>NZ_BQHJ01000092.1 GCF_021603645.1 Pseudomonas pseudonitroreducens | reverse complement strand
AGATGACCCGGAGCCGGCGCGGGCTCCCCAGCTGGACCTCGCGGGTCTGCCCGGTCAGCGGATCGAGCATGTCGGCCTTGCCCCACCAACCGAGCTTGACCAGGAGCGGCTGCAGCTCGCGGCGGAAGGTGTTGAAGTCCTGGCCGCCGTCGACCATCTCGTCCACGGCTGAGCGGATCGCTTCCAGGATGTCCAGCTTCATGGCCTTGGCCACCGTGAA
>NZ_BQHJ01000091.1 GCF_021603645.1 Pseudomonas pseudonitroreducens | reverse complement strand
AAACACCAGCGCCAGACTGTAGGAGCGAGCTTGCTCGCGAACCCGCCGTGGCGCCGAACTCATCGGCTGATCGCGGGGGGAGTTCGCTCCTGCGGAATATACCTGCGCTTGGGGCCGCCCTCACCCTAACCCTCTCCCTGAGGGAGAGGGGACCGTCCGGCGCGCGATGCGGGTTCGGCGTTAGCCGGTTGGCGATGGCGCAGGACGAGCATCGACCTCACCGGCC
>NZ_BQHJ01000090.1 GCF_021603645.1 Pseudomonas pseudonitroreducens | reverse complement strand
TCCCGCACTCCGGCACCATCCGGCAGCGCTATGAGCCCATCGGCGGGAGCAGTACCTTCCGCCTTTCACGCGGAACCGGCATCAAGCAAACGCACTGGCAGCGCACCGCAACCAGCGTAGGTGGCACCGGCTACCTCGACCCCGGCCTGTTCGCCCTGGACTACAGCGAACCGCTGGAACTGCTTTGCGTTCAGCCCCGCTCGATGGAGGGGGTTACGCCTATCTTCACTCTGC
>NZ_BQHJ01000089.1 GCF_021603645.1 Pseudomonas pseudonitroreducens | reverse complement strand
CGGCCGAGCGCGAACTGTGCGAGGCCGACCTGTGACCTGGGTTCAACGACTTTCCGGCGTAGCTGCTGTCCTGATCATCATTGGCCTGGTCGTTTCCGGAATGGAGGCCATGCAGTCCATCGCGCGGACTCAGGGGTACGCCACGGCTCAGGCCGAGGGCAAGGCCGTCCTGGAGCTGCAGCAACGCAAATACGCCGAGGCAGAAGCCCGCAGAGCCCAGCAGGCAGAGGCGGATG
>NZ_BQHJ01000088.1 GCF_021603645.1 Pseudomonas pseudonitroreducens | reverse complement strand
AATCTGAGCCATGATCAAACTCTTCAGTTCAATACTGCTTGGGTTTTGAGAAAACCCTAAACTTGGCTCAGCAATCGCATGCTCAATTTAATGAGCTAAAACTCTCGAATTCACGAGTGTTACTTGCGTTGCTGATAATCAGTCGATCATCAGTCTTACATCACAAGCACCCACACGAATTGCTTGATTCAACTTGTTAAAGAGCAGTTGGTTAAGGCTTTCGTCTCAACCGAGGCGCG
>NZ_BQHJ01000087.1 GCF_021603645.1 Pseudomonas pseudonitroreducens | reverse complement strand
CTCCTATGCCGTGGAGGCAACACCCGCCGAGGCCTCCCGTATGCAAGAGGACATGAAGATCGCTCGCATCAAACTAGGAAAGCCCAATGTCCGCCGATAACAAACCCACGCCGCTGGTGCTTGGCGGTATCGAAATCGTCCCGCACTCCGGCACCATCCGGCAGCGCTATGAGCCCATCGGCGGGAGCAGTACCTTCCGCCTTTCACGCGGAACCGGCATCAAGCAAACGCACTGGCAGCGCAC
>NZ_BQHJ01000086.1 GCF_021603645.1 Pseudomonas pseudonitroreducens | reverse complement strand
CGGGTCAGGTCGGCCTGGCCGTCGAGGTTGGCGCCGGCGTCGCGTGAGTAGTAGGCGCGGGAGCTGACCAGTTGCTGCACGACCTGGTGGCTGGCCTGCAGCTCCCAGACGGCATCCTGGCCGCTGCTTTCCAGGCCGCTCAGCGGGCGCAGCGGCAAGCTCAGGTCCCGTTGGTAGTGCATGGGCGAGTCGTGGAATTCGACTACATCGATCTTCAGGCGCGCATCCATGCTGAAGCTGAACCAGATGCCGCG
>NZ_BQHJ01000085.1 GCF_021603645.1 Pseudomonas pseudonitroreducens | reverse complement strand
CCTGCACCGGCGTTGAAATGTTCCGCAAGCTGCTCGACGAAGGTCGTGCTGGTGAGAACGTCGGCGTTCTGCTGCGTGGCACCAAGCGTGAAGACGTAGAGCGTGGCCAGGTTCTGGCCAAGCCGGGTACCATCAAGCCGCACACCAAGTTCGAGTGCGAAGTGTACGTGCTGTCCAAAGAAGAAGGTGGTCGTCACACCCCGTTCTTCAAGGGCTACCGTCCGCAGTTCTACTTCCGTACCACCGACGTAACCG
>NZ_BQHJ01000084.1 GCF_021603645.1 Pseudomonas pseudonitroreducens | reverse complement strand
TCACATGGAGAAACTCCACACTACCATCGGCGATGCGTCGTTTCACTACTGAGTTCGGGATGGGATCAGGTGGTTCCAACGCTCTATGGTCGTCAAGCAATTCTTTATGGACGCTCGTGGCAGTTGCACACGCTCATCCAGATTCGGGTATGTGACAGGTATTTGCGGTTCACACGAACTTTCGGTTCGTTACGTCTTCACCGTACAACACGCAAATTGTTTGGGTGTTATATGGTCAAGCCTCACGGGCAATTA
>NZ_BQHJ01000083.1 GCF_021603645.1 Pseudomonas pseudonitroreducens | reverse complement strand
AATCTGAGCCATGATCAAACTCTTCAGTTCAATACTGCTTGGGTTTTGAGAAAACCCTAAACTTGGCTCAGCAATCGCATGCTCAATTTAATGAGCTAAAACTCTCGAATTCACGAGTGTTACTTGCATTGCTGATAATCAGTCGATCATCAGTCTTACATCACAAGCACCCACACGAATTGCTTGATTCAACTTGTTAAAGAGCAGTTGGTTAAGGCTTTCGTCTCAACCGAGGCGCGCATTCTACGCTAACCT
>NZ_BQHJ01000082.1 GCF_021603645.1 Pseudomonas pseudonitroreducens | reverse complement strand
TTGGCGACCAGGCCACGCCCGCCCAGTGCGATGCGCTGACCCGCAAGGGCCTGGAGGAAGCCGCCCAGGTGTTCGGAGCCTGGGTGCCCCAGGACGTCATCGACCGGCTGCCGGCCAAGACTATCGCCGCCTTCCTGTCCTTCATCTACAACGTCGGCCCCGGTGGCCTAGGCGTGAAGGACGGGTTTGTCTGGCTCAAGGGCGGCGGCCACTCAACCATGCTGCGCGAGCTGCAGGCGGGCCGGATCGCCCAGG
>NZ_BQHJ01000081.1 GCF_021603645.1 Pseudomonas pseudonitroreducens | reverse complement strand
CCACCGCACCGGTGAGCAATGAGGCCCTGGCAGCGGCCAAGCGTGCTCGCGAGTACCGCGAGGCGCTGCAGCAGATGACAGCTGACCAGGCTGCCGCAGCCGAGGCCCAGGAAGCGGCCGAGAAGCGGCACACCGACAACATGAACAAAATCAGGACCGACAACCTGGCCAAGCTCCAGACCGCGCTGGCCACTGAAATGCGCATGTATGAGGCTGCTGCCAAGCGCCTGGAGACTGCGAAGAAACAGCGCGAAA
>NZ_BQHJ01000080.1 GCF_021603645.1 Pseudomonas pseudonitroreducens | reverse complement strand
TGCTTGGCGGTATCGAAATCGTCCCGCACTCCGGCACCATCCGGCAGCGCTATGAGCCCATCGGCGGGAGCAGTACCTTCCGCCTTTCACGCGGAACCGGCATCAAGCAAACGCACTGGCAGCGCACTGCAACCAGCGTAGGTGGCACCGGCTACCTCGACCCCGGCCTGTTCGCCCTGGACTACAGCGAACCGCTGGAACTGCTTTGCGTTCAGCCCCGCTCGATGGAGGGGGTTACGCCTATCTTCACTCTGC
>NZ_BQHJ01000079.1 GCF_021603645.1 Pseudomonas pseudonitroreducens | reverse complement strand
CCTGGGTGTTGCTGTCCTGGATAGCGCGAAGGTCATCGATAAGGGCCTTACCGCTGGCGCGGCGGCTGGCCTCCATTGAGTTGCCGCTAGCGCGGCGGGCATCTGCTGCACTCATGTCAAAGCACCATGTGGTCGTTGGGGATGCCGACCTGGTAGAGCCCAGCAACCGCGACCTTCCGCTCATCTCGCAGCTCGGCGGGAATCTCCGAGGCGGTGATGGTCATGCGGCGCGGGAACTCTTCCAGGTTGGGGTTG
>NZ_BQHJ01000078.1 GCF_021603645.1 Pseudomonas pseudonitroreducens | reverse complement strand
CCAGCAACCGCGACCTTCCGCTCATCTCGCAGCTCGGCGGGAATCTCCGAGGCGGTGATGGTCATGCGGCGCGGGAACTCTTCCAGGTTGGGGTTGATGTCGTCGTCGCGGTTGTCGTAGTTGCCCGAGAAGCCGTCCAGGTCGTCGTCGTAGATCGGGCTTTCGTTGCGCATGCCCAACTGAGTAGGCAGGCCCGGATGCCCGATGTGGGTCGGCGCGGCGTCGACCACCGGCTTGGCCGGGACCGTCAGCGGG
>NZ_BQHJ01000077.1 GCF_021603645.1 Pseudomonas pseudonitroreducens | reverse complement strand
TCCTGATGCCGATCGAAGACGTGTTCTCGATCTCCGGTCGTGGCACCGTGGTAACCGGCCGTGTTGAGCGTGGCATCGTCAAGGTCCAGGAAGAAGTGGAAATCGTCGGCATCAAGGCGACCACCAAAACCACCTGCACCGGCGTTGAAATGTTCCGCAAGCTGCTCGACGAAGGTCGTGCTGGTGAGAACGTCGGCGTTCTGCTGCGTGGCACCAAGCGTGAAGACGTAGAGCGTGGCCAGGTTCTGGCCAAGC
>NZ_BQHJ01000076.1 GCF_021603645.1 Pseudomonas pseudonitroreducens | reverse complement strand
CCGTACAACACGCAAATTGTTTGGGTGTTATATGGTCAAGCCTCACGGGCAATTAGTATCGGTTAGCTCAACGCCTCACAGCGCTTACACACCCGACCTATCAACGTCGTAGTCTTCGACGGCCCTTCAGGGGAATCAAGTTCCCAGTGAGATCTCATCTTGAGGCTAGTTTCCCGCTTAGATGCTTTCAGCGGTTATCTATTCCGAACATAGCTACCCGGCAATGCCACTGGCGTGACAACCGGAACACCAGAG
>NZ_BQHJ01000075.1 GCF_021603645.1 Pseudomonas pseudonitroreducens | reverse complement strand
AGTCCCAACGGCTACGACCGTCAGGCGATTCGAACATGTCGGGCGTCCACCAGCCCCCAGTCAGGGCGTCGATCTGCTCGACCGTCATGTTCTCGACCCGGTACTGCAGCTGGTCGCTGCAGGTGATCGTCATCAGCCGATTGGCGATGTCCCAGGACGGCTCGATGGCATAGCCGGTGAAGCGCCTTTCCTGCTTGGTGACGCCGCCTGTTTCGCTGATGAAGTCGATGGTCACCTCTTCGCCGTCCAGGCCCA
>NZ_BQHJ01000074.1 GCF_021603645.1 Pseudomonas pseudonitroreducens | reverse complement strand
GGCCGGTGAGGTCGATGCTCGTCCTGCGCCATCGCCAACCGGCTAACGCCGAACCCGCATCGCGCGCCGGACGGTCCCCTCTCCCTCAGGGAGAGGGTTAGGGTGAGGGCGGCCCCAAGCGCAGGTACATTCCGCAGGAGCGAACTCCCCCCGCGATCAGCCGATGAGTTCGGCGCCACGGCGGGTTCGCGAGCAAGCTCGCTCCTACAGTCTGGCGCTGGTGTTTCCCTGTAGGAGCGAGCTTGCTCGCGAACC
>NZ_BQHJ01000073.1 GCF_021603645.1 Pseudomonas pseudonitroreducens | reverse complement strand
AGTCCCAACGGCTACGACCGTCAGGCGATTCGAACATGTCGGGCGTCCACCAGCCCCCAGTCAGGGCGTCGATCTGCTCGACCGTCATGTTCTCGACCCGGTACTGCAGCTGGTCGCTGCAGGTGATTGTCATCAGCCGATTGGCGATGTCCCAGGACGGCTCGATGGCATAGCCGGTGAAGCGCCTTTCCTGCTTGGTGACGCCGCCTGTTTCGCTGATGAAGTCGATGGTCACCTCTTCGCCGTCCAGGCCCA
>NZ_BQHJ01000072.1 GCF_021603645.1 Pseudomonas pseudonitroreducens | reverse complement strand
TCGTGGAAGCCGGCGCCGAGTACAAGCTCGTCCTGGACGGCCTCAACGAAGCCGACAGCGGCCGCCCGGTGGTCGTGACCATCTGGCGCTGGAAGGCACCGCCTGCGGAAGAGCTGGCACTGATCGACGCCGAGAACCCCGGCAAGCTGCTCTCCAAAGGCGAAGTGCTGGCCGACACCTCCCGCCCGGTCGGCGAGTCGCCCTTCTACCGCATCGACTGGCTGTAACCCTTCCACCTTCCCGGCCCCGCAAGGGGCC
>NZ_BQHJ01000071.1 GCF_021603645.1 Pseudomonas pseudonitroreducens | reverse complement strand
TGACGTTGACCTTCACGGAGTTGGACATTCCCATTCCAGACCAGCCCGTCACGGGGGTGGAGGTCGATGTACTTGATCGTCGGCCGGATGGCACAGGAGTCATCCTGCGGCTCTATCGCAACTACCAACCAACCTTGTCAGCGCAGGAAACCCTCGCGCTTCTGGAGGTGCGCTTTTCCGGGGCCTTCGACAACCTGGGCGTCAGCCATACCATTCTTGCCAGTGGTAAAGACTGTCGCGGCAGGATCACCGTTGCAG
>NZ_BQHJ01000070.1 GCF_021603645.1 Pseudomonas pseudonitroreducens | reverse complement strand
GAACGCCTACCTGACGGGACAGCAGGATGTGCTCGCGGGTCTGCGGCATGGGGCCGTCAGCAGCCGAGCAAACCAGGATCGCGCCGTCCATCTGGGCAGCACCGGTGATCATGTTCTTCACGTAGTCGGCGTGGCCCGGGCAGTCTACGTGAGCGTAGTGGCGTACCGGCGAGTCGTATTCAACGTGAGAGGTGTTGATGGTGATACCACGAGCCTTCTCTTCCGGCGCGTTGTCGATCTGGTCGAAAGCGCGAGCGGAGC
>NZ_BQHJ01000067.1 GCF_021603645.1 Pseudomonas pseudonitroreducens | reverse complement strand
GCAAGGTCATCGAGCTGGAGCCGGAGACTGTCACTGGCGAGGCGGTCGTCCTGATTCCGGGCAGCCTGGTGGTGACTGACTTCCCTGGTCCCAAGAGCCTGGTCATCACCAAGACCCAGGGCAGCACTCCGGTGCCGAACACCGACGTCGAGGTGTCGGCCGCTGGCTTCCGCGTCAAGGAAGACAGCACCGCGATCACCGAGCCGACCCCGGCAACCATCGCCTACACCAGCACCAAGGCGATCCGCATCGAGCCCATCGTGGAAGCCGGCG
>NZ_BQHJ01000066.1 GCF_021603645.1 Pseudomonas pseudonitroreducens | reverse complement strand
CCAGACCGACGGCCGCCTGGCGGCCAACGGCGCCCTGATCATGGGCAACGACCTGTCCCTGATCAGCGGCGGCAACCTGACCAACCAGGGCACCCTGCGCGCCAGCGGCGACCTCGCCGCCAGCGCCGCCAACCTCAACAACAGCGGCCTGATCGAAGCCGGCAACCGCCTCGACCTGCTCGCCGTCGACAGCATCCGCAACGCGGCTGGCGGCATCATCAGCGGCCGCGACGTCAGCCTCACCGCGCTGACCGGCGACGTCATCAACGAGCGCAGCATCACCTCGGTCGACG
>NZ_BQHJ01000065.1 GCF_021603645.1 Pseudomonas pseudonitroreducens | reverse complement strand
GCAGCGGCCAGGATGCCGTCTGGGAGCTGCAGGCCAGCCACCAGGTCGTGCAGCAACTGGTCAGCTCCCGCGCCTACTACTCACGCGACGCCGGCGCCAACCTCGACGGCCAGGCCGACCTGACCCGCGGCGCCAGCACCACCTACGGCGAGGCCTACCATTACGCCGACGAGCCCTACCAGACCCTCGGCGATCCCCTGGCGCGCGGCGATGAAGAAGGCCATGCCGAAAGCGGCGTGTTCTACGCCCAGTTGGCCCACGAGCGCTACCTCAACGACCAGCTTCGCCTGAGTGGCGCCAGCAGCAGCGCCGCCCTGGCCCCCGGCCAGGTGCTCAAGGTCGAAGG
>NZ_BQHJ01000064.1 GCF_021603645.1 Pseudomonas pseudonitroreducens | reverse complement strand
TTCTTTCGATGTTTCTGACTCAGTACGTCATGTTCCTCACGATGTTTAAGGACCTGAAGTTCGCCCCAGACTTCCTGGCAGGTACGTCCGAGACAGTTCTTGGCCTTCAGCTTCTGCAGTACATGGCTGAGCATCGCTGGCCATTCCCGCAGATGCTTCCTCAGTAAGTGCACTAGCCATTCGCTCCAGCGAATCAGAAGGAATTGACTGTGCAGCTTGAAAGGCGCGCTCATGATCTGCGCCTCGATAGGTCCTGGTTTGTTTCTGCATAACGTCCTCGGCTGCTCATCAGTACCCAGCTACCACGCTGGGCAGACCGCTCCGGCCAGGCCGGGGCGGTTTCGCTTAGT
>NZ_BQHJ01000063.1 GCF_021603645.1 Pseudomonas pseudonitroreducens | reverse complement strand
CTTGACGACCATAGAGCGTTGGAACCACCTGATCCCATCCCGAACTCAGTAGTGAAACGACGCATCGCCGATGGTAGTGTGGAGTTTCTCCATGTGAGAGTAGGTCATCGTCAAGCTCCTATCCCAAAGCCCCGGTCAGCTTCGCTGTCCGGGGCTTTGCCTATTAGTGTAAGCACATGATTTGTGCTTGCTGCTGACGAGAGTCGAGACTCTCAGAAGCCAGGCGATTGAGTAGAAAAGAAATTTTCGAAAAATAAAGCTTGACGAAAGATGAGGTTAGCGTAGAATGCGCGCCTCGGTTGAGACGAAAGCCTTAACCAACTGCTCTTTAACAAGTTGAATCAAGCAAT
>NZ_BQHJ01000062.1 GCF_021603645.1 Pseudomonas pseudonitroreducens | reverse complement strand
GCACTAGCGTTCCGTTCGAGTCTTCGGAGAGCTTCCCGAGGACTTGTTTCCCCACCTCCACGATTCGCTCGCGCAGGACGAAAAAATCCGTGTTCACCTCGCGGGTCGCTTCGAACACCTTGCGCAGCTGGCTGGGTGCCAGGTCGTCCAACTGATCGACATCGAGGTCAGTCATCAGGGCCAGCTCAGTCAGGCTGATCTCTGGCAGGAGCGTGCTGCTGATCACGTCGCTGCTGTCGCCCTCGGCCATCATCTTGAGCAGGTGGCGAATCTCGCCCACTGTCAGCTCGCGCACTTCCACGCTGATCTCGCCCAGGGGAATGGTCTTAGTCAGAGCCATGCTCATCTTCGGAAACTCCAGGAGCC
>NZ_BQHJ01000061.1 GCF_021603645.1 Pseudomonas pseudonitroreducens | reverse complement strand
TCGGCGCCACGGCGGGTTCGCGAGCAAGCTCGCTCCTACAGTCTGGCGCTGGTGTTTCCCTGTAGGAGCGAGCTTGCTCGCGAACCGCACGGCACGGTGCCGGACGCACTCTGCCCCCACAGAAGCCGGCCTCAGCTGACCGTCACCCCACGCGCCGCGGCAACTCCACCACCACGCGCAATCCACCCAGTTCTCGGACTTTCCCCTCACACCAGCCCTGGCTGCGCGCCCCGCATCTGGGGGGGGGCGAGGGAGCAGTTCGTAGCGGCCGGTGAGGTCGATGCTCGTCCTGCGCCATCGCCAACCGGCTAACGCCGAACCCGCATCGCGCGCCGGACGGTCCCCTCTCCCTCAGGGAGAGGGTTAGGGTGAGGGCGGCCCCAAGC
>NZ_BQHJ01000060.1 GCF_021603645.1 Pseudomonas pseudonitroreducens | reverse complement strand
TGACCAGTCGGCGTGACATGCAGCGCGATGGCCCCACCGCACCGGTGAGCAATGAGGCCCTGGCAGCGGCCAAGCGTGCTCGCGAGTACCGCGAGGCGCTGCAGCAGATGACAGCTGACCAGGCTGCAGCAGCCGAGGCCCAGGAAGCGGCCGAGAAGCGCCACACCGACAACATGAACAAAATCAGGGCCGATAACCTGGCCAAGCTCCAGACCGCGCTGGCCACTGAAATGCGCATGTATGAGGCTGCTGCCAAGCGCCTAGAGACTGCGAAGAAACAGCGCGAAACGGTGGCCAAAGAGTTCGCCGACCTGGCCAAGGACATGCGCACTGCCCCGGCCGGGCAAGCTTCGCTCAGCGATGTCTATTCGCTTCAGTCGAAGGCTCGCC
>NZ_BQHJ01000059.1 GCF_021603645.1 Pseudomonas pseudonitroreducens | reverse complement strand
ACGCCAGCAACGACGCCCACCGCATCCACAAGGAAATCGCCAACAACGCCGCCCGCATCGAAGCCCGCGGCGACCTGGAGATCACCGCCGGGCGCGACCTGATCAGTGCCGGCAGCGTCCTCCAGGCTGGCGGCAATGCCAGCCTCACCGCCGGGCGCGACCTGCGCCTGGAAGCCGCGCAGGAAGTCGACAGCTTCGATTTCCAGAGCCGCCGCGTCACCGGCAACGTCACCAGCGTCACCCAGCACGGCAGCGACGTGCAGGTGGGTGGCAACCTGGAACTGAACGCCGGCCGCGACCTCAGCGCCGTCGCCAGCCGCATCGACGCCGCGCGCGACATCGCCATGAGCGCCGGGCGCGACGTCGTCCTCGCCTCCGCCGCCAACGAAGAACACAGCGACGCCAAGT
>NZ_BQHJ01000058.1 GCF_021603645.1 Pseudomonas pseudonitroreducens | reverse complement strand
TTTCCAGGCCGCTCAGCGGGCGCAGCGGCAAGCTCAGGTCCCGTTGGTAGTGCATGGGCGAGTCGTGGAATTCGACTACATCGATCTTCAGGCGCGCATCCATGCTGAAGCTGAACCAGATGCCGCGTTCGGCGCACAGGCGCTTGATGTAGGCAAGGTCCGACTCGCCGTACTGCAGCAGTTGCTCGTGCTGCTTGTAGGTGCTGCCGAGGTCGATGAGGAAGTCCTGCCCGCGCAGGCCGTGGCGGCGGAGGATGCTTTCCACCACTTCGGGCACGCTCTGGTTCTGGTAGATGCGGAACTGCTGGCCCTTGTCGAGCAGGGCCAGGTGCGGCTCGAGGGTGAGTTCATAGCGCGCCTCGTCGCGGGAGGCGGACAAGCGCCGGAAGCGCGTGACCACGCCGTGCAGGGT
>NZ_BQHJ01000057.1 GCF_021603645.1 Pseudomonas pseudonitroreducens | reverse complement strand
GCCTTCATCCCAAGCGGGTGCGCCAGATCGCCCGCGACTATCACATCACCTTTCACTGCCTGCGCTAGGGGGATTCATGAGCAAGTTCACCATCACCATCACCGAGGAAAGCGACGGCCTGAGCATCCTGCTGGATGGCACGGGCAGAAAGGACGGCCCGGCCGCCATCACCGCATTGGCTCTTCTGCACGTCGCCAAAGACATCGTGCCGAAAGCCACCAAGAGCGCGGCAGAGAAAGGGACTTGCCAGTGCGACAAGTGCAAGGCCGCCCGTGCGGAGGCTCAGGAGCAGGCGCCATCTACCGAGGGGAAACCCACCATCCACTAAGCGAAACCGCCCCGGCCTGGCCGGAGCGGTCTGCCCAGCGTGGTAGCTGGGTACTGATGAGCAGCCGAGGACGTTATGCAGAAACAAACCAGGACCTATC
>NZ_BQHJ01000056.1 GCF_021603645.1 Pseudomonas pseudonitroreducens | reverse complement strand
TGGACCCTAACGTCACCAGCAGCGAGAAGGATGCGAAGAAGGTATTCAAGGACCTGCCCGATGGGGTCAACCGCGCGTCGGGTGGCTGGATCGATGGACCTGGTAGTTACACCAGCGACAGCATCCGGGTGAACGCCTCGCGCGGGGAATACATGCTGCAGGCCCGAGCAGCGCAACGCCTCGGAGCAATGAACCTGGAGCATATGAACCGTACCGGCGAGCTGCCTGGTCGTGCTGACCTGGTGCCATACATCCCGCAAATGCCTTCACTGGATCGGGTGGGAGAGAGGCAACCGATGTCCCTGGAAATGCCGTGGGGCGGCTCCTATGCCGTGGAGGCAACACCCGCCGAGGCCTCCCGTATGCAAGAGGACATGAAGATCGCTCGCATCAAACTAGGAAAGCCCAATGTCCGCCGATAACAAACCCA
>NZ_BQHJ01000055.1 GCF_021603645.1 Pseudomonas pseudonitroreducens | reverse complement strand
CGCACGATGGCGACGACAGAACCTGTGCGCCTGGCCTTCACGACCTCCCAGCTGGACTGCTCTGCGGGGTCGGCGCTGTTAGTCAGCGTGAGCAGGTAGTCCACGCCCGCTGTGAGCCGCGCGGCGGCCTCGGTACTGATTGGCAGTTGCAGCCCACCGAGTGCCAAAGGGGCCGTCAGGACTGCATCCAAGTTATTGAGGAACCTCATTTCTGCACCCCGTTCTTGAACTCAAAGGCCACAGGTACGTTGTTCGCGTCGACCATGTGGATTTTCTTGAGGCTCTTCCAGCGGGCCCAAATCAAGCCGTCAGTGGTGGGGACGAGCACGGAATCGAAATACTCGCGGGTGGCGGCATCGGGCTCCGTAAGCGGGCTTGCTATGCCCCCGCCAACTGGCGCTGCGGGCGCGGCGTAGTCGGCCCGGCTTCGCTGGCCTGCCAGTGCGCCCCGCTGGGGAACTTGCGACAGGCGCC
>NZ_BQHJ01000054.1 GCF_021603645.1 Pseudomonas pseudonitroreducens | reverse complement strand
CCAAGCTTGTACACTGGAATAACGACTTAACACTTGCTTGTGCAATGGGGTGGTGGTCATGGGCGCCCCCTGAGCGTCAACGGATTCAGCCTAGCTCAAAAGCATTCCACCTAACTTAATACAGCGCGTAGTTGCTGCTGAATGCCACGACGCCTTGCTCCTCGACAAGATCCCGTATCTTGAAGAAAGGCTCCCCCATAGCAATGCCGAGGGCCTTGGCCTCGTTGCTCCGGCTGACGACACAGCCGTCATTGTATCTGAATGACGCTAACAGTTAGTAGTGCATAACATATTGATATTTAACGATATTGTTACGCTAACAATTTTTCGTCCTTCGCAGCCTAAATCAGGGCTTTTCAGTCCGACCCCCCCCCATGCGGCCAACTAGCTGCCCGCCTCGAATGTCGTGTCCCTGGGGCCGCGAGGCCCCAAAAAACTTTGAATGAACTTCATGAGCGTGCACATCTGTTGTCGGCTGGAGTCGTTCGGTTGTTCG
>NZ_BQHJ01000053.1 GCF_021603645.1 Pseudomonas pseudonitroreducens | reverse complement strand
TTGGTGGTCGCCTTGATGCCGACGATTTCCACTTCTTCCTGGACCTTGACGATGCCACGCTCAACACGGCCGGTTACCACGGTGCCACGACCGGAGATCGAGAACACGTCTTCGATCGGCATCAGGAACGGCTGGTCGATTGCACGAACCGGCTCAGGAATGTAGGAGTCCAGGGTTTCTACCAGCTTGCGCACGGCGGAAACGCCCATCTCGTTGTCGTCCTGGCCGTTCAGAGCCATCAGAGCGGAACCGATCACGATCGGAGTGTCGTCGCCCGGGAAGTCGTAGGTGTTCAGCAGATCGCGAACTTCCATTTCGACCAGTTCCAGCAGCTCGGCGTCGTCAACCATGTCGGCCTTGTTCAGGAACACGACGATGTAAGGAACGCCTACCTGACGGGACAGCAGGATGTGCTCGCGGGTCTGCGGCATGGGGCCGTCAGCAGCCGAGCAAACCAGGATCGCGCCGTCCATCTGGGCAGCACCGGTGATCATGTTCTTCACGTAGTC
>NZ_BQHJ01000052.1 GCF_021603645.1 Pseudomonas pseudonitroreducens | reverse complement strand
CAGTGGGTCGGCGTGCCGCCGCTGAGCTGATCATGGCCTTCCCGAATACACCGCTTGATCCTGAAATCGCCGTGTGGGGCTGGCCATGGCATGGCCCTCTCACCTGGAACGGCTCGGGTGGGTGGGTGGCGTTGCCCAGCGGGCGAACCGTTCCGGTCACGAACGTCACGCATTGGACGTTCCTCTGGGATATGGGGATGCCAGTCTCTCTGGTAGAGACAGACGACCCGGACGAACAGTGGTGGAATGCCGCTGTTCTTCGCGCTGCTCGTGGTGGACGCGCCGTGTATGCCTATGGCGGTCAGGCAATCAACGCAGGTCGCATTCTGCTGGAAGGTCAGGTAGGCGACTTTGGCCTCACAGCAACCTCTGACAACGAGACTCAGCTGTTGAGGATGAGTTTCGGCGTAGGGGTGATGAACGCTCCGAACTTCTGGACCACCTCCGAGCGCACACTGACGTTGACCTTCACGGAGTTGGACATTCCCATTCCAGACCAGCCCGTCACGGGGGTGGAGGTCGATGT
>NZ_BQHJ01000051.1 GCF_021603645.1 Pseudomonas pseudonitroreducens | reverse complement strand
CGAAGGTCGGCTGATCGAGATGGCGCAGAACCTGATGCGTTACTGGGTTGAAGCTCGCCAGGTCAAGCCCTGCGCTCTGGCCCTCGGATGTTGTGTAGCTGAATGGCTCGCCGTGAACCCCGCTCGGTGTCAGTGCCGAGGAGTAGTACCGCAGCTCCGGGACAAAGACGGTCGTGACGTTCTCCGGGTATCGCAGCAGGACTTCGACCGCGAGGTTGGAAACCCCCGCGAAGGTCAGCAGAGGGTGGACGCTGCGAAAGCCCCCTGAGGGGTAGGCATACATGGCCGGAATCAAGGCGGGGATAGCGTCGTCTTCTGGCGCTGTGAAATAACCAATCTCGTCAATGCCGCCAGGTGTATCGCTGCTGTCCGCCTGGCTCTGCACCTCCGTTTGGCCGAATGTCGTGCGCATCGTGCCGCTGTCCACTGTGCGCTCGCCGTTCTCGCCATAAGCTGTAGCGTCGCTGGATAGCTGGGAACTAGCGGACACCGACAAAGAAACGCCGCCGCCAGAGATTTCATAGGTGT
>NZ_BQHJ01000050.1 GCF_021603645.1 Pseudomonas pseudonitroreducens | reverse complement strand
GTGCTGCCCTGGGTCTTGGTGATGACCAGGCTCTTGGGACCAGGGAAGTCAGTCACCACCAGGCTGCCCGGAATCAGGACGACCGCCTCGCCAGTGACAGTCTCCGGCTCCAGCTCGATGACCTTGCCCTGAGTGACCATGGCCTGGTTCTCTTCGGTCCATTCCTGCATCTGCACGGTCAGGTCCACACCCTCAGGGGTATCCAGCTTGGCCAGGTTGCCGCCACCCACGCGGCGATGCTGTTTCCAGGTGATCGAGCTGGTGCGGTGGGCAATCTTGAATTGCTCGACGTCGCCCAGGTCGCGCATCGGTGCGTTCTCGACGCCCAGGCGTTGGGCAGAGACGATGCCAATGCCCTTGAATACCTTGACTCCTGCCATGGGTTATTCCCCCGTCACTTCTTCGCCGACCTTGAAGTGCTCGACGATCAGCTTTTTATCGGCCTCGGATACGGTGATAACCGCGTCTTTGGGGTGCTTGATGCCGGCATGGCGGTGCCCATTGTCGTGGGTGATCTTCACCTTCACGCCGGCCGGTTTGGTTTCCCC
>NZ_BQHJ01000049.1 GCF_021603645.1 Pseudomonas pseudonitroreducens | reverse complement strand
CGGATGCTGTCGCTGGTGTAACTACCAGGTCCATCGATCCAGCCACCCGACGCGCGGTTGACCCCATCGGGCAGGTCCTTGAATACCTTCTTCGCATCCTTCTCGCTGCTGGTGACGTTAGGGTCCACGCCGACGTAGTTGATCGGGATGACCATGTACTTCTTCAGCCGCTCGGCCAGCGCCTGGGCCTGCGTCTCCAACTGCTGGATGCTCTTCTCGTCGCCGTTGAACTCGATGTTCACGCGCTTCATCGCCTCGGCCTTGGCGATGATTTCATCCATGTCGGCCTTGATGACTGCGAGCCTGGCTTTCTCATTGCCTTCGATGTTGGTCGCGGCCTTGTTGGCGATGGTGCCCAGCTCGTCTGCGATGCCTTCCAGCCCGTAGCCGTTCTCGCCCGCCTCTTTCAGCTCACGCAGAACCTTGGCCGCTTCCCGAGCCTGGCGAAGGGCGCCCTCGTTATCGCCTTTCTGCAGCGATTGGCGAGCCTTCGACTGAAGCGAATAGACATCGCTGAGCGAAGCTTGCCCGGCCGGGGCAGTGCGCATGTCCTTGGCCAGGTCGGCGAACTCTTTGGCCACCGTTTCGCGCTGTTTCTTCGCAGTCTC
>NZ_BQHJ01000048.1 GCF_021603645.1 Pseudomonas pseudonitroreducens | reverse complement strand
CCAGGTAGTCCTCGATCAGGCCGATCACGTCGTCCAGGTCCACGCCTTCCAGGCCGAGGTATTCCCTTTGCGGAATGCCGCGATCCTCATCGCCGTACTGGTGGGTGGCGGCATAGACCAGGGGGCTTCCCACCAGAACGCTGTCGCCCATGGTCTGAAACGTCATGCTGTTGAGCAGGTGGTTTTCTCCCTGCAGCAGGCTTTGCCCGCTGTGCCGCGTTTCGGCGTACTCAGCGGACCACTCCGGCCAGGCCTGGCCCGTTGGGCTGGCCTTGTCCACGGCGATCCGGCGCTGGGTCTGGCTGACGACCTCGGCACCGATGCTCTCCAGGAGCGGCAAGAGCGGCAGCTCGGCCAGGCGGTCAATCCGCCGAGCGAGGCGCTTGTCTTCCAGGAGGTTGACGCTGATCGCCGCGCCGCTCACAGCAGCTTCCCGAAGCGCTTGGGCTCGGCCTCGAAGTAGGCAAAGCCGCTGCTTTCCTGGTCAGGCGGCGTGGCCAAGCCCAGCGAGGCCTTGCCCTCGGCGACCCGGCGCAGGTAGCCCACCGCATCCTCGTAGCGCTTGCGCTTCTCTTCAGTGCTGCTGGCACCGTCCGACGACATCCGATACATGGCGATGTCGCAGCACGTCT
>NZ_BQHJ01000047.1 GCF_021603645.1 Pseudomonas pseudonitroreducens | reverse complement strand
TCGTGCCGCTGTCCACTGTGCGCTCGCCGTTCTCGCCATAAGCTGTAGCGTCGCTGGATAGCTGGGAACTAGCGGACACCGACAAAGAAACGCCGCCGCCAGAGATTTCATAGGTGTAGTCGTAGCTCTCCTGCTTGGAAGATACGAACACCATGTCAGCGCCGCCCCCTGTCACGGAGGCCGTGCGCGTAACGGTGCCCACCGCGCGGGCGGTAAAGCGCAGAACTTCTGCCTCGCCCGACTCCCCATACCAAGCCCAGTAGTCGGAGGCGATAGAGTAGTCGCACAGGAATTCCCCTACGCGCGCGCGGCTGATTCCGCCCCTGACAATGGTCCCCGGATCATCCCCAGGGTCGGCTGCAACGGTGAGCCTGCCGCGACAGTCTTTACCACTGGCAAGAATGGTATGGCTGACGCCCAGGTTGTCGAAGGCCCCGGAAAAGCGCACCTCCAGAAGCGCGAGGGTTTCCTGCGCTGACAAGGTAGGTTGGTAGTTGCGATAGAGCCGCAGGATGACTCCTGTGCCATCCGGCCGACGATCAAGCACATCGACCTCCACCCCCGTGACGGGCTGGTCTGGAATGGGAATGTCCAACTCCGTGAAGGTCAACGTCAGTGTGCGCTCGGAGGTGGTCCAGAAGTTCGGAGCGTTCATCACCCCTACGCCGAAAC
>NZ_BQHJ01000046.1 GCF_021603645.1 Pseudomonas pseudonitroreducens | reverse complement strand
CTGAACGCCGGCCGCGACCTCAGCGCCGTCGCCAGCCGCATCGACGCCGCGCGCGACATCGCCATGAGCGCCGGGCGCGACGTCGTCCTCGCCTCCGCCGCCAACGAAGAACACAGCGACGCCAAGTACAAGGGCGGCGGCAAAAAGGTCACCACCCAGGAAGACCACGTCGGCCAGCAGGCCACCGAAGTCACCGCCGGCGGCGACGTCCTGATCAGCGCGGGTGAAAACCTCACCCTCGTCAGCAGCAAGATCGGCGCCGGCAACGAGGCCTACCTGGTCGCCGGCGACAAGATCGAACTGCTCGCCGCCAACGACAGCGACTACTCGCTGTACGACATGGAGGAAAAGGGCAGCTGGGGCAAGAAAAAGACCCAGCGCGACGAAGTCACCGATGTCCGCGCCGTGGGCAGCGAAATCAGCGCCGGCTCCGACATCACCCTGCTCAGCGGCGGTGACCAGAAATACCAGGGCGCCAAGCTCGACGCGGGCAACGACATCGCTATCGTCAGCGGCGGTGAAGTCACCTTCGAAGCAGTCAAGGACCTGCACCAGGAAAGCCACGCCAAGAGCGACAGCGACCTCGCCTGGACCAGCTCCAAGGGCGAAGGCAAGACCGACGAGACGCTGCGCCAGACCCAGATGATCGCCCAGGGCAACATCGCCATCAAAGCGGTGGACGGCCTGA
>NZ_BQHJ01000045.1 GCF_021603645.1 Pseudomonas pseudonitroreducens | reverse complement strand
GCCCCGCCGCCCAATCCCCCACACCATTGAACCCGACTGCCATACCCAGGTTGCCGGCCTGAGTACTAAAGGCATCCATCAGGTTATCGGCGAAGCTGCCGCCGAACGCTGCTTGCTGCATGACTGCCTGGGACAGGGCTTGAGCACTGTTATAGGCCGCAAAGGCACCGATGCCTTTCTCGCCAGCCCAAGTACTAAGGTCGAATCCCTTGGTGACTTGGTTGGCGGTGTCTGTGGAGACCTTGAAATAACTATCCAGCTTCGGCGAGATGACGTATTCACCAACGCCCGCCATCGCATAGCTCTTGAGGGCATCGGATGTGGTGGCGTATTCAAGACCTTGCCCAATATCACCACCATTGTTGATGGTTCCAACCGCGAGGTTACTGGCCATGGCGCCATACAGCGGCCCAAGGAAGTAGGAGGCGACGATGGCAATGATGAGTTGCGGCGCGGCACCCAGCCCCGAGTTGCTGTACTTGTACGAGTCGTGAATCTCCTTCACCGCCCGCCAATCCACATCCCCACGCGCCTCGGCTTCCTTGATCCAGGCGAGGTTGGGGTCGGCCTGCACCATCGCATCGATGGCCTGGCTGACGCTCTTCTGGTCGATGTGCTTGTAGTCGATCTTCAGGCCGTCCACCGCTTTGATGGCGATGTTGCCCTGGGCGATCATCTGGGTCTGGCGCAGCGTCTCGTCGGTCTTGCCTTCGCCCTTGGAGCTGGTCCAGGCGAGGTCGCTGTCGCTCTTGGCGTG
>NZ_BQHJ01000044.1 GCF_021603645.1 Pseudomonas pseudonitroreducens | reverse complement strand
CCCTGGTCTATGCCGCCACCCACCAGTACGGCGATGAGGATCGCGGCATTCCGCAAAGGGAATACCTCGGCCTGGAAGGCGTGGACCTGGACGACGTGATCGGCCTGATCGAGGACTACCTGGAGGAATTGGCAGATGAGTGATTTGACCGCCGAACAGGTGCTGGAAGGCGTCAAGGCCTGGGTAGAACGCGCCTTCGTGGCCAGCGACCTGAAGGTTGAAACGCAACTGCACGGCGGGCGTTTCGTGCCGGCTGAGCTGGAGCGTTACGCCACGCGGACGATGGCCTGCCGCATTGCCCTGGAGGGGCTCAAGTTCAACCTGAATGGCCAAGGGAAGCTGGTGGCCACCGCCCTGGTAGTGGTCGTCGGCCTGGCTGGCGACCTGGGCAAGGCCGGGAGCCGGGCTGGCAACGTGCTGCGTCTGCTGGCTCCCCTGCAGGCGGCACTCCCTGGAACCAAGCACGACCTGGAACTGATGGACAGCATCGACGCCAAGGATGTGCGTGCCGCGAACCTCTACAACGCCGCGCTGGAAGGCCGCAACTGCGCCGCCTGGGTACTGGCCTGGCCTGTGAAGTTTCAACACCCCCGAGTCCGATAGGAGGACACATGAAAGTAGAAAAGGCCCCCGCCTCGGCAGGGGAAACCAAACCGGCCGGCGTGAAGGTGAAGATCACCCACGACAATGGGCACCGCCATGCCGGCATCAAGCACCCCAAAGACGCGGTTATCACCGTATCCGAGGCCGATAAAAAGCTGATCGTCG
>NZ_BQHJ01000043.1 GCF_021603645.1 Pseudomonas pseudonitroreducens | reverse complement strand
GTCATCAGCCGATTGGCGATGTCCCAGGACGGCTCGATGGCATAGCCGGTGAAGCGCCTTTCCTGCTTGGTGACGCCGCCTGTTTCGCTGATGAAGTCGATGGTCACCTCTTCGCCGTCCAGGCCCAGCGGCACGTCGGTGCCGTCCGGGTAGAACAGGGCGAAGGTAGCGACCCCGGCCGCACCTTCCTCGCGGTCGATCTCCATACGCTGAGCGAGCCTGGCCGAGACCTGCACGCCGCCAATAGTCACCGAGACGTCCCAGCGATAGCCGTAGCCTGGCGGAACGACGCCTGGGGTGATGGGTTCCGGGGGCAGGATGATCACCGGGCCGCCCGGCTCGACGGCGCGTCGCCAAAGCGTATTGAGCGGCCTGGTGTTGAGCGGCAGGACGTTGAGCATCAGACCTCCTGCGCCTCAAAGGACCAGTCATACATACCGGTGCCGTTGTCGAACTCGGAGGCAATGCCGTCAGTGAAAACCACCAGGCGAGGCAGCCAGAAGACTCGGTAGCCTGCCGCCCCGGCGACCGCTCCCAGGTGAGCCACGTCTCCATCAAGCTGCAGCGACGTTTCGATCCAGGTGTCTCCTACCCTTGCCCAGCCGGTGGGCGAATCATTCGGGCGGCGGCTCGCTGCGGGCGGCAGAGTGAAGATAGGCGTAACCCCCTCCATCGAGCGGGGCTGAACGCAAAGCAGTTCCAGCGGTTCGCTGTAGTCCAGGGCGAACAGGCCGGGGTCGAGGTAGCCGGTGCCACCTACGCTGGTTGC
>NZ_BQHJ01000042.1 GCF_021603645.1 Pseudomonas pseudonitroreducens | reverse complement strand
CGCTGACTAACAGCGCCGACCCCGCAGAGCAGTCCAGCTGGGAGGTCGTGAAGGCCAGGCGCACAGGTTCTGTCGTCGCCATCGTGCGCGCAGTTGAGGGCGTCGAGAGCAGCTGGGCACAAGGCGCTCGGGTGTTCTGCACCATTACCGCAGGGGCTCTCAACCAGGTGCTGGCCCGCCTGGACGCTGCCGAGCAGGTCCAGGGCCAACTGCAACAGAACAACGACGCATTGCAGCAAGCCCTCAATGCGCTGACGGAGCGTGTTGCAGCGCTTGAGCAAGGCGGTCCCGGCCCTGATCCAACAGCCTCGGTGCTGACCGATGGCGCAGGCAATACCCTGGTCGACAGCCAGGGCAACACATTGATCATGCAGGAGTGACCCTATGCCAAACATCACGCACGTCGTAACCGGCGCCACCTGGCCCAGCACCGCACCGCCCTCCGTTGGCGCGCACTACATCATGGTGGATGCCGACGAGAACCCTACCGGCTCGCTGTGGTTTGCGGTCGCTGCCGAGCGCCCGGAAGACTGGGTACTGGTCAAGGGCAGCGCGAAAGGGCTCTATGCCGATATCAACCACGTCAGCGCCACTCAGGCAGTCGACCGCATGACGCGCCTGGTCAGCCTGAGTGTGGGCTTTGACCTGGAAGGGGCGCAGGCCCTGGCGGTGGTTGAGCTTCCCGATTCGCCAGTGATCCGTGAAGACCTGATGCTGGAGGTTCTGGCCATCAACGGCCGTTCCGTCACCGCGCGGGTGGACGTAAAGTTTCCATTTCCCATCGGCGGCATCACCATGCCCGAGGGGGCGGAAGGTGTTACAGCCGCTGTCGGCGAAGACTTCCTGCGGCTCACCATCACCCAAGACATCCGCCTGACCTTCAAGGGCATTGAGTACGCCGCCGAGGGCGGCGATCCAACGATGGCTTATGCGACAGTCGTTCCCAGTGATCCTGGTCCGACCCAGTGGGTCGGCGTGCCGCCGCTGAGCTGATCATGGCCTTCCCGAATACACCGCTTGATCCTGAAATCGCCGTGTGGGG
>NZ_BQHJ01000040.1 GCF_021603645.1 Pseudomonas pseudonitroreducens | reverse complement strand
GAAGCCGTCCAGGTCGTCGTCGTAGATCGGGCTTTCGTTGCGCATGCCCAACTGAGTAGGCAGGCCCGGATGCCCGATGTGGGTCGGCGCGGCGTCGACCACCGGCTTGGCCGGGACCGTCAGCGGGTCTGACTCACCGCCGCCGCGCATCATCGCGATGCTGAGGGTGGTTACCGCTGACCCTGCGTCGAAGTCGTACTCATCCACGATCCGCCGCACCTTGCCAGTGCCCTCGGCCTGGTCGGTAAGCTCCAGGGTGTGGATCAGATCAAGGCCTAGGGCCAATGACGTCGGCACCTGCCAGCTGATGGTGGTTCCGCGCTGGCCACCAATGACCGTGGTGACGGCCCGGCGAATCGAGCACTCCAGCACGGCATCGCGCCTGGCGTCGTCACGCAGGTCCTGGACCCCCTGCGAAGCACCGCTGATGGTCTTGCCTTCCCACTCGTCAGTCTTGCTGTCTTCCACTTCAAAGCCAGTGCTTTGCCGGCTGACAACCTGCCCACCAGTCGGACCGAGGCCCTTCGGACAGGCGATGACAAGGCTGTACTTCTCCGTCACGGACTGCACCCAACGGCGCGAGCCGGTCCAGCTAGCGCCCAGCAGCAGGTCGGGGAAGTCGTTCCGCCAGCCCTGGCCATTGCCGCAGGGGTCGCCGCTGCTGGGAGGCAGCTTGAAGTAGCTAGGATTCGGCAGCAGGGTCAGTCCGGCGCCCTCGGTGGCCTGCTCGATCATCGACACGTCTGGCAGGTCGGTACTCTGCGGCCGCCAGGTGCAGAAGCCCTGAATGCCTTCGTGACCGCCCGCGCCGGGGTGCGACCATGCATAGCCGTCATCGCGCTGCCACAACCGCGAATAGCGGTACTCAATCTCCAACTCGACGCGGTTGGTCGCCTGCTGTGTCTTGGCCAGCTCGGTCGACGCGCTCTGGTAGATCGTGCTGCCGGGGCCAAACCGGGCAGCGGGTTCCGTCGCGTACCAGCTGGTGACGCGAATCTCGCCGGTCGGGCTGACGTCCATGGATACCGGGCGACTCTCCAGGCGCTCTTGGGCGTAGTCCCAACGGCTACGACCGTCAGGCGATTCGAACATGTCGGGCGTCCACCAGCCCCCAGTCAGGGCGTCGATCTGCTCGACCGTCATGTTCTCGACCCGGTACTGCAGCTGGTCGCTGCAGGTGAT
>NZ_BQHJ01000039.1 GCF_021603645.1 Pseudomonas pseudonitroreducens | reverse complement strand
CGACGATCAGCTTTTTATCGGCCTCGGATACGGTGATAACCGCGTCTTTGGGGTGCTTGATGCCGGCATGGCGGTGCCCATTGTCGTGGGTGATCTTCACCTTCACGCCGGCCGGTTTGGTTTCCCCAGCCGAGGCGGGGGCCTTTTCTACTTTCATGTGTCCTCCTATCGGACTCGGGGGTGTTGAAACTTCACAGGCCAGGCCAGGACCCAGGCGGCACAGTTGCGGCCTTCCAGCGCGGCGTTGTAGAGGTTCGCTGCGCGCACATCCTTGGCGTCGATGCTGTCCATCAGTTCCAGGTCGTGCTTGGTTCCAGGGAGTGCCGCCTGCAACGGAGCCAGCAGACGCAGCACGTTGCCGGCCCGGCTCCCGGCCTTGCCCAGGTCGCCGGCCAGGCCGACGACTACCACCAGGGCGGTGGCCACCAGCTTCCCTTGGCCATTCAGGGTGAACTTGAGCCCCTCCAGGGCAATGCGGCAGGCCATCGTCCGCGTGGCGTAACGCTCCAGCTCAGCCGGCACGAAACGCCCACCGTGCAGTTGCGTTTCAACCTTCAGGTCGCTGGCCACGAACGCCTGCTCTGCCCAGGCCTTGATGCCGTCCAGCACCTGGTCGGCTGTTAACTCACTCATCTGCCAGCTCCTCCAGGTAGTCCTCGATCAGGCCGATCACGTCGTCCAGGTCCACGCCTTCCAGGCCGAGGTATTCCCTTTGCGGAATGCCGCGATCCTCATCGCCGTACTGGTGGGTGGCGGCATAGACCAGGGGGCTGCCCACCAGAACGCTGTCGCCCATGGTCTGAAACGTCATGCTGTTGAGCAGGTGGTTCTCACCCTGCAGAAGGCTCTGCCCGCTGTGCCGCGTTTCGGCGTACTCAGCGGACCACTCCGGCCAGGCCTGGCCAGTTGGGCTGGCCTTGTCCACGGCGATCCGGCGCTGGGTCTGGCTGACAACCTCGGCGCCGATGCCCTCCAGGAGCGGCAGCAGGTCCAGTGCGGCCAGGCGGTCAATCCGCCGCGCGAGGCGCTTGTCTTCCAGGAGGTTGACGCTGATCGCGGCGCCGCTCACAGCAGCTTCCCGAAGCGCTTGGGCTCGGCCTCGAAGTAGGCAAAGCCGCTGCTTTCCTGGTCAGGCGGCGTGGCCAGGCCAAGCGAGGCCTTGCCCTCGGCGACCCGGCGCAGGTAGCCCACCGCATCCTCGTAGCGCTTGCGCTTCTCTTCAGTGCTGCTGGCACCGTCCGACGACATCCGATACATGGCGATGTCGCAGCACGTCT
>NZ_BQHJ01000038.1 GCF_021603645.1 Pseudomonas pseudonitroreducens | reverse complement strand
CCCAATGTCATCAACTTTGGAAATTATCCATAAATATCATATAATTAGCGCTCAAATCAGTGCATGGGAGAAGCCCTTTTGACTACCTATACCGCATCGCTTGACACCGCCAGCCAAACCCTGGCTTGAAAATTGTACAAAAAATAACCAGCCCGCTCGATTGTCCCGCCTTCATCGCCGCCCACCGCCAGAATCCTCAAGACTTTACCCGCCGACGCCAGCTCACCTTCAAGAACCTCGTCCTGTTCCTGCTCAATCAGCCGCGCACGGCCCTGCAAACCGAACTCGATCAGTTCTATCGCGTACTCAATCAGGCGTCGACTGAGACGCAAATGGTCACTGCGCAGGCCTTCTGCAAAGCGCGCAAAAAGCTCAACCCCGAGGTATTTGAAAGTCTCAATCGCCTCCTGCAGCAACAAATTGACTGCTTCGGGCTGCGTCAGAAGTGGCGTGGGCTGAGGGTGCTCGCGGTGGATGGCTCGACCGTGCATTTACCCCTGGAGTCGACCATGGCGACCTTCTTTGGCAGTCACTCTGGCTTTCCCATGGCTCGCTTGTCCACACTCTACGAAGTCGCTGACGGTCAAACCTTGCATAGCCTGATCGTGCCCCTGACCGTCGGCGAGCGCGACTGTGCCCATCTGCACCTTGAGCACCTGCCGGCTGACAGCCTGACGCTGTTTGACCGTGGTTACCCTGGGCACTGGTTATTCGCGCTGTTCGCGCAGCAACAGCGGCACTTTCTGATGCGCCTGCCCTGTGGCTATAACGCCCAGGTCAAAGCGTTTCTACACTCTGGCCAAGTTGAAGACACACAGCTTTTCGTGGCCAACCATCCTGAAGCACGTCTGTTCTGCTCCGAGGCTGGCGTTGATCCTGCCAGCCAGATCGAGCTGAGACTGATCCGGGTCGAGTTGGCCAACGGCGAAAGCGAAGTATTGCTGACCTCGCTGCTGGATCGAGAAGCCTTTCCCGCTGAGGTGTTTGCCGAGCTTTACCACCGCCGCTGGGGCATCGAAACCGATTTCCGTCGCCTCAAACAAACCCTGACGCTGGACAACTTCAGCGGCCGCAGCGTGACCGCTGTAAAGCAGGACTTTCATGCCGCTCAACTGTTGAAGAACCTGGCGCTGTTGATGCAGCACCTGCTACAGCCGGTCATCGAACAGCGCCACAAAGGTCGCAAGCTGCGATGGAAAGTCAACTTCACCCAAGGCGTGTCACGGCTCAAAAATACCCTGGTCGAGCTGCTGGTGCGGCACTGTGCTCAGGGGCTGAGCAATGTGCTGGCCTTGATGGCTAAAAGCCTCAGTGCCGTACGCTCAGGCCGTAGCTTTGCGCGCCAACGCAAACGCGCAGCCAGCCGAGGTTGTGAGGGCTACAAACCGACGCGCTGAAGAAACACCACCGCCCAACCTCCGTGCAAAAAAGCTGGCCACAAGCGGTCGGCATAGGCTCGTCCGGAGAACGAGAAATCTCGCCTAGACAGCCGGAACAGACGATGATCACATCACCGCCAGCCCAGCTAGACCGCCTGATTGAGCGGCAGAGGCCTGGTCATCGCCCGACGGCCATGGCGGCTGGCTGCTTCGGGGGGCTTGCCTTGGGCAGGGCTGCAGCTTAGGTTGATGACATTG
>NZ_BQHJ01000037.1 GCF_021603645.1 Pseudomonas pseudonitroreducens | reverse complement strand
ACTCAGGCACGTCAGTACCCAGCTCGAAACAGAGCGCGGTGGCGAGGGCGTTACGGAGTGGGGATGTCTTTTTCATGTCGCCATGGTCGGCGACATGAAGGGGGATTTTTAGAGGAAGGGGTTCAGCAGATTACAGCGCCGGTGGCTGTGCAGCCTGCCCCTCAGCCCGGAGCAGATTGATCACATGCACTGTCACTTTCGCAAACTCTTGAAGTCCAGAACCGTCCCACGTAGACGGGCCTGGCACGAGTAGGCCGAGGGCCATAAGACCTGAGACGATGATTGCGTCTTCGCTTTCTCTGTCGACGTAACGGGTGGTCCCTGGCGGACTCTCTGGAGGCGGGTCAAACGTCACATACTGATACTGAAAGTTCGCCAGTAAGAAGTCAGCTTCTGCAGCTGAGATGTCGCGCACTACCCTAGACAGCACTGCCGAATTAAGGGGGACTAGATCAGGAATCTGGAGTCCATTGGCGACCGCCCTTTTCAAATATTCGATCTTGGCAGGGTCGGTCGTGTGAAGGATTGCGACAACGGCTTCGTTGACCAGTTTGTACTGCTCGTCGGACATATTTCGCAGGGTTTCTGCTTGCTGCTCTAGCTCTGCATTTATGTCTCTAAAGGCTCGCTGTACCCGCTCGGCCTGCCGAGTCGACGCGAGGGCTCCGGTCAAAACGGGCAGAAACTGGGCAAGAACACCGGATACGGCAGGAATGAATGGGGCCAGGGGACCGCCTGCTACAGCAGCTATGCCCGTTGCGGCAAGTGCCATGGCGGTGCTCCCAGCAACTCTCTCCACGGCGCTAGGTTCATTTTCTCTGTCAGGCATGGCTCCACCCCATATCGAAGAAACTGAGCATCCATCCTAGCTGCAACGGTGCGACTTTACCCTCTGATAGCGTTAGAGCGGCGTTAGATTTGCGCAGGGCGCACAAACCCCTTTCCCCGAGTACATCCGCCGCACCTCATTCCTGATCATCGCGCCTGCGCGATTTCTGAGGCCGTTTCGGTTTCGCCAAGACGGTGGACGTCTTTTCCTTCTCTTCCAGGAGCTGCTCGGCTTGCTTCAGCCGGGACACTGCGCCTGGGTTGTAGGCCCAGCCAGGCTCGATCCCCTCGGGCACCTGGAGCACCTGGCCGGTACGCTTGTTGATGTACTCCAGGAGCTTGCCGGTGGGTGCCTCGGTGATGTAGTTGCCACTCGCCTGCAGGCGCTCGGCCTCGCGGCGACTGACCTGACGTACCCAGCACTTGCAGCCCCAGCCGTTGGGCGGGAAGTGCGTCTGCCAGAAGGGATCGTCTGCAGGCAGCAGGATGCCCGCCCAGCCCAGGTGCTGCGCTCGGTGATGCCGGCTCGGTCCGAGCTGGTACAGAAGGAATGGCTGAGTCTTCTTCGTGCGCTGGATGCGGTCCCACTGGCCCGCCGCGTTGGCGGTGCGCAAGTTGGTGTCGTAGATAACCCGCAGCCGACGCGGGCTACCCAGCTGGACCTCGCGGGTCTGGCCAGTCAACGGGTCGAGCATGTCGGCCTTTCCCCACCACCCCTGCTTGACCAGGAGCGGCTGCAGCTCGCGGCGGAAGGTGTTGAAGTCCTGGCCGCCGTCGACCATCTCGTCCACGGCTGAGCGGATCGCTTCCAGGATGTCCAGCTTCATGGCCTTGGCCACCGTGAA
>NZ_BQHJ01000036.1 GCF_021603645.1 Pseudomonas pseudonitroreducens | reverse complement strand
GCCATGTACTGCAGAAGCTGAAGGCCAAGAACTGTCTCGGACGTACCTGCCAGGAAGTCTGGGGCGAACTTCAGGTCCTTAAACATCGTGAGGAACATGACGTACTGAGTCAGAAACATCGAAAGAACGCTCTTTCTGTCCGGCGCCAGCTTGATCGCTTCCTTGATCGTTAGCGGAGTCCCGGAGAGGCGCTCGAAGAGCCAGTTCTCGGCGCTGGATGAGAACGGCACCTGCTGCAAGGTCTTCAGCTCAGGGCCGTAGGCCATCTGGAGGAAGTTGTACACCGGTTCAAGAACGGTCTGAGCGCTTAGCGATGACATCGAGTAAGTCCCTTTAATGAGGTGATCCCGGATCGTAGTTGATCGGAAATCACCTTTCTACAGAGCGAAACCGTCCCGGCCTGGCTGGAGCGGTCTGCCCAGCGTGGTGGCTGGGTACTGATGAGCAGCCGAGGAAAACATGGCAAAGCCACGCACCGACAAGATTCGCAAGCAAGACGCTATTCGCCAGCGTCGGCTGCGCGCCAATCGCAAGGCCCGTAAGGCCGCCCTGGGCGCCGAGAAGATCAAGCTTGAGGCCTACGCAGGCACTCGGGCCGACATCGAGGCGGTACGCCTGGTGGGTGGCTTCGACGATGAAGCCGAGGCCATCACCCTGGGGCTGCGCCTCCT
This sequence comes from Pseudomonas pseudonitroreducens, assembly GCF_021603645.1. Taxonomy (GTDB): domain Bacteria; phylum Pseudomonadota; class Gammaproteobacteria; order Pseudomonadales; family Pseudomonadaceae; genus Pseudomonas; species Pseudomonas pseudonitroreducens. The sequence goes on along the minus strand of NZ_BQHJ01000036.1, from coordinate 1,588 downwards.
GGGCAACATGGCCCGCCGCACTCCGGCGAAGTTCCGCCACGACATCCAGCCGAGGAACCTGGTATGAGCAGCAAAGGCCGCCAACTGATCCAGATCGCCCGCCGTCAGTTGGGCATGGAAGACGACACCTACCGCGCGCTCCTGGAGCGCGTGGCCGGTGTGTCCTCGTCGACCAAGCTGACCCCGCGCCAGATCGGCCGCGTGCTGGCCGAGCTGGAGCGCCTGGGCTGGCAGTCCACCGGCAAGCCGGCAGACCGCCCAGCTCCGCAGGTATCCGATGATCGCCAGCGCCTGGTCGCCAAAATCGAAGCGTTCCTGGCCGAGGCCAAGCGCCCCTGGAGCTACGCCGAGGCGATGGGCAAGCGCATCTGCAAGGTCGATCAGATCGAGTGGATGGACTGCAAACAGCTGGGCAAGCTGGTCGCGGCCCTGGCCTATGACGCCAAGCGCAATGGGCGGCCGGTATGAACCTGGAGCAGGTGCGCGACCAGCTTCCTGGGCAGGTCCTAGAGATTGCCCAGGTCGTCGGGATGAATGCGGCGCTGCGCCTGGTGAGTGAGCTGGGGGGCACCACCTGGGAGTTTTCACGCGGCAAGGGGCGGAACGGCCAGATCAAGGTCGCCGCCCTGGTGGACATCATCGGCGACGAGGCGGCCCAGCGCCTCACCGCCCGCCTTGGCGGTGAAACCATCTACATCCCGCGCTGTGACGCGGCCCTGCGCCGGCTTCGCGACTTGGAGATTCACCGCCAGTTTGAGCAAGCTGTCCGGGAAGGCGTGGGCGCTCGGGTAGTTGTTGCCGAGCTGGCGCGAACTTATCAGCTCAGCGACCGTCGTATCTGGATCATCCTTGACCAGGTGCTGCCGCCACCGCTCGACAGCACGCCTGACCTCTTCGACTAAGCCCCGCACTCGCGGGGCTTTGTCTTTCTGCTGAACCCCTTCCTCTAAATCCGCAGTCGCCAAGTCAGCACCATGGCGGCATGGACAAATCACCGACCCACCACGCCCCCTGCAGCCCGCGCGAGTTCGCCGCGCTGGTCCTGGCTGAGTCGAGCCTGGAACGCCGCCGCAGCCTAATGGAGCGCTGTCCGTCCCACTGGCGCGACCTGGTAGAAGAGCACGTCCGAACCGGCTGGGCGCATATCCAGGCCTACCGCCAGTTCATCAGCGGCCGCCGCCGCTCGATGGCCGAAGGCCCGCAGCCTGCACCGCGCCGCGATGACACCAGCTACCGCATCAGCGACTTCAAGAAATCGGCGCCCGAGGTGGGCCAGCGTGAGCTGGCCAAGCTCAAGGCCCTGGTCGGAGGCAGCAATGGGGATTAAGGCGCGGGTCTTGGCGGCGGCGTTGCTGATCGCTACGCCCGTAGTCGGCCACTTTGAAGGCCGCGAGCTGGTCGCTTACCTGGATGCCGTAGACAAGCCGACCATCTGCGACGGCTGGACGCGAGGCGTGAAACTTGGCGACCAGGCCACGCCCGCCCAGTGCGATGCGCTGACCCGCAAGGGCCTGGAGGAAGCCGCCCAGGTGTTCGGAGCCTGGGTGCCCCAGGACGTCATCGACCGGCTGCCGGCCAAGACTATCGC
>NZ_BQHJ01000035.1 GCF_021603645.1 Pseudomonas pseudonitroreducens | reverse complement strand
GGTCAGCTGTCATCTGCTGCAGCGCCTCGCGGTACTCGCGAGCACGCTTGGCCGCTGCCAGGGCCTCATTGCTCACCGGTGCGGTGGGGCCATCGCGCTGCATGTCACGCCGACTGGTCAGCTCGGATTGCTTGCGGTAGTGCTCTTCTGCCAGACGCAGCGACTCGGCATAGGCCTTGCGCTGCTCGTCATTCATCCGAGCCAGCGCCTCGGCCGGCTGGATCACCACGTCGGCGTACTTAGTCGTTGCCGTGATGGTGTCGTTGAGGGCTTTCTCGTAGTCCTGCTGACTCTTGGTGAGTTCCTGGTTCTGCTTGTACAGGTCATACAGCTGCATGAGGTTGTTGCCCGTCCAGGCAACCACGCCCAGGGCGAGCGACCCCTTGGCCAAGGCAGCCCAGCCGGCAACGGTTTTCAGCGAGGCGATCAGGGTGCCGAGCTGACCGACAAGGGATGTGATACCAGGCCCTGCACCAGGCAAAGCGGTGAGAGCTGCCTTGAGCATGATCAGTGGGTCTTTCATAGCAGTTGCGACTTTGGCGCCAGCGAACAACGCAGCCCCCACAAGACCAAGGCTTAGAATCGTCACTTGGATTGACTTTGGTAGCTCACCAAATAGCGCGAGAATCTTCGTGCCAAAGTCCAGAACTGGAGCGAATGCTTCGGCAGCTTCACCCAGCTGCAGCTTGAACTCCCGCCAAGAGGCATTGAAGCGGTCAAGCTCTGCCTGCGGCGTATTGGACATCTTGCTGTATGCCGCTTCCATCGAGCCGCCGGCCTCGCCCATTGCCGTCACTTCGGCGCGCATGTCCTTGATGTATTGCGTGAGGCTCAGCACTGCGGTACGCGCCTCTACATCCGGGATGATCTGCCGCATGGCATCAAGGCCGAGCTTTCGGGATGCGATGTCTTCCAGGGTGGCGGTAAGCCCCTTCCAGGAGATGCCCATCTCAGCCAGTTTCTTCTGCGCGTCCGGTGTCGGCGCGGCGAGGGCGTTGATGGCACCCTTCAAGGCCGTCGTGGCCTGGGGCGTCTTGATCCCCGCAATGGTCATCCGAGCGATTGCTGCCGCGACCTCATCGAAGCCAACGCCAGCGGCTTTGGCCGTGGGCAGCACGTCACCAATGAACTGCGCCAGCTCCGGGAAGGTGGTAACGCCATCCTTTACAGCGAGGAACATCTGGTCGTAGCGCAGGCCGAGATTCTCAATGCCTTCGCCATAGGCGTTAACGATGGCCAGGCCGCCCGCCGCAGCGGTGCCAGTCTCCGTCATCCCTGCAATGGCCGCCTTGATGGATAGCTCCAGGACCTTGATGCCGTTGTCCTCGGAGACACCAGACGACAGGATGTCGTTGAGCGCCTCGGCCGACTCGGTGGCATCGCGACCATAGGCGACAGCCAGATCCCGCACGTCTTTGGACATTTCCTTAAGTTGGGGGCGTGTCAGGCTGGTGATGGAGTCGACCGCCGCCATTGCCTGGGCGAACTTGGCGTAGAACTCCAGGAGCTGCTTTCCGCCGTAGATCAAGGCGCCGAGCCCTGCAACCGCCAGGCCGGCCTCGATCTGCACCTGGCGCAGCGAACCTGCCCAGCCAGTAGTCTGCTGGGTCAGCTGTTCGGTTCGTTGCTGCAGGTTGATCTGCGCTTGGGCCAGCTCAACCGTGGATAGTTGCCCGTCGCGCTGTAGGAGTGCGTACTGCTGCCGGAGCTTCTCAATCTCGGCACGCACCTCACGATGAGGGCGCACCCCGAGGGCCTGGCGCGCTCCAGCAATCCGCGCCTGCTGGTCTGCAGCAGCGCTAGCTTGTGCCAAATCTGCCGAGAGGCGCTTCTGCTCGTTGCTCAGATAGTTAGTGTCGACACCTGCAGACTTGAGCGAGGCGGAGAGCTGGGCGAGTTGCGACTTTTGACCGCTGATTGCTTGCTCAAGCGATTTTGCCTCAGTCGTGGCCGCGCGATAGGCCATCTGCTGGGCTTTGGTGGGCTTCTCGGAGGCGATCAGCTCGTTAGCCAGGTCGCGGACGCGATCCCTCACGTCATTGAGCTGCTTGCTGTTCTCGACTAGGCTCGCCTGTAAATCGCGCACGGACGCGATCTGATTCAGTGGGCGCCGCAGCTGCTCCACCAGGGCCGAATAGCCGGCCTTGAACTGCTGCAGTTCGTTGCGGCCCTGACTGGCATCGACACTTACTGAGAGACGGACATCAGTCATGAAGGTTTACCACCTAGTAATTCCGATTGCAGTCGTAGCCTGCTTTTCTCCCAAGGCCGCAACTTGGATAGTGGCGATTGGGTTCATAGTGCTTATGTCGTTAGTGATCATGGGAATGCTGGTATCCCCACTAGTCCCCAAGGGGAAGGCGAAGAAGGAGGACTAGCTGCCCGCCTTCATCCGCTCTGCCGCTTCAATCGCCTCGTCGACCGCTGACTGCCACGTACCCCAGGGGTAATCCCACACCCCGGTATGGCCCTGGCGAATCAGGGCACTAGCGTTCCGTTCGAGTCTTC
>NZ_BQHJ01000034.1 GCF_021603645.1 Pseudomonas pseudonitroreducens | reverse complement strand
GTATGGCGGCAATGTTTATCGGGACGGCAGCCTGCAGAAAATCGTTGCCCATGCCTTGATGGGAGGCCTGCTCGCCGAAGCAACCGGCAGCGATTTCAAGACCGGCGCCATGGCCGCCGGGGTCAATGAGGCCCTGGCCAACGTGCTACATGGCTGGGCTAAGGGCGATCCGAAGTTCGAGCTGATGGAGTCGCAAATCGTTGGCGTACTGGCTGCGGCAGCGGTGAATGGCGACGTAGGCAAAGGCGCGGAAATTGCGAAGAACGCTACCGCCTATAACCGCCAGCTCCACCCGGAAGAGCAACGGCAGATTCGTGAAAAGGCGAAGGAGCTGGAGGCCCAATACGGAAAGATCGACCTCGGGAGCCTGACTTGGGAGGACATGCTCACTCTCAGCGCTGGTACTGCCGTGGACAAGACGCAGAGCGAGCAGTACCTGAGCTTGCTCAAGCAATTGGATGGCCTCAATCCGGACAGCAGTCTGAGGGCCAATTTCGACCACATCAGTGAAATTGCCTTTAACTCCGTCTCTACGATGGGTATGGGCAGTGAGCCGTTACGCTGGGCCAACGGCGAACCGATCATTGCGCACGGCCAGCCGGTGTACGCCTTCCAGGCCACGGCGGAGCAATTTGCCGACAGCAACCTGTTCAACCAGCCGTATCTGGGCAATCAGTCCAGCGCCGCATGGGCCAACTTGCAACGCGCTTTGGCTCAGTACGGATCCGATCAGACCGGTACCCACAACGGAGAGATCGGAAGCTTCAAGGGTCAGATCGATCAGCAGCAGTACATCCGGGAGGCACTGGGGCTGGTCGTTGGTGACAGTGTAATTCGTGAAACTACCGTGGAGGAGTTACTGCTACCAGGAGCCAAAGGTACCGGTAGTGGTATAGGGCGAGGGGTGAGGGCGGCCGGTGAAGCAATTGCTGGCAAGATTGAGGCTAAGCTTGCAGAGTCGACCGCTGCTAAAAGTAGTGAAACTATTGGCTCCGCGTCATCAAAGATTTCGACTGGTGGGGCGGCAGATGCTGAAGCTGGGTTGCCGTACGTTCGACCAATAGTCAAAACTTCGGTAAATACTGAAATTGCATTTAATCAAGGGCAGTTGCAGCACGCATTTAAACATGCTGCCGACTTTGGGGTTGCAGGGAATCAGAATAAAGCGGCGCTCAATGAGTTTGAGAGGGCAATACAGAGTCATATATCGGATCCTGGAACAAAATTGATATACGGTACGTATAGAGGGAGTCCTGTTAGTCACTTTGTTAATCCGAGTACCGGGTTAAATGTGATTCGTGATTCGGCTGGTAACTTCTTGTCAGGCTGGAAGCTAAATCCGCAACAGCTAAAATATGTTTTGAGAGATGGAAAGTTGGGGGGTGGGTAATGGGTGGTCCAGGTCTTGAGTATAAGGAGTTGATACGGAAATTCTTGCAGGGTTTTATATCTGCGAGTGAATTTCGAGATTTGTATATCGAAAAGTTCAAAGGTGAATCAAGGGTTCTTGATGAGGATTTGTTTTTTTTGCTAGATGAGCTTTATGGTGACGCTGATATGTATAGTGAGGATGTTCTTCTTATAAATAAAAATCCTGGGGTCTACTTGGATGAGACGATGCTTAGATCAAAAGCGAGATTGGTTTTTAGTCGAATAGCTTAGGGCGCGAAAATGGGAAGGGTTTTGTATCGTTCTACCGGAAAGCATCTCCTTAATCAATCGGTTGAACCGAAACGAGGACAAATTTATTTTTCTACTCTAAAACTAGGCGCGGAGTCAGGATTAGAGTACGGAAAATAAATCTGTCCCCTTTTCTTCTTCAGAAAAAATGGTCTGCCCAAGCTGTAGTGATATTGTTAGTCAGTTTCGCGAGAGATACCCTAATATTCAATTAAATATCTTTACCATGGAGAAATGAAGATGTCATTCGACTTGACCGTGGAGGAGATATGCTCGGTAGTTTCTCGGCTTTATGAAAAGGCGATATCTCAGATTAACCTTAGGCCAGAGCAAGCCTTTGCATATGTTCAAGATGAAGCGGGCTCTCTTTGCACGACTGATGATGTAGGGTTTTTTGCGGTATTGCAGACAGCAATATTTAAGGAGGGAATGTGCTATGGATTGGAACTTTCTAGAGAAAGTCCTTATGCAGAAGACATGCTGGAGGTATTGGCTAGTGCGTATGATAATTGTTGCGCAGACGATTTGGCAGCGATTGGTCTTGAGGGGCAGCGGTTGGAGAATATGATTGACTGCATGAGGCAGGTTCGAGAGAAATATCTATTCTCTGAATAGTTGTGTCATCAAGAAAGCGAAAAGGAAAAGGGGACAGATTTATTTTTCTACTCTAATTCGCAAGTGCCCGGTTCTTTAAGAATTTGAATATAGCGCGGCCCCGCCCTGGATACACCTCGGCGACGGCATCTACGAGCAGCGACTGATCCAGCAAGCGGTGGTCGCCCGCACCGGCCAGCGCTACATCGACGGCATGGCCAGCGACGAAGCGTTGTTCAAGTACCTGATGGACAACGCCATCGCCTACAAGGACAGCCTCCAGCTGCAACTGGGCGTCGGCCTCAGCGCCGAACAGGTCGCCGCGCTGACCCACGACATCGTCTGGCTTGAAGAAGCCACCATCAACGGTGAAAAGGTCCTGGTGCCGGTGCTCTACCTCGCCCAGACCGACGGCCGCCTGGCGGCCAACG
>NZ_BQHJ01000033.1 GCF_021603645.1 Pseudomonas pseudonitroreducens | reverse complement strand
GCTGAACCCCTTCCTCTAAAAATCCCCCTTCATGTCGCCGACCATGGCGACATGAAAAAGACATCCCCACTCCGTAACGCCCTCGCCACCGCGCTCTGTTTCGAGCTGGGTACTGACGTGCCTGAGTGGGTCGAGGTCCTTCCTCCTGGTCCAACCATTGGCGGCCGTGATGGCCGTCAGTGGTCCTACGACGCCAGCCAGGTCATTGCCGAGACGGTTTCCCACACCCAGGGAACCGATCTGCCGTTCGACTACAACCACGCCACCGAGCTGAAAGCCCCCAAGGGCGAAGGGGCCGAGGCCTCCGGCTGGGCGCGTGAGTACCGCGTCAACGAGCGCGGCGCGGTGGAGGCCCGCGTGGAGTGGACGCAGAAGGCGCGCAACGCCATCGAGTCGCGGGAGTACCGCTACATCTCCCCGGTGTTCGCCTTCGACGAGCGGACCGGACGCATCGCCCGTTTCAGCAGTTTCGCCCTAGTCAACAAGCCGAACCTGCTCACCAAGGCCCTCAACTCCGAGCAGGCCGCTTTCCTTTCACAACAACCGGAGGAATCCGATATGGCGCTTGCAGCCATCCTGGCGGCCCTTGGCTTGCCCGAAACCGCCACGGAAGAGGACGCCGTGGCAGCCGTCAACAAGCTGCTGGAAGACAAGAAAGTCGCCCTGCAGACCGCAGCCAACAGCGAGAAGGCGCCGTCCCTGGCCCTTTACGTTCCGCGCCAGGACTACAACACCCTGGAACAGCGAGCCCTCAACGCCGAGAACCAGCTGCAGGAACACCAGAAAAGCCAGCTGACCCTCGCGATCAATGCCGAGATCGAGGGCGCCCTCAAGATCGGGAAGATCACTCCGGCAACCAAGGGCTACCACCTGGCGGCCTGCCAGGAAGAAGGCGGCCTGGAGCGCTTCCGCGAGTTCGTGAAGAACGCGCCTTCCGTCATCGATCCCGTCACGCCACAAGGTGAGCACCAGGGCGAGAAGAAGGCGCTCAACGCCGAAGAGCATGCGGCCGCCAAGGCTTTCGGCTGGACCGATGAGCAGTACATCGAAAACACCAAGGGGGTGAAGTAACCATGGCGACTACCGTCACGCCGGCCGTATTGGCCGCACTGTTCAAGGGCTATCGCGCTGAATACCAGCGGGCGCTCAGCGACAACCAGACCAAGGCCAAGTGGCAGCAAGTTGCCACGCTGGTCCCCAGCGTAAGCGCTTCGAACCTCTACGCCTGGCTGGGTCAGTTCCCCATGCTGAAGGAGTGGGTAGGTGCTCGCGTAGTCAAGGCCATGACGGCTGAGGGCTACGAGGTCGCCAACAAGCTGTTCGAAAGCACGGTGTCGATCCTGCGCACTGCGGTCGAGGACGACCAGGCCGGCATCTACATGCCGATGTTCACCGAGATGGCCCGCGCTGCTGCCTATCACCCCGATGCACTGGTATTCGCCGCGCTCAAGGCCGGCATGACCTCGGCTTGCTACGACGGCCAGAACTTCTTCGATACCGATCACCCGGTCTACCCGGAAGTGGACGGCACCGGGGTGGCGACCTCCGTCAGCAACGTCGACATTCCCGGCGCGAATCCGGGACCGACCTGGTATCTCCTGGACGTCAGCCGCGCGATCAAGCCAATCATCTTCCAGGAACGCACCAAGCCTGAGCTGACCAGCAAGACCAACCCGGAGAACAGCGAGCACGTCTTCGATCACGACGAGTTCGTGCATGGCATCCGCTATCGCTGCAACGCAGGTTTCGGCTTCTGGCAGATGGCCTACGCCAGCCAGCAACCGCTGACCGGCGAGTTCTACGGCAAAGCCCGTGCAGCCATGGGCCAGTTCAAGGCCGACGGCGGTCGCCCGCTGAACATTACCCCCGGCCTCCTGGTGGTGCCGCCGCAGCTGGAAGCTGCAGCCCGGAAACTGCTGATCAAGGACGAGAACGGCGGCAACGAATGGGCCGGCACTGCCGAGCTGTTCGTATGCAACGAGCTGGCCTAAGGGGGCATCGCCATGATCGTGCGCATCAAGTCTGCTCGGGACGGCTACCGGCGCTGTGGCGTCGCCCATCCCAGACAAGTCACCGATCACCCGGCCGACCGATTCACCGAGGCCGAGCTGGAGCGACTCCAGGCCGACCCGGTGCTGACCGTCACTTTGGTGGATGGCGATCTGGAAAGCATCCAAGAGCCGTCTGGTGGCCTCGGGGCAGCCCCGGCTGGTGCCTCGCCTGAGCCGGCTCCGGCTCCGGTGCCTGCAGCTGAACCTGCACCAGCTCCTGCAGCTGCACCGCAGAAGCCGGCGAAAGCGCAGGTGAAAGCTCCGCAGAAGGCAGCCGCCAAAAAAGGGAGCGCCAAGGTTAGTGCGCGCGGTAAGGGCGGTGCCAAGGCGCCCGCCAAGGAAGGCACTGAGGCTACCCAGGAAGGGCAGTCAGCCGACGATGCCAACTCTTCCGCGAAACCTGCGGAAGGTGAAGGCAGCGAAGGCGGTCAGGAGTAACGGTCATGCCCTACGCCACCCGCGAAGAGCTGATCAAACGCTGGGGCATGGATGCCCTCCTGGTCGTCGCTGATGACGACCAGGATGGCGTGCTCGATGACGATGTGGTCGATGAGGCGCTGGCCGGTGCCAGCGCTGAAATCGACGCTTATGTGGGCGTGCTGCACCGGCTACCGCTGGTGGAGCAGCCGGCCACCCTTATTCAGACGTGCTGCGACATCGCCATGTATCGGATGTCGTCGGACGGTGCCAGCAGCACTGAAGAGAAGCGCAAGCGCTACGAGGATGCGGTGGGCTACCTGCGCCGGGTCGCCGAGGGCAAGGCCTCGCT
>NZ_BQHJ01000032.1 GCF_021603645.1 Pseudomonas pseudonitroreducens | reverse complement strand
ACTGGCTGTAACCCTTCCACCTTCCCGGCCCCGCAAGGGGCCGGCTCCTGGAGTTTCCGAAGATGAGCATGGCTCTGACTAAGACCATTCCCCTGGGCGAGATCAGCGTGGAAGTGCGCGAGCTGACAGTGGGCGAGATTCGCCACCTGCTCAAGATGATGGCCGAGGGTGACAGCAGCGACGTGATAAGCAGCGCGCTCCTGCCAGAGATCAGCCTGACTGAGCTGGCCCTGATGACTGACCTCGATGTCGATCAGTTGGACGACCTGGCGCCCAGTCAGCTGCGAAAGGTGTTCGAAGCGACCCGCGAGGTGAACACGGATTTTTTCGGCCTGCGCGAGCGAATCGTGGAGGTGGGGAAACAAGTCCTCGGGAAGCTCTCCGAAGGCTCGAAAGAAACGCTAGTGCCCTGATTCGTCAGGGGCATACCGGGGTGTGGGCTTACCCCTGGGGTACGTGGCAGTCGGCGGTCGACGAGGCGATTGAAGCGGCAGAGCGGATGAAGGCGGGCAGCTAGTCCTCCTTCTTCGCCTTCTCAGCTGAGGCAGGGAAAAGGGGCTTGAAGAGCATTCCCGCCAGGAAAAGCACGAACAGCAACAGCAACGCTGCTCCCATAACCCAAGAAAAGGCCTTAGGGAACAGAACACAGATCAGTGCTAGTGGCACTACCAGGTGATAAATCTTCATGACTGATGTCCGTCTCTCAGTAAGTGTCGATGCCAGTCAGGGCCGCAATGAACTGCAGCAGTTCAAGGCTGGTTACTCGGCCCTGGTGGAGCAACTGCAGCGCCCGCTGAATCAGATCGCGTCCGTGCGCGATTTACAGGCGAGCCTAGTCGAGAACAGCAAACAGCTCAACGATGTCCGGGACCGAGTACGTGACCTGGCTAACGAGCTGATCGCCTCTGAGAAGCCCACCAAAGCCCAGCAGATGGCCTACCGGGCGGCGACGACGGAGGCTAAATCTCTTGAGCAGGCGATCAGCGGTCAAAAGTCGCAGCTCGCCCAACTGTCCGCCTCGCTCAAGTCTGCAGGCGTTGACACCAACTATCTGAGCAACGAACAGAAACGCCTCTCGGAAGATTTGGCACAGGCCAGCGCGGCCGCCGACCAGCAGGCGCGAATCGCAGGCGCTCGCCAGGCGCTGGGCGTTCGTCCCCATCGCGAAGTGCGTGCCGAGATTGAGAAGCTCCGGCAACAGTACGCGCTCCTGCAGCGTGATGGGCAACTGTCCACGGTTGAGCTGGCCCAAGCTCAGATCAATCTGCAGCAGCGAACCGAACAACTGACCCAGCAGACTACTGGCTGGGCAGGTTCGCTGCGCCAGGTGCAGATCGAGGCCGGCCTGGCTGTGGCTGGTCTAGGCGCTCTGATCTATGGCGGAAAGCAGCTCCTGGAGTTCTACGCCAAGTTTGCCCAGGCCATGGCGGCGGTTGACTCCATCACCAACTTGACGCGCCCCCAGCTCAAAGAAATGTCCAAGGACGTGCGGGATCTGGCGGTTGCCTATGGGCGTGACGCAACCGAGTCGGCATCTGCACTGAACGACATCCTGTCCTCGGGTGTATCAGAGGACAACGGCATCAAGGTCCTGGAGCTGTCCATCAAGGCAGCAATCGCAGGGATGACCGAAACCGGCACCGCCGCAGCTGGTGGTCTGGCCATCGTCAACGCCTACGGTGAGGGCATCGAGAACCTTGGGCTCCGCTACGACCAAATGTTTCTGGCGGTCAAGGATGGCGTGACTACCTTCCCTGAGCTGGCCCAGTTCATTGGTGATGTCCTGCCCACAGCCAAAGCCGCTGGTGTTGGTTTCGATGAGGTCGCGGCGGCTATCGCTCGGATGACCATCGCGGGCATCAAGACACCGCAGGCCACCACCGCATTGAAGGGCGCCATCAACGCCCTGGCCGCGCCGACGCCAGATGCACAGAAGAAGATGGCCGAGATGGGCATCAGTTGGAAGGGGCTTACCGCCACCCTGGAAGACATCGCATCCAGAAAGCTCGGCCTTGATGCCATGCGCCAGATCATCCCGGATGTCGAAGCACGCACCGCTGTACTGAGTCTTACCCAGTACATCAAAGAAATGCGCACCGAAGTGACAGCCATGGGCGAGGCTGGCGGTTCCATGGAGGCGGCCTACGCCAAGATGTCCGACACGCCGCAGGCTGAGCTGGATCGCTTCAATGCCTCTTGGCGTGAGTTCAAGTTGCAACTTGGCGAGGTCGCTGAGTCCTTCGCGCCGCTGCTGGATTGGGCGTCAAGGGCTCTGGAACTTTTTGGCATGTTGCCTGAGCCAGTAAAGGCATTCCTTGTTGCCACAACTGGACTGGTTGCTGTTGGCTTCACTGCCGCCAAAGTGTTCGCGGCCATGAAGGAACCTGCCTTGATTCTCAAGGCAGCTCTTACGGCTCTACCTAGTGCAGGCCCTGGTATCTCGTCGCTGATCGGCCAGCTTGGCACCCTGGCTGCCTCGCTGAAAACCGTCGCCGGCTGGGCATCTGTGGCAAAGGGCTCCCTAGCTCTGGGCCTAGTCGCCTGGACCGGCAGCAATCTCCTGGAGCTGTACAACCTCCACAAACAGAACCAGGAACTCACCAAGAGCCAGCTGGACTACGAGAAGGCGCTGAACGACACCATCACGGCAACGACTAAGTACGCCGACGTGGTGATCCAGCCGGCCGAGGCGCTGGCTCGGATGAATGCCGAGCAGCGCAAGGCCTATGCCGAGTCGCTGCGTCTGGCAGAAGAGCACTACCGCAAGCAGTCCGAGCTGACCAGTCGCAACGACATGAAGCGCGACGGCCCCACCGCACCGGTGAGCAATGAGGCCCTGGCAGCGGCCAAGCGTGCTCGCGAGTACCGCGAGGCGCTGCAGCAGATGACAGCTGACCAGGCTGCCGCAGCCGAGGCCCAGGAAGCGGCCGAGA
>NZ_BQHJ01000031.1 GCF_021603645.1 Pseudomonas pseudonitroreducens | reverse complement strand
CTTCCGGCGCGTTGTCGATCTGGTCGAAAGCGCGAGCGGAGCCGCCCCAGGTCTCGGAGCAGACCTTGGTCAGAGCAGCGGTCAGAGTGGTTTTGCCGTGGTCAACGTGACCGATGGTGCCGACGTTTACGTGCGGCTTGTTACGCTCAAACTTTTCTTTAGCCATCTTGACCGCCTCCCGTAAGGAATTGAGAAAGTCACGTCACCATTAAAACAAAGGCAGATATTTTCATATCTGCCTTTGCGAGATGGAGCTCATGAGCGGATTTGAACCGCTGACCTCACCCTTACCAAGGGTGTGCTCTACCAGCTGAGCTACATGAGCAAGACATCAGCAACAAACTTGGAGCGGGTAGCGGGAATCGAACCCGCATCATCAGCTTGGAAGGCTGAGGTTCTACCACTGAACTATACCCGCGGAGCTTGTAGCTCACGCTTGAAACTGGTGGAGGGGGAAGGATTCGAACCTTCGAAGTCTGAGACGTCAGATTTACAGTCTGATCCCTTTGGCCGCTCGGGAACCCCTCCGAGTGAGGCGGCATTCTACAGCCTGCCACCGCGTTGTCAACTGTTTTTCTTTAAAAAACTTGAGCTTAGCTCTTCGACAACGGCTTCCAGTGTTCGACCTTTTTCAGGTCACCCCTGTGAAGCGGGCGCCATTCTATTCAAACTATTGAGGGCTTGCAACGTTTTTGCACGGCATTGTTTGTTTTTGCAGTTCGGGGAAATCCGGGGCCAGCTGACGCACCAGAGAGTCATCCACCAGGCGCCCGCTTTCCGGGGTGACCTGCGCCCAGTAATCATGTTGCGAACGAGCCAGTTCGCGCACCAGAGCGTCGTAACCTGCAGTCTTCAGCCGCTCCACCACGCTATCGGCGGAATCCTTGCGCTGAAAGATGCCAAGGGAGATCCCGTCAGTCAGATCCCCCTCCGTGATGATGTAGCTATCGATCTTGCGCGCCTGCAGCTCGCGCAGCTGCCACAAGGAGGCCTGCCGCGAAGCCAGAGGCGGAAGATAAACCCAGTAGTCGGTACCAGCAGCCGCATCCACAGTCTGCACTGAGGCCTGGACATCAAGGCTCAACAAGCGCTGGACCAACTGCCGTGCGCGATCCTCTACGGGGAAATTGCCCAGGTAGACACACGCAGAGGCGGGAGCAGCGGCCGGCTTTTCGTCCGCGGGGCGGCGCTGAGGCGTCTCGGCAGACTCACTGAGCAGACGAATATTCTTCTGCTCAGTGTGAAACAGACTGAGCGGCGCGATCTCTTTCGGGCGGAGCGGCGCCTGCTGTTGATGCCAGACGTAATAGAAGACATTGAGGGCGAGGAGGAAGAGGAAAAACCAACGCATCGGTCAGACTCACTCGATCGGACAGGCAAGTGCCAGGCCGAGAAATACCAGATCCGGGAGCACGACAGCGCGCGCAGACTCATCCTTGACCAGCTCGGCATCGCCCCCGGTCAGGTAGACAGCGCAGTCATCACCCAGCAGTTTATTCGCCAGATCGATCTGCTCCCGCACGAACCCGCGCAGCATCAGCACGCAACCGCGCTCAACTGCCTCGGAAGTTTCCTGACCTGGGAGCAGGTTCTGCAGCGCCTCATGGGCCGCCTCATCGTCATAGCGAATACGCCGCGTGTGCGTACGGAGCTGGCTGCGCATCAGAGGCATGCCGGGAGCTATATAGCCACCCAGGTGCCTGCCGGCCGAGTCAACCAGGTCGGAAGTGACCGCGGTGCCAAGATCGAGCACCAGGCAGCCACGCCCCGCGAGGCAATGACCCGCCACGAGGGCAAGCCAGCGATCCATCCCCAGCCGCTGATACTCACGATAGCCATTCAGCACACCGCTCAGCTCGGTCGCCGGCGCGGCGATCTGCACCACAACAGGGAAAGCGCTCTCCAAGCTGACACGCAGCGCGTCGGTTTCCTGCTCACTCCGCACGCTGACCAGACGGCAATAGCGAATGTCGACCACTTCGCTGGTCTGCAATTGCGCTAGCAGCACCTGATCGGAATCAGCCACACCACCAGCGACGGTCACCAGGTCGTGCTTTCTGACCACCCGCCACTTGATCAGGCTATTTCCGCAATCCAACTCAAGAATCATCCGACAACCTCAGACTCAGCTCGCCTCCGCTGTAGCTCTGCTCCTTCCCATCAACCAGGAGACGCAACGCACCTCGCTCATCGATGCCAAGGGCACGCCCAACGATATTATTGGCGACAGTAGACAGCGTGACTTGCCGCCCCTGCCATAGATGAAGGGATTCCCACTCCTCGCGGCTCGCGGCAAAGCCGCGCTCGCGATGGCGGGAAAGTACGTGCGCAAGTTGCGACTCCAGCGCCCGCAGCAACTCATTGCGATCGACCAGCCTGCCCAGAGCCTCTCGCACCGAAGTCCAGGGCTGATCAATGGCGTCCGCCTTGCGCATATTCACATTGATACCAATGCCAATGGCGACGCTGCAGATGTCAGCAGGATCTCCCGTGAGCTCAAGCAAGATGCCGGCAATCTTCTTGCCAGCCACCAGAACATCATTGGGCCATTTGAGGCCTACATCCTTCACACCCAAAGATTGAATCGCTCCTGCCACCGCAAGACCGACCACCAGACTCAACCCCTCCAACTCCTGCGCACCACCGCGCACGGTGATACCCAGCGTGTAATACAGGTTGGCGCCGAAGGGGCTTTCCCATTGCCGCCCTCGCCGCCCCCGCCCAGCGGTCTGGCGTTCGCCAAGAATGGCGAACGGCGCCACGGCGCCGGCAGAAAGGCGTCGCAGAACCTCAGCGTTAGTGGAGTCGATTGAAAACAGGACATCGAGAGGCCACTGGCCGGAATCGGACCTGGGCGAGATGATGCTCAGCGGCTCCTCCAGGCGATAACCACGGCCGCGTACTCGCTGCACGACCATGCCGTAGTCCCGCTCAAGGCCCTCAAGGCGCTTCCAGACGGCGCTACGACTTACCCCGAGGAGAGCACCCAGCTCTTCTCCGGAATGAAAGCGGCCATCGCTCAGCAATTTCAGCAAGGTCTGCATATCACCCCCGCAAGTGTCAGGCACGCATCATATAGAGGCATGCCTGAATTGCCTACGCAGCAATGGCCCGACTTTCCCGCGCGCAAAAGCAAAACCCCCGGCCAGCGATGCTGACCAGGGGTCTTGGGATAGGTGCTTGACGATGACCTACTCTCACATGGAGAAACTCCACACTACCATCGGCGATGCGTCGTTTCACTACTGAGTTCGGGATGGGATCAGGTGGTTCCAACGCTCTATGGTCGTCAAGCAATTCTTTAT
>NZ_BQHJ01000030.1 GCF_021603645.1 Pseudomonas pseudonitroreducens | reverse complement strand
GCAAGGTCATCGAGCTGGAGCCGGAGACTGTCACTGGCGAGGCGGTCGTCCTGATTCCGGGCAGCCTGGTGGTGACTGACTTCCCTGGTCCCAAGAGCCTGGTCATCACCAAGACCCAGGGCAGCACCCCGGTGCCGAACACCGAGGTCGAGGTGTCGGCCGCTGGCTTCCGCGTCAAGGAAGACAGCACCGCGATCACCGAGCCGACCCCGGCAACCATCGCCTACACCAGCACCAAGGCGATCCGCATCGAGCCCATCGTGGAAGCCGGCGCCGAGTACAAGCTCGTCCTGGACGGCCTCAACGAAGCCGACAGCGGCCGCCCGGTGGTCGTGACCATCTGGCGCTGGAAGGCACCGCCTGCGGAAGAGCTGGCACTGATCGATGCGGAGAACCCCGGCAAGCTGCTCTCCAAAGGCGAAGTGCTGGCCGACACCTCCCGCCCGGTCGGCGAGTCGCCCTTCTACCGCATCGACTGGCTGTAACCCTTCCACCTTCCCGGCCCCGCAAGGGGCCGGCTCCTGGAGTTTCCGAAGATGAGCATGGCTCTGACTAAGACCATTCCCCTGGGCGAGATCAGCGTGGAAGTGCGCGAGCTGACGGTGGGTGAGATTCGCCACCTGCTCAAGATGATGGCCGAGGGCGACAGCAGCGACGTGATTAGCAGCACGCTCCTGCCAGAGATCAGCCTGACTGAGCTGGCCCTGATGACTGACCTCGATGTCGACCAGCTGGATGACCTGGCGCCCAGCCAACTGCGCAAGGTGTTCGAAGCGACCCGCGAGGTGAACACGGATTTTTTCGTCCTGCGCGAGCGAATCGTGGAGGTGGGGAAACAAGTCCTCGGGAAGCTCTCCGAAGACTCGAACGGAACGCTAGTGCCCTGATTCGCCAGGGCCATACCGGGGTGTGGGATTACCCCTGGGGTACGTGGCAGTCAGCGGTCGACGAGGCGATTGAAGCGGCAGAGCGGATGAAGGCGGGGAGCTAGTCCTCCTTCTTCGCCTTTCCAGCCGAGGCAGAAAGTAACGGCTTGAACAGAGTAACGAGCAGCAGCACGAACAGAAGGACAACAACCAAGCCTCCTGTGAACTCTGCGATCTGCCTAGAAAAAAAAGTGAATGCAAGAACCAACGCTATTAACAGGTAGATAGCCTTCATGACTGATGTCCGTCTCTCAGTAAGTGTCGATGCCAGTCAGGGCCGCAACGAACTGCAGCAGTTCAAGGCTGGCTACTCTGCCTTAGTGGAGCAGCTGCAGCGCCCGCTGAATCAGATCGCGTCCGTGCGCGATTTACAGGCGAGCCTAGTCGAGAACAGCAAGCAGCTCAACGACGTTCGGGATCGCGTGCGGGATCTGGCTAACGAACTGATCGCCGCCGAGAAGCCCACCAAGGCCCAGCAGATGGCCTACCGCGCAGCGACGCAAGAGGCCAAGACGCTTGAGCAGGCGATCAGCGGTCAAAAGTCGCAGCTTGCCCAGCTGTCCGCCTCGCTCAAGTCTGCAGGCGTTGACACCAACTACTTGAGCAACGAGCAAAAGCGTCTCTCGGCAGATTTGGCACAAGCCAGCGCGGCCGCCGATCAGCAAGCGCGAATCGCAGGTGCTCGCCAGGCGTTGGGCGTTCGCCCCCACCGCGAGGTACGTGCAGAGATTGAGAAGCTCCGCCAACAGTACGCACTCCTGCAGCGCGATGGGCAGCTCTCGTCCGTCGAGCTGGCCCAAGCTCAGATCGGCCTCCGCGAAAAGACGGCTCAGCTGACTCAGGAAACGACTGGCTGGGCTGGCTCACTGCGCCAGGTACAGATTGAGGCCGGCTTGGCCGTGGCTGGTCTGGGCGCCCTGATCTATGGCGGCAACGAGCTTCTGGAGTTCTACGCCAAGTTTGCCCAGGCGATGGCAGCGGTGGACTCCATCACCAATCTGACCCGCCCACAGCTCAAGGAAATGTCCAAGGACGTGCGCGATCTCGCCGTCGCCTATGGGCGTGACGCCACTGAGTCGGCTGAGGCGCTCAACGACATCCTGTCGTCTGGTGTATCCGAGGACAACGGCATCAAGGTCTTGGAGCAGTCCATCAAGGCAGCTATCGCTGGCATGACTGAGACGGGCACTGCTGCGGCTGGCGGCCTGGCCATCGTCAACGCCTACGGTGAGAGCATCGACAACCTGGGGCTGCGCTATGACCAAATGTTCCTGGCGGTCAAGGATGGTGTGACCACCTTCCCCGAGCTGGCCCAGTTCATTGGTGACGTTCTGCCAACGGCCAAAGCCGCTGGCGTTGGTTTCGATGAGGTCGCGGCGGCTATCGCTCGGATGACCATCGCGGGCATCAAGACGCCGCAGGCCACCACCGCATTGAAGGGCGCCATCAACGCCCTGGCCGCCCCCACCCCTGATGCGCAGAAGAAGCTGGCTGAGATGGGCATCTCCTGGAAGGGGCTTACCACCACCCTGGAAGACATCGCATCCCGAAAGCTCGGCCTTGATGCCATGCGTCAGATCATTCCGGACGTCGAAGCGCGGACCGCTGTACTGAGCCTCACTCAGTACATCAAGGATATGCGCGCAGAAGTAACGGCCATGGGCGAGGCCGGCGGTTCCATGGAGGCGGCTTACGCCAAGATGTCCAACACGCCTCAGGCTGAGCTGGATCGTTTCAATGCCTCCTGGCGGGAGTTCAAGCTTCAGCTTGGCGAGGTGGCCGAGGCGTTTTCTCCATTGCTCGATGGCGCTGCCAAGGTTCTGAAGTTCTTCTCGGAACTTCCAAAGCCAGTGCAAGTAACCATTGCGTCCATCGTTGGACTGGGCGTTGCGTTGTTCGCTGGTGCCAAGGTCATGGTTGCGATGAAAGAGCCCGCCCTACTGCTCAAGGCAGCCCTCACGTCCCTGCCAGGCGCGGGCCCTGGGATCTCGTCGCTGATCGGCCAGCTCGGCACCTTGGTCGCCTCCCTGAAAACCGTCGCTGGCTGGGCGTCCCTGGCCAAGGGGGCGCTCGCCCTGGGCGTGGTTGCCTGGACGGGCAACAACCTCATGCAGCTGTATGACCTGTACAAGCAGAACCAGGAACTCACCAAGAGTCAGCAGGACTACGAGAAAGCCCTCAACGACACGATCACGGCGACGACCAAGTACGCCGACGTGGTGATCCAGCCGGCCGAGGCGCTGGCTCGGATGAATGACGAACAGCGCAAGGCCTATGCCGAGTCGCTGCGCCTGGCAGAAGAGCACTACCGCAAGCAGTCCGAGCTGACCAGTCGGCGTGACATGCAGCGCGATGGCCCCACCGCACCGGTGAGCAATGAGGCCCTGGCAGCGGCCAAGCGTGCTCGCGAGTACCGCGAGGCGCTGCAGCAGATGACAGCTGACCAGGCTGCCGCAGCCGAGGCCCAGGAAGCGGCCGAGAAGCGTCACACCGACAACATGAACAAAATCAGGACCGACAACCTGGCCAAGCTCCAGACCGCGCTGGCCACTGAAATGCGCATGTATGAGGCTGCTGCCAAGCGCCTGGAGACTGCGAAGAAACAGCGCGAAACGGTGGCCAAAGAGTTCGCCGACCTGGCCAAGGACATGCGCACTGCCCCGGCCGGGCAAGCTTCGCTCAGCGATGTCTATTCGCTTCAGTCGAAGGCTCGCC
>NZ_BQHJ01000029.1 GCF_021603645.1 Pseudomonas pseudonitroreducens | reverse complement strand
AGGGGAATCAAGTTCCCAGTGAGATCTCATCTTGAGGCTAGTTTCCCGCTTAGATGCTTTCAGCGGTTATCTATTCCGAACATAGCTACCCGGCAATGCCACTGGCGTGACAACCGGAACACCAGAGGTTCGTCCACTCCGGTCCTCTCGTACTAGGAGCAGCCCCTCTCAAATCTCAAACGTCCACGGCAGATAGGGACCGAACTGTCTCACGACGTTCTAAACCCAGCTCGCGTACCACTTTAAATGGCGAACAGCCATACCCTTGGGACCGGCTTCAGCCCCAGGATGTGATGAGCCGACATCGAGGTGCCAAACACCGCCGTCGATATGAACTCTTGGGCGGTATCAGCCTGTTATCCCCGGAGTACCTTTTATCCGTTGAGCGATGGCCCTTCCATACAGAACCACCGGATCACTAAGACCTACTTTCGTACCTGCTCGACGTGTCTGTCTCGCAGTCAAGCGCGCTTTTGCCTTTATACTCTACGACCGATTTCCGACCGGTCTGAGCGCACCTTCGTACTCCTCCGTTACTCTTTAGGAGGAGACCGCCCCAGTCAAACTGCCCACCATACACTGTCCTCGATCCGGATAACGGACCAGAGTTAGAACCTCAAGCATGCCAGGGTGGTATTTCAAGGATGGCTCCACGCAGACTGGCGTCCACGCTTCAAAGCCTCCCACCTATCCTACACAAGCAGGCTCAAAGTCCAGTGCAAAGCTACAGTAAAGGTTCACGGGGTCTTTCCGTCTAGCCGCGGATACACTGCATCTTCACAGCGATTTCAATTTCACTGAGTCTCGGGTGGAGACAGCGCCGCCATCGTTACGCCATTCGTGCAGGTCGGAACTTACCCGACAAGGAATTTCGCTACCTTAGGACCGTTATAGTTACGGCCGCCGTTTACCGGGGCTTCGATCAAGAGCTTCGCTTTCGCTAACCCCATCAATTAACCTTCCGGCACCGGGCAGGCGTCACACCCTATACGTCCACTTTCGTGTTTGCAGAGTGCTGTGTTTTTAATAAACAGTCGCAGCGGCCTGGTATCTTCGACCGGCATGGGCTTACGCAGTAAATGCTTCACCCTCGCCGGCGCACCTTCTCCCGAAGTTACGGTGCCATTTTGCCTAGTTCCTTCACCCGAGTTCTCTCAAGCGCCTTGGTATTCTCTACCCAACCACCTGTGTCGGTTTGGGGTACGGTTCCTAGTTACCTGAAGCTTAGAAGCTTTTCCTGGAAGCATGGCATCAACCACTTCATCATCTGAAAGATGACTCGTCATCAGCTCTCGGCATTAAGACCCCGGATTTACCTAAGATCTCTGCCTACCACCTTAAACTTGGACAACCAACGCCAAGCTGGCCTAGCCTTCTCCGTCCCTCCATCGCAGTAACTAGAAGTACAGGAATATTAACCTGTTTCCCATCGACTACGCTCTTCAGCCTCGCCTTAGGGACCGACTAACCCTGCGTCGATTAACGTTGCGCAGGAACCCTTGGTCTTTCGGCGTGGGAGTTTTTCACTCCCATTGTCGTTACTCATGTCAGCATTCGCACTTCTGATACCTCCAGCAAGCTTCTCAACTCACCTTCACAGGCTTACAGAACGCTCCTCTACCGCGCATCTTACGATGCACCCGTAGCTTCGGTGTATGGTTTGAGCCCCGTTACATCTTCCGCGCAGGCCGACTCGACTAGTGAGCTATTACGCTTTCTTTAAAGGGTGGCTGCTTCTAAGCCAACCTCCTAGCTGTCTAAGCCTTCCCACATCGTTTACCACTTAACCATAACTTTGGGACCTTAGCTGACGGTCTGGGTTGTTTCCCTTTTCACGACGGACGTTAGCACCCGCCGTGTGTCTCCCACGCTGACACTTCCAGGTATTCGGAGTTTGCATCGGTTTGGTAAGTCGGGATGACCCCCTAGCCGAAACAGTGCTCTACCCCCTGGAGTGATACGTGAGGCGCTACCTAAATAGCTTTCGAGGAGAACCAGCTATCTCCGAGCTTGATTAGCCTTTCACTCCGATCCACAAGTCATCCCCTACCTTTTCAACGGGAGTGGGTTCGGTCCTCCAGTCAGTGTTACCTAACCTTCAACCTGCTCATGGATAGATCGCCCGGTTTCGGGTCTATACCCAGCGACTAAAACGCCCTATTAAGACTCGCTTTCGCTACGCCTTCCCTATACGGTTAAGCTCGCCACTGAATATAAGTCGCTGACCCATTATACAAAAGGTACGCAGTCACCTAACAAAGTAGGCTCCCACTGCTTGTACGCATACGGTTTCAGGTTCTATTTCACTCCCCTCTCCGGGGTTCTTTTCGCCTTTCCCTCACGGTACTGGTTCACTATCGGTCAGTCAGTAGTATTTAGCCTTGGAGGATGGTCCCCCCATATTCAGACAAAGTTTCTCGTGCTCCGTCCTACTCGATTTCACTTCAAAGAACCTTTCACATACGGGGCTATCACCCACTATGGCCGCACTTTCCAGAGCGTTCTGTTAGATTCAAAGAAGCTTAAGGGCTAGTCCCCGTTCGCTCGCCACTACTAAGGGAATCTCGGTTGATTTCTTTTCCTCAGGGTACTTAGATGTTTCAGTTCCCCTGGTTCGCCTCTTGCACCTATGTATTCAGTGCAAGATACCCAGCTTATGCTAGGTGGGTTTCCCCATTCAGAGATCTCCGGATCAAAGTCTGTTTGCCGACTCCCCGAAGCTTATCGCAGGCTACCACGTCTTTCATCGCCTCTGACTGCCAAGGCATCCACCGTATGCGCTTCTTCACTTGACCATATAACCCCAAGCAATCTGGTTATTGTCTCGAACGTGAAGACGACATTCGCCGAAAATTCGCGCTTGAACTCGCAAATTTTACCTTGACTTGAATAATCACCAGTGAAAGAGATTATTCAGTCTACTTCTATCACATACCCAAATTTTTAAAGAACAGTTCTGGCACAAAGACCAGACATCAATGTTCGTTCAACCTGAACATTCATGTCTGAGCTTTCGACGATTAATGGTGGAGCCAAGGAGGATCGAACTCCTGACCTCCTGCGTGCAAAGCAGGCGCTCTCCCAGCTGAGCTATGGCCCCATCGGATCAGCAGCACACCACAACAATTGGTGGGTCTGGGCAGATTCGAACTGCCGACCTCACCCTTATCAGGGGTGCGCTCTAACCAACTGAGCTACAGACCCAATCGTCTAACCAGTGAATCAAGCAATTCGTGTGGGAGCTTATGAAGAAGCTGAGATCTTCGATTAAGGAGGTGATCCAGCCGCAGGTTCCCCTACGGCTACCTTGTTACGACTTCACCCCAGTCATGAATCACTCCGTGGTAACCGTCCCCCTTGCGGTTAGACTAGCTACTTCTGGAGCAACCCACTCCCATGGTGTGACGGGCGGTGTGTACAAGGCCCGGGAACGTATTCACCGTGACATTCTGATTCACGATTACTAGCGATTCCGACTTCACGCAGTCGAGTTGCAGACTGCGATCCGGACTACGATCGGTTTTATGGGATTAGCTCCACCTCGCGGCTTGGCAACCCTCTGTACCGACCATTGTAGCACGTGTGTAGCCCTGGCCGTAAGGGCCATGATGACTTGACGTCATCCCCACCTTCCTCCGGTTTGTCACCGGCAGTCTCCTTAGAGTGCCCACCATAACGTGCTGGTAACTAAGGACAAGGGTTGCGCTCGTTACGGGACTTAACCCAACATCTCACGACACGAGCTGACGACAGCCATGCAGCACCTGTGTTCCGATTCCCGAAGGCACTC
>NZ_BQHJ01000028.1 GCF_021603645.1 Pseudomonas pseudonitroreducens | reverse complement strand
TGGGAACGACTGTCGCATAAGCCATCGTTGGGTCGCCGCCCTCGGCGGCGTACTCAATACCCTTGAAGGTCAGGCGGATGTCTTGGGTGATGGTGAGCCGCAGGAAGTCTTCGCCGACAGCGGCTGTGACACCTTCCGCCCCGTCGGGCATGGTGATGCCACCAATGGGGTACGGGAACTTTACGTCGACCCGCGCGGTGACGGATCGGCCGTTGATGGCCAAAACTTCCAGCACCAGGTCTTCGCGGATCACTGGCGAATCAGGAAACTCAACCACCGCCAGGGCCTGTGTCCCTTCCAGGTCAAAGCCCACGCTCAGGCTGACCAGGCGCGCCATGCGGTCGACTGCCTGAGTGGTGCTGACGTGGTTGATATCGGCATAGAGCCCTTTCGGGCTGCCCTTGACCAGCACCCAGTCTTCCGGCTGCTCGGCAGCGACCGCAAACCACAATGAGCCGGTTGGGTTCTCGTCGGCATCCACCATGATGTAGTGGGCGCCAACGGAGGGTGGTGCCGTGCTGGGCCAGGTGGCGCCGGTTACGACGTGCGTGATGTTTGGCATAGGGTCACTCCTGCATGATCAATGTGTTGCCCTGGCCGTCGACCAGGATGTTGCCTGCGCCATCGGTCAGCACCGAGGGCGTTGGATCAGGGCCAGGGCCGCCTTGCTCAAGCGCCGCAACACGCTCCGTCAGCGCATTGAGGGCTTGCTGCAAAGCGTCGTTGTTCTGTTGCAGTTGGCCCTGGACCTGCTCGGCAGCGTCCAGGCGGGCCAGCACCTGGTTGAGAGCCCCTGCGGTAATGGTGCAGAACACCCGCGCGCCTTGTGCCCAGCTGCTCTCGACGCCCTCAACTGCGCGCACGATGGCGACGACAGAACCTGTGCGCCTGGCCTTCACGACCTCCCAGCTGGACTGCTCTGCGGGGTCGGCGCTGTTAGTCAGCGTGAGCAGGTAGTCCACGCCCGCTGTGAGCCGCGCGGCGGACTCGGTACTGATTGGCAGTTGCAGCCCACCGAGTGCCAAAGGGGCCGTCAGGACTGCATCCAAGTTATTGAGGAACCTCATTTCTGCACCCCGTTCTTGAACTCAAAGGCCACAGGCGCGTTGTTCGCGTCGACCATGTGGATTTTCTTGAGGCTCTTCCAGCGTGCCCAGATCAAGCCGTCAGTGGTCGGAACCAGCACCGAGTCGAAGTACTCGCGCGTGGCGGCATCGGGCTCAGTAAGCGGGCTGGCGATACCGCCACTCACTGCCGCAGCAGGCGCCACATAGTCGGCCCGGCTTCGCTGGCCTGCGAGTGCGCCCCGCTGGGGAATCTGCGATAGGCGCCGCTCCTGGGTGTTGCTGTCCTGGATAGCGCGAAGGTCATCGATCAGGGCCTTACCGCTGGCGCGGCGGCTGGCCTCCATTGAGCTGCCGCTAGCGCGGCGGGCATCTGCTGCACTCATGTCAAAGCACCAGGTGGTCGTTGGGGATGCCGACCTGGTAGAGCCCAGCAACCGCGACCTTCCGCTCATCTCGCAGTTCGGCGGGAATCTCCGAGGCGGTGATGGTCATGCGGCGCGGGAACTCTTCCAGGTCGGGGTTGATGTCGTCGTCGCGGTTGTCGTAGTTGCCCGCGAAGCCGTCCAGATCGTCGTCGTAGATCGGACTCTCGTTGCGCATACCAAGCTGTGTGGCCAGGGCTGGGTGGCCAACGTGGGTTGGAGGCGCATCCACCACGGGCTTAGCCGGGACGGTCAGCGGGTCAGACAAGCCGCCGCCGCGCATCATCGCGATGCTCAGGGTGGTGACTGCTGACCCAGCGTCGAAGTCGTACTCGTCTACGATCCGGCGCACCTTGCCGGTGCCTTCGGCCTGGTCGGCTAACTCCAGGGTGTGGATTAGGTCGAGGCCGAGGGCCAGAGACGTCGGCACCTGCCAACTGATCGTGGTTCCCCGCTGCCCGCCGACAATCGTGGCGACGGCGCGACGGATCGAGCATTCCAGAACGGCATCACGCCGGGCGTCATCGCGTAGGTCCTGGACGCCAGAGACAGGGCCGGTGATGGTCTTGCTCTCCCATTCTTCGGCTTTGCTGTCCTCGATCTCGAAGCCCGTACTCTGCCTGCTGACTACCTGCCCCCCGGTCGGGCCGAGGCCCTTCGGACAGGCGATGACAAGGCTGTACTTTTCCGTCACTGACTGAACCCAGCGCCGCGAGCCCGTCCAGTCGGCCCCCAGCAGCAAATCGGGGTAGTCGTTGCGCCACCCCTGGCCATTGCCGCAGGGGTCACCGCTGCTGGGAGGCAGCTTGAAGTAGCTGGGATTAGGCAGCAGCGTCAGCCCGGCACCTTCGGTGGCTTGCTCGATCATTGCGACGTCGGGCAGGTCGGTACTATCCGGCCGCCAGGTGCAGAACCCCTGCACGCCCCCATGACCGCCTGCGCCTGGGTGTGCCCATGCATAGCTTTCGTCTCGCTGCCACAGCCGGGAATAGCGGTACTCCACCTCCAGCTCGACGCGGTTTGTCGCCTGCTGGGTCTTGGCCAGGTCTGTCGACGCGCTCTGATAGATGGTGCTGCCGGGGGCGAATCGGGCCGCAGGTTCCGTCGCATACCAACTGGTAACACGAATCTCACCGGTCGGACTGACATCCATGGATACCGTGCGACTTTCAAGGCGTTCCTGGGCGTAGTCCCAACGGCTGCGGCCGTCAGGCGACTCGAACATGTCGGGCGTCCACCAGCCTCCTGTCAGCGCGTCGATCTGCTCGACCGTCATGTTCTCGACCCGGTACTGGAGCTGATCGCTGCAGGTGATCTTCATCAGCCGGTTAGCGATATCCCAGGACGGCTCGATGGCGTAGCCCGTGAAACGCCGTTCTTGCCTGGTGACACCGCCCGTTTCACTGATGAAGTCGATGACCACCTCTTCGCCGTCCAGGTCCAGCGGAACGTCGGTGCCGTCCGGGTAGAACAAGGAGAAGGTGGCGACCCCTGCCGCGCCTTCCTCCCGGTCAATCTCCATACGCTGGGAGAGCCTGGCCGAGACTTGCACGCCGCCGATAGTCACAGAGACGTCCCAGCGGTAGCCGTAGCCCGGTGGAATCACACCAGGGGCAATGGGGGCCGGGGGCAGAATGACCACCGGGCCACCTGGCTCGGCGGCACGGCGCCAAAGCGTATTGAGCGGCCTGGTGTTGAGCGGCAGGACGTTGAGCATCAGACCTCCTGCGCCTCAAAGGACCAGTCATACATGCCGGTGCCGTTGTCGAACTCGGAGGCAATGCCGTCAGTGAAAACCACCAGGCGAGGCAGCCAGAAGACTCGGTAGCCCGCCGCCCTGGCGACCGCTCCCAGGTGGGCCACGTCGCCCTCAAGCTGCAGCGACGTTTCGATCCAGGTGTCTCCGACCCTTGCCCAGCCGGTGGGCGAATCATTCGGGCGGCGGCTCGCTGCGGGCGGCAGAGTGAAGATAGGCGTAACCCCCTCCATCGAGCGGGGCTGAACGCAAAGCAGCTCCAGCGGTTCGCTGTAGTCCAGGGCGAACAGGCCGGGGTCGAGGTAGCCAGTGCCACCTACGCTGGTTGCGGTGCGCTGCCAGTGCGTTTGCTTGATGCCGGTTCCGCGTGAAAGGCGGAAGGTACTGCTCCCGCCGATGGGCTCATAGCGCTGCCGGATGGTGCCGGAGTGCGGGACGATTTCGATTCCGCCAAGCACCAGCGGCGTGGGTTTGTTATCGGCGGACATTGGGCTTTCCTAGTTTGATGCGAGCGATCTTCATGTCCTCTTGCATACGGGAGGCCTCGGCGGGTGTTGCCTCCACGGCATAGGAGCCGCCCCACGGCATTTCCAAGGACATCGGTTGCCTCTCTCCCACCCGATCCAGTGAAGGCATTTGCGGGATGTATGGCACCAAGTCAGCACGACCAGGCAGCTCGCCGGTACGGTTCATATGCTCCAGGTTCATTGCTCCGAGGCGTTGTGCTGCTCGGGCCTGCAGCATGTATTCCCCGCGCGAGGCGTTCACTCGGATGCTGTCGCTGGTGTAACTACCAGGTCCATCGATCCAGCCACCCGACGCGCGGTTGACCCCATCGGGCAGGTCCTTGAATACCTTCTTCGCATCCTTCTCGCTGCTGGTGACGTTAGGGTCCA
>NZ_BQHJ01000027.1 GCF_021603645.1 Pseudomonas pseudonitroreducens | reverse complement strand
GCGCTGTATTAAGTTAGGTGGAATGCTTTTGAGCTAGGCTGAATCCGTTGACGCTCAGGGGGCGCCCATGACCACCACCCCATTGCACAAGCAAGTGTTAAGTCGTTATTCCAGTGTACAAGCTTGGCTGGAGCTCTTGGGTAATCTGGGGCGTGCGCCGGCCACCCTTGACGCCTATGGCCGTGCCCTTGCGCATTACTTATTGCATTGCGAAGGGAGTGGGCTGAAACCCGAATCCGCGACATTCGAACAAGTCACGCTCTACATCCGTGAGCTGCTACCTGGCGCAAAGAGCGCGGTGGCGAATTCAACCTTGCACCAGCGGCTTACTGCTATCCGGTTGTGGTACGACCACCTCGTTTTTCAGGGTCTTTGCGAGCACAACCCCGTGCCCCGCGGACAGCATGGTCGGCTGGCCCAAGTGCCTGGACATGGAGGGTTTGTCAGGGGCTTGCTCCCACGGCTGATTAAGTTGCCAGACATTCCCACCGATGAGCAGTGGCGACACTTTCTCAGTATTGCGGCCAGGTCGTCTATCCGTGATCGACTAATGCTGTCGTTGGCGTATTTCGGGGCTCTTCGCCGTGCCGAGTTGGTGGCCTTGCGTATTGAGGATTTAGACGTTGCACACCGACTGATCTCGGTGCGAGCGGAAACGACCAAAGGCAAACGCAGCCGCGTCGTGTGCTACAGCCCAGACATTGCACCTGTCTTGATAGAGCATCTACATGCTCTTCGCGGCGCTGGCTGGATGCGAGGTTCGTTGTTTCGATCAGCATCAGATCGTAATCGAGGCTCGCCACTGTCCCGTTGGGCGTGGAGTAAAACGGTTGAAGGGTGGGCCAAGGAAGCGAAACTATCGCACCTGAGCACTCATACCTTTCGCCACCTTCGGCTTACCCATCTGGCCCGTGCGGGCTGGAAGCTCCATGAACTGACCACGTATGCTGGACATCGAGACCCCAAAACCACTTTGATTTACCTGCACCTATCTGGCGCGGATTTAACCGCAAAGATGGCGCACTCCGTCGGCAGTCTCGATGCTCGGATGTTCTGTGAACTCTTTGGGTCTGAGGCATTGCTATGAGCACCCCCTCAGTCACCCCTTATGTTCCGTTCGACGCGAGCAAGTACGTACGTCAGAGCGATCTATCGAAAATCGAGCTGAGCATACTTTCGAATCGCTCTCACCGTTCAGACTGGGGCTACCTCCAATCAGAGATACCTGAGCTCATGAGGCCGCTAGCTGATATAGCGGCGCACAGCGGCGTTTCTCAGCGATTAGCCATTTCATCAGTGGCAGTCATTCTCTGGAATGTCAGCAAAACCGGTAAACCCTACTGGTGTTGGTCTGAGTCGCAGTGGTTGACCTTGCTCAGTAATCGAGCAGGATCACGACCATATCTCGCTTCCGTTGCTTACCATCTCGGCGATTTTCGAACCCCGCAGCGTATCGCCAAATTCCGGCAGCCGGCGATATATGCTTCTTTTATCTTCGGCCATGCCGTGTTCAGACATGAGCACGTTCGCTTGAGCCAAGCGTTGAGATCGCTGGGCTACGCTGCTCGCCATCTTGAGCAGTTCCTTTCCAACGTGCTGGGTGCCTTGATGCTGGAAAACGGCGATCCGCGGTTGGAGACATTCACCGAGGAACTGCTACTGAAGGGCCAACAGCATCGAAGCGAAGGTGTCGCGAGATCGGTCGGAAAGGTATCTCACGGCCTCGCTGCCATGGGGATTTTGGCGAAACCTTTACGCATGCGAGGCTATACCTGTTGGCGGGCGAAAAGCATCGAAGGCATCGATCCGACTTGGGCAATGTGGTGCCGTCGATGGCGAGACACTTCCACCTTGCGTCCACGCACACGTGAAAGCAATTACAGTTTTATCTTGAGGACCGGTGTCTGGCTAGCGCGCGAGCAATCAGGAATGGCGGCGCCTACCGATTGGAGCATGTCCACTTGCGCTGCATTTATTGCTGCCGTCGACCGGATGACGGTCGGTGAGTGGGCTTTGGAGTCAGCGAAGGGAACACAGCTAAAGGGGCTTGGTCAGCCTATCGCTGCCAACTCGAAGCGCGGCTTTCTACATGCCTTGCGACGATTTTTTACAGACTTTGAACTCTGGGGATGGGGTCGTTTGAAGTTCAGCCCCCGGCATCACCTCGCCACCCCGCGATCCGTGACATTCAACTCGGGTATCAACCCGCGGGTAATTGATGACTCGACCTGGCTCAAGCTGATTTGGGCGAGTCTAAATCTTGAGCGTAGTGATCTGCTTTCGGAGATTCACTATCCGCTGTCGATGGTTCAAGCCATTGCTGTAGTGTGGACGCACGCTGGTTTGCGCAGCAATGAAATCATGCGCTTGGATAAAAGATGCGCGCATCCTCAGACCAATGATGTGGTACACGAGGATGGGACCATCGTTCCAGCAAAAACTTTATGCTATCTCGATATTCCTGCCAGCAAGACGTTCAAAGCTTTCGTCAAACCTGTAGCGGTGGTCGTGAAGGAGCGCATTGACGCCTGGCTGGAGGACAGGCCTGCTAACCAGGCCGCTTTGCTGGATGAGCGAACCGGGGAAAAAGTTAGCTACCTATTTCAGTTTCGAGGCAAGCGCATAGGCTCCAGTGTCATTAATGGCACCATCATTCCAATGCTATGCGCCAAGGCGGGTGTGCCACTGGAGGACAGTCGCGGGCGAATCACCAGCCACCGGGGACGTGCCTCCGCAGTGACGGCGCTCGCCAGCGTCCCTCAGGGCATGTCGCTGATCGAGCTAATGCAGTGGTCGGGACATAGCTCGCCGAATTCGACTTTGCATTACATTCGAATTCGGCCTACCAAGCTGGCAGCATCCTTCGTTAAAGCCGATCAAATGGCCCATATGGTCTCCGTTTTGATCGATCATGACGTAATTGTTCGCCATTCAGATGCCCCCTACACCTTCTATGACTTGGGCGACTCGTATTGTTCAAATCCCTTCTGGAGCAGCTGCCCACATCGCATGGCCTGTGCGGGGTGTGACTTCAACTTGCCGAAAGCCAGCGCAAGGGCCCAAGCATTGGAAAGCAAATCGTCTATCGGACGGTACTTGGAGGCCGTGCCTTTAACTCCCGACGAGCGAGCCATTGCCGAGGGCGACTTGGAAAAGCTGGAGAGCCTCATTCGAAAGCTGGACAATGTGCCGGCTCTAGACGGCAGGATGCCGAGGAGATCGATGAGAGAAAGAGGAGGCTATAAGTAGAAAAGTTCTTAAGCGACTAGTGGCTCGCTAGACATACCTGTCGCGTTACTCCTAAGTTATGCGACACACTAGATTTTTCGGGGTTTTGCTGGGCTGCGGGTGTCGCAGGAGTGTGCCGCACGTAGATCGAAGTTAAACCTGATGCTAGGCCGGCTCATGCACTAGCCGGATGTCGATTTCTCTGTCGACATACTGCCACTCCACCGAGGCTCGGAGTTCGGCCAGAAGCCTGTTAAAGGCCGTCTCATCAGACGGGGAATATTCGAACCAAGTCAAGAAGTCGAAGGGTTCGTTCTCGCCCAGGTCCCGACAATGGTGGAGGCGGCGGGCCACAGCAGGGAGATATTGGAGCCCGATGTGAATGTGACGGGACTGTTCCTCAAAAATCTTCCGGCGTTCGTCTTGAGACAGTCCCCACCATGAGGGGTTTTTCCGGATAGGGATCAGGGCGGCGCAGGTAGCCTCTGCTCGACCCAAGCTTGGCTGCTTCGCCACGAGACGATCCTTCTCTTCACGCACGACATAGCGCTCGTTACTCGTTATCCCGCGAAGGAGCCATTTGGTGCCCGGAGGCTGCGGCGAAACAGAGCCAGCGGCTACGTTGAGCCGTGGGATTCCAGGGAGAGGGGCTCCTGCCACGGCATTCATCGCAACAACGCGCCAAACCCCCGTTTCTCCACCAGCGAACGTAAATACTCGTGTATTCATCAGGTTCCTCTCAGGCCTTTCGCCTATTTCTCAGATAACGCAAAACCTGCACTGCCCGGCGCAACCACGGAGACAAATATGAAAGGTCCTGGACCAGAGTTCACGGCACCATGTACTTGCCCAGGTTTTGCAATGGCAATATCTCCAGCTTTAAGATGAATTTCTACGCCGTTGCCTTGATAATACTTGGCCTCACCTGAGATAACCGTCCAAGTATCTTGGCCGTGAGGATGGACATGGGCAGCTATTTCCTGCCTAGGGTAGGCGTGCCAAACTACAACGACAGAATCGTTGGTCTCCAGAACAACTGAACGGATCGGTTCGCCGTTAGACGGACGGACATATTCGTCCACCGAAAAAATCCGCGATTCCGTTTCTGCTTTCATGTTCACACTCCATTCCTGCACCGCAAGGTGACGTGCATCTGGCACTAACACCAAGACGAAGCCTTGATCTTGATGGGGGCGGAGAAGCTCGACACGCCGAACGGCATCATGAAGAGCACTTTCATGCGGCACCAACCATTTCTTTTAACGACACGAGGCTCGTATGCACATGACGATATGTACTTGAGCGCCTTTCGGAAAAGCTATGTTATAGGACGGAGACCGTCAATACTCCGTCGTGGGTAGGCATGACAGAACGGTAGGATAACGGCGACGTTTTGGTCATATGTACATGGGAGGGCGGTTCACCGCTCGGCAGGGGTGTTGTCGATGGACAGGTGTCCGCCTTCGATGTAACAGATCAGCTTTGACCGGTTACTAACAGGATGACCGGATGATCCGGTGAGCGACGGCGATCTCCTCAGAAGCTACAGCCATACCGGTTGGGTATGAGAAGCTCCAAGGGCGAGCATGGCCCGGTTCTTATTGACTTTCTATTACACATAAACGG
>NZ_BQHJ01000026.1 GCF_021603645.1 Pseudomonas pseudonitroreducens | reverse complement strand
ATGCAGTCCATCGCGCGGACTCAGGGGTACGCCACGGCTCAGGCCGAGGGCAAGGCCGTCCTGGAGCTGCAGCAACGCAAATACGCCGAGGCAGAAGCCCGCAGAGCCCAGCAGGCAGAGGCGGATGCCAAAGCCAGCGCGAAGCGCCTGCAGGAAGAGGCCGGCCGCGCGGACAAGCTTGCCGCCGACCTGGCCGAGAAGAAACGCCAGTACCGCAACACCACCGACCGACTCTCTGGAGAGATTGCCCGTGTCAACGACCTATACCGGGACGCGCTCGACGCGCCGCCTAAGCCTGTGCCTGCTTGCGTGCTTACTCGCGGCTGGGTGCGAATCTACGACGAAGCAACCGGAGCCCGAATGCCAGCCGCGGTTGATCCCACAGGAACTGCTGCGCCGGCCACCGCAGACGACCCCGCTGAGCAACTCCCCTCAGGCATCGATCAGCGCGCCGTCCTGGCCCACCACGTCCGCTATGCCGAGCAGTGCCAAGGCACGGCCGCTCAGCTGGACGCTCTGATCAACGTCCTGGAGGGCCATTGATGGCAACCGAAATGATCGGCTGGGCAATCACGCTGCTGTCCACCTTTGCCGGGATTGTGGTCGGCCTGGTCCGACTGCTGCTGTGGCAGTTCGAGAAACGCCTCTCCGAGAAGTTCGCCGCCCAGGACGAGGCTCGCCGCGAGGCTGGCGAGCACTGGGAAAAGAACTTCGCCAAGGTCCTAGAGCGCCAGGACAAGGACGCGCTGGCGGTGCAGCAGCTGGAGCGCGCCTTCCTCAACTTCAAGGCCGAGCTGCCCATGGAGTACGTCCGCCGAGAGGACTGGGTACGTGGGCAGTCCGTGATCGAGGCCAAGCTGGACGGCTTGGCGCTCAAGTTTGAAAACATCCTGCTCAAAGGAGCGCGCAATGATTGACCCCGCCAAGGCCCGCCGGGAATCCCTCCGCTGGTTCATCCTGCTGACCCTCAACACCTCGCGACCCGTGGACCCGCACGAAACCGTCGTGCTCTCCACCATCCAGGGCATCTACCCGGACGCCACGCCGCTGGAGCTGCGCCGCGAACTGGACTACCTGGCCGACCGCAGCCTGGTCACTCTGGACAAGAAACCCTCTGGATACTGGGTCTGTGGCCTGACCCACTACGGCGTCGACATCGCCGAGTACGCCATCGAATGCCACCCCGGTATCGCTCGCCCCGAGAAGTACTGGGGCAACGGGAGCGCCTGACATGCCGCCCCGTTCGAAGGTGAAACAGCTGCCGCCCGAGATGAAGGCCTGGCTCGACCAGTACCTGGTCGACACCAACTTCTCTGGCTACGAGGCACTCTCTGCTGAGCTGGAGGCGCGCGGCTACAGCATCGGCAAGTCTGCACTGCACGCCTACGGCCAGAGTTTCGAAGACCGCCTCGCGGCGCTCCGAGAGTCCAGCGAGCAGGCAAAAGCCGTGGTGACGGCGGCCCCTGACGATGAGGGCGCCGTCAACGAGGCGCTAATGCGCCTGGTCCAGGATCACCTGTTCAAGCTGCTGATGGCCTCCGAGGGCAAGCTGGACCTGCCCAAGGTAGCGAAGGCCGTGGCTGAGCTGGGCCGCGCGTCTGTCGTGCAGCTCAAATGGAAGGCCGAGTTCCGCGACCGTGCCGAGGCAGCTGCAGCCAAGGTCGACAAGATCACGACCAAGGGCGGCTTGAGCGCCCAGGCGCGCGACGAGATTCGCCGGGAAATCCTGGGGATGGCATCGTGAAGCTTGCACCCGCGCAGACGCCAGAGCCGGAGCGCTCACCGCTTGCTGACATCATTTCCCAGGGCACGGTGGTGGACGTGCCGGCTGTACTGCTGGGCTACCAGCAGCGATGGGCCGGAATTCGTGCCCCGCTCAAGGTCGGCGAGAAGTCGCGCCGGATCGGTCTGACCTGGGCGGAAGCGGCTGACAACGTGCTGGTGGCCGCCAGCTCGACCAGGGCGGGAGGTATGAACGTCTATTACCTGGGCTACAACCAGGACATGACGGTCGAGTACATCCAGGCCTGCGCCATGTGGGCGCGGGCCTTCAACTACGCGGCCGGCGAGATCGAGCAAGGCATCTGGGAAGACGAAGACCCCGACAAGCACATCAAGACCTTCACCATCTCTTTCCCCAGTGGCTACCGCATCGTTGCCCTGACCAGTCGGCCATCCAACCTGCGGGGCCGCCAGGGCGTTGTGGTGATCGATGAGGCTGCCTTCCACCCGGACCTGGCCGAGCTGCTCAAGGCAGCGCTGGCCCTGCTGATCTGGGGCGGCGAAGTACACGTCATCAGCACCCACAACGGCACGGACAACCCTTTCAACGAGCTGATCGACGAGATTCGCTCGGGCAAGCGCAAGGGCGAGCTGTTCCGCTGCACCTTCCGTGAAGCGGTCGAGGATGGCCTGTACAAGCGAGTGTGCCTGCGTAAGGGCATCCCCTACGACGCGGCCAATGAAGCCGAGTGGGTCGCGGACGTTTATGGCTTCTATGGCGACGCGGCCAACGAAGAACTGGATTGCATCCCCAGCCAGGGCGGCGGCACTTATCTTTCCCTGTCGCTCCTGGAGAAGCGCAGTCGAGCCGGTGTGCCGGTGCTGCGCCTGGCCTATCCCGTGGGCTACGTCACCACGGATGAACATCTGCGGCTGGCGGACAGCTGGGCGTGGTGTGAGCGTGAACTTGCGCCGCTTTTGGCACAGTTGCCCCACAATGTCTGGAGCTTCTACGGCATGGACTTCGCCCGCAGTGGCGACCTCTCGGTGATTGTGCCGCTGGTCATGGAGCAAGACAGCCGCAAGCGACCGCCGTTCCTGGTCGAGCTGCGCGGCGTGCCGTTCAAGCAACAGGAGCAAATTCTGTTCTACATCGTCGACCGGCTGCCGAGCTTCATGTCAGGCGCCCATGACGCCCGAGGTAACGGCCAGCAACTGGCCGAATCCGCAGCGATCCGTTACGGCCACAGTCGTATCAGCCAAGTCATGCTGACCGAGGGCTGGTATCGGGACAACATGCCCGGCCTCAAGGCTGACCTGGAAGACGGCAGTCTGTACGACCTCCCCAGCGACCGCGACTACATCGGCGATATGCGCGCCTTCAAGATGGTCAGAGGGGTGGCACGCATCCCTGACCTGCGCACCACGGAAACCGATGGCGGCAAGCGCCACGGTGACGCCGGTATTGCCACCGCTCTGGCGCGGTTCGCCAGCCGCATGGAGATCGAGCAGTACGGCTATGACGCCGTGCGTTCCTCCAACTCCGACAAATTCGACGACGATCACCAGACCTCTGGCTGGGGCGTCAGAGGTGTTCTGTAATGGCCAACTCCCCCATTCTCGATAGCACTGGGCGCCCGATCCAGAAGGTCGACATCCTGGACGAAGTGGTGCATGCCAGCGTTACCGGCGTGCGCCAGGCCTGGTCGACGGACAACATCTCAACCAGCATCGACCCAGGCCGGCTGCGTGCCATCTTGCAGGCGGCCGCCCAAGGCGATGCGCGGGACTACCTGACGCTGGCCGAGGAAATGGAAGAGAAGGACCCGCACTATGCGGCGGTCCTGGGCACGCGCAAGCGCGCAGTATCTGGCCTGTCCATTGCCGTTGAGCCCGCCAGCAGCGAGCTGCGAGCCGAGGAGATCGCCGACTCGGTGCGCCAGCTGGTGGACGCGCCGCAGTTTGGCGACATGCTTGATGACCTCCTGGACGCCATCGGAAAGGGATACTCGGTAGTTGAGCCTCTGTGGGAGTACCGCAGAGAGAAGCTCTGGCCCAAAGCCTACAAGCATCGTGATCCGCGCTGGTTCCAGTTCGACCGAGAGACTGGGGAGCGCCTGCAGCTGCTGCAGCTCGATGGCTCCCTGGCCGATCTGCCGCCTGATCGCCTTCTGGTCCATACGCCTCGGCTCAAGTCAGGCCTTCCCATCCGGGGCGGTGTGGCTCGCCTGGTCGCCGTGGCGTTCATGTGCAAGGCATTCGGCCAGAAGGACTGGATGCGCTTTGCCGAGCTGTACGGCATTCCGTTGCGGATCGGCCGCTATGGCCCTGGTGCGAAGCCTGACGACATCGCCGTGCTGCGCCGCGCCGTGGCCCAACTGGCCGCCGATGCGGCAGCGGTTATGCCGGACGGCATGAAGATCGAGTTTCAGGAGATCGCCAACGCGGCGGGTGGTGCCGACCTGTTCGAGAAGCTGGCCGAGTGGCTG
This sequence comes from Pseudomonas pseudonitroreducens, assembly GCF_021603645.1. Taxonomy (GTDB): domain Bacteria; phylum Pseudomonadota; class Gammaproteobacteria; order Pseudomonadales; family Pseudomonadaceae; genus Pseudomonas; species Pseudomonas pseudonitroreducens. The sequence continues at coordinate 930 of NZ_BQHJ01000026.1, read as the reverse complement.
GACAAGCAGATCAGCAAGGCGGTCCTGGGCCAGACCATGACCACGGATGATGGCTCCAGCCAGAGTCAGGCGAACGTCCACAACGAAGTACGCAAGGACATCCTCAAGGCCGACGCCAAGCAACTGGCCGCCACGGTCAACCGCGACCTGGTGCGCGTGTTCGTCGACCTGAACTACGGCCCGCAAGAGGAATACCCACGAGTTGTACTCCAGGTAACGGAGCCCGAGGACCTCAAGGTACTTGCCGACGCGCTCGGCCCCTTCATCGACCGTGGCCTGCGTGTTGATTCCGCTGCGATCCTGGACAAGTTCGGCCTGGCCGCACCGGAGAAAGGGGCCGAAGTACTGCGTCCCATCAATGACCAACTGATGCCGCAAGCTCTCAACCATGAGCAGACCTGCAGCTGTCGCGGCTGCAGCAGGCAACGCCTGGCCTTGAACGCCGAGCAGCTGCAGCGCGACGAGCTGGACCAGCTGGCCGACGACGACCTGAGTGACTGGGAGCCGCTGATACGCCCAGTGCTCGACCCCATCCAGGCGCTGGCCAACAAGGCGAAGGACTTCGACGAGTTCAAGGCTGGCCTGGCTGGCCTGCTCGATGAGATGGACCCCGCCCAGCTGATTGACGCGCTGGCCTCCGCGAGCTTCAAGGCACGCGCCCTGGGCGATGCGAGGGACGCGCTTTGACGACAGATCAACCTCAGGTTCCAGTGCCAAAGGAAGCGCTAGATTGGCTGCGCGCCAAGGGCATCAAGCCTGGCTTTGACCATCGCGATGTGTTCCAGGAAGAGCACGCCACCATCTTCACGGTGGCCAAGGCCATGAAGCTGGACATCCTGGAAGCGATCCGCTCAGCCGTGGACGAGATGGTCGACGGCGGCCAGGACTTCAACACCTTCCGCCGCGAGCTGCAGCCGCTCCTGGTCAAGC
>NZ_BQHJ01000025.1 GCF_021603645.1 Pseudomonas pseudonitroreducens | reverse complement strand
TTGGCGACCAGGCCACGCCCGCCCAGTGCGATGCGCTGACCCGCAAGGGCCTGGAGGAAGCCGCCCAGGTGTTCGGAGCCTGGGTGCCCCAGGACGTCATCGACCGGCTGCCGGCCAAGACTATCGCTGCCTTCCTGTCCTTCATCTACAACGTCGGCCCCGGTGGCCTAGGCGTGAAGGACGGGTTTGTCTGGCTCAAGGGCGGCGGCCACTCAACCATGCTGCGCGAGCTGCAGGCGGGCCGGATCGCCCAGGCCTGCGCGCAGCTTTCCAACTGGACCCGCGCTGGCGGTGTGCAACTTCGCGGCCTGGTCCGGCGACGTGCGGCCGAGCGCGAACTGTGCGAGGCCGACCTGTGACCTGGGTTCAACGACTTTCCGGCGTAGCTGCTGTCCTGATCATCATTGGCCTGGTCGTTTCCGGAATGGAGGCCATGCAGTCCATCGCGCGGGCTCAGGGATACGCCACGGCGCAGGCAGAGGGCAAGGCTGCCCTGGAGCTGCAACAGCGCAAGTACGCCGAGGCGGAAGCTCGCAGAGCCCAGCAGGTAGCGGCCGATGCCAAAGCCAGCGCGAAGCGGGAAGCCGAACAAGCCGCCCGAGCTGACCGCCTCGCCGCCGACCTGGCCGAGCAGAAACGTCAGTACCGCACTACCACCGACCGACTCTCTGGAGAGATTGCCCGTGTTAACGACCTATACCGGGACGCGCTCGATGCCCCGCCTAAGCCTGTGCCTGCTTGCGTGCTTACTCGCGGCTGGGTGCGAATCTACGACGAAGCAACCGGAGCCCGAGTGCCAGCCGCGGTTGATCCCGCAGGAGCTGCTGCGCCGGCCACCGCAGGCGACCCCGCTGAGCAACTCCCCTCAGGCATCGACCAGCGCACCGTCCTGGCCCACCACGTCCGCTATGCCGAGCAGTGCCAAGGCACGGCCGCTCAGCTGGACGCTCTGATCAACGTCCTGGAGGGCCATTGATGGCAACGGAAATGATCGGCTGGGCAATAACGCTGCTGTCCACCTTCGCCGGGATTGTGGTCGGCCTGGTCCGGCTGCTGCTGTGGCAGTTCGAGAAACGCCTCTCCGAGAAGTTCGCAGCCCAGGACGAAGCCCGCCGCGAGGCTGGCGAGCACTGGGAGAAGAACTTCGCCAAGGTTCTGGAGCGCCAGGACAAGGACGCGGAAGCCGTGCAGCAGCTGGAGCGCGCCTTCCTCAACTTCAAGGCTGAGCTGCCCATGGAATACGTCCGTCGTGAGGACTGGGTGCGTGGGCAATCCGTGATCGAGGCCAAGCTGGACGGCTTGGCGCTCAAGTTCGAAAACATCCTGCTCAAAGGAGCGCGCAATGATTGACCCCGCCAAGGCTCGCCGGGAATCCCTCCGCTGGTTCATCCTGCTGACCCTCAACACCTCGCGCCCCGTGGACCCGCACGAAACCGTCGTGCTCTCCACCATCCAGGGCATCTACCCGGACGCCACGCCGCTGGAGCTGCGCCGCGAACTGGACTACCTGGCCGACCGCAGCCTGGTCACGCTGGACAAGAAGCCCTCCGGGTTTTGGGTCTGTGGTCTGACCCACTACGGCGTCGACATCGCCGAGTACGCCATCGAATGCCACCCCGGTATCGCTCGCCCCGAGAAGTACTGGGGCAACGGGAGCGCCTGACATGCCGCCCCGTTCGAAGGTGAAACAGCTGCCGCCAGAGATGAAGGCTTGGCTCGATCAGTACCTGGTCGACACCAACTTCTCTGGCTACGAGGCGCTCTCTGCTGAGCTAGAGGCGCGCGGCTACAGCATCGGCAAGTCAGCTCTGCACGCCTATGGGCAGAGCTTCGAAGACCGCCTGGCGGCGCTCCGAGAGTCCAGCGAGCAGGCAAAAGCCGTGGTCACAGCGGCCCCTGACGATGAGGGCGCCGTCAACGAGGCGCTAATGCGCCTGGTCCAGGATCACCTGTTCAAGCTGCTGATGGCCTCCGAGGGCAAGCTGGACCTGCCCAAGGTAGCGAAGGCCGTGGCCGAGCTGGGCCGCGCGTCTGTCGTGCAGCTCAAATGGAAGGCCGAATTCCGCGACCGTGCCGAGGCAGCTGCAGCCAAGGTCGACAAGATCACGACCAAGGGCGGCTTGAGCTCCCAGGCGCGCGACGAGATTCGCCGTGAAATCTTGGGGATGGCATCGTGAAGCTTGCACCCGCGCAGACGCCAGAGCCGGAGCGCTCTCCGCTCGCTGACATCATTTCCCAGGGCGCGGTGGTGGACGTGCCGGCTGTGCTGCTGGGCTACCAGCAGCGATGGGCCGGAATTCGTGCTCCGCTCAAGGTCGGTGAGAAGTCGCGCCGTATCGGTCTGACCTGGGCGGAAGCGGCTGACAATGTGCTGGTGGCCGCTAGCTCGACCAGGGCGGGTGGTATGAACGTCTATTACCTGGGCTACAACCAGGACATGACGGTCGAGTACATCCAGGCCTGCGCAATGTGGGCGCGTGCCTTCAATTACGCGGCTGGCGAGATCGAGCAAGGCATCTGGGAAGACGAAGACCCGGACAAGCACATCAAGACCTTCACCATCTCTTTCCCGAGTGGCTACCGCATCGTTGCCCTGACCAGCCGACCGTCCAACTTGCGGGGCCGCCAGGGCGTTGTGGTGATTGATGAGGCCGCCTTCCACCCTGACCTGGCCGAGCTGCTCAAGGCAGCGCTGGCCCTGCTGATCTGGGGCGGCGAAGTCCACGTCATCAGCACCCACAATGGCACGGACAACCCCTTCAACGAGCTGATCGACGAGATTCGCTCAGGCAAGCGCAAGGGCGAACTGTTCCGCTGCACCTTCCGTGAAGCGGTCGAGGATGGCCTGTACAAGCGAGTGTGCTTGCGCAAGGGCATCCCCTACGACGTGGCCAATGAAACCGAGTGGGTCGAGGACGTTTACGGCTTCTATGGCGATGCGGCCAACGAAGAGCTGGATTGCATCCCCAGTCAGGGCGGCGGCACTTACCTTTCCCTATCGCTCCTGGAGAAGCGCAGCCGAGCCGGTGTGCCGGTGTTGCGCCTGGCCTACCCCGTGGGCTACGTCACTACGGATGAACACTTGCGCCTGGCGGACAGCTGGGCGTGGTGTGAACGCGAACTTGCGCCGCTTTTGGCACAGTTGCCCCGCACCGTCTGGAGCTTCTATGGCATGGACTTCGCTCGCAGCGGCGACCTCTCGGTGATTGTGCCGCTGGTGATGGAGCAGGACAGCCGCAAGCGGCCGCCATTCCTGGTCGAGCTGCGGGGCGTGCCATTCAAACAACAGGAGCAGATTCTGTTCTACATCGTCGACCGGCTGCCGAGCTTCATGTCAGGCGCCCATGACGCCCGAGGTAACGGCCAGCAGCTGGCCGAATCCGCAGCGATCCGCTACGGCCACAGTCGTATCAGCCAGGTCATGCTGACCGAGGGCTGGTATCGGGACAACATGCCCGGCCTCAAGGCCGACTTGGAAGACGGCAGTCTGTACGACCTGCCCAGCGACCGCGACTACATCGGCGATATGCGCGCCTTCAAGATGGTTCGGGGGGTGGCCCGTATCCCCGACCTTCGCACCACGGAAACCGATGGCGGCAAGCGCCACGGTGACGCCGGTATTGCCACCGCCCTGGCGCGATTTGCCAGCCGCATGGAGATCGAGCAGTACGGCTATGACGCCGTGCGCTCCTCCAACTCCGACAAATTCGACGACGATCACCAAGCCTCAGGCTGGGGCGTCAGAGGTGTTCTGTAATGGCCAACTCCCTCATTCTCGATAGCACTGGTCGCCCGATTCAGAAGGTCAACATCCTGGACCAGGTGGTACAGGCCAGCGTCACGGGCGTGCGCCAGGCCTGGTCCACCGATAGCGTGTCAACCAGCATCGACCCTGGCCGTCTGCGTGCCATCCTGCAGGCGGCCGCCCAGGGCGATGCGCGGGACTACCTGACCCTTGCCGAGGAAATGGAAGAGAAGGACCCGCACTATGCGGCGGTCCTGGGCACGCGCAAGCGCGCAGTATCTGGCCTGTCCATTGCCGTTGAGCCCGCCAGCAGCGAGCCGCGAGCCGAGAAAATCGCCGACGCGGTGCGCCAGCTGGTGGACGCGCCGCAGTTTGGCGACATGCTCGATGACCTCCTGGACGCCATCGGCAAGGGCTACTCGGTGGTTGAGCCTCTGTGGGAATACCGCAGAGAGAAGCTCTGGCCCAAGGCCTACAAGCACCGCGACCCGCGCTGGTTCCAGTTCGATCGGGAAACCGGCGAGCGCCTGCAACTGCTGCAGCTCGATGGCTCCCTGGCCGATCTGCCGCCTGATCGCCTTCTGGTCCATACGCCTCGGCTCAAGTCAGGCCTGCCCATCCGGGGCGGTGTGGCTCGCCTGGTAGCCGTGGCGTTCATGTGCAAGGCATTCGGCCAGAAGGACTGGATGCGCTTTGCCGAGCTGTACGGCATTCCGTTACGGATCGGCCGCTATGGCCCTGGTGCGAAGCCTGACGACATTGCCGTGCTGCGCCGTGCCGTTGCCCAACTGGCCGCCGATGCGGCAGCGGTGATGCCGGACGGCATGAAGATCGAGTTTCAGGAGATCGCCAACGCGGCGGGAGGTGCCGACCTGTTCGAGAAGCTGGCCGAGTGGCTGGACAAGCAGATCAGCAAGGCGGTCCTGGGTCAGACCATGACCACGGATGATGGCTCCAGCCAGAGTCAGGCGAACGTCCACAACGAAGTACGCAAAGACATCCTCAAAGCCGACGCCAAGCAACTGGCCGCCACGGTCAACCGCGACCTGGTGCGCGTGTTTGTCGACCTGAACTTCGGGGCGCAGGAGGAATACCCACGAGTTGTACTCCAGGTAACAGAGCCCGAGGACCTCAAGGTACTTGCAGACGCGCTCGGTCCCTTCATCGACCGTGGCCTGCGTGTTGACTCTGCTGCGATCCTGGACAAATTCGGCCTGGCGGCACCGGAGAAAGGAGCCGAAGTGCTGCGCCCCATCAACGACCAGTTGATGCCGCAAGCCCTCAACCATGAGCAGACCTGCAGCTGTCGCGGCTGCAGCAGGCAGCGATTGGCCCTGAACGCCGAGCAGCTGCAGCGCGACGAGCTGGACCAGCTGGCCGACGACGGCCTGAGCGACTGGGTGCCGCTGGTGCGACCGGTGCTCGATCCCATCCAGGCGCTGGCCGACAAGGCGAAGGACTTCGACGAGTTCAAGGCTGGGCTCGCGGGGCTGCTCGATGAGATGGACCCTGCTGCGCTGATCGAGGCGCTGGCCTCCGCAAGCTTCAAGGCTCGCGCCCTGGGCGATGTGAGGGACGCGCTTTGACGACGGATCAACCCCAAGTTCCAGTGCCAAAGGAAGCGCTAGATTGGCTGCGCGCCAAAGGCATCAGGCCCAGCTTTGACCATCGCGACGTGTTCCAGGAAGAGCACGCCACCATCTTCACGGTGGCCAAGGCCATGAAGCTGGACATCCTGGAAGCGATCCGTGCTGCCGTAGACGAGATGGTCGACGGCGGTCAGGACTTCAATACTTTCCGCCGCGAGCTGCAGCCGCTCCTGGTCAAGCTCGGTTGGTGGGGCAAGGCCGACATGCTCGATCCGCTGACCGGGCAGACCCGCGAGGTCCAGCTGGGGAGCCCGCGCCGGCTCCGGGTCATCTATGACACCAACCTGCGCACCGCCAACGCGGCGGGCCAGTGGGACCGCATCCAGCGCACGAAGAAGACTCAGCCCTTCCTCCTGTACCAGCTCGGCCCGAGCCGGCACCACCGGGCCGAGCACCTGGGCTGGGCCGGCATCCTGCTGCCTGCAGACGATCCGTTCTGGCAGACGCACTTCCCACCCAACGGCTGGGGATGCAAGTGCTGGGTGCGCCAGGTCAGTCGCCGCGAGGCCGAGCGCCTGCAGGCGAGTGGCAAGTACATCACCGAGGCGCCCACCGGCAAGCTCCTGGAATTCATCAACCAGCGTACCGGCCAGGTGCTCCAGGTGCCAGCGGGGATCGAGCCTGGCTGGGCTTACAACCCCGGCGCAGTGCCCCGGCTGAAGCAAGCCGAGCAGCTCCTGGAAGAGAAGGAAAAGGCGTCCACCGTCTTGGCGAAACCGAAACGGCCTCAGAAATCGCGCAGGCGCGACGATCAGGAATGAGGCGCGGCGGATGTATTCAGGGAGAGGGGTTTGCGTGTTCTGCGTCAATCTAACGGTGGTCTAACGGTATTGGAGGCTTGACCGAATGAGGTCGTATCGCATATGTGGGAAGGACGACTACAAAAATTGCAATGGAGTGTCCCCCAGTGTCCAGACGCGTTACGAGCAAAGTCATCCATTACGTCCGCGCTACCTACAACAAGAACACTGCCCCACAGCAAACCCTTGAGCAGTTGATCCGCTCTGCAATGCGGAAACTGGGCAGCATGGAGCAAACCGAGGTGGCGCTTACCCTTGGGACTGTTGTTGTTCGACACAGACGAAAAACCAATGATGAGCCCCTCATGCTGGACATCGGAGCGGGCGTGCCTGGGGAGCAGATGACGACACTTGGCCTGAAGGTGAAGGCCGAGGAGGACGTAGACCAAGCTACGCTGCCGCCGCGAAATCGGGCATTCAAACACTCGGAGGCCTTCGTACTGATCGACGGAAACGACCTCCTCGTCATAACGGAAGGCAGTTTCCGTATCGCAACTGTTGGCGTCTACCTGGCACAACTGATCAGCAAAGGCGAGCTGAGGTCGGGCGATGTAGCTTTCGAGCTGCGTAAAGTGACCAACCAGGAAACGAAGGAGATTCTGGAAAAAGAGGGAATTAAGGAGCTGCGCCTCAAGACTAATATGTACCGTGCCACCCAGGTGCTCGACGGTGGAACGCAGCCGGCAACTGTTTCCAACAAGCTCCGATCATTTGTTGGCGTGATCAAGGACCTCTTTGCTCAGGACATTGATGAGAACAAGCGCGAGCAAATGGCACAGCATTGGGATGAAATCCAAGTCAACACAGTGATCAAGGCGGATGGCGGCTCGCGGGCGGAAGAGATCGTCCTTGAGGTCATGAACTCCGTAGGAACGGATGTGCTGGAAGAGGAAGACGACACCATTGAGGTGACGGTCGTCACGAAGAAAGATACTGAAATTCGTCTTGGGCAGGTCACTCCGACCAAGAAAGTCAAACTACTACGCCGGGAGGGTGCCAACGACCTCATCAATACTGAGGCATATGGCTCTCTGGATGCGTATCGAGCAGAGCTCATCAAACAGAAACTATGGCAGCGATGAAGCCTACAGAAGCAAAGACCAGTTGGCGCAAGGTTCTGGCATTCGGTGTCAGCGTGCTTGCCGCCGGCTTCTTTGCCTGGAAGTTTCAGTCGAAGTATCACGACAACGCCAATGCCTTAACGGTATTGGTGACCGTGTTTTCGATCCTTGCTGGCTTCCTAGTCGCGGTCATGGCCATTGTCGGAAGTGATAGGGCCTTGCGAGGCAGGACCTGGAAGCAAGATACCTTCTATCTAGTGCAGGTGAAACGGGAGCTCCTTAGACACGCGGTGCTGTTCTATCTGTACCTGCTCATCTTGGCGCTAGCGTTTCTCGCCTCCCTTGGCTTGGCATGGCCCTGTATCGTTCAGACCAGCGTGGAATACTTCCTTCTTTTCCTGGCCTGTCTGGCCATGCTCTTGTCTTTCGCGCTGCCGGGTCAATTGACACGCCGCCACATCTCGGACCTGGAAACCATCATCAAGGCACGACGCGAGCAAGAGGTGTCTCGAAGAAAGTCGCCTGATCAAGACGACTGAATCCGCTGAACCCCTTCCTCTAAAAATCCCCCTTCATGTCGCCGACCATGGCGACATGAAAAAGACATCCCCACTCCGTAACGCCCTCGCCACCGCGCTCTGTTTCGAGCTGGGTACTGACGTGCCTGAGT
>NZ_BQHJ01000024.1 GCF_021603645.1 Pseudomonas pseudonitroreducens | reverse complement strand
CTCATTTCACAGCCTTAAACACCATCCAGATGACTCCCCTTCAGAGGCTGGAATGTAATTTCTCAGGCTTCTATCAAGGTGGTGCGGACTGTAATTCATTTACTAACGGAAGCAATCCCTCAGATCGAACTTCGGCACCACCATCCTTGCGGTTGATGAGGTCGACCTTGGCCCAGTGTTCAAAAAGCTCCGAGACATTTTTCCTCGCTGCCTGTCGGGCTCGCTCTGCCTCCGCTGCGGCTTTATCTGCAGTGAGCCGTGCAAGCTCTGCATCCCGAGCCGCAACACGTGCTTTCTCCTTCGCTTCAAAATGCTCTCGGATGTCCCGCACTCCTGCCTTGTGCAGGCCAGCGAGCTCTTTGGCTCGCTGGCCTGCTTCGGCTAGTGTCATTGTGCCTTCCAAGCCTTCTCGGCTGTAGGTGCCGATGGGGTAGGTGATACGGTCGCCGCTACTATTTGCATAGCGAAAATAGAAAAGGCGCTCACCGCTTGGGGTGATCCGGGCCACCAAGCTGCCGTGCCCCCATATGGCGACTTCGCTCAGCCATTTGTCGTTCGTACCAGGTTTAGCCGTCATTTGGCGGTCTGTGATCTTGGCCATCTGGTCAGTTTCCCTGTTGCCAATTGGTTGCCAGTTAAGATTGGCTGGTTGCCAATTCGTTGCCAATTGAGATCGGCTTTCATCGTATGGCTTCGGACGATTTTGGATCGAAAATCCTCTGCATGCCAGTAAATTCAAAGTGTTGAGCTTTTTGTTTCGGACTGGTTTGGATTCCGTTGTAACGGTATTTACCTGCATGGGGTGCAAGGGGTCGAGTGTTCGAATCACTCCGTCCCGACCAAATTCAGAGAAACCCAATCACTTCGGTGGTTGGGTTTTTTTATGGGCGAATATTTTACCTGCTCTATTCGGCGTATAGGTCTCATGCTTCTTAATTCGCTCGTGATGGCAGCATGCCTTTAGGCGAGTCTGGTAAAGTCCAGGCATGCCATAGGGACATAGCTAGCCATGGACAAGAAATCGCTTTCCGAGCGGGACATCTGCACTAAATTCATTGCGCCGGCTATTCAGCAGGCGGGCTGGGACATCCAGAAGCAGGTGCGTGAGGAAGTCAGCTTTACCAAGGGCCGCATTATTGTGCGCGGAAAGTTGCACAGCCGAGGCGAAGCCCGCCGTGCAGATTTCATCCTTTACCATCAGCCCAACCTGCCCATCGCCGTCATTGAGGCCAAGGACAACAAGCACGACGTCGGCTCCGGAATGCAGCAGGCGCTGGGCTATGCCGAAGCGCTGGACGTGCCCTTCGTATTTTCCAGCAATGGCGACGGCTTCCTGTTCCATGACCGCAGTGGCACCGGCACCCAGGTAGAAACCGAGCTCAGCCTCGATCAGTTCCCAAGCCCAAGCGAGCTCTGGCAGCGCTATTGCACCTGGAAGGGGCTGGAAGGCGCAGCACAACAGCAGGTGGAAGCCCCGTACTACGACGATGGCGCAGGGCGCTCGCCGCGTTACTACCAGATGAATGCAATTAATCGTACTGTTGAAGCGGTGGCTCACGGACGGGATCGCATTCTTCTGGTCATGGCCACGGGCACCGGCAAAACCTATACCGCTTTCCAGATCATCTGGCGGCTGTGGAAGTCCAAGCAGAAGAAACGCATCCTCTTCCTCGCCGACCGCAACATCCTGGTCGACCAGACCAAGAACAACGACTTCAAACCCTTCGGCCAGGCGATGACCAAGATCGCCAAGCGCCAGATCGACACTTCCTACGAGATTTACCTGTCGCTGTATCAGGCGGTCACCGGCGCCGAGGAAGAAAAGAACGTCTACAAACAGTTCTCGCCGGATTTCTTCGACCTGGTGGTGATCGATGAATGCCACCGTGGCAGTGCCGCTGAAGATTCTGCATGGCGCGACATACTCGAATACTTCTCCGGCGCCACTCATATCGGCCTGACTGCCACGCCCAAGGAAACTAAGGACGTTTCGAGCATCACTTACTTTGGCGAGCCGGTGTACAGCTATACCCTCAAGCAGGGTATCGAAGACGGCTTCCTCGCCCCCTACAAAGTGGTGCGCATCGATTTCGACAAGGACCTGCAAGGCTGGCGCCCGCCCAAGGGCATGCTCGACAAGAATGGCGAACTGATCGAAGACCGCATCTACAACCTGAAAGACATGGATCGCAACCTGGTGATCGAGGCGCGGACTCAACTCGTCGCGCAAAAGGTCACCGAATTCCTCAAGGCCACCGATCCCTATCAGAAGACCATCGTCTTCTGCGATGACATCAACCACGCCGAACGCATGCGCCAGGCGCTGGTGAACCTCAACCCGGAGCGGGTAGCCGAAAACCGTAAGTACGTCATGCGCATTACCGGCGATGACCAGGAAGGTAAGGCCGAGCTGGACAACTTCATCAACCCTGAACAGCGCTATCCGGTCATTGCCACCACCAGCAAGTTGATGACCACCGGCGTCGATGCCCAGACCTGCAAGCTCATCGTGCTGGATCAGCACATCAAATCGATGACCGAGTTCAAACAGATCATTGGCCGCGGCACTCGCATCAATGAGGATTATGGCAAGTATTGGTTCACCATCATGGATTTCAAGAAGGCCACCGAGTTGTTTGCCGACCCGGCATTCGACGGTGATCCCGTGGTGATCTTCAGCCCTGATGGCGGTGAGTCCCCTGTTCCTCCGGATAGCCCTGCGGAAGGCGAGGAGGGCATCGTCGATGGTGGTGAGTGGTTGCCGGACGGGGCCGACGGTGGGGCGGGTAGCGAGGGCCGAAAGCACATCAAGTACGTGATCGACAACGTCCCGATCTTCGTCATCGCCGAGCGTATTCAGTATTACGGCCCCGACGGCAAGCTCATCACCGAATCGCTACGTGACTACACGCGCAACTGCGTAAAGAAACAGTTCGCCTCTTTGGATGACTTTCTTCGTCGCTGGAGCGATGCCGAGCAGAAGAAAGCCATCATCGACGAACTGGCCGCCAAGGGTGTGATGTGGGAAGCCCTTGCGGAAGAAGTACAAGCCAAGCGTGGCCAGTCGCTCGATCCCTTCGACCTGATCTGCCACGTGGCTTTCGACCAGCCGCCGCTGACCCGCCAGGAGCGCGCCGAGCAGGTGAAGAAGCGCAACTATTTCGCCAAGTACTCCGGTGCGGCCCGGCAAGTGCTGGAGGCGTTGCTGGACAAGTATGCCGATACCGGCGTCGAGCACATCGAAGACATCAAGATCCTCCAGCTCGCTCCCTTCAGCCAGATCGGTGCACCGTTGGAGCTTGTGCAGGCATTTGGCGGTAAATCGGGGTACCAGAAAGCTATTCACGAGCTCGAGTCTGAACTCTACGTCTCGTGATTCCGCTCTAGCGGGGTTGCGCGTACAAGTGCCGCAGCCCCGACTCTTACAGCACCCGTGAATCCAGCGCTCCCTTTATGGGAAAATCGCGCCACTTCAAATGCTCAAGGCCACTCTACGCAGTGAGCCTTGTGCCATGAACCTATTCAGAGATTGAGCATGTCGATTTCCAGCACCATCAAATCCATTCAGGACATCATGCGTAAGGACGTCGGCGTCGACGGCGACGCCCAGCGCATCGGCCAGCTTGTATGGATGCTGTTCCTCAAGATTTTCGATGACCGTGAGCAGGAATGGGAGCTGCTCGATGACGCCTATCGCTCGCCCATTCCCGAGAGCTGCCGTTGGCGTACCTGGGCGGCGAACCCAGAGGGCATCACCGGCGATGAGCTGAAGAGCTTCATTGATAACAACCTGTTCCCGCAGTTGCAGAACCTCCACGAATACAGCACCACTCCGGCCGCTTTCGTGGTGCGTAGCGTGTTCGAGGACGCCTACAACTACATGAAATCCGGCCAGCTCCTCCGCCAAGTGATCAACAAGATCCAGGAGGGAGTGGATTTCAACAAGGCACAGGAACGCCACGCCTTCGGCGACATGTACGAGCAACTGCTGCGCGACCTGCAGAGCGCCGGCAACGCCGGCGAGTTCTACACCCCGCGCCCGGTCACCGAATTCATGGTGCGCATGGTCGACCCCAAGCTGCATGAAAAGGTCATGGACCCGGCCTGCGGCACCGGCGGCTTTCTCACCTGCAGTATCGAGCACAAGCGTAAGCGGTATGTGCAAACGGCCGATGACGATCGTGTGTTGCAGGCCAGCATCTTCGGCGTGGAGAAAAAGCCGCTGCCGCACCTGCTGGCCACCACCAACATGATTCTCCATGGCATCGAAGTGCCGAGCCAGATCAAGCACGACAACACCCTGGCTCGCCCGCTGATCAGTTGGGGGCCGGGTGAGCGGGTTGACTGCATCGTTGCCAACCCCCCGTTCGGCGGCATGGAAGAAGACGGCATCGAAACCAACTTTCCCGCCGCCTTCCGCACCCGAGAAACCGCCGACCTGTTCCTGGTGCTGATCATGCACCTGCTCAAGGACGGTGGCCGCGCCGCCGTGGTGCTGCCCGACGGCTTCCTGTTCGGCGAAGGCATCAAGAGCCGCATCAAGGAGAAGCTGCTCACCGAGTGCAACCTGCACACCATTGTTCGCCTGCCCAACGGCGTGTTCAACCCTTACACCGGCATCAAGACCAACCTGCTGTTCTTCACAAAAGGCACACCAACCAAGGATGTCTGGTTCTATGAGCACCAGTACCCAGCCGGTTATAAGAGCTACTCCAAAACCAAGCCCATGCGTGTCGAAGAGTTCGCCATTGAGGAAGCCTGGTGGGGCTGCGAGACCGATGGTTTTGCTGCGCGAAAGGAAAACGAGTTCGCCTGGAAGGTCGGCCTTGACGAGTTGAAGGCTCGCAACTGGAACCTCGACTGCAAGAACCCACATATCGGTGAGCAGATCAGCCATGATCCGGAGGAGCTGCTCGGTGATTACGCCAAGCTGCAAGGCGAGATTGGCGAGCTACGCGATCAGCTCAAAGCTGTGCTGGCCGAAGCTCTGGAGCGCCAGAAATGACGGCGTTGCTCACCGATAATCTGCCACTGCTGGCGGGCGCGCCCAATGGCATCAAGAAGCTGCGCGAGCTGATTCTGGAACTGGCGGTACGCGGCAAACTGTTGCCGCAAGATCCCGGTGATGAGCCTGCGAGTGAGTTGCTCAAGAGGATCGCCGAGGAAAAGGCGAGGCTGGTGGCGGAAGGGAAGATCAAGAAGCAGAAGCCGCTGGCGTCCATACACGAGGAAGAAAAACTATATGAGTTACCCATGTCTTGGGTGTGGGGGCGTCTTGGCGATCTAACTTTAAAAATAACAGATGGAACACACCACTCTCCCACAAACAAACCGAGTGGCGATTATAAGTACATCTCTGCAAAAAACATCAAGTCATGGGGTATAGACCTGTCGGAGGTCACTTATGTAACCGAAGAGATACATCAGGAGATCTTTTCTCGTTGTGACCCAAGCAAAGGCGACATCCTATATATCAAAGACGGCGCGACCACTGGCATAGCCACAATTAACTCGCTGGATGAACCGTTTAGCATGTTATCCAGTGTAGCACTACTCAAGCCCAGCTGCGGGCTGCACAACGAGTACATGCTGAAATCGATGGTCTCGCCAGTTTTCTATCGAGAGATGCGTGCTGGTATGACTGGCGTGGCGATTACTCGCGTGACTCTAGCCAAGCTAAACAATGCGGTCATCCCACTGCCCCCGCTCGCCGAGCAACACCGCATCGTCGCCCAAGTCGATGAGCTGATGGCCCTGTGTGACCGCTTGGAAACCCGTCAGGCCGATGCCGAAAGCGCCCACTCTCAACTGATACAGGCGCTGCTGGGCAGTTTGACTCAGGCCGCCGATGCCGAAGACTTCGCCGTAAGCTGGCAGCGCCTGGCCGAACACTTCCACACCCTGTTCACCACCGAGTCCAGCATCGACGCTCTCAAGCAATCCCTGCTGCAACTGGCCGTAATGGGCAAACTGGTGCCGCAAGATCCAAGCGATGAACCGGCAAGTGAACTTTGCAAAAGTATCGAGGCCGAGAAGCTGCGCTTAGTAGCTGCAAAAAAAATAAAGGACACCCCACGCCTGGAGCCAGTAAGCGCTGATGAAGAGCTTTTCGCTGCTCCGTCTTCCTGGGTATGGGGGCGCATGGGCGACATTTGTCGCCCCATATCTTCTGGCTCAACTCCACCATCGGAGTTGTTTCAGTACGACGAGGGCATACCGTTCCTTAAGGTCTACAACATTCGGAATCAAGAAATCGATTTCGAATACAAAAAGCAATTTGTAAGCCTTGAGCATCATGCAGAGAGGATGAAGCGCTCAGCCTTGGTGCCTGGCGACGTGGTTATGAATATCGTCGGTCCACCATTGGGCAAGGTCGCGATCATTCCCGATACTTTTCCTGAGTGGAACTGCAATCAAGCCATAGTATTTTTTGGGCTGATTGCGCCAGTGAGCCCTCAGTACATCTATACGTTTTTGAAGGAGGGTTCGTTTTTAAAAAACATCGCTCTTATTGGTACTGCAGGGCAAGACAATATTTCGGTTACTAAATCTAAAAACATAGCTGTACCGCTGCCACCACTCGCCGAACAACACCGCATCGTCGCCAAAGTTGACCAGCTGATGGCGCTCTGCGATCAACTCAAAGCCCGTCTCAACCAAGCCCGTCGGGTGCATGAGCATCTGGCCAATGCCCTGGTCGAGCAGGCCGTGGCCTAACTCAGGAGCGCAGGGATGCCCATTCACACACAAATCTGGACCGTCGGCACACCGCCCGCACAGCTGAAAAACGCCGTGCTGGCCAGCGAGCAATTTCTGGAAGAAATGATCGTTGCTGCACCGGTGTTACTCTCCGAGGACTGGATGCTGATCGGCCAGCAGGAAAGCACCGGCCAGGGCGGGCGCATCGACCTGTTGGCCTTAGCGCCGGATGCTTCGCTGGTGTTGATCGAGCTCAAGCGCGCCCGTACGCCTCGCGAGGTAGTTGCGCAGGCTTTGGACTATGCCTCCTGGGTCGAACGCCTGGAGTCGGATGAAATCGCTGCCATCTATCAGCGCTTCCAGCCCAATGGCGATCTGGCGGCAGATTTCCAGATGCGCTTCGGTGCACCGCTCGATGTGGAAGAGCTTAATCAGAGCCATCAGATCGTCATCGTTGCTGCCGAGCTGGATGCCAGCAGCGAACGCATCGTGGCTTATCTGAACGAGCGTGATATTGCCATCAACGTGTTGTGCTTCCAGGTCTTTGAACTGGGTGAGCAGCAGTTGATCAGCCGCGTCTGGCTGCTGGATCCGTCCGAAGCGCCGCAGCCCACCGCTGCGAGCAAACCGGGTACTCCCAGCGAACCCTGGAACGGCGAGTTCTATTGTTCTTTCGGTGAAGGAACCAGCCGCTCCTGGCCGGAAGCGCGGCAGTTTGGTTTCATTTGTGGCGGCGGCGGGAGTTGGTATAGCAATAGCCTCAAGGTGCTGGCTCCTGGCGACCGGGTATGGGTAAACGTACCCGGTGCCGGCTATGTGGGCGTCGGTCGCGTTACCGGCTACGTCACCCCGGCGGCAGACTTTTGCTTGCCCTTCCAGGGGCAGGAAGTGCCCGCACTGGAACTGCTCACTGCAGCGAACTACCACCGCGAGTTCGTTGACGATCCGCAGCGCAGCGAATACTTCGTGCCAGTCCAATGGCTGGAGAGCGTTTCGCGGGAGCAAGCGATCAAGGAAGTCGGCCTGTTTGGTAACCAGAACACCGTATGCCGGCCAACCACGCCCAAATGGCGTTGGACCGTCGAGCGTTTGAAGGAGCGCTTCGGGATCAGTTGAACTGGCTACCCGTATTTGGAGGTCAGGCAAAGGCTTGAGGAGCTATTAACCACGCGCTCGTCACTTTGCCCGCCCGGAATTGAAAAGGCCGGTTCAGCAATGAACCGGCCTTTTGCATTTCTCTTCCCGCAAAAATTCCCTATATCGACCGCCAGCTCGGCGTGCCTCTCAGTGCCCAGTCATCCTGCGCCGCCAGGAAGGTTGGCAGGTCACGGCGAGCAATCCAGATTTCGCCCTGCCACTTGATGACGCCGATGCGTTGATCGGCCCAGGTCATGAAAGCGCGCTGGGGATTGCTATCGGGAATGTGCTGGGTGTCGTGGAGGGTGGGGAGGACTTCGTCGCTGAGCCATTTGGCGATGTTGCGGTGTTCGGGGTGCCAGAAGCGGTAGAGGGCTTTGTAGGCGCCGGATTCGCTGATGACTTCCACTTCTTCGCGGAAGCCGCTGAGGTATTCCAGGATGGCGGCGCGTTTTTGTTCCGGGTCCATGCGGTTGGGCAGGCGGTAGGGGCGGCGGGCGTTGATCAGGAGGGCGAAGTCGTGGGCGACGAACCAGGGTTGGCGGTCGATCAGGACGGCACGCAGTTGGTGGGTGTGGCGTTGGAAAACGACAGGCTTGTAGGTGTCTTGCATGGTGAAGCTCCATCTACGAGGTTGAGGAACCGCCACGCGTCGTCGTCAAGCGAAGGGTGGCGGACCGCGCAGGGTTGACGAACCGGGAGATGGAACCGGCAGACCCGAGGGCCTCCCCGCGCGATCCGCCATAGAGCCAGTAGTGAATACTACAGGCATGAAAGGGCCTACAGGAAACCGTCGCTGTTTCCCGCACGCGCTTTCAGCGCTTTCGCGCCATCTCAGTTCCGGTCGTCAAACCAGGCCACAGGATTGACCGTGACGGGCGGAGGATGGAGGAGGGCTTTCCGAGGCGGCAACCTGCAAAGCGCGTAGGAATCTGGGAAGCGTACCTCGAGATGGCCGGTTCGGCGGCGTCTTCTCTATATAGGTGGCACGATTCAGTTGTATGGTCGTTGCTGATGCGTCAGGGGTGATGCGGCTGCGGGGCGGTGCTGCTTCTATGTAGAAGGAGGAGGGGAGAGGCCCTTTGTCATCTTTCTGCAAAAATTCGTTGACGGCCAATTTAAACTCCCTATAATGCGCACCACTCCCAGCGACGAAGCGCTGAAAGAACTTGAAAATCAAGTACTTACAGAGATTCGAAGTTGAGAGTGGTGATCAGGCAGGTGATTCACTTGCCGCTCTTCATTGGCTGCTCCGGCAGCGAGCTGAAAAGAAGGTCACCGAGGTGCTTGACAGTGAGTTTGATCGCTGTAGAATGCGCCTCCCGCTGATGAGAGGTTTTGCTTCTCGGAGGTCCAAGCGATTGAGTAGAAAAGAAATTTTCGAAAAATAAAGCTTGACGAAAGATGAGGTTAGCGTAGAATGCGCGCCTCGGTTGAGACGAAAGCCTTAACCAACTGCTCTTTAACAAGTTGAATCAAG
>NZ_BQHJ01000023.1 GCF_021603645.1 Pseudomonas pseudonitroreducens | reverse complement strand
AAGCCAGGGTTTGGCTGGCGGTGTCAAGCGATGCGGTATAGGTAGTCAAAAGGGCTTCTCCCATGCACTGATTTGAGCGCTAATTATATGATATTTATGGATAATTTCCAAAGTTGATGACATTGGGGGAACAGCATGCCCTGCAGAACGACACACGTCACTTTTGTTAAATTAATAAGCTAGCTACCTATTGGGCATAACCTTGCAATTTGCTTCAATTTACGCACATGCACTTGCGACCTCAAAATGCAACGTAAGCCCCGAATATCTCCATTATTGTCGCCGCCAGCCTTAGTTACAGCTGCTATGATGAATGAGATCGAAAACTGAAATCCCCCACTAGAATTGTTGACTGGAGTCAAAATGAATAAAAAGCGGCCGGTTAATCTTGATATTCGAACCATTCAGCTTCCTCTCACGGCGCTTACATCGATTCTGCACCGGATTTCAGGAATTATGCTCTTTATTTTTCTGGGACTGATACTGTATATGCTGAGCAAATCGTTGGAGTCAGAAAAGGGTTTTAATGAAGTCAAGGAGATTTTTTCTTCACCTTTCGGCAAAGTTAGTTTCTGGTTGGTATACTCTTCATTTATTTATCATCTCGTAGCCGGAATTCGACACCTAGTTATGGATGTGGGTGTTGGTCATACTTTGAAAGGCAGCAATCGCGCCTCTACTATTGTTTTAGTAGTGTCGGGTGTTTTAATGGTTGCTGGCGCCGTATGGATTTGGTAGCTGTGGAGTCGTAATGCGTATTTACAAGGACTAAAAGCGTCCTTTAAAGCTAACTTACGAAAGTATTTATAATCGACGGTTCACGCTTAAACGGTTGAATCCTTTCGGGCTTCCGAATAGCTGTTAGCTGAAAGCTATCATGAGCTAAGTTTTCTGTGCATCATCAAATGTGTTAATGGGAGCGCCATAGTACTAGGTACAAATATGGCTCTAGGACAATGTTAGATGTTTTGGATTTTGAGGCGGATCGCTCTTATCGAAGATCGTCTAATTCGCTCTGAAGCGCAGGTTTTTTGAAACTATCACCTGGTTGGCACACTGTGCGAATCAACATCAGATATGAGAAAGCCAATCAGGTGAACACTACCCTCGAGGGCTCATCTGTCCAGTTAAAGCCTCGAGTCTTTCTGGGTGCGCAAAAGACAAGAAGGTTATATGGGAAAATTATGAGGCCTGGATACCATGCGTCATGGGCGTGCCGATGCTGTGAGTGACAGAGCGAGAAGCAAGTGAAAGTCCCTGAAGTAGGGGCGGGATGCGCCCGAGTGGCATTTTTTGTCTTAAGGTAGATCGCGTAGCTGTTCTTCAGAATAATCTTCAGAGCGTTGACGACAGCCATCGCTGTGCATTCCTCAAGAATAGAATGTGTCGGAAGGGTGGCGTCATTGGTGTTAGTCATCGCTTAGGATTTCTCAATCTGGCTTACACGGGCGCCTGTACCGATATCCCCGCGGATGGCGACGTATCGATGTTGAATTCCTCGCCAGACGAAGTGCAATGAGCTGCGGCTATAGGCTTGCGCAGCCTTAGATAGCCGGCCGTCGCAGGCGCGCCGGTTGGCCGGGATCTTCTTCTGCCCGTCAGGTGTCCGGTCGGAACTCCAGCACGAACGCTACGACCTTTTCGGCGGACATTTCGCACGGCTTCAACAATGTCCTATCTGATGTAACGCGGAAGAGGTTGAAGCTGACAATGTCAGTCCCGTCCAACTCCCTGGCGAACAGACTGTTGCGACGTCCGTCCCCAGATCGCCGGACGATCAAGCTGAAACGCCGGCCTTCATAAGTCCCTTCTCTGTATCCCTCCGCAAGCTTCGCGAAAGCGGCATCGAACTCGGAATGCTCCATGTCATCCATCCTTATTGATAGAACAGAGGCGCGGCGGGTGCGAGACCGCCAGTGCCGGGTCGCGCTAAGGTGCCGGGCAGATTCCTGCAGCCGACGAGGCCCGGGGTGGGCAGGATAATTGAGATGTCGGCGCCCGCATGGCTATCAGCGAAGTCGTCCGTCCAGTCTGCTAGGCAACGTCCACGCCTTTCCAGAAAGCGATGTAATCCCGGATACCCTCGGCATCCGGAGTGGGGGCGGGATAGGTCCAAGCGGCGTTCACGTTGAGCGCGTCACCCGCGCGAACATGAAAGAAGCGCGCGGCGCCTTTGATCGGACAGACAGATGTGTGCGGGCTCATCTCAAGCAGGCTCAGGTCGACTCCTGACGGTGGGAAGTAGTGATTTCCCTCGACGATGACTGTTTCGTCGCTTGTGGCGATAGTAGTGTCTTTCCAGATGGCTGAGACCAACGGACTCTCCTTTTGTATTCATCAACCGGCGAAGGCTCGCGGGCTGGCTGCCCCAAGCCGCACCTCCTCAGGTGGCAGGCGGGTTGCGCCCGAGAAGTTTGTCGAGCTCGCCTCTGACATCGAGCGCGAATAGCTCATCGGAGCCACCGATAAGGGTGCCATTGATGAAGATCTGCGGCACGGAGCTTCGCCCCGACGCTTCCGCCATGGCCTGCCGGTGAGCCGGATCCGCCTCAATATCGAGCTCCTTCCATCGCACGCCCTTTTCCTTGAGGAGCGCCTTCGCTCGGCGGCAGAACGGGCACCAATTCGTGGTGTACAGCAATACATCAGTTGTCATATTGCATCTCCGGCAGTTGCACGCGGATCGCTGTCATGGCGTTGATCTCCAATTCGCGGCGTTCAAAGATGGCGACTGCACCTTGGCCGACATCGGAGCAGATGCTGACGATTGGCCGCTATCCAGGCGACATGGCCCAAAGTGCTTTCACCGCCAGGCAGAGGCCGCACGCGCCTCCTGTAGCGCCGAGCCGATGCTCTAAGGTAACCGAGCCTCGATTGGGACGGAAGCGGTCCCGCTCGAATCGCCCATCATGCTGGTCGAGCATATCAGGACGACGGATAGTGCAGGAACTTTCAAATTGAGCTTGATGTCGAGCCAGGTATCGCGAGCGAAGGCGTTCTAGAGGCCGGGGGGTACGAAGACTGTGTTCGGCAAAACGGTTCACGTTGATCGCCAAAGCTTCCCAGGGCGCACGTCTACGATCGGCGCGACGTGAGATAGCTCGCGCCGCTAGCCCCCGTAGCGCTCCGTCTTGATGATGGAGGCGTCCAAGCCCGCCAGCAGCGCGCTATCGGTTGCGATGTTGACGAATCCGTTAGACCCGCAGACGAACACTTGCGTCGGCTTTCCCTGAAGCCTGGTTAGAATTTCTTGGACCATCATGCCGTCGATCCGTCGCGCAAAGTCCGATGCGCGAACCGGTTTCTCGCGCGTAATCGCGAGCGCCAGGACGAACGCCGGATCGCTGATTTCGATGCAATGAAGTTCTTCTGAGAAGAGAACGTCCTCGGCGGTTCGTGCGGACAGGAGCAACGCTGTCGGAACGGCTTGGGCCAATGCGCGGCGCTGCCGGATCATTGCCATCAACGGCACGAGGCCGGAGCCTCCCCCGATCAACAGAACCGGATCTATGGCAGGCTCAGGCCAAAGGAAATGGCCACCGAGCGGACCGCGAACTTCGATTTCGTCACCAATCGCCGCGATGTCGTGAAAAAACGGCGAAACTTCGGCATCCGGCATGCGCTCGATAGCTATCTCGACGATCGGGGTCGAAACTGCCGATGACGCGATCGAGTAGCTGCGCATTGCACTGTAGCCGTCGGGCGCGGTCAGCCGGATATCGACGTGCTGACCTGCGGTGTGCGCGAACGGCTTGCTCAACCGAAGGAAGAAGCTCTTGATACTCGGTGTTTGCTGGATGATGTCGTCGATCACGCATGATTGCCACGAACGGACTTGCGCTTCGTTTTCAGTCATGGGTGTATCGTTGTTCGCGCCACGGATCGCCGTAGATGT
The DNA here is from genome assembly GCF_021603645.1 of Pseudomonas pseudonitroreducens. Taxonomy (GTDB): domain Bacteria; phylum Pseudomonadota; class Gammaproteobacteria; order Pseudomonadales; family Pseudomonadaceae; genus Pseudomonas; species Pseudomonas pseudonitroreducens. The sequence goes on along the minus strand of NZ_BQHJ01000023.1, from coordinate 11,192 downwards.
GATAGCCGTGCAGCTCCCAAAAGCCGGCCTCGTCACGCGTCGTGAATTGCAGCGCATTCACCCATTTGGCGGATTTCCAGAAGTAAAGGTGCGGCACTAGAAGACGCGCCGGCCCCCCATGATCGCGGGAAAGTGGCTTGCCCGCATAACTGAGGGCGACCATCGCTTTCCCGGAAAGCAGATCCGTCAGAGGGACGTTTGTCGAATAATTATCGTAGCAGTGCGCCAAGACGAAATCGGTAGGCCGATCAAGCTCTGCATCTGCAAGGATGTCTTCAATGAGTACACCCTCCCAAACGGTATCCAGTTTGGACCAAGAGGTGACGCAGTGAATATCCTTTGTCACCTGGGTCTTTGGTAGAGTGTTGAATTCGCCCCAATTCCACGTTTTGACGGGCTTCGGACCAATTTTGACTGTGAATTTCCAGTCGGAGGGCTCTACCCTCGGCGTAGGGCCGGCCGACAGAACAGGGAAATCCTCCACCAGATGCTGACCTGGCGGAATCCGATCGGACTGGTCGCCTGAACCGCGACCGGTGAAACCTCTGGTGACCATAGTGACCCCTCTTGCTCGATACGGCAGACCGAAGCCGGCCTTCATTTCAGTACTCTGCGTAAAGCATTTGCCCGCACATCCGCCGAATAAGCCAATCGACTAAAAATCAGATACAGATGCTCTATCATCGTAAAAAATCGCGTATCGAACATAGCGTCAGGCCAGCATGATTCCCAATACCCAATGGCTATAGGGTAGATAACCCCAAGGCTGCGTACGCTGATCTGCGGTATGCGGAGCGGAAGTTGCAGGTTCGCTCTCAAACGGATGGGCAGCGTGCAAAGCTCAAGGCTCACCAGCGCATGGTTGCCCAGTTCGCGCTCGCCGGCAGCTTGAGTATATTAAGGACGAAATGTCGATCTGATCTATTCTGGCTTCAGGAAATAGGGAAAATAAGGTCGGACGTTCGCGCACCGTCGCGACGCGCGATCATCCACTAAGCTTCTGTATCGGGGTTGGAGGATCAGATGAACGAGATCGAACGACAAGCGCCTGAGCTGCGGGTGCAAAAATGGATTGGCAAAGATGGGGAAAGTATCGCGCCGTTCAAACTGTCAGATATCGGGCCCGGCCCGAAAATCTTGTTTGCCTTCCAGCATTGGTGCCAAGGTTGCCATTTGCATGGGTTTCCGACGCTACAAAAGTTGCATGCAGCGTTGAGCTCAAAAGACGTGGGGTTCGCAGTGATCCAGACCGTCTTCGAAGGAACGCATGAGAATACCTTCGAGAAGTTGCGCGTGAACCAGCTCAAGTATGAGCTTCCTATCGTTTTCGGTCACGACGAGCAACCGACCGGCTCGCCGTTTCCAACCTTCATGGAAGACTACCGCACACGAGGAACTCCGTGGTTTACGGTTATCGACGCTGGCGGTAGCATTGTTTTCTCGGACTTCCATCTCGACGCGGAGCGACTAGTGAAGCAACTTGAGCAAGGTTAATCGTTGGAAGGTGGGCAATCATCCTGATTGCCACCCATCCCCTGATGCCCACTACAGGCGTTGCGCGCTGTAACTCTGTTGATCAGCGTGCGAAAACCCGGATCCGGATAGGAGGAGCGTCAACGATTGAATCAATCCGTTGGGAGAGGGCGGCTCCGCTCCGTCAGCTCGGCAATAGATAACCCATTCTCGCCGAGCAACTCTCTGATCCGATCGACGATATGAGCCCCTAGCGCCGCTGTCTTGGTCCCCCCCACAGATTCCCAAGATGCGAGTTCACACGCCGATACCTCGTGGTCAGCGCCGAAGTGCTTCTGTCGGTATGTCACCGCCGCCCTTCAATGATAAAGGCGCGGTAACGGGAACCGGCAAAGCGATGAGCAGCGATGGTTTGGTAGGCGGGACTGTCATACCAGTCGCGAGCGGCCTGCATCGTCGGGAAACGCAAGATTACGGCCCCTTCGATGGGCGGCCCCTCCAAATGCTGGATCGCGCCATAAGCGGCGAGAAAGGTAACGTCGTGACCATCGAACGATGGTCCGACGCCTGCAGAATAGGTTGCGAGTGCATGTGGGTCGCTGGTTTCTTCCCGCGTAAAGACGACGAACGCTTCCATCATTAGGCCTCTCAAAGGTTGGATCTGTTGGCCATTACCACCGGTGATGGCCTCACAGTCGTCAGGCTGGCAACTGGAACCCGATTTTCATGAGTGCCTCGACGCACGCATCCTGATCCTGCTGATAGTTGCCTCCGGAGATGCCTATGCCGCCGATCAACTTCCCATCCTCCAGAATCGGATAACCGCCGCCGACAGCGACCATCCGAGGGCGATAGGCTAGCGGCGCCACTTTTGGATCGTTGGTCACATAGTCGTTCCAGACATGGGTCGGGAACCCAAACGAGGCGGAACTCCAGGCCTTGTCGATGGCAACATCGACGGTAAGGAACGGCGCATCGTCGGTGCGCTCGAACGCGCGCAGGTTACCGGTGGCGTCGACGACGGCGACGGCAGCCGGGATGCCGATGGCACGGGCCGCAGCGAGCGCCGCGTCGATGAGGGCGACTGCGGTTTCGCGGTTGATCGAGGCGGTGGCAATAGATTTGGTCATGGGATTCTCATCGCTGGGGCATAACCCGTTCGGCTTTTTGAGGTTGGACAAGATGTTTGGCGATCGCGGTCGTTAGAAGCCTTCGAGGACGATCTTGCCTTTAGCCGCGCCACTTTCGATCAGTGCATGCACCGTCTTCAGATTGGCGGCATTGATCGGCGACAGTCGCCGGGTCAGCGTCGTGCGGATTTTGCCGTCGTCAACCAGCGCTGCCATCGCATCCAGAATCTCGCCCTGCTCATTCATGTCGGGCGTGCCGTAGATCGACCGCGTGAACATCAGCTCGTGGTGGATCGACACCGCCTTGCGCTTGAAAACCATGATATCGAATGCCTTGGGATCGTCGATCAGTCCGAACCGTCCTTGTGGGGCGATCAGTTCGGCGATGTCGGCGACATGTTGCTCGGTATGTGTGGTCGAAAAGACGAAAGCGGGAGCACCGATGCCGAGTTCGGCGATCTGTGGCGCGAGCGGACGAGAATGGTCGATGACGTGGTGAGCTCCAAGCCCTCTTACCCACTCTTGGGTTTCCGGTCGAGAGGCTGTGGCGATGACGGTGAGGTCCGTGCGCTGTCGCGCGATCTGGACGGCGATCGACCCAACCCCGCCCGCGCCACCGATGATGAGGATCGCCTCCGCCGCACCGGGTACGGGCTTCGCCACGTCCAGGCGGTCGAACATCGCCTCCCAGGCCGTCAACGTCGTCAGCGGCAGCGCCGCCGCTTCCGCCCAGGAGAGCGACGCAGGTTTGTGACCGACAATCCGGGCGTCGACGAGATGGAACTCCGCATTGGTACCGGGCCGTGTGATCGATCCGGCATAATAGACCTCGTCGCCTAACTCGAACTGCGTGACGTCGGGGCCGACCTCGCGCACAATCCCGGCGGCATCCCATCCCAGCACCTTCCAATCGCCATCTGCCGGCGGCGTGCTGTTGCGGACCTTGTAGTCGACCGGGTTGACCGAGACGGCCTTCACCTCAACCAGGATATCGTATCCTGCAGCGACAGGCCGAGGCAGATTGATGTCGACCAGCGCGGCATCCGCGGCGATGGGTCCCGGAACCTTGTAACCAATGGCTTTCATAAATGTCTCCAGCTTGCTTGATCGGATGACGCGAATGCTCGTTAGTCAACTTCTTCTACATTGAGGTCCCGACTCTTGAACTGGGTCGCGGTAGCAGATTTCATCGAACACGTCGATCAACAGGCCCTTATGCTCGGTCGCCGGATCGGTGATCGCGTAGAGGGTGGAGGCGTTATCGCCATCATCACCGCTTCCGAGGCGAAACGCCGCGTCGACGCAGATGCCGCACGGACCGATGGTTGATCCTGGCTCGAGATCGACGAGATTGCTGTCCTTGACGCGCTATTCGCGGTCTTAGCCCTTGGCGATGAAGGACTGAACTGCTTGTAGAGCGTCGGTCAGCTGCTATGTCATGGACGCACCTTCATCTTGAGTTGGATTGGACAAGCTTCCGTATAAGGCCCGCTGTAACCGTCAGATGACGGCGAAGAAAACGATGGGCAGTATTCACAGCCACTTAGCCTTCTTGAAGCGCACAAATAGGAAAACGCACGATATCGCTATCACTCCGAGCACGACAAAGTATCCGTAGGCCGTGTCCAGCTCCGGCATGTGCTTAAAGTTCATGCCGTATATTCCAGCGATCGCCGTCGGGACTGCCAGTATTGCCGCCCAGGCCGCGAGCTGGCGGGTGACCACACCGATCCTTTGCGCTTCCAGAAGGCTGCTGGCCTCAAAGACCGTGGACAGGACAAGCAGGAGGCCGTCGACCATGGACTGCACGCGGTGGACATGGTCCGCGACGTCGTGGAAATATGGTGTCATTTCGGCGCTGATGCAGGGAAAGTGGCCGCGAACGAGCTTTCGCACCAGCTCGGCCATAGCCCTGAGCGTGCGCTGGAACCGCGTGAGTTCGGACCTTAGTTCGAAGATTCGCGCCACCTCTTCTGGCCCGAGGAAATCGTGCAGCGACCGTCGCTCCATCGCCAGGACGTCGTCCTCGATCATTTCGAAGATGGGCAGATACTGGTCGACCACGCGATGCAAGATCGCGTGCAGCACATAGTCGACACCCTTGCCGAACTGCGTCGGCGATGCCTCGAGTTGCTCCCGAAGTTTGCCCAGCGCTCCGGCATTGCCGTGCCGCACGGTGATAAGGTGATTGTGACCGGTGAAGATCGCCATCTTGCCGTAGCTGATCCGGTCGCCGACCAGCTCGGCGGTCTGCGCGACGACGTACAACTCATCGTTGTAGACCTCGAGCTTGGGCGGGCACAGCGGGTGCATCGCGTTGTCGATCGCCAACGGATGAAGATTATATGTCCTTTGGATCGCGAGTAGTTCCTCGGGGGTGGGTTCGCTAAGCGCGATCCAGCAGAAGCCCGAGCGACTCTCGCCCAACTTGACGTGCTCATCGAGCGCGATTTCGCGAACTCGCTTGCCTTCGTTGTAATAATAGGCGGCGATGATGCTCATGCTGGCCTCGCGGGAATGTGGAGGCCACGCTGGACGGCCGGTCGAGCCAGCCCGCGTCCAAGCCATGCGCGGACGTTCGAAAAGCTGCTGAGGCCAAGGATGTCACCCGCAGCGTAGAATTCCACCAGCGCATTCACCCAGCCGAGCGTCGCGATGTCCGCGATCGAATAGTCGTCGACGATCCAGTCGCGGCCTTCCAGCCGGCGATCCAGAATCCCCAGCAGACGCGTGGATTCGTCGATAAAGCGCTGTTGCGGCCGCTTGTCCTCATAGTCCTTGCCGCCAAATCGCAGGAAGAAGCCGAGCTGACCGAACATCGGCCCGATGGCCGACATCTGAAAGAACACCCACGCTAGGGTCTCGTAACGCTGGCCTGGTTCGGTGGAGATGAACTGACCCGTCTTGTCGGCCAGATAGAGGAGGATCGCACCGGATTCCCATAAGGCGATGGGTCTACCGTCAGGGCCAGCCGGATCGATGATCGCCGGTATGCGTCCGTTCGGGTTCAGCGACACGAACGCCGGATCCTTCGACTCGTTGTTCGAGATGTCGATCAGGTGGGGCTCGTACGCCAGGCCAGTCTCCTCAAGCATGATCGAGACCTTGACGCCATTGGGCGTAGGGGCTGCGTAGAGTTGCAGGCGATCGGGATGAGATGCCGGCCAGCGCTGCGTGATCGGAAAGGACGAGAGGTCTGGCATAAATCTGCGATCCTGGTGTTGCGATGGCGACTGACTGGAACGAGCCGTCACTCTGAAGTAGGGTTCGATGACCGCGTCGCTGAACGACGCGGTCACGAAGATTGCGGACCGGACCGGCGCAGTGGCAACGGCAGTGAAGCCTATTCCGCCGCGGTCCCGGCCGCTGGCTGTACGTCGTCAACCTTTTGGCGCTTCGGAAGCACCCAGCCGGGACGGACGAAGTGGCAGGTGTAGCCGCCCGGGCGCTTCTCCAGATAATCCTGGTGATCGGGCTCGGCCTCCCAGAACTCGCCGACCGGCTGGACCTCGGTCACCACTTTGCCATCCCACAGCCCCGAGGCATCCACATCGGCGATCGTATCCTCGGCGACGCGCTTCTGCTCCTCGTCGACATAATAGATGCCCGACCGGTAGGAGAGCCCACGATCATTGCCCTGGCGGTTCAGCGTCGTCGGATCGTGGATCTGGAAGAAGAATTCCAGGATGTTCCGGTAGCTCGTCACTGTCGGGTCGAAGACAATCTCGATCCCCTCGGCATGCGTGCCGTGATTACGATACGTGGCGTTCGGAATATCGCCGCCCGTGTAACCCACACGGGTCGAGATGATGCCGGGCCGCTTGCGGATCAGATCCTGCATGCCCCAGAAACATCCTCCTGCGAGAACAGCGCGCTGATGCATGTTAAGCCTCCTCTACTTGATCGAGATATTCACCGTATCCCTCGGACTCCATCTCGTCGCGCGGGATGAAGCGAAGGGACGCTGAGTTGATGCAGTACCGCAGACCGCCGCGGTCGGAAGGACCATCGGGGAACACATGGCCGAGATGACTGTCTGCGTGTACTGACCTGACCTCCGTCCGGACCATGCCGTGTGCGCTGTCCCGCACCTCGTTCACGTTTGCCGAAACGATCGGCTTGGTGAAGCTGGGCCAGCCAGTACCCGAATCGAACTTGTCCGTCGAAGCGAACAGTGGCTCTCCCGACACTATGTCGACGTAGATGCCAGGCTCCTTGTTGTCGTTGTACTCGCCCGTGAAGGGCCTTTCGGTGCCCGCCTCCTGGGTAATTCGGTGTTGCTCGGGAGTCAGGTGGTCGATTGCTGTCTGTGACTTTTCAAACTTCATTACAGTCTCCAATACTTATCTAGAGGGCCAGGCACGCTACCGCTAATTTTTTATGTCTCCTGATTTGCTCCTACAATGGTAGTGGGATGGCAAACGAGGTTTTACTAAGTGTTGGAAAATTAGAGATTTAAATTTCGCGTCTATTAATTCTAGCGCAACTGAGTGGTTAAGCAAGTACGTAATCAGTAAATATTAAAAAAATAACACAAAAGCACGATTATATAATACAGTGTCAGTGTTTTATGATAATCAACAACGCCTGTTTAGATGCTGGTAGATGCGAATTTTTTGGCGTACAGTCAAAATTTTCTGATGGTTGCTTAGTGTGTTGGCGCTGATGGAAAATTGACCCACCCTGCCGATTGAAATTTGACCCAGGGCGGATTGCTGATTTTGTTACCAGCAACTGTGGATAAGTCTACCAGCGCAGCTGCTGTTGCCCCCACTCCTTCGCTAGCCCAGTTCAGTTGTTTAAGACCTGCCACACGCAGCCATGTAGCAGGCCGTCGTCGCCATGAAATCAGAACGGCTCATCGTCCTCCGGTTCCTGGCCGCCCTTACGCTTTCGCTCCCGTGATTTGATCTTGGCCTGGGCCGCCAAGCTACTGTGTTGCAGGCGATAGGACTCGTTACCGGTTTCGACGATGTGGCAGTGGTGGGTCAGCCGATCCAGCAGGGCGGTGGTCATCTTGGCGTCGCCGAACACGCTCGACCATTCGGCGAAGCTCAGGTTGGTGGTGATCACCACGCTGGTGTGTTCGTACAGCTTGGACAGCAGGTGAAACAGCAACGCACCGCCAGCCTGGCTGAACGGCAGATAACCCAGTTCGTCGAGGATGACCAGATCCATGCGCAGCAGTGCCTGGGCGATCCGCCCGGCTTTGCCGTCGTGTTTTTCGCGCTCCAGCAGATTGACCAGATCGACCGTGGAGTAGAAGCGCACGCGCTTACCGTGCCGGGTGATGCCGGACACGGCCAGCGCGGTGGCTAGGTGGGTTTTACCGGTGCCTGGCCCACCGATCAGCACCACGTTCTGCGCGGTGTCGGTAAAGGCCAGGCTGGCCAGCTCGCTGATCAGGCGTGCGTCGGCGCTAGAGGCGTTGAAATCGAAGCTGGCCAGATCGCGGTGCATCGGCAGCTTGGCCATGTTCATCTGGTGGCTCACCGAGCGCATGGCGCGATCTGTGTGCTCTTGTTCCAGCAGGTGTTCGAGCAGCCACTTGGATGAGGCTGTGTTCGACTCACCCTGTGCAGTTAACTCCGCCCAGGCCGTGGCCATGCCGTGCAGGCGCAGTTCCTTGAGTTCCGCCATCAAATCACGCATGACCGATCTCCTTGGTCTGGCCACGCAGGCGGTCGTAGCGCGCCGTGTTGGCGACGGGGGCTTCCTTGAGCGACAAGTGGGTTTCGACGCTGGGCGGCGGTTCGGATGCTGTCAGCCGTGCCACGACATTGAGGATGTGTTCGGCGCTCAGGCTGCCGCTCTCCAGTACCAGCTCAACGGCTACCAGCACGGCATCGAGTCCGGCGACCGGTACGGCAGCCAGGACTTGCGCCATGATCCGGTCACCGCCGGCATGACGCCCCAGACCGTGCTTAAGCTGACGCAGCGGCGCTGGCAGATCAGTAAAGGGCGCTCCGTTGCGCAGCGCGCCGGGCTTGCGCTCAATCAGCGGGATGTAGTGCTGCCAGTCGTAGCTGACCTGTTCGCGATCCAGCAAGCGCGCATGGCTGGCAATCAGCGCATCATCGGCCACCACCTCGATGCGGGTCGGATACAAACGGCTGCTGACCCACTTACCCGCGTACTCACACGGCACCGAGTAACGGTTGCGCCCGACACTGACCAGGCAGGTGCTGGAGACCCGCGCAGGCCGCTCGACGTAACCGTCGAAGGCCGCGGGCATAGGCATCAGTTCGGCGCGCTCCAACTCCAGTACCTCGGCCACACTGAGCCCGCTGTATTGAGGGTGCGTCAGCTCGTTCCAAAGCGCGCGGCAGCGCTGGCCCAGCCAGGCATTGAGTTCCTCGAAGGAGTGAAACTGGCAGTCCTGGGCGTCTAGCCAGATACGCCTGCGGCTGTCTTGCACGTTCTTTTCAACGATGCCCTTTTCCCAACCAGCGGCGACGTTGCAGAAGTCCGGATCGAACAGGTAATGCGCGCACATCACCGCAAAGCGCGCATTCACCGCCCGGCCTTTGCCCTTATTGACCTTGTCGACGGCGGTCTTCATGTTGTCGTAGATGCCCCGGCGCGGCACGCCGCCCAAGGAGCCGAACGAGCGTGTATGGGCGTCAAATAACATCTCATGGCCCTGGCTCGGATACGCCACAAGCCAGAACGCACGGCTGGCACACAGCTTCAGATGTGCCACCTGCATACGCCGGTAAATGCCGCCGACCAGCAAGCCTTCCTCGCTCCAGTCAAACTGAAACGCCTCGCCAAGAGCAAAGGTCAGCGGCACAAAGGCCTGCGACGCCTTGCCCTGTCCCCCTCGCCAGGCACGGATAAACGCGGTGAGCTGGCTGTAGCCACCGTCATAACCTTCGGCTTTGATTTGCGCCAACAGCGCCTTGGCACTGCGCCGCTGTTGCTTGGGCCGCAGCGAATCGGCTTTTAGCGCCTGCTCCAGCGTGGCGTGAAAAGGGCTGAGTTTGTTGAAGATCGCGCGGCGTTGGTAGACCGGCGGCTTGGCCTCAGGTGCTCTGACCCACTTGCGAATCGTGTTGCGCGCCAACCCGGTGCGCTTGGCTATCTCATGCAGCGACAGCTTGTCGCGGAAATACATCCGGCGAATTTTGCCCATCATTTCCATACTGATCACCCTGTGTTCTCCTGCTCAAAAATTGAGCAGAAGCAGTTGAACACCTGGGTCAGTTTTCAGTCGGCAGAACAGCCTCTACTGGGTCAGTTTTCGGTCAGCAGCAACAAGGTACGCGGGCTTGCGCACCAAGCGAGGTCGCGGAGAGAGGGAAAGCTGACGCCCAGGAGGCTCTAGACGAGTCCAGAGTGCTTAAAGCTTTGTTGGGTATCAACGCTCTTATGTTTGTAGCCGAGTTGGTTCTTGGGGTTATTGCTGAGTCCACAGGGTTGATTGCGGATTCACTGGATATGTTCGCCGATGCCGCTGTTTATGGCCTTGCCTTCTATGCCGCTGGACGGAGCAAGGGTCTACAGCTTAAGGCCGCACATCTGTCGGGCTTTCTACAAATAGCGCTCGCGTTAGGCGTTTTATTGGAAGTTGTGCGCAGATTTATTTTCGGCAGCGAACCTGAGTCATTGTTGATGATGGGGGTTGGCCTGGTCGCCCTTGTGGCCAATGTTGGCTGTTTGCTCTTGATATCAAAACACCGGAATGGTGGCGCTCACATGCGAGCAAGCTGGATATTCTCAGCAAACGATGTATTGGCCAACCTAGGGGTTATTGTTGCTGGCTTACTGGTTATGCTTACGGGTTCGCCTTATCCCGACCTTGCCATTGGTTTTGCTGTCGGGCTGCTTGTCCTCAACGGTGGTCGGCGAATTCTTGCCATGAAGGCTTGATGATCGTGCTCAAACCTCCGCCCATTAAGCAACGTGGAGGTTTAACCGGGAGGAAATTAATCTTTCTTTTTTCGATCTACCTAAAGGACGTGCTCACGCGCTTGCCAACCCTGAAAGCCAGCGCCTTGATCGAGCTGTTGCTGCACAGCTGGGCTCCCCGGCAGGGCGTGATGCCCCGTTCGCCTAGCTAGATGTATGCGTCCGGTTGATTTCTGTACGTCGGCACGATGGTGCCCACTTACCGTGAGCAAACGCTCTTTTCTGCCACCTCAATCAGATCGGCCTTGCCAGCTTGCGGGCGACTGTACGCATGACCTGCTGGGATGACGATGGTTGCGTTGGCGTTCGAACAGTGGTCGTGAAGGGTTTCAAGAGGCCTCGAAAAATTGAAAAATTGTTAGTCTTGTAAAATGCTTATAAAACAGTATGTTACAATCTACTAACTGTTAGAGTCATTCAGATACAACGACGGCTGTGTGGTGAGCCGCAGCAACGAGGCCAAGGCGCTGGGCATTGGAATGGGCGAGCCTTTCTTCAAGATCCGCGACCTGGTGCAGGCGCACGGCGTGCTGGCATTCAGCAGCAATTATGCGCTGTATTAAGTTAGGTGGAATGCTTTTGAGCTAGGCTGAATCCGTTGACGCTCAGGGGGCGCCCATGACCACCACCCCATTGCACAAGCAAGTGTTAAGTCGTTATTCCAGTGTACAAGCTTGG
>NZ_BQHJ01000022.1 GCF_021603645.1 Pseudomonas pseudonitroreducens | reverse complement strand
GAACGCCTACCTGACGGGACAGCAGGATGTGCTCGCGGGTCTGCGGCATGGGGCCGTCAGCAGCCGAGCAAACCAGGATCGCGCCGTCCATCTGGGCAGCACCGGTGATCATGTTCTTCACGTAGTCAGCGTGACCCGGGCAGTCTACGTGAGCGTAGTGGCGTACCGGCGAGTCGTATTCAACGTGAGAGGTGTTGATGGTGATACCACGAGCCTTCTCTTCCGGCGCGTTGTCGATCTGGTCGAAAGCGCGAGCGGAGCCGCCCCAGGTCTCGGAGCAGACCTTGGTCAGAGCAGCGGTCAGAGTGGTTTTGCCGTGGTCAACGTGACCGATGGTGCCGACGTTGACGTGCGGTTTGTTACGTTCAAATTTTTCTTTAGCCACGAGAGTAACCTCTTACTAAAAGAGCTGAATCAAGCTTGTTTTTTGGCCAGAGCTTCGACGACGTTCGCCGGAGCTTCAGCATACTTGGAGAATTCCATGGAGTAGCTAGCGCGACCCTGGGACATGGAACGCACGTCGGTTGCATAACCGAACATCTCGCCCAGCGGAACCTCGGCACGGATAACCTTACCGGAAACCGAGTCTTCCATCCCCTGAATCAGACCACGACGACGGTTCAGGTCACCCATCACGTCACCCATGTAGTCCTCAGGAGTCACCACTTCCACCTTCATGATCGGCTCCAGAACCTTGCCGCCGCCCTTCTGGGCCAGCTGCTTGGTCGCCATGGAAGCAGCGATCTTGAACGCCATCTCGTTGGAGTCGACGTCGTGGTAGGAACCATCGAAGACGGTCGCCTTCAGGCCGATCAGCGGATAGCCGGCGACAACGCCGTTCTTCATCTGCTCTTCGATGCCCTTCTGGATGGCCGGGATGTATTCCTTCGGAACCACACCGCCCACGACTTCGTTGGTGAAGACCAGGCCTTCAGTGATGTTGCCCTTGTCGTCCACGTCCGGAGTCGAGAAACGAATCCAGCAGTGACCGAACTGACCACGACCACCGGACTGACGAACGAACTTGCCTTCGATCTCGATGTTGTCTTTCGAGATGGTTTCGCGGTACGAAACCTGCGGCTTGCCGATGTTCGCCTCAACGCCGAATTCACGCTTCATGCGGTCGACGAGGATGTCCAGGTGCAGCTCACCCATACCGGAGATGATGGTCTGGCCGGTTTCTTCGTCGGTCTTGACGCGGAACGACGGGTCTTCCTGAGCCAGCTTGCCGAGGGCGATGCCCATCTTCTCCTGGTCAGCCTTGGTCTTCGGCTCAACAGCTACCGAGATCACAGGCTCCGGGAAGTCCATACGCTCGAGGATGATCGGCTTCTCGATGTCGCACAGGGTGTCACCAGTGGTGACGTCCTTCATGCCGATCAGAGCAGCGATGTCGCCAGCGCGTACTTCTTTGATCTCGTCACGCTGGTTGGCGTGCATCTGCACCATACGACCAACGCGCTCTTTCTTGCCTTTCACGGAGTTGATAACCGAGTTACCGGACTCCAGAACGCCCGAGTAGACGCGAACGAAGGTCAGAGTACCTACGAACGGGTCAGTGGCGATCTTGAATGCCAGAGCCGAGAACGGAGCATTGTCGTCAGCCGGACGCTCGTCTTTCGGAGCATCGTCGCCGTCGTCAATGTGATCCGGGTGGATACCCTGGATCGCAGGGATCTCGGTCGGAGCAGGCAGGAAGTCGATGACGGCGTCGAGAACCAGGGGAACGCCCTTGTTCTTGAACGAGGAGCCACAGACAGCCGGTACGATTTCGCAAGCGATGGTACGCAGACGCAGGCCAGCCTTGATCTCTTCGATCGACAGCTCACCCTCTTCCAGGTACTTGTTCATCAGCTCTTCGTTGGCTTCGGCAGCAGCCTCGACCATGTTGTTGCGCCACTCGGTGGCCAGCTCAACCATGTCCGCGGGAATTTCTTCTTCGCGGTAGGAAGTGCCTTTGTCGTCTTCGTTCCAGTAGATGGCCTTCATCTTCAGCAGGTCAACCTGACCCTGGAAGTCATCTTCTGCACCGATAGCCAGCTGAACCGGAACCGGGGTATGACCCAGGCGGTTCTTGATCTGACCGACGACGCGCAGGAAGTTGGCGCCGGCGCGGTCCATCTTGTTCACGTAAACGATACGCGGAACACCGTATTTGTTGGCTTGACGCCATACGGTTTCGGACTGCGGCTCAACGCCGGAGGTGCCGCAGAACACAACGACGGCGCCGTCCAGTACGCGCAGGGAGCGCTCAACTTCAATGGTGAAGTCTACGTGGCCGGGGGTGTCGATGACGTTTACGCGGTACTTGTCGTACTGGCCGCGCGAACCTTCCCAGAAGGTGGTGATCGCAGCGGAGGTGATGGTGATACCACGCTCCTGCTCCTGCACCATCCAGTCGGTGGTAGCAGCGCCGTCGTGCACCTCACCCATCTTGTGGCTGAGACCTGTGTAGAACAGGATCCGCTCGGTGGTGGTGGTCTTGCCCGCGTCAACGTGGGCACAGATACCAATGTTCCGGTAGCGGTTGATTGCTGTATTACGAGCCATAAAGCCCTCGCAGAAGTGTTGAAGCCGTAATTAGAAGCGGTAGTGCGAGAACGCTTTGTTGGCCTCGGCCATACGGTGCACGTCTTCACGCTTCTTGACGGCGGCGCCTTTACCTTCAGCGGCATCCATCAGTTCGCCAGCGAGACGCAGAGCCATGGACTTCTCGCCACGCTTGCGGGCGAAGTCCACCAGCCAGCGCATGGCCAGTGCATTACGACGGGACGGACGTACTTCGACCGGAACCTGGTAGGTAGCACCGCCGACACGGCGGGACTTCACTTCGACCAGCGGAGCGATGGCGTCGAGTGCTTTCTCGAAGATTTCCAGGGGGTCGCCTTTACCGCGCTCTTTGACCTTGTCCAGAGCACCGTAAACGATACGCTCGGCAACGGCTTTCTTGCCGCTTTCCATCACGTGGTTCATGAACTTCGCCAGAATCTGGCTTCCGTATTTCGGATCGGCCAGGATCTCACGTTTGGCCGCTACACGACGTCTTGGCATTGATAAGCCCTCAAACGGTCTTCAGGTAATCCGGGACTCAATGCCCGACCTTACTCTTATCGACTCAGCAAATAGGAAAACAAAATTACTTCGGACGCTTCGCGCCGTACTTCGAACGACCCTGCTTACGGTCTTTGACACCGGAGGTGTCCAGCGAACCGCGCACGGTGTGGTAACGCACACCCGGAAGGTCTTTTACACGACCGCCACGGATCAGCACTACGCTGTGCTCTTGCAGGTTGTGACCTTCACCGCCGATGTACGAGGAAACCTCGAAACCGTTGGTCAGACGAACACGGCACACTTTACGCAGTGCGGAGTTCGGCTTCTTCGGGGTGGTGGTGTATACGCGGGTGCATACGCCGCGACGCTGAGGGCAGTTCTGCAGGGCAGGAACGCCGCTCTTGTCTACCAGGCGCTTGCGCGGTTTGCGCACCAGCTGGTTGATAGTTGCCATCTATAGCTCCACTGATTGTCTTACGACACTTAAAAACGAAAATGGGCAGAGCATGCGCCCTGCCAATTTTCGGGGTACAAGATACTAAAGAGCTTCCGGAATCCAGTCAAGACAAAGCCCCGGTTGTCAAGACAACCGGGGCTTCGTTTGAGGCTTAGTTACCGCTCAGATTGAGCGCTTCGGCCAGTGCTGCTTCGGCCTCGCTCGCGCTCACGCGCTGCGGTTTGCCGAGTTCGCGCTGACGCTTGCGCTCGCTGTGGTAAGCCAGACCGGTACCTGCCGGGATCAGACGACCCACGACCACGTTCTCCTTCAGGCCGCGCAGGAAGTCGCGCTTGCCGGTGACCGCCGCCTCGGTGAGGACGCGGGTGGTCTCCTGGAAGGATGCCGCCGAGATGAACGACTCGGTGGACAGCGAGGCCTTGGTGATACCCAGCAGAACGCGCTCGTACTTGGCCGGGAACTTGTCCTGGGTACCCAGCACTTCGTTCTCTTCCAGCACGTGAACCAGTTCGACCTGGTCGCCCTTGATGAAGGTCGAATCGCCCGACTCGGCCACTTCGACCTTGCGCAGCATCTGGCGCAGGATGGTCTCGATGTGCTTGTCGTTGATCTTCACGCCCTGCAGACGGTAAACGTCCTGGATCTCGTTGACGATGTACTTGGCCAGCGAGCTCACACCCAGCAGACGGAGAATGTCGTGCGGGTTGCTCGGGCCGTCGGAGATCACTTCACCACGGCTTACCTGTTCACCTTCGAACACGTTCAGGTGACGCCACTTCGGAATCAGCTCCTCGTACGGATCGCTACCGTCGGTGGGAGTGATGACCAGGCGGCGCTTGCCCTTGGTTTCCTTGCCGAAGGAAATGGTGCCGCTGATTTCCGCCAGGATCGAAGGCTCTTTCGGACGACGAGCTTCGAACAGGTCGGCAACACGCGGCAGACCACCGGTAATGTCGCGGGTCTTCGAGGTTTCCTGCGGGATACGCGCGATAACGTCACCGATACGCACTTTCGCGCCATCGTTGAGGTTGACCAGGGCGTTCGCCGGCAGGAAGTACTGAGCCGGCACGTCGGTACCCGGCAGCAGCAGATCCTTGCCTGCGGCGTCGATCAGCTTCACGGCCGGACGGATGTCCTTGCCGGCAGCCGGACGATCCTTCGGATCCATCACTTCAATGTTGGTCAGACCGGTCAGTTCGTCGGTCTGGCGCTTGATGGTGATGCCCTCTTCCATGCCCACGAAGGCCACGGTGCCGTCCATCTCGGTGACGATCGGGTGGGTGTGCGGGTCCCACTTGGCGACGATGGCGCCCGGATCGACCTTGTCACCTTCCTTCACGGAAATCACCGCACCGTACGGCAGCTTGTAGCGCTCGCGCTCACGACCGAAGTCGTCGGCTACCGCCAGCTCACCGGAACGGGAAACCGCTACCAGGGCGCCATCGGCACGCTCTACGTGCTTCAGGTTGTGCAGGCGGATGGTGCCGCCATTCTTGACCTGGACGTTGTCCACGGCGGAAGTACGGCTGGCCGCACCACCGATGTGGAAGGTACGCATGGTCAGCTGGGTACCCGGCTCACCGATCGACTGGGCAGCGATAACGCCGACAGCCTCACCGATGTTCACGCGGTGACCACGGGCCAGATCGCGGCCGTAGCACATGGCGCAGATGCCGTGACGGGTTTCGCAGGTGATCGGCGAACGCACAACGACTTCGTCGACGCTCATCTGCTCGAGGAAATCGACCCACTTCTCGTCGATCAGGGTACCGGCTTCGACGATCACGTCGTCGCTGCCCGGCTTGAACACGTCGCGAGCGATCACGCGGCCGAGTACACGCTCACCCAGCGGCTCTACTACGTCGCCGCCTTCGATGTGCGGGGACATGACCAGGCCATGCTCGGTGCCGCAGTCGATCTCGGTCACTACCAGGTCCTGGGCCACGTCGACGAGACGACGGGTCAGGTAACCGGAGTTCGCAGTCTTCAGTGCGGTATCCGCCAGACCTTTACGAGCACCGTGAGTGGAGATGAAGTACTGGAGTACGTTCAGGCCTTCACGGAAGTTCGCGGTGATCGGGGTCTCGATGATGGAGCCGTCCGGCTTGGCCATCAGGCCACGCATACCGGCCAGCTGACGGATCTGGGCCGCGGAGCCCCGCGCACCGGAGTCCGCCATCATGTACATGGAGTTGAAGGACTCCTGGTCGACCTGCTTGCCTTCGCGATCGGTCACCTTCTCTTTCGAGAGGTTGGCCATCATCGCCTTGGAGACTTCGTCGTTGGCCTTGGACCAGAGGTCGATCACCTTGTTGTACTTCTCGCCCTGGGTTACCAGGCCGGAGGCGTACTGGCTCTCGATCTCCTTCACTTCCTCGGTGGCGGCATCGATGATGCGAGCCTTTTCGTCCGGGATGACGAAGTCGTTCACGCCAATCGACACGCCGGAGATGGTCGAATAGGCGAAGCCGGTGTACATCAGCTGGTCAGCGAAGATGACGGTGTCCTTCAGACCGACCACGCGATAGCAGTGGTTGATCAGCTTGGAGATCGCCTTCTTCTTCATCGACTGGTTGACCACGTCGAACGGCAGACCTGCCGGCACGACCTGGAACAGCAGCGCACGGCCAACGGTGGAATCGACGATACGAGTGTTGGCGGTCAGGCTGCCGTCCTCGTTCTTGATCTTCTCGTTGATGCGCACTTTTACGCGGGCGTGCAGGGACACCTGGCCGCTGCGGTACGCGCGGTCAACTTCCTGCAAGTCTGCGAAAGCCATGCCCTCGCCCTTCGCGTTGATCGCTTCACGGGTCATGTAGTACAGACCCATTACCACGTCCTGCGACGGAACGATGATCGGCTCGCCGTTGGCGGGCGACAGAATGTTGTTGGTGGACATCATCAGCGCGCGCGCTTCCAGCTGAGCCTCGAGGGTCAGCGGAACGTGCACGGCCATCTGGTCACCGTCGAAGTCGGCGTTGTACGCGGCGCAGACCAGCGGGTGCAGCTGGATGGCTTTACCTTCGATCAGTACCGGCTCGAACGCCTGGATGCCCAGACGGTGCAGAGTCGGCGCACGGTTCAGCAGTACGGGGTGTTCGCGGATGACTTCGGCGAGAACGTCCCACACTTCCGGCAGCTCGCGCTCGACCATCTTCTTGGCGGCCTTGATGGTGGTGGCCATGCCACGACCTTCCAGCTTGCCGAAGATGAACGGCTTGAACAGCTCCAGGGCCATTTTCTTCGGCAGACCGCACTGGTGCAGACGCAGGGTCGGACCTACGGTAATTACCGAACGGCCGGAGTAGTCCACGCGCTTGCCGAGCAGGTTCTGACGGAAGCGACCCTGCTTGCCCTTGATCATGTCGGCCAGGGACTTCAGCGGGCGCTTGTTCGAGCCGGTGATGGCACGGCCACGACGGCCGTTGTCCAGCAGGGCGTCGACGGCTTCCTGCAGCATGCGCTTTTCGTTGCGCACGATGATGTCCGGAGCAGCCAGGTCGAGCAGGCGCTTCAGACGGTTGTTACGGTTGATCACGCGGCGATACAGATCGTTCAGATCCGAAGTCGCGAAGCGGCCGCCATCCAGCGGAACCAGCGGACGCAGGTCCGGCGGCAGCACCGGCAGGACGGTCAGCACCATCCACTCGGGATGGTTGCCGGAGCCCTGGAAGGCTTCCATCAGCTTCAGGCGCTTGGACAGCTTCTTGATCTTGGTTTCCGAGTTGGTCTGCGGAATTTCTTCGCGCAGGCGGCCGATCTCGTGCTCCAGATCGATAGCGTTGAGCAGTTCGCGAACGGCTTCCGCACCCATGCGGGCGTCGAAGTCGTCACCGAACTCTTCGAGGGCTTCGAAGTACTGCTCGTCGTTCAGCAGCTGGCCCTTCTCCAGGGTAGTCATGCCCGGATCGATCACCACGTAGCTCTCGAAATAGAGCACGCGTTCGATGTCACGCAGGGTCATGTCCAGCAGCAGGCCAATACGGGACGGCAGGGACTTCAGGAACCAGATGTGGGCGACCGGCGAGGCCAGCTCGATGTGGCCCATGCGCTCACGGCGCACCTTGGCCAGCGCGACTTCGACGCCGCACTTCTCGCAGATCACACCGCGGTGCTTGAGGCGCTTGTACTTACCGCACAGGCACTCATAGTCCTTCACCGGGCCAAAGATCTTGGCGCAGAACAGACCATCGCGCTCCGGCTTGAAGGTACGGTAGTTGATGGTCTCCGGCTTCTTGACTTCGCCGAAGGACCAGGAACGGATCATCTCGGGCGAGGCCAGGCCAATACGGATGGCATCGAACTCTTCGATCTGACCCTGGTTTTTCAACAGATTAAGCAAGTCTTTCAAGGCCTTTCCTCCTCACGGACCCGGTGCGACCGGCCTTGACCAGCCGCACCGTTTGACGTCACGTGTTATTCGGTTTCCAGTTCGATATCGATGCCGAGCGAGCGGATCTCTTTGATCAACACGTTGAAGGACTCGGGCATGCCGGCCTCCATGCGGTGATCTCCGTCCACGATGTTCTTGTACATCTTGGTACGGCCGTTCACGTCGTCCGACTTCACGGTCAGCATTTCCTGCAGGGTGTAGGCGGCACCGTAGGCTTCCAGCGCCCAGACCTCCATCTCCCCGAAACGCTGGCCACCGAACTGCGCCTTACCACCCAGCGGCTGCTGGGTAACCAGGCTGTAGGAGCCGGTGGAACGTGCGTGCATCTTGTCATCGACCAGGTGGTTCAGCTTGAGCATGTACATGTAACCAACAGTGGTCGTACGCTCGAACTGGTTGCCGGTGCGGCCGTCATACAGACGCATCTGACCGCTCTCCGGCAGATCGGCCAGCTTCAGCATGGCCTTGATCTCGCGCTCCTTGGCACCGTCGAACACCGGGGTAGCCATGGGCACGCCGCCCTTGAGGTTGTTGGCCAGAGCGAGGATCTCGTTATCGTTCAGCTCGTCCAGGCTCTCCTGGCGGCCGCCGATCTCGTTGTAGATCTCGTTCAGGAAGACACGCAGCTCGGCGATCTTGCGCTGCTCTTCGAGCATGCGGTTGATCTTCTCGCCCAGGCCCTTGGCCGCGAGGCCCAGGTGGGTTTCGAGGATCTGGCCGACGTTCATACGCGACGGTACGCCCAGCGGGTTCAGAACGATATCCACCGGAGTGCCGTTGGCATCGTGCGGCATGTCTTCGACCGGCATGATCACGGAGACCACACCCTTGTTACCGTGGCGGCCCGCCATCTTGTCGCCCGGCTGGATGCGGCGCTTGATAGCGAGGTAGACCTTGACGATCTTCAGTACGCCCGGAGCCAGGTCGTCGCCCTGCTGCAGCTTGCGCTTCTTGTCTTCGAACTTGTCGTCGAGCATCTGACGGCGGTCGCTGATGTAGGCCTGGGCCTTCTCCAGCTGCTCGTTCAGAGCATCTTCCGCCATGCGCAGCTTGAACCACTGGCCGCGCTCGAGGCCGTCCAGGTACTCGTCGGTGATCTCTGCGCCTTTCTTCAGGGCAGGACCGCCGTCGGCCTTGGCACCGACCAGAGCGGAACGCAGACGCTCGAAGGTTGCGCCTTCGACGATGCGGAACTCTTCGTTCAGGTCCTTGCGGATCTCGTCCAGCTGCATCTTCTCGATGGACAGGGCACGGCTATCGCGCTCCACGCCATCGCGGGTGAAGACCTGTACGTCGATGACGGTGCCCTTGGTGCCGGTCGGCACACGCAGGGAGGTGTCCTTCACGTCGGACGCCTTCTCACCGAAGATCGCGCGCAGCAGCTTCTCTTCCGGAGTCAGCTGGGTCTCGCCTTTCGGAGTGACCTTGCCAACCAGGATGTCGCCGGCCTGTACTTCGGCGCCGACGTAGACGATGCCTGCTTCGTCCAGCTTGTTCAGCGCAGCCTCACCCACGTTCGGGATGTCCGCGGTGATTTCTTCTGGGCCGAGCTTGGTGTCACGGGCAACGCAGGTCAGTTCCTGGATGTGGATCGTGGTGAAACGATCTTCCTGGACCACGCGCTCGGACAGGCAGATGGAGTCTTCGAAGTTGAAGCCGTTCCAGGGCATGAACGCTACGCGCATGTTCTGACCCAGAGCCAGTTCACCCATGTCGGTGGACGGGCCGTCGGCCAGGATGTCGCTGCGCGAAACCTGATCACCCTTCTGCACCAGCGGACGCTGGTTGATGCAGGTGTTCTGGTTGGAACGGGTGTACTTGGTCAGGTTGTAGATGTCGACACCGGCTTCGCCAGTCTCGACTTCATCGTCGTTCACACGCACAACGATACGGCTGGCATCGACCGAGTCGATCACGCCACCACGACGAGCTACCACGCAGACGCCGGAGTCACGGGCGACGTTGCGCTCCATGCCGGTACCTACCAGCGGCTTGTCGGCGCGCAGAGTCGGTACAGCCTGACGCTGCATGTTCGAACCCATGAGTGCACGGTTGGCGTCGTCGTGCTCGAGGAACGGAATCAGCGAGGCAGCGACGGAAACGACCTGCTTCGGCGATACGTCCATGAGGGTGACGTCTTCCGGCGCCTTCACGGTGAATTCGTTCAGGTGACGGACGGCAACCAGTTCGTCGATCAGCTGGCCCTTTTCGTTCAGGGTCGCGGACGCCTGAGCGATGACATGGTCAGCTTCTTCGATTGCGGACAGGAAGACGATGTCGTCGCTGACCAGACCTTCCTTCACCACGCGGTACGGGCTTTCCAGGAAGCCGTACTTGTTGGTGCGGGCGTAGGTGGCCAGGGAGTTGATCAGACCGATGTTCGGACCTTCAGGGGTTTCGATCGGGCACACACGGCCGTAGTGGGTCGGGTGTACGTCACGAACCTCGAAGCCTGCGCGCTCACGGGTCAGACCACCCGGGCCGAGTGCGGAGACACGGCGCTTGTGGGTGATCTCGGAGAGCGGGTTGTTCTGGTCCATGAACTGCGACAGCTGGCTGGAGCCGAAGAATTCCTTGATCGCGGCAGCCACCGGCTTGGCGTTGATCAGGTCCTGCGGCATCAGGCCTTCGCTTTCGGCCATCGACAGACGTTCCTTGACCGCGCGCTCTACACGCACCAGGCCAACGCGGAACTGGTTCTCGGCCATCTCGCCGACGCAACGGACGCGACGGTTACCCAGGTGGTCGATGTCGTCGACGATGCCTTTACCGTTACGGATGGCAACCAGGGTCTTGAGGACCTCGACGATGTCTTCCTTGCTCAGGACGCCGGCGCCTTCGATCTCGGAACGACCGATGCGGCGGTTGAACTTCATGCGGCCAACGGCGGACAGGTCGTAACGCTCGGCGCTGAAGAACAGGTTGCCGAACAGGGTCTCGGCAGCTTCCTTGGTCGGCGGCTCGCCGGGACGCATCATGCGATAGATCTCGACCAGCGCTTCCAGTTGGTTGCTGGTGGAGTCGATCTTCAGCGTGTCGGAGATGAACGGTCCGCAGTCGATGTCGTTGGTGTACAGCGTTTCCAGGCGCGCGACCTGGGCCTTGGCGATCTTGGCCAGGGCGTCGACGGTCAGCTCGGTGTTGCACTCGGCAATGATCTCGCCGGTGGCCGGATGCACGACAGCCTTGGCTACGGTACGGCCAATCAGGTAGTCGA
Organism: Pseudomonas pseudonitroreducens; assembly: GCF_021603645.1. Lineage (GTDB taxonomy): Bacteria > Pseudomonadota > Gammaproteobacteria > Pseudomonadales > Pseudomonadaceae > Pseudomonas > Pseudomonas pseudonitroreducens. Next base: position 4,880 of record NZ_BQHJ01000022.1, on the reverse strand, counting down.
ACGGCACTTCCAGCTGGCTGATGCCGGCCTTCTCGAGCTGGTTGATGTGGCGCGCAGTGATACGGCGGCCCGCTTCAACGATGACCTTGCCGGCAGCATCCTTGATGTCGAAGCTGGCGATCTCGCCACGCAGACGCGACGGCACCAGTTCCAGGTTCAGGGTCTCGCCCTTGATCTGGTAGACGTTGGTGTCATAGAACGCGTTGAGGATTTCCTCGGTGCTGTAGTTCAGCGCGCGCAGCAGGACCGAAGCCGGCAGTTTGCGGCGACGGTCGATACGAACGAACACGCAGTCCTTCGGATCGAACTCGAAGTCGAGCCACGAACCGCGGTAAGGAATGATACGAGCGGAGTACAGCAGCTTGCCGGAGCTGTGGGTCTTGCCACGGTCGTGGTCGAAGAACACACCCGGGGAACGGTGCAGCTGGGAAACGATGACGCGCTCGGTACCGTTGATGATGAAGGTACCGTTCTCGGTCATCAGGGGGATTTCCCCCATGTAGACTTCTTGTTCCTTGATGTCCTTGATCGCTTTGTTCGACGATTCTTTGTCGAAAATGATCAGGCGCACTTTCACACGCAGCGGGACCGCGAAGGTCACACCACGCAGCACGCATTCCTTGACATCGAAGGCCGGCTCACCGAGGCGGTAGCCGACGTATTCCAGGGCAGCATTGCCGGAATAGCTGATAATCGGGAAAACGGACTTGAAGGCCGCATGCAGGCCGATGTCTCGAACCTGGTCCTTGCTCGCGCCGGCCTGCAGGAATTCGCGATAGGAATCCAGCTGGATGGCCAGCAAATACGGCACATCCATGACGTCCGGCAACTTGCTAAAGTCCTTGCGGATACGTTTTTTCTCAGTGTATGAGTAAGCCATCAGCGTTCCCCAGCTTGGTCACCTGCTTGATTGGCCTCTCCCGCGCGGGGAGCAGCCCAAAATCGTGCAAACCCTTGGTTTGCGCCGCCAGTCGTGGCGGGATTTTCACGTTATGGAGGGGCACCCACGGCACCCCACCCATAACGGAAAAAGGCCGGTGGCATTTGCCACCAGCCATCAGCCTGTCGCTTAACGCTCGGGCTGTCGACGCAAGGTACGAACTTACTTGAGCTCGACCTTGGCGCCTGCTTCTTCCAGGGCTTTCTTGGCAGCTTCGGCTTCTTCTTTCGAAGCGCCTTCCTTGACCACGCCCGGGGCGCCGTCAACGACAGCCTTGGCTTCTTTCAGGCCCAGGCCGGTCAGTTCACGAACGACCTTGATCACGTTCACTTTCTTGTCGCCAGCTTCGGCCAGGACGATGGTGAACTCGGTCTGCTCTTCAGCAGCGGCAGCAGCCGGGCCGGCAGCAGCAACGGTAGCGGCAGCAGCGGTAACGCCGAACTTCTCTTCCATCGCCTTGATCAGTTCAACGATCTGCATGACGGACATTTCGGATACGGCGGAGATGATGTCTTCGTTGGTCAGAGCCATGACTCTAATTCCTGTATTGGGTGACGGCCTAAGGCCATCGAATTAAACAAAAAAGGTTGAAAGGAGATGCCGAGCCTTAGGCTGCGGTAGCTTCTTTCTGATCGCGAATTGCCGCCAGAGTACGAGCCAGCTTGCTGGTAGCGCCTTGAATCACGCTCATCAGCTGTGCAACAGCTTCGTTGTAGGTCGGCAGGGTCGCCAGCACGTCGATCTGATTGGCTGCGAGGAACTGACCCTCGAACGCGGCCGCCTTGATCTCGAACTTGTCCTGACCCTTGGCAAACTCCTTGAAGATACGAGCGGCAGCGCCCGGATGTTCGTTGGAGAAAGCAATCAGGGTCGGGCCCTTGAACACGTCGTTGAGCACTTCAAACTGAGTGCCTTCAACGGCGCGCTTGAGCAGGGTGTTACGTACGACTTTCACGTACACACCAGCTGCGCGGGCCTCTTTACGGAGTCCGGTCATAGCGCCGACAGTCACGCCGCGTGCATCAACCACGACAGCGGACAGACCGGCTTTGGCAGCCTCGTTGACTTCAGCGACGATGGCCTTCTTGTCTTCGAGTTTAATTGCCACGGGTTTACTCCTGGATGTTACCGATTCGTCCAGCCTGAGCCGGACGGCGTTTTGGTGTCTGATTCGGTAAACGAATCGGGAGCACCATCTGCGTAGGCTTGAGAGGTTTACCTCCCGGGTTTAAGGCTTGCGCCGCCTACGGTCTTGGATAGCCCCCGCCAGGCAGGGACCCCAATACCTGCGAACAGTGGGCGAACCCACTGTCCGACTTAGTTCATCAGCCTTCCAGCGAAGCCTGATCGATCTGCAGACCCGGGCCCATGGTGGTGCTCAGGGTTACGCGCTGAACATACACGCCCTTCGAGGAGGACGGCTTCAGACGCTTCAGATCGCTCAGCAGCGCTTCCACGTTCTGCTTCAGCTTGACCGGCTCGAAGTCGATCTTGCCAACGGAAGCGTGGATGATGCCGTTCTTGTCGGTACGGAAACGTACCTGACCGGCTTTGGCGTTCTTGACAGCGGTGGCGACGTCCGGGGTCACGGTGCCGACTTTCGGGTTCGGCATCAGACCGCGCGGGCCGAGAACCTGACCCAGCTGGCCAACAACACGCATCGCGTCCGGGGAGGCGATGACGACGTCGTAGTTCAGGTCGCCGGCTTTCATTTCGGCAGCCAGCTCGTCCATGCCAACCTTGTCTGCACCAGCAGCCAGGGCAGCTTCAACACCAGGACCCTGGGTGAAGACGGCAACGCGTACGGATTTGCCGGTACCGTTCGGCAGAACGGTGGCGCCACGTACGACCTGGTCGGATTTACGCGGATCAACGCCCAGATTGATGGCGATGTCCACGGACTCCTTGAACTTGATGGTCGACAGCTCGGCCAGCAGCTTGGCGGCATCTTCGAAGCCGTATTGCTTGCCCGCTTCAACCTTCTCGGCGATAGCCTTTTGACGCTTGGTCAGCTTAGCCATTACACACCCTCCACGTTCAGGCCCATGCTGCGCGCGGAGCCAGCAATGGTGCGTACGGCAGCGTCCAGGTCAGCAGCGGTCAGGTCAGCCTGCTTGGCCTTGGCGATCTCTTCCAGCTGGGCACGGGTAACGGTGCCGACTTTCTGAGAGTTCGGACGAGCGGAACCGCTGGTGATGCCAGCTGCTTTCTTCAGCAGGACGGCAGCCGGGGTGCTCTTGGTTTCGAAGGTGAAGCTACGGTCGCTGTAAACGGTGATGATCACAGGAGTCGGCAGACCCGGCTCTTGGCCTTGGGTCTTGGCGTTGAACGCCTTGCAGAATTCCATGATGTTCACGCCGTGCTGACCCAGAGCAGGGCCCACGGGCGGCGACGGGTTGGCCTGGCCGGCCTTAACTTGCAGCTTGATGTAAGCCGTGATTTTCTTAGCCATTTGCTACTCCAAATGCGGGTCAAACGCCCTGACGGGCTCCCCGGTTGCTATCGCGTTTATCCCAATGACGACAAAACCCCGCAGCCTAGGGCTGCGGGGTGTGGGATTCATTGTGCCAGTTAGACCTTCTCTACCTGACTGAACTCCAGCTCCACCGGAGTAGAGCGACCGAAAATGAGCACAGCGACCTGGATGCGGCTCTTTTCGTAGTTAACTTCTTCGACGACACCATTGAAGTCGGCGAACGGACCATCGATAACGCGAACGGTCTCGCCCGGCTCGAACAGCGTCTTCGGCTTGGGCTTGTCGCCGCTATCGGCAACGCGACGCAGGATGGCATCAGCTTCCTTGTCGGTGATCGGCGCCGGCTTGTCGGCGGTACCACCAATGAAGCCCATGACGCGAGGAGTATCCTTGACCAGGTGCCAGGTACCCTCGTTCATTTCCATCTGCACCAGGACATAGCCCGGGAAGAATTTGCGCTCACTTTTGCGCTTCTGGCCGTTCCGCATCTCTACCACTTCCTCGGTAGGGACCAGAATCTCACCAAACCCGTCTTCCATGCCGGCCAGTTTGACCCGCTCGATCAGCGAGCGCATGACATGCTTCTCGTAACCCGAGTAGGCATGCACAACGTACCAACGCTTAGCCACGGAACACCCTTAACCTACGATCATGGAAACCAGCCAACCCAGCAGGGAGTCGAGCCCCCAAAGCACCAGCGCCATTACCAGCACTACTGCCACTACGATCAGCGTGGTCTGAGTTGTCTCTTGACGAGACGGCCATACAACCTTGCGAATCTCGGCGCGAGCTTCTTTAGCCAAAGTAAAGAACGCGCGCCCCTTGACGGTTTGCAGCGCAATGAAACCTGCAACAGCCGCCATCACGAGAATACCGAGAACGCGATAGAAGATCGGTTGCGCGGAGTAATACTGGTTGGCAACCACAGCCACCACCACCAGCACTGCAACCACAAGCCACTTCAAGAGATCAAGACGCGACTCTTTGGCTTCTACCTTCGCATTCATCTGCTAGGAATCCCGTTTAAAGAAGTGCCAGATCTTGAGAAATCTGGCAGGCCAGGAGGGAATCGAACCCCCAACCTGCGGTTTTGGAGACCGCCGCTCTGCCAATTGAGCTACTGGCCTAGAACAAAGTCAGGCCGACCATTATGCCGGCCTGATAGGGAAAGATCAATCGATTATTCGATGATCTTGGCAACCACGCCGGCACCAACGGTACGGCCGCCTTCGCGAATCGCGAAGCGCAGGCCATCTTCCATGGCGATCGGAGCGATCAGGGTGACAACCATTTTCACGTTGTCGCCCGGCATTACCATCTCAACGCCTTCCGGCAGTTCGCAGTTGCCGGTTACGTCGGTGGTACGGAAGTAGAACTGCGGACGGTAGCCCTTGAAGAACGGGGTGTGACGACCACCTTCTTCTTTGGACAGCACGTACACTTCGCACTCGAACTTGGTGTGCG
>NZ_BQHJ01000021.1 GCF_021603645.1 Pseudomonas pseudonitroreducens | reverse complement strand
GGATGACCGGATGATCCGGTGAGCGACGGCGATCTCCTCAGAAGCTACAGCCATACCGGTTGGGTATGAGAAGCTCCAAGGGCGAGCATGGCCCGGTTCTTATTGACTTTCTATTACACATAAACGGCAACCTGTCGGCGCGTGTGATGGCCGTCCTTAGAGAGTTCGCGCCGCGCCAGGAGATCTACTCGGTCGACGAGTGTTTCCTTGACCTGACCGGCGTGCCCGGCTCCCTGGCTGCCCAAGGCCGTAGGATCCGGGCCGAAGTTCAGCGTCTTGTAGGTATCCCAGTGGGGGTAGGAATTGCGCCGACGAAGACGTTAGCGAAGCTGGCCAACTGGGCGGCGAAAAAACACACGCGCGGTGGCGTTGCAGTGATGACACGCCAGGAACAGATCGGCGTACTGCTGCAGCACGCCCCTATCAACGAGATTTGGGGGGTTGGTCGGCGGTTGTTCGAGCAGTTGGGCGGCATGGGCATCGTCACCGCCTCGCAGCTCGCCGAGCAGGACCCCAAAATGCTGCGTCGCCAGTTCAGCGTCTCGTTGGAAAAGACGTTGCGGGAGCTGCGGGGGGAGGTCTGTTACGCCCTCGAGGATGGGCCGGCACCGAAGAAGATGATTGCTTGCAGCCGCAGCTTCAGCGATCGGGTGACAGAGCTGTCAGCGCTGCGCGAGGCTGTAGCCAGCTATGCTGCCCGGGCCGCGGAAAAGCTGCGTGCCCAGGGCGACTATGCCTGTGCGCTGCAGGTCTTCATCCAGACAGGGCAATTCAACGAGCGGGAGCGACGCTATGCCAATGCGGCCACCGTTCCTCTGCTGACACCAAGCGCCGATACCCGCGACCTTATTGCGGCGGCTCTGGCGGGACTTGACCGCATATTTCGACCGAGCTTCCGCTATCTGAAGGCTGGGGTGGTGCTGATGGACCTGGTCGCACCGGGGCTTGCTCAGGTCGACATGTTCGCGCCGGCGCCGCGACCTGGTGGCGAACGCCTCATGGCGGTGATGGATCGAATCAATGCGGAGTTCGGGCGTGGCACTCTTCGTCCTGGGCGCGTGCCTCCAATTCCCGGTTGGGGAATGAGGCAGGAACTAAAGTCGCCGGGATATATGTCACAATGGAGCGAGATACCTTCGGCGAGTTGACACGGCAAGTGCAGTGCAATAGCTGACAGTTAAAATTTCTATAAATAGATTTTACATGGGGGTTAGATTGCGACTTTATCATTTCACGGCCACATCGCTGGCCGCCTCGATTTTGTCTGATGCGATTCGTCTAGGGCACCTGGTAACGCATACTGATGAGATCGCACACGGTGTTGTCTGGTTGACCTCTTATCCATACCCGGATAAGACCGGTGTACCTATGAAAGAGACCAGGCTTAGTAGCAAGCAACTCGCTCATGCGAGTCGTGTGGAAAATCGGAGTCTAGGAAATAACCTCTCTCACGACAAGTCCCGCATACGATTAGGGCTAGATTCAAACAGTTTAAAGTCATTCGAGATCGTAGATAATAAACCGACCGGACTTATCTCCTTTGAGAAATGGTGCAAGCTGGTGGGTGCGCCAAAGAATTGGGCCAAGTACATAGGGATGTCGGCCTGCTTCGATCTTGAGAATATGACTGACGAAGAGAAGGTTCGTCAGATGAAGAAAAAGGGGAATACACAAGAGAGCACTTGGTATCTGCATTTTGGACCCATTGCGGCGAAGCTTCTAGATGCTGTCGATTGCAAGGTGGGGAAGGACTATGTGCCATTCGATTTTGAGAAACATGGCCGAAATGATCTTTCGTATGTCGGAATAGAGTGCGTTAGCCCTACGTCGCTCGCTGAGCTGAGGAAGATTGTTGAACCATGGAGCTCGCTCGAGATGGTTTATGCAGCTGTATTCTGTGAAGGGCCCTCTGCAAGGCCTGAGGTGACGGTTCGAGGTGGTGGAGTTACCTGTCACATAGATATTGAGACCGGCGAAGTCAGGCAGTACATAAATTCGCGCGACGATTACCCGCTAAGTGAAGTTAGAGGTTGGATTGAACGTCACAAGGCAGAGCTTAGTCAGTGCTGGGATAGCGCTCTAACAGCCTACTACCGTTATTACCCTGAAGAAGCACCTCAAGACGCTTGATAGAAAAAGGCCACCTAAAAGGTGGCCTTAAATTTATGCAGCAATCAGTTGTCTCGCGAGTGCCATTTCGACGGAATCTCCGTCTTGGTTCAACGAGTCGAGGCCCGATTCAGGAACGTCTCCCGACGTGCTCTGTGCGACGGCGATCTTCTTGGCCATCAACTGTAGGCAGGTGATCTGTGAGCTGCCGGCGTAGCCGAAGAAGATGACGCGCACCGGGTGTTTCTGCCCGATTCTCCACGACCGCCGCGCCGCCTGCTGCAGCGTGTACACGTTGTACCCCGTCTGCAGAAACGCAATAGTCGGGAAGTCCAGGAGATCCAGTCCCGTCTTGACCAGCTCTGGATTGGTGATCAGCACGTCGATGCCGCGGTCGACCTGGTCGAGGATCCAATCCTCGCGTCGTGCGGTATCTACCGTGGCCCTCAGCACAGCTACCTTCAGCCCCGCCTGCTTGAGAACCTTCTTCAGCCTGGACGTAGTGTCGCGCGTCCCACTGTAGACGGTGTATGCGAGGACCTTGCGGCCGTTCGCTTTTTCCTCGAGGCAGAGGTCCAAGAGCGCCTGCTCCTTGGGCATCAGTTGCTCGTCACCGAAGATCGCAGGAACGAAAGCTAGCGTTTCCCGGGTTCGAGGATGTTTGACCATCTCCGATCGGAAGCAGCAGTCCGGCCAGGCCAGCAGCACATTGAGCACCACACCCAGTAGGGTGGTGTCTCGCCGTGCCAAGGCCTGGCGGAGTTCAGTGGTCAACGTGGCAGCCAAGCGCTGGTAGGCCGAGGCCTGCTCCGGCGCCATGGGCACGTCGACGAACTCCTCCTGGTAGTCGGGCAGCACGTTGCCACCGATGTCCTTGAGCTTCAGGAACACGGTGAACGGCAGCACGAACCGGTGAATGCCTTTAGGGCCGAAGCCAGGGGCTTTCACCGTTCGTACCGAGAGCTTCTTGCCCTTGGCGGTCTTGTGCGAGTCCCCGTCGCGCTCGGTGTAGATGTCCTTCAGCACTCCGTGATCGCGCATGAACGACATAGCTGCAGGAGCCATGCTGCCGCGCGCGTTGGGTCGGTAGCCGTCCTCGATCATGCGCCGGGTGAGGATGCGGAACAATAGGTAGAACAGGTCGTCGGCATAACCGCCCATGAGTGTTCCGGTCAGCAACACGGATTTCCGTGCTTTGGCTGCCAGAACGCCCATGGCCTGGCCCTGGGCCGAACCACTGTTCTTGTACTCATGTCCCTCGTCCACCACCAGCAGGTCGAAGTATCCATCGGGTAGGTAGCGCTTGATGAATTCGGTCGGTTGGTAACCCCCCTCGCCGAACCCGAACTCGATGTTGGCCATCGACCGTTCCATGCGTTTGGCCTGGCGGTCGCTGAAGACGAAGTTGCCCTTGGCGTCCATCAGGTTGATGAACTCCGAGACGTTGTCCACCAGCATGGAGGCCAGGAAGTCCTCGCCGAAGTCGTTGAGCAAGCGCTCGGCCCTGACCGGTCCTATGGTGGGGATGCGGCACATTGACTTGAGAATCGTTGCACGCCGGTCACCACCATCGACCTTGCCAGGCCGCATGAGTGTCCAGAGGGCACCCTTGCAGGCAAGACAGGTGCGTCGGCGATCACTGCGTTCGAACTCCTCGACGGTGACCAGGTTGCCCTCCAGGTCCTCGAGGACCTGGCCGCAATCTGGACACGAAGCGAGCAGCAAGCCGCCGGCTGAGCGTTTCTTCCAACAGGCAAGCCGCCAGTGGAATCCCATCCGCATCCGGACGCGGCCGAGGATGAAGAACTCCTGGCGACCATCGTAGGCCTCGCCCATCTGGTCTCGTAACTTGAGCAACTTAACCAGAGTGTCCGGACCGTTGAGCACCCAGACGCGGGCGTTAGGGATAGTTTCCAGGATCTCCCGGCGCCACTTGTAGACCAGGTGAGGTGGAGAGATGACCATTGTTCGACGGTAACCTGCCGCGTGCATTACAGCTGATACAGCGATGGCCATCATCGTCTTCCCGGTACCCATCTCTGCGTTGATGACGCCAGCCTGCTCGTTGCGGTCTAGAAGCAGCGCCGCTATGGCTTGAACCACCTCAGCCTGGGCCGCGAAGGGCTTGCGCTTGAGGTTATCCATCACCAACTGGCGTTGCATGTTGTTGGCGCCGGCGTAGACCGGAGGGTTGGAGCGGTTGAGTGACGCCAGGAGCTCATCGCCGAACTCGTCGATGAAGTCAGTCAGGTTGATATTCAGTGGGGAAGCGGCCGAAGCGGCCGGTTGGGTCAGCGTGTTCATGTGCATCTCCTGCAGGTGATGAAATGCAGGGCATGCGTGTCCCCCTTCGGGTATCGGCATACCCTGCAGGGTGGTGTGGAGTTGGGGGCCGCGTAGGTGGTGGGTTAGTAATCGCTGGGGAGCAGCAAGGTGGTGGAGCTGCGGTCGGCCTCGGTGATGATCCAGATCCTGGACTCATCGCCGGCGTCGACATCGTAGCTGGAGAACAACCTGTCACCGTGCTTCAAGGCTTGCTGGTTGGTGTTCCAGTCCTCGTCGCAGAGATTCCCCCAGTCGCCTACCAGGTGGCGTTTGAGGTAGGTGGTGGGGTTGAGTTGGCCGATCTCCACCAAGTGGCTGATGGCAGCGGTCATCACAATCTGCCCCGGGAAGAACAGCGGTCCAGGTTCAGGCTCAGGCCGGGGAGTGTCGGCCACCTCTGTGGTCGCGGCGGATGAGCTGATGGTCAGCACGCAGCCATGATTCGCGGAGGAGGGCGTCATTTCCCAAGCCCTGATGATCGGTATGAAGCGGTCGGTGAGGATCCGCACCTCGGTGACGTTGCCGTCTTCGTCTTCGGTGAATTCGGTCTTGCGGACCTTGTCCTTATAGGTGTCACCCTTGACGACTAGGGTCCGGCCCGACCTCGAGCGCACAACGCCGGAGATCGCCCCGGCAGCTAGGGCTAGAGCCAAGTGCCAGCGGGAGAGCTCCCTGACAGGCGGGCGAGGCTGCAGGCCTGTCTGGCCGAAGTGGAGGCTGAAGTCAGGCCACAGGCCCCTTAAGCGTTGAATCTCGCCGGCGAACTGCTCTGGCTCCAGTGTTACTCGGTAGAAGTGCTCCAGCTCGTTTGTTGCCGGTAGGACCGCATAGGGCTCCCATGGCCAGCTGGCTGGAATCTCCTCAGCCTGGTCCAGGCCGGCGCCGATCGCCTGCAGGTGAGATCTAACCTGGCTGACGTCAGCCCTGGCCAGGTCCTGCCGACGTACCCGGATGCCGAAGATCACCACCTGCTTGAAGGTGGGATCCGCGGCGCCGTAAACGCGCAGGGCGGTGAAGTGGTTGCTCAGCCATCCAGTCAGCTCGTCGTCCAGCACATAGTGAGGAACGATGAGCACCATCACGCCGCCGTACTGCAGTAGCGGGAGACAGCGCTGGTAAAAGGCCTTCTCCAGCCGCCGGCGGCCGCTTCCTTGGTACTGGGATGCACCTGAGTGGTCCGCCACCAGGTCACCATAGGGTGGGTTGAGCCAGAGCAAACCGAACGACTGCCGGCTGATCAGGGTGTCGAAGAGGTCGCTGTGCAACACCCGGTCGAGAATGCCACGGGCATGGTCGGCGCGTTCGCGGTCATATTCGACGGCGAACGCTTGGACCTGGTCGCGGCCCAGAACATGGGCTGCCTCAGCCAGGGCAACGCCCTCTCCAGCGCACGGATCGCAGATCCTCATCCTGCCCGAAGGGGCGGGAATGAGCGCCTGCAGGGCGCGTTCGAGTGTGACTTCGTCAGTGGGGTAATAGCCATTGCGGGCGAAGTTGCGCGCCAGGCGCGGAAACATGAGTGCCATGGGGCTTCCTTGAGTCGATAGTTGGAGCTCAGGCCTGGGCCTGAGCATCGGTGGTGAGTTCGCCGCGGCGGATCAGCTCTCCGAGGGAGGGCTCGAGCACGTCGAGCTGGAGAGTGAGGCGCCAAGCGCAGACGTTGCCGATCGCCCCGGGCAGGGCGGTCAACATCTGGTGCTGGATGAGGACTCCCATCACCGGCTCGCGCCAGTGTGGGAGGAGGGGCAGCGGACAGGTTTCCATTACCAGCGGCCAGAGCCGGTGGTGTGGATCCTCCTCGCGCTCCAGGAGCGCGAAGGCGAAGTGATTGGCCTGGTCGGGCGTCGAGGCGCGACGATCAAACAGCCAGAGATGCAAGAGGCTGCCGAACAGAGTGCCGCGGAACTGCCTTGTGGTGCGTTTTTCGAGCAGCTCCTGGTTGGGGAAGACAGGTAGGCGCCGACCGTCCACGATGACGTGGAACTGGTCGATCCCGTTCTCCTCCCGACCAAGCGTCAGCCTGGCCAGAAACTCCTGCAGTACGGTGTCGCGTCCCCAGGCGGAAAGGAACACCAGGTTGCGCTGCTCATCGCACACGCAGGCGTCGACGAACAGGTCAGGGAGCTCCTCGATCTGGAAGAGCTTGGTTGGACTGGGCATAGCGATCCTCCGAAGGAGGGCTGCCCGCCCCAGAGGGGCGGTGAAGCCCCTTGGGGTAGGTCCAGGTGGTGTTGGTTAGCGTCAGCGGACGCTCTTGGTAGCGGGGCAGAAGACCAGGCCGTTGGCCTCATGGAGAGGGCCTTGGCCTGCGAGGAAAATCATCTGCAGATACTGCGAGCGAAGTGCGACTGCAGCTTCAGCCTGCTCCAGGGAGAGGCCGAGTTCTTCGATGAAGAAGTCGACCATCTCCTCGTCGCAGGACACTTCGTTGTTGGACAGCTGGTCCTCGACGTTGCTGAGGATTTCCGGGGTCAGGCTGGCGAAAATGGCATTCATGGTGAGCTCCTGTTGTGGTTGCAAGGAGCTCCCTGAGGGAGCCCCTCAGGGTGGTCGGTTGGTGTTCAGGCTTGGTGATGCTGCCGAAGCTGCTCTCGCCAGACCAGGTTCACTCCGAAGGTGGCCATGTCGAGAAAGTCGAGGGGGCAGCCGTAGTAGTAGGGTCCCATCGACTCGCTGATGGACTGGCTTCCCCAATAGCCGTTGCTGACATCGAGGAGGTCGAGGTTGATGAAGGTGAAGCTGTCGCCTTCCAGGTTGCCATTGATTAGGCCCGCGACGTGAAGAGTTAGCTTCACTACGGTCCAGAGCTCATTGCCGACAACGGAGTGAGCAAGGATCTCCCTGTCACGCGAGAAGGTGGACGATGCTGCAAGCAGCTCGCGTAGAAGCTGCTCCTTGGATCGATGTGAAAATAGCCAGCCCATGGGTGCTCTCCTCTGTTAGGCCGAGACTCCCTTGCCGGGAGTACCCGGCTGGGTGGTGGCGTCAGATCAGAGGCTGACGCGGTTGAAGCGGATGCATCGATCCAGCCGCTGGGTGAGCCGCAGGGTATATTCCTGTGCCTGCGCACCGGAGACACTCCAGGGAGTATCTCCGCCCGGGTCTGCTGGCTGCTCGCCCTGCGCTGCGCGGATACGCAGCTGGGCGATGGCCAGGTCGACCATCGACCGATCGTAAAGCGCGATCACGAAGAGATCCGCGAGGTCTTCCGCACCCACTTCGCGTAACGAGCTGGATGCCTGCAGCAGCAGGTTGGAAAACTCAGTTAAGGCGTAAAGCTGGTTCATGGCGTTCTCCTGTTCCAGACCTGGAGTTTGAAGTCCAGGGAGTACCCGAGCTCGCCCAAACGTGCGCACTGCGCGCGCAAGCGTTGTCGGTCAACGGTGGGGTCTAGTTTCACGGTATCGGCCAGGGGCCAGACCGTGCCGAAGAGTTCTTCGTCTGGTGATTCATCACTGTTCGGTGCGGCCGGTGCAGCGGGCTTCATGCCGAACGGTTCATCGGAGTCGGCTGGTGCCGCAATCAATGTGGACGTGCGGGCAACTGGCTGCTGAGCCTTCGACGGCTTCACCGCCGGCGGCGAGCTCTCCTCCTCAAGGGGATCGAGCACGGTCGTCGACAGCTGCTCTTCGTCTTCGGCGCTGAGATTGGTTACATCGTCCAGGCTCATGCCGCCGAGCTCGGCCCTGATCTCGACAACCAGTCGTCCACCGTGGGTGTAGTAGGACGGGCGGATTTGCGTGATTGCAAAATCGCCCTGGTACTTACCCTCCGTGTACTGGTCCAGGCCGGGGTCCTTGATGACGAATTCGCCAATGGAGGTCACCAGCCGCCCCACGTTGAATGGGCCGTTGCGACCTGTGATGGTGCGGATGGCCAACTGGCCAGCGATGCTGATCATGTTGTCTGCCTATGGAAAAGGAAGTCCCGCCGGCGGCGGGACTGTAGGTGGTTGTGAAGCTAGTCCTGGTCGACCTCGGGGGAGGTTTCGTCCAGGAGCTCGACGTGGAGGTAGGGAGGTTCAGACTGGGGCCGGACGACAGTGAGCGAGAGTGAGATCCACACTCGTTCACGACCGACAGGCTGTTTGTGTACGACGGCGAAGACGAACTTTTCCGCATCCGGTGCGAGCTTCAGCTCGTACCATGCCGCTTGCACCACACTGGCCAGGCGCAGGCTCATCTCCCCAACCCGGTTCGGGTTTTCAAGATAAACCGCGCTGAGCCAGGCGCTGTTGCTCAGCACGACCGGGTACTTCAGGTACGCAGCAGTTTCCTGCGTCTTGGGGTTTGCCGGGACAGGCATTCGAGGTCTCCTACAGGTGCGGGGAGGCCTCATCCGCGGGGAAGGGTCCCCGCGTGGGTGGTGGAAGATGCACTCCATCAACAAGTGATGCGACCGCGCTACCGAGTGCTTGGCGGTCTTGGGGGGGGTTAGCGCTTGCGCGCCGGAGCCTTAAACCCTGGCTCCCTTGGAGGCACTGTCAACGACAGCGAGCCAATCCGGAATTAGGGGCCTGAGGGGAATCCCGCAGGCCAGAATGCTCAATGATCGAAAATTTTTAGGCCCTTGAGCGCGGGCGCGAATGGATCGAGTACCAGGTAGCGAACGTCAGCTTGAGCTGCAAGATGAAGTAGGTCGACCAGTTCGACCGGATAGCCAGCGGCGATCTGTTCCTCTCGCAAGGCTGAGGCGGTCAAATCCATCACCTCCAGGCTCTCGTCGGTCCAGGGCGTATGCACCAGGCGGAAGCCAACAGTGCCCAGTTCGTCTATCCAGAAGACTCCAATAAGGACTCCAGCGAGTCGGATCGGCATCTTCGTGCCGAAACTCTCCAGGAGGGCATGCAGAGCCTTCAACGGAAGGTGGGCTTTGCTAATCTCCCAGGAGCGACTCCATGGCTCATAGCGGCGCGTTAGACGGTCAACAAGGTCATGAGCGCCATCAAGGGTGTAGGTGTCCCCTATGAAGCGGCCGGTATCTGCATCCAGAACGGCGTAGGTGACGTCGATTACCGTGCCTTCACTTCCGCAGCGCTCGGCGAGCTCCGGATCTATGTTCCCAGCCCCTACGATGAGGCAGAGGTCGTCGCTGAATATGCAGGGTTTGCACTGAACCTCTCGGTCCTTCAAATGTGCTTGGCTGCTATGGATCGCTCGATTGCACGGCACTTCGCTGTTCGAGTATTTGACTTGAAGCAGACGCTCGACGCGGTACCGGCACAGGTTGTCGAGGAAAGGGTTCGGTGTGCTCATGGCGGGTCCTAGGTGAGAAGGAGCAGCCCCCATCAAGGGAGCTCCCTTGATGGGTTTGTAAGGTGTGGCGCAGTTAGCCGGTCGCGCGGGCGTGCAGTTTCACTTCAACGCTTCTTGCCGTCTGATAGCACTTCACCAGGGCATATTGCTGAAGAATTGGGGAGTCCGATGAGTCGCAGCCATGCTCGAAATCAGCTTGAGCAAGGGCCTCGATCGCCGGTTGAATGTCATAAAGCAAGATGCTGAGTCCGGCGTCGCCAAACTCATCAACGACACCTCCGTCTAGCCAGTAGTGGAAATCGGAACGAGCTGCATGCTCTGCAATAGCAAGCAACGCCGGCAGACGCTCAGGGTAGGTTCTGTTCATTGGTGAAGCTCCATGGGGAGGTTCACCAGCCCGGGCGGGTGATGAACCCGTCAGGGGAAAAGTGCGAGGCACATCGAGCTAGGTATGTGCTCTCTGCGTCCAGGTGCCGTACAGGTGCCGATGTAGTAGCCGGCACCGCTTTCGAGGACCTGAAGCGGCAGTTGTTCGTCACAGAATTCGAGAGCCAATTTTCCGAAGGACATGATGTTCTCCTGGTGATCCGGAGCCGCATGCCCAAGGCATTGGCCCTGGGGAAGGGGGAGGGCACCTTGCGGTGCCCGTGGTATTAAGCGGTCAGAACGGCTGCATCAGTGCTCGGGCTGGAGAAGATCAACCAGGCCATGTCGCAGAAGTGGCTGCTGTTGAGCAGTTCATCCTCGATGTCGGTCAGGCTTACTTCTTCAACTTCGGGCAGAGCGGGCATTTCAACGGCTTGGGCGTAATTCATGATGATCTCCAAATTAATTTGGAGAACACCATGCCCCTGGGGGGAAATGGTGCCCCCCGGATGGGTTCGCGATGACAATCAGCGCAGTGCGTAGGTTGTAAAAGGCGCCCTTGGGGGCGCCTTGGATTCGATCAAGCGGCGAACTGATCGCCTTGCTGCTGTTGCTCAGCTGCAGGAGCATCGGAAGCAGGACCAGCCTGTTGGGGGGCCTGATCCACGCTGTCCTTGGGCTTAGCTTCGTAGACGGTTTCGCCATCCACCTTGATCCAGTTGAGGAAGAGCAGCCGGCCTTTGAGGCTTGCGCCGGCCTGACCTTTCTTCTCGCCTTTTTCGTAGGTGAACGCTTCCGTCCGAATGTCGCCAATGCGGAAAGCCACGAGGACCTTCTTGCCGGCGTCTACGGCCTGCTGGCAGCGGCGAACGAGCTTTTCAGCTTCGGCGCCGACGACGTTGCAGTCGATGTAGGAGTATTCGACGTCGTCCGAGGAGCCACGAAGGGCTGCGACGGTAACGGCGAGAAGGGGGGTGCCCTTACGGATGGGCACTTCGCGGATGCGGTTGAGGTAACCGATACCGGAGGTATGCAGATCGAAGAACTTGGTGTCTTGGGTTTGGTTGCTCATGGGGTTTCTCCAGTTTCAAAAGTGAAAGCGGAGAAACACTTCGCCCATGGGGGGAAAGTATTCCCCGCGAGGGTTAGAGCTTAGTGGGTATGCTTGGAGCTGGGTGAGGGAGCTTCCACCTGGTTGGACCAGGTTGATCGCGCTTCCGGAAGCTAGGCGATCTTGGGGGGATCAACACCTGTGGTGTCGCAGTCTTGCAGATCATGACTGCTGGGGCGGGGTTGCTGACAACATCAGCAGCTCACGGTGCCAAGAATGGAAATGCCAGTTGCACTTGTCAAGCCCCCAGAATGAAAAAGCCCCTCGGAAGGAGGGGCGCGGTGTCAATGTGGGCGGTGGCGATGATTAAGCTTTGTCAGCTTACGTTTGAGATTGGGCCAGTCAGCCCAAGCTGCCATCGACAAGCACACTACGAGTAGGGCGGTCAGCATGATCACGCCGAAAGTCGTTTGGCTCATCTCAAGATTCCTCCTGAGTCAGGTAGATACCTGTTGACCAGATTACCACACCAACAGACAGCGCAAGGGCAGTCAGGATGCGGTGCTCTCCGAGAAAGATGCCAATCAAACCTGCGGCTACGGCTGTAGTACCAATCTTTCGCAGGTCTTCTGCGATTGCAGACAGTTTTGCAGGGCTCATGGTTTTCCTTTGAATCAGCTGGAAAACCGCCCGGCAGGGAGGTTTCCCAGCCGGGTGAGTGGCGGATATCGATTAGCAGGTCAAGGAATCAACCGGCGCAATCAGGTCGTTGAGGGGGCCCATTTTCAGGACTGGGATGGAAGAACTGCTGGGCAAGGCCTTAACAACGGCTTTGCGTTTGCGGGTGCGCTTGGGTTTTTCCGGGGCACACTCACGGGTGTTTTGCTCGTACCAGTCGGCGAGGTTCACCTTTCTCAGGCGAGCGATCGCAGGGACTTGGCACATGTACTCGAGCACGTCACCCGAGGGGTGCGGTGCTGCAGGCTCATGATGCCGTAGGTGCGGGCGAGGGATGGCTTTGGGCCGGGGTTGTTGTACCGCACGCAGGAATTCCCGAGTGACGGTTCCGAGAGCTTCACCGAAGCGGTAGCTGAGGGACGGCGTGGACATGGTGTTTCTCCTGCAGGTTGAAAATGCGGAGAAACACTGGCCCCGTCGGGGAAGTGAATTCCCCGCTGGGTTGGCGGAAGGTGCTTCTATCGACCGAAATCGATCGACCGCGCTACCAGAAGCTAAGCGGTCTTGGGATGGACCAACACCAAGAGGTGTCGCAACTCTTCGGGTCCAAGTTGCATGGGCATGTCGCTGACGACGTCAGCAGATCACGCAAATATCATTGGGGGAATGTCGAGAGGGTGTCAAGCGGAGGGAGGAACTGGAGCGGGCAAGGAGGGGGGACAGCAGAGGGCGATGGGGAACAGCGAGCCGAGGGCAACCATGTCTAGTAGCCGCCCCCGGCTGAGTTCGAAGGAACGAAGTCAGGAAGAAGATGCCACCGTGACAGACGTCGATCCCTGGGCATTGAACGACGATTCTCATCACCTGGCCGGTTTTAGTGGCTATGGCCAGCAAACAATTGGCACGCATCCGCGCACAAAAGGAACCCTGCTTTTCGCCGGCGGGCCACCGGCCACGAAAACGAAACCCTTTGGGTAGCCTCATGCCCCTGAAGTTCAAGGCCATCAGGTTACCCAAGGGGAGGGGAAAAAGGATGGGCCACAACACCGGTGTGGCCCTCAGATTACGATGCGCCGAACCTCTTGAAACCCTATATGCCTTTGAACTCGGTCATCACGAGTTAGACGGCTGCGCGACTAGAGAGAGCAGGGAGACACAGGGAGAGTTCCAACCAGATCCGCACGCCCTTCCCGGAGCTAAGCGTGCTTTTGGTTTGGTATCGAGGCGAACCTCCGACACCTGGGCGCTACATGATGACCGTCAGTAGCCAGCGGGGTGAAACCTGTTTGATGTCATTATGTTGGTACGTCGGCGCTGATGCAAGGCGCGGCGCGACTCTCAAGCCAGCCGGGCGTCAGTTGACGGCCACAACAGCACCATCGGGCACGGCGGCCGGAATGCTGATTCCGGTATTGCCTGCGGTAGGTGAAAACAGTGTACCGGAGCGCTTCACGCCTACAGTCGTAGCCTGGGTTCTGTCGACCAGAGCGGCAGGCAGGCCAGCAGGCGTGTTGCCTGTGTAGTAGGTGTACGCTGATCCACCTGAGAGATACGACGTTACTCCTGCGGGCTTCGAGTACCAGCTGGGGAGGCTGAGCGCTGTGTCTGCAGGAACTCCCGCAAACGCAGGATTGTTGCGTGCATATTCAGCAGCCGCTGATCGATAGACCAACATGCTTCGGCTCAGCGTATCGACCGTCGCTGCATCAGCGGTGACTTCGTCCTGGTGCTGAACCTGGCTCATGATCCCGCCGGCAACGATCAAGATGGTAAGAGCTATCCAGTAGAAGTACATGCGGTGCCTTTGGGTCGAGTATATCGAGGGTCGCTCGATCGTAACGGCCGGAAATCGGGGAGGCAATCGGTCTGTAGACTATAGTCCGCAGACGATGAAGGAGGGCGATTCCAGAATTCGACCTTTGCGCTTAGGTCGAGTTCTTGGCACGCCAACCTGTTCCAACTGGGGATCACAATAAAGCCTTCGGTGCTGCTTTGGCAGAGCTGCGTAAGGCGCGTGGTCTATCCCAAGAGGTTCTGGGGTTCGAGGCTGGTCTCGACCGGACATACATCAGTCTGCTCGAGCGCGGCCAGAAGTCTCCCACGCTAGATACCGTTTTCACCCTCTGTGGTGCATTGGACATTCCGTTTAGCCAGCTGGCCATCATGACGCAGGCCAAGCTGGAAGAGGTCCATGAGTAACGATCTAACCCTCCGCGAAGGGCTTGAGCTCTACCGCTCGAAAGTCTCAATCCTGAAGAAGGGCTACGCCCAGGAAAGCTACCGACTTGCGAGCCTGCTGCGCTCAGAACTAGCTGGGCGGCAAATGCGCGAAATTCAAAGCCCCGACATCGCCAAGTACCGTGATGATCGTTTGGCACAGGTCAGCCAGAGGACAGGGAAAACGATTTCCCCGGCGACGGTGCGACTGGAAATGTCTTTGCTCTCGCATGTCTTCGATGTGGCGAGAATCGAGTGGGGCGCCTGCGATACCAACCCCGTCACCAACGTACGTAAGCCGAAAGCGCCACCTGGTCGTGATCGCCGGCTTCTGCCGCGCGAGGAGCGGCGGATTCTGCGGTACTGCCACGCCCACCCTACCGAGGAGTTGTTCTCCCTGGTCGTCTTGGCTTTGGAAACCGCAATGCGGCAAGGCGAGCTACTCAAGCTAGAATGGGAGCACATCAACCTGCAGCGTCGCGTCGCTCACCTGCCAGAAACCAAGAATGGCTCGAAGCGTGACGTGCCGTTGAGCCTAAAGGCGAGGGATGCACTGACCAGGTTGGGAGTCAAAACCAAAGGTCGAGTGTTCTGCTACACCTCGAATGGCCTGAAGTCCGCCTGGCGAATCATGTTGCAGAGATTGGCCATCCTGGACCTTCACTTCCATGACCTTCGGCATGAAGCGACAACTCGACTGTTCGAGCTCAACACGATGGACGTCATGGAGATCGCGTCCATCACCGGTCACAAATCGCTCGCAATGCTGAAGCGCTACACCCATTTGCAGGCTGCCAGGCTTGTGAAAAAGTTGGAAGGCAACCGCGGTAGGGGACAACAAGTCGTGCTGGACCACCTGATCCCATACCCCGCCATCGCCGACACCTCGACTGATGGCATAACCATTCGCGTGCTGGACTTTGATGGGCTGAGCGTCACGGCACCAAGTGAAGCTGAGGCACTTCAGCGAGCTCAGGACGAGCTCCTACGCAAGCTGATGGTGTCGATACGAGATAAGGTCACGGTTCCACCGCCTGACCAATACTTGGACACTGTCGACGAGAGCAGAATCTTCATGCTGGATCCACTGGCCAGTCGAGCAATCTCGCTCGCCCAGCCTCACACTTTTTTATAGGTGAGGCGTGAGCCTAATCAAAGGTCGAGGGGCCGTCGTGTAAGGCATGGAGGATAGTTTGTTGGCAAAAAACTGACGACTTTGCGACAGCCTTGCCAATCCGGTGTGTGGGCACAAGGGGATAAGAACTTTGCGCGCGTTGTTCCTGGAAACAGCTACATGGACCTAAGCCAGGTTATTTCATGCCAAGAAGCCGGGACAGGTAACTGGTGGTCTATCCGGGGGACGCAGGTAACCACTGTCTGGACTGGAAGTGTTTGGCAACAGCGTTACGATGGGTCGTTCCATCACAACTGCGCGAACATCTTAGTTTTCAATTGACAAGCCTCCTTGCCAATCCGGTGTGTGGCGTTCTAATGGAGGAGACGTGCCGAGTGGAACCATCTGCGGCTACGCCACAAACGGCGGCAGTCTCGGTTCTTGGTGCCAAGGGTATAACCCGTATATCGGCTGTCCTCCAGGGTTTACCCAGAGCATCTGGAAGGCAGCTATCGGCACCGATCAACGAATCGCATTCTGCGCGCGCAACTGACAGCCTTGCCAATCCGCAGTATGGCAATCAGCAGGCACGCAGGGCTGTTACTTCATGACGGTGAATGGCAGTGGGGTGCTGTTTCGTGGCACTGGAATGCTCGACGGTGGCCGTTTCTCCGGGACTATGTTGACGACTACCTCACCCAATCCTTCTTATTTCGGATATGGCTTTGACTGTGGGAGCGACACCTCATGTGTGGCAGCTAGAGGTTCGTTCGCCACTTCAATTGGTGGAAGTGGAAGTTTCCATTCTGTTCTGTACGTTGCGGCGCTGCCATTGACTAGTGCATCACCATGTTATTAGACGCCACCTTGCCAATCCGGTGTGTGGCGAGCTGAGTCTGCAGGAGTCGTTACCTCTTACACTGACTCCTGCACCATCTGTGATAGGACTACAAATATTGGTGCTCATAAGTTTTGCACGCTAGGTCAAGTAGGCGGCCCTGGCGGGACGGATAACGACTGCAATATTTATTCATTCGGGGGGAGCTGGTTTATGCACTTGAGAGATGGGAATCAATCTTCGCAAACTCAAGTGTGCGGAGCGGTCTGCCTGGACTAAAGGCATAGATTCTATATATAGAAAAAGGGGGCGAAGCCCCTTCTAGTTTGAGCAAATAGCGTAGCCAGTAACGCTGAAGTTATACCAGCCACTCCCATAGTCCTCGCTTGCCAAACAGTACCAGCCATTACTGCCGCTCGGTTGCGAGGAATTTATTTCCCAGTTGATATTTGGAGCTGTACAGCCCCCGGAGATTAACTTTGATGGTGCAGGGCATGTCGCGGCGCAGTCCGATTGAAAGCGTCCCACAGGTCCTGTACAACTCACGCTAAAGGTATTGATGCTTCCCCCTGCTGCCCACACACCGGATTGGCAAGATAGTGTGACCCCTGAGCCGTCGGCGCTTTTGGCGAGTAGTTTGCTATCCCCACAGGCGGTGCCAGCAGTCGCGACACCACCAATCGAGATGTACTCATTGGTGGAAATGCGGCCTGTGGCTGTCATGTTGCCGAAGGCGACTACCTGACCGCCGACCAATGTGCCGCCGGTGGCCAGGCCCTTGTTGTTGTAGATCCGCACCCAGTCCGCGTCGGACTGGTAGATGCCGCCTCCCCACTTTTCGCTGTACCAGCCTGTATCGCCTCGGGTTCTGAACCACCCCCCCGTGTACGTCTCTCCGGTCACGTTGGCGGTGGCGGCAGTTACCGTGCCTGTAGCAGTGACGTTTCGCGCGCTGACGTCGGCGCCAGTAGTGACGTTCCCCGTCGCGGTTATCGCTGCGGCGTTGTTGATGTTGTGCCCCCCGACGTTGAAGTCGGTGTTCATCGTGTTGAATTCCGGGTGGCCTGGCACAGCATTCCGATACAGGTAGTCGTTGGCCAGCTCGCCATCCATGAGGAACAGTGCGCTGGCGGTATGGCCTGCTCCCGGGTTGATCGAGTAGTTGCTCAGGGCCACTTGCCATCCGCCGCGGATACCCTGGATGACGTTGGGGCTGAGCGTCGAGATGAACCCGCCAGGTCCCCCAAGGTTCTCCGCGATGGTGCGGATCCCGGTCTCAGGGATCGTCTGGCCGCCAGTGGTCACGACGATTGCTTCCAGCTGGTTCGCATTCGGCTTTCTGGCCAGGCCGATGATCGTCTGGCCGAAGGCGTTGGTGTCGGTGAACCCGGCCGGCAGGTAGTTGGTGTTCTGCAGCATGGTCACGGTGACCTGGACAGGCGCGGTTGCAGTCGCGTTCGCGAGCACGACGGCGAAGTTGTCCTTCAGATACTTCGAGAATGCTTCCGCGAACGTCTGCTGCTTGTCGGCAGCGATGCGGTAGCTCTGCTGGTTGGACATGTTGACCATCCAGAGCATTGCCACAGTGACGAGTACGGCGAGGACGATGAGCCCCATCGCCGCGTCGACGCTGAGTAGGCCTGCCTGCCGGCGCTTATTGATCATTCCAGAGACTCCTCGAGGATTGCTGGGCAATGTCTTGCTCCAGCAGTTGGATGTCCCCCTGCCGGATTTTTTCGCGAATGGAAGGTGCATCTGCGCCAGTCAGTGATAGGCACTGGAGCTTCAGGCGTCTGGCACCCTTCGAATCGGTCTGGAGGGTTTGGTGGATGACGGCGACCAGGCCCTGGGAGAGGACCTGGAGCGCGTTCGAGAGCAAGGGCTGTGCAAGAACCGCGAGCCTTTCGATGCCCAGGGCCGCGTTGCCCGAGTGCCCGGTGCAGATGATGAAGTGCCCGTTGATCGAAGCCTGGATCACCAGCATCGCTGTTTTGGAGTCACGGACCTCGCCCACTAGGATGATCTCCGCCCGCGTGCGCAGCGCTCGGATGAGCGCTTCCTCATAGCCGCCTTGCTTGCGTGAGACTGGCACCTGCACGCAACGCCCAGGGCCGTGGACGCCATGCAGTAGGGGTTCGGGAGGGTCCTCGACGGTGAGGGCTACGCCGCCGTGAACCTCAAGCCGGGCCTTCACCAAGGATGCAGCGCTGGAGGTTTTGCCGGAACCCATCTCGCCGCAGAAAAAGACCAGGCCGCGAGTGAACTCGTCCAATAGGCTCTCGTGCAGCTGATCAGGAAGTCCCAGGTCGTCGAGCGGGAGAATCTTGACGGCCGACTTGTTCAGCACGAACAACGGTTTGGCGTTCACGTCCTGCAGCTGGGTGACGCGAAGGACCACGTCGTCTACCAGCAGGGAGAACTCAGGCTCCTGAGTGGCATTGTGGTGCTCCTGGCAGCGCTCCCGCAGCTGCTGGATCTCGACCTCCCATTCGGCTGGTGCCTGAACGCGACGGGGCTGCCCAGGCAGCCCCTTCACGTCCGAGAAGCCGTCGCCGAGGTACAGGTCGACGAACTGTGCTTCGGAGATGAATCCCACACGCTCCCCCTTAGTAGGTCGTCCAGGCGATGGTGTTGGAGTCGGAGGAGCAGCTGGTGGTAGCCGCGGCGCCCAGGATCTCACCGGCCGTAGAAGTCCCGCCGTTGATCGCCGTGCTGGTCTGCTTGTCCTTGGCGATTTTCGTCACCAGGGTGATGCAGGCGCTCTTCGGCACGTTCGTCTCGGTGAGCGTGAAGGTCATGCCATTGCTCACGTTGGTGACGGATCCGTTCCACTGGTTGGTCAGCGTCGAGCCCGAGACCCCCATCGAGCCAGTACCGTCGATGGCGATCAGGGAGGGCACGAGGTTGGTGCCGGAGGTGCCGTAGCCAGTCGAACCCTTAAGCTTCTTGGTATTGCCGATGATGGTGGTGATGTTGCTTTGCTCGATCGCGACGTCGGAGCCGGAGAGCATCTTGAAGCCCAGGTAGGCGATGAAGCCCAGGGCGATCGCGATCAGCATCAGCCACATGACGCCGTCGATGGAGAGGAAGCCGCGCTGCTTGTTGTGGCGAGAGATTGCCATTGGTTGTACCTCGTTATGGTTGATCAGTGTTGGATTGAATCCATGAGCCCCAAGGCCAACTGGAAGATGCCCACCACGACCAGGATCATGAGCAAGCCCATGAGGATGGCCGAGACGGTTACCAGGGCGCCGGAGATCGCCTCTACGCGCTTGAGCATCTGTTCCAACCAGCGGTTGGCGAACCGTTCCATCGACTTGGCAAAGCCCTTGCGGGTGGCAAGTACCTGGAGGAAGTGGATGGCCATTGCATCGGGGAACTGGTGGCCGGCAAGACGCAGCGCAGTGCCGAAGTCTTTGCCGGAGCTGACGCCGTAGTGGATCGCGTCGATGCGCTCGCGAAGCCAGGGGGCTGCGCTGCGCTTCAGGATGGTCAGTGCGTTGAGCTGGCTGATGCCGGCGCGGAGCATCACCGACATGTTGAGAAGGAAGATCGAGCCCTGCAGGACCTTGTAGATTGACCAGGGCGGTATCGACTCCAGTCGAATTCGAGCCTTCTGCAGGAACGCGCTGAACTTCACTTTCATGACTGGGCTGTTACTGCTGATCTGCAGCCCGCAGAAGTAGGGCAAGGTCGTGATCGACAGCACGACAAGCGTCAGGGTTACGATGACGATCGCCAAACCGTAGTGGGTGACCAGGTTGGACAGGGCATAGAGGACTGCCGGCACGCCGGTCCAGTTTTCAGGATCCTGACGCTGCGACATGGAAGGAACCATCCAGCCGGCGATCACATACATGAGCGCGCCCATCAAGCTCCAGGTGAGGGACGGAAGTGCAACGACCGACTTCACCAGGCTGGCGATGCGCTGCCTGGCTTCGATGATCCGCACGCAGTCGCGGAAGGCCTGGATGAGGTTGCCGGTTTCCTCCCCCGATTCGATCAGCGAGGACTCGTCGAATGGGATGTAGCTGCGACAGGCCTCCGCCACAGGCTTGCCGCCACGCACCAGCATTGCGACCTGGCCGCACACAATCGAGACGGGATGGAGCTCCTTCCCGTCGTTGCTGAAGGCTTTCTCGACGGTCTCCAGTGCTTCTTCAATCGGGATGCCGTCCTCGAGGACGCCCATCAGGCTCTCGTAGAACTGGATCCGCTCGTTCTTGCCGAACTGCTTGATGTAGAAGGTTTCCACCCAGCCATGCGCGGCCTCGCGTAAGCCTGCCCACAGATCAAGGAGCAGATCACGCATGCGTCAGCTCCACCAACTGGCGGTCGAAATCCAAGGGGCCGACGATGGTTTCGGCGTGCCGAGGATCAATGAGGCCACTTGCGATCTTCTGGGTGGCATGGGTGATTTTGGTGATACCGCCCATTTCCTTCACCCAATGACGGCGCGCCGCGCTGGCTCCCTTCTCGACGAAGGTCTTCATGAACAGCAAGTCGGACAACAGCACTTCGGCTACGACGGTTCGATCAACCACACCCAGGTGCTTGCAATGGGAACAGCCTTCGCCGTGCAGGTTGACCTGGTCGACGATGCCCAGCTGCTCCAGGCGCAGCCTCAGGTTATGATCGATCGTGTCAAGGTTATCGCGCAGAGGGATTCTGCAGGAGGGGCACAGAACCGGCAGGAGTGACTGGTTGATGATCCCCGTGGTGAGCGCCGGATCGGTGACCAGGTAGCTGGGAACGCCCATATCCATCAGTCGCTGGATCGATGCAACTGCGTTGTTAGTGTGCAGCGTCGACCACACCAGGTGGCCGGTCATACCACCGCTGTATGCGGCCTGCGCCGACTCCAGGTCACGCAGCTCACCAAACATCAGAATGTCCGGGTCCAGGCGGACGGTGTTCTTGATGCCGTCCTTCCAAGTCTCCCCGGCGCCCAGGGGGGATTGGTTCGCCTTCAGTGGATATTCGGGCGGATCCTCCAGAGTGAGGATGTGGCGCGTACCTTCGGTCTCATCATGGAGCAGGTTCAGGTTGACCTGCAGACTCTTCGACTTACCGGAACCGGTGGGACCGGTGATCAGGTTGATGCCATAGGGCAGGCTGCGAAGACGGGCGAACTGCTCAATCTGCGACGGCAAGAAGCCCAGCTCCTTGAGCGACTTCTTGGACTCGTCGTCGTAGAGCAAACGCATGATCATCAGCGGCCCCTCGACCAAGGGGCGAGTGGCGATCCGGGCGCCAAACAGGCCCAGCTGTTTCACGAACTCGCGGCTGACGCGCCCATCCTGCGGGATCTGCGGCTGGTAGTGGTCCTTGGAGACGTCGCACATGCTGTTGTAGAGCGCGGAGCACAGCTCACGCCCTACCTGGCTCTTCTCCTGCGCGGCCTCCCAGAGGAGCCCATGGATCCGGTATTTGATCTTGGTGATGTCATGGCCAACTACAACATGGATGTCGCTCGCAGCGCGGCGGTGGGCGTCCCCCAGCATCGCGAGTGCCTGCGCCTGGCGGTCAGTTTCCACCTGAGCGTTGAAGCCACCTTGAATGGAGGTCTGGTACAGCGCCTTGATGTCAGACAGTGTCGACTGGACGACTTCAAAGTCGTGATCCTGGCGCTCGAGCTGGTCCATGAAGGCCATGACGTAGTGATCGGTTCGATGCTGCTGGGAGACATGCAGCTTGCCATCGGCGGTCAGGGCCAGTACCTGGCGGAGCTCCTCCTTGACCTCGAAAACACCACCGGGGGCAGTCAATACGCTCACGGGTAAAGCTGTAGGAGGCGACGTTGGCGTGTCCACCTCGACCTGCTCGCCTTCCTGGCCGATGGGGGCAGAAGAAAGATCGGTCATCGCGGTGCTCCTTAGCGTTGAACCGGAAGAAGACCAGGCAGGGCCAGCACTGACGGTGGTGCCGCGGAGGTCTGCTGCAGCGATTGCAAAGCAGGCGTAGGTGCCCTGTCGGAGAAGCCGAGCGGGTAGCGTTTGCCTGCGCGCTCCAGGAACACGCTATCGAGTGTGATCTGACTGACGCGATATCCTCCGGGCAGCTCCTTGCCCACGCTGGCATCCAGCTCGTAGCCGCTGCTGAAAAGCAGGGTGGCCTGCAGGCGACGGCTGGAGCCGGTGATTGCGCGCACCACCGGGAGGTCCGGTTCACCGCTGGCACGGCTCGGCGCCGGCGCTGCAGACTGAGTTGGCTGCTGAATGAAAGCGCCGGGGAATCCGTTCGGTGCTTGCTGGGGACTGCTGGACGTATCCTCGCCATTGCTCTCGCGCTCAGCCTTCAACCGCTCCGCCTTGGCTTTAAAGAGGATGGTTTCGCTCTGCACCTTCCCGAGCTCACCCACGCTGATGCCGGAGAGAGATGCGTCCTCCGCCCAGGCATGGCTCAGGACAAAGCAGGCGGTTGCTGCCAGCCAGAATTGCTTATTTCGCATACAGGTCTCCTGATACCGACCACATCAGGTGGCCGGCCTGGTACTCGGACTTGATCTCGCGCAGCCGCAGCCCTTGAAGCGGGGCGCCGTTGAGTGAGTCGTAGGGAAGGACGCCGCTGACGTAGTTCAGGTCGAACTGCTTCCATTGGGGAGGCG
>NZ_BQHJ01000020.1 GCF_021603645.1 Pseudomonas pseudonitroreducens | reverse complement strand
GGGTGGGTCGGACTGAAAAGCCCTGATTTAGGCTGCGAAGGACGAAAAATTGTTAGCGTAACAATATCGTTAAATATCAATATGTTATGCACTACTAACTGTTAGCGTCATTCAGATACAACGACGGCTACGTCACCGACTTCGCCTGGGGTTATCGCCTGCGCGGACAGCTCGACTACAACAACTTCCTCGGCACCAGCATCACCGCCTCGCCCTACGCCTTCCTCGGCCAGGACGTCGATGGCGTGTCAATGGATGGCCAGTTCAACGAGGGCCGCGTTACTTCCGCCATCGGCATCACCTTCGATTACAACAAGCAGCAAAAGCTCGATTTCAGCTACGTCAGCTTCGACAACAGCGCCGAGTACGACCCGCTGCACGACCGCGATTTCTACGCCGCCAGTTACAGCTACAGCTTCTGACAGAACAACAAGAGGTCATACCGATGAACAAGCCATACCGTGCCGCGCGCCTGGGCGGCCTGACGGCGGCCCTGCTGCTCGCCCTGAGCAGCCAGGCCCACGCACAACTCACTGCCGAACAGGCCGCGCGCCTGGGCAAGGATCTCACGCCGCTGGGCGGCGAGATGGCCGGCAATGCCGATGGTTCGATCCCGGCGTACACCGGCGGCATGCCCCAGCCGCCGGCGGGCTGGGGCGCGGCGCAGGGCTACGTCGACCCCTTCGCCGGGGAGAAGCCGCTGTTCACCATCACCGCCGCCAACCTGGCGCAGTACAAGGACAAGGTGACACCGGGCATGCAGGCGCTGCTGGCCAAGTACCCAACGTTCAAGATGCCGGTCTACCCGACGCACCGCACCGCGGCAGTCCCGGCGGCGGTTGCCGAGAAGGTCAGGCAGGAGGCGGTGAACGCCCAGCTCAACGGCTTCGGGGTAAGCAATCTGAATGGCACCACCACGCCGTTCCCGATTCCGAAGAACGGCCTGGAAGCGATCTGGAACCACAACCTGCGCTACCTTGGCGGCGGTCTGCAGCGGACCTACGCGTCCTTCCCGGTACGCGGCAGCGGTGACTTCTACACCGTGCGTATCCAGGAAAACCGCGTGTTCGACACCAACATGGACAAGCAGTCGGACAACCGCCTGCTCAACTATTCTGCGCGCTTCATCTCGCCGGCCACCCTGGCGGGCACCGTGCAGCTGGTGCACGAGCCGATCGACCAGGTGAAGGAAGTACGTTCGGCGTGGATCTACAACGTCGGCCAGCGCCGCGTGCGCCGTGCTCCCGACCTGGCCTACGACAACGTCAACGACGGCACCGAAGGCCTGCGTGTGACCGATGACTTCGACGGCT
Source organism: Pseudomonas pseudonitroreducens (assembly GCF_021603645.1). Classification (GTDB taxonomy): domain Bacteria; phylum Pseudomonadota; class Gammaproteobacteria; order Pseudomonadales; family Pseudomonadaceae; genus Pseudomonas; species Pseudomonas pseudonitroreducens. The sequence goes on along the minus strand of NZ_BQHJ01000020.1, from coordinate 34,544 downwards.
ACAACGGCGCCCCGGACCGCTTCGACTGGAAGCTGGTCGGCAAGCAGGAAATGTACGTCCCGTACAACGACTACAAGCTGGGCAGCAAGGAAGTGAAGTACAAGGACCTGCTCACGCCCAATACGCCGAACCCGGACCTCATGCGCTACGAGCTGCACCGCGTGTGGGTGGTGGAAGGCACGCTGCGCCCGGATGCCAAGCACGTCTACGGCAAGCGCGTGATGTACCTCGACGAGGATTCCTGGACCGTACTGGCCAGCGACGCCTACGACACCCGCGGTACGCTCTGGCGCATCGGCGTGCACCCGCTGGTCCAGTTCTACGACGCCCAGGTGCCCTGGTACCGCGCCAACATCTGGCACGACCTGAGCAACGGCAGCTACTACCTCGCCGGCCTGGCCAACGAGGAAGCGCAGCCCTGGACGTTCGGTATCAAGGGTCGCTTCGTCGACTTCCAGCCCGACGCGCTGCGCCGCATGGGCAAGTGATAGCTATCGACCTTCGTTGAACCCGAACGGGCCGTCCCTGGCGGTCCGTTCGCCCGCTGGAAACAAGTTCATGTCGCCACGCCAGATTCTGCTGCTGGCAGGCCTCTGCCTGCCCGCCTCATACGCCTTCGCCCAGACGCCGGCTGCGGACTACACCCTGCGCCCGGACCGCGTGTTCCTGCTCAATGTCGCCGATACCGGCGATGGCCTGGTGGCCGTCGGCGAGCGGGGTGTCGTGTTGCTGGCTGACGCCAGTGGTGACCACTGGACCAGCACACGCACGTCGACGACCCGCACGCTGGCCGGTGTTGCGTTCACCGATGCCCGTCACGGCATTGCCGTTGGACACGGCGGCGCCCTGCTGAAAACCGAAGATGGCGGCCGCCACTGGCAGGCGATCGACGCGGAGACCAACGGCGATGCATTGCTGGGCGTCGCGGCCATGGGCGAGGGGCGGATGGTCGCCTGGGGCGCTTTCGGGCTTTACCTGATGTCGGCGGACAACGGCGTCACCTGGCAGCGCCACAGCGTGCTGGGCGAGGACTTCGACCGGCACATCTCGCAGATCATCGCCCTGGCCAACGGCGATTGGTTGCTGGTGGGCGAGAGCGGCACGCTGGCTCGCTCGGCCGACCATGGGCAGAGCTGGCAGGCCATGGCCAGTCCCTACGCCGGCAGCCTGTTCGGCGCGCTTCAACTCAACGGTGGCGGCCTGCTGATCTACGGCATGCGCGGCAACCTCTGGTACTCGGCCGATGCCGGCCAGAGCTGGGAACAACGGCAGAGCGGCACCACCTTCGCTCTCAACGGCGCCGTCGAGCTCAAGTCCGGCCGTGTGCTGGTGATGGGCAACAGCGGGCTGTTGCTGTCCAGCGATGACCAGGGCGGCCACTTCAGCGTCCAGCCTTCGACTCATGCCAGCCTGGCTCGCGCCATCGAGCGCGGCGATGGCCGACTTCTGGCAGTGGGGGACCACGGCGTGATGACGCTTCCCCAGGCCAAGCCCCAAGTGCAGGACTGATCCATGAGCATGCAGGAAAACTTTGTGAAGAATGCCGAGCATCTGGAGCGCCAGAACTTCTCCCGCGGAGTGGTAGGGCGGGTGTCCTACTGGATCTTCCACCAGCGCAAGCCGCTGCTCGCGCTGTTCATCCTGATCACCCTGGCGCTGGGCTACAGTGCCGGCCAGCTCAAGGCGGAGGCGGGCTTCTTCAAGATGATCCCGCTGCACCACGAGTACATGAAGACCTTCCTGGAGTACCAGAAGGACTTCGGCGGCGCCAACAAGGTGCTGGTCGCGGTGAAGAACAACAAGGGCGAAATCTTCACGCCGCAGGCCATGGCCGCGCTGCGCAAGGTCTCCGATGAAGTGTTCTTCATCAATGGCGTGGAGCGCAGTTCGGTGACCTCGCTGTTCACCTCCAACGTGCGTTACACCGAAGTGGTGGAGGATGGCTTCACCGGCGGCAACCTGGTGGATTCCAGTTACGCCGGCAAGCCCCAGCAGATCGCCCAGGTGCGCGAGCGCACGCTGAAATCCGACTGGGTCGGGCGCATCGTTTCCAGCGATCTGTCCGCGGCCATGGTGGTTGCCAACCTGCAGGAAACCGACCCGGTTACGGGGCAGCGCCTCGACCTGCAGGACGTGGCGAAGAAGCTCGAACAGATCCGCCAGGAAAACCAGAGCGCGGATATCAGCATTCACATCATCGGCTTCGCCAAATCCGTCGGCGATATCGCCGAGGGTGCGTCGGGCGTGCTGATCTTCTTCATCATCGCCTTCGTCATCACCGCGGTTCTGCTGTTCTGGTACTCCGGCTCGCTGATGCTCACCGGCTGGGCGCTGATCTGCGCCGTGGTGCCGGTGATCTGGCTGCTCGGCCTGCTGCCGCTGCTGGGGCTGACCCTGGACCCGATGTCGATCCTGGTGCCGTTCCTGATCTTCTCCATCGGCGTTTCCCATGCGGTGCAGATGACCAATGCGTGGAAGCTGGAGACCTTGCACGGCGCTGATGGCGTGACCGCCTCGCGCAACTGTTTCCAGAAGCTGTTCATTCCCGGTGCGGTGGCACTGCTGGCGAATGCGCTGGGCTTCGTGGTGATCGCGCTGGTGGATATCGAGATGGTCCGCGAGCTGGCCATCACCGCCACGCTGGGCGTCTCGGTGATGATCGTCACCAACAAGATGCTGCTGCCGATCCTGCTCTCGTTCATGCGCCTGTCTGCCGCCGATGCGCAGAAGCTGCGCGGCAAGGAAACCCTCGGCGCAGCACTGTGGGAGCGCCTGGGGGTTCTGGCGACCCGCCGCGGCGCTGCCTGGGCACTGGGTTGCGCGGCGCTGCTGCTGGGCTTTGGCCTGTTCGAGGCGCGGCACCTGCACGTTGGCGATATCGGCGCCGGAGTGCCGGAACTGCGCGCGGATTCGCGTTACAACCAGGACGTTGCCGTTATCACGCGGGACTTCGCCATCGGTGTCGATCTGTTGCAGGTCATCGCCCGCGCCAAGGGCAGCGAGGAAACCCCCTGCGTGAAGCGTGAGGTGCTGGACCCTATCGGTGAGCTGGAACTGTATCTGCGCCAGGATGACGGTGTGTCCTCGGTGCGCAGCCTGGCCGGCTTCGTCGGCAGCATCACCCAGGCCTATGCCGAGACCGACCTGAAGTGGCGCGTGCTGCCCGAGCCCACCGCGCAGATCGCCCAGGGCGTAGGCTTCGCCACGCGCGTTGGCACCGAATACATGAACAGCGCCTGCAACGCGATCCCGGTATCGATCTACACCCGCGACCACCAGGCCGACACCATCGCCACGCTGATGGGCAAGATCAAGGCATTCAAGGCCGCCAACGACAACGACCAGGTCGAATTCCAGCTGGCCTCCGGCAACGTCGGCGTGATGGCCGCCACCAATGAAGTGGTGCATGCCGGCGACAAGCTGGTGAACAGCGCGCTGTTCGCCTCGGTCACGCTGCTGTGCCTGTGGATGTTCCGCTCCTGGCGCATCACCTTGTGCGTGATCGTGCCGCTGGCCCTGGTGACGGTGCTGTGCAATGCGCTGATGGCCTTGCTGGGCATCGGCGTCAAGGTGAACACGCTGCCGGTGGTCGCGCTGGGCGTCGGGGTCGGGGTCGACTACGGCATCTACCTGTTCGAGCGGATCAAGCACGAGATGCATGAGCGTGGCTGCAGCCTGCGCGAGGCCTTCGTCGAGGCACTGAAGCAGCGCGGCACGGCATCGGTATTCACCGCCGTGACCATGACCCTGTCCATTGCCACCTGGGCGTTCTCCTCCCTGAAGTTCCAGGCCGACATGGGCATCCTTCTGGCCTTCATGTTCCTGGTCAACCTGCTCGGCGCGATCCTCCTGCTGCCGGCGCTGGCGGCCTGGCTGGTACGCCCCGTCGACGCCAGTCGGCACTGATCAAGGGCAGGGCGGGGCAACCCATCCTGCTGCAACGAGCACGCGAAGCGAGCACAGAGGTCATCGACGCTTGTCGGGGATTTGCCGAGAAACCCGGCCCGGAAAGTTGGGGTCGGGTTGCATTTGCCAGCCGCAGCGCCGGAGCTACCTTTATTCTGGCGCCACGGAATTCGATGCAGCGGTAGTTCCCGTCAGATCGCGTGCCCGCAAGTTTCCCCTGAAAGGCCCCAACGACCCTATGGAGTTAGATACTTGATGAAGCACAAGATCGGATTCAGCCTGCTCGCCCTGGCACTGTGCACCACCCTGTCCATTGGCGCCCAGGCGGGCGAGAACTCGTCTGGCAAGCCGGCCGCCGAGGTGCCGGGCATTCCCGCCGGTACCGTGATCACGCCGTCCAGCGCACGGGTGATCGCCCAGGACGCCTATCTGTGGGGCTGGCCGCTGGTCAATGCATTCAATCGCCGGGCGTCTTTCTCCAAGGCTCCGGAACCGGGCCTGATGGGCGGCATCCTGCCCGCCGCGCCGGTTGGCTACGTCAGCATGCTCAGTGACTACATTTCCCCTGAGCAGCACTGGGTCGCGCACCCGAACCAGGACGTGGTCTACGGATTCGGCTTCGGCGCCACCGATGACGATCCGGTGGTCCTGCAGGTACCGGATTTTGGCGACCGCTTCTGGGTCTACGCCCTGTATGACGCCCGCAGCGAAGAGTTTTCCAAGCTCGGCAAGCAGTACGGCACCAAGCCGGGCAATTACCTGGTGGTAGGGCCCAACTGGAAGGGTACGGTGCCTGAAGGCATCACCGAGGTGATCAAGTCTCCCACCGAATTCATCGCTATCGGCCCGCGTGTCTTCATGGGCGACAGCGAAGCCGACCACGAGGCGGTGAAGAAGGTACTGCAGCAGGTGGTGGTCTATCCGCTGAGCAAGTACAACGGCAAATCCGTCACCAAGGACTGGACCAAGACCCCGCATTTCCCCGCTGCGCAGAGCTCCTCCAGCGAGACCCGCTGGGTGGACCCGAACAAGTTCTTCGATGAACTGCCGCAGATACTCGACAAGGTGCCGCCGCTGGCCGGCGAGGAAAGCCGTTACGCCATGCTGCGTGCGGTACTGGACGCCGCCGCGAAGGACCCGGCGATCAAGGACGTGCTGGTCAAGACTGCGGTCGAGACCGAGGAGCAGGTGATCACCCCGCTGTTCTCCTTCCGCACCAACGGCTCGCGCCTGCCCAACGGCTGGAACTCGCCCACCAACGTCGCCCGCTGGGGCAATGACTACCTGACCCGCACGGCGACGGCGAAGTCCAACATGTACACCAACCAACCCGAGGAAACCCGCTACTTCTTCCTCGAGGTGGATGGCAAGGGCGAGCGCCTCAACGGCAATCACAGCTACACCGTGACCTTCGCAAAGGGCCAGACACCGCCAGCGAACGGTTTCTGGTCGCTGACGATGTACGACCCCAAGCACTTCTTCGCGGCCAACTCGCTCAAGCGCTACTCGGTCGGCACCAAGAACCTGGACCGCATGAAGTACAACGACGACGGTTCGCTGACCATCTACGTGCAGCACGACTCGCCGGGCAAGGACAAGGAGGCCAACTGGCTGCCGGCGCCGAAAAGCGAGTTCGAGATGACCATTCGCACCTACTGGGCCAAGCCTGAGGTGCTGAACGGGGAGTGGACGCCGCCGGCGGCTGTCCGGGCCCATTGAGGAGGGGGCGGCCGGGAGTTCAACCGACTCTCCCGGCCGCCTGCGGGCTGGCGCTGCTGATCAGTCGGCGACCCGCTCGAAGTCGGGCATCTTGAAGGTCTTGTCGTTGAATTCCTGCGTCGGCCCGTAGAAACGGAGGGCTGGCAGCGGGCGTTTGCCCGAGGTGGGAATCCAGTTTGATTCCAGGCCCTCCGGCGCCTTGGGCCCGACGTAGAGGGTGACGCCGCCGTCGGCGTTCTTCTTCATCTTGTCGACATCGAAGGACGACAGGGTGGTGCGGTTGCTGTCGCTGTAGATGAAGGAGAAGGTGGCGCGGTCGTAGACGGTCAGGGCCCAGAACTGCTTGACCGGCATCTTCGCGGGGACCTCGACCTTGTACAGCTTGCCGGCCTCCAGCGGCTTGCCGTCCTTGTCGGCCATGGCCATCTGGTAGGAAGTGGCCGGGGAAGCGCTGAGCACCTTGGGCATGTAGGTGCACCAGAAGTATTCCGCGGCGCGTTCGGTCAGGTCGATACGGTCGTCGTAGACGAACTTGAACGCGTGGTTCCTGTCCGCCTGCAACAGCGAGACGTAGTGACGGTCGGGCCAGTACACGCGCTTGGCCATGTTCTTGTCGAACCACTCCTGCAGGTAGAACCAGGCGTCGATGGCGGCCTGGTGCATGGCGCGCCTGGCCGTTTCATCGGGCGCGAAGGGTTTGCCTTTCTCGATGCCCAGCGAAGCCAGCATGCCCATCATCAGCTTGTCGTGCTCGCGGACCGGCTCGACGCTCATGATCGCGTGCATGTCCTCGAAGTGGCGCTCGTCGTAGAACGGCAGCGTCGGGTAGCGCTGGTGGCTGGGGTCGATGAACTTCTGCTGCGGCGGGTTCTTCGCCTGCTCCAGGTAATACATGCGCAACTGCCTGGCGTACTGGTAAGCGTCCGCCGCTGTCTTCCCGGCGGCGGGGACGGAGCGGAAGGCAAAGGCGATGCGGTAGTTCGGCGAGGCGACGTGGAAGTAGCCCTTGGGGATTTCGCCCTTGTAGTCCGGCGCGGTGAAGAGGTACTTGCCGCCTTTGCCCTTGTCGACGCCCGCGGGGCCGACATCGGCAATGGTGAACTGCCAGGCATCGACGACCTGGCCGTAGAGGCTGCCGGCCGCACCCGCCGGTGGAATCTCGAGGACTACCGGGCCCTTGCGCAGGTCGGTGTAGGCGGCGATGTAGGGCGTGGTGCTGTTGGCCGTCAAAGCCTCGAGCTGCGGCGTCGCCGTCTGCGAGTAGGCGATGATGTCGTTGTCCTTGTACCCCAGCTCCTCGAAGGCGGCGCGGCGGAACGAATAGATGGAGATCGCCGGCATGTTCCAGAGGATGGCTTCGAAGGCGCGCTGGTACTTGATCTGGTAGTCGAAGTCCTTCACCGAGGGGCTGGAGCCGGCGGGCGGCTGGCCGCCCAGGGGTTCCGTCGCCAAGGCGCTACCACCGACGAACAAGCTGCTGGCGATCAGCAGCGCGGGCAGCACATGGCTGGCACCGCTGAACAGTGCGGTCTTGCGGGGTGTCGATCGTTCCATGGCCTGCATTGGGCCTCCTCTTGTGGATCAGCTGACCGGGCTGTTCCCACCTGACCCAACCGCTGCCCTCGGTTCGCCTCAGGGCGTGGCCAGGACCGACGATTGACTGCTGGCATAGAAGGGAGCGGGTATCCGCGCAGTGTAGTTGCTGATTTCCGCGGCGCCGCGGGCTGTACGGTCGAGGCGCTGCCGGGAGGCGAGGGTAGGCGGCTTGTAATATTCTGTTACGCTCGATCATGGCGCGCCCGCCGTCGGGTTATGATGGCCAGGCCGCGTGTCAGCCGCAGAACAAGAATTCCAGGCACCCGGATTCGAGATCAGCCTCCATGCCCAGTATCCCTATCGATGCCCAGCTCGACCTGGCCCTGGTTTCGCCCTTCCTGCTGCAGACTCTCGCCGAGGTCGCCAGCGCCCGGGGCGTCAGTGGTGAGCGCCTGTGCCTGGGGCTCGGCTTCACGGCCGACGAACTGCAGGACCCGACGCAGCGCATTTCCTACCGCCAGGCCGTGAGCATGATCCAGCGCGCGCTGGAGGCCCTGCCCGAGCGCGGCCTGGGCCTCTGGGTCGGTGACCACAACGTGCTCGGCACCCTGGGCCTGCTCGGCCATGTGCTGTCCCTGTGCAAGACCCTGCGCGACGCCTTCGAGGTGGGCCGGCGTTTCCAGCACACCACCGGCGGGATGACGGTCTGCCACCTGCAGGAAGGCCCCGAGGAAAGCCATATCGAAGTCGAGTGCCGGCTGCCCTACACGGATGTCCAGGTGTTCGCGGTGGAGGAGTTCTTCGCCAGCGTACTGGTCTACAACCGCGCCCTTATCGGCGATGCGTTCCAGCCCCTGCGTTTCGAGTTCACCCACGCCGCGCCCAGCTATGAGGCCGAGTACCGGCGCCTGCTGGGGCCGAACCTGCGCTTCGGCTGCCTGCACAATCGCATGGTGATCGCCAGCCATTGGCTGGACGCGGCACTGCCCAGCCACCAGCCCGTTGCGTTGCGCCAGGCACTCAACCTGCTGGAAGCCGAATGTGCCCAGGTGCAGCAGAAGAGCGACCTGCTGCAAACCGTCGAGCGTGCCATTCTCCGCGACCTGCCATCAGGCTGCCCCATCGACAAGGTGGCTGCCGGCCTGAACATGAGCAGCCGCACCCTGCGGCGGCGCCTGAGCGAGCACGAGATAACCTTCGAGACCCTGCACGAGCAGGTACGCCGGGCGCGCGCCATGAGCCTGCTGGGCAACCCGGAGATGCCCATCGAGCGCATTGCCGAAGCCCTCGGCTACAGCGATGTGCGCGGATTCCGCCGGGCCTTCAAGCGCTGGACCGGACGGAGTCCTTCGGCCTGTCGGGACGAGGTGGCTGCGGCGCACTGAGGGCGAGCGCAGCAACGCGATTACATTGATGCGCCACAAGGGCGCTCGATTGATTGGCAGTTAAGGTCGTATTGCCAATCAACGAGGAGCACATCATGTACAAGCACGTACTGGCCGCCGTGGACGGCAGTCCGGTTTCCTTCCGCGCCCTGGCCGAAGGCGCACGGCTGGCCCGCATGAGCGGCGGCGAGCTGCACGTTATCAGCATCATCGACCGCCCCCTGGCGCATCTCCCTTACTACGCCAAGTACTACGACACCGAAGCGCTGCATGCGGCCGCGCTCAAGGCCGCCGATGACATCCTGAGCAAGGCGCGGGAAGTGGTCGCCGAGTTCGCGGTGCCGGCCAGCTTCGCGGCGGTGGCCATGGACAGCGTCGGCGAGGAGGTGGCCGAGCGTATCGAGACGGAGGCCGAGGCGGTCAAGGCGGATGCCATCGTCATGGGCACCCACGGTCGCCGCGGCGTGCATCGCCTGATGCTCGGCAGCGTGGCCGAGGGAGTGTTGCGGACAAGCACGCGCCCGCTGCTGCTGGTACGCGAGCAGTAAGCCGGCGGAACCGGCTGCGGGGTGTGGCAGGTGCCCGCCTGCGCAGCCGGGAGTGCCGCTCGCCGAACAGCTTGCCGGCCCCTGCGCCGCGACCCTCCGCGCAATGTCCGCTACCACCAGGGCAGACAGCAGGGGCGGAGGCTTCAGCTCAAGGCAAGGCGGGTGCAGCGCCGGGTAGCTGCTACGCTCGGTGAATCCACGCGGCCACCGAGGCTTGGCCTGCGTGTGCTGGTTACCGCGTACCCGCGATAGCCGTCCGCTAGCACCTTGATGCAAGGAGTCGCCCGATGAGTGTGTCCCGCTGGATCTACCTGTCCCTGGCTGTCGGCGTGCTGGTCGGTTGCCAGAGCCAGAAGAACGACGAGCTGAGCTACCAGTTCGACAACACCGAGTCGGTCGCCAAGGGCGTGCCGGGCGGTGCCATGACCGAGACGGAGGAGGTGCAGGCCAGCGTCAGTGCCGTCGACCTGAGCAAGCGCACCTTCACCCTCACCGATGACCAGGGCAACAGCCGTACCCTTCAGGCGCCGCCGGAGATGCGCAACTTCGAGCAGCTCAAGGTCGGCGACCGGGTCCGCGCCATCGTCACAATGGAGCGATTGGTCTATCTGCGTGAGCCGGGCCAGCCGGCTGGCAGTGGCGTGGCCGGCCTGCTGGCGACGGCGCAGCCGGGCAACAAACCGGCCATGCTCGCCGCCGATACGGTGGAGATCACAGCGGTGGTCAAGTCCATGGACACCAGCAAGCGCACCGCAACCTTGCAGTTCGCCGACGGCAGCCAGCACACGGTGAATGTCCGTCCGGATGTGCAGATGAAGCGCGAGTACCTGGGGCGCCAACTGGTGATGCGGGTGACCTCCGCAGTCGCCGTCAGCGTACAGCCGCAGTAGGCCGCGCCCGGCGGCGGTCGGGGCCCGATAGGCTTCTTCCGGGGCCACGTCGCCAGCCGTACAGGATGCGCTGGCGGATGGCGGCCTCGGCCTTTGCCGGAGTTCAGTGCAGGCTTTCCACCGGCGCGGGAAGGTGCAGCACGATCTGCGCGTCCTTGACCACGTCCAGGCGCAGGACTCGCGATGCGCCCAGCCCATCGAGCAACTGGCTCAGCGGCCCGCCGTTGCGGCTCAGGCGGACGTCGCGCGGCAGCAGCTTCTGCGCGTAGGCCAGGGTGTTGCTCTGCACGCGGGTCTGCTGCCAGCGGCCGTCGACCTGGTGAAGCATGGTGGTGGTGCCCAGGCGCGATTGCGCGGTGGCGATCTGCAGCGCGGGCAGCGCTGCGGCGAGCACCAGGTCCGCCTTGCCATCGGGCCCCTGGATGCTGGCGGCCACGTTGCTGCCGATCTTCACCTCGATGTCGGTGCGCCATTTGGGCAGCTGGTAGCCGTACACACCGCGCACCCGCGCAATCTCCGTGGAAACCGGCAACGCCAGCACATGGGCGACGAAGCTGCGGCGGCGCATTGAATCGAGCAGCTCCAGGGCATGGCTGCCCCTGGCGCCCGGCCGGCGGATGACGATGGCGACCGAGACCTCGTCGTATGGGTCGTTGTCGCACACCGAGTAGGAGAAAAACGTCAGCGCCACCAGGCCGTGGCCGGGGAGGGCGCGCAGTGGCTCCAGCGGTGCCGGCAACGTTGCGCGAAGACGCTCGAGGGGCGCGAGGAACAGCAGCTGGATACTGCTGGTGCGGTAGTAGAAATTCGGCGCCCAGGTTTGCCCGACGCGTGAGGCGACCATCTGCTTGGGAATCCGCCGGAAGTAATCGATGTTGCCGGCGGCGGGGTCCTTCGCCACTTCGTCCAGGTCCGGGTTCATCCGGTAGCGGTCGTAATAGCCGCCTTCGATCACTTCAACGCGCTGGGTGCCGAACTCGACTTGCTTGAACTTCGCCTTCATCTGCCTGGCCTTCTGGTTGATCCGGGTGGGGCCGCCCGGCGTGGTGGCCGGGCGGCTGACGAGGGCTACGCTAAGTTTAAAGTTAACTTTAATGTCAAGCAGGCTGCTGCGAGTTGACGCGGCCATCCCGGCAGGCAGCCTGCAGCGGAGCGTTCAGAAGTCGTAGCGGGCGCCGAGCAACAGGTTGCCTGGGCCAGGTCTGCCGCGTCCTGGGCGTTGCCCAGGCGCGCACGCAGCCATTGCCTGAGCCAGCCATGCTGTTCGACGCAGAGCGGTTGAAGGGAAGAGGGCGCCGCCGGCGCTGCTTCTTACGGGCCGCGCAGGCCCTCCAGGCAGTGCCGCGCGTGGCGCTGGTCCGGCAGGTCGAAGCCTTCGCTGAAGCGCTGGTAGACGGGCTCCAGCAATTGCCGTGCGTCTTCGGGTCTGCCTTGCGCGCTGCAGAGTTCTGCCAGGCAGGTAGCCGAACGCAGTTCCCAGGCCAGTGCACCTTGCTGCCGAGCCAGGGCCATGGCGTGCGAGAGCAGGGTTTCAGCACCGGAAAGCGACTCACGATCGCCGCGCGCCCGCAGGACAACGGCCTCATTGCGCAAGATTTCCGCGGCGCACCAGCCTGCCGCGCCGGTTCGTGCGCGCATCAGCTGGGCCTGGTCGGATGGCAGCGGGCGGCAGCCAAGGGTCTGCACGATATCGCGCACCAGGCCAACGGCCGGCGCCGTGGTGCCGGCCACTTCGTCGAGCTGCATGGCCCACGCATAGTGCCGCGCCCAGTCGCTGAACAACGGCACGCGGTGGCGCTCGGCGACCTCGATCATCTGCCGTACACGGCTGCGCGCCTTGTCGAGTTCGCCGTTGTAGAAGGCGATGACGCAGCCGGCCACCGCGAGGCTGTAGGCGATCGAGGCGCTGTGGTCGATCTCGCAGGCCAGCTCGATGGCCTGCGTGGCCATGCGTTCCGCCTGCTCGGGCAGGCCGCGCAGCCAGAGCGTACGGGCCTGGGTGGCGAGCGAGGCGACCTGCTGGTCGTACTGCACGCCCAGGCAGGGAGCGAAGCGATTCGCCTGGCGTTGCCACTGCAGACGCTGCAGCACTTCTTCGCCAGCGGCCTGGGCGCGCACCTGGTCGCCCGAGTAATGCAATGCCAGCACCTGCAGGCGCAGGGCACTGGTGGCGAGCATCTCGCCCTGGCCGTCGCTCAGCCGCTCGAAGTGCCGGCTCTGCTCGGCCGCCTGCTGGTACTGGCCGGCCCACAGGAGTACCGCCAGGCCACCGGAGAGCGCAGTCAGTTCGCCGTGGCGGTCGCCGATCTGCCGGGCGAGGAAGCGGGCGTTCTGGAAGGCTTCGTCGGCCTGGCTGTTGCGCACGTCGTGGTACGTCGTGTTGCCCAGCGCCAGTTCCAGTTGCATGGCCAGTTGCAACGACGAACTGGGGTCGGCGCTGAGCAGACCCAGTGCAGCGCTCACATAAGGGCCGTATTCGTGCAGCAGCGACAGCTCCTGCCACAGCGGCGACGAGCAGGCCGCGAGATGGATCGCCTGGGTGTGCCGCACTTCGGCGTGCAGCCCCCAGTCGAGTGCGGCGCGAACCTCCGCGAGCCAGGGCGCATGACGTTGCAGCCAGCCCTGGGAGGCTGACCTTTCCCATTCGTTGTACGCAGCCTGCAGCGCACGCTGGCAGAGTTGCAGATGGCGCTCGCGGGCCTCGTACAGTTCACCGGCGTCCTGGAGCTTCTCCAGGGCATGCAGGCGGGTCGGTTCGAGCAGCCGGTAGGTGACCTCGTCGCCGCGAATCTCCGTGGTCAGCAGCGACTTGGCGGTCAACTGATTGACCAGCAGGAAGGCCGCGCCGAGCGCCGCTGGCTGACCGAGGACCGCCGCGATGGATTGCAGCGTGAAGCTGCCGCGAAAGACACTGAGGCGGCGCAGACAGGACTGTTCCGCGGGGCGCAGCAGCGCGTAGCTCCAGTCGAGCATCGCGCGCAGATGTTCGTGGCGGTCGGACTGCAGCGGAAGGTCCAGGTAGCCGCCCTGCAGTAGCGCATCGATGCTGCCGTCGGCCTGGCCCAGGTGGCTGGCGGCCAGTTCCAGGGCCAGCGGAATACCCTCCAGGCGCCGGCAGATTTCGCCGACCCGCGGCAGGTCCTCGGGGCGCAACTCGAAGTCCTCGTGGGTCTCCTTCGCCCGCTCGATCAGCAGCGCCACGGCGGGGTAGGCGAGTGCGTCGGCGATGCTGCCGACCTGTGCCGGCGGGCAACCCAGCGGCCGCAACGGCAGGATGTGCTCGCCGGTGGCGCGCAGGCTTTCACGGCTGGTGGCGAGAATGTGGATCTGTGGCGCGTGGCGCAGCAGGCATTCCACCAGGGGCGCGACGGCCTCGATCAGGTGCTCGCAGTTGTCGATGAGCAACAGCATCTGGCGGTCGGCGACCTGGCGGCAGATAGCTTCCAGCGCTTCGCCGGCCAGCCCTGGAATACCCAGGGCGGCAGCCAGGGTGCTGTTCAGCGGGCGGGCATCCTGCAACTGGGTGAGGTCGAGCATGCGGATGCCGTGGCGATAGCGGCCGATGAAGCGCTCGGCGGCCTGCAGGGCGAGACTGGTCTTGCCGATGCCGCCGCTGCCCACCAGGCTGATGCAGCGGCGCTGCGGCAACTCGCTGAGCAGGCGCTCGAGTTCCGCTTCGCGGCCCAGCAGGCGATTGCGCCGGGGCGGCAGGTTGTGGTCCGCCGACTGGCCGTCAGCCGGGGCGGGCGTTGACTGCGCCGAGCGGATCAGCGGCTCGACGAAGCTGTAGCCGCGCAGCGCCACCGTGACGATGAAGCGCCGGCCGTTCTGGCCGTCGCCCAGCGCCTTGCGCAGGGCGGTCATGTGCACCCGCAGGTTGCCTTCGTCGATGGCTTGCCCGGGCCAGGCGCGGGCCAGCAGCTCGCGCTTGCTGACCACTTCGCCGGCGCGCTCCAGCAGCGCCAGGAGGATATCCAGCGCGCGTTGGCCGAGGCGCAGCGGGCGACCGGCTTCGAGGATCACGCGGGACGCGGGGTAGATCTGGTAGGGGCCGAAATGAAGCACGGTTTCAACCGCGGCCACGGGCTCAGGAGTCATTGTCTGGTCGTCGCTTGCGCACACTGGAGGCAGGTCCCGCGCCGGCCCGGGTGTCAGCCCTGGTGGCGCTTGTCCATCGACTTCTGCGGTCGATTGGCGATTCTTCGGTGAAGCACATTCAGGGTAAACGACGACTCGACGATGAGCCATCCTGCGCCGGGCGCCGCTTGCCCGGCTGCGCGCTTAATAACGATTAACGCCAGGCCTGGCTGTGGTGCTACGCGACGATAGGCAAACGCGGCCCATGGCACCCTGCGTTTTCCCCGGGGGCCGTACCGGCCAAGGCGTTGCGGCCGCCAACCGATGATCCTCGCATGGCTTGCCGGCGGCCTCGCGAGCGCTGCAGTCAAGCGCTGCTGGCCCGTTGGTCGCAGCTTTTTCGCAGTCGCGGGTTAATGCGGTTTAACCAGCTTTAACTCGCCGCCACCCCCGGCGCGCACAAAAAATGCTCCCCAGAGTGCAGGGGAGGGACCAGCATGCTTCAGCAACTGATTGGCCAGATACCAGCGGCCAGCGCCAAGCGCGACCTGGCGCCCTGGCAATGGGAGCGCGCCCAGGCGCTGCTGCTCGAGCACCTGGACAGCGGCATCACGGTGACCGCACTGGCCGCCGCCTGCGCACTGTCGCGCAGCGATTTCACCCGCAAGTTCAAGGTCACCACCGGGCATTCGCCCCAGGCCTGGATGCGTCTGCTGCGGGTGGAGAAAGCCAAGCAGCTGATGCGCGAGTCAGCCTTCGCGCTGGCGGAGATCGGCCTGCAATGCGGCTTCTGCGACCAGGCGCATTTCTGCCGGATCTTCCACCGTATCGAAGGCGTGACGCCCTTGAGCTGGCAGCGCCAGTTGTTCCAGGAGGCAAGCCATTCAACCTGGCGGCACGCAGGCTAGCCCGAATCTCCTGCGCTGCCTTACGAGGTTATCGTTCTGAAAATGCAACGCTAGAGGCGAATTTTGCCGTCTAGTGGATCAAGGGTGTCGAAATTAATCTTTGTTCCATGCAGTGACGCACTGCAAAACGAGTCCAAACCTTTTCCGGCCAAGCCGGGACCCACTGAAAGCAAATCGAGGATTTCACCATGAGCAACGCCACCTACAACCGCCTGGACAAAGACAACGCCGCCGTACTGCTGGTCGACCACCAGGCCGGTCTGCTCTCGCTGGTTCGCGACATCGATCCGGACAAGTTCAAGAACAACGTCCTCGCCCTGGGCGACCTGGCGAAGTTCTTCAACCTGCCGACCATCCTCACCACCAGCTTCGAAACCGGCCCCAACGGCCCGCTGGTGCCCGAGCTGAAAGCGCAGTTCCCGGACGCGCCGTACATTGCCCGTCCCGGCCAGATCAACGCCTGGGATAACGAGGACTTCGTCAAGGCGGTGAAGGCCACCGGCAAGAAGCAACTGATCATCGCCGGCGTGGTGACCGAGGTCTGCGTGGCCTTCCCGGCGCTGTCGGCCCTGGCCGAAGGCTTCGATGTGTTCGTGGTGGCGGATGCCTCCGGCACCTTCAACGAGATGACCCGCGACGCCGCCTGGCGCCGGATGGAAGCGGCCGGTGCGCAGCTGATGACCTGGTTCGGCGTGGCCTGTGAGCTGCACCGCGACTGGCGCAACGATATCGAAGGGCTGGCGGCGCTGTGCTCGAATCACATTCCGGATTATCGGAACCTGATGACCAGCTACAACGCGCTGACTGCGGGCAAGTAACGCTCGCTGAAATGAAAAAAGCGGAGCCTTGAAGGAGGCTCCGCTTTTGCTTTGGTAGTAGCGGATTCCCTCCACGCGCCGAGTTTCCATCCACATCCAAATCACGGCGGAGCACGAACGTAGGATGGGTGGAGCTTGCGATACCCATGCTGTCGGTGTGTGGACATTGATGGGTATCGCTGCGCTCCACGCCATCCTACGAAAGCGATTGCTGGGGGCTGAGACATAGGGAAGTTCGCGAGCGAGCTCGCTCCTACAAGAGCATCAGGCTAGATAGGAGCGCACTTCGTCCGCGATCCGCAGGAAGGGACGACCCATTACCGCGTGAAATCCTCGGCACTGTGCCGCTCCGGCAACGCGTCGTCGCCCCAGGTGCGGTTGACTCGCCGTCCGCGCTTTACCGCCGGGCGGGCGGCGATTTCGTCGGTCCAGCGGCGCACGTGGGTGTAGCTCTCCACGTCGAGGAATTCGGCCGCCTCATACACCTGGTTGTTCAGCAGCGCGCCGTACCAGGGCCAGATCGCCATGTCGGCGATGCTGTACTCGTCGCCGGCGATGTAGCGGTTTTCGGCCAGCTGGCGGTCGAGCACGTCGAGCTGGCGCTTGACCTCCATGGCGTAGCGATTGATCGGGTACTTGTACTTCTCCGGCGCATAGGCGTAGAAGTGGCCGAAGCCGCCGCCGAGGAAGGGCGCGCTGCCCATCTGCCAGAACAGCCAGTTCAGCGTCTCGGTGCGCTTGGCCTGGTCTCTGGGCAGGAAGTGGCCGAATTTCTCTGCCAGGTACAGCAGGATCGAGCCGGATTCGAAAATGCGCAGCTCGGGGCTGACGCTGGTGTCGAGCAGGGCGGGGATCTTCGAGTTCGGGTTGATCTCGACGAAGCCGCTGCCGAACTGGTCGCCATCGCCAATCCTGATCGGCCAGGCGTCGTACTCGGCTTCGGTCACACCCAGTTCCAGGAGCTCTTCGAGCAGGATGGTGACCTTCACGCCGTTGGGCGTGGCCAGCGAATGCAGTTGCAGCGGGTGCTTGCCGCGCGGCAGTGCCTTCTCGTGGGTCGGGCCGGCGATGGGCCGGTTGATGCTGGCGAAGGCGCCGCCGTTGCTCTTGTCCCATGTCCAGACGCGGGGTGGAGTGTAGGTATCGTTCGCCATCTCGAGTTCTCACCTTGTGGGTTGAATGCCATGGATGCTACCCGCCCGATCGGTGTCGCGTCAGCCGTTTTTCCCTGGCTGCTGTTGCTGGGCGAACAGTGCGCGACGCCTTGCTCGGGTGGTTGTTAGCATATGCATAAACGATATTAAAAATTAGTTGATGCATAGTTTGAGATTATAAAAGAATCGCCGCTCAGTCCAACGGCGAAGCGCTGCAATGACGCTCTCGCTCTTTCGTGTCGTATCGAGAGTCCCATGTCTGCCCAGCCCGCTTGCGCCGCATTCTTCCGCCTCGAAGGCGTCGGCAAGTCCTATGCCGAGAACCGCGTGCTGGTCGACCTGGACCTGGAAATCCGCCCCGGCGAAGTGCTTGCCCTGCTCGGTGCCAACGGCGCGGGCAAGTCGACGCTGGTGAAGATCCTTGCCGGTTCCCATAGCCACGATGCCGGGCAGTTGCTGATCGATGGCGTGCCGGTCCGTTTCGCCTCGCCCCAGGACGCCCGCCGCCATGGCATCGTGGCCGTGCACCAGCAGGTGGAGCAGGGCGTGGTGCCCGGCCTGAGCGTCGCGGAAAACCTCCTGCTGGACGAGCTCTGCGGTGCTTCGGCGCCGTTGCTGTTCCGCCCGCGTGAAGCCTTGCGCCGGGCCGCCGAGATCGCCGCCGGGCTGGAACTGGAGCTGCCGCTGCAGGCGCCCATCGAGTCGCTGGGCACCGCCGAACGACAACTGGTGATCCTGTCCCGCGCGCTGGCCCGCAACCCTCGCCTGCTGATCCTCGACGAACCCACCGCAGCACTGTCGACCAGTGAGGCCGAGCGCCTGTTCAAACTCATTGAGCGCCTGCGCGCTCGCGGCGTGGCGATCGTCTACATCTCCCATCGGCTGACTGATCTGCAGCGCATCGCAGACCGCGCGCTGGTGCTGCGCGACGGTCGCCTGGCGGCTGAATTCACGGCACCGCTGGACCTTGCCGCCGCCGTCGAATCGATGCTCGGCGCTGCGCTGGGCGACGTACAGTTGCAGGCGCTGGAGCGGGGCGAAAGCGTGCTGACCCTGCGCGACTGGCAACTCGATGCAAGCAGTGCCGCCTTCGACCTGGACCTGCACGAAGGCGAAGTGGTCGCCCTGACTGGCCTGCTCGGCGCCGGCAAGAGCGAGATCGCCGAAGTGCTGTTCGGCCTGCGCCGCCAGCATGCCGGCTCGATCCGCCTCGATGGCCGCAACTGGCAGCCGCGTTCGCCGCGCGAGGCGATTGCCGCCGGGGTGTACTTCGCCGCCGAGGACCGCGCGCGCAATTCACGGGTACCGGGCTTCTCGGTACGCGCCAGCATGACGCTGCCGTTCCTGCGCAGCTTCACGCGCTTGGGCTTCATCGAGCGTGACGCCGAGCGCGCCAGGGTGGCCGAACAGATCGACGCGCTCGGGATCAAGGGGCCGGCTATCCAGGGAGATTGCATGGAGTCCGCGCTGGAGCTGCTCTCCGGCGGCAACCAGCAGAAGGTCATTCTCGCCCGTTGGCTGCTGGGGCAGGGCCGGGTGCTGATCCTCGACGAACCCTTCCAGGGCGTCGACGTGCGCGCCCGCCGCGAGATTGGCCAGCGCATCCGCGCCAGCGCCGGCGGCCGCGCCACGCTGCTGATCTGCAGCGACCCGGACGAGGCGCTGGAAATCGCCGACCGCATCCTCGTCGTGCGCGACGGCGCGGTGGTCGCCGAGTTGCCCCGGCAGGACCTGCAACGCAGCGAGATCGTCGCCCATCTCACCCCATCCAACCCTTCACGCCAGGCAACTGCGCGTATCTAGAAAGGAACCTTGCGTGTCCAGAACTGCCGTGCGCAGCCCGGCGACGTCCTCCGTCGCTCGCCTGCTCGACTTCCTCATCCACTATGCGTTGCTCCTGCTGCTGGCCTTGCTGGTGCTGGTGTTCGCGCTGCTGGAGCCGGCCTTCCTGCGGCTCGGCAACCTGTTCCTGGTATTGCAGTCGGTATCCATCGTCGCGCTGCTCGCCCTGGGCGTGACCCTGAGCATGGCCGTGGGCGGGCTGGACCTGTCCATCGGCGCGGTGGCCGCGCTGAGCCTGATGAGCGCCAGCTACGTGATGGTGGTGCTGGACTGGGGGCCGCTGGCGGCGATCCTTGTCAGCCTCGGCCTCGGCACCCTGGTCGGGCTGCTCAATGGCTGGCTGATCGTGCGCATGGGCGTGCCGGACATCCTCGCCACCCTGGGCAGCATGTTCCTGGTGGTGGGCGTGCAGCTGATTCCCACCGGTGGCCGCTCCATCGCTGTCGGCATGACCCTGCCAAATGGCGACGAAGCACCGGGCGCCTTCGCCAACTGGTTTCTCGCCTTGGGCCGCGCGCAGTTGTGGGAGCGCGTGCCGGTGCCCGTGGTGGTGATGCTTGGCTGCGCGCTGCTGGTCTGGCTGTTTCTCGAACGCACGCGGCCGGGCCGGCTGTTCTACGCCATCGGCGGCAACCAGCAGGCCGCGCGCCTCGCCGGTGCGCCGGTGGAGCGCTACAAGCTGCTCGCCTACGTGCTCTCGGCGTTGCTGGCGTCGCTGGGTGGATTGTTGCTGGCGGCGCGGCTCGGACGTGGCGACGTCAGCTCCGGCAACGGCCTGGTACTGGATGCCCTCGGCGCCGCGCTGATCGGCTTCGCCGTACTTGGCGCGCAGAAGCCCAATGCCTTCGGCACGCTGGTCGGCGCCGTGCTGGTGGCCACGCTGCTCAACGGCCTGACCATGCTCAACGCACCGTATTACGCCCAGGACTTCGTCAAGGGCGCCGTACTGGTTTCGGCCCTGATGTTTACCTTCGGTCTGGCCCGGCGCGGGCACTGACCGGCCACTTTTTCGGAGAATCAACGGATGAAATTCACCCCCGGCAAATCCCTGCGCGCACTGTTCGCCGCCGGGCTTTTATTGTCCGGCGCAGCCAGCGCCGTTGCGGCGGGATTGCCCGGCGCGCCCGCACCCTTCGACAAGGGCGGCGTGCAGATCGCCCTGGTCGGCTACCTGTTCTCCGGCGACTTCCCGGAAGCCTACCTGCGCGGCGTGGAGAAGCAGGCCAGCGCGCTGGATGTGAAGCTGCGCGTGTTCGACGCCCGCCAGCAGGCGGCCACCCAGCGCGAGATGCTGGAGCAGGCCATCGACCTGGGCGTGGACGGCATCATCGTCCAACTCGGCCTCGCCGAGACGCTCAAGGATTCCATCGACAAGGCGCTGGCCAAGGGCATCAAGGTGGTCACCTTCGACGTCGACGTGAACGACCCGCGCATCACCCGCGTCGAGCAGGATCACCGCGAGCTGGCGCGCCTGGCGCTCAGGCAGGTATTGCAGGACAACGGCAACGCCTTCGAGGCCGGCTACGTGTACATCGACGGTTTCACCCCCATGGAGCGCCGCGATGAAATCTGGCGCCAGGTGAAGGCCGAGAATCCCGGCATCGTCGAGAAGGCGCGCTTCGGTACGCTGAATGCGCCCATCGCCAACTCGGTGGCTGACCAGGCCAGCGCAGTGCTGCGCGCCAACCCTGGCATCAGTGTGTTCTTCGCACCTTTCGACGAATTCGCCAAGGGCGTGAAGATCGCCGTGGACGAAGCCGGCCTGGGCCAGAAGGTGAAGATCTACAGCGCCGATATCTCCACCGCCGACATCCAGATCATGAAGGAAGAGGGCAGCGCCTGGAGCGCCACCGCCGCGGTCAACCCTGAGGTTGCCGGCGCCATCAGCGTGCGCAGCCTGGCGCTGCGCATCGCCGGGGAGAACCCGGGCGAGCAGGTGCTGGTGCCGCCGACCCTGATCACCCGCCAGCAACTGCTGGACCTCGATGTGAAGAACGTTCGCGACCTGGCGCGCAAGGTGCCGGCCTTCGGCGAGGCGCAGAAGGTCGCGCAGGCGCCGTGGATTCCATTGGCAAACTGAGGGTTCGGGGATGCACGACAAGGCCAGGCGTCTGCAGAAGGCACGCTCGCCGGCGGGCGACCCGCGTTACGGCGATCGCCTGCCGCCGGGGCAGGTGCTGACCGAACGTTTCCCGATACTCCATGAAGGCGCGGTGCCGGAGTACGAGCGTGAAACCTGGCGCCTGCGGCTCACCGGCGCGTTGTCCTGGCAAAATCCTGGGAGGCAATCGCTGGAACTGAGCCTCGACGACCTGCTGGCATTGCCGCAGCGCGAGCTGGTCTGCGATATCCATTGCGTCACGCGCTGGTCGAAGTTCGATACCTCATGGCGCGGCGTGCATCTCGCCGATCTGCTCGATCATTACGGCGTGCGGCCGGCCGGGCAGTTCGTCATGGCCCATGCCGACCACGACTACCAGACCAACCTGCCGCTGGCAGAACTGCTGCGCCCGGACAGCCTGCTCGCCACGCACTATGCCGATGAGCCGCTGACCCCGGTGCATGGCTGGCCGCTGCGGCTGGTGATCGCGGGGCGCTATTTCTGGAAGAGCGCGAAGTGGTTGCGCGAGCTGGAATTCAGCGACACCGACCGGCCCGGATTCTGGGAGCGCAACGGCTTCCACAACGACGCCGACCCGTTCCGCGAGGAGCGTTTTTCCGGTGCGGCTCTGGATATTCCCGAGGATGAATGGACGCGCAAGGCCTTCGACTGAAGGCATCCGCTGTTGCCCTGGCAACACTGGCCGATGTTGCTGGGCGAACATGGTAACCGGTTATAAACAAAGCATTTTTTATTCGTTTAAAAGCATTCTGCCACTAGCTAGGATGATGCCTTCCCCATCGGGTCAGGGATGACCCGCGATACCGAGAGCCGCGCCTTTTCGCTCATCACGAAAAGAGACCGGCCGTGACACCTGGAGCGTTTTCCCGAGCACTGTTTTCTCCACCCTGAGGGGGACAGTCGCTCGCGGTTTCCGGACTTCCGACACCAACCGCTCAAGTCAAAAGAACCCAAAAAAGCGGAGTTCCGGACTCGCCGCCAACGGCGAGTGGCGCTCTTTAAGCGAGACAGGAGTATTTCGCGTGTTATCCCGTTCCCTTATTGCCGTTGCGGTGGCCTCGGTCATCGCCCAGGCCTCCGCGCATGCCGACGACAGCTCGTCGACCCCCGAGGCCACCACCAAGCTGGAGACCGTGCTGGTCACCGGCACCCGCGGCAACAACCGCACCCTGCTGGATTCCCCCGTGCCGGTCGATGTGCTCACCGCGCAGGACCTGAAGTCTACCGGCGCCGTCGGCGGCGAACTGGGTCAGGCCCTGGCGACGCTGCTGCCGTCCTTCAACTTCCCGCGCCAGTCCAACTCCGGCGGCGCCGACCACGTGCGCGCCGCCCAGTTGCGCGGTATGAGCCCGGACCAGGTGCTGGTGCTGATCAACGGCAAGCGCCAGCACACCTCGGCGCTGGTCAACGACTCGTCGAAGATCGGCCGCGGCACCGCGCCGGTGGACTTCAACTCGATCCCCATCAGCGCCATCAAGCGCATCGAAGTACTGCGCGACGGCGCCGGTGCGCAGTACGGCTCCGATGCCATCGCCGGGGTGATCAACATCATCCTCGACGACGCGCCCGAAGGCGGCGAGGTGACCACCAGCTACGGCGCCTACCACACCCACCAGGACGCCATCGGCAAGACCACCACCGACGGGCAGAACTCCTACACCGCGGCCAAGGCCGGCACCCGCCTGGGCGAAGACGGCTTCGTCCGTGGCGGCGCCGAGTTCATCAACCGTGAGCCGACCAACCGCGCCGGCTACGATGGCTTCGCCGACACCCCCGGGCAGCGCAACTACGTGATGGGCGACGGCCTGGCGCGCGACGTCAACGCCTGGTTCAACGGCGACCTCGTCCTGGGCGGCGGCAAGCTGTATTCCTTCGGCCTGTACAACGAGCGCCACACCACCGGCGCGGAGTTCTACCGCTACCCGGACGAGCACCCGGAGATCTACCCCAACGGCTACCTGCCGCAGTCCCTGGGCGATAACACCGACCTCTCCGCGACACTGGGCTACAAGGGCCTGATTGCCGACACCTGGGACTACGACGCCAGCGTCACCCACGGCCGCAACCGCTTCGAATCCTCCACCCGACGCACGCTCAATGCGTCGCTGGGCGACGACACGCCGACGCGCTTCGACACCGGCGACTACGAACTGCGCCAGAGCGTCGCCAACCTCGACCTCAGCCGCGAGCTGAGCCTTGCCGGGCGACCCTTCGTGCTCGCGCTCGGTGGCGAGTACCGCTACGAAAACTACATCACCAGCGCTGGCGACCCGGCCTCTTACTACGGCGTCGGCGCGGATGGCGCCAACGGCCTGCGCCCGAGCGAAGAGGTGGACATCGACCGCAACGTCTTCGGCACCTACGTGGATCTGTCGGGCGATCTCACCGACCAGTTCTTCGTCGATGCCGCTGCCCGCTGGGAGCGCTACGACGATGCCGGCAGCAAGCTCACCGGCAAGCTCAGCGGGCGCTACCAGTTGACTCCGGTACTGGCCCTGCGTGGTGCGGCATCCACCAACTTCCGCGCGCCATCGCTGGCCCAGGTGGGCTTCCAGAACACCACCAGCAACTTCGGCGACGGCGGCACGCTCACCGATATCCGCGTGCTCTCGGTGAACGACCCGATCGCCCGCGCACTGGGCGCCGAGAAGCTCGACCCGGAGACCTCGAAGAACTTCAGCCTGGGCCTGACCGCCCAGCTCAATGAGCGCTTCGACCTGTCCTTCGACGTGTTCCGTATCGACGTCGATGACCGCATCACCCTGTCCCAGCGCATCGGCAGCGACGCCATGGAGCAGTTCATCCAGGACAACTTCGGCGTGGCCGGCGTGCACGACGTGAACTTCTTCACCAACGCCGCCGATACCCGCACCGACGGTGCCGAGCTGGTGCTCAACTATCACCAGCCCCTGGTCGGCGGCACGCTGGGCGTGACCACCGCGTACACCTACAACCACACCAAGGTGCGCAACACCAAGGGCACCCCGCAGCAGTTGTCCGACCTGGGCATCGGCGACGACGCGCTGGTGGGCGTAGAGGAGCGCAACACCCTCACCGACGCCGCGCCCCGGGATCGTTTCATCCTCACCACCACCTGGAGCGATGCGCAGTGGAACCTGCTCGGCCGCCTGACCCGGCAGGGCGAGACCACCCGCGTGTTCGACTTCGGCGACGGCTACCACCCGGAGCAGACCTACGGCGCCGTGTGGCAGCTGGATGCCGAGGTGGCCTACAAGTTCACCCCGCAGTTCAGCCTGGCGGTGGGCGGCAACAACCTCACCGACAACTACCCGGAGCGCTCCAGCTCCGAGATCAACTACGGCGGCAACCTGCCGTACGACGTGCTCTCGCCGATCGGCTCCAACGGCGCGTACTACTACGCCCGCGCGAGCTATTCGTTCTGATCTGCGCTGTTGAAAATCCAGGGGCCGCATCGCGGCCCTTACTACTTCCGGAGCCGATTCATGGCTGACAACTTCGCCGCTGAAAAGCCGGCCGGCCCGCGCCGGCACCTGGGCGCTGTCCACGCGCTGCTGCTGACGCTGGGCATGGTGATCACCAGCGACATCCTCAAGACCGCGCCCACCGTGGCGCTCAACGTCGGCCAGGAGCACTTCTACCTGGTGTGGATTCTCGGCGGCCTGCTGTCGATGGTCGGCGCTCTGTGCTATGTGGAGATGGCCTCGGCCTTCGCCCATCCCGGTGGCGACTACCACTTCCTCGAACGCGCCTACGGCCAGCGGGTGGGCTTCCTGTTCGCCTGGTCGCGCTTCGCCATCCTGCACACCGGCTGGATCGCGCTGATGGCGTTTCTCTTCGCCGATCACTTCAGCGCCTTGCTCGGCCTCGGCCAGCTGGGCAACGTACTGCTCGCCGGCGGATTGGTCGCCGCGCTGGTGGCGCTGAATCTGATCGGCTGGCGCGTGAGCTTCGGCACCCAGGCCGGTCTGGTGGTGCTGGTGGCGGCGGGCTTCCTCGGCATCGTCGGCGCCGGTCTGTGGCTGGAATGGCGCGGCTTCGTTCCGTTACCCGTGCCGCCAGTGCAGCCGGAACAGATCGGCGTCGCCGGGTTTTCCGCCGCGCTGATCTACGTCTTCCTCGCCTTTGGCGGCTGGAGCGACGCGGCCACGCTGTCGGCGGAGCTGCGCGACAACCGCCGGGGCATCTTTACCGCCATGCTCGGCGCGCTGGCGGCGCTGCTGCTGATCTACCTGGCGCTGAACTGGGCGTTCATTCGCGGGCTGGGTTTCGATGGCCTCGCTGCCAGCGGTGCGCCGGCGCTGGAACTGCTCGGGCTGGCCTTCGGCGCGCCGGGCATCGGCCTGATCATGGCGGTGGTGGTGGTCTCTGCCGTTGCCAGCATCAACTCCACGCTGATCGTCGGCAGCCGCACCACCTACGCCGCCGCGCGGGACGTGCCTGCCCTCGGCGTGCTCGGGCGTTGGGACGTGCGCCACGGCGTGCCACGCGCCGCGCTGCTGGCCGAGGGCCTGGTGGCGCTGCTGCTGATCGCGGTCGGCGGCTGGAGCGGCCACGGCTTCAACACCATGGTGGAGTACATGACCCCCGTGTACTGGTTGTTCCTCAGCCTCAGCAGCCTGGCGCTGATCGTTCTGCGCCGCCGCTACCCGCAAGTGCCCCGGCCGATCCGTGTGCCGTTGTACCCGTGGCTGCCGCTGGGCTTCCTCGCGGTGTGCCTGTACATGCTGTATTCCAGCGTCGCCTATGTGGGCTGGGGAGCTTTGCTCGGTGTCGGTGTACTGGCACTCGGCGCGCTGCTGCAACTGCTGCTGCGGTCGCCCACGGCGCCATCTTCGAGCTGGCAGGAGGAGGGTGCTTGATGCGCAGGAAACTCCTGTGGCGCAATGGCGCCATCGTCGTGTTGCTGGCGGCGTTGATCGGCCTTTGGCTGAACGAGCCGGCAGCCAATGGCGCCAGCGGTGGCGAAGCCAGCGGCCGGCGCATGTTGCGCACGGAACTGTACCTGGAGGCGGTGGCGCTGTCGCAGTGGGAGGACTTCCTCGCCCGCGAAGTGACGCCGCGCTTCCCCGATGGCCTCAGCTGGCTCGACCTGCACGGCCAGTGGCGCGGCCCCAGCGGCGAGCCGGAGAAGTTGCCGTCGCGGCTGCTGATCCTCATCCACGCCGACAACCCCTACACCCGCCAGGCCCTGGCGCAGATCGGCGCCGACTTCAAGCAGCGCTTCGGCACCGCGGTGCTGCAGGTCAGCAGCCCGGTGCGCGCCCGCGACCCGGACTGGACGCCGCAGCGCCTGGACAATCCTCAGCTGTCGCGCTGAAGCCCGGCCTCAATCAGGTCGAGCATGTAGCGCGGCAGGGCGAAGGCCGCCTGGTGCACCTCGGGGGTGTAGTAGCGGGTCACCAGGCCGCTT
Source organism: Pseudomonas pseudonitroreducens (assembly GCF_021603645.1). Classification (GTDB taxonomy): domain Bacteria; phylum Pseudomonadota; class Gammaproteobacteria; order Pseudomonadales; family Pseudomonadaceae; genus Pseudomonas; species Pseudomonas pseudonitroreducens. The sequence goes on along the minus strand of NZ_BQHJ01000020.1, from coordinate 8,247 downwards.
TTCGCAAAGCGCTGGCGCAGGGTTTCCAGATCGGTGCGGCGGACCTTCTCGCTGTTCGACGCCCAGCCGAAGGCCATGCTGCCGCCGATGTAGGTCGGCACCGCGGCATGGAAGAAACCCCAGTCGGCAAACGAATCCGCCAGCCGTCGTGCCGTGCCGCCCAGTTCCTCCGGCTGGAGGAAGGGCACACCATTCTGCGTGGCCAGGATGCCGCTGGCGCCGAGGCGCTGCTGGCAGTTGCGGTAGAAGGCATCGCTGAACAGGCTGGCCGCCGGACCACCGGGGTCGGTGGAGTCGCAAATGATCAGGTCGAAACTCTCGCGGCTCTGCGCCAGGTACTCCAGGCCGTCGGCGTAGACCAGCCGCAGGCGCGGATCGTCCAGCGCGCCGGCCGAGTGATTCGGCAACAGCTCGCGGCACAGTTCGACCACCTGCGGGTCGATTTCCACCGCGACAATTTCCTCGATGCCGGCATGCCGCACGATCTCCCGCAGGATGCCGCCATCACCGACGCCGATCACCAGCACACGGCGCACCGCGCCATGGGCGAGGATCGGCACATGGGCGAGCATCTCGTGGTAGACGAACTCGTCGGCCTCGGTGGTCTGCACCACGCCATCCAGCGTCAGCACGCGACCGAAGCGCCGGTTGCGGAACACCTGCACCTCCTGCTGGCCGGTGTTGCCCTGGTAGATCGGATCATCGACGCTCAGCGCCTGCGCGTAACCCTCGTACAGCGTTTCGCGGAATTCGCTCATCAGAAGGAAACCTGCGCCGGTTGCGACAGCCGCAGCACGGAGAGGTCGCCAGTGATGCGCTTCCACGCCAGGCGGATCGCCTCGATATCCTGGCCGCGCGCTGCGCTGTCCTCATGCAGGATCACGATCACCTTGGTGCTCAAGCGCTCCGGCGCCGGCGCGCCATGGTCACGCCACTGGCCGTAGGCGTCATAGGCGGTAAAGCCGTCCGGGAAGCGCGGCGTCACTTCCTGGTCGAGGAACTGCCGCCAGCGCTGCTCGCTGATCTTCTCCTTGCCGTTCTCCTGGCCCAGCGCGAAATACAACTCGGTGCGCAGCCACTGCGCCTGCGCCGGCCGCGTGGGGTCGCCCTGCAGGGTGGAAGTGGAAGGGTTGGTGGTATGGACAGAAGGAGCGGGCGGGGTGGCGCAGCCGAACAGCGCCAGGGCGAGGCTGGCGGCGAGCAGGTGGCGGAGCATGGGACTTCCTTGCGATGGGATGACAGTTGGACCAAACCGCCACTATAGAAGCTCGCCTGTTATTTCCTTAAATATTAAAAACGCATTCTCATATGCCTGATTTTGCGTTTCTGTAATCGGTGTCGAAGCGCTCTAGAACCTGCATCACAGCCATTCGTAAAGTTTTTGCGAGTTGGTTAGATTCAATATTCACTACGGTTCTTTGCTAAGCATGGAATGGGATATCCATGTTGCCGAAAATCACTCCAGGGATTCTCTGGAATTCGTTTAAGCGTCGTTACTGAAGCTACTGCGAACAACACCGCCATCATTGAACCCGAATCGCGAGAAGACACGACAGAAACCGCCGCTCCCCCGCCATCTTGTCCCGTCGCCGCGCCTTCCTAGAATCGGCCCCATTCGCAGCACTTCATTCCAATCGATTCAGGGAGCTCCACCATGATGAACGCCATGCAGATGCCGATGAACACCAACACCATGATGCCGATGATGGGCATGCCGATGATGATGGCGACCATGGAATGCGAGATGCTCGACGACGGCATGCTGTGCCGCATGAAGCCGGCCATGGGCATGGAAATGGCCATGTTCCGCAACAGCGCCGAGATGATGGCGATGATGATGAACTGCGGCATGCCGATGATGATGCACTGCGGCAACCTGATGATGATGGGCCTGTCCCAGCCCGCCATGGCCATGATGCCGATGATGGGCATGATGAACCCGATGATGCCCATGCCGATAATGGGCATGAACATGGGCATGCCCGCCATGAAGTGCATGATGGAGTGCTCCATGCAGGGCGACATGATGCTGTGCAGGATGATGCCCATGCAGGGCATCAGCATGGACATGCTGAAGAACTGCTGCATGCTGATGAACAAGATGATGGACTGCGGCATGCCCATGATGATGAGCTGCAACGGCATGCCGATGATGTGCTGCACCTGCTGATCGCGGGGCGCTAAAGCGAAAAGGCCCGGTGGGGAAACCCGCCGGGCCTTTTGTATTCTTGGGGGCTAAATATAGCAGACGTATTTTCTCTAAGAACTGCAGGTGTTGGAGGGAAGTAGTGGTAGATAAATATATCCAATTTTTCTTTTATGTCTCTATATTACTCGCTCAGCTTTTTGATCTGTTTGTTGAGTATTCGACCATTTTTATAGGTTTCGATGTGGCTAAATGAATTTCCGTTAGTTGGGTCGCAGTACGTCCCTTCAATTTGTGTGATCTGTAACTGTCCATCGGGTCTGAATCTATATTTTTCTATCCATTTGTCACAGTTGCTTGATGAAAAGCAGGTTCCAGATACTAGCTGCTTGATTGGGTCTATTTTTAAGCACGGCAGGTTGCTTATTTCTTCGCTCTTTCTGAAGTTATGATTTTTATTTTCGTATATAAATACTGACGATGCCTGCGTCTGTCCTGAAGGTGGGTGAGTTACAATAATATCCTGATACCCGTCAAAATTAACATCAATGCAAGAGATTATGTCATTATCTGATATCCCCTGATCTAATATGTTCGTTTTACCATTATTGGTTATGCATAGCTTTTGATTGTCGCATTTGTGGACTTGATAGGAGTTTTGTTTTTCTTTGCATTCTAATGTCAGTGCTATTTGTGGGGGCGCTATTGTGATGAAAAAAATTATTAGGCGTTTCATGGTGCTTTGTGCGAAAAGTAGAGGGTTTATTTTATTCTTTAAAGTGTCCAGTTTTTCATGGCTGGAATTTGAATATAAATTCGATAATTATTCTTTGTCATTGGAATTTAATTGAATTTATAAACTCAATGACCATTGTTCGGAATTTTTCATCTAGCATCGGCGCAGGCTGCATATTTTCAGTGCTGCCAATCAAGACTATGTCATCGTGCAAAAGACAGAAACGCATTTGATCGTACTTGTTCTTGGATTTTGATCTATGAAGAACAAGAAATCCTGTCCAGTTACTATTAGTAATGCGCTCTATTGTATATTTTTTGTCCGAATCAAGTTCTTGAGTGAGTGTGAACTTTCCGTTAACAAGGTCGGCTGGGCACTTTCGCTTGTTTGATTCAATTATTTCATTGTTTCCAAGTCCTGTTGCGAGCTTGTCTTCTTTAAGAAATGGGAGGTTTTCTGCGGATTCACATATCAGCCCGAACCACCTCAGGTTTTTACGGCCTGGGTTTTTGAAACTCCAGTCATACCCTGAATAAGTTTCTGGCTGCCACAGGTAGGGTGTGAGTTTTGGGATTATTGCTGGCGTGCTTTCATGAATAATGATATCTGGAGTGTTGTGGATTATGGTCTGATTGCTGTTTATGTGTGCAGAGTAGTTGCACTCATCTTGTCTGATTTCGACTAGTCCAGTTTGGCTAGTGATCCTGATTTCCCCTGGTCTATTTCCAAGTGCAGGCGTTCTTGCTAAGCAAGAGATCGGGGGTATTGGCGTGCTAATAAAAATTACAAAAACAATCCTCGATAAAATTGTCTGCTTCATGGTTTTATTATATTTTCTATGATGTCTCTCAGTTTAATTGCTTTTGAATTTAAAGCTGCTTAGGATTTTTTTTAATCTTACTGTTTCCTCAATGTTGCTTGTGGTGATTTGGCCATCGCCACATAGAGCTTGATAATTATGTGTCATGCAGAAGTGGAAGTTGTATGGGTGGAGGGCTGTTGTTATTAAGTATCCCTTGGAGTTTTGGGATTTTATATTGTAAATTCTCGCAATGTTTTTTTTGTTGCTTTGAGGTTGGCTTTTCAATTTCCATAAGTTGCTCTTGTAGGAATAAATGACCTTGATGTCATCTGTTTCATATCCGTACTGAAGAGCTTCGCCAGCATTAACGCAGGACCAAGATTTGATAGGGGAATAATATTTAAGGTATTCATCATTTGAATGGTTGCTTTGTTTGTCGTCTAGAAAGTTTACCTCGCAATCTTGACTTGCTGATGAAATGTATTCTGTTGGTGATTCTTTAGATATGAATCTAGGTTCATGGTGTGGAGGTTCGGCATCGCTTCCGTACGCAGGAGGAATGCAAGCTATTAATAGCGAAAAGGTATGTTTTCTCATGTTTGCTCTCTCCGTGCTGTATATCCATCAGGGAATGTTAGCGTCAATTGCCCTGCGTGGTCTGGGAAGTTTTTCTCTGTTAAAGTCGCTATTGAGTATCCATATGCACAGCAGCGCGAGTCGAAGCCGTTCAAAGAATTGCTATAGATTGTATTAATTGCTGATGGAAGATTTATGGCAGCGCTTGCTTTCCAAAAGCTGATGGAGCGGTAGTATACTTTTGGTCCATGATTGGATTGGACTTGGACTCGTTCTAGTTCATGTGGAGAGTCGGCATATTTTGCCATCTTCTTTGATGCCCAGTAGAAGCCTGCGCTGTCTGATGGAGATATTAAGTCTTCTTGCTCATCTCCTACGCCGCTAATGCTCTCGCGCCACTGCCGCATTTCTTGTGTTAGTTGTGGGAAATTTGTGTCCTGCAAAGTGTTATTGTTTCTTTGGTTGGGTGGTAGTAAGTAAATGGCATTATATGCATTGCTTAGTGATATTTTAAGAGGCTCGGGAACGGATCTGCCTCTGTAACGCCAATAGTCTATATAGTTGCTTGGGCTAGTAAGTTGCAGGAATCCTCTGCCATGCCAAGGAGCGTACCAAAGGCTTGTGCCCCCACTTTCCGAGAGTCTACTAGTCCAAGTTGTCTCTTGAATCGCATTCCCCATGAATGATGCAATACGCATGGGTGTATTAATTCCGTACTTTCTGAGTGTTTTGTTTAAATTTTTTCTATTTTTTTCGATTGTCGCTATTGGGGAGTCAAGGTTTGTGCCAATGGCTTCCCACGCGTATTGTGTTGCACTCGTCTTTCGAAGTGCATGTCGCGGAATGAGTTGCTTAATTTCTTGCTTGCTTAACCAGAGTGTCTGTCGAAGATGGACAGTAAATTCCTTGGCCGGAAAATGCCAATGCTTACTTTCTATCCCCTCTAAGCCAGCCTCCTCCCAAAAAGCCAACGCCTGATGGTGCTTCTCAAGCTTCAGGAAGTCCCCTTCCGGCATAGGCCCGCCATCCGCGACCCGCTTCAGCCATCCATAGCGATCCTCAAAGTCATTCTTTGCCCATTCAGTGGGGAACCTGCAGATCAGACGTTTGAGCTTGCGCTGATTCTCAGGGGCTTGCAGCCGGGCCGTGTTCAGTTCCCTCTCGGTCACGTACTGCTCGGACAACCGCAGCCGGTCGCCGTCAGACATGCTGTCGTATTCCGCCGAGGTGGCAATGGTGGCGGCGTCGGGTTTTCGTGGGGGAGGGTTGGTCAGGTAACTCTGAGGTTCGAGCTGGTCTCGGATGTAGTCGGACTGGCAGTGACTGTCGAAGTCGTCGTCATCGCTGATCAGGCGCCAGCCCATCCAGTGGGGGAAGTCGGCGTCGCTGAATTTGGTGACGCCGGGGGCGTTGAGGTTGAACCAGGCGCTGCGTTCTGTTTCGCCGGCCTCGGAGCGGGGTAGCAAGCAGATTTTCCGCCAATGCGCGGCGTTGGCCGGTTGCAGGGCATCTGGCCCCAGCACGCGGCCGAAGCGCAGTAGTTCATAGCCGGCACTGGGGCAGCCGGGGTAGCGGCGGGTGGCGGTGGTGTAGAGGTTGTATTCGAAGTCCGCGTCTTCCTGCCGGGTGCCAATCAGTTCGCCGTTGACGCAGTAGGTGGTCAGCCGGCATTGACCCCTGTCGTACGTCATGCGGACGATGAGGCCCTGGCTCAGTTGTTCGGCCACTGTCGGGCTGTAGCCTTCGCTCCCGGCGAAGCCGCTTTCACTGTTCCAGGCTCCGGTCAGTTCCGGGCTGTTGTAGATGACTTCTGCGGAGTTGGTGGTTTGCGTAAGGTTTGCTGGCGGTGAGGCGTAACCCTGGAGCGTGTTAGGGACGAAGAAGTACATGTCGCCCCAGCAACTATCAGTGCGGCCATCCTGGTTCTGGTAGTCGAGGTCGCGCTGGTTGCGGCCGGTGAGGTGGGCGATCTGGCTGTCGCCGGCGATGATTTCGAAGTGAATCTTGCCGGTGCTGCCGTATATCTGGCCGGCTTCGCCGATGCTGTCTTTGCGGTAGATGCGCTGGTTGAGTTGGGGGTGGGGAATGTTGATTTTCGACAGGTGCATGTAGATCGAGAAGAACACCACCTGCCCGCGTTCGCCTTCACCGATCTCGGTTTCGTGGCGCAGGACGATGCAGCCGTTGTCGGTCCAGCCGTCGTCCACGCTTTGTGCGATTCGATACTTGAGCGCGTGATGTTCGCCGTTGGTCTTGGCGGTGGGGGCGCGGAAGTAGACCAGCTTGCCGTCCGCGATGGCGCGTACCGGCAGCGGCTCGCCGTTCTCCTGGGGGGCGATGAGGTGCATGCCGCCGTGCCAGTTGAGATCGAAGCTCAGGGGGTAGGCGCCATCGCCGAGGTTATCGCCGGGCATGGCACGATTGACGAAGGCTTCGTCGGTTTCCCCCGCTACGGGGGCGGGGATGAAGGGAGGGCTGATGATCATTTGCAGGCTTCCTTTGCCTAATTTCAGAGCGACAGTGGGTAGCTGGATTTTTTCTTCGTTTCGCCGTTCTGTTCGCGTGGCAGGAATGGGGCATCTGGATGTAGGCCGGCCGGCCCCTGCATATCGAAATGCGCCGACTTGATCAGGTGATCGCCCTGGGTGCCGTATTCGATGCCGTGCTGGTCCAGGCGGATGTAGCTGCCGCCGGCGTTGAGGATGATTTTCTTTGTGGCGGTGAGGTGGATTTCGCTTTCAGTGCTGACGATGTCCACGGCCTTGCGGGCGAGTAGTTCCAGGCGGTCGTTCTGCGCCTGGATGCTGACCGGGCCCTGGTTGGCGATGAGTTTCATGCCGAGCTTGCGCACGAAGATGCTGATGTTCTGGCCGACCGCAGCGGCGAAGCGCTTGACCACGCTGACGTCCATGTTGCTTCCAGCGGTGGCAATCAGGTTCTGTGTGGCGGCCAGTTGCAGGTGCTGGCCGCTGGTCAAGGCAATGCCGGCCGGTGCCGAGGCGAGAATGCCCGGTTGCTGGAGCAGGTCCAGGGCCGCTTTGAGTTGTTCGGGCGCGTGCAGATCCGGGGCTTCGAGCATGGCCAGGGCAGCATCGCGGGCGATGTTGCGCAGTTGCTCCAGGGACTCCTGCAATTCGAGAACGGCGGCGTTCATATCCAGCGTGTCGCCCTGGGCAGCAGGTTGGGCGTGGGCGCTGATGAACACGCCCTTGCCCGCACGCACTGCACCCCAGCCATCGGTGCGCAGCTCGAAACCTTCGCCACGCTTCTTGCGCTGCGCATCCACCAGGTGGCCCAGGTTGAGCTGGCTTTTGCCGGAATACTCGGTGCTGACCTTGATGTGTTCCTGGCCACGGGTGTCGTCCAGGCGAATCTTGTTGTTCGCCGGCGTGCGCAGGACGTTGCGCTTGTGGTTGTGGATGGTGACGTGGTCGGGTTCGAGGTTGGTGTGCAGGGCGTGGGCGATGAACGGCCGGTCCGGGTCGCCCTGCTCGAAGGCCACGGCCACTTCGGTGCCGGCCAGCAGTGGCAGGTGCAGGCCGTGGGTGTCGCCGGCGTAGGGCCGTGCCAGGCGCAGCCACATGCTTTCGCGGCCGGCAGGCCAGGTGTCGCGATCGAAGAGGAAGTTGACGCGGTAGCGCCCTTCGCCATCGATGTGGCTGTAGGGGTCGTTCTGCTGCGGGCTGGTGACGCGTGCCGGTACGGTGCCGGCGATGCGTGGTTTGGCCGGCACTGGCGGGCGGAAGGCGATGGTGCCGTCCGGTATGGCTTCGAAGCGCACTTCGAAGCTCCGGTCGCGGGCGGCGCTGCAGTGGGTGCGGACGATCAGCGCGCCGTCGCTGAAGGCGGCCGGTGCGCCACCTTCGACCTTGAGCACCTGGCCGGGGGCCAGGGCGGCGCTGCTGCTGGCGCCACTCAGGCGAAGCTGGTCGTTGAGGTAGCGCTCGTGGGCCAACTGGGCGTAGAACACGCCGCTTTCGGCATGGC
>NZ_BQHJ01000019.1 GCF_021603645.1 Pseudomonas pseudonitroreducens | reverse complement strand
TATCGTCGCGCCTGGCTCGCGGCCATCGCCGGGATATTGCTCCTGGCCACCATCGGGGCCTGGATCTGGGTCGAGCAGGACAGCGGCATCCAGCTGCCCAGCGGCCATCCACCGATCACCACCAGCGCACCCAAGGCTTCTGCAACGCCCCCGGCGGTGCAGCCCGCGCAACTGGTCGACGAATCCACCTGCGCCGGCTGCCACCCGGCGCAACTCAAGGACTGGCAGGGCTCCCATCACCAGCAGGCGATGAAGCCGGCGAGCGAAGGCAACGTGCTGGGCGACTTCGCCGATGTCACCTTCAAGGGCGACACCGAGACCACCCGCTTCTTCCGCAAGGGCGACGAATACTGGGTCAATACGCCGGGTGCCGACGGCAAGCCGGCGGACTTCAAGGTCGCCTACACCTTCGGCTTCGAACCGCTGCAGCAATACCTGCTGGACTTTCCCGACGAGCAAGGCCGGCCCGGCGGCCGCCTGCAGGCCCTCGGCGTCGCCTGGGATAGCCGCAAGCACCAGTGGTTCCAGCTGATGCCCGGGCAACGCATCGACTTCAAGGACGAACTGCACTGGACCCGCCCCGCGCAGAACGCCAACTTCATGTGCATCGAGTGCCACACCACCGGCTTCAAGCGTAACTACGATGCGAAGAGCGACAGCTTCGCCAGCCACTGGAACAGCCTCGGCGTCGGCTGCCAGGCCTGTCACGGGCCCGCATCGAAGCACCTGGAGTGGGCGCAGAAACCCGATCGCAACACCGCCAAGGGCTTCGATGTGCCGCTGCAGAACGCCAGCCAGAGCACCATCGTCGAGACCTGCGCACGCTGCCACGCCCGTCGCGCGCCGCTGGGTGACGGCTATCAGAACCAGCACCGGTTCATGGACGACTACCTGCCCAGCACCCTGACCCGCGAACTCTACGAGATCGACGGCAAGATCAAGGACGAAGTCTTCGAGTGGGGTTCCTTCACCCAGAGCAAGATGTTCGCCAAGGGCGTGCAGTGCACCGATTGCCACAATCCGCACAGCGGCGAGCTGAAGGCACCGGGCAACGGTGTCTGCCTGCAATGCCACAACACCGCCGGCAAGCCGGTGCGCCCGCAGATCGACGGCAAGGGTTTGCAGGCGAAGAACTACGACTCCCCCGAGCACACTCATCACCAACCCGGCACGCCGGGTGCGCAATGCACGTCGTGCCACATGCCGGGGCGTTACTACATGGTCAACGACTACCGCCACGACCACGGCTTCACCCTGCCCAATCCGCAGCACGCCCGCCGCATCGGCGCCCCGGATGCCTGCCAGGCCTGTCACCGCGACATGCCGGCGAAGCAGCTCGGCTCGGCATTCCGCGAGTGGTTCGCCAGCGAAATACCAGCCAAACCGAATGCCTCCAGCAACCCGCCGCCACGCTACAACGACACCCTGTGGAAGGCGCGTAATGGCAAGCCAGGCGCCTCGCGCGCCCTGCACCTGCTGCTCGCCGACGCAAACCTGCCGGCGATCCGCCGCGCCACCCTGCTCGCCGAGCTGCCCAGCTACCCCAGCCCGCGTTCGGCGGAGCTGGTTGCACTGGGTCTGAAGGACACCGATCCGCAGGTCCGCCACAGCGCCATCCAGGCTCTGCCCGCGCTGGCTGCGCCGCAGCAGCAAGTGCTGCTGCTCGCGCCGCTGCTCGCCGATCCGATCCGCGCCGTGCGCAGCGCCGCTGCCTGGCAACTGGCGCAACTGCCACCGCAACTGCTGGCCGGTATCGGGCCCGAGCTGAACAACGGCCTGAAGGAATACGAAACGATCCAGAACGACCTCGCCGAGCGCGCCGAGGCCAACTTCAACCTCGCCATGCTTTACGAGCGCAGCGGTCGCTCGGAACAGGTCGAGCCAGCCCTGCGTGCCGCGCTGGCGCGCAACGAAGAATACCTGCCGGCGCGTGTCACGCTGTTCCAGTGGCTGGAGGCCAACGGCCGCGACGCCGAGGCCCGCCAGGTGCTCACTGACGGCCTGCGTCGGCAGCCCACGTCAGGCCTGCTGCACCACGTCAACGGTCTGGCCCTGGTGCGCCAGGGCCAGCACGCCCAGGCCCTGAAGGAGCTGCGCGAGGCCGTGCGACTGGCCCCGGATGATGACCAGTTCCGCTTCGTGCTGGCAGTCGCCCTGCATGACGGCGGCGATGTCGACGGCGCCTGCCACGAGCTGGAAACCCTGCTGCAGAAGCACCCGGCCAACCGATCCGCGCGCCTGGTGCTGATCGACTACCTGCGCGAGGCCGGGCAGTTCCAGAAGGTGCAGCAGTTCACGGCAGAGCTGGAGCAACAGAATCCAGACGATCCAGCGCTCAAGCGGGAGTGACCTCTCCAACGACTGGCATTTCCGACGACAGACATTTCCGACGACAGGAAGGAACCGCGGAGTTTTCCGACGCTCTGAGAGGCGCGCAATCACTCAAGGAAACATCATGCGTCGCCGTTCTGCCTCTGTTGTCGTAGCCCTCACCCTGCTCCCCCTTGCCTCCGCCATGGCCGAAGATCGCAGTTTCTGGCGCGGAGTCCTGACCTCCGGCGCCACCACCGCCTCGAGCTACCTGACCAGCCGTGACGATCACAAGCTGATCGGTCCGGCCCAGGACGACGCTGCCAGTTTCATTGCCACCGATGGCGCCATCCGCGGCCCCTACCTGGAAGCCACGCTGCAGCAGATGCGCAGCGCCGACCCGGGCCTGGCGCAAGCCAGCGACGCCGAGCTGGCCTCGGCGATCCTTGCCGCCCAGCATTGAGCAAGGCCGATGTGCGCGACGACCGCTCGCGCACATCGCTGCCGGAAAGTTGGAACTCCAGCCAGCCGCCACGCCTCTCACCTGTACACGGACCTTCCGGAGGTGTAACCGATGCGTACCGCGAAACTGGCCACTGCCTTTGCCCTGATCGCCCTGCCCGTTGCCTCGGCCATGGCCGACGGCGACTTCTGGCGCGACGTGATCTCGTCCGGCGCCACCACCGCGTCGACCTACCTGACCTTCAAGCACGACAAGCTGATCGTCGCCGCCCAGGACGACGCGAGCGCCTTCGTTGCCAGTGACGGCGCCATTCGCGGCCCCTACCTGGAAGCCGCCCTCACCCGTCTGCGCAGCGACGACGCAACCCTGCAGAGTCGCAGCGACATGGAGCTGGCCAACGCCATCCTGACCCGCCCCGATGACGCACCCGCCCAGTGACACCCACCGGCGTGGCCCGTGGCGCGTGTCACGGGCTACACCGGCGGATGCCCCACGCAACCGCCCTTGTGATCTACTGACACTCCCGATTCGACACGGAGTGTCCCATGAACGATCCCATCCAGCCGCTGAAGATCACCCTGATCCTGCTGATCGTCAGTGAAGGCTTCTGGCTGCTCAGCCGCCTGCTCAGCGTGGTCGGCATAGAGGTCTATTCGCTGCTGCCCCAGTCGCTCTACAACCTGATCGGCATGCTCAGCAATGTGCTGATGATCCTGCTGTTCGTGTTCCTGATCCGCCTGATCGGCCGTTTGCAGCTCAAGCCCTGAAGCCCTCTGCCGGGCCAAGCCGATCGCGGACGGAGCCCGCTCCCACGCCGGGCAGTCCGCTCCTACGCCGGAATGAACCTGTAGGAGCGCGCTTGCTCGCGAACCCTCCCAGCTTCAGCGCCGCCAGGAAATCCGTTCGCGAGCCAACTCGCACCTGCGAAAAACAAAAAAGCCGCCCGAAAGCGGCTTTTTCAATTCAGCGCACGGGTAACTCGCGGTAGTCGTCCACCGGCACGCAGGCGCAGAACAGGTTGCGGTCGCCGTAGACGTTGTCCACGCGGTTCACCGCCGGCCAGTACTTGAAGGCCCGGGTGTGCTCGGTCGGGGTCACCGCCTCGGCGATCTGGTAGGGGCGATCCCACAGTCCGGTGACATCGGCCAGGGTGTGCGGCGCGCGCTTGAGCGGGTTGTCCTCGGCCGGCCACTCGCCGGTCTCGACCTTGGCGATTTCCGCACGGATCGACAGCATCGCCTCGATGAAGCGGTCCAGCTCGTGCTTGGACTCGCTCTCGGTGGGCTCGACCATCAGCGTACCGGGCACCGGGAAGGACATGGTCGGCGCGTGGAAACCGTAGTCCATCAGGCGCTTGGCCACGTCTTCCTCGCTGATCCCGGTCTGCGCCTTGAGCGGACGCAGGTCGAGGATGCACTCGTGGGCGACGCGCTCGTTGCGCCCGCGGTAGAGCACCGGGAAGGCGCCATCGAGCTGCTGGGCCAGGTAGTTGGCGTTGAGGATCGCCACCTCGGTGGCGTCGGCCAGTTGCGGGCCCATCATGGCGATGTACGTCCAGCTGATCGGCAGGATGCTCGCGCTACCCCAGGGCGCGGCGCTCACCGCGCCGTTCAGCGGGTTCGGGCCCTCGATGCGGATCACCGGGTGGTTGGCGACGAAGGGCGCCAGGTGCTTCTTCACGCCGATCGGGCCCATGCCCGGGCCGCCACCGCCGTGGGGGATGCAGAAGGTCTTGTGCAGGTTCATGTGCGACACGTCGGCGCCGATGTCCGCCGGGCGCGCCAGGCCAACCTGGGCATTGAGGTTGGCGCCGTCCATGTAGACCTGGCCGCCATGGCCGTGGATGACCTCGCAGATCTCGCGAATGCCTTCCTCATAGACGCCGTGGGTGGACGGGTAGGTAATCATCAGGCAGGACAGCTGCTCGCCGGCTTCCGCCGCCTTGCGCTTCAAGTCCTCCATGTCGACGTTGCCGCCCTTGTCGCACTCGACGATGACCACGCGCATGCTCGCCATGATCGCCGAAGCCGGGTTGGTGCCGTGGGCCGAGGACGGGATCAGGCAGATGTTGCGGTGCGCATCGCCACGGCTCTCGTGGTACTTGCGGATCGCCAGCAGGCCGGCGTACTCGCCCTGGGCGCCGGAGTTGGGCTGCATGCAGATGGCGTCGAAACCGGTGATTGCGCAGAGCCAGCTTTCCAGCTCCTCGATCATCAACCGGTAGCCCTCGGCCTGCTCGCGCGGGACGAAGGGGTGCAGGGTGGCGAATTCCGGCCAGGTAATCGGGATCATCTCGCTGGTGGCGTTGAGCTTCATGGTGCAGGAGCCCAGCGGGATCATCGACTGGTTCAGCGCCAGGTCCTTGCCTTCGAGCTGGCGCAGGTAGCGCAGCATCTCGGTTTCGCTGTGGTGGCGGTTGAACACCGGGTGGCTCAGGTAGCCGCTGCTGCGCTGCAGGGCGGCAGGGATGCCGTCGGCGATCTTGCCGGCATCGAGCTGGGCGACGTCCAGGCCGTGGCCGGCACCCAGCAGGATGTCGAACAGCGTGGCGAGGGTCTCGGCGCTGGTGGTTTCGTCCAGGCTCACGCCCAGGCGGTCCTCACCGACGATACGCAGGTTGACGCGGGCGGCACGGGCACGCTCGACGATAGCCTGTTGCTGCGCGCCGACATCCAGGGTCAGGGTGTCGAAGAAATGCTGGTTGAGCGGGTCGAGCCCCTTGGCGGTGAGGCCGGCGGCCAGCACGCAAGTCAGGCGGTGCACGCGCTGGGCGATGCGCTTGAGGCCCTGCGGACCGTGATACACGGCGTACAGGCTGGCGATATTGGCCAGCAGTACCTGCGAGGTGCAGACGTTGGAGTTGGCCTTCTCGCGGCGGATGTGCTGTTCGCGAGTCTGCAGCGCCATGCGCAGCGCGGTATTGCCACGGGCGTCCTTGGACACGCCGATGATGCGCCCTGGCATGGCGCGCTTGTAGTCGTCGCGGCAGGCGAAGAAGGCGGCGTGCGGGCCACCGTAGCCCATCGGCACGCCGAAGCGCTGGGCGCTGCCCAGGACCACATCGGCGCCCAGCTCGCCCGGCGGGGTGAGCAACAGCAGCGCGAGCAGGTCGCTGGCGACGCAGGCGATGGCCTGCTGGGCGTGCAGCGCGTCGATCAGCGGGCGCAGATCACGCACCTCGCCACGGGTATCCGGGTATTGCAGCAGCGCGCCGAACACCTGGTGCTGGCCAAGGTTGTCCACCTCGTCGACCACCACGTCGAAGCCGAAGGCTTCGGCGCGGGTCTGCACCACGGAGATGGTCTGCGGATGGCAATGCGCATCGACGAAGAACAGGTTGCTCTTGGCCTTGGCCACGCGTTTGGCCAGGGCCATGGCTTCGGCAGCGGCGGTGGCTTCGTCGAGCAGCGAGGCGCTGGCGAGATCGAGGCCGGTGAGGTCGATGGTCATCTGCTGGAAGTTCAGCAGGGACTCGAGACGGCCCTGGGCGATCTCCGGCTGGTAGGGCGTGTAGGCGGTGTACCAGCCCGGGTTCTCCAGCACGTTGCGCAGGATGACGGTCGGCGTCAGGGTGCCGTAGTAGCCGGTGCCGATCAGGCTGGTCCACAGCTCGTTCTTCTGCGCGTAGCCCTTCAGCTTCGCCAGTGCGCCCTGCTCGTCGAGGGCGACGGGCAGGTCCAGCGGCCGGTTCAGGCGGATGGCCGGCGGCACCGTCTGCACGATCAGGTCGTCGCGATTCTTGAGCCCCAGGGTGTCGAGCATCGCCTGTTGTTCGGCGGCGTCGGGGCCCAGGTGACGGGCGAGGAAGGCATCAGGCTGGTGCAGCTGGGAAAGCGAAGGGGTGTTCGACATGGCCACGGTCTCGAAAGGTCGCTCCGTAAAAAGAACAGGCCCCGACGAGTCGAGGCCTGTGTATACAGCGGTGTCTTACGCGTTGGCGTCGCAGGAAGCGCGATAGCCGGCGGCGTCGAGCAGCTTCTCCAGCTCCGCCGGGTTGCTCGGCTTGAGCTTGAAGAACCAGGAGCCGTAGGGGTCGTTGTTCACTTCCTCGGGGGTGTCGGCCAGCACGTCGTTGACGGCGATGACTTCACCGCCCACCGGGGCGTAGATGTCCGAGGCGGCCTTCACCGACTCGACCACACCGGCTTCCTGGCCGGCGGCGAGGGTCTTGCCCACTTCCGGCAGTTCGACGAAGACCACGTCACCCAGGGCTTCCTGGGCATGGTCGGAGATACCCACGGTGACGGTACCGTCGGCTTCCAGGCGCGCCCACTCATGGCTGGCGGCATAACGCAGGTCGGCGGGGATATTGCTCATCTTGTTTTCCTCGAGGACGTAGGCGACGGGCGGCGATGCCACACCATGCAAGTTAGTTCATGCAATTTAGATCAGGGCTTTGCCATGACGCACGAAATTCGGCTGAACGACGCGAACCGGGTACCACTTACCACGGATCTCCACCTCGGCGCGATCGCCGGTGCCCGCTGGCACGCGCGCCAGGGCGATGGACTTGCCAAGCGTCGGGGAGAAGCTGCCGCTGGTGATCTCGCCTTCGCCGACACCGGCGACGCGGACCACCTGGTGGGCGCGCAGCACGCCACGCTCTTCCAGCACCAGGCCGACCAGCTTCGGCGCATCGCCGGCGGCCTTCTGCGCTTCCAGGGCCTTGCGGCCGATGAAGTCGCGGCCTTCGGGCTCCCAGGCGATGGTCCAGGCCATGTTGGCGGCCAGCGGGGTGACGTCTTCGTCCATGTCCTGGCCGTAGAGGTTCATCCCGGCTTCCAGACGCAGGGTATCGCGCGCGCCCAGGCCTGCCGGGGAAATACCGGCGCCAACCAGGTCGTTGAGGAAGCCTTGCGCCTCGACGGCCGGCAGCATGATTTCCAGGCCGTCCTCACCGGTGTAGCCGGTACGGGCGATGAACCAGTCACCATCGGCCTTGCCCTGGAAGGGCTTGAGCTCGCGGATCAGCGCGGCACGCGAGGGGGTGACCAGTTCGGCGGTCTTCTCGCGGGCGTTCGGGCCCTGTACGGCGAGCATCGCGAGGTCCGCGCGCTCGTTCAGGGTGACGTCGAAACCTTCGGTGTGGGCCTGCATCCAGGCCATATCCTTGTCGCGGGTCGAGGCGTTGACCACCACGCGATAGCCGTAGACGCCGAGATAGACGATCAGGTCGTCGACCACCCCGCCGCGCTCGTTGAGCATGCCGCTGTACAGCGCCTTGCCCGGAACCTGCAGTCGTTCGACATCGTTGGCCAGGAGTCGCTGCAGGTATTCCTTGGCCTGCGGACCGGTGACGTCGACCACGGTCATGTGGGAAACGTCGAACACGCCGCAATCGCGACGTACCTGGTGGTGCTCTTCGACTTGCGAACCGTAGTGCAACGGCATGTCCCAACCGCCGAAATCGACGATCTTGGCGCCGAGGGCGACGTGCAAATCATAGAGCGGCGTGCGCTGTCCCATGGGTGTTCTCCTTCCGGGCGAGGCGGGTGCGGAGCGCGAGTACGGCCCGCACGAAACGCGCGCATTGTAGTCGCATGACCGGACTCTGGACAGCTTGTCCGACGGCCGATTCTCAGGGCCGCACAGAACCGGTCGGTCGCGCCGAGCGACGGATCAGGCCGATCACCGGGAACAGTCCCACCAGCACCAGCGTCAGCGCCGGTAGCGCGGCGCGCGCCCACTCGCCCTCGCTGGTCATCTCGAAGACGCGCACGGCCAGGGTGTCCCAGCCGAACGGGCGCATCAGCAGAGTCGCGGGCATCTCCTTGAGCACGTCGACGAATACCAGCAGCGCGGCGCTCAAGGCTCCCGGCAGCAGCAGCGGCAGGTAGACGCGGAAGAACAGGCCGGCCCCGCCGACGCCAAGGCTGCGGGAGGCTTCCGGCAGCGAAGGTCGGATTCTCGCCAGCGCACCTTCCAACGGGTTGTAGGCCACTGCCATGAAGCGGATCAGGTAGGCCACCAGCAACGCCCCGAGGCTGCCCAGCAACAAGGGCTTGCCGGCGCCGCCGAGGGCGCTGGACAGCGGAATCACCGCCTGGTTATCCAGCCAGCTGAAGGCCAGCATGATCGCCACCGCCAGCACCGAGCCGGGCAGCGCATAGCCAAGGTTGGAAATCCCTACCGCCGAGCGCACCGCAGGTGTTGGCGACAGCCGTCGGGCAAAGACCAGCAGCAGCGCCACGGCCACCGTGATCAGCGCCGCGAAGCCGCCCAGGTACAGGCTGTGCAGGATCAGCCCCCAGTAGCGCTCATCGAGGTCGAAACGCCCCTTCTGCCAGACCCAGACCAGCAGTTGCAGCACCGGAATGACAAAGGCGCAGGCAAAGACCAGCAGGCACCAGGCGCTGGCGGCGAAGGCCTTCCAGCCGTGCAGCCGGTACAGCGCGGCGCCACGCGGACGCTCGTTGGGCACGCCGCTGCGGCCACGGCTGTAGCGCTCGCCCAGCAGCACCAGCATGACGAACAGCAACAGCAGGCTGGCCAGCTGGGTGGCGCTGGAGAGGCTGTAGAAGCCGTACCAGGTCTTGTAGACGGCGGTGGTAAAGGTATCGAAGTTGAACACCGAAACGGTGCCGAAATCCGCCAGGGTCTCCATGATCGCCAGCGCCAGCCCGGCGCCAATGGCTGGCCGCGCCATGGGCAGGGCGACGCGCCAGAAGGCGGCCAGGGGCGAGAGGCCGAGCACCCGCGCCGCTTCGGTCAGGCCACGCCCCTGGGCGAGGAATGCGCTGCGCGCGAGCAGGTAGACGTAGGGGTAGAAGACCAGCACCAGCACCGTGATCACCCCACCGGTGGAGCGTACCCGCGGCAGCCGCAGGCCGCTGCCGAACCACTCGCGCAGCAGCGTCTGCACGGGGCCGGAGAAATCCAGCAGGCCGACGAAGACGAACGCCAGCACATAGGCCGGCACCGCGAAGGGCAGCATCAGCGCCCAGTCCAGCCAGCGTCGGCCGGGGAATTCGCAGAGGCTGGTGAGCCAGGCGAGGCTGACGCCCAGCACGGTGACGCCCACCCCTACGCCAGCCACCAGCACCAGGGTGTTGCCCAGCAGGCGCGTCATCTGGGTTTCCCACAGGTGCGACCAGATTTCGCGGTCGATTTCCGCCCAGCTCAGCAGCAGGACGCTGATGGGCAGCAACACCAGGGCGGCGACGGCGAAAGTGATGGGGTACCAGCGGTTGGCGCGCATGCGTCGGTGCATCCAGACTTCAAGTGGCGTTCACGGCGGAGGCGTCCGACTCGCAGACGGAATCTTCCAACGTTGAACTCGAATTCGCCTGATCCTCAGGAGACAGGGATAAAGCGCAAGGTACTGCGGTCGAATCCGCCACTTTGCCACTCCCCCAACAAAGGAAAAAGCCCATGCCAGCGCTCCGCGCCCTGCCTGCCCTGTTCCTCGCCGCCCTCTGCGGAGCGGCTTCCGCCGACGACACGCCCACGCCGATCGAAGACTGTCTGGATCTCGCCTCGCGCACCTTCGCCGCGGATTCGACGATGCAGGAGCGCTGGCAGCAGTCCTGGCTGGACCATGACTCGCTGCGCGAGGAAGCCTACGACGGGGAAGTCGAGGGGCAGCATGCGAGCAAGGCGCTGAAGGCGCAGATGCGCGAGGGCGAAAGGGTCGCCGGGCAGTTCACCTGCTTGCTGACCGGGAGCGGCAAGCCGCTCTCGGTGCAGTACCAGGTGCAACCGTCAGAGGCGGGCGACGCTACCGACCAACCGCAAGCGGAGCCGGCAGTACCGTCCACCTGATCAGTTCCAGCCGGCGCGGTCCATCAGCTTGATCGCTTCGGCCTGGCGCTTGCCGGCGATCTCCACCGGAATGCTGTCGGCCTTGAACTCACCCCAGGCCGCCACTTCCTGCGACGGTGCCACCTTCGGGTTGGCCGGGAATTCCTGGTTGATGCCGGCGAACAGCGCCTGGGCGTCCGCACCGGTCATCCATTCCACCAGCTTCTTGGCCTGTTCCGGGTGCGGCGCGTACCTGGTCAGGCCGATGCCCGACAGGTTGACGTGCACGCCCCGGTCACCCTGGTTCGGCCAGAACAGCTTCACCGGCAGCTGCGGATTGTCCTTGTGCATGCGCCCGTAGTAGTAGGTGTTGACGATGCCGACGTCGCACTGCCCGGCGGCGATGGCCTGGAGCAGCGCGTTGTCGTCGGAGAACACGTCGGTGGCCAGGTTGTTCACCCAGCCCTGGAGGATCTGCTCGGTCTTCTCGGCGCCGTGGGTTTCGATCAGCGTGGCGGTCAGCGACTGGTTGTAGACCTTCTTCGCGGTGCGCAGGCACAGGCGGCCTTCCCATTTCGCATCGGCCAGCTCCTCGTAGGTCGACAGCTCCTCGGGCTTCACCCGCTGGGTCGAATAGGCGATGGTCCGCGCGCGCAGCGACAGGCCGGTCCAGCTGTCAGTGCCGGAGCGGTACTGCGGCGGGATGTTGGCGTCCAGGGTCGGCGAATCGAAGGGCTGCAGAATGCCCATCTTCTCGGCCTGCCAGAGGTTGCCGGCGTCGACGGTCAGCAGCAGGTCGGCCGGGGTATTGGCGCCCTCGGCCTTGATCCGCGCCATCAGCGGCGCTTCCTTGTCGGTGATGAACTTGATCTTCACCCCGGTGGCCTGGGTGTAGGCGTCGAACACCGGCTTGATCAGCTCGTCGATACGCGAGGAATAGACCACCACTTCGTCGGCGGCCTGGGCGGTGCTACCGAAGGCGGCCAGCAGGAGGGTGGCGAGAAGACCTTTGCGCACGAGCATGAGCGTGTCCTTTGCAGGGAAAATATCCCGCAAATGATAAGGAACCTCATTTGCTACTGAGCCGTGCGTTTGTGTCGGGGTGTTTCGGGAGGGTGTGGCCTGGAGTCACAGGTGGGTTCGGCGCTCGTGCAAGAGCCCCTCACCCCAGCCCTCTCCCAAAGGGAGAGGGAGCCGCCCGACGTCTGCGGGTATCACGGAGTCCGCCGGCGATCTCTGAACGCCCAGCTCGCGCCGATCAGTCCCCTCTCCCTCCGGGAGAGGGTTAGGGTGAGGGGGCCGAAGGCTACCCTCTACACTCGCGCCAGATTGGGCAAATCCCCGGAAAGCCCCAGCGCCTGGCGCACGAACACGCCCTTCGCTTCGTGATGCTTGTCCACCAGCCGCAACCCGGCATTACGCAGCCAGCGCACCGCCAGCGGGTCGGCCTGGAACAGGCGCTGGAAGCCCTCCATTGCCGCCATCATGGCCAGGTTGTGCGGCATGCGCCGACGTTCGAAGCGGCTCAGCACCCGCTCCTCGGCGATGTTCTCGCCACGGGCGTGGGCGTGCTCGATCACTTCGGCCAGCACCGCGGCATCCAGGAAGCCCAGGTTCACGCCCTGCCCGGCGAGCGGGTGAATGGTGTGTGCGGCATCGCCGATCAGCACCAGCCCCGGCTCCACGTAGCGCTTGGCGTGGCGCTGGCGCAGCGGGATGCACAGGCGGCGGTCGGCATGCTCGATAGCACCCAGGCGATGTTCGAAGGCCAGGCCCAGGGCCTTGCGGAAGCCCTCGTCGTCCAGCGCCATGAGCTTTTCCGCCTGCTCCGGGGTGGTCGACCAGACGATCGAGCACCAGTGCCCGTCGCCCTCCTTCGCCAGCGGCAGGAAGGCCAGCGGGCCGTCGTCGGTGAAGCGCTGCCAGGCAGTGGCCTGGTGCGGCTTCTCGCAGCGCACGCTGGTGACGATGGCGTGGTGCAGGTAATCCCATTCGCGGGTGGCGCAACCGGCCAGGCGGCGTACGGCGGAATTCGCACCGTCGGCCGCGACGACCAGCGGCGTGCGGATTTCGCGGCCATCGGAGAGCGTCAGCAGCCAGTCGTCGCCGGAATGGCGCAACTGTTCCAGCCGAGCGTTGGGCAGCAGGCCGAGGGCGGAGTCGTGCAGGCGCTCCAGCAGGGCGTCCTGCACCACGCGGTTCTCGACGATATGGCCGAGCATCTCGGCATGCACGCTGGCAGCGCTGAAGTGGATCTGCCCGGTGCCGGAACCATCCCACACCTGCATCTCGCGATACGGCTCGGCACGTCGTGCAGCGATGCCGTCCCAGGCGTGCAGGCGCTGGAGAATCCGCCGGCTGGCTTCGGACAGCGCGCTGACGCGCGGTTCGAAGGGCGCTTCGCGGTCGAACGGCTTGACGCTCAGCGGCGAGCCGTCCAGCAGCAGGATATCCAGCCCGCTGCCTTCCAGGGCCAGGGCCAGCGCACTGCCGACCATTCCCGCCCCGACGATTACCAGATCCGCGTGCATGTGCGTTCCTTCTTCAGCGGCCCGCGCAGCGTCGGCGCGGGCATCGAAATTCAAGCGGCCTGCCGCGCGCGCGGCTTCAACCGGACGTACAGGGTCTTCTGCACCCGCGCCACCAAGGTGCCTTGAGCGTCACGCACTTCGGCGTGCAGGCGCGGCAGGTACTTCGCGCCGCCGGCGGTGTGCTCGCGGATTTCATCGAGCAGGTGCTGGTCGATGCGGAACTCGGCGTACACCGGCCCCTTGCCGGGGCTGACGAATTCGATGTTGGCGGCCTTGTCCCAGACGATGTATTCGCGCCCCAGGTTCTCCATCAGCATCAGCATGAAGAACGGATCGGTCATGCTGTACAGGCTGCCGCCGAACTGGGTACCGACGTAATTGCGGTTGAACAGGTTCAGGCCCATCTTTACGCGGACCTCGCGGAAGTCCGCGCTGATGTGGCGCACCCGTACCCCGGCGCCGAGATACGGCGGGTAGAGGTTCAGGCCGAAACGCAGCAGGCGGGCGCGGCGGGAGCTTTTGCGCAGTTCCATCCACTCACACCGGGCGTGCGCCCAGGCCCATGGCCTGGCGGGCGAACCAGCGCTTGGCCGGCGGCAGCAGATCGAGGCCGAGCAGGCCGATGTTGCGACCGGTGGCCAGCAGCGGCTGGGCATTGGAGAACAACCGGGTAACCCGGTCGGAGAAGCCGACGGTCATCTGCTGGTCGAGGCGCTGGCCGTCGAGGTAGCGCTGCAACACGGCGAAATCGCCCGGCGCAGCGGCTTCCTGCAACAGGCGATCGCCCAGCGCCTTGGCATCGCGCAGCGACAGGTTGAAGCCCTGCCCGGCAATCGGGTGCAGGCTGTGGGCGGCATTACCCAGGACCACCAGGTGCGGGCGAATCTGCTCGTCGGCCTCGGTCAGGCTCAGCGGGTAGCCATGGCGCACACCAACCTGGCGCAGGGTGCCGAGGCGGTAGCCGAAGGCGTCCTGCAATTCAGAGAGAAAGGCCGCGTCGGGTAGCTCGCGCAGACGCTCGGCGTCACTGCCATTGCGGGTCCAGACCAGCGCGCAGCGGTTTTCCGGCAGCGGCAGCAGGGCCAGCGGGCCGTTCTCGGTGAAGCGCTCGAAGGCCTGTCCGCGATGGGCTTCGGACGGGCTGATGTTGGCGATCAGCGCGGTCTGCCCGTAGGACGAGGAACGTACGTTGATCCCCAGTTGCTCGCGCAGGCCGGAGCGGCCGCCGTCAGCCAGCACGGCGAGGTCGCAGTCCAGCTGCGAGTCGTCGTCCAGGGTCAGGCGGTAGCCATCGCCGTGGGCGTCCATCCGCCGCACTTCGGCCGGGCAGCGCCAGCTCACCACGTCCGGGTCCAGCGCGCGCCACAGGCACTGGCCGAGCCAGGCGTTTTCCACCACGTAGCCGAGAGCGGGAACGCCCTCTTCCACCGCCGTCAGCCGCGCAGCGCCGAAGCGCCCGCGATCGGAAACGTGGATCTGCGTGATCGGTTCGGCACGCTGCGAAATCTGCTGCCAGAGCCCGAGGCGTTCGTAGATCTGCCGGCTGCCGAAGGACAGCGCCGAGGAGCGCGCGTCATAGCTGGGCTGGTAGGCGTCACCGGGGGCGAAGGGCTCGACCAGCACGATCTGCCAGCCGCGCGCGCGGGCGCCGGCCTGGAGAATCAGCGCTAGGCTTGCGCCAACGAGTCCGCCACCGATGATGGCCAGTTGCGTACGTTGCATGTCAGGCGGCCTGGGCCCTGGCCTCGGCCATCAGCGCTTCGATCTCGGCGACGGTCTTCGGCACGCCATTGGTCAGCACTTCGCAGCCGGTCCTGGTCACCACCACGTCGTCTTCGATGCGCACGCCGATGCCGCGCCATTTCTTCGGCACGTCGGTGTTGTCCGGGGCAATGTAGATACCCGGCTCGACGGTCATCGCCATGCCCGGCTCGAGCACGCGCCATTCGCCGCCGACGCGGTATTCGCCGACGTCGTGCACGTCCATGCCCAGCCAGTGGCCGGCGCGGTGCATGTAGAAGGCCTTGTAGGCTTCGCGCTCGATCAGTTCGTCGACGTCGCCCTTGAGCAGACCCAGTTCTACCAGCCCGGCAGTGATGACCCGCACGGTGGCCTCGTGGGCTTCGTTCCAGTGGCGGCCCGGAGCGATGTAGTCGAAGGCCGCCATGTTGGCGTCCAGCACCAACTGGTAGATGGCCTTCTGCTCGGGGCTGAAGGTACCGCTGGCGGGGAAGGTGCGGGTGATGTCGCTGGCGTAGCAATCGATCTCGCAGCCGGCGTCGATCAGGATCAGGTCGCCGTCCTTGATCTGCGCGTCGTTCTCCCGATAGTGCAGGATGCAGGCGTTGCGGCCGGTGGCGACGATCGAGCCATAGGCCGGCATCTTTGCGCCGCCCAGGCGGAAGGCGTATTCCAGCTCGGCTTCCAGGTGGTACTCGTACAGGCCCGGACGGCAAGCCTGCATGGCGCGGATGTGCGCGCCGGCGGAAATTTCCGCGGCATAGCGCATCACCTTCACCTCGCCGGCGCTCTTGTACAGGCGCTGGTCGTGCAGCAGGTGGTCGAGGGCGACGAACTCGTTCGGCGGCTGCGCACCCTGGCGCGCCTTGGAGCGAATGACGTTGATCCACTCCATCAGCCGGCGGTCGAACTCCTGGTTGGCGCCCAGCGCGTAGTACACGCGGTCGCGGCCTTCGATCAGGCCCGGGAGGATGTCGTCGATATCGCCGATGGGGAACGCATCGTCGGCGCCGAAAGCGCTGATGGCACCGTCCTGGCCAGCGCGCAGGCCGTCCCAGAGCTCACGCTCCGGATCGCGCTCGCGGCAGAAGAGTACGTACTCGCCGTGCTCGCGGCCGGGGATCAGCGCCATCACCGCTTCCGGCTCGGGGAAGCCGGTGAGGTACTGGAAGTCGCTGTCCTGGCGGTAGACGTGCTCGACGTCGCGGTTGCGGATGTACATCGGCGCCGCCGGGAGAATGGCGATGCTGTTGGGTTCCATCTGCGCCATCAGCGCCTTGCGACGACGGGCGTATTCCGACTTGGCGATACGGATCATGCGCGACCTCAATGCAGGGAGGGTTTCTCGGCCGGTGCCGGGACCTTGCCGAACTCGGAAAACAGCAGCAGCGGGGCGACGCGCAGGTACTCCTGCACTTCCATGTAGTCGGCCTCGCCATCTTCGGATTCTTCCAGCTGGCCGCCGACCTGGGCGATGGCGGCGATGTCCTGCAGCACTTCATCGGCTTCATCCGACAGGCTGGGGGAGCGCAGCGCCAGGCCGAAGCCGGCGAGGAAGCCCTGGCACCACTGGCCCAGGGCGGTGGCACGCTCCAGCAGCGGCTCGTCGTCGTTGGGCAGCATCAGCACCACGGCCATCTCGCCCTGGCTGAAGTCCTGCTGGACCATGCCCAGCAGGCCGCCCAGCGCTGCACCCAGGCGCTCGCCCGGCTCGCCGCCGAGCAGCTCACCGGCGGCCTGCAGCCACTCGCCCTGGTCAAAGCCGGACCCGGCGCAGACGCGGCCGAGCAGGTGGCCGTGCAGTTCGGCGGGGGAAATCGGCAGGGCAGCCTCGGCGAGCAGGGCGGCGAAAGCGGTGTAGGCGGAGCTGGAAGTGGACATGATCGAACCCGGATGACGGCTAGGCGCCATCAGGCGCCGCGCATAGAATATGGTCCGTTATCCTAGCACCGGCGCACACCGCAAGACCATGTGACGACGCGTCGGGCAGCCGTGCGTTGACCCACCCCCACGGCAGTCCTATATAGTTCTCGATTACTTAAGCAACTCCCAAGCGAGAGCCCATGGAAGACGCCGACCTGCACGCGCTGATCGCCAAGTTCGACCTGCTGCTCCAGCGCCTGGAACAGCTCAAGGCCGAGAACCGGCTGCTGCGGGCGAACGAGAAAAGCTGGCGGGAAGAACGTGCCCATCTGATCGAGAAGAACGATTTGGCTCGGCAGAAGGTCGAAGCGATGATTTTGCGTCTTAAAGCCCTGGAGCAGGACTCATGAGCCAGTCGAACACCCTGAACGTCCAAATCCTCGACAAGGAGTACTGCATCGCCTGCCCTCCGGACGAGCGCGTCAACCTGGAAAGCGCCGCGCGCTACCTGGACAGCAAGATGCGCGAGATCCGTTCCAGCGGCAAGGTCATCGGTGCCGACCGTGTCGCCGTGATGGCCGCCCTGAACATTACCCACGACCTGCTGCACAAGCAGGAGCGCGTGGAGCAGGACAGCGGCTCGACCCGCGAGCGCGTGCGCGAACTGCTCGAGCGCGTGGACCGCGCCCTGACGACCGATCCCCTTACCACCGATAAGGAACAGGGTGAAGTCTGACCAGGGAAATTTCCTTGGGGTATAATCCGTCTCGCTCCCTGGTGTGTTTGCCAGTCGGTGATGTCCCTGAGCCGATAATTGCAACAACGGGGGTTGCCAGTTGGGCTGGTGTGCATGTCCGCACGACGGAAAGCCTTAAAGCCTACTGCAACCACCACCTTGAACTCTCGGGTTCAAGGGCTAACCCGACAGCGGCATGTCCGGGGAGCTTTACCCTTCCATGATCCACGCAGATTCTCTCTCCCGCCCTGCCCTGCGCCGCCAGCTGCGCCAGGCCAGACGCGCGCTCAGCCCCCTTCAGCAACGCCGCGCCGCCCAGGCCCTGTATCGCCAGCTCGCACAGCATCCGCTGTTTCGCCGGGCGAAGCATATTGCGTTGTATTTGCCGGCTGACGGCGAAATCGACCCGCGCCCGCTGATGCAGGCAGCGCAGAAACGCGGCAAGGCAACCTACCTGCCGGTGCTCTCGGACTGGCCGCGCACGCACATGACCTTCCAGCAGGTAGGGATCGGCGAGCGCTGGGTGCGCAACCGTTTCAACATTGCCGAACCGCAGGCCGACCGTCGGCGCCAGCGCCCAGCCTGGGCACTGGACCTGCTGCTGCTGCCGCTGGTGGGCTTCGATCCACAGGGCGGGCGCCTGGGGATGGGCAAGGGGTTCTACGACCGGACCCTGGCCTACCTGGGAATGCGCAAAAATTGGCAGAAACCGACGCTATTGGGCCTGGCGCATGAATGCCAGAAGGTCGATAGGCTGGAGCTGGCGAGCTGGGATGTGCCGCTGATGGGCATAGTGACGGACGGCGGCTGGTATGGCCGTCTCGCGACGGAATCGCGTTCCTTGCGATAGCCGTGGCGATGGCAGCGCGGATTCCAGGCGACTGGATCAGGGCTGCTGGGTGACCTGCACCGGGGCATTGCCCTGGCGTTGTTCCCACAGACTCTGGGTGTAACCGGTAGTGACGACACCCAGACCGAAAAGTATTACCAACACCCACAAAAGATCAGGCTTGCGTTTCATCGATTGCCTCCCCCTTCCAGGCAAACTGTCAACGATGGCCGGCGGTGGTTTTTTTATCCGTCCGGCAGGCCAAGCTAAAAACGGCGGCATTCTCCGACAATGAAAAGCTTCTCGCAATTCTGACGCCAACCGATCGTCGGAGGAGCAGCCGTCCCCAAAACTTCCGGCACTTTCAGGCAATCTTCATGCCGGTATTCCTACATCTTCTTCCTACAATTTGTTTCCAGCGAGCCGGCAGCTTGTCGCAGGGAACCGCCTACCCTTGGTAAAAACATCACGACCCGCCACGCACAAGGAGACCCTCGCGGATGGCACGCGCTTACTGGCTGATGAAATCCGAGCCCGATGAACTCTCGATCCACGACCTGCAGCGCCTGAAAACAGCGCGCTGGGATGGCGTGCGCAACTACCAGGCACGCAACTTCATGCGCAGCATGCAGCCGGGCGACCTGTTCTTCTTCTACCACTCCAGTTGCCCGGAGCCGGGCATTGCCGGCATTGCCGAGATTCAAGGCGAGGCCTACCCGGACCCGACCGCCCTGGACCCGAAAAGCCACTACCACGATCCCAAGGCCAGCGACCAGAAGAACCCCTGGACAGCCCGTGACGTCGGCTTCGTCGAAGCCTTCCGCTCGGTGCTGCCGCTGGGCACGCTCAAGGCACAGGCCGGACTGGAGGAAATGCCGCTGGTGCAGAAAGGCAGCCGTCTGTCGGTCATGCCGGTCACTGCCGAACAGTGGGCGATCGTCGTCGGCCTGGCGCACAAGTAGAGGCACTGTGCTATTAGGTTACTGAAGCCCCCGGAACTCGCCCCATGCACCGCCTTCAGTCCTCACTAGCTACCTACCTCGGGCTTGGCGGTCTGCTCTGCGTGCTGCTGCTTTCCAGCGCCTGGCTCGGCAGGGAGCTGGCGAGCAGCGAACGCCAGCGCGTCCAGGAGCGCCTGACCTACCAGGGGCGCAGCCTGGCGCACCAGCTCGAGGCCAACCTCCACGAGCAGGTGCAGGGCCTGGACCTGCTCGCCCAATTGTGGACCCATCACGGCCGCATGCCCCGTGCCGAATGGGAGCTGGACGCGCGCTTCTATGTGCGCAGCTTCCCCGGCTACCAGTCGATCCAGTGGTCCGATCCGGACTTGCGCATCCGCTGGCTGGAGCCGCTGCAGGGCAACGAGGCGGCGCTGAACTTCCACCTCACCGAGCAGCACCCGAACTACGCCACCGCCATGGCCGCGCGCGACAGCGGCAAGTCACGCCTGAGCGATAGCGTGGAGCTGCTCCAGGGTGGACGTGGCTTCGTGCTTTACACCCCGGTGTTCATTCGCGATGCCAGTCATCAACTGCGCTTCGACGGCTTCATGCAGGGCGTATTCCGCGTTGGCAACCTGATGGACCACCTGATCCAGCAGGCCGACAACCACCTGTTCAGCGTACGCCTGCTGGAGCATGGACAACCGATCTACGTGCGCGAGCAACCCGACAGCAATGCCGGGCAGACCCTGCGGGTGCCGCTGCGGCTGCTCAACAACCGCAGCTTCGAACTGGAGCTCAGCCCCACTTCGGCGCTCGTGCAGTCGCTCTCCACCCCCTTGCCGATGGTGGTGTTCAGTGGCGGCGTGGCCATCAGCCTGCTGCTGGTGGCGGCGTTGTTCCTCGCCCGCGAGAACGCCCGCCGCGCCACCGCACTGAGCGCCAGCAACCAGTTGCTCAACCAGGAAGCGGAGCAACGCCAGTCGGTGGAGGCGCACCTGCGTGACAGCCGCGAACGCCTGCAACTGGCGCTCGACCTCACCGACTCCAGCCGCGACGCGCTGTTCATCTTCGACCTGCAGCAACGCGAGCTGCTGCACATGAACCGAGCCACCTACAGCGGCCTGGGCTACAGCGCCGAGGACTTCCGCCACCTGCTGCGCGACGATCCGGAGCGGCTGATTCCCGGCTTCCACGCCTGGATCCAGCTGGTACAGCAGGCGCACCGGCTGAACCTGTCGATGATCTTCCAGCGCGAGATGCAGCGCCGCGACGGCAGCCTGCAACCGGCGGAAATCAACACCCAGCTGATCCACCAGGGCGACCGCGACTACCTGATCGCCGTGGCCCGCGACAACAGCGAACGCCTGCAACTGGAGGCGCAGTTGCACAAGCTCTCGCAGCAGGACGGCCTCACCGGCCTGTTCAACCGCCGCTACTTCGACCGCCAGTTGCAAAGCGAGTGGCGCCGCCTGCGCCGGGCCGACGCACCGCTGGCGGTGCTGATGCTCGACGTCGATCACTTCAAGCGCTTCAACGACTGCCTCGGCCACCTGGCCGGCGACGACGCCTTGCGGCGGGTTGCCAGTTGCCTGCAGGACTGCTTGCAGCGCGAAGGCGACGTGGCCTGCCGCTATGGCGGCGAAGAGTTCGTGATCATCCTCACCGACACCGGCGCGGAGGGCGCCGGGCATGTCGCGGCCCGCATCCACCAGCATGTGGCGGAACTCGCCATCGCCCATCCGGCGGCAGAGCTCGGGCGACTGACCGTGAGTATCGGCCTGGCCATCGCCACGCCGGGCCAGGACGCCGAGCCGGACCAGTTGATCGCCCAGGCCGACCGGGCGCTCTACGCGGCCAAGCACAAGGGGCGGAATCAGACCTGCGTGTGGCCAGTGGAGTGAATGACCTCGTAGTAGCGAGCAAGCTCGCTACTACGAAGTGCAGCAGGAGTCAGGCCATCTGCCCGATGGTCCGGCGGAAGCGCCACAGCGCGCCGCTGAAGAACGCCGCACCAATCCCGACAATGGCCAGCAGCTGCGGCCAGACGATGGACAGGTCGGCCCCACGATAAAGAATCGCCTGGGCCAGGCTGACGAAGTGCGTGGTCGGCGCCGCCAGCATGATGTACTGCACCAGCTCCGGCATGCTCTCGCGCGGCGTGGTACCACCGGAAAGAATCTGCAGCGGCATCAGCGTGAGGATCACCAGCAGGCCCAGCTGCGGCATCGAGCGCGCCACGGTGCCGAGGAAGATGCCCATCGAAGTGGTGGCGAACAGGTGCAATGCCGCGCCCAGCAGGAACAGCCCCACCGAGCCGCTGATCGGCACGTCCAGCCAGCCGCGTACCACCAGCTGCAACGAGATCGCCGCGGCCACCAGCACCACGGCGCCCATGGACCAGACCTTGGCCATCATGATCTCGAAGGCGGTCAGCGGCATTACCAGCAGGTGCTCCACCGTACCGTGCTCACGCTCGCGGATCAGCGCGGCGCCGGTGAGGATGATCGACAGCATGGTGATCTGGTTGATCACCTCCATCACCGCGCCGAACCAGGCCTGGGTCAGGTTCGGGTTGAACTCCATGCGCACCGCCAGCTCCGCCGGCATCGCCGACTCGGCGCGGTAGCGGCTGACGAACTCGCGCACCTCGGTGCCGACGATGTTCTGGATGTAGCCGGCGCCGGAGAAGGCCTGGCCGGTCTGCGTCGCATCGACGTTGACCTGGATCGCCGGCTGCCGCCCGGCCAGCACGTCGCGCTGGAAGTCCGGCGGGATGTCCAGGGTAAAGGTGTACAGGCCGACATCCATGCCCCGGTCCATCTCCGCGTGGCCGATCATCTCCGGGGGGCGGAAATACGGCGGCTGGAAGGCGTTGACGATGCGCGAGGAGAGTTGCGACTGGTCCTCGTCGACAATCGCGATGGGCGCGTGGTGCAGGGTTTCCGGCACGCCGGTGGCGGAGCTGTAGACGCCCAGGGTAAAGGCCCAGGCGATCAGGATCAGCATCGCGTAGTCGCGGCCCAGGCTGCGGAATTCCTTGATGCCGAGGTTGAAGATGTTCGCCAGCTTGTTCATGGCTCAGTCCTCCTGCTTCTTCAGGCAGGCCACGCTGAGCAGCGTCAGCACCACGATCATCGCCGTCAGCGGCAGGTAATAGACCCACAGGTCGGGGAAGCCCAGCGCCTTGGAGAAGGCACCACGACTGATGACCAGGAAGTGCGAGGTCGGGTAGAGCTGGCCGATGAAGGCCGCCGCGCCTTCCAGCGACGACACCGGATGGATCAGCCCGGAGAACTGGATCGCCGGGATCATGGTGGCGATGGCGGTGCCGAAGACTGCCGCGATCTGGCTCTTCATGAAGGTCGAGAGCAGCAGCCCCAGCCCCGTGCTGGTCACCACGTAGAGGAAGGCGCCGACCAGCAGCGCGAGGAAGCTGCCCTTGAGCGGCACCTGGAACAGCAGCACGGCCATCGCCAGCATCAGCACGAAGTTGATCATGCCCATGCCGATGTAGGGCAACTGCTTGCCCAGCAGGAACTCCAGGCGCGTGACCGGCGTGACGTAGAGATTGGTGATCGAGCCCAGCTCCTTCTCGCGCACCACGCCCAGGGCGGTGAGCATCGCCGGGATCATGATCAGCAAAAGCGGAATCACCGCCGGCACCATGGCCTTGAGGCTCTCCACATCCGGGTTGTAGCGGTAGCGCACTTCGGTACTCGCCGCCGCACCGGTAGAAGCAGCGTTGCCGTTTTGCCTGTCGGCCAGGTAGCTGGCGTGCAGGCCCTGTACGTAGCCGAGCACGGTGTTGGCGCGGGTCGGCATGGCGCCGTCGATCCACACGCCGATGGCCGGGTCGGCGCCACGCTTGAGGTCGCGACCGAAGTTCGGCGGGATCTCCACCGCGAGGCTGATGTCGCCGCTGCGCAGGCGGCGCTCCAGGTCGTCCGGGTCCTGGATCGCCTGCTTCTCAATGAAGTAGCGCGAGCCGGCGATGTTCAGCGCGTAGGCCTGGCTGGTGGTGGTCTGGTCGCGGTCGAGCACGGCGTAGGTGAGGTCTTCGACGTCCATGTTGATGCCGTAGCCGATGATGAACATCAGCAGCGCAGTGCCGACCAGGGCCAGGGTCAGGCGGATCGGGTCGCGGCGCAGCTCCATGGCCTCGCGCCGTGCGTAACTGAACAGGCGCAACCAGCTGAAGCGATCGGAGCCCTTGTACCTGGCCGGTTCGTCGGAGGCCTGGGCTGCGGGTGCCGTTTCCGGCACCGGTGCGCTGCCGGCGGCTTCTTCCAGGTAGGCAATGAAGGTGGCTTCGAGGGTCGGCAGGCCGCGCTTGTCGATCAGTCCCTGCGGGGTGTCGCTGTCGAGCACCTTGCCGGCGTGCATCAGCGAGATGCGGTCGCAGCGCTCGGCCTCGTTCATGAAGTGGGTGGAGATGAAGATGGTCACGCCGTCGTTGCGCGACAGCTCCACCATCAGCTCCCAGAAGCCGTCGCGGGCTACCGGGTCGACGCCCGAGGTGGGCTCGTCGAGGATCAGGATTTCCGGCTTGTGGATCACCGCCACGGCCAGCGACAGGCGCTGGCGAATGCCCAGCGGCAGGCTGTCGGGCAGCTCGTTCTTCACTTTCCCCAGGTCGAAGCGCTGCAGCATTTCCTCGACGCGCGGACCGATCTGCTCGTGCGGGATGTGGAACAGCTTCGCGTGCAGTTCGAGGTTCTGCAGCACCGTCAGCTCGGCGTACAGCGAGAACGCCTGGGACATGTAACCCACGCGCCGGCGCGTCTCCATGTCGTTGGCGTTGACCGGCTGGCCGAACAGTGCGCAGGTGCCTTCGCTGGCCGGCAACAGGCCGGTGAGCATCTTCATGGTGGTGGACTTGCCGCAGCCGTTGGAACCGAGGAAGCCGAAGATTTCCCCGCGCTCGATGCGGAAGCTCACGTGATCCACGGCGACGAAGTCGCCGAAGCGGCAGGTCAGCCCCTCGGCTTCGATGGCTATCTGCGGTGCACCGTCGTGCTGCGGGCGAGGCGGAATGACCAGCTTGTGGTGGCCGGCGCGCTTGCTCTCGGGCAGCAGCGCAATGAACGCCTCCTCGAGGTTCTGCGTCGATGTCTGTTCGCGCAGCTCGGCGGGCGTCCCGGTGGCGAGCACCTTGCCCTCGTCCATCGCCACCAGCCAGTCGAAGCGTTCGGCCTCCTCCATGTAGGCTGTGGCCACCAGCACGCTCATGCCTTCACGACCGGCGCGGATACGGCCGATCAGTTCCCAGAACTGGTTGCGCGACAGCGGATCGACGCCGGTGGTGGGCTCGTCGAGGATCAGCAGGTCAGGATCATGGATCAGCGCACAGCACAGCCCGAGCTTCTGCTTCATGCCACCGGACAGCTTGCCCGCCGGGCGCTCGGCAAAAGGCGCAAGGCCCGTACTCTGCAGCAGGTCGGCGATGCGCCGCTCGCGCTCGGCCTTGTCGTGGCCGAACAGGCGACCGAAGAAATCGACGTTCTCGAACACCGAGAGCGTCGGGTAGAGGTTCTTGCCCAGGCCCTGGGGCATGTAGGCAATCCGCGGGCACACAGCGCGGCGGTGGCGTACATCGCGCATGTCGCCGCCGAGCACCTGGATTTCACCGTCCTGCATTTTCCGCGCACCGGCCAGCAGCGCCAGCAGGCTGGACTTGCCGACGCCGTCCGGGCCGATCAGGCCGACCATGCGATTGGCCGGGATCTCCAGGGTCACGTCGTCCACTGCGCGGGTCTCGCCATAGCGCAGCGAGACGCCAGCCAGACGGGCCACGCAGGCGGCGGCGTTCATTGCGGGACCTTGATCTGCAGGTCAGCCGGCCATTCCACCTGCGGGTCGAGGCGCATGTAGGCCATGCCCGGCACGCCGGTCTTCACGTAGGTGATGTACTTCTCCAGCAGGCCCGGATCGAGGCGCGCCTTGACCCGGAACATCAGCTTCTCGCGCTCGTTGGCAGTCTCCACGGTCTTGGGTGTGAACTGCGCGACGCTGGCGACATAGGACACTTTCGCCGGGATCACGTACTCCGGCACCGCATCGATCACCAGGTGCACTTCCTGGCCCAGCTCGACCTTGCCGGCCTGGCCCGAGGGCAGGAAGAAGGTCATGTAGACATCGGCCAGGTCGACCATGTTGAGCAGCTTGCCGCCAGCCGGCAGGACTTCGCCCGGCTGCGCCACGCGGTACTGCACGCGGCCGTTGCGCGGGGCCTTGAGGTCGCTGTCGTCGATATCCGCCTGCAGGCGCACGGTGCTCGCGGTGGCGGCCTCGATGGCCGACTGCGCCTCGATCACCTGGGAGCTGGCGGCAGCGATACTGGCCTGCGCCGAGATGACCTGGGAGCGCGACGCGGCCAGCGCCGCCTGGGAACTCTGCAGGGCAGCGCGGTCATCGTCGAGTTGCTGTTGCGGCAGGGCGTTGCGCTTGACCAGTTGCTCGGTGCGGGTGAAGCGCTTCTGCGCGGCGGTCAGCTCGGCCTGGCGCTGGGCGACCATGGCTTCGGCGGTGGCCTTCTCGCTGTGCCGCTGGGCCACCAGCGATTGCGCGGTGAGCTTGGCGTTCTGCGCCCGCCGCACTTCGGCCTCGGCCTGCGCCAGCTGGGCCTTGAGTACCTGGGTATCCATGTGCGCGACGACCTGCCCGGCCGTCACGAAATCGCCTTCGTCCACCAGGATTTCGGCCACGCGACCGGGAAGCTTGGTGGCCACATCCACCTCGGTGGCCTCGATGCGCCCATTACCGCTGGCGAAACCTTCGGGGAGGCCCGTCGGCTTGAACGTCTGCCAGGCCAGCGCGGCGAGCACGGCCACCACCAGCACCGCGAGACCGCGGGTGCGCCAGCTTTTTGCGTTTCCTGTCATCCGATTTCCCCTTGCTCAAACGCTCGAATTCGAGCGGATCATGAGGGGATGTTCGGCGACCAGCAGCAAACGGGGTTTGATTCAGGTCAGGCGCGCGCCGGAAATTTCCTACGCGCCTTGTGAGACGGGGCTTTCAGCCCGGCATTGCGGCGAGCAGCCGCAGCCGGAACAACAGAGCGCCTGCCGTATGCAGATGAGCCGCGCTCATGCAGGCGCCGTTTGGGCGATCAGGGCTGGACGATCAGGTTGTTGAACAGCAGGTCGTCCACCAGCGGCTTGCCCTCTTCCTGCTGGAGTACGCCCTGCACTTGCTTGAGGGCTTCCTGGCGCAGCTTCTCCTTGCCATCGACGCTACCGAGGGAGTCGTCGGTCTGCTGGGCGAAAAGCATCACCAGTTGGTTGCGAATCAGCGGCTCGTGGTGCTCGACCTTCTCCGAGGCCTCCTTGCCGGTGACCTTCAGCGCGATATCGGCCTTGAAGTACTTCAGGCGCGGGCCACTTCCGTAATTGCCCACCAGCGCGGGGGTGAGGTCAATGAACACGGGCTTGTTGGCGTCCTCCGGCTTGGCCTCTTCTTCGGCGGCAAGGAAAGGGCTGAAGGAAATGACCAGCAACAGGGCAAGGAAAGCTCTCAAGGCGATGTCTCCGGATTCGATGGGCAAAGGATAGCCACTGTCGCGCCGCCGCCCAAGCTATATCGGGGCATAAGCCCAGGCCATGGTGATTTGCCCCCTGTGCCTGCGCTCCTACACTGGCCCTCTACTCACAAAGAAGAACCTCCAACGGAGTACGTCCTCATGAAAGCCGTGCTGTGCAAAGCCTTCGGCCCCGCCGAAACCCTGGTGCTGGAAGACATCGCCAGCCCCGAGCCGAAGAAGAACGAAGTCCTGCTGCAGGTTCACGCCGCCGGGGTGAACTTCCCCGACACGCTGATCATCGAGGGCAAGTACCAGTTCAAGCCGCCCTTCCCGTTCTCTCCGGGTGGCGAGGCTGCCGGCGTGGTCGGCGCGGTCGGTGAGAAGGTCAGCCATGTGAAACCCGGCGACCGCGTGATGGCGCTGACCGGCTGGGGCAGCTTCGCCGAGGAAGTGGCGGTGCCCGGCTACAGCGTGATGCCGATCCCGGACGGTATGGACTTCGCCAGCGCTGCCGCCTTCGGCATGACCTACGGCACCTCCATGCACGCGCTCAAGCAGCGCGCCAACCTGCAGCCGGGCGAGACCCTGCTGGTGCTCGGCGCCTCCGGCGGCGTGGGCCTGGCCGCGGTGGAAATCGGCAAGGCCATGGGCGCCAAGGTAATCGCCGCCGCCAGCAGCGAGGCCAAGCTGGAAGTGGCCAAGGCCGCCGGCGCCGACGTGCTGATCAACTACAGCGAAGGCAGCCTGAAGGACAAGCTCAAGGAAATCACCGGCGGCCAGGGCGTGGACGTGATCTACGATCCGGTCGGCGGCGAGCTGTTCGAAGAAGCCTTCCGCTCCATCGCCTGGAATGGCCGCATGCTGGTCGTCGGCTTCGCCAGCGGCACCATCCCGTCGCTGCCGGCCAACCTCACCCTGCTCAAGGGCGCCTCCCTGGTCGGCGTGTTCTGGGGCTCCTTCGCCCAGCGCCAGCCGCAGGACAACGCGGCGAACTTCCAGCAACTGTTCAAGTGGTTCGCCGAGGGCAAGATCAAGCCGTTGGTGTCGCAGACCTTCCCGTTGGAAAAGGCCGCCGACGCGATCAATCACCTGGGCCAGCGCAAGGCGGTGGGCAAGGTGGTGGTGACGGTTCGCTGATAGCCTCCTGGCGACACAAAAAGCCCCGCTCAAGCGGGGCTTTTTTCATTCTGGCACTCCTACAGGGGAATCCGGCGTTGAGCGATTCGCGAGCAAGCTCGCTCCTACGAAGAGCCCCATCTCACCGGCTTTGTGTGAGCTAGTGGGAGTATTGGCACAGGGCCGGAGGAAGCCGGAAGAAACCGGAAGACGCCGGAGAGCCCCGGATGGCGCGGGCTTAGCGGACAAGCCCAGCTGAACAGTGCCAAAACTGGCAAATGGGGCAAACGGAAAATTTAGCGGGGGTAATTGGCATACCCCCTGTCAGCCGGGATTAGATCAACCACCCCCCAGCCCAAACCGCACGCCCCACGATCTGCAACTCAGCCAGGCGATCCTTAGGGACCGTCATGGGCTGATAGTCCTTGTTGTGGCTGATGATCAGCACAGAGCCGTCGAACTGGCGCTGCAGGCGCTTCGCGTAAAGGTGGTCATCCAGGAGGATGACATAGACGCCTTCCCCCTCAAGCAAATTGCGGCTCTGATCGATCATCACCGTGTCATCGTCTTCGATGAGTCCTTTCATCGAGTCACCGTCATTCCGTAGACAAGCCAGGCGCTCCGGGCTCAGCCCCTTCTTCCGCAAGGAATATCGAGTGAATGCAAGCTCTGTCAGTACGCGCGCGCGCTCATTCCACGCGCCATGACCTGAGCTGCAGCGAGCGTCGTAGAGCGGAATGAACGCGTACGTCTCTAAGTCCAGGGGCTCCTGCTTGGGAGCTGCAGGGAAAGGCTCGCCCTCACCAGAGGCGAGCCAGCCTAAGTCAACGCCCACTGCCTTTGCTATCTCCACGCAGCGCGCGACCTTGGGCTCACTTTGCCCGGTCAGGTAGTACTCAAGTGTCCGCCGAGGGATGCCAGTCAATCGCGCCAGTTCATCGCCACTTTTGGCTATCTCCGCGCACTGACGGATGCGAGCCGCCAATCCATCAGTCATTTCGCTTTCCCCCAGCAGAAAACGAAACATGCGTATCCGACAAAGCGAAATTTCGCTTTGTCGCAAACCCTTTATGCATCAATAACTTAGCCAAATATAACCACCTTTGTAGCTGGCTCTGGAAAGCGAAACGCCATTTTTCGCTTTACCGCATAGTTGGTTATGGCTATGTTTATCCGTAACAGGCTGTTAGACGGCCTAAAAAAACCACCCGCCAAGATGGTTGTTACTGATGAACATCGCCGAAATGCCGCTCGATCCGGCTCCCCGCTGGGAGTGGATCAAATACCAGCTGCGCATCCATGGCTGTCCGCCGGCTGAGCTGGCTCGCCAGCTCGACATCACCGACCGCGCTATTCGTGCGGTGAAGAACGCACCGTATCCACGCATCGAGCGCGAGATCGCCAAAAAGCTCGGTGTGGAGCCGTTTGAGCTTTGGCCGGAGCGTTGGAACCTTGATGGTTCCCCTCGGCGCCAACGCCCAAACAGGGCGGAAAGCCGACCGAGAAGTGCTGCCAAGGATAGCCGTTACTCTCCTGTTCCGCACCGTAAAACCGGCACGGAGGCTTGAACATGCGTCACGGAAAAGACGACCGCACCATAAACATCGATTTCGATGTGCCGCAGCCCCAGCTGGTTAGCGCCTGCGACTTCCGGGTCCAGGTAAGCGAAATCGTCAGCGAGATGCTGACAGGGGCAAAGAGCACCGGGCTTGAGCGCATTGATGTAGCCGCGCAGATGTCGCACCTGGCCGGCGAAGACATCAGCAAAGCCATGCTGGATGCCTGGTCATCGACGGCCCGCATCGATCACAACCTGCCGTTCTACCGCGCGGCCCTCCTGGAGCAAGTCTGCGGCAGCCATCAATTGACCGACCTGATCGTCACCGTGCGTGGTGGTCGGGTTAGCTGGGGGCGCGATGCCTTGCTGGCTGAGTTGGGCCGCGTCGAGAGCATCAAGGATGAGGCGACCCGCCAAGCCCGCGAACTGCGCCGCCGCCTCGGGGGTGCCCAATGACCCGCCTTCAGGACATCCAGAAAGGCCTGCTCGACGATCTGCGCCATGCGACCGAGTTCTACAAGTGCGTGGAGGCTGAAAGCCCTGCAGTAGAAAACGGTGCATGGACTGACGCCCATGAGTGGCTTCGCACTGCGGCCCTGAACCTAGGGGCGGCCTTGATTGCCGATCTTGAGGCAAGCGAGGAATCCCATGCATAAGTGGTTCTCCGCTCGGGAACTTGCAGGCCTGCCAGGTCTGCCAGGTACTGATCGCGCGATTCAAATCATGGCGAAGCGGGAGCACTGGGAAGGCCAGCGCCGCATCGGCACCAAGGCCGTGGAGTACTACTTCCATCAGCTTCCTGCTGAAACTCAGGCAGCACTAGTTGCACGCCTGGTCCAGCAAGAGGCGCCTGCCGAAGCGCAAGAGCCTGCCGCCCCGCACACGCTGATCACGCCGAAGCGTGACGGTATTTCCACGTCACGCTTGAACGATGATCAGCGTGAAGTGATGGCCGCGCGCGTGTCCTTAATCCGTGAAGTCGAGCGGATGAGCCAGTTCGTCAGCCAGCAGCGCGCCATCTTGACCCTGGTCGGCCTGGCGCGTGAAGGCAATCTCAGCCCTTACCTGGTGGAGCGTGTAGAGCGCGCCAACGACCGTAAGACCGCAGACCGCACCCTGAGCGAGCGCACTCTCAAGCGCTGGCTGGCCGACTATCGCAAGCATGGCGAAATCGCCCTGGCTCCGGCTCGTCGCAAGCCTGACATGAGCGTGCCGGTGTGGGCGCCCGTGTTCCTCAAGCATTACCAGAAGCCGCAGAAGCCCAGCGTTGAGGCGGCGTATGAGCGCTTCAAGGGCGAGTACCAGGGCTGCCCGAGCATCCATGCAGTACGTCGATTTCTGGCCAAGCTCAGCCCGGAAGCCCGTGAGCATGGCCGCATGGGCTCCCGCGAAATCAAAGCGGTCAAGGCGTTCAACCGCCGTAAGGCCGACATGCTCTGGCCTAACGATGTATGGGTGGCGGACGGCCACACCTTCGACGCCGAGGTCATGAACCCCCTGACCGGCCAGATTTTCAAGCCCGAGATCACCATGGTCATCGACTGGGGGACCCGCCGCATCGTCGGTTTCTCGGTCAACCTGGCCGAGTCGACCATTGCCACCGTCGACACCATCCGCGACGGCGTAACCCGCGTCGGCATGTTCAAGCTTTTCTATGTCGACAACGGCAGCGGCTTCGATAACGACACGGTACGGGAAGTGGTGGATCGCCTGGGTGGTGATATGACCCACTCCATTGCTTACAACTCTCAGGCACGCGGCGTCATTGAGCGCCCGCACAAAAGCATCCTGGTGAAGCTGGCAAAGACGTACGACAGCTACATCGGCAAGGACATGGACAAAGAAGCCGCTACCCGCGTGCATCGCCTGTCCCGCAAGCAACTGGCCGAGGGCATCCAGCCCACTCAGATTCCCACCTTCGACGTGTTCTTCCGCGACCTGCAGGACGCCCTGGACGACTACAACCACAAGTCACATCGCGGCCTCCCGAAAGTCCGCGACCTGGAAACAGGCCGGATGCGTAGCCAAACCCCGATGGAGTCCTGGAAGTCGGCGGTCGCTGAGGGATGGGAGCCGCTGCAGGCGCCTGCCGATGTCGTAGCTGGCCTGACTCGCCCGCAGGTCGTTCGCACCACCAACCGCGCCGAAGTGAGGTTTGGCGGTGGCATCTACTTCGCTCGTGAGCTGGAAGCGCTGCACGGCCAGGAAGTGCGCGTCGCCTACGACTTCCGCGATGCCAGCCGCGTGTGGGTCCACAACCTGGACGGCGAGCTGATCTGCGAGGCCCTGGTGGATGGCAACGCATCGCCAGCCATGCCGCGCTCCCTGCTGGACAAGGCGGGAGACCGCCGCGAGAAGGGCCAGATCGCCCGCGCCGTCACCAAGATCAAGACCCTCACCGGTCAGGACGTCGAACTGCGCGTTGTGCCAAAGGCCGCGCCAACTGCCGACCTGAGTGCCGAGCAGATCAGCGAGGCCCGCCGCTACGCCGCCGCGTTGGCAGCTCCCAGCACCTTCGAGATTCCAACCGACTCCATGGCGCGCTATCGCCTGTGGAAGCGCGTCGACCGCCGCATCACCGCTGGCGAGCAGATGGAGCCCGAGGCCCATCGCTGGCATGGCGAATACCCCCGCACCGATGAATTCAAGTCCACCCAGGACATGTACGACTTTGCCGAGGCCGGTCTGGCCCGCGCTTGACCACAGGAGTAACAATTATGAGTGCCAAGAAAATCGTTCCGCTGACCAACGTCGGTCTTCTCGCCAACGCTATCGACCGCGCTATGCGCCGCCCCGTGGGCCTGCCGGGCCTTGTGGTTGCCTACGGCAAGACCGGTTACGGGAAGTCCTTCGCAGCGGCGTTCGCTGCCACCAAGCACCGCGCCTACTACGTCGAGTGCCGTGAGACCTGGACTCGGAAAGCCTTCCTGCAGGCGGTCCTGCGCGACATGGGCATCACTCCGGCCAGCACCTTGTCCGAGATGGTCGACCAGATCGCCGAGCAGCTCAGCCGCAGCAACCGTCCGCTGCTGATCGACGATGCGCAGTACCTGCTGGACAAGGCTGCCGCGAACGTCATCACCGACATTTTCAACGCCAGCCAGGGAACCATTGTGCTGATTGGGGAAGAGCGCGTGCCGACCAGCCTGGCCAAGCTGGAGCGCCTGCACAACCGAGTCCTGGAATGGGTCCCCGCACAGCCGGCCACCGCCGACGACCTGCGCGACCTGATAGACGCCACTTACCCCCATCTCACCATCGCAGACGAGCTGCTGGACGATCTGTGCGCGAAGACCCAGGGCTGCCTGCGCCGCGTCGCCGTGAACCTCTACCGCGTCCACACCGAGGCCCAGGCCATTGGCACCGACACGATTGACCTGGCCACCTGGGGTAATCGCGGCTGGTTCACTGGCGAAGCCCCGGCGCGGAGGGCGTGAGCATGGCTAACCATGTAGACCTCACCGAGATCGCTTGTGCGGGCTGTGGCAGCGAACACCACATTGCCTATGTGAATGCCGCAGCACACGACCCCAAGTTGATCGACCTGGTTGTTGAGTGCGCCGAGTGCGGCCGCACTCTCAATGAGTTCGTGACCGTCAGTGAAATGCTTGTCGTGAGCCAGGGCTCCAAGGCGGTGGGCAATGCGTAAGGCCATTCACCTCACCATGACTGGAGGTAAGAGCCCGCGCCAGCACATGTGGGAAGCCATCCGCTCGCTGTCCCGCGACCCGAAGGGCCTGACCACCTACAACGTGTCGCGTTTGTCCGGCCAGGAAGATCAGGCCGTGAGCAGCTACCTGCGCGACCTGAAGAAAGCCGGCATCGTCGAGCGTGTAGAGGTCCTGGTCCAGCGTGATGCCCGCTGGAAGCTGCTGGCGGATGAAGGCGCCGAGGCTCCGCGCGTCAACAAGAAAGGCGAGCGGGTTCCCCCATCTGCCGTCGAGAACATCTGGCGCACCCTGCGCATCCTGGGCGAGATGAGCGCCGCCGAGGCAGCGGAGCACGCCAGCGTCAACGGCGTGACCATGACCGAGCTGGCCGCCCGCACCTACCTGCAGGGGCTGACCCTCGCCGGCTACGTCACCCGTACCGATGGGACCCCAGGCAAGCCTGCCCGCTACCACCTGGTGCGCCAGCGCTACAGCGGCCCGCAGCACCCGGTCTATCAGCGCAGCACCTTCGAACAGGTCTACGACCCGAACCTGGACCAAGTGGTCTGGACCAAGGACATACCGGACTGCCCCGAGCTGGCTGGCCTGCGGTTGGAAAAGGCTTGCTTGGAGAAAGCGCTTGCAGACCTGCTCGCCGCAGCCAAGCCCATTGAGCGGCTGGCCGGCCGCATGGTCGCCCAGTTCCACCCCGACGACAGCGAGCGCGCGGAAGGCATCGAGGCGTTGCGCCTGTTCAACTACCTGGCGCGTGAGGTGAGCGCATGAATGCTCGCGTCGATCTGTCCGCCTGGGGCGAACAGCCCCCCCAGTGGGTCTGCCTGCTGGCCGCCGAGGTCGAGCAGACCAACCGCACCCGCGCTGGTGAGCGCATCGGCATGAGCCGCTCTGCCGTCAGCCTGGTGCTCTCCAACCGCTACCCATCGCCGAGCACCTCGGCGGTCGAGCGCCGTGTGGTGGCCGCCCTGGGCGCGCTGGAGTGCCCCGCCCTGGGCCAGACCATCAGCCTGATCGAGTGCCAAAGCTACCGCGAAAGAAAGGCTCCGACCCACAACCCGCAGGCGATGCAGCAGTGGAAGGCCTGCCAGCACTGCGCCAACAACCCCAACTGCGCCCAAGCCCTGGAGGCGAGCCATGCAAGCCAGCACTAACGCTCAGCTGAAAGTCCTGACCCCGCGCCTGGCTGATCGGCTGCGGACCTTCAACAGTGCTGCGCGCGATCTGCAGCGCATGGGTATCCGCCTGCACCGGATCGAGCCTGAGGCATACCGCCTGGTCATCAGCCCTGAGGACGGCCGCCGCCTGGTGGGCCTGAAGCTGGTCTGCGGCTACCAGCGCCAGGGGTCGGCGGGCAGCACCCGTTACAGCGCGCAGTTCCAGGGCGTGGAAGTCACCTGGTCCGAGCCGATCAGCTACCGCGACTTCGCCAGCGCCACCCCCATCGACCTCACTTTCCACTGATCCGCAGGAGCAACCACATGAACCAAATCGCAATTCCTGAGGGCTTCCGCTTCGACGCGCAGCGCCGCCTCGTGCATGAAGACATGATCAAGCCCATCGACAAGACCCGCGACGCCCTGGTCGTCGACCTGGTGCAGCAAGGCCTGGCGGTCCAAGACACTCTGCAGCGCTTCAAGGCCGCAGCCTTTGGCGACATCGAGGCGTTCATTGACCTGTCCGCCGAGCAGTACCAGGTCAAGCTGGGCGGGAAGAAAGGCAATGTCACGCTGATGTCGTTCGATGGTCGGTACAAGATCGTCCGCGCCATTCAGGAAAGTATTGCCTTTGACGAGCGCCTGCAGGCGGCGCGCGCTCTGATCGACGAATGCCTGCAGGAGTGGACCGAGGGCGCCCGCCCGGAGGTCGTCACGCTGGTCAACGACGCATTCCGCACGGATACCAAGGGCGAAATCCGAACCGCCCGCGTGCTCGCTCTACGCCGCCTGGCCATAGAGGACGAGCGCTGGCAGCGCGCGATGCAGGCCATCGGCGAGGCGTGCCAGGTTATCGGCTCCAAGTCCTACATCCGCCTCTATGAGCGGATCGGCGACAGCGACCAGTTCCGCCCCATCAGCCTTGACTTGGCGGGGGTGTAACCATGGTCAAGACCTATGCCGTGTGCCGCATTGACGGCCTGATCGAGCTGCACGACGAGCACCCCGGTGACGGCTACTTCGCCCTCGCCGTGGGGGACTCGGCCGAGCTGCGCCGCGTGATCGACCTCAGTGCCGACCCCGTTGCTGGCCTGGCCTGGCGCGTCCCTGGCGTCCGTGCTGGTGCGGAACCCCGTGCCAACCTCAGCGCCATCGCCCGCTACATCCGCGATCTGTCCACTCACGATGCGCCCGGTGTCCGGGCGCTGGGGGTGTGACATGG
Organism: Pseudomonas pseudonitroreducens; assembly: GCF_021603645.1. Lineage (GTDB taxonomy): Bacteria > Pseudomonadota > Gammaproteobacteria > Pseudomonadales > Pseudomonadaceae > Pseudomonas > Pseudomonas pseudonitroreducens. Next base: position 4,047 of record NZ_BQHJ01000019.1, on the reverse strand, counting down.
GGCAAGCACCTCTGCTCGATGACATGAACCCGGACAAGAGCATCCGGGACATCATCCAGGACGCCGAGCTGCTCGACGTCGATTGCTTCGACGTCATGCACCTGCAGCTGGACAACGACAAAGAGCTGGTGATGGTGGCCATCACTGGCGAGTACCTGGACCCGGTGGCAAAGGTCCTGGAAGCCCTCCGGGAAATGCGGGAGGCCAAGGCATGAGCAACTCCGTCGAGTTCAACATGCGCCGCGCTGGCGATGGCTACACCGCCACCAGCAAGGGCAAGTCGGCCAGCTGCAGCTGGAGCCGCGAGCAATGCGCCAAGCGCCTGGGCCACAAGCTCTTCCCTGATGCCGCCCTGCGCGTCGAGTGCATCGAAGACGTGCGCGAAGGCAGCCGCGACAGCCGCTGGCGGATCACTGCGGAGGGGCACTGACATGCACGAGCGTGCTGCACAGCTGATCTACCGGACTCTCTGCCGCGTCGAGGCACGTCTGGCGCGTCAGGCCCTGGGCATGGACCAGGTGCCGCCAACGCCAGCGCTCCAGGTCGAGGAAGTCGCTGCAGTCGAGCCGGCTGAGCTGGAGGAAGTACTTCAGCCGGAGGCCGCTCCTGTCGACGCCTTCGACGACGAGCCAGCACCGTCGCCCAGCCCGCTCTTGCCGCCGATGGCCGCACGGATCGAGGCGATGGCCAAGCGCGGATGGACGCCGCAGATGGCGGTCCATGACTTGCGCCTTCATCCCAAGCGGGTGCGCCAGATCGCCCGCGACTATCACATCACCTTTCACTGCCTGCGCTAGGGGGATTCATGAGCAAGTTCACCATCACCATCACCGAGGAAAGCAACGGGCTGAGCATCATCCTGGATGGCACGGGCAGAAAGGACGGTCCGGCCGCTATCACCGCCTTGGCCCTTCTTCACGTCGCCAAAGACATCGTGCCGAAGGCCACCAAGAGCGCGGCAGAGAACGGCACCTGCCAGTGCGACAAGTGCAAAGCAGCCCGTGCGGAGGCTCAGGAACAGGCGCCAACTCCCGAGGGGAAACCCACCATCCACTGAGCGAAACCGCCCCGGCCTGGCCGGAGCGGTCTGCCCAGCGTGGTGGCTGGGTACTGACGAGCAGCCGAGGAATACATGGATCACAGCAAAGCTTTAGACAAGATCAAGAAACTGCTGCGCCTGGCCGAGAGCAGCAACCCGCACGAAGCGGCCGCTGCGATGCGCCAGGCTCGCGCGATGATGGAGAAGTTCGGCCTCGGAGAGGCTGATGTTGCGCTCTCTGAGGTCTGCGAGCACAGCGCGGCCAGTGGCTCCAAGATGACCCCAGCGCAGTGGGAGGCATCGCTAGCTCACACGGTGGCGCAGGCATACTCCTGCCAGATGCTGTTCATCTCGTTTGCAGGTCAGTGGCGGTTCATTGGCGAGATGGCCGAGGTGGCCGGCTACACGATGACCATCCTTCTGCGCCAGGTGCGCAAAGCCCGCCGCGACTACATCGCCAGCGAGCTGAAGCGCTGCAAACCGGCCAACAAGACCAAGCGCGCCGACATGTTCTGCGAAGGCTGGGTGTGGGCAGTCCGCAATCAGGTCAACCAGTTCGCCGGGAATGCCAAGCCGTCCGAAGCAACCGGGGCCTACATGCTCAAGCACTACCCGAGAACGGTGGAGAGTCAGCCCATCGACCGGAGCAGCAAGAGCGGCAACCTGAGTCAGCGTGACATGCGCGATGCAGGCAGAGGCATCGACGCAGCCGACGACGTGCAGCTCAACCACGGTGTCGTCGGCTCCGCACCGCTGGCCCTGACTTGAGGTGAACATGGCCAAGCCACGCACTGACAAGGTTCGCCGGCAGGACGCTATCCGCCAGCGCCGGCTACGCGCCAACCGCAAGGCCCGTAAGGCAGCCCTGGGCGCCGAGAAGATCAAGCTTGAGGCCTACGCCGGCACTCGGGCCGACATCGAGGCGGTACGCCTGGTGGGTGGCATCGACGATGAGGCCGAGGCCATCACCCTGGGGCTGCGCCTCCTGGGCAACATGGCCCGCCGCAGCCCCGCGAAGTTCCGCCACGCCATTGAGCCGAGGAACTTGGTATGAGCAGCAAAGGCCGCCAACTGATCCAGATCGCCCGCCGCCAGTTGGGCATGGAAGACGACACCTACCGCGCGCTCCTGGAGCGCGTGGCCGGTGTGTCGTCGTCCACCAAGCTGACCCCGCGCCAGATCGGCCGTGTGCTGGCTGAGCTGGAGCGCCTGGGCTGGCAGCCCACCAGCAAGCCCGCAGACCGCCCGGCACCGCAGGTAGCTGATGATCGCCAGCGCCTGGTCAACAAGATCGAGGCGTTCCTCGCCGAGGCGAAGCGCCCTTGGAGCTACGCCGAGGCGATGGGCAAGCGCATCTGTAAGGTGGATCGGGTCGAGTGGATGGACTGCAAGCAGTTGGGCAAGCTGGTTGCGGCCCTGGCCTACGACGCCAAGCGCAACGGGCGGCCGGTATGAACCTGGAGCAGGTGCGCGACCAATTGCCAGCCCAGGTGCTGGAGATTGCCCAGGTTGTCGGGATGCCTGCCGCACTGCGCCTGGTCGGTGAGTTGGGCGGTACGACCTGGGAGTTTGCACGCGGCGCCAACCGCAACGGCCAGATCAAGGTCGCCGCCCTGGCCGACATCATCGGTGACGAAGCGGCCCAGCAGCTCACCAGGCGCCTGGGCGGCGAAACGATCTACATACCCCGCTGTGATGCGGCCCTGCGCAGGCTGCGCGATCTGGAGATTCACCGCCAGTTCGTGCAGGCTGTCCGGGAGGGTGTCGGTGCACGCGTAGTGGTCGCAGAGCTGGCGCGAACTTATAAGCTCAGCGACCGTCGTATCTGGATCATCCTTGACCAGGTGCTGCCGGAAACGCCCGACAACACCGGCGACCTCTTCGACTAAGCCCCGCACTTGCGGGGCTTTGTCTTTCTGCTGAACCCCTTCCTCTAAAGCCCTGTCCGCCGAATCAGCACCATGGCGGCATGGACACTTCCCCGAATCATCACGCCCCCTGCAGCCCCCGCGAGTACGCCGCGCAGGTCCTGGCCGAGTCGAGCCTGGAGCGGCGCCGCAGCCTGATGGAGCACTGCCCATCCCACTGGCGCGAACTGGTGGAAGAGCACGTTCGAACCGGCTGGGCGCATATCCAGGCCTACCGCCAATTCATCAGCGGCCGCCGCCGCTCGATGACCGAAGGTCCGCAGCCTGCACCGCGCCGGGATGACACCAGCTACCGCATCAGTGACTTCAAGAAGTCGGCGCCCGAGGTGGGCAACCGCGAGCTGGCCAAGCTCAAGGCCCTGGTGGGAGGTGGCAATGGGGATTAAGACCCGCGTGCTGGCAGGAGCGCTGAGCGTTGCCACGCCCCTGGTGGGCTACTTCGAAGGACGCAACCTGCTGGCGTACATCGATCCGGTAGGCATCCCGACCATCTGCGACGGCTGGACCCGAGGCGTAAAGCTGGGCGACCAGGCCACGCCGGAAGAGTGCGATGCCCTGACCCGCAAGGGCCTGGAGGAAGCCGCCAAGGTGTTCGGAGCCTGGGTGCCCCAGGACGTCATCGACCGCCTGCCCGCCAAGACCATCGCCGCCTTCCTGTCCTTCATCTACAACGTCGGCCCCGGTGGTCCGGGCGTGAAGGACGGATTCGTCTGGCTCAAGAGCGGCACCCACTCAACCATGCTGCGCGACCTGCAGGCGGGCCGGATCGCCCAGGCCTGTGCGCAGCTTTCCAACTGGACCCGCGCTGGCGGTTCGCAACTTCGCGGCCTAGTCCGTCGACGTGCGGCCGAGCGCGAACTGTGCGAGGGCGACCTGTGAACTGGGTTCAACGAATCTCCGGCGTATTGGCCGTCCTGATCATCATCGGCCTGGTCGTTGCCGGGGCAGAGGCGATGCAGTCCATCGCGCGGACTCAGGGGTACGCCACGGCTCAGGCCGAGGGCAAGGCCGTCCTGGAGCTGCAGCAACGCAAATACGCCGAGGCAGAAGCCCGCAGAGCCCAGCAGGCAGAGGCGGATG
>NZ_BQHJ01000018.1 GCF_021603645.1 Pseudomonas pseudonitroreducens | reverse complement strand
GCTTGGGGCCGCCCTCACCCTAACCCTCTCCCTGAGGGAGAGGGGACCGTCCGGCGCGCGATGCGGGTTCGGCGTTAGCCGGTTGGCGATGGCGCAGGACGAGCATCGACCTCACCGGCCGCTACGAGCTGCTCCCTCGCCCCCCCAGATGCGGGGCGCGCAGCCAGTACTGGGGTGAGGGGAAAGTCCGAGAACTGGGTGGATTGCGCGTGGTGGTGGAGTTGCCGCGGCGCGTGGGGTGACGGTCAGCTGAGGCCGGCTTCTGTGGAGGCGGACTGCGTCCGCTGCCGTGCCGTGCGGTTCGCGAGCAAGCTCGCTCCTACAGGGAAACACCAGCGCCAGACTGTAGGAGCGAGCTTGCTCGCGAACCCGCCGTGGCGCCGAACTCATCGGCTGATCGCGGGGGGAGTTCGCTCCTGCGGAATATACCTGCGCTTGGGGCCGCCCTCACCCTGACCCTCTCCCAAGGGGAGAGGGGACCGTCCGGCGTGCAATGAGAGAACGGCGTCAGCCGGTTGGCGATGGCGCAGGACGAGCATCGACCTCACCGGCCGCTACGGGCTGCCCCTCTCCCTCAGGTGCGGGGCGCGCAGCCAGGGCTGGGGTGAGGGGAAAATCCGAGCTCCGGAGGTCAGGCTCACACGCGGAACTGATCCATCAACCCCTGCTGATGGTTCGCCAGCTTGTTCAGCGACTGGCTCACCTGCGCCGACTCCTGCGCCTGGCTCGACAGCGACTCGGTGACGTCGCGAATCCCCGCCACGTTGCGGTTGATCTCCTCGGCCACCGCGCTCTGTTCCTCGGCGGCGCTGGCGATCTGCAGGTTCATGTCGGTGATCACGCCGACCGCATCGCCGATGCGCTTCAGTGCGGCGACGGCCTGTTCCACCTGGCTCACGCTATCCTGCGCCTGGCGGTGGCTGTTGCTCATCGCGCCGACCACATCGCGGGTGCCGTTCTGCAGGCCTTCGATGACCTGGCGGATTTCCTCCACCGAATCCTGGGTGCGCCGGGCGAGGTTGCGCACCTCGTCGGCGACCACCGCGAAGCCGCGGCCGGCCTCACCGGCGCGAGCGGCTTCGATGGCGGCGTTGAGCGCCAGCAGGTTGGTCTGCTCGGCGATGCCGCGAATGACTTCCAGCACCGAACCGATCTGCTCGCTGCTCGCCGCCAGACCTTCCACCTGGCTCATGGCACTGCTCATGTCGCTGGCCAGTTCGTCGATCAGGCGGGTGGTGTTGTCGATCACGTTGAGACCGTCGCGCGTGGCACCGTCGGCGCCGCGGGCGGCATCGGCGGCCATGGCGGCGCTGTTGGCGACGTCGTGGGCGGTGGCGCTCATCTCCTGCGAGGCGGTGGCGACCTGGTCGACTTCGCGGAACTGCTGCTGCATGCCGGCACTGGTCTGGCTGGCGATTTCCGAGGATTGGTCGGCGGTGGCGCGGGCGTCGTGCACCGAGGATTTCACGTCGCGGATGATCGGCTGCAGCTTGTCGAGGAAGCGGTTGAACCAGCCGGCCAGCTCGCCCAGCTCGTCCTTGCCGGCGTAGTCCAGGCGCTTGGTCAGGTCACCTTCGCCGCTGGCGATGTTGCGCAGCATGGCGGCCACGCCGAGGATCGGCCGGGTCACGCCGCGCGCGGTGAGCCACATGGCGAACAGGCCGATCAGCACCGCGATCAGGCCGAAGCCCAGCTGCGAGACGGTGCCCTGCACACGCTGGTTATCCAATTCGTTCTGCAGTTCGATGGCAGGCCCGAGCAGGACGTTCTGCGGGACTTCCAGCAGCACGCCCCAGGGCTTGGAGCCGGGGATCGGTTGCAGCGGCTCGACCACGCGCAGCTGGTCGTCCTGGCGGAATACCTGCTCATGGTTGGCGGCGATGGCCTGCAGCAGGTCGGCGCCCTGCTTCGGGTAGACCTCCTTGAGGTTCTTGCTCAGCTTCGAGGCATCAGCACTGTGACCGGCAAGCAGGCCAGCCGCGCTGACGATGCTGACGCGGCCCTGGCCGTCATAGAGTTCCTGGCTGCCTTCCACGGCAATTTCCTGCAGCTTCTCCATGCTGATGTCCAGGCCCATGACGCCGATGACCTTACCGTCCAGTTCCAGCGGGAAGGCGATGCTGGTCATCAGCATTTTCTTGCTGCCCACGTCGTCGAAATACGGATCGAGCACACAGGGCTGGCCGGTGGTCTTGGGGCAGGTGAACCAGGCGTTGTAGGCACTGCCACTCGGGCCAGGGCTGGTGTCCTGCAGCAGCGATTCGGCCATGGCTTCCGACTCCAGGTGGCCCGGCGTGGCCTGTGACCAGTAGATGGAGAAGCGACCGGCGTCGTTGCTGCCCAGTTCGCCCTGGCCGGCGAAGAGCTTGTCCTTGCCGTCCAGCGCATCGGGTTCGAAGGCGACGTAGAGTCCGAGCAGTTCCGGGTTGCCTTCCAGCGCGGTCTTCACCTGGCGGGTCAGGTCCTCGCGCAGGTCGTAGGCATCGAGGAAACGCTTCTGCGCCTGGTCACGCAGGAACAGCACCTGCCGTGAGAAGCCCTTGCCGTACTGGTATGCGTCCATGATGTAGCGCTGAATGCGCATGGCCTGGACTTCACCGCGCGATTGCAGGCGGGCCTTGGCCGCTTCGTCGAGCATCTGCGTGCTCGATTGCTTGACCAGCGCGGTGCTGTGTTGGGTGCGGTAGACGGAAAGCCCGGAAAGCAGCGAGACGACGCCGAGCAGGCAGAGCCCGGCAAGCAAGGTGATCTTCCACTGGATGGAAAGACGGCGCAGAAGCATGGAGGGGAATCCTTGTTTGAACTAAGCCTCGGGATGCCAGCTATATCGGCCTTTCCCGTATCTTCTTGACCCGCGACGGGGCGAAACGCCAGAAAACAGGCGATTCTGGCGTGCCTGGCCGACGGGCGGCGAAAAGCCAGGCAAGAAGCGTGCTCGTCTGCGTGAAAGTCCTGCCAGGCGAGCTTGGAAACGTCTTGATTCGACTCAAATTTTGACACCCCGGCGAGCCTTTGGCAGAGTGCGCGCCTTTTGCTCGCGCCCTGGCGCGGCGAGCCCTGGAAGGAGTGCTGGAATGAATGCGGTGTTGATCGCCATTGGCCTGATGCTGGTGTTGAGCCTGTGTCGCGTGCATGTGGTGGTCGCGCTGATCGCCGGCGCGGTAGCAGGCGGCTTGCTCGGCGGCCTGGGCATGGATGGCACGCTCAAGGCATTCAACGAAGGCCTGGGGGCCGGTGCGACGGTGGCGCTGTCTTACGCCATGCTCGGTGCATTCGCCGTGGCCATCGCACGCTCCGGAATGGCGCATGCCCTGGCCGATCGCGCCCTGGCAATGCTCGGCCGGCAGGAGTCGAGCAGCTCCAATGGCTTCAAGTGGATGATGGTCGGCCTGTTGCTGGTGGTGGCGATCTGCTCGCAGAACATCCTGCCGATCCATATCGCTTTCATCCCGCTGCTGGTGCCGCCGCTGCTTTATGTGCTGACGCGCCTGCAGATCGACCGCCGGCTGATCGCCTGTGTCATCACCTTCGGCCTGATCACACCCTACATGTTCCTGCCGGTGGGTTTCGGCAACATCTTCCTGAACCAGATCCTGCTGGCCAACGTGGCCCGCGCGGGCGTCGACGTGCAGGGTATCAACGTGACCCAGGCCATGCTGATTCCGGCGCTGGGTATGCTCTGCGGCCTATTGATCGCGGTGCTCTTCAGCTACCGCGGCAAGCGTGTCTATGACCTGGAACGCATCGAGCAGGCCGAGCGGGTCGACACGCCCTACAGCAAGATGAGCCTCGCTGTGGCCGGCGTCGCAGTGGCGGCGGCATTCGCCGTACAACTGCTGCTGGACTCGATGATCCTTGGCGCGCTGGTGGGTTTCCTGGTGTTCTCGCTGTCCGGGGTGGTGCGCTGGAAGGAGGCGGACGACCTGTTCACCGAAGGCATGAAGATGATGGCCATGATCGGCTTCATCATGATCGCAGCCCAGGGTTTCGCCGCGGTGATGACCGCTACCGGGCAGGTCGCCAGCCTGGTGGATAGCGCCGCAGGCTGGATCGGCAGCAGCAAGGCGCTGGGCGCCTTCATGATGCTGCTGGTGGGCTTGCTGGTGACCATGGGCATCGGTTCGTCGTTCTCCACGGTGCCGATCATCGCGGCGATTTTCGTGCCGCTGGCGGTGCATCTGGGCTTCAGCCCGCTGGCCATCGTCAGCATCGTGGGCACCGCCGGAGCGCTGGGTGACGCTGGCTCGCCAGCGTCGGACTCCACCCTCGGTCCGACTTCCGGCCTGAACGTGGATGGCCAGCACAACCACATCTGGGACACCGTGGTGCCGACCTTCCTGCACTACAACCTGCCACTGCTGGCGTTCGGCTGGGTGGCCGCGATGGTGCTCTGAAAGAGCGCCTGGAAAGCCCTGGCACGGCGATCTCGCTTTGAAAGTTGCACTTGGCGGGGCAACTGCTGACTAATGAGCAGGTTTATCCATCCATGGACCCGCTCATGTTCGAATCGAAACTGGAATACCGGACGTTCCTCGCCCTGCTGCTGGTGGTGACACTCGCCTTCGGCTGGATTCTGCTGCCGTTCTACGGGGCGGTCTTCTGGGGCACCATCCTGGCGATCATCTTCGCCCCGCTGCAGCGCCGCCTGCGGGTGAAACTCAACGGACGCAACAACCTCGCTGCACTGATTTCCCTCGCCGTGTGCTTCCTGATCGTGATTCTTCCGGTGACCTTCATCGCCGGCGCACTGGTACAGGAAGGGGCGACCGTCTACCAGCGGCTGAAGTCGGGTGAGCTGAACTTCATCGCCTATTACCAGCAGGCGGTCGCCGCGCTGCCGGGCTGGGCGCACCAGTTGCTGGAGCGCTTCGACCTGGCCGATCTGTCGAGCCTGCAGGAAAAGCTCTCGGCGGGTGCGATGCAGGCCAGCCAACTGGTGGCCACCAAGGCCTTCAGCATCGGCCAGAACACCTTCGAGTTCGTCATCAGCTTCGGCATCATGCTCTACCTGCTGTTCTTCCTCCTGCGCGACGGCCCGACCCTGGGGCGCCGCATCAAGCAGGCCGTGCCGCTGAGCGGGGAGCACAAGCAGCACCTGTTCACCAAGTTCACCACGGTGATCCGCGCCACGGTGAAGGGCAACATCGCCGTCGCGGCGACCCAGGGCGCGCTGGGCGGGCTGATCTTCTGGTTCCTCGGCATCCAGGGCTCGCTGCTCTGGGGCGCGCTGATGGCCTTCCTCTCGCTACTGCCGGCCATTGGCGCAGGGCTGATCTGGGTGCCGGTGGCGGCCTACTTCCTGCTCACCGGTGCGATCTGGCAGGGCGTGGTGCTGACACTGTTCTGCGTGGTGGTGATCGGCCTGGTGGACAACATCCTGCGCCCGATCCTGGTCGGCAAGGACACCAAGATGCCGGATTACGTGGTGCTGATCTCGACCCTTGGCGGCATGTCGCTGTTCGGCCTCAACGGCTTCGTCATCGGCCCGCTGATCGCGGCGCTGTTCATGGCGTCGTGGGACCTGTTCACCGGCCGTGAAGGCGAGCAGCCCAAGCCAGCAGAGTAAGGTTGAGCACGTTGTAGGATGGCGTGGAGCGAAGCGATACCCATCGATTGCCGGAACCATCAGCATGGGTATCGCTGCGCTCCACCCATCCTACGAAAGCCGCGTCGCGATGCTTGAATCACAGGCAATAAAAACCCCGCCGAAGCGGGGTTTTTTATTGCCTGTCGACCTTAGCCGGCGATGGCTACCAGGCCGCTGTGCTGGAGGATGTCCAGCAGCGGTTGCGGGTAGACGCCGAGGAAGAAGGCGAGCAGGGCGATGGCCACCAGCATGATGCCGCCGGCGCGCTGGGCCCAGTCCAGGGGCGCGTCGTGGCGCTTCATGTTCGGCTCGACCAGGTACATGGTCACCATCACGCGCAGGTAGTAGAACAGGCCGATGGCGCTGCCCAGTACCAGCGAGCCGACCAGCCACCAGTGCTGCGACTCGACGCCGGTGGCGACGATGTAGAACTTGCCGATGAAGCCGGCGGTCAGCGGAATGCCCGCCAGGGACAGCATCATCACGGTCATCACCGCGGTCAGCACCGGACGGCGCCAGAACAGGCCGCGGTACTCGAACAGTGCGTCGGCGTCGCGGCCGCTGTACGGGGTGGACATCAGGGTGACCACGCCGAAGGCGCCCAGGGTGGTGACGACGTAGGTGGTCAGGTACACGCCGACGGCTTCCACGGCCAGGCCCTTGCTCGCCACCAGGGCGATCAGCAGGTAGCCGAAGTGGGCGATGGACGAGTAGCCGAGCAGGCGCTTGATGTTGCTCTGGGTCAGCGCCAGCAGGTTGCCGATCAGGATCGAGGCGATGGCGATGACTGCGATGGCGTCATGCAGCAGGCCGTTGTTCAGGGCTGCCGGAGCGATCTGGAACAGACGCAGCAGAACGGCGAACACGGCGACCTTGGCGGTGGTGGCCAGGAAGGTGGCTACCGGGGCCGGAGCACCTTCGTAGACGTCCGGGGTCCACAGGTGGAACGGCGCCAGGGACAGCTTGAAGCCCAGGCCGACGACCATCATGCCGACGCCGATGGCCAGTAGCGGGCCATGGCTGGTGCCCTCGGCCAGCGAGGCACCGATAGCCGAGAACCCGAGGCTGCCGGATTCGGCGTAGAGCAGGGCCATGCCGAACAGCAGGAACGCGGAACCGGCAGCGGACAGTACGGTGTACTTGATGCCCGCTTCCAGGGTGCGCTTGTTGAAGAAGGCGTAGGCGACCATGCCGTAGACCGGCACCGACAGCAGTTCCAGGCCGATGAACAGGCCGGCCAGGTTCTGTGCACTGACCAGCACCAGGCCGCCCGCGGTGGACAGCAGCAGGAGCAGGTAGAGTTCCTCGCGGTTGCCCGGGAAGCTTTCCATGTAGGCGTGGGCGAGGGTAGTGCAGGCCAGGGCGCCGATCAGGATCAGGGCCATGTAGAAGCAGGCGAAGTTGTCGATCACCAGCAACGGGGTGACTTCGATCGGGGTGACTTTCAGCACCGGGATGATCGACAGCAGGGCCAGGTTCAGACCGATCACCGAGAGGGTGGCGGTCATCGAGTGGTTACGCTTCCAGGCTACCGCAAGCATCACCACCACCAGGGTGGCGCTGGTGATGAGCAGTGGCAGGAGCGCGATGAAGTGTTGAATCGTGAAGGTCATGTCGCGCTTACCGTGCTGCCAGGGTGGAGAGGGCGGAGCCCAGCCATTGCTGGACGCCGTGCATGGTTGCCGCGGAGGTGTCGAGAACCGGCTGCGGGTAGACGCCGAGCACGATCAGCAGCACCGCCAGGCCGAGCACCATGAGCAGCTCGCGGGCGTTCAGGCCGGCGATGGCGGTGTCGGACTTGGCCGGGCCGAAGTACGCGCGGTGGATCATGATCAGCGAGTAGACCGAGCCGAACACCAGGCCGAAGGTGGCGATCACGGTGATCACCGGAACGACCTTGAAGCTGCCCAGCAGGATCAGGAATTCGCCGACGAAGTTGCCGGTGCCTGGCAGGCCCAGCGACGCGGTGGCGAAGAACAGGGCCACGGCCGGCAGGTACGGAATGCGCGACCACAGGCCGCCCATCTTGCGCATGTCACGGGTGTGCAGGCGCTCGTACAGCTGGCCGCAGAGGATGAACAGCGCGGCGGCGGAGAGGCCGTGGGCGATCATCTGCACGACCACACCCTGCAGCGCCTGGGGGCTGCCGGAGTAGATGCCGATCATCACGAAGCCCATGTGCGACACGGAGGAGTAGGCCACCAGGCGCTTGATGTCGGTCTGCGCGAACGACAGGAAGGCGCCGTAGAAGATGCCGATCAGACCCAGGGTCATGGCGATCGGGGCGAACTCGGCCGAAGCGTTGGGGAACAGCGGCAGGGCGAAGCGGATCAGGCCGTAGGCGGCGGTCTTCAGCAGGATACCGGCCAGGTCCACGGAGCCGGCGGTCGGTGCCTGGGCGTGGGCGTCCGGCAGCCAGGAGTGCACCGGCACCACCGGCATCTTCACCGCGAAGGCGACGAAGAAGCCGAGCATCAGGATCCACTCGGTGTGCGGCGGCAGCTGCGTCTTCAGCAGGTCGGCATAGTTGAAGGTCAGCACGCCGGTGCTGTTGTAGTGCACGAACACCAGGCCGAGGATCGCCACCAGCATCACCAGGCCGCTGGCCTGGGTGAAGATGAAGAACTTGGTAGCGGCGTAGATGCGGGTCTTCTTGCCGTCGTCGGAGCTATGACCCCAGAGCGCGATGAGGAAGTACATCGGCACCAGCATCATTTCCCAGAAGAAGAAGAACAGGAACAGGTCGACGGCGAGGAACACACCGATCACACCGCCGAGGATCCACAGCAGGTTCAGGTGGAAGAAGCCGATGCGACGCTGGATCTCGTTCCACGAGCAGAGGACGGAGAGCACGCCGAGCAGGCCGGTCAGCGCCACCATCAGCAGGGACAGGCCGTCCATCGCCAGGTGGAAGCTGATGCCGAAACGCTCGATCCAGGACAGCTTGAATTCCAGGGTCCATTGCGGCTCGCCACCCGGCGCGGGGGCCAGCTGGAAGTCACCGGTGTGCCACACCCACAGGCTCAGCGCCAGGGTGAGGACCATCGATCCCAGGGCGACCCAGCGAGGCAGGGTCTTGCTGGTGTACTCGGCGATCCAGCAAAGGAAGCCGCCGATGAAGGGGATCAGGATTAGCCAGGGCAGAATCATGTCGGGCTCAATCTCTTTCGTGAATTCATTAAGCCAGCAGCAGCGCGCCGAGGAGCAGCGCGGCGCCACCCACCAGGGAAGCGGCGTACCAACGCAGGCGGCCGTTCTCGGTGAGGCTGAGGAGTTTGTTGCCACCGCGGGCGGTGAGCGGGACCAGGACCAGGGTCTTGTCGATCGGGTCCGCGGCCAGCAGGCGGCAGATCAGCAGGTAGGGTTTCACGAACAGCTTGTCGTACAGCCAGTCGAAGCCCCAGGCGTGGTACCACCAGGTGCCGAAGAAGCGGCCCGGTGCGCTCTGGGCGACGGCGCTGACGAAGCGGCGCTTGCCGAGGAAGAGCAGGCCCGCGAGCAGGATACCGGCGATGGCGATGGCGCCCGAGGCGATCTCCAGGCTGTGCTTGGCTTCACCACCGGCATGACCGGCGCTTTCCGGCAGGACGCCGGCCAGCGGCGGAGTGATCAGCGCGCCGATGAAGGTGGAGAGCACGATCAGTACACCCAGCGGCAGCCAGTGGCTGACGCCATGGCCGGCGTGCGCTTCGGTCTTCGCTTCGCCGTGGAAGGCGATGAAGATCAGGCGGAAGGTGTACAGCGAGGTCATGAACGCGCCGACCAGACCGGCGATCAGCAGGTTCTGGTGACCGCTGGCGAAGGCTTCCCAGAGGATCTCGTCCTTGGAGTAGAAGCCGGCGGTCAGGAAGGGCAGGGCAGACAGTGCCGCGCCACCGACCACGAAGCTTGCGTAGGCCAGCGGCAGCTTCTTCCACAGGCCACCCATCTTGAAGATGTTCTGCTCGTGGTGGCAGGCGACGATCACCGCACCGGAAGCAAGGAACAGCAGGGCTTTGAAGAAGGCGTGGGTCATCAGGTGGAAGATCGCCCCACCCCAGGCTCCGACGCCCAGGGCCAGGAACATGTAGCCGATCTGGCTCATGGTCGAGTAGGCGAGGATGCGCTTGATGTCGGTCTGCACCAGGGCGGCGAAGCCGGCCAGGACCAGGGTCACGGCGCCGATGATGCCGACCAGCTCCAGGACGTTCGGAGCCAGCTCGAACAGGCCGTGGCAGCGGGCGATCAGGTAGACGCCCGCGGTCACCATGGTGGCGGCGTGGATCAGCGCGGAGACCGGAGTCGGGCCGGCCATCGCGTCGGCCAGCCAGGTCTGCAGCGGCAGCTGGGCCGATTTGCCGACGGCGCCGCCGAGCAGCATCAGGGTGGCCAGGTTGATCCACAGGTCGCCCTTGGCGAAGTGCTGCGGAGCCAGGACCAGCAGCTCCTGGATGTTCAGCGTGCCCAGGTGCTGGAACAGGATGAACATGCCGATGGCGAAGAACACGTCACCCACGCGGGTCACGATGAAGGCCTTCAGCGCTGCGTTGCCGTTCGGTACGTGGTTGTAATAGAAACCGATTAGCAGGTAGGAGCAGAGGCCCACGCCTTCCCAGCCGAAGTACATGAACAGCAGGTTATCGCCCAGCACCAGGAACAGCATGCTGGCGATGAACAGGTTGGTGTAGGCGAAGAACCGCGAATAGCCGGTTTCACCGCGCATGTACCAGGAGGCGAACAGGTGGATCAGGAAGCCGACGCCGGTGACCACGCCGAGCATGGTGACCGACAGGCCGTCCAGGTACAGGGTGAAGTTGGTCTTGAAGTCGCCAACGCTCATCCATTGCCACAGCACCAGGCTGTAGGCGCCACCTTCGGGCGGGTTGCTGTGGAAGCTCCAGATCGCCCAGAAGGCGGAGAGGGCCGCGAGGCCCACGGAGCCGACACCGACCAGTGCCGAGAGATTTTCCGACCACTTGCCACGGGAGAACGAGAGCAGCAGGAAGCCGACCAGGGGGAACAGGAAAGTAAGGGGCAGCAGGTTCATCCGCGCATCTCGCTGGCAGCGTCGATATCGAGGGTATGGAAGCGGCGATACAGCTGGAGCAGGATCGCCAGGCCGATGCTGGCCTCGGCCGCAGCCAGGCTGAGCACCAGGATGAACATCACCTGGCCGTCAGGCTGGCCCCAGCGGGCGCCACCGACCACGAAGGCCAGAGCGGCGGCGTTCATCATCACTTCCAGGCTCATCAGTACGAACAGGATATTGCGTCGTACCATCAGGCCCACCAGGCCGAAGCAGAACAGCACACCGGCGAGTGCCAGTCCGTGTTCGAGAGGGATTGCATTCATGGTGTTAGTCCTTCGCTTCGTGGCGGCCGAGGTGGTAGGCGGCGACCAGTGCCGCCAGCAGCAGCATCGAGGCCAGTTCGACGACCAGCAGGTACGGGCCGAACAGGCTGATGCCCACGGCCTTGGCGTCCACGGTGGTGTGGCCGATGCCGATACCGCTCGGGGTGCGCGAGAGCATCCACAGCAGTTCGACCAGCAGCACGGCAGCCAGGGCGCCGGGGCCGATCCAGACACCGGGCTTGAGCCACTTGCGTTCCTGCTCGGCAATGGCCGGGCCGAGGTTGAGCATCATCACCACGAAGACGAACAGCACCATGATCGCGCCGGCGTAGACGATGATCTCCAGGGCACCGGCGAACGGGGCGCCGAGGCTGAAGAAGGTCATCGATACCGCGAGCAGCGAAATGATGAGGTAGAGCAGGGCATGCACCGGGTTGCTGTTGGTGATGACCCGGAAGGTTGCCAGCACGGCGACGCCGGCGGCGAAGTAGAAAGCGAATTCCACGCGACGTCTCCTTACGGCAGCAGGCTCTTGACGTTGATCGGTTCGGCCTCGTTCTGCGCGGCGCCTTTCGGCTTGCCGGCGATGGCCATGCCGGCAACGCGGTAGAAGTTGTAGTCCGGGTTCTTGCCGGGGCCGGAGATCAGCAGGTCTTCCTTCTCGTAGACCAGGTCCTGGCGCTTGAACTCGCCCATCTCGAAATCCGGGGTCAGCTGGATCGCGGTGGTCGGGCAGGCTTCTTCGCACAGGCCGCAGAAGATG
This sequence comes from Pseudomonas pseudonitroreducens, assembly GCF_021603645.1. Taxonomy (GTDB): domain Bacteria; phylum Pseudomonadota; class Gammaproteobacteria; order Pseudomonadales; family Pseudomonadaceae; genus Pseudomonas; species Pseudomonas pseudonitroreducens. Next base: position 47,797 of record NZ_BQHJ01000018.1, on the reverse strand, counting down.
CAGCGGGAGAAGTTGATGCGGAAGAACTCGGGGTACCAGCGGCCATCGTCCATCTCGGCCTTCTGCAGGGAGATGCAGCCAACCGGGCAGGCCACGGCGCACAGGTTGCACGCAACGCAGCGCTCCTCGCCGTCGGGATCGCGGGTGAGCACGATGCGGCCACGGTAGCGCGGCGGCAGGTACACGGGCTCTTCCGGGTACTGCAGGGTGTCACGCTTGCGGAAGGCGTGACCGAAGATCATCACCAGGCTGCGCAGCTGGGTGTAGGTGCCGTGCACCACGTCGAAAATGTACTTGATCATGGTCGTACTCCTTACTGGGTCGCCAGCACGACAGCGCCGGTCACCAGCAGGTTGATCAGGGTCAGCGGGAGGCAGAACTTCCAGCTGAAGGCCATCACCTGGTCATAGCGCGGGCGTGGAATCGAGGCCCGCAGCAGAATGAACATCATGATGAAGAAGCCGGTTTTCAGGGCGAACCAGATGAACGGGATCTGCGGCAGGATGCCGAACGGGCCATGCCAGCCGCCGAAGAACAGGGTCGCCAGCAACGCGGACACCAGCACGATGCCGATGTACTCGCCGACGAAGAACATGCCCCATTTCATGCCGGCGTACTCGATGTGGTAACCGTCGGCCAGTTCCTGTTCGGCTTCGGGCTGGTCGAACGGGTGACGGTGAGTCACGGCGACACCAGCGACGAAGAAGGTCATGAAACCGAAGAACTGCGGAATGATGAACCACATGTGCTCGGCCTGGTAATCGACGATGTCGCGCAGGCTGAACGAACCGACCTGAGCGACGATACCCATCAGCGACAGGGCCAGGAACACCTCGTAGGAGATGGTCTGGGCCGAGGCGCGCAGGCTGCCGAGGAGGGCGAACTTGTTGTTGCTCGACCAGCCGGCGAACAGCACCGCGTACACGGTCAGGCCGGCCATGGCGAAGAAGAACAGGATGCCGATGTTCAGGTCCGCCACACCCCAGGTCGGGGTGATCGGGATGACCGCGAACGCCACCAGCAGCGCACCCATGGCAATCATGGGCGCGAGGGTGAAGATCATCTTGTCGGCGAACGGCGGGGTCCAGTCTTCCTTGAAGAACATCTTCAGCATGTCGGCACCGAGCTGGAAGGCCCCGAAGGGGCCGACCCGGTTCGGACCGTAGCGGTCCTGCCAGAGGCCGAGCAGACGACGCTCGACCCAGCTGAGCAGCGCGCCGCAGACGACCACGGCGAGCAGGATGACGATGGCCTTGATGACTTCGATGATGATGTCGACGACGGCGGGGGTCAGCCAGCTCATGCTCATCAAACTCATTGTGCAGCCTCCTGCAGACCTTCAGCCGTGGCGCCGATGACACCGGCGGGAATGCCTTGCAGACCGATCGGCAGGGCGACCAGGCCGGCACCGAGCTCTTCGCTCACGCGCAGCGGCAGGCGCAGTTCCTGGCCCTTGACGGTCAGGCGGATGATCGCGCCTTCGTTGACGCCCAGGCGATCAGCCTCGGCCTTGGCCAGGGTGACGTAGGTCTGCGGGATGCGCTCCTGCACCGGGGCGGCCTTGGCGGAATTCTCCTCGCTGCCGAACAGGTGATAGAAGGGCACCACCTTGAACTGGCTGGCGGCGGTGTGGAACGGCGCGGGAATCTCGCTGAACCACAGGGCTTCGCCCTTGGCCTCGATCAGGCGTACGCCCGGATCGCCGGCGCGCAGGTGGCCGCCGACTTCGTCCTGGAACTTGTTCCAGGCTTGCGGGGAGTTCCAGCCCGGGGACCAGGCGAACGGAATCTGCTGACGCGGTTCGGTGCTGCCGGCGTAGCCTTCCATGGAGAAGGCGAAGGCGGAGTCGATGTCCTGCGGCTGACGCGGCTCGCTGACATTGATGTTGGCGCGCATCGAGGTACGGCCGGAGTAGCGGTGCGGCTCGCGCGCCAGCTTCAGGCCCTTGATGCGGAACGCGGCGTTCGGCGCGGCTTCGCGGATGCCGGCCAGTTGCGGTTTGGCGGCGACGACGGCGTCGATCACGTGGTCCAGCTGGGTCCAGTCGACGCGCTTGCCTTCGAGGGTGCTGTGCAGGGCGTGCAGCCAGCGCCAGCCTTCGCGGACCAGGTTGTCGGCGTTGTAGTAGGTCGGGTCGTAGACCTGGAAGAAACGCTGGGCGCGGCCTTCCTGGCTGACCAGGGTGCCATCGCCTTCGGCGAAGCTGGCGGCCGGCAGCAGGACGGTGGCCTTGGCGCTGGTGGCGGTCTGCTGGTGGTCGGCGACCACGACGATCTTGGCGGCGGCCAGGGCGGCATCGACAGCGGCAGCGTCGGCGCGGCGGTACAGGTCGTTTTCCAGGATCACCACGGCATCGGCGGCGCCGGAGGTCAGCTGTTCCAGAGCGGCTTCAACGGACTCGCCGCCGAAGAGCGCCAGGCCCAGGCTGTTGGCTTCCGGGACGACCAGGCTCAGGGAGCCGTTCTTCTCGCGGTTCTTCAGCGCGCTGGCGATGTTGGCGGCGGCTTCGATCAGGGCGTTGCTGCCCAGCGAGGTGCCGGAGATGACCAACGGGCGCTTGGCGGCGACCAGGGCATCGGCGATGCGCTGGGCCAGGGCGGCGGCTTCGGCGTCGAGGCCGGCCACGGCCGGGGCGCTCGCGTCGATGGCATGGGCCACGGCGAAGCCCAGGCGAGCCAGGTCTTCGGTAGCGGCGTGCACGCACTCGGCAGCGACGTCGTCCAGGCGGGTTTCATCCAGGCTGGCGATGAACAGCGGGTTCATCTCGTGCTGGGCGATGGTCTTCACCGCGGCGTCGAGCCACGGCTGGATCTTCATCGCGGCTGCCATGTCCTCGCCCTTACCTTTGACCGACTGGCGCAGGGCCAGGGCGATACGGGCAGCGGTCTGGGTCAGGTCTTCGCCAAGCACGAATACTGCGTCGTGGTCTTCGATGTCACGGATGGTCGGCACCGGCAGCGGGCCGTCCTGCATCACTTTCAGCACCAGCTGCAGGCGTTGCAGCTCGTCGGCGGAGATGCCGCTGTAGTAGTTCTGCGCGCCGACCAGTTCGGCCAGGGCGTAGTTGCTTTCCAGGCTGGCGCGCGGCGAACCGATACCGATGACCTTGCGGCCCTTGAGCAGGGCAGCGGTCTGGTCGAGGGCGCCGTCCAGCGAGAGCTTCTGCTTGCTCAGCATCAGCTGCGGCTGACGCGGGCGGTCTTCGCGGTTGACGTAGCCGTAGCCGAAGCGGCCGCGGTCGCACAGGAAGTAGTGGTTCACCGAGCCGTTGTAGCGGTTCTCGATGCGGCGGATTTCACCGTAACGCTCGCCGGGGCTGATGTTGCAGCCGCTGGAGCAGCCATGGCAGATGCTCGGGGCGAACTGCATGTCCCACTTGCGGTTGTAGCGCTCGGAGTGGGTCTTGTCGGTGAACACGCCAGTCGGGCAGACCTCGGTCAGGTTGCCGGAGAACTCGCTCTCCAGCACACCGTCCTCGATGCGGCCGAAATAGACGTTGTCATGCGCGCCATAGACGCCCAGGTCGGTGCCGCCGGCGTAGTCCTTGTAGTAACGGACGCAGCGGTAGCAGGCGATGCAGCGGTTCATCTCGTGGGCGATGAACGGGCCGAGCTCCTGGTTCTGGTGGGTGCGCTTGGTGAAGCGGTACCGGCGCTGGTTGTGGCCGGTCATCACCGTCATGTCCTGCAGGTGGCAGTGACCGCCTTCCTCGCAGACCGGGCAGTCGTGCGGGTGGTTGGTCATCAGCCATTCGACGACGCTGGCGCGGAACTGCTTGGCCTCTTCGTCTTCGATGGAAATCCAGGTGTTGTCGGTGGCGGGAGTCATGCAGGACATGACGAGACGACCGCGTTTGTCGTTCTCGTCGGTGTACTGCTTGACCGCGCACTGGCGGCATGCGCCGACGCTTCCGAGCGCCGGGTGCCAGCAGAAGTAGGGGATGTCGAGACCGAGGGAGAGGCAGGCCTGCAACAGGTTGTCCGCTCCGTCGACTTCTAACGTCTTGCCGTCTACGTGGATCGTGGCCATGGGTCTAAGTCTTCGTTGGCCCGTTGTCAGCGGGCGTGGCTAATAGAAATCACGGTTTCATCGGGCCGGCGGCACGCCGCGGCACTGCAACGAAACAACGCCGGGCGCAGCGCCCGGCGATCAAAGCATCAAGCGCCGACGGTCTGCGGTGCTTGTACGGCCTGAGCCTGGCGGGAAATGCCCGCTTCGAACTCGGGACGGAAATACTTCAGTGCGCTGCCCAGCGGCTCGACGGCACCCGGTGCGTGGGCACAGAAGGTCTTGCCGGGGCCGAGGAAGTTGACGAGCTGCTCGAGGGTTTCCAGGTCGCCCTGGGCACCTTCGCCTTTCTCCAGCGCGCGCAGGACCTTCACGCTCCACGGCAGGCCGTCGCGGCACGGAGTGCACCAGCCGCAGGATTCGCGGGCGAAGAACTCTTCCATGTTGCGCAGCAGCGAGACCATGTTGACGCTGTCGTCCACCGCCATGGCCAGGCCGGTACCCATACGGGTGCCAACCTTGGCAACGCCGCCGGCATAGAACAGGGCATCCAGGTGTTCCGGCAGAAGGAAGCCGGTACCGGCGCCGCCCGGCTGCCAGGCCTTGAGCTTGTAGCCGTCGCGCATGCCGCCGGCGTAATCCTCGAACAGCTCGCGGGCCGGGAGGCCGAAGGGCAGTTCCCAGATACCGGGGTTCTTCACCTTGCCGGAGAAGCCCATGAGCTTGGTGCCCATGTCTTCGCTGCCTGGGCGAGCGAGGCCCTTGTACCAGTCGACACCGTGCTCGACGATCGCCGGTACGTTGCACAGGGTCTCGACGTTGTTCACGCAGGTCGGCTTGCCCCAGACGCCAACGGCGGCGGGGAAGGGCGGCTTGGAGCGCGGGTTGGCGCGGCGGCCTTCCAGCGAGTTGATCAGTGCGGTCTCTTCGCCACAGATGTAGCGGCCGGCGCCGGTGTGGACGAACAGCTCGAAATCGAAGCCGCTGCCGAGGATGTTCTTGCCCAGCAGGCCGGCGGCCTTGGCTTCCTCGATGGCGCGGTTCAGGTTACGGGCTGCGTCGACATACTCGCCGCGCAGGAAGATGTAGCCGCGGTAGGCCTTGAGGGCGCGCGCGGAGATCAGCATGCCTTCCACCAGCAGGTGCGGCAGCTGCTCCATGAGCATGCGGTCCTTCCAGGTGTTGGGCTCCATCTCGTCCGCGTTGCACAGCAGGTAGCGGATGTTGAGGGATTCGTCCTTGGGCATCAGGCCCCACTTCACGCCGGTGGGGAAGCCCGCACCGCCGCGGCCCTTGAGGCCGGAGTCCTTGACGGTCTGGACGATGTCGTCGGTGGCCATCTGCGCCAGCGCCTTGCGCGCGGCGGCGTAGCCATTCTTCGACTGGTACTCCTCCAGCCAGACCGGGGCACCGTCGTCACGCAGGCGCCAGGTCAGCGGATGGGTTTCGGCCGCGCGCGCGGTGCGGTTGGGCGTGCCGTAGGAGGTGAGGCGACTCATGCGTAGGCCTCCAGCAGTTTGGCGACGCCGTCGGGACGCAGGTCGCCGAAGGTGTCGTCGTCGATCATCATCGCCGGGGCCTTGTCGCAGTTGCCCAGGCAGCACACCGGCAGCAGGGTGAAGCGGCCGTCGGCGGTGGTCTGGCCGAGGCCGATGCCCAGCTGCTTCTGGATCTCGCTAACCACGGACTCGTGGCCGCCGATGTAGCAGACCATGCTGTCGCAGACGCGGATGATGTGGCGACCGACCGGCTGGCGGAAGATCTGGCTATAGAAGGTAGCCACGCCTTCGACGTCACTGTCGGGGATGCCGAGGATGTCGGCGATCGCCGGGATGGCGCCGTCCGGTACCCAGCCGCGCTGCTTCTGGACGATCTTCAGGGCTTCGATGGACGCCGCACGGGAGTCCTCGTAGTGATGCATTTCGTGCTCGATGGCCGAGCGCTCGGTTTCGCTGAGTTCGAAACGATCAGTCTGGATAAGGGTACTCATGATCAGCGGTCCACGTCGGCCATAACGAAGTCGATACTGCCCAGATAGGCGATCAGGTCAGCGATCATGCTGCCGTTGATCACCGACGGAATCTGCTGCAGGTGCGCGAAGCTGGGCGTCCGGATTCGGGTCCGGTAGCTCATGGTGCTGCCATCGCTCGTCAGGTAGTAGCTGTTGATGCCCTTGGTCGCTTCCACCATCTGGAAGGCTTCGTTGGCCGGCATGACCGGGCCCCAGGAAACCTGCAGGAAGTGGGTGATCAGGGTCTCGATGTGCTGCAGCGTGCGCTCTTTGGGCGGCGGCGTGGTCAGCGGGTGGTCGGCCTTGTACGGGCCTTCGGGCATGTTCTTCAGGCACTGCTCGATGATGCGCAGGCTCTGGCGCATTTCACCCATCTTGACCATGCAGCGGTCGTAGGCGTCGCCGTTGGCCGCCAGCGGCACTTCGAACTCGAAGTTCTCGTAGCCGGAGTAGGGGCGCGCTTTACGCAGGTCGAAGTCGCAGCCGGTGGCGCGCAGGCCGGCGCCGGTGGTGCCCCATTCCAGCGCTTCCTTGGTGTTGTACGCCGCGACGCCGATGGTACGGCCACGCAGGATGCTGTTCTTCAGGGCAGCGGTTTCGTACTCGTCCAGGCGCTTGGGCATCCAGTCGAGGAATTCGCGGACCAGCTTGTCCCAGCCGCGCGGCAGGTCGTGTGCTACGCCGCCGATGCGGTACCAGGCCGGGTGCAGGCGGAAGCCGGTGATGGCTTCGACGACCTTGTAGGCGCGCTGGCGGTCGGTGAAGGTGAAGAACACCGGGGTCATCGCACCCACGTCCTGGATATAGGTACCCAGGTAGAGCAGGTGGTTCAGGATGCGGAAGAACTCCGACATCATGATGCGGATGACGTCGACCCGCTGCGGCACCTTGATGCCGGCGAGCTTCTCGACCGAGAGCACGTACGGCAGGTTGTTCATCACGCCGCCGAGGTAGTCGATACGGTCGGTGTACGGAATGAAGCTGTGCCAGGACTGGCGCTCTGCCATCTTCTCGGCGCCACGGTGGTGGTAGCCGATTTCCGGAACGCAATCGAGGATCTCTTCACCGTCCAGCTGCAGGATGATGCGGAATGCACCGTGAGCGGACGGGTGGTTCGGGCCGAGGTTGAGGAACATGAAGTCCTCGTTCTCGCCATGGCGCTTCATGCCCCAGTCTTCGGGCTTGAAGCGCAGGGCTTCCTGCTCGAGGTCCTGCTTGGCAGCGGACAGCGCGTAGGGATCGAACTCGGTGGCGCGCGCCGGGTAATCCTTGCGCAGCGGGTGACCTTCCCAGGTCGGCGGCATCAGCATGCGGGTCAGGTGCGGGTGACCATTGAAGGTGATCCCGTACATGTCCCAGACCTCACGCTCGTACCAGTTGGCGTTCGGCCAGATACGGGTGGCGGTGGGCAGGTTGAGGTCGCCTTCGGACAAGGCCACCTTGATCATCACGTCACTATTACGCTCGAGCGACATCAGGTGGTAGAACACGCTGAAGTCGGCGCCCGGCAGGCCGCGACGGTGGGTGCGCAGGCGCTCGTCGACACCGTGCAGGTCATAGAGCATGACGTACGGCTTGGGCACATTGCGCAGGAAGGTGAGGACGTCGATCAGGCGCTCACGGGCAACCCAGAGCACCGGCATGCCGGTGCGGGTGGCCTGGACGGTGAAGGCTTCGGCGCCAAAGCGGGAATTCAGTTCGACGACGATGTCTTGGTCGTCTGCCTTGTAAGGCGGGATGTACAGAGCGGAGTCTGCATTCATAGTCTTTAAGTCACTCGGTCAACGGTGGAGTGAAAACGGGCCTCTCGTGGAGGGCCGGATCACACTTCGTCGGGGCTGCGCAGGTTGGTGACCGCAATGCGCTGTTCGCGCTTGAGATCCTTCTGGGCAGGCATGTCGGCACGATAGATGCCTTGATCGCCTACAACCCAGGACAACGGACGACGCTCCTGGCCGATGGATTCCTGCAGCAGCATCAGGCCTTGCAGGAACGCCTCCGGACGGGGCGGGCAGCCGGGGATGTACACGTCCACGGGGAGGAACTTGTCGACCCCCTGAACGACCGAGTAGATGTCGTACATGCCGCCGGAGTTGGCGCACGACCCCATCGAGATCACCCACTTGGGTTCCAGCATCTGCTCGTACAGGCGCTGGATGACCGGAGCCATCTTGATGAAGCAGGTGCCGGCGATGACCATGAAGTCAGCCTGGCGCGGCGATGCACGGATCACTTCGGCGCCGAAACGGGCGATGTCGTGCGGCGCGGTGAACGCCGTGGTCATCTCCACGTAGCAGCAGGACAGCCCGAAGTTGTACGGCCACAGGGAGTTCTTGCGACCCCAGTTCACCGCACCGTTGAGAACATCCTCGAGCTTGCCCATGAAGATGTTCTTGTGGACCTGCCCTTCGATGAGCGGGTCTTCTACCGTTTCGCGTTCGCCGATCGGGTACTGATCATTGGGCGCATCCGGATCGATCCGGGTAAGTTTGTATTGCATCGCCAAAGCCTCATTGTTTTAGCTTCGCCTGCCGTGCGCGACGTGCCGCCGGTGCCCAATCGAGCGCGCCGATACGCCACAGGTAGACAAGACCTGCCAACAGAATTGCTATGAAAATGGTTGCCTCGATCAGACCTGCCCAACCGCTTTCACGGACGGACACGGACCAGGCGAAGAGGAAGAGGGCTTCGACGTCGAAGATCACGAAGAGCATCGCGACCAGATAGAATTTTGCCGACAGACGCAGGCGTGCGCTGCCGGTAGGAACGATCCCGGATTCGAACGGTTCGTTCTTGCTGCGACCAAATGCCTTACTGCCAAGCAGGCTGGAAACCCCTAGCATGAAGGCGAGCAGGCCCAGCACTCCTAAAAGGAAGGCGGCGAGTCCCCAGTGTTGAGCTGCAAGTTCAGCTGGATTGGGCATGCCGATACTCCTTCCTACAAATAACGATTGTCTTGGGTTTCGGGCGCAACGCCCGACTACTGCGAACCCGACAACTCAAGGATAGTGAGCTAAGGGTTCAGGTCATCTTTCCAATTTTATGCCCAAAGCCTTCAGCAAGTAAATTTTTCCAACACAAACAGATGCTTCTATTTCGGGCAAAAGGCTTTTGCATTTCCCGTAGCGCCCTGTTTGCGCGCCTCTGAATGCCTAGTGTGACGGCACTTCGGCTTTGGTCGAATAGTACTTTCGAGGTATTTGTTCGCAATAAATCGATGATCTATAAATGATAAGTATTATCATTTGCAGTGTCGTATATCCGTAACTTTACTACATATAAGCGGCGCGCTTTTTATTTCGCGCAAATAGTGACGGCGAGCGCGCCCTTCATCCACTCCCTGGGTGTCCCGGTGCTGGGTGGTTCAGTTTCTCTTGGTGATCCACGCCCAGAGCATTTCGCAGTGCACCGGCTGGTCGCCGGAGTCGTCCAGCAGGATCACCTGGATCAGTGCTTCGCCCTTGTCCTGCTCCTGCATGGCGCGCCGCTGTTCAGGCTGCAGCGTGGCGATGGCGCGCAGGCCGCCGCGGGCCCGGCGCAGGTAGTCCACCTTGAGGGTCTTGATCAGCGGCAGCTTGTGATCCGGCAGGTTCATGCCAACCATGCAGCCGCTGGCGGACTCGGCCAGCAGGGCCATGGCGGCGGCGTGCACGCCGCCAATGTGATTGCGAGCGCGGCGGTGGTTGGCCAGGCTCATGCGCACTTTGTTGTGGGATAGCTGCTGTATGCGTACGCCCGCCGTCCCGGCGAAGCGCACCTGTGAGCAGAACAGGCGGCTGAGCAGCGGCTCATGAAGGCGGCGTGGCAGGCGCTGAATGAGATGGGCGGCGAGGGCGAGGCGATTGCGCCTGGGCGTTGCGTTCATGGAGGGGCTGTCCGCTTGTCTTGAGGAGGCCCGAGGCTGACATACCGATGCGGCTTTGCCCTTGGCGGGCGAAGAGCGGGCGGCTGGCGGTTTGGCCAAGCGCAAAAAACAAGACCCCGGCCGAGGCCGGGGTCTTGTTGAGCCTGCCAGCCCCGAGGGGCTGGTGAGCCAGTTCTTAGTGGAACTGGTTCATGGTGTTGTCTTTACCCGAGGCTTTCAGAGCAGCTTCGCCAGCGAAGTACTCTTTGTGGTTGTCGCCGATGTCCGAGCCAGCCATGTTCTGGTGCTTGACGCAGGCGATGCCCTGACGCAGTTCCTGACGCTGAACGCCTTTCACGTAGGCCAGCATGCCCTGGTCGGCGAAGTAGCCTTTGGCCAGGTTGTCGGTCGACAGAGCGGCGGTGTGGTAGGTCGGCAGGGTGATCAGGTGGTGGAAGATGCCGGCGTGGGCGGAACCATCGCGCTGGAAGGTACGGATCTTCTCGTCGGCAACCTGGGCCAGTTCGGTCTCGTCGTACTCGACGCTCATCAGCTTGGCGCGGTCGTAGGCGGAAACGTCCTTGCCTTCGGCAACGAACGCGTCGAAGACCTGCTGGCGGAAGTTCAGGGTCCAGTTGAACGACGGGCTGTTGTTGTAAACCAGCTTGGCGTTCGGGATGACTTGGCGGATGCGGTCAACCATGCCCTTGATCTGGCCAACGTGCGGCTTCTCGGTTTCGATCCACAGCAGGTCGGCGCCGTTCTGCAGCGAGGTGATGCAGTCGAGGACGCAACGGTCTTCGCCGGTGCCCTTGCGGAACTGGAACAGGTTGGAAGCCAGGCGCTTCGGACGCAGCAGCTTGCCGCCGCGGTTGATCACCACGTCGCCGTTCTGCAGTTCGGCAGCGGAAACTTCTTCGCAATCCAGGAAGGAGTTGTATTGGTCGCCCAGGTCGCCCGGCTCTTTGGTCACGGCGATCTGCTTGGTCAGGCCGGCGCCCAGGGAGTCGGTACGGGCAACGATCACACCGTCGTCAACGCCCAGTTCGAGGAACGCGTAGCGAACGGCGTTGATCTTGGCGAGGAAGTCTTCGTGCGGAACGGTCACTTTACCGTCCTGGTGGCCGCACTGCTTCTCGTCGGAAACCTGGTTCTCGATCTGGATGCAGCAGGCACCGGCTTCGATCATCTTCTTGGCCAGCAGGTAGGTGGCTTCCGGGTTGCCGAAGCCGGCGTCGATGTCGGCGATGATCGGTACTACGTGGGTTTCGTAGCCATCGATCTGAGCCTGGATTTCGTCCTGTTTGGCTTTGTCGCCGGCGGCACGAGCGCTGTCCAGGGCGGTGAAGAGCAGGTCCAGCTCACGGGCGTCAGCCTGGCGCAGGAAGGTGTAGAGCTCTTCGATCAGGCCGGAAACGGCGGTTTTTTCGTGCATGGACTGGTCGGGCAGCGGGCCGAAGTCGGAACGCAGCGCGGCAACCATCCAGCCGGACAGGTAGAGGTAGCGCTTGTTGGTGGTCTTCAGGTGCTTCTTGATCGAGATCAGCTTCTGCTGACCGATGAAGCCGTGCCAGCAACCCAGCGACTGGGTGTAGACGGAGTTGTCGGCGTCATACTCGGCCATGTCCTTGCGCATGATGGCCGCAGTGTACTTGGCGATGTCCAGACCAGTCTTGAAGCGGTTCTGAGCGCGCATACGGGCAACCGACTCGGGGTTGATAGCGCTCCAGCTGTTACCGGTTTTCTCTTTCAGAGCGGCAACGGCTTTGATGTCGTTTTGATATGCGGACATGGTCAATCCTTCAAAGTATGTGTTTGGTTGAGCACCGACTTACCCACTCAAAACCTGTATCGAAACGGATTTGACTGCGGGTTGCTCGCCGCGGGATGGCGAAGGGGCGACCGAAAGAAGGAATGACGCTGGAGGAGTGGGGTGGCGCGGCGGACAGACTGGTGACTGCAGCGGTACATCCAGAATCGCTTGCCGGCTCGTGGCAGCCGTTGGGCGATGGTGGACGGCTGAATCCGTCACTTCGTGCTGTTGCTTAGGCTTGCTTCCCCGTCCCTCAGGACAACCTCTTGCCAGTCGCAACCTCGTCGATCCGCCTTGTGGGCTTAACAACACGGACCTGCATGGCGGGTGGGCCACTGGCTTGGTCCGAAGGGCTTTGAGGCCCTCTGGTTAGCGGGAGCGAGGCCATCATGCCCTTTCAAACGAGCGTTCGTCAAACGTTTTGTAGTGTTTTTTTTGGACTACTACACGAAGGTCTAACGAGGACTGGCAGGTCACCTACGGAAGGATTAGTCGAGCACTTCGACCTTCACCCGCAGGCTGCTGTCGTTGCGGCCCTGGGTGCTGTATTGGCGGGTGTAGCCGCTCTGCGTGCTCTGGTTGCTCTCGCTGACGCCGCCGATCTCGATCCACTGGCCGATCGGGCCGCTGACCCGGGTGTCGGCTGAGCTGGTATTCATCGATCCCTGGTAATTGCCGTTGAAGCGGTCGTTGCGAGTGCTCAGGGTGATGTGCACGAGATTGCCGGACAGGCTCGCCGTTACATACATGCCCTGGTTGGCGTCGCGATACTCGGTCTGGCTGTAGACCTGGCCGTAGGGACCGATGCCGGCGTTGGTCACCGGTTGGCTCTGGCCGACCTGGATGAATGCGGGGGAGCCCTCGGTAGCGCGCACCTGCTGGGTGCCGCCGCCGCGGCTGCTGGTGGAGCGGTTGATGATGCGCACCTGGTCGCGGCCGTTGACTTTGCCGTGGCCGGACTGGATCTCCACGTTGCCGGCGCTGACCGAGCCGTCCACCGAGTAGCCGCTCTGGCTGCCCTGGCTGCCATCGACGGTGTCGAGGCTGATCAGTAGCTGGTGCGGACGTGTATCCAGTTGTTCGATTACTTGCTGCAGCTCGCGGATCTTCGGCAGCTCGGCGTTGACCACCAACTGGTTGCCATAGGCGGTGACCCGGCCCTCGTTGCCCAGCACCTGCTGCGCCACCGGCAGCACGTCTTCGGCGGTGCGGTAGTTGAGCGGAATGATCTCGGTGCGCGGCGCTGCCGTGGCAGTGACGCTGATCGCGCAGGCGAGCATCAGGGCAAGAGGGTGTCGGCTCAAATCAGGAAACTCCGCAGGTTCGGGTCGAGGACGCTGGTATTCCAGGTCTGTTCGAATTGCGCGATCAGCTGGCGGACGCGGCCAGCATTGTTGTAGTGCACGTATCCGGCGTATTCGCCCGGCTCCGGGCGCAGCAGCAGGCCGCAATCGTCAGCCAGGAGGAAGGCGTGCTCCTCGCTGGGGTAGTCGGGATTGATCCGGCGAATCTGGCAGTAGCTGGACAAGCGGCGGCTGAGGTTGAGCAGGCGATGGCCTTCCTTCACCGCGCGCGTGCTGTCGCGCAGCAGGATCATCAGGCGGTTGCGCGGATTGCCCAGCAGCAACTGGGTGCAGGCTTCCTGGATGCTGCTGTGGTGATACAGCCAGGGCTCGAGGTCAGGTGTGTAGATATAGAGCGTGCGGCGCGCCTGCTGGATCAGCGCCAGAGCGTGCGCGCGTGCATCGTCCGGCTTGCTGAAACGCTGCAGTTGGTCGCCTTCGCCGAGGCGGAAGGGCGCCGGCTCGAGTATTTCGGGCGGCAGCGCTTCGCTGGGCGGGTTGTGGACGGCAAAACGCCCCGGTGACTGAAACTCGATGTCCGGCAGTTCTACCGGGAGGTCGTCTTGGTCCGGGGCGTTATCCATGTCGCTCCTTGCTGAATAGCTGCTCAGGCGCTTTCGCGCACCATGTCCACGTGGGGGAGGCCGGCGTCGAGGAATTCGCCGCTGGCTACCTGAAAGCCTAGCCGTTCGTAGAAGGGAATGGCGTAGACCTGTGCCGTCAGCAACTGGCGTTTCAGCCCCTGGCTTTCGGCCTGCTCGATGGCGGCGCGCATCAGCAGGTCGCCGACCTTCAGGCCGCGCCAGTCCTTGAGCACCGATACCCGGCCGATATGCCCGTCCGGCAGGAGGCGGGCGGTACCGATGGCGTAGTCGCCTTCGAAGGCCAGGAAGTGCACGGCTTCGACATCCTCGGCGTCCCATTCGAGTTCCGGCGGGACCGATTGCTCGGCGATGAATACCGCCTCGCGAATGCGCCGCAGATCGGCATTATCCTTCTGCCAGTCCGCCACGCGAACCCTGATCTTGCTACTCATCGGCAAACTCCAGACTGCCCTGTTTGATCAGTTCTCCGATGAGCTTACGCCCATCGTCGTCGGCCAGCCATTGGCCGAGATTCCCTTCGTGCAGCGATTCCGCCGAGCACACCAGCTTGAGCAGGTCGCGCAGTTTTTCCGGCAGGACCACGGTCTGGCCGCTGGCGAACAGCAGCAGGCCGACGTCCACTTCGCTCCAGGCCATGCGGGCGCTGGGGTTGCGGATCAGTACCTCGCCGTCCTCGATGGCGGCGGTCAGGTCGTCTTCCTCGATCTCCTCGCCGGCCACCAGTTCCGGGTAGCGCGGCTCGGTCATGAACTGGCCGAACCAGGTCAGCAGCAGGCGCTCGTCGCTCATGTGTTCCTGTAGCAGGTTCTTCAGGCGGTCGAGGGCGTCGCGCTGGATCTGGTGCTGGTCGAAATCACCTTTCATCGCGGCCATGCCGGCGTCGCTGTAACGTTCTTCGTCGGAAAGGAACTGCGCGAGGAAGTCGGTGAAGTGGGTCAGCACTTCGGCGGCGCTGGGGGCGCGGAAGCCGACCGAATAGGTCATGCAGTCGTCTTCGGCGATGCCGTAGTGGGCGACGCGCGGCGGCAGGTAGAGCATGTCGCCGGGCTCCAGGACCCATTCGGCGCTCTCTTCGAATTCGGCGAGGATGCGCAGATCGGCGTGCGGCAGCATCGGGCTGCTGGCGTCGCAGGTCTGGCCGACTTTCCAGCGGCGATGACCGTGGCCCTGCAGCAGGAATACGTCGTAATTGTCGAAGTGCGGGCCAACGCCGCCGCCCGGTGCGGCGTAGCTGATCATCACGTCGTCGATACGCCAGCTGGGCAGGAACTTGAAGTGTTCCAGCAGTTCGGCGACTTCCGGGATGAACTGATCGACCGCCTGTACCAGCAGGGTCCAGTCACGCTCGGGCATCTGGCTGAAGGTGTCTTCCTGGAACGGGCCGCGGCGCAGTTCCCAGGGGCTGTCGCCGTGCTCGACGACGATGCGCGACTCGATCATCTCTTCCAGGGCGAGGCCGGCCAGTTCGTCAGGGTCCAGCGGGCTCTTGAAATCCGGGATGGCCTGGCGCACCAGCAGGGGCTTCTTCTGCCAGTAGTCGCGGAGGAATTCTTCGGCGCTGATGCCGCCCAAAAGCTGAAGAGGGATAGCAGGATTCATGTCTAAGTCCTTGAAACAAAAACGCCCGGCACAGCCGGGCGTGCAAAGTTGGGGCGAATCTCAGATGCGCTTGGCCTGGGCGGCAGCGTTACCAATGTAGTTCGCGGGGGTCAGTTTCTTCAGCTCGGCCTTGGCTTCGGCCGGCATGTCAAGGCCTTCGATGAATACCTGCAGGGCCTCGGCGCTGATGCCTTTGCCGCGGGTCAGCTCCTTGAGCTTCTCGTAGGGGTTCTCGATGCCGTAGCGGCGCATGACGGTCTGCACCGGCTCGGCCAGGACTTCCCAGCAGGCGTCCAGGTCTTCGGCGATGCGCGCAGCGTTCAGCTCCATCTTGCCGATGCCTTTCAGGCTGGCTTCGTAGGCGATCACGCTGTGGGCGAAACCGACGCCCAGGTTGCGCAGCACGGTGGAGTCGGTCAGGTCGCGCTGCCAGCGGGAGATCGGCAGCTTGCTGGCCAGGTGCTGGAACAGTGCGTTGGCGATGCCCAGGTTGCCTTCGGAGTTCTCGAAGTCGATCGGGTTGACCTTGTGCGGCATGGTCGAGGAGCCGATTTCGCCGGCGACGGTCTTCTGCTTGAAGTAGCCCAGGGAGATGTAGCCCCAGACGTCGCGGTCGAAATCGATGAGGATGGTGTTGAAGCGCGCGATGGCGTCGAACAGCTCGGCGATGTAGTCGTGCGGCTCGATCTGGGTGGTGTAGGGGTTCCAGTTCAGGCCGAGGTCGCCCTCGATGAATTCGCGGGCGTTGGCTTCCCAGTCAACCTGCGGATAGGCGGACAGGTGGGCGTTGTAGTTGCCCACGGCGCCGTTGATCTTGCCCAGCAGCTCGACCGAGGCGACTTGCTTGATCTGGCGCTCCAGGCGGTAGACGACGTTGGCCAGTTCCTTGCCCAGGGTAGTCGGGGAGGCCGGCTGGCCGTGGGTGCGCGAGAGCATCGGCACGTCGGCGAATTTCACCGCCAGCTCGCGGATGGAGTCGGCGATCTGGCGCATCAGCGGCAGCAGCACGCTGTCACGGCCTTCGCGCAGCATCAGGGCGTGGGACAGGTTGTTGATGTCCTCGGAGGTGCAGGCGAAGTGGATGAACTCGCTGACCTTGGCCAGTTCCGGCAGTTTGGCGGCTTGTTCCTTGAGCAGGTACTCCACGGCTTTGACGTCGTGGTTGGTGGTGCGCTCGATGTCCTTGATGCGCTGCGCGTGCTCCAGCTGGAAGTCGTCGGCCAGTTGGTTCAGCACGGCGTTGGCTTCGGCGGAGAAGGGCGCTACTTCAGGGATGCCGGCATGGGCGGCGAGACGCTGCAACCAGCGAACCTCCACCAGGACGCGGAAACGGATCAGGCCGTATTCGCTGAAGATCGGACGCAGGGCGCTGGTTTTGCTGCCGTAACGGCCGTCAACGGGGGAAACCGCAGTAAGGGAGGAAAGCTGCATGGGGGCGTTCTCGTAGCTGTCGGTCAACGAAAAGGGCGCACATCATACACGAATGGCGCGTACCGGTCGCCCTTGCGGCGACCGGAAGGGCATGCTTCAGCCGCGCAGCAGAGGGCGCAGCTCGTTGAGCATTTTCTTTCGGGCGAAGAGCATCTGCCAGCGGTTGCCGCCGAGCTGTCGCCACAGGCGTGCGGAGCGAATGCCGGCCAGCAGCAGGGCGCGAATGCGCGCGGCGTTGGCGTTGATCTGCAGGTGGCGCATGTCGCCGTGCACCTGGATGCGCTGGCGGAAGGTGCTCAGGGTGTCCTGGTAAAGCCCGGCGCAGGAGGCGATGACGTTCTCGTGGACCAGGCCGAAGTGCTGGACCTGCTGCTGGATCTGGTCCAGGCGGGTGCCCATGATGTCGAGCATGTCATCACGCTTGTTCAACTGGCGTTCCAGGCCGATCAGCGACAGCGCGTAGCGCAGCGGCTCGCGCTGCAGGCTGTTGGGATCGCGTTCCAGGGCGCTGACCAGGGCGCGGAAGCCCTCGCGCAGGTTGGCGGTGTCGCCACCGTAGACATCGAGGGTGGTCTTCGGGTCGCGTACCAGCAGGCTGCCGAGCATGCAGCCCAGCGGCGCTTCGGGAACCTGGCCGGTGCGGGCGAGGCGGTCTACCAGGGCAGCGGCTTCGAAAACGCCCGATAGGGCAATGATCTGGTCGTGCAGATCGCTCATGTACGGTCCTTAGCGAACGCGGGTTCAGCAGATTCGATGACGCCGCCGCCGAGGCAGACTTCGCCGTCATAGAAAACCACGGACTGGCCCGGGGTGACGGCGCGCTGCGGCTCGTCGAAGACAGCGCGGTAGCCGTTCTCGGTGCGTTCCAGCATGCAGTCCTGGTCGGACTGGCGATAGCGCACTTTGGCGCGCAGCGCCCTGGGTTGCTCCAGGTTCACCGGGTTGACCCAGTAGATATGCGAGGCATGCAGGGCGCGGGAGAACAGCCATGGATGGTCATTGCCCTGGCCGACGACCAGGACGTTGCGCACGAGGTCTTTTTCCAGGACATACCACGGGCTGTCATCGGCGTTCTTCAGGCCGCCAATGCCCAGGCCCTGGCGCTGGCCGATGGTGTGGTACATCAGGCCGACGTGCTTGCCGATGACCTGGCCGTCGGTGGTCTCGATGTCGCCCGGCTGGGCCGGCAGGTACTGCTTGAGGAAGTCGCTGAAGCGGCGCTCGCCAATGAAACAGATGCCAGTGGAGTCCTTCTTCTTCGCGGTGGCCAGGCCGTACTTCTCGGCGATGGCGCGGACCTCGGGCTTCTCCAGTTCGCCAACCGGGAACAGCGTCTTGCCGATCTGCTCGCCGCCCACGGCGTGGAGGAAGTAGCTCTGGTCCTTGTTCGGGTCCAGGCCCTTGAGCAGCTCGCTGCGGCCGTCGATGTCGCGACGGCGCACGTAGTGGCCGGTGGCGATCAGGTCGGCGCCCAGGGCGACGGCGTAGTCGAGGAAGGCTTTGAACTTTATCTCGCGGTTGCAGAGGATGTCCGGGTTCGGCGTGCGGCCGGCCTTGTATTCCTCGAGGAAGTGCTCGAAGACGTTGTCCCAGTACTCCGCGGCAAAGTTGGCGGTATGCAGCTTGATGCCGATGCGGTCGCAGACGGCCTGGGCGTCGGCCAGGTCGGTCATCGCGGTGCAGTATTCGGTGCCGTCGTCCTCTTCCCAGTTCTTCATGAACAGACCTTCCACCTGGTAGCCCTGTTCCTTGAGGAGGAGGGCGGAGACGGAGGAGTCCACGCCGCCGGACATGCCGACGATGACGCGGGTGTTCTGGGGGGCTTTGGGTGAGCTAGACATGGCAGCGGGTCACGGACGCAGGTAAAAACGGCGATTCTACCAGAGCCAAGCGGCAGAGGCGCGGCTCTGGCTCAGTCGCGGATCAGGGCCAGCGGGAAGCGCTCGCCTTTCAGGTAATCGTCGATGCAGCGCAGCACCAGGTGGCTGCGCCAGCGTTCGGGCCGGCCCGCCAGCTCGTCGCGGGTCAGCCAGCGGGCGCCGAGGATGCCGTCGTCCAGCGGGCGCTCGGGGTGGTGACGCACGGGGCGGGCGGCGAAGCAGACACGCTGGTAGGTCACGCCGTTGCTGGGGGCGGTGTAGAGATAGATGCCGGTGACGGCGGTCAGCTCCACATGCCAGCCGGTTTCCTCGAGGGTTTCGCGCACGGCGGCCTCGACCAGGCTCTCGTTGGCCTCCAGATGTCCGGCGGGCTGGTTGAAGACCTGCTTTTTGTCAGCAGAGATTTCCTCCACCAGCAGGAAGCGGCCCTGGTCTTCGACGATGGTGGCGACGGTGACGTGTGCAAGCCAGCGCATGGATAGGTTCTCGTTTGTTCGAAAGGCGCGAGTTTAACGTTCTGCATGGCAGAAAGTAGAACCCCCGGGAAGGCCCGGGGGTTCTGGTGTCACGCGAAACGGCTTACGCCAGTGCGTCGATCGCGGCGTTGAACGTCGCGCTCGGGCGCATGACCTGGCTGGTCAGCTCCGGGTTGGAGCGGTAGTAGCCACCGATTTCCGCCGGCTTGCCCTGTACGCCGTTCAGTTCGGCGACAATCGCCGCTTCCTTCTCGGTCAGGGTTTTGGCCAGGCCGGCGAAGTGAGCTTTCAGCTCGGCGTCGTCGTTCTGCTCGGCCAGGGCCTGGGCCCAGTACATGGCCAGGTAGAAGTGGCTGCCGCGGTTGTCGATCTCACCGATCTTGCGCGACGGCGACTTGTTGTTGTCCAGCAGTTTGCCGGTCGCGATGTCCAGCGCCTTGCCCAGGACCTTGGCCTTGGCGTTGTCGGTCTTGATGCCTTCTTCTTCGAAGGAGACGGCCAGGGCCAGGAACTCGCCCAGGGAATCCCAGCGCAGGTAGTTTTCTTCCACCAGTTGCTGGACGTGTTTCGGGGCCGAACCGCCGGCGCCGGTCTCGTACATGCCGCCGCCCGCCATCAGCGGAACGATGGACAGCATCTTGGCCGAGGTGCCCAGTTCCATGATCGGGAACAGGTCGGTCAGGTAGTCGCGCAGTACGTTGCCGGTCACCGAGATGGTGTCCTGGCCGCGCAGTTGGCGCTCCATGCTGGTGCGGATGGCTTCGTTGTAGCCCTTGATGCTGATGTCCAGACCGGTCAGGTCGTGGTCTTTCAGATACAGCTCGACCTTCTTGCGCAGTTCGTTGTCGTGGGCGCGCTCCGGGTCCAGCCAGAAGATGGCCGGGGTGTTGGACTGGCGGGCACGGGTAACGGCCAGCTTGACCCAATCGCGGATCGGCGCGTCCTTGGTCTGGCAGGCGCGCCAGATGTCGCCGGCCTGTACTTCGTGCTGCATCAGGACCTTGCCGTCGGCGTCGACAACGCGCATCACGCCGTCAGCTTCCAGTTCGAAGGTCTTGTCGTGGGAACCGTATTCCTCGGCTTTCTGCGCCATCAGGCCGACGTTCGGCACGCTGCCCATGGTGGTGGGGTCGAATGCGCCGTTGGTTTTGCAGAAGTTGATCATTTCCTGGTAGATGCGGGCGTAGGTGCTTTCCGGCATTACCGCTTTGGTGTCTTTCTGCTTGCCGTCCTTGCCCCACATCTGACCCGAGTTGCGGATCATGGCCGGCATGGAGGCATCGACGATCACGTCGCTGGGGATGTGCAGGTTGGTGATGCCCTTGACCGAGTCGACCATCGCCATTTCCGGGCGGTGGCTGTACACCTCGTGGATGTCGTGGAGGATTTCTTCCTGCTGCGAGGCCGGCAGCGACTTGATCTTGTCATAGACGCTGGAGATGCCGTTGTTCGGGTTAACGCCCAGCTCTTCGAACAGCTGGCCGTACTTCTCGAACACGTCCTTGTAGTAGACGGTGACGGCGTGGCCGAAGACGATCGGGTGAGAGATCTTCATCATGGTGGCCTTGACGTGCAGGGACCACATGACGCCAGTTTCCTTGCAGTCCTGCAGGGTCTTCTCGAAGAAGGCGCGCAGTTTGCTGCAGCTCATGAACATGCTGTCGAGGACTTCGCCGTCCTGCATCTTCAGGGTCTTCTTGGTCTCGACCTTGCCGTCCTTGCCGACGAATTCGATGCGGACTTCACCGGCTTTGCCGATGGTGACCGACTGCTCGCTGGAGAAGAAGTCGCCGCCACGCATGTAGTCGGCGTGGGAGCGCGAAGCCATGCTCCACTTGCCCATGCTGTGCGGATGCTTGCGGGCGTAGGCTTTCACGGCGGCCGGGGCGCGGCGGTCGGAGTTGCCTTCGCGCAGAACCGGGTTCACGGCGCTACCCAGGACCTTGGCATAGCGTGCGCGGGTGTCTTTCTCTTCGTCGGTCTGCGGGTCTTCCGGGAAGTCGGGGATGGCGTAGCCCAGCTTCTGCAGCTCGGCGATGGCGCCCTTGAGCTGCGGTACCGAAGCGGAAATGTTCGGCAGCTTGATGATGTTGGCTTTGGGGTCGGTGGCCAGTACGGCCAGGTAGGCCAGATCGTCTTCGATGGCCTTGTCGCCGAGCTTGTCAGCGAAGGAGGCCAGGATACGGCCCGAAAGAGAGATGTCGCGGGTCTCGACGTCGATGCCGGCGGAAGCGGCAAAGGCTTTTACGATGGGAAGAAGCGAATAGGTGGCAAGGGCGGGTGCTTCGTCGGTGAAGGTGTAGGTGATCTTCGAGCGGATGGACATCTCGTTCTAACTCTCTTCTTTGCTGGGCGCGCACAGAGTCTCGAATCGCGTTGGTACACGCTTGCGGTCAGCGAAGTGGTTGACCGACCTTCGAGATTTGCCGCGGGGATATTGGGGCGCCAGTAGAGCGTTGTACGGCGGGATCCTGATGGGGATGTGCGCCGCTGCGAGGAGAGAGTCTGGTCCCAGACTGCTCGGACCTCGATGACCATTAAGTCATGCCGGCCAGTATACCACCCTAAAGGCAGGGTGAAGCGTGTCCCTTTTTTAGACTAAGGAATGATGTAGTTCGATTACCGACTTGTGAGCTACCCTCTGAGGCTGCAAGAGGGTTTCAACCAAAAAGCGGAGTTCAGCATGGGATACCAAAAGATCCAGGTGCCGGCCGGTGACAAAATCACCGTCAACGCCGATATGTCCTTGAATGTACCGAAGAACCCGATCATCCCCTTCATCGAGGGTGATGGCATTGGTGTGGATATCAGCCCGGTCATGATCAAGGTCGTCGACGCTGCCGTCGAGAAAGCCTACAAAGGCGACCGCAAGATCGCGTGGATGGAAGTCTACGCTGGCGAGAAAGCCACCCAGGTCTACGACCAGGACACCTGGCTGCCCCAGGAAACCCTGGATGCCGTTCGCGACTATGTCGTATCGATCAAGGGTCCGCTGACCACGCCGGTGGGTGGCGGCATCCGCTCCCTGAACGTGGCCCTGCGCCAGCAACTCGACCTCTATGTCTGCCTGCGCCCCGTGCGCTGGTTCGAAGGCGTCCCGAGCCCGGTGAAGAAGCCTGGTGACGTGGACATGGTGATCTTCCGCGAGAACTCCGAAGACATCTACGCCGGTGTCGAGTGGAAGGCTGGCACTCCCGAGGCGCAGAAGGTCATCAAGTTCCTCACCGAGGAAATGGGCGTCAAGAAGATCCGTTTCACCGACAACTGCGGCATCGGCATCAAGCCGGTTTCCCAGGAAGGCACCAAGCGTCTGGTGCGCAAGGCCCTGCAATATGCCGTGGACAATGATCGCAGCTCCGTGACCATCGTCCACAAGGGCAACATCATGAAATTCACCGAGGGTGCCTTCAAGGACTGGGGCTACGAGCTCGCCCGCGACGAGTTCGGCGCCCAGCTGCTCGACGGTGGCCCGTGGATGCAGTTCAAGAACCCCAACACCGGCAAGAATATCGTGGTGAAGGACGTGATCGCCGACGCCATGCTGCAGCAGATCCTGCTGCGCCCGGCCGAGTACGATGTGATTGCCACCCTGAACCTGAACGGTGACTACCTCTCCGACGCCCTGGCGGCGGAGGTGGGGGGTATCGGCATCGCCCCGGGCGCCAACCTGTCCGATTCGGTGGCAATGTTCGAGGCAACCCACGGCACTGCGCCCAAGTACGCCGGCCTGGACAAGGTCAACCCGGGTTCGGTGATTCTTTCCGCCGAGATGATGCTGCGCCACATGGGCTGGCCGGAAGCGGCCGACCTGATCATCGATGGTGTGAACGGTGCTATCGCTGCCAGGACCGTGACCTACGACTTCGAGCGACTGATGGACGGCGCCAAGCTGCTGTCGTGCTCCGAGTTCGGCGACGCGATCATCGCCAAGATGTAACTGGGTGAGTCTTCGCCCATGAAAAAGGCCGGCTTGCTGCCGGCCTTTTTCGTTTCGTCTGATCCTTGACGAATCAGGCTTCCGCCGTGAGGTTCTCTACCTCGCTGCTCGGAGCAGCTTGTGCGGACGGGGTGGATGCATTGGCGTTGACGGGCTGGATATTCACCGCGTGCAACCCCTTCGGACCTTGCAGGATCTCGAAGCTGACGGGTTGGCCGGCCTTGAGTGTCTTGTAGCCATCCATCTGGATTGCCGAGTAGTGAGCAAATAGGTCCTCATCTCGGCCATCAGCCAGGATGAAACCGTAGCCCTTGGCGTTGTTGAACCACTTGACCTTACCGCTAAGCATGCTGATATCCCTCTGCAAAGGACTCCATCGCTGGAGTATCATCCACTACTATTCCGCTATGCCTTTTTGTAAAGACTGGCGTCCGGAACTCCTGATACCCTCCGGGGGGTATCCTTTGGTTGTAACACCCTTTTGCCGTTAGTCAAGGCGGCGTCGTCTGGGCCTGAGAGGCGATTCAAACTCCGGCTGGCCCGCCCATTCACCCTCTCGCAAAGCTTTTATTCCAGCATGCATGCAAGTAGCCAGATTCGACTAACATTCAATCAGGACCGCCCGGATCCATTGGAAGACGAAGGAACGGGGCTGGCGGTAGAAGAAGCCAAGCCTGCCTTGAAACCGCCGCCCATGTATCGGGTCATCATGTTCAACGATGATTACACCCCGATGGATTTCGTGGTTGAGGTGCTCGAGCTGTACTTCAACATGAACCGCGAGCAGGCAACCAAGGTCATGTTGACAGTGCATACCCAGGGCAAGGCGAACTGCGGGTCCTTTACCCGCGATGTCGCGGAAACCAAAGCCATGCAGGTCAATCAATATGCGAGGGAGAGCCAACATCCACTGTTGTGCGAAATTGAGATAGAAGGTTGATGCGGATGTTTGGGAGCGAGGTGAAGTCATGTTGAATCGAGAGCTCGAAGTCACCCTCAATCTCGCCTTCAAGGAGGCGCGGGCGAAGCGGCATGAGTTCATGACCGTTGAGCACTTGCTGTTGGCGCTTCTGGACAATGAAGCTGCCGCGACGGTTCTGAAGGCGTGCGGTGCGAATCTGGACAAGCTGCGGCGAGACCTGCAGGAGTTCATCGATTCCACCACGCCGCTGATTCCCCAGCACGACGAGGATCGCGAAACCCAGCCAACCCTGGGCTTCCAGCGCGTCCTGCAGCGTGCCGTATTCCACGTGCAGAGCTCCGGCAAGCGCGAAGTCACTGGTGCCAACGTACTGGTCGCCATCTTCAGCGAGCAGGAAAGCCAGGCGGTGTTCCTGCTCAAGCAGCAGAGCGTCGCGCGGATCGACGTGGTCAACTACATCGCCCACGGCATCTCCAAGGTGCCGGGCCATGCCGAGCATCAGGACAGCGAGCAGGAGATGCAGGACGAGGAGGGTGGCGAGTCCTCCACTTCCAGTCATCCGCTGGACGCCTATGCCAGCAACCTGAATGACCTGGCGCGCCAGGGTCGCATCGATCCGCTGGTTGGTCGCGAATCTGAAGTCGAGCGCGTCGCGCAGATCCTCGCTCGTCGCCGCAAGAACAACCCGCTGCTGGTGGGTGAGGCTGGCGTTGGCAAGACTGCCATCGCCGAAGGCCTGGCCAAGCGCATCGTCGACGGCCAGGTGCCTGACCTGCTTTCCGACAGCGTCGTCTACTCCCTGGACCTGGGCGCGCTGCTGGCGGGTACCAAGTACCGCGGCGACTTCGAGAAGCGCTTCAAGGCGCTGCTCAATGAGCTGCGCAAGCGTCCGCACGCGGTGCTGTTCATCGACGAAATCCACACCATCATCGGTGCCGGTGCTGCATCGGGCGGGGTGATGGATGCGTCCAACCTGCTCAAGCCATTGCTGTCGTCCGGTGAGATCCGCTGCATCGGCTCGACCACCTTCCAGGAGTTCCGCGGCATCTTCGAGAAGGATCGCGCGCTGGCTAGGCGCTTCCAGAAGGTCGACGTCACCGAGCCGTCCGTCGAGGACACCTTCGGCATTCTGAAGGGCCTGAAACCGCGCTTCGAGCAGCACCATCACATCGAATACAGCGACGAAGCGCTGCGTGCCGCCGCTGAGCTGGCCGCCCGCTACATCAATGACCGGCACATGCCGGACAAGGCCATCGACGTGATCGATGAAGCCGGCGCCTACCAGCGCCTGCAGCCGGAAGAAAAGCGTGTGAAGCGCATCGAGGTGCCGCAGGTCGAGGATATCGTGGCGAAGATCGCGCGAATTCCGCCGAAGCATGTCTCCAGCTCCGACAAGGAGCTACTGCGCAATCTCGAGCGCGACCTGAAGCTGACTGTGTTCGGTCAGGCGGCGGCCATCGAGTCGTTGTCCACTGCCATCAAGCTGTCACGCGCCGGCCTCAAGTCGCCGGACAAGCCGGTCGGTTCCTTCCTCTTCTCCGGTCCGACCGGGGTCGGCAAGACCGAGGTGGCGCGTCAGTTGGCCAAGGCGCTGGGTGTCGAGCTGGTGCGTTTCGACATGTCCGAGTACATGGAACGGCATACCGTGTCCCGTCTGATCGGCGCGCCTCCGGGCTATGTCGGTTTCGACCAGGGCGGCCTGCTGACCGAAGCGATCACCAAGACGCCGCACTGTGTCCTGCTGCTGGACGAGATCGAGAAGGCGCATCCGGAAGTCTTCAACCTGCTCCTGCAGGTGATGGATCACGGCACCCTGACCGACAACAACGGGCGCAAGGCGGACTTCCGCAACGTCATCCTGATCATGACCACCAACGCTGGCGCGGAAACCGCGGCGCGGGCCTCCATCGGCTTCACGCAGCAGGATCACACCAGTGACGCCATGGAAGTGATCAAGAAGAGCTTCACGCCGGAGTTCCGCAACCGTCTGGATACCATCATCCAGTTCGGTCGCCTGAGCCACGAGACCATCAAGAGCATCGTCGACAAGTTCCTCACCGAACTGCAGGCGCAGCTCGAGGACAAGCACGTGCAGATCGAGGTCAGCGATGCCGCGCGCGGCTGGTTGGCGGACAAAGGCTACGATCCGCAGATGGGCGCTCGACCGATGGCTCGGCTCATCCAGGACAAGATCAAGCGGCCGTTGGCCGAGGAGATCCTGTTCGGTGAGCTGGCCGAGCACGGTGGCGTGGCCCATGTCGACCTTAAGGATGGTGAACTGGCCTTCGAGTTCGAGGTGACCGCTGCAGAGCCGGCCTGACGGCCGGCAAGGAAAGGCGCAAACGAAAACGCCCGGCAATGCCGGGCGTTTTTCTGTGTGCCGGTATCTACCGGCACCTACCGTCTGTCAGCGAGCGCGGTAGGTGATGCGACCCTTGGACAGGTCGTAGGGCGTCAGTTCTACGCGAACTTTGTCGCCGGTCAGGATGCGGATGTAATTCTTGCGCATCTTCCCGGAGATGTGCGCGGTAACGACGTGCCCGTTTTCCAACTCCACGCGGAACATGGTGTTGGGCAGGGTGTCGACGACAGTGCCTTCCATTTCGAAGCTGTCTTCTTTCGACATGCAGTAGAACCCTCGGTATCTAAGATTGCCTGAAGTGTTTCAGGCCATTAAAAAAGGCACATAGTGTGCCTGAAATCGCCCCACAACGCCAATGGGTGTTTTCGCGTCAGTTCAATGCCACCCAGCGCTGGTTGACGAACAGCTCGATCGGTCGGTACTGGGTCTTGTAGTTCATCTTCCGGCAGTTCTTGATCCAGTAGCCCAGGTAGACGGCGTGCAGGTTCAGGCGCTCGGTCTCGCCGATCTGCCAGAGGATGGCGAAACGCCCCAGGCTGCGGCGCTCCTCGTCCGGGTCGTAGAAGGTATAGACGGCGGAAAGGCCGTTGGGCAGGACGTCAGTGACGGCAACGGCGAGCAGGCGGCCCTGCAGGCGGAATTCGAAGAAGCAACTGAACGGCAGGTCGCGCACCAGAAAGGTGGCGAACTGGTCGCGGCTCGGCGGATACATGTCTCCATCGGCATGACGTTGCTCGATGTAGCGCATGTAGAGGGCGTAGTACTCCTCGGTGAACGCCGGGCGTTTGCGGATCACTTCCAGGTCGGCGTTGCGCTTGATGATGCGCTTTTGCTGGCGGTTCGGCTGAAAGCCGCTGGCCGGAATGCGTGCCGGTATGCAGGCGGTGCAATGCTGGCAGTGCGGCCGATAGAGGTGTTCGCCGCTGCGCCGGAAACCTACCTCCGAGAGCGAGGCATACAGCTGCGCATCCATGGGCTGGCTGGGGTCGAGGAACAGGGTGGTGGCCTGCTCCTCGGGCAGATAGCTGCATGGATGCGGTTGTGTGGCGTAAAACTTCAGGCGGGCGAGCTCGGTCATCTTCAACCCCTGCGAGGTCCCTCAGGCAAGTTTAAGACAGGCTGAGCGGGTCCGCCTGCGAAGTCCAGTCCTGCAACGGTGTTTCGTCGAGATGACGGCGCAGGTAGCTGGCGAACTCGCGGCGGGAAATGGCGCGGGCGCCAAAACTGTGCAGGTGCTGGGTCGGCATCTGGCAGTCGATCAGCACGAAGCCGGCGGCCTGCAGGCGTTGCACAAGGGTCACGAAAGCGACTTTGGATGCGTTGTCGGCGCGGCTGAACATGGATTCGCCGAAGAACAGGCGGCCGATGGCCAGGCCGTAGAGGCCGCCGACCAGCTCATTGCCCTGCCAGGCTTCCGCCGAGTGGGCGACGCCCAGGCGGTGCAGTTGGCAATAGGCGTCCTGCATCGGCGTGGTGATCCAGGTGCCGTCCGCGTAATCGCGCGGGCCGGCGCAGCCGTGGATGACCTGCTCGAAGGCCGTGTCGATGGTGACCTGATAGTGCTGCTGGCGGATGAACTTGCTCAGGCTGCGGGATACGTGCAGCTCCTCGGGAAGCAGGACCGTGCGCGGGTCGGGTGACCACCAGAGAATTGGTTGGCCATCCTGGTACCAGGGGAAGCAGCCGTGGCGGTAGGCCTGGATCAGGCGCTGTGGATTGAGGTCGCCGCCGGCCGCAAGCAGTCCGTTGGGCTCATGCAGGGCCTTGTCGAGGGGCGGAAAGTCGAAATTGCTGCGGGAAAGCCACTTGAGCATGGGGAGGAGGGGAGGGCGAGCCTCCCCTGGACCGATCAGTTGTCGTCGAGGAACTTTTCGGCGTCCAGCGCGGCCATGCAGCCGGCGCCGGCCGAGGTGATCGCCTGGCGGTAGACATGGTCGGCCACGTCGCCGGCGGCAAATACGCCGTCGATACTGGTCAGGGTCGCGTTGCCTTCGGCGCCGCCCTTGATCTTCAGGTAGCCGTCATGCATCTCCAGCTGGCCCTTGAACAGGTCGGTGTTGGGCTTGTGGCCGATGGCGATGAATACGCCTGCAAGGTCCAGCTGGCGGGTTTCGCCGCTGTCCACGTCCTTCAGGCGCACGCCGACGACGCCCATGTTGTCGCCCAGGACCTCATCCAGGGTGGTGTTCCAGTGCAGGCGTACATTGCCGTTCCTGGCTTTTTCGAACAGCTTGTCCTGGAGAATCTTCTCCGAGCGCAGCTTGTCGCGGCGGTGGATCAGATGGACTTCCTTGGCGATGTTGGACAGGTACAGCGCTTCTTCCACGGCGGTGTTGCCGCCACCGACCACGCAGACGACCTGGTTGCGGTAGAAGAAACCGTCACAGGTGGCGCAGGCGGAAACGCCCTTGCCCATGAAGGCCTCTTCCGAGGACATGCCCAGGTACTGGGCCGAAGCGCCGGTGGCAATGATCAGCGCGTCGCAGGTGTAGGTGCCGCTGTCGCCCTTGAGGGTGAAGGGCTTCTGCTGCAACTCGGCGGTGTGGATGTGGTCGTAGACGATCTCGGTGTCGAAACGCTTGGCGTGATGCTCCATGCGCTGCATCAGGGCGGGGCCGGTCAGGCCTTCGACGTCGCCGGGCCAGTTGTCGACTTCGGTGGTGGTGGTGAGCTGGCCGCCAGGCTGGATGCCGGTGATGACAACAGGCTTGAGGTTGGCGCGCGCGGCGTACACGGCTGCGGTGTAGCCCGCCGGGCCGGAGCCCAGGATGATCAGGCGCGAATGCTTGACTTCACTCATAAAAAGACTCCATAAGCCTTTGTCACGTAAGAGAATGCATGCTCCAATTGAGCAGCCGAAAAGCGGTGTTGGGCTATGCTACACCGAACCCCGGAAAGCCGGCAAAAGCGCAGTCGGGCACACCCGGGGTCGCTGGCATCGGCCGGCCAAAGCCGTACAATAGGCCCGTTTCGCGGCCCAACGACTCTCGGACGCGCGTATAGCGCAGGAATAGAAGCGTTTTGAAGGACACCACAGCAAGCCATGCCGCCGCCTGGCGCCAGCAACTGCACTACCGTCTGAAGGAGGGGGCTCTGATCGCGCTCGGCGCGCTCTGCCTTTACCTGTGGATGGCGCTGCTCACCTACGATTCCTCCGATCCGGGCTGGAGCCACTCCAGCCACGTCGAGCAGGTACAGAACGCTGCCGGCCGGCTGGG
Source organism: Pseudomonas pseudonitroreducens (assembly GCF_021603645.1). Classification (GTDB taxonomy): domain Bacteria; phylum Pseudomonadota; class Gammaproteobacteria; order Pseudomonadales; family Pseudomonadaceae; genus Pseudomonas; species Pseudomonas pseudonitroreducens. The sequence continues at coordinate 18,348 of NZ_BQHJ01000018.1, read as the reverse complement.
CGCGCTGAGCGCCGACATCCTGTTCATGGTGCTGGGCTATTTCGCCTACCTGTTCCCGCTGCTTCTGGCCGTGAAGACCTACCAGGTGTTCCGCAAACGCCACATGCCCTGGGAATGGAGCGGCTGGCTGTTTTCCTGGCGCCTAATCGGCCTGGTGTTCCTGGTGCTGTCCGGCTCCGCGCTGGCTTACATTCACTTCCACACCAGCGGCGCGCACATGCCGGCCACGGCTGGCGGAGCCCTGGGCGAGAGCCTCGGCCAACTGGGTATCAATGCTCTGAACGTGCAGGGCAGCACGCTGCTGTTCCTGGCGCTGTTCCTGTTCGGCATGACGGTGTTCGCCGACCTGTCCTGGTTCAAGGTCATGGACGTCACCGGCAAGATCACCCTCGATCTCTTCGAATTGATCCATAACGCCACCAATCGCTGGTGGAGTGCCCGCAGCGAGCACAAGCAGCTCGTCGCCCAGTTGCGTGAAGTCGACGAGCGCGTGGCCGAGGTTGCTGCGCCTATCGTGGCGGACCGTCGCGAGCAGGCCAAGGTCAAGGAACGCCTGATCGAGCGCGAAGAGGCGCTGGTCAAGAGCGTGCAGGAGCGCGAGAAGCGCGTCGCCCCGAAGATCGACGTACCGCCGCCGCCCAGCAAGCCGGTCGAGCCGAGCAAGCGCGTGCTGAAGGAGAAACAGGCGCCGCTGTTCGTCGATACAGCCGTGGAAGGCACGTTGCCGCCGCTATCGATCCTTGATCCGGCTTCGGAAAAGAAGCAGAGCTACTCGCCCGAATCCCTGGAGGCCATGTCGCGCCTGCTGGAGATCAAGCTCAAGGAGTTCGGCGTCGAAGTTATCGTCGAGTCCGTGCATCCGGGCCCGGTGATCACCCGTTTCGAAATCCAGCCGGCCGCCGGCGTGAAGGTCAGCCGTATCTCCAACCTGGCCAAGGACTTGGCGCGTTCCCTGGCAGTGATCAGCGTGCGCGTGGTGGAAGTCATCCCCGGCAAGACCACCGTGGGCATCGAGATTCCCAACGAAGACCGGCAGATGGTGCGCTTCTCCGAAGTGCTGATGACGCCAGAGTACGACGAGCACAAGTCCACCGTGCCGCTGGCCCTGGGCCACGATATCGGCGGTCATCCGATCATCACCGATCTGGCGAAGATGCCGCACCTGCTGGTGGCCGGTACTACCGGTTCCGGTAAGTCGGTGGGCGTGAACGCCATGCTGCTGTCGATCCTGTTCAAGTCCACGCCGGAAGAGGCGCGGCTGATCATGATCGACCCGAAGATGCTGGAACTGTCGATTTACGAAGGCATTCCGCACCTGCTCTGCCCGGTCGTCACCGACATGAAGGAGGCCGCCAACGCCCTGCGCTGGAGCGTCGCCGAGATGGAGCGCCGCTACAAGCTGATGGCGGCCATGGGCGTGCGTAACCTCGCCGGCTTCAACCGCAAGGTGAAGGATGCGGAGGAGGCCGGCACACCGCTGACCGACCCGCTGTACCGCCGCGAGAGCATGGAAGACGAGGCGCCGCTGCTGCAGACCCTGCCGACCATCGTGGTGGTGGTGGACGAATTTGCCGACATGATGATGATCGTCGGCAAGAAGGTGGAAGAGCTGATCGCCCGTATCGCCCAGAAAGCGCGTGCGGCGGGTATCCACCTGATCCTGGCGACCCAGCGTCCGTCGGTGGACGTGATCACCGGCCTGATCAAGGCCAACATCCCGACCCGTATTGCCTTCCAGGTGTCCAGCAAGATCGACTCGCGCACCATCCTCGACCAGGGTGGCGCCGAGCAACTGCTGGGCCATGGCGACATGCTCTACCTGCCGCCGGGCACCGGCCTGCCGATTCGCGTCCATGGCGCCTTCGTCTCCGACGAAGAGGTGCACCGCGTCGTCGAGGCGTGGAAGCTGCGTGGCGCACCGAACTACATCGAGGACATCCTCGCTGGCGCCGACGAGGGCGGTGGCGGCTCGTTCGAAGGTGGCGGTGGTGGCGAAGGCAGCGAGGGTAGTGAGGACGATCCGCTCTACGACGAGGCCGTGCGTTTCGTGACCGAAAGCCGCCGGGCCTCGATTTCCGCCGTGCAGCGCAAGCTGAAGATCGGCTACAACCGTGCCGCGCGGATGATCGAGGCGATGGAAATGGCCGGTGTGGTCACCCCGATGAATACCAATGGCTCGCGCGAAGTCATCGCGCCCGCCCCGATCCGTGATTGATTCGACTTCGAGGATTTCGATGCGTCTGATCCGCCTGTTTTTCGTTGCTGCGCTGGCCTTTGCCGGCGTCCAGGCCCACGCCGACGATGCCGCTGCGCAGCGCCTGAGCGGGATGCTCACCAAGGCCCAGACAATGACCGCGCGCTTCTCCCAGTTGACCCTGGATGGCAGCGGCACTCGCCTGCAGGAAACCGCCGGTACCCTGGGGCTCAAGCGCCCCGGCCTGTTCCGCTGGCACACCGATGCTCCGAACGAGCAACTGCTGATCTCCAATGGTGAGAAGATCTGGCTGTATGACCCGGACCTGGAGCAGGTGACCATCCAGAAGCTCGACCAGCGCCTGACCCAGACCCCGGCCCTGCTGCTGTCCGGCGATGTGTCGAAGATCGGCCAGAGCTTCGATATCACCGCAAAAGATGGCGGCAACGTGGTCGACTTCACCCTCAAGCCCAAGTCCAAGGACACGCTGTTCGACAGCCTGCGGATTTCCTTCCGCAGCGGTGTGGTGAACGACATGCAGTTGATCGACAGCGTCGGCCAGCGCACCAACATCCTGTTCTTCGACGTGAAGATGAACGAGCCGATGGACGCCAAGCAGTTCGTCTTCGACGTGCCCAAGGGCGTCGACGTCATCCAGGAATAACCGGCCGCGCGCCGGATTGATCGATAGGTAATACCGTGGACCTGTTCCGCTCCGCCCCCGTTTCCCAGCCCCTGGCCGCGCGCCTGCGCGCGACCAGCCTGGACGAGTACGTCGGCCAGGAGCACCTGCTCGCCCGCGGCAAGCCGCTGCGTGAGGCGCTGGAGCAGGGCGCGTTGCACTCGATGATCTTCTGGGGCCCGCCCGGGGTCGGCAAGACCACCCTGGCGAAGTTGCTGGCCCAGGTCACCGATGCGCACTTCGAGACCATCTCGGCAGTGCTCTCGGGCGTGAAGGAAATCCGCCAGTCGGTGGAGGTGGCCAAGCAGCACGCCGCGCAGTATGGCCGTCGCACCATCCTCTTCGTCGACGAAGTGCATCGCTTCAACAAGAGCCAGCAGGATGCCTTCCTGCCCTATGTGGAAGACGGCACCCTGATCTTCATCGGTGCGACCACCGAGAACCCGTCCTTCGAGCTGAACAACGCGCTGCTCTCCCGCGCGCGCGTCTATGTGCTGAAAAGCCTGGACGAAACGGCCCTGCGGCGGTTGGTCGAGCGTGCGCTGAGTGAAGAAAAGGGCCTGGGCAAGCGCAACCTGAGCCTGCCCGACGACAGCTTTGCGATCCTCATGGCCGCGGCTGACGGCGACGGCCGGCGCCTGCTCAACCTGCTGGAAAATGCCTCCGACCTCGCAGAGGACAACGGCGAGATCAGCGCCGAGTTGCTGCAGAACCTGCTGGGCGACTCGCGCCGGCGCTTCGACAAGGGCGGCGAGGCGTTCTACGACCAGATCAGCGCGCTGCACAAGTCGGTGCGTGGCTCCAGCCCCGACGGAGCGCTGTACTGGTATTCGCGCATGCTCGATGGTGGCTGCGATCCGCTGTACATCGCGCGCCGGGTGGTGCGCATGGCCAGCGAGGACATCGGCAATGCCGATCCGCGTGCCTTGACCCTGTGCCTTCACGCCTGGGATGTGCAGGAACGTCTCGGCAGTCCGGAAGGTGAGCTGGCGATCGCGCAGGCTATCGTTTACTTGGCCTGTGCGCCGAAGAGCAATGCCGTCTACAACGCTTACAACACGGCGCGTCGTGACGTGGCAGAGAGCGGTTCGCTGGAAGTGCCGCTGCATTTGCGCAACGCACCGACCAAGCTGATGAAGAACCTGGGCTATGGCGACGAGTATCGCTATGCCCATGATGAGCCGGATGCCTATGCGGCCGGAGAAGACTACTTCCCCGAGTCCATGGAGCCGCGCCAGTATTACCAACCCGTGCCGCGCGGGCTCGAACTGAAGATCGGCGAAAAGCTGCGCCACCTGGCCAGCCTCGACAAGGCCAGTTCCCGCCGTCGCAGAAAATCCTGAAGTGGCGCCCTCGAGCGCCGCCTGACACTAGACACGAGAAGACACCATGCTCGATTCCAAACTGGTTCGTACCCAGCCGCAGGAAGTGGCCGAACGCCTGGCCACCCGTGGCTTCACCCTGGACGTGGCGCGCATCGAAGCGCTGGAGAGCCAGCGCAAGGCCGTGCAGACCCGCACCGAGACCCTGCAGGCCGAGCGCAACTCGCGCTCCAAGGCCATCGGCCAGGCCATGAAGAATGGCGAGGACGTTGCGCCGCTGAAGGCCGAAGTCAATCGTATGGCCGAGGAGCTGGAATCCGGCAAGCGCGAACTGGACGCCATCCAGGCCGAGCTGGACAGCCTGCTGCTGAACATTCCGAACCTGCCGCACGAATCCGTTCCGGTTGGTGCCGATGAAGAAGAGAACGTCGAAGTCCGTCGCTGGGGCACCCCGCGCACCTTCGACTTCGAGATCAAGGACCACGTCGCCCTGGGCGAGCAGCACGGCTGGCTGGATTTCGAGACCGCCGCACGCCTGTCCGGCGCCCGCTTCGCCCTGATGCGCGGCCCGATCGCCCGCCTGCACCGTGCCCTGGCGCAGTTCATGCTCGACCTGCACACCCGCGAGCACGGCTACGAAGAAGCCTATACGCCGTACCTGGTACAGGCTCCCGCGCTGCAGGGCACCGGCCAGCTGCCGAAGTTCGAGGAAGACCTGTTCAAGATCCAGCGTGAAGACGAAGCCGATCTGTACCTGATTCCGACCGCGGAGGTCTCGCTGACCAACATCGTGGCGGGGCAGATCCTCGACGCGAAGGAACTGCCGCTGAAGTTCGTCGCCCACACCCCGTGCTTCCGCAGCGAAGCCGGCGCGTCGGGCCGTGATACCCGCGGGATGATCCGCCAGCACCAGTTCGACAAGGTCGAGATGGTGCAGATCGTCGAGCCGTCCAAGTCCTGGGAAGCCCTGGAAAGCCTGGTCGGCAATGCCGAGAAGGTCCTCCAGGCGCTGGAACTGCCGTACCGCGCCCTGGCGCTGTGCACTGGCGACATGGGCTTTGGCGCCGCCAAGACCTACGACCTGGAAGTCTGGGTGCCGAGCCAGGACAAGTATCGCGAGATTTCCTCCTGCTCCAACTGCGGCGACTTCCAGGCCCGCCGCATGCAGGCGCGCTATCGCAACCCGGAAACCGGCAAGCCGGAGTTGGTCCACACCCTCAACGGCTCGGGCCTTGCCGTAGGCCGTACCCTGGTCGCGGTGCTGGAGAACTACCAGCAGGCCGATGGCTCGATTCGCGTGCCGGATGTGCTCAAGCCGTACATGGCGGGCATCGAGGTAATCGGCTGAGATGGACTTCCTGCCGCTGTTCCACATCCTGCGCGGACGTCGCGCGCTACTGGTCGGCGGCGGTGATGTCGCACTGCGCAAGGCGCGCCTGCTGAACGACGCTGGCGCAGTGCTGCGCGTCGTGGCGCCCGAGGTGCATTCCGAACTGCGCGAGCTGGTCGAGGAGGGCGCGGGGGAATTGCTCCTGCGCCCCTACGCCCAGGGCGACCTGCAGGACTGCGTGCTGGTCATCGCCGCCACCGACGATGAGCCGCTCAACGCCCAGGTGTCCCGAGATGCCAACGAGCGCGGTGTGCCGGTCAATGTGGTCGACGCGCCTGCCCTGTGCAGCGTGATCTTCCCGGCGATCGTTGATCGTTCGCCGCTGGTGGTGGCGGTGTCCAGTGGTGGTGATGCGCCAGTGCTGGCGCGGTTGTTGCGCGCCAAGCTGGAAACCTGGATCCCCGCGACCTACGGCCAGTTGGCCGGTCTGGCCAGCCGCTTCCGCGAGCGCGTCAAGCAGCGCCTGCCGGACTTGCAGCAGCGTCGCAAGTTCTGGGAAGACGTGTTCCAGGGGCCGATCGCCGAGCGCATGCTCGCCGGCCAGCCGAGCGAAGCCGAGCGCCTGCTGGCGGACAAGCTGGAAGCGCCGCAGCCCGAATCCCGTGGCGAAGTCTATCTGGTCGGCGCCGGCCCCGGTGATCCCGACCTGCTGACCTTCCGCGCCCTGCGCCTGATGCAGCAGGCCGATGTGGTGCTCTACGACCGTCTCGTTGCGCCGGCGATCCTCGAACTGTGCCGCCGCGATGCGGATCGTCTGTACGTCGGCAAGCGCCGCGCGGACCACGCCGTGCCGCAGGATGAGATCAACCGGCAACTGGTTGAACTGGCCAAGCAGGGCAAGCGCGTGCTGCGCCTGAAGGGCGGTGATCCGTTCATCTTCGGTCGCGGTGGCGAGGAAATCGACGAACTGGCGGCCAATGGCATCCCGTTCCAGGTGGTGCCGGGCATTACCGCGGCCAGCGGTTGCGCCGCCTACGCGGGTATTCCGCTGACGCACCGCGATTACGCGCAATCCGTGCGCTTCGTGACCGGACACTTGAAGGACGGCACCACCGACCTGCCCTGGAACGATCTGGTCGCTCCGGGCCAGACCCTGGTGTTCTACATGGGCCTCGTCGGCTTGCCGGTGATCTGCGAGCAACTGGTGCGTCACGGCCGTTCCGCCGACACGCCGGCCGCTCTTGTTCAGCAGGGCACCACCGTGCATCAGCGCGTATTCACCGGCACCCTGGCGAACCTGCCGGAGCTGGTGGCCGAGCACGAAGTGCATGCGCCGACCCTGGTGATAGTTGGGGAAGTGGTGCAACTGCGAGAGAAGCTTGCCTGGTTCGAGGGGCAGCAGTGAGAGCCTCGCGCGTAGCGGTCCTGGGTGCTGTATGCGCCCTGGGCTTCGCTGCGTTACCGGTGTCCGCCGCCAGTTTCGATTGCAAGAAGGCCAGGCAGGCCGACGAGAAAGCCATCTGCGCGGATCGCCAACTATCCGAGATGGACGTGCAGGTAGCGACTACCTACCGCTTGTTGCGCGGTCTGTTCGCCATGGGCATGCGCGGCAACCTGGGCGACTCCCAGCTTGCCTGGCTGGAGCAGCGTCGTGCCTGCGGCGCCAACAAGGCCTGCCTGAAACAGCGCTATCAGGAGCGTCTGGACGCGCTGCAGAAGGTCTACGACGGCATCGAAAAGCCCATTTGACCTGCTTTTTCCCCTGTAGGAGCGAGCTTGCTCGCGAACAGTTTTTCCGCAGGCTTGGGCGTCAATCGATTCGCGAGCAAGCTCGTTCCTGCAAATCGGGTGTTGCGCAGCTTTTGTAGGAGCGGATTCGTCCGCGATGCCCGCAGCTGTTTATTGGCATCGCGGACGGAGTCCGCTCCTACACCAGGTTCAAGCGCCGCTTAGCTCCTGCGCGCGATACCCTTGCCGGGAAAATGCCCACGCCCGTGCGGGCTGGTGAAGTCCTGCTGCGGCCCAAGCGGCACCACGCCAGTCGGGTTGATGGTGCGATGGCTGGCATAGTAGTGGTTCTTGATGTGCTGGAAATCGACCGTTCCGGCAACACCTTCCAGTTGATACAGCTCGCGCAGCCAGCCTGACAGGTTGGGGTAGTCCGCCAGTCGGCGCAGGTTGCACTTGAAGTGGCCATGGTAGACCGCATCGAAGCGGATCAGCGTGGTGAACAGACGCACATCGGCTTCGGTCAGGTATTCGCCCACCAGGTAGCGCTGCTTGCCGAGGCGCTCCTCCAGCCAGTCCAGTTCGTTGAACAATGTCTTGAAGGCTTCTTCGTATGCATCCTGTGTCGTCGCGAAGCCTGCACGGTAAACACCGTTGTTCACCGCCGGGTAGATGCGCTCGTTCAGTTCGTCGATCTGCGCACGCAGTGGTTCCGGGTAGAGGTCCAGCTTATTGCCGGTGATTCCATCGAAGGCCGTGTTGAGCATGCGGATGATCTCCGCCGATTCGTTGCTGACGATGCGTTGCTCGTGCTTGTCCCACAGCACTGGCACAGTCACTCGGCCAGTGTAGTTCGCGTCGTCCCGGGTATAGCGTTGATGGAGGAAGGTCAGGCCGTCGAGCTTGTCACCGGTAGAGCCGAGGGCCTTGTCGAAGGTCCAGCCGTTCTCCAGCATCAGCCAACTGACGACTGAGACATCGATCAGCGACTCGAGACCCTTGAGCTGGCGGTAGATCAGCGTGCGGTGGGCCCAGGGGCAGGCCAGGGAAACATACAGGTGATAGCGGCCGGCTTCGGCGCGGAAGCCACCCTCGCCGGTGGGGCCAGGTTGGCCATCGGCGGTGACCCAATTGCGGCGCTGTGCGTTCTCGCGTTGGAAGCGACCGTCCTTGCTGGTGTCATACCACTGGTCATGCCAGCGGCCGTCGATCAACTGTCCCATCTTGAGTGCTCCAGAAAGCGGGAAGATGGGACCAGTCTATCGGCTCTGGCTCGATTGTTTAGCGCAAAAACAGGATTCCAGCTATCGACTAAATCGATCTGTTGCGCTCGGTCCAGCGTTTGTCGGCCTCTGCGAAGGCTTCGTCGCGCTGCAATCCCGTGGCTCGCAGGGCAAGCGCCATGGTTGCGCGGACGGCCAGCTCCGCATACGCATCCTCGGACTCACCACGCCAGAAGGCGACCAGGTGAGCCGGCTCCAGCGCTTCCGGCTTGACGTGGCGCAGCGGCGACAGCGCCGGCCATTCCTCGTCCCAGGCTTCGCCATCGCGGCAGCCATAAAGGTGCGAGGTAGCATCGGGGTTCATCTCGATCTCGCCGCCTTCACCCTTGATGACGATGGCGTAGTCGCCGAGCAGGCGGCTACCCTCGCGATGCACCTCCTGGTAACCGGGATGGAAGATGCTCTGCAGCACGCAGGTAGCACCCAGCGGATTGATCAGGCGCACCGCCGAATGCATGGGGGAGCGCAGGCCCAGCGTGTTGCGCAGGTCAATCATGCGTTGCAGGCGCGGCATCCAGTCAACCAGCGGGGCGAACGCGACTCCCTTGGCGTCCAGCGCGGAACGGGCTGAATCCCAGTCCCTGCACAGCGGCAGGCCGAGTTGCTCCAGCAGCTGTTCGGTATAGAGGCGGCCAGCGGTGTGCGCGCCGCCGCCGTGCAGCAGGATTCGTGTCCCGCTGCCGCCCAGGCATTTGGCAGCCAGCAGGTACCAGGGAAGATGTCGCTTCTTGCCGGCGTAGCTCGGCCAATCGAGATCGACGGCTATCTTCGGCACCTGCAGGCGCTCGCGCACGGCTTCGGTGAAGCCGGCGAGTTCCTCGGCGCTTTCCTCCTTGTGCCGCAGCAGCATTAGGAAGGCGCCCAGCTGGGCCTCCTCGACCTTGTCGTCAAGGATCATGCCCAGCGCTTCGCGGGCTTCCTCGCGGGTCAGGCCGCGCGCGCCGCGCTTGCCTTTGCCCAGGATGCGGACGAACTGGGCGAAAGGATGTTCGGCGGGTGTCTGCAGGACGAGCGGGGCGGCGGTCATAGGCAATTGGTCGGCTTCGGCAGGCCGGCGAGCTTTGCGGCAAGCTTGGCCGGGGTGCCTTTGAACAGGAGGTTGAGATGCAGGCTGCTACCTTTTTCCGCGCCCAGTTTCTGGGCCGTGTACTTGATCAGCGGGCGGTTGGCTGGTGAGAGCTGGAATTCACCGTAGAACTCCCGCAGCAGCAGGAGGATTTCCCAGTGCTCGGCTGTCAGGTGGATGCCTTCGTTGTGCGCCAGGGCTTCGGCGGCGGCATCGCTCCAGTCGTTCAGATCGACGAGGTAGCCGTCCTTGTCCAGCGGCAGGGCTTGTCCGTTGACCAGCAGGGTACTCATAGCCAGGCGTTGACCTTGTCGAAGCGAGTGCAGAGTTCGACGAAGCCGGGGTAGTCCACGGCTACGACGCGGGCGGGAACATCGTCCATGCCTCGGGCCTGCAGATCTTCCAGCAGGGCGAAGAGCGCATTGGCCGAAGGCATCAGCTCCAGTGCCTGGCATGGCGCGGTACTGTCGCGCAGGGCGTAGACGGCGTCGCCGGTCAGCAACAGGCCGTCGTCCGGACCAAGCAGGTGCAGGCAACTGGCGAGCCGGCCGTCATTGAAGGGGGAGTGCGAGAGCAGGTGGAGAGTAGCCATCAGATCGTGATCACCTGGTCGTGGGTTTGCAGCAGGTTGCGTAGTTCGGCATCGTCCAGCGCTTGGGCGGGCAATGTCAGGCTGGTGCCGCGCAGCCCGCGCTCCGCAAGGCTGCGGCTGCTGGTATACAGCGCCTCTACGCCAAACAGCGGCAAGGCTTGCAGGTTGGCCTGCAGGTCCTTCTGCTCGATTGTCGCCGGGCGCTGGTCGGGCGCCAGCTGGAACACACCATCATCCAGGAAGAGCATCGAGATCGGCAGGTCGAAGGCGCCGCCGGCGAGGGCGATGTCCAGTGCCTCGCGGGCACTTGGGCCGGCCCAGGGCGCCTGGCGGCTGATGATCAGCAGGGATTTGGCCATCAGTTATCTCCGAAGCAGACCAGTCGGTCTGCCAGTTGCGCCGCTTCATGCAGCTGACCAAGTCCGGAAAGATCCCAGGGTGCCTGCAGGTTGGCGGCGTGGCGGGAATAGCGGTTGGCTTCCTCTGGGTTGAGCACGCCCCGGCGCAGCGCAGCAGCAATGCAGACAACTCCATCCAGCTGGTGATCAGCGACGAAGCGCGCCCAGTCGGCGGCGACGTCCAGCTCATCCTGGCTGGCGACGGTGTTCGCCGATGCGCTGTGCACGCCATCCTGGTAGAAAAACAACCGGGTAATTTCATGGCCGCCGGCCAGCGCTGCCTCGGCGAAGCGCAAGGCGCGCCGGGCGGCCGGTGAATGCGGCGGAGAGAAGAGGGCAATGACAAATTTCATGCTGGGCCGACTGCAGGGGGATATCGCCGAATGATACGGCAACGCGTCTTTTTTGCCCTGCCGGAAATGAAAAAAGCCCGTCGAAACGGGCTTTTCCCTGAAGGCTGAACTATCAGTCGTCGCTGCCCATGATGCCGAAGATCTGCAGCAGGCTGATGAACAGGTTGTAGATCGAGACGTACAGGCTGATGGTCGCCATGATGTAGTTACGCTCGCCACCGTGGATGATCGCACTGGTCTGGAACAGGATCATCGCCGAGGAGAACAGCACGAAACCGGCGCTGATGGCCAGTTGCAAGCCGCTGATCTGGAAGAACAGCGAAACCAGCACGGCGCCCAGCAGTACGAAGAAACCCGCGGTGATGAAGCCGGACAGGAAGCTCATGTCCTTGCGGGTGGTCAGTACATAGGCGGAGAGACCGAAGAACACCAGGGCAGTCATGAAGAAGGCCGAGGAAATGATGCTCGCGCCGTTGGCCATGCCCAGGTACATGTTCAGGATCGGGCCGAGGGTGTAGCCCATGAAGCCGGTGAGGGCGAAAGTGCTGACCAGGCCCCAGGCGCTGTTGCGCAGCTTCACGGTAAGGAAGAACAGGCCATAGAAACCGAGCAGCACCACGAAGAAGCTGGGGTAGGGCAGGCGCATCTGTTGCGAGGCGAAAGCCACCAGGCCGCTGAAGGCCAGGGTCAGGGCCAGCAGGCCATAGGTGTTGCGCAGGACGCCGCTGACCTCTTTCTGCTCCACGGCTGTGGAGTCGAGATATTGCCGTTCTTGCATGTCGAGACACTCCTGTTAAGCGGGATACGGATCCATGACCGTAGTGAGCTCATCATAACAGAGGGAAAAGCGCGCTGAATCATCAGAGTTTGACAGTGTGTTGCGATTCGGTAATATTGCCGCCCGCTCATGTGGAAGCGTGGCCGAGTGGTTTAAGGCAACGGTCTTGAAAACCGTCGACGGGCAACTGTCCTAGAGTTCGAATCTCTACGCTTCCGCCACTATTACAACGTTGAAAGCCCCGCACTGCGGGGCTTTCGCGTTTCTGGCGTTGTGCCATCCAGATTGCGTGCTCTGGCACGAGTCCCAGAATAAAACAGGGTGAGTCCCAGAACTTTCCCTATTTCGTCGGCTGCGCAATCGCGCCGCGGCGAACATATACTTTCCTGGTGATCTCCTCTTCGGTGTGACCAAGTAAGCGGCTGGCGTCTTTCACGTCGTTGATTTCGGTAGCGGCTTTCGGGCGAATGTCCCTGAACTGGAACTGCCGGATCATCGCGCCGAGCTCCTGGTCGCCTGCTTCGACGGCAGCCGCCTGGGCTGCATCCCTGGCATCGTCCCAGCGGTGGCGCAACATCTGCTTTGTCACCCGGCGCCCGCGCGGGCTGATGATCAGGAACGGGCTGCTGAACTGCTCATTACGGGCCGCCATCTGCGCCAGGAGAGCGCCGAGGCTGTTGTCGACGCCATCCTTGCGGAGGACGATCCGCACCTTGTGGGCGGTCTTGCCTTGCCTCACCAGCAGCCAGTCGTCCTCGATGTCGGTGGAACGCAGCGACAGAACGTCGGCCGGGCGCTGGCCGGTGAGATAGGCCAGGTCCATCGCGTCCTTCAGTTCCGGTACGGCGTGCCGGTAGACCGCATCCCAGACGATGTCCTTCGCGTAATAGTCGCGCGGCGCCTCCTTGTTCTTGCGCACGCCCCGGCAGGGGTTTTCTTTCGTGGTCAGGCCCCACTCCCGAGCCGTGTTGAAGACGTGGGAGAGGGTGGCGATTTCGCGGTTCGCCCGGACCTTTGCCTGCCTGGCATCGCGGTACTGGGCGATCATTGCCGGCGTCAGCGCGTCGATCGGTGCTTCGTCGAACACCTTCCGGAGCTGCTTCAGCTCCATCAGGTTGTCCTTCTGGGTGCGCTCCGCCTTCTTCGGAATGACGTCCCGGATATAGCGGTCGAAGATCGAGCGCATGATGCGTAGGTCCATCGGCTTGTCCTGGGCCTCGAGCTCGGCCCACTTGATGCGGGCCATGTCCAGATCGCTGCCCAGGTGCACGTCCTTGCCGTCGGCGTTCCGGTAGTAGTAGGCCACCCATACCTTGCCATCCTTGCGGACGCGACGCCGAACATAGAGGTTCGGCGGCAGCTTCCGGTTTTCCTTGTTGCGTGGTCGCATCAGTTCACCCGTGAGAAGTCAGGGGTCCAAGCCGGTGCAGGCAGCGGCGGAGGTTGCAGGCTGGTGCCCATATGCGCCAGGCCAAGCTTCATGCGCGCGTACTGGCGGCCGACGAGAGGGCGTTTCCCGCGGCTCTCCACGAAATGCCAGTGGTGGTCCTTGAGCCAGCGCCGTTGCCAGGCGCGGGCCTTGTAGCCGGTGATCTCGGCCAGTTCCTCGTCGGAGAGGATCTCGCTTTCCATGGGCAATACCTCGTCGCGCCGGCGCTGGCCGGCGGGGTTGGGAATATGGGGGAGGGGTGGCCGGCTACCCAGGCACACCCTTGTTCAGCGGCAGCTCGCGGTCAGAGCGGATGCGGACAGCGTCGCTGTCGATCTGGTACCAGCCGCCGCAGTGGCACTCGTACTGCTCACCCTGGACGTCCTCGACGTCGTGGCCGTCCAGCGCGCGGATCTCCTGGCAGTGCGGGCAGCGGCAGATCAGGCTGCCATCGGTGTCACGGGCGACGTGGTACACGTCGTAGATGTAGTCGTCAGCCATGGCTCACCTCGCGCGCCTGCTCTCGCCGCTTCCGCATCAGCTCGGAGACGTCGTTGGGGTAGTCGATCTCGGCCGCACCGTGCTGGATGGCCAAGGCCTTCTTGCTGAGGCAGATGTCGAAGTGGCTTTTGATGGTGCCGGGGTGCTGATGCCACTTCCGCTGGACGCCGATCTTGTCGGCCATGGACAGCAGCTCGTCATCGGTGTCCGCGAACATATGGCACATGATCAGGCGCCCGAACGGCGCCCGCATGTCGTCGACATAGACCGGCATCACTCACGCTCCTGCGCCGAAGCAGCGGCACGGTCCAGGCGCTCCAGCTCGGCGAAGATCAGGGCTCCGGCTCGGATCAAAGTTTCGCGCGGCGTCTTCGGCTTCCACCAGCCTTTGTCCCATGGCCAGAAGAGCGCACAGCCATTGCCGATGCCTTCCGGCCAGTTGGTGCCAACGCCACCGGCATGAAGGGCGTAGCACCCGGCGGCACGCGCGAGCTGCCCGCGCGTTGCCGCGTCGTCGTGGCTGGGGTCGAAAGCCTCTTCCTCTACTTGGCGACGGCGCTCCGCGTGCACATCGAGCCATGCCTGCGGAAGTTGTCCCGCCTGGGCCAGGTCGCGCTCCCGGAGAAGCCGAGCGATGGTGTTGCCCTGGATGCGGGAGGCGGTGAGGGCGGCCTGCTCGAAGCTGCGGACCTTCTCGCAGATGCGCTCCACGTCGGCGCGGGCCTGCATCAGCTTCGGGTAGAGGTGGCGCCAGGCCTGGAAGGCAAAGGTCCGCTCGTAATCACCGCCGCCAGAGCGGCAGTATTGACCGTGCTCTTCCCACCAGGTCATGAACTCGGCTTCGAACACATCATCGGGGACGCGCGATGCCTCCGCCTGCTGCTGCCATCCCTGCACCGGGGTTTCGAAGCGATCGCCAGCGACATCAACTCCGCCACGCACTGCTGATACTTGGGCGGGTTGCGCTAGGGCTTGTTCGAGCGTCCGGCTCAGCCAGCGGATGCGCTCCTTCGCGGCGGTGAGCAGCGCGATAGGGGAGTGGTAGGTGGGGTCTTTCGCCATGAGGCGTTCGATGTTCAGCGGCTCGTTGCCGCCCATGTACACCGCGTTCGCCAGTTCATCGTCGGTGAGCTGGCCGAGAGCAAGCGCGGCGCGCTCGCCGTCGTACTGGCCTGCGTGCGGGTCTTGCCCGCCGGAGGCGCGCCAGTTGGCGGCCGGAGTAGTGTCGGTCATGTCTTTGCCTCCTGAATGCTGGCTTCTACCCAGTTGCGCATGCGCTGCCAACGCTGTTCTGGCGTTTCTCGCGACCACTTGCCGGAGCCGTCGTAGAAGCCGCCGGGGTACTCGTCATTCTTGAAAACGATCTCAGCGGCCAGCGCTGGCGCAATGTCGAAGGCGGCTGCTACGGTCTCGCGGCAGTCAGGGGCGAGGTTGCTCATGTCGATGCCGCGCTTGGCGCCGAGCACGCCGAGGGTGCAGAACTGGCCGTCAGCCTCAAGCTCCTCCGTAATCAGGCGTTTCTCCGGCATGGCGTCCAGGGCCTCGCGCAACTCGATCAGGAATGCCTGACTGCGCTTGCCCTTGATCGCCGAGTTAACGGCACCCCGCCAGCAGATCAGGTTCCAGCCACCGCAGTCGTCGCTATATCCGCTTCTGCTCATTTGTTCAGCCCTCTACGGGGTATTGGATGGTGCCGGTGGCGCCCTGGTCGGCGTCGTTGGCGATCTGGTTCAGCTGGCGTGCGAGCTGGCGCATCTGCGCCGGCTGGAGGAGGGCGCCGAGTCGGGGCAGGCCCTCGATCTCGGCCACGCGGTTGCCGGCCTGGTCCTCCCGGTGTTCCGCGGTCAGTTGGATGGCTTGCATGGAATGAGTCCTCATTGAACTGCTATGCCCGCCTGGCAGGCCGCTTAACGCGCAACTACCCTCGGTCAAGGCAATGGAGGGCAGGCATATGAATATCGGAATTACCCTGGCGGGCTTGCTGTGCATGGTGTGCGGAGTGGTGGGGCTGGCTCGAGGCGAGCGAGTTGTCGATACCAAAGGCGGTATCGTTGCTCGCTTTATCCGGTTGCCAGCGGGCTGGGCGAAGTACATGAAATGGCCCTATGGGATAGGCCTGATCATGATGGGGCTCATCTTGCTGGGAGCTGGCATTGTCGGCTGGCCCAATATCCCCGCTTGACCAACAGGCCTGCAGCGCAGGCAGTCGCATTTCTCGGAGGGTTGGCCGGTGCCGCGGCAGAAGGTGGGGCGGGTCATGCTGCAACCTTCCGGCGGTACTTCGCTTCCCACTCCCGGTGGCGAGCGATCATCTCCGGCACTGCCGCCAGATAGTCCCGCGTGGTGCGGAAGCGTTTGCGAGGCGGGACCGGGTCAGGAATGCCGTGCTCGTCCCGTGGCCCGCCATCCCAATCGGTAAAGGTGCTCCAAACCATGCTGGTGAAGGAGGCCCAAGTGCATTCCTCCTCCCACTCAGGCTCGTAGTAGCCCTGCATGGAGCCAACCATCGGCGTCCCCTTCAGTGGGTGGCACGGATAGTCGAGCACTACCCAGCGCTTCCCGTGCCGAGGCATGTACTTGCGGTCCTTCTCAAACGGGTAGAGGGCGCTGCGGCGCAGAAGGGCCTTACGCTCCCACGCGCCATAGAACTCGTGGTAATTGTCCCAGCGCACCGCGGGGAACTGCTCGGTATCGATTCCGATGCTCTGGAGGATCGGCGCGATGCGCTTGCACAGCTTCTTGAGGATGCGAGGATTCATGCAGCGCTCCTTGCTGGTTCGGTGATCTGGCTGGCGGTGAACACCTGCATGCCCAGTTCACTGGCGACGTGGTACTCGAGGCGGGCGCCCTTGGACTTGTCCCAGCCAGGGAGCAGGGCGATCGCCTCGCAGGTGATCAGCTTCTGCATGTCCAGGCGTAGGTAGTCGGCCCACTCGAAGCCGTCGATCACGCCATGGTCGGCCGGGTTCTCGACGTGGTAGCCGAGATCGCGCAGGCGTTCGGCTTCGGCGTGGAAGGCCGGGTAGTTGAAGTCCTCGATCCCGGTCATCGGCCCGGCGAGGTAGAGGCGCCCGACGCGCGGGACGCTCATCAGGAGGTCCATGGTCTGGCCGAAGACCTCGCGTGCCTGCTCGGCGGTCATGGGGACGAGCACCAGGCCCAAGTCCAGGGCTTCGATAACGTCCTCGGGGTGGCGCCGGCCAACGAAGCGGCATTCACGGGTGGCTGGATCGAAGCCGGCCACGGCCGACTCTTCGTAATTTCTGGGCATGACGAATCCTTGCGCCTGCTGGCGCGGAAAAGAGTTTCCGGAAAAGGGCAATTTGTTGCGGAGGGTTCAGCCGGCTTCGCGCAGGTCCAGCTCGTTTCCCCACTGGGCACCCAGGTCGATGCCCAGGGCTGCGGCAGCGTCGATGATGGCTTTCTGCGCATGATCTGCATTGGTCAGCAGGCCTTTGCGCTGGTACTTATCCAGCGGTAGCTCGCCCAGTTCGCGGATCATCTTCATGGCGAACAGGAATCCGCCGGCAGCACGCTGCAGGCCTTCCTGATCGACAACAAAGGCGCGCGTAGGCGCGTGAAACTTCATGGGCATGAGTTCTCCTCGCGCCGTAGTGGCGCAGTAGAAGAGGCTGGGATAGGGTGCGACGCACCACATCGAGGAATTCAGGGATGAAAGCAATAACGGTTCTATTCGGCCTGATGATCGTCACTCTTGGGCTGTTCGCGGACGGTTGGCATATCAAAGGACTGATAGCCCTGTTCGGCTCGTACTTCGTGATCTATGGCCTTCGCGATGTCCCCGCAGTCCGGCGCCGCTTCCCTGACTTCTTCCAAAGAATCGGGAGTAAGCGCAGCGAGCCGTAGTGGCGCAATGGCATCAAAATCATTAGCCTGTGCTCTTTATCTGTTTAAGGACGAGCAATGAACAAGGCACAGGTTTCGATGGTGGAGCGGCTTCTCAAGGTTGGGCGACGTGTTGCCTTTGCGCTGGCGATACTGGCAGTGGTGATTGGACTTGGATCTGTCTACATCGGGTCGATTTCGCTTGAAGGGTTGCTGCTTTGCTTCCTCACTTTTAAGGAAGTTGGGGCGATGTTCTGGCTATCGATTTTTGTCTGGGTTGCCTGTCGGTGGGTGGCAATCTTCATTCGTGCCGGACAAGCCAGCGAGCAAGGGGCGGGGCAGTGACTGATTTTCGAGTTATTGAAATTCTGCTCGATCATCAAAGCGTCTTTATCAGACGTGAAACCGTTGGGTCTTCGACGATAGGGGGGGAAGATCCCATTCCCTACCAGCAACATGTAGTGAAGGCGCACTTCATAAATATGTTGGCCCACACCAATACGCAAATGGACCGGGCTGCCGCTGCTGCTGCTGTTATCACAGTGAGGGTTCTTTGCACTCTTACGGGCACCAAAGAGCAAGCCGACGCAGTGAAGGCATTCGAAATTCTTAATGCTCGAAGAACAGGCAAGTATCAGGTGCTAAATCAAAGGTGACGAAGCTTGGTCCATGTGTCATTCGCGATGGCGTAATGGCATGGAGTGGGGTAGGTTCGGATGCAATGTCATCAACCTAAGCTGCAGCCCTGCCCAAGGCAAGCCCCCCGAAGCAGCCAGCCGCCATGGCCGTCGGGCGATGACCAGGCCTCTGCCGCTCAATCAGGCGGTCTAGCTGGGCTGGCGGTGA
>NZ_BQHJ01000017.1 GCF_021603645.1 Pseudomonas pseudonitroreducens | reverse complement strand
TTTCCAGGCCGCTCAGCGGGCGCAGCGGCAAGCTCAGGTCCCGTTGGTAGTGCATGGGCGAGTCGTGGAATTCGACTACATCGATCTTCAGGCGCGCATCCATGCTGAAGCTGAACCAGATGCCGCGCTCGGCGCACAGGCGCTTGATGTAGGCAAGGTCCGATTCGCCGTACTGCAGCAGTTGCTCGTGCTGCTTGTACGTCCTGCCGAGGTCGATGAGGAAGTCCTGCCCGCGCAGGCCGTGGCGGCGAAGGATGCTTTCCACCACTTCGGGCACGCTCTGGTTCTGGTAGATGCGGAACTGCTGGCCCTTGTCGAGCAGGGCAAGGTGCGGCTCGAGGGTGAGCTCATAACGCGCGTCTTCTCGGGATGCCGAGACTCTCTTGAAGCGGGTTATAACTCCGTGGAGGGTGCGCAGTGGTGCCACCGGAGGCGGTGTGAAACCGCGGATAGTCACCGAGGGTGGTGCGGCGTGCATGCTGAAGCTGGCGTCCTTGCCGAGCATCGTTTCAGCGGCGATATCGAGGTTGGGACTGGTGACCTCGATGGCGTAGCAGAAGGTTTCGCTGAGCGCTTCGGTACCGGAGAAGGCCAGCACGTCCAGCAGGGCGCCCTGGCCATCCACGGTGACGGTGTGCCGGCTGTGGTTGAAGAACAGGGTATGCGCGCTGTCCATGAATAAACCTCCTTGACCCTTGAAGGTGGCTATCCCAACAGTCTGGAGGTGGCGGCGCTATCGGACTGATCCTGATTCCCTATCGGATCGGTCATTAGATGTAGTAACTGCACTTGCCATCGCTACGCCGGATCAGCGCCTTTTCCTCGGCCAGCCATTCTTCGCGGGTGCCGATGGAATGGGCAGTCATGGCAGTTCTCCTCCGCCAGCGGCGGTTCGGTGGGCATGGCTTAGACTAGGCAGCGGGCCGACGTCGACGGGAGTGACAAAGGTGGCGGGATTTCCATGGATTCGCTGATCACCGCGGCTGCCCGCGCGCTGGCAGCGGGCGATCCGCTGGGCGCATTGAACCGCGTAGCGCTGCGCGCGGACCCGCCAGCGCTGGCCTTGCGCGGCATTGCCATGGCGCAATTGGGCGACTTTCCCCGCGCTCGCACCCTGTTGCGCCAGGCCGCCCGGGCCTTCGGCGCCCACGAGCCAATGGAGCGCGCCCGTTGCCAGGTGGCCGAGGCGGAAGTGGCGCTGGCCAGCCGCGAGCTGAACTGGCCGAGCGAACCGCTGGAGCAGGCCGCGCAGGCGCTACTGGATCACGGCGACCGGCTGAATGCCGCGCATGCCCGCTACCTGCTGATCCGTCGTGGGTTGCTGATCGGCAAGCTCGATGACGCCGATGCAGCGTTGAGCACGCTGCAGCCGGATGCGCTGCCGCCTTCCTTGCGCACGGTGCATTGGCTGATCGCCTCCGGCATCGCCGTCCGCCGGCTGCAGGCGGGCAAGGCCCGCGCTGCGCTGCAGAGGGCCAGTGAGGCGGCGGCAGCGTCGGGTATCGCCGCCCTGCGCGCGGAAGTCGAGCAGGCGACGCGCATGCTCGATGCACCCGCCGCGCGGCAGATTGCCCGGCCAGCCGCGCGCCTGCTGTCGCTGGATGAAGTGGAAAGCCTGCTGCGCTCCGATGCCCTGGTGGTGGACGCCTGCCGCAACCGCATCGGCAGCCTGCCGCTGGGCAGCCGTCCGGTGATCTTTGCCCTTGCCCGAGCGCTGGCGGAAGCCTGGCCGGGCGATGCCTCGCGCACCGAGCTGATCGCCCGGGTGTTCCGCATCCGCCAGCCGGACGAAACCCACCGTGCGCGTCTGCGGGTGGAAATGGGCCGCTTGCGGCGCTTGTTGCAGCCTTTGGCGGGTATCGAGTCGACGCCACGCGGTTATCGGCTGGTCGCCGCCAATCCGGTGGTCCTTGCGCCGCCGCTGGAGGACGCCAACGCTGAAGTACTGGCACTGCTCAGCGATGGCCAGGCCTGGTCCAGCTCGGCCCTGGCGCTGGCGCTGGACACCAGCCAGCGCAGCGTGCAACGCGCCCTCGAAGCACTGAGCGAGGCCGGCCGGGTACAGGCGCTGGGGCAAGGGCGCGCGCGGCGCTGGACGCTGCCGCCAGTAGCGGGATTCGCGACGACCTTGTTACTCCCCGCGCCTTTCGGCGCCTGAATAGGCTGAAGGCTCCCAACCACAACGTGCAGGGCAACATCATGACCACCCATTACAAGCAATCCCCGGCGCAGGTGCTGCAGGAGTACGGCCCGTTCCCCGGCGTCAGCAGCGTGCATGGCCTGACCTTCGATGGCCAGCGGGTCTGGTTCGCCGTCGGCGAGCGCCTGCAGAGCCTCGACCCGCAGGACGGTCGCCTGGAACGCAGCATCGACGTACCGGCCCACGCCGGCACCGCGTTCGACGGCACCTACCTCTACCAGATCGCCGAAAGCCGTATCCAGAAGATCGACCCCGGCAGCGGCAAGGTGCTCTCGAGCATTCCCGCTCCGGGCAACGGTGGCGATTCCGGCATGGCCTGGGCGGAAGGGTCACTCTGGGTCGGCGAGTACCGCGCGCGGAAGATTCACCAGATCGACCCGGAGAGCGGCGAAATCCTGCGCACGATTGATTCAAATCGTTTCGTCACCGGCGTGACCTGGGTCGACGGCCAACTCTGGCATGGCACCTGGGAGCCGGAAGCGACCTACAGCGAGCTACGCCGCATAGACCCGCAGTCCGGCGCGGTTCTGGAGCAACTGGACATGCCCGAGGGCGTGCATGTTTCCGGGCTGGAAGCCGATGGCGCCGAGCGCTTCTACTGCGGTGGCGGCAACAGCGGCAAGGTCCGCGCGGTACGCCGGCCGCGCTGAGGCACGCCAACGAAAGCAATCTGGGCTAGTGTTGGCACCTCACTGGAGATGGCCGCACTGGCCCGGAGAACGCTCATGGATTGGCTGGAACACCGTATTCCCCCGCCCCTGGTGGCGATCATCAGCGCTGCGCTGATGTGGCTCGCCGTACGCCCGATCGACCCGCTGGGCAACCGCCTGTGGGTGGCCCTGCTGGTGGTGCTGGCCGGAGTCGCGATCTGCCTGGCGGGCGTGGCGTCCTTCCGTCGCGCGCGCACCACGGTCAATCCGCTGAAGCCGGAGAGCGCCTCGTCCCTGGTGGTCGCCGGCATCTACCGGCATACCCGCAACCCCATGTACCTGGGCTTCGCCATCATCCTGCTGGGCTGGTGCGTACTCCTCGGTTCGGTGCCGGCGCTGCTCGGCGTCGCAGCCTTCGTGCTGTATATCGGGCGTTTCCAGATCCGCCCGGAGGAACGTGCACTGCGCGAGCTGTTCGGTAGCGAGTTCGACGCCTTCTGCGAGCGGGTGCGACGCTGGGTCTGAGGGCTTCACGGCAGATTGCCATTGCCTTCTGGCCGGGAGAGATGAGATATTTGCAAATGCTAAACATTCTCATCAAAGCAACACTCATCAAGGCCTGCTGTGTCCCCTTCCCTCTTGCTGGTGGAAGACGATTCCCGTCTCCGCCTGGACCTCGAACGCCATTTCTGTCAGCGCGGCTTTTCTGTCACCACCTGCGCCAACGGTGACCAGGGCCTCGTAGCCGTTCACCAGAACGACTTCGACCTGGTCCTGCTGGACATCATGCTGCCCGGCGTCGATGGCCTATCCCTGCTCGATACCCTGCGCAGCCAGCGTGCTACGCCGGTGATGCTGATGTCTGCACTGGGTGCCGAACAGGACCGCATCACCGGCTTCACCCGTGGCGCCGACGACTACCTGCCCAAGCCTTTCAGCCTGGCGGAACTGGATGCACGCATCGATGCGCTGCTGCGCCGGGTCAATCTGGATCGCGCACGTGCCGCGCCACCGGTGCAGGGTTCGTTGCAGTTCGACGATGAGTTGCAGGACGTTTCTCGCCATGGTGAACACGCCGGGCTGACGCATTCCGAATATCGCCTGTTGGCCACGCTGAACGCCCATGCCGGCGAAGCGCTGAGCAAGAGCTTCCTCTACCAGAGCGTACTGCACCGCGCCTACACGCGCCTCGACCGCGGGCTCGACGTACACGTCTGCAACCTGCGCCGCAAGCTCGCTGCGATCGGCGCGCAGCAGGTGCAGATCCAGGCCGTGCGCGGCCAGGGCTACATCCTGGTGGACGCGGAGCGCCACTGATGCGTCGCCATCCGCTGCTGTGGAAGCTTGCCGCGTTGCAGGTCGGCTTCTGCCTGCTGCTGACCTGGCTGATCTGGACCTGGGGCCTGTCGCTGGAGCGCAGCACCTACTTCCTCGGCGAAGCCGATCGCGACTACCTCGCGCGCTATGCCGAGCAGGCCGAAATGGTCTTCGAGCAGCACGGCGCCGGAGGTGTCGAGCGCTTCCGCCAGGAGCTGTCCGCCGCCGAGGACACCTGGGTGGCGGTGATCGGCGAGCACCTGCAGAGCCTGGGCACCACGCCGCTGACGGCGGAGGAATCCAGCCACCTGACCTTCATGCGCAAGCTCGACTGGCCGATGAGCCGGCGCCTGCAGGACGAACTGCCCTACGTCAGCATCGAGTTTCCCGCGCACCCCGAACGCGGCCGGCTGGTCATGCAATTGCCCGAACGCCTGCTGCCCGGTGGCCTGACACCCTGGACGCACCTGTTCAGCCACGGCGTGGTGCCGACCCTGCTCGCCGCCCTCCTCGGCCTGCTGATCTACCGCCACCTGGTGCTGCCGCTCAATCGCCTGCGCGCCCGGGCCGACGCCCTGCGCGCCGACGACCTGGACAGCGAAGGACCCGGCACGCCACTGGCCCATCGCCGCGATGAACTGGGTGAACTGGCACTGGCCTTCGATCACATGGCCGAGCGGCTGCGCCACAGCCTTGCCCAGCAACGACTGCTGCTGCGCACCCTGTCCCACGAACTGCGCACGCCGCTGGCGCGCCTGCGCATCGCCCACGACAGCGACCTGGCGGCGGAGCAACTGCGCGAACGGCTGGACCGTGAGATCAACGACATGCAGCGCCTGCTCGAAGACACCCTGGACCTGGCCTGGATGGATACCGAACGGCCACAGCTGGAACGCGAGCCGGTGCTGGTACTGTCGGTATGGGAAGCACTGCGCGAAGACGCCTGCTTCGAGAGCGGCTGGGATGCCGAACGCCTGCCCTGCTCGCTGGGCACCGACTGCACGGTGCAGGTGCACCTGGACAGCTTCGCCCAGGCCATCGAGAACCTGCTGCGCAATGGCATCCGTCATTCACCGCGCAACGGGAAAGTACGCCTGGATGGTTGGCGCGAGGGCGCGTTCTGGCACCTGTGCGTCAGTGACGATGGCCCCGGCGTCGCCGAGGCAGACCTGGAGCGTATTTTCCAGCCGTACCAGCGCCTCCAGCCATCCGAGTCCAGCGGATTCGGCCTCGGCCTGGCCATTGCGCGGCGCGGCATCGAGCTCGCGGAGGGCCGTCTGTGGGCTGAAAACGGCGCAAAAAATGGCCAGGTCGGGCTCTGCCTGCACCTGCTGCTGCCCGCCGCGCCGGCCCCACAGGCTGACGCAAGTGTTTAGAAAGTTAATGCGCTTTACTGGCAAATAGCATTCATTATCATTTGTGATCTCTCAGTAATAGCCCTCCGCCGGAGATCACCGATGTCCTCCCGTCCGATGCAGTTCCTTCCGCCCTTCCTGCTGCTGTCCAGCTGCCTGCTGTCCTTCGCCGTGCAAGCAGCCAGCGCCGATTCCGACGTGGTCGAGTTCGACAGCGAGACCATCGTCGCCACCGCCGCCGAGGAAGCCAAGCAGATGCCCGGGGTGTCGATCATCACCGCCGAGGACATCAAGAAACGCCCGCCGGCCAGCGACCTGTCGCAGATCATCCGCACCATGCCCGGCGTCAACCTGACCGGCAACTCCACCAGCGGCCAGCGCGGCAACAACCGGCAGATCGACATCCGCGGCATGGGCCCGGAGAACACCATGATCCTGGTCGACGGCAAGCCGGTCAGCAGCCGCAATGCCGTGCGCTACGGCTGGCGCGGCGAGCGCGACTCGCGCGGTGACACCAACTGGGTGCCGGCCGACCAGGTGGAACGCATCGAAGTGCTGCGCGGCCCGGCGGCGGCGCGCTACGGCAACGGCGCGGCGGGCGGCGTGGTGAACATCATCACCAAGCAGGCGGGCAAGGAAACCCACGGCGACGTCACTGTCTACAGCAACTTCCCGCAGCACAAGGACGAAGGCGCCACCCAGCGCATGACCTTCGGCCTCAACGGCCCACTGACCGACACCCTGAGCTACCGCGTCTACGGCAACGTCGCCAAGACCGATTCGGACGACTGGGACATCAACGCCGGCCACGAATCCAACCGCACCGGCAACCAGGTCGGCACCCTCCCCGCCGGCCGCGAAGGCGTGCGCAACAAGGACGTCAACGGCCTGCTCAGCTGGCACCTGACACCCGAGCAGACCCTCGATTTCGAGGCCGGTTTCAGCCGCCAGGGCAACATCTATACCGGCGATACGCAGAACACCAACAGCAACGCCAACGTGAAGTCCATGCTCGGTCACGAGACCAACCGCATGTACCGCGAGAACTACTCGATCACCCATCGCGGCGAGTGGGACTTCGGCAGTTCCATGGCCTACCTGCAGTACGAGAAGACCCGCAACAGCCGCATCAACGAGGGCCTGGCCGGCGGCACCGAGGGCATCTTCAGCAACACCGACTTCTACACCGCCACCCTGCGCGACCTCACCGCCCACGGCGAAGTCAACCTGCCGCTGCACGCCTGGCGCGACCAGACCCTGACCCTGGGCAGCGAATGGGTGCAGCAGAAGCTCGACGACCCCAGCGCCAACACCCAGACCACCAGCGAAGGCGGCTCGGTACCGGGCCTGGCCGGCAGCAACCGCGACACTACCTCGCAAGCGCAGATCTTCTCGCTGTTCGCCGAGGACAACATCGAGCTGCTGCCCGGCACCATGCTCACCCCGGGCCTGCGCTGGGACCACCACAGCATCGTCGGCGACAACTTCAGCCCGTCGCTGAACATCTCCCACGCACTGACCCAGAGCGTCACCCTGAAGGCCGGCATCGCCCGCGCCTACAAGGCGCCGAACCTGTACCAGCTCAACCCCGACTACCTGCTCTACAGCCGTGGCCAGGGCTGCTACGGGCAGAGCACCAGCTGCTACCTGCAGGGCAACGACGACCTCAAGGCGGAAACCAGCGTCAACAAGGAACTGGGCATCGAGTTCAACCAGGACGGCCTGATTGCCGGCCTGACCTACTTCCGCAACGACTACAAGAACAAGATCGAATCCGGCCTGTCGCCGGTCGATCAGGCCAGCGGCGGCAGCGGCAGCTACGCCAACGCGGCGATCTACCAATGGGAGAACGTACCCAAGGCGCTGGTCGAAGGGCTGGAGGGCACCCTGACCATCCCGTTGATGGAACAGCTGAAGTGGAGCAACAACTTCACCTACATGCTGCAATCGAAGAACAAGGAAACCGGTGACGTGCTCTCGGTAACGCCGAAGTACACCCTCAACTCCATGCTCGACTGGCAAGCCACCGACGCCCTGTCGCTGCAGGCCAGCGTCGCCTGGTACGGCAAGCAAAAGCCGAAGAAGTACGACTACCACGGCGACCGCGTCACCGGCAGCGCCAACAACCAGCTCTCGCCCTACGCGATCGCCGGGCTGAGCGGCACCTACGAGTTCACCAAGAACCTGAGCTTCACTGCCGGGGTCGACAACGTCTTCGACAAGCGCCTGTTCCGCGAGGGCAACGCCCAGGGCGTCAACGGCATCGAGGGCGCCGGCGCCGCCACCTACAACGAACCGGGCCGCACCCTGTACACCAGCCTCACTGCGTCCTTCTGATTCGTAGCACGAGAACAGCCTGATGAGATTTCGCCTCCTGGCCCTGGCACTGGCATTCGCCGTGCCGGGGCTGGCAGCGCACGCCGCGCCTGCCCCCGACCAGAAAATGGACACCACCCTGCTGCAGCGCAGCGACCTGATCTACCGTTTCAGCACGCTGAAGCTGGATTCCGCCGATGGCCAGCGCCACTACCAGCTGTGGATTGCCCGCCCGAACCATCCCGCACCCGCCGCCGGCTATCCGCTGGTGTGGATGCTCGACGGCAACGCCGCCATCGGTGCGCTGGACGAGAAACTCCTCGCTGAGCTGAACAACGGCAAGGCACCGTTATTGGTCGCCGTGGGATATCAGACGCCACTGCGCATCGACCGCAGCGGCCGCACCCGCGACTACACCCCGCCGCGCCCGCAGCTGGCCGAACAGAAAGACCCACTCACCGGCGACCCCAGCGGCGGCGCCGATGCCTTCCTCGACCTGATGCGTGACAGCATGCTGCCCGCCGTTGCCGCCCGGGCGCCCATCGATCGCTCGAACCAGACGCTCTGGGGGCATTCCTATGGCGGCCTGCTGACCCTGCATGCATTGCTGACCCGCCCGCAGCAGTTCAGTTACTACGCGCCGGCCAGTCCCTCGCTGTGGTGGGGTGACGGCGCCATCCTCAAGGAGCAGGACGGCTTCGCCAAACGCCTGGCCGGGCACTCCGCGCAACTGCTGTTGATGCGCGGCGGCAAGGAACCGTTCAAACCGCGCGAAGACATCACCCCCAGCGCGCCGCGTGCTGCCCAGCAATTGGTGGAAAGCGTGGGCAAAGTGCCCGGCATGCAGGCGCGGTTCCACGCCTTCGACGGCATGAGTCATGGGCAGACGCTGGAGGCTTCGCTGAAGTACCTGTTGCGGATGCGATTTACGCAGTAACGGTGAACGCCTCTGCCACCTGTATTCCCCGCACCCTAGCCCTGGCTGCGCACCCCGCTGCAAAGTGGGAGGGAACTGATCGGCACAGGATGAAACCACATCGTCCGCCGGCACGGATGGCTCCCTCTCCCCTTGGGAGAGGGTTGGGGTGAGGGAAGGCCCAACGCAGGACTTGGCCCTGTAGGAGCGAGCTTGCTCGCGAACAAGGACTTACCGGTGACTTCGACGCTGGGCGGTTCGCGAGCAAGCTCGCTCCTACATAAACGCCATTGGCGCTCAGACTGACGCGGCGATCTGCTCCCGCAACCAGCGGTGCGCCGGGTCGCGGTGCGAGCGTTCGTCCCAGAGCATCGACATCTCGTAGCCCGGAACCTCTACCGGCGCCTCCACCACCCGCAACGCCGGGTTATCCCGCACCAGCCGCGCCGGCACCATGGCCACCAGGTCGCTGCTGGCGAGTGCCGAGATGACGAAGAGGAAATGCGGCACCGACAGCGCCACGCGCCGGCTCAGGCCAGCCGCCGCCAATACCTCGTCGGTCACACCGCTGAAGCCGCCGCCATCGGGCGACACCATTACATGCTCCAGCTGGCAGAACTGCGCCAGGGTCGGTCTGCGCTTGAGCTTCGGATGCCCGGTGCGGCCAGCCAGCACATAGCGCTCGGTGAACAACGTGCGCCGGCGCATTCCCGGTGGGCTGCCTTCGCTGGTATGGAACGCCAGGTCGATTTCGCCCTGCTCCGCCTGCCGAACGATGCGCGGCGGCGACAGTTCCAGCAGAGCCAGGCGAGTGCCCGGTGCGCTACGGCGAATGGCGCTCAAGGCCGGCAGCAGAATGGTGGATTCGCCATAGTCGGTCGCGGCGATGCGCCAGGTGTTGTTCGCCTGCGCCGGATCAAAGGGCGCTGATGGCGCCACCGCCTGTTCCAGCGCTTCCAGGGCCAGGCGCAATGGCTCGCGCAGGGATTCCGCCCGCGCTGTCGGGCGCATGCCGCGTGGGCCGGGCAGCAGCAACGGGTCGTCGAAGATGTCGCGCAGCTTGGCCAGATGCACGCTCACCGAAGGCTGCGAGAAGTTCAAGCGTTCGGCCGCGCGGGTCACGTTGTGCTCGGATAGCAGCACGTCGAGGGTCACCAGCAGGTTGAGGTCGAGCCTGCGCAGATTATTCATTGATATACCTGGGATACCGGATATTCATTTCAACTATACCCCGGCAATCCGCATCCTGCGTTCATCCCCTCTCACCGGATGACTCACAGGAAGGCACTCATGAACGTACTGATCGTCTACGCCCACCCCGAACCGCGTTCGCTCAATGGCTCGCTGAAGGACTTCGCCGTGCGCCACCTGCAGGCGGCTGGCCATGCCGTGCAGGTCTCGGACCTGTACGCGATGAACTGGAAGGCCCAGATCGACGCTTCCGACAGCCTCGATCGCGATCCCGAAGCGCGTTTCGACCCCTCGCTGGACTCCCAGCGCGCCTACGCCGCCGGCCGGCAGAGCACGGACATCGCCGCCGAGCAGGAAAAGCTGCGCTGGGCCGACACTGTGATCCTGCAATTCCCACTCTGGTGGTTCAGTATGCCGGCGATCCTCAAGGGCTGGTTCGAGCGGGTCTATGCCTACGGTTTCGCCTATGGCGTCGGCGAGCACTCCGACGCCCGCTGGGGCGACCGCTATGGCGAAGGCAACCTCGCCGGCAAACGCGCCATGCTGGTGGTCACCACCGGCGGCTGGGAATCGCACTACAGCCCCCGCGGCATCAACGGCCCGATCGACGACCTGCTGTTCCCGATCCACCACGGCATGCTGTATTACCCCGGCTTCGAGGTGCTGCCGGCGTACCTGGTCTACCGCACCAGCCGGGTGGATGGCGAACGCTACAGACAGATCGAACGGGAGCTCGGCGAGCGTTTGGACACGCTCCAGACCACCGCTCCCATCCCCTTCCGCCGGCAGAACGGCGGCGATTACCAGATTCCCGCGCTGACCTTGCGCGAGGAGATCAATCCTCAGGCAACTGGTTTTGCTGCACATCTGGATTGAGGCCCTGTTCGCGAGCAAGCTCGCTCCTACAAAGAGCCATGAGCACGCCCCTGTAAGAGCGAGCTTGCTCGCGAACCGCTTAGTCCTCAGGGCTGAACACGCGGCTCTGCCTCGAAAGCGCGCTGCAGCAGTTCTACGAACTCCGGCGCCGGCGGGATCTCAACATCACCGATGCGACTCACCGGCACCGCCGGCGTCCAGGAGTTCATTACCACCGCGCCGGCCAGGCGCGGCAGGTCCTGCTGGTCGATGGCGCGGGTGACCTGGCGCACGCCCTGCCGTTCCAGTTGCCGCTGGAGGATGCCCATGGTGGTGCCGGTGAGCATCTTCGCCCGCGGCCAGACCACGCTTTCACCATCCCAGAACGCCAGGTTCCAGATGGTTGCCTCGCTGAAGCGGCCACGGTGGTCGGTGAACACCGCATCGTCGAAGCCGGCGGCCACCGCTTCACGCAGGTACCAGGTCTTGGCGATCTCGCCGACGTGCTTGATCTCCGGTAGCACCCGTTCGTGCCCGGCAATAGCGAGGGTCAGCGGTCCCTGTGGGCCGTCAGACGGCGGTGCGGTGCGCACCAGCAGCTCGGGGCGATGCTCGGGGCCGGCGACGGTGAATTCCCCAGCGGGCGAGTAGACCGTCGCCATCAGGGATACGTCTTCCGGTGCCTGCTCCAGCGCAGTACGCAAGGCGGCACGAATCTCCTCATCGGAGTGGCCCTGGCCGAACAAGCGCTGCGAGGCATTGCGCAGGCGCTCCAGGTGCAGGTCCAGGCCACGGATGCCGCCGTCGCGCACCTGCATGGCGGTGAAGTGCGCGTAGCCGGCGAAAGCCAGCGACGCCAGATCGTCGGCGCTGGCGGGGCGGGCATTGCGTTGGGTGATGTAGGGATGGATGGCGGCTGACATGGCTTGGCTTCCTCTGCTCGGTGATCTTCAAATTCAACATCAGGTGAGATCACTATCGGCCTTTGACGAAGCCAGGAGAAACGAGTATTTCTCGTCAGATCATCAAACAGGATTTGAAGATCAATGGGCCGCCCCTTCCCCGGCATTCGCTCGCTGCGCACTTTCGAGGCCGCCGGCCGCCACCTGAATTTTACCCGTGCTGCCGAAGAGGTCGGCCTGACGCCCGCGGCGGTCAGCCACCAGATCAAGGAGCTGGAGGACCAGCTCGGCCTCGGCCTGTTCGTGCGCACCAGCCGCAGTATCCAGCTGACCCCGGCGGGCGCCCTGCTGCTGGAAGCGGCCGTCGAATCCCTCGGCCTGCTGCACCGTGCCACCGTGCGGGCGCGGCGGCTGGCGCGGTCGTCCGAGCAATTGCGGGTCTCGCTCACCGCGCGCTTCGCCACGCACTGGCTGTTGCCGCGCCTGCCGCAGTTCCGCGCGTTGCACCCCGGGCTGAAGCTCAGCTTCGACGTCAGCGACGAACTGCGCGATTTCGCCGTCGACGACATCGACCTGGCCATTCGCTTCGGCAGCGGGCGCTATCCCGGCCTCGTGGCCGAGCGCCTGTTCGATACCCAGATCGTGCCGGTGTGCTGCCCGAGCCTGCTCGAGGACGGGCCGCCATTGCGCGAGCCGCGCGACCTGCAGACCCATACCTTGTGCCACGTGGTGTGCGAAACCGAAGGCGCGGCCTGGCCGGACTGGTCGCGCTGGATGGCTGCAGCCGGCGTGGAAGACTTCGACGCCGGCAACTGCATGACCTTCGAGGACACCAGCCACGTGGTGCAGGCCGTGCTGGAAGGCGGCGCGGTCGGGCTGGCCGACCACGCCATGGTCGCCCGCGAGCTGGAACAGGGCCTGCTGGTGCAGCCGTTCGAGCTGGGCGTGCGGGTCGCCGAAGACTACGCCTACAACCTGGTGTATCCGCAGGCCAGCACCGATGATCCGCGAGTCAAGGCCTTCCGCGACTGGATTCTGCGCGAGCTGGCGGTCTGACTCAGTCGTTCTGCGGCACCACGCGCGCACCGGCGCCCTGGCCCTCGATGTAGACCTTCGTCCCAGGTTTGAGATCGGCATTCACCGGCTGGGTCACCGACACCAGCACGCCACTCTTCACCCGCACGATGACCTGCTGCGCCTCCTGCGGCTTGTCGTACTGGCGCTGCTCGGCATAGTTGCCGCCCACGCCGCCGGCCAGCGCGCCGGCAATCATCGCCACGTCGCGGCCGCTGCCGCGACCGATCAGGCTGCCCAGCGCCACGCCACCCAGGCCGCCGAGAATGGCCCCTACACCGGTATCGTGGTTGCTCTGCACCTGGGTCTCGGTGACCTGTTCGACCACGCCGGTGCGGATCTCCATTTCCCCCGGCGCGCCGGCACTTCCACTACCGCCGCCCGGTATTGCGGCGCAGGCGCTGAGGCCCAGGACAATGAAGCCGATGAGAAATCCGCGGTTGATACGGTGCATGGCGATCTCCTTGGTTGGGTTGATTGCCGACTCCGGCGGTGCGTGCCACCCAGCCTGCTGAGCATTGCCCGGATTCGCTGAATTGCCCGGCCCCGCCGGGGAATGCGACGGACGGTCGGAGCACGCCGCGCTGGTGCGCCAGCCTTGCCGCCAGGGCTTGTCTTTGCCGCGCTTTCCTGCGAAAACGCACGCCCTCGCGGCGCTTGAGCCGCACCTGCTACAGCGGAGAACGCCATGAGCAACGAACTGCAGATCGAAGATATCGTCGTCGGCGACGGCAAGGCCGTGGTCAAGGGCGCCCTCATCACCACCCAGTACAAGGGCACTCTGGAAGACGGCAGCGTCTTCGATTCGTCCTACGACAAGGGCCGCCCCTTCCAGTGCGTGATCGGCACCGGCCGGGTAATCAAGGGTTGGGACCAGGGTCTGATGGGCATGAAGGTCGGCGGCAAGCGCAAGCTTTTCGTGCCGGCGCACCTGGCCTACGGCGAGCGCCAGGTCGGTGCGCACATCCAGCCCAACTCCAACCTGCTGTTCGAAATCGAACTGCTGGAAGTCCTCACCCGCGACGATTGATGCTTACATCCAGGCTCAGGCCGGAGCCGTTTCCACGTTGCGCCGCATCGCCAGGATCGCCGTCGGCCCCTGCGCCTTGCGGGTGAACCAGAACACCCGGCTCACGCCGCGGGTGATCGCCACGTAGGCCAGGCGCAACTGCTCATCCTGCTGGGCCTGGTCGTAACTGCTGGCAAAGAAGCCCGAGGCCGCGTACAGCGCGCTGCGCAGCGGGTGTTTCTCCGCCGGCGCGCAGTCGTCGACGATGATCGCCACTTCCGCCTGCAGGCCCTTGGCGCGGTGGATGGTCATGCCCTTCACCGGCAGCTTGCGGTCCAGCTCGCCGAGGATCGTCTGCAGGGTCTCGTTGCGGCGGCTGAGCAGCAGCACGGCAGTCTTCTCCCGTGATCCGCGCGTGGCGACGTGCTCGCACTGCTTGCGGATCTCTTCGAGCAGAATCGGCAGGTTGTTGCGTGCATCGAAACGCTGCACCAGCTTGACCCCATGATCGCCCGCCTCCGCGGTCTTGAACGCGCGGCAGGTCTTGGCCTGTTTGTTGGCCACGCCTGCCAGCACGCGATCGCCGTCACGGATCACCGGGTCGATGCTGCGGTAGTTGGTTTCCAGCAGCAGCACGCGACTCTTGCGCCGGCCCTTGCTGGGGAAGTGCCGGTCGAAATCCATGAACAGCTCCGGCGAGCTGCCGCGCCAGGCGTAGATCGACTGCCAGTCGTCACCAATGGCCATCAGGCTGACGGCTTCGCCGCGTTTGGCCAGGTCGCGATGCAGCGCCTGCAACCACTGCACGATCTGCGGCGAAACATCCTGGAACTCGTCGATCAGCAGATGCTGGAACGGCGCCAGGGCCGCAGCCGGCAGCTTGCCGTCGCCGAGCTGGTCAGTCAGACGCTGGAAGGCCAGGTTGAAGGTCAGCAGGCCCTGTTCCTGCAAGGCGTTTTCGAAGGCCACCCAGAACAGTTGCAGCGCTTCGACGAACTGCCGTTCGCGCGGCGGGCAAGCGAGCTTCTTCGGCTGCAACTGGGCGATGCGCAGGCCGATGCTCTCGATGAACCCGGACTGGGCATGGAAGGCCTCGAACAGCGGCAGGGCGACGAATTCGCCAGGCAGTTTGAAAGCATCCAGTGGTGCCTTGCCGATGCGTGGCGGCTTGCCGTCCTCGCCGGCCTCCGGAGGTGGCGACAGCTCCAGCAGCTGGTGTACCAGAACGCGGAATTCATGCTGGTCGGCGTAGCACTGCTGGTAGACCTGCTTGAGCAGGCGTTGCTGCGCCGGGCGCAGGCGCCCAGCGAGCAGCGGGTTGTCCAGCTCGTCTGCCGGCGTGCGTTCGTCCAGTTGCTCGAACCAGCGTGGGTTCTTCAGCGCCACCTTTGCCAGTGTGCCCATGGCCGAGTGGAAGGTACGCACGCACTGGCGCGCCTGGGCCGCGTCGAGCGGATGCCCCCAGTAGCCGAGCACTTTCACCAGTTGCTCGCGCAGTTGCGCGCAGGACGCATTGGTGAAGGAAATAACCGTTACCCGCTCGGCCTCGATGCCCAGGTGGCAGAGCATGTAGACCACGCGCAGGACCAGCGTGGTGGACTTGCCAGAGCCGGCGCCGGCGAAGATGCGGGTCAACGGTTCGGGCGCGAGGATCATTGCCCACTGTTCATCCGAGGGCAGGCTGACCACCCCGTGGGCGGCGGCCTGGGCCACGCGCTGGCGCATGTCCAGGGCGTGTTGCTCATCCGGCGCCTTGGCCGCGCCATAGATACCGGCTGCGGCCGGAGCTCGCGGGCGCCTGGGCGCAGGCCCTTCGCCATCCTTCCTGGTTTTCGCCGTGCGCTTGGCGGGTGCCTTGGCATTGCCCTTGGTCTTGCCGCGTCCACGAGGTTGCGGCTGCGCCGCTTCGCGCTCGGCGCGCAGGTATTCGGTGGTACGGGGGAAATAACGCGCCAGGGCCTCGGCGAGCAGGCGTTTGTAGCGTTCGACAGCAGACTCCATGGGCCCATCCGATCAATTACAGCGTTGAATCATAAGCGCTTTCGCTCAGGGACAGGCAATCGATCCGGCGGTTCCGCAAGGTCCGGGAAAATTGATAACCATTAGCGATTGGATTAGAGTCGGGCTCCCGCTTTTTCCGGCCTTGCCGCCCCGATGGATGACCCCATGTTCGAACTGGAAAATGTCAGTTTCAGCGTCCCCGGTCGCACCCTTCTGCAACCGCTGAGCCTGCAGTTGGCCGACAGCAACATGATCGGCCTGATCGGCCACAACGGCTCGGGCAAATCCACCCTGCTCAAGCTGCTGGCCCGCCAGCAACAGGCCAGCAGCGGCAGCATCCGCCTGGATGGCAAGCCGCTGAAGGACTGGGGCAACCGCGACTTCGCGCGCCAGGTGGCGTATCTGCCGCAGCAACTGCCGCAGACCGACGGCCTGAGCGTGCGCGAGCTGGTCGCCTTCGGCCGTTACCCCTGGCATGGCGCGCTGGGCCGCGTGACTGGCGAAGACCGCAAACAGATCGACCGCGCGCTGGACCTGACCGATACCCTCGCCTTCGCCGAGCGCCCGGTAGACCTGCTCTCCGGCGGCGAACGCCAGCGCGTCTGGCTGGCCATGCTGCTGGCGCAGAACAGCCGCTACCTGCTGCTGGACGAACCGACCTCGGCGCTGGACATCGCCCACCAGGTGGAAGTGCTTTCCCGCGTCCATGAACTGAGCCGCGAGCTGGGCCTAGGCGTGCTGGTGGTGCTGCACGACATCAACATGGCGGCACGTTACTGCGACCACCTGATCGCCCTGCACGGCGGCCGTCTGCTGGCCCAGGGCTCGCCGGCCGAGCTGATGCGTGGCGACACGCTGGAAGACATCTATGGCATTCCCATGGGTGTGCTGAGCAACCCGGTGGATGGCTCGCCGATCAGTTATCTGCGCTGACGTGTAGGACTCCGTCCGCGATGGCTTTTGGTATGGCGTTTCTGCGCCGCTTCGGTGTGTTCGGAGGGATTTTGTTTCGCCTCCTCGGGCGAGTCCCTTTTGTCAAACGCCACAAAAGGAACCAAAAAGTCTCGCCCCTCCATCCGGTTTTTCGCTCAGGCGAAAAATTCCCTCATTGAATCGAAGTTTCAGGGGCACGCCACGACGGGCCATCCCTGGCCCATCGTGGCTCTTGCGGCATCCATGCCGCTCAACCCCTGAAACTCCAATTCAATGAGGCCTCCTGAAAGGGGCATTCCGGAGCATTCGGATGTTTCTCTGGAAGTACTCAAGACCAAAACCACAGCTGCGCGTGCAACGCCGTAGGGCGGATAACCTGGAACAGGTTATCCGCCGGATCCCGGATGGCGGATAACGCTGACGCGGTATGCGCCCTACCGATCGCTCACCTCAACCGGCGGCTCATCGATCAGCGGGCAATTATCGCAATTGCCCATCTCACCCAGGCGATAGCGAATGCAGCAAGTTCGCCGCTGCCGCCAGAGCCCGTCCGGGCGCTGCGCGCAGGACACCTCGACATACTGGATCGGCTTGTACAGCGGATTGCGCGTGCCATCCGGGCGGCGCTCGGTCTCCAGCAGCTCGCGACCGTGCCCGAGCATCGGTGCCAGCGGCGGCAATTTGCCCATCTCGCCGATGAACCACTCGAGGTAATTCCCGGCATTGCTCCAGAGCACCCTGGGCGACAGGCGCACCTCGCCGGCGAGGGTCTGGATGAAGGGCCGCAGGTGGCCTTCCAGCAGATGGGCAAAGCGCTGGAACGGATCTCCCGGCGGCGCAGTGAACGGCCCGCCCTCCCCCGGCAATTTGAAAGCTTCGGGAATGCCCGCGGCATCCAGCACCACTTCCACCTCGTCGAAGTCCAGCGGCAGCGAGCGGCCCAGCACCAACGCTGCGGCGACGACCGGCGGGATGATCCGCACCAGGTACCACTTCGACCACTGCGAGGCCAGTGCGCGACGGTCGCCGTCGGCATGCGCGGGATCGAAGCGGCGCAGCACGCTGTCGAGCATCTCGCGCTCGAGCAGCGTGCGGGCCGGTACGGACGGGCGTGGGTCGTCGCGGGTCACCAGCACTTCACGGTAGCTGGCGAACTCGCCGAAGTACAGCGGCGCCAGGGCTGCGATCACCGGCAGCCCTCGGTCGTGCGGCCCTCGATCCGGCAGAGCAGCGCTGTCAGCACAGGGAGCAACGCTCGAAGAAGGTTTCCCGGCTCTGCACCATCAGCGCGGCGCGCTTGTGCGGGAAGTTGAATTCCTTCTCGCGCCAGAAGCCCAGGCGCTGCATGTGGCCGATCATCTTCGCGTTATCGGCGCGCGGCTCGGCGACGATGCGCTGGGTGCGCGGGTCGTCCAGCAGCAGGTAGTGCACCAGGGCGGTCATCCAGCTTTCCACCTTGTGCGGGCCGCGATGGGATTCCTCGCCGACCAGCATGTGGATGCCGCGGTCGTAATCGCCCACTTCGTAGAATGGCGCGATGCGGTCCTCCTTGGCCCAGTAGGCTTCGTAGTAGGCGAAGGGCTGATCGTCGAAACAGCCGATCAGGGTAGTGGTGTGCGGGTCGGCAGCGGCTTTTTCCAGGTAGGCGCGATGCTGTTCCAGAGTGCCGCCTTCCTGCCAGAACTCGAGCACGCGGGGGCTGTTCTGCCAGCGGTTGAAGCGCTCCAGGTCCAGTTCGATGTCCAGGCTGCGCAGGGAAATCCATTGCCCCAGCTTCGCATCGAAGCGGCGATAGACTTCGCCCTGCGGCTTGGGTGCGCGCAGCGGATGACGACGGCCGCTGCTCATGCGATAGACCTGCGGGTAATCGGCACTGGCGATGCCCTTGTGCCAGGCAGCAGGCAGTTGCCAGAACGCCGCACGCTCGATCTGCAGGCGCCCGCCAACTTCATCGCGGCTCACCAGGCCTTGCTCGAAGGCCTCGGCGGGCACGTTGGCGGCAGCGAACTGCACGCGCTCGCTCTGCGGGTCGCTGGCGAAGCTCCAATAGGCCAGGGCCCACAGGGCATCGCGACTGACTGCAGCGTCGAGCTGCCAGCACTCGCCTTCGCGTTGCGCCGTCAGCAATGGCTGGCCGTCCAGCAGCAGCGTCAGGCTCTGCGCGCCAAGGTCGGCGGAGAGCTGGTGGCCATCGGGCAACGGCAGGGAAAAGCTGGGCGTCATAGTGGGTACCCTTTGGTGAATGCAACGACCCCGCCCGTAAGACGAGCAGGGTCGGCAGGAATTTAGTCGGCCCGGAAATCAGTTCCGGGCCGTTTGGCTCAGGCGCTTTCCGCGGTCAGCGGGCGCGTCGGCTTGTGCGCGGCTTCGTGCGGTGGCAGGTGCTCGAACAGCGACGCGGCGATTTCTTCCGCGCGCATCGGCAACACCGACAGCAGCGTATCGCTCAGGCCGTGGCTGTCCTGGGTGAAGCCCTGCAGGTAGATGCCGGCATGCAGTCGCTCATCCGCCAGCACGCGGTAATCGCGGCCCACCTCGAAATCACCCAGGTAGTCCTGCAGCGGTGCGAGCAGTTCGCGGTGCGATTTGCGCTCGTAACCGGTGGCGAGGATCACGGCGTCGTAGCGGTGGCTTTCCACGGCGCCGGTGGCGCTGTCGCGCAGGGTCAGCTCGATGCCATCGGCGTCGGCCTTGGCGGCCTCGACATTGCGCCGGCAGAGGAAGGCATGGCGATCCACGCCCGCCACCTTCTGCCGGTAGAAGATGCCGTAGATGCGCTCGATCAGGTCCAGGTCGACCACCGAGTAGTTGGTGTTGTGGAACTCCTGGATGAGCTTCTCGCGCTCGGCCTTGGGCTCGTTGAACACCAGGTCGGTGTAGCGCGGGGCGAAGATTTCGTTGACGAAGGGGCTGTCGTCGGCCGGCTTGAGCACGGCGGCGCGCAGGACCATGTCGACCTGCACCGAGGGGAAGCTGTCGTTCAGGTCGATGAAGGCTTCCGCTGCACTCTGGCCGCCGCCGATCACCGCGATGCGCATCGGCTCGTTCTGGTTGCAGCGCTGCTTGGCCATGCATTCCAGGTAACGGGCGTGGTGGAACACGCGCGGATCATCACGCAGGTGGCTGAAGGCGGACGGGAAGCGCGGCGTACCGCCGGTGCTCACCACCACGCTGCGGGCCAGGCGGAAGCGCTCGTGGCCGCGGGCATCGGTGGACAGCACCTTGACCAGCTCGATGCCGTCCGGGCCCTGCACCGGCTCCACGCGGCTGACCGTCTCGCCACAGACGCGCTGCTCGGCGAACTGCTCGCTGACCCAGCGCAGGTAGTCGTTGTACTCCATGCGGCACGGGTAGAAGGTGCCCAGGTTGGTGAAGTCGATCAGCCGCCCCATCGCATGCAGGTAGTTGACGAAGCTGTAGGGGCTGGTGGGGTTGCGCAGGGTCACCAGGTCCTTGAGGAAGGAAATCTGCAGCTCGCTCTGCGCCACCAGGGTGTTGCCGTGCCAGCGATAGTCGGCCTGCTTGTCGAGGAACAGCGCGTGGTAGTGGCGGCCCTCGCGTCGCGCCTGCTCCTGTAGGGCGATCGCCAGCGCCAGGTTGGAGGGGCCGAAACCGATGCCGAGCACGTCGTAGGTCGGGGTGATCATCTGGGTCATGGTGCCAATGTCCTGTATCGCGATGGCCGTGGGGTGGGATCACGCAGGAGGCGGCGGCTTACTGCTCTGCCCGGAGCGCCCCGCCATCCGGCGGTCGGCGCTCGCTCCTGCGTGTCGCCCGTGATTTGCGCTGTCGATAGCGCGTTATCTGGAGAGACGAGACAGGCTTTCGGAAATTTAGAATGATTCTCACTAAGTCATGAAAATTTCAGAATGACGGCGTGCCAGGCGGGGCTCGAAAAATGCGCAGGAGCCGCGCGGGACTATATCCCGGCGGAGCTGGCGCGTCTTTCCATGTAAATGCATCAGCGTAGGAGCGGACTCCGTCCGCGATGTGATGACCCCGCTCCCTGACCGATTGGAGTGGCAGTGATTCGATCGCGGACGAAGTCCGCTCCTACGCGAGGGCGGCTGACGAACCGCGCCTAGCCCTGCCCGCCCCAGGCCCTGAGCCGCAGCCGGCAGTGCTTCATCGCGTTGACGATGTGCTTCTCCACCATGTCGCGGGAGATGCCCATGGCTTCGGCGATCTCGACATGGCTGCAGCCATCGACCTTGCGCAGCAGGAAAGCGCGACGGCAGGCCTCGGGCAACTCCCCGAGGGCGCGCTGGAGCAATTGCAGTTGCTGCTGCCGGCTGGCCTCTTCCTGCGGGCAGCGCTCATCGAGGCAACCTTCGCGATCGAGGCTTTCCAGCTCTTCAGTGCGGCGCACGCGGCCACGCCGGTGCAGGTCGATGCTCAGGTTGACGGCAGTGCGATAGAGAAATGCGCGGGGTTGTTCGATATGCTCGTCACCCTTGCGGTCGAGCAGGCGCAGGAAAGCCTCCTGCGTCAGATCGGCAGCCACCTGCCGGTCGCCAAGGCGGCGATTGAGGTACAGGACCAATTCCTTGTAATAACGGATGAACGCGCTTTCCACCCCGTCGGGCATCCTATGAAAAACAGTCGAGGCTGTAGGCGCCTGCTGACAGTCCGAGTCAGGCTTATTTATAATCACTCGCATCAACGCGAAAAGAAAGTGTGATATCGGCCGCAAACGGCCTCACCGAGATTCCTGATGACCAGCTCCCCCGCCCCGTTCGACGATGACCGCGTCAGCGCCGAAGCCGCGCACTGGTGCGCGCGTCTGCACGATGAAGAGTGCAGCGATGCCGAGCGCGCCGAATTCGCGCAGTGGCTCGCAGTCGACCCGCGCCACGAGGAGGAGTACCAGGCGATGCTGGAGATCTGGCAGCTTTCGGAACTGCTGCCAGCGACTCCGCGAGTAGCGCCCGCCCCGATCGCAGCGACGCCTTCGAACGATCGCCGCCGCCACAGCAGCGCCAGTCGCCCACGCCGAGGCAAGCGCATCGTCGCCGTGGCGGCTGGCATGCTGGTGGCCATTGGCGCCCTGTGGTCGGCCGGCTGGTCCGCTGGCTGGCTGCCGTCGAAGGTCGGCTACTACGCCGCGCAACCCGGCGCACGCGAGGTCGAGTTGGCCGACGGCTCGATAGTCGAGCTCAACAGCCATTCGCAACTGATCTTCGCCGACTTCCGCGATCGCCGCAGTGCCTGGCTGAAAAGCGGCGGCGAAGCGTACTTCCGGGTCACCCACGACACCTTGCAGCCCTTCTCGGTCTACACCGACAACGGCAGCGTGCGGGTCACCGGCACGCGCTTCAACGTCTGGACCGACCCGCACCAGATGCTGGTCACCCTGCTCGAAGGCTCGGTGGTGGTCAGCCCGCCCGACAGCGTCGACGGCAACAGCGCCCAGCTCACGCCGGGCATGCAGGCGCGCTACAGCCAGGGCAGCCAGCGCATCGAGCTGGCCCAGGTGGCGCCTGCGGGCGCCATCGCCTGGATCGAGGGCAAGCTGGTGATCGACGACCTGACGCTGCAAGCGGCCATCCCGCTGATCAATCGCTACCTCAAGCAGCCGGTGTTCCTCGACGATGCGACCGTTGCCGCCATGCGCATTGGCGGCATCTACCGCACCGACGACCTGCAGGCGCTGGTGGACTCGCTACCCAAGGTCCTGCCGCTGGAATTGCGCAAGGACCACCAGGGCCGCATGGTGCTCGCCAGCCGCTACGTGCAGCTCTAACCCCACTGTAGGAGCGGACTCTGTCCGCGATTGGCCTCGCTTCGCGCCGGACACCGATCGCGGACAGAGTCCGCTCCTACAGAGACCTCAGCATCTGTGCCGACTCATTTGCGATAAATTCGCAAATTCTCTTCAGTTTTCTCCCGGCTCATTCGTCTTGATAGCAACGATTCGGATTTGCCGATGATTTGCTGATTCGCGCGCCGTCTCGTCCCGTTGTGCGGCCTGCTTTCCGGCAGGCCGGGTCCAGGAAAAGACGATGCAGACACCCGCTCCAAGCGCCTTGCGCGAGATGCTCAAACTGCTGCGGCCGCACTGGCTGCCGCTGACCGCCGCCACCCTGCTGGGGATTCTGGGCGGCTCGGCCATCACAGCGCTGCTCGCCACCATCAACTACAGCCTGCACTCGCAGGGCGGCATGCCCGCCGGCCTGCTGCTGGGCTTCGCCGGGCTGTGCGCGCTGGCACTGCTGGGCTCGATCATTTCCGACATGGGCACCAATTACGTCGGCCAGCACGTGATCGCGCGGCTGCGCAAAGACCTGGGCAGCAAGATCATTTCCGCGCCCATCGAGCAGATCGAACGCTACCGCAGCCATCGCCTGATCCCCGTGCTGACCCACGACATCGACACCATCAGCGACTTCGCCTTCGCCTTCGCGCCGCTGGCCGTCGCGCTGACCACGACGCTGGGTTGCCTGGGCTACCTGGCCTGGCTGTCGCCGCCGATGTTCCTCGCCACCGCTATCGCCATCGTCGTCGGCAGTGCCGTGCAGTACGTCGCACGGGCCAAGGGCATCAAGGGCTTCTTCGAGGCTCGGGACAAGGAAGACGAGCTGCAGAAGCACTACCGCGCCATCGCCGAGGGCGCCAAGGAGCTGCGCATCAGCCGCCCGCGCCGCTTCCAGCATTACAGCGAGCGCCTGCAAGGCACCGCCGACGAGATCTGCGACATCCAGCTGCGCTCGATCAACCTGTTCAACGTGGCCAAGGGCTTCGGTTCGACGCTGTTCTTCATCGTCATCGGCGTGGCCCTGGCCTACCAGTCGCTGTGGCCGAGCACCGACCAGGCGACGCTGTCCGGCTTCATCCTGGTGCTGCTGTACATGAAGGGCCCGCTGGAAGGACTGATCGGCCAGCTGCCGGTGGTCACCCGTGCACAGGTCGCGTTCCGCCGCATCGCCGAGTTGTCGGTGCGTTTCTCCTCCCCGGAGCCGAACCTGCTGCTGGCCGACGATGGTCGCCCGGCACAGGAATTCCACTCCATCGAGCTGCGCGACCTGGCCTATCACTACCCCACCGACGACGGCTCCAGTGGCTTCG
This sequence comes from Pseudomonas pseudonitroreducens, assembly GCF_021603645.1. Classification (GTDB taxonomy): domain Bacteria; phylum Pseudomonadota; class Gammaproteobacteria; order Pseudomonadales; family Pseudomonadaceae; genus Pseudomonas; species Pseudomonas pseudonitroreducens. Next base: position 139,133 of record NZ_BQHJ01000017.1, on the reverse strand, counting down.
CCGTCGGCCCGCTGAACCTGACGGTGAATCGCGGGGAAATCCTCTTCATCGCCGGCGACAACGGCTGCGGCAAGACCACCATGATCAAGCTGCTGCTCGGCCTCTACGCCCCGCGCGCTGGCGAGCTGCTGCTCAATGGCGAAGCGGTCGGCGATGGCAGTCGCGACGACTACCGCCAACTGTTCACCACCATCTTCGCCGACTACTTCCTGTTCGAGGACCTGCTCAAGGGCAGCCAGGACATCCCGGTCGAAGCCGGTCGCTACCTGGAGCGCCTGGAGATCGCCCATAAGGTCAGCCTGCACGGCCAGGAGTTCTCGACGACCGACCTGTCCACCGGCCAGCGCAAGCGCCTGGCGCTGGTGCAGGCGTGGCTGGAGAAGCGCCCGGTGCTGGTGTTCGACGAATGGGCCGCGGACCAGGACCCCGAGTTCCGGCGGATTTTCTACACCGAGCTGTTGCCCGAGCTGCGCGCCCAGGGCAAGACGCTGATCGTGATTTCCCACGATGACCGTTATTTCAACGTCGCCGACCGCCTGCTGCGCATGCGCGCCGGGCAGATCGTGGCGGTCGAGGAGCAGCGCAGCGCAGCCACGCCTGGTGCTTCTGGCGTGGCGCTGCACTGACGGCCCGGCGGCCTGGATGGCCGCCTTTCCCGCGGTCGTCGCTCAGCAATAAAAAAAGATCGAACGGATTCTTCCGGTTTTTTTCAGCCGGCGCGTCACATAAAGCTGAATCATTCTTATTAGAAACTGCATTAAGATCATAGGAGCTAACAAAGTGAGTCGCACCCGCACTGCGCTGCAATCCCGGCACCCGGTGAAGCCCCTGGCCCGCCTGGTCCGCGCCACCGCCCTGGGGATGGTACTGGCGGCCTCCGCCGCCGAGGCCGCCCCGGTCCGCATCGACATCCCGGCCCAGTCGCTGGCCTCCGCCCTCACCAGCCTGGGTGCGCAGTCGAACCTGCAGATCGTCTTCAACCAGACCCAGGTGCAGAACCTGCGTGCGCCCGGCGTACGCGGCGAGATGGAGCCTACCCAGGCGCTGGAGCGTCTGCTGCAGGGCACCGGCATCAAGTACCAGGTGGAAGGCAGCCGCGTGACCCTGCTGGGCGCCGACGCCGCCAGTGGCGACACCCTGAACATGTCCGCCCAGGTCATCACCGGCGCCGTCGAGGGTGAGGACAGCTACGTGCCGCGCACCTCCAACAGCGGTAGCAAGACCGACACCCCGCTGCTGGAAATCCCCCAGTCGATCTCGGTGATCACCCGCAAGCAGATGGACGCCCAGGGCGCCCAGACGGTGACCGAAGCGCTGCGCTACGTGCCGGGCGTCAAGGTGGAAGCCTATGGCCTGGACCCCAAGGGCTTCGACTGGATGTACATCCGCGGCTTCAATGCCCAGGCCACCAGTGACTACCTCAACGGCCTGCGTCAGCAGAACAACAGCTACGCCTTCTTTCGCAGCGAGCCCTATGCCTTCGAGCGTATCGACGTGGTCCGTGGCCCGTCCTCCAGCCTGTTCGGCCTGGGCGACGCCGGCGGCATCGTCAACCGCGTGAGCAAGAAGCCCACTGCCAATCACATCAACGAAGTCCAGCTGACCGGCGGCAACCATGACCGCAAGCAGGGCCAGTTCGACCTCGGCGGCGCCCTGGACGAGCAGAACCAGTTCCTCTACCGCGTGGTGGGCCTGGCCCGCGATGCCAACACCCAGGCCGAATACGACGACGGCCACGAGGTCGAGGACGACCGCTACTACATCGCCCCGTCCTTCACCTGGGCGCCGGACGAAGACACCAGCCTGACCGTGCTCACCGACTTCCTGCGTGACCGCAACTCCGGGTCGATCTTCGACTACAGCGTCAACGGCCACACCACCGGCACGTTGCTGGGCGACCATAGCTACAACCACTTCAGCCAGGACCAGTACACCCTCGGCTACGAGTTCCGCCATCGCTTCGACGATGTCTGGGAGTTCCGCCAGAACGCGCGTTATGGCCAGGTCGACCTGGTGTTCGCCAACCTGTTGCCGCAAGCCCAGGTCGGTCGCAACATCATCCGTACCGCCGACCGTTTCGACCAGCACATGGACACCTTCAACCTGGACAACCAGCTCCAGGCCAACTTCGACACCGGTTCCATCAAGCACACCCTGCTGATGGGCGTCGACTACAGCTGGCAGGACGCCGACATCGCCCGCTGGCGCACCCTCGGCCCGTCGCTGAACCTGGACAACCCGCAGTACGGCCAGAGCGTGCAGCGCCCGACCAAGGACACCACCCTCCCCGGCCAGGCGATCGACTACAACCAGAACATCGAGCAGGTCGGCGCCTACCTGCAGGACCAGGTCAAGTTCGACGACCACTGGATCCTCACCGCCGGTGGCCGCTACGACTACGTGCGCAATGACCTGGACAGCCATACCGGCGCGCACAGCATGCAGAAGGACAACGCCTTCACCGGCCGCGTCGGCGTGACCTACCTGACCGACTTCGGCCTGGCGCCCTACGTCAGCTACTCCGAGTCCTTCGTGCCGAACTCCGGCCTCGGCCCGGATGGCGGCGCGTTCAAATCCAGCGAAGCCCACCAGTACGAGGCCGGCGTGAAGTTCCAGCCGGACGAGACGCTGCTGATCACCCTGGCCGCCTACGAGCTGACCAAGGAAAACATCCTCACCCCGCAGCTCAGTGCCAACGGCGTGCCGACTGGCTTCAACGAGCCCACCGGCGAGCAGCGCTCGCGCGGCATCGAGGCCGAGCTGAAGGCCAAGCTGGATGAGAACTGGGACCTGCTGGCTTCCTACACCTACACCAAGGCCAAGATCACCAAGAGCAACGACGCCAACGAGGGCAACCGCCCGGCCAACGTACCCGAGCACATGGCCAATGGCTGGCTGAACTACACCTTCCACGAAGGCGTGGTCGACGGCCTCTCCATCGGCGGCGGCGTGCGCTACACCGGCTCGCTCTACGGCAACAACACCAACACCTACCACGTCGACAACTACACCCTGTTCGACGCCGGCGTGAGCTACCCGCTGAACAAGAACGTGACCCTCTCGGTGAACGCGCAGAACCTGCTGGACGAGGACTATGCCGCCACCTGCGACAGCCCGATCTCCTGCTACCCGGGCCTGCGCCGCACCGTCATGACCAGCGTGAAGTACAGCTGGTAAGGCACCGACGGAAGCGGCCCCGTGTCGCTTCCGTCCGCTGCTCCCGGGCTCCCTGTTCACAGGGGGCCCTTTGTTGTTTCAAGAGCCTGTTGTTTCACGCGAGGAGTAGTGCATGTCCCTCACCCGTCGCCACCTGCTGCAGCGCCTTGCCCTGGGCGGGCTGGCCTGCGCCTGCGGCCTGCCGGTTTTCGCCGGTGAGCGCCTGACGCGGATCGTCGCGCTCAACTGGGTGGCCGCTGAAACGCTGCTGACCCTGGGGGTGCCGCCCCTGGCGATTTCCGACGACCGCTACTACCGGGTGCGCATGCCGACGATGGCGTTGCCCGACAGCGTGCGTGACGTGGGCCCGTACTGGGAACCGAACCTCGAACTGATCCAGCAGCTGCAACCACAACTGATCCTCAGCGACCCGATGACGCCGACCTTGCAGCGCCGACTCAACGGTATTGCGCCGACCGAAAAGGTCGCCATCTACCCGGCTGCCGAGGGCGCCTGGAAGGCCACGACCGACTTCATGAATGACCTGGCGCGGCGATTGGGCGTCGAGCAGGTCGCTGCCGACTACATCGCTGCCGGCGAACAGCGCCTGGCCGAACTACGCGCCAAACTGGCCAACCGCAGCCTGCCGCCGGTCTGCGTTGCCGTGCTCAACCAGGACGGCCGCCACGCCGCTGTCTACGGCAGGAACAGCATGGTGCAGGACGTGCTCGACCGCCTCGGCGTCGAGAATGCCTGGCAAGGGCCAGTCGGCCCGGTGGGGCTGGCCATGGTCAGCATCGAGCGGCTGGCTGAGCGTCCGGACGCACACCTGGTCTACGTCGACATCCCCACCACCTCGGCGCGCCTGCAGAGCCTGCGGCAGCCCAACGACCTCTGGGCCAACCTGCCCGCCGTGCGCCAGGGCCATACCCTGACGCTGCAGCGCTTCTACCCCTACGCCGGCGCGGCCTCGGTGCTGGACCTCGCCGAGCGCATCGCGGCCTACCTGGACAGCGCCACGGAGGTCGCCCATGTCTGAATCGACCCTGGGCCTCGCAGCCCCGCGCAACGGCCTGCCGCTGGGGCCGGCGATCTGTACGCTGGTGCTGGCGATCCTCGCGGGCCTGCTGGTCTTCCACGGCCTGCAAGGCGCCCTGCCCCGCGAACTCTGGTGGCAGGCCTTGTGGTCGCCGAACCTGGACGACGTGCGCCAGGTGCTGCTGCACTTCAGCTTCTTCCCGCGCCTGGCGGTGAGCCTGATGGCCGGCGCCGCACTGGCCCTGGCCGGCACGCTGTTCCAGCAGATACTGCGCAACCCGCTGGCCGAACCGGTGACGCTGGGTGTTTCCGCCGGCGCCAACCTGGCGCTGTCGGCCGCCACCATCTTCGCCCCGACGCTGCTGGTGCATGGCCTGGAAGCCGTCACCCTGACCGGCGCCGCGCTCGCCACGGCCCTGCTGTTCGCCTTTGCCTGGGGCCGCACGCTGTCGCCGCTGCGTTTCATCCTCGCCGGCATGGTCATCAGCCTCTACTGCGTGTCGCTCAACGCGCTGCTGGTGCTGTTCAACCACGACTACCTGATCGACCTGCTGCTCTGGCAGGCCGGCTCGCTGAACCAGAGCGGCTGGGACGGCGTGCTGTACCTCGCCCCGCGCCTGGCGGTAGCCATGGTCATCGCCCTGCTGATGGTGCGCCCGCTGGCAGCCCTGGGCCTGGAGGATGAAGGCGCGGCGGCGGTGGGCGTCAACCTGCGTCGCACCCGCGTGCTGGGCCTCGCCGTGGCCGTGGCGCTGAGTGCCTTCGTCACGAGCGCGGTGGGCATGCTCGCCTTCGTCGGTCTTGCCGCTCCCGCCATTGCCCGGCTGTGCGGTGCCCGCACGCTGAAGCAACGGCTGATCTGGGCGCCGCTGCTGGGCGCCGCGCTCCTTTGCGTGGTGGACCAGATCGCCCGCGAACTATCGCGCTTCGCCGGGGAGATTCCCGCCGGCATCCTCACCGGCATCTTCAGCGTGCCGCTGCTGCTGTGGCTGCTCAGCCGCCAGCGCAGCGGCGGGATCATCCCGCGACCGGCGCCGGCCCAGCCGCAACGGCAACATCCTTGGCGGCTGATCATCGGCATGACCGTCCTGCTCGCCTTGCTGACCCTGCCGGCGATCTACTTCGCGGTGGGCGCCAACGGCTGGCACTGGGGCGACGCCGGCCTCAGCGACGCCATCGCACAATGGCGCGTACCCCGCGTGCTCGGCTCGCTCGCCGCCGGCGCCATGCTGGCCGTCGCCGGCCTGCTGGTGCAGCGCCTGACCGGCAATCCCATGGCCAGCCCGGAAGTCCTTGGCGCCACATCCGGCGCGGCCATCGCCGTGCTGGTGCTGTTCCTGGTGATGCCGCAGCCGCAGACCTACATGGTGCCGGCCGCCAGCATTGGCGCACTGCTGACGCTCGGCCTGCTGCTGTGGTTTGCCTGGCGCAAGACCTTCAATGCCGAGCGCCTGCTGCTCACCGGCGTGTGCCTGACCACCCTGCTGCATTCGTTGAGCACGCTGCTACTGGCCAGTGGCGACCCGCGCATGACCGCGATGATGAGCTGGATGACCGGCTCGACCTATCAGGTGGATGTGACGTCCGCGAGCACCGGGCTGGCCGTCGGTGCGGCAATGATCGGGGTGAGCCTGTTGCTGGCCCGCCCGCTGGACCTGCTGACCCTCGGCAACGGCACCGCCACCGCGCTGGGCTTGCGGTTGCGCGGGAGTCACCTGGCAATCCTGCTGACCGCCGCCGTGCTGACCGCCACCGCGACCATCATCGTCGGCCCACTGAGCTTCGTCGGCCTGATCGGCCCGCACATCGCCCGCCACCTCGGCGTACGCCGCGCCGCGCCGCAATTGCTGCTGAGCGCGCTGGCCGGTGCCTTGATCATGGTGGTGGCGGATTGGCTGGGGCGCAACATCGCCTATCCCTGGCCGGTTTCGGCGGGCTTGCTGGCGGCGTTCATCGGTTGCCCGTACTTCCTCTGGCTGATGCATCGGGAGCGTCGGGGCTAAAGCGGGCAAGAGCGAGCCTGCTCGCGAATCGCACGCGCCGGTGCATCGGCATGGATGGAAAACCATCGCGGACGGAGTCCGCTCCTACGCACCTTGCGAGAAAGGCTCCGGGGGCGTAGGAGCGGACTCCGTCCGCGATTGCTCCCCGGCCACATCAAGGTCAGCAGCGAGCTGGGTAGGATGGGTGGAGCGCAGCGATACCCATGCGGTCGGTGCATGGATCGATGGGTATCGCTGCGCTCCACGCCATCCTACGGCGGGTTGCCAGCAAGGCCGGGCTCTGCCGGTAATCACTGGAGTCCCTTGCAGGACCGAGGGGACGCCCAGTCCTTGCTCGCGAACCGCACGCCTCTGATGCTTCGGCATGGATGGAAAGCCATCGCGGACGAAGTCCGCTCCTACACGCCTGGCGAGAAAGGTTCCGGGGGCGTAGGAGCGGACTCCGTCCGCGATTGCTCGCCGGCCACACCGAGATGAGCAGCGAGCTGGGTAGGGTGGGTGGAGCGCAGCGATACCCATGCTGCCGGTGCACGGATTGATGGGTATCGCTGCGCTCCACGCCATCCTACGGCGAGGTCATCGGCAGGGTCAGAGCAGATGGAGAATCAGGCTTCCTGCAAGGCGCGAGGACGATTGCTGCGGTCTTCCGCGTCGGCACTGACCGCCTGCTGCAACTGGAAATCGAACTCGATCTCGGCGAAGCGCCCTTCCACTCCGCGTGCCTGGGCGGCGGCTGCGTCCTCGACGAAACGCACCTCGCCGATCAGCCCGTCACGGGTGGCGTAGGCAAAGTCGTCCCACAGGTACTGGTCGCCGGCCAGGTTGATCTGCGTGGTCAGGTGGCGATGCCCCGGCGCGGAGATGAAGAAGTGGATGTGCGCCGGGCGCTGGCCGTGACGGCCGAGCTGGTTGAGCAGCTCCTGGGTCGGGCCGTCCGGCGGGCAGCCATAGCCGCTGGGGACGATGCTGCGGGCCTGGTAGCGGCCTTCGGCGTCGGTGACGATGCGCCGGCGCAGGTTGTGCTCGGACTGGGTGCTGTCGAAGTAGGAGTAGGTGCCCTTGGTGTTGGCGTGCCAGAGGTCGACCACGGCACCGGCCAGCGGCTTGCCGTCGAGGTCGAACACGCGGCCGGAGAGGAACATCACGGTGCCCGCGTCTTTTCCGTCATCCATCCGCGCCTCGCCTTCGGACAGCGGCGCACCGGCCACGTACAGCGGGCCTTCGATGGTGCGCGGGGTGCCGCCTTCGATGCCGACGGCAGCGTCCTGGGCGTCCAGCAGCAGGTCGAGGTAGTGCTCGATGCCCAGGCCGGCGACCACCAGGCCGGCTTCCTGGCGAGCACCGAGCCGGTTGAGGTAGTCCACGGCTTTCCAGAACTCGTCCGGGGTGACGTTCATGTCCTCGATAAGCCTGGCGGTGTCCTGCAGGATGCGCAGGACCAGGCTCTTCACCCGCGGGTTGCCGGCATCGTTCAGGGCGCCGCTGGCCTCTTCGAAGAAGCTCTGGATATCGGCAGTCTGGGAAATCTTCACGGTCATGCTGAATCACCTCGTTCTTGTTATTGATCTCGAAAACCGCAGGGGGTCAGCTCGCGCAGCGCACGGCCTCGCGGTCGACGCGATGGAACACGCGGTTGAAGTACACCAGGCTGTCCTGGCGCTCGCGCACCGCGACCTTTTCCAGCTCGACGAACATCACGGTGTGCGAGCCGACTTCCTTGCAGTCGCTGATCCGCCCTTCCAGGCTGACCAGCGCCTGGCGCAGTACTGGCAGGCCGGCGTAGCCGTCGTCCCAGAGATCCCAGGCGAAGCGTTCTTCCATGGACACCTTGGTCATCCCGGCGAAGTGCTTGGCCAGCTCTTCCTGCTCACCACAGAGCACGTTGACGCACAGGTGGCCGTTGCTGCGGAACACGTCGTGGGTGGCGCTGCCGCGGTTGACGCAGACCAGCACGGTGGGTGGCGAGTCGGTGACCGAGCAGACCGCGCTGGCGGTGATGCCGCAGCGGCCTTCCGGGCCATTGGTGGTAATGATGTTCACCGCCGCCGGCAGTTGCGCCATGGCGTTGCGGAAATCGATCTGGGTCTGGCTGAGGGTGTTGGCCATGTCGTCGCCCCTTGTGCTGGAGTGGCCGGCACGCCCGGCCTTTCTTGTATGGGGCCAGCGTAGGGCAGCGCCAGGGTGCGAAACATTCAGACGATTACCACGCCAGAGGGTGGTGGCCGCTAGTCATGTAGGTGGTTTCTTTATCGTCAGCATCGCCGACTATGGGTATGCTCCGGGGCATGCCATTGCGGCGACCGGGCCAAAGCCCGGCGTACGCGGCCTACGTGCAGCTCTACAACGATAAAAAAGAAAGTGGCAACGCCTGATGGATGCTAGAAAACCCGTGGTCTACATCGTCGACGACGACAAGGACCTGCGCACCTCCCTCGCCTGGCTGCTCGAATCGGTCAGCATCGAATCGCTGTGCTACGGCGGCGCCGAGGAGTTCCTGCGCGAATACGACCCCAAGCTTCCCGCCTGTCTGGTGCTCGACGTGCGCATGCCCGAGACCAGCGGCTTCCAGCTGCAGGAGATGCTCAACGACAAGGGCATCGCCCTGCCGACCATCTTCGTCACCGCCCACGGCGATATCCCGATGTCGGTGAAGGCGATGAAGAACGGCGCGCTGGATTTCGTCGAGAAGCCCTACAACCCGCAGCAGATGCTCGATCGCATCCAGGCGGCGCTGAAAAGCGCAGTGCAGGTGCATGCCGGGCAGGAGCAGAAGCAGGTCCTGCAGCACAAGCTGGACCTTTTGACCGGGCGGGAGCGGGAAATCCTGATGATGGTGGTGGACGGCAAGGCCAGCAAGGTCATCGCCCGCGAGCTGAATATCAGCGTCAAGACGGTCGATGTGCACCGCACCAAGATCAAGGAAAAGATGGGCGTGAGCAGCATCGCCATGCTGGTGCGCGAAGTGCTCAACGTGCCGCTGGAAGAATCGCGCCCCTGAACGGGGCGCCTTCCTTTACTCGGTGTCGACGCGCTCGCCGCACAGGTCGAGGGCGAACAGGCGTTCCACCTCGTCTTGCGCCAGACCACTGCCGATCAGGCTGAACAGCTTGCCCAGCGCGGCTTCGCGGGTCATTCCCCCTCCCGACACCAATCCGGCATCGCGCAGGCGGCTGCCCGCGGCATAGACGTCGAACGCCACGTGGCCTTGCGGACACTGGCTGATGGCGGGCAACACCACGCCACGGGCATGCGCCTCACGCAATACCGCCAGCAATTCCTCATTATCCGACGGACCGGTGCCACTGCCGTAGCACTCCAGCAACAGCGCCTGTACGCCACTGCCCAGCAACGCGCGCAGGTGTTCGGCACGCAGGCCGGGGAACAGCGGCAGCACCGCGAGGTTCACCGGTTGGCGCGGCTGGCGGTAATCCAGTTCGCCAGGAAGCAGCGCCGCACGCTCACCCTTGCGCTCGCGTGGCAGTACCGCGAAGGCATCGAAGGCCTCGCTGCGCAGCTTGGTGACGCGCGCGCCATGCATCAGTTCGCCATTGAAGTACAACCAGACGCCCGGCTCGACGCCGGACTCCAGTGCCTTCAGCGCGCCCAACAGGTTCGCCGGCGCATCGCTGCCCGGCGCGCCCATCGGCTGCATGGAGCCGCTGAACACCACGGGGACGCCCAGACCCAGCAGCAGGAACGACAGCGCGGCGGCGCTGTAGGCCAGGGTGTCGGTGCCGTGCAGCACCAGCACACCGTCATGACCGCCCTGCTCCACCGCATTGACGATGGCGTCGCGCATGGCCAGCCAGTTGGCCTGGGTCATGTTGGCGCTATCGAGCAGCGGGCGCAGTTCGGCGAAGGACCAATCCAGGCATATCTCCTGGTGCCCTTGCAGTTGCTCGCGCATGCGCGCTTCGAAACCGCCTGCCGGCGCCAGGCCTTCGGCGGTCTGCAGCATGCCGATGGTGCCGCCGGTATAGAGGACGAAGAGATTCTTCACGCGACGCATGCCAGTGCTCTTGTAGGAAAGTTCACAGGATAAACCGCGAGGCCGGGAGAAGTCCCGGCCTCGCTTGTCAGACCTTGGTCCGAGGCAGGATCAGCCCTGGGCCGGCAGGCTGCCGTGGGCCGGAGCGGTGGCGTTGATCTTGTGCGCGTCGCGCCAGGCGTCGTGGTCGATATCCAGGTCGGCGAACTTGCTGGCGTCGAACACCGGGCGCTCGATGCCGGCGCGGCGCTGCTCGTCGTAGTCGCGCATTACGCGCAGGCCAGTCTTGATCAGCATCGCCAGGGCCACCAGGTTGACGAAGGCCAGGCAGGTCATGGTGATGTCGGCGAAGGCGAACACGGTGCCCAGGTTCTGCATCGAGCCCCAGAGGATCAGGCCCAGCACCAGGATGCGGAAGGCGATCAGCGCAGAGCGGCTGCGGCCGACGATGAACTGCAGGGCGTTCTCGCCGAGGTAGTAGTTGTAGGTGATGCAGGTGAACACGAACAGCGACAGCGCGACGCTGACGAAGATTCGCCCCCAGTCACCGACCACGGCGGCCAGCGAGTTCTGCGTCAGGGTGATGCCGTCGCCTTCGAAGCCCGGAGTGTAGAAGCCCGAGAGCAGGATCAGCAGCGCGGTGCAGGTGCAGATGACGAAGGTGTCGAGGAACACGCTGAACGCCTGGACCACACCCTGCGACGCCGGGTGACGCACGGCGGCGACTGCGGCCACGTTCGGCGCACTGCCCAGGCCCGCTTCGTTGGCGAACACGCCACGCTTCACGCCCATCACGATGGCACTGCCGAGCAGGCCGGCGAAGGCCGGTTCCAGGCCGAAGGCGCTCTTCACGATGGTGCTCAGCATGCCCGGCACCAGTTCGATCTGGGTGACGATCACGTACAGGGTCACGGCGATGTAGGCCAGGGTCTTCACCGGCACCAGCAGATCGGAGACCGCGGCGATGCGCTGGATGCCGCCGAAGAACACGATGGCCAGCAGCACGGCCAGGGCGATGCCCGAGTACAGCACCGGGATGTCGAAGGCATTCTGCAGCGAGTGGGTCACGGTGAAGGCTTGCAGGCCGTTGAAGGCGAAGCCGTAGGTGACCAGCAGCAGGACCGCAAAGGTCATGGCCATCCAGCGCAGCTTCAGGCCGTGCTGGATGTAGTAGGCCGGGCCGCCGCGGTACAGGCCGTTGCCGTCGCTGCGCTTGTAGACCTGGGCCAGGGTGCACTCGAAGAAGCTGCTGGACATGCCCACCAGCGCGGTGACCCACATCCAGAACACGGCGCCCGGACCACCGAGGGTCACGGCGATGCCGACACCGGCGATGTTACCGGCGCCCACGCGACCGGCTAGGGACAGCATCAGGGCCTGGAACGAGCTCAGCTGGCCCGACTGGCCACGAATCGACTCCTTGAACACACCGAACATGTGGCCGAAGTGACGGAACTGGACGAACCGGGAGCGGATGGTGAAATACGCGCCGAGTCCTACGATGAGGACGATGAGGACTTTCCCGGAGAGGAAATCGTTGATCGCGTCGAGCATGTGCTGGGGCCTCGATTGTTATTGTGGGAGCACGGACCTGGGGCTGGTCCGCTCACTAGGGGCGCATGGTTGCGCCCGAAGCCTCCTGAAACAATTTCGCGGCTTGCTACGAATTGACGCCACTTGGCGCTATTATGGCGTCAGTCGCATCACCTGGACCTGGCACTGATGTCCGAAAACCTTGGCCCCAACCTCAAGCTGCTGTGCGCCCATTACCGCTCTATTTCGGAGGTTTGCCGCAAGCTTTCGATCAACCGTGCGCAGTTCAACAAGTACCTCGGCGGACAGAGCCAGCCCACCGCATACAACCTCAAGCGCATCGGCGATTTCTTCGGCGTCGAGGACTACGAGTTGCAACTGCCGCCTGAGCAGTTCGCCCGGCTGATCGGCGCGCGCGGCACTTCGCCGGCCAATGTGCAGCGCAATGACCCGCTGCTGGAAATGCTCCAGCCGTTGCGCGACCACGCGGGTAACCTGTCGCGCTATTGCGGCTACTACTTCGAGTATTCCAACTGCATGTCGGTGCCGGGATCGATCCTGCTGTCGCTGGTGCACCTGTATGAGCAGGACGGCAATTTCCTCTTCGAGCGCCAGGAACGCCAGGAGCGTTCCAGCAGCACCGATGTGCAGGCCGAGGACTGGGTGCGCTGCCGCTACCTGGGCGCGGCCTTCCAGCTGCAGGACCGGCTGTTCCTGATGGACTACGAGTCGCTCACCGTCAACGAGATGAGCCAGACCATCCTCATTCCCAGCTTCAAGAGCCGTATCACCCGCCTGAACGGGCTGAAGACCGGTGTCTCCAGCGGCGACCGGCGCACCCCGGCCTGCACCCGTGTGGTCTGGGAATACCTGGGCCAGGAGATCAACCGGATCAGCGCCTACCGCCAGGTGAAGCTCTACCAGCCGGACGACCCGCGCATCGACGACGACGTACGCCAGCGCCTGCAGGTCGGGCCGATCCGCCATGGCCTCTTCGAAATCGAGTAGCCCCGCCCGGCGCTATTGCTTTTCTGTAGGAGCGAGCTTGCTCGCGAACAGCCCAGTGTCGGAGCAACCGGTGAATCCGTTCGCGAGCAAGCTCGCTCCTACGGCAACGGCATCGCCCTACCCCTTGCGGCTCTGCAGCCAGGCCGCGGCCAACCCGCTGCCGCAGATCACCGCGATCCCCAGCAGCGCCGACGGCTCCGGCGTATGGCCGAAGATCACGAATCCCAGCAGCCCGGCGAAGACGATCTGGCAATAGCTGAACGGCGCCAGCAGTGCCGGCGCGGCATGCTTGAACGCCTGGGTGAGGAACAGGTGCGCGGTCATCCCGCAGGTGCCCAGGGCCAGCATCATCAGCCCGTGCACCAGCCCCGGCCACTGCCAGAAGAACGGCACCAGCGCGCTGACGATCAGGGTGTTGCACAACCCGGCGAAGAAGTTGCTGGTGGTCGGGCTGTCCACCTGGCTGAGCTTGCGGGTCAGCAGCTGGTAGACGCTGAAGCACAGCGCCGAACCGAATGGCAGCAGCACCGCCGGGGTGAACAGCTCACCGCCGGGGTGGACGATGATCAGCACGCCGATGAAGCCGACGATGACCGCCGCCCATTGGCCGAAACTGACCCGTTCACCGAGCAGCGGCACCGACAGCGCCGTTACCAGCAGCGGCGCAAGGAAGTTCACCGAGGTCGCCTCGGCCAGCGGGATGTACTGCAGGCCGGTGGTGAACAGGAAGCTGGTACCCAGCAGGCACAGCGCCCGGGCCGTCTGCAGGAACGGATGGCGGGTGCGCAGCACTGCAAACCCCGCGCGCGGCAGGAAGATGCCCGCCATCAGCAGCGTGTGCACCACATAGCGCGCCCACACCACCATGACGATGGGATAGATGCTCGCCAGGTACTTGGACAGCGCGTCGTGGCTGGAGAACAGGAAGGTCGCCAGGACAATGAGCAGGATGCCCTTGAAGGGCTGGTGGACGCCGGACAACGGCGATTGGCTGGTACTCATCGACTCACGGATTCACTAGGCAGATGCGGCCGGCACGGGGCCAACATGGAGAGCAGGACAGCCTAGCAGGAGGCTCTGCAGAAAGAATCCGCCACGCCGCTGCCCGAGCACCTCGCGGGTCCGCTGAAAGGCCGGGCGATACGCGTCCCGCTCGGCGTTGTGCCAGGCATCCTACGCGCAATACCCGCGGAGGAATGTTCCATTTGGTTAATTCATGTTCGAACAGCGAACGCTTACGCCTCGGGCGAATTGCGGCGGGCCGCCACGGAACACCACTATGGACGCAGCCGCCGCCTCGATGCGGCGCCAACAACTATAAGAAAGGTCCGTTCACATGCTCACCCTCACCCTGGCACGCCTGCGCGCGTGCATCGCCCTCCTCCGCGCCCTTCCGCAGATTCCTGTCGCGCCCGGCTGACCGCCCAACCCGCGAGCTCTGACCGATTTCGCCCGCCATTCGCCGCGCTCGAACGAGCCCGGCGCAGGCCTCCGTTCGCCCCGAACAACGACAAGAATGCCGAGGGAACACCCATGATCCGCCACCTGCCCCGCCTCGCCATCGGTGCCTGCCTGTTGCCCGCCCTGCCCGTGCTGGCCAGCGCCAACGAAGGCAGCTTTCTCGAAGATGCCAAGGCCAGCCTGTTGCTGCGCAACTTCTACATGAACCGCAATTACGTCGGCGAAGCCCGCCAGGACAAGGCGGAGGAATGGACCCAGAGCTTCATCCTCGACGCCCGCTCCGGTTTCACCCAGGGCACCGTCGGGCTCGGCCTGGACGTGCTCGGGCTTTACAGCCTGAAGCTCGATGGCGGCAAGGGCACGGCCGGCACCCAATTGTTGCCGACCCACGACGACGGCCGCCCCGCCGACGATTTCGGCCGTCTGGCGGTGGCCGGCAAGGCCAAGGTATCGAACAGCGAATTCAAGCTCGGCGAATGGATGGTGGTGTTGCCGATCCTGCGCTCGGACGACGGCCGTTCACTGCCGCAGACCTTCCAGGGCGCCCAGGTCACCGCGAAGGAAATCGACGGCCTGACCCTCTACGGCGGCCAGTTCCGTCAGAACAGCCCGCGCAACGACGCCAGCATGCAAGACATGTCGCTGTTCAACCGCCCCGCCTTTACCTCGGACCGCTTCAACTTCGCCGGTGGCGAATACCGCTTCAACGGCGACCGCACGCTGGTCGGCCTGTGGAATGCGCAACTGAAGGACATCTACCAGCAGCAATACCTGCAGCTGCAGCACAGCCAGCCACTGGGCAATTGGGTGCTCGGTGCGAATATCGGCTATTTCTGGGGCAAGGAGGATGGCAGCGCCAAAGCCGGCGACCTCGACAACCGCACCTTCTCCGGGATGTTCTCGGCCAGGTACGGTGCGAGCACCTTCTATCTCGGCCTGCAGAAGGTCATGGGCAAGGACGAGTGGTTCCGCGTCAACGGCACCAGCGGCGGCACCCTGGCCAACGACAGCTACAACGCCAGCTACGAAAGCGCGAAGGAGCGCTCCTGGCAGCTGCGCCATGACTACGACTTTGCCGGCTTCGGCATTCCTGGCCTGACCCTGATGAACCGTTACATCCACGGCGACAACGTGCACAACGCCAGCACCGCCGACGGCAGCCAATGGGGCCGCGAGAGTGAACTGGCGTACACCGTGCAAAGCGGCACCTTCAGGACGCTGAACGTCAAGTGGCGCAACTCCACCATGCGCCGCGACTGGGGCAGCACCAACAGTTTCGACGAAAACCGGCTGATCATCAGTTATCCGCTGTCATTGCTCTGATGCTCGCCTTGCGCCGAACTCTCCGACGCGCGCAGGAGCAACTGTCTTCTCTGGATAGCCCGTCGCTGTGTCTTCCTCCCTCACCCCAACCCTGGCTGCTCGCCCCGCCCCTCAGGGAGAGGGGGCAGTTCGAGCCGACTGACGCGAAGGTTTCATCCTGCCCCGAACGGCCCCCTCTCCCCTTGGGAGAGGGCCAGGGTGAGGGATGGCCCAAGCGCAGAGGCATCTCGCAGGAGCGGAATGCGTCCGCGATGTCTTCCTGGCGGCGCCAGCGTTGGGAGGTTCGCGAGCAAGCTCGCTCCTACAGGGAGCGCTGGCGAAGTGTTCGGCACCTGAAGCAGACATTTACGTAGGAGCGGACTCTGTCCGCGATAGGGTTGTGCAAACGCCCAGCCCATCGGAGTGGTCGGGAATCGATCGCGGACGGAGTCCGCTCCTACGTACAGCTCGAATCCTGGAGTGGAGAATTGGCGTTGCGCCGGCAAGCCCACTCCTACAGGTGAGCCCTTCTTAATGAAAAAGCCCCGGCATGCCGGGGCTTTTCTTCGTCCAGCAGGTGGCTTACTGCCCGGCCGGTTTCTCGGCGTCTTCTGCCTCGATCTCTTCCAGCGCAAGTTCCAGCCCCCAGCTGGAAGCATCCACCGGCTGGGTCGCTGCCGCAGGTGCAGCGGGCGCAGGTGCCGGCGCGGCAGGCTTGGCGGCCGCGGGGGTGGCAGTGCTGCCGACGCTGCCCGGGTTGTCCTTGTACAGCTTGAGCTTCAGCCGCAGGTTGTTCGCCGAGTCCGCGTTCTTCACCGCCTCTTCCTCGCTGATCGCCCCTTCCACCGCCAGGTCGAACAACGCCTGGTCGAAGGTCTGCATGCCGAGGGCGCGGGACTTGTCCATGATCTCCTTGATCGAACTGAAGTCGCCGCGCTTGATGATATCGCTGATGGTCGCCGTGCCCAGCAGCACCTCGACCGCCGCGCGGCGCTTGCCGTCCTGGGTGCGCACCAGGCGCTGGGAGACGAAGGCCTTGAGGTTGTTGCCCAGGTCGTTGAGCAACTGCGGCCGGCGCTCCTCGGGGAAGAAGTTGATGATCCGGTCCAGCGCCTGGTTGGCGTTGTTCGCGTGCAGCGTGGAGATCGCCAGGTGGCCGGTGTCGGCGAAGGCCAGGGCATGCTCCATGGTCTCGCGGTCGCGGATCTCGCCGATCAGGATCACGTCCGGCGCCTGGCGCAGGGTGTTCTTCAGCGCGGCGTGGAAGCTGCGGGTGTCCACGCCGACCTCGCGCTGGTTGATGATCGACTTGCGGTGCCGGTGCACGTACTCGATGGGGTCTTCGATGGTGATGATGTGCCCGCCGCTGTTGCGGTTGCGGTGGTCGATCAGCGCCGCCAGGGAGGTGGACTTGCCCGAGCCGGTGCCGCCGACGAAGAGCACCAGGCCACGCTTCTCCATGACGACCTTGAGCAGCACCTCGGGGAGCTTCAGGTCCTCGAACAGCGGGATATCCAGCTTGATGTTGCGCGCCACGATGGACACTTCGTTGCGCTGCTTGAACAGGTTGATCCGGAAGCGCCCGACGCCGGGCACGGAAATCGCCAGGTTCATCTCCAGCTCGCGGTCGAACTCGGCGCGCTGCTCCTCATCCATCAGCCCATAGCCGATGCGCGCCACATCACCAGCCTTCATCGGTTCATTGGTCAGGGGCTTGAGCACCCCATTGAACTTGGCGCAGGGCGGCGCGCCGGTGGAGAGGTAAAGATCCGAACCATCCTGGGTGGCCAGGATCTTGAGCATCGCTTGGATATCCATTGAACTGCATCCGTACGCAAGGTGGCGGCAGGCGCTGTCTGTCAGCAGCGCCCTATAGATAAGAATTTGCTCATTGACTCTATGGAGCACTCCTGTACCAGACAATGCAACCCATCGTGAAATGCGACCTGCATCACTGCTGCCGTACAATGCCGCCCAGACGCTTTCATCACAGGACACGAAACAATGCCCGTCGCCATGGCCCGCCACATCCTTGTCAAGACCGCCGCCGAAGCCGAGCAGATCAAGCAGCGCCTGGCCAAGGGCGAGGATTTCGCCGCCCTGGCGCGCAAGCACTCCACCTGCGCCTCCGGCAAGCGCGGCGGCGACCTGGGCGAGGTGCGCCCCGGGCAGATGGTGAAGTCCATCGACCAGGTGATCTTCAGGAAGCCAGTCGGCGTGATTCACGGGCCGGTGAAAAGCCAGTTCGGCTACCATCTGGTCGAGGTCTATTTCCGTGATTAGTCAGAGGCGTGGCTGATCCAAGACACGCCCGGGAACGAAGGAACGCACGCCATGACGCCGCAACAGATAGCCCACTTCTGCCTGGAACTGCCTGGCGCCCGCGAAGACATCAAGTGGGGCAGCAATCGGGTGTTCTCGGTGGCTGGCAACAAGATGTTCGCCATCCTTGATTTCCTCGACAGTGGCCATGGTGGCCTGGCCTTCAAGGTCGGCCCGGAGCTGTTCCTGGGCTACGTCGACCGCCCTGGCATCCATCCGGCGCCCTACCTGGCCCGGGCTTTCTGGATTTCCATGCAGCGCCCCTACCCCATGGGCGACGCTGAATTGCGCGAAGCCCTGACCCGCTCGCACCAGATGGTGGTCGCCCGCCTGCCCAAGCGCCAACGCCTGGGCCTCGTGCTGGAGGCGCCCTGATGCGCACCCTGAATTGGGAAGGCCTGTGGCACGCACCGGCGGCCAGCTGGGAATCCCTGCAACTGGTGGATGGCCGCGCGGAAAGCCAACTGCGTGCCATCGACGAAGCGGGCGGGCCTTCCTATCAGCTGGACTACCAACTCGACTGGGACAGCCAATGGCGCTTGCGCGAGGCGCGTTTCTCTGTCGAGAGCGAGCGCGGTGCGCATCAGCTTCACCTGCTGACCGATGGCGAAGGCCACTGGCTTAACGCCAATGGTGACGCGCTGATGGATCTGGACGGCTGTCTGGACATCGACATCTGGCCGTCGCCCTTCACCAACACCTTCCCCATTCGCCGCCTGCAACTGGCCGACGGCGATCGCCGCGAATTGACGGTGGTGTATCTGGAAGCACCGAAGCTGAAGCCGGTGCGCATGCGCCAGGGCTACACGCGGATCGATGCCCACCACTATCTGTACGAAAACCTCGAAGGCACGGACTTTCAGGCATTGCTGACGGTGGATGATGACGGCCTGGTCATCGATTATCCCACCCTCTTCCGCCGCGCCTGATGCAGGCCCTTGTAGGAGCGAGCTTGCTCGCGAACCACCTCCCTCGATGCTCACCGAGGAAATCCGTTCGCGAGCAAGCTCGCTCCTACAGGCAGTGCGCGGGCCGGCGCGTGGGAGCGGACTCCGTCCGCGATCGGCTCGCATCACACCGGACCTGAAAGGTAGTTCGTTAGCTAGCTTTCCTACATGCCAGGCGCGGTCCATCATGTAAGCCCACTCGCCGTACCGAACCGCTGCACATGTCCGCCGACTCCCGCTCGAACTCGTCCACCACCCTGCAAGTGGTGTCCGTCGTCCTGTTCACCTTCATCGCCTACCTGACCATCGGTATCCCGCTGGCCGTGCTGCCCGGCTATGTGCACAGCGACCTGGGTTTCGGCTCGGTGATGGCCGGCCTGGTCATCAGCATCCAGTACCTGGCCACCCTGCTGACCCGTCCGTACGCAGGCAAGGTCATCGACACCCTCGGGCCCAAGCGCGCGGTGCTCTACGGCATGCTCGGCTGCGCCGGCAGCGGTGCACTGATGCTCGGCTCCTGGGCCACGCAGGGCCTGCCGTGGGTCAGCCTCGGCCTGCTGATGGTCGCGCGGCTGGTGCTCGGCACCTCGGAAAGCCTGGTGGGTAGTGCGTCGATCGCCTGGGGGATCGACCGCGTCGGTGCGGCGAACACCGCGAAAGTCATTTCCTGGAACGGCATCGCCAGCTATGGCGCCCTGGCCATCGGCGCGCCGCTGGGAGTGCAGATGGTCGGTCAGCTCGGGCTGGCCAGCCTGGGCGCCAGCGTGGTTCTGCTGGCGGCGCTCGGTTTCGCCCTGGCGTGGCCCAAGCGTGCGGCAGCCCTGGTGCATGGCGAGCGGATGCCCTTCCACCACGTACTCGGCCGGGTATTTCCCCATGGTATGGGCCTGGCGCTGGGCGGCATCGGTTTCGGCACCATCGCCACCTTCATCACGCTCTATTACGCCAGCCTTGGCTGGAAAGATGCGGTCTATTGCCTGAGCGCCTTCGGCGGCTGCTTCATCGGTGCGCGCCTGCTGTTCGCCAACGTCATCAATCGCCACGGCGGCTTCCGCGTCGCCATCGCCTGCCTGTCGGTGGAAAGCCTCGGCCTGCTCCTGCTGTGGAGCGCACCGACACCCTGGATCGCCCTGGCCGGCGCGGCGCTGACCGGCTTTGGCTTCTCGCTGGTGTTCCCCGCGCTGGGCGTGGAAGCCGTGGGCCTGGTGCCCGCCTCCAACCGTGGCGCCGCCCTGGGGGCCTACTCACTGTTCATCGATGTTTCCCTCGGCGTCACCGGACCGCTGATGGGCGCCGTCGCCAGTGGCTTCGGCTTCGGCTCGATATTCCTCTGCGCCGCACTCGCAGCATTCAGCGGGTTGATACTGAGCCTCTGGCTCTATCAGCGCTCGTACCACCAGGCCTGACCGGCACTACACAGCAACACGCTGCGACTGCGCCTATTGCCTTCGAGCCACCATGATCCGGCAACCATCGCCGTTGATCAGGTCAACATGACACGAGCGTGACAGAGGCTGGACGAAAAAGTTCGATCCTCTGCTATTATCGCGCGGCGCCGGGGCGACCACGCCCCGAATACAACCAAAAGAACATGCCAGCACAGGACTCCACCTACCCCGTTCACGCACTACGGGGCGGAGAGCTTTTTCTTTCTGCTCGCTGGCGCTGCACCATTAAGGAAATCAAGATGCTGAACCACCGGATCAGTCTGCTCGCACTGGGGATCCTCGCGTCGACCGCCGCCATGGCCGAAGACCAGTCCACCGCCAAGGGCTTCGTCGAAGACAGCCACCTCGACCTGTTCTTCCGCAACGCCTACATGAATCGCGACAAGAAGCACGGCAAGGAAGACCAGGCCGAATGGGGCCAGGCCGCCACCGCCACCTTCAACTCCGGCTTCACCCAGGGCACCGTCGGTTTTGGCGTTGACGCCTTCGGCATGTACGCCGTGCGCCTGGACGGCGGCAAGGGCCGCAGCGGCGCTCCCGGCATCGATTTCTTCAAGCAGGGCGACAGCGGCGAAGCCGCCAACGACCTGGCCCGTGCCGGTGGCGCGGTGAAAGCACGCTTCTCCAACACCGTGATCAAGTACGGTGACCAGATGCCGGCCCTGCCGGTGCTGAGCTACGACAACTCCCGCCTGCTGCCGGAAAGCTTCACCGGCACCCTGATCACCTCCAAGGAGATCGAAGGCCTGGAGCTGAACGTCGGCCGCTTCACCTCGGAAACCCGCAAGAGCGCCGAAGGGCGTGACAGCGGCGGCCTGAAGCGCATCGACGTGTTCGGCGGCAGCTACAAGTTCACCGATAGCTTCAGCGGCTCGCTGTACGGCTACGAGAACGAAGACGTCGCTCGCAAGCAGTACATGAACCTGAACTACGTCATCCCGATGGCCGACAAGCAGTCCCTGACCCTGGACTTCAACGGCTACCGTACCCGCGTCAACGAAGACTTCGCTGCCGACCACGGCATCGACGGCACCAAGAACACCATCTGGAGCCTGTCGGCCGCCTACAACATCGGCGCCCACACCTTCATGGTCGCGCACCAGCGCAACAACGGCGACTCCGGCTACAACTACGGTTGGTACCAGAACGAAGGCGGCCTGGGCGACGGCGGCACCACCATCTGGCTGGCCAACTCCTACTGGTCGGACTTCAACGGCGAAGACGAGCGCTCCTGGCAGGGCAGCTACAGCCTGGACTTCTCCGAGTACGGCGTTCCCGGCCTGAGCTACACCGTGGCCTACGTCTACGGCGACAACATCAAGACCGCCGAGACCAGCAACGGTAAAGAGCGCGAAATCTTCAACCAGCTGAAGTACGTCGTACCGAGCGGCCCGGCCAAGGACCTGTCGGTCAAGCTGCGCGGCTCCTGGCTGCGCGTGTCGAACGACGCCCGCTCCTACAACGACGATGGCAACGAAGTACGCGTCTTCGTCGAGTACCCGGTCAACATCTTCTGATGATCTGATCAGGCTCGAAAGAAAACGCCCCGTGGCAGCGCTGCCACGGGGCGTTTTTCATTCTGGCGCCGATTACTCCAGCGAGCGCCGCCTGGGTAACCAGGGCATCGGCGGCAACGCCATGCGCAGGATATGCAGGCAGAGCAGCAGAATCAGCGCGCCGGCCGCGAAGGAACCGAGGCGCTGGGCGGGCTCCAGCGTGTCGTTGAGCACATTGAGGAACAGCATCGCGCTGCCGCCCAGCATGCAGGCCAGCAGAAATATCGAGAGAATGTAGATCTTCAGCGTGAGCAGCCGCCAATGCCAGCGCATGCGGCGGCGAACGGGGACTTCATCGAGGGGAAGTTGCGGCATGATCCTTTGCCTCCTGACAGGTTCCTGACGGGTTCACGCCACTGCGGCATGCAACGTCGAGATACTGGCAGGATGCTAGCCATGCATGCGGGAATTGCCAAGGTGCACAGTGCGCGACCGCAGGGTCACGCACTGCGCGCCGATGAGTGGCTGCCGCTTAACGCACCACGCTGTTGATGTCATGACGATTGAGCGAGGTACGCATCTCCTCGTACCACTCGGGGATAACGTCCTTCAGGCGTTCCTTGGCATCCTCCAGCTTGAACGGCTGGGTGTAGCGCTTCTTGCGGTAGGAGTAGATGAAGTAGGTGCCGTTGCGGTAGAGGATGCGGTCGAAGGTATAGAAGCCGATGTGCGTGCCATTGCAGCGCGCGGTCAGCACCATGTCACCCTCTTCGTAGGGCAGCACGCCCTCCGCGCATTCGTAGGTGAAGAACTCGCGTACATCGTCCCAGTCCACGCCATCGCTGCTGGCGTGCAGGAAGGCCTCGGCCTGCTCCTCGGACTCGTCGGAGTGATCGCTGTACCAGATGAACAGCGGGATGCTCTGATTGGTCTCGTCGCCCAGCCAGCTCTCGCCGTCCAGGTACTGGGCGCTGCGCGCCAGGCTGGCCTGCACGCGGCGATGGCTCTGGCGGTACTCCTCCAGTCGCGCGTCGAAGGCCGGCGAATCCTCGCCCGGCACCACGTCGTCCATGCCCTTGATCTCGGCCACGCGCGCCAGGTAATCGGCGTACAGCGCGGCGTCCTGGATCACGGTGCAGGTGTCGCGGGTCAGGCTCAGACCGATCTCGGTGAAGTTGGCGCTGCCCAGGATCACCACATCCGGCTCGATCAGGATCAGCTTCCAGTGCACGCTGTTCTGCGCGCGGAAGTCGACGTGCAAGCTGACCTTGGCGCCCGCGTCGCGGACACAGAAATCGATGAAGTCCGGCGAGCTGAACGAATTGATGGTGCCCACCAGCAGGTCCAGGCGATTGCCCTTCTCCACCAGGGTTTCGATCAGTGACTCGGTTTCACTGGCGGAGGCCGAGACCACGGTGATCAGCTTGCCGCTGACCTGCTCCAGGTACTGCTTGAGCGAATGTTGAGCGTTTAGGATTTTCATACAGCCCCCACCAGAATTCTGAACACCGAATTCTGATGCAGGACAATGGGGGGTTTCAACTGCCAGCTCGCACCTTCTGCCCGCAGTCAGGGCGCTGTAGCGGCAGGACATGCAAGATCCGCCCCGCATGTGGCATAATAGGCGGCTTTGTCAGGCCGCCTTCGCGCGCCGTCGTCACTGCCCGCCCGCGCCGCTCGCGCCCGGCGCGCATCATGTTCCAGCCAAGGGTTACCCAGTTGATCTCCACCGCGAACATCACCATGCAGTTTGGCGCCAAGCCGCTGTTCGAAAACGTTTCCGTCAAATTCGGCAACGGCAACCGCTACGGCCTGATCGGCGCCAACGGTTGCGGCAAGTCCACCTTCATGAAGATCCTCGGCGGTGAGCTGGAGCCTTCCGGCGGCCAGGTCATGCTGGAGAACGGTGTGCGCCTGGGCAAGCTGCGCCAGGACCAGTTCGCCTATGAAGACTTCAGCGTGATCGACACCGTGATCATGGGTCACGAGGAGCTGTGGAAGGTCAAGGCCGAGCGCGACCGCATCTACTCCCTGCCGGAGATGAGCGAGGAAGACGGCATGGCCGTGGCCGAGCTGGAAGTCCAGTTCGCCGAGTTCGACGGCTACACCGCCGAATCCCGTGCCGGCGAACTGCTGCTGGGCCTGGGCATTCCGCTGGACCAGCATTTCGGCCCGATGAGTGCTGTCGCCCCGGGCTGGAAGCTGCGCGTGCTGCTGGCCCAGGCGCTGTTCTCCGATCCGGACCTGCTGCTGCTCGACGAGCCGACCAACCACCTGGACATCAACACCATCCGCTGGCTGGAAAACATCATCACGGCGCGTAACAGCACCATGATCATCATTTCCCACGATCGTCACTTCCTCAACAGCGTCTGCACCCACATGGCTGACCTGGACTACGGCGAGCTGCGCCTGTTCCCGGGCAACTACGACGAGTACATGACCGCGGCCGAACAGGCCCGCGAGCGCCTGCTGTCGGACAACGCCAAGAAGAAAGCCCAGATCGCCGAGCTGCAGACCTTCGTCAGCCGCTTCTCGGCCAACGCCTCCAAGGCCAAGCAGGCCACCAGCCGTGCGCGTCAGATCGACAAGATCCAGCTGGAAGAGGTCAAGCCGTCCAGCCGCGTCAGCCCGTTCATCCGCTTCGAACAGCACAAGAAGCTGCACCGCCAGGCGGTGACCCTGGAGAAAGTCAGCCAGGGCTTCGACGGCAACGCGCTGTTCAAGAACCTCAGCCTGCAGGTGGAAGCCGGCGAACGCATCGCCATCATCGGCCCCAACGGCATCGGCAAGACCACCCTGCTGCGCACCCTGGTCGGCGACATGGCGCCCACCGCGGGCGAAGTGAAGTGGACCGACAGCGCGGATGTGGGCTACTTCGCCCAGGACCACGCCGAGGACTTCGAGGACGACTACAACCTGTTCGACTGGATGGCCCAGTGGACCCAGGGCGGCGAGCAGCTGGTACGTGGCACCCTCGGCCGCATGCTGTTCTCCAACGACGACATCAAGAAGTCGGTCAAGGTGATTTCCGGTGGTGAGCAGGGTCGCATGCTGTTCGGCAAGCTGATCCTCAAGCGCCCGAACGTGCTGGTGATGGACGAGCCGACCAACCACCTGGACATGGAGTCCATCGAGTCGCTGAACCTGGCGCTGGAGAACTACCCGGGCACCCTGATCTTCGTCAGCCATGACCGCGAGTTCGTGTCCTCCCTGGCCACTCGCATCATCGAGCTGTCGGAAAACGGCGTGACCGATTTCAGCGGCACCTACGATGACTACCTGCGCAGCCAGGGCGTGATTGTCTGATCAACGCCAAGCTGCAATGAAAAAGCCCCGCCCAGTGCGGGGCTTTTTCTTGCTCTTTTGATCTTCGTAGGAGCGAGCTTGCTCGCGAACCTGTCTGACACCAATGCAGCCGGGAAACCCATTCGCGAGCAAGCTCGCTCCTACAAGAGGCACCTTTTTGCTCAGCCCCGGATCAACGCCCCGACGTCTGCATCGTTGCGCTGCCCAGGCTGACATCGAAGAACTCTGCCGCCGAGGCGGCCAGGTCGCGATGGATAGCCTGCCGGTCCAGGCCCTGGTTGTCGGTACACAGGTCCGGCGTGGCGTCCTTTTCCTCCTCCGAGCACGGCGCCATGAAGACGAAGTGCCCTGCCCCGTCCAGCACCCGCAGATCCGCCTGTTGCGGCAACTTGCGCGCCAGCGCTGCGGCATTCTTCTTCCAGTCGAGGATGTGGTCTGCATTGCCGGTGTAGAGCAACACCGGCACCTGTACATCCTCCAGCTCATGAACGCCGTACATCAGGCTCAGCGGCGCCAGCAGGAGCAAGGCGCCGACGCGCGGGTCGGCCATGGGCACCAGGTCGTTGCGGTCGGCGCGTACTTCGCCCTTCTCGCTGCAGGCATCGCGATCGTCAGGGCGCTGCTGGCAGTACTTGATCAGCCGGTCCAGGCGCGGCTGGGCCCCGGCCAGGATCAGCGCAGTCTCTCCGCCGGCGGAGTAGCCGATCACACCGACCTTTCGCGGGTCGACGATGGCGGCGACCTCGGGGTCGAGCAGAGCGGCACTGATGGTTTCGGAGACCTGCAGCGGCCGACCATAGAGATTGCTCACCGCGCCCAGGCGGCTGTGGTCACGCAGGTTGTCGCCGGGGTGCAGCAGCGTCACCACCACGAAGCCCTTGCGCACCAGTGCCTCGATCAGGTCACGGTGGGCCAGCGGGGTGCCGTAGTTGCCGTGGGACATGACCAGCAGCGGGAATCGCCCGTTGGCGGTCTTGCCTTCGTAGGCAACGTCCAGGATGAAGTTGCCCAGGTGCAGGGGTTGTTCGGCTGCGCGCGTGGGGTAGAAGGCAATGGCCTTCATCGGTTGCTGGTCCAGCGGGTCACTCACCTGCAGGCGGTGAAAACCCACATTCCAGCCCTGTGCCGCCCAACTCGCGGTACTGAAGGTAACGAGCAGCAGGAACCAGAACAGGCGCCTCGCCATGGTGCAGTTCGCTCCGATGTGTCTCCAGATCAGGCGCCACGAGGCTTGTTGATGAATGCAGAAACCGCCGGGCGCCGCCTGGTGGGAACCTCTGCATAGTACGCGCCAGCGAGAGTAGCTCCGTGCCCGCAGACAGGCGGTACTCGCGGAAACAAAAAAGCCCCGCATGCGCGGGGCTTTTCACTGGGCAGCGATCAGGCAGCGGCGAACTGGCTGGCGATGCTCGCCTGGGCGCCGGCGATGGCGTTGCGGCGCGGCTCGTCACCGTAGGCCAGGCCTTCGGCACGGACGACCTCGATGTCGGTGATGCCGAGGAAATTCAGCACCAGCTCCAGGTAGTTCTCGTGGGCGATACCGCTGGGTTGGCCCGCGTGGATGCCGCCGGCGGTGGAGACGATGATGACTTTCTTGCCACCCGCCAGGCCTTCCGGGCCGCTCTCGGTATAGCGGAAGGTCTTGCCGGCGACGGCGATGCGGTCGATCCAGGCCTTCAGTTGGCTGGGGATGGAGAAGTTGTACATCGGCGCGCCGATGACGATGGCGTCGGCGCCGAGGAATTCCTCGATGCTTTTCTCGCCCAGTGCGGCTTCGTGTTTCTGCGCGGCGTCGCGCAGTTCGGCCGGGGTGCCGGCAGCGACCAGGCTGGCCGAGGACAGGTGGCTGATGGCGTCGGCGGCCAGGTCACGGTAGGTCACTTCGACGCCCGGCTCGGCGGCGGCCCAGGCGGCGACCAGTTCGCCGCTCAGTTGGCGGGAGGCGGAGTTGTCGCCGAGGATGCTCGAGTCGATGTGCAGCAGTTTCATGTGTGTTCTCCAGGAAAGGGGCCAAGTGGGTTGGCGGAGGAATTCGTTGTTGGAGGCAAGACTACGCATGTAGCCAATCTTCGATAAGTCAGCAAAAATGCAATGATTCGTCTCACCAGCAGGACAATCCGATGCAGGACCTCAATGACCTCTTCTATTTCGCCAAGGTGGTGGAGGCCGGTGGCTTCGCAGCTGCCGGGCGTTTGCTGGGCCTGCCGAAGTCCCGCCTGTCGCGGCGTGTCGCCGAGCTGGAAGCGCGCCTGGATGTACGTCTGCTGCAGCGCACCACCCGCAAGCTGGCACTGACTGACCTGGGTGAGCGCTATTACCGGCACTGCCAGGCGATGCTGGTAGAGGCCGAGATGGCCGACGAGGTCGCCGCGCAACTGAGCGCCGAGCCACGCGGCCGGGTGAGGCTGTCGTGCCCGGTGGCGCTGGCGGAAACCTCGCTGAACGAGATGCTGCCGGGCTTTCTCGCCGCTTATCCGCAGGTCAACCTGGAGCTGATGCTGACCAATCGCCGCGTCGACCTGCTCAACGAAAGCATCGATGTCGCCCTGCGCGTGCGGGCGCCGGGCGATGAGGACCTGTCGCTGATCTCGCGGCGCCTGCGCCTGGCGAAGACCGCGCTGGTGGCCGCACCGGCGCTGCTCAGGGGCGTCGAGCTGCGCGCACCGGAGGACCTGGCCGCCCTGCCCGTCCTGGGCGCCATCGACAACGACCGTCGGGTACACATGAAGCTGACCGGCCTGCAGGGCGAAGTGAAGGAAGTCGCCCTGGAGGCACGCCTGGCGGTGGAAGACTTCAACCTGCGCAAGAACGTCGCCCTGGCGGGGCTGGGCGTGACACTCCTGCCGCTGCACTACTGCACCGAGGAACTGGAGGATGGTCGCCTGGTGCGCGTGCTGCCCGCCTGGAGCGAGCCGGAGGCTTACCTGCAGGCGGTCTACCCGCATCGGCGCGGCATCCTGCCGGCGGTGCGGGCGTTGCTCGATTACCTGGAGGAAGGCTTCTCGAAAGACGACTGGCCTGTCTGAACCAGGCGATTACGCCGGGGTGGTGCCCAGCCCCATCAGCGCGCCGATCCAGCCCAGCAACCGGCCGCCACTGAGCCAGTCGATCCAGAACAGCTGATGCAGCAGGACAATGGCCCAGAACACCAGCTGGAAGGAAAGCTTGCGGGTCTTGTGACGGAACACCTGCTGGGCGAGGAAGGCGCCCGGCCAGCCACCGAGCAGTTCCAGCAGGTGCAGGCTCTGCTCGGGAGTTCGCCAGTCGTTGCGCTCGGCACTGCGCTTATCGCGCCAATAGGCGAGGAAGGCCAGGACGCTGAACACCGGATAGAGCAGCAGGAACCAGACGAAGTAAGCCTCTTTCAACCACAGCAGCGAGCCGATGACGGGCAACGCCAGCAGCACTGCCAGGATCGCCAGCGCCTTGCCCAGCGAGCGTTTCGGCGCGCTCGGGAAGGCTACTTCGCGCCCGCTGCGGGCGCGCTCACGGGTGGCTGCCGCTGCGGGCTTGCGGCGAATCGCCGGGGTGTCGATAGCCAGCCCGGCAAGGCGGGCGTGGTTGGCGCGGGGGCGGCCGTCCTTGCCGCTGCCTTCGACATAACAGACCTGGTCGCCCGCCTCCGGGCGACGGTCGCCGCGGAAGTCGGAAATATGCAGGAAGACTTCCTTGCCGCCGGCCTGGGGACTGATGAAGCCGAAGCCCTTGTCATCGTCCCAGCGGCTGATGGTGCCGTTCTTTTCCACGTTCACTCGCTATCGGATCAGGGTTTTGCGCTGCTCCAGTCGATCAGGGCGAACTGCCAGGTTGCCAGGATCAGCAGTCCGAACACGATACGGTACCAGGCAAATGCCGCATAGCTGTGGTTGGCGATGAACTTGAGCAAGCCACGGACAGCGATCATCGCGAAGATGAACGAGGTGACGAAACCGATGGCGAACACCGGCAGGTCCGCAGGCTGGAACACGTCACGGTACTTGTAGCCCGAGTAGACCGCGGCGCCGACCATGGTCGGCATCGCCAGGAAGAACGAGAACTCGGTGGCCGCCTTGCGCGACAGGCCGAACAGCAGGCCGCCGATGATGGTCGCGCCGGAACGCGAGGTGCCCGGAATCAGCGCCAGGCACTGGCAGCAGCCAACCTTCAGGGCTTGCTTCCAGGTCATGTCATCCACGGTTTCGGCGTGGATCAGATGCTGGCGCTTCTCTGCCCAGAGCATGATCACACCGCCCACCACCAGTGCCACGGCGACGGTGATCGGGTTGAACAGGTAATGGTGGATGTAGTCGGCGAAGGCCACGCCCAGCACCACGGCCGGGAAGAATGCGATCAGCAGGTTGACGGTGAAGCGCTGCGCCTTGGGCTGTGTGGGCAACCCCAGGACGATGTCGAGGATCTTGCGGCGGAATTCCCAGACCACGGCGAGAATGGCCGCCAGCTGGATGATGATGTTGAAGGCCTCGGCACGTTCCCCGGTGAAGCCGATGAGGTCGGCCACGATGATCTGGTGACCGGTGCTGGAGATCGGCAGGAACTCGGTAAGCCCCTCGACCACGCCAAGAATGAAGGCCTGAAAGGCGCTCCACAGATCCATACTACTGTCCCCCGCGAGGCACGCTGGCTCGCACGTTTCTAATGGTTTTGTCCCGCTGCCTGCTCCTGGCGCGCAAGCGCCGCAGCGGCGTCGGCATGCTAATGCATTGCCCGCAGATCGCTATGAAATTCACAAAAATTTCTCTTCGGCGGAGCAAGCGGAGGATGCGTTGGCACTTTGGCAAGAATCGCTCCCGCGTTGCGCCGCCGGGAAGATGCAGACAACCACGCCACGATGGGGTTCGCGCCATCATGCAAAATGCCTAATTTGTTGAAATTACTGCAGTACTTCAGTACCAGAAACCCTACGAATCAGGCGATTCTGTTAGCCCCGCGAAACACTCGGATCGTCGCAAACGCAAGCGGGCTGGACTTTGGCCCTGCCCATCCAAAGTTGTGTATCAGCGCTGCAACAGAATCCGCTTCTTCCCTGATACGAGCCCCGTTCTAGGGCCGGCGCATGGCTTTCGTACGTTCGTTCTGTATCAGCAGGGCAACACTCGCTCCATGGCAGTTCGCATGGCCTGACGCTATGTCGTTGATTCGCAATAGCTGATCAAAAGCGGCACGGCATCTGCTCCACCTTGGTACCGCTGGTTAGGGCTCAGCGCACCAAGAAGGAACCGCCATCATGGGGAACATCGACTCAAGGATCGTCGGTCTATTCGTCACGCTCGCTTGCGGGGTGGCCAGCGCTACGCTGTGCCCCACCGTCCAGGCCGGCGACGGCACCATCGTCCTGCAGCGTCAGGTGCAGCCACGCGTCGCCACGCGCCCCACCGATATTCCCGATCCGAATCCGATCACCGTCAATCCCAATATCTCCGATCAGGTCGTGCGCCAGACCGGCAATGCCGAACTGAGCGACAGCGACTTCGCTGGCGTCACCAGCGGCTCCACCCTCGAGCGCCACATCCTTCCCGGCGGCACCCTGGTAGGAATGGACAACGGCAGCAACCAGAGCCTCAGCAATGGCAGCCTCGGCGGCGGCATGGGCGCTGGCGGCGGCATCTCCAACTCGGTGAACCGCACCGTACAGCAGGGCCTCTCACCCTTGCGCATGCTGACGGGAGATCGCTGAGATGAAAGCCCATCTGCTCGCTCTGCCGATCCTGCTCTGCTCCGCCTCGGCCTTCGCCGCCGATCCTTCGACGGTCAACAACGCCAATATCGACAGTGCCGTGCGCAACTACAACGGCGTGGCCAGTGTGAACCAGGCCGCGGGCGATGAGCAGCAACAGGCCAACGGCCGGACCATCGCCATCAGCACCAATGCCCAGGCCACCACGCAATTCCGGCAGACGGTCAACGCCTACGTCGACCCCAGCCAGGCCGCGTCCGCCAGCATCACCGGCAACGCCTTCAGCAACGGCAACGGCGCACTGGGCGTGAACCAGGCCGCCGGGGCTGCCAACCAGCAAGTGAACGCCATGCGGATCAGCGTCAGCGCCGTACCGCAGAGCGTCGATGACAGCGTGCTGTCCCAGCAGAACGTCGCGCTGCCAGTGAACTCAGGCCCAGCTAACTCCGCCACGGGTAACCGCCAGGTCGTCACCAGCGACCAGGCCTTTGCCGGCAGTCGCGGCGTGGTTCAGGTGAGCCAGAGCGCCGGGGTCGGCAATCGCATTGCCAACACCCTGAGCATCCGGGTCGCGGATTGACCCAAGCCAACTCCTATAACACTAAACACGCCAAACAAAGCAAAGGAGATACACCATGAAACCCACAATGGCTCTCAAGCCCCTGGTATTCGCTGTCGCAGCGATCATGGCTGTAGCAGTGCACGCTGATAATCGCGACAACGACCGCGGTCGTGGCCACCACAACGACGGCCATCATCAACAACAACCCAAGCCGCCGTACGATCCCTACAAGGACCCGCGGATCGACGCAGGCGCCAGCGCGCAGGTGGAAGACACCCAGGAAAGCAGCGACAACACCGTGGTCAACATGGGCACCAAGAACACCGCTACGGTCGACAGCTCGCTGGGCACCGCATCGGGTAACGTGGGCGTCAACGTGGCTGCCGGCGACATGAACCAACAGGCCAACGCCGCCGCCCTGGCGACTGCCGACGAGAAGTTCATCTTCGGCACCGCCTATGCGTCCACCGACGTGACCCAGACCAACGAAGCCAACAAGGCGCTGAACCTCTCCACCACCAACAAGGCCACGCTGAACAACTCCGGCAGCAACTCCTCGGGGAATATCGGCATCAACATCGCCTCGGGCAACTACAACCAGCAGAAAAACGACATGGCAGCCGCCGTGTCCGGTGGTCGTAGCGCCGACTCCTACAGTGGTGCCACCCAGACGTCCACTGGCAACACCGTGGGCAACGTGGCCTTCCTGACCTACGAGAAGGAAACCCTGAAGTCCACCTTCAGCGCCAAGGGCACCTACAAGGGCGCCGGCGTTGGCTATGTCGTGGACGAAAGCGGCCGCGGTGGCAATGACGACCGCCACAGCAGCGGCGGCAGCAAGGAAGACAAGGACCCGCTGTTCTTCGTCGAAGCCGGCACTGTCGACCTGAAAGGCCAGGCCACCTACCAGGTACTGGTGCCCACTGGCTGGAAAGACCCGGTCCGGAACGACGCCACCATCAGCAACTCGCTCAACAATGTGTCGGGCAACCTCGGCGCGAACGTTGCCGCTGGCGTAGGCAACCAGCAGAGCAACTCGCTGTCCATCGCCGCAGGCTGCAAATCCTGCCTGTAAGCGACACGGCGTAGTACCGGAGGCTCCGGCAACGGAGCCTCCTTTCTCCTGAGCTGCCCCCAGGCGTCACGATCATGCGTACGTCCGCCCTGCTTCTGCTCGCCTTCTTCTCGCTCACGGCGCAGGCCGCGCAACTGCCCTTCGCCATCCTTCCCGGCGGGTCGATGGCCTACAAGCACGTCGAGAGCATCCGCGAGCGCAAGTTCAGCAACCTGGTCCAGCAGAAGACCGACTTCAGCTGCGGTGCCGCCGCGCTGGCGACGATCCTGCGCCAGGCCTATGCGCTGGACGTGGACGAGGAGTTCGTGATCAAGGGGATGCTGGTCCGGGCCGATCCGAACCTGGTGCGCACCCAGGGCTTCTCCATGCTCGACATGAAGACCTACCTGGAAGCCATCGGCATGCGCGCCCGCGGCTACCGAATCCCCGCCGCCTCTCTGGAGAAGCTGACGATCCCGGTGATAGTGCTGATGGATATCCGCGGCTACAAACACTTCGTCGTGATGCAGCGTGCCTACAAGGGCTACGTCTACATCGGCGACCCGGTACTGGGCCACAAGCGCTTCACCCAGGAAGATTTTCTCAAAGGCTGGAACGGCATCATCTTCGCCGTCATCGGTCCGGGCTATGAACAGGCCAATGCCCTGATGAATCCGCCCGATCCACTGACGGCCAGGGACCGAATCAATGCGTTCAGCCCGGTCAAGGATGCAGAGCTCATGGAGTTCGGCTTCATCCAGAGCGACTTCCTCTGAGACCGCACAAGAATGGAAGGCAGGAACCCTTCCGGGGAGAACCCTAATGAAAGTGATCCCGCTGCTTGCCGCCACCTGCATAGTGGCCTGCCTGCCGGTCCGGGCGGAAAGCGTCTTCAAGCCGATCGAGCTGAAAGATCAGGAGCTGGCCCAACTTCGCGGCAAGTACGTGATGCCTGGCCGGGTCATCAGCTTCGGCATCGTCATGAGCAGCACCTGGAAGAACGCCGTGGGTGACAACATCGGCGCCAAGGTCAGCATGCAGATCCAGGAATCCACCATCAAACCGCAGTTCTACGTGACCACCATCGACGAGAAAGGCACTGCCGCCGCCCCCGCTGCGGGCACTGGCACCGTCACCGGCGGCGCCGGCCTGAACCAGACCCAGGGCGTGACGCAGAGCGTCCGTGCGGCAGGCGACTACAACACCGCCGCGAACAACGTCAGCATCGATGTGAAGGAGGCCGACCAGGCCCCCGCCGTGGCCCAGCAGGGCACACCGCTGAACTCCACGCCCATTACCGCCAGCAACGGCGCCGGCACCGTCAGCGTGTCACCCGGCAGCGGTGGCATCCAGCTGGCGATCAACGCCAACGGCCAGGGCTCCAGCATGCAGCAACTGGCTGCCGGCGGCCTGCTTCAGGCGGCGCAGATGGTGGGCGGCAACAACGCCGTGAACAACCTGGCGCAGCTCAGCGTAGTGCTGAAAAACAACCTTCCGTCGTCTGGAGCGCTCGACTGCAATCTCGACCAGCTCAAAGGGCTTCGCACCATGGGTATGTGATCTACGCTCCAGTGCGACTGTGAAGTCCAACCTAATAAGAAGGACAGCGCGCCATGCACCGATCGCTAACGCTAGGAACTGCAATCTGTGTATCCGCTTTACTCCCCTCGACTCACGCCGCAGCAGCGACGGAAGCCGAGGTGGAGGCGTTGAAACAGGAGCTGCTTGAACTCAAGCAGCGCTACGAGTCACAGCAGAAGGCACTGATGGTGCTGGAGCAGAGGGTCAGGCAGGTCGAGGAAGCACCGGCTGCACCCGCCCAGCCCAAGCGCCTGGTTACTTCCACCGGCAAGCCCACACCACCCGGAACCGGCAACACCGTTGCCGCCAGCGGCAGCTCCTACGGCGAGTCGCTCAAGGACGACGCCAGCCCGCCCAAGAGCGTGGAGAACCTCTACGACGAGGCGAGCGGCTTCTTCGGTAATGGCGCGTTCAGCTTCGAAACCGGCATCACCTATACCCACTACGACACCAAGCAGCTGATTCTCAATGGCTTCCTGGCACTGGACACGATCTTCCTGGGCAATATCGGCGTAGACAACATCAAGGCCGACAACTGGACCCTGGACCTCACCGGCCGCTACAACTGGAACAACCGCTGGCAGTTCGACGTCAACGCCCCCGTGGTGTACCGCGAGAGCACCTTCGAATCGGCCGGCGCCGGCAACTCCACGGCGCAGTCCACCGACAAGACGGTCACCCGCGACCCGACCCTGGGCGACGTCAACGTCGGCATCGCCTACAAGTTCATGGACGAAACCGAGTCGCGCCCCGACGCGGTGGTCAGCTTGCGGATCAAGGCGCCCACCGGCAAGGAACCCTACGGCATCAAGCTCAAGCGCGCCTCGGACAACGACAACCTCAACGTGCCCGATTCGCTGCCCACCGGCAACGGCGTATGGTCGGTTACCCCCGGCATCTCGCTGGTCAAGACCGTCGACCCGGCTGTGCTGTTCGGCAGTTTCTCGTACACCTACAACCTCGAGGAGTCCTTCGACGACATCAGCCCCACCGAGGGCGTGAAGCAGAAAGGCAAGGTCGACCTCGGCGACTGGTTCCAGATCGGTGCGGGCGTGGCCTTCGCCCTCAACGAGAAGACCAGTATGTCGTTCTCCTTCTCCGACCTGATCGCCCAGAAGAGCAAGATCAAGGCCGACGGCGGCGACTGGACTACCGTCACCGGCAGCGACGCCAACGCGGCGTACTTCAACTGGGGCCTGACCTATGCGTGGAGCCCCAACCTGACCATCGTGCCGAACCTGTCCATCGGCATCTCGCCGGATGCGCCGGATTTCAGCTTCAGCGTGAAATTCCCGTATTACTTCTGACGGTTCGGCAGTCCGAACGCAAAGGCCCCTTTTCGGGGCCTTTGTCTTTTCCAGAGATAGTCACCTGTACGCAGCAGCAACTGTCTTCTCTGGATAGTTCGTCGCTGCGTCTTCCCCCTCACCCCAACCCTGGCTGCGCGTCCCGCTCCTCAGGGAGAGGGCAGTCCGAGTCGACTAACGCGAAGGTTTCATCCTGCACCAAACGGTCCCCTCTCCCCTTGAGAGAGGGCCAGGGTGAGGGTGAGGGATGGCCCAAGCGCAGAGGTATCTCGCAGGAGCGGACTGCGTCCGCGATGTCTTCCCCGCTGCTCCAGCGTCGGGCAGTTCGCGAGCAAGCTCGCTCCTACAGGGAGCACTGGCGAGGTGTTCGGCACCTGAAGCAGACATTTACGTAGGAGCGGACTCCGTCCGCGACAGGTTGGAATCGCGCCGGACAGCATCGCGGACAGAGTCCGCTCCTGCGCCAGTGCGAACCTCAGCCATCTGCCGCTTGGAGGCCGTTGCCCGTAAATTGGCCAATTCGAGATTGTTGCGACACCCACCGAATCGCGGCGGGCAACGGACCCGCGTCCGCTCCCGCCCCGACCGGTATCCCCGCCCTAGCGCAACTGATGCTTGTGCAGCAAGCGATAGAAAGTCGGCCGCGAGATGCCCAGCATCCGCGCCGCCACGCTGAGGTTGTCGCCGTGCCGGGCCAGTGCATCGCACATGGCCTGGCGTTCGGCGCCGAGCTTGTATTCCTCCAGGGTCACCAGCGGCAGGTGCACCGAGCGACCCTTCTCCCGCTCCAGGCCCAGGTCCCGAGCCTCGATCTGTCGTCCTTCGGCCAGCACCAGGCCGCGCCGCACCCGATTCGCCAGCTCACGCACGTTGCCCGGCCAGCCGTGCTCGGCCATCGCCGCCAGCGCATCGTCCGAGAAGCGCCGCGGGCGGCAGCCGGTCTCGACGCTGTAGAGATGGGCGAAGTGATTGGCCAGCAACGCCAGGTCACCGTTGCGCTCGCGCAGTGGTGACGTGGAAACCTGCAGGACATTGAGCCGGTAGTAGAGGTCCTCGCGAAACTGCCCGGCGCGGATCGCCTGCTCTAGGTCGACGTGGGTCGCCGCCAGCACTCGCACATCGACATCGATCGGCTGGCTGCCGCCGACGCGCTCGATCTGCTTCTCCTGCAAAACCCGCAGCAGGTTGGCCTGCAGCTCCAACGGCAGGTCGCCCACTTCGTCGAGGAACAGCGTGCCGCCATTGGCCTGCTCGAAACGGCCGATCTTGCGCTGGTGGGCACCGGTGAAGGCACCCTTCTCATGGCCGAACAGCTCCGACTGGATCAGCGCCTCGGGCATCGCCCCGCAGTTGATCGCCACGAATGGCCGGATGGCCCGGCGCGACTGGCGGTGCAGCGTGCGCGCCACCAGTTCCTTGCCGGTACCGCTCTCGCCACGGATGAGCACCGGGGATTCGGTCGGCGCGAACTTCGCCAGCAGCTTGCGCAACTCGCGCACATCGCGGCTTTCGCCCAACAGTTCGTGTTCGTGTTCATCGTTGTGCACGCTGCCGCGCCCGCGCAGGCGCGCCATGCCGAAAGCGCGGCCAAGGGTGACCTGCACCCGCGCCACATCGAAGGGCAAGGTATGGAAATCGAAGAACCATTCACTGACGAAGTCGCCCACCTCATTCAAGGGCAAGACGTCCGGGCTGAGCACAGCGATCCATTCCGTACCGCTGCGGCTGATGAGTTCCTTGACGGACTCCCGGCGTTCCAGATGCCGGGGCTGAAGGCGCAGCAGGCCTACGTCGCAACCACGATTGCCGGCGTTATCCAGCTCGCAGCTGTCTACTTCCCATCCTGCTGCCCGTAATCCGGGTAAAAGCCTGCGGCAGTCGTCGCACGGATCGACAACCAGCAGGCGACGAAAATTCGTTGCTGCCTCGAGCATGCTCCCTTCCTTGGCGCCATTATTTTGAAAAACTTTAAAAAACAGTTGGTTGGCGCTCCAATTTGTAACGCTAGCAATATATTGACGCGCCCCATTGACCGTTTTCCTATAAGGTCAATGACGATTCGTTCTCACCACCCATGCCCGCGCCGCTTGACTTCCAGGCGCCGCACAAACTCCTCGAGTACCAGCTTGTAGAGGTCGTCCCCCAGGTACACGTCCTCCACCCCGCAGTCGATGTTCGGGTTGTCGTTCACCTCGATCACCACCACCCGCTCCCCAGCCTGCTTCAAGTCCACGCCGTAGAGCCCGTCGCCGATCAGGTTGGCGGTTTTCACCGCCAGCTCCACGACCTTGCGCGGCGCCTCGTGGACCGCCATGGTGCGGAAATCGCCGCTCAATTCCTCGGCACCCGGGCTGTGGTCGTAGATCTGCCAGTGCCCCTTGGACATGAAGTACTGGCAGGCGAATATGGGTTTCTGGTTCAAGACGCCGATCCGCCAGTCGTATTCGGTATAGAAGAACTCCTGGGCGAGCAGCAGCACCGAGCGCTCGAAGAGTTCGGCGCTGGCCTTGAGCAGTTCCTTCTGGTCAGCCACCTTGATCACCCCGCGGGAGAAGCTGCCGTCGGGAATCTTCAGCACCAGTGGGAAGCCCAGGCGTTCGCCGACCTTTTCCAGCTCCTGCGGGTTGTCCTTGTAGAGGATTTCGGTGGCCGGCATGCCGAGCTTGTGGCTGCGCAGCAGGTCAGCCAGGTAGACCTTGTTGGTGCAGCGCAGGATCGACACCGGATCGTCCATCACCACCATGCCCTCGCTCTCGGCCTTCTTGGCGAAGCGATAGGTGTGGTCGCTGACGCTGGTGGTCTCGCGGATCAGCAGCGCGTCGTACTCGGCCAGGCGCGAGTAGTCCTTCTTTTCGATCAGCTCGACGTCGATGCCGAGGCTGCGGCCGACACGAATGAAGTTCTTCAGCGCCTTGAGGTCCGACGGCGGGAAGGCCTCCTCGGGATCGTGCAGGATCGCCAGGTCGTAACGGTACTGCTTGCGCGAGCGCGGCTTGCGCCAGATCTGCCGGCTGAAGCCCTCCAGCGCGGCGGCGAACTGGTCCTCCTGATCCTCGCGCAGCTTGTGGATGTTTCCCGGCTTCACGCCTTCGATATGCCAGCCACGGTTCTTGCGGAACTCCACCAGCAGCATCGGGCATGGCAGCGCCTCGAACAGCTGGCGCGCCAGGTCCTGCAGCGGCTCGATATCGGTACGGCCGAAGTACAGCGTCAGGGTGAAACCATCGGTGCTGCCGTAGGGGTGATCGGCCAGCGCCTTGTCGAGGGTCTTCTCCAGGTCCTCCAGCGCCAGGCTGTAGAGTGACTTCTTGGCCAGCTCGCTGATGCTGCGCACCGACGGGATCACCTTGTGCCCGCGCGCCTCGGCCAGCAGCGAGCAGTAGTAGCCGTGGCCCAGATAGCGATAGTTGCGGCACAGGTTGATCACCTGCACACGCTTGCCATTGTCGTCGTCGATGGGCATCTCCAGGTACTCCTGGGCGCTGACCACGTCTTCGCTGGGATAGTAGGAGGCCCAGTCTTCCTTGCGTTCCACGATGATGAACAGCTTGCTCACGACACCTCCGAAGTTGCCCCGCGCTTGCCGCGCCGATAGGCCAGGACAATACTGGTTGCTGCTTCGACCGCACTGAACCGCGCCCGTTCGCAGCCAGCACCGACACGGTGCGCCCCGCAGATTAACGAATGCTTACTCTATGAAACTCCAGTTCCGCGCCGCTTCCGCCGACGACCTGCCAGCCCTGGTCGAGATGGAAAACCGCTGTTTCGAACACGACCGCCTGTCCCGCCGCAACTTCCAGTGGATGATCACCCGCGCCCACGCCAGCCTCACCGTCGCCGAGTCCGACGGCCAGTTGCTGGGCTACGCGCTGGTGCTGTTCCATCAGGGCACGTCACTGGCGCGCCTCTACTCCATTGCCGTGGACGAGCGTGCGCGCGGCATCGGGCTGGGTCAGAAGCTGCTGGATCGGGCCGAAGCCGAAGCCCTGCAGAACGACTGCGCCTACCTGCGCCTGGAAGTGCGCCCGGACAATCGCGGAGCCATCGCCCTCTACGAGCGCAATGGCTATCGTCCGTTCGCCAAGGTGCGCGACTACTACGAAGACCATAGCGAAG
Organism: Pseudomonas pseudonitroreducens; assembly: GCF_021603645.1. Classification (GTDB taxonomy): domain Bacteria; phylum Pseudomonadota; class Gammaproteobacteria; order Pseudomonadales; family Pseudomonadaceae; genus Pseudomonas; species Pseudomonas pseudonitroreducens. Next base: position 99,828 of record NZ_BQHJ01000017.1, on the reverse strand, counting down.
CCCTGCGCTTCGAGAAGCGCATTCGTCAGATCAACGAGCGTACCCACCGTCACGTGCCCTATTACCGGCAGACCACCGAATTCACCTGCGGGCCCTCGGCCCTGCTGATGGCCATGGGCGCGCTGGAGCCCAGTCGGCGACTGGAGCGCCGCGAGGAGCTGCGCCTGTGGCGCGAGGCCACCACCATCTACATGACTGCCGGCCACGGTGGCTGCAGCCCGCAGGGCCTGGCGCTGGCGGCGCACCGACGGGGATTCCGCGTGCAGCTGCAATTGTCGGAGGATGGCCCGCTGTTCCTCGATGGCGTGCGCAGTGAGGAGAAGCGCGAGGTCATGCGCCTGGTCCACGAGGACTTCGCCGCCGAACTGGCCCGCAGCGACGTGGAGCAACTGCTGCTCAACCAGTTGGACATCGACAGCGCGCTGGAGGCTGGCGGCCAGCCGATGGTGCTGATCAGCAGCTACCGCCTGACCCGCTCCAAGGCCCCGCACTGGGTGACGGTCACCGATTGCGACGAGGACTTCGTCTACCTCCACGACCCCGACGTCGACCACAGCCAGCATCGCGAGCCGCTGGACTGCCAGCACATCCCGGTGAGCCATGCGGAATTCGAACAGATGAGTCGCTTCGGCCGCAGCAAGTTGCGCGCCGCGGTGATTCTCTACAAGCGCTGAGGTTAGCCGGCCAGCGCCTCGGCGCCGACCCGCAGCACCCCGGCATCGATGGCCAGGTGCACCAGCTCGGCATGGGACACCACCTGCAGCTTCTGCTTGAGCAGCGTGACGTGGTTCGACACGGTCTTGGCGCTGATGCACAGGTGCTCCGCCACCTGCCGCACCGGCAGGCCGCGGGCGAGCATCACGAAGATTTCGAACTCGCGCTGGGTCATGCCCTGCAGGCGCGGGTCCTGCCCGCCGGGTTCCTGGGGGCGGCGCGCCAGCTGGGTTGCCAGGGGCTGCTCGATATAGGCGTGGCCGGCGAGGATACGCCGCACCGCCTCCACCAGCACGGCCGGCGACGCCCCCTTTGTGATGTAGCCCGCCGCGCCGGTATCCAGCGCCTGGCGTACCAGCGGCAGCTCGTCGTGCATGCTGAAGAACAACACGCGCAGTTGCGGCAGGCGCTGGCGCAGCCGGCGGGTGACTTCCAGGCCGCTGATACCAGGCAAACCGATATCCAGGATGACCAGGCTGGGGACGCTGCGTTGCACCGCCTCCAACGCAGCTTCGCCATCGGCAGCCTCGCTCACTTCCACGTCGGGGAAAAGGCCGCGCAACAGCGAGGCAATACCGTCACGAACCACGAAGTGATCGTCCACCAGCAGAATCTTCACGTCCTTTCTCCGGCCACCAGGCTTTCCGTCAACGGCATCCACAAGCGCAATGCCAGGCCGCCGCCCGGTCTCCGGCGCAGATTCAGTTCGCCACCCAGGCAGCGGGCACGTTCGCGCATGGAACGCATACCGATCCCCGCGCGCGGCAGGCCGTTGCAACCCCGGCCATCGTCACGCACCCAGAGCAACAGCATTCCTTCGCGGCGCCGCAGCACCACCCGCACCCGTCGGGCCCCGGCATGCCGCGCGACATTGGTCAGCGCCTCCTGCAGCAGGCGGTACAGGTGCGCCTTGGCCACCGTCGGTAGCGCAGGCAGTGAGTCCAGGCGCAACCGGCAGTCGACGCCCTGGCTGGCCTGCCATTGCTCGACATGCAGGCGCAGCGCCTCCTCCAGGCTGACCCGCTCCAGCACCACCGGATAAAGGTCGCGTACCAGCGCCCGGAAGCTTTCGTTGAGGCCCTGGCAATGCTGCTCCAGGCGATCCAGCGTGACGAAGCCGATACCGTCCTGGCGCTCCAGGCTGCGCAGCAGGAACACCTGGGCGCGGATGCCGGCGAGATACTGGCCGATGTCGTCGTGCAGCGCCTGGGCCAACTGCTGCCGTTCGCGCTCCTGCACGGCGAGCAGCGCACGGGTCAGCTCGGCGTTCTCCGCGCAGGCCCGCTCCAGCGTCGCCGCCATGCTGTTGAAGCCGCTGGCCAGGCGCTGTGCCTCAGGCAGGGAGTGATCCGGCAGGCGCACCTGGAACTGGCCACGGGAGACGTCGCCCAGCGCGCCGTGCAGTTGCTCCACCACTCGCAAGCCGCCACGCACCGCCCAGCGGATCGCCAGCAGGCTGGCCAGCAACGACACGGCGAACAGCATCAGCAACTGCACCAGGGAGTCGCGCACCTCATCGATCTCGTCGCGCGGATCGAGGCTCAGCTGCACGCGGCGGCCATCGGCCAGGGTGAGCAGGGTTGGCGCCGGCAAATCGGGATACAGGCGGGCCACCAACCACTCGTCCAGCCCGGAACGCGGCGCCGGAGCGGCAGCGTCCAGCCAATGCACACGCACATGGCGCAGGCCGGCGGTGAGGTCCGGATCGAGGCTGGCCGGGTCGCGCTGCGCCGCCTCACGCAGGTAGTCGAGTACGCCTTTGGCGGCCTCCATCTCGCGGCGCACGTCATCGTTGCCCTGATGCAGCAACACCGCCAGGCACACCGCGGCGAGCAGGCCGAAGAACAGCCCGACCAGCAGGTTGATCCGCCACAGTGCGGACATCTAGGGCGCGCTGCGACAGGTGCTGATGCAGTTCAGCGGCGGCGTTGGCGCACGCAGCTCCGCCGCCGGCAGGTAGCCGTTGCGGGTGTAGAGGAAATCGAAGCCGAACAGGCTGAGCATCAGCAGGATCGGCAGGACGAGAGTGACGGCGATACGCATGGCGACGCTCCTCTTCTGGTTCTTGTGCCGCCATCCTAGGACGCGGGCGCGGCGCGCAACCTACTACCTTGGTACTGCCCCACCGGTACTTTCTGCATATTTTCCGCGCCGCGGGCGATTCCTATGCTGGCCGCACAACAACAAGCCGGCCCACCCAGGGAGTCGCCCATGCGTCAGTTCGTCCTTCATGGCGTCGCCTATCTGCTCGCGGTTGCCTGCGCCGCGGCCTTCAACTTCGAGGCGCGTGCCGGGGAAGCCCCCGCGCTGGAGATACGCATCGGCTACCTGGGCTACACGCCCGATCCGGGCCCGCTGCTGTCCAACGTCATCCCCGAACCCAGCGATGCCGGATTGCGCGGCGCCGAGCTGGCGATCAGCGACAGCAACAGCACCGGGCGCTTCCTCAGGCACCACTACAGCCTGGATGCCGCCAGTACCGATACCCCGGAAAAGCTCCTGGCCGAAGCCAGGCGCCTGCACGCCGCCGGCCTGCGCCTGTTCGTGGTCAACGCCCCGGCGGACACGCTGCGCCAACTGGCCGCCGCGCTGCCGGACAGCCTGCTGTTCAACGCCGGAGCCGCCGATGACGAACTGCGCGCCAGCCAGTGCGCGGCGAACGTGCTGCACACGCTGCCCAGCCGGCTGATGCTGACCGACGCCCTCACCCAGTTCCTGGTGCTGCGCAAGTGGTCGCGCTGGCTGCTGATCGTCGGCCAGCGCCCGGAAGACGCCCTGTACGCCAACGCCCTGCGCCGCTCGGCGAAGCGCTTCGGCGCGAAGATCGTCGAAGAAAAACCCTTCACCTTCGACAATGACCAGCGCCGCAGCGCCCAGGCCGACATGGCGCTGTTCACCCAGTCCGGCGAGGACTACGACGCCGTGCTGGTGGCCGACGAACACGGCGACTTTGGCGAGTACGTGCCCTACAACACCTGGCTGCCGCGCCCCGTCGCCGGCACCCAGGGGCTGGTCGCCACCGGCTGGCACAAGACCGTGGAAACCTACGGCGCCGCGCAGTTGCAGAAGCGCTTCGAGGAACACGCCGGACGCTGGATGAACGACCGCGATTTCGCCGCCTGGATCGCCGTGCGCAGCATCGCCAGCGCAGTCACGCGGCTGCGCGATGCCGACCCCATGGCGATCCGCAAGCTGTCGCTCTCCCCCGACCTGCCGCTGGATGGCTTCAAAGGCTACAAGCTCGGCTACCGCCCGTGGGACGGCCAGCTGCGCCAGCCGATCCCGCTGGTGCAGCCGCGCGCCCTGGTCAGCACCTCGCCGCAGGAAGGCTTCCTGCACCCCGCCAGCGAACTCGACAGCCTCGGCCTCGACGCACCGGAAAGCCAGTGCCACCTCGCCGACGGCCAGCCATGAAAAGCCAAGCCATAACAAGAATCCCCATGAGGACCCTGCCCATGCCCCGCCTGCTTGCCCTCTCCTGCCTGAGCCTCGCGCTCGGCCTGGTACCCACGGCCTTCGCCGCCACCGCCTACGTGTCCAACGAGAAGGACAACAATCTCAGCGTCATCGATCTGGATACCCTGGCCGTCACCGGCACCATCGACACCGGCAAGCGCCCGCGCGGGCTGGCGCTGTCCCACGACAACAAGCTGCTGTACGTCTGCGCCAGCGATTCGGACACCGTGCAGGTGATCGACCTCGCCAGCCGCAAGATCATCAAGCAACTGCCCTCGGGCGCCGACCCCGAGCAGTTCGCCCTGCACCCCAACGACCGCTGGCTGTATGTCTCCAACGAAGACGATGCGCTGGTCACGGTGGTCGACACGCAGACCGCCCAGGTGCTCGGGCAGATCGACGTCGGCGTCGAGCCCGAAGGCATGGCGGTGAGCCCGGACGGCAAGTGGGCAGTGAACACCAGCGAGACCACCAACATGCTGCACTGGATCGACACCGCGACCCAGAAGCTGGTGGACAGCACCCTGGTCGACCAGCGCCCGCGCCACGCCGAGTTCACCCACGACGGCTCGCAGGTCTGGGTCTCGGCGGAAATCGGCGGCACCGTCAGCGTGGTCGACACCGCCAGCCGCAAGATTCTCAAGACCCTGCGCTTCGCCATCCAGGGTGTGCACCCGGACAAGGTGCAACCGGTAGGCGTGCAACTGACCCGCGATGGCAAGTACGCCTTCGTCGCCCTCGGCCCGGCCAACCATGTCGCGGTGGTCGATGCGAAGACCTTCGAAGTCCTCGACTACCTGCTGGTGGGCCGCCGCGTCTGGCACCTGGCGTTCACCCCGGACGAGAAGACCCTGCTCGCCACCAACGGCGTCAGCGGCGATGTCTCGGTGATCGACGTGGCCTCGCGCAAGGTCACCAAGTCGATCAAGGTGGGCCGCTATCCGTGGGGCGTGGTGGTGACGCCATGAATGCGCTGACGGTCCGCGACCTCGGTTTCTCCTACGGCCCGCGCCGCGCCCTCGACGGCCTGGAGTTCGAGCTGCCGGCCGGGCGCTTCACCGCCTTGCTGGGCCCCAACGGCGCCGGCAAGTCCACCCTGGTCGCCCTGCTCACCCGTCTCTACGACCTGCAGCAGGGCGAGATCGACGTGCTCGGCTACAGCCTGCGCCAGCAGCCGCGCCTGGCCCTGCGCCAGCTCGGCGTGGTGTTCCAGCAGAGCACCCTCGACCTGGACCTGAGCGTCGAGCAGAACCTGCGCTACCACGCCGCCCTGCACGGCCTGCCGCGCAGCGTGGCGAACGAGCGGATCGACGCCGAGCTGGCTCGCCAGCAGCTGCAGGAGCGCCGGCGTGACAAGGTCCGCGCGCTCAATGGCGGCCATCGCCGCCGCGTGGAGATCGCCCGTGCGCTGCTGCATCGGCCACGCCTGCTGCTGCTCGACGAAGCCAGCGTCGGGCTCGACCCGGCGGCGCGCCAGGCGCTCAACAACCACGTGCGCCGGCTGTGCCGCGAGGATGGCCTGGCAGTGCTCTGGACCACCCACCTGCTGGACGAGGTGCGCGACGAGGATGCGCTGCTGCTGCTCGATCGCGGGCATCTGGTCGCCCGCGGCGAGGCGCGGGACATCTGCGCACCCGACGCCGGCAACCTGGAGCGCACCTTCCACCGCCTGACCCGCCTGGAGGCCTGCGCATGAGTGCCCTGGAGAACCCGCGGCTCGGCCCTGCCGCCTACTGGCAATGTCTGTGCGGCATCGTCATGCGCGAATGGCTGCGCTTCGTCCTGCAGCGCTCGCGCTTCCTCAGCGCGCTGGTACGGCCACTGCTCTGGCTGCTGGTGTTCGCCGCAGGCTTCCGCGCCGCGCTGGGCATTTCGATCATCGAGCCGTACGACACCTACGTCACCTACGAGACCTACATCGTGCCGGGGCTGTGTTGCATGATCCTGCTGTTCAACGGCATGCAAGGCTCGCTGTCGATGGTCTACGACCGCGAGATGGGCAGCATGCGCGTACTGCTGACCAGCCCGCTGCCGCGCGCCTTCCTGCTCGCCAGCAAGCTGTTGGCCACCGCGCTGGTGTCGCTGTTGCAGGTCTACGCCTTCCTGCTCATCGCCTGGCTGTATGGCGTGCAGCCGCCGGCCATGGGACTGCTCGCCGCGCTGCCGGCATTGCTGCTGGCCGCCCTGCTGCTGGGCGCGCTGGGGTTGCTGCTTTCCAACGGCATCCGCCAGCTGGAGAACTTTGCCGGAGTGATGAATTTCGTCATCTTCCCGCTGTTCTTCCTCTCCTCCGCGCTCTACCCGCTGTGGAAGATGCGCGAGGCCAGCCAGTGGCTGTACTGGCTGTGCGTCCTGAACCCGTTCAGCCACGCCGTGGAACTGCTGCGCTTCGCCCTCTACGAGCGTTTCAATCCGCTGGCCACGGGTGTCTGCCTGGGCCTGACGCTGCTCTTCGCCGGCCTTGCCGTGCTGACCTTCAACCCGCAGCACGCCGCCCTGCGCAAGGGCTGAAATCTCCTACTTTGGTACTGGTTCGCCCCTCCGGACGTCGAATTTCCAAAGCCGCAGCGCCGGCATCTAATGGCCACTACAAGAAGAACTATCAGAGATACCGCCATGCCTCGCCTTGCTTCTGCCCTGAATGGCCACGCGAGCGGCTGCCTCGCCGCGTGCCTGCTCAGCCTGACCCTCGCGCTGCCGACCGCGCAGGCCGAGGATGCGCCGCTGTTTTCCGCCGACGGCTATCGCCAGGCCCAGTACCGCAGCCCGACGCCGCCTTCCGCCGAGCACGCCACTACCCTCGATACTTCCGCCCTGCAAGCCCTGCTCAAGCGTGAGCCACAAACCCGGCTGGTGGACGTTTACCGCCGCACCTTCCTCAACGGCCAGTTCGTCGAGGACGAAAAGCACCGCAACCTGCCCGGCAGCCTGTGGCTGGCCAATGTCGGCACCGGCACCCTGGAGCCGCAGTGGCAGGCCTATTTCGAGCAGAACCTCGCCCGCCTCGCCGAAGGCGACGCCCGGCGCCCACTGGTGTTCTACTGCCGCTCCGACTGCTGGATGAGCTGGAACGCCATTCGCCGCGCACATGCGCTGGGCTACAGCAACCTCTACTGGTACCGTGACGGTATCGACGCCTGGGAACAGGCAGGACTGCCCCTGCAGGACGCCCAGCCGCAACCTGTGAAATAACTTTGCGATCACCACCCATAACGACAACAACGAGGTGCAGGCCATGTACAAGATCCTGATCGCCGACGATCACCCGCTGTTCCGCGAGGCGATCCACAACGTCATCGCCGACGGCTTCCCCGGCAGCGAAGTGATGGAAACCGCCGACCTCGACAGCGCCCTGGGCCTGACCCAGGAACACGACGATCTCGACCTGATCCTGCTCGACCTGAACATGCCCGGCATGCACGGCCTCAACGGCCTGATGAGCCTGCGTAACGAGGCGCCGACCATCCCGGTGGTGATCGTCTCCGCCGAGCAGGACAAACAGGTGGTCCTGCAGGCCATCACCTACGGCGCGGTGGGCTTCATCACCAAATCCTCGCCACGCGTGCAGATGACCGAGGCCATCGAGCAGATTCTCAACGGCAACGTCTACCTGCCATCGGACATCATCCGCACGCAGAAGTCCTCGCCGCGCCGCAGCGGCCAGGAGGACCACAGCATCCCGCCGGAACTGCTGCAGGCGCTGACCCGCAAGCAGTTGCTGGTGCTGGAGCGGATGACCAAGGGCGAATCGAACAAGCAGATCGCCTACAACCTGGAGATCGCCGAAACCACGGTGAAAGCCCACGTCTCCGCCATCCTGCGCAAGCTGAAGGTGCACAATCGCGTGCAGGCGATCCTCTGTGCCGGAGACATCGACTTTGCCGCCTACCTGCGTCGCTGAACCCTGCCCCACCGTGCCAACGAGACCGCTACCGGGAACCACTCGATGCCCTCCACCCGCACCCTGAGCCTCACCGGCCTGGCGATGATCGCCTTTGCCGGCAACTCGATCCTCTGTCGCCTGGCCCTGAAAGCCACCAGTATCGATGCGGTGAGCTTCACCGGCATCCGCATCTTCTCGGGCGCGCTGATGCTCGCCCTGCTGCTCAGACTGCGCCGCCGCGCCGCCCGCGAAGGCGGCAACTGGCGCGCAGCGGCAGCGCTGTTCGTCTACGCCGCGGCGTTCTCCTACGCCTACGTGCAACTGGACGCAGGCACCGGCGCGCTGCTGCTGTTCGGCGCGGTACAGGTGACCATGATCGTGGTCGGCCTGCTGCGTGGCGAAAGCCTGCGCGGGCAAGCCCTGCTCGGTTTCCTCCTGGCGCTGGGTGGCTTGCTCGTGCAACTGCTGCCCAGTGCGAGCGCTCCGCCGCTGGCGGGGGCCCTGCTGATGCTGCTCTCCGGCGTGGCCTGGGGGCTGTACTCGCTGCTTGGGCGCACCGGCAGCGATCCGCTGGCGATCAGCACCGGCAACTTCGTGCGCGCCATCGCCTTCGCCGCGCTGCTGGCGGCGTTCTTCCATTCCGATCTGCGGGTGGACAGCATCGGCGCCGTCTATGCCGTACTCTCCGGCGCAGTGGCCTCGGGGATCGGCTACGCCATCTGGTACAGCGCGCTACCGGGCCTGTCGGCCATCCAGGGCGCTTCGGTGCAGTTGAGCGTACCCATTCTCGCCGCCCTTTCCGGCGCCGTGCTGCTCGGCGAGGCAATCAGCCTGCGCCTGGCCATGGTGTCGCTGGCCGTGCTCGGCGGCATCGCGCTGATCCTGCTGGCCAAGGTGCGCGCTCCAACCCCTCTGGCACCAACCAAAGCTTAGAGGCGTCCAACACCCGAGCTTCCGGTGCATGTCTCTACGTAGGATGGCGTGGAGCGCAGCGATACCCATCGATCTGGTGCACTTACAGCATGGGTATCGCCTAGGCTCCACCCATCCTACGCAGCTCCCGTGGCTTAGCGTGCCCGATCCGGACTTTCTCCTTGTAGGAGCGGGCGCGCCGCCAGGCTTCTGATCTTGTAGGAGCGGACTCCGTCCGCGATAGGTCCGCATCACGCCGGAGGACATCACGGATAGAGTCCGCTCCTACAAAAAGGCGTCCGCGCCGCCTCAGTGGGCGCTATCGATCAGATGGCACAGCGCGGTCTTCAGCTTCATCGGCCGCACCGGCTTGTGCATCAAGGTGTGCCCCAGCTCGCGGACCTGCTGCTTCAGCTCGTTGCTGTAGTTGGCGGTGATCATCAGCGCCGGCAGCGGTGTACCGCGGCGGGCGTTGATCGAGGCCACGGCGTCGACGCCGTTCAGGCCATCGTCGAGGTGGTAATCGACGATCAGCAAATCCGACTCGGCATGGAAGTTGTCCACCTGCCGCGCCAGGTCCTCCTCCGACAGCGCCGTCACGACCTGGCAACCCCAGGTTTCCAGCAGCGTGCGCATACCGGCGCAGATCGATGCATCGTTATCCAGCACCCAAACCCGGGAGCCGCGCAGGCGTTCCACCAGATCGTCGGCAGTGCGCTCCGGTTCCGGCGCGCTGCGCGCGACGCGGCGCGCCAGGGGCACTTCGATGGCGAAGCGCGAACCCTTGCCCGGCACCGAGTCCACCTGGATGCGATGGCCGAGCATGCGCGCAATCTTCTCGACGATGGCCAGGCCCAGGCCCAACCCGCGATCCTGATGCAAGCGCTGCACATCGCCGCGCTTGAACTCCTGGAATATCTCGCCGAGCTTGTCGCCGGCGATCCCCACGCCGGTGTCCCAGACCTCGATCCACAGGCTGTGCCGGCGTCGCCGACAGCCCAGCAGCACGCGCCCGGCAGGCGTGTAGCGAATGGCGTTGGTCAGCAGGTTGCGCAGAATCCGCGCCAGCAACTGGATATCGCTGCGCACCTGGGCGCCGCAGGGCACGAAGTCCAGCGCCAGGCCTTCGCTGGCGGCCACCTGGCGGTATTCGGCGGCGAGGTTGCCGAGCAGTTCGCTGACCTCGAACGAGGCGATGTCCGGCTTGATCACCCCGGCATCCAGCTTGGAGATGTCCACCAGGGTGCCGAGCAGCGTCTCCACGTCTTCCAGCGACTGGCTGATGTTGCGCACCAGCGCTTCGCCACTGCGCTCCTGCAGGGCACTGGTGAACAACCGGGCAGCATTCAGCGGCTGCAGCAGGTCATGGCTGACCGCGGCGAGGAACTTGGTCTTCGACAGGTTGGCCTGCTCCGCCTCGCGCTTGGCCTCGCGCAGCCGCCCCTCGACCTGGCTGCGCTCGTCGATCTCGCGCTTGAGCTGGTCGTTGAGGCTGGTCAGCTCGGCGGTGCGTTCGCGTACCCGTTGCTCCAGGTTCTGGTAGGCCTGGTGCAGCGCCTCGGCGGTGCGGCGGCGCTCGGTGATATCGCGGATCAGCACGAACAGCCCGCTTACCGTGCCGTCGGCCTGGCGGTTGGGCACGTAGGAGCGCTGCATGTAGCGCTCCTGCCCGGCAAGGTTGGTCTCGGCGATCTCGAAGGTGACGCTTTCTCCCGACAGCGCGCGCTCGAAGTACGGCTCCAGGCGCTGGCAATGCTCGGCGCCATGCACCTCGCGCAGGTTGCGCCCGAGCATCGAGCCGCTGGGCCAGCGGTACCACTCCTCGTAGACCTTGTTGGTGAAGTCGTAGTCGAGGTCGGCGGTCAGGTAGGCGATCAGCGCCGGCACCTGGTCGGTGATCAGGCGAATCCAGCGTTCACTTTCACGCAATGCCTCGGCGTGGCGATAGCGCTCGGTAATGTCGGTGAAGGTGTTGACGAAACCGCCGGTGGGCAAGGCGTGGGTGCGAATCTCCAGCATGCGGCCGTCGAACAGGCGCTGCTCGATCACCCCGTCCGCCTCGCCTTTGCCTGCGCGGCTGCGCGGCGTCAACAGCGGCAGTTCGCTTTCCGCCATGACCTCGGCGAAGGGCCGGTGCGCCTCGATCGGCGCCAGCCCGCAAAGTTCGAGGAAGCGCCGGTTCCACAGCTCCAGCGCACCATCGGCACCGACCATGGCCACGCCCTGGGACAGGTTGTCCACGGCGCGCTGCAACAGGTGCGACTTCTGCGCCACTGCCTGCTCGCGGCGAGCCATCTCGTTCTGCTTGATCTCGGTGATATCGCTGTAGAGCACCACCAGCCCGCCGTCGCGGGTCGGCCGCTCGGTCACGCGCACCCAACGGTCATTGCGCAGGCGGTAAAGGGTGTGCTCGTCATCGTTGCTGCGCTGTTCCTCGACGATCAGCCCGCTGCTCTGCGCCAGCCGCCGCACTTCGCTCAGGCGCGTGCCGGCGCCGACACGGGCACGGGTCTGCGCCCAGAACGCACGGAAACGCTCGTTGTAGAGCACGATGCGCTGCTGTGGGTCGAACAGCACAAAGGCGTCGGAGATGCTTTCGATGGCATCCAGCAGGTGCTGGTGCGCGGTCTCGGCGCGCAGGCGCGCGTCGCTGAGCAACTGGTTGCTGGACTTCAGTTCGACCATGGCTTCGCTCAGCGCATCGGTGCGCTCACGCACCTGCTCGGCGAGCACCACCGAATGCTGGAAGGCGCCGTAGGCGTTGTCGCCGCGGGACGTCGCGGACTCCACGCGCTCGATCAGCGCCGCGTTGATCCGCTGCAGCTTGTGGTTGTCGCGCTGCAGCTCGTCGATCCGCGCGCGCAGTTCAGCCTCCGGCGTTGCCCCGAGGACGGCCAATGGCGACACCGGTGAAGGTCTGGTTGATATGCATGCCATTGAATTGTTCCCCGTAGGTGTTGAAGCCGATCACCTGCTGGCGGCGGAGAAACTCGGCGGTGGGTTCGGTATCGCCGGCCACTTCCAGTTCCAGGCGACGCAGGAAGCAATCGCAGCCGATGGTCAGCAATGGCGGGCCGAGGCGCTCATGCAGGCGCTGGAATTGCGCCTGCAGCCCCGGCAGCAGAGGGCCGGTGCTCATGGCGGTGAGAACGATGCCGTTCTCCACCGCGCAATAGAAAGTCAGGCTGAGGTCATCGTTGACCTGCTGGATCGAGCGCACGTAGTACTGGTCGCGCACCCGCACCGCCAGCGGGTGCGCCGGGAACAGCGAGAAATCCAGCTGCTCCAGCGGCACGCCGACCAGCCGGGCGAACTCCAGGGCGGCCGGTTCGGCGTTGAGTTCCAGCACCCGACGGCTGTCGCTGTCGGCGCGGGTGACCACCAGTTTCTCTTCGCTGGGCAGCACGTGGTGGGTGGTGAACACCTCGAAGTCCAGCCAGGTGTTGAACAGCACCACCACTGCCGCGCCGGTGTGGAACTGGCCCTGGTAATAGACGTGGGTGTGGGTCAGGTGGTTGTCGTCACCGGCCGAGCCACCGAAATGCGGAATGGCGCCAAGGGCGGCACTGAGCGCGGCGAGCACCACTTCCTCGCGACTGGAGAGGCCGTCGAGCAGGGTCAGGGCGAAACTGTGGTCCTTGATTGGCGCGAGCCCTGCACTGCGGCAGTCGGCCACCAGGGATTCGACCATCTGCTGGGCGTCGATCAGGCTGAAGCGCTCCATCTCGTCCACCAGCGCGCAGGAGATGGCGAAGCTGCGCAGGTCGAAGCCCACGGCGCTGACGCAGCCACGCCCATAGCCCTGCGGGGTGATCTCGCCGGCAGTGGTGCAACCGGCCAGGTCGATGCCACCGAAATACTGTTCCAGCGCGGCGGCCAGCGCCGGCAGGTCGTATTCGGCGGAACAGAAGAACAGCACGAAACCGAGATTGGGGTGGATCAACTGGCGCGCCAGGTCCTGGGCAACCGCCTCGACGTCGCGCGCATCGGACATGCCGCGAACGACTCCTTGTGTTTCGTGCATGGCGTACGCCCAGTCAGGATATCGACGCTGGCATTCTACGAAGCGGCTGGAGCAGGCCCCATGCTACTTGGGTCGCGGCGGGTCTATCCGAAAGTAGCGGGATGTCTGTAGGAGCGGGCCGCACCCGCGATCACGCGCTTGAGGCGCTCCCTCGAGTCAGCGTCGGGCTTTCCAATTGCGATGCCTGGAGCTTGGGTATTTCGGCGCCGCTTTTGCGTACGCGCGGGCTCAGTGTTTCGCCCCCTCGGGCGAGTTACTTTCTCAAACGCCAGAAAGTAACCAAAGGGCTCGCCCCTACATCCGGTTTTTCGCTTCGCGAAAAATACCCTCGGTTCCTCGGAGTTTCAGGGGCCCGCCACGAAGGGCCATCCATGGCCCATCGTGGCTCTCGCGACATCCATGTCGCTCAACCCCTGAAACTCCGATCACCTTCGACCTCCTGAAAGGGGCACTCCGGAGCGCGCGGATGTTTCTCTGGAAGACTTCATGAGCCAGAGCAATGACGCTACTTGTCAGGCCCCCAGGAGCGGGCCCTGCCAGCGTTAGCCCATCGGCCAGAACAGCAACGTCAGTACCAGCATCACGGCGTAGAACCCCGTTTCCACCGTCTCCGTCCACGGCTGAATCCTGCGCAGCGCGCCGTAGATGTGCACCACCACCATGAACCCCGCCACCGCCGCCAGCACCTCGAAAGTGGTCGCCAGCGCCTCGCCGGTCAGCGCCGCGCGCAGCATCAGGGCTTCGACGATAAGGATGAACGCCCCCAGGCAGCGCCCGAAATACACCGCAAGATCGGTGTGCTCCGGCAACTGCCACTGCATCAGCCGCGCCCACAGCAGCGGCACCAGGAAGATGGGCAAGGCGAACACCAGGGTGGTAGCGATGGACAGGACCAGCAGGTAAGTCTGCGCGTACGCGCTCCACAATCCGATCATGACGAGCCTTCCTTGAAGTGAAGAAAAAAGGCGGGCGGCACGCTGTGCCAACCCGCCGAAATCGAGCCAAAGGAGTTTGCGCAGTTACCAGTTGAGGACGGCGCCCACCGCGAAGGTGTCGGTGTCCTCGCTGACGGTGGAGCCCTTGCGGCCGTCGATCTCGTAGACGTTGTACTCGGCCACCAGCTTGAGGTTGTCGTTGATGCTGCGGAAGTAGGCGATGCCCTTGGTGGAGTAGTCTGCCGCGCTGCCCAGGCCGTTGCCGTCGTCGCGGGTCTCGCCGGTGGACAGCGCCACGCGGTTCTTGCCCCAGCTGTAGGAGCCCTGCAGCAGCACGCCGCGGCTGTCGACTTCACGCAGCGCGGCTTCGCCGGCGTTGTTGGTGAAGAACGGGTTGATGCCCTTGGCGGTGAAGCCCGAACCGGTCAGCGAGAAGCCGCCGATCTTTGCCTGGAGGCCATAGCCCAGGCCCTTGGAGGTCACGCTGTCGACTTCGTCGTTGGTGTTCTTCGAGGTCTGGTAGGCGCCGTTGACCCAGCTGTAGATCTTCGCCCCGCCGACATCGAACTGGTAGCTGATCTCGCTTTCGTAGCGTGGGTTGTCCTGGTAGGCCTTGTCGTCGAGGCCGTCGCTGGCGTCCTTGTCGATCTGGTTGGTATCGATCGGGTCCATGATGCCGACGGCGACGTGCAGCCCTTCCACCAAGCTGTTGTTGCGGTAGGTGATCTGCGAGGTCGGGAACGGGTACGGGTAGCCGGTGCCGATGTTGCCGAACGACACGCCCTTGCCGTCCACCAGGCCGAGGGTATCGCTGGCGTTGCCGAAGCCGGCGAGCAGTTCGTCGAGGAAGATGTTGGAGCGCGAGAACAGGCCGAAGTCCTTGCCGATCAGCACCTCGCCCCAGTCGCCGGCGACATTGCCGTAGAACTGACGGACGTCGATGGCAGTGTCGGTGCCGTCCTGCTCGCTGTCGTTGATGGTGACCCAGAACGAGGAGCGCCCGGTAAGGGTCAGGCCATCGATCTTCTTGCCGAAATTGAAGCCGATGTAGTTCGGCAGGAAGCCCATCTTCACCCGTGACTGGCGACGGTCGTAGGTTTCACCGTTACGGTCGACGTCGCTGTTGACGTAGAAGGCATTGAAGTAGCCGTCGGTGGAGAAAGTGGTGTCGTCCTTGTCGTACAACAGGATGTCGGCGCGAGCCCCGCTCGACGCTGAAGACAGGGCCAGGGTGGCCAATGCCAGCGGCAGGAGCTGGCGGCGGACGGCGATGTTGTTCTTGTTCATGGCGCTCTCCGGGTGGATGGATCGACTGTGGGTCAGTCGTGTCGGAGGCGATTATCGAAACGCCCATGGCTTCGCCATACGCTGCCTTGGCGCTGCTTGCACAGGCCTTGCGAAGGTCTCGCGGGAGCGCTGCGCAAGGCTCTGCGACTGCTCCGACCTCGGGTTCGCGGCGAAGGTCGCGGGCACTCGCTACCGCCGGCCCCCTACCGAGGAGCAGTACCTTGGGACAGCACCGGAGGCGTAAGGCAAAAGTCGCCCGGGCAGCGCCTGGCGGACGCCACCTTCGTGCCGAAGTACGAGGATCAGGCGTGGCTGAGCAGCAGCCAGTGGCCGCCCTGGGCGCAGGTCAGGCTCGAATGCGCGGCGCGCAACTCGGTGGCGCCAAGGCTTCCGAGGGCGCGGGCCATGGTCGCCTGGTGCGCTGGCCCGACACCCGCCAGCTGATCGTTCCAGACCTGCTGCAGGCGCTCGGAGAAGTCGCCAGGCGCGCGAGCCAGCTCCGCAGCCAGTGGCACACGCAGGCTGTCGACGCGCTGCGGGTCGATGCGCAGCAGGGCCTCGCCCTGGCGGAAGAGGAAGCTGTCCACCTCGGCCTGCAACTCCACCGCCGACAGCAGCGGCGACTGCACGGCGAAGAGAATGCCGCGGCGCATGCCTACCTGGCGGAAACCGCAGTACAGCGCATAGGCCAGTTGCCGCTCGCCACGCAGCCAGTGGAGGAACGCCGGCTCCAGCACGCGGGCCAGCAGGCGCCACGCGGCTTCGTCCGCCGCCGAGCGCGACGCCAGTGGGCAGAACAGCAACAGCGCCGCTTCGCCCGGCAGCTCCAGCACCTGGCGGTGACGGCCGGGTGGTCCGCTGCGCGGTGGCAGCGGACTGGTGCTGGAATAACCCGCCAGGGTGTCGGGCAACTCGATGCCCAGGGTCAGGGCATCCCAGTGGGCGGCCGACCAGTCCGGCAGCGCGGCACTGTCTCCGCCGAGCACCTGCGGCAACAGGTCGAGCAACTGGCGGATCGGCATTTCCCCTTCGCGGCGCCGGCGCTCGGCGGCGAGCAGGCGCTCACCCTGCGCCAGCACCGCAGCAGGGGGATGCTGGAGGGCCTGGATCGCGCTCTCGGCCAGCTCGGCGAGCGGCTTCTTCGCACCGCAGAGCATCAGCGCCCAATCACTTTCCAGGGCATCCAGACGCAGCACCGCGCCGTCGTGGCGCGCGGCGCCAGCCAGCGGCCGCAGGGCCTGGCGGGCAGCGAGGAAAGCCTGCCGCCCCGGCGCCTGCGCGAAGCGCCAGCGCAGGTACAGCGCTGCGGGCTCCGCCTCGCCGGGGGACTGTATCGGAGCAAAGGACCAGGCCTCGCCACGCCGAGGTTCGACGCTGCGCTGCGGACTACGCGTGACATCGAGCGTGAAGCCCGCCGAGGTGATCGACTCGCCTGGCAGCGACTCCGAGGCAAGCAGGCGGATCATCCGCGATGCCTGCAGCTGGCCGAGCCAGTTCGACGACTGCTCGCCGCGCGCGCGGCGCTGCAGTTGCTCCAGCACCGCGCTTGGCGCATCGACCGGCGCAGCGGCGAGAGCCTCCGGCGGCAACTTGCGCAGTGCCTCCAGCCAGGCAAGGAAGGCCGACTCGACGAGGTCGGCGCTGGCAGCCTCGGCCAATTCGAAATCGAAGCGCAGCAATGCCTGGCCGTTGGCGAAGCGGCTCAGGCGCGCACGGGCACTGTCGGCCAGGCCGTTCTGCCCCAGGCAGGCGAGCAGCGAACCGGGCGCCTCGTCGGCCAGCCAACCCTGCAGTTGCTGCAGCAGCGCACCACCCTCGCCCGCCATGCCGTCCAGGGCGAAGGCCAGGATCAGTCGCGGAGCGCCGGGCAAACGCAGCCGCAACTCATGGCCGGCCAGCGGCAGCAGCGATTCCTCACTGCTGCCTTCGGCAACCGTACCCGGCGCGAACACGGCCGCTTCGCGCTGCACCAGTGCCGCCAGTTCGTCCAGCTCTTGCGGGCCCTGCAACCAGAGTTCCAGCGCAGCGCCTGCCTGGCTGGCACGAATGAAGTCGCGCAGGGCCTGCTGGAACTCGGCGCTTTCCACCTTCAGGGTGTCGCGCCGGCCGGCGACGAAACGCCCCAATGGGTGCCCCGGTGCCACGGCCAGCGCCAGTGCAGCGTCGATCAGGGTGTCGGGGTCGCGACCACGCGCGAGGAACTCGGCTTCCAGCACATCGCGTTCGGCGACCTGTACGGCTTCATCCAGGCGCGGCCGCGCGAGCATGTCCAGCAGACGGGCCAGCCCGCCGCTGAGCTCATCTGCCGGCACTTCGAAGAAGTAGTCGGTATGCCGCGCGCGGGTGCTGGCATTGACCCGTCCACCGCGCGCCTGCACCCAGGGCATCAGCCGCTCGGACTCGACGAAGGTCTCGCCACAGAGGAACAGCAGGTGCTCGACGAAATGCGCAAGGCCGGGGAAGGCTTGCGGTTCGTCATGGCTGCCACGGGCGATGCGCAACAGCGCGGCGGCACGGCTGGCGCCAGGGCTGTGGACGACGGTGGCGCGCAGGCCGTTGGCGAGAGTCAGGGTCTTGGCGGGGTGGCTGTTCATCGGCATCCGGTCCGGTTCATGGCGCTCACCATCGCCCAAGGCGCGGCAAAGCGGAATACGGCTTTGGCAGCAAATACGTGCCGGCATTGGCCTGGGGCAGCTTGCCCGCTACCATTTCCGCCTCCACTCCAGCCACGGAATTGTCTGCCATGAGCACCGCCCTGCTGATCATCGATGTCCAGTCCGACCTGTGTACCGGCGACTCTGCCTGTTTCGACATCGACAACGTCCTGCAGCGCATCAACAACATCAGCCGTGCAGCGCGGGAGGCCAGCGTGCCGGTGCTGCTGGTGCAGCACGAAGACGATGACCTGCAGTATGGCAGCGCCGGCTGGCAGCTGGAAACGCGTCTGCTCATCGATGATTCCGACCTGAAGGTGCGCAAGACCACCCCGGACTCCTTCCTGCGTACCGGGCTGGCCGAGCTGCTGCAATCGCGCGGCATCGATCACCTGGTGATCTGCGGCCTGCAAAGCGACTACTGCGTCGACACCACTACCCGCCGCGCCCTGGCCCAGGGTTACAGCGTGACGCTGGTGGGCGATGCCCACTCCACCGTCGACAACGCCGTGCTCAGCGCCGCGCAGATCACCGCGCACCACAATGCGCTGCTGGGCAGCATCAGCAGCTTCGGCAAGCGCGCACGGGTGGTCCCGGCCGCCGAGGTACATTTCTGAGCGCCGTGAGGAGATCGCCATGAACTTCGACTGGAACGACATTCCAATCCTCCTCGCCCTCGCCCGCCACGGCAGCATGAGCGCCGCCGGCCGCGCACTGGGCGTCGACCCCTCGACCATGAGCCGGCGCCTGGTGGCGGCGGAAGCCGCGCTGCAGACGCGGCTGTTCATTCGCGACAACTCCGGCTACAAGGCCACCGACGCCGGCGAGGCCTTCCTCAGCCATGCCGAGCGCATCCTCGGCGATGTGCAGAGCATGCTGCTGGAAACCCGCGACGAGGCCAGCGCCATCAGCGGCAGCGTGCGCATCACGGCGGTGGACTTCCTTTTCAGCCACTGGCTGGTGCAGCACATGCCCCACCTGGCGCGCACCTACCCGGCACTGCAACTGCAACTGATCCCGGCGAACCGTTCGTTGTCCTTCACCCGCCGCGAGGCGGATTTTGCCCTGCGCCTGGCACGCCCGGCGGAAGACGCGGCACTGGTGATGCGCAAGGTCGCCGACATCGGTTTCGCCGTGTACGCCGCTACCTCCTTCTCCCGCGTGCCGGTGGAGCTGTGGCCACAGCAGGCCTGGCTGGGCTATGGCGAGGAACTCGACGATACGCCGGAGATGGCCTGGGTGCGCCGCTTCGCCCCCGGCGCCAACCTCGCCCTGCGCGCCAGCAGCGTGACCACGCTGATCCATGCCTGCCAGAGCGGCCTGGGCATGGCCTTGCTGCCGTGCATCCTCGGCGATCGCGAGGGTCTGGTGCGTCTTTCCGGGCCGGTAGTGGTGCGGGAAATCTGGCTGCTCAGCCACCGCGATGCCGGCCGCATCGGCCGCTTCCAGGCCGTCAGCGACTGGCTGCGCGAAGTCTTCGACCAGGATGCCGCCCAGCTCAGCGGCGAGCACCTCGATGCCCGCGTGCTGGGCCCGGTGGAAATCAGCCGCGGCTGATTCCTGACCATGAAAAAGCCCGGAGGTCTTGCGACATCCGGGCTTGCTGCTGCCGGGAGCGAATGCGTGGTTACGGCTGGACCGGCGGCAGGTACTGCAGGGTGGTGCCCAGTGCCCAGAGCAGGAACAGCACCAGCGGGATGTGTACCAGCAACTGGACGAAACTGAAACCGATCAGGTCGCGCGCCTTCAGGCCCAGCACGCCCAGCAGCGGCAGCATGTAGAACGGGTTGATCAGGTTCGGCAGCGCCTCGGCGGCGTTGTAGATCTGCACCGCCCAGCCCAGGTGGTACTGCAGCTCATTGGCCACCTGCATCACATAGGGCGCCTCGATGATCCACTTGCCGCCGCCGGACGGGATGAAGAAGCCCAGCACCGCCGAGTACACGCCCATCAGCAGCGCGTAGGTGTCGTGGGAGGCGATCTGCACGAAGAAGGTGGAGATGTGGTGGGCGATGGTCGAGCCGTCGCCGCCCTTCACCGTGGTCAGGATCGCGGCGATGGAACCGTACAGCGGGAACTGGATCAGCACCCCGGTGGTGGTCGGCACGGCGCGGGCCACGGCGTCGAGGAAGTTGCGTGG
Source organism: Pseudomonas pseudonitroreducens (assembly GCF_021603645.1). Classification (GTDB taxonomy): domain Bacteria; phylum Pseudomonadota; class Gammaproteobacteria; order Pseudomonadales; family Pseudomonadaceae; genus Pseudomonas; species Pseudomonas pseudonitroreducens. The sequence continues at coordinate 79,823 of NZ_BQHJ01000017.1, read as the reverse complement.
GCGCCAGTGCAGCAGCGCGCCCACCATGATGAACAGCAGGTTGTAGGTGTTCAGCCCGGAGATCGCGGTGATCGCCGGCTTGGTGCTGAACTCGTGGGCCAGCCAGCCACCGGCCAGCGCCACCAGCATCAGGATCAGCAGCGGGCTGTGTTCCAGCCATTCACCCGGGCGGGTCGCCTTCGGCGCACTCGGCGGAGTGAAGCTGACGTCCACGCCACAGGCCTTGGCATCGCGGGCGCTGCCGGCGCCGGGTGCGGTCATGTAGGCGATCACCAGCGACACCAGCACCAGGGCCAGCAGCATCACGCCGGATTGCCAGAGGAAGATGGTCTCGGTGAACGGGATGACGCCCGTGATCGCCAGGATCGACGGCGGCAGGCTGGCCGGGTTGGCCTGCAACTGCGCGGCGGACGACGACAGGCCCAGCGCCCACACGGCGCCCAGGCCCAGGTAGGCAGCGGCGCCGGCGGCGCGGTAGTCCATCTTCAGGTCTTCGCGGCGAGCCAGTGCGCGCACCAGCAGGCCGCCGAATACCAGGGACAGGCCCCAGTTGAGCAGCGAGGCGAGCATGGAGATCAGCGCCACCCAGGCCACCGCCGAACGGCCATTCTTCGGCACGCGGGCGAACAGGTCGATGAGTCGGGACGCCGGGCCGGAGCTGGCGACGACGTAGCCGCCAATCACCACGAAGGCCATCTGCATGGTGAAGGGAATCAGGCTCCAGAAACCGTCACCGAAGGCCTTGGCGGTTTCGCTGGCCGGCGCGCCGATGGCCAGGGCGGCGACGGTGACGATCAGCACCGCGAGAGCGGCGAAGACCCAGGAGTCGGGGAACCAGCGCTCGGCCCAGTTCGAACAGGCCATGGCGAAGCGCGCGGAGCGGCTGTCCTGCAAGGCGGTGCCGGGGGTGTGCACGTGGGAATTCATAACGATCTACCTCATTGTTCTTGTAATGGCTCATTTGTGATGAGCTCGTCTGTAACGGCAAAACATAAAAACCGCCCGGCCTGCGTGGGGCCGGACGGTGACGCAAGGTTTGTCGACGCCGGGGGACGTCGGAAACCGCGGCGGATGTCGTCTGTCGGTGTGCCCACCTACCATCCCGCCTGCCGGTCCGGCATTGCTACATGCCGGCCGGCGCTCGCCAATTGGTCGTTGGTCGCGTGGTTCTCAGTCGCGCCCCTTCAATCCCGGCTCAGGGCCATCGCCACGCCCTGGCCGCCACCGATGCAGAGGGTCGCCAGGCCCTTCTTTGCATCGCGGCGAAGCATTTCGTGGAGCAACGTCACCAGCACGCGCGCACCCGAGGCGCCGATCGGATGGCCGAGTGCAACGGCGCCGCCGTTGACGTTGACCTTCTCCGCGCTCCAGCCCAGTTCCTTGCCGACCGACAGCGCCTGCGCCGCAAAAGCCTCGTTGGCCTCGATCAGCTCGACCTCGTCCAGGCTCCAGCCGGCCTTCTCCAGGCAGCGACGGGTAGCAGTCACCGGGGCGATACCCATGATCGACGGGTCGACGCCGCTGCTGGCATAGGCTTGGATGCGCGCCAGAACCGGCAGGTTCAGACTGCGTGCGCGCTCGGCGCTCATCAGCAGCACGGCGGCGGCGCCATCGTTGAGGGTGGAGGCATTGCCTGCGGTGACGCTGCCGTCCTTCTTGAAAGCCGGCCTGAGCTTGGCCAGGGACTCGGCCGTGGTGCCGGCGCGCGGCTGCTCGTCGGTGGCGAAGGACAGCGGCTCACCCTTGCGCTGCGGGATCAGTACCGGGGTGATCTCGTCCTTGAAGCGTCCGGCCTCGATGGCCGAGGCGGCCTTGAGCTGCGACTGCGCGGCGAAGGCGTCCTGGGCTTCACGGCTGATGCCGAACTTCTCCGCCAGGTTCTCGGCGGTGATGCCCATGTGGTAGTCGTTGAAGGCGTCGATCAGGCCGTCGCGCAGCAGGGTGTCCTGCAGTTCGGCGTGGCCCATGCGCAGGCCGGTACGCGCCTTAGGCAGCACATAGGGCGCCAGGCTCATGCTTTCCTGGCCGCCGGCGATCACCACATCGGCGTCGCCGCAGCGGATCGCCTGGACGCCGAGGAACAGCGATTTCAGGCCCGAGCCGCAGAGCTTGTTGATGGTCATGGCCGGTACTTCCACCGGCAGGCCGGCGCCGATGGACGCCTGGCGCGCGGGATTCTGCCCGGCACCGGCGGTGAGCACCTGGCCGAGGATGACTTCGTCGACCTGGTCAGGCTTCACGCCGCTGCGTTCGAGCAGAGAGCGGATGACCAGGCTGCCCAGTTCATGGGCGGGAATGTTCGCCAGGCTGCCCTGGAAGGCGCCGATGGCGGTGCGGGTGGCGGCAACGATTACTACGTCTTGCATGGGTTTCACTCCAAAGCTGGCCATTGCTGTAGGAGCGAGCTTGCTCGCGAACGCTCTTGCTTCGTGTACAGGCCGGTTCGCGAGCAAGCTCGCTCCTACGAAAAGCAGATCAGAAGGTCATTTCCTTCACATCGTCCGGCACGATCAGGCGGCCGGCGGTCTTCTCGGCGATCTCGGCAACGCTCACGCCCGGCGCGGTCTCGCGCAGGATGAAGGCGCCGTCCTCGATCTCCAGGTAGGCCAGGTCGGTGAGCACCTTGCGGATGCAGCCGGCGCCGGTCAGCGGCAGCGAGCACTTGTCCAGCAGCTTGGATTCACCGTCCTTCGAAGCGTGGGTCATGGTGACGATGATGTTGTCCGCGCCGGCCACCAGGTCCATGGCGCCGCCCATGCCTTTCACCAGCTTGCCGGGGATCATCCAGGAGGCGATGTTGCCCTGTACGTCCACCTCGAAGGCACCGAGCACGGTGAGGTCGACGTGGCCGCCACGGATCATCGCGAAGGATTGCGCGGAGTCGAAGATCGAAGCGCCCTTCACGGCGGTCACGGTCTGCTTGCCGGCGTTGATCATGTCGGCGTCAACGCTGTCCTCGGTGGGAAATGCACCCATGCCGAGCAGGCCGTTCTCCGATTGCAGCATCACTTCCATGCCCTCGGGCACGTAGTTGGCGACCAGGGTCGGGATGCCGATGCCCAGGTTCACGTAGAAACCGTCCTGCAGCTCGCGCGCCACGCGCTGAGCCATCTGTTCGCGGGTAAGTGCCATGGCTGAATCTCTTCTCTTGTTCAATGCGGTTGAAGATCGAGCGAGCTAGCGACTGGCCAGGCGGATTTGAAACGAGGACGCGGAGTTTGGATGCCCTAGATGAGCAGGCCTTGTTTCCCGCCGCCAGGCCGACGCGCAGCCGATCCTTAGCGAGTCGTGCGCTTTTCGATGCGCTTTTCGAAGGAGCCCTGAATGATGCGGTCGACGTAGATGCCGGGGGTGTGGATCTGCGTCGGGTCCAGCTCGCCCGGCTCGACGATCTCTTCCACTTCGACGACGGTAATACGGCCCGCGGTGGCGACGATGGGATTGAAGTTCTGCGCGGTGTGGCGGTAGATGACGTTGCCATAGTGGTCGGCCTTCCAGCCCTTGACGATGGCGAAGTCGCCGGTGATGGCGCGTTCCATCACGTAATGGCGGCCGTCGAACTCGCGCACTTCCTTGCCTTCGGCGACCGGGGTGCCGTAGCCGGTGGCGGTGAAGAAGGCCGGGATGCCGGCGCCGCCAGCGCGGAGTTTTTCCGCCAGGGTGCCTTGCGGAGTGAGTTCGACCTCCAGCTCACCGGACAGCAGCTGCTGCTCGAACAGCGCGTTCTCGCCAACGTAGGAGGCGATCATCTTGCGGATCTGCCGGTCCTCCAGCAGCACTCCCAAGCCGAAGCCGTCGATGCCGCAGTTGTTGGAAACCACGGTCAGGCCCTTCACGCCCAGCTTGCGGATCTGCGCGATGAGGTTTTCCGGGATGCCGCAGATACCGAAACCGCCCGCCAGTACCGTCATGTCGTCGCTGAGCCCGGCGAGGGCTTCCTCGTAACTGCCTACACGCTTGTCGAGTCCTGCCATGTTGCTGCCTCTTTCTTATTTGGAATGTCCGACCCATCGGTCAGAGAGCGAATGCAGCTTCACCGGCAAGGACTGATTTGTTAAGTTTGTTTTTCCAATCGATTGATTTGGCGTCCTTATCAATGACCGTGAAGCAACTGCGCGCCTTCCTCGCCGTCGCCCAGAGCCTGAGCTTCGCCCAGGCCTGCGAGCGCCTGCACCTGTCGCAACCGGCGCTGAGCCTGGCGATCAAGAGCCTGGAGGAATCCCTGGGTGGTCAGTTGCTGGTGCGCACCACGCGCAGCGTGGCACTCACGCCAGAAGGTGAAACGCTGCTGCCGCTGGCGCGGCGCCTGCTGGCGGACTGGGACAATGCCGAGGAGGTGATGCACCAGCACTTCACCCTGCAACTGGGCAAGGTCTCCATCGCTGCCATGCCCTCCTTCGCCGGCAACCTGCTGCCTGCCGTGCTGCGCACCTTCCGCGATCGCCACCCGAAGGTGAACGTGGCGGTGCACGACGTGATCAACGAGCAGGTGCTGGAGATGGTGCGCAACCGCCGTGTGGAACTGGGCATCGCGCTGGAGCCGGACAGCCTCGACGGGTTGACCTTCACGCCCTTCTACACCGACCGTTTCGTCGCCGTGCTGCCGGCGGATTCGCCGCTGGCTGGCGAGTCGACGATCACCTGGGAGCAGCTTCTGGAGGACCATTTCATCACCCTGCAGCGCCCGTCTGCCGTGCGTCTGCTGCTGGAAGACCAGTTGGCTTCGCGGCACGGCCGGCTGCCGGTGGCGTTCGAAAGCCACCAGTTGGTGACGGTGGGCAGGATGGTCGCCGAAGGGCTGGGTGTCAGTGCGGTGCCACGCCTGTGCCGGCAGCAGATGGAGGAACTGGGGGCACGCTGCGTGGCGCTCGAAGAACCCTGCATCGAGCGTCGCGTCGGGCTGTTCTGCCTGGCGCAGCACCAGCTCTCCAGCGCCGCGCAGGCGCTCAGTGATGTGCTGGTGCAGGGAACGGATTGGGCGGGGATGGAGCGCGAGTGAGATAGGCCACCTCATTCGGGAAGAGCCCCTCACCCCAGCCCTCTCCCAGAGGGAGAGGGAGCTGTCCTCTGCGGCGACCTGCTCTGCCGCTTCTCCTGCAAAGATGCCTGCCGGCTAACACCGCTACGTTCGCAGACACCTGACGGTCCCCTCTCCCTCTGGGAGAGGGTTAGGGTGAGGGAAATCCCTGGCTGCGGGATATCAGAGCTCTCCGCCCATCCGCAAGCTCACTTCCCGCGCCATGTCCAGCAGCGCCCGCGCCGCCTCGCCGTGCGCTTCGGCGGCAAAGCTCGCCTGCGAGCCGACCACGGTAATCACCCCGGCCAGCTCCCGGCCGGTCTTGAACAGCGGCACCGACAGCGCGTTCACCCCCGGCATCAGCAGGCCATGGATCGCATGCAGGCCTTCGCGGCGAATGCTCTCCAGCACAGCCTGGTCAGCGCCCTCCTCCAGCCCGGCCTTGAACGCCGCGAATACCAGCCCGGTGGATGAGCCGTGCAGCGGCAGCACCGAACCCACCTGGGTCACCAGCGTGACCATGCCCTGGGCCGGCTCGACCTGCACCACGGTGGGCCCGTGGCTGCCCCAGATGGCGAGGAAACAGGTCTGCCCCAGTTGGTCGCGCAACGCGACCAGCGCCGGGCTCGCCACCTTCACCACATCCAGCCGGCGGATCGCCGCGAGGCCCACATACAGCGCCTCGCGCCCCAGGCCGTAATGGTTGGTCAGCGGGTCCTGCTCGGCGAAGCCGCTGGCGATCAGCGCCTGCAGATAGCGGTGGACCTTGGCCGCGGGCATATCGAGGTACTCGCCCAGGTGCTTGAGCGAGGTGCTCGGTGCCAGGTCCGCCAGGGCCTTGAGGATCTGCGTGCCGACTTCGGCAGATTGCACCTTTGCACCCTTCGTCGGGGCGGACTCTTCGGCTTCGTTCATGGTCTTCAACTTAAAGGAGCTCCCCTGTGGGCTTGACGGCCCGACAGCATGAAATTACGTTAATCGTAATTCGATTACGATAACAAGAGTAAACCACCATGACCGCCTCCCCTGCCTACCAAACCGGGTTCGGCAACGAATTCGCCAGCGAGGCCCTGCCGGGCGCCCTGCCCGTGGGCATGAACTCGCCGCAGCAGGTGCCGTTCGGCCTTTACGCCGAGCAGTTCTCCGGCACCGCCTTCACCGTCCCGCGCAGCGAGGCCCGACGCACCTGGCTCTACCGCATTCGTCCGTCCGCCGCGCACCCGCGCTTCGAGCGCCTGGAGCGGCAGATCACCGGCACCGCGCTTGGCCCGGTCACGCCCAATCGCCTGCGCTGGAACAGCTTTGAAATCCCGCAGGAGCCTACCGACTTCGTCGACGGCCTGCTATGCATGGCCGCCAACGCCGAGGCAGATGCCTGCAGCGGCGTCAGCCTGTACGCCTACCGCGCCAACCTGTCCATGCGCCGGGTGTTCTTCAACGCCGATGGCGAGCTGCTGATCGTGCCCCAGGCCGGCCGCCTGCGTCTGGTCACCGAGCTGGGCGTGCTCGACGTCGAGCCGCTGGAAATCGCCGTGATCCCCCGCGGCATGCGCTTGCGCGTCGAACTGCTTGAGGCCTCGGCCGCCGGCTATATCGCCGAGAACCACGGCGCCGCGCTGCGCCTGCCCGACCTTGGCCCCATCGGCAGCAACGGCCTGGCCAACCCCCGTGACTTCCTCGCCCCGGTGGCCCATTACGAAGACCTGGAAGGCCCGGTGCAACTGGTGCAGAAGTTCCTCGGCGAACTCTGGGCGACCCAGCTCGACCACTCGCCGCTGGACGTGGTCGCCTGGCATGGCAACAACGTGCCCTACAAGTACGACCTGCGCCGCTTCAACACCCTCGGCACGGTGAGCTACGACCACCCGGACCCGTCGATCTTCACCGTGCTCACCTCGCCCAGCGACACCCACGGCATGGCCAACATGGACTTCGTGATCTTCCCGCCGCGCTGGATGGTGGCCGAGAGCACCTTCCGCCCGCCGTGGTTCCACCGCAACCTGATGAACGAATTCATGGGCCTGATCCAGGGCGTGTACGACGCCAAGGCCGACGGCTTCGTCCCCGGCGGCGCCTCGCTGCACAACTGCATGAGCGCTCACGGCCCGGACAACGCCAGCACCCGGCAGGCCATCGCCGCCGACCTCAAACCACACAAGATCGACCAGACCATGGCCTTCATGTTCGAGACCGCCCGCGTGCTGCGCCCCAGCCGCTTCGCCCTCGACTGCCCGCAGCTGCAACGTGATTACGACAGCTGCTGGAGCGGCATGCAGAAGACCTTCGACCCTTCCCCGGAGCAGTAACATGAGCGTACTTTCCACCGCGCAAAGCTGGATCGAATCGGCCAACGGCCACCCGGACTTCCCCCTGCAGAACCTGCCGCTGGGCGTTTTCAGCCCACCGGGTGACTCGCCCCGTGGCGGCGTCGCCATCGGCGACTACATCTTCGACCTGAAGACCGCCTGTGAAACCGGGCTCTTCCACGGCGCTGCACATCAGGCCGCGCTGGTGGCCAGCGGCGACAGCCTGAACGCCTTCTTCGCCCTCGGCGGTACCGCCCGCCGCACCCTGCGCGAGGCGCTGATCCACCTGCTCAGCGAAGGCAGCGGCGAACAGAAGCGCATGGAGCACCTCGGCGCCGCGCTGCTCAAGCCCCAGGCTGCCTGCCGCATGCACCTGCCGGCCAAGGTCGGCGACTACACCGACTTCTACGTCGGCATCCACCATGCGCAGAACGTCGGCAAGCTGTTCCGCCCGGACAACCCGCTGCTGCCCAACTACAAGTACGTGCCGATCGGTTATCACGGCCGCGCCTCCACCGTCGTGCCCTCCGGCACCGAAGTGCGCCGCCCCAATGGCCAGACCCTGCCCGCCGGCGTGGATGTGCCGGTGTTCGGGCCCTGCGCACGGATGGACCTGGAGCTGGAGCTGGGCATCTGGATCGGCCAGGGCAACGACCAGGGCAAGGCCATCCCGATCAATGCCGCTTCCGGCCATATCGCCGGTTTCTGCCTGCTCAACGACTGGTCCGCGCGTGACGTTCAGGCCTGGGAGTACCAGCCGCTGGGGCCGTTCCTGTCGAAGAGCTTTGCCACCACCGTATCGCCCTGGGTGGTCACCGCCGAGGCGCTGGAACCCTTCCGCGTCGCCCAGCCGGCCCGCCCGGAAGGCGACCCACAGCCGCTGCCGTACCTGTATGACGAAGGCGACCAGCAGCGCGGCGCGCTGGATATTGAACTGGAAGTGCTGCTGCACAGCGCGCGCATGCGCCGCGAGCACCAGCCGGCGGAACGCATCGCGCTGAGCAACACACTGAACATGTACTGGACCGTCGCACAGATGGTCGCGCACCACAGCGTCAACGGCTGCCGCCTGCAACCGGGCGACCTGTTCGGCTCCGGCACGCTCTCCGGTGAAACCGCGGACAGCTTCGGCAGCCTGCTGGAGCTCACCGGCGGCGGCAAGCAGGCGCTGGTGCTGGGCAATGGCGAGGAGCGACGCTTCCTGGAAGATGGCGACGAAATCATCCTGCGCGCGCGCTGCCGCCGAGACGGACATGCATCCATCGGCTTCGGCGAATGCCGCGGGCGGATTTTGCCAGCCCACTAAGGCGATTACCGCGGACCGTAGGGCGCATAACGCGCCAGCGTTATCCGCCGAGGGGCCGGCGGATAACCTGTTCCAGGTTATTCGCCCTACGCCTCATACCGCTCTGCGTAGGATGGCGTGGAGCGCAGCGATACCCATCGATTTGGTGCGCACTCAGCATGGGTATCGCTGCGCTCCACCCATCCTACGAATCGTCATCCCGATCTCCGCTGTGAACTGGCTCTTCGTAGGACCGAGGGGGACGCCTAGTCCTTGCTCGCGAACCGCCCTGCAGCAGTGCCGCCGGTTGATCGCGAGCGAGCTCGCTCCTACAGGTTTGCCACACCTGAATGGCGCGCAAAAAAAAACGGGCCCGAAGGCCCGCTGCTAAACGAGGGTGTTGCTCTCACTATCAATCAGTGCGCGATGCACACCGACTTGATCTCGGTATAGGCCTCGACCACCGCGCGGCCGAACTCGCGGCCCATGCCCGACTGCTTGACGCCGCCGAAGGGCATGCTCGGGTCGAGCAGCACGTGGGCGTTGACCCACACAGTGCCGGACTCGATGCGCGGCACCAGGTTCATAGCCTTGCTCAGGTCGTTGGTCCACAGGCTCGCGCCCAGGCCGTATTCGCTGTCGTTGGCCATCTCGATGGCCTGCTCTTCATCGTCGAACGGCAGCACCGCCAGAACGGGACCGAAGACTTCGTCACGGGCCACGGCCATCTGCATGGTCACATCCGCCAGCACGGTGGGCTGCACGTAGAAGCCATTGCCAGCGATCTGCTCACCGCCACAGACGATGCGCGCACCCTGCTCGCCGGCGCGGGCAATGTGCTCCAGCACGCTGCGCTGCTGCTTGGCAGACACCAGCGGGTTGATCTGCGCGGACGGGTCCATGCCCTCGCCCAGGCTCATGCCGGCGACGGCAGCAGCCAGCTTTTCGACGAACTCGTCGTAGCGCGAGCGATGTACGTAGAAGCGCGAAGCCGCAGCGCAGACCTGGCCGTTGTTCAGCAGGCCGCCCAGCAGCGCACCCTGCACGGCGTTGTCGATGTTGGCGTCGGCGAGGACGATCATCGGGTTCTTGCCGCCCAGTTCCAGGGCGAAGCGGGTCATGTTCTGCACGGCGGCCAGGCCGACGCTGCGACCCACCGCGGTGGAACCGGTGAAGGACACCTTGTTCACCAGCTTGTGGCTGGCCAGGCCGCCACCGATACGCGGGCCGTCGCCGGTCACCAGGTTGAACACACCAGCCGGCACCCCGGCTTCGAAGGCCAGTTCAGCCAGGCGCAGGGCGGTCAGCGGGGTTTCCGAGGCGGGCTTGATCACCACGCTGTTACCGGTGGCCAGTGCCGGGATCAACTTCCACACGGCGATCATCAGCGGGAAGTTCCACGGCACGATGCCAGCCACCACGCCCACCGGCTCGCGGCGGGTGTAGGCGGTGAACTTGGCGCCGGGCGGCAGCGGAATGGAGACGTTCAGCGTCTGGCCTTCGATCTTGGTCGCCCAGCCGGCCATGTAGCGCATGAACTCGACGGTGGCGCCCACGTCCAGCATGCGCGCGATGTTGATCGACTTACCCTGGCTGAGGGTTTCCAGCTGGGCCAATTCTTCACCGTTGGCTTCCACCAGGTCGGCGAAGCGCAGCAGGATGCGTTCGCGGTCCGCCGGGCGCAGGTCCGCCCAGACGCGGGACTTGAACGAAGCCTGGGCGGATTTCACCGCGCGGTCGAGCAGGTCGGTGTCAATGTCGGCAACGCTGGAAATAGCCTCGCCGGTGGCCGGGTTGAGCACGTCGGTACGCGCGCCCTCGGGCACCACCCAGGCGCCGTCGATGAAGCAGCCATGCTTGCGCTGCAGGAAGGCCGTGACCTTGGGCAGAGTCTGTGTGACGTTCATGGTCTCTCCTGGAATATCAGTGCTGCTGGCTCAGCCAGCAGGTGAGCGCCCGCCGCTCGGCCGCGTCGGCCAGGCCTGCGAAGGGCATGTAGGTTCCCGGCACGGCGGCCTGGGGCTGGCTGACGAAGGCGTCGAGGTTGTCGCGCGACCAGGCCGCGCCCTTGCCTTTCATCGCCTGGGAATAGCTGAAGCCGGCGAGCGAGCCGGCCATGCGGCCGACCACGCCATTCAGGTTGGGGCCCATCATGCCGGGGCCGTCGGCCTTGGCGGTGTGGCAGATCGAGCAGTCGCGGGCGAAGACGGTTTCGCCTTTCTGCGTATCGTTCGCCGGGCAGTCCCCGGCGAACGCCAGGACCGGTTGCAGCAGCGCGCCGGCCAGCAGCAGGCCGAGGGCACCGAATCGGAGCTTGTTGCGGGACATCGGGAAATCACCTTCGAGTACAGCTTGCGGCCGGATGGCGCGCGTCATCGACGGTGATTGTTGCCAGCGGCGCAGAGGCGGGTCTTTTCCTCTGTGCCAGACGTGTTGGCGGGAGTGCCAAGGTGGCGCTCAGGTGACCACGGTCATGGCGGGAAAGCGTTCGCGAGCAAGCTCGCTCCTACGTTCCCCGGATAGGCCACAGCCGCTCTTCGTAGGACCGAGGGGGACGCCCAGTCATTGCTCGCGAACCCGGCTGGCGTATGAGCCGGATGCAGGCAGCATGGGTATCGCTGCGCTCCACCCATCCTACAAAGGAGTCAGTCGGGAGCTGCGAGCCTCAACGTAGGATGGCGTGGAGCGTAGCGATACCCATCAATAGGCGGCACAAGGCCGCCGGGTATCGCCGTCCTCCGCCAGAATCAATTCGCGTAACGCTTGCGATACTCGCCCGGCGACACACCAAAGCGACCCTTGAACGCCGTGGAAAAGTAGCTCGAATCGGAGAAGCCCCAGGCATAGCCCAGCGCCGACAGTTTCTGCTCGAACTGGGCGTTGCGCAGGGTTTCGGCGCAGAAGTCCAGGCGGCGGTTCTTGATGTACTGCGCCACCACCAGGCCCTTCTTGGCGAACATGCGGTACAGGCCGCGCACCGAGATGCCCACTTCACGGGCGATCAGCTCGGGGCAGAGTTCCTCGGCGCCGATGTGCTGGTCGATGAAGGCGGTGGCCTTGCGGAACATGCGCTCGTGGTTGTCCTGCTCGGCGTCATGGCTGGCCAGCGCCGGGCGCAGCAGCGTCACCAGGGCGTCCAGGGTCGCTTCGCTTTCCAGCATGCCGAGGCTTTCCTGCTGGCTGGTCTCGACGATCAGTCGATTGGCGAGCACGGCGATCGGCGAACTGGCGGGGATCTTCGAGGCGCAGGTGACTTCGGACATGCGCAGGCCGCGCTCGATCACCTGGCGCGGCAGGATCAGCGAGAGCTGCCGGGACTCCTCCAGGTAGGTCATGTCGCTGGGCCGGCTGGCGTCGATCAGGCTGATGTCGCCACGCGACAGCTCCACGCGGTTGTCGCCCTGCTCCAGGCGCGAACGCCCTTCCAGCTGGAACACCGCATAGTAGTGGCCGCCCGCGCTGGAGCCGACCTCCTTGCTGGTCCGGTACAGGTGCACCTGGGCCATGTCGACCACGGAAAGCTTGATCGCCCCGCCCTGGTACTCGCGCAACCGTCCATGGAACTGGGGGCCGAGGGTGCGCGCATCGAAACGACCGCACGCCCGGTTGACCTGTCCCAGCCACGCCTCGAAAGCGTCATCCCTCAATGTCGATGAAGAATTCATGACCTGCAAAGCCTCACACGCATTGTTTGTTGTTATTCAGCGAAGGCCTCACGGGCCTGTCGTCATTGTCCGTCGCCGGTCTTCTCGGGAAGACTCTGCGTCGGTGTCCCCGTCCTGCAACCGCAGCGTTGCAGAGCGGGAGGCATTTTTCACGCCAACTCCTGTCAGTTCAATCCGCCGAAACGCTTGTAGAAGCTCTCGCCGACATCCGGTAGCGGACCGTCTGCGGTCTCCAGGTTGCGGTTCAGCCAGTCCTCGGCCTTGGCGTGGATCAGTCGATAGATGTTGCGGCACAGCTGTCGCGCAGCGCGGCCTTCCCAGTCACCCGGCAGCAGTTCGTCGGGCAGTTGTGGGTCGCGCAGCAGCAGCCGGCGGTATTCGTGGATCAAAAGGGTGCGTGCCAGGAAGCAGTCTTCCGGGCGCAGCTGGTCCTGCTCGCGCAGTGCCTGCCAGAGCGGGCGGAACAGCTGGATGAATTCGCTGTAGTGCTCGCCGAGTTCGTCGATCTTCCAGCTCTCGCGCACCTGCATGCGCATGGCGCGGGAAGCCAGCACGTCCTGGGCGCGGGTTTCGAAGACGATGCAATCGTCGGCGACTTCGAGGTCCTGCAGGGTCGCCATGACGTCGCTGCGGTCGGCGCGCGGGCAGGCCATGACGGTCGGCGAAATCGCGCCGAAGCCCTGCCACTCCAGCTCCTCGCGGACCTGCTTGCGCTTGTCGGCAGCGATCTGCGAGAGCATTACCAGGGTCCAGGAGCCGTCCCAGGCCGGCAGGCTGGAGCTGTAGACGCGCTTGAAAGCCTTTTCGAAGCGCCGCCGGCCGGTGCCGGTCAGGCTGTAGTAACTGCGCCGGCCGACCTTCTCGGCGGTCAGCCAGTCTTCCTTGGTCAGGCGGAAGATCGAGGTGCGGATCAGCCGCTCGTTGATGCCGAACGGTTCCAGCAGATTGATCAGGCTACCCAGCCAGACGGTACCGCCATGGGGTTCGATGGCATCGCCGTAAAGGGTGATGATCAGCGAACTGGCGCGGATCGGCGTCTGTTCCTGGAAGCGATTGATCAGCTGATTCAGCGGTGCTAGAGCGGTCATGGCACGTTGCGCAGGCGAAGGAGCGGCGACTATACCTGCCCGCCGCACCGCCTGGCCATTGGAGCGAACCCCAGTACTCATGCGCCCTTCCCTGACTCGACCGCTACCTTGGGCCGGAAACCGGAATCGCCCAGGCGCGGACGTTCTTCTTCTACCTCCGCCAGCGGCTGACATTCCACCAGGCTTTCGATGCAGCGCTTGGCCAGCGCCTGGTATTCCTCGGTTCCCCGGCGCTTCCAGGCGATCTCTTCGTCGCTGAGGCTGCGCTTGACGCTGGCCGGCGCGCCCATCACCAGGCTTTGCGGAGCGCACTCGAACTTGGCCTTGACGAAGGCGGCGGCTGAAACGATGGAGCGAGCACCGATCCGGGCGTAATCCATCACCACGGCATTCATGCCCACCAGGGCGTCCTCGCCGATCCGGCAGCCGTGCAAAACGGCGCCGTGGCCAATGTGGCCGTTGCGTTCGACGACGGTGTCGCTGTCCGGGAACCCGTGCATGACGCAGGTGTCCTGAAGGTTCGCCCCCTCTTCGAGGACGATCCGCCCGAAATCACCGCGCAGCGCCGCCAACGGGCCGACGTAACAGCCGGGGCCGACGATGACGTCGCCGATCAGCACGGCGGTAGGATGGACATAGGCGGTCGGGTGTACGACGGGGCGCACGCCTTCGAGGCTGTAGCAAGGCATCGGGTTCTCCAGCTTTGCGGCATCACTGCGCAAAGCGATTTGTTCTTTTGCAAATCTTGTATCACATCAAACCAAACCGACCAATCTAAATCTGTCGTATCGCTTTTGAGGAGGATCGAAAGCCACTCAAAAACCCTTGATAAACCAGCAAATACGCCGGATACGTGTTTGCAGAAGACCAGCAGTATCATCTGCCCATTGGCAACGGCAGAAACATTTTAGACACGCGATACAACTTTCGTAGTTGTTTTTCTGTATCGCTTTAGGCCTATACTGCGGAAAGGCCGGAGACGGGCAACGCCTGCCTCCCATAATTCCAATACCAGCCGGCCACGAAGCCGTGCGTGCAGCCTGAGGACGATGTCATGCCTCGCACCCTTGCCGTTCAGATGCCTGAAGCGGGCGTTCGCCTGATCACCCTGCAGCGCCCCGAAGCGCTGAACGCCTTGAACACCGAACTGCTCGGTGAACTGGCCGTCGAACTCGACGCCGCCGAGCAGGACAGCGAAACCCGCGCCGTGGTGCTCACCGGCAGCCGCAAGGCCTTTGCCGCCGGCGCCGACATCAGGGAGATGGCCGAGCGCGACCTGGTCGGCATCCTCAACGACCCCCGCGTCGGCTACTGGCAGCGCATCGCCGCCTTCTCCAAACCGCTGATCGCTGCCGTCAACGGCTTCGCCCTGGGCGGCGGCTGCGAGCTGGCCATGCACGCCGACATCCTGATTGCTGGCGAAGACGCCCGCTTCGGCCAGCCGGAAATCAACCTCGGCATCATGCCCGGCGCCGGCGGCACCCAGCGCCTGCTGCGCGCCGTGGGCAAGCCGCTGGCCATGCAGATGGTCCTCACCGGTGAAGCCATCGACGCGCGCCACGCCCAACGCGCCGGCCTGGTCAGCGAAGTCACCCAACCCGAATTCACCGTCGAGCGCGCCCTGCAGATCGCCAAGCTCATCGCTGCCAAGGCGCCGCTTGCCGTGCGCCTGGCCAAGGAAGCGCTGCTCAAGGCGCAGGACACCGATCTTGCCACCGGCCTGCGCTTCGAACGCCACGCCTTCACCCTGCTGGCCGGCACCGCCGACCGCGACGAAGGCATCCGTGCCTTCCAGGAAAAGCGCAAGCCAGCCTTCCTTGGCCAATAGAACCAGGACCGCTGAGCGCACCCCCCTTTCTTTTCTGGCAAAAGCCTGCGTATTGACGGAGCGAGCCCGCCCATGAACTTCGAGCACATCCTGTTTTCCATCGAGGACGGCGTCGCCCTCCTCAGCCTGAACCGCCCGGAGCAACTGAACAGCTTCAACGCCGCCATGCACGGCGAAGTGCGTGAGGCGCTCAAGCAGGTCCGGCAGAACCCGGAAGCCCGCGTGCTGCTGCTGACCGGCGAAGGCCGCGGCTTCTGCGCCGGCCAGGACCTGTCCGACCGCAACGTCGCACCCGGCGCGGAAGCGCCTGACCTGGGCCAGTCCATCGAGCAGTTCTACAACCCGCTGATCCGCACCCTGCGCGACCTGCCGCTGCCGGTCATCTGCGCGGTGAACGGCGTGGCCGCAGGCGCTGGCGCGAACATCCCGCTGGCCTGCGACCTGGTGCTGGCGGCGCGTTCGGCCAGCTTTATCCAGGCCTTCTGCAAGATCGGCCTGATCCCCGATTCCGGCGGCACCTGGACGCTGCCGCGCCTGGTCGGCATGGCCCGCGCCAAGGCCCTTGCGCTGCTGGGCAATCGCCTGAGCGCCGAGCAGGCCGAGCAGTGGGGGCTGATCTACCAGGTGGTGGACGACGCCAACCTGCGCGAGGAAGCCCTCAAGCTCGCCCGCCATCTGGCCACCCAGCCGACCTATGGCCTGGCGCTGATCAAGCGCAGCCTCAACGCCAGCCTGAACAACGGCTTCGACGAGCAGCTGGAGCTGGAGCGCGATCTGCAGCGCCTGGCCGGGCGCAGCGAGGACTACCGCGAGGGCGTGGCCGCCTTCATGGACAAACGCACCCCCAGCTTCAAGGGCCGCTGATCGATGAGCGCACTTTCGAAAGACGCAAAAGTCGCGGTGATCGGCGCCGGCGCCATGGGCGCGGGTATCGCTCAGGTTGCCGCCCAGGCCGGTCATCCGGTGAAGCTTTATGACAACCGCCCCGGCGCCGCCGCCCAGGCCATCGACGGCATTGACCGCCAGCTCGGCCGGCTGGTGGAGAAAGGCAAGCTCGGCGCCGAGGAGCGCAACGCCATCGTCGCCCGCCTGCAGCCGGTGGAAGCCATCGAGGCGCTGGCAGACTCGAAGCTGGTGATCGAAGCCATCGTCGAGAACCTGGAGGTCAAGCGCGGCCTATTCCAGCAGTTGGAAGCGCTGTGCGCAGAAGACTGCATCCTCGCCAGCAACACCTCGTCGCTGTCCATCACCAGCCTCGCCGCCGGCCTCAAACGCCCGCAGCAGGTGGTCGGCATGCACTTCTTCAACCCGGCGCCGCTGATGGCGCTGGTGGAAGTCGTCTCCGGCCTTGCCACCGATCCCGCACTGGCCGACCGCCTGTATGCCACCTCGCTGGCCTGGGGCAAGAAACCGGTGCACGCCAGGTCGACCCCCGGCTTCATCGTCAACCGCGTGGCGCGCCCGTTCTACGCCGAAAGCCTGCGCCTGCTGCAGGAAGGCGCCGCCGACTGCGCGACGCTGGATGCGCTGATGCGCGATGCCGGCGGCTTCCGCATGGGCGCCTTCGAGCTGACCGACCTGATCGGCCACGACGTCAACTACGCCGTCACCTGCTCGGTTTTCGCCGCCTACTACGGCGACTTCCGCTTCCAACCCTCGCTGATCCAGAAGGAGCTGGTGGACGCCGGCCGCCTCGGCCGCAAAAGCGGTCGCGGCTTCTATGACTACGCCGAAGGTGCCGAGCGCCCGCAGCCAGCCAGCCTGAGCAGTGCCGCGCATGTCAGCGCCTGCGTGCTGGAGGGCGACCTGGGCGTCGCCCAGCCGCTGGTGCAGCGCCTGAAAGACGCGGGCATCGAGATCCTCCAGCGCGCCGGCAATGGCCTGCTGCGTGTCGGTGATGCAGTGATCGCGCTGTCCGATGGTCGCCTCGCCAGCCAGCGCGCCAGGCAGGACGGCCTGCGCAATCTGGTGCTGATCGACCTCGCGCTGGATTACGCCAAGGCCTCGCGCCTGGGCATTGCCTGCTCGGCAGATACCACACCCGAAGCACTGGAGCAGGTCGTCGCCCTGCTGGCCAAGGCCGGCATCGCCACCAGCCGCCTGAGTGACACACCCGGTCTCGCCGTGCTGCGCACCGTGGCGATGCTCGCCAACGAAGGCGCCGACGCCGTGCTGCAAGGCGTCGGCAGCGCCGCTGACATCGACCTCGCCATGCGCGCCGGGGTGAACTACCTGCAGGGCCCGCTGGCCTGGGCCGGGCAGATCGGCATCGGCAACGTGCTGCGCGTGCTCGACAACCTGCAGGCCGCCTACGGCGAGGACCGCTATCGCCCGTCCCTGCTGCTGCGCCGCCTGCATGCCGAGGGGAGAACCTTTCATGACTGACGCCACCCGTCTGGCCCGCGACTGCGCCGAAGCCATGTACGAGCGCGACCAGGCCACCCGCCGCATGGGCATCCAGCTGCTGGATGCAGGCCCGGGAAGCGCCAAGCTGTCGATGCGCGTGCGCGAAGACATGATCCAGGGCCACGGCACCTGCCACGGCGGCTACCTGTTCGCCCTGGCCGACTCGGCGTTCGCCTTCGCCTGCAACAGCTACAACGACGCCACCGTCGCCATCGGCTGCAGCATCGATTACGTGGCGCCAGCCCGTGAAGGCGACGAGCTGATCGCCAGCGCCTGCGAGCAGAGCCGCAGCGGCCGCACCGGTAACTACGACGTGCGCATCGAGAATTCCCAGGGCCAACTGATCGCCCTGTTCCATGGCAAATCCTACAAAGTGCGCGGCACCGTGCTGGCGCAGGAGACCTCCGCATGACAGACCTCACTGACGCCCTGATCATCGACGCCGTGCGCACGCCGATTGGCCGCTACGCCGGCGCCCTGTCCGGCGTGCGCGCCGACGACCTGGCGGCGATTCCGATGAAGGCCCTGCTGCAGCGCCACCCGGAGCTGGACTGGAGCGCCATCGACGACGTGATCTTCGGCTGCGCCAACCAGGCCGGCGAGGACAACCGCAACGTCGCCCATATGGCCTCGCTACTGGCTGGCCTGCCGGTCACCGTGCCCGGCACCACGCTCAACCGCCTGTGCGGCTCCGGCCTTGACGCCGTGGGCAGCGCTGCGCGCGCCCTGCGCTGCGGCGAGGCCGGGCTGATGCTCGCCGGCGGCGTGGAATCCATGTCCCGCGCACCGTTCGTGATGGGCAAGTCCGAGCAGGCCTTCGGCCGCACTGCGGAAATCTTTGACACCACCATCGGCTGGCGCTTCGTCAACAAGCTGATGAAAAAGCAGTTCGGCATCGACTCCATGCCGGAAACCGCCGAGAACGTCGCCGAGCAGTTCAACATCAGCCGCGAAGACCAGGATGCCTTCGCCCTGCGCAGCCAGCACAAGGCCGCCGCCGCCCAGGCCAACGGCCGCCTGGCGAAGGAAATCGTCCCGGTGGAGATTCCCCAGCGCAAAGGCCCGGCCAAGGTGGTCGAGCAGGACGAACACCCGCGCGGCGATACCACCCTGGAGCAACTGGCCAAGCTCGGCACGCCGTTCCGCGAAGACGGCAGCGTCACTGCCGGCAACGCCTCGGGCGTCAACGACGGTGCCTGTGCACTGCTGATGGCCTCCCCGGCCGCCGCCGCGCGTCACGGCCTGAAGGCCCGCGCCCGGGTGGTCGCCATGGCTACCGCTGGTGTCGAGCCGCGGATCATGGGCATCGGCCCGGTGCCGGCGACCCGCAAGGTGCTGGAGCTGGCCGGCCTGTCGCTGAACGACATGGACGTGATCGAACTCAACGAAGCCTTCGCCGCCCAGGGCCTTGCCGTGCTGCGCGAGCTGGGCCTGAAGGATGACGACGCACGGGTGAACCCCAACGGTGGCGCCATCGCCCTCGGCCATCCGCTGGGCATGAGCGGTGCACGCCTGGTCACCACCGCCCTGCATGAACTGGAGGAACGCGGTGGCCGCTACGCCCTGTGCACCATGTGCATCGGTGTCGGCCAGGGCATCGCCCTGATCATCGAACGAATCTGATCCACAGGGAGCTTCGGACCCCGCACCGCCAGTCGCCAAGTGCACCGGCTGGCAGACAGAGCAACGTCTCTGGCAGGGGTTCGAATCCTTCCGCGAACGGGGGCGTTATGCTGCTCCCATGACACTCGCAGCCCGCTTACGGGCTGGCGTACAAGAACAAATCGAGTGAACCCATGAACATGTACCATGATGCCGAACGTGCCCTGCTTGACCCGATGGAGACCGCCAGTGTCGATGAGCTGCGCCAGCACCAGCTGGAGCGCCTGCGCTGGAGCCTCAAGCACGCCCACGACAACGTCCCGCTGTACCAGAAGCGCTTCGCCGAAGCTGGCGTGCACCCGGACGACCTGACCTCCCTGGACGATCTCGCCAGGTTTCCCTTCACCGGCAAGAACGACCTGCGCGACAACTACCCCTACGGCATGTTCGCCGTGCCGCAGAACGAGATCGTGCGCCTGCACGCCTCCAGCGGCACCACCGGCAAACCCACCGTGGTCGGCTACACGCAGAACGATATCGACACCTGGGCCAACGTGGTCGCGCGCTCCATCCGCGCCGCCGGCGGCCGCAAGGGTGACAAGGTGCATGTGTCCTACGGCTACGGCCTGTTCACTGGCGGCCTGGGTGCGCACTACGGCGCCGAGCGCCTGGGCTGCACCGTGATCCCGATGTCCGGCGGCCAGACCGAGAAGCAGGTCCAGCTGATCCGCGACTTCCAGCCGGACATCATCATGGTCACCCCGTCCTACATGCTCAACATCGCCGACGAGATCGAGCGCCAGGGCGTCGACCCGCACAGCCTCAAGCTGCGCCTGGGCATCTTCGGCGCCGAGCCGTGGACCGCCGAACTGCGCCGCGCCGTGGAAGAACGCATGGGCATCACCGCCCTGGACATCTACGGCCTTTCGGAAATCATGGGCCCGGGCGTGGCCATGGAATGCGCCGAGACCAAGGACGGCCCGACCGTCTGGGAAGACCACTTCTACCCCGAGATCATCGACCCGGTGACTGGCGCGGTATTGCCGGACGGCCAGTACGGCGAGCTGGTGTTCACCTCGCTGTCGAAGGAAGCCCTGCCGATGATCCGCTACCGCACCCGCGACCTGACGCGCCTGCTGCCGGGCACCGCACGGCCGATGCGGCGCATCGACAAGATCACCGGGCGCAGCGACGACATGCTGATCATCCGTGGCGTCAACGTCTTCCCGACCCAGGTCGAGGAGCAGGTGCTGAAGATCAAGCAGCTCGCCGAGTGCTACGAGATCCACCTGCACCGCAACGGCAACCTCGACTGCATCGACGTCCACGTCGAACTGCGCCACGACCAGCAGGGCCTGTCGGCGGACGAACAGAAGTCCATCGGTAGCGAGCTGGGCAAACAGATCAAGACCCACATCGGCGTCAGCGCCCGCGTGCTGGTGCAGCCGAGCCACAGCCTCAAGCGTTCGGAAGGCAAGGCCTGCCACGTGTATGACAATCGGCCCAAGGGCTGATTGGCCGGCGTGACTGAAAGCCCCGCTTCGGCGGGGCTTTTTATCTTCCGAAGGAGTGATTTAGAACCTCGGCGCGCGCAATCACCCCTCACCCCAACCCTCTCCCAGAGGGAGAGGGAGTAGTTCGCAGATGCCGGCCGGCTCAGTATTCCTCTTCACGCCGAACGGTCCCCTCTCCCTCTGGGAGAGGGTTAGGGAACGCCCTAGCCCACCGTTCCCGCAACACGACAACCATCCGTCGCCCACCCGCCATCCCTGTCGATCTATCTGCCCCTCCTTCGACTATTCCTCAAAGGCAGGCGGCATCCGGCCGCCTACCCAGTCGCAGGAGAAGAGCGATGACCTATGTCGATGGTTTCCTCGTACCGGTGCCCACCGCCAGCCGTGAGCGCTACATCGAAGTGGCGCGTAAGGCGGCGGCGCTGTTCAGGGAGCATGGCGCACTGAGCGTGGTCGAGTGCTGGGGCGATGACGTGCCCGAGGGCAAGGTGACCTCCTTCCCCATGGCGGTGAAGCGCAAGGAGGACGAAACCGTGGTGTTCTCCTGGATCACCTGGCCCAGCAAGCAGGCGCGGGACGAAGGCATGAAGAAGTTCATGGAGGACGCGCGGATGAAGACCGACTTCAACGACATGCCCTTCGACGGGCAACGCATGATCTTTGGCGGCTTCCAGGTGATCGTCCAGGCCTGATCCCCGTGGCTTTACTGTAGGAGCGAGCTTGCTCGCGAACCGCTCGACGCCTGGTCATCGGCAAGCATGGTTCGCGAGCAAGCTCGCTCCTACAACCCCTCCTAACCACCACATATGATTCATTCATAAAAATACATTTGCGTATCACTTTGTCATCTTTCCGGTGAATGGCAGGCGCCATTCACGCCCAGGCAAATACGCCGCAGAATTCCGATAAACCCCTGCAAAATGCTCACTTTTTACCGAATTATTTCGGTGAAACGTGCTCCTTTGCGCGCCCACCTGCCCCCAAAATCCCGCCAAAGCGATACACAATCCATTTACGACACATCATTTATTGTTAGACATTCATTTCTGTATCATTTAAAACTACAGCCATGGCCAAGGCCGCCCCACGAACAAGACAAAAGGCTGGAGACACAGCATGTACGCACAACTGGTTGAGACCGGCGTGAAGCGCATCAAGGCGCTGGACGAGATGTCGCCGGAAGAACGCGCCTTCCAGGAAAAGATCGATGCCGAGATCAAGATCGAGGCGAAGAACTGGATGCCCGACGCCTACCGCCAGACGCTGATCCGGCAGATTTCCCAGCACGCCCACTCCGAAATCGTCGGCATGCTGCCCGAGGGCAACTGGGTGACCCGCGCGCCGACCTTGAAGCGCAAGCTGCAGCTGATGGCGAAGATCCAGGACGAAGCCGGCCACGGCCTCTACCTCTACAGCGCGATGGAAACCCTGGGCGCCGACCGCGACGCCGAGATCGCCAAGCTGCACAGCGGCAAGGCCAAGTACTCGAGCATCTTCAACTACCCGACGCTGAACTGGGCCGACATGGGCGCGGTGGGCTGGCTGGTGGATGGCGCGGCGATCGTCAACCAGGTGGTGCTCCAGCGCACCTCCTACGGCCCCTACTCGCGCGCGATGATCCGCATCTGCAAGGAAGAGAGCTTCCACCAGCGGCAGGGCTACGAAATCCTCCTGACCATGATGCGCCACGGCAACCAGGCGCAGAAGGACATGGTCCAGGACGCGATCAACCGCCTCTGGTGGCCGGCGCTGATGATGTTCGGCCCCAGCGACGCCGACTCCCCCAACAGCGCCCAGTCCATGGCCTGGAAGATCAAGCGGCAGAGCAACGACGAACTGCGCCAGCGCTTCGTTGACCAGACCGTGCCGCAACTCGAACTGCTCGGCTGCACCGCCCCGGACCCGGACCTGAAGTGGAACGAGGAACGCGGCCACTACGACTTCGGCGACATCCAGTGGGAAGAATTCTACGAAGTGCTCAAGGGCAACGGCCCGTGCAACACCGAGCGCGTTGCCACCCGCCGCAAAGCCATCGAAGACGGCGCCTGGGTCCGCGAAGCCGCGGTCGCCTACGCCCGCAAACAACAACAGAAGAAAGACGCAGCCTGAGTCGCGAGGAGACAGAAGCCATGTCCGAATGGACCCTTTTTGAAGTGTTCGTCCGTAGCAAGCACGGCCTGAACCACAAGCATGTCGGCAGCGTCCATGCCGCCGACGCCGCCATGGCCATCGAGAACGCCCGCGAGCTGTACACCCGCCGCAACGAAGGCGTAAGCCTGTGGGTCGTGCCCTCCGCGCTGATCACCGCCTCCTCCCCCGACGAGAAGGACCCGCTGTTCGACCCGGCGCAGGACAAGGTCTACCGCCACGCCAGCTTCTACGAGCTGCCGCCCGAAGTCGGCCACATGTGAGATCGCGTGCGATGAACCCGAACTCTGACAAGATCGAATACCTGCTGCGCCTCGCCGACAGCGCCCTGATCCAGGGCCAGCGCCTGTGCGAATGGTGCGGCCACGCCCCGGCCCTGGAAGAAGAGCTGGCGCTGATGAACGTCGGCCTCGACCTGGTGGGCCAGGCGCGCAACTGGTACGAGTACGCCGTAGAACTGCTGGACGACGGCCGCGACGCCGACCACCTGGCGTTCCGCCGCGACGAGCGCGCCTTCCGCAACCTCCTGCTGGTCGAGCAGCCCAACGGCGATTTCGCCGTGACCATCGCCAAGCAGTTCCTCTATGACGCCTGGCACTTCCATGTGCTGCACGCCCTGAGCAGCTCCAGCGACGAGCGCATCGCCGCCATCGCCGCCAAGGGCCTGAAGGAAGTCACCTACCACCTGCGCCGCTCCTCCGAGTGGATGCAGCGTCTGGGTGACGGTACCGACGAGAGCCATGCGCGCATGCTCGCGGCGATCCCGCAGGTGTGGCGTTTCACCGTCGAGCTGTGCAACGCCGACGAAGTGGAACAACGCCTGTCCGCCGAAGGTGTCGCGCCGAACCCGCAAGAGCTGGCCGCCGCGTGGAAAGCCAAGGTTGTCGACATCTTCGCCGTCGCGACCCTGCCGCTGCCGGAGCCTGCGGTGAACTTCTACCTCAGCGGCCGCCGTGGCCTGCACACCGAGCACCTGGGCATTCTCCTGGCCGAGATGCAGTTCCTCCAGCGGGCCTACCCCGATGCAACCTGGTGAGCTGATTACCAGCGATCGCGGCGCGCGCGCCGGCACGGCTGATGACCTCAGCCGTGCCTGGAACGTGCTCGGCGCGGTAATGGACCCGGAGGTGCCGGTGGTCAGCGTGGTCGAGCTGGGCATCGTGCGCGGGCTCGACTGGCAGGACGGGCACCTGCACGTGGTGGTCACCCCCACCTACTCCGGCTGCCCGGCCACCGAAGTCATCGAGCAGGACATCCAGCACGCCCTGGAGCACGCCGGCTTCGCTGCGCCGCAACTGGAGCGCCGGCTGAGCCCGGCCTGGACCACCGACTGGATCAGCGACAGCGGCCGCCAGGCGCTGCGCGACTACGGCATCGCCCCGCCGGCCGGCAGCACCAGCAAGCGCAGCCTGCTTGGCGAGACCCCGGAAGTGCGCTGCCCGCAGTGCGGCAGCCTGCACACCGAGCAGCTCAGCCAGTTCGGCTCCACCGCCTGCAAGGCGCTGTACCGCTGCATCGACTGCCGCGAACCGTTCGATTACTTCAAGTGCATCTAGGAGGACGAAGACAAACTGCTGCGCTCGGCCATGCGTCGCTGGAGACGACTTCGAAATGCTCACTCACCAATGTGAACTGCGCTTCCGAAGCCGCTTCCGCCTCGTCCGACCTTCGCTCGCGACGTTTGTATTCGCCCTCCGTGCGGTAGAACCGCAGGAGAACAACAATGAGCAAATTCCACAGCCTTACAATCAAGGAAGTGCGCGCCGAAACCCGCGATGCCGTGTCCATCGCCTTCGACGTCCCGGCGGAGCTGGCCGACAGCTTCCGCTTCCAGCACGGCCAGCACCTGGTCATGCGCACCCAGCTCGACGGCGAGGAAGTGCGCCGCTCCTACTCGATCTGCAGCGGCGTGAATGACGGCGAGCTGCGCGTGGCGATCAAGCGCGTACCGGGCGGGCGCTTCTCCGCCTACGCCAATGAGGCGCTGAAGGTCGGCGCCAGCCTGGAGGTCATGCCGCCAGCTGGCCACTTCAATGTCGAACTGGACCCTGCGCGCCATGGCAACTACCTGGCGGTCGCCGCCGGCAGCGGCATCACGCCGATCCTGTCGATCGTCAAGACGACCCTGGAAACCGAGCCGCACAGCCGCGTCACCCTGCTCTACGGCAACCGCTCCAGCAACGCCGCGATGTTCCGTGAGCAGCTCGAAGACCTGAAGAACCGCTACCTGCAACGCCTCAACCTGATCTTCGTGTTCAGCCGCGAGCAGCAGGACGTCGACCTCTACAACGGCCGTATCGACGCTGACAAGTGCGGCCAGCTGTTCAGCCGCTGGCTCGACGTGAAGAGCCTGGACGCCGCCTTCATCTGCGGCCCGCAGGCGATGACCGAGACGGTGCGCGACCAGCTCAAGGGCAACGGCATGCCGGCCGAGCGCATCCATTTCGAGCTGTTCGCCGCCGCCGGCAGCGAGAGCAAGCGCGAAGCGCGCCAGGCTGCCGCTGCTGTCGACAGCGCCAAGAGCCAGATCACCGTGATCAGCGACGGCCGCGAGCTGTCCTTCGAGCTGGCCCGCAACAGCGTCAGCGTGCTCGACGCCGGCAACGCCCAGGGCGCCGAACTGCCGTACTCGTGCAAGGCCGGCGTGTGCTCGACCTGCAAGTGCAAGGTGGTGTCCGGCGAGGTGGAAATGGACAGCAACTTCGCGCTGGAGGACTACGAGGTGGCGGCGGGCTACGTGCTGAGCTGCCAGGCGTATCCGCTCAGCGACAAGGTGGTCCTCGATTTCGACCAGCTCTGATCCAGCTCTTTGTAGGAGCGAGCTTGCTCGCGAACCGATCGACGCCAGCGTGGCGGCGAAATCGATCGCGGACGGAGTCCGCTCCTACCCAAGGCCGATCCCCCCGTAGGAGCGGACTCCGTCCGCGATCGGCCACGCCCCACGAAGAGTCGTTCACGTTTCACCGCCAGCGGCCCACAAGGCCCCTGGCGCCCCTAATCCGGCGGCATCGTCCCGCCAATGAAGAATGCGCCGCCGACGCCCACCCGGCGCGGCGGTCACCGGCAGCAGCCGGCCCCCTTGCGTAGCGATCCGGAGGACAACAACCATGGCCCAAGAGCCTATCCTGCAAAGTTTCATCGGCGGCCGCTGGGTCGGCCAGCACGGCGCCCAGGCGCTGCGTAGCGCGCTCAATGGCCAGACCGTGGCGCGCACCCACGAAGAGACGCTGGACTTCGCCGAAGCCGTCGCCCACGCCCGTGAGCAAGGCCTGAAAGAACTGATGTCCATGGACTTCCAGCAGCGCGCCCAGCGCCTGAAAGCCCTGGCGCTGTACCTGACCGAGCGCAAGGAACAGCTCTACGAGATTTCCCGCCACAGCGGCGCCACCCGCGCCGACAGCTGGATCGACATCGAAGGCGGCGCCGGCACCCTGTTCGCCTACGCCGGCGTCGGCGGCCGCGAGCTGCCCTCGGGCAACGTGGTCCACGAAGGCCCGGCCATGCCGCTGGGCAAGACCGGCAAGTTCGCCGGCAGCCACATCCTGGTGCCGCGCGGCGGCATCGCGGTGCACATCAACGCCTTCAACTTCCCCATCTGGGGGATGCTGGAGAAGTTCGCGCCGAGTTTCCTCGCCGGCATGCCCTGCATCGTCAAACCGGCCACCGCCACCAGCTACATCACCGAAGCCGCCGTGCGTGTGATGCATGAATCCGGCCTGCTCCCGGCCGGCAGCCTGCAACTGATCATCGGCGGCACCGGCGACCTGCTGGACCGTCTGCAAGGCCAGGACATC
Organism: Pseudomonas pseudonitroreducens; assembly: GCF_021603645.1. GTDB lineage: Bacteria > Pseudomonadota > Gammaproteobacteria > Pseudomonadales > Pseudomonadaceae > Pseudomonas > Pseudomonas pseudonitroreducens. The sequence continues at coordinate 53,170 of NZ_BQHJ01000017.1, read as the reverse complement.
GTCACCTTCACCGGCTCCGCCGACACCGCCGCCAAGCTGCGCGTCAATCCGATCCTGATCCGCAACTCGGTGCCGTTCAACGCCGAGGCCGACTCGCTGAACTGCGCCATCCTCGCTCCGGACGTCACCCCCGACGACGAGGAATTCGACCTCTTCGTCAAGGAAGTGGCCCGAGAGATGACCGTCAAGGCCGGGCAGAAATGCACCGCCATCCGCCGCGCCATCGTGCCCGCCAAACACATCGATGCCGTGGCCGAACGCCTGCGCGAGCGCCTGGCCAAGGTCGTGGTTGGCGATCCCTCAGTGGAAGGCGTGAAGATGGGCGCCCTGGCCTCCCACGCGCAGCAGGCCGACGTCGCCGAGCGCGTGGAAGCCCTGCTGAAATCCAGCGAACTGCTCTTCGGTGCCAAAGATGGCTTCACCCCGCGTGGCGATGGCGTCAGCGAAGGCGCGTTCTTCGCTCCGACCCTGCTGCGCAGCCGCGACCCGCACGCCGAAGGCGGCGCCCACGACATCGAGGCGTTCGGCCCGGTGACCACCCTGATGGCCTACGACGACGTCGACGAAGCCGTCACCCTGGCCGCGCGCGGCAAGGGTAGCCTGGTGGCGAGCCTGATCACCCGTGATCCGCAGGTCGCCGCGACAGTCGTCCCGGTGATGGGCGCCCTGCACGGCCGCCTGCACATCCTCGACCGCGAGTCCGCCGCCGAATCCACCGGCCACGGTTCGCCGCTGCCGGTGCTCAAGCACGGCGGCCCGGGTCGCGCCGGTGGTGGTGAAGAACTGGGCGGCGTGCGCGCGGTGAAGCACTACCTGCAGCGCACCGCCGTACAGGGCTCGCCGAGCATGCTGATGGCCGTTACCGGCGAGTACGTGCGCGGCGCCAAGGTCTACGAGACCGAGGTGCACCCGTTCCGCCGCTACTTCGACGAGCTGAAGATCGGCGAATCGCTGCTGACCCACCGCCGCACCGTCACCGAGGCCGACCTGGTCAACTTCGGCTGCCTGTCGGGCGACCACTTCTACATGCACTTCGACGAGCTGGCGGCCAAGGACTCGCAGTTCGGCAAGCGCATCGCCCACGGCTACTTCGTGCTCTCGGCGGCTGCCGGTCTGTTCGTCTCCCCGGGCGTCGGCCCGGTGCTGGCCAACTACGGCCTGGACACCCTGCGCTTCATCAATCCGGTGGGCATCGGCGACACCATCCAGGCGCGCCTGACCTGCAAGCGCAAGATCGACCAGGGCAAGAAGAGCCCCAAGGGCGAGCCACAGGGCGTGGTGGCCTGGGACGTGGAAGTGACCAACCAGCTCGGTGAGCTGGTGGCCAGCTACGACATCCTCACCCTGGTGCTCAAGCGCGCGTGACGCGCTGAGCATGGCGGCGCACGGAAGCTTTGCGCCGTTCCGCAGCAACCAGCAGCCGCAAGGGGCCGGCCATGGCCAGCCCCTTGCGGCATTTTCAGTACAGCCCGGTCGCGCTTCCCGGCTCGAAGACCGGAGTCTGATTGGCCTGGATCATGTTGTAGCTGAGCATGAACGCCACGCCGCCCTCGCTGGCCAGCGCCTGGCTCACCCAGCCGATCGGGTTGTTGAACAGCGAATCATCCGGGTTGAGTACGCCGATGGCCGCGGTGTCGGGATCGTCATCCCAGGTGACGTCGCCCCAGTGCCACCCCAACCCGAGCACGAACTGTCGGCCCAGCAGGGCACCCAGGGCGAACACCGCGTCGTCGTCCACGTCGCGCCGCTGCGCCTTGGCATCGCGCACGTACTCGGTGATCACCGCGACCACCTCATGGGGTGGCAGCTCTGGCGCCAGTCGAAGCAGCGCCAGCGCCTGCTGCTGCAGGTCTTCCAGTTGTTGTTGCAACTCCGCCGACAGCGGAATGATGACGGCCATTCTTCCCTCTCCTGAAACGTGCCCGCGCTGTCCCGGCGAGCCCCTGTCACTGTTGATACTGCCTGCCAGCGCTTACACGGCGCGGCCCATCAATCTGTCCTGGCTGCCCTCGGCCTTTTCCCGGAGGAAATCCCAGGTCGTGCGCATCCGTGCGATGTCCTTGAGTTCGGCCGGCATCAGCATCCAGAAGGTGCGCACGAACTCGATTTCCCCGGCCAGCACCGGCTGCAACGAGGGGTCTTCGCTTGCCGCGAACGCCGGCAGGATCGCCAACCCGGCCCCCTCCGCCACCGCGCGCTGCTGGGCGAGGATGCTGGTACAGCGCAGCGCCATGTGCAGCGGCCGGCCGATCTCGTCGAGATACTGCAGCTCCTTGCTGTACAGCAGGTCATCGACGTAGCCGACCAGGGCATGTTCGCGCAGGTCGTCGCGATTGCGGATCGGCCCGCGTTCGGCCAGATAATCCTTCGAGGCATAGAGACGCAGCACGTAATCGGTGAGCCGGGTAATGATGTAGGGCCCTCGTCCGGGGCGCTCCAGGGTGATGACGATGTCTGCCTCGTGGCGCGACAGCTGCAGCGCGCGCGGCACCGCCAGGATGTCGAGGCCGAGGTGCGGGTGACGCTGGTTCAGCTCCACCAGCTGCGAGGTCAGCAATGTCGAGCCATAGCCCTCGGTGGCGCCGATACGCACCTTGCCGGAGAGATTGTCCTCGGCCCCGGCAAGGCGCTTCTCGATCACCTTGCACGCACTTTCCATCGCTTCGGCCTGGGGCAACAGGCCGTGACCCGCCTCGGTCAACCGATAGCCGGCAGGCTCACGCACCAGCAATTGTGCGCCGATGCTTTTTTCCAGCGCCTGCAGGCGGCGGGCAACCGTGGTGTGGTCCACGCCCAGGCGCCGCGCGGCGACGGTGAGCTTGCCAGCACGGGATAGCTCGAGGAAAAACCGCAGGTTGTCCCAGTCCATGCGCGCTCCTGTGTGCGCTCTCTATCTGCAAAAATGCAGACCATACTTGCACATCACCTCATTGAGCACATCAAAAATGCACTGCTAGGATCGAACCACACAAGAACAAGGCCTTCAGGCTGGGAGAACCCCGATGACCGCAACTGCCGTCCCGACCGTCAAACTCTTCCTCGACGGCAAGCCCGTCGAGTCCACCACCTCCGAATGGCGCGAGGTGATCAACCCCGCCACCCAGGAAGTCCTCGCCCGCGTGCCCTTCGCCACGCCCGAGGAAGTCGAGCGCGCGGTGGCCAGCGCCAAGGCCGCGTTCAAGACCTGGAAGAAGACGCCCATCGGCGCCCGCGCGCGCATCTTCCTCAAGTACCAGCAACTGATTCGCGAGAACATGAAGGAACTCGCGGCGATCCTCACCGCCGAACAGGGCAAGACCCTGCCCGACGCCGAGGGCGACGTGTTCCGCGGCCTGGAAGTGGTCGAGCACGCAGCGGGGATCGGCAACCTGCAACTGGGCGAGCTGGCCAACAACGTGGCCGGCGGCGTGGATACCTTCACCATCCTGCAGCCCATCGGCGTGTGCGCCGGCATCACGCCCTTCAACTTCCCGGCGATGATTCCGCTGTGGATGTTCCCGATGGCCATCGCCACCGGCAACACCTTCGTCCTCAAGCCCTCCGAACAAGACCCAATGGTGACCATGCGCCTGGTCGAGCTGGCCCATGAGGCCGGCGTACCGCCCGGCGTGCTCAACGTGATCCACGGCGGCCCGGACGTGGTGAACGCCATCTGCGACCACCCGGACATCAAGGCCGTTTCCTTCGTCGGCTCGACTCGCGTCGGTACCCACGTCTACAACCGCGCCTCGCTGGCCGGCAAGCGCGTGCAGTGCATGATGGGGGCGAAGAACCACGCCGTGGTGCTGCCCGACGCCAACAAGGAGCAGACCCTCAACGCCATTGCCGGTGCAGCGTTCGGCGCCGCCGGGCAGCGCTGCATGGCGGTGTCGGTGGCAATCCTGGTGGGTGAAGCCAACGAGTGGATTCCGGACCTGGTAGCCAAGGCGCAGACCCTCAAGGTCAGCGGCGGCACCGAGGCCAACACCGACGTCGGCCCGCTGGTGTCCTGCGCGGCGCTGGACCGCGTCAGCGGCCTGATCGAGCGCGGCACCCAGGAAGGCGCCAAGCTGGAGCTGGACGGCCGCAACCCGCAGGTGGCCGGCTACGCCAAGGGCAACTTCGTCGGCCCGACCGTGTTTTCCGGTGTCACCCCGCAGATGAGCATCTACCGCGAGGAAATCTTCGGCCCGGTGCTCTGCGTGGTGTCGGTGAAGACCTTCGACGAGGCCATCGAGCTGATCAACGCCAACCCTAACGGCAACGGTACCGCGCTGTTCACTCGTTCCGGTGCTGCCGCGCGGCACTTCAAGGAGGAAATCGACGTCGGCCAGGTGGGCATCAACGTGCCGATCCCGGTACCGGTACCGCTGTTCTCCTTCACCGGCTCGCGCGGCTCCAAGCTCGGCGACCTCGGCCCGTACGGCAAGCAGGTGGTGCAGTTCTACACCCAGACCAAGACCGTCACCGAGCGCTGGTTCGACGAGAACGAGGTTGGCGGTGCAGTGAACACCACCATCAACCTCAAGTGATCCCTTAGAAACGCCTGCCCGCCCGCCTGCCCCGAGCCGCCCCGGATTTCAGCAAGGATGCTGGCCGGACCAGGCACCACGCGGGCGGGCACCCTTTTGGCGCCCGCTCGACTGGGCGCTCCCGCACAAGAAGAAGAGGAAATCCCCATGCGCATCGGCTTCATCGGACTCGGCAACATGGGCGGCCCCATGGCCGCCAATCTGCTCAAGGCTGGCTTCGACCTGAGCGTCTTCGATCTTTCCGCCAAGGCCGTGGAGGCGGCGGTCGCCCTCGGCGCCCGCGCTCTGGCATCCCCCGCCGAGGTGGCGCGCGACGACGTCGAAGTCATCATCACCATGTTGCCCGCCGCAGCGCACGTGAAGCAGGTGTTCCTCGGCGACAACGGCCTGCTGGCCAATGTGCAGCCCGGTGTACTGCTGATCGACTCCTCCACTATCGACCCGCTGAACGCTCGCGAGGTCTCCGCCGTCGCCATCGCCCACGGCAATCCGATGCTGGATGCGCCGGTTTCCGGCGGCACGGCCGGCGCGGCAGCGGGCACCCTGACCTTCATGGTTGGCGGCGAGCCGGCCGATTTCGAGCGCGCCCGCCCGGTACTGGCAGCCATGGGCAAGAACCTCGTGCACTGCGGCGGCGCCGGCAACGGCCAGGTGGCCAAGGTGGCGAACAACCTGCTGCTGGGCATCTCCATGATCGGCGTAGCGGAAGCCATGTCGCTGGGCGTGAAGCTGGGCATGGACGCAGAGGTGCTGGCCGGCATCATCAATACCTCCAGCGGCCGCTGCTGGAGTTCGGAAGTGAACAATCCGCTCACCGGCGCTCCGGCAGCGCGCGGTTACAGCGGCGGTTTCGGCACCGACCTGATGCTCAAGGACCTGGGGCTGGCCAGCGAGGCCGCCCGCCAGGTGCGCCAGCCAGTACTGCTCGGCGCACTGGCCCAGCAGCTGTTCCAGACCTTCAGCAACCAGGGCAACGGCCAGCTGGACTTCTCGGCGATCGTCAAGCTGTACGAGCAGGGCTAGGTACGCCGGGACGTTCCGCTTTTCTGTAGGAGTGAGCTTGCTCGCGAACCTCTTCGCTACGTGGCCGGTTCGCGAGCCAGCTCGCTCCTACCAAGGTCGCCCTCTGCAACGCGCCTCCAGGACGCCTATCTCCGTTATCATGCGCGCTCCGCCCCACCGGATGCCGCCGCATGATCCTCCGCCCGCAAACCCCGACACTCTGGGTCCTGCTGTTCTCGCTCAAGGGATCGATCATCCCGGCGATCTGGCGCAAGGTGCTCTACACGGTGCTGCTCAGCTCACTGGTAGTTGCCACCCACGGCACGCTCTACCACTACAAGGTGATCATCACCTCCACGCCATTCACCCTCTGGGGCCTGACGCTGGCGATCTTTCTCGGCTTTCGCAACAACGTCGCCTACCAGCGCTTCTGGGAGGCCCGCACGCTCTGGGGTGAACTGCTGATCGTCACGCGCAACCTGGCGCGGCAGACCCGCTCGCTGCTGCCAGACCTCGATGCCGATAGTCGCCGCCAACTGTGCAATCCGTTGATCGCGTTCAGCTACGCGCTGCGCGATCAACTGCGTGACACCCCGCAAAGCGACGATGTGCGCCGTCTGCTCGGCGAGGAAGCCGTCGCCCTGGCCGCCAGTCGCAGTCCGACCAACGCCCTGCTCGCCAGCCTCGGCCAGCGCTTCGCCGAGCGTGGCCGCGCCAGCGGCGCCAGCGACATCACCCTGGCTGCCATCGACCAGCAGATGACCCGGCTGTCGTATGTGCTGGGCGGCTGCGAGCGCATCCGCAACACGCCGATCCCCTACCCCTACATCCTGATGCTGCACCGTATCGTGCATGTCTACTGCTTCCTGCTGCCCTTCTGCCTGGTGGACAGCATCGGCTGGTTCACCCCGCTGGCGGTGTGCGTGCTGGCCTACACCTTCTTCGGCCTGGACGCCCTCGGCGACCAGATCGCCGACCCGTTCGACACCCAACCCAACGACCTGCCGCTGGACGCCATGAGCCGCAACGTGGAAATCGCCGTACTGGAAATTCTCGGCGACACCGATCTGCCCGAAGCGCTGCAACCCGTCGACGGCCTGCTGCTCTGAACCGGCCCTGAGGACCCCTGAATGAACCACCTGAAAGACGTGCCGCTGAACAAGGCCTACCTGCTGCTCAACCACGGTCCCAGCACCTTGGTCACCAGCGAGTACGAAGGCGTCGCCAATGTCATGGCCGCCGCCTGGGTCATGCCACTGGACTTCGATCCGCCCAAGCTGATGCTGGTGCTGGACCGCAACACCTGGTCGCGCCACCTGGTGGAAGGCTCGGGCGCCTTTGTCATCCAGTTGCCGACACGCCAGCAGGCCGAACTGACCCTGGCAGTGGGCTCGAGCAACGGCGGCGAAGGCAACAAGTTCGAGCAGCTGGATATCCGCACCTCGCGGGCGAAGCAGATCGCGGCGCCGATCGTCGATGGTTGCGTGGCCTATCTGGAGTGCAAGGTGATCAGCGAGCCGCACAACCAGGAGAAGTACGACCTGTTCATCGCCGAGGTGGTTGCCGCCTACGCCGATGAGCGCGCCTTCTCCAATGGCCGCTGGTATTTCTCCGACGACCAGCTGCGCACCATCCACTATCAGGCGGGCGGCGCCTTCTTCGCCACCGGCGAGGCGTTTCAGGTCAGTCGGGGCTGACCGGCTGCCAGGCGGCCGGTTGCGAGCCCAGCTCGCAGGCCGGTAATTCCCAGTAGAGCGGCGAGCCGGCGATGTGCAACGGTGGGCGCAAACGCCGCGCAAGGCCCCAGGGCGTCGTCTCGATACCGGGAGCCAGATCGGCCGCTGTCTCCGCCGCCAGTTCCAGGGAGCCTACCGACGAAACCCCCGCCTCCAGCAGGCATTGCGCCGTGCGTGCCAGCGATAGCCGCCAGCGGCTGCCCCGGCCGCTACGCCGGCGCTCGGCCAGGCCGCGCAAAGCGGCCGCCGCGATCAGGTAACCGGTAGCGTGATCGAGCGCCTGCACGGGCAATGGCACAGGTGTGTCACCGCCCTGCCAGACGCGCCCTGCTTCGGCAATACCACTGCTCATCTGCACCAGGCTGTCGAAACCGCGCCTTTCACTCCAGGGACCGGGCCAGCCATAGGCATTCAGGCTGACGTCCACCAGCCCGGGGGCGATGGTCCGCCGCACGTCAGCGCCGAACCCCAGGCGATCCAGGGCATCGGCCCGATAGCCGTGGACCAGAACATCGGCGCTGGCGAGCAGCGCCTGGAAGCGTTCACGGTCTGCCGGCTGACGGAGATCCAGGCGCGCACAATGCTTGCCCAGGGTGACTTCCGGCACCACGCCGGGTTCATCCCAATCCGGTGGGTCGATGCGCAGGACTTCGGCACCGAAGCCGGCGAGAAATCGGGTGGCGACCGGCCCGGCCAGCACGCGAGTCAGGTCAAGTACGCGCAAGCCGGCGAGCGGACGCTCGCGGTCGATCTCGATATCCAGGGGCGCTGCGCTGACCAATTGGATATCACGCAATACCAGCGGCTCACGGGCTACCGCGACACCTTGCGGATGCTGTTTCCAGGCATCCCAGGAGCGCATCTGGGCGGCGCAGCCACCCTCGTTCACGATCGCCAGTTCCAGCTCGCTCGCATCCCAGTTGGCCACGGCGGCAGCGACCCGCTCACGATCATTTTCGGCTGCCAATACGCGCAGGGCGGCCGTTCGATGATGCGGCGCATTGGTATGCAGGCGAATCCAGCCGTCTCGGGTGCGATAGTTGCCGGCGATGGCATCCCACAAATCGGCTGGCGTCCAATCTTGCGCACGCAAGGAAGTGGAGAACCAGAAGGACGCCAGCCGGCGGTCCACGACCAGCGAAGTGGCGGCAGCGGAGTCTGGCTCCAGCCACTCGCCCAACGCCAGGCCGGCGCTGGCGATGCTGGCGGCGGCCAATTCCGTAACGAAGAAGGCCGAAGGCAGTGAGCCCTCACTACGAAAGGCCAGATGGCTCAGGCGCTCGGCCTGGCCGCCCAGGGCTGTCCAAAGTCGTTCCGCAAGAACCCGCTGCATCTCTATCTCCGACCTTTCCGTGGAGTGTCACCTTAGCCGTGCAGCGTCATGCAGGCGAGCCGACCTTGGTCGACAGGCAATAAAAAGCCCGCAATCAAGCGGGCTTTTCGATGGGGAGCTAATCCCTTAGCTGGTTTTCATCCTCTGCCCGCGGGTGTGAAAAAAATGTGAAGCGAGGGGCGCTCGAAACATTTTGTTGGAGATCGCATTCTTCAGTGGCTGGAGCTCAGCTCGAATAATCCAGTGCGGTCCAGACACGGCTGAGCCCGTCACTGATCTGGCAGCTCGACAGATCATCCGCTTCACCGCGCGAGGACAGGCGCACGGTCGAGTCGCCCTCGCCCTCGGTCAGCCACTGCAAGCGCCCGCAGTTGGGCGTGTCGATGACGTAGCTGGCAGCGATCGCCGAGCGCTGCTTCGGCAGACGGATGGCGTCGCGCACTGTGCCGCGCTCTTCGATGCGCTTGCCGTCGGCGACCAGTACGGCCCAGGCCTCCTTGCCCTCGATGATGAGGTAGGCGCCATTGGCGCGCGGTACGTCCGCCTGGGGCTGGGCACAACCCGCCAGCATCGCCACACCTGCGCAAAGCATCAGTTTCTGCAGCATCGCCATCGCTCCTGTCGTTCGAGGAATGCCCGCCAGCCCAGAGGCGGCGGGCACTTCAGGTTTTCTGTCTGACCGCGAGAGGGATACTAGGAGAAAATACTGTTCATGCATACAGTATTTTGCGAAAATTTTTTAAACCTCGACGAAAGGCCACAGTCCATTGGCTACGTCGATTACCTCGAACCACCGGGCATGGGCCTGAAACCCATTGAGGAGCAAGCGATGGTGAGTATCCATCAGCTGAAATACACCGTGAATCACATGGCCATCGAGGAAGTCAGCGAGGCCGTTTCGGAACTGCTGCTTGAGGGGTTGGTCACAGAGGGCAAGACGCCCTTCAGCCGCACCCACTTCAATGTCTGCTTTGCGGAAATCGAGGCTCTGATGCAGCGCGCCGGCTATCACCGCCCGCTGGATGTGGTGGGCTACCAGGGCCAGGCCTACGCCATGTTCGATCCCAGCCGCTGGGATGCCGTGGAAGTCCTGCGCTGGCTGAAGGAGTACGTCGAGGAGTCGAAGGCAGCCAGCATAGCCTGAGCGCTCGGGCCATTATTTCGCAGGACGCGGTTGCGGGAGCAGCGACTTGCGAAGGCCTGGCGGGCGCACTAATGTCCCATGCACTTTTCCCGCTTGCCGAATCAAGGACGATTCCATGAGCGACTCTTCCTCCGACGACAGCTGGCTCTGGGCCTACCGCAAACTCCGTAGCTGGGATGTGGGCCGGGTCAGCTCCGCCTTTCTCGCCACACTCTTCCACTGGCGCGGCGACACCGGGCTGTTCTACAGCCACGGCGGCCTGCGCAAATCCCGCCTGACCCGCGACGACCTGATCGACTGATCCAGCCTATTGCTGCTGGTAATAGCCATTGCCGCGCGGATAAACCGCGCCGTTGGGATATTCGATGCTCTGGCGGATGCCGCCGCTGCCCTGGTCGATGATAACCGTGCCCGAGCGTGTCTCACCGTAGCTGCGCGGTACCTGAACGCCGCCGTAACCGTCATAGCGCTGCCAGCTGGAGGAGCTGTCCACACTGCCGCTGGCACCAGGACTGACGTAAATGCGCTGGACTGCAGGCGGCGATTGCTGCCATTGCGACGGGTTCGAGTAGCGAGGCGCAGCTTGCGATGGAGTCTCCTGAGCGCCGAACTTCTGCGCGGAAGCTGGCATCACCACAGCAAGACAGGCAATGAGCGCGAGGATTCTGGGACTGATCATGACGATCTCTCGAATGATGGAAAGGCTCCAGCTTAGCAAGCCTTGTTTGCGCCGTGCAGCAGTACCGATACCTGAATTTAAACAATTATAAATCAATAGTTTATAACGTTAACCTCATGTGGATACGCCGATTATCGGCCATCGAGGTACGGCGCATCGCCAATAGCCATCATCGACAGGATCAAAGCTCGCCAAAACATCATGATAGCGTCGCTTTCTAAAGTGATTTATAGAATAAAATTTACTTTATAAACAATAGCTTGCGTACTCTTCATGAAGTAAAGCGGGAGGATGGCGGACTCTGATGCGAGGCATTCCCAGCGGCTGCAGGACTCAATCTTCGCGCCATCGCCTCGCTCGTCGTATTCGAGCGTTGCCATTCCATTGCCACGATTGGCATTTCCTTCTCAATCAGTAAGATGCAGCGACTTTCGTAAGGAACGCCTCATGTTCGGACGCTGCCTGACCCTGCTGCTGATCCTCGCCATTCCTACCGCTGCCACCGCCGCCGCCCCGCGCACCTTCGAGGAGGCGAAGAAGCTCGGGCGCAAGCTGTATGCTCGCCAGTCGGTGGAGTTCTATTGCGGCTGCCGCTACAACGGCACCAAGGTCGATCTGAAGAGCTGCGGCTACACCCCGCGCAAGAACGCCAATCGTGCCTCGCGCATCGAATGGGAGCACATCGTCCCCGCCTGGGTGATCGGCCATCAGCGCCAGTGCTGGCAGAACGGCGGACGCAAGAACTGCTCGCGCAATGACCGGGTGTACCAGAAGGCCGAAGCCGACCTGCATAACCTGGTGCCGAGCATCGGTGAGGTAAACGGCGATCGCGCCAACTACAGCTTTGCCTGGCTGCAGCAGAAGCCTTCGCAGTACGGCGCCTGTCCGATGGTGGTGGACTTCAAGGCGCGCAAGGCCATGCCGCGCCCGCAGATCCGCGGCATGATTGCCCGCACCTACTTCTACATGAGCGACCGCTACGGTCTGAAATTGTCCAGGCAGGACCGCCAACTGTTCACCGCCTGGAGCAAGCAGTACCCGGTGGAAGCCTGGGAGCGCCAGCGCAACCAGATGGTTGGCTGCGTGATGGGGTGGGGCAACCCCTATGTCGGTCAGGTCGAGGCCGAGCGCTGCCCCGCCCCGAAAGTAGCCAGGCGCTGAAGCCTGGCGACAGCCGCCATCGCCAGCAGTAGACTCCGACAGCCGTCCAGCGTGACGAGCCCCACCTTTATCTGTCTGGAGTACGCAGCATGTCCCTCTCGATCTACCAGGCTTCCGTTCCCGTGTTCATCCGCATGCTCGGCAATCTCTCGGCGATTCTCGCCAAGGCTGCCGCCCATGCCGAAGCCAAGTCCATCGACCCATCCGTCCTGATCAACGCCCGCCTGGCTCCGGACATGTTCGCCCTGGCGCGCCAGGTGCAGATCGCCTCCGACTCCGCCAAGGGTGCCGGTGCCCGCCTGGCCGGCGTCGACGTGCCGAGCTATGCCGATGACGAGACCACCTTCGAGCAACTGCAGGCACGCCTCACGAAGACTGTCGATTTCCTCAAGAGCCTCAAGCCTGAGCAATTCGAAGGCGCGGAAAACCGCACCATCGAGCTGAAGCTGCGCACCCGCGAGGTCAGCTTCAAGGGATCGGATTTCCTGCTGGGTTTCGTCAACCCGAACTTCTATTTCCACATCGCCACGGCCTACGACATCCTCCGCCACAACGGCGTGGAAGTCGGCAAGATGGATTACCTCGGCGGCGTCTGACCGGCCAGGGCGCCGGCCTCCCGGCGCCCCTTCAGCCCCGCGGCAACGGCAATGTGGTGGTGGACTTGATTTCCGAAAGCGCCACGATGGAGTTGATCTCCTGCACGCCCGGCACCTGGGACAGTCGCTCGAAGAAGAAGCGCTCGTAAGCCTCCACATCCTCCGTGACGATGCGCAGCATGAAGTCCACTGCCCCCATCAGGACGTGGCACTCCAGGACTTCAGGAAACGCCTCCATGGCCTTTGCGAAATCCGTCAGGTGGTTACGCCCGTGGGCGTTGAGCTTCACCTGGGCGAAAATCTGGGTGTTCAGGCCGATCTTCTTGCGATCCAGCAGGGTGACCTGCTTGCGGATCACCCCCTCTTCCTTCAACCGCTGAATCCGGCGCCAGCACGGCGACTGAGACAGACCGATACGTTCGGCGATCTCTGCCGTGGAAAGAGTCGCCTCATCCTGCAGCAAGGCAAGGATCTTGCGGTCCTGGGCATCCAGCAAAACAGGCATAAATGATTCACCATGAGTAACTTCAGAGAATCATTAATGCACAGATAAGGGATTCATGGCTAAAAACAGGCAAATAAATCCTCCGCATGGGCCGCAGAATATTTCTCACTTCCCCGCCTCGGTCAGTTGCCATGACACTCCCCGCACTCCATCTCGCCGAATTCCCCCTGGACCAACAGGAACGCCCGGTGCCCACCGAAGTAGCCGCCGACGTGCGCTACCTGATCCGCACAGAGATCGATGCCGACATTCTCTGCCGGCTGCTCAACCAGTTCGCGCTGCAGGGTCATGTGCCGGCAGAAGTTGAAGCTTCCCGTCATGAGGAATGGCTGGACATCGCCTTGCGGGTGAACACGCTGCCGCGTTATCGCGCGGAAGTCATAGCGCAGCGGATGCGGGGAATGGTCAGTGTCTACTCAGTCGATCTGCACGTTGGCGCTGGCGCATCTGTCCTCTCAGCGACATAAGCTGACTTTCTGGCGTTAGCCGGCACATGCTCCCGGGCTTAGAGTGCGAACCTGACCCTCGTGGTCCTTCACACAACAACGATGAGAGATGTGCCCATGGCTCGCCCACGCCTGCTCCCCGACAACTTCACCCTGGCGTTGATCGCCACCGTGACCGTTGCCAGCCTGCTGCCCTGCGAAGGCACCGCTGCCGTGATCTTCGGCTGGATTACCAACCTGGGCATCGCGCTGCTGTTCTTCCTCCACGGCGCCAAGCTGTCACGCCAGGCGATCATTGCCGGCGCCACGCACTGGCGCCTGCACCTGCTGATTTTCTCCTGCACCTTCATCCTCTTCCCCCTGCTAGGCCTGGCGCTCAAGCCAGTGCTGTCGCCGCTGGTAACCCCGGACCTGTACCTGGGCATGCTGTATCTCTGCGCCCTGCCCGCTACGGTGCAGTCCGCCATCGCCTTCACCTCGCTGGCAAGAGGCAACATCCCGGCGGCCATCTGCAGCGCATCGGCGTCGAGCCTGCTGGGGGTGTTCGTCACCCCGCTGCTGGTACAGCTGCTGATCGGCGCCCATGGCGATACCGGTATGTCGACGCTGGACGCCATCGGCAAGATCACCCTGCAATTGCTGGTGCCGTTCCTGGCTGGCCAACTGCTGCGACCGTGGATCGGTGCCTGGGTGGAGCGGCACAAGCCGGTCCTGCGCTACGTGGACCAGGGCTCGATCCTGCTGGTGGTCTACACCGCCTTCAGCGCCGCCGTCATCCAGGGCCTGTGGCACCAGGTGCCGCTGCCCGCGCTGGCCGGCCTGGTAGTCGCCTGCTGTGTACTGCTGGCACTGGCGCTGATCGCCACCAACCTGCTGGGACGCTGGCTGGGCTTCTCCCTGGAGGACCGGATCACCATTATCTTCTGCGGTTCGAAGAAGAGCCTGGCCACCGGCGTACCGATGGCCTCGGTACTGTTCGCCAGCAGCACCGTGGGCGTGATACTGCTGCCGCTGATGCTGTTCCACCAGATCCAGCTGATGGTCTGCGCGGTGCTCGCCCAGCGTTACCACCAGCGCCAGGAGGACGGCCAGGCTTCGCTGGAACGTGCCAACTGAGTGCACAGCCAGGCGAAAGCCGCCCATGAAAAAGCCGGTGCAGATGCACCGGCTTTTCTTTTCGACCGCTATCAGGCACCAACCGGCGTGCGCAGGGTGACGAACTCCTCGGCGGCGGTCGGGTGGATACCGATGGTTTCGTCGAAGACCCGCTTGGTCGCCCCGGCCTTCAGCGCAATCGCGATGCCCTGCAGGATTTCCCCTGCTTCCGGGCCAACCATGTGGCAACCCAGCACCTTGTCGGTGTCGGCATCGACGATCAGTTTCATCAAGGTCCGCTCCTGGCACTCGGTGAGTGTCAGCTTCATGGGGCGGAAACGGCTCTCGAACAACTTCACCCGGTGCCCGGCGCTGCGCGCCTCATCCTCGGTCAAGCCCACGGTGCCGATGTTGGGCATGCTGAATACGGCAGTGGGAATCAGCTTGTAGTCCACCGGACGGTACTCTTGCGGGCGGAACAGCTGGCGCGCCAGCGCCATGCCTTCGGCCAGCGCCACGGGGGTCAGCTGCACACGACCGATCACATCGCCGATAGCGTGGATCGACGGCTCGCTCGTGCGATAAGCCTCATCCACCTTCACATAGCCGCGATCATCCAGTTCGACCGAGACGTTTTCCAACCCGAGATTGTCCAGTTGCGGGCGACGGCCAGTGGCGTAGAACACGCAATCCGCTTCCAGCACACGGCCATCCTTGAGCGTTGCAGCCAACGTGCCGTCAGCCTGCCTTTCGATGCGCGCAATGTCGCTGTTGAACTGCAGGTCCAGGCCCTTCCTGGTCAGTTCGTCACGCAGGTGCTCTCGCACGCTGCGGTCGAAGCCGCGCAGGAACAGCTCCTTGCGATACAGCAACGAAGTCTGCGCTCCCAGGCCATGGAAGATGCCGGCGAACTCCACCGCAATATAGCCACCGCCGACCACCAGCACTCGACGCGGCAACTCCTTGAGGAAGAAGGCCTCATTGGAGGTAATCGCGTGCTCCTTGCCCGGAATGTCCGGTACCTGCGGCCAGCCGCCGGTGGCGATGAGGATATGCCTGGCGCGGAAGCGCTGCCCGGCGACCTCAACGGTATGCGCATCCTGCAGCTTGGCATGGCCCTCCAGCAGCGTGACGCCGCTGTTCACCAGCAGGTTGCGATAAATGCCATTGAGCCGGTGGATTTCGCGATCCTTGTTGGCGATCAGGGTCGACCAGTCGAAGTTCGCCTCACCCAGGGTCCAGCCGAACCCGGCAGCCTGTTCGAAGTCTTCATGGAAGTGTGCGCCGTACACCAGCAGCTTCTTCGGCACGCAACCGACGTTGACGCAGGTACCGCCCAGGTAGCGGCTTTCCGCCACAGCCACCTTGGCGCCAAAGCCGGCAGCGAAGCGCGCGGCACGCACACCGCCCGAACCCGCACCGATGACGAACAGGTCAAAATCGAAAGACATCATGGTTCTCCGCTTGGATATGCGAGCCAGCATACCTCATGGCGCCTGACCTATCCTGCCAAGTGCCGGCCCTGAAGGAGGAATCGCCATGCACCCGACCCTGACCCACCTGGCCCTGCATGTGCCGGACCTGGAAGCCTGCGTGGACTTCTACCAGCGCTTCTGCAGCATGCGGGTCATCCACGAGCGTGAAGGCAAGGGCTCGCGCATCGTCTGGATGGCAGAACCAGGCAACGAGCATCGTTTCATCTTCGTCATCATACCGGGCGGTCAGGAACGCCACCTGGCAGTCGACGACTACAGCCACTTCGGCTTCGCCGTCGACTCCCACGATGCGGTCGACCGCATCGCGAAGGAGGCCGAGGCTGCCGGCTGCCTGATCTGGCCACCCCGACAGGAACCTTTTCCCGTGGGTTATTACTGCGGCCTGCGCGACCCGGCCGGCAACTACGTCGAGTTCAGCTACGGCCAACCACTGGGCCCGGGCTCGGAAGCCCTGCCGATTCCGCGCTCCATGTAGGCCGGAAAAGAAAAAGCCACCCGCAGGTGGCTTTTTCCAGAGTGGAAAGACCCGGAGTTACCAGGCCTTGCCAGTCTTGTAGAGGTGCTCGTAGCAGAAGTTGGTCGCCTCGATGTAACCCTCGGCGCTACCGCAGTCGAAGCGCTTGCCCTTGAATTTGTAGGCCAGTACGCAACCGTCCTGGGCCTGCTTCATCAGGGCGTCGGTGATCTGGATCTCACCGCCCTTGCCCGGCTCGGTCTGCTCGATCAGGTCGAAGATATCCGGGGTCAGGATGTAGCGGCCGATGATCGCCAGGTTCGACGGGGCGTCTTCGGGCTTGGGCTTCTCGACCATGGTATTCACGCGATAGATGTCGTCGCGGATCATCTCGCCGGCGATCACACCGTACTTGTTGGTCTCTTCCGGCGGTACTTCCTGGATCGCCACGATCGAGCAGCGGAACTGGTTGTACAGCTTGACCATCTGCTTGAGGACGCTGTCGCCTTCCAGGTTCAGGCACAGGTCGTCCGCCAGCACGACAGCGAAGGGTTCGTCACCGATCAGCGGACGGCCGGTCAGGATCGCGTGGCCCAGGCCCTTCATTTCGACCTGACGGGTGTAGGAGAAGGTGCACTCGTCGATCAGGCGACGAATACCGACCAGGTACTTTTCCTTGTCGGTGTTGCGAATCTGGTGCTCCAGCTCGTAGCTGATGTCGAAGTGGTCTTCGAGCGAGCGCTTGCCGCGGCCAGTGACGATACCGATTTCGCCGAGACCGGCTTCCAGCGCCTCTTCAACGGCATACTGGATCAGCGGCTTGTTCACCACCGGCAGCATTTCCTTGGGCATGGCCTTGGTGGCCGGGAGGAAGCGGGTACCGTAGCCGGCGGCCGGGAACAGACATTTCTTGATCATGGGAGTCCTTCGAGAGGGACAGGGGTGCGAGTTGCGCGCAGTCTAATCAGGCTGCGCCCGCCTTACAATGCCCCGGATTGCAAGCTGCACGACTCTTGTGAGGTCTTGCGAAACCGATGGCACTCGCAATCTGACCACCAAGGCCCCCATTTAGTTCTCCAGCTTACTGGCAAATGGTCAGCATCCCGCTCCATCCCGCGCCAGACCTAGACCCAGGCGGCTTGCGCCACATCGCTAACGGCAAGCCGCTGACGCACCACGCCCCAGATGGACAGCTCATCGCCCTCCTCGACTTTCAGGGTCGGATAGCCGTCGCTTGCCGCCTGCAACGCAAATGAGCCATCGATGATGGCCAGGCGACGTATCAGCGCCTCGCCGTTGAGCGCTGCCACCACGATTTCACCGGGCGAAGCCAGCTCGGAACGGTCGACCAGCAGCAGGTCGCAGTCGTGAATCCCTGCCTGCGTCATGCCTTCGCCACATGCGCGGACTATGTAGGTGTGAAGCGACATAGCCGCGATTACTCCGCCAGGCTGCACCACGTCGCTGACTTCCAGAATGGCTTGTTGCATGACGCTTCCTCGAATACTGTATATCCATACAGATAGCAGATACTTGCAAGCCCGACAAGCCATTGGATGGAACCTACAGGGAGAAATGCCGCTCAACCGAAAGGACAGCGCACCGATGGCGGTGGACTACTCTTAGGGAGGGGTGAGGATATCGATATGAATCCAGGCACGTTCGTCACGCTCATGATTTTCGGCTGGTTCCTGCTGGCCTTGGTTACCCTCTGGGCCATCCTGCGGGTGCCAATGCGCCGGGCTCGCTTGCAGAAGCACAAGGCCAAAGCCGAGTCATCACGGCACCACCCTCTCCCGCACTGAAATCATCGTCGTGCAAAATGCCCTGCGATTTGCTTCCCCCCATGCAAGCTGCAAGGCAAGCGAGACGACAAAAACTCATAACTATATGATTTTAAAGAATTTTTAATTTAACCTGAATTGGTATGCACTCTGCATTGAAAGGGAAGGAACTGCCCATTCACTGCTGAGGACGACACCATGCCAATCGACCGCCTGCCTGCCGCCCAATACCTCTGCCAGGTATTCTCCGATTTCGACGTGAGCTTCACGGCTCGACCGGACGGCAATCTGATCATGACGTTGAGCAAGGAAGCCGGCGAACACATCGCCTGCCGCGTAGTGCGCCTGGAAGAACAGCGCAACGAAGCACTGCTCACCAGCTTGGTTGGTCGCATTCGACGGGATCTGGCAACCGAATACGGTCCCTTGCAGGAACACGATGCCGACCACTTCAAAGAAGAAGTACCGCTGCAGAACTTCTATGAAGCTGCCGGGCCGCTGCGCCAGCGCCGCATCGTCAAGGCCGGGGCGAAATTGCGCTCGATGGCCAACGTTGGCGCCTGAAACGCTGGAAATGATGAAAACCCCGGTCCGGGCCGAGGTTTTCATGCCCTGCACGCTCGCCATATCAGACCGGCACTTCGCAATGGCTTGGGAGAGACAGGCTGCGATCCTCGTGGATGCTGACAACACCCAAGGTCTCAACGACACCCAGCGCGCCACCGGGCATTGGGCCGATCACGCCTATCTCAGATGCCATGTCCTTCCAGTAATTTGCGACAGAGCGTGATGACTTTCAGTCGCCATCGACAGCTGGCGAGCAGGCGGAAGCTCGAAGCAGGCACCATACTTCAAGTAGCCACTCAATCGCAGGCTTGGTGAGGTCGCATGCTGAGACTCACGGCGTTGTTCCTGCTCGCATCCCTGGCCACCAGTGGCCAGGCATCGGACTTCTGCAAGGGCGTGGGTCTGTTTGCCCATGCAGGCGCAGCCTACAGGGACCAGGGCAGTACCGAGCAACAAGCAATCTCGGCCGTCGACGCCCGCAGCAGCAAACTCGACCCGGACACTCGATTGATCGCCAGATACTTCGTGCGCTTCGGCTACCGCAGCGACCAAACACCCGATCAGGCATTCGCCAGCGCCGAACTCAAATGCCAGCAGTTCGAAGACGATGGACAGCACCGAGACGCCATGAAGTAGAGACAATCCCAGTGCCGTGCACTTCTGGTCAAGAGGGCCGGCCAGGCCATTTAGGCCGCCGATGATCCTACGGGTGATGTCTTCGAAGACAAGTTCGTTGAGGCCGTGGGAACTCCACCACTAACCTACCGAGCGATGAGTCCCTTCGGCGACGCGAAACACCGCTCCGACCAATGGCAACGCCAGCGGCAGCGAAAGGTTGAACGAGTGCACAACACACTCCTCTACCGAGTGAGACCACTGCCTGGTCTCCTTGAGAGGTGATGTATGAACCAGACACAAAACCAAAATGCTGGTCAGAACCCCAACGACCCCAGCAAACAAAGCCCCAACGATCCGCATCGGCAGAATCCGAACGATCCGATGCGTCGCCATAACGAAGAAGAGGAAGAGGATCCGGGCACAGGCAGCCCCCAGAAGCCAGTCGAGAAGTAGCGCGGTCAGAAGCCTGAATAACTCCTCGACACTCCTCAACCGAGACCCGGCTATATGCCGGGTTTCTTACGTCAAAATTTCAGCAGCCAACCCTTCCACTGCACTCGCGGCGCGGCAGCGCTCAGTTCTTTCTGGGTGTAGACCGGAGATACAGCAGCGTCGCCGTCAACACGACGAGGACATAGGCAAATATCTCTCCCCAGAACACAGCTCTTTGGCGCCATACGACCTTGGCGCTGAAATCCTCGTTCAGCCGCCTGGCTTCTTCCATTGCAGCTCCGCCATTCTTTAAACCGGCGTCCAGTTTCGCCACGAAGGCGACCCTCTCCTCGTCAGAGCTGAACACCGCTCTGGGAAACTGCTTCATTAGAGCGCCACCTACGCCGCCGATCAGTACTGTGCAGAAGACCAGCAAGCTGAGCAGCAGAAACACCTTCGCGAATCGCATCACCGCCATCCCTAAGCAGCGCAAAAGATCGCCGAGTCTACGACAACCGCGCGGCGGCGCTCTACCAGCCGCTGCAACTCCTCCCGGAGGCAAGGTCTAGAGGCAAAAGCACCGTGTCCATCACCGCAGAAAACGGCATATCAAGGAAGATCAAGGGGCCGGCGACATCCCAAGATTTCGCGTCCAGCTGCACCCCCACATAGGGGCATGGACCGAACATATGCCCCAGCGAACTCGCACAGCCATTCGTGCTGAGCACCACAACAGCAAGCCCCATCGCCCTGCACCACATCCGCATCTAAATCCGCTCCTTGGTTGGAGCGGGAACCCTGACGGCCTGCCAACGCCGCCGCAATAGGACGTTTCCCAAACATCAGCGAGGCGGCGCTCGACCTGGAGAGACCATGACACCCCGCTCACCAGATTCTGGTCGGCGACAGCCTGGAGCTGATCCGGACAATGCCTGAGCGCTCGGTGCACTGCTGCATCACTAGCCCACCCTATTACGGTCTCCGAGACTACGGGGTGGAGGGCCAGATCGGTCTTGAGGAGAAGCCGGCCGAGTTCATCACGCGGCTGGTTGAGGTGTTCCGCGAAGTGCGGCGGGCGCTCCGGGACGACGGTGCCTGCTGGGTGAATATGGGCGACAGCTACGCCGGTAGCTGGGGCGCGCAGGGGCGCCCGCAAGGAAATGGCCAGAAGTCGGGGCGCAGCGCCGCCTCCGCTCGCCGGATCAACGAACACCCAAGGTTTCAATCCGGTACCAGCGTCCGCGGTAGAGAGATGGGCCTGAAGGCGAAGGACCTGGTGGGCATGCCCTGGCGCCTAGCCTTCGCCCTGCAGGCTGACGGCTGGTACCTGCGCCAGGACATCGTCTGGAACAAGCAGAACCCGATGCCGGAGATCATCCGCGACCGCTACACCAAGTCGCACGAGTACATTTTCGTGCTGAGCAAATCCGCTCGGTACTGCTTCGACCAGACAGCGATCCTCGAGCCAGCCAGCCCGAACACTCACGCACGGCAGTCGCGACGTTGCGGCCAAGGTTGGAGCAGGCGGACCACGAGAACAAAGATCGGCTCGGCCCACTCGCAAGCGGTCCTCACCGAGCAGCAGGTTCGCAAAACTCATTCGCGCTACCGAGCCGGCGGCGTGAGCCAGGCGACCTTGGCAGCCGAGTACGGCGCCAGCCGCTCCACTGCCAACCACATAATGACCGGTGGCCTCTGAGCCAAGCTCCAGGGGCAAAAAACCTCATGAAATGGATTCATATAATCGGGCCCATGACCGGCCCGCCGGAGTTCAACTACCCGGCCTTCCACACCGAGGCCGCGCGCCTGCGGCAGCTCGGCTACCACGCCGAGAACCCGGCCGACCACGGCATGATCGACGGATTCGAATGGGCACTACCTGCGCCTGGTTCTGCAGAAGCTCATTACCTGCGAGGCAGTCGCCCTGTTCCCGGGCTGGGACAAGTCCAAGGGCGCCTGCCTCGAATACCACGTTGCCAGCGAACTGGGCATGCAGGTATTCACTGCCAGCCAGATCACCGAGCCGGCAAGGAGCGCAGCATGACCCGCCCCACCTTCTGCCACGGCACCGGCCAACCCTCCGAGAAATGCGACTGCCTGCGCACAGGCCTGCCCTCACAAAGATTGCCCCATTGAGGCTATACCCCTCAGCTCACGCCAAGCAGCAGTACCGAAGACACGGCGAGAGCACCTACGACAAATGAGAAAACACCAAGAGCAACAACAGCATCATCACTGCTAATCAGATCGATCAGTACGGACAGAGCTTTCATCTTCAAGTTCTCCAGACTGCGCTCATAGCGCCTGACTTGAGTCTCGCCCCCTCCCCTCAACGCCCCACTGATAGATATCAACGCGCCGTACGTTTTCACCAACTACCCCCATCGCTGAACCCGCTGGCATCAACCGGTACAGAGATGAAGTATCCATAGTACCCATCGCCTTCCTCACCCATGAGGAGATCTGCCAGCTCACCGGCGCCCGGGCGAAGGCAGGCCAGGTGCGCGTCTTGAAGCAGAGCGGGATCAAGCACATCATCAAGATGAACGGATGGCCCTGCGTGATCTCCGCCAACCTCCTGAGAAGCCAGGCGCAGCGACGCACCTGCGTGAGCGCACCAAGCCCAGCGGAAAGACCTATTACAGCTACGACGCCGGCGGCAAGCCGCGGAAAGAGGTGCCGCTCGGCTCCGACTACGGCCTGGCGATCATGAAGTACGCCGAGCTGGAGCGGGATCGCAACGCCGACAACCTGGCCGAGAAGATCGTCACCCTGCGCTACGTTTCTGCGCAGTACTTCCTCGACGTGGTGCCGAAGAAGGCGCCCAGCACCCAGAAGAAGGACGCCCAGTACCTGGTCAAGCTGATGGAGTTCTTCGACGACCCGCCCGGCCCCCTGGACTCGACCGAGCCGCAGCACGTCTACCAGTACATGCGCTGGCGTAGCGATGCGCCGGTCAGCGCAAACCGCGAGAAGGCCCTGCTCAGCCACATGTGGAACTACGCGCGGAAGATGGGCTACACGAAACTGGCCAACTCCTGCTCAGGGATCAGCGACAACCCGGAAGCCGGCCGCGACGTCTACATCGAGGACGACCTCTACCTGCTGGTCTACCAGCACTTCGAGATCGGCCTGCAGGAGGCGATGGACCTCGCTTACCTCACTGGCCAGCGGCCTGGGGATGTGTTGGCCATGGATGAGCGGGATATCCGCGACGGGATGCTGCACGCCCCCGGGCAAGACCCAGGCGAAGCGCCGGATCGTGATTGAGGCTGAACTCACCGCCCTGCTCGACCGAATCAAGGCCGGGAAGGCCGGAATGAAGGTCAGGCCCACTCGTCTGATCGTGTCCGAGGCTGGGCTGGTAATGACCAAGTACATGCTGCGCGACCGGTTCGACCTGGCCCGAGAAGCTGCCGGCATCGAAAAGGCCACTTTCCAGCTCCGCGACCTGCACGCGAAAGCCGGCAGCGACAAGTCGGAATCGACCGGAGACATCCTGAAGGTCAGGGATCAGCTGGGGCACACCACCGTCACGATGACCGAGCGCTATATCCGTGATCGGAAAGGCAAAAAGGTCACGCCAACGAAGTAATGGCGGACGAATCCTGAATTGCGGACCGGAACGATAGAAGGGGGGGTAGCACAACGGACCGTAGACCGTTGATTTAGAAGTGGTGCCCGGAGCCGGACTCGAAGAGGCAACTGAAAGCCTTTAGCTGCTGAGCTCCATCAAAGAGCGCCCGACAATCTACTCACATTCCTACTCACTTTTTTGAAAGTGACCCCATGCATGGGGTGCAAGGACGCCCTTCCTTATATAAGGAAGCGATAAAAAGGCCCATACGAGAAGCCCCGCACCTGGAGAGTAAGCGGGGCTTCAAGACGGCGACTCAGGGGATAACAGATGAGCCGTTCCTTCGGCCACAGTGTCAAGATAGCCGAGACCAAGTGCCGCTCCAGCAGCATGCTCCCTGAGAGTCGCCAGTAGCCCACCACTCCGGACGAGCGGCTTCAGTTGAGGTTTCGCGTTCGCTGATCTTGCCTATGCACGGCAACCACTTGCCTGGCGTATTCCATGGGATCAACGCCAGTTCGATGCGCCGAATGGCAGAGCTCTGCCCATCCCTTTTGCTGCCGGTGTAGGTTCCGCTCAGCCCTGGTCGAGCCCGCGGGAACGCTGTGCTCAATTTGCTCGGCCAGCGCCGGCACAAGACACAGAAAGGCGGTGACTGCCGCCTCCATAAGCTCCAGATCGCAATCTTCCACGATTAGGTCCTTCCTCAGCTGATTTCTCACCTCACAGTTGCGCCCTGGGCAAAAAGGCCAGTTGGCCCTCCCTCGAATGGGCGTAGAAAATTTAGCTCAAAATTCTCGCTGCTAACGAGAACACGATTTCAGGTAGGAACCGGCCGCCAACCTATAGCGGCCAAGCAATCTGTGATGGCAGAATGCCCTGACTGAAGACAAGGAAGTCTCATGAAGAAGCTGATCAGCTTGGTTGCTCTGGTGATTATTGCGATTGCCGTCTACACCCAGATCACAATCTTCGTGGTCCCTCCAATTGGCGCAGTGCCCGAGGGGCGCACAGTCATAATGCTTCGTTTGAACAAGACGAACTTCATCGATAGCGCCGACGCAATGTGTGAGCGCATCCAGGGTGGCGTGAGCATTATGTGCCGTGGCCTCACGATGGCCGCGGTGGTGAATAACACCAAGATTCTTGCACGCCTGCCCTACTCTCGATCCCTTTACCTAATCTCTACGGGCGGGAAGACCTATGACCGTTGACGCGCGTACACGGGACAAAGTCGTTCCTCAAAACAAGGAGGTTGCCATGAAAGCCGCTTTACTTCTGCTGTTAGCTATCCCGGTCCTGGCCTTTGCTGTTGAAGACAAAGAGATCGCTGAGTGCGCAGCCCAGTCCAACACCGTCACCAGAATTAGCTGCTACGACGCGCTCGCGGAACGGCATTCCTTGGCGCCGCATGTAGAGAGCACTTCCCCGCAGGGTAAGGGGAAATGGCAGACCAGCACCGAGGTGGATCCGCTCAACGATAAGAACGTCTACTTAGCCACCTTGATTGCCACCAACGGTCGCAGTAAGTGGAACAAGCCGATCAGTTTGACCGTGCGATGCGCAGATAATCAGACGGAGCTGTACATCAACTGGAATGACTTTTTGGGGAGCGACGCGTATACGACCATTCGGGTAGACAAAGATAAGGCCACGAAGGGCAATTGGACGCTCTCCACTGATAAGGTCGCGGCGTTCTATCCTGGATCCCCAGTGGGCGTCCTTAAGAAGCTCTCTAGTAGCAAGTCTTTCATAGCCAGCGTGACTCCCTACAATGAGAGCCCTGTGACTGCCGTTTTCGACACCAACGGCGCCGAGGCTGCCTTTGCTGAGATCCGAAAGGGATGTGGATGGTAGGTCTGCAGGAGACACAGCAGGAGTACCGGAGGATCATGGGGCAGTGAACGGGGCGATTATGGAGCGAGCGGCATGAATCCGGTTCCAGAACTCAGGGCGAATGACTTAGTAAGGGAACGACAGGTCATTCAGCAGAAGCTTCGTGAGACACTCGACTTCGATGAGCTTGCAGCAAAACGGCTTGAGCGAAATCTGATCTCCGAGCGAGACAGGCCTGGTGCCAGCGACCTTATAAGAGCTGGAATGTGGCATGAACTCGCCTACCTGAGCGCTTTTGCAGGAAGAACTGATCAGGCGTTGAGTCGTCTTGATGAGACGCAGTCCATCGGCTTTGATGAGATGGCAATGATCCTCTCGCGCGCATATGTCCTGGAGATGGGCGGAAGGCTGAACGAAGCACGGACTGTAATTGAGAGGCTCGATGTTGATAGCATCATTGAAGCATCCAGAAAATTCCTGGTGCCTCATTACATGGAGCTTGGCATGTTCAAGTCGGCCACTGAGGTAGTTCCCGACATCGAGCTGTACGACGAGTACGCGAGGGTTGCTAGTTCAATCCTTGAGGACCACGGAATCGACGACTCTGAAGTCACCAAGAGACTCGCATTCGCCGCATCGCTAGTAATCCAGCGTGTAGGGCACCCTTTGTTGGATTACAAGCTCTTTGCTTTGCGTGATGAGGGGATCCTCTATCAGATCGTTGCGAAAGGCAGCATTGAAGAGCTAGTTAAGCTAGGCATTGAGGTTTCGGACGCTTTAATCGACAACTTTGATGGCCCGCTCAACGAAATCCTATCCATTGATGTCATCCCATTTGTCCCAGGCCACGAATCACGGCAAATGGAGGTGTTTCGTGTCAGTGTCTAGCAATGACATTCTTGAGGTAGCTAAAGCACTCCTCAGTGACTCAGGTGAAGCTTTCGCGCGCGCTGCAATCGGTCGGTCCTATTACGCTGCTTTTCATGAGGCCAGAGAAACTGTCGAAAGGCTTTCATTAGCCACATCGGACGGAATGCTCGGCGGGTCGCATGAGAAGCTGATTGGGGCCTTCGAGGGAAAGGGGCGTGGCCTTTCTAAAATTGGCGCCAGACTTAGACAGCGAAAACTAGCAAGGCAGAAGGCAGACTACGACGTAAATGAAGACGTTAGCACTGCAGAAGCTCAGCTCCACTTGCAGCATTGCGAGATATTGATGGCCGACCTACGGCGCCTCGCCAATCCGTGACCTAAGCCCCGCACCGCGGGGCTTTTCGTTTCTGAGCCATGGCCCGTGAACACCAATCTGCTGCTACTGAACTCCACTCGATACAGCTTGAGAGATCACTTAGATCATGCTCATCCTAACGATAAGCATCTGCTCCTCCTCATGACCGAACGTATCCGCGATGTTTCTTATCCTGCCAGGGCCTCTTTGCTCGAAGTCCTCCAGAACCCACTTTGACAGTAGCTCGACATGCGATTCATAAGGGGTGCTCGAGAGAATATCTCGAAGTGTGCGGCCAGTTCGGCCCTTGCAGTCACGCCCTATATGCGTGCCATCAGAGAGCGCGCGCTCGAACTCATCTGCTAGTCGATTAAGACGGATTGCTTGCTCTTCGCAGGCCATTCAGGACTCTCCATGTGACCCCCCCTCAGGCGATGAGTAAACGTCTAGGCCGTTTCCGTTATCACCACAGTCAAATCTCCATTTCAGGAACAGAGATCTAAAGAATATTAAATAGCAAAGCCCGCTCAGCGGCGGGCCCTGGCAAAGCTATCGATCGGTCATATTTCGCGCGCTCTTTGACGACGCTCCTCGACTAGCTCATCAGCGGTAGCAGCTGCTTCCCGCGCAGCTAATTCAGGTCGAGAGGGATAACGCTCAAGCGCCATCCCCAGGGCTGCCGCCGCGAACTGATCCCAAGCAGCGAGTTCCTCTTCATTTAGCCTGATCATCCTTACCTCCTAGTCGATGGAGGCCAACATATATCAAGCCATCATTTTGCAATCAAGCGAGCCAGATGCAACCTAGATGAGCTCGTCATCAATCCGAACCACTGCCTTACCTGTGTTGCTGTAGGGAATGCTCACCCTCACAACCTTGCCAGAATCAGTCGTAATCTCCACCACCATCTGGGTTGGCGGAGCAGCAAAATCGTCGGTGAACAGGGTGTGAATCGCGTTTTGGCAGGACTCCCCCTTTTCGTGAATCCAGTAAGCGGAGCCGTCCACTGCTGGAACATAAACCTCGATATTCGACATGCGTCCTCCTTTTCGAGCCAGAGGGAAAGAGGGTGAACCTGGACAAGATAGACCGTCTGCTGCGCCTTCATTTGGTGCTAAACATCATTCTGCAGGACAAACCGCACAGCGTGCTGAGCCTCTGCTAAGGCTGCTGACCCGACCGAAGGCGAAGCTGCGGCTCTCGCTTCTTCTCACCCAACTTCCCTCCAAGGCGGCCTTCAACTGCCTGGCGCAGAACTTTGGGCTGACCATCGCCACCCATGACGAATGGAAAGCCATTGCGCTCCAACCATCTGGCTTGCGCAGAGGTTTTTCGGTAACCGCTAAGCTCAACCAATTCAATCGCTGTCAGTACGATGGATGTTTCCAATTCGAATCTCCAGGGCCACCCCCAATCCAGTGATTGAGGAACCAACAGTGAACACCGCAATTCTACTGATGGCCCAGTACGACGGAGCTGCCATCATCCCGCTCGAGCGCGTTTGCGCCGACTACTTCAGTCACCTTTCACCGGAGAAGCTCCAGCGGAAGGTGCTGGCCGGAGAGATCAATCTGCCGATCGTACGCATGGAGCGCTCGCAGAAGACCGCGCGCGGCGTCCATCTAGCTGACCTGGCCAGGTACATCGATGATCGCCGGACAGAAGCACAGGAAGAGCTCAGAAAGCTGAGACGGTGACACACACGCCGGTCTAGCTCTGGTCTAGTTAACTTGTTAACCATTTGCTGATTTCAAATGGCAGTTAACACCGGGCGTAAGCCTAGTGCCACAAGGGTTATAGGGCTGCTGACGACCGGTAAGGTAAGGTAAGGTAAAGCTTTTTGAAAAGGGGAATTTTTTCTGCGCGTGCGAGGGGGCGAGGTTTCCAGTCGAAAGGGGGTTTGAGTATCCGACTCCCCCCCCTACCCCTGGCGTGAGAACGCAGCAAAATTGTTGCGATTAGTGCTAGGGCACCTGTGAGGTCGGTTTCCCTTCTCAGGGGGTACGGCATATCTGATCCCCCCGCTTGACTGAGACTTGGTTGCAGTTTCGATCGGGGCAGACTGATACTCTGGAGCCAGTATTACCTACGACTGTAATCAGGGACTGAAGGAGTAGCACATTGGAACTGTGGGAATTGATCAAACGCTTGCTTGGTGCTGCCAATGGCGGTGGACAGACTTTCAGCCCTGGCCTCGTTGCGGGGCAGTACGAGCGTGATCTTCTCGCCGCTAAAGCCGAGCTCAACCAAACTCACGCTGAACTGATTGACATCAGTGAACTACTCGGAGAGCAGTTGCAAGCGTCTGGGCTAATCCGACCTGCGGGTGTACGCCGTGGAGGCGCTGCGATCCTGGGTGCAATGGAGAGAACAGACTTCGGTGAGGAGCTCTATCAGACTCTCCGCGGCCGAAATGTAGTCCAATTTTTTGAAGGGATGCAGGCACAAGTAGATGCTGGAGAGATCAGACGTCTCCTCCACCAGTTGTCATCCTGACTGCCCGGCATCAGGGGCTGAACTTCGGGTACCTATCCAGAACGATCTCGTAGGTTACAGTGAGTCAAAGGATCATTGCGCCACATCAGCTTGTTACTCGAATGTCCGCTGCAAAATTCGCTAACGTGACCGTTCACATGACGCAGGGAGAGGTGTTTCGATGTCGGATCTCTTGGAAGACGCAAAAGAGAAAATTCAGGAGTTAGTCAGCCGGGCAGAAGAGGTCGCTGAGGAGGCTGAGAACTACCTTGCGGTAGCTACCGAAATCGACAACAAAAAGAAGGCGCGAGACCCGCGCGACTACGTCCCTTTGGATGACCTGCCTTATGGAGAGGAGTGTATTCGTCTAGACGGGATGCCTGATGCGCTTCGCACTCTCGCAGACAACCTCCAGACTGTAAATCTCGAAACCATTTCGGTCAGCAATTTCAGCCAGCTTCTAGACGATGCTGAAGAACACATCAACGAAGCCAAATCTACGATCGACGATTGCTCTGAGCTGCCGTCACAGGACGGCGAAGATGATGACGATGGATTCCCTGGTTTCTAGGGATTGAACAGGCCCCGCTTTGCGGGGCTTTTTGCATCTGCAAAACGAAAAATCTACGGATTAATGGATGATAAGCTTCCGAGGCGGTTTCCGCCTCGGCGCCCACCAGGGTATCCGTATCCCCCCGTTACCCGACTGGCCAACCATCGATGCCGATGGTTCTCTTCTGTCTGTATCCAAGGTCAGTAGCCGTCTTCTTCGCGTGGCAACCATCAGGCCCTGAACAGAGCACCTGGCAGTTCTCGTCCGTGTCAGCGCCACCAGCGTGAAGGGATAGCTTGTGATCCAGCTCGAAGCCTTCAGGGAAAGCGCATAGCTTGCCGCAGTGCGCGCAACAGGGATCCTTCGACCACACACGCAACCGACGCTCCTGAAGCTTCCTGCCGGTCATTCTGCGCTCCCTGGTGCTGGGCAATGGGCGCGGCTCTTTCCCTTTGAACTCTTGCAGGCGTGGCTTCAGTGTCCTGAGCCTGGCCATCAATGGGCTCCTTTGCCCGTGACCTCACGATATTTGATATTCGCGTCTTCCTTGCTGCTCGTGATGACTTGAATAAATCCACCAGGCGGGACGACGGTGATGACCCGAGTTCCTTTCTCCGTTACCACCTCGAACTCCATCGGACGATCTTCGTTATTCGTTGCAGTCCACAGCGTGGCTTTGCCGTCGGGCCTATCTACTAGGTCGATCTTCACTTCTTCTTTGGTCATCAGTTGTACCTCTGAGCTGAGTCTACGGCGTTGGCAATCTGGCGCCCTATCCTTGCCCCGCTGGACCTTTGTTCCTTAGTCGAACTGCCAGGAGGAAGGGCCACGGTAACGTTGATATTTCGGTCACCATTGTTATTGGTGGTCTGGGACACCCCTTCTTGGAACCTGTTGAGAGTCGCATCGAGTTTCCCAGAGCGCAGTGCCTCCAGGTTCTCCTTGCCTATGCGATTAGTCGAACTTGCGTCGAATACAAATTCCTGGCCGTGGACAATGCCGGCAATCGCGTTACGCGCCTGGGCGCCTGTCCAGCCGCCACTAGCAAAGCCAGGGAGTAGTTCTCCGAGGTCTGAGAGACCGCCGCCGCCATCGCTTGCAGAAGCTGCCCCGGCACCGCCGCCGAAGAAACCCGCGATACCAGTGATCGTCTTCACGACTAGAGCTTTTGCTGCGATCTCAACGAGGGCTTGGATGATCGCGTTAGAGAGGTCAGAAATGACCGCCTGGGCGCCTTGGCTGAAGCTCTCAGTTCCCTGCAGGATGTCCACGAAATTCTGCGAAATGGATGAAGACGTGGTGTCCAGGATCGAGGTGATTGCGTTAGCAGCCTGCTGGCTATGGTCGGAGGCGCTATCGACATAGTTCTGAAAGGCGTCGTTTACGCCGTTCATCCAATCGTCTTGGATCTTGTCCAATTGCTCGTAATGATTTTCCTGAATCTGCAGGCGTTGATTCAGTGCGTTCTGTAGGTCCTTGGTGTTCTGGTCATACTGCTCCTTGCTGATGTCGCCAGATTGATAGCGCTCGGCCAAGTCAGAGAGCTTCTCTGCGTAGGTCTGGCGAATCTGAAGACTTTCTCTGAGACGATCACGTGCTTTGTCTCCAAGTCCAGCGCCGGATATATCGATATCGAGAGCTGCTGCGGCTGTATCGTTCTCCTTGGAAAGCCCGGCTCGGTATGCGGCAGCCTTAGCCGCGTCCTCGTTGGCCTGTTTCAACTTCTGCAGACGGTCGAGTTCCGCGGCCAGGCCGTTGAGGCGCTCCTGCTGCTGGGCATTGATGCCCTTCAGCTTACCTGACTCGATTTCAAACTGGAGCTTTGCGACTTCGGTGGCATCCTTTCGCTTGTCCACCTCGGTGTTGATCAGAGCGATCTGCCGCTCGTAGCCCGTCTCGGCCTGGTCGAACTGATTCTGGAGAGCCTTGGCGGCCTGCTCTGCGGCTTTCTGGCTGGCCTTCTGCTCATCGGTGACGGCGGTGAAGGTGCCGGGCTTGCTGGCGCGATTCCTGAGATCGTCCATCATCTTGGAGATTTCCAAGATCTTGTTGGATGACTTCTCCGAGACAGGCTTGTCGAAGCTCTGCAGGAGGTTGCCGTAGCCCTGGGCGGCAGCGTCGATCTTCACCCCGGCCTGCTCCAGGACATTCTTCACGTCGTCGAAGTTGTCGAAAGTGCGATAGAAGCGCGCCGGCGGTACCCATTTCTCCCACCAGTTCGCCCCCTTCATCGACGCCGTATCGACATCGGACAGGGTCTTGATGCCCAGGTACAGCAGGTGGATGCCGGCCACAGCGCCAAGCGCCCACTTGCCCAGCATCTGGAAGCTATTAGACAGATCCTCTGCCACCACCTTTGCGAGCAGGCCGTTCGCCGAAGTGTCATTCAGACCCTCGATGAATTTGCTCAGGACAGGCAATAGACCTTTCGCGACCTGGTTCTTAAGGCCAGTGGCGTTCTGTTCTATCAGCCATACGGCGGCGCTCAAGCGATTGGCCGCGTCGATAGTCTCCTTGTCCATGATTGCCCCAGCCTGCTCAGCGGCATCACCGAGGGTCTTGAAACCCTTCGAGCCGTCACGCAGCAGAGGGAGCAGCGCTGTCGCATCGCTGGCGATCGCTTCCATGTAGAAGGTCATGTCGGCTTGGCTGACGTTCGCCTTCTCCAGGCTCTGGACGTAAAGGCCCAATGCCTGCGGTCCCGACAGATTCCGGAAGTCATCAGCGGTGACGCCAACCTTCGGGGCGATGTTGGTGAAGAAGTCGGCGAGCGCACCGCCGCCAGTGTTCAGGAAGTCGCCGACCTTGTCGTTCACATCCTTGAAGATGTCGGCGAGCTTTTCCTGTTCAATGCCCACCACCTTTGCACCAGCCGCGTACTTCTGGAATTCGGTGGTGCTGGTGTTGGCCACGCTGGAGAGATTCGAAATCTCTTTCGCTGAGTTGATGGCGCCGACGGTGATCGCACCCAGCGCAGTTACCCCAGCAGCAATGCCTGCGCCGATTGCTACCCCGGCGGCTTTGGCGTTCTTCTCGACCTCCTTCCGCCATTTCGCCGAGCTGCGCTCGGCTTTATCCATGCCGGACACGAATCCGCCGACTTGGGCAATCAAATCAAGAGTAAGGGTGCCGAGGCTCTGTGATGCCATTTTCTATACCTTCCAACTTGTGAAGAGTTGCCTGCCACCGTGCCGGCGATATCGCGCTTGAAGTCGCTCGTAGGAGGGATTGCACGCGCAGGCTGTCGCGGTTGTTCTGGACACTCACGACTTGTCCGTTGAGGTCGGTGCTAGTGGATCTGCTGTGGCTCGAGCCTGAGCGTCATCAAGTACGGAGCCGGATCGCCCTTCAGCACCACGATGATCAGTTGATCTGGCTCTACCTTCAGAACTCGAACTTCTCCCACTTCCTCGCTGACCTGGGCCAGGCGCCCGGCCAGTTCGGGGTGAATGGGAAGCTGCTTCATGTGCGCTAGATACGACTCGGGAAGCTCGGCCAAAAGTTGCAGGAGGCGATCACCGGAGGCCTCGAAGAACTCTCTCATCAGGTCGCTCATGGGCGGCGCCCCTTACCCTGGTGCTGGACTTCATCGCGGAGTGCTGCAGACGAGATTTCGAAGGCTCGACGCATGTCGTCGAAGGTGCCGTAGTCGTCGAGCTCTTCGTCTTCGTAGTTCGCGCGAGCAGCGATCATTGCGAGCTTCTGGAAGAGACGACCATCCAGCCAGTCGGCGTTCTGACCGATGATCCTGCCCATGGCGAAGATGACTTCGTTGCAGTTCTGATTAGAGCTCATCGCTGCGCCCCCTTGGCCGAGAGCTGCCAATCAGGCGCGGCTTCGTCGGGCGCCTTGTCGGTGGCCTTCACCGCTGTCCAGAGGCTGCCCTTGTGGGTCACACAATCACCGCGGCGGTAATCCATGGCGCGTTGCCAGGTACCGCAATACTTAAGGCCTCGCTCTTCAATCGCATCGGCCTTCATGGATAGATCCTTCAGCTCACTTTCGAGGACTTCGATGCGGCCAATAGCACGTGCGAGGTGGGCAGAGAGAATGCCGACGGCGGCAGTCACATAGGAGGCGTCCTTGAGCCCTTCCTTCCGGAATTGCTCAGCCTCTTCGCCGATTCGCTTAATCATTCTCTCGGCAAGGGGGCGATAGTCGCTCATCAGACACCCCACTGAACGCCGGACAGCCACGCAACCGAGCCAGCCCGTGCGACTTCCCAGTTCAGGAAGCGCTCGGCCAGGGCGGATGTGAGGTTGTTCTGCCAGAGCGAAAGGTACCCAGTGCCACCTTGCCCATCGTCCACCTGGATGGTGGTGATATTGGACTGAAGGATGTCGACACCTTCATCCGTCAGGAGGATGCCTGCCGGATCGATCAGCGCCACCAGAGCGCCGCTGGAGTCTCTCGGTACCGAGTCGCTGGTCACCACTGGGACGCCGAACAGTTCACCACCTCGCACAGTCAGACTGGTCTCGCCAAGCGACGCTTGCATCATCGACAGCTCAAGAGCCGTCTCTGGGTGCATTGCAATCACCGCGGTTTCGAGCGAACCGTCGAAAGCAGCAAAGAGTGCGCGGATATCTGCTCGAACGGCATCCGCATCGGTGCCGGATGACGGAATTGGGGCGACTCCGTTTGTGATCGAAGCAGGAGAATCGACGCCACCGGCACTGGTTGGATCCAAGAAGGAAAGGCCTTCAAGAGCGGCGATTGGATTCACCAGGTCGTTGCTCACCGCGGATTCGAAAGCGGCGCCTTGGCCTTCAAGGAGTTCGTTGGTCAGCACCAGGAGCCCGGTGATCTTTTTCGAAATGAGACGCTTCTGCTCGAAGGCTGTGTGAGTGACCCTCTTCGGCTGGCCCTGGGCAGTCCAGTAAGCAACCGGTCTCTCAGTTTGCGCCAGCACGCGGGTCTCCGCAGGGATTGCGCGGAAGGGAGAGATCGCGTTGATTTTGCCGATCAGGGAGCGGGTTTGAACGAGCTCGATGAATGCGCGCCCAGCGGAGCGGAAGTCAGGATCAGCATGGAGATCGCCGGTGGTGACAACGGCCTTCTCCAGCAGGCGAACCACGGCGTTGGAATGGCCGTAAAGGTTTTTGCTCACTGACAAAGCGGTCTGGGGATTTCCGCGGTTAGCCAGAAGCGCCTTGGTGAATTGAGAAAGGACTAGCTCGCGCATGGGGTTCTCCAGGAAAAGTTGCTGGAGAAATGGTCGCTTCCTTGCGACCTCGGAACCATGCCGAGATTTCCGCCTATTCTGCGAAAACCGGCGTTTTCCGGGTTATCCGTGACCGTATGTCCTTTCGATCTCCACGGCGAGGTCGCGAAGCCGGTAAAGGCGGCGATTTCCGAGGCGCCGATGAGGCAACTGGCAGATGCCTTCGCTTACCTGCTTCCGCAGCGTGTCGCCGCTCGAGTACCCCAGCAGATCAGCAGCATCGTTCTCGCTCACTGCGTGATCACCAGAGAGGCGAATCTCGCGCTCACGACAGGTCTCCAGCAACAACCTAGTGGTGGCCTCGATGCGCTCCTCAATCGAATCGCTCATCAGCACCACCCCGCTGCCAGTTTGCTGGTTTTCCGCATACTGGCTTGCTGGTTTTCCGCAACCAAGGATTCGAATGGCACTAACGCAGTGGGCGTTACCCCACCGACGGCTTGAGTAGACCTGCGACCAAGACGAAAAGTACTGCCCACCAAACGTACACGCTTCGTGACCGAGCGTGGTGGAAACGCCTCAGTGAGACCAAAACGTCTCACTGTGTTGATTTCTACACACTGGAGCGGGTCATCCTGGAGCTGAACTCGCTCCAGGACCGGGTAAGCCTGCGCCGCCCCACATGCCGCGCCGGCATTGGACGACGTCACCACCCTTCTCTGCCCGCTTACGACTACCCGGGCCAGGTCGGACAAAAATCCGAGGTCGGAAATTTTGCGCCGAAGGGCCGCGCGCACTTTTGAGCACCTTTTGGAGCTGCAGAACAGGTAGATCAACAGAGCTACATCCCAGGCTGCGCCTGGTATATCTAAGAAGGACTTCGAAAATCGAAGTAAGTGAATACCCGTGGTCGGTTCGATTTTAGAATCGATGAGCATGGTTTTCATGCTGCTCTATGCCTCCATCGCTTCGATTTTCGAACTGAGTCGGTTCGATTTTCGAAGTGGGTGATTTGATAATTCGAGGCTGAATTTCCGCGGAGCCGTAGTGGTCGGCGACACCTCGATCTTTTCATCGCAGGGATCGATAGGACGCCAGGTGATCGCGTACAAGGCGCAGCAACCACCAGGCTTGATGAACCTTCCTTCCCGGGTGCGGATGATCAGATCGCAGTCCATCAGCTCCTTGATGGATGCGGCCAGAGTGGAGGAGCTACGAACTCCCCACTCCCGTGCCTGGCCCATCGAGGCGCTGAGGTCGCCGTTGTTCGCGCCACGGTACTGCCGGAGCAAGCCCAGCAGTACCTTGAGCGCGCCACCGGAGAGCGACCGGAAGTCTTCGCTGTCCATCACCGCATGAGGAATGGCAGCGAAGGTCCCGGACTCTCGGCGGCCTTTCGACCTGGCGAGAGATCGGGCCATTTAGAACGGGACCAGCGCCGGAGTGCCGGGAACCCTTTTATATCCAAGGCGCTCCCGGGTCCGCAGCTCACGCTCTCGCGAACGCCTAACAGCAGCTTGTGAAACCTTGCTGCCTACGAACTCCATCCGCTCGTTCGTCGTTAGCATCCACTCCGTAACATTCTCGTACTGCCCGGTTCCGCGTTGACCCTTGAAAACTTTCTTCTTGGGTACGAAAGATTCGATGAGGAATAGGCATTCGCTGACGTGCTGCTCGATTTCCTTTCCGTGCTCGCTAAGGGGAAGCGGCTCGCCGGGGCGGATCACATTCCAGGCATAGCGATCCGCAAGAACTTCGTTGACCATCGTCATCCAGCGCTCGCAACGCTTACGGATTTGCGTGTTCTCGATATCCGAAGTGGCATAGGTCTCGAAGTTGTCGACTCGATGGCCAATCTCGTGCTGCAGAATGAACGGATAAATCTCGTGGTCCTCGAGTGCTGACCAGTCAAGCTCTGGGCGAATGGCACCCCTGAAATCCTCAGTTTTCACCGAAGCGGCGAGAGTGATCCCCGCTATTTCGTCGTAGCGAACAACATCGCAAGATGCGTCGATAAAGACCGAGCGGGCCATCCGGTTGAACATCCCCCAGTTGTTGCCCAGCTCACGGTAAGTAGCAATATCGAGGTAGCTGCCGCTTTCCTTCGCTTGCCTGGCGTAATCCCGATATTGGCGGCGACCAAGTCGAAGAGTGGTATCGGTCTTCATTGCTCGCCTCCTTCCTGCTCAAGCTCAGCCGCTTCACAGAGGTCATATCCAGCGGACAGGACAAAGGCAGAGATGGCCAGCACGGCGTGGTTCAACCCATCAACGTCTTTCTCTTCGAGATTGTGCTTGGAGTTGTCAGCAGTCAGCAGATTGCCCAGCGTCTCCAGAGCAATACCGGCGCAGACAAGTTCGTTGCCGACACGGCCAGACAGGCGAGTGAGACTATGCATGGCTCACCTCCTGAGCTTCCAGGGCGCGAGCACGAGTCATGGCTTCGTTGTAACGAGCCAAGCGGACAGACAGAGAGGAATCGGCGTGGAGTGCGGCCAGGGCGCAGGCGCGATGGTAGGCGGCCCGAGCTTTGGACGGATTGAGGGTGAGGATGCGACGCTTGGTCATGGAAAGATCTCCAATGCTGGATGACTTTCCGCTCGTCTGACGCCAATCAGGGAGAGCGGAGCCGTGCGGCGTTGGCGTACCGGGCATTGGAACCGGCGCATCCGAAGATGCCACCACACGGCCCCACCCATAGAGGTGCTGCCATGCTGCGGACACAAAAAAACCGCTCTGAGGCGGTGTGTCCGCCAATGCTTCCGGGACGCCAATCCCGACTGCCGAATGTGCGGCAGCGAGATGACTATAGGGCCAGGTCGAGAGGTTC
Organism: Pseudomonas pseudonitroreducens; assembly: GCF_021603645.1. Lineage (GTDB taxonomy): Bacteria > Pseudomonadota > Gammaproteobacteria > Pseudomonadales > Pseudomonadaceae > Pseudomonas > Pseudomonas pseudonitroreducens. Next base: position 15,952 of record NZ_BQHJ01000017.1, on the reverse strand, counting down.
GCAAGCGTCATGCTGCCACCCCGCGATTGCTGGTCATCATCGACAGGGCACGCTGGGCACGTGCGCGATCCGATTCGGGGATGCTGTACCGCTTTACGTCGCAGGCCTTGCCCCAACGGGTGGGTACACGCTCAGGCAGGGCCTGGAAGTGGATGCCCCAGTCGTGCTTCAGGGCGCTGATGGTCGAGTTCAGGCAGTGATCGCCAAGGCGCTCGGCTTCGAAACGATTGAGAGAGCCGCCGGCGACCAGGTAGGCAAGGATCCTGCTGACCTTGGTGGGAGCGTTAGCGACTGTGATAGTATTACGTTGCGAATTTTGAGGGCTGGCCTGTTGGTCGGCCTTTTTTTTGTTCATTAGGCGGCCACCCCGCGAGCTTCAGCAATGCGCTGTTCGCACCAGGCAACCACCTCGGATTCGATCCAAACAACCGACTTTGGACCGAGATGAATTTGAGTAGGGAATGTCCCTGCAGAGATGCGCCGATATACCTCAGTGGTACTCAGCGCCGTGAGATTCAGGACCTCATTGAGCTTAATGAATCGGCGGTCCTGTTTGCTGCTGGCTGGTTTTGCCATCGTCTGCGCCTCCTTGGGCGATTTGGGGAACGATGGCGATAAAGCTACGGAAGCCCTGACTTCAGGGCTTTCTAAGGTTTTAAGGGATTTTTAGAACTCAGCGACCCAGGCTGTTCTTCCAGCGGTAGTAAGCTGCTCGAGCAGTCTCAAAAGATACGGCGTTCTTGTCGGCAGCGCTCTGGATCGCGTTAACAACTACGGCGTTTTCTAAGTTGAGCGAGTTCGAAACATCGCAGAATATCTGCAGGTCTCGGTCATCTCTCCATGGACGGATTGCATTCCCTGGCCGCCCTGGCAGTGGAATTTCATCGATCCAGTCCCCCCCCATTAAGACCTTACTGAACGCGTCAGCGAGCCGATCCATCACCCACTGCTCTACCTCTTCACCTGCATATACTCGCGTAATGAATCGATCGATGATGGAGGCGTAAAAGAGTTCGTGGTCGACGCCGGTCCCAGTGCCATTTCGTATCCTATAAAAAAGGTCATCCAGATCATCCTTGGCAGTGGGTTCCCAATTCCAAAGAAGCTTTCGCGGGTTTTCATCGTCGGGTATGAGTTGCCAACGCTCACTTCCAGATTCAGACATGCCAACCCTCCTCTAGGTGTTTTTTGAGCTATCGAGCTTCGAGCACAACTGAACGATCTCGTCTGCCCACGCCTGCATCATTCCACGACGCTGCTCGAGGTACTGAGCGTGGTTGTAGGTATCGCGGATTTCATCTTTGTCGCTGTGCGCAAGCTGACGCTCAATCCAATCACGGTTATAGCCACGGCTGTTCAGCTCAGTGCTGAGCAAGTGGCGGAACCCGTGGCCGGTTTGTCTTCCGGCATAACCGATCGTGCTCAAAGCTTTGTTCACTGTGTTCTCGCTCAGTGGGCGGCTAGTGTTGGCCTTGCCCGCAAACGCCAAGACATAACGTCCCGTGATTGCATGCTGAGCGCGCAGCAGCTCTACCGCCTGGGTGGGCAGCGGAATAATGTGAGGACGGCGGGCCTTCATACGAGCAGCCGGCACCGTCCAAACCGCAGCATCCAAGTCGAACTCACTCCAGGGTGCTTGGCGTAACTCACCCGGACGTGCGCCGGTGAGGAGCAGTAAGCGAATGGCGATCTTGGTGGAAACATCGCAAGAAGCACTGGAGAGTAAATCCAGTAGCTCTGGGATTTCAGCGAGCGGGATGTGCGGGTGATGCCTCGCCGGAGGCGTATGCGCCGCCACCACATCAAGATCAGTTGCAGGATTCGTTTCGACAACTCCGCGGGCCAGACCGAACCTGAAAATCTGGTTCAACCACTGGCGGACCTTGCCGGCGACGTTCATTGCCCCGCGACCCTCCACCCTCCTCACCAGATCGACCAAATCAGGCCTGCTGATCTCTGTAACGGGGCGCTTGCCAATTGCGGGGATGATGTCCTTATCGAGGTACGCCCGAGCTTTCTGCACGGTGGCTTCCGCCCAGCGAGGCGCGCTGTAAGCGTGCCACTCGTCGGCAAGCATTTCGAAGGTGTAGGTGGCAGCCTCAAGCGCACGCTTCTGAGCTTGTTTGTGGTGAGAGGGGTCAACCCCCGAAGCGACCTGCGATCGCGCCGTATCGCGCAGCTCTCGCGCCCTGGCCAGGGTTATCGACGGATAGGCGCCGAGACTGATCATCTTGGGCTTGCCGGCAAAGCGATAACGAAAGCGCCATAGTTTGCTTCCGTTGGGCGTGATCTCAAGGCTCAAGCCCAGCGTGTCTGAGACGCGGTAGAGCTTTTCCCTTGGCTTAGCTGTGCGAGCAGCGGTATCTGTAAGCGGCACGGCGCGCTCCAGGTGCCACGTGCGGCGCCGCTTCGAACGCCGCACGTGAGTAGAACGATGAGAAAGATAGATCCTTACTCACAAATCTACTCACAAAGCTCCGGGCTTTCAACGAAACGGTCGGGTCTTTTGGGCACAAAAAAGCCGGGGAAAACCCCGGCTAGTCTGGATCTCCGTGACGTCTTGGAAACGCTCGGAAAGAATAAGTGGTGCCCGGAGCCGGACTCGAACCGGCACGCCCAAAGGGCGAGAGATTTTAAGTCTCCTGCGTCTACCGATTTCGCCATCCGGGCGGCAGCGCGTTGCAGTGTTTCCGGGGTAAGCCCGGAAAGGGCAGGACTATATACAGCCCTACTCTCCCCGCGCAAGCTGCTGAAGCTCGCAGTTCCTGCAGCGGGCAGTTAAAGAAAAAGCCCTGTAAATCTTCGATTTACAGGGCTTTTCTATTGGAGGCTGAGGTCGGAATCGAACCGGCGTTCACGGATTTGCAATCCGGTGCATAACCACTCTGCTACTCAGCCATGACACGGATGACTCAAGGCGAATCATCAAAATCTGGAGCGGGAAACGAGACTCGAACTCGCGACCCCGACCTTGGCAAGGTCGTGCTCTACCAACTGAGCTATTCCCGCGTTGTCGTGTTGACGGGCGCCATTCTAACGATTTGGAAATGCCTGTCAACTCCTTGATTCAAAAAAACTTATTTCTCTTTCGGGGTCGTGTTCAGGTGCGGCCAGGCCGCCAGCAGATAGTGCAGCATCGACCACAGGGTAAGGATCGCGGCAACGATCAGCAGCGCATAGCCAATCAGGACCCAGAACGTCATCAGCGGCGGATTGGCCAGGAGAATCACCAGCGCCAGCATCTGCGCCGCGGTCTTCCACTTGCCCAGGCTGGAAACGGCGACATGCGCCCTCGCCCCGATCTCGGCCATCCACTCGCGCAACGCCGATACCACGATTTCGCGCCCGATGATGATAGCGGCGGGAAGCGTCAGCCACAGGTTCGCATGCTCCTCCACCAGCAGCACCAGCGCAGTGGCGACCATCAGCTTGTCCGCCACCGGGTCGAGGAAGGCCCCGAACGGCGTGCTCTGCCCCAATCGGCGCGCCAGGTAGCCGTCCAGCCAGTCAGTCGCGGCGGCAAGCGCGAATACGGCGCTGGCAGCCAGGTGGCTGGCCGGGAACGGGAGATAGAACAACAGGATGAAGATCGGAATGAGCAGAACGCGGAGCAGTGTGAGCAGGTTCGGGATATTCATCGGGTCGGAAGGTCTTCGAGTTGAGCCGGCATTCTACTCGCTGTGCAGGGCAGCATAAATCTGCTCTGCCAGCTTTTTGCTGATACCGGGGGCTTTGGCAATTTCATCGATACTGGCTCTGCCCAGTTCCTGCAACCCGCCGAAATGCTTGAGCAGGTCACGGCGGCGCTTGGGCCCGACGCCAGCGACGTCTTCTAGTGTCGAGGTGCGCCGGGCCTTGCCGCGCCGGGCGCGGTGGCCGGTGATTGCAAAGCGGTGTGCCTCGTCACGGATCTGCTGGATCAGATGCAGCGCGGGCGAGTCGGCGGGCAAGGTGAATTCGTGCTCGGCGTCGTTGAGGTAGAGCGTTTCAAGCCCAGGCTTGCGGGTGACACCCTTGGCTACGCCCAGCAAGGTCAGGCCGACCACAGCCAGTTCCTGCAGCACTTCCTGAGCCATCGCCAACTGTCCCTTGCCGCCGTCCACCAGGAGGATGTCGGGCATCTTGCCCTCGCCCTCTTTCAGGCGACTGAAACGACGGGTCAGCGCCTGGTGCATGGCAGCATAATCGTCGCCACCGGTAATGCCTTCGATATTGAAGCGGCGATAGTCCGACTTCAGCGCACCTTCCGGGCCGAAGACCACACAGGAAGCCACTGTCGCTTCGCCGCTGGAGTGGCTGATGTCGAAGCACTCGAGGCGCTGCGGCGCCTCGGGCAGATCCAGCGCCTCACCCAGCGCATCGAAGCGCGCAGCCATATGCTGGCGGTTGGCTAGACGCGCCGCCAGAGCCTGCTCGGCATTGGTCACTGCCAGCTGCTGCCAGCGCGCACGTGTGCCACGCACCCGCGGGGTGATTTCCAGCAGGCGACCTCGGGACTCCTCGATAGCCGCGGCGAGGATCGGGTAGTCCTCATGCACGGCATTGACGATCAGTTCATTCGGCAGGTCGCGCTCGTGGTGGCTGAGGTAGTACTGCCCAAGGAAGGCCAGCAGGACATCCCCCACCTCTTCTTCGATCGCCACCTGCGGGAAGAAATTCTTGCTGCCCAGCACTCGCCCGCCACGCACGCTGATCAGGTGCACGCAAGCTCCACCAGGCGTTACGATGGCTGCCACCACATCCACGTTGCCGGTGCCGAACTCCATGCTCTGCTGGTCCTGCACACGGCGCAGGATCTGAACCTGGTCGCGTAGCTCGGCGGCCTTTTCGAAGTCCAGGCGCATCGCCGCCTGCTCCATGCTGGTGGACAACTCCTCGGCCAGTACGTTACTGCGCCCCTCGAGGAACATGATCGAGTGGCGCACGTCCTCGGCGTATTCCTCTTCGCTCACCAGCCCGACGCATGGTGCCTTGCAGCGCTTGATCTGGTACTGCAGGCAGGGACGCGTGCGGTTGCGGTAGTAGCTGTCCTCGCACTGCCGCACGAAGAAGGCCTTCTGCAGCAGCGCGAGGCTTTCGCGAATCGCCCCGGCGCTCGGGTACGGGCCGAAATAACGCCCCTTGGCCTTCTTTGCGCCACGATGGATGGTCAGACGCGGGTACTGATCCTCGCTCGACAGGAAGACGTAGGGGTACGACTTATCGTCGCGCAGCAGGATGTTGTAAGGCGGGCGCCACTCCTTGATCAGCGTCTGCTCCAGCAGCAGCGCCTCGGTCTCGTTGCCGGTGATGGTGGTCTCGACCTGGGCGATCTTCGCCACCAGCGCGGCCGTCTTCGGCGCCAGGCCGGACTTGCGGAAATAACTGGAGAGACGCTTCTTGAGGTCTTTCGCCTTGCCGACATACAGCAGCTTGGCGTCTGCGTCGAACATGCGATAAACGCCCGGCCGCCCGCTGCAGGTCGCCAGGAAGGCCGCCGAATCGAACGGTTGCACCATGATCAGTTGCTGGCGTCGACCATGCCGTGCCGGACAGCCAGCAGCGCCAGTTCGACGTCACTGGTGATCGAGAGCTTCTCGAAGATACGGTAGCGGTAGGTATTCACGGTCTTGGGCGAGAGGCACAGCTTGTCCGAGATGCTCTGCACCTTGTGGCAGTTGGCGATCATCAGTGCGATCTGGATTTCACGCTCGGAAAGTGTGTCGAACGGCGATGCATTCCGCTCCGGCTCGAAGGATTTCAATGCCAGGTTCTGCGCGATCTGCGGGCTGATGTAGCGCTGGCCGGCAAACACCTGGCGAATCGCCTGGACCATCTCGTCGAGGGCCGCGCCCTTGGTGAGGTAACCAGCCGCGCCGGCTTGCATCAGGCGAGTGGGGAACGGATCCTCTTCGCACACCGTCACCACCACGACGCGGACGTCCGGCTGGCTGCGCAGCAGCTTGCGGGTGGCTTCGAGGCCGCCAATGCCGGGCATCTTCACATCCATCAGGACGACATCGGGCTTGAGCTCACGAGCCAGTTGCAGCCCTCGCTCGCCGGAGTCGGCCTGCCCGACAACCTGCAGGCCGTCGATATCAGCCAGCATGCGGGTAATTCCGGTGCGCACCAGATCGTGATCATCGACCACCAGCACCTTAATCACGCAGCACCCCTTGAGCAGAATGGAATGACGAGCCTCGCAAAAGAAGCCCCGAACAATTGCCGAACCTTAACAGAAAGCGGCTCTACGACCTAGCTTGGAAGCCGTTCGCCAAAATGCAAGCGCCAGAGAAATGCAGCACAGGCGGAATAAATGCTGACAGATGCTCGCTGGCACGTCTAGGACGGCCGTACCGGAGAGTTCCCGCTCTGGAAATATCGATGGCAATGATGCAGGCGTATTGCCGCTGCGCTATCGATCATGCGCTCAGTCAGCGCTGCTGCCAGCGGACTCGCATCCACCGCCCGAATCCGTATCCGCACTGCCACAGTCAGCGTGATTGCCTCTGCGGAACGCGTCGCTATCGCCAGTTGCGACAGATGCGCTGATTAAGTCGTAGCTGGAACCGCCCCCCTGGTGCTTGCCTACGGCTCGCCGTGCTTTGCGTAACGCCAGCCATGCGGTACCGGCGACCAGCAGGATTCCCCAGAGGATTAGTGCAGCCGTCACCGTCGGGCTCCTTGTCGGCAGGCCTCAGGCCTCGACGGCATCCAGCAGTGCCCAGGGCTTGTAGCCAGCGCTGCGCGCTGCTTTCTCCGCCTCCAGGATGGCTTCGGTGCGACTCAGCGAGCGCGAGCGATGCTCGAAACGAAATGCGGGCCCACTATCGCCACGCACACTGAGAACGATCAGGTACCCCCGCATGGGGTTGCTGACTTCTCGAGTGGTTTTGATTTTTTTCGGAGCAACGCCCAGCGCTTCGCGCATCTGCCGCTCGAGATCTTCGACTTGATTCATTCAGGATTTTCCGGAGGTTGGTACTTGAAGTTTAACTGAGCGGATCAATGTCCTACAGAATCATCTATCGGGATGATCAGCCTTTTCTGACGTTGTTCAACTTGTACAAGGCAATCGCAATCTGCGCGATACGTGATTGGGCGAAAGGCCAAGACGAGGCATTTCCTCCGACAGAAACGCGAAAGCCCCGCAGTGCGGGGCTTTCAACGTTGTAATGGTGGCGGAAGCGTAGAGATTCGAACTCTAGGACAGTTGCCCGTCGACGGTTTTCAAGACCATCATACAAATCCCGCAAAGGTGCTGCGCTCAGCCGTGAAAGCATTCCGATTCTAACAGGAAATAAACCCTATACGAGACCCGATATTACTGAGGTCGCGAAATACCTTCTGGAACTGATTTTCGCCCCTTCTCGTCCGCTCTGAGCACCCTGTCCACCTCCCTTACTGTCACCTGATTCGTTCGACATACCAATGACATGAAATTATCGATGATCAGCGACGCCTGCTGAAGTCGCGCTGTACGACAAAGTTGCCTTCCTCTACCGCACTGACGATCACTACCACTACTTACTTGCACAGGCTGACGAGGCCTGCCAGTTCGGGCTGCTCTCCCTCTCAGAGCGGCAGGCGAAGGTCACCCACGCGCTCGGCGCCTACTCGTTGAATGCCGAGCACAACACCACAAGGGAGCTTCACTGGTGCCTGGCTTGCTACTACCATGTCCTGGTTGATGGTGAGGTGGTCGGGACGATCTGGACCGAAGGGCACTATCAGGACCTGCAGAGGGACCTGCTGGGCCGCTTCGACGTGGTGGACCTGCCGAGTCGAAGACACGCCATGGTGCTGAGGCGCGCCGTGACCTTCGACCGCAAAGTCGACTCGGTGGTCGTCGCCGGCACCCTCAAGAAGCCGATGGCGAAGAAACCTGACTGGCTGCAGGCGGTCTGGATCGAAGCCGGGCACACCTTCGGTGGGGATCACCAGAAAGCAGCCTGATTCTCAACATGGGTGCCGCACCGTGGCCAGCACTACGAGCCATCCTTCTTCGAATGCAAGATCAACTGGTACCGCACATCGACACTTCTAAAAAGTCAGAATATGACGACTCAATAGCAGACTAATCCCCGTGAAAAAGGCCGCGCTAGAGGCGCCGAGCATAGCGAGTCCTATACAAATGCACTGCATTAGCTGATAGCATGTGGCTATAACAGGAACAGAGGAACGCTGTAGGTTTCTTTTCGTTCTGGAACGAACCGGCTGATTAAGTTCTAAAGTTCACACCCGGCTCGCTCAGTCTTCGCCGGCTGCGGTTGCTACGCCCCGGCGTGTTCAGGAGTTTTAAGATGAGCACTGTTTGCAGAAACAGCATGGAAGATGCCCTTGAGGCGCTTGAGGGTCTCCAAACCATCCTACAAGGTCTGAGACCTGTACCCCGCAAAGCACAGCCCGAGCGACTAGCGCTATTCCCGCCCTCCACCATCTCCCTAGAGGCGCTGCCCGCCAAACTCTACGCCGCCGTCGAACGCCTGCCGAAGGTCGCCGCCTGCGCCTTGCTCACCGCCGCCAATGAACTGAGCGACAGCGCCAACATACTGGAGCTGGAGTATCGCGCTGGCGCCGCGCAGGGTCGGATACTTGCGTCCATTGAACGTGACGAACTGCGCGAAGATGAATACCGCGCGCTGAGCGACTGGATTTTCAGCCTGACACTGCAGCACTCACTGGTGCTTAAGGAGCAACCGTGAGCGACGGTAACGCTGATCTGACCGCCACAGCTCTGTCCGCTCTAGTTGCACTGGGTGTCGGCCCACAGGCTAAGTCGCGGCGCCTGACCGCGGTCTTCAATGCCCTTCGCACACCTGTCGCCACCCCCGCGCCAAGGCCTGGCCGAATCGATGGCCTAGACGACTACCGCGCGAAACGCGGCTAGGCCACTGCCGGGTCGGCGAGCAGTCCTTGACTCACTTACAAGACCCTCTGTCAGTTCGTTCGACGAAGACTAGGCTGCGCGCGTGTCAGCCTGCTTACTGATCGGCAGACCATATGGCCACTACAACACCCGAGAGCAGAATAGGTCGCCGCGGGTATCCAAAGGACGCGCAGCCGGCAAGCCGTGCAGGCGAGTCCAGCATTGGCAGTGCCTCCATTACCACGCCATCCGCTGCATGCGCGGCGCTCTACCATTTGCTACAGCTTTTGCCGTTGAGTAAATCCACGGGCAGCAAGACTGTATTCATGATGCGATGGACCTGACCTACATCACTGGCCAGCGCCCTGCCGACGCCCTGGTAATGCGTCGCGACGACATCAAGGACGACTACCTACTGGTGAAGCAGGCCAAGACCACAAAGAAGCTACGCATCCCGTTCCGCAACATCCGTGGCCAGTTGATCAAGCAAATATCCGCGCGCCGCATTGGCCACCTGCGCCCCAACCTGATCACCGGCACTACCAGCCAGCATGTTGCACCACCGCTGGGACAACCGCGCAACCAGGCAAGAGCGGCTGCGGCCGCGATCGAGGCCAGCGACGAGTATTTGGCGAAGCGGATTAGTGAATTCGTGCTTCGCAACAGCCGCCCCAAGGCCGCATCGGAAATTGCCGACATTCGAGAGGCATCCGCCCTACGCGGTCACTCCAATAAGCGGATAACCGAAACTGGTCTGTCCCGGGCTGAGTGGACACTGACTTTAGGTGGATAATGTCCACCGCAAGGAGTGTTCATGACCCAGACCAGACGACGTTTTCCCGAATCCTTCAAACGCGAGGCGGTAGACCAGGTACTTGCCGGCACGCCGCTTCGTCATGTGGCCGAGACGCTCGGCATCGCTGAAAGCCTGCTGGGCAAATGGAAGCGCCAGTACGAGCAGCAAGGTGACGATGCCTTTCCGGGCAACGGCAAGCAGCGTGGTGAGAGCGCGGAGTTGCGTCGTCTACGCCAGCAACTGGCTCAGGTCACCATGGAGCGCGATGTTTTAAAAAAGGCGCTCGCCATCTTCTCGCAACCCACGAAGTGAAGTTCCGCGCCATCGAGGCGTTGGCTGGTCGCTATCCCGTAGCGCCAATGTGCCGGCTGCTGCGGGTATCCCGCAGCGGCTTCTATGCCTGGCAGCAGCGGCCACCTTCGGCGAGAGAGATGGCGAATCGGCGTCTGAGCAAGGAGATCCGCACCATTCACCACGAGGTGAATGGGATCTATGGCCATCGCCGAATCAAGGCCGAGTTGGCGGCTATGGGGCATGCTTGTGGTCGACACCGGGTTGCTCGACTGATGCGCGAAGCCGGTCTGCGCGTTCGCTCGCGCAAGCGCTGGCGGCTGGTTTCCAGCAGTCGTCATGCTCTGCCGATTGCCCCGAACCACCTGGATCGCCAGTTCGCCTCGGATCGCGCCAATCGACACTGGGTCTCGGACATGACCTACGTGCGGACGGCCCAAGGTTGGCTGTATCTGGCAGTCGTGCTCGATCTCTATTCACGAGCAGTCGTCGGTTGGGCGATGCACCACCGCATGCAGCAGGCCTTGGTACACGCCGCCCTGGAGATGGCCATTGCACGCCGACAGCCGAAAGAAGAAGTGCTGCTGCACTCGGATCGAGGCAGCCAATACTGCGCGTACGACTACCAGGCCTTACTTCGACGACATCGAATCGTGCCCAGCCATTCACGTCCCGGGAACTGCTGGGACAACGCCGCGATGGAGAGTTTCTTCCGTTCGCTGAAGGCTGAGCGGGTGTACCTGACGCGCTATGCCAGCTACCACGAGGCGAAAACCGACCTGTTCGACTACATCCGCTTTTACAATCACCGTCGCCGCCACTCGACGCTGGGCTATCTCAGCCCGATGGAGTTTGAGCGGCGCTATGCGAGCAGTAACTCTTAACTACCTGTCCATCAGCTCCGGGACAGACCAGTCTGGTCTGGGTCATGAACACTCCTTGCGGTGGACATTATCCACCTAAAGTCAGTGTCCACTCAGCCCGGGACAGACCATTGATCGTGCCGGCCCTCGGCTAGCTCGATCAGAGACGTAGGCACATACGCACCAATTAGCATCACCACAAGCTTCAACAAGCTAAACATCGCGCTCCTCCCTGAAGGCAGGGCGCAAATGTATCAGGGCCTTTTTTCGATAGCACTCCTCCGCGGCGCCCACCGGCGCATAGCCGCGCGCTGGAGTGCTGCCCAAAGGAAGCCACCACCCAGACGAGGTGATCGCCATGCAACAGCTGAACATTCACCCGGCGCTGGCCCAGCTCCTGGTCCAGTCCGCCGCCGCCCGCGCTGCCTTCGAAGAGCGCCGCACCATCGTGGTCGAGAAGCCGGCCTACCAGATCCGCCCGACTGGTCGCGGCTTCTTCCACATCATCGACTCCGCCACCGACAAAGTCGCCGGGTTCCGCCGTGATTACCGAGAGGCGATTGCGCGCGCTGAACAGCTGACCATCCGCAAGCGCGATGACATCGGGGCGGAAGGGTGATGGCCAAGTCCCAGAAGGAACGCAGCAAGGCCGCAGCCGAGAAGCGCCAGCGCCTGGACGAGACGGAGCTTCGCCACCGGGTGCGCCGCGGTACCCGCTCCATGCTGGAGAACCTGATGCGCTGGCATGGCATCGAGGAGCAGGCCGAAGCGATACAACTGCTGATCATGCATGCCCATGACCTGGGTCCGGATGGTTCAGCTCCACTCCTCGCCATTCCGCGCCACGATTTCACGCCATCCGGTTTCGTGGCGCGAAAGCTCGAAAGGCTCGGGCGGCAAGAGGCAGCTCGGCTTGATGCGCAGGAGCTCTAGTCAACCTGCTGCAGTTACGCGGTAGCGGAGACATGCTTCGCGCGATGCCAAATGGCTACTATGCGACAGGTTCACATAGGCAGAGGATCGGCCATGCAAAACAGGGAACAGGTTCAACCGTCGTTGCCGCAGTTGCTCCAGATGACCGCAAAGGCCCGTGCTGACTTCGCTCGACGCCGTCGGACCACTGCGCCTACATCTGCTAACGCCCAACCACAAAGCGGAGCAGAATCAAGGCACGCGTAATATCCGCCCCTCATGGATCTCGTTCACGAAGACCTCCAGAGTGTCGGCGTCCTGCTCCAGCTGGCCGGCCATCTCGCGAAGCTCGCGAGCCAGCGCCGGGAACCTGTTGGCGAACAACCCCAGCCGGTCCGCGGTTCCGGCGTTGTTGAATGACGCTGTACGGAGCGCCGTGAGCAACTGCCTTTCGGCGTTGTTCAATCCAACACCTGGATGCTTCCGCCCTGGGTGCGTTCCGCCAACGTCCTGAGCTTCTCCGCATCGTCCTTCAGCAGCGCGATCACGTCAGCGATGTTCGCCGCATACCCGGCCGGCAGCTCGTGCATGGCCTGGTCGAGCACCAGCGCAATCGATTCGCTGCGAAACGCCAGCTCAGCGAAAGTCACCCGCAACTGTTGAGTCGAGTAGTCCAATGGCATCGCAACCTCCTTAGGAGTGGTGGCGCTCACACCAGTGAGTGGCCATTTCGATTCCATGGTGCCTTGCATCAGCAAAGCATTCCCATGGCCCTGTGGCTGAGCAAACAATCTGGTCAGAAACCCTTACCAGCACTTCGCGTGGCACCAGATCACCAGGGGCGCCCCACTCAAACTCAATGAGTGTCTTTGCCCCACTCGGGTGGACGTAGCTGATCGGACCTGGCCTATCCGTAATCAGGTGCATGTCAGCGCCCTCGACCGTCCCGAATCCAGATATCAGCAATAGCCCATCCGGGCGCTCATTTCCATTTCACGACTCGCCATCCGCTGCACTCGCGGCGCGGCGGCGCTCTACCTGGAGAAACCATGATTCAGTCACCGGTCATCCGCTACCACGGAGGGAAGTTCAGGCTCGCGCCTTGGGTGATCAGTCACTTTCCGCCTCACCTCTGCTACGTCGAGCCTTTCGGCGGAGCAGCAGGTGTGCTGGTTCAGAAGGAGCGCGCTTACGCCGAGGTCTACAACGACCTGGACGGCGACATCGTCAACCTGTTCCGCGTGCTCCAGCTCGAGGAAACGCGTGAGCGCCTGACTCGACTGCTGGTGCTCACACCCTATGCACGCGGCGAGTTCGAGCGCGCATGGGAGCCGACCACCGACACGGTTGAACAGGCGCGCCGGACGATCATTCGCGCGCAGATGGGCTTCGGCTCAGCCGGCGCCACCAAGGGCCGCACCGGGTTTCGCATCGACACCAAGCGCCAGTACGGCACCGCCCAGGCGCTGTGGCAGGAGTACCCGGAACAGGTGGCGGAGATCGGACAGCGCCTGCAGGGCGTCCTGATCGAGAACCGGCCGGCGGTAGAAGTCATGAGGGCGCACGACGGGCCGGAGACTTTGCACTACGTCGATCCGCCCTACGTCTTCGCCACCAGGCACGCCAGCGCCAGCAGTCGGCAGTACTACCGGCACGAGATGGACGACGGGCAGCACCGCGACCTTCTGGACAAACTGCTCGAGCTGGAAGGAATGGTCGTGCTTTCCGGCTACTCCAGCGAGATCTACCAGCGCCGCCTGGCCGGCTGGTCCATGAACACAACCAACGCGCGCATCAGCGCAGCTCGCGGAACAGCCGTTCGGGAAGAGTGCCTCTGGCTGAACCCGGCCTGCATGCGCGCGCTGAGCCAGATGGGCCTCGACTTCGGCGAGTGCGACATCTTCAACGACACCAAAGAGCCGGCAGCATAACCGTTACTCCGGAAAGTACTCAGCCAGCGCAGAAATGACCAGATCAACATGCTCCTGCTTTGCGAAACCGACTCTTGGCCACTTGTGCCTGGGATCTATGTTGACGGGCTGCCCCGTTGCACAACGCAGGCTCTCCAAGAACGCCTTTGCCTCCGTGGTGGTCCGTCCAGCGCGCGCCGCCAATCCATTGATCTCAAATGCCAATTCAGCAAGGTTTCCAGACGCAAGGTTCTTGGAGTAAAGCGTTACGTGTCCCTTCACATCATTCGTACAGCGAACACCGTTACCGCTGTCCCATCGCTGCATCTTGCCGTAGATGGATTCCAGGCGCTCCTGCGCCGTGCTAAATACGCCCACTGACCCTCTCCTTGATGCGGCCTCGTGCCGGCCATCCAATTTAGTTGATGCAAGACTCAGCTTTTTTCAGTGCTAGCCCTACACCAAAGATCATCATCTCGTAATCGTTGGTGTTGCGATCATCCACAGTGCGCAAGACATCAACGCTATCCGCTAGTTCGGCGAGTCCAGCCTTGAACTCTTCGCAACTCATAGCGCTCATTTCCTTCCTGGCTTCTGCTTTTTCTTTCGCCAACGCATCCCAGTCAATCTCGGCGGAGGCAGTCGAGGAAAACAGGGCAAAGGCAAGCAATACGAAGGTGGGCTTCATCCATCTCTCCTTGATTGGGACCATACCGATCATTCCGAACCTACCGGAAAGAGCGGCCAAGAGCCACTACTCAGGGCACTCTCGTTCCAGGTACCCTTGGCGCCTCTCCATGGCGCCAAGGACAGCACATGACCTCCCCCTTCCGGATCGCATTCGAAATCGGCCAGATCTACGATCGTCGCTCGGACATCCATGGGCCCTTTGGCGGAAGCAAGCAGAGCGGCATCGCGCCCTCACTGCAGGCGCCTGCGATCTTCCTGTTCACTGGAGACAGCGGCGAGCAGTACGGGTACAGCGATCGCTTCGATGAATACGGAGTGTTCCACTACTCAGGGGAAGGCCAGGTTGGCGACATGAAAATGACGGGAGGTAACAAGGCGGTCCTACAACACGCCCAGTCAGGGCGGTCGCTCCACCTTTTCAAGGCACTAGGGAAGAAGGCAGGAAAGAGCCTCGGGCAGCGCTACATGGGAGAGTTTGTCTGCGCCGACCATCACTGGAGTGACGGCCTAGATCGAGAAGGCAACATGCGCAAGATCGTGCGGTTCAGCCTCGTTCCGGTAGGTCGAGTAATCGAGGGGGGCGTCGAGGATGAGGTGCAGGCAGCCCTTCCGAGCTCCGTGGCCGCGGCTCGTGAGCTGGCACTTAAAGCAGTCGTGTCCAGTGAAGACACCAGCCAGGGCAGCGCGATTCGGAACATCTACTTTCGCAGCGCTCACGTGAAGAACTATGTACTACTGCGCGCGGCGGGTATCTGCGAATCCTGCGAGAAACCCGCCCCCTTCATCAGGAAAGATGGCAGGGCATATTTGGAACCCCACCACATCAATCGGCTGTCCGATGGCGGGCTCGATCATCCTCTGTACGTCGGAGCCGTGTGCCCAGCCTGCCATCGCGAGATCCACTACGGGATCGACGGCGCAAAGAAGAATGAGCAGCTTCGTGCGCACGTGGCAGGCCTGGAGAAAGCGCTTACGAAGAGTTTCGCTTGAGGTAGCTACGGGAACAGCAAGGCTATTCCCGTGGTGCGGTGGATTGGGAAACGCCTGCTTGAACAGATAAGCCACTCAGCCAGGCCGGTTTGACAGCGAACCCAAGAACCACACCCGCATGGCTTGAAACTACTCATCAACCTCAGTGCCAGTGAAATAGCTCGAACGCTTGTCGCGGATGTGGATGCTCCACAAGTCCTCATTAGTGCCAGTCGATAGCTTGATCTTGTCGTGATGGCTGCATACAAACCGAACACGATCTTCGGTGAGGTTGTTGTAACTGGCGATCGCTCGCGTTGAACGAAACGGCTCTTTTTCCTTATCCGAGTTTTTCAAAAGCCAGGAGTACACACGCCTGGAATCCCTGCAATTACGCCACGTCGCAAAGCTCCCCTGAACCAAGAGGATAACGATACCGGCCGCAGCACCTCCGACGCCTCCCCCGACGCTCGTTGAGATTATGTCATCCAACAGTTTTGGGTCCATCCAGCCTCCTTGATCCGGCCCCATGCCGGGCCATCCGAACCCAATGTCATCAACTTTGGAAATTATCCATAAATATCATATAATTAGCGCTCAAATCAGTGCATGGGAGAAGCCCTTTTGACTACCTATACCGCATCGCTTGACACCGCCAGCCAAACCCTGGCTT
>NZ_BQHJ01000016.1 GCF_021603645.1 Pseudomonas pseudonitroreducens | reverse complement strand
CACGCCAAGAGCGACAGCGACCTCGCCTGGACCAGCTCCAAGGGCGAAGGCAAGACCGACGAGACGCTGCGCCAGACCCAGATGATCGCCCAGGGCAACATCGCCATCAAAGCGGTGGACGGCCTGAGGATCGACTACAAGCACATCGACCAGAAGTCGGTCAGCCAGGCCATCGATGCGATGGTGCAGGCGGATCCGGGCCTGGCGTGGATCAAGGAAGCCGAAGCGCGCGGGGATGTGGATTGGCGGGCGGTGAAGGAGATTCACGACTCGTACAGCTACAGCCACTCCGGCATGGGCCCGGCCACACAGTTGGCGGTGGCCATCGCGGCGGCGGCCATCGGCGGCTGGGCTGCGGCAGGTGCGCTGAGTAGTGCAGGAGTTGCAGGAGGAACCTTCGCGATGGGTGCGGGGGTTGGCGCGGCGGGCAGCCTCGCCAGTACCACAGCGGTCAACCTGATCAACAACAAGGGCAATATTGGCAAGACGCTGAGCGACAGCCTGACCGGCGACAACCTCAAGCAAGTCGCCATCGCCAGCCTCGTGGGTGGCGCAACGACGGGATACTTTGACCAGTTCCTGGAGACCAAGACCAATCCGGTTACCGGCAAGGTCACAGTGGAACTGAGCACCGTCAGCGGCGCCAGCCGCTTCGCCGCCAACCAGGCCGCGCAGAACATCACCAGCGCCGCTCTCTCCAAGACTCTGGGCCAGGGCGGCAGCTTCGGCGATGCTCTCAAGGACAGCGTCTACAACACCTTTGCCGCTGCCGGCTTCAACGCTATTGGCGACTTTGGCGTGAAGAACGGGCTGAGTTCTGGTGATGCGCAGATGGTGGTGATGCATGCCGTGATGGGCGGCTTGGCTGCGCAAGCGCGGGGCGATAGTTTCGCCGCTGGCGCGGCGGGCGCCGGCCTCAACGAGGCGTTGGTGGCGGGCCTGGACAAGCTGGTCAGCGTCTACTCGCCGGAAACCCGCGACGCCATGCTCACCATGAGTGCGCAACTGGTGGGGCTGATCGGCGCGGTGGCGCAGGACGGCAACGCCAGCGTAAGCCAGCTCGAAACCGGGGCTTGGGCGGCGAAGAACTCGACGCAGTACAACTACCTGCTGCACGAAGAAATCCAGGAGCGCGCTAAGGAAATCAAAGGCTGCGGTGGTAAGGACGACTGCGAGCAAGATGTCATCAAGCGCTACGCCGCCTTGGACAAGGCTCGGAACGACGACTTGCCAGGTCTATGCGAGACGAACCCGAACCAGTGCGTAGCCGTGATGAAGCAACTGGCTGCGGAGCGTGGCCTGAACGAAGCTGCGATAGACAGCCTGCGGTTTGAGAACGTCAACGCGGCGGTTGGCATCTACCTGGCAGCGGAGTCGAACGAAGGGGCCATCGATACTATTCAGCTGGAGCTGTTGCGGAATAAGTATGGTGACGGAGCCGTTGTTGCTGCGCAGCTGCTACAAATGGCGGCAGCTGGTAGTCTGGCTAGGAATGCGAAGGCCGGGACGACTAAAGGAACGGCGAGCGTTCAGAATCTTACTGAACGAGGCACGCTAGTTAATTTGCGTCCGAATGATGTCGCTGTTGCACAGCGGCCAGTAAGAACCCTAGTACAAGATGAGGCTGGCCGTTACTGGTTACAGAGTCCAGCTGGTAATAGAATAACTCCGTCAGGTTCATATGACTTTGTGACAATGCCTGATGGCAGTATTCGAGTATCGAGGCCAAACGTGAACCAAGATTTTTCAACTCACTTAGGATTGAGTGGTGGCGGTGAGGTAAAATATGCTGGCTCGATTCGTTTTGGGAATAATGATGGCCCCAATCGAGGGGTGATAACTCAGTGGAGTAATAACTCAGGTCACTATCAGCCGCCTGCTACTTTAAATGGCAATGCAGGGTTGCCAGTTAATTTGTTTAATCCAAAATAGGTAGCGTTATGGATGAGGGAAAGAGATCTCTTTGTGAACAGCTTGTTGGGATGGACTCCAAGCGAGCTGCTGATTGGCTGATGAGCAAATATCCTATAGATTCTGAGAGTTATGGTGAGGCGATATTATTAATTCCACATCGCTCTTGGAAACGGTCTGATCAGAAGAGATTGGCTCAGTATTATTTTATGAAGTTACCGTTTTCCGGCCCTAGGGGATATGAGGTATTTGCCTCCTTTATGTCTATAAAATTGCTTTTGGAATGTGTTAGAGCGCGACTTCCAATGGCTGAGTCTGACAAGAATTTACTGTTGTATTACTTGGCTCCCGTTTTAAGGAGGTCAGCTAAGAATGATGGCGATCGGCGACTGATTGACGATTTTATTGAGGGGCTGGAATATAAATAGGCAGATACCGCGAAGCCTCATCGCTGCAGCATCCGCAACGCGGTTGGCGACGTCATCAACGAGCGCAGCATCACCTCGGTCGACGCCAGCAACGACGCCCACCGCATCCACAAGGAAATCGCCAACAACGCTGCCCGTATCGAAGCGCGGGGCCGAAAAGGGGACGGGCCGAAAAGGGGACAGATTTATTTTTCTACTCTAAAACTAGGCGCGGAGTCAGGATTAGAGTACGGAAAATAAATCTGTCCCCTTTTTTTCCAAGATCGCGGCCTTCCTCGGCGCTGAGTTTTCGCCAGCAACCTTGAGGGATACTCTGTTCGAGCCTTCGAGCTGGGAAAATGGAGCGGCGCTATTGGTCGACTTACTTTTCCCGACGCCAGGTGGTAAGGCCGCGGCTGTCGACAAGACTGCAGGGAAAATCTCCAAGGAAGCTCTGGAGGCGCTGGAGAAGAAATTTGCGGCGGATGCTGCTGAAAAGGTGGCTAACGGCGTTGTAGGCTTTTCCGAGGAAGCTGCAAAGGCTGCGCTGTCCAATATTGGTCGCGTCGATCACTCTGCGAGGCACTTGATAGATGCAGGTGTAATTACGGCAAGCTCTGGGTCTAAAGCTGCTCGCGAAGCATTTCAAGAAATAGGAGAAACGATCCTGACAAGTCCTGCGAAAACATTTGATCACGTCATGACTCAAGGTGGTCAACGGGTGAAAGGGTTCTATGGGACTATTGATGGAAGTGATGTTGTAATATTTGTTGCAAAAGAAGCTCGTGGAAAAATAGCGGCTGGGGATATTGTGACCGCTATTACACCGTCTCCTCAACAGATGAAGAATTTTGGGTTATGAATACAAAGAGTAGTCTCGGAATTTACTGGCCCATTGCAGATCCATCCAGCGGGAAGTTTTATCAAGATGAGGTCGGCGGGCTAATTTTTTATGGCTACTGGCGGCGAGGGTACTCGAGTTTAATTGCAGATAAACTTTCAGAATTTAAAGCGGTTTGGAATGGGGGGGTTGATATAAATCCTAGGGAGTGGGATGGGGAGAACATGAGCAATATGTCTATTGAGGTTAAGCTTAATGTGTGGCCGGATAAGATTGGCTGGACTTCATGTGTTGAGAAATCGCTTAGATGGTTTGTAGATAGTGGTGCAATTGTTTCTTGGTGTGGAACAGAGATGTCCAGCCCAGAGTTAGATGTCTTTATCCCTGAGGAAAGCTCTGGATCCATATACGCGGCCTACAGCAAAAATGTTGGCCTACTTGTTGGTTCTGGATTGGAGGAAGAGTTTAGAGAACTTGATGAAAAGCAAATTAAAGAGTTTCAATTGGATGTTTATGGTGCGAGATATTGATGATTTTCTTGTCTCTGTATTTCCTTAGGGAAAGATGACGAATTTATTTTTTCTACAAAAAACGAAAAGGGGGCAGATTTATTTTTCTACTCTAAAACTCGGCGCGGAGTTGGGCTTAGAGTACGAAAAATAAATCTGTCCATTTTTGTGTTAAGCTGGCGGAGTTCTAGTGCAGGAAGACTTGCCTGCTGTCGATATATCTTCTATTGCAGCTCGTATGTGGGGAAAACTAACGCACAGAATATAAAGACTATATTCTTCCAAGGTTCCGATGGTTCAGTTATTCGGTTTGGGCGGCTGTCTGGGGACATGTGGTGATGCCGAAATATGCTTGCACGTGCGGTTATGTTATGAATCTTTCTCAAGGCTGGTCAGACTATGAGTTGACTCTAATTCCTGAGTCGACCATAGAGGGCGAAAAGGGGACAGATTTATTTTTCTACTCTAAAGCTGGACGCGGAGTCAGGATTAGAGTGTCGAAAATAAATCTGTCCCCTTTTCTTTTTCTTTTTTCTTTTCTTTTTTAATATTACGGCGTCACGGTGAAATAGTTGCCGTGACCGTCATTGCCGCAATAGTTGGTGGGCACTGGGCGAGTTTCCTGGATGGCTCCGCTGCCGCTGAGGGCGACAAGGTCGACGGAGCACTTGGCGCTGGAGATGATGCTGTCCTTGCGAAACTCGAGGCTCGCCTCGTAATCCTTGCCTGCCTCGGGCACGAACTGAATGGCGGGTGGGTAGCAGTGGCCGTTCTCGACCATGTAGCCGATATCGACCAGTACTGGCTGGTTGGCGGGGATCACGAATTCGTCGTAGCCCAATCGATCAGTCTTCACGGCTTCGGTGTGCGCGGTGGCGGGCATGCCGATTACCTGATTCTGGTAGTCCTCAGCCTTCATGTTCAGCACATCGGAGGTTCGCCAGAGAATGTAGCGCTGCTTGGGGTCGTGGGTGCGCGTGACGATATCGCCCACCAGCCGGCCATTCACCCTGTGATTGAAGTAGGCCTCGCAGGTTTTTCCGGGGACATAGGAGGCGAGCTTTTCGGGCGCGGAGTAGATGCGCAGACGCGCGCTGGTGGCTGGATCGTACTTGGCCGCTTCGGCTTCGTTGTGCAGATTGGTCTTGTTGTAGCTGCAGCCGCTGAGCAGCAGAGCGCCGGCGGCGAGCATGAGCCATTTCATCGAGCAACGTCCTTCCTTGGCGTGATGTGATAGCCAGCGATGATGCAGCGCCAGAGAGCACGGTTCAATGGCAAGGTGCCGCTCTTGAAGGCTGTCCGATGTTTCCATTCGCCGCAGTTCTGTTGGCTCGCCTGCATGGTTGCGGGAGCTTCCCCTGGCTGCGCCTGAATTGGCTGAGTGTGCGAGCGAGTCGGGGTGTCGTGGCAGTTGAGCCTGCCGCTGGCGGCATAGGGCAGGGCCTGCACTCAAGGCAGGTCAGCAGCCACTTCCAGCGGGGTCAGCGGGAAGGTGTCGCCAACCGGCTCTCCCAGCAGGGCCAGGTAGCGCTGGCCCTGGTCTTCCACGGTGACCTTGCGGCCGGCATCCAGGGGCAGGGTCGGGCAGAGAACACGCAGGCCGTTCGCGTCGGGCAGCAGCAGGGCATAGCGTGGCGCGCTCTCCTGCAGCTTGCTGCGCAGGCTGAGGCGGCAGGGGCGCAGCTGCGAGGAGAGCCAGGCGCCGCGCAGTTCATAGCGGTCGCCGCCAAGCAGGCGCAGGCTGTCCACCTGCGCCAGTTGCCAGGAGCCTCCGGGAGAGCGGCGGATGCCAAGCAGTTCGCCAACGGCGGGCGGTGGGGAGTCTTCCCAGTGACCACTGAAGTGCTGCTCCGTGGTGCGGGGTTGTGCCAACGGCAGAGTGGCTGGAAGGCTGGCCTTGAGTGTCGGGCGGCTGAACTCGATATCGCGCGGGTGCGCGACGACCTCATCCAGCCCGCCACGGTTGCCGGCGTGCTGGGACCAGACGTCGCTCACCTGGTGCTGGCGCTCGAAGTGGCGTGCGTCGAGTCGGGTGTCGTCAGCCACGCCCAGGTGCGCCAGCAATTCAGGGAAGCCCCGACAAACCTGCCAGGGTTCGGCGCAGCTTTCCGCTTCGCTCCAGCAGGCGAGCAAGTGGGCATTCAGGTCGAAGCTGGCATCGCCCGTGCTCGCGGCGGCGAAGCGTTTGAGCATGTCCAGTAGTTCGTCGAGCACCAGGGCGAGTCCTTGCTCGCGGTTGGCAGCGCCGGGATCAAGGAAGGGACGGTCGTCCTTTTGTTCGAGTCGCCAGTGGCTACCAGGCCGTTCCGGCTGGATGTGCACGACGGAGGCGAATACCTGGATGGATTCGATCAGCGCCGGCAGGCATTGCGCGGGAACCTCCAGCGGCCGGGAGCCGGCCACCAGCAGGCAGTGCAGGTAGCCGCCGGCGACGGTCTGGCTGTGCAGTTCGAAGGCTTCGCCGTCATCGATGGGCAGGTGCTGGACTTCGAGCTTCAGGGCGCGCCCATACACCTGGTGCAGCAGGCTCCATAGTCCCGGCGGCGCCGGGTGGTGGTTCTGCAGGCAGCTGCAATGGATTTCCTGCAGGCTGCGCACCAGGCGCTGCATCAGCAGGGCGGCGGTCTTGCGCTCGGCTCGGCGGGTGCGCAGCAGGTGCCAGTAGCCGCCGAGCAGCCGTCGGTGCAGGGCGACGATGAGCTTTTCCGCTTTGTCCGCCCGCGCCCGTTCGAGGGTGCCAGCGTGCTCGCCGAAGAGCTCGGTGAGGTGGCGGCTGACGTCGAAGACCTGCGGGCGCAGGCGTTCGAGCTGGCGCAGCAACTGGATGCCGGTCAGCGTCGAGTGGTTCAGTTCGATGGCCGTGCGGTACAGCTCCCGCGTTCGCTGGGCCAGGTAGTCGAGGGCGGTGTCCATGTGTCCCGTGCTTCCGAAGCTCGCCGGAGGTGGCCGACGCTTCGGAGACTGCGGGATTCAGGGCGGTTTGCGATTCAGACGAATCTGAATGATGGAGAGTAATGCGTCACAGGCAGGAAAAAAGGGAGGCCGTCGGGCCTCCCTTCGGGTCTGCGGGAAAGCGTCTCAGAGCACCCGCACGCTGGCGAAAGTGGATTCGCCCTGGGCCTGGCTGAGGGCCGAGATGGCCGAGGAGTTGGGCATGAGGGCGAGGTCCTGCGGGATCGGCATGACCATCACCGGTTGGCCGATTGGCTGGCCCTGGCGCTCGTCGCGCGGCGGGATGCCGAAGTACTCGCGATAGCACTTGGAGAAGTGCGGCGTGGAGACGAAGCCGCAGACCGAGGCGACTTCGATGATCGACATCGACGTCTGCTTGAGCAACTGGCGCGCGCGGATCAGGCGCAGCTTCAGGTAGTAGCGCGACGGTGAGCAGTGCAGGTACTTCTGGAACAGGCGCTCGAGCTGGCGGCGCGAGACGTTGACGTAGACGGCCAGTTCGTCGAGGTCGATGGGCTCCTCGAGGTTGGCTTCCATCAGCGCGACGATTTCCTGCAGCTTGGGCTGGTTGGTGCCGAGCATGTGCTTGAGCGGCACGCGCTGGTGGTCCTGCTCGTTGCGGATGCGCTCGTAGATGAACATCTCGGAGATCGCCGCCGACAGCTCGCGGCCATGCTCGCGGCCGATCAGGTGCAGCATCATGTCCATCGGCGCGGTGCCGCCGGAGGAGGTGAAGCGGTTGCGGTCGATGGAGAACAGGCGGGTGCTCATGGCCACGCGGGGGAAGGCTTCCTGCATGGCCGCCAGGCATTCCCAGTGCACCGAGCAGTCGTAGCCGTCGAGCAGGCCGGCGCGGGCCAGGGCCCAGCTGCCGGTGCACACGGCGCCGAGCTTGCGGCCCAGGCGCGCCTGGGCCTGGAGGAAGGTGGTGTGTTCGCGGGTGACGCTGCGCTGGATACCGACGCCGCCGACCACGATCAGCGTGTCCATCTGCGGGGCGCTGTCGCACGCTGCGTCAGGGGTGATCTGCAGGCCATCGCTGGCCCAGACCTGGCGGCCGTCGAGGCTCAGGGTGTGCCAGCGGTAGAGTTCGCGTCCGGACAGCTGGTTGGCCATGCGTAGCGGTTCCACCGCTGAGGCCAGGGAGATCAGGGTGAAGTTGTCCAGCAGCAGGAAGCCGATGGACTGCGGAGCTCGGTTTTGCGGGGGAACTCCGGGGTTGAACGCATTCATTCAGTCACCTCACGCTAGTCACAGTCGCCTCGCTGGAGGCGTTTCTTATGCTTGTTCTTCTGTTGGGAAATTCGCCCCGGGATCGCCCTGGGCCATTCCTCTGATTGCTCTCTACCCAATAGCAAGGCAAATGCCGTGCCTAGGTTGAATGGGCGTTCAATTAAAAAAGAAAACGGCATGGGAATGCCGCTTTTGCAGGCCCGGATTGCGACGCCTCGAAGGTCGCAAATACGCATGAATCGTGGGCTGGGGTTTTTGGTAGCACTCACCGGTCACGCGACCGGCGGAGCTGTGCCCGGAACGGTAACGCCCTTGTGTCGTCGGGACGGGCGTTGCACTTGCGCCATCAGGGGGCGCGTCGGGTCTGGCGTGGTCGATAGCGGGTCAGCACTCGATGATGCTGACGGCCAATCCGCCGCGCGAGGTTTCCTTGTACTTGTCGTGCATGTCGGCGCCGGTGTTGCGCATGGTGCGGATCACCTGGTCGAGGCTGATGAAGTGCTGGCCGTCACCACGCAGGGCCATCTGTGCGGCGTTGATGGCCTTCACCGCGGCGATGGCGTTGCGCTCGATGCACGGTACCTGGACGAGACCGCCGACCGGGTCGCAGGTCAGCCCGAGGTTGTGCTCCAGGCCGATCTCGGCGGCGTTCTCCACCTGTTCGGGCGAGGCGCCGAGTACTTCGGCGAGGCCCGCGGCAGCCATGGCGCAGGCAGAACCGACTTCGCCCTGGCAGCCGACTTCGGCGCCGGAGATGGAAGCGTTCTTCTTGCACAGGATGCCGACGGCGGCGGCGGCGAGGAAATAGTTGGTGACGTCGTCGTCGCTGGCGTCGGGGTTGAAGCGCATGTAGTAGTGCAGCACCGCCGGGATGATCCCGGCCGCGCCGTTGGTGGGTGCGGTGACCATGCGCCCGCCGGCGGCGTTTTCCTCGTTCACCGCGAGGGCGAAGAGGTTGACCCATTCCATCGCCGAGAGGGTCGAGCCGATGACGTTGGGCTTGCCGATTTCCTGCAGGTTGCGGTGCAGGCGCGCGGCGCGGCGCTGCACGTTGAGGCCGCCAGGGAGGATGCCTTCGTGGCTCAGGCCGTTGTTCACGCAGTCGCGCATGGCCTGCCAGATGACCTTGAGGCCTTCGCGGATGTCGGTTTCGCTGCGCCAAACGCGCTCGTTGGCCATCATCAGCTCGGACACACGCAGGTTGTGGCGACGGCAGAGCATGAGCAGTTCGGCGGCGCTGGCGAAGTCGTAGGGCAGCACGCTGTTGTCGGTGTCGAGGCTGCCGGAGGCGGCCTGTTCCTCGTCGACCACGAAGCCGCCGCCGATGGAGTAGTAGGTGTCGCTGTGCAGCACGTGGTCGCCTTCGATGGCGGTCAGGCGCATGGCGTTGGGGTGGTAGGGCAGGTTCTCTTCGAGCAGGCGCATGTCGCGGATCCAGTCGAAGGGAATCGCCCGGCTGCCGGCCAGCAGCAGTTCGCCGGATTCACGCAGGGCGGCCATGCGCGGTTCGATCTGGCGCGGATCGATACGGTCCGGCCATTCGCCCATCAGGCCCATGATCACCGCGCGGTCGGTGCCGTGGCCGACGCCGGTGGCGGACAGCGAGCCGTACAGGCGCACCTCCACGCGGCTGGTGCGTTCGAGCATCTGCCGTTCGCGCAGGGCGCCGATGAACAGCGCAGCGGCGCGCATGGGGCCGACCGTGTGCGAGCTGGACGGGCCGATACCGATCTTGAACAGGTCGAACACACTGATTGCCATGCCGGACTCCGGGCGAGCTGCGCATCCATGAAGGGGCATCTCTTGAAGGGATGAGTAGGCACGTCCCTGTGCCCGCGATGCCCGGCCATGATCGGCCCAAGTCCGACGCCGGCTGCGTCCATCGGCGACGCGGCCGTATCCAATAACGCCGCTTGTGCACCGCGCCGATGCGGGGCGCCGGGTTGCCTGTTCCGGGGCCGACGAAAGCTTGCCTTTTTACGACGCGAGTGCCGTGAACCACGACCGGTCGATAGGCGTGCGGCAGGTTGCTGTTCCATGATCCGCCACCGACGAACGGCCGCGTTCGCCCGTATCCACCCCCCTTCTCCGCAGTCAGAGGCTGGCCTCATGAAGAGTCTTGTGTCGTCGCTGTTGGCGTTATCCGTGGTACTACCGGGCGCTGCGCGCGCCGTCGAAGCCGAACCCGAGTCCTGCGCCGTGGTGCGCCTCGCCGATGTCGGCTGGACCGACATCACCGTGACCACGGCGGTCACCCGCCTGGTGCTCAGCCACCAGGGCTATCGCACGCAGGTGGTGCGGCTGTCCGTGCCGGACACCTACAAGGCCATGGCGGAGAAGAAGATCGACGTGTTCCTCGGCAACTGGATGCCGAGCATGGCGAACGACATCAAGCCGTTCGCCGACAAGGGCCAGGTGGAAACCGTGGGCGCCAACCTCGAGGGCGCCAAGTACACCCTGGCAGTGCCGCGCTATGCCTACGAGGCGGGCCTGAAGACTTTTGCCGATATCGCAAAATTCAAGGATCAGCTGGGCGGGCGCATCTACGGCATCGAGCCGGGCAACGATGGCAACCAGTTGATCCAGAAGATGATCAAGGAAAAAGCCTTCGGCCTGGGCGACTTCAAACTGGTCGAATCCAGCGAGGCCGACATGCTGGCCTACGTCAAGCGAGCCGGGGCCTTGAAGCAGCCGATCGTGTTCCTGGGCTGGGAGCCGCACCCGATGAATACCCGAATCCAGATGAACTATCTGGCGGGAGGGGATTCCTACTTCGGTCCCGACTATGGCGGAGCAACGGTCTTCACCAACGTCAGGGCAGGCTATCTTCAGGAGTGCCACAATGTGGCGCGCCTGTTGAAGAACCTGAAGTTCGACCTGGCGATGGAGAACCAGTTGATGGATGCGGTGCTCAACGAGCGACGCAATCCGCGCCAGGCCGCCAAGAGTTGGCTTAAGGCCAATCCGCAGGTGCTCGATGGCTGGTTGCAGGGCGTCGCACCGAGTACATCGAACGCGTCGCCAGGGGGCCAGAAAACCGCCGCCATGGAATGATCCTGGCCTCTGCAAGTCGCTGGAACCGGGCCTTTCCACTGGATGCGACATGGCTGGTGCTGAATACGACTTCGCCTGCACTGGATGCGACCCACCCGGTAGGCGACGAAATTTTCCTGCTCCATGATCGTTTACGAAATGACAACAAAAGGGTCCCTCCCGACCCCAACCATAATTCAGACCGCCGCGCCCCACTGTGGGCAGCGCCGGCGCCCCACCCCGCAGAGGAGTACGCTCATGAATGGTTTCAAGTCTTTGCTGCTGGCTGTGTCCATTTGCGCGCCGCTGGCGGTTCAGGCCGCTGAACCTGACTCGTGCGGCACGGTACGTTTCTCCGACGTCGGCTGGACCGACATCACCGTGACCACCGCTACTACCCGACAGGTGCTGGAATCCCTTGGCTACAAGACCAAGGTGACCATGTTGTCCGTGCCGGTGACCTACAAGTCGCTGGCGAACAAGGACCTGGACGTCTTCCTCGGCAACTGGATGCCGAGCATGGCCAACGACATCAAGCCCTACGCCGACAACGGTTCGGTGGAGACGGTGAAAGCCAACCTCGAGGGCGCCAAGTACACCCTGGCCGTCACCCAGGCGGCCTATGACGGCGGCCTGAAGTCCTTCGCCGACATCGCCAAGTTCGCCGACAAGCTCGACAACAAGATCTACGGCATCGAGCCGGGCAACGACGGCAACCGCCTGGTCCAGGGGATGCTCGACAAGAACCAGTTCGGCCTGGGCAAGTTCAAGCTGGTGGAGTCCAGCGAAGCCGGCATGCTCTCGCAGGTCGGGCGCGCCGACCGGCGCAACCAGTGGATCGTGTTCCTGGGCTGGGAACCGCATCCGATGAACACCCGCTTCAAGATGAAGTACCTCGAAGGTGGCGATGACGTGTTCGGCCCCAACTATGGCGGCGCGACCATCTACACCAACGTGCGCAAGGGCTACGCCCAGGAATGTCCGAACGTCGGCAAGCTGCTGACCAACCTGACCTTCACCCTGGATATGGAAAACAAACTCATGGACGCCGTGCTCAACGGGGGCAAGAAACCCGAAGAGGCGGCCAAAGCCTGGTTGAAGGACCATCCGGAACTGCTCGACGCCTGGCTCGCCGGCGTGACCACCCGTGACGGCAAACCGGCCTTGGCGGCAGCCAAGGTGGCATTCGCAAAATAATTGCCGTTGGCCGATTCCCTAAGCTTCTGATGGGCCCGCATTATGTTTCTGACTGACCACAAGCTACCGCTGGGCGAGCATATCGCCGCCTTCGTCGACTGGCTCACGCAACATGGCGCGTCGGTGTTCGACAAGATTTCCGACACCCTCGAGTTCCTCATCCACGGCGTCACCAACAGCCTGCTCTGGTTCAACCCGCTGGCGCTGATCGCGCTGATGGTCTTCCTGGTGTTCTACATCCAGCGCAGCTGGGGCCTGGCCGTATTCGCCCTGGCTTCGCTGCTGCTGATCCTCAACCTGGGGTACTGGCAGGAGACCATGGAGACCCTGGCGCAGGTGATCTTCGCCACAGTGGTGTGTATCGCCATCGGGGTGCCGCTGGGCATCCTGGCGGCGCACAAGCCCTGGTTCTACACCGGGCTCAGGCCCTTGCTGGATTTGATGCAGACGGTGCCAACGTTCGTCTACCTGATCCCCACCCTGACCCTGTTCGGCCTGGGGGTGGTTCCGGGCCTGATCTCCACGGTGATCTTCGCCATCGCCGCGCCCATCCGCCTGACCTGCCTGGGTATCCAGGACGTGCCGGCGGAACTGATGGACGCCGGCAAGGCCTTCGGCTGCTCGCGCTGGCAACTGCTGACGCGCATCGAGCTGCCGCACGCCATGCCGAGCATCGGCGCGGGGATCACCCAATGCATCATGTTGTCGCTGTCGATGGTGGTTATCGCCGCGCTGGTGGGTGCTGACGGCCTCGGCAAGCCGGTGGTCAACGCGCTCAACACCGCGGACATTTCCCTCGGCTTCGAGGCCGGTCTGGCCATCGTCCTGCTCGCCATCCTGCTCGACCGGGTGTGCAAGCAACGTTCGCTGCGGGGGAGGTAAGCACTATGTCGGCGATTCGATTCGAACATGTGGATGTGATATTCGGCACCCACACCAAGGAAGCGCTCAAGCTGCTGGACCAGGGCCTGGGCCGCGAGGAAATCCTCAAGCGCACCGGCCAGGTGCTGGGTGTCGAGGATGCCTGCCTGGACGTCAATCGCGGCGAGATCTGCGTGATGATGGGCCTGTCGGGTTCGGGCAAATCCAGCCTGCTGCGCTGCATCAACGGCCTCAACCGGGTCAGCCGCGGCAAGCTGCTGATCGAGCACGAGGGCCAGCAGGTGGATATCGCCAACTGCTCGCCGGCGACGCTCAAGACCATGCGTACCAAGCGCATCGCCATGGTGTTCCAGAAGTTCGCGCTGATGCCCTGGCTGACCGTGGCCGAGAACATCGGCTTCGGCCTGGAGATGCAGGGCCGCCCGGCCAACGAACGGAAGAAGGTGATCGACGAGAAGCTCGAACTGGTCGGCCTCTCGCAATGGCGTGACAAGCGCCCGGACTCGCTCTCCGGCGGCATGCAGCAGCGCGTCGGCCTGGCCCGCGCGCTGGCGATGGATGGCGACATCCTGCTGATGGACGAACCCTTCTCTGCGCTCGACCCGCTGATTCGCCAGCAATTGCAGGACGAGTTGCTGGTGCTGCAACGCCAGTTGCACAAGACCATCGTCTTCGTCAGCCACGACCTCGACGAGGCGCTGAAGATTGGTACCCGTATTGCGATCATGAAGGACGGACGCATCATCCAGCACGGCAAGCCCGAGGAAATCGTGCTCAGCCCGGCGGATGACTACGTGCGTACCTTCGTCGCCCATACCAACCCGCTCAACGTGCTCTGCGGCTCCAGCCTGATGCGAGGCCTGGACCAGTGCCGCCGCCAGGCCGACGAGGTGTGCTTCGACCAGGGCCGCGATTGCTGGCTGGGCCTGACCGAGTCGAACCAGATCAAGACCGCACGCCAGGGCAGCAACATCATCGACCTGCAGCAATGGCGCCCGGGTGACCCGGTGGAGAAGCTCAAGCACGAGCCGACCCTGGTGGACGTCAACATCCGCATGCGCGACGCACTGCAGATCCGCTACCAGACCGGCCACAAGCTGGTGCTGCAGGAGCAGAGCCGCGTGGTCGGCGTGCTCGGCGACAGCGAGCTGTACCACGCGTTGCTGGGCAAGAACCTGGGCTGATCGTTCGGCCATATGAAAACGCCGGCTCCCTGCGAAGGGGGGCCGGCGTTTTTGTGTGCGCAATTCGCGTGCCTGGGGCTGCGTGTTTGTAGGAGCGAGGGGGACGCACAGTTCTTGCTCGCGAACGGATTACCTGGCGGCCCTGCGGTTGGGCGGTTGGGCGGTTCGCGAGCAAGCTCGCTCCTACAGGGAAACTCCGCTGCCTCAGCGGGCTGTACCACGCGTTGCTGGGCAAGAACCTGGGCTAATCGTTCGGCCATATGAAAACGCCGGCTCCCTGCGAGGGGGCCGGCGTTTTTGTGTGTGCTATTCGCGTGCCTGGGGGCTGCATGTTTGTAGGAGCGAGGGGGACGCCCAGTTCTTGCTCGCGAACGGATTACCCGGCGGCCCTGCGGTTGGGCGGTTCGCGAGCAAGCTCGCTCCTACAGGTCAGCCCCGCGCGAGGGCTGGCCCTCACCCTAGCCCTCTCCCAAGGGGAGAGGGGACTGTCCTCTGCGTTCGGGAGGCTTGGAGCTTTCCGGCTACCTTCGTTTCCGATCCAGCACTCCGAACGGCTCCCTCTCCCTTCGGGAGAGGGCTGGGGTGAGGGGGCCTCGCGCCGATGTTGCAAGAACCGTAGGAGCGGACTTCGTCCGCGATGGTATCCGGCGCGAAGCGGAATCGATCGCGGACGAAGTCCGCTCCTACAGACCTGCCAGGTCAGTGCTTCAGGTCCGCCAAGCCCTTGAGCAGCGCATCGTGGAAGCGTTTCGGGTCCTGGATCTGCGGCGCGTGGCCCATGTCGTCGAACTCCACCAGGGTGGCGTTGGGAATGGCCTTGGCGGTCGCCTTGCCCAGCTCGGCGTAGTTGCCCAGCTTGGCTTTCAGATCGTCCGGGGCGATGTCCTTGCCGATCGCGGTGTTGTCCTTGGTGCCGATCAGCAGCAGGGTCGGCATCTTCAGTTGGCCGAATTCGTAGACCACCGGCTGGGTGAAGATCATGTCGTAGAGCAGTGCCGAGTTCCACGCCACGCGCTCATGGCCGGCGCCATTGAACAGGCCGGCGAGCATGTTCACCCACTTGTCGTACTCGGGCTTCCATTGGCCGGCGTAGTAGGTCGCCTGCTCGTACTGGCGAATGCCCTCGGCGCTGGTCTTCAGCTCGCGCTCGTACCACTGGTCCGGGGTGCGGTAGGGCACGCCCAGGGCTTTCCAGTCCTCCAGGCCGATGGGGTTGACCATCGCCAACTGCTCGACCTGCTGCGGATACATCAGCGCGTAGCGGGTGGCGAGCATGCCGCCGGTGGAGTGGCCCAGCAGGGTGATCTTGCCGATCTTCAGGTGCTCCAGCAGCGCGTGGGTGTTGGTCGCCAGTTGCTGGAAGCTGTACTGGTAGCGCTCGGGCTTGGTGGACTTGCAGAAGCCGATCTGGTCCGGCGCCACCACGCGGTAGCCGGCATCGCTCAGCGCGGCGATGGTGGTTTCCCAGGTGCCGGCGCAGAAGTTCTTGCCGTGCAGCAGCACCACGGTGCGGCCGTTGGGCTGTTTCTTCGGCTTCACATCGATGTAGGCCATGTGCATGTGGTGGCCCTGGGAGGCGAAGCTGTAATGGCCGACCGGGTAGGAGTAGTTGAAGCGCTCCAGTTCCGGGCCATAGGTGGGTTTGGATTCGGCGGCGTGCAGCGGCAGGGCGGCGGCCAACAGCAAGGCGGGTAGCCAGCGGCGGGGCATCGGGGAGCTCTCCTGGTGGTGGGGCACGGGTCAGACAGCGGGAATGGACATAGGTTGGCAGATTTCCGGGCGGGATGCCGCATCGGCGGGTAATGCGAGGAGCGCTTTTTTGCAGGAGCGAGGGGGGGCGACCAGTTCTTGCTCGCGACCCGATTTCCCGGCGGCTCTGCGGTCGAGTGGTTCGCGAGCAAGCTCGCTCCTACAGGCCAGGACCCGCTGCGGTGTCATGATCGTAGGATGGGTGGAGCGCAGCGATACCCATGCTGATGGCAAGCGGGGCGATGGGTATCGCTGCGCTCTACCCATCCTACAAAAGCGGGCGTCAGGCCGCGGTGGCGTCGCCAGTCAGCCAGTCGATGAACAGCGAGAACAGTTCTGCCTGGGAGTTGATCTCCAGCTTGGTATAGAGGTGCTTGCGGTGCATGCGCACCGTCTCGGGCGAGATATCCAGCACCCGCGCGCTGGATTTCACCGAGTGGCCGCGCAGCAGCAGGTGGGCGATTTCCCGCTCGCGCTCGGTGAGCTGGTCGGCGCCGAAGTTCATGAAGGCCGCGCGGATGTGCCGGTTCAGCGGCGCCTGGGCATCCGCCGGGCTGACGCTCACGCCGCGCCCGGCGAGCAGCAGGTCCAGCCCGCCGTTGCGTTCGAACTGGCGGATCAGCTCGCGCACCAGCGGCAGCACGGTGGCCAGCAGGTCCAGCTGGGTTTCGCTGAAGCGCGCGCCGCTCTTGCCCTGGTACAGGCACAGCGAGACCTTGCGCGCCTCGCCCAGGTCGATGATGAAGTGGCAGTCCTCGGTGCAGCCGAACTTGAGGTAGTAGGTCTTGTAGTACTCGCTGGCGAAGAAGTCGTCCGGGGCGATGTCGGCCAGTGGGTAGAAACCTTCGGTGAGGCCGTCTTCCATGGCCAGGCAGAAGGGGTCGAGCAGGTAGCCGCGGGCGTAGTAGCGGTCGATCAGCGCCTCATGGTGTTCCGGGTCGATGCCGCGCTGGTACAGCGGTTGCGGCGGCTGGCCGCGCTGTTCCAGGCCGAGCATCACTGACTCCAGCGGCACAAGGCAGCCCAGCGCGTCGGCCAGGCGCTCGACGAAGATGACTTCAGCGACGCTGGCCATGGCGCGCGCCAGCCCCGCATGCCAGGCATGCAGGGCCAGTGCGTCGGAGGTTTCGCTCAGTGCCTGAGATTCGCTCATGCCCGGCAGCATAAAGGGCTGCCGGGGTGTAGGCAAAATCCTCGGATCGATCATCAGTGCCCCGCGTAATCACCGCTGCGCTGGAGGTCTTCGGCGGCCTCGAGGATCGACTCGCGCAGCGTGTCGACGATCTCGTCGACCTGCGCGCGGGTGATGGTCAGCGGCGGCGACATCACGTTCAGGTGCACGATCGGCCGCACCAGCAGGCCCTTGGCCTGGGCGCGCAGGTGGATCTTCTCGCCGATGTTCAGCTCCTCGGGGAAGAGCACCTTGCTGCGCTTGTCGGCAACGAACTCGACGCAGGCCATCAGCTTCTGGCAGCGCACGCTGCCCACCAGCGGCAGCTCGGCCAGTTCCTGCAGGCGCTGCTCCAGGTAGGAGCCGACGTCCTTCACGTGGTCGAGCAGGTTCTCGCGCTCGATGATCTCGATGTTCTTCAGCGCCGAGACGCAGCTCACCGGGTGCCCGCTGTAGGTGAAACCGTGGGCGAAGCAACGGCCCTTGTCGGCTTCGCCGATCACTTTCCAGATGCGGTCGGAGAAGATGCACGCGCCCAGCGGCAGGTAGCCGGAGGTCAGGCCCTTGGCGGTGGTGATGATGTCCGGCTGCATGCCGAATACGTCCTCGGAGGCGAAGAACGCGCCGAGGCGGCCGAAGGAGGTCACCACTTCGTCGGCGACGTAGAGCACGTCGTACTTCTGGCACACCTGCCACATGCGCTGGTGGTAGCCCTTGGGCGGGATGATCACGCCGCCGGAGCCCATGATCGGTTCGGCGAAGAAGGCGGCGACCTTGTCCTCGCCCAGTTCGAGAATCTTGTCTTCGAATTCCTTCACCAGGAATTCGAGGAAATCGCCCTCGGTCATCCCTTCCGGTGCGCGGTAGGGGTTGGGGCAGGAAATGTGGTGGATGACGTCCTTGAGGAAGTCGAACTCGGCCGGATGGTCGGCAACCTTGCCGCCCAGCGACATGGTGAGGAAGGTCGAGCCGTGGTAGGCGTTGACCCGGCTGATGATGTGCTTCTTCTCATGCTTGCCGCGGCAGTTCTGGTAGTACTGGATCAGCCGGTAGGCGGTGTCCACGGCGGTGGAGCCACCGGTGGTGAGGAACACATGGTCGAGGTCGCCCGGGGCCAGTTCGGCGAGCTTCTCGCAGAGCTGGATGGCGGTGACGTTGGCCATGTCGCAGAAGGGGTTGGAGTAGGCCAGCTGGCGCACCTGCTCGGCGATGGCGTCGGCCATTTCCGCGCGGCCCAGGCCGATGTTGGTGCACCACATGCCGCCCACGGCATCCAGGTAGCGATTGCCCTTGGTGTCGTAGATATACGCGCCCTCGCCGGCGGCGATGTTCAACGCACCGTTGACCCGGTGATCGTCGAACACGTGGTAGCCGTGCATGTAGTGGGCTTTGTCGGCGGCGACCAGCTGCTCGTCGTTGAACTGGGCGAAGAAGGCTGGGGTGGTGGTGGTCATCGTCTGTACCTCGGACTTTCGGTTATTCATGGTGGGGGAGAGCCTTCTCCCCGTGCCCCGGCGCTCAGGCCGGGGCGGGTGGTTGGCGATCCATCAGGTCCCGGTCTTCACCGCGTTCCAGGTACGGGTGATCAGGCGGGTGGCCTTGGGGTTCTGCACTTTCTGGGTGAACAGGCGGGCGCGGGTCTCGGCGTCGGGGTAGATCGCCGGGTCATTGCGCACTTCGGCGGCCAGCAGCGGGGTGGCGGCGGCGTTGCTGGAGGCGTAGCGGATGTAGTCGGCGACGCCCGCGGCAACCTTCGGCTGCAGCATGTACTCGATGAACTTGTGGGCGTTTTCCACGTGTGGCGCGTCGGCCGGGATGTAGAAGTCGTCGAACCAGATCAGCGAACCTTCCTTGGGCACGAAGTAGCCCAGCTTGACCTTGGCGCCGGCTTCGTCGGCGCGGGCCTGGGCGGTGGCGTAGTCGCCGGACCAGGTCATCGCCATGCACTGGTCGCCGTTGGCCAGGCCGTTGAGGTAGCTGGTGGAGTCGAACTTGCGGATATACGGGCGGATCGATTGCAGCAGGTCCTGGGCGGCCTTCAGGTCCTCGGACAGCGCGCTGTTGGGGTCGCGCTTGAGGTAGGCCAGGGCCAGCGGGATCACGTCGGTGGGGGAATCGATGATGGTCACCCCGCAATCGGCGAATTTCGACACGATCTTCGGATCGAACAGCATCGCCAGCGAGCCGATCGGTGCGTCGGGCATGCGCTGCTTGATCTTGTCGATGTTGTAGGTGATGCCGTTGCTGCCCCAGGTGTACGGCGCCGAGTACTTCACGCCCGGATCATAGTGGTCCAGGTGCTTGAGCACGTCCGCATCGAGGTTGTTCCAGCTGGGCAGCTTGGACTTGTCCAGCGGCTGGAACACGCCCGCTTTCAGCAGCGGCGGCACCAGGGCGGCGTTGAGCACCACCAGGTCGTAGCCCGAGCGGCCGGGCAGCAGTTTGCCCTGCACGGTCTCGTAGGAATCGAAGGTGTCGTAGACCACCTTGATCCCGGTTTCCTTCTCGAAGTCGGCGATGGTGTGCTCGCCGATATAGTCGGTCCAGTTGTACAGCCGCAGCGTCTTCGCACCGCCGGCTTCCTCCCCGTGACCCAGTGCCGGCAAGGTCGCCAGCGCCGCGCTGAGTACTGCTGCGAGCGTTTTCTGCATGTCAGTCCCACCTTTGATTTTGTTATGGATTGGAGATATCGCGGATGCAGCCACTGTCGACCAGGGCCGGTTCCCCGGCCATTCCCCGAACGGGTAGGTAAGGGGCGTTGGCGTTTCGACGCGAGTCGCAACAGAGCCTGACGCTGGCGTCTTGTCGAACAATCGTTCAGATTGACCATCTGAAACCCTAGGAGCCAGGCATGAACGAGGAAGTCCGCTTTACCCGACTGGAGCCGGAACAGCGCAAGGCGCTGCTGATCGAGGCCACCCTCGCGTGCCTGAAGCGCCATGGCTTCCAGGGAGCATCCATACGCAAGATCTGCGCCGAGGCCGGCGTCTCGGTGGGGCTGATCAACCACCACTATTCGGGCAAGGACGAGCTGGTGGCCGAGGCCTACCTGACCGTCACCGGGCGGGTCATGCAGTTGCTGCGCGAGGCCATTGCCGAGGCGGCGCCGGATGCCCGCGCAAGGTTGTCGGCGTTTTTCCGCGCGTCCTTCTGCGCCGAACTGCTCGACCCGCAGCTGCTGGATGCCTGGCTGGCGTTCTGGGGCGCGGTGAAGACGGCCGAGGAAATCAACAAGGCCCACGACCATTCCTACGGTGAGTACCGCTCCTTGCTGGCGCAGGCGCTGGGCGAGCTGGCGCGGGAGCAGGAATGGTCCGACTTCGATGCGGAGCTGGCCGCCATCGCCCTCAGCGCGTTGCTCGACGGCCTGTGGCTGGAGTCCGGCCTGAACCCCAACACCTTCACCCCGGAGCAGGGCGTGCAGATCTGCGAAGCCTGGGTGGATGGCCTCCAGCACGGTGGCCGGCAGCGCTTCTGTCGGGCGTCGGGAGCCTGTTGATCGATTGTTCAGCGGGCGGTAACCTGCCGCCATCTGCAGGACGGTTCCTACAGCTCTACCTCCACGCATAACAAGAATGGCCCCGTCACGAGCGGTGGCTTCAGCAGGGTATTGCGATGACTTCCCGTGTACTGATCGTCGACGACGATCCGGTGATTCGCGAGCTGCTCCAGGCCTACCTCGGCGAGGAAGGCTATGACGTGCTTTGCGCCGGCACCGCCGAACAGGCCGAGGCCAGCCTGGCCGAAGCCGAGCAGGCCGAACAGCCCATCGACCTGGTGATGCTCGACATCCGCCTGCCCGGCAAGGATGGCTTGACCCTGACCCGCGAGCTGCGCGTGCGCTCGGAGGTCGGCATCATCCTGATCACCGGGCGCAACGACGACATCGACCGCATCGTCGGCCTGGAATGCGGCGCCGACGACTACGTGATCAAGCCGCTCAACCCGCGTGAGCTGGTGTCCCGCGCGAAGAACCTGATCCGCCGCGTGCGCCACGCCCGGCAACCTGCCACCAGCTGCGCTGCGGGCGCGCGCCAGCAGCACAAGCGCTTCGCCCAGTGGACGCTGGACCCGGACCGCCGCCGCCTGATCGACCGCGATGGCAGCGAAACCCCGCTGACCCACGGCGAATTCCAGCTGCTCGGTGTGTTCCTGCGCAACACCGGCCACACCCTGAGCCGCGACCAGCTGATGGACCAGATCCGCAACCGCGAATGGCTGCCCAACGACCGCTCCATCGACGTGCTGGTCGGCCGCCTGCGCCGCAAGCTGCGCGACGATCCGGCCGAGCCCGAGCTGATCATCACCATCCACGGCGCCGGCTACCTGTTCACTGCCACGCCTGCCGACACCTGAGTCAGCACGGTGATTGCGGAGGGCGCAGGACAGTCCCCTCTCCCTTCGGAGCGGGGCGCGCAGCCAGGGCGAGGGAAGCCCCTGTTTCGACTCCTCCTGTCCCTGTTGGTCCTGTTCTTCTGCACCACCGCCCGCGCCGCCCAGTCCATCCGCTACTGCGACTACCCCGTCTACCCGCCGATCTCCTGGAGCGACGGCCACGAAGTTCGCGGCCTGGCCCCGCAGACTGTGCGCAGCGTCCTCGGCGAACTGGGCTACGAGGTGAAGACCGTGGTGCTGGGCAACTGGAAGCGCTGCCTGCTGGACGCCGCCGAGGGCCGTGTCGACGTGGTGCTCGCCTACCAGACCCCGCAGCGTGACGACGGCCTGCTGTTCTCCCGCGTGCCGGTGCTGCGCGAGGAAGTGGCGATCTTCTACAACCGCCGCAAACCGGTGCGTTTCGATCGCCTGGGCGACCTGGCGAGCTACCGTGGCGGGTTGCTCTTCGGCGAGAGCTACGGGCCCGAGTTCGACCGCTTCGTCGCCGAGCACGGTAACGTCGAATGGGTCTCCGACAGCCGACAGAACTTCGGCAAGCTGATCCGCCAGCGCATCGACTTCATCGCCCACGAGCGGCGCACCGGCACCCTGTTCGTCGAGCAGTTGGCCGGCGGAGAAGACATTGTTGCTTTGCCTCGGCCGTTGACCGTGGATTACCTGCGCATCGCCGTCTCCCGCCATTCGCCGCTTGCCATACGGATGGACGAGATCGATGTGCTGCTGAAGAAGCGCGTGGATGACGGCAGTGTCGCCCGCTGGCTGGAGCAGAGCGAGCGCGACTACCGCGCCATGCTGGCCGGCGACGGGGTGCCGCGATGAGGCTGCCCGGCGGCTTGGCCCGTCGCCTGCTGCTGCGGGTGCTGCTGTTCAGCCTGTGTTTCACCGTGCTGGCCAGCGCGGTGCAGCTGTACTTCGAGTACCGCCGCGAGATGCGCGACATCGATACGCGCCTGGAGCTGATCCGCATCGGCTACCTCGCCAGCTTCGAGCGCAGCCTGTGGGATCTCAACCAGGAACAGCTCAACGTGCAGTTGCACGGCCTCGCCGACTTCCCCGACATCGCCCAGGTGCGCCTGCGCAGTGCCGACTTCAACCTGGTGCAGGACGCCGACGACACGCGCGGGCCGTTCCGTACCGAGCGCTACGCCCTGGCCTTCCAGCCGCCGGACGGCGAGCGCCGCGACCTCGGCGAGCTGGAAGTCAGCGTCGACCTGGGCGCCGTCTACCTGCGCCTGCTCCATGGCGGTCTCGCCAGCCTGTTGTGGATGGGCGTGTTCCTCTGTGGCCTGGCGGTGGCGCTGAGCTGGCTGTTCCACAGCCTGGTCACACGCCATCTGCGCGCCATGGCCGACTTCGTGCGCGGGCTCACCGGCGGCGACCTCGGCACCGAGCTGGCGCTGGACAAGAAGCGCTCGGGAGAAGAAGACGAAATCGACACCGTGGCCGATGCCCTCGATGGTTTGCGCCGCGCGCTGCGTGCCGAACTGCGCCGCCGCGAGGCTGACCGCGAAGCCTTGCAGAGCAAGCGCGACGAGTTGCAGCGGCGGGTCGAGCGGCGCACGGCCAGCCTGCGCCGTGCCAAGGAAGAGGCCGAGGCCGCCAACCGTGCCAAGAGCCGCTTCCTCGCCACCATGAGCCACGAGATTCGCACACCGCTCAACGGCATTCTCGGCATGGCCGAACTGCTGCGCGCCGCGCCCCTGGGCGAGCAGGACCGGCGCCGGCTTGAAGCGTTATCCACAGCCGGTGAAGGCCTGCTGGCAATCCTCAACGAGGTGCTGCACTTCGCCAAGCTGGAGGACGGCGCCAGCCAGCCGGAGCCGGTGGACTTCTCCCTGCGCCGCCTGCTCGACGACGTGGTGACCCTGCTGGAGCCGCGCGCCGAGGACAACGGCACCTGTCTGCGTTTGCGTATCGAACCCCAGGTGCAGGACGGTTGCCGGGGCGCCGAGCAGTTCCTGCGCCAGGTGCTGAGCAACCTGCTGGCGAATGCCGTGAAGTTCACCGAAGAGGGTGAGGTGTTGCTGGAAGTCGTTGTGCTTGAAAGCAGCGATGCGGGACAGCGCCTGCGCTTCAGCGTGACCGACGATGGCATCGGCATCTCCGCCGAGCAGCAGGAAAAGATCTTCCAGCGCTTCACCCAGGCCAGCGACGAGGTGGCGCGGCGCTACGGCGGCACCGGGCTGGGGCTGGCGATCAGCAAGCGGCTGGTGCAGGCCATGGGCGGCGAGATCGGCGTGGAAAGCCTGGAAGGCGAGGGCAGCACCTTCTGGTTCGAGATGGTGCTGGCGCCGGGCGTGGTGCCGCGCTCCACCCTGGCCGTCGAACAGGCACCAGCACTGGACGTGCTGGTGGTGGAAGACGTCGCCCTCAACCGCGAGGTTGCCCAGGCGCTGATCGAGCGTGACGGCCACCGCGTGCAACTCGCCGAGGACGCGGCGCCGGCGTTGGCGCTGACCGCCGCGCGGCGCTTCGATCTGATCCTGCTGGATATGCACCTGCCGGGCATGAACGGCCTCGACCTATGCCGGGCGATCCGCGCGCAGGCCGGCGGGCTCAATGCGACCACGCCGATCCATGCCTTCACCGCCAGTGTGCAGCCGGGGATGGTCCGGCGCTATTTCGAGGCCGGCATGCAGGGCGTGCTGGGCAAGCCGCTGCGCCTGGATGACCTGCGCCGTGCGCTGTCCGGCGTGGCCTGGGAACTGCTACCGGAGGCTGTGGATAACGGCCCGCTGGATCGCCAGGTTCTGGATACCCATCGCCGCCTGCTGGGTGAGCACAAGCTGGACGAACTGCTCGCCAGCCTGTGGAAGCTGCTGGACGAGCAGTGGCCGCTGCTGCTGGAGGCGTTGCGTCAGGATGATGCCATCGAGGCCGCGAGCATAGCGCATCGGCTGGCGGGGAGTTGCCGGTCCATGGGCTTGCGCGGGTTGGGGGATTGCCTGGGTGAGCTGGAGGAGGCGGCGTTGGCGGGTTCGTTATCCGACGATTGGGTGGCACGACTGGAGCGAGAGAGGACGGTTGCCGCTGAACTCCTGAAGAGCGTTCAGGTGTAGCTCTGGCATAGCAGGCCGATCCTCACTTTGTAGGAGCGAGCTTGCTCGCGAATCCGCCCAGCTCTGGATTCATCGGGGAAATCCGTTCGCGAGCAAGCTCGCTCCTACAAGTGCCAATGCGCTGAAAGCCTCGTCCCACAAGGCCTGCACAAAATCCTTACATCTTTCTACAACTTCGATCCGAGGAAACAACGGGGTCTTACATCGCCTTCCAATAATCCGCTGGCATCCGTGCCCGAGCCACGGCCTCTGATTGATTGGAGATAACAATAATGATCCAACGTAGAGTTCTGCTCCGTCGCGCCCGCCGTTTCCCGGAGGTGCGCCATGTCTGAGTCCCATCACGCCACGAGCGGCGAGAAGATCCAGCTCACCCGCGCGCTCAAGAGCCGCCATATCTTCATGCTGTCCCTCGGCGGCGTGATCGGCACCGGCCTGTTCATGGGCTCAGGGGTCACCATCAGTTCCGGCGGCCCGATGGGCGCCATCCTCGCCTACCTGGTCGCCGGCCTGCTGATGTACCTGGTGATGGTCTGCCTGGGCGAGCTGTCGGTGCAGATGCCCGTCTCCGGCTCCTTCCAGGCCCACGCCACACGCTTCATCGGCCCGGCCACCGGGTTCATGATCGGCTGGGTGTACTGGATGAGCTGGGCCTCCACCGTTGGCCTGGAATTCACCGCCGCCGGCATGCTGATGACCCGCTGGTTCCCCGAAGTGCCGATCTGGCTGTGGTCGGGCTTCTTCGTGGTCGTGCTGTTCTCCCTCAACGCCCTGGCCACCCGTGCCTTCGGCGAGGCGGAATACTGGTTCTCCGGAATCAAGGTCGCGGCCATCCTCGGCTTCATCGTGGTCGGCCTGCTGGTGATCTTCGGCGCCATCCCGTTGAACAGCGGCGAGGCCGCGCCGGGGCTGTCCAACCTGGTCGGCGACGGCCTGTTCCCCAACGGCCTGTCCGCCGTGTTCGCGGTGATGATGACGGTGGTCTACGCCTTCCAGGGCTGCGAGATCATGGGCGTCGCCGCCGGCGAGACCGACCAGCCGGAAAAGAGCATCCCGCGCGCCGTGCGCAACGTGGTGTTCCGCGTGCTGATCTTCTACGTGCTGGCGATTGCCGTGCTGTCCTGCATCGTGCCGTGGAAGCAGGCCGGGCTGATGGAAAGCCCCTTCGTGCAGGTGTTCGACATGGTCGGCATTCCCTACGCCGCCGACCTGATGAACTTCGTGATTCTCACCGCGATCCTCTCGGTGGGTAACTCCGGCCTCTACGCCTCCACGCGCATCCTCTGGGCCATGTCCAAGACCGGCATGGCGCCACGCAAGCTGTCCAAGCTCAGCGCCCGCGGCGTGCCGCTCTACGCGCTGCTGATCAGCCTGGGCTTCGCCCTGCTGTCGCTGCTCACCAGCGTGGTCGCCGCCGACACCCTGTTCATGGTGCTGATGGCGGTGAGCGGAATGGCCGGCACCGTCACCTGGATCGTCATCGCCTACGCCCAGTACCGCTTCCGCCGCGAGCACATGGCCAAGGGCGGCACCGTGGCCGACCTGAAGTACGCCGCGCCGCTGTTCCCGCTGATCCCGCTGGCGTGCATCGCGATCTGCTGCTCGCTGTTCGTGTTCCTCGCCATGGACCCGACCCAGCGCCCGTCGCTGTACTGGGGTTTCGGCTTCATGGGCGCGTGCTACCTGGCCTACTACCTACTCAAGCGCAAGCGCGGCCAGGTGCTGAGCGAGGAAGCGCTGCCGAGTATCGGTTGAGTCTTCCGGCATTGGAAAAGCCCCGCCTCGCGGGGCTTTTTCTTTGGCTCTTTGTAGGACCGAGGGGGACGCCTAGTTCTTGCTCGCGAACCCGCCCAAGGCCGGAGCTGCCGGAGGCCAATCGCGGACGGAGACCGCTCCTACGCTCGCCGGTCAGGTAGAAACGGACTCTGTCCGCGAAGGCCCGCAGGGCCGTTTGTTCGAAGTTGTAACAAAGCCTCGGGGCAAACCCTGGGGAAACCCCTCAGCCCCCGCGTCGCGCGGCCTTCCCGCCGTTCGGCGGGGCGTTACAAGCCACCCATTCGGGTGGATTGCCGGCTTGCTGAACAAGTGTTTAGTATTGGCTCCAACGCTTCATCCGCCTCAGCAAACGACTACAAGAACGAGGGCAGCATGACTCAGCCATCCCCACTCAGCCGGGTCCAGGACGGTATCGCCTGGATCACCCTGAACCGCCCCGAGCAGCGCAACGCGCTCGACGTCCCCACGCTCAAGAACCTGCTGGCCCTGCTCGACGCCTATGAGGCCGATGCGGCCGTGCGCGTCATCGTGCTGACCGGCGAAGGCCGCAGCTTCTGCGCCGGCGCCGACCTCGCCGAATGGGCCGAGGCCGAAGCCCGTGGCGAACTGGAAACCTACGGCTGGACCGAAACCGCCCACGCCCTGATGCGCCGCCTGCACAGCCTGGACAAGCCGACCATCGCCGCCGTCAACGGCACTGCCGTCGGCGCCGGGATGGACCTGACCCTGTGCTGCGACTTCCGCATCGCCGGCGCCTCTGCGCGCTTCAAGGCCGGCTACACCGGCATGGCCTACTGCCCGGACGCTGGCGCCAGCTGGCACCTGCCGCGTCTGATCGGCAGCGAAGCGGCCAAGCGCCTGCTGTTCCTCGACGAGCTTTGGAACGCCGAGCGCGGGCTGAGCGCCGGCCTGGTCGGCGAAGTGGTCGCTGACGATCAATTGCAGGCTCAGGTCGGCGAATTCGCCGCGCGTCTGGCGGCCGGCCCGACCTACGCCTTCGGCCACACCAAGCGCCTGATCCGCGAAGGCGCCAGCCGCACCCTGGCCCAGCAGCTGGAAGCCGAACAGGCCGCCGGTCTGCTCTGCGGCCGCAGTGAAGATGCCGCCGAGGCGCTGCGCGCCGTGGCCGAGAAACGCTCCCCCCAATTCAAAGGCCGCTGACGGCTGCAG
This sequence comes from Pseudomonas pseudonitroreducens, assembly GCF_021603645.1. Lineage (GTDB taxonomy): Bacteria > Pseudomonadota > Gammaproteobacteria > Pseudomonadales > Pseudomonadaceae > Pseudomonas > Pseudomonas pseudonitroreducens. The sequence continues at coordinate 148,180 of NZ_BQHJ01000016.1, read as the reverse complement.
GTGATGTGATGGATTTCCAACTGACCCAAGAACAGGAAATGCTCGTCGAGGCGGTCAAGGCTTTCGTCGAGAAAGAGCTGCTGCCCTACGAAGAGGAAGTAGACCGCGCCGACGCGGTGTCCCCGGAGCTGGCCGCGAAGATTCGTGGCAAGGCCCTGGCGGCTGGCTTCTACGCCTTCAACATGCCTGAGGAAGTGGGCGGCGGCGGCCTCGACTACCTGTCCCAGGCGCTGGTCGAGCGCGAGCTGTCCAAGGTCTCCTGGGCCCTGCATGTGTTCGTCGCGCGCCCGTCGAAGATCCTCATGGCGTGCAAGGGCGAGCAGATCCAGAACTACCTGCTGCCAGTGGTGCAGGGCGAGAAGATCGACTGCTTCGCCCTCACCGAACCGGGCGCCGGCTCCGACGCCAACTCGATCAAGACCCGCGCCGTGCGTGATGGCGAGGACTTCGTGATCAACGGCTCCAAGCATTTCATCAGCCACGCCGGGCATGCCGACTTCGCCATCGTCTTCGCCGTGACCGACACCTTCGAGCGCAACGGCAAGAAGCGCAACGCGGTGACCGCCTTCCTGGTGGACAAGGGCACCGCCGGCATGACCGTGCGCCGTGGCCCGAAATGCGTCAGCAACAAGGGCTACCACACCTACGAGATCTTCTTTGATGACTGCCGCGTGCCGGCCTCCCAGGTGCTGGGCGAAGTCGACAAGGGCTGGGAAGTGGCCAACGCCTGGCTCACCGCCGGCCGCGTGATGGTCGCCGCCAACTGCGTCGGCCAGGCCCAGCGCGCGCTGGACCTGGCGCTGCAATGGTCGGCCGACCGCAAGCAGTTCGGTCAGGCCATCGGCAGCTACCAGGGCATCTCCTTCAAGCTCGCCGACATGGCCACGCAGATCCGCGCCGCCGAGCTGATGACCCTGCACACCGCCTGGAAGATGGATCGCGGCAGCATGACCGACGGCGAAGCCGGCATGGCCAAGCTGTTCGCCAGCGAAGTGCTGGGCAAGGTCGCCGACGAGACCGTGCAGATTTTCGGCGGCATGGGCCTGATGGACGAAGGTCCGGTGGAGCGCATCTGGCGCAACGCGCGCATCGAGCGCATCTGGGAAGGCACTTCGGAAATCCAGCGCCACATCATTTCCCGCGAACTGCTGCGTCCGTTGTTGCGCTGAATCCTTCGCTCCCTCTCCCTCTGGGAGAGGGTTGGGGTGAGGGATCGACATTGCCGAGACAAGACATGAAAAGAGAAAACCTCCAGCGCCTGTTGGCTCCCCGTCACGTCGCCTTCATCGGCGGCCGCAGCATGGCGCGCGCGCTCAAGCGCTGCGCCGAAGGCGGCTTCCCGGGTGCGATGTGGCTGGTCAACCCGCAATACGACGAGCTCGAAGGCGTGCCCTGCGTGCGCAGCGTCGCCGAGCTGCCCGAAGGGCCGGACGCAGTATTCGTCGCCACCAACCGCGACCTGACCCTGCAGGCCGTGGCCGAGCTGGCCGCCAAGGATGCCGGCGGCGCCATCTGCTACGCCTCCGGCTTCGCCGAGACCGGCGCCGAGGGCGAAGCGCTGCAGCGCCGGCTGCTCGCCAGCGCCGGCGACATGGCCCTGCTCGGCCCCAACTGCTACGGCCTGCTCGACTACCTGCACGGCTCCGCGCTGTGGCCGGTGGCCCACGGCGGGCACATGGTCGAGAAGGGCGTGGCGGTGCTCACCCAGAGCGGCAACTTCGCCTACAACCTGTCCATGAGCGACCGCTCGCTGCCCATCGCCTACATGGCCTCGGTGGGCAACCAGGCGCAGCTGGGCGTGGCCGAACTCATGGACGTGCTGCTCGACGAGCCGCGCGTGACCGCCATCGGCCTGCACCTGGAAGGCCTGAAGAATGTTCCCGGCTTCGCCCGCGCCGCCTTCAAGGCGCTGCAGAAAGGCATCCCGGTGATCGCCCTGAAGACCGGCGTTTCCGAGATCGGCGCCGAGCTCGCACTCAGCCATACCAGCTCCCTGGCCGGCTCCGATGCACTGTACGACGCGCTGTTCGACCGCCTCGGGGTGATCCGCGTGAGCGGCCCGGTGAGCTTCATCGAAACCCTGAAAGCCGCCGCCTGCGGCAACCTGCCGGCCGGCCCCAGCCTCGCCGCGCTGGCCTGCTCCGGCGGCGACGCCGGGCTGATCGCCGACTACGCCGAGCGCAACGGCCTGAGCCTGCCCAAGCTGGTCGACGCGCAGCGCGTCGAACTGGCCCAGGTGCTGCCGGACTACGCCAACATCGCCAACCCGCTGGATTTCACCACCGCCATCTGGGGCGACGGTCCTGCGCTGGACAGGATGCTCGACAGCGCCCTGCAGACCGAAGCCGACGCCGCCCTGCTGGTGCTCGACTACCCCGGCGAAGAAACCGGCGAGCGCCCGCAGTGCGACCTGCTGCTGGAGCTGTACTGCGCGGCGCTGGAGCGTCACGGCAAGGTCGGCTTCATCGCCTCCGCGCTGCCGGAACTGCTGCCCAAACATGCTCGCGAACTGCTGCATTCCCATGGCGTCGCCGCGCTGCAGGGCGTGGAAGACGGCCTCGCCGCCTGGGGGCGCATCGCCCATTACCGCCAGCGCCGCGAAGCGTTGCTGGCCCGTGGCGAAGCCGCGCTGGTGCCACTCTGCCCGCAGGCCATCGACGGCCACGGCCGCTTGCTCGACGAGTGGCATTCCAAACAGGCGCTGAAACCCTTCGGCCTGCCGCTGCCGCGCGCCGCCTTGAGCACGCCGACCCAGGCCCGCGAAGCGGCCACCGATGTTGGCTTCCCGCTGGCGTTGAAAGTGGTCAGCGCGCAGCTGCCGCACAAGACCGAGGCCGGCGGCGTGGCGCTCAACCTGCGCAACGAGGCGGCATTGGAAGCTGCGTTGTTCGACATGCGCGAGAACATCGCCCGCCACGCGCCCACGGTGCCGTTCGACCAGGTGCTGCTGGAGCGCATGGCCAACCCGCCGCTGGCCGAGCTGATCGTTGGCATCAAGCGCGAGAACGGCTTCGGCCTGGCGCTGGTGCTGGGCGCCGGCGGCATCCTCGTCGAGCTGCTCAAGGACAGCCGCAGCCTGCTGCTGCCGACCACCGACGCGGCGATCCGCGATGCCCTGCTGAGCCTGCGCAGCGCGCCGCTGCTCACCGGCTTCCGTGGCCGCGCGGCGGTAAACCTGGAGGCGCTGGTGGAAGCCATCCGTGCGGTGGCCGACTACGCCTGCGAGCACGTGGACAACCTGCTGGAACTGGACGTGAACCCACTGCTGGCGGACGCCGAAGGCGCCGTGGCGGTGGATGCGCTGATCCGCGTCGCCGAATGAACACTCCGCACCCTGCAGGAGCGAGCTTGCTCGCGAACAGCCCAGCTCTGGGATTTGTTCGCGAGCAAGCTCGCTCCTACAAGGCCACGCATTAGTCTTGGGGAGACACCTCATGCAAGAGAACAAAACCCTCACCGGCGGCCAGGCCCTCGTGCGCCTGCTGGCCAACTATGGCGTCGACACCGTGTTCGGCATTCCCGGTGTACACACCCTGGAGCTTTACCGTGGCCTGCCCGGCAGCGGCATCCGCCATGTGCTGACGCGCCACGAGCAGGGCGCCGGCTTCATGGCCGACGGCTACGCGCGCGTCAGCGGCAAGCCGGGCGTGGCCTTCATCATCACCGGGCCGGGGGTGACCAACGCCGCCACCGCCATCGGCCAGGCCTACGCCGATTCGATCCCGCTGCTGGTGATTTCCAGCGTCAACCACACCGCCAGCCTGGGCAAGGGCTGGGGCTGCCTGCACGAGACCCAGGACCAGCGCGCCATGACCGCGCCGATCACCGCGTTCTCCGCCGTTGCCCTGAGCGCCGAGGACCTGCCCGAGCTGATCGCCCGCGCCTTCGCCGTGTTCGACAGCGAGCGCCCGCGCCCGGTACACATCTCGGTGCCGCTGGACGTGCTCGCCAACCCCGTCGCGCGCGACTGGACCCACGAAGTCGTGCGCCGCGCCGGCCGTGGCCAGCCCAGCGCCGATGCGCTCCGGCAGGCTGTGGATAAACTCCAGGCCGCCCAGCGCCCGATGATCATTGCTGGCGGCGGCGCGCTGCATGCCGCCGATGCCCTGGCTGCGCTGAGCGAGCGCCTGGCCGCACCGCTGTTCACCAGCGTCGCCGGCAAGGGCCTGCTGGCACCGGAAGCGCCGCTCTCCGCCGGCGCCACCCTGTGCACCCAGGCTGGTTGGGACATGATTGCCGAGGCCGACGTGGTCCTCGCCATCGGCACCGAAATGGCCGACACCGACTTCTGGCGCGACCGTCTGCCGGTCACTGGCGAGGTGATTCGCGTCGACGTCGACTCGCGCAAGTTCAACGACTTCTACCCGAGCGCCGTGGCGCTGCTGGGCGATTCGAAAGCTACCGCCGAAGCCCTGCTCGCCGCGCTGCCGAACGCAGCCCGTGACGCGGCAAAAGCACAGTCGCGGATCGCCGAACTGCGCGCGCAGATCGACGGCGGCCACGCGCCGCTGCAACTGATCCACAAGTCGATTCTGCAGCGCATCGCCAAGGTCCTGCCGGACAACGCCTTCATCGCCAGCGACATGACTCAGCTGGCCTACACCGCCAACTACCTGTATCCGAGCAAGGCGCCGCGCGGCTGGCTGCACCCCACCGGCTACGGCACCCTCGGCTACGGCGTGCCCGCTGGCATCGGCGCCAAGTTCGGCGCGCCGGAGCGTCCCGGCCTGGTGCTGGTGGGCGACGGCGGCTTCCTCTACACCGCGCAGGAACTGGCGACCGCCACCGAGGAACTGGACAGCCCGCTGGTGGTGCTGCTGTGGAACAACGATGCGCTGGGGCAGATCCGCGACGACATGATCGGCCTGGACATCGAGCCCATCGGCGTCCTGCCGCGCAACCCGGACTTCGCCCTGCTCGGCCGCGCCTATGGCTGCGAGATGCGCCAACCGCAGAGCCTGGACGAACTGGAGCGCGACCTGCGCGAAGGCTTCGCCCACCCGGGCGTGACGCTGATCGAGCTGAAACACGCCTGCGCCCAGTAGGACCTGTTGCACCTGCCGGGGCCCCTGAGCCCCGGCGCCATGAAGGATGAACACCATGCGCTACTCGAACTTCACCCAACGCATCGCCGGCGACGGCGCCGCCGCCTGGGACATCCATTACCGCGCCCTGGCGCGCATGGAGCAGGGCGATGACATCCTGCTGCTGTCGGTGGGCGACCCGGACTTCGACACTCCCGTGCCCATCGTGCAATCGGCCATCGACAGCCTGCTGGCCGGCAACACCCACTACGCCGACGTGCGCGGCAAACGCTCGCTGCGCGAAGCCATTGCCCGCCGTCACAGCCAGCGCAGCGGCCACGCCGTCACCGCCGATGACGTGGTGGTGCTGGCCGGCGCCCAGTGCGCGCTGTATGCCGTGGCGCAGTGCGTGCTCAATCCCGGCGATGAGGTCATCGTCGCCGAACCGATGTACGTCACCTACGAAGCGGTATTCGGTGCCTGTGGCGCCAAGGTCATTCCGGTATCGGTGCGTTCCGAGCACGGCTTCCGCGTGCAGGCCGAGGACGTCGCCGCGCTGATCACCCCGCGCACCCGCGCACTGGCCATCAACAGCCCGCACAACCCGTCCGGCGCCAGCCTGCCGCGCGCCACCTGGGAAAAGCTCGCCGAGCTGTGCGTGAAGCATGACCTGTGGATGATCTCCGACGAGGTCTACAGCGAGCTGCTGTTCGACGGCGAACACATCAGCCCCGCCAGCCTGCCGGGCATGGCCGAGCGCACCGCGACCCTCAACAGCCTGTCGAAATCCCACGCCATGACCGGCTGGCGCGTGGGCTGGGTGGTCGGCCCGCGCGAGCTCTGCGCGCACCTGGAAAACCTCGCCCTGTGCATGCTTTACGGCTCGCCGGACTTCATCCAGGACGCCGCCTGCACCGCGCTGGAAGCCAAGCTGCCGGAACTGGAAGCCATGCGCGAGGCCTACCGCCAGCGCCGCGACCTGGTGCTCGACTGCCTCGCCGATTGCGTCGGCGTGCGCGCCCTGCGCCCGGACGGGGGCATGTTCGTGATGGTGGATATCCGCGCCACCGGGCTCTCCGCCCAGGACTTCGCTGATGTGCTGCTGGATCGCCACGGCGTCTCCGTGCTCGCCGGCGAAGCCTTCGGCCCCAGCGCCGCCGGGCACATTCGCCTGGGCCTGGTGCTCGGCGCCGAGCCGCTGCGCGAAGCCTGCCGCCGCATCGCCCTGTGCGCCGCCGAACTGCTCCAGGAGAAACGTTATGCGTGATCGTTCTCAGCTCTACATCGATGGCGCCTGGGTGGCGCCGCAAGGGCAGGGCGTGGCCGAGGTGCAGAACCCGGCCACCGAGGAATGCGTCGGCCGCGTGCCGCTGGGCGGCGAAGGCGATGTGCACCGCGCGGTGGACGCCGCCCGCCGCGCCTTCCCGGCCTGGTCGCAAACCCCTTCCCACGTGCGCGCTGGCTATATTCGCGCCCTCGCCGAACAACTGGAGCACCGTGCCGAGGAGATGGCCGCGCTGATCACCGCCGAGCTGGGCATGCCGGTGCAGTGGTGCCGCATGGTGCAGGTCGACGGGCCGATCGAGGGCCTGGAAAGCTACGCCGCGATGGCCGCGCACATGGACGAAGTGCGCGAGGTCGGCAATTCGCTGATCGTCAAGGAAGCGGTTGGCGTCTGCGCCTTCATCAACCCCTGGAACTACCCGCTGCACCAGCTGATCGGCAAGCTCGCCCCGGCCCTTGCCGCCGGCTGCACCGTGGTGGTCAAGCCGAGCCAGGACACCCCGTTGCACGCCTTCCTGCTGGCCGACATGGTCCACGCCATCGGCCTGCCGGCCGGCGTGTTCAACCTGGTCAGCGGCCCCGGCTCCAAGGTCGGCGAAGCGCTGGCGCGGCATCCTGACGTGGACATGGTTTCGTTCACCGGCTCCACCGGCGCGGGCGTCAAGGTCTCCGAAGCGGCGGCGCCGACGGTCAAGCGCGTGTGCCTGGAACTGGGCGGCAAGTCGCCGTTCCTGATCACCGCCGATGCCGACCTGGCGGCTGCCGTGCGCCATGGTGTGCAGGACGTGATGATCAACTCCGGGCAGACCTGCACCGCGCTCACGCGCATGCTGCTGCCGGCTCGTAGCTATGCCGAAGCCGTGGAAATCGCCCGCGCCGAAACCCTTGCGCTGAAGATGGGCGACCCGCTGGACGCCGACAGCTTCCTCGGCCCGATGTGCTCCGGTGGCCAGCGCCGCACCGTGCTCGATTACCTGCGTGTCGGCCAGGAAGAGGGTGCGCAACTGGTCTGCGGCGGCGCCGAGCGCCCGGCTCATCTGGAGCGCGGGCACTACGTGCAGCCGACCATCTTCGCCGGGGTGAACAACCAGATGCGCATCGCCCGCGAGGAAATCTTCGGCCCGGTGCTGTGCCTGATTCCCTATGCCGATGAAGCAGAAGCCATCGCCATCGCCAACGACTCGCCGTTCGGTCTGTCCAGCGCTGTCTGGGCCGGCGACCGCGAAGATGGCCTGCGTCTCGCCCGGCAGATGCGCGCCGGCCAATGCTTCGTCAATGGCGGTGTCTTCAACTACCGCGCACCCTTCGGCGGCTACAAGCAGTCCGGCAATGGCCGCGAGTGGGGCGAGCAGGGCCTGCACGAGTTCGTCGAACTCAAGGCCATCCAGCTTTAAGCGCTTTTTTGCCCCCTCTCCCTTGGGGAGAGGGCTGGGGTGAGGGCTGTCTCTCTCACCGAATCATCAGGAATTCCCATGAACGTACTGATCGTCCACGCCCACAACGAACCGCAATCCTTCAGCACCGCGCTGTACCAGCTCGCCGAGGAAACCCTGCGCGGCCAGGGTCACGAAGTGCAGGTCTCCGACCTCTACGCGATGAACTGGAACCCGGTGGCCAGCGCCGCCGACTTCGGCGCCCGCGCCAATCCCGAGTACCTGGTTTACGCCCTGGAGCAGCGCGAAGGCGCCAAGGCGAAAACCATCGCCGCCGACATCCAGGCCGAGCTGGACAAGCTGCTCTGGGCCGACCTGGTGATCTTCAACTTCCCGATCTACTGGTTCTCCGCGCCGGCCATCCTCAAGGGCTGGTTCGACCGCGTACTGGTCTCGGGCATCTGCTACGGCGGCAAGCGCTTCTACGACCAGGGCGGCCTGGCCGGCAAGAAGGCGCTGGTCAGCGTGACCCTCGGCGGGCGTGACCACATGTTCGGCGACGGCGCCATTCATGGCCCGCTGGAAGACATGCTGCGGCCGATCCTACGCGGCACCCTGGCCTACACCGGCATGAGCGTGCTGCCGCCGTTCGTGGCCTGGCACGTGCCCTACATCAGCAACGACGCGCGCCAGGACTTCCTGCGCCAGTACCAGGACCGTCTGCAGCACCTGGAGAACGACCAGCCGCTGGAGTTCGTGCGCCTGGAGCAGTTCGACGAACGCCTCTACCCGCTGCCGCGCTGAGCGCTCTTTTGTAGGAGCGAGCTTGCTCGCGAACAGGGCTAAACGACGGCGACAGGGCCAAGCGGTTCGCGAGCAAGCTCGCTCCTACAGGTTCGGGTCGGGTGTACTGTCTTGCGCCCGAGCAGAAACGAAAAAGGGCGGTCATCCGAAGATGACCGCCCCTGGAGAAAGAGTCAGTCGCTGCAGCCAGGTATGCGCGGGGGAGATGGACGCCGATTGGTGTATCGGCGGCCGTACGATGAGCCTGGTATGCCCAACGTTGCTGCAGCGACTTGTCCGGCACTATACGTGGTAACAATCGGTAAAAAACGACCCTATACTGCGATTCAGTTTTGCGGCGCGGACAATAATTGTCGTCGTTTCCTACAAGACGGATAAGCAGGGGGAAGGATGGACGTACTTCACGCAATGCGGGCGTTCGTCCGGGTAGTAGATGCCGGCAGTTTCACCGCCGCCGCCAATGCCCTGGGCTTGTCCACCGCCCAGGTCTCGCGCGTGGTCTCCGACCTCGAAGCCCAGCTTGAAGCACGTCTCCTGCACCGCACCACAAGGCGCCTGGCGCTGACCGAAACCGGCGAGCGCTATCTGCTGCGCTGCCGGGAAATCCTCGCCGATGTCGAGGAAGCCGAGGCCGAGGCCAGCGGCGCGCACCTCAAGCCGCGTGGCCGCCTGCGCGTGCATTCGCTCACCGGCCTTGGCCAGCAGCACCTGATCCCGCTGGTCTCGCGCTACTGCGAGTCCTTTCCCGAGGTCTACATCGAGCTGACCTTGGCGCAGCGCCAGCCGGATATCCTCGAGGAAGGCCAGGACGTGGTCATCACCCGCGACCGCGAGCTGCCCGACTCCGAATTCGTCGCCCAGACCCTGGGCACCATCTACAGCGTGCTCTGCGCCAGCCCCGAGTACCTCAAGCGGCGCGGCACTCCGAGCAGCGTCGCCGACCTGCACCAGCACCAGTGCCTGCGCCTGCAGGACCCGACCTTCCCCGAGGGCTGGGCCTTCGAGGAAGGCAATGAGGAAAGCGTGATTCGCCCGCGCGATACCTTCATGGTCAACGTCGCCGAGGCGCTGACCGGCGCTGCCGCCGCCGGCATGGGCATCTGCCTGCTGCCCAGCTACGTTGCCGCCCCCGCCCTGCGCCGCCGCACGCTGGTGCGCGTGTTGCCCCGGCACAGCCTGCACGTGCGGCAGATCTACGCGCTGTACCCGTCGCGGCGCTTCCTCGACGCGAAGATCCGCACCTGGGTCGAGTTCCTCAAGACGGAATTGCCGAAGGTGTTCGAAGAGGACGAAGCAGCGCTCAACGATCCCGTCAATTGGGCGTAAGGCAAAGGGCTAGTATGGCGCATCGTCGCAGCCGCTCTATATCAACGTTCTCGGACGATCGGCGCGGATTGTTGCTTTTTAGGCAATGCTTTGTTGGTTAGCTAGCTATTTTTCTACCCACTGTTGCGCCGTAACCTTTCTCCAACCCCGACCAATCGGGTGTTCAGAAAGGATCACCGTCATGTCCCGTTCGCTTTATGTTGCTGCCTTGCTGTCCGTCTGCTCGCTGTCCTTCACTCAGCTGAGCTTCGCCGAAGAATCGCGCCTGATGACCGACAAGATGGTCAAGGCCAACGAAGCAGTGATTGCCCAGCAGCAGGCCCAGTCCGCCGAGCAGACCGCCAAGGCCGCCACTGGCAGCAACGCCGATTCCTGATCGGCCACTTCCCCCGGGAGGTCCGGAGCGTGAGCCGGGCTTCTCAACACCTTGCGCCGCATACGATATGCGGCGTTTTTTTTACCTGTGTTTCCGGCGCCCGAAGGCGACTGTTACAGACGCTGTAACAGTCTTTCGCTATTGATGGTCTGTATTCCTGCCTGATCGGTCAATATACTTGACCCAACAGCGTGGCTTTCGAGCGGCGCCGTTACCGGCCTCACCGCCGGCAAGCTTCCCGACGCCGATTCTTGATTGCTCCAGATCGACGTCCGTCTCAAGGCCGCTGCTATCAGCGGCCTTTTTTTATGCCGGCGGCGGGCTAGTTGGCGTCTGCCTGGAAGACGAAGAACGGCAGGCCGAAATGACCCTGCCAGGGCCCCCAGTACAGGTGCGCGCGAACTTCGCCGAAGCCGGCCTCGCGCAGCCTGTCGAGCAGGTCCCAGCCGAAGTGCTGGAAGCACAGCACGCCGCCGTCGCCAACCGGATCTCCGTGGTATTCCGCCGGCAGCAGATGCTCCAGAGTGCCGTTGGCGGTAAAGCGCGCGCGGATCTCGGTTTCGGCCTGGCCAGGGAAGAACGGTACGCTGAATACCAGCCGTCCTCCGCGCCGGAGCACCCGCCGGCATTCGCTGAAGGCTCGCGCGAAATCGGGAATGTGCTCGAAGATGTCCTGGGAGATCACCAGGTCGAAGCTGTCATCGGCGAACGACAGCCGGGTCAGGTCCTCGTGGCGCAGATGCTGGCGATGCTGCTCGTTCCAGTAGGTTTCGCCGGAAACCCGATCCATGCCGAGGAATTCGCTGCCCACGAGCCGTGGGTAAAGCCGCTCCAGCTGCCTGAAACTGGCGGTGACGCACTCGGCGATGTACACGCGTGAGTCCCGGGGCAGTTCGAGTTTGCGCAGGCGATCCAGCAGCGCGCGCATCCGGCTGTTGAGGCCGCAGCCCCGGCAGGCGGCGGTTTCCGTCCACGCCGGGTGCACGCTGCCATCCGCGGCAATGCCTCCCAGGCGCCAGTCGACATGCATTGGCTGGATGCTTTCGCAGGCCGAGCACCAGGCCTCGATGTCCATGGGATGGCGGGACCAGAGCACGCGGTCCTCGATGGCGCCGCACAGCGCCCGGGCGGTCGGCACCTGTTTCGCCTGGCGGGCCTGTTGCCAGTCTTCGGCGGACGCGAAGGCGCCCAGCCAGATGGAGGGGAGTAGGCTGCCGGTCATGCTGGTTTTCCTTGTTCGAGAGGGCGGCAGGGCTGGCCGGGTCGCGGCACCCGGTTCAGGGTAGCGGTTCGCTCGGCGAACGCCAGTGCGCTGGCCAGCACTGGCTAGCCGGCGCCGGCTGTGAGAGGCTCGGGCGCTTCGATGGACCGACAAGGATGCCGCCGGTGACCACTGACAATCCGTTCGCGCCCCCCCATGCGCCGCTCACCGCACCAGCCGTCGAGGCTCCACCGGCTGGCCGCGAGCCGCTGCTGTTCGTCGCCGCCATGATCGTGGCCGCGGCGGTGGTGTTCTTCGGCAGTAATGCCGTGCAGTGGATCGGTGACCTGGGCAATTACCGCGAGCGCCTGCCGCAGTACCTGCCGACGATGCTGGCAAACTGGCTGGGTGGACTGGTTTTCTATGCCGCAGCGGTCCTGCTGCTGGTGCATTACCAGCGCGAACGCCACGCTATCGCGCGGTTCCAGCCACTGGCCGGGTTGCTGGCAGGTTTCGGCGTGGCTTATCTGATCGCCACCATGGTGGTCAGCACGGCGGTGTCCTACCTGAGCGTATCGTTCTATCAGTGGGCGTTCGAGCAGGGCTCCCGAACCCTCTGGATAGTCCTGTATGGCCAGGTCAATTCGCTGATCAACCTGTTCCTCGGCTGCCTCCTGCCGCTCTGGCTGGTCCTGCATCTGGCGCGCTCGCGCTCCGAACCGATGGCGCCGGGCCAGGCCGTCGCACTGCCGTCCTGGCACGTGGCGCTGGCGGTGGCGCTGTGCTTCAGCGCAGTGATCTACAAGCTGTCCGCGGCACTCGGCTATGGCGTGCTCTACCTGTACAGCGGCGCTGACGGCTGGCAGTCGGTACTCATGCTGTCGAGCTGCGTACTGCCGTTCGCCATCGTCATGCTGGCGGTGCGGACACGCCTGCCGCCGCAGCTCACGCGTTTTGCCGCCGGCCGGGTGCTGGCCTGTGCGCTGGTCCTGCTGGCGATCTGGGTGGTGGTGGCCGTGCTGTTCTCGATCCTGGTGGCCTTTGCCGCCTACGGCTCGCTCAACTCCAGCCGCCTGCCGCTGTACCTGCTGCCGCCAGCGATCCTGCTGCTGGCGCTGCTCTGGCCGTTGGCGTACTGGTGTACCGGCTGGTTCTTCGCCGAGCAGCTCACTCAGTCCTCGCCCAGGTAGTCCCCGCGGCTCAGGCCGTGGCGCTGCATCTTCTCGTTGAGGGTGCGGCGCGGCAGGCCGAGCAGCTCCATCACCGCCTTGATGTCGCCCTTGCACTGGCCCAGCGCCTGGCGGATGCATTGCGCCTCGTAGGCTTCCATGCGTTCGAAGAGGCCGTTGCCGGCCGGCTCTTCCGCCTGCTCGGCGCGATCCAGGCCGAGCACATGGCGCTCGGCGGCGTTGGCCAGCTCACGCACGTTGCCCGGCCAGTCGTGGGCGAGCAGGCGCGCCAGTTCGCTGGCCGACAGCGGTGCGGCTTCGCGGCCGAATTTCTCGCTGGCCAGCAGCGCGTAGTGCTCGAACAGCAGCGGGATGTCCTCGCGACGTTCGCGCAGTGGCGGCAGGCGCAGCTCGGCGACGTTCAGGCGGTACACCAGGTCCTCGCGGAAGCGCCCGGCACGGGCTTCTTCGAGCAGGTCAGGCTTGGTGGCGGCAATCACCCGCAAATCGACCTTGATGCTCTGGTTCGAGCCCAGGCGCTCCAGTTGCTGTTCCTGCAGCACGCGCAGCAGCTTGACCTGCTGGGCCAGTGGCATGCTCTCGATCTCGTCGAGGAACAGGCTGCCGCCGTTGGAGTGCTCCAGCTTGCCGATGCGCTTGCCCTGGGCACCGGTGAAGGCGCCGCTCTCGTGGCCGAACAGTTCGGTCTCGAACAACTGCTCGGGAATCGCCGCGCAGTTCAGCGCGACAAAGGGCTTGCCAGCGCGTGGCCCGAAGTCGTGCAGGCAGCGTGCGACCAGCTCCTTGCCGCTGCCGGTGTCACCCCGGATCAGCACGTTCACCGGCGTACCGGCCAGCGCCATGATCTGTCGGCGCAGGGTTTCCATGGGCCGCGAGACGCCGAGCAGGCGCGACTCGATCTGGTCCTTGAGCGCCGCCTGTTCGCGCAGCCGGCGGTTCTCCTGCACCAGCCGGCGTTTTTCCAGGGCACGGCGCAGACTGTCGAGCAGGCGTTCGGGGGTGAAGGGTTTCTCGATGAAGTCGTAGGCGCCCTGGCGCATCGCCTGCACTGCCATGGGCACGTCGCCGTGGCCGGTGACCATGATCACCGGCAGGTCGCGGTCGATCTGCTGCAGGCGCTCGAGCAGCGCCAGGCCATCGGTGCCGGGCATGCGCACATCGCTGATGACCACGCCGGGCAGCTCGCGGGAAACGCTCTTCAGGCATTCGTCGGCGCTGCTGCACAGGCGTACCTCGAAGCCGGAGAGTTGCAGCCACTGCTGCACGGCGTCGCGGATGGCGGCTTCGTCGTCGACGAAGAGGATGGTCTCGCTCATGGTTTTCTTTCTTCGCTGGCGGCCGGCAGGCTGAGGCGAAACACCGCGCCGCCGGTGGGCTGGTTGGCGGCGTCGAGGCGCCCGCCGAGTTCGTGGACGATGCCATAGGATACCGCCAGCCCCAGGCCCAGTCCTTCGCCCACCGGCTTGGTGGTGAAGAAGGGATCGAAGACGCTGGCCAGATGGGCTTCGTCGATGCCCGTGCCGTTGTCGGCGACCTCCAGGCACCAGTGTTCATCGTCGCGTTGCAGGCTCAGCCGGATGCGTGGCTGCGCGCTGCCGGCCACGGCATCCAGGGCATTGCGGAGCAGGTTGACCAGCACCTGTTCCAGGCGGATCGCGTCGCCCAGCACCCAGGCGGGCAGGGCGAGGTCCTGGCGGATCTCCACGCCTTCGGCGCGGATACGCACGGCCAGCAGTTGCAGCGCCTGCTCGATCACGTGGCCCAGTTCGATGCGCTCGCGCAGGCCGCCGGGCGTCTTGCGCGCGAAGGTCTTCAGGTGGCCGGTGAGCGCGGCCATGCGTTCGAGCAACTCATCCACGCGCACCAGCGCGGCGCGGGCGTCGTCCTGGCGGCCGGCGTCCAGCAGCAGGCGCACGCTGGCCAGTTGCATGCGCTGGGCGGTGAGCGGCTGGTTGATTTCGTGGGCCAGCGCGGCGGACATCTGCCCCAGCGCGGCCAGCTTGGCGGCCTGTACCAGGCCATCCTGGGCGGTGCGCAGGGCGGCGGTGCGTTGCTCGACGAGACGCTCCAGCTCTTCCTGGTCGCGCTGGCGCAGGCGGGCGAGGCGGCGCCGCTGTTGCAGCCAGAGCACGAGGAACACCAGCGCCAGCCAGGCGCCGGCAGCGGCGAGGCGCGCGTTGGTGACGTCGGACTGTACCCCGCGGGTGTCGCGCAGCAGGTGCAGGGTCCAGTCCTCTTCCGGCAGGCTGACCGATTGCCAGAGGTAGTCGCCGCTGATTTCCTGGCCCTCCACGCGCACCATCCGCGCGTGTTCGCCGAGCGACTCCAGCGCCCGATGCGGTAGCGCGCTGAGTGGCTGGCGGTGGTACTGGCGGGTATCGGCCAGCTCGGCGCGGGCCACCGCGTCCAGTGGCATCAGCTCGCGGTAGCGCCAGCGCGGGTGGTTGGCGAGGAACACCACGCCCTTGCTGTCGCTCACCAGCACCACGTCCGGGGTCTGGCTCCACTGCCGTTCGAGGTCGGGAAACTCCAGCTTGACCACGATGGCGCCGAGGAAGTTGCCCGCGTCGTCACGCAGTGCATTGGACAGGAAGTAACCAGGAATGCCGGTGGTCACGCCGACCGCGTAGAAGCGCCCGGCGCCCTGGGCGATGGTCTGGCGAAAGTACGGCCGAAAGCTGTAGTTGTGGCCGACGTAGCTGGTCGGCAGGTTCCAGTTGCTGGCGGCCACGGCGAGGCCGGTGCGGTCCAGCAGCTCCAGGGTCGACGAGCGTGCCGCGCCGTTGATTTCCTGCAGCTTGAGGTTGAGCCGGTGCTGCACCTCGTCCGTCAGCGTGCCGCGCATGGTCGCGCGCAGTTCCGGGTCCAGCGCCAGCACGGAAGGAATGCTGCGGAAACGCTCGATCAGGGTATGCAGGGAACTGGCGTAGAGGCCCAACTGCTCATGGGCGGTTTCCGCCTCGGCGAGCAGCGCGCGGTGCCGCGCCTTCTCGCCCGCCCAGAACACCGACAGCACCAGCCCGGCCAGCAGGAGCAGGCAGATCAGCAACAGGCGGAGAGGGCGAGTAGGCGACATGTTCGACGGGGTTCGACCAAGGGTCGGCGACAATAGCATGACCGCGCGCTGGTCCGGCGCCCCACCGCCTCGCTACACTGCCGCATCCTGATGGAGAGCGCTTCGATGCAGTTGTCGTCCTGGACCCACGAAGGGTCCGCCGGTTTCACCCTGCGCGGCTGGCGCAGCGAGCCCAGTGGCAAGCCGCTGCTGCACTTCCTGCATGGCAACGGCTTCTGCGGCCGCGCCTACGAGCCGATGCTGAAGGTCCTGGCGGAGGATTTCGACCTCTGGTTGTGCGATGTCCAGGGCCATGGCGACAGCGACCACGGCGGACGCTTCCACGGCTGGAACCGCAACGCCGAGATGGCGGTGGAGGCCTTCCGGGCCGGCAACACGGTTTTCGGCGACGTGCCGCACTACGCCGCCGGGCACAGCTTTGGCGGCGTACTCACCAGCCTGATCCTCGGCCGTCATCCCGAGCTGTTCCGCCGCGCGGTGTTGCTCGACCCGGTGCTCTTCACCCCGGCGATGATCGGCGTGATGGCGCTCTCCGAAGTGCTCGGCCTGCACAAGCGCCGCACCATGGTGCAGAAGGCGCGCTCGCGGCGCAGTCAGTGGCCGGACCGCGAAGCGGCCTACGCCGGCCTGCACGGCCGCGGCATCTTCAAGGGCTGGACCGACGAAGCGCTGTGGGCTTACGTGGAGAACGCGATGAAGCGCACCGAGGCTGGCGTCGAGCTGAAATGCCGGCCCAGCCGCGAGGCGGAGATCTTCAGCTCCTTCCCCAAGCGCCTGTGGCCATCGCTGAACAAGGTGGTGACGCCGACCCAGGTGCTGTTCGGCGAGCGTACCTACCCCTTCGTCGCCAAGTCCGTGGCGCGCTGGTGCGCAGCGAACACGGTGGTGAGCGGCCAGTGCGTCGACGGCGGGCATTGCTTCATGCAGGAGTTCCCCGAAGACAGTGCCGAGCGCGTGTCGCGCTTCCTGCTGGGCCACGAATGAACGACCCGGCCCGCGAGTCCGTCTGGCTGGCACTGTCCGAGCTGTGGCTGGACACCGAGCTGGTCGAGGACGATCTTGCCGCCATCGCGCGCACCCTGGCGATCAGCGGCTATGCCGCGGAGGAGCTGGAGGCGATCTACCGGCTGGAAGTCGCGCCGGTGGTCTGGGGTAACGCCTGGGTGACAGCCGGCGTGTGGGACGGGTTCGATCCCGACTGGCTGTTCGAAGCCTGCAGGCGCAACCAGCAGCGGCGTCGCTCGCCCTGGCATCGGCTGCGCTGTCGCGTGCTACGGCGTGCGATGACCTATGCCACCGAGGCGCACTGGCGGGCGATCCGCGCGCAGCTCTAGTCGCCGACCTTCTTGCCCTGGTGTGCGCGGCGCCATTCGTCCAGGCGCACCACTTCACCCCTGGGGCGCGGCGGCGCGGGGGCGTCGTCGAACACGGCGTCGACGATTTCCTCATCCACCGGCTGGGCGGCGGGATGGAAGGTGGCAACCGGCGATGCCGGTGCACGCGGTTCAGGCTCCATGCGGAACGGCGCCAGCTCGACGCGGCCCAGATGCTGGCCGAACATGGCGATGCTGCCGGCGTAGCGTTCCTGGCCGGTGGCGGTGAACTCGAAGGCGTATTCGCGGGCCAGGCGCAGGTTGCCCCGGCCGTCGCGCTGGAAGCGGAAACGCTGCAGGGCCATGGCTTCATCGAGCAGTTCCACGCCTTCGCGCGCGCAGTGCTGCTTGGCCAGAAGCAGCGCACGCTCGCGGATGCCATGGGCGCGCCACCACCAGGCGGCGCCTGCAATGACCAGCATGAAGATGAAAAGATTGCCCAGGTCCACTTCGGCTTCCTCGGAATCGGCGCACCAGCTTACTCACTCCGCCGTCGGGCGGCGAGGGGCGGATGTTCACAGCGTGTGAATTGCGCTCCATACTGCCCCATTCTGTAGCAGGACACCGTTATGCCGCGCACTCCCCACGTTCTCGCCATCCAGTCCCACGTCGTCTTCGGCCACGCCGGCAACAGCGCTGCCGAGTTCCCCATGCGACGCGTCGGGGTGAACGTCTGGCCGCTGAACACCGTGCAGTTCTCCAACCATACCCAGTATGGCCACTGGACGGGCCAGGTGCTGCCGCCGGAGCAGATTCCGGCGCTGGTGGATGGCATCGCCGCCATCGGCGAGCTGGGCAACTGCGACGCGGTGCTCTCGGGCTACCTGGGCAGTGCGGCACAGGGCCGTTCGATCCTCGAGGTGGTGCGCCGCATCCGCGAGGTCAACCCGCGCGCGGTGTACCTCTGCGATCCGGTGATGGGCCATCCGGAGAAGGGCTGCATCGTCGCCCCGGAAGTCGGCGAATTCCTGCTCCACGAGGCCGCTGCCGTGGCCGACTACCTGTGTCCGAACCAGCTGGAGCTGGACAGCTTCTGCGACCGCCAGCCGAGCTCCCTGGAGGACTGCGCAGCGATGGCCCGTGGCCTGCTGGTGCGCGGCCCGAAGGCAATCCTGGTGAAGCACCTGAACTACCCCGGCAAGCCGGCGGATGCCTTCGAGATGCTGCTGGTGACCCTCGACGAGACCTGGCACCTGCGCCGACCGCTGCTGGCCTTCCCGCGCCAGCCGGTGGGCGTGGGCGACCTGACTTCCGGGCTGTTCCTTGCCCGCCTGCTGCTGGGCGACGACCTGCGCAGCGCCTTCGAATTCTGCGCCGCCGCGGTGCACGAAGTACTGCTGGAAACCCAGGCCTGCGGCAGCTACGAGCTGGAACTAGTGCGCGCCCAGGACCGCATCGCCCATCCGCGGGTGAAGTTCGAGGCAGTGAAGCTGGGGTGAGTCAGATTTCGCAAGCCGTTGATTCCTTGTAGGAGCGAGCTTGCTCGCGAACCGCCCGGTTCCTGAACTGCCGGTGATTCCGTTCGCGAGCAAGCTCGCTCCTACAAAATCCCGCCTGCCGCCTGCCGCCTGCCGCCTGCCGCCTGCCGCCTGCCGCCTGCCGCCTGCCGCCTGCCGCCTGCCGCCTGCCGCCTCAGAGCATGTACTTGCCCAGCAGCAAGCCACCGACCACCATCGCGGTGAGCAGGCCGAACGCCAGCCCCAGGCGTTTTTCGATGGCTTCGCGCAGCGCCGGTCCCGCCCAGAACAGCAGGGCGCAGGTGGCGGCGAAACGCAGGGTGCGCGCCACCACGCTGAGGGCGATGAACAGCACCAGGTCCAGCTGGGTCACGCCGCTGGTGAGGGTGATCAGCTTGTAGGGCAGCGGGGTGAAACCGCCGCCCAGCAGCACCATCAGCCAGCCAAGCTCGTTGTAGCGTTCGGCGACCTCGGCGAAGTTCTCCTGCAGGCCATAGAAGGCCAGGATCGCCTGGCCCACCGTCTCGAACAGCAGCAGGCCGATGAAGTAGCCGGCGATGCCGCCCAGCACCGAGCTGACGATGCAGATCGCCGCGTAGCGCCAGGCCTTGGCCCGGTTGGCCAGCACCATCGGCACCAGCAGCGCGTCCGGCGGGATGGGGAAGAACGAACTCTCGGCGAAGGTCACTCCACCCAGCGCCAGCTCCGCCCGCGGATGGCCCGCCAGGCGCATGGTCCAGTCGTACAGCCGGCGCAGCATGGCGTCAGGCCGACTGCGGCAGGTGGTCGTCGCCCGGCGCCGCGGCGGCGTCCTCGCGTTCGACCCGCTCGACCATGCCACGGGCAATCTCGCGCTCGCCCATGATTACCAGGCTGGCGCCATTCTGCTCCAGGTAGTCCACCTCGGCGTCGAAGTGGGCGCGGGCGATGATGTCCAGGTTCGGGTTGATCGCCCGTGCGTGGCTGGAAATGGTCCCGGCCTCGAAGCCATTGGGAATGGCGATCAGCAACCAGCGCGCCGAGGTGATGTTGGCCTGGTTCAGCACATCGGGATTGGCGGCGTTGCCCACCACCACGCAGAGCCCGTGCTCGCGCAGCTCGGCGGCCTTCTCGCGCTTGTCCTCGATGACTACCAGCGGCACCTTGTCCTTGCGCAGGCGCTCGCTCACCAGCGCGCCGACGCGGCCGTGGCCGATAAGGATCGCGTGATTGTGCTCCAGCACCGGCGGTGGCAGGTCCTGGGGTTCCACCTGGACCACGCCGGGCTCGCTCTCGGCCTTCTGCTCCTGGCGCGCCTGCAGGCGATCGATGGCGATGAACAGCAGCGGGTTGACCAGGATCGACAGGATCGCGCCGGCCAGCACCAGGTCGCGACCGGCTTCGGGCAGCAGGTTCAGGGTCACGCCCAGGCCGACCAGGATGAAGGAGAACTCGCCGATCTGCGCCAGGCTGGCGGCGATGGTCAGTGCGGTGCTGTTGGGGTGGCCGAACATGCGCACGATGACGTAGGCCGCCACCGACTTGCCGAAGACGATCACCAGGAAGGTTGCCAGCACCGGCAGCGGCTCCTGGATCAGGATCGCCGGGTTGAACAGCATGCCGACCGAGACGAAGAACAGCACGGCGAAGGCGTCGCGCAGCGGCAGCGAGTTCTCGGCAGCCTCGTGGCTCAGCTCGGACTCGTTGAGGATCATCCCGGCGAAGAATGCGCCGAGGGCGAAGGACACGCCGAAGATCACCGCCGAGCCGTAGGCGATGCCCAGGGCGATGGCCAGCACGGCCAGGGTAAACAGCTCGCGCGAGCCGGTCTTGGCGACGCGCTCCAGCACCCAGGGCACGAAGCGGCGGCCGCCGACGATCATCACCGCGACGAAGGCGGCGACCTTGCCCAGGGTCAGCAGGATCGGCATCAGTACGCCGCCGTCACCACCGTCGGAGGTGCCGCCCAGCGAGCCGGCCAGGGCCGGCAGCAGAACCAGGGTGAGGACCATCGCCAGGTCTTCGACGATCAGCCAGCCGATGGCGATGCGCCCGCGCTTGGTGTCGATCAGCTGGCGCTGCTCCAGTGCGCGCAGCAGCACCACGGTACTGGCCACCGACAGGGCCAGGCCGAAGACCAGGCCGCCGCCGAAGTTCCAGCCCATCATCCACGCAAGGCCCAGGCCGAGCAGGGTGGCGACGCCGATCTGCACCACCGCACCGGGGATGGCGATGGCTTTCACCGACAACAGGTCCTTGAGCGAGAAGTGCAGGCCGACGCCGAACATCAGCAGGATCACGCCCAGCTCGGCGATCTCTACGGAGAGTGCCTGGTCGGCGACATAACCGGGAGTGAAGGGGCCGGCCAGCACGCCGGCGAGCAGGTAGCCCACCAGCGGCGAAATACGCAGGCGGTTGGCCAGGGCGCCGAGGACGAAGGCCAGCACGAAGCCGACGGCGAGGGTGGTCAGTAACGGGGTGTGATGCATGGTCTGGGCTCCGGGCACTCAGGGAGCGGCCGGACTGCTTGTCAGCACCAGGCCGCTCGACGGTGGGTCACGGGGGCAAACCCGCGTGTGAAAAGTTTAGGCGTAGTAATGAATTCCTACCTTGCTTTCACGCAAGGGTAACCTGTTGACGCATTAGGAAATTTCCGCGACACGCGGGATTTCTTTTCAGGAAATGTCGTGAACGTCGCTTATTCGTCGCGAAGCTCCTGATAGCGCTGCTCCAGCTCCTGGCGAATCTGCCGGCGTTGCTGGGCCTGGGCGAAGCGACGTTTCTCGTCCCTGGTCTGCGGAACCAGTTGCGGCACGACGATTGGCTGGCGCTGATCATCCAGCGCCACCATGGTGAAGAAGCAGCTGTTGGTGTGGCGCACGGACTTCTCGCGGATGTTCTCGGTCACCACCTTCACGCCGATCTCCATGGAGGTGCGACCGGTGTAGTTCACCGAAGCGAGGAAGGTGACCAGTTCGCCGACGTGGATCGGCTGGCGGAATATCACCTGGTCCACCGACAGGGTCACCACGTAGTAGCCGGCGTAGCGGCTGGCGCAGGCGTAGGCGACTTCGTCGAGGTACTTGAGCAGGGTGCCTCCGTGGACATTGCCGGAAAAGTTGGCCATGTCGGGGGTCATCAGGACGGTCATGCTGAGCTGGTGGTTGCCAGGTTCCATGGAATTCTCGGGCAGATGTCTGGGGAAAAGGAAAGGGCCTCACTCTGGACAACCCGAGCGCGGCTGGCGACACAGTTTTTTCTATATCCCTGATTGGCCAGCGGCGCCAGTGGACCATTCGCCAGCGGTGCATCCACCGTTCGAGCAACGCCGTGAACGAAAACGGGCGACCCCTGGCCGCCCGTTCGCGTCGTTGCGCCTCAGCGCCCGGCCGAGAGGCCGAAGTCGATGGCCAGGTCCGCGCCGGTGATGGCTTCGGATTCCGGCTTGCACAGGTACCAGACCAGCTCGGCGACTTCCTCGGGGCGGATGAAGCGCGCCACCTTGCCCTGTGGATAATCCTTCAGCAGCTCGCGTTTATAGGCCGCCGGGTTGCCCTGGCCGTAGCGCTCGGCCTGGTAGTCGAGCATCGGCGTGGCGATGTCGGCGGGGGAGATGGCGTTGACCCGCACGCCGGACTCGGCCAGTTCCAGGGCCAGGGTGCGGGTAAGCATGGTCAGTGCCGCCTTGCTTGCGCAGTAGGCGGCGGAGCCGCGATAGGCCTGGCGGCCGGAGTCGCTGGAGATGTTGACGATGCAGCCGTGGTTTTCCTTGAGGTACGGCGTTGCCGCCTGGCACATGTAGAACGCGGCCTTGAGGTTCACCCCCATAACCAGGTCGAAATCATCCTCGTTGAAGTCTTCCACCGGGCCTTCGCGCCAGACACCGGCGGCGTTGACCAGCGCATCGAGACGGCCGGTGCGGGCGAGAATGTCGGACATCAGGCTGTGGCAGTTATCGGCGCGTCGCAGGTCGCCGACGGCGGTAGCGTCCAGCGGTACCTGGGCGTTCAGCGCATGCAGGCCGGCTTTATCCACGTCGGTGGCGGCGATGCGCCAGTGGCTTTGGGCGAAACGTTTGGCGATGGCTTTTCCGAGGCCACCGGCGGCGCCGGTGATCAGTACGACGGGAGTGCTCATTGGCTACGGGTTCTCCCTGCCTGAGAGAGGACGGCGGCCGGCAGGCAGACCGGCGGGCGCCGCATCGATCGCAGAGCGCTCAGGCGCTCCGTGCAACTACAGACCAAGAAAAGACCAGATTCTTCACTCTGGCAGAGTAAATTTTTCGTAAGACTTTCGCGTGTCAGCGGGTGAGCTGATCGGAGGCATCGAGGATTGCTGTCCCTGTAGGAGCGAGGGGGACGCCCAGTTCTTGCTCGCGAACAAGCCCGGCGTGGAGGCGTTCGCGAGCAAGCTCGCTCCTACAAGAGCCTTCTTTTTCCGCCGATCAGGCGTGGTGCAGATACCAGCGCCAATCCTGCTCACCCACCTCGCCCATGAACTGGCGGAACTCTTCCCACTTGATCGCCAGGAACACCTTGAGGAATTCCTCGCCCAGCGCCTCGCGCGCCCAGGCCGAGGATTCCAGCGCGCGCAGCGCGGTGAGCCAGTCGGTGGGCAGGAACTCGGTGGCCTGTTCATAGCCGTTGCCGACGATCGGCGCGCCCGGATCGATCTGTTCGCGGATGCCTTCGTGGATCGCCGCAAGGATCGCCGCCGCCGCCAGGTACGGGTTGGCGTCGGCGCCGCAGATGCGGTGCTCGATGTGCCGGCTCTTGGCCGGGCCGCCGGGCACGCGGAACGACACGGTGCGGTTGTTCACGCCCCAGCTCTTGGCCAGCGGCGCGTAGCTGTTGGCCTGGAAGCGGCGGAAGGAGTTGGCGTTGGGGCAGAAGATCGCCAGCGAATCCAGCAGGCGCGCCATCATGCCGCCGATGGAGTGGCGCAGCAGTGGAGTGCCGTGAATGTCTTCGCTGGCGTAGAGGTTGTTGCCCTCGGCGTCCGCCAGGCTGACGTGCAGGTGCATGCCGGAGCCGGCGCGGTCACCGAACGGCTTGGCCATGAAGCAGGCCTGCAGCCCGTGCTTGTTCGCCACGCCTTTCACCAGGCGCTTGTAGCGCACGCCTTCGTCGATTGCCTGCATGACGTCGAAGCGGTGCTCCAGGGTCAGCTCGACCTGGCCTGGGGCGTATTCGGAAATCGCCGTGCGTACCGGAAGGCCCTGCACTTCACACGCGGCGTAGAGGTCGTCGAGGAACGGCTGTAGTTGTTCCAGCTCGTAGACGCCATATACCTGCGGCGCTTCCGGGCGGATGCCGTTCATCTGCAGCGCCGGCTGCGGGCGGCCGTTGGCGTCGCGCTGCTTGTCCAGCAGGTAGAACTCCAGCTCCACCGCCATCACCGGGTGGAAACCGTCGGCCTTCAGCCGATCCACCACGCGGCTCAGCGCCTGGCGTGGATCGGCCGGGGTGGCCGGCAGGCCCTGGGTCGGGTGCATGCTCACCTGCAGTTGGCCGGTGGGCGAGCTGCGCCAGGGTTGCAGAGTCAGGCTGCCGGGCAGCGGGTAGGTCCAGCAGTCGGCGTCGGCCACTTCCCAGACCAGCCCGGTGCCTTCGACGTCCTCGCCCTGCACGGTCAGCGCGAGGATTGAGCTGGGCAACGGGCGGCCGTTGTCGTAGATCGCCAGCAGCTCGTCGCGGTGCAGCAGCTTGCCGCGCGGGATGCCGTTGGAGTCGATGATGAACAGTTCGATGCTGCGCACGTCCGGGTGGGCGGCGAGGAAGGCTTCGGCTTCCTGACGATCGGCGAATTGCATGGTGGTCCTCGGTGGCGCGGTGCGCGCCGCAGAATGCTTTTCGTAGGAGCGAGCTTGCTCGCCAACGCTCTTTTGCAAATCCGCTGCGGGGGGCGGGTTCGCGAGCAAGGACTAGGCGTCCCCCTCGCTCCTACAGGGGGAGTTTCGATCAGGCCTCGCGCGCGCCGGGAATGGCCAGCAGCTCGGTGATGCCGGCATCGAGGGTCTCGATCAGGCGATCCACGTCGGCGGCAGTGGTGTCCGGGCAGCACAGGGTCATGTTGTGGAACGGCGTGATCAGGATGCCGCGGTTGATCAGGTACAGGTGCAGGGCCATCTGCAGTTCGTCGTGGAAGGCCGCTTCGGCCTCGGCGCCGGTACGCGGGGAGACGGGGCAGAACTGGAACTCGCTACGCGCTCCCAACTCGGTCACCGACCATTTCAGGCCGTGCTTGGCGATCAGCGCGCGGAAGCCGTCGGCCAGGCGCTTGGCCAGCGGCAGCATGTGGTCGTAGGCCGCCTGGGTCATCACCTGTTCCAGGTTGGCGCGCATGCAGTGCATGGCCAGGGCGTTGGCCGAGAGCGTGGTGCCCATGCCGCTGTGGCCGTGGCCATGGCTGTCTTCCTGGGCGCTCTGGCGCGAGGCAGCCATGCGCTCGGCCATCTCCGCACTGCAGCCGAAGATGCCGCAGGGCACGCCACCGGCGATCGGCTTGCCGACCACGAAGAAGTCCGGATCGAGGTTCCACAGCTGGGTACAGCCACCGATATTGGTGGAGATGGTGTGGGTTTCGTCGATGATCAGCAGCGAACCGTACTTGCGGGTCAGCTCGCGGCACTTCTGCATGAAGCCCGGATCGGGCAGGACCATGCCGATGTTGGTCATCGCCGGTTCGCACAGCAGGGCGCAGACGTCGCCCTGGGCCAGCGCGGCTTCCAGCGCCTCGACGTCGTTGAAGGGAATGGAGCGGCTGTGCTGGGTCAGGTCATAGGCCTGGCCGACCAGGCCGGAGCGGTGCACGGTCTCGCCGTCGCGGTAGCGCACCATCACGTCGTCCACGGTGCCGTGGTAGCAGCCGTCGAACACCAGCAGGGTCTTGCGCCGGGTGACCGCGCGGGCCCAGCGCAGCACATAGCGGTTGGAGTCGGTGGCGGTGGCGGTCACCTGCCAGTAGGGCAGGCCGAAGCGTGCGGCGAGCAGCTCGCCGCAGACCACCGCATCTTCGCCGGGAAGCATGGTGGTCAGGCCGCGTGCGCCTTGTTCGGCGAGGGCGCGGGCGATCGGCGCCGGCGAGTGGCCGAACATGCTGCCGGTGTCGCCCAGGCAGAAGTCCACGTAGTCATGGCCGTCCACGTCGTAGAAGCGGGCGCCCTGGGCGCGTTCGACGAACAGCGGACAAGGCGTGGACCAGTCGGCCATCCAGTGCATCGGCACGCCGGCGTACAGCGACTGGTGCGCGCGCTCGGCAAGGGCGACGGACTTGGGATTCTGTTCCAGGAAGCGCTGGCGCTCGCGGGCGGTGAAGAGATCCACGGCCTGTTGGGCGATTCCGCTGGCGGTCATGTTGCACACCTCGTTTGTTATTTCGCACATCTTCCATTTGTGATCACAAAAATGTCAATACAGTGAATCGTCTGCCTGATAATCTGCCCTGTAACGAATTCTGTGATCACAGAAAAAGAGGCTGCCCATGAGCGATGTCACGAATGAGTCCGCCTGGGCCGGCCAGGTCGCGCTGGTCAGCGGCGCCGGCAGCGAATCCGGTATCGGCTTCGCCAGCGCTCGCCGGCTGGCGCGCAACGGGGCGAAGCTGCTGCTCACCGCCAGCAGCGAGCGCGTGCTGCTGCGGGCGGAAGAACTGTGCGGCGAAGGTTTCGAGGCCCGCGCGCTAGCGGCCGACCTGACGGACGAAAACGATGTTCGCCGCCTGGCCGAATGGGCGCAGGCGCAATGGGGAAGGGTAGACGTGCTGGTGAACAACGCCGGCATGGCCATGCAGGGCAGCCCTGAGCCCTTCGCCGAGCTGGCGGCGATGGACCTGGCGACCTGGAACCTGTCGCTGGCACGCAACCTCACCAGCGCCTTCCTGCTTACCCGCGCGCTGCTGCCGGGCATGCTGGAGCGCGGCTACGGGCGCATCGTCAACGTCAGCTCCACCACCGGCACGCGGGCGAGCAATCCAGGCGAGTCGGCGTACAGCGCGGCCAAGGCCGGGATGCTCGGCATGAGCATGGGGCTGGCGCTGGAAGTGGCGCAGCACGGGGTGACGGTGAACAGCGTGGCGCCCGGCTGGATTGCCACCGGCTCCAGCAGCGAAGAAGAAATCCAGGCCGGGCGGCGCACGCCGCTCGGTCGTTCCGGGCGACCGGAGGAGGTGGCGGCCGCCATCGCCTTCCTGGCCTCGCCCGACGCCAGTTACATCACCGGCGAAGTGCTGGTGGTGGATGGCGGCAACTGCCTGATCGAGAACAAGGGATAAGCACGATGAAACACGATTGCAGCCTGACCTTCGCCCAACTGCCGGCACCGCCGGCCGGCCAGGAGTAATTCGCGATGGCCGACAACCTTCAGGAACAGCTCTACCAGAACCTGCGCCAGGCTTTGCTCTCCGGGCGTTTCCAGCCCGGCGAACGGCTCAAGATCCGCGACCTGGCCGATGAATGGGGTACCAGCCCGATGCCGGTACGCGCCGCCCTGCAGCGGCTGGTGGCCGAGGGCGCGCTGGAAGGCGAGCAGCAGCGCTCGCTACGGGTGCCGGTGATGACCCGCGAGCGCTACCTGCAGATCCTGCAGGTGCGGCAATCCCTGGAGGGGCTGGCAGTGGAGGATGCGGCCAGGCACCTGAAGCCTGCCGACATGGCGCTGCTGCGCGATTGCACCGAGCGCATGGAGGTCGCGTTGAATGCTCGCGACGTCCATGGCTACCTGGAGGCCAACAGCCGGTTCCACCTGACGCTCTACCGCGCCTGTGGCAACCCCACGCTGCTGCGCATGATCGAGGCGCTGTGGCTGCAGGTGGGGCCGTTCTTCAACCGGCTGTTCACCGAGGCCGACCTGTCGCTGCGCCTCAACGACTTCCATGAAGACACCCTGCAGGCGCTGGAGCGCGGCGACGCTGCGGGCGCACGCAAGGCCATCGAACAGGACCTGGGCTACTGCGGCCAGTACCTGCTCAACCTGCTGGAGCTGGAAAGCGGGGGAAGGCTCGGGGCGCGCTAGGGTCATTGCCGGGTGGGTTACGGATCGGCAAGGGCGTAGAGGATTTTCAGATACGCCCTACGCATTCAGGCTTGGTATCCAGCGGCAGCCAGGCGACAGTCATGCGCCATTTTCGACCTTGAGAAAATCCCGTGAAGATGCGCTTCCGGCCGGCCCTGACTGTGGTCGCGGCCTTGCTGACTGGCCTGTATCTGGTCAACCCGCTCGGGGTGCCGAGCCTGGACCCACGCATGCGCCTGCTGGGGATGACGACCTATTCGATCAGGTCCTCCTCCATGAATCCCACATTGCAGCCGGGCGACTACATCCTGACCAGCGCCGCTAGCTATGCATTCGGCACGCCGACGGCCGGGGATGTCGTGGTCTTCCTCAACCCCAAGGACCCGCAGCACAGCTACGTCAAGCGCATCGTCGCCGGCCCCGGCGACCGGGTAAGGATCAGCGAAGGTCGTTTGTATCTGAATGATCGCGAGATAGCGCAACCCTATCTGCTCGGGGCGCAGAACAGGGCGGCAGATTCACGGCGGCTGGTGGAGCACCGCGTGCCCGAGGAGCATTACTTCCTGCTTGGCGACAATCGTGACAACTCCCTGGATAGCCGATTTTTCGGCGACGTGCCGAGGGCCAATCTGGTCGGTCGGGTGTCCCGCATCTGGTACGCGCAGAACACCGGGCGCATCGGCGCCTTGCCTGAACCGCAGCCCTGAGGAGGCTGGTTCGCCTCGCTCAGGGCGTCTTGATGAAGCGGACGTTGTCCTTCTTGATCAGGATCGTCTCGCCGTTGAGTTGTTCGAACTCGTAGTAGTCATTGTATTTGTCGTAGTCGGAGTGATCCTTCACCAGAATTTCGCTGCCATCCTGCAGCGTCACCACGGCCTTGTCGGCGCATCCGGCGAGGCCGAGCAGCAACAGGCAGGTGAACAAGGCTTTCAACTTCATAGTTTCTCCACGGGGCATCGTACCCGCCCGGGCAGCAAGGGCTGGAGGTACGCTGGGTTGCCTGTGTGACCATGGAAGTTTCAGGAAATTCCGGAGCCCACCCTCAAGTGTCGAGCCATACGTCGCGTGCCCAGGTCCAGACGGAGTCCCAGGTTTCCTCGGTGAGTTCGCCATCGGCCCAGAGCACGACCTCGCCGTCCTCGGCGACCGCGTAGTAGTCGTCACCGTCGGCGCAGAGCGGTATCAGCTCGCGCGGCAGGCCACTCGCCCAGGCCACGGCGGCCACTTCCGGCAGGTAGGTATGCGACTGCGGATCGGTCACGGTCACCGGTTCCAGGCGGCCATAGATCACATCGCTGACCTGTAAAAGGAACTCGCGGAATTCCGACGGAATGCCGATCAGCAGCTCTTCCTCGATCTCCACCAGCAGCTCTTCGTCCGGCAGCTCCAGCGGAACCGGCACCGGCTCGTTCACTTCACGCAGTTTTTCGATCACATCTTCCACAGGCGGGGCCTCTCTGCATTCGACCAATGGCGCGCTTTATACAGTAGTAGCCGGCCATCCGCGCAAGACCACTGCGCGGGCGTTGTCCGGACGAGTGGCGAGGTGGCCGCCGGTATTGCGCAAGCGTTCGTACTTCAGTCCGCTCCCTGAAAGCGCGGGCTTGGGGAGACGCCTGGGCTGGCGTGCGGGTGTTCCGTGAGAAACCAAAAAGCCCGGCCAGGGCCGGGCTTTTTGCCGATCGCGCAGGATCAGTTCTGGCGGATGCCCGCCACCAGCCAGGGCTGGTTGTCGCCCTGGGCACGCTCCATGCGCCAGCTTTCGCTGAAGGGTTCGCCCTGGTCGAAGCGCGAGGACTTCGACACGCCGCTGAAGGTCAGGGTGGCGATGGTCTTCTCGGCCTGGTCGTCGACGCCTTCGAGCTGCACATCGAGGTTGTCGATGTAGGTCGACTGGTAGGCGTCGCCCAGGTCAGCGCGTTCCTGCTTGAGGAACTGCAGCATCTGCGGGGTGACGAACTCGGCGATCTTGTCCATCTCGTTGGCGTCCCAGTGTTGCTGCAGGGACATGAAGTGCTCGCGGGCGGCACCGATGAAACGGGTCTCATCGAACCAGCTCGGGGCGTTGATCACCGGACGGCTGTCCATCACCGGGCGGGACGCGCCACCGAAGATCGACGGCGGGGCGGCCGGCATTTCACGCTGCATCGGTGCGTGTCCACCGGCCATGGCGGGCTGCTGGCCCTGCTGCTGGCGGCGACGCGAAGCGATGAAGCGGAACGCGATGAAGGCGATCAGGGCGATGATCAGGATGTCGAGGAACTGCATGCCTTGGAAGCCGTCGCCCATGAACATGGAGGCGAGCAGGCCACCGGCGGCGAGGCCGGCCAGCGGGCCGAGCCAGCGCGAAGCACCGCTCTTGGCAGCGGCGCCGGCAGCGCCTGCGGCGGCACCGGTCGCGGCCGGGCCGGCGGCAGCGGGGGAATTCGGCGCGGCGTTGGGTTGCGCCTGGCGGGTCTGGTGGCTCGGCGCCGAGCCCATGCTCTTGCCGCCGCCGAAACGTTTGGCGGCGTTGACGTCGAGGCTGAGCGTCACGGCGACACAGAAGGCCATGGCAAGGCTGAGAAAGCGCTTCATCGTTGTCATTCTCTTGGTTGGTATACGACGCACGTCATGTTGCAGGCCGGGGCCGGTGAGAGCCAGTCGGATTTTGTTTCGTGCTGTTGCCCTGTGCGGGCCCGACCCCTGATATGGGGGCGGTTGATTCCCTTTCCAAATCAGTCTGTTACTGATTCTTTCAGAGCCGCCTGTCGGAAGGCTCGGATGATAGGCTTCGCTGAGCGAGGCCGTCAGCCGCGCGATCCCCTGACCCCACGCCGCGAGGACCGCCGACCATGCATGCCATCGACTTCATCCAGGACCTCGCGGTGATCATGCTGATCGCCGGATTCGTCACCATTCTCTGCCACCGCTTCAAGCAGCCGGTGGTGCTGGGCTACATCATCGCCGGGGTGATCATCGGCCCGCATACCCCGCCCTTTGCCCTGGTGCACGACGAGGAGACGATCAAGACCCTCGCCGAACTGGGGGTGATCTTCCTGATGTTCTGCCTGGGCCTGGAATTCAGCCTGCGTAAGCTGTTCCAGGTCGGCGCCACGGCGTTCATCGCCGCGTTCCTGGAAATCACCCTGATGATCTGGGCCGGCTTCGAGATCGGCCGCCTGTTCGACTGGAGCACCATGGATTCGCTGTTCCTCGGCGCGATCCTGGCGATGTCCTCGACCACCATCATCATCAAGGTGCTGGGCGACCTGAAGATGAAGAACGAGCGCTTTGCTCAGCTGATCTTCGGCGTGCTGATCATCGAGGACATCCTCGGCATCGGCATCATTGCGCTGTTCTCCGGCATCGCCGTGAGCGGCACGGTGGAAGCCGACCAGGTGTTCTCCACGGTTGGCAAGCTCAGCCTGTTCATGGTCGTCGCGCTGGTCGTCGGCATCCTGCTGGTGCCGCGCCTGCTGGCCTACGTGGCGAAGTTCGAAAGCAACGAGATGCTGCTGGTGACGGTGCTGGGCCTGTGCTTCGGCTTCTGCCTGCTGGTGGTGAAGCTGGAATACAGCATGATCCTGGGCGCCTTCCTGATTGGCGCGATCATGGCCGAGTCGCGCCAGCTGATCCAGATCGAGCGCCTGATGGAGCCGGTGCGCGACATGTTCAGCGCGATCTTCTTCGTTGCCATCGGCCTGACCATCGACCCCAAGGTGCTGGTGGACTACGCCGCGCCGATCCTGGTGATCACCCTGGTGGTGGTGGCGGGTAAGCTGATTTCCTGCGGCGCTGGCGCCTTCATCGCCGGCAACGACGGGCGCACCTCGATGCGCGTGGGCATGGGCCTTTCGCAGATCGGCGAGTTCTCCTTCATCATCGCCGCACTGGGCATGAGCCTGGGCGTGACTAGCGACTTCCTCTACCCGGTGGTGGTCGGCGTGTCGGCCATCACCACCCTGCTGACGCCCTACCTGATCCGCTCCGCCGACCCACTGGCGCTGTACCTGGGCCGCAGCCTGCCGTCACCCATGGTGCGGGTGTTCAGCCTGTACGGTGAGTGGCTGCGCAGCATCAAGCCACGCGGCGACAAGGCGATTCTCGCCAGCCTGATCCGCCGAATCCTGCTGCAGGTCGGGGTCAACCTGACCCTGGTGATCGGCATCTTCTTCGGCCTGGCGTTCTTCGCCGGGCAGATCGGCCAGTGGCTGGCGCAGTTCGTCGAGCCCGAGGCGCTGCACAAGGCGCTGATCTGGGGCGCCGCGCTGCTGCTGTCGCTGCCGTTCCTGATCGCGGCCTACCGCAAGCTCAAGGCGCTGGCGATGCTGCTGGCGG
This sequence comes from Pseudomonas pseudonitroreducens, assembly GCF_021603645.1. Classification (GTDB taxonomy): domain Bacteria; phylum Pseudomonadota; class Gammaproteobacteria; order Pseudomonadales; family Pseudomonadaceae; genus Pseudomonas; species Pseudomonas pseudonitroreducens. The sequence continues at coordinate 116,386 of NZ_BQHJ01000016.1, read as the reverse complement.
AGATGGGTGTGAAGGCCGAGAGCGCCGGGCGCCATACGGCCCGCGTGCGCCGGGTGATTTCCGAGCTGATCCCGCTGCTGTCGCTGGGCGGCATGATGCTGCTGCTGGCGGCGCTCAGTTCGAGCATCCTGCCGCCGGGCGAGCTGCTGGTGGTGGTGGCGCTGATCGCCGCACTGGTGATCGCGGTGTTCTGGCGCTGGTTCATCCGCGTGCATTCGCGGATGCAGGTGGCGCTGATCGAGACCTTCGAGCAGAGTGGCGGCGGGCATCACTGAGCCCGCCGGCGCTCAGTCCTGGGTCTCCAGCGTGCGCTGAGCTGCTGCCTTGCGCTCGCGCTCGGCCTGGTGCATCTCGCGTACGGCCTGGCGAACGGTCTCGTGGTAACCGTTGATCACGGTTTCCGCATCGCTGCAGATGATCGATTTGCCGCGCTCGATCCACAGCACCCGCTGACAGAGCTCGCGGATCGCCTCCATGCTGTGGGACACCAGGATCACCGTCTTGCCCTGCTTGATCTTGGCGCGCATGGCGGCGTGGGACTTCTCGCGGAAGGTCTGGTCGCCCACGCCCAGTACCTCATCGATCAGCAGGATGTCCGGATCGGCGTGGATCGCCACGGCGAAGCCCAGCCGGGCGCGCATTCCCGTGGAGTAGGTGCCGACCGGGCGCTCGAAGAAGTCGCCCAGATCGCTGAAGTCGCGAATGTCGTCCATTTGCCGGCGGATATCGGCGCGCTTCATGCCCAGCAACAGGCCGCTGATGACAACGTTGTCGCGGCCGGAGAGCTCCGGTTTGAAGCCCACGTTGAGCGCCAGCAGGCTGGCACTCAACGGCTTGCTGCGGTGCAGCACGCCGCGATCGGGGTCGACGATGCCGGCGATCATGCGCAGCAACGTGCTCTTGCCGGCGCCGTTGTTGCCGATCACGCCCAGGGTTTCGCCTTCGTAGAGTTCGAAGCTGACGTCCTGCAGGGCCCAGAAGGAGTCGTAGCGCAGCATGCCGACCCGCTGCCGGTAGGACAGGCCGACGTGTTCGGCCTGGAGAATCAGATCACCGGGCATGTCTCACCTCAGAACAGCAGCTTGGGGTACTTGCGCTCGTTGCGGTGGAGGATCCACAACGCGGCAACCAGCAGGGGGACGGCGACGGCCAGCACATAGAACTGCTCGCTCCAGGAAGGCCACTGGTTGTGCAGCAGCACATCGCGGAAGGCGGTGATCATCACGGTCATCGGATTGAGATTCAGGAACGGCGCCATGGAGGCGGGAATCTCGTGGATGCTGAAGAACACGCCGGACATGAACATCATCAGCATCAGGAAGTTGTCCACCACCTGGCGCAGGTCCGGTACGAATGGCAGCACCGAGGCGAGCAGGAAGCCGAAGCCGATGATGAACAGCAACTGATTGAGGATCAGCACCGGTAGTGCGAGCCATTCCAGCGACGGGCGGTACCCGGACAGCAGCAGGGAGAGGATCAGCAGCGTCAGGATGATCAGGAACTTGAAGGTATTGCTGAGTATCGGGATGAGCGCGAACACGTACTTGGGTACATCGATCTGCTGGATCAGCCCGGCGTTGCTCTGGATGGCATTGCTGGCCTGGCGGACCGAGCCGTCGAACCATTTCCAGGCCACCATGCCGCTGAGCAGCAGGGGCACATAGCCTGGGCGGCTGTGGCCCAGGGCCAGGCCGAAGACGATGTAGAAGGCACCCATGTACATCACGGGCTCGAGGATCCACCAGAGGAATCCCAGGAAGCGCCGCGCCACTTCGGTGCGCAGGTCGCTGTAGACGCCGAATAGAATGATGTCCCTGTGCTTCATGTCTTTCTTGTTGGATTGAAAAGGGTGGGGTATTTAAACACAATGCGCCGCAGCAAGCCTGTGTGCCAATCACGGCGCATTCTGTGCGGATCATCGCCCAAACATAAGAAAAAGAGCTGGTATGCGCCTATTTGATGTCTTGTTCGGCTCCTCCCGGAAAGCCGCTCCCGCCCAGGAAGACCTGGTCCTCATGGTGGTCGGCATGCACCGCAGCGGCACCAGTTTCCTCACCGGCTCCCTGCAGGAGGCCGGCCTGGAACTGGGCAAGCACAGTACATGGAACCCTCACAATCTCAAGGGTAACCGCGAGAACACCGATATCGTCGCCTTCCATGATGCGATGCTCGCCGAGCGTGGCGCGGCGTGGGACAACCCGCCCGCCATGGCGCCGCAATGGACGCCGGCCGAGTACGCCGCGGCCCGCGAACTGATCAGTGGTTACGACGGGGTGAAACGCTGGGGGTTCAAGGACCCGCGCGCGCTGCTGGCCGTCGAAGGTTGGCAGGAACTGCTCCCCAACCTGCGTTTCGTCGGTATCTTCCGCCACCCTTCGGCCGTCGCCGATTCCCTCCAGGCCCGTGGCGGCATGCCGCGCGAACAGGCTCTGGGCCTGTGGATGGCCTATAACAGCCGTCTGCTCGAACTGCATGGCCGGGTGAAGTTCCCGGTGCTCTGCTTCGACCAGGACGAAGACAGCCTGCATCGGCAACTGGATGAAGTGCTGCGCGGGTTCGGCCTCGAGCCGCCGGCTACGGAGCGCTTCTTCAGCTCCGAACTCAAACATCATCGGCACGGCGACGAGAAACTCACGCCCGAGCTGGATGCCCTGTACCAGGCTCTCAAAGCCATCGCTGATTGACCCGGGGGTTGTGTCATGCCCATCTTTCGTCGCGCGCCGCGCCTGAGCGTCGTGGTCATCGTCTACAAGATGCCCGAGCAGGCCGACAAGACGCTGCAATCGCTCAGCCCTGCCTACCAGCACGGCGTGAACGAACGCGACTATGAAGTCATAGTCGTCGAGAACCATTCCGACCGATTGCTCGGTCGTGAGCGGGCCACCCGGCATGCCGGCAACGTGCGTTACTTCCACCGCGATGAGAAGGAGCGTACGCCCGTCCACGCTATCAACTTCGGTGCCGCCCAGGCTCGCGGGAGCCATGTTGCCATCATGATCGACGGCGCGCGCATGCTCTCCCCCGGTGTCCTGCGCCATGCGCTGGACGCTTTCCGTCTCGACGCCGAGGCGGCCGTCTCCGTGCCGGGCTATCACATCGGCCACAAGCTTCAGCAGGTGGCAGTGAACGAGGGCTATAACGAAGACGCCGAGCAGGTGCTGCTGCAAAGTATCGAATGGCCGAGCAACGGCTATCGCCTGTTCGACATCGCGGTGCTCAGCGGCTCCTGCCAGGGCGGCTTCTTCCAGGCCAACTACGAAAGCAATTTCATCGGCATGTCGCTGCGCAAGTGGAAGGCGCTGGGTGGGGTGAATCCGCGCTACAACGACTTTGGCGGCGGCAACGCCAACCTGGACCTCTACAAGCGCCTGCTGGAGTATCCGAACACGCCGTTCTACCTGCTCTACAGCGAAGGCTCGTTCCACCAGTTCCATGGTGGCGTGACCACCGGAACCCTGCGCGAGGAGCGCGAGCGGGTGTACAAGCTGCTGGACGCGCAGGACATCGAGATCCGTGGCGACAATCGCACGCCACCCAATGTGCGACCGATCCTGCTGGGCAGTGCGCATCCGCACATCTTCCGCTTCCTCAACCATTCGCTGGGCAGGGTGCAATCCGCATGACCTCGTTGCATGAGAAGCGCCCGCTGCTGTCGATCATCGTGATTGCCTACGACATGCCCCGTCAGGCACTGAACACCCTGATCAGCCTGGCGCCGGACTACCAGCAGGGCGTCGATGCGGATGACTACGAAGTCATCCTGGTGGAGAACCGTTCGCAGCGGAACATGGATGCCGACGCCATTGCGCGGTTGCCCGGCAATTTCCGCTACTACCTGCGCGACGAGGAAGGCGTGTCGCCTGCCCCGGCCATCAACTTCGGCTTCTCCCGGGCGCGTGGCCGCTTCATCGGCCTGATGATCGATGGCGCCCGCCTGGTCACTCCCGGCGTGGTGAAATATGCGCTGATGGCGTTCCGCATGAGCCCCGATGCCATGGTCGTGGTGCCCGGCTATCACCTGGGGGAGAACGAACAACAGTTCCACCTGACCCACGGCTATTCCGAGGAAGCCGAGCAGCAGTTGCTGGCCGATATCGGCTGGCCGGAGTCGGCCAATGGCTACCGGCTGTTCGACATCTCCTGCTGGAGCGGCGCCAACCCGAACGGCTACTTCCACCCGTTCATGGAAAGCAACTGCCTGTTCATCAACGCCCAGGTATTCCGCGACATCGGGCGTGCCGACGAGCGCTTCGACATGCCCGGCGGTGGCGCGCTGAACCTCTACCTCTACCGCAAGGCCGCCATGCACCCGCGCACCCAGTCGGTGATGCTGGTGGGTGAAGGCTCGTTCCATCAGTTGCACGGCGGTGTTACCACTTCCGAGGTGGCGGGGCGCGAGGAGCTGCTCAAGCGGCAGAGCGATCAGCTCTGCGCACTGCTTGGCGAGCCCTTCCGCTCGCCGACCGTGGAGCCCATTCTGCTTGGCCAGGCCAAGGCGCCCAGCCTGCGTTACCTCGAGCGCTCCGTGCAGCGCGGCATGGACCGTGTCCAGCGCTGCGCCGGACGCCAGGAAGATCCGTTCGCCGACCAGGCGCTCAAATCCGAATTTCGCCTCGCCCCGGTGCAGACGCCGGTGCGGATCATTGCTCCCCGACCCTACGCTTCCGGAGAAGGCCAGATCATGAAGACCCTCTACATGCCCCCGTCGATCAAGCATTTCGAGCCGCTGCACATGGTCTTCAGCACCTGGGTCGACCACCTGCCGTTCGGCTATGACCTGGTCACTGCGCTGCGGCCGAAGATGCTGGTGGAGCTGGGCACTCACAAGGGCCTGTCGTACTTCACCTTCTGCCAGGCGATGAAGGAAAACGACATCGACGGCGTCTGCTATGCGGTAGACACCTTCGAGGGTGACGCCCACACCGACAAATATGACGAGTCGGTGTTCAACGCGGTGAACAACCACAACCGCCAGCACTACCACGGCTTCTCGTACCTGATGCGGATGTTCTTCGAGGACGCGCTCAAGCACTTCGACGACGACAGCATCGAGTTGCTGCACATCGACGGCTTCCATACCTACGAGGCGGTGAGCGCCGACTTCGCCAACTGGTATCCGAAGGTGAAGCCGGGGGGCATCATCCTGTTCCACGATGTCATGGCGCGCCTGCAGGACTTCGGCGCCTGGAAGTTCTGGGACGAGACCCGCGGCCAGCACGAGACCTTCACCTTCAACCACGGTTTCGGCCTGGGCGTGCTGCGCAAGCCGGGCGGCGATCGCAGCAATGATCATCCGCTGCTCAAGTTGCTGTTCGAAGACGCCAAGGCTGACGAAGGTGCCGGCCTGCGTTCCTTCTACGTGCACGCCAGCAAGCACCTGGAGAACACCCGCAAGCTCAAGCGGCTGACCCAGGGGCAGCCGCAACAGCAGCCGGCCAACTGATTCGTGAGCGAGCGCGCCGACGCCCAGGCACACGCGCGATTCGCCGCTCTGGACGATCTGCGCGGCGCTGCGATTCTCCTGGTAGTCCTTTACCACGGCGTAACCCAGGCCTGGGGGTTTCAGCCGCCGCAGGGTGGGGACTACTGGCTGGCATTCATCTATGCCGGCAACAGCGGCGTCACCCTGTTCTTTCTGCTCAGCGGAATCCTCGTCTCGCGGCCCTTCTTCCTCGCGCGGCAGCGTCGCCAGCCGTTGGACCTGAAGCGTTACGCCGTGCAGCGGGCGTTGCGTATCCTGCCGCTCTACTACCTGATGGTCGTGGTGGGGGTGCTGGTTACCGGACATTACGAGCAATTGCCGGCGGCGCTGGCATTTCTCGCATGGGGTCATTCGCTGGGCACCTTCAGCAACGTCTGGTGGAGCCTGGCGACCGAGGTGCAGTTCTACGTCGTTCTACCGCTCATGTTCCTGATGCTGACCTACAGCCGGTGGCTGGTCGTGGCCGCGCTTCTGGCCTGGCTGGTCGTTTTCACGGCGGTGTGCCTGCATGCTGTCTCGTTTGGCCTGCTCGGCACCCTCTACTGGGTCCTTTCGCTGGGCGGCAAGCTGCCGGCGTTCCTGCTGGGCATGGGAATTGGCTGGGCACTGGTCGAGCGTCGTCTACCCAGCGTTGCCCCGCGATCCGGGCAGATTGGCCTGATGCTCCTGGCGATCATGCTGGCAGCTTTCCTGCAGGTCACCATTGAACACGGGGTAGTCGAGTTTTCCTTGCGGCAGCCCTGGGTCGTGTTGCCTGAAAGCCTGCTCTGGGGCGCGGTTGCCTGGCTGATGCTGGCGACGCCCGGCTTGGGTGGCGGAGCTGTCACCCGGCCACTGCGCTACCTGGGGCGCATTTCCTACTCTCTTTACCTGATTCACCTGCCGGTGATCATGTATTGCCTGTCCTTTGCCGAGACCCGTGGCGAGCCCGTTGCCCTCGGCGTGTCACTGGGCCTTGGTCTGAGCCTTGTGCTGGCGCACCTGAGCTACAGCGTGATCGAAAAGCCCTTCCTTTCGCTGAAGAGTCGGTACTCTTCGAACACCCAGCTTTCCGAGGCCTCGCCAGTATGATTTGCGCTTGTAAGCCGTGGGTATGCCACTTCGCGACCCTGCACGATGTGCGTGCGCTCAGAACGGCCGGCAAACCGACTCATGGCTGAGCCCCTCGACGTTCGCGCCGGGCTACGTCAGCCCGCCAGCTATCTGCCCGAACTGGAGTCCTTGCGCGGCTGGGCGATCCTGCTGGTGGTGGGCTTCCACTATTTCGGCATTCTCGCCCTGGCCGAGCGCCCGGACAATCCGCTGTGGGTGACTTTGCTCGGTGGCGGCAATACCGGCGTCACGCTGTTCTTCGTGCTCAGTGGCTTCCTGCTCGCACGGCCGTTCCTCGCCGGCCTGCGCAACGGTGAACAGGTGAGCATCCGGCGCTTCTATTCGGCGCGATTCTTCCGCATCGTGCCGCTCTACTATGCGGCGGTGCTGCTCGCCTGGTTCATGACGCAGAAGGCAGCGGCTCTCAAGGCCCTGCTGTTCATTCCGATCGGCTTCCAGGCCTTCCCGTTCAGCGTGCCCTGGTGGTCGCTGTGCACCGAAATCCAGTTCTACCTGCTGTTGCCCTGGGCCATGTGGCTGCTGCGCTACCGTGCTGGACGCTGGCTGGTAGGGGGCACGCTGCTGGTATGGGCCGCGGCGCATGTCTACCTGTTCCATTCGCCGGGATGGCTGTCACCGACCAACTTCTGGGAAAACTCGCTGTTCGGCCGTGCCGGCGCCTTCCTGGTGGGTGCGGCCTGCGCCAGGTTCAGCCTGGGGCGCGGCTACGACTGGCTGCGCCAACGGGCGCTCGTCTGCGCCGTGCTGCTGGTCGGCTGCCTGCTGGGGCTGGGGCGCCTGTGGCTGTGGTTCTCCCTCAGCGGGGAGCGCAATGCCCTGCAGGCACTGCCGATGTACCACAACATCGAATCAATGCTCTGGGGCGCGGTGATGATCGCGTTGCTGGCGCTGAGCTGGCGCATCAAGGTGCTGTTGGCCAATCCGCTGCTGGACCACTTCGGAGGAATTTCCTACTCGCTGTACCTGATACACGTCCCCGTGCAGTTCTACTGCCTGTACCCGTTGAAGGCTGCCGGCATGACCCTGGACGCGAACGCCGATGCCTATCTGTTGCGCATCGCCTTCAGCCTGGTGCTGTCTTGGGGGCTGGCGTGGTTGAGCTATCGCCTGGTGGAGCTGCCCTTCCTGCGGCTGAAGTCGCACCTGGCGACCTATACCGGGCGCGCCCCCTGGGCGCGCCGTGCTGCCGATGCCTGAGACCGGTCAGGCCGGTACGTCGCGCCAGTGGGTGGCAAAGCCGGGTTGTGCTTCGCCTTCCGGGCGGCCATTGGTGTAGTAGTACAGCGCCAGGGAACGGCGATAGATGCCATCGGGGCAGGTAAGCGGCTGCGGGTGTCCGTGGAATGAGCTGGATGTGGTACTGAACACCACGCAGCGGTTGGCGATCGGCAGCACGCGACGGGGCGGGCCGGCCATCTCCGTGTCCCACAGTTCGAGGTGGCCGCCATAGCTTTCCGGCCACTCCTCGTTCAGATAGATCAGTACGTTCAACCGGCGGTCCAGGCCAAAGTCGCGATGAGTGGCGAAGTCGGTGTGAACCTTGAGGAAGCCGCCGCGGGAAATCTGATGGATGCCCGCGCCGCGCAGGTTGGGGTCGGGGATCAGGTTGGCAATGCCGCTCAGCTGCGCCAGATAGTCGAGGAACGCATGGGAGTTGAGCTCCCAGAACAATTGGCGGTACGTCGGCGGCATGCGCAGCGGGTCGCGGATATTGCGCTTGTCCTTCTGCACATACTCGCCGCTGGCCTTGTCGGTGTGCGTGGCATTGTTCCACAGGGGGTCGCTCTGATCGTGCGGGTATTCCTGCAGGAGCCGGGCGAAGGTCGAGGGAGGCAGAAAGTTGTCGATGACGATATGCGGAAAGGGCGCATTGCCGGCATAGTTCGGTGCCTGTTCGGCCACCCTGGCCATCAGGGCGGGATAGTCCAGCAGCAGTCCATGGGACGGAGCGCCGACATCGCCGTTGCTCTTTGGGGTGAAAAGATTCTTAAGCATTTTTCGGGAATTCACTGAATGTTGTTCTTTTCCACGCGAGCGGCAGCTGCGCTCACGACCCGACTAGCCATTGCCTGGCTGATTCTGCTTGCCATGGTCCCTGTGAGCAATGCTCAGGATCAAGGCGCCAAACCGAATATCCTGTTCGTCCTCACCGACGACCTGGGCGTCAACGACATTGGCGCCTGGGGCGATGGCAAGGCACCCACGCCGACCCTCGACGAGCTCAGCCGGCAGTCGCTGCGCTTCCGCCAGCACTATACCGACAGTACCTGCTCAGTCAGCCGCGCGGCGCTGATCACCGGGCGTGCTCCGGTCAGCATTGGCTTCGAGCCCAACGGCCTTGGACTATCGCCGGACCTGCAGACCTTGCCCGAGTCGCTGAAGCGGCTGGGCTACAGCACCCATCACATCGGCAAGTGGCACATCGGCGAGGCCATCGAATACCTGGATATCCGGCCCAACCACCACGGTTTCGATGACTGGTTCGGCATGCTCAACCACTTCGTGCTGCACGGGCCGGACAAGAACGGCAAGCTGGTGAACGGCCCGCCGACCTACATCAACCCCTGGCTGGAAACCAACGACGGTCCGCCCGTGCAATATCAAGGGCATCTGGACGACATACTCACCGACCGTGCCATCGAGCTGATCAAGCAGGGCCGGTCGGGCGGCAAGCCCTGGTTCATCAACCTGTGGCTGTTCTCGCCGCATCATCCGTTCCAGCCTTCGGAAACCTTCCGCAGCCAGTTCCCGGACACCGATGAAGGCCGTTATCTGGCGGTGCTCAAGCAACTGGACCACAACGTCGCCCGACTGCTCGACAGCCTGCGCAGCAGTGGCCAGTTGGATAACACCCTGGTGGCTTTCACCAGCGACAACGGCAGCCCGAACCTGGCCCGCGACAGCAATTTCCCGCTGACCGGCACCAAGATGACCTATCTCGAAGGTGGCGTGCGCACTCCGCTGCTGATGCTCTGGCCCGGCCATCGTGGCAACGCGGACGTCACCGGCATCAGCCACATTACCGATCTTTATCCCACGCTGGTCGGCATGGCCGGCGGCAAGGCACCGGCCGGGCTGAGCGGGCGCGACCTGTCGGGCTATATCGCCAAAGGTCAGCCACTGCCCAGGGTCGATGCACTCTACTGGGCCGCGGACGTGATGACCTGGGGCATGACCTATGGCGGCCATCTCACCGGGCGTGGCCTGTTCTACCGGCCCACGCTGGGCAAGCTGGAGAGCCATCCGGTCACCGGCCCGCTGGGGGGGAGTGCTCCCAAGACCGAGGCTTTTGAGCCGATAGGCCGCGACGAAGCGATGAACCTGCTGCGTGGCTGGGAGCAGAAATACCGACCGATTCCCCTCACCTGGCACCCTGCCGCCGGCAGGAAACCGGCGTTCCTCAGCGGCCGCGACTACCAGCGTGCGCCGGTCCACGGGGCCTACAGCCTGGGGCTGGGATTGGGCAAGGCGCGGCTTGATGGCGCGCGGCAGGTCCTGGTCGAACAGGAAGGGCTATGGGGCATGGCCATCGAGAAGGGGCGAATCGAAGTGTGGCGTGGCCCGCTGCGCGTGCAGAGCGAGCCACTGGTCCTGGATCGCCAGTGCAATACCCTGGTGGCCAGCTTCAACGTGAAGCCCTACTCGAAATTCCCGTTCCCGGGGCCGGAAAAGGGCGCGCTGACGGTCTACCTCAATGGCAAGGCCATCCTGCAGTCCCAGGAGCCGATGCCGCGACCGGAAACCGCCGCGCCGTTGGCGCATCCGACCTACATTGGCGCTTCCGCCAGCGGTGCCGATCGATTCGCCGGCAGGATCGCCAAGCCGCTGCTGGTGGACAAGTTCATGCTGCCGCAGTTGGACGGCTACGGCCTGGACGACATGCAGGCGACGCTCTGCCCGAGCGCCACCGCCGCCCGCTGAGAAGCCTGGAGGCCTAGATCGCCTCCAGCTTCGCATACCCCATCATCAGCCACTTGCTGCCCTCGCTGTCGAAGTTCACCTGCACCCGCGCCTGGGCGCCGGAGCCTTCGAAGTTGAGGATCACGCCGTCGCCGAACAGTGGGTGACGTACGGACTGGCCGAGGCTGAACGGAGTGTCCGGTACGCTGGCGCCGCTGAACAGGCTGCCGCTGCGCTGGTTGCCGGACAGCGGCCGGCTTACCGAGTTGGACAGGCGTACTTCCTGGATCAGGCTCGGCGGGATTTCGCGGACGAAGCGCGACACCTTGTTGTAGGTCTCGCTGCCATACAGCCGGCGGGTTTCTGCGTAGGTCATGACCAGGCGCTGCATGGCGCGGGTGATGCCCACGTAGGCCAGGCGGCGTTCTTCCTCGAGACGGCCGGGTTCTTCCAGGCTCATCTTGTGCGGGAACAAGCCTTCTTCCATGCCGGCGAGGAACACCAGCGGGAATTCCAGGCCCTTGGCGCTGTGCAGTGTCATCAGCTGCACGCTGTCTTCGAAGGCGTCGGCCTGGGTGTCGCCGGACTCCAGCGCGGTGTGGTCGAGGAAGGCCACCAGCGGCGGGGTGTCCTCGTCGTCCGGAGTCTCGAAGGCGCGCGCGGCGCTGACCAGTTCTTCCAGGTTTTCCACCCGGGCCTGGCCTTTCTCGCCCTTTTCTTCCTTGTGGTAGGTGAGCAGGCCGGATTGCTCGATGACGATCTGGGCCATCTGGTGCAGCGGCAGGCCTTCGACCTTCACCGCCAGCAGGTCGACGGTCTCGAGGAAGCCGTTCAGCGCGCTGGCAGCGCGACCGGCCACGGCCTTGGCGGCGATCACGTCGTTGATCGCGCGCCACATCGAGGTGCCGTTGAGGCGCGCAGCGTTGCGGATCGCCTCGACGGTCTTCTCGCCGATGCCGCGCGGCGGCACGTTGATCACCCGCTCCAGCGCGGCGTCGTCGTCGCGCAGGCGGATCAGCCGCAGGTAGGCCAGGGCGTTCTTGATCTCGGCGCGCTCGAAGAAGCGCTGGCCGCCGTAGATGCGGTAGGGGATCTTCTCGCGCAGCAGCGCCTCTTCCAGTACCCGGGACTGGGCGTTGGAGCGGTAGAGGATGGCGATTTCGCTGCGCTTCAAGCCGTCCTTGCGCAGGGCATCCTCGATGGTCTCGACGATGTAGCGCGCCTCGTCGTGCTCGTTGAAGCCCGAATACAGGGTGATCGGGTCGCCGTCGACGCCGTCGGTCCACAGCTCCTTGCCCAGGCGCCCGCTGTTGTTGGCGATCAGCGCGTTGGCGGCCTTGAGGATGGTGGCGGTGGAGCGGTAGTTCTGCTCCAGGCGGATGTCCTCGGTGCCGGCGAAGTCATCGCCGAACTGCTGGATGTTCTCGATCTTCGCGCCGCGCCAGCCGTAGATCGACTGGTCGTCGTCGCCCACCACCATCAGGCTCTCGCCGCCCTTGCCGAGGAAGCGCAGCCAGGCGTACTGCACGGCGTTGGTGTCCTGGAATTCGTCCACCAGGATGTGACGGAAGCGCCGCTGGTAATGCTCCAGCAGGCTTGGGCGATCGCGCCAGAGGTCCAGCGAGCGCAGCAGCAACTCGGCGAAGTCGACCACCCCGGCGCGAGCGCAGGCGTCTTCGTAGGCCTGGTAGACGCTGACCATGGTCGACAGGTACAGGTCGCCACCGGCCTGGATGTTCTGCGGGCGGTTGCCCTCGTCCTTCTGCCCGTTGATGAACCACTGCGCCTGGCGCGGCGGCCAGCGCTGCTCGTCGAGGCCCATCTCGCGCACCACGCGCTTGACCAGACGCAGCTGGTCGTCGCTGTCGAGGATCTGGAAGTTCTCCGGCAGCCCGGCTTCCTGCCAGTGCGCGCGCAGCAGGCGGTGCGCCAGGCCGTGGAAGGTGCCGACCCACATGCCGGCCGGGTTGATCCCCAGCAACTGCTCGATCCGCGCGCGCATCTCGGCGGCGGCCTTGTTGGTGAAAGTCACGGCCAGGATGCTGTGCGGCGAGGCGTTCTCGACCTGGATCAGCCAGGCGATACGGTGCACCAGCACGCGGGTCTTGCCGGACCCGGCGCCAGCGAGCACGCGCTGGCGCCCCAGCGGCGCGGCCACGGCCTGGCGCTGCGGGTCATTGAGGGAGTTGAGCAGGTAGGAGATGTCATCGTTCATGGGGCGGCATTCTACCGACGGGCGGTTTTCCCCGGCAAACCGGGCCGCTGTCCGGCGTCTTCCCGACGAAAGTTGGGAGGGCGCGCAGCCAATTGCCATCATCCTGCTTGGGTGGGGCTACCTCCTCGGGTATGCTCCGCCGACGCCTAGGCCAGAACCTACAAGAAAAACGCCTATGACCGCTTATGTAGAGCCTTCGGCGATCCCGGTGAGCCATGCCGAGATCCGCCAGCAGTATGCTCACGAAATTGCCGTCGAACGCACGCGCCTGCTGTATCAGGGCTCGCGGGTACCGACCCTGCTCATGCTGCTCAACGGTTTGGCCTGCGCCGGTCTGTTGTGGGATTACGTGCAGCCGGGGCTGCTCGCCGGCTGGTTGATCTGGCTGGTGCTGCTGGCCGTGCTGCGGCTGATCCAGGTGTCCGCCTTCAATGCCGCTTCCGCCGAGCGCCAGGCCAGCCCGCACTGGCAGCGCACCTTCCTGTTCGGCGCCGGCGCCTCGGGCCTGACCCTGGCGTTTGCCGCCATCGCCCTGGTTCCGCCGGACGCGTTCCTCCAGCAATCCCTGGTGTTCGGCCTGATCGCCGCGGCCATCCTGTCCGCCAGCGTCGCCTACGCGGTCAGCCTGCCGGCCTTTCTCACCTTCGCCCTGCCTTGTCTGTTTCCCTCGATTGCCTATTTGTTGATCAGCGCCAACCCGCTGCAGCAGGGCTGGGGCGTGTTGGGGGTGATTCTCCTGGCCGCGCTGCTGGTGGTGGCCTGGCAGATCCACCGGGTAGTGCATGTCGGCCTGCTGCGGCGTTTCCAGGCCCAGGCGCTGGTGGCGCATCTGGAGCACGCCAAGGCGCAGACCGAGGCGCTGAACCAGGACCTGGAGCGTGAAGTCGAGCAGCGCCGCCGTGCCGAACGCGAGCTCTGCCGCGCCCGCGACGCGCTGCAGGAGCGGGTGGAAGCGGGTAGTGCCAAGCTCAGCCACACCGAGGCGCGCCTGGCCCTGGCGCTGGAAGCCAGCGAACTGGGCCTGTGGGACTGGAACCTGTTGACCGACGAGGTGCACCACTCCCATCTGGAGGAGATTTTCGGGCTGACCCAGGCGGCGGTGAAGAGCGTGCGCAACGATCTGCGCCCGCGCCTGCATCCCGATGACCTGCCGCTGCTGCGCCGGGCCCTGGTCGAGCATCTCAAGGGCCGTACCGACGGCTACCGCATCGAATACCGGGTGCGCCACGCCGCCGGTCATTGGGTGTGGGTCGAGGATCGCGGCCGGGTGATGGAGCGCGATGCTCGCGGGCAGGTCACGCGGATGGTCGGCACCCGCGCCGACATTTCCACCCGCAAGCAGCGCGAGGAAGAACAACGCCTGGCGGCGACGGTATTCGAGGCCGCCAGTGAGGGCATCATCATCCTCGACCCGGATTACCGGCTGATTGCCCTCAACGAGGCTTTCACCCGCCTCACCGGCTACCGTCGCGAGGATGTGCTGGGGCATAACGTCGCGCGTCTGATGGGCTCCTCGGAGGCACTGCGGCGTTACCAGTCGATCCGCACCGAGCTGGAACGCCAGGGTACCTGGCAGGGCGAGTTGATCGAGACGCGCAAGAACGGCGAGCTCTACCCCCAGTGGCTGCAACTGAACGTGGTGCGCGACGGCCGCGGCCAGGTTACCCACGTCGTTGGCTTCTTCGCCGACCTGACTGCCCGCCGCGATGCCGAGGAGCGCCTGCGTTACCTCTCGCATTACGACGAACTTACCGGGCTGGCCAACCGCGCGCTGTTCAAGGAGCGGCTGCACGAGGCCAGCCAGCGCGCGCGCCAGGAGGGCCGCACGGCGGCGTTGCTGCTGATCGACCTGGACCGCTTCAAGCTGCTCAACGACAGCCTTGGTCATGAGGTTGCCGACCAACTGCTGCGGCAGATGTCGCGGCGCATGACCCAGACGGTACCCGAGGCCGACACCATCGCCCGGCTGTCCGGTGACGAGTTCGCCGTGCTGATCGACTCCTATGCCAGCCTCGCCGCGCTCGCGCGGCTATCCAGTCGACTGCTGGCCAAGCTGCGCACCCCGATGACCGTAGGCGGCCACGAACTGGTGGTCAGCGCCTCGGTAGGCATCAGCCTGCTGCCGGACAACGCCTGGGAAATTTCCGCGCTGATGAGCCAGGCGAACATGGCCATGCAGCACTCCAAGCACCTGGGCGGCAATACCTTCCAGTTCTTCACCGACAACCTGCAGGCCTGCACCCTGGAGCGCCTGCAGCTGGAAACCCGCTTGCGCAAGGCCATCGACGAGGGCCAGCTGGACGTGCACTACCAGCCCAAGCTGAACCTGGCCAACGAACGCCTGGACAGCGCCGAGGCGCTGGTGCGCTGGCGCCACCCGGAAATGGGCATGGTGCCGCCCGGGGATTTCATCGGCCTGGCCGAGGAAACCGGGTTGATCGGTGCCATCGGCGAATTCGTCCTGCGCCGTGCGTGCCAGCAGGCCCGTGCGTGGCAGCTTCGGGGTCGCGAGTTGCGGGTATCGGTGAACCTGTCAGTGCACCAGCTGCGCACCGGCAACCTGGTCGACCTGGTGCGCACTGTGCTGGAAGAGACCGGCCTGCCATCGCACCTGCTGGAGCTCGAACTCACCGAAAGCCAGCTGCTGGACAACGTCGAAAGCGTTACCACGACCTTCCGCCAACTGCGCGAAATGGGTGTGAAGCTAGCCATCGACGACTTCGGTACCGGCTATTCCTCGCTCAGCTACCTGAAGCGCTTCCCGGTGGATTACGTGAAGATCGACCAGACCTTCATCCGCGATCTGTCGGAACGTGGCGAGGACGCGGCCATCACCCGGGCAATCATCGCCATGGCGCACAGCCTGGAGTTGAAGGTGGTAGCCGAAGGCGTCGAGCATGCCGAGCAATTGCGTTTCCTGCGGGCTCACGGCTGCGATGAGATCCAGGGTTACCTGATCAGCCAGCCGGTGCCGGCGGATGCCTGCCTGGCGCTGCTGGAGAGAAGCGACCGACTGGCTCAATGATGCAGGTGGTCACCCGATACGCCCTGCAGCACGCTCTGGTCGATCTCGCTGAAACCCAGCACCCGTCCGCCCTCGGCGTTGGCCATGCGTTCTGCGTCCGCGCGTTCGGAGAATGACGCGAGGGTAGCGCCCATGGCGCCGGGACGTTTCACCCCAACCACATAGAAGGCGCTGGTGGCGTCGATCAGGTGGCGGTCATCGGGATGGTTCCAGTCGCTGCGGGCCATGTCGTGCACATACAGGCGTGCGCCGCTGTGCTGGTTCTCCGGCTGCAGCCACCAGCCCAGCAGCTCGGCGGTGGAGCAAAACTTGTGCACGGCGCCGGGAGCCACGGCTTCGCCCTTCGGCCCTGCGAAGTCACTGATGACCATGCCGCAGACGTGACATTCCTCACCCTCCTTGAAGGGTACCGGGCCCAGGTCTGCGTTCTGTTGGGCTGCATCGTCGCAACCGCCGAGCAGCAGGGAGAGAAGCCCGGCAGCGAGGCCGAGGCGAAGTGAGCGGAAATGCAGCATGGGGAAACTCCTCGAATCAGATCGGTCGCCGGCGGAACAGCGCATAAGCCAGTGCCAGTGCGGCCAGGGTCCAGGCGCACAGCGCCAGCCAGAGCCCGGCAACGGGAACGCTGAGATCGCGACCCAGGGTCAGCACGCCTCCCAGCTCGGAACCGAAGCCGGGCAGGTTGATCAGCCGGTACAGGTCGGTGGGGTTGAGTAACAACAGCCAGGGCAGCAGGTTGGCGCTGAGCTGGCCCTTGCCGATCACCAGAAGGGCGAGCAGGGCCAGGTCGAACAGCAGCACGAAGAAGAACCACACGCCCAGGGCGAGGCCCGCGGCGGTGGACTTCTCGCTGACCCGCGCGCTCAACGCGTAGGCCATGGCCAGGAAGGTCCAGCCCAGCAGGCAGGACGACAGGATGAAGCGGCCGAAGGAGCCCAGCAGCTGCCCCAGCGGGATGCCGGGTACCAGCACGGCAATGGCCAGCGCCGCGGCGGAGAAGCCCAGCAGCGTGGCAAGGCCGAGGATCAGCCCGTGGCCGAGAAACTTGCCGATCAGCAGTTGCCCGCGCCCCAGTGGATAGGTGAGCAGGAGCAGCAAGGTGCCGCCTTCTTCCTCGCCAACGATGGCGTCGTAGGCCAGCAGCAGGGCGATCAGAGGCATCAGGAAGGTAGCCAGGCTGGTCAGGCTGGCGAGGGTCGCCGGTAAGGAAGTGAAGCCCACCTGGCCGCTGGCGGCCGCGCCCAGCCAGGCGATACCGACTGCGAGCAGCGCGAACAGCAGGCTGATGGCGAGCAGCCAGCGATTGCGCAGGCCATCGGCCAGTTCCTTGCGGGCGACGTTCCAGATCGGGTTCATGCCGGGGCTCCCGCTTGCGTGCTCTGCATGTGATGGCGATAGAGGTCCTCCAGTGAAGGCGGCAGCACTTCGAGTTCCTGTGCGCGCTCGGCGAGCAGCACGCTGAGCACCTCGTGCTGGCGTTCTTCCGTGACCCGCAGCTCCAGGCGCCGACCATCCAGGGCGGCGACTCCGTGGCCGGCGGTGCGCCAGCGCCGCGGCCAGTCGCCGTCGGGGCTGCCGGCAAAACGGATGCGCACCGGCAGGCCGGCGTCGCGGCGTAGATCGGCCAGGCTGCCGACGGTGAGCAGCCGGCCCTTGGCAAGGATCGCGGCACGGTCGATATGTGATTCCACGCCGGGCAGCACGTGCGAGCAGAGGATGATGCCGGTGCCTTGTGCGCGCAGACGGTCCAGCCACTGGTACAGCTCGATGGTGGCCAATGGATCGAGGCCGACTGTGGGTTCGTCGAGCAGCAGCAGTTGTGGCCGGCCGAGCAGCGCCTGGGCCAGGCCGAGGCGCTGGCGCATGCCTTTGGAATAGGTTTTCACCCGGCGTTGCGCGGCGTGGCTCAGGCCGAGCTGCTCGAGCAACTCGTCCGCCTCGGAGGGCCGGGCACCCTTGAGCCGGGCGAAGTGCAGCAACGTTTCACGGCCACTGAGCTGTGGATAGAACGTCACGTTTTCCGGCAGGAAACCGATGCGCTGGCGCACCGTCGGCTCGCTGGGAGACTGGCCGAAAACACGCACGCTGCCCTGGGTCGGCCGCAGCAGGCCGAGGATCAGCTTGATCGTGGTGGTCTTGCCGGCACCGTTGTGTCCCAGCAGGCCGAGGACTTCGCCGGCGCCCAGTTGCAGGTCCAGTCCATCCAGCGCGGTGAAACCACCGTAGGCCAGGCTAGCGTCGCGGATATCCACAGGGTTCATGGTTGCGCCTCCAGATCAGGCGCACGCATCAGCGGGAAGCTGTCGCGCACGCCGGGCGGACGGGTGACGGGAAAGGCGCGCTGGACCCAACGCAGCAATTCGATGGCAGGGCTGGTCATCAGTAACTGCACCTGCGGGTACATCCACATCAGTTGGTCGACCTTGTCATTGGGCTCGTAGGCGACGTCGCCGATGCCGTCGGCATTGCGGTCCCAGCCCAGGTAGTCGCTCCAGTAGTTGCCGCGCCCATCGACGGACCACTCCTGGGTACGGCTGGCCACGTACTTGACCTGCTGGCGGTTGCCGACAAAGGCGTTGCCGGCGATGCGGTTGTCCTCCGAACCGGCGGTCAGGTGGATGCCCAGGGCGCTGCTTTCGAAGCGGTTGTCCTCGATGCGATTGAACAGCGAGTTGTAGATGAACAGGGCCTTGCCTTCGGCGCCGGCGATCATCGCGTCGCCGCCACCATCGCCGCTGCGCACGGCTTCGACGCGGTTGCCGGTGAGGGTGGAGTAGGTGATGTAGTTCATCAGGATGCCGTAGTTCTGGTCGTCTACCGAGCGGTTGCCGACCACGGTGAGCTTGCGGCTCTGCATCAGCGCGTAGCCGGTGCGGGTGTGCCGGGTGGTGTTGCCGATGACGCGGCTGTTATGGGTGAACATGTAGTGCACGCCGTAGCGCAGGTCTTCGAAGAGGTTGGCTTCGATGGTGCTGTCGTTGGAGGTGTCGATGTAGACGCCGTCGCGGGTCTGGCGGACCTGGTTGCCGCGCACCAGGGCGTTCTTCACGGCATAGAGGTGGATACCGTTGCCGCGGTCCTGGGAGCGCACGCCCGGGTCACCCTGGATTCGGTTGTCGAGTATCTGCACGTCGGCCACGGCATCGAGCCAGATACCGAAGCCGGCGCCCTGCAGGTCATTGCCGCGTACCACGGTGCCGCGCGCCGCCTGGTCGATGAAGATTGCCGCGTCCATGGCGGTGAGGTCGTGCCCCCAGTTGCGCAGGGTGCAGTTCTCGATGGTGACGCCGGGTACCCGCACGTGCAGCGTGCTGCCCGTGCCCTGCCCGTCGATCAGGGCGCCAGGCTCGCAGCGCAGGTGCAGCGGGTGGTCGATGGCAAAGGAGCCGTGGTAGGTGCCGGCTGGCAGCGTGCGAATGTCGCCATCGAGCTGCAGCGGCAGTTGGTCGATGGCTTGAGGCTGTGGCTTTGGCTGCGCTTGGGCGCTTGTCGCGAGCAGTAGCAACAGCGCCAGTCCAGGCCTGGATGGTCCCATGCAACACCTTTTCGTCGATGCCCCGCCAGCGGCTGCCGGCGGGGCCAGGGGCCTTCTCGTCAGGCTTTTTCCACCAGCATGCGGCCGACCATTTCCATATGCAGCGCATGGCAGAACCAGCTGCAGTAGTACCAGTGCAGGCCGGGCTTGTCGGCGGTGAAGGTGATGGAAGAGGTCTGCTGCGGGCTGATCTCCATGCTCACGCCGTGGTTGACCATGACGAAGCCGTGGGTGACGTCTTCGATCTCGTCCAGGTTGGTGATGGTGACGGTGACTTCGTCGCCCTGCTTCACGGTGAACTCGGTGAGACCGTAGGTGGGGGCGGTCGAGGTCATGTACACGCGGACCTTCTTGCCGTCGCGGATGACCTTGCTGTCCTGCATCAGGTTGATGCCATCGCGCTTGGCCTGCGCCACGGTTTCGGCGAAGAACGGATCGTCGCGCGCCCATATCTTGCGCGTCTTGATCTGGTCGCGGCGGGCCAGGATGCAGTCGTGCGGCTCGGCGAAGGTGGGGCCGTCATGTACCAGTTTCATCTCGTCGCCGGAGATGTCGATCAACTGGTCGTTTTCCGGATGCAACGGTCCGGTGGGCAGGAAGCGGTCCTTGGAGAACTTGCTGAGGACGACGATCCACTTGCCGTCGGCCTCGCGGGTCTCGGTCAGTGTCGCGTGGTTGTGTCCCGGCTGATACTGCACGTCGAGCTTCTGGCGGATGTAGTCGACCTTTTCGCCTGTGTAGGCGCGAATCGCGTCTGCAATGCTCCACTTCACCAACTGGCTGTCGATGAACAGCGTGGTGTAGGCATTGCCGCGCCCGTCGAAGGTGGTGTGCAGTGGTCCGAGGCCCAGTTCCGGCTCGCCGACGATGACATCGCGCGGGTCCTTGAGCTTGTCGGCGAACAGATCGGGCAGTTTGTCGATGGCGATGATGCTGCAGGTAGGCGAGAGCTTGCCGTTGGCGATGAAGTACTTGCCGTCCGGCGAGGTGTTGAGGCCGTGCGGGTTCTTCGGCACCGGGATGTAGCGGGTGACGGCGCTGTCCTTGCCGTCCTTCTTGCGGCCATCGACTACCGGGACCTTGCTGTCGCCCAGGGTGATGAAGCGCTTGGCCTGGATCTCCTTCTCGATCGCCGGGACGTCGAATACCACGACCCAGTCGCGCTCGTTGCGCATCATGCCGGCCAGATCGGTGGCCTTCTCCGAGTTGTAGCAGGTGGAGGCGGTGAAGCGGCCGGTGTAGTCCATGTCGCTGTTGTCGAGGTTGCCGTCGACGATGACCTGCCAGGCCACCTCCATGGTCTCGGCATCCAGCGCGTTGTACATCGTGAAGGCGTTGTCGCCGGAGATGTCGAAGCTGGAGCCGTCATTGGGGTGCGGAATGATGAACTCGGCGTTGCAGAACACGTACTTGGTGTGTGGCACCTTCTGCAGGCGCAGGCCGTGGATGGCCTGGACGTTGGGAATAGTGGTGATCTTGTCGCACTTCATCACGTCCAGGCGGATACGCGCGACGCGACTGTTGGCCTTGTCGTTGATGAACAGGTACTTGCCGTCGTACTTGCCGTCGGTCATCGAGATGTGCGGGTGGTGGCAGTCGCCGTTGTGGAAGCGGGCGCTGTCACCGAGGATGCGCTTGCTCTCGTTGGTCAGCCCCCAGCCGGTGGCCGAGTCGGTGTTGAACACCGGGATGCGCATCAGCTCGCGCATCGACGGGATGCCCAGCACGCGCACCTCGCCCGAGTGGCCGCCACTCCAGAACCCGTAATACTCGTCCAGTTCGCCGGGGGCGACGTGGACCTTGTCCTGGGCTGACTTGACGGCATCGGCCCAGGCCTCGCGAGAGGTGAAGGCGCCCATCGAACCGGCGGTGACCAGCGCCGCTGCGCCTGTCACTGCCGAGGCACCGAGGAACCCTCGCCGGCTGAGCCCGGCGATCTCGTCGTGTGGCTGTTTCTTGTCAGTCATTTCCTGCTCCTTCCTGAAGGCAAATAGTCAGATCTGTTGCACCGCAATCAGCTGGTCGTCGTCGCTGGCAGCCCCGCGCTTGCTGCGTTTCTTGCGCTTGTTCACCAGCGGTGGGCACTTGTTTTCGTTGTGGTAGGTCATCTGGCAGTCGAGGCAGTAGTGGCACTCGTTGGCGTTGATCCGTCCGTCAGGGTGGATGGCCTGGATCTCGCACTCTTTGGCGCACAGCTGGCACGGCTGGCCGCATTCCTTGCGCCGCTTGAGCCAGTCGAACAGGCGGGCCTTGCCGGGGATCGCCAGCGCCGCACCGAGCGGGCAGACGTAGCGGCAATAGACCTTGCGGGTGAACAGGTTGATGACCAGCAGCACCAGCACGTAGGCGACGAACCACCACTGGCGGTCGAAGTGCAGGGTGATGGCGGTCTTGAAAGGCTCGACTTCGGCGAAGCGCTCGGCGGTGGACAGTGACTCGAGGGAGAGGCCGAACAGCACCAGCAGGACGATGTACTTGATCGCCCAGAGCCGCTCGTGGACGGCGAAGGGCAATTCGTACTGCGGCACCCGGAGCTTGCGCGCAGCCTCATTGAGCAGCTCCTGCAGGGCGCCGAACGGGCAGAGCCAGCCGCAGAAGACGCCGCGCCCCCAGAGCAGGATGCTGGCGGCGGTGAAGGTCCAGAGGATGAACAGCAGCGGATCGATGAGGAACAGCTCCCAGCGGAAGCCTTCGAACAGCGAGTGGACGAACGTCAGCACGTTGACTATCGAGAGCTGCCCCAGGCAGTACCAGCCGATGTAGACCAGGGTGAACAGCAGGTAGCCGCGGCGTAGCCAGTGCAGCAGTTGGGGGCGGCGTGCCAGGTTGTCCTGCAGGAACAGGATCACCGCGAGCAGCCCCAGGGCGCTGAGCAGCACGCCGATCTGGAAGCTCTTCTGGTACCAGATGCGCAGCCACATCGGCCGCTTGGCGTCTTCCAGTGCTTCGAGTTCCGCGGCCGTGGGCTGTGGTCGGTCAAGGTAGGCCTCGGGCGTCTGGTAGCCCAGGTCGAAGGTGGTGAACAGGCTTTCCACGGGGCCGGTCTGGCGCCGCACCAGCAGCTCCAGATCCCAGGGCGTGCCTGGGTCGAAGCGCTGCGCGGCACGGATGGTGAAGATTGCCATCTCGGTGAAGTGCGGCATGCCTTCGGCATAGGTGTCCGACAGGCGCTGGTAGTCGAGGTCGCGGAAACTCAGGATGTCGCCGAACTGGCGAATCTGCACCCGATCGAAAATGCCGCCGCGCACGTAGCCCGAACCCTTGAACGAGTACTGGCCGGTGCCCAGTATCGCTATCGCGTGCTCGCCTGGGCGCAACGATTCCAGCATCTCCTTGTATTGCTTCTCGCCCAGCAGGTTGCGGCCGATGGAGGGCGGATCGAGCAGGGCGGTGTAGAGATCGATGAAGGTCTCCTCGCGTTGCTCGGTGTCGTAAGCCGGGCTCGCCTTTTCGGCGACGGTACCCTTGAAGGCGGCATCGATCTGGCCATGGGTCAGCTTCAACCGGCGGATCGCACCGTTGCCCAACAGCTCGTTCCAGCTCGCGGGCTGGTAGAAATCGGCGCGGACGATGGCGGGCTTGGGCCTGACCTGGCCGTTGTCCTTGATCAGCTTCAAGGAGACCGCCACGGTGCGGGCGGCGCGCATGATGATCTCGTTGACCACCATGACGGTCACGGTGGCCCCGGCCACCGCATCTATCGTCACCGTCTGGGGATCGCCGGAACGGCCCACGGCGACGCGCTGGTCGGCGCGCAGTCCGGAATAGCCGGCGGTGAAGGCGTGGAGTTTCTCTTCGGGAATGCCGATCAGCAGGATCGGTTCGTGGTGTTCGAGGACATAGCTGTCGCGAATCACCGCCTGCGGATCAAGGATCACCTGGATGTTGATCGGCTTGCCCGAATAGGCGGGCATGTGGGTGACACGGATACTCTGGAAGGCGTAGCCCAGCAGCGTATCGCCGTGGGTCAGGCGCCGCACGCCGTACTCTCCTTCGGGCTCGCCGATGTGGTCGGCCTGGGGAAATACCTGCTGGATGCGCGTGCGCTCCAGGTCACTGAGTTCCCCGCTGTGGGCCGCGAGGCCAGCCATCAGCAACAGACAGCCGACCAGGGTCCTGAACAGCTCGCGAACGCCCACCATGGGGGCTCCTTCCTCGATTGCCCGAGTGGGCAGAACTGCGTCAGAAGGCGGTGGGCGCCGATCTCACGCGCGGGGTCACTTGAGGGTGACGATCCACTCGGCCAGGGTCTTGGCTTCTTCCGGAGTCACGGCGTTGGCCGGCATGGGGATTGGCCCCCAGTTGTCCTTGCTGCCGGTCGTGATGCTCTTGGTGATATGGGCGATGCCATCGGCCTGCGAACCATACTTGGCAGCGACGTCATGGAAGGCGGGGCCGACGAGCTTCTTGTCGATCGAATGGCAGGCCACGCAAACCTTCGCCTTGAACAGCTCCTCACCGGTGCTGGCCATCGCGGTTGTCTGGACCAGCATGCCGCCGAACAGCAGGGCTACCAGGGCTTTGTTCATGAACGTCACTCCTCACAGGCTTGGCGCTTCGAGGCGCCGATCGTTTTCGCCGGCTTCCCGCCCGGCGTCTGTGGCGATTCTAGGAGCGGCCCGTGCGGCTTCCGCTTGATGCCAATCAAGAACTTCCAGCGCCGTCCTTGAGGCAATGCGTCGCGCTGGATAGCTTGCCATCCGAAACTTCCTACCGAGACTCGCCTGTCATGAATGCCCCTGCGCAGAACGCTCCGCCGCTCTTCTATCAGCCTTCAGGCAATGAGGTGGCGCTGTTCACCCACGCGTCCGCGCACGGCATGCCGGTGCTGATCAAGGGCCCCACCGGTTGTGGCAAGACGCGTTTCGTCCAGCACATGGCGCAGCGCCTTAACCTGCCGCTGTACACCGTGGCTTGCCACGATGACCTGTCGGCTGCGGACCTGGTCGGTCGCCACCTGATCGGCAGCGACGGTACCTGGTGGCAGGACGGCCCGCTGACCCGAGCGGTGCGTGAGGGCGGCATCTGCTACCTGGACGAGGTGGTGGAAGCGCGGCAGGACACCGTCGTGGTGCTGCACCCCCTGGCGGATGACCGCCGCGAACTGTTCATCGAACGCACCGGCGAATCCCTGGTGGCTCCGCCGGGGTTCATGCTGGTGGTGTCCTACAACCCTGGTTATCAGAACCTGCTGAAGGGCATGAAGCCCAGTACTCGCCAGCGCTTCGTTGCCCTGCGTTTCGATTACCCGACGCCGGAGATGGAAGCCGGCATCATCGCCCGCGAGGCCGGAGTTTCCTTCGAGCTGGCACAGCGCCTGGCACAACTGGGCGTGGCCCTGCGGCGGCTGGGGCGGCAGGAGCTGGAGGAGGTCTGCTCGACGCGCCTGCTGGTGCTGACTGCGCGTCTGCTACAGGCCGGCGTGCTACCGCGCGACGCTTGCCGCGCCGGGCTCGCCGAGCCGCTGTCGGACGACGAGGCCACGGTCGCTGCGCTGATGGACCTGGTCGATGTCCACTTCGCCTGAAGCGATCAGCGCCCGGCGCCTGCCGGGCGATCTGGCGATGTGGTTGTTCATCCTTGCCGAACTGACCGTCTTCGCCATCCTCATCATCGTCTTCGCTGTGGCCCAACAGCTGAACGCCGAGGGCTTCCGTGCCGGCCGCGCGCAGCTGGACCTGTCGACTGCGCTGGCGCTGACCCTGACACTGCTGACCGCCGGTTTCTGCGCGGCGCTGGCGGTGGAGCAGGTGCGCCGAGGGCGCCAGCGGATCGCCGCGGCCCTGTTGGGGAGTGCCGTGCTGCTCGGGCTTGCCCATGTCGTGCTGAAGTCCGCCGAGTACCACCATCTCGCGTCGCGCGGGCTGGACCTGGAGTTCAGCACTTTCTTCACGCTGTTCTGGCTGATCACCGGCTTTCACTTCCTCCACGTGCTGCTGGGCTTGGTGATCCTTGCCTGGATGACGCTGCGCTGCCAGCGCCGCGCCTACCGCAGCGAGGCCCTGGGCGGCCTGGAGTCCGGCGCGCTCTACTGGCACATGGTCGACCTGGTCTGGGTCGTGCTGTTCCCGCTGGTCTACGTATTGGCGCCTGGCTCATGAGGACGCTGCTGCTCGCCTGGCTGCTGATGCTGCCGATGTCGGTCAGCGCTGTCCGGCTGGGCCACCAGGCGCCCGAGGCCATGCTGTCGGTGGCTGCGATCCTGTTGCTGGGCCTGGGTAAGGCCTGGATCATCGTGCTGCGCTTCATGGAGCTGAACCATGGTCCGCGCCTCTGGCAATCGCTGCTGTTTGGCTGGCCGCTGGTGATGACCGGTGTGATTCTGGCGCTCCACGCAACTCACTGATTTTTAATCGGAAAAATACCTGACTGGAAGCATTGGTCTTTCTTGATTGCCATCAAGCGAGACGCCTGGGGGCGATTCCTACAATGGCACCGACCGTGACCTAGGAGGGCCCCATGTCAGAGACATTTACCAAAGGGATGGCGAGGAACATCTACCTGGGAGGAGGCGTTTTCTTCTTCCTGGTGTTCCTCGCGCTGACCTATCACACCGAAACCACCTTCCCCAAGCGCACCAACCAGAGTGAGCTCACCGAGTCGGTGGTGCGCGGCAAGCTGGTGTGGGAGCAGAACAACTGCGTGGGTTGCCACTCGATCCTCGGTGAAGGTGCCTACTTCGCGCCGGAACTGGGCAACGTCGCGGTGCGCCGTGGCGGTGACGCGGCTTTCGGCAGCTTCCTTGCGGCCTGGATGAAGATGCAGCCGCTGGGCGTGCCCGGTCGCCGGCAGATGCCGCAGTTCCATCTGAGCGACCAGGAGGTCACCGATCTTGCGGCGTTCCTGTTGTGGACATCGAAGATCGACACCAACAAATGGCCGCCAAACAAGGAGGGTTGATGATGAACCCGGGCAATCCCTATCTGAAATTCGCCTCGCAGTCGGTGGCCAAGCCGTACTTCGTGTTCGCCCTGATGCTTTTCGTCGGGCAGATCATCTTCGGCCTGATCATGGGCATGCAGTACGTGGTCGGCGACTTCCTGTTCCCGGCCATCCCGTTCAACGTCGCGCGGATGGTGCATACCAACCTGTTGATCGTCTGGTTGCTGTTCGCCTTCATGGGCGCGGCCTACTACCTGATCCCCGAGGAGGCCGATCGCGAACTGTACAGCCCGAAACTGGCCATGGTGCTGTTCTGGGTGTTTGCCATCGCCGGCGTGCTGACCATCCTGGGCTACCTGCTGGTGCCTTATGCGGGCCTGGCCAGGCTGACCCACAACGAGCTGCTGCCGACCATGGGGCGCGAGTTCCTCGAACAACCGACGATCACCAAGATGGGCATCGTGGTGGTGGCGCTGGGTTTCCTCTTCAACATCGGCATGACCATGCTCAAGGGCCGCAAGACCGCGGTCAGCGTCGTGATGATGACCGGCCTGGTCGGCCTGGCGGTGTTCTTCCTGTTCTCCTTCTACAACCCGGAAAACCTGTCGCGCGA
This sequence comes from Pseudomonas pseudonitroreducens, assembly GCF_021603645.1. Classification (GTDB taxonomy): domain Bacteria; phylum Pseudomonadota; class Gammaproteobacteria; order Pseudomonadales; family Pseudomonadaceae; genus Pseudomonas; species Pseudomonas pseudonitroreducens. The sequence goes on along the minus strand of NZ_BQHJ01000016.1, from coordinate 89,621 downwards.
CAAGTACTACTGGTGGTGGGTCGTGCACCTTTGGGTGGAAGGCGTGTGGGAACTGATCATGGGTGCGATGCTGGCCTTCGTGCTGATCAAGATCACCGGCGTCGACCGCGAGGTCGTGGAAAAGTGGCTCTACGTCATCATCGCCATGGCGCTGATCACCGGCATCATCGGGACTGGTCACCACTTCTTCTGGATTGGCGCACCACAAGTCTGGTTATGGCTGGGATCGATCTTCTCGGCGTTGGAACCACTGCCGTTCTTCGCCATGGTGCTGTTCGCTTTCAACATGGTTAACCGTCGTCGTCGCGAGCACCCGAACAAGGCTGCCGCACTATGGGCCCTGGGCACTACCGTCACCGCCTTCCTCGGCGCTGGCGTGTGGGGCTTCCTGCACACCCTGGCCCCGGTGAACTTCTACACCCACGGCTCGCAGCTGACCGCGGCCCACGGGCACCTGGCCTTCTATGGTGCCTACGCAATGATCGTGATGACCATGATCAGCTACGCCATGCCGCGCCTGCGGGGCATTGGCGAAGCACCTGATGCGCGTGCACAGAGCCTGGAAATCTGGGGCTTCTGGCTGATGACCATCTCCATGTTGCTGATCACTCTGATGCTCACCGCCGCCGGCATCGTCCAGGTCTGGCTGCAACGTATGCCGGCCGATGGCGCCGCCATGCCGTTCATGGCCACGGTCGAGCAGTTGAAGATCTTCTTCTGGCTGCGCCTGTACTGCGGCGTCGGCTTCTTCATCGGGCTGATCTGCTACCTGCTGAGCTTCCGCCAACGCGGTCGCGTTGCGGTCGCCTCCGGTGCGACCCAGGCGGGCTGATCGATACCTTCCACCCCGGGCCCGACCGCTTTGCGGCGGGCCCTTTTTCGTTCTGCAGGGGGCGTCATGACCATCCACCTCGAAATCGAAGAAGGCTTCGGCCGCGTCTGGCACCGTTTCATCACGCGCCGCGCCAGCCCCGAGTTCGAGGAAGCCGCCGTGTCCCTGGACGAGGTGCGGCGCAGTCTGCTGCTGCTGTTCCGCGGTACCGGTGGCGAGGCCGGTGTCGGTGTGGAGGCGGCCAGTGCGCGTGAGTTGCTGGTGCGACGCAGTCTGCTGCAACAGGTCGCCGGTACCTGCCAGCAATTGCCGGTGGCCTGGTTTGACGCTGATTCGCTGCGCTTGCCGGCACAACTGGCGGTGTTTCCCGACCCGGAGCTGAATCGCGAGCTTTACCGCTGGTTGGCGCTGCTCGCCGCCCACAGCCAGCCGATGCGCCACTGGGCACGCGACAACCAGGCCTGGACCTGCTCCGTACTGGAGCGCTACCCGTTGCTGCGTCCGCGCTACCGTCGGCTGGTGGAAGCGCTGCTTAGCCTGCGTCCCGATGCCGGTGACCTACCGCCCGCCGAAGCGGAGTTGGAGCTGGCGCTGCAACAGGCACTGCGCGATCCGGGCAGCGTCGAGCATCTGCCGCGCAGCGAAAAGGCACCCTGGCCAGTGCCGCTATGGCTCTATCCACCGCAACGGTTGGCCGCGCCCCAGCACACCGATCTGATCGACGGCGACGAGCAGGGCCGCTCCGCGCACAGCGAGGCCAAGGGCCTGGCGCGCAAGCGCGCCGAGCGGGTCGGACAGGACCCGGGCCGCGGTGGCTTGCTGTTGTTCCGTCTGGAGAATCTGTTCAGTTGGTCCGAGCATATCGAGCTGGATCGGGCCGGTGACGACAGCGAAGACCTGGACGCTGCGAAGGTCGCCGATGACCTCGACCACCTGAGCATGTCCCGACAGCGGCAGAAGAAGGGTGGCGGGTTGAGGCTCGACCTCGATCTGCCAGCCGCCGACTTCGATGACGTACCGCTGGGCGAAGGCATCCGCCTGCCTGAATGGGATTATCGCCGCCAGCAACTGATCGACGACTACGTCTGTCTGCAGCCGATGCTGCCCTGGGACGCTACGCCCGCGCCGTTGCCAGATGCCCTGGCACCCATCGCGCGCCGCCTGCGACGGCAGTTCGAGAGCCTGCGCCAGCAGCCGCAGTGGCTGCGGCGGCAACCCCAGGGTGCGGAGCTGGATCTGGAAGCCTGGCTGGACTTCAGCGTTGAAAGACGCCTGGGTGCCTGCAGTGAACCAGGGCTCTTCCTCGAGCGTCGGCAGACCCGCCGTGACCTGGCGTGCCTGTTGCTGGCGGACCTGTCGATGTCCACCGACGCGCACATCGACAATGATCATCGAGTGATCGACCTGATCAGCGACAGCCTCTTGTTGTTTGGCGAGGCGCTGCAGGCGGCAGGCGATCGCTTTGCGTTGTACGGCTTCTCCTCGTTGCGTCGCCAGCAGGTACGCATGACCCAGCTGAAGACTTTCGACGAGCGCCACAACGACATCGTGCGCGGACGCATCCGTGCGCTGCGCCCCGGCTACTACACACGCATGGGCGCGGCAATCCGCCGGGCGACGCAGCTGTTGCTGGAGCGCAAGGAGCGCCAGCGCGTGTTGTTGATCCTCACCGACGGCAAGCCCAATGATCTGGATTTGTATGAAGGGCGCTACGGTGTCGAAGACACCCGCCAGGCGGTGCTTGAGGCTCGTCGCGCAGGGCTGGTGCCGTTCTGCATCACCATCGACCGCGAGGCCGCGGATTACCTGCCGCACCTGTTCGGCAGCCAGGGTTATCTGTTGATCAATGACCCGGCGCAATTGCCGGTGCAGTTGCCGCAACTGTATCGGCAGCTCACCCGCCGCCAGGGATGACCAGCAAGGAATGTAGGGCGAATGAAGCGGAACGCTTCATCCGCCACGGCGGATAACGCCTGGGGCGTTATGCGCCCTACGAAGCTACGGGGCTGATGGCACACTCTGTAGGAGCGAGCTTGCTCGCGAACCGAATCCCGCAGCGGCGCCAGGTTCGCGAGCAAGGGCCAGGCGCCCCCTCGGTCCTACGAAGAACAAAGGCGAGCGGGGCTCAGCGCGGCAACCAGAGCATCATCACCCCGCAGAACAGCGCGAGAATGGCGCAGTACCAGGCAAAGCGTCGCAGCCTGCGCTGCTTCGCCAGCTCCTGGCCCACTGGCAGGGGCATCCCGCACTGCGAGCAATCCGCAGTGTCCTCGGGGTTCTCGTGCTGACAGTACAGACACTGGCGCATGGCCTACTCGAACTGTTCCAGCCGTGCGACGTCGAGCACCTGAACCATGCGCCCGTTAAGGTCGATGATCTTCTCGTCGATCAGTCGTCGCAGTACTCGGGAGAAGGTCTCCGGCTGGATCGACAGGTGCCCGGCCACCAGTTGCTTGGCCATCGGCAGCTCGAAGCGCCGCTCCTCGTTTCCCTGGCGGTTGAGTTGGGTGATCAGGTAGCGAACCACGCGGTGGGTGGAGTTCTTAAGCGACAGCGTCTCGATCTCGTTGATCCGCCGGTGCAGGCGCACGCAGAGGGTGGCGAGCAGCGAGAAGGGCAACTGCGGGTTGCTGTGCAGTAGCTCCATGTAGGTGCGGTTGGCGAAACGGTAGACCTGCGTAGGCTCCAGCGCCTGGGCCGAGGCCACGTAGTCGGGGGTATCCATCAGCATCATGGCTTCGGCGAAGGTCTGCCGGCTGCCGACGACCTCCAGCACCTTTTCCTGCCCTTCCGGAGTCAGGCGGTAGATCTTTACCGCGCCGGCAATCACGAAGTAGAACGCATGGGCCGGCTCGCCCTGGAGGAACAGCTTGTCGCCCTTCTCCAGATTGAGCAGCGTGCTGGTGGCAAGCAGCTGCTCCAACTGTTCCTCGTTGAGCACGTTGAACAGGTGGTGGCCGCACAGAATCTGGTGGTGGACGCGATGCGCGAGCATGGCGGAGCGCTCCTGGGCGGGGACAATCCTGCCAGTATGCGCGATGCTGTTCGGCAGCGTGGTGAGACAAGCTGTCACTGGTCGCCCTCCTGGCTCCAGGTCCGGCCATCAGGCCGGATGATTGGCGCCCAGGAACAGCAGGTTGTTCTCCAGGTGGATGTGCTGCATCAGGTCACGACGCAGCTCTTCCAGGCCGCTGTAGAGGCGGCGCCAACTGTTGCAGCCGTCCGCCGGTACCGTGAGGTCGTCGGTCAGGTCGGCCAGCACGGCGAGGGACTGCGAGTGTTCGTCGTGCTCATGGCGCATCACGCCGATCGGACCCTGTACGTGAGTCAGCGGGATTCCCTGGCGCAGCCAGGGGAACAACACGCTTTCCTCCTTGCACATGTGCCATTCGAGCTCTTCCTGGATCTTCTTCAGGTGTGCGGTCAGGCCGACTGGGCATAGCGGGTGCGCAGCGTGGGTCTTTTCGACGCGCTCGGCCAACGGGATCAGCGCCGGCAATTGCTGGCGGTGGACCGTGTGGTAGCGCTCGAGGATATGGTCGATCAACTGGTCGTTGCTGGTCAGGCGCCAATCGATCCACTGCACATTCATTTCTTCTGCAGGCGGCAACGCCAGCAGTTCCTCGGCGATGCGTTCGGCGTCCAGGCCTTGCTCGTTGGCCGCGTCGCGCAGGCTGCGCTGGCCGGCGCAGCAGAAATCGAGCTTGTAGTCGTGGAACAGCGCGGCGCTGCCCGGCAGGCTGAAGGCCAGGTCGCTCAGGGTGCGCTCGGTGAGGTGATTGGTCATGGCGGGCCTCGGGTGGAGTGGGGCACGGCGGCCGCAGTCGTCGTGGCCGTCAGTCTTGGCAAGGAGGCGGGCAGTCTAGGGAAGGTCGCGCGACTGGCTCCTTGATTGCAGTCAAGCGTTCTCGGCCGCCACGTCCCGCTCGCTGCCGCCGGCCACCAGCATCAGCTGCTGCGGATTGCGCACCAGCAGCTTCTGCCGACCGCCGATGACCAGGCCGCGATCCTCCCAGGCGCTGAGGATGCGCGAGACGGTGTGCAGGGTAGTTCCGGACATTTCGGCGATGTCCTGGCGCGTAACCGGAAAGTCGATGCGAATGCCATCGGCCTCCGGTCGACCGGATTGCTGGACCAGTCGCAGCACCGTGTGGGCGACACGTCGCTCGACTTCTTCGGTAGCCAGTTCGCAGAAGCGTACGTGGGCTTCCTGCAGGCGCTCGCCGATGGCCTGCACGGTGTTCAGAGCGAAGCCGGGGTGGCGGGCCAGCAGCGGTTCCCACTGGTTGGTGGGCCAGGCCAGGACGAGGCTGTCCTGGCTGGCGATTGCGGTGGCCGGATAGTCGCTCAGACCCAGGGCACGGACGAAACCGAAAAGATCCCCAGGATTGACCACCCGTACCAGCACGCGCTGGCCATCTCCGGTGAGCTGGGTGGCTTTTAGCCGGCCGTGCACCAGCAGATAGAAGCAGGTTGCCGGAGCGCCCTGTTCGAACACGGCAACTCCGTTGACCAGGCGCAAGATGCTGGCCTGGCGGAGGATGGAGTCCTGTTCCTCACGACTGCAATTGGCGAATGGTGGCAAGCTGGCCAGCCAGGCGCGGTTGAGAGCGGTATTGGCGGTCACGGCAGCGATTCCCGGAGGGCCTGCCGCAGCATAGCCGTTAAAGGTCGCGGCGAAACTTGAGAGGGATCAAGGGATGTCTCTGACCAGCCGGAAGCCCAGATTGTCCGGTGGCTGCCCGGCGGCACATCCGCCGCCGCGCGCGTCGCGGACGAAGTCGTTGATGGCGGCGCGGTGCTTGCCTTCGGCGATGCGGATCGAGCAGGCCTCGACTCGGCTGACCTGGCCACCCTGGGCATCCAGGTTGACCCGCTGATGGCAGCTCCGGGTCCATTCCCAGACATTGCCGCCCAGGTCGGCCACGCCGAACTCATTGAGGCCGTGGCTACCCCGGGGTTGTGCCTGGGCCGAGTCGGTGGTGCGGGTTTTCGCTTCGAAGCTGTAGCGTGCCAACCAGCGCCGTGCCGGATTGCTGCCGTCGTCGTCGATGCGCAAGGCGTCGTCGGCCCAGCGCGAACCGGCGAAGAACGCCCACTCCTGGTCGGTGGGCAGGCGCCAGTTCTGACCAGTGCGCCTGGACAGCCAGTCGGCGTAGAACTGCGCATCCAGCAGGCTGACGCCGGTCCGCGGCAGGTCGTCGCGGGGCGTGCCCTCGCTGAGCGGCAGGCAGTCACCATCGCTCACGCAACGGGCATATTCAGCTTGGCTGACCTGGTACTTCATCACCTCGAAGCGTGGTTGCAGGCGTTCGCTGGTCGAGGGGGAATCTATCGAGCGGTTTTCCTGCCAGTAGTCGCCGGCCGGTCGGAAGGAGAACTCGCGTTCCACCAGTTTCACCGTTTCCGGGGCCAGACCCGTGTCGTAACGGGAGCCTAGATAGAGAGCGACGGCGCCGATCAGGAGTGTGATGAGCACGCCGATCAGGGTTGCCTTGCGCATGCTTGCATCATCCGCTGCTTGCCAGGGCGAGGCCTGGCCGGAAGAGGAAGGCCGGCCCCGGTGGTGGGCCGGCCGGCGGGCTTACTTGATCGGCTTCGGTGGCTCGATCTGGGCCATCAGATCGTTGTTCCACTGGCCTTCCACCTGGAAGTGCGCGGAGGCACCCAGCAGTACGCCTTCGATGAGGTTGTGGTTGAGGTAGGCGTACAGTCCGGGCTGCAGGAAGGTGTAGAGCGCCGCTCCGGCTGCGCCTCCCGGAATGAACCAGGTTTCCAGGTCCTCTTCCGGCGGATTGTTGAACTTGCCGGTGGCCCAGACATAGTCGCCGTGGCCGCCGATCAGGTGCGGACGGGTGTCACGGTTGGCCTGGGAGTGGACGATCAGCACGGTTTCGCCAACGTTGGCCTTGAGCGCATTCTTGCCGGTTAGCGCACCGACCTTGCCGTTGAACACGATGTGGCTGGGGATCAGCCCCTTCATGACTTCCTGCATGTCGTTGAAGCCTTCCATCGGCGAGTTGTAACGCTTGAACTTGCCGTCCTTGTCCCGTGGGACATAGAAGTCCTGCTCGCCGACGTAGAACACCTTGTCGTACTTCAGCGACTTGCCGTTGCGGTCCTTCAGGCCATCGCGCGGCAGCACCATGATTGCGCCGTTCATGCCCGAGACTACGTGCCAGGGAATCATCGCGCCGCCCGGTGCGCAGTGGTAGACGAACACACCGGCACGGGTCGCCTTGAAGCGCAGCTTGACCTGTTCGCCGGGGCTGACGTGGGTCAGCCCGCCGCCGCCGAGGGCGCCGGTGGAGGCGTGGAAGTCGATGTTGTGGGCCATGGTATTGGTGGCCGGGTTGACCAGGGTCAGCTCCACGTAGTCGTCCTGGTGCACCACCATCAGCGGACCCGGTACCGAGCCGTTGAAGGTCATGGCGTGGACCTGGGTACCGTCATCGTCCAGGGTCAGGGTCTTCTCCTCGATGACCATGGTGAATTCCACGACCTTGGGCTTGCCCGTGGCGCGCGCCTCGTGGGGATGCACGAATGGGGGAGTCAGCAGTTCGATCTTGACGCGTTCCAGTTTGGACAGATCCGGGGCAGGGCTCATGTTCTTGGGTGACACTGCTGTGTCGGCCATCGCCTTGCCACTGCCGAGCATCGTGCCCGTGACGCCCAGAACCACCGCACCGGCCAGCAGAGTGCGGCGGGAAAGCGAAATATCTTCCTGATCTTGCATGGGGTAACTCTCCGTAATCGACGAACTGTCGTTAGACGAAGAAATACTCGCTGGGCAGAATCCTTCTTTGAGCGGGAACAAAGAACGATTCTGCTGGACATCATGTCGCAGGCCGTGCTGTGCGACATATCGCGTTTACAGACTTGTACCTGCGGAAGCGGGCAAGTGTCGGCGCGCCGAGGTAAGATTCTTCCTGCTCTGATTCCCGGCCCGGTGTGCGGGCTCCAACGGACAAGGATCATTCATGCGTCTGTACGGACTGACCCTGCTGGCCCTGATCACCGGCTGCCTCGGCGTGCAGGATGCGCGCGCGAGCAGCGACGACTCCTGCTACCCGAGCTGGAACCTCAAGCGCGATAGCCTGGACGTCTGCAACAGCCTGCCGTTCCTCAGTCCGGGTAACGACAGCCGGGTCAACCTGCAACTGCTGCTGGCCGACGCAGGGCAGGCGAGCATTCCCAATCACGCACTGACCGATGACGAGCAGCAGCTGGGCTACGGCCAGGTGCCGTTCCCGCTGGCGCGCTGGCTGGAAGGCCTGGCTCCGGGAGACTCGACCGACAGCACCAGCACCGCGCCGCTGGCAGACCTCGCCGCGCGCATCGGCCTGCCGGCGGATGCCGTGCAGTCGTCCGCCGACAGCTTCGCCAGCGGCGAAGGCAGCCGCTGCCGCAGCAACAACGCGGCCACTGCCCAGGGTTTCCTCAGCCAGTTACTGCTGGTCGACAGCCTTTCTGCTGGTGAGCGCCAGGCCCTGGCCCGCGCGCGCCTGACCCTGCTGGGTGCCTGCCAGTGGGACGAAACACAGCTCAGCGTATTGCTGCCCGATGACCTGCAGAGCTCGCCGGCCAAGGCCTATCGCGCTTATCTCAAGGGCGCGGCGGATTTCTACAGTGGCCGCTTCACGGATGCGCTGAAGTCCTTCCGTACCTTGCAGGACAGCGACCAGCCCTGGCTGAAGGAAACCTCGCGCTACATGGTCGCCCGCGCCCTGCTCAACCAGGCGCAGCAGAATGCCTTCGACGAGATGGGCTATCCGGACCTGCGCAAGGTCGACAAGAAAATCCTTGCCCAGGCCGAAACCGCGCTGGGGGAATACCTCAAGGCTTATCCACAGGGCCAGTACAGCGCATCGGCCAAGGGCCTGACGCGCCGGGTCTACTGGTTGATGAGCGATGAAGGCCGGCTGGCCGGCGAGTACGCCGAGCTGTTCGCGCGCGAGGATTCCGACGATCTTGCGCAACTGGTGCAGGAAGTCGACAACAAGCTGCTGGTCACCGCGCACCCGGTCGACGTGCGTGACGCGCGCCTGCTGGCGGTTCTCGACCTGATGCAGATGCGCCACCACGAAGCCAACGAGCCCCGGGCCCTGGACGTTGCCGGCCTGGCGGCGCAGAAGGATCTCTTCGCTAAGTATCCCGGCCTGCACGACTACCTGACGGCGGCCTACCAGCTGTACGTCGAGGAGAATCCCGCCGAGGCGTTGAAGTCCCTGCCCGACGAGTTGCCGTCGAAACTCGACTACCTTGCCTTCAGCCAGCAGACCTTGCGCGGCTTCGCCCTGGAAGCCGGTAACGACTGGATCGCTGCCGAGAAACTCTGGCTGCGCCTGCTGCCGCTGGCCGAGCAGCCGCTGCAGCGCGAGCAGCTGGAGCTGGCGCTGGCGTTCAACTACGAGCGCAGCGACCGCCTGGTGAAAGTCTTCGCCGAAGGCTCGCCGGTGCATACGCCGATCATCCGGGAAATCCTCCTGCGCCACGTCGCCGGCCCCGACCTGCTGCGCCAGCAGGCAAGATCCACCAGCGTCTCGGTGGAGGAGCGCGACACCGCGCTGTTCGCTCTGCTCTACAAGGACTTGCTGCACGGCCAGTACCAGGCCTACATCGACGACCTCGCGCTGCTGCCCACCGATGGCAGCGGCAAGCCCCTGGGTGCGAGCATCGGCTACCTCTACGGCAGCATGCCGCTGTCGCTGTTCCAGTGGCCGGGCGGCAAGAACGACAGTGGCTACGAATGCCCGGCGATCGCCGACATTGCCCGAGACCTGCAGCAGAGTCCGCCGCCGCCCAGGGCGCTGAACTGCCTGGGCGAATTCATCCTGCGCAACAACCTCGATGGCTTCCCGCTCGATACCCAGCCCAGCGAGCGCGAACTGGGGGGTGGTGAGTCGCTCTTCCCTGGCAGCGCCTATTCGCGCATGGACGGCTACCTGAAGGTCATCGCTGACAAACAGGCTGTGGAAGAGGATCGCGCCTACGCCTTGTTCCGCGCCATCAATTGCTTCGCGCCCAGCGGCTACAACGGCTGCGGCAGCCAGGACATCGCCCCGGCGCAGCGCAAGCAATGGTTCCGCACCCTCAAGGGGCAGTACTCAGCGACGCCCTGGGCGAAGTCCCTGAAGTACTACTGGTAAGACGCGTGCGGCGCGTCCTGGTCTTAGCGCTGGCGTTGCTCACGGGCAACGCATCAGCGAGCGGCGTGGACGCCGCCGACCACGACGCCTTCTGGCTCTGGAGCGGCGTTGCCGCGCAGCCGGTATTGGCTCAGGCGCGCACCCTCTACGTGCTGCAAGGGCAGGTCAGCGCGCCGCGCTACCGTGATGGTCGCGCCCGGCTGATCGCCCAGGGCATCGCCATTCCACGTCTCAAGCAGGGCAAGGTCTGGGTGGTCTACCGTGCCCACACCCTGCGCTGGGACGAGGACATCTACCGTACCCTGTTGTCACAGCTGCGCCGCTGGCGTGCCGCCGGCAATCCGATGGTAGGCGTGCAGATCGACTTCGATGCGCGCACGCGCTACCTGGATGAGTACGTCGATTTCCTCCAGAACCTGCGCCAGCGCCTGCCCGCAGACTGCAAGTTGAGCATCACCGGGTTGATGGACTGGGGCAGCAACGCTGCGCCGGAGACCATCAACCGCCTGGCCGGCGTGGTGGATGAGGTGGTGGTGCAGACCTACCAGGGGCGCCGGACCATCCCCAACTACCAGGCCTACCTGCCGCGCGTGGCGCGGCTGCAATTGCCCTTCCGCATCGGGCTGGCGCAGTACGGGGAGTGGCAGGCGCCGGACTACCTGGCGAAGAGCCGGTGGTTCAGGGGGTACGTGGTGTTCCTGCAGAACCCGTGAGGTTGGTGCGGATGGCGGATCGATCGCGGACGGAGTCCGCTCCTACGCACGCAGGTGGCATGGGTAGGGCGGCGCACTTCCCTGGCAAGGTGTTGAACATGGGGTAGGAGCGGACTCCGTCCGCGATAGCTGTCCGCCGGCAGCGGACTCAAGCGCCGCCACACCCGCACTTGCCGCAATCATTCCCGCAACCACCGGCTGCGGCCGGTTCCCGCGCATCGCGGGTGTTGCCGCCGTTGAGGTTGCGCATCAGCAGCGCGTACTCCAGGTCCAGTCCCTCGGGCACGGGGATGTAGACGACATGACCATCGCCCGGCGCGACGCCGATGGATTCGCCCCGCGTATTCTCCAGCGCATGCAGGCGGAAGGTGCGGTTGCCGGCCGGGGTCATCAGCTCGACGCTGTCGCCCACTTCAAAGCGGTTCTTCACCCGTACCTCAGCCAGCCCGTGACGGCGCTCGCCGGTGAATTCGCCGACGAACTGCTGGCGCTCGGACAGCGAGTGGCCGTACTGGTAGTTCTGGTACTCGTCATGCACGTGGCGGCGCAGGAAGCCCTCGGTGTAGCCGCGGTGGGCCAGGGATTCGAGGGTGTCCATCAGGCCGAGGTCGAAGGCGCGCCCGGCGACGGCATCGTCGATGGCCTTGCGGTAAGCCTGGGCGGTGCGCGCGACGTAGTAGTGGGACTTGGTGCGACCCTCGATCTTCAGCGAATGCACGCCCATCTGTGCCAGGCGCTGCACGTGCTGGATGGCGCGCAGGTCCTTGGAGTTCATGATGTAGGTGCCGTGCTCGTCCTCGAAGGCTTCCATCAGCTCGCCGGGGCGATTGCCCTCTTCGAGCAGGACGATTTCCTTCGTCGGCGCGCCGATGCCCAGGGTCGGCTCGACGTTGCGTACCGCGTGGCCCAGTTCGTCCTCGTGGGCGGCGTGGGTCTGATACTCCCAGCGACAGGCGTTGGTACAGGTGCCCTGGTTGGGGTCGCGGCGGTTGATGTAGCCCGACAGCAGGCAGCGCCCGGAGTAGGCCATGCACAGCGCGCCGTGGACGAAGACTTCCAGTTCCATCCCCGGCACGCGCTCGCGGATTTCGCCGATTTCCTCCAGCGACAGCTCGCGGGAAAGGATTACCCGCTTGAGCCCCTGCTGGCGCCAGAACTCCACGCTGGCCCAGTTCACCGCGTTGGCCTGCACCGAAAGGTGGATATCAACCTCGGGGAAATGCTGGCGAACCAGCATGATCAGGCCGGGATCGGACATGATCAGCGCGTCAGGGCCCAGGGCGATCACCGATTCGACGTCTTGCAGGAAGGTCTTCAGCTTGGCGTTGTGCGGGGCGATGTTGACCACTACGTACAGGCGCTTGCCCAGGGCATGGGCCTCGTTGATGCCGGTGGCGAGGTTGGCATGGTCGAATTCGTTGTTGCGCACCCGCAGGCTGTAGCGCGGCTGGCCGGCGTAGACGGCGTCGGCGCCATAGGCGAAGGCGTGGCGCAGGCTCTTCAGCGAGCCGGCGGGGCAGAGCAGTTCGGGGACAAACGGAGTGGGGGACATGGCGGCAGAGCGGGAAGTGGGAAAAAGGCCGCCACTCTAGGAAATCCGCAGGCTGCGCGTGCTGAGCGAGGTCAAGGGCAGGCTGATTTTCGTAGGACCGAGGGGGACGCCCAGTTCTTGCTCGCGAACCGCCTTGCACCGTGCCTACCCGGTTCGCGAGCAAGCTCGCTCCTACAGGGATTTCCCGGGGTACGTAGGAGCGGACTCCGTCCGCGATCGATTTCCGCTCGCGCCGAGCAGACCGGTAGCACATCGCGGACAGAGTCCCCTCCTACGCGAGGCCGATCATTCCAGCCAGCGGCGCCCCTGCAGTTCCAGCAGGGTCTGCGCCTGTTCCGGCCCGTTGCTGCCGGCGGGGTAGGGGCGCGGGCTCTGGTAATGCTCGTGCCAGCCGGCGAGGATCGGGTCGACCCAGCGCCAGGCTGCTTCTACCTCGTCACGGCGCATGAACAGCGTCGAGTCGCCCTCGATCACGTCCAGCAGCAGGCGTTCGTAGGCGTCCCAGCGGCGCTTGTTGGTGCTGAAGGCCTGGGCGAGGTTGAGGTCGAGTTCCACCGGCTCCAGTTGCATGCCCTTGCCCGGGGCCTTGGCCATCAGCTGCACGCTGATGCGCTCTTCGGGCTGCAGCCTTATCCACAAGCGGTTAGCCTCGCCGGCTGCGTTGCCGATCAGGCTGTTGGGCACCGGCTTGAACTGGATGACGATCTCCGAGCACTTCTTCGCCATGCGCTTGCCGGTGCGCAGGTAGAACGGCACGCCGGCCCAGCGCCAGTTGTCGATCTCCGCCTGAACGGCGACGAAGGTTTCCGTATCGCTGTCATTGTCGACATTTTTCTCGAACCAGTAGGCCGGCACTTCCTGCCCGCCGATATGCCCGGCGGTGTACTGGCCACGGACGGTCTTGTCCTGCACGTCCTGCCCGGTAATCGGCTTGAGCGCCTGGAGGATCTTCACCTTTTCATTGCGCACCGCCTCGGCGTCGAAGCGCACCGGCGCTTCCATGGTCACCAGGCAGAGCAGTTGCAGCAGGTGGTTCTGCACCATGTCGCGCATGGCCCCGGCATGGTCGTAGTAGCCGCCGCGGTTCTCCACGCCGAGGGTTTCGCTGACGGTGATCTGCACGTGGTCGATGGGGCCGTTGCGCCACACCGGCTCGAACAGGATGTTGGCGAAGCGCAGCGCCATGAGGTTCTGCACCGTCTCCTTGCCCAGGTAGTGGTCGATGCGGAAGACCCTGGATTCGTCGAACACCTCGCCGATCGCCTGGTTGATTGCCAGGGCCGACTCCAGCGAATGACCCAGCGGCTTCTCCAGCACGATGCGCGCCAGCGGCCCGGCCAGGCCGGCGATCTTCAGGTTCTGCGCGATCGGCGCGAACAGGCTCGGCGCAGTGGCGAGGTAGTGCACCAGCACGCGGCCTTCGCTGCGCTTGAGGGCCTTGGCGACGCGGCCGAAGTCGGCACTCTGCGAGGCGTCCATCGCTACGTACTGCAGGCGCTGAGCGAAGCTGCGCCAGGCTTCGGCGGAGAAATCGCTGCGCGCGACCTGCACCCGGCAATTGCGTTCGGCGAGTTCGAGGTAGGCGGCGTTGTCGCGCTGGCTGCGGGCGAGGGCGAAGATCCGCGTGTCGGCCGGCAGGCGGTTTTCCCGGTGCAGGTGATAGAGCGCCGGGAGCAGCTTGTGCAGCGCCAGGTCGCCGCTGCCGCCGAATACCAGGATGTCGCAGGAACTGGGAAGACTAAGGCTGGCGGGCGTATTCAAGACTTATTCCCTGGGCTTGGCGAGTAGTTTTGTAGTATAACTACAACAAGACTACATAATTCTCAGACAACTATCACCGAGCCTATCCCTGTGAACCTTTTGCAGCACATTGCCCAGTCGCGTCATCTGCTCCGCAAGTCGGAGCTCAAGGTTGCCGATCACGTGATGCAGGACCCTGCATCGGTCATGCACAGCTCCATGGCGGACCTCGCCCATGGCGTCGGCGTCAGCGAGCCGACCATCGTGCGCTTCTGCCGCGCCATCGGCTGCAGCGGCTTCCAGGATCTCAAGCTCAAGCTGGCGCAGAGCCTGGCCGCCGGTGCCAGCTTCGGTCAGTTCTCGATCAACGAGAGCGACTCGGTGGCGGACTTCAGCCTGAAGATTTTCGACACCACCCTGCACTCGCTGATGGAAGTGCGCGAGCACCTCGACACCCATGCCCTGGAGCGCGCCATCGCGGCCATCGCCCATGCCCAGCGTGTCGAGTTCTATGGCTTCGGTGCTTCCGGCGCGGTGGCGGCGGATGCCCAGCACAAGTTCTTCCGCCTGCTGCTGTCGGCAGCGGCGTACTCCGACCCGCACATGCAGGCCATGTCGGCAGTGACCCTGAAGCCTTCGGACGTGGCGATCTGCATCTCCCAGTCCGGCCGCTCCAAGGATTTGCTGGTGACCGCCAACCTGGTGCGCGAAGCCGGCGCCACGCTGATCACCCTGTGCCCCAGCCAGACCCCGCTGGCCGACCTGGCCACGGTGAACCTGGCGGTGGATGTGCACGAAGACACCGACATCTACACCCCGCTGACCTCGCGTATCGCCCACCTGGTAGTGATCGACGTGCTGGCGATGGGCGTGGCCATGGCCCGTGGCCCGGACCTGGTGAACCACCTGAAGAGCGTGAAGCGCAGCCTGCGTAGCCTGCGCCTGTCGCCCAAGGTGGTGAAGAACCACGAGGAGCGCCCGGAAGAGGCGTCCTGAGACCATACCTGTAGGAGCGAGCTTGCTCGCGAACAGAGCTAGCCGGGTGTTCCAGGGCTGAGCGGTTCGCGAGCAAGCTCGCTCCTACAAAAGCTCCTCGCCGACCACTCGCCGACCACTCGTCGGCGTCACCGGCGCTTCACCACCACGTCGTCAAACGGTCATCCGCCCCCAGCATGCTGGCGTCTCCAGCCCTTCGGCCTTGGGAGATGCGAGATGCCCCGCCATATCGACGACACCCAGCTCCAAGTGGACAGCAAGACCCGCCGCAAGCTCGAAGACCAGCGGCGTATGCAGTTCCGTCGCGCCATCGAGGACCGCGTGGAGGCCCAGCGCCTCGCCCTCGAAACCTCCGATTACCCTGACTTGATCGCCGCCGCCTACCTCACTTCGGCGAAGGCGGGCCGGCGAAGCGTTCGGCAAGCTGGCTGATCAGCGCCCGCTCTTCACGGATGAAGGCGACGAACGCCTGGGCCACCGGGCTCAGGCGCTTGCCGCGGGCATGCACCAGACACCAGCTGCGGTACAGCGGCAGCTCTTCCACCGGCAGTTCGTGCAACAGACCGGATTGCAGTTCGCGGCTTACCGCGTGGCGCGGCAGCAGCGCCAGTCCCAGTCCCGCCAATACCCCTTCCCGTGATCCTTCCAGCGAGGCAAATTCCAGCGTCTGCGCGAAGTGCGCGCGTTTCTGCTGGAAGTGCTCCTCACAGGCCTTGCGCGTACCCGAGCCGGGCTCGCGGATCAGTAGCGGATAGGGTTCCAGGTCCTTCAGCGAAAGCTTCGCGGCGTTGCACAGCGGGTGGTCCGGCGGTGCCACGGCAACGATCGGGTTGTTCAGGAAGGGCAGGAATTCCAGCGCCATGTCCTGCGGCACCAGCGACATGATCACCAGGTCGTCGCGGTTGTCCGACAGGCGCTTGATCACCTGGGCGCGGTTGACCACCGTGAGGTTCAGGCTGACATCCGGGTGCTGCGCGTGGAAGGCGGCGAACAGGTGCGGGGTGATGTACTTGGCGCTGGATTCCACCGCCAGGCGCAGCTGGCCCTGCAGCGAACCCTTGAGGTCGGAGAGGTTCATGTCCAGCACTTCCAGGCGCTGGAAGATGTCGGTAGTGGCGCGCAGCAGGGCGTCGGCGGCATCGGTCTGGTAGAGCTTCTTGCCGATGTACTCGAACAGCGGCTGGCCGACCAGTTCTTCGAGCTGGCGAATCTGCAGGCTGACCGCCGGCTGGGTCAGGGCCATTTCCTCGGCGGCGCGGCTGTAGGAACGGCTTTCGCACACCGCGCGGAAAACCTGCAGCTGGCGAAGGGTCATACGCATCAATGACTTACGCATAGAAGCCTGCTCGATGGCGACATTTTCCAGCGACTATAAAGCATTCTTTATGGCTACCCCAATAATTATTGATTTTGGTTAATCCTCCCTCCCGCGCTAGGGTAAAAACACGCCGGAACCCGCTCCGGTCGAGCAATATCCACAAGAAAATCCAGCTGCCGTGATCGGAGCTGCCGATGGGTTTTTACGCCGGGGTCCACAAGGCCCGGGCCGAGGGAAAGCCGCAGTGATCAAGAAAATCCTGATCGCCAACCGTGGGGAGATCGCTGTCCGGATCGTGCGCGCCTGCGCCGAGATGGGCATCCGTTCGGTGGCCGTCTATTCCGATGCCGACCGTCACGCCCTGCACGTCAAGCGCGCCGACGAAGCCCACAGCCTGGGCGCCGACCCACTGGCGGGTTACCTCAACCCGCGTGCGCTGGTGAACCTGGCCGTGGAAACCGGTTGCGACGCCCTGCACCCCGGCTACGGCTTCCTCTCCGAGAACGCCGAACTGGCCGATATCTGCGCCGAGCGCGGGATCAAGTTCATCGGTCCGTCGGCGGAAGTCATCCGCCGCATGGGCGACAAGACCGAAGCGCGGCGCAGCATGATCGCCGCTGGCGTGCCCTGCACCCCCGGTACCGAAGGCAACGTCGCCGACCTGGCCGAAGCCCTGGCCGAAGCCGAGCGCATCGGCTACCCGGTGATGCTCAAGGCCACCTCCGGTGGTGGCGGCCGCGGTATCCGCCGCTGCAACAGCCGCGAGGAACTGGAACAGAATTTCCCCCGGGTGATCTCCGAGGCGACCAAGGCCTTCGGCAGCGCGGAAGTCTTCCTCGAGAAGTGCATCGTCAATCCCAAGCACATCGAGGCGCAGATTCTCGCCGACTCCTTTGGCAACACCGTGCACCTGTTCGAGCGCGACTGCTCGATCCAGCGCCGCAACCAGAAGCTCATCGAGATCGCCCCCAGCCCGCAGCTGACCCCCGAGCAGCGCGCCTACATCGGCGACCTCTCGGTGCGCGCGGCCAAGGCGGTGGGCTACGAGAACGCCGGCACCGTGGAGTTCCTGCTCGCCGATGGCGAGGTGTACTTCATGGAGATGAACACCCGCGTGCAGGTGGAACACACCATCACCGAGGAAATCACCGGCATCGACATCGTCCGCGAGCAGATCCGCATCGCCTCGGGCCTGCCGCTCTCGGTGAAGCAGGACGACATCATCCACCGCGGCTTCGCCCTGCAGTTCCGCATCAACGCCGAAGACCCGAAGAACAACTTCCTGCCGTCCTTCGGCAAGATCACCCGCTACTACGCGCCCGGCGGCCCTGGCGTGCGCACCGATACGGCGATCTACACCGGCTACACCATCCCGCCGTACTACGACTCGATGTGTCTGAAGCTGGTGGTCTGGGCGCTGACCTGGGAAGAAGCGCTGGACCGCGGCCTGCGTGCGCTGGACGACATGCGCGTGCAGGGTGTGAAGACCACCGCCGCCTACTACCAGGAAATCCTCAAGAACCCGGAATTCCGTAACGGCCAGTTCAACACCAGCTTCGTCGAAAGCCACCCGGAACTGACCCAGTACTCCATCAAACGCACCCCGTCGCACCTGGCCATCGCCATCGCTACCGCCATTGCCGCCCACGCTGGCCTGTGAGGATCACGTACATGACCGTTGCCAAGAAAGTCACCGTCACCGATACCATCCTGCGCGACGCCCACCAGTCGCTGCTGGCGACCCGGATGCGCACCGAGGACATGCTTCCCATCTGCGACAAGCTCGACAAGGTCGGCTACTGGTCGCTGGAAGTCTGGGGCGGCGCCACCTTCGACGCCTGCGTGCGCTTCCTCAAGGAAGACCCGTGGGAGCGTCTGCGCAAGCTCAAGGCCGCGCTGCCCAACACCCGCCTGCAGATGCTCCTGCGCGGGCAGAACCTGCTCGGCTACCGCCACTACAGCGATGACGTGGTGCGTGCCTTCGTCGCCAAGGCGGCGGTCAACGGCATCGACGTGTTCCGCATCTTCGACGCGATGAACGACGTGCGTAACCTGCGCGTCTCCATCGAAGCCGTGAAGGCCGCCGGCAAGCACGCCCAGGGCACCATCGCCTATACCACCAGCCCGGTGCACACCATCGATGCGTTCGTCGCCCAGGGCAAAGCCATGGCTGACATGGGCGTGGACTCCATCGCCATCAAGGACATGGCCGGCCTGCTGACCCCCTACGCCACCGGCGAGCTGGTCAAGGCGCTGAAAGAGGCGCTGCCGCTGGACGTGGTGGTGCACTCCCACGACACCGCCGGCGTCGCCAGCATGTGCCAGCTCAAGGCGGTGGAAAACGGCGCTGACCGCATCGACACGGCGATCTCCAGCATGGCCTGGGGCACCAGCCACCCGGGTACCGAATCCATGGTCGCCGCGCTGCGTGACACGCCGTTCGATACCGGCCTGGACCTGGAACTGATCCAGGAAATCGGCATGTACTTCCACGCCGTGCGCAAGAAGTACCACCAGTTCGAGAGCGAGTTCACCGGCGTGGATACCCGCGTGCAGGTCAACCAGGTACCGGGCGGGATGATTTCCAACCTGGCCAACCAGCTCAAGGAGCAGGGCGCGCTGAACCGCATGCCCGAAGTGCTCGCGGAAATCCCCCGCGTGCGTGAAGACCTCGGCTTCCCGCCCCTGGTTACTCCGACCTCGCAGATCGTCGGCACCCAGGCGTTCTTCAACGTGCTGGCCGGCGAGCGCTACAAGACCATCACCAACGAGGTGAAGCTCTACCTACAGGGCCGCTACGGCAAGGCGCCGGGCAAGATCAACGAGCAACTGCGCCGCCAGGCCATCGGCAACGAGGAAGTCATCGACGTGCGCCCGGCCGACCTGATCAAGCCGGAGCTGAACAAGCTGCGCGAAGAGATCGGCAGTGTCGCCAAGTCCGAAGAGGACGTGCTCACCTACGCCATGTTCCCGGACATCGGCCGCAAGTTCCTCGAGGAACGCGCCGCCGGCACCCTGAAACCCGAAGAGCTGTTGCCGATCCCCAATGGCAAGGGCGTCGCCGCCGCTGGCGGTGAGGGCGTACCGACCGAGTTCGTGGTCGACGTGCATGGCGAAAGCTACCGCGTGGACATCACCGGCGTCGGCGTGAAGACCGACGGCAAGCGCCACTTCTACCTGTCGGTGGACGGCATGCCGGAAGAAGTGGTGTTCGAGCCGCTCAACGAGTTCATCGGCGGCGGCAACAACAAGCGCAAGCAGGCCAGCGAGCCGGGCCATGTCAGCACTACCATGCCGGGCAACATCGTCGATGTGCTGGTGAAGGAAGGCGACAGCGTGAAGGCCGGCCAGGCCGTGCTGATCACCGAAGCGATGAAGATGGAGACCGAGGTGCAGGCGGGTATTGCCGGCACCGTGAAGGCCATCCACGTAGCCAAGGGCGACCGGGTCAACCCTGGTGAGATCCTGGTTGAAATTGAAGGCTGACCAAGGACAGACGGGTCTTTAAGGTTCAGTCCCACGGGGGAGCACGATGCTCCCCCTTTTTTTTGCGCGCCCGTTCACTTCTGCTCGAACCGAATGGTTGATCCAGGTCGGAAATTTCCTTCAGAAACTCATTAGCGTCGATGCTGGGAAAACTGACCAGGGTCTGGCGATGGGAAGAGTCGTTCTGTTGTGGGTGCTGCTGTGCGGAGTCGCGCAGGCCTCGGAGATGATGGATCGGCTGGCCGCCCTGGAAAAGGACCCGGCCAAGCGCGAGCAAGCCTATGCCGCCGCCGAGGAACGCATCCTGCTGTGCAGCAAGTGCCACGGCAAGGATGGCAACAGCAAGCGCGATTACATCCCCAACCTGGCCGGGCAGAACCCGCAGTACCTCTTCGACGCCTTCGAGAAATACGTCGACGGCCAGCGCACCGACTTCGTGATGAACCAGGCGGCCAAGCTGTTGACCATCAACGAACGGGTCAACATCGCCTACTACTTCAGCCAGCAGAAGGTCGTGCCACGTACGGAAGCGGCACCGGACAAAGCGCTGGTGGAGCAGGGCGCCCAGCGTTTCGCCACGGTCTGCGTTACCTGCCACGGTGACAAGGCCATGGGCCACGATGGCTTCCCGCGCATCGCCGGACAGCCGCGGGCCTACCTGACCCACGCCCTGCAGCGCTACCGGGACAAGGACCCGAGCCGAGCCGGTTCGCCGATGCTGGCGGTGGCGGGGTTGCTCAGTGAGGACGATATCGCCACGCTGACGGCCTATCTCAGCCAGTTACAGCCCTGAAAACAGCCAGCCGCCCGAAGGCGGCTGGCCGGTGTGCTGCGCCGGCGCATTGCGGCAGCGGCTTGCGGGTTTTACTGCTGCTTGTCGTCGGCCGGCTTGGCTTCTTCGGCTGCCGGTTGGGCCGGCGCGCTGGCTTGTTCGGATGCTGCTGGCTGTTCTGCCGGCTTGGGCTCCGGTTGCGCCACAGGCTTGGCTTCCTGTTGGGTAACGGTGGCGGGAACGGCGGTCTGCGAGGCTTGCTCGTCTTTCTTATCGCATGCGGCGAGAACGGCGCAGGCGGCGATCAGGATGCAGAATTTTTTCATGGAGTGCTCACTCATCGAGGTTGGGCGGATGCCGGTCAGTTGACCGGGGCGGCAAGCTTTGCCGTCAGCGCTCGATGGGACCACAGGCCTCGCTCCGAGAAGGGCTGCGAATATTCTGAATCTCTGGTCTAAACGACACCTGCAAAAAGCCCGGCGAATGCCGGGCTTTTCGTCTTACGAGCAGAATCAGAACGCCATCTGCCACTGCGCGATCAGGGCGTGGTTCTGCGCGTTGCTGCCCATCTGGCCGCTGTAGCCGATGCCGAGGGTATTGCGTGCCGACACGCCGACGTCGAAGCCGACGTCCAGCAGCAGACTGTTGCGGTCCAGCGCCGTGCCCTGGACGCTGAAGGCATCACCGCCGGCAATGAAGGACTGGCGGGTCTGGCTGTCGATATCGCCGAAGGTGTGACGCCAGCCCAGGCCCAGGCGCGGGGTGAAGCTCATGCCGTTGCTCAGGGTATCCAGGCGGGCGATGCGCAGGCCCAGGGTGCTGCTCAGGTTGTCCTGGTCCTGGGAGTCGACGTGCAGTGCGGCGGCGCCGCCTTTCTCGTTGTACGAATCGCGCTCGTAGCGCTGATAGTCCAGGCGTGCGTAGGGCTCGGCGCTCAGGCGGCCGCTGCCCATGGCGTAGCCGGTCTCGGCGAAGGCCTGCCAGCTGTCGGCGTCATAGTCACCTTTGGGGCGATCGCTGAAGCCGTCGAATTCGACCCGGCGTTTGCTCTCGCCGTCGTGGCTGCTGTAGGCCGCGCCCAGTCGCACGGCCAGCGGGCCGCTCTGGTGCAGCGCGTAGGCGCCCAGGTGCCAGCTGTCGATATCGCCGGAAACACCGCCGCTGCCATCCAGGTCAGTGTGTGAGTAGCCGCCCAGCACGCCCAGGCGCCAGTCCGGGGTCACTGCCCAGTCGGCGCCGAGCAGGGTGCCGCCGGTGTTCTGTTGCAGGTCGCCGCTGTTGTCGTGCGCGTCGAGCTTGCCGTGGCTGCCGATGCCCTGCACCCACAGGCGGCCGGCGGCGTTCGGGTCGTTGAGGTTGCGCGCTGCACTGGGTACGCCAGTGGCGGCGAACATCGGCGTATCGCCGCGCTCGGTGGCTGCCAGCAAGCTGCTGCTGCCCAGTTGGCGCACGGCGTTGAGCATGGCGCTGCCAACCTGCTGGCTGCCGGCGATGGTCGCGGCGGCAAGGCTGGCATTGCTGGCGCCGGCCAGTTGCTCCAGGGCCGCGCTGGCGTTGCCTGCGTCGCTGGTGATCAGCGCGTTGTACAGTGCGCCGCCGTTCTGGCTCTGCAGTGCGGAGGCGGCGTTGCGGCCATTGCTGCTGCTGGCGAGATCGCCGAACTGCACGTCGTTGCGGGTCAGTTGCAGGTCGACGCCGCTGGCGCTGTAGCTCAGGGTCGGGGTGAGGAAGGCGAAGTTACTCTTCACGTCGGCGAACTGGCCGCTGACGCCGCCGCTGGAGCTGATCACCTGCACGCTGCTCTGCCACGGCCAGTTACCGCTGCCGGCCTGCACGGCGAGGTGCGCGCCGTCGATACGGGTTGCTCCGTCCACCTGCACGGTGGCGTGGGCGCCGCTGGGCTCCACGCCGAAGGACAGGGTCGAGCCACTCTGCAGGTTCAGGTCGCCAGTGACATGGGGGGCTCCTGATGCCGGCGAGGCGACCAGGCTGCCGGCGACGTTCAGCCCGCCGACACTGCCGCTGCCCGAGAAGGTGGCGCCCTGGTCGACCTGCAGGGTGCCGAGAATGCTGCCGGTGTTGCTCAGGCTGGCACCGCTGAAGACTTCGCCGCCTTCGCTGAAATCGTTGGTGCTGGAGAGCGCCCAACTGCCCTGTTTCACGTCCAGCCACTCGAAGTTGACGCTGTTGCCGAAGCTGCCGCCGGCGGCGTCGTCCAGGGTCACGCTATCGCGGCCGCTGCCACCGTCCACCAGGCCTTCGAAGCGGCTGCCGGAGAGCAGCACCAGGCGGTCGTTGCCGCCACCCATTTCCAGGGCGATGCCGTTGCCGCCGTGGATCAGACCGTCGTTGATCACGGTATCGTCGAGGTCACCGGAAAGAGTCACCCCGGAGAGTTTTTCGCCGGAAATCGTGCCGTGGTTTTCCAGGGTGGTGGAGCTGAAGCCGCTGTTGCCGTTGCCGTCGTCGACCAGGATGCCGCGGTCGACGCTGCGGATGATCGCGCCGGCGTAGTTGATGATGCTGCCGCCGCCCATGGCGATGCCTTCGCTGCCGTTGGGCGAGCCGTCTTTCGAACCGGCGGCGCCGAGGCCCTCGATGATGCCGTGGTTCTCGATGTGGCCGGTGTAGTCGATGTCCACGCCATCGCCGTCGCCGTCCGGTACCAGGCCGTTGTAGGCGCCGCTGATGCGCCCGTAGTTGATCACCGTGCCGTCGCCGTCGGAGCCGAAGCCCGAGCCGTTGCGGCCGATGATCACGCCGTCTTCGTAGTTGATCAGGGTGGCGCCCACATCGGTGGTGATGCCGTGGCGGCCGCCGCTGATCAGGCCGTGGTTTTCCACGTGGCCGCCCGCGGCGCCCTGGAAGTCGATGCCGTCGTTCTTGGTGTCGGCGGTGATCATGTCGGAGCTACTGATCTCGCCGTAGTTCGTGATGCTCGCGTTGCCGCCGGGGCGAATGGCGTCGTTGCCGTCGCTGTGGATGACCCCGCTGGCGCGGTTGATGATCGTAGTGGTCGCGGCGCTCTGCAGCTTGTCCAGGTCCAGCGCCTGGCCGGTGGCCGAGGTGATGCTGCCGGCGTTGTCGATCAGCAGGCTGCCGGCGCTGAACGGATTGTTCATGCGGATGGCGTCGTCGTAGCCGACGATCCGGCCGCCCTCACGGTTGATGATCTGGTAGAAGCGCGTGGTGCTGTCGCTGCCGGAGGTATCGACCACGCGGCCAGTGCTGGACTGCAACAGGCCGCTGTTGTCGATGACCACGCCGCTGCCGGTGGCCGCGCCCTTGAGGTCGAGGCTCTTGCCGCTGGTGACCAGGCTGCCGGTGCGGGTGACCGTCAGGGTGTCCTGGTTGGCCAAGGTGCGGCTGTTGGTCTGGGCGTCGCTGATGATCGGCGATACTGGAACAGCGTTGGCGGTTTCGGCGGCCAGGCTCGCCAGCACGACGGCGATGCTCAGCGCGAGCGGGGAGGGCTTGTGCAGCATGGCGTGGCGTCCTTTTCTTATCGAAGTGGCCGCCTGTTATAGCGATGGATTCTTACGCTTTTGTAACGGTGCTGGCTCATTGCCAACTCTGTTGCCGGGCAGGGACGGGAGAAACCTTATATACTCTGCGGTCTTTTTTACCGTTTCCACTGTGAGAACCGCCGTGAGCCAGCTGCCGCCCTGCCCCAAATGCAACTCCGAATACACCTACGAAGACGGCGCCCAGCTGGTGTGCCCCGAGTGCGCCCATGAGTGGTCCGCCGATGCATCCGCCGAGGCCGATGGCGACGCACGCGTGATCAAGGATTCGGTCGGCAACCTGCTGCAGGACGGCGATACCGTCACCGTGATCAAGGACCTCAAGGTCAAGGGCTCGTCCCTGGTGGTGAAGGTCGGCACCAAGGTGAAGAACATCCGCCTGGTCGACGGCGATCACGACATCGACTGCAAGATCGACGGCATCGGCGCGATGAAGCTGAAATCGGAGTTCGTGCGCAAGGTCTGAGCCTTCCGCGCAGCGATGAAAAAGCCCGGCCAAGTGCCGGGCTTTTTTATGCGCCTCTTTTCGCCACAGGGAACGGGCCAGAGTGAGCATCTATGTAGGATGGGTGGAGCGAAGCGATACCCATCGCGCGGTGTCGGCGAAGTTGATGGGTATCGCTTCGCTCCACGCCATCCTACGGGGAGCGAAGCGGGTTATTCCTTGTAGTAAACGATCTGGTTGCTGGTCGCCAGCAGCGCGCCGGACTCGCTCCACAGCTGGGCGCTCTGGTCGAAGAAGCCGTTGCGGAATTCCTGGGCGCGGGCGTCGCCCAGCAGGTAGCCGGTGCCGACCTCCGCCAGTTGCGCGGCGTCGGTGTGGAAGTAGGTGGTGATCGACACGGTGCCGGCCGGTACCGGCGTGGCGCGGCGCAGCCAGACGCGCGGGTAGAAGATGTCGCTCAGCGCCGCCAGGGACAGGAAGTCCAGCGGGCGCGGCTGGGCGTCGCGCAGCCAGAGCTGGCTGCGGCTGGTCTCGCCGCTGCCGTCCCATTTGGTCGGGAAGGCGCCGGAGACCGGGCGCATCTCGTACTGCTTTGGCCAGGCCACGCCCTTGGCGGCTGGGCTCATCGGCTCGAAGTCGCTGGCCGGGGCAAGGTTCGGGAAGGGCAGGTCGGTCAGGCTCCAGGTTTCGCGGCGCAGCGCGGTGACCAGGGTGGCGGTGGTGGTGACCTGCTGCTCGCCGGCTTCATCCGCCTGGGTCAGTTGCAGCAGCCAGTGCTGGGTCGAGCGGTTGGTGCGCACCGGGATGGCTTCGACCTGGAAGGCGCCGGCCACGACTGCCGCGGCGTAGTTCACCGTCAGCGACACCGGGCTGCCGAGCAGCTGGGGGTGACGCAGCGCGCCCTGCAGCAGGACCGCGGCGGTCACGCCGCCAAAGGGGCCGACCATGTTCCAGTAGTCCTGGCTGGTGTGGCCTTCGTAGAGGTTGGGTTGGCCAGCAACGGGGTGCAGGGCCACGGCGCGGTCGAACGGGTGCAAGGCGGTATCGGTCATGACTCTCTCGGCGCTTTTTGTTCTCGGGAGAGGCTCTATGTAGAGGAAAGCGCCGAGGCGGGTCAAGGATACCGAGCGGTCAGGGCGTGACCTCGAACCTCAGCGTGCCGATCACCTGGCCGGCCTCGGTGAGCACCTGTACCTGCCATTTGCCACTGGGGTCGTTGGGGAAGTTCTGCTTGTGCGTCCAGGCACGGTAGCCGGCTTCGCGGCCGCCCTTGATGTCCAGGGCGATGCGATCGACTTCCTGGCCGTCCTTGCGCCAGGCGTGATAGATGCGCTCGTTCAGCCCGCGCGGCGCGTTGATCGCGGTGTAGGCGTAGAGGCCCTGGCTCTTGATCTGCGCCACGCTGACGGTATCCAGGCTGTCGCCGGGGGTGCGCTGGGCGTTGTCGAAGCTCTCGGTCACCGCCATCTCGGTCATCCACAGGGTCGAGGGCGGCACCCAGGCGCGGGCGAACCAGCCCACCGCGCCGATGGACAGGGTCAGGCCGATCAACGCGAACCAGCGCCACCATTTGTGGATCTTCACCGTCACCGCGAGGCTCGGGAACGACAGCAGCACGGCGATGCCCAGCGCGGCTTCGTAGCTCTGCGGGGTGCTCAGGTGGAGGATGATCGGCAGCGCGGTGAGCAGCACCGCGAACAGCGTCAGGGTGTGGTAGCCGAGGAAGGTCCAGCGCCGCACCGACAGCCACTTGTAGTAGATCGGGTCGGTGATCGCGGCGAGCCCCGCCAGCGTCAGCACGCCGGTGAACAGCGCCTGGCCGCTGTTCCAGGTGGTGGTGACGAAGAAGAACGGCAGGCAGAAGAACAGGCTTTCCTGGTGGATCAGCTGGGTCGCGTAGCGCAGCAGCCCCGGTGGCACTTCCCAGCCGAAGCGGCGCTTGAAGCGGTCGGTGAGCAGGTTTTCCAGCATCAGCCAGATCCAGCTGACCAGCATGACGATGGCCATGGCGCGGGCGAAACCGGCACGGTGGCGATCGACCATGATGAAGCTGAACACCCCGGAGCAGAAACCGAACAGGGCGATGACGCGCGGGTAGCGCTGCAGCAAACCGAGGACAAGGGTGATGAGGCGCTGCACGCGCTCTTTCCAGATCAGCATGGGGCGGGGTATGACGAAAACGAAAGGGGGCGAGATTGTAACGCCGGATGTCCGTGGGAGGCACGGGGAGTGACGGGAGGGGCGTCTGGTGTTCGGGCGTTTCCCTCACCCCTGCCCTCTCCCAGGAGGAGAGGGAGCCGTCCACAGCGTTGGGTCGTAACGGAGTCAGCCGGGGAGTGCCGAGCATTCAGAGCCTGCCGAACAGTCCCCTCTCCCTCCGGGAGAGGGCTAGGGTGAGGGCAGGTCGCAGCGCCGAAGTCTGTTCGCGAGCAAGCTCGCTCCTACAAGAAGAGCGAAGAGCGGGCATCAGTGCTTCCCGCTCAGCTCCTCCCGGGCGAAGTCGACGAACAGCTGCGCCGGCTTGGTCAGCTGGGCGCGCTTGAGCCAGGCGGCAACCAGGCCGGAGGCGCTGACGTCCTCGGCGATGTTCACCATCACCACCTTCTTGCCGTCGTAGGTGCACTCCGAATGCGGGCGGGTCACCAGCACCGAGAAGCCGAAACCACGGCCGACCATGCCGCGCACCATCTCGATGGAGGGCGAGCTGAAGGCGATGTGCGGGTTGAGCCCCAGCTCCTCGAAGATGCGCACGAAGTAGGTACGGCTGGGCTGCACGTCCAGCAGGATCATCGGCTCCAGCACCAGGTCGCGCAGGGACACCTTGTCCTGCTTGGCGAAGCGGTGGTTCTCCGGCAGCAGCGCGTAGGGGCGCTGGGCGGGCATCAGCGGGTCGGTGCAGATGGTTGCGTCCAGGTCGTGTTCGTAGAGCAGCGCCAGGTCGAAGCGGCCGGCGGTAAGGCCCTGCACCAGTTCCTGCTGCTCGCCGTCGCTGATGCGGATTTCCACGCCCGGATAGCGCTCGCGGAAGCCCGAGATCAGGCGCGGCAGGTAGAGCGGGGCGACGGTCTCGAAGCAGCCGATGTCGATCTGCCCGGCGACCACGTCGTTGTCCGCCAGGGCGTTCTGCTCGAACTCGTGGGCCATGCGCAGCAGTTCCTGCGCCTTGCGGTAGAAGCGCGCGCCGCTGGGGGTGAGCGACACGCCCTGGGCGTGGTGACGGATGAACAGCTGCACGCCGAAGCTCTCTTCCAGACCCTTGATCGCCGTGGAAATGGACGGTTGCGCGATGTACAGCTTGCGCGAGGCCTCAGCCACGCTGCCGCACTCCACGGTGGTCACGAAATACTTCAGTTGCCGCAAGGTATAGGAAGCCACTGCACGCCTCGTTGATGCTTTTTTATACAAGATACCGCGTTGAGCCGGCCGGCGGGGGCGGCCCGTGGCGAAGATTTTCCTCGCCGGGGACCACATTTTTCATGGCCTTGGCCGCCTGCTGCGTCCCTCCGGGCGCGGGCATACTCCGCCCAGACCCGAAATGCATCCTGCAAATCCCGTACACGCGGACTGGAGTAAAGCCCATGCGCATGGCCCTGTGGCAGACCTGCGGACTTCCCGGCGACGTTGCCGGCAACCTCGACCAACTGGAGCGCCAGGCCAGCGCGGCCGCCGCTGCCGGCGCGCAGCTGCTGCTCTGTCCGGAACTCTGGCTGGGCGGCTACAACGTCCCGCAGCGGATGAACGAGCTGGCCGAAGCGGCGGATGGCCCGTCGGCCCGGCGTATCGGCGAACTGGCCCGGCGCTTCGGGCTGGCCATTGCCTATGGCTACGCCGAACGCCATCCGCAGGGCGGCAAGCCCTACAACTCGGTGCAGGTGATCGGTCCGGATGGCAACGCGCTGGGCCACTACCGCAAGGCGCACCTGTTCGGTGCCATGGAGCGCGAAGTGTTCAGCGCCGGCGATGTGCTGGAAGCGCCGTTCGACTACGCCGGCTGGCGTATCGGCCTGCTGATCTGCTTCGACGTCGAGTACCCCGAGGCGGTGCGTACCCACGCGCTGAACGGCGCCGGGCTGATCCTCATCCCCACCGCGCTGACCCCGGAGTACGGCGCGGTGCCGGGTGTGATCGTCCCGGCGCGGGCGGTGGAGAACCAGTTGTTCGTCGCCTACTGCAACCACTGCGGCGTGGAGGACGGGCTGGCCTTCCTCGGCGGCTCCTGCATCGTCGCGCCGGACGGCGAGCGCCTGGCTGCTGCCGGGCCCGCGGAGAGTCTGCTGATCGTCGACCTGGACGCGCAGCAGCGCGCCCGCCAGGCCGCCACCTTCCCCTACCTGCCGTGCCGTCGCCCTGAGCTGTACGGTGCGCTGACCCGCTGAATACGGGTCCTGTGGCGGTGCGCAGGCGCGCACCGAGATGGCGCGCCATGCTCTGGACTGGTGCAAGGCTGCCCAGCTTTTTCATATACCCCGAAGACAAATTTAATAATTTTCCTTGGCAAGGCCTTGGGCGACCATCCAATCCACATTCCAACAACAACGATCCCCTACGGAGTGCCCTGGTGTACGAGCTCAACGATTGGCGGCAGCGTGCTGCCCGGCAGACCTTCATCGACAGCGCGCTGATCGGCGGCCGCCGCGTGGCCGCGCAGGATGGCGCGACCTTCGCGGCCATCGACCCGGCGACCAATCGCCTGCTGGCCAATGTCGCCGCCTGTGGCGTGGCCGAGATCGACGCCGCCGTGCGTGTCGCCCGCCACGCCTTCGAAACCGGCCCCTGGGCGCGCATGGCGCCGCGTGAGCGCAAGGCCGTGCTGCAGAAGCTCGCCGAGCTGATGATGGCCAACCGCGACGAACTGGCCCTGCTCGACACCCTGAACATGGGCAAGCCGGTGATGGACGCCTGGAACATCGACGTGCCCGGCGCCGCTGGCGTGTTCTCCTGGTACGCCGAAAGCCTCGACAAGCTCTACGACCAGGTCGCCCCGACCGCGCAGAATGCCCTGGCCACCATCACCCGCACGCCGCTGGGCGTGATCGGCGCCGTGGTGCCGTGGAACTTCCCGCTCGACATGGCCGCCTGGAAGCTGGCGCCCGCGCTGGCCGCCGGCAACTCCGTGGTGCTCAAGCCCGCCGAGCAGTCGCCGTTCTCCGCCCTGCGCCTGGCCGAGCTGGCGCTCGAAGCCGGCATCCCGGAAGGCGTGCTGAACGTCGTGCCGGGCCTGGGCGAAACCGCCGGCAAGGCGCTGGGCCTGCACCCGGATGTGGACGCCCTGGTGTTCACCGGCTCGACCCAGGTCGGCAAGTACTTCATGCAGTATTCCGCGCAGTCCAACCTCAAGCAGGTCTGGCTGGAGTGCGGCGGCAAGAGCCCGAACCTGGTGTTCGCCGACTGCCGCGACCTCGACCTCGCCGCTGAAAAAGCCGCCTTCGGCATCTTCTTCAACCAGGGCGAAGTCTGCTCGGCCAACTCGCGCCTGCTGGTCGAGCGCTCGATCCACGACGAGTTCGTCGAGCGCCTGATCGCCAAGGCCCGCGACTGGACGCCGGGCGACCCGCTGGACCCGGCCAGCCGCGCCGGCTCCATCGTCGACAACAAGCAGACCGCCGGCATCATGGCCTGCATCGACCGCGCCCAGAGCGACGGCGCGCAGCTCGCCTGCGGTGGTCGCCAGCTGAGCTTCAACGGCTCGGACAACTTCATCGAACCGACCATCTTCACTGGCGTGCGCCCGGAGCAGTCCCTGGCCCGCGACGAAGTGTTCGGCCCGGTGCTTGCAGTCATCCCCTTCGATAGCGAAGAGGAAGCCGTGCGTCTGGCCAACGACAGCATCTACGGCCTCGCCGCCTCCCTGTGGAGCGACGACCTGCACCGCGCCCACCGCGTAGCCCGCAAGCTGAACGCCGGCACCGTGTCGGTGAACACCGTGGACGCGCTGGACCCGGCGATTCCGTTCGGTGGCGGCAAGCAGTCCGGCTTCGGTCGCGACCTCTCGCTGCACTCGTTCGACAAGTACACCCAGCTGAAGACCACCTGGTTCCAGCTGCGCGACTGAACACAAGGCAGGCCGCCGGGTTCGAGCCCGGCGCCTGAGTAACACCCGAATTCCCAACCGAACCGCTCGAGACGGCCGGTGAGACTGCCCAGGTAAGTCCGTCGCCCTCGATCCCCTGAAGACCCCTCAGGCCGGCTGCCGGAGCACCGCCGAGGGATAGAGGAGAAAGTCGATGACCGACAACACCCGCGCCCCGCGCGACACCCGTGAATACCAGAAAGCCGATGCGGCCCACCACATCCATGCCTTCCTCGACCAGAAGGCGCTGAACGCCGAGGGCCCGCGCGTGATGGTGCGTGGCGAAGGCCTGCACCTCTGGGACAACGACGGCAACAAGTACATCGACGGCATGTCCGGCCTGTGGTGCACCAACCTGGGCTACGGCCGCAAGGACCTGACCGCCGCCGCCACCGCCCAGCTGGACGAGCTGCCGTACTACAACATGTTCTTCCACACCACCCACCCGGCGGTGATCGAACTCTCCGAGACGCTCTTCAGCCTGCTGCCCGACCACTACAGCCACGCGATCTACACCAACTCCGGCTCCGAGGCCAACGAGGTGCTGATCCGCACCGTGCGCCGCTTCTGGCAGATCGAAGGCAAGCCGCAGAAGAAGATCATGATCGGCCGCTGGAACGGCTACCACGGCTCCACCCTGGCGGCCACCGCGCTGGGTGGCATGAAGTTCATGCACGAGATGGGCGGCCTGATCCCGGACATCGCGCACATCGACGAACCCTACTTCTTCGCTGCCGGCGGTGACCTGACCCCGGCCGAGTTCGGCCGTCGCTGCGCGCTGCAGCTGGAAGAGAAGATTCTCGAGCTGGGCGCCGACAACGTCGCCGGCTTCATCGCCGAGCCGTTCCAGGGCGCCGGCGGCATGATCTTCCCGCCGGAAAGCTACTGGCCGGAAATCCAGCGCATCTGCCGCCAGTACGACGTGCTGCTGTGCGCCGACGAAGTGATCGGCGGCTTCGGCCGTACCGGCGAGTGGTTCGCCCACCAGCACTTCGGCTTCCAGCCCGATACCCTGTCCATCGCCAAGGGCCTGACCTCCGGCTACATCCCCATGGGCGGCCTGGTGCTGAGCAAGCGCATCGCCCAGGCGCTGGTGGAAGAGGGCGGCGTGTTCGCCCACGGCCTGACCTACTCCGGGCACCCGGTGGCCGCCGCCGTCGCCGTTGCCAACCTGCGCGCACTGCGTGACGAGGGCTGGGTGAATGCGGTGAAGAACGACACCGGCCCGTACCTGCAGCAGTGCCTGCGCGAAGTCTTCGGCAATCACCCGCTGGTGGGCGACATCCAGGGCACCGGCTTCGTCGCCGCGCTGCAGTTCGTCGAGGACAAGGCCACCCGCAAGCGCTTCGACAACGAGAACGACATCGCCTGGCGCTGCCGCACCATCGGCTTCGAGGAAGGCGTGATCATCCGTTCCACCCTCGGCCGCATGATCATGGCCCCGGCGCTGGTCGCCGGCCGTGCCGAGATCGACGAGCTGGTCGACAAGACCCGCCGCGCGGTGGATCGCACGGCCCAGGAAATCGGCGTGCTGTAAGCCGCCGGAGCCACCTGTAGGGCGCATAGCGCGCCAGCGTTATCCGCCGCCAAAGGAGCGGGCGGATAACCTGTTCCAGGTTATGCGCCCTACGGTTCAGCCCAATACCAACAACGCCGCGAGCGCAAAGACGCCCGCGCGATGGAACCCTTTTGCCCGGCTTCTGGCCGGGGGTACTGCCCAGCAACACAACAACGCCAATCCGGCTGTGGGAGTCGTTCCATGAAAGTGTCCTTGCTCACGCGCATCTCCATCACCTGTGCCCTTGCCGCTGCTGTCGGCAGCGTTCAGGCCCAGTCCCAAAGCATCACCGTCATCTCCTTCGGCGGCGCCACCAAGGCGGCCCAGGAGCAGGCCTACTTCAAGCCCTTCGAGGCCAGCGGCGCCGGCAAGATCGTCGCCGGCGAATACAACGGCGAGATGGCCAAGGTGAAGGCCATGGTCGACGTCGGCAAGGTCACCTGGGACGTGGTCGAGGTGGAAAGCCCCGAGCTGCTGCGCGGCTGCGAGGAAGGCCTGTTCGAACGCATCGACCCGGCGGCCATCGGCGACGAGAAGAACTTCGTCCCCGGCACCCTCAGCGAGTGCGGCGTGGCCACCTACGTCTGGTCCATGGTCATGGCCTACAACGGCGCCAAGGTCGCCAAGGCCCCGCAATCCTGGGCCGACTTCTGGAACACCGCCGAATACCCGGGCAAGCGCGGTCTGCGCAAGGGCGCCAAGTACACCCTGGAGATCGCCCTGCTGGCCGATGGTGTGAAACAGGAAGACCTCTACAAGGTGCTCGGCACGAAAGAGGGCGTCGACCGCGCCTTCGCCAAGCTCGACCAGCTCAAGGGCAACATCCAGTGGTGGGAAGCCGGTGCGCAACCGCCGCAGTGGCTGGCCGCCGGTGACGTGGTGATGAGTGCCGCCTACAACGGCCGCATTGCCGCCGCGCAGAAGGAAGGCGTGAAGCTCGGCATCGTCTGGCCGGGCAGCCTGTATGACCCGGAATACTGGGCCGTGGTGAAAGGCACGCCGAACAAGGCGCTGGCCGAGAAGTTCATCGCCTTCGCCAGCCAGCCGCAAACCCAGAAGACCTTCTCCGAAAACATCCCCTACGGCCCGGTGCACAAGGGCACGCTGGACCTGTTGCCGGCGGACGTGCGCGACGCGCTGCCCACCGCGCCGGCCAACCTCGAAGGCGCCCGCTCGGTGGACGCGGCCTTCTGGGTCGACCACGGCGAAGAGCTGGAACAGCGCTTCAACGCCTGGGCCGCTCGCTGATTTGCCTTTCCTGATCCGCGCCCGGCGCTTGCGCCGGGCCTGCCTTGCCAACGACGCGTGAGAAACACAATGACAACGACGCAAAACCAGGCGACGACGCTGGAGCTGAGCACCATCCAGCCCATCGCCGCGCACGAACGACACGGCCGCGCCCGCGACCTCTTCACCATCTGGTTCGGCAGCAACATCATGCTGCTGACCGTGGTCACCGGCGCCCTGGCGGTCACCGTGTTCAAGCTGCCGTTCTTCGCCGCCGTGCTGGCGCTGGTGCTGGGCAACCTGGTGGGCGGCGTGTTCATGGCCCTGCACTCGGCCCAGGGCCCGCAGCTGGGCGTGCCGCAGATGGTGCAGACCCGCGGCCAGTTCGGCTCCTTTGGCTCGCTGCTGGTGGTCGCCCTGGTGGTGATCATGTACCTGGGCTTCTTCGCCTCCAACCTGGTGCTCGGCGGCCAGGCGCTGCATGCACGCTTCGAGGTGATCGGCACCAACACCGGCATCCTGCTGGTGGGCGCGATCAGCGTGATCGCCACGGTGTTCGGCTACCGCCTGATCCACGGCTACACCCGCGTGATGTCCTGGCTGTCCGGCGCGGTATTGCTGGTCAGCTTCGTCTGGCTGGTGTTCGTCCACGGCCTGCCGACGGACCTGCTGCAGCGCAACGAGAACAACATCCCCGGCTTCCTCGGCGCGCTGTCCATCGCCGCGCTGTGGCAATTAGCGTATGCGCCCTACGTTTCCGACTACTCGCGCTACATGCCGCAGGGTACCGGTTCGCGCACCGCGTTCTGGTCCAGCTACTGGGGCTGCTGCCTGGGCTCGATCCTGCCGATGCTGCTGGGCGTGCTGGTCGGCCTGTCGGTAGGCGAGGGCGACGTCATCGCCGGCCTGATCGAGATGACCGGCGGCTTCAGCGCCGTGATGGTCGCAGTGTTCTCCATCGGCATCGCCGCCACCAACTCGATGAACCTGTATTGCGGCACGCTCTCGGCCATCACTGTCGGCCAGACGCTGATCCCGGCCTGGTCGGCCAAGGCCGGCTGGCGCGCGGTGATTGCCCTGGCGCTGTTCGGCGGCTCGCTGACCATCGCCCTGCTCGGCCAGGACAACTTCATGGCCAACTACACCAACTTCATCCTGCTGCTGCTCTACGTGCTGGTGCCCTGGAGTGCGATCAACCTGGTCGACTACTACCTGATCGCCCACGGCGAGTACGACGTGCTGTCGTTCTTCCGTCGTGACGGCGGCATCTACGGCACCTTCAACTGGACCGCGGTGAACTGCTACATCCTCGGCATCCTGGTGCAGGTTCCGTTCATGTCCACCGCGCTCTACACCGGCGCTGCCGCACAAGCCATGAACGGTGCGGACATCTCCTGGGTCGTCGGCCTGGGCGTGGTCTCGCCGGTCTACTGGCTGTTCAGCCGCAAGCGCCAACGCGCCCTCGAGGCGGCCCGCGCATGAGCCGTC
Source organism: Pseudomonas pseudonitroreducens (assembly GCF_021603645.1). Lineage (GTDB taxonomy): Bacteria > Pseudomonadota > Gammaproteobacteria > Pseudomonadales > Pseudomonadaceae > Pseudomonas > Pseudomonas pseudonitroreducens. The sequence goes on along the minus strand of NZ_BQHJ01000016.1, from coordinate 54,751 downwards.
GTACCGGGTTCTTCTTCGACGAGCGCTGCTTCTGGCACGCAACCGGGCTGCACGCGCTGATCCTTCCCGTCGGTGGCTGGTTGCAGCCGCCGGTGGGCGGCGGCCACGCCGAATCGCCGGAGAGCAAGCGCCGGCTGAAAAGCCTGATGGACGTTTCCGGCCTGAGCAGCCAGCTGCACCTATCCAGCGCGCCGCTGGCCAGCGAGGAAGACCTGCTGCGCGTGCACCCGGCGAGCTACCTGGAGCGCTTCAAGGCCTACAGCGAAGTTGGCCACGGCGACATGGGCGAGGAGACCATGGTCAGCCATGGCACCTATGACATCGCCCGGCAATCCGCCGGCCTGACCATCGCTGCGGTGGATGCGGTGCTGCGCGGTGAGTTGGACAACGCCTACGCGCTGTCCCGCCCGCCGGGTCACCACTGCCTGCCCGATCGCGGCATGGGCTTCTGCTACCTGGCGAACATCGCCGTGGCGGTGGAGACGGCCAAGGCGCGCCACGGCATCCAGCGCGTGGCGGTGCTCGACTGGGACGTGCACCACGGCAACGGCACCGAGGCGATCTTCTACGGCCGTGACGACGTGCTGACCCTGTCGATCCACCAGGCCGACTGCTACCCCACGGGGACTGGTGCGGTGGACGATATTGGCGAAGGTGCGGGCAAGGGCTACAACCTCAACGTGCCGCTCTATCCGGGCAGCGGTGACGACGCCTATCGCGTGGCCATGGAAACCCTCATCGTGCCGGCGCTGGAACGCTTCCAGCCCGAGCTGATCGTGGTCGCCAGTGGCTTCGACGCCAACGGCGTGGACCCGCTGGCGCGGATGCTCGCCCACAGCGAAACCTTCCGCTTCATGACCGCTGCGGTGCGTGACGCTGCCGAGCGCCTGTGCGATGGCAAGCTGGTCGTGGTGCACGAAGGCGGCTACGCGGAAGCCTATGTGCCGTTCTGCGGTCATGCAGTGATCGAGGAAATGGTTGGCGTGCGCACCGAAGTGGTCGATCCCTTCCTGCCGATGCTCGAAGGCCAGCAGCCGGACGCGGACTTCCGCGCCTTCCAGCGCCAGGCGCTGGAGCGGATGGCGGCGAAGCTGCTGGGCTGATGTTGCTGGCATGGGGCCTGGCGACGTAACGGCGGATAACCGCTAGCGGTTATTCGCCCTACGCCAGGGGTTCGGCCCCACGTAGGGCAAATAACGCCCCAGGCGTTATCCGCCGCCGGTCCTGGTCGAACCTGGGCCCGCGTCCTACAACGTTTTCCTGCCCGAGCGGCTAGAGTGGGGATTCCATCCAAAACAACGGATCGCGTCCCCATGAAGTTGCTGCTCCTTCCCCTCGGCCTGCTGGCCTTCTCCTCCTTCGCCCAGGCCGCTGCCGACTGCGCCGACGCCCAGACCCAGGCGGATATCAACGCCTGCATCGGCTCCGCTTACAAAGCCAGCGACAAACGCCTCAACGACCTCTACGGACAGTACCGCCAGCGCCTGGATGCCGGGCAGAAGAAGGCCCTGACCGCCGCGCAGAAAGCCTGGCTGAACTACCGCGACCTGAGCTGCAAGTTCGAGACGTCCAGCGTCGAAGGCGGCTCCGGTTATCCGATGGCCTACAGCAATTGCCTGAAGGCCATGACCGATAACCGCATCAAGGAACTGCAGACGCTGTCCGACTGCCAGGAAGGCGACTTCAACTGTCCCGCTCCGAAGCGCTGAACTGCTTTGTAGGATGGCGTGGAGCGAAGCGATACCCATCAATTCTCGGCACCGCCAGCATGGGTATCGCTGCGCTCCACCCATCCTACGAGGGCCTTGCGGGCCCGGCTGTTGTGGGAGCGAGCTTGCTCGCGAACAGATTTCCCGGTTGCGTCGGCGTTGGGCGGGTTCGCGAGCAAGCTCGCTCCTACAGATCAGGCCCACCGCGATTCATTCGACGTGGTGCCGAGGCTCGCCATCGCGGACGGAGTCCGCTGCTGCGAGGGAGCGAGGCACAAAAAAAAGGGAGCCTTGCGGCTCCCCGGAGAGACGGCCGCGCTGGGGAGCACGGCCGGGAGCAGGTGCGCCGTCAGGCGGCGCGGAACAGGTTGTGCGGGTCGATGACGAATTTCTTCGGCACGCCGGCATCGAACTCGCCATAGCCCTTGGGTGCGTCGTCCAGGGTGATGACTTCCACCCCGACGATGTCGGCGATCTTGATGCGATCCCACATGATCGCCTGCATCAGCTGGCGGTTGTACTTCATCACCGGGGTCTGGCCGGTGTGGAAGCTGTGCGACTTGGCCCAGCCCAGGCCGAAGCGAATGCTCAGCGCACCGTGCTTGGCCGCGTCGTCCACCGCGCCCGGATCCTCGGTGACGTACAGGCCCGGAATACCGATCTTGCCGGCAACCCGAACCACGCCCATCAGCGAGTTCAGCACGGTCGCCGGAGCCTCGTGCTGCGAGCCCGAATGGCCATGGCCGCGGGCCTCGAAGCCCACCGCGTCGACTGCGCAGTCCACTTCCGGCTCGCCCAGCAGATCGGCGATCTGCTCGTGCAGCGGAGTGTCCTTGGACAGGTCGGCGATCTCGAAGCCCTGGGCCTTGGCGTGGGCCAGGCGGGTCGGGTTGACGTCACCGACGATCACCACGGCGGCGCCCAGCAGGCGCGCCGACGCAGCAGCGGCCAGGCCGACCGGACCGGCACCGGCGATGTAGACGGTGCTGCCCGGACCGACGCCGGCAGTCACCGCGCCGTGGTAGCCGGTGGGCAGGATGTCGGAGAGGCAGGTCAGGTCGCGGATCTTCTCCATCGCCGCGTCGCGGTTGGGCAGTTTCAGCAGGTTGAAGTCGGCGTAGGGCACCAGTACGTATTCCGCCTGGCCGCCGACCCAGCCGCCCATGTCGACGTAGCCGTAGGCACCGCCGGCACGGGCCGGGTTGACCGTCAGGCAGACGCCGGTGTGCTGCTCCTTGCAGGTTCGGCAGTGGCCGCAGGCGACGTTGAACGGCACCGAGACCAGGTCGCCGATCTTCATGGTTTCCACGCCACGGCCGATCTCGACGACTTCACCGGTGATCTCGTGGCCCAGCACCAGGCCTTCCGGCGCGGTGGTGCGGCCGCGGACCATGTGCTGGTCGGAGCCGCAGATGTTGGTGGAGACCACGCGCAGGATCACCCCGTGGTCGATCTGCTTGCCCTGCGGGTCCTGCATCTTCGGATAGGGGATGTTCTGGACCTCGACCTTTCCCGGGCCGAGATAAACCACACCACGATTGCCAGACATACGCATTCCTCATTGTGTTTGTGGGTACAAAGGCGGGCCTTGCGGCGCGCGGTTCTGCACTGGGATGTCGTGTGTTGCGCGACAGGGCCGGTAGGTACTGCTGGCAGCCGGCTGGGCTGTCGGTGTTGCTCGGTGCGTGGAAGTGGGCCTGAGAGCCCCTCTCCCCCAACCCTCTCCCATAGGGAGAGGGGGCTTGTTCGGTACGCTGGCTGGTCACCGGCTTCACCGGTGGCTCCAGAAGCGTAGGGCGGATGAGCTCCATCCATCCGCCGTTGCAGGCGTCATGGCGGATAACGCCGGTGGCGTTATGCGCCCTACGGGAGTGCCGCGGTTACAGCACCACTGTCCGGTTGGCGTTCAGGAAGACGCGTTTTTCGATGTGGTAGCCCACGGCTTTCGCGAGGGTCAGGCACTCCACGTCGCGGCCCTTGGCGATCAGGTCCTCGGGGTAGTGGGAGTGGTCCACGGGCTCGACGCCCTGGGCGATGATCGGCCCCTCGTCGAGGTCGTTGTTGATGTAGTGGGCGGTGGCGCCGACCAGCTTCACGCCCTTCTGGTAAGCCTGGTGATAAGGCTTGGCACCCTTGAAGCCGGGCAGCAGCGAGTGGTGGATGTTGATCGCCCAGCCGTCCAGGCGCCGGCACAGCTCGGGAGAGAGCACCTGCATATAGCGCGCGAGGATCACCAGTTCGGCGCCGGTGTCTTCGATCACCTGCCAGACCTTCGCCTCCTGCGCGCCCTTGTCGTTAGGGTCGAGGGCGAAGTGGTGGTAGGGGATGCCATGCCAACGCGCCAGCGGCTCCAGGTCCGGGTGGTTGGAGACCACCGCCGCCACGTCCATCGGCAACTGGCCGATGCGCTGGCGGTAGAGCAGGTCGTTCAGGCAGTGGTCGGCCTTGGAGACCATGATCACCACCTTGCTGCGATAGCCTGGCGGGGTCAGCTCGACATTCATCTGGAACGGCGAGACGCGATCGGCGAGGCCGGCGCGGAAGGCCGCTTCGTCGAAGCCGTCGCCGGCGCGGAATTCGATGCGGATGAAGAAGCGCTGGGCCAGGCGGTCGTCGAAGGAGTGGTGCTCGGTGACGTAGCAGCGCTGTTCGAACAGGTAGCGCGTGACCACGTCCACCGTGCCCAGCAGGCTCGGGCTGTCGGCGGTGAGGATCCAGGTATCGGGGGTGCGGCTCATGGTCTGGCTCCGAAGTTTTCCTCTGGGTGCAGAGGTTGGAGTGGGGTTTCCCTCACCCCGGCCCTCTCCCAGGGGGAGAGGGGGAAAAGCGCTTCTTACGCCGCTACCTGCAGGCCGTACTCGGCGCAGGCGTCCTGCAGCCACAGCCAGATGTAGTCGGAGAAGCTGCGGCGCACCACCAGTTCCCAGGTGTGTTCGCCGGTATGACGGATCACCAGCTGGGACTTGGCGAAGTTCGTGCCCACCGCCTTGCCCACCGGGAAGTTGCTCGGATGCACGTCGTAGCCGGTGGACTTCATCAGCACTTCGCGGACCTTGGCGCCCTCGAGCTCCAGCAGGGTCTGGCCGCCGCTGACGTTGATCACCGAGTAGTGCAGTTCTTCGCCCAGTGCTTCGCGCAGACGCTGTTCGACGGCGAACTCCTCGCCGCCGGGGACGATCAGCAGCCACTCGTCCGGGCCGAGCCACTGCAGCGAGGTTTCGCCCTTGGCCACCAGGCCCAGGGCCACCGGCAGCTCCAGGCCCAGGGCCTGGTGCACGCCGCCGGCGAAGGCCGGGTCGTGGGCGTCGCCGCGCAGGGTCAGGTGGCCGAGGAATTTCTTCTCGCGCAGGGTCACGCCGGCGTTGGCCACCTTGCGTGCGGCGAGCTTGTCCAGCTCGGCGTGGTGCAGGGGCGATTCGGCCTGGATGCCGTCGGCGGGGCGTTGCTGGTAGAGGTTGGCTTTGCTCATGTTCTGTTCACCTTGGGATTCTGGCGCTTTCCCTCTCCCCAACCCTCTCCCTGAAGGAAGAGGGGGCGGATCGGCTTTTGCTTGCAGCTTGTGGCTTGCCGCCTGAGGCTGCTTTCAATCAATCCACGTTCTGCCGTTCGCCTTTCGGGTCGTAGAACACCGAGCTGCAGATTTCCGCCTCGATCACCCGGCCATCCGCCAGCGGCGCATAGACCTTCTCGCCCAGGCGCTTGATGCCGCCCTTCACCACCGCCAGGGCGAAGCTGTAGCCCAGGCTGCTGCTCATGTAGCTGGAGGTGACGTGGCCGACCATGGTCGCCGGGACGCTGTGCTGCGGGGTGAACAGCAGTTGCGCGCCCTCGGGCAGCAGGTCCATCGGGTTGGTCGGCTTCAGGCCCACCAGCTGCTTGCGGTCTTCGCGCTGGCAGTCGGCGCGGTTCATGCCGCGCCAGCCGATCCACGAGAACGGTTTGGTACGACCGACCGCCCAACCCATGTTGAGGTCGTCCGGGGTGACCGAGGCATCGGTGTCCTGGCCGACGATGATGAAGCCCTTCTCGGCGCGCAGGACGTGCATGGTCTCGGTGCCGTACGGCGTCAGGTTGTACTTGGCGCCGGCGGCGATGATGGCCTCCAGCACACCCATGGCGTAGTTGGCCTGGATGTTCACCTCGTAGGACAGCTCGCCGGTGAAGGAGATGCGGAACACCCGCGCCGGCACGCCGGCGACCTTGCCTTCCTTCCAGGTCATGAAGGGGAAGGCGTCCTTGTCCAGATCGATGTCGGTGACCTCGGCCAGCAGCTTGCGGCTGTTGGGGCCGGACAGGGTCAGGGTGGCCCAGTGGTCGGTGACCGAGGTGAAGTACACCTTCAGCTCCGGCCATTCGGTCTGGTGGTACAGCTCCAGCCACTCCAGCACGCGCGCCGCGCCGCCGGTGGTGGTGGTCATGACGAAGTGGTTGTCCGCCAGGCACGCGGTCACGCCGTCGTCGAAGACCATGCCGTCTTCCTTGCACATCAGGCCGTAGCGGGCCTTGCCCACGTCCAGCTTGGTCCAGGCGTTGGTGTAGACGCGGTTGAGGAACTCGCGAGCGTCCGGGCCCTGGATGTCGATCTTGCCCAGGGTCGAGGCGTCCAGCAGACCGACCGACTCACGCACGGCGCGGCATTCGCGGGCCACGGCGGCGTGCATGTCTTCGCCACGCTTGGGGAAGTACCAGGGGCGCTTCCACTGGCCGACGTCCTCGAACTCGGCGCCATTCTTCACGTGCCAGGCGTGCAGGGCGGTGAAGCGCACCGGCTCGAACAGGTGGCCGCAGTGCCGGCCGGCGACGGCGCCGAAGGTCACTGGGGTGTAGTTGGGGCGGAACATGGTGGTGCCGGTGTCGGCGATGCTCTTGCCCTGGGCGCGGGCGGCGATGGCCAGGCCGTTGATGTTGCCCAGCTTGCCCTGGTCGGTACCGAAGCCCAGCGCGGTGTAGCGCTTGACGTGCTCGATGGACTCGAAGCCCTCGCGGCAGGCCAGTTCGATGGCGGCGGCGGTGACGTCGTTCTGGGTGTCGACGAACTGCTTGGGCGCGCGCGCCGTGGATTTCTCGTGGGGCACCTGGAACAGCGCGAGGGTGGCGTCCTCGGCGCGCTCGGCGACCACTGGCAGTTCACCGTCGACGGCCTTGAAGCCGCCGTCGACCGCCGCCTGGCTGCCGGCCTGGTAGCCGTCGGCCAGGGCATCGGCGAGGCGGAACACGCCGTTCACCGCGCCGGCACAGATACGCTTCTGGAAGGCCAGGCCGGGCACGAAGGCGAGGATGTCCTCGCGCCATTCCGGCTTGCCGCCCAGGTGCGAGGCCAGGTGCACCACCGGGCTGTAGCCGCCGGAGCTGGCGACCAGGTCGCAGTCCAGCCATTCGCCGGGCGCGTTGACGGTGTGGCGGAAGGTGTCGATGGACGCCACCTTGGCGCCGGTCACGCGTTTGCAGCCGCGTGCCTCGATCACTGCGCTGCCGGTGATGACCCGCATGCCGCGCTTGCGCGCTTCCTCGACCCATTCGCCGCGCGGATTGGGGCGGGCGTCGGCGATGGCGACCACCTGCAGACCGGCTTCCTGCCAGTCCAGGGCGACGCGGTAGGCGTAGTCGTTGTTGGTGGACAGCACCAGTTTCTTGCCCGGTGCCACGCCATAGCGGCGCACATAGGTAGAGACGGCGCCGGCGAGCATGTTGCCCGGCACGTCGTTGTTCGCGTACACCAGCGGGCGCTCGTGGGCGCCGGCAGCGAGCACCACGCGGTTGGCACGCACGCGGTGCACGCGCATGCGCACCTGGCCCAGCGGAGCGGTTTCGCCGATGTGATCGGTGCGGCGCTCATGGATGGTGAGGAAGTTGTGGTCGTGGTAGCCGTTGACCGTGGCGCGCGGCAGCAGGATCACGTCCGGGTTGCCTTCCAGCTCGGCGATGGCCTTGGCCACCCATTCCTCGGCCGGCTTGCCGTCGAGGGTTTCGCGGGTATCGAGCAGGCTGCCGCCGAACTCTTCCTGTTCGTCGGCGAGGATCACCCGCGCACCGCTGCGCGAGGCGGCCAGGGCGGCGGCGATACCGGCGGGGCCGGCGCCGACGATCAGCACGTCGGCGTGGTGGTTCATCCAGTCGTAGCTGTCCGGGTCCACTTCGGTGGGCGCGCGGCCAAGGCCCGCGGCCTTGCGGATGTACTTCTCGTAGGTCAGCCACATGGACTGCGGGTACATGAAGGTCTTGTAGTAGAAGCCGGGCGGCATCAGCTTGCCGCCGACCTTGCCGAAGATCCCCATGAGATCGTTCTGCACGTTCGGCCAGCCGTTGGTGGCGGTCGCTACCAGCCCGCTGTACAGCGCCTGCTGGGTGGCGCGCACGTTGGGCACCTGGGTGGATTCGCGCGAGCCGATCTGCAGGATGGCGTTGGGCTCTTCGGCGCCGGCGGCGACGATGCCGCGCGGGCGCGAGTACTTGAAGCTGCGACCGAGGATGTCGACGCCGTTGGCCAGCAGCGCAGCGGCCAGGGTGTCACCGGCGAAGCCCTGGTAGCTCTGGCCGTTGAAGCTGAAGGTCAGTGGCTTGTTGCGGTCGATGCGACCGCCACGGGACAGGCGATTGATCTGGCTCATTAGGCCTTCTCCACGGCGGGCTGGACGGCGGCTTGCTTTTCGGTGTCAGCATCGGCGGCGGTGACGCTGGGCTTTTCGCCGATCTTGTAGGTTTCGAGGATTTCGTAGGTCACCGTGTGGCGGGTGACGTTGAAGTACTGGCGGCAGCCGGCGGCGTGCACCCACAGTTCGTGGTGGATACCGCGCGGGTTGTCGCGGAAGAACAGGTAGTCGCCCCACTCGGCATCGGTGCAGGCGGCGGGGTCGAGCGGGCGCGGGATGTGCGCCTGGCCCTTGGCGTGGAATTCCTCTTCGGAACGCAGCTCGCCGCAATGGGGGCAGAAGATGTTCAGCATTTTTGTAGCCTCCCGAGTTTCTTTCCGAGTGGCGCGGGGTGTTGGCGTTTCGCCGAGCCACCCTCACCCGCCCTTCGGGCACCCTCTCCCAGGGGGAGAAGGTCATCAGTTGTCGCCCTACGGACGAATGTTCAATGAGCTACGGCCGCAGCGCCGTGTTCGTCGATCAGCGCGCCGGTGTGGAAGCGTTCGATGGAGAAGGGCGCGGCCAGCGGGTGCGGCTCGCCCTTGGCGAGGGTGGCGGCGAAGACGTTGCCCGAGCCGGGGGTGGCCTTGAAGCCGCCGGTGCCCCAGCCGCAGTTGAAGAACAGGTTCTTCACCGGGGTCTTGCCGATGATCGGGCAGGCGTCCGGGGTGGTGTCGACGATGCCGCCCCACTGGCGGTTCATGCGCACGCGGGAGAGCACCGGGAACATCTCGACGATGGCCTGCAGGGTGTGCTCGATCACCGGGTAGGAGCCGCGCTGGCCGTAGCCGTTGTAGCCGTCGATGCCGGCGCCGATGACCAGGTCGCCCTTGTCCGACTGGCTGATGTAGCCGTGCACGGCGTTGGACATGATCACGCTGTCGATGATCGGTTTCAGCGGCTCGGAAACCAGCGCCTGCAGCGGGTGGGATTCGATCGGCAGGCGGAAGCCGGCGAGCATCGCCATGTGTCCGGAGTTGCCGGCGGTGACCACGCCGACGCGCTTGGCGCCGATGAAGCCGCGATTGGTCTCGACGCCGATCACCGCGCCATCCTGCTTGCGGAAGCCGATCACTTCGGTCTGCTGGATCAGGTCCACGCCCAGGGCGTCGGCGGCACGGGCGAAGCCCCAGGCCACGGCGTCGTGACGGGCGACGCCGCCGCGACGTTGCACGGTGGAGCCCATGACCGGGTAGCGGGCGCTTTTGGTGCAGTTCAGGTAGGGAATCTCTTCGGCTACCTGCTGGGCGTTGAGCAGCTCGCCGTCCACGCCGTTGAGGCGGTTGGCACTGACGCGGCGTTCGCCGTCGCGCATGTCCTGCAGGGTGTGGCAGAGGTTGTAGACCCCGCGCTGGGAGAACATGACGTTGTAGTTCAGGTCCTGGGACAGGCCTTCCCACAGCTTCATCGCGTGTTCATAGAGCAGCGCCGACTCGTCCCACAGGTAGTTGGAACGCACGATGGTGGTGTTGCGCGCGGTGTTGCCGCCGCCCAGCCAGCCCTTCTCGATCACCGCGACGTTGGTGATGCCGTGCTCCTTGGCCAGGTAGTAGGCAGTGGCCAGGCCGTGCCCGCCGCCGCCGACGATGACCACGTCATACACCGGCTTGGGCGTGGGCGTGCGCCACATGCGCTGCCAGTTCTCGTGGTGGCTCAGGGAGTGCTTGAACAGGCCGAAGCCGGAGTAGCGTTGCATGGGGTGCTCCTGAAATCTCTAGTCGCCGTGCCGCCCCTGCAGGAGCGAGCTTGCTCGCGAATGGCCTCGCAGCGGGGCTGTTCGCGAGCGAGCTCGCTCCTACAGAAGAGCCTTGGGGAATCTCAACGGTAGACCGGGAAGTCCGCGCACAGCCCGGCGACCTGGGTCGCCACCTTGGCCTCGACGTCGGCGTCGCCCAGGTGGTCCAGCACGTCGCTGATCCAGCCGGCCAGCTCGCGGCACTGCTCTTCCTTCAGGCCACGGGTGGTGACGGCCGGCGTACCGATGCGGATGCCGGAGGTGACGAACGGGCTCTGCGGGTCGTTCGGCACGGCGTTCTTGTTCACCGTGATGCCGACGCGGCCGAGGGCGGCGTCGGCTTCCTTGCCGGTGAGACCCTGCTTCACCAGGCTGATCAGCATCAGGTGGTTGTCGGTGCCGCCGGACACCACGTCGTAGCCGCGCTCGATGAATACCTTGGCCATGGCCTGGGCGTTCCTGATCACCTGGGCCTGGTAGTCCTTGAAGCCTGGCTCCAGCGCCTCCTTGAAGCACACCGCCTTGGCGGCGATCACGTGCATCAGCGGGCCGCCCTGGGCGCCGGGGAAGACGGCGGAGTTGAGCTTCTTCTCGATCTCTTCGTTGGATTTCGCCAGGATCAGGCCGCCGCGCGGGCCGCGCAGGGTCTTGTGGGTGGTGGTGGTGACCACGTCGGCGTAGGGCAGCGGGTTCGGATACAGGCCGGCGGCGACCAGGCCGGCAACGTGGGCCATGTCGACGAACAGCAGCGCCCCGACCTTGTCGGCGATGGCGCGGAAGCGCGGGAAATCCAGCGTCTTGGAGTAAGCGGAGAAGCCGGCGACGATCATCTTCGGCTTGTGCTCCACGGCCAGGCGCTCGACTTCGTCGTAGTCGATCAGCCCGGTGTCGGTGTTGAGGCCGTACTGAACCGCGTTGTACAGCTTGCCGGAGGACGACACCTTGGCGCCGTGGGTCAGGTGGCCGCCGTGGGCCAGGCTCATGCCCAGGATGGTGTCGCCGGCGTTGATCAGCGCGAGGTATACGGCGGAGTTGGCCGAGGAACCGGAGTGCGGCTGCACGTTGGCGTAGTCGGCGCCGAACAGCTGCTTGGCGCGGTCGATGGCCAGCTGCTCGACCTTATCCACATGCTCGCAGCCACCGTAGTAGCGCTTGCCCGGATAGCCTTCGGCGTACTTGTTGGTCAGCCCGCTGCCCTGGGCCTGCATGACGCGCTTGCTGGTGTAGTTCTCCGAGGCGATCAGCTCGAGGTGGTCCTCCTGGCGGGCCTCCTCGGCATCCATCGCCGCGAGCAGTTCGTCGTCATAGCCCTGGATCTGGTCGTGCTTGCTGAACATCGCTGGTCTCCCTGCGGCGCCCGGAAGCGCCATGGCCGGTACGGGGCCGAGTGGCCCCCATGGCAGCGATGGTATGACTGGCCCTGCCGGACCAGATGCCTACGCACGCCGCGGCTAGGTGCGTTTGCGACATGCCGCGACAGGCGCAGAAGCGACCCGGTGCGTGGAATTGGCCCCTGTCCCAGGTCAGAATGCGACATCCCCGCGCCAGGACGGCGTGGCCTGTGGAGCCCAGGCGATGAATCGCTGCCTTCTATCCGTTTCGCTGTGTCTTGCCCTGCTGATCTCGACGCTATCGGCCTGGGGCATGTCGCGGTTGTTCGACGGCGACGCACAGGTGTGGCAACGCGGCGACACCCTGTGCTTCGGCGGCAAGGCGTTCAAGTCGCCCGGGATGTTCTTCAACCGCCTGCTGGACGTCGACCAGCGGCAGGTCGCCGTGAGTTACATCGAGGTCTATCGCGACCCCTACGAGACGTTGTGGGCGGCGGGCGCCGAAGACCCGACAGTCGGCGCGCCGCTGCGCAGCGACACCTGCTTCGCCTACGGACAGGCCATTCCCGGCTTCAAGCAAACGCGTCCCGCGCAATCGCTGGTTCCCGGGCTGTACCACGTCACGCTCAACGGCCGCGACAGTGCCGGCGATGGCGCGCGGGCGACGTTCATGCGGACCTTCTGCCTGGCGCCGCGCGGCGACCGGCTGGCAGTGGTCGACGCCATCTACGACAAGACCCTCGGTCGCTGGCGCTGCGATCCAGCGTAATGCAGCTGCCGATAGGAACCGCTCGGCCAAGGGACTAAACTGCGCCCCTCACGATATGCGAGGACGCCATGAACCGCTCCCTGACTCTGCTTTCCGCCCTGCTGCTCACCGCGACGCTGCAGGGCTGTGGTGACGACAGCAAACCTGCCAAGGCCGAAGCGCCCGCAGCCGCCGGCACCGCCGCAGCCACGCCGGCCGGCGACAGCTGCACCGGCCATGTACTGGAAAAGGCCCTGCCGCCGACCAAGGCCATCTACGGCTACCCCTACCTGTCCCGCGAGTGCGGCTACGACGACGCCACCATCGTCTATGGCAAGGCCGACGGCACCCAGCACCTGGTCGTGACCCTGACCGACACCGGCCTGCCGGCGCCGGGCGCCGACCAGCAGGGCGAGGCTGCCAAGCAGTATCTGGCCGCCCAGGCCAAGCTGCGCGACACCACCGCGAAGAACGTCTCGCTGCTCAACCAGGCGCGCCAGGCCGCGCTGCAGAACGGCACCGCCGCGCAGTTCGGCGGCGAGCAGTACCTGCCGCTGATCGACAGCACGCGCATGGGCGACCCGCTGGCGATCAGCGTGCCGGGCCCGGACGACAAGGCCGGCGAGTCCAGCCTGACCGGCCTGATCAAGGGCCGCTACGTGCTCAACATGACTTCGCCGGACAAGCCCAACGGCGGCACCGCCCAGTCCCTGCGCGAGCTGTTCGTGCCGATCTCCGAGCAGATGGCGCTGACCAAGCTGCCGTGACAGATAGAGAGATATCTGACATTTAGGCGTCCAAAGTTCTGATCCTCCACCTCTCCTATATCTGAGGAAAATCTCCGGCGTTGCTTATCACCCAACGTCAGGAAGAGGTGGAGGACCATGAATTTCAAAGCACGAGGCCTGCCGCTATTCCTGGCGGCACTGCTGTCGCTCTCCGCGCACGCGGTGCAGATGCCTGCGCAGCCGGTCCACGAAATCAAGGCTTACAGCGGTACCGATGGGGTCAAGGTCTGGCTCGAGCAGATCGGGCCGCGCCGGGCCAACATGTATCTGCTGCGCGTCGGCGGGGTCGATCACGCCTGGAACATGCGCATTCAGCGGATGGATGGGCTGAGCCTGCTAGACGAGTCGCTGTTCAAGCTGCATTCCCAGCGCGAGGAGCCGATTGCCCTGGTGCTGCGCGGCGACTGCGGCGAAGTCATGCTCCCCGGTGAGCGCGTTGGGCGCCGGGTCTGCTACGACCAGGCACTCTCGACGGCGCAGGACCCCGCTCAGTTCGTCTCGGCTTACCTGCAGCAACGCCGGTAGGCCTTGGCGGGCTGCACGAGGGACGGGGTTTTCGCTACGCTGCTGACTGACTTTATGCGCAGTGCCGAGGCAGCCCCATGACCGACAACACCCAACAGTTCGCCAGCGACAACTATTCCGGCATCTGCCCCGAAGCCTGGGCAGCCATGGCCGAGGCCAACCGTGGCCACGAACGCGCCTATGGCGACGACCAGTGGACCGCCCGTGCCTCCGACTACTTCCGCGAGCTGTTCGAGACCGACTGCGAAGTGTTTTTCGCCTTCAACGGCACCGCCGCCAACTCCCTGGCCCTGGCGGCGCTGTGCCAGAGCTACCACAGCGTGATCTGCGCCGAGACCGCCCACGTCGAGACCGACGAGTGCGGCGCGCCGGAGTTCTTCTCCAACGGCTCCAAGCTACTGCTGGCGCGCACAGACGCCCAGGGCAAGCTGACCCCGGAAGCGATCCGCGAGATCGCCCTGAAGCGCCAGGACATCCACTATCCCAAGCCGCGCGTGGTCACCATCACCCAGGCCACCGAGGTCGGCACCGTCTACCGCCCGGACGAGCTGCAGGCGCTCAGCGCCACCTGTCGCGAACTGGGCCTGCACCTGCACATGGACGGCGCGCGCTTCTCCAACGCCTGCGCCTTCCTCGGCGCGACGCCGGCCGAGCTGACCTGGAAGGCCGGCGTCGAGGTGCTGTGCTTCGGCGGTACCAAGAACGGCATGGCAGTGGGCGAGGCCATCCTGTTCTTCAACCGCGAGCTGGCCGAAGGCTTCGACTACCGCTGCAAGCAGGCTGGCCAACTGGCCTCGAAGATGCGCTTCCTCGCCGCGCCCTGGGTCGGTGTGCTGCAGGACGATGCCTGGATGCACTACGCCAGCCATGCCAACCGCTGTGCACAACTGCTCGCCGAGCGTGTCGCCGATGTGCCGGGGGTGCAACTGATGTTCCCGGTGGAAGCCAACGGCGTGTTCCTGCAGATGTCCGAACCCGCGCTGGAAGCCTTGCGCCAGCTCGGCTGGCGCTTCTACACCTTCATCGGCGCCGGCGGCGCGCGCTTCATGTGCTCGTGGGATACCGAGATCGAGCGGGTCGAGGAACTGGCTGCCGACATTCGCAAGGTCATGGCGGCCGGCTGAAACGCGCCTGAGTTGTCCCCAGGCGCTGGGGACGGTTGCACGGGCAACCTGTCGCCAACCTGTGGATGAATGATTGCAGGCCACGGGTGGCGTGGCTTGCACAGGTCAGGTCAATATTTGAGCGACGCACGCCTTATGGTAGGAGCGAGCTTGCTCGCGAACCTCTTCCGCCTGATTTCACAGGGTGAAGCGAGGCTACGGATGTTCGCGAGCAAGCTCGCTCCTACAAGGGGTCTTACTCCCCACAGCGATTGGCACAGGATGAGGCGGTGGTCTCAGCCGGCACGGATTGCCCCCTCTCCCTGAGGGAGAGGGCTAGGGGAGGCAATGGCTCGGGCCTCCCGGAGAACAAGCAGGGTTTCTATATCTTCACCGCCGTCCCGCTCACGCTGACCATCAGCATGCTGCCGTTCTGGCCCACCACCTCGTAATCCAGGTCGATGCCGACCACGGCGTTGGCGCCCAGCTCCTGCGCGCGCTCCTGCAACTCCTCGAAGGCGATCTCGCGCGCCCGCCCCAACTCCTTCTCGTACGCTCCGGAGCGGCCACCGATGATGTCGCGCAGGCCGGCGAACAGGTCGCGGAACACGTTGGCGCCGAGGATCGCCTCGCCGACCACGATGCCGCGGTATTCCTGGATGGTCTTGCCCTCGATGGTGGGTGTGGTGGTCAGGATCATGGGACTGGCTCCTCTGCTGGGGGAAATCCAGCATAGCCCCGCACCCCACGGAAGGCCGCGACGGCTGTGTTTCAGCGTTTGCCGAAGGTACCGGGGAAAGCTTGTGATAAAGCTGTGGACAACCTGGTGGAAAATGACGCTCCCATGGCACTTTCGTGAAGGCGGAAAAATCTCTGCGGATCTTTACCAAGTGCCCGCCATACGGGGCTTTCAGGCGGAATACTGAATGTCGAGGAGATCTCCACAGCTGCTGTGGAGGCACACTTGCCCAACCTGTGGAAAACCTGTTGGGAGGAGCCTGCGCAGCTGATGGCGCCTGGCTTGCCTGGATCTGGCTGTTTTCTGATCAAACCCTTCTTTTCAATCACTTGGGAGCCTGTGTATCGATTTTGGCAAAGGGTCTGTGCACGATCTTTCCTCCGCTATCCCCGGTTTGTGTTGACCCACTTGTGCGCCTCCTGTGGAAAACATCGTCCGTGCCACGCCTGCCGTGGGTTTCACGGCCTTGCTCAAGATATGACCAGCGAGAGGCGCAAGCAGCTGATCCACAGCGACTTTTCCCCAATGGCGGGGCCAGCGTAAAACTTTCCACAATGGCTGTGGGGCGAATCTCGAGGAAGCTGTGGACAAGCTGTACCCAGATCGCTGGAGGCCGCGCACGGCGCGCTGTTCTTGTCTCAGTACGCTTTTTGATCAAATGGTGAGAGTGGCGTCGTTACTGGCTTGCAGCGGATTTCCCGACGAGTTTTCCACATCGGCTGTGCAGCGTTCTGCCAGGAACTTGTGGGCGGGTTGTGGATGGATTGCTGCGAGCCCCGCTCCCTCTGGCTCCCGTGAGGTTGATCAATATTTGTCCAGGGCCGCGAGGGGAGGCTGCCTATAATTTACCCACGCCGGGCAGAAACCCTGGGGGCGGGAGATTCAGCATGTCCAGTTACTCGGTGGAACAGATCCGCACCGTGGCCCTGGTCGGTCATGGTGACAGCGGCAAGACCCTGCTTGCCGAGGCGCTGCTGCAGCACGCCGGAGCAATCCCCAGCATGGGCTCGCTGGAGCGCGGCGACACCCTCTGCGACTCCGACCCCATGGAGCGCGAATACCACCACTCCCTGGCCGCCGCACTGGCGCACTTCGAGCACGCGGGCGCGCACATCCGCCTGGTCGACACTCCCGGTTATCCCGACTTCATCGGCCACGCGTTGCCGGCGCTGGCCGCGGTGGAAACCGCGCTGGTGGTGGTGAACGCGCAGAACGGCATTGAGCTGTCCACGCGGCGGATGATGGACTGGGCCGGCGAACGCGGCCTGTGCCGGATGCTGGTGGTGAACAAGATCGATGCTGAACGCGTTGACCTGCCGGCCCTGTTGGCGGGTTTGCGCGAGTCGTTCGGCAAGGAAGTACTGCCGCTCAATCTGCCCGCCGGGGGCGGTGCACGGGTGGTGGATTGCTTCTTCAATCCCGACGGCGAGGCTGACTTCTCCTCCGTGGCCGAGGCGCACCAGGCGCTGGTGGACCAGGTGGTTGAAGTGGATGAGGCGCTGATGGCGCATTATCTGGAGGAAGGCGAGGTGGCGCCCGAGGCGCTGCACGAACCCTTCGAGCGCGCGCTGCGCGAAGGGCACCTGATTCCCCTGTGCTTCGTTTCCGCACGCAGCGGTGACGGTGTACCCGAGCTGGCCGATATTCTTGCGCGCCTCGCGCCCAATCCCTGCGAGGGCAATCCGCCGCTGTTCCTGCGCACCGACGACAAGGGCAGGGAACACCCGGTGACCTGTCAGCCGGACCCCAAGGCCCATGTGCTGGCCCACGTGTTCAAGGTGGTGATCGACCCCTTTGTCGGCCGCCTGGCCGTGTTCCGCGTGCACCAGGGCACGATCCGCCGGGAAATGCAGCTGTTCGCCGGCGACGGACGCAAGCCGTTCAAGGTCGGCCACCTGTTGCGCCTGCAGGGAAAGAAGCATGAGGAGGCGCCGTGGCTGATCCCCGGAGACTTCGGCGCGCTGACCAAGGTCGACGAACTGGAGTACGGGGTGGTGCTGCACGACTCCCACGATGAGGACCATATCCATCTGAAGCCGCTGGAATTCCCCGAGCCGATGCAGGGCCTGGCCATCGAGGCGAGCCGCCGCGGCGACGAGCAGCGCCTGGCGGAAATCCTCCAGCGCCTGCAGGCCGAGGACCCGTGCGTGCGCCTGGACTACAACGCCTCGACCCAGCAGACCGTACTGCGCGGTATGGGCGAGATGCACCTGCGCTACCTGCTGGAACGCATGGCCGGACAATACAAGCTGGAGGTGCACACCCGCGCGCCCGCCGTGCCCTACCGCGAGACCGCCAGCCGCGTGGCGGAGGGCCACAGCCGGCACAAGAAGCAGACGGGCGGAGCGGGGCAGTTCGGCGAGGTGTACCTGCGCGTCGAGCCGCTGCCGCGTGGTGAGGGTTTCGCTTTCGTCGATGCGATCAAGGGCGGGGTGATTCCCGGCAACTTCATCCCCTCGGTGGAAAAGGGGGTGCGCTCGGCGCTGACGGCCGGGCCGCTGGCCGGCTTCCCGGTGGAAGACGTCAAGGTCACGGTGTTCGACGGCAAGAGCCACTCGGTGGATTCCAAGGACATCGCCTTCCAGGCCGCCGGGCGCAAGGCCATGCTCGATGCCCTGCGCAACGCCGGTGGCGTCGTGCTGGAGCCGGTGATGCAGATCGATGTGACGACGCCCGAGGCGCATCTGGGCGACATCACCGCCGATCTCACTGGCCGCCGGGGCCAGGTGCTGGGTACCGAGTCGTTATCCACCAGCGTGGCGTTGGTGCGCGGGCAGGTTCCGCTGGCGGAGCTGGACGGCTATGCCAACCGGCTCAAGTCCATCACCGCCGGCCAGGGGCTCTACAACCTTTCCTCCAGCCATTACAGCGCCGTCCCACAGGACGTGCAGCAGCGCCTGTCCAGTGGCTACAAGGCAACCCCGGAAGAAGACTGAGCGAATGTGGATAGTTGTCGCAGGCAGGTGTCGCAAAGGCCCATGCCTGTGCGCTTTCACGCGTCTCCACAGCAGTCCTGCATGTCTGCTGAAAGCCACGTGGCATGCGGGTTGCAGGCGGGATCGAGGCGGCCAGGCGGTTCGGCCGGAGGTGTCTCCGACCTGGTGTCGGGATACCTCCGGCCTGTGGATAACTCAGTGGGTAACGTGTGGGACGGATGGGGGCAGCCTGTGATCAGTACTCGATCACCACGTCGCCCTTGGGCACGCTGCAGCAGGACAGGATGTAGCCTTCGGCGACGTCTTCGTCGGTGATCCCGCCGTTGTGCTCCATCTCCACCTCGCCGGAACGCTTCATCACCTTGCAGGTGCCGCAGATGCCCATGCCGCAGGCCTTGGGAATGTGCAGGCCGAGCTGGGCGGCGGCGGCGTGGACAGTCTCGCCCGGCGCCACGCGGATGCTCTTGCCGGTGTCGCAGAACTCCACGAGGTTCTGCTCGGCCAGCGGCACGGCCGGCGCTTCGGCGGCCTCGGCGGCCAGTTCCTTCACGTCGGCGCGGACTTCCGGCGGGGTCGGGCCGAAGGCTTCCTCGTGGTAGCGCGACATGTCGTAGCCCTCGGCTTCGAGCAGGCGCTTGACCGCGTGCATGTAGGGCGTCGGGCCGCAGCAGAAGACCTCGCGTTCGAGGTAGTCCGGGGCCATCAGCTGCAACATGGCCTTGTTCAGGAAGCCCCGGTAGCCAGCCCAGGATTCGCCCATCTCGTACTTCTCGCAGACCAGGTACAGCTTGAAGTTGTTGATCCGCGAGTTCATGTGCTCCAGCTCGCGGTGATAGATGATGTCCTTGGGCGTGCGCGCGCTGTGCACGAAGACCATGTCGACGTTGGCGTTGGTGTCGAAGAACCAGCGCGACATCGACATCACCGGGGTGATGCCGACGCCACCGGAGAGGAACAGTACCTTCTCGGCCGGGAAGTCGATGGCGTTGAAGTTGCCCACTGGCCCGTGCACCGGGATCTGGTCGCCCTCCTTGAGGTTGTCGTGCAGCCAGTTCGACACCTTGCCGCCGGGTACGCGCTTGATGGTGATGGAGAAGCTGTAGGGCACCGAGGGCGAGCTGGAGATGGTGTAGGAACGCATGATCGGCTGGCCGTCGATCTCCAGCTCCAGGGTGACGAACTGCCCCGGCTTGAAGAAGAACATGATCGGCGCGTCGGCCATGAAGCAGAAGGTGCGCACATCCCAGGTTTCCTGGATGGCTTTCACGCAGCGCACCAGGTGGCGGCCGTTGGCCCAGGTCTGGGTGTTGACCGGGTTGAGGAAGGTGTTCGTCGACATGCTGTCTCTCCGCGCACGCGGGCCGTGCTGGGCCTGATGGGGCAGCGCCGGGGCCTGCTTGTCTGCGTCGCGTGGACATAGAAAGCACGGCGCCTGTCGGCATGCCTGATGGGGCGGATTGTGTGCACGAGGATGCCCGCTGCATTTACCTGCCAGCGACATTTGCATGCTTATCGCGACCTGCCGCCTGGCACGTGCCGTTGCGCGTCGGGAAATGATCTGGCCGTGTCGCCCATGGATAAGGGTATTCCCGGGTCGCGGCCCCACACTCAGCTTCATGCCGAGCAACCCCCAGGTTGAGCGAGACGGCAGGAAACGGCGCACTCGGCGCGCCTGACACCTGCCGCAAATGCCCTGCGTGGCAAACCGTATCAGCCACTTATTTCCGCCGGCAGCCCGACCGGGCTGCGGCATGAGGACCTAGCAATGGACGTCACCACCACCCTGAGTCTGGGCGACCCGCTGGAACCGGCCCGCAAGGCCACCGCCGAGATGCTGCGCACTCGCGACCACAGCTTCTCGCTGCCGCAGCCCTTCTACAACGACGAGCGCCTGTTCCAGCTGGACATGCAGGAGATCTTCCACAAGGAATGGCTGATCGCCGGGATGACCTGCGAGATTCCCGCCAAGGGCAACTTCCTCACCCTGCAGATCGGCGACAACCCGGTGATCGTGCTGCGCGGCGCCGAGGGCAAGATCCACGCCTTCCACAACGTCTGCCGCCACCGCGGCTCGCGCCTGTGCGTCAGCGACAAGGGCAAGGTCGCCAAGCTGGTCTGCCCTTACCACCAGTGGACCTACGAGCTGGACGGCCGCCTGCTGTTCGCCGGCACCGAGATGGGCGCGGACTTCGACATGAAGGACTACAGCCTGAAGCCGGTGAACGTGAAGACCGCCGGCGGCTACATCTTCATCTCGCTGTCGGAGAACCCGCCGGCCATCGACGACTTCCTGCGTACGCTCGAGCACTACATGGAGCCGTACGACATGGAGAACACCAAGGTGGCGGTGCAGACCACGCTGCGGGAAAAGGCCAACTGGAAGCTGGTGCTGGAAAACAACCGCGAGTGCTACCACTGCAACGGTTCGCACCCGGAGCTGCTGAACACCCTGCTGGAGTGGGACGACGTTACCGACCCGCGCGCCAGCCAGGCGTTCAAGGACCAGGTCGCGGCATGCACCACTGCCTGGGACGCGGAAAAGATTCCCTACGCCCACGCCAGCTTCGGCCTGCGCAACCGCATCGTGCGCATGCCGCTGCTGCAGGGCACCGTGTCCATGACCATGGACGGCAAGCAGGGCAGCAAGAAGCTCATGGGCCGCATCCAGAACCCGGACCTGGGCTCGATGCGCATCCTGCACCTGCCGCATTCGTGGAACCACTGCATGGGCGACCACCTGATCGTCTTCACCGTGTGGCCGATCAGCGCGCAGGAAACCGTGGTCACCACCAAGTGGCTGGTGCACAAGGATGCGGTGGAAGGCGTCGACTACGACGTGGCGCGCCTGCGCGAAGTCTGGGACGCCACCAACGATCAGGACCGCCGCCTGGCCGAAGAGAACCAGCGTGGCATCAACTCCACCGCCTATCAGCCGGGGCCGTACTCGAAGACCTACGAGTTCGGCGTGATCAACTTCCTCGACTGGTACAGCGAGCGGATGCTCAACAACCTGGGCGAGGAATCCGCCCACGCGCGCCTGGTCGCCGAGAAGTAGGCCCCGCCCCATCGGCGCCCCCGTTAGCGGGGGCGCTGTCGTTACCGAGGAAGCCACGTGGACGCCATGCTCTTCTACAGCAGCTCCGCCTTCGTCACCGGCCTGGTGGCGTGGAACCTCTTCGCCTGCTGGCGCAAGCGCTGATCTCCGTCGCTGTGCTCTTTGTAGGATGGGTGGAGCGCAGCGATACCCATCGGCGCGGCCCGCGATCGCAAATTGATGGGTATCGCTGCGCTCCACGCCATCCTACGTCTCGGCTCTGAACCACCTCCTTATCTGTAATCCGCGGCTTCCGAGTCTTTGCACGGCACGCATTCCCCTGCACGACGCAAACGCTGTCGCCCATGTCGTGAGGTTGACGCTTTCGGGTCGACCCTGGTCGTTTTCGAACCGGGTCGTCTCCGGGGGCAGGGATATCCTGCCTGCAAAGCGTCGGCACAAGTCCCGGCGCGCCAAGCCTGACAAGCCTTGCCTGAATAGAGAGACGCCAAGATGAGCCCAGCCGAACTTCACGCCGACAGCATCGTCATCGATGGCCTGATCATCGCCAAGTGGAACCGCGAGCTGTTCGAAGACATGCGCAAGGGTGGCCTGACCGCCGCGAACTGCACCGTGTCCGTGTGGGAAGGCTTCCAGGCCACGGTGAACAACATCGTCGCCAGCCAGAAGCTGATCCGCGAGAACGGCGACCTGGTCATCCCGGTGCGCACCACGGCCGACATCCGCAAGGCCAAGGAGCAGGGCAAGACCGGCATCCTCTTCGGCTTCCAGAACGCCCATGCGTTCGAGGACCAGATCGGCTATGTGGAGGTGTTCAAGCAGCTGGGCGTGGGCATCGTGCAGATGTGCTACAACACCCAGAACCTGGTCGGCACCGGCTGCTACGAGCGCGACGGCGGCCTCTCCGGCTTCGGCCGCGAGATCGTCGCGGAGATGAACCGCGTGGGCATCATGTGCGACCTGTCCCACGTCGGCTCGAAGACCTCCGAGGAAGTCATCCTCGAGTCGAAGAAGCCCGTCACCTATTCCCACTGCCTGCCGTCGGGCCTCAAGGAACATCCGCGCAACAAGTCCGACGCCGAGCTGAAGTTCATCGCCGACCACGGCGGCTTCGTCGGCGTGACCATGTTCGCGCCCTTCCTCGCCAAGGGCATCGACTCGACCATCGACGACTACGCCGAAGCCATCGAGTACGTGATGAACCTCGTCGGCGAGGATGCCATCGGCATCGGCACCGACTTCACCCAGGGCCACGGCCAGGACTTCTTCGAGTGGCTGACCCACGACAAGGGTTACGCCCGCCGCCTCACCAACTTCGGGAAGATCGTCAACCCGCTGGGCATCCGCACCGTGGGCGAATTCCCCAACCTCACCGAGAACCTGCTCAAGCGCGGCATGCCCGAGCGCGTGGTGCGCAAGGTCATGGGCGAGAACTGGGTGCGCGTCCTGAAGGACGTCTGGGGCGAATAAGCCGCCTTTCCCCCTCTCCCGCTGGGAGAGGGCCGGGGTGAGGGCTGCCGGCGCTCACCCGTGAACCCCTCACCCCAACCCTCTCCCCAAGGGAGAGGGAGCCAAAAGAATTGGAGCGAAACCCCATGGCCAAACATGCCCCCGAACTGCCCATCGAAGTCGACAGCGAAACCGGCGTCTGGACCACCGATGCCCTGCCGATGCTCTACGTGCCGCGGCATTTCTTCGTCAACAACCATATGGGCATCGAGGAAGAGCTGGGCGCCGAGCGTTATGCCGAAATCCTCTACAAGGCCGGCTACAAGTCCGCCTGGCACTGGTGCGAGAAGGAAGCCGAGTGCCACGGGCTGGTCGGCGTGGAAGTCTTCGAGCACTACATGAAGCGCCTGTCCCAGCGTGGCTGGGGGCTGTTCCAGATCGAGCAGATCGACCTCGACGCCGGCACCGCCCAGGTACGCCTGAAGCACTCGGCCTTCGTCTACGTCTACGGCAAGGTCAACCGCAAGGTCGACTACATGTTCACCGGCTGGTTCGCCGGCGCCATGGACCAGATTCTCCAGGCCCGCGGCAGCGCCATCCGCACCGTGGCCGAGCAGGTCTACAGCGGCGCCGAGGAAGGCCACGACGATGGCCTGTTCGTCGTCAAACCTCTCTAACAACCCCATTCAATCGAGATTGAAAACGTAGCGAGCGAAGGGTAGGCGAGGCGGAGGCTGGATCGAAAAGCGGAGAGTAAATAAGCATTTTCGATCCAGCCTCCAACGCTGCATAACCGAGCGCAGTAGTTTTCAGAGGATGCCGCAATGGCTTTCGAGTCTATGTTCCAGCCGATCCAGATCGGCAAGCTGACCATCCGCAACCGCGTGCTCTCCACCGCTCACGCCGAGGTGTATGCCACCGACGGCGGCATGACCACCGAGCGCTACGTGAAGTACTACGAGGAGAAGGCCAAGGGCGGTATCGGCCTGGCCATCTGCGGCGGTTCCTCCGTGGTCGCCATCGACAGCCCGCAGGAATGGTGGAGTTCGGTGAACCTCTCCACCGACCGCATCATCCCGCACTTCCAGAACCTCGCCGATGCCATGCACAAGCATGGCGCCAAGATCATGATCCAGATTACCCACATGGGCCGCCGCTCGCGCTGGGACGGTTTCAATTGGCCGACCCTGATGTCGCCCTCGGGTATCCGCGAACCGGTGCACCGCGCCACCTGCAAGACCATCGAGCCGGAAGAGATCTGGCGGGTGATCGGCAACTACGCGCAAGCCGCGCGCCGCGCCAAGGCCGGTGGGCTGGACGGCGTCGAGCTGTCCGCGGTGCACCAGCACATGATCGACCAGTTCTGGAGCCCGCGAGTCAACAAGCGCACCGACGAATGGGGCGGCAGCTTCGAGGGCCGCATGAAGTTCGGCCTGGAAGTGCTCAAGGCCGTGCGTGCCGAGGTGGGCGACGACTTCTGCATCGGCATGCGCATCTGCGGTGACGAGTTCCACCCGGACGGCCTCACCCACGACGACATGAAGCAGATCGCCAAGTACTACAGCGACACCGGCATGATCGACTTCATCGGCGTAGTCGGCTCGGGTTGCGACACCCACAACACCCTGGCCAACGTCATCCCGAACATGACCTACCCGCCGGAGCCGTTCCTGCACCTGGCGGCCGGCATCAAGGAAGTGGTCAACGTACCGGTGCTGCACGCGCAGAACATCAAGGACCCGAACCAGGCCACGCGCATCCTCGAAGGCGGCTACGTGGACATGGTCGGCATGACCCGCGCGCACATCGCCGACCCGCACCTGATCGCCAAGATCAAGATGGGCCAGATCGACCAGATCAAGCAGTGCGTCGGCGCCAACTACTGCATCGACCGCCAGTACCAGGGCCTGGACGTGCTGTGCATTCAGAACGCCGCCACCTCCCGTGAATACATGGGCGTGCCGCACATCATCGAGAAGACCACCGGCGTGAAGCGCAAGGTGGTGGTTGTCGGCGGTGGTCCGGCCGGCATGGAAGCCGCACGCGTCGCTGCCGAACGCGGCCACGACGTCACCCTGTTCGAGAAGAAGGACCAGCTTGGCGGGCAGATCACCACCGCCTCGAAAGCCCCGCAGCGCGACCAGATTGCCGGTATCACCCGCTGGTACCAGCTGGAGCTGGCGCGGCTGAACGTCGACCTGCGCCTGGGCACCGGCGCGGATGCCGACACCATCCTCGACCTGCGCCCCGACGTGGTGGTGCTGGCCAACGGCGGCCATCCGTTCCTCGAGCAGAACGAACACTGGGGCGCCGCCGACGGGCTGGTGGTCAGCAGTTGGGACGTACTCGACGGCAAGGTCGCGCCGGGCAAGAACGTGCTGGTCTACGACACCATCTGCGAGTTCAGCGGCATGTCGGTGGCGGACTTCCTTGCCGACAAGGGCGCCCAGGTCGAGATCGTCACCGACGACATCAAGCCCGGCGTGGCCATCGGCGGCACCACGTTCCCGACCTACTACCGCAGCATGTACCCCAAGGAAGTGATCATGACCGGCGACTTGATGCTGGAGAAGGTCTACCGCGAGGGCGACAAGCTGGTGGCGGTGCTGGAGAACGAATACACCGGCGCGAAAGAGGAGCGGGTGGTCGACCAGATCGTCGTCGAGAACGGCGTGCGCCCGGACGAGAGCCTGTACTACGCGCTCAAGCAGGGCTCGCGCAACAAGGGCCAGATCGACGTCGAGGCGCTGTTCGCGATCAAGCCGCAGCCGTGCCTCAGCGCTCTTGATGACAACAGTGGGGGCGACGGTTACCTGCTGTTCCGCATCGGCGACTGCGTGGCCCAGCGCAACACCCACGCGGCGATCTACGACGCGCTGCGACTGTGCAAGGACTTTTAAGAGCAGCATCAGGCTGCAGGCGACAGGCTACAGGTGAGCGCTTTGCCTGGAGCCTGGAGCTTGTAGCCTGCCGCTGCGGCGAAGGTGGTTTTCCATGTTGAGCACGCTGCTTCCCATCCTCCTTTTCATCGCCCTGGCACTGGCCGCATTCGGTGCCGTGAAGCGCTTCGCGATGTGGCGCTGTGGCCGGCCCGCGCAGGTCGACTGGATCGGCGGCCTGCTGAAGATGCCGCGCCGTTACCTGGTGGACCTGCACCACGTGGTCGAGCGCGACAAGTACATGTCGAAGACGCACGTGGCCACCGCCGGCGGCTTCGTGCTGGCCGCGCTGCTGGCCATCCTCGTGCATGGTTTTGGCCTGCACAGTCGCATCCTCGGATTCGCCCTGCTGGCGGCCACCGCGCTGATGTTCTGCGGTGCGCTGTTCGTCGCCAAGCGCCGCCTCGACCCGCCGTCGCGCCTGTCGAAAGGCCCGTGGATGCGCCTGCCGAAAAGCCTGCTGATGTTCTCGGCGAGTTTCTTCATCGCCACCCTGCCGGTGGCCGGCATCCTGCCGGAAGGTTTCGGCGGCTGGTTCCTTGCAGCCATCCTCGCCATCGGGGTGGCCTGGGGGGTGTCCGAGCTGTTCTTCGGCATGACCTGGGGCGGGCCGATGAAGCACGCCTTCGCCGGTGCCCTGCACCTGGCCTGGCACCGCCGTTCGGAGCGCTTCGGCGGTGGCCGCTCCACCGGCCTCAAGCCGCTGGACCTGCAGGACCCGATGGCGCCGCTGGGCGTCGAGAAACCCACCGATTTCACCTGGAACCAGTTGCTCGGCTTCGACGCCTGCGTGCAGTGCGGCAAGTGCGAAGCCATGTGCCCGGCCTTCGCCGCCGGCCAGCCGCTGAACCCGAAGAAGCTCATCCAGGACATGGTCATCGGCCTGGCCGGTGGCAATGACGCCAACTTCGCCGGCAGCCCGTATCCCGGCAAACCACTGGGCGAACACAGCGGCGGTCCGCACCAGCCGATCGTCGCGCTGGACGGCAAGGCACTGGTGGATGCCGAGACGCTCTGGTCCTGCACCACCTGCCGTGCCTGCGTCGAGGAATGCCCGATGATGATCGAGCACGTCGACGCCATCGTCGACATGCGCCGCCACCTCACCCTGGAAAAGGGCGCGACCCCGAACAAGGGCGCCGAGGTGCTGGAAAACCTCATCGCCACCGACAACCCCGGCGGCTTCGCCCCCGGCGGGCGGCTGAACTGGGCGGCGGACCTGAACCTGCCGCTGCTGGCCGACAAGCAGCAGGCCGACGTGCTGTTCTGGGTCGGCGACGGCGCCTTCGACATGCGCAACCAGCGCACCCTGCGCTCCTTCGTGAAGATCCTCAAGGCCGCCAATGTCGACTTTGCCGTGCTCGGCCTGGAGGAGCGCGACAGCGGCGATGTGGCCCGCCGACTGGGTGACGAAGCGACCTTCCAGACCCTGGCCCAACGCAACATCGCCACCCTGGCCAAGTACCGCTTCAAGCGCATCGTCAGCTGCGACCCGCACAGCTTCCACGTACTGAAGAACGAATACGGCGCGCTGGGCGGCAACTACCAGGTGCTGCACCACACGACCTTCATCGATGAACTGGTGCACAAGGGCGCGCTGAACCTCGGCCAGAGCAAGGCCGCCAGCGTGACCTACCACGACCCGTGCTACCTCGGTCGCTACAACGGCGAGTACGAAGCCCCGCGCGCCGTGCTCAAGGCCATCGGCATCGAGGTCAAGGAAATGGCTCGCTCCGGCTTCCGTTCGCGCTGCTGCGGCGGCGGCGGCGGCGCGCCGATCACCGACATCCCCGGCAAGCAGCGGATTCCCGACATGCGCATGGTCGACATCAAGGAGACCGGCGCGGAACTCGTGGCCGTGGGCTGCCCGCAATGCACCGCCATGCTCGAAGGCGTGGTCGCGCCGCGCCCGGAGATCAAGGACATCGCCGAACTGGTTGCCGAGGTCCTCATCGAGGCCACCGAGGTGCCGGCAAAAAAGCCCTCGCTGGCGCGCCGTGAAGAAGCGGTGGAGGTGCACCTGTGAACGTCCTGCCTAGCCCCGTAGGGCGCATGAAGCCGAAGGCTTTATCCGCCGCGTCGGCCGCTTCGGCGGATAACGCTGCGCGTTATTCGCCCTACACCAGCCTGGAGCATCGAGCATGAGCGACATCCTCCGCCGCGACCCACGCGCCGAGTGGATCGCCCGCAATCGCCTGCATCCGCTGCACGCGGCCATGCAATCGGCGCAGGGCGGCGAAACCCGCTGGATGGGCCCGAACGGTGTGGTGCGCAAGAATCCCCACGCCGTCGGCTTCATAGGCCCCAATGGCGTCAAGCGCATCGACCGCTCCGGTGGCCAGCAAGGCACGGCAGGCGGCAAGCGCAGCAGCGCACCGGAAGTGGTGCAGCTGCCGCTGGTGACCATCGAGCAGCCGGCCTTCCTGATTGCCGTGGTGCCGGACATGGTCGGCGGCCGCCTCTCCAGCCACGACTGCGACCTGCTGGGCCTGGCCCGCAAGCTCGCCGGCAGCGACGGAGCGGTGCTGGCCGTGGTGTTCGGCGAGCACAAGGAAAGCGCCTTCGACGCCGCCGGGGTGGACCGCCTGCTGCAGATCGAAGGCACCGAATACGAAGGCTATGCCCCGGAGCAACGGGTGCTGGCGCTGCGCACGGCCAACAGTCAGTTCGCCCCGCGCCACTGGTTGCTGCCCGACAGCCGCAGCGGTGGCGGCGAACTCGGCCGCCGCTTGGCCGCCAGCCTGGGCGAACGTCCGGCCACCCGCGTCTGGCAGGCCGAGGGCGAACGTTGCGTCGGCCGTGCCGGTGCCGGCCAGCAGGACCTGCACCGCGAGCTGCCGCGCCTGATCCTGGCCGCCGCCGAGTGCGCCGAGCCGGTCAGTGAGACGCGCCACGAGGCTCGTGCCGTGGAACTGGAAAGCAGCGTTGCGCGCAACCTGCCGCGCATCGAGGACCTCGGCCCGGTGGCGGTGGACCCGGCGCAGATTCCCATGGCCGAGGCGGAGTTCATCCTCTCCGGCGGCAACGGCGTGAAGGACTGGGCGCTGTTCCACCGCGCCGCCGTCGCCCTCGGCGCCACCGAAGGCGCGTCTCGCGTGGCGGTCGACGACGGCCACATGCCGCGTGCGCGCCAGGTTGGCGCCACCGGCACCTGGGTCACCGCGCGGGTCTATCTCGCCGTCGGCATTTCCGGCGCGATCCAGCACCTGCAGGGCATCGGCTCCTGCGACAAGGTGGTGGCGATCAACATGGACCCGGGCTGCGACATGATCAAGCGCGCCGATCTCTCGGTGATCGGTGATTCCACGGCGATCCTCAAGGCGCTGATGGCCCTGGCCGAAGCCCATCGCAACGGAGCGGCGCGCGATGCGGCATAAGAGCAGCGACAAGCCCCAAGCCATAAGCTTCAGGCAAGAGCGGTGTGTGGCGCTGGACCATATCGCGTTCGTAGGGCGGATAAAGCCGAAGGCTTTATCCGCCATCACGGCCAAATCGGCGGATAACGCTGCGCGCTATTCGCCCTACGTCGAGATTGCAGCATGAACGACCTGAACATCGTTGCCCTGGTCTCCATCGGCGCCCATCCCGCCTCCGGTCGTGCGCGGCGCGCCGACCAGGACGCCCGCGCGGTGGAACTGGGCATGGGCCTCGCGGGGAAGCGCCTGCGCGTGGTGCATGCCGGCGATGCCGGGGAAGAAGCGTTGCGCGGTTACCTCGGCATGGGTCTGGATGAGTTGGCGGTGCTGGAACAGCCCGCTGGCGCCGACGCCCTGCCAGCCCTGGCCGCCTACCTGGGCGACAGCGATGCGCAACTGGTGCTCACTGGCACCCAGGCGGAAACCGGTGAAGGCTCCGGCATGTTGCCCTTCCTGCTCGCCGAGCGTCTCGGCTGGCCGCTGGTGGTCGGCCTGGCGGAAGTGGAGAAGGTCGAAGGCGGCAGCGCACAGGTATTGCAGGCATTGCCGCGCGGCCAGCGTCGCCGGCTGAAGGTGCGCCTGCCCTTCGTCGCCAGTGTCGACAACGCCGCGCCGGTCGCTCGCCAAAGCGCCTTCGGCCCGGCTCGCCGTGGTTACCTGGAAGCCCATGAGGTGGAAGTGGTGGAAGACCCGCTACTCGCCGACGGCAACCTGCAACCCGCGCGCCCGCGTCCCAAGCGGCTGAAGGTGATCAAGGCGAAGACCGGCGCCGAACGCATGAAGGCCGCTACCGCCAAGGCTTCCGGCGGTACCGGGCAGGTGCTCAAGGACGTCTCGCCCGAGGCAGGTGCGGAGGCGATCTTCAAGCTGCTGCGCGAGGAAGGCGTGATTCGCGTTTGAACAGGGAGCGGCCCGAAACCGATCGCGGACGGAGTCCGCTCCTACGCTCGGAATTTGCCGTAGGAGCGGACTTTGTCCGCGATTGGCTGGTCAAAACTCCGCTGGTGGCCGGAAATTATTGAAATGACACGAGAATTATCTCGTAAGCCATTGAATTGACAGTATACGGCTTGTCAGAAGACCCGCGTTTTTGCTGGCCCCGCCGCGCCCCTTTCTTTATCCTCCGCACCCTTTGAAAGGCTTTGCGGAGGCTCCCATGCTTGATTCCACCCTCGAACAACTTGAACAGCTGGTCGCCGAACTGCTGCAGCAGAATGAAGTGCTGGTGCAGGACAACGCCGCTGTGCGTGAAGAGCTACTCAAGGCCCGTGAGGAAAACGACAGCCTGCAGCTGTCCCTGATGGAGCAGGAAGAGAAGCACAACGCCACAGCCACCCGCCTGCAGGCGCTGATCCGCCGCGTCAGCGACAGCCGCGCCAGCGCATGAGTGGCGACGGCGTCCGCGTCCTGCGCATCCTCGGACGCGAATACAGCGTCCGGGCGCCGGCCGGTGAAGAGCGCCGGCTGCAGGACGCGGCCGCGCTGTTGCAGGCGGAAATCACCGCCAGCAAGAAGAAATTCCCCTACGTCACCAGCAATGAGCTGATGGTGCTCTCCGCGCTCAACCTCTGCGCCCGCCAGCTCGGCGGCCAGGAGGAGGAGTGCGACGAGGCGGACGCCGTCGAGCGTATCGCCGCCCTCAACCGCCGGATTCTCGATCACCTGCAACGGCAGGATTGATCTCCGCGCGTTCCCCGTGCGACTCACACCAATCGCGGACGGAGTCCGCTCCTACGAAAC
The DNA here is from genome assembly GCF_021603645.1 of Pseudomonas pseudonitroreducens. GTDB lineage: Bacteria > Pseudomonadota > Gammaproteobacteria > Pseudomonadales > Pseudomonadaceae > Pseudomonas > Pseudomonas pseudonitroreducens. Next base: position 23,909 of record NZ_BQHJ01000016.1, on the reverse strand, counting down.
CTGAACCTGCGTAGGAGCGGACTCCGTCCGCGATGTTTTTCGCCGTGCCCAACTTTCAGTCTTGTAGGGCGAATAACGCGCAGCGTTATCCGCCGTCGTGCCTGGCGCGGCGCCGGCGGATAACCGCAGGCGGCTATGGGTTCTACGGTCCCGACAGCCGTTGGTAAATCACAGGCAAAAAAATAGGGACACCGGGGTAAGCGGTGTCCCTTCTAAAGGAGAGTGGGCCAAGAGGCCCCTCAACCGGTGAGACGTGGCGCCTCGGATGAATCCGCGGCGCCGGGTATAAAAGAAGGGACTGGGGGTAACCAATCCCTGAAAGGTGAGGGAGGAATACTCCCCCTCAACCGGTGAGACGTGCCCGGCTCGCGCCGGGCGGATGATCAGGCGCGCAGCGGAATCAGGCGCGGGGCGATCATGTTTTCCGGCAGCAGGATGTCGGCCAGGGTGGCTTCGTCCAGCAGCTTCTCCTCGCGAACCAGCTCCAGTACGCCACGGCCGGTTTCCAGCGCAGTCTTGGCGATGCGGGTGGAGTTCTCGTAGCCGATGTACGGGTTCAGCGCGGTGACCAGGCCGATGCTGTGCTCCACCAGCTGGTGGCAGCGCTCGACGTTGGCGGTGATGCCGGTGATGCAATGCTCGCGCAGCATGTCCATGGCGCGCTGGAGCAGGCGGATCGAGTCGAAGATCTTGTAGGCGATCAGCGGCTCCATCACGTTCAGCTGCAGCTGGCCGCCTTCGGCCGCGATGGTCAGCGCCAGGTCGTTGCCCATGATTTCGAAGGCGCACATGTTCACCGCCTCCGGGATTACCGGGTTGACCTTGCCCGGCATGATCGAGCTGCCCGGCTGGCGCGGCGGCAGGTTGATCTCGTTGATGCCGGTACGCGGGCCGCTGGACAGCAGGCGCAGGTCGTTGCAGATCTTCGACAGCTTGACCGCGGTGCGCTTGAGCATGCCGGAGAACAGCACGAAGGCGCCCATGTCGGAGGTGGCTTCGATCAGGTCGGCAGCCGGGACGACCGGGTGGCCGCTGATTTCCGCCAGGCGCTCGACGGCCAGCTTCTGGTAGCCGGGGTCGGCGTTGATGCCGGTGCCGATCGCGGTGCCGCCGAGGTTCACTTCGGTCAGCAGTTCCGGCGCGAGGCGACGCAGGCGGTCGAGGTCTTCGCCCAGGGTGGTGGCGAAGGCGTGGAATTCCTGGCCGAGGGTCATCGGTACCGCGTCCTGCAGCTGGGTACGGCCCATCTTCAGTACGCCGGCGAACTCGACGCCCTTGGCGGCGAAGGCCTGGATCAGGCTGTCGAGGCTGGCCAGCAGGGTGTCGTGGCCGAGCAGCAGGCCCAGGCGGATGGCGGTCGGGTACGCGTCGTTGGTCGACTGCGCCATGTTCACGTCGTTGTTCGGGTGCAGGTACTTGTACTCACCCTTGGTGTGGCCCATGGCTTCCAGCGCGATGTTCGCGATCACTTCGTTCGCGTTCATGTTGGTGGAAGTACCGGCGCCACCCTGGATCATGTCCACCACGAACTGGTCGTGGAAGTCACCGCGGATCAGGCGGGCACAGGCTTCGCTGATGGCAGCGTGCTTCTCGTTCGACAGATGGCCAAGCTGGTGGTTGGCATCGGCTGCCGCCTGTTTGACCATCGCCAGGCCTACGACCAGTTTCGGGTAGTGCGACAGCGGCACGCCCGAGAGGCGGAAGTTGTTCACAGCGCGCAGGGTCTGGATGCCGAAGTAGGCGTCAGAAGGTACTTCGAGGGTGCCGAGGAGGTCTTTCTCGATGCGGAACGATGCAACAGGGGACATGACGGGGATTGTCTCAGGGAAACACGGCCAGTGCCGCGATGCCCGGTAGACTAGGGATTTCGCCTTTCGTCGGCCAATGCTGTTAAAGGCTGCCTCATGCACGAACGGCATAATGTACCCTGTGACGAATTGATGACGGCGAGCGTGTGACTGTGCTACGCGCGCCCGGCTCCTGACCAATCGATCAACGTGTGAACGCGTTGGAGTTGACGTGAACCTCGAGACCAAATGGCTGGAAGACTTCAGCACCCTGGCCACCACCCGCAGTTTTTCCCAGGCCGCTGAAAAGCGCTTCGTCACCCAGCCGGCCTTCAGCCGGCGTATCCGCAGCCTGGAGGACGCCCTCGGCCTGACCCTGGTGAACCGCCAGCGCACGCCCATCGAGCTGACCGAGGCCGGCCAACTGTTCCTGGTCACCGCTCGCGCAGTGGTCGAGCAGCTCGGCCAGGTGGTGCGCCACCTGCACCACCTGGAAGGCGGGCAGGGCGAGGTGCTGCAGTTCGCCGCCGCGCACTCGCTGGCGCTGGGCTTCTTCCCCGCGTGGATTTCCCGGCTGCGCTCGGAAGGCCTGAACATCGCCAGCCGCCTGGTGGCGACCAACGTCGGCGAGGCGGTGCACCTGCTGCGCGAAGGCGGCTGCGACCTGATGATGGCCTTCTATGATCCGGATGCCGCGCTGCAGATGGACCCGGAAGTGTTCCCCTCGCTGCACCTGGGGCGCACCGAGATGCTGCCGGTGTGCGCGGTGAACTCCGCCGGCGTGCCGCTCTTCGATCTCGACAGCGGCCAGAGCGTGCCGCTGCTGGCTTACAGTGCCGGGGCCTTCCTCGGTCGCGGGGTCAACCTGCTGCTGCGCCAGCGCAACCTGCGCTACACCACTGTCTATGAAACGGCGATGGCCGACAGCCTGAAAAGCATGGCGCTGCAAGGCATGGGCGTGGCCTGGGTGCCGCGCCTGAGCATGGAATCGGAGCTGGCACGCGGCGAACTGGCGCTGTGCGGCGGTCCGCACTGGATCGTCCCGCAGGAAATCCGTCTGTACCGTTGCGCCCTGGTGCGCAAGGCGCAGATTCGTCTGCTCTGGCGCAAGCTCGAAGGCGGCCTGGGGCTGGACGAGACGCCTTGAGGCAGACAGCCGGGGCTATTCCGTTTATTTGATAAGCATTATCATTTGCGGCTTTCCAGGGTCTTCCCCTCGCACCGGCTTCGGTGCGGACCGCTGGCGAGCCTGCAGCCCCGATGTCCCATTCCGACCGCCCGGCCGACTCCCGCGCCGCGGACGCCCCGGCGCCCGCCGAGGCATTGCCGCGCGAGGATTTCCTGCGGGTGTTCCTCTCCCAGCGCCCGCGCATGGAAGCCCTGGTACGCCGCCGGGTCGGTTGCCGTGCCACGGCGGCGGACCTGGTGCAGGACCTGTTCCTGCGCTTCTGGAAGCGCCCGCAGGCACCGGTGGAAGAGCTCGGCAGCTACCTGCTGCGCAGTGCGCGCAACCTGGCCATCGATCACCTGCGCGGCGAAGATTCGCGCGGCCGGACCCTGAGCGCGCTGCTCCCCGATGAAGACGATGCGCAACCTTCGCCCGAGCAGGCGGTGCAGGCCGGTGCCGAACTGGACCTCATCGAGGATGCCCTGCGCCAGTTGCCCGAACGCACCCGCCATATCTTCCTGCTCAGCCGCGTGCATGGCCGCACCTATGGCGAGATCGCCGCGGCCATGGGGCTTTCCCAGAGCGCCGTGGAAAAACATATGATGCGCGCCCTCGATGCCTGCAAGGCGAGCCTGGAGCCCGCCGCGCCGGCAGATCGCCGTGGAGCCGCCGACCGATGAAGCCCGAAATCGCCACCTCGCCCGAGGACGCCCAGCGTCAGGCGCGCCAGTGGCTGCTGCGCCTGCACGACGCCGGCGGCGACGCATGGCTGGGGGCCTTCCGGGCGTGGCTGGCGGCTGATCCGCAACATGCCCGCGCCTACGCCGAAGTCGATGCGCTCTGGCAGGCCAGCGCGCTGCCGGCGCAACGGTTGGCGGCGGCGGAGGGTGATGCGTTGGGCGCCTATCTCGCCGCGATGGATCGCCCGGTACCGCGCCGCGCGCAGAGCAATCACAGGCGCTGGGCCTACCCGCTGGCCAGCGCCGCCTGCCTGCTGCTGATGCTCTGGGCCGGCGGCTGGTGGAAACCGGACAATTGGCTGACGGACCTTGCCGCCGACTACGTCAGCGCACCGGGCGAAGTGCGTGAGATCACCCTGGGCGACGGCTCGCGCCTGACCCTGGATGCCGATAGCGCTGTTGCCGTTTCATTGGACGGCGATCAACGTCGCGTCGAGTTGCTGCGCGGCGCCGCTTCCTTCGCCGTGGAACACCTGCCCAAACCCTTCGTGGTACGTGCCGGCGAGGGCGAGGCGCGGGTGCTCGGCACCGAGTTCGAAGTTCGCCGCCTGGGCGAGCAGACCGGCGTCACCGTCGCCGAAGGTCGTGTTTCGGTGCGTGGCAGCCATGCCGTCGGCATGCCGGAAGTGGTGCTGGGTGCTGGCGAACGGGTCAGCATCAATGGCACGAGGCTCGGCGAGGCGCAGCCCGCCGATGCCCAGGCCGCGCTGGCCTGGCGCCAGGGCTGGCTGACCTTCTACCGTGCGCCGCTGGGCGAGGTGCTGGAGCGCCTGGGCACTTACTACCCGGGCCGCATCGTGCTGCTCGACAGCGAACTGGCGCAGCGCCGGGTCAGCGGCAGTTTCCGCAGCGCTGATCCGCAGGCGGCGCTGGATTCCCTGCAGGCGGTGGTGGGCTTCCATCAGCAGCCTCTGCTCGGTCGCTTCGTGCTGATTCGCTGAGGGCGAAGATTTTTTCGAAAAAGGGGTGAGGTACTGCGGCGGCTGCTCCGTGTAGTGGTCATGAATGCGATTTATTCGCATGTGTAGTCCGACCTTCGAGCAAGAGAGCCCCGATGATCCCGCTGCGCCGCGCTGTTCCCGAATTGTCCCTGAAACCCTTGGCCGCCGTCGTGCTCGGCGCTGCCCTGGTCACCGTGCAGGCTCCCTCCGCGAGGGCCGAGAATGCCGCTGACGGCGCTGCCCTGCAGGCGCGCTTTGCTTTCGCCATCGCCTCACAGCCGTTGCCCCAGGCGCTCAGCGAGTTCAGTCGGGTGACCGGCCTCAGCGTGGTCTACACCGACGAGGCGCCTTATGACCTCAGTGCCCCGGCGGTTGCCGGCCAGCTCAGCGCCAACGACGCGCTGAATCGCCTGCTCGCGGGCTCCGGCTACCGCTTCCGCGCCCTCGATGGCCGCACCCTGACCCTGGAGCGCGTGCCGACCGACACCCTGAGTCTCACTGACACCACCGTCACCGGCCAGGCGGCGTCGACCAGCTACCAACCTGCACCGGTCGCCTCCATCGGTCGCACCGACACGCCGGTGCTGGAAACCCCGCAAAGCATCGTCACGGTCCCGGCCCAGGCGCTGCGCGATCAGAAGCCGCGCAACCTCGACGACGCCCTTGGCAACATCAGCGGTATCACCCAGGCCAACACCCTCGGCGGCACCCAGGACGCGGTGATGAAACGCGGCTTCGGCGATAATCGCGACGGTTCGATCATGCGCGACGGCCTGCCCTCGGTGCTGGGCCGCAACCTCACCGCCACCGCCGACCACGTCGAAGTGCTCAAGGGCCCGGCCTCGCTGCTGTACGGCATCCAGGACCCGGGCGGCATCGTCAACGTGGTGAGCAAGAAGCCGCAGCTGCAGCAGTACAACGCCGTCACCCTGCGCGGCTCGACCTACGCCCACGGCAAGCAGGGCAGCGGCGCGCAGGTCGACAGTACCGGCGCGCTGGGCGAGAGCAACCTGGCCTACCGGCTGATCGTCGATCACCAGGACGAGAACTACTGGCGCAATTTCGGCCAGCAGCGCGAGACCCTCGTCGCTCCGTCGCTGGCCTGGTTCGGCGAGGACACCACGGTGAACCTCAGCTACGAGCACCGCGAGTTCAAGACGCCGTTCGACCGTGGCACCGCCATCGACCCGCGCACCAACAAGCCGCTGGATATTCCGCGCACGCGCCGCCTGGACGAGCCCTTCAACATCACCGAAGGCCGCTCCGACCTGACCCGCCTGGACGTCGAGCACCGCATCGACGATGCCTGGAAGGCGCATTTCGCCTACGGCTGGACCCGCGAGACCTATGATGACAACCAGGCCCGCGTCACCAAGGTCAACAGCAAGGGCACCCTGACCCGCCGCACCGACGCCACCCGCGGCGCGGTGAGCAGCGACAGCTTCGCCACCGCCGGGCTGAACGGTGACCTGCAACTCGGTGGTTTTCGCCACGAGGTGACCTTCGGCATCGACAGCGAGAAGCGCAAGATCTACCGCGCCGACCTGATCCGCGACACCAGGAACACCACCTTCAACTACCTCGATCCGGTGTACGGGCAGATTTCCCCGGCCACCGCGGTCAGCCCCGGCGACAGCGACCAGACCGACAAGCTGCGCAGCGACTCGTTATTCCTGCAGGATTCCTGGCACCTGGACGAACACTGGATCCTGGTCGCCGGCGGGCGCTACCAGATGTACGACCAGTACGCCGGGCGCGGCCGGCCGTTCAAGGCCAACACCGATATCAGCGGACAGAAGTGGGTACCGCGCGCCGGGGTGATCTACAAGATCAACGACGAGATGTCGCTGTATGGCAGCTACACCCAGTCGTTCAAGCCCAACTCCACCATCGCGCCGCTGTCCACGGGCGAGGTGATCGACTCGGCGATCCAGCCGGAAGAGGCGACCTCCTGGGAGATCGGCGGCAAGCTCGACATCCCCGGCCGCGTCACCGCCAACCTGGCCTTCTTCGACATTCGCAAGCGCAACGTGATGGTCACCCAGCTCGACAGCAACGGCGACAGCCGCGTCAGTACCGCCGGCAAGGTGCGCTCCTACGGTGCGGAGCTGGACGTCACTGGCCAGTTGACCGAGCAGTGGAGCCTGATCGGCAGCTACGCCTGGCTGGATGCCGAAGTGACCGAAGACCCGGTGCTGGAGGGCAACCGCCTGCAGAACGTGGCCAAGCAAACCGCCTCGCTGGCGGCAGTGTATGACGCTGGTTCGATCTTCGGCGGCGACAACCTGCGCCTGGGCGGTGGGCCGCGCTACGTCGGCAAGCGCGCGGGCGATCCGTCCAATTCCTTCGAATTGCCGTCCTACACCGTGACCGATGCCTTCGCCAGCTATGACACGAAACTGGGTGGCCATAACGTCGGCTTCCAGTTCAACGTGAAGAACCTGTTCGACCGCACCTACTACCCGTCGGCGGCGAACAACCTCTACGTCGCAGTCGGCGAGCCACGGCAGTTCGAGATTTCGACCACTGTGGAGTTCTGATTCGTAGGAGCGGACTCTGTCCGCGATGCGCCTGAATGCCGGCCTGCCGGCCGGATCGCGGATGAATCCGCTCCTACAGGGCAGCTTTTGTAGGATGGGTGGAGCGCAGCGATACCCATGCTGGCTGCATCGCGATCGATGGGTATCGCTGCGCTCCAAGCCATCCTACGCAGAGCTTGGTGTTTGGAACGGCGCTTACATCTCGACGACGATCCGTCCTTCGATCTGCCCGGCGCGCATGCGATCGAGGATGCTGTTGATGTCATCCAGCTTGCCGGAGGCGACGGTGGCTTTCACCAGGCCTTCGCCAGCGAAGTCCAGGGCTTCCTGCAGGTCGGCGCGGGTGCCGACGATGGAGCCGGTGATGTGCAGGCCCTTGAGCACCACGTCGAAGATCGGCGTGGGGAAATCGCCCGGTGGCAGACCGACCAGCGATACGCTGCCGCCCCGGCGAGCCATGCCGATGCCCTGGCCGAAGGCGCTGTTGGACACCGCCGTGACCAGCACGCCGTGGGCGCCGCCGATATCGCGCTGGACCACCTCGACCGGGTCCTCCTTCTTCGCGTTGATGGTCAGGCTGGCGCCCAGGCGCTTGGCCAGTTCCAGCTTGGCGTCATCCACGTCCACCGCTACCACGTGCAAGCCCATGGCCTTGGCGTACTGCACGGCCACATGGCCGAGGCCGCCGATGCCGGAAATCGCTACCCACTGGCCGGGGCGTGCCCCGGTTTCCTTCAGGCCCTTGTAGACGGTGACGCCCGCGCAGAGGATCGGCGCGATCTCGAGGAAGCTGACTTCCTTGGGCAGGATGCCGACGTAGTTCGGGTCCGCCAGGACGTATTCGGCGTAACCGCCGTTCACCGAGTAACCGGTGTTCTGCTGGCTCTCGCAGAGCGTTTCCCAACCGGTCAGGCAGTGTTCGCAGCAACCGCAGGCGGTGTACAGCCAGGGCACGCCGACGCGGTCGCCTTCCTTCACGCGGGTGACGCCAGCGCCGACCGCGGCGACGAAGCCGACGCCCTCGTGGCCGGGGATGAAGGGCAGGCTGGGTTTCACCGGCCAGTCGCCCTCGGCGGCGTGCAGGTCGGTGTGGCAGACGCCGGAAGCCTCGATCTTCACCAGGATTTGCCCGGGGCCGGGCAGCGGGACTTTGACTTCCTCGATCCGCAGCGGCTGGCCAAAGGCGTGGACGACGGCGGCTTTCATGGTCGTGGGCAGGGTCGTGGACATTGCGCTCGCTCCTTGAAGGATGAGGTGCCTGCCCAGTCCGGGCAGGCTCGGCTCAGACGAGTCTGAGCCTCTGAGCCTAGGCCATCTTGAGCTGTGGCAAGCTTTTCCGAAGTCGCCAACACCCCTGCGCCCCCCGGAATGACGAAATCGGGACCAACGGTCACGGGCAGTGCACGCCAGCGTGCCCTTTGCGGTATACTGCGCCGCCTTCAAGCCGGCACTGCCCGCCGGTTTGGCCACGTACAAGCCACGCCCTCACGGAGTCGTGGCTTGTTGGTTTCTGACGCGCCAAGAGCGCACTTGAGAGAGGCACGACGATGAGCGCACTGGTTGGCGTGATCATGGGTTCGAAATCCGACTGGAGCACCCTGAGCCACACCGCAGACATGCTGGACAAGCTCGGCATTCCGTATGAAGTGAAGGTGGTTTCCGCCCACCGTACTCCGGACCTGCTGTTCCAGTACGCCGAAGAGGCCGACGGCCGCGGCATCGAAGTGATCATCGCCGGCGCCGGCGGTGCCGCCCACCTGCCGGGCATGTGCGCCGCCAAGACCCACCTGCCGGTCCTCGGCGTGCCGGTGCAATCCTCCATGCTCTCGGGCGTCGATTCGCTGCTGTCCATCGTGCAGATGCCTGCGGGCGTCCCGGTCGCCACCCTGGCCATCGGCAAGGCCGGCGCGACCAACGCCGCCCTGCTGTCCGCCAGTATCCTGGGCGCCAAGTACCCCAAATACCACGAGGCGCTGAAGCAGTTCCGCGCCACCCAGACCGAGACGGTGCTGGACAATCCCGATCCGCGCGAGGCCTGAGTACGACCATGAAGATCGGTGTCATCGGTGGCGGCCAGCTGGGCCGCATGCTGTCCCTGGCGGGCACTCCGCTGGGCATGAACTTCGCCTTCCTCGACCCGGCGCCGGACGCCTGCGCGCAAGCCCTGGGCGAACACATCCGCGCTGACTACAGCGACCAGGACCACCTGCGCCAACTGGCCGACCAGGTTGACCTGGTGACCTTCGAGTTCGAGAGCGTGCCGGCCGAGACCGTGGCCTTCCTCTCGCAGTTCGTGCCGGTCTATCCGAACGCCGAGTCGCTGCGCATCGCCCGCGACCGCTGGTTCGAGAAGTCGATGTTCAAGGACCTGGGGATTCCGACCCCGGCCTTCGCCGACGTGCAGTCCCAGGCCGACCTCGATGCCGCGGTGGCCAGCATCGGCCTGCCGGCGGTGATGAAGACCCGTACCCTGGGCTACGACGGCAAGGGCCAGAAGGTCCTGCGCAAGCCAGAGGACGTCACCGGCGCCTTCGCTGAACTGGGTAGCGTGCCCTGCATCCTCGAAGGCTTCGTGCCCTTCACCGGCGAAGTCTCGCTGGTGGCGGTGCGTGCCCGTGATGGCGAGACGCGCTTCTACCCGCTGGTGCACAACACTCACGAGAACGGCATCCTGCGCCTGTCCGTGGCCAGCACCGAGCACCCGCTGCAGCAGCTGGCCGAGGACTACGTCGGCCGCGTGCTCGACAAGCTGGCCTATGTCGGCGTGATGGCCTTCGAATTCTTTGAGGTCGACGGCGGCCTGAAGGCCAACGAGATCGCCCCGCGCGTGCACAACTCCGGCCACTGGACCATCGAAGGCTCCGAGTGCAGCCAGTTCGAGAACCACGTGCGCGCCATCGCCGGCTTGCCGTTGGGCTCGACGGCGAAAGTTGGCGAGAGCGCCATGCTCAACTTCATCGGCGAAGTCCCGCCGGTGGCGGATGTGCTGAACATTGCCGATTGCCATCTGCACCACTACGGCAAGGCCTTCAAGGCCGGGCGCAAGGTTGGCCACGCCACCCTGCGCAGCGCCGACCTGCCGACCCTGACGGCGCGCATTGCCGAGGTCGAGGCGTTGATCGCCAAGGGCTGACCGTTACGGTGCTCTGAAAGAAGCCGCGTCAATCACTGGCGCGGCTTTTTTCATGTCGGTTTTCCACAACGCTGTAAGGCTGGCGAAACACCGGCGGTCGCTCTGGATCGCGGCAAAACACGGAACGCTGGCATTTCCTACACTGTCCCATGACAGGCGCGCACCCACCGCGCTCAACCCACAAGGAGGGACTGTCATGGGATTTATCGGAACCATCGTCATCGGCCTGATCGTCGGACTCATCGCACGCTTCCTGAAGCCCGGCGATGACAGCATGGGCTGGATCATGACCATCCTGATCGGCATCGGCGGCTCGCTGCTGGCCACCTACGGCGGCCAGGCACTGGGCATCTATGCGGCCGGCCAGGCGGCGGGCTTCATCGGCGCGGTGATCGGCGCCATCGTGCTGCTGGTCATTTACGGCCTGATCAAGAAGAATTGACGGTGATTTCCGGCCCTCTCCCGCCAGGGGGAGGGTGCTGGAGGAATATCCCGCCTGTGCCCGACCGGGCCTTTCGAGTCCACGATGCGTCGAACATTGCTTGCCTGCAGCCTGATGCTGCTGACCTCCCTGGCGTCCGCCGCCGAGCTCCCCGAAACCGACTGGCTGTCCCTGATGCCGCCGAGCGACCGCAAGGCGCTGGAAAACATGCCGGAAATCACCCACAGCGGCCCCGAGGCCAACGGCACCTTCACCAACAAGGGCGGGCTCAAGCAGTCCGACAAGAAGCTGCCGCAGGTGATGTATTCGACCAAGACGGTGGCGGCGCTCAACGGCAAGGCGTTGCGCCTGGGAGGCTATCCGGTGCCGCTGGAGAATGACGCCAAGGGCCGCGTTACCGAATTCTTCCTGGTGCCCTACCCGGGGGCCTGCATCCACGTGCCGCCGCCGCCGCCGAACCAGATCGTGCTGGTGCGCTACCCCAAGGGCATTCGGATCGACGATATCTACAACCCGGTCTGGGTCAGCGGCACGCTGAAGGTCGAAAAGGTCAGCAATGACCTGGCGGATGCGGCCTATGCCATCGACGACGCCAAGGTGCGGCCGGTGGAAGAGAGCGATCTGTAAGGTATTGCTCTCGTAGGAGCGGACTCTGTCCGCGATTGGCGTCCGGCGCGATGCGGACCGATCGCGGACAGAGTCCGCTCCTACGTATTGTCATACCGCTGAGTGATCAGCCCTGCAGCGGTTCGCTCCAGATTTCCACGCGCATTGTCTCGCTGCGCCCGGGCGCCACGCTCATCACGTCGTCCCAGACCCGCGCGGTCTCGATACAGAGCATGTCCTGCCAGGCATCGTCCGTGAACTGCGACAGGCGTGCGGCCTTGTCGGTCCATGGGTTCCACACCACCGCCGAACGCGAGCCGCCGGCCTGGATGTGGATGCCGCGCTCCCACACCGGATCACGAATCACCAGCGGTTTTTCCACGTCCAGGTAGATGCGGTCGGTTTCCCCGGCGATGCGCACCACCCCGTGCTGTTCACGCAGCTCCCAGTTCTCCAGCGTCTCCACGTAGCGGCAGCCCTGCAGGCCGTCGATGCTGGCCTGGCGCACGTCAGCCACGGCGAAATAGGTGTGCAGCGCCTGGCTGACCGGCAGCGGTGCGTTGCCCAGGTTGTGGGTGGTCATTTCCAGGGTCAGGCGCTCGCCGAAGCGCATCACCAGCTCCAGCCGCGCCGAGTGCGGCCAGCCGGGCAGGCCGTCACGCGCGTCGAAGCTGAAATGCACGGAGAGCTGGCCCAGTTCGTCGGCGATATCGTCCAGCTGCCAGTCCACCGCGCGTACCAGGCCATGGGCGGGTGCCTTGTCGCCCTGGTAGGCGGTGCGGATTTCCACCGGGTTGCGTTCCAGATTGCCGAACCACGGCCAGCACACCGGTACGCCGCCGCGCAGGGACTGGCCGTGGTGGTATTCGGCGGTGTCGCTCAGCCACACCAGCGGCGGCTGCTCGTGGGGCTGATAGCTCAGCAGTTGCGCGCCCTGCTGGGCGATCAGGGCTTCACCATGGGCGGTATGGATGCGCCAGCAGGGCAGTTGGTCGATCTGCACCTGTTCAACGCGGGGTGTCTGGATGTCGCTGCTCATGGTGGTCTCCGGGACTGCGCTGCGAAAGAGTCAGTATCACCGATCCTTTACGCAGCGGGCAGTTCCCGGAGAATGAAAAGATCAGCCCTGGCGCAGGTCTTCCAGGCGAGCGCGCTGCTGCCCGTCAGCGTCGAGGTTGGCAGCGTCCAGCCAGCGTTCGAAGGCGCGCTGGCAGCGCGGCCATTCGCTGTCGATGATGGAGAACCAGGCGGTGTCGCGGTTGCGATCCTTCACCACGGTGGCCTGGCGGAAGGTGCCTTCGAAGACGAAGCCCAGGCGCGCGGCGGCCCGCATGGAACGGGCATTCAGCGCGTTGCACTTCCACTCCAGGCGCCGGTAGCCCATCTCGAAGGCCCAGCGGGCGAGCAGGTAGACCGCCTCGGTGGAGGCCGGCGAGCGCTGCATGACGCGCCCATAGGCGATATGGCCGATCTCGATGCTGCCGTCCCTGGGGAATATCCGCAGGTAGCTGAGCAGCCCGACAGCGCGGCCGCTGGTGCGATCGATTACGGCGAAGAACAGCGGGTCATTGCTTGCCGCATTGCCTGCCAGCCACGCGTCGAACGCTGCGCGCCCGGTGAAGGGGCCATAGGGCAGGTAGTCCCAGAGCACGGGGTCGCAGTCCGGACCTTGCAGCGCTTGCCAAAGGTCATCGCCGTGGGTGGCGACGTCCAGCGGCGCCAAGTTGATGGTGCGGCCGGTCAGCGTACGGCGCTCGGGGCTGGCGGCGGGGTGCCAGTTCAGCAGGGGTTGGTCGTTCATGGGGGCTCCGGCTCAGAGGATCTTGCGGTACTGGACGAACCCGGAGCGGTCGGCGATCCGGTCATAGAGGAACATGGCGTCGGTGTTGCTCTCGTGGGTCAGCCAGTGCACCCGCGAGGCACCCTTGGCGCGGGCGTCGGCGTAGACGTGCTCGATCAGCGCCGCACCGATGCCGCCACCGCGCTGGCCTTCGGCGACGTACAGGTCCTGCAGGTAGACGTAGTCGCCCTGGGTCCAGCAGGAGCGATGGTAGATGAAATGCACCATGCCGATCGCCACGCCATCGCGCCAGGCGAGGGCGGCGTGCATCGGCTCGGCGGCATCGAGGAATCGCTGCCAGGTGACGGCCGTGGTGGCCTCGTCGATGGTGGTCTTGTAGAAGCGCTGGTAGCCCTGCCAGAGCGGCAGCCAGGCGGCGTGATCATCGGCGGTGATCGGGCGGATCTCGACAGCGGAAGACATGGTGACGACCTTGTGTGCGTTGGAGTGCTTCCAGCCTAGGCGCGGAATTGGTTCTGCTAAAGAGCCATTCATGGTCAAATCAAAGGAACCATTTTAGCTGTCCTGGAAGCTGTCCCATGAGTGTTCCGCTGCCGTTCAACCCTTCCGGCATTCGCCTCGATCCTGCGCAACCGCTGGGCCTGCAACTGTTCCAGGCGCTGCGCGAGCGCATCCTCGATGGCCGCCTAGCAGCCCGTTCGCGGCTGCCGGCCAGCCGCGACCTGGCGGCGTCGCTGAGCGTCTCGCGCAACACCGTGGTGCGCGCCTACGAGCAACTCTATGCCGAGGGTTACATCGAGGGCCGTACGGGCGACGGCACCTATGTGGCCGAGCGCGTGCAGCCCGCGGTCGAGACGATCCGCAGCGAGGCGCGCAACCCGGACGCACCGTCCCTCGAGCGGCTAGCGCGGCATCACTTGCCCATGCCGCCGACCGGCGCGCCGCGCGCTTTCCGTGTGGGCGTACCGGCCTTCGACCTGTTTCCCTTCGACACCTGGGCGCGGCTGCAGGCACGCTTCTGGCGCGATCCGCCGCTGGATTGCCTGGGCTACGGCGATCCGGCCGGCGAGCAGCGCCTGCGCGAGCTGGTCGCCGCCTACCTGCGCAGCACGCGCGGTCTGCACTGTGACGCCGGGCAGATCATCATCACCAGCGGGGCCCAGCAGGGCATTGCGCTGTGCGCCCAGGTGCTGCTGGCCAGCGGTGACGTTGCTGCCATCGAGAACCCCGGTTATCGGGCCGCCGGCCATGCCTTCGCCACGGCGGGCGCACGGTTGCATGGAATCGCGGTGGATGCCGATGGCCTGCGCACCGAGCAACTGGGGCAGTTGCCGGATTGCCGCCTGGTCTACGTCACGCCCTCGCACCAGTACCCCACCGGCGTGACCCTGTCGCTGGCACGTCGCCTGGAATTGCTGGAGTGGGCCGAGCGCAGCAATGGCTGGATCGTCGAGGACGACTATGACGGCGAGTACCGCTACAGCGGCACCCCGCTGATGCCGTTGGCGGCGCTGGACCGCCATGACCGTGTGCTCTACGTCGGGACCTTCTGCAAGATCGCCTTTCCGGCATTGCGCCTGGGTTATCTCGTTGTCCCGCCGGCATTGGCGCAGGCTTTCGCGCGCCGCCGTGCCCTGGACGTGCGCCATTCGGAAGTCGGCACCCAGCGGGTGATGGCCGACTTCATCGCCGAAGGGCATTTCCAGCGCCACGTCCGCCGTATGCGCCGTGCCGCCCGTAGTCGTCGCGATGCGCTGCTGCGGGGCTGGCCGCAAGTGGACGGTTGTGCGCCGATGCCAGCGGTGGAGGCGGGGCTGCATCTGTGCGTGAGGGTTGACAGCCGCGAGCGCGAACAGGCGTTGGTGCGTCGCGCCGCTGCCGTGGGCGTGGAGGTGAATGCACTGAGCGATTACTGGCTGCCGGAGTCGACCGAGCCGGCGGATCAGCGTGCCGGACTGGTGCTGGGCTTCGCGGCCGTGCCGGAGGCGCGGATCGCCGAGGCGCTGAAGGCATTGCGCAAGGCCTGGGCGTAGGGCGGATAGGCGTGAGCGGTTATCTGCCATCCGGCCCCTGGCTCGGAGTTATTGGCGGATAACGCTTGAGGCGTTATGCGCCCTGCGTCGTGTCCTAACGCCTGGTTATTTCCTTAGCTGACTTACGAAGTTGGCGCGAGGCACTACGCTCCCTAGAATGCTGCCCCTCTTGAAAAAGCATCCCTGGAGTCGCCATGAGCCTAGCCCTGTCCACCGTTCCCGAGCGCAAGTCCAGCGCGCTCTGGATCGCCTTCCTCCTGCTGCTGGCCGGCGCGTCGTTCCTCGCCCAGGCGGTCAGCGGGCGACAGGCGCTGCTGTTCCTGGTCGGCGGCGCGCTGGGGCTGACGCTCTACCACGCGGCCTTCGGCTTCACCTCCGCCTGGCGTGTGTTCATCCGTGAGCGCCGGGGCGCCGGCCTGCGTGCGCAGATGGTGATGCTGGCGATCGCGGTGCTGCTGTTCTTCCCGGCGCTCGCGGCTGGCACCTTGTTTGGCGAGCCAGTGAAAGGTCTGGTCTCTCCGGCTGGCACTTCGGTCATCGTTGGCGCCTTCATCTTCGGCATCGGCATGCAACTGGGCGGTGGCTGCGCCTCCGGCACGCTGTTCACCGTGGGCGGCGGCAACGCTCGAATGCTGGTGACGCTGCTGTTCTTCATCATCGGTTCGGTGGTCGCCACTCACCACATCGGCTGGTGGTTCGCCCTGCCGTCGCTGCCACCGACTTCCATCGTCCAGTCTCTCGGCCTGTTCCCGGCGCTGGCGCTGAGCCTGGCGCTGTTCGCCGCCATCGCCGCCATCAGCGTGGTACTGGAGCGCCGCCGTCACGGTGTGCTGGAGCTGATCGCGAGCAACGGCGAGCACGGCGCAGGTCGTTTCCTGCGCGGCCCCTGGCCGCTGGTTTGGGGTGCCATCGCGCTGGCGCTGCTGAACTTCGCCACCCTGGCACTGGCCGGGCGTCCGTGGGGCGTCACCTCGGCTTTCGCCCTGTGGGGCGCGAAGGCGTTCGAGAGTCTTGGCATCGCTGTGGACCAGTGGGCCTTCTGGCAGGCCGAAGCCAACGCCAAGGCACTGGCAGCGCCAGTGTGGCAGGACGTCACCAGCGTGATGGACTTCGGCATCATGATCGGCGCGCTGCTGGCTGCCGGCCTTGCCGGGCGTTTCGCCCCGAGCCTGAAAATTCCGGCACGCTCGCTGGTCGCGGCGGTGATCGGTGGCCTGCTGCTGGGCTACGGCGCGCGCCTGGCCTACGGCTGTAACATCGGTGCGTACTTCAGCGGTATCGCTTCCGGCAGCTTGCATGGCTGGTTGTGGCTGGTGGCGGCGTTCTTCGGCAATACCGTGGGGGTGCGCCTGCGGCCGATCTTCTTCCCCGCCGAGCGCGTGGAAGCGCGCCTGACCGGCTGCTGAGTCAGGCCGGGCGGGGCGTCTCGCGCTCCGCCCAGTAGCTCTGCTTGTGGCCGCGCGCCTGGTAGTCCCGCGCCAGGGCTTCGGCCTCGGCGCGGGTCAGCTGGCGACGCATGACGAAGCGGTTGCCATTGTCATCCAGGCGCAGCAGGCACCAGTCCCGCTCCTCAGGCATTGAAGGTGGAAGTCTTGCGCAGGCGCAGGGCAAGCAGGATCAGCAGCACGCCGAAGAACACCGAGTAAGCGCCGATCACCCAGGCCACGGCGATCGCCCCGGCCCCGGGGTTGCCAATCATCAGTACGCCGAACAGTACCGATACCGCGCCGGAAAGCCCCAGCCACCATTCGTTCTGCAGCGCCTTGCGCAGGCGGATGGCGGCGATGATCTGCAGCACGCCCATCACCAGTGCCCAGCCGGCGATCAGCATCAGCAGGCCCAGCGCCGTGAGTTGTGGCCAGAAGAAGGCGACCAGTCCGGCGATGATTCCCAGCAAACCCACCAGCACCAGCGGCCACAGTGGCCGACCGGATTCGCGCATCTGCGCGGCGGCGATCAGGGTGAACAGGCCGTCGACAAAGGCGTAGGCGCCGAAGAAAAGCACCATGACGGTCAGCACAATGCCTGGCCAGACCATCGCCAGGATGCCGAACAGCAGTGCGGCAACGCCCCGCAGGGCGATCCATTTCCAGTGGCGGCCCAGGGCTTGCCAGAGCGGGTGTTGCGACATGGCGGCGATCCTCGCGAGGGGTGTGGCTCAAACCATAGTCCCTCGCGTTCTCGATCGCTTGCGCCAGGTCACGCCGTGATCTGTAGGAGCGAGGGGGACGCCCAGTCTTTGCTCGCGAACCGCCCGACGCTGGTGCTGCCGATGAATCCATTCGCGAGCAAGCTCGCTCCTACAACGAGAACCCAAAAAGAAAGCCCGGCGCATGGCCGGGCTGTGGAAGGCCCGTCGCAACGGGCGGGTGCCGTCAGGCGACGTCACCGGGGAGAGCGGCTACGACACATCAGGCGCGGATTCTGCGATCCTTGCCGGCGGGAATATGGCGCAGCGATGAACGGTATAGGCCCCGCCATGCGGGAGCTTCGGAGGTCTTGATGCAACGCAGCATATTCTTGATTGATTGAGCGTTCAATAAAAAACAAATAGACTGGCCCACAGTATCGCCGGACGGCACAGGCATGTCCGGCGAAGAGGAGATTGAAAAATGCCCAAGGTCGGTATGCAGCCGATTCGCCGTTCCCAACTGATCCACGCGACCCTCGAGGCGGTGGACCAGGTGGGCATGAGCGACGCCAGCATCGCCCTGATCGCCCGCCTGGCGGGGGTCTCCAACGGCATCATCAGCCACTACTTCCAGGACAAGAACGGACTGCTGGAAGCGACGATGCGACATTTGATGTCGGCATTGAGCAAGGCCGTCGCCGAGCGCCGCGCTACCTTGCGCAACGATGAACCGCGCTCGCACCTGCGGGCCATCATCGCCGGCAACTTCGACAGCAGTCAGGTCAACGGTCCGGCGATGAAAACCTGGCTGGCCTTCTGGGCAACCAGCATGCACCAGCCGGCGCTGCGCCGGCTGCAGCGGATCAACGACCACCGGCTGTATTCGAACCTGTGCAGCCAGTTCCGCCGCGAACTGCCGCTGGCCCAGGCACGCAGCGCCGCCCGCGGGCTGGCCGCGCTGATCGACGGCCTCTGGCTGCGGGGCGCGCTCTCGGGCGACGCCTTCGACACCGAGCAGGCGTTGGCGATTGCCTACGACTACCTCGACCAACAACTGGCCAAGCGCCCCGGATAGCGGGCGCAGCCTTGCGCTGACACCGACAAGAGAGGACCACCGCACCATGGCTCGATTCGAAGTACAGAAGCTCTACATTGGCGGTCGCTACGTGGAAGCCACCAGCGGCGCCACCTTCGAGACCATCAATCCGGCCAACGGTGAAGTCCTCGCCCAGGTACAACGCGCCTCGAAGGAAGACGTCGAGCGTGCCGTGCAGAGCGCGGTGCAAGGGCAGAAAGTCTGGGCGGCGATGACCGCCATGCAACGCTCGCGCATCCTGCGTCGCGCCGTCGACATCCTCCGCGAACGCAACGACGAGCTCGCCGAGCTGGAAACCCTCGACACCGGCAAGCCGCTGGCCGAAACCCGCTTCGTCGACATCGTCACCGGCGCCGACGTGCTCGAGTATTACGCCGGCCTGGTGCCCGCCATCGAAGGCGAGCAGATCCCGCTGCGCGACACCAGTTTCGTCTACACCCGCCGCGAGCCACTGGGCGTGGTCGCCGGCATCGGCGCCTGGAACTACCCGATCCAGATCGCCCTGTGGAAATCCGCGCCGGCCCTGGCTGCCGGCAACGCGATGATCTTCAAGCCCAGCGAAGTCACTCCGCTGTCCGTGCTCAAGCTCGCCGAGATCTACACCGAGGCCGGCCTGCCCGATGGCGTGTTCAACGTCCTCACCGGCAGCGGCCGCGAAGTCGGCCAGTGGCTGACCGAGCACCCGCTGATCGAGAAGATTTCCTTCACCGGCGGCACCGCCACCGGCAAGAAGGTCATGGCCAGCGCTTCCAGTTCCTCGCTCAAGGAAGTCACCATGGAGCTGGGCGGCAAGTCGCCGCTGATCATCTTCGAGGACGCGAACCTCGACCGTGCCGCTGATATCGCCGTCATGGCCAACTTCTTCAGCTCCGGCCAGGTCTGCACCAACGGCACCCGCGTGTTCATCCCGCGCAACCTGCAGGCGCGCTTCGAGGCCAAGGTGCTGGAGCGCGTGAAGCGCATCCGCCAGGGCAACCCGCAGGACGAGAACACCAACTTCGGCCCGCTGGTGAGCTTCCCGCACATGGAGAGCGTGCTCTCCTATATAGAGTCCGGCAAAGAGCAGAAGGCCCGCCTGCTGTGCGGTGGCGAGCGCGTCACCCATGGCGAGTTCGGCCAGGGCGCGTACGTCGCGCCGACTGTGTTCACTGACTGCCGTGACGACATGACCATCGTCCGCGAGGAAATCTTCGGGCCGGTCATGAGCATCCTCGTCTACGACAGCGAAGACGAGGCCATCCGCCGCGCCAACGACACCGAATACGGCCTCGCCGCTGGCGTCGTCACCCAGGACCTGACCCGCGCGCACCGGGCGATTCACCGCCTGGAAGCGGGCATCTGCTGGATCAACACCTGGGGCGAATCGCCGGCCGAGATGCCGGTTGGCGGATACAAGCAATCGGGTGTCGGTCGTGAGAACGGCCTGACCACCCTGGCTCACTACACTCGCATCAAATCCGTACAGGTAGAGCTGGGCGACTACACCTCGGTGTTCTGATCGCCGCGATCGAGCCATGAAAGGCCGGTCGCAGGCATGACTCCCTGACCACCGGCCATCCCCAACACGCAGACACCGGCGCGCACGCGTCGCGGGCGGTGTCGTGCCTGAAAAAGAGGAAGGCCTGCATGTCCCAGGAATACGACTACATCATCATTGGCGCCGGATCGGCCGGTAACGTGCTGGCCACGCGCCTGACCGAGGACGCCGACGTCAGCGTCCTGCTGCTCGAAGCCGGCGGCCCGGACTACCGCGCCGACTTCCGCACGCAGATGCCTGCGGCGCTGGCCTACCCGCTGCAGGGCCGCCGCTACAACTGGGCCTACCTGACCGACCCGGAACCGCACATGAACAACCGCCGCATGGAGTGTGGGCGCGGCAAGGGCCTGGGCGGTTCGTCGCTGATCAACGGCATGTGCTACATCCGCGGCAACGCCATGGACTTCGACGGCTGGGCGCAGGAAAAGGGACTGGAAGACTGGACCTACCTCGATTGCCTGCCGTACTTCCGCAAGGCAGAGACCCGCGACATCGGCCCCAACGACTACCACGGCGGTAGCGGCCCGGTGAGCGTCACCACACCCAAGGCCGGCAACAACCCGCTGTTTCACGCCATGGTCGAGGCTGGCGTGCAGGCCGGTTACCCGCGTACCGAGGACCTCAACGGTTACCAGCAGGAAGGCTTCGGTCCAATGGACCGCACCGTCACGCCGCAAGGTCGCCGTGCCAGTACCGCCCGTGGCTATCTCGACCAGGCCCGTGAGCGGCCGAACCTGACTATCGTCACCCACGCGCTGACCGACCGCATCCTGTTCAGCGGCAAGCGCGCTATCGGTGCGACCTACCTGCACGGCGATGACAATGCGCTGACCGAGGTGCGTGCACGCCTCGAAGTATTGGTGTGCTCCGGTGCCATTGCTTCTCCGCAGTTGTTGCAGCGCTCCGGCGTCGGTCCGTCCGCTTTGCTGCGCGACCTGGGCATCGAGGTGGTGCACGATCTGCCCGGTGTCGGACAGAACCTCCAGGATCACCTGGAGATGTACCTGCAGTACGCCTGCAAGCAACCCGTCTCGCTGTACCCGGCGTTGCAATGGTGGAACCAGCCGCAGATCGGCGCGGAGTGGATGTTCCTCGGCACCGGCCTGGGCGCGAGCAACCAGTTCGAGGCCGGCGGTTTCATCCGCAGTCGCCCGGAGTTCGAGTGGCCGAACATCCAGTACCACTTCCTGCCGGTGGCGATTAACTACAACGGCAGCAACGCGGTGAGTGAGCATGGCTTCCAGGCCCACGTCGGCTCCATGCGCTCTCCCAGCCGGGGACGGATCAACCTGACCTCCCGCGACCCGCGCAAGCCCCCGAGCATCCTGTTCAACTACATGTCCTGCGAGCAGGACTGGCAGGAGTTCCGCGATGCCATCCGGATTACCCGCGAGATCATGAACCAGCCGGCGCTCGACCCCTACCGTGGCCGCGAGATCAGCCCGGGGCTGGACAAGCAGAGTGATGCCGACCTGGACGCATTCGTCCGCGAGCACGCCGAAACGGCGTTCCACCCGTCGTGCTCGTGCAAGATGGGCGACGACGACATGGCGGTGGTCGATGGCGAGGGCCGCGTGCACGGCATGGAAGGGTTGCGGGTCATCGATGCGTCAATCATGCCGCTGATCATCACCGGCAACCTCAACGCCACCACTATCATGATGGCCGAGAAGCTCGCCGATAAGGTCCGCGGTCGTCCCGCGCTGCCGCGCAGCACCGCCGACTACTTCAAGGCCAACGGTGCGCCGGTGCGCGGAAAACCGCAGCGCTGATTCCCTGCAGTAGAGACGAAAACGCCGGCAAGAGAGCCGGCGTTTTCAGTTATCAGCCACGACGCGGAGGAACCGGACGGGTACGGCCGCTGCCGTCGATGGCGACGAAGACGAATACAGCCTCGGTGACCTTGCGCCATTCGCTGGACAGCGGGTCGTCGCTCCACACTTCGACCAGCATACGGATCGAGCTGCGGCCTACTTCCAGGGTCTGCGTATAGAAGGAGAGCTGCGCGCCAACAGCGACCGGGACCAGGAAGGCCATGCGGTCGATGGCTACCGTGGCCACCCGGCCTCCGGCAATGCGGCTGGACATGGCGGTTCCGGCAAGATCCATCTGCGCCACCAGCCAGCCACCGAAGATATCGCCGAAGCCGTTGGTCTCGCGCGGCAGGGCGGTGATCTGCAAGGCCAGGTCGCCCTGCGGGATAGGATCTTCTTGTTCGAGCTCGATCATAGGTAAGGGCCTCTTGCCCCCGGCGTACTCATGGTGAGGGTATGGAAAAACTCTCCCAAGACACCTGCCGGCGCAAGGCCTTGGGACAGCTTTTGATCGGCCTGCCCGCATTATATAGAGGGAGGGCCGGCGCGACGACCGCCGGAATTCGAGAAATTCCAGCGGGCGCGCCGCTGTGTCGCCTCCGCGCAATTTGCTATGGTGCGGCACCTGCGGCTGCCGGCCGCAGATTCCTTGCCTGCAGAGATAACAAGCACCATGCCTTCTGTGAACGCTCCTGCCGCGCCCGCGTCACGTCCGTTGACCCGCAGCGACTACAAGACTCTTTCGCTGTCCGCCCTGGGCGGCGCCCTGGAGTTCTACGACTTCATCATCTTCGTGTTCTTCGCCACCGTGGTCGGCAAGCTGTTCTTCCCCGCCGACATGCCCGACTGGCTGCGCCAGTTGCAGACCTTCGGCCTGTTCGCTGCCGGTTACCTGGCGCGCCCGCTGGGCGGTGTGGTCATGGCGCACTTCGGCGACCTGCTCGGGCGCAAGAAGATGTTCACCCTGAGCATTTTCCTGATGGCCGTACCGACACTGATCATGGGCCTGCTGCCGACCTACGCGCAGATCGGCATCTGGGCGCCGCTGGCGCTCCTGCTGCTGCGCGTTATCCAGGGCGCGGCCATTGGTGGTGAAGTGCCGGGGGCCTGGGTGTTCGTCGCCGAGCACGTCCCGCATCGCCATGTAGGCTACGCCTGCGGCACGCTGACGTCGGGTCTGACCGCGGGCATTCTCATCGGTTCGCTGGTGGCGACCCTGATCAACAGTGTCTACAGCGCCGAGGAAGTGCAGGGCTACGCCTGGCGTATCCCGTTCCTGCTGGGCGGCATCTTCGGCCTGTTCTCCGTCTACCTGCGCCGCTGGCTGCACGAGACGCCGGTGTTCGCCGAACTGCAATTGCGCAAGCAGCTGGCCGAGGAAGTGCCGCTGGGCGTGGTGGTGCGTGAGCATCGTCCGGCGGTGGTGCTGTCCATGCTGCTGACCTGGGTGCTGTCCGCCGGCATCGTGGTGGTGATCCTGATGACCCCCTCGGTACTGCAGACCGTTTATGGCATCGACGCGGCGACCTCGCTGAAGGCCAATAGCCTGGCCATCGTCTGCCTGAGTGTCGGTTGCATCCTGGCCGGTCGCCTTGCCGACCGCTTTGGCGCGGGTCGCACCTTTATAGTGGGAAGCATCCTGCTGGGTGTCGTCTCCTGGACCTTCTATACCACCCTGAAGGCACACCCCGACTGGCTGTTCCCGCTGTATGCGATTACCGGCCTGTGTGTCGGCGTCATTGGCGCAGTGCCTTACGTAATGGTCAACGCCTTCCCGGCGGTGGTGCGCTTCACCGGGCTGTCCTTCTCCTACAACCTGGCCTACGCCATCTTCGGCGGGCTGACACCCATGGTCGTTGCCCTCCTTATGAAGGAAGACCCGCTGGGCCCGGCCTACTATGTGGTGGCCCTGTGCGTAGTGGGGCTGCTGGTGGGGGCCTATCTGCTGCGCCAGGAGCGCCGGCTGGTAGGGCAGGGGATAGCGGTAAGCTGATCGAGCGGACAGTTTTTTGCAGAAAGTTTAAATTAGTCGTTGACGGCTAATTTAAACTCCCTATAATGCGCACCACTCCCAGCGACGAAGCGCTGAAAGAACTTGAAAATCAAGTACTTACAGAGATTCGAAGGTGAGAGTGGTGAT
>NZ_BQHJ01000015.1 GCF_021603645.1 Pseudomonas pseudonitroreducens | reverse complement strand
CCCCCCTACAGTGCCGCCGCCCCCAATCCAATGCAAAAAGGGGCATTTGCATACAAGGAGTAAGCATGAAGAAGTTCCTGAGCGCCGCTGCACTCGTCTCGGTCGCCGCCCTCGCCACCGGCTGCACCAGCTACAACGTCAGCCAGCCGATCGCCCCGATCGCCGGCGCCGTCAAGACCGACCTGAAGGCAGACGTTGCCGTCGGTGGCCCGATCAGCGGCCAGTCCCAGGTCAACATCCTGTTCGGCTTCATCAAGTTCGGCGGCGACAGCCAGTACGCCGACGGCGTGACCTACGGCGCCGAAAGCGGTTCGGGCATGAGCCTGGCGGCGTTCGATCCGGTTTCTTCGGTCAAGGCCGCTGCTGCCTACAAGGCCGTGAAGAGCTCGGGTTCCGACCTGATCGTCGCGCCGCGCTACGAAGTGAACGTGCAGGATTACTTCATCTTCAAGAAGGTCGACGTCAAGGTCACCGGCAACAAGGGCAGCATCAACAACATCCGTTGACGTTCGCCGGGCGGGGTGCAATGCCCCGCCTCCGGCTGGAGCGAACGCGACGACGGTGCTAGGGTCAGCCTTTTGCACCGCCCTGGAAGTCGTCATGCACCGGAACGCCCCGCTCGCCCTTGCCCTGCTCCCGTTTCTCGTCACCAGCTTCGCCCAGGCGGCCCCGCCGGACTTCGACGCAAAGGTGAACAAGCTCGCCCAGCAGGTCATGCGCGAACAGAACATCGCCGGCCTCGCCATCGGCGTCACCAACCACGGCGAGCAGCGCTTCTACAACTTCGGCGTGGCCTCGAAGCAGAGCAGGCAGCCGGTGAGCAGCGACACGCTGTTCGAGATCGGCTCGGTGAGCAAGACCTTCACCGCCACCCTCGCCGGCTTCGCCCAGGCCAGCGGTAAGCTCAAGCTGCAGGACAGCCCGACGCGTTACCTGAAGGAGCTACGCGGCAGCGCACTGGACAAGGTGACGCTGCTCCAGCTCGCCACCCACGTCAGCGGCGGCTTCCCGCTGCAGCTGCCCGACGAGGTGAAGACGCCCGCCCAGCTCACCGACTATTACAAGACCTGGCAGCCGCAGTACCCGGCCGATACCCAGCGCACCTACGCCAACCCCAGTGTCGGCCTGCTCGGCATCGCCACCGCCCGCGCCCTCGACGTGCCGTTCAAGACCGCCATGCAACGCAACGTCTTCGCGCCGCTGGGCCTGAGCAACACCCACATCGACGTGCCGGTGACGCGCCAGGCCATCTACGCCCAGGGCTACGACAAGGACGATGCGCCCGTGCGGGTGAACCCCGACCAGATCGCCGACGAGGCCTACGGGGTCAAATCCAGCAGCCGCGACCTGCTGCGCTTCGTGCAGATTCAGCTGGGCGAGGTGAAGCTCGGCGACAAGCTGCGGGCCGCGGTGGATGCCACGCGAACCGGCTACTACCAGGTTGGCCCGATGACCCAGGACCTGATCTGGGAACAGTACGCCTACCCGCCCAAGCTCGCCGAGCTGCAGCAATACAACGGTCCGTCGATGGTGCTGGAGAGCCAGCCGGTGAAGGCTCTGCGCAAGCCGCTGCCACCGCAGCAGGACGTCTGGGTGAACAAGACTGGCGCCACCGGCGGCTTCGGCGCCTACGTCGCCTTCGTCCCGGCGAAGCAGCGCGGCATCGTCATCCTCGCCAACCGCAACTACCCCAACGAGGTGCGGGTGAAGCTGGCCTGGGAGATTCTCTCGAAGCTGGATTGATGCGCTTGCTGTAGGAACCAACCTTGGCCGCGATGCCTCCCGGCAGCTCCGGCACCAATCGGTTCGCGAGCAAGCTCGCTCCTGCAGGCCAGCCCCAACGCTTGCGTTCGCGTGGGAGCGGACTCTTTCCGCGATGTCTCCCCGGCGGCTCCGGCGTCAAGGGGTTCGCGAGCAAGCTCGCTCCTACAGGCCTGCCCCAACGCTTGCGTTCGCGTGGAAGCGGGCTCCGTCCGCGATGTTTCCCCCAGCAGCCCCGGCGTCGAGGGGTTCGCGAGCGAGCTCGCTCCTGCAGGTCAGCCCCAACGCTTGCGTTCGCGTGGAAGCGGGCTCCGTCCGCGATGTTTCCCCCAGCAGCCCCGGCGTCAAGGGGTTCGCGAGCGAGCTCGCTCCTGCAGGGCATCCCCCGGGGCGCGCGGCTTGTATCGATGCCGGTGATGTTCTGAATCAAAATGCCGGTAATGATCCCTGGCGGCCGAGCCTGTAGCGTGGTGTCCTGACAGACTCCGCCACCAGAGGATCAGTGCCTTGCCCCGCCTCCCACTGCAACGCGCGCCCATCGGCGACTACGACCACTCCGCGCAATCGCGCGGAGGCCGCTTCCACAACCTCACCCCGCGCCCGGCCGACATGCCCGAGCCCAGCGCGAGAGTGCTCTGGGATGTGCTCTTCAACAAGCCGAAGAACACCGTGCCGCGCGCGCCGGTGCCCGTGCGCGCGCTGACGCCGGACGAGCTGGACGCAGCGCCTGACCGCAGCCTGTATCGCCTCGGCCACTCCACCCTGCTGCTCAAGTTGCGCGGCGGCTGGTGGCTGACCGACCCGGTGTTTTCCGAACGCGCCTCGCCCTTCAGCTTCGCCGGGCCCAAGCGCTTCCACGCACCGCCGATCGCCCTGCGCGACCTGCCGCCGATCCGTGGCGTGATCCTGTCCCACGATCATTACGACCACCTCGACCGCGCCACCATCGCCGTGCTCGCCGAGCGCGCGCAGGTCTTCCTCACCCCGCTGGGCGTGGGCGACCGCCTGCTCGACTGGGGCGTAGCGGCGGAAAAGATCCGCCAACTGGACTGGTGGCAGAGCACCACGGTGGACGGCCTGTGCCTGACCGCCACCCCGGCGCAGCACTTCTCCGGCCGTGGTGTACGCGACGGCAACCGCACTCTGTGGTGCTCCTGGGTGATCGAAGACGACAGCCTGCGCATCTTCTTCAGCGGCGACACCGGCTACTTCGACGGCTTCGCCGAAATCGGCCGACGCTTCGGCCACTTCGACCTGACGCTGATGGAAACCGGCGCCTACAACGAACACTGGCCGTACGTGCACATGCACCCGCAACAGACCGTGCAGGCACACCAGGACCTCAACGGCCGCTGGCTGCTACCGATCCACAACGGCACCTTCGACCTGGCCATGCACGCCTGGTACGAACCCTTCGAACGCGTACTGGAAATCGCCGGCGAGCGTGGGCTCAGCGTCACCACGCCAATGATGGGCGAGCGCATCGCTATCGAAGCGCCACATAGCGCTGAACGCTGGTGGCGCGGCGTGGTGGCCGAGGAAGCCCGCACACCGGCACCGCGCTGCGGTTGCCGTGCCGCCCGCGAGAGCTGAGCCCCGGCCTTTGCAGGATGGCGTGGAGCGAAGCGATACCCATCAATGAGTTGCACCAACAGCATGGGTTCGCTCCGCTCCACCCATCCTACGATCGACGTTCCGATACCGCGTGGCGCGGCTCCTGTAGGAGCGAGCCCTCTCCTAGGCACGGGATAAAGCCTGCATGTGTAGGAGCGAGCTTGCTCGCGAACCGCCTTGGCAGCGGAATTCAGCCAGAGTTGCACCAGCAGCATAGGTATCGCTCCGCTCCACCCATCCTACGATCGACGTTCCGATACCGCGTGGCGCGGTTCTTGTAGGAGAGAGCCCTCTCCTAGGCACGGGATAAAGCCTGCATTTGTAGGAACAAGCTTGCTCGCGAACAACCTTGGCAACGGAGTTCTGCCAGTTCGCGAGCAAGGACTAGGCGTCCCCCTCGGTCCTACAAAGAGCCTTGGGTGCTCGCTTGCTCAATCCGTTGAAACCACAGTCGCCTGATGCCAATCGCGGACCGAATCCGCTCCTACAGGCGCCTCTTGGTGCTTGGCAATGCCCTCACCCTAACCCTGGCTGCGCGCCCCGCTCCTGAGGTAGAGGGGACGGATCGGTGCAGGATGAAACTTCGGCGTCAGCGGGCACGGACGGCCCCCTCTCCCTAAGGGAGAGGGCTGGGGTGAGGGGAATGCATCGGCGCGGGCTTCCCGAAAAAGACAGTTGTTCCTACTCACGGGATAAAGCCTGCATGTGTAGGAGCGAGCTTGCTCGCGAACCGCCTTGGTAGCGGAGTTCAGCCAGTTCGCGAGCAAGGATTAGGCGTCCCCCTCGGTCCTACGAAAAGCCATGGGTGCTCGCATACTCAATCGCTGGCCAGTTCGAACAGCTGCCAGCGCACCGAGCTGACGCCCTTCTCCAGGCTGATGCGGCTGACCATTCGTTCCAGCTGGCTGGCGGCGCCGTGGCCGCCGAGCAGCTCGGCGCGCACTTCCAGTTTCGCCGGGTTGGGCTGATCCTCGCTGTGCAGCGACTGCAGGCGCAGTTCGCTGCTGTCCAGGCTGTGCAGCATCAGGCTGCGTACCTGTATCTCGTCTTCGGCGCGGCAGATGATGGCGACGCCATAGCGCTGCTCCGCCTCGCTGGCCGGCAGCACGTCCTGATGGTTCAGGCGCTGGGCGATGTCGCGCAGCAGGATGTTGGCGCAGAGCACCACCACGCTGCCCAGCGTGGCCTCCAGCAGCAACCCCATGCTGCACAGCACGCCGATGGCAGCAGTGCACCACAGCGTGGCAGCGGTGTTCAGGCCACGCACGTTCAGGCCATCGCGCATGATCACTCCACCGCCGAGAAAGCCGATGCCGGACACCACATAAGCGGCGATGCGCGGGGCGTCCGCCGAGAGCCCCGGCATGGCCTGGGTCATCAGCACGAACAGGCACGCGCCGGTGCTCACCAGCGCATTGGTACGCAGGCCGGTCAGGCGCTGGCGCAGCTGGCGTTCGGCGCCGATCAGGGCGCCCAGGATGAGTGCCGCGGCGACCCGCAGCAGGAAGATTTTCCAATCCATGTTCCACCTCGTTTGCGGCGCGAAGCCGCTCCATGCGCCGGGCGATGCCGGCGCGCATTCGGGTGGTGGATTGCGCGGGTGCGAAGGGCCGGTTGGCCCCGCAGGGGAATGGTGAGACGTCATCCCGCGACGGGATGCGTCTCGCCACTGTCCGCAACGCAGCGAGACAGTGGCAGGGTTCTGCCGGACGGCTCGCTGTTCAGACCTGTCGCAATCGACCAGGGCAAGTGTCCAAGGCAGGACTCCTCTGTTGATTCAAAAAAAAGCGACCGGGCCCGGTGTGAGCACTGCCCGGGACAGCCCCGGCCGCGAGTCATCATCATCGCCGAGCAGCCTTAAGGTTTCCTTAGTGCCCCGCCAATCCTTGGCATTGACCGGACCCGCGCCCTACCATGCGCCCCTGCCCCGATCAGGAACACCGCATGTCGTCCACCACCGTCACCCGCGAGCACTGGATCAGCAGCGAGAAAGGCCAGCTGTTCGCCCAGGACTGGACACCCGCCGAGAACACCGGCGAGCCGATCCTGCTGCTGCATGATTCGCTGGGCTGTGTGACCCTGTGGCGCGACTTCCCGCAACAGCTCGCGCGCGCGACCGGCCGCCAGGTGATCGCCTACGACCGCCTCGGCTTCGGCCGTTCCGATCAGTATCCCGGGGCCCTGCCCCTGGACTTCATCGACGAGGAGGCACGCACGGTCTTCCCTCTGCTGCAGCAGCACTTCGGCTTCGAGCGCTGCGTGGTGTTCGGCCACAGCGTCGGCGGCGCCATGGCCGTGGCCTGCGTGGCACAGCATCCGCAGGCCTGCGCGGCGCTGATCAGCGAATCGGCCCAGGCCTTCGTCGAGCACCGTACCCGCGACGGCATCCGCGCCGCAGAACAGGAATTCGCCCGCGAGGGGCAGTTGCAGCGTCTGCAGAAGTACCACGGCGACAAGGCCTTCTGGGTGCTGCGCGCCTGGGTCGACACCTGGCTCTGCGATGACTTCAGCGACTGGAACCTGGACGCCGAACTGGCCCAGGTGAAGTGTCCGATCCTGAGTTTGCACGGTGAGCAGGACGAGTACGGCTCAGCCGCGCATCCGCAGCGTTTCACCTCGGTTCCTGGCGTACCGACCATGCTCAGGCTGCTGGCCGATTGCGGGCATGTTCCGCACCGCGAACAGCAACCTGCGGTGCTCCAGGCGGTGGCCGAGTTCTTCCAGCGCTATCTGCCCCAGGCCCCGTCACCAGCGGCATGCAGGTAATACCGTCCGGCTGAAAAATTGAATCCGGGCTCGTGCAGGACAGTCACAACGACCAGGCGCCGTCGCTTCGCTTTCTTTTCCCAGGGAGCAGCCTCAAGGGCGCCGTCGCGCGGGTACCGGAAGGGCCCTGCGCAACGGCCGGACTGGTTTTGTCGCGCAGGTAGATTCGATCATGTGCCGCCTTCATTTGCTTCCGCTGTTATTGCTCGCGCTCTGGGCACCCTCTTCCATCGCCGCCGAGCTGGGCACATCCACCGATGAGAAAGCCCAGGCCGCCGTGACCAAAGGCGAAGTCCTGGAACAACAGGTCGCCCACCCCGCTACCGCGGTAACCACCGCAGCCCCCATCACCAAGGCCGAAGTGAAAGCCGTCGACCCCGCCGGCAAGGCGCCGCTGGACGACGCCGTGGTCTGCCTGTCGCGGACCATCTACTGGGAAGCCAAGGGTGGCGGCCGCGCCGATATGGAGGCGGTGGCCAACGTGGTGCTCAACCGTATCGGCCACAGCGGCTTCCCCGACACCGTGTGCGGTGTGGTCAAGCAGGGCCAGGAGCAGAAGCATTGCCAGTTTTCCTGGTGGTGCGACGGGCGCTCCGACCAGGTGGAAGAGAAGAACCGTTACGACATCGCCAAGGAAATCGCCCGCAAGGCGCTGAACAAGCAGCTCAGCGACCGCACTCGCGGCGCCATGTACTTCCATGACCGCCACGTATCGCCGAGCTGGGCCAAGGAGTACATCCGCACCGCCGAGACCGATGAATTCGTTTTCTACAAGCCGCGCGGCGGTGAAGCGCGCTGAGACGACGCTAGTTGGCGGCGCTGGTGCCGTCGCGCTGGGCGTCCATCCAGCGCAGCAGCGCTTCGCCGAACTCCGGCGGGGCCTTGCGCCCGACGCGGCGCGCGAGGTCGAGCACGGTGTGCTGGGCCAGGGCTTCTTCCATGCGCTTCTGTGCGGTGAGCATGACCGCGTGGATCGAGCAGGTGCCGCAGGTCGCCCACTCTGGCGGCGAACCCTCGAACACTGCGCAGCGACCACGGATATCGCGGCACTCGAAGATCTGCTTGTCGCCGTCGATGGCCTGGACGATATCCAGCACGGTGATTTCGTCCGCCGGTCGCGCCAGGCGGAAACCGCCGCGCACGCCTTCGGTAGCCGCCACCAGGCCGGCCTTGGCCAGCTTGGTGAAGACCTTGGCGAGCAGCTCCTGGGGCACCCCCTGCAACTCCGCCAGCGCGCGTACGCTGGAGTCACGGCTGTCGCCCTTTTCGTCCGTCAGGAAGAGCAGGCAGTGAATGCCGTACTCCACCCCTGCGCTGTATAACGCCATCACAAACTCCGACTAGATCAGTCGCATTATTCTCATACCACACCGGGCGTCCGGCAAGCACTTAAGCATGCATTCGGACGAGCTGTCACCCGCCAGGCGCGGCCCCTAGGGTTTCCCAATGTTCTGCACATAAATAGAAGCAGCACCGTTTGCCCGCCTCAACTGTGACGAACGGTCGGAGTTTCAAGCAGAAATCGGTTGCACCACTTAACTACGACAAATATAGTCGTAGTTATCCGAGGCGAGCCGGGAAGCGAACCGCTCCGATATCAGGCACTCGGGAACCCTGCAACCTGGATTCATCCTTTTCGTCGGAGACACCATGAAACAACGCATCCTGATCGTCGGTACCGGTTTCGCGGGTATGTGGAGCGCCCTGAGCGCCACGCGTCTGCTCGACCTGCACCAGCGCGGCGACGTCGAAGTCGCGGTGCTCGCGCCCCAGGCCGAACTGCGCATCCGCCCGCGCTTCTACGAGCCGAACGTGCACCAGATGGCGGCACCGCTGGGCGAACTGTTCGGCGCCGTGGGCGTGACCTTCATCCAGGGCAGCGTCGAGCAGATCGACGTCGACGGCCGCCAGCTGGATTACCGCAATGCCGGTGGCGACATCGCTACCCTGGGCTTTGACCGCCTGATCCTCGCCAGCGGCAGCAAGGTCGCCCGTCCTGCCCTGCCGGGTATCGAGCACGCCTTTGACGTGGACGACATCGACCAGGCCGTACGTCTGGAGCAGCACATCCGCTCGCTGCACCAGCTGCCGGAATCCGCAGCGCGCAACACCGTGATCGTCGCCGGCGGCGGCTTCACCGGCATCGAGACCGCCGCTGAAATGCCGGCGCGCCTGCGTGAAGTACTGGGCGCAGACGCCAAGGTGCGGGTCATCGTGGTCGATCGCGGCAGCGAGATCGGTGGCGCCCTGGGCGTCACTTCTCAGTCCGTGGTGGCCGAAGCCTCGACCGAACTGGGCCTGGAATGGCGCCTGAAGGCCTCGGTGGAGTCCATCGACGAGAACGGCGTGACCCTCTCCAGCGGCGAGCGCATCGAGGCGAAGACAGTGATCTGGACCGCCGGCGTGCGCGCCAGCTCGCTGACCGAACAGGTTGCCGGCGAGCGCGACCGCCAGGGCCGCCTGCACGTCGACCGCAATCTCCAGGTGATCGGCCAGGACGCCGTGTTCGCCACCGGCGACGTCGCCTACGCCGCCGTGGACGATGCCGGCAACTACGCGCTGATGACCTGCCAGCACGCCATCGCCCTCGGCCGCTCGGCCGGCAACAACGCCGCCGCCGACCTGCTGGGTGTGGCACCCATTCCCTACAGCCAGCCCAAGTACGTGACCTGCCTGGATCTGGGAGCCTGGGGCGCGCTGTTCACCGAAGGCTGGGATCGCCAGGTGCGCTTCCAGCGCGAGGAAGGCAAGAAGATCAAGACCGAAATCAACACCGTGTGGATCTACCCGCCGGCCGCCGACCGCGCCACCGCGCTGGCCGCCGCCGACCCGATGATCCCGGTCGTGGCCTGATGTGTTGAACAAGGCCCCGGTTGGCGCAAGCCTTCCGGGGCTTTTTTACGCACGGCCCCTGCCCGTCACTCCTTGCGCTTGCGGTGCCTATCCTCAGGGATAGGGTCAGGTCGTGCCGGTCGCTACCACGACTTCCGCCCGCACCGAACGGCTCCCTCTCCCCCTGGGAGAGGGGCAGATCGTGCCGGCTGATACCACGGCCCCCGCTTGCACCGAACAGCTCCCTCTCCCCCTGGGAGAGGGCTGGGGTGAGGGGTTCCGCTGGCACAGGCTCGCCGGGAGATGCCAGTGGTCCCTACGGATGCCGCACGATGCGCGACAGGCAAAGTGCTTCGACCATTCGCGCCAACGTCTCGATTACCTCCTCGCGCCCGAGCAGCGGCTGCCCCTCGCTCAGGTAGCGCGCGCTGGTGTACTGCACGGAATTGATCGCCACGAAGAGCACCGCCGGCAGGTTGTCGATGCGGTAGTCGTCGAAGTGGCGCATCAGGTATTGCCGGCATACCTCCATCATCTGCTGCTCCAGGGCGCGGAACACCGGCGCGGAGTTGAGCCGGTGCCAGTGCCGCAGCAGCTCGCGCTGTGCCGCATCGCCATCCACCTGCTGGAAGATCCCCTCCAGCACCGCACGGGTCACACTGCCGATGTCCGCGCCCAGTAGCGGCGCCACGCGCTCGTGCACCACTTTCATCAGGGTGCCGGCACGCTGCATCAGCAATGCCTCAACCAGCATCTCCTTGTTGGCGAAGTACTGGTAAAGCGAGCCGACGCTGACCCCGGCGCGCCGCGCAACGTGGTTGGTGGTCAGGCCGTCGAGGCCGTGCTCGCCGATTTCCAGCGCCGCTGCCTCGACCAGCACCGCCACCATCTCGCTGGCGCGCTGCTGCTTGGGTTGTTTCCTCATGCCTCTCTCCTGGTGCGAGCCGGACGCGAGTTGAATGCGAGCAAATACTCGCAATAGCGTAATTCGAGCAATCCGCCCGGCAACCAAACCAAGGTATGAATCGATGAGCGCAACCATCCTGCCCACTCGCCACGGCGCCGACCTACAGCGCGCCCGGCGCACTGCCGCGCCGGTCAGGCGCTTCCTCAAGGGCCCGAGCGAGCCGGATGCCGCGACCTGGCAGGCCATCGGCGAGTCCCTCACGGTGGGCGATGGGCCCATGGATGCGCTGGTCGAATGGATGGACGAAGCCGGCCTCGGCAGCACCATGCGCCTGTACGAACAGGCGTTGCAGCAAGGTATTGGCGCCCTTCCCGAGGCGCCCCGGGCGCTGCGGGATTTCTTTGCCCAGGTCGATGCGCTGCCCGCCTGGGTCGATCCCCAGCGCCTGGAGGAAGGAGCCCGTGCCTGCGGCCTGTCCGGGCTGACCGGCATGCGCGTGCTGCGCGATCTCGGCCTCCTGGCGGGCTACCAGGCGTCCGCGATCAATCGCACCCTGGTGCTGACCGGCGCACTGGAGAAAGGCCCGCAGCGACGTATTGCCGAAACCACCAAGTGGTGGATCGACTGCACTCGTCCCGGCGGTATGGCGCGCGGCGCAGCGGGTTATCGCAGCACCCTGCACGTGCGCCTGGTGCATGCCCTGGTGCGCCGGCAGGTATCCCGGCGCGCGGAGTGGGACTCCGGCCATTACGGCCTGCCGGTGAACCAGGGCGACATGCAGGCGACCTACCTGGCCTTCTCGGCGATCTTCCTGATCGGCCAGCGCATGCTCGGCATCGCCCTGAGCCGGCGCGAGCGCGAAGCCATCGTCCACCTCTGGCGCTATATCGCCTGGCTGATGGGTGTCGAGGAGCGCTGGTTATGCGCCAGCGAAAACGACGCGATCCGCGCCCTTTACCACAACCTGCTGTCCCAGGCGCCGCCCGATGACAGCAGCCGCATCCTCGGCTCGGCGCTGGTGGACGAACCGCTGCAACGTCACTACGCCAACTTCGCCTGGCTGCGCGGGCGCCTGAACCGCGCCATCCACCTGAGTATCGCCGCCACCTTCATCGACGCCCACGGCCGTCGGGCGCTGGGCCTGCCCAGTGGCAGCCTGCCCTGGTACCCGCTGCTGAGCGCGCCGCCACGCCTGCTCTTCCACGGCCTGCTGCGCGCGCTGCCCGGCGGCCGGGCGTGGCTGGTGCGCCGGGGCCTGCAAAGCCAGGAAGACTACTTGCGCACCCTGTTTGGCGGCGCCGATCCGCGCCTGGTCTCGCCGGTTCAGATGGCCACCAGGGATGCCCACCGCTGAGACTCAGGGCGGCGTCGCGGAGGAAAAAAAACGGCACTCTCAGGGCTCTTGCGCGATCCATTGACGGGAGAGCCTGCGAGGAGCCGTCATGAGCACACCGCCGGAGTTGCTGGAGCTACCGCCTGACCTGCATTACGTCGACGACAGCCTGCCGGGTATCAGCCGGCGCCGCCTGCGCGGGCGCTTCGCCTATTTCGACCCGGGCGGCGAGCGCATCCGCGTGGAAGCGGAGATCGAACGCATCGACCGCCTGGCGATTCCGCCGGCGTACATCGATGTGTGGATCTGCATCGACCCGCTGGGCCACCTGCAGGCCACCGGGCGCGACGGGCGTGGGCGCAAGCAGTACCGCTACCACCCGCGCTGGACCGAGGTGCGCGATGGCGCCAAGTACGAGCGCCTGCTGCGCTTCGGGCAGAGCCTGCCGAACCTGCGCCGGCGCATCGAGCGGGACCTGGCATTGCCGGGGCTGGGCGCCGAGAAGGTCATGGCGACCGTGGTCGAACTACTCGACCGCACGCTGATCCGCATCGGCAACCAGCGCTACCGCAAGGAGAACCGCTCCTTCGGCCTCACCACCCTGAACAACCGTCACGTCGAGGTCCAGGGCGGGCGAATCCGCTTCGCCTTTCGCGGCAAGAGCGGCATCCGCCACAGCGTGGACATCGAGCATCCGCGCCTGGCGCGAATCCTCCGGCGCTGCCTGGAGCTGCCTGGCCAGCAACTCTTCCAGTACCTGGACGCTGATCGCCAACGCCACATGATCGACTCCCGCGACATCAATGCCTACCTGCGCCAGCACGCCGGCGAAGAGTTCACCGCCAAGGACTACCGTACCTGGGCCGGCACCACCCTGGCCCTGGAACACTGCCGCAAGGCCCGCTGGGTGGATGAGAAGAGCGCCAGCCGCCAGCTCAAGGAGATCATCCAGCAGGTAGCCGACGAACTGGGCAACACCCCGGCGATCTGCCGCAAGTGCTACGTGCATCCGCGGGTGATCGAGGCCTTCCTTGCCGGCGAACTGGCCGGCCTGCGCAAGGCGCGCAAGCGCCAGAACCTCAGCGCCGAGGAAGCCACCCTGCTGGCGTTCCTGGCGAATCCGCCGGCATGAGATGCCCAGCAGGGCCACCCGCGACGACAACGACAGCAAGATTGTTCAAGCCAGGCGGTGCCGTTCTCTGCCACGCTGACGGCACTTATCGGCCTGCAAGAAATGTTCATGTCCCAACACCAGTTGCCTTCACGCGCCTTCCTCAGGGGCGCCATCGACATCATGCCGCTGTCACTCGCGGTCCTGCCCTGGGGCCTGCTCGCCGGTTCCCTGGCGATCGACGCCGGTCTCTCGCCGCTGCACGGCCAGGGCCTGTCCGCGATTGTCTTCGCCGGCGCCGCGCAACTGGTGGCGATCGGCATGCTCAAGGGCGGCGCCGGGTTCTTCTCGATCATGATCACCACCCTGCTGCTGACCTCGCAGCACCTGCTCTACGGGATGACCATGCGCCCGGTGATTTCTCCGCTGCCGGGACGCTGGCGCGCGGGGCTGGGTTTCCTGCTCACCGACGAGTTGTTCGCCCTCACCAGCGGCCACGACCGCGAGACCTTCAATCGCTGGTATGCCCTGGGCGTGGGCCTGACGTTCTATATCGCCTGGAACCTCTTCACCCTCGCCGGCGTGCTGGTGGGCAGCAGCATTCCGGGTCTTGAGCACCTGGGCCTGGACTTCTCCATCGCCGCGACCTTCATCGCCCTGATCACCCCCGTGGTGAAGAACGTGCCCACCGTGGTCTGCGTCGCCGTCTCGCTGTTCTGCTCGGTGCTCTTCAGCTATTGGCAACTGGGCTCGGCCCTGGTGCTCTCCGGCCTGGCGGGCATGTTCGCCGGCTTCCTCTGGCAGAAACTCTCGGGAGTACGCGCATGATGGTCTGGGCAGTGATCCTGGGCATGGGCCTGATCGTCTTCTTCAACCGCTACGTATTCCTCGAACCACGCCTGCCGATCCGCCTGAGCAGCAACGTGCGGCAATTCCTCGGCTTCGCCGTACCGGGAATGCTCACTGCGATCTGCGGGCCCATCGTGTTCCTTCCCGAGCACCAGCTGAACCTGCGCCTGGACAATCCCTACCTGCTCGGCGGCGTGGTGGCCGTGGCGCTGGTGCTGTGGACGCGCAACGTGCTGCTCAGCGTGATCCTCAGCATGGGCGCCTTCTACCTGCTGCGCTGGTGGCTGTAGCGCGCCGTTTCCTTCAAATGAATGATGAGTGCCGACGGTGACGGAGCTAGGCTGAGTGGGGGCCACGCTTACCGGAGCAACTCGACATGACCGTCGTCAATGGTAAAGATCTGCGCGCCGTCCAGCCCGGCGAAGCCTTCGCCGAGGCGCAAGTCCTCTATGGCGAGGGCTTCAGCCTGCAGCCCAGGGAAGTGAAAGTCTTCAAGCCGACCGGTGCACCGGTGATTTTCTATGACGTGTTCAAGGACGGCGAGCAGGATCGCTCAGGCATCGCCAGCCTCGTGCTGGAACCCGATGCCAGCCGGGTCCGCGACGTTGGCCACGCCTGCGCCAATCTGGCCGAGAGCTGCCAGGACCCCGACCTGCTGGCACGTGTTGGCGAGCTGCTCATCGCCCATGGTTACGAGCAGGGCCTGCCCAGTGTGCGCATCGTGGTGCCGGCCGCCGACGCCCGCTCCGTTGCCGCCTGCGAAGCACAGAGCAACGCTTGCCGACGGCAGCAGGACACGTACGGTGGCCAGGCGTTCGCCTGCTTCGACTACCCGGCCGACGGCGACTGAGCGCGCCGTGAATCAGCCGGTCGGCGTCGCGGATAACCGGTAGTACGCCAGCACCAGTTGCACCAGCGCCTCCTCGATGCTCTCGCGCCGCCCCGGGGCCAGGGCGCCGGGGTCTTCCAGCAGCGCGCGCAGCACGCCTCCCACGGCATGGGCGAGAACGAAGACCTCGGCCTCGTCGAGCTTGCGCAGCTGCTGGTGGTGATCGACCAGGCCGTGGGTCACCAGGTGGCTCATGACGCTGCCACGCAAGGCTGGCAGCGGGCTGCCGCCGCCGCGCGTCATCAGGTAGTGCATCAGCGCCTTGTGCGCGCCGGTGCGTCCGCCGTAGGCGCTGACAGCCGCGTGGATCACCGCGCGGATACGCTCGCCCGGGGTCTCCGGCGGGCGCCCGGTGAGCGCGCCCATGATGCCGGCGGCCAACGCTGCCAGTTCGCGGCGGGCCAGCTCGTCGAGGATGCGTTCCTTGTTGGGGAAGTACTGGTAGAGCGAGCCGACGCTGACCCCGGCCAGTTCCGCCACATGGTTGGTGGTGAAACCCTCCAGGCCGTGGCGCTCGAGGATGCGCCGCGACGCCTCCAATATGAGCTCGACCTTCTCCAGCGCCCGCGCCTGCCGCGGCAGACGACGGCTATCTGGCTGATTTTCCGCTGTTTTTCGGTTCACCTGGGGCCACCGGGAAAGCGAGTACAGCAAGCGTCGCGTCCTACCTATCATGGCAGCCACATCGAGACCGGCAAGTCGAGCGGATGAACCGCAGCGGCCGGCGCAGGAGACCCCGCCATGAGCCACAAGAGCCACACCGCGCAACTGGACGACGATATCTGCGTGCACATCTTCGCCGCGTCCGGCGCCATGGTCGGCGTGTGCCTGACAGTAGTGGGCATCCTGCGCATCATCGTCGGCCAGCACCGCGTCGACCTGATCGGCCAGGACATGCTCGCGGTGAACACGGTGATCTACCTGGCGACCACCCTTACCGCCTATTTCGGCCTGCGCACCCGCAAGCTGCAGCGCAACCACCGCCTGGAGCGCATCGCCGACAGCCTGTTCCTGATCGGACTGAGCATCACCACCCTGACCACCGCATTCATCGCCTGCGCCATGTCCTGTTGCTGAAACGGCGATTGAATTCCGGCATCGCTATGTAGAAATATATACGCCGATTAGCCTGACGTTCAGAGGAAAGGGACATGAACACCGCCGTGTATGCCAAGGAAGCCGTTGGCGCGAATTACGCGCTGGAATCGATGCAGTACGCCCAGGCCCGCACCTGGGAAGCCGTGGACGCCATCGCCGCCGCGATCCGCCCCGGCATGACCGAGCTGGAAGCCGTCGCCATCGGCAAGCAGGTGCTCGCCGACCTGGGCATGGAGCGTATCTGGCATCCGCTGCTGATCCGTTTCGGCGCCAACACCCTGAAGACCTTCAAGCAGCGCTCCGAGGGCAACCCGGCGCTCGGTACGGACGACATCTTCTTCATCGACATGGGCGTGGTCTGGCGCGGCCATGAAGGCGATGCCGGCGCCACCTTCGTCACCGGCAACGATCCGCAGATGGTGGCCTGCGCAGCGGCAGCCAAGTCGCTGTTCGAGCGCGTCGCGGCACACTGGCGCGACACCGGCTGCAGCGGCGTCGCACTCTATGACTTCGCCCACCAGCAGGCCGAGGCCATGGGCTGGAAGCTCAACCTGGACATCAAGGGCCACCGCGTCAGCGACTTCCCCCACGCCATCTACCGCGCCGGCGATCTGGGCGACTACGCCGAACACCCCAATCGCGGCCTGTGGATCCTGGAGATCCAGCTCGCCCACCCGAGCAAAGCCTATGGCGCCTTCTACGAAGACCTGCTGGCCTGACACGGAGCACAAGCGATGAGCGATAGCGTACTGCTGTTCTCCTACGGCACCCTGCAGGACAAGGCCGTGCAACTGGCCAGCTTCGGCCGCGAACTTCGCGGGCATGCCGACGCCCTGGTGGGCTTTCGCCAAGAATGGCTGGAAATCACCGACCCCGCCGTGCTGGCCACCAGCGGCAAGACCCATCATCCGATCGTGCAGTACAGCGGCGTGGACACGGACCGGGTGCCCGGCACGGTGTTCGAGATCACCCCGCAGGAGCTGCTGGCGGCCGATACCTACGAGGTGTCCGACTACCAGCGGATCAATGCGCAGCTGCAGTCGGGGTTGCAGGCATGGGTCTACGTGAAGGCCTGAAACACTCGTTGTGGTGGTAATTCCATAGCGTTTCTTGACATTTTGGTCAGGATTTTTCTGAATCCAACATGGAGAGAAACGATGAAAGTCAGTGCACGCAATGTCTTCCAGGGCAAGGTTCGCGAAGTCCGCGCCGGTGCGGTCAACAGCGAAGTCGTGCTTGAACTGGCCGGCGGCGAAACCCTGGTGGCAGTGGTCACCGTGGAAAGCGTCAACAGCCTGAAGCTGGCTGCTGGCGCCGCAGCCGTCGCCCTGGTCAAGGCGCCCTGGGTCGTGCTGATGACCGAGGCCAGCGACATCCGCCTGTCGGCGCGCAACTGCCTGCCGGGCAAGGTCGTCAGCGTCACTGACGGCGCGGTCAACGCCGAAGTGGTGATCGAGCTGGCCGGCGGCACCCAGGTCTACTCCATCGTCACCCGCGATGCCGTCGAGGAGCTCGGCCTGGTGCCCGGCGCCGCCGCCACGGCGGTGATCAAGGCCTCCCACGTCATCCT
Organism: Pseudomonas pseudonitroreducens; assembly: GCF_021603645.1. GTDB lineage: Bacteria > Pseudomonadota > Gammaproteobacteria > Pseudomonadales > Pseudomonadaceae > Pseudomonas > Pseudomonas pseudonitroreducens. Next base: position 167,401 of record NZ_BQHJ01000015.1, on the reverse strand, counting down.
CGGCGTACCGGCCTGACCCTCTGCAAGGGAGCGCCGCCCGGCGCTCCCTTGCGCGCGCACGATGCTCGACCGGCCTGCGCGTTGCGCCTCCTCCCGCCAGACGCCCCGCTGCGAAACAGAAAGTCATCAAAAGCGGTTTGGCGCGACGCCGAATCAGCCGTTAGGCTCGCCGGAAAGCAGCCGGAAACACCCGTCCCAGGCCACCAAAAAAGCAGTGTAACTGCTTGTTATATTTAACATTTAATTCACATTTCGGTTTCTAACTTGGCGCCTTCGACCTACCGGACAGGCCCCATGTGGAAGCTCATCCCGCTCGCTGCCGCCCTGGGCAGCACCAACCTCGCCTTCGCCGACGCGCAATGCACCCGCGCGGACCGATCCACCTGGCAACAGGAATCAATCTTCCGCTCGGCCATGAAGCAGCAGGGCTATCGCATCACCAAGTTCCGCGTGACACCGGGCAACTGTTACGAGATCTACGCCTTCAACCCGCAGAGCGATCGTGTCGAACTCTACTTCCACCCCGTCACCTTCGCCCTGGTGAAAGCCGAGCCGGTGCTGCGACGATGAACAGGCTGGCCCTCAGATCCGCAGGCGGCCTGCTGGTCGCCGCCGTCTTCGGCTTTGCCTGGTACCAGTCGCCCTCGTTCGACGTGGCCGATTTCGCTGCCAGCGCACCCGCCGGGGGCGCGGCGCCCGCCGAGTTGAGCCGACGCTTCGCCTCCTCGGACATGCGCGATTTCGTCCACTCCGCCTCCCTGACCGCCCTGCCCGACGGCGCGCTGATGGCGGCGTGGTTCGCCGGCACCCGCGAGGGTTCTGCCGATGTGCAGATTCGCGCCGCGCAATTCGATGCCGGCACCCGGCAATGGTCCAGCGAACGCGTGCTGGCCACGCGCATCGGCACCCAGCAGGCGGTACGCAAGCACATCCGCAAGCTCGGCAACCCGGTCATCGCCCTCTCGCCGGACAACCGCCTGTGGCTGTTCTACGTCTCCGTCTCGGTCGGTGGCTGGGCCGGCAGCGCGATCAATGCCATGCATTCGGACGACCTCGGCCTCACCTGGAGCAAGCCACGCCAACTGGTGACCACGCCCTTCCTCAATCTCAGCACGCTGGTGCGCGGCGCACCGGTGTTTCACCGCGACGGCTCCATCGGCCTGCCGGTCTATCACGAATTCATGGGCAAGTTCGCCGAGTACCTCTACCTCAGCCGCGACGGCGAGGTGCTGGACAAATTCCGCATCAGCAAGGGCAAGCATTCGCTGCAACCGACGGTGGTGGCGCAGGACGGCCGGCAGGCCATTGCCCTGCTGCGCTATGCCGGCGAGCAGCACCATCGCGTGCTGGCCAGCCGCACCACCGACGCCGGGCAGACCTGGAGCGAGCCGCAACCGGTGGAGCCGAGCAACCCCAATTCGTCGCTGGCTGCCGTTGGCCGCGCCAACGGCAACCTGCTGGTGGCGATGAATGACCTGGAGGACGGCCGTTTCCGTCTCACGCTCTACGAAACCGACGCGCAACTGCGCAACTGGCGGCTGGTCTCGCAGATCGACGAATCTCCCGACCCCTGGGGCGACCCGGTGCCGCCGCAAGTCTTCCGCGCGCTGATCGGCGCAACCTGGGACGAGGTCGATGCGCGGCAACAGCAGGCCCTGGAGCAGCACTTCCTCGCCAGCGTCAGCCAGCGCATGTGCGAATCCGGCCAGTGCCGCTTCGAGTACGAGTACCCCTACTTCGCCCGCGATGCCGCCGGTGCCTACCACCTGGTCTATTCGTGGAACGACACCTTCATCAAGCACGTCAGCTTCACCGACGCCTGGGTCGAGGGCAAACCATGACGTTCGGACTCTGGCAGGCGCACCTTGCGCTGGCGCTGTTGCTCTTCCTGCTTGTCGCGCCGTATGGCACCGCACGTCACTGGCAGGCGCTGAAACTGGCGGTGGCAGCCGCCCTGACCTGGCTTCCCGTGGATGGCATGCCGCTGGCCATCCTGGTGCGCAGCTTCACCCACGACCTGTCCAGCAGCCTGCTGGTGCTGCTGGCCGGCTTCAGCCTGGCGCACCTGGCCAGCGTACCGATCCGTGCCAGCCACCTGCGCGACGTGCTGCCGGCCTTCGCCGCGCTGGCGCTGGCGCTCTACCCGGCGTCCCTGGGCCTGAGCTATCTGGACCCGTTCCGCTGGGGCTACGAGCCGACCTGGCTGCTGGCGGCGATGGCCGTGCTGACCCTGCTCTTCCTGCTGCGCGGCAATGGCCTGGGGGCAGCAATGCTGCTGGTCGCGACGCTGATGTATGCCTTGCGCGGGGACGGCTCCGGCAACTACTGGAACTACCTGCTGGACCCGCTACTGGCGCTCTACGCCTGGGTCTACTGCCTCAGGCGGGCCGGCCTTGCGCTGCTGCGGCGCGCCCGCAGGCTGTTCGCCGGTGCGCGCACTGCGCAACGGCCCACGGATTTCGCCGAGATCGAACGATGAGTTGGATTCGCTCCAGACGCCTGCAATACCTCACCGGTGTCGCCGCCGTGCTGTTCTGCCTGTTCGCGCTGCTGCGCGGGGTCTTCCTGTTGGGCTTTTCCGGGCTGTCGTGGCAGGCCCTGGGAGAAAACCACAACATCCTGCGCACCCTCGGCATCGGTCTGCGCTTCGACCTGCGCCTGGCGCTGCTGATCGTCCTGCCGCTGATGCTGCTGGCCTGGCTGCCCCGGCTGAACCTGCTGCGCAGCCGCGCCGTGCGCTGCGTCGCCCGCGCCTACCTGGCGCTGGCCGTGGGCCTGGTGCTGCTGGTGCATATCCTCGACTTCGGCCACTACGCCTACCTCGGCGTACGCATCAATGCCACCGTGCTGCGCTTCATCGAGGACGCGCAGATCTCCACCGGCATGGTCTGGCAGACCTATCCGGTCATCTGGATCAGCCTTGGCTGGCTGGCCTGCCTGATGCTGACGCTCGCCGTGCTCTGGCAACTCGAACGCAGGACACTAAAGCGCCCTGGCACGCCGATCTCGCGTGGGGCGGTCGCCGCCGGTGCGGCGCTGGTCTCCACGCTGGTGTTCCTCGGCCTGCTCGGGCGGCTCGACAACCTCAACCTGGAGAACCCGGTGCCGCTGCGCTGGAGCGACGCCTTCTACAGCGGCGACGCGCAGATCGCCGCGCTCGGGCTGAACCCGGTGGTGTTCCTCTACGACACGCTGCGCGTCGACCCCGTCGCCTATGACGAGGCCGAAGCGCGCAAGCACTACCCGTTGATGGCGAGCTACCTCGGCATCGACAGCCCCGACCAGCAAGCCCTCGACTACCGCCGCCAGCAACCCGCGCAAGCTTCGGCGCTGGCCGGCGGACGCCAGCCGAACGTGATCTTCGTCATGCTGGAATCCCTCGGCACCAGCGCCGTCGGCGCCTACGGCAACCCGCTGAAGCCAACCCCGAACCTCGACCGCATCGCTCGCGAGGGCTGGTTCTTCCGACACTTCTACGTGCCGGTGACCGGCACCGCGAAAACCGTCTGGGCCAGCATCACCGGCGTGCCCGATGTGACCCGCGAACAGACCGCCACGCGCAACCCGCTGATCTCTCGCCAGCACAGCCTGATCAACGCCCTGGACGGCTACGAGAAGTTCTACATGATCGGCGGCAACGCCGGCTGGGCGAACATCAACGCGCTGATCCAGCGCAGCATCGATGGCGTGCGGCTGTACGAGGAGCGCCACTGGAAGGCACCGCTGGTGGACGTCTGGGGCATCTCCGACCTCGACTTCTTCAAGGAAGGCACGGCGATCCTGCGCCAGTTGCCGAGAGAGCAGCCGTTCTTCGCCTACCTGCAGACCTCCGGCAATCACCGGCCCTTTACCATCCCTCGTGACAACGACGGTTTCCGCGCGCTCGACCTGCCGCTGGAGCAGGTGCAGGCCGCAGGCTCGCGCAGCCTGGAGCAGTTCAACGCGGTGCGCCTGCTGGACTTCAACATCGGCAAGCTGCTGGAGATGGCCGAGCGCGATGGCTACCTCGACAATACGATCTTTGTGTTCTTCGGCGACCACAACACGCGCATCAGCCAGATTCCGCACATGGCGCCAGGCTTCGAACAGCTGGGGCTGGAGAGCAACAACGTGCCGCTGATGATCTACGCACCGGGCCTGCTGAAGCCCCGCGAGTTCAATGAAGCTGTAGGCTTGGCGGACCTGCTGCCCACTGTGCTCGGCCTGCTCGGCAAGCCCTACGTCAACGGCGGCATGGGCCGCGACCTGCAGCAACCCGCTCCGGAAGGCGAGCGCGTGGTGCCGCTGGTGCTGCGCGAAGGCACCTTCCCGCTCATCGGCGGCGTGACCCAGCGCTTCCTCCTGCAGATGCAGCACGATGGCAGCGCGCCAACCCTGCATGACATCTACTCGCCGACGCCAATGGACAACGTCGCGGGGCATCATCCGGAAGAATTCCAGCGCCTTGCCGCGCTGACCCGGGCGATGCACGAGACCTCGCGGGCGATGCTCTACCGCAACGTCCGCGAATGACCTGTTCACCCATGCAAAGGGGCCGCGCGATGCGGCCCCTTTTCTGTGCGGATCAACCATGCCGCGAAGGTCCTTGCAGGACAGCTCGCGACTCATTAGGCCGCTTGCATGGATTCGTTAGCCAGCCTTAATGATCGGTGTTTTTTCGATCAGTCCGAACTCAGCCGACTGCGCTCAACACCTGGCTGCAACCCAGAGCCTTCGGCGCATCCACGGATTTACCGGGCAGCACCGGTAGATACCGATGCGCTGGGCGCACGGCGATTCGATCATTTCCAGCAGTTTTCCTCACGGGTTCGCCCGGTGACCCATCAGTAGACTGTGGCCACTCGCGAGCAATCACCCACCAGAACTCCATTACCCGAGAATTTCCGCATGAAACTGCTCACTGCCAGTGCCCTGATCCTCGCCGCCCTGCTCGCCAGCCAGGCTTCCATGGCCGAAGAGTCACCGCTGATGACCAACCGCCTGACCCAAGCCAACTATCAGGCCATGCAGGCCACCCGCGCCAAGACCGATGCCGAGCAGCAGACCGCACAGAATGCCCAGCCCGACGCCGCGAAGAAGGCCGAGCAGGACAAGCACTGCTGATAGCGCTTCACACCGGGAGCGCGCCGCCGCTCCCGGTTCCCCATCCCCAGCATCGACCTGGTTGCCTTGTGCAGGAGCGAGCCTGCTCGCCAACCCGCATCCTTCCCGACGACCCCGGTGTGCGCCTGGCCTTTTCGCGAGCCAGCTCGCTCCTGCAGGTTGACCGCCCGACCGCCCATACCAGCACAGAACGATAGCGCCGACAGCGCGCGCACACAGGACAATCCATTGCGCCCCGGCGCTGCGCTGGCATCATTCCACGCACCAGGCCTTAAACATCAGCCCCAACTGATGTCAGCTCAATCAAATATGAATTTTCCCTGATGCGGCAGCCCCCTACTCTGGCAACGCGCTGCATTGACAGCGCCAGCTACTCAGTCGTCCTCTAGAGACGCGGGTTCTCGATAACAACTCCAACTGCCCCGAGGATCTCCCATGTGCCTTTGCCCGCTCATGCCTGGCCGTGAATCCCCCTTTGCCCAGAACACCGGAGGCCGGCATGTCTGACCTTCGCAACCCCGTGGCCCCCAACAGCAACGGCGACGAAAGCCTGCTCGCCAGCCACGGCTACCGCCAGGAACTGGACCGCGGGCTGAACCTGTGGTCGTCGTTCTCGGTCGGCTTCGCCACCATTTCCCCGGTCGTCGGCATCTACTCGGTAATGTCGCTGGGCGCCATGAGCGTCGGGCCGTCCTGGGTGTGGGTCGTGCCCCTGTGCCTGCTGCTGCAGTTGACCGTGGCCCTGGTGTACGCCGAATTGTCCTCGCAGTTTCCCCTGGCCGGCGGCTGCTACCAGTGGGTGCGCCGCCTCATCGGTGACCGCGCCGCCTGGTTCACCGGCTTCCTCTACCTCGCCTCCGCCCTCGCCTCGCTGACCACCGTGGCCTACCTCGGCGGTTTCTGGCTCGGCCTGCTGCTGACCGGCGAACCGCCGTCGGCCAACGCGCAGGTAGTCTGCGGCGCGGCGCTGCTGGCCCTGGGGCTGGGAGTGAACCTGCTGGGCATCAACCCGCTGAAGTACTTCGTCAACGCCGGCATCTTCGCCGAGGCCATCGCCTCCATCGGCATCGGCGTGCTGTTGCTGCTGTTCTTCCGCAACCACTCCTTCGCGATGCTGTTCAGCAGCCTCAACGCCCTGGAAGTTTCCGGCGGCACCTACTGGAGCGGTTTCCTTACCGCGCTGGCCGTGGGTGGCTGGGCCTTCCTCGGCTTCGATGCCTGCTCGCAGATTTCCGAGGAAACCACCGACGCCCGCGTCTCCACGCCCCGCGCCATCCTGCGTTCGATGCTGGTGGTCGGCCTGACCGTGATGCTCACCGCGTTCGCCGTCACCCTGTCGTACAAGGACCCGGCCGCCGTGGTCAGCGGGCAGATCATCGACCCGGTGACACCCGCCGTGGTGGACGCCTTCGGTGCCTGGGCCGAACAGCCGTTCGTGGCCATCGTGCTGGTCGCCTTCGTCGCCTGCGTGGTCTCGGTGCAGACCTACATCGGCCGCGCCATCTTCGGCATGGCCCGCGATGAAATCCTGCCCGGCTCCGCGCTGCTGCGCCGCGTCGACAAGCGCAAGGTGCCGATGGCCGCGATGGTCTGCAGCACCCTGCTGGCCAGCCTGGGCTTGGCGCTGGGGCTGAACGCCACGGCGGTCGGCACGCTGATCGCCTTCGGCAGCGGCGGCTTCTTCTTCGTCTTCCTGATCGTCGCCGCCAGCGCGCTGTACGCCCGCCTGAGCGGCCGCTGGGACCCGGACAAGGGCGCGCTGAAGCTTGGCCGCAAGGGCCTGCTGGTCAACGTCATCGCCGTGGTCTGGCTGGTGTTCGAGGCGATCAACGTGGCCTGGCCGCGGGAGATGCTCGCCCCGCCCGGCGCGCCCTGGTTCCAGGTCTGGGCAGTGGTCGTGGTGTTCTCCGCTCTCGCGCTGTTCGGCCTGGCCTACCTGTTCATCGCCAAGCCGCACCGCCGCATCGCCACCAGCCTGAGTTTCGCCGGCCGCGCGGTCGGCTGAGCCAGCCCGGCTGAATCATCGGCGCCGGTACAGACCGGCGCCCGCCTTTCCCCACCTTCCCGCCGCTGGCTTCATGAATAGCCGGCACGGGCAGGCCATGCCTGAAATCCGGAGCTTGTCATGTCCACCCTGAACTACTGGAACTACCCCACGGAAATCCTCTGCGGCGTTGGTGCACTCGACCAACTGGCCGAACGCTGCCGCCTCGCAGGCATGCGCAAACCGCTGCTGGTCACCGACCCCGGCATGCTCGAACTGCCGCCGCTGCACGAGGTGCGTCGGCGCCTGGAAGCCGCCGGCATCGATTACGCACTGTTCCACGGTTTCTCCAGCAATCCCGCGCTGGAGGAAGTCAACGCGGGCGCCCGCGCCCTGGCAGACGGAAAGCACGACTCGCTGATCGCCCTGGGCGGCGGCAGCGCCCTGGATGCCGCCAAGGGCATCGCCCTGCTCAGCCGCGACGCCAACGGTCTGCACAACTTCGAATGGTCACAGCTGATCGAGCGTTACCCGACCCTGGGCGACCACCCCGCCCTCGACCTGCCGCCGCTGATCGCCATTCCCACCACCGCCGGCACCGGCTCCGAGCTGGGCCGCGAGGCTGTGCTGACCGACACTGCACGCAACATCAAGATCGTCGTCGGCCACCGCGAGCTGCTGGCGCGCTCGGTGATCCTTGACCCGATGCTCACTGTCGGCCTGCCGAAATCGCTTACCGCCGCCACCGGCATGGACGCCCTGACCCATCACCTGGAATCGCTGTTCTCGCCGCTCTACCACCCGATGTCGGCCGGTGTCGCCATCGAAGGCGTGCGCCTGGTGAAAGAGCATCTGCAGCGTGCGGTGCACAATGGCACCGACCTCGCCGCGCGCGAAGGCATGCTGGTGGCCTCGGCCAGCGCCGCCGTGGCCTTCCAGAAGGGACTGGGTGGCGTCCACGCGCTGGCCCACCCGCTGGGCGCGAAACACCACAAACACCATGGCCTGCTCAACGCGGTGCTGTTGCCTTATGTGCTGGTGGCCAACCGTCCAGCCATCGAGGCCGACGCCACGCGCCTGGCCCGCTACCTGGAGCTGCCGGAGGCGAGCTTCGACAGCCTGCTCGGCTGGGTGCTGGAGCTGCGTTCGGCGGTGGGCATTCCCCACTCCCTGAAGGAACTGGGCCTGGATGGCGAGGATGCGCAGTGGGTCGGCGAACAGGCCGTGGCGGACATCTCATCCTCCGAGACCAACGCCCTGCCGCTGCAGGCCGAGGACTACTCGCGCATCTATCTCAACGCAGTCAACGGCGTCCTCGGCTAGACCCCAGGCCCGAGCCCGTGGACGCTCAGCAGGTCCTCGATGAACGCGCGGGCGGCCTCGCTGCGGGGCCGCCCGGCATAGGTGATCATGCTGTGAGTCACCTCGTAGCAGAGCTTTTCCGGTAGCAGCGGCTTCATGCGCCCGCGTTCGACCCAGATGTTCGCGTAGTGGGTCGGCAGGTAGCCCAGGTGCGTACCGGCCAGCACCGAATGCGCCACTGCCTCCATGTGATGCGCGGTGGCGCTGCTGCGTTCGGGGCGGAACGGCAGTTCCTGGTCAGCCGGCAGGAAGCCGTGGCGCACCCAGTTGCAGTCGGCGATCTGGCGCAGCGTCGGCTTGCGCGCGGTGAACAGCGGGTGGCGCTCGCCGCAGAACACGCCGATTTCCTCGGTGTACAGCGACAGGTAATCCAGGGTCGGCCGCGTGCGGCTGAAATACGAGATCGCCAGGTCCAGCTGGCCGTCGATCACCGCCAGTTCCAGTTCGGTGGGCGAATTTACGTAGAGGTTCAGCTGCACGTCCTGCTCGCGGCCATGGAAGGCCGCCAGGGTCTCGTCGAAGCGTGCCTGCGGCAGCGTCGTGACATTGTCCGCCAGCCCCAGGTACAGCTCGCCCACCAGCTTGCCGGAGAGCGCCTGTGCCTGGTCACGGAACAGTCCGATGGCATCGAACATCGCCTGCGACGCATCGAGAATCCGCTGCCCTTTCGCGGTCAGGCGGAAGCCCCCCTTGCCGCGCTCGCACAGCCGGTAGCCCAGGCGCTTTTCCAGGCTGCCGATGTGCATGCTGATGTTCGACTGGCTCATGTTCAGCTCGGCCTGCGCCGCGGTGAAGCCGCCGCACTTCACCACGGAGGCGAATATGCGCAGCAGGCGCAGATCGAGGTCGGTGAAATTCCTGAGCATGGGCAGAGTCCGGCGCTGGGCGGGCAGCTAGTCTACTGCACGGGGCACGACCAGTCCCGTTGCTGCGATGCGCTGGAATTCCCGGCGCGCCCGCATGTCTCTGCCCAGCTATCCCAGATGGAGAGAAGCCATGCTGCTCGAAGGTTCCTGCCACTGCGCTGCCGTGCACTTCAGCCTGCACAGCGCCCATCCCTACCCTTACCAGCGCTGCTACTGCTCGATCTGCCGCAAGACCCAGGGCGGCGGCGGTTACGCCATCAACCTCGGTGGCGACGCCGCCAGCCTCAAGGTGCGCGGGCGCCAGCACATCAGCATCTATCACGCGAAGATCCGCGAGGAAGGCCAGCGCACCCATACCAGCAGCGCCGAACGGCACTTCTGCAGCCTGTGCGGCAGCGGCCTGTGGCTCTACGACGCGCGCTGGCCGGAGCTGATCCATCCCTTCGCCTCGGCCATCGACACGCCCTTGCCGGTACCACCCGAACACACGCATCTGCTGCTGCGCTCGAAGGCCGACTGGGTCGAGGTGGCGGCCGGTCCGCAGGATCTGCAATTCGACGACTACCCGCAGGAGTCCATCGCCCAGTGGCATCAGCGGCTGGGTCTGGAAAAGTAAGGGTCACGCCCGCCAGAACGGTTTGCCGATCTCCAGCGCCACCTGGCGCCGCGTCAGGCCGATGTCCTCGATCAGGTGCGGATTGGCCCTGGCCATCCCGGCGAGTTGGCGGCGCAGCCGTGCACGCGCCTGCCAGAGGGCAAGCAATTGCCACAGGGTCGGCAGGCTGAGCGACCGCAGCGAGACTTCCGGCAGCAGCAGGCGGGGAGTATGGTTCATGGCAACCTCCGTTCATCTCGTGCCTCTTGGGCCGAGCATGGCGGTAGCCCGCAGCGCCGTCCTCAAGCGGCGCCAAACACTTGCAAAAACTTGCAAAGGGGGCGTCATGCAGCAAACGCGTCTGGCTTTCGGCCCCTTCGTGCTCGATAGCCCCGCCGGCCTGCTCAAGCGCGACGAGCGGCCCGTCGCCATTGGTTTTCGCGCGCTGAACCTGCTGCAGACCCTCCTCGACAGGCCGGGCGAGATTCGCACCAAGGCCGAGCTGATGGACGCTACCTGGCCCGGCCTGGTCGTCGAGGACGGCAACCTCACCGTGCAGATCGCCCAGCTGCGCAAGGTGCTGGGCGAGGCGCCTGACGGCGGCTCGTGGATCACCACCGTGCCGCGTGTCGGCTATCGCTTCAGCGGCAGCGTACAGCGCCTGGCGGATGCGCCACGCAGGCTGCCGGCCCCGCCGGAGGAGCCGTCGATCGCCGTGCTGCCCTTCGTCAACCTCGGCGACGACCCGCAGCAGGCACTCTTCGTCGACGGCCTCAGCGAGGACCTGACCACCGAGCTGTCGCGTGTCGGCGGGCTGTTCGTCATCGCCCGCACCTCGGCCTTCGCCTACAAGGGCAAGGCCATGGATGTGCGCGAGATCGCCCGCGAGCTGGGCGTGCGCTACCTGCTCGAGGGCAGCGCCCGGCGTGCCGCTGCACGGGTGCGGATCAACGCCCAACTGGTGGACGCCAGCACCGGCGAGCACCTCTGGGCCGAGCGTTTCGAGAGCCGCCTTGAGGACCTCTTCGACCTGCAGGACCAGCTCACCGGGCAAATCATCCAGGCCCTGCTCGGCCACCTGCGCACGCCACTGCCACGCAATCGCCCGAAGAGCCTGGAGGCCTACGAGCTGTGCGTACGCGCTCGCCGCTTGATGGACGATTCGCCGCTGGCGGCGCGCGAAGCGCAGCTGATGCTGAGCCGCGCCATCACCCTCGACCCGCAGTATGCCGAGGCACGACGCTGGCTGGCGATGAACCACTGGATGGGCTGGATACACAGCGGCGGTCCGACACCGCTCGAGCGCGAAACAGCCCTGGCGCAGGCGCGCAAGGCCGTGGCCATCGACCCCAACGATGCCGGCTGCCGCTGGAGCCTGGCCTACCTGCTGACCTACGAACGCCAGTACGAGGAAGCCGACGCGCAGTTCCAGCGCGCCATCGAGCTGGACCCCAACGATGCCGACGCCTGGACGGCGTTGTCCGATGTCACGGTATTGGCCGGGCGCATCGACGATGGCCTGGAGTACATCCGCCGGGCCTTTCGCCTCAACCCCTTCCCTGCCGGCTGGTACTACCTGACCCTCGGCCAGGCGCAGTACGCCGCGCGCGACTACCTGGGCGCCATCCAGACCCTGCGCCGCGACGAGACCTACCGCAGCAGCTCACGGCGCTTCCTCGCCGCCAGCCTGGCACAGTTGGGCCGGCTGGACGAAGCCCGTGCGGAGAGCGAATTCTTCCTGGTCAGCAATCCGGGCTTCACTATCCGTCACTGGGTGGAGACCGAGCCGCTGCGCGATGCGGCAGTGCGCGAGCACTTCGTCGCAGGCTTCCGCCAGGCCGGCCTGCCCGACTGAACACTGCGCCGGCTGCGCGCAACGCAGCCGGCGCGGCTCCACTCAGGTCGGCAGCAGCCCGGCCTTGGCCGCCATGGTCAGGGCCAGGTCCTCGATCATGTCTTCCTGGCCACCGACGGTGCCGCGCCGTCCCAACTCCACCAGCAGGTCGCGGGCAGAGATGGCATAGCGCGCCTCGGCACGCTTGGCGAACAGCAGGAAGGAGCTGTAGACGCCGGCGTAGCCCAGGGTCAGCGCGTCACGGTCGAGGCGGATCGGCTGGTCCATCATCGGCACCACGCGGTCCTCGGCGACATCCATGATGCCGTACAGGTCGACGCCGCAATCCACGCCCATGCGCTTGAGCACGGCGACGAAGACTTCCAGCGGCGTGTTACCGGCACCCGCACCCAGGCCGGCCACCGAGCCATCGATGCGCACAGCGCCGGCTTCGATGGCAGCCAGGGAGTTGGCGATGGCCATGCCCAGGTTGTGGTGGCCATGGAAGCCGACCTCGGTCTGCGGTTTCAGCTCGGCGCGCAGCAGGCCGATCTTCTCGCTGACCTCCGCCGGCAGCATGTAGCCGGCCGAGTCGGTGCAGTAGATGCAGTTGGCGCCGAAGCTCTCCATCAGCCGCGCCTGTTCCAGCAGCTGCTCGGCGCTGACCATGTGCGCCATCATCAGGAAGCCGACGGTATCCAGGCCCATCTCGCGGGACATGCCGATGTGCTGCTCGGAAACGTCCGCCTCGGTGCAGTGGGTCGCCACGCGGATAGTGGACACACCGCAACCGTGGGCCATCTTCAGGTGCTCGACGGTGCCGATGCCCGGCAGCAGCAGCGCCGAGACCCTGGCCTGCTTGAGCCTGGGAATCACTGCCTCGAAGTACTCGCGGTCAGTGTGGGCCGGGAAGCCGTAGTTCACCGAGGCGCCACCCAGGCCATCGCCATGGGTGATCTCGATCAGCGGCACGCCAGCCTCGTCGAGGCCGGTAGCCACAGAAACCATCTGCTCCAGGCTGATCTGGTGGCGCTTGGCATGCATGCCGTCGCGCAGGCTCATGTCGTGCAGGCGGACCTTCTTACCTTGCAGGTTCATGCTGTTACTCCTTGGCGGGCCGGCAATTGCAGGGCGCCCTGGTGGGCTTGTTCGGCGAACATCTCGGCGGTGCGCAGGCCGGCGGCGGTCATGATGTCGAGGTTGCCGGCGGACTTGGGCAGGTAGTCGCCCAGGCCTTCCACCTCCAGGTACACCGAGACGCGGTTGCCCTCGAACACCGGGCCGTTGATCAGCTTGTAGCCCGGCACGTAGCGCTGCACCTCGCGGATCATCTCGTGCACCGAGGCGCGGATCGCGCCCTGGTCAGGCGTGCCGGCGGTCAGGCAATGGATGGTGTCGCGCATCATCAGCGGCGGCTCGGCGGGGTTGATGACGATGATCGCCTTGCCCTGCTTCGCCCCGCCGACCTGCTCGATCGCCCCGGAGGTGGTGCGGGTGAATTCGTCGATGTTCTTGCGCGTGCCCGGGCCGACAGAGCGGGACGAAACGGTGGCGACGATCTCCGCATAATCCACCGGCTGCACTCGCGAGACCGCCGCCACCATGGGAATCGTGGCCTGGCCGCCGCAGGTGACCATGTTGACGTTCATCGCCAGGTTGCCGGCGTGCTCGGCGAGGTTCACCGGCGGCACGCAGAACGGCCCGATGGCCGCGGGCGTCAGGTCGACCAAGATCACGCCGAGGGCATTGAGCTTGCGGCTGTTCTCGGCATGCACATAGGCGGAGGTGGCATCGAAGGCGATGCGGATGTCATCGTCCAGCACATGCGGCAGCAGGCCATCGACGCCTTCGGAAGTGGTCTTCAGGCCGAACTCGCGAGCGCGCGCCAGGCCATCCGAAGACGGGTCGACGCCGACCATCCACACCGGCTCGATCCACTCGGACCGGCGCATCTTCATCAGCAGGTCGGTGCCGATATTGCCGGGGCCGATGATCGCGGCCCGTAGTTTCTTGCTCATGGATGACTCCTATGCACGGAAGGACACCCGGGCGCTGCCCAGGCCGTCGATATCCAGTTCGAAACGGTCGCCGACACGCGCCGGCTCCAGGGGCACCAGCGAGCCGGAGAGGATGATTTCGCCCGCCTTGAAGGGGATGCCGAAGGCGCCCAGAGTGTTGGCCAGCCAGGCCACGGCAGTGAGCGGGTTGCCCTGCACTGCCGAACCCAGGCCCTCGCTGATCGGCACGCCGTTCTTGCGCACGCGCATGCGCAGGTTGGGCAGGTCCAGCTCGCGCGGGTCGCGTTCCACTTCGCCAAGGACGAACACGCCGCAGGAGGCGTTGTCGGCGACGGTGTCCTGGATGCGGATCTTCCAGTCGTGGATACGCGAATCGACGATCTCGAAGCAGGCCATCACGCATTCGCTGGCCGCCAGCACATCGGCCTCGGTCACGCCGGGGCCCTTCAGGTCGTGCTTGAGGCGGAAGGCGATCTCGCCCTCGGCGCGGGGCTGGATCAGGCGGTTTTCCGCGAGCGAGATGTCGGCGCCATTGGCGAACCACATCCGCCGGGTGATGAAACCGAAGTCCGGCTGGTGCACGTCGAGCATGCGCTGCACGGCTGCGGAGGTGACGCCGATCTTCTTGCCCACCAGCTCGTCGCCGTCGGCCAGGCGGCGTTGCAGCATGTGCTGGGAGATGCGGTAGGCATCCTCGATGCCGATATCGGCCCAGCGCTCGGTCAGCGGCGCCAGGGTGCGGCCCTCCATGAGCGCGGCGTAGAGTTCATCGGCGTGCTGACGCTGGAGCAGCTCGCTCATGCGGCGTCCTCCGCGAGGAAGGCCAGTACTTCGCGATTGAACAGCGCACGGTGCTCCACCATCACCCAGTGCCCGCACTCGCTGAGCAGCACGAAGCGGATGTTGCGGCACGCCTGCAGCAGCGTCTGCGCGCCGCTGGCCGGGCAGAACTTGTCGTTCATGCCCCAGAAACCGAGGATCGGGCAGCTCAGCCCGGCCAATTGCGCCGACAGGTTCGGCACCTGCATGCGGGTCAGCACGCAACGCGGCTGCTCCTTCACCACGGCGACCCGCTCGTGCACCGTTTCATCGCTGATCTGTGTGGCATCGAAGAGCTGCAGCGAGAGCAGGCGACGCATGCCGGCGGCGTCGTTCAGTTCACCATTGGCAAAGGCCGCGCCCATCTTCTGGATGCCTTCCATCTGCAGGTAGTACTGCTCCTTCTCCATCAGGCCGCCGGGCGCCATCAGCACCAGGCGGGCAATGCGCTGCGGCTGGTCGAGGGCCATCCTGATGGCGATGGCGCCGCCCAGGGAGTTGCCCACCAGGGTGCAGCGGGCAATGTCCAGCGCGTCGAGCAGGCCGAACAGGGCATCGACGAAGAGATCCAGCGTGTAGTCGGTTTCCGGCTTGTCGCTGGCGCCGTAGCCCGGCAGGTCCGGCACCAGCACGCGGTGGCCGGCGGCGGCGAATTCCGGGTAGTTCTGCTTGAAGTTGCTGTGCCCACTGGCGCCGGGGCCACTGCCGTGGATGAACAGCACGGCGTCACCGCTGCCGCTGTCCAGGTAATGCAGTCGGAGTCCGTCGTTGAGGGTGACGAAGTGCCCTTGCGGCAAGGCGGCCATGGCGTCGCTCCTGGCATTGAGTGTGCCGGGATTATTTCGGCGCCCTGGCCAGAGCCACATCGTCCGAGAGGACTACGGCAGGCGTTCGCATGGACCGCCCTGCGTAGGATGGCGTGGAGCGCAGCGATACCCATCGAATCCGTGCACCGACAGCATGGGTATCGCTGCGCTCCACCCATCCTACGGGGCAGCGGCCCGGCCCCCTGGAACCGAACGGCTCTTCGTAGGAGCGAGCTTGCTCGCGAAGGGCGCTATCCAACGACACCTCACTGACCGCCCGCACCATGCTCGAACCAAGGCCTCGCCCTAGTCCCTTCGGACGTGGGCGCGCGAGGCCGCCGCGCCTAGCCTGCAAGCCTTTCCCAGAGAGGAACGGACATGACGAGAGCATTGGATTTCAGCGGCCAGGTGGTGCTGGTCACCGGCGGCGGCAAGGGTGTGGGCCGGGGCATCAGCCAGCGCTTCCTGGAACAGGGCGCCGCGGTGGTGATCTGCGGTCGCGAAGCACCCGAGCAACTGCCCAGCCACGAAGGGCGTGAGGCCTGGTTCATCCCCTGCGATGTGCGCGACTTCGAGCAGTTGCAGGCCCTGATGGAGGCCATCGATGAACGCCATGGCCGCCTGGATGTGCTGGTCAACAACGCCGGCGGCGCGCCCCATGCCAATGCCGCCGAGGCTTCGCCACGATTCTCCGAGGCCATCGTCCGGCTCAACCTGCTGGCGCCGCTCAATCTCTGCCAGCTGGCCAACCAGCGCATGCAGCAACAGCCAAGCGGCGGCAGCATCATCAACATCTGCAGCGTCAGCGCCACCCGCCCTTCTCCCGGCACCGCCGCCTATGGCGCAGCCAAGGCCGGGCTGCTCAACCTGGGCCGCTCGCTGGCGGTGGAATGGGCGCCGAAGGTGCGAGTCAACGCGGTGATCGGCGGGTTGATCCGCACCGAGCAGAGTCACCTGCACTACGGTGATGAAGACGGCCTGCAACGCGTCGCCAGCACCGTTCCGCTGGGGCGACTGGCCGAGCCCGGCGATATCGGCGATGCCTGCCTGTATCTGGCTTCAACGCTGGCGGCTTATGTCAGCGGCGCCGAGATTGCCTTGCACGGCGGCGGCGAGCGCCCTGCCTTCCTCGAAGCGGCCCAGGGATGACGCCATGCTCAGTGCCCGACACGAACTGATTCTCGACCTGCCCCACGCCGCCGCCTGGGCGCGCCTGCGCGACCTCAGCCTGGCACCGCACTATGTGCCCGGCCTGACCGGCTGCGACTTCCACCCCGGCCCGCGCGAAGGCCTCGGCGCCAGCCGGCGGGTGCACATGAAGCGCGGCTTCCTCGACGAAAGCGTGGTCGACTGGCGTGAAGGCCAGGGCCTGGTGCTGCGCCTGCACCGCGCCGAGCAGGGACCGCCCTTCCCGTTCCGCCAGGCCAGTTTCCGCTATGCGCTGCTTCCCGAGGGAGAGGTGCGCACCCGCCTGGTCCTGAGCCTGGACGGCGACCTGCGCGGCGGGCGCCTGGGTGAATGGCTGCTGGCCGGCGCGCTGCGGCGGACCGTGGCGAAGATCGCGCTGAACCTGAAAGCCTTCTACGAAACCGGCAAGACGCAGAACGCGGATTACGCGTCTGCTCCGTGAGATGAGCTGTGCGTAGGAGTAACAGTCTTTCTCGGGAAGCCCGTGCCGATGCTTTCCCCTCACCCCAGCCCTCTCCCCAGGGAGAGGGAGCCGATCGTGCCGATTGACGCTGGAGTGTCATCCTGCACCGTACGGTCCCCTCTCCCTCTGGGAGAGGGCTAGGGTGAGGGCTGACCGGAGCACGGACCGATCAGGCGGGAGTGGACTCTGTCCGCGATCGATTCCCATCGCGCCGGATGCCATCGCGGACAGAGTCCACTCCTACGGGTTACAGCCCGGCCCAGACGCAGCCTTCACTCCGGCCGCTGCTCCAGGTTGAGGTCCCCCCAGTACGCCTTCATGCGGCGAATAAGGCCGTGCTCGTCGAACTCCATCACGTCGATCACATGCAGGCTGCAAGGCGTGCCGTTCCAGTTCAGGTCGACGCGGAACGGCATGGCGCCGCAACCGTTGCCGGTGACCCGCACCGGCCCGGTGAGCTGGGCGCTGACTTCGGCGCGGCCGAGCCCTTCGCGGTAGAAGCGCGCGATGGCCTCGATCCCGACCTGCGCGGGCGAGCCCACCGGGTCCTCGACCACCGCGTCATCGGCATACAGCGCAAGGATGCCGTCGATATCACCGGCATCCACCAGTTCCACGTAGCGCGCCATGCGCCGGCGGATCAGCTGGACGTCCATCAGGCCACCTCGAATAGCGCGGCCGCGCCCATGCCGCCGCCGATGCACATGCTCACCACCACGTAGCGCACGCCACGCCGACGCCCTTCCAGCAGCGCGTGGCCGGCCATGCGTGCGCCGGACATGCCGAACGGATGGCCGATGGCAATGGCGCCGCCGTTGACGTTCAGGCGCTCATCGGGGATGCCCAGCTTGTCCTGGCAGAACAGCACCTGGCAGGCGAAGGCTTCGTTGAGCTCCCACAGGCCGATGTCGTCCATCTTCAGGCCATGGCGCTGCAGCAGCCTGGGGATCGCAAAGACCGGCCCGATACCCATCTCGTCGGCATTGCAGCCGGCCACCGCCAGGCCCCGGTAGATGCCCAGCGGTTGCAGTCCGCGTCGCTCTGCCTCGCGCGCTTCCATCAGCAGCGATGCCGACGCGCCGTCGGAGAGTTGGGATGCGTTGCCGGCGGTGATGAACCGCCCCACCTCGCTCCACTGGCCGCCCTGCCACACCGGTTCCAGCGCAGCGAGGCTGGCAAGCGTGGTGTCGGCACGGTTGCATTCGTCGCGGTCGATCAGCACGGTTTCGTGGCGGCTTTCGCCACTGGCCTTGTCCAGCACCAGGCGTTGCGCATGCAGGGGCAGGATTTCGTCGGCGAACAGGCCGTCGCGCTGCGCTGCCGCCGTGCGCTGCTGGCTGCGCAATGAATAGGCGTCCTGGGCCTCACGGCTGATGCCGTAGCGTGCGGCGACGATCTCGGCGGTCTCGATCATCGGGATATAGGCCGCCGGGTCGTGCGCCAGCACCGCCTGCGACTGGTTGCGGTAGGCGTTCTTGTGCTTGTTCTGCACCAGGGAAATGGACTCCAGGCCTCCGGCCACGGCGATGTCCAGTTCATTGCAGGCGATGGACCTGGCGGCGACGGCGATGCTCATCAGCCCCGATGCGCACTGGCGCTCCACAGCCATGCCGGCCACGCTCGACGGCAGGCCGCCGGCGATGGCGCAGAGGCGGCCGAGGTTGTAGGCCTGGGTGCCCTGCTGCGCGGCGGCGCCGATGATGACGTCCTCCACCTCGCCCGGCTCGACGCCGGCGCGGCGCACCACTTCGGCCACCACTGCGCCGCCCATGGCAGGCGCCTCGGTGTCGTTGAAGGCACCACGGAAGGCCTTGCCGATGGCGGTGCGGGCGGTGGAGACGATGACGGCTTCTCTCATTGCGAATCCTCAGGTTGTTGTAAGGGAACCCTGGGCGCGGGCGGCGGCTTTCGTAGGGCGCATAACGCGCCAGCGTTATCCGCCGGCCCAGGTTCGGCGAATAACCTGTTCCAGGTTATTCACCCTACGCACTGCAGGAGCGGCGGGGACGCCTGGTTCTTGCTCGCGAACCGCTCCTCACAGTGATGGATGTTCGCGAGCAAGCTCGCTCCTACGAAAAGCCTCTTCAGGCGGGGTAGTAACGGCTGATGGTGTCCACCACGCAGCCGGGGCGTTGTTCGCCCTCGATCTCGACACTGACGCGCACGGTGGCCTGTACCGCGCCCTTTACCGCCTCGGCGGCGACCAGCTCGGCGCGGCCACGCACGCGGGCGCCGGCCTTGACCACGTTGGGGAAGCGCACGCGGTCGCAGCCGTAGTTGACGCCCATGGCAATGCCACGCACCTCGACGATCTGCGGCAGGAACAGGTTGACCAGCGCCAGCGTCAGGTAGCCGTGGGCGATACAGGTGCCATAGGGGCCGCTGGCCGCGCGCACGGGGTCGACATGGATCCACTGGTGGTCGCCGGTGGCCTGCGCGAACTGGTCGATGCGCGACTGCTCGACGGTGAGCCAGGCACTCTCGCCCAGCGTTTCGCCGATACAGGCCAGGAGTTCTTCCGGATGCTCGAAGACACGCGCCATGTCAGGCCCTCTGGCTGGAGACCGACAGTACTTCGCCGGTCATGTAGGAGCTGTAGTCGCTGGCCAGGAACATCATCACGTTGGCAATTTCCCAGACCTCGGCGGCGCGGCCGAAGGCTTCGGTGGACGCCAGTTTCTCCAGCAGCTCCTGGGGAGCGGACCTGCGCAGGAAATCGTGCAGGGCGATGCTCGGGCTCACCGCGTTGATGCGCACGCCGTGCTCCGCCGCCTCCAGCGCGGCACAACGGGTCAGCGCCATCACCCCGGCCTTGGCTGCCGCGTAGTGGCTCTGTTCCTTCTGCGCGCGCCAGCCAAGCACCGAGGCGTTGTTGACGATGGCGCCGGCGCGGCGCTCCAGCATGTGCGGCAGCATGGCGCGGGTCATGCGCATGGTGCCGGTGAGCGTGACGTCGAGGACGCGGCTCCACTCCTCGTCAGTCATTTCCACCAGCGTGCGCGAGCCGCCCAGCCCTGCGTTGTTGATCAGCACGTCGACACCGCCCAGGCGTTCCTCGGCGGCGGCCACCAGGGCGCGTACCTGCTCCTCGCTGGTGACGTTGCACACCTGCCCGTACACCGCCTGCAGCCCGCAGGCCTGGCGGATGCGCTCCACCGCCTCGTTCAGCCGGCCTTCGTGGATATCACTGATCATCAGCGCGCGGCAGCCTTCCTCGGCAGCGCGCAGGGCGGCGGAAAAGCCGATGCCGGCGCCGGCGGCGGCGGTGATCAGCACCGACTTGCCGCGCAGCAGGCCGCGGCCGGATACGTATTCGGGTTTGAGCATGAGTGCGATCTCCTAGCGAGGCACCTTGGGTTCTATGGGCAGGCCGAGCGCACGCTCGGCGATGAGGTTGCGCTGGATCTCGTTGCTGCCGCCATAGATGGTGTCGGAGCGGCTGAACAGGAACAGGCCCTGCAAGCGGCTGAGCCGGTACGGCGAGCCGTCGAGGATTTCCGC
The DNA here is from genome assembly GCF_021603645.1 of Pseudomonas pseudonitroreducens. Classification (GTDB taxonomy): domain Bacteria; phylum Pseudomonadota; class Gammaproteobacteria; order Pseudomonadales; family Pseudomonadaceae; genus Pseudomonas; species Pseudomonas pseudonitroreducens. Next base: position 146,862 of record NZ_BQHJ01000015.1, on the reverse strand, counting down.
CTCGGCGCCGAGCACGTCCATGGCCAGCTTGCCCAGCCGCGCGTGCCATTCGGACCAGCACAGCTTGTAGATCAGCGCCTCGGGGCGCAGGCCGCCGTCCTGCGCGCCGGAGAGCATGCGCAGCGAGTTGTAGCGCAGCACCTTGAGCCCGCCCCAGGCCTCGGCCAGGCGCTGGCGCAGCAGCGGATCGCGGGCGGCACCATTGGCGCGGGCAATGCGGATGATCTCGTCCAGCTCGTTGTGGAACTGCATCTGCTGGCCAAGGGTGGACACCCCACGCTCGAAGCCCAGCAGCGCCATGGCGATCTTCCAGCCATCCCCCGGCGCGCCGAGCAGGTTCTCGGCGGCGGTCTCGGCGTTATCGAAGAACACCTCGTTGAACTCCGACGTGCCGGTCAGCTGCTCGATCGGCCGCACGCTGATGCCCGGCTGGTGCATCGGCACCAGCAGGAAGCAAAGGCCGTGGTGGCCGACGCTGGCCGCCTCGCTGCGAGCGATGACGAAGCACCAGTCGGATTCGTGGGCCAGCGAGGTCCAGACCTTCTGCCCGTTGATCCGCCACACGCCACGCGCGGCGTCGAACGTGGCGCGGGTCTTGACCGCCGCAAGGTCGGAGCCGGCGCCCGGCTCGGAATAGCCCTGGCACCAGAACTCCCGGCCGCTGACAATGCCCGGCAGCAGCCGGCGTTTCTGCTCCTCATTGCCGAAGGCAGCGATGGTCGGCCCGGCCAGCCCTTCGCCGATGTGGCCCATGCGACCGGGGCCGCCGGCGCGGGCGTATTCCTCGTGGAAGATCACCTGCTGGTTGATCGACAGGCCGCGCCCGCCGTGCTCCCTGGCCCAGCCCACACAGGTCCAGCCACCCTCGGCGAGCTTGCGCTCCCAGGCTTTGCGCTCCTCCGGGAAACTGTGTTCGTCACCGGGGCCGCCGCGGAAGCGCAGCGGCTCGAACTCGCCGCGCAGGTTGTCCGCCAGCCACTGGGCAACTTCACCGCGGAAAGCTTCGTCGGCAGCGTCGAATCCGATCTTCATGGGCATTCCTCCAGGATCGCGGCAGCGATGCGCTCGCGGTGCCAGGCGGGCGTGCCGAACAGGCCCTCGCCGGCGCGGGCGCGCTTGAAGTACAGGTGCGGGTCGTACTCCCAGGTGAAGCCGACGCCGCCATGCAGCTGGATCGACTCGGCGGCGCAGTGGAAGAAGGCTTCCGAGGCGTGGGACTTGGCCACGGCAGCGGCCAGCGGCAGCTCGGAGGCGAGTGCCGAGTCGCCCTCGGCATCCAGCGCTGCCTGGGCCACGCACGCGGCGTGGTAGAGCGCTGAGCGTGCGCACTCGACCTTCACCATCATGTCCGCCATGCGGTGCTTGAGCGCCTGGAAACTGCCCACCGGGCGGCCGAACTGCTGGCGTTCGCGGGTGTAGGCAACGGTGAGATCGAGTACCTGCTGGGCGCCGCCGACCTGCTCGGCGGCCAGCGCGATGGCCGCCAGTTGCAGGACGGTCTGCAGTTTCGGCCAGGCACTGCCGGCTACGCCGAGCAATGCGTCGGCGGGGAGATAGAGATTGTCCAGTTCGATTTCGCCGAGCGGGCGAGTCTGGTCCAGCGTGGCCAGGGCGCGACGCTGCAAACCGCTGCTGAGCGCAGGAACGGCGAACAGGCAGATGCCCTCTTCGCCCCGGCTGCCGGCCAGCCGAGCGGGGATCAGCAGCAGGTCGGCGCTGTGGCCATCGAGCGCCGGGCGCAGGCGGCCATCCAGCACGAAGCCTTCACCCTCCTTGCGCGCCTGGACCTGAACCGCGCCGACGTCCGGCGCGCCTTCGGCGCCCAGCACCAGGGTGGCACTCAGGCTGCCCTCGGCGAATGCCGGCAACCAACGCGCCTGTTGCGCCGCGTCACCCAGCAGGCGCAGGGCGCAGATGGTGATGGCGCTGGCGAGGAACGGCAGCGACGCCAGGCGACGGCCCAACTGCTCCTGGACGATGGCCAGCTCGACGAAGCCCAGCCCCAGGCCGCCGTGGGCCTCGGGCACCAGCAACGCCTGCCAGCCGAGTTCATCGCGAATCCGCTGCCAGAGCATGGCATCGTGCCCGCCCGCGGCCATCGCCGCGCGCACGGCGCAGGTAGGTGAAGCATCGGCGAGGAAGCTTTCCGCGCTGTCGCGGATCATCAGCTGCTCATCGGTGAAGGCGAATTCCATGGAAGGCGGCCCTGTGGTGTCGGATGGGCGCAGTCTGGCGGGAGATGCCCGGGCGGGAATCGTCCGAATGGACGTGAGGCAATGCACTGCAGTGGGCCAGACGATGTAGGAGCGAGCTTGCTCGCGAACCGGCCCCGCAGCGGAGATTGGTTCGCGAGCAAGCTCGCTCCTACGAAGAGCAAGAGCAGGTCCCTACAACGCGGGAGGCCCCGCAGCGGCTGGTGGTTCGCGAGCAAGCTCGCTCCTACGAGGAGCAAGAGCAGGTTCCTACAACGCGGAGGCCTCGCAGCGGCAGGTGGTTCGCGAGCAAGCTCGCTCCTGCAAACAGCAGCAGAGGATGGGTGGAGCAAAGCGAAACCCATCCCGCAAAGCGGGGATGCGGTCAGCTGCCGTAGACCTTCTGCGCCGGCACGGCCTGGTCGATCAGTTCGTTGACCACCCCGCCGATTTCCTGCGGCAACCAGCGCTCGCCCTTGTCGCGTTGCGGGCCTCGGCGCCAGCCGTCGCCGAGGGAGAGCTTGCCGCCTTCCACCTCGAACAGGCAGCCGCTGACGTGCTGGGAGTCCTCGCTGACCAGCCAGGCCACCAGCGGCGCGACGTTTTCCGGGGCGAAGTGGTCGAAGCCATCGTCGGGTTTCTTCATCACCTCGGCGAACACCTGCTCGGTCATGCCGGTGCGTGCGGCCGGGGCCAGGGCGTTGGCGGTAATGCCGTAGCGCGCCAGCTCGGCGGCCTGCACCAGCGTGAGGGAAGCGATGCCGCCCTTGGCCGCCGAGTAGTTGGACTGGCCGATGGAGCCCTGCAACCCGGCGCCGGAGCTGGTGTTGATGATCCGCGCGCGCACCGTCGCGCCGGCCTTGGCCTGGTCGCGCCAGTGGTGCACGGCGTGGCTGGCGATGCAGAAGTGGCCCTTGAGGTGCACGTTCATCACCGCGTCCCAGTCGGCCTCGGTGAGGCTGGCGAACATGCGGTCACGGCAGATGCCGGCATTGTTGACCACCGCATGCAGGTCGCCGAAGGCGGCGATGGCGGCGCGAACGATCTCGCCGGCCTCGTGGTAGTCGGTGATGTCGTGGCAGTCGCCGATGGCCTGGCCGCCCTGGTCACGGATCAGCGCGACGACGCCGGCCACGGCTTCGCGGTTGATGTCGTTGACCAGCACTTTCGCGCCCTCGGCCGCCAGGGCCAGGGCGTAGGCGCGACCAAGGCCGCCGCCGGCGCCGGTGATGATGACGACGCGGTCTTTGCAGATGGACATGGGGTTCTCCAAGGGGTTGCGCTAGTACGCGCAGAACAGATCTTCGGGGCGTAGCGAGCGACGACCAGGCAAGGCGGAATGCGGGGCGGGAAGCGGAGTTGGCTGCAGCCAATGAGCATTCACGACCCGCATTCCAACGCCGCATGGCCTAGCGCAGCAGCCCCATCACAGTCTCTCGATGATGGTCACGTTGGCTTGCCCTCCGCCTTCACACATGGCCTGCAGGCCGTAGCGGCCGCCAGTGCGCTCCAGCTCATGCAGCAGCGTGGTCATCAGCCGCGCGCCGGTGGCGCCCAGCGGGTGGCCGAGGGCGATGGCGCCGCCGTTGACGTTGGTGCGCTCGTGGGGGTAGCCGGTTTCCTGCAGCCAGGCCATGACCACCGAGGCGAAGGCTTCGTTGATCTCCACCCGGTCGATGTCGTCCAGGCGCATGCCGGCCTTTTTCAGTGCGTAGGCGGTGGCGGGTATCGGCGCGGTGAGCATCCACACGGGGTCGTCCGCGCGCACGCTGAGGTGGTGAATGCGCGCTCGCGGCGTCAGGTTGTAGCGCTTGAGCGCTCGCTCGGAGACGATCAGCAGCGCGCTGGCGGCGTCGCAGGTCTGGCTGGAAACGCCGGCCGTGACGCGATCACAACCGAACAGGGTTTCCAGCTCAGCCATCTTCGCCAGGCTGGTCTGGCGCGGCGTCTCGTCGTGCACAACCCCGGCCAGCGGGATGATCTCGCGGGCGAAGCGCCCCGCCTCGATGGCGCGCAAGGCGCGGCGATGGGACTCCAGCGAATAGGCTTCCAGCGCCTCGCGGCTGATGCCCCACTTCTCCGCAATCATCTGCGCGGAACGGAACTGGCTCGGCGGCGTGGCGCCATAGCGCCTGACCCAGCCTTCCGAGCCGCTGAAGGGATCGCTGAAGCCCAGCGGCTCGGCGGCAGTCATGGCCGAGGAAATCGGAATCTGCGTCATGGTCTGCACGCCGCCGGCGATCACCACGTCCTGGGTGCCGCTCATCACCGCCTGCGCGGCGAAGTGCACGGCCTGCTGCGAGGAGCCGCACTGGCGGTCCACGGTGGTGCCGGGCACGCCCTGGTCCAGGCCGGCGGCCAGCCAGCAGGTGCGGGCGATGTCGCCGGCCAGCGGGCCGATGGTATCGACGCAGCCGAAGATGACGTCGTCGTAGTCCGCGTCGGGGATGCCGTTGCGCTGCACCAGCTCGCGCAGCACGTGGGCGCCCAGGTCGGCGGCATGGATCTGCGCCAGGCCGCCCTTGCGCTTGCCGGTGGGCGTGCGCAGGGCGTCGACGATGTAGGCTTCTGCCATTTCGATCTCCTCAGACCGCGAAGGTGTGGCCGGCGCCGGCGCTGATCGCCCCGCCGAACAGTGCCTGGCACAACCGCGCCTTGTGCAGGCTGCGGTCGCCCCAGACCTTGTCCAGGGCCCAGGCGCGCTTCATGTAGAGCTGCAGGTCGACTTCCCAGGTGTAGCCCATGGCGCCGTGCACCTGGATGGCGTTCTTCGCCGCCAGTTGCGCGGCTTCCGAGCACGCCAGGCGCGCCTGGGAAACGTGCAGCGCGGCCTGCGGGTGGCTCTCGGCGAGGGACTGCGCAGCGCGGTACAGCGGCGCCTTGGCGAACTCGATGAGCACCGCCACATCGGCCATCAGGTGCTTGACCGCCTGGAAGCTGCCGATGGGTTTGCCGAACTGCTTGCGCTCGAAGCTGTAGTCCACCGCCAGGTCGACCATGCGCCGGGCCAGCCCCAGCTGCTGCGCGGCGCAGGCCAGCGCGCCACGCTCGAAGGCCGCCGCCCACAAGCTGCGGGCCAGCTCGCCACTGGCCAGGCGAGTGGCGGCGCTGGGCGTCCAGGCGACGCTGAACAGCCGGCGTGCCGGATCGAGCGCCAGGCTGCGGGTCAGCTGCACGGCCTCGCGCGGGACGGCGTGGATGTCGTCGTGGTGACCGAGGATCAGCAGGTCGGCGACATGGGCGTCGGCTACCAGCAGGTTGTCCGGATGGCCGACCGCGAGCCGCGCCTGGCCGGCGGCGATGCGCCCCAGCCAGTCGGCCTTCAGCGCCTCGTGCTCGTCACCGAGCGCGGCCAGCAAAGGCGCGCCCACCAGCACGCTGTCGAGCAGTGGTTCGGCCAGCGCGGCATAGCCGCATTCCTGCGCCGGCAGCACCCAGTCGGTCTCATCCAGGCCCAGGCCGCCATAGGCTTCGGGCAGGTTCAGGGCGGTCAGGCCGAGTTCGGCGAGCTGCGCCCAGAGTTCGTCGCTGCGCCCGGTCTCGCTGCCCCAGAGTTCGCGCTGGCGCTCCGGGGTCACCTGGTTGGTGAGGAAGGCGCGCACGCTGTCGTGGAAGCTCAGCTGGTCGTCGTTGAAAGTGAAGTCCATGTCCCGGCTCCTCAGGCGCGCGGCATGCCGAGCATGCGTTCGGCGATGATGTTGCGCTGGATTTCGTTGGTGCCGGCGTAGATCGGGCCGGCCAGGGAGAACAGGAAACCGTCCAGCCAGCGCCCGACCTCACCGGCCAGCGGCTCGCCGGGCAGCAGTTCGGCGCGGGCGCCGAGGATGCTCAGGGCGGTGTCGTGCATGCGCTGGTCCAGCTCCGACCAGAAGATCTTGTTGGTCGAGGATTCCGGGCCGATACGGCCGCCCTGCTGCAGGCGCGAGGCGGTCATGTAGGTGCTCAGGGTGTAGGCCTCGGCGTCGAGCCAGGCACGCATCACCGCCTCGCCGATGGCCGGGTCGCGGTCGGCCGCCTCGCGGTTGTCCAGGTACAGCTGCAGCAGGCGCCGCGCGGTTTCCTGGAAGCGCGCCGGGGAGCGCAGCATCAGCCCGCGCTCGAAGCCGGCGGTGGACATCGCCACGTGCCAGCCCTGCCCTTCGCCACCGAGTACGTTCTCCACCGGCACCTTGACGTCGTCGAAGAAGATTTCCGCAAAGCCCGGCAGGCCGTCGAGCTGGGCGATCGGGCGCACGGTGATGCCCGGCGAGTCCAGCGGCACCAGGATGAAGGTCAGCCCATGGTGGCGGCTGGAGGCCGGGTCGGTGCGGAACATGCCGAACAGCCAGTCGGCCCAGACCGCACGGGTCGACCAGGTCTTCTGGCCATTGATCACGTAGTGCTCGCCCACGCGCTCGGCCCGCGAGCGGATCGCCGCCATGTCGGAACCCGCGCCCGGCTCGGACCAGCCCTGGGCCCAGACGTCCTGCCCGCGCGCCATGCGCGGCAGGAAGCGGGCCTTCTGCTCCTCGCTGCCGAATTCCATCAGCGTCGGGCCGAGCAGGAAGATGCCGTTCTGGTTGACCCGGCCGGGCGCGCCGGCGCGGTAGTACTCTTCCTCGAAGATCAGCCACTGGATCAGGTCGCAACCGCGGCCGCCGTACTCCTGCGGCCAGGTCACCATGCCCCAATGGCCGTCGTGCAGGCGCGCTTCCCACTCGCGGTGCAGGCGGAAGCCCTCCTCGGTGTCGTACGAGGGCAAGGGCTTCTGCGGCACGTTGGCCGCCAGCCAGGCGCGCGCTTCCTCGCGGAAGGCCTGTTGTTCGTTGTTGTAGTTCAGGTCCATGGGCTGCTGCCTGTGATCAGTTGAATTGCGCTTCGCGCTTCTCGACGAAGGAGTCGCGCGCTTCCTGGGAGTCCAGCGAGCGGTAGGCCTCGAGGGTGAAGCCCTGCTCCCAGCGGTACTTGTCTTCGAGGTTGCCGTCCTCGATGCCGGTCAGCGCCTCCTTGGCCAGGGCGATCATCGCCGGGCTCTTGGCGGCGATCCTGCGGGCCACATCGAGAGCCGCGTCGCGCAGCTGTTCGCGCGGCACCACGCGCTCCACCGCGCCCAGGCGATAGGCTTCGAAGGCATCGATGGGCTCGCCGGTGAAGTACATGTGGCGCACCTTCTGCACCGGGAACAGACGCTGCAGGTGCGCGCCGCCGCCCATGGCGCCGCGGTCCACCTCGGGCACGCCGAAAGTCGCGCACTCGCTGGCGACGACGATGTCCGCCGCGCCGCACAGGCCGATACCGCCGCCCAGGACGAAGCCATGCACGGCGGCGATCACCGGCTTGGGATTGCGGTGCACGGCCTTGAAGCTGTCGTAGTTGCCCTTGTTCACCGCGACGATCAGGTTGCCGTCGGCGGCCAGTTCCTTGATGTCGACGCCGGCGCAGAAGCCCCGGCCCTCGGCGCGGATGACGATGACCCGTACCGCGTCGTCGCGGCCCAGGCGTTCCAGCTCGGCGGCGATGGCGGCCCAGCCGGCGCAGTCGAAGGCGTTCACCGGCGGCCGGTCGAACACCAGCTCGGCGATGTGCTCGTGGATCTCAACGCGAAACGGCGACATGGCGGTTCTCCTGTGACGGCTGCGGTTCTACCCGGCGGGCCAGCTCGGCGAGGCGGACTTCGGCCTGGGTGACGATGTTCTGGATGATCTCGGCGCACGGCAGGCGGCAACCGAGCAACGCGGCGACCTGCCCGGCCGGCAGCACGCCATCTTCGGGCTGGCCGTCGACCATGGCCTTCTGGATCACCATGGGCGCGTTGGCCGCCAGCAGCGCCTGGGAAAGCGTCAGCTCGCCACGGTTGCGCAGGGCCTGGAGCATCTGCGCCAGGCTGATGCCGGAGTGGCGGCGGTAGGCCAGCGCGCACTGCACGGCCAGGCCCAGGCGGCGCCAGGGGCCGGCCGCTTCCAGGGCGTCGAGCAGTTCGTTGCGGATCATCCGTTGCGGCAGGCCGTCCAGCGCGCGGCTGACGATCACCTGCGCCGGGTCCTTCACGCCCAGGTAGCGCGCCAGGGTGGCGTCCGGCACCGGGCTTTCGCGGCTCATCAGGAAGCGCGTGCCCATGGCCACGCCCTCGGCGCCCAGCGCCAGCGCGGCCACCAGGCCGGCGCCGTCATGGAAACCGCCTGCCGCAACGACCGGCACCGATACCGCTTCGCGCACCTGCGCCAGCAGCAGCGAGGTCGGCACCGCGCCGGTGTGGCCGCCGCCCTCGCCGCCCTGCACGGTGACGATGTCGGCGCCCATCTCCACGGCCTTCTGCGCGTGCTTCAGCGCACCGACGGTGGGCATGCAGATCACCCCGGCGTCCTTCAGGCGGGCGATCATCTGCTTGCCCGGCGAGCGGCTGTAGCTCACCGCTTTCACCCCGTGGCGCAGCACCAGCTCGACGATCTCGCCGGCGTTGGGCTGATACATATGGAAGTTCACGCCGAACGGCGCCGCCGTCAGCGCTCGGGTCTCCAGGATCGCCGCTTCCATCCGCTGCGGCTCGATGGTCGCCCCGGCGAGGAAGCCGAAGCCGCCGGCATTGCCGGTGGCCGCCACCAGGCGCGGGTCAGCCACCCAGCCCATGGCGGTCTGGATGATCGGGTAGCGGCAACCGAGCAGCTGGCTGACGCGGGTGCCCAGGTCCGCACTCATCGGCCGCCCTCCACCGGCTCGCGCTGCGAGCTCGCCATGGCGCGGGCGTCGTAGCCGCCCAGGCGGTCGCCGCTGACCAGCTCGTTGTGGGCGTGGGCGAAGTGGTGCAGGCCGAACACCATGTCCATGGTGGCGCGCTTGCCCATCAGGTCCTCGGCGTTGTTCACCGCCTGCTTGGCCAGCTGCAGCCCGAGCCGCGGCATCTCGGCGACGCGGCGGGCCATGTCCAGGGTCACGTCCAGCAGCACGTCGCGCGGCACCACCTTGTTGACCATGCCCAACTGCCAGGCGCGCTCGGCGCCCAGGCGTTCGCCGAGGAAGAGGAACTCCTTGGCGATGCGCGGATTGAGTTCATGCACGTGGGCGAAGTACTCGACGCCGGGAATGCCCATGCGCACCACCGGGTCGCGGAAGTAGGCATCGTCGCTGGCGACGATCAGGTCGCAGACCCACGCCAGCATCAGCCCGCCGGCGATGCAGGCGCCCTGCACCATGGCCACGGTCGGCTTGGGCATCTCGCGCCAGCGCCGGCACATGCCCAGGTAGACCTCCTGCTCGCGGGCATAGAGGAACTCGCCACCGGGCTTGTTCACGTGGTCGTACCACAGGCTGGCGCGCTCGAAGCTCTGGTTGACGTCGCGCCCCGGCGTGCCGATGTCGTGGCCGGCGGAGAAGTGCTTGCCCGCGCCGCGCAGGACGATGACCTTGACCGCATCGTCGTCGCAGGCCCGGCGAAAGGCCGCGTCCAGCGCGTAGGTCATTTTCGAGTTCTGCGCGTTGTGGAACTCGGGGCGGTTCATGCTGACCAGGGCCACCGGGCCCTGGACTTCGTAGAGGACCACCTCTTCGCTCATGACCGCACTCCTTCGGCGCTGCGCACGGCCGGCGGATTGTCCTTGAGCTGGCGGCTGCGCAGGTTGTGCGGGTCCAGGCGCTGGAGGATTTGCAGCTGCGCCGCCGTGGGCAGCGCGGTGGTCGGGATCTGCGCCGGCAGCGCCAGGTCGAAGCTGGTGTTGTCCAGCACCTGCGCCAGCTCCACGCCCGGATGCAGCGAGCGCACGCGCATCTGTCGCTGCGGGCCGGCGAAGTCGAGCACGCAGAGGTCGGTGACGATCAGGCGGATGTCGATGTCATCCAGCGACCAGCCACGCGCCAGGCGCGCCGGGTTGTAGCCGACCGAGGCAACCATGTCGACCTCGCCTTCGACGAACACCCGGCGGCTGTGCGCCGGCACGAAGAACGAGTTGGCGTGGCTGATGGAGTTGCCGGGGAAGCCGCGCACGCCGAGCATCTGTGCCTTGGGCCTGGCGTAGTCGCCGATGCAGGAGATGTTCGCCTGGCCGAAGCGGTCGATCTGCGTCGGCCCGACCAGCGCATGGCGGCGGCCGCCCCAGACGTTGTCGAAGATGCGCGAGAAGCCCATCCAGCTGTCGAACTTCGGCACGTAACCGTTGCGCGCGCCCAGCGGCACCGGCTCGGCGACCATGAAGGCCTCGGAGTCAGTCATCAGCAGGTCAGGGTTGCTGCTCAGCATGGCCAGGGAAGCGGCCAGGCGGGGGACCACGCCGATGCCGGTGGCGAGCACTTCGCCGTCGTCGCGCCAGCACTCGCTGGCGGCGCAGATCAGCAGCTCGGCGAGGCTGCAGGAAGCGGTAGCGTCAGTCATGATCAGAACACCGGTAGGGGCAGCTTGCGGAGTGCGTCGAGCCCGCCGACCTTGTCCAGGTAGGCGGCTTCGCCGTCGCGGATGAATTCGTCGTAGTAGCGCTGCCAGCCGCCCTCTTCCTGGGCCGAGGCGTTGTAGCGCTGGAAGTGCGCCACGTCGAAGCCGTACAGCGGTGCGCAGGAACTGGGGTGCGCGCCGCCGGGGACGTGCACTACGCCATCGGTCAGGTTGCGTTCCCAGAACACCTGGCGCGGCGCCTGCGGGTTGGCGTGGAAGTGCGCGGACTCCACCAGCTCGTCGCAACTGACGAAGGTCTGCCTGGCGGCACGCACGAACAGGTCGTCCATGTAGTGGTCCGGCCCTTCGATCTGGCAGACGCCACGGGCATCGGCGCGGTCGACGTGGACCAGCGCCGCGTCCAGCTCCAGCGCCGGCATGGCGACCCAGTCGCGGCCGTCAGCGTAGGGCGAGGCAACCAGCCTGATCTGCGGGTTGTGCTTGAGCACGTCGGTGCCCAGGCCCACGGCGGTGGGCAGGAACGGCACCTTCATCGCCGCTGCGCGCAGGCCCAGCAGCAGCATGCCTTCGTCGATTTCCATCACCTCCAGCTCGCCGGCCTGGCGGGCCTTGCGGAAGTAGGGTTCGAGCGGAATGAAATCCAGCGAGACGAAGGCGAATACCAGCTTCCTGACCTTGCCGGCAGCGCAGAGCATGCCGACGTCAGCGCCGCCGTAGGCGACGACGGTGAGGTCCTTGAGCCCGGAACGGAGGATTTCGCGGATCAGCGCCATGGGCTTGCGGCGCGGGCCCCAGCCGCCGATGCCGATGGTCATGCCGTCGCGCAGCCGGGCGACCGCCTCGGCGGCCGTCATGCATTTGTCCATGTTGCGCTCCTTACTGGCGGCCGACGCTGAAGTCGTGGCCCCAATGGCTGACCACGGTGCTTTCGAACGGCGTGTGCGCCGCCCAGTCCACTTCCAGCCCGCCATGGCCGTACTCGATGTCGAAGCCGCCGGGGCTCTGCATGTAGAACGACACCATCTGGTCGTTGGTGTGCTTGCCCAGGGTCGCCGAGAGCTTCACGCCGCTGGCGTGCATGCGATCCAGCGCGCGGCCGACGTCGTCGAGGGCGGCGGTTTCCAGCATCAGGTGCACGCAGCCGCTGGGGATCGGGCATTCGAAGATCGCCAGGGAGTGGTGGCGGGCGTTGTTGCAGTGGAGGAAGTGGATGCGCTTCTCCGGCTCCTGCGGGTCGGGGGTGAAGCGCACCTTCATCAGGTCGGAGAGGCCGAAGCCCAGCACCTGCTCGTAGAAGTCCCGGCAGCGCTCGAAGGCCGGCGCCGGCAGCACCACGTGGCCCATGCCCATGGCGCCGGTGACGAAGCCGCTGACGCCCGCCGGCGAGACGAACGGGCGGAAGTCCTGGCACGGCCCCCAGAACAGCTCATGGCGATTGCCGTCCGGATCGCGGAACAGCGCCAGTTCCTGGACCTTGCGCAGCGCGCAGTCGGCAGCGCTGCCACGGGCTACCTCGACATCCGCCTGGGCCAGCTCGGCGATGGCCTGCTCGAAGGCGGCCTTGCCGGCCACTTCCCAGCCGCTGGCGCCGTAGCCGTCGCGCTCGTCGCGCAGCACCAGCAGGCGGTAGTGGCGCTCGTCCATCTTCAGGTACAGCGCGCCCTCGGGAGCGGCGGTGTCCACCATCATGCCCAGCACGTCGCTGGCGTAGCTACGCCAGCGCTCCAGGTCGCTGGCCAGGACGGTCACGTAGCCCAGTCCGCGGATATCCATGGTGTTCTCCTCATCGTCATCGCCGATGCGTCGTGCGGATCGGCTGGTGATGAGGATTCAAACAGCGCGGGCGGTGGCCAACATCGTCCAATGGGACTAGCGCAAAAGGGCCGCGGGGAGCAGGTTTGAATGGAGCTCGGCGGGGTGTGCCACCTACTGGTGAATACGGTCAATGGTCAGCCGGAATTGACCATGAATCCATATACAGTCTAAATTTGGACCACTACGTTTCAGAATGCGCACGCAATCGAGGTACGCTCCATGCGAATCGAGACCATCAGTTTCCTGAAGAAACACGCCGCGGATCTGGACCTGTCGGAGCCCATGGTCGTCACCCAGAATGGCCTGCCCAAGTTGGTGGTGGAGTCCTACGAGGAGTCCGTCAGACGGGAGAAGGCGCTCGCGCTGGTCAAGCTGCTCGCCATCAGTTCGCGGCAGCACGCCGAGGGGAAATCCAACACCGTGGACGACCTGCGCAGCCGGCTGGCCAAGAGGCGCTCCAGCGAGCCGTAAGGGAATCCCATGAGTCAGCGCCGACCTGTCCTCACCACGCCGATCGCCGACAGCCTGATCATGGACCGGGAAGATTTCCTGGCTGCGAGGGCTGGGAAAGAAAAGGCCGCGCAGCACATCGATGCACTCCTGGATGAGCTGGTGCAAGCGCTATCGAACGCACCACTGGGCTATCCGATCTCCCGCGAAGTCGCCGAGCACACCGGCCTGACGGAGTTCCGCGAGTACGTTACGCAGGACGGCTATCGAGTGTTCTATCAGGTGTTGAACGACGCCGTGGTAGTCCACCTGGTGATCCATGAGCGGCAGGATGCGCGCAAGGTGCTGGTCGACTACTGCACCTACCTCGCACACGATCCGTTCCTGAACAATTAGCGTCCGTCTGATTCCAGGAAAGCCGCGTCCAAGTGGGGCTTGTGCATTCAGGAGCTCGCCGCCAACTCCCGCAACGCCGCCTTGGTCACCTTGCCGGCGGCATTGAGCGGCAGTGCATCGAGCAGCATGGCCCGGCGTGGCGCCTTGTAGTTGGCCATGCGCTCGCGGCACCAGGCGAGGAAGGCGTCCAGGTCGATCGCCTGGCCCGAAGCCGGCAACAGGAACGCCATGGCCACCTCCCCCAGGCGCTCGTCGGGGATGCCGATCACTGCGGCCTGGGCCACGCCGGGGTAGCCGAGGATGGTCTGCTCGACTTCCGCCGGATACACGTTGAAGCCGCCGTTGATGAACATGTCCTTGAGCCGGTCGGTGATGCGCAGGTAGCCATGCTCATCGAGCACGCCGACGTCGCCGGTGTGCAGCCAGCCGTCGCAGTCAATTGCCTCGGCGGTCGCTTCGGGATTGTTGAAGTAGCCGCGCATCAGGTTGTAGCCACGCACCACCACTTCCCCCGGCTCGCCCGGCGCCACGCTGCGCCCGTGGGGATCGATACAGCGCACCTCGACGTTGGGGAAGGCCCGGCCACTGGTGGTGGCAATGGTCTCGGCGGCGTCGCCAGGGCGGCAGATGGTGACGAAGCCGCAGGTCTCGGTGAGGCCGTAGGCGGTGACGATGGTCTCGAAGCCCAGCTCGCTGCGCATGCGCCGGACCATCTCCACCGGCACCGAAGCAGCCCCGGTGACCGCCACGCGCAAGGAAGACAGGTCGAACTCGCTGCGGCGCGGATGGGCCAGCAGTGATTGGTAGAGCGTCGGCGGGCCAGGCAGTACAGTCACCCGTTCGGCGGCCACGCGCTGCAGCAGCAGCGGCACATCGAACAGCGCTTGCGGCAGGATGCAGCACCCGCGCATCAGTGCCGCCAGCCAGCCGGCCTTGTAGCCGAAACTGTGGAAGAACGGATTGACGATCAGGTAGCGGTCGCCTTCACGCAGGCCGACCATTTCACTCCAGTCGCGCACCAGCTGCAGGTTCTGCCCGTGGGCGGTCATCACGCCCTTGGGCTTGCCGGTGGTGCCGGAAGTGAACAGCAAGTCGCACAGATCGTCGGCGTGAATCGCCGCCTGGCGCTGTTCCAGGGCGCTGTCGTCGATGTCATCGGCCAATGCGAGGAAGCTTGGCCAATCCAGCGCGCGCTCCCGGGAACCACGCAGGATCACGCGCTGGCGCAACGCCGGTAGCTCTTCGTCGTCCAGCAACGCCGGGAAGTCGATGCCGAGGAACTCGCTCATCACGAACAACAGGCTGGCGCCGCTTTCGCGCAGCACCAGGGCCGCCTCGGCGCCCTTCATCCGGGTATTGAGCGGCACCAGCACGGCGCCGACACTTTGCAGCGCCGTCGCCGCGACTATCCATTCCCAGACATTCGGCGCCCACAGCGCGACCCGTTCGCCATGGCCGACGCCCAGCGCCAGCAGCGCCCGCGCGGCGCGCCGACGTGCATCGTCGAGCTGGCGGTAGCTCAGGCGGACGTCGCCATCCTCGATGGCCGGCAGGCCAGCATAGGTGGACGCCGTGGCGGCAAGCAGTTGGGGAATGGTCAGGGCGGACGGCGGGCAGTTCATGGCGGGCAGCTCAAGGCGAACGGAAATCGAAAGTGGGCCGGCATCGCGCCGGCCCGCTGACAAGGCCGGTATCAGGCCTGGGGCGGCGCGAAGCGGCGGCCGGCGGAGAAACCACCGTCGACGGCAATCATCTGCCCGCTGACAAAGGACGCGTCGTCGGAAGCCAGGAACAGCGCCACCTTGGCTACCTCCTCCGGCTGCCCGGCGCGGCACAGCATGTGCTGCGAGGCGAAGAAGGCGTGGAAGGCTTCCTGCTCGCGGACCATCTGCGTCATCGGGGTTTCGATCAGCCCCGGGCAGAGGCCATTGACCCGCACGTTGGCGTGGCCGTAGTCAATGGCCATGGAGCGCGTCAGCTGGTTGATGCCGCCCTTGGCGACGTTATAGGCCGTGTTGCCGTCGCAGCCCTGCAGGCCGAAGATCGAGCCGATGTTGATGATCGAACCGCTGCGCTGCTCGACCATCTGCGCTACCGCGTGCTTGCTGGTGTACATGGTGCCGGTGAGGTTGATGTCCAGCACACGCTGCCACTCGCTGGTGGGCGACGCGGTGACGCTGCCCTGGCTGGCGACGCCCGCGGCGTTGACCAGTACGTCGAGGCGGCCGTGGCGCGAGACGACTTCACCCATCACCTGCTGCACGTTGTTCTCGTCGCGCACGTCCAGGGCCATGAACAGGCCGGGGAAGTCCGCCGGCGCCTGGCCCACGTCCAGGCCGACGACCTGGGCGCCCTCTTCGGCGAAACAACGGGCGCAGGCCAGCCCGATACCCGATGCCGCACCCGTGACCACGGCGATCTTGCCTTGCAGTCGATTCATTCGCACACCTCTGCTTGTTGTTGTCGGTTTGCTCTGCGCCGCAGACTAGCGAGCCGGCGGCGGCGGCAAATCGTCCATTGGGACTAGCCGCTGCGCAAGCCCCGTTTTTCGTAGGGGCGCAGCAGACCGCGCAGGCTGGAACAGGTCATCCGCCGGCACCCGCACGGCGAAGAACGCTGGCGCCCACACGAGATTCAGCAAGTGCCGCTTTTTGTAGGAGCGAGCTTGCTCGCGAATCCCGCACACACTGGGACAGGCGGCAGAGTGCGTTCGCGAGCCAGCTCGCTCCTGCAGGAAGAAAAAAAGCCCGGCAGAGCCGGGCGAAAAAGGGGGCAGGCACCGCCCCTCACTCGAGAGCAATCTTTCTATCCGGCCTCAATCCGGAAAGCACACGCGCACCTCGCGGCTGCCCGCACGCCCCTGACAAGCCAGGGTCCAGCCTTCGGCCAGCTCGGCGGCGCTGAGCACATCGTTGCGCGGCAGCAGCACCTCGCCCTGCTCCACCCGGCACATGCAGGCACCGCAGAAGCCCTCCTCGCAGGACGCCGGTGGCGCCAGCCCGGCACGGCGGCAGCTTTCCAGCAGGGTTTCGCCGGCGGCGCAGGCAATCTCATGTTCGGCGCCATCGAGGCTGACGGTCAGCCGCTCCACCTGCAGCCCCGCGGTGGCGCGCCGGGCCTGCTCGTCGGCGGCTTCCAGCTCGTCCGGATCGGGCGGCGAGACGAAGCGTTCGACGTGCACCCGCGCCGACGGCACGCCCGCCGCCAGCAGACCGTTCTCCACGGTATCCATGAACGGGCCGGGGCCGCAGATGAAACACTCGGCATCCTCCCAGCCACGCAGCAGATGGCGCACATCGCTGGCGGCGAGAAAGCCCTGCACGCTGTCCAGCACATGGATCACCTGCAGGCGCTCGCCATGCTCGCGCAGCAGGCTGCGCAACGCCTCGCGGAAGATCACCGAATCGGTATCACGGTTGGCGTACACCAGGCGGATGCGGCAATCGCGGCTGGCCAGTCCCTCGCGCAGGATGGAAAACACCGGCGTGATGCCCGAACCGCCACCGAACAGCAGCAGGTCACGCTGCTCCGCGCCCAGGTGGAAGTGCCCCGCAGGCGGCAGCACCTCCAGGCAATCGCCGGGGCGAATGTTGTCGTTCATCCAGTTCGAGACACGCCCGCCCTCGACGCGCTTGATCGTCACCCGCAGCGCCGCGTCGAGCCCCGGCGCGCTGGACATGGAGTAGCAGCGCAGCAGGCGCTTGCCCGCCACGCTGACGCGGAAGCCGAGGAACTGCCCGGCCTGGTAGGTGAAGCGCTCGGCCAGTGGTGCCGGCACGCGCAGCACCAGCGAGCGCGCATCGGCGGTTTCCTCGATGACCTCGGCCACCTCCAGCTGAAAGCTGCCGGCAACGCTCGATGCCTGGGGCGCCAGGGGCTGCGCGCTACCCATTTCAGATACCGCTGATCAGCTGGGCGTTGTCCACGCGGATCTCGGCGCCGTTGATGAAGCGCGACTCGTCCGAAGCGAGGAACAGCACCACATTGGCGATATCCTGCGGCGCGCACATGCGGTTCATCGGGTCGGCGTCCAGCGCCTCCTGCGGGATCGGCTGGCCGCCGGCCAGGGCCTGGGTCATCGGCGTGTTGACGCCGTCCGGGTGCACGCTGTTGCAGCGGATGCGGTAGCCCTGCTGCTTGCAGTGCAGGGCAATGGAACGGGTCATCGCCGCCACTGCGCCCTTGGACGCGGAGTAGGCGCAGAACGCCGGCATGCCGCCCAGCGCCGCCACCGAAGACATGTTGACGATGGAACCGCCGCCGCTCTCCTTCATGGCCGCGATGGCGTACTTGCAACCGAGGAAATAGCCCTCGCCGTTGATGGTCTGCACCTTGCGCCACAGCTCCAGGCTGGTGTCCTCGATGCTGCCCAGGGCGAGGATCGCGGCGTTGTTGACCAGCACGTCGAGGCGGCCGAAACGCTCCAGGGTGGTCTTCACCACAGTCTGCCAGTCGCTCTCGCTGGCGATGTCGTGGCGGATGAACAGCGCGTCGCCGCCGATCTGCTCGGCCAGCGCGTGGCCGGCCTCCTCGTTGAGGTCGGTGAGGACCACGCGGGCGCCCTCGCCGGCCAGCAGCAGCGCGTCCTCGCGGCCGATGCCGCTGGCGGCGCCGGTGACGATGCAGACCTTGCCTTGTACTCGATTCATGCTTGTTTTCCTTCAGGCGGTTTCGGGAGTGGCGGCCTGCACGCGCACCGCCATGTGGGCGGCGGCGCGACGGCCGGAATACACGCAGTCGGCGATGGACAGGCCGGATACGTAGAGGTTGGAAGCGACACCCACCGCGTTGCGGCCGGCGCTGTACAGCCCTGGAATCGCCGCGCCAGCATGGTCCAGCACGCGACCGCTGCGCTCGCACACGCGCAGCCCGCCGAGGGTGATGGCTGGACAGGGGAAGAGCTTGCTGTCGAAGGACAGGTCCAGGGCGTACCAGGGGCCATCGTCCAGATCGGCGAGCATCGCCGCAGACTTGCCGAAGGCGTCGGTGTGTTCACCCCGCGCGGCGCGGCTGTACTCCTCCAGCGTGTGCTGCAGGTTCTGCGCCGGCACGCCGATGGCGCGGGCCAGCGCTGCGGGCGTGTCGCCCCGGCGGCGGTTGAACAGCAGGTTGAGCAGCACCGGCAGGCGCTGGAACGACCAGACCTTGCCCGGCCCGACCTCGCGCAGCGACTCCCTGAGCAGCGCCCGGTCGAGGATCAGGATGGCGCGGCCGCCCTGCTCCTCCACCATTGCGTGGCCGAGGGTGGCGCCGTAGACCTCTTCGTTGCAGTAGCGCTCGCCCTGAGCGTTGACGATCACGCCACGGGCCCAGGCCAGCGGCGGATTGATGAAGCGCCAGGCACTGACCTTGTCCAGGCGTTGCGTCGCAGCACCGGCGCCGAGCCCCAGGCGGATGCCGCTGCCATCGCAGCCCGGCGTCCCCAGCGGCAGGCCGGCCAGGTACCGCGGCGCATGCTCGGCGAGCATCTCGCGGTTGAAAATGAAACCGCCGGCACTGAGCAGCACGCCCTTGTGCGCGCGGATCAGCAGCGGCCGCGCATGACGCTCCTCGATGCGCCGCAGGGCAGCGATCAAGCGCTCGGCCAGCGGCGGCGCATTGGGGTGCAGGCCGGTTGCCAGGCGGCTCAGCCAGGCATGCCGGCGCGCGGCGAAGCTGCCCGGCGGCAGGCGCCAGGCCTCGACGCCGACCACCGCGCCGCTGGCATCCTGCACCAGCCGACGTACTTCGCACTGGCGGTAGAGCTGCACGCCTTTCTCCCGCGCCGCAGCACGCAAGGCCGCGAACAGCGCCGCGCCCGACATGCCGCGGCCCTTGCTGCGGTGCCCGCGCGGCGCCGGTTGCGCCAGGCTGGCGTAGGCCGGCACGGCTTCATTGCCCGAGTAATAGAGGTAGAAACGGTCGCTGGGATAGGACGTCTTCTGCGGCGGCAGGCTGGCTTCGAAGCGCGCGCCCTGGCGCTCCAGCCAGGCGAGCTGGTCGACGCTGCGCTCGCAGAAATCGCGCAAGGTGTCGCCCTGCACGGCGTCACCGACTTCACCCTGCAGGTAGCGGAACATCGCCTCGGCGTCGTCGCTGTAACCGGCCTCGCGCTGGTACGGCGTGCCGCCACCGGCATAGACCACCCCGCCACTGCGCGCGGTAGCGCCACCGCCGGCGAAGCGGTCCAGGGCCAGCACTTCAAGGCCGCGTTCGCGGGCCTCCAGGGCGGCACAGGCGCCGGCGCCGCCGAAGCCGACCACCAGCAGGTCGGTCTCGGCGTGCCAGGCCAGGCGCTCGCCTGCTTCCAGGCGCAGCGGGGCGATCGGCAGTGTGCCGGCCATGGCGATCAGCCCGCCGCCGCCACGCTCGGCGCCTGCACGGCGACGGCGGTGGTGTAGGTGCCGTTCACGTAGATCAGCGGGGTGATGCGCGGGGTGTTGCGAATCTCGCGGATACGCCCGATGAACACCGTGTGGGTGCCGTAGGTGAAGCGCCCGTCCTGCTCGCAAACCACGCTGGACTGCGCGTCCGCCAGGTACGGCACGCCACACTCGGAGGTGCGCCAGTCGCCGCTGGCGAAGCGCCCCTCGCCTTTCACCGGGCCACTGCACAGGTGCGACAGGTGCTCCTGCTCCTGGCCGAGGATGTTCACGCAGAAGTCCGCGCCGGCCTCCAGTACGCGGTGCAGCGAGGCGGTCTGGTTCACGCAGATCAGCAGCGACGGCGGCTCGGTGGACAGCGAATCCACCGCCGTGGCCGACATGGCGTAGCGCTCGCGGCCATCGCTGGTGGTGATGATGGTCACCGACTTGGCGAGCCGGCGCATGGCCTGGAGCATGTCGGCTTTCAGAGTGTCCTGGTTCATCGCACGGGGCCTCGCTGGGTCTTGTTGGACTGAGGTGTTGGGCTGAGGTGTTGTGCGATGGATTCTGTGGTGGTGCCCGCTGCGCAACATCGTCCGAGGGGACTAGTCGGTGCCGCGCCCGAGCAGCGCGCCGATATGGTCCGTTTGTG
The DNA here is from genome assembly GCF_021603645.1 of Pseudomonas pseudonitroreducens. Taxonomy (GTDB): domain Bacteria; phylum Pseudomonadota; class Gammaproteobacteria; order Pseudomonadales; family Pseudomonadaceae; genus Pseudomonas; species Pseudomonas pseudonitroreducens. Next base: position 126,654 of record NZ_BQHJ01000015.1, on the reverse strand, counting down.
GGATGTGGGCGAATTCCCGCGTTGTTCAAATGCCCGCGAAGGCCCCTGCGATCCGACGCGGGAGACCGAGCACCGCCCCACCGGGCGACCACAGGAGAACAACAAGATGCTCGACCACGACCTGATCCGTCAGCGCCTGCGCCAGCGCGCCCGCGAGCTGGTGCCGGTGCTGCGCGAACGCGCCGCCGACGCCGCCCGTGAAGGACAACTGCCGGAGGCAACCCTTCGCGACTTCCATGAAGCCGGGTTCTTCCGCATCCTCCAGCCGGCGCGCTGGGAAGGCTACGAGCTGGAGCCGAAAGACTTCTTCGACGTGCAGATGACCCTCGCCGAAGGCTGCATGTCGTCGGCCTGGGTGCTGGGCGTGGTGGCCATCCACAACTGGCAGCTGGCGCTGTTCGACGACCGCGCCGCGCAGGATGTGTGGGGCAAGGATTCCAGCGTACTGATCTCCTCGTCCTACATGCCGGTGGGCAAGGTCACGCCGGTGGAGGGCGGCTTCCGCCTCTCCGGACGCTGGGGTTTCTCCAGCGGCAGCAAGCATTGCCAGTGGGCCTTCCTCGGTGCGCTGGTGCCGCCGAGCGAGCCGGGCGGCGCGCCGGACTACCGTACCTTCCTGGTGCCGCGCAGTGACTACCAGGTGCTCGACAACTGGAACGTGATGGGCCTGGAGGCGACCGGCTCCCACGATGTGCTGGTGGAAGACGCCTTCGTCCCCGAGTACCGCACGCACCGCGCCCTCGACGGCTTCATGCAGAACAGCCCGGGCAACGCAGTGAACAGTGCGCCGCTGTTCCGTCTGCCATTCGGGCAGATCTTCGTCCGCGCAGTGTCCTCGGCGGCCATCGGCGCGCTGCAGGGCGCGGTGAACCTGTTCATCGAGCACAACCGCGCCCGCGTGGGCGTCAACGACGGCCGCAGGATGGGCCAGGACGCCGGCGCACAGCAGGCGCTGGCCGATGCCATGGTGGTCGCCGACGAGTGCCGCACCGTGCTGCTGCGCAACTTCGAGGTGATGATGCAGCGCGCCCGCGACGGCGAGCCGCTGAGCATGCCCGAGCGGGTGAAGATGCGTTACGACTCCGCCCTGGTCGCGGACAAGTGCGCCCGCGCGGCGAGCACGCTGATGTTCAACAGCGGCGCCGCCACCATCTTCCGCGAGCACCCGATCAACCGCGCCTTCCGCGACATCCACACCGGCCGCGCCCACGTCGCCAACAGCCCGGCCAAGTACGCCTGGAACCTCGGCGGCGTGAGCATGGGCCAGGACTCCACGGACTTCTTCCTCTGAGCCCGGCCCGGGAGCACCCGTAGGATGGGTGGAGCCTGCGATACCCATGCAGCGGCTGTCGACAGACAGCATGGGTATCGCTCCGCTCCACCCATCCTACGTCCCGACTCCCCTGCCCCCCGGCACTTCGGCGTAGTCCGTTCGGGCGATTCCGCGGCGCCGGCGAACATCGAACATGGCCACGAGGCAGAGCCCGTCGGCCCGCCAAACCTGACAAGGGACGCATCCCATGAAATTCTCTCTGATCTACGAAGCGCAGACGCTGGACAGCACCCGCGAAGGCGACCGCCGCATCTTCGAGGAAACCGTCGAGCAGGCCGTGCTGGCCGACCAGCTCGGCTTCGACACCTTCTGGTGCGTTGAGCACACCGCGCTGACCAACTACTCGCACATGTCCGCGCCGGAAACCATGCTCGCCTTCGTCGCCGGCAAGACCCAGCGCATCGGCATCGGCCACGGCGTGGTCTGCCTGCCGCCGGCGATGAACCACCCGGTGAAGGTCGCCGAGCGCATCGCCACCCTCGACCTGCTGTCCGGCGGCCGCGTGCACTTCGGCGTCGGCAAGGGCGGCACCCAGCAGGAAGCCGGCACCTTCGGCTACGACCTGGCGACCCTGCAGCCGCAGATCGACGAAGCCATGTACCTGATCCCGAAGATGTTCGTGCAGGACGAGATCGAGCACGACGGCGTGTACGTGAAGATTCCCCGGCGGCCGATCCATCCCAAGCCCTACCAGGACCCGCACCCGCCGATGTACCTGGCCTGCACCAACACCGAATCGCTGAAGAACGCCGGCGGCCGCGGCATGGGCGCGCTGGTGCTGGGCTTCGGCGGCCCGGAAGAGATCGCCAAGAAGGTCGCGGTGTACCACGAGGCCTGGGACAACCGTGACGAGGCCAACCAGGTCGGCTTCCGCCCGAACCGCCACATCGCCGCGCTGTGCCCGGCCATTGTCCTCGACGACAACGAGAAGGCCCGCGCCATCGGCGTCCGTGGCCAGCGTTACTTCATGGAATCGCTCGCCTACTGGTACGCCGGCGGCGAGCGCCCGGACCCGGCCAAGTGGCAGGACGATACCTTCGTCGACGGCAACGGCCAGGCGGTGATCCGCTCGCGCTTCGCCTCCGAGGAAGTGACCGTGGACTTCTCCGATCCGACCATGGCGATGATGAACCCCAACCACGCCTACGGCACGGTGAACGACTGCATCGGCTACGTGCAGCGCCTGATCGACGCTGGCGCCGACGAGATCCTGTTCATCTGCCAGATGGGCACCGTGCCGCAGTGGGCACAGATCGAGACGCTGAAGAACATCGGCGAGAAGGTCATCCCCTACTTCCGCGACAAGCTGCAGATCGCCTGAGGCTGGAGCGGAACCACCAGGACGGGCCCTTCGGGGCCCGTTTTGTTTTGCTGCGCAGAACTTGCCTGGCCGATCATCGTCGAAACCGGCAGCTGGCAAACGGCGTGCAACACCGGGCGTAGTAAGCCCTACGGATTGGCATCGAGCAGGCTCTGTTCGCGAGCAAGCTCGCTCCTACAAAGAGCTGCGCGGATGCAAATGGTCACTGTAGGAGCGAGCTTGCTCGCGAACCGCTCTACCGAAAAGCATGCCGCCCGCGAACGCAAACGCCCCACGCCGAATCCCGGCGTGGGGCGCAACAGGCGCATCGAGCGGGTTCTGTTCGCGAGCAAGCTCGCTCCTGCAAAGAGCTGCGCGGATGCAGGTGGCCACTGTAGGAGCGAGCTTGCTCGCGAACCGCTCTACCGAAAAGCATGCCGCCCACGAACGCAAATGTCCCACGCCGGGTCACGGCGTGGGGCGCACAACAGGCGCATCGAGCAGGCCCTGTTCGCGAGCAAGCTCGCTCCTACAAAGAGCTGCGCCTGATGCAAATGGTCACTGTAGGAGCGAGCTTGCTCGCGAACCGCTCTACCGAAAAGCATGCCGCCCACGAACGCAAATGCCCCACGCCGGGTCACGGCGTGGGGCGCACAACAGCTGCGGCATTTCTACCGCCGCGCAACCACTCGGTTCAGATCACCCGCGCCGGATGCTGCACCCGTGGCGCGCCCAGTTGCTCGCGCCAGGACGGTGGCTGGCGGCCGTCGGCTTCCTGGATGCCATAGCGCAACGCCAGTTCGGCGCTGACCAGGGTCTGCCCGGAGAGCTGCGCGAGTTCCGGGTCGGCGAGCAGCGCCTGGATGATCCGCCCATTGAACTGCGGCGTTTCGGCCATGGCGAGGAAGGCCTCGTACTGCTCGGCGCGGGCCTGGCCGGCGATGGCGGTGCGCTCGGTCAGTTGCGGGCCGAGCCAGAGGGACAGCGCCGCCACGCCGGTGCCTTCGAAGTCGATGGCCATGTCTGCCGCGAGCTTGTCCACGCCGGCCTTCTGCGCACCATAGGCCGGGCCGTGCATGTAGCAGCCGGCGCCGAAGGATGAGGTGAACGCCACCAGGGCCTTCGGTGCGCGCAGCAGCAGGGGTGCGGCGTGGTAGCTGGCGACGTAGGCCGAACGCAGGCCGATGTCGAGGATGTCCACCAGCTCCAGCGGCTTCTCCCAGAATGGGCCGGGATCGATCAGTTGTTCGTGGATGAAGGCGACGTTGTTCACCAGCAGGTCGAGGCGGCCGTGCTCGGCGTCGATGCGCTGGAACAACCCGCGCACCTGCTCGTCATCGGCGTGGTCACACTGCACGGCGATGCCCTTGCCGCCGGCGGCGTCGATGGCCGCCGCCGTCTCGTGGATGCTGCCGTGCATCACCTGGCCGCGCAGGCGTGCGTTGCCCGACTCGACCGAGCGCCCGGTGACGTAGACGGTCATGCCGGCAGCGCCCAGAGCCTCGGCGATGCCCTTGCCGACACCACGGCTGGCGCCGGTGACGAGGGCGATGGGGGAAGTGGACTCAGGCATGGCGCGATACCTCCGGTTGGGCGCGGGCCTGCCCGGCCTGCTGCTGGATGTGTTCGGCGGCGAGGAAGCCGAAGGTCATCGCCGGGCCGATGGTGGAGCCGGCGCCGGGATAGGTGGCGCCCATCATCGAGGCGGCGGAGTTGCCGATGGCGTAGAGGCCGTCGATGGCGCTGCCGTCCTCGCGCAGTACGCGGGCATGCACGTCGGTGAGCAGGCCGCCCTTGGTGCCGATGTCGCCGGCGTCGATCTTCACCGCGTAGAACGGCGCCTTCAGCAATGGCGCCAGGCACGGGTTGGGCTGCACGTGCGGGTCGCCGTAGTAACGGTCGAACAGGGATTCACCCTTGTGGAAGTCCGGGTCCTGGCCGAGCACGGCGTAGCGGTTGAAACGCTCCAGTGTGCGCGCAAGCCCGGCGGCATCGACGCCGATCTCGCCGGCCAGCGCCTGGATGCTGTCGGCCTTGTGGTAGTAGCCCAGCAGATGCTTCGGCACCCGGCTGTCCGGCTGCGCGTAGCCCGGTAACAGCGCGCCGCAGGGGTATTTGCGGCGGAATTCGGCGTCGAAGATCATCCAGCACGGCACGCTGCGCGCCTGCTTGCTGTCGTGGGCATACATGGCGTAGACGATGTCGGTGTAGGGCGCGCCTTCGTTGACGAAGCGCTGCCCGGCCGAGTCCACCATCACGCAGCCGGGCAGGTTGCGTTCGACGAACAGCACGCGGGCCTTTTCCTCACCGGCGACCTGTGAGCTGGGCGCCCACCAGCTGTGCTCCATCAGTGCGGTGGCCGCGCCGAGCTGCTGGCCGGCGCGGATGCCGTCGCCGGTGTTGTACGGCGGCGTGGCAGTCCACTGGGTATTCGACGGCTGCGGATGGTACTGGCTGCGCATCGCCTGGTTGCGTTCGAAGCCGCCGGCGGCGATGACCACGCCGCGTCTCGCATGAAGCCGAAGAACCCGACCTTCGCGCTGCAGCACCGCGCCGATGACCCGGCCGTCTTCCTCGATCAGTTCCTGCAGCGAGGTGTTCAGCCATAGCGGCACCTGGCGATCCAGCAGCGAACGGCGCAGCGCGGCAATCAGCGCGTTGCCCAGGGTCAGGAAGCGATCACGCGGCGAGCTCAGACGCGCGGGCAGGTCGCGCCAGTAGCGCCAGAGGATGCGCATGGTCAGGCCAACCCAGCCGGGGCCACGGCAGAGCAGCACGCGGGCTTCCTTCATGGTCATGGCGACGCGCCCCATCATCAGGGTGCCGGGGGACGGCTCGCGCATCCGCGCGAATTCCTCGCCCAGTTCGCGGGCATCGAAGGGCAGCGGGTCCATGGAGCGGTAGCCGGGCTTGCCGCCGGGCACTTCCGGGTAGTAGTCGGCGTACTCCGCCTGGGCCTCGAAGCGCACCCGGCTGTTGCCTTCGAGGTATTCGACCATGCGCCGGCCGTGCTCGACATAGGCTTCGACACGGCCGTCATCCACCAGGTCGTGGCTGACGGTGCGGATGTAGCGGATGGCTTCCTGCGCCGAATCCTGCCCGCCCAGGGCGGCGATCCGGTGGTTGCAGGGAATCCAGATACCACCGCCGGATACCGCCGTGGTACCGCCGTAGCGGTCGCTCTTCTCCACCAGCAGAACGTCCAGCCCGAGGTCGCGGGCGCGCAGTGCGGCGGTCATGCCGCCCGCGCCGCTGCCCACCACCAGGACGTCGCATTCCATGTCCCACTCGCGGCTTCGCTGGCCGCTCGCCCTTGCGTTCATGCGCTTGTTCTCCGGGATCTGGCGTGGCGGAAAACCACGCTCGCCCGGCGATTGTTCGCGCCCCCGCCAAGCCCCGGCATCGTCCGATGGGACTAGCGCCAGAGCGGCCCGGCCCCGTCCCGCCGGCTTAGTCTTTTTGGACGATGTTGACGCACTCGGGTGACCACATAGTCAGCCCCGCCACTTTCCCGCCAACACCGTTTCCGGGTCTGGCCGACAGCGCCTGCCCGAGCAGAGGACGAGATGACAAGAATAAGAATCGCCTTCCCGCCGTTGCCCCTTGCCCTTGCGATCAGCACCAGCGGCCTGCTCCTCGCCAGCCAGGCGCAGGCGCTGTCCTACCAGTTCAACGACGACCTGCAGGTGAACTGGGATACCACCCTGAGCTACAGCCTGGCCTGGCGTACCGAGAAGCGCGCCCATGCGCTGTCCAACGGCGGCAGCAACGCGGCCATCGCCAACGGCGACGACGGTGACAACGCCTTCGACCGCGGCGCGCTGATCAACAACCGCGCCAGCTTCCTCACCGAAGCGGACTTCAAGTTCCGCCAGGACTACGGCCTGTTCGTCCGCGCCACCGGCTTCTATGACGATGTCTACCAGCGCGGCAACGACAACGACTTCGGCACCTCCAACTGCTTCGCCGGCGGCCGCTGCTCCAAGCCCGACCACTTCTCCGGCGAGACCGAGGACCAGGCCGGCGACGACCTGCGCCTGCTCGACACCTACGCCTACGGTACCTGGGACCTGAACGGCCATACCCTCAACGCCCGCGCCGGCAACCAGGTGGTGGCCTGGGGCGAGAGCCTGTTCAACGGTTTCGGCATCTCCGGGGCGATGAGCCCGGTGGACGCCACCAAGGCCAACACGCCGGGTATCGAGGTGAAGGAACTGTTCCTGCCGGTGGGCCAGGTCTTCACCCAGTACAGCCTGACCGACAACCTCGGCGTGCAGCTGTATTACCAGTACCAGTGGAAGCGCAACGAGCTGACCCCGGTCGGGCACTTCTTCTCCACCACCGACTACATCGACGAAGGCGGCTTCAACGACTCCACCGGCCAGCAGCGCCGCCTGGGCGACGAGACGCCCGGCAACAGCGGCCAGTACGGCGCCGCGCTGACCTACACGGTGGAGCAGCTGAACAACACCGAGTTCGGCCTGTACTACCTGCGCTTCAGCGACCACAGCCCGCAGCTGGACTTCCTCAGCGACTGGAACACCGGCAATTACCGGGCGATCTTCTACGACGACATCAAGCTCTACGGCGCGAGCTTCTCCAGCATGCTCGGCGAGACCAACGTCAGCGGCGAGATCAGCTACCGCGACGGCCAGCCGGTGCTGGTCGACACCGGCCTGACACCGCAACCAGTGCGCGCCAACGTCGCCCAGGCGCTGGTGTCGTTCATCCACTCCTATGGCGCCCTGCCCTTCGCCGACAACACCACGCTCACCGGTGAGGTCGGCTACAACCGCGTGATGGACAACGACAAGGCGCCCAGCTTCGACGTGTTCGTGCCCACCGGCGCCGGGGTCGCGCAGATCCGCACGCCCAACAGCGACAAGCTCTACTACGACCGCTCCGCCTGGGGTTACACCCTCAACCTGACGCTGGACTACAACAACGTGTTCAACGGCTGGGACCTGAGCGTGCCGATCATCTTCAGCCAGGCCGTCAACGGCAACTCGTCCATGCCCGGCAGCTTCGGCCTGGGCGAAGGCGACGACCGCTTCGCCGTCGGCACCACCTGGCGCTACCTGAACAATTTCAGCCTCGAAGCCCGCTACAACATGTTCCTCGGCAACCCGAGCGAAACCACGCTGGCGGACCGCGACAACCTTTCGCTGACCGCGAAATACAGCTTCTGACCCAGCCCAAGGAGCCAGACCATGAACCGCAAGACTTATCTGCCCGCCCTGCTGCTGTCCGCCGGACTCGCCTGCCTGTCCGCCCAGGCCCAGGCCAAGGTCAGCCCCGAAGAGGCCGCGCGCCTCGGCCAGGACCTCACCCCGATGGGCGCCGAGAAAGCCGGCAATGCCGAGGGCACCATCCCCGCGTGGACCGGCAAGTGGCGCGGCGCGCCGCCCCAGGTGAAGTACGACGGCCCCGGCAGCCGCTATGCCGATCCCTATGCCGACGAGAAGCCGTTGTTCGTCATCACCGCGCAGAACATGGAGCAGTACTCCAAGCACCTCACCGATGGCCAGCGCGCCCTGTTCAAGCGCTATCCCGACACGTTCAGGATGCCGGTCTACCCCTCGCACCGCGACTTCCGCTTCAGCGAGAAGATCGAGGCCAACATCAAGGCCAATGCCACCAGCGCCGAACTGGTGGACGGCGGCAACGCCGTGCGCAACGCCTTCGGTGCGTCGCCCTTCCCGATCCCCAAGGACGGCTACGAGCTGATGTGGAACCACGCCCTGCAGGCCCGCGCCAACAGCGAGGAAGCCATCTACGACCAGGCGGTGATCTACTCCAACGGCAACCAGGCGTTGCAGACCGTGCATTACCAGATCCTCGCGCCCTGGTGCTCGCCGACCGGCTCGCTGCAGAGCTATGACGGCGGCGTGATGAGCCACTTCATGATCACCACGCTCAAGCCGGTACGTTCCAAGGGCGAGATCATCGGCGGCAACGAGTTCTTCGACCCGGTCGCCAGCCCGCGGCAGAGCTGGCAGTACCTGCCCGGAACCCGCCGGGTTCGCCGTGCGCCCACCGTCGGCTATGACACGCCCACGGGCGCGGGCGGCTTCCGCACCATCGACGAGGACCGCCTGTTCAACGGCGCACCGGACCGTTACGACTGGAAGATGCTCGGCAAGCGCGAAATCTATATCCCCTACAACAACTACAAGCTCGACGACCCGGCGCTGAAGTACTCGCAGATCCTCACGCCCAATCACGTCAACCCGGACTTCATGCGCTACGAGCTGCACCGCGTGTGGGTGGTGGAAGCCACGCTGAAACCGGGCGCACGGCACATCTACGGCAAGCGCACCCTGTACCTCGACGAGGACAGCTGGTCCGCCGCGCTGGCCGACAACTACGACTCCCGTGGCCAGCTGTGGCGCACCAACATGCAGACCACCGTCTACGCCTACGACATCCAGGTGAACCAGGCGCGTGTGGCGCTGTTCCACGACCTCATCGCCGGCTCCTACCTGGCCGACCGCATGGCCAACGAACAGCCGGCGCCCAAGCTCAACAGCGCCGACTACGACGCCAACTACTTCACCGCCGCCAACATGCGCAAACTCGGCCAGTAAGGTCGCCTTCGAAAGCCCGCGCGGGGCACCGCGCGGGCTTTGTCTTTTGCTCCGCAGAACAAGGAAAGCTCCATGCACAACCTCCTCCGCGCCGCCATCGCCATGGCCGGCCTGTGCCTCGCCCAGCAGGCCAGTGCGCTGAACATCCTGCTCACCAATGACGACGGCTGCCGCACACCGGGCATCCAGGCGCTGTACCGCGAACTGAGTGCCGCGGGGCACCACGTCACGCTGGTCGCGCCGGACACCGACAACAGCGGTATCGGCGCCGCCAGCGTGGTCGCTCCCGGGCAGGCGCTGGCCATCAGCCGCCTCGCCGACCAGCAGTACTGCGTTGGCGCTCCCGCCGGCTTCGCCCTGCCGCCGGGCAAGAACATGGCTATCGGCACACCGGTGGATGCGGTGAACGCCGGTCTCGACCTGCTGCTCAAGGACAATCCACCGGACCTGCTGGTCTCCGGCAGCAATTTCGGCGACAACGCAGGCCCGCTGATCCAGATGTCCGGCACCCTCAACGCCGCACTCTGGGCCATGCGCCGGGGCGTGCCGGCGCTGGCGGTGTCCACCGCCATCGACCTGCCGCTGATGCAGCGCGATCCCCAGGCCGGGATGCAGCGCACCCGAGATGCCCTGGACGACAGCGCACGCCTCGCCGTGCGCGTACTCGACCACGCACTCGCCGCCGGCCAGGCTGCGCAGAAGGCATGCGGGAAGAAGCTAGCGTGCGACTTCAACCTGCTCGGCCTGCCCGTCGGCCAGGGCCTGAACCTCAACTACCCGGCACGCCCGGCGGCCCAGGTACGCGGACTGGTATATGCGCCGGTGAGCGACTGGTCGCCCATCGTCTTCGCCGTGCAGGCGGACAAGGATGGCGGTGCACGCGTGAACCTCAGCACCGCGAAAGCACCGAACGAGCGTCAGCGTCGGGAGGATGCCTACCTGCTGACCCAGGGCTATGCGGTGCTCAGCGTGGTGGGGACGGACCTCAATGGCAGCCGCGAGGCTGTGCGGCAGGTACAGGAAATATTGAAGGGCATGAAACCCTGAAGTCGGCGGATGCCGGGCAGGTGCGGATTGCAGCGTATGACGCGGGGCTCATACGCCCCACTGTCCGTCCGAGTTGGCTGACACGGACACCGGGCAGCGCCTTCTCACGCGGAGAGGCTCGGGGCCAGCCCAGGTGCAAGAGCCTCTCGCAGGAGCAACTGCCTTGCACAGGGTATCGGTGCGCGATCGGCCAGCCGCCGTGCCCGCTCGAACAGGTTCGCGAGCAAGCTCGCTCCTACAGGTCGGGCCGGTACGGTGCGTCCCTGACAGCAAGCGCGAGCATGAGCCAGCCGCTGCAGGAGCAACTGTCTATTGATGGAAACGTCCGCGGCTGTGTTTCCACTCATCCCAGCCCTTCCCTCAGGGCGAGAGGGCATATCGCACCGGCTGACGCCGAAGATTCATCCTGCACCACACGAGCCCCTCTCCCGCAGTGGGAGAGGGGCTCTTGATTTTGTAGGAGCGAGCTTGCTCGCGAATGGGCTGGCGCCGGGCGCTCAGGTTCGCAAGCAACCCTGCGCCTAGAGGTGGGCGAAGCTGTCCGGCTGGTTGAGCACGCAGCGAATGCCGCCCGGCAAGGCCATGCTCGCCACGCACTGATTGCAGTGGTTGCAGCCGTTTGCGTAGGCCTCGCCCTGGCTGCGCACCCGCTTGACCAGGTCCGGATCGCGCAACAGCGCACGCCCCAGGGCGACGAAATCGAAACCCTCGGCCATCGCACGCTGCAGGCTGTCGCGCTGGCTCACGCCGCCCAGGTAAACCAGCGGCATGTCGGTAGCCTGGCGTACCCGGCGCGCCTGGTCGAGGAAGTACATCTCGGTGTACGGCAGGCTGGAGAACAGCCGCCCGCCGAACCACTTCATCGCCGTGCGCTGCAGCGGGTTGGGTTCCAGCGGGATCATCTGCGCCAGCGGGCTCTCGCCGCGGAACAGGTACATCGGCGAACGGCTGGTGAAGCCGCCGCTCATCACCAGCGCATTCAGCCCGTGCTCGGCCAGTCGCCTGGCGGCGTAGCAGCAGTCGTCGATCTCCAGCCCGCCGGCAAAGCCATCGCTGAGGTTGAGCTTGGCGAGGATCGGGAAGTCTTCGCCCACCGCCTCGCGCACCGCCGCCAGGACTTCCAGCGGCAGGCGCAGGCGATTGTCCAGGCTGCCGCCGTAGGCATCGCTGCGGCGGTTGGTGGCCGGCGAGAGGAACTGGCTGAGCAGGTAGCCGTGGCCCATGTGGATTTCCACGGCGTCGAAGCCGGCGCGCTTCACCAGCGCCGCCGCATCGCGATACTCGGCCAGGGTCTTGCGGATGTCCGCCGCGCCCATTGCCCCGGCGAACGGCACGCCGCTGAACAGCCCGTACTGGTTGATCCCGGCACTGGGCCCACGCGGGCGCGGAATGTTCTGCGGCCGCGTGCGGCTGAAGAAGCCGCAGTGCGCGAGCTGAGCGGAGATCGCGCCGCCCTCGCGGTGCACCGCCTCGGCTAGCCCGCGCAGCTGGCTGAAGATGCCTTCGTGCATCCACATCTGGTCGGCGAAGGTCAGGCCGTCCGGCGATACGCCGCAATAGGCCACCGTGGTCAGACCGACACCGCCGCGAGCCATCCGCGCGTGGTGCGCGGCCAGGTCGGCGCCGGAAATACCGCCTGGGCACATGCCCTCGAAGGTGGCGGTCTTGATCACCCGGTTGCGCAGCGCGAGGCCGGCCAGGCGAGTGGGAGCCAGGACTTTGTCCAGTGCTTCCTGCGGGGTCATCTCAGTCCTCCTCGGGCTGGGTGAACGGGACGAATTCAGCGACTTCCAGCTCGAAGCCAGAGACCGCCTTGTAGGGTACCGGGAAACTCATCAGGCGCATCTTGCGGACGCCCTGGTCGCGGAGGATCTGCGCGCCGACACCGAGGGTGCGCTGGGCAAACTTCGGTGCCTGCAGCCCCGGCCCGCGCGCCAATTGCTCAAGGATGGCGGCGGCGCTTTCCTGCTGGGCCAGCAGCACCAGCACGCCGCTGCCTTCGGCGGCGATGCGTGCCAGCGAGCGCTCGAGGTTCCACTGCTGCGGCCCGCGCGGCGGCTCGCCGGCGAGCAGGTCGCGGAGGGTCTCCACCGCCTGCACGCGGACCAGTACCGGCCGGGTCGAATCGACCTGGCCACGCACCAGGGCGAGGTGCACCACGTCCTTGAAGGCATCGTGGTAGGTGCATACGCGGAACGGCCCATGGCGGGTATCGATACGGTGTTCGGCACCGCGGGCGATGGTGCCTTCATGGAGGATGCGGTGGTGGATCAGTTCGGCGATGCCGCCGATGGCCAGGCCGTGGCGCTGGGCAAACGCACGCAGTACCTCACCACGGGCATTCTCGCCCGCTTCGTCGAGGATGCCGGCGAGCAACGCTGCCGGTTGCAGCCCGGCCAGCCGCGCCAGGTCGCAGGCCGCCTCGGCATGCCCGGCACGGCTCATCACCCCGCCGGGCAGTGCGCGCAGCGGGAAGATATGGCCAGGGCTGACCAGGTCGGCCGGGCTGCTGGCCGGGTCCACCGCGACCTGCACGGTGCGCGCGCGGTCGGCGGCGGAGATGCCGGTACTGATGCCCTGCGCGGCCTCGATCGAGACCATGAAGCCAAGGCTGTCGCCGCGCGGGCTGTCGCTCATCGGGCGCAGGCCGAGCGCCGCGCAGCGTTCGTCGGTGAGCGCCAGGCAGACCAGCCCGCGCGCCTCGACGGCGAAGAAGTTCAGCGCGGCGTCATCGATGAATTCGGCAGCCTGCACCAGCATACCGTCGCCGCCCTCTTCCTCGCCGTCGACCAGGATCACCGGCCGGCCCTGGCGCAGCGCTTCGATCAGGTGCAGCGGACTGTCCAGCGTCATCCCCGGCACCTCAGCGCAGCACGTCGCGCAGCCAGGCGGCCGCGTCGTCGAGGTAGGCCTGGGCGCGCGGCACGAAGGGCGCAAAGCTGGCGAAGCCGTGCAACATGCCCTCGGCACGCACGCATTCGACATCGGCGCCGGCCGCACGAGCGCGCTCGGCGAAGGCTTCGCCTTCGTCGCGCAACGGGTCGCATTCGGCGCTCATCAGCAACGTCCGCGGCAGTGCGCCCAGGTCGGCGGCATGCAGCGGCGAAGCCAGGACATCCAGCGGCGCCGGCCAGCTCCCCAGGTACTGTCGCCAGAACCAGTGCATCATCGACGCTTCGAGGAAGTGGCCGCTGGCGAACTCGCGGTAGGACGCGCTGCCGCAGCTCTGGTCGGTCACCGGGTAGAACAGGCACAGCGCGCCGGGAATAGGCCCGCCGCGCTGGTTGAGCAGGCGCGCAGCGGCGATGGCCAGGTTGCCGCCGGCGCTGTCGCCGGCCAGGGCCAGGCGCGTGGCATCTACCTCCAGTTCGGCAGCACGTGCCACCAGTTCGGCCACCGCCTGGCAGCAGTCGTTCGGTGCCGCCGGGAACGGCGCTTCCGGCGCCAGCCGATAACCCACCGACACCACCACCGCGCCACTGCCCAGCGCAATGCGCCGGCAGAGGTCGTCGTGGGTGTCGACAGTGCCGGCGACGAAGCCGCCGCCGTGGAAGAACACCAGTAGCGGCAGGCCGGGCTCATGACTGGGACGATAGAGCCGCGCGGGCAGCTCGCCGGCCACGCGCAACTCGCGCACTTCGGCCAATGGCAGCGGTTCACCGGCAGCCAGCCCCTGATCGGCAAAGCGCCGGTAGGTCACCGCGTCGAGCTGCTGGAAGTCCAGGTCGAAGGCGCCGGCGAACTGCTCCAGCAGTGCCTGCATGTGGGGATCGAGGGCCATATTGTTTCCTTATACGTCGGCCAGCAGGAAGACCGGGTTGGTCTCGTCGAGGATGCTTTGCGTGCGCGCCTGCAGCGCAGGCTTGAAAACAGGGTGCGGAAGAATCCAGAAGCGCTTGTGCTCGATGGCCTCGAACACCCGCGCGGCCAGCTCCTCGGCCGGCATGCCGGCGCGGATGCTCTGCTCCAGCAGCGCGCCGAGGGCGGAACCGGCGCCATGGCTGGCCTGGTCCGAGTCCATGATGCGGCTAGCCACCGGCCCCGGGCAGAGCACCGAGACGCCGATGGCCGCGCCGGAGGCGGCCAGCTCGTGGTGCAGCACTTCGGACAGCGCCACCAGCGCCTGCTTGGTCACCGTATAGGCGGCCAGGAACGGGCTGGCGAGCAGCCCGGCCAGCGATGCGGTGTTGACGATATGCGCGGGCCGCCGCTGGGCCAGCAGCGTGGGAACGAAGGCGCGCAGGCCATGGGTGACGCCCAGCAGGTTGATGTCGAGCATGCGCCGCCACTGCGCCTCGCTCAGCTCCCAGCTGGCGCCGGTCTGCATGATGCCGGCGTTGTTGAACAGCAGGTCGACGCCGCCGAAGCGCGCCAGGGTGGCATCGCGCAGGGCGAACAGGTCCTGCTCGCGGCTGACATCGGTGACCTGCGCCAGGACCTCGCAGCCGCCGGCCGTCAGCTCGGCGGCCAGTTCGTCCAGGCCAACGCGGTCGCGGTCGGCCAGCACAATACGCATGCCCAGGCCTGCCGCGTGCCGTGCCAGGCCACGGCCAATGCCACTGGCAGCCCCAGTGATGACCGCCACGCGGCCCTGCTGCTCGCTCATCGTTCCACCGTTTGTCGTTGTTGTCGGTCGGTGCCGCCGTTATCGCCGGCCGCAGCGGCGCCGGCATCGTCCACCCGGACTAGGCGGGCGCCCTCGTCCGTTCAGACGATGCCGCGAACGCCCTGGCTTGCAGAATCCCATCCAGGCTCGTGCCGCCCCTCTGCCTGCGGCAACCTGATGGGAGAACAACAAGATGAGTACGCTGCACCGTATCGAAGCGCGCCCGCTGGAAGACCGCTACGCGCGCGGCTGGCACTGCCTCGGGCTGGCCAGCCAGTACCGCGACGGCAAGGCCCACCGCCTGGACGTCTTCGGCACCCGCCTGGTGGCCTTCCAGGGCGAGGATGGCCAGCTGCACATCCTCGATGGCTACTGCCCGCACATGGGCGCGGACCTGAGCGACGGCTGCGTGGAGGGCAACAGCCTGCGCTGCCCCTTCCATGAATGGCGTTGGGGCGCCGATGGCGTGTGCAACGACATTCCCTACGCCAAGCGCATCCCGCCGCGGGCGAAGATCAAGTCCTGGCCGGTGATGGAGCAGAACCACCTGCTGTTCGTCTGGAACGATCCCGAAGGCAACCCGCCCATCGCCGAGCAGGCGATCCCGCGCATCGACGCCTGCTACGACGCCGAATGGGCCGAGTGGGAAGTGGCCGAACTGAAAATCGAGACCAACTGCCGCGAGCTGGTGGACAACGTCTCCGACATGGCGCACTTCAAGAGCGTGCATGGCGCGCCGATCGACGAATTCAGCAACCACTTCGAGGCGCACACCGCCTCCCAGGTGATGCGCGGCCGCAGCGCGCGGCTGTCCGGCGACAGCGAGCTGCGCACGGTGGCCACCTATTACGGCCCGGCCTACCAGATCACCTGGATGACCGGCGCCATGGGTGGCCAGCCGATCGAATCGATCCTGCTCAACTGCCACGTGCCCATCGACCAGAACAGCTTCACCCTGCGCTACGGCGTGCTGGTGAAGAAGCTGCCGGGCCTGTCCGCCGAGGACAACCGCGCCATGGCCCTGGCCTACGTCGAACAGGCACGCGCCGCCTTCTACGAGGACGTAGCCATCTGGCACAGCAAGACCCGCGTCGACAACCCGCTGCTGTGCGACGGCGATGGCCCGGTGTACCAGCTGCGCAAGTGGTACGAGCAGTTCTACATCGACGTTGCCGAGCTGCCGGCGGGCCTCGCCGAGCGCAAGAGCTTCGTGGTGCGGGCGGCGCAGGCGGAGCCGGCCTGAGCCACCGGTCCCCTGCCTTGCGGGACCGATTGCCTTTTGCGGAAAGCGCCTATTAATCTCCTCGGCGCTTTCCTACAACAACAATAAGAATGGTTCTACCGATGGCACAGTCGCTCGATCTCGACCAGTTCAGCGGGATGCTCGGCAATCTCTACCAGGGCCCCCTTGAGCCCACGCCGTGGCAATCCTTCCTCAACCAGCTCAACCAGTTCCTCGAGGCCAAGTACGTCACCTTCATCCTGCGTCCGCCCAGCGACCAGAGCGAGGGCCTGATGGTCAACACCAACGGCAGCTCGGCCGAGGTCGTGGCCTCGTACAACCAGTACTATTTCAACCTCGATCCCTTCGTCGACCTGCCCAGCGGCCAGGTGGTGATACTCGAGGAGTTCGTCTCCAAGGAAGCCTGGCTGGCCTCGGAGTTCTACCGTAATTTCCTCGAACCGGTCGGGGTGTTCCACATCCTCGGCGCCGATATCCGCACCAGCGACGGCGCGCTGTGCCGCATCCGCGTCAGCCGCGGCGTGGAGTCGCCCGGCTTCACCGAGAACGACAAGGCGCTGCTGGCCTACTTCGTGCCGCACCTGGAGCGCTCGGTGGCGCTGCACACGCAGATCAACCGCATCGAGACCGAGCGCAACCTCTACGCCGGCGCGGTGGACCAGTTCGCCGTCGGCACCATCATCCTCGACGAGGCCGGCAAGATCCTGCAGACCAACCAGGTGGCGGAGAACCTGCTGCGCGAGAAGGACGGCCTGAAGATCAGCGCGGACAGCCTGCAGGTCGGCACCCCGCGCGACTGCCAGGAGTTTCGCCGGCTGGTGAAGCAGGCGCTGCAATCACAGAAAGGCGCGCAACCCTCGGTGGTCGAGGCGATGCGCGTGCAGCGCCCGTCGGGCCGTGCGGACCTGGGCATCATCGTGCGCTCGGTGCCGCTGAGCGAATGGAACGAGGGCAAGCACTGCCCTTCGGTGGTGATCTTCGTCAGCGACCCGGAACAGGAATCCCGCGCCCCGCAGGAAATCGTCAAGGCGCTGTTCGACCTGACCCCGGCCGAAGCGCAGCTGGCCATGCTGCTGGCCAACGGCCTGACCCTGGACGAAGCCTCGGAGGAACTGGGCATCAGCCGCAACACCGCGCGCGCCCACCTGCGCTCGACCTTCTCCAAGACCGGGGTGACCCGCCAGACCATGCTGGTGCGCCTGATCCTGCGCAGCGTGGCGACCCTGGGCTAGTCCGAGCGGACGATTTGTCCGGCGATCCCGGCGACTAACGTGGGGCAAACCCCAGTTGGTCGACGAGGTCGCCAGCATGTCCCGACTCATTCCGCTGTTCGTCGCGCTGACCATCGGCAGCTGCCTGTTCACCGCCCACCTGATGCTGGACATCCACGAACGCTCGCAGCAGATGCGACTGGCAGCGCAGCGCGCGTTGCCGGCGCCCTGCGACCTGGGGAGTTGTCTGCGGGCGGTGCCGTAAGCCGCGCAGGACGCATGCCCCGAAACGGCTTATGCGCCGGCCAGCCTGGCGGATAACGCCGTTGGCGTCAGGTGCCCAGCGCAGACACCCTCCGCGATGGAAACGGCATGCGGGCGCCGCATCGGCATCACGGATTTGTAACCCGCGACCGCTAACTTGCTCGCCCACATTCCGCGCCCTGGCGTGCCACGCCCGGAGCGGCTCCTACGGCGCTGCCAGAAGACGGACCATGACGGTAGACACGAGCACTTCCCGCAAGCAGTTCCTGATCCGTTCGGAAAGCATGAGCGCCGACGATTTCGGCGATCTCTACACGCGCCTGTTCGGCAACCTCTATTCGGCCATGCCGCGCCCCGAGCGCCCCATCGCCATCGGCGGCGTCTACGGCCGCTACGAGGGCGTGAGCTTCCGCCGCCTGAGCTTTCGCGGCGACCTGCTGACCGCAATGCCGGACCTCGACGACGAGATCACCTTCATCTTTCCCAGTGCCGGACGCGTGCTCTTCAACCAGTCCGACGAAACCGTCGGTACACCAGGCGTCGGCCTCGCCATCGAGAAGGCCTCGGTGCGTTCGGTGGGTTTCATCGATGGCCACGCACACCACGGCCTGTCGGTGCGCCGCTCGCTGTTCGCGCGCCGGCTGGCGACGCTGCTGGGCCGGCCGATCAGCCACAAGGTGCGCTTCCAGCCACGGGTGGATTTGAGCAACGAAGCCTTCCAGGGCATCAAGGCGATCGTCGCCATGGCCACCGGCAACGAATTCGACCTGCTGATCAATTCCAGCGCGCTGATGCCGGCACGCCTGCAGGAAATGCTGGTGGATTCGGTGCTGGAAATCTGGCCACACAACTACAGCGACGCGCTCAGGCGCCCCGCTCCGCAGATCGCGCCGCGCCACGTGAAACTGGCCATGGACTACATCCAGGAGCATCCGGACGCCCTGCTCAGCGGCAGCGACCTCGCCGAGTTGACCAACGTCAGCCTGCGCGCCCTGCAGGAAGGCTTCCGCCGTTTCGTCGGCAGCTCCATCGTCGCCTACCAGCGCGAGGTGCGCCTGCAGCGTGCCTATGACGCGCTGCAGCAGGACGGGTCGCAATCGGTCAGCGAGATTTCCCTGGCCCTGGGCTTCAGCAACGTCGGGCGCTTCTGCCAGTACTTCCAGAGCGCCTACGGCATGAGCCCGGCGGACCTGCGCAGGAACCTGTCGGCACCGGCCTAGGGAAACCCTGGACTCCCCTAGGGCGTAGGAGCGGACTCCGTCCGCGATTGGCCCGAGGCCGCTCAGTGGGCGGAAAATCATCGCGGACAGAGTCCGCTCCTACGCGTCCGGTTATTTCCGCGTGTCCACGGTCCGGTCGTGCTGCCAGGTAGCCACGCAGGGCGCACAGCCCGGTTCGCGAGCAAGCTCGCTCCTACAGGATTCCGAGCTCTTCGTAGGAGCGAGCTTGCTCGCGAACATCTCCACTAACACGGCAATGCCGATCCGCCCTGCTTGCTGTTCGCGATGCCGACCTCGTTGCCACAAGGAAGCTCCGGGCCACCCTGGGGCGTAGGAGCGGACTCCGTCCGCGATAGGTCCGCATCGCCGGAGGACATCGCGGACAGAGTCCGCTCCTACGCGTCCGGTTATTTCCGCGCGACCACGGTCCGGTCGTGCTGCCAGGTAGCCGCGCAGGGTGCACCGCCCGGTTCGCGAGCAAGCTCGCTCCTACAGGATTCCGTAGCTCTTCATAGGAGCGAGCTTGCTCGCGAACATCACCACCAACACGGCAATGCCGATCGGCCACGTAGAGCGCATAACCCGGCACGGGTTATCCGCCGCCATGGTGGATAACGCCGTGGGCGTTATCCGCCCTACTTGCTGGAAAGCAAAACGGCCCGCCGCGTATTCCGCGACGGGCCGTTTGTTCATGCCAACGCCGATCAGAACTGGTAGCTGGCCTTCAGGCTGCCACTGGCGCCATGGCTGCCGCTGCCGCCCAGCGCGCCGACTTCGGCGCCGACGCTGAACTCGCCCTGGCTGGCGGTGAGGCTGAACGCGCCGCTGAACTGGTCGCGGTTGTCGAAGGCGGCGCGCTGGGAAACGTCATAGCCCAGCAACTGGCCTTCGCTGTCGACCTTGTAGTCGCCCAGCGCATGGTCGTAGCCGACCTCCAGGCCCGGCACCATCTGCCAGCCACTGCCCAGCGCCACCGGGGCGAATGAGGCCTTGAGGTTGGCGTAGGCGCTGCGGCGGTTCTCGCTGATATCGTCGACGTCCAGCGCCAGTTCGCTGCCCTTTTCCTGGAAGCCGTCCAGGTCCAGGTGGCTGTAGCGCAGGCCGATGCTCGGCTCCAGAGTCACGCTGGACACCGCCGTGCGGTAGCCCAGCGCAACACTGGCGCCGCTCAGGTTGCCGCTGGTGTCGCCCTTGGCCTTGCCCAGGCCGCCACCGATATCGCGCTTGCTGTCGTAGTCGAGCCAGCCGTAGCTGAGGTCGGCGTCGACGAACAGGCCCTGTTCCAGACCGTCGAGGGCGAAGCGCGCGCCACCGCGAACGAAGGTCAGGTCGGTGTCCACGTCGCCACCGGCACCACCGATGCTGCCCTTGCTGTAGCCGAAGCCGGCGTTGCCGCTGAGCTGCTCGGAGAAGCGCTGGGTGACGCCGACCATCAGGCCCTGGGTGTGCTCGTTGCTGCTTTCGGCGCTGGAGGTCGCGGAGTTGCCCTGGTAGCCGGCCAGTGCCGTGGTCCACAGGCGGGTCTGCCCGGTCTTCAGGTCGACACCGCTGGCATAGGGCGCGGCGGCGCGGTCGATCAGCGCATCCTGGCGCAGCAGGTAGCTGGCCGCGTCGGCGTGCACCTGGCCGCCGACGGTGGACTCGACACCACCGAGCGTGCCGGCATCGATGGCCGACTGCAGGTAGTAGTTGTACGCGGTGTAGTTGCCGGAGAGGCTGCTGTTCTGCAGCTGGGTCAGCAACTGCGCGCCCGCGGCGGCGTTGCCCGAGAGGCCGAGTGTACCCGGCAGGCTGTTGTAGTAGACCATCTTGCCGCGCAGCACGTAGAGGGTTTCCTGGGACAGGCCGAGGCCTTCCTTGAGGTAGTTGTCCATGCTGCCGTACTGCGCGGTGACTTCGTCCAGCCCAGCCTGCAGGTAGCTGGCCTGCACGCCGATCAGCGGCTCGTAGATGGCCGCCATGCTCGCCGGCATCATCGCCAGGGTCGCCTTGATGCGGGCGGCGGTGTAGTCGTTGGTGGCCAGGTAGTTTTCCATGATGGTCTGGCTGTCCACCCCGGCGATGCTCAGCAGCACGGCGGCGGTCCAGCCGGTGCGGTCCTTGCCGGCGGTGCAGTGGAACAGCGCGGCGCCGTCGGCGCCGGCCAGTTCGTTGAAGAGCACGGTGAACTGGCTGCGCATGCCGGCGTCGCTGACGAAGGCACGGTTGGTTTCCTCCATCATGGCCACGGCCTGGGCCGCGCTGGTGAAGGAGACATTGGTGATGTTGGCGCCCGAGGTGGTGCTGCCGATGATGTCGATGTTCTGGTAAACCGCGCCGGCTGGCAGGGTGTCCGGCGTGGCAGCCGCCTCGACCGGTGTACGCAGGTCGTAGACGTTGCTGATGCCCAGGCTGTTCAGTACCGCCAGGTCGGTGCCCTTGGGGGTCAGCGCGTTGGAGCGGTAGAACACGCCCGAGCGCATCACACCGTCGTTGGCAGTGGTGTAGGCAGTGGTGGTACCGGCGATGTCGCGGAAGTTGTCGATGCCGGTCAGCCGTGGGGTGTCCAGTGTGTAGGTCTCGGCCGCGTTGGCGCAGGCGATGGACAGACTGAGCAGGGACAGGGAAAGCAGAGCACGATGGAACACGATGTAGCCTCTTTGAGCTTTGTTGGCGGGGCTACTATCGGCAGGGTTTTCGACCGCGAATATGACAATCCTGCAGCAAAGGGAAATGCCGGCGCGATCTGTCCGCGGGTTGCGTTTTCTGTCCGTGATCGACGCTTTTCTCTAATCCTCGCGCCGCTCGGACGACTCACGGTCGCGCACGTAACGATGGCGCAGGGGGAATGCCGGGAGCCAGGCCTCGCGGCGGCAGGTCCACAGCTCATAGGTGGGCTGGAAGCGGTCCGGCTCATCCAGCGCGCCGAGGCTCACCTCCACTTCGTCGCCGCTGCAGCCGAACACCGATGATCCGCAGCGCGGGCAGAAGCAGCGCCCGGCGTACTCGCGCACCTCGCCCTCGATGCGCACGGCGTCCTCAGGGAAGATCGCCGACGAGTGAAACAGCGCGCCGTGGTGCTTGCGGCAGTCCAGGCAATGGCAGATGCCGACCCGGTATGGCTGGCCGAAAGCTTCGATGCGCACGTTGCCACACAGGCAGCCACCGGTGACCTTGTCCATGCTGCAGCTCCTCTGGAGACAGGGTTGACCCTGTCACCCTAGCAGCCCGGACTCCGCCATTCAGTCCTGCAGACCGACGCACTCCAGCAACGACGCGTGCCATGCCGGGTTGTCCAGCAGCACCGGCAGCAATCCGCTATGCCCGGCGCCGGGCACCACCAGCAATTCGCGCCGACTGGCACGGGTGGCGGCGGCGTGCAGGCGTTCGGGGATTTCCAGGGGGATCACGCTGTCCTGCTCGCCGGCAATCACCAGCAGGCGGCCACGGAAGCGCCTGAGAATCTCCCAGGCGTCGCTGTCCACCCAGCTGCGCGGGCGGCGGATGATCGCCGAGAAGTCCGGGCCGAACGGCACCTCGTGCGCTTCGGGGGTATAGATGCCTGGGACGATAAGGATCAGCGCCTGTACGTCCAGCTCTTCGCTCAGGCGCAGGGCGTTGTAGGCACCCATGCTGATACCGGCCAGCGCGGTGGGGCGCACGCCGGCATGCGCGATCACCGAGCGCGCCTGGCGGCTGCGGCCATGCAGCGAGGAGTCGGCGAAGACGCCACCGGTGCGGCCATGGCCGACGCAGTCCAGCGCCGTCGAACCCACGCCACGCTGGCGCAGAGACTGGCGCAGGCCATCCCATACCGAGCGGTTGCTCGCACCACCACCATGAATACCGAACAGGTGCAGCGGCGAGTCGCCACTCAACGTATCGGCATGGAGCTCGCGCCCTTCGAAGGGCACGCGGAGGGCAACGGCGGACGACATGCGGCGGACCTGGCGAGATGGGTTTGCGGAAAGGCAGCGAGCATAGCCGATCCGGAAGGCATGCGGCCGATTTGGCCGTTTCGCGATATTCGTCGTCCGGATCGCGTGAGACAGCCGACGGCAGCGCGCCTAGCATAGGCCGGCCAACATGAAGAACCCGGCGCGCCCTGCCCGCGCGCCACACCTTGCTGCCCCGGAGTCCCATGTCTACCACCGCTTCCCCCCTGGCCACGTCGTCCGTCGCCAGCCAGGCCAGCCCGCTGGTCATGCGCGTGATCGGCGCCTGCGCCCTCGCCCACCTGACCAACGACCTGATCCAGGCCGTGCTGCCGTCGATCTACCCGGTGCTCAAGGCCAACTACGGCCTGAGCTTCACCCAGGTCGGCCTGATCACCCTGACCTTCCAGCTCACCGCCTCGCTGCTGCAGCCCTGGGTCGGCTACCACACCGACCGTCATCCCAAGCCCTGGCTGGCACCGCTGGGCAGCGTCTGCACGCTGATCGGCATCCTCATGCTGGCCTTCGTCGGCAGCTTCCACGCCATCCTCCTGGCGTCGGCACTGGTGGGCATCGGCTCGTCGACTTTCCACCCGGAAACCTCACGCATCGCGCGGCTGGCCTCCGGCGGCCGCTACGGGCTGGCGCAGTCCACCTTCCAGGTCGGCGGCAACGCCGGCAGCGCCTTCGGCCCCCTGCTGGCGGCGGCCATCATCATTCCCTATGGCCAGGGCCACGTGGCCTACTTCGGCCTGTTCGCGGTGTTCCTCGTCGGCGTGCTCTGGGGCCTGAGCCGCTGGTACCGCAACCACCTCAGCCTGTTCAAGCTCAAGGCCGGCGGCGTGGCCACCCACGGGCTGTCCAAGGGCCGGGTGACCGCCTCGCTGGTGGTGCTGGCGCTACTGGTGTTCTCCAAGTACTTCTACATGGCCAGCTTCACCAGCTACTACACCTTCTACCTGATCGAGAAGTTCGACCTTTCGGTGGCCAGCTCGCAGCTCTACCTGTTCGGCTTCCTCGGCGCGGTGGCGGCCGGTACCTTCTTCGGCGGCCCGGTGGGCGACCGCATCGGCCGCAAGGCGGTGATCTGGTTCTCCATCCTCGGCGTGGCGCCCTTCACCCTGGCGCTGCCCTACGTCGACCTGTTCTGGACCAGCGTGCTGAGCCTGGTGATCGGCTTCATCCTCGCCTCGGCCTTCTCCGCCATCGTGGTCTACGCCCAGGAACTGGTGCCGGGCAACGTCGGCATGATCGCGGGCGTGTTCTTCGGCCTGATGTTCGGCTTCGGCGGCATCGGCGCGGCGTTCCTCGGCCACCTGGCGGACATCCATGGCATCGAGTACGTCTACACCCTCTGTTCGTTCCTGCCGCTGATGGGCTGCATCACCATCCTGCTGCCGTCGACAAAACCGGCCGCGAAGAAGGCCTGACCGAGCGCTGCCGCCGGCCCCGGGCCGGCGGCAGACCCTTTGCCCGGCCGTTGGTGCCCGGGCAAATGTAATGGATTGTTGTAAAGCGCCTGGCGCTTCGGCGGCGATACATTTGCGCTGCCTGGGCCCCGGGCCATCACTGTTAGCCTTTCCGCAATGCAAATAACTCGCATTTGCCGGAGAGCTTTCCGTCCATGTCGTCCCGCCTGAACCTCACTCCCGTTACCCGTTCCGACGCACCTCTCACCCTCGCCCCCATCGTCGGCCTCGCCACCTTCATGGCGATCCCGCTGAGTGCCTGGGCAGATCAGCCGCCCACTGCCGACGATCAGGACGCCCTGGCCCTGCCCGACAGCACCGTGCAGGCCACCCAGGAGTCGCCCTACAAGGTCGACCGCGCCAGCTCGGCGAAGTACAGCGAACCGCTGCGCGATACCCCGCAGAGCGTGACCGTGCTTTCCGAATCGCTGCTCAAGGAGCAGAACGCGCAGAGCCTGAAGGACGCCCTGCGCAATGTGCCGGGCATCACCTTCAACTCCGGCGAGGGCGGCGGTGGCGTGGGCGACAGCCTGACCATCCGCGGCTTCAACGCCGACGGCAACATCTACCGCGACGGCGTGCGCGACCCGGCCAAGTACTCGCGCGACGACTTCTTCAACACCGAGGGCGTGGAGGTCTTCAAGGGCTCCAGCACTGCGGCCTGGGGCGTCGGCGCCGTCGGTGGCGCGGTCAACCTGGTGACCAAGACCCCGCAACTGGACGACTTCAACCTGCTCAGCGGCGGCGTCGGCACGGCCAACTTCAAGCGCGGCACGCTGGACGTGAACCACCGCATCGACGGCCTCGGCGAAGGCGCCGCCTTCCGCGTCAACGTGATGGGTGCCAACACCGGCACCGATGGCCGCGACTGGGTCGGCGACGAGCGCTACGGTTTCGCCCCGTCCCTGGCGCTGGGCCTGGGCACCGACACCCGCGTCACCCTGGCCTACGAATACCTGCATGACAACGCCACGCCCGACTACGGCATCCCCACGGTCAACGGCAGCAACGGCAGCTCGCCGCACCGCGCCGGCGGCGCCAGCTGGAGCAGCTACTGGGGCTGGCGCAACCTCGACTACGAGAACAACGAATCGCACCGCGTGAATCTGAAGTTCGCCCACGACTTCAACGATGCCCTGAGCCTGGACAGCCGCTTCACCTGGTTCCACCTGGACCACGACTTCTTCGTCACCACCCCCGGCGGCGACCCGAACGCCGGCGCGCCGGGCATCCAGGCCGGCAAGGGCATCTACCGGCGCAACATCAACACACCACTGCGCGAGCAGACCAACGACACCTACAGCAACCAGACCAACCTGACCTGGCGCGTCGACACCTTCGGCATCGGCCATACCCTGGTCGGCGGCGTCGACCTGAGCAAACAGACGCTGGACTCGAAGACCGGCGCCCTGAGTGCCGCCAGCCGCACCGCCATGGGCAACCTGCCAGTGGCCAGCAACGACTGGTCGAAGTACCCCTATGCGCTGGATACCTACACCTCGGCCAAGCAGTCGGTGGAGCAGCTCGACAAGGCCTTCTACCTGCTCGACACCCTGAAATTCGACGAGCAGTGGCAGTTGCACCTGGCCGCGCGCCAGGACCACTTCGACACCCGCGTACTGGACAGCCAGACCCGCACCAGCCAGAGCGCCGCCTGGGTCGACAAGGGCAGCTCCTCGCAGAACGAGAAGCTCACCAGCGTGCACACCGCGCTGACCTACAAGCCGGTGGAGAACGGCAGCATCTACCTCAGCTACGCCAACGCCAAGCAGCCCTCCGGCGTGCTCGCGGTGGCACAGACCGGCAGCATCGCCTCGACCAAGGGCGACCGTGGCAAGACCTATGAAGTGGGCAGCAAGTGGGAGCTGCTCGATGGCCAGCTGGCGCTCAATGGCGATGTGTTCGAGACCAGGCGCCAGCTGACCTACATCGATGACGAGGAGCTTTCCGCCTACACCGGCGGCGAGGAGCGGGTGCGCGGCATCGAACTGTCGGTCAGCGGCAACATCACCCGAAACTGGTCGGTGTACGCCGCCTACGTGCACCAGAACAGCAAGCTGATCAAGCCCTACAACGGCTCGGACAAGGGCGTGCAACTGGCCAACACGCCGCAGAATGCCTTGAGCCTGTGGAGCACCTGGCTACTGCCGGACGACCTGGCGCTGAGCTACGGCGTGCGCTACGTGGACGACGTGAAGATCTATCCGGGCCTGGGCTCCACCCTGACCCGCGCCGGCCAGACCACCGTGCCCGGCTACGTGGTGCATGACGCCATGCTCAGCTGGCAGGCGACCCAGGACGTGCAGCTGCGCCTGAACGTCAACAACCTGTTCGACAAGCACTACTGGAGCCAATACAACGGCCGCGGCTACGGCGTGCCCGGCGCAAGCCGCGGTGCGGTGCTGAGTGCGGATTATTCGTTCTAGGCCGGACCGCCTGGGCTTGCGTAGGAGCGGACTTCGTCCGCGATGATGTCCGGCGCGATGCAGACCTATCGCGGACGGAGTCCGCTCCTACGGGGTATTTCTGCGCTGGGGCCGCCCCTCACCCTAACCCTCTCCCAAGGGGAGAGGGAACCGTTCAGAGCAGGCTGAAACCATCGCATCAGCCGGCACAATCTGCCCCCTCTCCCTCGGGAGAGGGCTGGGGTGAGGGGCAAGCGTCGGTACAGATATCCCAGCAGCGATTAGTTGCTCTACGCGAGCAGCACCTCAACCGCGACCCTGTCCGCCATCAGGACTCCCTCCCCGGAAACCCGGCGGACAGGTTCGCGACCCAATCCCCACGGCGATGTTTCCCTTGTAGGAGCGAGCTTGCTCGCGAACCTGCACGGCACGCTGCCAAGCGGTTCGCGAGCAAGCTCGCTCCTACACGGAGACCTGGCGCCGCATGATGCCGAGCGGTGGCGCGTCAGGTTCAACCGCGAATCTGTCCACCATCAGGACTCCTCCCCGGAAACCCGGCGGACAGGTTCGCGACCCAATCCCCGCAGCGATGTTTCCCTTGTAGGAGCGAGCTTGCTCGCGAACCTGAACGGCAAGGCGTCAAGCGGTTCGCGAGCAAGCTCGCTCCTACACAGAGACCTGGCGCGGCATGATGCCGAGCGGTGGCGCGACCCGCTCAACGGCGAACCTGCCCGCCATCAGGACTCCCTCCCCGGAAACCCGGCGGGCAGGTTCGCGACCCAATCCCCGCAGCGATGCTTCCCTTGTAGGAGCGAGCTTGCTCGCGAACCTGCACGGCACGGCGTCAAGCGGTTCGCGAGCAAGCTCGCTCCTACACAGAGACCTGGCGCGGCATGATGCCGAGCGGTGGCGCGTCAGGTTCAGCCGCGAATCTGTCCACCATCAGGACTCCTCCCCGGAAACCCGGCGGGCAGGCTCGCGACCCAATCCCCACAGCGATGCTTCCCTTGTAGGAGCGAGCTTGCTCGCGAACCTGCACGGCACGGCGCCAAGCGGTTCGCGAGCAAGCTCGCTCCTACAGAGAGGCCCAGCCGGCAGGGGCGGAGATCGTGGACATCAAACACTCAGGCGCCGCGGTCGAACAGCAGCGTCGCCTCCAGCCCTCCGCCTTCGCGGTTGCGCAGCTCCAGCCGGCCATGGTGCGCCGCGGCGATGGTCTGGGCGATGCTCAGGCCCAGTCCATAACCGCCGGTGGAACGATTGCGCGACTGTTCCAGCCGGTAGAACGGCTCGGTTACCCGCTCCAGTTGTTCCGGGGGAATGCCCGGCCCGCGATCCAGCACGCGGATACGCAGTGCCTGCGTACTGTCCTCGATCTGCACCTGCGCGCCGCCGGCATAGCGCACGGCGTTTTCCAGCAGATTCAGCAAGGCCCGCTGCAGGCTCAGCGGATACCCCGGAAGCGGCTGCAGCGCTCGACCTGAGACGGAAACCGCTGCGCCCTGCTCCTCGAAATCCGCCTGCAGGCTCTGCAGCAGCGCATTCACGTCGAGGTTCTGCCGCGCCTCGTCGAGGTCGCTGCCACTGATGAAGTCCAGGGTGGCGGTGACCATCCCTTCCATGTCATCGAGGTCCTTGCGCATCTTCTGCCGCGCACTGTCTTCCTCGAGCATCTCGGTGCGCAGGCGCAGGCGGGTGATCGGCGAGCGCAGGTCGTGGGACACGGCGGCAAGGAAGCGCATGCGCTCGCCGAGGTTATGGATCAGTCGCTGCTGCATGGCGTTGAAAGCGCGGGCGGCGCGGCGCACTTCCAGCGGGCCTTCCTCGGCCAGCGGCGGGCGCTGGATGTCCTTGCCCAGGGCTTCGGCGGCACGGGCCAGCTTGTCCAGCGGGCCGATGGCCAGGCGCACCGCCAGCAAGGCCAGCAGCACGACGACGAGGATGCGCAGCAGGTACAGGCGCAACAGGTAATCCAGCGCCACGTCGAGGGTCGACTGGCTGCTCCAGCCCTGCCCTTCGACCATCGAGATACGCAGCCAACTGCCTTCGCCCAGTGGCGCCGCCAGCAACAGATGCGCCTTCGTTCCATTGCCGGTGAACCATCCGCTCAGCCCAGTGCGCTCGTCGACACCATCGCGCAACTCCACGCTCAACAAGCGCAAGCCCTGGGCATCGCCGCCCTGGTCTTGCACGGCACGGCGCAACAGACGTTCGGCCGCCGGGTCGAAGGAGCCGTCGGGGTCCTCCGGCGCATCGACCTGGCGCGCTTCGAATCCCGGCCTGTCGAGTGCACTCAGCGCCTGCGGAAAATCCGCCGGCTGGCGCTGGTGCAGGTGCTGCAGATCAGTCAGCCGCGCCGCCGCCAGGCGCAGCGGAATCTCCAGCGCCTGGGTGTGGCGCACGTCGTACCAGATGCTGCCGGTGAGCACCTGGGCGGCGATCATCCCGCCCACCAGGATCACCACCAGCCGGCCAAACAGCGTGCGCGGCCACAGGCGCATCAGGCGCTGACCACGTCGTCGGCGGTCAGCACGTAGCCCTGGTTGCGCACGGTGCGGATCAGCCGGGGCGACTTTGGATCATCTTCCAGGTGCTGGCGCAGGCGGCTGACGCAGACGTCGATGGCGCGGTCGAACGGCAGGCGCTCCTTGTCGAACACCTGGCGCAGCAGGAAATCCCGGCTCAATGGCCGATTGGGGTGCTGCAGCAGCAGGCGCAGCAGGCGGAAGTCCGAGCCGGCCAGGGCAATGCTGAGCCCGGCGGGCGAACGCAGGTGGCGGGCACGGGTGTCCAGCTCCCAGCCGGCGAAGCGCATGGTCGCTGCTTCATCCACCTGGGCGCGCTGCGGGAAGCTCTGTACCCGGCGCAGCACCACCTTGATCCGCGCCAGCAATTCGCGCGGGTCAAAGGGCTTGGGCAGGTAGTCGTCGGCACCCATCTCCAGGCCGATGATGCGGTCGATCAGCGTGCCCCGCGCGGTGAGCATGATCACCGGCACGTCGCTGCGCGCGCGCAGGTCGCGGCACAGGGTCAGGCCGTCCTCGCCGGGCAGCATCAGGTCGAGCACCACCAGGTCTACCGGCTGCACTTGCAGCTGGCGCTGCATCTCGCGGCCATCGGCGGCGGCGGACACCTGGTAGCCCATGCCCTTGAGGTAGTCGGCCAGCAACTGGCGGATCTCGGGGTCGTCGTCGACGACGAGGATGTGGTCTGGCCTGGACATCGGAAAACTCGCGGCGGGGCGCTATCGGTACGGGCTGGCGACACGGGTTGCACGGCGCAAATGTAATGGATTGTTGTGGCGCGGGATTTCACGCCGATCCGATACATTGCCGCCCGGCTCGCCCGCGGCGGCAGCGGTAGAGTGGATTGCAAATGCGATTAATTCTACTTCATGCCCAGGTCGTTCCGCATGCCCTTCCTGTCGTCCCGCTCCCGTCTGCTCCGTTCCCTCGCCACCCTCGCCCTGCTCTGCCTGGGCTGGCTCGGCCTCGCCGTGCCCGCCGAAGCGCTGAGCGTCACCGACGTGCTCGGGCGCAAGGTCGAGGTCAGTGGCAATGCCCAGCGCGTCGTGCTGGGTGAAGGCCGCCTGTTCTTCGCCCTCGCCCTGCTCGACCGCGACAACCCCTTCCAGCGCGTGGTCGGCTGGCAGAACGACGTGCGTCTGCTCGACCCGCACACCTTCGACGTCTACGCCCAGCGCTTCCCCCAGGTGCAGCAGATCCCGCTGATCGGCCAGGCCTCGGAGCAGAGCGTCAGCGCCGAGCAGATCCTCGCGCTGAAGCCGGACCTCGCGGTGTTCAGCATCGCCGGCGAAGGTCCGACCCAGCACAGCCCGATCGCCGATATCCTCGCCGCCGCCGGCGTCCCGGTGCTGTTCGTCGACTTCCGCGTGCACCCCATCGAGGGCGTGCGCACCAGTCTCACCGCGCTGGGCGCGGCGCTCGGTCGCCAGGCCGAGGCGGACCAGTACCTGAAGTTCTACGACGCCCACCTCCAGCGCATCCGCGATGGCGTGGCCGGGCTGGATGACGCGCACAAGCCGAGCGTGTTCCTCGAACTGCTGGCGGGCGTCTGGCAGGCGCCGGGGCACACCACCGGCAAGAGCGGCCTGGGCAGCGTGATCGACACCGTCGGCGGGCGCAACATCGCCGCCGGCGTGGTGCCCGGCGCGCTGGGCGACATCAGCGTGGAATACGCACTGTCGGCGAAACCGGACCTGTACATCGCCACCGGCAACCGCCAGCCGGGGCTGATCCTCGGCGCCGGCGTCAGCCAGCAACAGGCCCGCGAAAGCCTGGGCAAGGTCCTGCAGCGCCCCGAGTTCGCCAGCCTCGACGCCATCCGCAACGGCAAGGCCCACGGCCTCTGGCACGACTTCTACAACTCGCCGTTCAACATCCTCGCCATCGAGGCCATGGCGCGCTGGGTGCATCCCGAACGCTTCGCCGACCTCGACCCGGCGCAGACCCAGGCACAGATCAACCAGGACTTCCTGCGCATCGGCCTGGACGGCACCTACTGGGTCGATGCCGGCCAGCCGGAATGAACGCCGCCGTGGACACGATCGACCTGCAGCTGGCGCGCCACGAGCGCCGGCTGCAACTGCGCCGCCGCGGGGCGGTGCTGGTCGTCCTGCTCGCCCTGCTGCTGGGTTCCCTGGCCTGGGACCTGCTCAGCGGGCCGTCCGGGTTGACGCCTTCCGCGCTGTTCCACGGCCTGCTGCATCCGGCTGAGCTGGAGCCGAGCCAGCGAGTGATCATCTGGAATGTGCGCCTGCCCTACGCGGTGATGGCGCTACTGGTGGGCGGTGCGCTGGCGCTGGCCGGCGCGGAGATGCAGACCATCCTCGACAACCCGCTGGCCAGCCCCTTCACCCTCGGCGTGTCGTCTTCGGCTGCGCTGGGCGCATCCCTGGCAATCTTTTTCCACCTGGGCAACGCCTGGCTGTCGGCCAACACGGCCGTCTCATTGGCCGCCTTCGTTTTCGCCTGCCTGTCGCTGGTCCTGCTGCAAGGGCTCTCGCGCCTGCGCGGTGGCGGCGTGGAAAGCCTGGTGCTGTTCGGCATCGCTCTGGTGTTCAGCTGCAACGCGGCGGTGGCGCTGCTGCAGATGATGGCCAGCGAGGACGTGCTGCAACAGCTGGTGTTCTGGACCCTCGGCAGCCTCGCCCGCGCCGACTGGCACAAGGCCGGCGCGCTGGCGCTGGTGCTCGCCCTGTGCCTGCCCTTCTCCCAGGCTGCCGCGTCGAAGCTCACCGTGCTGCGCATGGGCGAGGACCGCGCCCGCAGCCTGGGTGTGGACGTGCGCCGCCTGCGCCGTTTTGCCCTGCTGCGCATCTGCCTGCTGTCAGCCTGCGCGGTGGCTTTCGTTGGCACCATCGGCTTCATCGGTCTGGTCGGCCCGCACATCGCGCGGCTGCTGATCGGCGAGGACCAGCGTTTCTACCTGCCGGCCAGCGCCCTGGTCGGTGCGCTGCTGCTGTCGCTGTCGTCGGTGGCGAGCAAGTTGCTGATGCCGGGGCTGATCGTACCGGTGGGCATCGTCACTGCACTGGTCGGCGTGCCGGTGTTCGTCGTGCTGGTCTGCCGCGGAGGACGCCACGCATGAGCTTGCTTGCGCAGAACCTGACGGTCGCCTACCGCCGCCATGCGGTGGTCCACGAGGTGACCTTGCCGGAACTGAAACGCGGCACCCTCACCGCACTGATCGGCCCCAACGGCGCCGGCAAGTCGACCCTCCTGCGCGGTCTCGCGGGCCTGGAGAGCGTACGCGGTGAGCTGAGTCTCGACGGCCAATCCCTGACATCGCTGTCGGTCGGCGAACGCAGCCGGCGCATCGCCTACATGCCGCAGCACCTGCCCGGCGGCATCGCCCTGAGCGTACTCGATGCGCTGCTGGCCAGCCTGCGGGTCAACCCCTTCGACACCGATCTGCGCCGCGCCGACCCGCTGGCCGCTGCCCTCGAAGCGCTGCGCCGGGTCGGCATCCTGCACCTGCGCGACCAGCGCCTGGACCGTCTCTCCGGCGGCCAGCGGCAGATGGTCAGCCTGGCCCAGTTGCTGGCACAGCGCCCACAGGTATTGCTGCTGGACGAACCGACCAGCGCGCTGGACCTCAACTATCAGCTGCGGGTCATGCAATGCGTGCAGGAAGAAGTGCGCCAGCACGGCCTGATCGCCATCGCCGTGCTCCACGACATCGGCCTCGCCGCGCGTTACGCCGATCAGTTGGCGGTGCTGCACCGGGGCCGCTTGGTGGCCGCCGGCGATGCCGAAAGCATCCTGACGCCAGCGTTGTTCGGCGAGGTCTACGGCGTCCGGGCGCGGGTCGAACGCTGCTCGCGGCAGACGCTGCAGATCATCATCGACGAGGTGGCCTGCTGAGTCCTCAGCTCTCGCGGCGCTGCGGTTGCGTGGCGTGCACGAATACCGTGTAGGTGTCGGCCGGGTGCGCCACGCCAGCCTGGTCCAGCGCGCGGGCGATGGAGCCGCGGTGGTAGGTCGCGTGGTTGAGGATGTGGAAGAACATCTCTTCGCGAGTCAGGCTGCCACTGCGGCCGTCGGTGAAACGGAAGCGAATGACTTCACGTCCCTGCTCCGGGGTCAGCGCGGCGAGCTGCTCGACGTACCACTGGGCGGAGCTCAGCAGGCGCTCGCGCAGCTCGTCGTAACCGGGCAGCGTCGCGCTGTTGGTCGCCGGGTGCGGGTCCGCTTCACCGTTCAGCCGTGCGCGGAACAGCTCCTCGACGATGGCCATGTGATTGAGCTGCTGCAGAGCGAAGGCGTGCTCGGCGGGAAAGCGCTCGCGGTCGATCAGGGCGACGGCGTCCAGTGTCCGGCGGTCCGACCAGCATTTGTAGGCGAAGGCCTGGGTCAGCATCGCAGCTCCTTGTCAGTCTCGAAGGCGGCACTGTAGCGCATCCGGGGCTTGGGTTGTGCCCGCCCAGCTGCCAGACTGGCAGCAGCCCCAAGGACGCTTCGCTGCCATGAAAACCCCCGATATAGAGGCCATCCGCGCTTTTGTGCTGGTCGCCGACCTGAAGAGCTTCACCCGCGCCGCCGAGGTTACCGGCACGACCCAGGCCGCCATCAGCCTGAAGATCAAGCGCCTGGAGGAAACCCTCGACCGCGCCCTGCTGGCGCGCACCCCTCGCCGCGTCACCCTGTCCGCCCACGGTTCAGTATTCCTCGCCAGCGCCCGCCACCTGCTGCAGAGCTACGACGAAACACTGCGCTGCTTCGACACGCCACGACGGACCCTGCGCATCGGCGTGAGCCACCACATCCTCGGCGCAGACCTGAGCCACTGGCTCAGGCGTCTGGCCCAGGCCGATCCGCAAGTGATCGTGGCCTTCAGCCTGGGCACTTCACGGCAGATGCTCGAGAGCTACGAGGAAGGCGCACTGGATATTGCGCTGATCCTGCGCCACGACAACCGCCGCCAGGACGGCGAGCTGATCGGCAGCGCACGCTTCGGCTGGATGGCTGCCAAGTCGTTCGAGCTGGAGGCTGGCGCGCCGCTGCCACTGGCGATCCAGCCGGCGCCCTGCGGCATGCGCAGCATGGTCAGCAGCGCGCTGCAGGGGCAGAACCGCAACTGGCGCGAAGCCTTCGTCGGCTCGGGCATTCTTGCCATAGGAGCGGCGGTGTCGGCCGGTATCGGCATTGGCGCGATGGTCGAGCGCATGGCGCCGGCGGGCTGCGTCGATGTGCGCGAGCGCCTCGGCCTGCCTGAATTGCCACCCCGCGATGTGGTGCTCTATTGCGCCCAGCGTGACGCGCAGACGCGCGCGCTGATCGACGCACTGAGCCAGGCCGTCAGCACCTGAGCCTCAGTGCAGGAGCACGCCCAGCCGCGCCAGGAGCAGCGCCAGGGCGGCGATCAGTGCGCCGCACCAGGCAACGGCAGCGAAGTGGATGAAGGCGAAATCGCCGGCTTCGATCGGTTCGTGATCCATGAACGGCACTTCCTGAACAGCGGTTGGGAGCCGCCAGTATCGAAAGTGCCGATCCGGACAAACAGCTTGCGCCGGCTATTTCAGTGATAAGCCAAACGCCTCAGTAGCCCGCCTGCCGGTCCACGGTATGCAGCAGTTCGGCGCCTTCGAGGTCACGCAGGATATTCTTCGCCACCACCGCTGCACCGCCTTCCACCTGCATGGTGCTGGCAATGTGCGGCGTGACCCACACCAGCGGGTGCGACCACAGCGGATGCGCCTGCGGCAACGGTTCCTGCTGGAACACGTCGAGGATCGCCGCCCCCACCTGCCCCGCATCCAGCGCGGCGAGCAGGTCGGCTTCCACCACGTGCTCGCCGCGGCCGACATTGACCAGCCCCGCGCCCCTGGGCAACTGCGCCAGCGTCTCGCGGTTGAGGATGCCGCGCGTGCTGTCGGTCAGCGGCAGCAGGTTGACCAGGATGTCGCACTGGGACAGGAAGCTCGCCAGCTCCCCGGGACCGGTGTAGGTCGTCACGCCGTCGATCTGTCGCGCGGAACGGTTCCAGCCCAGCAGCTGGAACTTCAGGTGGCGCAGTTGCGCCAGGCAGGCCTGGCCCAGTTGGCCAAGGCCCATCACGCCGACCCGACTGGTCGCGGCCGGGAGGATGCTCAGCGGCTCCCACACCTGGGCGGCCTGCGCCACGCGGTAGGCCGGCATCTCGCGGTGCAGCGCCAGCGCGGACATCACCACGAACTCGGCCATGATGTCCGCCAGGGAGTCGTCGACCATGCGCACCAGCGCCACCGATTCGGGAATCTTCGACAGGTCGAACTGGTCCACCCCGGCGCCCGCCGCGAACAACACACGCAGGCTGGTATAACGCTCGATATCGGCGACCGCTTTCCAGGTCAGCAGGTAAGTGACACGCGCCGGGTCGACCGATTCGAAGCCTTCGACGAACTCCAGGTCCGGTACCTGGGCGGCCAGCAGGGCACGCCACTGGTCCGCGTGTTCGGGTTCGGCGTTGTAAAGAAAGATCAC
The DNA here is from genome assembly GCF_021603645.1 of Pseudomonas pseudonitroreducens. Taxonomy (GTDB): domain Bacteria; phylum Pseudomonadota; class Gammaproteobacteria; order Pseudomonadales; family Pseudomonadaceae; genus Pseudomonas; species Pseudomonas pseudonitroreducens. The sequence goes on along the minus strand of NZ_BQHJ01000015.1, from coordinate 91,071 downwards.
GTCCTGTTCCTCGCTCTTGTTCTTCGCACGTCCGGCCAGTTAACCAGCCGACCCACCCGGGGAACACCACCGGCAAGGCACTGCGGGCACGCAGACCGACGCACCGGGCACCCGCGCTATCTGGCGGAACGTACGCAGCCCAGGCGCACTTCCTTCGACGGCGAATGGCCGAAGAACGAGGTGTAGCACTTGCTGAAATGGCTGGGCGAGACGAAGCCGCAAGCCAGCGCCACCTCCACCAGCGACAGGTCCGAGTGCTGCAGCAGGCGCCGGCTCTCGGTGATGCGCAGCTCCAGGTAGTAGCGTACCGGCGAGGTGCCCAGCTGCTCCTGGAACAGCCGCTCGAGCTGGCGTTTGGAGCGGCCCACGTAGGCGGACAACTGGTCGGTGCTCAGCGGCTCCTCGATGTTCGCGCTCATCAGGTTGAGCACCTCGCGCAGCGGCTCGGTCATCTTTTCGTGCAGCGCCGGGCGAGTCCGGCGGTAGCGCGATTCCTCGAAGGCAAGAATGTCGACGATGCCTTCGACCAGCTCGCGGCCGTGCAGGCTGTGAATCCACTCCAGCACCAGGTTGAAGGCGCCGGTCGGGCTGCCGGCGGTCAGGCGGTTGCGCTCGAGGATGTAGCTTTCGGCAGTGACCACGCAGTGCGGCGCGACCTCCGCCAATGCCGCACGATTCTCCGGATGCACCGCGCACTGGTAGCCATCCAGCAGGCCGGCCTTGCCGAGGAACCAGGCACCGTTCCACAGACCGGCCAAGGCGATGCCGCGCTCGTCGGCGAGCTGCAGCAGGCGGCTGAGAGCCGGCATGTCCCTGAGCGGCGTGCGCAGACCACCGCAGACCACCAGCAAGTCCATGTCCAGGTCCTTGCCCTGCAGTGCGGCCGCCGGGCAGATCAGCAATCCGAGGTCGCTGGTGACCGACTCGCCATCGAGGCTGAAGGTCCGCGTGGTGAATGCCTCTTCGCAGATCAGGTTGGCCGTGACCAGGGTGTCCAGCGCCTGGGTGAAGGCTGGCAGCGAAAAGTGCTCCAGCAGGACGAAACCGACCTTGTGCTGGCGCTGCGGCTCGCCCTTGCGCGCGCTGACGAAACGCAGGTTCTGCCCCTGCATCGATTCGCTGAACTGCCTTCTTTCCACGGTTGCGTACCCTTGCGAATGCTGGCCGGCAGTCGCCGCGGCCGGGCGTCCACCGGTGTGACCGCCCGGCACAGAGCCGACCTGCCGCTTCTGGCAGGGATTATACAAACGCCTCCGCGCCGGGCCAGTTCATCCACACCACCATTCACCGCAGCCGTCAGGGCATGCACCTCGCCGGGCCGACATCAGGCCACGCCCGACTCCTGCGCTGCAGCAACGCGCTTGCCCAGCGGCGTCCTGCCGAAGCCGTCGGCGGCAATCCGCTGCTGTTCCGGCGTTGGCGAATCTACCCGCATGCCCAGGGGTGTCCGGCTGAAGCCATCTTCGGCCAGTTGTGGCGTCACGCTCCGCTCGGCCAGGGGCGTCAGCTGGAAACAGGTGGCCGCATGGGCGCAGCTCGCCTCGGTTGCATTGGCATGGACAGCCACGCCGGCCAGGGAGAAGGCAACGGCGGTCACGAAGGTCTTCAGGTTTTTCATGGCATCGATCCTCAAGGGTCCAAAGGGGGCAGTTCAACGCACTGGGGAACCTTGGGTTCCTGCCATGTCCGCTGAACTGTTGGAGCTCATTGAGGACTCGCGGAGTATCTGCAGCGTGTCGAAAAGCGCCGTGGTCATCTCGCCACGTGTCTCGGCGCTCGGCAGATACAGTGGGATACAAGGCCCGCACGAGGGCCGCAGGCATGGCGTGCAGACGCGCATGTTCGCGCGGCGGTGCTTGAGCAGAAGGCGCGCCTCCCGCCGCGGAGCCCTCGTCGGCCGATCGGCCTGCGCCGGAATCGCTGCCGTGAGGGCACACAACGAAGCGATGGGCGGAAGCATTCAGGACAGTTTCATTGACCCAGGTCGATGAAGCCTGGAGGTCGGTTTGTCGGTCATTTCCGCATCCTACAGACTGGGTCTCTTGTATACAGTTTGAGGAACGAATGATGCGAAAGTCACTCTCCGCGCTTGCGCTCACTATCCTGGCGTCGCAAGGCGTCATGGCTGGCGAAACGGCCAGCACCGCCGTCGGTGGCGGGCTGGGCGGCGCACTGGGCAGCGTTGTCGGTAATGCCGTCGGCGGCAGCACTGGCGCAGCGATCGGTGCGGGTGTCGACGGCGCGGCCGGCGGGGCCATGTCGGCGAAGAACGGCAAGAAGACGGAAGCGGCAATCGGCGGCGGCCTCGGGGCAGCCGGCGGACAGGTGATCGGCAACAATCTCGGTGGTTCCACCGGCGGCGCGGTCGGCGCGGGCCTCGGGGGCGCTGCGGGCAGCGCGGTTGGCAACAGCCTGGCCGACGATCATGGTGGGCATGGCAACCACAAGCACAAGCACAAGCACAAGCATCACTGACGGCTTGCATCGCCGCCGGAAGGCCCGCTGCCGGGCGGGCCTGGTCGAATCCCGGGCGCCGGCTGCGGCCAATCAGTCGGCCGCTGGTGGATTTCTCAGGGCACTGACATCCAGGTGGCGGGCCGCCAGTTCCAGGGTACCTCTGCCACCTCGCCGCAGGCAGGCCAGCAGGGACAGCCAGGGAATCTCTGTGAGCATGACTTCCGTCGCCGGCAGGGCCCGCACCTCACCGGCGGTGCCTCCTGCGGGGCCGCCGTCGGGAAGATAGAGCAGCACCCAGTCGCCCTGGGTTTCGAGAATCAGCCCGAGGCGGAAGCCACCGCCCTCGCTGACCATACCGACGCGCGCACCTTCGATCTGCTCCAGCCCGGCAAAACGGGCGGTGGCATCCTTGAGCAGCTGATACCCAGGAAGGTTGCCGAGCAGGCGATCCTCCAGCGTCTGCAGCCCCTTCGATGCCAGTCGGGTCCGCGCCAGCAGGCCGGCAACAAAGCACAGGGCGGCCAGCGCCAGGACAGCGGCCAGGGTGACGGAGGTCGCCGCCGCCACGCCGAAACCGTCGAACAACGGCAGCACCTTCTGCAGCGGACCGCTGAGCAGGTGGATTGCCTTCTCGATGAGGATGACCACGAGGACCAGGGGCAGGATCAGCAGCAAGCCACCGGCAATGGTTGTCTTGATGAACTTGAGCATGCTTCCTCCTGGCCGCATCACGCTACCCGGCCGTCGCTGGCTGCATTCGTTGAGTGGCCGTCCGGGCTCGATGGGCGGCTGCGCACGGCAACAACCGATGGTGCGCCAGTTACCCGGCGCCGCGTCGACCTGCCCAGGGTTCGGGTCCGACTTGCCGGACTGCGGGAGCACCGTCCGCGAATGGCGGCCATGCCACTGGCCGCCCCGCTGAAAAAGCCGGCAAGCCATCCGCCGTCGCGGATGGCTTGCCGTTGAACCCTTCAGGCTTCGGAGGGAGCGTCAGGGCGTCACGATGTTGAACCAGAAGTCGAAGTTGTCCATGTAGCTCATCAGCTCGTCGAGCTTGCCCGCGTCGCCCTGCACCTTGATCTCGCCCGAGCCTTCCGCATCCTTCAGCGTGGTCTGCTTGAGCATCAGCTTGTTCAGGGTGTCGCGGGTCAGGGTGATGGTGGCGTCGGCATCCTTCGCCTGCGCGCCTTCGGTGTGGTTGAGCACGCCGTTGACCATCTCCAGGCTGTACTTCTGCTTCAGGTCGGTGAAGTCGAAGTTGAGGGTGATGTGCTTGTCGGCGACTTCAGGCCCTTTCAGGCGCATGGCCAGGTAGTCGAAGAACAGGTCCAGGTCCATCGCCTTGACGGTGTCGGGGCTGGCGGTGTCCGGGGTCGGCAGCTTCTGCACGCCGTTGCGCAGTTCCTGCGCGCCGGTGAGGTAGAAGTTGCGCCACGGGCCGCTCTCGGCCTGGTAGCCGAGCTGTTCCAGCGCATCGGCTTGCAGGTTCTTCGCCGCCTGGTTGTTCGGGTCGGCGAAGACCACGTGGTTGACCACCTCGGCCACCCAGCGGAAGTCACCCTTGTCGTAGTACTCCTTGGCCTTCTTCAGCACGGCGTCTGCGCCGCCCATCATGTCGACGTAGCGCTTGGCTTCCTCTTCGGGCGGCAGTTCCCACAGGGTCGCCGGGTTGCCGATGAACCAGCCCAGGTAGAGCACATAGGTGGCCTTGACGTTGTGGTTCAGCGAGCCGTAGTAGCCACGGTTGGAGAAGCGATCGGCGATGCCCTTGGGCAGTTTCACCTGCTCGGCGATCTCGGTCATGGTCAGGCCCTTGTTGGCCAGGCGCAGGGTCTCGTCGTTGATGTAGCGGTACATGTCGCGCTGCGAGGAGAGCTGGTCGCGGACCTCCTTGTTGCCCCAGATCGGCCAGTGGTGCATGGCGTACATCACCTGCACATCGTCGCCCCACATCTTCAGCGCCTCGTTGAGGTACTTCGACCAGGGCAGCGGCTCGCGGATCTTCGCGCCGCGCAGCGAGTAGGTGTTGTGCAGGGTGTGGGTGGAGTCCTCGGCGGTGTTGAGCGCCTTCTTCTCCTTGATGTAGTACATCATCTCGGCCGGCGCCTCGCTGCCCGGCGCGTAGAGGAACTCGTAGGTAAGGCCGTCGATGACGCGTTTCTCGCCGGTCTTGGAGATGATGTCGGTGGGCGGGATCAGGGTCACGGTGCCGGCGGAAGTCGTGGTGCCCAGGCCGGCGCCGAGCTGGCCGGTTTCGCTGGGCGGCAGCAGGTTGCCGTACATGTAGCTGGCGCGGCGGCTCATCGCGGTGCCGGCCATGACGTTCTCCGCCACGGCGTGTTCGAGGAAGCCCAGCGGCGCGTAGATCTTCACCTTGCCGGCCTTCACGTCCTTCTCGTCGACCACGCCGCGCACGCCGCCGTAGTGGTCGACGTGGCTGTGGGTGTAGATCACCGCGACCACCGGTTTCTTCGGCCGGTGCGCGTAATAGAGGTCGAGCGCCGCCTTGGCGGTCTCGGCGGAGATCAGCGGGTCGAAGATGGTGATGCCGCTCTTGCCTTCGACGATGGTCATGTTCGACAGGTCGTAGTTGCGCACCTGGTAGATGCCGTCGGTGACCTGGAACAAGCCGGAGATGTTGATCAGCTGCGATTGCCGCCACAGGCTGGGGTTGGTGGTGGCCGGCGCGGCTTCACCTTCCTTGATGAAGTTGTACTTGGCCGGGTCCCAGATCAGGTTGCCTTTCTCACCCTTGATCGGCTCGGCGGGCAGCGGCGCGATGAAGCCCTTGTGGGCCAGTTCGAACGAGGTCTTGTCGTTGAACGGCAGCTCCTGCAGCAGTGCGTCGTTGGCTGCCTTGGTGGCATCGGTGGCCGGCTTGGGCGCTTCGGCGGCCCAGGCCTGGGTGGTCATGGAGATGGCCGCGGCCAACAGGAACGACGAGCTGAATTTCCACAGCCTGGCAGTGCCCTGGCCATCCAGAGGGTTCGAAGATTGCGCGATCAGTTTCATCTCAAGCTCCTTCTTGCTTGAAGCGCTGTACCCTTCGAGGCAACTGCCAGCAGTGTTGTTGTGATGTTTGCTGTGTTCAGTCCGGCCAGGAGCGCGCTCCTGGCCGCCCCTTTCGCACCAAGGCTTACTTCTTCAGTTGCTCGTAGGACTTGACCATGTCCCGTGCCCAGCCATCGAGAACGGCCTTGGCGTCGTTGGCGGTCATGACCTGGGAAGAGTTCTCCAGCTCGGCACCAGCCCCCTTGCGCACGACCTGCGCCACCACCTCGCCGCTGCCGCCGTCGAGGAAGGCCGCTTCGGTGGCGAGGCTGGTGTCCTGGTCACGGATGCCGGTGGCGGTGCTGACGCCAGCAGCGATCAGGGCGATGGGAATCACTTCATACGGCTGCAGGCCCTTGGTCGAGGCGCTGACGGCGGTGATCGCCGGACGAACCACCAGGACGTTCGGCCCGGGGCCGTTGGCCAGCGGCAGAGCCTTGGAGAATTGGGTCTGGAGCACCTGGTCGTAGTAGTCCGTGATGCCTTGCAGGGTCTTCTGCGGAATCTTCTCGGTCGGCTGCGGCTGCGGGTAGAGCTGGCTGCGCTCGACATAGACGCTGGTGAAGCTGTTCACGTCCACGCCCGGTTTGATCCAGCGCATCACCGGGGCGCCCGACGGTGACGTCTCTTCCTTGAGTGCCTTGTAGTTCTTCAGGAACCCGGAATACTCCTCGGGCGCCACGTATTTGCTCGCGCACCCGGCCAGCGTCAATGTCGCCAGGCACAGCGGTAACGCCATCGTCTTCCAGTTCATCGAGTTGCTCCTTGTGGATTTTTCCGCTCGGTTTCGGGGCCGAAATCTTTCTGCCGCACGCTATCCGGAGCGCAGCTCGCGCCCCTGTCGATGAGGTGCAGGGTGATGTAGTGGTGGGTGGCGGAAAGGCGTGCAGTGCAACGGCGCTGGAGTTGCCGCCTGGGAAACGCAGATCGCCAGGAACCACCGGCGAGTTGACGCCCGGTCGAGCCGGGGCCGGTTTCCCCTTGGCCCGCCTCGCCGGCCAGGGAAAGCCCACCAGTCAACGAGGCTGCGGCGTGTCCGGCTTGGCCATCGACTGAACTCATCCAGCGCTCCCTGCCCATTCGTTTACCCACCGCCACACACGCAAGTGAGTGGCGAACCCAGGCTCCGAATGCTCTCTGGAGACGACTGCTGACTTTCCCGTACAGGATCGACGACTGTGCAGGAGAGCCTAGATAACCAATCGCGATGTGCAAGCTGACTTTCTGTTCAGGAAGCGATCAGAACGGATTGAGAGACAGGTAGGAGGCGTTCAGGCATGGCCTGCGCCGCGCGGCGAAACTGCAGCGGCACTCGCCCGCTGATGGCCGCTGGTGGAGTGGCTCGGCCTACACAATCTGGTGCCTTGTCGACCAGGAAAGTTCGCTGCCGCTCGTCACAGAATTCAGACACCCAGGTTGACCGTCCCTCCCCGCGTCACTAGATTCCTACCCTTCTTTCGCCGGGGTGCGCTGCGCCCTGGCGATCACAACGGCAAAGGAATGTCCCGTTATGTTCAAGCCTCTCAGGCCCTGGCTGCCTGCCATGCTGCTTTGCAGCCCTCTCGCCGCGCAAGCGGAAGGTCCCTCTGGCGACTTCTGGCTGATTCACCAGCAGGGCAGCCTCTACAAGAACGAAATCTTCGTCATCGATGGCGACCCCGCCAACATCTATGACCGCAAGAACGGTGTGCGCTCGCTGGGCGTCTATCAGTTCTACGAGGAAGGCGCCAAGCCGACCTTTACCGCCTATGACGTCGAGGTCGACTGCGCGAAGAACCGCGTGCGCCTCAACGGCGCGCAGAACTACGACAAGTTCTACAACGACATCCGCCCGAAGAAGGTCTCCAAGGAGTGGCAGAAGAAGCCTGAGGCGTGGATCGCCCAGAGCCGCGACTTCCTCTGCAAGCCGGACGCCCACGTGGAGCAGAAGATGTATCCGCTGGGCAAGATGCCCACTGCGCAGTTGGTTTCGGCCGCTCCCGGCCTGTTCCAGTTGCGCAACCGCGAGCACGCCAAGAACCTGATCCTGGAAATGGTCGACAAGGGCTTCGAACAGATGCCCGTCAAGAACGCACCGGCCAAGGAGGGCGTGCAATGAAAGGGTTACTCGCACTGGGGATGATTGCCATCCTGCTCGGCGGCTGCTCCGCCATCCCCACCCTGCCCGAGGCGCAGGCCCGCAGCTACTGGAAGGGCCGCCCGGCCGGCGACGCCATCGACCACTTCGGCGCGCCCAGCGACATCGGCCTGGCGCCGGAGAACGACTGGGTCGTGCTGATCTATCGCCGCGACACCTCCTACGTCTCCCGTGAAGCGCTCGGCACCTACACCGGCCCGCAGAATGGCCAACTGGTGCATACCGAGTACTGGGGCGACGTGGTCCACTCGGCCAGCTGCGAAATCCGCGTCGCGATCAACCGCGCCCGGCAAGTGGACTACCTGCTGACCCGCGGCAATTGCGGCGGCATTCCGCTGAAACCGGAAGCCTGAGGCCAGGCATCGCCATCAAGGAGAAAGCGAAACCATGCCAACCATGAACTACCTGGCGCAAGCCGCCGTTGTGCTGCTCGGCCTCCTGGCCATCGCCTCGCCGGCGTCTGCCGAAGAGGTGAAGGTGACGGAGCTGCTGCGCGGCGGCTATGAGGTGAAGGCGGCCTACGTGGCCCCGGGGCGGGTCACGCAGGTTCACTTCCTGATCCTGCAGAAAGGCACGTCGGTCTACCAGTGCGGCACCTACGAGAGCAACACGCCGCTGGAGCGCTACTACGACTACTCCAACACCTACTCCTGTTCGGCAGTCGGTGACTGGGTGCCGAAGAACAGCGTGCCCGGCCTCAAGCCGTAATACCGCGAAGGTCAGCATCCACCGCTGCTGACCGGAGCACTGCCTGGATTTCCCCCCATGACACTGCGTCTGCTATCCGCCAGCCTGCTGCTGGCCTGCACCCTCGCCCACGCCGCCGAGCAGCCGGCCATCCCCAGGCCGCTGGAGGAGCAGGTCGGCCGCCTGGTGGAGCTGTACAAGGACAGCTTCGCCATCGGCTACCCCGCAGCCACTCGCGTGCAGACGCTGAAGATCGGCAAGGGCACCGAACTCACCCTGGCAGTCTTCACCATCGAAGGCTTCGACATGGGCAACAACTACAACCAGTACCTCGCGGTCTTCTCTTCCACCCCGGACGAGGAAGGCCAGGAGCACTTCAGCCTGCTGGACGCGATGCAGATTGGTGGCGGTGGCTGGCGCTCGATCGAGAAACTGGACGCCAGGCTAGTCGGCGAAGCAACGCAGCAGCGCACCCTGATCGATATTCCCGTCATGCAGAACAGCGACGACGACTCACCGAACTTCCCCAGCCGTGCCGGCGTGATCCACCTGTCCCTGCAAGGCGCGCAGACGCCGCGCCTGGTCGAACTGAACTGACGCCCGCGCCGGGCTGGAGCCGAACGTACCAGGGTTGATACCAAGTCGATAACAAACCGCGCTAAATTTCCTCGTGCGACGGCCGCCACAGCGGATATCCACCCTCAGCGGAAGATATCCATGACCAGCATCGGCACCGTCAGCACCACCAGCATTCGCTATCCGGCCACCGCCGGAGCCGCCTCCAGCAACTCCACGGCGAACGGCGAAGACAGCACCACCAGCGACGCCACCAGCAGCACCCAGGCTTCCCCGAGCGCATCCGCGCAGGGCGCTTCCGGTGGCGCCGGCGCCACGGCCAGCGGCAGTTCGGAGAGCAGTTCCGACAGCACCCTGGAGAAGCTCAAGCTGGCCCTGGAGCAGGCGCAGAAGGAACTGCAGGAGGCCGAGAAGGCGGCCGCCAAGGCCACCCAGGGCGGTGCCGGCCAGACAGAAGAACAGAAGCAGGCCCAGCAGGTCGCGGCACAGGCCGCGCAGGCGCGTGTGTCGTCCGCGGCAGCGGCGGTAGCGGCGGCCACCGCGGCCTATTCCGAAGCACTCAGCGATTCCGGCAACAGCACCAGCGGAACCGCGGTAAACACCACCGCCTGACCCCGTGCGGCCGGCCTGGCGCCCTTCCCTAGCGGGCGGTGGCGCCCTCGTTCATCAGGTAGCTCAGCAGTTGCCGGGCGTGGGAGGACAGTGCATCCCAATCGCTGACGCAGATGCGCAATTCGCGGGTCGCCCAGGCATCTTCCAGCGCCACCACCGCCACCGGCAGCTCCTGTGCCAGGCGTGTCGCAGCGGCCTCCGGCAGCATCGCCACGCCGACCCGCTGGGCGACCAGCTGGGCAATCGCATCGAAGCTCGGTGCCCGCACACGGACCCTGAGCGGCAGCGCGTTGCGCACTGCCATCGCCTCGACGAAACGCTGCATGGCGCGTTCGGCGGGCAGGCAGACAAAGGCGAAGCTCAGCGCATCGCGCAGGCTGGGCAGGTGCTGGCTGGCCAGCGGGTGATCCTGCGGCACCAGCAGCACCAGCTTGTCGTTGCGGAACGGCAGCGACAGCAGGCCGGCGGTGGGCAGGTTGCCGTCGTAGACACCGATGTCGATCTCCCCGTCCTGCACCGCACGCAGTACGTCCTTGCTGTTCTGCTCAGTCAGTTGCAGGTCGACTTCCGGGTAATCGGCCAGGAAAGGGCCCAGCGCAGTCGGCAGGAAGGTGCTGTTGGCGACAGTCGAGGCCGCCAGGCGCAAGGTGATGCGCCGTTCGCCGCTGAGCTCCTGCAGAGTGTCCCTGAGCTGACGCGCCTCCTTCAGCACCCGCTGGCTGGCCTCCAGCACCAGGCGGCCGCTGGGCGTGAGAGTCATGCCGTCGCTATGCCGGACAAACAGCGAGAGCCCGCAGCGCTCCTCGAACAGGCGCAGGCGGTTGCTCGCCGCCGACACCGCTACCGGCACCGAGGCCGCCGCCTTGCTCAGGCTGCCGCTGCTGGCGATGGCGGCGATCAGGCGCAGGTCGGCAAGATCAAAGTGCATTGAGCGTTCTCCAAAAACGAAAGCAATGTTCGCCAAGATGCGATTCTAGTGGAACAGCCTTCTCTCTAGAATAAAGCCTTTCCCCTGCCTTGCAGCCGTGCCGCGATGACCAGCCTGACCTCCCTCTACCAGCGCAGCCTGCGCAGCGGCGTACTCTTCGCCGTACTTTCCGCCACTGGCTTCAGCCTCAAGGCGGTCTTCGTGAAGCTGTCCTACGCTGCCGCGCCGGTGGATGCGCTGACGGTGCTGGCCATCCGCATGGGCCTGGCGCTGCCGCTGTTCCTCTGGCTGATCTGGCTGAGCCGCAGCCCCGAACAGGCTCGCCTGACGCTGGCCGATGGCGTGCGCATCCTGCTCCTCGGGCTGTTCGGCTACTACCTCTCCAGCCTGTTCGACTTCTACGGCCTGCAGTACATCAGCGCCGGGCTGGAGCGTTTGATCCTGTTCACCTACCCGACCCTGGTGCTGCTCCTGCAGATGGTCGTGACCCGCGAGCGCCCCGGCTCCCGCACCCTCGCGGCAATGGGCCTGTGCTACCTCGGCCTGGGCATCGCCCTGGTGCATGACCTGCGTGTGGAGGGCAGCGACGGGCAGATCCTGCTCGGCGCTCTCTGGGTGTTCGCCAGCGCCGTGACCTATGCCCTGTACTACATGGGCACCGCCGCCGTGGTGCGCCGCGTCGGCTCGATGCGCCTGGCCGGGCTGGCCGGTGGCGCATCGTCGGTGATGGTGCTGATGCACTACGCCGTGAGCGGCAACGCCGAGCAACTGGTAACGCTGCCCGGTGCGGTATGGATCCACGGCTCGCTGATGGCGCTGATCTCCACCGTGCTGCCGATCTACTGGATGGCACTGGCTATCCAGCGCATGGGCGCCACCCATGCGGCGGCGTTCGGCAACCTGGGCCCGGTGCTGACCGTCTTCGCCTCCTGGGCGCTGCTCGGCGAGGCGATTACGCTCTACCAGATTGCCGGATTGGCACTGGTGCTGTTCGGCGTTTCGCGGTTGTCGGGAGCCAAGGCAGCGGCCGCTCAGGCGGTGCCGAAGCAGCAGGCCGAGAGTTGCCGGGGTACCGGCTGAACAGCTCAGCCTGCCATTGCCGCCGGCTTCACAGGCGACCGATCCTCATGTTGATCGGCCAGCTCAGCGCGTGGCGTGTCGCAGGGTCGCCCCAGCGCTCGGCCATGTCGGCGGCGAAGCGCTGCAACAGGTCCTCGCGCCCGGCCTCGCGCGCGCTGCGCAGCGCCGACCAGGTGGAGACGTAACCGAGGAACTCCGCGAGATTCCACTCCAGGCGGATGGCAATCTCCGGCCCGGCAAACTCGCCGAAGGGAAAGTCGAGGGTGGCGTAGCCGCTGTCCACCAGCTTGCGTTCGGCGGGCCAGTAGGGGCCGATCTCTTTCCAGTAGAACTGCTCGAAGCGCTCGCCCAGCGCGCCAGCCAGGCGCAGCACGCCGTAGCTGATCAGCGCCAGGATCGCCTCGGGCTGGGCAACCCGCCGCACCTCGGCATAGAACCTCGGCAGATCGAACCAGTGCGCGGCCTGGGCGGCGGTGATCAGGCTGGTGCTGCGCTCGGGCAGCGGGAGGTGTTCCGCTGGCGCGCAGACATAGCTGACGTTCTGCTGCGCCGCCGCGTGGGCGATCTGGTCCGCGCTGGGATCGAAGCCGATCACCGTCTGGAAATGCTCGGCCAGTTGCCGGGTCAACTGGCCGCTGCCGCAACCGACATCCACCGCGAGCGCCCGCTCGGGCGTCACCGAGGCCAGGTAGGCGGCCAGCTCCGCCGGGTACTCGGGACGGAAACGCGCGTAGGCTTGCCCGCCCTGGTCGAACCAGTTGCGCAGGTCGGTAGACGAATCATTCATGGCTGGCGGCTCCTGTCTGGAAGACTTGCTTCACGCCAATGTAATGGGCGAACGGACAAACAGGCCAGGGCCAGGCGGGCCGGCGCAGGACTTGAGCCTTGCCCGACCCGCTGCACTGTCAGACCTGCGCCATGCCGCCATCGACGAACAACTCGATGCCGTTGATGAAGCTGGCCGACTCGGAGGCCAGGAAAGCCACCGCCTTGCCGACTTCCCGCGGCTCGCCCAGACGGCCCAGCGGCACCTGGCTGGCCAGCGCATCGAACAGGCCCTGGCGTGCCTCCTCGGGCACCAGGTCGCCGAGGCCGGGAGTGCGCACCGGCCCGGGGCTGACGACGTTGACGCGAATGCCACGCTCCTTCAGGTCCAGCGCCCAGGAGCGGGCGAAGTTGCGCACGGCGGCCTTGCTCGCGCTGTAGACGCTGAAGTTGGCGGTGCCCTGGATCGAGGTGGTGGACGCGGTGAGGATCACCGACGCGCCATCGCTCAGCAGTGGCAGTGCCTTCTGCACGGTGAACAGCACGCCGCGCACGTTGGTACCGAAGATACGATCGAAATGCTCCTCGGTGATCGCCCCCAGCGGCAGCATGTCGCCGCCGCCGGCGTTGGCGAAGAGGATGTCCAGGCGGCCGGCGGATTTCGCGATCTGCGCGTACACCGCATCGAGATCGGCAAGCACCGAGGCGTCGGCGCGGATGGCCGTGGCGGCCGGCCCGATGGCTTCGACGGCGGCCTCCAGTTCGGCCTGGCGGCGGCCGGTGATGAACACCCGGGCGCCTTGCGCGGCGAGTTCCTGTGCGGCGCCGAGGCCGATGCCGGTGCTACCGCCGGTGACCAGTGCAACTTTACCAGTGAGGGACTTGTTCATGATGAGCTCCAGGGTTTTCAGGATGTCGGGTTCTGCCTCCTGGCCGGCGTCTGGCGCGGCTTTGCGGTGAGGCATGGCGCTACTCTAGGGCCCGTCGATTAAGCGAAAAAGCGCCTACAATGGAATGACTATCCACACCCATGGATAATCACCTGATCCCTCCAGAGGAACTCCCATGGATCAGCTCCAGGCCATCCGCGCCTTCGCCCGCGTGGTCGAGGCCGGCAATTTCACCCGCGCCGCCGACTCGCTGGACATGCCCAACGCCACCCTGAGCAAACTCGTGCAGGAACTGGAGGCGCACCTGGGGGTGCGCCTGCTGCAGCGCACCACGCGGCGCGTCACGGTGACACCCGAAGGCCAGGACTATTACGCCAAGGCCAGCCGCGTGCTGTGCGACCTGGAAGACATCGATTCGTCCTTCAACATCGCCCGCAGCAAGCCGCGCGGGCACCTGCGCATCGACGTCGGCGGCTCGACGGCGCGCGACGTGCTGCTGCCCCTGCTGCCGGACTTCCTCGCGCGCTACCCGGACATCCGCATCGACCTGGGCGTGTCCGACCGCTCGGTAGACCTGATCGGCGACAACGTCGATTGCGTGATTCGCGGCGGCGCGCTGGACGCCTCGTCACTGGTGGCACGCGGCATCGGCCAGGCCAGCATGGTCACCTGCGCAACTCCCGAGTACCTGCGCCAGAACGGCATCCCTGCGTACCCGGAGGAGCTGCGCAACGGCCATCGGCTGGTCAGTTACCTGTCACCACAGAATGGCCGCGCGGTACCGTTCCGCTTCGAGCGCAACGGCGAACGCAGCGAGCTGAAGATCGAGCACCGCATCGGCGTCAACGAAAGCAATGCACACCTGGCGGCCTGCGTCGCCGGCCTCGGCATCATCCAGACTTTTTCCTACGCCGCCGCCGGCGCCCTGCGCGACGGCACGCTGGTGGAAATCCTCGCCGACTGGCGCCCGGCCCCCTACCCGTTCCACGTCGTCTACCCGCAGAACCGCTACGTCACGCACCGTCTGCGGGTGTTCATCGACTGGCTGGTGCAGTGTTTCCCGGCGAAGGTCGGCGCTTGAGCGCTCAGGGGCGCTGGGGCGCTCAGGGCTGCTTGTCGGCCAGCGCTTCGAGCAGGTCGGCCGACGGCACGAAGAACAGGCTGCCCGTCACCGCCTTGCTGTAATCCAGCAGGCGGTCATAGTTGCCGGCCGGGCGGCCGACGAACATGTTCTGCAGCATTTCCTCCAGCGGCGCCGGCGAGCGCGCGTAGCCGATGAAGTGGGTGCCGAACTCCCCGGCCCCGGGGCGGCCGAACGGCATGTTGTCACGGAGGATCTTCACCTCCTGGCCGTCCTTCTCCAGGGTGGTCAGCGAACTGTGCGAGCAGCTCGGCTTCACGTCGTCGCCCAGTTCGATATCGGCCAGCTTGGTGCGGCCGATGATGCGCTCCTGGGCTTCGGTGGAAAGCTGGTTCCAGCCGGTCATGTCGTGCAGGTACTTCTGCACCAGCACGTAGCTGCCGCCAGCGAAGCCGGCATCCTCGTCGCCGATCAGGGTGAAGTGCGGGACTTCACGCCCTTGCGGGTTCTCGGTGCCGTCGACGAAGCCGATGATGCTGCGCATGTCGAAGTAGCGGAAACCCTGGACTTCATCGACCACCGTGACCGCCTCGCCGAGCCGCGCGAGCAGTTGCGTGGCCAGCTCGAAGCACAGGTCCATCTGCTCGGCGCGGATGTGCAGCAGCAGGTCGCCCGGCGTGGATACGGCGACACGCGCGCCGCTGCCGATCTCGCGGAAGGCGTGCAGCGAAGCCGGGCGCGGAGCCCCGAACAAGGCGTCCCAGGCCGCCGCACCGAAGCCCACCACGCACGACAGGTTGCCCGTCGGCACGCGCTTGCCGACCGAACGCACCAGCGCCGACACGTCTTCGCACAGCGAGCGTAGCGGGCTCCAGTCCTTGCCCGGCGTCAGGGTGGCGACCAGGAAGATCGCGCTGCGGGTGATCGGACTGTCGACCGACTGAGGTTCCGGGGATTCGTCGAGCATGGTTTCCATTCGCCGCCATCGAGGTTGGGTGGTGGGGTTATCAAAGCAGGTCGCCTGTCGCGCTGACAACACACGCTGCACATGACAAAGGGCCGGTCTTTCGAGCCGGCCCCTGGAAAAACCGATTAGCGTGTCGCGGCCCTAGCGCATCGCCGCCAGCTTGATGCCGAAACCGAGCAGGCAGGCCCCGGCCAGGCGTTCCAGCAGGTTGGCCACGCGCGGATTGGCGCGCATGCGCTCGGCCAGCCGGTGGGTCAGCAGCACGGCTATCAGCCCGTAGAGGAAGGTCACCACGGCCACGGTCGCCGCCATGAAGGCGAAGGTCACCAGCCCCTGGTGCTTCACCGGGTCGACGAACAGCGGCAGAAAGGCCATGTAGAACACGATGGCCTTGGGGTTGAGCAGGGTGATCAGCATGGTCTGGCGCAGATAGTGGCCGTTGTCCATGCGGCTCTGCCGCGGTGCATCGCCCGGCTTGCTCATCAGCATGCGCAGGCCCAGCCAGGCCAGGTAGGCCGCACCCAGCCACTGCACTGCATGGAAGGCCGCCGGGTAGGTGGCCAGCAGCGTCGCCACGCCCGCCACCGCCATCCACAGCAGCACCTGGTCGCCCAGGATCACCCCGCAGGTGGCCGCCAGCCCCGCCCGCACGCCGCCCTTGCCGGTCGCGGTGATCAACGCGAAGTTGCCCGGGCCGGGGATGGCCAGGAGCACCACGAAGGCAATCAGGAAGGCGCCGTAATCGGTCACACCGAACATGGGAAATACTCCTGGGCAGGTCAGGCCGGGCGAAAAATCCGAGTCTATCACCGGTTTCGCACGCTGCTCCCTCGCTCCGTGCTTCCTGCAGACTGCCCGCCTGACAGCGCTCGTGCACGAAGAGAACGCTCGACGCACACGGGCGCTACAATGCCGCCATCGCCGATTCCCCCGGATCGGGCAATCCCGGAGCCAGCTTCAGATGTTCACCCTTGCACGCCTCGACACCTCTCCCCCCGAATCCCTGAAGAGTCAGGTACTGCAGATGGTGGTGGACTACTTCAGCGACATCAGCCCGGTGCCGCTGACGCCGAGCAATCCGCTGTTCCAGCTGTACCAGTACGTGATCGGCTACGAGGTGCACCTGTACCTGCAGGCCATGGACGCCGCCTCGGACAGCTCCGCGCGCCTGATTCTCGCCCTGGATGACGAAGACCCGTCGCGCGTGCTGGGCTTCGCCCTGTACCTGCCGAGCCAGGATGATGCCGAGGCCTGCACCCTCGCCTATCTCGCTGTCCAGGCCAGCCACCGCCGGCGCGGCATCGCCCGCGCCATGCTGCAGAAGATGATCGGCGAGCGGCCCCATGCGGAACTGGCCTGCGCCTCGGGCAAGGTCCCGGTCTTCGAGGCGATGGGCTTCCGCGTCCTGGCGGCGCAGGGGCCGCACGTGCTGCTGAATACCCGCGAGCAGCGCTCCGACGGCATGGTCGCGGTGCAGGACCTGGCGCCGATCTACCAATCCAAGGAGGTGCGGCAGATCCACGCCTACCTGGTCAAGCAGAATGGCAGCAAGGCACTGCGCGAGGCCGAGAAGAAACGCGACCGCCTGCTCGACCAGATGACCTGGCAGGCCGAGGAACTGGTCAAGGCGCGCTTCCCGACGCTGCACTGAAAGCGACAGTAACCGGCCGATCCGTCAGAAGCGACGCTGCTCTATCGATGCAGATGTTTGGCCAGTCGATCGGGCGAATAAGATGGCACTTTCACATCACGCAGCAATGATGGCAAAATGACGCCAGTTAGCCGTCATGTGCAGGGAAGCCAGGTTGCTGCAGTCGCTCAAATCTACCGTCTCGCGTAACGCCCGCACGATCCTCTTCGGTCTTTCCGTCGCCTTCATTGCCCTGCTCGACCCGTTCGGCCTGGCCAGCTCATCGAGCGCGGCCTCGGCCCGCTGGCTGAATCGACTGCTCGCTCAGGACTACCCGGACAAGGGGCAGGACCAAGTCGTGGTGATCCTCCTCGACGACGCCTACCTGCAACGCCACCAGACCTACTGACCGTTGCCCTACAGCGAGCAGGGCAAGCTGTTCAAGCGCCTGTTCGCCTACCAGCCCGGCGCAGTATTCGTCGACCTTTTGTACAGCCACGACCACTCCCGCGCAGTCTCTGGCCAGCCTGCGCAGATGGAGAGTCAGTTGCTGGCCAATGTATTCGATCGCTACCAGCGCAAGGGGATCACCCTGCTCCTGGCCAACAGCGGGTCAGCGCTGGATACGCCTGGAGCGGTCAATGTACTGCCGCGATTCGCTAGCGTCAGCCGGCCGGCACTAGTGTCCTGGAATGGCTTCGGCGACCAGTATCCACTATCGGTGCAAACTCCCCTGGGCGCGCTCGAGAGCCCGGCCCTGGGGCTCTACCGCGAATACTGCCGGCGCCATTACTGCCCGGGGCTACCGGTCGACGCCGAAGCCGCCGCGCAGCAGCCGGCGATGACTGTGCAATGGGGACTGAAGCTTTCGCCGCGACAGCAGTTGATCTCACGCATCGAGGATTGCAGCGCCCCCGGAGTGCTCTGGCAGATGCTCCAGGCCATGTTCTGGAAGCTCGGCAATTCGGCCCAGGCCACCTGCCCTTACAGCCTGACCCTCTCTGCCAGCGACCTTGAGGCCACCTCCGAAAAGGACCGCGAATTACTCGGCAGGCTGCTGCGCGGCAAGCTGGTGCTGGTTGGCGCCAGCATCGCCGGTACCGGCGACCTAACCCTCTCGCCGCTACATGGCAAGCTTCCTGGCGTATACCTGCACGCTATGGCGCTGGACAACCTGATCGTCCAGGGCCAGCACTATTATCGCGACCCGCCAGTACTGCCCCTCCTCCCCGGCTCACTGAACTGGGTAGACCTGTTGCAGCTACTCATGCTCGGCGTAATCGCCGCACTCAATGCCATACAGGAACGACCGGCTGACAGTTGGCCGCGCCAACGCTGGCTGCGCTCTCCGTTCCTCGGGCTGGCCCTCACGACTGCACTGCTGATCCTGGTGAGCTACGCGCTGTACTGGCTGAACATGACCCCGGTAAACGTGCTCGGCATCCTCCTGCTGTCTCTTTCCCTGTTCACCGAGCGAATCCGCGAATTCCTCCAGCCCCGCCCTCGTAAAGCGTTCGAAAACTGCCTCAAAGGAGCCCAACGATGTACAAGACATCCCTTTTCCTGTGCTGCGCCCTGCTCAGCCAGAGCCTGTTCGCTGCCAACATGGTGGTGGGGTACCTCGAAGACACGGTGGAGCTTCTCGACGACCAGGGCAAAATCCAGCGTGAAGTGCCTGTCGCCAACTTGCCGCGGCAAGCGCTGCCAGTGCTGCAATACGACCAGGAAACCGACCAGGTGCAGGTCGAAGTGAGTGGCCAGAAGGTCTGGATGGACAGCATGGCGGTACGTGTCGACCCGCCGCTGCACGTGGTCGAATTGCCCTGCGAGAAGCTCACTCGCAGCCAGGCCGAAGACCAGCAGAACAACTCCACCATCGGCTTTGGCGCCGGGTGCAGCAAATGAGCTCGGCACGGATCAAGCGCCCGCTACTGGCCCTGCCGCTGCTAGCTCTGCTAGCCGGCTGCCAGACCCTCGACGGGGCCAACAAAGCGGTGCAGAACCTGGTAGGTTCCTCCACCCAGTCGCGCGTGCAGGGCCGCTATCTGGACCAGGCAGAAGTCCGCGACTACTACCACCTGGACCTGCAGCACGCCAGCCAGCAACGCCTGAGTTTCGACGGTCGCAACCTGCCGGCCAGCGAGATTCGCCAGCAGAACCTGGTGCAGATTCCGCCACTGCAGGCCTACCTGCAGGGCATCGTCGACCGCCTGGCCAAGGGGTGGCCCGGCGAAGTGCCGAAACTCCAGGTGCGCATCGTCGACAGCTATGCCTTCGGCCCCTCGGCAGATCCCTTCGGCAACGTTTTCGTCCCGCTGGGCATGCTCGACAACGTCCAGAGCGAGGACGAGATCGCTGCCATGCTTGGCCACGAGATGAGCCATGTACTGTTGCGCCACCACGATCGGCTTGCAGCTTTCCAGGAACAGAAGGAAATGATGACCACCCTGGCTGGCACCGTGGTACTCGCCGCGGTGGCCTCCAACACCGGGGTGGATCGCAGCACCGGCAAGCTCAAGCTGATCAGCAAGGACCCGCTGGGGACCCAGAAGACCATCGGCAATACCGTGCTCTATACCGCGCTGGCCAACAGCTTCTCGGATAACGTCTGGAGTACTGCCTGGGGCCGTGCGCAGGAAGATCAGGCGGACCTGCTGGGCACCGACCTGATGATTCGCGCCGGTTACGCACCGCGCGCCGCCAGCGTCAGCCTGCAACGCCTGAGCGACTTCCAGGGCAAGCAGGAACCGCTGCTTGGCAGCTTCCTCAAGGCACGCCAGGGCGCCATGCAGGAGTCACTGCAGCAATTCGACCTGAATCGCTTCAGTCGCGAGATCAACACCGTCCTCAACCAGGGCCTGGGCACCGCCATCTCCGCCACCGGGCAATATTTCACCCGTTCGCACATGTCGCCCACCGACCGTGACGAGGAACTGCGCAAGTACCTGCAGCGCGAGTACCGCCAGCAGGCCCGAGCGCGGGTCGATCGACGCAGTTGGCCGAAGGTGCGCGACTCGGCGCCGGTCCACGCCGCCTTGCAGGGCTACAAGGACGCCTACGCCGCGACCGCGGCACTGGAGCAGAAAAGGCCTGACCAGGCGCAGGGCTTCATCGCCCGCGCACTGGCCTCGCCGGTGGGCAACCAGCCCGGTGTGCGCCGCGCGGCGTTCAACGTGCATCTGGACCGCGGCGACGGCCGCGCCGCACTGGCCGACCTGGAATCGATCAACGACTGGGCACTGGCCAGCCCCTCGATCTATGACCTGATGATCAGCTACCACCTCAAACGGAATGACCCGCAGGCAGCGCTGAGCATGATCGACAAGGCCGAGCGCAACCTCGGTTCGGAGGAACTGTTCATTACCGAAAAGATGTTGGCCAACCGCCAGCTCAAGGCCGACAGCCAGTTGCCGGTCCTGCTGCGCAAGTGCCAGCAGTATCCCAGCCGCAAGCAAAGCTGCCAGAAGCTCATGCCAGGCGCGGCCTGAGGGGCAATCTCCCCTTGGCGGCCCTTGCCGCCAAGGGGTCATGCATGCACCCGCGAGATCAGGCGCGCTGGAACTTCCTCGCCGCTACACGCGTCTCAGCGCCCGGCCTCGGGCATGTAGAAGGCCACCAGGTCGAGACAGGCACCGATGCCATGCTCGATGGCTTTCATGTTGCGCCGGCGCTGCCAGTCCAGCCAGAGGCCGTCGAGCATGGCCATGATGGCGTCGGCCGACTTCTCGATGCGCTCGGCGCCGACCTCGCGCTCCTCGGCGATCCGCCGCAGGATTTCCACCAGGCGTTCGCGGTAGATGGCGTAGAGCTTGCGCTCGGTATCGGCGATGTCTTCCTGGAACAGCGAGGCGGACCACAGGTCGATGCGCACCGAGAGGTAGCTGCGGTCGAGGAAGGTGGCGGTGAAGCCGCTGCGCAGGAACACTTCCAACTGCGCCATGGCGGTGCGCGGCTCGGCCACCAGCCCCGCGCGGGTGGCTTCGTAGAGCTGGTGCGAGGCGTACTTGTAGGCCTCCACCAGCAGTTCGTTCATGTCCTTGAAGTGGTAGCTGATGTGGCCCAGCGCCATTTCGGCGCGCGCCGCCACCTTGCGCGCGGAAAGCTTGGCGTAGCCCTCTTCGCTCAGGCAGAGGAAGGCCGCCTTGATGATTTCCTCGCGGCGCGTTTCAGGGTCGTAGACCTTCCTGGTTTTCGGCTGGGCCGCTTTCGGTTGTGCCGCTTTCTGCTGGGGCATGGCGTGCCGGTTCCAAGGTTGGCAGTTCGGGGCGGATTATTCCGCCCCCTATCCGTGATGGTCAAAAGTTAGTTGATTCAGAGCCTGATCCAGGTCGCCTTGAGTTCGGTGTACTTGTCGAAGGCATGCAGCGATCGGTCGCGCCCGTTGCCGGACTGCTTGAAGCCGCCAAAGGGCGCGGTCATGTCGCCAGCGGAATACTGGTTGACCCACACCGAACCGGCCCGCAGCGCACGTGAAACCTGGTGCGCACGCGACAGGCTGGACGTCCACAGGGCCGCCGCCAGGCCGTAGGGGGTGTCGTTGGCGATGGCCACGGCCTCGTCGGCATCCCTGAAGCTGATGACCGAGAGCACCGCGCCGAAGATCTCTTCGCGGGCGATGCGCATGTCGTTTCGCACGCCATCGAAGACCACCGGCGCCAGGTAGCAACCCTCGCTTTCGCCGCTGCCGGCCACCAGCCGGGCACCCTCTTCCAGGCCGCTGGCAATGTAGCCCTGCACCAACTGCAGATGCTGACTGTCGACCAACGCGCCATAGCGGCTGGCCGGGTCGAGGGCGTCATTCGGCGTCCACGCGGCCAGTGCTTCACGCAGATGCTCGAGGAACTCTTCGCGCACCGACTCCTGCACCAGCAGGCGCGAACCGGCAGTGCAGACTTGGCCCTGGTTGTAGGCGATGGCGGAAGCGGCGCTGATAGCCGCTGCGCGCAGGTCGGGCGCATCGGCGAAGACGATGTTCGGGCTCTTGCCGCCAGCCTCGGTCCACACGCGCTTGAGGTTGGACTGCCCGGAGGCGACCATCAGCCGCTTGGCCACGCCGGTCGAGCCGGTGAAGGCGATGGCGTCGACGTCCATGTGCCTGGACAAGGCGTCGCCAGCCTCGGCGCCGAAACCGGGCACCACGTTCAGCACACCGGCGGGAATGCCCGCTTCACAGGCCAGTTGTGCGATACGGATGGCGGTCAGCGGCGAGCGCTCGGACGGCTTGAGCACCACCGAGTTGCCGCAGGCCAGCGCCGGGCCGAGCTTCCAGCTGGCCATCAGCAACGGGAAGTTCCACGGCACTATCACCCCGACCACGCCCACCGCTTCGCGGGTGACCAGCCCCAACTGGTCCTCGGCGGTGGCGGCAATCTCGCCGTAGACCTTGTCGATGGCCTCGGCGGACCAGCGAATGGCGTTGGCCGCCCCCGGCACGTCGGTGGCCAGGGAATGGGCGATGGGCTTGCCCATGTCGAGGGTTTCCAGCAGCGCCAGTTCCTCGGCGTGGCTTTCCAGCAGATCGGCGAAGCGGACCAGGATGCGCTTGCGCTGCACCGGTGCCATGCGCGACCAGTGCCCCGACTCGAATGCCTGTCGCGCGCTGGCCACCGCGCGCTCGATATCGGCGGCACCGCCACGGGCGATGGCGGCCAGGCGGCGCCCGTCGAGCGGGCTGGCCTTGTCGAAGGTGCGCAGGCCCTGCGCGCTGCAGTAGTCACCGTCGATGAAGCAGCGGCCTTCGATGGCGAGCGTTGCCGCGCGCGCGCTCCAGTCCTGCAGGGTTGTTGCGGTCATGGGTTTGCTCCTTGAGCGGAAATGAGTTCAGGCCACGCCCCGTTGCGCCAGGCCGTCGAGCCAGTCCGGGTCCATCTGCGGCATGCTCTCGAGCAGGCGCGTGACGTAGCTGTCGCACGGCGGCGTGAACACCCGCTGCTTGTCACCGAAGTCGACGACCTTGCCGGCCTTGAGCACCAGCACGTCGTCGGCGATGGACTTCACCACCGACAGGTCGTGGGTGATGAACAGGTAGGTGATGCCCAGGCGCTGCTTGAGGTCGTCGATCAGCCGCAGGATGCCCTCCGCCACAAGCTGGTCGAGAGCGCTGGTGATCTCGTCGCAGACGATCACCGCCGGGTCCGCCGCCAGGGCGCGGGCAATGCCCACCCGCTGCTTCTGCCCGCCGGACAATTCGCCCGGCCGCCGGGCCATGAAGCGGCCGGGCTCCAGGCCCACGGCAGCGAGCAGTTCGCGGGTTCTTGCCTCGCGCCGCGCAGCGTCGAGGCCGCCGTAGAACTGCAGCGGCCGCCCGACGATGTCACCGATACGCTGGCGCGGGTTCAGCGCGGTATCGGCCATCTGGTAGATCATCTGGATCGAGCGCAGCTCGTCCCGGCTGCGCCTGGCGTAGTGCGCCGCGAGCGGCTTGCCCTGGAACAGGATGCTGCCCTCGCGGCTGGGCAAGGCCCCGGTGATGCAGCGCCCCAGCGTCGACTTGCCCGAACCGGACTCGCCGACGATGGCCAGCGTGCGCCCCGGGAAGACCTTCAGCGACACGTCGTCGAGCACCTGCTTGTTACCGTAGCCGGCACGGATGCCGCGCAGTTCCAGCAGCGGCTGCTGGTCGACGGCCACCGGCGGGCTCGCCTCGCAGGCCAGGTTGCGCACCGCCCACAGCGAGCGGGTGTAGTCCGCCTGCGGCTCGGCGATCAGCCGGCGCTTGTCGCCGCGTTCGACCAGGTGGCCGTCCTTGAGCACCATCACCTCGTCGGCCATCTGCGCCACCACGGCGAGGTCGTGGGAGATGTAGATGGCCGCCACCTGGAACTCGCGGACCAGTTCGCGGATGGTCAGCAGGACGTCGATCTGGGTGGTCACGTCCAGCGCCGTGGTCGGCTCGTCGAAGATGATCAGGTCCGGCCGGCAGGACATCGCCATGGCCGTCATGATCCGCTGCAGCTGGCCGCCGGAGACCTGGTGCGGATAGCGCTCGCCGATGGACTCGGGCTCGGGCAGGGCAATCTTCCGGTACAGCTCCACCGCATCCCGGCGCGCCTGCTCGCGGGGTACCAGGCCGTGCTCCAGGGCAGTTTCGCAATGCTGGTCGATCAGCCGGTGCGCCGGGTTGAAGCTCGCCGCCGCGGACTGCGCCACGTAGGCGATGCGCGCGCCGAGCAACTCGCGATGCTGCGCCTCGGGCACCTGGCGCAAATCGATGCCGTCGAAGAGGATTTCGCCGCCGCTGATGCGGCAGCCATCACGGGTGTAGCCCATGGCGGCGAGGCCGATGGTGGACTTGCCGGCGCCGGATTCGCCGACCAGGCCGAGTATCCTGCCGCGCTGCAAGTTCAGGTCGATGCCGTGGACGATCTCGTTCCAGCCATCCGCACCGCCGGCCTCGATGCGCAGGCCGGTAATCTTCAACAGGGGTTCGCTCATGCTGCGGGTCCTCGGACAATACGTGGGCGGGACGGTCATCGCCGCTGGGCGAGGAACCAGTCGGCGACGAAGTTGACGGCGATCGCCAGCACGCCGATGGCGGCGGCGGGGATAAGGGGCGTCAGGTCGCCAAAGGAAATCAGCGAGGCGTTCTCGCGGACCATGCTGCCCCAGTCAGCCAGCGGCGGTTGCAGCCCCAGGCCGAGGAACGACAGCGAGGAAATGGTCAGGAACACGAAGCAGAAGCGCAGGCCGAATTCGGCCACCAGTGGCGCCCTTACATTGGGCAGCAGCTCCACCGCCACCAGCCAGAACAACCCTTCGCCGCGCAGCCGGGCGACTTCCATGTAGTCGGTCACCACCACGTTGAGCGACACCGAGCGCGCCAGGCGGAAGATGCGCGTGGCGTCCACCAGGGCGATGACGAATACCAGGTTGGCGATGCTGGTGCCGAAGATGGTCAGCAGGAGCAGCGCGCAGATCAGCTGCGGCACTGCCATCAGCACGTCCACCAGGCGCGACAGGGCGCTGTCCACCCAGCCCCCCAGGGCAGCGGCGATCAGCCCCAGCGAGCCGCCGATGAAGAACGCCAGCGCGGTGGACAGCAGCGCAATGCCGATGGTGTTGCGCGCGGCGAAGATCACCCGAGACAGCATGTCGCGCCCCAGCGCATCGGTGCCCAACCAGTGCTGCGCGCTCCAGGGGTCGTACTCGCCGCCGACGATCTCGGTTTCGCCGAACGGCGCGACCAGCGGGCCGAACAGCGCGAGAAAGGTGTAGAAAAGGATGATCAGCAGGCCGATGCGTGCGGTCCAGGTCATCTGTTTGAAGGTTGCGATCAAGGCATTCATCGATTCGCCCTCACTGGCGATGCAGCAGGCGCGGATTGGTAACGATGGACAGCACATCGGCGAGCAGATTGATGC
The DNA here is from genome assembly GCF_021603645.1 of Pseudomonas pseudonitroreducens. Classification (GTDB taxonomy): domain Bacteria; phylum Pseudomonadota; class Gammaproteobacteria; order Pseudomonadales; family Pseudomonadaceae; genus Pseudomonas; species Pseudomonas pseudonitroreducens. Next base: position 65,850 of record NZ_BQHJ01000015.1, on the reverse strand, counting down.
CGATGTAGACCACCGCGAAGATGCAGCAACAGGCCTGGACCACCATGACGTCGCGCTTGATCACCGAGTCCACCATCAGTTGCCCGAGGCCGGGGTAGACGAACACCACCTCGACCACCACCACGCCGGTGATCAGGTACGCCAGGTTCACCGCGATGACGTTGACGATCGGCGCCCAGGCGTTGGGCAGGGCGTGGCGCAGGACGATCTTCAGCCGCGACAGGCCCTTGAGCCGGGCCATCTCGATGTAGGGCAGCTGCAGCAGGTCGAGCACCGCGATGCGCGTCATGCGCATCATGTGCGCGGTGATCACCAGGGTCAGCGTCAGCGCCGGCAGGAAGGCCGCCTGCAGGTGGTCGAGCAGGCTCGCCGAGGCCGGTACGTCGGCGATGGAAGGAAACAGCGGGTGCTTCACCGCCAGCCAGAGGATCAGGATGTAGCCGATGAAGAACTCCGGCAGCGACACCGCCGCCAGGGACACGATGTTCACCACGCGGTCGTAGATCGAGTCCTTGTAGAGCGCCGCGAACAGCCCCAGCAGCAGCGCCAGCGGCACCGCGATCAGCGCCGTGTAGCCGGCCAGGAACAGCGTGTTGAGCAGGCGCTGGCCGATCAGTTCGGACACCGCACGGCCGTTGGACAGCGAGGTGCCGAAGTCGCCCTGCAGGCTGCCCAGCAGCCAGTGCAGGTAGCGGCTCAGCGCGGGCTGGTCGAGCCCCAGCTCGTGGCGCAGGGCATGCAGCGCCTCGGGCGTGGCGGACTGGCCGAGCAGCTTCTGCGCCATGTCGCCGGGCAGCAGCTGCACCGCCGCGAAGATGAGTGCGGAGACGCCCAACAGGGTCAGGGCTCCGAGAAGCATGCGCCGCAAGAGAATGGGATAAATCAAAGCCATGGTGTCGACCTGCTGATCGGTTGGGCAGTTGTTGTTCTTATGGTTTTGCTGATCTTTGCGCGGTTACGGGGAGGGTCGGGCAGTGCCCACCCTCCTCCGGCGTATCGGCAGGTGTTAGTGCGAGGCCTTGTCCAGGAAGGCTTTCAGGTGGGGCACCACCTGGTCGCTCGCTTCGATGAGGATGGCGTGTTTGAGGTCCGGCAGTACCACCAGCTGCGAGTGCGGCAACGCCTCGGCGATCTGCCGGTTCAGGCCCGGATTGCAGCCGCCGTCGAACTCGCCGGTGAGCACCAGGCACGGTTGCGTCACCTCATGCAGCCAGGGCGCCATCTCGGTCTCCGCGTAGATGTGGAAGACGTTGAGGAACACCGCGGCCGGCGTGTCCATCACCTGCTGCTTGCGCCATTCGATGACCTCCGGATGCGCCGCGCAGAAGCGCTCGGTGAACCAGCGCTGGGTCAGGGTATCCAGCACCGGGCCGATGCCCTTCTCTTCCATGGCGCGAACCACCTTGCGCACGTTCTCGCTGTCCTGCGGCGAGCGGAACGCCGCGGTGGACAGCAGCCCGACGCTCAGCACGTGCTGCGGATACTTATGCGCATAGGCCGGGCCGATCATCCCGCCGAGGGAGTGGCCGATGATGTGCATCTGCTCGATGCCCAGGCGTGCACGCAACGCTTCCAGGTCCTCGACCAGTTCTTCCAGGCCGAAGTCTTCGCTCGGCAGCGGCGACTCGCCGTGGCCGCGCAGGTCGTAGCGGATGCAGGTGAAGCTGTCCTTCAGCGCCTCGGTGACCTTGTCCCAACCGGTCTTGCGCGCGCCGATGCCGTGCACCATCACCAGGGCAGGCCCCTGCCCGTCCACCACATAGGCGCAATCGATTGCCTTGCTCATCACGCGCCTCCTCAGCCCTGGGCCTTTGCTTCTGCGATGATCTCTGCGTAGCTGCGGCCACCCACGCCCCAGTCCGCCGGGTCCACCTCCTTGAGCAGGATGGTGACCGCCTGGGCCTTGCCGCCGCAGACCTGGAGGTAGGTGTCGGTCAGCGCCTGGATCAGCTCGCGTTTCTTTTCGGCGCTACGTCCGGGGAAGAGCTCTACGGTAAGCAGGGGCATCAGCCGGTCCTCTTGTTCAGGTTGGGTTGGATCGAGCGGGAACTGAAGTGCGGAATGATCTGCTCGCCGAAGCGCCGCATCATGTCCAGGCTGTCCGCCTGGGACTGGCCGAAGTTGGCGGTCATGATCACCTCGTCGATGCCGGCCTCGGCGTAGGCGGAGAGCTGGTCGAGCATCTGCTCGCGGGTGCAGATCAGCAGGTTCCTGCCCAGCTCCTCGATGGATTGCTGGCGTGGCAGCGCTTCGATGCCACCGCCATGGACGATGCCCGGTCCGGTGAACACGTTGTCGAAGCGGCGGTAGTACTCGTAGGCCAGTTGCAGCTTCTCGCGGGCATCGGCTTCATCGCGCGCCAGGTAGGTCGCACGTTGCAGCGACAGCCGGGCGCGGCTGGCGGATTTCGCCTTCGCCTCGGCCTTGCCACGGCGGAAGGCATTCACCTGGTCCAGGAGCATCTGGTGGTCGCCGCTCAGCGGCGTGGTCTGCACCGAGAAGCCCTGGCGCGCGCAGGCCTGGATGCCCTCCGGCGCCATGCTCGCCACGACCAGCGGAATCTCCCGCTCGGGGCGCGGCATGACGGTCAGCGGGCCGAACTGGTAGTACTTGCCGTCCCAGCTCACTTCCTTGCGCGTCAGCAGGGCCTGCAGCACGGCGAGGGATTCGTCGAAACGCTCGCGGGTCTCGCCCATCGGTACGCCGAGCATCTCGATCTCGTACTTGAAGGCGCCACGCCCCACCCCCAGCACCAGCCGGCCGTCGCAGAGCGCGTCGGCCTGCACCACTTCGCCGGCGAATACGCGCATGTCGCGGATCGGCAGCACGGCGATGGAGGTCGCCAGTTCGATGTGCCGAGTGACCGCCGCGATCTTCACCGCCATCTGCAATGGCGAGGGCACCAGCAGGATGTTGATCAGGTGGTGCTCGGGGATGGAAATACCGGCATAGCCGACCTCTTCGGCCACCACGGCCTGCTCGACCATGTGCTCGTAGAGCTGTTTGCCGGAGGCGTCCGGATCGGGCAGGTAGGAGCTGAGGAAATGGTTGAATTGCATGTTGTTATCTACTCGGTGGTCTTAGTGTTTCCAGTCCAGCCAGTGCACGGGCTTGCCCGCGATGCCGGCGATTCGTCCGCCGTCGGCGGTGTCGCAGTAGATGCCGAAGCTGTCGGCCTGGCGCTCGCTGAAGAAGCGGTGGAGCATGCTGGTGCAGTAGTCGCCGCGGACCTGCAGCCAGGGTTCGTCCTCGGCGCGGAACAGGCGCACTTCGCGCCCGCTGCCGGCGCACGGAGCCAGCTCGGCGCTGGCATCGGCACGGAAGATCAGGCGGGTGAAGTCATCCCCCGCTTCCTCGAACATCGAGTAGATGAACGACACTTCGCCGACCAGGCCAACCCGCCGGAACACTTCGTCGATGACCGCCTTCTGGCTCACCCCGGCGCGCCAGAACACTTCCGGAATGCTCCAGTGCTCCTGGCCCGGCTCGCGCACCAGCAGCACGCCGTTGTCGCGAGTGATCAGGCAACCGACCTTGAGCGCACTGCCGCGCTCCACCTGGATCGCCTTGGCACCTTCGGCAAAGTCGATGTAGCTGCCGCGGAAATAGCCCAGCGGGCTGCCGACGCTGCTGCGGTAGCGCTGTACCTCGCCGATCAGGATCACGTGGTCGCCCGCCTCCACCAGGCTGTGTCGCCGGCAGCTGAGCACGCTGAGGCTGTCGGCCAGGCACGGTACGTCGGCCTCGCAGGACAACAGCTCGACCCCGGCGAACTTGTCGGCCGCGCGCCCGGCGAAGCGGTTCGACAGGTCGCGCTGCCAGTCGCCGAGGATGTTGATGGCGAAGCGCTCGGCGGCGCTGAACACCGCCAGGCTGCCGGCGCTTTTGGCAATGCACACCAGCACCAGCGCCGGGCTCAGCGACACCGAGGTGAAGGAGTTGGCGGTGAAGCCGCGCGGCGTGCCGTCGGCCTCGCGGGTGGTGACGATGGTGACGCCGGTCATGAAGGTGCCGAAGACGTTGCGCAGGCTGCGGGTGTCGTCGGCGCTGACCGAATGCCAGTCGAGGTTGCTCATCTCGCTCTCCCGTCTCACGCCAGCGACCAGCGCTCGATGGCGCGCATGCCGTCCAGGGCCATGTCGCCGGCCACGGTCGGCGACGTCACCACGTCGTTGCCCATGCCCATGATGTGGTTCATGAACATCGGCACCACGGTGGAGCCCTCGTCGTGCAGCATCGCCTGCATGTCCCAGTAGATGGCCTTGCGCCGGGCCTCGTCGAGCTCGGAGCGGGCCTGCAGCATCAGCTTGTCGAAGCGCTCGTTGTTCCACTGGGTGTCGCCCCAGGACGCGCCGCTGGCGTAGATCTGGCTGAAGATCCAGTCCGGTGTGGCGCGGCCGGTCCAGTAGCACATGCACATGGGTTTCTTCGCCCAGACGTTGATCCAGTAACCGTCGTTGGATTCGCGCACCACCTTGAGGTTGATGCCGGCCTTGCGCGCGCTATCCTCGAACAGCACGCCGGCATCCACCGCCCCGGCGAAGGCCGCATCAGCGGCGCTGATGCTGATGTCCAGGCTGTCCAGCCCGGCCTGCTTGAGGTAGAAGCGCGCCTTGTCCGGGTCGTACTGGCGCTGGGCGAGTTCGCTGTTGAAGTACTTCTGCTGGCGGCCGATGGGGTGGTCGTTGCCGACGCTGCCGTGGCCGCGCAGGATCGACTTCACCCACTGTTCGCGGTCCACCGCGTACTTGAGCGCCAGGCGCACGTTGTTGTCCTGGAACGGGCTGAGCTTGGCGATCATCGGCATGGTCGCGTGGTTCAGGCCGGTGACCTCGGCAATGCGTACCTTGTTGCTGCGCTGCAGCAGCGACAGGGTCTTGATTTCGACGCGGTTGATGACGTTGACCTTGCCGGTGAGCAGCGCGTTCTGCCGTGCCACGGAGTCGGCGATGGCGATCAGCTCGGCTTCCTCGACGTGCGCCCGGCCCGGCTTCCAGTAACTGGGGTTGCGCACTACAAAGGCACGGACGCCGGGGTTGTACTCCTTGAGCATGTAGCCGCCGGTGCCGATGCCGGAGCGCCAGTCCACCTGGCCGTCGGCGCCCCGCGGGAGGATGCTCAGGTGGTAGTCGCTCATCAGCACCGGGAAGTCGGCGTTGCCGCCCTTGAGGCTGACGCGCACCGTCGAATCATCGATCGCCTTCACTTCGTCGATCTGCGAGACGATGGACTTGGAGAGAGACTTGGAGCCGTCCTTGCGGTGGTAGTCGAGCGTCGCCACCACGTCATCGGCGACGAAGGGCTTGCCATTGTGGAACTGCACGCCGCTGCGCAGCTTGAAGGTCCAGACCCTGGCGTCCGGCGAGGATTCCCAGGACTCGGCCAGCTCGGGAATGGCGTTGCCGCTGCTGTCGATCTCCACCAGGTTGCCGCGCAGCGCCTGGCTCAGCAGCATCATGAAATCGTCTTCGGCCAAGCCCGGGTCGAGGCTGTCGGTGGTCGACGCGCCAGCCAGGCCGAACACCAGCCGCCCGCCCTTCTTCGGCTCGGCGAAAGCCGGCAGAGGCAGGCCGCCGAGCAGAACGCCCGCCCACAACAGCCCCATCGTCCCCTTCACCAGGTCACGACGGGTTACGCCGGAGGATGGCTCCCCAGGTTGCTTTTGCTTCATCCCACACCTCGCAAGACACTTGAGTTTTGTACGACCGTACAGGACCAGGACGAAGTAGTACCTGCGGTCTTCTGGTAGTTGTTATTGCCTCAAAGCGGCTGCCAAGGCGTTCTCTATCGGAGCACTCTTGGACAGTCGTACAGATTATTAACAACAAGATCCGGGGCGCGCAAGAAATTTCTGTACAGTCGTACAATCGATTCCCGAGAGCCCTGGGGGCTGGACTGATGAAAGGCAAAGTCAGGCGCCCGAGCTTGCCCGCGCGTCAGAGCAGCGGCTCAGTCGCTCCCGTGCATCGCCCTTTCCGCCGAGCGCCTGGCAAACCGAGCTATGCTGGCGCGCTACGCACACAGACACAGCACCATGACCTCAGCGCAACTGCACAAGACTCCACTGGGCCCCCTGTTCCGGCGCTGGCGCCTGTTGCACCGGATCAAGCAGGACCATGCGGCCGAGCTGTTCGGCGTCAGCCAGTCGACCATCTCGCGCTGGGAAGCCGGCACGCAGGAAGCCGAACCGGAACAGCGTGCGCGCATCGAAGCGCTGCTGCGGGCGCGCCTCGATAACGCGGCGGACCATGCCCTGGCACGCCTGGTCAGCGGCAGTTCGCAGCCGATCCACCTGGTCTGCGACCTCACGCACCGCCTGCTCGCCTGCTCCGCCCCGCGGGCGGCGGAGTTCGGCGTGGCACTGGGCGATCTGCTGGGGCGCTCGCTCTGGCCATTCGTGACCGAGGCCATCGCCACCCAGGAAGCGCGACTGGACACACTCGGGTGGCGCGAGGGCATCGCCGCGCCGGCCCTGGAGTTCGCCACCGGCACCAACGCTTCCCTGCTGGTGCCGATTCGCCAGAGCCAGTGCCGCTGGACGCGACTCACACTGTCGGACGGTTCCACCGCCCGCCTGGTCGAGACACTCTGACGGCCGCCTGCCACGCATATTTCATGCGTGGACAGCGCCGGGCGCATGGGCACAGGATGTCCGTCCGACGTATCAGACAGGGCCACTCCCATGCGCAACCAGGGCATCCACGACAAGCTGGCGTTCCTTCGCCAGGCGGAAAAGCTCAAGAGCGTGCTGCGCAGCGCCCACACGTCCAGCGGCCGGCGCGAAAGCACCGCCGAGCACAGCTGGCGCCTGGCACTGCTGGCCATAGTGTTCGCCGAGGACCTGGGCGAGATCGACCTCGGCAAACTGCTGCAACTGTGCATCATCCACGACCTGGGCGAAGCGCTGGGCGGCGATGTGCCGGCCGTTGACGTGCAAGCGCACGGCAGCAAGGGTGATCGCGAGCGGCAGGACCTGCTGAGCATGACCGCGACGCTGGCGGCGCCGCTGCGTGAACGGATCATTTCGCTGTACGACGAGTACGAGGCCGCCGCCACCGCCGAGGCACAGGCAGTGAAGGCGCTCGACAAGCTGGAAACCATCCTGCAGCACACCCAAGGCCTGAACCCGCCCGATTTCGACTACCAGTTCAACCTCGACTACGGCCGCCAGTACACCAGCGCCACGCCGTTCCTCGCGGCGCTGCGCGAGGTTCTCGATGCGGAGACGCGCAAGCGCGCGGCCGGCTAGCCCGGCGTTGCGTCAAAAGCCCTGGGCCTGATCGAGTACAACCCCGCGAGCAGGATCAGCAGCGCACCGCTGATCGTCCAGAGGGTCGGCGCCTCGCCGAAGACGATGAGGCCGATCAGCGTGGCAAAGGCCAGCAGCGAATAGTTGAATGGCTGCAGCGTAGAGGCCTGGGCGTACTTCAATGCCTGGATCAGCAGCAACTGCGCGATCACCCCGGAGACGGCGACGATCGACATCAGCACGGCCTCGCGGGGCGTGGGCGTGACCCAGGCGGGAAGGCCGACGAAAGTGGCGGCCACGGCGCCGACTACGGCCATGTACAGCGTGGTGGTGGCGAAGGAATCGGTCTGGCCGATACGCCGCGAGAGGATGTTGAAGAAGGCGAAGGTCAGCGCCGCCGCCAGGGGGATCAGCGCCGCAGGCTCGAACACGCCCATGCCGGGGCGCAGGATCAGCAGCGTGCCGCCGAACCCGACAGCCGCCGCCAGCCATTGCCGGCCGACCAGCCGCTCGCCGAGCAGCAGCCGCGCCAGGCCCAGCGTCATCAGCGGGAAGACCGCGTAGAGCGCGTGGGTCTCGGCCAGCCCGAGGTAGCGCAAGGCCAGGCCGAACAGCGCTATCTCACCTACCCCCAGCAGTGAACGCACCACCTGCTGCCAGCGACTGGCGCTGCGCACCGCCCGGCGCACGCCTCCCTGTGAACGGCAGACAATCAGCGCGAAGAGCACGAATACCCAGTAGCGCACCATCACCAGTTCGCTCACCGGCAGGTGGCGGACCAGTACCTTGGTGATGCCGTCCTGGCAGGCGAATATCAACATCGACAACAGGCACAGGGCAATGCCCAGGCGCGGGTTGCTGGTAGCGGCCAGCGCGGCGGCGGTGGTCTTGCTGGTCATGGCGGAAGGCTCTTGGGCGGTGGCGGCCTCGCTGCGGGCGCCTGCAGCGCTTGTGCCGGAGCGGACGGGGCGCGGTCAAGCGACGCGGCGCTGGCAAGCACGCCGATGTCGCCCACAAGCCGCCGGCACTTCAAACCTGCGCGGCTTCCCTCTACAGTCTGGCGACCCGCCAACGGCGACAACGGTGATCCATGGACAGGTTTCAGGAAATGACAGTGCTGCTGGCCGTGGCCGAAGCCGGCAGCCTCGCCGCCGGCGCCAGGCAACTGGGCCTGTCGCCGCCCAGCGTGACCCGCGCCATCGCCGCGCTGGAACAACGCCTGGGCACCCTGCTGCTGGCCCGCAGCACACGCAGCGTGCGGCTGACCGAAGCCGGCCAGCGCTACGTCGAGGACTGCCGGCGCATCCTGCAGGAGCTCGAGGACGCCGAGGAACTGGCCTCCGGCAGCGCCCTGCGCCCGCGGGGCAACCTGACGGTGACCGCGCCGGTACTGTTCGGCGAGCTGTACCTGATCCCGCTGATCGCCAGCTACCTGGACTCCCACGCCGCGGTGACGGTCAACGCGCTGCTGGTCGACCGCATGGTGCACATGCTCGACGAGGGTATCGACGTCGCCGTACGCATCGGCCAGTTGCCCGAGGGCAGCCTGAGCGCGCTGAAGGTCGGCGAAATCCGCCCGGTGGTCTGCGCCGCCCCCGCCTTCCTCAAGCGCCACGGCCGCCCGCAGCACCCCAATGATCTGCTCGACGCACCCGTGGTGATGGCCGCCACCAGCGTGCTGCTCACCGACTGGCAGTTCACCACCGCCGACGGGTCGTTGACCCTGCGCCCACCGTCGCGCTTCGTGGTCAGCTCGAACAATGCGGCCATCCACGCCGCGCGTCTGGGCGGGGGCTTCACCCGGGTGCTCTCGTACCAGGCGGCCGAAGCCGTGGCACGCGGCGAGCTGGAGATCGTCCTGGAAGAGTTTTCCACGGCGCCGCTGCCGATCCACCTGCTCTACCAGGACGGTGCAAGGCTGCCGGCAAAGGTTCGCAGCTTCGTCGAGCACTGCGCCGAACGCCTGCGTGCCGACCCGGCGCTGCAAGCCGCGAAGCCGTGAGTCGCTACCGGGAAATGCAGGCGTTCGACGCCGTGGCGCGCGCTGGCAGCCTTGCGGCGGGCGCGCAGTGCCTGGAGCTGTCCACGGCAACGGTGATGCGTCTGGTGGCCACGCTGGAGTCGCGTCTGCAGTGCGAGCTGCTGCTGCGCGGCCCGCGGGGAATCGGGTTGAGCCCGCGTGGCGAAGCGTTCGCCGCCAGTTGCCGGCAGATTCTCCAGGACATCGAGGACACAGAGAGCTCGCTCGGCGGCCTGCAGGCGCACCCGGCCGGACAGCTGAACCTCTCGCTGCCATTGCTGATGGCCGACCGTATCTTCGCCCCCATCGCGCTGGACTACCTGGCCGCCTTTCCTGAGGTGCGCCTGGTCAGCCGGCACCGGGAAGACCTGCCGCGCCTGCTCGAAGACGGCATCGACGTCGCTCTGGTGATAGGCGCCCTGCCCGACTCCTCCGGCTTCGCCCTGCCAGTGGGCACGGTGCGGCCACTGATCTGCGCAGCACCGGAATACCTCGCGCGCCATGGCGTGCCACAGGCCCCGGAAGACCTCAAGGCACACCACATCATCGCTCCCGGCAGCCTGGGAGCGATCAGCGAGTGGCGCTTTCGTCACCAGGGCGCGGCGCGCTCGGTGCGCCTGGCCCCGCGACTTGCGTGCAGCACCACCCCCGCGGCGATCCGCGCCGCCAGCCTCGGGCTCGGGCTGACCCGCTGCATGAGCCACGAGGCGCATGCCGAACTGAGCAGCGGACAGCTGCAGGTCGTGCTGCAGGACTACGCCGCACCCGCCCTGCCGGTGCAGCTGATCTACCGCGAAGGCCGCCGCGCGGCGGCGCGCGTGCGCACCTTCCTCGACTTCGCGGTGCCGCGCTTGCGGGCGCATCCGGCGTTGCGCGGGTAAGTCGTCCAAAACCTGAAACACCGTCGCTCGGTCCGTCGCAGGCATGGCCAGCTCCTACAGGCAGGCCCGCCGCACCCATGTAGGAGCAACTGTCTTCTTCAGGTCAGTCCGTGCCAGCGTCTTCCCCTCACCCCAGCCCTCTCCCAGGGGGAGAGGGAGCCGCCCGTGCCGGCGGACGACAAGGTGTCATCCTGCACCGAACAGTCCCCTCTCCCCCTGGGAGAGGGCTGGGGTGAGGGTTGATCCGAGTACAGGGCTGTCGGGTAGGAGCGGGCCACGCCCGCGATCCGCCGGCAAGGCCGGCGCTTCCATTTCGCGCGAACCCGACCGGCACTCGACCGCCCCTTCGATTCTTCCGCATTCTGAAACGCTGGATTGTCCGCCCTGGTGATTCTGCGCGCCGGCCATCGGGCGCAGCATTCACCCATCAGCTCGAGCAAGCCGCCACGGAGCGACTCGCGCTGCCACCCCAACCCAGCCAAGGAGTCACCGTCATGTCCCACACCATCAAACTGTTCCGCCACCCGCTGTCCGGCCACGCCCATCGCATCGAGCTGATGCTCGCGCTGCTGCAGCTGCCCGCCGAACTGATCGATGTCGACCTTGCCAAGGGCGCGCACAAGCACCCGGACTTCCTCGCCCTGAACAGCTTCGGCCAGGTGCCGGTGATCGATGACGAAGGCATCATCGTCGCCGACTCCAACGCCATCCTCGTCTACCTGGCGAAAAAATACGGCAACGGCCGCTGGCTGCCGGAAGACCCGTTGGGCGCCGCCCGCGTGCAGCGCTGGCTGTCGGTGGCTGCCGGGCAGGTGGCGTTCGGCCCCGCCGCCGCGCGGCTGGTCACGGTGTTCGGCGCGGCCTTCAACGCCCAGGAAGTCATCACCCGTGCCCACGCGCTGTTCCAGGTGATGGAGCTGGAACTGGCCAGAACGCCGTTCCTGGCCGGCCACGAGGCGACCATCGCCGACGTGTCCAACTACTCCTACATCTCCCACGCACCGGAGGGCAACGTGTCCCTGCAGGAGTACCCGAACCTGCGCGCCTGGCTGGCCCGCGTAGAAGCCCTGCCCGGCTTCGTGCCGATGCAGCGCACCGCCATCGGCCTGCAAGCCTGATGCAACCCTCGCCGCCGGGCTGACCCGGCGGCACCTTCTGCGAGGTGCCCGTCATGTTCCAGTTGCCCAAACACCGCAACTCCCCCTGGCACGCCGGCGAGAAGGCGATCCAGCAGCGTGTCGGCGTGGCCGAACGCATGGAGGTGCATGGCCAGAAAGTCATCCGCGACTACATGCCCGACCAGCACCGCGAGTTCTACCAGCAACTGCCGTTCATCATCGTCGGCGCCGTGGATGAGCAGGGCCGGCCCTGGGCGACCCTGCTCGAAGGTGCGGAAGGCTTCATCACCTCGCCCGATCCGAAAAGCCTTCTGCTGGAGACCGTGCCCGACAATCAGGACCCCACCGCCAGTGGCCTGCAAGCCGGCAAGGCCATCGGCCTGCTGGGCATCGAACTGCACACCCGCCGGCGCAACCGCATGAATGGCGTCCTCCGCGAGGTCGACGGCGGCCTGCTGACGGTGGCCGTCGAGCACTCCTTCGGCAACTGCCCGCAGTACATCCAGAAACGCGACTGGAGCCGCGACGAACAGCGCTATAGCCAGCGTGCCCCACGCGAGGACTTCGCCTTGCTGAACGAGGAGCTGGCCGCCATCGTCCGCAACGCCGATACCTTCTTCGTCGCCAGCTACGTGCAGCATGAGGATGGCCAGCGCTCGGTGGACGTCTCCCACCGCGGCGGCCGCCCTGGCTTCGTGCGGGTCGAGGGCAACCGCCTGACCATCCCCGACTACGCCGGCAACCTGCACTTCAACACCCTCGGCAACCTGCAGGCCAACCCGCAGGCCGGGCTGCTCTTCGTCGACTTCGCCAGCGGCGACGTGCTGCAAATCCACGGCCGCAGCGAAATCCTCTTCGACAGCCCGCTGCTGAGCGCCTTCGAGGGCGCCGAGCGCCTGTGGACGCTGGACGTCGAGCACGCCGTGCTGCGCCGCAGCGCCCTGGCGCTGCGCTGGAGCTTCCGCGAGTACTCGCCCACCAGCCTGATGACCGGCACCTGGACCGAGGCCGAGGCCAAGCTGCGGGAACGCGAGCAGCGCCAGCACTGGCAGGACTGGCAAGTGCTGCGCGTGGAGCAGGAAAGCGCGGACATTCGCTCGTTCTACCTACAACCGCCGGCCGGCGCCGCCGTGAATTTCGCGCCGGGCCAGCATCTGCCGGTACGCCTGGTAGTCGGCGAACAGGCGCTGATCCGCACCTACAGCCTGTCCAGCGCGCCGTCGGACGGCGAACTGCGCATCAGCGTGAAGACCCAGGGCCCGGCGTCCCGTCATCTGCATGAGCAGGTGGGTGTCGGAGACCATCTGCAGGTCCGCGCGCCCATGGGCAGCTTCACCCTGAACAGCGACAGCGCGCGCCCGGTCGTGCTGATCGGCGCGGGCGTCGGCATCACCCCGCTACTCTCGATGCTGCGTGAACTGGCGGCCGGCGCGGTGCGGCGCGTGCATCTGTTCCAGTCCGCACGGACGCTGGACCAGTTGCCGTTCCAGCGGGAAATCACCGAACTGCGCCAGCGCACGCCGCAACTGCAGGTCCACCGCGCGCTCAGCCGCCCCGAAGCGCAAGCCGTGCTCGGCCGCGACTTCGAACAGGTCGGGCGCCTGGACATCGAGGCGCTCAAGGCGCGGCTGCCGCTGGACGATTACGACTTCTATGTTTGCGGCCCCGGGGAGTTCACCCAGGCGATCTACGATGGCCTGCGCGGCCTGAACATTGCCGACGCGCGCATCCACGCCGAGACCTTCGGCCCCTCGACGCTCAAGCGCCGGGGCGACAGTCAGGCACCCGCGCTGGTGCAACCGCCCGCCGCCACCGAGCCGGTGCCGGTGTACTTCGCCGGCTCGGCCAAGGAAGCCCGCTGGAAACCCGACAGCGGCAGCCTGCTGGAGCTGGCCGAAGCGCGCGGACTGTCGCCCGACTTCAGCTGCCGCGGCGGCTCCTGCGGCACCTGCCGGACGAAGATCGTCAGCGGCCAGGTGCACTACCCCAACCCGCCGGCGGAACTGCCCGAAGCCGGCAGCGCACTGATCTGCTGCGCCATCCCGGCGCAGGACGAAAACGGCGTGCAACCGCTGGTGCTGGACCTTTAGGGAGGCGAGTCGACGATGAACACACTGAACTCATTCGAGAGTGGCAGCGCGCGCTTTCCGCGTTGGCACGAGGAGTTCGCCGAATCGGCCGAAACCGGTTTCTGCGGGCCCAGCGAGGCGGAGGTGGGCTTCCTGCTGCCGCAGCTGATCTCGACGCCGGGCTGCCCATCACGCTCGCGCGCCGTGGAATTCGGCGCGGCGCTGGTGCGTTGGTTCAAACGCATCCGATAGGCGCTGTTCGCGAGCAAGCTCGCTCCTACAGGCTGGGCTCGGGTTCAATTGCAGGAGCGAGCTTGCTCGCGAACTGAACCCCCACTCGCGCCAAATTACAACCGCGCAGGGCGGATAACCCGGAACGGGTTATCCGCCGATGCCATAACGACGAATAACGCTGGCGCGTTATGCATCCTACGGAACTGTCCAACAACCAACAGCGACGCATGAGGGAACACAAACGTAGGATGGGTGGAGCGCAGCGATACCCATCAATCCGTGCCTGCGATACAGCATGGGTATCGCAGGCTCCACCCATCCTACGTGTGCATTTCCCGAAGGATTTGGGAGCTCGGGATCACTCGTCTTCCCGCGCCGGAATCCACCACTCCTCGCCACGCACCGTGCGGATGTACTCCGGCCAACGGAAGCGGTGCGGGACCTTGAAGTCCTTCGGCAGCAACGGCGCCTGCCACTGTTCGCCGCCGATGCCGCCGCCGGTGCGCCGGTTGAACTCAGCAGTCGCCTCGGCCAGCAGATCGGCATCGGTGAACAGCTCGATCAAGGTGCTGCCGATGGTCTTCGACGCCACGTCGATCATCGGGTCGATGGTTTCGCGTATGCCGCCCAGGGCGTTGGACACCCAGTCCGGATAGGTGAAGCCGGCCGGCGCGCTGAGCATCGGCCGGGCCACGTAGAGGCGCACGGTCGGGCAGTGCCAGGTGTATTCCGGGTAGTCGTCGGAGGTCAGGTACTTCTGCCAGGCCGGCATCTGCAGGCGCATCTGCCGCTCGCATTCCTGCGGCTCGATCAGTGCCTGAGTAGCCGGCAGGAAGGGCTCGTCCATGGGATCGAGGCCGAGGTTCGCCTGGATTTCCCGCGCCACGGCGATGGCCTTTTCGCCCCAGGTCGGCGCGCCGATGGCGGCAAGGTTGTCGTAGCAGGCCTGCGCCAGCGCATGGTTGGCCAACCCGCCGCGGGATTTGCAGACCCAGGTCTTCTTCCACTGGCAGCCGGTGGCCATGGCCGCGGCGGCGGCGTTGTTGTCCATCACCGTGGAGATGGTCTCGGCCTGCTCGATGGAGTCGCAGCGCAGCAGGTACTGGATCTGCGAGATGTGCGGCGGCAGGTTGTCGGCGGTGGCCTGGCCGGCGGTGAGGATGGCCTCGTTGAAGCTCCACAGCCCGGTGAACGGCAGCGTGGAGCGGCGCAGGCTTTCGTTCAGCGTGTAGAAGTGCACCAGCGCATCGTTGGCGCCCGGCGCGCGAGCCGCGAGGTGGTTCTGCGGAATCGGGCTGTAGCGGTCGGCGGCAATCCAGTTCTGCGGGTCTTCGCAGGTGAAGGTGTAGATGTACGAGTAGGCGATGCCGCAGTGCGTGTCCCAGGTGGTGGTGTTGTTCAGCGGCAGCATGTAGGTGGGGTGGAAGCTGACGGCGGCGTCGAGGTCGTCGTAGTAGCCCTTGGCGGCGTGCACCGGCTTGGAGGCGCGGAGCTTTTCCGCCGGCTCGCCGAAGAACCTGATGGTGCCCTGGATGCCGAATTCCAGCATCGCCGCCTTGGCCGCCAGCACGCCGCCCAGGGCGCTGATGCCCAGCGCGGAATGCGGGTCGGTATGGCCCGGCGCGTACTTCGACAGCCCCTCGCGCGGCATCGGCCTGGTCGCCGCCGCCTGGCAGTTGCCGGGCACCGCATCGTATTCGGCATAGGTGGCGAGGATGGGCCCTTCGCCATTGCTGAAGGAGGCGACGAAGGCGGTGGGCATGCCGCCACTGCCCTCTTCCACCGTGAAGCCTTCGCGGCGCAGTAATTCCACGTACCAGGCGCAGGACTTGTACTCGCGGAAGGCCGGCTCGGCGAAATGCCAGATCACCTGGTGCCAGTCGGACAGCTGCTGGCGGTGCTCGTCGATCCACTGCTGGACGTAGGCCTTGAATTTCGACATGGCGGCTTCCTCATCGTTGCCTGTTGTTGTTGTCGTGTGGCCTAGTATTGGTGAAGCGGAATTTGCAACAAGCGCAGTATTTCGCCACCCCATGTCCGGTTAGTTTCACCAATACAATTTCACCAATAGAGCTTCACCCATCGAGAATTGGACCGCCCATGCACTTTCCTTCGATGACCGCCCTGCGCGCGCTGGATGCCGTGGCCCGGCTGGGCAGCGTGTCCGCCGCCGCCACGGAGCTGAACCTCACCCGCAGCGCTGTCAGCCACCGCATCGCCACGCTGGAGGAACGCCTGGGCTTCGCCCTGACCGAACGTACCGGGCGCGGCATCCGCCTGACCTATCGGGGCGAGAGGTATGCGCGCGACGTGCAGCGCATCCTCGCGGAGGTGCAACTGGCCGGCAGCAGCTTCGACGAGCAGCAGATCAGCGGGCCGCTGTGCGTGAGTTGCAACCCCGGCTTCGCCACCTACTGGCTGTGCCAGCACCTGGGCGATTTCCTCGCGCAATACCCGCAGGTGCAGTTGCACGTGGTGACGCCGCGCGTGCCGCAGGACACCAGCGCCAGTGACGCCGACCTGTTCATCGCCTATGGCAGCGGCGACTGGCCGAACCAGACCGTGGAGCAACTGGTCGCCCTGCACTTCTTCCCGGTGTGCAGCCCGCGCCTGATCCACTCGCGCGGCGGCCTTACGCAGCCGGCGGACCTGGCCCACTACACGCTGCTGCACATGAATGATTTCGCCGATTGGCGCCTGTGGCTCGGCGCGGTGGGCGCGAGCGCCATCGATCACCGCTCCGGCGTGCTGTTCGCCGACGCGCCCTGCACCATCGCCGCGTGCATTGCCGCCCAGGGCGTGGCCATCGGCGACAACCTGCTCAGTGGCGATGCCCTGGCGCGCGGCCTGCTGGTGCGCCCATTCGACATCACCATCCAGTCCAGCCGGGGCTACTTCCTGGTGACCGACCCGGTGAAGGCCGAGCGCCCGGTGGTGAAGGCCTTCAGCCAATGGCTCAAGGCCCGTGTCGCCGCCACCACGCAGAGCGCCAGCGACCTCAGCCGGCCGCCGCTGGCGATCCCCGATGAGGCGCGCTGAGCGTCAGGCGATGCGCCGCAGCCCTTTGCGCGCCTTGCCGGAGCGGGTGTAGCGGAACAGGTCCTTGGGATCGTTGTCCTCGTCCTCGCTCCACGGCACCAGGTCGATGCGCTCGCCGAGGTCCAGGCGGCTGGCCTGTTCGTTCACGTAGCGCAGTGCCGAGTAGTCTTCCAGGGCGAAGCCGACCGAGTCGAAGATGGTCACCTGCTCGGCGCTGTCACGCCCGCCGACCTGGCCGGCCAGTACCCGCCACAGGTCGGTTACCGGGAAGTCCGCCGGCATCTGCTGGATCTCGCCCTCGACGCGCGATTGCGGTTCGTACTCGACAAACACCTTGCCGGCGCGCAGGACGTCGGCGTGCAGCTCGGTCTTGCCCGGGCAGTCACCACCCACGCCGTTGATGTGCATGCCCGGCTCGATCATCTCCGGGGTGAGGATGGTCGCGTAGGACTTGTCGGCGGTCACCGTGGTGACGATGTCGGCGCCGCGCACCGCTTCGGCGGTGGAGCCGGCGCGGATGATCTTCAGGTTGGGGAAGTCCGCCAGGTTGCGGATCAGTTTTTCAGTGGCCTGCGGGTCGATGTCGAAGACGGCGATTTCCTCGATGCCCAGGTGGTGATGGAAGGCCAACGCCTGGAATTCACTCTGCGCGCCGTTGCCGATCAGCGCCATGCGTCGCGAGTCCGGACGCGCCAGTGCGCGGGCGGCCATCAGCGAAGTAGCGCAGGTGCGCAGCGCGGTGGCCACGGTGAGTTCGGAGAGCAGCACCGGATAGCCCGTCTCGACATCGGCCAGCACGCCGAAGGCCATGACGGTGAACAGCCCGCGCTGGGTGTTCTGCGGGTGGCCATTGACGTACTTGAAGGCATAGCGGGCGGTGTCGGACACCGGCATCAGTTCGATGACACCGATCTCGGAGTGGTTGGCGACGCGGGCGGATTTGTCGAAGGACTCCCAGCGCACGAAGTCCTGAGCGATGGTGTCGGCGAGTTCGCCGATGAAGCGGGCGACACCGATCTGCTGGACCAGTTGGGACATCGTGGGGACGTCGACGAAGCGGGTCATGGTGGGACCTCCGTTTGTTGTGATTGGCGTCTTCTGATTGGACTGCAGCCCGCCTCCGCCGTGTCTCGAACAGCGGGCACAACAAGGTTGCAGAGGCCCTGGAACAGGTCTGCACGTCAGAGAGGGGCAAGACGATTTTCCCACTCGTCGTGGCGAAAACCCGGCTGTAATACGGGCCCGCGCCGGCCGATCCGGCTGTATTGGCGAGCGGCAACAGCCGATTCGGCTGTGCGTCTAGCAGCCCTCGACAGGCCGATATTGCACGCGGGAAACCCAAGGAACTGGCGCCGCCGGAGGGGCGCCAAAGAGCT
This sequence comes from Pseudomonas pseudonitroreducens, assembly GCF_021603645.1. Classification (GTDB taxonomy): domain Bacteria; phylum Pseudomonadota; class Gammaproteobacteria; order Pseudomonadales; family Pseudomonadaceae; genus Pseudomonas; species Pseudomonas pseudonitroreducens. Next base: position 47,864 of record NZ_BQHJ01000015.1, on the reverse strand, counting down.
AGCTGACGGATTCCTTGATGGTCGTCAGCTCGGGATGGGCGACCAGCTTGTCGATGTGCAGGCTCTCGTCGTTGAGCCAGGTTTCGGTCAGCGCGCGGTAGTGCTCCATGTCCCGGCAGCGCATGCGCACGCTGTAGTCGAAGGTCCCGCTGATCAGCTGGCAGTGCAGCACTTCCGGGCAGGCGATGACGCGGGCCTCGAAGGCCTTCTGCGCGCTGCGGCCGCTCTGGTTCGACAGTGCGACCAGTACCAGCAGCGAGAGCCCGGCGGAAATCTTCTGCTCGTCGATGACGGCGCCGTAGCCACGGATGATGCCGTGTCGCTCCAGCTTGCGGACGCGCTCCTGGCAGGGGCGCGGGGTGAGGTGCACGAGGGCGGATAGCTTGCCGTAGGTGATGCGGCCCTGGTGACGGAGGATGCGGATGATCTCCTCGTCGATGCGGTCCAGGGTGAAGGGGCTGTCCTGATCTTTCCTGCTCATGATGCTTCGCGATGATTGGTCAGTCGTGCCGGCTTCCCTGCCCCGGCGAAAGCAGTCGGTGGAAACACTGCCCGCCACCGACCCGGATCTTTATGGGGCACGCCCCGCCGTCTGTCAAAGTGCGCCGTGACGTCTGCGACAGCACGGCGCACCCGGTCAGATTTCCCGCGCCAGCTCGCTGCCGTTGCCACGTCCGCTGAGCACCGCGAGGTACACCAGGCCGATGGCGATCCAGCCCACCCCCAGCTCCTGCGCTTCACGGCTCATGCTGAACAGCACGTAGGCGATGATCACCAGACCGACCAGCGGGAACACCAGGTGGCGCAGCACCCGGCCGCTCTTCTGGCGAATGAAGTAGTGGTTGATCACCGCGATGTGCAGCAGGCAGAAACCGGTCAGCGCGCCAAAGTTGACCAGCGAGGTGAGCACGTCCGGCGAGTCGAGGAAATAGATGCCGATGCCCAGCGACAACACGCCCACCAGGTACAGGCTGATGTGCGGGGTCTGGTACTTCGGATGCACCTTCGCCAGCACGCGCGGCAGCTTGCCGTCGCGGGCCATGGAGTACAGCAGACGGGAAACCGCAGCCTGCGAGGTGATCGACACGGTCACGCCCCAGGCCAGCGCAGTGGCCACCGCGGTCAGCGTCGACAGCCAGCTGCCGCCGGCCGCTTCGGCGATCTCGTAGAAGGCGGTGTCCGCCGACTTGAAGGTCATGCCGGCGGCAAGGTCGGTGGCCAGCCAGGTCTGCACGATGAAGATGGCGCCCATGACGAACAGCGCGATCAGCGAGGCGCGGCCAATCTGCTTGGCCGGATCGCCCTTGACCTCTTCGGCGAGGGTGGAGATCGCGTCGAAGCCGAGGAACGACAGCACCGCGATGGACACCGCCTTCATCACCAGGCCGAGGTTGAAATGCTCCGGTTGCAACAGCGGTTCCAGGGTCAGCCGGCCGTTGCCCATGCCACCCTCCAGCGCCTGGTAACCAACCACCAGGAAGATCGCCAGGACCACCAGTTCGGCGATCAGGAACAGCAGGTTGAAGCGTGCCGCCAGGGTGATGCCGCGCAGGTTGATGAGCGTGGCGGACACCAGGAAGATCAGCATGAAAGCAAGCTTGGGAATCGCCGGGAACAGGTGGTTCAGCGCCAGCGCGCTGAACACGTAGAGCAGCGGCGGGATCAGCAGGTAGTCCAGCAGCAGGACCCAGCCGGCGATGAAGCCGACATTGGGGTGGATGCCGCGCTGGGCGTAGGAGTACACCGAGCCGGCGATGGGAAACGCGCGGGACATCGCGCCGTAGCTGAGCGCGGTGAAGAGCATCGCCACCATGCCCACCAGATACGCCATCGGCACCATGCCGTGGGCATCCGCGTGGACCCAGCCGTAAACGCCGAAGGGCGCGATCGGGATCATGAAGATCATCCCGTAGATCACCAGGTCGCCGAGCGTCAGGCTGCGGCGGAGTTGTTGCTTGTATCCGAACTGTTCGATAGCCACGGGGCACTTCCTCTGGGAACGGCAGCTGTAAGGGTTCGGCGCTCATGCGCTGAATTGTTGTTGTTTTCAGAACCTGCCCGGCCGCTGCAGCACGCTTGCCATCAAATGGCCGGCCGGGCTTGGGTCCTCAGAGCCTGCCTACTACCTCGCGAGCTAGCGCCGTAGCAGGCGAAAAGCGCCCGAAGAGCGGGATTTACGAACCGTAAATGAGCATCTGAGGGCGCTTATCAACGCCCTGCGGCCGACGCGCAGCAGGTCGTAAACAGGCTCTCAGAGCCAGGGAGCCAGGCGTGTCGCCCAGGCTTCCACCCCTTGCGGGGTCCGCAGTCCGTCATTGCGGATTTCGATCAGCACGGCGTCCACGCCGCGTTCGTCGCCATGTACCGGGACGGTCATGTCCTCCAGCGGGTCGATCACATAGGGCTGGTTGGCGCCGATCTCTTCGCCGCTCTCCCGCAGCCCCGCCACCATGCGCTGGGCATAGGCTTCGGCCTTGGCGTAGAGCACCCCGGCGACCCACGGGCGAGGCTCGCCGCGATAGCTCGGGGTGAAGCTGTGCACACCCACCAGGCGAGTCGGCCGGGCGGCGGCCAGGCGCTCATCGAGCAGCGCAGTCAGCTGCTGGTGGAACGGCTCGAACAGCCGCGCCACCCTCTCCTGCCGGGCCGCCGCGCTCAGGTTGCAGTTGCCGGGAATCGGATAGATCTCGCTGTGCTCGGGAATCGCATCGGGCGCCGACAGCGGCCGGTTGAGGTCGATCAGCAGACGCGAGTAGTTGGCCACCAGCAGCGTGGCGTCCAGGCGCGCCGACAGCTCGCGGGCCAGCTCCAGCGCACCGATGTCCCAGGCGATGTGCTCGGCGGCCGCCGCGTCGTCCAGGCCCAGTTGCGCCAGCTCCTCGGGGATGTAGCGGCTGGCGTGCTCGCAGACCAGCAGCACCGGGCTCTTGCCCTGCGGGTTGACGATCTCGAACGGCGGGCGCCGGTAAAGGCCGGATTCAGTAGAACTTTGCATAGGATTCACAGAGTTGTTCTTCGCTGAGTTCACGGGTCAGGGCCAGTTCCTGGCGCTTCATGGCGACGTAGGTCTGCAGCAGGGCTGGCGGCAGCTGCGCGCAGAGTTCGCCATCGGCCAGCAGCAGGCGCTGGGCCTCCTCCAGCGAACCGGGCAGGGACTTGATGCCCAGTTCCTCGCGCTGCGCATCGCTGAGGCTGTGCGGATCGACATCGGTGACCGCCGACAGCGGCAGCTCCTGCTGCATGCCCAGGCGCCCGGCGATCAGCACCGCGGCCATGGCCAGGTGCGGGCTGGCGGTGGCGTCCATCGGGCGGAATTCCAGGTTGAACTGGCGCGCCTTGGGCTTGCCGCCGATCTCCACCACCGGGCAGATGCGCAGCGCCGCTTCGCGGTTGCGCAGCCCCAGGCAGGCATAGGCGGCGCTCCAGTGGTGCGGTTTCAGCCGCAGGTAGGACACCGCCGTCGGCGCGGTCAGCGCGCACAGTGCCGGCAGGTGGCGCAGCACGCCGGCGGCCCAGTGTTCAGCGAGCCTGGACAGATTGCTCGGCGCGGCCTCGTCATAGAACACCGGCGTGCCATCCAGGCGTTGCAGGCTCAGGTGCAGGTGCACGCCGTTGGTCACGGCGCCGGGCGCCAGCAGCGGCGTGAAGCTGCTGCGCCAGCCGAACTGGCGGGCGATCTCACGGGTGACTTCGCGGACGTTCACCGCGCGGTCCGCCGCAGCAACGCCCTGGGTCGGCCGGCAGGTGACCTCGTACTGGTTGCGGCCGTACTCGGGCAGGAACATTTCCGGCTCGGCGCCGATCTGCTCCAGCGCGCTCATCAGCCAACCGCCGAAGTTGCCGGTCTGCCGCTGCGCCTGCAGGGAAAAGGCGGCGGCATGCTCGTCCGGCAGGCCGAGCAGGTTGAATTCGTGTTCGAAGGCGGCGGTGACCTGCAGGCCCAGTTCGCGGTAACGGGCGATCTCTTCGCGCAGCAGCGTGCGCGGGCAGACCGACCACGGCGCACCCGCAGTCGTCACCAGGTCGCCGTGCAGGTAATCCAGCGGCGCGGCCTGGGAATCGGGGCCGTTTTCCAGGCGCACCCGGCTGCTCGGGTCGGGCAGCAGGCGCAGGTCGCCATGGCTGCCCCAGGGGTTGTCGTCGGCGATGACATCCTGCGGTGTCAGCGCGCTGTTGGCGGGTACCCAGCCGCAGCCGGTGGCCAATTGTTCGGCGACTTCCGATTCGGGAAGCGAGCGGCCGCGGGTGATGCCGCAGAGGTCGGTGGTGACGAAGCTGGTCAGGCGCATCGGAGCGGGATTGTTATTGTTCTGACTCATGGCGTTCTCCCGGCCTCAGGCCAGCGCGGCGATGCGGGCCAGCACGCTGTCGGTGTCGGCGATCCAGCAGTAGCCCTTGATCGCTTCCAGGCAGGCCTGGTGGCGTTCGGCGGTGTGGGTGGCGCAGGCGTCTTCGACCAGGGTGACGAGGTAGCCACGGTCGGCGGCGTCGCGTACGGCCATGTCCACGCACTGGTCGGTGACCACGCCGCAGATGATCAGGTGGCGGGTGTTGAGGTTGCGCAGCACGTAGTCGATGGCCGTGGAGTTGAAGACGCCCGAGGACGTCTTCGGCAGGACGATCTCGTTTTCCCGCGGCGCCAGGGCGTCGATCACCTGGGCATCCGGGCTGCCCTTGGGCAGGTGCATGTCGGAGAGCTTGTGGTCCAGCGAGCGGTCGCGGCCATCGGCGGTGAGGCTCTCGATGATGGTGTGCAGCACTTCCCCGCCGACCTCGCGCATGGCCGCCAGCAGGCGTTGCTGATTGGGTATCACCCTCGCCTCGACGCGCTCGTAGAAGTACCGGTGCGTCTGCGGATCGACATGCGCGTCGCGGCCGGGAATGACCCAGGCGTTCTGCATGTCGACGAACAGGATGGCGGTCTGGCCGCGGGTGAACGGCAGGTCACGGGGCGATTGGTGGGGCAAGCTGAACACGGTCATTCCTCGAGGATGTGGCTGCCGAAAGCAGCTCTCAGGTGGTCGATGCCTTCCAGGCGTTCGTCGAGCTGGCCGTCCATGCGCGCTACCAGGCTGGCGATCAGCGCCTCGACCTGGGCCATGGTCGGCACCAGGGTGTCGAAGGGCGATGGGGACTCCACCGGGGCGCTGATGATCAGGTCGGCGAACTCGCGCAGCGGCGAGTCGTAGATGTCGGTGAACAGTACTACCCGTGCGCCACGGGCCTTGGCCGCGCGGGTCACGCCCAGCGCCTGGGCCTGGTAGCGGCGGTAGTCGAACACCACCACCAGCGTCTGGCGGTCGATGTCGCCCAACTGGTCGGGCAGCGCGGCGCCGTCGTCCAGCAGCAGGCAGCCGCTGCGCAGCATGCGCAGGTGCGCCACCAAGTAACCGGCGAGGAAGCGGCTGAAACGGCCGCCGTGGCAAAGCACGCGCAGCTTGGGGTCGAGCAGCCAGTCGCCGAGCAGGCGGACGTCGTCGGCCTGGGTCAGCGCCAGGGTGCGCTGGATGCCTTCGCTGGAATCGCTCAGGTAATTCGACCAGACGTCGTCGCGGCTCATGCCTTCGCGGCGCCCGGCGAGCAGGGTGCGCGGCGACCGCAGGCGGTCATCCACCTCGGCCATCAGGGCATTCTGGAAGTCGCTGTAGCCGCTGAAGCCGAGTTTCTTCACCAGGCGCAGGATGCTCGGATCGCTGACGCCGGCCTGGCGCGCAAGGCGCGACATCGGCCCGAGGCCGCTGCGCGGGTAGTCGTCGAGCAAGGCGCGGAGGACTTTGCGCTCGGCCTTGGTGAGCTCGACTTCCGGGGTGTTCAGGCGATCCTTGAGTGTGAGCATGCGTGCGCCTCTTGTTGTGACAATATTTGTATAATGCGCTTCAGAAACTTTCAATACGTATTTTTTGTAGCATTCACTACAAACCAGCGACGCACACCTTTGACCTGCCGACGCAGAGGCCCGCGTGGCATTTATCACCTTGGGAACCGGCGCACTCGCTACGCGTCGAAGACCTTCCAGGCCGCCAGGAATCAACCCAGATGAACGAGCTGGAAAAAGCTGCCGCCGGGCTGCTCTACGACGCCAATCACGACCCGCAGGTGCTGCGCCAGCGCGCCGAGGCCAAGGCGAGACTCTTCGAGTTCAACCACAGCCACCCGGACGACCGGGCGCGCCGCGAGGCGATTCTCACAGGGCTGTTTGGCAGCATTGGCGAGGGTTTCGTCATCGAAGGCCCGCTGCACTGCGACTACGGCTTCAACATCGAAATCGGCGCGCGCTTCTACGCCAACGTCAACCTGGTGATCCTCGATGGCGCGAAGGTCAGCATTGGCAATGACGTGTTCATCGCGCCCAACGTCGGCATCTACACCGCCGGCCACCCGCTGGATGCCGAGCGGCGAAACCAGGGCCTGGAGTACGCGCACCCGGTGAGCATCGGCGACAACGTGTGGATCGGCGCGGGGGTGAACATCCTGCCCGGTGTGAGCATCGGCGCGAACAGCGTGATCGGCGCCGGCGCCGTGGTGACTCGCGACATCCCCGAAGGCGTGCTGGCAGCGGGCAATCCGGCACGGGTCATCCGCCCGATCACCGAGGCCGACCGCCAGCGCTATTGCTGAAGACTTCGGCCCGACGATCAGGCGCCTTCGAGGTGCCGGACCCAGCGCTCGGCCGCGTCGTGGGACGCCTGGAACGCCTCTTCGTGGGTTTCCCACGGGCCGACCACCACGTCCAGCGGCGACACGCCGGCCGGCACCTTGGCCAGCGACAACAGCACCTCAGCCACTTTGCCGGGGGCGATGTAACGCGGCGACATCAGCACGGCGATGCCTCTGGAAGTCAGGTACTCACTGGGAGCCATGAACTCCGGCTCGACTGACTGCTGCATGCGGTTCTCCCCCTGGCCTTGGCCGGCCCGTCAGCGCTGGATGGCAGCGACGAGGCGCACAACGCGCCCTCTCCCTGATTGCTGACCCGGCCGGGCGAATGACAGTTCCGGCAACCCCCGCCCTGCCACCGGGTAGCGGACAAACGGCCGTTTCAGGCTGGCACCGGCTCGTGGACCGGCATCGGCCGATCGAGCAGCGTGCCCACCAGCACGGCGAACACCAGGGCACCGATGCCCGCCACCAGCAGCACACTCTCGAACCCACCGATGAAGGCCTGGCGCACAGCAGGCGCGAGTACATCGCGTAGTGCCGGGTCCACCACCGCAAGCGCGGCATTGAAGTCGCCAGCCGCTGCACGGGTCGCCATCTCGGCAGCCTTGTCCAGTTGCGCGGGCGCAACCTTTGCCAGTGCATCACGCAGCAATTGCGCGCTGCGGGCAGACAGGATGCCGCCGAGAATGCCGATGGCCAGCACGATGGCAGCGAAGCGCGTGGTGGTGCTCAGGCCCGAGGCCATGCCGGTACGCTCGCGGGGTACGCAGGCCATGATGTTCTTCTGCGTATCGCCATTGAGCAGCCCCGCTCCGGCACCCAGTACCAGGCTGGCCAGGGCGAAGGCCAGGTAACCACCCTGCCCGGCTGCCAGCGCGCAGAGCAGATTGCCCATGCCCACCAGTACCAGGCCGGCTGCAAAGACCTGAGCCGGGCTGAAGCGCGCGCTCAGGCGCATGCCCCAGCGCGGCGTCAGCAACATCGCCAGGGCGAAGGGCAGCATCCCCGCACCCGCCGCCACCGCGGACAGTTGCAGGCCGTTCTGCAGGTACAGCGGCAGCAGCGTCATCATCACCTGGGCGCAGGCGGCGTAGGCGAACATGCCGAGCAAGGCGCCGATGAAGCGCCCGCTGCGCATCAGCCGCAGGTCGACCATCGGCCGCGCCTGGCTGCGCTCCACCATCACGAAGAGGCCCAGCAGGCCGCCGCTGAGCAGCAGGCGCGCGAGGGTCGGCGGACTGTCCCAGCCGACGCGGTTAGCGTCGATCAGCGCCCAGATCAGGTAACCCAGGCCACCGGCGAAGGTCAGGCTACCGAGCGGGTCGAGGCGCGCGGCGGCACTGTCGCGGGATTCCTCGATGCTGCGCAGCACCATGGCGCCCAGCAACACCACCAGCGGCAGGTTCAGGTAGAAGATCCAGCGCCAGCCCAGCGTCGCGGAGATCACCCCGCCCAGCAGCGGCGCGAAGGTGATGGTGGCGCCCATGCACGCGCCCCAGAAGGCCCAGGCGCGCAGGCGCTCTTCGGGCTCGTGGAAGCGGTGGCCGATGGCGGCCAGCGCCGAGGTCAGCAGCAGCGCCGCACCGACGCCCTTGGCCGCACGGGCAATGTCCAGGAACAACAGGCTCGGCGCCGCCCCGCAAGCCAGTGAGGCCGCGCCGAACAGCACCAGCCCGAGCAGCAGCATGCGCCGCCGGCCGAAGCGGTCGGCCAGGCTGCCGGCGGGCAGCAGGCAGGCGGCGAAAGCCAGCAGGTAGGCGCTGACCACCCACTCGATGTCGGCGAAGGAGCCGGACAGGTCGCGGGCGATGCTCGGCAACGAAACAGCGACGATATTGGTGTCGAGGATGATCAGCGCGCATACCGCCGAGGCGGTCAGCAGGGTGAAGCGGGCAGAGGCTCGCGGGCGATTGGCAGGGTCGGACATGGCAGGGCTTCCAGCGCGGGCCGACACGTCGGGTTTTGTCCTCGCCGCGCCAGCCTTGTAGTGTTGCCCCCACGGTAACGCCCGCGCGCGCCGGGCTTGTTAGCCACGGCGGCCTTCGTCATTAGCCTGCGACTAACGAACATGGAAATCCGTCATTTCCGCTACTTCCTCAGCGTCGCCCGCCACGGCCACTTCACCCGCGCGGCCGAGCAACTGGGCATCGCCCCGCCGACCCTGAGCCGACAGATCCAGGACATGGAGAAGGAACTGGGCGTGCTGCTGTTCCAGCGCAGCCAACGCGAGGTGCGCCTGACTGCCGCCGGTGAAGCCCTGCTGAGCGAAGCCGAACTGGCGGTGCGCCAGTTCGATGCGGCGCAACTGGGTGCGCAGCGCGCCGCCCGGGGCGAAACCGGGCATCTGCGCCTGGGCTACGTGGCCTCGGCGGCCTATTCCGGCGTGCTGCAACAGCATGTCGAGCAGTTCACCCGCGCCCTGCCGGCCGTGGATCTGGACATCAGCGAAGCGCCCATGGCGCAACTGCCGGCGCAGGTGCGCGACGGCGCGCTCGACCTCGCCTACGTGCGTTCACCGATGAACCTGCCGGAAGAACTGCAAGCCATCGCGCTGCAGGAGGAAGGCTTCGTCCTCGCCCTGCCCGCTGCCTCGCGCCTCAACGAGCTGCCGGAGATTCGCGCCGCACGGCTGAGCGAGGAAACCTTCATCCTCCCCGAGCAGATTTCCGGCACCCTGGAAGTGGCCAGCGCCGGCGGCTTTTCCCCGCGCCTGGGCCAGCAGCCGGGCAGCCTGGTCGCGGTGATCGCGCTGGTATCCCTTGGCCGGGGCATCGCCATCGTGCCGGAGTCGGTGGTACGCCGGGTACAGCTGCCACAGGTGAACTACCGCCCACTGGCCGACTGCGCGCCGCGCTCCTGGCTGTCGCTGCTGCACCGACGCTTCGAGAAGTCGCCGCTGGTGCGGCGCTACATCGAGCAGGTCCGGGCTCAGTCCGCCGACCACACCGCCAGCTCGTAGCCGTCCAGATCGATGAAGTGGAAGCGCCGGCCGCCGGGGAAGGCGAAGGTCGCGCGGCTGATACTGGCGCCGGCAGCCTCCAGGCGCGCCTGGGTCTGTTCCAGGTCTTCGGCGTAGAGGATCACCAGCGGGCCGCCGGGACGTACCGGCTCGCCCGTGGTGAAGCCACCGGTGAGGCGCCCGTCGCTGAATTCGCTGTAGGTGGGGCCGTAGTCGGTGAAACGCCAGCCGAAGGCGCTGCCGTAGAAGGCCTTGCTGCGCGCGATGTCGCTGACGTTGAACTCGATGTTGTCGATCTGACGGTCGTTTCCTCGGATACCCATAGTCGCCTCCTGGCAAGTCGTGTCCGGCTGATCCTACGGCAATTTCCTTTGCGCAACGCAGGTCGCCCCGGTCGACCTCGGGCAATTGGCCAATTCAAGCCGATTGAAGAATAATCATCGCGAACCAGCCAGATCCGCCGCCATGCTCAACATTCCCCTCGCCAGCGTCGATGACGTCGACCGCGCCGTGCTGGCCATCGGCACCGACTATCCGCTCGGCACCTTGCTCAAGCCCCACTCCCACCGTCGCGCGCAGTTCCTCTACGGCATGAGCGGACTGATGGAGGTTGAAACCGAGGACGGCGCCTGGGTGATCCCGCCCTACAGCGGCGTGTGGATTCCCGCCGGCAAGCAGCACCGGGTGCTGATGCGCGGGGTCAGCACGCGCAGCCTGTACATCGACCCGCAGCTACCGGTGCGCGACACCCGGCTGTGCCAGGCGCTGAGCGTCTCGCCGCTGCTGCATCAGCTGCTGCTGGCCAGCGTCGAAGTGCCGGCACTGCACGACGAAAGCGGTCGCGACGGCGACCTGATCCGCCTGCTGCTCCATGAGCTGCGCCAGGCTCCGAGCCTGCCGCTGTTCGCCCCGCTGCCGGCGCACCCGCGCCTGGCAGAGCTGTGCCGGGAGTTCCTGCGCACCCCGCAGATCGCGGTCACGGCGGACCTCTGGGCCGCCGAGCTGCATTGCAGCACGCGCACCTTCAGCCGCCTGTTCCGCCAGCAGACCGGCCTCTCCTTCGGCGCCTGGCGCCAGCAGGCCTGCCTGCTGGCCGCCGTCACCCGGCTCGCGGCGGGCCAGCCGGTCACCCGGGTGGCGCTGGAGCTGGGCTACGACAGCCCGAGCGCCTTCTCCAGCATGTTCCGTCGCCGCCTCGGCGTGGTGCCGAGCAGCTACCAGGCCTCGGCCAGCGCCTAGCGCCACTGGCCCAGGCCAGGCACACCACGGGCGTCGCGCGGGTGTTGCGGCAAAGCGGCCGGTGCAGGAGCCCAAAAGACCAGCGAAGGCGCTGCGATGTCCCTCGATCGCCCCTCAGGGCATCCACTCGTCGGCAATAATGGCTATCAGCCACCAGCCATACATTCCGCTGACAAGTATTTAACGCCGCCATAACTTTCCGGGCTCAACTATCGAGTCGTCCGCCGCCCGATCTCCGGAGAATGGCCATGGAGTTGAATTCCCTCTCGCTCGCCATGCTGGTCCTGACGTTCGTGGCCTCGCTGAAAGCCCGCTCCGAGCAACGCCCGGTGACCGGCTGGATCGAGGAAGTCCGCATCTACCCTGGCGCCATCGCGCTGAAGGCCAAGCTCGATACCGGCGCCCTCACCTCCTCCATGGACGCGCGGGACATTCGCTACTTTCGCCGCGGCTCACAGCAATGGGTCAGGTTTCGCATGGTCGGCAGGAGCCGCGAAACCGGCGAGCCCTTCAGCCAGGAGTTCGAACGCCCGCTGGTGCGCCGGGTAAGGCTGCGTGGCGCGGGTGGAGTCGATCACCGCCCGGTGGTGACCATGCAGGTGGGCATCGGCCAGCAGATGCTGGTCGAGGAGTTCTCCCTGCGCGACCGCAAGGACATGCTCTACCCCCTGCTGCTGGGCCGCCGGACCCTGGAGCGCATCGGCCCGGTGGACACCCGCCGGACCTTCACCCAGCAGCCCCGGCACTAGAGCTGGGCGGCCGGGATTCCGGCCATGTCGAGCAGCGCCGCCTGTTCATCGACCAGTTGGCGGAACAGTTCCAGCGAGCGCGAGCGCGAGTCGCTGCGCCAGATCAGCCAGGTATTCAGGCGGGCGAAGTCGCCGCCCATGGGCCAGGCGCTCACCGAGGCGCTGCCGGGCATGTTGCTCAGCATGCTGCGCGGCATCACCGCCAGGCCGCCGCCGGCGCTCACGCAGGCGAGCATGCTGTGGTAGGACTCCAGCTCGCGGATGGCCCCAGGGGCAGCGCCGTCGGCGGCGAACCAGCGTTCGAAATGGTGGCGGTAGGAGCAGTTGTCGCGGAACACGTAGATCATCTCGCCATCGGCATCGCGGCCACGGCGGATCGGCGCATGGTGCGACGGCGCGACCACCAGCATGTCCTCGTCGAACACCGGCACGCCCTCCAGCGCCGGGTGCCTGATCGGCCCGTCGACGAACGCGGCAATCAATTCGCCGGCGATCACTCCGTCGATCATCGCGCCCGAAGGTCCGGTGGACAGGTCCAGCTCCACCCTGGGGTACTGCTGATGGTAGTGCGCCAGCAAGCGCGGGATGCGCACCGCCGCCGTGCTCTCCAGCGAACCGATGGGGAAGCGCCCGCTGGGTTCCTTGCCCGAGACCACCACCCGCGCCTCGTCCACCAGGCCGAGGATGCGCGTGGCATAGACGAGGAAGTCGTGCCCGGCCAGCGACAGGCGCAGGCGGTTGTTCTCGCGGATGAACAGCTCGGCGTCCAGGTCCGCTTCCAGTTGCTTGATCCGCGTGGTCAGGTTGGACGGCACGCGGTGCATGGCCTGGGCGGCGGCGGCAATACTCTTGTGGGCGGCCACGGCGCAGAAGATTTCCAGCTGGACCAGGTCCATTTCATTCTCCAAACGAGAGCGTAATCGTCATTATTATTCAGTTTTCATAAGCATGGTTCAACGCGACACTGGCCTCACTCCCCTCCCATTCCACCGTCCAGGAGCGAGCCATGAGCATCACCCCGCAGACCCACGCGATCTCCCGCAACCCCGCCACCGGCGAGGTGATCGACAGCTACGCGTTCGAGACCGCCGCCACGCTGGAGCAGTCCCTGGCCCGTGCGACACAGGGCTACGCGACCTGGAGGCGCACCCCGCTGGAGCAACGTGCCGCCGCCCTGGTGCGCCTCGGCCAGGCCCTGCGCGCCAATGCCGAGGAGCTCGCCGCAAGCATCACCGCCGAGATGGGCAAGCCCATCGCCCAGGCCCGTGGCGAAGTGGAAAAGTGCGCCGGCCTGTGCGACTGGTACGCCGCCAACGGCCCGCAGATGCTCACCGCCGAGCCGACCAGCGTGGAGCACGAGCGCGCCTGGATCGAATACCGCCCGCTGGGCCCGATCCTCGCGGTGATGCCGTGGAACTTCCCGATCTGGCAGGTGCTGCGCGGCGCCGTGCCGGCTCTGCTGGCGGGCAACACCTATGTGCTCAAGCACGCGCCGAACGTCATGGGCAGCGCCTACCGGATGCTGCAGGCGTTCCAGCAGGCAGACTTCCCGGCGGGCGTGTTCGAGGTGATCAACGTCGGCAACGACCTGGTCTCCGAGGCCATCCGCGACGAGCGCATTGCCGCCGTCACCGTGACCGGCAGCGTGCGCGCCGGCTCGGCCATCGGCGCCCAGGCCGGCGCTGCGCTGAAGAAGTGCGTGCTGGAACTGGGCGGCTCGGACGCCTTCATCGTGCTCGCCGACGCCGACCTCGATGTGGCGGTCAAGGCCGCCGTCGCCGGGCGCTTCCAGAACTCCGGGCAGGTCTGCGCGGCGGCCAAGCGCTTCATCATCGAGGACAGCATCGCCGACGCCTTCACCGAACGCTTCGTTGCCGCCACCCGCGAACTGGTGATGGGCGATCCGACCCAGGTGCAGACCTACGTCGGCCCCATGGCCCGCTTCGACCTGCGTGACGAACTGGACGACCAGGTGCAACGTACCCTGGCCGAAGGCGCCAGCCTGCTGCTGGGCGGCGGCAAGGTCGACGGCGTGGGCAACTTCTACCAGCCCACCGTGCTGGCGGACGTGACGCCGGCAATGACCTCCTTCCGCGAGGAGCTGTTCGGCCCGGTGGCCTCGATCATCCGTGCGAAGGATGCCCGGCATGCGCTGGAACTGGCCAATGACAGCGATTTCGGCCTGACCGCCACGGTGTTCACCGCCGACCTCGCCCGCGCCCGGCAGATGACCGCCGAACTGGACGTCGGCGGCGTGTTCATCAACGGCTACAGCGCCAGCGATGCCCGTGTCGGTTTTGGCGGCGTGAAGAAGAGCGGCTTCGGCCGCGAGCTGTCGCACTTCGGCGTGCGCGAGTTCTGCAACGCGCAGACCGTGTGGGTGGATCGCCGCTGAGCGCTGAAAACACAACGGCCCTCCTTCGCGGTGGGCCGTTGTGGTTGCGCCGTGGCAATCAGATGGTGCGCGAGTAGCGCTCCTGCTGCCCGCCGCCCAGGTAGGCATCGAAGGCCATGGCCACGCTGCGCATCATCAACTGGCCCTGCGGCAGCAGTACCAGCGCATCGTCGCGCAGCTCGACCAGGCCATCGCCGACCTGTTCCTGGAGTTGCCGCAGCGAGCTCTCGAAGTAGTCGCGGAAGCGAATGCCGTGGCGCTGCTCCAGCGCTGCGTAGTCCACCCGGCCATGGCACATCAGCGCGCTGATCACCTCGCGGCGCAGGCGGTCGTCGTCGGTCAGCTGGTAGCCCCGATGCACCGGCAGCAGGCCTTCGTCGATCCGCGCGTAGTACTGCGACAGCTCCTTCACGTTCTGCCCGTAGGTGTCGCCGACCTTGCTGATGGACGACACGCCGAGGGCGATCAGGTCGCAGTCGGCGTGGGTCGAGTAGCCCTGGAAGTTGCGTTGCAGGGTGCCGTTGCTGCGCGCCACGCTGAGCTCGTCGTCGGGCAGGGCGAAGTGGTCCATGCCGATATAGACGTAGCCCGCCGCGGTCAGGCGGCGGATGGTCAGCTCCAGCAATTCGAGCTTACGCTCCGGCGGCGGCATGTCTTCGCGGCGGATCAGCCGTTGCGCGCGAACCCGCTCGGGCAGGTGGGCATAGCTGTAGGCGGCGATGCGGTCGGGGCGCAAGGCGATGATCTTGCCGAGGGTGGTGTCGAAGCTGGCCACGGTCTGCAGCGGCAGGCCGTAGATCAGGTCCACGGAGACCGACTTGAACTTCGCCTCGCGGGCCGCCTGCACCAGGTCGAAGACCTGTTGCTCGCTCTGCACGCGGTTGACTGCTTCCTGCACCTTCTCGTCGAAATCCTGCACGCCGAAGCTCAGGCGGTTGAAGCCCTGCGCGCGCAACTCGGCGATGCGCTCGCGGCTGATGGTGCGCGGGTCGACTTCGATGGAAAACTCGTGGGCGTCGCTCTCGTCGAGGTTGAAATGCTCGCGCAGGCTGCCCATCACCTCGCCGAGCTGCTCGCTGGTCAGGTAGGTCGGCGTGCCGCCGCCCAGGTGCAGCTGGGTGAGCTTGCGCGTGCCGTCGAACAGGGCCGCCTGCATGGCGATCTCGCGCTTGAGGTACTCCAGGTACTCCACGGCGCGGTGGGTCTTCTGGGTGATGATCTTGTTGCACGCGCAGTAGTAGCAGAGGCTCTTGCAGAACGGGATATGGATGTACACCGAGAGCGGCTTGGCCGCGCTCTCGTTGCCGCGATGGTTGCTGCGCTGGGCGGCCGCGCGATAGTCGTCGGCGGCGAAGGCGCCATGGAACTGCGGCGCGGTGGGATAGGAGGTATAGCGCGGGCCGGGACGGTCGTACTTCTCCACCAGCGCGCGGTTGAAACTCATCGATTCGGGCATGACACGGGCTCCTGAGGCGCTGGCAGTCTGTCGCTGCGAGTCGCCGCCGCACGATACTCCGCTCACGTTACGCGCCTCCTGCGCGGGATCAAGAAGTTCAGCTGCGCAGGAAAAATCCCTGCACTCCTACAACGCTTGCCGATTGGCGATCTGCTGGCCTGCCGCGCAATGGCAAACCAATGGCCATCGTTATTTACTTTTCCATACACCGAAAAGCAAAGTCCTGCACGTTCACCACAAGATGCCGCCGCGTTTTGGTAATCCGCCTGATCTGCGTCTAGGCTGAGCCGCTACAGCACCGCTGAGTGCCAAGACAACCAGAAACACCCTATGCCTTACCGTGATTCGGCTAATGACAACGCGAGCGAGCGCAGGCGTTAACTGACCTGACCCGGCGTGGTTACGGCTGGATGGAACAAACCGTTGCTGACGGTACCTTCAAGGGACTGCGTGCAGAATGGCTACT
The DNA here is from genome assembly GCF_021603645.1 of Pseudomonas pseudonitroreducens. Lineage (GTDB taxonomy): Bacteria > Pseudomonadota > Gammaproteobacteria > Pseudomonadales > Pseudomonadaceae > Pseudomonas > Pseudomonas pseudonitroreducens. Next base: position 31,940 of record NZ_BQHJ01000015.1, on the reverse strand, counting down.
TCAAATCCAGCCGGCGACCGCTATCGCGCGCTCGGCCTGTCGACCCTGGCCTTTACCCTGTGCTTCGCCGTCTGGACGCTGTTCTCCATCCTCGGCCTGCAGATCAAGAACGAATTCGCCCTCAGCGATACCCAACTCGGCCTGCTGATGGCGACGCCGGTACTGACCGGTTCGATCTCGCGCATCTTCCTCGGCCTGTGGACCGACCGCTACGGTGGCCGCTGGGTGTTCGGCCTGCTGATGCTGGTCTCGGCCGTCTGCGTCTATCTGCTGACCTTCGCCAACAGCTTCCCCATGCTGCTGGTCGCCGCGCTCGGCGTCGGCCTGGCCGGCGGCGGCTTCATCGTCGGCACCGCCTACACCGCCACCTGGTTCGAGCCCGGCCAGCAGGGCACCGCGCTGGGCATCTTCGGCGCCGGTAACGTCGGCGCGGGCCTGACCAACCTCGCCGCCCCGCTGCTGATGCTGGCCCTAGGCTGGCGCGGCGCCGCGCTGGTCTATGCGCTGGTGCTGGGGGCCATGGGCATCCTGTTCATCCTGCTGGCCAAGACCGACCCGCAGGCCGCGACCCGCCAGGCCAAGGCCATCCCGCTGGCGGAACAACTCGCGCCGCTGGCCGAGCTGCGCGTGTGGCGCTTCTCGCTCTACTACTTCTTCGTCTTCGGCGCCTTCGTCGCGCTGGCCCTGTGGCTGCCGCACTACCTGATGGAGGTGCACGGCCTGGGCCTGGCCGCCGCCGGCTTCGTCGCCGCGCTGTACACCGTGCCGGCCTCGCTGTTCCGCATCCTCGGCGGCTGGCTGTCCGACCGCTACGGCGCGCGCCGTGTGATGTACTGGACGTTGAGCCTGTCGGTGATCTGCACCTTCCTGCTCAGCTATCCACCCACCCGCTATGTCGTCACCGGCGTGCGCGGCGAAGTGGCGTTCGCCATGCACCTGGGGCTGATCGGCTTCGCCGCGATCATCATCGTGCTGGGCTTCTTCATGTCCCTGGGCAAGGCGGCGGTGTTCAAGCACATCCCCACCTACTATCCGCAACACGTCGGCGTGGTCGGCGGGCTGGTGGGGATGATGGGCGGGCTGGGCGGCTTCCTCCTGCCGCTGACCTTCGGCATGCTCAACGACGTGGTCGGCATCTGGCAAAGCTGCTTCATGCTGCTGTTCCTGATCGCCGCCGGCGCGCTGGCCTGGATGCACTACTCGATCCGCATGGCCGAGCGCGTGGAATGGGCGCAGAGCAATCCTTCCCGCGACCTGCCGGAGCTGTCCACGCCGAGCAGCTTCGTGCTGCGCGAATGGCATCCGGAAGACCCGACCTTCTGGGAACAGACCGGCAAGAGCATCGCCACCCGCAACCTGTGGATCTCGATTCCCTGCCTGCTGCTGGCCTTCGCCATCTGGATGGTCTGGTCGGTGGTGGTGGCCAAGCTGCCGCTGGCCGGCTTCAACTACAGCGCCAACCAGCTGTTCTGGCTGGCCGCCCTGCCCGGCCTGTCCGGGGCTACCCTGCGCATTTTCTACAGCTTCATGGTGCCGATCTTCGGCGGCCGGCGCTGGACGGCGCTGTCCACCGCCTCGCTGCTGGTGCCGGCGCTGTGGATCGGCTTTGCCGTGCAGAACCCCAACACCTCCTACCTGGTGATGCTGATCCTCGCGCTGCTCTGCGGCCTGGGGGGCGGCAACTTCTCCTCGAGCATGGCGAACATCTCGTTCTTCTTCCCCAAACAGGCCAAGGGCGCCGCCATGGGCCTGAACGCAGGGCTGGGCAACCTTGGCGTGAGCGTCATGCAGTTCGCCGTACCGCTGTGCATCACCTTCGCGGTGTTCGGCGGCCTCGGCGGCGAGCCGCAAACCACCAGCAGCGGCACGCCGCTGTGGCTGCAGAACGCCGGGTTCATCTGGGTCCCGTTCATCATCGTCGCGACCATCGCCGCCTGGTTCGGCATGAACGACATCGCCAGCGCCAAGTCCTCGTTCGCCGACCAGATGGCGATCTTCAAGCGCAAGCACACCTGGCTGATGAGCGTGCTCTATACCGGCACCTTCGGCAGCTTCATCGGCTTCTCCGCCGGTTTCCCGCTGCTCGCCGGGCACCTGTTCCCCGGTGTCGACGTGCTCAAGTTCGCCTTCCTCGGCCCGCTGATCGGCGCCCTCGCCCGCGCCTTCACCGGTGGCCTGGCGGACCGCTTCGGTGGCGGACGGATCAGCCTCTGGGTGTTCGTCGCCATGGCCGCGTGCGTCGGCGGCGTGCTGTTCTTCATCGCCGGCAAGGACCAGCCCGGGGCGTTCTGGGGCTTCCTGGTGATGTTCCTGCTGCTGTTCTTCTTCTCCGGCGTGGGCAATGCCAGCACCACGCAGATGATCCCGGCGATCTTCCGCACCATGACGCCGCGCCTGTTCCCCAGCCTGCCTGCCGAGCAGCAGGGGCTGCAGAGCGAGAAGGAGTCCGCCGCCGCAGTGGGCTTCATCTCGGCGGTGGCGGCCTACGGCGGCTTCTTCATTCCGAAATCGTTCGGCAGTTCGTTCGACCTCACCGGGGGCCCGGAATGGGCTCTCTACGGGTTCATCGTGTTCTATGGGCTGTGTATCGCGCTGACCTGGTTCTTCTACACCCGCAGCAATGCCGAAGTGCGTTGCTAAAGAGTTGCGTTAGCGGCGCGCTGCCAGCTCTGGCTGCGCGCCCTGCCAAGGAGGAGAAACATGAGCTTCTTCATCGACCGCCTGCGCTACCTGGTCAAGCGCCCACCGGAGTTCGCCGGCGGCCACGGCGAAACCCGCGATGAGAGCCGCGACTGGGAAGACGGCTACCGCCAGCGCTGGCAGTTCGACAAGATCGCCCGCTCGACCCACGGGGTGAACTGCACCGGCTCCTGCAGCTGGAAGATCTACGTGAAGAACGGCCTGGTGACCTGGGAAACCCAGCAGACCGACTACCCGCGCACCCGCCCCGACCTGCCCAACCATGAGCCGCGCGGCTGCCCGCGCGGCGCCAGCTATTCCTGGTACCTGTACAGCGCCAACCGGCTGAAATACCCCATGGTGCGCAAGGCGCTGGTGCAGCTCTGGCGCGAGGCCCTGGCGACCCACAAGGACCCGGTGCTGGCCTGGGCGAGCATCGTCGAGGACCCGCAGAAGGCCAGGCAGTACAAGTCCATCCGTGGCCGTGGCGGCTTCGTCCGCGCCGACTGGGACGAGATGCAGACCCTGGTCGCCGCCGCCAACGTCTACACCGTGAAGACCTATGGCCCGGACCGCGTCGTCGGCTTCTCGCCGATCCCGGCGATGTCGATGGTTTCCTATGCCTCGGGCACCCGCTACCTGTCGCTGATCGGCGGCGTCTGCCTGTCCTTCTACGACTGGTACTGCGACCTGCCGCCCGCCTCGCCGCAGGTGTGGGGCGAGCAGACCGACGTGCCCGAGTCCGCCGACTGGTACAACTCCGGCTACATCATCGCCTGGGGTTCCAACGTCCCGCAGACGCGTACCCCTGACGCGCACTTCTTCACCGAGGTGCGCTACAAGGGCACCAAGACCATCGCCATCACCCCGGACTATGCGGAGATTTCCAAGCTCTGCGACGAATGGATGAGCGCCAAGCAGGGCACCGACTCCGCGCTGGCCATCGCCATGGGCCATGTGATCTTCAAGGAATTCCACCTGGAGAAACCCAGCGCCTACTTCACCGACTACATCCGCCGCTACACCGACATGCCGATCCTGGTGGAGCTGGAACAACGCGACGACGGCAGCCTGGTGCCGGGCAAGCAACTGCGCGCCAGCGACTTCGACGGCAACCTGGCACAGGCCAACAACCCCGAATGGAAGACCGTGGCCTGGGACGAAAGCGGCGAGCGCCTTGTCGTACCGCGCGGCTCCATCGGTTTCCGCTGGGGCCAGAGTGGCCAGTGGAACCTCGAGCAGGTCGACGCCGATGGCCAGGAAGTCAGCCTGCGCCTGTCGCAGCTCGGCCATCACGATGAAGTGGCGCGCGTCGCCTTCCCCTACTTCGGCGGCATCGAGCGCCAGCACTTCCCCAACGTGAAGGTGCGCGACGTCATCTACCACCACGTACCGGCCAAGCGCCTGCAACTGGCCGATGGCCGCGAGGTGCTGGTAGCCACCGTGTTCGACCTCAGCGCCGCCAACTACGGTATTGACCGCGGCCTGCAAGCCACCATCGGCGGCACGGGCGAGGACGATGGCGCCAACGACTACGGGCAGATGAAGCCCTACACCCCGGCCTGGCAGGAGGCGATCACCGGTGTCCCGGCGGCGCAGATGATCCGCATTGCCCGCGAGTTCGCCAGCAACGCCGACAAGACCCACGGCCGCTCCATGATCATCGTCGGTGCCGGGATGAACCACTGGTACCACATGGACATGAACTACCGCGGGCTGATCAACATGCTCATCCTCTGCGGTTGCATCGGCAAGAGCGGTGGCGGCTGGTCGCACTATGTCGGCCAGGAAAAGCTGCGCCCGCAGACCGGCTGGACGCCGCTGGCCTTCGCGCTCGACTGGCACCGCCCGCCGCGCCACATGAACGGCACCTCGTTCTTCTACAACCACTCCAGCCAGTGGCGCTACGAGAAGCTGGAGGTGAAGGAACTGCTCTCCCCGCTGGCGCGCCCGCAGGACTTCAGCAGCAGCCTGGTGGACTTCAACGTGCGCGCCGAGCGCATGGGCTGGCTGCCCTCCGCGCCGCAACTGGGGATCAACCCGCTGCGCCTGGCCGCCGCCGCCCAGGCTGCCGGCAAGAGCACGGTGGACTATACCGTCGAGCAGTTGAAGAGCGGCCAGCTGCGTTTTGCCAGCGAGGACCCGGACAACCCGCAGAACCATCCGCGCAATCTGTTCGTCTGGCGCTCCAACCTGCTCGGTTCCTCCGGCAAGGGCCACGAGTACATGCTCAAGTACCTGCTGGGAACCAAAAACGGCCTGCTCGGCAAGGACCTCGGCGAGACCGGCAGGAAGCCCGAGGAAGTCGTCTGGAAGGACGAGCCCATCGAAGGCAAGCTCGACCTGCTGACCACCCTGGACTTCCGCATGTCCACCACCTGCCTGTATTCGGACGTGGTGCTGCCCACCGCCACCTGGTACGAGAAGGACGACCTCAACACGTCCGACATGCACCCCTTCATCCACCCGCTGACCGCCGCCACCGATCCGGCCTGGGAAGCACGCAGCGACTGGCAGATCTACGACGGCATCGCCCGCGCCTTCGCCCGCCTGTGCGTCGGCCACCTGGGCGAAGAGACCGACCTGGTCACCCTGCCCCTGCAGCACGACAGCCCCGGCGAACTGGCCCAGCCGCAGGTGCTGGACTGGAAGAAAGGCGAGTGCGAGCCGATCCCCGGCAAGACCATGCCCTCGCTCATCGAGGTCAAGCGCAACTACCCGGAAACCTACGAGCGCTTCAGCTCCGTCGGCCCCCTGCTGGACACCATCGGCAACGGCGGCAAGGGCATCGCCTGGAACACCGAAAGCGAGGTCGACCTGCTCGGCAAGCTCAACTACCGCAAGCTCGAAGGCTCCGCCGAAGGCCGGCCGAAGATCGACTCGGCCATCGACGCCGCCGAGATGATCCTCGCCCTGGCGCCGGAGACCAACGGCCAGGTAGCGGTGAAGGCCTGGGCGGCGCTGTCGAAGATCACCGGGCGCGACCACACGCACCTGGCGCGGCCCAAGGAAGAAGAGAAGATCCGCTTCCGCGACCTCGTCGCGCAGCCGCGCAAGATCATCTCCAGCCCCACCTGGTCGGGCCTGGAAGACGAACACGTGAGCTACAACGCCTGCTACACCAACGTCCACGAGCTGATCCCGTGGCGCACCGTCACCGGCCGCCAGCAGTTCTACCAGGACCATCCGTGGATGCGCGCCTTCGGTGAAAGCCTGATGGTCTATCGCCCGCCCATCGACACCAAGGCCGCCACCAGCGTCGCCGCGCCGAAGAGCAACGGCAACCCGGAGATCGCCCTGAACTGGCTGACCCCGCACCAGAAGTGGGGCATCCACTCCACCTACAGCGACAACCTGCTGATGCAGACCCTGTCGCGCGGCGGGCCGATCGTCTGGCTCTCCGAGGACGACGCACGCGCCATCGGCGTCGAGGACAACGACTGGATCGAGCTGTACAACGCCAACGGCGCGATTGCCGCCCGCGCGGTGGTGAGCCAGCGCGTGCGCCCGGGCATGGCGATGATGTACCACGCCCAGGAACGCATCCTGAACATCCCCGGTTCGGAGATGACCGGCACCCGCGGCGGCATCCACAACTCGGTCACCCGGGTCTGCCCCAAGCCGACCCACATGATCGGCGGCTACGCGCAGCTCTCCTACGGCTTCAACTACTACGGCACCGTGGGTTCCAACCGCGACGAGTTCGTCATCGTGCGCAAGATGCAGCGTATCGACTGGCTCGATGGCGAAGGCAACGACTACCAGCAGGAGGCCGTGAAATGAAGATTCGTTCCCAGGTCGGGATGGTCCTGAACCTCGACAAGTGCATCGGCTGCCATACCTGCTCGGTCACCTGCAAGAACGTCTGGACCAGTCGCGAAGGCATTGAGTACGCCTGGTACAACAACGTCGAGACCAAGCCCGGCATCGGCTACCCCAAGGAGTGGGAGAACCAGAAGAAATGGAACGGCGGCTGGGTGCGTAACGCCGACGGTTCGATCAACCCGCGCATCGGCGGCAAGTGGCGGGTACTAGCGAACATCTTCGCCAACCCGGACCTGCCGGAGATCGACGACTACTACGAACCCTTCACCTTCGACTACCAGCACCTGCACAGCGCCAAGCAGAGCGAACACCAGCCGGTGGCACGGCCTCGCTCGCTGATCTCCGGGCAGCGCATGGACAAGATCGAATGGGGCCCGAACTGGGAAGAAATCCTCGGCACCGAGTTCGCCAAGCGGCGCAAGGACGTCAACTTCGACCAGATCCAGGCGGACATCTACGGCCAGTTCGAAAACACCTTCATGATGTACCTGCCGCGCCTCTGCGAGCACTGCCTGAACCCGGCGTGCGTGGCCTCGTGCCCGAGCGGCGCGATCTACAAGCGCGAGGAAGACGGCATCGTGCTGATCGACCAGGACAAATGCCGCGGCTGGCGCATGTGCATCAGCGGCTGTCCGTACAAGAAGATCTACTACAACTGGAAAAGCGGTAAGTCGGAGAAGTGCATCTTCTGCTACCCGCGCATCGAGTCCGGCCAGCCCACCGTCTGCTCGGAAACCTGCGTCGGGCGTATCCGCTACCTCGGCGTGCTGCTCTACGACGCCGACCGTATCGAGGAAGTGGCCGCCTCCAAGGACGACCGCGACCTCTACCACCGCCAGTGCGAAATCTTCCTCGACCCGCACGACCCGGCGGTGATTGCCCAGGCGCGCAAGGACGGCATCCCCGACAACGTGATCGCCGCCGCCCAGGCCTCCCCCGTGTACAAGCTGGCCATCGACTGGCAGCTGGCCCTGCCGCTGCACCCGGAATACCGCACCCTGCCGATGGTCTGGTACGTGCCGCCGCTGTCGCCGATCCAGTCCGCCGCCGAAGCCGGACACGTGGAGTTCGACGGCGTACTGCCCAAGGTCGAATCGCTGCGCATCCCGGTGCGCTACCTGGCCAACATGCTCACCGCCGGAGAAGAGGCGCCGGTGGTACTGGCGCTGAAACGGCTGATGGCGATGCGCGTGTACATGCGCGCCAAGCACGTCGACAAGGAACTCAATACCGAGGTGCTGCAGCAGGTCGGCCTGACCCAGAACCAGGTCGAGGAGATGTACCGCTACCTGGCCATCGCCAACTACGAGGATCGCTTCGTCATCCCCACCGGCCACCGCGAGCACATCCCCGAGGCCTATGCCGAGCGCAGCGGCTGCGGCTTCACCTTCGGCGACGGCTGCAATGGCGGCGGCAACAGCCAGGTCAGCCTGTTCGGCGGACGCAAGAACACCACCACGCTGGTCAAGCCGGTCGAGACCTTCGACCCGGTGGAGGACAGCCGCCATGGGTAACTACGAGGCTATCCGCGACGCCCACCAGGGCCCCATCGTCGGCCTGCTCAGCCTGCGCGTGCTGGCGCGCCTGCTCGACTACCCCAGCGCCGAACTGCAGGCCGCCAGCGTCGAAGCGGTGGAGATTCTCGACGCCGAGGATCGCCTGCCGCTGGCGCTGCGCACCGAGCTCGCGCAATGGTGCCGGGAGCTGGCGGGCGGCGAACTGCTCGACCTGGAGGAAGCCTACGTCGAACTGTTCGACCGCGGCCGCGCCACCTCGCTGCTGCTGTTCGAGCACGTGCACGGCGAGTCCCGCGATCGCGGCCAGGCGATGGTCAACCTGCTGGCCGAATACGAGGCCGCCGGCTTCCAGCTCGACGCCCGTGAGCTGCCGGACTACCTACCGCTGTTCCTGGAATACCTGTCGACCCGCAGCCACGAGGAAATCGGCCAGTGGCTGGGCGACATCCAGCACATCCTCGCCCTGCTCGCCGCCCGCCTGGAAGAACGCGACACCCGCTACGCGCTGGTGCCGCGTGCCCTGCTCGCACTGATCGGCGCCAGCGCGGCGATCGACGAACAGCGCCCGGTGGCCGCCGCGGAGGAGCCGGACAACACGCCGCAGGCGCTGGATGCGGTGTGGGAGGAAGAAGCCGTGCGCTTCAACGCCGAAACCGACAAGGACTGCAGCCTGCAGTCCGCCGAAGGGCGACGCCTGGCCGAGCGCAAGTACGAGGCGCTGCCCCAGGTCGTGCAGATCATGCCGCCAGAGCGCCCCTGAACCCGGCAAAGAATGAACGGAGGCCCATCATGTTCGAGGATTACCTGCTCCAATTCATCTACGGCATCTACCCCTACCTCGCCGGCACCGTGTTCCTGATCGGCAGCCTGATGCGCTACGACTACGGCCAGTACACCTGGAAGACCGGCTCCAGCCAGATGCTCTCGACCAGGCACATGCGGCTGGCGAGCAATCTGTTCCACATCGGCATCCTGGCGATCTTCTTCGGCCACCTGGTCGGCCTGCTGACCCCGCACTGGGTCTATGCGCCGTTCCTCTCGGCCGGGCACAAGCAGCTGATGGCGATCATCTTCGGCGGCATCGCCGGGGTGCTATGCGTGATCGGCGGCGCCATGCTGCTCTGGCGCCGGCTGTTCAATCCGCGCGTGCGTGCTTCCTCCAGCGTGATGGACAACCTGATCATCGCCCTGCTCCTGCTGCAGGCGTGCCTCGGCCTGACCACCATCTTCGCCTCGCTGGACCACCTGGACGGCGGCATGATGCTGGCGCTGGCCAACTGGGCGCAGGCCATCGTGTTCTTCCGCGGTGACGCGGCCGGCTTCGTGATGGAAGCGCCGCTGATCTTCAAGCTGCACATCTTCATCGGCCTGACCATCATCCTGCTGTTCCCCTTCACCCGCCTGGTGCACGTGTGGAGCATCCCGTTGGGCTACTTCGGCCGTAACTACCAGATCGTCCGCCGCCGCGGCTAAGGAAGTACGCAGATGGACATGATTGCCGTCGAGAACCTCCCCGATATGCCGATCCCGGTGATCCGTGTCGGCGACACCGAACTGACCGAGGCGGACATCGCCAGGGAAACGCCCTTCCATCCCTCCGCCTCCCTCGCCGAGGCGCAGCGCAGCGCCGTGCGCGCCCTGATCGTGCGCGAACTGCTGGCGCAGCGCGCGGCCATGCTCGGCCTGACGGCGAGCAACGAGGATGAAGACCAGGCGGTGGCGACGCTGCTGGAGCGCGAACTGAACGTCCCGGAGCCGGACGAAGCCAGCTGCCGGCGCTACTTCGACACCCACCCCGAACGCTTCTGCGAACCCACCCGCCTGCGCGTGCGGCACATCCTGCTGCCCGCCGCCCCCGAGGACGCCAAGGCCCGCGACGCGCATTACCGCCTGGGCGAAAAGCTGCTGCGGGAACTCGGCGAGCACCCGGAGCGCTTCACCGAACTGGCCCAGCGGCATTCCGCCTGCCCGTCGAAGGATCAAGGCGGCGAGCTGGGCTGGCTGACCTCCGGGCAGACCGTCGCCGAGTTGGACCAGGCCCTGCAGCGCCTGCCGCCGGGACTGCACGAGCGACCATTGGCATCGCGCTATGGCTGGCACCTGGTGAGCATCGACGAACGCCTGGAGCGCAAGCCGCTGCCCTACGCCCAGGTAGCCGGCCGCGTGCACCACAGCCTGCGCGAGGAATCCACGCGCCACGCCCTGCGCCAGTACCTGCTGGCGCTGGAGAAGGAATTCGGCGTCCAGGGCTTCAGCCTGGATGAAGACCCCATCGAAGGCTCCGGCAACCGGCGTAGCGATATCGGGCTCTGACGCAGCGGGTGACTCAGCTGTCGTGCGTGCGCCTGCCGGCCCAGCCGGAGGCCCGTCCGGGCGAGCAGGATCAGGAGCGCTCGCGGCGCACGGTGGAGAGCAGGCTGGTCGGAATCGACATCAGCAGGATATACGCCGAGACGGCGAGCATCAGGCCGCCACTGCCCAGCAACAGGTAACGACGCTCCTTCACCACGGTCATGTCCAGGCCACCGGAAAAGAGAATCCAGCCCAGACCGGCCAGGGCCACGGTGAACAGGATGGCGATCAGGTAGCTGGCGGCAACGATCAGGAACCACAGCGGGCTCCAGCGCCTGCGTGTCGGCTTTTCCATGGCTTCGGGCCTCCCAGCCCCACAGCGAGTGCGTTCGAACTTGCGCAGTCTGATGGCTACTAGCCACACTGGCAATCAGACCAAAGCGCAAGAAGCGCTTTCCAGACGCGACCGAACGGGTGCAAACCCGACCGGAAGCACCCGGCCGACATACCGGAAAACCAGCAAGGGCGCTTACAATCACGCTTTTTCACCGCAAGTGCAGTACGGTTCAGGAAATGGCGCTCGATCCACCCACCATGTTGACTATTTCGGTCGCCCTCGCGGCGGCCGCAGCGCTGTATCTGGCCATCGAATGGCGCAGCGTGCGCGAACGCTCGCTGCTCTACTGGAGCGCCGGTTTCGCCACCATCACCCTCGGTTCCACCCTCGCCCTGCTGCGCATGAGCGGCTATCTGCTGGTCGGCGTCTGGTTCGCCAACGGCCTGCTGGTGCTGGCGCACTGGTTCTTCCTCAGCGGGGTGGCGAAGTTCACCGAAGCACGGCTGTCACGGGGCTGGTTGCTGGTCCCGCTCATCTGGATAGCGCTGCTGGCGCTGCCCGACGGTGGCCCGCTGTGGTCCAAGCTCATGCTGCTGGCCAATTCCTGGCTGGTCGCCCTGCTCTCCCTGCGCGCCAGCTACCTGCTGCGGCCCCACGGCAAATCCCTCAGCGTCGGCGCGGTGCAGCTGCGCTACGTGATGCTGGTGCATGGCGCCTTCTACCTGGCCAAGGGCGCGACCGTGATCATCCCCGGCACGCTGATCGACCTGGCCGCCTTCCGTGGCGAGATCATCCAGATATCCCTGGTGGAGGGCGCGATGGCGATCATGCTGATCGCCCTGTCGATGACCGGCACCGAACGCTACCGCCGCGAAAAGCGCATCGCCCGCCTCGCCGCGCGCGACCCGCTGACCGCCCTGTACAACCGCCGCGCGCTGGAAATGCGCGCCCCCCGCGTATTCGAGGAAATCTCCCCGGAACGCCCCGGCGCGCTGCTGCTGATCGACATCGACAACTTCAAGCAGGTCAACGATCTGCACGGACACACCGCCGGCGACCGCCTGCTGGTGGCGCTCAGCGAGATGATCCGCGCGGCGCTGCCCGAACGGGCCGTGGCGGCGCGCCTGGGCGGTGACGAGTTCGTCATCCTGCTGAGCAATGTCCGCGGCGAACAGGTGATGGCGCTGGCCGGCAAGCTGCGCGAGCAGTTCCAGAGCACCTCCACGCAGAACTTCGCCACGCCCCAGGCGGTCACCCTGAGCATCGGCGCCAACCTCTTCGACCAGCCGCCTGCCAGCCTCGCCGCGCTGATCGAACAAGGCGATGCCGCCCTCTACGAGTCCAAGCGCGGCGGCCGCGACAGCATCCGCCTGATGGATCGCACCCTGGCCGGCGGCGATCCGCTGCGGCTGGGCTGATACAGCAGGCCGAACACTCTTCACTCAAGAAAGAACGCCGCAGTTCCTGCTGGAGCTGCGGCGTTTTCTTGGGGCGAAGAATTGGCTTGCTCCGAGAAGTTCATACCTATGCATCCCCCTCACCCCAACCCTCTCCCTCAGGGAGAGGGGGCAGTCCGTGCCGGCTGACGCGGTAGTTTCATCCTGCGCCGAACGGTCCCCTCTCCCGCGTGCGGGAGAGGGTTAGGGTGAGGGCTCGTACAGTTCAAAACGCTCAAGCGAACAGTATTACGCGCAGCGCGAGCCACTCAGCCGCGGCGCGCCGGCGCCGCGTACTGGGGCATGGTGATGCAGCCGATGTTGCCGCCGCCCAGGAGGATTTCCCGCGAGTTGTCGATGCCGATCACGCACTTGTCCGGGAACAGCTCGGCGAGCACGCCCTGGGCGATACGGTCGTTGGGGTCGTTGAAGAACGGCATGACGATGGCCGAGTTGCCGGTGTAGAAATTGATGTAGGAGGCACAGATCTTCGTGCCCTCCTGGCGATCGAAACTGCCATCGACCTGGTCCAGGCCCTCGGCTTCGGCGGCGGTCCACTCCAGCACCCGCGGCTGTGGCAGCTTGTGCACCTGCAGCGGATTGCCACGGGCGTCGCGGGCGCTGCGCAGCGCGTCGTAGGCCTCCTGGTAGATCTCCCATTGCGGGTCGTCGCGGTCGTCGGTCCACTGCATCACCACCACGCCCGGCCGCACGAAGCACGCCAGATCGTCGACGTGGCCATCGGTTTCGTCGAACTTGCAGCCCCGCGGCAACCAGATCACCTGCTCGGCGCCCAGGTAATCGCAGAGTCGGCGAGTGACTTCCTGCTTGCCCAGGTGAGCGTTGCGATTAGGGTTGAGCAGGCATTGCTCGGTGGTCAGCAGAGTGCCCTGGCCATCGCTGCGAACACTGCCCATCTCGGCGATGATCGACGCGCGATAACGGTCGAAGCCCTCGATCTCGAGGATTTTCTGCGCGATCTGGTCATCCTTGTCCCAGGGATAGTAAAGGCCGCCATCGAGGCCGCCGTAGGCGTTGAACTGGAAATCCACGCCACGCATCTCGCCCGTCGCGTCATTGATCAGGAAAGCCGGGCCACTATCGCGGAACCAGGTGTCGTTGCAGGTCATTTCCACCACCCGCACCTGCTCGGGGAGCATGCGCCGGGCATTGGCGTACTGCGCGGCGGAGGCGCAGACGGTCACCGGCTCGCTGCTGGCGATGGCGCTGACCACCTCGACCCAGACCTTCTGCGCCGGCTTGCCGCCGTTGCGCCAGACGTCCGGCCGCTCCGGCCAGCCCAGCCAGCAGCGGGCCTTGGGTTCGAACTCGCCGGGCAGGCGAAAGCCATCGGCCTTGGGCATTGTCGAGTGGGTACGGGACATCGTGACGCTCCAGAGTCAGGGAGGGGAATGGCCCAAGGTTGCCGGCCCGGAGCGGTGGAAACCAATGATGAATTTCGCGGAATACCTGAACTGGATTCATCATTCACCTCAACAAACGATGAATTTCCATGCGGCGTAGGAGCGGACTCCGTCCGCGATCGACTGACCGCCGCTCCAATGTGCCAGGGAACTGGGCGGGACCATCGCGGACGGAGTCCGCTCCTACGCGATATCCAGCGGCATCACCTGTCGTCGAGCTGCTCGGTAAACCACTCGATGAAACCCGCCACCGCCGGCTTTTCCAGGCGCAGGCGCTCGCAGACCAGGGCGTACTGCCCCAGGGAAGTGATCTGCGCGGCGAACGGCCGGACCAGCCGGCCGCTGGCCAGATCCTCGGCGCTGGTGAGGTTGTCGCCGATAGCCACGCCCTGGCCACGTACCGCCGCCTCCATGGTCAGCCCGGCGTGGCCGAGGTAGACGTGCCGGCTGGGGCGGATGTCGCTGGCGTGGGTGGTCAGCCAGGCAGTCCAGGACTTGCCGTCCTGGTCGTCGTGCAGCAGGCAGTGCCGGGCCAGGTCGCGCGGGTGCTTGAGCGGCGACTGGTTGAACAGTCCGGGGCTGCACACCGGGAAGAACTGCAGGGTCCGCAGCGGCCGCACGAAATAGCTGCTGGCGTCCGCCGGACCGGTGCCGTAGGTGATCGCCAGGTCGATATCGGCCCCCGGCCCCGGCGCCTCCAGCGGCTGCTCGTGCAGGTGCAGGATGATTTGCGGATAACGTTCGGCGAAGTTGGCCAGCCTGCCCACCAACCACTTCTGCGCCAGCTCCACCGTCACGGCGATGTGCAACTGCGCCTGTGAACCCGGGTCGCGCAGTTCATCGCACGCCGTGCCGATCAGCTCGAAAGCCTGTTGCAGGCTGCGCAACAGGCGCCGCGCCTGGGCGGTGGGCCGAACCTGGCGCCCCTGGCGCTCGAACAGCGGCGCCCCCAGTTGCTCTTCCAACTGGCGAATCTGGTGGCTGACCGCACTGTCGGTGACGCACAGCTCGGCCGCAGCGCGGCCAAAGTGAGCATGTCGGGCGGCGGATTCGAAGGTGCGCAAGGCTGTGAGCGAAGGCAGGCGGCGCATGGCGGTGTGTCTTTTTCGAAGAATGGCGGCCGGCATGCTGACCGAGGCGCCGCCCCTGGCGCAAGGCGCTGGCCAGCGGCGATTGTCCAGCGGCGCTGGACAGTCCATCCCGGCAGCACGGAATTATCTTCGCCGCCAGCCCCTCTAGACTCAGGCGTGCCTTCAACCAAGCAGGACTGATGACCATGGCCGACCATTCGATCCAGGGGAAAGTGGTGCTCATTGCCGGGGGAGCAAAGAACCTCGGCGGGCTGATCGCCCGCGACCTCGCCGCACAGGGAGCCGCCGCCGTGGCGGTGCACTACAACAGCGCCGCGAGCAAGGCCGAGGCCGACAAGACCGTTGCCGCGCTGCAGGAACTGGGCGCCAGGGCCGTCGCCCTGCAGGCCGACCTCACCCGCGCCGGCGCGGTGGAGAAGCTCTTCGCCGATACGCTCGCCGCCGTCGGCAAGCCGGACATCGCCATCAATACCGTCGGCAAGGTGCTGAAGAAACCCATGGCCGAGATCAGCGAAGCCGAGTACGACGAGATGATGGCGGTGAACGCCAAGTCGGCGTTCTTCTTCATCAAGGAAGCCGGTCGGCACCTCAACGACAACGGCAAGATCTGCACCATCGTCACCTCCCTGCTGGGTGCCTTCACGCCCTTCTACGCCGCCTATGCCGGCGGCAAGGCGCCGGTGGAGCACTTTACCCGTGCCGCCGCCAAGGAGCTGGGCGAGCGCGGCATCTCCGTTACCGCCGTGGGTCCGGGCCCGATGGATACGCCGTTCTTCTACCCCGCCGAGGGCCAGGATGCGGTGAACTACCACAAGACCGCCGCGGCCTTGTCGCCCTTCTCCAGGACCGGCCTGACCGACATCGAGGATGTGGTGCCGTTCATCCGCCATCTGGTCAGCGACGGCTGGTGGATCACCGGGCAGACGCTGCTGATCAATGGCGGCTATACCACCAAGTAACCGAGCTTGCCGGACCAACCACCAGCGCCCGCCCGAGCCACCGTTGCGGGCGGGCGCCCGGATTCCCCCGAGGTGCCATGGAGCGCATCGAGCAGTACCGCATCTTCGTCCAGGTCGCCGAGCTGGGCAGCTTCATCCAGGCCTCGCGGGTACTCAAGCTGCCGCGCGCCTCGGTGTCCGCCGCCGTCCAGCAACTCGAGGCAGCGGTCGGCACGCGCCTGCTGCACCGCACCACACGCAAGGTCAGCCTGACGGCGGACGGCCTGCAATTGCTGGAGCGGGCCCGCCAGTTGCTGCAGGAGTACGACGAAGTCGACCAACTGTTCCAGACGCACCCGCAGCAGATCAGCGGGCGCCTGGACGTCGACGTACCGAGCCGCATCGCCCGGCGCCTGCTGATTCCCGCACTGGCGGAATTTCTCCGCCAGTATCCGCGCCTGCAACTGGGGCTGGGCTCCACCGACCGGCTCATCGACCCGGTGAGCGAGGGCGTCGATTGCGTCATCCGCTTCGGCCGGCTGGCCAGCAGCAGCCTGGTGGTGAAACCGCTGGGGCAGGTGCTGCTGGTCAACTGCGCGAGCCCCGCCTACCTCGCCGAGCACGGCGTGCCACGCCAACCGGACGACTTGCACAAGAACCACCAGTGCATCGGCTACAGCCCGTCCACCGGTGGCCAGGCGCTGCCCTGGGAGTATGTGGCCGAGGGCAGCGAACACAGCATCGAGCTGCCCAGCCGGGTGATCGTCAACAACGTCGAGAGTTACATCGCCAGCTGTTGCGCCGGGCTCGGGCTGATCCAGGTGCCGCTGTTCGACGTGCAGCACCTGCTCGATGCCGGCGCGCTGGTGGAAGTCCTGCCCGAGCATCGCCCCGCGCCCATGCCGGTGTCGATGCTCTACCCCAACCGCCGCCAGCGCTCGCGTCGGCTGGCGGTTTTCCTGGACTGGTTCGGCGCGCAGATGCAGCCCTTCCTGGCGCCCTGATGAGAGGCCCTGCGCAGCGCTTTTACCCTGAGGAATGCCCTGAGGAATGCCCCGAGGATTGCCCTGAGGCCGGGCATTCGGTTATTTTGATAATAATTCGCATTTGCACAACTCTCCTCGCCTGGCCTCCCATGACCCGACCCATCGCCTGCGTCCATCGTGCCCAAGTGGCCAGCCTCTATCGCGAGAACCACGGCTGGATCCAGCAATGGATCAATCGCCGCCTGGGCAACGCCAGCGACGCCGCCGAGCTGGCCCAGGACGTCTTCGTGCGCCTGCTGGCCCAGCCGCGCGAATTCGACAGCGACGTGCACGCCCGTGCCTACCTGAGCCGCATCTCGCTGCACCTGTGCGTCGACTTCTGGCGCCGCAAGCAGTTGGAGAAAGCCTGGCTCGAAGCCCTGGCGCAGGTGCCGGAAAGCCATTGGCCGTCCCAGGAGCACCAGGCGATCATCCTGGAAACCCTCGGCCAGCTGCAGGACCTGCTGGAGCGCCTGCCGCCCAGGGTGGCCGCCGCCTTCAGCCTGTCGCAACTGCACGGCCTGGGCTACCGGGAGATCGCCGAGGAGCTGGGTGTTTCCGTGCGCACGGTGACCAAGTACATCGCCCAGGCCATGCTCCACTGCGCCCTGCTCGAAGCGGAGCTGGACGGAGTGCTGCAGTGAGCGCGAAACCCGGCCTCGACCACGCCACGCTGGAATCTGCCGCCGACTGGTTCGCGCGCCTGCAGGAGGCGCCCAACGACGCCGAGCTTCACGCCCAATGGCGCCGCTGGCTGGACCAGGGCGAGGCGCAGCGCCTGGCCTGGAGCTACATCGAACGGATCAGCCAGCGCTTCGCCGGTATCCAGCAGCAAGGTCCCGCCGCGCACCGGACGCTGACCACCCTGCGCAACGGCAAGCACACGCGCCGCCGGCTGCTCAGCCAGTTCAGCGTGCTGGCAGGTGCCGGCCTGTTCGGCTGGCTGGGTTGGCGGGCCAATCCCATCGACAGCCTGCACGCCTGGCGCGCGGAGTACCGCACGGCGGTCGGCGAGCGCCGCAGCGAACGGCTCAGCGATGGCACGCAACTCTGGCTCAACAGCGGCAGCGCGCTGGACGTGCAGTTCGACGCGACCCGCCGCGAGCTGCTGCTGTACGCCGGAGAAGTACTGATCGAGACCGGGCACGGCGACAGCCGCCCCTTCCAGGTGCGTACCCGCGCCGGCCTGCTGCAACCGCTGGGCACCCGTTTCAGTGTGCGCGAGCTCGGCCCACGCACCCAGCTCAACGTCTACCAGGGCGCGGTGCGCACCACCCTGCAGGACAGCGGCGCCAGCCTCACCCTGCAGGCGGGCCAGGGCGTCATCTTCGATGCCACTACGGCCGGTGCGCTGACGCGCGCAGAAGCCCGCCGCGAAGCGTGGAGCCGTGGCCTGCTGCTGGCCGAAGACATGCCGCTGGACGAATTCATCGCAGAGCTGCGCGGCTACCGGCGCGGCCACCTCGGCGTCGACCCGAGCGTAGCGCGCCTGCGCGTCATGGGCAGCTTCCCGCTGGCCGACACCGACCAGGTCCTGGCGCAGCTGGAAGAAGCACTGCCGGTGCGCGTGCAGCGGCGATTCGACTGGTGGCTGACGGTGGTACCGCGCAGCTAACCGAGCAGGCACCTCTGTTCGCGAGCAAGCTCGCTCCTACGAAGAGCGCGACTCCACCTGTAGGAGCAAGCTCGCTCCTACGAAGAGCGCGACCCCACCTGTAGGAGCAAGCTCACTCCTACGAAGAGCGCGACCCCACCTGTAGGAGCAAGCTCACTCCTACGAAGAGCGCGACCCCGCCTGTAGGAGCAAGCTCGCTCCCACGAAGAGCGCGACCCCACCTGTAGGAGCGAGCTTGCTCGCGAACCGCCCTGCGGCCCACCAGCCCAGGCAGCTCGCACCCAGAAAAAGTTTTCGAGAATGGTTCCGATTTTCCGTTCTGTTTCGGATTACTAGGAAACACCCCTAATAACCGGACGCCAAGGAACCGGAATGCCACGCCAAGACCAGCACTTCCCGAGCAAAAAACATCCTCTGTTTCTCGCCATTGCCCTGAGCCTGGCCGCCGTCGGCCCGCTCTCGGTCTCCGCCGTCGCGGGCGCCGAGCAAGCCCAGCGGCAGAGCTTCGACATCCCCGCCGGCCCGCTGGCCCGCCAGCTCACCGAGCTGGCCGCACAGACCGGCCTGCTGCTGGCCGCCGACGCCGAGCTGACCCGCGACCGCCAGAGCCAGGCCGTGCGCGGCAATTACAGCGCCGAGGAAGCGCTGGACCTGATGCTGATGGGCAGCGGCCTCAGTGCCCAACGCAGCACGGCGCAGGGCAACGGCAAGCGCTACCAGCTGGTGCTCATCCCGCAGGACGACGCCGCGCTGGAAATGAGCGAAACCACCATCATGGGCCAGGGCATGGGCCAGGCCACCGAGAACAGCGGCAGCTACACGCCGGGCCTGACCAGCGTCGGCTCGAAGACCCCAACCTCGCTGAAGGAAACCCCGCAGTCGGTCTCGGTGATCACCCGCCAGTTGATGGACGACCGCCAGATCGCCGACCTCAACGACGCCATGAAGGCCGTGCCGGGCATCACCGTGCAGAGCAACACCTTCCGCATCCAGGACTTCTACTCGCGCGGCTTCGCCATCCAGAACATCCAGCTCGACGGCGCGGCGCCCATGGCGCTGGGCACCACCGCCGGCTCCTTCTACTCCTCCAACGTCTACGACATGGCCGAGTTCGACCACGTCGAAGTACTGCGCGGCAGCTCCGCGCTGTTCGGCGGCACCGGCGACCCCGGCGGCATCATCAACCTGGTGCGCAAGCGCCCGCTGGATACCTACCAGCTCAAGTTCAGCGCCTCCGCCGGCAGCTGGGACAACTACCGCAGCGAGTTCGATGTCACCGGCCCACTCGGCTTCGACGGCAAGCTGCGCGGGCGCGCGGTGGTTGCCTACCA
This sequence comes from Pseudomonas pseudonitroreducens, assembly GCF_021603645.1. GTDB lineage: Bacteria > Pseudomonadota > Gammaproteobacteria > Pseudomonadales > Pseudomonadaceae > Pseudomonas > Pseudomonas pseudonitroreducens. The sequence continues at coordinate 12,430 of NZ_BQHJ01000015.1, read as the reverse complement.
GGACCGCCAGTACTTCACCGACAACCGCGCCACCGACAAGCCGATCTTCTACGGCGTGCTGGAAGCCGATGTCACCGACGACACCCTGCTCACCGCCGGGCTGCGCTTCAACAAGGTCCACGAAACCGGCACCGCCAACGCCGTACCACGCTACAGCAACGGCGTTGATCTCGGCCTGCCGCGCCATACCGGCCTGTCCACGACCTGGGCCTACGCCGACGGTTTCTCCCGCGAGTACTTCGCCAAGCTCGACCAGCGCCTGAACGACGACTGGAAGCTCAACCTCAGCTACACCAACATCTACGACACCATCGAGACCAACAACGCCACCACCCTGGGCTCGGTGAACCCGGTCACCGGCGCCGGCGTCACCCGCTACGGCACCTGGATTACCCAGTGGAGCGAGCAGAACCTCTGGGACGCCAACGTCTCGGGCAACTTCAGCCTGTTCGGCCTGAATCACCAGCTCACCGTCGGCGGCGACTACCAGGACATCGACAGCCGCTGGCAGGGCACGCCGCGCTTCAGCACGGCCGGTGGCGCGGTAAACGTGTTCGACCCGAACTCCACGCCCTGGAACGACCCCGGCGAGCGCCCGGACGTTACCCGCAACTACAGCCCCAACAGCCAGACCCAGTACGGCCTCTACTCCAGCCTGCGCCTGCAGTTGGCCGAGCCACTGCACCTGATCCTCGGCGCGCGGGTGCAACGCTACAAGTTCGACCAGACCTACCAGACCCTGGCCAATGGCACCTGGGGCGTGCAGTCGCGCGTCGACATGCGCGAACCGACCAGGACCACACCGTTCGGCGGCATCGTCTACGACCTCAGCGACGAGTGGGCCGCCTACGCCAGCTACGCGGAAATCTTCAAACCGCAGCAGAACCTCATGGCCGGCCCGCTGGGCAGCGGCAGCACCCTCGACCCCATGACCGGCAAGACCTACGAAACCGGCCTGAAGGGCGAGTTGTTCGACGGCAAGCTGAACACCAGCGTGGCGCTCTACTACACCAAGCGCGAAGACCAGGCCGTGCTCGACCCGCAGTACGAGGCCACCTCGGTGCTGTTCGGCGGCAACTGCTGCTACGTCAACGGCGGCGAGGTGACCAGCAAGGGCATCGACATGGAAATCTCCGGCGAGCTGCTGCCGGACTGGATGGTCATGGCCAGCTACACCCTCAACCTCAACAAGAACCGCACCGTCGGCGGTGAGCTGAGCACCATCACGCCCAAGCACCTGGCCAAGCTGTTCACCACCTACCGCCTGCCAGGCGACTGGTCGAAGTTCCGCGTCGGCGGCGGCGTCGATATCCAGAGCGCGACCAAGGTCAGCGGCACCGCCTCCACCTACGACAGCAACGGCAAGGTGACGCAGGCCGACGTGCCATTCGACTACCAGCAAAGTGGCTACGCGGTGTGGAACGCCCTGGTCGACTACCAGCTGGACGAACACTGGAACGTCGCGCTCAACGGCAACAACCTGTTCGACAAGAAGTACTACCAGACCGTCGGCACCTCGACCTACGGCAACGTCTACGGCGACCCGCGCAACTTCATGCTGACCGTGCGGGCGACCTACTGAGGATCGCGCCTTCATCAAAGCTTAATCTCGCGCCGGCAGACTGAAGCCAGTCACCAATGGTGCGTGACCCATGAATGCTGCCTGATCCAGGCAGCATTTTTTTTGCCCGGAAAAACCTCCACGCCTGCGCTGGAGCCCGGACAACCTGGCCGTTAGCTGCTATATGCCTTGAGGCACGCGCCGCAACCGCGCGGCCGCCTCACTTGCAGCTTCGTATGGACACCGGCATGCCGATCCACCGCTCCAGCACCATCCTGGCCAGCAGCCTGGGCCTGACTGCCGCCATCAGCGCCCTGTCGCTCTGGGCCATCCTGGAAATGCGCCAGGACGCGCTGGAAGTCGCCAGCGCCAATGGCCACAACATCGCCCTGCTGGTGCAGCGTGATATCCAGCGCAACCTCGACCTCTACGACATGACCCTGGAAGCGGTGGTGCACGCCCACGCCGAGCCCGAGGTGCGTGCGCTGTCGAGCACGGTGCGCGACTCGCTGCTCAAGGACTACACCGCACCGACCCGCGGCATGGGCTCGGTATTCATTACCAATGCCGATGGCGTGGCGACCTTCAGCTTCGGCAAGGAAATCCCCCCGCGCCTGGATCTCTCCGGCCGCGAGTACTTCCAGGCGCAGCGCGAGGCCAGGGGCAATGCACTGCTGATCAGCCATCCCTACATCCCCTATTCCAGCAATGCGCGCAGCAGCATCGCCCTGAGCCGGCGACTGGAGCGCGCCGATGGCAGCTTCGCCGGGGTCGTCGGCGCCAATCTGGAGCTGAACTACTTCCACGACCTGTTCAGCGGCCTCAACCTGGGCGAAGGCGGCAGCGTCAGCCTGCACATGCGCGACGGCACGTTACTGGCGCGCTGGCCCGACTCGCCGCCCACCGAGCCCCTGGGCGGAGCGCTGGAGCGCTACCTGGCCAGCGGCGAGGAGACCTTCTTCGACCTCGGCAGCGACGGTGTCAAACGCTGGCACGACTTCCGCCCCGTGGAGGGCTACCCGCTGGTGTTCAGCGTGGCCCTGCCCTCCAGCGAGATCTACGAGGACTGGTACTGGCGCGGCGGATTGATCGCCCTGCTGGGTCTCGCCCTGGATGGCACGGTGATCGGCCTGGCACTGATCGCCCTGCGCCAGATGCGCCAGCGCGACCGCAAAGAAGCCGAGCTGCAGATGGCGGCCAGCACCGACCCGCTGACCGGGCTGAACAACCGCCGCGCCTTCGACCTGCGCGCCGGCCACGAGTGGTCGCGATACCAGCGCAGCGGTGCGGCACTGTCGGTGATGCTCATGGATATCGACAAGTTCAAGGCCTACAACGACCGCTACGGTCACCCCGCCGGCGATGCGGCGCTCAGGACCGTGGCCCAGGTGATCGCCGAGTGGACCCGGCGCCCGGCCGATTGCGCGGCGCGTTTCGGCGGCGAGGAATTCGTCGTATTACTGGGCGACAGCGAAGAAGCCGATGCGCTGGAACTGGCCGAACACATCCGCGCCAGCCTGCAGGGCCTCGCCGTACCGCACGAACATGGCCCGCTGGGCGTAGTCACCCTGAGCATCGGCGTCGCCAGCACCTCGCGCTTCAGCCCGGCGAACTGGGCCGAGTTGCTGCAATCTGCCGACAGCGCGCTATACCAGGCAAAGAATGGCGGGCGCAACCGCGTGGTCGGCTTCCACCCCGCCGAGGTCGAGTCGTCCTAGCCTCGACCGCCGCGCAGGCTCAGCAGCTTCAGTTCGCATTCGAAGAGAAACTCGAACGCCTCGACCTGGCGCAACGCATCGCTCATCCGTGCGCCCCAGGTGTACAGGCCATGGCCGCGAATCAGGTAACCGGGGCAATCCGGGTGCGCATCCAGCCAGGGCTGCACCCTGGCGGCCAGGCGGGCGATGTCCTGGTCATTGTCGAAGATCGGCACGGTGACACGGCCTTCATGGGTGGTGACACCGCTGAAGGCCTTCTGCAGTTCGTAGTCTTGCAGCTCCAGGCGGTAGCCCACGGTCAGGCGCGAGAGCACCGTGGCGTTGACCGAATGGGTGTGCAGCACCGCACCGATCTCCGCGCGCCAGGCGTAGAGCTGGGTGTGCAGCAGGGTTTCCGCCGAGGGCTTCTTGCCCGGCTCCAGGCTGTTACCGGCGAGATCGGTTTCCAGCACGTCGTCCTCGCCGAGCTGGCCCTTGTGCTTGCCCGAAACCGTGAGCAGTGCGCGGTCAGCCGCCAGGCGCGTGGAATAGTTGCTGCTGGTGGCGGGCGACCAGCCGCGCTGGTAGAGGAAGCGGCCGGCGTCGATGATCTGCCGGGTGAGTTGCTGGCGGGTGTCAGTCATGCGAGCGCCGGTGCTGTTGGAAGAGGTCGCCACTCTAGCCATGCGCACCTGCGGCTAGAAATACCTTAATCGCATGAGGTCATAACTCGCGCACGCCCGCGCCAGAGCGATCCATCGCAACGACGACACCTGGCAGCGAGCTATCTGCCCGCCGCCCGCTGCCGAGGAGTTATTATTCGTTAAGGTTATAAAAACCTGTGAAATTCATATTGGTATATACCAATTGTTCTGCCTTGGAATACGCCCCATCGCAGTCATCGGCCGCTGGCCGTTTTGGAGAAAGGCTTCATGTTCGCCCTGAGGGTCATACTCGAATACTTCCACCCCTGGCCCAATTCGGCCGGCTTCTACCTCGCCCGCGAACGCGGCTGGTACCGCGAGGCGGGGCTGGACGTGGAACTGGTGGTGCACGACCCCTACCACGGCGACACCCTCGACCACCTGCTGCGCGGCGCCGCCGCGTTCGGCGTGTTCCCCAGCAATCGCCTGCTGGTGCGCCGTGAACTCGGCCAGCCACTGCTCGGCGTGGCGGCGATCAACCATCGCGGCCTGGAATCGATCCAGACTCTCACCGACAGCGGCATCCGCCGCCCCCGCGACCTGCAGGGCAAGCGCCTGGCGCTCAACCCGACGCCGCGCGGCCTGGCCATGGTGCGCCACCTGGTGAGCCAGGACGGCGGCGATCCCGATACCGTGGAACTGGTGGACGCAGGTTTTCGCGAATTGCGCCCGGAAGACCTGGCCGCCGGCGTCGCCGATGCCAGCTTCGGCGGCTACTGGGCCTGGGAAGCGCTGCTGCCCAGCCCCATCGCCGATGAGCGCCGCGTGGTGTTGCCGGTGGACGAGATCGGCGCCCCGCCCTATCACAGCTATCTGCTGGGCGCGCGCGAAGACTGGCTCGATGCCAACGTTGAGATCGCCCGACGTTTCCTTGCTGTCACCGCGCGGGGATTCCTCGCGGCGGCAGCCGAGCCGGAAGCCGCGTTGCCGGTCTACGAACGCACCATTCCCTACTTTCCCCGCGAGATGCTGGCAGAATCCCTGCGGCGCATCGCGCCCAGCTGGCTGCATCAGGGCCGCTGGGGCGAACAGCGCGAAGCACTGCTGCAGCCCTACGCCCAGTGGCTGCATGAATACGGTGTGCTGCGCGACCCGGAGGTCTGGCGCGGCGCCACCAGCAATGCCTGGCAAGTGGAGACCCCAGCATGAGCAAACGCCTGAGCCACGGCATGGGCCTGGAGCCGGTGGAAGCCGACTGGCCGGCGCTGACCGAAGCGGAGGTCGCCGCGCTGCTGCAAGACTTCCCGCAGGCCGGCGCCGAAGCCCGCCTGACCTGGCACAGCCCACGGCCTTTCTCCGCTGCCGCGCTGGTGGAAACCGCCAACGGCCCGCTGTTCGTCAAGCGTCACCATCCCAGCGTGCGCACGGCTGACTGGTTGAAGGAAGAGCACACCTTCCTCGATCACCTGGCCCAACGCGCTGCACCAGTGGCGCAGGTGCTGCGCGACCGGCACGGCCGCAGCGCCATCGAGCGCGACGGCTGGACCTATGAAGTCCACCGGAAGGCCGAGGGGCTGGACCTGTACCGCGACGCGCTGTCCTGGACACCGTTCCAGCACAACGCCCATGCCTTCGCCGCTGGCGCCGCGCTGGCGAAACTGCACCGCGCCGCCGAAGGTTTCGCCGCGCCCTCGCGCAGCGCCGGTGTGCTGCTGAGCAACCTCAAGCTGTTCGGCGCGCCGGACCCGCTGGCCGCCATCGAAGCGACCTTCGCCCAGGCACCCGCCCTCGCCGAGTACCTGCAAGCGCGCCCCTGGAAGGAAACGCTCAGCGAACTGCACCTGCCGCTGCAACGCGCACTGCTGCCCTATCTGCAACGCCAGCCGACGCTGTGGACGCACAACGACTGGCACGCCTCCAACCTGCTATGGAGCGAGGAAGGCCCGCAGGCGCAGGTGGTCTCGGTGCTGGACTTCGGCCTGAGCGACCGCAGCTTCGCGCTGTTCGACCTGGCCACCGCCATCGAGCGCAACCTGGTGCCCTGGCTGGAGCTGGACCAGGGCCGCGCCGCCGTCGCCGACCTCGATGCACTGGACGCCCTGCTGCAGGGCTACACCAGCGTGCGCCCGCTGGGTCGCGACGACCTGCTCGCCCTGGCCGCGCTGCTGCCACTGGTGCACGCGGATTTCGCGCTGTCCGAGGTCATCTACTTCCACGGCATCCTCGGCTCGGCCGAGAGCGCTGCGCTGGCCTACGACAACTACCTGATCGGCCACACCCGCTGGTTCCTCGACGCCGAAGGCCAGCGTCTGCTCAAGCACATTCGCCAACTGGCTGCGAAGGTGAATTGAGATGAGCGAACCACTGGTCACAGCACACTGGCTGGCCGCCGCGCTGGACGACCCGCGCCTGTGCCTGCTGGATGCCAGCGTGGAGCTGGCCACCGCCGAATTCGATGGCGACTATCGGGTCAAGAGCGGCTACGCCGGCTGGCTCGCCTGGCACATTCGCGGCGCACGCCATGCGGACCTGCTGACCGAACTGGCCGATCCGCAGGCGTCTTTCAGCTTCGCCCTGCCGCAGGCACATGCAGCGCTGGATGCCTTGCAGAAACTGGGCATCCGCGACGACTCAAGGATCGTCATCTACGACCGCAGCGACGGTTTCTGGGCGGCGCGCCTGTGGTGGATGCTGCGCAGCCTGGGCATCGATGCAGCCGTGCTGGATGGTGGACTGCGCGCCTGGATCGCCGCCGGCTTTACGCTTGAACAAGGTGAATCGCCTGCCGCACAACGCGGGGCACTATCGGCCCCGGCGCAGTACCGGGACGGCTTCTGGATCGACCGCCAGGGTGTTGAAAAAGTCGTGGCAGGTGACGCTGAAGGCACGCTGGTCTGCGCCCTCTCCGCCGCCCTCTTCGACGGCAGCGCCGTCACCCGTTACGCCCGCCGCGGGCACATTCCCGGCAGCGCCAACCTGCCCGCGCGCAGCCTGTTCGACGACGACGGCTGTTACCGGCGCGGCGCGGCCCTGAGCGAGGCACTCGCCGCGCTGCGGCAGGCCGAGGCGCCACTGCTACTGTACTGCGGCGGCGGTATCTCCGCCGCCGCCCTGGCGCTGGCCCTGACGCTGGCCGGGGAAACCCGGGTCGCGATCTACGACGGCTCGCTGCAGGAGTGGGCCGCAGAGCCTTCCCTGCCATTGACCACCGGAGCAGCTCCGGCCTGACCGCCCGTTAACGGGCACTCACGTTTCACATCCAAGGCCATCCGTTTCGCGCGGGAGGGGCTCGGCCCCGTGCATTCCCGGCGCACGCCCCGGCGATTTTCAGGAGCGTTCCATGCACTACCTGCCGCGCCCCGCGCGCACGCGATTTCCCCTCAGCCTGCTGACCCTGGCCGTGCTGCTGGCCAGCGGCCCCGGCCACGCCGAAGACACCGCGACCCTGGATACCGTGACGGTGATCGGCCACGACACCGAGAGCTACGCCAGCGGCCGCGCCTCGGTCGGCGGCTTCGGCGAGGCACCGTTGCTCGACACGCCCGCCTCCATCTCGGTGTTCAACCAGGCGCTGCTCAAGGACCAGCAGGCGCGCCTGCTCAGCGACGTGCTGAAGAACGATGCCTCCACCGGCGAGGCCTACGCACCGGTGGGCTACTACGAGAACTTCGAGATCCGCGGCTACTCGCTCAACGCCGCCAGCAGCTACAAGATCAACGGCCGCACCATCACCGGCGAGCAGAACGTGGCGCTGGAGAACAAGGAGCAGGTCGAGGTGCTCAAGGGCTTGTCCGGCCTGCAGAGCGGCGTGTCCGAGCCCGGCGGGCTGATCAACTACGTCACCAAGCGCCCGCAGGACGTGCGCTCGGTGACGCTGGGCAGCGACGATGAAGGCGGCCGCTACGTCGCCACCGACGTCGGCGCCTGGCTGGATGGCGAGCAGACCGTCGGCGTGCGGGTCAACCTGGCCCACGACGACCTGCGCTCCTACATCGACCACACCGACGGCCAGCGCGACTTCGCCTCCCTGGCACTGGACTGGAACCTCTCGCCCAACGCCCTCTGGCAATTCGACGCCGAATACCAGAACCGTCGCCAACCCTCGGCACCCGGCTACCAGCTGCTTGGCGGCAGCGAGCTGCCCCACGGCATTGACCCGCACGACCGCCTCGGCTACCAGAGCTGGGCCGATCCGGTGCGGATCGAATCGCTGAACCTCAACACGCGCTTCGAGTACCGCTTCGACGACGCCTGGACCGGCACCCTCAATGCCTCGCGCAGCCGCGTGGTGATCGACGACTACAGCGCCTTCCCCTGGGGCTGCTACGGCGCCGCCAGTTGCGCCGATTCCGCCGTGCCGAATTACTTCAGCCCCGAAGGCGACTACGATCTCTACGACTTCCGCAGCCCCGACGACACCCGCCGCAACGACGAGCTGGAAGCCGCCCTGCACGGCCAGTTCGCCACCGGCTGGCTGCGCCACGAGCTGACCGTCGGCACTTCGGCCTTCCGCCGCGTGCTGGACAGCCGCCCGGAGCTCAACGAGTGGGTCGGCAGCGGCAACATCTACACCGGCATCGGCGCCGTGAAGCCCTTCGACGGCGAGCCCGGCCACAGCTATCGCCACCTCGACAGCCGCCAGTACGGCCTGTTCGCCAGTGACCGCATCGCCTTCAATGAGCAGTGGCAGGTCGTGCTGGGCGGGCGCCAGGTGCGCCTGGACGAGCGCACCTTCGACAGCGACGGCGACACCACCCGGCATACCCGCCGCGCGGAATTCCTGCCCAATGGCGCGCTGATCTTCAAGCCACGTGCGGACATCTCCATCTACGGCAGCTACAGCAAGGGCCTGTCCCTGGGCGGCGAGGCACCCTGGTTCGCCAGCAACGCCGGCGACACCCTGGCGCCCACCTCCTCGCGCCAGGTCGAGTTCGGCATCAAGCAGGAGCTGCCCGGCTTCGACTGGAGCGCCGCGCTGTTCCAGATCCACCAGGCCTACCAGTTCGCCCGGCCCAACGGCGACGGCAGCTTCACCTACGTGCAGCAGGGCCAGCAGAAGAACAGCGGGCTGGAGTTGTCCGCCAGTGGCCGGGTAACCTCCGCGCTGCAATTGAGCGGTAGCCTCGCGGCGATCCGTTCGCGGGTGGTGAACAGTGGCACCGACGACTACGAAGGCCACCAGGCGATCAACGTCCCGCGCCTGCGCGCGAGCCTGCAGGCGGACTACGCGCTGGCCGAAGTGCCGGGGCTTTCGCTGCTCGGCGCGGCACGCTACAGCGGCGCCAAATATGCTGACCGCGATGGCGCAGTGGAAGTCGGCGGCTACACCCTGTATGACGCCGGCGCACGCTTCAGCACTCGCATCGGCGACTACCCGACCGTGCTGCGGCTGAGCGTCGACAACCTGTTCGACAAGCGCTACTGGCGCGATGTCGGTGAATATTTCGGCGACGGCTACCTGTTCCAGGGTGCGCCGCGCACGGCTCGCCTGACGGCGAGCGTCAACTTCTGAGGTAAGCGCGAATGTCTGCTCTGGAAATCATCGCGGTGATCGTCAACGTGCTCGGCGTCTGGCTCACCGCAAGGCGCATCCGCTGGTGCTGGCCGGTGAACGTGGTGGCGGTGCTGCTCTATGCGTGGATCTTCTTCAGCGTGAAGCTCTACTCCGACATGCTTCTGCAACTGGTCTTCGTGGTCCTGCAGTTCTACGGCTGGTGGCAATGGAGCAAGGGCGGCAGCGACCACGGCAAGGTGCGCGTCGAACGCCTGCCCCTCTCCACCGCCATCAGCAGTTGCCTGGCCGGTGCCGTGGGCGCCTTCGCCCTGGGCTGGGCGATGCACACACACACCGACGCCGCCCTGCCCTGGATGGACGCCGCGCTGACCGCCTTCAGCCTGGTGGCGAGCTTCTGGGCGGCGCGCAAATACGTCGCCAGCTGGTGGCTGTGGATCATCCTCGACGTGCTCTACACCGGGGTCTTCCTCTACAAGGCGCTGTACCTCACCGCCGGGCTCTACGCCGGCTTCGTGGTACTGGCGATCTACGGCCTGCTGGCCTGGCAGCGCGAACTGGATGACGAACCGCCCAGCGCTCCGGCACTGGCCGGCAACTCCTGAGAGCCGCCATGCTCTACCAGGCCATCCCGCCGCACTACGCGCGCATCCGCGACCAGTTGGCCGCGGACATCGCCCAGGGGCGCTTCCTCGCCGGGCAGAAGCTGCCACCCGAGCGCGACCTCGCCGAGCGCTTCGAGTGCACCCGCGTGACCTTGCGCCAGGCCCTGCAGCAACTGGAAACCGAGGGCCTGATCTACCGCGAGAACCGCCGTGGCTGGTACCTCAGCCCGCCGCGCATCGACTACGACCCGACGCGTCTGGTCAGCTTCATGGACTACGTGCGCCTGCAGGGTCGCGAGCCGCTCACCGAATGCCTGAGCGCCGAACGCCGCCGCGCCGGCGCCTGGCTGGCCGCGCGGATGAACCTGCCCTCGCCGGACGAGCCGGTGTTCCGCCTGCACCGCCGCCGGCTGATCGACGGCCGCCCGGTGCTGGTGGAGATCAACACCCTGCTCGCCAGCTGGTGCCCGGACCTGCTCGACGCACGCCTGGACCGCTCGCTGACCACCGTGCTGCGCGAGCGCTTCGGCAAGCTGCAGACGCGCTGCACGCTGAACCTGCGCCTGGGCACGGTGAATGACGATCACGCCGAACTGCTGCAACTGGCCTCCGGCGCCAGCAACCTGGTGCTGGAGCGCCTGAACTACGCCGAGGACGGCCTGCTGGTGGAATTCGACCAGGAATTCTGGCGGCCGGATGCAGTGTCTGTGGCCGTGCAGGCGGATTTTCCGTCGCGGCCGTTATAGCTTAATAAGTAATTACCAAATGCTAATTCAGTATTTCTGGTTCTAACAGAATCAACGCTAGGCTAGCTCCAACTTCACCGCCACCGGCTTGACTGCGAGCCTTCTGGAGCCGCCATGGACCGCACCGACAACATCATCGACCTCGCCCGCCACCGCACGCGCCGTCAGGCACGCCGCCAGGCCGAGCTGATGTGGATGCTGTACGCACAGCGTGCCGGCTACGACGCCCTCCAGATCGTCCAGCAGAGCCGCGACAGCGGCCGCCGCGAGGCCTGATCCATGGGCCTGCCGCTCGCCACGGAGCTGCCCGCCGTGGCGTTTGATCCCGCGCCCGACACGCCCGAAGACCCCATCGGCGAGCGCGTCGCCAGCAACCTGCTGCGCCTGCGCGCCAAGCGCAACCTCTCCCTCGACGGCCTCGCGCGGCTCAGCGGCGTGAGCCGTACCATGCTCGCGCAGATCGAATCCGGCCGCAGCGTCCCGTCGATCAAGGTGCTGTGCAAGATCGCCCAGGGCCTGAAGGTCTCGGTCGCCGCCTTCCTCGACGACCGCGCCTTCGAAGGCGTGGCCGTACTGCCCGCGCGCGACAGCAAGCGCCTGGTCAGCGGCGACGGCGCCTTCGTCAGCCGCGCGCTGTTCCCCTTCGACGTCTCGCGCCAGGTGGAATTCTACGAACTGCGCCTCAAGGGTCTGGCCACCGAACACTCCACCGGCCACGCGCCGGGCACCCAGGAAAACCTGGTGGTCGCCCAGGGCGTGCTGGAAATCAGCGTGAACCAGGAACGCTTCCTCCTCGGCACCGGCGACTCCATCCTGTTCTACGCCGACCAGCCGCACAGCTACCGCAACCCGGCGGACAGCGAGGCGGTGGCGTATCTGGTCACTACCTATGCGGAGCGGTTGGACTGACGCTAACGCAGACCGAAAAAGGGGCGCCTCAGGCGCCCCTTTTTATTTGCTGCCGCCAGAACGCGGCAAGTCGCTGAGTGCGCGGCGGAATCCAGCGCGCAAGTCTGACAGGGGCTGCAAGATCGAGAGGAAGTGCTGAAAGTTCTACATCCCGATCCGTGATGACATCAGGAAATATCCCAACCATCTCAGCGGAGCTGTACCTACCCCTCATCGAACTCCCAAGGTAAGCGACTCAGAGCTGTTCCATCGTCGCGCGCCACAGGGATGCACCGCCATGTACAACGCTCCAACGCCACCTGTTGACCCTGCAAATCGCACCGTTGAAATCCCCCCAACCACGTTTGAGACCGGGGAGAGAAACGATGCTCAGTGAACTCCGCACCTTCTTCGACCACAGCCGGCACACCGTCACCGTGGATGGCCAGGGCGCGCTGCTGGACGTGCTGGCCTTCTCCGGTACCGAAGCGCTCAGCGAAACCTTCTGCTACGCCATCGAAGTCACCAGCCCCAACCTCGATATCGCCGCTGAAACGATGCTCGGCAAGGACGCCAGCTTCAGCCTGCACGCCGCACCGCCCTCGCTGAGCATTCGCGGCTTCACCCCGCCGGCGCTGGCGCCGCTGCGCACCCTGCACGGCGTGGTCACGCGCTTCCGGCGCTTGTCCGCCTCCCGCGACGAGGCGCGCTATGAACTCACCCTCGAGCCGCACCTGGCCCTGCTCGACAAGGGCCAGCAGTTCCGCATCTACCAGA
>NZ_BQHJ01000014.1 GCF_021603645.1 Pseudomonas pseudonitroreducens | reverse complement strand
TCACCGCCAGCCCAGCTAGACCGCCTGATTGAGCGGCAGAGGCCTGGTCATCGCCCGACGGCCATGGCGGCTGGCTGCTTCGGGGGGCTTGCCTTGGGCAGGGCTGCAGCTTAGGTTGATGACATTGGCTGTTCCCCAACCCTGGAAAACCTATCCTCTTTAACACGTCAAAGTCGATTGATAGGCTTGCTGCAACAGCTATCTGCCCGGTTGAAGTCGAAGATCGATGTATCTGTAGGGTTTGGAAATAAATGCGGGCGCCCACCGCACTCACGGCTCAGTTACCATTCTTTGTGCATCGCGGCCGCGCGGCTAGTTGGTAGCTGTTCTAAGCCTAGTCAGTGCCGCCCTTCGCCCCAAGCCCCATAGTCAGATTTGAGAAATGACAGTAGGCGATGCCGCAACGCGCTTCATCGACCTATGTAAAACGACTCCTTTATCGAAATAGTGCACTCATCGCTCTCCACGGCGATCCCTTCATCGCGAATTGCACCGCCCAAGACGATCTGCACTGAAATCAATACTTTCTGATGCCTCTTGATTAGAGATGCCAGCCATAATAATCTCATCGCCAACGCATACGGCGTTCGGCAGCCAACACACTCTCACTCACTACTGGAAGCTCAGACATGAAAACCATAGGCATTGAAAACTCGAAGTCCAGCGTACAGGCCCACTTAACGCTTGGAACCAAAACTATGGGGCTAGGTATCTATGGCGCGTACTTGGCTCTCGCTATTATTTACTTCTGGTTCGGCGGCATGAAATTTACCCACTACGAGGCCGAGGGCCTGGTTCCACTGGTGAGCAACAGCCCGCTTTTGGGATGGGTGTATAGCATTTTTTCGGTCGACATGTTCTCCAGCCTGCTCGGCATACTAGAGATTTCGATCGGCACTCTGATCGCAGGCCGCATGCTGTCGCCCAAACTATCCGTGGTAGGAGGCGCTCTGTCTGCAGGCCTGTTCTTCACAACCCTTAGCTTTATGTTTTCCACTCCGGGCGTCATTGAGCCTAGTTTAGGGTTTCCGGCGATTTCCGTTGCGCCAGGTCAGTTTCTGCTTAAAGACTTAGGGTTGCTTGCTGTTTCGATATTTGTGGCAGGCCATTCGCTGGTTGAACTGGAAAAACGTAAAATTAATGCATAATTTTTTCAATGGCTTAAGGCAGTAATGCCTTAGGCCTTTTTGCCATCATTTTCCCCCGCCAGATCTTTCAACCAGTCACGAGGGCTCAACCCCGTCTTGCGTCTAAATGCGCGAGACAGCGCCGAAGGACTTTCGTAGCCGACTTGAGCTGCAATCAGCGTAATCGAGCGCCCTTCTCGCATCAGCTTCTGAGCCAGGCTAACTCGCCAACTCAACAAATAATCAGCAGGCGTCTGTCCGATGACACTCTTGAAATGCACGGCATACGCAGCGCGTGACATATTTGACTCACTGGCCAGCTCTGCTATTGACCAGGCATGTTCCGGGGAGTTGTGCATCTGTAAAAGCGATCGGGCAAGCCGCATGTCGGCCAGTCCAGCCATCATTCCGGTGCGCAACTGGTGATGATCGAGCAGGTAACGGAGCAACAGAATGATTAGGAGCTCAAATAAGCGCTCAAGCGCGGCTTCCCTTCCACAATGCACATTTGCCGCCTCGGCAAACATCCACTCCAACGTGTCTGCCAGCATGGGCAGATCATCGAGTGCGAGCACCAAACAGTCCGGTAATGAAGCCGACAAAGGATTATCAATTCCGCCCTCAAACTCCATGGAAGCACACAACAACTTTGCGCCATCGGACTCACCCGCAAACAATTGATGCTTGGCGGGGCGTGGCATAAAAATCAAGCTAGGGCGAGTGAGCTGCAAATCCTTGCGATCGGGACCAAGCAACGTCACGCTGCCGGCCTGAAGCAGATGGATATAACCTCGCCGCTCGGCGCCATCGTAAGATGCAGAGCCGCATAGGTCGCCGTCATAGAACAGATTGGCCCGCACGCCGAACCGCGAGAGCAAATTAGACAAACGATCCATTGGCCGATCCTTGACGAGTCAGAACGCACAGACCATACCATCTGCGTTGTCGTTCAGTGCCTGTAGCGAACATGCCGGCGTAAATCAGCCAACGGATAAAGTGATCACTGAGCAGCTCAGCCTCCCTTTCCAGTTCGGCTGTTAAAAAAACAACACCGTTGTTTGAAAGCACCAGCAAATCAAGTGCTCACTCTTCTATTTTACAGTACCTGGCAACAGCACTTTGCGGTGCAGTCGATCAGATATCCGGAAGGTTGATCGTAAGCTTCAGCCTAGCGCTCTTCGAATTTAATGTCGTCGAGCTTCGGCCCAACCATTCCCCCGACCTACTCTTCCCTCCCCTAGAGACCCTAGCAGTCACTTGAATCGCGGCTGTCTGCGATAAGGTGTTGCTGGTAACAAAATCAGCAATCCGCCCTGGGTCAAATTTCAATCGGCAGGGTGGGTCAATTTTCCATCAGCGCCAACACGTACCTATCAGGGTCGAGCCAAGGCCCAAGGAATCGAGCTTGTTAGCGTGCAGATCTATCGCCCCCGAGTGATAGACGTGAACGCGCCGTTGACTGAGATCGAAGGATAACGACTCGATACCTTCCAGTCCCTCCAAAGCCAAGCGAATCATGCGTTCTTCAGAGGGACAATCCATCTTGGGTACAGAAAACTCACTGACCCACGCAGCCCCATTGCTTCGGGTGGACACCTCATTCGACGGTGCAACGCTATTCGCACAACCACAAGCTTTGTCACCACTCATCCCGTTCACCTCCTAACAAGTAGGCAGCCTAAATACACCCTGTAGCAGGTACAGGGTCAACCATTGATCCCAGTCAGGCTATGCCAAAAATTGAGGTCTATATTGGAAAGTAGTGATTCACCCTCGATCAATCACCCGCTGCAAGGAGTAGAAGATGAAAGCATCCCAACTCGCCGCCGTCGCTTTGGCGGCAGCGCTTTTCCCCGCATTAGCCTCCGCGCAGCAGGACTCAACCGCTGCTAAATCGGCCCAACAGCAACCGATAAGCGTTGAGCAATTCGACCAAGAGATGGCGAAGGCACAAGAAAATCTCAAGAAAATGCAGGAGCAAATGAGCCAAATCCAGAAAGCTAGCGACCCTGCACAGCGTCAGAAACTGATGCAAGAGCACCAAACCATGATGCAGCAAGGAATGCACATGATGAACGGAATGCGTGGCGGCGGAATGATGGGGTGCTGCGGAGGGGGCATGATGGGTGGCCATATGATGGGTAACGGTCAGATGATGGGAGGTGGCCACATGATGGGTGACGGTCAGATGATGGGAGGTGGTCACATGATGGGCTGGGATCAAATGGGCAGCCACTACTCCCAGATGACGCCTGAGCAGATGAAGCAGCATCAATACATGATGGAGGGGAGCCCGCAGAATTCGGAAAAAATCGTACGCTAAGGTTTTCCGGGCATCCGTAGGGGCCGAAACTTCCCGTCTTCCAGTCTGCGGCTCTGCCGCCAGACGTAATCGCCGGTTAGGTTGATGTGCTCCCAGCCCAGCGGCGACAGGAATTGCAGCAGCTCGCCGTCCACCGGCTTGCCGGCCTCGACCAACCCCTGGATGGCGCGCTCCAGGTACACCGTGTTCCACAGCACGATAGCCGCCGTCACCAGGTTGAGGCCGCTGGCCCGGTAGCGCTGCTGCTCGAAGCTCCGATCCCTGATTTCCCCAAGGCGGTTGAAGAACACCGCCCTGGCCAGCGAGTTGCGCGCCTCACCTTTGTTCAGGCCGGCATGCACGCGGCGGCGCAGTTCAACACTTTGCAGCCAGTCCAGGATGAACAGCGTGCGTTCGATCCGGCCCAGTTCGCGCAGGGCGACAGCCAGGCCGTTCTGACGCGGATAGCTGCCGAGCTTGCGCAGCATCAGCGAGGCGGTAACGGTGCCCTGTTTGATCGAGCTGGCCAGGCGCAGGATGTCGTCCCAATGAGCGCGCACGTGCTTGATGTTCAGGGTGCCACCGATCAGCGGGCGCAGCGTCGGGTAGGCCTGCACGCCCTACGGCACGTACAGTTTGGTTTCGCCGAGGTCGCGGATGCGTGGCGCGAAGCGGAAGCCCAGCAGGTGCATCAGGGCGAAGACGTGATCGGTGAAACCGGCCGTGTCGGTGTAGTGCTCCTCGATCCGCAGGTCGGACTCGTGATACAGCAGGCCGTCGAGCACATAGGTGGAATCTCGGACGCCGACATTCACCACGCGTGTGCTGAACGGCGCGTATTGGTCGGAGATGTGGGTGTAGAACAGCCGTCCTGGCTCGCTGCCGTACTTCGGGTTGACGTGCCCGGTGCTCTCTCCCCGGCCGCCAGCGCGGAAGCGCTGGCCATCGGAGGATGAGGTGGTGCCGTCGCCCCAATGGGCAGCGAAGGCATGGCGGTACTGGTGATTGACCAGCTCGGCCAAGGCCGCCGAATAGGTTTCATCGCGGATATGCCAGGCTTGTAGCCAGGACAGCTTGGCGTAGGTCAGGCCGGGGCTCGACTCGGCCATCTTGGTCAGTCCGAGGTTGATTGCATCACCGAGGATCGCGGACAGCAGCAACGTCCGGTCTTTGGCCTCGGCCCCGTCCTTCAAGTGGGTGAAGTGGCGGCTGAAGCCCGTCCAATCGTCCACGTCCATCAGCAGTTCGGTGATCTTGATGCGCGGCAGTAACTGACTGGTCTGGTCGATCAGCGCCTGCGCCCGATCCGGCACCGCCGCATCCAGCGGGGTGATTTTCAGGCCGGACTCGGTGAGGATGGCATCGGGCAGCTCGTTGTCCTTGGCCAGGCGGGCGACAGTGGCCAACTGCTCGTCCAGCAGCTGCAAGCGCTCTTCCAGGTACTGGTCGCTGTTCGGGTTGATCGCCAGCGGCAGGGCCTGTTCCCGCTTGAGCGCGGCGAACTTCTCGGCCGGCAACAGGTAGTCGTCGAAGTCGCGGAACTGCCGCGAGCCCTTGACCCAGATGTCGCCGGAGCGCAGGGCGTTCTTCAGCTCGGACAGCGCGCAGATTTCGTAGAAGCGCCGGTCGAGGCCTTCCGGGGTGATCACCAGCGGCTTCCAGCGCGGCTTGATGAAGGCGGTGGGGGCATCGGCCGGCACCTTGCGCAGGTTGTCGGCGTTCATCTCGCGCAGGGTCTGCACGGCTGCCAGCACGCCTTGTGCGGCCGGGGCGGCGCGCAGCTCCAGTACCTCCAGCAGGGCCGGCGTGTAGCGGCGCAGGGTGGCGAAGTTCTCGCCGACCAGGTGCAGGTGGTCGAAGCCCTCCGGCCGGGCCAGCAGCTCGGCCTCACTGACGCTCTCGGTGAACTCGTCCCAGGGAATCACCGCCTCGATGGCGGCGTAGGGATCGCTGCCGCTTTCCTTTGCCTCCAGCAGCGCCTGGCCGATCTTGGAGTACAGGCGCACTTTGTCATTGATCGCCTTGCCCTGCTTCTGGAACTGCTGCTGATGCTTGTGTTTCGCGCCGCTGAACAGCTTGACCAGGATGCGGTCGTGCAGATCCACCAGCTCATCAATCACGGTTGCAGTGCTCTCCAGTACCACGGCGGCCAGGGTCGCATAACGTCGCTGCGGCTCGAACTTGCCAAGGTCTTTGGGCGTCATCTGCCCACCCTCGCGGGCCAGCTTGAGCAGGCGGTTCTGGTGGATGTGCCGGCCAAGGCCTTCGGGCAAGTCCACCAGCTGAAATGTCTTCAGCCGCTCGATGTGTTCCAGCATGTGCCGAGAGTTGGGTTTCAGCGGTGCCTGGCGCAGCCAGGTCAACCAGGTGATGCTGCTGCCGGCCTTGAGCTTCAACAGCTCGTCCAGCTTGGCCCGATGCGAGTCCGTGAGTGGTTCGACCAGGGCGCGGTAGACCCGCCGATTGGCTCGCGCAATGGCTTCCGAGCAAGCCCGGTCGATCACGCTCAACGCCGGCAGGATGCGTCGCTTCTGCCGCAGGCTCTCCAGCGCCTGGCCGGCCAGCAGCAAGCCCTTGTCGGTCTGCTGGGCCAGTTCGGTCAGCTCGCGCACCAGGGCGCGGAAGTCGGACAGGCCGAACGGGGCCAGTTGAAGGTAGGTGCGCAGTTCCTGAGCGTGCTCGCGACGGGTCACATCGCGCTCGCCGTACTTCGTCCAACTCGCCGGATCGGTCTGGACTTGCTTGGCCACCCACAGGATGACCGGTTCGGGCAGCTCGCTGTCAGTGCCCAACGCATAGCCGGGGTAGCGCAGCAGGCAGAGTTGCACCGCAAAGCCCAGACGGTTGGCGTCGCCGCGCCGCTGGCGGATCAGTGACAGGTCGGAATCGTTGAAGGTGTAGTAGCGGATCAGGTCATCCTTGCTTTCCGGCAGCGCGAGCAGGGTGTCCCGCTCCGTGGCCGAGAGGATCAAGCGACGCGGCATGTGTCAGTCGTCCGTGCGGAGGTACTGGTAGAGAGTTTCGCGGCTGATGTTGAACTCGCGGGCGAGCTGCGCCTTGGGCTCACCTGCCGCCGCCCGCTGCCGCAGGGTAACAGTCTGCTCGTCGGACAGGGCCTTCTTGCGGCCCCGGTACGCGCCGCGCTGCTTGGCCAGGGCGATACCCTCGCGCTGCCGCTCACGGATCAGAGCGCGCTCGAACTCAGCGAAGGCCCCCATTACCGACAGCATCAGGTTGGCCATCGGCGAGTCCTCGCCGGTGAATACCAGCCCCTCCTTCAAGAACTCGATTCGCACGCCGCGCTGGGTCAGCTTCTGCACCAGGCGGCGCAGGTCGTCGAGGTTGCGGGCCAGGCGATCCATGCTGTGCACCACCACCGTGTCGCCCTCGCGGACGAAGCTCAGCAGCGCTTCGAGCTGGGGGCGCTGGGTGTCCTTGCCGGATGCCTTGTCGGTGAACACCTTGCTCACCTGGGTCTGTTCCAGTTGGCGTTCCGGGTTCTGGTCGAAGCTGCTGACCCGGACGTAGCCGATGCGGTGCCCCTGCACGATGTCTCCTTGGTTGAAGGCGGCTTAAGTGCACTTTCTGTTCCGTTGCGCCTCAAACCCCGTTTCTGTCAGGCTGAAATCTATAACCTTCGCGGGCATGTGTCAAAAAATTGGAAAGCAGACTCTATTCTGACGAAGCGGCGCGGCCCTGCCTGACATCAAGTTAGGGTATACCCTAACTTGGCGTCAGACCATCCGGCGCTAAATCGTCAGAATAGAGTTGCCTTCCGAATTGATTGACATACGCCGTCAAGGGTCATAGATTTCTTCCTGACACATTTCCCTCAGGAGGATACCTTGCACGGTCAGCGCATCGGTTACGTCCGCGTCAGCAGCTTCGACCAGAACCCAGAACGGCAGCTCGAACAGATCCAGGTGGATAAAGTGTTCACCGACAAGGCGTCGGGCAAGGACACACGGCGGCCCGAACTGGAACGGCTGCTCGCCTTCGTGCGCGAAGGCGACACGGTCGTGGTGCACAGCATGGATCGTCTGGCGCGCAACCTCGACGACCTGCGCCGCCTGGTGCAGGGCCTCACCCAGCGCGGCGTACGCATCGAGTTCCTTAAGGAGCATTTGACCTTCACCGGCGAGGACTCGCCGATGGCGAACCTGATGCTGTCGGTAATGGGCGCGTTCGCCGAGTTCGAACGCGCCTTGATCCGCGAGCGGCAGCGCGAGGGCATCGCGCTCGCCAAGCAGCGCGGGGCCTACCGTGGCAGGAAGAAATCCCTGTCGTCTGAGCGTATTGCCGAACTGCGCCAACGTGTCGAGGCTGGCGAGCAAAAGACCAAGCTGGCTCGTGAATTCGGAATCAGTCGCGAAACCCTGTATCAATACTTGAGAACGGATCAGTAAATATGCCACGTCGTTCAATCCTGTCCGCCGCCGAGCGCGAAAGCCTGCTGGCGTTGCCGGACACCAAGGATGAGTTGATCCGTCACTACACGTTCAGCGAAACCGACCTCTCCATCATCCGGCAGCGGCGCGGCCCGGCCAACCGGCTGGGCTTCGCCGTGCAGCTCTGTTACCTGCGCTTTCCTGGTGTCATCCTGGGCGTCGATGAGCCGCCGTTTCCGCCCTTGTTGAAACTGGTCGCCGACCAGCTCAAGGTCAGCGTCGAAAGCTGGGACGAATACGGGCAGCGGGAGCAGACCCGGCGCGAGCACCTGGTCGAACTGCAAACGGTGTTCGGCTTCCAGCCCTTTACCATGGGCCACTACCGGCAGGCCGTCCAGTTGCTGACCGAGATGGCCTTGCAGACCGACAAGGGCATCGTGCTGGCCAGCACCTTGATCGAGCACCTGCGGCAGCAGTCGGTCATTCTGCCTGCCCTCAACGCCGTCGAGCGGGCGAGCGCCGAAGCAATCACCCGCGCCAACCGGCGCATCTACGATGCCTTGGCCGAACCGCTGTCGGACGCGCATCGCCGCCGCCTCGACGATCTGCTCAAGCGTCGGGACAACGGCAAAACGACCTGGCTGGCCTGGCTGCGCCAATCGCCCGTCAAACCGAATTCGCGGCACATGCTGGAACACATCGAACGCCTCAAAGCGTGGCAGGCGCTCGACCTGCCTTCTGGCATCGAGCGGTCGGTGCACCAGAACCGCCTGCTCAAGATCGCCCGTGAGGGTGGCCAGATGACGCCCGCCGACCTGGCCAAGTTCGAGGCGCAGCGACGCTATGCCACCCTGGTGGCGCTTGCCATCGAGGGCATGGCCACCGTCACCGACGAAATCATCGACCTGCACGACCGCATCCTGGGCAAGCTGTTCAACGCCGCCAAGAACAAGCATCAGCAGCAATTCCAGGCGTCCGGCAAGGCGATCAACGCCAAGGTGCGGTTGTTCGGCCGCATCGGCCAGGCGCTGATCGAGGCCAAGCAGGCGGGCCGCGATCCGTTCGCCGCCATCGAGGCCGTCATGTCCTGGGATGCCTTCGCCGAGAGCGTCACCGAAGCGCAGAAGCTTGCGCAGCCCGAGGACTTCGATTTCCTGCACCGCATCGGCGAAAGCTACGCCACGCTGCGCCGCTACGCGCCGGAATTCCTTGCCGTGCTCAAGCTGCGGGCCGCTCCCGCCGCGAAGGACGTGCTCGACGCCATCGAGGTGCTGCGCGGCATGAACAGCGACAACGCCCGCAAGGTGCCCGCCGACGCGCCGACCGAGTTCATCAAGCCGCGCTGGCAGAAGCTGGTCATGACCGACACCGGCATCGACCGGCGCTACTACGAACTGTGCGCGCTGTCGGAGATGAAGAACGCGTTGCGTTCCGGCGACATCTGGGTGCAGGGGTCGCGCCAGTTCAAGGACTTCGAGGACTACCTGGTGCCGCCCGCGAAATTCGCCAGCCTCAAGCAGGCCAGCGAATTGCCGCTGGCCGTGGCCACCGACTGCAACCGGTACCTGAACGACCGGCTGACGCTGCTGGAAACACAGCTTGCCACCGTCAACCGTATGGCGACGGCCAACGAGCTGCCGGACGCCATCAT
Organism: Pseudomonas pseudonitroreducens; assembly: GCF_021603645.1. Lineage (GTDB taxonomy): Bacteria > Pseudomonadota > Gammaproteobacteria > Pseudomonadales > Pseudomonadaceae > Pseudomonas > Pseudomonas pseudonitroreducens. Next base: position 195,385 of record NZ_BQHJ01000014.1, on the reverse strand, counting down.
CACCGAGTCAGGCTTGAAGATCACGCCGCTCGACGCGGCGGTACCCGACACCGCCCAAGCGCTGATCGACCAGACGGCAATGATCCTGCCGCACGTCAAGATCACCGAACTGCTGCTGGAGGTGGACGAATGGACGGGCTTCACTCGGCATTTCGCGCATCTGAAATCGGGCGACCCGGCCAAAGACAAGAACCTGTTGCTGACCACGATCCTCGCCGACGCGATCAACCTGGGCCTGACCAAGATGGCGGAGTCTTGCCCCGGCACGACCTACGCCAAGCTGGCTTGGCTGCAAGCCTGGCACATCCGCGACGAAACCTACGGGGCGGCGCTGGCCGATCTGGTCAACGCACAGTTCCGCCATCCCTTCGCCGAGCACTGGGGCGACGGCACCACCTCATCGTCGGACGGCCAGAACTTCCGCACCGGCAGCAAGGCCGAGAGCACCGGCCACATCAACCCGAAATACGGGAGCAGCCCAGGGCGGACGTTCTACACCCACATTTCTGACCAGTACGCGCCATTTCACACCAAGGTCGTGAACGTCGGCGTGCGCGATTCGACCTACGTGCTCGACGGCCTGCTGTACCACGAGTCCGACTTGCGGATCGAGGAGCATTACACCGACACGGCGGGCTTCACCGATCACGTCTTCGCCCTGATGCACCTCCTGGGCTTCCGCTTCGCGCCGCGCATCCGCGACCTGGGCGACACCAAGCTCTACATCCCGAAGGGCGACGCCGCCTATGACGCGCTGAAACCCATGATCGGCGGCACGCTCAACATCAAGCACGTCCGCGCCCATTGGGACGAAATCCTGCGGCTGGCCACCTCGATCAAGCAGGGCACGGTGACGGCCTCCCTGATGCTCCGAAAGCTCGGCAGCTACCCACGCCAGAACGGCCTGGCCGTGGCGCTCCGCGAGCTGGGCCGCATCGAGCGCACGCTGTTCATCCTGGACTGGCTGCAAAGCGTGGAACTGCGCCGCCGCGTGCATGCCGGCCTGAACAAGGGCGAGGCGCGCAATGCGCTGGCCAGGGCAGTGTTTTTCAACCGCCTGGGTGAAATCCGCGACCGCAGTTTCGAGCAGCAGCGCTACCGGGCTAGCGGCCTCAATCTGGTAACGGCTGCCGTCGTGTTGTGGAACACGGTCTATCTGGAACGGGCTGCGCACGCGCTGCGTGGCAACGGCCATGCCGTTGATGACGCGCTGTTGCAGTACCTGTCGCCGCTCGGTTGGGAGCACATCAACCTCACCGGCGATTACCTCTGGCGCAGCAGCGCCAAGATCGGCGCGGGCAAGTTCAGGCCGCTACGACCGCTGCAACCGGCTTAGCGTGCTTTATTTTCCGTTTTCTGAGGCGACCCCAAGTGGCCGGGCGCTACACCCAAACTGGCCAGCAACTGCGAATCTACTTCCCCAACCCATGCGCCGCCCTGCCCGTGCGTCAGGCCGACGGTGCAGTGGCCTGGGTCGCCTGGGGCCGCCGTAAAGAGCAACCCGGCCACCTGCCCGCCACCGGCTGGGCCCGAACCGACTCCATCACCGCCGGCAAATGGGCGCGCTACCACCCGCAGCCAGTGCACGTGCTGGTCGAACGCTTTATGGAGAAAGACGCATCAGGTGCCTCGCACTGGTTCGACCTGGAGCCAGGCCAAGCCATCGAGGCGCTGCTGATCGAGCACGGGGAAGAACGGCGGGTCTACGTGGTCACCACCACCCCGCCGCAGGGTATGCCAGCGGTGCACGACCGCTGGCCGAGCCTGGTAACGGCCTAGAGCGGGTCGCCTTCCAGCACCGCAGCGCTGGCGTCGAACTGACAGTCGTCACCGTTCGGCAGTAGCTCCAGGGTGGCGGCGCCATCCGTTAGGGAAACCACTAGGCTGCGCATCACGCATTGCGTACTGGGCATCAACGCGGTGGCACGCAGCATCTGTTCCGTCCACTCCACCACCTCGTAGCTGTACACCTGGGCTTCCAGGTCTTCGCCCTGGTCATGCTGCAGGATCGAGGCATAGGCCTCCTGGCATGTGCTGCTGCCGCGGTTGCAACGAATCTCCACCGCATTCACTCCGGGCGGCTCGTAGCCGGCCACCGTATTCCAGGCACCCCACAACATCAGGTCATCGCCTTGCTGCTCAATAGTAAGCGGCGGGCGAACAACGGCATGGGGCTGTTCCAGGGGCACGGGGTTGGCCAGCCACAGGGCCACATAACCGGCCACCAGGGCGGAAGCGAGGGAGACGGAGAGGTAGCGAAGGATCATGGGCATGGTCGAACTCCTTTCGAGGGGGCCGGCTGTCCTAGCTGGCTATCCATATTGAATGCGGCAACTGACTTTAGGCTAGGCCCAGCATTATTTCACGCAGGTAATTCAAATCGCGATCATGGCCGCCAGGCCACGCCACGGAACGGAACGGGCAGCAGGGACCGGTAATAAACGTCCGGATACACTTTTGGGTAGTGAGTTCAGTCTGAACAGAGTGCTGGTTTGAGAAAGCTACTGCGCTCCGATGTGGTTTGCCTCAGGCGTGATAACGTCACAATGATTTTTGACAGTAAAGGACTGATGTCATGACCGGCTCAAAGAAGTTGCGTAGCGCTGGGGATTTTCCGAACAAATCGGTCGTGGAGTACGCGACGGTCCGAGTCGAGATACCCCACCGTCTTATCCCGTCGAATCTTAGTAATCCCCACTATAGAGATGAGGACATCGTTGCCGGGCTCTATGCGAGCCCTACCGGTCGCCTCTCGTACAAGACGCTCTACCTGGATAGCGTCGAGCTAGCTGAGCGATTTGTAGCTTACCTCCGGCAGCTCTTTCAGAACCGACCCTATGCCAATGACTTCTCCCTCAAGATTGAAGTGATTACAACCACCCAGAAGGTCACTGCAACCAAAGGTAGGGCCAAGCATTCTGCCGCAGTAGCTGAAACGCTCCAGAAAACTCAGTTCTGACAAAGTCGCCTGAACCGGACACAGCAACGCATAGATCGTATGGAGCGCCGTCGAGCAAGGGGCAAGCTAGGTAAACGGAGGGCCGCTATTAATGAATCGCCCCGGGTTTTGTGGAGGCCGTTCCGTTTAAGTCAGGCCGCCATGGCCTGATCTGCTTGTTGCTGGTGGAAGTTTGCCTCAGCCTCCGCGGGCGGGATATATCCGATTGAGCTCAGCAAGCGTTGGTGGTTGTACCAGTGCACCCATTTCAAAGTCGCCATCTCAACAGCTTCGCGGCTCTTCCATGATTGACGGTAAATCAGCTCGGCCTTGTACAGCCCGTTGATGGTTTCGGCCAAGGCGTTGTCGTAGCTATCGCCCTTGCTGCCAACTGAGGGTTTCCGGGCGATAGGACCGGGGGGAAAGCCTGAGTGTCACAGCCTGTGCACTGGTAGCCATAGGTGTCCACTACTGCCAACAGCTTGAGGTCTTCGGCCTCAACAATTTCCTTGGTCACACAGTCACGAGCGTTATCCACGGCGACTACTTCTCCATCGAGTTGGGGGTGTTAGCCTTGTTCAACCCCCAGCATACTGTTCGAAATATAGGGAGCAAGATGATGAGCGATGAGCTTTATGTTTCCGTCGATGTCGAGACTTCGGGGCCGGTGCCAGGCATCTATAGCCTGCTTTCCATCGGCGCTTGCGTCGTCTCAGAGCCCGCTCAGTCAATCTATCTCGAGCTCCAGCCAGACGGCCTACAACACGATCCGGAGGCTGTCGCCGTAACTGGCCTTGACCTCACCAGGCTCGAAAACGAAGGGCTAGCCCCAAAGACGGCGATGCTCAAGCTGAAGCAATGGTTGAACCAGGTATGTTCGGCAGATCAGAAAGTCGTTTTCGTGGGGCTGAATGCCCCGTTTGACTGGTCGTTCATCAACTACTACTTCCAAAAATATTCTGGGACGAACCCCTTTGGGTTCACCGCACTCGACATCAAGGCGTATTACATGGGGGCTACCGGATGCCGCTGGGGGGAAACTAAATCCTCTCAAATGACCGCTCGTTTCAAACCCCAAAGCGCTCCCAACCATAACGCGTTAGACGACGCACGATTTCAGGGGGAGCTTTTCGCTCTCATGCTGGAAGAGGCACGTAACCGCTAACCGGGCCAACTGCCCCGGATGGCCTCAACATAACGCCCATCCCTAAAAGACCAAGCCTTTATGCCTTCGTGGCTGCTGGAGTTGCCCACGATGATTGCTAGCGGGTGCGGCAGCTGTTGGGTGTAGTACGCAGCGAACCTGGAAAAACTCCCGATATCAGTGGGGGAGATCATAGGAATACTTTGCGGGTGCGTATGCCAGTACCCCACCAGGCGGAGACCTGTGGCGTTAGCCTGCTCAATTTCCTTTCGACAGCGACGAGCATTCAAATCCAGCCAGGTCCTACCAGCCCGATCATCTTTATGAGGAGGAGTTGCCAAGGCCAGTACCAATCCGGCAGCGCCTGAAGGGTCAACGAATAGCTGGCCTCCACGCTCTACATCAAAGTGCTTCTGTCTGTAGCTCTCCAGCAGGCTCGCAACCTCCTGCGATACCAACAGAGAAGTGTTTAGCCCGGGCCAGGTCCATTGCCAGGCGATCGCCGTCATTTACTTCTCTCCGATATTTCCGGCCAATCGCGCTCCAGCAGGGCCTGCTGCATTCCGGCAGGTAGCTCAGGCCCGAGATAGTTACCTCCCAGCGTAACCACGTCATCAGGTCGATTGATGCTGCTGACCCAGCTCGGGCTACCGATGTTGCCATTCAACGCTCGTAATGCAGCTTGAGAAACCATCGAAGCAATGTTCACCATCCCAAGTGAGCCTCCCGGGATGAAACTCTCCCCGCAGGCGGGAAGGGCGACGACCCCTCCTTCCGGCCACTCGGTGAACTTGTGCTTAAAATCACCGTTGTCTGTGAATAGGCCTCGAGCATCAAATGCACCAGATGGCGCAAGGAGCACATGCCCCACCTGTGTATGAGGTTCACTCCAAGCCTGGAGTAAACCCCAGGAGGTGCCATTTGACTTGGCCCCCCACAGCGCCACCTCCGACTGCCAGTCTGCGGTAGTAACCACTACCAGATCCGCTTTATCAAAAACCTCGGGATTCTTGTACATCACCACTTCGGCGAAGGTGGCGAACGCCGCGACATCCGTGGTGGGCAGGTCTTTGCGAATTCTTTCCTGAAGCGCTTCGGCCTTGGGGAGACCAAGGTCATCGGCACCGAGCACATGTCTGCCAAGATTTGCCGAGACCAAGTGATCCGGGTCAATGAGTGTCAGATGACCAACCCCCGAACGCGCCAACTGTAGGGCAACGGTGCTACCCAATGAGCCTACCCCAACGCAAACGACGCGAGCTCCTTCTAGCTTCTGCGCCACGCCACTGAGGTCACGGGACAAAATCTCCGTCCTATCCAGCACATCCAGCGTCGTTGCTCGGATCAGAACTGGGGGATGATTGACTACAACTGCAGGCCGGCGCCGCGCTGATCGCAGGTAAAACCTCGATCCTCGATCCAGCCGTGGGCCGTATGCGCGAACGTTCAGGCAGTAGATTGGGGCGCTGGCATCCCCGGGTAGCTCCAAAGCGATCCAGCGGTTGGGCAGTGAGCCACGCTCATTGAACCAAGCCACCAGCTGCGTTCTGTCATTAGGAGCAAGATGCGGCAAAAGCCATGTGAGCAGTAGCTCCGGGGCGGGAAGACGCAGGTCCGGATAGCTCCGAAGCTTTGCGTAGAAACCTGGGGCCTCCGGTGCTCGCATCCTTGGAGATCGGCCAATCGTCCGCCGGTAGTGTCTTTTCAGGGATGCCAAATCCGGGGCGAGCCAGACTGTTTCCTGGCCAGATGGTAACGTTTGTCGAGGATCGCTAAGGGCATACAGCTTCGAGGCAGCTTGAGGGCGATCCAAAAGGATAAGGTTTTGTAGAGATTGCCCTTGCTGCCTAGACCAGTACGATGTGATTTCGCGACGAAATTCGGCATCCCGGGTAGCCGCACATGAACCCATGCGGGACAAATTCACGATCTTGGCTAACCGCGCCAAGCTATCCGACACCACATACTCAGGGGTGCCCATCACTGGGCGCTCCTGGAAACCATGCAGGCAGAGCCCGACTTCCATAGCGTGAGGCCATACAAGCCATGGCGAGGGCTCGACTGTAAGCCTCAACCCACCGCGGGGGAAATTCTTGGGAAAGCTGATGCGTAGCCGCCGCTCCGTGCCCGTATAGTCAACTGGCAGAGGAAAGTAGTAGCTCGCAGCTTCACCGGTCCGAGGGACCGCAGGCTGAAGCAGTGCGTGTGCGGCATCTTCGCCAAGAGCACCCCGTAGCGCGGCTATACCGCGCTGCAGAGACGTATCCGTCTGATCAACCAAGACGCCCAACTGGCTTCACATCCTCTTGAGAGCTCGCAGTCCCGCTCGCGCCGCCAAACATGGTGCCCATTAACGTGGCGTTTCGGGTGGTGCCATCAGGCCGGCCAGGCATCGTCCAGTTGGGCGGAATTTCGCTATTCACTGCCGAAATGAAGGTAGGGCCAATGCCGAAGTTTTCGTTCACTGCCTTGGCAAACGCCTCTGCGGACTCGAAGCTTTCAAGTCCCAGCGAGACCGATACGCTGGCATTCTCGTGCCACTCCTGGAATGCCCGGCGGTAGCGATGTCCATCGAGCGGTCTATTCCATTTTTCAGCGAAGTTTTCGCCGCTATCTGCCGGGTTGCAAACCTGGCATTCGTTGCCCCGGTACTTAACGTGATCCGGCATCCTTCGAACGATTTCGAGGATGGCATCTAGCGGCCTCAGCGGCGTCGACTGGGACTCTTTCGCCACATCAAGGTAGGCGTGGGTAGCGAGAGTGGTGATGACTGCCGAAATCGGACGATGATCCGTATTTTTGGTGCGGATGGCCCACTCATCCCGATGTCGCTTCAGCAGCTTGATCGTTGCCCGAAGTGGGTCTTGATCGAGATAGTCCTGATACTGCGGCAGCGGATCCTGAGTGGCGGCATCAAAAGCGCGCTGGCTTTTCGCGACAGCCATATGTTCCGCCAAGGAGATGGTTTGCGTTGACGCGACCTGCAACCATTTTGAGTACGGGATCGGGCTGCTCGCCTTCCACCCAGTCTCCCGATCCGGTACTTCAAGCTTACCTTCGCCATTGCCTTGAGAATTCCCATTGATGGCACGCGCTGGCGTGACATCGATGTGGAATCCGGGGTTTTCGTCCGCATAGACGATCCGGATGCCCCGGCGTAGTTGCTTGATTTCCTCCTGGACACGGCTGCCAGCCTTGAAGCGTTCCTCAATGGCATCCAGAACCTCTCGAGCTCCAGCATCCTGGGCATGAGGGAGCCAAATAATGGCGTCCGCGTCGATGGTGTCCAGATCCTCTGGGGCGCCAGAAACGGGCTTGATCGTTGTCTTCAGGCGCATGGAGCCTTGGACAAAAATGTGCGCCTCCGCCAGTAGTGGATTGTCGGAAGCGTTGAGGATCTTCTCAAGCTGGGAGTATCGGTCGTTGATCTTCTCGTACTGCGCTTCGGACAGTGAGATCTCCTTCGCGGCGCGGAGCAGAAAGTGCTCCCAGCTTCCGCGCTTGGTCTGTTCATTGCTCATGGACATCAACGAACCTCCTGGGCTTGGTGGCCCAACTGTAGTGTTGGCGTGAACCTGTTTTGGTTGTCTTTATCTCGATCGAAAATCAGGTAAGCGTGTTGGTGTTGCGTAGTAAGCAAGGCCCCGAACTCAATTGCCAAAGCAGCGGGAATCGCCGCAAACACATGGATTGTGTCTGCAGTCATGGCCTCAAGCCGGCTCAAGTGCGTTTGTAGAGCGTCGCGAAACGCGTGTATCACACGACGGTTCTGAACCATCGCATAGCTGGGCACTGGGATGCTCAGCTCAGCGATACGCGCACCAGGTAGTGCCTCTTCGACATCGCGAGTTGGGACTTGCGCGGAGATAGACAACACCAGAGCCAGCGGGCCTTCTCCATCCGAGGGCGGGGTGAACACAAACTCGGGAGGTTCGGCTGACTGGTCAGGCCAACGTAGTTGGTGTTCGCGGTTGAACGAGAAAAGCAGGCGCTTGGATCGATCACCTAAGGACTGCCCCAGCATGATCAGCGCTGGGATGTCTGCCACGCCCACTACGGCCAGCGCTGGAACATCACCATAGGCTCCTCCGCGGCGCTTTAGCTGCTGCTCTAATTCGTGCTGAATGTTGTCCTTAATGCTCTGCCAATAGTGGGCATCCCTGCCACGATGGCTCGGGGCCGGAAAAGTGATCTTGATGGGATGATCGAATGCAGTCAGTCCCTCTGAGGACATTGCCACCAACAGATCACGAACGGGGATGTCGTTGTTCGTTGCGAAATGCTGGCTTTGGACAATTACTGGAATCGCTCTTCCACCATCAGGAGTGGTCGCCGCCAGCCGAACTCGCTCCAGGTACGCTTGGTGCAGGCCGCTGAGATCGCTTTCTGGATATCCCTCAGCATCCCGATCAATTTTGTCATGGCAGCCAGGGCAGAGAAGCATAAGATTGGCTGGGTCGTTGGTGAGCGACGCAGCCTTGGCTTCGTCATGGTCAGATCGACCCCGTGGGCCCTTTGGGCTAGCTGGCAGGATGTGGGCTACCTCGCCCCATTTCATGGGCTTACCTGCACGGTAGTCATACATGAGGTCGGTACCGCACAGCTCACAATGGCCTGCAGCCTGAGTCCACACGACACGCTTCGTCACGTCGTCAGTGTCATAGCGGCCGGTGGCAGCATTGGCTTTTTCTTGTTTTCCCACGAGGCCTCCTAGAAACATCAGAACCACTAATGCGTACTGGCTCTTTGAGATCAGGTGAGGTCGCTAAATCGGAATTCAAGGTCGGGGAAGCGAAGCGGCTAAAATAAAATTTCGGCGCTACCAGCCGTTGGTTGCTAGCTGTTACCACACGCGTCTGATAGACATCTCCAGTATTTCGCTCGGTTCAGCAACTAGTTCTGGACAGGTGCCGTGATGACCGCGAAAGGGAGAGTGATGGCCTCGAGGTGAGTCACCCTTCTTAGATACCTAAAAGCCTCAACGGTGGTATTTGGCCGGCTCCTGACCTCCGTCATTCGCAGCCCCCGGCCAGTAGCAGACGTCCTAACCAAATGCTCTGTTGGAGAACACCGCTAGTTTTCTCTCACCAGCGCGGTGAATTGCCCTGAGGTAAATCAGCTCCAGCAGGGGCTGGGCGTTCTGTGCCAGATAGGGCCACGAAGCATGCTGGTCAAATTCGATGCAAGTGACTGGTCAGGTCGAATGCAAATGAGCGGGAAAGTCTGTCCAATTACCCAGCGAGAAAAGCCCGTTCGCCTTTCTAGTGCTACGTAGGCTCTACTGTCGCAGCATCCTCTTGCCGCTCCATAGAGTCAGAACTGATCTTGATACGAGCATTGAAGCCAGGATACGCAGTGCTAACGTCGTCGAGGATGGAGTTGACCAATTGCAATCCGTCATCAAGCGTTGGTTCGAGCTTCCGATGGAAAGGTAGTGGAACACGATGGAAACGGTGCAACGGATTCAGGCAGTGAGTGAAGTTGCTGTCTCGCATGGCGCCCCACTGTCCATGAACGAAGCCTGAAGCCCAGCCGTAGTACCGGTCATAATCTTCCTTGGTGCCTGACTCCTCTGCCAGTTTTCGAAGATCTTTGCCACACCAATGGCCTAGATCGATCTCGACGTATTCTTGGAAGTAGTCTTCATTCGCCAGGCGTTCCAGGGTTTCCAGGGTTACGAATCGAGGCCTTTCGCCTGTCATCTCCTCGTGCTTGAGCAATGCGAGCTTTGCCTGGCCGGCGCCATAGGATCGGAACTTCTTCCACATGGCGTCATCGCCGCACCGAACCAAAAATGCCAACGAAATCCTGCACTCTGTAAGCGCACGAAGCAGGAGCCTGCCGGCAATGCCTTCGTTCAATGGGCCTGAACTCATTTCCGCAAAACAGGACAGCGCGAAAAAGCCGAAACCAAAGACGCCGTCCTGCTTAGGGTCTATCCCAGAAGTGCTTAGAGTTGTAAACCAGTGTTCAAGTAAAGCTTTCCGGACCTCAACGAGCCCCAGCCGGACAGCCTGAAGATCATTTGAGGGCTTTTCTCTGGGCAGCAACGGAGCAGGAGTGCAACCCGTTTGTTGCAGCATGTCGGTCCAAAATGACTCAGACCATGAGCTTTGACCCAGATGAGTGAACGTCATCTCCATGGCCCTGATAGAGGGGCGAACGCTCCTCATATCTCCGCGATTTGGATACTCAACAATCTCTAGAAGGTGCTCCTCAAAACCTGCGGGGAACAGCATTTCTCCCAAGGCGATTTTGAACAGAATGCTGACCCAGCGAACGTCTGTTGCTTCTTGAGACTGGTGGTCGAAGGTCTTTTGAACAGCCTGCCCAAGTGTCTGCCAGTCATCTTCGATTGGTTCGCTACCAAGTGCAGCTTTCCACCAGGTAATACCTGGAAGGTTTTCCAGAAGGAGTAGGGGGCGTAGGGCCTGAGCACCTGCGTGGCACCGCAATACTCGGCCAACGAGCGCTTCAAAAAGCTCACGCGGTTGAGCGGGAAGATGGGTGTGTCTCAGCGTCCAACCTGTCGCCTGCTCCCGTTCGTCTTTGCGATAGCGAAGACCTAACGCGGCAATGTCACGGAATGCCTCAAGCGCCTGATCCCTGGGGATGACTGTGATCACGAGGCTGGCCCATAGCATCTCGGGTAGACGGTCATTGACCCAAGATGAAAAGCTCACCCCCTCTAGCTGCAGCATTGGGGGCACGAGAGCTTTACCGACCCTTTTGTGGCCGGCGAGCGGTGTCGTGATCTTGCCTGAACGACTCTTCTTCTTTTTCTTGGTCATTTGCCGTTCCTACTCTCGGGTCTGGTTGGCTCTCGCAACGTTGCGGGTGACGATTGTGAGACGAAGCATGCCTACAGCTGGGGCGGGTCAGAACTCGGTTTTCTAATCTTCCATTTCGAACTCGAGTGCCTTTAGCACGCCGATGAGAGCCTGGTCGCAGCCTTCTGCAAGATGGAAAAAATGAGCTCGAAAATTACCGTGGGTAGTACGGGCCTCGCGAATTGCGACCTCCTTTTTCTCATGGGTCGCGTGTCCTCGGATCTCATTGCGAAGCTCATGGAGCTTTTTCATAGGAGCCAGCAGTTGTTTGGCAGCCTCCTCACTCAGAGTGCTTCCAAGCAGAATTTCATGAAGAAGCTTCAGCGAGCGCCACACAGGCTCTATTTCTCGCCCTTTTTCTTGGGCGATCTTTCGCAGAGGCTTATCCAGGAAGCCCTCCACCAGCAATTGGTCGAGCGCCAATATTTCATCTCCCCATTCTTTCGGGGAGTCGGTAGCCGGGGCCAGTACGCTATCCATCAGTGCATCGCCTCTCCGGTTCCACCATTCCGGGCAGGCCTTATCCAGTGCTCTCACCTTATTTCTTAAAGAATTTAAGGGGTCGTAGGTCGTACACCACTGCCCCTCTATATCCGTCCGATGGGCTCGTGCCGAGATGGATGACTTCGGCCATTCGTTGAATGCCTTCCAGTAGTTTTGCTCTGCAATAGGAAGCTTGGCGAGGTCGCCGATGTAAACGTGGACTTGGCCTGCCTCATTTATGTCGTATGACTTGATGTGCCAAGCTCCGCGGCAGGAGATGCTTCGGTCTTCGAGCGTGTATTTTTCTGGGTCGGCCTTGAAGCGCTGGAGAACCTCAGGCCTAAAGAATGCGGGAGAGATTTGCCACGGCAGGTCGCTTTGCTCGAAGTAGCTGACGATATGAAGCGGGCTAGCGGATGTCTCGACATTGCGATCATTTTTGCGGTCGTAAATTTTGAAAACTGCATACTCCCGGTCAGGGGCACCTTCAAAATCCCTGCGCCACGCCTCTTCCTGTTCAGCCAGGGTTGTTCGTGAGCGCACAACCATAGCGCCGTGCATGAAGCTGGCACGAGCGGCTGAACCGCCATGGTAAAAAAGATCCTCCCCATCGCGATGGTAGCGGCTTACGTCATTCCAGCCGCTGAAGCTACCGCGAACGGTCCGCGTGAAGTCAAACTTGATAACCAGCGCTAGATCCGCGACTGCCATGTATGTGTCCAGATCTTTGCGAAGGATCGTTACGACTTCTCTACCTTCCAACTGCTCATCGATTGGAAGCGTCAAAACCCGTATCACATCCTCGATATCCCCGTTGCCGTCTAGGCGACAGTAGGCATTCCGCTCGGGGATATAGTGAATGTCCAGGCAGTGGACGAGTTTCTGGCTGACTTCAATTGGAGCCGGACCTTTGTGCACGCCCGAAAGATATCGCCTTGTGACGAGCGTCTCGCCGCCAGAGAGGGCTGATACCCGGTCATTCGGAAATGGTGGCTCTAGGTATACGCGGTAACCTTCAGCCGCGTTCCAAGACTTTTGAATCTTCCAAGCTGCATCAGTGCAAAGCGACGTATTCTGAAGCGCGCCTCCGTCAACCGGTGTGACGTTAACGGTTGGTACGAGAGCTCCGACGATCAATACCGCGGGAGCGGATGCATAGATGACGATCTCATCAGCATTCGCATTCGCGACCAGGTACTGCGAGGCTTGTTCAGCATCCACGTACCAATGATCATCTGGATTCATTGGCGCGGTCGCGAGCGCAATTAGGTCCTTGGCTTCAAATCGGCGCATCTTCCCTCTCGCACTACCATTGGTTCGGTGGAGCTTAATCTCCGCTCCGGCACTATACAGGTCAATCCCATAAAGGTTCGCAAGGCACCTTGGCTAACCACGCTCTACTCTCCAAAGCCAATAGGCTCACGCACAGTCGACAGGCTTTGTCACATGCTGCCGTGTGAGGGTTGATGAGAGCGACCGCTAGTGGCCCAGGCTGTGTAAAAACGTTGGCATCGACCTTGCTGTGATTTGATGGATTCGAAATCAGCGGGGGCGCCAATGAAGCGTTTTATCCAGGGAGAGCATCGAGGCCAAAGCGCGCTGCTTCCCGAGAGCCTGGATGACTACGTGGCGGACACCAACCCGGTGCGGGTGGTCGATGTTTTCGTCGATGAACTCAACCTTGGCCAGTTGGGTTTCGAGGGCGTCGTCCCGGCTGAAACAGGTCGCCCCGCTTACCATCCTGCCGACCTGCTGAAGATCTACATCTACGGCTATCTCAATCGCATCCAGTCCAGCCGCCGTCTCGAACGCGAGGCTCACACATCGGTGTCTAGGGGTTGACTTAATGGATAAGCACGGGCTGCATCTACTGCTACGCGCGGCCCAGCCATGCGTACTGGGACCTGTCGCCAGGGCTGGATTTCGAGACGAAGCTGATCGCCAAGACCAACGCCGCCGAAGTGCTGGAAGAAGAGTTGAGCCGCAAGGGCTACGTCTGCGCGCCGATCAACCTGGGCGCCAACACCGATCCCTACCAGCCCATCGAGCGCCAGCAGCGCCTGACCCGGCAGATCCTCGAAGTGCTGCTGCGCTTCCGCCACCCGGTCACCATCGTCACCAAGGGCTCGCTGATCCTGCGCGACCTCGACCTGCTGGCGGAGCTGGCGAGACAGAATCTGGTCGCCGTGATGATCAGCCTGACCACGCTGGACGATGAGCTCAAGCGCATCCTCGAGCCGCGGGCCGCCGCGCCCTCCGCGCGCCTGCGGGCGATCCGGGTGATGCGCGAACAGGGCATTCCGGTCGGAGTGCTGTGTTCGCCGATGATCCCGATGATCAACGACCGCGAGCTGGAGGCCTTGCTCGAAGCCGCCCATGACGCCGGCGCCCAGAGCGCCAGCTACATGATGCTGCGCCTGCCGCGCGAGGTTGGCCCGCTGTTCGAGGAATGGCTGGCGGCACACTACCCGCAGCGCGCCAGCCATGTGATGAGCCTGATCCGCCAGCTGCGCGGCGGGGAAATCTACGACAGCCGCTTCGGTCACCGCTTTCGCGGCGAAGGCCCATTCGCCGATCTGCTGGCCAAGCGCTTCGAGGTCGCCATGCGCCGCCTGGGGCTGGGCCGGCGCGGCAGCTTCGGCCTGGACTGCACGGCGTTCGCCCCGCCGCGCAGCCAGATGAGCCTGTTCTGAATCAGCGGTCGGGAGCCACCAGGTCCGCCATCATCTGGGCGAGCTGCAGCGGCGAGTTGAGCAATCTTTCGATGACCACCAGCACGTTCTTTTCCTCCTTGCTGACCTTGCTGCCGAAGCCGAAAAAGCCGCCGGAGGACTCCGCCACGGCCTTGCCCAGCGCCAGCAGGTCCGCCTTGAAGGCCGCCGCGTCAGCGTCGCTGACCTGCTGCCCCAGCAGTCGATTGACGTCGACCAGGTACTGCAGGCGGTTGAACTCGGGGTCGGAGAAACGCTGCAGGAAGTCCATCAGCACCGCACGGCCGCTGGGCGTATCCGGGCTGAGCTCGGTCATCACGCGCTGCATCAGCACGCTGGGGTATTTGCCGGATTCCTTGAACAGCTTGCCGAAGGCTTGGGCCTCCTTGGCGTCGATCTCGCCGTCGGCGCTGGCGACCATGCAAAAGATCGCCACAGGCGCCTCGCGCAGGTGCTTCCAGTCCTCGCCGGAGAACCCGGCGAAGCCGGTCATGCCGGTGATCTGGTCCTGCTGGTGCTCCTTCCAGATCGCCCGGCCTTCGGCATTTCCGTCACGCCCTTCATAGAAGGCATCGATCAGCGCTTGCAGCTCGTCCTGGGCGATACCGGTCACGCCCAGCAGTTTCGGCTTGAACACGGCAAAGCCTTCGTGGCTGTGGGCATGGCGATAGGGAACAGCCAGTTGCATCTCACGGCGCGGTTCGGCGTAGGAAACAATGTTCAGAATCAGTGCGTCGACCTTGCCAACCTCCTTGTGGGTCACAAAGCCATCGACGATCCATACCGCACCCTGGGCCTGCTGGGTGTTTTCCTGGTACATGCGCTGGCCCGCCTGCATGGCTTCCTCGCCGGTGTCCGCCATCAGCACCACCATCTTGAGCCGGCCGTCCGGCTCCAGGCAGTGGAACATCGGCATCAGCAGCTCGCCGCCGCTGACCGTCTGCACCGCGCTCGCGGCCGCATGGCCAGCCATCTTGTAGATGTCTTGCATGGTCACATCCTTGTTTCCTGGGGGGGTAGGGAAGGGTCCGGCGTCGTGCGCCACGCTCGTCATCCTGACCAAGCAAGAGGCCCGGTGGTCCGGGTCTGACAGAAATCGCAGCGGATAATGGCATATTGCCCAAAAGCAGAACATCGCCATCATCACAGTTGCAGTGTGACATTTCATCGCCATGATAGCTTGCCGATATCATCGTGAAATATCGGCGAAACATCATGCAAAAGCTCATTCCAGAGCGATTTTTTAATTTTGGTTTAATCTTCCTGACCTAGGGTTTGAGCACAAAGTGACTTACCGGTCACGACAGATTTTTTCCCACGCCTGTGCCTTTTCTCCCCAGGGAGAGCGTCGGCTGACGTGGGAAAATTCTTCGTCATTCTTCGAGGCTGATACATGAACGACAAAACGCACGGTGAGGATCACGCCCACGAATCTGCCGACGAGGCGCTTCGCCATATCGTCGAGGGTTTCCGTCAGTTCCGTCACGACGTCTTCCCGCAACAGGAAGAGCTGTTCAAGAAGCTGGCCCATGCGCAAAACCCGCGCGCCATGTTCATTACCTGCGCCGATTCGCGCATCGTCCCTGAGCTGATCACCCAGAGCTCGCCGGGCGACCTGTTCGTTACCCGCAACGTCGGCAACGTCGTACCACCCTACGGCCAGATGAACGGTGGCGTATCCACCGCCATCGAATTCGCGGTGATGGCCCTGGGCGTGCAGCACATCATCGTCTGCGGTCACTCCGACTGTGGCGCGATGAAGGCGGTGCTGGCGCCGCAAACACTGGAAGGCATGCCGACGGTGAAAGCCTGGCTGCGCCATGCCGAAGTGGCCCGCACCGTGGTCGCGCAGACCTGCGGTTGCGCGACCCAGGAACACCTGGGCGTGCTCACCGAGGAGAACGTGGTGGCCCAGCTCGATCACCTGAAGACGCACCCCTCAGTAGCAGCGCGCCTGGCCTCCGGCCAGCTGTTCATCCACGGCTGGGTGTATGACATCGAGACCAGCGCCATCAAGGCCTACGATGCCCAGGAAGGCCGCTTCCGCGCCCTCGACGGCGAAGGCCCGACGCCCAGCGCCACCCCACGCCCGCGCTATTCCCCGCAATAAGCGGCTGATACCAGCACGCACCCGGGGCGCGGCGGCCCAGCAGAACAAACGCCGCGCCCCGCTTCTGCCTTGATCCCTGCCTGAGGCGTACGCAGCCACTGCGTTCGCCATCCCTTTGAATTGCGCGTGTCGATGCGGTCGAGACCGGCGTCGTGGGCTTTCGCGCGCCCGAAAAATGCTCGAAGGAGAACAGCGCCATGTCGGCCTCCCACTCTGTTCCATGCGGATTTTCCCAACTGCGCCAAGCACTGCCGCGCGACCTGCTCGCGTCGGTGGTGGTGTTTCTCGTCGCCCTGCCGTTATGCATGGGCATCGCCATCGCCTCGGGCATGCCACCGGCCAAGGGGCTGGTGACCGGCATCATCGGCGGCCTGGTCGTCGGCTTTCTCGCCGGCTCGCCGCTGCAGGTGAGCGGCCCGGCGGCGGGGCTTGCGGTGCTGGTCTTCGAACTGGTGCGCGCCCACGGCATGGCCATGCTCGGGCCGATCCTGCTGCTGGCCGGCGCGCTGCAGCTGCTGGCGGGCAGGCTGCGCCTGGGCTGCTGGTTCCGCGTGACCTCGCCGGCGGTGGTCTATGGAATGCTCGCCGGCATCGGCATTCTCATCGTGCTGTCGCAGGTGCACGTGATGCTCGATCTCAAGCCGCAGGCGTCCGGGCTGGATAACCTGCTGGCGTTCCCGGCCGCGCTCCTGTCCGAAACCAGCGGTTTCGATGCGGCGCTGCTCGGGCTCGGCACCATGGCCTGCATGGCGTTGTGGGAGCGTTTCAAACCGCGCCGGCTGCGCATGCTGCCCGGCGCCCTGATCGGCGTGAGCCTGGCGACGTTGGCGAGCATCGCCCTGGAACTCGACGTGCTGCGGGTGAGCGTGCCGCAGAACCTTGGCGATGCCATCGACTGGATTCGCCCCGGCGATCTTGGCGCTCTGCTCGACCCGGCCATTCTATTGGCCGCGGTGGTGGTCGCCTTCATCGCCAGCGCCGAGACGCTGCTCTCGGCCGCCGCCGTGGACCGTATGCACAACGGCCCACGCTCGGACATGGACCGCGAGCTGAGCGCCCAGGGCGTGGGCAACATGCTCTGCGGGCTGGTCGGCGCGCTGCCGATGACCGGGGTGATCGTGCGCAGCTCGGCCAACGTGCAGGCGGGCGCGCGCAGCCGCGCCGCGGCGATCTTCCATGGGCTCTGGCTACTGGGTTTCGTCGTGCTGCTGGGCGGGCTGCTGCGGCAGATACCCATTGCCAGCCTGGCGGGTGTGCTGGTCTACACCGGCATCAAGCTGGTGGACCTGAAGGCGCTGCGCTCGTTGGGCCGCTATGGACGCATGCCGATGCTGGTGCATGCGGCGACCGCACTGGCGATCGTCGCCACCGATCTGTTGACCGGCGTGCTGCTGGGCTTTGCGCTGACGCTACTGAAGCTGGTGTTCAAGGCCGCACGGCTGAAGATCAGCCTGCGCTACGACGAGGAAGGCAACGGTGCCGAACTGCGTCTGGTCGGCGCGGCCACCTTCCTCAAGGTGCCGGCGCTGTCCCGGACGCTGCAGTCGGTGAAGCCGGGAACGCACCTGCGCGTGCCATTGCAGCACCTGAACTACATCGATCACGCGTGCATGGAGCTGCTCGAAGACTGGGGCCGCAGCGCCGCAGCCAGCGATTGCCGGCTGTCCATCGAAGGCAACGGCCTGCGCCGCCGCGTGGAAGGTCGGCTGCGCGCGCTGCACAGCCCGGGCTGAGCCTCAGGCGCGGCCCAGCTCCAGCTCCACACCGAACTGCCGCGACAGGCACGGCCACTGCTGCCAGGCCATGACCACCTGCGGGTCGTTGAGCCGTGCGCGGTAGCTGACAGCGGATTCAGCGCTGAAGGTGCTGTCGTCGAGCATGCCATTGACCGCGTGGTGCACCGCCTCATCCAGCTGGTTGGCGAAGGGTTCGCCGATCAACTGGTGCGCCACCAGGTTGGCCACGGTAGTGTCCAGCGGGATCAGCGGCTGGTTGAAGTGGGCGATGTAGCGGTCATTTACCTCCTCCACCAGGCGGTGGGCGAGGTAGGACTCGTCCAGCAGCGCGTCCAGGCCATCGTGGCCATCGAGCAGCGCAGGCGGTGTAAGGAAGAACTGCTCGGCGAGCTTGAGCACCGGCTTGATGCGGTCCTCGATACCGGCTGCTCGCGCCACGGCGTTGGCAGCATCGAGGAAATCCGGCACCTGCTCGATGTAGGCATGGACGAAGCGCGTCAGCGTGCCGCTGGGGTCCTCGCCGGTCAGGGCGATGCTCTTGTGCAGGCTTTGCAGTTGGCTCTGGATCAGGCGGGCGAGATGGCCATGGCGGGATTCGAGCAGGTGGGCATTCCGGATCAGCTCACGCAGTGCAGCGGTGTTCATGACAACTCCAAGACAACGGGTTTGGAAAGTGAAGAAAGACCTTAGCCGCACCCCGGGCGAAGCTAAGACGCGATTGTCATATTCATGAACTGGTTATGCCGGCACGGCATATCAGACGGCCAGCATGGTACTCCAAACCCGCGTCGTCCGTGGCTTTGAGATCACACTTCGGTCTTTCAAACACAGTTTTTACTCTGCGTTGTTATGTCGCAACCCGTGGCTATACTCCGCTTCGACACACCGAAAACCTGATGGACCCGGCCTGCCCTGCGTGCTGCCGAGGTAAGACGTCAAAGGTAAGTTGTCTTGGCGGTCACTCCCTTGGCCGTTGGCTTGTTCAGGCTCGACCCCTCTGCAATGGGGATCGCAGCCAGGGCGCTATGCCGGCGGGATAAAAACAACGATAAGGGGAACCCGAATGCTGCGACATCCACGAGTCTGGATGGGCTTCCTTTTGCTCTTGGCTTTCAGTCAGGCAAACGCCGCCTGGACGGTCAACATGGCCCCCGGTGCGACGGAAGTCAGCCGTAACGTTTTCGATCTTCACATGACGATCTTCTGGATCTGCGTGGTCATCGGCATCGTCGTCTTCGGCGCGATGTTCTGGTCGATGATCGTCCACCGTCGGTCCACCGGGCAGCAGCCCGCGCATTTCCACGAGAGCACCACGGTGGAAATCCTCTGGACCGTCATTCCCTTCCTGATCCTGGTGGTGATGGCCGTCCCGGCCACCAAGACGCTGATCCACATGTACGACACCTCGGAGCCCGAGCTGGACGTGCAGGTCACCGGCTACCAGTGGAAGTGGCAATACAAGTACCTGGGCCAGGATGTGGAGTTCTTCTCCAACCTCGCCACGCCGCAGGACCAGATCCACAACAAGGCCGACAAGGACGAGCACTACCTGCTCGAGGTGGACAATCCGCTGGTGCTGCCGGCCGGGGTCAAGGTGCGCTTCCTGGTCACCTCCAGCGACGTGATCCACTCCTGGTGGGTGCCGGCCTTCGCGGTCAAGCGCGATGCCATTCCCGGCTTCGTCAACGAGGCCTGGACCAAGGTCGACCAGCCCGGCGTCTACCGCGGCCAATGCGCGGAGCTGTGCGGCAAGGACCACGGTTTCATGCCCATCGTCGTCGACGTGAAGTCCAAGCCCGACTTCGACAAGTGGCTGGCCGAGCGCAAGGAAGAGGCGGTCAAGCTCAAGGAGCTGACCAGCAAGGAATGGACGAAGGAAGAGCTGGTCGCCCGTGGCGACAAGGTCTACCACACCATCTGCGCCGCCTGTCACCAGCCTGAAGGCCAGGGCATGCCGCCGATGTTCCCGGCGCTCAAGGGCTCGAAGATCGTCACCGGGCCCAAGGAGCACCACCTGGAAACCGTGTTCAACGGCGTCCAGGGCACGGCCATGGCGGCCTTCGGCAAACAGCTCTCGGAAGTCGACATCGCCGCGGTGATCACTTACGAGCGCAACGCCTGGGGCAACAACGACGGCGACATGGTGACCCCGCAGGACGTGGTCGCCTACAAGCAGAAACAACAATAAGGAGGCCGCGATGAGTACAGTGATCGATCACCCCGACCATTCTCACGCCGGCGACCACCACCACGGCCCCGCCAAGGGCCTGATGCGCTGGGTACTGACCACCAACCACAAGGACATCGGCACGCTGTACCTGTGGTTCAGCTTCTGCGCCTTCCTGCTTGGCGGCTCCTTCGCCATGGTGATCCGCGCCGAACTGTTCCAGCCGGGCCTGCAGATCGTCGAGCCGGCGTTCTTCAACCAGATGACCACCATGCACGGCCTGGTGATGGTCTTCGGTGCGGTGATGCCGGCCTTCGTCGGCCTGGCCAACTGGATGGTGCCGCTGATGATCGGCGCGCCGGATATGGCCCTGCCACGCATGAACAACTTCAGCTTCTGGCTGCTGCCGGCAGCCTTCGGCCTGCTGGTGAGCACGCTGTTCATGCCCGGCGGCGGCCCGAACTTCGGCTGGACCTTCTACGCGCCGCTTTCCACCACCTTCGCGCCGCACAGCGTGACCTTCTTCATTTTCGCCATCCACCTGATGGGCATGAGTTCGATCATGGGCGCGATCAACGTGATCGCCACCATCCTCAACCTGCGCGCCCCGGGCATGACGCTGATGAAGATGCCGCTGTTCGTCTGGACCTGGCTGATCACCGCGTTCCTGCTGATCGCGGTGATGCCGGTGCTGGCGGGTTGCGTGACGATGATGCTGATGGACATCCACTTCGGCACCAGCTTCTTCAGCGCGGCCGGCGGCGGCGACCCGGTGCTGTTCCAGCACGTGTTCTGGTTCTTCGGCCACCCCGAGGTGTACATCATGATCCTGCCGGCGTTCGGCGCCGTCAGCTCGATCATCCCGGCCTTCAGCCGCAAGCCGCTGTTCGGCTACACCTCGATGGTCTACGCCACCGCGTCGATTGCCTTCCTGTCCTTCGTCGTCTGGGCGCACCACATGTTCGTGGTCGGCATCCCGCTGGTGGGCGAGCTGTTCTTCATGTACGCGACCATGCTGATCGCCGTGCCCACCGGGGTGAAGGTGTTCAACTGGGCGTCGACCATGTGGCAGGGCTCGCTGACCTTCGAGACGCCGATGCTGTTCGCCGTGGCCTTCGTCATCCTGTTCACCATCGGCGGCTTCTCCGGGCTGATGCTGGCCATCGCCCCGGCGGACTTCCAGTACCAGGACACCTACTTCGTGGTGGCGCACTTCCACTACGTGCTGGTGCCCGGCGCGATCTTCGGCATCTTCGCCTCGGCCTACTACTGGCTGCCGAAATGGACCGGCCACATGTACGACGAGACGCTGGGCAAGCTGCACTTCTGGATGAGCTTCATCGGCATGAACCTGGCGTTCTTCCCGATGCACTTCGTCGGCCTGGCCGGCATGCCGCGGCGGATTCCGGACTACAACCTGCAGTTCGCCGACTTCAACATGGTCTCGTCCATCGGCGCCTTCATGTTCGGCACCACGCAGCTGCTGTTCCTGTTCATCGTCATCAAGTGCATCCGCGGCGGCCCGCCAGCACCGGCCAAACCCTGGGATGGCGCGGAAGGCCTGGAGTGGACGATTCCCTCGCCCGCGCCGTACCACACCTTCAGCACCCCGCCCGAAGTGAAGTGACGAACCGGCTCTTGTAGGAGCGAGCTTGCTCGCGAACCGGCCTCCCCACCGGCCATGGCTTCAAGTGGTTCGCGAGCAAGCTCGCTCCTACGAAAAGAGGACAACAAGATGAGCGACGGCAACATCGAAACGCGCAAGCTGGTGACCCGGCTGGTCATTGCCGTGGTTGCCATGTTCGCCTTCGGCTTCGCCCTGGTGCCGCTGTACGACGTGATGTGCAAGGCGCTGGGGATCAACGGCAAGACCTCCGGCAGCGCCTACCAGGGCGATGGCCAGGTGGTCGATCAGTCGCGCGAAGTGAAGATCCAGTTCGTCGCCAACAACAACATCGACATGGTCTGGGAATTCCACCCCGAAGCCGAGCAACTGGTGGTGCATCCGGGCGCGGTGAACCAGATGCTGTTCGTCGCCTACAACCCCACCGACAAGCCGATGACTGCCCAGGCGATCCCGAGCATCGCGCCGTCGGTGGCGGCCACCTACTTCCACAAGACCGAATGCTTCTGCTTCACCCAGCAGGTCCTGCAGCCGGGCGAGCGCATCGAAATGCCGGTGCGTTTCATCGTCGACCGCGACCTGCCCAAGGATGTGCGTCACCTGACGCTTGCTTACACGCTGTTCGACATCACTGCCCGCAAGCCACCCGTGGCCAGTAACGAGCGCTGAAGGGCAAAGGAGAACAAGAACAATGGCAACCCACGATCCCTATTACGTCCCCGCGCAGAGCAAGTGGCCGATCATCGCCACCATCGGCATGCTGGTGACGATGTTCGGCGTCGGCACCTGGATGAACGACATGAGCGCCGGCAAGGAACACTCCCACGGCCCGTGGATCTTCTTCGCCGGCGGGCTGATCCTGGCGTACATGCTGTTCGGCTGGTTCGGCAACGTCATCAAGGAAAGCCGCGGCGGTCTCTACAGCCCGCAGATGGACCGTTCGTTCCGCTGGGGCATGAGCTGGTTCATCTTCTCCGAGGTGATGTTCTTCGCCGCCTTCTTCGGCGCGCTGTTCTACGTGCGCCACTTCGTCAACCCATGGCTGGGCGGCGAAGGCCACCACGGCATCTCGCACATGCTCTGGCCGCAGTTCGAAACCGGCTGGCCGCAGCTGAACAACCCGGACAACAAGCTGTTCCCGCCGCCCAAGGAAGTGATCGATCCGTGGAAGCTGCCGCTGATCAACACCCTGCTGCTGGTCACCTCCAGCTTCACCGTGACCTTCGCCCACCACGCGCTGAAGAAGAACCATCGCGGCCCGCTGAAGATGTGGCTGGCCGCCACGGTGGCGTTGGGCGCGTGCTTCATCGTGCTGCAGGCCTACGAGTACCACGAGGCCTATAGCGAGCTGGGCCTGACCCTGGGCTCGGGCATCTACGGCGCAACCTTCTTCATGCTCACCGGCTTCCACGGCGCCCACGTGACCATCGGCGCGATCATGCTGAGCATCATGCTGATCCGCATCATTCGCGGGCACTTCGACGCCGACAAACACTTCGGCTTCGAGGCGGCCAGCTGGTACTGGCACTTCGTCGACGTGGTGTGGATCGGGCTGTTCATCTTCGTTTACGTGCTGTGAGGACGTTCCGCCCGCGGCAAGCTCAAAAGCCCCTCACCCTAGCCCTCTCCCAAAGGGAGAGGGGACCGTTCGGCGCAGGATGAAACCGTAACGTCAGCCGGCACGCAAAGCCCCCTCTCCCTGAGGGAGAGGGCTGGGGTGAGGGGGAACGCAGGCACAAGGCTTCAGAGGAAGACGATTGCTCCTACCCAGAGCAATACGGAACTAGAAATGCCAGGGTGCGGAGCTGCCGAGTTGGCCGCTGAGGAAACCCCAGGCGATCAGAGCGACGGTCAGGGCAGTCAGGGTGACACGCACGGTCAGCGCGTTGACCACCCGCGAACCGTGGCCCTCGTCCTTGACCAGAAAGAACAGGCCACTGAACAGACTGACGACGGTCGCCAGCAACAACAGAACGATCGCAGCTTTGAGCACTACCGGCCTCCTGTCCGCAGGGGACTGGGGTTGAGGGGGATGTCTTGCAGTATAGCCAGCACGCTACCGAGCACCGCCAAGGCCGCGCCACGCGCGCCTTCCGGCCGGGCATTGCGCCAACCCTGGTGGTCCTCGCGCTGCTGCCGGTGCTGATCGGCCTGGGCTTCTGGCAGCTCTCCCGCGCCGCTGAAAAACGCACCCTCCTCGCCGTTGCCGAAGCCCAGCGCCTGCAGGACCCGATCAGCATTGCCGAGCTCGAGCGCCAGCCACCGCGCAGCTACGTTCGCGTGCGCCTGCAGGGCCAGCTCGACGCTGAACACACCGCCCTGCTCGACAACCGCACCCGCAACGGCCAGGCCGGTGTCGAGGTGCTGCAACCCTTCTTCGACCGCGTCGGCCACCAATGGCTGCTGGTCAACCGCGGTTGGGTGCCCTGGCCGGACCGTCGCGTGCCACCGAAGATCGATACGCCCAATCACGACCTGCTGCTGGACGCCTGGACCTATGCCCCGCCAGCCGCCGGCCCAAGCGCCCCGCTCGCCAGCTGGCCGCGCCTGATCACCCAGGTGGACGCCCCGTTCCTGTGGGACCAGCTCGGCCGCGAAGGCAGCCCGCTGGAAATTCGCCTGGAACCGGGCGACGCCGCCTTCGACACCGACTGGCCGATCGTCGCCATGCCCCCGGAGCGCCACGTCGGCTACGCCGTGCAGTGGTTCGCCCTGGCTATCGCACTGTCCGCCCTTTACCTCTACCTCGGCATCCGTCGCGCACGGGAGACCCTTGACCATGACCGCCATGACTCTGCCTGACGCCCCCAACCGCCGCCGCGGCCGCGTGCAACTGCTGCTGATCCTCGGCATGGTGCTGGGGCCGATGCTGCTCGCCACCGCCATGTACAAGCTGCAGTTCTGGGTGCCAGAAGGCCGCAGTTACAGCGGCGACCTGATTGCCACCGGCCAGACCCCGGCGGACCTCGGCGTACAGGCCGACCAGTCGAGCGAACATTGGCAACTGCTGGTCACCGCACCGGAGGCCTGCGCCAGCGACTGCCAGCAACTGGTCTACCTGGCGCGGCAGATCAACATCGGCCTCGGCCGCGAAGCCAGCCGCGCCGAACACGCGCTGGCCTTTGCCAAGCCGCTGCCGGCCGAGTTCACCGGCCTGCTCGACAAGGACTACCCGCGCCTGCAACGCCTGGGCCTGACGCCCAACCAGCACACCGGCGCCCAGCCGCAGCTGTGGATCGTCGACCCGCACGGCAACCTGGTGCTGCGCTACGACGCCAAGGCCAACGGCAAGTCGATCCTCAAGGACCTGCAGTTGCTGCTGAAGCTGTCCAACATCGGTTAAGAACCTGTTTACGATCTCGTGAGCTAGAGCAGAACAAGGCAAAAGCGGGCTAAAAAAGCGGAGTCTACGCGGCGTAAATGAGCATTGTTTAGCCCGCTTTTAACGCAGTTATGCCGACGCGCAGCAGATCGTAAACAGGTTCTAAGAGCTCGCCAGCCCCAGACAACAACAAGATCGGGAGCGACGCATGATCCAGGCAAGACGCAAACCCGCCTTCTACCTCGCCGTGCTGGCCACGGCGCTGGCCTTCGTGGTCATCCTTCTGGGCGCCTACACCCGCCTGACCCACGCCGGCCTCGGCTGCCCGGACTGGCCCGGCTGCTACGGCTTCGTCCACGTACCGCTGAACGAGGCACAGCTGGCCCACGCCGAGATGCATTTCCCCGACTCGCCGGTGGAGGCGCAGAAGGGCTGGAACGAGATGATCCACCGCTACTTCGCCGGCAGCCTCGGCCTGCTGATTCTCGGGCTGGCGGTGCACGCGCTGGTACGGCGCGGCCGCGACGGCCAGCCCATGCGCCTGCCGCTGCTACTGCTCGCCGTGGTGATCGCCCAGGCCGCGTTCGGCATGTGGACGGTCACCCTCAAGCTCTGGCCGCAAGTCGTCACCGCGCACCTGCTCGGCGGCTTCACCACGCTGTCGCTGCTGTTCCTGCTCAGCCTGCGCCTGTCCGGCGCCTTCGCCCCGCTGCAGTTGCCCGCGAAGCTGCGCGCACTGGCAGCCGTCGCCCTGCTGATGGTGATCGGGCAGATCGCCCTCGGCGGCTGGGTCAGCAGCAACTACGCGGCGGTGGCCTGCATCGACCTGCCGATGTGCCATGGCGAATGGTGGCCGAACATGGACTTCGCCAACGGCTTCCACCTCACCCAGCACATCGGCCCCAACTACCTCGGCGGCCAGCTCGACAGCGACGCCCGCACGGCCATCCACATGACCCACCGCATGGGCGCGCTCTGCGTGACCGCGGTGATCCTGCTGCTGGCCTGGAACCTCCAGCGCCACGGCCTGATCGGCATCACCGCGCTGATGCTGCTGGGGCTGTCCCTGCAGATCGGCCTGGGCATCAGCAACGTCCTGCTGCACCTGCCGCTGCCGGTGGCGGTGGCGCACAACGGCGGCGGCGCCTTCCTGCTGCTGATGCTGGTGCTGGTGAACTACCGGGTGCGCGCGCCCGCAACGAAACGCGTCGAGCTGCCCGCCAGCAGCCCGATTGCCCTGGACGCCCTGGAGCGCCCGGTGGCCTATCCCTCCCAAGGTTGAGATTGCACAGTTGAGTACGATGGCCGGTGCCGAGGCGCGCCGGTCCCTATCCAAGCCAAGCAGTCAGCACAAAGACGGAGAAATGCCCATGGCCAGCGTCATCAGCACTTCCAGCCAAGCCAGCTGGCGCGACCTGCTCGAACTGACCAAGCCCAAGGTCGTGCTGCTCATGCTGATCACCTCGCTGATCGGCATGCTGCTCGCTACCAAGGCCGGCGTACCCTGGCAGGTGCTGGTCTTCGGCAATCTCGGCATCGGCCTGTGCGCCGGCGGCGCGGCGGCGGTGAACCACGTGGTGGACCGGCGCATCGACTCGATCATGGCGCGCACCCACAAGCGCCCGCTGGCCGAAGGACGCGTCTCGCCGCCCATCGCGCTGGGCTTTGCCATGTTGCTGTCGATGGCCGGGATGGCGGTGCTGCTGGTGTTCACCAACCCGTTGACGGCCTGGCTGACCCTGGCTTCGCTGCTGGGCTACGCGGCGCTCTACACCGGCTTCCTCAAGCGCGCCACGCCGCAGAACATCGTCATCGGCGGCCTCGCCGGCGCCGCCCCGCCGCTGCTGGGCTGGGTCGCGGTAACCGGGCAGGTCTCCGCCGAACCGCTGCTGCTGGTGCTGATCATCTTCGCCTGGACCCCGCCGCACTTCTGGGCCCTGTGCCTGCACCGCAAGGACGAATACGCCAAGGCCGACATCCCGATGTTGCCGGTGACCCATGGCGAGCACTACACCAAGCTGCACATCCTGCTCTACACCCTGGTGCTGTTCGCCGTGACGCTGATGCCCTTCGCCATCCACATGGCCGGGCTGGTCTACCTGCTCGCCGCGCTGGCCCTGGGCGCACGCTTCCTCGACTGGGCCTGGGCGCTCTACTGCGGCAGCCGACCCCATGCAGCGATCAAGACCTTCAAGTACTCTATCGCCTACCTGTTCCTGCTGTTCATCGCGCTGCTGGTGGACCATTACCTGCCGCTGCACCTGAACTACTGAGGATTCGCGAGCAAGCTCGCTCCTACAGGGGAACTCCGTTTGTAGGAGCGAGCTTGCTCGCGAACATCACCGCCCCTGCCAACGGCACTAACAGCAGCACAAAGCCCAGACGTCCCGACCCACGAGTACCCCATGACCCGAGTCAACAAGACCGTCTTCATCCTCGTCGCCATCGTCGCCGTGATCCTCGGCCTCACCGTCCAGAAGGTGCTCAACCAGCGCCACCAGCTCGACCCGACCGTGCTGCTCGACGCCGGCATCGTGATCCTGCCGCAAACGCGCAGCGTGCCCGACCTCGCCTTCACCGACCAGGACAGCCAGCCGTTCCAGACCTCCAGCCTGAAGGACAAGTGGTCCCTGCTGTTCTTCGGCTACACCTTCTGCCCGGACGTCTGCCCCACCACCCTGGCGCAACTGCGCGAGCTGCAGACCAAGCTGCCGCCGGAAGTGGCGAAGAACCTGCAGGTGGTGTTCGTCAGCGTCGACCCGCACCGCGATACTGCGCCACGCATCAAGGAATACCTCGGCTTCTTCAACGCCGGCTTCAAGGGCATCACCGGCTCGGAAGAGAACGTGCAGAAACTGGCCAACGCCATGAGCATCCCGTACATCCCGGCGGACACCAGCAAGCCCAACTACACCGTCGACCACAGCGGCAACCTCGTGCTGATCGGCCCGGACGGCACCCAGCACGGCTTCATCCGCGCCCCGCTGCATAACGACAAGCTGGTCGCCCAGTTGCCCAGCGTGGTCAGCGCCAGCAACTGACTCCGCGACACCGTGTCTCACCCCCAACGGCCACCCGATAACGGTGGCCGTTGTTTTTTCTGCGCCATTCGCCCCGATAGCGGACAAATACGAACTTTCTGCTAAACCTCTTCCCATGGCTCTGACGCGGTGTAATACGCGGCCTTGAAGCTCCCGGGCGATTTTCCTGACCCCGTAGTCAATGTAAAAAATCTGCTACAGGAAATCAGGCATCAGTAATGACTCATACTCCATATTAGAAACATTAATTAACACCTATGCCTGAGCCTGTTGCAGGATTACCGGGCCTTTCGGTGGGTGTGGGGAGCCTCTGATGGGTGGTCATTCACGGCGAGGATGACATGTCCGTCCGGTCACAATAGGCAATTAGGCTAAACACCAGGGTCCACGCGGCCTCGGTGGTGACTGGAAAACTACGGGTCCGAACGTGACTTGTAGTTATCGCTTCGTACCACTCCAGAACTTCTTGATGCCCTCCAGGTTCGATTGCACAATGCCGCGGCCACCGGGTCACAGCCCGGTCAGAGAATAAGAACTAGACCGTTGCCAGTTCGATAACCCGGGTCGCCAACGTAGTAGCCCGGACAATCCCAGGATCACGCAGGAGATTTGCGAGTGCAGATCGGTGTACCCCTCGAGACCCAAGCCGGTGAGACGCGGGTCGCAGCAACGCCGGAGACGGTCAAGAAACTGATCGGGCAAGGCCATCAGGTGGTCATCCAGAGCGGTGCGGGCGTCAGCGCCAGCCAGCCGGATGCCGCCTACGAAGCTGTCGGCGCGAAGATCGGCACTGCCGCCGATGCGCTCGGCGCGGAACTGGTGCTGAAGGTTGTCGCGCCCAGCGAAAGCGAGCTGGCGCAGATGAAGTCCGGCGCCGTGCTGCTTGGCATGCTCAATCCGTTCAACAACGAGAACATCGCCCGCATGGCCGAACGCGGTATCACCGCCTTCGCCCTGGAAGCCGCGCCGCGTACTTCCCGCGCGCAGAGCCTGGACGTGCTCTCCTCCCAGGCCAACATCGCCGGCTACAAGGCCGTGCTGCTCGCCGCCCACCATTACCCGCGCTTCATGCCCATGCTGATGACCGCCGCCGGCACCGTTAAGGCCGCCCGCGTGCTGATCCTCGGCGCCGGCGTAGCCGGCCTGCAGGCCATCGCCACGGCCAAGCGCCTGGGTGCGGTGATCGAGGCCTCGGACGTTCGTCCGGCGGTGAAGGAGCAGATCGAGTCCCTGGGTGCCAAGTTCGTCGACGTGCCCTACGAGACTGATGAAGAGCGCGAGTGCGCCGAAGGCGTTGGCGGTTACGCCCGCCCGATGCCGGCCTCGTGGATGGAACGCCAGGCCAAGGCCGTGCACGAACGCGCCAAGCAGTCGGACATCGTCATCACCACCGCACTGATTCCGGGCCGCAAGGCACCGACCCTGCTGCACGAGGCGACCGTCGCCGAAATGAAGCCAGGCTCGGTGGTCATCGACCTCGCGGCATCGCAAGGCGGCAACTGCCCGCTGACCGAAGCCGACCAGGTGGTGGTCAAGAACGGCGTGACCATCGTCGGCCTGAGCAACCTGGCCGCGCTGGTGCCGGCAGACGCCTCCGCACTCTACGCACGCAACCTGCTCGACTTCCTCAAGCTCACCCTGACCGCCGAAGGCTTCACGGTGAACATGGAAGACGACATCGTCGCCGCCTGCCTGATGTGCCGCGACGGCCAGATCGTGCGCAAGAACGGCTGAGCCCTTCTTATATAAGAACGCGCCGGACCCCGCGTCCGGCCCTGAAGACCGGTGAGAAACTATGGAAGACATGCTGATCTCCCACGGCATCTACAACCTGATCATCTTCGTGCTGGCGATCTACGTCGGCTACCACGTGGTCTGGAACGTCACCCCTGCGCTGCACACCCCGCTGATGGCAGTGACCAACGCCATTTCCGCAATCGTGATCGTCGGCGCCATGCTGGCTGCCGCCCTGACCGTCACCCCGCTGGGCAAGGCCATGGGCACCCTGGCCGTGGCCCTGGCTGCCGTGAATGTGTTCGGTGGCTTCCTGGTCACCCGCCGCATGCTGGAAATGTTCAAGAAGAAAGCGCCGAAGGCGGAGAAGCACTGACATGAGCATGAACCTCGTCACCCTCCTCTACCTCATCGCCTCGGTCTGCTTCATCCAGGCCCTCAAAGGCCTGTCGCACCCGACCACCTCGCGCCGCGGCAACCTGTTCGGCATGATCGGCATGGCCATCGCCGCACTGACCACCGTTGCACTGGTGTTCAAGATCAGCAGCGAAATCGCCACCACCGGCATCGTCTACGTGATCATCGGCCTGCTGGTCGGCGGCACCGCCGGTTCGATCATGGCCAAGCGCGTCGAAATGACCAAGATGCCGGAACTGGTCGCCTTCATGCACAGCATGATCGGCCTGGCCGCCGTGTTCATCGCCATCGCCGCCGTGGTCGAGCCGCAGTCGCTGGGCATCGTGCAGAACCTGGGCGATACCATCCCCACCGGCAACCGCCTGGAACTGTTCCTCGGCGCGGCCATCGGCGCCATCACCTTCTCCGGTTCGGTGATCGCCTTCGGCAAGCTGTCGGGCAAGTACAAGTTCCGCCTGTTCCAGGGCGCCCCGGTGCAGTTCGCCGGCCAGCACATGCTCAACCTGGTGCTGGGCCTGACCACCCTGGGCCTGGGCCTGCTGTTCATGTTCACCGGTAACCTGACCGCCTTCGTGGTGATGCTGGCGCTGGCCTTCATCCTCGGCGTGCTGATCATCATCCCGATCGGCGGCGCCGACATGCCGGTCGTGGTGTCGATGCTGAACTCCTACTCCGGCTGGGCCGCGGCAGGTATCGGCTTCTCGCTGAACAACTCGATGCTGATCATCGCCGGCTCCCTGGTGGGTTCCTCGGGCGCGATCCTCTCCTACATCATGTGCAAGGCGATGAACCGCTCGTTCTTCAACGTCATCCTCGGCGGCTTTGGCGCCGAAGCGGACGCTGGCGGCCCGGCCGGCGCCAAGGAAGCCCGCCCGGTGAAATCCGGTTCGGCCGACGACGCCTCGTTCCTGCTGACCAACGCCGACAGCGTGATCATCGTCCCCGGCTACGGCCTGGCGGTGGCCCGTGCCCAGCACGCGCTGATGGAACTGGCCGAGAAGCTGACCCATCGCGGCGTCAACGTGAAGTTCGCCATCCACCCGGTTGCCGGCCGTATGCCGGGCCACATGAACGTCCTGCTGGCCGAGGCCGAAGTGCCTTACGAGCAGGTGTTCGAGATGGAAGACATCAACTCCGAGTTCGGCCAGACCGACGTGGTGCTGGTACTGGGCGCCAACGACGTGGTGAACCCGGCAGCGAAGAACGATCCGAAGTCGCCGATCGCCGGCATGCCGATCCTCGAGGCCTACAAGGCCAAGACCGTGATCGTCAACAAGCGCTCGATGGCCAGCGGCTACGCCGGCCTGGACAACGAACTGTTCTACCTGGACAAGACCATGATGGTCTTCGGCGATGCCAAGAAAGTCATCGAAGACATGGTCAAGGCCGTCGAATAAGACGACCGTCGATCCACAAGACACCGGCCTTGCGCCGGTGTCTTGCTTTCGGGCAACGCGAAAAGCGCTGGACATTGGTAGTAAGAAGGCCCCGGCCGGGCGATTTTTCGACCTTGGTATAAGAGCCAAAAATCGCCGAGTCCCTAGACTGGCGGCCTCGCACTTCCTACTGCCCGAGGTTTTCCCATGTTCCGTGATCGCGTGCGTATGTCCTCCCTGTTGGACAAGGTGATGACTGCCGACCAGGCCGCGGCCCTTATCAAGGACGGCATGACCGTCGGCATGAGCGGTTTCACCCGCGCCGGCGAAGCCAAGGCCGTACCCAAGGCCCTCGCCGAGCGCGCCAAGCAGGAGCCGCTGCGTATCAGCCTGATGACCGGTGCCAGCCTGGGCAATGACCTCGACAAGCAGCTCACCGAAGCCGGTGTCCTGGCCCGCCGCATGCCCTTCCAGGTCGACAGCACCCTGCGCAAGGCGATCAACGCCGGCGAGGTGATGTTCATCGACCAGCACCTCTCGGAAACCGTCGAGCAGCTGCGCAACCACCAGCTCAAGCTGCCGGATATCGCCGTCATTGAAGCCGTTGCCATCACCGAGGAAGGCCACATCGTGCCGACTACGTCGGTAGGCAACTCGGCCAGCTTCGCGATCTTCGCCAAGCAGGTCATCGTCGAGATCAACGTCGCGCACAACGCCAACCTCGAGGGCCTGCACGACATCTATATCCCGACCTACCGCCCGACCCGCACGCCGATCCCGCTGACCAAGGTCGACGACCGTATCGGCAGCACCGCGATCCCGATCCCGGCGGAAAAGATCGTCGCCATCGTCGTCAACGACCAGCCGGACTCCCCGTCCACCGTGCTGCCGCCGGACGGCGAAACCCAGGCCATCGCCAACCACCTGATCGACTTCTTCAAGCGCGAAGTGGATGCCGGCCGCATGAGCAACAGCCTCGGCCCGCTGCAGGCTGGCGTCGGCACCATCGCCAACGCGGTGATGTGCGGTCTGATCCAGTCGCCGTTCGAGAACCTGACCATGTACTCCGAAGTACTGCAGGACTCGACCTTTGACCTGATGGATGCGGGCAAGCTGCGCTTCGCCTCGGGCAGCTCCATCACCCTGTCTGCGCGCCGCAACGCCGAGGTGTTCGGCAACCTGGAGCGCTACAAGGACAAGCTGGTACTGCGCCCTCAGGAAATCTCCAACCATCCCGAAGTGGTCCGTCGCCTGGGTATCATCGGCATCAACACGGCGCTGGAATTCGACATCTACGGCAACGTGAACTCCACCCACGTCGGCGGCACGAAGATGATGAACGGTATCGGCGGCTCGGGAGACTTCGCCCGCAACGCGCACCTGGCCATTTTTGTCACCAAGTCCATCGCCAAGGGCGGCAACATCTCCAGCGTGGTGCCGATGGTCAGCCACGTTGACCACACCGAGCACGACGTGGACATCCTCGTCACCGAGGAAGGCCTGGCCGATCTGCGTGGCCTGGCGCCGCGCGAGCGCGCCCGGGTGATCATCGACAACTGTGTACACCCGTCCTACCGCGACGCCCTGAACAGTTACTTCGATGCCGCCTGCGAGCGCGGCGGCCATACCCCGCACATCCTGCGCGAGGCCCTGGAGTGGCATATCAATCTGGAAGAACGCGGCCACATGCTGGCGGCAAGCTGATTCCAGACACCTTGCGGGTCATTCAGCAATGAATGGCCCGCAAGGGTTTACAGCCGGAAAAAAACCACGTAAAAACACTCCTGAACAGATTTTTATCCCGCTCCAACTGTTCAGCTTCCCTCGCCGACTCCTTGGCCGGCACCCTCGAAAGACCTCAGACATCCGCCAATTGCGCACCAGAATGGAGCGCAGCGGTACAGTTCGCCCCGAAAAAGACCATTACAGTTCAAAATTACAATCGGCTGACCAACCGCAATACAGTACAACTGTACCTGTCATCCCTGACCAAAAAGTCAGATCATATGCTCAATCCATTCAGCAACTGACTACTCGCCACAAGCGAGAAGGATGACCACCATGGAACGTACCCTCGGTTCCGCAGCTCTGAGCACCACCCGTAGCACCTCCAGCGCCCATCGTGGCCTCGTCGGCACCGTTCGCCTGTGGCAGCGCCGCATGGAAAGCCGCCGCCAGCTGGCCCGCCTGGATTCCCGCCTGCTGGCTGACGCCGGCATCAGCGAAGCGCAGCGTTACGCCGAACTGAACAAGCCGTTCTGGCGCTGATTCAACAGTACAACTGAGCCACACTCTCCAGGCTCGCTTTAACTGTACTGGTAGATTGCCTGAGGCCGCTCATCTGGAGCGGCCCTTGGCATTCCGGAAGTCCGCTTTTCTCTCGCATTACCGCCCCGCCCTGATCACAGAACAACCAGCTGCAACGGTGGCGGTACAGTTCTGTTTTTTGCCTCGCTGTACTCCCGCAATAACCCATCGCTGCCTCTGACGCGCACTCTCGACCAGTGCGAGCCTGTATCGACCGTCCACCACGGTCACCAGGAGGCCCCGCCATGGAACGCGCACTGTCATCCGACCTGCCCACTCCGCGCCCAGCTTTGCAGCTGCGTCGTCTGTTCGCGGTATTCGGCGAATGGCTTCGCAACGCCCGAACCCGTCGCCAACTTGCCGAGCTGACCAGCCAGCAGTTGGCCGATATCGGTATCAGCCCCAGCGAACGCGTGAGAGAAATCTCGAAACCGTTCTGGCGCTGAATGCTGGTGACGCCGATCAGTCTTGGCTAGTCTGACCACAGTTAGAGTGGCCGCCCCGGCCACCTTTTGTTTGGTCTTATCCGGAGCCACTCCATGAAGAACAGTCTTCGCCTGATCGCCGCCGCTGCCCTGATCGGCTGCGCCACCGGCGCCTACGCCACCAGCTTCGTCTACACCACCGACCTGTCGGTGCGCGCCACCGGGGCTACCTCCGACGGCACCTCGGATATCAGCAACTCCTTCAAGGACGACAAGATCGTCCTTGAAGCCCGTGACGACGCAGCCACCTTCGTCGCCAGCCAGGGCCAGATCCGCGGCGCGCACCTGGAAGCCGCTCTCGCCCACATCCGCAGCAAGCTGCCGACCCTGGCCGCCAACGATCAACAACTGGCCCAGGCGATCCTGACCATCTGATCGCTGTATCCTGCCGCGCCGGGCGCTCCGCCCGGCGCTCTGCGCTGGCTCTCTCCAGCGCATTCCGTTAGCCTTGGCGGTCGTACTTTTCCGATCGTCCGAGCCCATGCGTACTCTGCTGTTCCTACTGCCGCTGATTGCCTGTTCCCTGCCCGCCGAGGCATTCGACCAGACGACCCAGTTCCCGGTGGGGACCAGCTACGCCACCAGCCAGGTCACCAGCGGCCCCTTCGACAACAAACTGCTGCGTGGCGCACGCGACGACGCGGCGCAGTTCGTTGCCACCGACGGCGCCTTGCGCGGCGCACGCCTGGAAGCAGCACTGCACTGGCTGCGCCAGGAACATCCGGGGCTGGCAGCGAACGATCGGGAACTGGCCGAAGCAATTCTTGCCAAATAAGTTGTGAGCAGCCCCAGCTGCCCTTTCGGAGACATCCATGCGCCTCAGCTCGCTTTCCAAGAGCCCCCTGATCCTCGGCCTGCTGCTCGCCGCCTGCGCGTCCACCGCCCAGGCCCAATCGGTAGTCCGCGTGTTCAACATCACCACCAACGCCTTCGCCCGCAGCATCGACTTCACCTCGGACACCACCACCTCCGTGCGTGACATGAAGGTCGTCCGCGAGGCCCGTGACGATGCCGCCAGCTACGTCGGCAGCGACGGTGCGATTCGTGGCGCGCAGCTCGAAGCCGCGTTCAAGGTGCTGCGCGAGCAGGTGCCGCAGGCACGCGAAGCCTCCGATCAGGACCTGGCCGAAGCCATCCTCGCTCTGTGAGACTCCGGGCTGGCCGCTGGCTGGCGGCCCTGGCACTGACTGTCGCCGCCAGCAGCCACGCCGCGCTCCGTCTGGAGCTCGACACCGACGGCCTGGGCGCTGCCCAGCGCCAGGCCAGCCAGCAACTGCTGGACGAAGCCCTGCAGACATTGCCGACCAGCTTCGTCGAGCGCCTGGACCGCAGCGTCCAGGTACAGTGGCGCGACGACCTGCCCAGCAATGGCATGGGCCGCACCTTGCGTCCCGGTGCCATCGCCCTGAACAGCCGCTATCTGGGCCCACTCACCGACGGTAGCGCCGCCACCGAGCAGACCGGCCGCACCCATGGCACCTTGCGCCGCGAACTGCTGGCCACCCTGCTCCACGAACTGACCCACCTCTATGACCGCGCTCGCCTTTGGGACGCCGCCGAGGCCCGTAACATCCGTCGCTGCACGATGCGCGACAAGAGCCTCGGCCGCGTCGGTGCGCCGGATGAGTGCCGTGGCCAGACCGGCCGTCGCTTCACCCTCTCGGACGACCCGCGCCTGCTC
This sequence comes from Pseudomonas pseudonitroreducens, assembly GCF_021603645.1. Taxonomy (GTDB): domain Bacteria; phylum Pseudomonadota; class Gammaproteobacteria; order Pseudomonadales; family Pseudomonadaceae; genus Pseudomonas; species Pseudomonas pseudonitroreducens. Next base: position 159,279 of record NZ_BQHJ01000014.1, on the reverse strand, counting down.
GACCTTGCCGGCTGGCCGCAGTACGCCGGCAAGCACGGCGAGCGCGAGCAGCACAATCGCTTTCTGCTGCGCAGCCCGGACAAGTACGAGCTGACCAACCCGCGCGAGTACGTCGCGGTGAACATGGAGTACTTCCTCCTCGACCGCAGCTTCGCCTGCCGCCGCCCGACACTGTACCGGTACTACGCAGCGCGCTTCGGCGAGCGCCCGCATGACCAATGCTCGAACCAGTACGCCTACCTCAACGCCGGGCGTGACTTCGGCCGCCAGCCGCTGGGCTATCTCGACCCCGAACGGGTCTACGAGGTCGATTACCTGATCGCCGAGGCCAACAACGAGATCGCCAGCCGCTGGGGCCACACCATGCTGCGCCTGGTGGTCTGCGCGCCGGGACGCCCGCGTGGCCCGGCCTGCCGCCTGGACCTGGACCAGCACCTGGTGCTGTCCTACCGCGCCTTCGTCGGTGACCTGCAGCTATCCAGCTGGGATGGCCTGACCGGCGCCTATCCGTCGCGCCTGTTCGTATTGCCGCTGTCCCAGGTGATCGAGGAATACACCAAGGTCGAGCTGCGCAGCCTTGCCTCGATTCCGCTCAGGCTCAGCCGCGATGAAGTTGCCAGCCTGGTCGAACGCTCGGCGCAGAGCCACTGGAGCTACGACGGCAACTACTACTTCCTGTCCAACAACTGCGCCGTGGAAACGCTCAAGCTGCTGCGCAGCGGCATCCAGCGCCAGAGTCTGCAGGCCATGGACAGCATCACTCCTTACGGTGTGCTCGGCCTGCTGGAGAACAAGGGCATTGCCGATGCCAGTGTGCTGGACAACCCCAAGGAAGCCTTGCGCCTGGGCTATCGCTTCGACTCTTTCCGCGACCGCTACCAGGCCATGTTCGATGTGCTGAAAAAGCGCATGAATGTCCCGCAGGACAAGGTGGAGGACTGGCTCGCGCTGCCCGCCACCGAGCGCCGCCCCTGGTTCGACAAGGCCGACCTGCGCTCCAGCGCCGCCTTGCTGCTGCTCGAACAGGCCTCGCTGCGGCGTCAGCTGCTGCTCGCCCAGGACGAGCTCAAGCGCCTGTACCTGAGCAATCCGGACGCCATGCAGAGCAAGCCGGACCTCGCCGCGGCCGGCAAGACGCTGCAGCAGATCCTCGACGACAGCGGCTTCCTCAGCCGCCCGGCGGAGCTGCTCGACGGCGGCTACGGCCTGCCGCAGGCAGCGGAGACCACGACCCTGGAGAAGCAGACGCAGCAGCGCCAGCAACGTCTGCGCCAGCTCAGCGACAATCTCGACCGCGAAGTGCGCGCCCTGCTCACCCCGGAACGCCGCGACGAGCTGGCGGCGCTGGAAGCCAACACCAAGCAGATCGGCGCGCATCTGCGCGAGCTGCACAAGGCATCGGGCGGGCTGGAGCTGCCCTGATACTCCGCCACTGCTCTTGTAGGATGGGTGGAGCGCAGCGATACCCATGCTGCCGCTGAGCCGCTAGCGATGGGTATCGCTACGCTCCACGCCATCCTACGAAGGCTTCACCCTGCCGCCCTCTCGGAGCACTAAAGCTTCTCCTCCCACTCCTCTTCCAACTGCTCGTCCAGGTGAATCCACGGCAGCCGGCTGTTCACCCAGATATGCCGGTTGGGCAGCACCGTGGCGACCTCTTCCAGAGTCGCCGTGGTTACATCCATGGTTTGCGACGCGTGGTCGGTGAACAGTGCCAACTGAGCGCCACAGTTGCGACAGAAGTAGCGCACGCAGGGCGGCGAAGAGCGGTACTCGGCAGGCTTGCCGTGGGTCCAGCGAAAGCTCTGCAACGGCACCGTGACCCAGGTCGTGACTATGCCGCCGGTGGTGCGCCGGCAGATCGAGCAGTGACAGTGCGCAACGTCCGTCAGCTCGGCATCGCACTCGTAACGCAGTTGGCCGCAATGGCAGCCACCGGCATGTACTGTACTCATCGGTGATCCTCCCAGTCAGTCGTATTCGGCCGCTTCATGGTCGCCCAGCAGCCGGCGTTGTCGCGCCGTGCAGGCGGCAAGCACTTGCGGGTTGAAAGCCCATTGCAGGTAAGGCGAGAACTTCTGCGCGACCATCCGCCGGCCATAGTGCACCTGCAGCAGGTAGCGCGTGCGCTGGCTGGTGTTACGGCTGCCGGCGTGCCACAGATCGCTGCGAAACAACAGGCAATCGCCTGCTGCACACAGCACCGGCTCGGCCACCCTGCCCGCCCACTCGCGCTCGTCCGGCGCCGGCGTGCGGCCTGCGCGATGGCTGCCGGGAATCACCCAGGTGGGGCACAGCGCCTCGTCGATGTCATCGAGGTAGATTTGCGCCGTGCAGATGAACATCGGCAGATCGATGTCCGCCCCTGGCAGTGCAACCGGCAAGTAGTCCTGGTGCATATCGGCGCCGATGAAGCCGGGATGGCAACGCCAGGCCGTCTGACCGATCACGTGGCAGTCCGAGCCCAGGGCGGCTTCCGCCACCTCGATCAACCCCGGCGGATCGAGATAGGGCAACCATCGGGGGGAACGGTTGAACACGCACTTGTAGTGATCCACCAGCCCTTCGTAATCCCAGTGGCAGGGCCGCAGGCCATCGATCAGCGAGCGCACTTCGACAATCTGCTCGGAGTCCAGCAAGCCGCGCAGCAGAACGAAACCGTCCTCGCGCAAGGCCTGCAGGGTGTCGCTCACGCCGACTCCCCGCTACCCAGCAGGGCCTGGGCGCGCTCCAGGGCATCGAGGAAGGCTCCCAGCACTTCTCCCGGCTCGGCGCCTTGCCGCGTCACGCAATGGAACTCCGAAACATAGGCCAGCTGCGCCGGTCGGATCGCCCGCAGGCGATCCTCGGCGACCCACTCCGCCGCGTAGTGCGTCGGCAGGTAGCCAATGAAGGTAGCGCTGAACACCAGGTTGGCGATGGCTTCCATGCTGTAGGCATTGGTGGCACGGCTGAAGACCAGCCCGTGGGGCCGTCGGCTCTCGGTCATGTAGCCACGCCCGACGTATTCGGCGGCGCAGATCTGCTCCAGCGAAGGCTCGTCCGCCGCTCGCTCGAAGAACGGGTGCCCAGGGGCGCAGTAAAGGTTCTGCTCCTCGCGGAACAGCAACTGGTAGCGCAGGCCGGACAAGCGATGGTGGAACGCGCCGATGGCCAGTTGCAGGCGCTCCTCCAGTACGGCGTTCTCCAGTTCGTCCGGACGCTGGGTATGCAGGTTCAGGCGCACCCGCGGGTTGCCGCCGCGGAATAGCCGGATGGCCAGCGGCAGCGGCCAGCAGTGCTGGCCGAGCACGCCATCGACGCAGCCCAGGTGCAGCACCTCGCGGTCGCGGCCGCCCAGCCCTGTCACCTGCTCGCGGAAGCGCTCGATATCGACGAACAGGCCGAGCGCCGCTTCATACAGTTGCTGCCCTTCCTCGGTGAGCTGGAAACCGCTGCTGCCACGCCGGCAGAGCGAATATCCCAGGCGCAATTCGAGATCGCGAACCAGCACGCTCAGCCGCGACAGGCTGGTATTCAGGCGCACCTGGGCGGCGGTGAAGCCGCCCGCCTCGACAATGGTGCAGAAGGTGCGCAGCAGGCGCAGGTCGATATCGGACAGATTGCCCAGCATGGGAGTTCTCGTGGCGGCGGGCGCAGGCCTTCCGTTATAGCGCCGAGCGCGCCGCCCCGTGAACCCCCAGGGCGGTCACCGGCGCGCAGCGACCGAATCGGCCAGGACGCAGAGCAGTTCGAACATCATGGTGGCGCCCACCAGCGCGGTCGCTCCGCCCTGGTCGAACGGCGGCGAAACTTCCACCACGTCGGCGCCAATCAGGTTCAGCCCCTGCAGGCCGCGAATCATGTGCTGCGCCTCCAGGGTGGTCATGCCGCCGATCTCCGGCGTTCCGGTACCGGGCGCGTAGGCCGGGTCGAGCACATCGACGTCGAAGGTGACGTAGGTCGGCTCCTGCCCCACCACGCGGCGGACTTCGGCGAGCGTGGCCTCCACTCCCAGGTCGGCGAACTCTTCCATGTGGATCACGCGGATGCCTTGCTCAAGGGCGAAGGCTTCGTCGTCGGCGTCGTAGATCGAACCGCGAATGCCGATCTGTACCGTGCGCTTCGGGTCCAGCAGGCCTTCCTCGATGGCCCGGCGGAACGGCGTGCCGTGGGTGTATGGGTTGTCGCCGAAGTAGCGGTCGTTGGTGTCGGAGTGGGCGTCGAAATGCACCATGCCGACGGGCCGCTCGGCGGCCAGCGCGCGGAAGATCGGCAGGGTCACCAGGTGATCGCCACCCACCGACAGCGGGATGGTGCCGGCGGCATGGATGCGCCGGTAGAAGCCCTCGATCTGCTTGAGCGAATCGAGCAGGTCGATGGGATTCACCGGGGCGTCGCCGATATCACCGATGCGCAGCAGGTCATAGGGCGCGATGCGGCTGACGTGGTGCACCTTGCGCATCAGGCTCGACTGGTTGCGCACCTCGCGCGGGCCGTGACGGGCGCCGGCGCGGTTGGTGGTGCCGCCGTCCCAGGGCACGCCGAGCAGGGCGATATCGACCTGCGCCGGGTCTTCGAAGATCGGCAGGCGCATGAAACTGGGGATGCCGGCAAAGCGGGGGACCTGCGCGGCATCCAGGGGTTGCGGGAAGTCGTGGGGCATGGGGCGTCTCCTGTCGGATTGGGGTTCAATCGGCCTGCGCCTGCAGGCTGGCAGCCGGCGCGCCGGCGAGGCTGACCACCACGAAGGTGACCAGGCTGGCGAGCAGGCCGTAGGCGATGGGGGTATTGGCGAGCACGCCGTCGATGGCCATGAAGGCGACCACCACCAGGCAGCCCACGACGATGCTGGCCATGGCTCCGCGAGCGGAGGCGCGGCGCCACAGCAGGGCGCCGAGGATCGGCACCAGCAGGCCGCCAACCAGCAGGTTGTAGGCAATGCTCAGGGCACCGATGACGTCGTTCACCAGGCACGCCAGGGCCAGCATCACCACGCCCATCAGCAGCGTGAACAAGCGGCTCTCGCGCAGGCCGTTGGGCGCGCCGGGGCGCAGGAAGCGCGCATAGATGTCCTCCTGGAACACCGTGGCGGCCGCCAGCAGGCAACCCGAGGCGGTGGACATGATGGCTGACAGCGCCGCTGCCACGACCAGCCCACGCAGGCCCGGCTGGAGCACCTGGCGGGTGACTTCCGCATAGGCGTTCTCCGGCACCGCCAGGTTGGGCAGCAGCACATGCGCGGCTGCGCCGATCAGTGCACAGGCCAGGCCGTAGAGCATGCAGTAGACGCCCGCGCCAAGGCCGGCGTAGCGCACCACCTTCTCGCTGCGCGCGGTGAACACGCGCTGCCAGATGTCCTGGCCGATCAGGGCGCCGAAGAAGTACAGCAGGAAGTAGGTGAGGATGGTGTCCAGGCCGATGTGGCCAAGATCGAAGAAGCCCGCCGGCAGTACTTCCTGCATACGCGACAGTCCGCCCGCCTGCTGGATCGACAGCGGCAGCAGCACGGCGAAGATGCCCAGCGTCTTGATCACGAACTGGATGATGTCGGTGAGGGTCAGCGACCACATGCCGCCGATCACCGAATAGACAATGACGATGCCGCCGCCGCAGAGGATTGCCGGAATGCGCGGAATCTCGAAGACCACCTCGGTCACCGAGCCGATGGCGATGGTCGCGGTGACCGCCACCATCAGGTCGTACGCGACCATCACGATGCCACCGATCAACCGCGAGGACGCCTGGTAGCGCTGCTCGAGGATCTGCGTGACGGTATAGACCTTCAGCCTGGCGATCTGCCGCGAGAACACCAGGCTGAGGACGATGATCCCCAGGCCCAGCATGAACACCAGCCACAAGCCGGACAGCCCGTAGAGGTAGCCGAGTTTCACGGTGCCGATGGTGGAAGCACCGCCGAGCACCACCGCCGCCATGGTGCCCAGGTAGAGCCCCGGGCCGAGGCGGCGCCCGGCCACGAGGAAGTCGTTCTGGTTGCGCGCCTTGCGCATTCCGTACCAGCCCAGGGCAAGCATGCCCAGGGCGTAGACCAGCATGATCAGGTAATCGAGCAGCATCGCGGGGGGCTCCTGTTGTTGTTGTGTGGGAATCAGGCCTTCGCCCCAGCAGCCTGATGCGCCTCGCCCCGCCGGCAAATCCCCGAAGCCGGAAGCCAACTTTCGCTGCCGCGAAAGTGCTGCTACAGCCTCCATCCACAGGCCATCAGGCGCTCTTCCAGGCACCTCTCGCGAAAAACTTCTGCCTCCCCAAGTGCTTGATTCGTATACGTATGTTATCGTTGTATACTGTGTATACAGCGTAAACGGAGCTGTTCAAAAAGTGACCACCGTTGTTTCGTTCCGCGCCGATGACGCCCTGGTGGCAGCGCTGGACCAACTGGCCCGCGCCACTCACCGGGATCGGCCTTATCACCTGCGCCAGGCCCTGGCGCAGTACCTCGAGCGCCAGAGCTGGCACGTGGCGGCCATCGATGAAGGCGTGGCGGATGCCGATGCCGGCCACCTGCTCGCGCACGCCGCCATCGAAGCCAAGTGGGGCCTGGCATGAGCCTGCAGTGGACGCACAAGGCGGCGGCCGACCTGGACGCCATCTACGACCACTACGTCGTACTGATCGGCCCGGAGAAGGCGCTGCGAGCCATCCAGGACATCGTCGAGCAGGTGAGCCCGCTGGCGAACCTGGAGCAAAGCAGCAGCGGCGCGCCCAGCGAGGTTCCGGGCGTGCGCGAATTGGCGGTCGAGCGCTGGCCATACCAGGCCGCATTTCGGGTAAAAGGCCGTTCTGTACAGATTTTGCGCATCGACCGTGTGGATAACTCGGGGTAAAAGTGGCCGCATGGTTACAAGATGTTTCAAAGTATTGACTTTGTCATTTGCTCAAAAAGCATCCAAATGAACGCAAGCAGGTACAGCAGTCTTTCTATCAACCAGTCCTGGTCATATGGATATTCTGTGACCGCAAACCTCACGTGCAGTCATCCAGGCTGAGCGACGCCTGGCTTTTTCCAGGCAACAAAAAACCCGGCCTTGGCCGGGTTTTTTCGTTTTTGGCGCTTTCGCCAGTGCTATCAGGCGGCTTGCCAGTTCACCGGCAGTTGGCCTTCTTTCCAGGCAAAGCGATCGAGGTGGCTGACCACCACGTTCTGCAGGCGCTCGAGGCCTTCCGCATCGGCGGACTCTGCCTCCATCAGCAGGGCTTCAGGCGTTGCCTGCAGGCGGCAGGTGCCGAAATCGAAGGTCAGCACGCCGCGGTCTTCAGTCAGTTCGACCGGCAACTTGTGGGCGAAGTGGTTGCACAGGCGCTTGAGGTAGCGCGCGGCATCGGGGGTAGCAACGGTGGCACGGCTCGAAGGCATCTTTTCTCTTCTCCATTTTGGGAGATGACATCCTAGGCGCCGGCAATCAAGGGAAAAACCCGCTATTTTGCCTTTCACTCTTTAGCGGAGCTTCACAATGGACAATCTTCGCGGCATGGCGGTATTTGCCACCGTGGTCGCGCGCGGCTCCATGGCCGCCGCAGCGGAAGCGCTGGGCATGACGCCCTCGGCGGTCAGCCAGCAGATCCGCAAGCTCGAAGCCCACGCGCAGGTCACGTTGCTGCACCGAACCACCCGCAAGCTGACCCTCACCGAGGCGGGCGAAGCCTTCTACCGCAGTTGCGCGCAGATGCTGGCGATTGCCGAAGAGGCCGAGCAGCGCCTGGGCGAATGGCGCGAGGCGCCGGTGGGTGAGCTGCGCCTGGCCGCACCGGTGGGCTTCTCCGGCAAGCTGATCACCGAGGCGCTGCGCCCGCTGCTGGAGAACCATCGCCAGTTGCGCCTGCAACTGTTCTTCCACGACGAGCAGATCGACCTGATCGAGCAGCGCATCGACCTGGCGATTCGGGTTGGCAGCCTGTCCGACTCCAGCCTGGTGGCCCGGCACCTGGCCGAGTGGAACAACGTCATCTGTGCCGCCCCTGCCTATCTGCGCCGGATGCCGGCCATCGACCATCCGCAGCAGCTGCAGGGCGTCGACTGGCTGGCGCTGAACACCGTGGCACACCAGGCCTACCTGAACTTCAGCGGGCCGGGCGGGGAGAGCTGCAAGCTGCGGCTCGAGGCGCGCGTGGCCGCCAACAGCATGATTGCCCTGCGCCAGTTCACCCTCGACGGCCTCGGCGTTTCCGCCCAGCCGGAGCCGGAGGTGCGCGAGGCACTGGAGGAGGGCAGGCTGGTGCGCCTGCTGCCGGAGTGGTCGCTGCCACCGTTCGGCATCTACGCCGTCACCCCGCGCCGCGATGCGCAGCCGGCCAAGGTGAAAGTCGCCATCGAGGCACTGCGCCGGCATCTCGGCGGCTCGACCACGCTGCGCTTCCACGCGCCGGTATGAGGCGCGCTACCATGGCCCTCTTGATGCCCGGAGTGAACACGACATGGCCCTGAACTGGACCTGCAAGCACCACCGCGACCTGACCAAGGAAGAGCTCTACGCCGTCCTGCAACTGCGCACCGAAGTCTTCGTGGTGGAACAGAAATGTCCTTACCAGGAAGTCGATGGCCTGGACCTGATCGGCGACACCTGCCATCTGATGGTGGAGCAGGGCGGTCAGCTGATCGGCTACCTGCGCCTGCTCGACCCGCAGCAGCACGACGGCGACGTAGTGATCGGCCGCGTGGTGATCGCCCCGCAGGGCCGCGGCACCGGCCTTGGCCACCAGCTGATGGAACAGGCGCTACAGGCCATCGCCAAGCGCTGGCCTGGGCTGCCGGTATACCTCTCGGCCCAGGCGCATCTGCAGGGCTACTACGGTCGCTATGGCTTCACGCCGGTGACCGAGGTCTACCTGGAAGACGACATCCCGCATATCGGGATGCGTCGCGTCGCCTGAATCAAGCCGGGTAATGCCGGCCAAGGAAGTCGCCCAGCAGGGCGTTGACCCGCTCCGGCTGCTGGCTCTGAATCCAGTGGCCGCAGTTCTCCAGCACATGCTGTTCGAGGTTGGGCACGTGCTCGGGCATGCGCTGTACGGTGTACGCCTCGAAACGGCCCACCGGGTCGCGGTCGCCGATCAGGAACAGCGTCGGCTGCTCGACCTTGCGCCCGGCCAGCGGCTCGGTGCGCTGCCAACTGCGCTCGAAGTTGCGGTACCAGTTGAGCGCGCCATGGAAACCACGACCCTCGAAGGTCCGCACATACCACTGGAAGTCTTCGGCGCTGCACCAGCTCGGGTGCGCCGGCGGCGGTGGCAGGCCGTCGAACAGGCGGTCATCGGGGGACTGCTCGGGAGCCAGGCGCACGTTGTCGCCGAGGAAGTGGCGCAGGCTCAGCGCCACGTCCGCATCCAGCTCGGCCTCTGCGCGGCCGGGCTGCTGGAAGTAGAGGATGTAGAAGAACCTGCCGGCGAACACCTCGCGCATGATTTCCACCGGCGGGCGTTTCGCCCGGCCGGCGAAGGGCACCGAGAGCGTCGCCAGGACCTCCACGCGCTGCGGCTCCAGCAGCGCCAGGTGCCACGCCACCGGCGCCCCCCAGTCATGGCCAAGCATCGCCACGCGCTCATGCCCCAGCGCGTCCATGGCGCCCTGGATGTCCGCGCAGAGCGTCAGCACGTCGTAGGCGTCCACCTCCTGCGGCGCGCTGCTCTGGCCGTAACCACGCATCTCCGGGACGAACACGCGGTAGCCGGCAGCGGCGAGGGCGCGCATCTGGTGCTGCCAGGAATGCCAGCACTCGGGAAAACCGTGCAGCATCCACACCGGTTTGCCGTCCGCCGGGCCGCAGCTGTAAAGGCTGAGCTGGATGCCGTTGACTGCCAGCAACTGGTGTTCGAAGTCGTTCATGGCACGCGCTCCCGCGAAGTGTGAGCTTCACTATGCCAAGCCCGGCGCCTCGGTCGAACCCTATTCACCAGGCGAATGAGCAGACCTTCCAGCCGGCGCAACGGCGCAGGCAAGGCTGGATAATCCCCGGCGCCGCCAACGACACCAGCAAGGAAGAAACCTCGTGAAACGCCAGCCCTCTGCTCAGCTCTGCGCGGAACTCGATGCCATCCTGCGGGCCGAACTTCGCGCCGGCAACCAGCTCGGCGAAGGCCCTGTGCGCACCGACTGGCCGCAGCCCGGGTCGATCTACGCGGCCCTGCGGGACAGCCTGAAAACCCGCGCGCCGGGTGACTCAGGCCCCGTTCGCCACTCGATCTGCCGCGATCCGCACTACGGCTGGAACGACGAATGCTACTGCGAATTGCACGGCGACCTGCTGGTCGCGGGCAGCACGCAACGCCCCTGACCACAGGCCTACGAAAAGCCTTGCAATCTGTCGATAAAAAACAGCATCGTATTCTGCACAGCGAAACATGATTCCGTAAAACAAGATAAAGACGGAGCACAGCATGTCAGAAGCGGTACAGCTCGAACGCCGGGGTGAGATTGCCCTGGTGACGGTCGACAACCCACCGGTGAACGCCCTCGGACACGCCGTCCGCGCCGGGCTGCTCGCCGCCTTCCAGCAGGCCGAGGCCGATCCGCAGGTGCGCGCGGTGGTACTGGTGTGTTCCGGGCGCACCTTCATGGCCGGCGCCGATATCCGTGAGTTCGGCAAACCGCCGCAGGCGCCGTCACTGCCGGAAGTGGTCGAGATCATCGAAGGTGCGACCAAGCCGAGCGTCGCGGTGATCCACGGCACTGCCCTGGGCGGCGGCCTGGAAGTGGCGCTGGCCTGCCATTACCGCATCGCCCGCCGCGATGCCCAGGTCGGCCTGCCGGAAGTGAAGCTTGGCCTGCTCCCCGGTGCCGGCGGCACCCAACGTCTGCCGCGCCTGGCCGGTGTGGGAAAGGCCCTCGACATGATCGTCAGCGGCGCGCCGATCCGCGCGCCGGAAGCCCTCGAATTCAATGTCGTCGACGAACTGTTCGACGGCGACCTGGTCGAGGCCGGCCTCACCTTCGCCCAGCGCCTGCTGGCGGACGGCAAGGGCCCGCGCCGCACCGGCGAGCGTAACGAGCGCGTGCAGGAAAGCGGCCTCGCCGAGGCGATCGCGCACAAGCGCGGCGAGGTGCAGAAGCGCCTGCCCGGCCAGTTCTCTCCGCTGCGCTGCATCGACGCGGTAGAAGCCGCCACCCAACTGCCATTGCGCGAGGGGCTCGCCCGTGAGCGCGCACTGTTCCAGCAATGCATGGAGTCGCCACAGCGCGCCGCGCAGATTCACGCCTTCTTCGCCGAGCGCGACGCAGCCAAGGTCGAAGGCCTCGCGCCCGCGACGCAGCCGCGTGAGGTACGCAGCGCCGCGGTGATTGGCGGCGGCACCATGGGCGTCGGCATCGTCCTGTGCTTTGCCAATGCGGGAATCCCGGTGCAGCTGCTGGAGGTGAACGACGAAGCCCTGCAACGCGGCCTCGACCGCGCCCGCAGCCTGTACGCCGCCAGCGTGGCGCGCGGCAGCCTGGGCGCCGAGGAGATGGAGCGGCGCATGGGCCTGATCAGTGGCGTGCTCGATTACGCCGCGCTGGGCGACGTGGACGTGGTGGTCGAAGCGGTGTTCGAAAGCCTGGACGTGAAGCGCCAGGTCTTCGAGCAACTGGACGCTGTGTGCAAACCCGGCGCGATCCTCGCCAGCAACACCTCCTCGCTGGACCTCGACGAAATCGCCGCCTTCACGAAGCGTCCGCAGGACGTGGTCGGCCTGCACTTCTTCAGCCCGGCCAACGTCATGCGCCTGCTGGAAGTGGTGCGCGGCAGGGCCACAGCGGACGCCGTGCTGGCCACCGCCATGCAGCTGGGCAAGCGCCTGAAGAAAGTCTCGGTGGTGGTCGGCGTGTGCGACGGTTTCGTCGGCAACCGCATGATCTTCCAGTACGGCCGCCAGGCCGAGTTCCTGCTGGAGGAGGGCGCCACACCCGCACAGGTGGACCGCGCGCTGCGCACCTTCGGCATGGCCATGGGGCCGCTGGCGGTGCGTGATCTGTCGGGCCTGGACATCAGCCACGCGATCCGCTCGCGCCAGCGACCGAACCTGAAACCCGGCCAGACCCTGCCCACCGTACTCGACCACCTGATCGCCGCCGGCATGCTCGGGCAGAAGACCGGCACCGGCTTCTACCACTACGGCGAAGGCCGCACCGCCCCGCAGGACAACCCGGCGCTGCCGGCCATGCTCGAGCAGGCTGCCGCCGAACGCGGCATCACTCGCGCGCCGGTCGGGGATGAAGAGATCGTCGAGCGCTGCATCTACGCGCTGATCAACGAGGCCGCCAATATCCTCGACGAAGGCATCGCCCAGCGCGCCAGCGACGTCGATGTGATCTTCCTCAACGGCTACGGCTTCCCCGCCTGGCGTGGCGGCCCGCTGTTCCATGCCGACAGCGTCGGCCTTGCCCACGTGCTCGAACGAATCCGCGAGTTCCACCAGCGCCTCGGCGCCTGGTGGCAGCCCGCGCCGCTACTCGAACGCCTGGTGGCCGAAGGCCGCCGCTTCGCCGATCTCTGAGGACCCGCCATGGACATCCATTTCACCCCCGACGAACTGGCCTTCCGCGATGAAGTCCGCGCCTTCCTCGAAGCCAGATTGCCCAAGGACATCGCCACCAAGGTGCGCCTGGGCAAGCACCTGAACAAGGGCGACCACCAGCGCTGGCAGCGCGTGCTGACCGAGCAGGGCTGGTACGCCACGCACTGGCCCGAGGAGTTCGGCGGCACCGGCTGGAACGCCGTGCAGAAGCACATCTTCGAAGAGGAATGCGCCGCCTTCGGCGCCCCGCGCACCATCCCCTTCGGCGTCAACATGGTCGCCCCGGTGATCATCAGGTTCGGCACGCCCGAGCAGCAGGCGCACTACCTGCCGCGCATCCTCGACGGCAGCGACTGGTGGTGCCAGGGCTACTCCGAACCGGGCGCCGGCTCCGACCTCGCCTCGCTGAAGACCCGCGCGGTGCGCGACGGCGATCACTACGTGGTGAACGGCCAGAAGACCTGGACCACCCTCGGCCAGCACGCCGACTGGATCTTCTGCCTGGTGCGCACCGACCCCGAGGCGCAGCAGCAGCGCGGCATCAGCTTCCTGCTGATCGACATGCAGACGCCGGGCATCACCGTGCGCCCGATCATCACCCTGGACGGCGAGCACGAGGTCAACGAAGTCTTCTTCGACAACGTGCGCGTGCCGGTGGAAAACCTCGTCGGTCGCGAGAACGAAGGCTGGACCTGCGCCAAGTACCTGCTCACCTACGAGCGCACCGGCCTGGCCGGCATCGGAGCGTCCAAGGCGGTGCTCGCGCACCTCAAGCGCGTGGCCAGCCGTGAGCTCTGCGACGGCAAGCCGATGCTCGAAGACCCACTGTTCCGCGCCCAGGTGGCGGAGGTGGAGATGCAGCTGATGGCCATCGAGATGAGCACCCTGCGCATCCTCGCTGCTGCCCGCGAAGGCGGTGTGCCGGGCGCGGAAAGCTCGATCCTGAAGGTGAAGGGTACGGAGATCCGCCAGGCTATCAGCCACCTGCTGCGCAAGGTACTCGGCCCCTACGCGCTGCCCTTCATCGAAGACGAATTCGAGCTGGGCGCCGAACCGCTGCACGCGGACTACGCGGCGGCGCCCGCCAGCCAGTACTTCAACCTGCGCAAGCTGTCGATCTTCGGCGGCTCCAACGAAATCCAGAAGAACATCGTCTCGAAGATGATTCTCGAACTGTGAGGGGCTGAGCATGGACTTCAAACTGAGCGAAGAGCAGCAGATGCTGCAGGACACCGCGGCGCGCCTGGTGCGCGACGCCTATCCGTTCGACAAGCGCGAGGGCTTCAGCCAGAGCGAGCGCGGCTACAGCGTCGAGTTCTGGCGCCAGCTCGGCGAGCTGGGGCTGACTTCGGTGTCGTTGCCGGAAGGCCACGGCGGCTTCGGCGGCGGCGTCGAGAGCATGCTGGTGCTCACCGAACTGGGCCGCGGCCTGTGCCTGGAGCCGTACCTGCAATCGGTGGTGCACGCCGGCGGCCTGATCGCCCAGTTGGGCAGCGATGCGCAGAAGGATCATTGGTTGCCGCGCATCGCCAGCGCCGAGGCGCAATTGGCCGTCGCGCTGGAAGAGCCGCAAAGCCATTACCAATTGCACGATGTGCAGACCCGCGCGGAACAGGCCGGAGGCGGCTGGCAACTCAGCGGCCGCAAGGCGGTGGTGATCTGCGGGCAGAGCGCCACGGCGATCCTCGTCTCGGCGCGGGTGTCCGGCAATGGGCGGGACGAGGAGGGCATCGGCCTGTTTCTCATCGACCCGCAGCAGGCCGGCGTCAGCCGCCGCGAGTATCCGACCGTGGACGGCCAGCGCGCCTGCGAGCTGTTCCTCGACGGCGCCCTCGGCGAAGCCCTCGGCACGCCGGGTGACGCGCTTCCGGCGTTGCGTTACCAGCAGGGCCGCGCCAGCGCCGCGCAATGCGCCGAAGCCCTCGGCAGCCTGCAGGAAGCCTGCGCTCTGACCCTGGACTACCTGAAGACGCGCAAGCAGTTCGGCATCCCCATCGGCAAGTTCCAGGTGCTGCAGCACCGCATGGTGGACATGCGCAGCGAGCTGGAACAGGCCACCAGCATGGCGATCCTCGCCGCCTGCGTCGCCGACCAACCCGACAGCGCCGAGCGCAGCCGCACCCTGGCGGCGGCCAAGTTCATCGTCACCCGCGCGGCACGCTACGTGGCCGAGCAGGCGATCCAGCTGCACGGCGGCATCGGTATGACCTGGGAATACGTCCTCGCACACCACGCCAAGCGGCTGGTGATGCTCAGCCACCAGCTGGGCGATGACGATCATCACCTGAAGGTTTATGCGGGGTTGATGGAGGTGGCGTAACTAAAACGCCAGCCCTTGTAGGAGCGAGCTTGCTCGCGAACCGCCCGGCATCGGAGCTGCCGGCAAGTCTCTTCGCGAGCAAGCTCGCTCCTACAGGAAAAGCCTGCCCCGCGTCCTGAGTCGGGCTCGGGCTTTTACTTTCGAAGGCTTCCAGAGAAGCGTCCGCACACACCGAACCGCCCCTTTCAGCAGGCCTCGTTGAAGCGGAGTTTCAGGGGTTGAGCGACATGGATGTCGCGAGAGCCACGACGGGCCAGGGATGGCCCGCCGTGGCGGGCCCCTGAAACTTCGCTTCGACGAGGGAATTTTTCGCCTAGGCGAAAAACCGGATGGAGGGGCAAGACTTTTTGGTTCCTTTTGTGGCGTTTGACAAAAGGAACTCGCCGAGAGGCGAAACCAAATCCATCAGCACACGCCGAAGCGGCGCAGAAACACCCAACAATAAAGCATCGCGGAGAAACTCAGGCCCCGAGGCTCTCGATATCCCGCGCCAGAATCTCCAGCTCATGGGCCAGCGACCCGCGCAGCGTTTCTTCGCTGAGCTGGAACGACGGCGCCCCGCAGGTCAGCGCCATCAGCCCGCCATCGGCCAGGCGCAGCGGCACACCGGCAGCGCGCACGTTGCGGTCCCAGTCGCCCAGCGACAGGCAGAAGCCATGCTCGTAGTACTCCTCGAAGGAGGCATCGAGCGAAGCACGCATCACCGACCAATCGCCTTCGTGACGCTCCTGCAACGCCGACAGCAAGTGCTCGCGCTCCTGTTGCGGGGTCGCGGCGAGATAGGCGCGGCCAGCAGCGGTGGTGGCCAGCGGCAGGCGTACGCCGGCGTCCATGCGCAGGGACGTGGCTTCCGGCGGGCGGCAGTTTTCCACGTAGATCATCGATAGCCAGTCGCGGCAGGTCAGGCCCACCGTGGTGTTGGTGCGGCGGGCGAAGGCGTCCATGTACGGCTTGGCCAGCTGGCGCACGCGCAGGTTGGAAACGTACGCGTAACCCAGCGCCAGCACGCCGGAATCGAGCTGGTACTTCTCGTGCTGCTGCGAGTAGCAGAGGTAGCCCAGCTGGGTCAGGGTATAGGTCATGCGCGACACCGTAGCCTTGGGCAGGCCGGTGATCCGCGAGATTTCCTGGTTGCCGAGCACCACCGAGCCGTGGGTGAAGGCGCGCAGCACGTCCAGTCCGCGGGCCAGCGCCTCGACGTACTTGCGGTCCTTGGGGTTGCTGCTGTCTTCGACGTCGTCGCTCATGGGGCCTCGGCGGGGTATTCGGGTGGACGTGCGCCGCGCGCGGCGCGGGCGAACGATAGCAGATCGAGCGCATTCCCCGCAGCGCTCCGGGCCTGCTCGTTGCGCCAGCCAAGCCTATCGCATACCATCAATTTCGACACGCTGTTTCACTGTGCAGAACAACAATTCGAAGCTCAGAGAAAAAGTACGGAGAAGTCGATGCCTGCCATTGCGACCGGATACGTGGCCAGCGAGATCGCCCGCCACGCCTACGAGAACCTGTACGACCTGCTGCAACGTGCCTCCCGCGAATTCCCCGAACGCCACGCGTTCTCCTGTGGCGACAGCCATCTCAGCTTCGCCGAACTGGAGCGCCAGGCCGACGCCTTCGCCCGCTACCTGCGCCACCACGCTGGCCTGCAACCCGGCGACCGCCTGGCGCTGATGCTGCCCAATTCCCTGCAGTACCCCATCGCCACTTTCGGCGCGCTGAAGGCCGGCGTGGTGCTGGTAAACACCAACCCGCAATACACCGCCAGCGAGCTGCGTCACCAACTGGCCGACTCCGGCGCCAGCGCCGTATTGCTGCTCGACCGCCTGCTGCCGCTGTTGCGCGGCGTACAGGCGCACAGCGAGGTGCGGCAGATCCTGCTGACCTCGATCGACGACCTGGAGCGCCCGCAGCTCGACAGCGACGAAGCCGATTGCACGCGCTTCCAGCAGGCCCTGCGCCTGGGCGCCGAGGCGCCACCGGTGGCCATCGAGCCGGGGCTGGATCGCCTCGCGCTGCTGCAATACACCGGCGGCACAACCGGCGTCTCCAAGGGCGCGATGCTCAGCCACCGCAGCCTGATCGCCAACGTCGTGCAGACCCTGGAACTGTTCCTGCGCCCCGGCCTGCTGGAGCCCGCCAGCGACGTGCGCATCGCGCCGCTGCCGCTCTACCACATCATGGCGTTCTCGACGAACCTGCTGTCTTCGGTGGGCATGGGCCTGCACACGGTGTTCATCCGCGACGGCCGCAACCTCGACGAGATCATCGGCGCGATGCGCCGCTATCCCTTCACCCTGATGAGCGGGATCAACACCCTGTTCGTCGGCCTGATGAACCACCCGGATTTCGCCGCCGTCGACTTCAGCCACTTGAAGTGGGTGACCTCCGGCGGCGCACCGCTGAACCGCGAAGTGGGCCGGCGCTGGGAGGCCGCGACCGGCGCGCCGGTGCGCGAGGGCTTCGGCCTCACCGAGGCGTCGCCGGTGGTTTCCACCGGTACGCTGCACAGCCCCTACCGCGAGGGTTACGTCGGCCAGGCGCTGGTGGATACCGAACTGCGCACCGTGGACGAGGAGGGCAACGATACCGGCCCGGACCAGCCCGGCGAGCTGTGGCTGCGCGGCCCGCAGGTGATGCAGGGCTACTGGCAGCGTCCGGAGGAGAGCGCCCAGGTACTGACCGGCGATGGCTGGCTGAAGACCGGCGACATCGCCGAACTGGACGCCAACGGCATGCTGAAGATCGTCGACCGCAAGAAGGACATGATCCTGGTCTCCGGCTTCAACGTGTTCCCCAACGAAGTGGAAGACGTGGTGATGCGCCACCCCGGCGTGCGCGAATGCGTGGCCATCGGTGTGCCGGACGAACGCAAGGGCGAGTCGGTGAAGCTGTTCGTCAGCCTCAAGGACGAATCGCTGGCGCCGGCGCAGATCATCGCCCACTGCCGCGAGCACCTCACCGGCTACAAGGTGCCGAGCTTCGTCGAGGTGCTCGACGAACTACCCAAGACCAGCGTCGGCAAGTTGCTGCGCCGTCAGCTGCGCGACCTCGAGCTGGCGAAAAGGACCACCGCGTGAGCCCAGCGTCTATGGTTGAAGCAGGTTCGCACGACGAGACCCGCCGCATGACCGAGTCCTTCAACCGTATCGGCGTCATCGGCGCCGGCGCCATGGGCCGTGGCATCGCCCAGTTGTTCGCCGGCGCCGGCCTGCCGGTGCGCCTGTACGACAGCAACCCGCAGAGCGTGGAGCAGGCGCTGGCCTTCAACCGCGAGCTGCTGGAGCGCGCAGTGGCCAAGGGCAAGCTCAGCCCCGAGGCGCTGGTGGCGACGATACAGCGCCTGTTACCCACCCACAGCCTCGATGAGCTGGCCGATTGCGACCTGCTGATCGAGGCCATCATCGAGGACCTCGGCGCCAAGCAGGCGCTGCTCGCGGAGCTGGAAAAGCGCGTGGCACCGGACGCCGTGCTCGCCAGCAACACCTCATCGCTGTCGGTCACTCGCATCGCCGCGCGCTGCCGGCATCCGGAGCGGGTCGCTGGCTTCCATTTCTTCAACCCGGTGACGCTGATGCGCATCGTCGAAGTGGTGCGCGGCCAGCGCACCGACGAGTCGGTGGTGCGGCGCCTGAGTCGGCTGGCGGAGCAGGCCGGGCACTTCCCGGCGGTGTCACCGGACAGCCCCGGCTTCATCGTCAACCACGCCGGCCGCGCCTTCAGCACCGAGGCGCTGCGCATACTCGGCGAAGGCATAGCCACGCCGGCACAGATCGACCGCATCCTGCGGGACGGCGTGGGCTTCCGCATGGGGCCCTTCGAACTGCTCGACCTGACTGGCCTGGACGTCTCCCACGCGGTGATGGAGTCGCTCTACCAGCAGTTCTACCAGGACCCGCGCTACACCCCGTCGCCGCTGGCCGCGCAACGTGTCGCCGGTGGCCTGCTCGGGCGCAAGAACGGCGAAGGCTTCTACCGCTATCACGACGGCCAGCCGGTGCGTGAGCCCGAGGAACAGCACGAAGCCGTGCTGCTCAATCGTCCGTACTGGCTCGATAGCCAGGACCCGGAGCTGCGCCACCGCGTGGCCGCCATCCTGACCCTTGGCGGCGTGGTGCTGGAGACCAGCGAAGCCCCATCGTCCCGTGCCATCTGCCTGGTCACCCCGCTGGGCGTGGACGCCAGCACCCGCATCGACGCGCTCGGCCTGCCGCCTGATCGCAGCCTGGCGCTGGAAACCTTCAGCGAACTCGACCGCCGCCGCGTGCTGATGCGCCAGCCGGCGCTCGATCCGGCGCTGGAGGCCCAGGCCCGCCAGGCGCTGGGCAGCGACGGCGTGCCGGTGGAGGTGATCAACGACTCACCCGGCTTCATCTGCCAGCGAGTGGTCGCCGGCATCGTCAACCTGGGCTGCGAGATCGCCCAGCGCGGCATCGCCACGCCGGTAACGCTGGACCGCGCGGTGCAACTGGCGCTGGGTTATCCGTTCGGCCCGCTGGCGTTCGGCGAGCACTATGGCGCGGCACGCATCCTCACCATCCTTCAGGGCCTGCAGGCTTGCTACGGCGAAGCACGCTACCGGCCCAGCCCCTGGCTGCGCCGCCGGGTGCAGCTGGACTTGCCGTTGCATAGCCCGGATCGGGCGGAGTGATTGCGTGGAAAGCCTGACCGGCATCGATGCCGACGGTAGCCTGTAGGAGCGAGCTTGCTCGCGAACGAATTTCCCGGCAGCTCCGGTATTGGCCGCTCCGGTATTGGCCGGTTCGCGAGCAAGGAACCAGGTGTCCCTCTCGGTCCTGCGAACAACGATGGCGCCGTCAGAACGCCAGGTGCCGCCCCGCCATCAGTTGCTCCAGCGCCGCCTTGCGCTGCGCCGGCGGCAGCGCGCCAAGCCTTTCCACCCGCGCATAGAATGCCGGCCAGTTACCACCCACCTGGCCGAACAGCGCGGCGAAGGCTGGCACCCACTGGTCGTAGAGGCCAAAGGGCAGCAGCTTCGCGTTATTCAGCGGGCCGTTGACCCAGGCATCGAACGGCGCCTTGCCGCCCCAGTCCTGATCACGCATCTGTGCATAGTCGTGGCGCAGGCGCTCGAACTCGGCGGCCTTGCCGGCGCGCTTCTGCACATCGCTGCGCGGGCTGGCATAGAGCGCCTGCAGGCGCTCACGGGTGTCCAGTACAAGCTGGGTGAAGCGCTTGCGTTGTTCGGCCAGCAGCGCCGACTCGTCCGGCAGATGGCGCGCAGCGCGCCAGCGGCGGCCGCCCTCGGCCTCGACAAAGGAGGCGTAGGACTCATTGAAGGCCGTGTCGCCAGGCAGGTAGAACTTCTGGTGCGCCAGCTCGTGGAAGATCGTCTCGGCCAGGCGCTGGTCGCCCCAGCGCATCATGCTGCTGAGGATCGGATCGTCGAACCAGCCCAGCGTCGAATAGGCCTCCACGCCACCCACGTAGACATCCAGCCCCTGCTCCTGCAAACGCTTCGCCTCGGCCTGTGCGCCCTTGTCGCCGTAATAGCCGCGATAGGCCACGCAGCCGGCAATGGGGAAGCAATGGGTCAGCGGCTGCAACGACAGCTCCGGCGTGGCGAACACGTTCCACACCACGTTGGGCCGGTGGATATCCGCATAGAGGCGGTAGCTCTGGTTGTCCGGCAGGCCCAGCTCGGCGCTGGCGAAGGCGCGGGCCTCCTGGGACAGCTCCAGGCGCTGGCGCAAGGCCGGGTCGCGGGTCGGGTCGGCGAGCACCTCGGCCACCGGTTCGCGGGCGGCGAGCAGGCGCAACTGGCCATCGGCCAACTGGCCGTAGTAACTCACAGTGGAGCAACCGCTCAGCGCCCAGATCGCCAGGCAGGGAACCCAGCGGCACAGGCGGCGGTCGAGTGTCGGGACAAGAAGGCGGAAGGGCATGCGCGGAACATAGCACAGCGCCTGGTCCGCTCGCCGCTGCCCCCTTCGACCAGGAGTTTCCCCGATGCGCGCCCTCCTTATTCCTGCCGGCCTGCTCGCCCTGAGCGGCTGTTCGCTGCTGATGCCCCAGCCGGACCCGAACCGCGCCTGGGTCGATCTGGACACCAACAGCCAGAGCGACCTGGCAGCCATGGAAGTGGACAACAAGGAGTGGTCGAGCACGCGCTACTTCGAGGTCGACCCGGGCTCCCATGAATTGCGCGTGCGCTTCCAGTTCCAGGTCGAGCCGGTGGACATCGGCCCGGTGGACGAGGCGCTGTGGCGCGATTGCGAGATGACGGTGCAGTACAAGGAATTCGGCGCCGGCCAGCGTTACCGCCTGGAGACCGGCAGCATCGGCTTCCGCCCCTGGGCCAAGCTCTACGACGCCCAGGGCGGCGAGATCGCCCGCGGCCGCGAGCGGGGCTGCGCCAAAGCCTGAGCGGGGTATGCTGTGGGATGAGCCCATCCCATGGTGAATCTTCATGCGCCCGCACTACCTGCCCGGCCTCATTTCCCTGAGTTTCGCCCTGCTCGCCGGCTGCGCCAGCCCGCTGCCGGCCCATGACCCGCAAATGGCCTGGGTCGACCTCTACACCGCGGCGGGGAGGACGCTGATGGCCGAACGGCTGGACGGCCAGTCGGTGAACGACGGCCGCTTCTACCAGGTCACGCCGGGGCGCCATGAGCTGCTGGTGCGCTTCCAGTACGAAATCCCCAGCGGTGGCGGCATGGGCGCGATGAGCGACCCTTCGGAGCTGACCTGCCGGGTCACGGTGACTTACGACCACTTCGCCGCCGGCCAGCGCTACCACCTGGAACTGCGCCCGCAATTGCGCAGCGCCCTGGCCTTGCTGACCGACGCCAATGGCCAACTGGTGGCGAAGACGGATTTCCAGGGCGCGGTGCGCTGCGGGCCGTTCTAAGAGCAATACCCTTGGCGGGCGCTTTCGTAGGAGCGGACTCTGTCCGCGATGATTTCGCCTGGCGCCGGTGGCCGATCGCGGACAGAGTCCGCTCCTACGCGATTGCCCATTTCGGTGCGGGAAACATTCAGCTGTCGTTCTTCTGGTAGATAATCCGCCGCTGCCCGTTGTCGCAGGTGCCGACCACCATGTTCGGGTCTTTCACCTCGGCCTTGTCCACGATTTCCAGGGTGTAGGAGGTCACCCCGGCGGCCTGGATCTTGGTCTCGATCTCGGCCTTGAGTTCCTCGCAGGGCTTCACCGCCGCCCAGCTCGCGCCGCTTGCCAGTAGCAGCGCCGCACCACTCGCCAGCGCCCACTTCATCGTCGTCATCACATTCCCTCGTCAAAGCCCCACGGCGGGGCACCCTATCCTAACGGTGGACCACCGCCGCCGGACAGAGTGCCCGGCAGGCTCATGCGAGGCTGGCGTCGAGGGTGATGCGCGCGTTGAGCAGGCGCGATACCGGGCAACCGGCCTTGGCCTTGTCGGCGATAGCCTGGAAGGTCTGCGCATCGGCGCCCGGCACCTTGGCCTTCAGGGTCAGGTGCACGGCGGTGATGGTGAAGCCATCGGTGAGTTTTTCCAGGCTGACCTCGGCCCGGGTGTCGATGCTTTCCGCGGTCAGGCCGGCCTCGCCGAGCATCATCGACAGGGCCATGGAGAAGCAGCCGGCATGGGCCGCGCCGATCAGCTCCTCAGGGTTGGTACCCGGCTTGTCTTCGAAGCGCGTGTTGAAGCCGTAGGGTTGCGATTTCAGCGCGCCGCTTTCGGTGGAGATCGTGCCCTTGCCATCCTTCAGGCCGCCCTGCCAGTGGGCCGATGCCGATTTCTTCATGTCGCGTCCTCCGCGTTGATTGCAGTCAGGACTTTCGAGGCCGTGCAGGCACAGAGGGTTCAGCTTTTCGCGCACGGCGCAGTCGTCAAGGACCTTGTAGGAGCGAGCTCGCTCGCGAACCCGCCCAGCCTCGACACCGCCAGTGAGCACTGTTCGCGAGCAAGCTCGCTCCTACACGGCGCCGTTGCATGAAAAAGGCCGGGGCCCTCGCGGGTACCCGGCCTGCCGGCGTTTGCCGGGAATCACTTCGAATAGACGATTTCCTTGGTGCCGCCTTCGCAGGAGCCGACGACTTGCTTGCCGCCTGCGCTGCCCTTGTCGACGACCTCCAGGTTGAACGAGGCGACGCCTTTGGCCTTGATCTTCGCCTCGATCTCCGATTTCAGCTCTTCGCACGGCTTGCCGGCAGCCATCGCATGGCCCGCCAGGGCGAAGATCCCCACAGCCAACAGGAACTTCTTCATCGGTAACGCTCCCTCGTCGTTCACAGGAAAAGGCCCGAACGGGCCGGAAAACCGGGATACCCCGGTGCGCACATCCACGCGCCGCACCAGCATGGCCCAGGCGCGTGACAAAAAAGCCGCGTGACAAAAAAGACCTAGCTGTTGGCAATCCTGAAACCGACCTTGATGGTCACCTGGTAATGCCCCACCGCGCCGTTCTCGATATGCCCGCGGGTATCCACCACCTCGAACCACTCCAGGAAGTCGATGCTCTTGGCCGCCTCGGCCAGGGCGTTGTTGATCGCATCCTCGATGCTGGTGCGCGAGGAGCCGACCAGCTCGATCTTCTTGTAGGTGTGGTGATTCGACATCGCGTGCTCCCTGGCGCGCTTCGCGGCGCGCGGTGAGTGAGTGTCCCTGTTGGACCCTAGTCGATGGCTACAAGTGCAGCAAATTGCCGGTAGCGGCGAATTGCCGTCTCTTAGCGAAAATGTATAATGCGAAGCATTCTTATTTAATTTTCCAGGGATGGTCCGCGTGGCCGGCTCACTCTCCAGCAAGCTGGGGTTCTTCTTCAGCGACCACCATCGCTGGCTGCTACAGCACGTGCAGCGCTACCTGGATAACCGCGCCGACAGTGAAGACACGGCAGCCGAGACCTTCTGCCAGATCCTCTGCGCCAGGGTCGATCCGCAAACCATCGAGCAACCTCGGGCCTACCTCTCCACCATCGCCCGCCGGCTGATCTACGACCGCCACCGGCGCCGCCGGCTGGAGCGCGCCTACCAGGATTACCTCGCCCTGCAGCCCGAAGCGCTGGAGCCTTCGCCGGAAGACCGCGCGCTGCTGCTCGAAGCATTGCTGCTGGTGGACTGCACCCTGGACGGCCTGCCCCAGGTGGTCCGCCGCGCCTTCCTGTTCAGCCAGCTCGACGGCCTGGGCTACGCCGAGATCGGCCGCCGCCTGGGCGTCAGCGAACGCACCGTGGGCCGCTACATGAAACAGGCGCTGCGGCAGATCTACCTCGGCGAGCTGGTGCCATGAGCGAAGTACCGCTGGACACGGCCGGCGAGCAGGCCATCGACTGGATGGTGCGGCTGCGCTCAGGCCACGCCGATCTGCGGATGCAGCGCCAGTTGCAGGCCTGGCTGAACAGCGACCCGGCCCACGCCGACGCCTGGGCTCGCCTGCAACGCGGCCTGGGTGCGCCCTATGACGATCTCCGACGCATGCCCGGCGCCGCCGACCTGCTGCTGCACCAGCACGGTTCGCGTCGCCAGTTGTTGCGCGGGCTGGCCGGCCTCGGCCTGCTCGGTGGCGGGCTCTGGCTGACCGCCAGCAGCACGCCGGTGCGTGACCTGATCGCCGACCTGCGAACCGGCACCGGCGAACGACGCAGCTTCACCCTCGAAGACGGCAGTCGTCTCAGCCTGAACGCCGGCAGTTCGGTGGACCTGGCCTTCGACTCGAACCAGCGCCTGATCCTGCTGCGCCACGGCGAGCTGGTGATCCAGGTCGCACCCGATGCGCAACGCCCGCTGATCGTCCGGACGGCCCAGGGCGAAGCCCGGGCGCTGGGCACGCGCTTCCTGGTCAGCCAGGAGGCTCACGCCACCCGTCTGGTGGTGCTGGAGCACCGTGTCCGCGCCAGCCTCGCCGGGCAGGCCCAGTGGCGTGAACTGGGCGAAGGCGAGGCGGCGCTGCTGGCCGCCGACGGCATCCATCCGCTCAGCCAGCAGGCCTACCGCGCGGACTGGCTGAGCGGCCGGCTCAGCGTCAGCGACGAGCCGCTGGAAGTCGTGGTCGACTCGCTGCGACCCTACCTGCCGGGTTTTGTCCGCGTCGACCCACGCGCACGGCAACTTCGTGTGCAGGGCGTATTCCCGCTGGACGAACCCGCACGCACGCTCGCCGCGCTGGGCGAAACCCTGCCGCTGGAAATCCGCCGCTTCGGCCCCTGGCTGACCCTGATCAGCCTGCGAGAACCTTGATGACGTGGTCCGGAAAAATATTTCGGCAGCGCCTGTCCGGATTTTCCGTCTCGGCACACCTAGCTCCTGAATACGAATAATTCTCAGGAGATTGCTGTGTCCTCACCCTGGCCCCGCGCCGCCCTTGCCACCGCCTTCGTGCTGGTGGCCAACGCTCCCTGCCTGCTCGCCGCCGAACCCGCCCGGACGCACTTCGAATTGCCCGCCGCGAGTCTCGCTACCACGCTGAACGCCATCGCCCGGCAAAGCGGCGAGGTGATCTCGCTGGACCCTGCGCTCGTGCGCGACCAGCATGCACCCGCCGTCCAGGGCGAACTGAGCGCGGAACAGGCGCTGAAAAAGGCCCTGTCCGGCAGCAACCTGCGCCTGAAGGTCACCGCCAGCGGCGCTTTCAGCGTGGAAGCAGCCCCGACCGACGGCGCCCTGGAACTGGACAGCACCACGGTAACCGGCCAGGGCATGGGCGCCACTACCGAAGGCAGCGGCTCCTACGCCACGCGTGCCACCACCATCGGCAAGGGTGAGCACAAGCTCAAGGACATTCCCCAGTCGGTCAGCGTGATCACCCGCAAGCAACTCGACGACCAGGACATCACCGACCTGCGCGACGCGGTCAACCACAGCACAGGGCTGGTCGGCGCCACCGGTATCGGCCCGGGCATGGTGATTTCCTCGCGCGGTTTCCAGATCGACGACTGGCAGTACGACGGCGTGCCGGTCCCGCGCAATACCTATGTGCTGGGCAACTGGGCGAACCAGGACCTGGTGTTCTTCGACCGCGTGGAAATCCTCCGCGGCGCCTCCGGCCTGCTGCAGGGCGCGGGCAGCCCCGGCGGCGCCATCAACCTGGTGCGCAAGCGCGGGCAGAACACGCCCACCGCCACCTTCACCGGCAAGGCCGGTTCGTGGGACCACTACGGCCTGCAGGCCGACGTCGGCGGCCCGTTGAACGACAGCGGCACGCTTCGCGGGCGCATGGTGGCCGACCAGGACGACACGCACTCCTTCACCGACTACGTGTGGAGCAAGACCACCTCGCTGTATGGCGCGCTGGACTTCGACCTGAGCCCGGACACCACGGTCGGCATCGGCTTCAGCGATTCCGACCTCGATTCGCGTCCGATGATGCGCGGCCTGCCGCGCTACCCGGACGGCAGCGACATCGGCTTTTCGCGCTCCACCTACAGCGGCGCGACGTGGAACAGCAACGACATCGAGCAGACCACCGTCTACGCCGACCTGACCCACCGCTTCGATGACAATTGGAAGTTCAAAGCCGCCGCCGTGCGCATGCGCGAGCACAACGACTCGATCCACCAGCGCATGCACGGAGATGTGCAGCCCGACGGCAGCGGCCTCAACTTCGCCGACTGGATCACCAACTTCGAGTCCACCCGGATCGGCCTGGACATGTACCTCGACGGCAAATTCGAGGCGTTCTCGCTGGAGCAGGAACTGATCCTGGGCGGCAACTACACCAAGTACACCACGGACGACTTCTACGCACGGCGCTTCGTGCCCGGCGGCAACATCTTCGATATCGACCACCATCGCCCCAAACCGAGCCTCGACGACATCCTCTCCTCGCCGGGCGGACGCTCCACCAACGCCGACTACGACATCCGCCAGAAGGGCCTGTACAGCAGCTGGCGGGTGAAGCTCGCCGAGCCGCTGACCGCCGTCGTCGGTGGCCGGGTGAGCTGGTACGACTACGCCTACAACCTGCCGGACGACGACTACACCGACAGCATGACCGAGACCGGTGAAGTCACGCCGTACTTCGGCCTGATCTACACTCTGACGCCGGAATGGTCGGCCTACGCCAGCTACACCGACGTGTTCGAACCACAGAGCGCCCGCGATGCGCAGCAGAAAATGCTCGAGCCGGTGATCGGCAGCAACTACGAGGTGGGCCTCAAGGGCGAGCTGCTGGATGGCCGGGTAAACACCTCGCTGGCCGTATTCCGCTATGACCAGAAGAACCGCGCCGTGCTCGACGAGGCGTCGGGTTACGCCTGCGACGGCTGGTACTGCTCCACCGCCTCCGGCAAGGTGCGCAGCCAGGGCATCGAAGCCGAGGTTAGCGGCGAGGTGCTGCGCGACCTGCAACTCTTCGCTGGCTACACCTACAACACCACCAAGTTCCTCGACGACCCGGAGAACAAGGGCCGCGTGTTCAGCCAGTGGACGCCCAAGCACATGCTGCGGATGTGGGCCGACTACCAGTTGCCGGGCGACTGGAACCGCGTGAGCACCGGCCTGGGCTTCGTCACCCAGAGCCACACCGTGAGCTTCGACCGTGAGTTCGACATCCCTGGTTTCACCGTCTGGAGCGCGCGCCTGGGCTACCGCCTGAGCCGCGAAATCGACCTCGCGGTGAACGCGAACAACCTGTTCGACAAGCGCTATTACCTGCCCGGTTACGCCGCGGCCGATGGCGCCAACAACTTCGGTGACCCACGCAACCTGATGTTCAGCGTGAAGTACACGCCGGAGTTCTGAGGCACCCTCAACCCAGCTCCTGGCGCAACCACTGCGCCAGGCGCTCGGCACGTGGATCGGCGCGCCGCTCCGGGACCCACAACGCCAGCCGCGCGGTGGTTTCGACGAACCCCCAGGGCGCGGCCAGGCGACCGGCAGCGAGGTCGTCGGCCACCAGTTGCTGCGGCGCAATGGCCACGCCCAGTCCCGCCACGGCGGCTTCCAGCAGGTAGTAGAGGTGTTCAAAGCCCTGGCCGAACTTCAGTCGCGCCGAGTCCAGACCGTGGCGCGACGCCCATTCCGGCCAGGCCTGCGGGCGCGACACGGTGTGCAGCAGCGACTCGCCCAGCAACGCTTCAACCGGCGCCGCCCGCAGTTGCTCGAAACGCGGCAAACGTGGGCTGAGCACCGGGCCGATGCTTTCCACCGCCAGTTCCAGCACGCGCATGTCCGCGGGCCACGGCGGCGCGGCGAAGCACAGGGTGGCGTCGAGGCCGCCACGGCGCGGGTCGAGGTCACCGTCGCTGGCCGAGAGCTGCAGGCGCAGGTCCGGCAGGTCACGGTTCAGGCGATCCAGGCGCGGGATGAACCAGCGCGCGAGCAGACTGCCGGGACAGCCCAGCACGAAGGGCGCGTCCCCCCCCGCCTGGCGGCGCAGTTCGGCGCAGACGCTGCGCAGGCGCTCGAAGGATTCGCTGGCCACTTCGCTCAGGCGAACGCCGGCATCGGTGAGTTTTACGCCGCGCCCTTCCTTGACGAACAGCGCGACGCCCAGTTCGTCCTCCAGCAGACGCACCTGTCGGCTGATCGCCCCGTGGGTGACACTTAGCTCATCCGCCGCCGCACCAACGCCGCGCAGGCGCGCAGCGGCTTCGAAGGCGCGCAGGGCATTGAGCGGTGGAAGGTCTCGGCTCATGGCGATCAATCCGTGAGTTTTTCTGACAGGTTGTGGCGATCTTATCGCTTTTCCCCGTCATCACACAGCCGTATCCTGAGCACCACTTGTAGAGGCAGCACAGCCTGCCGCACGGATCGAACCGTAGGGCGCATAACCTGGAACAGGTTATCCGCCGCTCCCGTGTGGCGGATAACGCTGGCGCGTTATGCGCCCTACGAAAACTCACGCGACGGGTGCCAGGCACCCGCCCGACAAGTCCCCAGAGGAGCCTTCCCATGTCCACACTGCGCACCGGTCCAGACGCCAAGGGCCTGTTCGGCAGCTTCGGCGGCCAGTACGTCGCCGAGACCCTGATGCCGCTGATCCACGACCTGGCCCGCGAGTACGAGAAGGCCAAGGACGATCCGGAGTTCCTCAAGGAACTGGCCTACTTCCAGCGCGACTACGTCGGCCGCCCGAGCCCGCTGTACTTCGCCGAACGCCTCACCGAGCACTGCGGCGGCGCGAAGATCTACCTCAAGCGTGAAGAGCTGAACCACACCGGCGCGCACAAGATCAACAACTGCATCGGCCAGATCCTCCTGGCCAAGCGCATGGGCAAGCAGCGCATCATCGCCGAGACCGGCGCCGGCATGCACGGCGTGGCCACCGCCACCGTGGCCGCGCGTTTCGGCCTGCAGTGCGTGATCTACATGGGCACCACCGACATCGATCGCCAGCAGGCCAACGTGTTCCGCATGAAGCTGCTGGGCGCCGAGGTGATTCCGGTCACCGCCGGCACCGGCACCCTGAAGGATGCGATGAACGAAGCGCTGCGCGACTGGGTCACCAACGTCGACAGCACCTTCTACCTGATCGGCACCGTGGCCGGCCCGCACCCGTACCCGGCGATGGTCCGCGACTTCCAGGCGGTAATCGGCAAGGAAACCCGCGAGCAACTGGCCGAGAAGGAAGGGCGCCTGCCCGATTCGCTGGTCGCCTGCATCGGCGGCGGCTCCAACGCCATGGGCCTGTTCCACCCGTTCCTCGATGACACCAGCGTCAAGATCATCGGCGTCGAAGCCGCCGGTCACGGCATCGAGACCGGCAAGCACGCGGCCAGCCTGAACGGTGGGGTGCCGGGCGTGCTGCACGGCAACCGCACCTTCCTGCTGCAGGACGAAGACGGCCAGATCATCGACGCGCACTCCATTTCCGCCGGCCTGGACTACCCCGGCATTGGCCCGGAGCACGCGTGGCTGCATGACATCGGCCGCGTCGAGTACACCTCGATCACCGATCACGAAGCCCTCGACGCGTTCCACCAGTGCTGCCGCCTGGAAGGCATCATCCCGGCGCTGGAGTCTTCCCACGCCCTGGCCGAAGTCTTCAAGCGCGCGCCGACCCTGCCCAAGGACCACATCATGGTGGTGAACCTGTCCGGTCGTGGCGACAAGGACATGCAGACCGTCATGCACCACATGCAACAGGAGCCGCAAGCATGAGCCGCCTGCAGACCCGCTTCGCCGAACTGAAACAGCAGAACCGCGCCGCCCTGGTGACCTTCATCACCGCTGGCGACCCGGGTTACTCCACCTCGCTGGACATCCTCAAGGGCCTGCCCGAAGCCGGCGCCGACGTGATCGAGCTGGGCATGCCGTTCACCGACCCGATGGCCGACGGCCCGGCGATCCAGCTGGCCAACATCCGCGCCCTGGGCAACGGTCAGAACCTGGCCAAGACGTTGAAGATGGTCCGCGAATTCCGCGCCGGCAACGACACCACGCCGCTGGTACTGATGGGCTACTTCAACCCCATCCATTACTACGGCGTGGACAAGTTCATCGCCGACGCGAAGGATGCCGGCGTCGACGGCCTGATCGTCGTCGACCTGCCGCCGGAGCACAACGAAGACCTGTGCCACCCGGCGCAAGCGGCGGGCATCGACTTCATTCGCCTGACCACCCCGACCACCGACGACAAGCGCCTGCCGACCGTGCTCGAGGGCAGCTCCGGTTTCGTTTATTACGTCTCGGTGGCCGGCGTGACCGGTGCCGGCGCGGCGACCCTGGACCACGTCGAGGAAGCCGTGGCGCGCCTGCGCCGGCATACCGACCTGCCAGTCTCCATCGGTTTCGGCATCCGTACCCCGGAACACGCGGCGAGCATCGCACGCCTCGCCGATGGCGTGGTGGTAGGTTCGGCGCTGATCGACAAGATCGCCGAAGCCACCAGCTCCGCCGACGCGGTGCAGAGCGTGCTCGGTCTGTGCCGCCAGTTGGCCGAAGGTGTGCGCAGCGCTCGCTGAGGGCTGCCATAAGGCTCCGCGTAGGATGGCGTGGAGCGAAGCGATACCCATCGAATCCCTGCTAACACAGCATGGGTATCGCTGCGCTCCACCCATCCTACGAACTGAGGGCTGTCATTCGGTTCCGCCCATCCTGCGTACTAAGGATGGCTCGCTCCTACGGGAAGCATGAAAAAGCCCGGCGAATGCCGGGCTTTTTCGTTTCAGGCGCGGCTTATTCCACGCTTTCTTCCTGCGGCTCTTCCTCGCCACCGGCAGCGCCGCCGCCCAGGCCCAGGCCCTGCGCGGAGCCCATGGCGAAGGCCATGAATTCCGGCACGCTCATGTCCTTGCCGTTGAACTTCACCTGGTCGTTGGCGTAGGCCAGCGAGCTGGACAGGGCGTTGCCATCGAGCACCGCCCACTGCGAGTTCAGGGCCATGCCGCTGAACAGGTCGGTCATGGCGTCGGACTGCTGCTTGAGCGCCACCGGGTCCACACTGCCGGCCGCCTCGCCGCCCAGCGAGCCCTGCAGCGCGACGATGTCGCCGATCACCGCCTTGTCCACCTTCAGGTCAGCCTTGAGCGCGGCGAGGATGCTGCGGGCCATCTCGTCCGGCGTGGCAGCGGCAGCGTTGGGCTTGCGCAGGTCGACCGACAGCGACGCCTTGGCCACGCCATGGCTGGTCTGCAGCGACAGCTCGTCCAGCGACAGCACCGGCGAGCCTTCCAGCAGGGCCAGGCCCAGGCGCTTGAGTTCCTCTTCCTGCGCCGGGGTCAGCTCGGTGCTTTCCAGGCTGTCCAGGGCCATCTTGTTGTAGGACTCCTTGAAGGTCTTGAGCACACCCTCGTCGAGGTTGCGCAGGCTCAGGTCGAGCTTCACGCCGCCGATTTCCTGGCCTTGCACCACGACCTTGCCGACGCGGTAGGAAACGCTCTGGTCCAGGCCCTTGCCGCCCTGCTTGAGGACTTCCTCGACCACCGCGTCGCGCAGTTCGACTTCCGGTGCGCCCGGCGACTTGATGTTCAGGCTCTTGATGGTGGCGGAGCTGGGGCCGAGGGCAAAGCCGTTGGCGTTTTCCTTCTTGTCGCCCTGCATGCCGAGGTCACGCAGTTGCACTCGCGCCGGCTGGCCGCTGTTCTCGTCGGTGAAGTCGAGGTCGATCTCGGCGAGGTTGCCCACGGCGCTCACGTCCTTCTTGTCGCCGGAGACGCTGAAGGTCACCTTGGCCGGGGACATGCGCAGCTTGTCGCTGTCCTTGACGAACTCCAGGGCGGCGGTTTCGACGGCGCCTTCCTGCTTCTGGTCGTAGTGGATGGTCAGCTCGCCGGACAGCGGCGCCTTGCCACCGGCGGCGGTGAACAGCGGGGCGGTGAGTTCGTTCTGCTCCAGGGCGAAGTGGCTCTGCGCCATGACCGGGGCGAGCTTGCCCGCCGCCAGACGCGAGGCCGGGAAGGGGCCGTGCTCGAGGCGATCGGTGAACACCAGGATCTGCGGCGCTTCGCCGTCCTTGCCGGTGAAGGACAGGTTGTAGCGCGCGGTGCTGGAGAACAGGCCACGCTGGATGTCCACCAGGGTCAGGTGCGCGCCCAGGCCCGGGGCCTCCTGCTGGAACAGCTCGTTGGCCTCGCTGATGCCGCGGTTCACTTCCTGCTCGACACGGCTGCCGGTGTACCAGGCGCCGGCAGCGGCGGCGCCGACGATGGCAACGGGAATGGCGATGGCCAGGGCGGTCTTCTTCATGCTGATTCCTTTCAAGTGCGGCCGTACGGGGGACGTCCTGTCGACCGTGATTGTGGGGGTGGCGGCGGGATGCTAGCAGGCGCACTGCCATCACTCCAGCGCTGTAGGCGACCGACTTCACTGCGCCAGCATTGACCGCCAGGGTGCGGCTGTCAGGATAGAGCGCTCTGACCGTCCGGAAGCCCACGCCATGACCCTGCTGCACAGCCTCCACCACGTCGCCCTGATCTGCTCGGACTACCCGCGCTCCAGGCACTTCTACGTGGAAGTGCTGGGGCTGAAGGTGATCGCCGAAACCTACCGCACGGCGCGTGACTCCTGGAAGCTCGACCTGCAGCTGGGCGATGCACGGCTGGAGCTGTTCTCCTTCCCCGGCGCACCAGCGCGGCCGTCCTATCCCGAGGCACAGGGATTGCGCCACCTGGCGTTTGCCGTGGACGACCTGGAAAGCGCCGTGGCCCACCTGCAAAGCCACGGCGTGGCCTGCGAGCCGATCCGCGAGGACGAACTGACCGGCAAACGCTTCACCTTCTTCGCCGACCCGGATGACCTGCCGTTGGAGCTTTACGAGCGCTGATTGCCTCCGGCCAACGCCTTTGTAGGATGGCGTGGAGCGAAGCGATACCCCTCAATTCGGTTCGCCTACAGCATGGGTATCGCTGCGCTCCACCCATCCTACGAATTGGCTGCGCGCCCCACTCCTGAGGGAGCGGGGAATCCGAAGCACCAATGCCCAGCTGAAACACCCGTAGGAGCGGACTCCGTCCGCTCCTACAAAAGCAAACTCAGGCCGGCACGGCCTCGCTGTCCAGGGCGCCGCGCAGGCTCGCCAGGTCGCGCAGCGGTGGCGCGCCGAACAGGCGGCTGTATTCGCGGCTGAACTGCGACGGGCTCTCGTAGCCGACGCGATGCCCGGCCACTGCCACTTCCAGCCCCTCGGAGAGCAGCAGCCGCCGCGCTTCCTGCAGGCGCAGCTGCTTCTGGTACTGCAGCGGGCTCAGGGCGGTCACTTCCTTGAAGCGGTGGTGCAGGGTGGACACGCTGAGGTTTACCTCGCGGGCCAGGTCCTCGATGCGCAGGGACTTGTCGTAATTACGGTTGAGCCACTCGATAGCGCGGGTGACGCGGTGGGTCTGGCTGTCGGTCATCGCCAGGTCGTGCAGCAGGTGGCCCTGCGGGCCGCGCAGCAGGCGGTAGAGGATTTCGCGGACGAACAGCGGCGCGAGCATCTCGATATCGCGCGGGGTATCCAGCAGACGCATCAGCCGCAGCAGGGCGTCGAGCACGGTGCAGTCCAGGCGTTGCAGATAGATGCCCCGGCTGGCCGGGCGCGGCGCGCTGCCGGCAAGGCCAGCCTCGGCGATCAGCCGGGTCAGTTCGCCCGGGTCGATGTCCAGGCGGATCGACAGGTAGGGCTTCTCCGGAGAGGCCTCGATCACCTGGCCGGAAACCGGCAGCGTCACCGACACCACCAGCAGGTTGAGTTCGTCGTAGCGATAGACCTCGCTGCCCAGGCGCACTTCCTTGCAGCCCTGGGCAATCACGCACAGGGCAGGGCGATAGAGGGTCGGCATGCGGCCCTCGTGGGGGCAGTCGCTGCGACCGACCAGCAGCGAATCGATGGCGGTCTCGAAGACGCCTTCACCCTGGCAGTGGCGCTGGATGATGTCGGCCAGCTCCTGGCGGCCGGCGGCAATGGGATCGTAGGCGGGAACGGACTGGGACATGCACAGGACCTCCAGTGGCGGCGCTCGAAGCTTACGCCCACGGCGCAGCGCCCAGTGTGACAGTAAGGCAGGCGCTGGAGGATCAGGCAAGCAATCGGCAGGAATGGACAAGCCGCAGCGCTCTCCACGCGCGCACCGCGGCGGTGCATGGCGCGGAAACGGCCTGTTACAGAGGCTGGCGAACCTGCCGCAGGATCAGGCAAGAAGCCGACAGCATCCGGATAACGCGCGGGCCTGGCGGGGCCGTACTCTTGCTGTCAGTCGTCCGAGGAGCCACTTCGGACTTCTTCGGCGTAACGCGGAGGACAGGACATGCACTGGCAAACCCCCATCGAACACGAATTGCAGATCCACCCCCGGGCGGGGCACGAGGCGGAACTCGGCGCCTTGATCGACAACCTGGTCGACGGCGCACGCCGCGCGCCGGGGTGCCTGCGCTGCCAGTTGGTCGCCCGTGAGAACGGCCAGCCGTGGCTGCTGCAAGGCAGCTGGAAAGACGAAGACGCCCTGCTGGACTACTTCGCCACGCCCTCATTGCAGCTGCTCAGCGAAGTGCTCTTGTGCCACTGCCGAAGTCTCAGCGGCGGCATAGTGGAAACCCTCGATCAGGCCACCGGAAAGGTGGCCTGAGTCTTTTCAGGTAGAGACTTTCCGCTAGTGAGCTTTCAGGCCCGTCAGTATTCCAGGCTCCAGCCCAGGGTGAAGGTGCGGCCACGGCCCTGGTAGTCATAGAGATAGGCCGGCCCGTAGGTCGGCGAATAGAACAGCGCGGCGCGCTGGCCCCAGACGGTGCTGTACTGCTTGTCCAGCAGGTTCTGGATACCGGCGCTGAAGGTGCCGAAGCCGGTCTTCTGCTCGCCCATCAGGTCGAAGGTGGTGTAGCCATCGATCTCGTGGTCCGCATCGTCCTTCAGGTTGAACGCGTGCTGCGCCTGCAGACGGGCACTGCGCTGACCATCGCCCCAGCCGACGAACGCGGTGGACTTGGACAGCGACGCGTAGCGCGCATCACGCTTGATCCAGTCACCATCGGCATCCTCTTCTTCCGAGCGCACCAGGTGCAGCGTGGTGCCGCCCTGCCAGCCGTTGTCGAAGTAACGGGTGACCGCGCCCTCGAAGCCGAAGTCACGGCTCTTCTGGTCCTGCACATCGATGGTCAGGGTCGCCGCGTCGGTGGTGATGATCTTGTCCGACCAGATGTAGTAGACCGCCGCCTGGGCCTGCCACTGCATGTCGCTGTAGCGCCAGCCGGTCTCGACCTGGCGGCTCTTGATGCCGGCCAGCGGGTTGTCGTCCACCGACAGGCCGGGCTTGCCGTAGTACTTGGCCGGGTCGGGCAGGTCGAAGCCTTCGCTGTAGTTGGTCCAGACCTGATGGCCGTTCTTGAAGTCGTAGATCGCGCCGAGGTTGAACAGGTTGACCTGGTAGTCGTTGCTGCCGCCGGGCACGCCTTTGAAGTCGTCCACCTCGACG
Organism: Pseudomonas pseudonitroreducens; assembly: GCF_021603645.1. GTDB lineage: Bacteria > Pseudomonadota > Gammaproteobacteria > Pseudomonadales > Pseudomonadaceae > Pseudomonas > Pseudomonas pseudonitroreducens. Next base: position 123,704 of record NZ_BQHJ01000014.1, on the reverse strand, counting down.
TCCATCTTCTGGTGGCGCGCGCCACCGGAGAGGGTCAGGTTGTCGGTGGCCTTCCAGTCCAGCTGGCCGTAGAAGGACAGGCCATCGACGATGTAGCTCGGGTAGCGCGGCGCGCTGCTGGCGGTCTCCAGGTCGAGGCCGCCGCTCTCGGAGGAGACGCGCTGGTCGAAGACCTTCTGCTCGGCGTTGAAGCGCTCGTGGTCGAGGTCCACGCCGTAGGTGAACTTCAACGCATCCCACTGCTTGCTGAACAGGCCCTTCAGGCCGCTGACCTCGAAGTTCTGCTGCGAGCCGGCGAAGTACACGCCCTTGGAGCCAGTGGGCTTGCCGGTGTTGTAGTAGGGGAAGGGATAGAAGTTGTCGTCTTCCTTGCGGTAGTACGCCTGCAGGTAGAAGTCCTGCTCCAGCAGGTTGCTGTGGTGGTAATTGGCGTTGAGCAGCACGCGGCGCGAGCGCGGCTCCAGGTCGGTGTCCAGGCCGCTGCGGATTTCCGCATCTTCCAGGTTCGACGGGCCCTGGTACTTCAGGTTGGGAAAGTAGATGCCGGTGCTGCCGTCGTTGCCCGAATCGTAGTACTGCGCCAGCAGGTCGAGGCTCTGCTCGTCGGTGAACTGCGCGGTGAGGTTGCCCATCACGTCGACGGTGCGGTTGTACTGCAGGTCGGTCTGGGTGTTGTCGATGAAGATCTGGTTGCCGCCGCCATCGTAGAAGGCTTCGTTCTTCTCCGCCGAAACGCCCAGGCGGCCGGCCACGCGGTCGTTGCCGCCGCTGATGGACTGCGCGGCGCGGGTCGACAGGTCGTCGCTGTTGTTGAAGCCGCTGGTGGCGCCCAGCTGCGTCTCGAAGCGCGCATCGCCGGCCGCGCCCTTCTTGGTAATGATGTTGATGATGCCGCCGGTGGCGCCGCCGCCGTAGATGGCGCTGGCGCCGGAGAGCACTTCGATGCGCTCGACGTTGAACGGCGAGATGCTGTCGAACTGGCGCGACAGGCCGCGCGAGCTGTTCTGGCTGACGCCGTCGATCATCACCAGCACGTTGCGCCCGCGCATGTTCTGGCCGTAGTTGGTGCGGCCCTCGGGCGCCAGGTCAAGACCGGGAACCAGCTTTCCCACAGCCTCCTTCAGGCTGACGCCGGTATCCAGCTGCTCGCGCAGCTGGGTCTGGTCGACCACCCAGACGGTGCCGGGAATCGAGCTGATGTCGGTGGGCGTGCGCGCCGCCACGCTGATCTGCATCGGCGCCAGGCTCAGGGCGGCGGAATCGTCCTTCTCGCGCTTGAGCAGCACGGTGCGCTCGTCGGTGAAGCGCCAGCTCACGCCGCTGCCGGAAAGCAGCTGATTGAGCGCCTCTTCCGTCGTGTAGGTGCCGTCCAGCCCTTCGCTCTGCAGGCCCTGGATATCCTCGGAGTTGAACAGCAGGTGCAGCCCGGCCTGGTCGGCGAACTGGGTCAACGCGCTGTCCAGGCTGCGCGGAGCAATGTGCAGTTCGACGGCGGCGGAGCCGGCGGCATGAACCAGAGGAGCGGCAGCGCCGAGCAGGGAAGCGAGCAGAATCGCACGGTGCAGCGGGGAAGGACGGTAATGCATGCGGGTGAAATCCGTTCTTGTGGGGGCAGGGTCGCGTATTGAGAATTTTTCGCGTTCATGCCTACGACGAAACGGCCATGCAAACCTTGCAGTGCTGAATGAAAAATATTTTCATTTTCTTCCGAGGCTGCCCCGGATCCCCTGTCGCCAGTGACGTCGTAGGATGGTGTGGAGCGCAGCGATACCCATCAATTCCAGATCGCCCACAGCATGGGTATCGCAAGCTCCACCCATCCTACAAAGAGCAACAGATCAGGCTTTGGGCGCTGGGCGGATCAGCACCAGCCAGGGCAGATGGGTGACCGTCACCGGCTGCAGACGCTCCAGCGTCTTGAGCAAGGCGCCTGGGTCCTGCAGGTCGAACACGCCGCTGACCTTGTGCTCACGCAGCGCGCTGTCGGTCAGCACGATACGGCCGGGCACGTAGCGCTCCAGTTCGTCGAGCACCTCGCCCAGCGGGCGCTGGTTGAAGATCAATTTGCCGCGCTGCCAGGCACTGGCGCTGGACAGGTCCAGCACCTGCACCGGCTCGGGCGCAGCGCTGTCGCGGTAGCTCAGGCGCTCGCCGGCGGACAGCCGCACCGGCTCGCTGCCAGCACTGTTCACCTGCACCACGCCCTCGGTCACATCGACGCGCACCTGCGGCCCGCGGCTGTCGACATCGAAGCGCGTACCCACGGCGCGCACTTCGCCGCCCCTGGCCTCGACGATGAAGGGCCGGGCGGCATCCTTGGCCACCTCGAACAAAGCTTCGCCGCCATGCAGGCGCAGGCGCCGCTGCTGCGGGCTGAAGTCCACCGACAGTGCGCTGTCGCTGTTCAGCCAGACACGGCTGCCATCGGCCAACTCCAGCAGGCGGCGCTCGCCGGTACGCGTCGCGTAGTCGGAATAAAGCCCGGCCAACGGCTCGGGCAGTGCGATGGTGACGGCGACCGCCGCGACACAGGCCGCAGCGGCCAGCGCCAGCCAACGGCGCGGGCACCGGGCGCGGCGGCGGTAAGCCTCGGCCTGGCGGGTTTCCGGCAGAGCGCCCCACAGCGCCTCGGCCTCGCGGGCGGCGCGTTCGTGTTCAGGGCTCTGCCCGCGCCAGCGCAGGAAGTCCATGCGCTCGACAGCGCCGGCACTGCCCGAATGCAACTGCACCAGGCGCTCGATGGCCTCGTCGCCCAGCAGATTCTGTTCGACGCGGCTCATGACGCGTCCCCCCGGCGCTGTGCCCAGTCGCGGCAATGGCGCATGGCCTGGACGATGTACTTGCCCACCATGCTCTCGGAAACGCCCAGCCGTTGTGCGATCTGCGCGTGGGTGAGGCCGTCGAGGCGGTTCATCAGCAGCGCCTCGCGGGCGTTTGCCGGCAACTGGTCGAGGGCGGCATCCAGGTGCTCCAGCGTCTCGTGGGCGAGCAGACGATGCTCCAGCCCGGACGCCGGGTCGCTCAGTTCGCTGGCGGCGCTTTCATCGACGTGCAGCTCGGCCAGCCGGCCCTCGCGGCGCAGGTTGTCGATGGCGATGTTGCCGGCGACGCGAAACAGGTAGGCGCGCGGGTCCTGCACTTCGGCTTCGGCGGGGTGGTCGGCCAGGCGCAGCCAGGTGTCCTGGGCCACGTCCGCCGCGCGCTGGTTGTCGCCCAATCGCCGCGCAAGGAAGCGCATCAGGTCCGCGTAGTGCGCCTGGAAGCTCTGCAGCAGGGAGGAGGAGGCGAAGCGCCGCATGATGGCCGAAATACCCCGATAAACCGACCAACGTCTGTCAGGCCGATGCGAAGGGTGGGCAGCATACACCGAATCGAGAATTATTATCGAATGCAAAAAATGTCAGCTCGTGAACTGCGAGAGGTCCAGCGGCCGCACCTCGCCCATCCACAGGCCGTGGTCGCGGTGGTCACGCAGGTCATCGCCGGTGTTGGGATGGACGAAGATCACCAGGCCGTTGCGGTTCAGCGCCAGCCACGGAACCAGGGTGGCAAAGGTGGCATTGTCGAAGGCCAGCTGGCAGCTCCAGTCCGGGTGTGGGCCGACCGGGCGTTCGTGGACGCGGCCCATTTTCGCGCCGAAGCGGCGCGCCGCTTCCTCGCACAGTGCACGGGCGCGCTCGATGCTGCTCGCGTCGAAATAGACGTGGGCGTGGAAATCCTTGATCGGGGTGTCGTTCATCGGTCCTGCTCCAGTTCCGCCTGCAGCCAGTCGACGAAACGCTGCACCAGGCGCCTCCGCCGTTTGCGCTCGGGCAATACGGCGTAATAGCCAAACCGCGATTCCACGGATTCGGCGATGGGCCGGCACAGTAACCCCTGCTCCAGCAGTTCGTCGACCAGGTGCCGCCAGCCGATGGCCACGCCCTGCCCGGCAATGGCGGCCTGGATCAGCAGGGTGTAGTTGTCGAAGCGCAGCCCGGCAGGCGCCGGTGCCCCGTCGATGCCCAGCGCACGATAGACCCCCGGCCAGTCGAACCAGCGGCTGGAGGCCTCGGGATGCAGGTGGAGCAACGGTATGTCGATCAGCGCCTGCGTTGCCAGTGGCAAGTCCCGCCCGGCCAGCAGGCGCGGGCTGCACACCGGGAACACTTCCTCGCTGAACAGGCGCAGCGCTTCGCCGTGCTTGAAGCGACCGTCACCGAAGGCGATGGCAACGTCGATGTCGCTGCGCAGGGAAATCGGGCTGCGGTCGCTGCTGATCAGGCCGACGTCCAGCTCCGGGTGTGCCTGGCGGAAGCGCGGCAGGCGCGGCATCAGCCAGTAGGCGGCAAAGGCGAAGTCGGTGGCGACCTGCAGCACCTCGTGGGGATGCTTCGCGGTAACCGCGGCAATGCCGGCGTCGATGCTCTCCAGGCCCGCCTGAACGTGCTGTTGCAGGACCTGACCACTTTCAGTCAGCGCGATGCCGCGGTGAATGCGGTCGAACAGGCGCACCGCCAGCCGCTTCTCCAGGCGCTTGATCTGCTGGCTGACCGCCGGCTGGGTGGTGCCCAGCTCGCCGGCGGCGGCGGTGAAGCTCAGCAGGCGAGCGGCGGACTCGAACACGCGGAGCAATTCCAGCGGCACGCTCACCGCAGCACTTCACATAAGCAGGTGTTATCCGAAGCATGCCACGCCATGCGGTTTACCCCGTAGTCAGCAGGAAACAGACTCATACGCCACAGCATCCCATAACAGCGCCAACAGGATAAGCCCAACGCCATGAAGCGCCAGCGCCCGAACATCCTCTTCATCATAGCCGACCAGATGGCCGCGCCGCTCCTGCCCTTCTACGACGCCCAGTCGCCGATCAAGCTGCCCAACCTGTCGCGCCTCGCCGACGAAGGCGTGGTATTCGACTCGGCCTACTGCAACAGCCCGCTCTGCGCGCCGTCGCGCTTCACCCTGGTCAGCGGCCAGTTGCCGACGAAGATCGGCGCCTGGGACAACGCCGCGGATTTTGCCGCCGACATCCCCACCTACGCCCACTACCTGCGTCGCCTGGGCTACCGCACCGCACTCTCCGGCAAGATGCACTTCTGCGGCCCGGACCAGTTGCATGGCTACGAAGAGCGCCTGACCAGCGACATCTACCCCGCCGACTACGGCTGGGCGGTGAACTGGGACGAGCCAGACGTGCGCCCGAGCTGGTACCACAACATGTCCTCGGTGCTGCAGGCCGGCCCATGCGTGCGCACCAACCAGCTCGATTTCGACGAGGAAGTGGTGTTCAAGGCGCGCCAGTACCTCTACGACCACGTGCGCGAACACCCCGAGCAGCCGTTCTGCCTGACCGTGTCGATGACCCACCCGCACGACCCCTACACCATCCCGCGCGAGTACTGGGACCTGTACCGCGACGAGGACATCCCGCTGCCCTCGGTGCAGATCGCCCAGGGCGAGCAGGACCCGCACTCGCAGCGTCTGCTCAAGGTGATCGACCTGTGGGGCCAGGAAATGCCCGAAGAGAAAGTCCGCGCCGCCCGCCGCGCCTACTTCGGCGCCTGCAGCTATGTCGACGCGCAGATCGGCGCACTACTGCGCACGCTGGAAGATTGCGGCCTGGGCGAGGACACGCTGATCGTGTTCTCCGGCGACCACGGCGACATGCTGGGCGAGCGTGGCCTCTGGTACAAGATGCACTGGTTCGAGATGGCCGCCCGTGTGCCGTTGCTGGTCCACGCGCCCAAGCGTTTCGCCCCGCGCCGGGTCAGCCAGTCGGTGTCCACCGTCGACCTGCTGCCGACCCTCGTCGAACTGGCCGGCGGGCTGGTCGAACCCGGCGTCGAGCTCGATGGCCGCTCGCTGCTGCCGCATCTGCAAGGCACCGGCGGCCACGACGAGGTGATCGGCGAATACACCGCCGAAGGCACGGTCAGCCCGCTGATGATGATCCGCCGCGGCGACTTCAAGTTCATCTACTCCGAGCAGGACCCATGCCTGCTGTTCGACCTGAAGAACGACCCACGCGAGCTGGAGAACCTCGCCGACTCGCCCGTCCACGCCAACCTGGTACGCGATCTGCTGGGTGAAGCCCGCGCGCGCTGGGATGTGCCGGCCATCACCCGGCAAGTCCTCGCCAGCCAGCGCCGGCGCCGGCTGGTGGCCGACGCGCTGACCCACGGCACGCTGAAAAGCTGGGACCACCAGCCCATGGTCGACGCCAGCCAGCAGTACATGCGCAACCACATCGACCTCGACGATCTGGAGCGCCGCGCCCGCTATCCGCAACCGTGACAACAACCACAACAAGCCGAAGGGGAAGGGAGCATGAACACCACCGTACGAAGAGCATCAACGCTGTTGCTGGCCGGCGCACTTGCGCTGGGCGGCCCGCTGGCCCGGGCCGAAGATGAAGCCTGCAGTACGGTGAAACTGGCCGATCCGGGCTGGACCGACATCGCCGTCACCAACGGCATCGCCGCCTTCCTGCTCGAAGGTCTGGGCTACCAGGTGAAGATCGACACCCTCTCGGTACCGATCACCTACGGCGGCCTGCGCGACGGCCAGGTGGACGCCTTCCTCGGCAACTGGATGCCGGCGCAGCAGAGCTTCCATGACCAGTTCATCGCCAGCAAGCAGGTCACCCAGCTTGCAAAGAACCTCGAAGGCACCGAGTTCACCCTGGCCGTGCCGACCTACGTGTGGGACGCGGGGGTGAAGAGCTTCGCCGACCTCGACAAGCACGCCGACCAGTTCAACAGGAAGGTCTACGGCATCGGTTCCGGCGCGCCGGCCAACCAGTCGATCCAGAAGATGATCAGCGGCGACGAGTTCGGCCTGGGTGACTGGAAGCTGGTGGAATCCAGCGAGCAGGCGATGCTCGCCGAGGTCGGCCGTGCGGTGAAACGCCAGCGCTGGGTGGTGTTCCTCGGCTGGACGCCACACCCGATGAACGTGAAGGTCGACATGAAGTACCTCAGCGGCGGCGAGAAGTATTTCGGCAGCACCGGCAGCGTGTTTACCGTCACCCGCAACGGCTACGCCGAGCAGTGCCCGAACAGCGGCAAGCTGCTGGCCAACCTGTCCTTCGACCTGAAGATGGAGAACGCCATCATGGCCGAGGTGCTGGAGAAGAACGTGAAGACCTCCGATGCGGTGAAGGCCTGGATCAAGGCCCATCCGCAGAGCCTCGACACCTGGCTGGAAGGTGTGAAGGCCCGCGACGGCGGTGACGCGCTGGCCGTCGTGAAGGCCAGGCTGTAGGCCTGCGATGCAACGTCTGATCCGCCTGCTGCCGTTCCTCGCCTGGCTGCCACAGGTCACGGCGCGCGACCTGCGCCGTGACCTCGGCGTCGGCCTCTCCGGCGCGGTGCTGGCCCTGCCGCAATCGATGGCCTACGCACTGATCGCCGGGCTGCCGGCGGAGTACGGCCTGTACGCGGCGATGCTGCCGGTGCTGATCGCCTGCCTGTGGGGTTCGTCGAAACACATGGTCGGCGGACCGACGGCGGCCATCTCGGTGGTCTTGTTCACCGCCATTGCGCCGCTGGCGCCGCCGGGCAGCCCGCAGTTCATCCAGTACGCACTCCTGCTGACCTTCCTCGCCGGGCTGTTCCAATGGCTGCTGGGCCTGCTGCGTTTCGGCGTACTGGTGAACTTCGTCTCGCACTCGGTGCTGCTGGGCTTCACCTGCGGCGCCGCGCTGGTGATCGTGATCGGCCAGTTGCCGTACCTGCTCGGGATAACCGCCAGCGGGCAGGGCACGGCGCTGACCAGCGCCGCCGCGCTGTGGTGGAAGCTGGCGGAGTTCCATGGACCTTCGCTGCTGGTCGGCCTGTTCAGCCTCGCGCTGAGCCTGCTGGTGAGGCGCCTGTGGCAGCGCGGGCCGGCGCTGCTGATCGGCCTGTTCGGCGCCAGCGCGCTGGTCTGGGCGCTACCCTCCACATTTGCCGGCGTGGCCAAGGTCGCGGCCTTCCGCAGCGCACTGCCGCCGCTGAGCCCGTTGTCGTTCGATCTCACCGCTATCGCCCAGTTGTTCCCCGCCGCCGTCGCCTGCGGCATGCTCGGGCTGGTCACCAGCCTGTCCATCGCCCGCGCGCTGGCCGCGCGTTCGCACCAGACGCTGGATGCCAACCAGGAGGTGCGCGCCCAGGGGCTGTCCAACCTGATCGGCCCGTGGCTCTCGGGGACACTGTCCGCCGGCTCATTCACCCGCTCCGGGCTGAATCAGGATGCCGGAGCCCGCACGCCGCTGGCCGGGGTCTTCTCGGCACTCTGGGTCGCGCTGCTGGCGGTGGCCGGTGCCGGCTTGATCACCCACATTCCCTTGCCGGCGATGGCCGCCGGCATCTTGCTGATCTGCTGGAATCTGGTCGATCGTCCAGCACTGCGCGCCCTGTGGAATGGCAGCCGCGCCGAATCGCTCGTCATGCTGCTGACCCTCGCCGCGACCCTGTTGCTGCCGCTGCAGAACGCCATCTATGCCGGCGTGCTGGCTTCGCTGTTCTTCTACCTCAAGCGCACCTCGCAACCGCGCGTGCAGCAATGGGAACGTGAGGACGAAGAGGTACTGCGCATCGAAGGCTCGATCTTCTTCGGCGCCTGCGACTACCTGCAGAAGCGGATGCAGCACAGCCGCGGCGAACGCCTGGTACTGGACGCCCACCACGTCAACTTCATCGATTTTGCCGGCGCGCAGATGCTCCAGCAGGAAGCCCGCCGCCTGGCCAGCGAGGGCCGCAGCCTGGTCCTGCGCAATGCACGGCCGCGGGTGCGCGCGGAGCTGGAGCAGCAGATGGGGAAGGGCGGGGTGTTGCTGGTCGAGGAGTAGGAGCAACAGTCGTTCCCTGGATAACTCCGTGTTTGCGCTTTCCCCCTCACCCCAGCCCTCTCCCTCAGGGAGAGGGTGCAGTCCGAGCCGGCTGATGCAAAGGTTTCATCCTGCACCGAGCGGTCCCCTCTCCCTTTGGGAGAGGGCTAGGGTGAGGGCCGACCCGAGCGCAGAACTTTCACACAGGCGTAGACTTGGGCCGCGATGTCTACCCAACCGCCCAACGCCGGCAAGTCAGCCCTTGAGCTGCCGCCTCAGCTCTTCCAGCACCGGCGCCGAGTCCGGCCGCACGCCGCGCCACAGCAGGAAGGCTTCCGCGGCCTGTTCGACCAGCATGCCCAGCCCGTCGATGCAGCGCGCCGCGCCGTGTTCGGCGGCCCAGCGGTTGAAGGCGGTAACGTCCTTGCCGTACATCATGTCGTAGCAGATCGTATGCCCCGGCTTGACCAGCGCCGGATCGATGGGCGGCAACTCTCCGGCCAGCGAGGCCGAAGTGCCGTTGACGATCAGGTCGAAGGGCTCGTCGCGCAGGTCGAATCCACCGCCGCTGACCGCGCCCAGGTCCTTGAACTCTTCCGCCAACTGCTCGGCCTTGGACGCCGTACGGTTGGCGATGACGATGCAGGCTGGCTGCTCGGCGAGGAAGGGCTCGAGAATGCCGCGCACCGCGCCGCCGGCGCCCAGCACCAGGATGCGCGCACCGCGCAGGACAGCGCCGTGGTTCACCGTCAGGTCGCGGGTCAGCCCGGCGCCGTCAGTGTTGTCACCCAGCAGTCCGCCGCCGTCGAGCTTCTTCAAGGTGTTCACCGCGCCGGCCCGGCGCGCACGCTCGCTCAGCTCGGTGGCGAGGCGATAGGCGTCTTCCTTGAAGGGAACGGTGACATTGCCGCCCAGGCCCTCAACAAAGAACTCACGAGCGTTCGCGGCGAAATCGCCCAGCGGCGCCAGCCGCGCGTCATAGCTCAGCGCCTGGCCGGTCTGCTCGGCGAACAGGCGGTGGATCTGCGGCGACTTGCTGTGGCCGATGGGGTTGCCGAAGACGCAGTAGCGGTCCATTTCGATTCCTGGATAACAACGGTCAGGGCGTTCACTGGGCCTTGGGCGCAGATGCGAAACGCAGGGAGTCGACGATGATACCGATCTGCTGGAAGTCCTGATAGAAACCCACCGTGTCGATCAACAGCCCGGTGTGTCCATCGGAGACAGCGGCCCAGAAGCACGAACCACCGGCAGCATGGAAGCCCGTTTCCTCATCGGAAACACCACAGGTCTGCACTGCGGAAAGTCCCTGCCATCCTTCGCCCTGTCGCACCTGGACGGGACTGGGCGCATCCATGCCGGCCTCGCGCATCCACACCCCGTGCTCATCGCGGCTGAAGATCGCATCATCGGCCACCTGCTCCAGCGTCGCCGGACGTGGGCAGATATTGAGGGTGTACTCCTCGTTCTTCAGCTTGCCGGGAGCGTCCAGTTGCTGGCAGTGATCGACCTGGCGCAGCTTCCAGGCGCGCGGATAGCTGAAGCGGTAACCGTTGCCCTGATAGGTAGTGGTCGGAATGCGCAGGTATTCGCCGTAGGGCTTGCTCTGCAGGCTGCGGTCGTTGCGGCAGGCCGACAGCGGCTTGGCCTGGGGATTGGCGACCCGCAGCACCTGGTGCGATTGCACATCGACCTGCATACCGATGCAGGCGCAGCCGTACCCGTAGTTGGCATTGCCGCTCCGGACCCACTGGCCCTCGCCGAACTGAGGCGTCCAGTCACCTTCGGCCTGGGCACCACCCTGGGTGCCAATGAACCATTCGCCGTCACGATCGATGAGCGAGACGTTCGCCGGCGAAGGGTTCTCCAACCAGCCGCAGCGGCGCTTAAGGTCGCCGTCGGCCGCCTGTGCCGAAGCGACGACGAGCCACGGGAGTATCAGAAGATCGAAGCGCATGGTGTTCCCTGCCAAGCCATTGAACGAAAGCGGCACAGCGTAGCGACTGGCAGGGTCCGGGTGTAGTGAGCGGCGTCAGGCCTGCGCCAGCCAGTCGCGGTCGGTGAGGAAATAGTCGGTCAGGCGCGCTTCCTCGCTGCCCGGCTCCGGCTTCCAGTCATAGCCCCAGCGTACCTGCGGCGGCAGCGACATGAGGATCGACTCGGTGCGCCCGCCCGACTGCAGGCCGAACAGGGTGCCGCGGTCGTAGACCAGGTTGAACTCGACGTAACGGCCGCGGCGGAAGGCCTGGAACTCGCGTTGCTGCTCGGTGTACGGGGTGTTCTTGCGCTTGCGCACGATAGGCAGGTAGGCGTCGATGTAGGCATCGCCGATGGCCCGCAGGAAGGCAAAGCTGGTGTCGAAGTCCCACTGGTTCAGGTCGTCGAAGAACAGGCCGCCCACACCGCGCGGCTCGTTGCGGTGCTTGATGTGGAAGTAGCGGTCACACCATTCCTTGTAGCGCGGGTAGACGTCCGCGCCGAAGGGGGCGCAGGCGTCGCGGGCGACCTGGTGCCAGAGCACGCAGTCTTCCTCATGGGCGTAGTAGGGCGTCAGGTCGAAGCCGCCACCGAACCACCAGACTGCTTCCTCGCCTTCCTTCTCGGCGATGAAGAAGCGCACGTTGGCGTGGGAAGTCGGCACATGCGGGTTGGTCGGGTGGATCACCAGCGACACGCCCAGTGCCTGGAAGCCGCGGCCGGCCAGTTCCGGACGGTGCGCGCTGGCGCTCGGCGGCAGGCCGGCGCCGAAGACATGGGAAAAGTTCACGCCGCCCTTCTCGATCAGCGCACCATCGCCGATCACCCGTGTCCGCCCGCCGCCACCCGCTGGCCGCTGCCAGGCGTCCTCAACGAAGCGGGCGCTGCCGTCCTCGGCTTCGAGTGCGGCGCAGATGCGGTCTTGCAGGTCGAGCAGGTAGGCCTTCACGGCCTCGATGCGGTCGGTCACGAGAATCACCTTGGAGCGGGAAAGCCACGCATGGCGCGGGCCGGAGCGGGGTTCAGGGTCGAAAACGGGCGCAAGCATACCATCGCCGCCGGCAAAGCTGGTCTTGACGCCCGTCATCCATGCGGCTTGGATGAAAGTCTTTTCCCCGGCGAGGCAAAGCCTCGCGCCATCAGGAGAGCGACATGGCCAAGCGTGTTCAATTCGCCAAGACCGGCGGCCCGGAAGTCCTCGAAATCGTCGACTACACCCCGGCCGAACCCGGCCCCAACGAGGTGCGGGTACGCAACCGCGCCATCGGCCTGAACTTCATCGACACCTACTACCGCAGCGGCCTATACCCCGCACCGAGCATGCCCTCCGGGGTCGGCACCGAAGGCGCCGGCGAGGTGGAGGCGGTCGGCAGCGCGGTGACCAATGTGAAAGTCGGCGATCGCGTCGGTTACGCCACCGGCCCGCTGGGCGCCTACAGCGAGCAGCACGTGCTGCCGGCGGCCAGCGTGGTGAAGCTGCCGGATGCAATCACCTTCGAGCAGGCCGCCGCTGTCATGCTCAAGGGCCTGACCGTGCAGTACCTGTTGCGCCAGACCTACAACGTGCAGCCGGGCCAGACCATCCTCTGGCACGCGGCCGCCGGCGGCGTCGGGTTGATCGCCTGCCAGTGGGCCAAGGCCATCGGCGCGCACCTGATCGGCACCGTCAGTTCGGCGGCCAAGGCAGAACTGGCGAAATCCCACGGCGCCTGGGAAACCATCGACTACAGCCACGAGAACGTGGTCGAGCGCGTGCTGGCGCTGACCGATGGCAAGAAGTGCCCGGTGGTCTATGACTCGGTGGGCAAGGACACCTGGCTGACCTCGCTGGACTGCGCGGCGCCACGCGGCCTGGTGGTGAGCTTCGGCAACGCCTCCGGCGCGGTGGATGGAGTCAACCTGGGCATCCTCTCGCAGAAGGGCTCGCTCTACGTCACCCGCCCGACGCTGTTCGGCTACGCCAGCACGCCGGAGCGCCTGCAGGCCATGGCCGACGATCTGTTCGGCATGATCACCAGCGGCAAGGTGAAGGTGGAGATCAACCAGCGCTTCGCCCTGGCCGAGGCGGCCAAGGCGCAGACCGAACTGGCCGCGCGGCGCACCACCGGCTCGACCATTCTGTTGCCGTGATCTGAGCTGCCTTCGCGAGCAAGGGCCAGGCGCGCCTCTCGGTCCTGCAGGGTGCGGCGGTATCGCCTTTCGTAGGAGCGAGCTTGCTCGCGAACCGAGTCGCGTCGAGGTGACCGGCTTACGACGGGCGAACAGTCTCGCCGGTACGCAGGTCGCGGATCAGGCTCGGATTGCGCCGTCCACCCAGGGCACCGCCGAGCACGCCATCCAGCTCGCCGCGGAAGTACTGCTCGACCCGCAGGCGGCTGCGCGCAGACGGGCGGCCGGCGGGGTTGGCGGAGGTGGAGATCAGCGGGCCGGTGTAGCGGCACAGTTCGCGCACCAGCGGGTGGTCGGTGACGCGCAGGGCGACGGTATCGTGCTCGCCAGTCACCCACTCGGGCAGGCGACCCTGGTGCGGCACCAGCCAGGTGTTCGGGCCGGGCCAACTGGCGGCGAGCGTGTCCTGCCAGGCTTCGGGCAGGTCCTCGAGGAGGAAGTCGAACTGGCGGATATCACCGGCCACCACGATCATGCCCTTTTCCACCGGACGCGCCTTGATCGCCAGCAGGCGGTAAACGGCGTCGGCGCTCCACGGGTCGCATCCCAGGCCCCAGACGGCTTCGGTCGGGTAAGCGATCACACCGCCATCGCGCACGACCTGGGCCATGCGCTGGGTACGCCAGTTGCTGTACATCGGGGAGTTCCTCGGATCTGCGATGCGCGGCAGTTTACGTGCTCAGGGGGCGCGATGCACCCAGACACCGGCCTCGCAGGACACCCGCCCGTCCAGCTCCAGGTCGGTGAGTTCCACCAGTACCTGCGGCAGCTCCAGGCCGCTGCGCAGTGCCAGTTGCTCGCTGCTCTGCGGGGCGGCACGCAGCAGGTCGAGCAGGGGATGGCTCGGCAACGAAGTCGCGGGCTGCGCCACTGCTACGTGGTGCGTCCAGCCCTGCAGGCCTTCGAGAATGTGCTCGACCGTCTCCACCAGCGTCGCACCCTGGCGGATCAGCTCATGACAGCCGCGCGCGCCGGGGTGGTGAATCGAACCGGGGATGGCATAGACCTCGCGCCCCTGCTCGGCGGCCAGCCGCGCGGTGATCAGCGAACCGCTGGACGGGCTGGCCTCCACCACCAGGGTGCCCAGGGAAAGGCCGCTGATGATCCGGTTGCGCCGGGGGAAGTTCGACGCCTGCGGCGCGCTATTCAGCGGCAGCTCGGAAACCACCGCGCCGCCTTGCTCGACGATGCGTTGTGCGAGGCCGAGGTGGCGTCGCGGGTAGAGCTGCTCCAGGCCCGTGCCCAGCACCGCGACGGTCTTTCCACCAGCCTCCAGGGCCCCCTCATGAGCCGCGCCATCGATGCCCAGCGCCAGCCCGCTGGTGATCACGAAGCCACCACCGGCCAGGCTGCGGGCAAAGGCCCGAGCCGTATCCAGCCCCGGCTTGCTGGCCCGGCGGCTGCCGACCATCGCCAGTTGCGGGCGCTCCAGCAGGCTCGGCTCGCCCGCCAGGAACAGCACGGGTGGAGCATCGCTCAACTCCGCCAGCAGAGCGGGATAGACCGGCGCATCCCACATCACCAGGTGATGTCCGGGCGCCTCCAGCCAGCGCATCGCCTCGGCCGCCTGTTCACGAATGGCGCTGTCGCGGCGCGGGCCCGCACAGTTGGCCGGCAGACCGAGGGAGCGCCAGGCCGCCGCCGGCGCGCTGAGAGCCGCGGACGCCGAGCCGAAGGCTTCCAGCAAGCGGCGAAAACGCCGCGGGCCCAGTTCGGGCAGGCCATGCAGGCGCAGCCGCGCTTCCAGCTCGGCCGGGGAGAGGGTCGGGTCCAGGGGCATGTTGCAATCCTTCGGCGTGCGGTTGACGCCCGGACTATGCCGCGCCGAGCGACGCTCGCGCTGTCGGACCCTTCCGGATCGCGCCCACAAAAAACCCCGCCGAAGCGGGGTTTCTTCAAGTCACGCGCGCATCACGGGTTCAGGACGCGGTCGTTGACTTCAAGCGAGCGGGTAGCGGTGAGCACCAGCCCGTAGCTCAGGCGGTTGTAGGTGCGGAAGACCATCACCAGGCCCGAACGCTCGTCCGGGATCTTCACCATTTCATCGGTGACGCGATCGCGCACGGTTTCGCCCAGCTTGTAGATCGCCAGCACGTTGCCTTCGGCCAGGCCGTCACGGGAACCCTTGTCGATGGTTACCACGTCGTACTTGCCGATCTGCGTTACGCCGCGCGGCACGTCGATGATGGTGCCCTTGATCGGGGTGCTCGGCTCGCTGGGCATGAAGGTCGAAGTGATCGCGCGCTCCTCGGTGGGGAACAGGCGGTCGCCCGAACGGACTTCCTGGGTCGTGCGGGTCAGCATCAGGGTGGCGACATCGCCTTCCTTCGCAGTGACGTTGGCGCCACCGACGTCCATCGCGTCGATGCCCAGAACCTCGTTGGTTTCCGGGTCGGTGTAAACCTTGGCCTGGCGGAAGATGCCGTAGCTGTTCTCTTCGGACAGCGACTCGCCACGGGCATAGGCACGGTCGCCAGCGCCGCTGATCACGCTTTCCTGAGCACCGGCAACCACATAGGGGGCATTGCTGAAGACGTCAGCGTTGTCGACGATGCGGTTGGAGACCAGGAAGGCGTTGATCTTGTCCAGCGGGATGGTCGGGATCGCCTCGGCGATCGGGGTGCTGCGCACCCGCGGCGACAGCTTGATGGTCCCGCGGGATTCGCCACGGTTGAGCATCAGGCGCGGCTGGCCGTCGATATACACCAGGCTCAGCACGTCACCCGGGTAGATCAGGTGCGGGTTCTGAATCTGCGGATTCACCTGCCAGATTTCCGGCCACTTCCACGGCTTGCTGAGGAACTTGCCGGAGATGTCCCAGAGGGTGTCGCCCTTCACTACGGTATAGCGATCCGGATGGCCGTCCTTGAGCTGCACGGCAGCCTGCGCCATCCCGCCTGCAGCGAGCAGCAGCAGGGCGAGTAGTGTTTTCCTCATGCGGTGAATCCCTTTATTATGTGTACACATGAAACGCCTGGAAGCCGCCCCTACCGCGCTTTCCAGCCGTTTTTCGATGCTGCTCAGCATATTAGCAGCCGATTTTGACTTTATTCCACAAGTGCATCACAAACGTATATGGCCATTCTGAACATTCTCGAATTCCCCGATCCGCGCCTGCGGACCATCGCCAAGCCGGTCACGGTCTTCGATGACGCCCTGCGCACGCTGATCGACGACATGTTCGAGACCATGTACGAGGCCCCGGGCATCGGGCTGGCGGCAACGCAGGTCAACGTGCACAAGCGTGTCGTGGTGATGGACCTCTCCGAGGACAAGTCCGAACCGCGGGTCTACATCAACCCGGAGTTCGAATACCTCACCGAGGAAATGGACCAGTACCAGGAAGGCTGCCTGTCGGTGCCCGGCTTCTACGAAAATGTAGACCGTCCGCAGAAGGTGCGGATCAAGGCCCAGGACCGCGACGGCAATCCGTTCGAGGAAGTCGCCGAAGGCCTGCTCGCCGTGTGCATCCAGCACGAGTGCGATCACCTGAACGGCAAGCTGTTCGTCGACTACCTGTCCAATCTCAAGCGTGACCGCATCCGCAAGAAGCTGGAAAAACAGCACCGGCAACAGGCGTGACCCCATCCCCAAAGGCTTGCCCCGGCAAGCCTTTTGTTTTTTTGTGAGCCCGATATGAGCCAAGCACTGCGCATCGTCTTCGCCGGCACCCCGGAATTCGCCGCCGAGCACCTCAAGGCCCTGCTCGATACCCCGCACCAGATCGTTGCCGTCTACACCCAGCCGGATCGCCCGGCAGGCCGCGGGCAGAAACTGATGCCCAGCCCGGTCAAGCAACTCGCCCTGGAGCATGGCCTGGCGGTGCTGCAGCCACCGACCCTGCGCGATCCCGCCGCCCAGGCCGAACTGGCGGCGCTCAAGCCGGACCTGATGGTGGTGGTCGCCTACGGGCTGATCCTGCCGCAGGCGGTGCTGGATATCCCGCGCCTGGGTTGCATCAACAGCCACGCCTCGCTGCTGCCGCGCTGGCGCGGCGCCGCGCCGATCCAGCGCGCGGTGGAGGCGGGCGACGCCGAAAGCGGCGTGACGGTGATGCAGATGGAAGCGGGCCTGGACACCGGGCCGATGCTGCTCAAGGTCAGCACGTCGATTTCCACCGAAGACACCGGCGGCAGCCTGCATGACCGCCTCGCCGAGTTGGGCCCGAAAGCCGTGGTCGAGGCCATTGCCGGCCTCGCCACCGGCACGCTCAAGGGCGAGATACAGGACGACGCCCTGGCCACCTACGCACACAAGCTGAACAAGGAAGAGGCGCGCATCGACTGGACCCGTCCGGCCGACGAACTGGAGCGGCGCATCCGCGCCTTCACCCCCTGGCCGGTATGCCACACCACGTTGGGTGAGGCCGCACTGAAGGTACTCGGTGCCAAGCCCGCGCAAGGCAAGGGCGAGCCCGGCAGGATTCTCGACGCCAGCCGCGACGGCCTGCTGGTCGCCTGCGGTGAGGGCGCGCTGCTACTGACCCGCCTGCAACTGCCCGGCGGCAAGCCGCTGGCCTTCGCCGACCTGTTCAACAGCCGCCGCGAGCAGTTCGCGCCCGGACAGACACTTGGTCTGCAAGGGCAGGGCGCATGAGTACCAATCCTCGCCTGGCGGCCGCCCGCGCGCTGGCCGCTGTACTGGCCGGCCGGGCCTCGCTGGGCAGCTCGCTGCCGACCCAGCTGGAACACGTCGAGCCGCGCGACCGCGGCCTGGTACAGGAGCTGGCCTTTGGCGCCGCGCGCTGGCAGCCGCGCCTGTCCACCCTGGCCGCACGCCTGCTGCAGAAGCCGTTCAAGGCCGGCGACCGCGACGTCGAGGCGCTGCTGCTGGTGGGCCTCTACCAACTGCTCTACACCCGCATTCCCCCCCACGCAGCCATCGGCGAGACCGTTGGCTGCGCGGACAAGCTGAAGAAGCCCTGGGCCAAGGGCCTGCTCAACGCCGTACTGCGTCGCGCCCAGCGCGAAAGCGAGGTGCTGCTGGCCGAGGTCGACAAGGACCCGGCCGCACGCCTGGCACACCCGCGCTGGCTGCAGAAGGCACTGAAGAAGTCCTGGCCGGAGCAGTTCGAAGCCATCTGCGCCGCCAATAACGCGCACCCGCCGATGACCCTGCGGGTAAATCGCCGTCACGGCAGCCGTGACGACTATCTGGAAGAGCTGAACCGCGTCGGCTTCGAAGCCACAGCCTGCGAGTTCAGCCGCGATGGCATCAACCTCGTGCAACCCTGTGACGTGCGCGAGCTGCCGGGCTTCGCCGAAGGCCGCGTCAGCGTGCAGGACGAAGCCGCGCAGCTGGCCGCCGACCTGCTGGAGCTGGCGCCCAGCCAGCGCGTGCTGGACGCCTGCTGCGCGCCCGGCGGCAAGACCTGCCACCTGATGGAAGCCGAGCCCGCGCTGGCCAGCGTGGTCGCCGTGGACCTGGAAGAAAGCCGCCTGGTACGGGTGCGCGAAAACCTCGCACGCCTGCAGCTATCGGCCGAACTGTTCGCCGCCGACGCTCGCGTCACGGCCAAATGGTGGGACGGTAAAGCCTTCCAGCGCATCCTGCTGGACGCGCCGTGCTCCGCCACCGGGGTAATCCGCCGTCACCCGGACATCAAGCTGACCCGCACCGCAGAAGACATCGAGGCGCTGGCAAAACTGCAAGGCGAGCTGCTCGATGCGTTGTGGGCGACGCTCGAAGTGGGCGGCGTAATGGTCTACGCGACCTGCTCGGTGATGCCCCAGGAGAACAGCGAGCAGATCGCTGCGTTCCTCGGCCGCACCCCCGGCGCTCGCGAGCTGGACCTGCCCGGCCCGTGGGGGATCAAGCAGCCCCATGGGCGCCAGCTGCTGCCGCAGCAGGGCGGGCATGACGGCTTCTATTATGCCAAGCTGATCAAGATTTCCGCCCGCTAGGCCAAACGGGCTGCTGCGCGTCGACGATACGTCGTCAGATCACGGTTTCGAATGCTCATTTACTCTCCGCTTCGAAACCGCGTTCTTCCTAGCCTCGTTCTAGCTCGCAATCCCTCCCCCGAGGAGTTAACAAAGAGCTCTCATGAAAATCATCATCCTTGGTGCCGGCCAGGTCGGCGGCACTCTGGCCGAGCACCTCGCCAGCGAAGCCAACGACATCACCGTGGTCGATACCGACGGCGAACGCCTGCGCGACCTCAACGACCGCCTGGACATCCGCACCGTCCACGGCAAGGCCTCGTTCCCCACTGTGCTGCGCCAGGCCGGTGCCGACGATGCCGACATGCTGGTGGCGGTGACCAACAGCGACGAGGTGAACATGGTGGCCTGCCAGGTTGCCTACACCCTGTTCAACACCCCCACCCGCATCGCCCGCGTGCGTGAAGCGGCGTACCTGACCCGCGCCGGGCTGTTCGACAACGAGGCAATCCCGGTCGACGTGCTGATCAGCCCCGAGCAGGTGGTGACCAACTACATCAAGCGCCTGGTGGAATACCCCGGCGCCCTGCAGGTGATCGACTTCGCCGAGGGCAAGGCGCAGTTGGTGGGCATCCGCGCTTACTACGGCGGGCCGCTGGTGGGCCAGGAGCTGCGCCAGCTGCGCGAGCACATGCCCAACGCCGACACCCGCGTGGCGGCGATCTACCGCCGCAACCGGCCGATCATTCCCCAGGGTGACACCGTGATCGAGGCCGACGACGAGGTCTTCTTCATCGCCGCCAAGGCCCACATCCGCGCGGTGATGGGCGAGATGCGCCGCCTCGAGGACAGTTACAAGCGGATCATCATCGCCGGCGGCGGCAACATCGGCGAACGCCTGGCCGAAGCCATCGAGAGCCGCTACCAGGTGAAGATCATCGAGATGAACCCGGCGCGCTGCCGACACCTGTCAGACAGCCTGGACAGCAGCATCGTGCTCCAGGGCAGTGCCTCCGACCGCGACCTGCTACTGGAAGAGAACATCGGCGATACCGACCTGTTCCTCGCGCTGACCAACGACGACGAGGCCAACATCATGTCCTCGCTGCTGGCCAAGCGCCTGGGGGCGCGCAAGGTGATGACGCTGATCAACAACCCCGCCTATGTGGACCTGGTGCAGGGCGGCGAGATCGATATCGCCATCAGCCCGCAGCTGGCGACCATCGGCACCCTGCTGACCCACGTGCGCCGGGGCGACATCGAGAGCGTGCACTCCCTGCGCCGCGGCGCTGCCGAAGCCATCGAAGTGGTCGCCCACGGCGACGCCAAGTCGAGCAAGGTGATCGGCCGCAAGATCAACGAGGTGCAACTGCCGCCGGGGACCACCATCGGTGCGGTGATCCGCGACGACGACGTGCTGATCGCCCACGGCGAAACGAAGATCGAATCCGGCGACCACGTGATCCTCTTCGTGGTGGACAAGAAGCGCATCCGCGATGTCGAGCGCCTGTTCCAGGCCGGCCTGACCTTCTTCTAAGCGACAAAGGCCGCCCCTGGGCGGCCTTGCCAGTCGAATCCGGGGCGCTTTCAGACAGCTCCTACAGCGCCACCAACCCGATGCTGTCACCCTGCGCGGCCTGTTCCAGCTTGCCTGTCCCCGGTCATGCGCTACTCCTCCATCGGTCGAATCCTCGGCGTGCTGCTGATGCTGTTCAGTGCCACGCACCTGCCACCGCTGCTCGTCGACCTCCACTACGCCGAGCACTCGTGGCGGCCCTTTGCGCTGTCGTTCCTGGTCACGCTGCTGACCGGCTTCGTCATCTGGTGGCCCTGCCGCCAGCACAAGCAGGACCTGCGCATCCGCGATGGCTACCTGGTCACCGCGCTGTTCTGGATCGTCCTGGGGTCCTTCGGCGCCATGCCTTTCGCCCTCTCGGACGCACCGCACATGGGCCTGATCGATTCGCTGTTCGAGTCCTTCTCGGGCCTCTCCACCACCGGCGCCACGGTACTCACCGGGCTGGACACGCTACCCCACGCGATCCTCTACTACCGCCAGCAGCTGCAATGGCTGGGTGGCATGGGTATCGTGGTACTGGCGGTGGCTGTGATGCCGATGCTCGGCATCGGCGGCATGCAGCTGTACCGTGCGGAAATGCCCGGGCCGCTGAAGGATCACAAACTCTCGCCGCGCATCGCCGATACCGCGAAGACCTTGTGGTTCCTCTACTGCGGCCTGACGCTCGCCTGTGCCCTGGCCTACTGGGCGGCGGGAATGAATGCCTTCGACGCCATCGGCCACAGTTTCTCCACCATCGCCATCGGTGGCTTTTCCACCCACGATGCCAGCATCGGCTACTTCGACAGCCCGCTGATCGAGCTGATCTGCATGACCTTCCTGGTCATCTCGGGGATCAACTTCAGCCTGCACTTCCTCGCCTGGCGCCAGCGCAGCCTGCGGCACTACCTCAACGACACCGAGTGCCGGGCCTACCTGGGCATCCTGCTGGTGCTGTTCCTGATCACCGCCACCACACTGATCCTCAAGCATCACTACGACTCCCCCCTGCAGTCGATCCGCTACGCCGCCTTCATGGTGATCTCGGTGGCGACCACCACCGGTTTCGGCCTTGCCGATTTCAGCGCCTGGCCGACCCTGCTGCCTTACCTGCTGCTCTACAGCACCTTCATCGGCGCTTGCGCCGGCTCCACAGGCGGCGGCATGAAGGTGATGCGCGTGCTGCTGGTGTACCGCCAGGGCATGCGCGAATTCCTCCGCCTGCTGCATCCCAACGGTGTGTTCCTGGTAAAGCTGGGCCGGCGCACGGTGCCCGACCGCGTGGTGGAATCGGTGTGGGCGTTCTTCTCGATCTACCTGCTGACCTTCGTCAGCCTGATGCTGGTATTGCTGGCACTGGGCGTGGACCAACTCACCGCGTTTTCGACGCTCGCTTCCAGCCTGAACAACCTGGGCCCGGCGCTGGGCGAGGCATCGATGCACTACGGCAACCTGCCGGGCAGCGCCAAGCTGGTACTGAGCCTGGCGATGGTGCTGGGGCGGCTGGAGGTGTTCTCCCTGCTGATACTGCTGACTCCCGCCTTCTGGCGTACTTGAAGCACTGATCTTGAGGCAGAATGGCGACCTGCTGACGGAGGCTCGCCATGATCGATTCGCTGGAAAAGATGCTCGCCAAGGGCGTGGACAATTCGCTGCTGCGCTTCGGCCTGGGCAAGGGCTACCTGGATGCTGGCGATGCCACCAGGGCCGCCGAGCACCTGCGGCGCTGCGTGGAGCAAGACCCTAAGTACTCCGCCGCCTGGAAGCTGCTGGGCAAGGCACTGCAGGCCGAGGGTGACCTGGACGGCGCGCGCACGGCCTGGACCGACGGCCTCGCCGCCGCGCAGGCCCATGGCGACAAGCAGGCGGAGAAGGAGATGAGTGTGTTCCTGCGCAAGCTGGACAAGACAAAGGGCGCCTAGGCGCCCTTTTTCATGCTCATTCGTTCATCTTCCTGCGGCCTCAGGCCACCGAGGGGTGCCGGCGCAGGTTGCGGGTGATGGCGCTGAGCAGCATGCCGTAGAGGGGCACGAAGAGCATCAGCATGACCGCGAGCTTCACGCCGTAGTCGACCCAGGCTATCTCCACCCAGTGCTCGGCCATGAACGGGTTGTCGCTGTGCCAGAAGGCGATGGAGAAGAAGGTGAAGGTGTCCAGCAGGTTGCCGAACAGGGTCGAGACCACCGGGGCGATCCACCACTGGCGCATCCGTCGCAGACGGTCGAAGACCTGGATATCGAGAATCTGGCCGAACACGTAGGCCAGGAAGCTGGCCAGGGAAATCCGCGCCACGAAGGTGTTGAACTCGCCCAGGGAGGCGAAGCCCCTGAAGGCGCCCTCCTGGAAGACCACTGAGATCACGTAGGAAGCCAGCAGCGCCGGGATCATCACCCGTGCGATGACCAGCCGCGCCGGGCGCTTGCCGAGCAGGCGGACGGTAAGGTCGGTGGCCAGGAAGATGAACGGGAAACTGAACGCGCCCCAGGTGGTGTGCCAGCCAAAGAGGGTCATTGGCAGCTGCACCAGGTAGTTGCTGGCGATGATGATCAGGATGTGGAACGCGACCAGACCGGCGAGTGCGCCGCGCCTTGCCGCCGGAAGGGATGCCGACATGCTTTGGGCCTTTTTCGTCGATGGGGTGAGGGAACCCATGCCCGGCACCATGCCGAGCGGCGCGCATTGTATACGATCCGGACCTGAAAGTCAGGTTTTTCTGAGCATTTTTTGCTCAATACCGACCTGTGATTTTTCGTAGGAGCAACTGCCTTTTCCTGGGGAGTCCGTACCAATGCATCCCCTTCACCCTAACCCTCTCCCCCTGGGAGAGGGTTAGGGTGAAGGCCGACCCGAGCGCAGAACTTTCACGTAGGAGCGGACTCTGTCCGCGATCGACTCACCGTCGCTCCGGTCGATCAGGAAGCTGGGCCAACCGATCGCGGACGAAGTCCGCTCTTACATAACCGCTATGCAGCCAATCAGGCGTTACCGACGAAGCGGAAGCCCGCGCCCTCGGCATCGGTGCGCATCACTTCCATCTCCAGGATCGGCGCATCGAAGGGCATGTCCTGCACCTGGCCGGTGACGCGCGTACCGGCGGGCAACGCCGCGAGCACTTCATGGCGAACGTAGACGCCGCCGTCCGACAAATCACGGGTATGGCCGAACACGTCGCCGAAGTCGGGGTGGCTGATCTTGATCCGGCACTTCATCGGGGTCCGCGGGTACTGCCTTTGGTTGGCCATGGATGGCATCCGTCCTGAATGTCAGCGCATTAATGGGCCTCAAACCCATGGGTCAGGTCAAGCCAGCAGTTGCACGAGCAGCCAGAGATTGGCGGCGCTGATGACGCAGAACAAGCCCCAGGCCAGCACGCGAGTCAGCAGGCTGTTGACGAACTCGCCCATCAGCGCGCGATCGCTGGTGAAGCGGATCAGCGGCCAGAGCGCGAAGGGCAGTTGCAGGCTGAGCACCACCTGGCTGAGCACCAGCAGCTTGCCGACCGCCTTGTCGCCGAGCATCAGCACGCCGATCAATGCCGGGATCAGTGCCAGCGCGCGAGTGATCAGGCGGCGCTGCCAGCAGGGAATCTTCATCTGCAGGAAGCCTTCCATGATCACCTGCCCGGCAATGGTGCCGGTGAAGGTGGAGCTCTGCCCCGAGGCGAGCAGCGCGACGCCGAAGAGGATCGCCGCCAGCCCGGTGCCCACCAGCGGTTCGAGCAGGCGGTAGGCGTCCTGGATTTCGGTGACGCCGGTGTGGCCGGTCTCGTGGAAGGCGGCGGCAGCGAGGATCAGGATGGCGGCGTTGATCAGCAGCGCGAGGCTCAGCGAGACCACCGTGTCGATACGCGTCAGGCGGATCGCCGCGGCCTTGCCGTCGCTACCGCTGACCTGGCGCGTCTGCACGATGGAGGAGTGCAGGTAGAGGTTGTGCGGCATCACCGTGGCGCCAAGGATGCCGATGGCCAGGTACAGCGGCTCACGCTGGCTGATGGCGTCCCAACTGGGCAGGAAGCCGGCGGCAACGTCCGGCCAGTGCGGCTTGATGAGAAGCAGCTCGACCAGGTAGCAACCGCTGATGGTGATGATCAGCCCCAGCATGATCGCTTCCAGGTGGCGGAAGCGCTGGCCCTTGAGGCCGAGCACGATCAGCGTGTCGAAAGCGGTGAGGATGACGCCGGTGACCAGGTCGACGCCCAGCAACAGGTGGAAGGCGAGGGCACAGCCGAGCACTTCGGCGAGGTCCGTGGCGACGATCGACAGCTCCGCCAGCAGCCATTGCAAGCGAGCGCCGCCCAGGCTGTAGCGGCTGCGCGACAGCTGCGCCAGGTCCTGCCCGGTGACGATGCCCAGGCGCATGGCCAGGCATTGCAGGACCATGCCGGCGAGACTGGAGAGCAGCACCACGAACAGCAACTGGTAGCCAAAGCCGGAGCCGGCTTCGATGGCGGTGGCCCAGTTGCCCGGGTCCATGTAGCCGATGGAGACCAGCAGGCCGGGGCCGGCGAACTGCAGGATGCGCTTCCACAACGGCGCGCTGGCCGCGACCTGGATGCTGCCTTTGACTTCCGAGGGACAGAACGGCGCGGTAGCGGTGGTCGGCAGGCCGAGCATGTTGGTTCTTCCTGGCTTATGGGCGGGCGCGTTGCCCTCTCCCTGAAGAGAGGAGGTATCTCACTGCGGAGCTTTCACGCCGGTCGGCCGACCGGCGTGGGTTCGCGAGCATGCTCGCTCCTACAGGTCCACGGCGGCACGCTCTTCGTAGGAGCGAGCTTGCTCGCGAACCGCCCAGCCACAGTCCCGGCAATCCCGGCTCAGTACCACTTCGCCTCGCCTTCTGGGCGCTTCTTGAAACGCTTCATGGTCCACATGTACTGGCTCGGATACGCGCGCACGTACTTGGCCAGCTCGCGGCTGAGGGCTGCCACGGACACTTCCATGTCCTTGTCGTACATGTCCGCCGGCGCGGCCTCGAGGATCACCTTGTAGCCGCTGCCATCGGGCAGGCGCACGGCATGGAAGAACACGCCACGGGCCTTGCCGCGCGAAAGCAGCGACGGCACGAACTTGCTGGTCAGCGCGGTGGTGCCCAGGTAGGGCACGAACAGCCCCGAGCCGAGGTCCGGTTCCGGGTCGCAGGGAATGCCGACGCAGCCGCCATTCTTCACTTCCTTGATCACGCTCTTGATGCCTTCGGGCGTCGAAGGCGCCACGCGGTTGCCCAGCTGCACGCGCTGCTTCTTCAGCAGATCGTCCACCGCTTTGAGCTTCGGCGGGCGGTAGAAGATGATCGGCTTGGCGTAGGAGCAGTAGAAGTGGTTGAGCACTTCCCAGTTGCCCAGGTGGCTGGTGATGCCGACCAGGCCGTCACCGGAGGCCAGCGCTTCTTCCAGCACTTCCATGCCTTCCACTTCGCGGATGTACTGCAGCGACTTCTGCGGCGACCACATCCAGGCGCAGGCGCTCTCGGTCAGCGTGCGGCCGATGTCCATCAGGCTCCGGCCGACGAGCTTTTCCAGCTCGGCTGCGGACAGCTCGGGGAAGCAGTGCGAGAGGTTGATCCGCACGATCTCGCGGGAGCGGTTGGGCAGCTTCCACATCAGCCAGCCGATGCCCGCGCCCAATGCGCCCACCGCGCGCCACGGCAGCATGGCGAACAACCGCAGGAAGCCCACCACCAGTGCGCCCTTGAATTTCTCCACGGAAAACTCCTTCAAGCAGATGGCGGCCATTGTAGCCGCTCGCGTCGGCATTTCGGGCATCGCCGGCCACCTCCACCTTGCCTCCACACAATCAGCACAGAGCGAACACGCGGCGCCCACACCGCGCACGCAACCTGCGGCCATCCGATCCACAGGCCCGGAGGCCCGCGATGCGTACCCGAACCTTACTTGCACGGCTGTGCTGCCTGCTGCTGGCGATGAGCACCAGCCTGGCGGCGCTGGCCGACGACGGCAGCGTCTTGAATGAAAGCAATGCCAGCCCCTACTTCTTCGTCGAGAGCGCCGACGCGTCGGTCGATGCCCTGCCGCTCAAGGCCACCCGCGTGAATGCCCGTGTGCTGGGCAACATCGCCGAAGTGACGGTGACCCAGGAATACCGCAACCAGGGCGCCACACCGCTGGAAGCGCGCTACATCTTCCCCGCCTCGACCCGCGCGGCCGTCCACGGCATGACCGTGCGCCTGGGCGAGCGGGTGATCCAGGCGCAGATCCGCGAAAAGCAGAAGGCCCAGGCCGAGTACCAGCAGGCCAAGAGCGCGGGCAAGACGGCCGCGCTGCTGGAGCAGGAACGCGAGAATGTGTTCCAGATGCAGGTCGCCAACATCCTGCCCGGCGACGTGGTGCAGGTAGAGCTGCGCTACAGCGAGCTGCTGGTGCCCACTGACGGGCGCTACCAGTTCGTGTTCCCCACCGTGGTCGGCCCGCGCTACAACGGCAAAGGCACTTCCGGCAGCGGCAACCAGCCGTGGATGTCGACGCCCTACCTGCAACAGGGCCAACCCTCGGCCACGCAATTCGCCCTGCAGATGGAATTGCTCGCACCGGTGCAGATCGACGAGATCGCTTCGCCCTCGTACCATATCGACATCCAGCGTGACGGTCCGCACGCCGCCATCCACCTGGCCGCCGACGAGACTGCCGGGAATAACCGCGACTTCATCCTCGACTACCGCCTGGGCGGCGATCAGGTGCAAAGCGGCCTGCTGCTGTCGCACGGCGCCCAGGAGAACTTCTTCCTCGCCATGGTCACGCCGCCGCGCGCGCCGAATGCCAGGCTCATCGTGCCGCGCGACTACGTGTTCATCGTCGACGTGTCCGGTTCCATGAACGGCTTCCCACTGGACACCACCAAGGCCCTGCTGCGCGATCTGATCGGCCGCCTGCGGCCCAGCGACACCTTCAACCTGCTGCTGTTTTCCGGCGACAACCGCAAGCTCGCCGATACCTCCCTGGCGGCCACGCCGGCCAACATCCGCCGTGCCACCGACATGCTCGATGGCGAAGAGGGCGCCGGCGGTACCGAGCTGATGCCGGCCCTGCGCGAAGCGCTGGCGATGCCCACCGACCCGGAGCGTTCGCGCAGCTTCGTGGTGATCACCGACGGCTTCGTCAGCGTGGAAAGCAGCGCCTACCAGCTGGTGCGCGAAAACCTGAGCAAGGCCAACCTGTTCGCCTTCGGCATCGGCAGCTCGGTGAACCGCAGCCTGATCGAAGGCCTGGCGCGGGCGGGGCAGGGCGAGCCGTTCATCGTCACCGACCAGCGCTCGGCCGGCGAGCAGGCCGAGCGCTTGCGGCGGATGATCGATAGTCCGCTGCTGCAAGGTATTCACGCGAGCTTCGAAGGGCTGGAGGTCTACGACGTCGAACCCCAGCAAATGCCCGACCTCTTCGCCGATCGCCCACTGGTGCTGTTCGGCAAATGGAAGGGCGAGCCCCGCGGTGAACTGCGCATCGATGCCCACGCGTCGGATGGCCCGTTCCAGGCACACCTGCCGATCAGCGCAACCAGTCTTGGTGAAAACGGCGACGCGCTCGCCCACCTCTGGGCGCGTAAACGGTTGGCCAGCCTGATGGACCAGGAAGCCCTCGATGGCGGCTTCGAGTTCAGCTCGCAGATTCTCGACCTCGGCCTGAAGTATCAGCTGCTCACGCCCTATACCTCGTTCATCGCCGTCGACCAGCAGGTCCGCAACGCCGATCCGCAGGCGAGCCAGTCCGTCGATCAACCGCTGCCGCTGCCCCAGGGCGTGAACAACAGCGCCATCGGCAGCACGGTACCGGGAACCCCCGAACCCGGTGTGTGGGCCATGCTGCTGCTCGCCGGCCTTGGCGCATGGTGGTGGCGGAGGAGGGCGGCATGACGCGCCGCCTGCCCGGCTGGAGCTGGTTGGCACTCGCTGCACTGGCCGCCTGGCCCAGTTGGCTGTGGGCGGTGCGCCGGCTGGGTGATGGTTCGGATGATCCGTTGGGAATCATCGCCCTGGCGGCGCTGGGGCTGTTGCTCTGGCGCGACCGCTCCGGCCTGCGGACGCAGCCTCGCCCGGTGTGGCTGGCGCTTGCGGCGGGTTTGCTGCTGGTGGCGGCATTCAGCCAGTCGTTGCTGCCGCCACTGTTGCGCGGATTGATCTCGGTGTTGGCGCTGCTGCTGGTGGTCCTCAGCCTGCGCGCGCCAGGGCAACCCTGGCTGGCCTGGCTCGGCCTGGGTTTCCTGTCGCTGCCGCTGCTGTCGTCGCTGCAATTCTTCGTCGGCTACCCGCTGCGGGTGATCACCGCCGAGGTCAGCGCCTGGCTGTTGCGCCTCGGCCCCTGGTCGGTGGAGCGGCAGGGCAGTGCGCTGTTGGTCGATGGTCAGTGGGTGATGGTCGACGCACCCTGCTCGGGCATCCAGATGGCCTGGGTCGGCTACTTCAGCGCCTGCACGCTGGCAGCCTGGCTGCGCCTGCCGGATCGACTGTTGCTGCGCCGGTTACCGCTGGTGGGCATGCTCGTGCTGGGCGGCAATATCCTGCGCAACACGCTACTGGTGTGGGGCGAAAGCGGGGCGAGCGAGTTCCCCGGCTGGGCGCACGAAGGCGTCGGCCTGCTGGTGTTCGCGGCGGTGTACGGGATGATCCTGCGGGTGATCGGGCGGCGTTCATTCGACACCCCAGCGCTAGGCGTGTCGGCATGCTCCGCGCCACCGACAAGCGTCCAGGCAGCCTTCCTGGGCGCATTGCTGCTGGCGATGATCTGGCCGCTGTTGGCGCCGGGCTCCGCCTCCGACAAAGTGAGCGCGCCTCACGAATGGCCCATCCAGTTCGAAGGTCGACTGCTGCAGCCGCTGGCACTGTCCCCGGTGGAGCAGCGCTTTGCCGAGGACTTTCCCGGGCAGCTCGGTCGCTTCAGCGATGGCCAACGCAGCATCGTGCTGCGCCAGGTGCTGCGGCCGACGCGCAAGCTGCACCCGGCGGAAGACTGCTTCCGTGCCATCGGCTACCGCGTCGAGCAGACGCAACTGCGCAAGCGCGTGGGAGCGGAAGGTTTGCAGCGCTGCTTCGTCGTCACGCGCGACGGCGTGAAGTTGCAGGTCTGCGACTACATCCAGGACGCTGCCGGCCAATCCTTCTCCGATACGTCGGCCTGGTACTGGTCGGCACTCTCCGGGCGTTCGACGGGACCGTGGCTGGCGGTCACCCTCGCCAGCCCACTGCCTTAGGCGCGGGTCAGCTGGGTGTAGCGGTCGCAGTCGGTGGTGTGGTCCATCACCATGCCGGTGGCTTGCATGAAGGCGTAGCAGATGGTCGGGCCAACGAAATTGAAACCGGCCTTGCGCAGCGCCTTGCTCATGGCCTCGGCCTCGGGCGTCACCGCCGGCACCTGGCCGCGTTCGCTGAAGTGATTGACCTTCGGCTTGCCGCCGACGAAGGACCAGAGGAACGTCACCGGGTCTTCCAGCTCCAGCCAGGCGCGGGCGTTCTGCCGCGCCGCCTTGAGCTTGGCGAAGTTGCGGATGATGCCCGGGTCCTGCATGCGCTCCTCGATCTCCTCGTCACTCATGCGCGCCAGGCGCTCGGGATCGAAGCCGAACAGCACCTCGCGGTAGCGCTCGCGCTTCTTCAGCACAGTGATCCACGAGAGTCCCGCCTGGGCGCCTTCGAGGATCAGCATCTCGAACAACGCCCGCGGATCGCGCTGGGGCACTCCCCATTCTGCATCGTGGTAGGCGATGTACAGCGGGTCGTCGTTACACCAGAAGCAACGGGGCATGGCGGTCGTCCTGACAGGGAAAGCCCGACTATAGACAATTCACTGTATGAAAATACAGTCATTCGGCAAATTTTTCGGTCGATTCGTGAACTCCCGCCGGGCGCCCGGAAATCGCTGAGAAGCCCAAGCTGCAAGCGTCTTGCGGTATACTGCCGGGTTTTAGTCGCATATCCAGCACAGGTGAAATTCGTGAGCCAGACTACGCCCGCCGTGCCCACCTTCCAGGACCTGATCCTCGCCCTGCAAAAATACTGGGCCGATCAGGGCTGTGTGGTGCTGCAGCCCTACGACATGGAAGTAGGCGCCGGCACCTTCCACACCGCCACCTTCCTCCGCGCCGTGGGCCCGGAAACCTGGAACGCGGCGTACGTGCAACCCAGTCGCCGCCCTACCGACGGCCGCTACGGTGAAAACCCCAACCGCCTGCAGCACTACTACCAGTTCCAGGTGGTCCTCAAGCCCAACCCGGAAAACTTCCAGGAGCTCTACCTGGGCTCGCTGCAGGCCATCGGCATCGACCCGCTGGTGCACGACATCCGCTTCGTCGAGGATAACTGGGAATCGCCGACCCTCGGCGCCTGGGGCCTGGGCTGGGAAATCTGGCTGAACGGCATGGAAGTCACCCAGTTCACCTACTTCCAGCAAGTGGGCGGCATCGAGTGCTACCCGGTCACCGGTGAGATCACCTATGGCCTGGAACGCCTGGCCATGTACATCCAGGGTGTCGACTCGGTGTATGACCTGGTGTGGGCTGATGGCCCATTCGGCAAGGTCACCTATGGCGACGTGTTCCACCAGAACGAAGTGGAGCAGTCGACCTACAACTTCGAGCACGCCAACGTCGAGAAACTCTTCGAGCTGTTCGACTTCTACGAAAGCGAAGCCAACCGTCTGATCGAGCTGCAGCTGCCGCTGCCGACCTACGAAATGGTCCTCAAGGCCTCGCACACCTTCAACCTGCTGGACGCTCGCCGCGCCATCTCGGTGACCGAGCGTCAGCGCTACATCCTGCGCGTGCGCACCCTGGCCCGCGCCGTGGCGCAGAGCTACCTGCAGGCCCGCGCCCGCCTCGGCTTCCCGATGGCCACCCCCGAATTGCGTGACGAAGTACTGGCCAAGCTGAAGGAGGCCGAATAATGAGCGCGAAGGATTTCCTCGTCGAACTGGGCACCGAAGAGCTGCCACCCAAGGCGCTGAAGAGCCTCGGTGAAGCCTTCCTGGCCGGCATCGAGAAGGGCCTGAAGGCCGCCGGCCTGACCTACTCCGCCGCACGCTGCTACGCCGCGCCGCGCCGCCTGGCCGTGCAGATCGACCAGCTTGCCGTGCAGCAGCCCGACCGTACCGTGAACCTCGACGGCCCGCCGCTGCAGGCTGCCTTCGACGCCAGCGGCAACCCGACCCAGGCCGCCCTGGGCTTCGCCAAGAAGTGCGGCGTGGACCTGGAGCTGATCGACAAGAGCGGCCCGAAGCTGAAGTTCAGCCAGACCATCGCCGGCCAACCCGCCGTAGGCCTGCTGCCGGCCATCGTCGAAACCTCGCTGAACGACCTGCCGATTCCCAAGCGCATGCGCTGGGCCGCTCGCCGCGAAGAGTTCGTGCGTCCGACCCAGTGGCTGGTGATGCTGTTCGGCGATGACGTCGTCGACTGCGAGATCCTCACCAAGAAAGCCGGTCGCGAATCCCGCGGCCATCGCTTCCACAATCCGGCCAACGTGCGCATCTCCGCACCGGCCAACTACCTGGAAGACCTGCGCAGCGCCCACGTGCTGGCCGACTTCGCCGAGCGCCGCGAGATCATCGCCAAGCGCGTCGCCGAACTGGCCGCCGAGCAGAAGGGCAGCGCCATCGTCCCGGCCGACCTGCTGGACGAAGTGACCGCGCTGGTCGAGTGGCCGGTACCGCTGGTGTGCTCCTTCGAGGAGCGCTTCCTCGCCGTACCGCAGGAAGCCCTGATCACCACCATGCAGGACAACCAGAAGTACTTCTGCCTGCTGGACGCCAACGGCAAGCTGCTGCCGCGCTTCATCACCGTGGCCAACGTCGAGAGCAAGGCGCCGGAGAACATCGTTTCCGGCAACGAGAAGGTGGTGCGCCCGCGCCTGACCGACGCCGAGTTCTTCTTCAAGCAGGACCAGAAGCAGCCGCTGGAAGCCTTCAATGCCCGTTTGAAGAACGTGGTATTCCAGGCCCAGCTCGGCACCGTGTACGAGAAGGCCGAGCGCGTGTCCAAGCTGGCCGCCTACATCGCCGAGCGCATCGGTGGTGACGCGACCAACGCCGCCCGTGCCGGCATCCTCTCCAAGTGCGACCTGGCCACCGAGATGGTCGGCGAGTTCCCGGAGATGCAAGGTATCGCCGGTTACTACTACGCCACTGCCGGTGGCGAAGCCAAGGATGTCGCCCTGGCGCTGAACGAGCAGTACATGCCGCGCGGCGCTGGCGCGGAACTGCCGGGCACCCTGACCGGTGCCGCGGTGGCCGTGGCCGACAAACTCGACACCCTGGTCGGCATTTTCGGCATCGGCATGCTGCCCACCGGCAGCAAGGACCCGTACGCCCTGCGCCGTGCCGCCCTGGGCGTGCTGCGCATTCTCATCGAGAAGCAGCTGGACCTGGATCTGGTCGATGCCATCGGTGTCGCCGTGGCCCAGTACGGCGATAAAGTGAAAGCCGAGGGTCTGTCCGAACAGGTGCAGGACTTCGTCTTCGACCGCCTGCGTGCTCGTTACGAAGACGAGGGCGTGGACGTTGCCGTGTACCAGGCCGTGCGCGCCCTCAAGCCGACCGCTCCGCTGGACTTCGACCAGCGCGTGCAGGCCGTTCAGGCCTTCCGCCAGCTGCCAGAAGCCGCAGCCCTGGCTGCCGCCAACAAGCGCGTGTCGAACATCCTGGCCAAGGCGGAAGGCGAGGTTCCTGCCACCGTCAACGCCAGCCTGTTCGTCGAGACCGCCGAGAAGGCCCTTGGCAGCGCCGTGGCAAGCGCCGAAGCGGAAGTAGCCCCGCTGGCCGCGGCTCGCGATTATCGTGCAGCCCTGGCCCAACTGGCGGCGTTGCGCGCGCCGGTCGATGCCTTCTTCGAGGAAGTACTGGTCAACGCGGACGACAGCGCCGTGAAGGCCAACCGCTACGCCCTGCTGGCCAAGCTGCGCGGGCTGTTCCTCGGCGTCGCCGACATCTCCCTGTTGGGCTAACGCCCAACGGCTACAGGCTTCAGGCGGTGGGCTGCAGGCATGCACCCCGCCTGCCGCCTGTGGCTTGCCGTCAGAAGCCATCTCATGAAACTACTGATCCTCGACCGCGACGGCGTCATCAACCAGGACTCCGACGACTACATCAAATCCCTCGCCGAGTGGATTCCGATCCCCAGCGCCATCGCCGCCATCGCGCGCCTCAGCAAAGCCGGCTGGACCGTAGCCGTGGCCACCAACCAGTCCGGCATCGCCCGGGGCTATTACGACCTGGCCACGCTGGAAAGCATGCACGCGCGCCTGCGCGAACTGGTGGCAGAGCAGGGCGGTCAACTGGGCGTCATCGTCTACTGCCCCCATGGTCCCGACGAGGGTTGCGACTGCCGCAAGCCGAAACCCGGTATGCTGCAACAGATCGCCCAACACTATGGTGTAGCGCTGCACGGCATCTGGTTCGTAGGTGACAGCCGGGGTGACCTGGACGCCGCGCTGGCCGTCGATTGTCAGCCAGTGTTGGTGAAGACCGGCAAAGGCGAACGCACCTTGGCCAAGCCGCTGCCCGAAGGCACGCTGGTCTTCGACGATCTGTCGGCGGTTGCCGACCATCTACTTTCCTGAGGACCCATCTCCCATGTCGACTGTGCAGGCCATCAGAACCGTTCTCTTCTACCTGCTGCTGTCGTCCAGCGCCTTCGTCTGGGGAACCCTCAGCCTGATCATCGCGCCCTTCCTGCCGTTCCGCGCACGCTACCGCTTCGTCGCCCAGGCCTGGTGCAAGTTCGCCGTCTGGCTCGCCGGCGTGATGGTCGGCGTGCGCTACGAACTCAAGGGTGCGGAGAACATCCCGGACCAGCCCTGCGTGATCCTCGCCAAGCACCAGAGCACCTGGGAGACCTTCTTCCTCACCGGCTACTTCGAGCCACTCAGCCAGGTGCTCAAGCGCGAGCTGCTGTTCGTTCCCTTCTTCGGCTGGGCCATGGCACTGCTCAAGCCCATCGCCATCAACCGCGACCAGCCGAAGCTGGCCCTCAAGCAGATTGCCAAGCAAGGCGACGAGCGCCTCAAGCAGGGCGCCTGGGTGCTGATCTTCCCGGAAGGCACTCGCGTTCCCACTGGCCAGATCGGCAAGTTCTCGCGCGGCGGCGCGGCACTGGCAGTCAACGCCAACCTGCCGGTCCTGCCGATCGCGCACAACGCCGGGCACTGCTGGCCGAAGAACGGCTGGGCGAAGTTCCCCGGCACCATCCAGGTGGTGATCGGCCCCGCCATGTATGCAGAAGGCGAGGGCGCACGCGCCATTACCGAGCTCAACCAGCGCGCCGAGAACTGGGTTGCGCAGACGCTGCGTGAGATGGGCGAGCTGCCCGCCGATGCCACGCCGCAGGCAGTTGCCGAAGCTTCCTGACGCTTCCCGCCGACAAAAGAAAAGGGCCCCGAAGGGCCCTTTCTTTTTGCCTGTAGCTTTCCCGGATCAGACGTCCAGGTTGGACACCGCCAGGGCGTTGCTCTCGATGAAGTCGCGGCGCGGCTCCACGGCATCGCCCATCAGGGTGTTGAACAGCTGGTCGGCAGCGATGGCGTCCTCGATGGTTACCTTCAGCATGCGGCGAACGTTCGGGTCCATGGTGGTTTCCCACAGCTGGTCCGGGTTCATTTCACCCAGGCCTTTGTATCGCTGGATGCTGTGACGCTTGGTGCCTTCGGTCATCAGCCACTCCAGGGCTTCCTTGAAGCTGCTGACGACCTTCTTGCGCTCGCCCTTCTGCACATAGGCGCCTTCTTCCAACAGACTGTTCAGCTTGGCGCCCAGCTCGGTCACCGAGCGGTAGTCATTGCTGGCGAAGAAGTCGCGGTTGAAGGTGACGTAGCTCGACAGGCCGTGGGCAACCATCTCGACTTCCGGCAGCCACAGGTGACGCTCACGGTCTTCACGCAGGCTGACCTTGTAGACCAGGCCGGATTTCTCGGTGGCCTTCAGGCGAGCCTGGTACTGGTCCAGCCAGCCCTGCATGGCAGCCTGGTCACCCAGCTGCTCCACCTCGATTCGCGGCAGGTAGACGAAGTGCTCGGTCAGGTCCTGCGGGTAGAGACGGGACAGGCGGGACAGCGTACGCATGACGGTGCGGTACTCGTTGACCAGCTTCTCCAGCGCTTCGCCGGACAGGCCCGGGGCGCTTTCGTTGACGTGCACGCTGGCCTCTTCGAGGGCCGACTGGGTCATGTACTCTTCCATGGCCACGTCGTCCTTGATGTACTGCTCCTGCTTGCCGCGCTTCACCTTGTACAGCGGCGGCTGGGCGATGTAGATGTAGCCGCGCTCGACCAGCTCCGGCAACTGACGGAAGAAGAAGGTCAGCAGCAGGGTGCGGATGTGCGAACCGTCAACGTCAGCATCGGTCATGATGATGATGTTGTGGTAACGCAGCTTGTCGATGTTGTACTCCTCGCGACCGATACCGCAGCCCAGTGCGGTGATCAGCGTGCCGACCTCCTGGGAGGACAGCATCTTGTCGAAGCGAGCCTTCTCGACGTTGAGGATCTTGCCCTTGAGCGGCAGGATCGCCTGGGTCTTGCGGTTACGGCCCTGCTTGGCAGAACCGCCCGCGGAGTCACCCTCCACGATGTACAGTTCGGAGAGGGCGGGGTCCTTCTCCTGGCAGTCGGCGAGTTTGCCCGGCAGCCCGGCGATGTCCAGCGCACCCTTGCGGCGGGTCATCTCACGGGCCTTGCGCGCGGCTTCGCGGGCGCGGGCGGCGTCAATCATCTTGCCGACCACGGCCTTGGCTTCGTTCGGATTCTCCAGCAGGAAGTCAGCGAAGTACTTGCCCATTTCCTGTTCCACGGCGGTCTTCACCTCCGAGGAAACCAGCTTGTCCTTGGTCTGCGAGCTGAACTTCGGATCCGGCACCTTTACCGAAATGATCGCGGTCAGACCTTCACGGGCGTCGTCGCCGGTGGTGGCGATCTTGAACTTCTTCGCCAGGCCTTCCTGCTCGATATAGTTGTTCAGGTGGCGGGTGAGGGCGGAGCGGAAGCCCGCCAGGTGGGTACCACCGTCACGCTGGGGAATGTTGTTGGTGAAGCAGAGAATGTTCTCGTTGAAGCTGTCGTTCCACTGCAGGGCCACTTCCACGCCGACGCCGTCTTCCTCACGCTGGCAATTGAAGTGGAAGACCTGGTTCACGGCGGTCTTGTTGGTGTTCAGGTACTCGACGAAGGCTCGCAGGCCGCCCTCGTACTTGAACAGCTCTTCCTTGCCGGCGCGCTCATCGCGCAGGACGATGCCGACGCCAGAGTTGAGGAAGGACAGCTCACGAATCCGCTTGGCCAGGATGTCCCAGCTGAAGTGGATGTTGTGGAAGGTTTCCGGCGAGGGTTTGAAGTGCACCTCGGTACCCGAACCATCGGTA
The DNA here is from genome assembly GCF_021603645.1 of Pseudomonas pseudonitroreducens. GTDB lineage: Bacteria > Pseudomonadota > Gammaproteobacteria > Pseudomonadales > Pseudomonadaceae > Pseudomonas > Pseudomonas pseudonitroreducens. The sequence goes on along the minus strand of NZ_BQHJ01000014.1, from coordinate 86,981 downwards.
TCACCCACCGGACGCAGCGGGAACTGCGGTACGCCGTGGTGATAAACCTGTTCCCAGACCTTGCCTTCACGGCGGATGGTCAGGCGCAGCTCGTGGGAGAGGGCGTTCACCACCGACACACCTACACCGTGCAGACCGCCGGAGACCTTGTAGCTGTTGTCGTCGAACTTACCGCCGGCGTGCAGGACGGTCATGATGACCTCAGCCGCGGAAACCCCTTCTTCCTTGTGGATATCCACCGGAATGCCGCGACCGTTGTCGCGCACGGTGATGGATTCATCGGTGTGAATGGTGATGCTGATCTCGCTGCAGTAGCCTGCCAGCGCTTCGTCGATCGAGTTATCCACGACCTCGAAGACCATGTGGTGCAGGCCAGTGCCGTCGTCGGTATCACCGATGTACATGCCCGGACGCTTACGTACGGCATCCAGCCCCTTCAGTACCTTGATACTGGAAGAGTCGTAGGTGTTCTCGCTCATTCTTCACTCCCGATGGTAGTGTCCTGAGAGACGCGCCCATGTTCCACGTGGAACATCGACACCGGCGTTTCCGTTCGCCAGCCGTCTTTCAATAAGTGCGGATCGACGCAGGTGATGAATACCTGGCAACCCAGATCTTCGAGAAGCCGGCATAAAGACAACCGATGCTTCTCATCCAATTCGGAGGGGAGGTCGTCGACCAGGTAAACGCATTGTCCGCGCTTCGCCTGATTGATGAGGTGCCCCTGGGCGATCCGCAACGCGCAGACCACCAATTTCTGTTGGCCGCGGGAAAGAATCTCCGCGGCGTTGTGTCCCCCCAGGCGGATCCTCAGGTCCGCCCGTTGCGGCCCTGCCTGGGTATGTCCCATCTGCTGATCACGCAACAGGCTGGAAGACAGCACTTCACTCAGGTCACGCTCCTTGTCCCACCCCCGGTAATAGCTGAGCGTCAGGTCATCGATCTGGATGAGCTCTGCCAAGGTTCGCTCGAACTGGGGCTTGAGAGCCTGGATGTAGGACCGCCGATACCCGTCGATTTCGTCGCTCGCGGCGCATAATTCGCGGTCCCATGCGGCCTGTGAAGCACCGTCCAGTCTACCATGTCGGAGCCACGAGTTCCGCTGCCGCAGGGCCTTCTGCAGTCTTTGCCAGGCAACCATGAAGCGTTGTTCCACGTGGAACACTCCCCAATCAAGGAACTGCCGACGAATCTTCGGCGCGCCTTCCAGGAGACGGAAGCTATCCGGGTTGATCAACTGCAATGGCAACGTTTCGGCGAGTTGCGCAGCACTGCGCGCATTCTGTCCGTCGATGCGAATCTGGAATTCGCCCTGGCGATCACGTGACACTCCCAGGCTGCTGTCAAAGCCATTGCCCAGACGTACCTGTCCGAACACCGTGCAAGCCGATTCTTCGTACTGGATGACGGGTTGCAGACGCATGCTGCGGAAGGAGCGGGCGAGGCCGAGCAGATGGATGGCTTCCAGGACGCTGGTTTTGCCGCTGCCGTTTTCGCCGTAGAGGATGTTGATGCGGGGGGAAGGGGAGAAGGTCACCGGGTGCAGGTTACGCACCGCGGTGACCGAAAGGCGGCTAAGGGACATCGATACGCGTCAGAGGCGCATCGGCATGACGACGTAGGCAGAATCGTCGTTGTCCGCTTCCTGCAGCAGCGCACTGCTGTTGGAGTCAGAGAGGATCATGCGCATCTGTTCGGTACCCATGACACCCAGGACGTCCAGCAGATAGCTGACGTTGAAACCGATTTCCAGGCTGCCACCGTTGTAGTCGACTTGTACTTCCTCTTCCGCCTCTTCCTGCTCCGGGTTGTTCGCCTGGATTTTCAGGAGGCCGTTGGAGAGTTGCAGGCGAATACCACGGTATTTCTCGTTGGAAAGAATCGCCGTACGGCTGAAGGCTTCACGCAACACCTGCCGATCGCCGATCACCAACTTGTCGCCGCCCTTGGGCAACACGCGCTCGTAGTCGGGGAATTTGCCGTCGACCAGTTTGGAGGTGAAGGTGAACTCGCCGGTGGTGGCACGGATGTGGTGCTGGCCAAGAACGATGGAAACTTCACCATCCTGCTCGGTCAGCAGGCGGGCAAGTTCAAGGATGCCTTTGCGCGGCACGATGACCTGGTGGCGATCCTGCGCTTCCGGCACGCCGTTGCTCAGCGAGCACATGGCCAGACGGTGACCGTCGGTAGCAACAGCGCGCAGCGTACCGCCGCCAACTTCCAGCAGCATGCCGTTCAGGTAGTAACGGACGTCCTGCTGCGCCATGGCGAAGCTGGTGCGATCGATCAGGCGACGCAGCTTGCTCTGCACCAGACTGAAAGTCAGCGAACCCGGGCCTTCTTCTACAGTGGGGAAATCGTTGGCCGGCAGGGTCGAGAGCGTGAAGCGGCTGCGGCCGGCCTTCACCAGGAGCTTCTGCTCGTCGACGCGGATGTCGATCACGGCATCGCTGGGCAGGCTCTTGCAGATATCCATCAGCTTGCGCGCAGGCACGGTGATCTCACCGGGCTCGGCGGCGTCTTCCAGCGTGACGCGACCCACCAGCTCGACTTCGAGGTCGGTGCCGGTCAGCGACAGTTGCTGGCCTTCAACTACCAGCAGGACGTTGGAAAGAACCGGCAGCGTCTGGCGGCGCTCGACAACGCCAGCGACCAGCTGCAGGGGTTTCAACAGAGCTTCGCGTTGAATAGTGAAATGCATGGTCTAGTCCCTTGCCTCGTGAGGCTGCGTCAGGTGGTCAGAGTACGCAGCAGGTTCTTGTAGTCCTCGCGGATATCCGCGTCGGATTCCTTGAGTTGAGCGATCTTACGACAGGCGTGCAACACCGTGGTGTGATCCCGACCGCCGAAGGCCACGCCGATCTCGGGCAGGCTGTGGTTGGTCAGTTCCTTGGAAAGTGCCATGGCAACCTGACGCGGACGTGCCACCGAGCGCGAGCGGCGCTTGGACAGCAGATCGGCGATCTTGATCTTGTAGTACTCGGCGACGGTGCGCTGGATGTTGTCGATGCTGACCAGCTTGTCCTGCAGGGCCAGCAGGTCCTTCAGCGACTCGCGGATCAGTTCGATGGTGATCGGCCGTCCCATGAAGTGGGAGTGTGCAATCACGCGCTTGAGCGCCCCTTCAAGCTCTCGCACGTTGGAGCGAATGCGTTGGGCAATGAAGAATGCAGCGTCGTGGGGCAGATCGACCTTGGCCTGCTCGGCCTTCTTCATCAGGATCGCCACGCGGGTTTCCAGCTCCGGCGGCTCGACGGCCACCGTCAGCCCCCAGCCGAAGCGGGACTTCAGGCGCTCTTCCAGGCCCTCGATTTCCTTCGGGTAACGGTCGCTGGTCAGGATGACCTGTTGGCCGCCTTCGAGAAGGGCGTTGAAGGTGTGGAAGAACTCTTCCTGGGAGCGCTCCTTGCGGGCGAAGAACTGGATATCGTCGATCAGCAGCGCGTCCACCGAACGGTAGAAACGCTTGAATTCGTTGATGGCATTGAGCTGCAGCGCTTTCACCATGTCCGCGACGAAACGCTCCGAATGCAGGTACACCACCTTGGCATTCGGGTTCTTCTTCAGCAGATGGTTACCCACAGCATGCATCAGGTGGGTCTTGCCCAGGCCGACACCACCATAAAGGAACAGTGGGTTGTAGCCGTGCTTGAGATTGTCCGCTACCTGCCAGGCCGCCGCACGGGCCAACTGGTTGGATTTGCCTTCGACGAAGTTCTCGAAGGTAAAGGTGCGGTTGAGATAGCTGGTGTGCTTGAGCGCACCTTCTACCTGCACATTGCGCTCGGTACGCACCGTCGCGGCCGGCATGGCAACTGCCAGGGGATCGATGCCCGGGCTGGACTCGTCGAGATCAGCGATGGTCTGCACTGGAGCGACCTGGGCCGGCTGCGGTTCCGCCATGACAGGAGCCGCCACCGGCGCCGACGCAGCCACGGGTACCGGTGCAACGGCAACAGGGGCTGCCTGTACGGTCACCTGAGGCGTCGGTACCAGGGCAGGGCGAGGAGTACGGCTGCGGCGGCTGCCAATCAGCAGCGAAATCGCCGGGATCTGGCCATTGCCACGCTCGCTCAGCAATTCGAGCAGACGCCCCATGTACTTCTCATTGACCCAGTCGAGCACGAAGCGGTTGGGTGCGTAGACGCGCAGCTCACCACCCTCGGCCTCGACCTGCAAAGGTCGGATCCAGGTGTTGAATTGCTGGGACGGCAGCTCGTCGCGCAGAAGCTCCACGCACTGCTGCCAAAGTTCCACGGACACGGATATCCCCCAAAAGAAGTCGCAAAGCGAAACAGACCGCCATTGTATCTGCGCCAGGGCAACTTATCCACAGTTAAGCGCGCTGGGATGCAAGCAAAATCAACGTGTTAATGATTTTACCGGTGGTCGGTTAATAGCGCCTTGAACCTTGTGGATAACAGCTTGATGAGGCAGGGGATGAGCCTGGTGATCGATCTGTGGAAAAAATCCCTGTGGAAAAAACGCCATTCCATACCCAGCTTTCCAACCGGCCCCGCACAGGCCGCCCACCTCTTCCAGACAGAGTTATCATTCGCCAGCGAGCGCTGATACAAAGGGCCGAGCCTAGTTATACACAGGCATTCGCCTGCCTAAACATAATCATCGCTTCAATCTTTAGAAAAAGAGATTTCCTTCCTTTCTATAGATTTTGTATCCGGGCCTGGTTGGAAATTGACCTGACCGCCTGATTTCACTAGAATCGCCGGTCTCTTTAAACGGGGTCACTGCGACCTCATGTCGTCAAACCCAGGTACCGAATCATGAAACGTACTTTCCAACCCAGCACCCTCAAGCGCGCTCGCGTGCACGGCTTCCGCGCTCGCATGGCCACCAAGAACGGTCGTCAGGTTCTGTCGCGTCGTCGCGCCAAGGGCCGCAAGCGTCTGACCGTCTGATTTGCCTGACACAGGTGGTGAGTCGAGATTTCAGTCGGGATAAACGTCTTCTGACAGCCCGGCAATTCACAGCAGTCTTCGACTCCCCCACCTCCAAGGTTCCCGGCAAGCACATCCTGCTGCTGGCGCGCGAAAACGGTCTCGATCACCCCCGTCTGGGCCTGGTGATCGGCAAGAAGAACGTCAAGCTCGCTGTCGAGCGCAACCGCCTCAAACGCCTTCTCCGTGAATCCTTCCGCCATAACCAGCAGAAGCTGGCTGGCCTGGATATCGTGGTGATCGCGCGCAAGGGACTTGGTGATCTGGAGAATGAAGAACTGCACCAGCAGTTCGGCAAGCTCTGGAAGCGCCTGTTGCGCAACCGACCCAGCCCGGAACCTTCGACAGAATCTCCGGGAGTGGCCGACAGTTCCCATGCGTAGACTGGCGCTGTTACTGATCCAGTTTTACCGCTACGCCATCAGTCCCATGATGGGCAGGCACTGTCGTTTCTACCCCAGCTGTTCCTGCTACGCGCAGGAAGCCATTGAAACCCATGGCTTCCTGCGTGGTGGCTGGCTGGCCGCTCGTCGCCTCGGCCGCTGCCATCCGTGGCATCCCGGTGGCTACGATCCGGTACCGCCAGATCCTTCCAAGCCCGCCCCTTCCTCGACGGCCGAGTAACCATGGACATCAAACGTTCAATCCTATTCGTCGCCCTGGCAATCGTGTCCTATGCGCTGGTACTCCAGTGGAACAAGGACTACGGCCAGCCCGAACTGCCGGCACAGACCGCGACCTTCAACCAGACTGAAGGCCTGCCGGACACTTCCGTGCCAGCCGGCAACGCGGCCAATGCCGACGTACCCAGCACGCAGAACGCCCAGGCTGCCCTGCCCAACGAGCAGAAACCTGCGGCAGCCAGCGAACAGCTGATCCGCGTGAAGACCGATGTCCTTGACCTGACCATCGACCCGCGCGGCGGCGACGTGATCAAGCTCGGCCTGACCCAGTACCCGCTGCGCCAGGATCGCCCGGACGTGCCGTTCCCGCTGTTCGAGCGTGACAACCAGCGCACCTACCTGGCCCAGAGCGGCCTGACCGGTGCCAATGGCCCGGATGCCGCCGCCAGCGGTCGCCCGCTCTACGCTTCGGCCAAGCCGGTGTATGAACTGGCCGATGGCCAGGACCAGATGGTCGTCGACCTGACTTATGCACAGGATGGCGTCAACTACATCAAGCGCTTCACCTTCCACCGCGGCCTGAAAAACGACTGCACCGAGAAGGAAAAGGCCCAGAAGAAGCTCGAGTGCATCAACCCCAATGCCTATCAGGTGGGCGTGACCTACCTGATCGACAACCAGAGCGACAAGCCGTGGAACGCCTCGCTGTTCGCCCAGCTCAAGCGTGACGCCAGCGTCGATCCGTCCTCCACCACTGCGACCGGCGTATCGACCTACCTCGGCGCCGCTGTCTGGACCCCTGAAAAGCCCTACGTGAAAGTGTCCATGAAGGACATGGACAAGGAGCAGTTCAAGGAAACCGTCCAGGGTGGCTGGGTAGCCTGGCTGCAGCACTACTTCGTTACCGCCTGGGTGCCCGCCAAGGGCGATACCCACAGCGTGATGACCCGCAAGGATGCCCAGGGCAACTACATCGTCGGCTACACCGGTCCGAACCTGAGCGTTGCGCCGGGTGCCAAGGGCGAAACCAGTCTGACTCTGTATGCCGGCCCGAAACTGCAGGCTTACCTGAAGGAACTCTCCCCGGGCCTGGAACTGACCGTTGACTACGGCCCGCTGTGGTTCATTGCCCAGCCGATCTTCTGGCTGCTGCAACATATCCACAACCTGGTGGGTAACTGGGGCTGGTCGATCATCTTCCTGACCATCGTCATCAAACTGGCCTTCTTCCCGCTGTCCGCCGCCAGCTACCGCTCCATGGCCCGCATGCGCGCCGTGTCGCCGAAACTGGCTGCCCTGAAGGAACAGCACGGCGATGATCGCCAGAAGATGTCCCAGGCGATGATGGAGCTGTACAAGAAAGAGAAGATCAATCCGCTGGGCGGCTGCCTGCCGATCCTGGTGCAGATGCCAGTCTTCCTCTCGCTGTACTGGGTGCTTCTGGAAAGCGTCGAGATGCGCCAGGCTCCGTGGCTGGGCTGGATCGTCGACCTCTCGGTGAAGGATCCGTTCTTCATCCTGCCAATCATCATGGGCGCCACCATGCTGGTTCAGCAGATGCTCAACCCGACGCCGCCGGACCCCATGCAGGCCAAGGTGATGAAGCTGATGCCGATCATCTTCACCTTCTTCTTCCTGTGGTTCCCGGCCGGTCTGGTCCTGTACTGGGTTGTGAACAACTGCCTGTCCATCGCACAGCAGTGGTACATTACCCGTCGGATCGAAGCGGCAACGAAGAAGGCTTCTGCCTGATATCGCAGTCTGATGCCGATCAACAAGACGCCCCCTCGTGGGGCGTTTTGCTATGTGGATAACTTGCTTGCCGGCAAGCCATGACAACCACCGCGAGACCGCCAAGATGAATGCAGCCCGTGAAACCATCGCCGCCGTTGCCACCGCCCAGGGCCGTGGCGGAGTGGGCATCGTCCGCGTCTCCGGTCCACGCGCGCGCGCCATGGCAATCACCCTCAGCGGCCGCGAGCCCCAGCCGCGCTACGCCCACTATGGGCCGTTCCACGCCGATGACGGCGAGGTCATCGACGAAGGCCTGCTGCTGTACTTCCCCGGCCCGAATTCCTTCACCGGCGAGGATGTACTCGAGTTGCAGGGGCACGGCGGTCCGGTGGTGATGGACATGCTGCTGCAGCGCTGTCTGGAGCTGGGCGCACGCCAGGCACGCCCCGGCGAGTTCAGCGAGCGTGCCTTCCTCAACGACAAGTTGGACCTGGCCCAGGCCGAAGCTATTGCCGACCTCATCGAGGCCAGCTCTGCCCAGGCCGCACGCAATGCCGTGCGCTCGCTGCAGGGCGAGTTTTCCCGCCGTGTGCATAGCCTCACCGACCAACTGATCAGGCTGCGCATGTACGTCGAGGCCGCCATCGACTTTCCCGAAGAGGAAATCGACTTCCTCGCCGATGGGCACGTACTCTCACAACTGGATGCGGTGCGCGCCGAGCTTGCTTCAGTGCTGCGTGAAGCGGGCCAAGGTGCGCTGTTGCGCGACGGCATGACCGTGGTGATCGCCGGACGTCCCAATGCCGGCAAATCCAGCCTGCTGAACGCCCTGGCGGGCCGCGAGGCGGCCATCGTCACCGATATCGCCGGCACCACCCGCGACGTTCTGCGCGAACATATCCACATCGACGGCATGCCACTGCACATCATCGATACCGCGGGCCTGCGCAGTACCGATGACCATGTGGAAAAGATCGGCGTGGAACGCGCGCTCAAGGCTATCAACGAAGCAGATCGAGTGCTCCTGGTCGTGGACTCCACAGCGCCGGAAGCCAGCGATCCCTTCGCCCTGTGGCCTGAATTCCTCGACCGCCGCCCAAACCCGGCGCACGTGACCCTGATCCGCAACAAGGCGGATTTATCCACAGAGAACATCTCTCTCGAAGAGAGCGCCGACGGCCACGTCACCATCACCTTGTCCGCCCGCTCGGGCAGTGGCCTGGACCTGCTGCGCGAACATCTCAAGGCCTGCATGGGCTTCGAACAGACTGCCGAGAGCAGCTTCAGCGCCCGCCGCCGCCATCTGGAAGCCCTGCGCCTGGCTGGAGACAGCCTCGAGCACGGCCGCGCACAGCTCACCCTGAGCGGCGCGGGCGAACTGCTGGCCGAGGATCTGCGTCAAGCGCAGCAAGCGTTGGGGGAGATTACCGGGGCCTTTACGCCGGACGACCTGCTGGGCCGGATCTTCTCCAGCTTCTGCATCGGGAAGTGATGTGGGGTCCATGGAGGTCCACCGAAGTCTGCTGATGTGCCTGTGAGCCGCATAAATAAAGGGATTTTTGTCTATTGAGTGATTCGGTGATACAGTCAAAGCCATCGCTATTCGGGTCCATATATGGGTCCAAGCTCACCGAATAGCCTGACTATTGACTTTCATGGACCCAAAGGAGGGTCCATGTCTCTCACAGACACCGCACTCAAGGCGCTCAAGCCGAAGGATGCCTCGTACATCGTCAGTGACGATCGCGGGCTGTACGTAGAAGTGCTGCCGAGTGGCAGCATCGTCTGGCGTTACCGCTATCGGCTGGATGGCAAACGGGAAAAGCTCACACTCGGCAAGTACCCCGCCCTTACCCTGAAGAACGCCCGCCTGAAGCGGGATGAGGCGGCACATCTGGTGGCGCTGGGCCAGTCTCCAGCACAGAAAAAGCAACAGGAGAAAGTGGCCGGCGCAGAAGATGCCACCGTGGCCGACTTCGCCGAACGCTTCTTCAAGGACATCCAGTCGCGCGACCGCAAGGATGTGACCATGCCTCGCCGCTACCTGGAGAAGGACATCCTGCCGCACATCGGCAGCAAGCCGGTCCGGGACATTACCGCCGAGGATGTGCGCAGCGCCATCTGGCGCAAGAAGGAACAAGGCTTCGATGCCGCCGCCGGCCAGGTGCGCGGCCTGCTCAAGCGCATGTTCGATTACGCGCTGACCTGCGGCCTGATCCAGGCCAACCCGGTCATGGCCCTGCCGATGCGGCACGTCTACCGCGCCGCCGCCCGCGAACGGGCGCTGACGCCGGACGAAATCCGGCAGTTCCTGCGCGCCATGCAGGCTTCCAACATCCGTCGCCAGTTCAAGATCGCCTTCCAGTTGATCCTGATGACCCTGGTGCGCAAGTCCGAACTGATGCTGGCGCAGTGGAAGGACGTGCATCTGGACGAAGGCGAATGGCACATTCCGGTTGAGAACTCCAAGACCGGCAAGCCGCACATCGTCTACCTGTCCACCCAGGCGCAGACACTGTTCAAGGAACTCAAGCCGCTGGCCAGCAGTAGTGACTGGGTATTGCCGGGACGTGGCACCCTGGCCAAGCCCTTCGCCAACAATGCGCTGAACCAGGCGCTGAAGGTGTCATTGCAGGGGCAGGAGATCCCCGCCTTCACGATCCATGACCTGCGACGTACCGCATCGACGCTGCTGCACGAACAGGGCTGGGTTTCGGATGTGGTGGAAAAAGCGCTGAACCACACCATCGGCGGCGTGCGTGGCGTCTACAACCGGGCGGAGTATGCCGAGCAGCGGCGGGAGATGTTGCAGGCATGGGCGGACTATATCGACGGGCTGGCACCGTCGGCCAATTTGGTGGTGTGAGTCCGGCCGAGGCGTTGGTGGCCTTTTCCCTTTTTTGGGTAGGGCCGTTACCCCTGGGTTGCCATTCCCTTGCCTCTGCCTTTTCCTTTTTGGCAAGCATTTGTGATCGACGATGATTATCAGATACTGATACAATTTTGAATCAACGTGTCATTGGATTCGCGATCATGAAGCGCTGCATTGTGGGTATCCGACAGCCAGAAGGTCCGCCACCGAAGGGAAGCGAAACGCCCAGTATTTGGTTTCCGTCTCTGGCATCACTGGCCGCAGTGCTGTCGGACGACAACCGCCGCCTGCTGCGCCTGATCCATGACCAACAACCCAAGTCTCTGACTGAGCTGGCCGAGCTCAGCGGCCGCAAGGTACCGAACCTGTCACGCACTCTGAGAATGATGGCCGATTACGGCCTGGTATCGCTGCAGCGCAATGTTCGGGATGTTCAGCCGACCGCACTGGCGACTGAGTTCCTGGTGGTGCTGGATTAATGGGAGCGGACATGAGGATAGCTTGCTGATAAACCAGGCAGAACAACTGCTCGACAAGAAACTGCCCCATTTTCGGCACACGCTTCGTGCTTGCGCCAAACCAGATAAATTGAAACAGGAACAACCCTATGACCAGCACCCAACAACGCGCCGCCTTGCAACGACAGATTTGGCAGATAGCCAATGACGTACGCGGCGCGGTCGACGGCTGGGATTTCAAGCAATACGTGCTCGGCACCTTGTTCTACCGCTTCATTAGCGAGAACTTCGCCAGCTACATTGAGGGCGGTGATGACAGCATTGACTATGCCCGACTGCCTGACGGCGTCATCACTGCGGACATCAAAGATGATGCCATCAAGACCAAAGGCTACTTCATCTATCCCAGCCAGCTGTTCGCCAACGTAGCCGCCGGTGCCAACGCCAACGAAACTCTGAATACCGATCTAGCTCGCATCTTCGCCGCCATCGAAAGCTCGGCCAGCGGCTACCCGTCCGAGCTCGACATCAAGGGTCTGTTCGCTGATTTCGACACCACCAGCAACCGCCTCGGCAACACCGTCAAGGAAAAGAACGCCCGTCTTGCCGCCGTGCTCAGGCGTGTGGCCGAACTCGACTTCGGCGGCTTCGACGCCAGCCACATAGACCTGTTCGGCGACGCCTACGAGTTCCTTATCTCCAACTATGCGGCCAACGCCGGCAAGTCCGGCGGCGAGTTCTTCACCCCTCAGAACGTCTCCAAGCTGATTGCGCAGCTGGCCATGCACAAGCAGGCCAGCGTCAACAAGATCTACGACCCTGCCTGCGGTTCCGGCTCACTGCTGCTGCAGGCCAAAAAGCACTTCGATGCCCATATCATCGAAGACGGGTTCTACGGCCAGGAACTCAACCACACCACGTACAACCTGGCGCGGATGAACATGTTCCTGCACAACATCAACTACGACAAATTCAACATCCAGTTGGGCGACACGCTGCGGAACCCGCATTTCGGCGACGAGAAACCCTTTGATGCCATCGTATCCAACCCGCCGTACTCGGTGAAGTGGATCGGCGGCGACGACCCAACCCTCATCAACGACGATCGCTTTGCCCCAGCCGGCGTGCTGGCACCCAAGTCCAAAGCCGACTTCGCCTTCGTGCTGCACGCGCTGCACTACCTTTCGGCCAAAGGTCGCGCCGCCATCGTCTGCTTCCCCGGTATCTTCTACCGTGGCGGAGCGGAGCAAAAAATCCGCCAATACCTGGTGGACAACAACTATGTGGAAACGGTGATTTCGCTTGCGCCCAACCTGTTCTTCGGCACCACTATTGCGGTAAACATCCTAGTGCTGTCGAAACACAAGACCGACACCAAAATCCAGTTCATCAATGCCAGTGGCCTGTTCGACAAGAAAACCAACAACAACGAACTGTCCGATAAACACATCGAACAGATCATGCAGGTATTCGACAGCAAGGCCGACATTGAGCACTTTGCCAAAGCGGTGGATTACGACGCGATCGCTGCCAACGACTACAACCTGTCGGTGAGCAGCTATGTTGAAGCCAAGGACAACCGCGAGGTGGTGGACATTGCTCAGGTCAATGCCGCTCTGAAAACCACTGTAGCCCGGATCGACAAGCTGCGGGCGGAGATTGATGCGATCGTGGCCGAGATTGAAGATGGGGAAGTTAAAGCATGAGTCGAATTGCACAATTAATTTCGGAACTCTGCCCAGATGGGGTGGAGTTCAAAGCACTTGGGGATATCTCCGAACTCGTGCGAGGCAATGGCCTGCCCAAATCCGTATTTGCGGAATCTGGTATTGGCTGCATCCACTACGGTCAAATTTACACGTACTACGGAATTTGGGCGACAAAAACCATTTCCTTCGTCGCTCCGGAAACAGCCATGCCGCTCGCCAAGGTTGACACTGGCGACATAATAATAACCAACACGAGCGAAAATATTGAGGACGTGTGCAAAGCGGTCGCATGGCTTGGTGATTCGCAAATCGTGACGGGTGGTCACGCGACTGTTATCAAACATCAACAAGACCCAAAGTACCTGTCATATTACTTCTGCACCCCGGAGTTTTTCGATCAGAAGAGAAAGTACGCGACTGGAACGAAGGTTATTGATGTATCAGCGAAGAGCCTTGCGAAGATTCGCATTCCTGTTCCACCGCTCGAAGTACAGTACGAAATCGTGAAAATTCTTGACACTTTCACGGAGCTGGAAGCGGAGCTGGAAGCGGAGCTGGAAGCGGAGCTGGAAGCGCGTCGGCGGCAATATAAGTATTACCGCGACGCGCTTCTCGCGTTCAATGAACGCACAGATAGCGCAAGCAAGCAAGCAAGCAAGCAAGCAAGCAAGCAAGCAAGCAAGCAAGCAAGCAAGCAAGCAAGCAATTATAAGGTGGATGATGCTGAATGAAATAGGAAAATTCATCCGCGGCCGTCGATTTACCAAAGCTGACTATGTGGAAAATGGCATCAATGTCATCCACTACGGCGAAATCTATACGCAGTACGGTGTATGGACGGACAAGGCTATTTCGCGAGTCAGGTCGGACATGGCAAGCACCCTGCGCTATGCCCAACCTGGCGATGTCGTCATTACCGGTATCGGAGAAACCGTCGACGATGTCGGAAAGGCGACGGCATGGATTGGCGATAAAGAAGTAGCCATCCACGACGACTGTTATGCCTTTCGCCATGATATGAATCCGAAGTTCGTTTCCTACTGCATGCAGACAACTTCCTTCATTTCGGAAAAAGCGAAGTATGTGGCACGCACCAAGGTCAAAAGACTGTTGCTTGATGGTTTCTCAAAAATCCGTATTCCAGTGCCGCCACGGGAAGAGCAGGACCGCATCGTCGCCATCCTCGATAAATTCAATACCTTGACGAACTCCATCAGCGAAGGCTTGCCGCATGAAATCGAACTGCGACGCAAGCAGTACACGCATTACCGCGACAAGCTATTGAATTTCGTGGAGTTGGAGGAAGCCGCATAACATGGGCAAGACGCTCGGGGAAGTCGCCAAACAACTCGGAGAGACCGAAAAAAAGGTGCTGCTGATCTACGCCTTCAACGGTTCGGGCAAGACGCGTCTTTCCCGTGAGTTCAAGCAGCTAGTCGCCCCTAAGAATGGAGACACTGAAGGATTGGCTGCTGATCAATCCGAGTCGCCGCGCAATAAAATCCTGTATTACAGCGCCTTCACCGAGGACCTGTTTTATTGGGATAACGATCTGACTCAAGATGTTGAGTACAAGTTGCGAATTCAACCTAATTCATTCACGGACTGGTTGCTCACGCTGCTCAGGGATCTGGGGCAGGATGGAAATATCGTCAGATACTTCCAGCACTATGCCAACGACAAATTGACCCCCCATTTCAGCGAAGACTTCTCCGAAGTCACCTTCTCGCTGGAGCGTGGCGACGATGAAAGCTCCGGCAGCCTCAAAATCTCGAAAGGCGAAGAGAGCAACTTCATTTGGAGTGTTTTCTACACACTGCTGGACCAAGCCATCAGCACGCTCAATGTCGCCGAACCGGAAAATCGCGAAACCCGGCAATTCGACCAACTAGAATATGTATTCATCGACGACCCGGTGAGCTCACTGGATGAAAACCACCTGATCGAGTTGGCCGTCAATCTGGCGGGGTTGATCAAGACCAGTCCGCCCGGCCTGAAATTCGTCATCACCACCCACAGCCCGTTGTTCTACAACGTGCTCTACAACGAACTCAACGCCAAGACCTGCTATTTACTGGAGCGGCTCGAGGATGGCACCTTCGCCCTCTTGGAAAAGAAGGGAGATTCCAACAAGAGTTTTTCCTATCACCTGCATCTAAGAAAAACCCTTGAGCAAGCGATTGCCGCCAATCAGGTCGAGCGTTATCACTTCACACTGCTGCGCAACCTCTACGAGAAAACCGCCAGCTTTCTGGGCTACCCGCAATGGTCGGAACTCCTGCCCGACGACAAGCAGGCCTATTTGAATCGCATCATCCAATTCACCAGCCATAGCACCCTGTCCAATGAAGCGGTAGCCGAGCCAACGCCGCAAGAAAAGCAAACGGTCAAATTCCTGCTGGACAATCTGATCAACAACTATGGCTATTGGCAGCAACAGGAAATGCAGAATGGTTGAGTACATCAAGCCCATCGCCGAGTCGAACAACTTCATCGTGCTCGACAGGTACGTCAAGGATTGGAAGGTTGCCGAAAGCTACCAAAGCGAAGGCGACCTGGAACGCGAGTTCATCCAAGATCTGGTAAATCAGGGTTATGAATATCTGCCCGACCTGAAAACACAGCAAGGCTTGCTGGCCAACGTCCGTGAACAATTGCAAACCCTGAACGGCGTCCGATTCTCGGACGGTGAATGGGCGCGCTTCGTGGAAACCTGGCTGGACAAGCTAAGCGATGGCATCGTCGAAAGAACCCGCAAGATTCATGACGATTACATCCATGACTTCGTGTTCGACGATGGCCGTATCCAGAACATCTACCTGCTCGACAAGAAGAACATTGCCCGCAACAAGGTGCAGGTGATCAAGCAGTTCGAGCAAACCGGCAGCCATGCCAACCGCTATGACGTGACCTTGCTGGTCAACGGCCTGCCGCTGGTGCAGGTAGAGCTGAAAAAGCGCGGTGTGGCTATCCGTGAAGCCTTCAACCAGGTGCATCGCTACAGCAAGGAGAGCTTCAACAGCGAGCATTCCCTGTTCAGGTATTTGCAGCTGTTCGTCATCTCCAACGGCACCGACACGCGCTACTTCGCCAACACCACGCAGCGCAACAAGAACAGCTTCGACTTCACCATGAATTGGGCGCAGGCCGACAACAGCCCGATCAAGGACTTGAAGGACTTCACCGCGACCTTCTTTCAGAGGCATACCTTGCTCAATGTGCTGCTGACCTATTCGGTGTTCGACGTCGGCAATACTCTGTTGGTGATGCGGCCCTACCAGATTGCTGCGACCGAGCGCATCTTGTGGAAGATCAAGAGCGCCTATCAGGCCAAGCACTGGAACAGCACCGAAGGCGGCGGCTATGTCTGGCACACGACGGGTTCGGGCAAGACCCTGACCAGCTTCAAGGCTGCGCGCCTAGCGACGGAACTGGAGTTCATAGACAAAGTATTCTTCGTGGTAGACCGCAAGGATCTGGACTACCAGACCATGAAGGAATATCAGCGCTTTTCGCCAGACAGCGTGAACGGCTCGGACAGCACTGCGGGCTTAAAGCGTAATCTGGACAAAGACGACAACAAGATCATTGTCACCACTATCCAGAAGCTCAATAACCTGATGAAGAGCGAAAACGACTTGCCGATCTACGGTAAGCAGGTGGTCTTCATCTTCGACGAGTGCCACCGCAGCCAATTTGGAGAGGCACAGAAGAACCTGAAGAAGAAGTTCAAGAGGTTCTACCAGTTCGGTTTTACCGGTACGCCGATCTTCCCGCAAAACGCGCTGGGCGCGGACACCACCGCCAGCGTGTTCGGCCGGGAACTGCACTCCTACGTCATCACCGATGCCATCCGCGACGAAAAGGTGCTCAAGTTCAAAGTGGACTACAACGACGTTCGCCCGCAGTTCAAGGCCATCGAAAGCGAGCAGGACGAGAAGAAGCTCAGCGCGGCGGAAAACCGGCAGGCCTTGCTGCACCCGGATCGCATCCGCGAAATCACCCAGTACATCCTGAACAACTTCCGGCAGAAGACCCACCGCCTGCAAGCGGGTGCCAAGGGCTTCAATGCCATGTTTGCCGTGAGCAGCGTGGATGCGGCCAAGCTCTACTACCAAGCCTTCAAGACCCTGCAGAAGGACAGCGACAAGCCTTTGAGGGTCGCCACCATTTTCTCCTACGCCGCCAACGAGGAACAGGACGCAGTAGGCGACATCGCGGACGAAGGCTTTGAAGTTTCGGCCATGGACAGCAGTGCCAAGGAGTTCCTGGAAGCGGCCGTTGCCGATTACAACGCACTGTTCAAGACCAGCTTCAGCGTGGACAGCAAGGGCTTCCAGAATTACTACCGCGACTTGGCCAAGAGAGTCAAAGAGCAGGATGTCGATTTGCTGATCGTGGTCGGGATGTTTCTGACCGGCTTCGATGCGCCCACGCTGAACACCTTGTTCGTGGACAAGAACCTGCGCTACCACGGCCTGATCCAGGCCTATTCGCGCACCAACCGTATTTTTGACGCCACCAAGACCTTCGGTAACGTCGTCACCTTCCGCGATCTGGAACAGGCGACCGTTGCTGCCATCACCTTGTTTGGTGACAAGAACACCCGGAACGTGGTGCTGGAGAAAAGCTACGCCGAGTACATGGAGGGCTTCACCGATGTCGTCACGGGCGAGGCGCGACGTGGCTTCAAGGATGTGGTGGGTGAGTTGGAGCAGCGCTTTCCCGACCCCACCAACATCGTCAAGGAATCCGACAAGAAAGCCTTTGCCAAACTGTTCGGCGAATACCTGCGCGTGGAAAACGTGCTGCAGAACTACGATGAATTCGCCAGCCTGAAAGCCTTGCAGGACATTGAGACGAGCGACCCGCAGGCGGTGGAGGACTTCAAGACGAAACACTACCTAAGCGACGAAGATTTGGCCGTATTGCAGGCGATACACATGCCCGCCGATCGGAAAATCCAGGATTACCGCTCCACCTACAACGACATCCGCGACTGGCTGCGCCGGGAGAAAGCCTCGGCGGAAAAAGAAAAATCCAGCATCGACTGGGATGATGTGGTGTTCGAGGTAGATCTGCTCAAGTCGCAGGAAATCAACCTGGACTACATCCTGGAATTGATCTTCGAGAAGAACAAGAAGACCAAGGACAAGGTGGCTCTGATCGAGGACGTGCGTCGGGTGATCCGCGCCAGCCTGGGTAATCGCGCCAAGGAAAGCCTGGTGGTGGACTTCATCAACCAGACCGACCTGGATGGGCTGGGCGACAAGGCCAGCGTGATCGAGGCATTCTTTAGCTTTGCCCAGGCCGAGCAGCAGCGCGAGGCTCAGGAGTTGATCAACGACGAGACGCTGAATGCAGAGGCGGCCAGACGGTACATCAGCACCTCACTGAGACGCGAGTTCGCCAGCGAGAACGGCACCGAACTCAATGCCCTGCTGCCCAAGATGAGCCCGCTCAATCCGGAGTACCTGACAAAAAAGCAAAGCGTCTTCCAGAAGATCGCCGCGTTCGTCGAAAAATTCAAAGGGGTAGGTGGGCAGGTGTAACCGGCCAGAGTTATCGCACTGGCGTTAAAGCGTGCCTGGTCGACGTACAGACCACGTTGAGATACTTGGTATGAATGGCAAAAAATTGATCCGCAACAGCACAGCCGAGTTTCTGATCTTCACTGGCCA
Source organism: Pseudomonas pseudonitroreducens (assembly GCF_021603645.1). GTDB lineage: Bacteria > Pseudomonadota > Gammaproteobacteria > Pseudomonadales > Pseudomonadaceae > Pseudomonas > Pseudomonas pseudonitroreducens. The sequence continues at coordinate 68,946 of NZ_BQHJ01000014.1, read as the reverse complement.
GGCCGGCGAACAGAGCATCGAGGCCCGCTACGAGGACGAAACCCTGTGGCTGTCGCAGAAGCTGATGGCCGAGTTGTTCGGGGTGGACGTGCGCACCGTCAGCGAGCACCTGAAGAACATCTTTGCCAGTCATGAGCTCGCGCCTGAGGCAACTATCCGGAAATTCCGGATAGTTCAGCAGGAGGGCCAGCGGGAGGTGTCCCGCGCGGTGGACTTCTACAACCTCGATGCCATCATTTCCGTCGGCTATCGGGTCAACTCCCTACGCGCAACGCAGTTCCGCCAGTGGGCGACCGGCGTCCTGCGTGAGTTCGCCATCAAGGGGTATGTGCTGGATCGTCAGCGCATGGAAAACGGCAGCTTCCTGGGCGAGGACTACTTCGAGCGGCTGCTGGCGGAAATCCGCGAGATCCGCCTCAGCGAGCGACGCTTCTACCAGAAGATCACCGACATCTACGCCACCAGCGTGGATTACAACAAGGACGCACCAACTACCAAGGCATTCTTCGCCAAAGTACAGAACAAATTGCATTACGCCATCCACGGCCATACCGCGGCAGAGTTGATCCGCAAACGGGCCGATAGCAGCAAGCCACATATGGGGCTGACTTCCTGGGCGAGCGCGCCCGAAGGCAAGATCCTGAAAACCGACGTAGCCGTGGCCAAGAACTACTTGACCAAGGACGAGTTGGATTCATTGGGTCGTATCGTCAACGCCTATCTGGAGTTGGCCGAGGATCGTGCTCGCCGCAAGATTCCCATGAGTATGGAAGACTGGTCCAAGCGGCTGGACGCCTTCCTAGAATTTGATGAACGGGAAGTGCTACAGAGCAGCGGCAAGATTTCTGCGAAACTTGCCCAGACACATGCGGAAAGCGAATTTGAGAAGTACAGAATTGTGCAGGATCGCCTGTTTGAAAGCGATTTCGACAAAGCAGTGAAAAAACTGACGGCCGGTGAGTCAAACACCAGAGATGGCGGATAAGCCTCAGGTTCCCAGATAGATAGACGTCACTTTCAGCCTTTCATGCCCGAGTTCATGGCTGATCTGCTGTCGGGCGTGTTGGTCACTCATTCTCTGACTGCTACTGAGCTGAGCTTTATCAGGGCCACCCGCCGCCGGCGCCTTCCATCCCGTCAGCACCTCATACCGCATCTGCGCATACCGATGCCGCAGCCCGTGCATGTTGCTCAGCCCTGCTGCCTTGCACTGACCGTCGTAGGCATGGCGCTGTTGGATGTAGGTCTTGTGTGATGGAATCAATGATCCCAGGCCTGCCAAGCGATGGGCCTCATCCAGCACGGCACGCTGCTCCGGTGTCGTGATCGGCACCGTCCGGTCGCGTCCACCCTTGGCCCATGACCCCTTGATGGCGATGTGGTCGCTACGGTCGGCATAGCGGGGTTGGAACTTGATGGACTCTTCGCGGCGCAGGCCGAAGGCCGCTTGCAGGCGCAGGCTCATGCGGACGTGCGGATCGGTGATCCGGTCCAGCCTGTCATCGAGTTCCTTGGCCTTGCTTTCGCCGGTCACATAGCGTCGTTCAGGGATACCCAGCTTGGTGTTGTCCGCTGGCAGGATGCCTGCCTTGCCGACCTTTTCGGCCCACCAGCGCAGGTGCGCCATACGATTCTTCAGCGTGCCGGCCGACAGACCTTCGGCTTGCCAGCGCTGCAACAAGGCTTCGACATGCTTGCCCTTGAGCGAGGTGGCTTGCATCTGGCGGAAGCCTGCTTCGCGCAGTTGACGGGCGGCCAGGGTCAGCGACCGTTGCCGATCCGCCTGGGTGGCGTGGCTGCCGTCGCGGTTGCGTAGGCAGAGCTGGCGCAGGGTATAGGTCAGGTCGTCCATTGGTGTGGACCTCCATCGGCTTTGGGGCTGAGATACAAGGGTCAGTGTTTTTGCCAACTCGCCAAGGCGAGATCCCCGAAGGGCAAGGGCCAGGTGCTCAGTTCACCTGTGGCCTCGAATGAGACGTCCGCCTTGCTTCCTGTGGGAAGGCCGAGCGGAGGAATTGCGAGAGACGACAACACGATGTGCTGGGATGGGTACCTCCTGTGGTGCAGTGTGGAAAAGGTGCCGGCTGGCTGCGCAAGGTCGGGCGACCAGCGATGAGCGCCTAGAACGGGGATGTGTGTTGCGACGATGGCGGGACGAACCACGCCGAGAATGAGAAAAGCTCTGCCCATGGGTAGGGCGGCACACAGAGCGAGCCTGGGTGTGCCTGGTTGGTTCCGTCCGGCGAACCGGGTCGGCGCTTGCAGGAACCTGCGCCAGGGTTCCGGTGTTCATACCCACCGGCAGGTCGTTGCTGGGCCAGTGTGTCGGGGCATCGTCATGTGCGCAGCCATCAATGCGATGCTGCGCCAACCCGCATTGCTGCTGCAGTTTGCCGGGCCGTCACTGCGGCGTGCAGTGACGGCCCTATCGGCCTTACGTCGCACCCAGCGGATCGAGCCTTGCAGCAGCATGCGTGTTCCCTGGGCCTGTTGGCAGCGTTCCGCTGTCAGCCATGCATCCGATGATCTGCCCGATGGGCAGCGATGGCGTCTTCAGCATGCGCCGGATCTGCTCCAGATGCCGTTGCGCCACTTCGCGCGACGCAGGTTTTGCGGCTTGGTTGCTGGACGCTGGAGAAGGGGCCGGCGGCGAGCCATGCTGGCTGTTGCTGATGGCCTGCATGGGTGTCTGCTGTGGAGTGGATTTGCGCGCCGCCCAGAGCTTGAACACGCCTTCCACGGCCTTCTTGATCAACCCGTAGAGGTAGGCGATGGCGTTGTGCACGCTACCTGATTCGCAGCGCACGTTCCACTCGGCCAGCACTGCCAGGCGTTGCTCCGGAGGCAAGCCCCTGAGACGCGCGGTGAGAACCCGTTGCTGATCCTGCGGCAGTTGCCGGAAGCGGGCTGGCACATCTGACCTGGATACCTGCTCTTCGGTTGGTGAGCGGTACGTACGTACTTCTTTTAATACTTCTTTTACAGTACGTACTGCTGTCGCAGACGCCGGTACGGGTTTCGGAATGTCGCTGCTGGCTTCGGGCACGCGAGCATCAGGCGAAGTAGGACCACCAGGACTGCCCGGATCATGGTCATCGCCCCGGTGTTGCAAGCGCCTGATCCGCACTTGCATTGTTGCGGGCAGCTTTCCCAACCTGTCTGGATGGCGCATAGCCTCGTCGAGAATGGACTGTGCCAGTTGGCGAATCGTCGCACTGGCATGGCCGAGCGCCCGTTCCAGCAAGGGCAGGTAGTCCTCGTCCTCCATGCAGGCGTCGTCGAACGCGAGGGGCTGATTCCGCACCGCGTAGCGGCTGGCCATCGAGAAGCCGGTCATCGGGTTGCGGCGGTACTCGACCAGCGCAATCCACGTGGACAGCCGCAGGCACAGCACGGCCCTGGAGACGGTTTCAAGGGCAGCCCGCTTGCTGCCCGGCGCGCTCGGCAGGTACCCGCGCAGCGCGTCGTAACTGAGAACCACGGTGCTGTCGCTGCCGGCCAGCGCACGGAAAGTCAGCCAGGCGTTGCGCTCCAGTGGTGTCAGCCGCTCATCGAGCAACAGGGCTTTCGGGGTGATGATGTCCGAGGTTTGGTGTGACATGGTGAGGCTCCTATCGGTATCGGCCAACTGGCCAAAGGAGCCGTCATCTCACCCCGGCATCACCGCTGCCGCAGCCATCAATCCGAACTGCGCTCCTCCCGTTTTTTCGAGTTGAAGCAGAGCGCAACATCCTTGGTGTTCCGGATCAGGAGGTGGGAAAATGAGCCTTCGCTACGGTCATTGGACGTTGCTGAACGCCGATGGCCATGTTCGCCGTCCTTGATCAGACCGCTTACTGGCGCGCTGCACCGGCGACGAGAGCGCGGGGAGCGTACAAGGAGAGCCATCCGCCGCCACCAAGGGACACGCTTGGTATTTGGGTCCAAGAATAGGTCCAAGCGCGTTTCGTAACCGCCATGAATTCCTTGAAAATCAACGACATGCGGGATAAATGCCGCTTCTGCATCGGCAAGTAATCCACAACCCAGCCTTTCCCTACCGGTGACAGAGCCATTCCGTCGCCGCGCGTCCTGCCGCCTCCGTTTTCCCTCTGGAACAACTATCCACAGCCACGAATTCAGCTTATGCCTAGTGGTACGTGGCTTTCAGGGAATAAAAGGTGAATTCCACAGGCGTTCGTGAACCTTGTGGAAAAGTACCGTACAGCTAAGTAGACAACCCCTGCGCCATCCTGTTGATAAATCAGCCTGTTGATAACATGGCAACTCATCCACAGGCTGAACACGGGAGATCCCCTGCAACCTGACAGCATCGACACAGGGTTGTTATCGGCTGAAACAGTTATGATTCCTGGCCTGCATCATCTTATCCACAGAAAACCGCTTCACCATACATAAACACAAGCTCTAAAAAGATTTAAAAAAGTTCCTCTCTTTTATTTTCTATAACGGCGAACAGTACCCATTGGCTATTTTTTGTTCAGCGCCTTCAATCGAAAGCCCTTAAGCCCTATACTGTCCGGCTCTCTTCTTTCTCCTTGATCAACAGGCACGAGGTGCGTGGTGGATTTCCCTTCCCGTTTTGACGTGATCGTGATCGGCGGCGGCCATGCCGGCACAGAGGCCGCTCTAGCGGCCGCACGCATGGGCGTGAAGACGCTGCTGCTCACCCACAATGTGGAAACTCTTGGCCAGATGAGCTGTAACCCTGCCATCGGTGGGATCGGCAAAAGCCATCTGGTAAAGGAAATCGATGCGCTGGGCGGCGCCATGGCACTGGCCACCGATAAAGGCGGCATTCAGTTCCGTGTGCTGAACAGCCGCAAAGGCCCGGCAGTCCGTGCCACCCGCGCCCAGGCAGACCGTGTTCTGTACAAGGCTGCCGTCCGCGAGATCCTGGAAAACCAGCCGAACCTGTGGATATTCCAGCAGGCCTGTGATGACCTGATCGTCGAACACGATCAGGTGCGCGGCGTAGTGACCCAGATGGGCCTGAAATTCCACGCGGACAACGTCGTGCTCACCGCCGGTACTTTCCTCGGTGGACTTATCCACATCGGCCTGGAGAACTATTCCGGTGGCCGTGCCGGTGATCCGCCTTCGATTGCCCTGGCCCGACGCCTGCGTGAACTGCCGCTGCGAGTCGGCCGTCTGAAGACCGGCACCCCGCCGCGTATCGACGGTCGCAGTGTCGATTTCAGTGTGATGACCAAGCAGCCCGGCGATACGCCGATCCCGGTAATGTCCTTCCTCGGCTCGAAGGAAATGCATCCGCGCCAGGTGAGTTGCTGGATCACCCACACCAACTCGCGGACCCACGAGATCATTGCCTCCAACCTCGATCGCTCGCCCATGTATTCCGGCGTGATCGAAGGTGTCGGCCCGCGCTATTGCCCGTCTATCGAAGACAAGATCCATCGCTTCGCCGACAAGGACAGCCATCAGGTGTTCCTCGAGCCGGAAGGCCTCACCACCCATGAGCTGTACCCGAACGGCATTTCCACATCGCTGCCCTTCGATGTGCAGCTGGACATCGTCCGCTCGATCCGCGGCATGGAAAACGCGCACATCATTCGCCCGGGTTACGCCATCGAGTACGACTACTTTGATCCGCGCGACCTGAAGTACAGCCTGGAGACCAAGGTCATTGGCGGTCTGTTCTTTGCCGGCCAGATCAACGGCACCACCGGCTACGAAGAGGCCGGCGCCCAGGGCCTGCTCGCCGGAACCAACGCCGCGTTGCGTTCACAGGGCCGCGAAAGCTGGTGCCCCCGCCGTGACGAGGCCTACATCGGCGTACTGGTCGACGACCTGATTACCCTGGGTACCCAGGAGCCGTACCGCATGTTCACGTCGCGCGCCGAGTACCGGCTGATACTGCGCGAGGACAACGCGGACCTGCGCCTGACCGAGAAAGGCCGCGAACTGGGCCTGATAGACGACGAACGCTGGGCGGTGTTTGAAGCCAAGCGCGAAGGCATCGAACGTGAAGAGCAGCGACTGAAGAGCACCTGGGTTCGCCCGAACACTCCGCAGGGCGATGCCATCGCCGAGCGCTTCGGGACTCCGCTGACTCACGAATACAACCTGCTGAACCTGCTGGCACGTCCGGAAATCGACTACGTCAGCCTGGCGGAGGTGACTGGCGCCGGCGCGGAAGACCCGCAGGTCGCCGAACAGGTGGAGATCCGCACCAAGTACGCCGGCTACATCGATCGCCAACAGGAAGAGATCGCTCGCCTACGGGCCAGCGAAGATACCCGCCTGCCTGTGGATATCGATTACCAGTCGATTTCCGGGCTGTCCAAGGAGATCCAGCTCAAACTGGGCAACGCGCGACCGGAAACCCTCGGTCAGGCCGGGCGTATTCCAGGCGTGACGCCGGCAGCAATCTCGCTGTTACTGATCCATCTGAAGAAACGTTCCTCCGGCCGTCAGCTGGAGCAGAGCGCCTGATGTCCATGGTCACTGCCCGCCACGCTGAAGAACTCGCGCGCGGCATCCAGACGCTCGGCCTGGATATCGACGCTGCCACCCAACAACGCTTGCTGGATTACCTGGCCCTGCTGGCGAAGTGGAACAAGGCCTACAACCTCACCGCCGTCCGCGATGTGGATGAAATGGTCTCGCGCCACCTGCTCGACAGCCTGAGCATCGTCCCGCAGTTCGACGCCGCCGGCGGTGAGCGCTGGCTGGACGTCGGCAGTGGCGGCGGCATGCCCGGCATTCCGCTGGCTATCCTGTTCCCCGGCAAATCGCTGACCCTGCTCGACAGCAACGGCAAGAAAACCCGCTTCCTCACCCAGGTGAAGCTGGAGCTCAAGCTCGACAACCTGCAGGTTATCCACAGTCGGGTGGAAGCCTTCCAACCCGAGCTGCCGTTCAACGGCATTGTTTCCCGGGCGTTCAGCAGCCTGGAAGACTTCACAAACTGGACACGTCACCTGGGCGACACCCAGACCAACTGGCTGGCCATGAAAGGCGTACACCCCAGCGACGAGCTCGCGGCACTCCCGGAAGATTTCCAGGTCGAAGCCGAACGCGCTCTGGCGGTGCCGGGTTGCCAAGGCCAGCGCCATCTGCTGATACTGCGCCGCACTGCATGACGGGGAGTGGGGAAAACCATGGCTAAGGTATTCGCGATCGCCAACCAGAAGGGCGGCGTCGGCAAGACCACGACCTGTATCAACCTTGCAGCATCGCTGGTCGCTACCAAGCGACGCGTGCTGCTGATCGACCTCGATCCACAGGGCAACGCCACCACCGGCAGCGGTGTGGATAAGTTGGCGCTGGATCACTCGATCTACGATGTGCTCACCGGCGAATGCGACCTGGCCCAGGCCATGCAGTTCTCCGAGCACGGCGGCTACCAGCTGCTGCCCGCCAACCGCGACCTCACGGCTGCGGAAGTGGTACTGCTGGAAATGGACGTGAAGGAACATCGCCTGCGCCATGCGCTGGCGCCGATCCGCGAGAACTACGACTTCATCCTCATCGACTGTCCGCCGTCGCTGTCGATGCTGACGGTCAACGCCCTGTCCGCTGCGGACGGCGTGATCATCCCCATGCAGTGCGAGTACTACGCGCTGGAAGGGCTGACCGACCTGATGAACAGCATCCAGCGCATCGCCGAGCGGTTGAATCCGGCGCTGAAGATCGAAGGCCTGCTGCGCACCATGTACGACCCGCGCATCAGCCTGACCAACGACGTCAGCGCACAACTGCAGGAACACTTCGGCGACAAGCTCTACACCACCGTGATTCCGCGCAACGTGCGATTGGCCGAGGCGCCCAGCTTCGGCATGCCGGCGCTGGTCTACGACAAGCAATCCCGCGGTGCCCTCGCCTACCTGGCGCTGGCCGGCGAGCTGGTGCGCCGTCAGCGCGCCGCCCGCACCACCGCCCCCGCCTAAGAGATTAAGGAACCCGCATGGCCGCCAAGAAACGAGGTCTCGGACGCGGGCTGGACGCCCTGCTCAGTGGCTCCAGCGCCGCTACGCTGCAGGAAGAAGCCGTTCAGGTGGACAGCAGGGAGCTGCAACACCTGCCGCTGGACCTGATCCAGCGCGGCAAGTACCAGCCTCGCCGTGACATGGACCCGCAGGCCCTCGAGGAACTCGCCCAGTCGATCAAGGCCCAGGGCGTGATGCAACCCATCGTGGTGCGCCCGATCGGCAATGGCCGCTACGAAATCATTGCCGGCGAGCGCCGCTGGCGCGCCACCCAGCAGGCGGGCCTGGACAAGATCCCGGCGATGGTCCGTGAAGTGCCGGACGAAGCTGCCATCGCCATGGCGCTGATCGAGAATATCCAGCGCGAAGACCTCAATCCGATCGAGGAAGCTGCTGCGCTGCAGCGCCTGCAGCAGGAGTTCCAGCTGACTCAGCAACAGGTTGCCGATGCCGTGGGCAAATCCCGCGTGACGGTGGCCAACCTGCTGCGCCTGATTGCCTTGCCGGAAGAGATCAAGACGCTGCTATCCCACGGCGATCTGGAAATGGGTCATGCCCGCGCCCTGCTCGGACTGCCCGAGAATCGTCAGGTTGAAGGTGCGCGACATGTTGTCGCACGCGGCTTCACTGTGCGTCAGACGGAAGCACTGGTACGCCAGTGGCTCAACGCTCCCGAGGAACCTGTCAAAGCGGTCAAGAGCGATCCCGACATCAGCCGCCTCGAACAGCGCCTGGCCGAGCGCCTGGGCGCTCCGGTGCAGATTCGCCATGGCCAGAAGGGCAAGGGCCAGTTGGTGATCCGCTACAACTCCCTCGACGAGCTGCAGGGTGTGCTCGCCCACATACGCTGATACGAAAGGCTATGTAGGGGGTCGTCGGAAATCACTACCTGACGGTTGAACGGGTATGCGGCGCCCCCTATACTCTGCGCGCAATTTTGTCGGCACAAAGTATGCCAAGTTGTTGATTTGTGAAGCCGACACCAGAGGACTGTGAGCTAAAGATGGAACCCCGCAAGCCCACTCGTTTGCCCTTCCATCGCCAACCGGCTTTTCGCCTGTTGCTCGTCCAGCTGGTGGTGCTGCTTATCGGTGCAGCAACCCTGTGGTTTGCCCAGGGATCGGTCGCAGGCTATTCCGGATTGCTCGGTGGTCTGATTGCGTGGTTGCCGAATCTGTACTTTGCTCGCAAGGCGTTCCGCTACAGTGGCGCGCGTTCTGCCCAGCTGATAGTCCGGTCCTTTTATGCCGGTGAGGCGGGAAAACTGATACTGACGGCAGTGCTCTTCGCGCTGACGTTCGCAGGTGTGAAGCCCCTGGCGCCGCTGGCGCTGTTCGGCCTCTACCTGCTGACCCTCGCGGTCAGCTGGTTTGCACCCCTGCTGATGCGAAACACATTTACAAGACCTTAGAGCGATTGAGGCAAACATGGCAGCAGAAAGCGCTTCGGGTTACATCCAGCACCACTTGCAGAACCTGACCTTGGGTCGTCTGCCGGATGGTTCCTGGGGGTTCGCCCACACCGCCGAACAAGCCAAGGAAATGGGCTTCTGGGCATTCCACGTTGATACCCTGGGCTGGTCCGTATTCCTCGGCCTGGTGTTCATCCTTATCTTCCGCATGGCAGCCAAGAAGGCCACCAGCGGTCAACCTGGCGGCCTGCAGAACTTCGTCGAAGTTCTCGTGGAGTTCGTCGACGGCAGCGTGAAGGACACCTTCCACGGCCGTAACCCGCTCATCGCACCGCTGGCGCTGACCGTGTTCGTCTGGATCTTCCTGATGAACCTGATCGACCTGGTGCCCGTGGACTTCCTGCCGCTCGCGGCCCAGGCGGTCACCGGCAACGAGCACCTGTTCTTCCGCGCCGTGGCCACTACCGACCCGAATGCCACCTTCGGCATGTCGATCGCAGTGTTCGCGCTGATCATCTTCTACAGCATCAAGGTCAAGGGCATCGGCGGCTTCCTCGGCGAACTGACCCTGCACCCGTTCCACAGCAGCAACATGGTGGTTCAGATCATCCTGATCCCCGTGAACTTCCTGCTGGAGTTCGTGACCCTGATCGCCAAGCCGGTATCCCTGGCACTGCGTCTGTTCGGCAACATGTACGCCGGCGAGCTGATCTTCATCCTGATCGCCGTGATGTTCGGTTCCGGCATCCTCTGGCTGGGCGGCATGGGCGTCGTGCTGAACTGGGCGTGGGCAGTGTTCCACATCCTGATCATCACCCTGCAGGCCTTCATCTTCATGATGCTGACCATCGTCTACCTGTCGATGGCCCACGAAGACAGCCACTGATCCAAAGATTCTATGCGCCCTCTCCCCTGCGGGAGTGGGCGTAAGAAGAGCTTCACCACCTTAACTTGCTTCAACCTTTAACCAACACGACAAAAAAGTCGGGAGGAAAAATGGAAACTGTAGTTGGACTCACTGCTATCGCCGTTGCACTGCTGATCGGTCTGGGCGCTCTGGGTACCGCCATCGGCTTCGGCCTGCTGGGCGGCAAGTTCCTGGAAGGCGCTGCTCGCCAGCCGGAAATGGTTCCGATGCTGCAGGTCAAAATGTTCATCGTCGCCGGCCTGCTCGACGCCGTGACCATGATCGGCGTTGGTATCGCTCTGTTCTTCACCTTCGCTAACCCGTTCATTGCTCAGGTTGCCCACTAATTTCCGAACAGCGGAAATCTGTGACTGAACAACGAACGAGCGAGGTATTGGCGTGAACATTAATGCAACTCTGATCGGCCAGGCCATCGCGTTCGCCATCTTCGTCCTGTTCTGCATGAAGTTCGTATGGCCTCCGGTCATCGCGGCTCTGCACGAGCGTCAGAAGAAGATCGCCGACGGCCTGGACGCTGCCAACCGCGCGGCTCGTGACCTGGAACTGGCTCACGAGAAAGCGGGTCAGCAACTGCGCGAAGCCAAGGCTCAGGCAGCCGAAATCATCGAGCAGGCGAAGAAGAGCGCTAACCAGATCGTTGACGAAGCCCGTGATCAGGCCCGTGCCGAAGGTGATCGCATGATCGCCCAGGCCAAAGCCCAGATCGAACAGGAGCTCAACAGCGTCAAAGACGCCCTGCGTGCCCAAGTGGGTGCCCTGGCTGTCTCCGGCGCCGAGAAGATCCTGGGTGCTTCGATCGATGCCAACGCGCAAAAGCAGCTGGTTGATCAACTGGCCGCCGAGATCTAAGCAGAGGGCGATATGGCAGAACTGACCACATTGGCTCGTCCTTACGCGAAGGCGGCTTTCGAGTACGCCCAGGCTCATCAGCAATTGGCCGACTGGTCTGCTGCTCTGGGTGTGCTGGCTGCAGTGTCGCAGGACGACACCGTGCGCCAGCTGCTCAAAGAGCCTCAGCTGACCGCAGCCGCCAAGGCTGACGCGCTGATCGACGTGTGTGGCGACAAGCTCAATGCTCCGGCCCAGAACTTCGTCCGGACTGTGGCTGAAAACAAGCGGCTCGACCTGCTGCCGACCATCTTCGTGATGTTCGAGCAACTCAAGGCCGAGCAGGAAAAATTGGTCGAGGTCGAGGTCACCAGTGCCTTCGCCCTGGACCAGCAACAGCAGGACAAACTCGCCAAGGCTCTCAGCGCCCGGCTCAGTCGCGAAGTGCGACTTCATGCGTCGGAAGACGCGAGCCTGATCGGCGGCGTGGTTATTCGCGCCGGTGACTTGGTAATCGATGGCTCGGTGCGCGGCAAAATCGCGAAACTGGCCGAAGCGTTGAAATCTTGAGTTTGAAGGGGCAGCGGCATGCAGCAACTCAATCCTTCCGAAATTAGTGAAATCATCAAGGGGCGCATCGAGAAACTCGACGTCGCCTCGCAAGCGCGCAACGAAGGCACCATCGTCAGTGTTTCCGATGGCATCGTGCGCATCTTCGGTCTGGCCGACGTCATGTACGGCGAGATGATCGAATTCCCGGGCGGCGTCTACGGTATGGCGCTGAACCTGGAGCAAGACTCCGTTGGTGCTGTGGTACTGGGTGAATACCAGGACCTCAAAGAAGGCATGAATGCCAAGTGCACCGGCCGCATCCTGGAAGTCCCGGTTGGTCCGGAACTGCTGGGCCGCGTTGTCGACGCCCTGGGTAACCCGATCGATGGCAAAGGCCCGATCGATGCCAAACTGACCGACGCTGTCGAGAAAGTGGCACCGGGCGTGATCTGGCGTAAGTCGGTAGACCAGCCGGTTCAGACCGGTTACAAGTCGGTCGACGCCATGATCCCGGTTGGCCGTGGCCAGCGCGAGCTGATCATCGGTGACCGTCAGATCGGTAAAACCGCTCTGGCCATCGACGCCATCATCAACCAGAAGAACAGCGGCATCCGCTGCGTCTACGTTGCCATCGGTCAGAAGCAATCGACCATCGCCAACGTCGTTCGCAAGCTGGAAGAAAACGGCGCCCTGGCCAACACCATCGTGGTGGTTGCCAGTGCTTCCGAATCCGCTGCTCTGCAATACCTGGCTCCGTACTCCGGTTGCACCATGGGCGAATTCTTCCGCGACCGCGGTGAAGATGCCCTGATCGTGTACGACGACCTGTCCAAGCAGGCCGTGGCCTACCGCCAGATCTCCCTGCTGCTGCGCCGTCCGCCGGGCCGCGAAGCTTACCCGGGCGACGTGTTCTATCTCCACAGCCGTCTGCTGGAGCGCGCTTCCCGCGTTTCCGAAGAGTATGTTGAGAAGTTCACCAACGGCGAAGTGAAAGGCAAGACTGGTTCCCTGACCGCCCTGCCGATCATCGAAACCCAGGCTGGCGACGTTTCTGCGTTCGTTCCGACCAACGTGATCTCCATCACCGACGGTCAGATCTTCCTGGAATCCGCCATGTTCAACTCGGGTATCCGTCCGGCCGTCAACGCCGGTATCTCGGTATCCCGTGTTGGTGGCGCGGCCCAGACCAAGATCATCAAGAAGCTGTCCGGCGGTATCCGTACCGCGCTGGCCCAGTACCGTGAACTGGCGGCCTTCGCCCAGTTCGCCTCGGACCTGGACGACGCGACCCGCAAGCAGCTGGAACATGGTCAGCGCGTTACCGAGCTGATGAAGCAGAAGCAATACGCGCCGATGTCCATCGCCGAGATGTCGCTGTCCCTGTATGCCGCCGAGCGTGGCTTCCTGCAGGACGTCGAGATCGCCAAGGTGGGCGCCTTCGAACAAGCGCTGATCGCCTACTTCCAACGTGAGAACGCCGCTCTGCTGGCGAAGATCAACGAGAAGGGTGACTTCAACGACGAAATCGACGCAGGCATCAAGGCCGGCATCGAGAAGTTCAAGGCCACCCAAACCTGGTAAGCCGCAGCGGGGGTCGCTAGCGACCCCCGCCTGCTAAACCGATAGGTGTGAAATGGCAGGCGCAAAAGAGATTCGCAGCAAGATTGCGAGCATCAAAAGCACGCAAAAAATCACCAATGCCATGGAAAAGGTGGCGGTGAGCAAGATGCGCAAGGCACAAATGCGCATGGCGGCCGGCCGTCCCTACGCGGAGCGCATTCGCCAGGTGATCGGCCATCTGGCCAACGCCAACCCGGAATACCGTCACCCGTTCATGGTCGAGCGTGAAGTAAAGCGCGTCGGCTACATCGTGGTGAGCTCCGACCGTGGCCTGGCTGGCGGCCTGAACATCAACCTGTTCAAGGCGCTCGTCAAGGACATGAGCGGGCAGCGCGATCGTGGCGCGGAGATCGACCTCTGCGTGATCGGCTCCAAGGGTGCATCCTTCTTCAAGAGCTATGGCGGCAACGTGGTTGCAGCTATCAGCCACCTGGGCGAAGAGCCGTCGATCAATGATCTGATCGGCAGCGTCAAGGTCATGCTGGATGCCTACCTGGAAGGTCGTATCGATCGCCTGTACGTGGTTTCCAACAAGTTCGTCAACACCATGACCCAGAAGCCGACCGTGGAACAATTGATTCCGCTGGTGGCCGAGGACAATGCCGAGCTGAAGCACCACTGGGACTACCTCTACGAACCCGACGCCAAGGCCCTCCTCGACGGCCTGCTGGTGCGCTACGTGGAATCCCAGGTGTACCAGGCCGTGGTTGAGAACAACGCCTGTGAGCAGGCGGCCCGGATGATTGCAATGAAGAACGCTACCGACAACGCCGGTGATCTGATCAGTGGTCTGCAACTGATCTACAACAAGGCACGTCAGGCGGCGATCACCCAGGAAATCTCGGAAATCGTCGGCGGCGCTGCCGCGGTGTAAGAACAGGTTCAAAATTCAGAGGAACCAGACATGAGTAGCGGACGTATCGTTCAAATCATCGGCGCCGTGATCGACGTGGAATTCCCGCGCGATGCCGTGCCGAGCATCTACGAGGCCCTGAAAGTTCAGGGCGTCGAAACCACTCTGGAAGTTCAGCAGCAGCTGGGCGACGGCGTGGTTCGTTCCATTGCGATGGGTTCCACCGAAGGCCTCAAGCGTGGCCTGAACGTGGAAAGCACCGGCGCAGCCATCTCCGTCCCGGTCGGCACCAAGACCCTGGGCCGTATCATGGACGTGCTGGGCAACCCGATCGACGAAGCGGGTCCGATTGGCGAAGAAGAGCGCTGGGGTATTCACCGCGACGCTCCGTCCTACGCTGACCAGGCTGGCGGCAACGACCTGCTGGAAACCGGCATCAAGGTTATCGACCTGGTCTGCCCGTTCGCCAAGGGCGGTAAAGTCGGTCTGTTCGGTGGCGCCGGTGTCGGCAAGACCGTAAACATGATGGAACTGATCCGTAACATCGCCATGGAGCACAGCGGTTACTCTGTGTTCGCTGGTGTGGGTGAGCGTACTCGTGAGGGTAACGACTTCTACCACGAGATGAAGGATTCCGGCGTACTGGACAAGGTAGCCCTGGTTTACGGCCAGATGAACGAGCCGCCGGGCAACCGTCTGCGCGTTGCACTGACCGGCCTGACCATGGCCGAGAAGTTCCGTGACGAAGGCCGTGACGTACTGCTGTTCATCGACAACATCTACCGTTACACCCTCGCCGGTACCGAAGTATCCGCACTGCTGGGCCGTATGCCTTCCGCAGTAGGTTACCAGCCGACCCTGGCCGAAGAGATGGGCGTTCTGCAGGAGCGCATCACCTCCACCAAGAAAGGCTCGATCACCTCGATCCAGGCCGTCTACGTTCCCGCGGATGACCTGACCGACCCGAGCCCGGCGACCACCTTCGCCCACTTGGACGCCACCGTCGTACTGTCCCGTGACATCGCCTCGCTGGGTATCTACCCGGCTGTCGATCCGCTGGACTCGACTTCCCGTCAGCTGGACCCGCTGGTCATCGGCCAGGATCACTACGACACCGCTCGTGGCGTGCAGTACGTTCTGCAGCGCTACAAGGAGCTGAAGGACATCATCGCGATCCTCGGCATGGACGAACTGTCCGAGTCCGACAAGCTGCTGGTGGCCCGTGCTCGTAAGATCCAGCGCTTCCTGTCCCAGCCGTTCTTCGTGGCTGAAGTATTCACCGGCTCGCCGGGCAAATACGTCTCCCTGAAGGACACCATCGCTGGCTTCAAAGGCATCCTCAACGGCGACTACGATCACCTGCCCGAGCAGGCGTTCTACATGGTCGGCGGCATCGAAGAAGCCATCGAGAAAGCGAAGAAGCTGTAATCCGTGCGCCCGGCAACGGGCGCTTACGTGAGGCAAGGGTATGGCTATTACTGTCCACTGCGACATCGTCAGCGCCGAAGCGGAGATCTTCTCCGGTCTGGTAGAGCTGGTCGTAGCGCACGGCTCGCTGGGCGATCTGGGTATCGCTCCGGGCCACGCGCCGCTGATCACCGAGCTCAAGCCGGGTCCGATCCGCCTGGTGAAGCAGGGTGGCGAGCAGGAGGTGTACTACATCTCCGGCGGCTTCCTCGAAGTACAGCCGAACATGGTCAAGGTTCTCGCCGACACCGTGATTCGTGCAGGCGACCTCGACGAAGCGGCTGCCCAGACCGCACTGAAGGAAGCTGAGAAGGCTCTGCAAGGTAAAGGTGCAGAGTTCGACTACAGCTCCGCCGCAGCCCGCCTGGCCGAAGCCGCAGCGCAACTGCGCACGGTCCAGCAGGTTCGCAAGAAGTACGGCGGCTAAGCCGCGAAGTCCTTCGGGACTTCAGCGTCAAATAGGAAAAGGGTAGCCTTGGCTACCCTTTTTCTTTTTCCACACGCGGGTAATCCCGCTCACCAGGACGGTCTCCCACTCATGTCTCTCGAAATCGTCATTCTCGCCGCCGGCCAGGGCACCCGCATGCGCTCGGCCCTGCCGAAAGTCCTGCATCCGGTCGCTGGCAAACCGATGCTCGCCCACGTGATCGACACCGCCCGCGGCCTCGGCCCGTCGCGCATCCATGTGGTGATTGGCCATGGTGCCGACCTGGTGCGTGAACGCCTGCAGGCGGATGACCTGAATTTCGTGATCCAGGAACAGCAGCTGGGCACCGGCCACGCTGTGGCACAGGCAGCCCCGTTCCTCAGTGCAGACAACGTGCTGATCCTCTACGGCGACGTGCCGCTGATCGAGCAGCCGACCCTGGAGCGCCTGATGGCCCAGGCCACGCCGCAGCAGCTGGCGCTGCTGACGGTCGAGCTGGACGACCCGACGGGCTACGGCCGCATCATCCGTGGTGCCGATGGCGAGGTCCGGGCGATCGTCGAGCAGAAGGACGCCACCCCCGAGCAGCGCGCCATCCGCGAAGGCAACACCGGTATTCTCGCCGCCCCGCGCCAGCAACTGCTGGGCTGGCTGGCGCGCCTGTCCAACTCCAACGCCCAGGGTGAGTACTACCTCACCGACGTCATCGCCATGGCGGTAGGTGACGGCCTGCGCGTGGCCACCGCCCAACCGCAGGTGGCCATGGAGACCCAGGGCGCCAACGACCGCCTGCAGCTTTCGGAGCTGGAGCGCTTCTTCCAGCAGCGCGTGGCGCGCCGCCTGATGGCCCAGGGCGTGACCCTGATCGACCCGGCGCGTTTCGACGTGCGTGGCGAAGTCAGCGTCGGCCGCGACGTCAGCATCGACATCAACGTGATTCTCGAAGGCCAGGTGGAAATCGAGGACGACGTGCAGATCGGCCCGAACTGCTACATCAAGGACAGCACCCTGCGCCGCGGCGCCATCATCAAGGCCAACTCGCACCTGGAAGGCGCCCATGTCGGCCCGGACAGCGATGTCGGCCCGTTCGCCCGCCTGCGCCCTGGCAGTGTGCTGGAGCGCAAGGTACATGTGGGTAACTTTGTCGAGCTGAAGAATGCCCACCTGCAGGACGGCGTGAAGGTAGGCCACCTGACCTACCTGGGCGACAGCGAGGTCGGTGCGCGCTCCAACATCGGCGCCGGCACCATCACCTGCAACTACGATGGCGCCAACAAGTGGCGTACCAGCATCGGCGAGGACGTTTTCATCGGCTCCAACAATTCGCTGGTGGCGCCTGTGGATATCGGTACCGGGGCCACGACTGGCGCAGGTTCCACCATCACCGCCGACGTTCCGGCCGGCACCCTGGGCGTCGGCCGCGCCAAGCAGCGGGTGATCGAAGGCTGGAAGCGCCCGGAAAAGATCAAGAAATCCTGATTCACAACGCATCGTCCTGTGGGTAAGTCGTTATCCACAGGGCGATGGCGTCATTCGATTATCCACAGCCTGCTTCGCCTTCGGCGCAGTAGCTGGTTATCCCTGGAGTTTTCCCGGCCATGCTTGGCGTCGCCATCCTGATCTTTCTGATCACCGACCCGTTCGGCAACATCGCGGTCTTCCTTGCCGCCCTCAAGTCGGTCCCCGCCGAACGCCGTCTGAAGGTGGCACTGCGCGAACTGCTGTTTGCCCTAGGTCTGCTGCTGCTGTTCCTGACCCTGGGCGAGCACATCCTCACCGGGCTCGGGCTTTCGAAGGAAGCTACCGGCATCGCCGGCGGCATCATCCTCTTCGTGGTCGCCATGCGCCTGATCTTCCCCACGCCCCAGGGCGTGCTGGGCGACATGCCGGACAATGAACCGCTGTTCGTGCCGCTGGCTACGCCGGCGGTGGCGGGGCCTTCCGCCCTGGCGATGCTGATCACCCTGCGCAGCACCTACACTGGACCGTTGTGGGAGCTCTACCTGGCGGTAATCCTGGCCTGGGCCGCGACTGCCTTCATCCTGATGCAGGCAGCGTTCCTCCAGCGCTTCCTCGGCCCGCGCGGGCTGATGGCCGTGGAACGTCTGGCCGGCATGCTGCTGATCATGCTCAGCGTCAACATGCTCCTGCAGAACGTGCGCAGCTTCCTGCACATCGCAGCCTGATGCTCTTCTCCTGAGAACCGCCATGACTCTGCGTTTCCTGTCTTTCGCTCTCCTCACCACACTGCTCGCCGGCTGTGCCGACAAGGACCTGCAGATCGACCGCGAGCATGTGTCGAAGAACCAGGACAGCCGAATCCAGTATGTCATCGTCCACTACACGTCGGCTGACCTGCCGCGCTCGCTGGCGTTGCTGACCCATGGCGAAGTGAGTGCGCACTACCTGATCGGCGACAACCCGGCGACCATCTACCAGCTGGTGGACGAGAACCGCCGCGCCTGGCACGCCGGCGCCAGCGAGTGGCAGGGGCGCACCTGGCTCAATTCCACCTCCATTGGCATCGAGTTGGTGAACCCCGGCTACCGTGATACGCCGAGCGGGAAGATCTGGTATCCCTATCCGGATGCGCAGATCGACGCGCTGATCGCCCTGCTGCGGGACATTACCAAGCGCCAGGGCATCACCCCGGAACACATCCTTGGCCACAGCGACATCGCTCCGCAGCGCAAGGTCGACCCGGGCCCGCTGTTCCCCTGGAAGAAGCTCGCCGAAGCCGGCCTGATCCCCTGGCCGAAACCGGGTGAGCTGGCGCATCGCCTGGCCGAGCTGAACGGTCAGCTACCGGCGCCGGGCTGGTTCCAGCAGCAACTGGCGCGGCACGGTTACGCGGTGCCGCTCAATGGGCTGATGGACGAGGAAACTCGTAACGTGATCGCGGCGTTCCAGATGCGCTTCCGCCCGGAGCGCTTCGATGGCGAGCCTGACCTGGAAACCGCCGCGCTGCTGCTGGCGGTGCCGACTTCCTAGACCGGCAGCAGCAGGTAGAAGCGCGAGCCCTTGCCCTGTTGCGAGCGCAGGGCGATTCGCCCGCCGTGCAGTTGCACGATTTCCCGGCATAGCGCCAGGCCGAGGCCGACACCACCTTTCTTGCGGCCCACCTGCACGAAGGGTTCGAAGATGCGTCCCTGCTGACTGAGCGGGATGCCATCGCCGCTGTCTTCCACGGCAATTGCCACGCGCTCTTCCTGGCAGCGCGCCTGCAGGCGGATGGTGCCGCCCTCGGGCGTATGGCGCAGGGCGTTGCCGATCAGGTTATCCAGCACGCGCTCGATCTGCGTGCGGTCGATATTGATCGGTGGCAGGCCTTCGGCGATCTCCAGGTCGAGCTTGATGCGCTTCTCCTCCGCCGGCCCGGTGAAGCGCTGATGGGCCTGGCGCAGCAGGTTGCCAACATCGCACAACTGCAGCTCCAGCTTTTGGGTGCCACTCTGGTAGCGGGAGAAGTTCAGCAGATCGTTGATCAGCCGCACCAGGCGGTGCATTTCCTCGTCGACGGTGCGCACCAGGTCGCGCTCGCGGGACTCCTCAGGGAACTTCAGGCGCTCGGCGAGCAGGCCGAAGGCCATGTGCATACCGGTCATGGGCGTGCGCAGCTCGTGGGAGGCGCGCAGCACGAAATCATTGCGTACACGCTCGAACGCGCGCTGCTCAGTGACGTCACGGACCACCATCACCGCACCGATATTGCGCCCGTCGTCATGGCTGACCGGTGACATGCTCCAGGTCAGCAGCCGGCTTTCGCCGCTCACTTCCACCACCAGATCCTGCGGCGTTTCTTCCAGGAGGTTGCCGCTAAGGACACGCTGGACGGCCTGGGTCAGCTGCGGATTGTTCAGCATCGTGCCCAGCTCCTGGCCCTGGGGATCGCCGTGGGAAAACAGTTGGCGGGTGGCGACCGGGTTGGCGTGCTCGATACGGCCGTGGCGGTCGAGGATCACCAGGCCGTCGTCGATGCTGTCGAGCACCGCCAGCAGGCGCTTGCGGCCCGAACCCAGCGCTTCGGTATTGCTCGCGCGGTAAAGGCGCAGGGCTTCCGCCATCAGGCCGAATCGGCGGCTCAGGGAGGACATCTCGGACACGCCGGAAACTGGCAGGGTGACGTCGAACTCGCCCTGGCCGATCTTGTCCGCGGCCTTCGCCAGCGTCTCGATAGGCGCGCCGAAGCGGCGGGCGATGCTGTGGGCGGTGATGAAGCCGACCACCAGGATGGCGATGCCGATAAGCCCGAGCAGGCTGCTGATCAGCAAGGTGCGGTCACGGGCCGAGCGCTCGTCGGCGCTGATGTTTTCCATCGCTCCCTGATGCAGCGCCAGCAGGTGGTTGCGCAGCACGTCGAGGGTACGGCTGAGGTCGCTGTCTTCCAGCAGTTCCGCGCGTCCCGGGCCGGGAGTTTCGGTCGCCTCGACAAACCGACGGTGGGCGTCGGCTATCTGCGTCATGGCTTGGCGTTCGCCACTGGTTTGCGCCAGCGCGCGCCCCTGCTCGAGCGCTTGGGAGAAGTGCGCGCGCGCGCGTTCCAGGTTTTCCGGGTTTGGCCGTGCGCTGAGTACCTGTACCAGTTCGTCGCCCAATGCCTGGCGCAGGCGCTGGCTGACCTCGATGGCGTCGAAGTTGCGCTGAATGAGCTGGGCTTGCTCACGGCCGGTCAGCACCACGCTGAACAGCCCGAGCAGCAGACCCAGCAGCGCTACCGTGATGAGCGCCGAGATGCTCAGGAACAGCCTCGTGCGCAGCGTCATCGGGATCGGCAGGTTCACAGGCTGTACTGCTTGCGCTTGCGATAGAGGGTGGAAGCGTCGATACCCAGGGTCTTGGCGGCCTGGTCGAGAGTCGCGCTGGAGGCCATGACGGCCGCGATGTGGGCTTTCTCCAGTTGTTCCAGGCTCATGGCCTCGCCGATGCGTGGCGCCGAGTTGCTCGACTGCTCGCCGATTGACAGTTGTTCGACGCCAATCAGATCAAGATTGCAGATGATGCTTGCGCGTTCAATTACGTTGCGCAGTTCCCGCACGTTACCCGGCCAGTTGTAGCGGCGCAGCAGCGCGCGGGCCTCATCGGTGAAGCCCCGTGCGGGGCGGCCGTAGTCCTTCACGAAGCGCGCAAGGAAGCGTTCGGCTAGGCCGAGGATGTCTTCGGCGCGTTCACGCAGGGGCGGCAGATTGAGCACGATGACATTCAGGCGGTAGAGCAGGTCCTCACGGAAGGTGCCCTGGGCAACCATGCCGGCAAGATCACGGTTGGTGGCGGCAAGGATACGCACGTCGGCATTGCGGGTGACCGGGTCGCCGATGCGCTCGTATTCCTTGTCCTGGATGAAACGCAGGAGTTTCGGCTGCAAAATGAGTGGAAAATCGCCGATTTCGTCGAGAAACAGCGTGCCACCATCCGCCTGGCTGATGCGCCCGAGGGTGTTCTCGGTAGCGCCGGTGAAGGCGCCGCGGCTGTGGCCGAACAGTTCGCTTTCCATCAGCTCGGCCGAAAGGGACGGGCAGTTGATGGTCACGCAGGATTTTTTCGCCCGCTTGCTCCAGCCGTGGATGGCCCGCGCCAACTCACCCTTGCCGGAGCCGGATTCGCCGAGAATGAGGATGTTGGCGTCGGTCGCGGCGACCTGACGCGCCGTTTCCAGTACGGCGGCCATGGCCGGGCTGTGAGACTCGAGTACATCGCCCTGCTTGCGCATCTCGCCTTCCAGCGCCTCGATGCGCGCGGTGAGCTGGCGCACTTCCAACTGCTTGGCGGCAGCCAGGCGCAGTTGGTCGGGGCTGCAGGGCTTCACCAGGTAATCGGCGGCGCCGGCCTGCATGGCATCGACGGCGGTGTCCACGGCCGAGTGCGCAGTGACTATCACCACGCGCATCCAGGGCGCCTGCACGCGCATTTGCGCGAGCACATCCAGGCCATTGTCGTCGCCCAGGCGCAGGTCGAGGAAGCACAGGTCGAATACCTGGCGCTGCAGCAGGTTCTCGGCCTGTTGCGCGCTGCTGGCGGTGGCCACGCTGTAGCCCTCGTCTTCAAGGCAGTAGCGGAACGAGCGGAGGATGGCGGATTCGTCATCGACCAGCAGGATCCGGCCTTGCTGTTCAGGCGTTGCGTCCATTCAGCGATTTCCTTGTTGTGTGATTCGTTGTTGTACGGGGTGTGATTTTTCTTAGTCCAGGGTTTTTCGTGCAAGTTGCAAGAATCTTTCTGAGGCTTCGGGCAGGGTGCACAGTCAGGGACGCTGAAAAGGCTATCCAACACATTGAATTACAAGAATTTTATCCACAAAAAGGCACTGGCACGGCAGTTGCGAATCCAATTCTGCACCATCGTATGTTGGAGACCGATATGCCTAGTCCGAAGATCCTTGCCCTGGCCCTGAGTTCCGCGCTGCTCGCCGTGCAGCCACTGGCCAGCCATGCCGCCGAAACCGGGCTGAGCGCACAACTGGCCGAAGCGCGCCAGGAAGGCTCGATCTGGACGGCCATCAACCTCAACCGCGAACTCAAGCCCTATGCGATCAAGGTGGATGTAGAGAGCGGCCGCGCGCACCTGACCGGCGCCGTGGCCAGTGAAGAACAGAAGGCGCTGGCCGGACAGATCGCCGGCAGCGTCGAAGGCATCACTGCTGTGGATAACCAGCTCGGCGTCGATGCGTCCCTGGCTGATGCACAGAAGTCCGATACCGCGAAGGACTCAGGCGTGGTGCAGAAGTGGGACGACGCCACGCTGGCGGCCAGGGTGAAATCCAAGCTGCTGCTGGAAAAGCGCGGCGAAGGCCTGGATATCAAGGTCACCAGCAAGTCCGGCGCGGTCACCCTCGAAGGCACCGCAGTCAGCGAGGAGGCCAGCCAGCAAGCCGCTCACCTGGCCGCCCAGACCGAAGGCGTCTCGGCTGTGGATAACCGCTTGAAGGTCGACCCCGACGCCGCCTCCACCGAGAAACTCGAAAAGTCCGTCGGTGACGCCCAGGCCGCCGTGAGCGACGCCTGGATTACCAGCCAGATCAAGGCCGGCATCCTGGCCGCCCATGCGCTACAGGGGTTGTCCATCGGTGTCTCCACTCGCGACGGCGTGGTGACCTTGAGTGGCCAGGTGCCCAATGCCGACGAGCGCCAGCAATTGATCGATTCCGCCAGCAAGACCCGCGGTGTGCGTGAGGTGGACGCCACTGCGTTGAAGGTGGCCGGCCAGGCCGCCTGACTCTTCCACCCTTCCCAAGCAGGAGTACCTGTCATGACTCGCACGACCAGTCAGCTCAATGAACTCATCGAGATCACCCGTGACGGCCAGCGTTTCTACCAGCACGCGATCCAGGAAGTGAAGGATGCGCGGCTGCAACGGCTGTTCCAGTCCATGGCACAAGCCAAGACGGACGTCATCAATGCACTGGCCGGCAAGGTTGCCGCCAATCACGAGGACCCCGCCACCGGCGGCACCTTGCTGGGCAAGTTGCGCCAGGTCTACGCCGACACCCGGGCGACCCTGGCCAGCGATGAAGGCGCGACCTATGTCGCCCAGCTCGAGGAAGCCGAAGACCGCATCCTCCATGCCTTCGAGGACGCCCTGGAGAAAGGCACGCCGGAAACCCAGGCGCTGCTGCGCGCCGAACTGCCCAAGGTACGGGCATGCCACGACCAGATGAGCCAACTCAAACATTCGCTGAAGTGACGTGGTTCACACAGGCACAGGGACGTGCCTGAAGCCGGGGTTGCAAAACGCACGACCTATCCCGGCCCATCGTGCAGGATGCAGCAGAAAGGCATTTTCATTAACAACATAAGTATTTGATTTATAAGTAAAAAATAGGATTCATCAGACTGGCATGCGGCGTGCAATTCCTACTGCAAGACAGTCAACAAACCACTCGCGACGACAAGAACCGGAAAGACCTCAGGAAATGGTTTGAAGGTTCGACAGACAGGTCGGCGACGGGCAGGAGAAACGGGATGAACAGCGGAACCAACAGCCAAGTGCAAGTCGCGCGTATCGATGTGTGGAGCCGGATCTTCCTTGCCGGTGCCCTCCTGCTGTTGCTGGTCAACCAGGTGCAGCTGCAGATGCAGGTTTCCCGGGTTCAGGCCGCCAGTACCCCAGTGGCCTATGTACCGACCGCCTCCAGCACTCCCGGCCTGTACCGCGAAGCGTCGCGTTATCCACAGGCTGCACCCGCGCGTAACCAGCCCCAGGTGCTGCAAGCCCCGCAGGCGCAGACTCAGGCTCAGGTCCAGCCGATGGCCCGCCCCCAGGGTGGCTGGGTGTTCTGAGCGCGGTTAACCCAATTGCCGGCAGGCCGCTGGCTTGCCCGACAGGTCCGCAGTGCCCGGAAGCGCCCGGGCGGACACTCTTTCCGGAGACTGCCTTGCGACCACTCCGGAGCTGGCACCCAAACGGTGCCGAACCGACAACGAGAAGAGGAGAGACCCCATGCTTAGCTGGGCACTGACATTCCTGATCATCGCCATCATCGCCGCGGTCCTGGGCTTCGGTGGTATCGCCGGCGCCGCGACCAGTATCGCCAAGATCCTGTTCGTGATCTTCCTGGTGCTGTTCATCGTGTCCTTCGTCATGGGCCGTCGCCGGGGGTAGTTCCTCCGGATCGATGGAAGTTGAACAAGGAGCGTAGCGATGAGCTTTACCCGCAATCTGCTGCTGTCGACCGTTCTGCTCGGCGTCGGGGCCCAGGCCCTGGCCGCCGAGGCAGACAAGGACGCGCAATACCGCCTGAACGAGCTGGTAGCCAGTGATCCGCAGTATCGCGATACCTGGCAATCGGTGGTCAAGGACGAAAGTCGCCTGCCCGACTGGGTGATGAACCTCAGCGGCACTGCGACGCCGATGCAGGCGGTGGACGAGCAGGGCGACAAATACCTGGTGGGCGAGTTGTGCGAGGCGCACAACTGCGCTGCCCACCGGCTGTACGTAGCCTTCACCTGGGACAAGGACAAGGCCTATGCGCTGTACGTGAAGGTTCCCGAGAACCTTCCGACGGACAAGTCGCCGAGCAAGCACGCCAGCTTCCGCTGGTTGGGCGAGCCGGACGATTCGGTGAAGCGGATCCTCGATGACCAGCTCAAGAGCGATCCCAACTGGTACTGATCCACTGATTTCGAATTCTGCGTCGCCATTGCGGTGGACGCATGACCAGGGGGCCGGGATGTTCGGGATGCGTCATGTCCTGAGCGACCTGGGGGTACAGGGAGTACCTCCGCGCCAGCGGGCTGGGTCAGGCAAGGCGTGCGGAACCGGGGCGACGTGCTCGCACCGGTTCCGGAGCGCCATCACAGGTCAGGGCTTGAAGTTGGCCGCGTCGCGCGCCCAGCCATCGAGCACCGGCTTCAGGTCGTCGAGGGTCAGGTGGGTGCTGGAGTTTTCCAGCGTCTTGCCTGCTCCCTTGCGCACGACCTTGGCGACCGGCTTGCTGGTCGCGCCATCCAATGCCTCGAACTCCACGAATACCTCGGTGTCCTGATCACGGGTACCGATGGCGGTCGACGTCGCGGCTACCACCAGTGCGATGGGGATGACCTCGTATGCATGCAGGCCCTCGTTGGAGACATCCACGCCGCTGATTGCAGTGCGCAGCACCAGGGTGTCGCGATCAGCCTGCTGGACGATGCGGTAGCGGCTGCCCAGTTGCAGCTCGACCTGCTTCTTGAGGTAGTCGGGAATTTCGTTGAGGGTTCGCTGATCGATGTTCTCGTTCGGCTTGGGTGGCGGGTAGTAGACCGGCCGCTCGACCAGCACCGAGCTGTAGTTCTGCAGCTTCAGGTTCGGGTCGACCCAGCGCAGCACGGGCTGGCCGCTGGGGGAGGTGGCCGGTTGGAGTTGCGAGTAATCGCCGAGGAAGCCCGAGTACTGCGAGGCGTCCGGTTTCTGGCTGGAACAGCCGGCCAGTGCCAGGGCGCCAGCGAAAAGCAGAGTGGGTACTACGTAGCGTCGCGTCATAGAGCGTCCTTATTCAGAGTGTCACCGCGTTGTGCTTTCACCACATTGAACAACCCGTTGCTTACCCGGCTGTCGCGGCGACGGCAGGGTAGCCGCAGGCTTGCTCGAAGCCGGTCGAACTTCACTGATATCGGTCAATTCGGACTCAGGCGGATTCGTCCTACAATGCCTCGCCGATTCCTGTCGGCCGGTTTCCGGCCCTCCGGCGCCTCAATAATGAAGAGCGGAATCCGCCACTTATCCACAGTGTCTGCTTTCCCGCCAGCCTCGCAGTCGAAGGGCCCTTCTCCTCGCCCTCGCCCTCGGCCATCCATGACGGCCCCCTAGCGGCGACCGTACATCCGGTAACAAGAACCCACCCGTGAGCGCGCGTGGCGTTCTGATCCGATCAATCCGGGCCATTGATGGCCGAATTGCAGCAAGCCTAGACGGCTTTGCAGAGCGCTGTGTGACAGGCGTTGAGGAACCTGTGTCATGCAGAAAAGCAAGGGTCTTACGACCTGGAACCAAGGTTTCAGATGCCTTTTCCCATGCCGATTGTGCATGGGGTAGGCGTTTCCGGCATTAGACGGAGGAGGGGGGGGTCGGAATCATGCGCCCCTTTTTTCGCTGGCCGTCGGCATCCCGACGGTTCGGCGACCCCGACTTCCACAAGAATCAAGGGTGACTCACTATGGGCAAAGCCAAGCTCAGCCTCGCCTGGCAGATCCTCATCGGCCTGGTACTCGGAATTGCACTGGGCGCCGCGCTCAACCATTTCAGCGCGGAAAAGGCCTGGTGGATCAGCAACATCCTCCAGCCAGCGGGTGACATCTTCATCCGCCTGATCAAGATGATCGTCGTTCCGATCGTGATTTCCTCGCTCATCGTCGGCATCGCCGGCATGGGTGACGCGAAGAAACTCGGCCGCATCGGCCTGAAGACCATCATCTACTTCGAAATCATCACCACCGTCGCCATCGTGGTCGGCCTGCTGCTGGCGAACATCTTCCAGCCCGGCGCCGGCATCGACATGAGCACCCTGGGCACTGTGGATATCTCCCAGTACGCGCAGACCGCCAAGGAAGTCGAGCACCACCACGCGTTCATCGAGACCATTCTCAACCTGATCCCGTCGAACATCTTCGCGGCGATGGCCCGTGGCGAAATGCTGCCGATCATCTTCTTCTCGGTCATGTTCGGCCTGGGCCTGTCCTCGCTGCCGGCGCCGACCCGCGAGCCGCTGGTGAAGATGTTCCAGGGCGTGGCCGAGGCCATGTTCCGCGTCACCCACATGATCATGCGCTACGCCCCCATCGGCGTATTCGCGCTGATCGCGGTGACAGTCGCCAACTTCGGCTTCGCCTCGCTGCTGCCGCTGGCCAAGCTGGTGGTGCTGGTGTACTTCGCCATCGCCTTCTTCGCCTTCATGGTGCTGGGCCTGGCCGCGCGCCTGTTCGGTTTCTCCATCATCAAGCTGATGCGCATCTTCAAGGACGAGCTGGTCCTGGCGTACTCCACTGCCAGCTCCGAGACCGTGCTGCCACGCATCATCGAGAAGATGGAGGCCTACGGCGCACCCAAGGCGGTGAGCAGTTTCGTGGTGCCCACCGGCTACTCGTTCAACCTCGATGGCTCGACCCTGTACCAGAGCATTGCGGCTATCTTCATCGCCCAGCTCTATGGCATCGACCTGTCCATCGGCCAGCAATTGATGCTGGTGCTGACCCTGATGGTCACCTCCAAGGGCATCGCCGGGGTACCGGGCGTTTCCTTCGTGGTGCTGCTGGCGACCCTGGGCAGTGTGGGCATTCCGCTGGAAGGCCTGGCCTTCATCGCCGGCGTCGATCGCATCATGGACATGGCGCGCACCGCGCTGAACGTGATCGGCAACGCCCTGGCCGTGCTGGTGATCTCCAAGTGGGAAGGCGTGTACGACGCCGAGAAGGGCGCGCGCTACTGGCAGGCGATGCAGAACGGTCGCGTTGAAGCCTTCCTTGAAGGCGAGAGCGCGGACGGCAAGCAAAGCACCACCAGTCACTGACCCGCACGGGTTATCAACAAGGCCCCGGCACAGTCCGGGGCCTTGTCGTTTCTGGCGCGGAAGGCGCCCGTGCCGCTATCATCGCGGCCATTCCAAGGGGGACATCGCATGCTCAACGGCCTCTGGCTGAGCTTTTTCATCGTCGCGGCGGTCACCGCGCTTTCCCGCTGGCTGCTCGGTGGGGAGGCCACCGTGTTCGCCGCCATGGTGGAAAGCCTGTTCGCCATGGCCAAGCTGTCGGTGGAGGTCATGGTGCTGTTGTTCGGTACCCTGACCCTCTGGCTGGGTTTCCTGCGCATCGCCGAGAAGGCCGGCCTGGTGGAGAAACTCGCAGTGCTGCTCGGCCCGCTGTTCCGCCGCCTGATGCCGGAAGTCCCCGCTGGCCACCCGGCCATTGGCCTGATCACCCTGAACTTCGCCGCCAACGGCCTGGGCCTGGACAACGCCGCTACGCCCATCGGCCTGAAGGCCATGAAGGCGCTGCAGGAGCTCAATCCCAGCAGCACCACGGCGAGCAACGCGCAGATTCTCTTCCTGGTGCTCAACGCCTCGTCGCTGACGCTGCTGCCGGTGACCATCTTCATGTATCGCGCGCAGCAGGGCGCAGTGGACCCGACCCTGGTGTTCCTGCCAATCCTGCTGGCCACCAGCGCCTCCTCGCTCGTCGGCCTGCTCAGCGTGGCGCTGATGCAGCGTCTGCGCCTGTGGGATCCGGTGGTCCTGGCTTACCTGATTCCCGGCGCGCTGGCGCTGGGTGCCTTCATGGCGTTGCTCGCAGGCCTGTCTGCCAGCGCGCTGGCGCAGTTGTCCTCGCTACTGGGCAACCTGACGCTGTTCGGCATCATCATGCTGTTCCTGATCGTCGGCTGGCTGAAGAAGGTGCCGGTGTATGAAACCTTCGTCGAGGGCGCAAAAGAGGGCTTCGACGTCGCCAAGAGCCTGCTGCCGTATCTGGTGGCGATGCTCTGCGCGGTCGGCGTATTGCGCGCTTCCGGCGCCCTGGAGATGGCGCTGGATGGCATCCGCTGGGTAGTCGAAGGCGTGGGCTGGGACACTCGCTTCGTCGATGCGCTGCCTACCGCACTGGTCAAGCCGTTCTCCGGCAGCGCTGCACGGGCGATGCTGCTGGAAACCATGCAATCCCACGGTGTGGACAGCTTCCCGGCATTGGTCGCCGCCACCGTGCAAGGCAGCACCGAGACCACGTTCTACGTACTGGCAGTGTATTTCGGCGCCGTTGGCATCCAGCGCGCGCGCCATGCCGTGGGTTGCGCGCTGCTGGCGGACCTTGCCGGCGTGCTGGCCTCCATCGGCGTTTGCTACTGGTTCTTCGCCTGAAGGTTCTCGCCGGCGGCCACCTGGGCCTCCTTGTGTTGCCCCTGAGCCTGGAACAGTAGCCATTCACGCTGGATCACCCGGTAGGGCACGAACACGCTCAAGCGTGCCATGCCGGCCAGTTCTGGCCGGCCTGTCGGTGGCGTGAAACCCGCCTGGTAGCCGATATTGATCCCCAGCACTGCACCGTCGCTGGCCAGCAATGGCCCTCCGGACATGCCCTTGGCGATTGCCGCGTCGTGTACACCGTAGCGCTCGCCACTTGCAGAACGGTCGTCGACGAAGGGTACCGGCCAGACACGCCCTGTCGCGCTCATCGGGATCAGCAGGGAACTGCTGCCCAGGGCGGTGACGGTCTCGCCGGAACGGAAATCCCGCCACTGCGGGAGCGCCCCCTTTGCCTTGTGCGCGATGAACAGCAGGTCGCAGCCCGTGCTGCAGCGGTAAGCCTTGTTCAACAGGAACGGGGTATGGGCTGCTGTCACCGCGTAGTCGGCATTCCACTGTACGGCAGAGGCGACGATCATTCCCGGCAATGGCGGGCCAGAGAACACGGTGAAGTAACGGTCATTCAGGCCCGCATTGGTTTCCGGGGAAACCCAGCCATTGCAGCCTGAGAGGGTAAACAGAAGCGGCAGGAACCATCTTTTCTTCACAGTAAAGCTCTCCCAAAATTTGTGGGAAAAGCTAACTATTAATTAAGGAAAATTCTTATATAAAAATAAGATTCTTGAATAGGCGAAATACGCATTAATTATCTCGAATGACGAAGGTTTCCTACAAATATCCTGGAGTTTATTTATTTAAATATAAGTAAAGTAATTGTTTTGTTTATCCTGGCAATATAATGGAAATGTGACATATCTCGCGCAATGGCTATTTCTGACGAACGGTAGTGAAGCTTTCACCAAGCTTTCAAAGCCAGTAAAAATGGCCAACTCAGGCATTTTTCGATTGTCGAGAGGCTGCTTTTACACATAGGGTTACAAATAAGTCGACTCTCCAGGGCCTGCCTGCCGTGGACGACGACCGTCGATTTCCCCGGCAGGGGAATCCCCGTGTATCAGCCCTGAGTGATGTTCTTATGGCCTCGAACAACTCCAAAGCCAAAGCCGTCTTCCGTGTGGTAAGTGGCAACTTTCTCGAGATGTATGACTTCATGGTGTATGGCTTCTACGCCACCGCCATTGCCAAGACCTTCTTTCCCGGCGACGACCCCTTCGCTTCCCTGATGCTGTCGCTGGCGACCTTCGGCGCCGGATTCCTCATGCGTCCGCTGGGAGCCATCTTCCTCGGCGCCTATATCGACCGTCATGGCCGTCGCCAGGGGCTGATCATCACCCTCGGCCTGATGGCCATGGGCACCCTGCTGATCGCCTTCGTACCGGGGTATGCCACCCTTGGTGCCGCCGCACCGTTGCTGGTCCTGCTTGGCCGCCTGCTGCAGGGTTTTTCTGCCGGCGTGGAGCTGGGCGGCGTGTCGGTGTACCTCGCGGAAATCGCCACCCCGGGCAAGCGCGGTTTCTTCGTCAGCTGGCAGTCGGCGAGCCAACAGGTCGCGGTGGTCTTCGCCGGCCTGCTGGGGGTGATCCTCAACCATTGGCTGAGCCCGCAGGACATGGGCGAGTGGGGCTGGCGCGTACCGTTCTTCGTCGGCTGCCTGATCGTCCCGGCGTTGTTCATCATCCGCCGCTCGCTGGAGGAAACCCCCGAGTTCGAGCAGCGTAAGCATCGGCCGACCCTGGGCCAGGTGCTGCGTTCCATCGGCCAGAACTTCGGCCTGGTGCTGGCCGGAACCGCCATGGTGGTGATGACCACCGTGTCCTTCTACCTGATCACCGCCTACACCCCGACCTTTGGCAAGAACGAGCTGCACCTGTCGGACTTCGACAGCCTGCTGGTGACCATGTGCGTGGGGCTGTCCAACTTCATCTGGCTGCCGGTGATGGGCGCCGTATCCGATCGCATCGGGCGCAAGCCGCTGCTGCTGGCGGCTACCATCCTGGCACTGCTCACCGCCTACCCGATGCTCTCCTGGCTGGTGGCCGAGCCGAGCTTTGCCCGCCTGCTGGAAGTGGAACTGTGGCTGTCCTTCCTCTATGGCAGCTACAACGGCGCGATGGTTGTCGCGCTCACCGAGATCATGCCGGCGGACGTGCGCACCACCGGATTCTCCCTGGCCTACAGCCTGGCGACCGCGACCTTCGGTGGTTTCACCCCGGCGGTCTGCACCTGGCTTATCCACACCCTGGACAACAAGGCTGCGCCGGGTATCTGGCTCAGCGGCGCGGCGGCGCTCGGCCTGCTTGCCACCCTGGTGCTGTTCCGCAAGGGCGCCCGTGCACGCGCTGGAGCCCTGGCCGCCAGCGCCTGAGCCCAGCTGCGACGTTCTGCCCCAGTACGGTTCCGGGCGGCATTGACATACGTCAGGCCTGCCCGGCACCCGCAGGAGAAGGATAGGGTCAACCCAATCCCTCTTCTCCAGCGGAGAACGCGTCATGATCACCCACCCCACCGCCGAGCTCGCAGCCCTCGGGGCTGTTGGCGCCGATCACTGGATAGAAACCCTCGAAGATGGCAGCCACGTGCTGATTCGTCCGTTGCGCGCGGAAGACCGCGAGCGCGAACGCCTGTTCCTCGAGCGTCTGTCCCCCATGACCCGCAAGTTCCGCTTCCATGGCGAAGTGAAGATCGACGACAAACTGCTCGATCGCCTGATGGATGTGGACTACCAGACCACCATGGCCTTCATCGCCCTGACCCATGTGGACGGCGAGTTGCGCGAAGTCGGCATCAGCCGCTACGCGGCTGTGGATAACCAGCAGTGCGAATGCGCGGTGACCATCGCCGACGAGTTCAAGCAACTGGGCCTGGACGTCGCACTGATGCGCCATCTGATCGATGTGGCCAAGCGCAACGGCTTCCACCAGATGTACTCGATCGACTCGTCCATGGACCGCGACATGCGCGACATGGCTCGCGAGCTGGGCTTCCGCGCCCAGGTGGACCCGGACGACTCCTGCCAGGTCATCCGCCGCCTCGCACTCTGAGGCCTGAAGATTCGCCGACGGGGCTTCAGCTCCGTCGGCGCCACAGCGCAAGCCCCAGCAATACCGCCAGCAGCAATGCACCCACCGTCGCCAGCGGATAGACCATGTCGTCGTCCAGCAGCGGCTTCTCAATGCGCAGATAACCCTCGTCCTTGAACAGCCGCTTCGCCACATCGTTGGCGTGGGCCAGGCTGACTTTTGCCAGGCGCTTGTCCTCGTCGGGGAATTTGCCGTCGTCGAAATCGGCCAATGCACCCCAGTAGTAATCCGCCAGCGTCGAATTCCCCGGGGTGCTCCAGGCCAGCTGCGCACGCGCCACCCGCTGGATGCGGGCGAAGCGCTGCGGGTCGAGGCCATCGCGGCGGATCTTGTCCACCAGGTCTTTCAGGGCCTTCTGTGTCACCTGTTCCTGGTCGCGTTCGACATCGGCGTTGAGGCTCAGGAAGCCCTGGTTCGCCCATGCAGTGCGCTCGCTCCAGGGGCCGTAGGACAACTCGCGGCGCACGCGCAGTTCGGTGTAGAGCGTATCGTTCAGGTAGGCCTGCAGCAGGTCCAGCGTGGCGCCGTCGACATCCTCCGGCTCCGGGAAGATCCAGTGCAGCACCGCGCTTTCGCCGAACATCCCGGTGGTCAGGCTGCGCTGGCGCTCGGCGGTGGTCTTCATCTGCGGCAGGTCGCGGCGTTCCGGAGTGTCGTGGTCGATCAGGGCGCCGTAGGTGCGCCCCAGGTACACCGGCAGGCGCGGGTCGAGGTCGCCGACGATGATCAGGGTCATGTTGCTCGGGACGTACCAGTCCTTGCGCAACTGATCCAGTTGCGCCTGGGTGAGGTTATCCACAGGGGCGCGCTCGTCGCATGACAGGCCCAGCTCGACAGCCAACTGTTCCTGACCGGCGCGGCTGATGTTCTGGTGATCCAGCCAACGCTGCAGGTGCGAATAATGGCCGCCATCCTCGCGCACCAGTACCTGCTTGGCGGAATCGATCTTGCGCTGGTCGAGTTGGGTGCGGGTGATGATTTCCAGCAGCAGGTCCAGCACCTGGCGCTGGGTGGCGGCGGGGGACTCGACGACGAACGCGGTGTCTCCCTCGCTGGTGTAGGCATTCCATTGGCCGCCCAGAGCCTGCATGCGTGCTTCCAGGTCGGCCTCGTCGCCGCCATCCAGGCCGCTGAAGAACAGGTGTTCCATCAGGTGGGGCAACTGCCGGTCGCGGCAACTGAAGTCGCTGAAGCCGACGCCGACGATCAGGCGAATCGAGACATGGCCCTTCTCGCGGGTTGGCTTGAACAGCACGCCCATGCCGTTCTCCAGCTGGTACGCCTCGACCGTCTGGCGCTGGTCGGCATGGGACCAGGCGCTGAGCAGCAGAGATAGCAGGGGGACGAACAACCAACGCATGAGCGGTGAGCCTGGACGCAAAGCCGTGAGGATAGCGGATTGACCGTCGCGAACCCACCGTGTTCAACCTTCGTCGGGTGGCATCTTTGGTCACGGGGCTGGCTTGCGAGGTCACTGTCGGTGCTGGCGCAGTGGAACTACGCTCCATTCATCCACCCCGATCAACGGACCCGTCGTTCGCTGCATGGCGAACGGTCTGGAGGCTACATGCGCGTCCTGATCACCGGCGCTGCGGGATTTCTCGGGCAGAGCCTGCTCAATGAGCTTGCCGTCCAGCACCTGGACTGGACGCTCATTGCCGCTGATATGCAGCAAATAAAGTCCCAGGGTCTGCGCCCCAACATCGAGCCGGTTGCGCTGGATCTGAGCGTGGCGGCCAACACGCGGGCCTGCGTGGAGCTCTGGAAGCCAGATGCGATCGTGCATCTGGCCGCGGTGGTGAACCCGCCGCCGGAGATGACGGCGCAGAAACGCCACGCCATCGAAGTGGGTGGCACCCGTGCACTGATCGAGGCGGCGCGTGATAACGATGTCCGGCAATTGATAGTTACCAGTTCGGGCGCCGCCTATGGCTTTCATCGCGACAACGCCGAGTGGATCGACGAATCCCACCCGCTACGGGGTCAACCGCATCTGCTGCACGCCCGCTGCAAGCAGGAAATCGAGCAATTGCTGGCCAAAGCCAGGGAAAACTATCCACAGATCAAGCAACTGATTCTGCGCCCCGGAACCATCCTCGGCCGGCGTGTGCATAACCCGCTGGCGGAGCTCTTCGCCCGGCGCAGCCTGATGGGGGTGATGGGACACCGCAGCCGCTTCGTGTTCATCTGGGACCAGGACGTGGTGAACGTGATTCGCCAGGGCCTCGAGCGTGGCAGCGAAGGCATCTACAACCTCGCCGGTGACGGCGCACTGTCCCTGCGCGAGATCGCCGGCCTGCTCAACAAACCCTATCACCCGATGCCGGCAAGCCTGATGCGAGTAGGTCTCGGCCTGCTCAAGCCACTCGGGTTGTCGCACTTTGGTCCGGAGCAGGTGGATTACCTGCGCTACCGGCCAGTGCTGGACAACCGCCGGCTGAAAGAAGAATTCGGCTACGAACCGCGCTACTCCAGCCGCGAGGCATTCCTCGCCTATCTCGCGGCAAGGGGACTGCACAGCTGAGCTCGCCGAGCTGTGGGAATCCTGTAGACAAGTCTGTTGAAAAGCCTGTGAGTCGACGCGTCTGGCGGGCTCTTGGGCGGCCCGCTAGGTCGCTGATTGCCGCCGCCGCTGGCGGTACTCGCCCGGCGTCAGCCCCGTCCAGTGACGAAAGGCGCGGAAGAACACGCTCGGCTCGGAATAGCCGAGCAGGGCGGCGATGTCCGTGGCCGGCAGGTTGCCTTCGCCCAGGTAACGCTCCGCCAATTGCCGGCGGGTATCGGCCAGCAGTTGTTGATAACTGCTGCCTTCTTCCGCCAGTCGACGCTGCAGCGTGCGTTCGCTCAGGCCCAGTTCGCTGGCCACGGCGGCGCGTCCGGGTTCGCCGCGAGTCAGTTGCTCGCCGAGCAGGGCAACCACACGGCCACTGATGCTGGCGCTGGGCAGTCGGGCAAGCAAGCCTTCGGCGTGCTGGCGCAACAAGTCGCGCAGCGGCGGGTTGGCTTGCGGCAGCGGCGCGTCGATCAGTGCCCGGGGCAGGCCCAGCGCATAGTCCGGGGCGTTGAACTGCAGAGGACAGTCGAAGGCCTTTTCGTAGTCCGTCAGGTTCTCAGGCTGGCTGTGCATGAACCGGCAACCGGCCAGTTTCAGGCCGCTAAGCAGCGCGCGCAGCTGCCGCGCCCAGAACCCCAGCAGCGCCAGGGCGCGAACCCGGGTCGCCGGCGGTTCGGGGTTCAACGGGCGGTAACTGACCCAGATGATCTCGGCCTGAGCCTCGATGGCCACCTGTCCCCCTTCGCCGACCAGGCGCTGATAGCGCATGGCTGACTCGAGGGCATCGCCCATCGTGGTGCTCGATTGCAGCAGGTAGCCCAGCGCGCTGAAGGACGCCGGTGACAATGCGCGGCCCATGGCCAGGCCGGGCTCGTCATGCTTCAGGTCCGTCTGGATGACCTGCCACATGCGTTCCTGCAGCGCGAAATCGATGCGCGCGTCCGGGTCGCTGAGCTGGGATTCCTGAATGCCACTGGCAGCCAGCAGCGCGCCGCGCTCCAGACCGAGGCGCACGGCCGCCAGCAGGATGGCCTGGGTCAGGCTGGCGCTGACCGAGGGAGGACGTTGAGATTGATTGCATGCTTCCATGGCGGCGGATTCTGCCCGAACCCTGGGCGTCGTGATATCAGGACTTTGTAGGGGCTGGCGAACATTCCGGTGGAGTGTTCGCTCAGGCCCTCCAGCCATCAACCCGTCGCGCTGGAGCCGGGGGAAGCCGGCCGCTGGTGATCCTGTACCGCTGCGACTTCGCGTTCGACGAAGTCTTCGTCTTCCTCAGGTTCACCGATTGCCGAATCACTGGCATCCGGGTTGTCCAGAACAGCATAGGCGATAGCGCAGAACAGCGAGTTCAAGCGCTTCATGTCGCTGATCAGGTCCAGGTGCAGCGAGCTGGTCTCGATGCTCTGTACGACCTGCTGGCGCAGGCGATCGACATGGGAGTGGGCGAAGCGCCGTTCCTGCAGGCGGAAGCGCTGCTTGGCCCGGCGCAGGCGCTTGGCGCCTTCCAGGTCGCCATTGAGGAACACCGAGAGGGACAGGCGCAGGTTGGCCACCAACTGGCCGTGGAGCACGGTGATCTCTTCCAGGCCGTTGTCGGAGAAGGAGCGACTGCGCGAGGTTTTCTTGTCCTGCACGGCACCGAGCATGTGCTCGATGATGTCGCCAGCCTGCTCCAGGTTGATTGCCAGCTCGATGATCTCCGCCCAGCGGCGGCTGTCGGCTTCGCTCAGGTCTTCGCGGGGCATGCGCGCCAGGTAGAGCTTGATCGCGGTGTAGAGCGCATCGACATCATCGTCCTGCTTGCGGATTTCCTTGCCCAGCAGCGGGTCGCCGCTGTGGATAACCTGCATCAGGTTGTTCAGCATCTGCTCGACGATATCGCCCATGCGCAGGGTTTCGCGCACCGCATTGACCAGCGCCAGGCTCGGTGTGTCCAGTGCCGCCGGGTCGAGGTGGCGGGGGCGCACGACGTCTTCGGGCGAATGGCGGTCGGGCATGATGCGCGTACAGAAGGCCGCCATCTGTCCGGTCAATGGCAGGCAGGCGAGGCATCGAGTGGTGTTGTAGAGCACGTGGAAGGCGATCACCAGTTCGGCGGTGCTGAACTGCCAGTGGTCGATCCAGTCGGCCAGCGGGCCCACCAGTGGCAGCACCAGGGCGCAACCGGCGACCTTGAACAGCAGGCTGCCCAGCGCCACGCGGCGGCCGGCAGCGTTCTGCGAGGAAGCGCTGATCATCGCCAGGATGCCGCTGCCCAGGTTGGCGCCGATCACCAGGCAGAGCGCCACCTTCAGCGAGATCACCTTGGATGCTGCCAGCGTCGCGGTGAGCAGCACGGCGGCCAGGCTGGAGTAGGAAATCATCGCGAACAGTGCGCCGGTCAGGGCGTCCAGCATCACGTCGCCAGTGAGGCTGGAGAACAGTACCTTGACGCCCTTGGCCTGGGTCATGGGCTCGGCGGCGGCGACGATCAGCTGTAGCGCCAGGATGATCAGCCCCAGGCCGATGAATACCCGGCCGAGCTGGCCCAGGCGCGACTTCTGCCGGCCGAGGAAGAAGATCACTCCGAAGAAGATCAGCAGCGGCGACAGCCACGATAGGTCCAGGGTCAGCACCCGCGCCATCAGCGCCGTGCCGACGTCGGCGCCGAGCATGATCGCCAGCGCCGGCGCCAGGGCCATCAGCCCGGTGGCGACGAAGGACGTCGCCAGCAATGCCGTGGCGTTGCTGCTCTGCACCAGCGCGGTGACGCCGATGCCGGCGGCGAAGGCCAGCGGACGTTTTTCCACGCTGCGGCTGAGGATTTTTCGCAGGTTACTGCCGTAGACCCTGAGGATACCGGTGCGGACGATATGTGTGCCCCACACCAACAGGGCGACGGCAGAGAGCAGATCGAGCAGTTTGAGCATGTCGGGCCCCCTTGCACTCAAGCGGGCCCGTGGCGGTGCGTCCGTCTACGGACCCTGTAACGACCTCGCCCGCTGCTCCGTACAGACAGCGCGGAGGGCCGAGAAGGACACGGCAACACTCAGGCGATTGTCACAAGACTGTCATGGTAGACCCTCGTTCTTCCCTGAGGGTTCGCCAAATCTCTGATTTGCCGGGATTCCTGTCTGTCAGTAAAGCCGATCGAAAGCGGACGCGAGAGGCTTTGCGTCGGTTATTTCGCACGGAAAGGCGGGCGGATATGTCTAGACTGCCTAAGCATTCGCTGAAATAAGTGTTCACCGACATAAATGCATTACAGGCCGAGGAGAAGTCGCATGCGTTGGTCGTTCCCCTTCCTGGCCGCGCTGGCGTTGACCGGTTGCGGCGATAAGTCCGCCCTGCCGTTCACCGCTGGCACCGGGCCGCAACCGCAGTTGCCTGAGCCGCAAAGCAGCCTGCTGCCCACCGTCAATATCGCCACGGCGACCGGCTGGCCTGCTGGGCAGATGCCGCGGGCCGCGCAGGGCCTGGAGGTGCAGCGCTTCGCCGACCAACTCGAACACCCGCGCTGGCTGTACGTGCTGCCCAACGGCGACGTGCTGGTGGCGGAAAGCTCGGCGCCGCCCAAGGAAGAGTCCGGCGGCTTGAAGGACTGGGTTGCCGGCAAGGTCATGGCCAAGGCCGGCGCCTCGGTGCCAAGCGCCAACCGCATCACCCTGTTGCGCGATGCCGACGGCGATGGCGTGCCCGAGCAGCGCAGTGTGCTGCTGGAAGGGTTGTTCTCGCCGTTCGGCATGGCCCTTGTGGATAACTGGTTGTACGTGGCGAACGCCGATGCCGTGGTGCGCTTCCCGTACCAGACCGGCGAGACGACGATCAGCGCACCGGCGGAAAAGGTCGTCGACCTGCCGGGCGGGCCGATCAACCACCACTGGACCAAGAACATCCTCGCCAGCCCCGACGGCCGCTACCTCTATGCCACCGTCGGCTCCAACAGCAATGTCGGCGAGAACGGCCTGGAGGCCGAGAAGAACCGCGCGGCGATCCTGCAGATCGACCTGTCCAACCGCGACGTGAGGGTGTTCGCCTCCGGCCTGCGCAACCCCAACGGAATGGGCTGGGAACCCAACACCGGCGCCCTGTGGACCGCCGTGAACGAGCGCGACGAACTGGGCAACGACCTGGTCCCCGACTACATGACCTCGGTGAAGGACGGCGGCTTCTACGGCTGGCCGTGGAGCTACTTCGGCCAGCATGTGGATAAACGCGTGGAGCCGGCGCGCCCGGACATGGTCGAGAAAGCACTGGTGCCGGACTATGCCCTGGGTTCCCACACGGCTTCGCTGGGCCTTGCGTTCTATCAGGGCAGCCTGCTGCCGGAGCGTTATCGTGGCGGCGTGTTCATCGGCCAGCACGGCTCCTGGAACCGCAAGCCGCGCAGCGGCTACCAGGTGGTGTTCATCCCCTTTGCTGGCGGCAAACCCAACGGCCAGCCGATGACTGTTCTGGACGGCTTCATCAACGACAAGGACGAGGCCATGGGACGTCCTGTCGGCGTCGCTGTGGATAAGTTCGGCGGACTGCTGGTGGCCGATGATGTGGGTAACACCGTGTGGCGGTTGCGCCCGGCTACCCTGAAGTGAATCGACGAGGAGACCGCATGGCCAAGCTACATCGCCTGATCCTGATGGCCGCGCTACTGATGCTCGGCGCATGCAGCAGCCTGTTCGGTACGCGCGATCCCTTGCGCATCGATCTGGTCGGCCTGGAACCGGCGACCGGGCAGGGCATGGAGGCACGCTTCATGGTCAAGCTGCGGGTGCAGAACCCCAATGACCAGGCCATCGATTACAACGGCATCGCCCTCGACCTGTCGGTAAACGGCCAGCCCCTGGCCAGCGGAGTCAGTGACGCCAGCGGGCAGGTGCCGCGTTTTGGCGAGCAAGTGATCAGCGTGCCGGTGAGCATCTCCGCTTTTTCCGCCATTCGGCAGGCCTGGGGCCTGTCCGGCGGGCCGCCACGCCAGGGCATGCCCTACGAGATCAACGGCAAGCTGGCCGGCGGCCTGTTCGGCACGGTGCGCTTCAACGACAAGGGCGTGCTGAACTGGCCGGAACCGGTCGCACGCCCTTGATACCGATCCGCTGTGAATAAAAAGCCGGGCTGTGGAAAGCCCGGCTTTTTCAATTCACCCAGAGTGCCTGTGGACAGCGCTTGTGGATAGTACTTGTGGATTACTGGCCGGGGATGTCCTTGCGCAGTTTCACCGGGTCCACTTCCTTCTTCCCACGCGCAGTGCGCATGCGGATGTTCAGCGCTTCCACCGCCAGCGAGAAGGCCATGGCGAAGTAGACGTAGCCCTTGGGTACGTGGACTTCGAAGGCTTCGGCGATCAGCACGGTGCCGACCACGATAAGGAACGACAGCGCGAGCATCTTAAGCGACGGGTGCTTGTCGATGAAGTCGCTGATGGCGCCGGCGCAGAGCATCATCACCATCACCGCGACGACGATGGCCGCGACCATCACCGGCACATTGGAAACCATGCCCACGGCGGTGATCACCGAGTCCAGCGAGAACACGATGTCGATGATCGCGATCTGGATGATGGTGCCGATGAAGCCGCCCATCACGCTCCTGGGTTCGCCTTCGGTTTCGTCTTCACCTTCCAGGCCGTGGAAGATTTCGCTGCTGCTTTTCCACAGCAGGAACAGGCCGCCGAAGAACAGGATCAGATCGCGCCCGGAGATGCCCTGGCCGAACAAGTGGAACAGGTCGGCGGTCAGTCGCATGACCCAGGTGATCGAGAGCAGCAGCAGGATGCGCGTGACCATCGCCAGCGCCAGTCCGAAGAAGCGCGTGCGCGGCTGCATGTGCTTGGGCATGCGGCCGACCAGGATGGAGATCATGATGATGTTGTCGATGCCCAGGACGATTTCCAGGGCAGTCAGGGTGAAGAACGCAATCCAGATTTCAGGGCTGGTCAGCCATTCCATTGTCGCAGTACTCGAAGTCGGTCGTTGGTCGGTCAGTCATTGAACAGCGGGAACAGGCCCAGCAGCAGCGCGGCGGCTAGGATCGCCAGGCACACCAGCACGGCCCACTTGAGGGTGAAGCGCTGGTGGTCGCCGAAGTCCACCTTGGCCAGCCCGACCAGCAGGTAGGTCGAGGGCACCAGCGGGCTGAGCAGGTGCACCGGCTGGCCGACGATGGAGGCACGGGCCATTTCCACCGGGGTGATGCCGTACTGCGCGGCGGCCTGGGAGAGTACCGGGAGCACGCCGTAGTAGAAAGCATCATTGGACATGAAGAAGGTGAACGGCATGCTCACCAGCGCCGTGATGGTCGCCAGGTACGGCCCCAGCGCCGGCGGGATCACCGCCAGCAGGCTTTTGGACATGGCTTCGACCATGCCCGTTCCCGAGAGAATTCCGGTGAACACCCCAGCGGCGAAGATCAGCGAGACCACCGCGAGGACGTTCTCGGCGTGGGCGCCGATGCGCTTCTTCTGCTCCAGGATGCAGGGATAGTTGACGATCATCGCGATGCCGAAGGCGATCATGAACAGCACCGGCATCGGCAGCAGGCCGGCGATCAGCGTGCCCATCAGTACGACGGTCAGCACGGCGTTGAACCACAGCAGCTTCGGCCGCCGCGCCTCGGGGTACTGCGACACACTCACTTCCGCCATCGCTTCATGGTCGGTGGGCAGGTGCAGTTCGCCCAGGCGGGCACGCTCGCGTTTGCCGTAGAACCAGGCCAGGGCGAAGATCGCCGCGATACCGGCGAGCATGGCCGGGATCATCGGCACGAAGATATCCGCCGGGTCCACGTGCAGCGCGCTGGCTGCGCGGGCGGTGGGTCCGCCCCAGGGCGTCATGTTCAGTACACCGCTGGAGAGCATGATCAGGCAGGCCATCAGCAGCGGGCTCATGCCCAGGCGGCTGTACAGCGGCAGCACGGCGGCCACGCAGATCATGTAGGTGGTCGAGCCGTCGCCATCCAGCGAGACGATCATCGCCAGCGCGGCGGTGCCCATCGACACCTTCAGCGGGTCGCCCTTCACCAGCTTGAGGATGCGCCGCACCGCCGGGTCGAACAGCCCGGAGTCGATCATGATGGCGAAGTAGAGGATGGCGAACATCAGCATCACCCCGGTCGGCGCCAGGGTGCGGATGCCGTCCAGCATCATCGGCCCCAGGCCCTTGGCGAAGCCGCCGAGCAGGGCGAAGGCGATCGGCACCAGGATCAGCGCGATCAGCGCCGAGAGCCGCTTGGTCATGATCAGGAACATGAAGGTCGCCACCATGGCGAAGGCGAGGAAAGTCAGCATGGGGATAACTCCGGTCTGGCGTGAATATCAGCGGCGGCTGTGGATAAGCACGTGAAGCGCGGATGGAGTCGGGGCGGACAGGGACAGGAAACGGGGCATGAGCGATCACCGATTGTTGTTTTTGTACGCTGCGCGAACGCAGGTCCGGCCGGGAGGACCGAGGCGGCGATGCTAGGGGGTCAAGCTTTCAGCAGGCTTTCGCAGTCGATGACCGCTGATCGATGCGTCTGGTGTAGGAGCGAGCTTGCTCGCGAACCGAGGCCGGTGTGTGGATAACTCACGGCCCAGCTCGCAGGATGAGCACTTCGTAGGATGGCGTGGAGCGTAGCGATACCCATCGGCATCGGCGCGTGAGCAGGATGGGTATCGCAAGTTCCACCCATCCTGCCTGCACGCTCCCTGGACCACTTGGCAGAAGACCTGACCCGAGTCAGCCCAGCGCCTGGATCGCCCCCATCACCAGCAGCAGGCTGGCGCCGGCCAGCAGTGTCTGCAGGGTGATGATCCCCGCCATCAGCCCGCTTTCGCCGCCCAGCTGGCGGGTCAGCACATAGGCGGTGGGGGCTGTGGGTAAGGCGAAGAACATCACCAGCAGCGCGCTTTCCAGCGGTGGCAGAGCCAGCAGGCGAGCGATGGCGAAGGCCAGCAATGGCATGGCCAACAGGCGGATCGCGCAGTTCCAGCCCAGCGCCGAGACTTCCGCGCGCAGTTCCTGCGGCTGCAGCGCCGCGCCCACGCAGAGTAGGCCCAGCGGCAGGCTGGCGACCGCCAGCAGGCTGAACAGGCGGTCGGTACCGCCGGGCAGGCCGATGCCCGTCACGTTTAGCAAGGCACCCACCACGCAGGCGAGGATCAGCGGGTTCTTCACGATGGGCAGCAGCAGCGAGCGCAGGCTGATGCCGCGTTCGGCGGTCAGCGCCCAGACCGACATCACGTTCACCGTCGGCACCATCAGCGCCAGCATCAGCGCGGCCAGGGTCAGGCCCGGTTTGCCATACAGACTGCCCACCGCGGCGAGCCCCAGGTACGTGTTGAAGCGCAGTACGCCCTGGGCAATGGCGCCGAAGCGCGCCGCATTCCAGCCGCGCAGGCGTTTGGCGATGAGCAGGGCAACCCAGGCGATACCCAGCCCGAGCACCACCGCCAGCGCCTGGCGGGCGAGGCCGGGATCGTCCAGCGGTGCGCTGGCCAGGCTGCTGGCCAGCAGGGCGGGGAACAGAATGAAGTAGTTGAGCCGCTCGGCAGCGGGCCAGAAAGCCTCACCGGGGAAGCCTTTGCGGCGTAGCACGAAACCGCCGACGATCAGCGCGAACAACGGCCAGAGGGCCTGGAACAGAGCGGTCACGGCAACCCCGCGATGGTGGTGGAAGCGGGCATCTTGCCGAGGCGCTGCGGGATAGGGCAAGGCCTGTGGATAAATTTCTCAGCGTGCCCGCAGCGGTTTTCCACAACCCATAGCGCTGTGGAAAACCTTGCCCACAGGCTTAGCGGCGGAAACCGCCTCCGCCAACGTGGCCGCCGCCGAAACCACCACCGCCCCATTGTCGCTGGGTCTGGTTGAAGCGTTGCTGGCCAACCTGCCGCGACTGGTACTGCTGCTCCAATTGGCTGCGGACGTTGGCCTGGTTCGGCTGTACCGGCTGCCAGCCATTGTCGGTGTGCTGCTGCCAGCCGCTGTCGGTGTGCTGGTAGACGTTGCCGTCGTGGCCGGCATAGACGTCGCCGTTCTTCCAGGCCACGGCGTTGCCGGTGCGGCGGTTGTAGCTGACGCCCTGATTCTGCCGGTCGTAGCTGCCGCGTCCGTCGTCCACGTCGCCGGAGACGCCGCGCTCGGCGATGGTGGTGCGGCCGGTCTGGGCGTTGTGCTGGATGCCCTGCTGGCCAGCCTTGAAGTCGCCACTGTCGGCGTCGTAGGCCACGCCGCTGCGGCCCGCGCCGGACATGCCGGTGGAGGCATTGGAGTAGGCTCCGCGCCGCCCGGCTG
Organism: Pseudomonas pseudonitroreducens; assembly: GCF_021603645.1. Taxonomy (GTDB): domain Bacteria; phylum Pseudomonadota; class Gammaproteobacteria; order Pseudomonadales; family Pseudomonadaceae; genus Pseudomonas; species Pseudomonas pseudonitroreducens. Next base: position 24,705 of record NZ_BQHJ01000014.1, on the reverse strand, counting down.
CGCCTTCGTCGGTATAGGGGTTGAAGGCCGCGCCCTGGGCGCCCTGGAAGTGCGTGCCGGTGCGCGGGTTGTAGCCAACGGCTGAGCTGCCTTGCCACTGGGTGCCGGTCCAGCCGTTGTAGCCGTAGGCGTGGGTGACCGTGCCCTGGCCCCAGCGCCCGTAGAAGTTCGCCTGGTTGACGTTGGCGTAGCTCCAGCCGCCGTGTGGATAGGGGCCCCAGTACGGTCCCCAGTAGGGCTCGGGAGCACCCCACCAGGCCCCGGCTGCGTAGCCGAAAGCGAAGCCGGTCAGCGCGCCCACGGCGAAGCCCGCACCATAGCCATAGGTGGGTGGATAGCCGTAGTACACGGTGCTGCTGACATAGGCCGGGTAGGTGTAGCCGGTGCCGTAGACCACCGTTCCGTCGCTGTTCACCACCACGCCCAGGTAGCCGGGCGTATAGCCGACCACCACGGCCTGCGGGGTGACCGAGTAGATATGCACATAGGTCACGTAATACACCGGCGAGCTGGGTGGGATGCCGTAGATCGCCGCCGGCACCTCGGTCGCCACCTGCCATGGGCCGCTGGGGCTCGGAGCGACGAACCAGACGCCATTGGTGACGGCGAAGAACTGGTTGGCGGCGACCTCGATCACCGGCGTCGGGGTGTTCACCGCGTACTGCAGGCTGGTGCCGGTGATGGGCTGGAAATTGGGCGCGCCGTCGTAGCTGACCTTCATGGTCGCCTTGCTGCGCGAGACGGAGGCGGTCTGCGGAATGTTCGCGGCGATGGCCGCTTCCTTCGCCTGCGGGGTGCCGGGCACCGAAACCAGCACGTTGGCCTTCGGATCCCTGGGTGAAATCTTCGCGAAGTCGGCGGGCAGGTTCTTGCCTTCGACATACTGCCACGGGCCCTTCTCGCCCGGTCCGCTGAACCAGCGCCCGGACACCAGCACGTACCAGGTATTGCGGGTCGGATCGACGAACACCGCGTGGTCGGCATTCTGCATCGTCAGCAGGCTGACGCCGTCCACCGGCTGCATCTGCGCGGTGCCGTCGCTGACGATCAGCTCGGTAGGTTGTGTCGCCACCAGGATGGCCGGCGCCTTGCCTGGCACCTTGCCGTCCTTGGGCAGCAGCGCGTCCACCGGGCCGGCTTTCTCCGCCACCTGCTGCGCACTGAGCAGCGCCTTGGGCGGCTGGCTCAGCACCAGCCAGCTGCCGTCCAGCGCCTGGGCGGTGTACCAGTTGCCGGCGGCGTTGAGATAGTGATTGCCCTGGGCGTCGCGCAGGATCAGCACGCGGCTGTTGAGCACGCGCTGGAAGTCGCTGCTCGGCAGCGCCTGCCAGTTCGGCTGGCCATCGATCATCACCAGCACGGTCGGCGTGGCGGCAAAGACGATCTGTGGCGCGTCGTTCTTCACTTCGACGTGGCGCAGCTTGTCCAGCTGCTGGTTCACCGCGTAGCTGGCCTGCAACTGGTCGAGGGAGACGGTCAGCCCTTCCCGGGGCAGCCGCGCCACCAGGGCATCGCGCACCTTGCCGGCGCTGTCCGGGGCCGTGGGCACCTCCACCTTGTCGATACGCAGGTCGGTGAGCTGCACCAGCCCACTGGCCTTGTCGATCGCGGCGGCAGCGGAGAATTGCGCCACACCGTAGGTTGGCGCGCCGTTGGCGGGGCCGACGGCAATGGCCGCGCGGCCGCTCATGCGGGTGCCGTCCCAGTCCTCGATCTGTGGCTGGAAGACCTGCACGTGCTGCTCGCCGAGGGCGAAGTCCCGCGGCCATTTCAGCTCGGTGGCAGCGGGAGGCTGGGCATCGGCGGCCTGTGGATAACTCGGCAGCAGAGCGAACCCGATGGCGAGGGCCAGGGCTGACAGGATCGGGCGTAGCGCCATGGTGACAACCTTTCGGAGTGAGAGCTGCGTTCAACGATAGTGCAGCGCGGAACTCCCCGCGCGAGTCTGCGTTCCGTCCTGCGCCATGCTGGTGCAATTTCGCCGGCAAGGCAGCTTTTTCTTATGGCGCAACGACATATTTAATAATTTTCCGAGCCTCCCGCTTCGGCCACCATCGGCCTGTCAGACATGTCGCGAGACAAAGCCTTCAGACGCTGGGCCATAGAGCCCGATGCCGCCCATGTCCCGGTTCTACCGGCCTCCTGGCCACTGCCGCAGTAAATCAACAACAAAGCCAAACGGCTGTGGGAGTGCTTCATGATCAAGTCCTTGCTCGTGCGTTCCATCGCGTGTTCCGCCCTGGCTCTCGCCGCCGTTTCTGGCGCGCAGGCCGGTACCCTGTCCATCGGCCACACCACCTGGGTCGGCTACGGCACGCTCTACCTCGCCCGTGACCTGGGCTACTTCAAGGAGCAGGGCCTCGACCTGCAGCTGACCACCATCGAGGAAGCCTCGATGTACATGGCGGCCCAGGCTTCCGGCCAGCTCTCCGGCTCCGCCTCCACCATCGACGAAATCCTCAAGTACCGGCCCAAGTTCTGCTTCAAGGCCGTGGCCGCGCTGGACGACAGCCATGGCGGCGACGGCGTGCTGGTGGGCAAGGACGTCACCAGCCTGGCCCAGCTCAAGGGCCAGGAAGTGGCGGTCAACGAAGGCTCGGTCTCGCAGTTCTGGCTGGCCTACCTGCTCAAGCACGCCGGCATGAACATGAGCGACATCAAGGTGCAGAACATGACCGCCGATGACGCGGCCAGCGCCTTCATTGCCGGCCGCGTGCCCGCCGCCGTGACCTGGGAGCCGCACCTTTCGCTGGTGCGCGAGAAGCAGCAGGGCAAGGTGCTGGTGGACAGCTCCACCACCCCCGGCGTGATCGTCGACGTGGTCGCTCTCAACTGCGACGTCATCGAGAAGCAGCCCGAGGACGTGAAGGCCCTGGTGAAAGGCCTGTACAAGGCCGTGCAGTACACCAAGGAGCATCCGGACGAGGCCTACGCGATCATGGCCAAGGGCGTCGGCGGTTACCTCTCCGATCCCAAGGCCCTGGCCGATGCCGCCAAGGGCGTGCGCTTCTACGACAAGGCCATGAGCGAGCAACTCATTGGCACTCCCGGCAAGCCCGGCGACATCAAGGGCTTGATCCGCCTCGCCAACGAGACCTGGAGCGGCCTGCAGGGCAAGCGCCTGGAAGTCAGCTACGACGACCTGGTCGATCCGCGCTTCGTCTCCGAGTAACCGTCTCACTCTTGTCCCCGCGGGCGGCGCCGTGCCGCTCGCCTGGAGGAATCCGCGATGCCTCGTCGTTCGCAATCCTGGCTCAGCCGTTGCCTGACGCCCAAGGTCGACCTGCCGCTGAAGCTGGTCTGGTCCGCCGGCACCCTGTGCTGGCTGCTCGTGTTCGGCCTGTGGGCCGGGCTTTCCTACGGCGGCGTGGTGCCGGCGATGTTCCTGCCCACCCCGGACGCGGTGCTCGCGGCTGGCGTGCGCCTGGCCAGTGACGGCACCCTCGCCACCCACGTGATGGCCAGCGTCAAGGTGGTGATGATCGGCTTCATCATCTCCTCGCTGGTGGCGGTGCCGCTGGGGCTGCTGATGGGCAGCTTCCGCATCGTCCAGGCCTTCCTCGAGCCGCTGGTGAACTTCATTCGCTACCTGCCGGTGACCTCCTTCGTGCCGCTGTTCATCCTGTGGATCGGCATCGGCCTGGAACAGCGCGTCACCGTGATCATCTTCGGCGTGTTCTTCCAGCAACTGGTGATGATCGCGGACGTCTCCCGCGGCGTCGCCAAGGACCTGGTCAACGCCTCCTACACCCTGGGCTGCAACCGCCGCGACGTGGTCCTCCACGTGCTCGGCCCGGCGTCGCTGCCGGGCGTGCTCGACACCCTGCGCGTGACCATGGGCTGGGCCTGGACCTACCTGGTGGTGGCCGAACTGGTCGCCGCCTCCAGCGGCCTGGGCTACATCAGCCTCAAGGCCATGCGCGGCTTCCAGGTCGACGTGATCTTCCTGGCCATCGCCATCATCGGCCTGCTGGGGCTGATCACCGACCAACTGTTCCGATTCATTCGACTGAAGGTGGCGTCATGGGCGCAGTAGCGATCAAGCAGGAAGAACCAGCCGTGACCGGTCAGCAACCCGCCACACCGCCGCGCCTGCGAGTGGAGAACGTCAGCCTGCGCTACCGCACGCCCGAGGGCGGCACCTTCAGCGCGCTGGAGAGCGTCTCCTTCGAGGTGCCGGACCAGCAATTCGCCGTCATCGTCGGCCCATCGGGCTGCGGCAAGTCGAGCCTGCTCTACCTCACCGCCGGCCTGGCCGAACCCACCGAGGGCGACATCTATGTCGGCGGCCAGCTGGTGGACGGCCCCGGCGCCGACCGCGGCATGGTGTTCCAGAGCTACACCCTGTTCCCCTGGCTCACCGTGCGGCAGAACGTCGAGTTCGGCTTGAAGCGTCGCGGCATGCCGGCGGCCGAGCGTCGCGAGATCGTCGACTACTACCTCGACGAAGTCGGCCTGCGGCGCTTCGAGAACAACTATCCCAAGCAGCTCTCCGGCGGAATGATGCAGCGCGTGGCGATCGCCCGCGCGCTGGCCAACGATCCGCAGATCCTGCTGATGGACGAGCCCTTCGGCGCCCTCGACAGCCAGACCCGCATGCAGATGCAGCAACTGCTGCTGCGCGTGTGGGACCACAGCAAGAAGACCGTGGTATTCGTCACCCACGACATCGACGAGGCCATCCTGCTGGGCGACCGCGTCTACGTCATGGGCGCGCGCCCGGGGCGCATCAAACGCATCCTCGACGTGCCCATCGAGCGCCCGCGCTCGCTGGACATGGTCATGGACCGCCAGTTCATCGAGATGAAGCGCGAGATCCTCGGGCTGCTGCACGACGATCTGGAAGAAGCGCACTGACCTGCCGCCGGCTGGCGCCTCCTGCAGGGCGCCGGCCGATGCGGTGATTCGCTGCAGCACCGTTCGGCCCCCTCTCCCTCGGGAGAGGGTTGGGGTGAGGGGTTCTGCCATTCACGCACGACTCCAAAGGGAGCCCCCATGTCCTCCTCCAACGATTCCACCTACGACTACCTCATCGTCGGCGCCGGTTCCGCCGGCTGCGTGCTGGCCAACCGCCTGAGCGCCGACCCCTCGGTGCGCGTCTGCCTGCTGGAAGCCGGCGGCAGCGACGCCAGCCCGCGCGTGCAGACTCCCGCCGGCACCATCACGCTGTACAAGAGCAAGGTGTTCAGCTGGAACTTCTATTCCGCGCCGCAGAAGCGCCTGAACAATCGCTCGCTGCATTGCCCGCGCGGCAAGGCGCTGGGCGGCTCCAGCTCGATGAACAGCATGATCTACATCCGCGGCCACGCCTCCGACTACGACCGCTGGGAGCAGGACGGCTGCCCCGGCTGGGGCTGGAAGGACGTGCTGCCGTTCTTCAAGAAATCCGAACGCAACCTGCTCGGCCAGGACCCAGCGCTGCACGGCACCCTGGGCGAGTTGGTGGTGGACAAGCCGCGCGACCCCAACCCGCTGTCGCACCTGTTCATCAAGGCTGCCGAACATCTTGGCCTGCGCCGCAACGATGACTTCAACGGCCGTGAGTTCGAAGGCGTCGGCATCTACAACGTGACCCAGAAGGACGCCAAGCGCCTGAGCAGCTACCGCGCCTTCGTCGCGCCGCTGCAGCGGCCGAACCTCACCGTGCTGACCGACCGCCAGGTGGGCCGTCTGCTGCTGGAGGGCGAGCGCGTCACCGGCCTCGAGCTGCGCAGCGGCGAACGCCTGCTGGCGCGCCGCGAAGTGATTCTGTCCGCGGGCTCCCTTGGCTCGCCGCAGATCCTCCTGGCCTCCGGCATCGGTCCGGGCGAAGAACTGAAAGCCGCCGGGATCGCGGTGAAGCACGACCTGCCGGGCGTGGGCAAGAACCTCCAGGACCACCTCGACGGCCTGGTTACCGTTCGCTCGCCAAGCCCGCTGAGCCTGGGCTTCTCCCTCGGTTCGCTGGCGCAGATCCTGCTCTCGCCGTTCAAGTACCTGCTGGCGAAGAAGGGCTGGCTGACCACCAACTACGTCGAAGCCGGTGGCTTCGCGCGCACTCCATTGGCCGATTCGCTGGCCGACGTGCAGTTCCACTTCGTCCCCGGCTACCGCAGTCACCGTGGCCGCCTGTTCGAGTGGGGCCATGGCTACGCTGTGCACACCTGCGTACTGCGTCCGAAGAGCATCGGCGAGCTGCGCGTGAAGCCCGGCGGTGATATCGAGATCGACTACAACTTCCTCGCCAACGAGGAAGACGGCCGGGTGCTGGTGGAAGGCGTCAAGCTGGCGCGCAAGATCCTCGCCCAGCCGGAGTTCGACAACATCCGTGGCGCCGAGATGCTCCCCGGCCCGCAGGTGCAGACCGACGAGCAACTGCTCGAGCACCTGCGCGAATACGCCGCCACCGTGTTCCACCCGGTGGGCACCTGCAAGATGGGTGAGGACGCGATGGCGGTGGTCGACCTGCGCCTGCGCGTGCACGGCCTGAAGGGCCTGCGCGTGGTGGATGCGTCGATCATGCCGACACTCATCAGCGGCAACACCAACGCGCCGTGCATCATGCTCGGCGAGCGGGCGGCGGCGATGATCCTGGAAGACAGCCGCATCTCCTCCACCGTTTCCACCCGCGCCGTCCCCGCCTGACGGCTCTTTGCAGGAGCGAGAGGGGCGCCTAGCCCTTGCTCGCGAACCAGCCCGGCTCATGGCGTCACCGGCTGAATCCGTTCGCGAGCAAGCTCGCTCCTACAGGGCTGACTCCGGCATTTCCATTTGCGTAGGAGCGGACTCTGTCCGCGATCGACTCCCGGCGCGGTACGGACCACTCCGGTGCTGCGGATAACCCTCTACAGCCCCAGCTCGCTCAGCGACGGATGATCATCCGGTCGGCGTCCTTGCGGCCAGCGGAACAGGCGTTCGTCCTCGCTGATCGGCAGGTCGTTGATGCTGGCGTGGCGCTCGAACATCAGGCCGTTCTCGTCGAAGGCCCAGTTCTCGTTGCCGTAGGAACGGAACCAGTTGCCGGAGTCGTCGTGCCACTCATAGGCGAAGCGCACGGCGATGCGGTTCTCGGTGAACGCCCAGAGCTCCTTGATCAGCCGGTACTGCTGCTCGCGCACCCACTTGGCGGTGAGGAACTGGACGATCTGCTCACGGCCCTGGACGAAGGTCGCGCGATTGCGCCAGCGGCTGTCGGGCGTATAGGCCAGCGACACGCGGTGCGGATCGCGGCTGTTCCAGCCGTCCTCGGCGAGGCGGACTTTCTGGATCGCGGTTTCGCGGGTGAACGGCGGGAGAGGGGGACGGGCTTCGCTCATGGTGGGCCTCCAGAGGCAGTGGGTGAGGAACCTGATGCCCATCCTCCGCCTGGGCCGTGGATGGGTAAATGACGGTAATCCCACAGATATTGCCAATCTGCTTTTCGTAGGAGCGAGCTTGCTCGCGAACCCACCCAGTTCCGACGCTGCCGATTGACTCCGTTCGCGAGCAAGCTCGCTCCTACAGGGTGTGCGGGATGACGGCCTTGGCCGCCACCTTGCGCAACCCCACCCGATCCTGGCTCGGGCACACGCCGAACTTCGTCCGGTAACTGCGCGACAGGTAGGAAGGCGTCTCGAAGCCGCAGGCGACGCCGATCTCCAGCACGCTCATGTCGGTCTGGCGCAGCAACTGGCGCGCCTTGTCCAGGCGCAGGCCGAGATAGAAGTTCGACGGCGTATCGTTCAGGTGCAGGCGGAACAGGCGCTCCAGCTGGCGGCGGGTGACCTGGATGCGTTCGGCCAGCTCCAGCGTGCTCAGCGGCGGTTCGGTGTGGCGTTCCATTTCGCCGATCACCTGCACCAGCTTGCGGTTGGAGACGCCATAGCGGCTGGCGACCTGCAGGCGCTGGTGATCCTGGCGGGGGCGGATGCGCCCGACCACGAACTGTTCCGACACCTGTACCGCCAGCTCCGGCCCATGGTCCTGGGCGATCAGGTCGAGCATCAGGTCGATGGATGCCGTGCCGCCAGCGGAGGTGATGCGGGGGCCGTCAATCTCGAACAGCTCCTGGGTCGCCTGCACCTGTGGATAAGTCTCCCTGAAGGCGTCCAGCGCCTCCCAGTGCACCGTGCAGCGCTGGCGCTGCAGCAGCCCGGCCTCGGCCAGCACGAAGCTGCCGGTATCGATGCCGCCCAGAGTCACGCCGTCGCGGTCCAGCCGCTTCAGCCAGTGCAGCAGCGCCGGGGTGCAGGCGCGCAGTGGTTCGAAGCCGGCCACCACCAGCAGCGTGTCGCCTTCGCGCAAAGCCTCCAGGCCGCTGTCGGCGTTCATCGACATGCCGTTGCTGGCCAGCACCGGGCCGCCGTCCAGGCTCATCAGGTGCCAGCGGTACAGCTCGCCGCGGAAGCGGTTGGCCACCCGCAGCGGCTCCACGGCGGAGACGAAGCCCATCACGGAAAAACCGGGCAACAGCAGGAACCAGAAGTCTTGGGACATGGCGGGTACCGTGCAATTGGGGGCAGCATACTGGCAGCCTGCCTCTGCTTATGGACCAAGGTCGTCGCCCTGGCAATCGGGGAGGTCGCTGCTGTGCAAGAGCTGGTCGCCGCTGTGCGATCCACCGGGGCGACGCCTGCGTAATTTGTTCTCCAGCCCCCGTGAGGGCCATGACCTACAAAAACGATAACCAACGCCGCAAAGGCCTTGAGGGAGAAGTCATGAAGCGATCGATCAAAGCGCTCGGCTGCGCTGTACTGATGGCCGCCGCCAGCACCACCTGGGCCGCCGAGCCCGCCCAGTGCCAGAACGTGCGCATGGGCACGGTGAACTGGACCGACGTGGTGGCCAGCAGCGCCGTGGCCGAAGCCGTGCTCGACGGCCTGGGCTACAAGGTCAAGCAGACCAGCGCCTCGCAGCAGATCATCCTCGCCGGCATGGCCGACAAGCAGCTCGACGTGTTCCTCGGCTACTGGCAGCCGACCATGCAGCCGGTGGCCAAACCCTATCTCGACAAGCAGCAGATCGACGTCATCACCCCGCCGACCCTGCCCGACGCGCAGTCCACCTACGCCGTACCGAGCTACGTCTACGAGGGCGGTCTGAAGACCTTCGCCGACATCGCCAAGTTCAAGGACAAGCTGAACAACAAGATCTACCTGATCGAGCCCGGCAGTGGCTCGAACCGCATCACCGCCGACATGATCGCCAAGGACAAGTTCGGCCTGAAGGGCTTCCAGATCGTCGAATCCAGCGAGGCCGGCATGCTCACCGCGGTCAAGCGCGCCATCAAGCGCCAGCAGTGGGTGGTGTTCTTCGGCTGGAAACCGCACCCGATGAACCTGCAGATCGACATGAAATACCTCACCGGCAGCGACGACGTGTTCGGCCCCAACGAAGGCTCCGCCACCGTCTCGATCATGACCGCCGGCGGCTACCAGGCGCAGTGCGGCAACGTCGCCAAGCTGCTGCACAACCTCAAGTTCAGCAGCCAGCAGGTGAGCCAGGTGATGGTGCCGATCCTCGACCGCAGCCAGCCGGTGGATGCCGCCAAGGCCTGGCTGAAGGAAAACCCCGATTCGCTCAAGACCTGGCTCGAGGGTGTGACCACCTTCGACGGCAAGGATGGCCTCGCCGCCGTTCAGGCCTCGCTCAAGTAACCCTCTCCAAGCAACTCCCTGCGCGTCGCCCGGCGCGCGGTGGGTTCGTTCGACCTCAAGAAGGACAGCCACCGTGAACTACGAAGTCATTGTCACCTGCGCGGTGACCGGCGCCGGCGACACCGTCGGCAAGCACCCGGCCATTCCCGTCACCCCGAAGGAAATCGCCGCCGCCGCCATCGAGGCCGCCAAGGCCGGCGCCACCGTCGCCCACTGCCACGTCCGCGACCCGCAGACCGGCAAGCCCAGCCGCGACGTGAAGCTCTACCGCGAAGTGGTCGAGCGCATCCGCGAGAGCGACACCGACGTCATCATCAACCTCACCGCCGGGATGGGCGGTGACCTGCAGATCGGCCAGGGTGAACAACCGCTGGAATTCGGCGCCGGCACCGACCTGGTCGGGCCGCTGGAGCGCCTGAAGCACGTCGAGGAACTGCTGCCGGAAATCTGCACCCTGGACTGCGGCACCCTGAACTTTGGCGATGGCGACTTCATCTACGTCTCCACCCCGGCGCAGCTGCGCGCCGGCGCCAAGCGCATCACCGAACTGGGCGTTAAGGCCGAGCTGGAAATCTTCGACACCGGCCACCTCTGGTTCGCCAAACAGATGCTCAAGGAAGGCCTGCTGGAAGACCCGCTGATCCAGATCTGCCTCGGAATCCCATGGGGCGCCCCGGCGGATACCACCACCATGAAAGCCATGGCCGACAACATTCCCGACGGCCTGACCTGGGCCGGCTTCGGCATCGGCCGCTCGCAGATGCCGATGGTTGCCCAGGCCATGTTGCTGGGCGGCAACGTACGGGTCGGCCTGGAAGACAACATCTGGCTCGACCGCGGCGTGCATGCCAGCAACGGCCAACTGGTCGAGCGCGCCATCGAGATCATCGAGCGCCTGGGCGGCCGCGCCCTGACCCCGGCCGAGGGGCGCAGGAAGATGAACCTCAAGCCGCGCTGATTTACGAGCCCCAACACCGTAGGGCGAATAACCCGGGATGGGTTATCCGCCGCCGTACCAAAACGGCGGATAACGCTGCGCGTTATGCGCCCTACACAGCTGCTTTTCGTAGGAGCGAGCTTGCTCGCGAACCAGCCCCGCTGCGGACTTTGTTCGCGAGCAAGCTCGCTCCTACAGGTAATCCCTCATTCCTGCTGGAGCTACCATGCCCTTCATCACCGACATCAAAACCTTCGCCGCCCTCGGCAGCGGTGTCATCGGCAGCGGCTGGGTTGCCCGCGCCCTGGCCCACGGCCTCGACGTCGTCGCCTGGGACCCGGCTCCCGGCGCCGAAGCCGCTCTGCGCGCGCGCATCGCCAATGCCTGGCCGGCGCTGGAAAAAGCCGGCCTTGCCCCCGGCGCCTCGCAGGACCGCCTGCGCTTTGTCGCCACCATCGAGGAATGCGTGCGCGACGCCGACTTCATCCAGGAAAGCGCCCCCGAACGCCTCGACCTGAAATGCGAGCTGCACGCCAGGATCAGCGCTGCCGCCAAGCCCAACGCCCTGATCGGCTCCAGTACCTCGGGCCTGCTGCCCAGCGAGTTCTACGCCGACGCCACGCACCCCGAACGCTGTGTGGTCGGCCACCCGTTCAACCCGGTGTACCTGCTGCCGCTGGTGGAAGTGGTGGGCGGTGCGAAGACCGCGCCCGAGGCCGTGCAGGCCGCGATCAAGGTCTACGAATCGCTCGGCATGCGCCCGCTGCACGTGCGCAAGGAAGTCCCCGGCTTCATTGCCGACCGCCTGCTCGAAGCGCTCTGGCGCGAGGCGCTGCACCTGGTCAACGACGGCGTCGCCAGCACCGGTGAAATCGACGATGCGATCCGTTTCGGCGCCGGCCTGCGCTGGTCGTTCATGGGCACCTTCCTCACCTACACCCTGGCCGGCGGCAATGCCGGGATGCGCCACTTCATGGCCCAGTTCGGCCCGGCGCTGCAACTGCCCTGGACCTACCTGCCGGCACCGGAACTCACCGACACCCTGATCGACCGCGTGGTGGAGGGCACCAGTGAACAGCAAGGCTCGCGCAGCATTGCCGAACTGGAACGCTACCGCGACGACTGCCTGCTGGCGGTGCTCGGCGCCATCAAGGACACCAAGTCCAAACACGGCTTCGCCTTCGCCGACTAACCTCACGGTTCATCACCTGCTCCGAACCGCCCCCTCTCCCTCTGGGAGAGGGCTGGGGTGAGGGCCTCACGGACGCACAGCCATGCACGCCCTGAAAACCTGGGAAACTCCCATCCTCGCCGAGTGGACCGACTACAACGGCCACCTGCGCGACGCCTTCTACCTGCTGCTGTTCAGCTATGCCACGGATTCCCTGATGGACCACCTCGGCCTCGATGCCGAACACCGCGCGGCGACCCACCATTCGCTGTTCACCCTCGAAGTGCACCTCAACTACCTGCACGAGGTGAAGGAGGGCGAGAAGGTCGAAGTGCGCACCCAGCTGATTGCCCACGACCGCAAGCGCCTGCACGTATTCCACAGCCTGCACCGTGCCGGCGAGGCCCTCGCCCTGGCCGCCAGCGAACAGATGCTGCTGCACGTGAGCCTCGACGGTGGCGCGCGCTCCGCCCCCTTCGAAGGCGTGGTGCTGGAGCGCGTATTGGCGCTGGCCGAAGCCCATCGTCCATTGCCGCGCCCGGACTATGTCGGCCGCGTCATCGGCCTGCCGGGCTGAGTGGCATGAACCGGCGCTATCCGCTGTCCGATGCGATGCAGGCTTTCGTCGCCGAGACGGAGGCTCACCCACTGGCGGGCCCTACGCTCAATGCCCAGCGGGAAAACTACGAGCGCATGGCCGCCGCCTTCGCCCCGCCGGTGCCGTCGGGCCTGCTGGTGCGCGACGTGCAGCCGGACGGCCTGGTCGCGCTGCGCCTCTATCGTCCTGACGGCGCGCCACCGGCGAACGGCTGGCCCACGGTGTTCTACATCCACGGTGGCGGCTGGGTGCTGGGCAGCGCCCAGACCCACGACATGATCTGCATTCCCCTGGCCGCCGAATTCGGCGCCCTGGTGGTCGCCATCAGCTACCGGCTGGCGCCGGAACATCCCTATCCTGCCGCCCTTGACGACTGCCTCGATGCCTGGCGTCGGCTGCAGCAGGGCGGCCTCGACGAGCCTGTGGACAACACCCGCATCGCAGTCGCCGGTGACAGCGGCGGCGGCAACCTCGCTGCGGCACTCTGTCTGGCCCTGCGCGCCAGCGGCGAGCCGCTGCCGCTTGCCCAGGCGCTGGTCTACCCCGCGCTGGGCAACCTCGATACGCCCTCGCGCAGCACCTGCTCCGACGCGCCGCTGATGACCAGTGCCGCCGTCGACGAATACCTCGCCGCCTACCTCTCGCGCCCCGCGGACTGGCGCGATCCGCTGGCGCTGCCCTTGCTCGCCGAAGACTTCGGCGGCCTGCCGCCAGCCTTCATCGCCGTTGCCCAGTTCGACCCGCTGCGCGATGACGGCGCGCTGTACCGCGACCGCCTGCGTGAAGCCGGCGTGGCGGTGGATTACTTCCCCGGTGCCGGGCTGGTCCACGGCTGCCTGCGCGCCCGTCGCGTGGCGGAAGTGGAGGCCCTGCGCGGCGCCCTGATCGCGGCCCTGCGCCGCAGCCTGAGCTGACAAGGAGACGAGCATGGAAACGACGCTGGAACGTCCCACCATCGCCGACTGGCGTACTTATCCACAGACCGCTGCGTTGACCGCGCTGCGTCCGCAGGCCAACCGCCTCGAGCTGGTCTGGGACGATGGCCGCGTCAGCCCCTTCCATCACCAGTGGCTGCGCGACAACTGCCCGTGCGGTGAGTGCGTCTACGCGGTCACCCGGGAACAGGTACTGGAAATCATCGACGTGCCCGCCGACCTTGCCCCTGAACGGGCCGCCATCGAACTGGGCCATCTGTGCGTGCACTGGAGCGATGGTCACCGCAGCCAATACGACCCGGGCTGGCTGCGCGCGCACGCCTATGACGACGACTCCCGCGCCGAGCGCCTGGCGGCGCGCCGCACCAGCCGCGTCTGGCACAGCGACTTCGCGGTACCGGCGTTCCAGCACGAGCAGCTGATGGACGACGACGCTGCACTGCTGGAGTGGATGCTCGCCCTGCGTGACCTCGGCCTCAGCCGTGTGGATGGAGTGCCCACCGCGCCGGGCTCCCTGCACCGCATCGCGCAGCGCATTGCCTTCATCCGCGAGACCAACTTCGGCGTGCTGTTTGACGTGAAGTCCAAGGCCGCGGCCGCCGACAGCAACGCCTATACCGCCTTCAACCTGCCGCTGCACACCGACCTGCCGACCCGCGAGCTGCAGCCCGGGCTGCAATTCCTGCATTGCCTGGTGAACGACGCCGATGGCGGCGACAGCGTGTTCGTCGACGGTTTCGCCATCGCCCGGGCGTTGCGCGAAGAGCTGCCGGAAGATTTCCGCACGCTGTGCGAAATGCCCATCGAGTTCCGCAACAAGGACCGCCGCAGCGACTACCGCTGCCTGGCGCCAGTGATTGCCCTGGACGCCCTGGGCGAGGTCAGCGAAATCCGCATCGCCAACTTCCTGCGCGGTCCCTTCGACGCCCCGGCCGAGCGCATGGAGGCGCTTTACCACGCCTGGCGCGCCTTCCTCACGCTCACCCGCGATCCGCGCTTCCGCCTGCAACAGAAGCTGCGCGCCGGGCAGATGTGGTGCTTCGACAACCGCCGCACCCTGCACGCCCGCACCGCCTTCGACCCGGCCAGCGGCGAGCGCCACCTGCAAGGCTGCTACGTCGATCGCGACGAACTGCTCTCGCGCATCCTGGTGTTGCAGCGCGAGCGCTGATATCTCCGCGCTGTGCCGCACATTGTGGGGGCGAGCTTGCTCGCGAACCGCCCAGCTACGGATTTGCCGGCAGGCTCGTTCGCCAGCAGGCTCGCTCCTGCAAAAGCCCTTTCGCCTGGACAAAAAAATCCCCTGCGGCGCCCGACGCGCGGCAGGGGACAAATCGAGCCGGTTCGGGCTCTCAGTGTGCGAGGCCCCACCCGTCAGGGCCGGAGCCGACGGCTGGGGTATGGCAGCCAGTCTGCGCGCCACCGCGCACTGCCGGTTAGCCGAAAACGACCTGTGCTTGCCCGCCGCGGACATTCCGTCGGCGAGGTGCTTGCCGCGTCTCTGCGGGCTTACCAGAATCCATGCAGACCCCTGCCGCTCCCAAGGAGAACCGCGATGATGCACGCCGACCTGATCGACCAGGACGATTTCCGCGAACGCCTGCAGGCCCTGGGCTTCGCCGTCCCGCCGGACGTCACCGCGGAGCAGGCCTGCGAATACGCCGTGCGTGGCCTGACGCCGGAGCGCTCGCTGGCGCTGCGGCGCCTGGTGGAGGAAATGCTCGCCGGCAATGCCACCCTGCTACCCGCCGTGCGCGAGGCCATCTCCCGCCAGTTACTGCCGGCGCTGGTGCCGAAAGTGTGACAATCGGGCGCACAAGCACCCTCTGTTTGTGCGTAACGTCTCCCAGAAAATGGGAAACAGCCTACATTTCGTCGGGATAATGGCCTAAGGGCATCATGTATCAAATATGATCCAATCCGCTTTTTGGGATGGACTGGCCGCCAGGCCAGAAGACAGGGATCGTAAGGATGCATGTTCTCTACCGTGGCTGGATGCCCGTCCTGGCATTCTGCTGTGCCTCGGCAAGCTTTGCCGCGCCACTGCCCACTCCGGGCGACAACGACCTCCAGCGCCAGCGCCAGGAACAACTCCTGCGCGAGCAGCAGAAGCGCCTGGAAGAGCTCCAGCAGCTCCCCGGCAAAGCGCCCAGCGAGGCGCCTTCGACCACCGCGCCGGATACTCGTTGCTTCACCGTCCGCAGCATTACCCTCGAAGGCGCCGAGCACCTCGACGCACGCTCGCGCGAGAAGCTGCTGGCGCCTTATCGCGACCAATGCCTGGGGGTCAACCAGCTCAACGAGCTGCTCAAGGGCATCACCGACCATTACCTCTCCCGGGGTTTCGTCACCACCCGTGCCTACCTGCCGCAGCAGGACCTCTCCAGCGGTGAGCTGAAGGTCATCGTGGTCGAGGGGCGCTTCGAGGGGTTCGACCAGTCGGAGCTGGCCAGCGATCGCGAACTGGCGATGACCTTTCCCGGTGCCACTGGTGACGTCCTGAACCTGCGCGAGCTGGAGCAACTGGTCGATCAGGTCAATCGCCTGCCTTCGCGCCAGGCGCAGATCGAGTTGGTGCCGGGGCAGGAAGTCGGCGGCAGCCGCGTGCAGCTCAAGGGCGAGCGCAGCAAACCCTGGCGGGTGTCCGCCAGCCGTGACAACAACGGCGACGCGACCTCCGGCGAACAGCAGGCCGGCGTCGGCCTGGATTGGGACAGCCCCCTGGGCCTGGCGGACCAGTTCGGCCTGCGTTATGGCCAGGACGTGGTCAGCGACCACTGGAAGCACTCCGACAACCAGAGCCTCTGGTACAGCGTTCCCTACGGCTGGTGGACCTTCAACTACAGCTACAGCCGCAACTACTACCGCACCCGCAACGAAGACGCCGGCTTCGCCTTCAAGTACGACGGCGACAACGAGACCCACCAACTGGGCGCCGAGCGCGTGCTGCACCGTGACGACGTGAGCAAGACCGGAGTGAACTTCGGCCTCAGTCACCAGCGCACGCGCAACTACATCGACGACACCCTGCTCGACGTTTCCAGCACCCACCTCAGCGAATTTCGCCTCGGCTTCAACCATGGCCGGCGCATCGGCAGCGCCTTCGTCAACGCCGACATCGGCTGGCAGCGGGGTGTCGGTGCCTTCGGCGCGCAGGACGACGATCATGCCGCGCCCCACGGCAGCCCCACCGCCCGCTACAACAAGTACAGCCTGACCCTGAGCTACCTGCAGCCGTTCAAGCTGTGGGACGAGGCCTTCAGCTTCGAAAGCCTCGCCACCGGCCAGCACAGCGAAGACGTGCTCTACAGCCCGCAGCGCATCAGCCTGGGCGGCTTGAGCTCGATCCGCGGCTTCAAGGACCAGACCCTCTCCGGCGACTCCGGCTACTACTGGCGCAACCAACTGCGCTGGCGCCGCGCCGTGACCTGGGAGCCGCTGCTGCCCTGGGTGCAGGAATACGGCGTGGCTTACGCCTACGACGTCGGCGCCATCGAGCACGGCCGCTACAACCCGGGCCTCTCCGGGCGCATGAGCGGCCATGGCCTGGAGTTCAGCGCGCGCGGGCAGTACGCCGCCGCCTCCGTGACCCTGGCGCGCTCGCTGGAGCGCCCCGACCTCATCGAACGACGCGAGCACCCGGTTTATTTCCGCGTCGACCTCTTCTTCTGAACCGCTTCGCTCTTCAGCTAGCAGCTAGTACCTGGGAGATTCCCACATGGACGTACGCCACCCGTTGTACCAGGCCATTGCCAGCGTTCTGGCCGGCATCCTGATCCTCAACCCCATCGTCGCGGCGGCCGCCGAGCTGGCGGTGGATGCCGCAGCCGGTGGCAATACGCACCTGGGCGCGGCGGGTAACGGCGTCCCCGTGGTGAACATCGCCACGCCCAACGGCGCGGGGCTCTCGCACAACAAGTTCAGCGACTACAACGTCGGGCAGAACGGCCTGATCCTCAACAACGCCACCGGCAAGACCCAGTCCACCCAACTGGGCGGGATCATCGTCGGCAACCCCAACCTCAAGGGCGCCGCGGCCAGCAAGATTCTCAACGAAGTCACCGGGGGCAATCCCTCGCAACTGCGTGGCTACACCGAAGTGGCGGGCCAGTCCGCCCATGTCATCGTCGCCAATCCCCATGGGATCACCTGCAACGGCTGCGGGTTTATCAACACCCCGCGTGCCACGCTGACCACCGGCAAGCCGCTGATGGATGGCGAGCGCCTGCGTGGCTATGACGTCGACGGTGGCGAGATCAGCGTCGAAGGCGCCGGCCTGAACGCCAGCAACCTCGACCAGTTCGAGCTGATCACCCGCAGCGCCAAGCTCAACGCTGACCTCTATGCCAAGCAGCTCGCGATGGTGACGGGGCGCAACCAGGTGGACGCCGAGACCCTGGCCGCCACTGCCAAGGCCGACGACGGCAGCGCCAAGCCACAACTGGCCATCGACAGCTCCGCGCTGGGTGGCATGTACGCTGGCGCCATCCGCCTGGTGGGCACCGAGCAGGGCGTGGGCGTGAAGCTGGCTGGCAATATGGCCGCCAGCGCCGGCGACATCCAGATCGACGCCAACGGCCGACTGAGCCTGGCGCAGACCAGCGCCGCCGGCAGTTTCCGCGCCAAGGCCGCGGACATCGCACTGAGCGGGCCGACCTATGCCGGCAACACAGTCGAGCTGAACGCCAGTGGTCAGCTGAGCAACAGCCAGAGCCTGGCCGCCGGCCAGCGTGTGGCATTGAGCGCTGCGCAGGTCAGCAACAGCGGCATCGTCGAAGCCGGGGTCAACCCGGATGACAGTCGCAACGCGCAGGGTGACGTGGCGATCACCGCGCAGAACCTGCGCAACAGCGGTAGCGTGATCGCCAGCCGTAACCTCGATGCCAACGCCAGCGGCACCCTGGACAACCAGGGCGGTGCGCTCAAGGGCGCGGACACCCGCATCACCGCTGCCACCCTGGACAACCGCCAGGGCCGCCTGCTCGCCGGCAATCAACTGACGCTCAGCGCGGCGCGCCTGGACAACCGCAACGGCAAGGCGGTCGCCAACCGCCTGCAGGTCAGCGGCGGCGCGCTGGACAACCGCTTCGGTCTGTTCTCCGCCGAGCAGGCGTTGGACTTCACTCTCGACAGCCTCGACAACAGCGCCAAGGGCAATCTGGTCAGCAACGGCACGTTGCAGGCTCGCGTCCAGCAGACGCTCGACAACCAGGCCGACGGCCTGCTCTCGGCCAAGGGTGCGCTCGGCGTGCACGCCGGCAATCTGGATAACCGCGGCGGACTGGTGGTCGGCGATGCCGGCGTGACCGTCTCCGGCGCCAGCCTGAACAACAGCGCGCTGGGCGTGATCAGCAGCCTGGGTGACCTGACACTCGACATCGGCCAACTGGACAACAGCCAGGGCGGCAGCCTGGATAGCGGCGCGGCCCTGCACCTGACTGCCGGCCAGGTGAGCAACGCCAAGGGCAGCATGAATGCCAAGGGTGACCTGCTCGCCAAGGCCGACAACTTCAGCCAGCAGGGCGGTGAGCTGCTGGCCCAGGGCGCGCTGAACCTCGACGCCGGGCAGCTGGACAATCGCAGTGGCGGCCTGATCGCCGCCAATAACGGCGTGACTCTCAAGGGCAGCGACCTGCTCAACCAGGGCGGTGAAATCTCCAGCCGCGCCAAGGTCGATGTGCAGGCAGCGAGCCTCGACAACGGCGCCGGCAAGGTGATTGGCGACGCTGGCCTCAACCTGCAGGTGCAGCGCCTCGCCAACCGCGCCGGCACCCTGGCCGGTCGCGACGGCCTGACGCTCACCGGGCAGAGCCTGGACAACAGCCAGGGCGGCCTGCTCAGCAGCCAGAAAAATGTCTGGCTGCAACTGTCTGGCGCGCTGGACAACAGCGGCAACGGCGCATTGCTCAGCCAGGGGGCCCTGACCCTCAACGCCGGCAGCCTCGACAACCGCGCCGGTAGCGTTTCCAGCGCCGGCCTGCTGTTCTCGCGCCTCACCGGCGCGCTGAACAACCAGGGCGGCAAGCTGCTCAGCGACGCGGCCATCGACCTCGCTGGTGCCGACCTGAACAACGCCGGCGGTATCCTCAGCGCCGCCGGTGACATCAGCCTGCAAGGCGCCAAACTGGATAACAGCCAGAAAGGCCGTATCGTCACCGACGCCGCCATCCACCTCGCCGCTGCCCAGCTGGACAACAGCCAGGGCGGCAGCCTGTCCGCCCGTGGCGTCATCGACGGTCGTGTGACGGGCCTCGACCAGCACGGCGGCGGCCAACTGATCGGCCAGGCAGGAGTGGATCTCGACCTGCAAGGCGGTGCCCTGAACAACGCTGGCGGCCTGCTCGGCAGCCCGGCTCAGCTGGTGCTGCGCAATGTCGCCAGCCTCGACAACCGGGGCGGGGAAATCTCCAGCGACCGCGCGTTCACCCTCAATACCGGTACGCTGCTCAACCAGGGCGGCAAGCTGATTTCCAGCGATCGCCTGACCCTCACCACGGCCGCGCTGAACAACAGCAGCGCCGGCGTGCTGTCGGGCAACAATGGTCTCAGCGTCACCGCCGCCAGCCTCGACAACAGCCAGGGCGGTACCCTCGCCAGCCGCGGCGACCTGTTCGTGCGCAGCCAGGGTGCGCTGGATAACCACGGCGACGGCGCACTGGTCGCCGGCGGCCAACTCGACGTCGGCAGCGCCAGCCTGAACAACCAGGGCGGCCTGCTTTCTGCCAGTGGCAACCTGCTGCTGGCGACCGGCAGCACCGACAACCGCGACGGTCGCCTGCTTGCCCAGGGCCGCCTCGACGGCAGCACCGCCGACCTGGACAACCGCGACGGCGTCATCAGCGGCGCCCAGGGCCTCGACCTCGGCGCCGGCAACGTTCTCAACGGCGCCAGCGCCGCCGGCAAACCCGGTGGCCTGATCACCAGCCAGGGCGCACTGACCCTGCGCGGTGGCAAGCTCGAAGCCACTGGCGGCGGGGAAATCTCTGCCAAGGGCGACCTGCACCTGATCGTTGCCCAACTGATCCAGCGTCAGGCAGCGCTGATCGGTGAAGGCAAGCTGACCCTCGACCTGGGTAACGGCGCCCAGCGTGGCGACTTCGACAACCAGGGCGGCCTGCTCAGCGCCACCGGTGCCCTGCAGATCAACGGCCTGGGCAACCTCGACAACCGCGGCGGGGAAATCTCCGCCAGCCAGGGCTTCACCCTGACCGTCAGCGGCACCCTCGACAACCGCGACCAGGGCCGCCTGATCAGCGCCGGCCAACTCGACCTGAACGCCAACACCCTGCGCAACGCCAACCAGGGCCTGCTCTCCGGTTGGCAAGGCCTGGTGGTGAATGCCGCCAGCCTGGACAACAGCGGCGGCGGTACCCTCTCCAGCCGCGATGGCGCGCTGACCCTGACCCTCAGTGGTGCCCTCGACAACCATGACCAGGGTGCGCTGGTCAGCAAGGGCAGGCTCAGCCTCGGCGCGGGCAGCCTGAACAACGCCAACGGCATCGTCTCCACCCAGGGCGACCTCGGCCTGACCCTCGGCGGCGACCTCGACAACAGCGGCGCCGGCCTGCTCAGCACCCAGGGTAGCCTGACCGGCAGCGCCAAGGCTGTGGCTAACCGTGGCGGGCAGATCAGCGCCGCCAGCGTCGACTATGACGCCAGCAGCCTCGACAACAGCGGCGGCAGCCTGATCAGCCAGGGCGCCCTGCGGCTCGGCTTGCTCGGCACGCTGCTCAACAACGGCGCCGGCTCGAAAATCGCCAGCGGCGGCCCGCTCAACCTGAATGTCGGCAGCCTGCAGAACCGTGGCGGCCAGCTTGCCAGCCAGGGCCTGCTCAAGGTCCTCGCCGGCAGCTTCGACAACAGCGCCGGCGGCACCGTGGCCGCGCAGACCGACCTGACCCTGACCCTCACCGGCGAACTGCTCAACGGCCAGGACGGCCTGATCTTCGCCAAGACCGGCCAGCTCAGCGCCAGCGCCAGCCGCATCGACAACAGCGCGGGCACCCTGCAGGGCCAGGGCGACACCACCCTCAAGGCCACTGGTGCGATCGGCAACCAGGGCGGCCACATCATCAGCCAGAACGGCCTGCTCGACCTGGGCAGCGCCAGCCTCGACAACGCCAATGGCGGTGTCCTCAACGCCGCCAGCGGCGACCTCAAGCTGGTCACCGGCACCTTCAGCAACAACGCCGGCACTACCCAGGCGAAGGGCCTCGACATCACCGCCGCTGGCGGCATCGACAACCGCGCCGGCCATCTCTCGGCGGTCAGCGGCGACAACCGCATCAGCACCAGCGACCTGAACAACCAGGACGGCGGCCTGTACGCCGGCGGCCTGCTCTACCTGCGTGGCAACCAGTTGTTCAACGACGGCGCGGCCCTCGGCCAGGGTGGCAGGATCGGCGCCGGCAACCTCGACGCCAACCTCACTGGCGCGCTGAACAACCAGTTCGGCCTGATCGAAAGCAGCGGCAACCTGACCCTGGGCGCGGCCAGCATCAATAACGTGGTAGGCGCCATTCGTGCGCTGGGGCAGAACGACACCACCCAGGTCAGCACCTCAGGTCTGCTCAACAACAACCTCGGCCGCATCGAGACCGCGGCACAGAACCTCAACCTGCAAGCTGGCACCCTGCAGAACGGCGCCGGCACCGTGCTGCATGTGGGCAGTGGCAACTTCGGCATCGACCTGGCCAAGGCCGGCCTGGCTGGCGGCAACTTCACCACCAATGGCAGCCTCACCTACCAGGCCGCCAGCTGGACCAACAACGCCATCATCCAGGCGCGCGTGCTCAACCTCGACATCGGGCAGCTCGCTCAGGGCAGCTACGGCCAGTTGCTGGCCGCGCAGAGCCTCATCGGCCGCGGCGGCAACTGGTCGAACGATGGCCTGATCGCCAGCGACGGCACCCTGGACCTCAACCTGAACGGCAACTACACCGCCAACGGCCGCCTGAGCAGCCTGGGCAGGCTCGACCTGGCTGCCGGCTACATCGGCGTCGCCCAGGCCGGGAGCATCGCCGGCGGTGGCGCCATCACCACCGTCAGTGCGGGCGGCACCCTCGACAACGGTGGCCGCCTGACCGCCACCCAGGACCTGCGCGTCAGCGCTGCCAGCCTCAACAACCGTGGCACCCTCGGCAGTGCCGGCAACCTGTACCTGGGCGCGAGCAACCTGCTTAACGAAAACGGCCTGATCTTCAGCAGCGGCAACCTGCAGTTGCGCACGCAGAACTTCACCAACCGCAACGCCGATCTCTACAGCCTGGGCACCCTGCATATCGCCGCCAACGACCAGGACGGTTGGGCGAGCAGCGTGCAGAACATCTCCGGCAGCTTCGAAAGCGCCGGCGCCATGACCCTGCTGGTGCAGGATTTCGACAACCGCCGCGCCGACGATTTCCAGATCGGCGAGCGCATCGTCTCCGGCAGCATCCAGTTCAAGTACGACGACGTCTGCGACGGCAAGGGCTGCGAAGTCCACTTCCTTTCCCAGGAGCGCTCCGAGGACGTCATCCTCAAGGACGCGCCCCAGGCGTCGATCACCGCTGGCGGCGACTTCCGCTTCCGTGGCGGCTCCTTCGACAACCTGTACAGCAGCATCGGCTCGGGTGGAAACATCGACATCCAGACGGCCACCTTCCGCAACCAGGGTGCCGCCGGCGGCGTCGAGCGCCACTACAACGCCGAGTTCTACACCCGTAACGACAGCGAATACTGGGCCTTCCGCGCCAACAAGGACCTGTATAACCGCTACAACGACCCGAACTCGCCGGACTACGACCCCGGCCGCCTGACCCGCCAGCAGGTCTTCGAATCCGCCGGCTATCCGGGTGGCTTCTTCAACATCACCACCTCCGACGTGGCAGTCTCCGGCACGCCTGCCGCTTCCGCGGTGATCCAGGCCACCGGCAACGTGGTGATCAACGCCAGCCAGAGTTTCGATAACAGCGTGGTGAAGCGCGATGCCGGCGCGCAGACCATCAGCCCGCGCGATGTCGGGGTCACCAACGGCGCCACCACCGTGCAACTGGCGATCACCTCGCAACTGCCGCCGGACCTCGCCCAGAAGCAGGTCAACCCCGTCACCCTGCCGGGCTTCAGCCTGCCGCAGGGGGAGAACGGCCTGTTCCGTCTCAGCGGCCAGGGTGGCAGCGGTGGCAGCACCGGCACCGTACAGGGCGCCGGCGATCTCAGCTTCAACGGCCAGACCATCAGCGCGGCGCAACGCGAGCAGAGCCTGGGCGGCGGCACCGCCGGCGCTGGCAACGTCGCCCTGGGCAATAACGCCGCCAGCACGGACGCACAGTCAGGCGCCGCCCTCAACGTCCCGCGTGTGCAGGGCCTGCCCAGCAGCACCACGCCGGACAACAGCCACAAGTACCTGGTCGAAACCAACCCCGAGCTGACCAGCCTGAAGAGCTTCCTCGGCTCCGACTACCTGCTCGGCCTGCTTGGCTACGATCCGGACAAGGCACAGAAGCGCCTGGGCGACGGCCTCTACGAACAGCGCCTGATCCAGCAAGCGGTGGTCGCCCGCACCGGCCAGCGCTACATCGACGGCATGGCCAGCGACGAAGCGCTGTTCAAGTACCTGATGGACAACGCCATCGCCTACAAGGACAGCCTCCAACTGCAACTGGGCGTCGGCCTGAGCGCCGAACAGGTCGCCGCGCTGACCCACGACATCGTCTGGCTTGAAGAAGCCACCATCAACGGTGAAAAGGTCCTGGTGCCGGTGCTCTACCTCGCCCAGACCGACGGCCGCCTGGCGGCCAACGGCGCCCTGATCATGGGCAACGACCTGTCCCTGATCAGCGGCGGCAACCTGACCAACCAGGGCACCCTGCGCGCCAGCGGCGACCTCGCCGCCAGCGCCACCAACATCAACAACAGCGGCCTGATCGAAGCCGGCAATCGCCTCGACCTGCTCGCCGTCGACAGCATCCGCAACGCGGCTGGCGGCATCATCAGCGGCCGCGACGTCAGCCTCACCGCGCTGACCGGCGACGTCATCAACGAGCGCAGCATCACCTCGGTCGACGCCAGCAACGACGCCCACCGCATCCACAAGGAAATCGCCAACAACGCCGCCCGCATCGAAGCCCGCGGCGACCTGGAGATCACCGCCGGGCGCGACCTGATCAGTGCCGGCAGCGTCCTCCAGGCCGGCGGCAATGCCAGCCTCACCGCCGGGCGCGACCTGCGCCTGGAAGCCGCGCAGGAGGTCGACAGCTTCGACTTCCAGAGCCGCCGCGTCACCGGCAACGTCACCAGCGTCACCCAGCACGGCAGCGATGTGCAGGTGGGCGGCAATCTGGAGCTGAACGCCGGCCGCGACCTCAGCGCCGTCGCCAGCCGCATCGACGCCGCGCGCGACATCGCCATGAGCGCCGGGCGCGACGTCGTCCTCGCCTCCGCCGCCAACGAAGAACACAGCGACGCCAAGT
>NZ_BQHJ01000013.1 GCF_021603645.1 Pseudomonas pseudonitroreducens | reverse complement strand
GGCCCCTCCTCCGCCAACCTGTCCCCCGGATTGCGCAACGGGCAGGCCTCCATCGACAAACACCCGCAACCGATGCAGCCGTCGAGTTGATCGCGCAGCAGCAGCAATTTCTCGATCCGCTCGTTCAGGTCCTCGCGCCAGCGTGCCGACAATCGCGCCCAGTCCGCCGCCGACGGGTTGTGCCCTTTCGGCAACGAACCCAGTGCCTCGGCGATCTCCCCCAGGGGAATGCCGACCCGTTGCGCCACCTTGATCACTGCCACCCGGCGCAGTGTGTCGCGGGAATAACGGCGCTGGTTGCCAGCATTGCGCGAGCTGCTGATCAGGCCCTTGGCCTCGTAGAAGTGCAGCGCGGAAACCGCCACGCCGGCACGCTTGGCCAGCTCGCCGACGCTCAGCTCGCGATGCATGGAGCAGGAAGAAGATTCTTTCATGGGCTATTGACCTCAACTTAAGTTGAGGTTTTACCCTCGCCAGGCATTCGGTTCAAGCCAGGGAGCCCAGGAACATGACGCAACCCGCCCCGATCACCGCCCATGCCTGCGTGGACAACCCGCACTTCATCCTGCAGATCGAGATTGACGTACCACCCCGGCAACGCCCGCACATTGCCGCGCGGCTGGGCGATTACCTGTCGCACCTGCAGGAGCTGTTCTACCGACGCCCCGGCTACCTCGCCAGCGAGCTGCATGCCGAAGGCGAGCCACAACGGCTGGTCGGTCGCCTGCACTGGCGCCGCCAGGAAGACTGGGAAGCCGCCTGGGACTGCCGCCACACCGCCAGCGACCTGTTCGCCGACAGCCTGCTCAGGCTCGGCGCGCGGAGCATCCGCTTCGGCAGCGGCGAGACCGAGCACACAGCGTGACCCCCGGCTTTTTGTAGGACCGAGGGGGATGCCTAGTCCTTGCTCGCGAACCCGTCTGAGGCAACGGCATCGTCGGGAAATCCATTCGCGAGCAAGCTCGCTCCTACACAGAGCCGCTTATGCCGGCAGGCTCATATGCAGCAAGGGGAATGGCCGCCCTTCGCCATCCAGCGGCGAGCGCCCGGTCTGGACAAAGCCATAGTGCAGATAGAACCCCACTGCCTGAGGATTCTGTTCATTGACGTCGACACTCAGCGTACCGCGCGATTCGCGCACGAAATCCAGCAGCGCGCGGCCAAGGCCCCGCCCCCGGCAATCCGGGTCGATGAAAAGCATTTCCACATGGTTGTCGTTGAGGCCGATGAAGCCCTGGGGACAGTCGTCGGCATCGACCGCCACCCAGACCTCGACGGCGGGCAGGTAGAGATCGCGAACCTGCGGCAGCAGCGCGTCTATGTCGGCGGGTTGCAGGAAGTCGTGGGTCGCGCGCACGGCGCCCAGCCAGATGTCGAGCAGCCGCGGGTTGTCCGCAGCAATGCGTTGGCGAATGAGCATGAATTCATCCTGATTCAGCAAATCACAATGGGATAGCGCGCCACGCAGGTGACGGCCGTTGGAGCGTCGGCAGCATGAATGCCCGCTTCGCGAATCAACGCCTGGGCGGTGCACGGCAGAGGCAGCCGGAGAGGGAAGGACGACGATCCTACCCAGCCCTTCCCGACCGGTAAAGCCTCACCCGGCCAGCCAGCGCCAGCCGATCTCCCCGCACTCCAGCCGCGCATCGAGTTCGAGCCGGTCGAGAAACGCAGCGTCATGGGAGACCACCAGCAGCGCGCCCCGGTACTGACGCAGGAGGTTTTCCAGCGCCTCGCGGGAAGGCAGGTCGAGGTGGTTGTCCGGCTCGTCCAGAAGCAGCAGCTGCGCCGGATGCTCGGCGTAGAGTTCGCAGGCCAGCGCCGCTTTCAGCCGCTCGCCACCGCTGAGCAGCGCACTGGGCAACTCGACCCGTGCCGCCGGCAAACCCAGCTGCGCCAGCCGGGTACGCAGCAGCGCAGGGTCCGCCACGCGATTGCGCTCCTGTAGCTGCTCGAACACCGAACGCTCCGGCGCCAGCGCGGTCAGGTGCTGATCCAGATAGGCACTGCGCACCCTCACTTCGCAGAAGCCAGCAGCGGGGCTGAGTACGCCGGCCATCACCTTGAGCAGGGTCGACTTGCCGCTGCCGTTGCGCCCGGTGACCGCCACACGGCGCGGCCCGTTCAACTGCAAGTCCAGCGGCGCAGCGTTGCCGTATGGCAGGCGCAGCGACTCCAGCAGCATTACCCCACGGGACTCGGGCAGCTCGCAGTCCGGCGCGTTGAGGACCACCGCGCGGTCCTCGCGCAACTGCTCGAAAGCCTCGCTCACCTCCCGCGTCAGCCGTTGCCGACGCTCGTCATGCTGCGTGGCCAGGCGCGCGATGCTGCCCTGGCTGCGCTCCTTCTGCCGGTCGACGAGAATCTTCGCCTGATTGGCTTCCTTGGCCTCCTTGCGCCCCTTCGCCTGCCGATGCTCCTGGCGCTCGCGCTGCTCCTGCATGGCGTGCTGCTGGCGATCACGCTCCAGCTTGCGCCGCTGCAACTCGCGCTGGGCATTGTCCTGCTCCTGCTGACGCACCTCACGGTAGAAGGCGTAGCCACCGGAGTAGCTGCGCAGTCCAGCCGAAGACAGCTCGACGATGCGTTGCATGTCGTCGAGCAACAGGCGGTCATGGCTTATCAGAATCAGGCCGCCGCGCCAGCGCTGCAGTTGGTCGCACAGGGCATCGCGGCCGGTGCGGTCAAGGTGGTTGCTCGGTTCGTCGAGGATCAGCCAATCGGCGCCGCTGAGCCAGGCGCCAAGCAGCGCAACCCGTGTGCACTCGCCACCACTGAGGCGCGAGGCGGGCGTATCTGGCAGCAGATGGGCGAGCCCGGCCGCCGACAGTTCCGCCTCCAGGCGGGCGCGGATGTCCCAGTGGCCATCGAGGCGTTCAAAATCGGCCTGGGCGACCCCACCGGCTTCGACGCGCGCCAGCGAATCCAGCAGCGGTTGTACGCCTGCCAATTCTGCGACGCAGCCAAACCCTTGTGGCTCGAGGCGCTGTGGCAGGTAATGCACCGGCCCGGAGAGCAGGCAACGACCGGCGCTGGCAGCCAGCTCGCCCGCCATGATCCGCGCCAGCACGGACTTGCCCACGCCATTGCGCCCGACCAATGCGGTGCGACGGCCATCAAAGGTTTCATCGAGGTCGTGAAACAGCGGTTCGCCCGTGGGCAATTGAAACGTGACGCCATGCAGCGTCAGGGAGACAGGGTTCGTCATACGCCAATCCATCGGATGCCGGGTAACCCCCAGGAACGGAACCTGGGACGGAAACGGGCCGTGAAACCACGGCGGCATCAATGACGCATCGGACGAACACCTCGCGAAGGGGAGTAAGGGGCGCAGTATACGCGCGTCCCCGCGCTCCTGCTCCTGTAGGAGCAACTGTCTTCTCTGGATAGCCCGTCTCTGCGTCTTCCCCCTCACCCCAACCCTGGCTGCGCGCCCCGCTCCTCAGGGAGAGGGGGCAGTCCGAGCCGACTGACGCGAAGGTTTCATCCTGCACCGAACGGTCCCCTCTCCCCTTGGGAGAGGGCTAGGGTGAGGGATGGTCCAAGCGCAGAGGTATCTCGTAGGAGCGGATCAGCAGCGCGGCCCGTGGTTGCGCTGGAAGGTTTCCTCGCCCATCGCGGCGATCTGCCCTTCGATCAGTGCATCGAACGGGCGCAGCAGCGCGGCGTGGGACTGCGGCGCATCCAGCGCATCGAGCGCATGCACCACCGCTTCGATGGTCGACAGTGCGCCTTCGACCGGCGCCTTGCGCAGGCGGTAGCGCGAGGTGAGTCCTTCCGGCAGCACAACGCGCGGCAGCGCAGCGAGGTTCGGGTTGAGGTGCAGCAGCTTGCGCGCCTTGCGCCAGGTGCCGTCTGGGACGACCAGCAGGCGTGGTTTATCCACAGGCTGCGCGGCCAGATCAGCCAGACCGACAGCGGATTCGCCGGGGAACAATAGCCAGGCGTCCCAGGCGGACAGGTCGAGGCTGCTGAAGTCCTCGTCAACCATCAATTCCGCATTGACCAGGCCAAGCGCCGCCAGCCGCGCAGTGTTCAGCGCGTGGCCGACCTCGCTCGGATGCTGCAACAGCAGCACGCGGGTGCGGTTATCCACACGGGGAATCAGCGCACACAGGCAATGCTTCAACGGGCGCTCGCAGCGCGGACAACGGGCGCGGCTCATGACTGGCTCGGCTGGGTGCGCAGCAGGTCGCGGAAGTTCTGGATCAGCGGCTCGCGCGAGCGGCCCCGGCGCAGGATCAGCGAAAACGGCGCCTGGTAGCCGAAGGTCGCCGGCAGCAGCGCGCGCAGGCGGCCCTGCTCCACCCAGGGATGGGCGTAGTGCTCGGGCAGGTAGCCGATGTAGCCGCCGGAAAGAATCAGGATCAGCTGCGCCTCCATACTTTCCACCGTGCCGGCGCTGTGCTTGAAGCCGTGCCGCGCCAGCTCCGCCTGGCTCCAGTAGCCGCGGCCAACCATGCGCTGCTGGGTGATCAGCTCGGCGGGGATGCGCCGTCCGTCGAACAGCGGGTGGCGGTCGCTGCAGTACAACCAGTGCTGCTCTCTATAAAGAGGCTGGTAGACCAGGCCGTTCATCCGGCTGAAGAACGAGCCGATGGCCAGGTCCAGGCGGTTGTCCAGCACCGCCAGTTGCAGCTCGTACGGGCTCTGCACCTGCAAGTGCAGGTGCACCGCGGGGTGCAGGCTGCTGAAGGAGCCGATCACATCCGCCAGCGGCAGCGCCGGGTCGCTCACGGTGGAATCCAGCACGCCAAGGTTCAGGGTGCCGCGCAGCTCACCCTTGAGGGTCGCCGCATAGCGCTCGAAGCCTTCCAGCTCACCGAGGATGCGCAGGGTTTCCTGGTGGAACAGCTCGCCCTTGCTGGTCAGGCCGAAACCGCCACGCCCACGGTGGCAGAGCACGATGCCCAACTGGTTCTCCAGTTGGCTCATGTAGGTGCTGATCGCCGAGGTCGACAGGTTCAGTTCCTGCTGTGCCGCGGCGAAGCCCTGGCTGCGCACCACGCAGGCGAAAATCCGCAGCAGTTTGACGTCGGGCAATGCGCTCGCGCTCATGAAGACTCCGCAAAACCGCGGCCGGGCCGCTCTAGTTCAGTAGTTTCTATACCTGAAAAAAGGATGATAGCAAGCCACCTATCTATTCAGGAACCGCAGGCCACAAGCCCGGCGAGCCGTCTGCTGCGGCAAGGTGGCGCAGTCTAGCCGCCGTCATTAGTTTAGAAAACTCTGAAGTGATTATTTGTAGCCAGCGATTTTTTCCACTACCCGGCATGAAGAAAATCGACCCCCTGTATTCAACAAGCCTGTTTCCACGAAGACAGCGATCAGCCTGAGGCCCTCCCCATGGACAAGAAACTTCACCAGCCCCTGGGCGGTAACGAAATGCCGCGTTTCGGCGGCATCGCCACCATGATGCGCCTGCCGCATATCCAGTCCCCCGAAGAGCTCAACCAGCTCGATGCCGCCTTCGTCGGCGTGCCCCTGGACATCGGCACCTCCCTGCGCTCCGGCACTCGTTTCGGGCCGCGCGAAATCCGCGCCGAGTCGGTGATGATCCGTCCGTACAACATGGCTACCGGCGCTGCGCCGTTCGACTCGCTGAACATCGCCGACATCGGTGACGTGGCGATCAACACCTTCAACCTGATGGAAGCCGTACGCATCATCGAAGAGGCGTACGACAAGATCCTCGACCACGGCATCCTCCCGCTGACCCTGGGCGGCGACCACACCATCACCCTGCCGATCCTGCGTGCCATCCACAAGAAGCACGGCAAGGTCGGCCTGGTTCACATCGACGCCCACGCCGACGTGAACGACCACATGTTCGGCGAGAAGATCGCCCACGGCACCACCTTCCGCCGCGCGGTGGAAGAAGGCCTGCTGGACTGCGACCGCGTGGTGCAGATCGGCCTGCGTGCGCAGGGCTACACCGCCGAAGACTTCAACTGGAGCCGCAAGCAGGGCTTCCGCGTAGTGCAGGCCGAAGAGTGCTGGCACAAGTCGCTGGAACCGCTGATGGCCGAAGTCCGCGAGAAAGTCGGCGGCGGCCCGGTGTACCTGTCCTTCGACATCGACGGCATCGACCCGGCCTGGGCGCCCGGCACCGGCACCCCGGAAATCGGCGGCCTGACCACCATCCAGGCGATCGAGATCGTCCGTGGCTGCCAGGGCCTGGACATCATCGGCTGCGATCTGGTCGAGGTCTCCCCGCCCTACGACACCACCGGCAACACCTCGTTGCTCGGCGCCAACCTGCTGTACGAAATGCTCTGCATCCTCCCGGGCGTAGAGCGCCGCTGAGCGCACGAGCACACCCATGAATAACGACGCCTGCGTAGCACAGGTGCTGGAGGCTGCCCGCGATCTCGTGGCAGCCTTCGCGCGCACCGACACCGAAGCCTACTTCGCCGCCTTCAGCGAAGACGCCTCCTTCATCTTCCACACCTGGCCGGTGCCGCTGCTGTCGCGCGCGGCTTATCGCGAAGTGTGGGAAGGCTGGCTGCGTGACGATGGTTTCGAAGTCCTTGACTGCCTTTCGAGCAACACCTTTGTGAGCCTGCAAAGCGAAGACGTGGCGGTGTTCTGCCACGACGTCGCCACGCGGCTGCGCATCCAGGGAGAGGAAAGCCTGAACCACGAACGGGAGACCATCATCTTCCGCCGTGATCCGAAACAGGGCCGCTGGCTGGCCACACACGAGCACCTGTCACCGTCTCCGACGCCATAAAGACAGGGCTCCCCGGGAGGAAGTCATGGATAACAAGAACAACGCACACGCAATTACAACCATCGAGACATTCGGGGTCGAACAGATCCCGGATAGCGAACGCAACGCCACGCCCACCGACCTGTTCCGCATGATCTTCGGTGGCGCCAACACCTTCGCCACCGCCGTGCTCGGCAGCTTCCCGGTGCTGTTCGGGCTGTCGTTCCAGGCCGGCGTCTGGGCCATCGTCCTCGGCGTACTGGTCGGCTCGCTGATCCTCGCACCGATGGGCCTGTTCGGTCCGCTCAACGGCACCAACAACGCGGTCTCCTCGGGCGCCCACTTCGGCGTGCACGGGCGGATCGTCGGTTCGTTCCTGTCGCTGCTCACCGCTGTCGCGTTCTTCTCGCTCTCCGTGTGGAGCTCGGGCGATGCGCTGATCGGTGGCGCCAAGCGCCTGTTCGACCTGCCGGAAACCGACCTGACCCTGGGCCTGGCCTACGGTCTGTTCGCCGTGCTGGTGCTGATCGTCTGCATCTACGGCTTCCGCTTCATGCTGATGGTCAACAAGATCGCCGTATGGGCCGCGAGCCTGCTGTTCCTGCTCGGCCTGTTCGCCTTCTCCGGCCCGTTCGACGCCAGCTACGCCGGCACCGTGCAGATGGGTAGCGAAGGCTTCTGGGCCGCCTTCATCGGCGCCGCCCTGCTGGCCATGAGCAACCCGGTGTCGTTCGGCGCCTTCCTCGGTGACTGGGCGCGCTACATCCCGCGCCAGACCTCGCAGAAGCGCATCATGCTGGCGGTGATCTGCGCCCAGCTGGCGACCCTGATCCCGTTCCTGTTCGGCCTGGCCACAGCGACCATCGTTGCCGTCAACGCCCCGGACTACATCGCGCAGAACAACTACGTCGGCGGCCTGCTGGCGGTTTCGCCGAGCTGGTTCTTCCTGCCGGTGTGCCTGATCGCGGTGATCGGCGGCATGTCCACCGGTACCACCTCGCTGTATGGCACCGGCCTGGACATGTCCAGCGTGTTCCCGCGCCTGCTCAACCGCGTACAGGCCACCCTGCTGATCGGCCTGCTGTCGATTGCCTTCATCTTCATCGGTCGCTTCGCCGCGAACCTGGTGCAGAGCGTGTCCACCTTCGCCGTGCTGATCATCACCTGCACCAGCCCGTGGATGATCATCATGATCCTCGGCCTGATCATCCGTCGTGGCTTCTACCACGCCGATGACCTGCAGGTGTTCACCCGTGGCCAGGAAGGCGGCGCCTACTGGTTCCACAACGGCTGGAACTGGCGTGGCATGGGTGCGTGGATCCCGAGCGCGGCCCTGGGCCTGTGCTTCGTCAACCTGCCGGGCCAGTTCGTCGGCCCGCTGGGCAACCTGGCCGGCGGTATCGACATCAGCCTGCCGGTCACCCTCGGCGTCGCTGCCCTGCTCTACATCGCCCTGCTGCGGACCTTCCCGGAACCCGCCGGCGTCTACGGCCCCAAGGGCCCGCGCTGGGTCGGCAGCAATGACCGCCCGGTGCGCAGCATCAGCGAGCCGGCGGCCTGAGCCCGGCTTCGCGCGAGCTGACGCAAAACGCATCACCTGAAAGCCCCATCGGACCGGTTGCCGCCGGTCCGATGCCCTACCGCACGCCACAAGCGCGCGGCAACAATGACAATGCAAGTGTGAGGAGCCGACCATGGCGTTAGATCTGATCGTCGTACTGATATATGCCGCTGGCATGTTGTGGCTGGGCTGGTACGGCATGCGCCGCGCCAAGACCCACGAAGACTACCTGGTGGCCGGCCGCAACCTCGGCCCGGCGTTCTACATGGGCACCATGGCCGCTACCGTGCTGGGCGGCGCCTCCACCGTTGGCACCGTGCGCCTGGGCTACGTCCATGGCATCTCCGGCTTCTGGCTGTGCGCCGCACTCGGCGCCGGCATCATCGCGCTGAACCTGTTCCTCGCCAAGCCGCTGCTCAAGCTGCGCATCTTCACCGTCACCCAGGTCCTGGAGCGCCGCTACAACCCGATGGCACGCCAGGCTTCGGCGGTGATCATGTTCGCCTACGCACTGATGATCGGCGTGGTCTCCACCCTGGCCATCGGCACCGTGATGCAGGTCCTGTTCGGCCTGCCGTTCTGGGTGTCCGTGCTGCTCGGCGGCGGCGTCGTGGTGATCTACTCCACCATCGGCGGCATGTGGTCGCTGACCCTGACCGACATCGTGCAGTTCATCATCAAGACCGTCGGCCTGATGTTCATCCTGCTGCCGATCTGCCTGCATCGTGTCGGTGGCTGGGACGAGCTGGTAGCCAAGCTGCCGAGCACCGCCTTCAGCTTCCACACCATCGGCTACGACACCATCATCACCTACTTCCTGATCTACTTCTTCGGCATCCTGATCGGCCAGGACATCTGGCAGCGCGTGTTCACCGCCCGCGATGAGAAGGTCACCAAGTACGCCGGCACCGCTGCAGGCGTGTACTGCGTGATCTACGGCCTGGTCGGCGCGCTGATCGGCATGTGCGCCAAGGTGCTGCTGCCCGACCTGGACAACGTCAACAACGCGTTCGCCGCCATCGTCCAGTCCGCCCTGCCGGACGGCATCCGTGGCCTGGTGATCGCCGCCGCCCTGGCCGCCATGATGTCCACCGCCAGCGCCGGCCTGCTCGCCGCTTCCACCACCATCACCGAAGACCTGCTGCCGATCTTCACCGGCCAGCGTTCCACCCGCCTGAGCCTGAACCGCATCTGCACCCTGCTGACCGGCATCCTGGTCCTGGGCATCGCCCTGGTGGTGAACGACGTGATCAGCGCCCTGACCCTGGCGTACAACCTGCTGGTGGGCGGTATGCTGATCCCGCTGATCGGTGCCATCTACTGGAAGCGCGCCACCACTGCCGGCGCGATCACCAGCATGGCCCTGGGCTTCATCACCGCGCTGGTGTTCATGCTCAAGGATGGCTTCGACGCCAACACCCCGATCTACTACAGCCTGGCCATCGGCCTGGTCAGCTTCATCGTCGTCAGCCTGCTGTCGCCCCGCCCGGCAGCTGTTGCCGACGCGGCCTGACAAGGCATTGCGCTAGGCAAAAGGGCGCGGCGAGCTGATCTCCGCGCCCTTTTGCATGATCAACGACCACGACCTCACCCACGAACTCCAAGGAACTGCCATGACCACCTGCGGCGAATTCCTCGTCAAGCAACTCGAAGCCTGGGGCGTCGATACCGTTTTCGGCATCCCCGGCGTACACACCGTCGAGCTGTACCGCGGCCTGCCCCACAGCGGCATCCGCCACATCACCCCGCGCCACGAACAGGGCGCCGGCTTCATGTCCGACGGCTACGCCCGCGTCACCGGCAAGCCGGGCGTGTGCTTCATCATCACCGGCCCGGGCATGACCAACATCCTCACCGCCATGGGCCAGGCCTACGCCGACTCGATCCCCATGCTGGTGATCAGCAGCGTCAACGAACGCTCGCGCCTGGCCCACGGCAACGGCTACCTGCACGAGCTGCCGAACCAGCGCGCCATGGTCGCCGGGGTCAGCGCCTTCAGCCATACGCTGATGAGCGTCGAGGAACTCCCCGCCGTGCTGGCCCGCGCCTTCGCCGTGTTCGACAGCGAGCGTCCGCGCCCGGTGCACATCGAGCTGCCGCTGGACATCATCACCGCCCCGGCCGACCACATGCAGGTGCGCCCGCGCGTGCAACTGGCCCGCCCGGCTCCGGCGCGCTCGCCGCTGCACGAGGCCGCCGCCAAGCTGGCCAAGGCGAAGAACCCGCTGCTGCTGCTCGGCGGCGGCTGCGTCGAAGCCCAGGCCGAAGCCCGCGCGCTGGCCATCGCCCTCGATGCCCCGACCGCACTGACCATCAACGCCAAGGGCCTGCTGCAACCGGAACACCCGCTGCTGATCGGCAGCAACCAGTCGCTGATCCCCGTGCGTGAGCTGGCCGAGCAGGCCGACGTGGTCCTGGCCATCGGTACCGAGCTGGGCGAGACCGACTACGACGTGGTGTTCGACGGCAACTTCAAGATCGGCGGCGAGCTGATCCGCATCGACATCGACCCGCAGCAGCTGATGCGCAACTACGCGCCGAGCATCGCCATCCACAGCGACGCCCGCACCGCCATGCGCGCCCTGCTCGAACTGCTGCCGGCCCGCCAGGCCGACGCCAACAGCCCCGGCGCCCAGCGCGCAGCCAAGGTACGCGCACAACTGGCCGAGGACTTCAGCGGCTGGGCGCACTACCGCGAGCTGTTCGGCAAGATCCTCGAAGTGCTGCCCGATGCGCGCTTCGTCGGCGACTCGACGCAGACCGTCTACAGCGGCAACCACCTGGTGGAACTGGACGGCGGCCGCCGCTGGTTCAACGCTTCCACCGGCTACGGCACCCTCGGCTACGGCCTCCCGGCCGCCATCGGCGCCAAGCTCGGCGAGCCGGGCCGCCCGGTGATCAGCCTGATGGGCGACGGTGGCCTGCAGTTCACCATGACCGAACTGGCCAGCGCCGTGGAAGCCAAGGTGGGAATCATCGTCCTGCTGTGGAACAACTACGGCTACGGCGAGATCAAGCGCTACATGGAACGCCGCGACATCACCCCGCTGGGCGTGGATATCTACACCCCGGACTTCCTCGCCATCGCCAAGGGCTTTGGTTGCGAAGCCGAACGCGCCCGCGACCACGCGCACCTGCAGGAATTGCTGCGCAGCGCGCCTAGCGATCGCCCGCTGATCGTGGAAGTGATGGAAGCGGCGCCTTTCGCACCGTAACGCTTTCGTAGGGCGCATAACGCGCCAGCGTTATCCGCCGCCAGCCCTCGACTCCGGCGCTGATGGCGGATAACCGTGAACGGTTATTCGCCCTACGTTCGCGTCACTCCATCCCCCTGCCCTCTCCCAGGGGGAGCGGGAATCCGCCAGAGCCGAGCGGCGGCGCAGCTACCGGCGACGCCGCTCCAATCCCCCAAGGCTCCGAACGGTTCCCTCTCCCCCTGGGAGAGGTTAGGGTGAAGTCTCCTTGTAGGAGCGAGCTCGCTCGCGAACCACCCACCTCGGAACTGTTCGCGAGCAAGCTCGCTCCTACGAGAGTCCCAAACGCTCCGAGCCTGGCCCTGCCATCAATCAATGGCACGGTGCATCGGCGTACAACCATTAGCGGTTGTACGCCCTACGTTCAGCACGACAAGGCGCGCAACCATGAAGATCGTCACCCGCGACCGCTGGTTCGAGGTCCGTCACTGCTACGACGGCGTCAGCCTGATCCACGAGCCCTACGTCCGCCCCTTCTACCGCTGCAACATGTGGCACATCCAGGGGCGCGACCGCGACGTGCTGGTGGACAGCGGCTCGGGCCTGGTCAGCCTGCGCGAACAACTGCCCTGGCTCACCGAGCGCCCACTGCTGGCCGTGGCCAGCCATACCCATTTCGACCACATCGCCGGCCACCACGAGTTCGCCGAGCGCCTGGTGCACCCGGCCGAAGCCGACATCCTCGCCAGCCCCGACGGCGAGCGCACCCTGGCCAGCGCTTTCGTCGACGACGAAATGTTCGACGCCCACCCGGACTGTCCGCTGTGCTATGCCGAATACCGCGTCAAGGCTGCGCCGGCCACCCGCACCATCGATGAGGGCGACGTGCTCGACCTCGGCGACCGCGCCCTGCAGGTCCTGCACACCCCCGGCCATTCACCGGGCGGCATCAGCCTCTGGGAAGAGAAGACGCAGACGCTGTTCTCCGGCGACATCATCTATGACGGCCCGCTGATCGAAGACGCCTACCATTCCGACCTCGACGACTACGCCGCCAGCCTCGCACGCCTGCGCGAGCTGCCGGTGCGCACCGTGCACGGCGGGCACTTCGACAGCTTCTCCGGGGAAAGACTGAAATCGATGATCGACGACTGGTTCAAGGCCCACGAATAACGGGCGCACCATGAAAAAACCCGCCAATTGGCGGGTTTTTCTCTTGCGGTAGCGGGGCGCGATCAGTAGCGCCGACGCTGCTCCATCAGGCGACGCTGATCGTCGCTGCGGATGGGGATGGGTTGCAGACGTGGAGGCTCGATCAGGCCGAGCGCGACACCGAGTTTCCACGCAATGCTTTGCAGCCAGACTTTCATGGAATGCCTCCTCGTTCGAATTCAGGTCGGGCGACCCGTTACCACCATGGGCCGCCCTAGGAAGAATAGCCCGGCGTCCCACTCTCCGCCCGTGCCACTCACTCCTTGAAACAAAGACTATCGTCTTCCCTCATCGCGGCGCCTGACCTGAATCAAGAGCGCGACAATTCCCATATCAGCGACGAAGCATCCGCCGGATCCACTGTTCGCTGCTCACCAGCGTGATGCCGGCCAGCACCAGCACGGCGCCCGCGACGAAGTTCAGGGTCAGTGGCTCGCCGAGGATCAGCACGCCAAAGGCGATGCCGAACATCGGCGTCATGAAGGAGAACACCGCCAGGTTCGATGCCAGGTAGCGGCGCAGCAGCCAGAACCAGGTGAAGTAGCTGAAGAACGACACCACCAGGCCCTGGAACAGCACGCTGCCCACGCCGATGGCGGTGAAGCTCACATCCTGGGTCTTGCCCAGCGCCAGCGCGGCGAAAGGCAGCAGCAGCGCAGCGATGAGCAACTGGTAGAACAGCGTGAGGATCGGCTTGGCCTCGGACAGCCGCGTGGTGCGCACGGCCACCGTGGTCATGCCCCAGGCGAAGCCGGCCAGCACACCGAAGGCGTCGCCCAGCAGCATGCGGCCATCCATGTTCGCCAGCTCGAACCCGCCACCGAAGCACATCGCGATCCCCGCGAAGCACACACCGATCCCCAGCCACTGCAGCGGCCGCAGGCGCTCGCTGGGCAGCAGGAAGTGCAACGCCAGCGCCGAGAAGATCGGTGCCGTATAGATGAACACCGCCATGTGCGAGGCCGACGTGTAGACCAGCCCCTGGGCGATGAAGAAGAACTCGGCGGCGAACAGCACGCCGGCCAGCAGCCCGCCCTTGACAGTGCCATGGCGCAGGAAGCCTTCCCAACCGCCACGCCAGCACATCAGCAGCCCCACCACCACGGCGGCCACCAGGTTGCGGCCGAAGGCCTGCATGATCGGCGCGATGTCGTGGGCAGCCAGTTTCACCATCACCGCCTGGATACCCCAGATGATGCACAGGCCGGTCATGACCTGGATGGCGAAGGCATCGGCGCCCTTGCGCTCAACGATAGTGGCTGGGGAATTCATGAACGCCTCCCTGAGAAGGCGTGTGCAGCAGCACGGCAGGTCATGGCAAGGCTCGGCAGCAAAGCTCAGCGCTCAAGGCTCAGCAATTGAGGATATTCGGGAAGCCCAATGAAAATCGGCGGACCTCCTCGAAGAAGGTCCGCCGATCATGCCAGTTCGCGGCGCTCGGCCGCCAACGGAAATCCGCTGTTCAGAGCGCCGTGGGCGACATTATTTGCCGGATTTCACCTGGGTCCAGGTGCGCGTGCGGATACGCTCGAGCTTGGGCGGCAGCATTTCCACCGAGAACAGCTTGGCCTGCACGTCCGCCGGCGGGTAGACGTTGGGGTTGTCGTGCAGCTCCTTGGAGATCAGCCCGTCCGCCGCCTGGTTGGGGTTGGCGTAGGCGACATAGTCGGAGATCGGCGCGACCACTTCCGGGCGCAGCAGGTAGTTGAGGAAGGCGTGGGCCTGCTCGACGTTCTTCGAGTCCTTCGGAATCGCCAGTACGTCGAACCACGCTGCGGCGCCTTCCTTGGGAATGCGGTACTCGATGTGGATACCGTTGTTGGCTTCCTTCGCGCGGTTGGCCGCCTGCATTGCGCCGCCGGACCAGGCCAGGGCCACGCAGACATCACCGTTGGCGAGGTCGGTGACGAACTTCGAGGAGCTGAAGTAGGTAATGTGCGGGCGCAGTTGCGCCAGCAGCGCCTCGGCTTTCTTGTAGTCGTCCGGATTGTGGCTGTTCGGCGACAGGCCGAGGTAATGCAGGACCTGCGGGATGACTTCGGTGGGCGAATCGAGGAAGGCCACGCCGCAGGATTTCAGCTTGGCCAGGTTCTCCGGCTTGAACACCAGGTCCCAGGAGTCCACCGGCGCGTTGTCGCCGAGCACGGCCTTGACCTTGTCGACGTTGTAGGCGATGCCGTTGGTGCCCCACATGTAGGGCATCACGTACTGGTTGCCCGGGTCCTTGCTCTCCAGCACCTTGAGCAGGGCGGGATTGAGATTCTTCCAGTTCGGCAGCTTGCTCTTGTCCAGCGGCTGGAACACGCCGGCCTTGAGGTAGTTGGGCAGGAAGCTGTCGCTGGGCACGACCACGTCATAGCCGGAGTGGCCGGAAAGCAGCTTGGCTTCCAGTACTTCGTTGCTGTCGTAGACGTCGTATTGCGGCTTGATGCCGGTCTCGCTCTGGAAGCCCTTGAGGGTGTCCGGGCCGATGTAGTCGAACCAGTTGTAGATGCGCACTTCCGGCGCGGCGCTGGCGGCACCGGCGGTGACGAGGGTGGCGGCGGCGAGCAGGCCGCGCAGCGCGGTATTCTTGTTCATGTCCTTCCCCAGTTGGATGCGCTCGCACTCTGACCATTACCAACGACGGGTCGCGAGCCATAAAAAGCAATCGGGCGGAAATTCATCCGCCCGATCTTCTCTACTTAGCGTGCAGCGCCTTCGTAGCCCTGCAGCACGTTCACCGCGTTGACGCCGATGGCCTCCACCGCGTAACCGCCTTCCATGATGAACAGGGTCGGGATACCCAGTGCGGCGATGCGCTCGCCCATCTTCAGGTAGTCCGGGCTGTCCAGCTTGAACTCGGAAATCGGGTCGTCCTTATACGTATCCACGCCCAGCGATACAACCACCGCGTCCGGCGCATAGTCGGCGATCTTCCGGCACGCATCGTCCAGCGCGGCGAACCAGCCATCCCAGCCGGTGCCATGGGGCAGCGGGTAGTTGTGGTTGTAGCCTTCACCGGCGCCCTCGCCGTGCTCGTTGGCGTGACCGAGGAAATACGGGTACTCCACCAGCGGGTCGCCGTGGATCGAGGCGAACAGCACATCGTTGCGGCGGTAGAAGATGTCCTGGGTGCCGTTGCCGTGGTGGTAGTCGACGTCGAGGATCGCCACGCGCTTGGCGCCCTGGTCGAGGAACGCCTGGCTGACGATGGCGGCGTTGTTCAGGAAGCAGTAGCCGCCCATGAAGTCGCTGCCGGCGTGGTGGCCCGGCGGACGGCACAGAGCGAAAGCCGTGTTGGCACCCTGGCGCATGTGGTCCTGGGCGGTCAGCGCGACCTGGGCCGAGCTGTACACGGCCTGCCAGGTGCCGGCGGTGATCGGCGCCTCAGTGTCGAAGCTGTAGTGGCCCACTTCGCCCATCAGCGCAGTCGGGATCGGACCGTCACGCAGCAGGCGGCGGCCCGGGAAGGTGGTGGAGACCAGGTCGCCGCTGTGGCCTTCGGCCGCCCAGCGGGCCCAGGCGCCCTTGAGGAATTCGACGTAGCGGGTGTTGTGCGCGCGCAGGATCGGCTCCATGCCGAAATCCTTGGGCTCGATGATTTCGCCCAGATTCTGCGACTTTACGCGGGCCAGCACGGTATCCGCGCGGCTAGGCATCTCGAAGCAGGGCTGGAGTTTGCCGTCGACCAGTTCGGACTGGCCGAAATGCAGGCGGTGATCATCGCTGTACACGGTAAGCATGGGAGTACCCTCTGAAGGATTCTTGTTGTCCGGTGACGGGAATTCTGCCCAGCGACTGCGCTGCACAAAACAGCGGAAGCGGCCAAAAGGGGATCGATGTGGCCAGAATTTCTGACCCTTAACCATCTGCATGCGTTGATTATCCGGATTCCCCCGGCAAAGGCCAGCCACTGCGGCGCTATGCTCCAGGGAATTGTCCCGGCCTTTGGCCGGTCGAACACCGACAAGCGTTTTGACCACAGGATGGGGGAATATGCGGGAAACCTTCATACGCGCCTGCAGCCGTGCGCTGCTGATGCTGACCTTGGCGCTGGCCGGCGCCGGCGTCGTGCTGGCGGACGAGCCGACCGATGTCCAGGCCGGCGACACCATCGAACTGCCCGAGCTGCCCGAAGACGCCAGCCTCGACCAGTTGAGCGAGCGCCTGGAACTGATCCGCCAGCGCGTTTCCGCCGACAGCGACGACGGCCTGCTCTCCAACCTGCGCCAGGCCGCACTGCAGGTTCAGGCGCGCGCCGAGCAGAGCGCCACCGATCTCGGCTCGCAACTGGCGCGCAGCGACGACCAGCTCAAGGTACTCGGCCCCGCCACCCCCAATGAAGCACAGAGCCTTACCAACCAGCGCAACGACCTGCTGGCCGAGCAGAAGCAGCAGCAGAAGCAGCAGGACCGCGCCAACCAGCTGGACAAGAACGCCCAGGATCTCGCCGCACAGATCGTCAATCTGCGCCGCAGCCAGTTCAACTCGCAGATCGCCACGCGCTACCCGCCGCCGCTGAGCCCGCGCTTCTGGTCGAGCCTGATCCGCCCCACCGACGATGACCTGTCCCGCCTGCAAGCGGTTCGCGGGCAGATCGGCGATACCTTTGCGCTGACCTGGCAACCCGAGCACCGCTGGCCCTTCATCGGCTGTCTGGTCCTCGGAGCGCTGCTGTGGATTCCCGGCCGGCGCCTGCTGGAACAGTTGCTGACCAAGGCGATGATCCGCTGGATTCCGGTGGGCCGCCTGCGTCGCAGCGCCCTTGCCGTGGCAGTCAGCCTCGCCACCATCGTTACCCTGGGCGGCGGTGCCGCGCTGATCCGCGAGGGGCTGGACTGGCACGATCAACTCAACGGCAGCATGACCAGCCTGGGCGATCAATTGCTCACCCTGGTGATCTTCTGCACCTTCACCGCCGGCCTGGGCCGCGCCCTGCTCGCCGTGCAGCGACCGTCCTGGCGCCTGCCGGACCTCCCCGACCCGGTGGCCGACGCCCTCTCCCCCTTCCCCTGGCTGATGGCCTGGCTGCTGCTGGTGCTCGGCACCCAGGAGCGCCTGAACAGCGTCAGCGGCGCCAGCCTGGCGTTGACCGTTGCGGTGAACGCCATCACTGCCATCGCCACCGCCGTGCTGTTCTCCATCGCGCTGTACCGCTACCGTCGCGCCCGTCGCGAGACCGAGGGCCACGAGACCTCGGCGCTGGCCGGGATCATCGTGCTGGCAATGATGATCACCGTGCTGCTGATCGTCCTGGCGCTGGTCAGTGGCTACCTGTCGCTGGCCTACTTCCTCGCCGGCAAACTGCTCTGGGCCAGCGTCGTCTGTGCCACGGGCTACCTGCTCACGACCCTGTTCGTCGACCTTTGCGAAGCGCTGCTCTCGCCCAGGCAGAAGCTCGGCGCGCGGCTGGCCGAGAACCTCGGTGTCGACCCTCGCCATCAGGCGCAGTTCGCCACCCTGCTGACCGGTGCCGGGCGCACCCTGCTGGTGCTGTCCACCGTACTGATCGCCTTCTCCACCACCGGCACCAGCCCCGGCGAGCTGCTCCAGGGCCTGGTGCGACTGGTGGAAAGCGGCCAGTCCCTGGGCCGGCTGAACATCGTCCCGCAGGACATCCTGCTGGCACTCGGCACCCTCGCCGCCGGGCTGTTCGGCCTGCGTCTGCTCAAGCGCTGGCTGGCCGACGAGCTGTTGCCGGAAACCAGCATGGACGTGGGCATGCGCGCATCGCTGGTGACCCTGGTGGGCTACATCGGCATGGTCATCCTGGTGCTGCTGGTGCTCTCGGCGCTGCGCATCAACCTCACCAGCCTGACCTGGGTGGTCAGTGCCCTCTCGGTGGGGATCGGTTTCGGCCTGCAGGCCATCGTGCAGAACTTCATCTCCGGCCTCATCCTGCTCACCGAGCGTCCGGTCAAGGTCGGCGACTGGGTCAGCCTGACCGGCGGCGTCGAGGGCGACATCCGCCGCATCAACGTGCGCGCCACGGAAATCCAGATGTCCGACCAGTCCACAGTGATCGTGCCGAACTCCCAGTTCATCTCGCAGAACGTGCGCAACGTGACCATGGGCAGCGCCCTGGGCGTGGTCGGCATCAACCTCACCCTGCCGCTCGACACCGACGTGCAGAAAGTTCGCGAGCTGATGCTCAAGGCCTACACCGAGCACGAGAACATCGTCGAGACACCCGCTCCTTCGGTGACCTTCAAGGACCTCAGCGCCACCGGCCTGACGCTGGCAGCTTCCGGCAACGTCAGCAGCCCGCGAGCGGTGTACGGCACCAAGAGCGACCTGCTGTTCACCATCTTCAGTGGCCTGCGCGAGGCCGGGATCAACCTCTCTACGCCCCAGAACCTGATCCTGCAGCGACCGTCGCTCACCCGCGGCGAGCCAACCGACGAGGTGCCAGAGCCTTCGGCAGAGGAAACTCCCCTGCCCAAACCCCAGCCCTAGAGCAGTTGCTGCGGGACCGCCCGCAGCAGCCTCGCGTAGCCATCCGTGCCGCACGCAGCCACGAATTCCAGGCGCTTGCGGCCGGAAACAATTCGTCATTTGCCCGTCATCAATCGGTTATGTGGCGCCGTGAAACTCGCAGGCTTTCAACCCCAGGGAAGCCCCCG
Organism: Pseudomonas pseudonitroreducens; assembly: GCF_021603645.1. Taxonomy (GTDB): domain Bacteria; phylum Pseudomonadota; class Gammaproteobacteria; order Pseudomonadales; family Pseudomonadaceae; genus Pseudomonas; species Pseudomonas pseudonitroreducens. Next base: position 190,992 of record NZ_BQHJ01000013.1, on the reverse strand, counting down.
AGATGTTCAATAACAAAGCCAACAAAGCTGCATCCATCGCTCTGCTCGTCGCCGCCCTCGCTGGCTGCGCCGCCCAGGCTCCGGTAGCCAGCAAGGAAGCCACGCCCAACAACGACGACTGGTACCTGGTGCGTACTGACGAAACCCTCTACCTGTTCGATGACGCCGCCGTTTACCGCGACTACATCGTGACCGGCAAGACCGCCTACACCAAGGAAGTCGGCGAGAAGGACAAGTTCGGCCAGAACGTCGTCCTGGTCGTGCGCGCCGAGGACAAGGACAAGGACGCGAAGAAGGTCGCCTCCTACCAGTTCTACAAGCAGAGCCTGCCGCCGGCCGCCGGCTTCTACGGAGAAATCCGCCAGGAAGGCGTGATCTATGTAGCCCAGCGCTATGGCGACATGGTCGACATGAACGGCCTGGGCGAGCCGATCTTCCGCCACACCGAAATCGCCAGCGGCCCCAACGGCGAGCGTGTGGTGTACCTGATGCAGAAGGAAGAGAAGAAGCCGGTCGGCCTGATCGCCCGCTTCCAGAAGATCTACGGCATCACGCCCGCCAAGGGCTGATGACGAAAAAGCGCGCATTCCGGGGAGGGAATGCGCGCTTTTTCATGGCCGGCGCCGCAACGGCGCGGGTGTGTGCTAGCTGGAAGGCTCCAGTTGCACGGCAGAAATCGTTTTCGGCGCCTCGATACCCCAATCACCGAATTGATACCAGTCATCGCCGAGCATCTCGGCCGGGTGCATGGTGCGGTCCGCACCGTTGCCACAGGCCAGGTTGGTGGCCGGGCAGTAGCGGTCGCAGCCCCAGCAGATGCGTTCGGGGTGCGGTGGATTGAGCGGGAATTTCTTGGCCATGGTCAGGCCCTCGGAGGTTTCCTTGTGGGATTCCTGAAGGCTATGCCTGTCAGACGCGCCTGCTCCTTGATCTACGGCAACTGCGCGCGAATTTCAGGCGCTGCTCCTGCGCACGGTTCTCAAGCGCGGAAGTGGCTCGGCGGCTGGCCGCTCCAGCGCTGGAAGGCGTGGCGCAGGCTGGCGGTTTCGCTGAAGCCGAGTTCCTCGGCGATTCGGTAGATCGGCATGTCACCGTCCTGCAGCAGTTCCTTGGCACGGGCGAAGCGCAATTCGTCGAGCAGTTGCTGGTAGCTGGTCTGCTGTTGCTGCAGGTGGCGGCGCAGGCTGCGCGAGGAGCAGTTGAGGCGGCGCGCCAGTTCTTCCAGGCCCGGTGGTTCCTGCAGGCGCTCACCGAGGATTGCGCGGACCTTGTCCAGCCAGGCGCGACGGGCGGCCAGGTCGATGTTCTGGCGGCGGCACTGTTCGAGCATCTCGCGGTGGGTCACGGCATCAGCCAGCGGCAGGCGCATGTCCAGCCAGCTGGCAGGGAAGCCGATGGCACTGCGCGCGCAATTGAAACTCAACTGGCAGCCAAACAACGTGGCGTAGGCAGCACGGCGATCGACCGGGCCCTCGTAGTCGAACTCCGCGCGCACCAGCGGCAGCGGCTGGCCGAGCAGGTCGGCGCAGGCCACCTTCAGCGAGCCCAGGCACAGCTCGGTGTTGAACGGGCGCAACTCCTCCTCTTCGCCGTAGCCGGTGGCGACCAGCCAGGCCATGTCGCCGTCCACTTCCAGCGCGAGGTGGAAGTAGGTGCCCAGCAATACCGGGTAGCTCAGGCCGATGCGCAGCGCTTCGCCCAGGGTCGGCGCGGAGATCAGCGCGTAGCCGAGCAGGCCATAGGCGGTGATCCGCGTGCGCACGCCCAGGCGCAGGCCAAGTGCGGGCTCGCCGGCGAGATTCTGCACATTGCCGAAGACCTGCTGTTCCTGCCAGGGGCTGACCAGCCGACGCAGGTCGAGCAGGTCGTCGCCGGTGATACCGCTGCCCTCGAGGATGGACTCGCGGCTGTGCCCCTCGGACTCCATCAGCGCGACGGTCAGCGAGGTCATGTGCAGGGAGTTGAGCCAGGTGGAGCGGGAGAAGGTCAGAGGATTCATTCGATGCCCATCGTAGACGCTACGGCGCCCCCGTCAGTGTTACCAGCGCAGGGGCAGGTCAGGAGCAGGCAAGTTGCGTGCCGGCCACCCAGCCTGGCCGGATCGATCCCCATCTTACGGGGCCTCGGGCGTGATGCGGAAGTTTCGAGCCTCCGCTGCGGGGTTACCTTTGCGGACATCGGGACGCTGCGGACGCACCGTCCCGGTGCTCAGACGCGGCAGAGTTCAACCACGGGAAAGGAAGCGCATGCCCTCTTCCAGGCCGCTCAGGGTCAGCGGGAACATCTGTTCCTTCACCAGCTCGCGCACCAGGCCGGTGGAGGCGGTGTAGTTCCAGGTGTCCTTGGGGTACGGGTTGATCCAGATGAGCTTCTTGTACTTCTCCATGAAGCGCTGCATCCAGACATAGCCGGCCTCCTCGTTCCAGTGCTCGACGCTGCCGCCGGCCTGGGTGATCTCGTAGGGCGCCATGGCGGCGTCGCCGACGAACACCACCTTGTAGTCCGGCCCGTACTTGTGCAGCAGGTCGAAGGTGGCGGTGCGCTCGCTGGAACGGCGCAGGTTGTTCTTCCACACCGATTCATAGATGAAGTTGTGGAAGTAGAAGTACTCGAGGTGCTTGAACTCGGTCTTGCAGGCCGAGAACAGTTCCTCGCAGACCTTCACGTGGGCGTCCATCGAGCCGCCGATATCCAGCAGCAACAGGAGCTTCACGGTGTTGCGGCGTTCGGGACGCATCTGGATGTTGAGCAGCCCGGCGTCCTTCGCGGTGTGGTCGATGGTGCCGTCGATATCCAGCTCTTCCGCCGCGCCTTCGCGGGCGAACTTGCGCAGGCGGCGCAGGGCGATCTTGATGTTGCGCGTGCCCAGCTCGACCTGGTCGTCGAGGTTCTTGTACTCGCGCTGGTCCCAGACCTTGGCGGCCTTGCCCTGGCGCTTGCCGGCGTCGCCGACGCGGATGCCCTCGGGGTTGAAGCCACCGGAGCCGAACGGGCTGGTGCCGCCGGTGCCGATCCACTTGTTGCCGCCGGCGTGGCGTTCCTTCTGCTCTTCCAGGCGCTTCTTGAACTCCTCGATGAGCTTGTCCAGGCCACCCAGGGACTGGATCTGCGCGCGCTCCTCGTCGGTCAGCAGGCGCTCGAATTCCTTGCGCAGCCACTCTTCGGGGATCAGCGCCTTGAGGTGGTCGTCGAGCTTTTCCAGGCCCTTGAAGTAGGCGCCGAAGGCCCGGTCGAACTTATCGAAATGGCGCTCGTCCTTCACCATGATGGTGCGGGCGAGGTAGTAGAACTCGTCCATGTCGGCGAACACGACGCGGTGCTTGAGCGCATCGATCAGGTCGAGCAGCTCGCGCACCGACACCGGCACCTTGGCCGCGCGCATTTCGTTGAACAGGTTGAGCAGCATGGCTGCACCCTCTCATGAAGCAGGTGCTCTTCGTAGGAGCGAGCTTGCTCGCGAAGCTCTCTGCGAGTCAGCAAGGTTCGCGAGCAAGGACTAGGCGTCCCCCTCGCTCCTAAAACAAAAGAGCAGATTCGGTGATCAGCGCGAAGCGCGGCGGCTCATGAACGCCAGGCGTTCAAGCAGTTGCACATCCTGCTCGTTCTTCACCAGGGCGCCAGCCAGCGGCGGGATGGCCTTGGTGGGGTCGCGTTCGCGCAGCACGGCTTCGCCGATGTTGTCGGCCATCAGCAGCTTCAGCCAGTCCACCAGCTCGGAGGTGGAAGGCTTCTTCTTCAGGCCCGGCACCTTGCGCACGTCGAAGAAGATGTCCAGCGCCTCGCTGACCAGCGTGCCGCTGATCTTCGGGTAGTGAACGTCGACGATCTTCTGCAGCGTCTCGCGGTCGGGGAAGGCGATGTAGTGGAAGAAGCAGCGGCGCAGGAAGGCGTCCGGCAGTTCCTTCTCGTTGTTCGAGGTGATGATGATGATCGGGCGCTGCTTGGCCTTGATGGTCTCGTTGGTCTCGTAAACGAAGAACTCCATCTTGTCGAGTTCCTGCAACAGGTCGTTGGGGAACTCGATGTCGGCCTTGTCGATCTCGTCGATCAGCAGGATCACGCGCTCCTCGGCCTCGAAGGCCTCCCAGAGCTTGCCCTTCTTGATGTAGTTGCGCACGTCGTGGACCTTGTCCACACCCAACTGCGAGTCGCGCAGGCGGCTCACCGCATCGTACTCGTAGAGGCCCTGGTGGGCCTTGGTGGTGGACTTGATGTGCCAGGTGATCAGCTTGGCGCCGAAGGACTCCGCCAACTGCTCAGCGAGCATGGTCTTGCCGGTGCCCGGCTCGCCTTTCACCAGCAGCGGGCGCTGCAGGGTGATGGCGGCGTTGACCGCCAGCTTGAGGTCGTCGGTGGCGACGTAGGACTGGGTGCCTTCGAACTTCATCGGTGAATCCTCGAACGATAGCGGGCCGGGCGTTCTGCCGGGCCGGGCGAATGGTCGGACAAGCTGCGACTATACCGCGCAGCCAAGGCGAGTGTGAACGCAGACGCGGCATTCAGTCATTGAATGGCGGGTCAGGGGATGACTGATCGCGATTGGCCTGCCGATGACAAGTTTACTTTACATCGCAGAATTCCCGATGTTAAGTTTGCTTTACATCAAATGGAGACCGCGATGAATCCCGCCCTGCGCCGCTACACCCTGTCCTGCGCCGCCCTCATGTTCCTCTACTCCGCCCTGGTGGCGCTGATCAGCTGGGGGCTGGACCTGCAGAAGCTGCCGTATGTCCTGCGCGTCCTGGCCGCCGCCTCTCCTGCGTTGCCGCTGCTGGCGATGCTTTATGTATTCGACCGCTACCTGTGCAGCGAGCCGGACGAGTTCCTGCGTTTCCTCCTGTCCCGCGCGGCGATGCTGGCCGGCGGCGTGGTGGTCGGGCTGTTCAGCGCCTGGGGCTTCCTCGAACAGTACGCCGCCTGGCCACGCTTTCCGGTGATCCTCGCTTTCCCGCTGTTCTGGGCCGCCTACGGGGTTGCCGTGGTGCTGCTGCGCCGGCGTTTTGCCTGAGGAAGACCTATGCACAATCGCCTCAAGGAACTGCGTGCCGAGCACGGCTGGAGCCAGCAGGACCTCGCCGCGCAACTGGGCGTTTCGCGGCAGAGCGTGATCGCCATCGAGAGTGGCAAGTTCGACCCCAGCCTGCCGCTGGCCTTTCGTATAGCCCGCGCCTTCGGCCTGCCCATCGAGGCCATCTTCAGCGACGCACAGCCCGACTGAGCCGGGCGCCCCGACTGGACTACGAAGCCCGCCGGGCATAGGCTGCTGGGTCTGCACAGCTCCAACCTAAGGAACGCATCATGAGCCGCATTTTCGCCGACAACGCGCAGTCCATCGGCAACACGCCGCTGGTCCAGATCAACCGCATCGCCCCGCGCGGCGTCACCATCCTGGCCAAGATCGAAGGGCGCAACCCGGGTTACTCGGTGAAGTGCCGGATCGGCGCCAACATGATCTGGGATGCCGAGTCCAGTGGCCGTCTGAAATCGGGCATGACCCTGGTCGAACCGACCTCCGGCAACACCGGCATTGGCCTGGCCTTCGTCGCCGCCGCCCGTGGCTACAAGCTGATCCTGACCATGCCCTCCTCCATGAGCCTGGAGCGGCGCAAGGTGCTCAAGGCCTTGGGCGCGCAAATCGTCCTGACCGAACCGGCCAAGGGCATGAAGGGCGCCATTGCCAAGGCCGAGGAAATTCTCGCCAGCGACCCCGCCAAGTACTTCATGCCGGCGCAATTCGACAACCCGGCCAACCCGGCGATCCACGAGAAGACCACCGGCCCGGAAATCTGGAACGATACCGATGGTGCAGTGGACGTGCTGGTGGCTGGCGTGGGGACCGGCGGGACCATCACCGGCGTGTCGCGCTTCATCAAGAACACCAAGGGCAAGCCGATCCTTTCGGTAGCCGTGGAGCCGGTCGCCTCCCCGGTGATCAGCCAGGCACTGGCCGGCGAAGAGATCAAGCCCAGCCCGCACAAGATCCAGGGCATCGGCGCTGGTTTCGTGCCGAAGAACCTCGACCTGTCGCTGGTCGACCGCGTCGCCACCATTGCCGACGAGGACGCCAAGAACATGGCCCTGCGCCTGATGCAGGAAGAAGGCATTCTCTGCGGCATCTCCAGCGGCGCTGCCATGGCCGCCGCAGTGAAGCTCGCCGAAGAACCGACCATGCAGGGCAAGACCATCGTGGTGGTGCTGCCGGATTCGGGCGAGCGCTACCTCTCCACCATGCTCTTCGACGGCCTGTTCGAGGACCAGGAACTGGTCCAGTAAGACATTACCTGCCCCGCTCCGGGGCAGTTTCCTACCGGCCGTTCCGATCGGGTGCGGCCTGGGTCACGTGCGCTGTCTGCGGACCCGCAGGCAGCCATGGCCCCTCGCCATGTTCCGGCAAAATGGTTAATTCTTGCCCAGCCCCGCGACACAGCGTCGCCCATCTTTCGTGGATGGCCGGGGTTTTCCGCACCGTTGTCAGGAACACAAGAATGAAAATTTCCGCCCCGTTGCTCTCCACCCTTGCACTCTCGCTCACGATGGCCGCCGGCGCCGCCCAGGCCGACAGCGTGAAGATCTACAACTGGTCCGACTACATCGCCCCGGACACCGTGCCGACCTTCACCAAGGAAACCGGCATCCAGGCGACCTACGACGTCTACGACAGCAACGAGACCCTCGATGGCAAGCTGATGACCGGTAAATCCGGTTACGACATCGTGGTGCCGTCGAACCACTTCATGGCCAAGCAGATCCAGGCCGGCGCGCTGAAGAAGCTAGACAAGAGCCAGCTGCCGAACTGGAAAAACCTCAACCCGGTGCTGATGAAGGCGCTGGAAGTGAACGACCCGGGCAACGAGCACGGCTTCCCCTACCTGTGGGGCACCACCGGCATCGGCTACAACCCGGCGAAGATCAAGGAAGTCCTCGGCGACAACGCGCCGATCGATTCCTGGGACATCTTCTTCAAGCCCGAGTACATGGAAAAGCTGGCCAAGTGTGGCGTAGCGGTGCTGGACAACGGCCCGGAACTGCTGCCGATCACCCTGAACTACCTGGGCCTGCCGCATCACAGCCAGAAGTTGGATGACTACAAGAAGGCCGAGGAAGCGCTGCTCAAGGTGCGTCCGTACATCCGCTACTTCCACTCCTCCAAGTACGTCAGCGACCTGGCCAACGGCGAGATCTGCGTAGCCGTCGGCTTCTCCGGCGACATCCTGCAGGCTGCCACCCGCGCCAAGGAAGCCAAGAACGGCGTGGAAATCCAGTACTCCACCCCGAAGGAAGGCTCGCCGCTGTGGTTCGACATGGTCGCCATGCCGAACGACGCGCCGGATGAAAAGGCCGCCTACGCCTTCATGAACTACCTGCTGCGCCCCGAAGTGATGGCCGGCGTGAGCAACTACGTGCACTACGCCAACGGCAACCTGGCCGCCGACCCGCTGGTGGACAAGGCGATCAAGGCCGACCCGGCGATCTACCCGCCGCAGGACAAGATGGCCAAGCTGTTCGCCCTCGAATCCATGCCGATGAAGATCGACCGCGTGCGTACCCGCACCTGGAACACCATCAAGACCGGCAAGTAAGCGTCACCCTTGCCTGACAACGCGCGGCCCTGGCCGCGCGTTGTCGTTTCTGCCGATTGCACCGGGCCGGATTCGCAGACGGAGCCCGCTCCCCTGAGCAATGCCGGAGGCGAACGCCTTGTAGGAGCGAGCCTGCTCGCGAACGGGCGCCGCGACGGAATCGGTTCGCGAGCAGGCTCGCCCCTGCGAAAAGCGCCAGCCCACGAGCAGCCTGTGCGCGTTGTCGTTTCTGTCGCAGGAATCGCAGATTGCCGCGCGACTCGCACAGGGCTCGCCAGCGGCTTTCGGCGCCGCTATAGTCAGTCCACGCAGCACCGTTGCTGCGCCACTGAACAGGTTCGCCGTCCATGTCCCGATACCCATTGCCCGATCCGGCAATCAGCGCTGCAGCCTCCCCGGCACGCGGCGCGGGTGCGGGCGCGGCCTGCCCTCCCCCTCCTGTCGTCGCTGTCGCGTCGCCTCCGCCACCCGGTGCGGCCTACCCGCCACCCGGCGTGAGCTTCTGACGCCTCACGCGTTTTTCACCGCCTGGTTTTCCGCGTTCAACTCACGCGGCTCCCGGTATGTGTCCGGCCCTGCGCAGGCCGGTCGTGATCTGCCTGACGACAGGTGCATTGCATGATTTCGTTCACTCGTTCTTCCCTGGCCGGCCTGGCCAGTACCTCGCTGTTCGTGCTGCTGTGGAGCAGCGCCGCCATCATCAGCAAGTGGGGCCTGGCCCATGCATCGCCGATGGTGTTCCTCATCGCTCGCTTCGGCACCGCGTTGCTCGCCTTGCTGGTCATTTCCCCACTGATCGGCCTGCGCTGGCCACGTGAGCGCAAACAGGTGCGCCACGCCGTGCTTACCGGCCTGGTAATGCTGGGCATCTATCCGATCTTCTACCTGATGGCGCTGGACCTGCACGTCACCCCCGGCGTCATCGCCACGGTACTGGGCGTGCAGCCGATGCTCACCAGCTTCCTGCTCGAACGCCGGCACTCGGCGCCGCGCCTTGCCGGTCTCGCGCTCGGGCTGATCGGGCTGGTGATGGTGGTCTACCAGAGCATCGGACTGTCCGGGCTGACCTTCGCCGGGCTGGCCTGCTGCCTGCTGGCGCTGCTGTCGATCACCGGCGGTTCGATCCTGCAGAAGAACATTCGCGAGAACCCGCTGGGTACCCTGCCGCTGCAGTACATCGCCGGGCTGGCGCTGTGCGTCGCCGTGGCGCCGTTCCAGCCACTGCACGTGGAGTGGAATGCTGCGTTCATCCTCAGTGCCCTGTGGATGGGGCTGATGGTCTCGGTGCTGGCCACCGTGCTGCTCTACCGGATGATCGCGGCGGGCAACCTGGTCAACGTCACCAGCCTGTTCTACCTGGTGCCGGCGGTCACGGCGCTGATGGATTACGCGGTGTTCGGCAATCGCCTGTCCGCCCTTGGCCTGCTGGGTATGGGGCTGATCGTGATGGGGTTGATGCTGGTGTTTCGCAAGACGGCTCCGGCGCAGGGCGCTGGGAACGCACAAGCGGTGGATAACGGATAGCCCGCTGCGAGGGTGACTCCCTCACCTAACCCTCTCCCAAGGGGAGAGGGACAGCTTGGGCGCAGGAAGAAACCCTTGTGTCGGCCGGCACGAACGGCTCCCTCTCCCTCAGGGAGAGGGGACGGTTTGGGTGCAGGGAGAAGCCCCTGTGTCAGCCGGCACGAACGGCCCCCTCTCCCTCTGGGAGAGAGGACGGTTTGGGCGCAGGGAGAAGCCCTTGTGTCGGCCGCCACGAACGGCCCCCTCTCCCTCAGGGAGAGGGGACGGTTTGGGTGCAGGGAGAAGCCCTTGTGTCGGCCGCCACGAACGGCTCCCTCTCCCTCTGGGAGAGGGGACGGTCTGGGTGCAGGGAGAAGCCCTTGTGTCAGCCGCCACGAACGGCCCCCTCTCCCTCAGGGAGAGGGCTGGGGTGAGGGGAACCTGCTGCACCGAACTTTCAGCGCCCGCCCCTCACTACCCAATCACCCCGCCGCTTCCACCTTCGCCACCGGCGCCGGGCGCAGCACCAGCCACAATGCCGCGGCGATCAGCACGCCACCCTGCAGGTGCGCCCAGGACAGCGACTCGTCCAGCAGCAGTACCCCCCAGAACACACCGAAGGGCGGGATCAGGAAAGTCACCGTCATGGTCTTCAGCGGGCCGATGCTGGCCAGCAGGCGGAAGTACAGGACGTAGGCGAAGGACGTGCAGAGAAAACCCAACCCGGCCAGGGCCAGCAGGACTTTCGGCTCCAGCAGCGGCGCCAGCGGCATGTCCAGGCTGGTACCGAGGAAGAACGGCAGCAGGCACAGCGTCGCACCAGTCTGGCTGCCCAGCGCCGAGACGCCGAAGTCCAGGCCACCCTGGTCGTTGATCCAGCGCTTGGTGATGAAGCCGGCGAAGCCGTAGCAGGTGGTCGCCACCAGGCAGGCGGCAGCCCCCCAGAGCAGCCCGGCATCGAACGGCACCGGGCCGGCGCGGGTCAGCACGGCGACCCCCGCCAGTCCCAGCAACACGCCCAGCGACTTGGCGCCAGTCAGCGCCTCGCCAAAGAACAGCGAGCCGATCAGCACGCCCATCAGCGGCGTGGTCGCGTTGAAGATCGCCGAATAGCCGGCCGGCAACGTCTGCGCCGCCAGGCTGTACATCAGCACCGGGATACCCGAGCTGATTACGCCGATGATCAGGATGCGCCCCAGCTTGCCGCGGAAATCCCAGCGCGTGCGCAGCACCAGCAGGATGACCACCAGCCCGAGCGCAGACAGGAACACCCGGAAAAACGCCGTCGGCATTACCCCGATGGCCGGCACCAGTTGGCGCATGAACAGGAAGCTGGCACCCCAGATGGCGGCCAGAGCGAGCAGGTTCAGCAGGGCGGCGGGATTCATCGCGAACAGCTCCAGGGCAGGTAGGCCACCAGACTACGCTGGTGGAGAATCACATCCATCCACAGCTGACTTTCAAAGTCCACCATCAGCTCCTGCGCAGGCGCGCCATGCTCAGCACGTCGGTGTAGACGCCGTCGCGAATGGCGTATTCGCGCAATTGCCCCTCCACCTCGAAGCCGAACTTCTGGTACAGCGCGATGGCAGGCTGGTTGTCGGAAAAGACGGTGAGCTCGACACGGCGCAAGCCCATCCAGTTGTCGGCAACTTCCATCAGTTCCGCCAGCAAGCGTGTGCCGACTCCCCGGCCCTGCCAGGCAGTTGCCACACCCATGCCGATACTGCCGCAATGCGCCCGGCGCACGCGCGGGTACTGTTCCAGGCTGGCGCTGCCCACCACCTGGTCCTGGTGCATCGCCAGCAGCGTCAGCCGACGCTCGTCATCCAGTACCAGTCGCTTGCGCCATAGCTCCGGCGCCTGGTGCGGCATCTGCAGCAGCTGGCGAGCGACCGCAGGCTCGTTGTAGAGGGCCGCGAGGCCATTGATGTGCTGCTCCGTGCAGCGTTCGATGCGGATGCCGTCCATCGTTTGTCAGCTCCTTGCCAGAAAGAACGGGCCGACCAGCATACGTGGGATACGCCCGGGAAAGCTGAAGGATCGTCCGGAGAATTCGCCCTTTCCCTCGCCGTTGGCCGTGGCTAAGCTCGCTGCACAAGAATTCTGCAGAGGCGCTCCCATGGCTCAGCACTGGCCGGCGACCGAGATCGCGACCCTGATCCTCGAAGGCTTCGACGACTACCGCGCGCAGTTCCACCGGATCACCGCCGGCGCGCCCGCACGCTTCGAACAGGCACATTGGCAGGAAGCGCAGCAGGCCTCGGCCGAGCGCATTAACCTGTACGAGGAAAAGGTCGCCGAGACCGTCGAGCGCCTGACCCGCGCCATGGCCGGTATCGACCTGGTGGACGTGGAGCGCTGGCCCATCGCCAAGAGCGCCTACATCACCCTCATAGACCCGCGGCTGGACGACGAGCTGGCGGAGACCTGGTTCAACTCGATCTTCTGCGGCCTGTTCAGCCACGACAACATCAGCGACGGCACGATGTTCGTCCACACCACCCGGCCCGCGCTACGCGCCCACTCGCGCGATCCGCACACGCGCCTCTACCGCCCAGGCGGCAAGCTACGCCAGGCGCTGGAGAACATCTTCGACGACTACCGCTTCGCCGTGGACTACGACGACCGCGAGCGCGACCTGGAGCGCATGGATCACCTGCTGCACGCCAACCTGCCGGACTGGGTGTGCAAGGACCCGACCCTGACCATCGAGCTGATCGGCTCGGTGTTCTACCGCAACAAGGGCGCCTACCTGGTGGGCCGCCTGTTCACCCCCGAGGAGCAATGGCCGCTGGTGTTCCCGCTGGTGCACCACGAAGGGCGCGGCATCCAGTTCGACACGGTGATCACCGACGAGGCCGAGGTCTCGATCATCTTCTCCTTCACCCGCTCCTACTTCATGGTCGACGCGCCGGTGCCGGCGGAGATGGTCGCCTTCCTCAAGCGCCTGCTGCCGGGCAAGCACATCGCCGAGCTGTACACCTCCATCGGCTTCTACAAGCAGGGCAAGAGCGAGTTCTACCGCGCGCTGATCAACCACCTGGCGGCCACCGACGACCGCTTCGTCATGGCCCCGGGCGTGCGCGGCATGGTGATGAGCGTGTTCACCCTGCCCGGCTTCAATACGGTGTTCAAGATCATCAAGGACAACTTCAACCCGGCCAAGACCGTAGACCACGCCACGGTGATCCAGAAGTACCAGTTGGTGAAGAACCACGACCGCGTCGGCCGCCTGGCCGACACCCAGCAGTTCGCCGACTTCCGCTTCCCGGTGAGCAAGTTCGACCCGGACTGCCTGGCCGAGCTGCTGGACGTCGCACCCTCCACGGTGGTGCTGGAAGACGACGTGGTGCTGATCCGCCACTGCTGGACCGAGCGCCGCATGACGCCGCTGAACCTCTACCTCGAGCACGCCACCGAAGCCCAGGTACACGAGGCACTGTATGACTACGGGCTGGCGATCAAGCAACTGGCGGCGGCGAACATCTTCCCCGGCGACATGCTGCTGAAGAACTTCGGCGTCACCCGCCACGGCAGGGTGGTGTTCTACGACTACGACGAGATCAGCTACCTGACCGAAGTGAATTTCCGCCACATCCCGCCGGCGCGCTACGAGGAGGACGAGATGTCATCCGAGCCCTGGTACTCGGTGGGGCCGATGGACGTGTTCCCGGAGGAATTCCCACGCTTCCTGTTCGTCGACCTGAAGCTGCGCCGGCAATTCGCCAAGCTGCACGGCAACCTGTTCGACGCGGATTACTGGAAGGGGCTGCAGGAGCAGATTCGCGCGGGAAAAGTGATCGATGTCTTCCCCTACCGCCGGCATGAGTCGCCAGAAGAAGCACTGGCGCGGTAGCGGACCTCAGGCACCACCTTGCAGGAGCGAGCTTGCTCGCGAACATCGGTGTCCCGCCTGACAGCAGGACGTCAGGTTGACAAGGGTTCGCGAGCAAGCTCGCTCCTACAGAAAAGCCGTCGGCGGTATCAGTTCCAGTGCCGCCGCGAAGCGCGGCGGTTGTCGCCCAGGCCGACCAGCGCCGCCACCGAGGCCATCAGCACCTCGGCAATCCAGGCCAGCAGCAGGCCGCCGGCCAGCGCCCAGCCGATGGCCTCGGGCTCCAGCACCACCTGGTAGCGATAATTGGCATAGGTCTCCTGCAGCAGCTCGTGGTTCGGCGCCGTCACCATGTGCACGGCGCGCTGGTACCAGGTGCCCTGCAGGGCCTGCCATTCGTTCTCGAACAGCTGGGCGCGGCGCATCAGCCGCTCGATATTGTCGGCATCGCGCTGGAAAACCGGGTCCGGGCTGCCGCGATAGTGCGCCACCAGAGCATTCAGGTCGCCTTGGAAGAACTGCCCGGAAGTCCCCTTGAAGCCTTCCAGCGCCTGGGCCGCCTCGATACGGTGGGCATCGACGCGTTGTGCGTAGTCCTTGATGAAGCCCGGCACCTGCACCGCGACCATCAGGCCCAGCGCGAACAGCACCATGCGAATGTAACTGCGCAGCATGTTTCCCCCTTGTTCTTGTGAGCTGCATGCCAGAGGCAAGGCAGCGGCGATTCTCGCCCATCGCGTCCCACCACTTCCGGGACTGCCTCACGTCCCGCTCAGATACGCCCCTGGGTGACGATCTCGCCGCGCCACCAGAGCATCCATTCGCCGCCCTGCATCAGGGTCCAGTTCTCGTTATCGGTCAGCGGCTCGGTCGCGATCACCGTCACCACGTCGTTGGGCGTGGTTTCCGACTGGAAGTCCACGGTCAGGTCGGCATCGCGCAGCCGCGCCGGGCCGAACGGCGCACGGCGGGTGATCCAGGCCAGCTTGGTGCTGCAGAAGGTGAACAGCCAGTCGCCGTCACTGAGCAGGCAGTTGAACACCCCCTTCTCACGATACGACGCGCAAGCGGTGACCAGGGTGGGCAACAGCACTTCCACCGGCACCGGCTCGGGGAAGGCGCGGCGCACACGATTGAGCAGATCGCAGAACGCCGCTTCGCTGTCGGTATCGCCCACGGCGCGATAGAGCCCGGGTTCGGGATGAAAGTCGGCAAGCTGGCCGTTGTGGGCGAATGTCCAGTAGCGCCCGCCCATTTCACGCACGAAGGGGTGGGTGTTGGAGAGGCAGACCTTGCCGACGTTGGCCTGACGGATATGGCCGATGACCGACTCGCTCTTGATCGGGTAGCGCTGCACCAAGCGCGCGACTTCCGAGTCGACGCTCGCAGTCGGATCCTGGAACAGCCGCACTCCGCGTCCTTCATAGAAGGCGATGCCCCAGCCGTCGCGGTGCGGGCCGGTGCCGCCGCCGCGCTGCATCAGCCCGGTGAAGCTGAAGACGATGTCCGTCGGGACGTTGGCGCTCATGCCGAGCAACTCGCACATGAATCAGTTCTCCTCCATCAGTGCCTCGCGCAGCTGATGCAGCTCGCGTTCCAGGCGATTCTGCATCCTTTTCCGCCCCAACGGCAGGAACCGCGTGAGTGCGCGCAGCAGCAGCGCCGGCAAGTCGCTCAACTCGCGCGGGATAAGGTGCAGATGAAAATGTGGGACATGCTGGTTGGCCGCAGGACCATCGTTGACCAGCAGGTTGATGCCGACCCGCCCATAGCCCGCGCGGCGCAACACACGCTGCATGCGCTCGGCCAGCGGGATCAGGTCCTGCTGCGCCGCCTCGGAGAGCTGGTGCAGAAAGGTCGCGTGCTCGCGGGCCACCAGCAGCAGGTGCGCAGGGCGCAGCGGATAGATGTCCAGCAGCACGATGAAATGATCGTCTTCGTAGAGGGTACGGGCCGGCACGCGACCGGCCGCGATGGCACAGAACACGCAGTCCATGGGAACTCCTCGAAAGGCCGTTCAGTTCATGCTGGACGCGTGCAGGGCGGGACGCAAGGCCGGACTACAGGCGCGGTTCGATCCGCGCGCGGTTGTCGTGCCGTTCGCTGGGGTGGGAGTCCACGCCCTCAACCAGTTCAGGCTGCATCAACTGGCGCAGGGTCGGCTCGTCTTCGTCGATCTTCTCCTGGCGGCGCTTCTTCATGGAGCGCTCCAGCGGCCAGCGGATCAGCACGAACAGCAGGTACAGGCCAAACGCCGCGAGCAGTACCAGGGCGAGATCGGAGACGGCGCGCCAGGCGTTGTTGCCTACCTTGAACACCACATCCAGCGCGGTGATCGCGATCGCCGGGGCGTACAGGTTGTTCGCCGGGTCCACTGGGGTCGGGGTGAACAGCAGGACGATGACGATCACCCGCAGGGGTTCGCGCAGCCAGCGCCACATCCAGCCGGTCATCAGGAACCAGACCAGGGTCAGGCCAAGGCCGGCGGCGATATAGGCGCCCCAGGCAAGCGTGTAATCGTGTTCGTTCATGCGCGTACGTACGTGCGGTGTCGACAGAGGGGTGCGTATGATAGCTCCTTTTCCCCGTGGGTGCGCAGCCAGGCGTCATCCATGCCGCCGCCGAGGATTCGCCATGACTGACCGCCAGCCCCCCATCGCCCGCCGCGAGGCCGCCGCCGATCCTTACGCCTGGCTGGAAAACCGCGATGCGGAAGACGTCCTCGAGTACCTGAAAGCAGAAAATGCCTACCTCGAAGATCGGCTTCTTCCTCAGACGAACCTGCGCGAATCGCTGTTCCAGGAGATCAAGAGCCGTATCCGCGAGACCGACCTGTCGCTGCCCACGCCCTGGGGCCCCTGGCTCTATTACCAGCGCACCACGGCTGGCGACGAGTACCCGCGCCACTACCGCAGCCCGCGCCCGGCCGATGGTTCGCTGAGCGTCGACGAGAGCGCCGAGCAGTTGCTGCTGGACCCGAACGCCCTGGCTGGCGACGGTTTCCTGTCGGTCGGTGCCTTCAGCATCAGTCCCGATCATTCGAAGCTGGCCTACAGCCTGGATACCAGTGGCGACGAGATATATACCCTGTACGTGAAGGAACTGGCTGATGGCAGCGTCACCACCCTGCCCTTCGACGATTGCGATGGCAGCCTGACCTGGGCCAACGACAACCGCACGCTGTTCTTCGGCGAGCTGGACGACACCCACCGTCCGCACAAACTCTACCGCCATCGCCTGGGCGAAAGCGGCGCACAGCTGATCTTCGAGGAATCTGACGGACGCTTCTTCCTCAACTGCTACCGCGCCAGCTCCGAGCGCCAACTGGTGCTGCTGCTGAACAGCAAGACCACCAGTGAGGCCTGGGTACTGGACGCCAGCACGCCGGAAGGCGAGTTCGTCTGCCTGGCGCCCCGCGAGGAAGGCCACGAGTACTATCCGGACCACGGTCGTCTTGAGGGTGACTGGGCCTGGCTGATCCGCAGCAACCAGACCGGCATCAACTTCGCCCTCTACCAGGCCAGCGAAGCGCAGCCGATGCGCCCCCATTGGCGCGAGCTGGTGGCGCACCGCGACGACGTGATGCTCGAAGGCCTGACCCTGAGCGCCAGCGCGCTGACCCTGAGCCTGCGCGAAGGCGGCCTGCCGATCGTCGAAGTCCACCCGCACGGCCAACCGGCGCACCGTGTCGACCTGCCGGACGCCGCCTACAACCTCTACGTGCAGGACAGCCTGGAGTTCGACAGCGCGGTGATCCGCCTGCGCTATGAAGCCCTCAACCGTCCGGCGCAGATCCGCCAGCTGGAGCTTTCCAGCGGCGAACAGAAGGTATTGAAGCAGACCCCGGTGGAAGGCCCGTTCGATGCCGACGCCTATGAAAGCCGCCGCCTCTGGGCGGTCGCCCGCGACGGCGTACAGGTGCCGATCAGCCTGGTCGGCCGCCGCGATGTGCTCGAGAGCATCGCTCGTGGCCAGCCGGCGCCACTCTACCTCTACGGCTACGGCGCCTACGGCGAGAGCCTCGACCCCTGGTTCTCTCACGCGCGCCTGAGCCTGCTCGAGCGCGGCTTCGTCTTCGCCATCGCCCATGTGCGCGGCGGCGGCGAACTGGGTGAAGCCTGGTACCGCGCCGGCAAGCTGGAGCACAAGCAGAACACCTTCAGCGACTTCATCGCCTGTGCCGAGCACCTGCTGAGCCACGGCTACAGCACCCCGGCGCAACTGGCCATCAGCGGCGGCAGCGCCGGCGGCCTGCTGATCGGTGCAGTGCTCAACCAGAGCCCGCAGCTGTTCGCCGCCGCCATTGCCGAAGTGCCCTTCGTCGACGTGCTCAACAGCATGCTCAACCCTGACCTGCCACTGACCGTCACCGAGTACGACGAGTGGGGCAATCCGCAGGAGCCTGAGGTCTACGAGCGCATCCGTGCCTACGCGCCCTACGAGAACGTCAGCGCCCAGGACTACCCGGCACTCCTGGTGGTGGCCGGCTACAACGACAGCCGCGTGCAGTACTGGGAAGCCGCCAAGTGGGTGGCCAAGCTGCGCGTCAGCAAGACCGACGAGCGCCTGCTGCTGCTCAAGACCGACCTGGGCGCCGGCCACGGCGGCATGAGCGGCCGCTACCAGGGCCTGAAGGATGTCGCGCTGGAGTACGCCTTCCTGTTCAAGGTACTGGGCATCGAAGGCAACGCCTGATGCTCTACACCTGCCCCTGCTGCGGCTACTTCAGTTTCGGCGACCCTCCGGGGTCGTACGAAACCTGCGAGATCTGCTGTTGGGAAGATGATCACCTGCAGCTGTGCTTCCCCGACGCACGCGGCGGTGCCAACGCCGTGAGCCTGATCGAGGCGCAGGTCAACTTCGTGCAATGGGGCGCCTGCGAACGGCGCTTGCGCACGCAGGTGCGCCCGGCGACCATCGACGACGAGCAAGATGACCGCTGGTTCCCGCTATGGGAAAAGCGCGTGGACCTGCCGGATGGCGAGGCCCCACTGACAGGTGAGGAAGCCTGCTACTGGTTGCGCACGCAGGCGCTGGGCTGACTCAGCCGGCGCGGAAGATCAGGTGCTCTTCCCAATCGTCCTCCGCTACCGAACCCTCGGCGAGCATGCGTCCGGACTGCGAAATGCGCTCGTGGTGCACCGCGTCCGGATCACCGCAGACCAGATGGTGCCACAGCGGCAGGTCCTTGCCTTCGGATACCAGGCGATAGCCGCAGGTTGGCGGCAGCCACCGGAACTCGTCGGCCTGGGCCGGAGTGAGCTGGATGCAGTCGGGTACGCTGGCGCGGCGGTTGGCGTAATCGGTGCAGCGGCAGGTCTTCAGGTCCAGCAGCTTGCAGGCAATGCGCGTGTAGTAGACGGTACCGTCGTCCTCGTCCTCCAGCTTCTGCAGGCAGCACAGGCCGCAGCCATCGCACAGCGACTCCCACTCTTCCTGATCGAGCTGGTCGAGGGTCTTGCGTTTCCAGAAGGGTTCGACTTTGGCGGCCATTTTTTAATCAGGTGCTATTTCACGGGGCGCAAAGTTTAAGCCTCGCGAGCAGTAAGGCCAAGCGCAGGCGACCATTGACCGCGCGGCGCTTGCCAGAGCGCGTCGCGCTGGTTAGTTTGATCGCCCCACGGGCCCGGTCCGCCTGCCTGCTACCAGTGCCGCGAGACCCACCAGCCGCCCGCCCCCACCGCGATGCCCGGCCGACCACGGCACCATCGGCAGATTCCACGCCCTTCAAGGAGCCACCATGAGCGCCAACCCTCGCGTTTCCGAGCACCCCATCGACCCGCAGTTCATCAATCGCTGGTCGCCCCGCGCCTTCAGCGGCGAAGCCATTCCCCAGGAGACTCTGCTGAGCTTCATCGAGGCCGCGCGCTGGGCGCCGTCCTCCTTCAACTCGCAGCCCTGGCGCTTCCTCTTCGCCCTGCGCGACACGCCGAACTGGCAGCGCTACCTGAACCTGCTCGGCGAGTTCAACCGCGGCTGGGCGCAACACGCCTCGGCGCTGGTGGTGGTGCTGTCCAAGACCACCTTCGCTCCGCCCGGCTCCAGCGAAGAGAAGCCTGCCCTGTGGCACAGTTTCGACACGGGTTCGGCGTGGGGCTTCCTCGCTCTGCAGGCGAGCCTGGCGGGCTGGCATACCCATGGCATGGCCGGTTTCGACCGCGAACTGGCGCGCAGCGAGCTGAAGGTCCCGGCGGATCACGAGATCCACGCGGTGATCGCCATCGGCAAACTGGGCGACAAGTCGATCCTCTCCGAGAGCCTGCAGGCCCGCGAAGTACCGAATGCGCGCCGGCCGCTGGCGGAGATCGTCGCCGAGGGCGATTTCTCGCTGTAAGCCCCCGCCCCGGGCTTCCGCACTTGTAGGAGCGAGCTTGCTCGCGAACCGCATAGCTCCGTACCGTGCAGATTCGCGAGCAAGCTCGCTCCTACAGCAGAGCAAAAGAAAAGGCCCCGAAAGGGGCCTTTTTCATGTACGCAACGATCAGTAACCGCGGGAGAAATCCACCTCGCCGCGCATCGCCTGTCCCGCCCAGAAGCGCGTGAGGTTGTCGCGGAACAGGTCGATCAGCAGGCTCGGCAGCGTCGGCGCGGCGGTGTGGCCGGTCAGCAGCAGGCGTGGTGTGTGCCAGAACGGGTGCGAAGTCGGCAGCGGCTCCTGGCGACAGACGTCGATCACCGCGCCGGCCAGCTGGTTGGCTTCCAGCGCCGCGACCAGGTCCTCGTCGACCACCGAAGTGCCGCGCCCGGCATTGAGGAACAATGCGGTGGGCTTCATCCGCTGGAACAACGCGAGGTTGTAGATATCCGCGGTTTCCGGCGTGTCGGGCAGCAGGTTGATCACATAGTCGGCGGTCTCGGCCAGGCGCGGCAGGTCATCCAGCCCGCCCATGCGCCCAAAGGGCACCAGCGCGCGCGGGTTCTTCGCCACGCCGACCAGGTCCACGCCGAAGGGCGCCAGCATGTGTGCCACCGCCTGGCCGATCTCACCGGTGCCGACAATGAGTATCTGCCGACCGCTCAGGCTGCCCGGGGCGCGGTCGTCCCACTGCACGCCGACCTGGCTGGCCAGGCGGCCGAGGAACTGGCGTTCGTGGGCAAGCATGTAGGTGAGCAGGTATTCGGTCATGACCTGGCCGAAGATGCCGACGGCACGGGTCAGGGCGTAATCCTTGGGGAGGTCGTCGGCCAGTAGCGGGGTGATGCCCGCCCAGCTGGACTGGATCCATACCGGATGCACGCCCTGGCGCAGCAGTTGTGCCGCCAGGGTCGGCTCGCCGAGCCACACCGGGCACTCTGCCGCCGCCTCCACCAGGGTGTCGGGGTTGTTGCCGGAGATCACCGTCAAACGGGGTTCGGCCGCCATCAGCAGGGCGGCGTAGAGGGAGTGTTCGCGATCGAGTACGAGCAGGCGCATGGTCAGGCCTTTCGCTTCGAACGGTGGAGCATTTCCGGCTGGCGCATCTGGACTCGCTTCAAGGGAGCTTCCCTGGGATAAACGTGGTCAGTTCTAGGGAAGTCAGGCGGCTATAGACACAGCCAGAGACCAAGCGTTCCGCTCCGTTGAACCCTGTTTCTGAGCGCATAATGCGCTCAAGCCGCGAACTTGCACAGTGCCAGCACTGAGCGAGTTCGCGGCTTGACGGGGAAGATCAGGAAGTCAGGATCAGACCGGATCGTTCCGCCGCAGCAATTCTTCCGGCAGGTGCTGGATGTACTCCTCCTCCGCCGGCGGCATCTGCAGGTGAAAACCTTGTTTCTCGATGTTTTCCAGCACTACGTTGATGTCCTCGCGAGCCAACTGGCGCTCGGGGCTCAGGACCAGGTCGAAGGCGTGCTGTGGCGCGCCGAACGCGGCCAGCAGCGCCTCGGGCACGCGGCTGAGGGCTTCACGCTTGTCGACGTACAGGTACATCTCGTTCTTGCGCGGACTCTTGTAGATGGAGCAGATGCGTTTCATATCGGTTCTTTCTGCGTGATGGTGTGAGCCGCGTTATTCGGCAGTGGGGGCAGCCAGGCTGTCCAGCAGGGCCTGCCCCATCAGCTCGCGACGCCAGCCTTGCAGCGAATCGGGCAACTGGTAGGGGCCGTTCGGCCAGCCGGTCTTGAGCAGGGCTTCGAGAATCTTCTTGCGCAACATCAGTTCGGGCGCCATCTCCAGGCGCTCGGCCTGCTTCTGGCCGACTTCGCGCAGCTTCTTCAATACCGGGGTGATCTCGCGCGGCAGCGGCTCGGGCAGGGTCTGCGGGCGATCGGCCTCGGGCAGCTTCGCCGCATGGGCGATCAAGGCGATCAGGGTGTCGCCGTCCTGGCGCACGGTACGCGGGTGCATGTCGTCGATGCGTGCCAGTGCAACCTTGTCGCCAGGCTGGAAGCGCGACAGCGGCCACAGGGTGTGCTCGCGCAGCACATGGTTGCGCGGCTTGTTGCGCAACCGCGCCTGCTCCTCGCGCCAGACACACAGTTCGCGCAGCACGGCCAGCTGCTGGGGATTGAGCTTCCAGGCCAGCTTGACGTCGAGGTAAGCCTGCTGCGGATCGCTGACACGGCTCTGGTTCTGGGTCAGGTCGGCACCATCGGCCAGCAGCCACTGCAACTTCTCGTCGCTCAGGCGCGGCGCCAGCTTCACATAGACCTCGGCCAGGTGCTGCACATCCTCGGCGGCGTAGCGCACCTGCATGTCGGTCAGCGGGCGCTGCAACCAGTCGGAGCGGGTTTCGTCCTTGGGCAGGTCGAGGCCGAGGATTTCCAGCACCAGCTTGGAGTAACCCATGGAGTGCGGCATGCCGAGGTAGGCGGCGGCCAGTTGGGTGTCGAACAGCGGCTGCGGCAGGCTGCCGGTCAGACGCTGGAAGACTTCCAGGTCCTCGCCGCAGGCATGGAACACCTTGACCACCACCGGCGACTCCAGCACGGCAGCGAACGGCGACCAGTCACGGATCAGCAGCGGGTCGATCAGCCACACCCCGCTGCCGTCGCCAACCTGCACCAGCCCGGCTTCCGGGTAGAAGGTATCGACACGCATGAACTCGGTATCGAGCGCGAGGTACGGCAGTTCTTTCCAGTCCTGGCACTTGTGCTCCAGGGTGGCATCGTCGCGAATCCACTGAATGTCGAGGACGGTCACGAACATCTCCTTCGTTTCGGTGCGCGCATTATATAGAGATGCATGATGTGCGAGCATTCCACTCGGTCATCGGTCTGTGACGATCGGCCAGCGGTCTCTACGCTTTGCCCCGCCCACAACAACAATAAGGCAGCTTTCCATGAAGAAGCTTCTCGGGTTGATCGTCCTGCTGGTCGCCGCCCTTGCCGTTTACCTGGCCTTCACGCCCAGCCCCATCGATCCGCTGGCCTGGACGCCTCCCAAGGCGCCGCCGATGACCGGCGTGATGGAACCCAACGACACGCTGATGAAGGCCGAACTCCTCGCCCAGGGCCAGATCGTCGGCCCGGAAGACACCGCGGTGGACAGCCAGGGGCGGGTATTCGCCGGGCTGGATGACGGGCGCATCGTGCGCATCGGCGCCGACGGCAAGGCCGAAACCTTTGTCGAAACCGGCGGCCGCCCGCTGGGCCTGGCGTTCGACAAGAGCGGCAAGCTGATCGTTGCCGATGCCTGGAAAGGCCTGCTGGAGGTCGATCCGCAAGGCAAGATCCGCGTGCTGAGCGATTCGGCCGACGGTATTCCGTTCGCCTTCACCGACGACCTGGACATCGCCAGCGATGGCCGCATCTATTTCAGCGACGCCTCCAGCCGCTTCCACCAGCCCGACTATATTCTCGACCTGCTCGAAGCCCGCCCCCACGGCCGCCTGCTGCGCTACGACCCGACCACCGGCAAGACCGAGACGCTGCTCAAGGACCTGTACTTCGCCAATGGCGTGGCGCTGTCGCAGCACGAGGACTTCGTACTGGTCAACGAAACCTACCGCTACCGCATCACCCGTTACTGGCTCAAGGGCGAGAAGGCCGGGCAGCACGAGGTGTTCATCGACAACCTGCCGGGCCTGCCGGACAACCTCGCCAGCGACCGCAGCGGCACCTTCTGGGTGGCCCTGCCCTCGCCGCGCAAGGCCGACGCCGACATGATCCAGCAACTGCCCTGGCTGAAACGCCAACTGACCAAGCTGCCGCGCGCGGTCCTGCCCAAGCCGGTGCCCTATGGCCTGGTGATCCAGGTTAACGAGCAAGGCGAGATCGTGCGCAGCCTGCACGACACCAGCGGCCAGCACCTGCGCATGGTGACTTCAGCCAAGCCGGTGAACGGCGTGCTCTACCTGGGCAGCCTGGAGAACGATCGCATCGGCCGCCTGCCCATCCACTGAGGGCAGCAGCCCGATTGACGCCTCAAGCCGGCGCCTGCTCCTCCAGGGCCGGCGCCGACACGGGGTGCGCGGAAGGCTCCAGCAGCTCCAACATGCGCCCGCGTACCTCGCTCATCAGCGCATCGACGCCGCGCTCGGTGAAGTCGGTGGAATCGATCGGCGCGCCGACATGCACTTCCACCGGCATCCCGAGATTCAGCTTGAGGCCGCCGGCCGGCAGCAGTTGCTGGATGCCGCGAATCGCCACCGGAACAATGATCGCGTCGGTCTGCTGGGCCAGGCGGAAGCAGCCCTTCTTGAACGGCTGCAGCCTGCCATCCCTGGAGCGCGTGCCCTCGGGCGCAGCCCAGAGCACGATGCCGCTCTCCATCATCTGCCGCGCCCTGGCCAGGTCGGCCATGGCCTGGTGGCGGTTGTGCCGGTCGATGGATGGGAACTCCGCCGCGCGCATGGCCGCGCCCCACACCGGCACGGCGAACAGCTCGCGCTTGGCGAGCATGCGGATCGAGCCGGGCATGGTCACGAAAATCGCCGGAATATCGTAGAAGCTGGAATGGGTGCAGAGGATCATGTAGCGGCGGCCATCGCCGAAGTCCGGTACCTCGCCATGGCGGCTCAGGCGCGCACCGGTCAGGCGCAGCAGGCTGCCGGACCAGTCGCGGGTGAAGCCGTCGACCTTGGCGCGGCGCAGCCGGCCGATGGCGCCCAGCACCAGGACCCGGACGCTGTAGCCCAGGGTGATCAGAACGGTCGCCAGCCCCACCAGGGCGACGCGCAGCGGGCCCGCCTTGCGCGGTGCCGATTGCCGGTTGTGCATGTTCGCCAACTCCCCCCAACTTTTCATCGTACAAGCCTTATGATGCGCCTCAGCCCCGTCACGACACAGGAACGCGCCCATGACTCAAGCCCGCCTGCTCACGCCCGAGCAACTGGCCGCCCGCCTCGATGACCCGAATCTCGTCCTGCTCGACTGCCGCTTCGCCCTCGAAGACCCCGCCTACGGCGCGCGCAGCTATCAGGAGAACCACATCCCCGGCGCACACTTCGCCGACCTCAACCGGGATCTCTCCGCTCCGGTGATTCCCGGGGTCACCGGCCGTCATCCGCTGCCCGACCCGCAGCACCTGCTGGAACATCTGCGCGCCTGGGGGCTGAACGCCGACAGCGAAGTAGTGCTGTATGACGACGGTCCCGGCGCCTTCGCCGCCCGCGCCTGGTGGCTGCTGCTCTGGCTGGGCAAGAGCGAGGGTGTGTACCTGCTCGACGGCGGTCTGACCGCCTGGCGCAACGCCGGCCTGCGCCTGACCACCGCCGAAACGCCGCTGCGCCCCGGCGACTTCAAGGGCGAGCCGGACAACAGCCTGCTGATCAGCGCCAGCGAACTGGCCAGCAAGCTCGGCAACGCCGAACTGCCGCTGATCGACGCCCGCGGACTGCCGCGCTTCCGTGGCGAGGTCGAACCCATCGATCCGGTCGCCGGGCATATCCCCGGCGCCCAGTGCGCGGCCTTCACCGACAACCTCGGCAACGACGGCCGCTTCTTGCGCCCCGAGCACCTGCACCAGCGCTTCGCCGGCCTGCTGCGCGGACGTCCGGCCGAGGACCTGGTGGCCTACTGCGGCTCCGGCGTCACCGCCTGCCACAACCTGTTCGCCCTGAGCCTGGCGGGCTATCCCATGGGCCGCCTGTACGCCGGGTCCTGGAGCGAATGGATCACCGATACCCGCCGCCCGGTGGCCAAGGGCGACTGATCTCCCCGCTCTGGCGGAAAAAACGGAAGGCGCTTCACACCAGCGCCTTCCGTTCCTATGGATAGGTGTCAGGGCATCGGTCAGACTCGTGCCCAGTCTTCAAAGGAGTGATCCCATGCCGTCGTGCATCCGCCAAACCCTGCTCGCCAGCCTGCTGCTCGGCCTGTGCAGCGCCGCCCCGGCCTACGCCGCCTCGCTGGAAGCGACGCCCTGCGAAATCCAGGACCAATGGTCCGACCTCTATGGCGAGGACCTGGTGAAAGCCGCCAAGGCCGGCCACGCCAGCGCCCAGTACACACTCGGCCTGGAGTATGACTCCGGCAGCGACGAGTACGACCAGGACTACGAGAAAGCCGCCTACTGGTACGAGAAAGCTGCCAAACAAGGGCATGCCTGCGCGCAGTACAACCTCGGCAACGCCTACGACAACGGTGACGGCGTGGAGCAGGACTCGGCCAAGGCGGTGTACTGGTACCAGAAGGCCGTCGACCAGGGCGACAAGGATGCCCAGTTCAACCTCGCGATCATGTACGAGAACGGCACCGGCGTGACCCGCAGCTACAAGAAGGCCTTCGCCCTTTATCTGCTGTCGGCCAAGCAGGGCGACGTGGATGCCGAGTTCCAGGTCGCGGAGAGCTATGCCAAGGGCCGCGGCGTGGCGAAAAACCCGGCACAGGCCCGTGCCTGGTACCAGAAGGCGGCGGACCAGGGCCATGAAGAGGCGGAGGAAAAGCTCTCTGCGATGCCGGAGTTACCACCGAGCATCTAATCGCCAGGAGGAATATGAAGGAAAGCCGCGCCGACGAAACGATTTAAAAACAGTCCTTTACATCATCTTCATCGCACTACACTTCAACTCGAGCGGCTAAGTCCGCTTCCGGCGGGGCCGAGGATAATCATCAGAAGCTGCCAAGACGCCCAGCCCCGCCGGTCATTAATGACGAGGATGTCATGGGAATCGCCGCGAACGATCTTTGCCAGTACGTGATCCGCCCCACCCTGCAGTATCTGGGGCGTCACAGTGTCGCGGCCGAATCGCTGCTGCTGGGGGCAGCAGCCTGTCAGTCGGCGCTGGGGAGCGCCCTCGATGACAGCCATGGCCACGGGCTGTATCGCATTGGTGAACAGCGGCACCAGACGCTCTGGGACGGATTCCTGGCGCTGGACCCGGAGCTGGCCAGCCGCGTGCGAGGGCTGGCCAGCCAGCATGCCTTCCTCGATGCACCGCACTTGGAACTGACGGTCAACCTGCGCTACAGCACGGCCATCGCCTGGATGCTGGTGGAGGCTGAGCATCTACCAGTGCCGCTGACCGACGACCCCATGGAACTGGCCCGTGTCTGGCGCCGGGTTTTCCATCCTCACGGGCGCCTCCACGACTTTGTCGACGCCTGGCACAGCTACGTCGGCAATTTCAGCCGGGTCGCCTGAAAATTCCTCGTATCGATAGTGACCAATCGGTCAGAAAATATTTACATACAGCGACGAACGGACATCAATCAGTTGGAACGCTCGTTTGAGCCCCGAAGCCCAAGGTAGAGCGCCTGCCGACCACTACCCAAGACCCGGGAATCTTGGTAGCTTGCGCGCCGATAAACACAGGAGTTGCTCTTACAATGAAAACAACATGGCTCAAGACCACACTAGCCCTGACCATTAGCGCCGCCTCTGCCCAAGTCCTCGCCAACGGCATCGCGATCAACGAACAAAGCGCCAGTGGCGCCGGCACCGCCTACGCGGGCCGAGCCTCCTCCGCACTGGACGCCAGCACCATCTACGGCAACCCTGCCGGCATGTCCAAGCTCAAGCGCACCGAGATCAGCGGCGGCCTGGCCGTGGTCTCGGCCAAGGACGACATCAGCAGCGCGCACAGCTCGGCCACCGGCTCCAACAAGGGCGACTCCGTACCGCTGGCTGCCGTACCGTTCGGCTACATCGCCACTCCGCTGGATGACAAGGTCAGCGTCGGCCTGGGCATCTACGTGCCCTACGGCATCATCAACGACTACGAAGGCAGCTTCCAGGGCCGTTCCCACGGTTCCTACAGCAAGGTCCAGGTGATCACCGTCCAGCCGACCATCAGCTACAAGTTCAACGACGTGGTTGCCGTCGGCTTCGGCCCGACCATCAACCGCATCGACGGCAAGCTGGAGAACGACCTGGCCACCAAGGGCCTGTTCGGCGCGCCGAACGACACCGAAATCAGCATCAAGGGTGACGACACCGCTGCTGGCTTCAACGTCGGCATCCTGGTGACCCCGACCGAAAGCACCTCCCTCGGCGCGACCTACCACTCCAAGGTCAAGTACGAGCTCAAGGGCCACACCACCGTTTCCAACTCCCCGATGGGTCTGTTCGACTCGCGCATGGATGCCAGCCTGGACATCACCCTGCCCGAGTCCCTCGACCTGTCCGTCACCCAGAAACTGGATGACCGCTGGACCGTCTACGGTGGCACCACCTGGACGCGCTGGAGCCGTCTGAAGTCCATCGAAGTGCAGAACACCGGCGCCCCGCTGGCCGCCTTCGACACCATCGGTGAGGACCTGAGCTGGCACGACACCTGGTCCGCCGCGATCGGTACCTCCTACCAGGTCAACGACCAGTGGGTCCTGCGTACCGGCTTCGCCTACGATCCGTCGCCGACCACCAACGAGCACCGTACCGTGCGTATCCCGGTGGGCGATCGCAAGATCTTCACCCTGGGTGCCGGCTACTCGCCCAACGCCGACATGACCTTCGACGTCGCCTACGCCTACCTGTGGGAATCCACTGCCGGCGTGAACCAGCCCGATGGTCAGGAACTGGCAGGCCTGCAACTGCAGCCGGCCTACAGCGCCAAGTACGACAACAGCGCCCACGGCCTGACCGCGCAGATGACCTATCGCTTCTGATAGCGCCACTGCGTAACGGAAAAGCCGGGCTGATGCCCGGCTTTTTCATTTCCGACGCGCCCCCTGTAGGAGCGAGCTTGCTCGCAAACAGGTTTCCCGCACGACTTCGGCGTCAATCGGTTCGCGAGCAAGCTCGCTCCTACAAAGACGGACGTTTCGGCTCAGGCCGCTTCCTCAGGTGCGGTGTGCTCGCGGCAGATCAGCTCGCCTTCGCGCGCTTCCAGCCGTTCTCCCGTCAGCCCGCAAAGCGCGCCGTCATCCAGCTTCTGGTGGAAACGACAGGTGCGGCACAGGCCGAAGCCCGGCACGTTCTCCTGACGCTGCACGGTTGCCAGGAGCTCCCGCAGCAGTTCGACCAGCAACTCGCCACGCTCTCCCAGCGACTCTTCGGCGCGGCGCAGGAACGCCGGCGGCACCAGTGCATCGAGCAGTCCCCTGCCCTCCCGAGTCAGCTCCAGGTGCACGCTGCGGCGATCCTGCGCATCCGGGCGTTTCGCGATCAGCCCCTTGGCTTCCAGCGCCTTGAGCGACTGCGAGACCGTGCCCTTGGTCAGCCCAAGAAAGTCCGTCACCCCCAGCGGCGTATTCGAATAGCGGTTGCAGCGCGCCAGGTAGTTCAGCGCGCTCAGCTGGATCGGCTGCAGATCGGCCATCAGCGGCTGCTCGCGCGCCCAGGCGCGCATCAGGCTGGCGATGCGTTCCAGGTAGTCGTAAAGGGTCGTATCGGGCATGGGCTAATCCTCTCGATAGATAGTATCGATCAAAAACCAGTTTGACAGAAGATTCTTTTACACCGCAGACTGTAATGGTATCGAATCGATACTTAATTGATCAGGAGAAGGATCATGAGCAAAGCCGTTTACTACCATGCTGGTTGCCCTGTCTGTGTCGAAGCCGAACGAGCACTGTTGCCATTGCTGAACCGCGAAGTCGAAGTCGTGCACCTGGGCGAGCAGTCGCCGCGCGTGGCCGAGGCCGAGGCAGCCGGGGTGAAATCAGTGCCTGCGCTGGTGGTCGATGGGCAGGTGCTGCACCTGAACTTCGGCGCCTCCCTGGCCGACCTCAAGTAAGGCCGGGGCATGAGCGACTACCAGCCATTGCACTGCGATCTCCATGACTATCTGGAGATCGCCTGCCTTTACCGCTACTGGCTGCGTATCGAGTTGCGTGATGGCCTGGTGTTCGATGCCCAGGCCTTCACCACGCAAACGCGAAGAAACGCGTGCGGAGTTCTGGAGGAGTTTCTGGAGGTGCGGGTGGACGGTGCCAGCCGGGAGCTCCGGCTGGACCGTCTGCGCGCCATTACGCCGTTGTCGGCGCAGGCGCGGTTTGCAAGGGTGGAGCTGGATGCGCCCGGCTGAGCGAGCGCAACGACGTCACCACATGAGGTCGTCGGGCACCACGTAATCCTTGTACGGATCGTTCTCGTCCGGCTCGCCACTGGGCTCGCTGAGGACGATGATGCGGCGCTCGTCGCGCTCCTGGATGCGCAGCGCGGCATCGCGCGGCACGATCTCGTAGCGCCCGTCATAGCTGACGATTGCCAGGCTGCCATGGCTGAGCTTGTCGCGGATCAGATCGTTGACCGCAATACGCTTGACCTTCTTGTTGTCGACGAAGTTGTAGTAGTCGTCCGACTCCAGCTTCGGCAGGCGCGTGCCCTCGATCAATTGCTTGATCTGTGCGGCCTTGGCCTTCTTTTCGGATTTTTCCTGCTGCTGGCGATTCAGCTCGGCGTCACGGGCCTGCTTCTCGGCCTGGGCCTGCAAGGCTGCCTGGCGCTGGCTGTCGTCCTTGGCTACCTGGTTCTTGTGCTCCAGGCGCTGCTGCTTCTGTTTCTGCTTGCCGGCCTGCTTGGCCTGCTTCTCGTTGACCAGCCCGGCTTTCAGCAACTGATCACGCAATGACATGCTCATGAATCAAGGCTCTCCAACAGCCCAATCGATGCCGGACAAATCCCAGACCAACGCATAGGTGCTGCGGGACTGTCCTCAGGGGGTATAATCCTCGGGCCTGTGCCGGCGCAGCGCAAGTGCCTGGCTCGAATTCACTCAACTGGAGCGGACTCGTTACCTCCATGCTGAAGCTCATCGTTCTCGCGATACTGGCCATTTTCCTCATCGCCATCCTCTACGTGCACCTGCGCGGCAAGGTGCGTCTACCCTTCCTCCGCCAGGTGGTGAACCACTCGGCCTGGTTCGCCCCGTACAACTCATTGATGTACCTGAACTCCAGCGTGCCGTCCAAGCCGTACCTGGACCGCGAGCGCTTCCCCGAACTCGACAAGCTGCGCGACAACTGGCAGATGATCCGCGAGGAAGCCGAAAAGCTGTTCGACGAGGGCTATATCCGCGACGCCCTGAACAACAACGAGGCCGGCTTCGGCTCCTTCTTCAAGAAGGGCTGGACGCGCTTCTACCTGACCTGGTACGACGGCCCCCTGCCCTCGGCGCAACAGCTGTGCCCGAAGACCGTGGAGCTGGTGAGCAGCATTCCCAACGTCAAGGGTGCGATGTTCACCCGCCTGCCGCCGCGCAGCCACCTGAACAAGCACCGCGACCCCTACGGCGGCTCGCTGCGCTACCACCTGGGGCTGGCGACGCCGAACTCCGATGACTGCCGCATTTTCGTCGACGGCCAGCCCTACGCCTGGCGCGACGGCCAGGACGTAATGTTCGACGAGACCTTCGTCCACTGGGTGAAGAACGAAACCGACGAGTCGCGGCTGATCCTCTTCTGCGATATCGAGCGCCCACTCAAGTCGCCGCTGCTGACCCGCATCAACCGTCGCGTCAGTGCCTTCCTCGGCCGCGCCACGGCGCCGCAGAATGTCGAGGGCGAGCGCGTCGGCGGGATCAACCAGGCCTATTCGG
This sequence comes from Pseudomonas pseudonitroreducens, assembly GCF_021603645.1. GTDB lineage: Bacteria > Pseudomonadota > Gammaproteobacteria > Pseudomonadales > Pseudomonadaceae > Pseudomonas > Pseudomonas pseudonitroreducens. Next base: position 160,228 of record NZ_BQHJ01000013.1, on the reverse strand, counting down.
TGCTGATCCGCTTCGGCAACGCCGTGGGTAGCAAGGTGAAGGTGTTCAAGCGCGCCTATCCCAAGGCCTACCGCATCGGCCGGCCAGTGTTGGCGGTGGTGCTGCTGGTGCTGATTCTGCGCTGGCTGTTCGGCTGACGAGCAGGCACGACGCGCCGACGGCATCCTGTAGGAGCGAGCTTACTCGCGAACAGATTTTCCGGCGGCGTCGGGCCGTCAAGCGGTTCGCGAGCAAGAACTGGGCGTCCCCCTCGCTCCTACCAATAGCAAAAGCCCCGCGATTGCGGGGCTTTTTCATGGGCACCAATTCAACGGTGGCAATACTTATCCACAACTGAGCGGATTCTTCTCGTCGCGCTTGGCGGCGCCCCACAGTTCATCCATCTCTTCCAGGTTGCTGTCTTCCAGCGTACGCCCCTGGTCGCGCAGGGCCGTCTCGATGTAGCGGAAGCGCCGTTCGAACTTGGCATTGGCGGCGCGCAGTGCGGTTTCCGGGTCGACCTTGAGCTTGCGCGCCAGGTTGACCACCACGAACAGCAGGTCGCCCACCTCTTCCGCCTGGGCCTCGGTGTCGCCACCGGCCATGGCTTCGAGTACCTCGTCCAGCTCCTCGCGAACCTTGTCTACCACCGGCAGCGCATCGGCCCAGTCGAAGCCGACCTGGGAGGCGCGCTTCTGCAACTTGGCCGCGCGGCTCAGCGCCGGTAGCGCGCTGGGCACGTCGTCCAGCAGCGACAACTGCACCGGTTCGGCGGCCTTGGCAGCCCGCTCCTCGGCCTTGAGTTCTTCCCAGCGCTGCTTGACCGCCGCTTCCTCCAGCTTCGCCGGGTCCGGTTCGCCGTACAGGTCGCCATCGGGGAACACATGGGGGTGGCGGCGAATCAGCTTGCTGGTGATGCCATCGACCACCGCGTCGAACTCGAAGCGGCCCTCTTCCCGCGCCAGCTGTGCGTAGTAGACGACCTGGAACAGCAGGTCGCCGAGTTCCTCGCGCAGGTGGTCGAAATCGCCACGCTCGATGGCGTCGGCGACTTCGTAGGCCTCCTCGAGGGTGTACGGGACGATGCTCGCGTAACTCTGCTTGAGGTCCCAGGGGCAGCCGTGCTGCGGGTCGCGCAGGCGGGCCATCAGGTACAGCAGGTCTTCGAGCTTATGCATCCTTGGCACCTGCGCGGTCGCGGCGCGCCTCAATGATGTTGGGCAACTGGGAGATGCGCGCCAGCAGGCGCCCCAGGGAATCCAGACCAGGAATCTCGATGGTCAGGCGCATGATCGCGGTGTTGTCTTCCTTGTCCGAACGGGTGTTCACCGCCAGCACGTTGATGCGTTCGTTGAGCAGCATCTGCGAGACGTCGCGCAACAGGCCGGAGCGATCGTAGGCGCGAATGACGATATCCACCGGGTAGGTGCTGACCGGCACCGGCCCCCAGCTGACCTGGATGATCCGTTCCGGCTCGCGCCCCGCCAGTTGCAGCGCGGTGGCGCAGTCCTGACGGTGGATGGTCACGCCGCGGCCGAGGGTGATGTAGCCGACGATCGGGTCGCCCGGCAGCGGCTGGCAGCAGCCGGCCATCTGCGTGAGCAGGTTGCCGACACCCTGGATCTGAATGTCGCCGCGCTTGCCGTGGCCGATCTTGCTCGGTTTGCGCGGGATGAGTTCGAGCTGCTCGGTGCCGCGCTCCGGCTCCACCAGTTGCTGCGCGTAGTTGACCACGTGGGCCAGGCGCAGGTCGCCGGCGCCCAGCGCGGCGAACAGGTCTTCGCCAGTCTTGTAGTTGGCCTTTTCGGCGAGCTTCTCGAAGTCCACCGGTGGCAACGCCAGGCGGCCCAGTTCGCGCTCGAGCATGGCCTTGCCGGCGGCGACGTTCTGGTCGCGCGCCTGCAACTTGAACCAGTGGACGATCTTCGCCCGCGCCCGCGAGGTGGTGACGTAGCCCAGGTTCTGGTTCAGCCAGTCACGGCTCGGCCCGCTCTGCTTGCCGGTGATGATTTCCACCTGCTCGCCGGTCTGCAGGCTGTAGTTGAGTGGCACGATGCGGCCGTTGATCTTGGCGCCGCGGCAGTTGTGCCCGACCTCGGTATGCACGCGGTAGGCGAAGTCCAGCGGCGTGGAGCCCTTGGGCAGGTCGATGGCGTGGCCGTCGGGGGTGAAGACGTAGACCCGGTCGGGCTCGATATCCACCCGCAGCTGTTCGGCCAGACCGCCGATATCGCCCAGTTCCTCGTGCCACTCGAGCACCTGGCGCAGCCAGGAAATCTTCTCTTCGTAGTGGTTGGAGCTGGCCTTGACGTCCGTGCCCTTGTAGCGCCAGTGCGCACAGACGCCCAGTTCGGCCTCTTCGTGCATGGCGTGGGTACGGATCTGCACTTCCAGCACCTTGCCCTCGGGGCCGATCACCGCGGTGTGCAGCGAGCGATAGCCGTTTTCCTTGGGGTTGGCGATGTAGTCGTCGAATTCCTTGGGGATGTGCCGCCACAGGGTGTGCACGATGCCCAGCGCGGTGTAGCAGTCGCGCATTTCCGGCACCAGCACGCGCACCGCGCGCACGTCGTAGATCTGGCTGAAATCCAGGCCCTTGCGCTGCATCTTCCGCCAGATGGAATAGATATGCTTGGCGCGGCCGGACAGGTCCGCCTTGATGCCGGTGGCGGCCAGGGCGTCCTTGAGCTGCTGCATCACGGTGGCGATGTACTGCTCGCGGTCCAGCCGGCGCTCGTGCAGCAGCTTGGCGATCTGCTTGTACTGGTCGGGTTCCAGGTAGCGGAAGGACAGGTCCTCCAGCTCCCACTTGATGTGGCCGATACCCAGGCGATGGGCCAGCGGAGCGTAGATGTCGAACACCTCGCGGGCGACACGCATGCGCTTTTCTTCGTCGCCGTTCTTCACCGCGCGGATCGCGCAGGTGCGCTCGGCCAGCTTGATCAGCGCGACGCGCACGTCGTCGACCATGGCCACCAGCATCTTGCGCAGGTTCTCGATCTGCGCCTGGGTGCCGAGCACCAGGGACTGCCGGGGGCTGAGGCTGGTACTGATCGCGGCCATGCGCAGCACGCCTTCGATCAGCTTGGCGACGACAGGGCCGAAGCGCTGCGCCACGTCTTCCAGCTTGACCTTGCCCTCACGCACGCCACGGTAGATCACCGCGGCGACCAGGGATTCCTGGTCGAGCTTGAGGTCCGCCAGGATCTCGGCGATCTCCAGGCCCGTCTGGAAGCTGGAGGTGCCGTCTGCCCAGGTATTGTCAGCCGTGCTGACAGCCCTGTCTTCCACCTCGCGAGCGAACTCGCAGGCTTCCAGCAGGACCTGGCGATCCAGGCCCGGGACCAGGGTCTGGACATGGTCCAGCCAGGCCTCGAGATTGATGCTGCCGTCGGTGTTGACCGGCTGGTGCGCTCTCACCTGTACCATCGTGTCTACCCTTCCCCACGGTGCGCCACAACACACCGCTCACTGCGCCGGCCTTTCTTGCTTGAGCCGGTCGGATTGCGCAGGCCTTCCTAGCCTGCCTCGAACAAAGCCATGGCCTCGACATGGGCCGTCTGCGGGAACATGTCGAGGATGCCGGCGCGTTTCAGGCGATAGCCCTGTCGGGCCAGTTCACCCGCGTCGCGCGCCAGGGTCGCCGGATTGCAGGACACATAGAGTACCCGCTCCGCGCCCAGTGAATGCATCTGCCGTGCCGGCTCGAAGGCTCCGTCACGCGGAGGGTCGAGCAGTACGGCGGTGAAATCCTCCGCCGCCCAGGAGGCGTCGGCAAGCGGTTTCGTCAGGTCCGCCTGGTGGAACCGAGTATTTCCCAGCCCGTTGGCAGCGGCATTGGCGGCGGCGCGCGCGACCATGGTCTGCACACCTTCCACGCCCACCACCTCGCGCACCTGGCGCGCCAGCGGCAGGGCGAAGTTACCCAGGCCACAGAACAGGTCCAGTACGCGCTCATCGCTGCCAGGCTTCAGCCAGTCCAGCGCCTGGGCGACCATCGCCTCGTTCACCGGCTCGTTCACCTGGACGAAGTCGCCGGGGCGATAGGCCAGGGTCAGATTCCAGGCTTCGAGCCGGAAGCCGAGCTCGCGGTTCCCACTGTTTTCTGCACCGTCGGAGCAGAGCGTCGGTTCGCCGTCACCCTGCAACCACAGCTGCACATCCCGTGCCGAACAGAATTCCAGCAGTCGCGCGCGATCGCTATCGGACAAAGGTTCGATATGCCGCAGCAGCAGCGCGCTGGAAGTGCCGTGGAATAGCTCGACATGGCCGAGGCTCTGCGGCTTGGCGAAACCACGAAGCAGCTCGGGCAACTCGCGGGCGAGAACCTGCAGTTCGGGCACCAGCACCAGGCAGTCGTCGAAGGCGACAATGGCCTGGCTGGCAGCGGCGCGGAAACCGACGTCCAGGCGCTTGGCCTTCACGTCCCAGCGCACGGCGAGACGGGCGCGGCGACGGTAGCCGAATTCCGGCCCGACCAGCGGCGCAGCCCATTCTTGCGGGACCAGGCTGGAGAAGCGCTCCAGTTGCTCGGCCAGGGTACGCTGCTTGAGCGCCAACTGATCGGCGTGGGACAGGTGCTGCAGGCTGCAGCCGCCGCAGGTGCCGGCGACCGGGCAAGGCTCGGCGCGGCGATTGGCGGCGGCGGTGAGGATGCGCTCGCTACGGGCGTCGACGATCTGCGCGCGAGCGGACAGCACGCGGGCCTCCACCACCTCGCCCGGCAGAGCGTTGTCGACGAACCAGGTGCGCCCGTCGATATGGGCGATGCCGCGGCCGTCGTGGGCCAGGCGCTCGATGTTCAGGCGCTGCTTCTTGCCCACCGGTACCGCAGGGCTGCGCGCTCCACCGCTGGGCTGGAAGCGCAGGCCGGATCTCTGCTTGGCCATCAGTTGGAGTCGAACACGCCCGAGGACAGGTAACGGTCGCCACGGTCGCAGATGATCGCCACCAGGGTCGCGTTCTCCAGCTCGCGGGACAGACGCAGCATGGCGGCCACCGCACCACCGGACGACACGCCGCAGAAGATGCCCTCTTCACGGGCCAGGCGACGCATCACGTCCTCGGCTTCGCTCTGCTGCATGTCGACAACGCGGTCGACGCGGGTCGCGTCGAAGATTTTCGGCAGGTATTCCTGCGGCCAGCGGCGGATGCCGGGGATGGCCGAGCCTTCCATCGGCTGCAGGCCGACGATCTGCACGTTGGGGTTCTGCTCCTTGAGGTAGCGCGACACGCCCATGATGGTGCCGGTGGTGCCCATGGAGCTGACGAAATGGGTGATCTCACCGCCGGTCTGCTGCCAGATTTCCGGGCCGGTGGAGTGGTAGTGGGCAATCGGGTTGTCGCCGTTGGCGAACTGGTCGAGCACCTTGCCCTGGCCTTCGCGCGCCATCTGGTCGGCGAGGTCGCGGGCGCCTTCCATGCCCTGTTCCTTGGTCACCAGGATCAGCTCGGCGCCGTAGGCGGTCATGGCGGCCTTGCGCTCGGCGGTGGAGTTGTCGGGCATGATCAGGATCATGCGGTAGCCCTTGATCGCCGCCGCCATCGCCAGGGCGATGCCGGTGTTGCCGGAGGTGGCCTCGATCAGCGTGTCGCCGGGCTTGATGTCGCCGCGCAGTTCAGCGCGGGCGATCATCGACAGCGCCGGGCGATCCTTCACCGAACCCGCGGGGTTGTTGCCCTCGAGCTTCACCAGCAGGGTGTTGGAAGTTTCCCCGGCCAGGCGCTGCAGGCGCACCAGCGGGGTATGGCCGACGCAATCGGCGATAGTCGGGTACTGCACGGTCATGGAAGCACTCGGATCTGGAACAGGGCGCCCTATGATACCGGCAAAAGCGGCCCCGCCATACGAAACTTCCTAACAAGCCATGTTTCCGCAGGACAGGCCGCCGCCTGGACGCTGTCAGGCCGCCGTCGCGTCCGGCAGGCGCAGGTGTACACGCAGGCCCGCATCGGCGCAGTCCGCCCAGAGCTCGCCACCCTGCATGCGCAGCGAACTGCGGGCGATGCTCAGGCCCAGGCCGAAGCCTTCGCCGGTGCGCGCATCGGAGAGCCGGGTGAACGGCAGGAAGATGCGTTCCAGGTCACTTTGCGCCACACCCGGGCCATCGTCCTCCAGCCACAGGTGCCAGCCGCCGGACTCGCGCCGGCCGCCCAGGCGGATGCGGCCGTTTTCCGGCGAATGGCGGATAGCGTTGCGCAGCAGGTTTTCCAGCGCCTGGGCCAGACCGTTGAGGTGGCCGCGCACGCGACAGTCCGCCGGCACCTGATAAAGGAAGCGCTCGGCACTCCAGCCCGCCTCGAAGCGCGCATCGTCCACCAGCAGCTCCCACAGCGAGCGCAGGTCGATCTCTTCCAGTTCCAGGCGCGGGCGCTCGGTATCCAGCCAGGCCAGCTCCAGGGTATCGGCGACCAGGCGCTGCATCACGTCGACCTCGCGCTCCACGCGCTGGCGCAGCGCGGCTTCGCTGATCGGGCTGTCCCCAGCCACCCGCAGGCGGCTGAGCGGCGTGCGCAGCTCGTGGGACAGGTCGCGCAGCAGCTGGCGTTGCAGGCCGACATGCCCGCGCAGGCGCTCGGCCATGTGGTCCAGCGCGCGGCCCAGCTCGCCGAGCTCGTCGCGGCGAGCGACCAGTTCCGGGCCGGCGACCGAGCCAAGATTATCCGCCTGCAGGGCATTGGCGTGTTCGCGCAGGCGTTTCAACGGACGCACCAGGCGCCGGTAGATCAACCCGCAGAGCAGCAGCGCGAGGATCGTCGGCACCAGCGCATGGCTGATTGACTGACGCAGGAAGGTCAAGCCACCAGGCAGGAAACGCTGCGGCAGTTGCACCACCAGCCGGCCGGCAGCCGGCTCGTCCGGAAAGGGGATGCCGATGTACGGCAGCGTCACCGAACGCGAGCTTACCGGCCAGTCCAGCCCGCGCTGGAAGGTCAGGTGCGCCACGTCCGCCATCGGCAGTGGCTGCGTGCCCAGCGACTGCAGGCGGGCATCGACCACGACCATCCACACTGGCTCGCGCAGTTTCATCTGCGCCAGCCAGGCATCGACGCCCGCCGGGCCGCCGGCACGCCAGGCCTGCTGCGCCTCGTCGGCATAGCCCGCAAGCACCTGCCGCGCCGCCTCGGAGAGGTTGTAGCTGTCGCGCTCCATCTGCTTGCCCCAGTTCCAGGACAGCCAGATCACCGACAGGCAGAGCACCACCAGGGCAACAGCGAGCTTCCAGAACAGCGAGTGGCGGCCGGGCATGCTCAGTCCTCGGCCTCGGCGAACACATACCCCTTGCCCCACACCGTGTGCAGTTGGTGGCGTACATAGCCGATGGCCTGGAGCTTGCGGCGCAGGTGGCTGACGTGCATGTCGAGGCTGCGGTCGTGGGCAGTGAAGGCACGGTGCAGCACGTGCTGATAAAGGAAGGGCTTGCTCAGCGTCTCGCCCTGGCTGCCGAGGAAGGTTTCCAGCAGGCGGTACTCGGTGCCGGTCAGCCCGGCCCACTGACCATCGAGGCCGACGTCGTCCTTCTGCGGGTCCAGTTGCAGACCGGTCGGGGCCGCATTCAGCGACTGGCTGCCGCGTTCCAGGGCCACACGGCGCAGCACCGCGTCCACCCGCACGCTCAGCTCGGCAAGGCTGAAAGGCTTGGGCAGATAGTCGTCGGCACCCTGGGAGAATCCGGCGATGCGGTCCTGTTCGGCCCCCAGGGCGGACATCAGGATCACCGGCACTGCGCGCTCGCGGCGCAAGGTGCGGAGGATATCCAGGCCGCCGGTGCCCGGCAGCATGATGTCCATCAGCACCAGGTCATAGTCGCCGCCGCGCGCCTGGGCCAGACCTTCGTCGCCATCCTGGCACCAGGTGACCTCGAAGCCACGTTCGCTCAGGTGGGAAGACAGGTGGGCGCCCAGGGTCGGGTCGTCCTCGATGGTCAGCAAGCGCAGGCCGGACGAAGCTATGGCGTTCATATCAAATAAGAGTGATTAGCAATTGCGTGAAGTATTCACGATTCCACGCATCCTCGGCAAGGCAAAGGGCTTCCGGCGCAGGTCCGAACCGCTACACTGCCGGGGATAAACGCATCGGAGGAAACGCGTGTTCAAGGATCTCGGCATCAAGGGACGGGTACTGCTGCTCACCCTGCTGCCCACCAGCCTGCTGGCGCTGGTGCTCGGCGGCTATTTCACCTGGGTGCAGCTGTCGGACATGCATGCCCAGTTGATCGAGCGCGGGCAACTGATCGCCGAACAACTGGCGCCGCTGTCGGCGCCGGCCATGGCCAACCACAACAACGAGCTGCTCGAGCGCATCGCCAACGAAGCGCTCGACCAGCCCGACGTGCGCGCCGTGACCTTCCTCGGACCGGACCGCGAGAAGCTGGTCCACGCCGGCCCCAGCATATTGACGCCGATGCCCAGTGGCGACGGCTCGCACATGAGCATGGCGAGCAACCTCGACACCACGCATTTCCTCCTGCCTGTACTGGGCAAGCATCGCAGCCTGTCCGGCGACCCGGATGCCGACGCCGAGAAACTGCTTGGCTGGGTCGAACTGGAACTGTCGCACCATGGCACCCTGCTGCGCGGCTACCGCAGCCTGTTCACCAGCCTGCTGCTGATCGGCGCCGGCCTCGCCGTCACCGCCCTCCTCGCCCTGCGCATGAGCCGCGCGATCAACGCGCCCCTGGGGCAGATCGCCCAGGGCGTCGCCCAGCTCAAGGAAGGCCGCCTGGAGACTCGCCTGCCGGCACTCGGCAGCCATGAACTGGACGAACTGGCCGGCGGCATCAACCGCATGGCCGAGGCGCTGCAGAGCGCCCAGGAAGAGATGCAGCACAACATCGACCAGGCTACCGAGGACGTGCGGCAGAACCTGGAGACCATCGAGATCCAGAACATCGAACTGGACCTGGCGCGCAAGGAAGCCCTGGAGGCGAGCCGGATCAAGTCCGAGTTCCTCGCCAACATGAGCCACGAGATCCGCACCCCGCTCAACGGCATCCTCGGCTTCACCAACCTGCTGCAGAAGAGCGAGATGACCAGCCGCCAGCAGGACTACCTGGGCACCATCCACAAGTCCGCCGAGAGCCTGCTGGGGATCATCAACGAGATTCTCGACTTCTCGAAGATCGAGGCCGGCAAGCTGGTACTGGAGAACATCCCGTTCAACCTGCGCGAGCTGATCCAGGACACCCTGACCATCCTCGCCCCCGCCGCCCACGAGAAGCACCTGGAGCTGGTCAGCCTGATCTACCGCGACACCCCGCTGCAACTGGTGGGCGACCCGCAGCGCCTGAAGCAGGTGCTGACCAACCTGGTGAGCAACGCCATCAAGTTCACCCATGACGGCAGTATCGCCGTGCGCGCCATGCTCGAAGACGAGAGCGACGACCGCGCGCAACTGCGCATCAGCGTACAGGACACCGGTGTGGGCCTGACCGACGCCGACCTGCGCGCGCTGTTCCAGGCCTTCAGCCAGGCCGACAACTCATTGTCGCGCCAGGCCGGCGGCACCGGTCTTGGGCTGGTGATTTCCAAGCGCCTGATCGAGCAGATGGGCGGTGAAATCGGCGTGGAAAGCAGCGCCGGCGATGGCTCGGAATTCTGGATCAGCCTCAACCTGCCCAAGGCCCGCGACGACGGCGACGACCTGCCGCCCGCCATGGCCGGCGGCCTGCGCGTGGCACTGTACGAGCCCCATGAACTGACCCGCACCGCGCTGCACCACCAGTTGGAAGACTGCGGCCTGGAAGTCACCGAGTTTCCCGACCTCGCCACGCTGGAAAAGGCGCTGCTGGCCGGGCCGTCGGACAAGGCCCCGATCACCCTGGCGCTGCTCGGAGTGACCGCCGCCGAACACCCGCCCGAGGCGCTGCGCCAATCCATCCGCGAGTTGGAACAGCATGGCTGCAAGAGCCTGGTGCTGTGCCCGACCATCGAGCAGGCGCACTACAACGACGTGCTGCCCGATGCCCAGGTGCAGAGCAAACCCGCCTGCACGCGCAAGCTGCAACAGGCGATGAACGAATTGCTGCACCTGCGCCCGTTGCGCAAGGACAAATCCGCCAACGGCCGGCTCGAGCGCACGCCGCACCTGCTCTGCGTCGATGACAACCCGGCCAACCTGTTGCTGGTGAAGACCCTGCTGACCGACATGGGCGCACAAGTGACTGCCGTGGACAGCGGCCTCGCCGCCGTCGAGGCGGTGCAGCGCGAGCGCTTCGACCTGGTCTTCATGGACGTGCAGATGCCGGTCATGGACGGTCGCCAGGCCACCGAGGCGATCCGACAATGGGAAGGCGACCGCGAGGTCAGCCCGGTGCCGATCATCGCTCTCACCGCCCACGCGCTGGCCAACGAGAAGCGCGCCCTGCTGCAAGGCGGCATGGACGACTACCTGACCAAGCCGATCGACGAGCGCCAACTGGTCCAGGTGATCCTCAAATGGACCGGGCTGGCGCTGGGCGAGCCGCGTGACGAACGCCCGCGCCACGCCGAATCCAAGCTCGACGGGCTCAGCGTCCTCGATCCGGAGGAGGGCCTGCGCCTGGCCGCCGGCAAGCCGGAACTGGCCGCCGACATGCTCGGCATGCTGCTCGCCTCACTGTCCGCCGACCGCCAGGTAATTCGCCAGGCCCGCGAGCGCAACGACCGCAACACCCTGCTCGAGCGCATCCACCGCCTGCACGGCGCCACCCGTTACTGCGGCGTACCGATGCTGCGCGCCGCCTGCCAGCGCGCCGAAACCCTGCTCAAGCAGAACGAACCGGACGCCCCTGCCGCGCTGGACGAACTCGACAAGGCCATGGCCGAACTGGCACAAGCGACCGAAGGCCACCTGGAAGCAGAGGCCGGCCAGCCGCACTGAGGACGGAATCCAAGCGATGCGCATCATCCTGTTCAGCAACCAGACCTACGACCGCGACAGCTTCCTTGCCGCCAACCACGTTCACGGCTTCGAACTGCATTTCCAGCAGGCGCAGTTGCGCGAGGACACTGTTGCCCTGGCCATGGGCTTCGAGGTGGTCTGCCCTTTCGTCAACGACGACCTGTCGCGCCCGGTGCTCGAGCACCTGGCCGCCGGCGGCACTAAATTGATTGCCCTGCGCTCGGCCGGCTACAACCATGTCGACCTGGCTGCCGCCCACGCGCTGGGGTTGGCCGTGGTGCGCGTACCGGCTTATTCACCCCACGCGGTGGCTGAACATGGCGTGGGATTGGTCCTGGCGCTATGTCGGCACCTGCACCGCGCCTACAACCGTACCCGCGAAGGTGACTTCTCCCTGCATGGCCTGACCGGCTTCGACCTGCACGGGCGCACCGTGGGCGTGATCGGCAGCGGGCAGATCGGCGAGGTCTTCGCCCGCATCATGAGCGGCTTCGGCTGCCACATCCTGGCCTACGATCCGTATCCCAACCGCGCCATCGAGGCCCTGGGTGGGCGCTTTGTCGAACTCGACGAGCTGCTCGCGCAGTCCGACATCATCAGCCTGCACTGCCCGCTCAACGAGGCCACCCAACACCTGATCAATGCTCGCAGCCTGGCGCGCATGAAACGCGGCGCCATGCTGATCAATACCGGCCGCGGCGCCCTGGTGGATACCCCGGCGCTGATCGAGGCGCTGAAGAGCGGCCAGCTCGGCTACCTGGGCCTGGACGTCTATGAAGAAGAAGCCGACATCTTCTTCGCCGACCGTTCCGACCAGCCACTGCAGGACGATGTGCTGGCGCGCCTGCTGACCTTCCCCAATGTGATCATCACCGCGCACCAGGCTTTCCTCACTCGCGAAGCGCTGGTGGGGATCGCCCAGACCACGCTTTCCAACATTGCCGCCTGGCGGGCCTGCACCCCGGTCAATCTGGTCGAGGGCTGATCGGATGGCACTCGCATCCGCGCGCCATGCCACCTAGAATGCCGCGCTTTCCCGGAGGACCCATGGCCCAGCACGATTTCCGCTACACCCTGCTCAACCCGCAATTCACCCTCAACGAGTGCCGCGCCCTGACTCCGGGCCGCTACCAGGTCACCGGCATCGGTGGCTCGATCAAGGCCGGTGACACCCTGCTGGTCAGCCTCAAGGGCAGCAAAAGCCTGAGCATGATCCTGGCTGTGGAAAAGGTCCGCCACCTGATCAACCCGCCGGGGCAGTGGATGGCCGTGGCCAAAGGCCCGGTGTTTCGTGAACTGGGTATCCACGAGTGGAAGGTCAACTGCGACGGCTGTGGGGCTACACTGGACTTCGAATTCGCCGTCGATGCCACCCTCGGCAAGGCTGCCCAGCAGCCCGCCGCCGAGCAGCGCATCGCCGAACTCGGATGGGCAAAGGCTGGCAACCGCCATCTCTGCCCGGAATGTCAGAGCAAGGAGACTGCATGAAAGCCCTGATCGCCGGCGCCTTTACCGTGCTGGCCCTGGCCGGCTGCGCGAGCAAGCCGGTTCCGGAAGCCGAACAGACCTACCGCGTCGAATGGATCGGCGAACGTCCGCTGATTGATTACACGCACATCAGCCTGACCCTGGACGGCAGTGGCCGCGCCTATGGCAGCGCAGGCTGCAACCACTGGTTCGCCAGCTACAAGCTTGAAGGCGAGCAGTTGACCTTCGGCCAGCCCGGCGCCACCCGCAAGCTGTGCGCGGACCTGGTGATGGAGCAGGAACAGCAGTTCCTCAAGATGCTCGGCGAAGTCCAGCGCTGGGATATCACCGACGAAGGCGAACTGCGCCTGTGGCCGGTCTCGGGCCGCGCCATGCGCCTGTGGCCGGAAGGCTGAGGCGCTCTCCGTCGGTACTAGAAAAGCGTGAGCTGCTCGTGGGAGCCGCGCAGATCGACCAGGCGCACGCCCACACCGATCAGCCGCACCGCCTTGTTGCCACGCTGGAAGGCCTGTCCCAGCAATAGCCGATAGCTCTCCAGATCCCGTGCGGCGCCCGCTTGCTCCATGGTGGTCTGGGTGAAGTCGTGGAACTTCAGCTTGATGAACGGCTTGCCCGGCCGGTAGCTGGTGTCCAGGCGCGTCATGCGCCGCTCCAGTTCGCCCAGCAGCGATGGCAGCTCCTCCTGGCAGGCCGCCAGGTCCGGCAGGTCCTGGTCGAAGGTGTTCTCCACGCTGATCGACTGGCGCCGGCTGTCCACCTGCACCGGGCGCTCGTCGATGCCCCGCGACAGCCCCCAGAGCCGCTCGCCGAAACTGCCGAACTCCTTGGCCAGCTGGATGCGCGACCAGTCGCGCAGGTCCGCACAGGTGCGAATGCCCAGGCGCGCCAGCTTCTCCGCGGTGACCTTGCCCACACCATGCAGCTTCTTTACCGGCAGTTCGGCGACGAAGCCATCCACCTCGTCGGGCGTGACCACGAAGAGGCCGTTGGGTTTGCGCCAGTCGCTGGCGATCTTGGCGATGAACTTGTTCGGCGCCACCCCGGCGGACACCGTAATGTGCAGGGTTTCCCAGACGCGCTGACGAATCTCCTGGGCAATGCGCGTGGCACTTCCGCCGCAGCGCTCGCTGTCACTGACGTCGAGGTAGGCCTCATCCAGGGACAGCGGCTCGATCTGCTCGGTGTAGTCACGGAAGATCGCGTGGATATCCCGCGACGTCTCGCGATAGACGTCCATGCGCGGGCGCACGATGGTCAGGTCCGGGCACAGCTTCACCGCCGTGCGCATGGCCATGGCCGAATGCAGGCCGTAGGCGCGCGCCTCGTAATTGCAGGTCGCGACCACGCCACGCTTGTCCGGCGAGCCGCCCACGGCCAGCGGCTTGCCCGCGAGGCTGGGGTCGTCGCGCATCTCGATGGCGGCATAGAAGCAGTCGCAATCGATGTGGATGATCTTTCTCTGCCGAGTCACGAAGAAGGCGCCTGCTCACCAACGAAAGCCGCCCGTAATGGCGACTGAACAGCGGTCCATATTAATGCAAAAAGCCGCGGCCCCGGTTATCCACAGCCAGGAAATGCCCATCGTCGAACAACGCCCCGCCGCCGACCAGCACAGCTAAATATCTGATAGAAAATCACTTTTCCCCAATTTTCATTGACACACGAGCCCATCTGCGTAGAATGGCCGGCGCGGGATGGAGCAGTCTGGTAGCTCGTCGGGCTCATAACCCGAAGGTCGTAGGTTCAAATCCTGCTCCCGCAACCAGACACCGTGAAAAGGCCACTCTTCGGAGTGGCCTTTTTCGTTTGTGCGTCATTTAAATTATTGATCGAAGCGCAAATATCGATTGACAGAGGCTTTCATTTCCGTAGAATGGCCGGCGCGGGATGGAGCAGTCTGGTAGCTCGTCGGGCTCATAACCCGAAGGTCGTAGGTTCAAATCCTGCTCCCGCAACCAGACACTGGGAAAGGCCACTCTTCGGAGTGGCCTTTTTCGTTTGCGCGCGATTTAAATTATTGATCGAAAACGAAATATCGTTTGACACAAGGCTTCATATCCGTAGAATGGCCGCCGCGGGATGGAGCAGTCTGGTAGCTCGTCGGGCTCATAACCCGAAGGTCGTAGGTTCAAATCCTGCTCCCGCAACCAGACATCAAGAAGAAAGCCACTCTTAGGAGTGGCTTTTTTCGTTGTGCCCAAAAAAGATCGCCCACGGGTGGCGTCTCACGGATCAGGAAAATACTCTTCCGGGGACTTGGGAATTCGCGTCAGTGCCCCTACTCTGTCGCGCTAAATCGATTGAGGTGCCCGATGAGCGCCAACCCCGCCACACCTGATACCCCTGCCGCCGAAGACGCTCCCAGCCGAGCGACCTGGCTCAACTGGGTCAGCGCCAACCGCCAGGCACTCGGCCTGGGCGTGACGCTGGTGCTGTTCAGCCTCGCATTGATCGCCTGCTATCACCTGCTGCGCGACATCGACGCCTATTCCCTGCACGACGCATTGCTCGACGTGCCCACCGCCTCGCTGCTCGGCGCCTTCGCTGCGACCGTGATCGGCTTCATCTTCCTGCTCGGCTATGAATGGTCGGCCAGCCGCTTCGCCGGCGTGAAGCTACCCACCCCGGCGCTGCTGACCGGCGGCTTCTCCGCGTTCGCCATTGGCAATGCCGTCGGTCTGTCGATGCTCTCCGGCGGCTCCGTACGCTATCGCCTGTATGCCCGCCAGGGGCTCGGTGCCGGTGATGTCGCGCTGATGACCCTGTTCGCCAGCCTGTCGCTGGGCTGCGCATTGCCGGTGCTGGCGGCGCTCGCGGCGCTGAGTGATCTCTCCGACGCCTCGCTGGCCCTGCACCTGCCGCAATGGCTGGTGGCCGTGCTGGCCCTGGCGATCATCGCCCTGTGCCTGCTGCTGGTGGTTGGCATCGAGCGCCGGCGCCTGCCCGAACAACCCTCGCCAGACAGCCACCTGGTTCGCGTCGGCCGCCGCACCCTGCGCCTGCCGGGCCTGCGCCTGTCGCTGCTGCAACTGCTGATCACCGCGCTGGATGTGGCGGCAGCCGCCACCGTGCTCTATCTGTTGCTGCCGGAAGCCCCACCCTTCGGCGCTTTCCTGCTGGTCTACCTGATCGCCCTGGCCGCTGGCGTGCTCAGCCACGTGCCGGGCGGCGTCGGGGTATTCGAAGCGGTGCTGCTGGCGGCCTTCGCCGGCCAGTTGGGCGCCGCACCACTGGCTGCCGCGCTGCTGCTGTACCGCCTGATCTACGTGGTCCTGCCGCTGATCGTCGCCTGTCTGTTGCTGCTGTTCCTTGAGGCCCGCCGCGTCCTGGTCGCCAAGCAGGCCGTGCGCATCACCTCCGGCTTCGCCGCGCAGATCCTTTCGTTGCTGGTGTTCATCTCCGGCATCGTGCTGCTGTTCTCCGGCGCCACGCCGTCCATCGACACACGCCTGGACGAAGTCGGCTTCCTCGTGCCGCATCGCCTGATCGATGCATCGCACCTGGCCGCCAGCCTGATCGGCGTACTCTGCCTGCTGCTCGCCTACGGCCTGCGCCGCCGCCTCTCCGCGGCCTGGGCGCTGACCCTCGGCCTGCTGATCGCCGGCGCCGCGCTGTCACTGCTCAAGGGCTTCGACTGGGAAGAAGCGCTGATCCTCAGCTTCACCGCCGCCCTGCTGGTGATCTTCCGCAGCGCCTTCTACCGCCGCAGCCGCCTGATGGACCTGCCCTTCTCGCCGCTGTACCTGGGCGCCGCCGCCTGCGTCATCGCCGCATCGATCTGGCTGCTGCTGTTCGCCTACCAGGACGTGCCCTACAGCCATGAACTCTGGTGGCAGTTCGCCCTGGATGCCGACGCCCCGCGTGGCCTGCGCGCCGCCCTGGGCAGCTGCCTGTTGCTCGCCGCCCTGGCGCTGTACTGGTTGCTGCGTACCGCGCCGCCGGCGATCCACGCGCCAACCCGCGAGGAACTGGATAGCGCCGCCGCCATCCTGGCCAACTCCGCCCAGCCCGATGGCGGCCTGGCCCTCTCCGGCGACAAGGCACTGCTGTTCCACGAGGGCAACGATGCCTTCCTGATGTATGCCCGCCGCGGCCGCAGCCTGGTCGCCCTGTTCGATCCGGTCGGCCCGGCCCAGGCCCGCGCCGAACTGATCTGGCAGTTCCGCGACCTCTGCGATCTGCACCACGCGCGCCCGGTGTTCTACCAAGTGCGCGCGGAGAACCTGCCGCTGTACATGGACATCGGCCTGACCGCGCTCAAGCTCGGCGAGGAGGCGCGGGTCGACCTGCGCCGCTTCGACCTGGAGAGCAAGGGCAAGGAGATGAAGGACCTGCGCTACACCTGGAACCGTGGCCAGCGCGACGGCCTGAGCCTTGAGTTCCATGATGCCGGCCAGGCGCCGATGGATGAGCTGCGGGCTATTTCCGATGCCTGGCTGGGCGGCAAGAACGTCCGCGAGAAGGGCTTCTCCCTCGGCCGCTTCACCCCCGAATACCTGCGTTACTTCCGCGTCGTCGTGGTCCGCTTCCAGGGCCGCGCCGTAGCCTTCGCCAACCTGCTGGAAACCACCGGCAAGGAACTGGCAAGCATCGACCTGATGCGCGTGGTCCCTGACGCGCCCAAGCTGACCATGGAGTTCCTCATGCTCGGCCTGATCCTGCATTACAAGGAGAGCGGGCACACCCGCTTCAGCCTCGGCATGGTGCCCCTGGCCGGCTTGCAGCCACGCCGCGGCGCCCCGCTGACCCAACGTCTCGGCGCGCTGGTTTTTCGCCGGGGTGAGCAGTTCTACAATTTCCAGGGGCTGCGACGCTTCAAGGACAAGTTCCAGCCCGACTGGGAACCCCGTTACCTGGCCGTGCCTGCCGGACTGGATCCGCTGGTGGCCCTGGCCGATACGGCTGCCCTCATTGCAGGCGGCCTGAGTGGATTGGTAAAACGCTGATATGTTGAAACGACGCTGGCGACACCTGCTCGCCCTACTCCTGCTGGTCATCATCGCTGTCGGTCTGCTGCTCTGGAGCCGCCCGGCTCCGCAGGCCTCCCTGGACCACCGCCAGTTGCCCGATGGCAGCGCCGCCAGCCTGGCCAACCCCGGCAAGCAGCCCAACGCACGCGTGCTATTGGCTGTGCAGGCCGACCAGAAGCTCGACGACGCCCAGTTGCTGGCGCTGGCCCACGACAGCGGTGCCCGCGTGGTGCAGTTCGTCTTCCCGGAGAACGATTGCAAGGCCCAGCAGGCACGCATCAAGGCCGCCGGCGAACTGCTCGACGGCCAGCCCACTCTGGTCGCCGGCATCGGTCCGGGTAGCGCCTGGGCCTTCCGCTGGCTGGCCGGGCAGAACGACGACAAGGCCAAGGCCCTGTCGGTCGGTTTCTCCCTGGAGAAACCGGATTGCGCCGCTACCCCGCTGCCGACCAGCGCTGCCCACGGCCACTGGCTGGCCGCCTGGAACGACAACCCGGACGATGCCAGCGCGCGCTTCGCCCGTGGCCTGCAGAACGCCGAAACGGTAATCACCGACTACGACACACCGCTGCCCAAGGTTCTCGCCGATCAACTGCGCCAGCAGTTGCAGGGCGGCGGCGACAACGTGCCGGTGGTGGAAGTCCCGGCAGCCAAGCCTTCGGAAACCGTCACCCTGTTCTACTCGGGCGACGGTGGCTGGCGCGATCTGGACCGCGACGTTGCCGCGCAGATGGCCGAACTGGGCTACCCGGTGGTGGGCGTCGACGCCCTGCGCTACTTCTGGGAGCACAAGACTCCGGAACAGAGCGCCGCCGACCTCGCGCTGCTGATGCAGCACTATCGCGAGAAGTGGGGCGCCAAGCACTTCGTGCTGGCCGGCTACTCCTTCGGCGCCGACGTGCTGCCGGCGATCTACAACCGCCTGCCGGCGGACGCCAAGAAGGACGTCAGCTCGGTGATCCTGCTGGCCTTCGCTCGCAGCGGCAGCTTCGAGATCGAGGTGCAGGGCTGGCTCGGCAAAGCCGGCCAGGAAGCCTCCACCGGCCCGGAAATGGCGCGCCTGCCGGGGCCGAAAGTGCTCTGCGTGTATGGCATCGAAGAGAAGGACGAAAGTGGCTGTACCCAGCCCCAGGCCGTGGGTGAGAACCTGCAACTGCCCGGTGGCCATCACTTCGACGAAGACTATCCGGCCCTGGCCAAGCGGCTGGTGAACGCCATCCGCTCCCGCCAGTCAGCCGACGACGAAGGCTGACCGACATCAAAAGGGCCGCACATCGCGGCCCTTTCACTTTGCCTTCACGGTGTTTCAGGCAGGGTTAAGGCTCTATGCTGATACTGACAACCCGTCGCCAGAACGGGGCGTCAAGATAATCGAGCCAAACAAGGAACCGTCATGAGCCTGTCCAAGACCCCGTCCCGCTATGGCAGCCTGTCCATAGCCATGCACTGGATCATGCTAGTGCTGATCGCCGCCACGTACTTCTGCATGGAATACCGCACCAACTTCCCCAAAGGCAGCGACACCCGCGCGCTGTTCTCCCAGTGGCACTTCATGCTCGGCCTGAGTGTCTTCGTCCTGGTCTGGCTGCGCATCATCGGTCGCTTCATCTACCCGACTCCGCCGATCGTCCCGGCACCGCCGGTCTGGCAGATGGCCCTGGCCAAGCTCGCGCACCTGGCGCTCTACGGCCTGATGATCGGCCTGCCGCTGGCCGGCTGGATCATCCTCAGCGCTGCCGACAAGCCGGTACCGTTCTGGGGGATGGAGCTGCCGCACCTGGTGGACAAGAACCCGGACCTGGCCAAGCAGGTGAAGTACTGGCACGAGACCATCGCCGTGCTCGGCTACTGGCTGATCGGCCTCCACGCGCTGGCCGCACTGTTCCACCACTACATCAGCCGCGACAACACCCTGGTACGCATGCTGCCGGGCAAGGGGGAGGCTAAACCGGAGTAATTTCTCGCGCACGGCACACGCTGCCACCTCCCCGTAGGAGCGGACTCCGTCCGCGATCGGCTGGCCGCGCTCCCGGGTTGGCCTGAGCGGCGGTAAACGATCGCGGACAAAGTCCGCTCCTACGAGATACTTCTGCGCACGGGTCGGCCTTCACCCTTTCCCCCGCGGGGAGAGGGGACCGTAGCCAAAGGGGAAAGCATCGGTACGGGCCTCCCGAAAAAGACCGTTGCTCCTACGAAGAGCAGTCCTGGCGATAGGGCAGCGCCGTGCGGGCCTCTTCGGCGTAGGCCAGGATGCCCGCCCTCTCCCCTGCCAGGAACTCCTCTACCGCATCCCGCAGGCCCGGATGCCCCAGGCGGTGCCAGGATCGTGTGATCACCGGCTCGAAGCCACGGATCAGCTTGTGCTCGCCCTGCGCTCCGGCGTCGAAGCGCTGGAGCCCATGACCAATGGCGAAGTCCAGGCCCTGGTAGAAACAGGTTTCGAAATGCAGGCGGTCGAACTCCGCCAGGCAACCCCAGTACCGACCGTACAGCGTGTCACCGCCCAGCAGGCTGAAGGCCATCGCCACGGGTCGCCCATGCTGATGGGCGAAGACCACGCGGATCGCCTCGGGCATCCGCGCCCCCAACAGACTAAAGAACTCGCGGCTCAGGTAAGGCGCCTGCCCACGCACCTCATAAGTGCTGCTGTAGCAGGCGTAGACGAAGTCCCAGTGCGCCTCGGAGAGCTCACGGCCCTCCATCCAGACGAAGTCCAGCCCCAGCCCGGCGACCTGCTCGCGCTCCTTGCGGATCTGCTTGCGCTTGCGCGAACTCAGCGCATCGAGGAAGTCCTGGAAATCGCGGTAGCCGCGGTTGCGCCAGTGGTACTGACAGCCCAGACGCTCCAGCCAGCCATCCGCGCCGCCGAACAAGGCATCGGCGCGGGCATCGGTAAAGTTCACATGCACGCCGGAACAATGCCCCTCGTCCACCTCCCCCGCCAGCGCACCGACCAGGCTCAGGGCTGCCTCCGGGGCCCCCAACAGGCGCGCGCCCCCCACCGGCGTGAAGGGAACGCCGACCAGCAGCTTGGGGTAGTACGGGATTCCGGCGCGCAGGCAGGCATCTGCCCAGCTCCAGTCGAACACGTACTCGCCGTAGGAATGACTTTTCAGATAGGCCGGCGCGGCAGCCAGCAGGCGACCGTCGTCGTCCAGCAGCACGCGATGGGCTGGCTTCCAGCCGGTGCGGCCACCGACGCTACAGCTTTCCTCCAGGGCGCAGAGAAAGGCGTGGCGCAGGAACGGCTGGTCGTCCGGCAGCAGGGCGTCCCACTGGCGGGCGTCGATTTCGGCAAGGCGGGAAAGGGTCTGGATAGGCATGGCTGACAGTCTGGCGCGGCGCGCCAGCATTGGGAAGATTCGGCCGGGAAATCTCCGGCCAAGGTGACATTCACGTTCGTCGGTATCCGACGGAAAGGTCTGTCAGGTGGTCTATGTTGGGGGTTATCAAGGCTTGCCGGCGCGCGGCGTCGGCACCGTTCCGCCCGCCACCCGCCCGTTTCGGGCCGCTGGCGAACCGCCAGGAGGACGTCCCATGAGCCTGATGCAATGCGAGTACCGCCAGTACACCATCACCGCCGATGTCGTCGAACACCCCGGTATCCCCACGCCCTGGGCTGCCGGCTGCCACATCACGGCTCCGGACGGGCAGACCACCAGGCGCAAGACGCTGCCGGTGGAGTTCGCCTTCATGTCGGATCTGCAGAAGGCACAGCACGCCTCCATCGCTCACGGTAAATGGCTGGTGGACCAGAGCCTGGACCATGATCGCCGGCTGTTCTGATCAACCGTTCACGTAGTCCGGCCTCTCGCTGACCGGCAGCTCCGCCAGGCGCACCTGAAGTGCCAGGAATTCCTGCGCCGACGCCCGCCAGGTCTGCCCGCGCGCCCATTGCACGCAGGCCAGGCGATCCAGTTCCAGCGCCCGCAGGCAGGCGCTGCGCAAGTCGGTGTCCATCACTCCGGTGACGCCCTGCTGCAGCACATCCAGCGGCCCCGCCACCGGGAATGCAGCTACCGGTGTTCCGCAGGCCAGCGCCTCGATCATCACCAGGCCGAGGGTGTCGGTGAGCGACGGGAAGACCAGCACGCTCGCGCTGCGATAGGCCTCGGCCAGTTCGTCGGCGTGCCGATAGCCGAGAAACTCCACCTGTGGATAAGCCGCCTCCAGTTCGGCGCGCTGCGGGCCATCGCCCACCACGCGCTTGCACCCCGGCAGGTCGAGAGCGAGGAAGGCTACAAGATTCTTTTCCCGCGCCAGCCGGCCGACATAGAGAAATACCGGCGCCTCCCGCGGCGCGCCTGTGCCCGGCTGGAAGCGCCGGATATCCACACCCTTGCGCCACAGCGCCAGGTTGCCGAAGGCGTGATCGGCAAATACCCCGCACATGCGCTCGCTGCTCACCAGCACGGCCTGGCTCGGTGCATGGAAACGGCGCAGGAAGGCATAGCCCCAATCCAGCGGCAGCCAGGGCCAGCGGTTGTTCACGTACTCGGGAAAGCGCGTATGGATGGCGCTGCTGAACTTCAGGCCCCGGCGCACCAGCCAACGCCGAGCGGCCCAACCCAGCGGGCCTTCGGTGGCGAGATGGACGCAGTCCGGAGCGAAGCGGCTGATCTTCTCGCCGACCTTCCACAGGTCCCACGCCAGCGGAATCTCCGGGTAGCTCGGGCACGGGCGGTGGCGGAAGTCCTGTGGGGTGATCAGGCCGACCACATGGCCCATTTCCTCCAACTCTGCCACCAGCGCCCTGAGGCTGGTGACCACGCCGTTGACCTGCGGCAGCCAGGCATCGGTGACGATCAGCAGCCTCATGCTGCCGACTCGACCACTGCGGGCTCCTCGACACGAGCCTGCTCCTCGGCCAGCCGATAGAGCTGGATGCTGCCATCCCAGTGCTCGATCAGCGCCGAGCAGGATTCCACCCAGTCGCCGCAATTGAGGTACTCCACCTCGCCGATCTGGCGAATTTCCGCGTGGTGGATGTGCCCGCAGACCACACCGTTGAGGCCGCGCTTGTGTACCTCGTGGGCGATGGCTTCCTCGAAGTCGCTGATGAAGTTCACCGCCGTCTTCACCTTGTGCTTGAGGTACGCCGACAGCGACCAGTAGCCATAGCCGTAACGGCTGCGCCAGTGATTCAGCCAGCGGTTGAGGGTCAGGGTGAACTCGTAGGCGGAGTCGCCGAGGAAGGCCAGCCACTTGTGATAGCGCGTGATGACGTCGAACTGGTCGCCATGGATCACCAGCAACTGGCGGCCGTCGGCGGTGGTGTGGACGATCTCGTCGACCAGGCGGATGTTGCCCAGCAGCAGCGAGGAATAGCGGCGCAGGAACTCGTCGTGGTTGCCGGTGACGTAGATCACCTCGGTGCCGCGCTTGCTCATGGTCAGCAGCCGGCGGATCACGTTGGTGTGCGCCTGCGGCCAATAGATGCCGCCGCGCAGCTTCCAGCCGTCGATGATGTCGCCCACCAGGTAGATGCGGTCGGCGTGGTAGCGCTTGAGGAAGCCGGCCAGGTGTTCGGCCTGGCAGTCGCGGGTACCGAGGTGGACATCGGATATCCACAAGGTCCGTACCCGTTGTTTCTTCGTCGGCGTCATGCGTTGCGCGCTGCTCATCGTCGGCGACCTCCAGTGGGGTTTCTCCGAGTGTCGACGCGGGCGGTGAAGTCCACATGACCGACTGGCGACAGTCCCGTTACAGCCCACGGCGCGCTAGACTGTCAGCCTGCCAGCCAGCACAGAAAGCAGCCCTGCATGAGCCAGATCCTCTCCCTGCGCAACTACAGCCACGACCACCTCGCCCATAGCCACAGCCATGCGCAGCTGGTGCTGGGGCTGTCCGGCAGCCTGGATTTCGAAGTGGGCGGGCGCGGCAGCCTGGTGACCCGGCAGACCTTCGCCGTGGTGCCGCGTGACGAGCACCACGCCTGCGCCAGCCCTGACGGCAGCCGCTGCCTGGTGGTGGACCTGGAAGACGAAGAAGACCTGCTCGGCAGCCTGGGCCTGCACAGCGACGCCGGCCGACGCCTGCTGGAAACCCCCGGCCAGCGCCTGCTCAGCAACGACCAGGCGCAGTTGGTGCACTGGCTCGCTGGCAGCTCGCTGCATGACCCGGTGCTGGCGCGCCAGGGCGCAATCCTGTTGCTGGCCAGCCTCGCCGCCGGCCAGCAGCGCATCGAGGAGCCGGCGCAACTGCCGCTGGCCAGCCTCGACAGCTACATCGACCGCCATGCTGCGCACCCGCTGCAAGTGGCCGACCTGGCACGGCTCGCCGGGCTGTCCGCCGCGCGCTTCCATGCCCGCTTCCTCGCCGAAACCGGTCAGACGCCCATGGATTACGTGCGCCAACGTCGCCTGCAACTGGGCTGCGACCTGCTGCGCGGCTCGCACCAGTCGGTCGGCGAAATCGCCGCACGAGTTGGCTACGCCTCGCAGAGCGCGTTCACCGCCGCGCTGGTGCGTCAGTTCGGTACCACCCCGCGCCAACTGCGCCAGCAGGCGCGCGACAATTCCCGCTAGCCGCGCGACAGACAGCCACGCGCCCAGGGCCTAGACTGCCGGCCATCGAACTGGTTAACAGAAGAGAGCAGCGATGTCGGCAGACACCATCGAGTGGCAGGATTTCGAGCGCGTCGAACTGCGCGTGGGCACCATCGTCCAGGCGGAACCCAACGTGAAGGCGCGCAAACCCGCCTACATCCTCCAGGTCGACCTCGGCCCACTGGGGCTCAAGACCTCCAGTGCGCAGATCACCGCGCACTATGAAGCCGACGAACTGATCGGCCGCCAGGTGCTCTGCGTGTGCAACTTCGAGCCTAAGTCCATCGCCGGCGTGCGCTCGGAAGTGCTGGTCACCGGTGCCTACGACAGCGACGAGAAAGTGGTGCTGGCCGGCTTCGACAAGCCGCTGCCCAATGGCGCACGACTGGCCTGACTTTTGTTTTACCGCGCGGCGGCTGGCCCGGCGCGCGTGCCTCTTTCCCGACAAGGCCCCGCCACAGCAATCGGCGGGAGCTCAGGCATGAATCGCATAACCCAACTCACTCCCCGCGGCGCCCTGATCGGCCTGCACATCGGCGCCCTGATGTTCGGGCTGTCCGGCATCTTCGGCAAGCTCATCCTCGCCGGCCCTCTGGTCATCGTCTTTGGCCGCGCGCTGTTCGGCTCACTGTCGCTGGCGGCGGTTTTCGCCGGGCATCTACGGCAACAGAAGCGCCCCACACTCAGGCAAGCCGCCATGCTGCTGGGTGGCGGCGTGCTGTTGTGCACCCACTGGCTGACGTTCTTCCTCGCCGTGAAGGTCGGTAACGTCGCCGTCGCGACCCTGGGTTTCGCCAGCTTCCCGGCCTTCACCGTACTGCTGGAGGGCCTGCTGTTCCGCGAGCGCATCCGCCAGGGCGAATACCTGGTGGTGGCGCTGGTATGCATCGGCCTGGTGATGGTCACGCCAACCCTGGACCTGCGCGACGGCGCCACCGCCGGCCTGCTCTGGGGCACCCTCTCCGGCCTGCTGTTCGCCCTGCTGTCACTGGCCAACCGGGTGAGTGTGCGCGGCATCGATCCGATCCAGGCGGCGCTGTGCCAGAACCTGACGATCATCGCCTGCCTGCTGCCCCTGGTGCTCTTCGAGTTGCCCGCGATTCGCGGCATGGACTGGTTGTGGCTGGTGGCGCTGGGCGTGCTCTGCACCGGTGTCGCGCACAGCCTGTTCGTCGCCAGCCTGCGGCTGATCAAGGCACGCACCGCGGCGGTGATCTTCGCCCTGGAGCCGGTCTACGGCATCGCCTTCGCCGCCGTGCTATTCGGCGAAGAGCCGAGTCTGCGGATGCTGGCGGGCGGCGCGCTGATCATCTTCGCGACCTTCCTCAGCGCACGCGGCTCGCATTGACGACCTGTAGGAGCGAGCTTGCTCGCGAAGCGCTTGGCAGCGGAGCAAGGTCTGTTCGCGAGCAAGCTCGCTCCTACAGTCAGTTGCCGGGTAGTGGCTGCGCAAAAAAGAAGGCCGCCCCGCAGCGTGCGTATCTCGAACCTTGCCCCGGGGAGGGAATGCCAAGGAGTCATCGCACGACAGCCTGCGAGGCGGCCTGTTCGGTATGGCGCCTGTGGATAAGGCGCCGGGAAATCAGTTGATGCTGTAGCCGCGCCCGCTCAGGCAAGCGCCCAATGCGCGGCGGTAGGTATCGGACATGCCCGCCGGTGGCGCCTGGGTGGCGGCGGCCGGGTCGAAGCCGCTCTGGCCGACGGCCCAGCTGTGGCATTCGTAGCGATCGCGGCTCTGCTGCTCCGGCGACTGGCCGCTGGCGGGATAGGCGATCACCTCATAGCTGGTGGTCGGCGCAACCTGCACGGCCGGCGGCGTTTCCACCGCCACATACTGGCGGCGATCGGCATTCCACAGGTAGTAGGTTCCGGCGGCGACGAAGTAGAGCATGCTGCCGATCCACACTTCCCGCGCGTAATCCGGCAGGCCATAGCCATGCCCCGGCCCCCAGCCATGGTACGGACCAGGCCCCGGACCACCGGGGCCGCCCGGGCCATGAGGGCCGGCCACCGCGGCGGCGGACAGGCTCAGGGCCAGCAGCGTGGCGACGGATTTCAGCGCAATGCGCGAGGACAGCTTCATTTCACCTCCGGTCACGGGCGATCCACCGCCCGCCTTTCGTGGTGAGAATTGTCTCGCGCCGGCCCCGTGCGCAGTGTCAGCTCTGGGTAAAGACTGGGTAAAAAGCCCGATACACGCGGTATCAGTCCTGTTGCAGCAACCAGCGGCAGTAACGCTCGACGCCCTCCTCCACGCCCATCATCGGCGCGCGGTAGCCCGCTTCGCGGAGGAAGGCGATATCGGCGCAGGTGTAGCACTGGTATTTGCCGCGCAGCTCATCCGGAAACTCGATGTACTCCAGTACCCCGGCGCGGATCGCGGCGTCCAGGGTCAGCGGTTGCTGGTCCTGCTGTTCGCGCAGGGTATTGATGACCGCCAGGGCCACATCGTTGAAGGGCTGGGCGCGGCCGCTGCCCAGGTTGAAGATGCCGCTGCGCTCGGGGTTGTCGAGGAAGTGCAGGTTGACCTTCGCCACGTCCTCCACTGAAACGAAGTCGCGCAGATGTCCCCCGGCCGGGTAGTCGCCGTACTCGCCGAACAGTTTCACCTTGCCCGTCTCGCGGAACTGGTTGAAGCAGTGGAAGGCCACCGACGCCATGCGCCCCTTGTGCTGCTCGCGCGGCCCATAGACGTTGAAATAGCGGAACCCGGCCACCTGGGTGCGCGCCGTGGGCAGCACCTTGCGCACGCGCTGGTCGAAGAGGAACTTCGAATAGCCGTAGACGTTCAGCGGCCGCTCGCAGGAGCGCATCTCGCGAAACTCCTGGCCACCGCCGTACACCGCTGCCGACGAGGCATAGAGGAACGGCACGCCCAGCGACAGGCTGGCGTCGAGCAACTCGCAGCTGTAGCGGTAATTGTTGTCCATCATGTAGCGCCCGTCGCGCTCCATGGTGCTGGAGCAGGCGCCCTGGTGCAGCAGCGCACGGACCACGCCAAAATCACCACGGGCATAGCGCTCGATGAAGTCGCGCTTGTCGAGGTAATCGCTGATGTCGCAGTCGGCGAGGTTGGCGAATTTGTCGCCCTCGGTCAGGTCGTCGACCGCGATGATGTCGGTCTCGCCGCGCTGGTTCAGCGCCTTGACGAGGTTGCTGCCGATGAAGCCGGCGGCGCCAGTGACAATGATGCTCATGAAGGCACCTCCTGTGGAGAATGGGTGCCCTCAGACTAAAAGTGGTACCGCTGTACCCCGTTGATATGAAGCAAGGAAGTTAGCCAGCTATCGAATGGTTCCGCCGACCGGTAGCGCAACTCGTCAGGAACGATCGTTATGGCCCAGGTCGCGCTGCGGATCGATGCGGTCGCGCACGCGCTGCTTGACCACCTTGGCCTCGGGGAAACCGCCGTCGGCCTTGCGCTCCCAGATCTGCTCGCCATCGCAGCTGATGTGGAAAACCCCACCCGTCCCCGGCACCAGGCTGACTTTGCCCAGGTCGTCGCCGAAGGTGCTCAACAGCTCCTGGGCCAGCCAGGCGGCGCGCAGCAGCCACTGGCACTGGGTGCAATAGGTGATGACGATTTCGGCTTTGGCTTCGGACATGAATCAGACTCTGCAGTAGGACGCGAACCTATAATACCGGTCTGAAACGCCCTACCGGACTCTTCTCTTCATGCGCCGACTGCTGTTCGCTCTCCTTCTGCTCCTTCCCCTCGGCACCCTGGCGGCCAACACTCCGCCGAAGATCGGCCTGGTCCTCTCCGGCGGCGCGGCGCGTGGCCTGGCGCATATCGGCGTGCTCAAGGCGCTGGACGAACAGGGCATCCACGTCGATGCCATCGCCGGCACCAGCATGGGCGCGGTGATCGGTGGCCTGTATGCGGCGGGCTATACGCCCAGGGAGCTGGAACAACTGGCGCTGGAACTGGACTGGAAGCAGGCGCTGTCCGATTCGCCGCCACGGGTCGACGTGCCCTTCCGCCGCAAGCAGGACGACCGCGATTTCCTGGTGAAGCAGAAGCTCAGCTTCCGCGACGACGGCACCCTGGGCCTGCCGCTGGGCGCGATCCAGGGGCAGAACCTGTCGATGCTGCTGGAAAGCCTGCTGGTGCACACCAGCGATACCCGCAACTTCGACCAGTTGGCGATTCCCTTCCGTGCGGTGGCCACCGACATTTCCACCGGCGAGAAAGTGGTGTTCTCCAAGGGCCACCTGCCCCAGGCAATCCGCGCCAGCATGTCGATCCCCGCCGTGTTCGCGCCAGTGGAGGTCAACGGCAAGCTGCTGGTGGATGGCGGCATGGTCGACAACATCCCGGTGGACGTGGCACGGCAGATGGGCGTCGACGTGGTCATCGTGGTCGATATCGGCAACCCGCTGCTGGACCGCAAGCAGTTGACCACGGTGGTCGACATGCTCAACCAGTCGGTGACCCTGATGACCCGCAAGAACTCCGAGGCGCAACTGGCCACCCTGAAATCCAGCGACATCCTCGTGCAACCGCCGCTCAGCGGCTACAGCTCCACCGACTTCGGCCGCGTGCCGCAACTGATCGATGCCGGCTACCGCGCCACCAGCATCCTCGCCCCGCGCCTGGCAACCTTGCGCAAGCCTGCCGACGCCGAAGCCGTGGCGCTGAGCGAAGCGCGCACCCCGGGCGAGCGCCAGCCGGTGATCGATCGCATCGAGGTGGAGAACAACTCCAAGGTCAGCGATGACGTCATCCTTCACTACATCCGCCAACCGCTGGGTGAGCACCTGGACCTGGAACGCCTGCAGCGCGACATGAGCACCCTCTACGGCCTGGATTACTTCGACCAGGTGCAGTACCGCGTGGTGCACAACAAGAAGAGCGCGGATGGCAAGTCCGACAACGTGCTGGTCATCCACGCCTACGGCAAGCGCGGCGGTACCGACTATCTGCGCCTGGGCCTGAACCTCTCCGATGACCTGCGCGGCGACAGCACCTTCAACGTCGGCGGCAGCTACCGCATGAACGGCATCAACCGACTCGGCGCGGAATGGCTGACGCGCCTGCAGATCGGCGACCAGCAGGAAGTCTACAGCGAGTTCTACCAGCCGCTGGACGTGGGCTCGCGCTACTTCGTCGCGCCCTATCTGTTCAACGAAGCACAGAACGTCGAGGCCACCGACAACGACGACCCGATTGCCGAGTACCGCCTGGAGCGCTATGGCTATGGCATCAACCTTGGCCGGCAGATCGCCAATAACGGCGAGTTCCGCCTCGGCGTGGCCCAGGCCTTCGGCAAGGCCGACGTGCGGGTCGGCGAGCAGAGCCTGCCCGACTATCACTTCAACGAAGGCTACGCCCAGCTGCAGTATTCCTTCGACACCATGGACAACGTGGATTTCCCCCGCGAAGGCGAGAACATCCAGACCTCCTTCCGCGAGCACACGCCGTCCCTGGGCGACGACGACCGCTACCGGCAATGGGACTTCCGGCTGGACAAGGCGCTGAGCAGCGGCCCGAACACCTGGGTGCTGGGCGGTGGCTACGGACGCACGCTCGATGATGCCGACGTGGTGGTGTCGAGCTTCCTGCTGGGCGGCGCGCGGCAGATTTCCGGCTACCGCCAGGACGCACTGGCAGGGCAGAACTACAGCCTCGGGCGGGTCATCTACTACCGGCGCATGACCGAGCGCTCCTTCCTGCCACTGGACTTCCCCTTCTACCTGGGCGGCAGCCTGGAACGCGGGCGGGTATGGAACAACGACAACAGCTACGACACCGGCTACGTCAACGCCGGCAGTATTCTCATGGGCTTCGAGACGCCACTGGGACCGCTGTCGTTCAGCTATGGCCTGAACGACGCCAGCGAGCACGCGGTTTACATCAACCTGGGCCGCAATTTCTAAGGCCTCACGCAGAAGGTGCAGGAAACCTGTAGGAGCGAGCTTGCTCGCGAACTGCCCAGCGGCAAACCCGCCGGAAAACACCGTTCACGAGCAAGCTCGCTCCTGCAACAGCCATCGCGGCCCCACTCTCGGGAGGAGAGCAATATCTACCTCTCGCAAATGAAAAAGCCCGGCAGGTGCCGGGCTTTTTCATTCAGACAGCGGGTCAGGCAATCAGCGCCAGCAGTTCGCGCGCCTCGGCCTTGGCCTTGGAATCGCCACTGGCGATCACCTGCTTGAGAATAGCGTAGGCCTCTTCCAGGTTGCCCTGATCGATGCACTGGCGGGCGCGATCGAGGCTGGCCAGCAACTCGTCATGCTCGTGGCCGATATCGTCCGGCAGGTCGAAGGTCAGGTCGTCTTCTACCTGGGCCTTGCTGCCATGGCCGAACATCTCGCCATGCTCGCCCAGGTCCAGCTCGGTGATTTCCGGCAGCTCGTGCAAGTTGCTGCGGAAGTCCGACGGCACTTCCTGGGCGGCGCTGGGTGCTGCCTTGCCTTGCTTTGGCGACTCGAAGGGGTTGTCGAGTTTGTCCCAGTCCAGGTCCAGCGACAGCTCGCTGAGGTTCATGGCGAAGTCTGGCTGTTCCTGCGTGGCCCTGGGTTGCTCCACCGGAGTGCTAACGGGTTCGCCCAGTTCCAGGTCGTCCCAGTCGGTGAGCGTTTCGCCCGTGGGCGGCTGCAGGGTGTCTTCGGGGCGAATCAGCATCGCCGGGTAGCGCGACTTGAGCTGGTCGATCTGCTTCTGATCACCGCCGGCGGCCACCAGGGCATGTTCTTCCTCCTGGAAACCGCTCACATCACCCAGCTCGGCCAGAACCAGCAGCAACTTCATGCGCAGCTCGCGACGGCCCGGCTCGGCGTTGACCGCCTTGCGCAGCATATCGCGGGCCTGGGTGAAGCGGCCGTAGGCGATGTAGATATCTGCACCTTCCAGGCTGTCCGCGCTGGCAGCCGGCAGGCGGGCGACGCCCGGCTCCGGTGTGGCCACCACGACCGGATGTGGCACCGGTACCGGAGCCAGCACCGCCGCAGCCAACGGCTTGGCCGGCGGCAGCGGCTGGACCGGCGCAGGCGCGGCGGCTCGCAGGGGCGGCATCTCGACCGGCTTTTCCTCGCGCTTGCGACGTGCGAACAGCAGGCCGACCAGCAGCGCGCCGAGCGCTCCTGCGCCCAGCCACGGCCAGTAGTTGAAAGCGGTGCCCTGCGCATCCTGCGCCGGGGTTGCCGGCTGAGCGGCACTTGCCGCAGGAGCAGCCTGTTGCGCTGGCGCCACGGCGTCAGGGGCAGCAGGCACGGCATTGGTCGGTGCATTGGTGGTTGGTGCATTACTGGTCGGAGCATCAACCGCCGACGTAATGACTGCCGGCGCATTGCCGGAGGCGACCGCCCCCTGGCGCCGGTCGAGTTCGGCCTGGAGCGACTGCACCTGCTGATCGCGACTCTGCAACGCCTGCTGGAGGGACTCCAGTTGCTTCTGCAGGTCGTCCATGCGCTGGTTCATCTGGTCGCGCTGGGCGTTGGCCAGGACCAGGTCGGCTTCGACCTTGGCGAGGTTGGCGTCAGCAGCCGGCGCCGCCGGAACGACGGCATTGCCTTGCGCCTGAGCCACAGCGGCTGCAGGCGCCGGCGCGCCACCGGAGGTCTGTGCGGCAGTTGCTGCGGGGGACACGGCAGACGGCTGCGCTGCTGCGGCAACGGTTGCGCCACCGCCATATTGCTGGCCCTGCGGTAGGATCAGCGTCTGACCAACCTTCAACCGATGCGGGTCGCCATTGACGAAGGCCTGCGGGTTCAGTGCGACGATGCTGTCCATCAACTGTGTACGCGAGGCAGCGGAACCACTCAGGTGCGACGAAATCTTCCACAGGGTGTCATTGCGCACCGTGGTATAGCGGCCATCACCCGCGGGCAGCGGCGGTTGCGCCGGCGCACGACGCACGGGTTCGGAACGGTAGCTGTCCGGGCGATAACTGGAAGACTGCGAAGGAGCCGCATCGCTGCGCGCCACATTGGCAGCCATGCTGCGATTGGCGCTGTTGTACTCCGGCGGGTCGATCAGCAGGGTGTACTCGCGCAGCATGCGCCCGTTGGGACGCTCCACCGCAATCAGGAAGTTCAGGTACGGCTCATGCACCGGCTGCGTGGACACCACCTTGATGTAGCCACGACCGTTGCGGATCACCGGGGTGAAGCGCAGGCTCTGCAGGAACACGAAGCGGTCGACGCCAGCGTTCTCGTAGTCGGCGGGACTGGCGAGCTTCGCTATCAGTTCGTCGGACGTCATGTCGCCGGTTTCGAGCAGCGCGATCTCTGCATCCAGCGGCTGATTCAGCCCGGAATGCAGCGTGATGTCGCCAAGCCCGAGGGCATTCGCGTGAGCGGAGACAAAAACCGAAAGTGCGGCAAGCGTCAGCGGAATTCTATTTATTCGAGCCATAACCCCATCCCATTGTCCGGGTCTGCACGCCATTCCCTGACTACTCGAAAGCAGCAGGCTGAGCCTGTCCACATACTTGAAGCCATGCCGGACTGCAGACCGTCACGCACCACCCCTCTGTACCTTGCAGGGTACAGGCCGTCTGATATCACGGATTAGGTGTTGCACGAGAATTGGTCAAGATAAATCGTCGAAAAACCGGCGAATGGTTAAGAGATGGATAGCGAATGGCCAGCGGCCTCGTCAAGGACCGCCAGAAAAATGGCTACTTTACCCGAATAACGTGATGAATTGCTCAGTTTCGCTCGAGGTTGCCGAGAATTCGACTGAGCGTTTTCTGACACAGCGCGATTTCTTCCTCGGTAATCCCCGCCAGCACTTCGTTGCGAACGGCGGCGGCAATGTTCTCGATATCGGCGATCAGGACGTCTGCCTTGGGAGTGAGGGCGATGCGTTTGGCGCGGCGGTCCTCGGCCACGGCCTGGCGGCGGACCAAGCCCTGGGCCTCGAGACCGTCGAGCAGTCGGGCCAGGGTCGGACCCTCGACACCGACCGACTGGGCCAGCTCGCGCTGGGTCGGCGCGGCGGAATGACGCGCCAGGTGCAGCAGCACCAGCCAGCGCGCCTGGGACAGGCCGAGGTGGCTGAGACGGCGGTCGAGTTCAGCCCGCCATGCACGCGAAGCCTGGGCCAGTTGGGTACCGAAGTAGTGCTTATCGTTATCTGACATTGTTCCGCAAATTTCGGGAGTGAATCGGCTAAGTTGATTTGACTAATTATTAGCCAGCTAATCAAGCCCGTACAATGACAGATTGTCGCAGGGTGTGACCTGAAGCCTCACCATTTCGCATATTGGTCTTCGACGAAGCCCCACAGATTGTCGATGCGCACCTCCGCCCGCCCCGGTGGTTTGAGTACGCCGCTGAAGCGTCCGAAGATCTGCTTGAAGTTGCTCGCCAGCACCCCGAGGTTGAGGCGCTCCTGGTGCAGGCCGTGGGCTTCGAAACGCAGTTCGACCTGGCCGTCGTAGGAGCGGATGGTCCAGGGTTGCAGCGGGTGATCGCGGTCGAACTCGAAGCGCACGCTGTCGACCTTCAGCAACTGTCCTTCGAGCCAGTAGCAATTCTCGGTGAAGCTGGTTTCGTTGACCCCGCACGAGAGGTTCAACCCGACGCGTTGGCCCTGCGCCTCGCCGGACAGACACGCCCAGTTCCAGAAGGTCTCGCGGCGCATGTAGCCGGCGGACCAGTCGTGGTGCGCATAGGCATCCAGTTCACGCAGGTCGTAGTCGCCCAGCGCGCTGCGCACCTCGCCGTGGCAATGCACGCCGGCCACCTTGCGTGCGTAGACCCAACCGTTCACCGCCGTCGGGGTGCACAGGCTCATGGGCTCGAACGCGGGCTGTTCCTCACTGAAGCGCGCGTCGATGCGGGTGCCGTCATCCAGCTCGACCAGCAGGCGCTTCTCCAGCGGCGAGGAGCCATTCTCAAGACGCAGCAGGTTACGCCCCTGGCGCAGCTCGCAGACTCCATCATTGGGCGTCTGCGAGAAGTTCGAGCCCATGCCCAGCGGGCATTTGAACTGGCGCTCGATCATCCGCCCGCTTTCAGGGTGGTAGAGGTAGACGAAACCGATGGACAGCAGGCTGAGGTCAGCCAGCGCGCAACCGCCGATCAGCGTCGGGCTGATCAGGCCGAAGTACTGGAACTGGTGGAAGCTGCGCCACTTGCTCAGCGCGCCGAGGCGGCGCCCCATCGGTGAGCGGAAATCGAAGTCGCGGTGGTTGATGGTCGTCGGTGTGCCGGGAAAGATGCCGTAGTGCGGTTGGCCGTTGGGCTGGATCAGCTGCTGCATGGGCGCGGGCTCGTTGGCAAGGTCCGGCGCATGCTAGCACCGGGCCTGCGCACGCCGCAGTCACGCACGGCGCCAGCTCGGGGGACGGAATGGGCCATCAGGCGACGACCTGGTTGCGTCCGAACGCCTTGGCTTCATAGAGCGCACGGTCGGCGTGCTCATAGATGCTGCGCAGCGGGTGGCCGGTCTCCGGCCACAGGCAGGAAACACCGATGGACAGCGTCACCTCGTCGGCCGTCAGCGAGCCCTCGTGGGCGATACCCAGGGCCTGCACCGACTCGCGCACTACCTCGGCGCGTTCCCTGGCCTCGCGCTCACTGGCGCCATAGAGCAGCACGGCGAACTCCTCGCCGCCCAGGCGCACAGCCATATCCAGCGGGCGCCGGGCACTGGCCATCAGCACCTCGCCGATACGCTGCAACACACCATCGCCGGCCTGGTGGCCGTAGCGGTCGTTGTAGGCCTTGAAGTGGTCGACATCGCAGAGCAGCAGTGCCAGCCCCACGCTCTCACGCTGCGCCTGGCGCCACAGGCGCTCCAGCTGGCGGTTGAAGCTGCGGCGATTGTGCAGGCCGGTCAGCGCGTCATGCTCGGCCATCACCTTGAGTAGGCGGCTGATCAGGAAATGCTGGCGGGACTTGTAGTCCAGCAGGTAGCAACCCACCGCACCGACCAGGTTGCCGAACAGCAGGAACACCACGTTGCTGATCAGCTTGGGCAGCGGCAGCCCGGCGTACAGCTCGAAGCCCACGTAGGCCAGCAGGATCACCGAAGCGCAGCCCACCGCCTCGGCGAAGCGCAGGCCGATCAGAAAGTACGCAGCCATGCTGACCAGCAACAGCCCTTCGTAGGGATAGCTCTGGTCCACTGTGTGGGCGATGCCCGCCACCGCCGCCGCACCGATGCCGACGCTGAGGATGCAGGCCAGGCTCAGCGGCACCAGCAGGTGGATATGCCGACGCTGCAGGATCAGCCCGCCACAGACACCCAGCAGGACCAGTACGCCGATGCGCACCGCCAGCATCTGCCAGTGTTCCGGACCACGGATGAGGAGGAAGTCGATGGCCGCCAGCGCCAGCCAGATCAGCACGCCGATGGTCAGCGCGGTGCGCTTGAGATCGAAGCTGTCTTCGAGCAGGTAATGGCGGTACTGGGTTTCGAGGTCGGGTTCGAAACGCAGGCGGCGAAAGCCCCGGGAGAGCTGTTCGGCATAGGCATTGGAACGGACGTCGTCCAGCCAGCTTTGTTGTTGTGGCACGCTCACCTCTTCTCGTGGAGGTCTAAGTGCCACCATAGCTGTTCGGGACGTGCGTCACAAGTTTGTCGTTTTGCTCCGTCACGAAACTGACGGAGCCAGGCGATCACCAGCGATCATCACGGGAATTGCGGTAGCGATCGTGGCTGTAGTGCGAGTCGTTGCAGTAACGGCGATCGGAGCGGCCGTGGTGCTGGCGGCAATCCCGGTCGTCGTCATCGTCGTCCTTGGACATGATCACCAAGCCCGCCACCAGCGCCACTGCGGCAACGCCGATCAAGGCGTTCTTGCCACCTTCGGTCAGCCCGCCACCACTGGCACATCCGCTGAGTTGCCCGACGACCAGCAGCCCCGCCACTACCCGCACCCAACTCGCCATCTGTCACTCCGAAAGTGATCCGTACTGACAGCTATGACTGGTGGGAAAAGGCGCCGTTGCTGGCACATTGATATTTCATCTGTAACGCCTTATTTCGGCGCGATCAGACTTCCAGCTCGGCCTGCAGGGCGGCGCGCACGCAGTGCAGCACGCCCAGCGGCACGCGGCCTTCGAACAGCTCGGCGATCGCTGTCACCGGTGGCAGCTCACCATCTTCGTCGAGGAAGGCATCCTGGATTTCACCGAGCAGTTCCTCGGGCAGGTCCAGCGCCTGTTCCAGGCCCAGCTGCTGCTTGCCAATGGCCTCGGCCAGCAGGCTGTAGACGTTCTTCTCGCTGCAATCGAGCTGGCGGGCGATCTGTGCCGGGGTCATGCCGGCGCGGGCCAGGGTGACCAGTTCGTGGCTGAGGTCGGCCACCGGTGCCGGGGTGGCAGGCGCCGCCGCGGATTCGGTGAGCACATCGAGGAACGCCTGGCCGTAGCGCTCCAGCTTGCGCGCGCCGACGCCGCTGACCTGGGCCATTTCGGACAACGAACGTGGCTGGCTACGGAGCATTTCCAGCAGGGTCGCATCGGGGAAGATGACGTAGGGCGGCACCGAGTGCTCCTGCGCCAGCTTGCGCCGCAGGGTGCGCAGGGCTTCCCACATCTCGCGCTCTTCCTGGCGCACCAGCTGGCTGGCCGAACTGGCCCCGCCGGAGGAAGAAGACTTGTTGCGCTGCGGCTTCGGATCGCGGCGCAGGGCCAGCGTCTCTTCGCCGCGCAGCAAAGGCCGGCACGCCTCGGTCAGGCGCAGGCCGTTGAAGCCATCGACGTCCACGTCGGCGAAGCCGCGGGCGACCAGTTGGCGGAACAGCGTACGCCACTCGTCCTCGCCACGGGACTTGCCGATACCGAACACCGCCAGGTGCTGGTGGCCGACGCTGCGCACCTTTTCGGTGTCCTTGCCCAGCAGCACGTCCACCAGGTGGCCGACGCCATAGCGCTGGCCGCTGCGGTAGATGGCCGACAGCGCCTGGCGCGCCGGCTCGGTAGCGTCCCAGGTTTCCACGCCGTCGACGCAGATGTCGCAATGGCCGCAAGGGTTGGGCATCACCTCGTCGAAGTAGGCCAGCAGCGCCTGGCGACGGCAGCGGGTTTCCTCGCACAGTGCCAGCATGGCTTCGAGCTTGTGGCGCTCGACACGCTTGTGACGCTCATCGCCCTCGGAGTTCTGCATCATCTGCCGCAGCAGCAGAACATCCTGCAGGCCGTAGGCCATCCAGGCGTCGGCGGGCAGGCCGTCGCGGCCGGCGCGGCCGGTTTCCTGGTAGTACGCCTCCAGGCTCTTGGGCAGGTCCAGGTGGGCGACGAAGCGCACGTTGGGCTTGTCGATGCCCATGCCGAAGGCGATGGTGGCGACCATGATCAGCCCCTCCTCATTGAGGAAGCGCTTCTGGTGATAGGCGCGCAGGTCGTTGGACAGGCCCGCGTGATACGGCAGCGCCGGGAAACCCTGGGCGGAGAGGAACTCGGCGACTTCCTCGACCTTCTTGCGCGACATGCAGTAGACGATGCCGGCATCGCCCCGGCGCTCGGCCAGGAAGCCCAGCAACTGCTTGCGCGGCTGCTCCTTGGGCACGATGCGATAGAAGATGTTCGGCCGGTCGAAGCTGGAGAGGAACTGCTCGGCGTCCTGCAGGTGCAGGCGCTGGATCATCTCCTCGCGGGTACGCATGTCCGCCGTGGCGGTCAGGGCGACTCGCGGCACGTGCGGGAACAGCTCGGCGAGCTGGCCCAGCTGCAGGTATTCGGGGCGGAAGTCATGCCCCCATTGCGACACGCAGTGCGCTTCGTCGATGGCGAACAGGCCGATCTGCAGGCGTTGCAGGAAGGCCAGCATGCGCGGCTGCACCAGGCGTTCCGGGGCCAGGTAGAGCAGCTTGATCTCGCCACGCTGCAGGCGATCGGCGATTTCGCGCTGGGCCTCGGGGCTCAGCGAGGAGTTCAGCGCCGCCACCGGCACGCCCAGCTCGTCGAGGGTGGCGACCTGGTCCTCCATCAGCGCGATCAGCGGCGAAACCACTACCGTCAGGCCGTCGCGCAGCAACGCCGGGACCTGGAAGCACAGCGACTTGCCGCCACCGGTGGGCATCAGCACCAGGGCATCGCCGCCGCTGGCCACGCGCTCGATGATCCGCGCCTGATTGCCGCGGAAGGCGTCGTAACCGAAAACGTCTTTGAGGATGCGCAGGGCCTGATCGAGCATGGGGGACTCCGAATGAAGCGGCGCATTATACGCAAGCGATCCGCCCGCGACCGGCACCTTGTCCGGGAAACTGCGGAAAAATCCGTCACATGCGTCCGAGCCATGTGTCGGAGCCCCGCGTCGGCGCGGGCTGCACGGGCATTTGGCTTTTGCCGCGGGGCGGCGGAAAGACTACAATTCGGGACCGATCACCTCCGAGGTAGTACCCGATGTCCTTCGCCGACCAATTGTCCCGCCTGCAAGCCTTTCTCGATGCCGATGACCTGCACGAGGAAGCCTTGGACTACGTGGCGGCACACGGCTACCTGACCGCCCTGGCGATCTGCCCGGAGGAAGTGCCGGAGCGCGAGTGGATCGACGCCCTGTTCGCCGAGCCGCCGCACTACCGCAGCGAGGAAGAGCGCAGCGAGATCGAATCGACCCTGGTCCAGCTCAAGGCGCACATCATCCGCCAGATGGCCGGTGACGAAGAGCTGGAGCTGCCCTGCGAACCCTACCTGGGCGACGAGCCGGACGACTCCGACATCCGCGGCTGGTGCATCGGCTTCATGGAAGGGGTATTCCTGCGCGAGGCCATCTGGTTCGAGCAGGCCGAGGAAGAAGTCAGCGAGTTGCTGCTGCCGATCATGGTTGGTTCCGGCCTGTTCGACGAACAGCCCGAGTTCGACGAGATCGCCAGCGACCGCGGGCTGGTGGACGACATGGTCGCGCAGATTCCCGAACTGCTGACCAACCTGTTCCTGCTGTGCCAGGCCCCGGAAGAGAAACCGGCCCTGCTCAAGCCGCGCACCCACTGATCCACTGCCGGAGCCGCGCAACGCGGCTCCGGATTCGCTTCGCGTACGTCGATGCCACGAGAAATCCGCCAGAGCCGCCACGCCTGGGTTCGCTACTGCCTGCTCGGTGTCGGCTGGCTCAGCGTCGCGCTGGGCGTGATCGGCATATTCCTCCCTGTGCTGCCCACCACGCCCTTCCTGCTGCTTGCCGCCGCCTGCTTCATGCGCAGCTCGCAGCGCTTCTATGACTGGCTGGTGAGCCACCCGAAACTCGGCCCGTGGATCCGCGACTACCTCGACGGCGAAGGCATTCCGCTCAAGGGCAAGGTCTACGCCATCGGCCTGATGTGGTGCAGCATCCTGATTTCAGGATTCATCGTGCAGCGGCCCTGGGCCTGGGCGTTCATGCTGACCAGTGCGACGCTGGTGACGATCTATCTGATCCGTACCAAGACTCGCCGCCTAGACTGATCGCGGCGTCAGCTGCGGCACCCGACCGCCCTCTTCCAGCTCTGGCGCTGCCAGCACCGGCCCTACCGCATCCACGGTAAAGCCGAAGGTATTCACCCCGCCCTCGCTGCGCACGAACACCGAGCCGCCGTGCATGCTCGCCACCGCCTTGACGATGGACAGCCCCAGCCCATGGTTGCTCTGGCTGTTGGCGCGGGCCATGTCGGCGCGATAGAAGCGCTCGAACAGCCGTGCGCGTTGCTCGGCGGTAATCGGTTCGCCGGGATTGCTGACTTCCACCAGCGCGGCGCCACGCTCGCCGCTCAGGCGTACCTCGATGCGCCCGCCCGGCGCAGTGTGCTGGGCGGCGTTGTACAGCAGGTTGGTCACCGCGCGCTGGAACAGTGCGCGCTCGACGCAGGCGCGCGCATCGCCGCGCAGGTTCACCTGTACGTCCTGCTCGTCGAAAATCACTTCGAGGAAGTCCAGAGTCGTCGCCACTTCGGCCGCCAGTGACGTTTCCACACGCTCGGCCGCCAGACCGCCCTGATCGACACGGGCGAGGAACAGCATGTCGTTGACGATGGCGCGCAGGCGCTCCAGCTCTTCCAGGTTGGATTGCAGGACTTCCTCGTAATCCTGCGCGCTGCGCTCGCGGGACAGCGCCACCTGGCTCTGGCCGATCAGATTGGCCAGCGGTGTGCGCAGCTCGTGGGCGACGTCGGCGTTGAACGACTCCAGGCGCAGATAAGCCTGTTCCAGCCGGTCCAGTGCTTCGTTGAAGGCGCCGGCCAGCGCCGACAGCTCGGCCGGCAAGCCTTCCAGGCGCAGTCGCTGGGACAACTGCCTTGGGCTGATCTGCCGCGCCTCGGCGGAGAGCTCGTGCACCGGCCGCAAGCCGACCCTGGCGATCCAGTGCCCACACAACGTCGCCAGCGCGATACCCAGCGCCGACAGCACGAACAGGGTAGTCAGGATGGCGTGGCGGGCGTGCTGGAACGCCACGCTGTCGATCGCCGCCAGCAGCACCAGCGCCGGCCGCGAGCCGCTGGCCGGCAGCACGCCGACGCGGGCGCTGAGTGGCGAGTCGTGTTCGGGCAGCTCCAGCTCGGCATAGCCGTTACCGCTGCCGAGCATCCGTCGCACCGCATCGTTGGGTTGGCCGTAGCGGAAACGCGAGTCGTCGCTGTCGATCCAGAAGCGGATCAGCTGGTACTCCTGGCTCAGGGTATTGAGCTTGAGCTGCATGTGCGGCCAGCGCTCGGCGAGGTCGGGCTTGTCGAGCATGCGCGCGACCATGTTGAAGCGGGTGTCCAGCTCCGAGCGTTGCAGGCGCTCGATCTGCCCGTCCAGTACGCAGTAGAGCGCCGAGCCGATGAGCAGGAAGATGCCCAGCGCGGCAACGGCGAACATGCCGGCCAGGCGCGTCGACAGCGACAGCCCCTTCACACTTCACGCTCCTGGGCGGCGCGGCTTTCCAGCACGTAGCCCATGCCACGGATGGTGTGCAGCAGCTTGGTGTCGAACGGCCCGTCGAGCTTGGCGCGCAGGCGCTTGATGGCGACCTCGACGACATTGGTATCGGTGTCGAAATTGATGTCCCAGACCAGCTCGGCAATAGCGGTCTTGGAAAGGATTTCGCCACTGCGCTGGGCCAGCACGCAGAGCAGCGAATACTCCTTGGCGGTCAGCTCCAGGCGCGTGCCGCCGCGCTGCACGCGGCGGCTGACCAGGTCGATGGCCAGATCGGCGATGCGCATCTGCGTGGCACTTTCCAGGTGCGCGCCACGGCGGGTCAGCGCTTGCAGGCGTGCCACCAGTTCGAGGAAGGAGAACGGTTTGATCAGGTAGTCGTCAGCGCCCTCGCGCAGGCCGCGCACGCGGTCCTCCACGCGCTCGCGGGCGGTGAGCATGATCACCGGCGTCTGCCGCTGCTCGCGCAGTGCACGCAGCACGCCGTAGCCGTCGATACCGGGAAGCATCACATCGAGCACGATGACGTCGTATTCGCCATTGAGCGCCAGGTGCCGACCGTCGATACCGTTGGCCGCGACGTCCACGGTGAAGCCCTGCTCGCTCAGGCCGCGCTGCAGGTAATCGGCGGTCTTGCTCTCGTCTTCGACAATCAGTACGCGCATGCCTGCCCTCCGTTCGCAGCGTCCAGCCATGCTACCCAGCCGCGCTTCATGCCGCACCTCCGGCAATCACCGGCGCAGGCTGCGGGCGGTGGAAGACCCGGTCCAGCGCCAGGTACACCACCGGCGTACTGAACAGGGTCAGCGCCTGGCTGAAGATCAGCCCGCCCACCACCGCCACGCCCAGCGGCTGGCGCAGTTCCGAGCCGGTACCGAAGCCGATCATCAGCGGAATGGCGCCAAGCAGCGCGGCCAGCGTGGTCATCATGATCGGCCGGAAGCGCGCCAGGCACGCCTCGCGGATCGCATCGTAAGGCGACAGCCCGCGCTGGCGTTGCGCGGCCAGGGCGAAGTCGACCATCAGGATGCCGTTCTTCTTGACGATGCCGATCAGCAGCACCAGGCCGATCAGCGCCATCACCGAGAACTCCAGGCCCCAGCCCCAGAGCAGGAATACCGCGCCGATGCCCGCCGAAGGCAAGGTGGAAAGAATCGTCAGCGGGTGCACGAAGCTCTCGTAGAGCACACCGAGGATCACGTAGACCGCGAACAGCGCCGCGAGGATCAGCAGCGGCTGGCTGGCCAGCGAACTCTGGAAGGCTGCCGCCGCGCCCTGGAATTCGCCGCTGATGCTTGACGGCATGCCGATCTCCTGCTGCGCGCGCTGCACCAGCCCCACCGCATCGCCCAGGGCCACGCCCGGCGACAGGTTGAAGGACAGCGTCACCGCCGGGAACATGCCGTTGTGGTTGATCTGCAGCGGCCCGGACGTGTCCGGCGCAATCCGCGCCACCGCCGCCAGCGGGACCATCTCGCCGGTCAGCGGCGAGCGCAGGTGGAACCACGCCAGGCTGTCGGCGCGTCCGCGCTGCCGGGAATCCAGTTCGAGGATGACCTTGTACTGGTTGACCTCGGTCTGGAACTCACCCACCTGGCGCTGGCCGAAGGCGTCATAGAGCGTCTGGCTGATGTCCTCGGCAGACAGCCCGAAGCGCGCCGCCGCCACCCGGTCGATCTGCAACGAGGTGACGCTGGCGCCCATCTGCAGGTCGTTGGACACGTCCTGCAGGCCGCCTTCCGCCTTCAGCCGCTGGGTCAGGCGGTCCGCCCACAACGCCAGCGCGGCGCTGTCATTGCTGCGCAGGGCGTACTGGTACTGGGTACGCACCGGCCCGGTGGCGAGGTTGATGTCCTGGGCCGAGCGCAGGTAGAGAACGATGCCCGGCACCTTGGCCAGCTTGGGGCGGATACGGTCGATGAACTCGTCCACCGACACGTCGCGGTCGCCGCGGTCCTTGAGCACGATCCAGAAGCGCCCGTTGGACAGGCTCTGGCTACCGCCGGTGATGCCGATGGCGTGGTTGTAGCTCTGCACCGCCGGGTCGGCGGCGACGATATCCGCCAGTTGCTTGTGCTTCTCGGCCATGTCGGCATAGGAGATGTCCTCGGCAGCCTGGGTGGTGCCGAAGACGAAGGCGGTGTCCTGGGAGGGGAAAAAGCCCTTGGGAATGCCCACATAGCCGGCCACCGCGATGGCCACGCAGACCACGAAGCCGGCGAGCACGGTGCGCTGGTGATGCAGCGACCAGTCCAGTCCCTTCGCGTAGCGCGCCAGCAGCCAGCCGGCGATACCGCCGTCATCATGTCCATGCCCTTCTTTATGAGCATGGGGCTTGCCCATGAAGCGCGAGGCGAGCATCGGCGCCACGGTCAGCGAGGCCAGCACCGAGATCAGGATGGCCGCCGTGACGCTGACGGCGAACTCACGGAACAGCCGGCCGACGATGCCGCCCATGAACAGCAGGGGAATGAACGCAGCGATCAGCGAGAAGCTGATCGAGACCACCGTGAAGCTGATCTCCGAGGCGCCGGCCAGCGCCGCCTCGACCCGGTCCTTGCCCTGCTCCAGGTGGCGGTGGATGTTTTCCACCACGACGATGGCATCATCGACGATGAAGCCCACCGCGATGATCAGCGCCACCAGCGTCAGGTTGTTCAGCGTGAAGCCCAGCAGGTACATCGCCGCAAAGCTGGCGCTGAGCGATACCGCGAGCACCGTGGCAACGATCAGGGTTGCCGAGAGCTGGCGCAGGAACAGCCCCATCACAAGCACCACCAGGCCCATGGTCAGCAGCAGGGTCAGCTCGACTTCGTGCAGCGAGGCACGGATGGTGCGGGTGCGGTCGTTGAGCACCTCGACCTCGACGCCTGCCGGCAGCATCTCGCGCAGGCGTGGCAACTCGGCCTGGATGGCATCGGAGGTCTCGACGATGTTCGCGCCGGGCTGGCGCAGGATCACCAGCGCAACGCCCGGCCTGCCGTCCGGCCAGGCCTGCACATAGTCGTCTTCCGGCGCCTTCACCACCTTCGCCAGGTCGCGCAGGAACACCGGCGCTCCGGCACGGTAGGCGACAACCAGGTCACCGTATTCCGCGGGGCTGAACAACTGGTCGTTGGCCGCCAGGGTGGACACGCGACCGTCGCCGAACAGCGCGCCCTTGGCCAGGTTGATGCTCGCCGATTGCAGCGACTGGCGCAGGTCGGCCAGGGTCAGGCGGTACGCGGCAAGCTTCTCCGGCTGTGCCTGGATACGGATCGCCGGGCGCTGCTGGCCGACCACGAAGATCTGCCCCACTCCGGCGATCTGGCTCAACTGGCGCGACAGCAGCACTTCGGCCAGGTCGCTCAGCTCGATCAGCGGCATCAGCTCGGAATTCACCCGCACGATCATGATCGGACTGTCCGCCGGGTTGATCTTGCGCCAGGTCGGCAGGTTCGGCATGTCCGCCGGCAGGCGACCAGCGGCGGCGTTGATCGCGGCGGTGACCTCCTGGGCGGCGACGTCGATGTTCTTGTCCAGGTCGAACTGCAGGGTCAGGGTGGTGGAACCCAGCGCGCTGGTGGAAAGCATCTGGGTGATACCGGGGATGGCGCTGAACTGCACTTCCAGCGGCGTGGCCACCGACGACGCCATGGTCTCCGGGCTGCCGCCGGGCAACAGCGCCTGCACCTGGATGGTGGGGAAATCCACCTGCGGCAACGGCGCGACGCCCAGGCGGAAGAACGCCAGCAGGCCGAGCAGCAACGAGGCA
The DNA here is from genome assembly GCF_021603645.1 of Pseudomonas pseudonitroreducens. Classification (GTDB taxonomy): domain Bacteria; phylum Pseudomonadota; class Gammaproteobacteria; order Pseudomonadales; family Pseudomonadaceae; genus Pseudomonas; species Pseudomonas pseudonitroreducens. The sequence continues at coordinate 115,813 of NZ_BQHJ01000013.1, read as the reverse complement.
ATGGTCAGCAGGCAGGTGGCGATGGGATGGCGCACGCACCAGCCGGACATGCCGGCGCGCACCATCACGGCTCGCTCCGGCGGGCCAGGGCTTGCACATCGCCCTGCACCTCCACGCGGGCGCCGGGGGTCAGCCGCGAGTGGCCATCGAGCACCACTTCATCGTCTGCCGCCAGGCCTTCGACCAGCGTGCGGCCATCCACTTCCTGGACGATGCGCACCGGCACCTTCTGCGCCTTGCCATCCTCGATGCGGAACACGAAGGCACCGTCCAGGCCACGGCGCACGGCACGACTGTCCAGTACCAGGCCGTTGCGCAGCACACCGGACTGCAGGTCGATGGCAACGAACTGGCCCGGCCAGAGCTGGCCGTCCTTGTTGTCGAAGACTGCACGGACGCGGATGGTGCCGGTGCTGGCAGCTACCTGGTTATCGATGCTGCGCAGGTGGCCCTCGCCGAGCAACTGGCCGCCATCGCGGCTGCGCGCCACTACCGGGGAGTCGCCGCTCAACAGCGGCTGCAACTGCGGCAGGTTTTCCTGCGGCAGGGCGAAGACCACCGAGATCGGCGACATCTGCGTGACAGTGAACAGGCCATTACTGTCATTGGTGCGCAGCAGGTTGCCGACGTCGACATTGCGGATGCCGACACGGCCGGCAACCGGCGAGGTGATACGGGTGTAGGACAAGCGCACGCGCTCGGCGTCGATGGTGGCGTCATTGCCACGCAGGGTGGCGCGCAGGCGGGCGGCCTCTGCCTCACTCTGCTCCACGGTCTGCCGGGAGATCGAACCGCGCTGGATCAGCGTCTGGTAGCGCGCCAGGTCCTGCTCGACGATGCGCAGTTGCGCCTGGTTGCTCTGCTTGGTCGCTTCGGCCTGCTCCAGCGCAGCCTTGATTGCGCGATCGTCGATGGTCGCCAGCAGCTCGCCCTGCTTGACCATCTGGCCCTCCTCCACCAGCAATGCGGTGAGCTGGCCCTCCACTTGCGGACGGACCAGCACACTGGCGAGCGAGGTCACGGTGCCGACGCCATCGAGATTCTGAGTCAGGTCCTCGCGGGCAACGCGCGCCAGGGTCACCGGCACACCGGCTGGCTGGGCCGCCGCCTGGGGGGCAGCCTGCCGTGCAGCGAGGCTCCACAACCCGGCGCCCAGTGCCACCACCCCCAGCAATCCCGCCGCCAGCCAAACCCGCCGTTGCCCCTGCATGCCGCTCTCCTGCGTCTGGTTCGGCCATGGCGGCCGCATCCTGAGGTTATAAGCCAACGCCCGGGACCGGACGCTGACCCTTAAATGACAATCCTGTCAGTTTCGCCGGCAGCGCCCGTACGGCGCGGCTTTGCGCTCCATGGCGATGCGCCAGCGCAAGTTTTCCGGGACCGCCTAGACTCCACACATCCCACATGGAGCGCTGGCGATGCAGCCACCCCGAGGAGCCCTCTGGCTGTTCGCCAGCCCGCTGCGTCTGCGGGCCGGCGCACTGCTGCTCGCGCTTCTCACGCTGACTGCCGGCGCCGCCTGGAACTTCGACACCATCCTGAAGAATGCCGAGCAGCGCTACAGCGACCTTGGCGCCGGCAAGACCCGCATCGAGTCCTGGGGCCGGCTGATCGACGACAGCGAGAATCTCGACGAGATGGCCAAGCTCAAGGCCGTCAACGCCTTCTTCAATGGCGCGCTGGTGTTCACCGACGACCGCACCGTATGGCACCAGGAGGACTACTGGGCGACGCCGGTGGAAGCCCTCTACAAGGGCGCCGGCGACTGCGAGGACTACTCCATCGCCAAGTTCGTCACCCTGCGCCGCCTCGGCGTCGCCAGCGACAAGCTGCGCATCACCTACGTCAAGGCGCTGCAACAGAACCAGGCGCACATGGTGCTCACCTACTACGCCTCCCCCACCGCCGAACCGCTGGTGCTGGACAACCTGATCCCGCAGATCAAGCCCGCCTCCCAGCGCAAGGACCTCCTGCCCGTCTACGCCTTCAACGCCGAGGGGCTGTGGCTGCCCGGCCCCGGCGGCGGCAAGCGCACCGGCGACAGCAAGAAGCTGTCGCGCTGGCAGGACCTGTTGACCAAGATGCGCGCCGAGGGCCTGGACCTCGACGAGACGCGATAGGAGAACCCCGGCATGTCATTGCTCAAGCAACTGTTCCTGGCGATCTGCCTGTTCCTCGTGGTGGCCTTCGCCGGCAGCTTCGCCGCCAGCCTGGAAAGCTCCCGCGAGCAGTTGATCGGCCAGTTGCGCTCGCACGCCCAGGACGCCGCCACCGCGCTGGGCCTGTCGCTGACACCGCACGTGGACGACCCGGCGATGATCGAGCTGATGGTCAGCTCGATCTTCGACTCCGGCTACTTCGCAACGATTCGCGTGGTGAGCATTCCCGAGGGCAAGGTCATCGTCGAGCGCGACAGCGACACGCAGAACCAGCAGGTGCCGGCCTGGTTCGCCAAGCTGGTCAACCTCAAGGCCCAGGGCGGCGACGCGCTGATCATGCGCGGCTGGGAACAGGCCGCACGGGTCGAGGTCGTCAGTCACCCGCAGTTCGCCCTGGCCAAGCTGTGGGACGGCGCGCTGGGCAGCCTCGCCTGGCTGCTGGCCTGCGGGCTGGTCAGCGCCATCCTCGGCGGCTGGCTGCTGCGCACCCAACTCAAACCGCTGGACCAGATGGTGCAACAGGCCCACGCCATCACCCGCCGCGAATTCCTCACCCTGCCCAAGGAACCGCGCACCCCGGAGCTGCGGCGCGTGGTACAGGCGATGAACCAGATGGTCGACAAGCTCAAGGCGCTGTTCGCCGAGGAAGCCACGCGCAGCGAGAAACTGCGCGAGGAGGCCTACCAGGACAGCCTTTCCGGCCTGGCCAACCGCCGCCTGTTCGACGCGCGGCTGGACGCGCAACTCTCGCCCAGCGAACAGAACGCCGCCGGCTACCTGCTGCTACTGCGCCTGAATGATCTGGCCGGGCTCAACCAGCGCCTGGGCGGCCAGCGCACCGACGCGCTGATTCGCGACGTGGCCGAACTGCTGGAGCGCGAACGCGAGCAGCACGGCACCCCGGACTGGCTGGCCGCGCGCAGCCGCGGTGGCGAGTTCACCCTGCTCGCCCCCGGCGTCGACAGCGCCAGTGCCGAGCACCTGGCGGACGAACTCAGCGCCGCCCTGGAAAACCTCCGCGGCACCGGCGCCAGCGACTGTAAGCCGGTGGCGCACCTGGGCCTGGCGGCCTTCCGCCCGGGCGAACCCGCCGCCGGCGTGCTGTCGCGCGCCGACCAGGCGCTGGCCCAGGCCCAGGCCACCCCGGACCGCACCTGGCAACGCCTGGACAGCTCCGGCAGCCAGCCCGCACAGGACTCCCGCGCCTGGCGCGACTGGCTCGACGACGCCCTGCAGAAGGGCAAGCTGCAGCTGTGGTTCCAGCCCGTGCGCGCCTGCGTCGAGAATGGCGAGCTGCTGCACCAGAAGGTGCTCGCGCGGCTGCTCGATCCCAAGGGCGAGGCCGTGGCCGCCGGGCAGTTCCTGCCCTGGATCGAGCGTTTCGGCTGGTCCGCACGCTTCGACCTGGCCATGCTCGAACACGCCCTTGCCCACCTCGCCCAGCAACCGGCGCCACTGGCCCTGTCGCTCTCGGCGGAAACCGTGCGCAGCGCCGAGCCCCTGCGCCAGCTCTTCGAAATCCTGCGTGCCCACCCGCAGGAAGCGCAGCTGATGACGCTGGAAGTGGACGAACGCTACCTGCCGCCACCGGCCGAGCTGGAAAAACTCGCCCAGTCGGTCCAGGAGGTCGGCGCCAAGCTCGGCCTGCAGCACTTCGGCGGGCGCTTCAGCCTGATCGGCAACCTGACCCGCCTCGGTCTTGCCTACCTGAAGATCGACGGCAGCTACATCCGCGCCATCGACCAGGACAACGACAAGCGCCTGTTCATCGAGGCCATGTACCGCGCGTCGAACAGCATCGACCTGCCGCTGATCGCCGAGATGGTCGAGACCGAGGGCGAGTTGCAGGTGCTGCGGGAGATGGGGATTGCCGGGGCAATGGGGCGGCTGATTGGCGCGCCGAAGCCGTCGCAGAAAAACACCTTGTAGGAGCGAGCTTGCTCGCGAACAGAGCCCCCTGCGGAGTCAGTTCGCGAGCAAGCTCGCTCCTACGAAAGCCCTCAATCCCTCGATCCGGCTCCGGCTCCGGCTCCGGCTCTTAAAGATCTCCAGAAAAACATACGGGCACTCCGAACCGCCCCGTTCAGGAGGCCTCGTTGAAGCGGAGTTTCAGGGGTTGAGCGACATGGATGTCGCGAGAGCGTTGTCGGGCCAGGGATGGCCCGTCAACGCGTGCCCCTGAAACTTCGCTTCAGCGAGGGTATTTTTCGCCCCAAGCGAAAAACCGGATGTCCGGGGCAAGACTTGTTGGTTCCTTTTGTGGCGTTTGACAAAAGGGACTCGCCCGAGGGGGCGAAACAAGAAGTCCGCGCGCACACCGAAGCGGCGCAGGGATTCCCAACCACAAGCAAGAACATCGCGGACAAGGTCCGTTTGTACATGAGGGCACCAGCATTGGCCCGGTTCGCGAGCAAGCTCGCTCCTACGAAAAGCCAGAAGCGTCAGTCCTTCTTGCCCTTCTTCGCGCTTCCGTAAGCCGCCTCCAGCGCATCATTGATGGTCTTGAGCACCTTCACCCGCGCATAACGCTTGTCGTTGGCCTCGATCAGCGTCCACGGCGCGATCTCGGTGCTGGTGCGGTCGACCATATCCCCCACCGCATCCACGTACTGGTCCCACTTGTCACGGTTGCGCCAGTCTTCCTCGGTGATCTTGAAGCGCTTGAACGGAATCGACTCACGCTCCTTGAAGCGCTCCAGCTGGGTCTCCTGGTCGATGGACAGCCAGAACTTCACCAGCACGATGCCGTAGTTCGCCAACTGCTCCTCGAAATCATTGATTTCTGCATAGGCGCGCAGCCAATCGGCGTCGCTGGCGAAGCCCTCGACCCGCTCCACCAGCACACGGCCGTACCAGGAGCGGTCGAAGATGGTGAACTGCCGGCGCCCCGGAATGTGCCGCCAGAAACGCCACAGGTAGGGCTGCGCGCGCTCTTCCTCGGTGGGCGCGGCGATCGGCACGATGCGGTACTGGCGCGGGTCCAGTGCATCGGTCACGCGGCGAATGGCACCGCCCTTGCCGGCGGCGTCGTTGCCTTCGAACACGGCGATCAGCGAGTGGCTGCGGAAGCGCTTGTCGCGCATCAGTGTCGCCAGGCGTGCCTGCTCCTTGGCCAGCTGTTCCTTGTACTGGTCCTTGTCCAGCTTCAGGCTCAGGTCCAGCGCATCCAGCAGCCCCTTGTTGTCCAGGCTGGAAACCAGCGGGGCGGCATGCGGTTGCGGGGTCGGGCGGTCCTTGCGCTTGAGCGCGGCCTGCAGGCTTTCGAGAATGGTGCGGCCAACCGTCAGGCTGCGGTAACGCTCATCGGCGCCCTCCACCACGTACCAGGGGGCATAGTCGCGGCTGGTGCGGCGCAGCACACGCTCGCCGTAGCGCACGAACTTGTCGTAGACCTCGCTCTGCTTCCAGTCGATCTCGCTCAGTTGCCAGCTGCGGGTGGGGTCGTTCTCCAGTGCCTTGAGGCGCTCCTTGAGCTGCTTCTTGGAGAGGTGGAACCAGAACTTGAAGATCAGCGCGCCTTCATCGGAGTACATCCGTTCGAAGCGCTCGGCGTCGTTGATCAGGCCATCGAGCTGGCTGTCCTTGATCTCGCCGGTGACGCGCGCATACAGCATCTGGCTGTACCAGTTGCCGAAGAAGATGCCGGTCCGACCCTTGGGCGGCAGGCGACGCCAGAAGCGCCACTGCGGCGGCCGCGAGAGCTCCTCGTCGCTGGGCAGGAGGAAACTTTCCACGCGGATCAGGCGCGGGTCCATCCACTCGTTGAGCAACTTCACCGTCTCGCCCTTGCCGGCGCCCTCGATGCCGTTGATCAGGATGATCACCGGGAAGCGTGCCTGCTGCTTGAGCTCGTACTGTGCCTCGAGCAGTGCTTCGCGCAGCACCGCGACTTCCTTCTCGTAGGTTTCCTTGTCGATGGAATGGCCAATCTCGGCGGATTCGAACATGCAGCTCTCCTTGTTCCGAAGTGCATAAAAGGTAGCGGAAGTGACGCAGCCTGTCCTCGGTACGGATCGGCTAAACTGCGGCCTTCGTTTCACTGCCCGCCTCCCTTCATGCCAGACATCAGCAGCGCCCAGATCGACTGGGACGAAAACGGCCAGCCCACTTCGCGCGTCTATGGCGATGTGTACTTCTCCCGCGATTCCGGCATCGCCGAGACGCACCATGTGTTCATCGACGGCAATCGCCTGGGCGAACGCTTCGCCGCACTGCCGGCGGGCGGGCGCCTGTGCATCGGCGAGACGGGCTTCGGCACCGGGCTGAACTTCCTCTGCGCCTGGCAATTGTTCGAGGAACGGGCACCGGCCGATGCGCGATTGCACTTCGTCACCACCGAGAAATACCCGGTGGCGCCTGACGACCTGCGCCGCGCCTTCGCCCTCTGGCCGGAGCTGGCGCACCTGTCGACGCAGTTGCTGGAGCAGTACGTCGCGATCAACCCAGGTTTCCAGCGCTTCGTCTTCGCCGGCGGCCGCGTGGTGCTGACGCTGCTGGTGGGCGACGTGCTCGACACCCTGCCCGAGCTGGACGCACGCATCGACGCCTGGTTCCTCGACGGCTTCTCCCCGGCGAAGAACCCGCAGATGTGGAATGACACCCTGTACGCCCAACTCGCCCGCCTTTCGGCGCCGGGCACGACCATCGCGACCTTCACCAGCGCCGGCTTCGTTCGCCGCGGACTGGGCGCGGCCGGCTTCAAGATTCGCCGCACCCTGGGCTTCGGCAAGAAATGGGAGATGTCCCAGGGCGAGTTCATCGGCGTCCAGCCGCCAGCCGGCAAACCCTGGTACAGCCGCCCCGCCCGCCCAGACGGGCCACGCGCGGCCCTGGTGATCGGCGGCGGCATGGCCGGTTGCGCCAGCGCCGCCAGCCTCGCCGCGCGCGGCTGGCAGGTGACGCTGATCGAGCGTCACGCGGGCCTTGCCGAGGAAGCCTCGGGCAATCCCCAGGGCGTGCTCTATCTCAAGCTGTCCGCCCACGGCACGGCGCTGTCGCGGCTGATCGTCAGCGGCTTCGGGCATACCCGGCGGCTGATCCAGCGTCTGCAGAAAGGCGCGGAATGGTCCGACTGCGGCGTGCTGCAACTGGGCTTCGACGAGGCCGAGGCCGGACGCCAGGCGAAGCTTGCCGAAGCCTTCCCGGACACACTGCTGCGCCTGCTGGGCAAGGCCGAGGCCGAAGCTGTTGCCGGTATCGGCTTGCCCGCCGGAGGGCTGTTCTATCCCGAAGGCGGCTGGGTACATCCCCCGGCGTTGTGCCGGCACCTGGCGCAGCATCCGAACATCCGCGTGCTGATCGGCGCGGAAGTCCGCCTGCAACGCGAAGCCGAGGGCTGGAGCGCCTGGAGCGGCGACGACAGACTCGCCAGCGCGCCTGTCGCGATCCTCGCCACCGCCGCCGAAGTGCGTCGTTTTGCGGGGGCCGAGACACTGCCGATGAAACGCATCCGCGGGCAGATCACCCGCGTGCCGGCTACCGCCGACAGCGCGGCGCTGAGCACCGTGGTCTGCGCCGAAGGCTACGTCGCCCCGCTCCGCCACGGCGAGCACACCCTGGGCGCCAGTTTCGAATTCAAACGAGACGACACTGAGCCATCATTGGAAGAACACCTGGGCAACCTCGATCTGCTGGCCGAGATATCCACAGACCTGAGCGAGCGCCTGCACATCTCCAGGCTCGACCCGACCACATTGCAGGGCCGCGCCGCCTTCCGCTGCACCACCCCCGACTATCTGCCACTGGTGGGCCCGCTGGCAGACCGCGAAGCCTTCGCCAGCGCCTACGCTGTACTGGGCAAGGATGCGCGCCAGGTGCCGGATACGCCCTGCCCCTGGCTCGATGGCCTGTACCTGAACAGCGCCCATGGCTCCCGTGGGCTGGTTACCGCACCGCTGGCCGGAGAGCTGCTGGCGGCGTGGATCGACGACGAACCGCTCCCCCTGCCGCGCGCCGTGGCCGAGGCCTGCCACCCGAACCGTTTCTTCCTCCGCGACGTCGTGCGCGGCCAGAAGAACGCCTGATCACCGCACGGCCCAGCGACGGGCCGCGCCAGCTTCCAGAGCGGACCACCGACATGGATGCACTGCTGCTTGAATCCTCCGCCATCGGCCTGATCCTCGGGCTCCTGCTCGGCCTGACCGGCGCCGGCGGCTCGCTGGTGGCCCTGCCCCTGCTGCTCAGCCTGCACCTGCCACTGCACGACGCCATCGGCGTCAGCCTCGGCGCCGTCGCGCTGTCGGCGGCGATTGGCGCGGTGCCACGTGCGAGGCAGGGCCAGGTGGCGTGGAAACCGCTGTTCTGGCTGGTCATCACCGGCTGGCCGGGCAACGCCGCCGGCCAGTGGCTGGGCAAGTTCATCCCGGACGCCTGGCTGATCGTCGGCTTCTGCCTGCTGGTGCTGTGGTCGGCCTGGCGCATGTGGCAGGGCTCCAGCCAGCCGCGCGTCTGCGACAAGCCGACGCGCAATGGACCGTTGCTGGGCGTCGGGCTGGCGGTGGGCATGCTCTCCGGCCTGATGGGGGTGGGCGGCGGTTTCCTGATCGTACCGGGGCTGCTGTGGTTCACGCCGCTGTCGATGATGGCAGCGACGGCCACATCGATGGCGGTGATTGCGCTGGTGTCCGGCGGTGGCTTCCTGCTCTATCTGACCCACGCACAGCCACCGCTGCCCTTGCTGGCGTGCCTGGCGGCGGGCGGCGCACTGGGCGTGCTATTCGGCAATCGCCTGGCCGTGCGCCTGGGTGGCGCGACCCTGCAGCGCCTGTTCGCGCTGATGCTGGTGGCGGTCAGTCTGTCGCTGGCCGCACAGAAACTGATGAGCTGAGGCTCAGAACTCTTCTTCCTCGGCGCCGGAGCCCGGCGTCTCGAACAGCTCGGCGGCGCGCAGCAGGCCGGCGAGTATGGCGTGCTGCTCCCACTCCGGCAGCCCGGCGAAGCGCTCAAGGGCATGTTCGGGCAGCAGCGTCGGCCCATCCCGAAGCGCCCTGCGCCCGACGACCTCGAGGCTCAGCCACTGCTTGCGCCGGTCGTCCTCGTCACGTCGTCGGGTGAGCAGCCCTTTGCTTTCCAGGCGCGTCAGCGCACTGGAAATGGACGACTGCGACAACGCCACCTGGCGTGCCAACTGACCAGCGGTAATTTCGCCCTCCAGCTCCACGACCTGCAGGATCAGCAGTTGCAGCGGCGTCAGTTCGCCATCGCGGCCCAGGCTCTTGGAGTGCACTTCCGCCGCCTGCTGCAGCCGTCTCAGGGCCTGCAGCATGGAGAGTGCGTGGGCGTTGCGCATCGAAGTCTTGCTGTCGGCCATCTCAGTCCACCTGCTGCTCCGTCACATTTCCTCAATGAAATCAAATAGAACTCTCGCCAGATCGACGGGTCATCCCCTAAGGCGTCCATGAGGCGCCACCCACTTCATCCCCAACGGAGATCCGGTAAGGACATGTGCGGACTAGCAGGAGAACTACGTTTCGATAACCAGGCTGCGGACCTTGCCGCAGTCGAACGCATCACCCATCACCTCGCCCCGCGAGGTCCCGATGCATGGGGCTTCCACAGCGAAGGGCCAGTGGCCCTGGGGCACCGGCGACTGAAGATCATGGACCTGGCCGAAGCTTCCGGTCAGCCGATGATCGACACCTCCCTGGGCCTGTCGCTGGTGTTCAACGGGGCAATCTACAACTACCCCGAACTGCGCGGCGAGCTGGAAGCCCTTGGGTACCGCTTCTTTTCCGGAGGCGACACCGAAGTACTTCTGAAGGGATACCACGCCTGGGGTGAACAACTATTGCCACGCCTCAATGGCATGTTCGCCTTCGCCATCTGGGAACGCGACAAACGGCGCCTGTTCATCGCCCGCGACCGCCTCGGCATCAAGCCGCTGTACCTGTCGCAGACCGGCAAGCGCCTGCGCTTCGCCTCCAGCCTGCCGGCGCTGCTCAAGGGCGGCGACATCGACCCGGCGCTGGACCCGGTGGCGCTCAACCACTACCTGAACTTCCACGCCGTGGTGCCCGCTCCGCGCACCCTGCTGGCCGAAGTGCAGAAACTGCCGCCGGCCACCTGGATGACCATCGACGCCGATGGCCACACCGAGCGCCAGCGCTGGTGGACCCTGGATTACGGCCCGCTGCCGGACGAGCGCGAGCTGACCCTGGACGATTGGGAAGACCGCTTGCTGAGCAGCCTGCGCGACGCCGTGAGCGTGCGCCAGCGCGCCGCCCGCGAAGTCGGCGTGCTGCTCTCCGGCGGGGTGGATTCCAGCCTGCTGGTCGGCCTGCTGCACGAAGCCGGCGTCGAGGACCTGCTGACCTTCTCCATCGGCTTCGAGGATGCCGGCGGCGAACGCGGCGACGAATTCCAGTACTCGGACCTGATCGCGAAACGCTATGGCACCCGCCACCACCAGTTGCGCATCGACGAGAACGAGGTCATCGCGCAGCTGCCGGCGGCTTTCCGCGCCATGAGCGAGCCGATGGTCAGCCACGACTGCATTGCCTTCTACCTGCTCTCGCGGGAAGTCTCCAGGCACTGCAAGGTGGTGCAGAGCGGCCAGGGCGCCGACGAGCTGTTCGCCGGCTACCACTGGTACCCGAAAGTGGCCGGCGCGAAGGACCCGCTGCAGGCGTACCGCGCGGCCTTCTTCGATCGAACCCATGGCGAGTACCTGGACACCGTGCGCGAAGCGCTGCGAGTCGAGGATGTGGCCAGCGAGTTCGTCCGCGAGCACTTCGCCCAGCCGGGCGCGGAAGACCCGGTGGACAAGGCACTGCGCCTGGACAGCACGATCATGCTGGTGGACGACCCGGTCAAGCGTGTCGACAACATGACCATGGCCTGGGGCCTGGAGGCCCGCGTGCCGTTCCTCGACTACCGCGTTGCGGAGTTGTCGGCGAGGATCCCGTCGCGCTTCAAGCTCGGCGATGGCGGCAAGCAGGTGCTCAAGGCTGCCGCGCGCAAGGTCATTCCCAGCGAGGTGATCGACCGGCCCAAGGGTTACTTCCCGGTACCGGGCCTGAAACACCTGCAAGGCAATACCCGCGCCTGGGTCAGCGAGCTGCTGCTGGACCCGAGCCAGGACCGTGGACTGTTCGAGACGGCGATGTTCGACCGCCTGCTCAGCGACCCGGCGAGCGACCTCACTCCGCTGCGCGGTTCCAAGTTGTGGCAGTTGGCGGCCCTCAATCTCTGGCTGACGGAACAAGGCCTCTAGAGCCAGGCGGCGCCGCGTGTGGCGTCGCCTTCCCCACAGCCCAGGACAGATGCTTATCAGGGAGCGCAAGATGAAACCCCATTCCAACCTGCCCCATCCCCACAACCAGCGATTGCTGCGTGGCCAGACACCAACCTACGAACGCCTGCAGGCGCGCTTCGCCGGCGACCACGCGGAAAGCCACGGCCCGCTGATCCTGCAATGCGGCTGGGGGCGCCTGCTGATCGGCCATACCTTCTCCAGCCCGGAGAAGCTGGCCGCCGAACTGCTAAACGAACAACCCGGCGAGCGCGACATTGCCCTCTACGTCGCGGCGCCACAGCAGGTGCTGTCCCACGCCCCGCAGCAACTCTTCCTCGACCCATCCGACGCGCTGCGCCTGTGGTTCACCGACTACCGCCCGGCGCGCCGGCCGTTCCGCGGCTTCCGTATCCGCCGCGTGCACAGCGACGACGACTGGACGGCGATCAACCGCCTGTACCTGTCGCGCGGCATGCTGCCGGTCGACCCGTCCAACGTCACACCGCGCCACCAGGGCGGCCCGGCCTACTGGCTGGCGGAAGACGCCGAGACCGGCACGGTGATCGGCACCGTCATGGGCATCAACCACGCCAAGGCCTTCCGCGACCCCGAAGGCGGCTCCAGCCTCTGGTGCCTGGCGGTGGACCCGCAGTCGAGCCGGCCCGGCGTCGGCGAAGCGCTGGTGCGCCACCTGATCGAACACTTCATGAGCCGCGGGCTGGCCTACCTCGACCTGTCGGTGCTGCACGGCAACCAGCAGGCCAAGTCGCTGTACCGCAAGCTGCGCTTCCGGGAATTGCCGACCTTCGCCATCAAGTGCAAGAACGGCATCAACCAGTCGCTGTTCCTCGGCCCTGGCCCGGAAAAGGGCCTCAATCCCTATGCGAAGATCATCGTCGACGAATCCCATCGCCGTGGTATCGAGGTCCAGGTACAGGATGCCGATGCCGGGCTCTTCACCCTCACCCAGGGTGGCCGGCGCATCCGCTGCCGCGAGTCGCTGTGCGACCTCACCAGCGCCGTGAGCATGAGCCTGTGCCAGGACAAGACCCTCACCCATCGCGCCCTCGACCGCGCCGGCCTGCGCCAGCCGCAGCAGCGTCTGGCCGGAAGCGCTGAAGACAATGCCGCATTCCTCGAAGAACACCGCGCGCTGGTGGTCAAGCCGGTGGACGGCGAACAGGGCCAGGGCGTCGCCGTGGACCTGCGCACGCCGGAAGAAGTGGAGAGCGCCATCGCCCACGCGAAGCAGTTCGACACCCGCGTCATCCTCGAGAGCTACCACCCCGGCAATGATCTGCGCATCGTGGTGATCGGCTACGAAGTGGTGGCCGCCGCCATCCGCCGCCCTGCCGAGGTGATCGGCGACGGCCGGCACAGCATCCGTAAACTGATCGAGGCGCAGAGCCGCCGGCGCCAGGCCGCGACCGGTGGCGAAAGCCGCATCCCGCTGGACGGCGAGACCGAGCGCACCCTGGCTGCCGCGGGTTTCAGCTACGACGACGTGTTGCCCAGCGGCCAGCGCCTGGCCGTGCGCCGCACCGCCAACCTGCATACCGGCGGCACCCTGGAAGACGTCACCGAGCGCCTGCATCCGGCGCTGGCCGACGCCGCCATTCGCGCGGCGCGGGCGCTGGAGATTCCAGTCACCGGCCTCGATCTGCTGGTCACCGAGGCTGACCAGGCGGACTACGTGATCATCGAAGCCAACGAACGCCCGGGCCTGGCCAACCACGAGCCACAGCCCACCGCCGAGCGCTTCGTCGACCTGCTCTTCCCGCTGAGCCGCGAGCTGCTGCATCGCGACAACCGTGACCAGCCACACCCCAACGTGGAGGCCCCGGCATGACCCCATTGCCACAACCGGACCTGAACTACCTGCAGCGCGTGCTGCTGGAAATGCTCGCCATCCCCAGCCCCACCGGCTTCACCGACACCATCGTGCGCTACGTCGCCGAGCGGCTGGAGGAGATTGGCGTGCCCTTCGAGATGACCCGCCGCGGGACTATCCGCGCGACCCTGCTGGGCCGCCGCAAGAGCCCGGACCGTGCCGTCTCGGCGCACCTGGACACCATTGGTGCGATCGTCCGCGAGATCAAGCCCAATGGCCGCCTGGCCCTGGCGCCGGTGGGCTGCTGGTCGAGTCGCTTCGCCGAGGGCAGCCGGGTCACGGTGTTCTGCGAGAACGGCGTGTTCCGTGGCAGCGTGCTGCCGCTGCTGGCCTCGGGGCATGCGTTCAACACCGCCGTGGATACCCTGCCGATCAGCTGGGACCATGTCGAACTGCGCCTGGACACCTACACCGCCAGCCGCGCCGACAGCGAATCGATCGGCGTGGCCATCGGTGATTTCGTCGCCTTCGACCCGCTGCCCGAGTTCACCGAGAGCGGCCATATCAGCGCCCGCCACCTCGACGACAAGGCTGGCGTTGCGGCACTGCTGGCCGCGCTCAAGGCCATCGTGGAAAGCGGCCAGGTACCACCGATCGACTGTCACCCGCTGTTCACCATCACCGAGGAAATCGGCTCGGGCGCGGCCGGCGCGCTGCCCTGGGACGTCAGCGAATTCGTCGGCATCGACATTGCGCCGGTGGCCGAGGGGCAGAACTCCAGCGAGCACGCCGTCAGCGTCGCCTTGCAGGATTCCGGCGGGCCGTACGACTTCCATCTGTCCCGACACCTGCTGCGCCTGGGCGAGCGCCATGAGGTCGCGGTGCGCCGGGACCTGTTCCGTTACTACCACAGCGATGCGCAGTCGGCGATCACCGCCGGCCACGACATCCGTACCGCGCTGCTGGCCTTCGGCTGCGATGCCACCCATGGCTACGAGCGCACCCACATCGACAGCTTGTCCGCGCTGGCGAAACTGCTCACCGCCTACATGCTCAGCCCACCGGTGTTCGACAGCGACGCCGAACCCAGCGAAGGCACGCTGGAGCGTTTCAGCAAGCAACTGGAGCATCCGGTGCACATGGAAAGCACCACCCATGTGCCGCCGGTGGACGACCTGATCGATAACGGCGACGGCTCCGAGAAGAACAAGGACTGACGACTGAAGCTGCGCTGGTCGCAGCGCGGGACTACAATCCCGCGCTGCGATTTCGAGTACCCCGCCATGCTGATTCCCTTTGAGCTCATCGAAGCCGACACCCTCAACAACCTGCTGGAAGACTTCGTCACCCGCGAAGGCACCGACAACGGCGACGACACGCCGCTGGACGTGCGCGTGGAGCGCGCACGCCATGCACTCAAGCGCGGCGAGGCGGTGATCGTCTTCGACCCGGAAAGCCAGCAGTGCCAGCTGATGCTGAAAAGCGAAGTGCCGAGGGAGTGGCTGGAGGACTGATCGAGCGTCAGGAACACCTGCTCTTGTAGGAGCGAGCTTGCTCGCGAACGGATAGCCCGGCGGCGCCGGAGCAATCGGCGAGCGCCAGGTTCGCGAGCAAGCTCGCTCCTACAGGTACCGGTCCCTTTCAGATGTAGACCGGATAACGCCATTCAGTAGTCGCTTGGCTCAGGGCGCGAGGCGAGGCCCGAGCAGTACCACGCTGGCGCCGATCACGCAGAGCGCCACGCCGACCCAGTCGCTCCACAGCGGGCGACTCTTCTCCACGAAAGCCAGCCAGAACAGCGAGGCGGCGACGTAGATGCCGCCATAGGCGGCATAGGCGCGCCCGGCATAGTTCGCCTCGACGCGAGTGAGCAGCAGGGCGAAGACCGTCAGGCTGAGCAGTCCGGGGATGATCCACAGCGCGCTCTTGTCCAGGCGCAGCCAGAGGTAGAAGGCGTAGCAGCCAGCAATCTCGCAGAAGGCGGCGAGGACGAACCAGAGGTAGTTGATCACGGCGGTCTTTCCTTTAGCAGCCTCGGCTTTCAGGAGCCTGGGCCTTGGAGAGTTGGCGGCTGGGAATCTCCAGCCGGAGAGCTCAGCCGCGCAGGCCGCCCTCGCGTTCCCAGGCGCAGCGCACTTTCAGCTCGCCCTCGCGCGGGCTGTGGAAGCCGTTCTCGGACTCCCAGCGGAAGGTGTGGCTGCCGTTGACTTCGGTTTCCAGGTGCACCACCGCACTGGCCCAGTAAAGCCGGCGCAGCAGCGCTTCGAACTGTTCGACCCAGAGCTTCCACTCGTACTCGATGGTCTGGTAGCTGGCGCCGAAGTGGATCACCTGGGACTGGTACAGGCCCGCACCTTCGGTCTCGCAGCGGCTGAACATTTCGCGGCCGAGGAACGGCCAGGCTTCGCCCATGGGCAAGCTGTCGAGCACCTTGCGGTTGGCGGCGCGGCGCAGGCGGCGCTCCATCGAGTCGCCGGGCCAGTCGCGGATGCAGCCATAGACGATGGATTCGGAGTGCAAGCGGGTTCTTCCTTCAATGACACCGGAGCCTTCTAACACAGGCCTGACGTCCCGCAAAGCGCGAATCCCCACAGCTGCGCAGTAGCCCGAAAAAGCAAAAGCCCCGCGAAATGAGCGGGGCTTTCACCGGGGTCCAACGTACATCAGCCAGGCAGGCCGGTGATTAAAACTAAACCTTTGCACCGGCCTGGGCAAGCCCTGTCTTTCATTGCACCGAAAGGGGGCGAAAAAGCCTTGCGATTACGAAAGACTGCGGCGCTTGGCCTGCATCTTCTCGGCCATCTTCGCCATTTCGTCGTAGATCGCCTGCGGGTTCTGCTGCTTGATCTGCCAGGCCATGCGGCCCTGCTCGTGGGGCAGGATCATGAAGACGTCGCGGCCGACTTCCTGGTGGATGTAGTCGGCGATATCGGCGGCGCTGATGGGCGAGCTTTCCAGCAGCTTGCCGACCTGGGTCTTCATCTCCGGGCTCGGGCCACGGAAGGAGTCCAGCAGGTTGGTCTGGAAGAACGACGGGCAAACCACGTGGACCTTCACATCCACCAGGCTGAGGTCGGCCAGCAGGCTTTCCGAGAGTGCCACCACACCGGCCTTGGCCACGTTGTAGTTGCTCATCGCCGGGCCCTGCATCAGCGCCGCCATGGAGGCGATGTTGATAATCCGCCCCTTGCTCTTCTCCAGCAGCGGCAGGAACGCCTTGCAGCCCTTGACCACGCCCATCAGGTTGATCGAGATCTGCCAGTCCCAGTCTTCCAGCGACAGTTCGCTGAAGAAGCCGCCGGAAGCGACACCGGCGTTGTTGACGATGATATCGATGCCACCGAATTTCTCTTCACAGGACTGCGCCAACTGGGTCAGCTGGCTGTAGTCGCGCACGTCGCAGCGCTGGGTGAAGCCCTCGCCGCCGGCCTCGCGTACCAGTTTCAGGGTTTCCTGCAGGCCTGCTTCGTTGACGTCGGCCAGCGCCAGCTTCCAGCCCTCGCGGGCCCAGCGCAGGGCGATTTCGCGTCCGAGGCCGGAACCGGCGCCGGTAATCATGATGCGATTTTGCATAGGGGAGGTCTGCCTTTTCTTGTCTTGTTCGGGACGGGTGATCGACAACGTTCGAGTCGACGATTGTGGCCCGAAGTGTAACCAAGGCTTTCGGCTACCAGCGGTGAAATCAGGCCGCTGAATGCCCCTGGCAAACCGCCGGCGCACTAGCGCTTAGCGGGGTGCAGGGTCAGGCCTGGAGGAGCACGCAGAGCTTGCCCAGCACCAGGGCGATACCGGCGGAGACGAGCAGATGGGCAGCGCAGTTGATGCGCTCGCGTTTGAGCTGGGCGAGGCCGCGGATGCGGTAGCGCAGCATGAAGATACCCAGCGCCACGGGAAGGGCCGGGCCGAGGAAGGCAAACTGCCAATAACGGTCCGGGTCGACCACCGGGGCCAGGGTCATGGCTTCGGCCAGCGGCGGCAGGCCCAGCCCGCACTGGACGAGCAACCACACCACGCCCAGCACAACCAGTACAACGCCCAGCATCCCTACGACTCCCTGATGGCAAAGGCCCAGTATGTTAGTACAGGCACCCGCCAAGGGCTGTGCGACGAATCACCCTGTGGCGTATCGGCGCGGTGACGCAGGCGGGGAAAGCGGATACGCGCCAGAGCGAGGGTGGAGTGATCGCGGACGGAGTCCGCTCCTACGCAGAGGGATAATGCAGTGCAATTCGTAGGAGCGGATTCATCCGCGATGCTCTTGGCGAGGGCCGGTCAGATGCGTCCGAGCAGCAACAGCACCAGCAGCACGACCAGTACCACACCGATGACGCCCGAGGGGCCGTAACCCCAGTTGCGCGAGTGGGGGAAGACCGGCAGGCCACCGATCAGCATCAAGATCAGGATGATCAAAAGAATGGTCCCGAGTCCCATATCGTCTCTCCTCTTTCAGTCGACGAGGGGCGATGGCTCGCGGTGTTGCGATTGGCCAGCGCTTGTAGATTCCGACTGGGTGGGTGCGCGGAAGATTCAAAGAATCTGCAGGCACAGGATCAACTCAGGTCACGGGGCAGCGATCCTTTGCGCAGGCGCAGGAACATCAATGCGGCGGTGCGCGCATCACCGATGGCGGTGTGGCGACCTTCGATAGGGATTTCCAGGTTGCGTGCCAGGGTGTCGAAACGCAGGTCCAGGTGCAGGTCGGGGAAACGCCGGCTCATCTTGCGGTGATAGATTTCGGAGACCTCGACGCGGGGGTTGTCCAGCCGCGCGCCGAGTTGCTCGCGCAGGTGTCGGCGCAGCACGGCGACATCGAAGGACAGGTAGTAGCCCAGCAACGGCCGTTCGCCGACGAACTCCTGCACCCGGCGCAGCGCCTCCACCAGTGGCAGCTGGCCTTCGAGGTCGGCGCGGCGCAGCTTGTGGATGCGGATCGACTCGCCGTCCAGCGATGGCGGCGGCTCCACCAGCAGCTCCAGGCGCTCGCCGAGGATCAGCTTGCCACGGCGGATCAGCACGGCGCCGATGCTGAGGATGTCGGCCTTGCGCGGATCAAGGCTGGTGGTTTCCAGGTCCAGCGACACCAGTTCCTCCGCCCCTGCCGGATCGTGCTGCCACCAATAGAGGCGGCGGCGCCAGGCGGACCAGTGCGGATCGGGTGCAGCGACACAGGCGTTCATCGGGTATCCAGGTGGAATTGGCGGGTCAGGCTCTGCTTGAACTTCTTCACCGTGTGCAAGCTGAAGCGCAACAGGTCGCGCTCGTGGCGACTCAGGCGGGAAACGTCGAGCCCTTGTTCGCGACCGTCACGTTGCCCGGCCAGTTGCTGGCGCAGGCGCAGCTGGAGGAACAGCTCGAAGGACTCGACCAGGTTGTCGACCAGCGACTCATCCAGCACGCCAAGGGTTTTCAGGGTGGCGAGCCGGCCCAGCGTGCCGCGCTCCTCCAGACCTTCGCGCACGGCCAGCACGCGGGCGCCGTGGACGATAGGAAAGATGCCGCCGCGCTTCACGTCCAGGTGCGCGTCCTGGGTTTTCAGTTGGCCGAGGAAGGTCAGCGGTGTATCGAACTGCAAGGCCGGCAGGGCCAGGTCGCTCATCCAGCGGCCGCTGTCGCCGGCCAGCGCATCCAGGCATTCGCGCAAGCCATCGAACAGCCGCCGGTTGCCCGCCACCGGCCAGGCATCGGCGAGGATCGACAGGCGCATCAGTTGTTCCGGGCGACCTTGCAGTGGCAGCTCGCGCAGTTCGCGCTGCCACTCCGACAATGGCCTGCACCACTCCGGCCGGCTGGCCATCACGCCACCAGGGCACGGTGGATAACCGAACTCCAGCAACGCCGCAGAAAAGCGCTGCATCAATAACAGTCCTTGCTCCACCGGCAGCCCGTCGTCGAGGATCAGCGCGTTGTCCTGATCGGTCTTCAGCAGTTGCTCGGCACGCCCTTCGCTGCCCATCACCAGCAGGCAACAGCGGCCACGCAATACCGGTGGCACCTGCAACTCGAACAGACGCTCGAGCAGTTGCTCGTTGAGTGCGCTGACCAGTTGCATGATGAAGCGCAGGCGAATGCCGTTGCCCGCCAGCGTGGCGATCAGCGTGTGCAGGGTTTCCGCTGCCGCGCGCAGTTCGGCCTCGCTTTCGGCGCGGGCGATGCGCAGCGCCAGCACATGGGAGTGGGTGGAAAACAGGCTGAGTACCTGGGTCAGGTGCAGCAGGCCGACCACCCTGCCCTCCTCGCACACCGCCACGCGCTCGATGCGCTGGCGGGTCATGAGGATCATCGCGTCGAAGAGGAAGTCGCCCAGCTCGACATGGCTCAACGGCCGATGCGCCAATGGGCCGATGGGCTGCTCCTCGCTGAAGCCATCACGGAAGTGCGCGGTCATCAGGTCGGTGCGGGTGACGATGCCCAGCGCGCCGTCCTCGCGTACCAGCAGTGCATCCGCGCCCTGGCTCAGCTGCAGTCGTGCGGCATCGCCCAGCGGCAGCGTGGGTTCGACTTCGATGGCCGGCAACAAATGCTCGGAGGCAATGCGGGTGAGGATGAACTCGGCCAGGTTCTGCCCTTCTCGTCGCTCCAGCTGCCGTTTGCTGGCCAGGTCGGCACGGAAGAAGCGGGCGAACTGCGGGTTGTCCGCGCACAGCTGGTGGAACACCGCTGCCGGCAGTTCGTAGACGATGCTCTCTTCCACCGCCTGGTAGCGGTGCTTGCTGCTGCCGGAAAACAGCCCGCGCACGTCGAACAGGTCCTCGCCAGCGTACTGGGCAAACAGCTTGCCGTCCTCGCCGCGCTCCTCGATCACGCCCTTCATCAGGACGAACAGGCAGGGCACCGGCGCACCGGCTTCGAGCAGCACTTCGTCGACCGTGTAATAGCCCACGCTCAGCGCGTCGCGCAGCTGCTCGCGCTCCAGCGGGCGGAGCTGATCGAAGGGCGGCGAAGCGAAATTGAAATCGTCGGACATCCGTTATCCATCCCTGTCAAAAAAGCAAGGCCGGAGGTGTCTCCACCTCCGGCCCCGGCAGGTTAGCTCAAGCGATCAGTGGGCAACGGCGCCAGTGGCACCCAGGCCGGTCTGCGAGCGAATGAATTGCGGGAAGAAGCGTGCACGCTCCTCGTCGGCAGCGGCGGACTTGTCGGTGATGGAGAAGAACCAGATACCGATGAAGGCCACGGCCATGGAGAACAGCGCCGGGTACTCGTACGGGTAGATGGCTTTCTCGTGGCCGAGGATCTGAACCCAGATGGTCGGACCGAGGATCATCAGGGTCACCGCGGTGATCAGGCCGAGCCAGCCGCCGATCTTCGCGCCACGGGTGGTCAGCTTCTTCCAGTACATGGAGAGCAGCAGTACCGGGAAGTTGCAGCTGGCAGCGATGGAGAAGGCCAGGCCGACCATGAAGGCGATGTTCTGCTTCTCGAACAGAATGCCGAGAACGATGGCCACCACGCCGAGGCAGACGGTGGTGATCTTCGACACGCGCAGTTCATCCTTCTCGTTGGCCTTGCCGCCTTTGAGCACGCTGGCGTACAGGTCGTGGGAAACCGCCGAGGCACCGGCCAGGGTCAGGCCGGCAACCACCGCGAGGATGGTGGCGAAGGCCACGGCGGAGATGAAGCCGAGGAACAGGCTGCCACCCACGGCATCGGCCAGGTGCACGGCGGCCATGTTGTTGCCGCCCAGCAGGGCGCCGGTGGCGTCCTTGAAGTCCGGGTTGGTGCTGACCAGCAGGATCGCGCCGAAGCCGATGATGAAGGTCAGGATGTAGAAGTAGCCGATGAAGCCGGTAGCGAAGAACACCGACTTGCGGGCTTCCTTGGCGTCACTGACGGTGAAGAAGCGCATCAGGATGTGCGGCAGGCCGGCGGTGCCGAACATCAGCGCGAAGCCCAGGGAGAACGCGGAGATCGGGTCCTTCACCAGGCCGCCGGGGCTCATGATGCCCTCGCCTTTCGGGTGGACCTTGATGGCTTCGGAGAACAGGGTGCTGATGTCGAAATTGACGTGCTTGAGCACCATGATCGCCATGAAGGTGGCGCCCGAGAGCAGCAGCACGGCCTTGATGATCTGTACCCAGGTGGTGGCGAGCATGCCGCCGAACAGCACGTACAGCACCATCAGGATGCCGACCAGGACCACGGCGACGTGGTAGTTGAGGCCGAACAGCAACTCGATCAGCTTGCCGGCGCCAACCATCTGCGCGATCAGGTAGAAGGCCACGACCACCAGCGAGCCGCAGGCGGACAGGGTACGGATATCCTTCTGCTTGAGGCGGTAGGACGCCACGTCGGCGAAGGTGTACTTGCCCAGGTTGCGCAGGCGTTCGGCGATCAGGAAGAGGATGATCGGCCAGCCGACGAGGAAGCCGATGGAGTAGATCAGGCCGTCGTAGCCGGAGGTGAATACCAGCGCGGAAATGCCCAGGAATGAGGCAGCGGACATGTAGTCGCCGGCGATCGCCAGGCCGTTCTGGAAACCGGTGATGCTGCCGCCAGCGGTGTAGAAGTCGGCGGCGGACTTGCTGCGCTTGGAGGCCCAGTAGGTGATGCACAGGGTCAGGCCGACGAAGGCAACGAACATGACGATGGCGGAGACGTTCAGCGGCTGGCGCTGTACCTCGCCGGTGAGGGCGTCAGCCCAGAGTGCGGGAGCGAATGCGGCCAGAGCCAGGGCCGCGGCGATACGGCCTTTCATTGCTGGGCCTCCTTGAGGATTTCCTGATTGAGGCGGTCGAATTCACCGTTCGCCCGGCGCACGTAGATGCCGGTGAGCACGAAGGCCGAGAGGATCAGCCCGACGCCCATGGGGATACCCCAGGTGACGGACGAATCGGCACTGATCTTCGCGCCGAGCAGCTGCGGCTGGAAAGCGATGAGCAGGATGAAGACCACGTACAGGCCCAACATGATCAGGGAGAGCAGCCAGGCGAATCGCTCGCGCTTGGCCACCAACTCTTTGAAGCGCGGATTGGTATCAATCCGCTGGTAGATGCTGTCGTTCATTTTGTTCTTGTCCTCACAGCGGGGATGACGCGGATGTCGTCGATCCCTAATTTATGTGTCCGCTGCAAGCGCTCCAGACGACTTTAGTCGTAGCGATTTGCCCTCTCTTGCGAACAAGCCCGGAATAGACGCTTCGGCATAAAAAAACCCCCCACGAACCAGACGGTTCGCGGGGGATTTTTCTGTATCGCGCGTGGCTGGGTTCTAAGCGATCACAGCCATTCCTTCACGCGATCCGGATGCGCCTCGACCCATTTCTTCGCCGCCACTTCCGGCTTCTCGCCGTTCTGCACGGCCAGCATGACTTCGCCGATTTCCTGGCCGTCCTTCCACTGGAATTTCTTCAGGAAGGCCCAGACTTCCGGCGCCTTCTTCTCCAGCGCCGGGTTGGCAACGCTGTCGACGTGCTCCTCTTCGCCGTAGACCTTTTTCGGGTCTTCGAGGAACTTCAGCTTCCACTTGGCAAACATCCAGTGCGGAATCCAGCCGGTGACGGCGATGGCCTTCTTGTCGTTCTCCGCGCGGGTCAGCTCGGCGATCATGCCGCTGCCGGAACTGGCTACCAGCTTGTAGTCCAGACCGTAGTCCTTGATCGCCTGGTCGGTCTTGAGCATCACCCCGGCGCCGGCGTCGATGCCGACGATGCGGCCGCCGAAGTCATCCTTCTGCGCCTTGAGGTCCTCGATGCTGTTGGCTTTCACATACTCGGGCACGATCAGGCCGATCTTCGCGCCCGGGTAGTTCACGCCCAGGTTGGTAACCTTGTCCTTCATCTTCTCGTAGTAGGCGCCGTGGGTGACCGGCAGCCAGGCAGATAGCATGGCGTCGAGCTTGCCGCGCGCCACGCCCTGCCACATGATCCCGGCGGCCACCGGCATCAGCTTGACCTGGTAGCCGAGCTTCTCGCGCATGATCTCGGCGGCGACGTGGGTGGTCGCCACGCTGTCCGACCAGCCGTCCACGTAACCGATGGTGATTTCCGGCTTGGCCGCCGCAGCGGCCAGCCCGGCCGCTGCCGACAGCACCAGCCCTGCGCCAAGGCCCAACAGGCGTCGCATCATAGACATGGTTTTCTCCCCGTGATTTTTCGTTGCGGCGTCCGGGCAGGCCCGGCGCCATTCGCGGTCTTGGCCGCCCTTTCATGATCGGCGCCCGCTGCTGGCGAACTGCTCTGAGAGCGACGCCAAACGGTCCGATCCACGACAGAACCCGTCCATCCACGACTGCGCAATTCCATCCACGACGCGGGTGCCGGCCTATCGCCTCCATACAGAGGCTCGATTACCCGACAGGGTTCCCCCGCAGTAGTCTTTCAGCAACGGAGAATCATTCTCGACTGGAGGATCGCCACCATGCTCAAGACCGTCACCTTCACCCTGATGCACTTCATCATCGCCTTCAGCGTCGCCTACGCGCTGACCGGCAGCATCGCCGTGGGCGGCCTGGTGGCGATCGTCGAGCCGCTGTGCAACGCGGTGGGCTTCCACTTCCACGAGAAGTTCTGGAAGCGCATCGAGGGCAACGCGGCCCAGCCGACGCACAACTGGATTCACCGTCACGCCTGAACGCCCCGCGCGGGCACTGACGGCGGCCAGCGGCGTTGCTAAGATGCGCGCCTCGCCACGGTTCGCGTGCCCCCATGCCCCAGTCCTCGCGCTTTCCGCTTTTGCCTTACCTTCTCGCCCTGCTGCTTGCCCTGATCGCCCTCGGCGGCCTCTGGTACGGCCTCGGCAAGCCGGTCGTCCTGCCCGATGCGGCTACGCCCACGCACAAGCTGCAGTGCGCGTCGTACAGCCCGTTCGCCAAGGACCAGTCGCCCTTCGACCAGCCCTTTGTCCTGCGTCCGGAGCAGATGGACGCCGACCTGGCCCTGCTGGCAACGCGCTTCGATTGCGTGCGCACCTATTCCATGACCGGCCTGGAAGGCATCCCGGCGCTGGCCCGCAAGCACGGCCTGAAGCTGATGCTCGGCGCCTGGGTCAACGCCAACCCGGTGGATACCGAGCGTGAAGTCGAGGCGCTGATCAAGGCCGCCAACGAGTATCCGGATGTCGTTCAGGCGGTGATCGTCGGCAACGAAACCCTGCTGCGCAAGGAGGTCACCGGGCGCTACCTGGCTGGACTTATCCACAAGGTGAAGGCTCAGGTGCGCCAGCCGGTGACCTACGCCGATGTCTGGGAGTTCTGGCACCAGCACCCGGAGATCGCCCCGGCGGTGGACTTCCTTACCATCCACCTGTTGCCCTACTGGGAAGACAACCCGCGCGGCATCGACGATGCCCTCGCCCACGTGGCGAAGATCCGCGAGGACTTCGGCCGCGAGTTCGCCCCCAAGGACATCCTCATCGGCGAAACCGGCTGGCCCAGCGAGGGTCGCCAACGCGAAACCGCCCTGCCCAGCCGGGTCAACGAGGCGCGCTTCATCCGCGGTTTCGTGCACATGGCCGAGGAGAAAGGCTGGCGCTACAACCTGATCGAAGCCTTCGACCAACCCTGGAAGCGCCAGAGCGAAGGCGCGGTGGGCGGCTACTGGGGTCTGTTCAGCGCCGACCGTGAAGAGAAAGGCGTGCTCGCCGGGCCGGTCAGCAACCTGCCGGGCTGGCCGCTGTGGCTGGGACTTTCCGGCGTGATCCTGCTCGCTGGGATGCTGGTCGGCGGCCGCCCCGCCTCAACCCGCAGTGCCTTCCTGTTGCCGCTGGTTGGCGCCCTCGGCGCGGGCTGCATCGGCCTGTGGCTGGAGCTGTCGGTGATCGCCAGC
The DNA here is from genome assembly GCF_021603645.1 of Pseudomonas pseudonitroreducens. Taxonomy (GTDB): domain Bacteria; phylum Pseudomonadota; class Gammaproteobacteria; order Pseudomonadales; family Pseudomonadaceae; genus Pseudomonas; species Pseudomonas pseudonitroreducens. Next base: position 90,830 of record NZ_BQHJ01000013.1, on the reverse strand, counting down.
CGTTTCTGGGGCGAATGGCTCTGGTCGGCAGCACTGGTGGGCTTGAATCTGCTGGTACTGCTGCACACCAGCCTGGCGCTGTCGGTTCGGGCGGGCTGGCGAGCGAAGGTCTTCGATTGGCTGCAAAGCCGCGCCGGCCTGTGGTTGGCGGCGGCCGGTTTCGCCGGCGCGGTGCTGATGCTCGGGATGGTCTTCGACGCGCGCTACCGCAGCTTCCCCAGCGCGGCACTGCTGTTCCCGGCGCTGGTCTACCTGTGCCGGCCGGTCACCGCGCCGCGCCGCGAGGCACTGCTGCTGGCACTGATCATCGCCATCGGGATTCCCGCGCAACTGGCGCTGGAGGGGCTGAGCAATCTTCAGGCACTGGGCTGGGCAGCGGTCAGCCTGCTTCTGCTCGGAGCGCTGCTGCGCGGACGACGCCCGGCAGAACGAAGGCTCTGAGACTCAGCGGGCTGACGCGCGCACCAGACGCAATCCGGCCAATACCACGGCGAACACCGCGAGCCCGGCGTTGTACAGCACCAGCGCCGGCAGCGTGACCAGCATCGCCAACACCGCCAGCCACCAGCCCACCTGACGCGGTACGAAGAAAGCCAGCAGCGAAAGCCCCAGCGCCAGCTTGCCGAACACGCCGAAGTGAATCGCCCAGCCCAGTTGCGAACGCACACCGCACTCCCAGCGTGCGGCCTCGTCGGCGCAGATGCCGACCCAGCGGCCATCCTCCATCAGCCCGAAACGCACGCCATAGCTGGCGGCCAGCCAGAGCGCCAAGGCAAGCAGCAGAACGATCAGGGGCAAACGACGGGGCATGGCGCCACTACTCCGGGCAGGCGGGGAATCGGCGCCCAGCATAACCAGCGCGGGGGCCGATGCAAGAGCAGCCAAACCCTGGGTAAACTTCCGCCACACACGGAGCCTTCGATGAAGCGATCGACCCTGTTCCTGCTGGTCTGCGTGGCCGCCAGTTTCTGGTGGCTGTGGCCGACCGAGCGCCCCCACGCACCGCAGCAGCACAGCCAGGCACTGTCCGCTGGCGGCATGCGCGTCGAGCGCTACTCCATCTATCCCCTGGAAGATTTCAGCATCGAGGCGCGCGTACTCGGCCGCGAGGATTACCACCTGGGCCGCGAGGCCGAGCTGTCACCCACCGACCTCGCACTGGGCTGGGGCCCGATGGACGACCCGCGGGTACTCGCCGATATCCGTATCAGCCAGGGCAACCGCTGGTTCTACTGGCACGCCGACAAACTGCCGATCCCCCGCCGGGAGCTGGAAACCCACGCCGCCAACATGCACATGATCCCGGCCAACGACGGCGTGGCGCGCACCCTCGCCCAGGTCAGCGCCGGCGAGCACGTGCGCCTGTCCGGCAAGCTGGTGCGTGTGGAGGGCGACGACGGCTGGCGCTGGGTCAGTTCGCTGACCCGCGAGGACACCGGCGCCGGCGCCTGCGAGCTGGTCTGGCTGGAAAGCCTGGAACGCTACTGAAGTGAGCGGTTGCCAGCGGCCTGGGGCGCCGGGCATGCTCGACGGATTTCGCAGCCCAAGGACATACCCATGCCGCGCGTCACCCTGCGCCCCGCCGCCCCTGAGGATATCCCGCTGATCCTCGAGCTGATCCGCGAACTGGCCGACTACGAGAAACTGCTCCACGAAGTGAAGGCCGACGCCCAGCGCATGCATGAGCACCTGTTCGGCCCGCGGCCCTATGCCGAAGTACTGATCGGCGAGGTGGACGGCGCCGCCCAGGGTTTCGCCCTGTTCTTCCACAACTACTCGACCTGGCTGAGCCAGCCCGGCATCTACCTCGAAGACCTCTACGTGCGCCCCGCCGCGCGTGGCGCCGGCCTGGGCAAGGCGCTGCTCACGGAGCTGGCGCGGCTGGCAGTAGAGCGCGATTGCGGACGCCTGGAATGGTCGGTGCTGGACTGGAACGAACCGGCCATCGGTTTCTACCGCAGCCTGGGCGCTCGCCCACAGGACGAATGGAGCGTCTATCGTCTAACCGGTGATGCGCTCAGGGACCTCGCGCGCAAAGGCTGACAAGCGAGTTGCACTTGTCGGAAATGTGCTGGTCTTAATCGCCGGTCACCCTAGAGTTGGCCTCCTATTGAAAGGACTCCGAACCATGACATTTCTGCACCGCGTGGCTGCCCTGATCGGCTGCCTCGCAATGGGCCTCGTCGGGCCGGCAGCGGCCCGCGACGTGGATCAGGCCAGCTACGGCTTCCCGCTGATCAACCCGTTCGAGGCGACCATCGCCACCACCCCGCCGGAACTGCGCCCGCAACTGCCGGCGGACGACGACATCCGCCAGTCCGACTACGCGCTCAACCTGCGCCCGGAGCGCGAGCACGAGCTGCCGAGCAACTTCTGGCCGGTGAAGAAGCTGCACTACCGCCTGGCCAGGCAGGATCACCAGGCGCCACTGGTGTTCATCATCGCCGGCACCGGCGCCAACTACGCCAGCACGACGCCGGAGTATCTCAAGCGCCTGTTCTACGGCGCCGGCTACCACGTGGTGCAACTGTCCTCGCCGACCAGCTGGGACTTCATGGTGGGCGCCTCCCACGTCGCCACTCCCGGCTACACGCCCGACGATGCCGACGATCTGTACCGGGTCATGCAGGCGGTGCGCGCGCAACATCCGGACCTGCCTGTCAGCGACTACTACCTGACCGGCTACAGCCTGGGCGCGCTGCACGCAGCCTTTGTCAGCAAGCTCGACGAAACCCGCCGCAGCTTCAACTTCAAGCGTGTGCTGCTGCTCAACCCGCCGGTGAACCTCTACACCTCGGTGAGCAACCTCGACAAGCTGGTGCAGACCCAGGTCAAGGGCATCAACGACACCAACACCTTCTACCAGGTGATCCTGGCCAAGCTGACTCGCTACTTCAACCAGAAGGGCTACGTCGACCTCAACGACGCCTTCCTCTTCGACCTGCAGCAGTCCAGGCAGCACCTTTCCAATGAAGAGATGGCCATGCTGATCGGCGCGGTGTTCCGCTTCTCCTCCGCCGACATCGCCTTCACCTCCGACCTGATCAACCGCCGCGGCCTGATCACCCCACCCAAGTACCCGATCACCGAAGGCACCAGCCTGACGCCGTTCTTCAAGCGCGCCATGCAATGCGACTTCGAGTGCTACATGACCGACCAGCTGATGCCGCTCTGGCGCGCCAAGTACGACGGCGGCAGCCTGCCGCAGCTGATCGACCAGGTCAGCCTGTATGGCGTGCAGGACTACCTGAAGCAGAGCCCGAAGATCGCCGTCATGCACAACGCCGACGACGTCATCCTCGGCCCCGGCGATATCGGCTTCCTGCGCCGCACCTTTGGCGACCGCCTGACGCTCTACCCGCGCGGCGGCCACTGCGGCAACCTCAATTACCGCGTGAACGCCCAGGACATGCTGGGCTTCTTCAAGGGACAGGGTGCCCCGGCCGACGGCCTGGCCACCGCGCAGACAGGGAACTGACTCCATGCCACTCCGCCATTCCTGGACTCTTGCCCTGCTGCTGGCCTGCGGCGTCGCCCAGGCCGAGACCGCACAACCGGTACAGACGCCCATCACCACCAAGTTCGACATGGCGCCGGACGACGACGGCTTCAAGCACCCGCTGGATGCGCTGAAGTTCAACCCCGGCCTGGACCAGCGCGAGTTCGAGCGCGCCACCTTCGACGCCCTCAACGTCTACGACCCCTGGGAGTCGTGGAACCGTCGGGTCTATCACTTCAACTACCGCTTCGACGAGTGGGTCTTCCTGCCCGTGGTGCACGGCTACGAGTACGTCACCCCGCACTTCGTGCGTACGGGCGTGAGCAACTTCTTCAGCAACCTGGGCGAAGTGCCGACGCTGCTCAACAGCGTTGCCCAACTCAAGCCCCAGCGCGCGGCGAACAGCACCGCGCGGCTGCTGTTCAACACCATCTTCGGCATCGGCGGCCTGTGGGACCCGGCCACCGCCATGGGCCTGCCCAGGCTCAGCGAGGATTTCGGCCAGACCCTGGGCTACTGGGGCGTGCCCGATGGCCCGTACCTGATGCTGCCGATCCTCGGCCCGTCCAACCTGCGCGACACCGGCGGGCTGGTCACCGATTTCGTCGCCGCGCGCGAAGTGAACTACCTGAACTACTCCGAGATCAGCCGCGAGTACTGGGAACTGCCGGTGCTGGAAATCATCGACAAGCGCTACAGCAACGGCTTCCGCTACGGGCAGATGAACACGCCCTTCGAGTACGAGAAGCTGCGCTACTTCTACACCGAAGCCCGGCGCCTGCAGATTCAGGAGTGAGACGAAACCGCCGCCTTCGGGCGGCGGTTTTCTTTCCATTAACACATCTATTTTATCGATTGGTACGCTGAAAAACTCGCAACCATTGATCCATCAATTGGGACTAGGATGATCTCCATTCACAGATCAAGGAGGTCCCCATGACCCGCTTACGTACCGTGATCGACCAGCACATCGGCCACCCGGCCTCCGACGGTGCCGGCGTGCGCCTGACCCGAGTGATCGGCGGCCCTGGCATCGAACGCTTCGATCCGTTCCTGATGCTCGACCAGTTCGACACGCAGAACCCCGACGACTACATCGCCGGCTTCCCGGCGCACCCGCACCGTGGCTTCGAGACTGTCACCTACATGCTCGAAGGACGCATGCGCCACGAAGACCACCTGGGCAATACCGGCCTGCTCAAGCCCGGCGGCGTGCAGTGGATGACAGCGGCCCACGGCATCATCCACAGCGAGATGCCCGAGCAGGTGGAAGGCGCCATGCGTGGCTTCCAGCTGTGGCTGAACCTGCCGGCGAAGGACAAGCTGGCCCCGGCCGGCTACCGCGATATCGAGCCGGAAGACGTGCCGCGCGTGACCACCGGGCAAGGTGTGGGCGTGACCGTGATCGCCGGGCGCTTCGACGACGGCGAGACCGCCATCGATGGCGCGGTGCAGCGTCCGGGCACGGAACCGCACTATTACGATCTGGTCCTGCCGGCGGGCACTTCGGTGGCTCCGCAGATTCCGGCGGGCCATCGGGTGATGCTGTACGTCTATGAAGGCTCGCTGCAGGTGCCGGGTGAGCGCAGTAACGAGAACGTCGCCAGCAACCGCCTGGTGCGCCTGGGCCAGGGCGACGAGATCCAGCTGTCCAGCGACCAGGGCGCGCGCGTCCTGCTGCTGGCAGGCAAGCCGCTCAACGAACCCATCGTGCAGTACGGCCCGTTCGTGATGAACAGCCGCGAGGAGATCGAGCAGGCCCTGCGCGACTACCGCGATGGTGTGTTCGCGGTCTGACCGAGACGCACAGGGCTGGCTACACGTAGGAGCGGACTCCGTCCGCGATGGTTTCCCCACGCGCCTGATGCCAATCGCGGACGGAGTCCGCTCCTACGCTCATGGCAATACCGCCGCGGGCCTACAGCGACCACTCCTCCATCCCCAGAAAGCGCGCGATCTCCGCGCGCTTTTCCATGGCATCGCGATACCCCAGATCGATCAGCGCATTGCAATAGCCCGGCTCGAACAGCAGGTAGCTGAGCACCCCCGCCCCGCTCGCCTTGGTCGCCCCCGGCCCACGCAGGAACAGGCGCAACGGCTTGGGCAGCTCGTGGCGGAACTGCGCGGCGATCTCGTCCAGCGGCCTGCTCGGCGAAATCAGCAACACGTCCACCGGCGCCAGCCCCAGCGTCGAGCGGCGCGCCTCTTCGGGCACCAGTGAACTGAGGAAGTTGATGCGGTGCAGCAACTCAATATCGCCTTCCAGGCTGTCAATGAAAGTGCTGTTCAGCAGGTGGATGCCTACCTGTGCCAGGCTCGGCGGCTGGCCGGTGCGGTAATTCGCGACCTGCTCGTTGGCGCTGCCCAGCGTGGGGTTGCCGCTGACGCCGATGACCAGCACGCGATTGGCCCCCAGGTGCAGCGCCGGGCTGATCGGTGCCTGCTGGCGCACCGCGCCGTCGCCGAAGAACTCACGGAGAATCTTCACCGGGCGGAACAGCAGCGGGATCGCCGAGCTGGCCAGCAAATGCTCGATCTGCAGGCGCGTCGGCACACCGATGCGCCGGTGGCGCAGCCAGGGATCGATGGTGGCGCGGCCCTGGTAGAAGGTCACCGCCTGGCCGGATTCGTAGCCGAACGCCGTTACCGCCACCGCGCGCAGGTTGCGTCGACGCACGGCGGCGGCAATGCCGGAGAGGTCCAGCTCGCGTTCCAGCAGATAGCGCAGCGGCGTGCTGTCCAGCAGCGCCACCGGCTCGCGCTTACCCAACCCGAGCAGGCTGTGGCCGAGGAACTTGAAGGCCTGGCTGAACACGCCGGGCCAGTCGGCACGGTATACCTGCCCGGTGCGAAAGCCCTTCCAGACCTTGGTCAGGCGCTCCACCGCACCGGTGAAGGAGAGTGCTCCGCAGGCCAGCCCGACCGCGTTGATGGCGCCAGCGGAGGTACCGACGATGACCGGAAAGGGATTCTCGGCGCCCTCGGGCAGCAATTCGGCGATGGCGGCCAGCACACCGACCTGGTAGGCCGCCCGCGCCCCACCGCCGGAGAGGATCAGGCCGGTGACGGCCGGTGATTGCTGCGGGAGAGTGGCGGAGTCGGTCACGGCAGAAGTCCTTGTCGCGTCGTTACCAGCTTAGGCCGCCGGAAAGATGAACGGCCTACTTCTTCTTGTCGTAGAGCTTGGGCTCGCCCTCCGGGCGGCTCTTGAAGCGCCGATGCGCCCAGAGGTACTGCTCGGGCTGGCGGCGAATTTCGCTTTCCACCCATTGGTTGATGCGGATGCAGTCGGCCTCTTCACTCTCGCCAGGGAAGTCCTCCAGCGGCGGATGAATGGTCAGGCGGTAGCCGGAACCATCGGCCAGACGCGACTGGGTGAACGGCAGCACCAGCGCGCGGCCCAGGCGGGCGAACTTGGTGGTGGCGGTGACCGTGGCGGCCTGGATACCGAACAGTGGCACGAACAGGCTCTGCTTGGCGCCGTAGTCCTGGTCCGGCGCGTACCAGATGGCGCGGCCGGCGCGCAGCACCTTGAGCATGGCGCGCACGTCCTCGCGCTCGATGGCGGTGGCGTCGGCGTTATGCCGCTCGCGGCCGGTGCGCTGGACGAAATCGAACACCGGGTTGTCGTGCTCGCGGTACATGCCGTCGATGGTCTGCACCTGGCCGAGCAACGCCGCACCGATCTCCAGGGTGGTGAAGTGCATGGCCATGAGGATCACGCCCTTGCCCTCGGCCTCGGCTTTCTTCAGGTGCTCGATGCCCTCGATGTGGGCGAGCTTGGCCAGACGGGCCTTGGGCCACCACCAGCTCATGGCCATTTCGAAGAAGGCGATGCCGGTCGACGCGAAGTTTTCCTTGAGCAGGCGCTTGCGCTCGGCAGCGGAGAGCTCCGGGAAGCACAGCTCCAGGTTGCGCGCGGCGATCGCCCGGCGGCTGCCCACCACGCGGTACATCAGCGCTCCCAGCGCACGCCCGAGCCAGAGCAGCGCCGGGTATGGCAGCTGCACCACCAGCCACAGCACACCAAGACCGAGCCAGAGCGGCCAATGGCGAGGATGGAGGAACTCACGGCGAAAGGTGGGGCGGTCCATGGAACTTTCCGGCTAGGTCAAAGCCCGACATTCTACCTTGCCGGCGCACAGCGCGCCCGCCTTCGCGCCCTGGCCTACCGCCATGCTTGCGGCTGCCGGGGCGCTCCGTTATAAGTCCACACCATTTAGTGATGCAGCCTGACCATGAGCCAAGCCGACCTTCTCGACCACGATCCCGTATTCCAGCTCAAGGGCAGCATGCTGGCCGTCACCGTTCTGGAACTGGCCCACAATGACCTGCCGCGCCTGGACCGCCAGCTCGCCGACAAGGTCGCCCAGGCGCCCAACTTCTTCCGTGACACCCCGTTGGTACTGGCGCTGGACAAGCTGCCCGATGGCGAGGGCCAGCTCGACCTGCAGGGCGTGCTGGATATCTGCCGCCGCCACGGCCTGCGCACCCTGGCCGTGCGCGCCAGCCGCGAGGAAGACATCCGCCTGGCCACCATGTTCGACATTCCGGTGCTGCCGCCTTCGGGTTCCTCCCGCGAGCGTCCGGTCGAACCCAGGGACAGCGTCCCGCAGGTGACCGGCGCCGCACCGGTACGTCGCCCGCGTGGCGAGAAGCTCTCCGAGAAGGTGGTCGAACAGGCTGCAGGTGCCGGCGTGCAGGCCGAAAAGCCGGCGCAGCAGCCGGTTGAGCAGGCCGCCGAGGCCAAGCAGGAAAAACCGACGGACGCTGACGTCCAGGCAACCGCCGAAGCGCCGGAAGCCGTTGCGGAAAAACCGGCCGAGCCGCCGGCACCGGTCGTCCGACCGACCAAGCTGGTAACCACTCCGGTACGCGGCGGCGTGCAGATCTACGCCGCCGGCGGCGACCTGATCGTGCTCGCCCCCGTCAGCCCGGGTGCGGAACTTCTCGCCGACGGAAATATCCATGTGTACGGTCCGATGCGCGGACGCGCCCTGGCCGGCGTCAAGGGCGATACCAGCGCACGTATTTTCTGCCAGCAACTGGCCGCCGAGCTGGTGTCCATCGCTGGTAATTACAAGGTCGCCGAAGACCTGCGACGCAGTCCGCAATGGGGCCAGGCGGTGCACGTCAGCCTGTCGGGTGACGTGTTGAACATCACCCGCCTTTAACGGATACTGCCGCGACTTTCAGGGACCAGAATTCTTCGTTTTTTCTTTGGGGTGAATCACCTTGGCCAAGATCCTCGTAGTCACTTCCGGTAAGGGTGGCGTCGGTAAAACCACCACCAGCGCAGCCATCGGCACCGGCCTGGCCCTGCGCGGCCACAAGACCGTCATCGTCGACTTCGACGTAGGCCTGCGTAACCTCGACCTGATCATGGGCTGCGAACGCCGCGTGGTGTACGACTTCGTCAACGTCATCAATGGCGAAGCGACCCTGACCCAGGCCCTGATCAAGGACAAGCGCCTCGAGAACCTGTTCGTGCTGGCCGCCAGCCAGACCCGCGACAAGGATGCGCTCACCCAGGAAGGCGTCGGCAAGGTCATCGAAGAGCTCAAGCAGACCTTCGACTATGTGATCTGCGACTCCCCGGCCGGCATCGAGAAAGGTGCCCACCTGGCCATGTACTACGCCGACGAGGCGATCGTCGTGACCAACCCGGAAGTCTCCTCGGTCCGCGACTCCGACCGCATGCTCGGCCTGCTGGCCAGCAAGTCCGCCCGCGCCGAGAAAGGCGAGGATGCGATCAAGGAACACCTGCTGCTGACCCGCTACAACCCGGAGCGGGTCACCAAGGGCGAAATGCTCGGCGTCGAAGACGTCGAGGAAATCCTGGCCATCCGTCTGCTCGGCGTGATTCCGGAATCCCAGGCCGTGCTGAAGGCATCCAACCAGGGCGTACCGGTCATCCTCGACGAAGAGAGCGACGCCGGCCAGGCGTACAGCGACGCCGTCGAGCGACTGCTGGGCAAGGAAATGCCCCATCGGTTCCTCGATGTGCAAAAGAAAGGATTCCTGCAACGACTGTTCGGAGGACGTGAATGAGCCTTTTAGATTTCTTCCGCAGCCGGAAGGCGCAAAACAGCGCATCCATCGCGAAAGAAAGACTCCAGATCATCGTCGCCCACGAGCGCGGCAACCGTTCGCAACCGGACTACCTCCCGCAGTTGCAGAAAGACCTGCTGGAAGTGATCCGCAAATACGTGCCCATCGACCAGGAACAAGTCCAGGTCGAGCTGGCCAACCAGGGCAGCTGTTCGATCCTGGAACTCAACATCACCCTGCCGGAGCGTTGATCCGGCTTTGGTGAACCTGCGGCGGCTTCGGCCGCCGCAGTCGTTTTCGTCATTCTTATTCGCGCAAGAGCTTCCATGCCGCTTTCCCAGATTGAATTCGTCCATGAGGACGCCGCCCTGCTGGTGGTGAACAAGCCCACCCTGCTGCTCTCCGTGCCCGGTCGCGCGGACGACAACAAGGACTGCCTGATCACCCGCCTGCAGGAGAACGGCTACCCGGAAGCGCGCATCGTCCACCGCCTGGACTGGGAAACCTCGGGCCTGATCGTGCTGGCCCGTGACGCCGACAGCCACCGCGAACTGTCGCGCCAGTTCCACGACCGCGAGACCGAGAAGGCCTACACCGCGCTGTGCTGGGGTGAGCCGGAACTGGACAGCGGCCGCATCGAAGCCCCGCTGCGCTACGACCCGCCGACCAAACCACGCCATGTGGTCGACTTCGAGCAGGGACGGCATGCACTGACCTTCTGGCGCGTGATGGAGCGCCACGGCAACTGGAGCCGCGTCGAGCTCACCCCGATCACCGGGCGCTCGCACCAGTTGCGCGTGCACATGCTGAGCATCGGCCACCCGCTGCTCGGTGATCGCCTCTACGCCGAAGGCGAAGCCCTGACCCTGCGCGACCGCCTGTGCCTGCACGCCAGCATGCTCGCCCTGACCCACCCACAGACCGGCGAGCGCCTGCGCTTCGAGTCGCCCGCACCGTTCTGATTCCTTTTTCGTAGGAGCGGACTCCGTCCGCGATGTATGTCCGGCCGGCTCGGAGCCGGCGGGAAACGATCGCGGACAAAGTCCGCTCCTACGCTCGCCCCACCTGTTGGCGCGACCCCTGGCCGCAGATTTGCGCATTTACGTTAAACTTCCGGCCATTCGCTGTCCGGAGTTACCCATGCGTGCAGAACTCAACCAGGGCCTGATCGATTTCCTCGCGGCCTCCCCCACCCCCTTCCACGCCACCCAGGCCCTCGCCCTGCGCCTCGAAGAGGCCGGCTACCAGCGCCTGGACGAGCGCGAGGCCTGGCGCACCGAAGCCGGTGGCCGCTATTACGTGACCCGCAACGACTCCTCGCTGATCGCCTTCAAACTCGGCACCGTGCCGCTGCTGGAGAACGGCCTGCGCCTGGTCGGCGCCCACACCGACAGCCCCTGCCTGCGCGTCAAGCCGAACCCCGAGCTGGTACGCAACGGCTACTGGCAGCTGGGCGTCGAGGTCTACGGCGGCGCGCTGTTCGCGCCCTGGTTCGACCGCGACCTGTCGCTGGCCGGCCGCGTCACCTTCCGCCTGGCCGGCAAGGTGGAAAGCAAACTGATCGACTTCAGGGCGCCCATCGCCGTTATCCCCAACCTGGCGATCCACCTCAACCGCGAAGCCAACCTCGGCTGGTCGATCAACGCGCAGACTGAGCTGCCACCGATCCTCGCTCAGGTCGCCGCGGGCGAAACCCGCGACTTCCGCGACCTGCTCGGTGAACAGCTGCAACTGGAACACGGCATCACCGCCGACGCCATCCTCGACTACGAGCTGAGCTTCTACGACACCCAGCGCGCGGCCGTGATCGGCCTCGACCAGGCGTTCATCGCCGGCGCGCGCCTGGACAACCTGCTGTCCTGCTACGCCGGTCTGCAGGCGCTGCTGGGCAGCAACGACGAGCAGAGCGGCGTGCTGGTCTGCACCGACCACGAGGAAGTCGGCTCCTGTTCGGCCTGCGGCGCCGACGGTCCGTTCCTGGAGCAGGTGCTGCGCCGACTGCTGCCCGAGGGCGACGCCTTCACCCGGACCGTGCAACGCTCGCTGCTGGTCTCCGCCGACAACGCCCACGGCGTGCACCCGAACTATGCCGACAAGCACGACGGCAACCATGGCCCGAAGCTCAACGGCGGCCCGGTGATCAAGATCAACAGCAACCAGCGCTACGCCACCAACAGCGAAACCGCCGGCTTCTTCCGCCACCTGTGCCTGGAGAACGAAGTACCGGTGCAGAGCTTCGTGACCCGCAGCGACATGGGTTGCGGCTCCACCATCGGCCCGATCACCGCCAGCCAGATCGGCGTGCGCACCGTCGACATCGGCCTGCCGACCTTCGCCATGCACTCCATCCGCGAACTGGCCGGCAGCCAGGACCTGCATTACCTGGCCAAGGTCCTCAGCGCCTTCTACGACAGCGCCGAGCTGCCCTGACCCGAACGCCCGGCAGCCGCCGGGCGTTTTTCTTTCCGGAGACTGAACATGCCCCTCGACGGAAGCTGCCTGTGCGGCGACATCGGCTATGAGATCGACGGCCTCGACATGCCCATCGGCCACTGTCACTGCCTGACGTGCCAGAAGGCCCACTCGGCGGCCTTCGCCAGTACCGCCGGGGTGATGCGCGAGCACTTCCGCTGGACCCGTGGCGCGGAGAAGGTTGCCGCGTATGAATCCTCGCCCGGCAAGCTGCGCAAGTTCTGCCCGCGCTGCGGCACCCAGCTGATCGCCGAACGCGACGGCCAGCCTCACGTCATCGTCCGCGTTGCCAGCCTGGACGACGATCCAGGATCACGTCCGGCGCGGCATATCTGGGTATCCCACGATCGCCCGTGGCTGGCGCAGGACAGCATTCCGGCTTATCCGGAGTGGAATCCGGACCGCTGAATCGGCCTTTGATCCTGTAGGAGCGAGCTTGCTCGCGAACCACCCAACTCCGGTGCCATCGGCTGACTCCGTTCGCGAGCAAGCACGCTCCTACAAATCAGGCTCGACGGTAGGCGATCAATCCGGCACTTCCACACTCACGTGAATGGCATCGTGCCGCCAGAACTCCAGGTCACAATCGATGATGCGCCCGTGCTGATCACCGTTGATGCGGGTGATGCGCAGCGCCGGGCTGCCCTCGGCGACTCGCAGTACGCTGGCGGCTTCACCGTGCAACGCGGTGGGCACCATGTCGAAGCGCACGCGGCCATAGCGAATGTCATAACGGCTGGCATACAGCTCGGTCAGCGAGCAGGTCAGGTCGCTGTCGAGAATGCCGGGGAAGTAAGCCGGGTTGAGGTAGTGCTCGACGTACAGCACCAGCCGCCCGTCCACCCGCCGAACCCGGCGGATCTGGTAGACGCTGGAGAGTGCCGGCAGCCCCAGCAGCTCGCAGATCGCCGCACTGGCGGGTACCTGCCGGGCCGACAGCACCTCGGTCGCCGGCACTCGCCCCTGGCCTTCCACCATGGCGTGGTAGTGGCTGCGCACCAGCGGGTTGTACAGCAGGCGCGGCGGCGAGACGAACCAGCCGCGACGCTCTTCGCGGTAGATCAGGCCTTGCGCCTCGAGTTGCCCCAGCGCCTCGCGCAGGGTGATGCGCGTGGTATCGAACAGCTCGCTCAGCTTGCGTTCGGCCGGCAACTTGCCGCCGGCACTGAGCAGACCGCTGTCGATCTGCTCGATAAGTGCGCGGCAGATCGCCGTGACCGTGGGTAGCGCCGTATCGCGCATTCGATTCCCTCATTTGGACTAGTCCAGCCCCAGAACAGGGCATTTCTTTCCCCTGACGGGGTGCGTTCATCCTAGGAAAGCCCGATGACCGTCCCGTGACAGCCTCTTTGCAAGCAGCGCTCATGCCAGTTAACGACACCAGCGTAGACCAGGCAGATCAAGGCATTGGCCATGGTCTACGCTTTTCCCCGATACCCCGCTGGGCGCTCGAGGCCAGGCCGGTGCGCCTGGGCCTTACATCAAACTGTCATCCGCCCCGCTTAGATTGGCCTGCGTCTTGCTGATCTAGACCACGCCTGAAAACACTGAACCGAAGGAGCACCGAATGAAACGCATGCTTGCTTCACTGCTGGGATCGGCCATTGCCCTTGGCAGCAGCCTCGCCATGGCGGCCAACGCCGATCTGCAATCGCTGGAAGCTGCCGCCCGCAAGGAAGGCCAGGTCAACAGCGTGGGCATGCCCGACAGCTGGGCGAACTGGAAGGACACCTGGAAGGACCTGGAAAGCAAGTACGGCATCAAGCACATGGACACCGACATGAGCTCGGCCCAGGAACTGGCCAAGTTCAAGGCCGAGAAGGAAAACGCCAGCGCCGACATCGGCGACGTCGGCGCCGCCTTCGGCCCCATCGCCATGCAGATGGACGTCAGCCAGCCCTACAAGCCCAGCACCTGGGACCAGGTGCCGGATTGGGCCAAGGACAAGGACGGCCACTGGGCGCTCGCCTACACCGGCACCATCGCCTTCATCGTCAACAAGCAACTGGTGAAGGACGTTCCGCACAGCTGGGCCGACCTGCTCAAGGGCAAGTACAAGGTCACCATCGGTGACGTCAGCGCCGCCGCCCAGGCGGTCAACGGCGTGCTGGCCGCGAGTATCGCCAACGGCGGCGACGAGAAGAACATCAAGCCGGGCCTGGAATTCTTCGCGCAATTGGCCAAGCAGGGTCGCCTGTCGCTGACCAACCCGGTGATCAACACCCTGGAAAAGGGTGAAGTGGAGGTCGGCATCGTCTGGGACTTCAACGGCCTGAGCTACCGCGACCAGATCGACCCGTCGCGCTTCGAGGTGCTGATCCCCTCCGACGGCTCGGTGATCTCCGGCTACACCACGATCATCAACAAGTACGCGAAGAACCCGAACGCCGCCAAGCTGGCCCGCGAATACATCTTCAGCGATGCCGGGCAGATCAACCTGGCCAAGGGCAATGCCCGCCCGATCCGTGCCGAGCACCTGACCCTGCCGGCCGAGGTGCAGGCCAAGCTGCTGCCTAACGAGCAGTACGCCAAGGCCCAGCCGATCAAGGATCCCAAGGCCTGGGAGGAAACCTCCAAGCGCCTGCCGCGCCAATGGCAGGAAAACGTCATCATCAACATGCAGTGACGCCCAGCCGCCCCGGCTCGCGCCGGGGCGGCCGAGTTGCGACGAAGGCCCCACCCCATGCGCCACGACGTCATCCTGGTCGTCCTCGACGGCCTCAACTACAGCGTCGCCCATGACTGCATGGGCCACCTGCAAGCGCTGTGCAACGCCGGCCGCGGCCAGCTCTATCGGCTCGAATGCGAGCTGCCCTCGCTGTCGCGCCCGCTCTATGAATGCATCCTCACCGGCGTGCGCCCGATCGATAGCGGCATCCTGCACAACGACGTGTCGCGCCTGTCGAACCAGCGCAGCCTGTTTCACTACGCCCGCGACGCCGGCCTGAGCACCGCAGCGGCCGCCTACCACTGGGTCAGCGAGCTGTACAACCGCACGCCCTTCGAACCGGCGCGCGACCGTCATACCGCCGATGAATCCCTGCCGATCCAGCACGGCCACTTCTACTGGACCGACCACTACCCCGACTCGCACCTGTTCACCGATGCCGAGTCGCTGCGCCGCCGGCACGCGCCCAACTGCCTGCTGGTGCACCCGATGAACATCGACGACGCCGGCCACAAGCATGGCCTGGGCACGCCGCAGTACCGCAACAGCGCGCGGCACGCCGACATCATCCTCTCCGAGTACCTGCACCAGTGGCTGGCCGCCGGCTACCAGGTGATGGTCACCGCCGACCACGGCATGAACGACGACCGCAGCCACGGCGGCATCCTCCCGGAGGAGCGCGAAGTGCCGCTGTTCGTCTTCGGCGAGGCGTTCAGCCTCGATGACCAGGCGCGCCCACGCCAGGTCGAACTCTGCGGCACGCTGTGCGAGATCCTCGGCGCGCCCCACGACAAACCGGTCTGCCGGGAGCTGCTCAAGGCATGAGATCGAACACCGCAAAACTCTTCGCCCTGCTCTGCCTGCTGCCCTTCGCGCTGTTCTTCTTCGCCTTCCAGCTCGCACCGCTGCTGTGGGTGATGATCAACAGCGTGCGCACCGGCGACGGCTGGGGCCTGGGCAACTTCAGCGAGATATTCGGCTCGCCCTTCTACCTGCAGGCGATCCGCTACAGCCTGGAAATCTCGCTGTGGTCGAGCCTGATCGGCCTGTTCATCGCCATCCTCGGCAGCTACTCGCTGCGCCAGGTGGACAGCAGGCTGCGCGACTTCGTGATGGCCTTTGCCAACATGACCAGCAACTTCGCCGGGGTGCCGCTGGCCTTCGCCTTCATCATCATCCTGGGCTTCAACGGCGCCATCACGCTGCTGCTGAAGCAGGCGGGGATCATCGAGGACTTCAACCTCTATTCGAAGACCGGCCTGATCATCCTCTACACCTACTTCCAGATTCCCCTGGGCGTGATGCTGCTCTACCCGGCCTTCGACGCCCTGCGCGAGGACTGGCGTGAATCCGCCGCATTGCTGGGCGCCAGCCAATGGGCGTTCTGGCGGCACATCGGCATCCCGGTGCTGACGCCGGCGCTGCTCGGCACCTTCGTCATCCTGCTGGCCAACGCTCTGGGTGCCTATGCCACGGTCTACTCGCTGACCACCGGCAACTTCAACGTGGTGCCGATCCGCATCGCCGGGCTGGTCTCGGGCGACGTATTCCTTGACCCGAACATGGCCAGCGCCCTGGCGATGGTGCTGGTCGGCCTGATGAGCATCATTACCCTGGCCCACCAGTGGCTGCTGCGCCGGAGCTACCATGTCGAGAAACGCTAACGCGCTGTACCACCGCGTGGTGGTCTACGCACTGTTCCTGATCCTGCTGGTGCCGCTGGCCGCCACCCTGCTCTATTCGCTGGCCACCTCATGGAGCGCCAGCGTGCTGCCGGACGGGCTGACCCTGAAGTGGTTCCTGACCCTGTGGAGCGACCCGCGCTTCCTCGTCGCCTTCGGCCAGTCGCTGCTGGTGTGCTTCGGCGCGCTGATCCTCAGCGTGGCGCTGGTGCTGCCGCTGATGTTCGTCATCCACTATTACTTCCCGCGCCTGGACGCGCTGATGAACGTGCTGATCCTGCTGCCCTTCGCGGTGCCGCCGGTGGTGTCGTCGGTCGGCCTGCTGCAGCTCTATGCGTCCGGCCCGCTGCCCATCGTGGGCACGCCGTGGATCCTGATCGGCTGCTACTTCACCATCGCCCTGCCCTTCATGTACCGGGCGATCAGCAACAACCTGCAGGCGATCAACCTGCACGACCTGATGGACGCCGCCCACCTGCTCGGCGCCAGCACCTGGCAGGCCGCCCTGCTGGTGGTGCTGCCGAACCTGCGCAAGGGCCTGATGGTGGCGCTGTTCCTGTCGTTCAGCTTCCTCATCGGCGAGTTCGTCTTCGCCAACCTGCTGGTGGGCACCCGTTATGAAACACTGCAGGTGTTCCTCAACAACATGCGCAACAGCAGCGGCCACTACACCAGCGCGGTGGTGGTTTCGTACTTCCTCTTCGTCCTGCTGCTCACCTGGGCGGCGAACCGTTTGAGCTCAGATACCAAACAGAAGGACAAGGCATGAGCTTCCTCAGCGTCGAGACACTGAACAAGAGCTACGGCACTACCACGGTATTCCAGGACATCGACTTCGCCGCCGAACGCGGCGAGTTCGTTACCCTGCTCGGCCCCAGCGGCTGCGGCAAGTCCACCCTGCTGCGCTGCATCGCCGGGCTTACCCCGGTGGACAGCGGGCGCATCCTGCTGGACGGCGAGGACATCGTGCCCAAGAGCCCGCAGAAGCGCGGCATCGCCATGGTGTTCCAGAGCTATGCGCTGTTCCCCAACATGACCGTGGAACAGAACGTCGGCTTCGGTTTGCGCATGCACAAGGTAGCGGCGGCAGAGTCCGCCCGACGCGTCGCCGAGGTGCTGGAAATGGTCGAACTCGGCCCGCTCGCCTCACGCTATCCGCACCAGCTCTCCGGCGGCCAGTGTCAGCGCGTCGCCCTGGCCCGTTCGCTGGTCACCCGCCCGCGCCTGCTGCTGCTCGACGAGCCGCTGTCGGCGCTGGACGCGCGCATCCGCAAGCACCTGCGCGAGCAGATCCGTCGGATCCAGCAGGAACTGAAGCTGACCACGGTGTTCGTCACCCACGACCAGGAGGAAGCGCTGACCCTGTCCGACCGCATCGTCCTGATGAACGCCGGGCGCATCGTCCAGAGCGGCGACGCCGAGACGCTCTACACTGCGCCGCAGAACGCCTTCGCCGCCGGCTTCATCGGCAACTACAACCTGCTCGACGCCGCGCAAGCAACGAGGCTGCTGGACCGCCCCTTCCGCCAGCAGGTGGCGATTCGCCCCGAGTCCCTGCGACTGAGCGTGGAGCCGGGCCAAGGCATCCCGGTTCGGGTACTCTCCCACAGCCTGCTGGGCAACGTGATCCGCTACCGGGTCGACGCCAGTGGCGTAGAGCTGACCGTGGACGTCCTCAACCGCAGCGCCGAGCGCCTGTACCCGGCCGGCACCCAGCTCGGCCTGCAAATCGACATTGAAAGCATTCGGGAGGTGGCCTGATGACCCTGGTGATATTCGACCTCGACGACACCCTGATCGACGGCGACTGCGCGAGCCTGTGGAGCAAGCGCATGGCCGATCTGGGCTGGGTCGACGCGGAGTCGTTCCTCAAGCGCGACGCCGAACTGATGGCGCAGTACGCGCTGGGCAAACTGCCCATGGAGGACTACATGGCCTTCGCCCTGGAGCCGATGGCCGGGCGCAGCGTGGACGAGATCGAACGCGAAGTGGAAACCTTCGTCGAGGACGTCATCGAACCCCTGATCCACAGTGACGCCTGCACTACCCTCGCCCGCCACCGCGAGGCTGGCGACCGCCCGCTGGTGATCTCCGCCTCGGGCGTGCATCTGGTCCAGCCCATCGCCGAACGAATCGGCATCGACGAAGTGCTGGCCATCGACCTGGAAGTCGTCAACGGACACTACACCGGCCGCACGGTGGGCGTACTGACCTATCGCGAAGGCAAGGTTCTGCGCCTGCTCGACCTGCTCGATGGCGACGACAAGCCGCTGGCGGAGGCGCACTTCTACTCCGATTCGCGCAACGACCTGCCGCTGCTCAAGCTGGTGGGCAAGCCGCACGTGGTGAATGCCGACCCGGTGCTGCTGGAGCACGCGCAGAAGATGAGCTGGGACGTGCTGAACTGGAAATAGGCTGATCAGCCTCGCAGTGACTGGAGCATGCAGTGCTGGATTCGTGACTCTTCCCGCTCGAGGGAAAGGTCCGGCGAATTGGCGGCATGCTCGAGCCCCAATGCCAGTTGCCGACACCGCTCGCCTTCATCCCCTGCCAGCTCGGCACGAAGTGCCAGGCAGCGCGCCCAGATGCCGGCGTACTCCCTGCGCAGACGCGGTACCAACAAGTCGTCGGACAAAGCCGATGCATCACGCCGCGCCATTGCCTCGGCAAAGGCCAGCTCCGCCGCTATCAGACGCAAAAGCTCGTACAAGGCACGCTGCATAGTTTCGGGAAGGCTGGAGCGTTGTGCCTGGAACACGATGCCAAGCGCCATGGCGGCCTGCCATTCGCCCTGGATCAGAAGCGCCCGGAGACGGATATACAGGGCCAGTAGCGGCATCGGCTGCTGCTGAATCTCCAGCAGGCGAAGGTCCTCTTCAGGCAGCTCATCCGAGCATTTCCCGGCACAGGCCAGCCCCATCAGACGCATGAAGGCCAACTGCGGGTGGTTGATATCCAGGCCGCGCCACCAGCGCAACAGCCAGAGGCCATCGCTGGTCACTGTCTTGCGTTGTGCCGGCAGCAGGTTGGCGACACCCAGGCAGGCATTGGCGGCGGATAGCGCCAGCAACGCCCCTTGCGCCGCCCCACCTGCCAACAGCATGGCGGCCAGGCCAGCGACTGCGGCGAGCGTCAGGTTCGCCAGCGGGCCGCCAGCGACGAAGCACAATTGCTGGCGCCGCCAGGAGCCTCGCGGGTCCATGAAGGCCAGGACGAAGCCACCCAATCGCGGCTCGGTCCTGGGGCGACGACTGAGTTTCCAGCCTGTGCGAAGTATCCGTACATCCCAGCGGCCGATCCGCACGCGCAATACCACGATCCTGCAGCAGCGCGCCGCCAGGAAGTGCCCTAGCTCATGGGTGACGACCGCCAGGAACACCGCGGAAAACCCCACGATGAATCCCGGCACGATCCAGATGGGCTCCTTGGGCAAGGAGAGCATGAACAGCATCACGCTCAGCATGGTCGCGGCGATACCCAGGGCCATCTGCAGCAGGCACAACGGGCCGTTCAGCCAGTTGGGCAAGCTCCAGAAATCCTCCCGCCGGGAGCTGTCGGCGAGCTCCTGTGAGTCAGACATGCATTCGCGCTCCCTGCGTCAGGCGTCGGCTCAGCTCAGGCTCTCGTCGATCAGCACCACTACCTTGCCCTGCACCTGGTTGCTCGCCAGGGCATCGAAGGCGCTCTGCGCCTCGCGGACCGGGAAGGTGCGCTCCAGTTGTGGGCTCAGCTTGCCGGTTTCGAACAATGGCCAGACCTTCTGCCCCAGCTCGGCGATCAGCTGTGCCTTGAAGTCGGCATCGCGCGAACGCAGGGTCGAACCGATCAGCTGAATGCGCTTGCCCAGCAGCAGGGCCAGGTCCAGCTCGGCCTTGCGACCGCCCATCAGACCGATAACCACCCATCGACCATCACGGCCGAGGATTTCCAGGTCCAGCTTGGCGTAGTTGGCGCCCACTGGGTCGAGGATCACATCGAAGGGGGCGAAATCCCGAAGCGATTCGAGGCTCTCGCCGCGCAGGGCGCCACCCTCGGCGCCCAGGGCTTCGCAGTAGGCCAGGCGATCCGCCGAGCCGACGCTGACCCAGCACGGGCTGCCAAAGGCCTTGCACAGCTGGATGCCGGCCGAGCCAACACCACTGGCGCCGGCATGCAGCAGTACTTTCTCGCCAGGTTGCAGTGCGCCGAGCATGAACAGGTTCAGCCAGGCAGTGGCGTACACCTCGGGCAACGCGGCGGCTTCGGCCAGGCTCAGGCCGGCCGGAACCGGCAGTGCATGACGCTGGTCCACCACCACTTCCTCGGCCATGCCGCCACCGGCCAGCAGGGCGCAAACGCGGTCGCCCACCTGCCAGGTACTGCCCGCGCCGACCTCGGTCACCACGCCGGAGCACTCCAGGCCGATGATGTCGCTGGCCCCCGGCGGCGGCGGGTAGAGACCCGCCACCTGCAGCAGATCGGCGCGGTTGAGTCCCGCGGCAGCGACCTGGATGCGGATCTGCCCCTGTGCGCAAGCCGGGTTCGGGCGCTCAGCCCATTCCACCCGCCCTTCGATGCCTTGCAATGCGTTCACGCTGCCTCCATAGTGATCTCGCAGGGCCCGATCCGTAAGGTCGGGCCTTTTCTTCGCGCCGATTTCTATTGCGATTGAACCCGGCGTCGCCAATTACGGCCTAATATGCGTCATAACTCCGCGATCAGTCGAATCAGCATGAAGCGATTTTTGCCCCGCACCGCCCTGTTGTTCATCCTCGGCGCCACCGCCTTTTCCTCGTTCGCCGCCACCAGCAGCCCGAACGTCTGGGATGGCCTGCAGCCTGACCGGGACCAAGTGATTGCCAGCCTCAACATCGTTGAGCTGCTCAAGCGCCATCACTACAACAAGCCGCCGCTGAACGACGAGCGCTCGGCGAAAATCTATGACAGCTACCTGAAGACCCTCGATCCGGCGCGGATGTACTTCACCCAGGCCGACATCGACCAGTTCGCGCCCTGGCGCACCCAGTTCGACGACTTCCTGAAAAGCGGCGAACTGGAGCCCGGCTTCACCATCTACAAGCGCCATCTCGACCGCCTGAAGGAACGCCTGGACTTCGCCCTGGCGACCCTGAACAAGGGCGTCGACAAGATGGACTTCACCACCGACGAATCGCTGGAAATCGACCGCGAGAAATCGCCCTGGGCGAAAGACAGCGCCGCGCTCGATGACCTCTGGCGCAAGAAGGTGAAGGACGAGGTCCTGCGCCTGAAGATCGCCGGCAAGGACAACAAGGCCATCCAGGAACAGCTGACCAAGCGCTACAAGAACCAGTTGATGCGCCTGGAGCAGACCCGCAGCGAAGACATCTTCCAGGCCTACATCAACGCCTTCGCGCAGACCTACGATCCGCACACCCAGTACCTGTCGCCGGACAGCGCGGAAAACTTCGACATCAACATGAGCCTCTCGCTGGAAGGCATCGGCGCCGTACTGCAGAGCGACAACGACTACGTCAAGGTCGTGCGCCTGGTACCGGCCGGCCCCGCCGAGAAGAGCAAGCAGATCGCCACCTCCGACAAGATCATCGGCGTCGCCCAGGGCAAGGGCGAGATGGTCGATGTGGTCGGCTGGCGTCTGGACGAAGTGGTCAAGCTGATCCGCGGCCCGAAAGGCTCGCAGGTCCGCCTGGAAGTGATCCCCTCCACCAACGCGCCGAACGACCAGACCAGCAAGATCGTCACCATCACCCGCGAGGCGGTGAAGCTGGAAGACCAGGCGGCGAAGAAGTCGGAAATCACCATCGACCACGAAGGCAAGAACTACAAGCTGGGCATCATCGACGTGCCCGCGTTCTACCTCGACTTCAAGGCCTATCGCGCTGGCGACCCGGACTACAAGTCCACCACCCGCGACGTGAAGAAGCTCATCGCCGAACTGCAGAAGGACAAGGTCGACGGTATCGTCATCGACCTGCGCAACAACGGCGGCGGCTCCCTGCAGGAAGCCACCGAGCTGACCGGCCTGTTCATCGACCAGGGCCCGACCGTGCTGGTACGCAACAGCGACGGCCGCGTCGACGTGCTCAACGATGACGAGGGCAAGGCCTTCTACACCGGTCCGATGACCGTGTTGGTCAACCGCCTGTCCGCCTCGGCTTCGGAAATCTTCGCCGGCGCCATGCAGGACTACCACCGCGCGCTCATCGTCGGCGGCCAGACCTTCGGCAAGGGCACCGT
Organism: Pseudomonas pseudonitroreducens; assembly: GCF_021603645.1. Taxonomy (GTDB): domain Bacteria; phylum Pseudomonadota; class Gammaproteobacteria; order Pseudomonadales; family Pseudomonadaceae; genus Pseudomonas; species Pseudomonas pseudonitroreducens. The sequence continues at coordinate 68,242 of NZ_BQHJ01000013.1, read as the reverse complement.
GCAGACCATCCAGCCGCTGAACCATGGCGAGCTGAAGCTGACCCTGGCCAAGTTCTACCGCGTCTCCGGCCAGAGCACCCAGCACCAGGGCGTGATCCCGGACATCAGCTACCCGTCCATCGTCGACGACAAGGAAATCGGCGAAAGCGCCCTGCCCGACTCGATGCCATGGGACACCATCAAGCCCGCGCTGAAGGCCCAGGCCGACCCGTTCAAGCCGTTCCTCGACCAGCTGCGTACCCGCCACGACGCACGCACCGAGCACAACGCGGACTTCGTCTACGCCCGCGAGCGCCTCGCCCTGGCCCAGGAGCTGATGAAAGAGAAAACCGTCAGCCTCAACGAAGCCAAGCGTCGCGCCCAGCAGACCAGTATCGAGAACCGCCAACTGGCCATGGAGAATGCCCTGCGCAAATCCAAGGGCCAGGAGCCGCTCAAGGAGCTGAAGAAGGAAGACGAGAACGCCCTGCCGGAAGAGGACAAGACCAAGCCGCAGGACGACGCCTACCTGACCGAGTCCGGGCACATCCTGATCGACTACCTGAATCTGGACTCCCAGGTCGCCAAACACTGATCGGATGTAATCAAACAGTCATGACGCTGTCGTGAAATGCACAGGGCCGGGAAACCGGCCCTTTGCTTTTCCAGCCACCGAGAACCGTCATGACCGTCACCGAGCAGTTGAGCGCGCTGGACCAGATCCTCGCTCACGGCGACCTGCACTGCCTGTTCCAGCCCATCCTGTCGCTTTCGGAACGGCGCCTGGTGGGCTACGAAGCCCTCACCCGCGGCCCGTCCAACGGCCCCCTGCACTCGCCCCTGCCATTGTTCAGCATTGCACGCAGCAGCGGCCGCCTGAGCCAGCTGGAGCTGCTTTGCCGGCGCAAGGCCTGCGCGCGCTTTCGCGACCTGAAGCTCGAGGGCAAGCTGTTCCTCAACGTTTCCCCGGAGTCCCTGCTGGAACCGACCCACCAGCCCGGCCGTACGTTGCAGTTGCTGCAGACCTTCGGCATCTCGCCCAGCGACGTGGTGATCGAGCTGACCGAACAGACGCCGATCGAGGACTTCACCCTGCTCGACACCGCGCTGCATCACTACCGCGCCATGGGCTTCTCCATCGCCCTGGACGACCTGGGCGCCGGCTACTCCAGCCTGCGCCTGTGGTCCGAGCTGCGCCCCGACTACGTGAAGATCGACCGCCACTTCATCGAAGGCATCCACCTGGATGCGGTGAAGCGCGAGTTCGTTGGCTCGATCCTGAAGATGGCCCACGCCTCCCGCGCCCAGGTGATCGCCGAAGGCATCGAGATACCCGAGGAGCTGGCGGTGCTGTCGGAGATGGGCGTGGACCTGGTGCAGGGCTACCTGCTCGGCCGCCCCAACGAAAACCCGCCGCGCGACGCTCGCGCCCTGCTACCGGAGGTGGACAGCGCCGGCGCGTTGCTCGCCGAAGATCAAGCGGACCTCGAACCCCTGCTGCTGGAACATCCGGCAGTACGCGACGACACCCCCATCGGCGATGTACTGGAAGCCTTCCGCGCCCAGGCCAACCTGAATTCCCTGGCGGTGCTGGACCGCAACGACCAGCCGGTGGGCATCGTCCATCGGCACGCCCTGTCCGATGCCCTGCTCAAGCCCTTCGCGCCGGAGTTGTATGCGCGCAAGCCAATCAGCCGGCTGATGAGCAATGACTTCCTTGCGGTAGAACGCAGCCAGTCGCTGCAGCAGGTCAGCCGCTTGCTCACCAGCCGCGCGCGACAGCGCATCGAGGAAGATTTCATCATCACCCTGAACGGCCGCTACCTGGGGCTGGGCCGGGTAATCGACGTGCTCAAGCTGATCACCGAACTGAAGATCCGCCAGGCCCGGCATGCCAACCCACTGACGCTGCTACCGGGCAACGTGCCCATTCAGCAGTGCCTGTCGCGCCTGCTGCAACAGGGGCGCGAAGCGGTGGTGTGCTATGTCGACATCGACAGCTTCAAGCCCTTCAACGACCTCTACGGCTATGCCCGCGGCGATGAAGTCCTGCTCTGCCTGGCTCAGTGCCTGGGCGAGCGCGTGGACCCGACGCGGGACTTCGTCGGCCATATCGGCGGCGACGATTTCATGCTGGTGCTGGGGACGCAGGACTGGCGCGAACGGCTCAACCACCTGCTGGAGGACTTCCAGGGCCAATGCCGGCGTTTCTACAGCCGCGAACACCTGGACGCGGGCTGCTTCGTCGCGCACAACCGCCAGGGCCAACGCGAGGAGTATCCGCTGCTGTCACTGTCGATCGGCGTGGTGCACGTGAAGAGTGGCGCCGGGCAGCGCCTGGATGCCAGCCAACTGGCCGGGCTGGCTTCGGAGGCCAAGCGCCACGCGAAGAACATGCCTGGCTACAGCCTGCACATCCTCACGGCGGAATGACTCAGAGGCCCAACTGGCGGGCGCGCGCCTCGTAGCGCTCAGCCTGGGCTTCATCAGGCGCAAGGCCCGGGCCGCCGCTGCGATACAACTCGCCGAGCTTGCGCGCCGCCAACGGGTGGCCCGCTTCGGCGGCCTGACTCCAGTAACGCGCCGCTTCCTGCGCATCGCCGGCGTGGCGCGTATCGCCTGTGAGCGACTGCACGCCCACCTGGTAGGCCGCCTTGTGATCACCGGCGACAGCAGCAAGACGCAGCAGGCGCAGACCTTCCTCGCGGGCGCCAAGCCCCTGCCCGCGGAATAGCAGCAGATGCCCGTAGAAGCTCTGTGCACCCACGTCGCCCAGGGCAGCCATGCGCGCGAACTGGCCCTGCATCCAGGCCCAGGACTTCGGCTGACGGACCATCCACGGCCAGCCCATCAGGCGCCGCGCCACGGCATAACTCAACCGCGCGCGCAAACGCCAGAACAGCTCGCGAGGGCTCGCCACGTCAAAGCTCCTCGGGGTACTCGAACTCGAAGACCCGTACCACTTCCGCTGCATGCCAGCCGGCCGCGGCAGGGCCATCCGGCGCGCCGGAGAAGCGGCCCAGACGCTCGACGTACTCGAAGAAGCCGGTGCGCGGCAGGCGACTGGCGCCCTGGCTGATCACCAGCGAGCTGCGCAGCGGGCGACCGGCGCGGGCATCCAGTGCCGCGAGGTGCTCCAGCGCGGCGGTCAGCACGGTCATCGCCGGGGTCGGTAGTTGCAGGCGCTCGATCAGCGCCCGGTAGGTGAGCAGATGGCGCTGGCGGCGGGCATCTTCCAGCTCGCCGAGCAGGCCTTCCCAATGCTTGCGACTGATCTGCACGCTCAAGAAGCGGACTCCCCAGTGCCCAGGGCACGACGCAGGCCATGCTGGATGGCGTCGCTGGCTTCGCGCTCGCCGCTCTCGATCAGTTCCAGGTAAGACGGGCTGATGCCCACCGATCGCGCCAGCGTTTCGATGGAAAGGCCGCGGGCTTCGCGCAATGCCTTCCAGTCCGGTTTCTCGTCGAGTGCCGGGGCGGCAACCGGCTTGACGACCTGGGCAACACCACGGCCGGCGGCGGCCAGCAGGGACTGGTACTCGGCCCAGGGAACCACGGCGTACTCCGCTTCGCCGTCACGCATGATGACTTGAACGTTCATGACAACACTCCTTGCAGGCGGCCATCTTAACAGCCTGATGCGCGCCTGTGCCGGCTATACTGCGCACCGCCTCTCGCCACCAGACATGGGGACCGACTTGCTGCGCTTCCTTCCATTGTGCCTATGCCTGGCCAGCGCCCTGTGCGGCGCCGAGGAATTGCGCTGGGGCTATTCGCCAAGCAACGGCATGCCTTACGCCGAAAGTATCGACCATGAATTGGCGCCCGGCTTCATCCGCGACCTGGGCGAAACCGTCGGACAGCGCCTGGGCCTCGAGGTTCGCTTCGTCGAAACCCCGGACAAGCGCGCCGAGCCCGCGCTCGCACAGGGCGCGATCCACCTGCTGTGCATCAATAACCCAGAGTGGATGAAGGCGCCGGAAAAGCTGCACTGGTCACCGAGCCTGTTCGAGGAAGAAGACGCCCTGGCCCAGCGCGCCGATGCACCGCCGGTGCGGGACCTCGCCCAGTTGCACGATGTTCGCATCGGCACCAGCCTGGGCTATGTCTATCCCGTCACGCTGATGCAGGCGTTTGCCGAAGGTCGTGTGAAGCGCGCGGATGTGCGCGACCTGGACACTCGCCTGCACATGCTCGAAGCCGGTCGCCTGGATGCCCTGATCGAGATGCGCCGACCATTGGAGTTTCTCCTCGCCGAGCACCACGCACTGCCCGTGGCGATCAATAGCCGCAACGTGCAGCGCTACTCCATCCATTGCTCGTACGGCCCGGCGCTACCACTCCCCGCCGAGCGGCTGGATGCCGTACTGCAGACATTGGTGAGCGACGGTTCCATCCAGCGTCTGCTCGGCGAACAGATTGCACGGATGCATCAGAGACGCTGAATCGCTTCCGGCGGCGGCAGTTGCTTCAGGGCCTCGCGCGTCTCCACTCCCTGCGCGTCGCGCCAGAGCTTGAAGGCGTCGATCTCCGACTGCCAGCGGCGCACCACCCAGGCCAGCACAGCCAGATCGTCGAGGAAGCCGACGCCCAGCAGCCAGTCGGGCACCAGGTCCACCGGCGAGAGGAAATACAGCAGTGCCGCCACGACGGAGACCAGCGCCTGGGAGCTGATGCCGCGATAGTCGCCGCGCACCCAGGCAACCAGCAGTTCCTGCAGCAGTTTCAGATCGGTCTTGGCCAGCTTGACCCGGCCACTCTTGCGCGCCACCGCGAACAGCAGGGCAGGCACCCGCCCACCGGCGATAAAACGGCTGGCGAGCTTGAGAAATCGGTCAAATCCCGGAGGCTTTTTCATCGATTCACCTCGATAGGAAAATTCGTACAGGGCAGGTTCAGGTTATCCACCTTTCCTGTGGATAACTCTGTTGAAAGGCACCTTCGATACCGCCAAAACGCCCGAGCCACGAGGGTTCCAGACAGATCGGCGATTTTTTGTTCACCCCTACAAATACGTTAAAAATCATGCAGTTGCAGCTAAGCGATGGGCTCTCCAATGTCAAGGGGAGGACATTGTTTCAACTGCGTCAAATATGTGCATAAGGGTAACACCGGGCCCAAGGGTACTCTCTTTCAGACCCGACGGTCGGCACAGCGTTCCAGAGCGCTTTCCGCACAAATGAAAACGCCCCGTGGGTAACGGGGCGTTTTCGCTGGTACCAAGGTACTCAGTTACTTCTTCGGCTCTTCCGCCGGGGCTTCAGCAGCGTCAGGCTGATTCGGGTCCTTGATCGCCAGCAGTTCGAGGTCGAACACCAGGACCGAGTTGGCCGGGATGGTCGGGCTCGGGCTCTGGGCGCCGTAGGCCAGCTCGCTCGGGATGAAGAGCTTGATCTTCTCGCCGACGTGCATCAGTTGCAGGGCTTCGACCCAACCCGGGATCACGCCGCCGACCGGCAGGTCGATCGGGCTGCCACGCTGGATGGAGCTGTCGAAGACCGTACCATCGACCAGCTTGCCTTCGTAGTGAACGGTGACGACGTCGGTGGCCTTGGGCTGCGCGCCGTCGGCTTTCTTCACGACTTCATACTGCAGGCCGGACTTGGTGGTGACCACGCCGTCACGCTTGCCGTTTTCCTCGAGGAATTTCTTGCCGGCTTCCAGGGCTTCGGAATTCTTCTTGGCGACCTGCTCTTCAGCACGCTTCTGCAGGGCGGTGAAGGCTTCGGTCAGCTCTTCGTCGGTCAGCTTCTGCTTCTGCTTGCCGACGGCATCTTCGATACCCAGGGCGACGGCTTTCGAATCCAGGTCATTCATGCCTTCCTGGGCGAGGCTCTTGCCCATGTTCAGGCCGATGCCATAGGAAGCTTTCTGCGCAGGAGTCTTGAGTTCCACTTCGGCGGCCTGTTTGTCGCAGCCCGCGAGAACCAGGCCGACCAGCGCGATCGCTGCCGCCAACCGATGTTGTTTCATGCTGAATCCTTGTCTTTGCGCCGTCATGGCTTAAGTAATGAAGCCGCGAGCTTATCAGGCGCTCGTGGCCAGTGGCTATGGGCAATAGGAACCACTGCCGAGAGAGAAGTTCCCACAGCAAACTTATAAGAAAATTAACAGGATAAGACAGACCGCCAGCACGCAATCCGTGTGATCGAAGCGGGCAATTCTTGGCGGGAAGTTTTCGCAGGCAAGACTTTCGCAGGAAAAAACGCAGGCAAAGAAAAAGCCCCCAGGTATTGCTACCTGAGGGCTTTTCGAAATGTGGCGCAGCGGACGGGACTCGAACCCGCGACCCCCGGCGTGACAGGCCGGTATTCTAACCGACTGAACTACCGCTGCGTCGGACCTCGAGTGGTGGGTGATGACGGGATCGAACCGCCGACCCTCTGCTTGTAAGGCAGATGCTCTCCCGGCTGAGCTAATCACCCTTCGTCTCGAAGTGGGGCGCATTCTACGGAGGACATTTGCCCCTGGCAAGCCCCTCGATGAAAAAAATTTTCAGATGTTCCAAAGGCTTAGATGAAGAGGGTGAATGACGAAACGGGGTTGGCCTGAACCGCGCCGAACGGAATAATGCATCCTTTGTGTCCAGGAGTTAGCCCCTCATGTGGTTCCGCAATCTGCTCGTGTACCGCCTCACCCAGGATCTGCAGATCGACGCCGATGCCCTGGAAAAGGCCCTGGCCAGCAAACCGGCGCGCTCCTGCGCCAGCCAGGAGCTGACTACCTATGGTTTCTCCGCTCCCTTCGGCAAGGGCCCGGACGCACCGCTGGTTCACGCCAGCGAGGGTTTCTTCCTGATCAGTGCCCGCAAGGAAGAGCGCATCCTCCCCGGCAGCGTGGTGCGTGACGCGCTGAAGGAGAAGGTCGACGAGATCGAAGCCGCGCAGATGCGCAAGGTCTACAAGAAGGAGCGCGACCAGCTCAAGGACGAGATCGTCCAGACCCTGCTGCCACGTGCCTTCATCCGCCGTTCGGTGACCTTCGCCGCCATCGCTCCGAGCCTCGGCCTGATCCTGGTCGACACCTCCAGCGCGAAGAAGGCCGAAGACCTGCTGTCGACCCTGCGCGAAGCCCTGGGCTCGCTGCCGGTGCGGCCGCTGACCGTGAAGACCGCGCCGACCGCCACCCTGACCGAATGGGTGAAGACCCAGGAAGCCGCCGGCGACTTCTTCGTCCTCGACGAGTGCGAGCTGCGTGATACCCACGAAGACGGCGGCGTGGTGCGTTGCAAGCGCCAGGATCTGACCAGTGAGGAAATCCAGCTGCACCTGACTGCCGGCAAGCTGGTCACCCAGCTGTCCCTGGCCTGGTCGGACAAGCTGTCCTTCGTCCTCGACGACAAGGTCGCGATCAAGCGCCTGCGCTTCGAAGACATGCTGCAGGAGAAGGCGGAGCAGGACGGCGGCGAAGACGCCCTCGGCCAGCTCGACGCCAGCTTCACCCTGATGATGCTGACCTTCGCCGAGTTCCTCGCGGCGCTGATCGAAGCACTCGGCGGCGAGGCGATGCCAGAAGGCATCTGATCCCCCCACAGGCGCCGCGCCCGCGCGGTGCCTGGCACTGGACAAGGCCTGCATAACCAGAAGGACGGCCCATGCGTGCTCTCATCCTGCTCAGCCGCTTCATGGGCAACACCTTCGCCCTCTGGGTGCTGCTCTTCGCCATCCTGGCGTTCTTCATCCCTTCTCTGTTCACTCCGCTCACCATCGCCATCGTGCCCATGCTCGGCGTAGTGATGTTCGGCATGGGCCTGACGCTCAAGGTCGAGGACTTCGCCGAAGTCGCCCGGCATCCCTGGCGCGTCACCCTCGGCGTGATCGCCCACTTCGTGATCATGCCCGGCATGGCCTGGCTGCTCTGCCAACTGATGCATCTGCCGGCGGAAATCGCCGTAGGGGTCATCCTGGTCGGCTGCTGCCCCAGCGGTACCGCGTCCAACGTGATGACCTGGCTGTCGCGCGGCGACCTGGCGCTTTCCGTAGCCATCGCCGGCGTGACCACCCTCCTCGCCCCGCTGCTGACACCGGCGCTGATCTGGCTGCTGGCTTCGGCCTGGCTGCCGGTGTCCTTCGGCGCACTGTTCTGGTCGATCCTGCAGGTCGTCGTGGTGCCCATCGTGCTCGGCCTTGTCGCCCAGCGCATGCTCGGCGCGCGGGTTCGCCACGTAGTCGACGTGCTGCCGCTGATCTCGGTGATTTCCATCGTGATCATCGTCGCCGCCGTGGTCGCCGCCAGTCAGGCGAAGATCGCCGAGTCCGGCCTGCTGATCATGGCCGTGGTAATCCTGCACAACGGCTTCGGCTTCCTGCTCGGCTATTTCACCGCCAAGGTCTTCGGCTTGCCGCTGGCGCAGCGCAAGTCGCTGGCGCTGGAAGTCGGCATGCAGAACTCCGGCCTCGGCGCGGCACTGGCCAGCGCGCACTTCTCACCGCTGGCGGCAGTGCCCAGCGCGCTGTTCAGTGTCTGGCACAACATCTCCGGTGCCACGCTGTCCACCTGGTTCCGCCGCATGAGCGACGAGCCATCGGCGCAGAAGCAGGCCCCGCAATAGGGCAGGAATCCTGCGCCGGGTTGCCCGGCGCACCGATTTTGTGCAAAATAATGCACATTGTGAGGACGACCTCACCACCTTCCGGTGCTCCAGCGGGGACGGCCCTTCCTTCCATCCACCGTCTGGAGAGTTCCATGTCCTGGATCATTCTGTTCGTCGCCGGCCTGTTCGAAGTGGGCTGGGCTGTCGGCCTGAAATACACCGAAGGCTTCACCCGTCCGATACCGACCATCCTCACCATACTGGCGATCATCACCAGCATGGGGTTGCTGGGCCTGGCAATGAGAAATCTGCCGCTGGGCACCGCCTACGCCATCTGGACCGGTGTCGGCGCGGTCGGCACCGTCATCGTCGGGATCGTGCTGTTCGGCGAGTCCATGGCGCCGGTGCGCCTGCTCAGTGTCGCGCTGATTCTGTGCGGACTGGTCGGACTGAAAATGAGCCACTGACGCTGTATCGGTTCTCGATACCGGCGGGCTGTCGCTTTCCCGAAAATTTGTCGGTATGCTGCGGGCCACTGTGTTTGCTTGGGTCACTGTGGCTCGTGACCTGGTGGGGCCATTCCCCACCACCCGGCTTCGACTGCACCTTGCAACTCAGGACGAGCGCGGACTTTTCCGCAAAACAATATTCAATTGTTCAAGGTGTATTTCCATGTCGAATCGTCAGACCGGCACCGTCAAGTGGTTCAATGACGCCAAGGGCTTCGGCTTCATCACTCCGGAAAGCGGCAACGATGTCTTCGTGCACTTCCGCTCCATCCAGGGCACCGGCTTCAAATCGCTGCAGGAAGGCCAGAAGGTCTCCTTCGTTGTGGTTGAAGGCCAGAAGGGCCTGCAGGCTGACGAAGTTCAGGTTATCTGAACCGCGACACGCCCATGAAAAAGCCCCGGCATTGCCGGGGCTTTTTCTTTGCCGCGTAAAACTCAGCGAGCCGCACCACGCAGCGCCGCAACCTGCTCCTGCAGCGCCAGGCGCTTGGCCTCTTCCGGCGCCACCGGCTGACCGGCCACCAGGCAGACCCGCGACCACAAGCGGCGGAAGAAGCCCTTCTGCGGATCGCGACTGAAGAAGCTGCCCCACAGCCCCCGCAGCGCCATCGGGATCACCGGCACCGGGGTCTCCTCGATGATCCGCTCGACGCCACCGCGGAACTCGTTCATCTCGCCGTCCAGGGTCAGCATGCCCTCGGGGAAGATGCACACCAGCTCCCCTTCACGCAGGTACTCGGCGACCTTGGCGAAGGCCTTCTCGTAGGTCTGCGCGTCTTCGTTGCGCCCGGCGATGGGCACGGCGCCAGCCGTACGGAAGATGAAATTGAGCACCGGGATGCGGAAGATCTTGTAGTACATGACGAAGCGCACCGGACGCCGCACCGAACCCGCAATCAGCAGCGCATCGACAAAGGACACGTGGTTGCACACCAGCACCGCCGGGCCGTCATCGGGGATGGCTTCGAGGTTGCGATGATCCACCCGGTACATCGAGTGGGTCAGCAGCCAGACCAGGAAGCGCATGGTGAACTCGGGGACGATCTTGAAGATGTAGACGTTCACCGCGACGTTCATCAGCGAGAGCACGAGGAACAGCTCGGGAATCGACAGCTTCGCCACCGACAGCAGCAGGATCGAGACAATCGCCGCGACCACCATGAACAGCGCGTTGAGGATGTTGTTGGCGGCGATCACCCGCGCGCGCTTGTCCTCCTCGGTGCGCGCCTGGATCAGCGCATACAGCGGCACGATGTAGAAGCCGCCGAAGATGCCGATGCCGAGGATGTCGGCCAGCACCGCCCAGGACTGCGAGTGCTCCAGCACCGCCAGCCAGTTGTAGGGCTGCTCGCCCTGCGGGAAGCCGCCCGAATGCCACCACAGGAGGATGCCGAACAGGCTCAGGCCGATGGAGCCGAAGGGCACCAGGCCGATCTCGACCTTCTTGCCGGAGAGCTTTTCGCAGAGCATCGAGCCCAGCGCGATACCCACCGAGAATACGGTGAGGATCAGCGTCACCACGCTCTCGTCGCCGTGCAGCAGCTCCTTGGCGTAGGTCGGGATCTGCGTCAGGTAGACCGCGCCGAGGAACCAGAACCACGAGTTGCCCACCAGCGAGCGCGACACCGCGGGGCGCTGGCGCAGACCGAGCAGGAGGATGCTCCAGGACTGGCGGAAGATGTTCCAGTCGACCTTCAGGTCCGGCAGCGCGGCGGCCGCACGGGGAATGTTGCGGCTGGCGAGGAAACCGCAGACGGCCACCAGCACCACGGCGATGCCGACGCCGACGGCGTAGTCCTGCCGCGACATCAGCACACCGGCGCCGATGGTGCCGCAGAGGATGGCGAGGAAGGTGCCCATTTCCACCAGGGCGTTGCCACCGACCAGTTCGTCCTCGCGCAGGTGCTGCGGCAGGATCGAGTACTTCACCGGGCCGAACAGCGCCGAGTGGGTGCCCATGGCGAACAGCGCGAGGAACAGCAGCGGCAGGCTGCCGAACACGAAGCCCGCGGCGCCCACCGCCATGATCACGATTTCGGCCAGCTTCAGCGCACGCATCAACGCGTCCTTGTTGAACTTCTCGCCGAACTGGCCGCCGAGGGCGGAGAACAGGAAGAACGGCAGGATGAACAACAGCGCGCAGAGGTTGACCAGCAGGTTGCGGTCACCGCCAACGGTAAGGTGGTAGAGGATCGCCAGAATCAGCGATTGCTTGAAGATGTTGTCGTTGAACGCACCCAGCAGTTGGGTGATGAAGAAGGGCAGGAATCGCTTGGTGCCCAGTAGGGCGAATTGCGAGTGTTGAGACATCGTCCTTGTATACCTGCGTAGCGGCCTTGAGCCGGAATGACAGCACGGATATGACGGCAACAGCGTGAAGAAAAGCCACATTTTCCGCACAAATCCATTTGGACAGTGCAATCCGCGCAAGAAAAAGCCCGTCGCAAAGGACGGGCTTTTCCCAGGGGCGGGACGACGTCAGAAGCCGACGCTGCCCTGCACGTAGAAGGTGCGTGGCTCGCCGAGGTAAATCCCCGCGTTGTTGTCGCTGGAGCGGGTGTAGTTCATCTGGTCGAAGATGTTCTTCACCCCGGCGGCAACCTTCAGGTTCGACGCCTGCGGGCCGAAGTCGTAGCCCACGCGGGCGTTCCACAGCACGTAGCCGGGAATATTGCCGTACTGGCCATCGGCGCTCGGCTCGGTGATGTAGTTGCCGGTGAAGCTGCCGTTGGAGTTGGTGGTCGGGCCTGGCGCGCGCTGCTTCGACTGGGCGAAGCCGTCGACGTTGTAGGTCCAGCGATCATGCTCGTAGCGCAGGCCGACGGTGGCCACCTGGCGCGAGTACAGCGGCAGGTCACGGCCCTTGAAGCCGGGAATGTCGCCTTCGTAGGTCGCGCGGGTATAGGTCAGGGTGCCGTAGGCGGTCAGGCCGGCAAGCAGCGGGTCGAGGGCAGCCATGTCGTAGTGCGCCGACGTCTCGATGCCCTGGTGCTTGGTGGCGCCCAGGTTGGTCCAGCCCACGTCGTTGCTGATGTACTGCAGTTCGTCGTCGAAGTCGATGTAGAACAGCGTGACTTCGCCACCCCAGGTGCCGTTGTCATAGCGCGTGCCCACTTCGTAGGTCTTCGCCTTTTCCGGCTGCAGGCCGCTGGCGGTGTCGTTGCCGCTACCGCCCTGGCCGAGCTGGAAGTACTGCAGGCTGCCGAAGGAGGTCTCGTAGTTGGCGAACAGCTTCCACTCGTCCGACAGGTGATACATCACCGCCAGCGCTGGCAACGGCTCGTTGTAGTCCTTGCTGCGGTTCTTCTCCTGGACCGGCTTGCCCTTGTTGTCGAGCACCGGGCGCTCATGCCAGTCGGTAGAGATGCGCTCGAAGCGGATACCCGGGGTGACGGTCCAGTTGCCCACGTCGATCTTGTCGTCGAGGTAGATGGAGTTCGCCTCGGTGCCGCCGGTGCGGTCCTGGTAGATGTGGCCATCGGCGCCCGGCTGCACGGTGGGAATGTTGTTCACCAGGCCGACCTGGCTGGCGCGCTCGTGCATCGCCTCCTTCAGGTAGCGATAGCCGATGCTGGCTTCCTGGGTGGTCGGGCCGACCATGAAGATCTTCGACACGCGCGGCTCGATACCGAAGGTGTGGTAGTCGCGCGGGTAGGACGCCAGGGTCTTGAGGTCGCGGTTGGCGATGGTGCTGCCACGGAAGCTGTCGCTGTAGTAGGTCAGCACTTCGACCTGGGTGAGGTCGTCGATCTGCCGCTTGTACTTGAGCGAGACGTCCTTGCGACGACCGGTGAAGTTGTCGTAGTCGCGCACCGACTGGTACGGGTCCTTGTCGAACTGCGCCTGGGTCAGGCCACCGGGCATGTCGGCGCTGCCGTCGTAGTAGTGGAAGTTGGCGGAGAACTCGTCGACGTCTGTGGGCGCCCAGTGGGTCTTGAACATCACGTCGTCGATGTCGGTGGCGTCGTTGCTGTCGCGGTAGCCCGCGCCCTTCACGCCCGAATACAGCAGCGCAGCGCCCATGCCGTTGTCGGCGGTGCCGCCGAGGAAGGCGTTGTAGAGCTTCTTCCAGCCACCGTGGGAAGCGGTTTCCACGGTGCTGCCGACGTCGCCGGAGAACTCCTTGGGAATCGCCCGGGTGACGAAGTTGATCACCCCGCCGACGTTCTGCGGCCCATAGCGCACGGAACCGGCGCCACGCACGACGTCGACGCTGTCGAGGTTGCCCACCGACAGCGGGAACATCGACAGTTGTGGCTGGCCATAGGGCGCCACGGCGGCCGGGACGCCATCGATGAGCACGGTGGAGCGCGGCGACAGGCGCGAGGTCAGGCCGCGCACGCCAACGTTGAGGGAAACATCGCTGCCACCGGTGCCGTTGTTGTCTTGCACCTGCACGCCGGGAATGCCGCGCAGCACGTCGCGCACGTTCTGCGCGCCCTCTTCGATCATCTGCTCGCGGCGTACCACGGTGCGCGCGCCGGGGTGGTTCTGCACCACCTGCTGGTCGGCCTCGCCGAGCCAGTCACCGACGACGGTGACGGTCTCCAGTTCCTTGGTGTCTTCTTCGGCCTGCGCCGGCAGCAGCGGCGTGGCCAGGGCAACGGCGATCGCCAGGCGCGACCACGAACGAACGTGCGACATGCTTCCCCCTCCCCGGGTACTTCGTGAAGGGGCGGCAAATTAGAACTGATTGTAAATTTTGTAAATGCAAATGTATCGCAAATGAAAAAATATTCCGGTTGACTCAGATTCTCTTTTCGGCATGCCGAACGACTGTTCATCTGGCGCAGCAATTGGCCAGCAGCCCCTCAGTGGCGGGACCTGGCTGAAAATGGCACCGGGGAATCAGGCCGACCGGAACGACCGCGCGCAGGCCTGGCGGTACTCGCCGGGGCCGACGCCATAGGCCTGTTTGAATTGCCGGCTGAGATGGCTCTGGTCGGCGAAGCCCAGCTGCATCGCCACGTTCACCGGCATGCAACCCTGCTTGAGCAGAGCCCGCGCCTGCTCCAGTCGGCGCTGCTTGAGCCAGGCGTGAGGAGGAAGCCCGGTGGCCTTGCGGAACACCCGAGCGAAGTGGAAGGGCGACAGTCCGACGGCGGCGGCCAGTTCCTCCAGCGACGGCGGCTCCATCAGCCTTGCACCGAGCAGCTCGCGGGCTCGCGCTACCGCCAGCGGTTCATTGCCCGCCGGCGGCGCTTCGGGAATTCGCGCATGGCGCTGGAACAGCAGCAGAAGCGCCTCGCGCCAGCAGGTCTGGCGCTGCAGCACAGTGGCGTCGGAATCCACCAGGCGGTGGGCGGCGAACAACGCCTGCACCAGCTCCGGATCATTCACCACGCTGGCATCGAAAGACGGTGTGCCACCCTTGCCCAGTTCAAGCTCCTCCAGCACGCCGGAAACCTGCGCCAGCTCCGGGTAGAAACCGCGGTAGCGCCAGCCGGCCTCGTCGGCCTTGGAGCCGGTATGGACCTCGTCGGGGTTGATCAGCACCACGCTGCCGGCCGGGGCGAAGTGCTCGGCGCCGCGATGGTGGAAGCGCTGCGCACCCTGCTCGATCATGACGAAGGCGAAGCCTTCATGGACATGGGGCGAGAACACCTGCTCGATGTAGCGCGCGTGCAGCAGCTCGACGCCGCCCAGCTCCTGGGCGCGCCAGAAGCGGGTGCGTTCGCCGCTTGCGTGGTCTTCTGCCATCTACCACTCCCGTCAAGGGACTCTTCGTATGCCGTGCCCTGCAGGCATATCAGCCATTACTGGAAAATGGCGTCCGGGCTTTCCCTCACCCCCGCCCTCTCCCAGAGGGAGAGGGAGCCGTCTGTGCCGGCTGACACGATAGTTTCCTCCTGCGCCGAACAGTCCCCTCTCCCTTGGGGAGAGGGTTAGGGTGAGGGGGCAAGCGGTGCAGAGTATCACTCAGCCGGCGAACCCAGCTTCCAGCGCAGCCTTCACCTGCGGCCATTCCTGGTCGGTGATGCTGTAGAGGATGGTGTCGTCGAGCCGGCCGCCAGCCAGGCGCCGATGGTTGCGCAACACCCCCTCACGCACCGCCCCGAGCTTCTCGATGGCACGCTGGGAGCGCTCGTTGCTGGCGGCGGTCTTGAACTGCACGCGGACCATCTTCCAGCTATCGAAGGCGTGGCGCAGCATCAGGTACTTCATGGTGGCATTGAGGCCACTGCCGTGCTGGCCCTGGTCCAGCCAGGTGGCGCCAATCTCGCAGGCCGGCAGCGCCGGGAGGAAGTCCATGAACCGCGTGGTGCCGACGATCTGGTTGCCCAGGCGCACCACCAGCGGCAGGGCGCGGCCCTCGCGCTGGTCGGCCAGGCCCTGGCGGTACCAGTCCGGGCGCCCCGGAGCGCTCATGAACTGCAGGACATCGCGGTTCTGCTCCGCCAGCGTCACCAGGTCCGGCACGTCGGCCTCCACCATCGGCTCCAGGCGCAGGGCCCCGCGCTGCAAGGTGATGGGTAACGGTCTGAACATGGCGCCCTCCTCGAAACACGACGCGACATCATCGCTCACATCAGAGCGTAGCGGCCCGTCGAAGTGCCGCGTACCCGGGCGGGTGCGACGGACGGACCGCGAAAAGGCCGGCAAGCTACCAGCCCCGCGTCCAGCTCTCAAGTGTGAGACGCGACACAGCGCCACTGAGACATTGGTAGCAGGCGTCTGACAGTTCCGGACTTTGGTGCGAAACTGCTGCCAGCGCTCCTGCGGGGGAGCCAGTTCATTTCCGGAGTCAGCATGTCGTTGTCCAGTGGGTTGATCGCAACGGTCGCCCTGCTCTACATGGCGGTCCTGTTCGCCATCGCGTTCTATGGCGACCGCCGTCGCGCCCCACTTTCGCCGCGTGTCCGCGCCTGGGTCTACAGCCTGTCGCTGGCGGTGTACTGCACCAGCTGGACGTTCTTCGGCGCCGTCGGCCAGGCCGCCGACCAGCTCTGGTCATTCCTGCCGATCTATGTCGGCCCCGTGCTGCTGATGCTCTTCGCACCCTGGGTGCTACAGAAGATGATCATGATCAGCAAGCAGGAGAACATCACCTCCATCGCCGACTTCATCGCCGCGCGCTACGGCAAGTCGCAGGCGCTGGCGGTGGTGGTGGCGCTGATCTGCGTGGTCTGCGTGCTGCCCTACATCGCCCTGCAACTCAAGGGCATCGTCCTCGGGGTGAACCTGCTGATCGGCGCCGGCCCCGACTCCACCGGCATCCGTGCCCAGGACACGGCGCTGATCGTGTCGCTGATCCTCGCGCTGTTCACCATCGTCTTCGGTACCCGCAACCTGGACGTCACCGAGCACCACCGCGGCATGGTGCTGGCGATCGCCTTCGAATCGCTGGTCAAGCTCACTGCCTTCCTCGCCGTCGGCATCTTCGTCACCTACGGCCTCTACGACGGCTTCGGCGACCTGGTGGACAAGGCCCGCGTCGCCCCGCAGCTCAACGAGTACTGGAAGGAGACCGTGCACTGGCCGGCCATGCTGCTGCAGACCGGCGTGGCGATGACCGCGATCATGTGCCTGCCGCGGCAGTTCCACGTGCTGGTGGTGGAGAACATCGAACCGCGCGACCTGAACCTGGCGCGCTGGGTGTTCCCGATCTACCTGGTGCTGGCCGCGCTGTTCGTGGTGCCGATCGCCCTGGCCGGGCAGATGCACCTGCCAGCCGGCGTGATGCCCGATTCCTTCGTGATCAGCCTGCCGCTGGCCGAGGCGCATCCGGCGCTGGCCCTGCTGGCCTTCATTGGTGGCGCTTCGGCGGCCACCGGCATGGTGATCGTCGCCAGCGTGGCGCTGTCCACCATGGTCTCCAACGACATGCTGCTGCCCTGGCTGCTGCGCCGCAAGGGCGAGGCCGAGCAGCCCTTCGAGGTGTTCCGCCACTGGCTGCTGACCGTGCGCCGGGTGAGCATCGCGCTGATCCTCCTCCTGGCTTACGTCAGCTACCGACTGCTGGGGTCCACCGCGAGCCTGGCCACCATCGGCCAGATCGCCTTTGCCGCCATCGCCCAGCTCGGCCCGGCAATGATCGGCGCACTGTACTGGAAGCAGGCCAACCGCCGCGGCGTATTCGCCGGCCTGGCCGCCGGCTCGTTCCTCTGGGCCTACACGCTGGTGCTGCCGGTGGTCGCCAAGGGCCTGGGCTGGCCGCTGGAAACCTTCCCCGGCCTGGCCTGGCTGGCGGGCCGCCCGTTCGGCCTGTCCATCGAGCCGCTGACCCTGGGCGTGCTGCTTTCGCTGATCGGCAACTTCGCGCTGTTCGGGCTGGTCTCGGTGTTCTCCCGCACCCGCGTCTCGGAGCACTGGCAGGCCAGCCGCTTCATCGGCCAGGAAATCTCGCAGAAGCTCAGCTCGCGCTCGATGCTCGCGGTGCAGTTGGAAGACCTGCTGATGCTCGCCGCCCGCTTCGTCGGCGAGGAGCGCGCGCGGCAGAGTTTCATCCGCTTCGCCTACCGCCAGGGCAAGGGCTTCACCCCCAGCCAGAACGCCAACGACGAATGGATCGCCCACACCGAACGCCTGCTCGCCGGCGTACTCGGCGCCTCGTCCGCGCGCGCCGTGGTGAAGGCCGCCATCGAAGGCCGCGAGATGCAGGTGGAGGACGTGGTGAAGATCGCCGACGAAGCCTCCGAAGTGCTGCAGTTCAACCGCGCGCTGCTGCAGGGCGCGATCGAGAACATCACCCAGGGCATCAGCGTGGTCGACCAGTCGCTGCGCCTGGTGGCCTGGAACCACCGCTACATCGAGCTGTTCGAGTACCCGGACGGGCTGATCTACGTCGGCCGGCCGATTGCCGACATCATCCGCTACAACGCCGAGCGCGGCCTGTGCGGGCCCGGCGACCCGGACCTGCACGTGGCCAAGCGCCTGTACTGGATGCGCCAGGGCACGCCGCACACCTCCGAACGGCTGTTCCCCAATGGCCGGGTGATCGAGCTGATCGGTAACCCGATGCCCGGCGGCGGTTTCGTCATGAGCTTCACCGACATCACCAACTACCGCGATGCCGAGCAGGGCCTGAAGGACGCCAATGAAAGCCTGGAACAGCGGGTGCAGGAGCGGACCTTCGAGCTATCGCAACTGAACCAGGCGCTCACCGAGGCCAAGGGCACGGCCGAGGCGGCGAACCAGTCGAAGTCGCGCTTCCTCGCCGCCGTCAGCCACGACCTGATGCAGCCGCTGAACGCCGCGCGGCTGTTCTCCGCCGCCCTCGCCCACCAGGAGAAACTGCCCGAGGAAGCCACCGAGCTGGTGCGCCACCTGGACTCCTCGCTGCGCTCGGCGGAAGACCTGATCACCGACCTGCTGGACATCTCGCGGCTGGAAGGCGGCCGCGTCAGCGCCGACGTCGCGGCCTTCCCGCTGAGCAACCTGTACGACACCCTCGGCGTGGAATTCCGTGTACTGGCCCAGGAGCACGGCATCGACTTCCACGTGCGCGGCAGCAAGCTGCGCGTGGAGAGCGACATCAAGCTGCTGCGCCGCGTACTGCAGAACTTCCTCACCAATGCCTTCCGCTACGCCAAGGGCCATGTGCTCCTCGGCGTACGTCGCGAGGCCGGGCATCTGCGCCTGGAAGTCTGGGACCACGGCCCGGGCATCCCGCCGGATAAGCTGCAGGTGATCTTCGAAGAATTCAAACGCCTGGACAGCCACCAGACCCGCGCGGAAAAGGGCCTGGGGCTCGGCCTGGCGATCGCCGACCGGCTGTGCAAGGTACTCGGCCACCGCCTGGAAGTCCGCTCCTGGCCGGGCAAGGGCAGCGTCTTCAGCGTCAGCGTGCCACTGGCGCGCCAGCCGGCCCCGGCGCCGCTCAACGGGCACAAGGTGGAAACCCCGGAACAGCTCAACGGTGCGCAGGTGCTCTGCGTGGACAACGAAGACAGTATCCTCACCGGCATGAACAGCCTGCTGACCCGCTGGGGCTGCCGCGTGCTCACCGCGCGCAGCCGCGAGGAATGCCAGGCGCTGCTCGACGGCGATGCGCGCCCGCAACTGGCGTTGATCGATTACCACCTGGACGACGGCGAACTGGGCACCGACCTCATGGCCTGGCTACGCACGCGCCTGGGTGAACCGGTGCCGGGCGTGGTGATCAGCGCGGACGCCCGCCCCGAACTGGTGGCGCAGATCCACGCGGCCGGGCTGGACTTCCTGCCCAAGCCGGTGAAGCCAGCGGCGTTGCGGGCGTTGTTGAGTCGGCATCTGAGCTTGAGATAAGTCCGCCCGCCGTTCGTTCGCAGCGGCGGCGGTTCGCGCGGTTCGCAAGCAAGCTCGCTCCTACAAAAAAAGCTCCAAAGTCGGCATTGACTGTAGGAGCGAGCTTGCTCGCGAACCCGCCCAACGCCGGCAGCCAGCGATACTTCACGCCACCCTCCCCCGCCACTGCAACAACATCACCCCGGCAATGATCAGCCCGATGGCCAGATAGCCTTCCGGCGACAAGCGCCGCACCGCAAACCCTGCCCAACCGTACTGGTCGCACAACGCCGACATCAGCATCTGCCCTGCTACCACACAGGCGAGGAAGGTTGCCGCGCCCAGCTGCGGCGCCAGCATCACCGCCACCGTCAGATACGCCGCACCGAACAGCCCACCCAGCCAGCCCCACCAGGGCGTGGCGGCAATTCCTGCGGCGGCCGGGAGCGGCACGCGAAACGCGAGTAGCGCAATGATCACCGCCGCCAGGCTGACACCCAGCGAGGTCAGGCTGGCACTCAGCGGATGACCCAGTTGGCGCCCCAGCAGCGAGTTGCTGCCCGCCTGCAGGGCAACCAGCGCGCCCACAGCGATGGCGGGCAAGAGCAGAAGCAGTTTCGACATCGAAGATTCTCCATGGCTTGTCGATGGGGCCCAGCTTCTGCTATCCATCCAGCGCATGGAAATGAATGATTGGTACAACCTGAATGCACTCGATTCATGACTTGCGCCGCATCGATCTCAACCTGCTGGTGATCCTCGATGCCCTGCTGGAAGAGCGCCACGTCTCCCGGGCCGCCGAGCGGCTGGCGATGACCCAGCCGGCGGTAAGCCACGCGCTGAATCGCCTGCGCGACCTGCTGGATGACCCGCTGCTGGTGCGCACCGGCAACCAGATGCAGCTGACCCGCCGCGCCTTCGAGCTGGCCGGCCCGCTGCGGGAAATCCTCGGTGGCGTACGTCGGCTGGTGCTGGGCGATGATTTCGACCCGGCCAGCGCCGAGCTGGAGCTGCGCCTGGGCATGTCCGACTACGGCGCCTGGGTGGTGTTGCCGACGCTGCTGCCGGTCCTGCGCCGCGAAGCGCCGGGCATTCACCTGGACGTCCGCCAGGCTTCGCGCGGGGGCATGGCCGAGCAGGTGGCGAGTGGCGAGCTGGATGGCGCCCTCGGGGTATTCCCGATGCTGCCGGAAGGGCTGCGCGTGCAACGCCTGTTCGAGGAACGCTTTGTCTGCCTGTGCTCCCGCGAAACCCTGGGCGGCCGCAAGCGCCTGGACCTGGACGACTACCTCGCCACCCCGCACCTGCGGGTCGCCCTGCAGCAGAGCCCGGCGGAAGAGATCGACAGCCATCTGGAAAAACTCGGCCGGCGCCGTCAGGTGGCGGCCACGGTGCCGCACTTCAGCGTGGCGCCGAGTCTGCTGGCGGGCACCGACCTGGTCCTGACCATCGCCGCGCGAATGCTCCCCGAAAACCTTGCAGCCCACGGTCTGGCCAGCTTCGAACCGCCACTGCAACTGGCCCGTTTCGATTTCGTGCAGATCTGGTCGGAGAGCAGCGAGGACGACCCGGCGCGGCGCTGGCTACGCGGCAAGCTGGCCCACGCAGGCGGCAGAAGCTGAGGCTCTAGTCCGGCGTTTCCATGCGCCGGAGGATTTCCCCGACGCGCTCGCCGAGCATCTCGTTGGCTGAACGTTTCAGGCCGCGCGCCAGCTCCACCAGCACCACCTGCTCCGCCACCGGGCGCAAGCGCTGGAAGACTTCGGCAAGACGCTCCAGATCGGCCGCGCCGGGCAGCAGGTCGGCGCCAGGCTTGTCCACCAGGTGGGTGACCACCAGCCGCACGATACCGGCGGCCAGGTGCTCGGTATCCGTGCGCAACACGGCCAGGTGGTCGAGCAGCGCAGCGAGCGGAATGCCGGCACGGTACAGCTCGACGCCGGCGTTGAACAAACGCGGGCTGGGGATGCTGATGCGCTCGCCATCGAAGGCCAGCAGGCCCTGTGCCAGCGCCTGGTCGATCACCGCGTCATTCAACTCGTCACCGAACAGCGCCTGCAGGTCGCTGAACTCGATGCTGCCGGGCGACTCCAGGTTCCACGGGCCGACGATGGCTTCGTCGAGGCCGAGCACGTGGTCCAGGTCATGGCCGCGCTCCCAGCTCTGCAGCAACTCCTTGATGTTGGCGATGTTGTAGCCGCGCTCCAGCAGGCGGTTGATCAACCGCAGGCGACGCAGGTGGCCGGCAAAATACACCCCGGCGCGCCCCCGGCGCTCCGGCGGTGGCAGCAGGCCGCGGTCCTGGTAGGCGCGCAGGTTGCGCACCGTGGTGCCGCCTTCGCGGGCCAGTTCATCCACCGAGTACTCGCGCTCGTCCTCCATCACGGAGGGTGCGTCGTCCGGGCGTTGCAGCAGGCGCTGCAGGAGATTCAGGGGTGTGCTCATGGGGCGGATGATAGCCAGCCAGGCATGCACCGAACAATCCAGGGCATTCGCTGCAAAGTGATCCACCACACAGCCGCGCGCCCCAACCAAAGACGGGAAGTGCGCCCACCCGATTCCGCCCTGCCGGCCGCAACCCGCGCCGTCAGGGGCTCTTCGCTCCGGTAACACTCCAGGCACGGCGCGCACGCATGGCGCAACGGCAACCGATGGGTCAGCATCGATCGTGACATCACCCGATGTAACGATAACAACAACCAGCCTGGAGAAAGTCATGTCCCAAGGCGCCTGGGTGCCCACCCCCGAAGACCTGCGGCACTTCCGCGAGATTCAGCAACTGGCCTACCGCTGCTGCGAAACCATTGCCGGCGACCTGCGCCCGGGCATCAGCGAGCGCGAAACCGCCGCGCTGATGAAGACCTGGCTGCTCGATCATGGCGTGCGCGACTGGTTCCACCAGCCCTTCGCCTGGTTCGGCAGCCGCACTTCGTTCAAGGGCTTCGACGGCCTGCGCCATCTGGGCGGTTTCAACCTGGCCTTCTACCCCGGCAAGCAGCGGCTGGAGGAAGGCATGCCGTTCATCCTCGACTGCGCGCCGACCCTGGGCGCCTACACCGCCGATGTCGGCTACTCCGGCGCGCTGGGCCACAACCTGCTGGTGGAACGGCTGATGGATGACCTGCTGGCACACCGCAACCTGATCGTCGAACAGGTGCGCCAACGCCTGCCGCTGGCCGAGGTCAGCCAGTCGGTGGACCGCCTCTGCCACCGCCAGGGCACCCTGCCGCGACACAAGGCCTATCCCTTCGAAGTGCTGGCGCACCGCGTGGAAAAACTCGGCGCGCGCAACACCGGCCCGTCGCTCGCGCGCTTTGGCGTGCGCAACATCGCCACCCTGATGAAAAACGCCCTGATCACCGGCCGCCGCGAGGGCTGGTCGCCGCTGTGGTCGAGCAATGACCGTTCGCAGCACGCCCCGACCCCGGGCCTCTGGGCTGTCGAACCGCACCTGGGCCTGCGCGGCGTGGGCGCCAAGTTCGAGGAGCTGCTGGTGGTCACCGCGGACGACGCCTACTGGCTGGACGACGATCTGCCCCACGTGCGCCGCTGGACCGAGCGCGGCCTGATCAGCGCCCCGGCGCGGCGGGAGGTGGCATGAACGCCATGCTGGAGAAGACCCTGCCGGCGCCGGAGCGGCTGGACGTGCAGTCCGGTAACGTACGCCTGGCCGTGTGGCGCTGGGGCGAGGCGCACCTGCCGATGGTGCTGTTCGTCCACGGCTACCCGGACAACCATGAAACCTGGCTGCCGCTGATCCGCCACCTCTCGGGGCGCTTCCAGCTGGTGGCCTACGACGTGCGCGGCGCCGGTGAATCGGACAAGCCGCGCAAGACCCGCGACTATCGCCTTGAGCTGCTCAGCCAGGACCTCAAGGCCGTGCTCGACGCCGTCAGCCCGCAGCGCGCGGTGCATCTGGTGGCCCATGACTGGGGCTCGATCCAGACCTGGGAAAGCGTCACTGATCCGCAACTGCGTGCCCGCATCGCTTCCTACACCAGCGTCTCCGGCCCCTGCCTGGACCACATCGGTTTCTGGATGCGCGACCGTCTGCGCCGCAAGACCCCACGCGCCCTGCTGCAGATGGCCAGCCAGCTGCTGCACTCCTGGTACATCTACTACTTCCACCTGCCGCTGCTGCCGTCGCTGTCGTGGCGCTTCGGCGCGGCGAAGGCCTGGCCGCAATATCTGCGCAAGGTCGAAGGCATTCGCAACCCGGTGCGCAACCCGCACCAGGCCAGTGATGGCGAGCACGGCGTGAAGCTCTATCGGGCCAACTTCATCACCTCGATCTTCAAGCCGCGCAAGCGCCACACCGAGGTGCCGGTGCAACTCATCGTGCCGACCCTTGACCGCTACGTCGGCCAGCAACTCTTCCAGCAGCTCTCGTTATGGGCCCCGCGCCTGTGGCGCCGCGATGTCACTGCGGGACACTGGCAACTACTCGCCGAACCGACCCGGCTGGGCAAATGGATCGACGAATTCGTCAGCCACATCGAGGGCGGCGAAGCCACCCCGGAGCTGCAGCGCGCGGCACTGAAACCCGGCGCCGGCCCCTTTGCCGGCAAGCTGGTGGTGGTCACCGGCGCGGGCGGCGGCATCGGTCGCTCGACCCTGCTGAGCTTTGCCGAGCGCGGCGCCAGCGTACTGGCGGCGGACATCGACCCAGCCGCTGCCGAACGTAGCGCGGAACTGGCCCGGGCGGTCGGCGCGACGGCTCACAGCTACTGCGTGGACGTGGGCGACAGCGCCGCCATGGAGCGCTTCGCGCAGTGGGTGAAGAGCAGCCTCGGCGTGCCCGACGTGGTGGTCAGCAACGCCGGCATCGGCATGGCCGGGCCGATGCTCAAGACCACCCCGCAGGAATGGGAACGCCTGCTGCGCATCAACCTGTGGAGCGTGATCGACGGTTGCCGGTTGTTCGGCCAGCAGATGGTCGAGGCCGGCAAGCCGGGGCATCTGGTCAACGTCGCCTCCGGCGTGGCTTTCGCGCCGTCGCGCAACTACCCGGCCTACGCCACCAGCAAGGCCGCGGTGCTGATGCTCAGCGAATGCCTGCGTGCCGAACTGGCGGGCCATGGCATCGGCGTCAGCGCGGCCTGCCCGGGCTTCGTCGATACCGGCATCGTCCAGGCCACGCGCTTCGCCGGCCTGGATGAGGAGCAACAAGCGAAACACCGCGCCAAGGTGCAGCGTTTGTACCGTCGGCGCCGGCTCAGCCCGGACACCGTCGGCGAACGCATCACCCGCGCAGTGGAACGCAACCAGCCAGTGGTGAAGGTCGGCAGCGAAGTGCACCTGGGCGCCCTGCAATGGCGCTTCATGCCCTGGCTGTCGCGCCTGTTCGCCCGTCTCAATCTCACTGCCTGAGAACTGCCATGAACGACCATCATCACAAACTCGTGCAACGCAAGGTGCAGTTCGACTACAGCGACTCGCCGCTGCACTGGATTCCCGGCGAGCCCGAGGCGTCCCACGCGATCAACGTCATCCACATGATGCTGCCGGCGGGCGAACTGTGGTTCTGCCGGCTGTACAACAAGGCGCTGCCCTTCGTGAAGGAAGGCCGGCTGCGCGAGGACGTGCAGGGCTTCATCCGCCAGGAGGCCATGCACGCCCGCGCCCACTCGGGTGCTCTGGAGCGCTACCTGAGCCACCACGGCATCGACTCCACGCGCTACATCAGGGTCATGGACTACCTGTTCGAACAACTGCTCAGCGACACGCCGCTGGGCATCGAACTGTTCAACCGCACGCCCTGGCTCAAGCGCTGGTGGATCGGCCAGCGCTGCGCCATCGTCGCCGCGGTGGAGCACTTCACCTGCATCCTCGGCAAATGGATTCTCGAAGCCGACGCGCTGGACCGCGCCAAGGCCGACCCGGTGCTGCTCGATCTGTTCCGCTGGCACGGCGCCGAGGAAGTGGAGCACCGCAATGTCGCCCACGACCTGCACGTGCACCTGGGCGGCACCTTCGTCAGCCGGCAGTTGTGGATGTTCGTGGTCTGGCCGCTGATCATCTACCTGTTCGCCTTCGGCACCCGCACCCTGTCGCGGCAGGACCCGAGCATCGCCAGGCCGCGCTCCTTCGCCGCGATCTGGCGCG
Source organism: Pseudomonas pseudonitroreducens (assembly GCF_021603645.1). Taxonomy (GTDB): domain Bacteria; phylum Pseudomonadota; class Gammaproteobacteria; order Pseudomonadales; family Pseudomonadaceae; genus Pseudomonas; species Pseudomonas pseudonitroreducens. The sequence goes on along the minus strand of NZ_BQHJ01000013.1, from coordinate 42,910 downwards.
ATGGTTCGAAGTCCGGCGTACTGCCGAAGATCAGCTCACTGGCGACCAGCTTCCTGCGCTATTTCAAGCCCTGGTACCACCCCGACCATGAGGCCAATACCCAGGAAGCGCTGGACTACCTGGCCCGTTCGCCGGCCGCCAGCCGGGCCGCGCGCGCGTCATAGGGCCTGTCGGCGCGCCCGCGCAGTGGATGCGCGGCGCAGGTCAATCGCATACTGCGGCATCCGTTATTCGATTCAGGGATGCCGCCGTATGCCGATGGGAACCTATCCGCTTCACCCCGCCCTTTCCTCCCGCGTGGAGCGCCTGCCCGAGCAGGTGGACGTGGTCATCGCCGGCAGCGGCATCATGGGCTGCGCCAGCGCCTGGCAGCTCGCCGGCCAGGGCCTGAGCGTACTGGTGCTGGACAAGGCCGGCATCGCCAGCCAGCAATCCACCCGCGCCTGGGGCTTCGTCCGCCAGCAGGCGCGCGACCCGGCGGAAGTGCCGTTGATGATGGCGGCGATTCCGCTGTGGGAGCGCCTGGAAGAGGAGCTGCAACTGCCGCTGGAGTGGCGCCAGGGCGGCTGCCTGTATCTGGCCGAAACACCGGAGCAACAGCGCAAGTACGAAGACTGGCTGAAGGTCGCCGCCAACTTCGGCCTCGGCACCCGACTGCTGAGCCGCGCGGAAGTCGCGCAGTTGATGCCAACGTTGAGCGATCCCGCACTGGGCGCCCTGTACACCGCCAATGACGGCCAGGCCGAACCGCGGCGCGTGGCGCCCGGCTACGCGCTGCGTGCCATTGAGCGTGGTGCCGTGTTCGTCGAAGGCTGCGGCGTCACCGGCATCGACCGTGCCGCCGGCGCCGTCTGCGGCGTACAGACCGAGCGCGGCTATGTGAAAACCCGACACCTGCTGATCTGCGCGGGCGCCAGCAGTTGGCGCCTGGTGCAGAGCCTCGGCCTGGAGCTGCCGCAACAGGCTGTGCGCTGCACCGTTTCACGCACCAGCCCCGGCCCGGACGTGGGCGCCCAGAGCTTCATCGGCCACGGCATCGGCTTCCGCCAGCGTGCCGACGGCAGCATCAACCTGGCTGACGAAACCCAGGCCGACATCGACCTCAACTTCGACTATCTGCGCGGCGCGAGACACTACCTGCCGCACCTGCCGGAGCACCGCGCGGGCTTCTCCTTCAAGCTCAACGGCGCGTTGTTCCACGACTTGCGCCAGCGCCTGCCCGGCTCGGAAAGGCGCGTCAACGGCCCGGTGCTGGGCGAGCGCGATCCGCAGGTAAAGGCGAACACCGCGCGTGTCTTCACGGCACAGCAGAACCTGGCGAAAGCCTTCCCGGCACTACGCGATGTGAAAGTCGTGGAAAGCTGGGCGGGACTGATCGACGTGCTGCCCGACGGAATTCCGGTGCTCGATGCACCCGCGCAAGTGCCCGGACTGCTGATCGCCACGGGCTTCTGCGGCCACGGCTTCGCCATGGGGCCGATCGTCGGCCAACTGATGAGCCAGTGGATACACAAGGGCGACCCCGGAATGGATCTGCACGCCTTCAGACTGCAGCGCTTCGCCGATGGCACGGCGGGCAGGCCTTACTCGCTGTTCTGACGGAGCGCATACGCCCCATCGCGGAAACAACGCCGGGCTCTTCATAGGAGCGAGCTTGCTCGCGAACAGGACCCGTCGGCCACATGGATGTGTACGAGAGATAGGTGTTCGCGAGCAAGCTCGCTCCTACAGGTCCGTTTGCAAGCCGGACCTACTCGCCCTCTTCCACCAGTGGCGCATCGTCGCTCAACGCCCGCTCCAGCCACTCCGTCGGCAGATTCTTGCTCGCCCGCGCGCCCAGCAGCTTTACCTGCTCGGCGCGGCTGATCAGGTTGCCGCGTCCTTCGCAGAGCTTGTTGCGCGCGGCGGCGTAGGTCTTGTCCAGTTGCTGCAGGCGAGAGCCCATCTCGTCCAGGTCCTGCACGAAGAGCACGAACTTGTCGTACAGCGCGCCCGCGCGCTCGGCGATCTCGCGGGCGTTCTGGTTCTGCCGCTCCTGCCGCCACAGGCTGTCGATCACCCGCAACGTTGCCAGCAGCGTGGTCGGGCTGACGATCACGATGTTGCGCTCGAAGGCCTCCTGGAACAGGTTCGGCTCGGCCTGCAGCGCCGCAGAAAAAGCGGCTTCGATAGGCATGAACAGCAGCACGAAGTCGAGGCTGTGCAGCCCCTCCAGGCGCCGGTAATCCTTGCCGGAAAGCCCCTTCACATGGTTGCGCAGTGACAGCACGTGGGCCTTGAGTGCCTGCTGGCGGATCACCTCGTCATCGGCGGCAATGAACTGCTGGTAAGCCGTCAGGCTGACCTTGGCGTCCACCACCACCTGCTTGTCGCCGGGCAGGCGGATCAGCACGTCAGGCTGGAAGCGCTCGCCATCCGGCGCTCGCAAGCTGACCTGGGTTTCATACTCGCGACCCTTCTCCAGGCCGGCATGCTCGAGCACGCGCTCGAGCACCAGCTCGCCCCAGTTGCCCTGGGTCTTCTGGCCTTTCAGGGCGCGGGTCAGGTTGGTGGCTTCCTCGCCCAGGCGCAGGTTCAACTGCTGCAGGCGCTCCAGTTCCCTGGTCAGAGAGAAACGCTCACGGGCCTCGGCCTGATAGCTCTCTTCCACGCGCTTCTCGAAGGACTGGATGCGTTCCTTGAGCGGGTCGAGCAACTGCCCCAGGCGCTGCTGGCTCGACTCGGCAAAACGCTGCTCGCGTTCATCGAAGATCTTCCCGGCCAGCTCGGCGAACTGTGCGCGCAGATCGTCCCGCGCCGATTGCAGGTCACCCAGTCGTTGCTGGTGATTGTCCTGCTGCTCGCGCAGCTCGGCGGACAGCGCGGCATGCTCGGCGGAAAGACGGCGCAGCTCGGTTTCCTTGTCGGCGCGCTCGGCCTGCCAGTCCTGTTCGGCGTTGCCCAGGCGTGCACGCTCTTGCTGGCCCAGCTCGACTTCACGGCGCAGCGCCGCCGCTTCGGCAGACACTTCAGCATGCCGGCCGCTGAGGCGCTGGAAGGCCTCGCGATCCGCCTCGGCCCGCGCGGACAGCCCGTCCTGCGCCAGTTGCGCAGTCGCCAGGCGCTCGCGCAGCAGGGTTGCCTCCTGTTCCACCTCGACCCTGCGCGCCTGCAGGCGCCAGGCGAGCGCCGCCATGGGCAACAGTCCGGCGAGCGCACCTAACAACAGGGCGGACAGATCGAGGGGCATGCAGGGCTCCGAGGTGTGGCAATGGATCGCGCCAGTCTAACAGTCACCTGCCGGAAGCGGTTCCGTCTGCTGCAAGGGCCCTGGGACAAGGCTCCTGAGCAAGCGCTCGGGACAATCCACAGAAGCTGTGGATAACTCAGTGGAGAACTTGCTGAAAACAGTCCATACCCCCAGTGAACTGGGGCCGTATGACAGATTGGTGATTTTTTCACCAATCAAAATTCTCTTTATTTTTCAACAAGTTAAAAAACGCAAGGAAATTCGGAGGGTGGCCAAGTGCAATGTTTCGGGGACTTGACAGAGTGCGTCAGCATTGTGCACAAGTGCGCGCCACGCAGCAGCCGACCGCCCCGTTTCAGGGCAGTGGATAAGAAGTGTTCTCAGGAAGGCAATGCATTCAACCAGGCGAGGCGCGTGCTGCCAGCGCCGTCACCCGACAGCAATGCCCGGAAAGTTTCATGCGATCTGAACCTGGCGGCGCGGCACACGCTGCGGCCGGATGATCCGAGGGGGTTCGGGAAGCTGAATCGCCAACTGCTCTGCCGCACACACCCGCGTATAAATACGCTCCGCCACGCGGCGGCTGCTGCAGTCGTAGAAGAACTGATTAAGGTACACGCGCCAGCGACGATCGTCGCTGGGATGGATCGCTATCCGTATATCCATGGTCTGGCGCTCCCTGCTTGGCCATTCCCGAACATACACCGCTCACCGTGACGCGTTAGTGTCCAAACGATGAACGGTCAGGCCGGATGCGGCAACCTGCCGTCCACCAGGTAGTGCTCGCGACGGTAGACACGCGGGCTATCAGGCACCTGACCATGCTTGAAGGCGACATACTCGGCAGTCGTCTCGCACAGCCACGGCATCAAATTGCGCGGGCGCTTCTCGGTGAAAGCAGACGGAGCAAACAACGCCACGTTGACACCACCCTGCGGACAGCGGGCCGAGCGGTACTCGAATGCCTCCACCCCCGCCTCGCGCATCGCACTACCCAAGCCCTGGGTGACGCTGTAATCCTGCGGATCGAGAAGTGCATCGTGTTCACGGAACGGCGGCAGATGCAGGCGTACACCTTTCTGTACCTGGAACCGCGCCTCGAACGACGCGTGCTCGGAAAGAATCCGTCCGCTGGGAGGCGGCGTGGCCATCCCCTCCCACAGCACGAAGCGATAGAAAGCCGACTCCGCCATGGCCGTTTCCAGCTTGAGCGCGCCATAGAACAGGCTCGGCTCATGGCGCCGGCCGAAGCGCGACCCCCAGCGCAGCGGCGGATAACGGAACGGTGTCTTCAATAGATAGTGCAGCGGCTCGGCGGGCGGAGGCATGTGCGGCTTGCTGGTTTCCAGCAACTCCTCGAGCAGCGCCTGCTCTTCCAGGGTGTCCACCAGTTGCAGCGTCGCCACCTGGCCCTGGCTCTCCACCAAGCGCACCAGGCGCCCACGAATGGGCGCGACGACCGAGTCCTCATGTTTCGCCCAAAGGCGGGCACCAGCTTGGAAAGACATTCAGACCTTGCCCCGGATAGCGTCCAGGTACTCGACCACTGCCACCAGCCCCTGCACCTGCTCCATCAACTGCAGCGGCACGCCACCCAGGTGACGATTCTCGGTACGCAGGAAGTGCCGCATGTCTTCATGGTTGCCACCGAACAGCGCAAACAGCGCGCGGTAGATACGCACCAGCAGCAGCGCCAGCTCGCCGGTCTTGCTGTCCACGCGCAAGCCGTTCTGCTTCCAGCGACTCACCGCGCTGCGGTCCACGCCGACGATCGCGGCCAGCTCCTGCTGGGTCATTGCCAGATGCTCGCGGGCAGTCAACACCGCCTTGGCAAGGACGGCATCGGCGGCCGGGTTTTCCTTCAACAGAGCGCTCATGGCGGAACTCCATCAAGTGCATTTGCGACAAACATACCACTAAATGCTGTTCTCACACAAAGACTGGAGCCCTCTCTCCGCCCCTTCAGCCCGGCCCCCACCTGTATCCGGCAACTGACAAAGCGATAAAACTCTTTACCAGACATTTACCTGGCCTTGGCAATCGCTGACGCAGAGCTGCGGTCTCATGAAGTACCCGGATCGCCCGGGAACTGTAAGTGGAAAAAATGCACCGCTCCGCCGGTTGCGCCAGGAGAACACCATGAACAAGTCCGTCGCCCTGATCTGTGCCGCCCTGATGCTCGGCAGCCCACTGGCCAGCTTCGCCCAGCCCGGCCCCGGTCCGGACAACGGCCCGAACCGGCAGGACAACCGCGGGCCGCAACAACAGCACTACCAACAGCCGCAACGCCCGCCCCAGGGTGGCCACAAGCAGCAGAACCACCCCGGACAGTACGAGGCCCACGCCTACCGCAACCCGAGCTACCGCCCGCAGGCCGGGATGCCGGTGCCCCATCGCGACTGGCGCCGCGGCGTCGTCGTGGAGCCGGTCTATCGCGGCGACCGTTACTGGGTCACCGACTGGCATGCCCGCCACCTGTACGCACCGCCGCGCGACCATCGCTGGCTGTACGTCAACGGCGACTACATCCTGGTCGCCATCGCCAGCGGCGTGATCGTCAACATTCTCAGCGGCTACTGATCGCAGCGTCGGCACTGGCGTGGGCCACACCAGGCCAGTGCCGCTTCGCGCGGGAAAGAGTCGCAGGCATCAGGCAAAGGCCCTAGGATAGGCGCCTTTATTGCCAGCCCGCTGCCATGGACAAGAACCGCGTCTACCAACTGATCCTCGCCCGACTCGCCGAAGACTTGAGCGTCGCCGTGCGCGCCGCCCAGACAGCACACGAGACCGCGACGCACGAGGAAAACATCGCCGAGAACAAGTACGACACCCTTGGCCTGGAGGCTGCCTACCTCGCCGCCGGCCAGTCGCGCCGCGTGGAGGAAATTCGCCAGGCGCTGTCGCTGTTCGAGAACCTGCAACTGCGCGACTTCGACGAGGAACAGGGCATTCAGACCAGTGCCCTGGTGCAACTGGTCAGCGAGCAGCGCCAGCCGCGCTGGATCTTCCTCGGCCCGGACGGCGCCGGCCTCAAGGTGCAGTGCGAAGGCTGCGAGATCCTCGTCATCACCACGCGCGCTCCGCTGGGCGGCGCCCTGCTCCACCGCCAGCCCGGCGACGAAGTCGAAGTCGGCTCCGGTAGCGCTCGCCAGCGCTACGAAATCCTCGACGCCTATTGATTGGACGAGCCACGGCCGGCCAACGCCAGTCGAGCGCATCAATGAAAAATCTGAGCGGAACAGACAATACCCGGCGCGCCGGCTGACGCAGACTAAGCTTCAAGGCCACCAACCCAACCGGCCTGCAAGGAGAAGCATCATGCTGTTCAACTGGTCTGAATACGTCCCCGCCGTGAAAAAAGCCTTCGGCGCCCTGGGCAAGAAACACCCGAAGATGATCGCCGCCTACCAGGCCCTGGAAGCCGCCGCGGCCGACGGTGATGCCCTGGATGCCAAGACCCGCGAGCTGATCGCCATTGCCGTGGCCATCACCACCCGTTGCGACGGCTGCATCGGCGTCCACGCCGAAGCTGCCCGCAAGGCGGGTGCCAGCGAAGCCGAAATCGCGCAGACCCTGGCCACCGCCATCTCCCTCAACGCCGGTGCCGCCTACATTTACTCCCTGCGCGCCCTCGAAGCCTACGAGTCCGCCGCAACAGCGAAATGAGCCCTCGCCCGCGGCACTCCGGCGCCGCGGGCCTGCCTCTTCCCCTCACGAGGTCCGATGGGTTATCTGTGGGGCCTGTCCAGCCAAAGCGCCCGTCCATGCCACCGCCCATCGCCACTGTCAGCTTCTGGAAACTCACCCTAGCCATTGCCACCGGCATCTGGCTTGGCTGCCTGGCCGTGGCAGCCACTACCTGGCTGGCCTGGCCGGACCTGCCGTCTGCCGTCGCCACCCGCCTCAATCCACCCGCCATGACGACACCGACCACTGCACCGCCGCCTCGCAGCAATGAAGAAATGTTCCAGCACTACCTGCAACGCCAGCAGGCCGTGCAGGAGCAACAGAATCGCCAGATCGAGAAATCGGAACAGGACAAACGCTTCAACAGCGCCCAGTGCCAATTCTGGTTACAGCAGTACCAGGCAAACCCGACGCAGGCGAACAGGGAGAAGATGGATGGGTATTGCGGGTGATTGAAGCGATAGGCGGGAAACAGCGGACGCAGAAAAGACAAAACCCCTGAAACGCTAAGCATTTCAGGGGTTCTGGCCATATGTAATGGCGGAGAGATAGGGATTTGAACCCTAGGAACCATTGCTGGTTCAACGGATTTCGAATCCGTCCCGTTCGACCACTCCGGCATCTCTCCGTGCGGCGCGCATGATACCAGCTTGAAGTCCGAACGCGAAGCTTTGTTTTCGGATTTTTTTGCGTGGTATCAGGCGCTTGCGTGATTTCGCCGGTTTACAGCGGCACGCCCAGGCGGTGGGCCACTTCTTCGTAGGCTTCGATCACGTCGCCCAGCCCCTGGCGGAAGCGGTCCTTGTCCATCTTCTTGCGGGTTTCCTTGTCCCACAGACGGCAGCCATCCGGGCTGAACTCGTCGCCCAGGACGATCTTGCCGTGGAACAGACCGAATTCCAGCTTGAAGTCCACCAGAAGCAGGCCGGCGTCGTCGAACAGCTTGTTCAGCACTTCGTTGACCTTGAAGGAGTAGGCCTTCATTTCGGCCAGTTGCTCCAGGGTCGCCCAGCCGAAGGCCTGGACGTGGGATTCGTTGATGAACGGATCGCCCAGAGCGTCGTTCTTCAGGAACAGTTCGAAGGTCGGCGGGGTGAGCTGCAGGCCCTCCTCCACGCCCAGGCGGCGCACCAGGCTGCCGGCGGCGTAGTTACGCACCACGCACTCGACCGGGATCATGGCGAGCTTCTTGACCAGAACTTCGTTGTCCGACAGCAGGGCGTCGAACTGGGTCGGGATACCGGCTGCTTCGAGCTTCTGCATGATGAAGGCGTTGAACTTGTTGTTCACCATGCCTTTGCGATCAAGCTGTTCGATGCGCTTGCCGTCGAACGCCGAGGTGTCGTTGCGGAACAGCAGGACGAGGCGGTCGGCGTCATCGGTGGTGTAAACCGACTTGGCCTTGCCGCGATAGAGTTCTTCGCGTTTTTCCATGATGGGCTCCGCTTGCTTAGGGGGTGGGCTCAGGCGATGGTGCGCCAGTCGAGCCCCGAATGCTGATCGGCTACCTGCAGCCAGTCCGGGTCGCACCCGAGGGTGTCGACGAAGCTTTGCCGGGCCAGCTGCGGCGAGTTGTTCTTTTCGCTGAGATGCGCCAGCACCAGGTGCTGCAAGCTTTCCCAGCCCAGCTGGGCCACCAGTTCGGCGGCCTGCCGGTTGTTCAAATGTCCCCACTGGCCGCCTACACGGACCTTCAGTGGGTAGGGATACGGACCGCGGGCCAGCATGTCGGTATCGTGATTCGCCTCGATGATCAACGCATCGAGGCCACGATAGCATTCCAGCACCTGCGCCGTGGCGGCTCCCAGATCGGTGAGCTGGCCAAAGCGCTTCCGGCCATCGGAAAACACGTACTGCAGGGGCTCCCGCGCATCGTGGGAGACGCTCACTGCAGTGACTTCCAGGTCTTTCAGTACCAGGCGGTCGCCGCATTTGAGCAGCCCCGCTGGTGTCACCGGCTTGCGCATTCCCTGCAGGGTGCCGGCGCTGAGGTACACGGGTATTCGATGGTGCCGGGCCAGCAGTTCGACGCCGTTGATGTGATCGGAGTGCTCATGCGTGACCAGCACCGCGTCGAGCTGCCCGGGCTCTACGCCCAGGCGCGCCAGACGGCGGATGGTTTCACGCAGCGGGAAGCCGCAATCGATCAGTATCCGGGTGTCAGAACTGCTCACCAAGGCCGAATTGCCCCGGCTTCCGCTCCCCAGGACCGCGAAGTGCATTCCGCATACTCTCCTGGAGTTTTTCCAACACGCCCTGCGCCACATCAGCCGGTGCGGAGGTGTTGATGTCTTTGTCGACGGTGATCTGGACGGTATTGCTCACGCTGGTCAGGCGAACCTGGTAGCGCTGGGCCTTGGCGTCCTCTTCTTCCTTGGTCTTCTCGCCACCGCCGAACAGACGGCTGAAGAAGCCGGGCTTGTCTTCGTCCTTCTTCTTCGCGCCTTCGGCGATGTTGACGTAGTACACGCCCAGGCTGCGATTGAGGTCGTCTACGCGGATGTCGGCACGATCCAGTGCACGGCCGACGCTGACCCAGGCGCGGTCGAAGTCGGAATCCACGGTCAGCACCGGGTTGCCGCTGCCGTCCTTGTTCAGTTGCACGGCACCGGGGGTATCGTAGTCCGAGTGCGCAGCGAGCAGGGAGACGGAGCCGCCCTTCTCGGCACTGGTGGCCATGCTGGCGATCATTTCGTCGAGCAGCGCGGCGTCCAGGCTCGGCACGACCGGCTTGGTCGGCCAGTCAGCGCTGGCGGTGCTGCCGGCCGGGCGGGTTTCGCTCAGCACGTAGACTTCACTGGTATTGGTTTGCACGCCCGGCTCGATGCGTACGCGAACGCGCGCTTCGCTGTCAGGCTCGACACCCGACACACGGCTGCTCAGGCGGCGCGCCAGGGGCGCGGAGAGCTGCGACAGCGGCTGCCAGTTGGTGCTGAACTCGCCAGTCTGCGGACGCTCGTTGGCGATCGAGAAACCGTTGTCCTGGAAGAACTGGTGGGCGACCGGCCAGACTTCGGCCGGCGGGCGCTGGGCGACCAGCCAGCGCGAATCGCCGCTCTTCTGCAGGCTGAAGTCGCTGACTTCGCCAGCGCCGGACAGCGGTTGCGGACGCGGCACTTCGAACTCGCCTTCCTTCTCGGTGCTGGTGGCAACATTCATCGGGATCGGCAGCAGCGGGTCGAGCTGTTTGCTCTGCATGCCCTCGGGCACCTTCATCGGTGCGGTTTCGCGGGCGTTGAGGTAATCGTCGCCACGGTCACGGAAGTAGCCTTCCGGGCCCCACAGCCAGCCGCAGCCGGAGGTGTTGCCGATAACCAGGGCGAGCGCAGTCAGTCCTGCCAGTCGCTTCATGCGAGGGAGCTCCTTAAGCCAGGACGCCGGTCTGGCGCATGGCCTGACGCAGCGGTTCGTGGCAGCGCGGGCTGAGCCAGGTCAGAGGCAGGCGGATGCCCTCTGGAATCAGCCCCATTTCGTGCAGGGCAAACTTGACCGGGATGGGGTTGGATTCGATGAACAGCGACTTGTGCAGCGGCATCAGGCGATCGTTGATGGCGCGGGCAGCGGCGGCATCGCCGCGCATGGCGGCGGCACACAGATCGCTCATGGCGCGCGGGGCGACGTTGGCGGTCACCGAGATGTTGCCCTTGCCGCCCATCAGCATCAGCTCGACAGCCGTGGCGTCGTCACCGGAGTAGACGAGGAATTCCTTGCCGACGCGGTCCAGTACTTCCCTGGCGCGCTGCAGGTCGCCAGTGGCTTCCTTGATACCGATGATGTTCGGCACCTTGGACAGGCGCTCGACGGTTTCGGGCAGCATGTCGCAGGCAGTGCGGCCCGGCACGTTGTAGAGGATCTGCGGGATGGCCACGGCTTCGGCGATATGGCGGAAGTGCTGGTACAGGCCTTCCTGGGTCGGCTTGTTGTAGTACGGCGTCACCAGCAGGCAGGCATCGGCGCCGCCGGACTTGGCAGCCTCGGTCAGCTCGACGGCTTCGCGCGTGGAGTTGGCGCCGGTACCGGCGATGACCGGGATGCGGCCGTTGACCTGGTCGACTACGCGACGGATCACTTCCAGGTGTTCGTTCACGTCCAGAGTGGCCGACTCACCCGTGGTGCCGACCGCTACGATGGCGTTGGTGCCTTCCTGCAGGTGGAAGTCCACCAGCTTAGCGAGGCTGTCCCAATCCAGTCGACCCTGAGCATCGAAGGGGGTGACCAGCGCCACCATACTGCCCGCAATCATGCAACCGCTCCTGCCGGAAAAAGAAAGCCGTAATGGTACTGTCGCCACCGGCCCCGCACAAGGTGAGCGCAGCGACGTGCGAGCGGTCAGTCATTCCCCTCATCGGCGCTTTTCGCTACCCTTTCTCCTTTGTCGATGCGGCCCGCCTGGCCGCCACTCCCTCCCAGGAAAGCTGAATGTCCGCCTCCCACCCCCGTGAACAATTTCTTCTGATCAGTGCTCTGGGTCCGAACCCGATGGAGTTGACCAGCGTGCTGTGCCGCACCTGCATCGACAACCGTTGCTCGGTGGTCAGCAGTCGCCTGACCCGTCACGGCGAGTTCAGCGCTCTGGTCCTGCAGGTCTCCGGCAGCTGGGATGCCCTGGCCCGCCTGGAAGGCGGCCTGTCGCCCCTGGCCAAGCGCCATGGCTTCACCCTCAGCGTCACCCGCAGCAACGTCCACGTCACTCGCGCCCAGGCCCTGCCCTACGTCGCCTATGTCAGCGCTGTCTATCGTCCGGACATCCTCAACGAGCTGTGCCAGTTCTTCATCGATCACAACATCGAGCTGGAAAACCTCACCTGTGACACCTACCAGGCGCCGCACACCAACACCAGCATGCTCAATGCCACCCTTACCGTGACCCTGCCGGCCGGCACGCAGATCAGCTGGCTGCGCGATCAGTTCCTCGACTTCGCCGACGCACTGAACCTGGACGCGCTGATCGAACCCTGGCGCCCGCAACATCCGTAAGGCAGATTTCAAGGAGAAAACCGCATGGCAGTCGAACTGAACAAGCCCGTCGCCGATTTCCAGGCCCCGGCCACCAGCGGCGTCGAATTCCGCTTGTCCGAACTCAAGGGCAAGCAGGTCGTCCTGTATTTCTATCCCAAGGACAGCACGCCTGGCTGCACCACCGAGGGCCAGGGTTTCCGCGACAGGATCGAAGACTTCGCCAAGGCCAACACCCTGGTGTTCGGCGTCTCCCGCGACGGCATCAAGTCCCACGAGAACTTCAAGGCCAAGCAGTGCTTCCCCTTCGAGCTGATCAGCGACAAGGACGAAGCCGTCTGCCAGCTGTTTGACGTGATCAAGCTGAAGAAGCTCTACGGCAAGGAGTACATGGGCGTGGACCGCAGTACCTTCCTGATCGACGCCAAGGGCGTGCTGCGCCAGGAATGGCGTGGCGTGAAAGTGCCCGGCCACGTGGATGCCGTACTCGCCGCCGCCCAGGCGCTGAACAAGTGAGCTGCTGAACCAGAGCTGCGTTCGTTACGCTGCACAGATGAAAAAGGCCGCTGATCAGCGGCCTTTTTCTTTTACATCATCGGGCTGACCTGCGGCTCCACCCCCGGCTGGCGTGGCCAGGCATCCAGGACAGCCTTCACCAGGGTCGCCAGCGGAATGGCGAAGAACACCCCCCAGAAGCCCCACAGTCCGCCAAACAGCAGCACCGCGCAGATGATTGCCACCGGGTGCAGATTCACTGCCTCGGAGAACAGCAGTGGCACCAGCACGTTGCCATCCAGCGCCTGAATGATTGCATGGGCCGCCATCAGGTAGATGAACTGATCACTCCAGCCCCACTGGAACAGCGCAATCATCGCCACCGGTACAGTGACCACCACAGCACCGATATACGGCACGACCACCGACAGGCCGACCAGCAGCGCGAGCAACGCCGCGTAGTTCAACCCCAGCACGGCAAAGGCGATGTAGGTCGCCACGCCGGTGATGAAGATCTCGATGACCTTGCCACGGATGTAGTTGGCGATCTGCTGGTTCATCTCGTTCCACACCTGCTTCATCAACCCGCGCTCGCGCGGCAGATAACGACGGAACCAGTGGTAGAAGCGGCGGCGATCCTTGAGGAAGAAAAACACCAGGATCGGCACCAGCACCAGGTAGATCATGATGTTCACCACTACCGGCAGACCCGACAGGGAGAACGTCAGGGCCCACTGGCCAAGCTGGCCCAGTTCGTTGCGTGCCGCCTCGACGGTGCGCAGCACCTGCTCTTCGGTGACCATGTCCGGATAGCGCTCAGGCAGCATCAGCAGCGTCGCCTGCCACTCGCCAAGCATGCCGGGCAGCTCGTTGAACAGCGTGAACAGCTGCTTCCACAGCAGCGGCACCAACACCAGCAGGAACACCGCGAGCAAACCGAGGAACAGCGAATACACCAGCCACACCGCGAACAGGTGCGGCACCCGCAGGCGCTCCAGCACGCCCACCATGCCCTGGATCAGGAAAGCAATGACCACCGCCGCCAGCACCGGCGCGAGCATCCCGCCAAAGGCCAGGATGACGGTGAACCCCAGCGCGAGAATGACCGCCAGCACTATCGCCTCCTCATCGGAGAAATAGCGCTGCATCCAGTCCTGCAAAACCTTGAGCATGTAAGGGCCTACGAAACGACAAAGGGTAACGTCCCGGTTACCCGGAAACTTCAGAGCTACTTCTTGCGCAGCCAGTAGCGATAGACGCCGCCTTCGACCTCTTCATGCAGCAATGAGTGCCCGGCAAGATCGGCGAAAACACGGAAGTCGCGCTGGGAGCCTGCGTCGGTGGCGATCACCTTGAGCACCGCCCCGCTGGGCAACTTGTTCAGCTCGAGCTTGGCCTTGAGCAGCGGCAACGGACAATTGAGACCGCTGGCGTCCAGCTCCGCGTCACAGGCGGGGACGGACGGCGTGGAATCGGGCATCGAAACGAACTCCGGTCAGGGCGCCCAAGAATACCGAAAGCCTTGGAAAAGTAACCAGGCCCAGGCAGGACAGTGTTCATTGATCAAGCCGTCAGCATCAGGGCCTAAAAGGAAGACGAAGCGAAAATACCCATTTCGAATTGCGCCGTACTTCCGCCCTGCAAACTAGGCATAGGCGTTAGCGTGCGGCTAAAGTAGAGCCTTTCTCGGAACGAGCCTCGTGTACATGAAAGTACTCCGCCCTGCCCTGCTGTCGCTCGCTGTCGCCCTCGCCACGCCGGCCCTGGCGGACGACTTGCCGTCTCTGGGCGATGCCAGCTCGTCCATCGTCTCCCCGGAGCAGGAATTCCAGCTCGGCCGTGCCTGGCTGAGCATGCTGCGCAACCAGGTCGACACGCTCAACGACCCGCAACTCAAGGATTACGTCGAGTCCAGCGTCTACCGCCTGGCGGAGTCCAGCGAACTGCAGGACCATCGCCTGGCGTTCATCCTGATCCGCGACAAGCAGATCAACGCCTTCGCCGCCCCTGGTGGCGTGGTCGGCGTCAACGGAGGCCTGTTCATCTATGCCCAGACCGAAGGCGAATACATCGCAGTACTGGCGCACGAACTCGGCCACCTGAGCCAACGCCACTTCGCCCGTGGCATCGAGGCGCAACAGCGCATGCAGGTACCGGTGATGGCCGCCATGCTGGCCGGCATCATTGCCGCCGCAGCGGGGGCCGGTGACGCCGGTATCGCCGCCATCGCCGGCACCCAGGCCGCGGCGATCCAGAACCAGCTGCGCTTCTCCCGGCAGAACGAGCAGGAGGCTGACCGTGTCGGCGTCGCTACCATGGTTCGCGCCGGATACGACCCGCGCTCCATGCCCAACATGTTCGAGCGCCTCGCCCGGCAGTACCGCTACGAGGGCAAGCCGCCAGAATTCCTGCTGACTCACCCGGTGACCGAATCGCGTATCGCCGACACCCGCAACCGTGCCGAGCAATATCCCAAGGGCGGCAAGGAGGACTCGCTGCGCTACGAACTAATGCGCGCCCGCGTCCAGCAGATGTTCGAGGACACCCCGGGCATGGCCAGCAAACAGTTCCGCGCACAGCTCGATGAGGACCCGAAGAACGACGCCGCGCGCTATGGTCTGGCGCTGTCGCAGACCAAGATCGGCCAGCTCAACGACGCTCGCAGCAACCTCCAGCAATTGCTGGCCAAGGCCCCCAACGACATCAGCTACAACCTGGCCATGTCCGATCTGGACATCACCGCCAACAAGTTGCCCGACGCCCAGGCGCGGGTACAGAAGATGCTCGGCCAGTATCCGGAAAGCTACCCGCTGATCCAGGCCCAGGCCGACCTGATGATGAAGACCAATCGCGCCGCCGACGCCGAGAAGACGCTGTTCAAACTGTCCCAGCGCCGTCCGCTGGACCCGGACGTGTGGAACCGCCTGGCCGACGCCTGCACCCTGAGCGGCAACGCCATCGGCGTGTACCAGGCGCGGGCCGAGTATTACGCGCTCACCGGCGACTACAAACAGGCGATCGAGCAGCTGGACTTCGCCAAACGTCGCGCCGGCGGCAACTTCACCCTGGCCGCGCGCCTGGATGCACGCCAGCAGGAGTTCCGCGACCAGGAACGCATCCTGAAAGAGATGATGGGGCGCTGAGTAATCACGCAGCCCTTTCCTGCAGGAGCGAGCTTGCTCGCGAACAGCTTGATGCCACTGATTCCCGTGGTGGGTTCGCGAGTAAGCTCGCTCCTACAAAAGCCTTGAAGAAAAAGCCCGGCATTGGCCGGGCTTTTTCATGGTGCCGAGTGCGTCAGGCATTGCCCGCCAGCTTCAGCTTCGCCGCCTGGGTAAAGTCGAGCATGCGCTTGAGCGGCTTGATCGCCTTGGGAATCAGCGCCGGATCGACGAAGATTTCGCCCGAGCCTTCCTTCAGGCACGCCAGGGTACGCTCCAAGGTGTTCATGGCCATCCACGGGCAGTGCGCACAGCTGCGGCAAGCCGCGCCATTACCGGCGGTGGGCGCCTCGATGAACTCCTTGTCCGGGCACAGCTGCTGCATCTTGTAGAAGATGCCGCGATCGGTGGCGACGATAAAGCGCTTGTTCGGCAGCGTCTGCGCTGCCTTGATCAACTGGCTGGTGGAGCCCACGGCGTCGGCCAGCTCCACCACCGCTTCCGGCGACTCCGGGTGAACCAGGATCGCGGCGTCCGGATAGACCGCCTTGAGATCTTCCAGCTGCTTGGCCTTGAACTCCTCGTGAACGATGCAGGCACCGTCCCAGAGCAACATGTCCGCGCCGGTCTCGCGCTGGATATAACGGCCCAGATGCTGGTCCGGTGCCCAGAGGATGGGCTCACCGTTGTCCATCAGGTGCTCGACGATTTCCACGGCGCAGCTGGAAGTCACCACCCAGTCTGCCCGCGCCTTCACCGCCGCCGACGTGTTCGCGTAGACGACCACGGTGCGCTCTGGATGCTGATCACAGAAGGCAGAGAACTCATCCACCGGGCAACCCAGGTCCAGCGAGCAGGTCGCCTCCAGGGTCGGCATCAGCACGCGTTTTTCCGGATTGAGGATCTTCGCGGTCTCGCCCATGAAACGAACACCGGCAACCACTACGGTCTGCGCCGGATGCTGGTTGCCGAAGCGAGCCATTTCCAACGAATCGGAAACACAGCCGCCAGTCTCTTCGGCAAGCGCCTGAATCACCGGATCGCAGTAGTAATGCGCGACCAGTACTGCATTCTGCGCCTTCAACTCAGCGGCGATGGCCGCCCGGTAGCCGGCCTCTTCCTGCGCGCTCAGCACCCGCGGCTGTTTCGCCGCCAGATGGGCCTGGACCAGCAGGCGTTCGGAAATCTGGGACATCGTGTGAAAACCTCAACAGGCACGGTCTGATTATGCCGGCGATTTTATCACCACCGCCGGAGGACGCGATGCGCCGAAGAGGGCAGTACGCAGACTTTTTCCGGCACATGGCAAAAGCCCCGTGATCTTTCGATCACGGGGCTTTCACAGGATTTGATGGTGGGTCGTGTAGGATTCGAACCTACGACCAATTGGTTAAAAGACAATTGGACTAGGAGCGTCTAGGAAGGGGTTCTCCGGCCCCGTGAATGCCCAGAGCTCTAGGCACGCAGCCTCTAATGCAACCCACATTAGAGGCATTTGTAATGAAAAAAGCAGGTATTATTTCCACCAAAGGCGGTACCGGCAAAACCACCAGTTCGACCAACCTGGGCGCTTTTGTCGCAGATGCTGGACTGCGTACCCTCCTGATCGATCTCGATCCGGTCCAACCTTCCGGATCTTCCTACTACCCTCTCGCCCATGAAGCTCCTGGCGGTCTTTACGACCTCCTAGCCTTCAATAACACCGATCCGGAACGGATTGTTTCTCGCACCAACATCCCCAATCTGGATGTGATTGTCTCCAACGACATCAACAACCAGCTGAACAACCTCCTACTCCAGGCTCCCGACGGACGGTTGCGACTCGCCAATCTGATGCCAGCTTTCGCTGACCAGTACGACCTAGTGCTCTTTGACACCCAGGGCGCACGCTCGGCCATGCTGGAAATGGTCGTGCTTGCCTCCGACGTCGCCCTCTCCCCCCTGCCACCGAACATGCTGGCGGCCCGAGAATTCAATCGCGGCACCATGCACATGATGGCGGGGCTTCATACCTACAGCCGCCTGGGGCTGAACATCCCCCACATAAACATCATCATCAACGGGCTCGACCAAACGGCAGACGCCCGCCAGATCCACGAGACTGTCCGCGAAGTATTCGATGGCAACCCAGACGTCTCCGTGCTGGATACCATCGTCCCCCAGGCGGTCGTCTTCAGAAAGGCCGCCTCCCAGGGCGTTCCTGCCCACCGACTGGAATACAGCCAGCCCTCCAATCGCCAGGCGCCGTCAGCACTGAGCATCATCCGCAGCCTCGCCATCGAGGTTTTCCCCGAGTGGCGCGACCGCTTCGAGGCGATGACCGAGGAGAAGGTCGCCCAGATCGTCAAGGGAGGCCGCTGAAATGGCCAAGAAACCTGTCGATATCACCCATGCCAGCGGGATCACCCCTGAAGTGGTGCTGAAGCTAGGCGAGCTGTACAGCGCCAAGGACCTTCGCAGCGTCCAGACAAAGCTGACCTCTGTTTCTGGTGAGCTTCGCAAGATCGGCCAACGCTGGACTACGAGATCCGGCCTATTGGGGCGACTCGGGGAGCACCTGACAGCAGACCAACGGCAGCTCCTGCTCGATGCCGCGCATCTGATCGACTCGGTCGGCAACAACGTCGTGCATGCCAAAGAAAAGCGCCAACGTACCGAGAAGGAAGCGCAACGGCGCCGAGAGGCTCGCGATAAGCGCGCCAAGCAACTGGTTGCTGCTCAATATCCCCTTCCAGCAGCTCCGAATGCCAATGAGGACCTGCTGGAAATCGTGAAAACCGCGCTGATTTACAACCGGGCGCGCGTTCTCCATACCTTCTACTCCCCCATTCAGTTCTGCCAAAAACACGGGTCAGACCTGGGCACTTCTGGGGTGCACTTCGGCACCAAGCGCGAACGAAATTACTCCGACCTTTTCTTCCAGATCACCTATCTACGGTCCGAACTGATCACCGCAATTCAGGAGGAGCTCAGCTACGACGACGGTTCCGAAGTCGAAGAGCGCCTGGCTGCGATGAAACAGCGGGTGGCTGACCAGGTCAGCCAAGCTGCTTTGACCAACCAGGAGAAGGAAGTAATCGAGCTTTGGCGCAAAGCGCTGAACAGCTTCACTCCGCCGCCTTCCTCGACGGGTTCGCAGGAGGGGCAGGCATGAACGGTGATGCCAAGAAGCCAGTCACGCTGGCAATGCTGCAGGGACGCCTAGCGACTATCCAGCGCCAAGATGCGACTGCAGCCGATCTCCCCCTGAACGTCTCCATCAACGGAGTCGGCTTTTCACTTCACAGCAGCAACTTCCAGGTCTCCGAGAAGGGGTGCCTGGAGCTTTCTCTTTCCACCAAAGAAGTGCACTCGCCGGCGCTGGCTGGCAGCCAGAGCGCCCTGGGCGCGGTCCTCAAGACCATGGACCATGCTCGCGCCGAGCACTCCCTCCAGTTCGGCCCACTGCTCAGCTGCCCGTGCTGCGGATGCTTGGCGGAGCAAACTGACAGTGAATGTGGCCACCGCGTGGAATGCACCTGGTGCGGTCTGGCTACCGAGGTAGAGGTCGACGCTGCAGAAGCTCGTCGCACCTGGAACACCCGGGTGGAGCGCAGCAACGTTCCCTCTCAGGCAGACCGCCCTGCAGCTCAGTGCGAAGCGGACCTGATCGCGTGTGAGGGCCGTCAGGGACAGGCTTATTCGAGGGGCTTGGAACATATCGGAAGCCTGATAACCAAATTCCGCTACGCAATGCAGGAGTTTGCGGAGAAGGGCGGGAGCGAAAACCGCAGTAACGCAATTCACGCCGAGCAGGAGTTGCGTGAAGGCGTAATTGAGAGCTTCCGCGCGCTGACCAACGCCGCAGTGCTGGCTTCGGGAGGTGTGTGATGGCCGGGCAAATGGAAAGAACTCGTAAGTGGTACGGCGTTCCGGCCAAGCGCGGGATGCGAGTGCTCTACACCGGGTGCGGGAAGAAGGAGTTCGGCACCATCCGCAGCGCCAAGGATTGCCGACTGAACGTGCAGTTGGATGGCCTCAAGCACACCATGCCGTTCCATCCGACGTGGGAGCTGCAATACGAGCCTCGCAAGCCTCTCAGCACCTTGAGCGAGGGCCAGGCCTGATGGATAAGCAGAAAGTCCTGGACAAGGTGGCCAAGCTGATGGCTCTGGCCAATTCCAACGGTGCCACGCCGAATGAAGTCGAAACTGCGCTCCGTCAGGCACGCGCGCTCATGTCCCAGTACAACTTGGAGCATGAGGATATCCGCGCAAGCCTGGTTGACGAAGCCAGCGTCCCGACCCATACCCGCCGTTCTCCTGCAGACTGGCATCACTCGCTTGCCCTTGCCTGCGCTGAGGCCTTCGACTGCAGTTACCTCTCTTACTACCGCCACGGTCACGGCTATTGCTTCAAGTTTCTGGGCAAGGGTGTGGGCCCTGACCTGGCTGCGTATACCTACAGCAGCCTGCTCAACCAGCTGCAGAAAGCTCGCCGCGAGCACGTCGCCCAGCTATCGCGTTGCCAGCTGAAGACCAAGCGGCGCCGCGGACAGCTGTTCGCGGAAGGCTGGATACGTGCCGTTGCGCAGAAGGTCGACCAATTCGCCACGGGCATGAGCTCCGACACTCGCTCTGAAATCAGCGCCTATCTCAGCCTGCACCACCCGAACCTCCAGCACACCAACATAAGCTCGACGCCTGCCAAGGGCCATGATCGCAGCTCGTTGCACGCTGGATGGGAGGCAGGCAAGAAGGCCCAGTTGCGTCGTGGTGTCGGCCGGGATCCCCTGGCAGCGCTTGCGCACGGGGGTGCCAGATGAACCACCTGGACCTCTCCCCTCCTCATTCGATTGAAGCTGAGCAGGGTGTCCTTGGCGGGCTGATGCTCGACAACGAGGCATGGGACCTGGTCGGCGATCAGTTGCAGGAGGAGGACTTCTACCGTCGTGAGCACAAACTGATTTTCAAAGCGATCAGTGACCTTGCTTCGAAGAACAGCCCCTTCGACATCGTCACTATCGGTGAAGCGCTGGAGGCTCATGAGGAAGTAGGCGGCCTGGCCTATTTGGCTGAGCTGGCCATGAACACTCCGTCGGTTGCGAATATCCAGCACTACGCTGCGATCGTGGGCAACCGGTCGCACCTTCGTCAGCTGATGACCCTGGGCTA
Organism: Pseudomonas pseudonitroreducens; assembly: GCF_021603645.1. Taxonomy (GTDB): domain Bacteria; phylum Pseudomonadota; class Gammaproteobacteria; order Pseudomonadales; family Pseudomonadaceae; genus Pseudomonas; species Pseudomonas pseudonitroreducens. The sequence goes on along the minus strand of NZ_BQHJ01000013.1, from coordinate 22,229 downwards.
CCAGTGCTCGCGCGCCGCTACTGACCAACAGGCTGATGCCAACGAGGTCCAGGAGTCGATCGAGCAGCAGCTGTTCGCACTGGGTGAAGGCCGGTCGACCTCCGAGTTCGTGAACGTCCGCGACACAATGATCAAGGTCGTCGACCAGATCGATCAGAACTTCAACGGCAACGTCACGGTGACCGGGGTTTCAACTGGCCTGGACGATCTCGATGAGCTGACCTCGGGACTCCAGCCTGCCGACCTGGTCATAGTCGGCGCCCGTCCCTCGATGGGCAAAACCTCGTTCTGCTTGAGCATCGTCGACGCTGCGCTGAAGTCGCGCCCGGATCAGACGGTCCAGGTGTACAGCATGGAGATGCCAGCCCAGGCCCTAGTGTATCGGCTGCTAGCCATTCTTGGACGTATTGATCTCTCAAGGCTGCTGAAGGGCAGACTCGAGGAAGAGGACTGGCAAAAACTGACCGGCGCCGTGGCACGCATGGACGGGTATGGAACACGGCTGGTCATGGACGATACCGGCAACCTCACGCCGATGCAGCTTCGAGCCAAGGCGCGCCGAGCTGCTCGTCGCTACGGAAAACCGTCATTGATCATGGCCGACTACCTGCAGCTCATGCGCAGCCCCGGCCAAGAGAACAGAGCCAACGAGATCAGCGAGATCTCGCGCTCGCTGAAGGCCTTGGCGAAGGAGATGGATTGCCCGGTTATAGCCCTTTCCCAGCTGAACCGAGATCTCGAACGCCGTCCGAACAAACGCCCCATCTGCGCGGACCTCAGGGACAGCGGCGCCATCGAGCAGGACGCCGACCTGATCCTCTTCGTGTATCGGGACGAGGTGTACAACCCCGATACCGAGGCCAAAGGCATCGCAGAGCTGATCGTCGGAAAGAACCGTAACGGTCCGACCGGAACCGTCCGCACCGCCTTCATCCCCCAGCAGACGCGATTCGCCAATCTCAGTGCGCATGAGCTGCAAGGAGCATTCGCATGACGTCCAGTCAGCACTCCCCCATCACCCATTGGTGCCGCAACTGCGGGACTCACCATCCGCTGCAGAACGTACGCCAGTTCGTTCCGGCCGAAACCAGCCCTGAAGGCGAGATCGAGGTCCTCACCTGCCCCGTTTGCGGTAGCTACGACATCGATGAACTGCAGGAGGTGGACCATGCGCGCTGATGGAGCTTTCCCTGCTATCGCCGCCGGCGTTCCGTTCGAAGCCTCTGCTCTGGCTCACGCTCATCGCGCCGGTCTGAACGCCATCGAGCTCGACGCCCTCAGCCAAGTCATTACGCGGCTCGGTCGTGACCACAGCACTGTCGCCCCTGCTGCGCTCCACGCTGAGCTCAGGGAGTTCGAGAAGCTGCAGTACATCGAGATCCTCGAAACCGACGCAGGCACGCTAGAGCTCAGCCTGAAGGCACCTGGCGCGCTGCTCTCCAACTACTTCTGGGCGGTCTGGGTTCCAAAGTATCTGTTCAGTTGTTCGCTCAAGGTCGGAGTGATCCCCTCTCTTTCCGGCCAGGCCGAAGCGCATCACTGCACTGTGGTGTTTCGCATTCCCGGTGCCCGGGAGGCTGCACGCGAGTTCCTCACTGAACTGGCAACCCGCTATCCCGGCGATTCCCCTGAGATCGTGGCTGTCCAGGCCGGCGATGCTCTCAACCAGGAGGTCGCACCATGAGCGCAACCTCCCGCGAGTGCGTAGTGAAATTCGACGGAGCTGGGTTCTTCACCAACACCGTGAAAGGCAAGCGCGCAAGCTGCACCTGGAGCGATCAGATCGCTGCACAGCGCCTGGCCGACCGCCTCTTCGGCGAAGGCCAAGGTGTGATCGCCAAGCTGCCGGCGCAGCCTGGTGACAAAGCGAACTACATCGAGAGCCGCTGGAGTCTGAGCGGAGGTCGTGATGTCTGAGATCACCACCTTCCGCCCACTGCACCGTATCCACAACAACGAGCTACGCCTTGAGCTGCTGCTGCGTGCTGGTCCCACGTGGATCTGCATGCACTGCGGTTATCACCTGGACGGTGGCGGCGAGATGCCTTGCCCGGACTGCGGAAAATGCCGCACGTGGACCAGCGGCTGGAACGTGGAGCGCGGCCACCGGTTCTGGCCTTGCCGCCAGGACTGGGAGGCACGCTTGTTCACCCAGTTCCGAGCGACTGCAGCTGAAGTCTGCCCTGCAGGCGCCGGCGGTGCTCTGGTCCTCGAGCAGCTGCAGGAAGAAGTGCAACTGCTCCGCTCATCGCATGACGAGATTGCCTGCCAACGGCACCAACTGGATAAGCACCTGAAGCGCTTGGTAGAGCGCCTCCTCGAGGCAGCTCGCACCGGAACCCTTCCAGCAGGCCTGCAGGACATGGAGACCTGGCTTCAGCAGCAGGAGGAAACCGCTAATGCGTAATTTCCTCCGCGGCGCCCAAGAAGGCTTGAAACGCCTGGTCATCACTGCTGAACAACTCGGATGGAGCGCAAGCCGCACCGCCGGCGGCCACGTCAAATTCAGCAAGCCTGGCCGGCTGCCCATCTTCACCTCTTTCACCGCCAGCGACTGCCATTCGGCCCTCAACGCTCTCGCGCGCCTCCGCCGCGCCGACGTTCAGGCGGCCCAGTCGTCCTGTCAGGAGATCATCTAATGCCCATTCGTCACGCCATCGTCCACCTGATCGACAAGAAGCCCGACGGCAACCCATCTGCACTGCATATCAGTGGTGTCGAGCTGGTCGATTCCCAGGCTATGGAAAACCTCATGGCCGACCTCAACGAGAGCTACAACGCCAAGCCGAACAAGGCCTGGGGCCTTTTCCATGGCGAATCCGGCGCCTACCCGCTAAGCGGTTGGCTGAACGAGTTCCTGGTTGGCAGCATGGACTTTGTCGAGTTCAGCCGCCATGCAGTGGAACAGCTCGCGCATTTGATGGAGGAGTCCAATCTCTCCACTGGCGGCCACGTGCTGTTCTGCCATTACCAGCAAGGCATGACCGACTACCTGTCCATCGCCCTCCTCCACCACAGCGAAGGAGTGGCGGTGACCGAGGCGCTAGAAGTAACTCCCTCGCGCCATCTTGACCTCAGCAAGCTGCACATGGCCGCGCGGATCAACATCTCCGAGTGGCAGAACAACAAGACGTCCAAACAGTACATCTCGTTCATCAGGGGCAAAAGCGGAAAGAAGGTCTCGGACTACTTCTGCGACTTCATCGGCTGCACCGAGGGCGTCGACGGCCCGAGCGAGACCCGCACCCTGCTCAAGGCCTTCAGCGACTTCGTGGAAAGCGAAGACCTGCCCGAAGAACAGGCCCGCGAGAGGACCGATGTGCTAGTGGATTACGCCACCAGCCAGGCCAAGATCGGCGAGCCGATGGCCCTGGACGCACTCTCCGAACTGATGGACGACCAGGCGCCGCGCGCCTTCTACGACTACATCCGCAACAAGGATTACGGCCTGTCGCCAGAGTTCCCGGCGGACAAACGCACCCTCAACCAGTTCCGCCGCTTCACTGGCCGCGCGGAAGGCCTGTCGATCAGCTTTGAGGCCCACCTGCTGGGCAGCAAGGTCGAGTACGACGGAGAGCGCGACGTGCTGACCATTCGTGGCCTCCCGACCCAGCTGCACGACCAGCTGAAGCGTCGCTGAGAAACCTGCCGCCAGAATTCCGGAGAAATGACATGAGCGCTGATCGCCAAACCGCCACCAAAGAGCCCGAAGACAAATTCGTAGTCCGCATGCCCTGTGGGATGAAAAGCCGCATTGCCGAGCTGGCCAAGGACAACGACCGATCCTTGAATCGCGAGATCCTCCATCGCCTGGAGCGCGTTGACGAACTGGAGTCGCAGATCCAGCGAGCCAACCAGGTCATCGACCGGCTGCTGTCCCAGCAGCCTACTGGTGCCGACTCCGCCAACGACGCGCGGGGACTGTAATCATGGCCGAGCCGATCTCCCTGAAAGACGCCATGCTCAAGCCTGGCTTCCAGCCGCAGGCCGCTCCCGTGGCGCAACTCAGCGATCCCGTCGTTGACACCCCGATGGTGCTGACGCTGGATGACGTCCTTCCGTATGACGACAACCCTCGGACGACTCGCAACCCGAAGTACGAGGAAATTAAAGCCTCCATCAAGGCCCGCGGCCTTGATACGCCCCCGCCAGTCACTCGCCGACCAGGCGAACAAAAGCATCGCATCCGCAACGGGGGCAACACTCGCCTGGCCATCCTGAAAGAGCTTTACCAGGAGACCGGCGACGAGCGCTTTTATCGGTTCCACTGCCTGTTCCGCCCTTGGGATCAAGCCCGGGGCGAGATTCTTTCCTTGGTAGGGCACTTGGCCGAGAACGACCTGAAAGGCGATCTCAAGTTCATTGAGCGCGCTGTGGGCATCGATAAGGCCAAAACTCACTATGAGGCAGAGACTGGCCAAGCAGTATCGCAAAGAGAACTGTCGCGACGCCTAGCCGCAGATGGCTATCCCGTTTCGCAATCCCACATCAGCCGCATGCTCGACGCTATTCGATACCTACTACCTGCTATTCCGGGAATGCTCTACAGCGGTCTGGGCGTGGACAGAGTCAGCAAAATTCTATCTCTGCGTAAAACAGCCAGCACCTGCTGGGAAAAGCACTACAAAGGTGCCGGCATCGACTTCGAGATGCTCTTTCAGGACGTGCTGGCTCAGTTTGAAGGTGATTCCGAAGAGTTTCTGTTCCAGCGCTTCCAGGATGAGCTGATCGGTCAAATGAAAGGGCCGCTCGGCATCGGCTACGAGGACGTGCTGCTCGAGATCACCCAGCAGCAGGACCAACTGCGCCGTAGCACTCCGGTTGTCGAAGTTCCATCCCCTCCGCCGCCGCCACCTCAAGTTGCCGAAACCGGCGGGACTGAAACCCAGGTGCCCGCTCTACCGCCCCAGCCGACCAGCAAGAACACACCAGCGACCATCCCGCCGTCCCTGCCAGCACGGCAGGGGACGCGGATCACCACTACTCCTGACATCAACCAGATGACTGCCGAAGACCGTCAGGCTCGAATCGATGGTCATGTCGCCGCCCCTGCGAACATCAGCTCTCGTGTAGTGGAAATGAAGCAGAAGATGGCCGCGCTGGATGGCGAGCAACTGCCTGACTTCAATGCCAATGCACTCATCGCCATCCCGGTCCAGGCCGGTGGACTGCACCCCATCAGCGACCTCTGGTATATCGAGCGCGAGATCGATGCGGCCGACCAACTGCGTAAGCACATCGCCAACCTGGCTGTGGAAATACTTCAGGCTGTTGGCGCCCCCGGTGACATCTTCGAGGTAGATGGCGGCATCGGGTTCTCCTACCGGCAGCCCCAGGAAGAAATTGAAATCACCGCGACTGCCCATCACACAGTGACGCTCCTCCAGTCACTCAGCGGTGCAACGGCAATCGCTCTGAAACTACTGGAGGATCAGCCCGAAGCCCGCGATGGCCTCATGGAGTTCGAATTTGCTGCGGGTCTCGGCCAACTGCTCCTCGGGCAGCCGATGGCAAAAGACCAGGTCCCGGACGACCGAGGTCGACTGAGCGACGGCGCACTGGTCAAGTTGTTCCGGATCGTGCGCCTCGCCCGTCGCCTCATCGACCTGGAGATCCAAGAGCACGCTCAGCACACACCAGCCCTCGACAGCTGATCGCGGACGATTACGGGAGGGAATCGCAATGTCCAAGTCGCCAATAAACGAAGCTGTGCTGTCGCAGATACTGAACCTGATGCGCAACGGTCAGCTGAATCGCTGTATCGAGATGGGGCTTGCCCCCGAGGTACTGGGCCAAATCCAGCACCCTACCATTATGAGCCTGCTGCTCAATACCCCAGTCACCTGGGCCAAGGTCAGCATCGACGAGTCCATCGTCATGAAGCTGATCTCCGGCGCTGCGCGTTCTGAAGAAGAAATGCGGCTGATCGAGCGCGCAATTCGCCTGGGAGCAACCACGAATCTGCTCAACAAGTTCTTCGGACTGTCGCCTCAAGAAATTGCTCTGCAGCGTGCGGTCATCGGGGTGAAGACGCCTAGAGGTCGCTGGCCTGAGCTTTCAGAGGACCAAGACCACCTGGTCTGGCACAGATGGGTCCACCTCATGGAAGAGAACCAGGTAGACCTGAAGGACAGCCTGGCCATGCTCGACGTTGCCATGCTGGTCGCCGAAGAGCTGATTACCGATGGGCTGACGCTGGCTCAAATCTGGCATCGCATCACGAGCTGGATCAGCCAGGGAGTCTATCCGCCCAACAAAGAAAACCCGTGGCGCCATAGTGCCCAGATGCTGCTGCTCCACGAACAACAACAGGTGGTGGCTGTCACCTCCGAGGAAGGCGACGAAGCAAGATGAAGCTCGCCCGGTTCCCCATTTCAACGCTCCTAGATTCGGCCTCGGGACACCTCGAGGCCCATTTGCAAAAGAAGAGAGCACAGGAGACCGCTACCCAGTCCGCCCCCCCTTCGCAGTACGCAGGGATCATCTTTAGCGGGAACCCCCATGAGACGGTTCCACGAAAATTGCTGCTCGACAACCGCCTGACGCCACTCGAAAGAAACTGCTGGCAGGTCTTCCGCTTGCTCGTCAATGAAGACGGCGTTACCGCATTCCCGACTTACGACCAGCTCCGCCCCTATCTGGGGATGAACCCCGGGAAACACGCTTCCAGGGAAACAGTATCGAAAGCATTGACCGTGCTCCGGCTCACACGCTGGCTGAGCCTTGGACGCAGAGTACGCAATGAGGTAAGCGGCCAGGTGCAGGGCAACGTTTACCTCCTACATGATGAACCTGTAACCCCAGCTGAAGCCATCGAGTTCGACAAGGACTACATGCAGCTGCTGCTCCAATCTATGGAGCATCAAAACAAGGCCATCAAGGAAGTGGCGGAGATTTCCTGGCGCGAGTTTACCGGTGACCCGGACGTAGGACGCCGCCTTCCGACGCACGTCGATACGATTGCTGAGCGTCTGAATGGTCAGGCCTGGGCAGTCGAGAGCAAGCTGCACGCTTTTCCAGCCCCTGAGTTCGGAATCCGAACTCAGTACGAAATCAGCGAGGCGTCACTGAGTTCGGATGCCGAACTCAGTGCGAACCCTGCGAAACAAGGCGCTCTACCCCTCAGTTCGGAATCCGAACTCAGTGGAAATTCACCGAGTACACCCTCAGTTCGGAATCCGAACTCATATAGTACGTATACAGATACACACAAAGATGTTTGTAAAAGCTCTGTACTTCCCGCGGGTAATCCAAGGAATGCCGCGGCGAACTGGCTGATTGCCTTGGAAATGCTCAGCGCAGAGAACCGGAGCAGGGCCCGATCGATCATGCAAACGGTCCCGGATGACCTTAGGGAACCCGTGATGGGTCAGTGGGCACATCGCTGCATCGAGGGCGAAGTCAGCAAGCCCATGGCTTACCTGTCATCGCTTGCAACGCGTGCTATTCGCGGAGACTTCAACGCTGACTGGCAGCCTAGCCCGCAACTTCAACCCAAGGTCGCTCAAGCGCAACCAGCCCCCCCTACGCCGCCAGTTACCCGCCCTCAGTCCCCACCATCTCAGGCTGGGATGCAGACGGCCAAATCGGCCCTAAGCACGATCTGGCAACAACTGAAACCGAGGCAGGGGGGATCACCGACGGATTGATCAGCCAGTGTCATGATCGCCACCCGACCAAGACATGATCGTCGGCGCCGACGGCATACTGGGTGTTGCGGGCCGCAACACTCGGCCAGGGCCAGGTCCTCGGCGCCAACGGCGAACTGGGTGATGCGGCCCGCATCACTCGGTCAGGACCCGGCCATCGGCGCCGTGGGCGAGTTGGGTGGTGTGGCCCACACCACTCGACCAGGACCAGGTCCTCGGCGCCAACGGCGAACTGGGTGATGCGGCCCGCATCACTCGGTCAGGACCCGGCCATCGGCGCCGTGGGCGAGTTGGGTGTTGCGGCCCACACCACTCGACCAGGACCAGGTCCTCGGTGCCGACGGCGAGCTAGGTGTTGCCACTGGCAACACGGGACCAGGACCTGACCGCCGGCGCCGACAGCGAGTTGGGTGTTTCGGGCCGAAACACTCAGGCAGGAACTGGACCTTGGCGCCGAGGTCGACCTGGACGGAGCCACATAGAGATGAGTCGAAACAGCTCCGTTTTTCGGTCGGAATGTGGTTGTAAAAAGCCACCACCAGCGCTGCCCACCTTGAACACTGGAAGCTCTATCAATCAACCGGAGCTTCCCATGCAACAAAGGCAACTTCTCATCGACCTGGCACTATTCGCGCTGCTCGCACTCTGGCCTTACCTTCGCAGTTGGAAAACATGGCTTGTTCTACTCGCCGGCGGTGTGTTGCTGGCTTGGATCTGGGCGCCATTAGGGACGTTTTGGCAGGGGTAGTAATGGCAACAACAAAATCGAGTTTGGCGGACTGAGCATTTCCTGCTGCGGCAGCTCCCGCTGATTAGCAGCATGGGCACGTTCCTCAACCTTAATAAGGAAACCGTGCCCATGGCTGACAACTACCAGCTCAACATTGGCTCCTTGCGGAGTGCTGTTGAGCTCACCCTCCACACGCACCACGCAGCGCGAATCTGGATGGGCCGCCCTCAGACTGAAGGCAAGCCCAGCATCCTCGGACTGGCAGGCTTCTGCTCGAAGATGAATCAGATGTCGCGTGGTGCCTCTCAGGACGATCCCTACTCCGACTGGTGGATGATCCGGCTCGAGGAGAAGATCAACGAGTCGGACGAAGCCTTGAAGGTCATCGACAAGCGCCTGGACGATGTCATGGCCCAGTTGCCTTCGATGATCACCATCGGCAATAACCTCTCGATCCAGCCCGTCAAGCTGCCTCTCTTCATCTCCAACCCATTGGGCTTCAAGGCGGTCTACCTGCTGACCTCCTACGACGAGATCGTTCGACGCATCCTCCTGGCTCAGCACGTTGGTCTCATCGGCCGGCGCGACATGGAGCTGTGGATCGACGAAGGCGCCCGCGTTCTTCGTAGCCTCTTCGGCCTGGCCCAGCTCTATCGCTTTTCCGGTGCATGCCGCGACGACTTTGCCGCCAACAACGCCAAGGCCGAGCAGGCGCGGAAAATGTACGAGCGTCATGGCGAGATTCCCCAGGACATCCTGGAGGGCACCCGACGTTCTTCCTTCGCCCCACCGATCACTCGCGGTCAACCACAACCACGCGAGCCCTTCTCCGATGACCACGAAGATCTCGGCGAGGACTGATCACCATGCTGCCGCACAGCCGTCCGGAGCATGAGCTGCAACAGACTCTCTTCCGACCACTGCAACAGACTGCCTATCAGGGGCTGCAACAGAGTGCCTCACTAAAAGGCCTTTTAAGACCCTTTAAAGGTAAGGGGGAGATGACCCAGTTAGCTGAGCAATGCCAGGCGCTGGAGGTCGGTCTGAAGGAGCTCGCCCAGGAAGTGCTGGCCCAGGTCCGCCGTCATCCTTTCAGCTTGCTGCCCGTCCGCCTGATAGAGCAGAACACCCAGGCCGGCACCACCTTCCTTCGCTGGCAGCACATCCAGTCCCGAAAGATGGGGGTGGGCATCTGGGCGGAAATGCTGCGGCAGCCCAAGACTCCATCCCACCTGCTGCAGGACCTGCTCGCGCTCGAGCAGCAACGAATCATCCTCAACATGCAGATGAGCCTCATCCACTCCATCGCCAAACAGGCCGCCGAGTGCGCGGAGAAGATGGGCCAGGCCGAGGCCGAGTACCTGGTTCGCCTGCAGCAGAACACGAACCCATCGCAACACAACTGACCGGAGATCCACCATGAGTACACCCGTAGTATGGGAAGGCAACATCGGCTCCCTGCCCGAGTACAAGAGCTTCCCCAACGGCAACAATGGCCCGCGGCAACTTCTGCGTCTCAACATCATGTTCGACAACTCGATCCCGGACGGCCAAGGTGGCTATAAGGACCGTGGAGGGTTCTGGTGCAACGTCGAGTGGTGGCACCAGGATGCCGAGCGCTTCGCCTCTGTGTTCCAGAAAGGCATGCGGGTCATGGTCCAGGGACGCGCCATCATGGACAGCTGGAAGGACAAACAGACTGGCGAGGAGGTCCAGGCACTGAAGGTCGAGGCGAGCCGAGTTGCGATCCTCCCCCATCGGGTTGCCCAGGTATCGCTCCTGGCCTCCGGGGCCGGCCAACAGCAACAGCAGAATCCTCAGACTGATCGTCAGCCGCCGGCGCCGCAGCACCCTACCCAGGACATGCGCGACTACGACGGATTTGACGACGACATTCCCCTGTAACCCCCTCCTTAATTCAGCGCGCCCCTTCGCGAGGCTTCCGGGGACAAGGACGTCCCATCGCGAGGCTTCTGCACCACCCAATCAGCCCTCTTCTGGCGAGCCATTTTGTGAGGCCGCCCTTCGCGAAGCTGCAGGTGGCAAGAACTTTGCTCCGTCATTCCTGTCTTCAGTCCAATCTTTTGCAGCAACCGCCATGGCCCAATTGTTGAACAAGCCCATCACCCCCTCGGAGCTCGAGCTCGTCGAGCTCTACCGCAAGCTGAGCAAAGAACAGCAGGCGCTACTCCTCCCCATACTTCAGGACCGTGTAGACGGTAAGCTCTCGAACACCGAGTTCCTGGGCCAACTGCGTCAGATTCCCTCTCAGGCTGACCCACGCTAAATCGCGTCCCTTCGTGTAGCTCCCTCGCCAAGAGCAGCTGAGTCGTGGCGTTTCACCTCATATCCACTCCACAACTGTTTCCCGTAACACTTCGCCCTTGCTTGACGTGGTGGTGTTGCGGCCCGCAACACTCAGCCAAGCCTTGATCTCATGGCGGGCGGTTGAACAACTGGCTCCACTGGAACCACTCAACCAGGAGCACAGTGGCAGTGTTGGTGCCAATGGCAGCCTCGGTGCTTCAGCCCGAAACAGCTGGGCCGAAAGGGGGCGCTGCACGCAGCGCCTGCCCAGGTCTCTTGTGGAACGATCCTGCGGAGTGGGGAAATCCACTTCCTCACAATGCGCATTTCCGGGTGTTTTCTGCCCTGGACAGGCCGAGTCTTGCATCTGAAAGAGCTTTGCCGAGCCATGCCCAGCATCAACGCGCCTCATCGTGAAACCGCTGGATGCGAGGCATCGCACGTCGCCCCTCATAACTCGGTGATACACCATGAAACAGCTCCAGACCGCCATCTGCTTTGCACTCATCCTCCTTGCTCACTCGCCCTGTTGGGCCTCGGAGAAGTCGGACAAAGCAGACACTAATGCTACGGCTGCAAAGAGCACGAAGGCTCTGAAATACATGCTCTCGGTATCGGGAGCTCTCTACCGGGACCACTACCTGGTTATGTCATTCGCCGACAACGTCGAGGATGGCCACCCCCTAGAAGCGCAGGCTCAGGTCACAAGCTCCTATGTGTCGAAGGTGACGCCCGATGGCGAGCAGCTGCGCCTAACTCCAGCCACTTACGTCCACGGCTACGACCTGAACATCACCCCTGTCGTCATGTCTGAGGACCGCGTTCAACTCAGTTACCGGCTACATGGCGTCGAAGTCTTGGGTTTTGTAAACCCGGCAGCCGGTGTGACCGCAACCGGAGCTCCGCAGACCAGCCTGCTCGACGTGGAGTCCACACAGCCCAAGCAGGCACTCCTCGGCAATGAGCAGAGCATCGACTTCGGCTGCGATTTAAGGTGGGCCCGGGAGGACAAGCAGGATATCCAAGCGGTCAACTGCCGCTATCATCTCGTCGTGACAGTCAACAAGGCTTCCAACTAGTAAAGAGCCCTACAGCGCCAACCTCATTCGCGGGAGGTCCACTGTGTCAGGTCAGTCCACACCAGAGCAAAAGGTCGACAGGAGGCACTTCAACAATCCTCACCTGACCATTGCAGCCGCTGGTGCAGAAGCTGCGCAGAAAGGGCTTCCCGTGCATGCCTGCCCCTACAAGCACCCCGCCATGTTGGCCAGCTGGCTGAAAGGGTACCGGCAGGCCCAGCAGCTGACGCTGGACCTCTAGTCCACAACGACCCTCCCGCCGAATTCATCCCGCCTCTAATGCCCATTTCGCGTTGAACCAGACCAGGCCGGCAGCAACAGTGCGGCCTGGATCAACGGATAGGGGCACCCCATGAAACTCATGATCATCGAGGCACCGGGCAAGCTGAAGAAGCTCGGTCCCATGATGAAGAAGCTGCGCCCTGGCGAGGACTGGATGGTAGTCGCCAGCGGCGGCCACATCCGCGACCTGCCGGAGAAGGGCCAGGACAGCACCATGATCACCACCGGCGTGCTCAAGAACCTGCGCCCCGTGTACGAGGTGCTGCCCAAGAGCCAGCGCAACGTGAAAAGCATGCGCGATGCTCTGAAGAGAGCCACTGAAATCTACATCGCCACTGACCCGGATCGTGAGGGTGAGTCCATCGCCTGGCACATCCAGCAAACGCTGGGGATTCGTGACTATCAGCGCATCACCTTCAACCAGATCACCCAGTCCGCCGTACGAGAGGCCCTGGCGAGCCCGCGAAAGATCGATCTTCCCCTGGTAGCGTCCCAGGAATGCCGGCGCGTTCTGGACCGTCTGGTGGGCTACCTCGTAACGCAGGAGCTTCGACGCACTCTCGGTGAACCCACGTCTGCAGGACGCGTTCAATCTGTCGCCGTCTACATCGTGCTCCTGCGTGAACGCGAGATTCGCAACTTCAAGGTCGTTCACCACTTCGGCGTGGACCTGACCTTTCTGGATGAGGCAACGGAGCAGAAGTGGAAGGCAGAGTGGGTGACCGTTCCTGACTTTGCGACTGAGGAGCACCCTTACGTCCAGGACGGCACACTGGCCAGCCAGGTCGCTGGGACGCGCGCCGTAATCGTCGAGTCCTGTACCGACAGCAAGAAACGCCGCGGGCCACCCGCGCCCTTCATCTCATCGACGATGCAGCAGGCAGCCAGCGTGGCCTTGGGGTGGGATCCGGACAAGACCATGATGATTGCCCAAAAGCTCTACGAGCAGGGCGTCATCAGCTATCACCGTACTGATAACCCCAACCTGGATGACGATGCGATGGCGCATCTGAAGGCTGTTGCACGCCAGATGGGGCTGGAGGCAGTCGAGGAGCGCCGGGTATTCCAAGCCGGCGATGCGGCCCAGCAAGGCCACCCAGCCATCGCGCCGACCAGTTGGGCTGACGAGACAGCGGGCGAGACGCCCGATGAGCAGTCGCTCTACAAAATCATCCGAATTCGCGCGCTGGCCAGTCAGCTTACGGACGCAATCTACGACGTGCGCACCGTAAAGCTCTTGGCCAAGGGGCCGGATAGTCGCCCACTGCGATTCGCCGCAACTGGTAGCACCATTTCCTACCTCGGCTGGAAGAAGCTGCTCAAGGGCGATGACGCTGAAGAAGACAGGGCCGAGCCTGCGAAGAATCCGGTCCCGAAACTGCAGCCAAGGCAGATCCTCCCGGTTCACCAGGGCGAAGTGCTCAGCCAGAAGACGAAGGCGCCGCCGCGCTTCACCAAGGCCAGCCTTGTCAAGGAGTTGGAGCGATTGGGGATTGGCCGCCCAAGTACCTTCGCCGCAATCGTCAAGAACATCACTGGCAAGGGCCTGGTCGTCGAGGAAAAGCGCAAGTTGGTCCCAGGTCCGCTGGGGGAGAAAACTATCGCCAAGCTGGAAGGCAACTTCACCTTCCTGCAGCTGGAGTTCACCAGCAGCATGGAGAAGGACCTGGACAAGATCGCCCAGGGCCAAGAGACGTACAGCTCCGTCGTGGCCCGGTTCTATGAGCACCTCGGGGCGGAACTCCAGAAGCTGCAGACGCAACCGTCCGCCACCATGCAACGAAGCGCTACCGCACCGGATTCACGGCCTACCAGCAGCGAGTACAAGTGCGGCAAATGCGGGGAACCACTCGTCCACAAGCAGAAACCTGGGCAATACGATTTCTGGGGCTGCACGGGATACAGGTCTTCCGGATGCAAGGTGGCTTATCCCTCGGTCAAGGGCAAACCTGATATGAACAATCCGCGTGGAATGTAGGTGCTGGGGAACAGCCGTACCCGCGAATTCCGCCTTCTCCAGGTCTCTATTTCCCCTGTCCCCGCCAGAACCCACCTGACAGCCTGCATGCTCCTCGAGGAGCATGCACATGTCAGCGGTCATAGATACCCCGGTCGACCCCATCCTTCGTCGCTTCACAGAGAGGCAGCGCGCAGTAGCCACTACCTGGGCAACGCATTTCGGCCTGGCAGGTCGGCAGCGCACTGACTTCATCCGGACCTATCTGCAGCGAACCTCCACTGCTCGAGCCTGGTTCGTCAATGGCACGCATGGCCCGGACCAAACTCCATTTGGCATAGCGCGTTTTGGCAATACCCTTCAGTGGTATGACGGCCAAATCATCAGGGCACTGACGATTTCCACACGTGATCGTGTTTCTCTGAGGAAACCCACACGCAACGGCGCCATCGCACTCATCAGCCGGCTGGAATCTGAACTGAGATGGCACCAGGCCGGCGGAGTGTTTGCCGACACAGCCTTCCTCACGTCCTACTGTAAAAAAGCTCATCAGCTCGCCGGCAGCATGGCGACGGACGACCTCGGGAAGTTCGCCCGTAACGTTCCGAGCCCTGCGCAACGAGGAAGCCACCACCGGTACTTTGGGCCACGAACCCGGTTTTATCTGAAACAGATAGGGGCAGTCCTCAAGGGATTCTGTAGCCAGCTCGACCCTGAAATCCTGTTTGCCATTCGCTCCGTGCGCTGTCCTTCTCCAGCCCTCTACAACTGGTTGGCCTCCGGTTGCAAAGAGCGACGCCAGCAGGCGCTCAAGGCCCAACCGATTTTGCTGCCGCTGCTTGTGCTTCCCGACCAAATCTCTTGGCCGTGCTCCGCTACCGGCACCTTTTTGCAAGTACCTTGGCTCGACCTGGCCCCCTACGAGCTCACCGACTTGCACAAGGAATATCTCGCTCCTGTCGCCTTCGATCAGATGCTGGGACATACCGTCGACGCAGGGTTATCGCTGACGGACTTTCTGGCGTGGTACTTCCAGGTACAACCTTCGTCGATTCGCTTCATCGGCTCTTGCCGGCCGTCAATCGCAGGCGGCGCGCTTGCGCACGTTTTACGCGAGGGCAAGAACTCGGGCTGGCATGCCCTCCTCGCAGGCGCCTCCCTCGGAAATCGCCGTCCGAAAACTCATGGTGACTGGACGGTCTTCTTCCAGTTGTTCAACCACATTCCCTGGGAAGTTCGTCCCGACTACTCTCTCCCAAAAGACCAGCAGCGTTGGGACCTGAATCGATTGCTTTCTGGATGCCCCAGCAGCTGGAATGACCCGGCTTGGCCAAGAATCATGGCGTCCCTGCAGGACTTCGGCGAAGTCTTCCGGCAGTTGGGACTAGCTTTCGCGAACCATGCTCAGTACGACGTTATTCAACAGGCCAAGCTCAACGCATCGGCGTTTTTCCAGCGCAGCAGCTACCGGCAACTCGCCAACAAGGTGTCGGCCTTCCACAAGGCACTCGCCGAGATTCGCGAAGAAATCGACGCTGAAAAGCCAGAACTGAAAGCGTCTGACGAGTCGGCCAGGTGGACGCCCTTGCTGGTCGATGGCCCCGTGCTATGCCCGAACGGTATCGAGGCGGTTGAGCTGCTCTCTCCGTCCGATCTCTGGAGCGAACACGTATCCCTCGATCACTGCATCGATTCCTATGACTTCTCAGCCTACTGCGGTGATTGCAGGTTGATTTCTCTGCGTCGCGATGGGCGCTCACTTGCATCCGCCGAACTGGTCCTCAATCGAAAGAGTCATGAACACCAGGGCGCGCGGACCGTCCACCACCTGGAGTGCGCACAGCTGCGCTCGTATGGCAACGACCCCGTGCCGAAGGACTCAGCCGAAGGCAGAGCCTTTGCCTGGCTGATGCAGCAGATCAAAGCTGGATCGGTTCAGGTCAACTTGGACTGGCCGGACCACACCCAGCACATGACCAGATTTGCCGACTCTCATTGGCAATCTCGGCTGGCCGGCGCGGTTGCCCACTGGGTGAGCACCCATCTGGAGGCAGCATGAAGCGGCCACGGATGATGAATCGCTCCCCGGAGCTGCTCGGCAAGGTCGTGTTCGACGGCTACGACTTCGGCCTCCAGCTGCCGTTCCTGGAAGGTGCCAACAAGGTGTTGCTTGCCCGCGGGGGATTCTTCATCCGTCGAGGCGACCACCCCTACCACCGGTACTGGAGGCTACCCAAGAACAAGCTTTTCCACGAACTGGACCTTCTGTTCCACCGCCTGCAGGAGCTCGCCGAGGACCGCTACAGCGAAACCTGGCAGCGCTTCCAGCAGAAGTTGGAGCAGGCCCAGGCCTCGCCCATCCGGGATGCGTTCACCTGGGGACTGATGCTCCGTATCGCCCCGCTGGCAGACGGCGGTGTGCTGCTCTCGGGCGACTACCACCCCGGCGTCGTTGCGGTAGCGCGGCGCATGCATGGCGTCTTCCTCGGTCACTCCAGCTCGTGGCGCATCGACGCTTCTGCAGAGCTAGTGCGCAGCAACGTGATCCTGGAGCTCGGACTAGCTGAGGACCAGTTCGAGATCCTCGATGTCGTCCAGGAGCTGCTGAGCGATGGCACTGTTGCGCCGGCGAAGGACGTGCCCGGGATCAGCCTCGGTGGCCCTCCCCAGGAACCCACAACCTCGGCTGGAGACGAAGACGTCTCCACCGATATCTACCTGGCGGCTGTCTCGCCGATCGAGCGTACCGAGTACACCGAAAGCGCGATCACGGAGGCCTTGCGCGGCTATTCACTCCTGGACCACCAACCTGTGGGGATCGCTCACCTTCTGCAGCGGACCAGCGCGCTGCTGGCCGACGACATGGGGCTGGGCAAGACACGCCAGGCGGTGATTGCGGCGCAGATCCGCGCTGCAGGCGTGCCGATCCTGGTGATCACGCTGTCGTCCCTGTTGATCAACTGGGAGCGCGAGATTCATGCGGTCTACCCCGAAGCCCGGGTTGCACTGCAGCACGACGATCCGACTGCAGAGTGGATGGTCATCAACTACGAGCGGTTGGGCGACTTCGTGGTGCAGGCCGAACGCTTCAGCGTCATGATCATCGACGAAGCCCACAGGTTGAAGGAACCCACGGCCGAGTGGACACGCCATGGATTCGACATTGCTGCGAAGGTGCCCAATCGCTACCTGCTCACCGGCACGCCTGTGCTCAACCGCGAGACCGAGCTCCACACTCTGCTCCGGCTCTCGGGGCACTCTGTTGGCCAGCTGTCGCTCAAGGACTTCTGTGAACGCTTCGCCGGCAACCCTGAGTTCCGCCAGAACCTGCGCGCCGAGCTCGGCGACTGGATGCTGCGCCGACGCAAAGACGTCCTGCCCAACCTGAAGGGCAAGCAGCGGCAGCTGCTACCCGTGGAGCTGGCTGCAGACGAGCGTCGCATGTACGACACGCTGCGCCTTGAGGACAGGCCCATCTTCGCTCGCCTTGGAGCTCTCAGGCGCTACCTGGAGCAGGTCAAGGTCCGCGTGGCCATGGACCTGGTCAGCGAGCTGGATCCGGCTGACAAGGTAATCCTCTTCTGCGAGTTCAAACCAACGGTGGTGATGCTCAAAGAGCTCTGCGAGCAGGCCGGCATCGGCAACGTCACCTTGGTCGGCACCGATACGTTGAAGAAGCGCCAGAAGGCCATCGACAAATTCCAGGAAGACCCCGACTGCCGCGTGTTCATCTGCACGACGTCGGCCGCCGGCACCGGCAACAACCTCACCGCAGCGAACTACGTGTTTTTCCTCGGCCTGCCCTGGACGCCTGGCCAGCAAGACCAGGCCGAAGACCGCGCCTATCGCAACGGCCAGTTGCGCATGGTCATCGTGAAGATCCCGTTGGTGGAAAACACCATCGACCAGCAGCTGTGGCAGATGCTGTTGGCAAAACGCCAGGTCAGCATGGAGCTCATCGAGCCTGAGGCAGATCAGGAGGCGCTGGCGAAGTCTCTACTGGCAGCCACCATCGCGGCATAGGCCCGGAATAAATACCCCTACGCCGCGTTATCTATTTCCTACTGCGTACTGGCACTGCGCCTGCGAACGTGACCCCCATCATCAAAGGGGGCCTTTCGGTACATGACCAGGCAGTTGACCACTCTCTCGTTGCTCGCGCTTCTCACCGGCTGCACTACCCAGCCGGTCGAGACGCCCAAGCCCGCATTCGATAGCAGCCGCAATCCGGAAATGCTATCGCCCGACCTTTATCCCAGTGGGGGTGTGCCAGAGAAGGAGCCCGTCGTCCGGTATGGGCGCTACACCCTGGTCACGACACAACCGGACGCTGGTCAGCGCGATCTGATGGCCCAGATCATCGACGTCACCATTCCCTCGAACATGAGCCCCAGTGTTCGGGATGCGATGCAGTACGTCGTTGAGCGCTCCGGCTACGCGCTGTGTCCCGCCAGCTCCGGGCACGTCAATATCCTCTACACCCGGCCGTTGCCAGCTGCACAGTACAAGCTGGGGCCTATGACCCTGCGCAACACTCTGCAGGTGCTGGCCGGTCCGGCTTGGCAGGTCAAGGTCGACGAGGTGAACCGCCAGGTTTGCTTCGTGCTTCGCCCTGGCTACCAGTTGCCAGAGCCTCCGCGGCCGGCGACTACCATGTACGCCCAGCAACCTGCCAGTACCAAGACCGCCACTCCGGCACCGGACTCTGCCACCGGCGCTGTCGTAGTTGCCGCGGTGCCCTCCAGCCCCGCCATCACCACTTCAGCTGCTGCCGCTCCGGCGGCCGCAGCCAAACCCGCAGTGCTCCCCCCAGTGGCACCCGCCAAGGATGGCCCTATCACTGCAGCCTCGACCTCGAGCGCTGCCCCCAAGCCTGCCAGCACGCTCCCTGTACCAGCGAGTTTGAAATCTCCAGTGCCTGCTGCAGCTGCTGTCGCTCAACCTGCGCCGGTCACGTTCCCCGCGCCGATCCCACGGCCGCTGCCCCAGGTATGGGCGGCCGAAACTGGATCAACCTTGCGCCAGAGCGTCGAGGCCTGGGCCAAGAACGCCAATTGGACGCTGATCTGGAGCCAGGACGACCTGGACTACCCGATCCAGGCCCCGCTTCGTTTCGAAGGCTCCTTCGAAGAGGCGATCAAGCAACTGTTCCCGTTATACGACACCGCTCCGCGCTCCTTCGTGGTTGATGGCAGCGACTCTCAGCGTGTGTTGCACGTCGACGAGAGGAAGAAGAAATGACCGCACGCCCCTGGGTACGCTGGGCCATCTTGCCGCTGGCCCTTTTCATGAGCAGCTGCTCGCTGCAGCGCGTGAACGATTCTGTTGCTCGCGCTGAGCTCGAGGGTAAATCCGCAGGGCAGTACACCAAATACCTGCAGAACCTGCAGCCCGAGCAAGCTCGCGATACCGTCGTCTTCAGCAACAAGCCATGGGTATCGACCCAGCCGCTGGTGACCAAGCGCGGGCTTCCCTTCGGCAAGGACCACGACATTGCCTACCGGCCCGTGTCGGCCGTGTCGATCACCGAAGTGGCCCAGTACATCACCCAGCAGACCGGCCTGCCGGTACTGGTGGCACCTGATGCGCTCAACCCCGGCATCCTGACGTCCTCCAAGCAGTCGGGCAGCAACAACAGCGCGCCGGCGCCGATCAGCTCCGCTGGCCCAGACAGCCTGGCCGGCCTGATGCCGGCCAACGTTATCGGCTCCGCCCCCAGCGGCGCGCGTAGCTTCGACATCGGGCTGTCCAGCGCCGGCCTGATTGCGGGCATCAAATATTCCGGCCCTGTGTCCGGGCTGCTCAACCAGGCAACTTCTCGCCTTGGCCTGTCCTGGAACTACGATCCAGACCTGCAGGGCGTTCGAATCACCTACTTCGAGACCCGCACATTCGACGTCTGGGCCTTTGGTGATGACCAGGTCATCGAAAGCACCGTGAAGTCTGGACTGGTGACGTCAACTGGCTCCGGCTCGGGCGACAGCGGTACGTCGACGAGCTCTGGTGCTACGGGCGAATCCGGAAGCAACCAGAGCACCACCTCCATCATCAAGACCTCACTGCTGGCCGACATCGAGAAGAACGTCCAGGCCATGCTCAGCGTCCAACCGGAAGGGCGCATGTTCTTATCTCGCTCGACAGGCGCGATGACCGTCAGCGACAGGCCCGAGGTCCTGAACAGAGTTGCGGCCTACCTCCGAGATACGAACCGGACCATCACCCGCCAGGTGCTGTTCAATGTGAAGGTTGCCGAGGTGAACTTTACCGACACGGACCAGAACGCCGTGAACTGGGACGCCGTGTACAAGTCGGTCTCCGGGAAGTGGGGCTTCTCGCTGTCCAACACCGTGTCTGGCATCAGCAGCGACGCTATTTCTGCCACCGGGAGCATCCTAGATACCTCCAGCTCGCCCTGGGCCGGCACCAAAGCAATCCTGCAGGCGCTGTCCGAGCAAGGCCGCGTTACCGAAGTGCGGTCCCCCTCGGTAACCACGCTCAACCTGCAGCCCGCTCCCATCCAGATCGGCAACGTGAAGAGCTATGTCGCTGCCAGCTCAACTACGACTACTGCATCGGTGGGCTCCAGCACTTCCTTGACGCCTGCGACGATCACCAGTGGCTTCAACATGATGTTGCTGCCCAAGCTCCTGGATCGCGAAAACATGCTGCTGATGATCACGCTCAGCATGAGCAGCAAACCCACCTTCCAGGAGTTCGAAAGTAACGGCTCGAAGGTGCAGAACGCCGACTACGACACCAAGAACGCAGCACCCAAG
This sequence comes from Pseudomonas pseudonitroreducens, assembly GCF_021603645.1. Lineage (GTDB taxonomy): Bacteria > Pseudomonadota > Gammaproteobacteria > Pseudomonadales > Pseudomonadaceae > Pseudomonas > Pseudomonas pseudonitroreducens. The sequence goes on along the minus strand of NZ_BQHJ01000013.1, from coordinate 1,449 downwards.
GTTCTACTGCGCAGCGGCGAGACTCTGGTGCTGACCGGATTCGACGAGAACAGCGAGAACGCCTCCAAGTCCGGGGTAGGCAGTCCGAGCTTCTTTGGCCTGGGAGGCGGCAGCAGCCGCACCTCGACTCACAGCTCCCTGGTCGTCCTGGTAACTCCGATCGTCCTGCCGGACAACCTCAACGGCAGCATCCAGTTCGTCCCCAACATCCTGCAGGCAGCCGCCAACCTGGCTGCCAACGATGACGGGCAGCACACCCAGGTATCGTGCAGCTCCAAGCAGCGCACCTGCTGGACCTTCTGAAGGGGCGATGATGAGCATTGACGCTCCCAAGGTAACGGGCTCGCGAGTCCAGATCCTTCAGTACCGTGGCAGGGACTTCGTGACCGGCCTGCGCTGGCACCCGCTGGGCAGTCTCACCGGTTACATGAAAGAAGCGCGCAAGTTCGGGGAAGACAACGACCTGGACATCGTCGCCATACGGCGCACCCCGCGCATCATCCAGGCAGGCTTCGTATCGCGCACCGAGGGCGTGACCAAGGGCATGTACAGCCTGGCCGCGACCCTTGCCGGTCAGCTCGGCAACTCTTGGATCGCAGCTTGGCAGGTTGAAACTGATGAGGATCGCTACGCGGTCGTAGCCGTACATGACGGCGGGATCATCCCTGGTTGCGATCTCATCGGCACCGCCGCGGAAGTGCGCCGGCGCGTTGCACAACAGCGCAGCCGTGGCATCAACTTCGAGCACGAGTACCTCCCGCCAGAATTCGAGATGGGCGGTGAGCCCCTGGACATCCAGGAGCTGCTTCAGCCGTCCAAACTCAAACGCGAGTATCGCCTCCGACCGCTGGTATTCGGGCTGTCGAAAGCGGAGCTGGCTCAGTTGATCGTCATCGCGGTGATCGTCATCGGCGCCTTTGTGGCGTGGACACAGTGGCGTGCGCACCAGGAGCAGATCGCGCGCGAAGCGCGCCTGGAGGCAGAACGGAAGCGCCTCGAGGAGCAAGCCCGGCTGGAGCAAGAAACAGGCACCAAACAGCCCCTGCAGGCGCTGGAACACCCTTGGGCGAAACGGCCCTCTGTCCCAGCCTTCGTCGAAGGTTGCAGCCGAGTAATGTACCAGCTACCCACGAGCATCCATGGCTGGACCTTCGCAAACGCCCAATGCGACGGCACGCAAGTCCTGGCTGCCTACAAGCGCGGTGGAAACAGCACCGCTGCGGAGCTCATTTCGGCCAGCGCTGGGCACTTCTCCGACCGACCGGCATTCTTCGACGAAGGAAACTCCGCAACGCTGAAGTTCGATCTTGCCCTGCCAGCAGCTGGTGACGAGCCGCTCGCGGAAGCGATCGACGCTCTGGCGGCCCTGTCGTCCTGGCTGCATGCCTTCTCCCAGGAGCCGACGCTCAAGGAGGTTCCTGTCGTGGTGCCTCAGGAGCCCGCGCTCCC
>NZ_BQHJ01000012.1 GCF_021603645.1 Pseudomonas pseudonitroreducens | reverse complement strand
GGATGACCGGATGATCCGGTGAGCGACGGCGATCTCCTCAGAAGCTACAGCCATACCGGTTGGGTATGAGAAGCTCCAAGGGCGAGCATGGCCCGGTTCTTATTGACTTTCTATTACACATAAACGGTGACGTTTCCGCCCGGGTGGTGCGGGTGCTGCGCGAGCTGGCGCCGCGGCTTGAGGTGTATTCGATCGACGAGAGCTTTCTCGACCTGGCCGGGCTGGGCCGGCCGTTGGCTGGCTACGGGCGGCACATTCGCGCGGAGGTGCAGCGCCTGACGGGCATGCCGGTGGGGGTCGGCATCAGCACAACGAAAACCCTCGCAAAGTTGGCCAATTGGGCCGCCAAGCGGCGCAGCCAGAGCGGGGTGGTGGTGGCCACGCGGCCCGAGCAGCAGGCGGCGTTGCTCAAGGACGCGCCGCTGGGCGAGGTGTGGGGCGTGGGGCGCAAGCTGCAGGCGCACCTGGGCGCGCTGGGTGTTAAAACCGCCTGGGATCTGGCGCAGCAGGACGCCTGGACGATGCGCAAGCAGTTCTCGGTGGTGCTGGAGAAGACCATCCGCGAGCTGCGCGGCGAGGCGTGCTTCGCCCTGGACGAGGGGCCGGAGCCGAAGCAGATGATCACCTGCAGCCGCAGCTTTTCGCGCCGGGTGACGGAGCTGGCGCCGCTGCGCGAGGCGGTGGCCAGCTACGCCTGCCGCGCAGCGGAGAAGCTGCGCGCGCAAGGCGATGTGTGCCAGCTGCTGCAGGTGTATATCCGCACCGGGGTGTTCAACCCGGACGAGCCGCGCTACGCGCGCACCGCCAGCGTGCCGCTGCACACGCCGAGCAACGACTCGCGCGACCTGGTGCAGGCGGCGCTGGCCGGGCTGGAGGGTATCTACCGGCCCGGCTACCGGTACCAGAAAGCCGGGGTGATGCTGATGAACCTGGCCAGCCCCGGGCAGGTACAGGCCGACCTGTTCGCTCCGGCGCCGCGGCCGCGCAGCGCGGCGCTGATGGCAACCGTGGACAGGATCAACACCAACATGGGCCGCGGCACCGTGCGCCTGGCGCGCGTGCCGGCCCTGGGCGGCTGGTCGATGAAGCAGGAGCTGCGTTCTCCGGGATACACCTGCCGCTGGGACGAGCTGCCAAGGGTACTTTAGAACATGAACAGGTGAGGGAGCCGCCGTTGCTGACAGCGACCTACCAGGCGTACCAAGGATTAAGGAGGGCGTGACGCACCCACTATCATTGAGTCAGATGCTGCCGGTCGTGACAGGCCGAAGTCGAACCACAGCTATCGGTCGAGGTAGGCAACAACCGGCCAAGAGCTGCCCGAGTGCGAACTGACTCGCTCTAGTTGACTCAAGCGTTCATTGCCCCAGAGCAATCAGCGAGGCTGGACTGTCTGGCGGCTCTTGCGGCTCTATGATGAAACCTGCCTGATATCCAACACGACCCAGACCTCATACCCTTTCTCCCGTGCTGCTTTCTCGGCCTCGAGTTGGGCAGCGAGAGTACTGATGGAACGGGAGCGGTGCTCGAAGTGGAATGGCGAACCACCGTTCTTACGCACGCTCAATTCAACGAGTGTGAAGGTAGAGTGCTGTTTGGGTATGGGCTGCTTCGATTTCGAAGGCGCGAGGTCTAGGCCAAGTGCGCGCCGCATCTCGACTTCAGTGAGTTTTGCGTCAGTCAAGCGAGATCCCTAGAGCGATTGCGGGTGACGCCATTGTACCGAGAGGTCGTACTGACATGGCCTGAGTTCGATGCTGGCGAGCCAATAACCTCATCTCTGCGATATGGCTACGAATCGCCAAAGTAGTCATCACGGGCGACTAGTCCGAATGGGCGATCCTCGCAGGGCTGCTCATCGCTGAACATATTCTGCGTACGGCGCTCCTGCTTCAAAAACGCTAGTGCCGCGAAAAAACAACTTTCGCATAGATTGACTCGATAGCGTTCGCCATCATGCCCTGCGCCATAGCCCCAGAGCGCCTGGAGCGTCCCGAACTGCTCGCCGTATCCCGGCACCCTCGTATTGGTAGCGCATACATCGCAAATGGTGTCTTTATCGGTCTCTGTCACCGGGCAGTCCTCGTGTTCGTATTAAAGAGGGTAACCGAGGGCACTGCGCAACGGAGCGCCTTTTGCCAATTCTCCAGCCCCGCTGCGTTAGCTCAAGCATGGTCTGGTGCGCCATGCCAGCGGTGGATATGGCAGGTCTGCGACAACTGAACTGGGCTATCCAAAGGAGGATTCAAAAGCAGCTGCGCTGATATGCTTATCAACAGCTGCTGATGCAGAAATCCGCAATCCGACTGGGTCAATTTTCCATCAGCGCCAACACTTAAAGCTGTCCAACGACGACCTGTGCCATGACTCGTAACGCGACGAGTGTCCGGAGATGCGGTTGGCGTTGGTTCGTCATGGTTGTCCGCTGCACGTTTCTTGCGTTGCCGGCGGCGACCACTCCATTCCCTCTTCGAGGATCGGATGGCTTTCGCTCACGACGATCAACGGTTTGTTCCGATTCACCAGCGCGAACATGGCGATGGAGCCTTCGACATCCGTCACCGGCACCTCCCCCTGTGGGTCAAGCCTGCCAACCCAGACATATTGCCGGGTCTCCAAACATGCAAGGTAATACGAAATACCCATGTTTCCTCCGAATTCGAATCAAGTCTTTTGCTGTGCCAATCCGGAACAGGAGGCGGTGCTGCCGCAAACATCAAATGTTACCGCCAATGCATTTTTGACCCAGGTGCCGACGCTATTCTGACCCAACCCAGCAGTCTGAAAGCGAAATTCTACAACTCGTTTGGTGCTCGAAACTGGGTCAATGAAATTCCGGCATGTGGATGGAAAATGCACCGGCAGCAGCATGAAGCTGCTGGCGCGCGATCCATGGGTCTGTGCTTGGAACGACATCTGGTGATTTACCTACAGGATAAAACTGCGGCTTTGAGCTGGTCGCCACCAACTGGATGCGAAGCGGACAAGGGTCGGGCGGTTCTGGTTGGTGATCCGCTATAGACTGCTTCAGTAGCGTTGACACTGCTCCCTCAGACACATCTACGCTGTGCCGCCTGCGGGTCGACCTGATTCGAGCAGGTCATGTCAGCTCCAACGCCATGCGCATCCATTTCGGCATTTTGCAGGCCATTAATGTGGTTAGGTCTTCAGGCCTGAGCACCTTCTTGATCGCGGCAATGCATTCCGGGGTAGAACCGTCTTTACCGAGATAAAATAGTGCGCTGATAGCCATCCCCACCTCGGTCCCGGCTTGCTGCATGACCATTGGTGCCGCATGTACCAGCCGGACTTCAGCTTTCCCTATAAATAGCGATCGGCTGGACCCGCTTGTGTAATAGATTGAAATGAGTGGCATCTGGGTGCTCAGTCCAAACCTTCTAACCGCATTGGCACCATGAATCTGCAGAGCCTGACGGCTCTGTCTGGCAATCAAGCTCACCACTTCCCATGCGTTTGGGCGAACCCGTGCAACGTATCGACTGGATTTCGGGCGCATGTAGACTCCTCGATGCACCCGCTCAAGTTCGCCTCGGCTGACCAGACGGGCTATTGCCTTAGATACGGCGCTTCTCGTTCCAAGTGCCGCAAAACGCCTTGTGCTGAAGGGCTGCCCTTTGGGTAGGCGCATGACCCGTTGCGCAATGCGAGTGGATACCGGCTGGGCAGAATCAGTGCAGGACATTGCGGCGTTCATTTCTACTCGATGAAGTCCAATGACGAGCTGAACAGTGGCCAATGTAAGGCGATCACTCTCCGTCGGTATACATCATCTGGCGCATCACCTACCAGGCACTCTTCGAGGCGGCCCAGTGAGTAAATCTGGTCGGCCGACGGGTAATGTCTGAGCAGGCTTTTCGCATAGCTGCGGATATCCTGGGGTAGCTCAGTATTACGAGACAGCTCTCGCAGGAATTCTTCGGTCTTGATGACGCTGCGGGTTCTTTCGCGAGGAAGGGTCAATGCGGCTATCTCCTGATTTAATCAACCACGTCAATCGGAATCCGTGTCTTGAGCCCTATGCCCATCTTCCGAGCAGTCTGTTAACCGTTACGGCGGTCGAGCCGTCCGCCTTCGACAGCGGACGCCACTCCATTTGAGTAATGGTGTCACAGCACTAAAAACAAGCTAGCAATTGCTGCCTGTAATGCTGGGAAAAACTCACCTGATAGCTTGGCCCAGCTGCGCCCCCTCCAAGCGAGACGATGTTCGCGGTATCAGCTCCAATAACCTGCTCAACTCCAATTTTCATACTGTCATCCAGGCCATCGATATTACCGGCAGCTCCAATCAAGCCGGCCTTTGAACCTGAAGTGGACGCTGGCATCTGCACCTCGTTCAGCACTGCCAAGTCATCCGGCAGATCATCCGCAATTCGCTCTGCAAAGCTCTGCAGCGTCGGCTCAGCCAGCATAAACAGCCAGGCCTGATCATCGGATTCGCCTGTTCGCCGAAGCACCCGCCCCAGCACTTGCCTGTAATGCAGCTCGGTACGGATTCTGCTGAGGTAGCAGCACACTTGCAGGCGGGGAATGTCGGTGCCTTCGCTGATCATTCCGACGGCCACAATCCAGCGGCAGGCGCTGCTCCGGAATGCGTTGATCACCTGCTGCGCATCCGGGGTTTTGTTGGTCACGATGCGGCACTCTTCACCCATTGCTTCCAGAGCCAGTACAACTTGCTGGGCGTGTTCGATGTCTGTGGCCACCACCAAACCAGCGGCATCAGGTTTGATCTGGCGTAGCTCGTTCAGCTTGCTGCAGCCAAGATCGAGGATTGGATTGATCACCTCGTCATGACGCAGAAGTTCCTCATAGGTGACAGGTGACTCCCCTAAAAGCTTGGCGATGCTGGGAAACAGCCTCACGGAGCTATCCGCGCCAAGCTCTTCCGTAAGTTTCACCTTCTGATTGTCGAGCAACACAATGCGAGGTGATCGGCACACGTCGTCGGCAATGGCATCTTTCAAGCCATAACGGTAATCACAGATCAAATGCCCTTCGGGCGAAGAGTAGCGAGCCAATGCGATGGCCTTGTCGTCCGAACGCCAGGGCGTGCCAGACAGGGCCAACGTGAAGGCAGCCCGGTCCTGTATCCGATGCAGTATCTGCTGCCCCCAGGCATTGCTGAGCAGCGGATCGTGGCCGGCGCAATGGTGGATCTCATCGAAGACCACGAACACCCGGTAGTCATCAAGCAGCTGCCAGAATCCCTCATCACGGTATTCCATAGCCTGATAGGTATAAGCCGCGCCTACGGCACCTATCTGGCCGTCGAGACGCCTGCCTAGCACAGCCGCAAAGGTCGAACGAAAACCCTCCACGACCTGGCAGGACGGCGCAAAGCACAGCACCAAATCAATTCTGTCCTGCTCAAGCAGTCGGATGGCCAGTTCTGCAGCCATGCGCGTCTTTCCAGCTCCCGGCGTTGCCTGGCAGAAGAAGTGCGGCGTGACGGTGAAGTGCTCCAACGCCCGAGTGATGCAGCTGTTCTGCCAGCTCCGTAGCGAGCTGCTCATCGTGGCGCAGCGAGCGTTTTGAGGGTCTTTTCTATGGCGCGCAGATGCCCCAGTAGGCGAGAACTGCGATCCCTGGCCTCCAGATAATCGCCTTCAAGCTTGTCCCGCAAATGCGGCATCTCGTCCAGAAGCAGCTTGAATCGCTCCGCTTCGCCCATTGAAGTGAGAAAGTCCAAGCGGATTTCCTTGTGGAGCGCTTCCAACTGCAAATCCGTATTGGCTGACGACTCAAGCGGCAAAGCTTCCGCATCGCGTACCGCTGTGCCTGGCTCGGGCATTCCGGCGGCCATCAGGCTGTTCTCAAAACCGTTGTCTATCAGTTCGAGTTGCAGATGTGTCGGAATCGGCTGCAGGTGGTAAACCTGCCCTCGAACACGGCGGTCCTCGTCCGGTGAAACCCAGCCCGCGCGCACTAATCGGCGAATCTGCTCATACACATAGCGGCGCACATCGGCGATACGGAATTGTGTGCCACTCAAGCGAGCGGCATAGGCATCGCGCAGTTCGCGGGTCGTAAACGATGTACGCCCAGGCTCCTGAAGCAGCTCATACAGACGCCTGTCGAAGATATACGAGGCCGATTTCATTGAGGCACCAGAAGAAATAGCGCGAAAATGCGGATTATAATCCGTGGCTTGTACGTCCGCAAACGCACGATATTGCCGCCTCAAGTTGAATTGAGACGGTCATGGATAAGTTGGCGAAGGCGTTAGGGGAACGCATCCGAATGCAGAGGAAGGCCTGCCGGATTTCCCAGGATGCACTGGCGCTGGCGTGCAGTCTCGACCGCAGCTATGTAGGCCGGATCGAGCGTGGCGAGGTCAACATCACCGTCGAGAAGCTCTACCGCATCGCAGGCGAACTCGCCTGCGATCCTTCAAGCCTTCTGCCAAAGCCGTCTGAAATCTAACCAGAGCAAGTAATACCAGCGCTCAAGAAGGTCAGACAGCAGCGCCGCTGATACCTTGCCCCAAACCTCCAGCCGCCGTCAGCATCTTCAAAATCACCAACGCAAACGCCCGGCTCTTGGTCTCGTTATCCAGCACTTCCAACGACATCTTTTCGTTGTCGGTCATGGCATCCAGCACGGTGTCCAGTACGCGCTTGGGGAACAGGCCATGCATCACCTGTTCGACCGAGTGGTTGTTGACCTGGGCCATCACATCCTCCTGACGACTGATGCGATTGGCGATGCCGGTGAGGAACTGCAGCTGATCCTCATCGCTCACCTCGGCACCGAAGATATCGTTCAGCGCCTCGATGATTTCCGATAGCCGCTTCTTCTCCGGGTCATGGGGTTTGCCGCTGCCCAGTCCTGTAGGCGGTTTGAGGCCGTAGTCGCCTTGTTCCTCGCTCAAGCGCAGCTGGTGCTCGGCGCGCTTGGTCAGGCGGTAGTGGGTCAGTTGCAGTTCGCCCACGTCCACGTCTTCCTGATCGAGGCGATCCACACGCAGCAGCGGGTGCAGGTGCTTGGCATACACGCACAGCTGCTCCAGCTCACGATCCTCATACGGAATAATCTGCGAGAGGAACTCGTACAGGCGCACGAAGCTCTGCAGGTTCTTCTTGAACAGGTCGAGCTGATCCACCTGCTCGCCGGCTTCCTTCACGGCTGCTTCGGCCTTTTTCACGCCGGCGCTGTCGCCGTTCTGCTCGGCGGTACGCTTGAAGTCCAGCGCGTGCTGGCGTGATTCCTGGGCCAGCTTGTAGCGCTTGGCGAAGCGCTCCTTGGCCGGCGCGCAGTAGTAACTGAGCTTGCTGGCGGCGGCCTTGGGGTCGAAGAAAGCCAGCGCGAATGCCGCCACTTCCTCCCAGTGGTAAATGCCCTCGGCATCCAGCTTCTTCTGCAGGTCATAGATCAGCTGCGGGTCGGTCACATCAGTCAGCTCGGCCTTGGTGTAGTACGGCAGAAAGGCGTCGAGAATGTCCTGAGGATCGTTGAAGAAGTCGAGGATGAAGGTCGGCTTGCTGTCGCCGAAGGTACGGTTCAGGCGCGACAGGGTTTGCACGCAGTCCACGCCTTGCAGCTTCTTGTCCACGTACATGGCGCAGAGCTTGGGCTGATCGAAGCCGGTCTGGTACTTGTTGGCGGCGATCATCACGTTGAAGTCCTGGGTGTCGAAGGCCTCAGCCAGATCACGCCCGTTCAAGCCGGGGTTGAGCAGGCTGCTGCTTTCCGTCACCTCTTCGGGAATCACCCCATCCGGCAGCACACTGCCGGAGAAGGCCACCAGCGGGTGCACATCGGTGTAGCCCATCTGCTTCACATAGGCCTGCACTGCCAACTGGTAGCGCACGGCTTCCTGCCGGCTGCTGGTGACCACCATGGCCTTGGCCTGGCCGCCCAGCAGGTGGCGGATATTGGCGCGGAAGTGTCCGACGATCACCTCCACCTTCTGGTTGATGTTGTACGGATGCAGGCGCACCCAGCGCGCCAGCTTCATGCGCGCCTTCTTCGAGTCCACTTCCTCGTCGTCGCCGTCCGGGTGGGCGATCTTCCAGGCGGTGCTGTAGGTGGTGTAGTTCTGCAGCACATCGAGGATGAAACCTTCCTCGATGGCCTGGCGCATGGAGTACAGGTGGAACGCCTCGGGCTTGTTGTCGGCGCTCGCCGGCAATGTTGGGTCGGGAACGCGACCGAACAGCTCCAGGGTCTTGGCCTTGGGCGTGGCGGTAAAGGCGTAGTAGCTGATGCGCTCGTTGGGCGCACGGGCGGCCACGGCGGCATCCAGCAACTCTTCGGCGCTGATTTCTTCCGCGTCCCCTTCTTTGCCCAAGACGGCATCGCTGCCGAGAATCTGCTTGAGCTTGCTGGCCGATGAGCCGGTTTGCGAGGAGTGCGCCTCGTCGGCAATCACCGCATAGTGCCCGCTGGCCAGCTTGGGGTACTTGTCCAGCGCATCGAACAGCGCCGGGAAGGTCTGGATGGTGACGATGATGATGCGCGTCTGCTCGGCCAGCGCCTCGGCGAGTTGCTCGGACTTGCTCTGGCTGCCGATATCGCGGGTGATGCACTTGACCACGCCCTGGGCGTGCTCGAACTGGTAGATGGTGTCCTGCAGCTGCTTGTCCAGCACGGTGCGGTCGGTAATCACGATCACCGAGTTGAACAGGCGCTGGCCTTCGGCATCGTAGAGCGAGGCCAGCTGGTGTGCCGTCCAGGCAATCGAGTTGGACTTACCCGAGCCGGCGCTGTGCTGGATCAGGTAACGCTTGCCCGGCCCCTCATTGCGGGTGGTCTCGATCAGCCTGTTGACCACTTCCCACTGGTGGTAGCGCGGGAAGATCAGGGTCTCCTTGGTCACGCGCTTGCCGTCTGCATCTTCCTTCACGCTCTTCTGCAGGTGCAGGAAGCGGCCCAGCACCTTGAGCCAGGCATCCGGCTGGAACAGGCGCTGCCACAGGTAGCCGGTGGCGTACTGGCTGTCATCCGGCGCGGGCGGGTTGCCGGCACCGCCGTCGAGGCTGCCGAGGTTGAACGGCAGGAAGAAGGTTTCCTTGCCGGCCAGTTGGGTGGTCATCGCCACCTCATCCTGGCTGACGGCAAAGTGCACCAACGCGCCGCGCTTGAAGGTCAGCAGCGGCTCGGGCTTGCGCGTCAGCGGGTCTTTCACCGGGCGGTCGTAGCGATACTGGCGCTTGGCATTTTCCACGCTCTGCTTGAACTCGCTTTTCAGCTCCAGCGTGGCGACGGGGATGCCGTTGACGAACAGCACCAGATCCAGACGCGGGTTGTATTCCCCTTCACGGCAGTGGGGGGAGTACGACACCTCCTGCACCACGCGCAGGCGGTTGCACTGGTAGCGCTTGAGGGTGTCCGGATTCATGCCGTGGTCGGGCTTGAAGCTGCATGCCTCGATCTTCACCCCCGGCAGCTTGAAGCCATGGCGCAGCACATCCAGGGTGCCGTCCTGCTCCAGCTCGCGCACCAGCTTCTGCACCAGCACGCTTTCAGGGTTGTTCGGGTTGGCTTTGGCGAACTTGTCCCAACGCTCGGGCCAGGCGTCCTTGAAGTAACCGAGAAAGTCCTCGGTATACAGCGCCGTGCGGCGGTCATAGCCACTGGCCGGGCCGGTCAGCCAGCCCTGGGCGACCATGGCGGTGATGATGTCCTGCTGGAACTGGGCTTCCTTGCTGTCCGCCATTTAGTCGGCCTCTGCTACTGCTGGTTCGGGGGCTTGGGTACTGGCCGGTGGTTGCCAGCCGCGTACGTCGATTTTGCCGGTGACGGCAGCGGAGATTAGGGCGGTGCGGCGCTCTTGGAGCAAGAGTAAGCTTCGTTTGGTCTCGGACATTAGCGAGTCCATCTCTAACTCACCACTTTCAATGAAAGAGACTATGCGAGCCTGCTCCTCAAGAGGGGGAATAGGGAGATTCAAAAATTTCACATTGCCGCAGTTCAAATGCGGGTGCATCGCGCCCGTTTGAATAGAAAGCAAGCTGTGATATCCATAAGTTGAATTTAGAACCCATGACACCCACTCGCCTAAAACAACCTCACGGACAGGCGAGACAATAATCAGCGCATGACAATTACATCCAGCGTGCTCTTCTGTAACAACGGCGACCTGCCCAATATCACCAGTTTGAACAATTAGCACATCGCCGGAAGCAAGGATTGATTTTGCATGCTCAGCGCTCCATTGCTCTGACACGAAATACGGCACTTCAAATTTTATCTTATTAGACTTTATGTGTAGCGACTGTAAGTAACGAACACCTGGCTCATCGACCAATATGTCACGTGTAGGCCCTACATACCCGTTGGTAATTTTTTTGCTTATCGATGAGATTGATCTGACCTCCCAATGCGCCGGCACCTCACCCAGCCACTCCACGCCGGAGTCTTTCATCGGCACCGTCGGGTCGAGGCCTTTGGTGACGGCGTGAGAGATGACGGCCTGGCGCTTTTCCTTGAGCAGTTCGATCAGGCGCTGCTGCTCTTCGATCAGCGCGTCGATGCGGGCGGTTTCGTGGTCGAGGAAGCGGGCGATTTGGGTTTGTTCTTCAAGCGAAGGCGTAACAACTCGAATATTACCTAGAAGCCCGCGACTAATACGTTGCATTGTGGCCCCACGAGCAAGGTTACTCGTGTGCTTAAAATACTCTTCACTGCTAAACAGATAAACGATGAATTTCTTATAAAACTTTAAGTCCGGCCTAAAAATAACATTATCAACAGAGGTGACCACTCTCCCACCGAGGTTTGGAACCACGCAGGCCCGCCCAATAGGGTTGTTTAAACGAGAGACCAGAACGTCACCCTCGTAAACCTCTGTACATCTGAGGGCATGGAAAGTTTCTTCGGAAATAAATCCAGCACCTTGCTCTTTATACGCACCCTCGCCGACATTCCCTGTTGTTATGTAGCGAATCCCATCTGACGAAATATCCTTGCTCTCAATCCAGTCACCATCTAAGAACAATGAATTTCGCTCAAGCGCCATGTACTTAATGGGAACACTACTCCAATGGTCAGGCACTTGGTCTAACCACTCGACCCCTGAAGCTCTGTATTTTGGATAACAGGGAAACGTCATGCCGACAGCCCCTCGATCATCTGCTTGATGCGGTCGGTGCAGCCTTTCAGGTCGCGGTCGATTTCTTCCAGCGGGCGCGGCGGCTGGAACACATAGAAGTGCCGGTTAAACGGAATCTCGAAGCCGACGATGCCGACTTCGCCGTCCTGTTCATCACGCTTGCTTTCGTCGATCCAGGCATCCGCCACATGGGGTTTTACTTCGCGCTCGAAGTAGTCGTACACCGACTCGCCCAGCGGTACGTTCTCGTTGTCGCGCAGGCCGGCATCGGCTTCCGGCTGGCCTTTGACCATGCAGATATCCGCTTCGGAGTCGCGCTCGCTTAAGCCGCTGAGGATGGCCTTCAGCTCGGGCGTGCTGGGTGATACATCGTGGGCGCTGAGCGTCTTTTTCAGCAGCTTGCTGAACTGCTCGCGGTTGCGATGTACCACGCTGGCATCCATGGCTTGCAGGGCTTCGATCAGGCGCTGGCGGGCCGGGGCTTCCAGCTTCTCGATGGCTTTTTCTTCCAGCACCTTTTCAATGCGCTGGCTACTTACCTGGAAGTTCAGGCGCAGTGGGCGCTCGACGGTGATGCGCCGGTAGCCGAAGGCTTCGACGGGGAAGATCTTGCTCTGCGCGGTTTCCTCGAAGCGGCCATAGAGTCGCACCAGCGCGTCGATCTGCTCCTCGGTGAGGTACTGGCGCTTGCTGCCGAGGGATTTACGCATCTTGGCGAAGTGCTGGCTGCCATCGATCAACTGCACCTTGCCCTGGCGCGCGGCGGCCTTGTGGTTGCTCAGCACCCACACATAGGTGGCGATGCCGGTGTTGTAGAACATGTCGGTAGGCAGGGCGATGATGGCTTCGACCAGATCGTTCTGCAGCAGGTAACGGCGAATCTCCGACTCGCCCGAACCGGCGCCACCGGTAAACAGCGGCGAGCCGTTGAGGATGATGCCGATGCGCGAGCCACCTTCGCGCGGGTCACGCATCTTGCTGACCAGGTGCAGCAGGAACAGCAGCGAGCCATCGGACACACGCGGCAGGCCGGGGCCGAAGCGGCCGTTAAAGCCCTTTTCGCTGTGCTCGTCGGTGATCTGCTTCTGAACCTTCTTCCACTCCACGCCGAACGGCGGGTTACTGAGCATGAAGTCGAAGCGGCTGTCGGCCAGTTGGTCGTCGGACAGGGTGTTGCCCAGCTTGATGCTGGTGACGTCCTGGCCCTTGATCAGCATGTCCGCCTTGCAGATGGCGTAGGACTCGGGGTTGAGCTCCTGGCCATGCAGCGACACGGTGACCTGCTGGCTGATGGACTGGATGTACTCGTCGCCCTCGGAGAGGAAGCCGCCGGTGCCGGCAGTCGGGTCGTAGATGGTGACGATGCTGTTGGGCTTGAGCTTGTCGTCCTGCCCGGTGATCACCAGCGAGGTGGTCAGGTGCACGATATCGCGTGGGGTGAAGTGCTCCCCGGCGGTTTCGTTGGAGCTTTCTGCGAACTTACGGATCAGCTCTTCGAAGATGATGCCCATGCCGAAGTTGCTGATGCGCTCGGGGCTCAGATCAGTCGCGGCAAAGCGCTGCACCACCTGATACAGCAGGTTGGCGGCGGAGAGCTGCTGCACGAAGTCTTCAAAGTGGAAGTGCTCGAAGATCTCGCGGGCGTCCTTGCTGAAGGACTGCACGTAGCTCATCAGGTCGGCTGCGGTCTGGGTGTCGGACAGCGTGCCCAGGGTCAGCTTGGAGGCATTGAAGAACTGCTGCCCGGCAGCGCGCAGCAACAGGCGCTCACGCACCAGGTCAGGCCGGCCTTCCTGCGCATAGGACTCACGGATCACCGCTTCCCTGGTCGGCTCCAGCACACATTCCATGCGGCGCAGCAGGGTGAACGGCAGGATGATGCGGCCGTACTGCGACTGCTTGAAGTCACCGCGCAGCAGGTCGGCAATCGACCAGAGAAAGGCGGCGGTCTGGGAATGGTTTTCCGTGTTCACGCAGCTGCTCCTTGAAAGGCGTGCAAAGCGCCGAGTGTAACTGAAGAGGGGCAGGCGAAATCACTTCGAACCCAAAGCCGTTGGCGTTTAAAGCGCTGATGCGTCCAGACCTATCTACAGAGGCAAGTCAGCCGGCGGCACCTTCCCGATTTGTCCTGACCGTATGCACTCCCATATCGACGTGTCCAGAGCTGCTCACCAAGAAGGCAGCATGTCTAGTGCCTGTTCTATACCACAATCTCAGAGTAATTATGTCGGTCTAAAATAGCGGACAAACCAGCATCAACGCGCGAACGATGAAGATCAGTCAGAAGATTGTCGTGCACATATCGGTTGACTAGATGAACATAGTATTCAAGTGTAGTTCTAACATCAGTGTGGCCCAGCATTTTCCTGAGATCTTCGTCGAGCGCTGCATCGTAAACAAAACTCCTTCCAAGTCTATTCTGGGCTTTCAACGCCTCATAAACAAAATATGTCGCACAGGTGTGCCTGAGCATTCGTGCATTGAATCGTATGGCTTTAAAATCAGTAGCGCTCTCGGAGTTCTTCGCTGCAGAAACCACCTTGCTAAAGTTATAACCAAGCATTCCATGAGTAACAACATCACCACGAGCGGAAAGAAACAAGTCGCTATTCCTTGGTGGAATGCCATGCTTAGCCTCATATAGCTTCGCTCGTTGCCGCCTTAAGGGTAAATAATACTCGCAAATAACTCTCCACAGCTTCCCTGGAAAGTCTATGGAGCGCCATTTTCCCTTGGACCTAAAATAATAATAGATCGCGCCATTATCTAACCCTTCTGGGTACTCACCCTCATCATAAGGAATGAATCCATAATTTTCATTTCTCCCTCGGTAAGGCAATTGAAAAAGATCAATCGGTCTAAGCCCGGTAATTCGTATGATCGCTGCGATAATTTGATAAACAGGATCATTCAACACGCTGAGAGCTATTTCATAATCAGTTTGCCTTACAAATTTCTGCATTTCTCGTTGATGCATTGCTGGTCTACCACTGGGCAGATTAAATCCCAAGGTAGTAACTTTAACCACTGGGTTGATATGGGCCAGGAGTTTCTGGTCTTTCAGCATGTATCGGATATCAGTCCTACTGATATCCAAATAGTGTTTATAGCCCTGCTTTTCGGCCCACTGATAGAAGCTCCAGACCCTTGCCGCAATGTGATACATGGTTTTGTGAGACGGACCATCAGGAAGCGCATCCGTTGGAGATGCTATGTGAACAAGGAAGGCATCAAAAACATCCTCATCCACCAACTGCCAGTTCTGCGCGCCAAATACAACTTCAGCCCCTTCGATTGGGCTATCGTCCAACCACTGCAAAAACCTTCTCAGGATATTCGCATAGTTTCTTGTCGTTTCATCACTCCTTGAACGTATCTTCGAGACAGCCATCGCCCACATGGTCGGTGCTTCAAGGACGTTATGATTATCATCAAAATAAATCCCTACGCGCTCTCGCATATAGCCAGAGTGGCTGGCCAAACCGTTTCCAAAATGAAGGATACACATAACTATTTTGGCCTCGACAAGGGGTACACCACAAGCGAATTAGAAACTTCATTTAAATAGTCATTAAACTTACAAAGCGAAGCAGACAAATCTCCTAACCGCTGCTCTAATTCTTCATCATGAGTTAAACCATTTTGGTGAGCACAATTGGCATCCGCACTGCGCCCATAAAGAACACCATGCGCTCTTAATTCGGACTCAAGATCACGAAGCAGAGTTACTACCTGTGAGTTTTGATAAATTATGCTTCGCTGAATCCCACACGCTTCAACCAGCTTTACTCTTGAAAGCCTAGTCATATCTGCTGAAACGAAATCAGCCCAGTCTCCCATGCGACGTCGCTCTTCAACAAACGATTGGAAACGCTTTAGACTATTCACTGATTTCAAGCCAAGATGATTGAGTCGAAATTTTCGCTGAATTGTATTTCTTCGAACCGCGCAGCCACAACTTTGATGGATGAAATATTCAATTCAAGAGCCGCACCATTGAACTGTTTTTCGGCCCTAGAGATACAGGCATCAAGGCCTAGACTAAATCGAACACAGTGCACAGGCGCGTTAAATTCTTTCCTAACCCTAGAAACTAACAAATTCCGAGTTGAAACTGTATCACTTGCCCCACTGACATATAAGGATACGCCTGGAGTAGGTGGCTTGTGATTATCAATCCAAGATGACTTGCCGCACATTGGAAGACCACACATTATGTAGACTGCGGTAACAAGTGAAGATCGATTCTGACTAGATAACGAATCCAGTTTCTCCAAAAAACTCAGAATGGCCTCAGAATCTGAGCCTGCATTAGGCACTTCCAAAATAATCTTTGAAGTGATAAATCCTGATACCGCAGGAGTTAATGATTCAGCAAGAGCCGCCTTGAGATCTGCACGTAGGATTGCGTTCTGATTCTTCTGATGAGTTAGCTCTTGAAGGAGCTTAGCCTTCTCAACTTGCTTAGCAGGCTTTTCACTAGCCAACGCAAAGTAATATTGTACCCTGTCGATCAACTGATTATATGTGGTGCTAGCGCGCTCCCTTAGTAGGGCTAACTGCTCCTCCAACTCTTTCAGTCGATGATGTATTTCTTGAGTATTTTTGAGTGGCTTTTTGACATCCTCACTTGAATCCTTTGTATAAACCCCAGAATGAGTTGTTCCTTTTATGACTTCTCTGACCTTCACCCAGTCAGGATCATGCTTTTGATTGATTGTTGCACGACCGACACCAGATAATTTAGAAACTTCCATCACTGATAAATTTTTTCGGCCGTCGCTTTGGAGCGCTGAAATAGTCGCATACACCCGATTGAGGAGATCCTGCTTAGCCATGCGCTACCTGCTTTAGGAAATTATGTGCTTCATCCCCTACAACCTCGTGAAGTCGCTTAAAGGCTTCAGCGATACGCCTCTGCGAATATTCCTTCTGAGTCGCTCCACAGTACCTATGCTTAATCATATTATCGTGGAAAATTATCTCATTTTTTAATGATGGAGCATTGGCCTCGACAAATGCAGCATATCTACAATTATATGGGTCACACGCAAACAAGTTTGGATGAAGCCTCGACCCAGGGCTATCATTCTTAGCATCACAAGGTGACTCGCTGGAAAGACCCGGCGTTCGCATACAGATTGCAAGATTCGTTCTATGCAGAAGCTTCACACCTTCATCAAGCAAAGAGGCGACATACTGACTTAAACTCTCTTTTCCCGCGTTTTGCAATTTAGCCCTGAGTATTGGAGACGAATTAGCAGTCTTGGCCAACCTTTTGCCGCCAATGCCCCCAATTTGACCAGAAATTACACCTTGCAAAACCTCGACGAGAATTTCCGTATTTTCTTCAATCAACGTAGCTTTGACTTCATCGTTCATGCCTGGTAAAGAAAGGATGTACCTTAACGTCATTTTTAAGCTGCGGTGAGAAAAGAGGCGTGTAATAATTTCAAGATTCCGCGAATCTTGATGAATTATATAAAGGGCAAGTGACTTCCGAAAACGATGTGGGTGTACTCTATAATCAATACCCAGGTTGTTTGCCACTCGATTGCAAGCTCGCTCTACCACAGTGGACTGCGGAGTGTTTCCAAAACTTAACTTTGGTATCTTGACAAACAGATAGTCGTGATTACCGTAAGCACGAGCATCCCGCCCTATTTCAATTATTACTTCAATTGCGTCAGCAGCAATTTTTGGGATAGGTATTGTTTTAATGTCGCCCTGTGACGAAATGGAGGTTTTGAAAACAGTATAAGTAAGCCAATAACCCTCAGACTTAAACGAAAGACAATCCACCTTAAGACCAATGACCTCTGATCGGCGCATCCCAGTAAGACATAGAAGAAGCACGATACACGCATCGATCAGAGAGACAACAACGCTAATCACAGCAGTTTGATTTATATACTCCCCCTCATCATTCTCATGCGTTCTTTCCTTGATTTCTATTCCCCACCAGGGAATACCGCTATCTAGTAACTTAGGTTTATAAGCCCTAAATCTTTTAACTCCCTCAACGGACGCCGTTGACACACCAATATTCATCGCGGCAAGCTTTCCGGGGTTCTCAAAAGCACCTACTATGGTTGGCGCAAAATTTTTATACAGCCAAAGGACGTCATCACTATAGTTTTCAACAAACCCCACACAGTATCTAAATATTTCTGCATAGTCATCGAGCGGAATGGGTTCGAAAGGTCGAGAGGACTCGTCGTATTCTCTTCTATATTTGGCGACAAGCTCTTTAGTTACGTATGAATCGTATAGTGAGTACTCTGACGGAAGCATACCCATCGATGACACGCCCTGCCAGAAGGACATTAAGTAACAGAATTCCCACTTAATCCCAGATGTGGGCAGCGACTCTATATAGTGCTCCACACTCGACTTGGCCAAATCATTCACCGTCCTAAAATCTGGTGAATTTTCCGAACCTAAATATAGACCTTCGGCTTGAAACAACCCGACAAGTCTTAATACTTTTGTTTTATCTGACTCAAGAGATGTATAAGCATTAATGCGACCATGAATTCCGAAGTGCGGTACACGGTAAAATAGTAGCGCCCTAGCAATATTCACCCAATGTTCGTGACCTACTCCACAAACATTCACGCCATACATATTCACATAATCAAAATTGATACGTATGGGAAATCCATTAGGGGAGGGGTAATCCCCAAAATCCCAAACCGGATCGCCGAAAGAGCTTCTAGGACTTACCCTAATATAACTCCACTCGTTCTTATCAATTCTGGAAAGATTGAGTAAATTTATACTATCGCAAATGATCCCAAGTGAAGAGTCGCCACTCAGAATCTCATCATCTTCTTCAGTAGCGATAGGCTCTGACTCTTCCTCGTGACAACCCAGTCCATTCCTTATTTCTTCTAAAACGGCTTTTATTTGGTCACGTGTTGGAGTTGTCATGAGAGCCCTATCATTGTCAATGGCAGTGCAAAATCGTTATGTACTGATCGATCTATTGCCTCAGCAACCTCAATCGGATCCCCCCAGCCCTCTAGAACCCCCTTCCACGCTAAATACTCAGCGCGATAGCTTTTCTCCCATTCTAAGGGATTTAACCGCTCCCTCAGACCGTCAAGGTCGGAAATTCTTCTTGCAATAAAAGGTAATGCTTCTTTGAAGATCACACACTGTGAGCATAACGGGCAACGATTGAAGTAGTTGCAAGGCGTATCCGTCCTAAGAAAACTTTCAGCGCCTGGCCAATCTGGTCGTCTTGAATTTAGACAACTTGCAATGAATGTCTGACCTTCCGGAGAAAGCAACTGTATTACCGAATCTTCAGAAGAATTCAGCCTGCCGACTAATGGTGCAACAACTGACCGTAGTTTTTCTTTGCTACCGCAGCGTAGAGTGGCTTCACGCAGCTCAACCAAAGACACATCTGTAAGAAGATTTGCTGAGTAACGCCTAAAATCTTCTTCATGCTTTCTCTGAATCTTTCTTAGACGCCCATTTAATATTTCTGCCGACCCCCAGTCACTATCATAATGATTCACTGTGGTATCGATATCCGAATGCCCCATCATTGTCGAAACTTCGTCTATATCTAAACCCTGTTCTCTCCGTCGAGTTTCGTAAGTAGTTCGAAGACGTTTCGTTTCAATTCTGGGGGATTTGGTATCCGTATCCAATTTTATGCGGTGGCGATGTAGAAACTCCGTTGATGCGTGCCCAAAATTCGTAGTGGTCACCGGCGTGCATAAGCGGCCAAACTTATTCCACAGATTCTTCGAAATGACACACTGAAATAATTTACCCTTTAAATAATGAGGCGACGAGAAATGCTTGGTTACTTCAGCGGCAACAAAGCGCAAGATCTGATACGTGCCAAACTTATCTCGCTTGTTTGATCTATGCATTTGGCTTTTGTTGGACCGTCCCTTGTACCCATAAATAATCACATAGTCATCATCCAGAAGGTCCTCCTCAATGTGGTCGTCTAGGTTATCGCTTATCGATACCACGACCTCAAAGTTCCAGCCCGTCTGCAACATCACGAAGAGAAAGAATGGGAATATAGTTCCCATTGTGAAGGCTACTCTGCTGAAGTATGCCATTTGACCTACTTCATAGGGTAGGTGCTCTGGCCCAACCTTCATATACATCAAGGCCGACCGTAATCTTTTTTCCAGCGTAGAATATTTTTTGTTTGTTCCGTGAGCGGTGTTTTTACTCCACTCAGTGGAAAAGAGATGTCCAGCTTCCTCGAAGCTCACTTGCATAGGCCAATCAGGATAAAGTCTTCCTACATTTGCAGTTGCAATTCGCCCAGATTCTTCTCGATCACAGCCATACACCATCCCCCGTTCACTGACCTCAGTACCAACTACAGGGCGACCTTTAGCCGCCAGTTCATGGGCGCGGGCTCGGTAAATGCCCAGAAACCTCTCTATACTTATTCCATTTGCCCGTATGTATTCTTTAACATCTCCAGTGGAGCGTATAACCCACTCAAACCCTTTAATGTGTGTCGCCTTGATTGACCCGTTGGATCTTTTAGTTTGCTCTTTTACAACCAGATCAAACATCAAGTTTTCTAATGAAAGATCGTATGCCAGAATTGGCTTCTCGCCTTCCACTACACTGTTGTAACTCTCCATCCACTTCATAATAAACTTAATATCGATCAGGCATCCCTCCACAAGCTTATTATGAATCTCCCTGCTGTATCCTTCTGTTATTTGCTCGTTCATCCCCGGTCCAGTCGGCCATTCAAACCCTTTGCCGACCCAGCCCTGCCCTTTATATTTATTTTTCAACGAAAGGAAGATATTTTTTAATGCGCCGTATCTTTTTCTATTTACGGTGCGACCTGGATACGAACGAATTAGAAATGACCTAAAATTCGCGCATACCTGCCCATCGACATCAGCAACACCTTTGACTGATTTATTGATCGGCTCAGCGCTGTTAAGAAACAGCACAAACTCTTGAATTGAGTAATAGATGTCTTGATGGGATTGATATGTGATCAATCTCTTTGCGGAATGGAGCTGCGCACCTATAAGTAACTGCTGGACAATTAATTTATGGTGCGGATACTCAGTGACAAGATCTGTGAAGTCACGGACGTATTCCCTTGTGCCAGTAGTCTTGTTTCGGACAAGCAACCCTTGAGCTGAAACATCGACTTGTCCCCTAGCAGTGCTTCTTTCTTGAATCGCTTGGGGGGTGTTTTCTGGGAGCTTTCGCTGGAGGGTCGGTCGTTCTCGCGACTCAAGTGCAGACTTGGAGAAAGGCTTGCGAGGCATCTGACGTCCATTTGGATGGGTCTCTAGCCAGCAGTATCAAGGATAGCTAGACACTCTGGCCATACATTTCTTTGTCAACGATAACGTGCTCGCAGCCGCGATAGGGATTGATCGAGCGGTCGAAGGGCAGGTCCGGCGACTGGTTGCGCGAGATCACCGACTTTGCCCGCTCAGTGCGGATTTCGGTCACCTGGGGCTTGGGCACTTCGTCGTACCAATCGTTATCCACAGGCACCGAAGTGGTCGGCGCGAAGCGGTTGTGCGGATTGCTGGCGGTGCCCCGGCCGCGGGGCGGAAGGGAAGTGGACATGTGGGAAAGCTCTGAAGAAATGCTGTATATAAATACAGTAATCCACGGAGTTTTCCACAGCCAGCAATAACTGCTCGGCGGTCGGACCGAAGCTATTGTAGGAGCGAGCTTGCTCGCGAACAGAGTTTCCCGGCTGCTCGGGAGCCAAGCGGTTCGCGAGCAAGCTCGCTCCTACGAAAGAGGGCCTACAGCAGCCGGATGAACAACCAGTACAACCCCGCTGCCAGGCCGATGGCGGCTGGCAGCGTCAGCACCCAGGCCAGCAGCATGTTGCGGATGGTCGGCCACTGCAGGCCGCTGCCGTTGGCGGCCATGGTGCCGGCCACGCCGGAGGAGAGCACCTGGGTCGTCGACACAGGCAGGCCGAAGCCATCTGCCGCGCCGATGGTGAGCATGGCGACCAGTTGCGCCGAAGCGCCCTGTGCATAAGTCAGTGGCGTCTTGCCGATGCCTTCGCCGACCGTGGTGACGATGCGCCGCCAACCCACCAGCGTGCCCAGGCCCAAGGCGAGGGCCACGGCGACCTTGACCCACACCGGGATGAAGCGAATCGCCCGGTCACCTTCATGACGCAGCGCCTGCAGGCTGCTCCAGGTTTCCAGCTCGAACTGCTGGTCGCTGCGGTCCAGCAGGCGGATGGTTTCCAGGGTCAGGTAAAGGTCATTGCGCAGATCCTGCACTTCCTCGGCGGGCACCTTGGCCATCTGCCCATGGCGTTGCAGGCGTGCGCCGATGTCGCTGATCACGCTGGCCAGCGAGGGCAGCAGTTCCGGTCGGACTCTTTCGTCCTCCTGATAGCCCAGCAGTGTCCGGCGCGGGTCCGCCGCCGGGCTGCCGCCGAAGCGGTGCAACTGCTCCTGGCTCGCCTGGGTCAGCGCCAGCAGTCGCTGTGCCTGCTCCGGGGAGTGCCCGCGGTCGACCGCGAAAGCCAGCGGAACGGTGGCGATGAGGATCAGCATGATCAGGCCGATGCCTTTCTGCCCGTCGTTGGAACCGTGGGCGAAGGAGACGCCGGTGCAGGTGAGGATCAGGATGGCGCGAATCCACCGCGGCGGCGGTGTGCGGCCCTCTGGCGCATGGAACAGCGCGCGGTTGCGGATCGTCGAGCTCATCACCCGCAGCAACACGAAGGCCGCGAAGAAGCCCACCAGCGGCGAGAGGAACAGCGCATAACCCACGGTGGTCAGTTGCGACCAGGCATTGCCCGACAACCCGATGTGCCCGGCCATGGCGCCGTGGGCCAGGCCGATGCCGACGATGGAGCCGATCAGGGTGTGCGAGGACGACACCGGCAGCCCCAGCCACCAGGTGCCGAGGTTCCACAGGATCGAGGCGATCAGCAGGGCGAAGATCATCGCCAGGCCGGCGCTGCTATCGACCTTCAGCAGCAGGTCCAGCGGCAGCAGCGAAACGATGGCAAAGGCCACCGCACCGCTGGAAAAGAGCACCCCGAGAAAATTCCACAATCCCGACCAGGCCACCGCGAAGCGCGGCGGCAGTGCATTGGTATAGATGACCGTGGCCACCGCGTTGGCCGTGTCATGGAAGCCGTTGATGAATTCGAAGCCCAGGGCGATCAGCAGGGCTACCACCAGCACCACCACCGACCAGCCCGGCTCCAGGTGCGTGCCGCTGGCGCGGATGTCGTGGCCGAGCGCGGCGAAGGTGAAGACCAGCGCTGCCGCCAGCAGCAGGAAGAACGTCAGCCGTCCCTTGAAACCGTGGGTTTCGCGCAGCACAGGGCTGATCGGGAACTGGGTCAGCCGCGAGGCGCGCATCACCTCCAGCATGCCAAAGCGGTCAAGCACGTGAGGGCTTCCTTCGGGTTGGTGGGAACGTCTGGGCCACGGCGGACTCCTTGAGGTGATGCTCTGAAGACTAGCCGGCCATGGCGATCATGGGCTGGCCGGACGAGCGGGAGTCCATGCTATGACGGCTCTGATGAGTGGTTCCTTGATACCAATGCTGACGTCGGAAGTTTTGGCGGTCTGACTATCGCAACTTCAGCGCCGCTGCGCGGCTGTGCTGTAGACCTCACCGCGCTCTCGTCTGCCGATGGCGACAACCGTGACGACGACGCGGTACTCCTCGATGCGGTAGACCAAGCGGTAACCCGCCGAGCGCAGCTTGATCTTGTAGTGGTTCGGCAGCCCGTGGAGGGTGTCGGCCTGGACGCGAGGATTGCTCAGGCGCTCGTCAAGCTTTCGTTTGAACTGCTCGCGCACCGTATGGCCCAGTGTGCGCCACTCCTTCAGTGCGGCTGGCAGAAACTCCAGCTCATAGGTCATCGAGTGATACCGGAATGCCTTTGTCGCCTAGCCGCGCGCGAGCAATTTCCGCCAGCTCCAGATCTTCCAGGCGATCAAGGATCGACTCGAATAGCTCCGCCGGCACCATGTAACCCATCACCTTGTTGTGATTGAGCACCGCGACCGGCTCGCCGCCGGATTCTGCCAGCACGGCGGAAGGGTTTTTCTTCAGTTCAGAAACGCTGACAGCGGTATTGGCAAGCAAGGTCTGCATAGAAATAGCTCCAAATAATGGATCAAATTTTGGTCACTATAAGGCGTACTGACAAGCTTGAACCGATGAAATAGAAATGCCCCGGCGAGCCGGGGCATTTTCTTCGCAGCAACTGGGCGCTATTCCGCAGGCTTTTTCAGCTTCGGATTAGGGAAGAACTGCACGCCCTGCACCTTCGGGTCCTTGGGCTTTTCCAGCGCGCTGGTGTTGACGCGGGTGGACAGCTCTTTCGGCACCGACTGGCCCTGGGCGTTGAGGGTGTCGGCGTAGCCGCAGGCCACGCACTCACGGTGCGGTACGCCGTCGACGTCCCACATGACGATCTTGTCCTGCTCGCTGCAGGCCGGGCAGACGGCCCCGGCGATGAAGCGTTTCTTCACTTCGCTCATCAGGCTGCCTCCTCGGACAGGCCGGAGTGGCGCAGCAGGGCGTCGATGGACGGCTCGCGGCCACGGAAGGCGACGAACAGCGCCATCGGCTCCTGGGAGCCGCCCTTGGCCAGGATCGCGTCGCGGAAGGCCGCGCCAGTCGCCGGGTTGAGCACGCCTTCTTCCTCGAAGCGCGAGAAGGCGTCGGCGGACAGCACCTCGGCCCACTTGTAGCTGTAGTAACCGGCCGCGTAACCGCCGGCGAAGATGTGCGCGAAGCTGTTGGCGAAACGGTTGTACGCCGGCGGGCGCATCACCGCGACTTCAGCGCGGATCGCCTCGATCACCTCGAGCACGCTGCGGCCGTCGCCATGGGTGGCGTGCAGCTCGAAGTCGAACAGCGAGAACTCCAGCTGGCGGACCATCATCAGGCCGGACTGGAAGTTTTTCGCGGCGAGCATCTTCTCCAGCAGGTCCTGCGGCAGCGGCGCGTCGGTTTCGTAGTGGCCGGAGATCAGTGCCAGGCCTTCCGGCTCCCAGCACCAGTTCTCCATGAACTGGCTGGGCAGCTCCACCGCGTCCCAGGCCACACCGTTGATGCCCGAGGCGCCGGCGTGCTCGACGCGGGTCAGCAGGTGGTGCAGGCCGTGGCCGAATTCGTGGAACAGGGTGGTGACTTCATCGTGGGTCAGCAGCGCCGGCTTGCCGCCGACCGCCGGGGTGAAGTTGCATACCAGGTAGGCCACCGGCGCCTGCAGGTCGCCGCCGGCGGTGCGGCGACGGTCGCGGGCGCCGTCCATCCAGGCGCCGCCGCGCTTGTTGGCGCGGGCGTAGAGGTCGAAGTAGAAGCGGCCGACGTGCTGGCCGTTTTCTTCGATCTCGAACAGGCGCACGTCCGGGTGCCAGCGCTCGAAGTCGTTCAGTTCGCGAATCTGGATGCCGTAGAGCTTCTGCACGATGGCGAACAGGCCGGAGAGCACCTTGTCGATCGGGAAGTACTCGCGCAGGGCTTCCTGGGACACGCTGTAGCGCGCCTCGCGCAGCTTCTCGCCGAAGTAGCTGGCGTCCCAGCTCGACAGGTTCGGGCAGCCCTGCTCGGCGGCGTAGGCCTTGAGCTGCTCCAGGTCCTGGGCGGCGAAGGGCTTGCTGCGCACGGCCAGGTCGCGGAGGAAGTTCAGCACCTGCTCCGGCGTCTCGGCCATCTTGGTCGCCAGCGACAGCTCGGCGAAGTTCTTGAAGCCCAGCAGGTGCGACAGTTCCTGGCGCAGGTCGAGGATTTCCTGCATTACCGGGCCGTTGTCGTTCTGCCCGGCATTCGGGCCCTGGTCGGAGGCGCGGGTGCAGTACGCGGCGTAGACCTCTTCGCGCAGGGCGCGGTCTTCGGCGTAGGTCATCACCGCGTAGTAGCTGGGGAACTCCAGGCTGATCAGCCAGCCGTCGAGTTCCTTGGCCTGCGCGGCAGCCTGCATCTGCGCCTTGGCCGAGTCGGTCAGGCCGTCGAGGGCGGCTTCGTCGGTGACGTGCTTGGTCCAGGCCTGGGTGGCGTCCAGCAACTGGTTGGAGAAGCGGCTGCCCAGCTCGGACAGGCGCGTCTGGATTTCCGCGTAGCGCTGCTGCTGGTCCGCCGGCAGGTCGATACCCGACAGACGGAAGTCACGCAGGGCGTGTTCGAGGATGGTCTTCTGGGCGACGTCGTAGCCTTTCGACTCGGGGCTGCTGGCGAGCGCCTCGTAGGCCTTGAACAGCTCGGGGTTCTGCCCCAGTTCGGTCCAGTAGGCGGACAGCAGCGGCAGGCAGCCTTCATAGGCGTCGCGCAACTCGGCGCTGTTGCACACCGCGTTGAGGTGGCTGACCGGGCTCCAGGCCTTGCCCAGGCGGTCATGCAGTTCGTCCATGGCCAGCACCAGGCCGGCCCAGGTCGGGGTGCCGTTCTGCTGGGCGAGGATGCGCGCGATGGCTGCGCGGTTGTCGGCGAGGATCTGCTCGATGGCCGGCTTCACGTGCTCGGGGCGAATGGACGAGAAGGGCGGCAGGTCGTAGCTCTGCAGAAGAGGATTCGCGCTCACGGTGGCACCTTGGCTGAAGAAACACCTGGCCATCTTAAATACAATCGGACCTATCCGCAGCCACAGGAAAGCTATCGTGACGATTCGAACCTATCAGGGCAAAACGCCATCTTTCGGCGAGCGCGTCTTCGTCGACACCAGCGCCGTGGTCATTGGTGACGTCGAGATCGGCGCCGACAGCTCGGTCTGGCCGCTGGTGGTGATCCGCGGCGACATGCACCGTATCCGCATCGGCGCGCGTACCAGCGTGCAGGATGGCAGCGTGCTGCACATCACCCACGCCGGCCCGTTCAACCCGGACGGCTTCCCGCTGACCATCGGCGACGAGGTGACCATCGGTCACAAGGTGCTGCTGCATGGCTGCAGCATCGGCAGCCGCATCCTGGTCGGCATGGGGTCCATCGTGATGGACGGTGCGGTGATCGAGGACGAGGTGATCCTCGGCGCCGGCAGCCTGGTGCCGCCGGGCAAGGTACTGGAGAGCGGCTACCTCTATGTCGGCAGCCCGGTGAAGAAAGCCCGCCCGCTGACGGACAAGGAGCGGGCGTTCTTCAGCTATACCGCCGGCAACTACGTGAAGCTCAAGGATCAGCACATTGCCGAGGGGTTTGCGGGCTGATCGCACCTGCGTCCTACGTTCTGATCGTGCTTATTGGGTTGGGCGGTTCGCGAGCAAGCTCGCTCCTACAAAGAGCGCGTGGCTTCCTGTAGGAGCGAGCTTGCTCGCGAACCCCGGCCGAACCGCCGGACGGCCCGCCGCGCCAGACCTCGCGCCCTATACTGAGCCAAGGTGACCGGACGCCAGGGCGTGCCCGGCCGAAGTCAGTAGCAGGCGGCGCCGGGGACGCCGCCGAGCCGGCGGGCGGCGATGAACAGTCTGTGCTCTTTCTGCTCCACCGTTTCACCCTGGCGGCGTGGCGGTGTCGTTGCGCTGCTTCTGCTGGCGCTGGGCGGTTGTGCCCATCACCCCGCCGCACCCACTGCTCCGCTCACCGAGGCCACCTGGCGCCAGGTCGATGCCGACATCGGCGCCGCCTCCCTGGCCGCCACTTCCCAGGCCCGCGCCTACGCCGAAGAAGCCATGCAGCAGTGGATGGACCTGGTCTACCAGCGCACCGACGAAAAATTCATTCCCTGGTTCTCCAGCTACTGGACCCAGCAATGGCTCGGTATGAAGGTCGCCTGGTACAAGATGGGCTCCCACGGTGACCTCGACCCCACTGTCGACAAGCTGGCTGTCTACCTGCAGGAGCAGTACCGCAAGCAGGTACTCGTCCCGGTCGCCAGGCAGGTCGACCCCGACGCGGTGATGGAGAAAGCGACCCGGCACTACGTCGAACTGCTGACCGTCGCGCTGAAGGAAGTTCCCCAGCGCCGCGGCATCCCGCAGAAGGCTTTCGATGAACACCTGATGGGGATTCCGGCGATCAGCCTGGGGCCGCCGTCCAGTCGCGATGCCTCGCTCTACGACGTGGTGCACGCCAAGGACATCGGCAAGCTCCCGGCCTTTGCCGCGTTGATGCAGGAAATCCGCACGGCGTCGGGCAAGGCTGGCGCCGGCACCAGGGTCAGCGGCGTGTCGCCGGTCGCCCAGCGCACCAGCGCCAAGCTGGTCAACGAACTGAAGAACCGCAGCATTGTCGGCGTGGTGGCCGGCGCGGCTGGCAAGGTCGCCGGGTCGGTAATCTCCGTGGCCTTCACGCTGTTCAGCATGGCCGGCAACGACCACGCGCGGCCCGAGGTGGAAACCCAGTTGCGCAAGGAGATCAACGCCGCGTTCGACGAGCAGTGGCTGGCGCTGATGCGCGACCCCGACGGCGGCGTGATGGCCGGCGTCGATCACCTCGGCGGCCGCGTGCAGGAAAAGCTCGCCGGCCAGTTGGCGCAGCCGGAGGATGAGCCCGAGTCGGATGCCCCCGTGCAGACCTACGGCGTCGGCGGTGACCCGCCGGTGAACGTCAGCGGTGGTTTCCGCGTGTTGCGCCAGGGGCAGGGTTCCGCTCCCTGAGGGTGTCGTTCGGCGATTCGCGCTTCGCCCGGGCGGTCATGCGCAGTATCCTTCCCGCCCGACTTTCGCGGCCGGACGCTGATCCCATGCATTACCAGAACATCCTCTTCGACCTCGACGGCACCCTCACCGACCCGCGCGAGGGCATCACCCGTTCGATCCAGTACGCCCTCGCCCAACTGGGCATCGACGAGCCCGACCTGCGCCAGCTCGAACACTTCATCGGCCCACCGTTGCTGCAGTGCTTCATGAGCAGCTACGACTTCGACGAGGCGCGCGCCTGGGAGGCGGTGAACCACTACCGCGTGCGCTTCAAGGACACCGGGCTGTACGAGAACAAGGTATTCGACGGTGTCGGCGAGCTGCTGCAACTGCTCGGCGGCCAGGGCCGCACGCTGTACATCTGCACCAGCAAGCCGACCGTGTTCGCCGCGGAAATCGCCCGCCACTTCGATTTCGCCAAGCACTTCAAGGTGATCTACGGCAGCGAACTGGACGGCACGCGCACCAACAAGGTGGAGCTGATTGAGCACCTGCTGGGGATCGAGAAGCTGGACCTGGCGCAGACGCTGATGATCGGCGACCGCAAGCACGACCTGATCGGCGCGCACCGCAATGGCCTGTCCGCTGCCGGTGTCGGCTACGGCTTCGGCAGCCGTGAAGAGCTGATGGCGGAAAGCCCGGCGCACTACTTCGTGAGCATGGACGAATTGCGCGCGGCGTTTGCCTGAGGCTTTCGACCGGGGTTGGTTCGCGAGCAAGCTCGCTCCTACGAAGAGCAATCGCTCCCTGTAGGAGCGAGCTTGCTCGCGAACCGACGTGGCAGCCCGTACCCTGGTATGCCCCCGTGCGTTCCGATCCAGATGTGCAGCCGGCTCAGCGTGAGGGGTTTGGCTGTTGTAGGAGCAACTGTCTTCGCTGGATAGTCCGTCGCTGCGTCTTCCCCCCTCACCCCAACCCTGGCTGCGCGCCCCGCTCCTCAGGGAGAGGGGGCAGGCGGAGCCGACTGACGCGAAGGTTTCATCCTGCACCGAACGGTCCCCTCTCCCCTTGGGAGAGGGCCAGGGTGAGGGATGGCCCAAGTGCGGAGGTATCTCGTAGCAGCGGATTCATCCGCGATCGGTTGCCGGCTGCTCCGAGCAGGCCGGTTGCAAATCGCGGACGCAGTCCGCTCCTACGAAAACGGGTAGACCGCGCGGTGCGTCAGCTGCGCAGCCACTCCGCCAGCCGCGCCATCATGTCATCGCATTTGGCCAACTGCTCCAGGCTGACGAACTCGTCCGGCTTGTGGCCCTGGTCCATGCTGCCCGGGCCGCAGACCACGGTGGGGATGCCGGCCTGGTGGAACAGCCCGCCCTCGGTGCCGTAGGCGACGGTGGTGAAGTCGCGCGAGCCGCTCAGCAGTGCAATCAACTCGGCGGCCTGGGTCTGCTGGTCGGTCACCAGCGCCGGGTAGGCGGAAATTTCACTGAAGCGGATATCCGTCTCGGCCTTCACCGCTCGCATCTTCGGCAGCAGCTCGGTTTCGGCGAAGGCGCGCAGGTCATCGGCGACCTGTTGCGGATCGTCGCTGGGCAACGCGCGCACTTCGAAATCGAACTGGCATTCGGCGGGCACGATGTTCAGCGCGCGGCCGCCGCTGATCACACCGGTCTGCACGGTGGAATAGGGCGGGTCGAAGCGCGGATCGTGGCGCGCAGGTTCTGCCAGACGGGTGCCGATCTCGCCGAGGCGGCCGATCAGCTTCGCCGCGTACTCGATGGCGTTCACGCCCTGCGGCGCATAGGCCGAATGGCACGGCGCACCGTGTACCTGGCAGCGCATGGCGAGCTTGCCCTTGTGGCCGAGCACCGGCTTGAGTTCGGTGGGTTCGCCGATGATGCAGAGCATCGGCTTGTGCTCGCGGTGTTCCAGCGCGGCAAGCAGCGAGCGCACGCCGAGGCAGCCGACTTCCTCGTCATAGGAGAAGGCCAGGTGCACCGGCAGGCGCAGCGGCTGGGCGAGAAACGCCGGTACTGCTGCCAGCACGCAGGCGATGTAGCCCTTCATGTCCGCGGTGCCGCGCCCGTAGAGGCGACCATCGCGCTCGGTCAGCGCGAACGGTGGGACCGTCCATGGCTGGCCGTCGGTCGGCACCACGTCGGTGTGGCCGGACAGGCACACGCCGCCGCGATCCTGCGGACCCAGCGTAGCGTAGAGGTTGGCCTTGCCGCCTTCGGCGTCGTGGAACAGCTCGCAGGCGATGCCGAAGCCGGCGAGGTAGTCGCGGATGTAGTGGATCAGCGCCAGGTTGGAATTGCGGCTGACGGTGTCGAAGGCGATCAGGTCGGCGAGGATTTCACGGCTGGAAGGCATGGTCGGGTCCTGCTGTTGGCTCTTCGTAGGAGCGAGCTTGCTCGCGAACCCGTGCCCCGCAGCGGAGGCGGTTCGCGAGCAGGGGCTAGGCGTCCCCTCGCTCCTACAGGTTCACGGCGTTACTCGTCGCCCGGCACACCGTAGCTCGGTGCCTTGGTCGGGTCGAGGGCGCGCACGAGGTAATCCTCCAGTTGCGGCTTGTAGGCCACCCAGAGTTTCTCCAGCTCATCGATGGGCGCTTCGTCCGCCCAGTCCACGCGCAGGTCGACGATCGGCCAGACCAGATCGCCGACGACCTTCAGCGCCGCCGAGTGCACCGGGCCGGCTTCGCCACCGGCGGCCATCGCCGCCTGCATCGCGGCCAGCAGGCGCTCGGCCAGGCAGCCGTTGGCGCCTTCGAAGGCCTGGGTCATGGCTTCGATTACCGCGGGGGAGGACAGCAGGTTGCCGGCCGCCACGCAGTTCTCGCCCGCCACGGCGTTGTACACGCCCAGCGCTTCGCTGCCGGTGAACAGCGCGACCTTGCCGTGCTGGTCGATCACCGTCACCTGGCGGTACTGGCTGTAGCCGTTGCTGGAGAGCGCCTTGTCCAGCGCCGCGCCTGGCTCGAGGCCGGCTTCAAGCTGGTCGAGGATCTGCGGGCCGAGGGCCGGCAGGGTGATGTTCTGCGTCGCCACCGCGCCGACGCCGGCGCGTACCCAGGGGCAGCGGGCGCCCACGGCAATGCTCGAGGAGCTGATGGCGATACCCAGTTGTCCGGTTTCGGCGCAGCGGCCGACGATGGAAAAGGTCATGGTGGCTCCTTGCTTGTTCTAATAGCTAAAACGACAAAGGGCGATGCGGAAAATCCGCATCGCCTGCACGCTTGAAAGCGTCACGAGCGACGGCCAGGCAAGGCGGGGTTGGGCGAGAAAAGCGGAGTTTGCTGTAGCAAATGAGCATTTTCTCGACCGGCCCCAACGCAGCATGGCCTAGCGCAGTAGCTTTCAGTCCGGGATCACCGCGATCACATCGATCTCCATCAGCCACTGCGGCTGACCGAGGGCCGACACCACCAGGCCGGTGGAGATCGGGAACACGCCCTTCAGCCACTTGCCGACTTCCTGGTACACCGGCTCGCGGTAGCGCGGGTCGATCAGGTAGGTGGTGGTCTTGACGATGTGCGACAGGTCGCTGCCGGCTTCTTCCAGCAGTTGCTTGACGTTCTTCATCGCCTGTTCGGCCTGGGCACGCGGGTCGCCCAGCCCTACCAGGTTGCCCTCGAAGTCGGTACCGACCTGGCCGCGCACGTACACGGTGTTGCCGGCGCGCACGGCCTGGCAGAGGTCGTTGTCCAGGGTCTGGTTCGGGTAGGTGTCCTTGGTGTTGAACATGCGAATGCGAGTATGGGTAGGCATCTCTTACTCCCAGGATGCGGCTTTGGGTACGGAGCCTTCGCGCTGCGAGGCATCCTGATATTCGACATAACGGCGCTGGGTGGCGATGTGGCCAGCCACATGCTTGGCGTCGTGCCATACACCCCAGATGAAGGTGGAGCCGCGACGGGACAGCCACGGCAGGCCGACGAAGTACACGCCCGGCTCGCGGGACACGCCGCGCTGGTGCTTGGGCTTGCCCTTGTCGTCGAAGGCGTCCACCTGCAGCCAGTTGAAGTCCACGGCGTAGCCGGTGGCCCAGATGATTGCGGTGATGCCGGCGTCGGCGAGGTTCAGCTGCTGGATCGGATTGCGGATGCACTCGGCATCGGCGAAGACCTTGCGGGCCTCCGGTTCCAGCGGCAGGTCCAGGCCGTTGCGCTCGATATAGGCGTCGGCGGCGTCGAGCAGGCCGAGGTAGTTGTCATCGCCGGCCTTCAGGTTGGCCACCAGGTCGTCCTGGAAGCTCACCTTGCCGCCTTCGAAGGACTTGGTCAGGCCGGTCAGGGTGATGCCCTCGTTGGCCAGGCGACGGAAGTCGATGGTCTCGCCGCCACGGGCACCGCTCACGGCGATGGTCACGTGCTCACGGCCCGGCTGCACTTCCTCGGCGTCCCACAGGCCGAGCACGCCCAGCCACCAGACGAAGTCGCGGTTGCGGTAGGAGCGCGGCGGGCGGTCATGGGCGCCCACGGACAGGTAGGTCTTCTTGCCGGCGCGGTTCAGTTCGTCGGCGATCTGCACGCCGGAGGAGCCGGCGCCGATCACCAGCACCGCGCCTTCGGGCAACTGCTGCGGGTTGTAGTACTTGGCCGAGTGGATCTGGTAGAGGCCTTCGTCCTTCGGTGCGATGGCCGGGATCACCGGACGCTGGAACGGGCCGGTGGCGGAAACGATGCGCAGGGCCTGAAGGGTGCCTTCGGAGGTTTCCACGGTGAAGCCGGGGCGGCCTTCGTTACGGGTGACCTTCTTCACTTCCACGCCGGTGCGGATCGGCGCGTTGAACTGCTTGGCGTAGGCGACGAAGTAGTCGGCTACCTGCTCCTTGTGCGGGAAGTCGTCCGGGCCGACCGGGAATTCCATGTTCGGGAAGCGGTCATGCCAGGCCGGGCCGTTGGCGACCAGCGAGTCCCAGCGACCGGTGCGCCAGGCTTCGGCGATGCGGCTCTTTTCCAGCACGATGTGCGGCACGCCCTGTTGGGTCAGGTGCTCGCTCATGGCGACGCCGGCTTGTCCGGCGCCAACGACCAGCGTGTCGATTTCCAGGTTATCAAGCGACTTCTTGCCGAAGGCGCCTGGATTCAGGTCGGTCATGGCTTGCTTCCTCAGACTCTGATCACGTTTGTTCTTGTTGCGGCTAGGGAGGAGGTGTTGGCCGCATTCTGTTCAGAGGCTGGGATTAGCGAAATTATGTTTTTTGTAGTCGCAGGCTAGGGAAAAGCTGCACCCACGCAAACCCCGCGGCCCGCGGGCTACAGGGGAGGGGGTATAGGATTTTTGGTGGCTGGGGCGACAAATTGGATAGGCAGGATGTGCCTTGTGCTTTTGTGTAAGAGCGAGGGGGACGCCCAGTCATTGCCCGCGAACCAGCCCCGCAGCGGAGCCCGTTCGCGAGCAAGCTCGCTCCTACAGTCGGGGTTGGCGTAGGAGCGGACTCCGTCCGCGATAGGCCCGCATCGCGCCGGATGCCATCGCGGACAGAGTCCGCTCCTACCAGAGCACCGCCTCAGCGGCTCTGCGCCACCGCCTCGAGGAACCGCTCCAGCACCAGGTTCGGCCGGCGGCCCTTGCGGGTCACCACGGTGAGCGGGATGTCGTAGTGGAAGCGCTCCGGCCGCAGCGCGCGCAGGCGGCCCTGGGCCACCCAGCCGGCGGCGTAGTGGTCGGGCAGGTAGCCGATGTAGCTGCCGGTGAGGATCAGGAAGGCCATGCCTTCGCGGTCCGAGGCCGTGGCGCTGCCGGAGAGTTCCTGGTGGCGCTCCTGCGCCTCCGCCGGGATGCGGTAGCTCGGCGCCACCGCGTCGCAGGCGTGGATTTCCTGCACGGTGATGCCGGCATCGTCGCGCGCGAACAGCGGGTGCTCCTGGCTGCAGAACAGCAGCGAGCGCTCCTCGTATAAAGACGAATACTCCAGCCCCGACAGCGGACTGATGAGTGGCACCACGCCGACATGCAACCGTCCGTCGAGAACTCCCAGCTCGATCTCGTTGGGCGTGGTCATGCCGATATTGATCCGCACCCCCGGCCCGCTGGCCTTCAGCGCGCGCAGGGCGTGGGTGATGCGCATCTGCGGCAGGGTCACCAGGTTGTTGATGATGCCGATGTTCAACTCGCCGCGCAGATGCTGGTGCAGCTCGTTGACCTCGGCGCGGAAGCCCTCCAGCGCCGCCAGCAGCGACTGGGTCGCGCGGTACACCTCGCGGCCCTCGTCGGTCAGTGCGAAGCCCGCCCGGCCGCGCTGGCACAGGCGCATGCCCAGGCGCTTTTCCAGGTCGCCCATGTGCAGGCTGATCGCCGAACGGCTGATGCCCAGCGTGCTCTCGGCGGCCGAGAAGCTGCCGCACTCGACTATGGTTTTGAAGATGCGCAGCAGGCGGATCTCGAAGTCGCTGACCTGGCCCAGGGAAGGCGCCCGTTGTTTCGCCATTTTAGTTTTACCAATCCGAAACTGAACGTAAGAAGAATAAGCTTTAACTCACGTTAAGTCAGGCCCAATCTAGTCCCATCGCACCAGGCCCGCCGCGGCCTGCGCGCCCAACAAGACTGTCTTCGAGGACAAGCTGCATGAACCAGCAAGTGAACGTCACCCCGTCGGTGGCCAGCGAACTGAACCTGAAGGCCCACTGGATGCCCTTCAGCGCCAACCGCAACTTCCATAAAGACCCGCGCATCATCGTCGCCGCCGAAGGCAGCTGGTTAGTGGACGACCAGGGCCGCAAGATCTACGACAGCCTGTCGGGCCTGTGGACCTGCGGCGCCGGTCACTCGCGCAAGGAAATCGCCGACGCGGTGGCCAAGCAGCTGACCACCCTCGACTACTCCCCGGCGTTCCAGTACGGCCACCCGCTGTCCTTCAAACTGGCCGAGAAGATCACCCAGCTGACCCCGGCTGGCCTCGACCACGTGTTCTTCACCGGCTCGGGCTCCGAGTGCGCCGACACCTCAATCAAGATGGCCCGCGCCTACTGGCGCCTGAAAGGCCAGGCGCAGAAGACCAAGCTGATCGGCCGCGCCCGTGGCTACCACGGCGTGAACGTTGCCGGCACCGCCCTGGGCGGCATCGGTGGCAACCGCAAGATGTTCGGCCAGCTGATGGACGTCGACCACCTGCCGCACACCCTGCAGCCGGGCATGGCCTTCACCAAGGGCATGGCCGAGACTGGCGGCGTCGAACTGGCCAACGAACTGCTGAAGCTGATCGAACTGCATGACGCCTCCAACATCGCCGCCGTGATCGTCGAGCCGATGTCCGGCTCCGCCGGCGTGCTGGTACCGCCGAAGGGTTACCTGCAGCGCCTGCGCGAAATCTGCGACCAGCACAACATCCTGCTGATCTTCGATGAAGTGATCACCGCCTTCGGTCGCATGGGCAAGGCCACCGGCGCCGAGTTCTTCGGCGTGAAGCCGGACATCATGAACGTCGCCAAACAGGTCACCAACGGCGCCATCCCCATGGGCGCGGTGATCGCCAGCAGCGAAATCTACGACACCTTCATGGGCCAGAACCTGCCGGAATACGCCGTCGAGTTCGGCCATGGCTACACCTACTCCGCGCATCCGGTCGCCTGCGCTGCCGGCCTCGCCGCGCTGGACCTGCTGGAAAAAGAGAACCTGATCCAGCAGTCGCTGGAACTGGCTCCGCACTTCGAGAAGGCCCTGCACGGCCTGAAAGGCGCGAAGAACGTCGTCGACATCCGCAACTGCGGCCTGGCCGGCGCCATCCAGATCGGCGCCCGTGACGGCGACGCCATCGTGCGTCCGTTCGAAGCCAGCATGAAGCTGTGGAAAGAAGGCTTCTACGTGCGCTTCGGCGGCGACACCCTGCAGTTCGGCCCGACCTTCAACGCCAAGCCCGAAGACCTGGACCGCCTGTTCAGCGCCGTCGGCGACGCCCTCAACGGGGTGGCGTAAGTGAGCGAACGTCCGAAGGCCGTCCCGACGGTACAGATCGACAACGACAAGGTCCTGGTCACCGAGTGGCGCTTCGCCCCCGGTGCCGAGACCGGCTGGCACCGCCACGGCATGGAATACGTCGTGGTCCCGGTGACCAACGGCGAGCTGCTGCTGGAAACCCCCGAGGGCGAGCGGCGTGCGCCGCTGGTCCTGGGGGCGAGCTACACCCGCCAGATCGGTACCGAGCACAACGTGATCAACCCGTGCGATCACGAAGTGGCGTTCATCGAGATCGAGCTCAAGAGCGACGACCACCCGCACAGCCACTGAGCGCGCGGGCACGCGAGAAGGCAGCGCCGGACGAGTCACCTTAGAGTGGCCGTCCTGGCGGGCTTCGCTGCCCGACCGATGCACCGTACAAATCCCCTCTCCCTCTGGGAGAGGGTTAGGGTGAGGGGCTCTTGAAAGCGCCCCGCCCCAACACTTTCAGCGAGAAGAGACTTCCCATGACCACCGTCAAGCACCTGATCGGCGGCGAAAT
This sequence comes from Pseudomonas pseudonitroreducens, assembly GCF_021603645.1. GTDB lineage: Bacteria > Pseudomonadota > Gammaproteobacteria > Pseudomonadales > Pseudomonadaceae > Pseudomonas > Pseudomonas pseudonitroreducens. Next base: position 212,746 of record NZ_BQHJ01000012.1, on the reverse strand, counting down.
GATCGCCGACACCGGCCGCACCGCCGACGTCTTCAACCCGTCCACCGGCGAAGCCATCCGCAAGGTTCCGCTGGCCAGCCGCGAAACCGTGCAGCAGGCCATCGACGCCGCCAAGGCCGCCTTCCCGGCCTGGCGCAACACCCCGCCGGCCAAGCGCGCCCAGGTGCTGTTCCGCTTCAAGCAACTGCTCGAAGCCAACGAAGCGCGCATCAGCCAGCTGATCAGCGAAGAACACGGCAAGACCCTGGAAGACGCCGCCGGTGAACTCAAGCGCGGCATCGAGAACGTCGAATACGCCAGCGCCGCCCCGGAAATCCTCAAGGGCGAGTACAGCCGCAACGTCGGCCCGAACATCGACGCCTGGAGCGACTTCCAGCCGATCGGCGTGGTCGCCGGTATCACCCCGTTCAACTTCCCGGCCATGGTGCCGCTGTGGATGTACCCGCTGGCTATCGCCTGCGGCAACACCTTCATCCTCAAGCCGTCCGAGCGTGACCCGAGCTCCACCCTGCTGATCGCCGAACTGTTCGAAGAAGCCGGCCTGCCCAAGGGCGTGCTGAACGTCGTGCACGGCGACAAGACCGCCGTCGACGCGCTGATCGAGGCCCCGGAAGTCAAAGCCCTGAGCTTCGTCGGTTCGACCCCGATCGCCGAGTACATCTATTCCGAAGGCACCAAGCGCGGCAAGCGCGTACAGGCCCTGGGCGGCGCCAAGAACCACGCCGTGCTGATGCCCGACTGCGACCTGGACAACGCCGTCAGCGCCCTGATGGGTGCGGCCTACGGCTCCTGCGGCGAGCGCTGCATGGCCATCTCCGTCGCTGTTTGCGTGGGCGACCAGATCGGCGACGCGCTGGTCGAGAAGATCGTCCCGCAGATCAAGGCCCTGAAAATCGGCGCCGGCACCTCCTGCGGCCTGGACATGGGCCCGCTGGTGACCGGCGCTGCCCAGCAGAAAGTCACCGGCTACATCGACACCGGTGTCGAGCAGGGCGCCCAACTGCTGGTCGACGGCCGCAACTACAAGGTTGCCGGTCATGAGAACGGCTTCTTCGTCGGCGGCACCCTGTTCGACAAGGTGACCCCGGACATGACCATCTACCAGGAAGAAATCTTCGGCCCGGTGCTGTGCATCGTGCGCGTGAACAGCCTGGAAGAAGCCATGAAGCTGATCAACGACCACGAATACGGCAACGGCACCTGCATCTTCACCCGTGACGGTGAAGCCGCTCGCCTGTTCTGCGACGAGATCGAAGTCGGCATGGTCGGCGTCAACGTACCGCTGCCGGTACCGGTGGCCTACCACAGCTTCGGCGGCTGGAAGCGTTCGCTGTTCGGCGACCTGCACGCCTACGGCCCGGATGGCGTGCGCTTCTACACCAAGCGCAAGGCCATCACCCAGCGCTGGCCGCAGCGCAAGTCGCACGAAGCGGCGCAGTTCGCCTTCCCCAGCAATGGCTGATGGTGAATAAGCGGTAAGAAAAAGGCCGGTCCAGTGACCGGCCTTTTTCGTTTTTGGATGGTGGGCAAACACTCCAACCGTCCGGCGGACGCATTCGTAGGATGGCGTGGAGCGCAGCGATACCCATCATTCCCCAGCGTCGATCTCCCCCATTGCTCCGCCGCCCCAGTCCCTCGCCAGCAGCCCGTCGCGTACATATCGATGAAACGAGGACCACTGCCAGTCCGCTGCGCGCGCTGCATGGCCGTGTTTGCAGGGATTGAAGTGGATGTAGTCCACATGCCGTGCGAAATCGGCGTCATCGCGAATCCGGTGCTCCCAGTAACGGCGCTGCCAGATGCCGCGTTCAGCGCTTTTGTGGCGGCTGGCGGAAATAGCCTCGCGCTTTGGCATTGCCCGCGAGAACTCGGTCTTGATCAGCCTCCAGCGGAGGGCGTAATTGGCATCGCCTTCGGGCAGGGTGCAGATGGCATGCAGGTGATCGGGCAGGATGACGATGGCGTCGATCTGCCAGGGATGACGTTGTTGCGTGTAGCGGAAGGCCGCGCGGAGCAGATCGACGTTTTCCACCAGCAAGCGTGAGCGACGGTCGGCCAGGGTGAGGGTGAAGAACCAGGTAGCACCCTCTGTTCTGTCGCGGCGGTATGAGGTCATGGTGCGCCCTGTCGGAATTGATGGATATCGCTGCGCTCCACGCCATCCTACGACCGAGGTCAGTTCTGGCTCTGGGGAAGCGGCTGAAGTCTTCGGTGATGGGTATCGCTGCGCTCCACGCCATCCTACGGTTGAGGTCACCTGCGGCTCTGCGGGGGGCCGGCTGAAGCCTTCGGTGATGGGTATCGCTGCGCTCCACGCCATCCTACGGTTGAGGTCACCTGCGGCTCTGCGGGAGGTCGGCTGAAGCCTTGGGTGATGGGTATCGCTGCGCTCCACGCCATCGTACGTTCGAGGTTGCCTGCGATTCTGCGGGAGGCGGCTGAAACCTTTGTAGGATGGGTGGAGCGCAGCGATACCCATGCTGTGGTTCAGGCGTGATCAAGCATCCGAGGGACCTCGTCCCAGCGTATCCAGAGGCCTCCCTGCCAGTTCAGGAGCATGAGGTGGTGGGTGTCCCAGGTGAGATGGACGCGGCGCGGTGCGTCGGTTTCCGGGGTGTGCTGGTCGCGCAGGGTGGGAATCACGTCCTGTGAAAGCCAATGGTCGAGGGATTCGAGTTCCGGGTGGCCGAAGCGGACGAGGGCTTTGTAGGCGGCGGCTTCGCTGACCAGGATGGTTTTTTCTGTGCTGCCGGTGCGGTAGGTGAGGTGGACTGTCTGGACTTCGTGGGGGAAGAAGCGGTGGTGGAAGCTGTCGGGGTATTGGACGGACAGCAGGCGGGCGATATCGCGGGAGACGAACCAGGCCTGATTGTCGATCATCAGGCCGCGCAGGAAGCGTTTTTTGCGGGTGAAGAAGGTTGGGGTGTAGATGACGTTGTGCATTTAGTGGAGCTCCTACTAGTCGTTGAGAGCTGCCTCCTGCGTCGCCAAACGAAGGGTGGCAGACCGCGCGGGGTTGGCGAACCGGTAGTAGGACCCGGCAGACCCGGAGGTCTCCCCGCGCGATCTGCCCTAGAGCATCGCAGATATCTGCAATCGTGCGGGGGCCTGCTGGAACATTCGCTGTTCCTGCATGCACCTTTTGGCGCCATTGCGCCTACTAATCCGGGTCGCCAAACCCAGGTCACCGAGGTGACCGGGCGAGGATAGGAAGGGTAGGTGTGCCCAACAAGCAGCCGTTTCCGGCGTGCGTGTAGGAGCGAGCTTGCTCGCGAACCTGCTGTGGCACGGTGCCTGTTCGTAGGAGCGGACTCCGTCCGCGATGTGTCTGCCTCGCGCCTTGCTTCACGCGTCGCGCCGGTGTGCGCGGGGGCTTCCTGTTTCGCCCCCTCGGGCGAGTCACTTTCTCAAACGCCAGAAAGTAACCAAAGGGCTTGCCCCTCCATCCGGTTTTTCGCTTAGGCGAAAAATTCCCCCGTTGAATCGAAGTTTCAGGGGCACGCCGCGAAGGGCCATCCCTGGCCCGTCGCGGCTTTCGCGGCATCCATGCCGCTCAACCCCTGAAACTCCAATTCAACGGGGCCTCCTGAAAGGGGCGGTTCGGTGTGCGTGGGTGTTTTTCTGGAAGTCTTTAAGAGCCAGAGCCAGAGCCAGAGCCAGAGCCAGAGCCAGAGCCAGAGCCAGAGCCATGAGTCGTAGGGCGCATAACCCGGAACGGGTTATCCGCCAAAACGGCGGATAACGCCGGGGCCGTTATGCGCCCTACGGGAGCTGTTCGTGCCGGCTGACACGGTGGTTTCGCTATGCACCGAACGGTCCCCTCTCCCTCCGGGAGAGGGTTAGGGTGAGGGGTGGTCGAGCCCGGGCGTCATGCGGGGCGCTGGCTATCGGAAATGCGCCGAGAGGGCCGGCGTTGTGCGGGTTCGCGAGCAAGCCCGCTCCTACAAGGGCGGGAGAGTGGCAATCAGCCCAGGTGTTTCTTCAGGTAGATGCGCTGATGCCCCGGCGGGCAGTCCTCGAGCACGCCCATGCGTTCGAAGCCCTGTTTCTCGTAGAAGCCGGGGGCCTGGAAGCTGTAGGTGTAGAGGAACAGGCCGACGCAGCCGCGGCGGCGGCCTTCGTCTTCGGCGAGGGCGATGAGCTGGCTGCCCAGGCCGCTGCCGCGCTGGTCGTCCTGCAGCCAGAGGTAGTCGATGTAGAGCCAGCCCATGCCGGACTGGCCGAACATGCCGCCGACCACTTCGCCGTCGGTGTCGCGGGCGTAGAGTTCGAAGTCGTCGTAGGTGTTGCTGCGGCCCATCTGCCCGAGGTTGTAGGCGAGCAGGCCTTTGACCACGACGTCGCGCGCCTGCGGGTCGATGCCGAGGGTAAAGTTGAATGGGGTCTGCATGGTGCCCTCCGGATTGGCGAAGGCGACCAGTCTAGGGCGATGCCGCCGCGATGGGTAGGCACCTTTGGTAGCGGCGGGTACGGTGACGCCCAAGCGCCAGGAGTGTGCTGGGCGGGGCGTGCTTTTGCACGGGGCCTGGGCAGCGCGCAGCGCTATCCGCCCTGCGCTCAGATTTCCTCCTTGCGTGATGTCCGCACCAGCTCCAGCGTGGTGTCGCGGAAGCGCAGGTAGCGGTAGGCGCCGTTGTTCGGGCCGTACATCCAGGTTTCCAGTTGCGGACTGCCGGGGATGAACTTGCCGTCGGGGCCGCGGCGGGGCGGAGTAGGCGGGACAACAGCGCGCTTGTCCGGTTGCCCGCACTTGGCGAGCACCTCGTCCATCGGGTCGCCTTCGTTGATCAGGCTGGTGCCGCAGCGCAGGGTGCCGGCGTGCACGCCTGCCGCTGCAAGGAAGGCCAGCAGGGGGATCAGCAGGAAACGCATGGGATTGCTCCACAGAGGTGCTCACACCCGACTTTAACCGTCGGGCGTGGCCGATTCGTTGAGCGAGGGCAGGGCGGAGCGCTGCGCTCAGCGCGTCGCGCCGACGTTGCGTACGTACAGGTCCATGCCGCCGGTACCGCTGGTGCCGCGTGCCTGCAACTCGAAGCGCTTGGGGTGGCCCTTGATCAGGTCGCTGAGCTTCTTGAAGCCGTACAGGCGCGGGTCGAACGCCGGCTGCAGCTTGCCGATGTTCTGCCCCAGGGCGCCCAGCTGGACCCAGTCGTCATCGTCGCCGTCGATGTCGTCGAGCACCTTGGCGATGAAGTCCAGCGGGACCTTCTGCGATTTGCGCTTGGCGGCAGGCTTGGGCGTGTCGTTGGCGCTGGGGGTGGAGGACTTGTCGGTGACGGGCACGGGCTCGGCGGGCGCTTCCGGCGCGGCGCGGAGGATCTCGGTGTAGATGAACTTGTCGCAGGCGGAGACGAACGGCCTGGGCGTTTTCTCCTCGCCGAAGCCATAGACGGTGAGCCCTTCCTCGCGCAGGCGCGCAGCCAGGCGGGTGAAGTCGCTGTCGCTGGAGACCAGGCAGAAGCCGTCGAAGCGGCGGGTGTAGAGCAGGTCCATGGCGTCGATGATCAGCGCGCTGTCGGTGGCGTTCTTGCCGCTGGTGTAGGCGAACTGCTGCATGGGCTGGATGGAGTGGTCCAGCAGTACCTGCTTCCATTTGCCCAGGTTGGGCTTGGTCCAGTCGCCGTAGATGCGTTTGACGCTGGCGACGCCGTACTTGGCGATTTCCTCGAAGAGGCCCTCGACGATGGCGGCGGGGGCGTTGTCGGCGTCGATCAGGACGGCGAGGTGCGTCTGCTGGCGCGAGGCGGGGGATCTGGTGGCCATGCTGCATCCTTTCCTGTGAATCCCTCGACCATAGTGCGCCGGGCCGCTCGCCACAACCTTGTTGCGAGCCCGGATGGGTGAAGGGTGTCATTGCGCCATCACTGCGCCGGGCTTATTCTCCGCCCCCGTTCAGGGAGGAACGCGGCGTCATCATTCGATCGCGAACTGCCTGCGCACACTATTCGCCATCGAAGGAATGACCATGTTTCGCTTTCTCTGCGTTTCCCTTTTCGCCGTCCTGCTAACCGGCTGCGCCTCCTCGGCGAAGGTCGAGAACATGCAGATCAATGACCAGCAGGCACACACCCAGAGCTATGACGCCGCACTGCGCGACAACCTCCAGGTTGCTGATGTCGAGGGTGGCAAGAAGACCAACCCGCTGTGGACCTCGCAGATCGACGGCGCCGACTTCCGCGCCGCGCTGGAGCAGTCCCTGGGCAAGGCCGGTCTGCTCGGCCAGGGCGACAAGGCGGCGTATTCGCTGCGCACCAAGCTGGTCAGCCTCGACCAGCCGGTCTTCGGCTTAAGCTTCACTGTCACCTCCACCGTCGAGTACAGCCTGGTGGAAAACGCCGGTGGCCGCGTGGTCTGGCAGGAAACCGTGAAGGAGCCCTTCACCGCGGGTGTGGGCGATGCGTTCTACGGCGTGACCCGCCTGCGCCTGGCCAACGAAGGCTCGGCCCGCGCCAACATCAGCACCCTGCTGCAACGCCTGGGTGGCCTGAAGCTGGGCGCCGGCCAGGTGTCGCTGCAGAACTGATTGCGCACCGCGAAAAAAGCCCGGCCATGGCCGGGCTTTTTTCATGCAGGCGCCGTTACGCGCTGGCGAACTCGCACTTGTCGCGCCCGCTGCGCTTGGCGTCCAGCAGGGCGGCGTCGGCGCGGCTGAGGGTCTGGGAATAGCTTTCGCCCGGATGGTGCTCGGCGACGCCGAAGCTGGCAGTGACGGACAGGGCGTTGGTGCCCACGCGCACGGCCAGGCAGCGGATGTCGTTGCGTACGCGCTCGATGATCGCGGCGGCGTCGCTCAGGCGAGTGTCCGGCAGGATCAGCAGGAATTCCTCGCCGCCCCAGCGGCCGCAGAGGTCGTACTGGCGCAGGGCGGATTCCATGGCGCGGCCGATTTCCACCAGCACGCGGTCGCCGACCTCATGGCCCCAGGTGTCGTTGACCTGCTTGAAACGGTCGACGTCGAGCATGGCCAGCACGTAGGACTCGCCGTGGCGCTGGGCGCGTTCGCTTTCTTCGCGCAGGCGTTCCATCAGCAGGCGGCGGTTGGCGATGCCGGTGAGGGTGTCGTGGGTCGAGGCTTCCTTCAGCGCGACGTTGAGGTCGCGCATCATGTCCTGGTAGCGGTCGGAGATGCGCGCGACCTTTTCCAGCTGGCGCAGCTGCTTGTGGTAGCGCTCGGAGAGGGTGCTGTTCTGCGCCCGTGCCATGGACTGGAAACCGTCGGAAATCCGCGCGATGCGCTCCAGGCGCGCGAGCTGGTCGAGGGACTGCTGGTGCTTCTGGTACAGGGCCTCGCGCAGGGGGTGCCCTTCGTACTGTGGGTCGGCCAGCAGGTCTTCGATCAGCAGGTCCAGCTCGCGCTCGCTAGTCATGGCACTTACTCGTCGTAGGCTTGGATGACGAACGGGAAGGTACAGTCCTCGCGGAATTCCTCGGCCAGCTCGGCGACGCGTTCGTTGCGTCGGTCGTAGTGCCACGCCACGCGGGTGGTGCGGCCCTGGCCGTGGGCTTCTTCGAGCAGGTCGAAGATGTCCATCATGGCCTTGATCGAGCTGGTGTTCAGGTACAGCAGGCGCAGGTCGAGTTCCAGCGGGCGCTTTTCTTGGGTGAGGAAGCGCTCGACCCACTCGATGACCTGGCCGAACAGCTCATAGGAGTTCTCCGGGTAGGAGTCGCCCTGCATCGCGAGGATGCCGGCCTGCCAGTCGCCGTGGATCTGTGGGGTGGATTGGGTGCCGTTGACGTGGAGATCGCTCATGTCGGGTCTTCCTGAATTCGCAAATCAGATCACGGCGCGCAGGCTGAAGAAGGCGCGGCCGTCGGGTTGTTCGGTGAGGGAGGTCTTGAGTGGCGCGCTGGACTTGCGGGCGATGTCCAGCAGGCCCAGGCCCGCTCCGCTGGAGGCTTCGGCGTCGCGCGGGCGGCGCAGCTGCTCCTTGTAGGCCGCCTTGAGCTGGGCCTTGTCGAGCCCGGCGATGGCTTCGATGCTGCGCACCAGGCCCTGGCCGTCGGCCAGCTCCACCAGGTTGCCGGCGGAGACCACGTAGTGGCCTTCGTCGTCGCGGGCAATCGCCACGGTAGCCGAGGCTTCCTGGTCGTTGTAGCCGCGCAGGGAGGCGTAGTGGCGGATGTTCTGGGTCATCTCGATGTAGACGGCGAACACGTCCATCGCTTCGCTGGGGTGCGCCTGTTCGGCCTGCATGTAGTTGCGCAGCGCATGGCCGATTTCTTCGATCAGGCTGCGCGAGATGGGCCCGTTGAAGCAGAGCAATATGCGTTGCCGGGTGTAGCTCTCGCGCATGGCCAACAGATCTAGCGATTCCATGGAATAACCCCTAGTCGAAGCGGAAAGAGAGAATGGTGATGTCGTCACGCTGCGGCTGCTCGCCCTGGTATTGGGCGAGGGTAGCGGCGAACACGTCGGCCTGCTCGGCCAATGGTCGGCGCGCGTGGTTGCGCAGCAGGTCGGCGAAGCGGCTGTTGCCGAAGCCGAAGCCGTGCTCGCCGCCGGCCTGGTCGAGGAAGCCGTCGGTGCACAGGTAATAGGTCCAGCCGGTTTCCATCGGGATTTCCACGTCCTGATAGTCGCCCTGGCGCTTGTCGCCGATGGCGCGGCGCGCGCCCTTGTACTCGCGCACGGCGTTGCCGTCGCTGGCGAACAGGGAAATCTTCGCCCCGGAGAAGTGCAGCAGCTTGCGCTGGTGGTCGACGCGCACCAGGCCGGCGTCCATGTTGGTGGCCAGCGAGTGGGTGAACTCTTCCTGGCCGAGCATGCCGCGCATGACGTGATCGGTCTCGCGCAGGATGGCCGCCGGGTCGTGGCTCTTCACGCTGTCGATGGCGTGGTCGATGGCGGCCAGGGCGAGCATGGTCATCAGCGCGCCGGGCACGCCGTGGCCGGCGCAGTCGACCACGCCGATCAGGCTGTCCAGCGGGCCTTCGCGGTAGATGTAGAAGTCGCCGCCGACCACGTCGCGGGGTTTCCACAGGACGAAGTGGTGCTCGCCCAGTGACGCCTGCAGCTGGCGGTCGGGGAGGATGGCGCGCTGGATCAGGCTGGCGTAGTCGATGGAGTCGCCGATCTTCTTCTGCGCGGCAGCCATCTCGCGGTTGGCGTTTTCCAGGGCCTGGGTGCGCTGCTGGACCTTGTCTTCCAGCTCCTCGGTATGCCGGCGAACCTGGTCGGCCATGCTGGCGAAGGCGCTGGACAGCTCGCCGATCTCGTCCGCGCGGGTGCGTGGCAGCGGGCTGTCGTACTGCCCGGCGGCGATCGCCTTGGCCGATTGCTTGAGGCCGCGCAGCGGGCGCAGTACCAGCAGGTCGACGGTGTAGGCGAAGCCGATCAGGAGGATCGCCAGCAGCCCGGCGAGGGTGCCCACCAGCGGCCAGATCCAGCGGCTGTCGAGCACTTGCGCGGCGTGCAGGTCGATGGCGCTGAGCACGTGCCAGCGCAACTGCGGGATGTAGGCGGTGGCCAGGAGCTGTTCCTTGCCGTCGATGGTGCCCCACATGGTTTCCACTTCGCCGGGGTTGGCCTCGGCCTGGCGCAGGGTCTGGCGCAGGGCGGTGCGCTCCTGGTCATTGGCCAGCAGGTCGAACACGTGGTGCTTGGCCTGGCCGCTGGAGCCGGAGGAGTAGGCGATCAGCTTGGTGTCCGGGTGCGCCTGGATGGCGCCATCCGGGTCGACGATCATCGGCGTCACCCCGGCCTCGCGGCGCGAGATGAACTGGTCGAGGAACTCGGTGAGATCCAGGCCGCCACCGGCCAGGCCGACCTTCTCGTTGCCGGCGCGCACCACCATGTTGAACCAGACCTTGGTGACCTTCAGCTTGGCGTCGTAGTTGACGTTGATGTTGTAGGTCTCGTCGCGGGCCAGGGTATCGAAGTACCAGCGGTCCTGCGGGTCGGTGTCGCTCAGGGTGTAGCGCGGGGAATTGGAGAGCGGCGAGCTGGAGTCGTTGAAGTAGTAGTGGCGCGAGGAGTCCACCACGACGAAGTAGGAGTAGTTGTGCTGATCGGCGCGGAAGCCTTCGGCCTCGCGGAAGAACAGCGAGCGGCGCGCCGGGTCGTTTTCAGCCAGCAGCCAGTCCTGCGTCACCACGGATTCGGCCAGGCGCCGTGACAGCGCCAGCTCGCGGATCACCGGTGCGATGATCTTCTGCTGGTTGAGCAGCGTGAAGTTTCTCGCGAAGGCGAGGCCGAAATGCGTGCGGATGTCTTCCATGGCCTTCCAGCCCAGCATGACTGCCGGTACCAGCGCCAGGAGACAGGCGATGAGCAGTGCCACCACCGATTTGCCGCGCAACCCCCATCTTGCCGCCATGGCTATCTTGATTCCCCGTGTCGCCCGCCGTGTGCCGGTCTTTTGGCGAAAGCTCAATTGTGCATTTTGTATACGGGCACAATCAAACCAAATTGATATCGGATCGCCATATAATTGGCGCCGGTCAATTGGCCTGAGTCTAGACCCTGTGTGAAAAGTCGCTCGGCAGGGCGGGGCGATTCCCGCAGAACTAGACGCGGTTCCCACTCCCGCTCTGCCGCGCCTGCTGTAGGAGCGAGCCTGCTATGCGCTCCAGCGGCAGGACTTCCTTCGCCGCGCCCAGCTCCACGGCCTCGCGCGGCATGCCGTAGACCACGCAGGTGGCTTCGTCCTGGGCGACGGTATGGCCGCCGGCCTGGCGGATCGCCTGCAAGCCCCGGGCCCCATCCTTGCCCATGCCGGTGAGCAGCGCGGCGATAAGGTTGCGCCCGGCACAGCGGGCAAGGGAGTTGAACATCACGTCGACCGCCGGCCGGTGGCCGTTCACCGCGGCTTCGCGATGCAGGCGCACCACGTAGTTGGCGCCGCTGCGCTGCACTTCCATGTGGTAGTCGCCGGGGGCGAGCAGCACGTGGCCAGGGAGGATGCGGTCGCCGTCGCGCGCTTCGCGCACGGACAGGCGCGTCTGGCGGTCCAGCCGTTCGGCGTAGGACTTGGTAAAGCCGGGCGGCATGTGCAGTGTGACGACGGTGCCGGGGCAGTCCGGCGGCAGGCCCAGCAGCACTTCCTTGATCGCCTCGGTGCCGCCGGTGGAGGCGCCGATGGCGAAGATCTTTTCGGTGCTCAGCAGTGGCGCGCTGCTCGTTGCCGGTGCGCTGGCGGCTGCCGTGCCGCGCGCCCTTGGCAGGCGCGCGCGGGCGGCAGTCTTGAGCTTGGCGCAGATTTCCTCGGCGTACGCCTGCATGCCCTCGGCGATGCCCAGGCGCGGCTTGGCGATGAAGTCGATGGCGCCCAGTTCCAGGGCGCGCAGGGTGGCTTCGGAACCCTTCTCGGTCAGCGAGGAAATCATCAGCACCGGGGTCGGCCGGCCCTTCATCAGCTTGTCGAGGAAGGTCAGGCCGTCCATGCGCGGCATTTCCACATCGAGGGTTATGACGTCCGGCGAGTGCTGCTTGATCAGGTCGCGGGCGACGAAGGCGTCGGGCGCGGCGCCCACCAGTTGCAGCTCCGGATCGTTCTGGATGATGTCCTTGAGCAGGCTGCGAATCAGCGCCGAGTCGTCGACGATCAGGACCTTGACGGCCATCGGGCGTCCCTCCGTTCAGAACAGGTCGATGCTCCCGCCGCGCTCCCGGCGGGACAGTTGCTGGCAGTACTGCCGCTCGCGCTGCAGTACCGTGTCGTTGGCCAGGGTGCGCAGCTTGCGCACCAGCACCCGGCCGCTGCCGGGAAAGAAGTAGACCTTGCGCGGGTGCACGTCGAGCAGGTCCTGGGCGAGCAGCGGGATGCCCTCGTTCTCCAGGTAGTGCAGGACGAACTCGACATTGCGCTGGCCGACATCGGCGCTGAGGTTCTTCAGCACCGAGCCGCCGCCGAACACCTTGGCCTCGAAGTACCGGCGCTGGGCGCCGCGGCGCATCAGGCCGTTGATCAGCAGGTCCATGGCGTGCACGCCGTAGCGTCCGGAGTTGGACAGCAGGCCCTGCACGCCGGTGTCGCCGGGCAGCATGAAGTGGTTCATGCCGCCCAGCCCGCTGCTGCGGTCGCGCAGGCACACCGAGACGCAGGAGCCGAGCACGGTGACCAGCATCACCGGCTCGGCGGTGACGTAGCACTCGCCGGGCAGCAGCTTCACCGCTTCCATGCCGAAGCGCGGGTCGTAGTAGCGATTGGGTTGGTCCAGGGCTGCGCCCATCAATGGCTCCCCACCGCCTGGTAGGTCGTGCGCCCCACCGAGCGCACCAGGTGGCTGGCGTGGACGAAGTTTTCCGAGTGCCCGGCGAAGAACAGCCCGCCGGGCCGCAGCAGGCGCACCATGCGTTCGAGCAGGCGGGTCTGGGTCGGCTTGTCGAAATAGATCATCACATTGCGGCAGAAGATCGCATCGAGGCCGCCGGCAATGCCCCAGTCGCGGTCGAGCAGGTTGATCTGCCGGTAGTCGATCATCTGCCGCAGCTCGCGCACCACCCGTGCCTTGCCGGTGTTGCTGCCGGTACCGCGGAGGAAGAAGCGCTTCTTCTGTGCCGGACTCAGCGCCTCGAGGCGCTCCAGCGGGTAGATGCCCTGGCGCGCCTGGCCGAGCACGCCGGTGTCGATGTCCGAGGCGATCAGTTCCAGCGGCGGGCTGAAGCTGCCCAGTGCGTCCACCAGGGTCATGGCCATGGAGTAGGGCTCCTCGCCGGTGCTCGAGGCGGTGGACCAGAAGCGCAGCGGCTGGTGGTCGCGCAGTTGCTCGGCGGCGAAGCGGCCCAGGTGCTCGAAATGATGCTTCTCGCGGAAGAAGGCGGTGAGGTTGGTGGTCAGTGCGTTGACGAACTGCTGCCACTCTTCCTCGTGGCTTTCCAGGTAGGCGAAGTACTCGGCGAAGCTGCCCAGGCGCAGGCTGCGCAGGCGCCGTGACAACCGGCTGTAGACCAGCTGCTGCTTGTTCTCCGAGAGACTGATGCCGGCGTGCTGGTACAAGCGCTCACGCACCTGCTGGAAGTCCCGACGGGTGTAGTGGAATTCGTGCTCGGGGGCGGGCAGGTGGATGGGCATTGGTTGGTCTCGCAGGTGAGCGGATTGCTTAGGGCGCATAACCTGGAACGGGCTATCCGCCGCGATGGCGCATAACGCCTGTGGCGTTATGCGCCCTACTTCGTGGTATCGGGAAAGTTCTGCGCGGGGACTACCCTCACCCCAGCCCTCTCCCAGAGGGAGAGGGGGCCGTACGTGCCGGCTGATGCCTTGATGTACTCCTGCGCCGATCAGTCCCCTCTCCCTTCGGAGCGGGGCGCGCAGCCAGGGTTAGGGTGAGGGGCTCTTGGCTCTTCCATCAGCGGTCATCGCCTGACCATCCCTGGCCCGCCCGCGGCGGCCGACCCTCCCATTGCTCCGGCCGCCGCCATCCTTCAGCCCCGCCCGATCAGAACTCTTCCCAGTCGTCTTCCTTGCCCTTGGCGCGCACCGCCTTGGCCACGCCGCGGGCGGCGCGCGAGGTGTGCGCGGCCGGCTCGGCGCGGGCCGGGCGGGCTGACGCCAGCGGCACCACGGTGGCCGGAATCGATTCGAGCTTGAACACCGCCACCTGCTGGTTGAGCATGCCGGCCTGCTCCTGCAGGGCCTCGGCCGAGGCGGCGGCTTCTTCCACCAGCGCGGCGTTCTGCTGGGTCATCTCGTCCATCTGCGACACGGCGCCGTTGACTTCCTCGATGCCGCTGCTCTGCTCGGCGCTGGCGGCGGCGATCTCGGCCATGATGTCGGTGACGCGCTTGATCGCCACCACGATGTCGCTCATGGTCTGGCCGGCCTGGGCGACCAGGGTGTTGCCGCTCTCGACCTTGTCCACCGAATCGTTGATCAGCGTCTTGATCTCCTTGGCGGCGGCGGCCGAGCGTTGCGCCAGGGTGCGTACCTCTCCGGCCACCACCGCGAAGCCGCGCCCCTGCTCGCCGGCGCGGGCGGCCTCGACCGCGGCGTTGAGCGCGAGGATGTTGGTCTGGAAGGCGATGCCGTCGATCACCCCGATGATGTCGGCGATCTTGCGTGCCGAGTCGTTGATCGCCGACATGGTGCCCACCACCTTCTGCACCACGCTGCCGCCCTCGGTGGCGACTTCCGAGGCGTTCACCGCCAGCGAGTTGGCCTGGCGCGCGTTCTCGGCGTTGAGCTTCACGGTGCTGGTCAGCTCTTCCATGCTCGACGCGGTTTCTTCCAGGCTGGAGGCCTGCTGCTCGGTACGCGTGGACAGCTCGGCGTTGCCGCTGGCGATCTCGCTGGCCGCGGTGTGGATGGTGTCGGCCGCCTCGCGGATCTGCCCGAGCATGCGCGACAGGCTCTGTGCGGTCTCGTTGGCGTAGTCCTTGAGCTCGCCGAAGGTGCCCTGGTAGTCGGCATCGATGCGCTGGGTCAGGTCGCCCTGGGCCAGTGCGCCGAGCACCCGGGTGACGTCGCGCAGGCCCTTGTCGGCGGTGTCCACCAGGTTGTTCAGGCCGGTGGCGATCTTCAGGAAGAAGCCCTCTTTGTTCGAGGCCTCGATGCGCTTGGTGAAGTCGCCGGCGACGGCGGCGTCGACCAGTTGCGAGACTTCCTGCTCGGCGCGGAACTCCTCGGTGCGGTCGGTCCACTGCACGGCCGAGCCCAGGCGTTCGCCGGCATCGTTGAACACCGGCACCACGTCCAGGGCGAAGCGCCGGCCGCCCAGGTTCAGCTCGGCCTTATGCCGCGCGGTGAGGTGTGCGAGCATGCCGCGCTGGTGCGCCGGGTTCTTGTGGAACATGTCGATGTTGGCGCCCATCAGGCGGCTGGCGTTGAAGTTCGGCAGCTGCTTGCGGATGTCCGCCTCGGCGTTGCCGAGCATCTCGGTCACCGTGCGGTTCATGTAGATGATCTCGAGATCGTTGTTGGCGATCATCACGTTGGCCGAAACGTTGTCCAGCGCGCTCTTGATCCGCGCGTTGTACTCGGCGGCATCGGCGTTGGCCTTGAGGCTGGCGCGCACGCCGTCGATGGCCTCGGTGATGATGGCCTTCTTGCCCGGCAGGCGATCCATCTCCACCGAGTAGTCGCCCTTGCCGTAGGCGGTGACGGTGGCGACCACGCGCATCTTCACCGCGATGTGTGCGGCGACCAGATCGTTGATGCCCTTGGCGATGCGCGCCGGGCGGCCGGCGAACTTGTCCACCGGGATCACTTCGTCGATCCAGCCCAGCTCGTGCTGGCGGGTCATTTCCACCAGGCCGGCTTCCAGGGCTTCCACCTGGGCCTGCTCGCCGCGCTGCTCGCGCAGGCTGCGCTGGAGGCCGCGCAGTCCGTCGTAGAGGCGCTCGTAACCGGCGGCCGGGGCTTCGCCGATGGCGACGTCGAGGTTGCCGTCGACCAGGCTGTGGAGGATGGCGGTGATGCGGTCGGCGCGTTGCTGCGCCACGGCGTGTGCGTTGAACAGACCCATGTTCATTGTCCTCGGTCGCGATCAGGCGGCGGTTTCGTCGACCAGCGCCATCTCGCGGCTGGTCATGAGTTTTTCGATGTCCACCAGGATGAGCATCCGCTCACCGGCGGTGGCCAGGCCCAGCAGGTACTCGGTGTCGAAGCTGGCGGCGAATTCGGGGCGCGGCTTGATCTCGTCGCCGGCCAGGGCGATCACGTCGGAGACCGAATCCACCACCGCGCCGACGATGCGCCGGCCGACGTTGAGGATGATCACCACGGTGAACTGGTCGTAGCTGATGTCGGCCAGGCTGAACTTGATGCGCAGGTCGACGATGGGCACGATGGCGCCGCGCAGGTTGATCACGCCCTTGATGAAGGCGGGGGCGTTGGCGATCGCCGTGACCTGGTCGTAGCCACGGATTTCCTGCACGCGCAGGATGTCGATGGCGTATTCCTCGCGGCCCAGGGTGAAGGTCAGGTACTCCTGCACCGGGCTGCTTGCCGCGCTGGCTTCAGCTGCGCTCATGGGTGGATTCTCCTTGTGCCGCCAGGCGTGGCAGGGCATCGACATCGAGGATCAGGGCGACGCTGCCGTCGCCCATGATGGTGGCGCCGGCGATCCCGTCGATCCGGCGGAAATTCTGTTCCAGGCTCTTGATCACCACCTGCTGCTGGCCGACCAGTTCGTCCACCTGCAGGGCGAAGCTGCGGCCCTCGGATTCGAGGATCACCACGATTCCCTGCTCCGGCGGCATCGGCTCGGCGCCGATGCGCAGCAGCTGGTTGAGGGAAAACAGCGGCAGGTATTCGCCGCGCACGCGGATCACCGTCGACTCCTCGCCGGCCAGCCCGCGCACATCGTCGGCGCGGGCCTGCAGCGACTCGACGATGTAGGTCAGCGGCACCACGTAGTTGACCTGCTCCACCGCGACGATCAGGCCGTCGAGGATGGCCAGGGTCAGCGGCAGGCGGATGCTCATGCGGGTGCCCATGCCGGGTGCCGAATCGATGTCGATGCGTCCGCCCATGGCCTGGATGTTGCGCCGCACCACGTCCATGCCGACGCCGCGGCCGGAGAGTTCGGTGACCGCTTCGGCGGTGGAGAAACCGGGCATGAAGATCAGTTGCCAGACTTCCGCATCGGTCATCCCGTCGTGCACCGGCAGGCCCTTTTCCCGGGCCTTGGCGAGGATGCGCTCGCGCGACAGGCCGCGGCCGTCATCGGAGATTTCCACCACCACGCTGCCACCCTGGTGGCTGGCGGCAAGCTTCACCGAGCCCTGCGCCGGCTTGCCGGCGGCAAGACGTTCGGCAGGCAGTTCGATGCCGTGGTCGATGCTGTTGCGCACGATGTGGGTGAGCGGGTCGCTGAGCTTCTCGATGACGCTCTTGTCCAGTTCGGTGTGCTCGCCCTGCAGGATCAGCTCGACCTGCTTGCCCAGGCGCGCGGAGGTGTCGTGCACCAGGCGCGGGAAGCGGCTGAAGATGAAGCTGATCGGCAGCATGCGGATCGACATCACCGATTCCTGCAGGTCGCGGGTGTTGTGTTCCAGTTGCGCCAGGGCCTGTTGCAGGCGCTCGAAGTGCGTTGGGTCGAGGTCTTCGCTGAGCTGGCTGAGCATGGCCTGGGTGATCACCAGTTCGCCCACCAGGTTGATCAGGCTGTCGATCTTCTCGACGCTGACGCGGATCGAGCTGGATTCGCTGTCGGTGCGCGCAGCCGGCTTGGCGGCTGCGGCAGGTGCTGCCTTGGGCTGCTCCCCTGGCGTCGCGATGGCCGCGATGGCCGTGGGCGCGCCGGGCGCCTTGTCGAAGATCCCGTAGGGCTCGACGGGCTTGGCATCCGGGGCGCCGGGAGCATCGTCGAAAAAGCCGAAATCATCCGCGCTGCTGGCGCTGGTTTCGCTGGCGTCGGGTGTGCCCGGGGCATCGTCGAAGAAACCGAAGGCGTCGTCGCTGGCGCTGCTTTCAGGCGCTGCGGGAGCATCGTCGAACAGGCCGAAGCCGTCAGCGGCGGTAGCCGCGAGCGGCTCTGCCAGCCAGGCGCGCAGGCGTTCCACGGTGGTGGCGACGGGCACGTCTGGATCGGGCTGCTGGCTGCGGTGCGCATCGAGCAGGCGCTGCAGTACGTCGCGGGCTTCGAGGAACGCACCGATCATGTCCACATGCAGGGCCGTCTGCCCGCAGCGGATGCGGTCGAGCAGGGTTTCCAGCTCGTGGGTCACGGCGGTCAGGTCGTCGAAACCGAACATGCCGCTGGAGCCCTTGATCGAGTGGGCGGCGCGGAAGATGCCATTGAGCGTCTCGGCGTCCGGCTGATCGAGGTCGAGCCCGATCAGCAGGAGTTCGAGGGTCGCCAGGTGTTCGTCGGTTTCCTCGAAGAACACCTGGAGGAATTGCTCCATACCGGTAGCCATTCAGGGTTCCCCTAGGGCAGGACCTTGCGGGTCACTTCCAGCAGCTTTGGCGGGTCGAACGGCTTGACCAGCCAGCCGGTGGCGCCGGCGCTCTTGCCCTGCTGCTTCATGGCGTCGCTGGATTCGGTGGTGAGCATCAGGATCGGCGTGCTGCGGTAGCCGGCCATGTCGCGCAGGCTGCGGATCAGCGACAGGCCATCCATGTTCGGCATGTTCTGGTCGGTGAAGACCAGGTTGTAGGTCTTGCGCTGGGCCTTGCCCAGGCCGTCCTTGCCGTCCACGGCCTCGTCCACCTCGTAGCCGGCGGACTTGAGCGTGAAGCTCAGCATCTGCCGGATCGAGGCCGAGTCATCGACGATCAGAATCTGTTTTCCCATTGCGCTGGTTCTCCGTGGTGCAATGCGTTTTTTCTCGCCGGACGGCGCGCGCTCGCGCCATCCCGGGCGCGCGGAATGGTGGTCCTCAGCCGATCAGGGCGAGGTTGGCCAGGTATTCGATGACTGACTGCAGCATGTCGGTGCCTCCTGCATTCCCGTCGGGTGGGAATGCACTCAGAAGAGTTCCACTTCGCCTGCGCTCAGGGTCGTCTGGGCGACCGGGTTGCTCAGCGGGCGGCCGAGTTCGGCGACTTCGCCGCGCAGGCGCTCGCCCCACTCGCGGGGTTCGCGGCCATCCAGTGCGCCGAGGCCAACGGCCAGTGCGCCGAGGCGCGCACTGTGCTTGCCGATCTGGCCGAGCAACTGGCTGCTCATGTCCTGGAACTGCAGGGCGGTGACCGCGGCGTTGACGCCGTCGCCCACTTCCAGGGAGATGCGGTCCAGCTCCTGCACTACCTTCACGGTGTGCTGGTTCATGCTGTCGAGGTCATCGAGCATGTTCTGGATCTTCTGGCGCGAATCCAGGGCGAAGGTCATGTCCTTGTCGGCCAACTGGCTGATGGCGCCTTCGGCATCCTTGATCTCGTGGTAGACCACGTCGACGTGCTCGCGGATGGCCTGGGAGAAGTGCGTGGAGCGGGTCGACAGCGCGCGCACTTCGTCGGCCACCACGGCGAATCCGCGGCCGCTTTCGCCGGCGCGGGCGGCCTCGATGGCGGCGTTGAGGGCCAGCAGGTTGGTCTGCTTGGCGATGGCGTCCATGTCCTGGGTGGACTGCAGGATTTCGGCGATCTTGTGCGTCACGCGGTCCATGCGCTCGACCAGTTGCTGCGAGGTGCGGCTGGTTTCCAGGGTGGCCTCGACGAACAGCCCGAGGGTTTCCTGGGTGGCGTGGATGAAGCGCTGGAAGTCGATGTCGCCGTCCATGTGGCCGCGCCCGTCGTAGCGCTCGATCAGCGAGTGGGACAGGCCGCGCTGGGTGTCGATGCGCTCGGCGAGGGCGTGGAAGCTGTCGGTCAGCTGGCGGATGGCATGGTGCAGGAGGTTGTCGATCTGGTGGGTATGGCTGTTGAGCTGGGCCAGGTGGCCTTCCACGGATTCCTGCAGCGGGCGCCAGTGCGGCAGCTCGTCGGCCTGCAGGGTGATCGCCTGGGCGTCGACGCTGGTCCTGTTGGCGCCGCACAGCAGGCTGCTCAGCACCAGGCTGGACACCCAGCCGATCGGCAGCATCCACCAGAACGGCACGCCAACCGCGCAGAGCACGGCCACGACGGCCCACGGCAGGGTCTGGATGATGAGGCGCCGCGGCCAATCCTGGCCGGCTTCTTGAACCGCCTGGGGGTTCAACTGTGAATCGCGCATTGAAGTGCACTCCATTGCCGGGCGCCGGTAACCGGGCCAAACGGCTGCTGACAACGTCTTGAGCAGGAATTCGGCCCGGCGATTTAAAACTAGAGTGCCAATGGGTGATGTCAAACTGACGGCATATTCCCGTCGTAAGGGATAGACCCTTGATCTAGAGGGGTTTTTGCTGAATGACCGTTCATCGCGGTTGCCTGGATGGCGACGGGCGGTAGTGCGCAGCCCTTGTGTGGCGCGGGCTGTAGCGATTTTTCGATGGCAAAACGTGCCCGCGGGAATGGCATCCGGAGCCACGTGATGGTCTTCGGTTAGGAAGCTTGTTGGCAGGCTGAGTAGAGCGGATTACAGGCGAGCCGATATTCGCTCGGCGCGTGCCCTCACCCCAGCCCTCTCCCATAGGGAGAGGGGGCAGATTGTGCCGGCTGACGCTGGAGGTTCTCCCTGCACCGAGCGGTCCCCTCTCCCGCTTGCGGGAGAGGGTTAGGGTGAGGGGCTCCGCTCGTAAGGGCGCGGAGGGTGTTTACAGCGTACCGAGCAGCTTGCGCGCCGCCTGGGTGTGGTCGGCGATCAGGCGCTTGAGGTCGAGGCCTTCGACTTCGCCGTCGACGACCCGCCAGGTGCCGCCGATCATGATTCGATCAGCCTTGTCGGCGCCACACAGCAGCAGCGCGGAGAGCGGGTCGTGGCTGCCGGAGAAGCGCAGTTCGTCGAGCTTGAACAGCGCCAGGTCCGCCTGCTTGCCCACGGCCAGTTCACCGATGTCGCTGCGGCCGATGAGCTTGGCCGAGCCCTTGGTTGCCCAGCCCAGCGCGCGCTCCGGGGTGATCTGCTCGGCGCCATAGCGCAGGCGCTGGATATACAGGGCCTGGCGGGCTTCGAGGATCATGTTGGAGGCGTCGTTGGAGGCCGAGCCGTCCACGCCGATGCCCACCGGCGCGCCAGCGGCTTCCAGCGCCACGGTCGGGCAGATGCCCGAGGCCAGGCGCATGTTCGAGCTGGGGCAGTGGCAGACGCCGGTACCGGCGGCGCCCAGGCGCTGGATTTCCTCATCGTTGAAGTGGATGCCGTGGGCCAGCCAGGTGCGCGGGCCGAGCCAGCCGACGCTGTCCAGGTAATCCACGGTGCGCTGGCCGAAGCGCTGCAGGCAGAAGTCCTCTTCATCGAGGGTTTCGGCGAGGTGGGTGTGCAGGCGCACGTCCTCGCGCTCGGCCAGTTCGGCGCTGGCGCGCATGATTTCCGGGGTGACCGAGAACGGCGAGCAGGGCGCCAGGGCGATCTGCACCTGGGCGCCTTCGCCGCGCTGGTGGTACTCGCGGATCAGCCGCTGGCTGTCGTCGAGAATGTCTTCGGCGCTCTGCACGGTCTGCTGCGGCGGCAGGCCGCCATCGGCTTCGCCCAGGCTCATGGACCCGCGGGTGAGCATGGCGCGCATGCCCAGTTCCTGGACCACCCCGGCCTGCACGTCGATGGCTTGTTCAAGGCCGTCGGGGAACAGGTAGTGGTGGTCGGCGGCGGTGGTGCAGCCCGAGAGCAGCAGCTCGGCCAGGGCGACCTTGGTGGCCACGCCGAGCTGGTCAGGGGTCAGGCGCGCCCATACCGGGTAGAGGGTCTTCAGCCAGGGGAACAGCGGCTGGTTCACCACCGGCGCCCAGGCGCGGGTGAGGGTCTGGTAGAAGTGGTGGTGGGTGTTGATCAGGCCGGGCGTCAGCACGTGCTGGCTGGCGTCGAAGGTCTGCTGGACGGGAGCCGAGGGCTGCTGGCCGGCAGCGACCAGTTCGACGATACGGCCGTCCTGGACGACGATGCCGCCACGGGCGTCCTGATCGTTAGCGGTGAAGATGGCCAGCGGGTTGCGCAGCCAGAGACGCGGGGAAGACATGGATGAATTCTCCAAACGGACGGAGCCGTTCGTTCGAGCCGGCTCCATGGGTTCATGGGAAGCCAGCTCAGTGTTCACCCTGTCTGCTGATCCAGGTTCCCTCGCACCCTGGCGGTTCGCTGCGCGTCGGCCATGCGGCGTTGGCGATTGTCGAGAAATGCTCATTGACTGGAGTCAACTGCGCTTTCTCGCCAACCGCCGCCTTGCCTGGCTCTAGCTCGTAGAACCTGACATGGGGGTCAAGAGAACGCTCATAGTAACGGGCTCGAATGCCGTCGTCACCAGTCGATCGTCGTTCCCTGGTAGTCCAGGTAGAACTGGCCGCCACGGCCGGCGTGGCCTTCGACCTGGTCGGCCAGGCCTTTGACGCTGGTCTGCACGTCCAGCGGGGCGGACTCGCCACCCATGTCGGTGCGCACCCAGCCCGGATGCAGGTTGAGCACGGTGATGCCGGTTTCGCCCAGCTCGGCGACGAAGCTGCGGGTCAGCGAATTCAGCGCCGCCTTGCTCGCGCGGTACAGCGCCATGCCGCCGGACTGGTTGCCGGCGACGCTACCCAGTTCCGAGGTCATGAAGGCCAGCACGCCGCTGTCGCCGTCCAGCCGCGGCAGCAGGCGCTCGGCCAGGCGCAGCGGAGCGATGGCGTTGACCATGAACAACTGGCCGACATCGGCGAGATTGGCGTCGATGGCCGACTGGTGTGGTGGGCCGTAGATGCCGGCGTTGATGTAGATGAGATCGAAGCGCGAGCCGGCCAGGGCTTCGGCGAGGCGGTCCTGGGAGTGCACGTCGTCCAGCAGCAGCGACTCGACGCGCACCGGCAGTGCGGCCAGCTCGCCGGGCTGGGCGGCGTCGCGCACGGAGGCGGTGACGTCCCAGCCGCGATCGAGCAGCTCGCGTACCAGGCCCAGGCCGAGGCCGCGGGAGGCACCGATGATCAGGGCGGATTTCGGGGTGGTCATGGCAGGCTCCTGTGACAGGGGAAAGTGAGCAGCATACGCCGGCGCGCTTCAATCTTCCGTGCGCAGGCGGTCCAGGCGCAGGCGCTCACGGGGGTCGCTGAGTCGCCAGAGCGACAGGTAGACAGCACCCAGGGCGGCGATGAAGCCGGCGCCGGCGAGCAGGAACATCAGCAGGATCTGGTAGCGCGCGGCATCCAGTGGGTCCATGCCGGCGAGGATCTGGCCGGTCATGATGCCCGGCAGGGTGATGATGCCGGCCGCCGCCATCTGGTTCAGCGTCGGAATGAGTCCGGTGTAGAGCGCCCGGCGGATCAGGCCGCTGAACGCCGTATGGCGGTCGGCACCCAGGGCCAGGCGGGCCTCGATGGCGGCTCGCTCGCGGGTGACGCCGGCGAATACCTGGTTCAGCGCGAGGCTCGCGGCATTCATCGCCGTGCCGAGGATGATGCCCACCAGCGGGATGGCGTGGCGTGCGTCGTACCAGGGCGTCGGGCGCAGGCTGCCGGCCAGGGCGAAGAGGGCGATGCCCAGGGTGGCGATGCCGACGCTGCTGCCACCGATGCCCAGGTGCCACAGACCGACCAGGCGCCGACGCTGCCGCGAACCGACCTCGAAGGTCGCCGCGCCCAGCATCACGGCGATTACCAGCGCCGTCAGCCAGGGCGAGGACAGTGCAAACACCTGGCGCAGGAACAGTCCCACCAGCACCAGTTGCACCACCAGGCGGGCGGCGGAGATCAGCAGCGTGCGTTGCAGGCCCAGGCGCAGCGCCCAGGACAGCGCCGCCGCCGCGACGATCAGCATGGCCGCCAGGGCCAGCTCCGGCACGCTCAGTTGCAGCGGCGTCATGGGTGCAGCTCCGTCAGTCCGTCGTGGTCCAGGTGCAGTTGTCGCTCGCCGAGGCGCCGCGCCTGTTCGGCATCGTGGGTCACCACCAGCAGGCCCATGCCTTGCGCCTTGGCCGCCAGCAGCAGGCGTTCGACATGCTCGCGATTGTCCGGGTCCAGCGCCGCGGTCGGCTCGTCGAGCAGGAGGAAATGCGGCTGCTGCAACAGCGCACGGACCAGGGCCAGGCGCTGCCGCTCGCCTGTCGACAGCTGTGTGACCTGCGCCCTGAGCAGCGCCGGGTCGAGGTTCACTTGCGGCAGCAGGCGACGCGCCCCATCGGGGTCGGCGAAATGCGCGGCGACGTCGTCTTCCCACCAGCCGGACTCTGCCGGCACGTAGGTCACCCAGCGCCGCCACACATGGGCTGGCTGGCTTTCGCGGCTGACCCCGCCCAGGCTGACGACGCCCTGGTTCGGGTCGAGGTCGGCGATCATTCGCAGCAGAAGGCTCTTGCCGATGCCGGACGGACCGCTGAGCACCGTACAGCGGCCGGGGTCCAGATCGAGATCGAACGGCCCGCTGAGGGCGCCGCGCAGAGCGCGCGCGCTCAACGTGCCGACGGGAAAGGGGGAGGGACTCATGGGATTGGCTACGCGACCGTGACGCTGGCGAGGATAGCGCAGCGTCGCGCGTCACCGCAGAAACGACAAGGCCCGGCATGCGCCGGGCCTTGTGGATAAAAAGCCCCGGCGAGTGTGCGCCGGGGCCTGGGCAAGCAGCCCAATCAGTCAGTGGTGATCTTCGAGTGCTTCTGGGTGTCCTTCATGGTCACGTAGACCAGCAGCGAGCAGGCGATGCACGCGGTGACGTACCAGTAGAAGCCGCTCTCCATGCCGATGCTCTTGAACCACAGCGCCACGTACTCGGCGGTACCGCCGAAGATCGACACGGTGAGTGCGTACGGCAGGCCCACGCCCAGGGCGCGGATCTCGGTGGGGAACAGCTCGGCTTTCACCACGGCGTTGATCGAGGTGTAGCCGCTGACGATGACCAGTGCGGCCATGATCAGGAAGAACGCGCCCCACCAGGTGTCGATGGTGTGCAGGGTGCTGAGGATCGGGTAGGTGAACACGGTGCCCAACACGCCGAAGGCGATCAGGATCGGACGGCGGCCGATCTTGTCCGACAGCGCGCCGACGATGGGCTGCAGCAGCATGAACAGGAACAGCGTGGCCGCCGAGATCATGGTCGAGTCGTTCTTGCTCATGCCCACGGTGTTCACCAGGTACTTCTGCATGTACGTGGTGTACGTGTAGAAGGCCAGCGTACCGCCCATGGTCAGGCCGACCACGGTGAGCACTTCCTTGGGATGGCGGAACAGGGTGCGGATCAGGCTTTCCTTGGGCTCGTCCTTCTTGGTGCTGAAGGATTCGGTCTCTTCCATGCCGCGACGCAGGAACATGGCCACCACCGCGCACAGCGCGCCGATGAAGAACGGAATACGCCAGCCCCAGCTTTCCAGCTGCTCGACGGTCAGGGTCCGCTGCAGGACGATCAGCACCGCCAGCGCGATGAGCTGGCCGGAGATCAGGGTTACGTACTGGAAGCTGGAGAAGAAGCCGCGCTGCTCCTTGTTGGCCATCTCGCTCAGGTAGGTTGCGGAAGTGCCGTATTCGCCGCCGACCGACAGGCCCTGCAGCAGCCGCGCCAGCACCAGCAGGATCGGCGCGCCGACGCCGATGGTTTCATAGCTGGGAGTCAGGGCGATGATCAGCGAGCCGAAGCACATCAGCAGGACCGACGCCAGCAGCGCCGCCTTGCGGCCCTTGCGGTCGGCATAGATACCCATCAGCCAGCCGCCGATCGGACGCATCAGGAAGCCCACGGCGAAGATCGCGGCGGTGTTCAGCAACTGGGCGGTCATGTCGCCCTGGGGGAAGAATGCCTTGGCGAAGTACAGCGAGAAGGCGGCGTAGACGTACCAGTCGTACCACTCGACCAGGTTGCCGACCGAGCCACTGAAGATCGACTTGATGCGCTGGGAAGTCGTGCGGGGTGCGGCAGAAGCGGAGACGGCGCTTGCGCTATCCATGGGTGTTCCTCTTGTCGTTGTTGTCGTCAGGCGTGCGGACTGCGGGTTACGCCACGCCGGCGCGCCGCGAGGGCGGCGCAGTGTCGAGGGCGATAGCAGGCAGCGTGCCAAGGCGCGAAAGCCGCGTGGCACTAAGGGTTGGGATTTTCAGGTGGGTGTTCGGGCAGGCGAAGCGGCGCCTATCCTGGCGCGGTGTGAGCGGAAATCCGCCGACGTACAAGAGGCGATTCGGCGATGATTCGGAGCGAGTTTCGGCCAATCGCGGACGGAGTCCGCTCCTACGCGACGGTGGGCTTTAGGTAGGAGCGGACTCCGTCCGCGATCGCTACCCGCCGGCACGGTCACCGCTGGCGGAACAGATCCCCCGGCGTAAAGCCGAACAACCCCTTGAACGACGCGATATAGGCCGATGTGGAGTCATACCCGCAATCCAGCGCTGCGGCGGTAACGCTGTCGCCGGCCTCCAGCGAACCGAGGGAAGCGAGCAGGCGCTGGCGTTGGCGCCACAGGCGGAAGGTCATCCCGGTCTCGCGCTGGAACAGTCGCGACAAGGTCTTCTCCGAGGTGCCGATACGTTGCGCCCAGTCGCCCAGGGTGTGGCTGTCGGTGGGATGGTCGATCAGCGTCTGGCACAACTGCAGCAGCCGGCCCTCCTGCGGCATCGGCAGGGAGAAGGCGACTTCCGGCAGATCGCGCAGCTGGTCCAGCAGCACATCTACCAGCCGGGATTCGGCACTGTCGCCCTGTGGATAATCCACCGGCAGCTCGCAGAAGCTCTTGATCAGCTCGCGTGCCAGGGGTGTCACCTCCAGCACGCGGCAGCGGTCCGGGGCCCAGCGGCAGGCGTCGTCGCGGATGTACAGGCTGCGCATTTCGGCCTGGGTCGAGGTCACCACCTCATGGTCGAGGAACGCCGGAATCCAGATCGCCCGCTGGGGCGGTGCGAAGAAACTGCCTTCGGCGGTATGCACCCCGAGCACGCCGGTGATGGCGTAGGACAACTGCACCCACGCGTGGTGGTGCCGGCTGGTCCACGAGCCCGCGCGCAACCGCTCGGCGCGCGCATAGACCGGCCGGGGCAGGCGCTCGAGCACCGGGATCAGGCGTTGCAGTTCAGGGGGTTGTCCTTTCATCGGTATATCTTGCCAGAGTGTCGCTGGTTGGCAGAGTCTGGCAGGCCGTCGTACCGGCCTCAAGCTGGAGCAGAGCAGTTCGCGGCCAGAGCGGCCTGGTGCGCAGGGCGAAACAGGCGCCCGATCAGCCGACCGCCCGGCAGCCCGAGGCACGCTGACAGGTGTGGTGAAGGCCCTTGTCTGGCATTATCCGCGCCCGGAAAAACGCGTGGTGTGTTCCGACGGCTGTTGGGTAGATTTCCCACAAGACAGTTGTATACACAATTTGTGTTGATTCGTTTCAACACAGGTTTGTCATGTATCCAATCTTCTGGTGGGCGCTTGCCCATGCAGTGCCTCCTGCTGGGGCCGATGCCCTCGAAACAGGCGAAGTTGTCCTGTGGGTCAGGAAATTGCCCGTCCCGTGCACCTGCGTCTTCCCTGCCAAAGGAGCGGATCCGCAGGGGTTCGTCATAAAAGTGGAACATCTGGTCAGGATTGGCGCCAATCTTGCTTTTCCTCGCCAGGCCTGACCGGATGGACAGGTTCCACCGACAATTAAAAACGCAACACGACTGCACTGATTAGGAGCAACGCATGACTCGCACTCTCGCATCCCTGCTGCTCGCCGGCGGGCTGCTCGCGGCCGGGCAGGCCATGGCTGGCGGTGAAGACCTGAGCCCGGCCCCGGCCGTCAACGATGGTCCGCTGATCTGGCACAACGAAAGCCTGACCTACCTGTGGGGCAAGAACTTCAAGGTAGACCCGCCGATCCAGCAGACCTTCACCTTCGAGAGCGCGAGCGCCTGGACCTGGGGCGACATCTGGTTCTTCGTCGACCAGATCAACTACAACGGCAAGGAAAGCGCCACCAACGGCAAGAACACCTACTACGGTGAGTTCAGCCCGCGCCTGTCGTTCGGCAAGATCACCGGCACCGACCTGTCCTTCGGCCCGGTCAAGGACGTGCTCCTGGCCAGCACCTACGAGTTCGGTGAAGGCGACGTCGAGTCCTACCTGCTCGGCCCGGGCTTCGACCTGGCGCTGCCGGGCTTCGATTACTTCCAGCTGAACTTCTACTACCGCAAGCCCGATGGCAACCGCGTGCCGTCCGGCGCCTGGCAGATCACCCCGGCCTGGGCCATCACCTTCCCGGTGGGCAATTCCGACATCCTCTTCGACGGTTTCATGGACTGGGTGGTGAACAACAAGGACGCCAGCTCCAGCCACCGCAACCAGTCGGACTACCACGCCAACCTGCACTTCAACCCGCAGCTCAAGTACGACCTGGGCAAGGCCATGGGTTACGAGGCCAAGCACCTGTACGTGGGTATCGAGTACGACTACTGGTCCGACAAGTACGGCATCAAGGATTCGCAGTATTTCACTACCGACCAGAACACCGTCAGCGCGCTGGTCAAGTACCACTTCTGACCTGATCCCCTGAAGGCCTCACCGGCGCAGTGAGGCTTGCGTCCCGCTCGTGCCGATCCGGCAGGAGCGGGACGATCTTGTTCAGGTATTGGAAAATTCCTAAGCGGAATAAGTCTTCACCGATGGTGGATATTCGCAGCTAGGCCCACAGTCCGTAGCTCATTGTGAGCACCTGTGGAGATTTCCATGAAAAAACTGTTGTTAGCATCCTTGATCGCCAGTGTCAGCCTGCCGCTGATGGCGGCGCCACCCGGCACTGTAAAACCCCTTTCGCAGTATGAGAAAGGCCACCAGGGCGGCTTCTACAGCAGCGCCGTCGATGCCCCTGTCGCTGCTGCGGCCAGCGAGGTGGAAGGCGCTTCCATTGGCGCTGCTGATGCAGCTGCTGGCACCGCTGCCGCTGAGACCGCCGCGGCAGTGCCGTCTGCTACTTCCTCGCTGGGCCTGAGCACGCCGCTGGTAGGTTCGCTCACTGTAGGGGCCGCCGTGGGTATCGGTGCCGCAGTAGTGGCCGCTGGAGTGGCCATTGGCAACAGCGGCGGTGGCGGTGGTCATCACAACACCGCTGGTACGGTTGCTGCCAAGTGACCCGCAAGCCCCCGGCGGCCTGCCGGGGGCTTCATGGTGGCGGCTCACCGCTTCGACGATTTCGCTCCTTTCGCTTGAATCCCTCCACCCGCCTGGGTTATCCATGCAGCGCCCCCGCTCAATGCACGGACTTCCCGCATGACCCTCCAGGTACCCGCCCATACCGCGTCCAACGGTGAAAAACCCGCCGGCCGCATTCGCCAGAAGAACGAGGAAGCCATTCTCGCCGCCGCCGAGGAGGAGTTCGCCCGCCACGGTTTCAAGGGCACCAGCATGAACACCATCGCCCAGCGCGTCGGCCTGCCCAAGGCCAACCTGCACTACTACTTCAGCAACAAGCTGGGGCTGTATGTGGCGGTGCTGAGCAACATCCTCGAGCTGTGGGACAGCACCTTCAACCACCTGACCGTGGACGATGACCCGGCCGTGGCGCTGGCCGCCTACATCCGCGCCAAGATGGAATTTTCCCGCCGCTACCCGCAGGCCTCGCGCGTCTTCGCCATGGAGATCATCAGCGGCGGCGAATGTCTCTCCGAGCACTTCAGCCAGGACTACCGCACCTGGTTCTCCGGCCGCGCCGCGGTGTTCCAGGCCTGGATCGACGCCGGCAAGATGGACGCCGTAGACCCGGTGAACCTGATCTTCCTGATCTGGAGCAGCACCCAGCACTACGCCGACTTCGCCGCCCAGATCGGCTTCGTCACCGGCCGCAAGCGCCTGTCCAGGCAGGACTTCAGCGATGCCAGCGACAACCTCATCCGCATCATCCTCAAGGGTTGCGGGCTGACGCCGCCGTCGACCTCGGCATGAGTTTCACCCTGGCCGGCCTCGCCCGGTACGAAGAAGACATCCGCAAGAGCCGCTTCCAGTGCGTCGCCGCACCGATCGCCAGCGAGGCCGAGGCCCAGGCCTTCCTCGCTGCGCACCGGGACGCCAGCGCCGGGCACAACTGCTGGGCGTGGAAGCTGGGCAACCAGTACCGCTTCAGCGATGACGGCGAGCCCGGCGGCACCGCCGGCCGGCCCATGCTGGTGGCCATCGAAGGGCAGGACATGGACCGCGTGGTGGTCGTCGTCAGCCGCTGGTTCGGCGGCATCAAGCTCGGTACCGGTGGCCTCGCCCGCGCCTATGGCGGTTGCGCAGCGAAATGCCTGCAGGACGCCGAGCGCATCGAACTGGTACCCAGCAGTCGGCTGGCGTTCGACTGCAGTTTCGCCGAGCACGCGCTGTTCAAGGCGCGGGTGCTGGCGCTGGGTGCCAGTGTCGAGGACGAAGCCTTTGGCGCCGCAGGCGTGCGCCTGACGCTGACCCTGCCGACCACCGAGGTCGAGTCCCTGCAGAAGCTCCTCAGTGACCTCAGCCGCGGTCGTGTCCAGGCGCAGTTGCTGGACGCCTGATTGTTCTCCCCAAACACCGTGGAGCCGCCTGTGGATAACCTGTGGCAGGACTGCTCCTGCCCACGTACTCCGCAGCCTTCAGCGCTTCGCTCATTTTTTGAACAATTGCTTTCGGGTCTGTTGAACAAAATATGAACAAGCTGTGGAAAAGGTGTGGGTGAAATTTCCCCGGAACATTGTCAGACGCCACTTCTGACCGCTCGGTGAATTATTCATTGGATTGATGCAGGGCTTGCAGTGCCTGGGCCTGGGCTTTTCGACGGGTTCGCGGGTGGAGCCCGGAGGGCTGGGGGAAAGTCTCTGAACAAACTGTGGGCAAGTTGTGGGCAAGGTGTCTCGCTGGCGTGACACTTCGTGCGCTGATCGGCCGCCATCACCCGTCTGCAATAGCGGCAAGGCTGCCGTTTCGCTTGGAAAATCTGTGGATAACGCTGGGGAAAAGGCACCGGCGCATAGCCGGTGCCAGCGCTGTTCACAGGCGGAACTGCGCCATCTGCCGCGCCAGGTCGTCGGCCAGGGAGCGCAGCTCGCGGCATTGCTCGCGGCCATGCTGCACTTCACGGGTGGTGGCGTGGGCGAGGTCGGCGATGCCCTGCACGTTGCGGTTGATCTCCTCGGTCACCGCCGACTGCTCCTCGGTGGCCGTGGCGACCTGGTGGTTGATGTCGCTGATGCGTTCCACCTGATCGGCGATGGCGCCCAGCGAGGCACCAGCCTGTTCGCTGGCGGCCAGGCTCTGTCCGGTGGTCTGCTGGCTGGATTGCATCGAGCGCACTGCGGCCTCCGCACCGCCCTTCAGGCGCTGGATGATCGTGAGGATTTCGTCGGTGGAGCCCTGGGTGCGGCTGGCCAGCGTGCGCACTTCATCGGCGACCACGGCGAAGCCTCGGCCCAGCTCGCCGGCACGCGCCGCCTCGATGGCGGCGTTGAGGGCGAGCAGGTTGGTCTGCTCGGAGACGCCGCGGATCACCGCCAGTACCTGGTCGATGCTCGCCACCTGGCCGGCCAGTTCACCCACGGCGCTGGCGGCCTCGCCGATCTCCCCGGACATGCGCCGGCCCACCTGCAGCGAGCCGCCGACCACACGGCGCGCTGCGCCGGCTTCTTCCCGTGCCTGCTGCGAGGCGCTGGCGGCCTGTTCGGCGTTGCGGGCGATTTCCTGCACTGTGCTGCCCATCTCGTTCACCGCCGTGGCGACCATGTCGGTCATCTCCTGCTGGCGGCCGGTGCGCTCGGCGGTGTTATCCACCACCTGCGCCACTTCGCCAACGGTGCGCAGCAATTGCTGGCTGGTGCCCAGCACGGCGCCAATCAATGCGCGCTGCCCTTCGAGGAAGCGATTGAAGCCTCGGGCCAGGTCGCCCAACTCGTCGGCGCGGCTTTCGTCCAGGCGGCGGGTGAGGTCACCGCCACCGCCGCCGATTTCCAGCAGCGCGCTGGTCACCTGGCGGATCGGCCGGGCCAGGCTGCGTGCCATCAGCACCACCAGGGCCAGGCAGAGCAGGGCGACCAGGGCCCCGGCCAGCCCGGAGAAGGCCAGCGCCTCGCGGGCGTCGGCGTAGATTTCCGCTTCCGGCACTTCGCTCACCAGCGTCCAGCCCAGGTCATGCAGCGGCAGGCTGGCGGCCAGGTAGTCTTCGCCGTCGCGCTTGAAACGGGCGCTGTGGAAGCCCTGCTGGCCGAGCAGTGCGCTCGCGGCGCTGGCACCGATCAGGTCGCCGAGGTTGCGCCCCTTGGGCAGCGACGCGTCGGGGTGGATCTGCACCTGGCCATCGTTCTTCACCAGGTACACGCGCCCGGACAAGCCGAAGCGGAAGTCGCGGATCAGCGTCGACAGCTCGCGCATCTCCAGGCCCAACCCGGCGATGCCCAGCAGCTTGCCGTCGCGCTCCACGCGCTGGTCGATGAACAGCGCCAGTTCGCCGGTGCTGCCGTCGGTGTCGATGTTCCACATGCGCGGCTTGCCGCTGTCGATGAACTGGAAGTACCAGCTGTCCTTCGGCTCGCTGCGGCTCAGCGTGCGCTCCTTGCCCTTGTCGCTGTAGTAGGCGCCGCTGGCGTTGGAGGTGATCAGCGCGGAGAAGGCCTTCTGCGAGGCGCGGATGCCACCCAGGTAACGGGTGAACTCGGCCAGTTGCTCGGGGCTTTCGCCTGCGGCCAGCCAATCCTGAACCAGGGTGTTGTCGGCGATCCCGGCCGCTGCGGTGATGGGGCCGGTGAGGCGCTTTTCGAAGTCATTGGCAATCGCCTGGATGCTCGCCGGCAGCGCCTGTTCGAGCAGGTAGCGCTCGCTCAGGCGGTTGACCAGCACGGCATACAGGCCGAGGACGATGAGCAGGCTGATGAGCAGGGCGGCGCCCATGCTGACGATGAGCTGGGTCTGGATACTTCGCAGGCGCATATTCTTGTTTTCCTCCGAACGCACAACGAAACGCCCGCCAGTGGCGGGCGAAGAGACGGGGTCGTTGAGTGTATCGGCGGCGGCGGGAAAAACTGTTGTCCCACTGGTCAGGTTTTTGCGTCCGCCGGCGCGTCGCTGCACGCGCCTTCGCTACACAGCGCCGCCCAATCCACCCCTTCGCGCGTCTGCCGGGCGGGGGCGTCCTGGTGATAGCGGGCGATCACCTGGGCGGCGACCGAGATGGCTACTTCCAGCGGGCGTTTGCCCGGCACTTCGGCCAGGCCGATGGGGCAATGCATCTGCGCGATCACCTGCTGTGGATAACCGTGCTGTTCCAGCCGCATCTGGAAGCGCCGCGCCTTGGTGCGCGAACCGATCATGCCGAGGAAGCCGGCGTCGCCGCGCTTGAGCACGGCCTCGGCGATGGCGTAGTCCAGCGGGTGGTTGTGGGTCATGACCAGGAAGTAACTGCCCGGTGGCGCTTCGTGCACGGCGTCTTCCGGCTCTTCCAGCAGGCGCATGCGCACGCCCTCGGGGACGGACTGGGGAAACTCCGCCGCGCGGCTGTCCACCCATTCCAGGCGTAGTGGCAGCCCCGCCAACAGCGGTGCGAGGGCGCGGCCGACATGGCCGGCACCGAACAGTACGACCTGCGGCCCGCGCGCGGCGAAACATTCGAACAGCAGGCTGGCACGCCCGCCGCAGCATTGGCCCAGCCGCGCGCCGAGAGGGAAGTGTTCCAGCGCCTGGCTGTCCTTGCCGGCCAGCAGCAGTTGGCGCGCGTGCTCGATGGCGGCGAACTCCAGGTGGCCGCCGCCGATGGTGTCGAAGGTTTCCCCGGCGGTGACCAGCATCTTGCTGCCGGACTCGCGGGGCGTGGAACCCTGTACGCCGATCACGGTGATCAGCACGTAGCTCTCGGCGCTGTCGCGCAGGCGGGCGATGGCGTCCATCCAGGTGGTGGTCATTGCACTGGGCCTTCTTTCGAGTTCGGTGTGGGCTGTTCTCCCCTCACCCCAACCCTCTCCCGGAGGGAGAGGGGGTTGTCTGCTGCAGCGGTCATGCTCAGTGGATCGCCCGTTGCCGCGGATTCCGGCTGAATTCGCGGGTTCGCTGTATGCCGATCGGTCCCCTCTCCCGCTTGCGGGAGAGGCTTAGGGTGAGGGCGCTCCTGCTCCGAACGGCGTACCGCCTCGCAAGCCCATAGCACCCGCTCCGGTGTCGCCGGCGTATCCAGGTCGGGACTCAGGCGGTAGTCCGCGAGGCTGGCGATGGCGTCGCGCAGCGCCGACCACACCGAGATCGCCAGCATGAATGGTGGCTCGCCCACCGCCTTGGAGAGGTACACGCTGTCTTCCTCGTTGGGGCGCTCGAACAGCGTCACGCGGAAGTCTTCCGGCGCGTCGCTCGCTGCCGGGATCTTGTAGGTCGCCGGCCCCACCGTGAGCAGCTTGCCGGAGTCGTCCCAGCGCAGCTCCTCGGTGGTCAGCCAACCCATGCCCTGGATGAAGCCGCCTTCGATCTGGCCGATGTCGATGGCCGGGTTCACGCTGCGGCCGACGTCGTGAAGGATGTCCACGCGCAGTACGCGGTACTCGCCGGTAAGCGTGTCGATTGTCACCTCTGACACTGCCGCGCCGTAGGCGAAGTAGAAGAACGGATGGCCCTGGCCCTTCTCACGGTCGTAGAAGATTTTCGGCGTGCGGTAGAAACCGGTGGCGGAAAGCTGGATGCGCGCGAAGTAGGCGGCCTGGATGATCTCGGTGAAGCCCAGGTGCTGCGCCCCGA
The DNA here is from genome assembly GCF_021603645.1 of Pseudomonas pseudonitroreducens. Classification (GTDB taxonomy): domain Bacteria; phylum Pseudomonadota; class Gammaproteobacteria; order Pseudomonadales; family Pseudomonadaceae; genus Pseudomonas; species Pseudomonas pseudonitroreducens. Next base: position 178,717 of record NZ_BQHJ01000012.1, on the reverse strand, counting down.
CCGTCACACCGCCGTGCTCGAAGCGAATCTCCTGCGGCTTCACGCCATCGCGGTCGGCGAGGAAGTCGATCAGCCGCTTCTTCAGCGTGCGCGCCGCGTCGCGAGCGGCCATGCCATTCAGGTCGGTGCCGCTGGAAGCGGCGGTGGGCGAGGTATTGGGCACCTTGTCGGTACGCGTCGCGGTGATCACCACACGCTCCAGCGGCACCTGGAATTCCTCGGCGACGATCTGCGCGACCTTGATGTTCAGGCCCTGGCCCATCTCGGTGCCGCCGTGGTTCAGCTGGATACTGCCGTCGGTGTAGAGGTGGATCAGCGCGCCGGCCTGGTTGAGGTGCTGCGCGGTGAAGGAAATACCGAACTTCACCGGGGTCAGTGCGAGGCCTTTCTTCAGCACCGGGCTCCGCGCGTTGAAGTCGTGGATCGCCGAGCGGCGCGCGGCGTAGTCGCTGCTTGTCTCCAGGCGCGCGATCAGCTCGCCCAGCAGGTTGTGCTCGACCTTCTGGTGGTAGGGCGTCAGCTCGCGCCCCATTCCGCCGTAGAGGTTGAGCTTGCGCACCTCGAGCGGGTCCTTGCCCACGGCGCGGGCGATGTCGTCCATGGCGCGCTCGATGATCATCATCCCCTGCGGCCCGCCGAAGCCGCGGAAGGCGGTGTGCGAGACGATGTTGGTGAAGCTGCGGTAGCCGGAGATGGCCACGTCGGGGATGAAGTAGGCGTTGTCGGCATGGAACATGGCGCGGTCGACGATGGCGTCGGAGAGGTCCGGCGAATGGCCGCAGTCGCCCACCACTTCAAGCTGCGCGGCGAGCAGCCGGCCCTGGTTGTCGAAGCCGATGCGGTAGCGGTTGTGGAAGGGGTGGCGCTTGCCGGTCAGGCGCATGTCGTCGGCACGCGGCAGGCGCAGCTTCACTGCGCGGCCGGTCTTGTGTGCCAGCAATGCGGCGAGGCAGGCGAATGGCGCGGCCTGAGTTTCCTTGCCGCCGAAGCCGCCGCCCATGCGGCGCACTTCCACGGTGACCTTGGCCAGCGGAATTGCCAGTACCTCGGCCACCAGTTTCTGCACTTCGCTGGGGTGCTGGCTGGAGGTGTGCACCAGCATGCCGCCGTCGTCGCCGGGCAGGGCGAGCGAGGCCTGGCCTTCGAGGTAGAAATGCTCCTGGCCGCCGATGAACTGCCGGGCTTCGAGCACCTGCGGCGCCTGCTCCAGCGCCGCTTGCGCATCGCCCCGGCGCATGTGGTGCGGCGGGCGCACGAAGCGCTCTTCGGCCTTGGCTCGCAGCGGGTCGATCAGCGGGTCTTCCTTGGCATACTCAACCTTTGCCAGACGCACCGCCCGGCGTGCCTGGATCAGGCTTTCGGCGGCGACCGCGAACAGGGCCTGGCCGTGGTATTTCACCCGCTCGCCAGCCAGCAGCGGATCACCGGGGAACACCGGCCCGATGTCGGTGTGGCCGGGCACGTCGTCCAGGGTCAGCACGGCCACCACGCCGGGCGCACTGCGCACGGCGTCGAGATCAAGGGACAGCACGGCGCCGCAGGCGATTTCACTCAGGCCGACAGCCGCGTGCAGCAGTTCGCGTGGCTCCTTCAGGTCGTCCACGTAGCGCGCGGCGCCGCTCACGTGGAGGGCGGCGCTGTCGTGCTCGCGCGGCTTGCCCGCGCTGTGGATGGCGCCCGCGGCGCCATTGCTGGCCAGCGGTGGCAGGCTACGCATGGTGCACCTCCGCAGGGCATTCGGACCATTCCAGTAGTGCGCGCTGCAACAGGTTCTGCGCCACTTTCAGGCGATAGGCGGCGCTGGCGCGCAGGTCGTCGATGGGCTGGAAATCCTGCGCGATCGCGGCTTGTGCGGCAGCCACGGCCGCGGCGTCGAAAGGCCTGCCGCGCAAGGCCGCTTCGCTCCGCGCGCCCCGCAGTGGCGTGGCTGCCATGCCGCCGCAGGCGAGGCGCGTGTCGATGACGCTGCCGCTGTCGTCAAGGTCGAGTCGCAGTGCCAGACACACCGCGGAAATATCGTCGTCGCGGCGCTTGGACACCTTGTCGACGCGGAACCGCTGGTTATCGCGCAGGCGCGGGATCACAACCGCCTCGATGTATTCGCCGGGCTGCAGGAGTGTCTTGCGGTAGCCGCTGAAAAACCCTTCGATGGGGACCTCGCGTACGGCGCCTGCCCTGCGCAGGCGCAGGCGCGCATCCAGGGCGAGCAGCACCGGCGGCATATCGCCGATGGGCGAGGCGTTGGCGATGTTACCGCCAAGAGTGCCGCGCTGGCGGATCTGCAGCGAGCCGAGGCGCTCCAGCAGGGCGGCGACGCCGGGGAACTCCTGCAGCGCTTCGAGGCAGTCGGTATAGGCCCGCGCCGCGCCGATCAGCAGGTGCCCGGGGTGGACCTCCAGGCGCAGCAGTTCACTGACCCGGTCGAGATGGATCAATGCCGGGAACGCCTTGAGATTCTGTGTGGCTTCCAGGGCCAGGTCGGTGCCGCCGGCGATCAGCCGCGCCTGCGGGTAGCGCTGAAGCAAGTCGTCCAGTTCATCGAGCGAGCTGGGCAACCAGGCCTGAGCCTGGCCGTCGCGCAGCGTGCCGGCAGTGGATATCTCCCGCAGGCGGGCGACGGTCAGGGCGCTGTTCTGCTCGAAGTTGTCGAGGCACGCTTGCCCGGCTATCTGCTTGGCAGCCTCGAGGATCGGCCGGTAGCCGGTGCAGCGACACAGGTTGCCGGAGAGCGCGGTGAGCGCCGTTTCGCGGTCGTGCGGTGGCGGCGAGTGGCGCCAGGCGAACAGCGACATGACGATACCCGGCGTGCAGAAGCCGCACTGCGACCCGTGGCAGTCGACCATTGCCTGCTGCACCGGATGCAGCACGCCCGGCTCGCCCAGGTGCTCGACGGTCAGCACCTGGCGGCCGTGCACCGCGCCCAGCAGCGTGATACAGGCATTCACTGCGCGGTAGCGCAGCGCTTCGCCCTCGGGCTCGGCGAGCACCACGGTACAGGCGCCACAGTCGCCCGAGGCGCAGCCCTCCTTGGTGCCGGTACGCGCGCGGTGGATGCGCAGGTAATCGAGCAGGCTGGTCTCGGGTGCGAGTCCGTCAACCTGGACGCTCTCGTCGCCGAGCAGGAACTGGATCATCGGGAGTCCTCGTCGTCATGCGTGCGGCTGCGCCGCGTCGCGAAGGCTGTCCGTGGGCGTCGGGAGCCGTGGCGAACGGCTCTCAGGCACAAGCATAGGCTTGTGGGCCGGCTTGACCAGTGAGGCAGGAAAAACCGCCGGACCAGCAGCGTTGCGAGTACCGTACGTCGCGACTGGTGTTGTCCTCGCGGCACGACCGGGCGAAGGTGGACGTTCCGGCGTGCGCTGGCGGATAGCCCGGGAAGGGCGGAAATCCGCTGGGCAGACGCCTTGCGAGAGCAAGCCAGTCATCGGATGCCGCGTTTCGCTTGATAGGAAACTTCTTCCTTTTATAGATATCTCGATAGAGATACTCAATATTCGTGATGCCCTAAATCAATGGGCCTTTTCTGTCATCAGGCGATAATCTTGCCCCTGTCGAATTTCAACCGATCGACCACTCGATTAAACGACAAACTCTCATTGAGGAATTGCCTAATGTCCCTGATCAACACCCCCGTTCAACCGTTCAAGGTCAACGCTTTCCATAACGGCAAGTTCATCGAAGTCACCGAAGAATCCCTCAAGGGCAAGTGGTCCGTTCTGATCTTCATGCCGGCAGCCTTCACCTTCAACTGCCCGACCGAGATCGAAGACGCCGCCAACAACTACGCCGAGTTCCAGAAGGCCGGTACCGAGGTCTACATCGTGACCACCGATACCCACTTCTCCCACAAGGTGTGGCACGAAACTTCCCCGGCCGTTGGTAAAGCCCAGTTCCCGCTGATCGGCGACCCGACCCACCAGCTGACCAACGCCTTCGGCGTACACATCCCGGAAGAAGGCCTGGCCCTGCGCGGCACCTTCGTGATCAACCCGGAAGGCATCATCAAGACCGTCGAAATCCACTCCAACGAGATCGCTCGTGACGTCGGCGAAACCCTGCGCAAGCTGAAAGCTGCCCAGTACACCGCCGCTCACCCGGGTGAAGTCTGCCCGGCCAAGTGGAAAGAAGGCGAGAAGACCCTGGCTCCGTCCCTGGACCTGGTCGGCAAGATCTAAGAACGACCGGGAAGCGGTTGCGCGGCGGCTCCCGCCACGCGACCACCGGGCGCCCGCCCACGAAAGCTTCCCGAGCCGTTTGGCAACACCCCGAGGATGCCTACCGGCATCCTCCCTACCAAAGCCAAAAGCGTGCGTAGGGTGGGCGGAATAGCCTGCCGGGGAACCCCTTTGCTCAAATTCCGAGGATTTGAATCATGTTGGACGCCACGCTTAAAACCCAGTTGAAGGCCTACCTGGAAAAGGTCCAGCAGCCATTCGAGATCGTCGCGTCCCTCGATGACAGCGACAAATCCCGCGAGATGAGCGAGCTGCTGCACGAAATCGTCGGCCTGACCGACAAGATCACCCTGCGTGAAGATGGCAGCGACGCGCGCAAGCCGTCCTTCTCGCTGAACCGCCCAGGGGCGAACATCGGCCTGGCTTTCGCCGGCATCCCCATGGGCCACGAGTTCACCTCCCTGGTGCTGGCACTGCTGCAGGTCGGCGGCCACCCGTCCAAGCTCGACGCTGAAGTGATCGAGCAGATCAAGGGCATCCAGGGTTCGTTCGAGTTCGAAACCTACTTCTCGCTGTCCTGCCAGAACTGCCCGGACGTAGTCCAGGCGCTGAACCTGATGGCCGTGCTCAACCCGAACATCCGCCATGTCGCCATCGACGGCGCGCTGTTCCAGGAAGAAGTCGAGCGCCGCCAGGTCATGGCTGTGCCGAGCATCTACCTCAACGGTGAAGTGTTCGGCCAGGGCCGCATGGGCGTGGAAGAGATCCTCGCGAAGATCGACACCGGCGCTGCTGCCCGCGAAGCCGAGAAGCTTTCGGCGAAAGAAGAGTTCGACGTACTGGTCGTCGGCGGTGGTCCGGCCGGCGCTGCGGCAGCGATCTACGCCGCCCGTAAGGGCATCCGCACCGGCGTTGCCGCCGAGCGATTCGGCGGCCAGGTGCTGGACACCATGGCCATCGAGAACTTCATCTCGGTAACCGAGACCGAAGGCCCGAAACTGGCACGCCAGCTGGAAGAGCACGTCAAGCACTACGACGTCGACATCATGAACCTGCAGCGCGCCAGCGCGCTGATTCCGGCGAAGACTGCCGGCGGCCTGCACGAAGTGCAGTTCGAGGGCGGCGGCAGCCTCAAGGCCAAGTCGGTGATCCTGGCCACCGGCGCCCGCTGGCGCGAAATGGGCGTGCCGGGCGAGAAGGAATACAAGGCCAAGGGCGTTTGCTTCTGCCCGCACTGCGACGGCCCGCTGTTCAAGGGCAAGCGTGTGGCGGTGATCGGCGGCGGTAACTCCGGCGTCGAAGCGGCCATCGACCTGGCCGGTATCGTCAGCCACGTGACCCTGCTGGAATTCGACAGCAAGCTGCGCGCCGACGCCGTGCTGCAACGCAAGCTGTTCAGCCTGCCCAACGTGGATGTGATCACCAGCGCGCTGACCAGCGAAGTGAAAGGCGATGGCCAGAAGGTCACCGGCCTGGTCTACAAGGACCGCAACTCGGAAGAGTTCAAGTCCATCGACCTGGAAGGCATCTTCGTGCAGATCGGCCTGCTGCCCAACAGCGACTGGCTCAAGGGCACCATCGAGTTGTCCCCGCGCGGCGAGATCATCGTCGACGCTCGCGGTGAAACCTCGCTGCCGGGCATCTTCGCCGCCGGCGACGTGACCACCGTTCCGTACAAGCAGATCGTGATCGCGGTCGGCGAAGGCGCCAAGGCGTCGCTCTCCGCCTTCGATCACCTGATCCGCTCCTCCGCGCCAGCCTGATGACCTCGCGCTAGAGAAAGAAATCGCCCGGTTCACGAGAGTGAACCGGGCGTTTTCTTTTGTGCGGCAAAAGCATTCGCGAGCAAGGACTAGGCGTCCCCCTCGGTCCTACGAAGAGCGAACTCACCATGAGCCTGTAGGAGCGAGCTTGCTCGCGAACATTGCCCGCGCCAGAGCCTTCAGAGAATCGGCGACACCAGCCGCGCTACGCGCATCCCCAGTTGCTGCAGGCGATGCACGCGCTTGCGGTCGTCCAGGGTCATCTCCACCGATTGCGCAAAGTCTTCTTCCAGCATGGTCTCCACGTCGCGGGCGAAGCCTTCGTCGACGGTGATCACCATGATCTCGAAATTCAGCCGGAACGAGCGGTTATCCAGGTTGGCGCTGCCTACCGCGGCGCTGTCGTGGTCGATCAGTATCACCTTCTGGTGCAGGAATCCCGGCTGGTAGCGGAACACCCGCACGCCGGCGCGCACGGCGTCCAGGGCATAGAGGCTGGAGGCGGCGTAGACCGTCCGGTGATCCGGCCGCGAAGGCAGCAGGATGCGCACGTCAACGCCGCGCAGCACCGCCAGGCGCAGGGCGGCGGCGACGGCTTCGTCCGGGACGAAATAGGGCGTGGTGATCCACACCCGCTCCACCGCCGCGTTGATCGATTCGACGAAGAACAGCGAGCAGGTTTCCTGGGTGTCCGCCGGGCCGCTGGGCACCACCTGGCAGAGCATGCCTCCGTCGTCGTAGCCATCGGGCAGGATCAGCGTCGGCAGCGCGTGAGTGGCCCAGAACCAGTCCTCGGCGAAGCACTCCTGCAGGCACGCCACCGCCGGACCATGCAGCTCGATGTGAGTGTCGCGCCAGGGCGCCAGCGGTGGCTTCTCGCCCAGGTACTCGACGCCGACGTTGTGTCCGCCGACGAAGCCGCGCACGCCGTCGACCACCACGATCTTGCGGTGATTGCGGAAGTTCACCTGGAAGCGGTTGATCATGCCGCTGCCTGTGCTGAAGGCATGCACCTGCACGCCGCCCTGGCGCAGGCGCTCGATATAGCGGCGCGACAGCGCGTGGCTGCCAATGCCGTCGTACATCAGGAACACATCCACACCGTTGGCCGCGCGCTCCATCAGTAGCTGCGCGAGACGTTGCCCGAGGGCGTCGTCGCGGATGATGAAGAACTGCACGAGGATCACTTTCCGTGCGCTGGAGATCGCCTCGAACATCGCCTCGAACGAGGCCTTGCCGTTCACCAGCAGGCGCACCTTGTTGTTCGCCAGCGTTGGCATGCGCGCCAGGCCGACCATGGCCTTGAGCGATTTGTACGCGTGGTACTGGCGAGCGGCGAGGGCTTCTTCCACCCAGGGGCGCCAGTCGAGCTCGGCGGCGGCCAGGTGCATTTCCTCGTTGGCCTGCCGGCGCGCGCCGATGTAGGCGTCGAAGCGGCTACGGCCGAACACCAGGTAGGGCACCAGGGTCAGCAGCGGCATGAATACCAGCGACGTCGCCCAGGCGATGGCGCCTTGCGCGGTGCGCACGCTCAGCACGGCATGGACGGCGGCGATGATCCCCAGCAACTGGATGACCACCAGGAAATGAGCGATGTAGGCGGAGTACTGCATGGGCGCGCGATCGGATCCTTGTGCTCGGCGGATGGTCTGAGCCTAGTTGGCTCCTGGTGGCTGCGGCCAGCGACTGATGGGGCCGCGCCAGTGTTCGTAGGTTTTCCCCAGGCGCAGCACCTCGACGTCGGCGAACCGCGGGCCGACGATCTGCAGGCCGATGGGCATGCCTGCGCCGGTGAAGCCGCAGTTGAGTGAGAGTGCCGGTTGCTCGGACATGTTCCACGGCACGGTGAAACCGATGTGCTCGAAGGGCCGTGCCGGGTCGTTGGTGGGCGAGGCCCATTCGGCCGGGAAGGCGGCCACCTGGTTGGTCGGTGAAAGCAGGAAGTCGATCTGCTGGAACTGCTCGGCGGCGCGCCGGCGCATCTCGAAGGTGCGATTGAAGCCACGCACCGCGTCCGCGCCGCTGACCGCCGCGCCGCCTTCGGCCCACTGGAAGATATAGGGCAGCACCTTGGCCTGGCGCTCCGCCGGCAGGGTTTCCAGCTCGGCCCACAGGCGCGCGCGCCAGAACCTGTCCAGGCCCTCCAGCAGCTCGCGGTCGAGGATCGGCCGAACCTCGATGATTTCCGCGCCGGCATCGGCGAACTGTCGCGCGGCGGCTGTCACCGCGGCGCACACCTCGGGCTCGGGTTGCAGGCCGCAGCCGGGGTCGAGCTGCAGGCCGATGCGCAGCCCGCGGACCTCGCCATAGTCGATGTGCCAGTCGAGCTCGGCCGGCGGCAGGGCCGTGGCATCGCGCCAGTCCGGGCGCGACAGGTGCTTCATCATCAGCGCGGCGTCATCCAGTGTGCGGGTCATCGGTCCCGCACAGCGTCCGGTGAAATAGGGATCGATGGGGATGCGCCCGAGGCTTGGCTTGAAGCCGACCAGCCCGCACCAGCCGGCCGGCAGGCGCACCGAGCCGCCGATGTCGGTGCCAATGTGCAGCGGTCCGTAGCCTGCCGCCGCAGCGCTTGCCGCGCCGGCGCTGGAGCCGCCCGGGTTCATGCGCAGGTCCCACGGGTTGCGGGCCAGCTTGTGGAAGCTGGAAAGTCCGGAGGAGAGCATGCCGAAGTCCGGCACGGTGGTCTTGCCCAGCAGGATCGCGCCGGCCTCGTTCATTCGCGCGGCGGGCGGAGCGTTGCCGGTCGCCGGCTGCAGGAGGGTGGCGGCGCTGCCCTGGGGAATCGGGTCGCCGGTGGTGGCGATCAGTTCCTTGATGGTCACCGGCACGCCATCCAGTTCGCCGCAGGGTGCGCAACGGATCCAGCGCGCCTCGGAGCGCCGTGCCTGCTCCATCGCTCGCTGCGGATCGAAGGCGAAGAGCGCGCAGAGCTGCGGCTCCCAGCGGTCGATATGGGCGATCAGGTGCTCGAGGTACTCGACTGGCGAGAGCTGGTGCGAGCGGTACAGGGCGAGCAGTTCGACGGCGGACAGGTCGTGCAACGGTGGCATGGCGGTCTCCGGCGTGGGGCTATGCCTCACCCTAGCCGAATCCGCGCCAAGAGGGGATAGGCGCGCTCGTCACACCACACGCCCCGCTGCCCGTATCGGGGGCGGGTCAGGCGCGCTGGCGCGATTGCTGGTCGATCAGGTACTGCAGGCGATACAGATGACGGTAGCCCGATTCCCAGGCGCCGTGGCCGGATTTCACGTTGATGTGCCCGGCGGAGGGCAGGATCACCGTCTCGGCGCCCCAGGTGCGTCCCAGCGCCATGGCGCGCTGCGGGCTGCAGGCGGCGTCGTTGTCCGAACCCACCAGCACCGTCGGGAACGGCAGCGTTTGCGCGGCGATGGGAGCGAAATTGCGCAGCGCCTCGTGGCAGGTTTCCCGCTCCACGTCGGCCGGGGCGACCAGCAGTGCGCCGGCAACCTGGGCGAGGACGCGGCGGTCGGCACGGGCCGCCCAGGAGGCGACGGTGACGCACCCCAGGCTGTGGGCGATCAGCACCACGCGGCCGGCCTCGCGGCGGATTTCGCGATCCAGTTCGGCGACCCAGTCGTTGTGCTGCGGAGTGATCCAGTCCTGCTGCCGTACCCGCGCGGCGTTCGGCAGGGCGCGCTGCCAGTGGCTCTGCCAGTGAGCGTCGTCGGAACCGTGCCAGCCCGGCACGATCAGGTAGCGGATGCGTTCATTGCGCATGGGGCGGCCCTCTCGAATCGTCATGAGAGGGCATTCTAGGGAGGGTTTTAATATTCGTTAAGGAATAAGAAATTCTTTGCTTATGCAGTATTTTAGCTAAACGAATCGCTATAAGCCGTCATTCCTGCGCCCGGCGCAGCGGGCAGCAGCGCGCCAGGATGCCTTCCAGGTTGAGGTCGGGCATGGCGTATTCACGCAAGGCACGGGCGGTCTGCTCGACGTAGTCGCGGGTGCTGCCGAAGTGGCCCTGGGCGCTGGCCAGCACATGCTCGACGATGTTGTCGGGCAGGGCGCCGGCGTAGCTGGGCAGGTGGCGTTCGAGGACGAAGCCCAGGGCGCGCACGCGGCTGCCGTCGTCGAGGCGGCAGTTGAGCCATTCCGGGCGGTAGGAGGCGTACGGCATCTCCCGTTCCCAGAGTGCATAGAGGTTGGCGTCGAGGTGGTCTTCCGGCAGGCGGAAGGCGAAGCCTGCACAGGAGCCGCCGCGATCCAGGCCGAGTACCAGGCCTGGCGCTTCCGGGGTGCCGCGGTGGGTCAGGGACCACAGGTACAGCCCGCGGTGGTAGCCGTGCACCCGCGCGCGGCGCGCTTCGGCCACCGGGAACTCCGGGCGCCAGATCAGCGAGCCGTAGGCGAACAGCCACACCGGGCCGGCGCCATGTTCGCTCATGGTGATGTCGAGCGAGGCGCGCAGCTGTGCGGGTGTGAAGCGTTCCGGCACCCCCAGTGTCGGTGGATAGAACGGGCCTTCCGAAGCGGGAGACGATGTCATGCGGTACCCCTCAGGTCTCCTAACTGTCATCAACTTAGTGGAACCGCGGCGGGTACGGAAGGGCCTGAAAGGCATAGGTTTATTGCCGAGGCGGGGATGACGACGAACGGCGGCTACGCCGCGTGCCAACCGGGCGTAGGAGCGGACTTTGTCCGCGATGTGCCACCGGCCAGCTCCGAGCAGCCGGCAATCGATCGCGGACGGAGTCCGCTCCTACGTGAAAGTTCTGCGCTTGCGTCGGCCCTCACCCTAACCCTCTCCCTAGGGGAGAGGGGACCGTTCGGTGCAGGATGAAACGTCGGCAACAGTCGGCACGGACGGCTCCCTCTCCCCCTGGGAGAGGGCTGGGGTGAGGGGAAAGCATCGGCGTGGGCTTCCCGAGAAAGACAGTTGCTCCTACGCGATCAGGGAATATCGGCGCGGGGTGCCGGGACGCCGGGAATAAAAAAAGGCCGCTCACCCCTGCCTGAGTATTGGGAGAGCGGCCTTGAAGCTCGGTACGTTGTGGAGGTCCTTTTCTACACCCGTTCTGTTTCAGGCGTCTTACAGGGCCCTCAGCGTGCGGTGATGACCGCCAGCTTGGTAATGCCGGCCTTTTCGATGGAAGCCATGGCCTTGGCCACCTGGCCGTAGTTCACGGTTTCGTCGGCCTGAAGCTGCACGCGGACCTCGGCGTCCTTGGCCTTGGCCGCCGCCAGATTGCTTTGCAGCAGGTCCGGCTGGATCTCGTCCTTGTTGATGAACCACTTGCCGGCGCCGTCGATGCTCACCACCAGCGGGTCCTTCTGCTCCGGCGGGGCGACCGCCTCGGTCTTCGGCAGGTTGATCGGGATGGCGTTGGTCAGCAGGGGGGCGGTGACGATGAACACCACCAGCAGCACCAGCATCACGTCCACCAGCGGGGTCACGTTGATCTCGGAGAGAACCTCGTCGCTGTCCTGGGTCGAGAAGGCCATATCAGCTCGCCTCCTTCACGCTGGCGCCGGCAGCCGGCTTGCGGGCAGCGGTGGGCAGGGCGACGACGCGGAAGGCGCTCTTCTGCGCGAGGCTGTAGAAGTCGTGGGCGAAGTCGTCGAGGTCGGCCGCGGTGAGCTTCAGGCGGCGCAGGAAGTAGTTGTAGACCAGCACGGCAGGCACGGCGACGGCGATACCCACGCCCGTGGCGATCAGCGCGCTGCCGATCGGGCCGGCAACGGTTTCCAGGCTCGCCGAGCCAGCTGCGCTGATGCCCTTGAGTGCTTCCATGATGCCCCACACGGTGCCGAACAGGCCGATGAAGGGTGAGGTGGAACCGATCGAGGCGAGCACCGCGAGGCCCGATTCCAGGGAGCGGCGCTCGCGCTGGATCTGCTGGCGCAGGGCGCGCTCGAGGCGGTCCTGGTGGTTGATCGACTGGGCCAGGTCCGGCTGGCCGTTGTCCTGGACCTGGATGGCGGCAAAGCCGGCCTGGGCCACACGGGCTCCGGCGCCGGGCTTGCCGGCGGCCTGGTCACCGGCCGATTCGAGGCTGGTGGCGCTCCAGAACTGCTTCTGGAAGCGTTTGTCCTGGGACTTCTGGCGGGTGAACTGGACGCCTTTCACCAGGGCCAGCGCCCAGGTGACGACGGAGAAGCCGACCAGCAGCCAGATGACTGCGCCTTCGACGGATTCCAGGGGGTTCAGGGGCAGACTCATGGGTGTTCTCCTTCCGCGATTGTTGTGCGGCTGATCTGGGCAAGTTGAATCAATGCAATTTGAAATCGATGGGCACGCTGACCCAGCCGTCCTGGGCCACGTCGCCGCGCTTGGCGGGGACGAAGCTCCAGCGTTTCACCGCGCGCACCGCGGCATCGTCCAGGGCGTCGCGGCCGCTGCTTTTCTGCACCTGGATCTCGCTCGGGCTACCGCTGGCAAGAACATGCACGCGCAGCAGAACGGTGCCCTCCCAGCCGCGACGCTGGGCCAGCGGCGGGTATTCCGGCGCCGGGTTCTTCAGGTAACCGGCGCTGGCCGAGGGCGGCGTCAGCGGGGCTGGAGCCGGTGCCGGCGGAGCGGGCGGTGTCGGTTGCGGCGGCGGGGTTTCGGCCTTCGGCGGTGTGGGTTGCTCGACCGGCTTGGGCACGGGCTTGGGAGCCGGTTTCGGCTTGGGTTTGGGGATCGGCTTGGGTGGCGGCGGTTTCACCGCGTTCTCGTCCACCACCGGGGGCGGCGGCTCCTGCACCACCGGCTCGGGAATCGGTTCAGGCGGTGGTGGCTCTACCACCGACGGCGTCGGCGCGGTGAATTCGATGGTCATCGGCGGCACCTGTGGCGGTACCTCCGGCAGCTGGGGCGTTGGCTGCTGGCTCAGCCAGTAGATCACCGCACCGTGCAATGTCAGGGCGAACAGGCCGAGCAGCACGCCTTCGCGGCGGCTCAGCGCGCGGGCTTTCGCCGGCACGTGGCGGCCCAGCTCCAGCGCGTGGCGCAGCGGGCGGCCGAGATCGACCAGGTCGCCGCCGGGCACGTGGCGCAGGAACGCATCCGGCGCGAGGGCATGCTGGGGTTGAGCCATGAACGATCTCCTTGCAGGTCTGCGCGGCTCTGCGTCGCGCTTGAAACGGACCTGCATGATTGGCGGAGCGCCTTAGCTCTTGAAGTGATTGTTTCTCTTATTTAAATAACTTTCAGTGCTATGTGTTTTTGGCAAATCGCTGCAGGCCACGCCAACCGTGGGTTTTCGCGTAGCGGTAAAAAAACGATGCCTTTGCGGCATGGAAAATATGCAGGAAAGGTTGGTGAAAAATTGCTCAATACGCCGTGATAGAGCGGCCGGCGTAACCCTGTAGGAGCGAGCTTGCTCGCGAACCCGCCCAGCTCCGCTGCCATCGGCGAGCACCGTTCTCGAGCAAGAACTAGGCGTCCCCCTCGCTCCTACAAAATGCCCAAAGCCCAAAGCCCAAAGCCGGAAACGAAAAAGCCCGGTCATTCGACCGGGCTTTTCAGGGGTAAAGCTGCGTCGGCGATCAGAACGCCGGAACGACGGCGCCCTTGTACTTCTCGAGGATGAACTGCTTCACCTCGGGGCTGTGCAGGGCGGCGGCCAGCTTCTGCATGGCGGCGCTGTCCTTGTTGTCCGGGCGGGCAACCAGGATGTTCACGTAGGGCGAGTCGGAGCCTTCGATGGCCAGCGCGTCCTTGGTGGGGTTCAGCTTGGCTTCCAGGGCGTAGTTGGTGTTGATCAGGGCGAGGTCGACCTGGGTCAGCACGCGCGGCAGGGTGGCCGCTTCCAGCTCACGCACCTTGATGTTCTTCGGGTTCTCGACGATGTCCTTCGGGGTGGCGGTGATGGACTTGTTGTCCTTCAGCTTGATCACGCCGGCCTTGTCCAGCAGCAGCAGGGCGCGGCCGCCGTTGGTGGCGTCGTTGGGGATCACCACGGTAGCGCCCGAGGGCAGCTCGTCGAGCTTCTTGAACTTGGTGGAGTAGGCGCCCAGCGGCTCGATGTGCACGCCGGTGACGGCGACCAGGCTGGTGCCCTTGGCCTTGTTGAACTCATCCAGGTACGGCTGGTGCTGGAAGAAGTTGGCGTCCAGGCGCTTCTCGGCGACCTGGGTATTGGGCTGCACGTAGTCGGTGAACTCCTTGACCTTCAGCTCGACCCCTTCCTTGGCCAGGATGGGTTTGACGAAGTTGAGGATCTCGGCGTGCGGCACCGGGGTGGCGGCGACGGTCAGGCTGTCGGCGGCCTGGGCCAGCGGGGCGGAGATGGCTGCGGCAGCGGCGAAAGCAGCGAGCAGTTTTTTCATTGTCGGCTCCTAAGAAGGCCCGCGTCCGGCGGGCCAGTCGGTTACTTGCGGGAGAAGTGGACCACCAGCTTGTCGCCGACGGTCTGCAGAATCTGTACGAGCACCAGCAGCATCACCACGGTGACCACCATCACGTCGGTCTGGAAGCGCTGGTAGCCGAAGCGGATGGCCAGGTCGCCGAGGCCGCCGGCGCCCACCACGCCGGCCATCGCGGTGTAGGACACCAGGGTGATGGCGGTGACGGTGATGGCGGCGATGATGCCCGGGCGGGCTTCGGGCAGCAGCGCGTTCCAGATGATCTGGCGGGTGCTGGCGCCCATCGCCTGGGTCGCTTCGATGATGCCCTTGTCCACCTCGCGCAGGGCGGTTTCCACCAGGCGCGCGAAGAACGGCGTGGCGCCCACCACCAGCGGCGGAATCGCCCCGGCGACGCCCAACGAAGTGCCGGTGATCAGCACGGTGAAGGGGATCATCACGATCAGCAGGATGATGAAGGGCAGCGAGCGCAGCACGTTCACCACGAAGGACAGCAGGGCGTAGACCGCGCGGTTCTCGAACATCTGCTTGGGCCCGGTGAGGAACAGCAGCACACCCAGCGGCAGGCCCAGGACGATGGTGAACAGCAGCGAGCCGCCGAGCATCCAGAAGGTGTCGATGCTGGCCTGGAGAATTTCCGACCAGTCGATATTGGAAAAGAACTCGCTCATGCGCGCAGCACCTCGACGTGGACTTCGGCGGCGTTCAGCTGTGCCATCGCGGCCTCGATGTCACCGCCCACCAGGGACAGGGTTAGCTGGCCGTAGGGCTGGTCCTTGATGCGGTCGATGCGCCCCGCGAGGATGCTGTAGTCGACCCCGGTCTGGCGCGCCACGGTGCCCAGCAGCGGCGCGTAGGTCGCCTCGCCACGGAAGGTCAGGCGCAGGATGCGGCCCGGCACGTGGGCAAAGTCGTCGTGCTGCTCGTCCTCGTCCACACGCTCGGCCTCGAAGACGAAACGGCGGGTGGTGTCGTGCTGCGGATGGAGGAACACATCGGCGACGTCGCCCTGTTCAACGATGCTGCCGGCATCCATCACCGCAACCTGGTCGCAGACGCGGCGGATCACGTCCATCTCGTGGGTGATGAGGACGATGGTCAGCTTCAGCTCGCGGTTGATTTCCGCCAGCAGTTGCAGGACCTGGCCGGTGGTCTGCGGGTCGAGGGCGCTGGTGGCCTCGTCACAGAGCAGGATGGTCGGTCGGCAGGCCAGGGCGCGGGCGATGCCGACGCGCTGCTTCTGGCCGCCGGACAGCTGCGCCGGGTATTTGCGGGCGTGGTCCTGGAGGCCGACGCGCTCGAGCAGTTCGTCCACCCGTGCGCTGATCTCGGCGGCGCTGAAGGTACCGGCGAGCTTCATCGGCATGGCGATGTTGTCGGCGACGGTCTTCGAGGCCAGCAGGTTGAAGTGCTGGAAGATCATCCCGACGCGCTGGCGGAAACGGCGCAGGCCGTCGGCGTCGAGGGCGGTGATATCTTCGCCGTCGATGACGATGCGCCCGCCACTGGGTTCTTCCAGGCGATTGATCAGGCGCAGCAGGGTGCTTTTACCGGCGCCGGAATGGCCGATCAGGCCGAACACCTGGCCGCCCTGGATGCTCAGGCGGGTCGGCTGCAGGGCCGGGATATCGCGTCCGGCGACGCGATAGGTCTTGTGGACGTCGTGGAATTCGATCACGTAGCAAACCTTGTGGGTACGGCGTGTGGGAACCTGTTCATGGCGTGCTGCGCGTCGGCATTACGGCGTTGAAAACAGGCGAGAAATGCTCATCTACGCGTGAGTAGACTCCGCTTTCTCGCCTGTTTTCGCCTGGTACTGCTCTAGCTCGCAAGCCCTAAACAGATTCGGGACCTACCAAGTTGTCGAGGGATAGACGACAAACGTAGGCGGTCAGCCAAAACCGCGCATTTTAACCTGCTTTTTTATGGCTGATTAATCTTTGTTCAACTAACTGCGGAACAAAAGGGAATAACGGGCACCACGAACGGGCGCCCGTGGGCTTACGGCGTGCAGGTTGGCTGAGCGCCGGGTGCGGCGGGCTTCTGCAGGCCGCTGACATCAGCCGCAACACCGGGCGCGCGGGGCATCAGCGAGCGGGCGCGGGTCAGGGCGGTGGTGGCGCCATTGACGTCGCCCTTGGCCAGGGCTTCGCGGCTGCGCTCCAGGTAGGCGTCGGCCAGGCGCTTGCGGCGCTCGGCGAGCTGGGTGGCGTCTTCCTGCTCGGAACCCAGCGCAAGCTGCGCGGATTCCAGACGGCCGGCGGCCAGTTCGGTTTCGAAGCCACTGCTGTTGGCCAGATTGCTCGCGGTGCTCTGGCAGGCTGTCAGGGCCAGCGCCAGGGCCATCAGCGAGAACAGGCGGATGACGAACGACTTCATGCGTCAGGGTCTCTTTGATCAAAAAATCGCCAAATTCTACACCGTCCGGCGCGGCAGGACAAAACTCAGCAGGAACAGGGCCGCCGCGCTGACCACGATGGAGGGGCCGGCGGGGGTGTCCTTGAACCAGGACAGCGAGAGCCCGGCGCACACCGCCACCAGGCCGATCAGGCTGGCGCCGAAGGCCATCTGTTCAGGGCTGCGCGCATGCCGCTGGGCGGCGGCGGCGGGGATGATCAGCAGTGAGGTGATCAGCAGCACGCCGACGATCTTCATGGCCACGGCGATGACGATGGCGATCAGCAGCATCAGTGCCAGACGGATGGCGGTGACCGGCAGCCCTTCGACCCGCGCCAGTTCCTCGTGCACGGTGATCGCCAGCAGCGGCCGCCACAGCCAGCAGATCAGCCCCAGCACCAGGGCGCTGCCGGCGACTATCCACAACAGGTCGGTGTGGCTGACGGCGAGCAGGTCGCCGAACAGGTAGGCCATCAGGTCGACGCGCACTTCCTTCATGAAGCTCAGGGTCACCAGGCCCAGCGACAGCGTGCTGTGGGCGAGGATGCCGAGCAGGGTGTCGGCGGCCAGCGGCTGGCGTTGCTGCAGGGTGACCAGCAGCACGGCGAGCAGCACGCAGCCGACGGTCACCGCCAGCGTCGGGCTGACGTCCAGCAGGAAGCCGAGGGCGACGCCGAGCAGGGCGGCGTGGGACAGGGTGTCGCCAAAGTAGGCCATGCGTCGCCAGACGACGAACGAACCCAGGGGCCCGGCGACCACCGCCAGGGCCAGCCCGGCGAGGAGGGCGTTGAGCAGGAAATCAGCCATGGTTGCAGTCGGGGCCGTGCTGGTGGACCGGAGTGAAGCGCGTGCCGGCGGGGAAGGCGGGTTTCACCACCTCGCCGTGCAGGTCGTGGGAATGGTCGTGGTGGTGGTGATAGACCGCCAGGCTGCGGGCATCCTGGCCGAACAGCTCGACGAAGGCCGGATCGCCGCTGACCTGTTCCGGATGCCCGGAGCAGCAGACGTGGCGGTTCAGGCAGACCACCTTGTCGGTGGCGCTCATCACCAGGTGCAGGTCGTGGGAAACCATCAGCACACCGCAGCCGAGGCGGTCGCGCAGGCGGCCGATCAGGCGGTACAGCTCGGCCTGGCCGGCGACGTCGACGCCCTGCACGGGCTCGTCAAGCACCAGCAGTTCCGGTTTGCGCAGCAGGGCGCGGGCCAGCAGGACGCGTTGCAGCTCACCGCCGGAAACGCTCTGCAGCGGCTTGTCGATCACATGCGCCGCGCCGACTTCCTGCAGCGCGTCGAGCGCCTGGGTGCGCTGTACACCGGGCACCAGACGGAGGAAGCGGAAGACGGTGAGCGGCAAGGTCGGGTCGACGTGGAGTTTCTGCGGCATATAGCCGATGGACAGCTTCGGCGCGCGCCAGACGCTGCCGGTGTCGGGCTTGAGCAGGCCGAGCACGCTGCGCACCAGGGTCGTCTTGCCGGCGCCGTTGGGGCCGATCAGGGTGACGATCTCGCCGGGAGCGATGGTCAGGTCGACGTTCTGCAGCACCGCCTGGCCGCCATAACTGACGCCGACGCCTTGCAGGCGGATCAGGGCGTCGCTCATCACGCCTCCCGCTGGCCGGGGGCGCAGGCGCCGCAGAGGCCGACGATCTCGACGGTCTGGGTTTCCACGGCGAAGCCGACGCCCTTGGCGCCAGCCACGATGGCCTCGCTGATGGCCGGCTGTTCCAGCTCGATGGCGGTGTGGCAGGCGCGGCAGATCAGGAACTGGCCTTCGTGGGCGTGTTCCGGGTGTGCGCAGCCGATGAAGGCGTTGAGCGAGGCGATGCGGTGCACCAGGCCGTTTTCCAGGAGGAAGTCCAGCGCGCGGTAGACCGTCGGCGGCGCCGCCTTGCGGCCGTCTTCCTCGCTCAGCACGGCGAGAATGTCGTAGGCGCCCAGCGGCTTGTGGCTCGCCCAGACCAGCTCCAGCACACGCCGGCGCAGCTCGGTCAGGCGCACGCCCTGGCGCGCGCACAGCGCGTCGGCGTCGGCCAGGGCGCTGGCCACGCAGTTGGCGTGGTCGTGCGGGCGGCAGGCGAGGGGAGTCTTCGGGGCGATCTTGTACATGCGCGGCGACGCTCGGGTTCAGAGACGTTATTATATTACTCTTTCATCTCTCTCCTGTGTGAGTGCCGCCGTGTCCTTCCGTCCCGTCGCCCTGCTGACCGCCGCCTGCGCGCTGCTGCTCAGCCTTCCCGTGCGTGCCGAGGTCAGCGTGCTGACCAGCATCAAGCCGCTGCAACTGATCGCCGCCGCCATCCAGGACGGCGAAGGCACGCCGGACGTGCTGCTGCCGCCGGGCGCCTCGCCGCACAGCTACTCGCTGCGCCCCTCGGACATCCGTCGCGTGCGCGATGCGCAACTGTTCTACTGGGTCGGCCCGGACCTGGAGAACTTCCTGCCCAAGGTGCTCGACAGCCGCAAGGGCCCGAGCGTCGCGCTGCAGGACCAGGCCGGCATGCACCTGCGCAAGTTCGCCGACTTCAGTGAGTCCAACCACCCGGACCATGACGATCATGATCATGACGACCTTGGCCATGATCACGACCACCGTCCCGGCATGATCGACGCCCACCTCTGGTTGCTGCCGGCCAACGCCCAGGTGATCGCCGCGCGCATGGCCGAGGACCTGGCCATCGCCGATCCAGCGAATGCCAGCCGCTACGAGGCCAACCTGAAGGCCTTCGACGAGCGCATGGAACAACTCAATACCCGCCTGCAGCAGCGCATCGATCCGCTCAAGGGCAAGCCGTTCTTCGTCTTCCACGAAGCCTTCGACTACTTCGAAGAGGCCTATGGCCTGCGCCATGCCGGGGTTTTCGCGGTGTCCGCAGACGTGCAGCCGGGGGCCCGGCACGTCGCCATGATGCGTGCGCAACTGCAGAAGGCCGGGCCGTCCTGCATCTTCAGCGAGCCGCCGATCCGCCCGCGCCTGGCCGATACCTTGAGCCAGGGCCTGCCGGTGCGCCTGGCCGAGTTGGATGACCTGGGCGTGGGGGTGAAGGTCGATGCCCAGGGCTACGAGAATCTGCTGGGCAATCTGGCGGATGAGTTTGCGGGGTGCCTGGAGAAGCTTTGATTCGGGCTGCTGTCGTAGCTTCCCTGATCGCAGGGCGAATAACGCCTCGGGCGTTATCCGCCGCTGGGCTTCGGATGGCGGATAAAGCGTTCCGCTTTATGCGCCCCTGAACCCGACCTGAGCGTAGGAGGGGACTTCGTCCGCGATAGGTTCGCCTCGCGCCGGACAACATCGGGGACGAAGTCCCCTCCTACGAAAGCCCATCGCCGCGCCTGATCGTCGCACCATTCCTGCCTGAAACTTCCCTGCCTGATTTGCGGCCGACGCCCCGCCAATCGTCGCCTTCGTGCTTGTTTTTCAGCGTCTTCCGGTCAACCGTCTATCGTGTGTAATGGTGCGAGCCAGGCACAAGATATTGATGCCGATCAGTCTTCTGTGTCTACATATTGGGTCTACTCGCGCTCCTTTGCGCCCTGCCACCCAACCGACAGGAGGTTATTTCTCGGATGGCCAAGACCGATGCGCGCCCACGCGGCGCCAACCAAGGAGTTCTCGCCCTGCAACCTGCCTCGCAGGATATCTGGGACAGCAAGTACCGCCTCAAGCACAAGAGCGGTAAACCCATCGACGGCAGCGTCGACGAGACCTGGCAGCGCATCGCCCGCGCCCTGGCCGACGTCGAGGCGAACAAGGCCCTGCGCGAGCACTGGTACGAGCGCTTCCTCTGGGCCTTGCGCAATGGCGCCATCCCGGCCGGGCGGATCATCTCCAACGCTGGCGCGCAGGGGCACAAGCCGGCCACCTCGACCATCAACTGCACCGTCTCCGGGATCATCCGTGACTCCATGGACGACATCCTGGAGAAGGTCCACGAGGCCGGGCTGACCCTCAAGGCCGGCTGCGGCATCGGTTACGAATTCAGCACCCTGCGCCCGCGCGGCGCCTACGTCTCCGGCGCCGGCGCACACACCAGCGGGCCGCTGTCGTTCATGGATATCTACGACAAGATGTGCTTCACCGTCAGCTCCGCCGGGGGGCGGCGCGGCGCGCAGATGGGCACCTTCGACGTCAGCCATCCGGACGTCCGCGAGTTCATCCGCGCCAAGCGTGAAGACGGCCGCCTGCGCCAGTTCAACCTCAGTCTGCTGATCACCGATGGCTTCATGCACGCGGTGGAAGTCGATGAGGACTGGCCGCTGGTGTTCCCGATCCACGCGAAGGAGCGCGACGAAGTCGACCTGAACAACCCGGGCGAAGTCGTCTGGCGCGACTGGCCGGTGCACGACAACTACCTGGTGGGTGACGACGGCCGCGTGGCCTGCAAGGTCTACGGGCGGGTCAAGGCGCGGCACCTGTGGGACATGATCATGGTGTCCACCTACGACTACGCCGAGCCGGGGTTCATCCTGATCGACCGGGTCAACGAGATGAACAACAACTGGTGGTGCGAGGCGATCCGCGCCACCAACCCCTGTGGCGAGCAACCGCTGCCACCCTATGGCTCCTGCCTGCTGGGTTCGGTGAACCTGACCAGCTTCGTGGTCGACGCCTTCGGTGACAACGCGCGCTTCGACTGGGAGCGCTACCGCGAAGTGGTCCGCGTGTTCACCCGCATGCTCGACAACGTGGTGGAGATCAACGGCCTGCCGCTGGAACAGCAGCGCGCGGAAATCCTCGGCAAGCGTCGCCATGGCATGGGCTTCCTCGGCCTGGGCTCGGCGCTGACCCTGCTCAAGCTGCGCTACGGCAGCCCGGAAGCCTGCGTGTTCACCGAAGAAGTGGCGCGCGAGATGGCCCTGGTGGGCTGGGAAGTGGCGCTGGAACTGTCCCGCGAGAAAGGCCCGGCGCCGGCGTTGGTGAAGGAGTACGAAGTCACCGCCGAAATGCTGCGCAAGCGCCCGGAAATGAAGGCCGATGGCCTCAAGGTCGGTGACAAGGTCGCCGGCCGCGTCCTGCACGCAAAGTACTCGCGCTACATGCAGCGCGTCGCCGAGCATGCACCGCAACTGATCGAGGAACTGGCCGAGCACGGCGCACGCTTCACTCACCACAGCTCCATCGCGCCCACCGGCACCATCAGCCTGAGCCTGGCCAACAATGCCTCCAATGGCATCGAGCCGAGCTTCGCCCACCACTATTCGCGCAACCTGATCCGCCCCGGGCGCAAGACCAAGGAGAAGATCTCGGTCTTCAGCTACGAGCTGCTGGCCTACCGCGACCAGGTGGACAACCACGCCGTGCCGGGCGCCGAGGAAGAGAAGCACCGCCTGCCGGACTACTTCATCACCGCCGACGACATCACTCCGCAACAGCATGTCGATATCCAGGCCGCCGCGCAGAAGTGGATCGACTCGTCGATTTCCAAGACCGCCAACGTCCCCACCGACTACCCGTTCGAGGACTTCAAGGACATCTACCTCTACGCCTGGCGCCAGGGCCTGAAGGGCTGCACCACCTTCCGCTTCAACCCGGCGGCCTTCCAGGGCGTGCTGGTGAAGGAATCGGACCTGGAGAAGACGGTGTACCGCTTCGAGCTGGAAGATGGCAGCGTGGTCGAACTCAAGGGCAACGAGGAGGTGGAGTACGACGGCGAGATGCATACCGCCGCCAACCTCTTCGACGCCCTGAAAGAAGGCTATTACGGTAAGTACTGAGACCCCTGGAGAGAGCTATGAGCGTCAAGATCAACCAGAAGATCAAAGGCTTCCAGGTGGTGGACGTGGCCGAGGAAAAGGCCCGCGTGGAAGCCGCCGCGGCTGCCGCTGTGGTGAAGATGGATGAAACCCTGCAGCGCCCGGAATTGCTGGTAGGCGCGACCTACAAGATCAAGTCGCCGCTGTTCGAGCATGCGCTGTACGTGACCATCAATGACGTGGTGCTCAACCCGGATACCCCGTACGAGCAGCGCCGGCCCTTCGAGATCTTCATCAATTCGAAGAACATGGACCACTTCCAGTGGATCGTCGCGCTCACCCGGATCATGTCCGCGGTGTTCCGCAAGGGCGGCGACTGCACCTTCCTGGTGGAAGAAATGAAGGCGGTGTTCGACCCGCGCGGCGGCTACCTGAAGCGCGGCGGCATCTATATGCCGTCGATCGTTGCCGAAATCGGTGCGGTCATCGAGCGCCACATGGTTGCCATCGGCCTGATGGAAGGCCCGCAACTGGACGAGGAACAGCGCCTGTACCTGGCCGAGAAGCGCGCCGCCTACGAGGCAGCCCAAGGCACCAACAAGGCCGAACCAGGCGAAGGCTTCCCCTCCGGCGCCCAACTGTGCGGCAAGTGCAACACCATGGCGGTGGTGCAGATGGATGGCTGTGCCACCTGTCTCAACTGCGGTCATTCGAAGTGTGGGTGAGCCCGCTCAAAACGCATGCGTTTTGAAGGGCGAACGCCCGGCCATGGATGGCCGGGCCGGGGTTGACCTTGAGCAGAGAAGAAACGGCAAGGATGCCAGCGCCGAATTAGATCTTTACGGCGCCCGCAGGCGTCGCCCGGCGAACGCCCGGCCATGGATGGCCGGGCCGGGGTTGACCTTGAGCAGAGAAGAAACGGCAAGGATGCCAGCGCCGAATTAGATCTTTACGGCGCCCGCACGCGTCGCCCGGCGAACGCCCGACCATGGATGGCCAGGCCGGGGTTGACCTTGAGTAGAGGATCAACGGCAGGGATGTCCTCTCCGGTTCAGATCTTCACTCCCGCATTACACCGGCCTGCTCTTTTGTAGGAGCGAGCTTGCTCGCGAACCAACTCCGCTGCGGGGCCTGTTCGCGAGCAAGCTCGCTCCTACGAAGAGCCGTCGGAGCGTTTACAGCGCAAACGGCAGGTGAATCCCCACCGTCTGCCGCTGCGCCAGTCGCCGTTCGAACTCCTGCGGATCGTGGATCAGCACATCCTGCCCCGCAAACGCCTCGGCGGCGATCAGCCGTGACAGCCAGAAGCGCACGCAAGCCACCCGCAGCATCTCCGGCCACAGCTCGGCCTCCAGCGCGGTGAACGGCCGCTTCGATGCATAAGCCGCCAGCAGGGCTCGGGCGCGCGGGCCGTCGAGGGCGCCGTCGTCGCTGGAGCACCAGTCGTTCACGGTGATCGCCAGGTCGTAGAGCATCCAGCCCGAGCTGGCGTTGTAGAAGTCGATGACCCCGGCCAGATGCGGGCCGTCGAACAGCACATTGTCGCGGAACAGGTCGGCATGCAGGTTGGCGCGTGGCAGTGCCGGTTGTTCGGCGAGCAGGCGGGCAATTTCTTCCAGCGCATCGCCCAGCAGAGTCGCGGCGTTGCCGGAAAGGTGCGACTGCATCGTCTCGCCTTCATGCAGCATCCAGCTCAGGCCACGGTCGCTGGGGCGCTCGATGATCCGTTCACGGGTCGCCAGGTGCAGGCGGGCCAGCAGATCGCCGACTTCCTGGCAGTGATGGTTGTTCGGTGAGCGCTCGTGGCGGCCAGCCAGGCGCGGCTGCAGCAGCGCAGGCTTGCCCGCGAGCTGACGCAGCGCCTCGCCGTCCTTCGTGCGCAGGGCGTAGGGCACCGGCAGATCGGCTTCGTGCAGCACGTCGAGCAACTCGATGAAGAACGGCATTTCCTGCACTGGGCCGCGCTCGACCAGGGTCAGGACGAACTCGCCCTGTTCGAGGCTGACGAAGAAGTTGCTGTTCTCCGACCCTTCGGCGATGCCGCGGAAGTCGCGCAGGCGGCCGAGGCCATAGGGGGCGAGGAAGTCTTCGAGAACCGGACGTTCCAGAGGCGTGAATACCGACATGCTCAATCCTCTGGAGCGTCGTGGGCGGGAAGGTTTACCAGCTGAAGATCTGCCACTGCGGAATCAGCTTGTCGGGCTGGTCCGAGCGGATGAAGTTGCCGTCGCTGCCATCCTGGCGCACCAGGAAGTACGGCTTGCCATGCTTGGGGATGACCTTGATGGCGTAGAGGAAACCGTTGACGCGGTATTCCTGGATGGTCTTGTCGCCCTCCTGGCGGATGGTCACATCCGGTTCCGGCGTCGGGGCGTCGTCCGCCGCCATGACGGAAGTCGCGCCAAGACCCAGTAGAGCGGCGAGCAACAGGCGGTTCAACGTACGCATGATAACCTTGTCCCTTTGTCGAATTGGCTACGGACATTTTAGCCCGAGCCCTTCTGAAAAGGTTGATTCCCCTCATGAGCCAAGCACCCCTCGTCCTCGTGGACGGCTCGTCCTACCTGTATCGCGCCTTCCATGCCCTGCCGCCGCTGATGACCTCCACCGGCATGCCCACGGGAGCGGTGAAGGGCGTGCTGAACATGCTCAAGAGCCTGCGCAAGCAATACCCGGATAGCCCCTTCGCGGTGGTCTTCGATGCCAAGGGCGGGACCTTCCGCGACGAGATGTTTGCCGAATACAAGGCCAACCGTCCCTCGATGCCGGACGACCTGCGCGTGCAGGTGGAACCGCTGCACGCCACCGTGCGCGCCCTCGGCCTGCCACTGCTGTGTGTGGAAGGCGTGGAAGCGGACGACGTGATCGGTACCCTGGCCCGGCAGAGCGCGGCCGGAGGCCGGGCGGTGGTGATCTCCACCGGTGACAAGGACATGGCGCAGCTGGTCGACGGGCACATTACGCTGGTCAATACCATGACCGGTAGCGTGCTCGACGTGGATGGCGTTAAAGAGAAATTCGGTGTCGGTCCTGAACTGATCATCGATTACCTGGCGCTGATGGGCGACAAGGTCGACAACATTCCCGGCGTGCCCGGCGTCGGCGAGAAAACCGCCCTCGGCCTGCTCACCGGCGTGGGTGGCGGCCTGGATGTGCTCTACGCCAGCCTGAACAAGGTGCCCGAGCTGCCGATCCGCGGTGCCAAGGGCCTGCCGGCCAAGCTCGAAGAGCACAAGGACATGGCCTACCTGTCCTACAAGCTCGCGACCATCAAGTGCGATGTCGAACTGAACATCGAGATCGATGCCCTGCACCCCGGCGAGCCGGACCGCGAGGCGCTGACCGAGCTGTACCGCACCCTGGAATTCAAGACTGGGCTGGACGACCTGCAACGCCAGGCGGCCAAGGCCGGAACTCCCCAGCTGGCGCTGGAAGAGGCTCCGGCTGCAGCGGCGGAGAAGCGCTACGAGATCGTCCTGGAACAGAGCCAGTTCGATGCCTGGCTGAAGAAGCTGGAAGCCGCCGAGCTGATCGCCTTCGACACCGAGACCACCAGCCTCGACCCGCAGCAGGCCCAGGTCGTGGGCGTGTCCTTCGCGGTCACGGAAGGTGAAGCCGCCTATGTGCCGCTGGCGCACAGCTACATGGGCGTGCCGGCGCAGCTGGACCGCGATGCCGTGCTCAAGGCGCTCAAGCCGCTGCTGGAAGACCCGAAGAAGCGCAAGGTCGGCCAGCACGCCAAATACGACATGAATGTCCTGGCCAACGCTTCGACGCCCATCGCCGTGCAGGGCATCGCCTACGACACCATGCTCGAATCCTACGTGCTGGACTCCACCGCGACCCGCCACGACATGGACAGCCTGGCGCTGAAGTACCTCGGCCACAGCACCATCCGCTTCGAGGACATTGCTGGCAAGGGCGCCAAGCAGCTGACCTTCGACCAGATCGCCCTGGAGCAGGCCGGCCCCTACGCCGCTGAAGACGCCGACGTCACCCTGCGTCTGCACCAGACGCTGTGGCAGAAGCTGGAAGCTATCCCGTCGCTGGCCAAGGTTCTGACCGAGATCGAAATGCCGCTGGTGCCGGTGCTGGCGCGTATCGAGCGGAATGGTGCACTGGTCGACGCCAACCTGCTGGGCAAGCAGAGTGTCGAGCTGGGCGAGAAGATGGTCGAGCTGCAGCGCCAGGCCTATGACTTGGCGGGCGAAGAATTCAACCTCGGCTCGCCCAAGCAACTGGGCGCCGTACTTTATGAAAAGCTGGGGCTGCCGGTGTTGTCGAAGACTGCCACTGGCCAGCCGTCGACAGCGGAAAACGTCCTCGCCGAGCTGGCCGAGCAGGATTACGAGCTGCCCAAGGTGATCATGCAGTACCGCTCCATGAGCAAACTCAAGAGCACCTACACCGACAAGCTGCCGGAGCAGATCAACCCGCGCACCGGGCGCATCCACACCAGCTACCACCAGGCGGTGGCGGCCACCGGCCGGCTGTCCTCCAGCGACCCGAACCTGCAGAACATCCCGATCCGCACCGCAGAAGGCCGGCGCATTCGCCAGGCCTTCGTCGCGCCCAAGGGCTACAAGCTGCTGGCGGCGGACTATTCGCAGATCGAACTGCGCATCATGGCCCACCTGGCCAAGGACGAAGGCCTGCTGGACGCCTTCCGCCATGATCGCGACGTGCACCGCGCCACCGCCGCCGAAGTCTTCGGCGTACCGCTGGACGAGGTGACTTCCGATCAGCGCCGTAGCGCCAAGGCGATCAACTTCGGCCTGATCTACGGCATGAGCGCCTTCGGCCTGGCCAAGCAGATCGGCGTCGAGCGCAAGGAAGCCCAGGCCTACATCGACCGCTACTTCGCCCGTTATCCGGGTGTGCTGGCCTACATGGAGCGCACCCGCGCCCAGGCCGCCGAGCAGGGCTTCGTCGAGACCCTGTTCGGCCGCCGCCTGTACCTGCCGGAAATCGCCTCGAAGAACGGCGCCATGCGCAAGGCCGCCGAACGCACGGCGATCAACGCGCCGATGCAGGGCACCGCGGCGGACATCATGAAACGTGCGATGGTGGCTGTGGATAACTGGCTGCAGGACAGCGCTATCGATGCCCGCGTCATCCTCCAGGTGCACGATGAACTGGTGCTGGAAGTACGCGAAGACCTGGTCGATCAGGTCCGTGATGGCATTCGGCCGCTAATGAGCGGCGCGGCGCAACTGGACGTACCGTTGGTCGTCGAGGCCGGTGTCGGGGCGAACTGGGATGAGGCGCACTGACGACTGGACGAACGGTCGGAGGGCCCGTCAGGCGGGCCTTCTGGCACGATTGTCCGGGTTGCTGCGGGCCTGCCGGAAAAAATCTTTTGTGACCTGCTGAACTTTCCCGCGAGGAGCCGAGTCAGAACTGGTGAATGGCTGGTGAAGCCCTTCGATGCTCCTTTGCAGTGTTTAGTGTTGGCAGATTACTGGACCCCGCCCTAGCGGTCCGGACTTAAACCCCGAACTTCCCCCTCCCCATACGAAGCTCGGGGTTTTTTTTGCCTGCGATTTGGCCTCAGGCCTCCTCTTCTTCTTCCTCGTCCAGCAGCCCGAGCCAGCCGGCCAGGACCAGCTGCGCTTCTTCCACGCCCTGGCGCTTGGGCGCCGAGAACAGCTGCAGGGTGGCGACATCGCCCCAGCCGTCGAGGATTTCCTTGCGGGTCTTGAGCAGCGCGTTCTTCGCCGCGCCGTAGGCCAGCTTGTCGGCCTTGGTCAGCAGCACGTGGATCGGCAGCTGGCTGGCCTGCGCCCAGTCGAGCATCAGGCGGTCGAAATCGGTCAGCGGATGACGGATATCCATCAGCAGCACCACGCCGGCTAGCGCATTGCGGCTGGAGAGATAAGCTTCCAGGTGCTGCTGCCAGTGAAGTTTCAGCGGAATCGGCACCTTGGCGTAGCCGTAGCCGGGCAGGTCGACCAGGCGGCGTTCGTCATCCAGGCGGAAGAAGTTCAGCAACTGGGTGCGGCCGGGGGTTTTGGAGGTGCGTGCCAGGTTCGCGTGGGTCAGCGCATTCAACGCGCTGGACTTGCCCGCGTTGGAGCGGCCGGCGAAGGCGACTTCCAGGCCGGAATCTTCCGGGCACTGGTTCACCTTGGCGGCGGAGATGAGGAAAGTGGCCTGTTGGCAGAGGCCGAGAATCGGGTTTTTCGTAGCGTTATTCGAGGACATGGGTAACTTCGCGGCGGGTGCGACGCGGTGTCGCGGGGGGCGGTTTCGTTTCCGTTTGGGCATCTGAAGTATATAATGCCGCGGATTTTGTGTGCGCTTTATCCCCCAGGGTCGAGCCACACGGGAACGTTGGAGTCCGCGCAATCAAGAACGCGGATGTTCCCTGCGATGAGGATAATCATGAAGAAACTGCTGTTCGCAGCCATCGTTGCCGCGCTGGCATCCAGCGCCCTGGCGGCCCAGGATCCGGAAGCCGTTTTCAACAGAGCCTGTGGCGCCTGCCACAATGGTCAGTTGCCAATGGCGCCGAAGAAGGGCGACGCCGCCGCTTGGAAGCCACGCCTGGACAAGGGCATGGATACGCTGGTGCAACATGTGACCAACGGTTTCAACGCGATGCCGCCTCGCGGCCTGTGCACCGACTGCAGCGCCGAGGACTACCAGACAATTATCCAGTGGATGTCGAAGTAACTCGGGGCCTTACTCTTTCACCCTTAGCCGTTATTGGATTAGCTGATGAACAAATTGATCGTGAGTCTGCTGTTGACCCTGGGTCTTGTCGGTGTGGCGAACGCCGCTGGCGATGCCAAGGCCGGTCAGGCGAAAGCTGCTGTCTGTGGTGCCTGCCACGGTGCCGATGGCAACAGCATGGCGCCCAACTTCCCGAAACTGGCCGGGCAGGGTGAGCGTTACCTGCTCAAGCAGATGCACGACATCAAGGACGGCAAGCGCACCGTGCTGGAAATGACCGGCCTGCTGACCAACCTCAGCGATGAGGACCTGGCCGACATCGCCGCCTACTTCGCCAGCCAGAATGGCAGCGTCGGCGCCGCCGATCCCAAGCTGGTCGCCCAGGGTGAAGCCCTGTTCCGCGGCGGCAAGCTCGCCGAAGGCATGCCGGCCTGCACCGGTTGCCACAACCCGGCTGGCCAGGGCAACGCCGAAGCCGGCTTCCCGCACCTGGGTGGCCAGCACGCGGCCTACACCGCCAAGCAGCTGACTGCTTTCCGCGAAGGCGAGCGCACCAACGACGGCGACGCCATGATCATGCGCAGCATCGCCGCCAAGCTGTCCAACAAGGACATCGCTGCGATCTCCAGCTACATCGAAGGCCTGCACTAAGCGGGCATCCGGCGAAAACGCCGGAGCGAAAAACTGCTTGGAAAAAAAGGGTGGCTTCGGCCACCCTTTTTTGCATCCGTCACCACTACAATGCTGGAACCGTGTCTGGCCCCTCCGGTCAAACCGCTTCATCCCGCCGCGCCGCAGCGTGGCGGTTCCGCTCAGCCAAGGAGTGAACCATGCGTAACCTGATTTTCACCGCCGCTCTTGCCTTCGCCGGCCTGTTCGCCGTCAACGCGAACGCCGCCGACTTCGAAGCGGGCAAGAACTATACCGAGCTGAACCAGGCCGTTCCGGTCTCCCAGCCCGGCAAGATCGAGGTGGTGGAGCTGTTCTGGTACGGCTGCCCGCACTGCTATGCGTTCGAACCGACCATCAACCCGTGGGTCGAGAAGCTGCCGGCCGACGTTCACTTCGTGCGTATCCCGGCCATGTTCGGCGGTCTGTGGAACATCCACGGCCAACTGTTCCTGACCCTGGAATCCATGGGTGTAGAGAAGAAGGTGCACCACTCGGTCTTCGAGAAGCTGCACAACAACCCGAAGGCCCTGACCACTCCGGAAGAAATGGCTGACTTCGTCGCCGAGCAGGGCGTGGACAAGGACAAGTTCCTCAGCACCTACAACTCCTTCGCCATCAAGGGCCAGATCGAGAAGGCCAAGAAACTGGCAATGGCCTACCAGATCAGCGGCGTGCCGACCCTGGTGGTCAATGGCAAGTACCGCTTCGATATCGGCTCGGCCGGCGGCCCGGACGAGGCGCTGCAGTTGGCTGACCAGCTGATCGCCAAGGAACGCGCCGACGCCAAGGCTGCCCAGTAAGGTCCGACGACGATGCTGCGCCGGCGGACTCGTGAGCGTGTCGCGGGGGCCTGCGTCCCACGGGTGAACAGCGCCCATGGGATACCCGCCGGCCTGCCCGACGACGGCCGGCTGCGCCTGCTCAGTTTCAATATCCAGGTGGGCATCAGTACCGAAAGGTACCGCCACTACCTGACCCGCGGCTGGCAGCACCTGCTGCCGGCCGCCGGGCGTGCCAACAACCTGCAGCGCATCGGCGAACTGCTCCACGACTATGACGTGGTGGCCCTGCAGGAAGCCGATGGTGGCAGCATCCGCTCCGGCAACATCAACCAGGTCGAGCACCTGGCCCAGCTCGGTGCCTTCCCCTACTGGTACCAGCAGCTCAATCGCAACCTCGGGCGCATCGCCCAGCACAGCAACGGCCTGCTCAGCCGCTTGCAGCCCACTGCCCTGGAAGACCATCCGCTGCCCGGCCCGCCCGGTCGCGGCGCGATCCTCATGCGCTTCGGCGAAGGCAGGGACGCGCTGGCGGTGGTGATGATGCACCTGGCCCTCGGCGCGCGGACCCGTACCCGCCAGCTCGCCTATATCCGCGAGCTGCTGCAGGACTACCGCCATCACGTGCTGATGGGCGACATGAACACCCATGCCACCGACCTGCTGGAAAGCTCGCCATTGCGCGACCTCCAGCTCATCGCCCCGCAGGTCGAGGCCACTTTCCCCAGCTGGCGCCCGCAGCGCTGCCTGGACCACATCCTGCTCAGTTCCGAGCTGGCGCTGGAACGCGTCAGTGTCCTCCCGCACCCGATTTCCGACCACCTGCCGGTAGCCGTGGAAATCCGCCTGCCGGATGCCCTGCGTTCGTCCTCGTCGCTCGCCTTGCGCGGCGAGGACCCTGAATGAGTCGCGACGACGACCAGCGCTGGAAACAGAAATACCTGGATAACCTCGAACAGCAGGAGAAGCTCGAACGGCGCTGGGATGCCCGCCTCGACCTGCTGCGTCGCGGCCTGGTGCGCAGCAGCCTGGCGGCCGAAGGCAGCGACAAGGCGGTGGATGCCTGCATGCAGGAGCTGCGCGAAGTGTTGCGCCGCGACGATATGGATGCCGGGCTGTCGCGCCTGATCCCGCAACTGGAAAAGGCCGTACTCGACTCCGAGCAGCGCCGCCAGCAGCGTATCGAGCAGAACGTCGCCGCGCTCGGCCAGCTGTCGCAACAACTGTTGTCCCTGGACATGCCGGGTGATGTGCGCAAGCCGCTCAAGCGCCTGGCCAAGGATATTCCCAGCCGCGGCAGTTCCTCCCGCGAACTTCCCGCGCTGCTGGGTGAGCTGAGTCGCCTGCAGCGCCAGGTGCTGGATCATTTTGGCACTGCTGGCGGAGAACAGCGGCCCGGATTCCTGCAGCGGCTGTTCGGCAGCCGCGACAGTGATGACGCGGATGGGGCGGAACCGAACCCTGTCGCGCCCAGCGCCACGCCAGAAAGCGAGCCGATGCCCGAAGCGGCGCTGGAGTTACCGCCGTCCAGCAATGCCCAATCTGCTGCACCTGCACCTGCACCTGCACCTGCACCTGCACCTGCACCTGCACCTGCACCTGTCGATGCGGTCGTCGCTGAGAAGGCTGCCGAGCCTGCCCTGGCGCCGCTTGCCGACGTTGCACCAGCCTTGGTGCCGGAGCCCTTCGCAGCGCCGTCGTCGATCGCACGAGCCGAGCCTGTCGCCGTGGTGCAAGCCGCTGCCAGCGCTTCCGCGACTGAGCATCCCGCCCACGATGAGGCCAGGTTGCTCGACAGTCTGCCGGTGCCGCCTGGCCTGTTCGGCACGCCGGAGGACGCGCACCAGGCCAGCGATCCCTATGCCTTGCCGCCGCGTCCGGAGCCCGGCTACAGCGCGGTGGCGCCGCACATCGAGGCGA
Organism: Pseudomonas pseudonitroreducens; assembly: GCF_021603645.1. Classification (GTDB taxonomy): domain Bacteria; phylum Pseudomonadota; class Gammaproteobacteria; order Pseudomonadales; family Pseudomonadaceae; genus Pseudomonas; species Pseudomonas pseudonitroreducens. The sequence continues at coordinate 146,329 of NZ_BQHJ01000012.1, read as the reverse complement.
GCCTGCTGCGCCTGCTGGACGAGATGCACCTGCCGGCTGCCCAGCAGATCCAGGCCGAGGCGCTGCGTTCGCGCATCCACGGCAGCCTCAACTGGTACGAACTGGTGCCCGTGCTGGATGACCTGGGCGTCCTCGTGCTGTCGCTGAACGACAGCGGCCAGCGCGAATTCGAAGGTTACCTGCACCAGCTCAACGCGCGCCTGGGCGCCTTCCTCGATGGCTTGCAGGCAGTACAGGAAAATCACAGTGGCACCAGCTCCAGCGCCCGTGAGCTGGACGACACCCTGCGCGCACAGGTCAGCGGCCTGAAGGAAAGTGTGCTGGAGGCCACCGACCTGGAAGGCCTGAAGCGCAACGTCGAGTCACGCCTGCAGGGGCTGGTGGGCACCATGGACCGCTTCCGTGAGGAGCGCGAGGTCCGTGAACGCGAAGTGAGCGAGCGCATCCAGTCGCTGGTGACCCGTGTCGCCAGCATGGAAGAGGAAGCCCGCACCTTCCAGGCGAACATCGAGGACCAGCGCCAGAAGGCCATGACTGATGCCCTGACCGGCCTGCCCAACCGTGCCGCGTTGAGCGAGCGACTGGAGCTGGAGGTCGCGCGCTGGGAGCGCTATGGCGGCGACCTGCTGTTGGCGGTGCTGGATGTCGATCACTTCAAGCGCATCAACGACGATTTCGGTCACCTGGCCGGCGACAAGGTGCTGAAAATCATTGCCAACGAGCTGGCCAAGCGCGTGCGCAAGACCGATTTCATCGCCCGCTTCGGTGGCGAAGAGTTCGTCGTGCTGCTGCCCTCCACGCCGTTGGACGGTGGGCAGCAACTGCTCGACGTGCTGCGCGGCGCCATCGAGGCCTGTCCGTTCCACTTCAAGGGTGAGCGCCTGAGCATTACCTGCTCGGCGGGCCTGACAGCCTTCCGTGCAGGTGAGCGCGCCGAAACCGCCTTCGAACGGGCCGACCAGGCGCTTTACCGCGCCAAGCGCGGCGGACGCAACCGACTCGAAGTCGACTGAGCACACGGCGTTTCCTGTAGGAGCGAGCTTGCTCGCGAACCCCGGCACCGCCGGTAAACATCGTGGACGGAGTCCGCTCCTGCAGAAGATCGCTTCCGTTCGAACGGGAAATTCTTGACGAACGAAACAACATGGGTTTTGATTCGCACACTTATCTTTCGAATCGAAACTTAATCGTTCATGTCGAAACGCAATACGCCCCAACGTCGCCACGACATCCTGGCGCTGCTCGCCGAACAGGGCGAGGTCAGCGTGGACGATCTCGCGCGCCGCTTCGCCACCTCCGAGGTGACCATCCGCAAGGACCTGGCCGCCCTGGAAGGCAACGGCCTGCTGCTACGCCGCTACGGTGGCGCGGTGCCGATGCCCCATGAGCTGATCGCCGAGCCGAGCCAGCCGCTGTCGCGCTACAAGCAGGCCATCGGCCGGGCGGCGGCCGCCTGCATCCGCGAGCACGCGCGAATCATCATCGACAGCGGCAGCACCACCGCCGCGCTGATACCCGAGCTGGGCCGCAAGCCCGGCCTGGTGGTGATGACCAACTCCCTGAGCGTGGCCAACGCACTGCGCGAGCTGGAGCGTGAGCCCGTGCTGTTGATGACTGGCGGCACCTGGGACCCGCACTCGGAGTCGTTCCAGGGACAGGTGGCCGAACAGGTGCTGCGCTCCTACGATTTCGATCAGCTGTTCATCGGTGCCACCGGCCTGGACCTCGAGCGCGGCACGACGACCTTCAACGAACTGCTGGGCCTGAGCCGGGTCATGGCCGAGGTCGCCCGCGAGGTGATCGTCATGGCCGAGTCCGACAAGCTGGGCCGGCGCATACCCAACCTGGAGCTGCCCTGGAGCAGTGTCCAGGCACTGATTACCGACGAACGCCTGAGCGATGAAGCGTTCGAACTGATCCAGGCGCGCGGCGTGAAAGTGATCCGCGCGCGCTGTGAAGACTGACAGGAGACACAAGCCATGTGTGGAATCGTAGGCGCCATCGCCGAGCGTAATATCACCCCGATCCTCGTCGAAGGCCTCAAGCGCCTGGAATACCGTGGCTACGACAGCGCCGGTGTGGCGGTGATCGACAATACCGGCGCGCTGGATCGCCGCCGTCGGGCGGGCAAGGTATCCAGCCTCGAGCAGGCCATTGCCGAGCAGCCGCTGCTCGGTCGCCTGGGCATCGCCCACACTCGCTGGGCCACCCACGGTGCGCCCACCGAGGCCAACGCCCACCCGCACTTCTCCCGTGGCGAAGTGGCCGTGGTGCACAACGGCATCATCGAGAACTTCGAGCCCCTGCGCGAAATGCTCAAGGCGCGTGGCTACGAGTTCACCTCGCAGACCGACACCGAGGTCATCGCCCACCTGCTGCACCTGCGCCTGGGCGAGCTGGGTGACCTGACCGTCGCGCTCAAGGCCGTCGTCAAGGAATTGCACGGCGCCTATGGCCTGGCGGTGATCAGCAGCAAGCAGCCGGACCGCATCCTTGCCGCCCGCAGCGGCAGCCCGCTGGTGGTGGGCCTGGGCCATGGCGAAAACTTCCTCGCCTCTGACCAGTTGGCGCTGCGCCAGGTGACCGACCGCTTCATTTACCTGGAAGAAGGCGACATCGCCGAAATCCATCGCGACAGCCTGCAGCTGTGGGACGTCAACGGCAACCCGGTGCAGCGCGAGGAAGTGCGCTACCACGAGGGCGCCGAGGCGGCCGACAAGGGCGGCTATCGCCACTTCATGCTCAAGGAAATCCACGAGCAGCCGGCCGTGGTGCAACGCACCCTGGAAGGTCGCCTGGGCAGCGGGCAGGTGCTGGTGGACAACTTCGGCCCGCAGGCCCGCGAGCTGCTGGCCAAGGTGCGCACCGTGCAGATTGTTGCTTGCGGCACCAGCTACCACGCCGGCATGGTCGCCCGTTACTGGCTGGAAAGCCTGACCGGCATTCCCTGCCAGGTCGAGGTCGCCAGCGAGTTCCGCTACCGCAAGGTCGCGGTGCACCCGGATTCGCTGTTCGTCACCATTTCCCAGTCCGGCGAGACCGCCGACACCCTGGCTGCGCTGCGCTATGCCAAGGAGCTGGGCTTCCTCTCCAGCCTGGCGATCTGCAACGTCGCCACCAGTTCGCTGGTGCGCGAGTCGGACATGACCCTGCTGACCAACGCAGGTCCCGAGATCGGCGTGGCCTCCACCAAGGCTTTCACCACCCAGTTGGTCGCGCTGTTGCTGCTGACCCTGGGCATCGGCCAGGTGCAGAAGCGCCTGGGTGAAGGCGTCGAGGCCGAGCTGGTGAATGAGCTGCGCCGCCTGCCGACCCACCTGGAAGAGGCTCTTTCCATGGACAAGGTGGTGGAGAAGGTCAGTGAGCTGTTTGCCGAGAAGCACCACACCCTGTTCCTCGGTCGTGGCGCCCAGTACCCGGTGGCGTTGGAAGGCGCGCTGAAGCTCAAGGAAATCTCCTACATTCACGCCGAAGCCTACCCCGCCGGTGAGCTGAAGCACGGCCCGCTGGCCCTGGTCGACGCCGACATGCCGGTGGTGACCGTGGCGCCAAACAACGAGCTGCTGGAAAAGCTCAAGTCCAACCTGCAGGAAGTGCGTGCCCGTGGTGGCGAACTGGTGGTCTTCGCCGAGGGCGGCACCGGTATCGACAACGGCGCGGGCACCCACGTGGTGGGGATGCCGGCGATCCATGATTGCCTGGCGCCGATCCTCTACACCGTGCCGCTGCAACTGCTGTCCTACTACGTTGCCGTGCTCAAGGGCACCGACGTTGACCAGCCGCGCAACCTGGCGAAGTCCGTCACGGTGGAATAAGCGCGCAGGCGCAAGGAGAAAGGTCCCTTCGGGGGCCTTTTTTCGTTTTGGGGCGGAGCAATTCGCGGGATGAGGCCAGGGGAAGATCAACATTCCCCCGGTGCCTGCACGTCCGGGGGTGTGGACGGGGCACCGAGGCCAGGCGGCTTGAGCCGCTACACGAGGGGAATGGAAATCGACCTTGTCTTGTGGACAAGGTCGGGCTCCGACCCTGCGAGGGGTACCTGACAAGTCTCCCGCAGGGCGGGGAGCGGAGCCAACGATAGAAGCTGGCCAAGGGCCGGTCAATCGGAAACGACAAACGCGCGTTCGCAAGTGTCCGATATTCGAACCGAAAGGTCCGGCGCAGGCCGCGGATTTCGTTAGCCGGCTATCGGAAGCGTCTATACTGTTTCTGATTGTGTCAGCGGAAAATGCCTTGCGGCGATTCGCTGGCAAGGGCGGCGAGGGAGTACCGTCCTCACGTCCGGGATGCAGTTAAACCGACAAGAGAATCCCCATGAACGCACCTGCTGCACCGCAGTACTCCGCCCACGAGCGCCGCTCGCGCATCCTCGCCATCGTCGGCGCCTCCTCGGGCAACCTGGTGGAGTGGTTCGACTTCTACGTCTACGCCTTCACCGCCCTGTACTTCGCCCATGCCTTCTTCCCCTCCGACGATCCGACGGTGCAACTGCTCAACACCGCCGGGGTATTCGCCGCGGGCTTCCTGATGCGCCCCATTGGCGGTTGGCTGTTCGGCCGCATCGCCGACAAGAAGGGCCGCAAGACCGCGATGATGATCTCGGTGCTGATGATGTGTGGCGGCTCGCTGGCCATCGCGGTGATGCCGACCTACGCCAGCATCGGCGTGGCGGCTCCTGCATTGCTGCTGCTCGCGCGGTTGTTCCAGGGGCTCTCGGTTGGCGGCGAGTACGGCACCAGTGCGACCTACATGAGTGAGGTGGCACTCAAGGGCCAGCGCGGCTTCTTTGCTTCCTTCCAGTACGTGACCCTGATCGGCGGCCAGCTGCTGGCCGTGCTGGTAGTGGTGATCCTGCAGCAGTTGCTGACCACCGATGAGCTGAAGGAATGGGGCTGGCGGATTCCCTTCGTGGTCGGCGCGATCACCGCGGTGATCGCCTTCTACCTGCGCCGCTCGCTGAACGAGACGGCCAAGGAAGCCAACCTCAAGCGCAAGGAATCGGGCACCCTCACCGAACTGTTCACCCACCACAAGCGCGCCTTTTTCACCGTGCTCGGCTTCACTGCCGGCGGCTCGCTGATCTTCTACACCTTCACCACCTACATGCAGAAGTACCTGGTGAATACCGCCGGGATGGACGCCAAGGTGGCCAGCGGCGTGATGACCTTCGCGCTGTTCTGCTACATGTGCATGCAGCCGCTGTTCGGCGCGCTGTCCGACCGTATCGGCCGCAAGACCTCGATGCTCTGGTTCGGCGCCCTGGGCATGCTCTGCACCTGGCCGATCCTCGCCGCGCTGAAGACCGTCAGCAGCCCCTACGCGGCGTTCGGTCTGATCATCCTGGCCATGGCCATCGTCAGCCTCTACACCTCGATCAGCGGCCTGATCAAGGCCGAGATGTTCCCGCCGCAGATCCGCGCCCTGGGCGTGGGCCTGTCCTATGCGGTGGGCAACGCGATCTTCGGGGGTTCCGCCGAATACGCGGCCCTGGGGCTGAAGAGCATGGGCGTCGAGGAGTACTTCTACATCTACGTTTCGGTCATGTGCGGCGTGGCGCTGCTGGTCTGCCTGCTGCTGCCGGACCTGCGCAAGGTCAGCTACCTCAACGACGAGGACTGACCCGCGCCATTCGCTAATCGTTGCTTCGGCCGCGCAGTGCGTGGTCGGGCAGCGACAGGGCGATCAGCAGGGCCAGGGCGCCGAACCCGGCGTTGATCAGGAACAGCTGCCCGAACACCCCATCCAGCGCCAGCCGCTGCGTTTCATGGCCTTCGCCGCTCAGGCTGGCCAGCAGGGCGCTGGCCGACAGCCCATGACCCGCCTCGCCTGCCAGTGGCTGCAGCATCGCCAGCAGCAGCGCGGACATCAGTGCGATCCCCACCGCCCCGCCCAGTGAGCGGAACAGCGTGATGTTGCTGGTCGCCACGCCCAGATGCTTCGTTTCGACCGCACTCTGCGCCGCCACCAGGCTGGTGGGGAACTGCGTGCCGGCGGCGATCCCGGTGAGCAGCATGCAGACGCCGGAGAAGAAGTAGGCGCTCGGCGGCGTCAGCGCCAGGCCGGCAATCGCCAGCGGCATCAACAAGGCGCCAGCGACGATCTGCGGCTTGTAGCGGCCGATGATCGCTGTGAGCCGGCCGCAGCAGTACGCGCCAATCGGCACGCCCATGGCCAGCGGCAGCAGGTGCAGCGCGGCGCTGTCGGCCCCCGCGCCGGTGACCGACTGGAAGCGCAACGGCACCAGCACCGACAGCGAGATGACCTGGAAGCTGGCGAAGAAGCTGATCAGCCAGCTCAGGGTAGCGGCGCGAATACCGAACAGGTGCATCGGCACCAGCGGTTCCGGCGCGCGGCGTTCCTGCACGACGAACAGCCCGATCAGCAGTAGCGCGGCGAAGAACAGCGCGAGCATCTTCGGATCGTTCCAGCGCGCGCCCTGGCCGACCGCGGTGATCGCCAGCAGCAGGCTGCCCAGCCCGGCGATCATCAGCATTGTGCCGAGGTAGTCGATCACCGGCCTGCGGCCCGGTACGGGCAGGCCGCGCAGGGTCTGCCGCGATACCGCAAGGGCGACCAGGCCCACCGGCAGGTTGATCAGGAACACCCAGCGCCACGACAGGTACTCGGTGAGCACGCCGCCCAGCACCGGGCCGGCGATGCTCGCCACCGCGTACATGCTGCTGAAGTAACCCTGGTAGCGCCCGCGCTCGCGGGGCGGGACGATGTCGCCGATGATCGCCTGGCTCACCGACATCATGCCGCCGGCGCCGATGCCCTGCAGGACGCGGGCGAGTACCAGTTGTTCCATGCTCTGCGCGGCGCCGCAGAGCAGCGAGGCAAAGGTGAACAGGCCGATGGCGAAGAGCATCAGCAGGCGGCGTCCGTAGAGGTCGCCGAGCTTGCCGTAGATCGGCATGGAGATGGTCATCGCCACCATGTAGCCGGAGATGACCCAGGCGAGCAGGTCGAAGTTGCCGAAGCCGGCGGAGATCGCCGGCAGGGATACGGCGACGATGGTCTGGTCGAGCGCACCGAGGAAGATCGCCAGCATCAGCCCCACCAATACGGTGCGGACCGCCGGACGTGGCGCGGAAAAGGTATTCAAGAAAGCCCCCTTTACTTCAGAGGATCTCCGCTTCGGAGGTGTGCGGAGGGACCACAGTGTAGTGCAAGGCAGCGGCAATCTGTCACGCCGGTGTCATCGTTACCCGGCAGGAAAGGCTCTATCTCAGGCCTGGAAACGATGAGTGGCGGATCGGCTGCTACGCTTTCGTAGCGAACTATTCTTCCATTGCAGCCTGGAAGTTTCCGGGAACGCAGGTCCCGGGCAAACACTCCAAAGCAAAGGAATCGGCACGTCCCGCCGTGGTCGGCGCCACGATAGTTTTTATGCGGGCCAGGCCATAGGGGAAGACTATGGATGAGCTGGTCTATAGTTTTTCAGCCCTGTGACCAGGAGGTATGCATGAACGCCAACCTGCCCTCTGAGTTGCTGTCCCTGCAGTTGCCGCTGCGAATTCGTATCGGCGAGGCCCAGGCATTCGACCTTGGGCCAGATCCGCAGGTGACGCTCGTCGTTCGCGATCCGACTCTGCTGACCGAGATCACCCACCCTAGCCTCGATATTCTCGGCCGCGCCTATGTCGAGAATCGCATGGACATCGAGGGCCAGATCGGTGAAGTCATCGCCATGGCCGATGCACTGAGCGCTGCGCTGGGCGATGACGACAGCGATGCCGATTACGTTCGCGAAAGCCACGACAAGGCTACCGACGCCGAAGCCATTCATTACCACTACGACCTGTCCAATGAGTTCTACCAGCTCTGGCTCGATCCGGAGATGGTGTACTCGTGCGCCTACTACGAGACCGGCGCCGAAGACCTGGCCACAGCCCAACTGGCCAAGTTGCGCCACCTGTGCCGCAAGCTGCGGCTGAAACCGGGCGAAAAGCTGCTCGACGTCGGCTGTGGCTGGGGCGGGCTGGCGCGCCTGGCAGCGCGGGAGTTCGGTGTCGAGGTGCACGGCATCACCCTCAGTGAAGAGCAGCTCAAGCTCGGCCGCGAGCGGGTCAAGGCCGGAGGTCTGGAGGGCAAGGTGACGCTGGAGTTGCTGGATTATCGCGACCTGCCGCGCGATGGTCGTTACGACAAGGTGGTCAGCGTGGGCATGTTCGAGCACGTCGGCCACGCGAACCTGGGCATCTACTTCCAGCAGCTGTACGACGCGGTGCGGCCGGGCGGTCTGGTGATGAACCACGGCATCACCTCCAGCAATACCGACGGCCGTCCAGTCGGTCGCGGCGCCGGCGACTTCATCGACCGCTACGTGTTTCCCCACGGCGAGCTGCCGCACCTGTCCCTGGCCGTCGCGCGGATGAGCGAGGCAGGGCTGGAGGTGGTCGACGTCGAAGGTCTGCGCCTGCACTACGCGCGCACCCTGGAGTTCTGGAGCGCCAATCTCGAAGCCAAGCTGGCCGACGCGGCGAAGCTGGTGCCCGAGCAGGCCCTGCGCATCTGGCGCCTGTACCTGGCCGGTTGTGCCTACGGCTTCAAGAAGGGCTGGATCAACCTGCACCAGATTCTCGCCAGCAAGCCGCACGCGGATGGCGGCCACGAGGTGCCCTGGAGCCGGCGGGACATCTACTCCTGAGCCTTTGCCGCGAATGCATCGGGCCCGCTTCGGCGGGCCCGATGCATTTCCGGTGCGGAGTAAAAGGCTTGCATCGAGGCGCGTGGGAAGCTAAACCCGCTTTCCCCACTGACTCTTTGGTAGATGAATCATGGTGAATTTCTTCCCGGACCTGTCCCTCGTCGAACTGTCGCCGGCCCAGGCGCCCTGGTCGCTGCTGCTCAAGGCCGACCCCAGCCGCGAACAGATAGAGAGTTATCTGCACGACTCCCGCCTGCTGGCGCTGAACGAGGCGGCCTGCGTGCGCGGCGTCCTCACGCTGACTCCGCGCGAACCCGGCGTCGCCGAGATCACCAGCCTGGCGGTGGAGGACGAATGGCAGGAGCGTGGCCTGGGCCGTCGCCTGCTGCTGGCGGCCATCGAACAGGCTCGCGAGGCCGGCCTGCAGCGCCTGACCATCGCCACCGGCAACTCCAGCCTGGCCCAGCTCGGCCTGTACCAGCGCGTGGGCTTCCGTATCGTGGGCATCGAGACGGATCACTTCGTACGGCATTACCCCGAGCCGATCTACGAGAACGGGATCCACTGCCGCGACCAGATCCGCCTGGCACTGGACCTCACCGTCTAGTCGCGCTCCCAGCGACTCACGGCCACCGCATCGTGGGCATGCAGGCTTTCCGCATGCACCACGCGTACTTCAAAGCCTGATACCTCATCGCGCTGCATCAACGACCGGTGCAGTCGGCGTGCGGCATCCTCGCAGAACATCAGGTTCTGCCCGTTGGCCAGGGCGAAGGCCTGTTCGTCGGCGCGCTTCACCGCCGTCTGCACCGCGGTGCCGAGGGCGTCTTCGGCGTGGTCGACCAGCTCGGCGAAAGCGAACGCCTGCACGGTCGGCGCGAGGCGCAGCTTCAGCTGTGCCTCGCTGCGCTGGCTGTGCGGTGTGGCGACGATACCCTGCGGGCTGCCGAGCCAGGCGCGGACCTCGCCGGCCTTCAGCGCGCGGCCGGCGAAGTCGGCGTCGAAACGCTCCTGGATCAGCTGGCGCGCCAGTGCCGCCGAGCAAGGGCAGGTCGAGGAGTACGGCAGCGTCAGGCGCAACTCCAGGTGCAGCGCATCGTCTTCCAGTTGCGCGTGGACCTCGCAGGGATAGCGCTTCCAGCCGCTCAGCGGGCTGACCAGCGCCGGGCGCCGCAACAGCAGCTCGAAATGCAGCGCCAGACTGGCGCGCCGCGACAACTGGGCGTGGCTCCTGAGGAATTGCTTGAGCAGATCACGCAGCAGAGTTGGCGAGAGCTCTGCTGTGGCCAACGCTTCCAGCGCCAGGTACAGGCGAGACATGTGGATGCCGCGTGCCTCGGCCTCGTCGAGGCTGACGCCGGCGTCGGCGAAGGCGGCCACGCGCTCGCCGGCGATACGCAGTGGCACGGCGATGCCCTGCATGCCGACCCAGTCGAGCGGAATGGGCAGGCGGGTGGATTGGCAGGCGATATCGGGGAGCAGGGCGGTCATGGGCAGGTCGCGTCCAGTAATTGTTATAACATAACGTATTTGCTTCCCGGCAATCCCGCAATGGGTTCTTCAGCGCTCCTGCTGCTTGCAGCCGCTCACGCGCCCGCAGGTCAGCCGGGCGCTGTCGCCTGACGAGCTGCTGAAGCGGCTGATGTTGGTCCAGCCGATGCCGCGGCTGGTGCCGACCCACACCTGGCCGTCGCTGGCCACGCCGCTGAAGAAGGTCAGGCTGCCGTAGCGCGTGCCGGTCTGCGCCCAGCGCCGGCCGCTGCTGGCCTCGAAGCCGCGCAGGTAGGTGTCGTGGCCCTGGGTGGCGACGCTGTAGAGATTCCCCGAATCGTCCATGCAGGCCAGTACCGAGGCTGACCAGGCGCAGCGTGCCGGCTCCTCGCCGGGAAACGGCAGTGGCGCGGAGCCGCTGGCGTGGGCGAAGGGGGCGAACAGGCAGAGCAGCAGGGCGCGGCGCAGCATCGATGGTCTCGGCAGGTGGTGGAGCGAAACGTCGGTATCGCACGTCGTCGGATGCTTGTCAGCTCTCAATTGCGAATCGTGCATTGTTATAATATAACATAAAAGATCACTCCCTTCCGGAGACGGTCATGACCGAACAGGAACTGCTTGCCCAGCCCGGCGAGGCCTACATGAGCGAGGCGCAACAGGGCTATTTCCGCGCACTGCTGCTGGACCAGCGCGACGAGCTGCAGGTTCGCATCGAGGAAGAATTCCAGGCACTGCAGGACCCCGAGCGGGCCAGCGACGAAGCCGATGTCGCCAGTCGCGAGGAGTCGCGCCAGTGGCAACTGCGCCTGCTGGAGCGCGAGAAGAAGCTGCTCGACAAGATCGACCAGGCGCTGGAGCGCCTAGCCCGGGGTGACTACGGCTGGTGCGCGGAAACCGGCGAACCGATCGGCCTGCGCCGCCTGCTGCTGCGCCCCACCGCCTCGCTGTGCATCGAGGCCAAGGAGCGCCAGGAACGGCGCGAACTGCACGTCCGCGAAGCCTGATTGCCCTGGAGTCCCACCGTGATGAATGCGCCACTTCCCGTAACCGTGCTGTCCGGCTTCCTCGGCGCCGGCAAGAGCACGCTGCTCAACCACGTGCTGAAGAACCGCGAGGACCTCAAGGTCGCGGTCATCGTCAATGACATGAGCGAAATCAACATCGACGGCCGCGAGGTACAGCGCGACGTCAGCCTCAACCGCGGCCAGGAACGCCTGGTGGAGATGAGCAACGGCTGCATCTGCTGCACCCTGCGCGAGGACCTGCTGGAAGAGGTCAGCCGCCTCGCCAGCGAAGGCCGCTTCGACTACCTGCTGATCGAGTCCACCGGCATCTCCGAGCCGCTGCCGGTGGCCGAGACCTTCACCTTCCGCGACGAGCAGGGCCGCAGCCTGTCGGACCTGGCGCGGCTGGACACGCTGGTCACGGTGGTCGACGGACTGAACTTCCTCGCTGACTACCAGGGCGCTGACAGCCTTGCCGAGCGCGGCGAAACCCTGGGCGAGGACGATGAGCGCTCGCTCAGCGACCTGCTGGTGGAGCAGGTGGAGTTCGCCGACGTGATCCTTGTGAGCAAGATCGACCTGATCGGCAGCGCCGAGCGTGACGAGCTGCTGGCGATCCTGCGCAGGCTCAACCCCGACGCCGATATCCAGCCCATGGTCATGGGCCAGGTACCGCTGGCGCGCATCCTCGACACCGGCCGCTTCGACTTCCAGCGCGCCGAGCGGGCGCCGGGCTGGCTCAAGGAGCTGCGCGGCGAGCATCTGCCGGAGACCGAGGCCTACGGCATCTCCTCGGATGTCTACCGCGCGCGCCGGCCGTTCCACCCGCAGCGCTTCCATGACTTTCTCGCCGAGCCCTGGAGCAATGGCCGGCTGTTGCGCTCCAAGGGTTTCTTCTGGCTCGCCAGCCGCTACCGCGAGGCGGGCAGCTGGTCCCAGGCCGGCGGCCTGATGCGCCACGGCCTGGCCGGACGCTGGTGGCGCTTCGTCCCGCGCGAGCACTGGCCGCAGGACACCACCGAGCTCCAGGGCGTACTGCGCCACTGGCGCGAGGACAGCGGCGATTGCCGCCAGGAGCTGGTGTTCATCGGCCAGAACCTGGACTTCCAGCGCCTGTTCGACGAACTGGATCGCTGCCTGCTGGATGATGACGAGATGGCCGCCGGCACCACTGCCTGGAAGCGCTTGCCCGATCCATTCGAGCCCTGGGAGACGAATGCGTGACGCCCATCTGAAATTACCTACCTCCGCTCCAGACCCGACCGTTGGGTAGGAGCGGACTCTGTCCGCGATAGTCAGGCCTCCGCACAGAGGTTGATCCATGAGCAGACCCCGAGAGCCTTCCTGGCTTGCCGGCCACCAGGCACTGCGCAAAGGCAGGGCATCTATCGCAGGCGAGATCTATCTGCTGACCGTCACCACCTTCCGCCGAGAGCCGCTGTTTGTGAACTTCCCTAAGGCCTGCTGTGTAGCCCGGTGTTTCGAAGGTCGACTATCGCTGGGCGAAAACCGATTACTTGCGTGGGTGTTGATGCCTGACCATGCGCATTGGCTGCTGCAACTGGGAGAGGGTGAGCGCTTGGAGACTAGCGTCGGACGATTGAAGGCTCTCAGCGCACGCGAGTTCAATCGGCTGTCGGGACGACGGGGATCAGTCTGGACGTCCGCTTTTCACGATCACGCGCTACGCAATGAAAAGGAAGTGCTGCCTGCGGCGCGTTACATCGTCGCCAACCCGATACGAGCGGGAATGGTCAGGCGGATTGGGGATTATCCCTTCTGGAATGCACAGTGGCTGTGAGTCATCGCGGACGGAGTCCGCTCCTACGCAAGGCTTCGCCCGGGCAAAAAAACAGGCCGCCCGGGGAGAGCGGCCCAATTCACCAAGATCATGCCCGGCGTGGGGTGCCGGGAGGGTGTGAGGTACCCGGGGACAGTAGGCCCGAAGCGTGTGACAAGGCGATGACCATTACTGCGCTTTGCGCCAGTGGCCCTTGCTCTGGTTCTCGCAGAACGGCTGAAGGATTCGTGCGTCGCTGGCAACGCCGTAATAGTGGATGTCCTGGCGATAGGCAACGCCCTGGGTCTGGGCGTTTTCGCAGACGCCAAAGGCGCCACTGGGGCAGTTTTCGGCGTAGGTCACCTCGACCTTCTGGTCCTTCAGCTGCGGCTGGCAGAAGCCCTCGCGGAAGAGTTTTTCCGGGATGGTGCGGTTCTGCTGGCAGACCTTCACGTCGATGTCCTTGCCCTGGGTGTGCACCACGCAGGCTTCGCCGTGGGCGAGAAGGGGCAGGCAAGCGAGGGCGAGAGGCAGCAACAGGCGCATGATCGATCCGGGCGTGGAGTGACGAAGCCGCGACTCTAGCGCTTTTCCCGGCGAGCGTCAGGCGGCACCATGGGCGAATGTTGAAGCAGATCCCGACTCATCTCATCGCCGGCCCCCTCGGGGCCGGCAAGACCAGCCTGCTGCAGTCCTTGCTGGCGCAACGCCCGGCGGGGGAGCGCTGGGCCGTGCTGGTCAACGAATTCGGCCAGGTCGGCCTGGATGCCGCGCTGTTGTCCCGCGACGAAGACGGCGTTGCCCTGGGCGAAGTGGCCGGCGGCTGCCTGTGCTGTGTGAATGGCGCGCCCTTCCAGGTCGGCCTCGCTCGCCTGCTGCGCAAGGCCAGGCCGCAGCGCCTGTTCATCGAGCCGTCCGGCCTCGGCCATCCCGCGCAACTGCTCGCACAACTGCGCACCGCTCCCTGGCTGGGCGTGCTGGCCGTGCAACCGCTGGTCATGGTGCTCGATGCCGCCGCGCTGGCCGCCGGGCAACCCTTGCCTGAGGCACAGCAGCTGGCGCTGGGCGAGGCGACGATGCTGTTGCTGAACAAGTCCGAAGCGCTGGATGACGCAGCGCGTTCGGCCTTGGCGGCGCGCTGGCCGGCCGTGTCATTGCGCTGGACGACCCAGGGCCGCCTGTCGCTGAGCGAGCTGCCGAGGGAAGCGGTCGATGCGGCGGGCGCTGATTTGCCGCAGCCTGCCTCGAGCGCCGAACCTGCGATGCTGTTGCGCCGCGAATCACCATTGCGCCAGGTACGCGTTGAAGATGGCCGACAGGCGGTCGGCTGGCGTTTCCAGCGTGACTGGCGCTTCCGCACGGCCGAGCTGGACGCCTGGTTGGGCGGGCTTCCCGGCTTGTTGCGGGCCAAGGCTGTGGTCCACGGCGAGGACGCCTGGCTGGCCTGTAACCGTACCGTTGGTCCGGCTCCGTGGACGCCCAGCGCCTGGCGCAAGGACAGCCGGATCGAGCTGATCCTGGCTGCCGAGCTTGATCCACAGGCCCTGCAGGACGGCCTTCTGCGTTGTGCCAGCGCACCGATCTGACAGAGAAGGTTGCCCTCGCGGAACTAGTGAATGATAATAATTATCAGCAGATACTGCTTCGTGAACTCTTCCCGCAGGCTTTCTCATGTCGTTATCTCAACCGCGCAAAGCGGCGGACCCCGGTCCTGCCGTGGACGCTGAGGAACAGCTGTTCACTTCCGCCAAGGCGGATGACGGCGCCCATTTGCCCAGCGTGAACGCTCAGCGCGTCAATGAGGCCACCCTGCGACTCGTCAGTTGTGCGGGCCCCCGCCGTGACGAAGAAGTGGTTCCCGAAGAGGTCCTGATTCCCTATGCCACGCCGGTTGAAGGCGTGGAGGATGGCGAGCAGCCGCCGCCTCCGGGGGGCTGGTGGAAGTCCTCCGGCCTGGCGATCGCCATGCACGTGGCAATCGTTGCCGCGCTGGTCTGGGTGATGCCGACTCCGGCCGAGCTGAATCTGGGTGCCGGCGAGATGCCCAAGGCCATGCAGGTAAGCGTCGTCACCCTGCCGCCCAAGCCCGAGGTGCAGCAGCCTCCGGCCGCCGCGCCGACTCCGCCGCCGCCGGAGCCCGAGCCGCCGAAACCGATCGAGCCGCCCAAACCGGTGGAGAAGCCCAAGCCCAAACCCAAGCCGCCCGAGAAGGCCGTGCCCAAGGTTTCGCCCAAGCCCAAGCCGAAACCCAAGCCCGAGCCTGACCCCGAGCCCGCCGAGGAAGCCGCCGCGCCGCCGACTCCGGCCGCCCCGCCGCCGCCCGCCGCACCGACCGTCGGTCAGTTCACCCAGGGCGCCCAGGCCGCGCCGACCGGATCGCAAGGGCCCGCCGGCCTGCCTACCGGCAGCCTGAACGACAGCGACATCAAGCCGCTGCGCATGGATCCGCCGGTCTATCCGCGCATGGCGCTGAACCGTGGCATCGAAGGCCGGGTGAAGGTGCTGTTCACCATTACCAGCGATGGCCGCATCGCCGACATCCAGGTGCTGGAGTCCTCGCCGCCGCGGATGTTCGACAACGCCGTGCGCGATGCCATGGACAAGTGGCGCTTCGAGCCACGCGTCAGCGGTGGCCGGATCGTCGCCCGCCAGGCGACCAAGGTGTTCTTCTTCAAGCTCGAGGGCCGTCGCTGACAGCCTTTGCGAGCCCAACAAAAACGCGCCCCAGGGCGCGTTTTTTGTTGCTGCCAATTTGCCGTTGCAGCACAGGGCGTAGGAGCGGACTCCGTCCGCGATGGTATTCGGCGCGATGCGGACCAATCGCGGACGGAGTCCGCTCCTACGAAAGCAATTCTTCCCGTAGCAGCTCCAGTGCTTCTCGCGCCCCGCCCACGGCGATCTGCACGGGGACGCCGAGCATCAGGTTCAGCGGCAGGCCGAAGCTTTCGATCTGGTTGCCCTCGCGGTCACGCCCGGGCTCCTCGCCCAGCCACTCGCAGGGCAGGCGCTGCGCGCAATTGCCGCCTTCCTCGATATAGCCATACAGCGGCTTGCCCATCGCGGCGGCGTAGCCCAGCTCGAAGGCCGTGCCGCTGTCCGGCTCGGCACCACGGAAGGGATTGAGGTTGGCCAGCACCGCGTCCGCGTCGGCGATCAGGTTGAGGTTGGCCTGGTAGATCCACAGAGCCTGCTCCGACGGGTTGGCGATGTCGTCGGGCACCGAGTGATCGAGCGGGTAGAGGCCCTGCAGGCCGAACTCGGCGCACAGCGCCTTGAGCCGCTCGCCCTGGGCGAAGGCGTCGGGGCGGAATACATCGGGGCCGGCGAGGTAGATCTTGAGCATGGTCAGAGTCCCATGAACGACAGCATCAGGAAGGTGGCGAACAGCACGAAGTGGGTCATGCCTTCGATGGCGTTGGTCTTGCCGTCATGCAGGTTGTAGCCGGCGACCATCAGGGTGATGAACATCATGCCGGTCTGCAGCGGGGTCATCGCCATCTGGATCGGTTGGCCCTTGAACAGCGCCAGCGCCTCGATCACCGGGACGGTGAGGATGACGGTCGAGAGCGAGGCTCCCAAAGCGATGTTGACCACCGGTTGCATGCGATTGGCCATGGCCGCGCGCAGAGCCGTGAGGATTTCCGGGCTGGCGGAGATCGCCGCCACCAGCAGCGCCGGTACGATGGGCGGCACGCCGCTGCCTTCCAGGCCCACGTCGAGGGCCTTGGACATCACTTCCGCGAGTGCGCCGATCAGCACCACGCCGACCACCAGCAGGGCCATGGACTGCTTGCTGTTGCCCGGCGCCTCGTGGCCTTCGGCGTGCTCGCCGTGGGTGGCGTAGTTGTAGCTGAAGAAGTAGCTGTGCTGGCCGGTCTGCATGCGCAGGAACAGCGCGTAGAGCATGACCATGCAGCCGATGGTGAAGAATGAGTAGAGCTTCCACTGCTCGGCCGGGATCAGCTCCGGGACCACCATGGAGATGCCCACGGCGGTGAGGATCATGGTCACGTAGGTCTTGCCCGAGTCGTCGTTGTACGACTGCTCGCCGTGCTTGAGGCCACCAAGCAGTGCGGCCAGGCCGAGGATGCCGTTCATGTCGAGCATCACTGCGGCGTAGATGGTGTCGCGGGCCAGCGTCGGGGAGTGGTTGTGGCCCATCATGATCGCCAGGATCACCACCTCCACGAGCACCGCCGCCAGGGTGAGGATCATGGTGCCGTAGGGCTCGCCGACCTTTTCCGCGAGGATTTCGGCGTGGTGCGCGACGCGCAGCGAGACGCCGATGATCACCGCCAGCAGCGCAGTCGCGGCGATCCCCGCGAGCATCTTGCCGCCGCCCAGCAGGCTGTGCTCCAGCGGATACACCGCGATCGCCACCAGCAGGGCGAGGAGGAGGAATTTTTCTTCTTTGAGCGCGCGCAGCATCGAGGGGGATGTCCATTCCGTAAGAGGCGAGTGCGCCATCTTAGGCAATGCACAGGAGACGCACCAGCGAGCGCCGCGGCGCCTGGCCAGCCCTTACGGTCAGTGGGGCAGGTCGGCGCGCTCGACGAACTGCTTCTGCGCCGCCAGCACCTGGTCGGGCAGCACGCGCAACGCCTGGTAAGCGACGTTGAGTTCCTGCGCGAGGGCCTCCTTCCTGGCCTTGTCGGCGGTTTCCGCGTAGCGCTTGAGCTGCTGGTAATAGCCGATCTGCAGTTCGTAGTAGCGCGACAGGCTGCTGGCAAAGCGGCTGGCATCCTCGCTGTGGCGCAGTTGCTGCACCTGATTGAGGTCGTGTTCGAGTTCGGCGATGTGGCTCGCGGGGTTCTCCACCCGCCGCGCAGCGCTGGCGCCCTGGCCGGCGTCGAAGTCGCCGTTGACCAGGCTCTCCATGTCGCGGTCGATCCGCTGCACGTTGTGCAGGAAGGCGGGAGTTACCAACTCGTTGTACTGGGAATCGGAGGAGGAGCCGTCGCAGGCGACCAGGGTCAGGGGCATCAGCAGCGCCAGCAGTGTCTTGTTCATGGGGACAGGCCACCGTGAAAGGGGGGAGCGTGATTCTAGGAAGGAGGCCGGTCGGAAGATTTCGCGGATATCTGTCTTTTGCGTCAGAATTATCTCTGTCCACTGCGTGATGGGGCCTGCCCCCTCGCGGCCAATTGCTTGCCGGAACCGCCTGTGTGCCAATGGCGGCGCCTGACCTACCCATAACGAGACCTCACCCATGTACGACTGGCTCAATGCCCTGCCCAAGGCCGAACTGCACCTGCACCTCGAGGGTTCGCTGGAGCCCGAGCTGCTGTTCGCCCTGGCCGAGCGCAACAAGGTCGCCCTGCCCTGGGGCGACGTCGAGAGCCTGCGCAAGGCCTATGCGTTCAACAACCTGCAGGAGTTCCTCGACCTCTACTACGCTGGCGCCGACGTGTTGCGCACCGAGCAGGACTTCTATGACCTGACCTGGGCGTACCTCGAGAAGTGCAAGGCGCAGAACGTCATCCACGTCGAGCCGTTCTTCGATCCGCAGACCCATACCGACCGTGGCGTTCCCTTCGAAGTGGTGCTGCGCGGCATCCAGGGCGCGCTCAAGGATGGCGAGAAGCGACTGGGCATCAGCCATGGCCTGATCCTCAGCTTCCTGCGTCACCTGTCCGAGGAAGAAGCCTTCAAGACCCTCGACCAGGCTATGCCATTCCGCGACGCTTTCGTTGCCGTCGGCCTGGACAGCTCCGAAGTCGGCCACCCGCCGAGCAAGTTCCAGCGCGTGTTCGACCGCGCCCGCAGCGAAGGCTTCCTTACCGTCGCCCACGCCGGCGAGGAAGGCCCGCCCGAGTACATCTGGGAAGCTCTGGACCTGCTCAAGATCGAGCGCATCGACCACGGTGTGCGCGCCATCGAAGACGAACGGCTGATGCAGCGCATCATCGACGAGCAGATCCCGCTGACCGTCTGCCCGCTGTCCAACACCAAGCTCTGCGTATTCGACCACATGCGCGAGCACAACATCCTCGACATGCTCGAGCGTGGCGTGAAGGTGACGGTGAACTCGGACGACCCGGCCTATTTCGGCGGCTACGTCACCGAGAACTTCCAGGCCCTGCATGAGCACCTGGGCATGACCAAGGAGCAGGCGCAGCGGCTGGCGCAGAACAGCCTGGATGCGCGGTTGGTGAAGTAAGAGCTTGGGGGATTGGCTCCGCTGCGCGCCTGTTCCCCTCACCCCCAGCCCTCTCCCGAAGGGAGAGGGAGTCGATTGTGCCGGCTGACACCGTGCTGCCATCCGGCTGCAGACGGTCCCTCCCTCTGAGCGGGGCGCGCAGCCAGGGTCAGGGCGAGGGCTGTGCCGAGCACCGTGCCTGCCGGCAAATCCCCCGTCCCGATCCGTCCCCTCATCTGGCGCCCGCGACCTTTCGTGGCGCGCCTGCTAACCCTATAAGTGCGCCTCCCACTTCATCGCGAGGAAGCATTCCATGAACAGGATCGTCGCCATCACCGGCGGCTTCGGCCATCTGGGCAGCGTGGTCGGCCAGGCGTTCGCCGATGCCGGCTGGCAGGTTGCCCTGCTCGATCGTGCCGTCGGGCCGCGTTATCCACAGGCCGGGGCGCTGTCCATCGGCGGCATCGATCTCACCGATTCAGCGGCCGCCCGCGCAGCGCTGGAGCAGGTCAACGAGCATTTCGGTGGCCTGGATGCACTGATCAACGTGGCGGGCGGCTTCCACTGGGAAACCCTGGCCGACGGCGACGTCGACACCTGGGACCTGATGTACCGCATCAACCTGCGTACTGCCGTGGTCTCCAGCCAGGCCGCGCTGGCCCACCTGAAGGCCCGTGGGCACGGGCGCATCCTCAATATCGCCGCTGCGGCGGCCAATCGCGCCGCGTTGGGCATGGGCGCCTACGCGGCGTCCAAGGCCGGCGTCATGCGCCTGACCGAAGCGCTGGCGGAAGAGCTGAAGGACGCACACATGACCGTTAATGCGTTGATGCCCAGCATCATCGACACCCCGCAGAACCGTGCCGACATGCCCGATGCCGAGTTCGACCGCTGGGTGCGGCCGGAGCAGTTGGCGGCGACCTTGCTGTTCCTGGCCTCGGATGCAGCGGCAGCCATCACCGGCGCATGCATTCCGGTGACTGGGCGGGTCTAGCGGGTGGAACTCTATCGACCGTAGGGCGCATAACCCGGAACGGGTTATCCGCCATGGCGGCGGATAACGCCGCAGGCGTTATGCGCCCTACATCTCAGGCTTCGACCGCACCCACGCTGCGCAGAAACGCCGCCAGGCAGGGGTTGTCGTTGTGCGGGCTCCACGCCGCGCCGTACTCCACTTGCGGCGAGCCCGCGATGGCGCGGAAGGCCACGCCGGGCAGTTGCATGCGCCGCATGGAATCCGGCACCAGGGACACCCCAAGCCCCTCGGCCACCAGGTTGACGATGGTCTGCTGCAGGTGCGTTTCCATGCGCACTGACGGGGCGAATCCATGCTGGCGACAGCAGTCCATCACCGACTCGTGCAGCGCCGGTGCGGTTGCGGGCGGGAAGGTGATGAAGGGTTCGCCGGCCAGTTTCGCCACGTCCAGTTCGGCTTCCTGCGCCAGCGGATGATCCGCCGGCAGCACCGCGCACAGCGGCTCGCTTTGCAGCGTGCGGTAGAGGCGCTGGTGCGGTTCGCGTTCGGGGAAGGTCAGGGCAACGTCCACTTCGCCGTTGTCCAGGGCCGGGCCGAGGTCGCGTGGCAGGACTTCGTTGAGCACCAGTTTCACTGCCGGGTGGCCATCGGCGAAGGTCTTCAGCAGGCGCGGCAGCAGCGTCCAGGCGGCGAGCATGGTGAAGCCGATGCGCAACTCGCCACGCTCTCCGCGCGCCGTGGCACGGGCGGCACGCACGGCGAGATCCAGGCCCGACAGCAGGGCGCGAGCGTGCTGCTGGAAGTCGCGGCCGGCGGCGGTCAGTTCCACCGAGCGGGAATGCCGGGCGAACAGCGGCGTGCCCAGTTCTTCCTCGAGTGCGGCAATCTGCCGGCTCAACGGCGGCTGGGTGATGTGCAGTGCTTCGGCGGCGCGTCCGAAGTGCAGGTGCTCGGTAAGGGCGAGGAAGTAACGCAGCTGACGGAAGTCGATCATCGATACGCAAAGGGTATGGATTGACGCTCTAGTAAGCATTGGACGGTATCGATTGGCAACCCTATGCTCGCCTGCCGCTCCCGCTTTCCAGGTTCTTTGCCATGCACACCGTGTTCGCCGTCGTCCTGCCGATCTTCGCGCTGATCCTGGTCGGCTGGCTGTGCCGGCGCAGCAACCGCCTCGGCCCGCAGGCAGCGTCGGAGGTGAACAAGCTGGTGGTCTGGCTGTGCCTGCCGGCGCTGCTGTTCAAGGTCACCGCCACCGCGACCTGGGCGGAAATCTGGCAGCCGGGGTTCCTCGCCGCCTTCACCGGCGGTTGCCTGCTGGTGTTCTTCGCCACTCTCGTCTGGCGCCTGCTGCAGGGCCGCCCGCTTCCGGCGGCGAGCATCGACGGGCTCAGCGCGTCCTACGCCAACACCGGCTACATGGGCATTCCGCTGTGCCTGCTGGTGTTCGGCCAGGATGGCCTGGAGCCGGCGTTGATCGCCTCGTTGCTGGTGGTCTGCGTGCTGTTCGCCATCTCGGTGGTGTGCATCGAGGTCGGCCTGCAGGAGGAGAAACACATCGGCCGCGCCGTGTGGGTGGTAACCAAGGCGCTGGGCAAGAACCCGCTGGTGGTGTCCCCGATTATCGGTGGCCTGTGGGCCCTGACCGGCATCGGCCTGCCCGCTCCGCTGCTGCATTTCCTCGACATGCTCGCCGCCGCGACGACGCCCTGTGCTCTGGTATCGCTCGGCTTGTTCCTGGCGCAGAAGCAGGAAGTGCGAGGCGAGCAGGTCGGCGCCTGGCCGCTGGTGGCGATCAAGCTGGTCGGCCAGCCGCTGCTCACCGGCTTCCTCGCCTACCGGGTCTTCGACCTGCCGCCGCTGTGGGCCGATTCCGCGCTGCTGCTCAGCGCGCTGCCCACCGGCACCGGGCCGTTCATGCTCGCCGAGTACTACCAGCGCGAGGCGGCGGTGGTGTCGCGGAGCATCCTGCTGTCTACCCTCGGCTCGCTGGTGACGCTGTCACTGTGCCTGCTGTGGATCGCCCGCTAGCAGCCTTTGGGTAGGAGCGGACTCCGTCCGCGATGTGCCACCGGCCAGCTCGGAGTTGCCGGGAGTCGATCGCGGACGGAGTCCGCTCCTACAGAGGGCTCGCAATGGATCTCCCTGTAGGAGCGAGCTTGCTCGCGAATCGCCCAGCGCCGGAGTCGCCGGTAGATCCGTTCGCAAGCAATAACGAAGGCGTCCCCCCTCGCTCCTACAAAAAAGCGCTCCGTGCGGGCATAAAAAAACGGACCAACCCTCGGGAGAAGGCGGTCCGTTGCGCAAACGCAGGGGAGCGTCACCGGGGAAAGGTGGCGCTCCAGACGCAGCCCCTCAGGCGTATGGCCCGAATTGCGTCAACGTTGCGATCAAGCTGGTTCGGTCAGCGCGCCCGCAGCGCGCACGGATGGTTGGCGGCGGGAAATCCGGTGGGCGTCGCCCGCTGGCGCCGTGCCCTTGTCGTAGGGCTTGGCCAGCAGCATGTAGAGCAGGCCGGCGCCGAGCACGATCACCGTGGTGAGGATCATCGAGTAGTTCATGTACCAGGGCGCATCCGGGGTGCGCGGCCAGACCATGTTGGTGATCGCCGCCACGCCATAGAGCAGCGCCGCGACGTTCACCGGCACGCCCCATTTGCCCAGGGTGAACTGGCCACCCGGCGCCCAGCCCTTGGCGCGGGCGATCAGCGCGGCGACGACGATCAGCTGGAACGCGATGTAGATGCCGATCGCGGCGAAGCCGACGATGGTGGCCACGGCGTCGGCCATGAACAGACCCAGGCAGACGATCGCTGCCGGCATCACGCCCGCCACCATCAGCGCGACCGCCGGTACGTGGTTGCTGTTGAGCTTCGATAGCGCCTTGCTGCCGACGATCATCTCGTCGCGGGCATAGGCGAACAGCAGGCGGCTGGCGGCGGCCTGCAGGCTCAGCACGCAGGAGACGAACGACACCATCACCACGGCCATCACCAGCTTCGAGCCCACCGGGCCGAAGGCGTTGGCGAGGATGGTGGTCACCGGGTCGGTGTCTTCGCCGTTGATCACACGCTGGATATCCGGCACCGAGAGGATCAGCGCCAGGCAGGCGAACATCGCCGCCGCACCGCCGATGTAGATGGTCATGCGCATGGTCTTGGGGATCATCTTGCCGGGGTTCGGGGTTTCCTCGGCGACGTCACCGCAGGCCTCGAAGCCGTAGTACTGGAACAGCCCCGCCAGGGATGCGGCGAGGAAGGCCGGCCAGTAGCTGCCGTCGATCTTGATGTCGAAGGTGTTGAACAGCACGCTGAAGTCGTTGTGGCGCTCGAAGATCAGCAGGTAGCCGCCCACCAGCAGCGCGCCGCCCAGCTCGCAGATGAAGCCGAACATGGCGACGCGGGCGAGCAGCTTGGTGCCGGACAGGTTGAGCACGGTGGACAGCGCGATCAGCCCCAGGGCGATGCCGATGGCGGCGTTGCCGTGCATGTCGAAGCCGAGCATGGCGGCCATGTACGGGCTGGCGCCCACGGCGATGCCGGCAATGGAGGTACACAGCGCCCAGGCATACACCCAGCCGACCATCCACGCCCAGCGCTTGCCCACCAGGCGACGGGCCCAGGGGTAGACGCCCCCGGAGATGGGGAATTGCGAGACCACTTCGCAGAACACCAGGCACACCAGCAACTGGCCCAGGCCGATCAGCAGGTAGGTCCAGAACATCGGCGGACCACCGGCGGCCAGGCACAGGCCGAACAGGGTGTAGACGCCGACGACCGGCGACAGGTAGGTGAAGCCCAGGGAGAAGTTCTCCCACAGGCCCATGCTGCGTTCGAAGTTGGAGCTGTAGCCGAGGGCAGCGAGCTGCTCGGCGTCTTGATCGGTAACGCCAGCGGCACGCTTGGCAGGGGACCCACTCATCGTTGTTTCCTCTCAGGGGTTGATGGGCAGAAGGCATTCGTCCGGCGGGCCTCACGACGCCCGCCGGTTCCCTTTTCGGGTTGGTTTTTTATGTGTGCGAAGCGACGATCACTGGCCGTCGTCGTACTTCGAGAGCCACTCCACGGCCTGCTGGTGGTAGCGGGTGAAGCCCTTGTAGTCGACGAGCTGCTGGTCTAGGGACTTGAGCACGCGGTGCATGCGCTTGGCCCACGCCGGGTTGCTGGCGATGTCTTCCAGGCTCAGCAGGTAGGTGCGGATCGGGAACACGATGGCGTTGCTGCGCGGCAGACGGTGCAGCGGTTGCAGTTCGATGCGCAGGTAGACCTTCTGACCGGCGTTTTCGGCGGTCACCGTGGTGCGGTCCGGCGCCCACTCGGGCAGGGACTCGGCGGAGACGTCCAGGCGCGGGTTGACCGTCAGCGACCAGTTCAGGCGGCGCACCGGGTGGCCGTTGCGCAGGCGCAGGAGGAACTTCAGCGCGCGGTCGAGCATGCCGGTTTCCTTCACCAGCGGCACCGGGCCGTGGAATTCGTGCCAGGCCATGCCCAGGTTGAAGCGCAGCGAGTAGTCGGCGCGCTGGGTGGCGATGCCCGCGCCCCAGTACAGGGTGCCGTCGCGTTCTTCCTGCAATACCCAGTCGCCCTGGGCCTGGCGGGTGACGTACTCCATCGGCTCATAGGGCAGGGTCGACGGATCACCGAAGGTGAAGGTGTCGTCGATGTTCAGCAGCTTGTTGGTCCAGTGCCAGCGGGTACCGTCCTTCTCCAGGGAGAAGTACTCCGGGTAGTCCTTGGCGTAGGCCTCCATGATCAGCTCGAGCAGGTCCCACTGCGCCTCCATCATGTGCGGCGCGGAGACGTAGTGCATGCCCGGGTCCTTCTCCAGGGTGATCGCCCGGTCGCGGCACTCGCTGATGTAGTGCTCGTCGATGTCGAACACCGCGCGGAAGGCGTCGTTGCCCACCGAAACGTGCGGCTCCAGGTTCATCGAGTACATGTACTCGTCGTCCGGGAAGGGCCAGGGCGCGCGGTCGATGCAGGCCTGGCTGTTGGCGTAGGTGTAGTCGTCGCGGTAGGTTTCGTCGGGGCGGAATTGGATGGTCATGGTCGTTCTCCGGCTCAGCAGTCGATGACCAGCCGCGAGCACTTGGCACGCGACACGCAGGGCATGATTTTCTTGTTGGCGGCCTTGTCCTCGTCGGACAGCCAGTCGTCGGTGTGGAGGATTTCGCCATCCAGTTCGAGGACGTTGGTCTCGCACATGCCGCAGGCGCCACCGCGGCACAGGTACGGGATGTCGTGGCCGGCGGCCTCGGCGGCCTCCAGCAGGCTCTGGTCGGGCGACACTTGGATGCTCGCGCCGCTGCGCGCCAGGGTGACCTGGAACGCCTCGCCGACGCTGCCCTGTTCGAGGAAGCGCTCGTAGTGGATGTGGCTGTCGGTCCAGCCGTGGGCGTGGGCGGCGTCGATGGTCGCCTGGATCATGCCCTCGGGGCCGCAGACGTAGACGTCGCTGCCCAGCGGGCGGTCGGCCAGCACGGCGGAAATATCCAGGCGCTCGCCACGCTCGTCGCGGTACAGGCGCACCGCGTCGCCGTATTCCTGCAGCAGTTCTTCACCCAGGCGCGCATGGGCATCGCCGCGCACGGCCAGATGCACTTCGAAGGGCGTGCCGCGCAGGCGCAGCTCGGCCAGTTGCGAGCACACCGGGGTGATGCCCACGCCGCCGGCGATGAACAGGTGCAGGCGCGCATGCTTGCTCAGCGGGAACAGGTTCACCGGGCGGAGGATTTCCAGCTCGTCGCCTTCCTGCACCACGTCATGCATGTGCTTTGACCCGCCACGGCCTTCCTCCACGCGGCGCACGGCGATCTGGTAGGCGCTGGCGTCGTAGGGCGAACTCATCAGCGAGTAGGCGTTGCGGTAGGTGCCGCTGGCGTGGGGCATCAGCACCACGACGTTGCTGCCGCCGGAGAACGGCGTCAGGTGCGCGCCGTCGGTGGAAGCCAGGGTGAAGCGCTTGATCTCCGGGGTCACCTGCTCGATGCGGGTGACGCGGACATTCAGGGTTCCGTTGGACTGGCTCATGTGTCGAGCTCCTCGGCTTCCGGCAGTTCGCCGGGGACTTCGGCGTCGGCCTTGACGGCCTGGAAGGCGGCGAGGCGGCGGGAGTAGTGGTCGCGGACCACCAGGGTGCGGGCGCAGTGCGGGCAATCGAAGACGCGCTGGGTGACGTTCTCGGTGTAGCCGTCGCAGTGCACGCACCAGACGCGGCGCACGAAGGAGCCGGCGTGCTCGCGCAGCACTTCGTCCTTGTTCAGGTTGATTGCGTCGGCGGCCTGCATGGCGGTGCCGATGAAGCTCTCCGAACCGGCCAGGTACAGGCGGGTACCCATGCGCGACTGGCCCAGCAGGGCGTGCAGGTCATCGACCAGCGCGCGGTTGCTCGAGTAGATCGAAAGCTCCACGTCAGTAATGTCGCGCAGCGCGGCGAAGTGATCCTGGCCGGAGAAGGATTCGCTGGAATACAGCACGCGGATGGGCGCGCTGCGCGGCATTTCGGCGAGCAGACGGAGCATGGCGCTGCCGCCGCTGCCCTGGCCGGCGATGATGTGGTGGTTGCCGCCGGCGAGCGGGCGCAACTGGTCGTAGACCGGCCGGCTCTTGATACCTGTGATGAGCATTATTCTTGTGCCTCCAGAACTGCCGGCTCTCTCGGTCAGGAGCGCCAGCGCGATTCGAGGACCCGCGCACGGTCACGGGTCGGAGATACACAGAGCACAGGCTGTGCCAAATAGTTAAGTGATTGAAATTAAATGGAAAATTTAAAATCAGAAAGTACAGGTGTAAGCAGAAATGACAACGCCTGTAGGCAGGCTTGCAGCGGTGGATTGTCGCAGGGGGATTTCTGTCGGGCGCGGTAAAGCCGCACGACCGGTTGGTCCCGCGCAGGCAGGTGGGTTTTGGGTAGGAGCGGACTCCGTCCGCGATCGATTGCCGGCTGCTCGGAGCCGGCCTGTTGCATATCGCGGACGGAGTCCGCTCCTACGCATGTCGGGAATCGCGGTGTGGAGCGGAGGACGGTCAATCGTCGCGCTGCAACTTGCGGATCAGCGTGCCGACGTCGATGCCCAGGTGGATCGCCGCCTTGCGCTTGCTGCCGCACAGGCGCACCGCGCGCAGGATCACCTGGCGCTCGTAGCGCTGCACCTGGGCCTTGAGCGGCTGGTCGTCGATGGCCGCAGCCGGTTCGGCGAGCGCGACGGGGCTGCCGGCCGGCGGCGCGCCGAGCAGCTCCGGCGGCAGGTGCAGCTCTTCCGCCACGTCGTCGGCGAGTACGGCCAGGCGTTCGAAGATGTTCACCAGCTCCCGGATGTTGCCGGGGTAGTCATAGCCCAGCAGGCGTTCGCGGCATGCCGAGGACAACCGCAGCGGCGGCTGGCGGTCGCGGTTGATCCGCGCCAGGAGGATGTCCATCAGCACCGGCAGGTCGTCACGGTGGGCGCGCAGCGGCGGGATTTCCACCGGCAGCACGGCCAGGCGGTAGTAGAGGTCGGCGCGGAATTCGCCGGCCGCCACCTGGGCGCGCAGGTCCTTGTTGGTGGCGGCGATCACCTGCACCTGTACCTGTTTCGACAGCGGCGACCCCACCGGCTGGATGGTGCCGTCCTCGAGGAACTTGAGCAGCTTGGCCTGCACCTGCAGCGGGATCTCGCCGATCTCGTCGAGGAACAGCGTGCCGCCCGAGGCGCTCTCGATGTAGCCGCGCTTGCCCGACTGCAATGCGCCGGTAAAGGCGCCGCGCTCGTAGCCGAACATCTCCGACTCGAACAGCGTCTCGGGGATGCTCGCGCAGTTCACGTCGATGAACGGCCGGTCGCCCCAGCCGGCGGCGCGGTGGATGTGCCGGGCGATGGCGGTCTTGCCCACGCCGGGCTCGCCGAGCAGCAACAGGCGCGCGCGGCGGCGGAAGGCGCGTACGCCCATGTCGGCGATGGAGGAGAGCAGCGGCGACATGTGCAGCGCGTTGTCCTGCGGGTCGCCCAGGCCTTGCAGGTCGGTGGTCGAGGCGCGCCCGGAGGGGCTGCGCAGGCTGCCGGCGGTGCCCGGTTCGTATTCGCGCTGGATCAGCAGGCTGTAGGGCTTCTCATAGGCGCCGGTGGGCACCGCCTGGGCGCGGGTGAGGAACACCCGGCCGTCGCGGGAGCGGGTCAGCGCGCTCTTGCCGCCGCGGCGCAGGGCCTGCTGGAAGTCGTCGAACTGCAGTGCCGAACGCTGGAAGAAGTCCACGTCCGGCAGGCCCAGCACATCGACGCGGGTGACGCGGTTGACCCGTTCCGCCGCGAGGTTGATGAAGCGCACCCGCGAGTCGCCGTCGCAGACGATCAGCGCCTCGCTGAAACTGTCCAGCAGGGCGTGCAGGGCTGGCGTCTCCAGCAGCGCGGAAAGCATCTCCCCGGACGCGCTGACCGACGAGCGCATACCCATGCGCAGCGGCGCGAAGAAACCTTCTTCGCTCATGCTTCTTTGCTCATGGATGCAGCTCCGTCGCCTTGTTCGCCAAGCGCAGCACGAAGACGCGCCAGGCCACGCCCTCGCGGATGAGAATGCGCGAGCAGTGGCTGTTGAACGACTGATAGTTGCCGAACTGGTCCGGCAGGTCGAGCACCTGCCAGGTGCGCTCGGGCAGCGGCATGCGGTTCAGCGTCGAGGCCAGGCCGGCGGCGCGGGTGATGCCGAAGGTCTGCTCGAAGGCTGCGTTGCGCCATTGCGGCTGGGCCGCCTCGTCGATCACCAGCACGGCGTCGGGCACTGCGTCGAACACCCTGCGCAGCGCTTCGATGCGCTGCTCGGCGTCGTGCTGCATGCGCAGCTCCTGGCTGACGTCGCGCAGGCTGCCCCACATGCGCAGCAGGCGGCCGTTGTGGATGCTGGCGCGCACGTCGTTCTCCACGTAGGCCGGCGAGCCGTCGTGGCGGCGGTCCACCGACAGCGCGCCATCGACGTGGAATTCCGCCTCGATCAGGCGCCGCACGAACTCTTCGTTGGCCGGGCTGCGCGGCCAGTACAGGCGCACCGGCTGTTCGCTGAAATCGACGTCGGCGGGCATCTCGTAGATGTTGGCCATGGCGCGGTTGCACATGCGCCAGTAGGAGCGGTTCTCGAACACCTGGCGGACGATCTCGTCGGGCGTCTCGCGCACGTCCACCGACTCGGCGAACTCGATGCACCAGTAGGCCACCCGCGCGCTGAAGAGCATCTGGCTCATCACCTCGTTGGCGCTCTGCAGCTCGCCGAGGCGGCGGCTGACCGGCCCCAGCGGCATCTTCACCAGGTGCAGGCGCGCCGGCTCGCCGTCGCGCCATTGCAGCACGCCGCTGGCGAGCACTGGCAACAGGCCGCCGTTGTGGCGGATCAGGGTCAGCTCCAGGTCCTGCACACGCTCGTCCGCCGGTGGGCTGGCGAACAGCTGCATCAGGGCGTTCAGCGAGTCGGCGGTGTAGATCAGCTCGGCGCCCTGGCCATCCAGCGAGCCCGGCGGGTAGCCGAGCTGGTCGGTCTGCTCGGCGGAGACTTCGATGAAGCGTCCCTGGGACGTCAGGCTGTCGGACAGCAGCAGGCCTCTGTCCAGCAGCAGTTTTAGCGGGTCCATTTCCCTCTCCAGATGCAAATTCCCAACACGGCGATGCGGCCGCCTGGCGGCGCGCAAGAAGACTCAAGGCATGTTGCATGCCAGGCTGAAACGCCCGTGCGCCGTGGGGTGGCGCGGAAGGGTGTGTGCAAAATCGCAGCACTGCGGGCAATCATGCAGCGTTGTTTGCAGAATATCCGTTGCATCAATGCAGCGGCGCGCGTGGCGATGGAAGGCGCAAAGGTTTCGCCATAAATACTGGCCAGTTGATAGCTTTTGAGTTCGTTTGAGCGGCTGCCGCTGCTAGGATGCGCGCGCGTTTCGCTGCTGAAACGCCTGTCCCAGAGCCCGCTCCCTACAAGAGGCCGCCATGCGCAAGCACCGTCGATTGACCTTCCGCCACATCGGCCAGATCAACGTGACCAACCGCCTGAGCGGCGACCCCATGGGTGTGGTCCTGGACGTTTCGATGGGTGGCCTGCGGCTGGTGACGGAAGAGCCGCTGGCGCCGGGCAGCTGCTACGACATGCGCCTGGAAATACCGGTACGCGAGGACCACACCCGTTCGGTGGATATCACGGCGATCTGCCAGTGGTCGAAGAAGGACGCCAAGAATGCGCGCTTCGAGCAGGGCTTCAAGCTCGACCGCCCGAGTGCGGCGTTTACCGAGTTGGTGACTACGATGTCGGTGAGTTTCAACCGCAGCCTGTTGGGGCGGGCGCGGTTGTCGTGATGGGGTAGTCCGGTGCTCGGGCGGGCCCTCACCCCAGCCCTGGCTGCGCGCCCCGCTCAGAGGGAGAGGAGGCCGTTCGGCGTTTTGTGGTTGTGTCGAAGCTCGCCGGCAAGCACGGGAATATCCGCCTGCACCAGACAGTCCCCTCTCCCATTGGGAGAGGGTTAGGGTGAGGGGGAAACCCCGCGCCGAACGCTCAGAATGGCACCCGCTCCGCCAGCTCCATCACCCCAGCGTCCCGACGATCTGCACCCCCACCCGCTCCGGAATCTCGTTCTGCGACAGCACGTGCAGCCCCGGGCTGAACACCCGCGCATAACGCGCCAGCAGCGGCCGCAGTTGCGGCATCACGGTGAGGATCGGCGGGTGGCCTTCCTTGCGCAGTTTCTCCTTCACCACCGGCATGCTGTGCTGCAGCTGGTTGAGCAGGCTGGGCTCCACCGGGATGTTGTCCAGGCTCACCGGGCCGGCCTGCTGGGCGATGCTCAGGGCGCCGAGCAGGGTGTTTTCCAGGGCATTCTCCAGGACGAATACGCTCAGCTCCGGGCGCTCGCCGGCGATCGAGGAAACGATGCTGCGGCGCAGCGCATAGCGCACGTCGGAGGCCAGCAGCACCGGGTCCTTGGTGGTCTCGCTGCCTTCGAGCAGGGCGCTGGCGATGGTGACGATGTCCTTCAGCGGCACTTCTTCCTGCAGCAGCTGGCGGAACACCCGGTGCTGCTGCGAGTAGGTCAGCTGCGCCTTCAGCGATTCGGCGAGCTTGGGCGCCTGCAGGGTCAGGCGCTGCATCAGGTGTTCGACGTCGTCGTGCTTGAAGATGTCCGGCAGGTGCTCGCGCACCACCTTGTTCAGGTGCGTGGCGACCACGCTGGCGCAGTCGATCACCTGGTAGCCCAGGTTCAGCGCGCGGGATTTGTCCGCCGGCAGGATCCACACCACCTGCATGCGGTACGCCGGGTCGACGCCGAGGATGCCGTCGATCTCGCCGTAGAGCTCCGGCGAGGGAATCGCCATCAGCCGGTCGGCGTGGATTTCCGCGCCGTCGATGCGCTCGCCGTTGATGTGGATGGCGTACTGCGAGGCCTTCAGGCGCAGGCTGTCGCGGATCTGCACTTCCGGCAGGAGGAAGCCCAGGCTCTCCGAGAGGGTCTGGCGCACCCCGCGAATCCGCTGTGGCAGTGGCGCGCCGCTGGCCTCGTTGACCAGGCTGACCAGCTTGTAGCCCAGCGAGATCGACAGCCGCTCCACCAGCGGGATGTCTTCCCAGGCCAGTTGCTGCGCCTTTTCCTGGTCCATCGCGTGCGTCAGGGCCTGGGTCTGCTCCAGCGTCTGCGCCTCGATGGGCGGGCCGGCCAGCGACAGGCGCCAGGCGATGAACGCCACCAGTGCGGCGAAGGCGAAGAAGGCGGTGTGCGGCATGCCCGGCACCAGGCCGAGTACCACGAGGATGCCGGCGACGGTGTAGAGCAGCGACGGCGAGGCCAGCATCTGCTTGCGCACCAGGCTGGTGATCTCCGCCGACTCGTTGACCCGCGTGACGATGATCGCCGCCGCGGTGGACAGCAGCAGTGCCGGGATCTGCGCCACCAGGCCGTCGCCGATGGTCAGCAGGGCATAGCGCTGGAAGGCTTGCGCAGCCGGCAGGTCGTAGACGAATACGCCGATGGCCAGGCCGCCGAACAGGTTGATCAGCAGGATCAGGATGCCGGCGATGGCATCGCCACGGACGAACTTCGAGGCGCCGTCCATGGCGCCGTAGAAGTCGGCTTCCTTGGCCACTTCCGAGCGCCGCCGCTTGGCTTCGTTCTGCTCGATCAGGCCGGCGTTGAGGTCGGCGTCGATGGCCATCTGCTTGCCGGGCAGGGCGTCCAGGGTGAAGCGCGCGGTCACCTCGGAGATGCGCTCGCCGCCCTTGGTGATGACCATGAAGTTGATGATCATCAGGATCACGAAGACGATCAGGCCGACGATGAAGTTGCCGCCGATCACCACGTGGCCGAAGGCTTCGATCACCTTGCCCGCCGCGCCCGTGCCGGTGTGGCCGTCGAGCAGCACCACGCGGGTGGAGGCGACGTTCAGGGTCAGCCGCAGCAGCGTGGTGACCAGGATCACCGTGGGCAGCAAGGAAAAGTCCAGCGGGCTCTTCGACGACACGCTGACCAGCAGCACCAGGATCGCCACCACTATGTTGAAGGTGAACAGGGCGTCCAGCACCAGCGGTGGCAGCGGCAGGATGATCATCGAAAGGATCGACAGGATGATCAGCGGGATGCCGATGCGGCCGCTCTGGAACGTCGGCAATAGTGACTGCAGTAGGCGCATGGTCAGACTCTGTTCAGCAATTCTTCGGGGATGGGGACGTTACGGATCAGCTCCGGTCGTTCACGGCGCCCGGAGCGCCAGGCCTTGAGCTGGAGGATGTAGGTCAGGACGTGGGCCACGGCCTTGTACAGCTGTGCCGGAATCTGCTGGTTCACCTGGGTGGTGGCGTAGATCGCACGGGCCAGCGGCGGCAGTTCGAGCACTTCCAGGTCATGGGCCCTGGCCATCTTGCGGATGTACAGCGCGGTCTCGTCGAGGCCCTTGGCGACCACGTAGGGCGCCTGGGCCTTCTTCGGGTCATAGCGCAGCGCCACGGCGAAGTGCACCGGGTTCACTATCACCACGTCGGCGGTCTTGATCGTCTTGCTGATCTGCCGGTGCACCAGCTGGCGCTGCAACTGGCGGATGCGCGCCTTCACTTCCGGGCGGCCTTCCTGGTTCTTGTGCTCTTCCTTGCGCTCCTGCTTGGTCATGCGCAGCTTCTTCTTGAAGAAGAAGTACTGGATCGGGATGTCGATGACCGAGAACAGGATGAACACCACCAGCAGCGAGACAGTGATGTCGTAGAAGGTGCTGAACGCTGCGGCGATGGCGCTGTGTACGTTGCTGCGCTGCAGCGCCAGCAGGCCGGGCAGGGCGCCGTGCAGCTGGTAGACGGCGACGACGATCAGCACGGCGATCTTCAGCAGCGACTTGGCCAGCTCGGTCCAGTTCTGCAGCGAGAAGATGCGTCCGAGCCCGGTGATGGGGTTGAGCTTGGACAGCTTGGGCATGAAGTTCTTGCTGGAGAAGATCCAGCCGCCGGGGATCATCGAGAACAGCACCACCAGCAATGGCGTGACCAGCAGCGGCAGCAGCGTGGTGATGAACAGCACCAGGTGATGGCCGAGCACCAGCGGCAGGTCGTCGAGGCCGATCTCGCTGTTCCTGAAATCGATGAACGACAGCGCGAAGCCCTGCTTCAGTCCTTCGTAGAAGTGCTCCACGCAGAACTTCAGGGCGACCAGCGTGGCCAGCAGCGAGAGCGTGGTGGAGAGGTCCTTGGAGCGGCTGACCTGGCCATCCTCGCGGCTCTTCTTGAGTTTCTGCTGGGAGGCCTCTTCGGTTTTTTCCTGGGCGCTGTGCTGCTCAGCCATGGCGCCCCTCGCGGAAGATCACGCCGATGGCATCGAGCAGCTGGCGGGTGAGCTTGAGGTAGTTCTCGGGGATATCCGGCAGGGTCAGCCAGATGCATACCAGGCCGGCCAGCACCGCCATGGGGAAGCCCAGGGAGAACAGGTTGAGCGCCGGCGAGATGCGGTTCAGCAGGCCGAAGCAGAACTGCACCAGGGTCATGCAGAACACCACCGGCAGGGTGATCAGCACCGCGGCGGCGAATACCCAGGCCAGGCTGCCCACTACCGACTCCAGCCCCAGGTAGTGCAGGCCGCTGCCCACCGGCCAATAGATGAAACTCTGGTAGAGGATGCTCACCACCAGCAGGTGGCCGTCGATGGAGAGGAACAGGAACACCAGCAGGATGAAGTACAGCTGGTAGAGGATCGAGGACGACGACACGCCGTTCATGGGGTCGTTGTACACCGCCATGCTCAGGCCGAGCTGGGTGGAAATCACGTCGCCGACCAGGGTGAACACGGTGAACACCAGCATCAGCGAGAGGCCCAGCATCAGGCCGAAGACGATCTGCTCCAGCGCTACCAGCAGACCCTGGGCGGACAGCGGGTCGATAGCCGGCGGCCGTGGCAGCGCGGCGCCGAGGGCGACGGTCAGGGCCAGGCCGAGAAGTATGCGCAGGCGCATGGGGATCGCCTTGTGGCTGAAGATCGGCGCCAGGGCGAACACCGCCATGATCCGGCAGAAGGGCCACCACCAGGCCTGCAGCGTTTGCAGGTAGTCGAAGGCCTGCAGGAAGGATGCGCCTGGCTGCATGGCATCAGCCGACCAGGCGGCCTGCCTGGTGGAACGACTGGATGAACAGCTCTGAGAGCGTGCGCAGGATCCAGTGCCCGGCGAACACCAGCATCCCCAGGGTGATCAGCAGGCGCGGCAGGAAGCTGAGCATCTGCTCGTTGATCTGCGTGGCCGCCTGGAAAATGCTGATCAGCAGGCCGCCGATCAGGCTCGGCAGGATCAGCACGCAAACGATCAGCGCGGTGATGTGCACGGCGTTGGAAACGATGTCGACGGCGCTTTCCGGGGTGAGCATGGCGTTCTCCGCAAGGCCGCTAGAAGGGCTGCACGCTGCTGGTCAGCGTGCCCATCATCAGGGCCCAGCCGTCCACCAGCACAAAGATCATCAGCTTGAACGGCAGCGAGATCATCATCGGCGAGAGCATCATCATGCCCATCGCCATCAGCACGCTGGCCACCACCAGGTCGATCACCAGGAACGGGATGAAGATCATGAAGCCGAGCTGGAAGGCGGTCTTCAGCTCGCTGAGCACGAACGACGGCAGCAGCAGGGAGAAGTCCAGGTCTTCGAATTTCTCCGGCACGCTTTCGCCGGCCAGGGAGACCATGGTTTCCAGCGAGGTGCGGTTGGTCTGCGCGAGCATGAAGCGGCTCAGCGTCTGCTTGGCGCGCCCGAGGCCGTCTTCCAGGCTGATCTGGTCGGCCTCGAAGGGCTGGTAGGCATTGGCGTAGATGTCCTGCCACACCGGGCGCATGACCAGCAGGGTCATGATCAGGGCGATGCCCACCAGCACGTTGTTCGGCGGGCTCTGCTGCAGGCCGATGGCCTGCCGGAGGATCGCCAGCACGATGACGAAACGGGTGAAGCAGGTCATCAGCATGAGCATCGCCGGGAGGAAGCCCAGCAGCGTCATGACGATGAGAATCTGCAGCTTGACGCTGAAGGCCTGGCCGTCTGCCGTGTCGTGCAGGTTGAACAGCGTCACCTCGCCGCCGGCTGCCTGCGCGTAGAGCGGGCACAGCACGGCGATGAGCAGGCCCAGCGTGGCTGGCAATCTGCCGGTCAGGAAGCGGCGCAATTTCATCAGGCAGTCAGGGCGTCGAGGCTGGCGCCGCACAGTTCGAGCACGCGCAGGCCGTAGTTGCCGTTCATCACTACCACTTCGGCCTTGGCGAACAGCGCGCCGTTGACCTTCACGTCCAGCGGCTCGCCAGCGAGCTTGTCGAGGATGATCACGCTGTTGGCGTCCACATCCATCAGCTCCTTCAGCGAGATTTCCACCGAGGCGACTTCGAGGGTGACGTTTACCGGAATCTTGCCGAAGAAGCTCAGGTCCTGCTGCGGCAATGAAGCGCGCACGGGCTCGGCGGGAATGTCGGTGGCGTCCTGGGTCAGGTCCAGGTCGTCATCGTTGATCAGCGACTCGAACTCGGAGTCGGAGAGAGAGCCAGTCATGGGTTTTTCACGCTTTCCAGGGAGGAGAGGAAGAGGGTGCCGTCGTCTTCGAAGATGGCGCCGCGGAACAGCTTCTGCTGGTTCACGCGGACCTCGACGCGGTCCAGCGGGCGGATCATCAACACATCACCCGGCTCCAGGGCGAGTACCTGGGCGAGTGGCATGCGCGCGGCGGCAACCACGCAGTCCAGGCGCAGCGGCAGGTGCTTGATGTGCTCCACCGGGTTGCCGGTCAGGCGCGGCGGTGGTGGGCCGGCGAGGCGGCGGGTGAGCTCGTCCGCCAGCGGGTTGTCCAGGTAGAGGTAGAGCGAGGAGCGCTCGCCGGTCAGGTGGCTGACGTAGCTGAACTCGGCCACATACTCCCACTGCACCTCTTCATAGGTGGGGTCGATCTGCTGCAGGCGGCCGACCGATTCGCCCATCAGCAGGGCGCGGCCGAACAGGTCGACCACGTCCAGGCCGAGGCGCTCGAGCATGCGTTGCTCGGAGCTGCTGATCGGCGGCGTATCGCGATTGGCGACCAGCGTGCCGCCGTAATAGCACTCGATGACTTCGGTGAGCAGGGCGCGGTCCATGGCGAAACCGAACTTGCCCAGGGGCGAATCGAAAAGGCACTCGAGTTCACGGGGAAGTTCCTCGTGAATAGTCAGGTTGGCCAGTTCGAGATTGATTCGATAATGTCGCAGGAAATAGTCGCTGATAATCCGCGGATACTTTCCGGAGATCTCTTTGATGTACTGCGGAATCTTGTGATAATGCCGGCCGAGTTTCTGCGGTTTCAGTCGGATGAGACTGTCGGCGGGCACGCCATGGTGGACTTTTGATTTGCCAGTCATGCTCAGCGTCGTACTTCCAGGTTCGATCTGCCATCTGCCCAAGGACACGGGAAGTGTCGTGACCGCCGGGGTCGGCTGATCGTTGCTCGCGGCATGCTCTGTCTGTCAGGAGGCCCGTGACTGCTGCGTCACAGGCTGCTGACGTGGCGCAATGATAGCGATCTGAGGTCGCCCGATTAAATCAATAGATATCAAATGCTGTTTTTGACGGAACTTTTTGTCTATTGATCTTAATTAATCGGCGGGAAGCTATGGCGTAGTGCTGGCACTTGTTAGGGTGGCTGGGTTAGTTACAGGTTGCAGCGACTTCATATATGACGAAGTTGTTGCAATGCCACCCGTGAGATAGCCGATCCAGAAACAGGTTCCGCAGTCGCCGATTATAGTTGTCGGCTGATGCTGGCGTTGAACGATGGAGGGCTTGCGAACGCACTAGCGAATGGAAAGTTGCGGTGAACAGTTTAAGCCAGTCGATCGATCAATTATGTGAAACGCTGCTCGAAGAGCGGCCTGCGCAGAAAAAAGTTGCGATCATCGGGCCGTCCTCGGACGCCGCTCACGCCCTGCTTTTGCAGACGCTGCTGGCCGAAGGCTGCCGCGTCGAACGTTTCTCCGGCTTCGCCGAACTGGCCCGTGCGCGCAGCGACGCGGCCCTGCTGTTCATCCTCGCCGGCGCCTTCCCCGCGCCTGATCTGTATGCCCAGGTTGGCGCGCTGCTCGGCGATGGCCGCGAGCGCGACGTGGTGCCCATCGTCGGCTATGAAGAGCAGGAAAAGGCCGCCACCCTGCTTGACCTGGGTTGCGTCGACTACCTGCTGTCGCCGTTCGGCGCCGGCCAGCTGGCCGCACTGCTGCGGCGTCAGGAAGCCTCCAGCGCTGCCCAGGAACTGTTCGTTTCGCGCTCCCAGGCTGGTCGCCGCCTGCTGGCCATGGCGCAGCGTGTCGCGCAGACCCGCGCGCCGATCCTGATCACCGGCGAGACCGGCACCGGCAAGGAACTGCTGGCCCGCTACATCCACGGCATCGCCAGCCCGGACGCGCCGTTTGTCGCGGTGAACTGCGCGGCGATCCCCGAGGCGATGCTCGAATCCATCCTCTTCGGCCACGAACGCGGTGCCTTCACCGGCGCGGTGACTGCCCAGCCGGGCAAGTTCGAGCTGGCCAACGGCGGCACCCTGCTGCTCGACGAAATCGGCGAGCTGCCGCTGGCCCTGCAGGCCAAGTTGCTCCGCGTCCTGCAGGAGCAGCGCGTGGAGCGCCTCGGCGGGCGCCGCGAGATCGAGCTCGACGTACGCGTGATCGCCGCCACCAACCGCGACCTGCAGGCCGAAGTCGGCGAAGGGCGCTTCCGCGCCGACCTGATGTTCCGCCTCGACGTGCTGCCGCTGCACATCGCCCCCCTGCGCGAGCGCAAGGAAGACGTGCTGCCGCTGGCGCGGCGTTTCATCCGCCAGTACGCCCCGCAGGACGCCGAGCATGACCTGCTTACCGAGGCCGCCGGCCGCGCGCTGCTGCAGCACGACTGGCCGGGCAATGTGCGCGAGCTGGAGAACACCCTGCAACGCGCCCTGGTGCTGCGCAACGGCCTGTTCATCCAGCCACGCGACCTCGGCCTGGCCGCGCCGCCGGCCACGCTGGCGACTGTCGCCGCGGTGATCCCGCTGGCGGCCGAAGGCGGCCGCGCCGCACTGCGCGCCAGCGGCAAGCTCGCCGAGTACCAGCATGTGATCGACACCATCCGCCGCTTCGGCGGGCACAAGACCAAGGCCGCCGAGAGCCTGGGCATGACCACCCGCGCGCTGCGCTACCGGCTCAACGCGATGCGTGAGCAGGGCGTGCAGGTGCAGTTCTGATTACGTCTTCCGGGGGAGACCTTCCATGAGTTCGATCATGCAGGTGCAGCAGGACATGCTGGACCGGATGAACCGTTACGCCGATCTGGCCAGCGGCCCGGCCGTGCGGCCCGCCGCGCCGCTCGGCGGCAATGCGCCGGCGCAGGGCATCGGTGCCAGCTTCGAGCAGGCGCTGCGCTCGGTGGATGCCGAGCAGCACAAGTCCAGTGCCGCCATGGCCGCGGTGGACAGCGGCCAGAGCGACGACCTGGTCGGCGCCATGATCCAGAGCCAGAAGGCCAGCGTGTCGTTTTCCGCGCTGCTGCAGGTGCGCAACAAGCTCACCGGCGCCTTCGACGACATCATCCGCATGCCGCTGTAAGGACTGACAGTGCTGCAGAATCTGAAAGGGCGCCTGGCGCTCGACAAACTCAAGCTCGACCCGCGCCTGGGGCTGCTCGCTATCGCCCTGGGCGCCGCGCTGCTGGCCGCCGCCGTGGTGTTCTACCTGTGGCGCGACCAGGGTGCCTATCGCCCGCTGTATGGCGCCGGCGAGGCCTACCCGGCCGCCGACGTGATGCAGGTGCTGGACGCCGAAGCCTTCGACTATCGCCTGCATCCGCAGAGCGGCCAGGTGCTGGTGCGCGAGGAGGACCTGGCCCGCGCGCGCATGCTGCTGGCGGCCAAGGGCGTGAAGGTATCGATGCCGGCCGGCTACGAGCTGTTCGACAAGGACGAGCCGCTGGGCACCAGCCACTTCCTCCAGGACGTGCGCCTCAAGCGCAGCCTGGAGGGCGAACTGGCGCGCACCATCATGGGCCTGAAGGGCATCGAGCAGGCGCGCGTGCACGTCGCCCGCGAGGACAGCAATTCCTTCGTCGTCGGCCGCCGCGATCCGGCCAAGGCCTCGGTGCTGCTGCAACTGGCGCCCGGTCAGCGGCTAAGCCCCGAGCAGGTCGGCGCCATCGTCAACCTGGTGGCCGGCAGCGTGCCGCAGCTCAAAGCCGAGGACGTCAGCGTGGTGGACCAGAACGGTGTGCTGCTCTCGCGCGGGATCAGCGGTGCTGGCGGCCCGTCACAGAACTGGCAGGCGGTGGACGAGTACCAGCGCAAGGCCGTGGGCAATGTCGAGGAAGTGCTGGCGCCGGTGCTGGGCCTGGGCAACTACCGCATCAGCGTGTCCGCCGACATCGACTTCAGCCAGAAGGAAGAGACCCAGCAGGTCTACGGCGAAGCGCCGCGCCTGCGCAGTGAGTCGCTGCGCAACGAGAGCACCCTGGACCAGCTCGCCCTTGGCGTGCCCGGCTCGCTGAGCAACCGCCCGCCGGAGCCGCCGCCACCGCAGCAGGGACAGAATGCCGCCCAGGGCGCCAACCCGCCGGGCAACGGCAAGGTCGCCGCGACCGACAACAAGGCCGCGACCTCGACCCGCAACGAGACCACCCGGCAGAACGACTTCGACCAGCGCGTCACCCACATCAAGTACCCGGCCTTCGCCCTGCGCCAGCAGAGCGTCGCCGTGGTGATCAACGCCGCCACCGCGCCCGAAGGCGGCTGGACCGACAAAGCCCGCGCCGACTTCGAGGCCATGGTCAAGAGCGCGGTGGGCTTCAACGCCCAGCGCGGCGACCTGATCACCGTCAGCGTGTTCCCCTTCGCCGCCGTGCCGGTGGAAGAGGCGGGCGCCAGCTGGTGGGAAAGCAGCGCCCTGCAAGCACTGGTGCGCTACACCGTGCTCGGCCTGATCGCCCTGCTGTTCCTGCTGTTCGGCGTGCGCCCGGCAGTGCGCAGCCTGACCCAGCGCAGCCAGCCAGCGGCGACTGCCGCGCTGCCTGAAGGGAGCCACGAGTATCCCCTGGCCCTGGACGCCGAGCGGCGCCTGGCGCTCTCCAATGAAAGCGTCGGCGGGCTCAACGTGCTCGGCGAGCTGAACCCGCTCTCGGAGATCCGTCTGCCGGCGCCGGGCTCGGGCCTGGAGCACCAGATCGAGCATCTGCAGATGCTGGCGAAGAACGACCCGGAACGGGTTTCGGAAGTGATCAAGCACTGGATTGGCCGCAATGACCGACACGAGCCTGCCTGAAGAAACGAAAAAGCGCGGCCCGCAGATGCGCGCCGTGAGCTCCCTGGAACAGGCGGCGATCCTCATGCTGAGCATGGGTGACGAGGCCTCCGCGGGCATCTTGCGCAACTTCAGCCGCGAGGAGATCGTCAGCATCAGCCAGGCGATGGCGCGGCTGTCCAACGTCAAGCAGAACACCGTGTCCGACGTCATTGGGCGCTTCTTCGACGACTACAAGCTGCAATCGAGCATCAAGGGCGCCTCGCGTTCCTACCTCGCCGGCATGCTCGGCAAGGCGCTGGGCAGCGACATCACGCGCAACCTGCTGGACAGCATCTATGGCGAGGAAATCCGCGCCAAGATGGCGCGCATGGAGTGGATCGATCCCAAGCAGTTCGCCGCGCTGATCGCCAAGGAGCACGCGCAGATGCAGGCGGTGTTCCTCGCCTTCCTGCCGCCGGGCATGGCCACCGACGTGCTCGAAGCGATGCCCGCCGAACGCCAGGACGAACTGCTGTTCCGCATCGCCAACCTCAGCGAAGTGAACAGCGATGTCATCGCCGAGCTGGAGCAACTGATCGACCGCAGCCTGCGCGTGCTCTCCACCCAGGGCTCGCAGGTGCGCGGGGTGAAGCAGGCGGCGGACATCATGAACCGCTTCAAGGGCGACCGTAACCAGATGTTCGAGCTGCTGCGCGCCCACAACGACAGCCTGGTCGGCAGGATCGAAGACGAGATGTACGACTTCTTCATTCTCTCGCGACAGAACCAGGAAGTGCTGCAGACCCTGCTGGAGGTGATCCCGCTGGACGAGTGGGTGGTCGCCCTCAAGGGCGCCGAGCCCGAGCTGGTGCGCGCCATCCAGGGCGCCATGCCGAAGCGCCAGGCGCAGCAGATGGAGTCGATCAACCGCCGCCAGGGCCCGGTGCCGCTGAGCCGCGTCGAGCAGGTGCGCAAGGAAATCATGGGCGTGGTGCGCGAACTGGCCGCCGAGGGCGACCTGCAGGTGCAACTGTTCCGCGAGCAGACGGTGGGGTAACCGCGCATGGCGATCAAAGTCATCAAGGCCGACAGCCGCGCCTGGCGCCCCTACCGCTTCCCGCCGCGCTGCGCGACTGCCAGCGCCGACAATCATGGCTGGGACAGCGACCCGGCCGCGCGCCAGCGCGCCATCTCCGACGGCTTCCAGGAAGGCCTGGAGAAGGGTTACCAGGACGGCGTCGGCGAAGGCCGCGAAGCCGGCCTGCGCGAAGGCTTCGAAGCTGGGCGCCAGGACGGCCTGCGCAAGGGCCGCGAGGAAGGCCGCGCTGCTGGCCGCCAGGTATTCGAGCAGGCCAGTGCGCCTTTGCAGGCTGCCGTCGATGCCTTCGCTGACTATCACCAGGCCTTCCAGCGCAGCCGCCAGAAAGAGTTGCTGGAGCTGGTGCAGAAGGTGGCGAAGCAGGTCATCCGCGTCGAGCTCACGCTCAACCCCACGCAACTGCTGACGCTCGCGGAAGAAGCGCTGGCCGCCATGCCGGGCGAGCAGGGCGAGGTGCAGATCCTGCTCAACCCGGAAGAATGCGCGCGCATCCGCGAGCTGAACCCCGAGCGCGCCGCGAAGTGGCGCCTGGTGCCGGACGAGCGCCTGGCGTTGGGCGAATGCCGTGTCGTCACCGCCCAGGCGGAAGCCGACATCGGCTGCCAGCAGCGCCTGGACAGTTGCATGGAAACGCTGAGCGCGCACCTGCAGGACGAAGACTGAAGATGGCCCTGGGCGACGGCTTCAAGCTCGAAGAAGCGCTGCGTTCGCTGGACTCGGTCCAGCTGGCGCGGGTCAGCGGTCGCCTGGTGCGGGTCTCCGGCCTGCTGCTGGAAAGCCTCGGCTGCCGCCGCATGACCGGCCAGCGTTGCTACGTGGAAGTCGCCGACGGCGAGCGCCTGGAGGCGCAGGTGGTCGGCTTCAACCGAGACATCACCTACCTCATGCCCTTCAAGAAGCCCGTCGGCCTGACCTCCGGCTCACGGGTCTTCCCGGCGCCGGACGAAGCCGTGCTGCATATCGATCATTCCTGGCTGGGGCGCGTGGTCAACGGCCTTGGCGAACCCCTGGACGGCCTCGGCAAGCTTGCCGGCCGCCACCCGCTGCCTACCGAGCTGCCGCAGGTGAACCCGTTGCGCCGGCGTCCGGTATCCGAGCCGCTGGACGTCGGCGTGCGCGCCATCAATGGCCTGCTGACCCTGGGCAAGGGCCAGCGCGTCGGCCTGTTCGCCGGCAGCGGGGTGGGCAAGAGCGTGCTGCTGGGGATGATCACCCGGCAGACCAAGGCCGACGTGGTGGTGGTCGGGTTGATCGGCGAGCGCGGCCGCGAGGTGCAGGAATTCATCCTGCATTCCCTCGGCCCGGAAGGCCTGCAGAAGGCCGTGGTGGTGGTCGCGCCGGCCAACGAGTCGCCGCTGATGCGGCTGAAGGCCACCGAGCTGTGCCACAGCATCGCCGCCTACTTCCGTGACCAGGGCAAGGACGTGCTGCTGCTGGTGGATTCGCTGACCCGCTACGCCATGGCCCAGCGCGAGATCGCCCTGGCCCTGGGTGAACCGCCGGCCACCAAGGGCTACCCGCCGTCGGTGTTCGGCATGCTCCCGGAGCTGGTGGAAAGCGCCGGCAATGGCGAGGGCGAGACGGGCAGCCTGAGCGCCATCTACACCGTGCTGGCGGAAGGCGACGATCACCAGGACCCGATCGTCGACTGCGCCCGCGCCATCCTCGACGGGCATATCGTGCTGTCGCGCCGGCTGGCTGATGTCGGGCATTACCCGGCCATCGACATCGGCGCTTCGGTGAGTCGCTGCATGAGCCAGGTGGCCGATCCGCTGCACCTCTCCGCGGCGCGCCAGTTCA
This sequence comes from Pseudomonas pseudonitroreducens, assembly GCF_021603645.1. GTDB lineage: Bacteria > Pseudomonadota > Gammaproteobacteria > Pseudomonadales > Pseudomonadaceae > Pseudomonas > Pseudomonas pseudonitroreducens. Next base: position 102,684 of record NZ_BQHJ01000012.1, on the reverse strand, counting down.
AGGAATTCAGCGGCACCTATGAGCGCATCAAGGAGCTGATCCCGCTGGGCGGCTACACACCGGGCATGGACGTGAAGACCGACCGCGCGGTGCAGCTGGCGCCGATGCTGGAGCGCTACCTGCGCCAGGAAACCGCCGATGGCGCCGAGCTCGGCAACAGCGTCGCGACCCTGCAAAGCATCGTCGGTGGCCGCTGATGAGGGCGCAGATCGATATGCTCGGACGCCTGGCCGACGTGCGTGGCGGCAAGGTCCGCGAGTTGCTCGGACGGGTCAACTACCAGCAGAACCTCTGCCAGCGCTACCGCAACAACATCACCGGACTCGACCGCCTGTGCGGCTTCAGTGTGGCCACCAGCACACCGCTGCAGCGGCACAACCAGCAGCAGTACAAGGCCACCCTGCACAAGATGCTGCAATTGCAGCGCCGCGAGCTGGAAGTCGCCGAGCAGGCCCTCGCGCGTATCCAGGGCGAACTGCTGGCGGCCATGCGCAGTGAGAAAGTGCTGGCCCAGGTGATCGAAACCAAGATCGGCCAGTGGCAGGCGCAACTTGCGCAGCAGGAGCAGAAAATCCAGGATGGCCTCGCCGCGCAGTCCTGGTGGCGGGCGCGGGCGTGAAGGGAATGGCGGATAACGCGTTCCGCGTTATGCGCCCTACGATGGGGCTTCGAACCGTAGGGCGAATAACCGCTTGCGGTTATCTGCCGTCCGTGTGGCGAACTCGAAACACGGCATTTAAGTTTTCCCGCGGGGCGGTCGCCCTCTGGGGGAAAGGCCCAAAAACATTCGGATACCGACCATGGAAATCACCCGGCAACTGACCAGCGTCGCGCTGGCCACCAGCGAGTCCGCCAAGAGCGCGCGCAGCGAGCGCGTCGCCCCGGTGGCGGAGACCGCCGCCAGTGCGCCGGTCAGCGACTCGCTGCGCCTGGACGAGATGCAGGAAACCCTGCGCGCCATGCCCGACGTGGACCAGAGCCGCGTCGCGGAAATCCGCCGCGCACTGATGAATGGCGAGCTGGGCAACGACACCAGCGTGCTCGCCACCAGCATCCTCTCCTACCATCGCGGCAGCGACGCATGACCCAGCGCGCGCGGCTGTTGCAGGTGGTCGAGCAGGACATCCAGCAGGATGGCCGCGATTGCCTGGCGCTGCGCGAACGCCTGCAGGAGCTGTATCGTCACCTGCTGGCGCGGGACAGTGCGCAGATCGAGGCGCTGAACCCGGACATCCAGGCACTGCTTGAAGCCATCGCCGGCCGCGCCGAGCGCCGCAGCCGCGTGCTGCGCGCCTTCCAGCTGCCGATGGACGCCGACGGCATGCGCACGCTGCTGTCCAACTACCAGCCGCCACGTCGCGAAGAGCTGCAGCAGGAGTGGTTGCAGCTGGGGCAGCTGACCGCCCAGTGCAAGCGCCTCAACGAGCGCAACGGCAAGCTGCTGGCAATGCACCATGACATCCTCAGCCAACTGCTGGGCGATCCGCGCGAACAGCCGGTGTATTCGCGGCAGTCCTACTGATCCAGGCCTTACCTTTCAGTTGCGGTTTCCTCTGGCTGGGCTCTGTTCGCGAGCAAGCTCGCTCCTACAGGCTAATGTCGACGCGCTCTTCGTAGGAGCGAGCTTGCTCGCGAACCGTACAGCGCCATGCCCACCGCGAACGGAGTGCGCCCCGCGATCTGTTCCCTCTCCCTCAGAAGCGCGGCACCTAGCCAGGGTTGGGGTGAGGGAGGCACCGGCACGTGAGTTCGGCGATGGCCGCTGTGCCTCCGTAAAACACCCCGTCGAAACCTCTTAACGAATCCCTCCCCACGGTCGCCCTTCCTCTGCATCAGGGCGCGCTTGCGGCAGGCGGAAATGCCGCTTCCCGCTGCGCGCCAAACCACGCCGGGCGGAAGTTCACCTTCTCCCTGGGAAACCCGCAAAGCCTTGAACGGCGGGCCTTACGGCATTGGCACCGTAATTGCTCCTTCGGCTACAAAGAGGTGGATTCAGATGGCGACCATAGATTCCGATTACGTCAAGCAGATGGCCCAGCAACTGGCGACGTACGATGTGCAGAGCGGGCTGAACAAGGCTGACCGCAACAAGGCTTCGTACCAGTCGCAGCTGACCGCCGTGACCTCGCTGGAAACGGCGCTGAAGACCTTCTCCACCGCGGTGAAGGGGCTGCAGGGCACCACCGGCAGCAACACCAGCATGCTGATCAACAGTGCCAAGCTGAGCAAGGACGGCTATCTCACCGCCACTGTCGGCAAGAGCGCCGTCGCCGGCCGCTACGACTTCTTCGTCGAGCAACTCGCCAGCAGCCACCAGCTGTCCTTCTCCGGCTTGCAGAGCGGCGACATCGACACCCAGGGCACCCTGACCCTGAGCCAGAACGGCAAGTCCTTCGACATCGACCTGAGCAAGATCGATACCGACGGCGACGGCAGCAATTCCATGGATGAGCTGGCCGCGGCGATCAACAAGGCCACCGACAACACCGGCGTGAAGGCCACCCTGGTGCGCAGCAACGGCCAGGTCTCGCTGGTGCTGGGCGCGGAGAAGTCCGGCGCGGAAAATGCCATCAGCCTGTCGCTGAGCGGCACCGACGGCGCCAACAGTGCCTTCGAGAATGCCATCGGCAATCCGCAGGAACTGTCCAGGGCGCAGGACGCCCGCGTCCGCCTGGGCGGCGAGAGCGGCATGCTGCTGACCAACGCCAGCAACACCTTCGACAACATCATCGATGGCGTCAGCGTCACCTTCACACAGGCGCAGAAATCCGGCGAGCAGCCGATCTCCATGACCATCTCCCAGGATCAGGGCGAGACCAAGAAGAAGGTGCAGACCTTCATCGACGCCTTCAACGCCCTGGCCAGCCAGATCGACAGCCTCACCGCCTCCGGCGACCAGAGCGGCAATTCCCGTGGCGCCCTGGCCGGCGACTCCAGCGTGCGGGCCATCGAGAACAGCCTCAACCAGATGCTGCGTACCACCTTCGGTGGCGCCAACCTGATCAGCTTCGGCATCAGCGCCGACCGCAACGGCAAGCTGACCCTGGACTCGACGCGCTTCGAGAAGGCCATCGCCGCCGACCCGGAAGGGCTGGACAAGCTGTTCATGGGCAAGGGCAACCTGCTCGACAGCACCGACAAGGCGCTGTCGCTCTACACCAGCAGCGTCAACGGCGTACTGAAGAACCGCAAGGAGTCGCTCAACAGCAGCCTGAAGCGGGTCAACGATGACTACGACAACCTGCAGAAGCAGTACGACACCTACTACGCGCGCTACCTCAAGCAATACACCTCGATGATGCAGACCATGCAGTCGATGGACCAGACCAGCGGGATGTTCGGATGAGCGCCTACGGCATGAATGAAAGCTACGACAGCTACCGGATGATCGACCTGGAAGCCAAGGCCGCGTCGTCCTCGCCCTACGAGCTGGTGCTGGTGCTGTTCGACGGCCTGCTCGACGAACTGGCCCGCGCCCGTGGGCATATCGAGCACAAGCGCTACCAGCAGAAGGGCCGCTCCCTGGAGAAGTGCCTGAATATCCTCAACGGCCTCAACGGCGCTCTCGACTACGAGGGCGGCGGCGAGACCGTGCAGGGCCTGGCGCGCCTCTACGACTACTGCATCTACCGGATCTCCGACGTGAGTATCTCCCTGGATGTCGCCGGCATCGATGAAGTGGTGCGCCTGCTGGGCATCCTGCGCGAAGGCTGGGAGGGCGTGAGTGCCGCCCGTGGATGACCGCCAGCGCCTGCTCCAGCTCTACGAACGGCTGGGTGCGGCGCTGCAGCGCAAGGACTGGAAAGCCATGGGGCAGGTCGACCTGGCGATCCGTGCGCAACTGGTGGCGATGTCGTCGCAGACCGGGCTGGCGGCCGACGTGCTGTTGGCCAAGAAACACCTGAAGCGCCTGCACGAGCAGGCGTCGCAGGCCTGCGCCGAGGAGTGCGAGCGCCTGCGCCGGCTCCTGCTCTCGCACCTGGAATACGCCGAGGGACGCTCGGCGTACATGCAGGTGGATACGTACCAGGAGGGTCGATAGACCGTGATCCAGTTGCCGACCCAATCACTGCCGACCACCGACCGTGCGGCACGCCCGGTGGCCGAGGCGCGTTCGCAGGACTCGCGCCGCGACGGCGCCGACAGTGCCGCTGTGGCGGGATTTCGCGCGCAGCCGCCGGCACAGTCGAATGCCGGTGAGCGAACCATCAGCGTGCAGTCGTTCCTCGCCCAGTTCGATACCGCGCAGGCCGAGGAACCGGTGCAGCAAGCCACGGCTGCGCTGCCGCCGGAGGCGTTAGCCGTTGCTACCCGCGACGACGATACGCAGGGCCGGGCAAGCGAAGAGGCATCGCCCTCCGGCGCGGAAAACTGGCTCGCCGGCATGCTTGGCCAGGCCGGGCTGGTGGTGCAGGCACGGGATAACCCGGCGGCCCGGACCCACGCCCAGGTGGCCGGTTTCGCCACCCAGGCCGTGGATGGCCAGGCGCAGCCGGCGCCCGTCGCAGTGAAGCCCGAAGACGTGCTGCTGCCGCCCGCCGACCTGCCCGAAGAGCCGGCCGCACCCACGCAGCCGGCACCGCGCGAGGCGACCCAGAGCCAGGCGCAGACGTTGCTGCAACAGCACCTGGCGGCTGCCGTACAGACCCCGGAATCCGCCGTACCGACGTTGCCCACCGGCACGCTCGACTCGCGTCTTCCGGCGACCGACAGCAGCACGCCAGCCTCGTCTGCTGCACCGGCGTCGCCGCTGTTCGACAAGCCGCTGCACCTCAAGGGCGGCAACGATGCGCACTGGGGCGAGCAGATGGTCAGCGCCCTGCGCGACAACGTCGAGCTGCAGCTGGGCCAGCGCGTGCAGAACGCGACGATCCGCCTCGACCCGCCGGAGCTGGGCGCCATGGAAATCCTCGTGCGCCACGAAGCCGGCCAGCTCAACGTGCAGATCTCCGCGTCCAACGGCGACGTCGTGCGCCTGCTGCAGAACACCAGCGAGCGCCTGCGCCAGGAGCTGGTCGGGCAGAACTTCCTGCAGGTCAACGTGCAGGTTTCCTCCGATTCGCAGTCCGGCCAGCAGGGCCAGCAGAACCGCCAGCGCTTCGCCGAGGAACAGCCCGTAGTCGCCGCCAACCCGCGTGATGCGCAGGCGGCCGGGCGCTCCGCGGCGCATGGCGACAGCGATGTACTGATTACCGTGTAGGCCGCCTACGGCCCGCACCCCCACAGGATTTTTCGAGAAACTCCATGTCCACGCCGCGTCTCGTTCTACTGATGCTCATCGTGAATATCGCCGTCGTGCTGGGTGGCGTGTTCGTCAATTACCAGATGATCAAGTCCGCCAGCCTGGCCCCGGCCGCCGCAACCGCCGACAAGGACGGCGGCAAGGACGACACCAGGGAGGAGGAAGAGCAGGAGAGCGCCGAATACCTCTTCGTGCCGGTGGAGAAGATCATCGTCAGCTCCCGTGGCGAAGACCGCGAGCACTACTTCGTGATCGACCTGGTGCTGCAGGCCCGGGCCGAGCAGGAGCGCAAGAAGCTGGAGAGCGTCGCCCCGATGGTGCGCAGCTCGGTGGTCGCCAACCTGACCCCGGAAAAGTTCGAAGTGCTGCGCGCCATGCCGATCGGCGAGGTGCAGGCGCGCCTGGAGAAGGCGGTGATCGACGACTTTGCCACGCGCAAGGTGGTGGTGCCCTTCGAGCACGTGCTGCTCAGCAAGATGATCGTCCAGTAGGCCGCCATGCACGCCCTTCGCGATCCTGTTCACGGCTATGCCAGTGGCGTCGGCGGCTACGACAGCCCCGAAGGCGGCCATGCGCGGCTGTCGCCGGCTGCCGAGCAGCGCTGGATGATGCAGTACCTGCCACTGGTGCGGCGCATCGTCAGCCAGCTGTCGCTGCAGGCCAACCAGGTGCTGGACCGCGAGGACATGGAGCAGATCGGCCTGATGGGCCTGCTCGAGGGGCTGCGTCGCTACGGCGAGCCGGACGAGCAGTTCGGTCGCTTCGCCGCGCTGCGTATCCGTGGTGCCATTCTCGATGAGCTGCGCCGCCAGGACTGGCGCCCGCGCCAGGTGCGCCAGCAGGCACACAAGGTTCGCGATGCGATCCGTGCGCTGGCGCGCCAGCTCGGCCGCGTGCCCAGCGACGAGGAAGTGTTCGCCGCCACCGGCCTCGACGAGGCGGGCTACCAGGATTACCTGCGCGCCGAGTCCTCCGAAGCCATCGAGAGCTTCGACGCACTGCTGCAGAGCGGCCATGACGGCGTGCAGGGCAGCGGCGATGCACTGGAGGAACGGGTGCTCAAGGAGCGCCTGCTGGCCCAGGCGCTGGAACGCCTCAACGAGCGCGAGCGGTTGATCCTCAACCTGTATTACCAGCACGAGCTGAACCTCAGGGAAATCGCCCTGGTACTGGAGCTGACCGATGCACGCATCTGCCAGCTGATGAAGCAGGCGATCGGCAAGTGCAGCCGTTTCCTCAACGACCCCGACACCCTTTGAAGAACCCATAACCATGCAGAAAATCATCGGCGCCCTGATCATCATCGCCTGCGTCCTCGGCGGCTACGCCATGGCCCACGGCGAATTGCGCGCGCTCTGGCAGCCGGCGGAGATGATCATCATTCTCGGCGCGGGCCTGGGCACCCTGGTCGTCGCCAACCCGCGCGAAGTGCTGCTGGAAATGTGCTCGCAGATCAAGGGCGTGTTCGTCTTCAAGCGCCGTGGCGAGGAGTTCCAGCGCCAGTTGCTGATGCTGCTCTACGAGCTGCTGGAAATGGTCGACGTCGGCGGCCTGAAGGTGCTCGATGCGCACATCGAGGAGCCGGAGCAGAGCGACCTGTTCGCCCGTTATCCGCTGATCCTCCAGGAAAAGAACCTGATGGCGTTCATCGCCGACAACTTCCGCCTGATGGCCATGGGCAAGATCAGCGCCCACGAGCTGGAAGGCTTCCTCGAGCAGGAGCTGGACGCGATGGAGCATGCCCTGCTGCAGCCGTCCAAGTCGCTGCACAAGGTTGGCGAGGCGATGCCTGGCTTCGGCATCCTCGCGGCGATCCTCGGCATCATCATCACCATGGGCAACATCGGCGGTTCGGTGGCCGAGATCGGCGCCCACGTGGCCGCGGCCCTGGTGGGGACCTTCTTCGGTATCTTCGTCTGCTACTGCCTGATGGACCCGCTGTCCAACGCCATGGCGCAGCGCGTGAAGACCGAGCTGTCGGCACTGGAGTGCGTGCGTACCACGCTGGTTGCCCACGTCGCTGGCAAGCCCACGCTGCTGGCGGTGGATGCCGGGCGCAAGCTGATCGAGCAGGACGTCAAGCCGGCCTTCAAACAGCTGGAGACCTGGGTCACCCGCTATGAGGAAGAGCGGGACGCAGCATGAAGAAACGTGCCGACAAGCACAGCGAAATCATCATCAAGCGCCGCAGCAAGAAGGGCCACGATGATGAACACGGCGGCGCCTGGAAAGTCGCCTTCGCCGACTTCACCCTGGCGATGATGGCGCTGTTCATGGTGCTGTGGATCGTCCACCCGCAGACCGAGCCGCAACCGGTGGCGGTGGGCGACCAGGATGCCAACCCGGTGGTCGACGGCGGTGCCGGCGTGTTCGATGGCGCCAGCCGCACGCCCGTCGAGCTGGATGGCATGCCGCAGCCGGTGAAGACGCCGGAGAAGCCCGCGCCGCAGCTGGCGCTGGATGCCGGCAGGCAGGGCAAGGCCGGCGAGCAGGCCAGAGACTCCAGCCTGCAGCAGGATGGCGACGGCCGCCAGTACGACAGCAACGAGGACCTGCGCGAGCTGGCCGAGCTGATCCGCGAGGTGTCCGGCAAGGTCGACGCGCTGGCCAATATCGAGGTGACGGTAGTCCCGCAGGGCTTGCGCATCCTGATCAAGGACGACCAGCAGCGCTTCATGTTCGCCCGTGGCCAGGCCACCCTCGACCCGCATTTCCAGACCCTGCTCGGCGCGCTGTCCGGGGTGCTGGCCAAGGTGCAGAACAAGCTGATCCTCAGTGGCCATACCGACGCCGTGCAATACCGTCGTCCTGATGGCTACAACAACTGGAACCTTTCCGGCGACCGTGCCCTGCGCGCGCGCAACGTGATGGTCGACAGCGGCCTGCCGGCTGCCCATGTGCTGCAGGTGGCGGCCCAGGCCGACGTCATGCCGCTACGCCCGGAAGACCCGGAGAACGGCGCCAACCGCCGCATCGAGATTCTCCTGCTGACCCGCCGCGCGGAAAGCCTGTACCGGGAAATCTTCGGCGAGAGCTATGCGCAGGTGCACTACTCGGCATCGGGCGCAAGGCTCATCGAGCCGCAGCCGCAGCCGCAGCCGCAGCCGCAGCCGCAGCCGCAGCCGCAGCCGCAACAAGCGGAAGCGCCCACGTCAGCGGCAGTCGAGGCACCCGCTTCCGCTGCGACGAGCCAGCCGGCATTGAAACTGTGAGAGGGCTCAGCGGTTGCGCAGGCGCGGACAGAACACCTGGCGTGTCTCCACGCCGTAGAGGCAGCCGCCCAGGGGTTCGAGGGTGATGCGCGCGCCGCGCTGGCGGCCGTAGAGCAGGTTGAAGATCAGCTCGCTGTCCAGGCCGCTGTCGGCCTGCAGGTTGCTGATGCTGTTTTCTTCCACCTGCAACTGGTAGCGCCCGCCGAGATCGTTGCCCACCTGGCCGGAGACTTCGAGGATGTTGGCGTCCTGCTGGATCATCGAATAGAAGCGCCCTTCGTGGAACATGGTGGTCTGGGCGATTTCCAGCACCTTGCCGTTGCCCAGCAGCACCTGGCCGGTGGAGGCGTAGCGGCCGTCGATGGCCGAGGTGCTGTGGGCGTGTTTCCACAGCATGCCCAGCGCCAGGGCCAGGCACATGACGCCGAACAGCGAGATCAGCAGGCAGCGGCGGGCCACGCCGGCCTGGCGGCGAAAGGTCAGTTCAGGCACTTGCGCAGCTGCTCCTGGGGAATCCGGGCGACCTGGCTTTCGTGGATCAGCAGCCAGTTGGAATTGCCTTCGGGTTGCACGCAGACCAGTTCGTAGAAGCCCGAGGTCATGTGCAGCATGAGGCCGATGGGGCGGGTGGCGAGGTCGGCCAACTGGTGGGCCAGGGGCCGGGTGTTACTGATCAGCCGCTGCAGGTCCTGTTCGTTGTCTTCGACGTAGGTGATCTGCAGGGTGCCGAGATTCTGTTCGGCGGTGCGCACCGGGCTGCGTACCTGGGTGTAGTAGAAGGCACCGGAGAGGACCAGGAGCCCGAGGATACACAGGCTGGCGGCGGCGAATTTCAGGCGCCGCAGACTTGGCGGCCGCAACCCTGGTGCAGGGACTGCGCGATCCAGCGGAATGACTTCCGGCGTAGCGTCGGCGACTTCCGCATCCGGTTCGCCAGCCGGGCTGACCAGGTACTGCGGGTTGAACATGTAGCCGCGGCGCGGCAGCGTCTGGATGATCTGCCGCTGCTTCTCGTCCGCCAGCACCTGGCGCAGGGTATAGATCTGCTGGTTCAGGCTGCCCTGGCCGACGACGCGGTCAGACCACGCATGGGTCAGCAACTCATCGCGCGCCACCACGTCCCCCGGGCTCTGCAGCAGGCGCTCGAGCACGCGGCTGCCGGAAAAACCCAGGTCGATACGCTCTACCTGGCCATCACGGTCGAGGTCGAGTTGATAGAGCGCGGGGTAGAACTGCGCAACGCAATCGGAACGCCCGGTCCGGAGGGTCAGGCAGGCGATCGGCCGACTGTCCGGCAGCGTGGAAGTGAGTGTGTTCATCTTGCCCTTGCGAGCCGCTCCCTTGACGGTCGCGGGGAAACTCCATTTGTCCATGGAGGCAGAGGCATTATTTTGACGTCAGAAAAATGTGGGTGCAAGTTCTGAATTTTGCACACTCGTGCTTGCTATTTTCCTACAAGCCTTGAAAGCACTGGCGCAGAGCGGCTGCGCCGCGACTGCTAGTCGCAATGCCGCCTGTCAGCGTACCCGCAGACAGCACAACGCCCCGCACGGGCGGGGCGCTGTCGATTCAGGCTACGCGAGGCGGGCCGCCTCGCGCAGGCCGGGCCTTAGCCCAGCAGGCCCATGATCATGCTGGGCATCTGGCCCGCTTGCTTGAGCATGGAGATGCCGGACTGCATCAGCATCGAGCTCTTGGTCATGTTGGCGGTTTCGCTGGCGAAATCGGCATCCATGATGCGGCCCTTGGCCATGTCGGTGTTGTCCTTCATGTTGGCCAGGTTGTTGGAAGTGTGGCCCAGGCGGTTGATCGCGGCACCGAAGGCAGCGCGGGTCTTGCCGACCTGGTCCAGGGCATCGTTCAGGCCGGTGATCGCGGCAGCGGCGCCGGCTTTCGGGTCCAGGGCCTGGACGGTGGTGCCCAGCGCGGTGACGGTGGCGGCGATGTCGGTGTCGGCGGCGGCAACGGTCATGACTTCAGCGGAGTCGGAGCCGATCTGGAACTTGATGTCGGCTGCCAGCTTGCCGCCGGTGCCGAACAGGCTGTCGCCAGCGTACTTGGTGTTGGTGACGATGTTGGTCAGCTCTTTGCCCAGCTCGTCGAACTCGGACTTCAGGGCGTCCAAGTCCTTGTCGGAGTTGGTGCCGTTGGCGGACTGGGTGGCCAGGTCCTTCATGCGCTGCAGGATGTCGGTAGCTTCGCTGAAGGCGCCTTCGCCGGTCTGCAGCATGGAAACGGCGTCGCTGGTGTTGCGCATGGCAACGTTCATGCCGCGGGTCTGGGCGTTCAGGCGGGTGGCGATCTGCAGGCCGGCGGCGTCGTCGGCGGCGGAGTTGATGCGCAGGCCGGTGCCCAGGCGCTGCTGGGAAGTAGCCAGCTGACCGTTGGTCTTGCTCAGGCTGGTCTGGGTGATCAGGGATGAGTAGTTGGTTTGAATCGACAAGGCCATGGTGGACTTCCTGTATGAGCTGAATGAAGCCGGCGTTGTGCCTGCTGAAGGGGTAAGGCGACAGCTCGCGAAGAAGGATTAAGGCCGGGCGAAAAAAATTTGGCGCGGGGAATCCGACGATGCCGGCGGTCGCGCCGCTGACAGCATCAGCCTACGCCGTGTGCCCTGCTGCCTAGGATCGGTCATCTATGTTGTTGAGACATATCTGACAGCCCTGGCGCCGGGGTGCGGCTAAGCTCCCTGGTCCACAAGGCTGTGGATCGTTCGTTCGAACCGCTCGTTCCGAACCCTGCCCTGTTCCGAACTATGAGAAGGAACCTCATGATCTCCGTCTACCAGCTCAAGTCCCGCTTCCAGAACCTTCTCCGCCCCCAGGTCGCGCGTCTCAACCAGCGCGGTGTCACCGCCAACCAGGTGACGCTGGCCGCCTGTGCTCTCTCGCTGCTGGTTGCGCTCTGCGTCGCGCTGCTGGCCAGCCACGCCTGGATATTCCTGCTGATCCCCCTGTGGATGTTCCTGCGCATGGCGCTCAACGCCATGGACGGCATGCTCGCCCGCGAGTTCGGCCAGCAGTCGAAGCTGGGCGCCTACCTCAACGAACTGACCGATGTGATCGCCGACAGCGCGCTGTACCTGCCGTTCGCCCTGCTGCCGGGTGTGACCCCGGCGCTGGTGCTGTTGGTGGTCCTGCTGGCGCTGATCAGCGAGTACGCCGGGGTGCTGGGCGTGATGGTCGGCGCCTCGCGGCGTTACGACGGGCCCATGGGCAAGAGCGACCGCGCACTGTGCTTCGGCATCTTCGGCGCCGGCGTGGCCAGCGGCCTGCTGCCGCTGAACTGGCTCGACCCGTTGCTGATGCTGCTGGCGCTGCTGCTGGTGCTGACTATCGTCAACCGGGTGCGCCAGGGGCTGGCCGAACAGAAGGAACAACAGGCCGGTTGAACCAGGGCCTGTCACGTCAGGAAGGGCACAGGACTGTCCCGCAAGCCATCGAAACAGAGGAAGTTATGCGCGAGTCTTCGAATCACCACTTCGTTACCCACGACGGCGTTGAGCTGTTCTATCGCCATTGGCCAGCCGCAGCCGCCAGTGCGGAGCCGCGCCGCGCGGTGCTGTTGTTCCACCGTGGGCATGAACATTCCGGGCGCATCGGCCACCTCGCCGACGAGGTCGACCTGCCCGGCTTCGATGTCTTCGCCTGGGATGCCCGCGGCCACGGCCAGTCGCCCGGTGCGCGCGGCGACAGCCCGAGCTTCGGCACCAGCGTGCGTGACGTGCAGACCTTCGTCGAGCACCTCGCTGCCACTCACGGCATCGCCATCAGTGACATGGCCGTCGTGGCGCAGAGCGTCGGCGCCGTGGTCGCCTCCACCTGGGTCCACGACTACGCCCCGCCGATCCGCAGCCTCGTGCTTGCTTCGCCGGCGTTCAAGGTCAAGCTCTACGTGCCCTTCGCCCGGCCGGGCCTGAAACTGGCGAGGGCCTGGCGCGGCAACTTCTTCGTCAACAGCTATGTGAAGGCGAAATTCCTCACCCACGATCCCCAGCGCATCGCCTCCTATGACAGCGACCCGCTGATCGCCAAGGCGATCTCGGTGAACGTGCTGCTGGGCCTGTATGAGGCCGCGGACCGCGTGGTAGCGGACGCACAGGCGATCCAGGTGCCGACCCAGCTGCTGATCTCCGGCTCCGACTTCGTGGTACACCGCAAGCCGCAGCAGCGCTTCTTCGACAACCTCGGCACGGCGCGCAAGGAACTGCACATCCTGCCCGGTTTCTTCCACGACACCCTCGGCGAGCTGAACCGCGAGCAGGCAGTGAGCCGCGCGCAGCGCTTCATTCTCGAATGCTTTGCCCGCGCGCCGGAACGCCCGGACCTGCGCGACGCCGACCGCTTCGGCTACACCTGCGCCGAAGCCGAAGCCCTGGCGACCCCGCTGCCCAACTGGTCGATCCGCGACCTCTACTGGCGCGCGACACGCGCCAACATGCGCCTAGGCCGGCTGCTGTCGGACGGCATCAACCTCGGCTTCCAGACCGGCTTCGATTCCGGCAGCACGCTGGATTACGTCTACCGCAACCAGCCCGCCGGCGCGGGGCCGGTGGGGCGGATGATCGACCGCACCTACCTGGAGTCCGCCGGCTGGCGTGGCATCCGCCAGCGCAAGGTACACATCGAGGAATTGCTGCGCCTGGCCATGGCCAGCCTGCGCGAGCAGGGCCGCGAGGTGCGCATCCTCGATATCGCCGCGGGCCACGGGCGCTACATTCTCGAAGCGCTGCACGGCGTCGAATCGCTGCCGGAAAGCGTGCTGCTGCGCGACTACAGCGAACTGAACGTGCGCGAAGGCTCTGCGCTGATCGAGCGCCTGGGGCTGCAGGAGCGTGCGCGCTTTGTCCAGGGCGACGCCTTCGATGGCGCAGACCTGGCCGCTGTCGAGCCGAAACCGAGCCTGGCGGTGGTCTCCGGTCTCTACGAGCTGTTCGCCGACAACGCCCTGGTCAGCGGCTCGCTGGCCGGGCTCGGCGAGGCGGTCGAGGAGGGCGGCTACCTGATCTACACCGGCCAGCCCTGGCACCCGCAACTGGAACTGATCGCCCGTGCCCTCACCAGCCATCGCGCCGGCCAGGCCTGGGTCATGCGCCGCCGCACGCAACTGGAGATGGATCAGCTGGTTGAAGCGGCGGGCTTCCGCAAGCTGGCCCAGCGCATCGACGAGGACGGCATCTTCAGCGTATCCCTGGCGCGCCGGGAGCGTAGTTGATGGCTGTAGCGATGCCGCCGCGCGACCCCGGTGTATTTCGTCGGGCGGTGATCTGGCTGCTGTGCCTCGCGCCGTTCTTCTTCGCCAGCTACGGCTTCGCCAACTGGCTGACCGGGCAGCGCGAGACGGTCGGCGTGCTGGTGTTCGACTGGGAGCGCGGCATGCCGCTGTGGCCGTGGACGATCATTCCGTACTGGTCGATCGACCTGCTCTACGGTTTGTCCTTCCTGCTGCCGCGCACCCGCCGCGAGCTGGACAGCCATGGCCTGCGCCTGCTCACGGCGCAGGTGATCGCGGTGAGCTGCTTCCTGCTTTTCCCGCTGCGCTTCAGCTTCGAGCGGCCGGCGCTGGATGGCCTGTTCGGCTGGTTGTTCGACGTACTGATGGGCTTCGACAAGCCATTCAACCAGGCGCCATCACTGCACATCGCGTTGCTGGTGGTGCTCTGGGCGGCCTACGGGCGCTACGCCAGCGGAGTCTGGCGCTGGCTGCTGCATGGCTGGTTCGCGCTGATCGGGCTGTCGGTACTGACCACCTGGCAGCATCACTTCATCGATGTGCCGACGGGTGCCCTGGCCGGTTTCTTCTGCCTCTGGCTGTGGCCGCGGGAAGGGCGCTCACCACTGGCCTCCTGGAAGCTGAGCTTCGATCCGCGGCGACTTCGACTGGCCGCCTTCTACGCCATCGGCGCGGCGCTTTGCGGAGTGTTGGCGCTGAGCGGCGGCATCTGGCTCTGGTTGTGCTGGCCGGCGGTGTCGCTGGCGCTGGTTGCGCTGTGCTACCTCGGCCTCGGCGCGGAGGGCTTCCAGAAGCGCGCGGAGGGCCGCCACTCGCTGGCTGTCTGCTGGCTGCTGGCGCCTTATCGGCTGGCCGCCTGGATCAACTCCCGCGCGTGGACGCGCCAGCACCCGCAGCCCGATGAAGTGCTGCCCGGGCTCTGGCTGGGTCGCCTGCCCGGCACGGCGGAGCGCAAGGCGCGGCCCGAGCTGGGAGTGCTCGACCTGTGCGCGGAGCTTCCCTGCACTGAGCATGACGATCGCTACGCGAGCCTGCCGCTGCTCGACCTGATTGCGCCCAGCGTCGATCAGTGCCGACTGGGCGCCGCCTTGATCGACGAACTTCGCGCGCGTGGCCCGTTGCTGGTCTGCTGCGCCCTGGGTTATTCGCGCAGTGCGACGGTCCTGGCCGCGTGGCTGCTGCTATCCGGCCAGGCGGCCACGGTCGAGGACGCGGTGGCGCATATTCGCCGCGCGCGTCCACGCATCGTGCTCAAGGCCGAACAACTCGCGGTGCTGGCGCAGGTCGCCGGGCAGCCGCAACGATCACGAGAGGTGAGTCATGTCGGTTGATCCGAGTCTGATCCTGGTCGCCAGCCTGCTGCGCCGTGGTAGCAGCCTCAATGGCTTGTCCTCCGCGCTCACCGTGCTGGCCCTGGCGCTGGGCTTCTACGGCGTGCTGATGGCCAGCGCCACGCTGGCGTACAGCCTGAGCATGGCCCTGCTGGTGCTGCTTGGCCTGCTGCAGAAGTTCTACGCCATGCGCGTGGCGCTGGACGCCGATCTGTTCGAAGCCATGGCCAATGCCGGTGACGCGCTGCCGGAGAAAACCCGGCAACTGGACGACGCGCTGGCCACCTATGTCGGAGTGCCCGCCGAACTGTCCGGTCGCACCTGGATCGACCGCAGCCGTGGTGCGCTGAAACTCCTGCGCCGGCAGGTAATGCTCTGCGCTGCGCAGTGGCTCGTTGCGCTGCTGTGCCTGATCGCCCTGACCTTCCAATCCTGAGGAACGCCCCCGCAATGCTGGAACGACTCTTCGCCTACGCCATCATCGCCGGCGCCCGCGCGGTGACCGGCCTGCGCAGCCTGTGGATCGGTACCACGCCGATCCCGGCGCAGCGCATCTATTACGCCAACCACAGCAGCCATGGTGACTTCGTGCTGCTCTGGGCCTCGCTGCCGCCTGAACTGCGCGCGCGCACCCGCCCGGTCGCCGGCATGGACTACTGGGGCAAGGGCGGCCTGCGCGGCTTCATCATCAACCGTGTGTTCCATGGCGTGCTGATCGACCGCACGCGCGGCGCAGAAGGCGGCAATCCGCTGGAGCCGGTGGAGCGCGCGCTGGCCGACGGCGACTCGCTGATCCTGTTCCCCGAGGGCACCCGCAACCTCGACGAGGAAGTGCGCCTGTTGCCGTTCAAGAGCGGCATTTATCACCTGTCCAAGGCGCATCCGCAGGTGGAGCTGGTGCCGGTATGGCTGGACAACCTAAACCGCGTGATGCCCAAGGGCCGCGCACTGCCGTTGCCGCTGCTGTGCACGCTGAGCTTCGGCGCACCGCTGGCGGTGCAGGAGGACGAGGCCAAGGAAGCCTTCCTCGAACGCGCCCGCGAGGCGCTGTTGAAACTCGCCGCGCCGGAGGGTCGCTGAAATGAACCAGACCTGGCTGCTCTTCGCCGGTATCGGCGGTATCCTCGTTCTCGCCTCGCTGGTTGGCGCGGTACTGCGCTGGAAGGCGCCACCGGGACCGCACGCGGTGATCGACAACCTCAACGCGCGGATCAACGCCTGGTGGGTGATGGTCGCAGTGATCGGTTGCGCTTTCGCCCTCGGCTACTGGGCGGTGATCCTGCTGTTCTACGGGGTGTCCTTCTACGCCCTGCGCGAGTTCCTCACGCTGATGCCGACCCGGCGCAGCGACTATCCGGCGCTGGTGGCGGCGTTCTACTTCGTGCTGCCGATGCAGTACCTGCTGATCGGCATCCAGTGGTACGGGCTGTTCTCCATCTTCATCCCGGTCTATGTGTTCCTCCTGCTGCCGATCCTCGCTTCGCTGGGCGGCGACTCCAAGCACTTCCTCGAGCGCGCCTCGAAGGTGCAGTGGGCCTTGATGCTGGCGGTGTTCTGTATCTCCTACGTGCCGGCGCTGCTGACCCTGGACATCGAGGGCTACGAGGGGCGCAACCTGCTGCTGATCGCCTTCCTGGTGATCGTCGTGCAATTGTCCGATGTGCTGCAGTACGTCTGCGGCAAGCTCTTCGGCAAGCGCAAGATCGCGCCGAACCTGTCGCCGTCGAAGACCCTGGAAGGCTTTGTCGGCGGCGTGGCGCTGGCCACGCTGATCGGCGGCGCATTGTACTGGATCACGCCCTTCTCCTTCTGGCAGGCGCTGCTGATCGCGCTGATGATCAACATCCTCGGCTTCTTCGGCGGCTTGGTGATGTCGGCGATCAAGCGCGACCGCGGGGTGAAGGACTGGGGCCACATGATCGAAGGCCACGGCGGCATGCTCGACCGCCTGGACTCGGTGTGCTTCGCCGCGCCGGTGTTCTTCCACTTCGTGCGGTACTGGTGGACCTGATGCGCCGGGCGATGGTTCGGCACGGCGGATAACGCTGGCGCGTTATGCGCCCTACGGGCGGCACCTTCTGCCGTACTCGGAAGAGGGGCTTCTGATCTTGTAGGAGCGGACTCCGTCCGCGATGTCTGCCGGCGCGATGCCAACCTATCGCGGACGAAGTCCGCTCCTACCGTCAGTCAAACCCCGGCACGAGGCGGCCGGGAGCAGCATCAGAAGATACTGCTCACCTCTCCCGAGGCCATCACCTTCGCCTCGATGATCTTCTGGCTGCGCAGGTTCTTCACGCGGATCACGTCGTCCTGCCTGCCGTTGGCCAGCGCCTCGCCCACTGCGCTGGCCTGGATGCCGTCCTGGCTGGCGACGATCTTCACCTGCTGGCCGCGCCGCACCAGTAGTGCGCCGTCGAGCAGCGCCGGTGTCAGTGGCTGGCCGGCACGGATGCGGCGGCGCGCGGTCTTGCCGGTGACCTCGGCGATGTCGGTGAAATAGCCCCGCGAACTCTTGCCCAGCTCCACCGGCGCGAGCTTGAGCTGTGCTGCGTCCAGTGTCTGGCCGCGATCGATCTCGCCGTTGGCGACCACGCTTGGCAAATACACCGTGGGCTGGCTGATGATGGTCACCGGCCAGCCGGCTTGCCCGCTGCAGGAGGCTTCGAAGCGTCGCCGCGCAGTGGCCGCCGCAGGCGTTTCAAGCGCGCGCAGCTGCGGGCCAGCAGGGCAGGCCGCCAGCTTGCCAAGGCTGCTGGGCAGGTTGTTGTTCACGGTGAAGGTCATGCCCTTCCAGCCGGCTTTGCGTGCGGCTTCCTTCAGTTCGATGGCGACCTGCTGCTGCGCGGCGGCGTCGACTTGCGCGCGCGCGTCCTGGGCTTGTACCAGGGCCGGAAGCAGGAGGAGGAAGCAGGCGGAAAGCGCCTTTCCGCATCCCGCCGCAGGGTGCGTCGAAAGCGGAAAAGCCGCGTTGCACGCGCTGTTTCTTCCTGCAGGTAAAGCCTTGTAAATCAACGACATGAAGCGATTTTCCGGGGTGGGCATGCTTTGTGCTCTATCGCTGCGCACACCGAAAGATGGCCGAACGACGAGAGTGGGTGCTTCGAATGAGTATACGGTTTGACGAGACCCTGGGTCTCCACGAGAGAGCCCTCTCGCTGCACATGCAGCGCAGCGAAATCCTGGCCTCCAACCTGGCCAACGAAGACACCCCCGGCTTCAAGGCGCGCGACATCGACTTCGCCGCCGAGATGCGCCGCCAGGATCATCCGTCGGCCCTGCTGGCCAGCGCCGGCGCGCAATCGATGGAGCTGAAATACCGCATTCCCAACCAGCCTTCCCAGGACGGCAACAGTGTCGAGCTGGCTACCGAACAGGCGGAGTTCTCGCGCAACGCGATGGATTTCCAGACCAGCCTGACCTTCCTGACCATGAAATTCCGCGGCCTCAAGCAGGCCATCGAAGGACGCTGACGCCATGGCATTCGATTCCATCTACCGCATCGCCGGCTCGTCGATGAACGCGCAGACCGTGCGCCTGAACACCGTGGCCAGCAACCTGGCCAACGCCGACTCCGCCGCCGCCAAGCCCGACGACGTGTACCAGGCGCGCAAGCCGATGTTCGCCGCCGTCTACGACAACGACCAGCTCACCCGTGGCGCCGGCATGGGCGGCGCCCATGTGCAGGTGCTCGACGTGGTGACGTCCGGCCGCTCGCCGCAGCGCCGCTACGAGCCGGGCAGCCCGCTGGCCGACGCCACCGGCTACGTCTACTACCCCGACGTCAACGAGATCGAAGAGATGACCGACATGATGTCCGCCACCCGCAGCTTCGAGACCGGCGTGGAAGTGCTCAATCGGGTCAAGAGCATGCAGTCCAGCCTGCTGAAACTGGGAGACGCCTGATGAGCACGGTGAACAACGACACCAGCGGCACCAGCACCAACGGCACCTCGTCCGGCACGCCCAAGCAGGCGGTGAATCTCGGCGAGATGGGCGATATGGAGAACAGCTTCATCACCCTGCTGGTCGCCCAGGTGCAGTACCAGGACCCGACCAAGCCGGTGGATAGCACCGAGTTCATCAACCAGTACTCGGCCATGGCGCAGGTGAAGAGCATGCAGAACATGACCACCCTGCAGCAGAACAACCTGGTGCTGATGGACAACCTGCAGACCCTCACCGCCGCCGGTCTGGTCGGCCAGGAAGTGAAGGTCAGCGCCGACAGCCTGCAGCTGGACGGCGACAAGGTCAGCGGGCAGATCAACCTGGAACACGCCTCGGCCACCACCGTGCTGCAGCTCACCGATGCCAACGGCGTGCGCACCGACATCCCCCTCGGCCCGCAGGAGCCGGGCGCAGTGCCCTTCACCGTGGACCCCGAAGCGCTCGGCCTGAAGCCGGGCAAATACACGCTGGCGGTGAAGACCGAGAGCGGCGAGACGCCGGGCGTCGAGGTCTCCGGCCTGGTGCACAACGTTCGCGTCAGCGCCGACGGCCCGGTGCTGGAAGTCGCGGGCGCGGGTTCGGTGCCGTTCTACAAGATCGTCGAATTCAGTCAGGGCCAGGCCGTCTGAGCGCCTGTTTCCCACTCTTAGGATGAGCTAACGCCATGAGCTTCAACATCGCCCTGACCGGCCTCAACGCGGTCACCCAGCAGCTGGACACCATCAGCAACAACATCGCCAACTCCGGCACCGTCGGCTTCAAGTCCTCGCGCACCGAGTTCGGCAGCGTCTACGCCGACACCAAGGGCATGGGCGTGGAAGTCACCGGCACCACCCAGAGCATCAGCCAGGGCGGCTCGCTGGTATCCACCAACCGCGCACTGGACCTGGCCATCTCCGGCGGCGGCTTCTTCGTGGTCAAGAGCGGCAACGGCGACACCCAGTACACCCGCGCCGGCGTGTTCGGCCAGGACAAGAGCAACTTCCTGGTCAACGCCACCGGCCAGCGCCTGCAGGGCTACCCGACCGACGCGGCCGGCAACCTGCTGGTGGGCACCGTCTCCGACCTGCAGGTGAAAACCGCCAACCTGCCAGCCAAGGCCACCGACAAGCTGGAGTTCGTCGCCAACCTCGACTCCAACGAGAAGGTGCCCACCGTTGCGCCGTTCGATCCGCAGAACGTGGCGACCTACAACTCCACCTACACCAGCAAGATCTACGACTCGCAGGGCAAGGAACACACCCTGACCCAGTACTTCGTGCTGACCGGCAGCAACACCTGGGACGCGCACTACGCGGTGGACGGCAATGCCGTCGGCGCGACCCAGTCGCTGAGCTTCGCCCCGGACGGCTCGCTGTCCACGCCGATCGCCGCGGTGCCGGTGAGCTTCAACCTGCCGGGCGTCAACTCGATGAACATCGCCCTCGACTACACCGGCACCAGCCAGTACGGCTCCGATTTCGTCGTCACCACCAACCGCACCACCGGCTACGCGGCCGGCGAACAGACCGGCATCGCGGTGGAGAACGACGGCAAGGTCTACGTCAACTACAGCAACGGCCAGCGCATGCTGCAGGGCCAGGTCGCGTTGGCCAACTTCGTCAACAGCGGCGGCCTGCAGAACCAGAGCGGTACCGCCTGGACCGAGACCTCCGCCTCCGGCGCCCCGCTGATCGGCGTGCCCGGCATCGGCCAGTTCGGCTCGCTGTCGGCCGGCAACCTGGAAGGCTCCAACGTCGATATCACCCAGCAACTGGTGGGCCTGATGGAAGGCCAGCGCAACTACCAGGCGAACACCAAGGTGATGACCACCGACAAGGAACTCACCCAAGTGCTGTTCTCGGCCATCTAAGGAAACCCCATGGATCGTCTCGGCTATACCGCGATGACGGCGGCCAGCCGCAGCATGTCTGCGCTGGACATCCGCGCCAACAACCTGGCCAACGTCAACACCCCCGGCTTCCGCGCCGACCTGGAGCACGCCACCGCCGTCGACGTGAGCGGCGCCGGCTACGACAGCCGCCACCTCGCGCGCATCGAGAGCAGCGGCGTCGACATGAGCGCCGGCACCCTGATGGCCACCGGGCGCGACCTCGACGTCGCCATCCAGGGCAGCGGGCTGCTCGCCGTGCAGAGCGGCAACGGCGAGGCGTACACGCGCCAGGGCAACCTGGAGATCGACGCCGACCGCCAACTGATGATCAACGGCCGCGCCGTGCTCGGCGAGGGCGGCCCGATCACCCTGCCCGAGTACGACGCCATCGCCATCGGCAGCGACGGCACCATCTCGGTGATGCCGCGCGGCGATTTCATGATGACCGACGTCGACCGCCTCAAACTGGTGGACGCACCGGCCGCGTCGCTGGTGAAGAACGCCCAGGGCCTGCTGGTGAGCAAGGACGGCCAGAACGTCGCCGCCAGCGACGACGTGCGCCTGGTCTCCGGGCACCTGGAGCAGAGCAACGTCTCGGCCATCGACCAGCTGGTGGGCACCATGAGCCTGAACCGGCGGTTCGAGAGCCAGGTGAAGATGATGAAGGCCGCCTCGGACCTCGCCGAGGCCGGCGACCGCATGATCCGTGGCGCGTAACGCGCGGCGCGCAGACAGGAGCACAACATGAGTTCGGCACTTTGGGTCAGCAAGACCGGCCTGGCGGCACAGGACACCGCGATGTCCACCGTGGCCAACAACCTGGCCAACGTGAACACCGTCGGCTTCAAGAGCGACCGCGCGGTGTTCGAGGACCTGTTCTACCAGGTGCAGCTGCAACCCGGCGCCCAGGCTGACCAGGTCAACACCGTGCCGTCCGGCATCCAGCTGGGCAGCGGCGTGCGCGTCGTCGGCACGCAGAAGGTGTTCACCGAAGGCAGCATGCAGACCACCGGGCAACCGATGGACCTGGCCATCGTCGGCAGCGGCTTCTTCCAGGTCGAGGCGCCCAACGGCGACACCTACTACACCGAGAACGGTCAGCTGCAGCTGAACAACGAGGGCATGGTGGTCAACGCCCAGGGTCTGCCGCTGACGCCGAACATCGAAGTGCCGGCCGGCGCCAGCCGCTTCACCGTCGGCAGCGACGGCATCGTCACCGCCATCCTCCCCGGCGAGACGCTGCCCACCGAGCTGGGCCAGATCACCCTGGTCAGCTTCACCAACCCCGCCGGCCTGGAAGCCCTGGGTGGCAATCTCTACAAGGAAACCGCCGCCAGTGGCGAGCCGCAGGAAGGCACGCCGGGCGAGGAAGGCCTGGGCACGCTCAAGCAGGGCGTGCTGGAAGGCTCCAACGTGCAAGTGGTGGAAGCGATGGTGAACATGATCGCCATCCAGCGCGCCTACGAGGCCAACGCCAAGGTACTCGACGCCGCGTCGGGCATGCAGCAGTTCCTCAACCAGACGGTCTGACCATGACGCGCCTTGCCCTGCTGCTCGCCCTGGCGCTGCTCGCCGGCTGCCAGAGCTTCAACGAGATGCTGCCGGACGAGGACTCCTCGCTCTACCAGCCGCCGGAGCTGGACTACAGCCTGCCACCGACCACCAGCGGCGGGCTGTTCCGTTCCGGTTACGGCGGTTCGCTGCTGCGCGACAAGCGCGCCATCGGCGTCGGCGATATCGTCACCGTGGTGCTCAGCGAGTCCACCCAGTCGAGCAAGAGCGCGGGCACCAGTTTCGGCAAGAAATCCAGCCTGGACGTGCCGGTGCCGACCATCCTGACCAAGGAATACGGCGGCCTGGAAACCTCCGCCACGGCCAACCGCGACTTCAATGGCTCGGCGAAAAGCTCGCAGCAGAACACCCTCACCGGCTCCATCGCGGTGACCGTGCACAAGGTGCTGCCCGGCGGCGTACTGCTGGTGAAGGGCGAGAAGTCGCTGCGCCTGAACCAGGGCGACGAGTTCATCCGCCTCACCGGCCTGGTGCGCCTGGACGACATCAACCGTGCCAACCAGGTGTCCTCGCAGAACGTCGCCAACGCGAAGATTTCCTACGCCGGGCGCGGCGTGCTCAACGACAGCAACTCGGCCGGCTGGCTGACGCGCTTCTTCACCCATCCGCTGTTCCCGATGTAAGCAGGCGAGCACCCCATGCGTAGACATCTTTCCCGCCTGCTGGCGACGGCCTGCCTGCTCTGGCAGGCCGAGGCGCTGGCCATTCCGCTGCTCGACCTGGTCGATATCGAAGGCGTGCGCGAGAACCAGCTGATCGGCTACGGCCTGGTGGTCGGCCTCGACGGCACCGGCGACAAGAACCAGGTGAAGTTCACCAACCAGTCGGTGGCCAACATGCTCAAGCAGTTCGGCGTGAACCTGCCGCCGAACGTCGACCCGAAACTGAAGAACGTCGCCGCGGTGAGCGTCACTGCCAGCGTGCCGCCGTCCTACAGCGCCGGGCAGACCATCGACGTCACCGTGTCCTCGCTGGGCGACGCCAAGAGCCTGCGCGGCGGCCTGCTGCTGATGACGCCGTTGCAGGGTGTGGATGGCGAAGTCTATGCGCTGGCCCAGGGCAATCTCGTGGTTGGCGGCCTGCATGCGCAGGGGCAGAGCGGCTCCAGCGTGTCGATCAACAGCGCCAACAGCGGCCTGATTCCCAACGGCGCGACCATCGAGCGGATGATTCCCAGCGACTTCACCCAGCGCCCGGACGTGATGCTCAACGTGCGCAAGCCCAGCTTCCAGACCGCCACCCAGGTGATGAACGCGGTGAACGAACGCTTCGGCTCCGGCACTGCCACCGCGCTGGACGGCACCAGGGTGTCGGTGCGTGCGCCGGTCAGCAGCGCCCAGCGCACCAGCTTCATGGCCATGCTCGAAGGCATGGAGGTGCAGGAAGGCCGCACCCGGCCCAAGGTGGTGTTCAACAGCCGCACCGGCACCGTGGTGGTCGGCCAGGGCGTGCGCGTGAAAGCTGCCGCCGTGGCCCACGGCACGCTCACCGTGACCATCAGCGAGAACCCCCAGGTCAGCCAGCCGGGGCCCTTCTCCAACGGCACCACGGCGGTCACGCCGCAGTCGGACGTGTCCGTCAGCCAGGACAAGAAGCCGATGTTCAAGTGGCCCGAGGGCACCAGCCTGGAAAGCATCATCAACACGGTAAACAGCCTGGGCGCCACGCCGGACGACGTGATGAGCATCCTCCAGGCGCTGGAGCAGGCCGGCGCGCTGAACGCCGAGCTGGTGGTGATCTGATGAGCATCACCTCGCTCAACCGTCCCATCGTGCCGACCGGCCAGCCCGGCGAGTCGCCCGAGCAGGTCCGCCGCGAGCAGTTGCAGGCCGCCTCCGAGCAGTTCGAGGCGATGTTCCTGCAGCAGATCCTCAAGCAGATGCGCAAGGCCGGCGACGTGCTTTCCGCCGGCAGCCCGCTGCGCAGCCGCGACCTCGACACCATGCGTGACTTCTACGACGAAGCGCTGGCCGAGCACCTGGCCTCGCGCAAGCAGACCGGCATCGCCGACCTGCTGGTGCGCCAGCTTTCCGCCGAGCCGAGCGATGGCGCCGAGCCCGTCGCACTCGCCGATGGCGGCGAGGCACTGCGCCGGCCCTCGGTGTCCAGCCGCAATCCGCTGGTGGATACCTGGCAACGTGGCGTCGATCGCCTGGCCCACGCCTGGCAGCAGGGCAGCGCCGGTTTCCGCACCCTGGTGGACAGCGTGATCGGCCAGGAGTCGGGTGGCGACGTAGCCGTCGTCTCGCCCAAGGGGGCGCGCGGCCTGATGCAACTGATGCCCGACACCGCCCGCGAAGTTGCTGGCGAGCTCGGCCTGCCCTACGACGAGCAGCGCCTGACCAGCGACCCGGCCTACAACAAGGCGCTGGGCAGCGCCTACCTGGGCAAGCTGCTCGACCGCTACGACGGCCAGCACGTGCTCGCCCTGGCCGCCTACAACGCCGGGCCCGGCAAGGTGGACGAGTGGCTGAAGAACAACGGCGACCCGCGCAGCGGGAAGATCGGCATGGCCGACTGGGTGCGCAGCATTCCCTACGACGAAACCCGCGATTACACCCTCGGTGTACTCCGCCGCGTGCGCGAGGCCCAGGCGCCGGCGCGTATCCCCGGCAGCGGCCTGTCGCCGGAGAGTGGCCTGAAGCACGCGCCGCAGGAAGGATTTAAGCGCCACGCGGATTCCGTCGCCTATCAGGGGCAACAGCCCGAATTTGTTTCCCGACCGGCCTCGGCGGCGTTCGCCCAGCCGATCCGCCTTGAGTCGAAGGAGAGTGCCTCTTGAGTATGTTGAGCCAGATCGGCTACAGCGGCCTGCGTGCGGCGCAGATTGCCCTGGCCACCTCCGGGCAGAACGTGGCCAACGCCAATACGCCCGGCTTCAGCCGACTGAGCCCGATCCTCGCCTCGCTGGCCGGTGAAGGCGGCCTGAAGGTCGGCGGCGGCGTGGTGGTGACCAGCATCCGCCGCATGGCTAACGACTTCCAGAACCAGCAGCTGTGGCGCGCCACCACCGAGCAGAGCTACTACGACAGCGGCCAGCAGTACCTGTCCGCGCTGGAAGGGCTGATGGGCGGCGAGGGTTCGAGCATCAGCGTCGGCCTCGACAACTTCTTCGCCGCGGTCAGCGAGGCCACCGCCACGCCCGGCTCGGTCGCCCTGCGCCAGCAGATCATCAACGAGACGAAGAACCTCGCCCAGCGCTTCAACGGCCTGTCCGGCAACATCGACAGCCAGCTGCGCGCCCTGCAGGAACAGCGCGGTTCCATGGTCGGCGAGATCAACGGGCTGACCGCCAACCTGGCGGCGCTGAACAAGCAGATCGTCGAAGTCGGCTCCGCCGGCGGCGACACCACCGCGCTGCGTGACCACCGCGAGAGCCTGGTGGCGGACCTGTCCAGGTACGCCTCGATCCGCGTCAACGAAGTGGCCGATGGCTCGCTCACCGTCTCGCTTGCCAATGGCCAGCCGCTGGTGGCCGGCAACTCCGCCGGCCAGCTGGCGATCAGCCGCACCGCCAGCGGCGAGCAGGAAATCGCCCTGACCTTTGCCGGCACCAGCTTCCCGCTGGCCCAGGATGGCATGGGCGGCTCCCTCGGCGCGCTGTACGACACCGAGTACGACACGCTGCGGCCGAACCAGACCGCCCTGCATGAAATGGCCGGGCAGTTCGCCCAGCTGGTCAACGACACCCTGGCCAACGGCTTCGACCTGGCTGGCAATCCTGGCCAGGCGCTGCTGACCTACAACGCCGGCAGCACCACGGCGATGCTCTCGCTCAATGGCCTCAAGCCCGAGGAACTGGCGCTGTCGGACAGCGCCGGCGAGAGCGGCAACAACAGGAACCTGCTGGCGCTGCTGGAACTCAAGGGCCAGACCATCAGCGTTGGCGGCAGCCAGGTAACCCTCAACGACGCCTTCGCCGGCCTGCTCGGCAAGGTTGCCAGTGCCAGCCGGCAGAACCAGGCCGACCAGAAGACCGCCACCACCGTGGCGGCCCAGGCGCAGGCCAGCCGCGACAGCGTCAGCGCGGTCAGCCTGGATGAAGAGGCGGTCAACCTGATCACCTACCAGCAGGCCTACCAGGCCAACATGAAAGTCATCAGCACCGCCAAGGAGCTGTTCGACTCGATGCTCGCAGCCTTCTGAGGCCATTGCGAAGGAAAGCAGAATGCGCATTACCAACGTACAGATCACCGCGCTGATGGGCGGCTCGATGAACAGCAACTCGGCGGCCCTGGGCAAGCTGATGCAGCAGATGTCCACCGGCAAGCGCATCCTCCAGCCGTCCGATGACCCCATCGCCAGCGTGCGCATGCTGCGTATCCAGCGCGAGGAAGCGAGCCTGGCGCAGTACCGCACCAACATCAGCAACGTCTCGGGCAACCTCTCCACCCAGGAGGCCAACCTGCAGGCCACCTCGGACTCCATGCTCAGCGTGCGTGACCTTCTGCTCTGGGCAGCCAACGGCTCGAACTCGCCCAAGGATCTCAACGCCATGGCCGGCGAGCTGGAGAGCATCGAGAAGACCATCGTCAGTTTCGTCAACGTGCGTGACGAAGAGGGCCGTTACCTGTTCTCCGGAACCCTCAGCGACACCGCGGCGGTGACCTACGAACCCTTGACCGACAGCTACGTCGCCACCGGCAACGACAAGTCGCGCCAGGCGGCCGTGGCCAACGGCGTGCAGGTGGAGGAGAACGTTACCGCGATCGACGTGTTCGGCAACGGCATGGACTTCCTCAACCAGCTGCATGCCACCGTGAAGATGCTCAAGGACCCGGCCCTGGACACCACCGACCCGGCGGTGCACGCGCAGATCGCCGCGACCATCGACGGCCTCGACAGCGCCCACGACGGCGTGCTCGGCGCCATCACCGAGCTCGGCGGCCGGCAGAACACCCTGAGCATGCTCAACTCGAGCAACGAGGAAGTCTCGCTGGTGAACCAGAAGATCAACGGCGAGCTGTCGCAGCTGGACTACGCCGGCGCGAGCATCGACCTGAACACCTACCAGCTGGCGCTGCAGGCCACGCAGAAGACCTACCTGAAGCTCAACGACCTGTCGCTGTTCAGTCGCCTGTAAGTTACTTCGTAGGGGGCCGGGCCGCGCCGCAAGGAGGTCTGGACGCCAATCGGCGGCGCAGCGCCCGGCTCCCCTACTTTTTGTTCCGTATCCGCCCGGCCCGCGTGCCGGGCGGATGCACATCGGTGCAGAGGTCACCATGAAGGTCATCAAGCAACTGCCGGCTGCCGCCGTCTTCGATCCAAGCGCCCGCCGCGACGTCATCCTGCCCTCCACCAGCGAGCGGCAGAATGCCCTGCGCAAGGGTGAGGACAAGGGCGAGAACGCTGCACAGATGGCGCGTGGCGCGCAGAAGAGCGGCAGCTTCAACCTGCAACTCAACCAGCAGTTGTCGTCCATGCAATCGGCCGACAGCTACCTGGGCGACCTGCAGGATCGCCTCGGCGGCCTCAAGCTCAACCTCAGCCGCGAACTCAGTGCGCCGCAGTCCCAGGACCGTGAAGGCGTGCGCCAGGCTACCCGGCAGGTCAACGAGCTGCTGGAACAGCGTGCCCAGCGTTCGGCCGGCAGCCTCGATGCCAACTTCCGCCTGCGCCTCAACGAGCCGGTGCGCAGCCGCTTCAGCCTGGAAGGCCTGGAGTCGCTGGAGGCGATCCAGCGCTCCGGCAAGGAAACCTTGCTCTTCAGCGCCGGCCGCCAGCTCGGCGAACCGGCGGCGGTGGTGCTGGATGATGGCATGAGCACGGAGCAGGTGCTGCGCCGCTTCAACGCGACACTGGGCCAGGCCGGTATCCGCGCCGAACTGGATAGCGACGGAGCGCTGAAGTTCTCCGCCCCGGAGGCCGACTGGCAGCAGCTGAAGGGGCAACTGGCAGTGCAGGGCGAGGGCAAGCTGTTTGCCAAGGGCAAGAACACCCGACTCAAGAGCCAGGAAGAAGGGCTGCTGGCGTTCCCCACCGAGATCAGCACCGATGCCTTCCGCGAGCAGCGCCAGCTACTCGATTCGGTGGTCTCCGCGCTGGATCGTATCGGCGGCCTGCGCGATCAGTTGCGCCACCGCCAGGACGACATCCGCGACTTCCTCGACCGCCACGCCAGCGAGGACGAGCGCGAGTGGGCGCATGGCTTTGCCGCCTCGATGCTCGACCGCATGGGCCGCAGCGCCACGCATTACAGCGCGGCGGCGCAGACGGTGGTGGCGCAGGCCAATCTCAGTCGCTTTGCGGTGGTGAGCCTGCTGGCGTGATTCGCGTGGGCCTTTCGTAGGGCGGATAACGCGTCAGCGTTATCCGCCGCGGACATGCCGGCGGATAACCTGTTCCAGGTTATGCGCCCTACGATCCTGATACGCCGGCGCGAGGGCTGTTCGCGAGCAAGCTCGCTCCTACGAAGAGCACGGCGCCCGACTTGTAGGAGCGAGCTTGCTCGCGAACAGCACGGCAGCGATCTTCAAGACAACAAAAAAGGCGGAGCCCAGCTCCGCCTTTTTCATTTCACTCCCTGCAATCACGCCAGCTTCAGCAGGCCCATGCCCAGCACCAGCATCGCCAGGCCGACCCAGCCGCGCCACACCAGGCGCTGGCCGAACAGCGCCCAGCCCATTGCGACGGTGGCGAGGATGCCGAAGCCGCCCCAGATGGCGTAGGCCACCGACAGTTCGATGCCGCGTACCGCCTGCGCCAGCGCGGTGAACGCGCCCAGTACGCAGAGGATCGAGGCGGCGCCGATCAAGCGCTTGCGGAAGCCGTCGGAGTACTTCAGCAGCAGGTTGGCGATCACTTCCAGGACGATGGCCAGGCCCAGCCAGGCCATCGGAATCAGGTCATGGTTCAGCATGTCACCACCTCCAGGCTTTTCTCACGCGGGGTGGTGCGGGTGCCGGATTTCACCAGCAGGATGCCGCCGATCATCACGGCCAGGCCCAGGGCCTTGTCCAGGCTCAGGTGCTCGCCGAGGAAGAAGGCGCTGACCAGGGTGATCAGCACGATGCCGATGCCTTCCCACAGGGCGTAGGCCACGCCGACCGGCACATGCTTGATGGCCAGCGACAGGAAGTAGTACGACAGGCCGATCATCACGTACATCAGCAGCAGACCCGCGACCGGGTACAGCGCATGGGTGAATTTCATCGAGGTGGTGCCAACGACTTCAAAGCCGATGGCGGCAAACAGATAGATCCAGGAACGCATGGTAGAGCCCTCCCACGGGCAGCCGCGCGCAGTCTCGCTAAGAGCATCCTTGCGGCGGTTTCGGTTCGGGTTCGGTGGCGCCGACTCGGGCGGCGATCACCTTCAGGTGGCCGCCGCACTTGGCGCGACCAACAGGTAGCAGCCGAAGGGAGGAGCTAGAGGTCGCCGGTCCAGTGGCGCTCGCGCGACACCAGGCGGGAAGTGGGGAGAGGTAGAGCCTTGATGTTCAACATAATGAACATATTGTGCCAAATTTCAGGTCGCCTGGCAAATCGACCGCCTCTATTCCGGGGCGAAACGCCCATATTCCGGCATTTCAAAAGCCTGCTGGAAGCTGCGCGCTGCCAGGGTTGTGCAATATTTTGTTCACCCTGTTTCGCCTGCGACAGCACGCCACAGTCATGACCTGCGCCAGGCCGTTTTCCGCTGCGGCCTGCTAGCATCCAGCATCGATATCCCGTCGGAGACTGTGATGATCGCCCTGCGAGAAGCCTGGAAGGCCGGACTCTTCGGCCGCGAACACTGGACGCGCAACCTGGTCGCAGGCGTCATCGTCGGGGTGGTCGCGCTGCCGCTGGCGATGGCCTTCGCGATTGCCAGCGGGGTGAAGCCGGAACAGGGCATCTATACGGCGATCTTCGCCGGCGCCCTGGTCTCGTTGCTGGGCGGCAGCCGGGTGCAGATCGCCGGACCGACCGGCGCCTTCATCGTCATCCTCGCCGGGGTCACCGCCAAGTACGGCATCGATGGCCTGCAGATCGCCACGCTGATGGCTGGCGTGATTCTCGTGCTGCTGGGCGTCAGTCGCCTGGGCAGCATCATCCGCTTCATCCCCGCACCGGTGATCGTCGGCTTCACCGCCGGGATCGGGGTGATCATCTGGGTCGGCCAATGGAAGGACTTCTTCGGCTTGCCCGCGGTGACCGGCGAGCACTTCCACCAGAAGCTCTGGCATCTGATCCAGGCCCTGCCGCAACTGCACATCGCGACCACCCTGCTGGCGCTGCTGAGCCTGGCGCTGGTGCTGTTCACCCCGCGTATCGCCGCGTTGCGCCGGGTGCCCGGTCCGCTGGTGGCGATGGTGGTGGTGACGGCGATCCAGTCGCTGTTCCATTTCGACGGCGTGGCCACCATCGGCAGCGCCTTTGGCGGCATTCCCCAGGGCCTGCCCAGCTTCAGCCTGCCGGAAGTAACGCTGCCGCGGGTGCTCGAACTGATCGGCCCGGCGTTCGCCATCGCCATGCTCGGCGCCATCGAGTCGCTGCTCTCGGCGGTGGTCGCCGACGGCATGGCCGGCACTCGCCACGACTCCAACCAGGAGCTGATCGGCCAGGGCATCGCCAACCTGGTCACCCCGCTGTTCGGCGGCATCGCCGCCACCGGCGCCATCGCGCGCACCGCGACCAACATCCGCAACGGCGGCAACAGCCCGCTGGCTGGGGTCACCCACGCGGCCACGCTGGTGCTGATCCTGCTGTTCCTCGCGCCGCTGGCGTCGAACATCCCGCTCTGTGCACTGGCGGCGATCCTCTTCGTGGTGGCCTGGAACATGAGCGAGGCGCGGCACTTCCTGTTCATGCTCAAGCGCGCGCCACGCGCGGACGTCGGCATCCTGCTGGTGACCTTCCTGCTCACCGTATTCAGCGACCTGGTGATCGCCGTGAACATCGGCGTGATCCTCGCCATGCTGCATTTCCTGCGGCGCATGGCGTCCTCGGTGGACGTGCACGCGGAAGAAGGTCCGGAGCTCGAAGTGGAGCTGCGCGGCCGCGGTCTTGGCGAGCTGCCGCCGGGGGTGCTGGTGTACAGCATCGAGGGGCCGCTGTTCTTCGGCGCGGCGGAGACTTTCGAGCGTGCCCTGGCCAAGACCCACACCGACCCGAAGGTGCTGATCATCCGCCTGCGCCACGTGCCGTTCATGGATATCACCGGCCTGCAGACCCTGCAGGAAGTGATCGAGCAACTGCAGCGGCGTGGCATCGAAGTGCGCTTGTGCGAGGCCAATGCGCGGGTGCTGGGCAAGCTGCGCAAGGCCGGCGTGCTGGAGGAGATCGGTGCGGGGTATCACCCGGACTTCCCGGCGGCGCTTTCTGCTGCCAGCTCGGAGGTTGCCGGCGAAACACGGACGTAGGATGGGTGGAGCTTGCGATACCCATCTTCACCGGTGGGGCTGATCGATGGGTATCGCTGCGCTCCACGCCATCCTACGTTGATGCTCTCCTGATGCTCGGTGATTGCGTAGGGCAGATAACACCCAGGCGTTATCTGCCGATGACGGATAACCCGTTCCGGGTTATGCGCCCTACGCGAAGATCAGCCGTGCATCAGCTCGGCCAATAGTTCTTCCTTGAGCTTCGCCAGCAGCGGCTCGCCACGCTCGCGCGGATGGGGCAGGTCGACCCGTACCTCATGGCGGATCCGTCCCGGCCGCGCGTCCATCACCACCACCCGGTCGCCCAGGTACAGCGCTTCCTCCACGTCGTGGGTGACCATGATCATGGTGCTGCGCTGCTGCACCCAGATGCGTTGCAGTTCGTGTTGCAGGCGCACGCGGGTGAGGGCGTCGAGGGCGCCGAAGGGTTCGTCCAGCAGCAGCACCTTGGGTCGGGTGATCAGGGCGCGGGCGATCGCCGCGCGTTGCGCCATGCCGCCGGACAGCTGGTGCGGGTAGGCCTGCTCGAAGCCGGTCAGGCCCACCAGCTCCAGATGATCGGCGACGAGTTCGCGCTTCTCGGCGCGGCTGAGCTTCTGCTTCTTCAGCGCCAGGGCGACGTTCTGCTCCACGGTCTTCCAGGGGAACAGGCGATGGTCCTGGAACACGATGCCGCGCTCCAGGCTGGTGCCGGTCACGCTCTGCCCGTCGAGCAGGATGCGCCCGCTGTAATCGTTCTCCAGCCCGACGATCAGCCGCAGCAGCGAGGATTTCCCGCAGCCGCTGGCGCCGACGATGCTGACGAATTCGCCGGGGCGTACGTCGAGGGAGATGTTCTCCAGCACCGGCAGGCTGCGGCCATCGATGGAATAGGCCTTGCTCAGGCCCTGGATGGCCAGCGCGCCGTGTTGCGCCTGCTGGGCCGGAAGGATGGCGGGGTCGAGGATCGCGTTCATGATCGAGGCACTCATGGCAATAAGGGTCAGCGCAGGTGGCGCCAGCGCAGCAGGTGGCGGCTGAGGCGGGCGAACAGCTGGTTCATGGCGTAGCCGAGCAGGCCGATGCTGAGCACGCCGATCACCACGATCTCCATGCGCGAGCCGGTCTCGGCGTTCATCATCAGGTTGCCCAGGCCCATGCCGGTGGAGAGGAACAGCTCGCAGCCCACCGAGCTGACCCAGGCGAAGGCCAGCGCGTGCAGCACGCCGTTGCTCAGGCTGGGTAGCGCGCCGGGCAGCAGCACTTCGCGGAACTGCTGCCAGGGGCCGAAGGCATACAGGCGGCCCAATTCGCGGTAGCGCTTCTCCACGTCGCGGAAGCCCTCGAAGGCGTTCAGCGTCATCGGGTAGAAGGCGGCGAGGCTGACGATCAGCACCTTGGACGGCTCGCCACTGCCGAACCACAGGGCGATCAGCGGGATCAGGCCGAGGATCGGCACCTGGCGGATGGTGTGATACAGCGGTGCGAACAGCCGCTCCAGCGGGCGTGACAGAGCCATGCCGGCGCCCAGCGCAAAGCCGGCGAGCACGCCGATCAGCAGGCCCAGGCAAGTGCGTTGCAGGCTGGCGGACACGCTCAGCCACAGCTCGCCAGTGCGGATCAGCTCGGCGAAGCCGGCGCCGATACGCTCCAGCGGCACGAAGGCGTAAGCAGCGCTGGCGCCCTGTTGCGACTGCCAGTGCCAGGCGGCGATCAGCAGCGCCGGCAGCACCAGCCCGCGCAGGCTCTTGAGAAGTCGGATCATGGCGTCGGTCTCCAGCGCAGCAGGCGCTTCTCCAGCAGGCGGAAGGCGAAATCGAGGACGAAGCCGATGGCCCCGGTGATGATCACCCCGACCATCACGATGTCGATGCGCAGCATCTGCCGGCTCAGCTCGATCATCTGCCCCAGGCCGCTGTCGGCGGCGAGCAGTTCGGCGGCCACCAGCACCATCCAGGCGCGGCTCAGGCTGATGCGCAGGCCGGTGACGAT
The DNA here is from genome assembly GCF_021603645.1 of Pseudomonas pseudonitroreducens. GTDB lineage: Bacteria > Pseudomonadota > Gammaproteobacteria > Pseudomonadales > Pseudomonadaceae > Pseudomonas > Pseudomonas pseudonitroreducens. The sequence goes on along the minus strand of NZ_BQHJ01000012.1, from coordinate 68,942 downwards.
GGGCGGCGCGGCAGCCGGGAAGGCGACGTCGCGCAGCAGGCTCCACAGCGGCAGGCGGTACACGCTGGCGACCTCGAAGTAGCCGCGGGGGATGCCCTTCACACCCTCGCTGGCGGCCAGCGCCACGGGGAAGAAGGCGGCCTTGGTGACGATCAGGATCTTGAAGGTCTCTTCCACGCCGAAGAACAGGATGAACATCGGGATCAGCGCGATCGACGGCACCTGGCGCAGCGTGTGGAACAACGGTGCGCAGTAGGCTTCAACGGTTTTCGACAGGGCCATGGCGGTACCGAATACCAGGCCGCCCAGCGCGCCAATGCTGAAGCCGATGGCCAGGCGCGACAGGCTGTTGACCACGTGCTCGCGCAACTCGCCGCTGGCCAGCAGGTCCTTGAAGCTCGCCCAGACTTCCACGGGCGGCACCAGCAGTTGCGGCGGGAACCAGCCGGCGCGCGCGGCGACGAACCAGGCCAGCAGCAGGAGCAGCGGCGAGACGAACCAGCTCAGGTTATCCAGGGTGCGCTTGGCCATTCAGCCCTCCTGCCCGAGCAAAGGCTCGGTGGTTTGCCGGCGCAGCTTGCGTTGCCAGCAGAACAGCGCGGCCAGCAGCACCAGGGGAATCCAGCAGAGGAACAGGTTGCCCAGCCCGACGAAGTGGCTGATCGCCCCGCCCAGCAGCGCACCGGAGAAGCTGCCGGACATCGAGGCGAGGTTGAACAGCCCGGAAATCTTGCTTTTGTCCATCGCGTGCTCGCCCAGCTGGGCCATGTTCACCAGGTGGATCAGCGCCGCCGCCGCGCTGAGCAGCACGCCGCCCAGGGCCAGCAGCCAGTAGCTGTGCGCGCTGCCGAGCAGCAGCAGGGCGAGCAGCGCCGCACTGAGGCTGCCGATGTAGGCCAGGCGCCGGCCGCTGCGTTCGATCAGGTAGCCGAAGCCGAACAGGCCGAGCACCGAGGCCAGGCCCTGGATCATCACCAGGCTCACCGCCTGGCCTTGCGAGAGGCCGGCGACTTCCATCGCCAGCAGCAGGATGAAGGTGCCGAACAGCGCGCTGGTGGCGGCGCTGAGCAATTCGATCAGGCAGCTCTCGGCGATCTCGACGTTGGCCAGCATGGCGCCGACCTGTTGCAGCAAGCCCCCAGTGGCGGCAGCGACGGGCAGGTCGTCGCTGGGCGCCTCGCCTTCCCAGAAGCCGAGGCTGTAGAAAGCCATCAGGCCGAAGCACAGGCCGATGGCGGCAAAGCCCCAGGTGAAGCTCGCCGCGCCGCTCAGCCAGTTGCCCAGCAGCGGGCCGAGCAGACCCATGCCCAGGGTCAGCGAGCCGCGGTACCAGCCGGCCTTGTCGTTGCCGATGCGCTTGAGCTGGCGCAGGAAGGCGCTGTTCATGGCAACGATGCGGAACGGGATGCACAGGCCGATCAGCAGCCGCGCGAAGGCCAGCCACAGCCAGCCGCCGAACAGCGGGATGGCCAGGTTCAGCAGCATCGGCCCGAGGCTGGCGAGGAAGTACACCCGACGCGCGCCGAAACGGGCGATGACGAAGCCGGCGGGCAGGGTGAGGATCACCATGCCGAGGGCTTCCATCGCCGAGATGATGCCGATCTGCATGGCATTGGCGCCGATGCTGATGGCGTAGAGCGTGGTGACGATCTTCGCCATGCCGATGGTGGCGCCACTGAAGGCCGCCAGCAGCATGAAGTTGAGCAGGAAGGCGGCAGGCCTTTCGCGCGGCGCGTCAGATGGCGACATCGACTTTCCCCAGCAGCGCTCCCAGTGGGCGCGGGTCGATCCAGTCTTCCACCGAGAAGTCGTGGGCGATGAATTGCCAGCGCCGGAGGAACGCCGTGAGATCGCGCAGCGCGTTGATCGAGCGCTCGGCCAGGTTGGTCTGCAGGCGCAGGTGGGCATCGTCACCGTAGGCGCTGGCCACCCAGAATTCGCTGGTGTTCAGCTCGCGGGCGAGGAAGCGCCGGGTCTCTTCCGGGTGTGCCCAGGCCCATTGCTCGGCGCGCAGCACGCTGTCGAGCACCAGCACGGCGGCGTCGAAATGCTCGTCCAGCAGTTGCTGGTCGACGGTCAGGGTGCGTGGCGTACCGATGTTGGCGCGCACCAGCGGCTCGGGGTGCGAGCCGACATCCATCACCACGTGCAGGCCGAATTCGTGGGCCAGCTGCAGGCCGTGGGCGCCCTTGAGGAAAATCGCGTCGATGTCGCCGCGCAGCAGGCCGATCAGTTCGTTGTTGCGCTGCACCACGCGGTTGCCCTTGAGCGCCACCTGGGCGCCGAACACATGGCGCACCGGGTCGTCGCTGAAGGTACCGCCGTAGGGGTAGTCCACCAGCTCGACGTCGCGCACTTCCAGGCCTTCCAGGCGCAGGGCGTTTTCCAGGCCGCGCAGGGACTGGGCGCGGGTGAAGTCGATCTGCACGTTGGCCCACTTCGGCAGGCCGAAGCGCCGGTGGCGCAGGTCGCGGACGCTGCGCACGCCGCTGTCCGGCGCGCTGACGATCAGTTGCACCTCGTCGCTCCACGACAGCCCGATCACCCGCGTACGCGCGCCGCTGGCGCGGGCCCAGATCGACGGGATATTGCCGCCGTGGCGCACGGAGTAGGGCAGGTGATGGTCGAAGTGCGCCTCGCGCACCTCGCGTTCGGAGGACTCGCGCAGCGACTGGATGCGCGTGCCGAAGGGGCGGAAGGCCTGGGCCAGGCGTCCGGACTCGACGGCAATGCCCAGTCCGGTGGGGACGGGGCTGTGGGTGTACCAGAGGGTTTCCAGCGGTGTGCTCATGGGTGTCCGTCAGGGATGCAAGCCCCCGCGCCGTCGCGCGGGGGCCCAGGTCGGGAAACAGAGGGAATCGCCCTCGTGACGTTGGTCAGCCGGCCTTCTGCGCCAGGCGGCTGCGCAGGGCTTCCAGCGGGCGCGGGTCGATCCACTCGCGCACGTCGAAGCGCGTCGGGATGAAGTTCCAGCGCTGCAGGAAGTCGGTGAAGTCCTGCAGGGCGAGGATCGAGCCTTCATCGAGGTTGGTGCGCAGGCGTAGGTGGGCGTCCTCGCCATAGGCGGTGGCGACCCAGAACTCACTGCTGTTGGTTTCCCGCGCCAGGTAGCGACGGGTGTCGTCCGGGTGCTGGTGCGCCCAGTCCTCGGCGCGCAGTACCGAGGCGAGGATCGCGGTGGCGGCGTCGGGGTGCTGCTCCAGCAGGTTGAGGTCGACGCTGAGAGTGCGCGGCGTGCCGTTGTTGGCGCGGATCAGCGGCTCCGGGTGCGCGCCGGTGTCGATCACCGTGTGCAGGCCGAACTGCTGCGCCAGCTGCACGGCGTGGGCGCCCTTGAGGAAGATTGCGTCGACTTCGCCACGCAGCAGGCCGACCAGTTCCGGGTTCTGGCTGCGCCGGCGGCTGCCGCCATGGCCAGTGATGCCGACGATGTTGCCCGGCGCTTCATCGCTGAAGGTGCCCTTCAGGCCGAAGTCCACCAGCTCCAGGTCGCGTACTTCCAGGCCTTCCAGGCGCAGGGCGTTTTCCAGGCCGCGGATGGCCTGGGCGCGAGTGAAGTCGATCTGCGCGCCGCTCCAGTCCGGCAGGCCGAAGCGCCGGCCCTTGAGGTCGCGCACGCTGCGGATGCCGCTCTCGGCGGTGGTCAGGATCAGTTGTGCTTCATCCGCCCAGGACAGGCCGATCACGCGGGTTTCGCGGCCGCTGGCGCGGGCCCAGATGGCCGGGATGTTGCCGCCGTGGCGCACCGAATTCTGCAGCGTGTGGTCGAAGTGCGACTCGCGCACCGCCTGGTCGGCAGACTCGCGCAGCGACTGGATCTGCGTGCCCTGCTCGGCCAGGGATTCTTCCAGCCAGCCTTTCTGCACGGCGATGCCGAGGCCGGTGGGAACCGGGCAACGGGTGTACCAGAGGGTATCGAGGGGACGGGACATGTGCAGCTCCTTGTGGGTCAGGCGCGGGCCTTGAGTTCGTGGATGTCGGCGCGTTTGCCCTGCACCAGCGGCAGCACTTCCTGGCCGATGCGCAGGGCTTCTTCGAGGTGCGGATTGCCGGCGAGGATGAAGGTGGAGAAACCGGCGTCGCGGTATTCGGCGAGACGCTCGGCGACGTTCTCGTGGCTGCCCACCAGGCCGATGGTCGGACCCGGCTTGGCCTTGCCGAAGCCGGCCCAGAGGTTGGGGCCGAGGATCAGGTCGTCGAAGCGCTCGACGTTCTGGTGGTAGGCGGTCTGCCGTGCGGCGCCGACGGAGTCCGAGCCGGTGGCGAAGTTCTTGATGAAGGCGCTGGTGCGCGCGTCGATGCGCTCGTACTGGCGGCGCAGCTCGCTCCAGGCGGCCTCTTCGGTCTCGCGGGCGAACAGGTCGATACGGATGCCGAAGCGGATTTCACGGCCCTGCTTGTCGGCCAGCTCGCGCACGCGCTCCAGGTGCGGCTTGAGCTTGTCGATGGGTTCGGCCCAGTTCAGGTAGACGTCGGCGTGCTTCGCCGCGACGTCCAGCGCCGGGTCGGAGAAGCCGGAGAAGTACACGCCCGGCTTGCGCACGTTGCGCAGTGCGATGGGCAGCGAGCCGTTCTCCAGTTGGTAGATATCGCCCTGGTAGGAGAACTGCTCGTTCTTCCACAGGCCGTCGATGATGTCGAGGAACTCGCCGGTGCGCTGGTAGCGCTTGTCGTGCTCGAGGAAGTCGCCGTTGGCGCGCTGGCTGGCGGGGTTGCCGCCGGTGATGATGTTCCACTCCAGGCGGTCGCGGGACAGGTGCTGGAGGATCGCCGCCTGCTGCGCGGCATAGGCGGGCAGGGTCCAGGCGGCCTGGAAGGCGATGAGGAACTTGATCCGCCGGGTCTCGCGGGCCAGCGCCGCGGCGGCGATCCACGGCTCCGGTCCGGTGGGCAGCAGCGCACCTTCGAAGCCGGCGATCTCGGCGGCCTTGGCGACCTGGGCGATGTAGTCGATGTAGGTGAAACCGTCCGGCTCGCCGTTGGGCAGGCGGCCCGGGGCGATGTTGCCGGGGCGCTCGATGTGGCTGCCACGGTTGTTCTTGTCCGAGGCGAGATAGGGACCGTCGCTGCCCAGCGGCAGTCGCCAGAAGAATTCGGTGCTCATGGCCGTGCTCCTTTGCTTTGCGGGGGCAGCGTCGTGCTGCTCGTGCAAGGTCTTGAGCAAGGGCTGTGCCCAAAGGCTGCAGGCCAGGCGGAGCGCGGCTTGCAGGGCAGTGTGCTGCTGTCGCAGCAGGGCGTTTGTCTGTACAGCAGCAGTGGGTCAGCAGGGGATGCTGGACGGGCAGCAATTTCTCCCGTTCAGCCGCGGTTGCTGTCCTGGTGAAACCGGGGCAATTTCTTAACTTGCTGATTAATTTGAATATTTTTTAATGGCACAAGTCCTGCTCAGTCCCTGGAACACCGCCACGCGGTTCATCCATCCCCGACTGCCAGGAGGCACTCCATGTCCACCCTCGACCCGCAACTCGCCAGCCAGCTCGAACAGGTCCGCCGCGACTTCGCCAAGGCCTTCCGCGTGCTCAAGGAGAGCCGCACCCTCACCGCCACCAATACCTACCAGGCCTACGTGCGCGTGCCGGACAGCGACAAGGTGATCGCCGTCCATGCGCCCAACCCCTGGGCGGACGACCAGGAAATCCGTGCGGTGATTTCGACCTGGGACGGCGAGGTGATCCTCGACGAAAGCATCGCCGGGGCGACCCCGCTCAGCGGCCGTGGCGCCGGCGGCAACGGCAAGCGCTACGCGGCGATCTTCCAGGCGCGCGCGGAAATCAACGTGGTGATCCACGTGCACACGCCGTACCTCGGCGGCTGGGCCAGCGCCCACCGCGTGCTGCCGATCCGCTACGCCGCCTCCCAGCGCGTGACCCTGGCCCGCGAGCTGCCGATCTACATCGACCGCCGCCAGCCGGAGCCGCTGTTCATCCTCGACCGCATTGCCGAGAACCCGCACACCCCGGCCATCCTCGAAGCCAACGGCGGCGCGACCTTCTGGGGCGAGGACCTGATCAAGGCGTCCAAGCTGATCCTGCTGATCGAGGAAGGCGCCTACTTCCAGGGCTTGGCCGAAGGCCTCGGCGGCTCCCAGGAATTCGGCCCCGGCGTGCTGGAACAGCAGTGGAAGATGACCGGCCTCTGGGAGCAGGGCCAGAAGCTGCTGGGCGCGGCGGCCTGAACCTTCGCCTGAACTGAAAAAGCCCTCTTGCGAGGGCTTTTTCATGGCTGCGAATCGGCGGCGTTTCGTAGGAGCGAGGGGGACGCCAAGTTCTTGCTCGCGAACAGGCTCCGCTGTGGGCTCGGTTCGCGAGCAAGCTCGCTCCTACAAATCTGCACTCAACCGCTGGTGCGTCTGCGGGCTGCGCGTTCGAAAACACTCTCCGCCCACTGGTTCAGGCTCTTGCCGGACGCCTTGGCGGCAATGGCGGCGGCAGCGTGAACTTCCGGGCGGATGCGCAGCATGATCTTGCCGGACGCCGGCTTCTCCGGTTCCACACCGCGCTCCGCGCAGTCGGCCAGGTAATCCTCGACGGCATCCTGGAAGGCAGCATGCAGCCCACCAACGCTGTCGGCATGGAAGCTGATGATGTCGTTCACGCCCAGCAGGCGGCCGACGAAGAGGTCATCACGATCATCGAACTCAATACGGGCGATGTAGCCCTTGTAGGTCATGCGGCTCATGCTTCCACTCCGGCCCGACGCAGGAATTCCCGGGCTTCCTCGACCTGGTAACGCTTGGCCTCCTTGCCTGGATGCGGGCGATGGCAGCGCCAGGTCTGGCCATGCAGAACCAATTTCACCCGTGACCCTTCACGCTTATCCACGGTGCCGCCCAGATGCAGAACCAGAGCTTCGATGTCGGTAAAGACTATCGATGCACTGGTTGGCGTGCGGAAGATCATGGCGAGGGTTTTACGGTGGCGGTTCTGCATCCAGAAATGCTATCGCCATATGATAGCACTCTGCGGTTGCCATTTCCTCGGGATGGGCCAGCCACCTCCGAAGCTTTAGTAGGAGCGAGCTTGCTCGCGAACAGAGTCCGCAGCGAGGTTGGTTCGCGAGCAAGCTCGCTCCTACACACACTCACACACCAGGCTTTCCGGCGTGCCTTTGTAGGATGGCGTGGAGCGAAGCGATACCCATCGTGTTTCGCCCGGCCTTGGCTGATGGGTATCGCAGGCTCCACCCATCCTACGGAAAGCGCGAGTGTGAGCGTCCTGCTGGGGCCGACTTTGTCAGGCGGTTACCGGCGGTTCCGCTGCGCGCCAGCGCAGCCCCAGTGGCAGCAGGAACAGCGGCAGCAGGCTGGCGACGATCAGCACGGCGAAGAACGGCAGGCGCGAGGGCAGGCTGAACAGCGGGAACAGCAGCACCGGGCCGAGGAACATCGACAGGTACAGCGCCTGCTCTGCCACACCGCCGGCACCCATCACGTCGCCGCCACGGCTCATGCGCGGGATGCTGGTGAACACCCAGGCGACGACGAAGCTGCCGACGAAGCCCTGGACGATCTTCGCCACGATGGCGGTGGACGCGGCGATGCCGGGGATGAACACCAGCACCTCCAGCACCACTCCGATCAGCGCGCCGCCGACCACCGCCAGCGGGCCGAAGAAGCGCAAGTTGAGCACGAAGCCGGCGAGCAGCCCGGCCAGCACGCTGGAGAGGATACCGATGGTGGAGATCACGCCGATGGTCGAAGGGGCGACGCCCAGGCTGTGGATGAAGTAGTCGGGGGTGATGGTCACCAGGCCCAGCGCCACGGTCAGCGGTGCGCCCACGGCCAGCGCCAGGCGCAGCACGGACGGGTCGGCGTAGAGGCGGAAGGTCTGGCGCAGGGAGTGGCGCTCGCTGCGGGTCGCCAGGTTCACCGACGGCAGCAGCGGCGTCGCCAGCAGCAGAACCAGCAGCACCAGCGCGTGGCCGCTGAAGGCGTTGCGCCATTCGCCATGCTGGCCGCCGACATAGGGCGCCACGGCGAAGATGGCGATGGCGCCGCCCAGGGGCGAGGCCACAGACCAGAACGCCAGCGCGGTGGTGCGGCGACGGCCTTCGGTGGTGTGCACCAGCAAGGCGAGTGCGGCGAGCACCACGCTGATGTAGCCGGCGCCTTCGATGACGCGCAGGGTGATCAGCGTGGTGAAATCTTCAGTGCGGCTCGCCAGGTAGCTGCACGCCGCCGCCAGCAACAGGCCGAAGACGATGGCGCGGCGCTCGCCGACCCGCGCCACGATCCAGTTGACCAGCGGCGAGGCGAGGGCGGCGACTACCGCCACCGCCGACACTACCCAGCTGGCCCGCGAGGGGCTGACCGAGAAGGTGTTGGCGATGTCGGCGACCAGCAGGATGGTCTTGCCGTGGCACGCCGCGATGATCACGGCGAAGGCCAGGGTGAGCAGGATCGAGGGCCAGCTTCCGGCACGCATCGGGGAATCCTCTTTGAGAGTTGGGTTGCAATGGCTGTCTGTTTTCCGGGAAGGCTTGCGCCGGCGTTTTTCCCCTCACCCCAGCCCTCTCCCTTGGGGAGAGGGGGCAGTCCGCGCTGGCTGACGCAGCCGTTTCATCCGGAGCCAAACGGTCCTCTCTCCCTTTGGGAGAAGGGACAGTTCGTACCGGTAGACGCGGTAGTTCCATCCTGCGCCGAGCGGTCCCCTCTGCCGCTTGAGGAGCGGGGCGCGTAGCCAGGGGCAGGGTGGGGGGCTTTTGAATCGCTTCAGCGCCGCGAAATGTTTAGAACCTGCAGCTCGCTGAAGGCCTCATGACCGCGTTGCCCGCCTTCGTAGCCGAGCCCGCTCCACTTGTGTCCGCCCTTGGGCGCGCCGGGCTGGATGTGGCCGTGCTGGTTGACCCAGGCCAGGCCCGCCTCCAGCCGCCCGGCGATGGCTTCGCCGCGCGCCAGGTCGCGGGTCCATACCGAGGCGCCGAGGCCATAGTGGCTGGCGTTGGCCTGGGCGATGGCGTCCTCCTCGTCGCGGAACGGGATCAGCGGCAGCACCGGGCCGAACTGCTCCTCATCCACCAGCGCGACGCCGGCCGCCACGCCGCTGACCAGGGTCGGCGGGTAGAAATAACCGGGGCCATCGGGCCGCACGCCGCCGCTGTGGATGCGCGCACCATGAGCCTTGGCGTCTTCCACCAGGGTGATCACCCGTTCCAGTTGCTGCGCGTTGGTCAGCGGCCCCAGTTCCGTCTGCGGATCGAGCCCGTGGCCGAGGCGGGTGCGCTGGGCGCGCTCGGCGAGTTTCGCCAGCAGGGGTTCGAGCAGGCTTTCATGCACGTACAGGCGCTTGATTGCGAAGCACACCTGGCCGCTGTTCCAGAAAGCGCCCCAGAACAGCGGTTCGACGATGGCGTCGAGGTCGGCGTCTTCCAGCACCAGCGCGGGATCGTTGCCGCCCAGCTCCAGGGTCAGGCGCTTGAGGTCGTCCGCTGCACCGGCATACAGGCGCTTGCCGGTGGCGACGCTGCCGGTGAAGGTCACGTGGCTCACTCGCGGATGACGTACCAGGTGTTCGCCGACCTCGCCTGCACCGGCGATCACGTTGAACACGCCAGCGGGGAACACATCGCCGAGCAGTCGCGCCAGCAGCAGGGTGGACAGCGGAGTGTGCTCCGAGGGCTTGGCCACCACGCTGTTGCCAGCGTGCAGGGCGGGCGCGATCTTCAGTACCAGCAGGATCAGCGGAACGTTCCACGGCGTGATCGCGGCGACCACGCCGAGGGGCTTGCGGGTGATGCGCACCAGGCGTTCGCCGTCGTCGCGCAACGGGGTGTCGGCGGGTAGCTCCAGCTGCGCGTGGTGCTCGAAAGTGGCGGCGACGCCAGCCACTTCCTCCAGTGTCGAGCGCAGTGGGCGACCCTGTTCGCGGGTGATCAGCTCGGCCAGCGCCTGGGCATTCTCGCGTACTCGTTCGGCGGCTCGGGCCAGGCTCTGGCGGCGGACGTCGAGATCGCCGGCCCAGGCCGGGAAGGCGCGGTGTGCGGCGTCCACCGCCGCGTCGACCTGTGCCAGGCTGGCACGGGCGGCCTCGCCGACGATTTCTTCGCTGGCTGGGTCGATCACCCGGTCGTAGTGCTCAGCCGCCTGCAGGCGACCATCGATCAGCAGTTCATAGCGCGACATGGCGAGTTCCTCAGGCACCGCCCAGGATGGCGTCGGCGATTTTCTCGGCGAGCATCAGGGTCGGCAGGTTGGTGTTGGCGGTGGGGATCACCGGGATGATCGAAGCGTCGGCAACGCGCAGGCCTTCAACGCCGTGGACGCGACCGGCGCTGTCGACCACAGCCTGCGGGTCATCGGCAGCGCCGATACGGCAGGTGCCGCTGGGGTGCCAGACGCCGCCGATGTGCCGGCGCAGGTAGGCTTCCAGCGCCGCGTCGTCGGCCAGCAGGGTTTCCAGCTTCGGCCCGCCCGGTTGCGGCACGGCGAAGGGGGTGAGCGCCAGTTGCAGCTCGTAGCGCGCCAGGACCGGGTGCTTGAACAGGCGCTGGATGGTGCGCAGTGCCACACGTGCGCGTTGCAGGTCGCGAGGGTCGGCGAGCAGGTTGAAATCGACCTGCGGTGGGCTTGCCGGGTCGCGGTCACGCAGGGTCAGGCGGCCACTGGAGCTGGGCTTGTTGATCCAGAACAGCGCGTGAGCGACGCCGCGCTCGGCGTCCGCGCCGATGGCCAGGTAGAGGTCCGAGGGCGTGTCCGGATCGACGCCCGAGGAGACCCGGATACCCAGTTGGTGCGAGGTGCCGGGCCGCGCCAGCACCGCGTCCGAGCGCGCGGCATCGCCCAGGGTGGCGAGGGTACCCAGCGAGCTGTGCTCCCACAGGTTGCCGCCGACGCCGGGGCGGTCGGCGATCACCTCGATGCCCAGCTCCTGCAACTGGCTGGTCGGGCCGATGCCGCTACGCAGCAGGAAGGCCGGCGATTGCAGCGCTCCGGCGGCAAGGATGACTTCGCCAGCTTCCACCGCAATGAGCTCTCCGTTGCGTTGCAGCTCGACGCCGGTGATGCGCGTGCCATCGCGCAGCAGGCCGAGCACCGGGTTGTCGGTCCACAGCGTCAGGTTGGGCCGCGCGCGCACCTGTTCGTCCAGGTAGCCACGGGCGGCGGACACGCGCTGGCCGTGCTCCAGGTTCACCGCCGGGGCGAAGTAGCCGTCGTCGAACACGCCGTTCTGGTCGCCGATGTCGCGCAGGGCTTCGGCTTGCAGCGCCGAGACCACGGAGTGGGTGAAGGGTGTCCAGTCGCGGGTGGAGACGCGGCTGATCGGGATTGGCCCGTCATGCCCGTGCAGTGGTCCGGCGTAATCGGTGTCGCGTTCGAGCTTGCGGAAGTACGGCAGCACGTCGTCCCAGCCCCAGCCTTCGGCACCCAGCGCTGCCCACTGGTCGTAGTCGCGCGGCAGGCCACGGTTGGCCACCAGCACGTTGACGCTGGAGCCGCCGCCAAGCACGCGGGCTTGTTCGAGGTAGCGCTCGGGGCGCTCGACGCCTTCGGGCTGCGCGCCGTGGCGGACGCTCAGGTCCGGCCAGAAATAGCGCTCGCGCAGTTCCAGGCGCAGGCGGAAGGGGTTGTGGCCGTCGAGGATTTCCGCCGGCGTGGTGTGGGGTGGAGTGTCCGGGCCGGCTTCGATGAGCAGGACGCGGCGTTGCGGGTCGGCGCTGAGGCGGCTGGCAAGCACGCTGCCGGCGCTGCCGCCGCCGACGATGATGTGGTCGTAGCGAGGAGTGGTCATGTCGCCTCCCGGCCCGGCGCTCCCGCACCGGGCGCGTGCAGGGTGATCAGAAGCCGACGGAGATGCCGGCGACCAGGGCGCGCGGTGCGCCCTTGTAGTACTTCGGCGCGCCGTAGAAGTCGCCGTCGGCCGGGTCGGCGGAGACCGTCCCCGAGTTCACGCCCGACAGGTAGTGCTTGTCGAAGACGTTGTTGAGGTTGAGCGTCAGGGTGGTTTCCTTCAGCGCGCTGCCCAGGTCCTTGAGGCGGTAGCCCAGGTTGGCGTCGAACACGGTGTAGCCGCCGATCTTCTCGTTGTTCGCCAGGTCGCCGTAGAAGCTGCCGGTGTGGCGGCCGAGGAAGTTGGCGTAGAAGGTCTGGTTGTCGTAGCCGATGCCGGCGCTGAACAGGTTGCGCGGGGTGTCATAGAGCTGGTTGCCCCTGGTGTCGAGGCTGGCGCCGCCGGCGCTGTAGTCGTCGTCCTGGGTGGAGCGCAGGTAGGTCCAGGAGGCGAAGTAGTTGAAGTTCGCCGGCAGCAGGCCGTTGAGCGACAGCTCCAGGCCCTTGGTGGTGACGTCGCCGGCGTTGAAGTAGGAGGTGACGCCGGAGACTTCCTCGAACGCCGCCTGGCGATCCTTGAACTTGTCGTAGAACAGCGCCGCGCTGAGCAGCAGGTCATCGGTGCTGTAGCGCCAGCCGATTTCCTGGTTCCAGGTGACTTCCGGCTTCTGCTTGTCGCCGCCGTTGGCCTGCCCGTAGACCGAGGCCACCGCCGGAGTGCGCATGTTCGAGGTGGTGTTGTAGTAGAGCTGCTGCTGCGGGTCGAGCTGGTAGCTCAGGCTCAGGCTGGGCAGGAAGCGGTTGTAGTCGGCGCTGTCGCCGAAGCCGCTGAGGCGGTCGTCACCCTTGTTCTGCGTGTGCTGCCAGGCCAGGCCGCCGGTGAGGACGAGCTGCGAGGTGATGTCCCAGGTGTCCTGCACCCAGAGCTTCTGGGTGGTGATCTCGTTGCGCTGATCGGTGAAGTAGATGGCGTTGCCGTTGCCGTCGTGCAGCTTGTGGCTGCCGTCGATGCCGGCGGGCTTGCCGTTGCCCTTGATCTCGACCACCGGGAACTGGTTGCGGGCGTGGGTGTAGTCGGTCCACAGGCCCAGTTGCAGGGTGTGGTCGTCGTTGACCAGGAAATCCAGGGTGTTGGTGGAGCCGATGCGGTACTGCGTCGGGTAGACGCTGAGCGCGCCGGTTACCAGCGGGTCGATGCTGTCGCCGTCGCCATTGAGGTCGGCGTTGACCTTGTTCTCGTTGACCGGCACCACGGCTACGGCGGCGGTGCCGTCGGTGACGCGGACGAAGTACGGGTCGACCTTCAGCTGTACCTTGTCGGAGAGGTTGAACAGGCCGTTGAGCGCGTAGGTCTGGATCTTGAAGTCGGCGCGCGAGGCCGCCGCGCTCTGGCCGGGCACGGTGACGTCGGGCACGCCGTTGGTGCCGTTGCCCTTGGTCGGGTAAATGTCGCGCGGGTAGCCCTGGTCGTACTTGTTGGCGCGGTACTCGGCGAGCGTCGGGTGGTTGTAGCTGTTGGTGCGCATCAGGAAGCTGGAGAAGAGGCCGTTGATGCGGTTGCCGTCCCACTCGTACTGCAGGTTGCCTTCGTAGCGGTTGGAGGACAGCTCGCCGCCGCTGTTGTCCCACAGGTCGGCGGTGGTGCGCGAGGCCGAGAGCCAGGCGGAGAAGCCGTTCACCTCGCCGGTGTTCACCCGCGCGAAGGTACGGAACAGGCTATCGCTGCCGACGTTCTGCTTGACCAGCAGGCCGCTTTCCCTGGTCGGCGCCACGGACTTGATCAGCACGCTGCCGCCGCTGGCGGTGAGGGTTGGCGCGTTGATCGAGGAGGAGCCGTAGAGCACCGACACCGACTCGTAGTTTTCCGGGTCGCCCATGAAGTCGGCATGGGGCGTGAGGAACTGCGGATCGTTGAGCGGGATGCCGTCGCGGACGAAGCCGATCTGGTCCTGGGAGAAGCCGCGGATGTTCAATCCGCCTTCGGTGATGCCGCTGTTGTCACCGCCGCTGACGTGCACGCCGGGCAGGTATTTGAGGGCGCCGGTGACGGCACTGTCGAGGCCGACGAACTTTTCCAGCTGGGATTTGCTGAGGGTGCCCCTGGAGACTGGGGCGACTTCCTTGCGGGCATCGCCGACCTGGGTTTCCTGGCTTTGTCCCTGGACGGTCACGGTACTCAGGGTGATATTTCCGGCGCTATTGGATTCGTCGGAAAGTGCAACTTCAGTGTTGAATAAAAGGGCGCTGGATAATGCAATGGCCAGCGGTTTCAATCGAAAATCTCTTGCATGCTTCATGGCAGTCGCTCGGGGCTTTTAATAATTTACCCATTAGCCTGAGCAAGCTCTGTGCCATGCGATTTAGAGCGGTTTAGTGCGAATTCAAGGTGTTTCTCTGCTGTTGCTGCAGCAACTGCGTTTACAGTGGTGCTGGGGCAGCTACTTGTTATGAACAGTTGCTCCTGGAAGTTTGCCGAAAAAATAATAAAGCCCCGAGAGCGGGGCTTTATTATTTTCATTGGTGTCAGGAATGTCAGGGCTGGCTGGCGACGGTTTTCACCTGCTCTTTCCAGAATCCTTCGAGCTGCTGATTCTTCAATCCCTGCTCGACGAACTTCGGTTCCAGCAGGTCGTCCACCTTCACCTCGTTGCGGATCAGTTTCGCCTTCAGGCTGTAGGCGATGCCGTCGGTGTAGTGCTGGCGCAGGGCATCGTCGTACAGCGGGGAGAAGTGCGCTGGCCACGGCTCGCCGGCGACTTCGCGTTGCAGCACGCTCAGCGGTACGCCGGAGCGTGATTGCGCTTGCTGGTACGCCGCCTGGTTGGCGTCCTGGGACACCCACCAGGCGGCCTTCAGGTAGGCGTCCACCACCAGTTGGGTGAGGTCCGGATGATCCTTGACGAAGTCCCGCGCGCCCCACACTTCGGCGCGCATCTTCCAGTCCGCCGGGGCTTCCTTGCTCGACCAGATGACGTGGCCGACCTGCTTGTCCTCCAGCAGGAAGGCGTCGCTGAGGGTGAAGAAGGCGTCCACCCGCCCGGCGCTCAGTGCGGCGGCGCCGGCCTGCGGGTTGAGGTTGAAGATGCGGAAGTCCTCGAAGCCCAGGTGGTTGGCTTCCAGCAACTTGGCGAACGACAGCTCCCAGGGGCGGCCACGGTGCAGGGCGATGCGCTTGCCCTTGAGGTCGGCGATGGATTTCGCCGTGGAGCCTGGCGGCACCACGAGGTAGACGTTGTTGCCGATGCCGCCGGGGACGATCAGCTGGGTCTGCACGCCCGAAGCGTTGGCGATGATCGACGGCAGGTCGCCGTAGAAGGCGAAGTCGATGCGCTTGTTGGCGAACTCCTCGTTGACGAAGGTGCCCACCGAGCCGGTGGCTGCGGGCACCCACTCCAGCTTGATGTTGCGCTGGGCCAGTTGCTGCTCCAGCCACTTGTCGCGGTCGATGACGTAGGCCGGGCCGTTGAAGGTGATCTGCCCGGCGTTGGCGTAGGCCACCGTGGCGATGCGCAGGGTGCTGGGCTGCTCGGCGGCCAGCGCGTGGCCCGCGAGCAGCATGGCGGCCGCCGGCAGCAGGCGGCGGAACGTGCGATGGATCAGGGACATGGCAGTTACCTCGCTCAGAAGTCGGTGGTGACCGAGACGCCGAAGGTGCGCGGATCACCGAACATCACCGCGGCGGTCTGGTAGCCGCCCGGCAGGGTGTGGTTGCGGTATTCCTTGTCGGTCAGGTTGTTCACGTAGGCGGTGACGCGGGTGGTTTCGCCCGGCAGCTCGTAGGTCACCCGCGCGTTACCCAGGGTGTAGCCGCCGCTGCGCATGTTGGCGCTCTGGTCGTTGGTGAAGAAGTACTGGCGGCTGCGGGTGTTCCAGTCGGTACCGAGGATCACCGCGCCGCCGACGTTCAGCGGGATGCGGTAGTCGGCGCCGATCACCGCCGAGACGCTGGGCGCGCGGACGAAGTGGTTGCCGGAGTAGTCGTCGGTGCCCGAGGTGTAGTCGGTGAACTCGGTGTGCAGCAGGCCCAGGCCGAAGTTGACGTGGAGGTTCTGCACCGGGATGGCTTCGAGCTCGAACTCGGCGCCATAGGCCTCGCCCTGGGCGCCGTTGGCCAGGCGCGAGACGGTCTGGTTGTTCACCGCGGTGACGATGTTGAGCTGAATGTCCTTGTAGTCGTAGTAGAAGACGCTGGCGTTGGCGTTCAGGCGGCCATCGAACCATTCCGACTTCAGGCCCAGCTCGTAGGAGGTGAGGTATTCCGGATCGACCTTGGCCACGGTGGCCTGGCTGGTGACGCCGGCGTTGTAGCCGCCGGAACGGAAGCCGCGGGCATAGCGGAAGTAGGCGCGGGCATTGTCGGAGATCCGGTATTCGGGCGTCAGGTCCCAGCTGTAGTCGCTCCAGGTGTTGCTCTCGTCCTGGGTGGCGTTGACGATCAGCGGCGAGTCGACGTTGCCCGGCTGCCACCAGTGGCCGTCGCCGAAGCTCGCCGCGCCGCGGTTGACCAGGCGCTCCAGGTCGATGTCCTTGGTTTCGCGGGTCCAGCGCAGACCGGCGGTGAGGCTGAAGTCGTCGGTGAAGTTGTAGGTGGTGCTGCCGAAGATCGCGTAGCTCTCGGTCTTCTGGTCGTAGCTGACGTTGTTGTAGTAGCTGGGCACGTAGACGTTGGGCAGCGCCGCGTTGGCGTTCTTCGACTCCAGGTCCTCGTTGAAGTAGTGGAAGCCCAGCACCCAGTTCAGCCGGTCGCTGCGCGGCGAGGCCAGGCGCAGTTCCTGCGACCATTGCTGGCTGTCGGCATAGCTGTAGCTGCGCTGCAGTTCCAGCGGGGTGTTGTCGCTGTCGGTCCAGCCGTCGCGGGTGAAGTGCTCGAAGGCGGTGATGGAGGTCAGCTCCAGGTCGCCCAGTTGCCAGACCAGGTTGAGGTTGCTGCCGGCCTGGTCGATCTCGGCCTGGTACTTGGCGTTGAAGTTGGCCTTGCCCAGTTCCGGGTCGATGGAGTAACCGAACTGGTTGGTGCCGTTGGGCCGGGTGCCGTAGCTCACCGTGTTGTAGCTGGCGGTGTCGTGGTAGTGACGAGCGTGGACGTTGAGGTTGGCGTCGAGGTTGTCATTCACCCGCGCGGCCAGTTGCAGGCGCACGGCGTCGTCTTCCAGCGCGCCCTGGTCGTTGCCGTCGTTCCTGTTCTCGGTGTAGCCGTCGCGGCCCTGGTGGTGGAAGGACACGCGCCCGGCCAGTTTGTCGTCCACCAGCGCGTCACTCACCGCGCCTTCGACGATGCGGTTGGCGTAGTTGCCCATGTCGACCTTGAAGTAGCCCTCGGGGCTGAAGGTCGGCTTGCGCGAAATGAAGTTGATCGCGCCGCCCGTGGTGTTCTTGCCCCACAGCGTGCCTTGCGGGCCACGCAGCACTTCCACGCGCTCCTGGTCGAACAGCGGGAAGCCGGTGGCGCTGATGTTGGCGATGTACACGTCGTCGACATAGATGCCGATCGGGCTGACCGTGTTGGCGCCCTGGTCACCGGTGCCCAACCCGCGAATCCACCAGCGCGGGCGGCCATGGCCATCGGTGGTGCCAGCGGAGGCGTTGGGGGTGTAGCGGGTGACCTCGTTGGCCGATTGCAGCGAGGCGTCGCGGATCTTCTCGCCGCTGAGCACGGTGATCGGCGCCGGTACTTCCTGTACCGACTCTTCGCGCTTCTGCGCGGTCACCACCACCTTGCCGAGGGTCGGCGCGGCGCTGGTTTCTTCCTGGCTCTGGGTGTCGCCGTCGGCTGCATGCGCGCCGAGGCTGGCGAGTCCCAGGACGACGGCGAGGGAAAGGGTATTGCGTTTGAACATGGTGTCCCCAGGGGGCGGCGAAAGGACGGCTGGCTCTGTGGTGCTCGGTCGTCGCCGCAAGGCATCAAGCTGTTATTGCGTTGCTCTTGTGCTGGCTCACGCGTGAAAAAGGCCGGTTGGCTTGAAGGGGACATCGCAACTTCCGTACCGCTTCCTGCTGGTCGATTAACTCTCTGATAAATATGGGTTTTACCATCGGCTTGCGGGCGCTGTGCTGCTGGGGCAGCAGCCAATGCTGGGGCGTCGCTGCCTGAGCAGCAGCGCGGCAGCAGACCCCTCGAGGCTTTCGTCGCAGTGCCGCTGGAACGCAATGTGCAGCTGTTAAGCTGTGTCCTTGAAAGCCCTGGAGTTGGTAATGAATACGCTCTTGCCGGAGCAGTCCGTGCAACGATTTCCGCACAACCCGCGTGGCCGCGACTTCGTGGTGGGGGATGTGCACGGTCATTTCGAATTGCTCGAGCGCCTGCTCGGACAGGTCGGGTTCGACCCCGCCGCTGATCGCCTGTTCGCCGCTGGCGACCTGGTGGATCGCGGGCCCTATTCCCCGCAAGTGCTCGACTGGCTGGCCAAGCCCTGGTTCGCTTCGGTGCGCGGCAATCACGAGCAGTTGGTCATCGATATCGTGCTGGCGGGGGACGATCGCGACCTGCACCTGCGCAACGGCGGTGCCTGGCTGTACAAGCTCACACCGCTCACCCGCGAGCGCATTGCCCGCCGTCTGCAACAGTTACCGCTGGCGATCGAAGTGGAACTGGGCGATGGCCGTCGCGCCGGCATCGTGCACGCCGAGGTGCCGATCACGCCGGCGTTCCCTGACTGGGACAGCGGTGTGGCGGCGCTGGCCGGTGAGCTTGGCGAAGATGCCCGTCAACGCGCCGCCGCCATCGTGATGTGGGCGCGCACGCGGATCGAGAAGGAAGACGCCACGCCCATCGCCGGGCTGGAGCGCCTGTATGTCGGCCATACCGCGCAAAGCGCCGTGCGCCCGCTGGGCAACACTCACTACATCGACACGGGCAGCGGCTACGCCGACGGCTGCCTGAGCATCGTCGACATGCACAGTGGCGCGGTGGCTACGGCGGCCGCGCGCTGAGCGACCGCCGGGACGCTCACTCGCCGCGGATGTACTGTTCCAGTTGCTGGATCAGTTCGGCCTGTTCGGCGATGGCCGCCTTGACCAGGTCGCCGATGGACAGCAGCCCGAGCAGCTCGCCGTTCTCCACCACCGGCAGGTGGCGCAGGTGGCGCTCGGTCATGATGCCCATGCACTTGTCGACGTTCAGGTGGGTGTCCACGGTAATCACCGGGGCGGTCATCACCGCGCTGATCGGCGTGTCCTCCGAGTTGCGCCCCTTGAGCGCCAGGCGCCGGGCGTAATCGCGCTCACTGAAGAAGCCGACCAGCTGGTTGGCCTCCACCACCGGCAGGCCACCGAGGTTCTTTTCCGCCATCAGGCGCAATGCATCGATCACCAGCGCATCCGGGGCGATGGTGTAAACCTGCTGGTCCGCCTTGGCGTTCAACAGCTGAGCCACAGTCTTCATTCCTACCCCCTGTTCGTCGTCTCACGGCGCAGCGCCCGTGGTTCATAGAGAATCGTGGACGAATCGCGATCCGGCAAGGCCGGAAAGCGCCGTCCGCCGTCACGCGAGCGTCATCCGCCCGCGGCGCGACTTATACTGTGATTCCCTTCCCTGTTTCCCCCCACGAAAGACCGGCCATGACTGACGACGACCTCGACCTCCACGAGCCCGAACACGACCACCTGCTGGACCTCGATGACGACCTCGACGGCCTGCTCGAGGAGGATGCGGCATTCTTCGAGGATCAGCCTGACGATCACCAGGCCGATGACGAGGAAGCGGAGGAGTATCAGCCGGGCCTGGATGACGAGGACTGGTAAGCGGGCTGACCTTCGGACGATACCCGGGCGTCATGATTGGCTGGCAGAATGCCGGCAGACAATAAAGAGAAAGCACCATGCGCAACGTCACGCTCGCCCTGGCCGTTTCCCTGATCTGCGGATGCTCTTCGGACGTCCGCCGGGATGAGCGCACCGCGCCCATCTCGCTTTACCGCGACACTCGCCACGTGATGGTGGTGAATTTCCAGCCCGACGCCAGCGTGGCGGCCAACCCGCGCTGGGGTGCGCTGAAGGCCAGTTGGCGCGAGGCGCTGCGTGACGAGGCGGGTTCGGCGGACTACCAGCTCACCGAGCAGGAGGGCGAGCCGCGCGCCACCGACACCCTGTCGACCCTGGTGGTCATCGAGGTTGGCGCCGGACATGGCGCCAACAACCGCACGAGCAACGATGGCGAAGAATGGATCGCCTCCACCGTGCGCTATCACGATGGCCTCACCGGCCAGCTACTCGCCTCGCGCCGTTACGAAAGCGAAGCCGACGGCGACCTGTTCACCTCCATGGGCTCGTCGGAAGTCAGTGCGGTGTCGGAACAGATCGTCGACGAGATCACCAGCGCCCTGCTGGTCGCCCGCCCGTCACGCAGCCTGCCGGCGCCGCTGCCCGCTACCACCCCGGCGCAACCGCCCGAGGCCCTCCCGCAGCCGGTTTCGCCGACCGCGGCGGAAACTGTCGCCCATGTCTCCCGGCCGCTGACCAAGGAGCAGCGCTTGATGGAGTTGCAGCAGCGCAACCTGCCGTACGAGGAATACCGCGACGAATACCAGCGGATCATGGGGCGCTGAGCGCCCCTGCGCTGTCGCGTGAACATTCGGGGTTGCTAGAACCAGCCGCCGCTCGACAGCTCCTGCTCGCAGCTCTTGTACTGGGCGCCGTACAGCGAGGCGCGAGCCTGGACCTTCTGTGACGTTGCCTTCAGCCATGGCTTGGCGTCGTAGCTGCGATTGCGATAGCCGCCCCAGCCCTCGTGGTAGTTCAGGTACTGGGCGTAGGCATCCCACTTGGAGACGCGATTCACGCTGTAGGTCTTGTTCATGTACCAGCCCATGAAGTCCAGCGCATCGGCGAAATCATCGCGGTCGGCGCCCCAGCCTCCCGCTTCCTTCTTGTAGTCCGCCCACGTCTCGTCCTTGGCCTGGGCATAGCCGTAGGCGGTACTGACCCGGCCCCAGGGAATGAAGCCGAGGAAGTAGTAACGGGGTGGCAGGGCGTCGTGCCTGAAGGAGGACTCCTGGTACATCATCGCCATCGGCACCTGGATCGTCCCGCCCCAGCGCTTCTGCATCTTCAGCGCCGCATCGTGCCATTTCGGCTTCTCGCGAAAGATCTCGCAGAGGTTTTCCGGGTGCGCCGGCGGCTTGGTGGCGCACCCGGCAAGGGTCAGCAGCAGGGCTGGCAGCAGGAGCCGGAGCATGGGCGGTGAGTCCTTTTCTCGCGCGTTGGCAGCAGGCTTATACAACCTTGGGTGGTGAAGTTGAATCGTCGCCTGTCGAGGATGATCCTCGAACTTGCGCCTGCCGCCACGATAGCGGTGCTGAAGCTCGCGCTGCGTTGCCGGTAGAAACTGAAAAGCCCGCTCAGGGCGGGCTTTTTCAGGCAGTTTCGCAGGCAGCATGAAGCAGTTCGAAACAACATAGATGGCGCACCAGGCGGGATTCGAACCCACGACCCCTGCCTTCGGAGGGCAGTACTCTATCCAGCTGAGCTACTGGTGCGTATGCCGCGGCTGGCGCGGCAGGCGGCAATCATACGCATCTCCCGTGCGGGCGTCCAATGCAGGTACGCTCGTTCATGATATCGAACGAAAACAGCCGCTTGTCGGTAGAAGTGCTCCGAAAACCCGCTGCAACCTGATACCTTCGTTGGTTTTGTCGAACGAGCTATTGCCCTTTGCAGTCGAGGGCCCTAGGATTCGTTTGAGATTTCAAACGCCTCCCCATCACAACAACAGGAGACCGGAGAATTGGCATCACACCAGCCGGCCATCAGCCTGCGGGATGACAGTCTTCCGTTGCACCCACCGCATGTCCCTTGTGACAGGTCTCCGTGCGGCTTCCGTCGATCAGCGTACCGGAAGGTTGTAGGGCAGTCGTACTCCTGGGCAGAGCCCGGGAATCTGTGCGTGAACGAGTTCAACCAGACCGGGCAATGACCCCGGCCTGCGTTTTTTCGTGTCCGCATGCCGAGCGAACTAAGAGCCGTTCGCCGGGCGTCGCCTCCGTGCAGGGGCGGCATTCGCCTCCGGCGCCGATACGGGTCGGTCGGGGCGAATGAACGGCAGAGACTGCGGTCTCTCCCATCCAGACAACAAGGCAGGCGGGACTCCAAGCAGACCCGCCGTCCACAGGCTTTCCTCGAAAGGAGACAGGTCATGCAACTCAATGATGCCAAGCTGTTCCGCCAACAGGCTTACATTGACGGTTCCTGGGTCGACGCCGATAACGGCAAGACCATCAACGTGAACAACCCGGCTACCAACGAGATCATCGGCACCGTGCCGAAGATGGGTGCCGACGAAACCCGTCGCGCCATCGAAGCCGCCGACAAGGCCCTGCCGGCCTGGCGTGCACTGACCGCCAAGGAGCGCGCCAACAAGCTGCGCAAGTGGTTCGACCTGATGATCGCCAACCAGGACGACCTGGCTCGCCTGATGACCATCGAGCAGGGCAAGCCGCTGGCCGAAGCCAAGGGCGAAATCGCCTACGCTGCTTCCTTCCTCGAGTGGTTCGGCGAAGAAGCCAAGCGCATCTACGGCGACACCATTCCGGGCCACCAGCCCGACAAGCGCATCATCGTGATCAAGCAGCCGATCGGCGTGACCGCGGCTATCACCCCGTGGAACTTCCCGTCCGCGATGATCACCCGTAAAGCCGGCCCGGCCCTGGCCGCTGGCTGCACCATGGTGCTCAAGCCTGCTTCGCAGACTCCGTACTCCGCCCTGGCCCTGGCCGAGCTGGCCGAGCGCGCCGGCATTCCGAAAGGCGTGTTCAGCGTGGTTACCGGCAGCGCCGGCGAAGTCGGCGGCGAGCTGACCAGCAACCCGATCGTGCGCAAGCTGACCTTCACCGGCTCCACCGAGATCGGTCGCCAGCTGATGGCCGAATGCGCCAAGGACATCAAGAAAGTGTCCCTGGAACTGGGCGGCAACGCTCCGTTCATCGTGTTCGACGATGCCGACCTGGACGCCGCTGTCGAAGGCGCGCTGATCTCCAAGTACCGCAACAACGGCCAGACCTGCGTCTGCGCCAACCGCCTGTACGTTCAGGACGGCGTGTACGACGCCTTCGTCGAGAAGCTGAAGGCCGCCGTGGCCAAGCTGAACATCGGCAACGGCCTGGAGCAGGGCGTCACCACCGGCCCGCTGATCGATTCCAAGGCCGTCGCCAAGGTCGAAGAGCACATCGCCGACGCCGTTTCCAAGGGCGCCAAAGTCCTCACTGGCGGCAAGCCGCACAGCCTGGGTGGCACCTTCTTCGAGCCGACCATCCTGGTCGACGTGCCGAAGAGCGCCCTGGTGTCCAAGGACGAAACCTTCGGCCCGCTGGCGCCGGTGTTCCGCTTCAAGGACGAGGCTGAAGTCATCGCCATGTCCAACGACACCGAGTTCGGCCTGGCTTCGTACTTCTACGCCCGCGACCTGGCCCGCGTATTCCGCGTCGCCGAGCAGCTGGAGTACGGCATGGTGGGTATCAACACCGGCCTGATCTCCAACGAAGTCGCACCGTTCGGCGGCATCAAGGCCTCGGGCCTGGGCCGTGAAGGTTCGAAGTACGGCATCGAGGACTACCTCGAAGTCAAATACCTCTGCCTCGGCGGTATCTGATCCGTTTTTTCCGTGGGCGCGAGGTGGCAGGCAAGAGCTGACAGCCACCTTCGCGTCGGCGTTTTCCGGTGGTAGCACCGGACAACCCGTCTGGCGGGCCGCAAGTTCCACGACAGTCGATCATCGTATGCTGTCGCGTGAGGCTTCTCCCCGCTTTCATCCTTTGATCCGGTCGCCCGATGAGCGGCCACTGAGGAAGCTATGAGCAAAACCAACGAATCCCTGCTGCAACGTCGTCAGGCCGCCGTACCGCGCGGTGTAGGCCAGATCCACCCGGTTGTCGCCGAGCGCGCCGAGAACTCCACCGTGTGGGACGTCGAAGGTCGTGAGTACATCGACTTCGCCGGCGGCATTGCCGTACTGAACACCGGTCACCTGCACCCGAAAGTGATCGCTGCCGTTCAGGAGCAACTGACCAAGCTGTCCCACACCTGCTTCCAGGTGCTGGCGTACGAGCCCTACATCGAGCTGGCCGAAGAAATCGCCAAGCGCGTTCCGGGCAACTTCCCGAAGAAGACCCTGCTGGTCACCTCCGGCTCCGAAGCCGTTGAGAACGCTGTCAAGATCGCCCGTGCCGCCACCGGCCGCGCTGGCGTGATCGCCTTCACCGGCGCTTACCACGGCCGTACCATGATGACCCTGGGCCTGACCGGCAAGGTCGTTCCGTACTCCGCTGGCATGGGCCTGATGCCGGGCGGCATCTTCCGCGCCCTGGCTCCGTGCGAACTGCACGGCGTGAGCGAAGACGAGTCGATCGCCAGCATCGAACGCATCTTCAAGAACGACGCTCAGCCGCGCGACATCGCTGCCATCATCATCGAGCCGGTTCAGGGCGAGGGTGGCTTCTACGTCAACTCCAAGGCCTTCATGCAGCGCCTGCGCGCCCTGTGCGACGAGCACGGCATCCTGCTGATCGCTGACGAAGTGCAGACCGGCGCTGGCCGTACCGGCACCTTCTTTGCCACCGAGCAGCTGGGCATCGTCCCGGACCTGACCACCTTCGCCAAATCCGTTGGCGGCGGCTTCCCGATCTCCGGCGTTGCTGGCAAGGCCGAGATCATGGACGCCATCGCTCCGGGCGGCCTGGGCGGCACCTACGCCGGTAGCCCGATCGCTTGCGCCGCGGCCCTGGCCGTGCTGAAAGTGTTCGACGAAGAGAAGCTGCTGGACCGTTCGCAAGCCGTTGGCGAGCGCCTGAAGACTGGCCTGCGCGACATCCAGGCCAAGCACAAGGTAATCGGCGACGTTCGCGGCCTGGGTTCGATGATCGCCATCGAGCTGTTCGAAGGCGGCGATCACAACAAGCCGGCCGCTGAACTGGTCAGCAAGATCGTGGTGCGTGCCCGTGAGAAAGGTCTGATCCTGCTCTCCTGCGGTACCTACTACAACGTGATCCGCTTCCTGATGCCGGTAACCATCCCGGACGCGCAGCTGGACAAAGGCCTGGCCATCCTGGCCGAGTGCTTCGACGAACTGGCCTGAGCCTCATCACTCTAGCCGTTCAGGAGAAAGGCCCGCGCAAGCGGGCCTTTCTTTTTGTGCGTCTTTTTTTGTGAGAATTGTCTTCCGAAGTTGATGGCGCGCATGGGAAGCCTGAGGGCTTTGGACTACGCTGCGCAGTATCCGTAGGCCGTTGGCCGGCGGCATCCGAAGGACCGGGCACTCGGCAGGGAAGGCTCTGGATCGGTTGTTTCCGCCCGCGACGGCATTCGTCCCGAACGAGGTGTGATCCATGAGCGTTTCTCCCGGCGTGCTGGTGGCTGCCAGCGATCCCTGGAGCCGCGAGCTGCTTGGCCAACTGGTGCTGAGCGTACGCTGCGATGCGAACGTCGAATTCTGCGAAGACGGCGACACGGCCATCGAGGCCTGCCGCCGCCATCCCTTCGCCCTGATCCTGGCCGAGCGCGAACTGCCCGGCAGTGACGGGCTGGAGCTGCTGCGCCATGTGCGCATGCGCCGCCGCGGGCCGGTCGCCCAACCTTTCATCCTGATCAGCTCCAAGGCCGATGCCGCCAGTGTGCGCGCTGCCCTGCCGCTGGCGCCCACGGCCTACCTGGTCAAACCCTTCAATGCCGAGAACCTGCGCGAGCGCCTGCGCTCATTGCTGCTGGCGCCGGGCGAGAACGTCGTCTGCGAGTTGCCAACCCTGGAGCAGAGCCTGTCGCTGGAGCGCTTCCTGCAGACCGAACGCGATGCCACCGAGGGCGCACCGCTGATGGGGGAGGTCGGTGCAGCGGTGAATCGCTGCATGGAAGCCAGCGATATCAACCTGGAAATGCTCGAGCAGGAGTTCGGTCACGATCCACAGATCACTGCGTGCCTGATCTCCGCCGCCAACAGTGCTGCACGGCACGTCGGCATGCCCTGCCAGACGCTGATGCAGGCATTGTCGCGGCTGGGTGTGGCGCAGGCATTGAACCTGATGCTGGCGGTCGCCCTGCAGCGCGCAGCCACCCTCAATGATCCGCTGCTCAAGGAGCGTGCCGAGCGCTTCTGGGAGCTTTCCCGACATACCGCCGACGCGGCCTTTGCCCTGGCCGAGTCGCTGGGGGCAGACGCCGACCGCTGCTTCACCGCTGGTTTGTTGCATTGCCTGGGCGACCTCGCGCTGCTGCGCAGCCTGCAGGACTGGCACAGCGCCGGCGGCGAGCTGGGCGAGGCGGATGTGGATAAGGCCTTGAAGGCGCACGGTGCGAGCTTTGGCTCCGCCTTGCGCACCCGCTGGCGCCTGCCGCTGGAGCTGCGCAACCTGATCGCCGCGGCCTATGCCATCGACAACGGCGTGTTCAGCCGCGAGGCGTTGATCGTCAACCTGGCTTCCAGCGCGGCACGCCTGCCGGAAAACGACTTGCCGGCCCTGACCGAGCACAAGGCCGCGCGCATGTTGCGGCTGACGCCGGCGCAGCTGGGCTTTCTAGGTCGGACCTAGCGCTCGCCAGAAGGCCAGCGCCAGCACAGTGATCAGCACCAGCGCGCCAACAAGT
Organism: Pseudomonas pseudonitroreducens; assembly: GCF_021603645.1. Taxonomy (GTDB): domain Bacteria; phylum Pseudomonadota; class Gammaproteobacteria; order Pseudomonadales; family Pseudomonadaceae; genus Pseudomonas; species Pseudomonas pseudonitroreducens. The sequence continues at coordinate 42,613 of NZ_BQHJ01000012.1, read as the reverse complement.
TGCACCAGCCAGTCGGCTCCACGGAAATCGTCGGGAAATGCCGGCCCGCGCGGTCGCCTGCCCAGTGTGATCAGGCGCAGGAAGAGCCAGCCGAGCAGATAGCTGAAGCGGTTGAAGAGGGCGTCAAGCAGACCTTCGAGCAGAAACTCGAAGCCCAGTAGCAGAAGGCGGAGCAGGCGCCCCAGCAGGGCGGTGGAGAGATCGTCGAGCATGGGAATCCTTTCCCCTCGATCGGCCGCGCCGGGCGGCGCGGCTGATGGCTGTTAACGCGAAGCCAGCAGTTCCTTGCCGCGCACGACAGCAGCGCGAACCTGGTTCGGTGCAGTGCCGCCGATATGGTCGCGGGCGTTCACCGAGCCTTCCAGGGTCAGCACGGCGAACACATCGTCGTCGATCTGGTCGCTGAACTGGCGCAGTTCGTCCAGGCTCATCTCGGCGAGGTCCTTGCCGCTGTCCACGCCGTACTTCACGGCGTGGCCGACGATCTCGTGGCAGTCGCGGAACGGCAGGCCACGGCGCACCAGGTAGTCGGCGAGGTCGGTGGCGGTGGAGAAGCCGCGGCGGGCAGCTTCACGCATGATCTCGCGCTTGGGCTTGATCGCCGGAACCATGTCGGCGAAGGCGCGCAGGCTGTCGCGCAGGGTGTCGGCGGCGTCGAACAGCGGTTCCTTGTCTTCCTGGTTGTCCTTGTTGTACGCCAGCGGCTGGCCCTTCATCAGGGTCAGCAGGCCGGCAAGGTGGCCGAACACGCGGCCGGACTTGCCGCGCACCAGCTCCGGTACGTCCGGGTTCTTCTTCTGCGGCATGATCGAGGAGCCGGTGCAGAAACGGTCGGGCAGGTCGATGAACTGGAACTGGGCGCTGGTCCAGAGCACCAGCTCTTCGGAGAAGCGCGACAGGTGCATCATCGCCACGGCGGCAGCGGCGCAGAATTCGATGGCGAAGTCGCGGTCGGAGACGCCGTCCAGCGAGTTGCCGGAGATGGCTTCGAAGCCCAGCAGTTCGCAGGTGATGCTCCGGTCGATGGGGTAGGTGGTGCCGGCCAGCGCAGCGCTGCCCAGGGGCATGCGGTTGGCGCGCTTGCGGCAGTCCACCAGACGCTCGTAGTCGCGGCTGAGCATCTCGAACCAGGCCAGCAGGTGGTGGCCGAAGGTCACCGGCTGGGCGGTCTGCAGGTGGGTGAAGCCGGGCATGATGGTGTCGGCTTCGGCATCCGCGAGGCCCAGCAGGCCCTGTTGCAGGCGGGTGATCTCGGCGAGGATCAGGTCGATCTCGTCACGCAGCCACAGGCGGATGTCGGTGGCCACCTGGTCGTTGCGCGAGCGGCCGGTGTGCAGCTTCTTGCCAGTGATGCCGATGCGGTCGGTCAGGCGTGCTTCGATGTTCATGTGCACGTCTTCGAGGTCGACGCGCCAGTCGAAGGTGCCGGCTTCGATCTCGCTCTGGATCTGCTTCAGGCCATCGATGATGGTGTCGCGCTCGGCGTCGGTCAGCACGCCGACCTTGGCCAGCATGGTCGCGTGGGCCATGGAACCCATGATGTCGTGGCGGTAGAGGCGCTTGTCGAAGTCGACGGAAGCGGTGAAGCGGGCGACAAAGGCATCGACGGGCTCGCTGAAGCGGCCGCCCCAGGACTGGTTGGTCTTCTCTACGCTCATGGATCTCTCTCGCTGAAACGGGCAGGCGCGGCGCGCAGCCTGCATGAAGGGCAAAGTGCGACGATAATAGCAGGCTGAAGGACAAAACCGGCGGCGCTTTGGCGGGTTACGGCAGGGTAGTGGCGGTGAATCGTCGCAGGGCCGCTGGCCGATCTTTGCGCTGCCCGACAATTCCAGGCTTTTGGTCGCACGCGGCGCTTGCCGCCGTGCAGGCGCTTACGGAAACTGCGTCGATGCCCATACTGACGAAGACCGGCGACAAGCCGGCGCCCAACGAAGACTTCTTCATTCCCGAACTGTGCCAGCCTGAAGCGCTGTTCAGCCTGGTGCTGCTCGCCGAGTTGCTGGTGCTCGTGCTGGTGCTCGCCGAGCCGATGACGCCCAGCTTCAACTGGGTGCGCCTGGCGCTGGCCTCGCTGTTCGTGCAGTGGATCGTGCTGCTCTCGGCCGGCCTGCTGTGCCAGTTGCGGCCGTTCATGTCGCGCTGGCCGGCCTGGTTCTCCGGGCTGCTCAGCTGCGCTCTGGTGGTCCTGCTGACGCTGGGCTGCACGGCCGTGGCGGATTACTTTTCCCTTGGCGGGCCGATGTCGCGCACCGGCGAGGTCAATCTCTACCTGCGGCACGCGTTGATTGCGCTCATCATGTCTACGCTATTGCTACGCTACTTTTATCTCCAGAGCCAATGGCGACGGCAGGAGCAGGCTGAGCTGCGGGCGCGGATCGAATCGCTGCAGGCGCGTATCCGTCCGCATTTCCTGTTCAACAGCCTGAACAGCATCGCCAGCCTGATCGAGATCGATCCGGGCAAGGCCGAGCTGGCGGTGCTGAATCTTTCGGACCTTTTTCGCGCCAGCCTGGCCAAACCTGGAACATTAATTTCCTGGGGAGAGGAACTTGAGCTGGCCAGACGCTATCTTTCCATTGAGCAGTTCCGTCTTGGCGACCGGTTGCAGATGGACTGGCAGGTGAGCGGCGTGCCCGATGGCGTGCCGATTCCCCAGCTGACGCTGCAGCCGTTGCTCGAGAACTCATTGATTTATGGCATCCAGCCGCGGATCGAAGGCGGTCTGGTGAAAGTTGAGGCGGACTACCGTGACGGTGTGTTCCAGCTCTGCGTGAGCAACCCGTACGACGAATCGACCGAGACGCTGCCCACGAAGGGGACCAAGCAAGCCCTGCAAAATATTGCGGCGCGACTTGCGGCACTTTTCGGGCCAAAAGCTAGTCTCAGCGTCGAGCGCCGTGACGGACGGCACTTCACCTGTCTACGCTATCCATGTGCGCGTCTCATGCAGGAAGCCTGAGCTTATGAATGTCCTGATCGTCGATGACGAACCCCTGGCGCGAGAGCGCCTGGCCCGGCTGGTGGGGCAACTGGACGGCTATCGCGTCCTCGAGCCATCCGCCAGCAACGGCGAAGAAGCGCTGACGCTGATCGACAGCCTGAAGCCGGATATCGTCCTGCTGGATATCCGCATGCCCGGCCTTGACGGGCTTCAGGTGGCCGCCAAGCTGTGCGAGCGTGAAGCCCCGCCGGCGGTGATCTTCTGTACCGCCCACGATGAATTCGCCCTGGAGGCGTTCCAGGTCAGTGCGGTCGGCTACCTGGTCAAGCCGGTCCGCAGCGAGGACCTGGCGGACGCCCTGAAGAAAGCCTCGCGGCCCAACCGTGTGCAGTTGGCGGCGCTGACCAAGCCTCCGGCGGCCGGTGGCCCCGGTCCGCGCAGCCATATCAGCGCGCGGACTCGCAAGGGCATCGAACTGATTCCGCTGGAAGACGTGATCTTCTTCATCGCCGACCACAAGTACGTGACCCTGCGTCACGCCGGCGGCGAAGTGCTGCTGGACGAGCCGCTGAAGGCGCTGGAGGACGAGTTCGGTGACCGCTTCGTGCGTATTCACCGCAACGCGCTGGTCTCCCGCGAGCGTATCGAGCGTCTGCAGCGCACTCCGCTGGGGCACTTCCAGCTGTACCTGAAAGGTCTCAACGGCGATGCCCTGACCGTCAGCCGCCGCCACGTCGCCGGCGTGCGGCGACTCATGCACAACCTGTAGCGACACAGTGCCGCAGCGCCTGAAGCCCGGGGGGCGGTCCCCGGGCTTTTCATTTGCGTGAGCTGTTATCATGCGGGCACTTTCTTGCACGCTTCCTTTGCCTGGAAATGCCCATGTCTCGCGAAATCCGTATCGCCACGCGCCAGAGCGCCCTGGCACTCTGGCAGGCCGAATACGTCAAGGCCCGCCTGGAACAGGCCCATCCCGGCCTGACCGTGACCCTCCTGCCGATGACCAGCCGCGGCGACAAACTGCTGGACGCGCCCCTGGCGAAAATCGGTGGCAAGGGCCTGTTCGTCAAGGAGCTGGAAACCGCCCTGCTGGAAAACGAAGCGGACATCGCCGTGCACTCCATGAAGGACGTGCCGATGGACTTCCCCGAAGGCCTGGGCCTGTACTGCATCTGCGAACGTGAAGACCCGCGCGACGCCTTCGTTTCCAATACCTACGCCAGCCTGGACGACCTGCCGGCCGGCAGCGTGGTCGGCACCTCCAGCCTGCGCCGCCAGGCCCAGCTGCTGGCCAGCCGCCCGGACCTGCAGATCCGTTTCCTGCGTGGCAACGTCAACACCCGCCTGGCCAAGCTCGATGCGGGCGAATACGACGCCATCATGCTGGCTGCTGCCGGCCTGATCCGCCTCGGTTTCGAAGACCGCATCCGCTCCTCCATCAGTGTCGAAGCCAGCCTGCCGGCCGGCGGCCAGGGTGCAGTGGGTATCGAGTGCCGCACCGCCGATGCGGAAATCCATGCACTGTTGCAGCCGCTGCATCACCGCGAGACGGCCTTGCGCGTTACTGCCGAACGCGCACTGAACAAGCGCCTCAATGGTGGTTGCCAGGTGCCCATTGCCTGCTACGCGATCCTCGAAGGTGAGCAACTGTGGCTGCGTGGCCTGGTCGGCCAGCCTGACGGCAGCCAGTTGCTGCGCGCCGAAGCTCGCGCGCCGTTTGCCGACGCCGAAGCCCTCGGCGTGCAGGTCGCGGAAGACCTGCTGGGCCAGGGCGCCGAGGAAATCCTCCGTGCGGTCTACGGCGAGGCCGGTCACCCGTGAGCCGCTGGCGGCTGCTGCTGACCCGTCCCGAAGAGGATTGTGCAGCGCTCGCTGCCACCCTCGCCGAACACGGCATCCACGGCGACTGCCTGCCCTTGCTGGCGATCACGCCGCGCGAAGAGACTCCCGCCGAACGCAGCCTGATCCTTGACCTGGACCGCTATTGCGCGGTTATCGTGGTCAGCAAGCCGGCGGCACGCCTCGGCCTGGAGCGGCTGGACCGCTACTGGCCGCAAGCGCCGCTGACCCAGCGCTGGTTCACCGTCGGCGCCGCCACGGCGGCTATCCTCGAAGACTACGGGCTGGATGTCGTCTGCCCGCAGGACGGCGACGACAGCGAAGCGCTACTGGCCCTGCCGGAGTTCGAGCAGGCCCTGCAGGTGCATGATCCGAAGGTATTGATCATGCGTGGCGAGAGTGGCCGAGAATTCCTTGCCGAGCGCCTGCGCGGCCAAGGCGTGGTGGTCGACTATCTGGAACTCTACCGGCGCGAAATGCCGGCTTATCCCCCGGGCGAATTGCTGCGGCGAATCCAGGGGGAGCGTTTGAACGCCATCGCGGTCAGTAGTGGACAGGGGCTGGAGCACCTGCGGCAACTGGCAGCGGAGAATTGGGCGCAAGTGCGCGCCATGCCCTTGTTCGTACCCAGCCCGCGAGTGGCAGAGCAGGCGCGGGAGATGGGCGCACTGCGAGTAATCGATTGCCGGGGCGCAAGCGCAGCGGCGTTAATGGAAGCGTTGAGAAGCGCCGACTAGAACAATTTTCGAGCGAAGGATGGATCTGTGAGCGAAGCCGTCACTCCCCAAGAGACTTCTCCAACATCGTCCAGTCCGGCCTCCGCGCCGGCCCCGCGCAGGGGTGGCACGGGCATCGCGCTGCTGGCACTGCTGGTCGGGGCCGCTGGCCTCGCCGCGGGTGGCTGGGGCGTCTGGCAGGTCCAGCAGCTCAAGGGCGCCGAGCAGCAGCGCGCCGCACAACTGGAAGATGCCCGCGCCCAGGCGCAGGGCGTGCAGAGCGCCAACGCTGAGCTGAACAAGCGCCTGGATACCCTGCCCAACGCTGATGAGCTCGAAGCCCGTCGGCGTCTGGTGGTGGAGCTGCAGGGCGACCAGCAGCAGTTGGCCAAGCAGATCAAGCAGGTGCTCGGGCAGAGTCGCCAGCAGTGGCGGCTGGCCGAATCCGAGCATCTGCTGCGCCTGGCCGCGCTGCGCCTCTCTGCGCTGCAGGACATCGACAGCGCCACCGAGCTGGTGCAGGGCGCGGATGACATCCTTCGCGTGAACAACGATCCGGGCGCCTTCGCCGCCCGCGCGCAACTGGCCAAGAGCCTTGAAGCGCTGCGCGCGTTGCCGCGTCCGGATCGCACCGGACTCTTCCTGCAACTGGGCGCGCTGCGCGACCAGGCGGCCCAGCTGCAACCGCTGAATCCGGCATTCAAACCCTCCGAGGGCGGTACCGGCCCAAGCACCGCCTGGGGCGACGGCAGCAGCACCTGGGACCAGTGGTGGGAGCGCATCTCGCGCTACGTGCGCATCGACTTCAACGCCGGGCAGGACATCCGCCCGCTGCTCTCTGGCCAACAGCTGGACCGCGTCCGTCTCGCCCTGAGCCTCGCCCTCGAGCAGGCACAATGGGCCGCGCTGAACGGCAAGCAGGACGTCTACGAGCAGGCGCTGAAGCAGGCCAGGCAGATCGTTGGTGACTTCTTCAATGCCGACCTCGCCGACAGCCGCGCTCTGCTCGCGCGCCTGGATGAGCTCAGCGGCCAGGCCGTTACCGTGCAGACGCCGGACCTGGGTCCTGCCCTGAGTTCGCTGCAGGCCTACCTGTCGCGCCGCGAGAACGCGGTGCAGCAGCAGGAGGCGGTGGCGCCGGACGCGGGGACCCAGCCATGAGTCGCGTCTACGTCCTGATTCTCGCCGTGGTCCTGGCGGCCACCCTGATCGGGCTGGCCATTGCCGAACAGTCAGGCTACGTGCTGATTGCCTACAAGAGTTTCCGCTACGAATCGAGCCTGTGGACCTTCCTCGCGCTGCTGGTAGCGCTCTGGGTGATCTACCTCGCCGTACGTCTGGCATTGCGCCTGCTGGGCGTCTCCGGGCGGGTGGTGAACCCCTGGTCACGCCTCAACCGTCGGCGCCGCTCGCAACTGGCCGAGGAACATGGCCAGCGCGATCTCGCCGAGGGACACTGGGCGCAGGCGCTGCGCCACCTGCGGCGTGCCGCCGAACTGAGCGACCGCCCGCTGCCGCATTACCTGGGCGCCGCGCGCGCGGCCAACGAGCTGGGCAAGACCGACGAGTGCGATGAGCTGCTGGACCGCGCCCAGGAGCGCGAGCCCGGCGCCGAGCTTGCCGTGGGTCTGACCCGCGCGCAGCTGCTGATCAACCGCGGCGATTTCACCCGCGCCCGCGTGGTGCTGGACAAGCTGCACCAGGATCATCCGCGTCATCCGACCGTGCTGCGCCTGCTCCAGCAGCTCTACGTCAGCCTCCACGAATGGCAGGCGTTGTGTGTATTGCTGCCCGAGTTGCGCAAGGAGCGCGTGTTGCAGAACGCCGAGCTGGCGGACCTGGAGCGCCGTACCTGGATGGCTGCGCTGGGCGAGGCGGGCGAGCGGGGCGTCGGCCAGGGCGAAAGCAGCCTGCAGCCGCTGACCCAGCGCTGGCAGAACGTGCCTGCCAACCTTCGTGCGCAGCCACCGCTGGTGGCCGCCTATGCCGAACAACTGCTGCGTCTGGGCGCGCCGGAAGAGGCCGAGGAAGTGCTGCGCAAGGCCCTCAAGGAAGGCTACGACAGCCGTCTGGTGCACCTCTATGGCCGTGCTCGTGGCCGCGACGGCGCGCACCAGTTGAAGACCGCCGAAGGCTGGTTGAAGCAGCATGGCGATGACCCCGAGCTCCTGCTGACCCTGGGCCGGCTGTGCCTGCAGAACAAGCTGTGGGGCAAGGCGCGCGAATATCTGGAAGCCAGCCTGGCACGCCAGCGCAGCGCGGAAACCTGTGCCGAACTGGCGAGGCTGCTGGCGCAACTGGGTGAAGTGGAGCGCAGCAACCAGCTGTTCCAGGAAGGCCTTGGCTTGCTGGCGCCGCCGGTATCGCAGGCGGTCGCGGTGCGCGCCTGATCCTGTCGATGCAAGTGAAAACGGCGCCCTTGGGCGCCGTTTTCATTTTCAGGGCTTGCCGTAGCTGATGCGGTAGATCGCGCCATTCTGATCGTCGCTGACCAGCAACGAGCCGTCCGGTGCCACCAGTACGTCGGCAGGTCGGCCGTGAACCTCGCCGTTGCTGTCCAGCCATCCTTCGGCGAACACGCTCTGGCGCTTCAGCGTGCCGTCATCGTTGAGTTCGACCCGCTTCACCCGATAGCCGATCTTCTGCGTGCGGTTCCACGAGCCGTGCTCGGCGATGAACAGGTTATTGCGGTACTCGGCGGGGAACTGCTCGCCGGTGTAGAAGCGCAGCCCCAGTGCGGCGACGTGCGGGCCGAGCTTGGCCACCGGGGGAGTGAACGCGGAGCAGGGCTTCCTGCCTTCTTCGGGGTCGGCGATGTCGCCCTGGTGGCAGTCGGGGTAGCCAAAGTCCTCGCCCACCTTGCTGAGCTTGTTCAGCTCGTCATCAGGCTCGTCATCACCGAGCAGGTCGCGCCCGTTGTCGGTGAACCACAGCTGGTTCGTCTGCGGGTGCCAGGTGAATCCAACCGTATTGCGGATGCCGTAGGCCACCACTTCCCGCGCACTGCCGTCGGCATTCATACGCTGCAGGTTGGCGTACTGCTCGCGATCCGGACGGCAGATGTTGCATGGCGCACCGACCGGCACATAAAGCTTGTCGTCGGGGCCGAAGGCGATGAACTTCCAGCCGTGCGCGGTCTCCTGCGGAAACTTTGCCGGTAGCTCCTCAGCCTTGGGTGGTGCATCGAGGTGCGCCTCGATGTCGCGCAGTACGACGACGCGGTTGACCGAGGAAACGTAGAGGTCCCCCTTGTGGAAGGTCACGCCCACGGGCATCTGCAGGCCATTGGCGAGCGCCTTCACCTGGCCGTCGGGTTTCACCGCATAGATCCTGTCGGCGGAGCGACTGCCCACGAACAGCGTGCCCCGGTCGCCCCAGGCCATGGCGCGGGCGCCAGGGACCTGATCGGTGAGAAGGCTGATGTGGAAGCCTTCGGGTAGGCGAATTTTGCTGAGATCGGTAGCAGCTATGGCCGGTGCTGTTGTCAGGGAAAGCAGCGAGCAAAGTAGGAAATGACGACGCATGGCATGGATTCCCGGATGAGTGCCACGGCCAGTCTAGACACTTGCCTTGAACTGATCGCCGTGTTTCCTCTACCGTAGCGGCCTTTCCTGCAACAGCGCTTTTCAGCGGAGCCGCCATGAACCTGGCCAGCCCTCGGTCCCTGTTCTTCCTTGCCTTCCTCGCCTGCGTCGCCATGCTTGGCACCGGGTTCTACCTGCAGTACATGGTCGGGCTGGAGCCCTGCCCGCTGTGTATCCTGCAGCGTATTTTCTTCGCGGGCTGCGGTCTGTTCTCGCTGATCGCCGCACTGCACGGCCGCGCACCGCGCGTGTACTCGGTGCTGATCCTGCTCTGCGCCCTGGGTGGCGCCGGCACCGCGGGCCGCCAGGTATGGCTGCAGACTCTGCCGCCGGACCAACTGCCGTCCTGCCTGCCGCCGCTGGAATACATGATGGAGAGCATGCCCTATGCCGACATCATCTGGACCATGTTCCACGGCTCGGCCGACTGCGCCGAAGTGTCCTGGACCCTGCTCGGCCTGAGCATTCCGGAGTGGAGCCTGCTGGCTTTCATCGGTTTCGCCCTGTTCGCCATCGTGCAGTTCTTCCGCCGCCGCGGCTGAGCGTCGCATCTCAATTCGCCATGGCCTGCGCCGTATCGGCGCAGGCCAGAGGCGTCGCGGTCTGTCGATTAAACGCTCGTATGAATTTTCCCGTTGCCGGTGTCTTGAAGGCGATAACGGGCGGGCATACTCTGGTTTTCCACTCCGTCGGAAAGCCGCCGCCGAACAAGCTTCATACATCGCGGACGTCGAGATTCGACAGAATATTGTCCCGGGGCGGACATTGCCGGGACGGCGAAAAGGGAAGTGAGGACAACATGCTCGAGAGCTGCCGTAATGCCCAGGAACGTTGGGGAGGCGTACACCAGCTGATCGACCGCTGGTTGCGGGATCGACATGAATTGGTCCGGGCATTCGATTCCCTGGACGGTGTCCAGGCGCCGAAGACCAATGCCGAGAACCTGCAAAGCTTCTGTCAGCTACTGCTCGACTATGTGTCGGCAGGCCATTTCGAAGTCTACGAACAGCTGATGAACGAGGCACAGGCCTTCGGTGATACACGGGGCCTGGAACTGGCCAAGCAGATCTATCCACGCCTCGAAACCATCACCGCCAATGCGCTGAACTTCAATGACCGCTGTGATAATGGCGACTGCCGTGAAGGTACTTGCCTGACCAGTGAGCTGAAGAGCCTGCGCCAGCAACTGCACGAACGCTTCGAGCTGGAAGACTGCCTGATCGAAGTGCTGCACAACTCCCACGAGCAGAAAGCCGTCACGGCCTGAGCGATGGCGAGCCCCCCGACGGCGCGAGCGCTCGATGCACTCGCGCCGTTTTCGTTTCAGCGACTCTCGAGCAACTCGATCTCGAAGACCAGCGGGGCATAGGGCGGGATCAGATCGCCGGCGCCTTCCGCTCCATAAGCCTGTGCCGATGGCACCACGATGCGCCAGCGCGCACCGGGCGACATCATGGGCAATACGCTGCGCCAACCGGCAATGATCGCGTCGAGGCGGAACCACTGCGGCGAATTGCTCGCATCGAACTGACTGCCATCGGCGAGGGTGCCGATGTAGTTCACCTTCGCTTCGCGCATCTGCGCATTCGCCACTCCACGCCCGGCACGAAGCTCCTGGACCAGCACGCCATCGGGCAGTTGGCGAACACCGTAGCGCGCTTTTTCGTTGGCCAGGAAACGCCGTTCGGCAGCCATCGCCTGCTCGCTCGCGGCGGCCTGTGGTTGCGCTGCGTCGTGCTGCCTTTCGTGGGCGGCGAGCACGTCCTGCATGCGTTGTTCGGAGAGTGCCGGCGCCTCGCCGCGATAGCCCTGGCGCAGGCCTTCGAGCAGGTCTGCGACGGCTATTCCAGGCACTTCCTGCTGCAGTCGCTGACCCAGCTCGACGCCCAGGCTGTAGGCCAGTTCGTCCTTTGGCGCGGCAGCGCTGGCGAGGGGGGAAAACAGTGCAAGGCAGATCAGGCAGTGGCGATGCATCGCTTCATCCGTGTGTGAAAACCGCTGGAGATTATGCCTGCCGCGGGCTCCAGCTCAATCAGGACATTGGCGAGAGGCCGTGTGCGGGGCTAGTATGGGCGCAACCACGTCCGCCAGGAGGCACGTCATGTCGGCCAACAAGAAACCCGTCACTACCCCTCTGCATCTGCTGCACCAGCTGTCCAACAGTCTGATCGAACACCTCGAAGGTGCCTGCAAGCAGGCGCTCGTCGATTCCGAAAAGCTGCTCGCCAAGCTCGAGAAGCAACGCGGCAAGGCACAGGAGAAGCTGCACAAGGCTCGCGCCAAGCTGCAGGAAGCGACCAAGGCTGGCAAGGCGAAGGCGCAGGCAAAAGCCAAGTCGACCATCGCTGAAATCGACGGCGCACTGGATATCCTGAAAACTCGCCAGACTGAAACCCGCGCCTACATCGCCAACCTCAAGCGCGATGTGCAGGAGAGCCTGAAGCTCGCCCAGGGCGTGACCAAGGTGAAGGAAGCCGCTGGCAAATCCCTCGCTACCCGCAAGCCGGCTGCTGCCGCTGCCAAACCGGTTGCCAGGGTTGCCACCAAGCCGGCTGCCAAACCGGCCGTGAAAGCTGCCGCCAAGCCAGCTGCAAAAGCTGCGGCAAAACCCGCTGCCAAGCCGGCCGCCAAGGTTGCCGCTGCCAAGCCGGCTGCTAAAGCAGCTGCCAAACCGGCTGTGAAGCCCGCCGCCAAACCGGCTGCCAAGCCTGCCGCAAAAGCTGCCGCCAAGCCTGCTGCCAAACCGGCCGCACGCACTGCCGCTGCCAAGCCTGCCGCTGCTAAACCCGCGGCTAAGCCTGCCGCCAGGCCCGCTGCGAAAGCCACCGCCAAGCCGGCAGCCAAACCCGCCGCCAAGGCTGCTGCCAAACCTGCTGCGAAGCCTGCCGCTGCTGCAGCCAAGCCTGCTGCGAAAGCCGCTGCCAAGCCGGCCGCCAAACCCGCTGCGAAGCCTGCCGCCGCTGCCGCCAAGCCGGCCGCGAAAGCTGCTGCCAAGCCTGCTGCGAAAGCCGCCGCCAAGCCCGCCGCGAAACCGGCAGCCAAGCCTGCGGCTGCCAAACCCGCCGCCAAACCTGCTGCGAAACCGGCTGCCAAGCCCGCGGTGAAAGCCGCTGCCAAGCCTGCCGCAAAACCGGCCGCCAAGCCTGCCGCTGCGAAGCCCGCCGCCGTTGCCAAACCGGCCGCTCCGGCTGCTCCGAGTGCACCGGCTGCCCAGCCGAGCACTGCGGCCGCTACCCCGGTTTCCAGTGCTACTCCGGCGCCGGCAACTCCGGCCAGCAGCAACTCCTCCAGCGCTTCCTGAGGCTCAGGAGAGGCTCGCCGCGATGCGCAGGGTTTCCCGCGCATCGCGGCGCAAGCCGCCCGCGTCACCCGCCGCTGCATCCAGCCAGCGCACGAGATCTTCCGCTTCGCCCCGTGGCCAGTTCTTCGCCGCGTCCTGCAATCTCTCCAGCAGCACCTTTTCCGCATCCAGCTCAAGGCGTTTGAGCCGTTCGCGCAGTGCCGCCAGGTCTGCATCCCGGTTTGCAGCGTCGCGCCAGTTCCGGCGCAGTGAGCGCAACGGCACTATCACCTCGTCACGCCAGTTCATCGCGATAGCTTTCAGCTCGTTCATCCGGGGTTCGGAGAACGCCGCTCCCGCGCTTCCCAGCCAGGCTGCGCCAAGCAGCAGGCAGACGTCCGTGCCGTCTTCCTGCAGCGCCAGGCAAACCGCCTCAACCCCAGGGCGGGCGTAGAGTTTCAGCGCATACGACCAGACATCATCAGACATAGAGCACCCACAGCGATTGCCAGGCGAAGCTGATAAACTCCGCCGCCATGATTCGACTACAAAATCTTACGCTACAGCGTGGCCCCCAGCGCTTGCTGGAAGGTGCCGAACTCACCCTGCACGCCGGACAGAAAGTCGGCCTGATCGGCGCCAACGGTGCCGGCAAGTCGAGCCTGTTCGCCCTGCTGCGCGGCCAACTCGGCCAGGACGCCGGCGACTGTTATGTGCCCGCCGACTGGCGCATCGCGCATATGCGCCAGGAAGTCGATACCCTCGACCGCCTCGCCGTCGACTACGTGCTCGACGGCGACGTACATCTGCGCAAGATCCAGGCCGACCTCGTCGCGGCCGAAGAGGCCCACGACGGCACCGCTATCGCGCGCCTGCACAGTGAGCTGGACAGCGCCGACGGCTACACCGCTGACGCCCGTGCTCGCAAGCTGCTGGCGGGCCTGGGCTTCACCTCCGAACAGATGGATCGCCGAGTCGGCGACTTCTCCGGTGGTTGGCGGATGCGCCTGAACCTCGCACAGGCGCTGATGTGTCCGTCCGAATTGCTGCTGCTCGACGAGCCCACCAACCACCTCGACCTCGATGCCATCCTCTGGCTGGAAGAGTGGCTCAAAGGCTATCCGGGCACGCTGCTGCTGATTTCCCACGATCGCGACTTCCTCGATGCCGTGGTAGATAACATCGCCCACCTGGAGCAGTGCAAGCTTACCTTGTACCGCGGCGGCTACTCGGCCTTCGAGCGCACCCGCGCCGAGCGTCTGGCGCAGCAGCAGCAGGCCTTCGAGAAGCAGCAGGCGCAGCGCGCGCACATGGAAAAGTACATTGCCCGCTTCCGCGCCCAGGCCACCAAGGCCCGCCAGGCGCAGAGCCGGATCAAGGCGCTGGAGCGTCTGGAAGAGCTGGCGCCGGCGCATATCGACTCGCCGTTCGACTTCGCCTTCCGCGAGTCCGACAAGATCTCCAGCCCGCTGCTCAACCTGTCCGAGGCCCGCCTGGGCTACGGCGACAAGGCCGTGCTGGAGAAGGTCAAGCTGCAACTGGTTCCAGGTGCGCGCATCGGCCTGCTGGGGCCGAACGGCGCAGGCAAGTCGACGCTGATCAAGACCCTGTCCGGCGATCTGTCGTTGCTGGCCGGTGAACTGAGCCGCGGTGAAAACCTCGCCATCGGCTACTTCGCCCAGCATCAACTCGACTCGCTCGACCCCAAGGCCAGCCCGCTGCTGCACCTGGCGCGCATCGCGCCGGCCGAGCGTGAACAGACCCTGCGTGACTTCCTTGGCGGTTTTGATTTCCGTGGCGAGCGCTGCGACGAGCCGGTGCTGAATTTCTCCGGTGGCGAGAAGGCGCGCCTGGCCCTGGCGCTGATCGCCTGGCAGAAGCCCAATCTGCTGCTGCTCGACGAACCGACCAACCACCTCGACCTGGAGATGCGCCTGGCGCTGACCCTGGCGCTGCAGGAGTTCTCCGGCGCCGTGGTGGTGGTGTCGCACGATCGGCACCTGCTCAAGAGCACTACCGACGAGTTCCTGCTGGTAGCCGATGGGCACATCCGCGAGTTCGACGGCGACCTTGAGGACTACGCCCGCTGGCTGGTGGATTTCCGCGCCCGCCAGACGCCGTCTGCACCAACCGCGCCGGCCGGCGACAAGACCGACAAGCGCGCACAGCGGCAGGCCGCCGCCGCCCTGCGCCAGCAACTCGCTCCGCACAAGCGCGAGGCGGACAAGCTGGAGAAGGAACTGGGCAAGGTCCATGAGCAGCTTGCCGAGCTGGAACAGCGGCTGGGCGACAGCGCGCTCTACGATGCCGCGCGCAAGGACGAGCTGCGCGATCTGCTAGCCCGCCAGGCGACACTGAAAGGTCGCGAGAGCGAGCTGGAAGAGTCCTGGCTGATGGCCCTGGAAACCCTCGAAGAGTTGCAGCGCCAACTCGAGGCCAGTGAGTGATGAATGACGTGAACCTGCTGGTGGCGTGGAGCGAACCGCTGCTGCGTGGCGGGCAGATCATTCTCATCCTGTTGCTGGCCTGGGTGGTGCAGCGCATCGTGACGCGCGCCATCAGCCGCCTCGGCGAGCGCTATCCGATGCCGCCGGAGCTGTTGCTGCCGCTGCGCGGAGGCCTGCGCTGGCTGATCATGGGCTCGGCAGTGATGCTGGTGCTGGAGCGCCTGGGTGTCTCCGCCGACGTGCTCTGGGCCGCGCTGACCGGTTTCGCGGCGGTGGCTGCGGTGGCCTTCTTCGCCATCTGGAGCGTGCTGTCCAACCTGTTCTGCGCCTTGATGATCTTCACCATGGGGCCGTTCCGCCTGGGCGACCGCGTGGAGGTCATCGAGTCCGCCGACAAGCCTGGTGTGAAGGGCCGGGTCGTGGCAATCAACCTGCTCTACACCACCCTGGAAGAAGTCGCCGAGGACGGCGCGCCGGGCGCACTCCTGCAAGTACCGAACAACCTGTTCTTCCAGAAGGCCATCCGCCGCTGGCGCGGCCCGAATTTTCCCACCACTCCCTGACGGACGTCCCCCACTATGGAATGGCTCACAAGCCCTGAGATCTGGGTTGCCTTTCTGACCCTGACTGCCCTGGAAATCGTACTGGGCATCGATAACATCATCTTCATCTCGATCCTGGTCGGCCGCCTGCCGCCGGAGCAGCAACCCAAGGCGCGCTTCTTCGGCCTGGCACTGGCGATGGGCACGCGCATACTGCTGCTGCTGTCGATCACCTGGGTTATGCGCCTGACCGCTGACCTGTTCACCGTGTTCGACCACGGTATTTCCGGGCGCGACCTGATCCTGTTCTTCGGCGGTCTGTTCCTGCTGTTCAAGAGCACCATGGAAATCTTCCACAGCCTCGAAGGCGCGGAAGAGGGCGGCCAGCAGGGCGGCAAGTCTCGCGGCTTCATGGGCATCATCATCCAGATCGCGATCATCGACATCGTCTTCTCCCTGGACTCGGTGATCACTGCCGTGGGTCTGGTGCAGCACGTGCCGGTGATGGTTGCTGCCATCGTCATCTCGGTCGGCGTGATGATGCTGTCGGCCAGTACCATCAGCGCCTTCATCGATAAGCACCCGTCGCTGAAGATGCTGGCGCTGTCGTTCCTCATCGTGGTCGGCACCGTACTGATCGCCGAGGCCTTCGAGATCCACGTGCCCAAGGGCTACGTGTACTTCGCCATGGCCTTCTCGCTGGCGGTGGAGGCAATCAACATCCGCCTGCGCGGCGCCCTGGCGCGCAAGCGCGGCGAGGAACCGGTGAAGCTGCGCAAGGACATTCCGAGCTGATCGGCCTGCGTTGACGAAAAAAGCCCGGCCTGGTGCCGGGCTTTTTCTTGGGCACTTCGTAGGAGTGAGCTTGCTCGCCAGCAGAGTTTCCTGCGACTCCGCAGCGGAGGCGGTTCGCGAGCAAGCTCGCTCCTACAAGGGAGGCCTGCGACCTTCGTCGGCAATGCTGGGCGATGCGGCGCGACTGAGGCACACTGGGCCTCCGTAACAAATTATTGCGCCTGCCTGGGCGCCGTGAGGTTCGCAATGCTCGCCAGTACCTGGTTCGCCTTCTTCATTGCCTGCTGGGTGATCAGCCTGTCGCCCGGCGCCGGGGCCATCGCCTCGATGTCCTGCGGGCTGCAATACGGCTTCTGGCGCGGCTACTGGAACGCCCTGGGCCTGCAGATCGGCCTTGCCCTGCAGATCGCCATCGTCGCCGCCGGCGTCGGTGCGCTGCTCTCCGCCTCCGCAGTGGCCTTCAGTGCGATCAAGTGGTTCGGCGTGGTCTACCTGGTCTACCTCGCCTACCGCCAGTGGACCGCTGCTCCGCAGGTCATGGCGGCCAGCGGCGAGCGCCCCATCGGTCGGCCGCTGACCCTGGTGCTGCGCGGTTTCCTGGTCAACGCCAGCAATCCCAAGGCGGTGATCTTCATGCTCGCGGTGCTGCCGCAGTTCGTCGATCCGCACCGGCCGATGGCGATCCAGTACGTGATCATGGGCGCGACCATGATCACCGTGGACCTGATCGTCATGGCCGGCTACACCGGATTGGCCGCCCGTGTGTTGCGTGCATTGCGCTCGCAGCGCCAGCAGCGGGTGATGAATCGTACTTTCGCTACCCTTTTCGTGGGCGCCGCGGCGCTGCTCGCTACCGTCCGCCGCGCCCCGGCCTGAGGGCGTTTGCGGCTTCTTCGGGGGCATGTCGGGGCGGCCTCGAAGTCGCTCCGGGCGCAACTGTGCGGGACATTGTCCTTGCATAGACGGAAACCTGAGGTGACAATTTAACCTCTTTCATTCTCATTTGCCTTCCCGTATGCGCCCCTCCAAACTTTTCGTCTGGCTGTTACCGCTGGTCGGTCTCTTCAGCCTTGGAGCTCAAGCCGACACGGCCGTCGACCCCTCCCAAGCTCTTCACCTGCTCAGCTATCTCGCTGCCGACTACCCGGCCACCGTCACCGACGGCAAGGTTGTCGACGAGAGCGAATACAAGGAGCAACTGGAGTTCGTCGGCAATCTGCAGGCTCTGATCCTCACGCTGCCGGCCCGCCCTGAACTTGCCGACCTGGAAAAGGACGCTGCCAGCCTCAAGCAGGCCATCGAGCAGCGTCATCCAGGCAAGCAGGTCGCCCAGCAGGCTCGTCACCTGGAGGCGCGCGTCGCCGATATCTACCAGGTGGTGCAGACTCCCTCGATCACCCCGGACCCGACCCGCGCCGCCGAGATCTACACCCAGCAGTGCTCGATCTGCCACGGTGATGCCGGCAAGGGCGACGGCCCGGCGGGTATCGGCCTGGAGCCGCCGCCGGCCAACCTGACCGACCGCGCGCGTCTCGACCAACTGAGCCTTTACGACCTGCGCAACGTTATCGGCCTGGGTATTTCCGGCACCGACATGCCGGCCTTTGCCGACCAGCTCGATGAGCGTCAGCGCTGGGACCTGGCGGCGTATATCGCCGGTCTGAGCGCCGCCCAGGCCAAGGCCGACCCGGCCCATGCCTACCCGCTGGCGACCCTCTCGACCCAGACCCCGGCGGATGTCGCCGAGCGCGATGGCGAAGCCGCTGCCGAAAGCTTCCGTGCCCTGCGCGCCCACCCGCCGCTGGAGCACCGTGGTCCGGCGCAGCAGATCGACTACACCACCGTGACCCTGGACAAGAGCTTCGCCGTGTATCGCTCCGGCGACCACGACCAGGCCTACGACCTGTCCGTGGCGGCCTACCTGGAAGGCTTCGAGCTGGTGGAAAGCTCGCTGGACAACGTCGACGCCGATCTGCGCAAGGCCACCGAGAAGCAACTGATGGCTTACCGTCAGGCACTGCGTGACGGCCTGCCCGAAGCCGAGGTGGCGCAACAGCTGGAACTGGCCAAGGCCAAGCTGGCGGACGCTGCCAAGGCTCTGAGCGGCGACTCGCTGAGCTTCTCCATCAGCTTTGTCTCGGCCCTGCTGATCCTCCTGCGCGAAGGCGTGGAAGCGATCCTGGTACTCGCCGCCATCCTCGCCTTCCTGCGCAACACCGGGCAGGAGAAGGCCGTGCGCGGGGTGCACATCGGCTGGGGCCTGGCCTTCGTCGCCGGCTTCGCCACCTGGGCGGTCGCGGCCTACGTCATCGACATCGGCGGCGCCCAGCGCGAGCTGATGGAAGGCTTCACCTCGCTGTTCGCCTGCGTGATGGTGCTCTGGCTCGGCGTGTGGATGCACGACCGCCGCCATGCCGCCGCCTGGCAGGACTACATCCGCAGCAGCCTGGTGGGTGGCGGCGGACGCTTCGGCTTCGCCGTGCTGGCGTTCTTCTCGGTCTACCGCGAGCTGTTCGAGGTCATCCTGTTCTACGAGACCCTCTGGCTGCAGGCCGGCCCGGCCGGCCACAACGCGGTGATCGCCGGTGCGGGCACCGCCGTGGTGATCCTGATCGGCATCGCCTTCGTGATCCTGCGGGGTTCGGCGAAGCTGCCGCTGAAGCTGTTCTTCACCGTCAACGCCGCGTTGCTCTGCGCCCTGTCGGTGGTCTTCGCTGGCCACGGCGTGGTCGCCCTGCAGGAAGCCGGCGTGATCGGCACCCGCCCGGTGCCCTTCTTCGACTTCGACTGGCTCGGCATCAAGGCCGATGCCTACTCGCTGTCGGCCCAGGCCGTGGCGCTGCTGGCAGTGGCGGTGCTTTACGGACGCAGCTACTTCTCCGAGCGCCGCAAGGCGGCCGAGGTGGCTTCGTCCTGAGGCGATAGCTGAGCGATACACGACGGCCAGTGCGATACTGGCCGTCGTGCTTTCTGGAGAATGGTTTTCCGATGCGTATCTGGATCGATGCCGACGCCTGCCCGCGCGCAGCCAAGGACCTGGTGGCGAAGTTTGCCCTCAAGCGCAAGCTGGACGTGGTGATGGTCGCCGGCCAGCCCGTGGCCAAGCCGCCGTTTGCCTGCGTCAGCCTGATTGTCGTCCCCAGCGGGATGGACGCCGCCGATGACTACCTGGTGGAGCAGGCCGAGCCGGGCGACCTGGTGATCTGCAGTGACGTGCCGCTCGCCGACCGCCTGGTGAAGAAGGGCGTCGATGCGCTGGACCCGCGCGGCCGCGAGTTCGACGAGAAGAACATGGGCGAGCGCCTGGCCGTGCGCAACCTGTTCACCGACCTGCGCGAGCAGTGTCAGGTCGGCGGCGGGCAGGCGCCCTATGGCGACAAGGACCGCCAGGCCTTCGCCAACAGCCTGGACCGGCTGCTGACGCGGCTGATGCGCGAGGCGGAAAGCCGCAAGCCCTGAAACGAAAACGCCCGGCATTGCCGGGCGTTTTCATATTCACCGATGGTGGAACGGGCGTAGGAGCGGACTCCGTCCGCGATAGGTTCGCAGCGCGCCGGAAACCATCGCGGACAGAGTCCGCTCCTACGGCTTCAGGCTAGCTCCAGCACTCGGTCGACCGCCTTGTTGATGCCGCTGGCGGCTTCGGCAATGGACTGCGCGAGCATGTAGGCCGGGGTGGTGACCAGCTTGTGGTCCTTGTCCTCGACTATGTCTTCCACGGCGCAATCGATGTGCTTGGCGCCCATGCTGGTGAGCGCCTGGGCGGTGCCTGCGTCGGTGCCGATGGTGCACTCCACGCCGTCACCGTAGATCCGTGCGGCCATGGCCGGGGCAATGCAGATCAGGCCGACAGGCTTCTTCGCCGCGGCAAAGGCCTTGGCCAAGGCCAGTACGTCCGCTTGCACCTCGCACTGGTCGCCCTTGAAGGCGAAGTCACTGAGATTCTTCGCCGCGCCGAAGCCGCCAGGCACGATCAGGGCGTCGAAGTCTTCGACCTTGGCTTCGCGCACGTCCTTCACATCGCCGCGGGCGATGCGGGCGGACTCGACCAGCACGTTGCGGCTCTCGGCCATCTCCTCGCCGGTGAGGTGGTTCAGCACGTGGTGCTGGGCGATGTCCGGGGCGAAGCACTGCACCTTGGCGCCGCGCTGGGAGAGGCGTAGCAGGGTGATCACGCTTTCATGGATTTCCGCACCGTCGTAAACGCCGCAACCGGAAAGGATAACCGCAACTTTCTTCATGGACTGCTCCTGTTCGAGGGGGCCGGGGCTGTCGCGATATGCCGCCCGGGCTGTCGCCGGCGGCCGTGGCTGGCCGCGGGCAAGGGACTAGGATCCTTCCTCATAAGCATAACGATTCGGTCGCGCCATGAACTACATCCTCTTCGCCGTGCCTTTCTTTTTCCTGCTGATTGCGATCGAACTGCTCGCCGACCGCTGGCGCGGCCTGCGCACCTATCGCCTGAGCGATGCGTTGAACAGCCTCAGTGCGGGTGTCCTGTCGACCACCAGTGGCTTGCTGACCAAGGGGCTGGCGCTGGTGACCTATACCGTCGCCTGGCAGCACCTCGCGCTGTTCGAGCTGTCGACCAAAAGCCTCTGGGTCTGGGCGTTCGCCTTCGTCTTCTACGACTTCTGCTACTACTGGAACCATCGCCTGGGCCACGAGCGCAACGTGCTCTGGGCCGCGCATTCGGTGCACCACCAGAGCGAGGACTACAACCTCTCCACCGCGCTGCGGCAGACCAGCACCGGATTCATCTTCGGCTGGATCTTCTACCTGCCGATGGCCCTTGCCGGCGTGCCGCCGCTGGTGTTCCTCACCGTCGGTGCGCTGAACCTGCTGTACCAGTTCTGGGTGCATACCCGGCACATTCCCAAGCTCGGCTGGTTCGAGTGGGTCTTCATCACCCCCTCCAACCACCGCGTGCATCATGCGCAGAACCCTGTCTATATGGATCGCAACTACGGTGGCGTGTTCATTGTCTGGGATCGCCTGTTCGGCACCTTCCAGGAGGAACTGGACGAGGAGCCGGTGGTGTTCGGCGTGACCGTGCCGCTGGCCAGCTGGAACCCGCTGTGGGCGAACCTGCAGGTCTACGCACACCTGTGGCACGATGCGCGGCGCGCCGGCAGCCTGTGGGACAAGCTGCGCATCTGGTTCATGCGCACCGGCTGGCGCCCCGAGGACGTCGCCCAGCGCTATCCCATGAGCAAGCCGGACCTGGCGTCCTTCCGCAAGTTCGAGGTGCCGCTCAGCCGTGGTCGGCAGTGGTATGCCGGCCTGCAGTTCGCCACCTACGTGGTGGTCGGCACCTGGTTGCTGGGCGTGGGGGAGGGCTGGCAAGTACTGCCGCTGGTGATCGGCTGGAGCTGGATGGCCTTCGGGCTCTACGCCATCGGTTGCTGGCTGGAGAACCGCGCGTGGGCGCTGCGCCTGGAGCTGGCGCGCTTGGCGCTGAACGTGCCGGCGGTCGCGGCGCTGGCACTCTGGGGAGGGATTGAGCTGCCGCAGTGGGCGCCCTGGGCGCTGGCGGTCTATTCACTGCTCAGTCTGATCGGCCTGCTGGGCCTGCGGCGCGCGGAGCGCCTGCCACAGGCGGCCTGATCAGTCGGCGTGATTACTCGGACTTGCTGGCCTTGTAGCGGCGGCGCAGCCAGAACAGCAAGCCGATCACCACGAGACCGCCAAGGACCATGAGTTCGTACTTCTTGATATTGCCCAGTACACCTTCGAGCACGCTGCCGAAGTAGAAGGCGGCGCTGCCCAGCACCGTGGCCCAGACGATGGCGCCGATACCGTTGAGCAGCAGGTAGCGCGCCGGCGGGTAGCCGGACAGGCCGATGGCCACCGGCATCACGGTGCGCAGGCCGTAGACGAAGCGGAAGCTCAGCACCCACAGGTCGGGATGCTTGCGCACGTGCTCCAGCGCCTTGTCGCCCATCTTCTGCCAGCGTGGCTTGCGCGCCAGCAGCTTGCGGCCATGGCGACGACCGAGGAAATACCAGAGCTGGTCGCCCGCATAACTGCCGAAGAACGCCACCGCGATGACGTACTCCAGCTGCATGTAGCCGCGGAATGCCAGGAAGCCGGCCAGGACCAGAATGGTCTCACCCTCGAAGAACGTGCCGAGAAACAGCGCGAAGTAGCCGAAATCCTGCAGGAATTGTTGGAGCATTATCGAGGCAACGCAGCGAAATGAACGCGAAGCCTAACCCGGTTGTCGCCCGCAGGGAAGGCACCTCGGTCTGCGCAACTGACCTGGAACAAGTCTGTACCGGTGCAGAGCGGCGGGTTGCCGCTGCGGCAGGATGCCGCGACCAAGGGTCACTGTTACCGGTTGTTACCAATCGGTCATAATTCAGGGCTATAACTGTCAGACTGTGCCTGCTGCATCAGGCCCTGGAGTACGCCGTGAGCTTCATCCCCGCCGATCGCGCCTTCCCCTTCACCCGACTGCGTCGCAACCGTCGTGACGAATTTTCCCGCCGCCTGGTGCGCGAAAACGTCCTGACCGCCAACGACCTGATCCTTCCGGTGTTCGTCCTCGACGGCAAGAACCAGCGTGAAGCGGTGCCCTCGATGCCGGGTGTGGAGCGCATGTCCATCGACCTGCTGCTCAAGGAAGCCGAGGAACTGGTGGAGCTGGGCATCCCGGCGCTGGCGCTGTTCCCGGTGACCCCGCTGGAGAAGAAATCCCTCGATGGCGCCGAAGCCTTCAACCCCGACGGCATTGCCCAGCGCGCCACCCGCGCCCTGCGCGAGCGCTTCCCGGAGCTGGGCATCATCACCGACGTGGCGCTGGATCCGTTCACCAGCCATGGCCAGGACGGCATCCTCGACGAAGATGGCTACGTGCTGAACGATATTTCCGTGGATGTGCTGGTCAAGCAGGCGCTTTCCCACGCCGAAGCCGGCGCCCAGGTCGTGGCTCCCTCGGACATGATGGACGGCCGCATCGGTGCGATCCGCGAGGCCCTGGAGTCCACCGGCCACATCAACACCCGCATCATGGCCTACTCGGCCAAGTACGCCAGCGCCTACTACGGCCCGTTCCGCGACGCTGTCGGCTCCGCCGCCAACCTGGGCAAGGGCAACAAGGCCACCTACCAGATGGACCCGGCCAACAGCGACGAAGCGCTGCACGAGATCTACGCTGACCTTGCCGAAGGCGCCGACATGATCATGGTCAAGCCGGGCATGCCCTATCTCGACATCGTGCGCCGGGCCAAGGACGAATTCCGCGCCCCGACCTTTGTCTACCAGGTCAGCGGCGAGTACGCGATGCACATGGCCGCGATCAACAATGGCTGGCTCAGCGAAGCGGTGATCCTCGAATCGCTGCTGGCCTTCAAACGCGCGGGCGCAGATGGCATCCTGACCTACTTCGCCAAGCGCGCGGCACAACAATTGAAAATGAAAAGCGGGGGCTGACCCCGTCGATGAGACGAGCGATGAATACCGAAGGCATTAGCGAAACCGAAGTTATCGAAGCTGACACCACTGCTGAAATCACCGAAGTCGTCGTGGCGGAGGCCGTCGAGACGACGCCACCGCCTGTCGAACCTGCGGTGCCGGCGATCAACGTCGACGACAGTGCCCTCTACATTCATCGCGAGCTCTCGCAGCTGCAGTTCAACATCCGCGTGCTCGAGCAGGCGCTGGATGAGTCCTATCCGCTGCTGGAGCGCCTGAAGTTCCTGCTGATCTTCTCCAGCAACCTCGACGAATTCTTCGAGATTCGCGTCGCCGGCCTGAAGAAGCAGATCACCTTCGCCCGCGAACAGGCCGGCGCCGATGGCCTGCTGCCGCACCAGGCGCTGGCGCGCATCAGCGAGCAGGTGCACGAGCAGGTTGCCCGCCAGTACAGCATCCTCAACGACATCCTGTTGCCGGAACTGGCCAAGCACGACATCCGCTTCATCCGCCGTCGCTACTGGACGCCGAAGATCAAGGCCTGGGTCCGTCGCTTCTTCCGCGACGAGATTGCGCCCATCGTCACCCCAATCGGCCTCGACCCGACGCACCCGTTCCCGTTGCTGGTGAACAAGAGCCTGAACTTCATGGTCGAGCTCGAAGGCCTGGACGCCTTCGGTCGCGACTCCGGTCTGGCGATCATTCCGGCACCGCGCTCGCTGCCGCGGATCATCCGCCTGCCGGAGGAAGTTGCCGGCCCCGGCGACAACTACGTGTTCCTCTCGTCGATGATCCACGCCCACGCCGATGACCTGTTCCACGGCATGAAGGTGAAAGGCTGCTACCAGTTCCGTCTGACCCGTAACGCCGACCTCTCGGTGGACGCCGAGGACGTCGAAGACCTGGCGCGCGCGCTGCGTGGCGAGCTGTTCTCGCGGCGCTACGGCGACGCCGTGCGCCTGGAGGTGGTGGATACCTGCCCGGTGCCCCTGTCCAATTACCTGCTCAAGCAGTTCGGCCTGTCCGAGACCGAGCTGTACCGCGTCAGCGGACCGGTCAACCTGACCCGCCTGTTCAGCGTCACCGGCCTGGCCAGCCATCCGGAATTGCAGTCGCCGCCGTTCACCCCGACGATCCCCAAGCTGCTGCAGAAGAAGGAAAACCTGTTCAACGTCCTGGGCAAGCTCGACGTGTTGCTGATGCACCCGTTCGAATCCTTCACCCCGGTGGTCGACCTGCTCCGCCAGGCCGCCAAGGACCCCAGCGTGCTGGCGATCAAGCAGACGCTGTACCGCTCCGGCGCCAACTCCGAGATCGTCGACGCGCTGGTGGAAGCCGCGCGCAACGGCAAGGAAGTCACCGTGGTGATCGAACTGCGGGCGCGCTTCGACGAGGAATCCAACCTGCAGCTGGCCAGCCGCCTGCAGCAGGCCGGCGCAGTGGTGATCTACGGTGTGGTCGGCTTCAAGACCCACGCCAAGATGATGCTGATCCTCCGCCGCGAGGACGGCGAGCTGCGCCGTTACGCGCACCTGGGCACCGGCAACTACCACGCCGGCAACGCCCGCCTGTACACCGACTACAGCCTGCTGACCGCCGACGTGGCGCTCTGCGAGGACCTGCACAAGCTGTTCAACCAACTGATCGGCATGGGCAAGACCCTGCGCATGAAGAAGCTCCTGCACGCGCCCTTCACCCTGAAGAAGAACCTGCTGGAGATGATCAACCGCGAGGCTGCCCAGGCCGCCGAGGGCAAGCCGGCGCACATCATGGCCAAGGTCAACTCGCTGACCGACGCCAAGGTCATCCGCGCGCTGTACAAGGCCAGCCAGGCCGGCGTGAAGATCGACCTGGTAGTGCGGGGCATGTGCTGCCTGCGTCCGGGCGTGCCGGGCGTGTCGCACAACATCCAGGTGCGCTCGATCATCGGCCGCTTCCTCGAGCACAGCCGAATCTACTACTTCCTCAACGGCGGCGAGGAGAAGCTCTATCTCTCCAGCGCCGACTGGATGGAGCGCAACCTCGACATGCGCGTGGAGACCTGCTTCCCGGTGGAAGGCAAGAAGCTCGTGCTGCGCGTCAAGAAGGAGCTGGAGTCGTACCTGACCGACAACACCCAGGCCTGGGTGCTGCAGTCCGATGGCAGCTACGTGCGCCAGAGCCCCAGCGGCAACCAGAACCCACGCAACGCCCAGGCGACCCTGCTGGAACGCCTGTGCACGCCGGTGATCAACGTACGCTGATCCGGCTGGCGACATCGAAAGCCCTGCCTCGGCAGGGCTTTTTTTTTGCGCGTCCGGACATTGTGCTGCCGGCAGTGGGCGATCGCGGACGGAGTCCGCTCCTACGCGGTGTGAAAGCACTGGCGTGGGCTGGAAATCAAAAGGCCCCGGCGTTTGCGCGCCGGGGCCGTTGTCTTTTGCGGGTGCGATCAGCTCACGCTGAGCGAATAACCCACGCGCTTGAGCCATTCCGCTTCCTGCTCGAAGTCCGCCTGGGTCAACGGGTTGGCCGCCAGCCAGCCGTCCGGGAAGCGCACGTCCAGCGATTTGCCGGAAGCCTTCAGGGCGACCGCCGGCATTTCCTGGGTGCCACGGATGTGGTGGAAGAGGATGGCGAAGCGCAGCACGACGCACAGGCGGATCAGCTTGTCGCCCTCATCGCCCAGTTCGTTGAACTTGTCCACCGGGATGTTGCGGCGGTGGCCACGCACCAGCAGTGCCAGGGTCAGTTGGTCCAGGCGCGAGAAGCCGGCCAGGTCCGAGTGCTCCAGCAGGTAGGCGCCGTGCTTGTGGTAGTGATAGTGGGCGATGTCCAGGCCCAGTTCGTGCACCCGCGCGGCCCACATCAGCAGTTCGCGGTGGCCTTCGTCGGTCAGTTCCCAGGCCTTGGCGACCTGATCCAGCGACTCCAGTGCCTTGGCTTCGACGCGCGCGGCCTGTTCCGGGTCGACGTGGTAGCGCTCCATGAGCGCGCCGATAGTGCGCTCGCGGACGTCCTCGTGGTGGTGGCGGCCCAGCAGGTCGTAGAGCACGCCTTCGCGCAGGGCGCCCTCGGAGTGGGTCATGCGGGTCAGTTCGAGGGCGTCGAACAGTGCCTCGAGGATCGCCATGCCGGCCGGGAAGATCGGCCGGCGGTCCGGCTTGATGCCGTCGATGTCGAGCTTCTCGACCTCGCCCAGCTTGAACATCTTGCGCTTGAGCCAGGCCAGGCCATCGGGGTTGATCTCGCCGTTGCCATGACCACCGGCCTGGATTGCCAGGCAGATCGCGCGGATGGTGCCCGAGGCGCCGACCGCCTCGTCCCAGCCCAGGCGGCGCAGGCTGTTCTCGATGCTCATCAGCTCCAGGCGCGCCGAGGTGTAGGCCTGGGCGTAGCGTGCCGGGGTGATCTTGCCGTCCTTGAAGTAGCGCTGGGTGAAGCTCACGCAGCCCATCTGCAGGCTCTCACGCAGCTGCGATTCGAACTGCTGGCCGATGATGAACTCGGTGCTGCCGCCGCCGATATCGACCACCAGGCGCTTGCCCGGATTGTCCGGCAGCGTGTGGGAGACGCCCAGGTAGATCAGGCGCGCTTCTTCGCGGCCGGAGATGACTTCCACCGGGTGGCCGAGAATCTGGTCGGCGACGCGGATGAACTCGCCGCGGTTACGCGCTTCGCGCAGGGCGTTGGTGCCCACCACGCGAACCGAACCCGGCGGCATGCCGTTGATGAACTGGGCGAATTGCTTCAGGCAGTCGTAGCCGCGCTGCATCGCCTCTTCGGTGAGCATGCGGTCTTCGCCGATGCCCGCCGCCAGCTGGACCTTCTCGCCCAATCGCTCGAGGATGCGGATCTCGCCGTGATCGGCCTTCGCCAAAACCATGTGGAAACTGTTCGAGCCAAGGTCAATGGCTGCGATCATCGGGAAGGTCTTGGCAGGGGTATGGGGCATAGGGAGAGGTCCGGGTAAATACGGAAGACATCCTGCCATTTTAGGCAGGTAGTGCCAATGAAGGGGTTGTCACCGATCAGAAGTCACCGCGGCAGCGATAGATACACTCAATCGGCTGCGCCTTTCGGTGTGGGCCGAGGCGGGATATGATGGCGGACACTTTTTCGCATCCGATTGACGGAGAGAATACATGAGCGAACATATCGTCAATGTTACCGATGCCAGCTTCGAGCAGGACGTACTGAAGTCCGACGGTCCCGTGCTGGTCGACTACTGGGCCGAATGGTGCGGTCCGTGCAAGATGATCGCCCCGGTACTCGACGAGATCGCCAAGGACTATCAGGGCAAGCTGAAAGTCTGCAAGCTGAATATCGACGAGAACCAGGACACCCCGCCGAAGTATGGCGTGCGCGGCATTCCGACCCTGATGCTGTTCAAGGGCGGCAACGTCGAAGCTACCAAGGTCGGCGCACTGTCCAAGTCGCAGCTGGCTGCCTTCCTCGACAGCAACATCTGAGTCGATGAAGTCCGAAAAGCCCCGCAGATTTGCGGGGCTTTTTTCTTTCTGCCCCTAGACGCTCTGAAACTCGGGTGTTAAATTCGGGCCACAACGAGTTTTTCGTTGTCCCCTGCAAGCCGTCGCCGACGCACTTCCCATTCGAATTCCAAGCGATCCTGTCCGTCATCTACGGCGCGGCTCTTCAAGCATCACGCTTGTTCCCTTTTCCCCTTTCAGCGTATTTACGTCCCTTCTATGAATCTGACCGAACTCAAGCAAAAGCCGATTGCCGAATTGCTGGAAATGTCCGATGCCATGGGCCTGGAAAACATGGCCCGTTCGCGCAAGCAGGACATCATCTTCGCGCTGCTGAAGAAGCACGCGAAAAGCGGCGAGGAAATCTCCGGTGACGGCGTGCTGGAGATTCTCCAGGATGGCTTCGGCTTCCTGCGCTCCGCCGATTCCTCGTACCTGGCCGGCCCTGACGACATCTACGTCTCGCCCAGCCAGATCCGGCGCTTCAACCTGCGCACGGGCGACACCATCATCGGCAAGATTCGTCCGCCGAAGGAAGGCGAGCGTTACTTCGCCCTGCTGAAAGTCGACTCGATCAACTTCGATCGTCCGGAGAACGCGAAGAACAAGATTCTCTTCGAGAACCTGACGCCGCTGTTCCCGACCAAGCGCCTGACCATGGAAGCCGGCAACGGCTCCACCGAGGACCTCACCGGCCGTGTGATCGACCTCTGCTCGCCGATCGGCAAGGGCCAGCGCGGCCTGATCGTCGCCCCGCCGAAAGCGGGCAAGACCATCATGCTGCAGAACATTGCCTCGAACATCACCCGCAACAACCCCGAGTGCCACCTGATCGTCCTGCTGATCGACGAGCGCCCGGAAGAAGTGACCGAGATGCAGCGCACCGTGCGCGGCGAAGTGGTCGCTTCCACCTTCGACGAGCCGCCGACCCGCCACGTGCAGGTTGCCGAGATGGTGATCGAGAAGGCCAAGCGCCTGGTCGAGCACAAGAAGGACGTGATCATCCTGCTCGACTCCATCACCCGTCTGGCCCGTGCCTACAACACCGTGATCCCCAGCTCCGGCAAGGTGCTCACCGGTGGTGTCGATGCCCACGCCCTGGAGAAGCCCAAGCGCTTCTTCGGCGCCGCGCGCAACATCGAGGAAGGCGGTTCGCTGACCATCCTCGCCACCGCGCTGATCGAAACCGGCTCGAAGATGGACGAAGTGATCTACGAGGAATTCAAGGGCACCGGTAACTCGGAGCTGATCCTCGACCGTCGCATCTCGGAAAAACGCGTGTTCCCCGCGATCAACATCAACCGTTCGGGTACCCGTCGCGAAGAGCTGCTCACCGGTGAGGAAGAGCTGCAGCGCATGTGGATCCTGCGCAAGATCCTGCACCCGATGGACGAGATCGCCGCGGTCGAGTTCCTGCTGGACAAGCTGCGCCAGACCAAGACCAACGACGAGTTCTTCGACTCGATGAAGCGCAGCAAGTAAGAGTCGCCGGCAAATCTGTTCTGGCTTCGTTGCCTGGCCTCTGCCGTACGCGAAGTACTGTCTGAGGCCAGGCGTCTAGCCAGAACCGCTTCGCTCAGATTTGTCAGCGACTCTACGCGCATCAGTAGTGCCACAAGGCCGGGGAAACCCGGCCTTCGTGTTTCTGCCGGGCGCTGATAGGCGGTAGACTGTCGCATCATCCTGCCGCCATCGAGACCCTCATGCAGTATCGCGACCTGCGCGAGTTCATCGCTGCCCTGGAGCAGCGCGGACAGCTCAAGCGCATCCAGGCGCCGGTATCCCCGGTGCTGGAAATGACCGAGGTGTGCGACCGCACCCTGCGCGCCAAGGGCCCGGCCCTGCTGTTCGAAAAGCCCACCGGCTACGACATGCCCGTGCTCGGCAACCTGTTCGGCACGCCCGAGCGCGTGGCCCTGGGCATGGGTGCCGAGGACGTCTCCGAGCTGCGCGAAATCGGCAAGCTGCTGGCCTTCCTCAAGGAGCCGGAGCCGCCCAAGGGGCTGAGGGACGCCTGGTCCAAGCTGCCGATCTTCAAGAAGGTCATCAACATGGCGCCCAAGGTCCTCAAGGACGCGCCGTGCCAGGAAGTGATCGAGGAGGGCGACGACGTTGACCTGTCGAAGCTGCCGGTGCAGACCTGCTGGCCCGGCGACGTCGCGCCGCTGATCACCTGGGGCCTGACGGTCACCCGCGGGCCGAACAAGGAGCGGCAGAACCTGGGCATCTACCGCCAGCAGGTGATTGGCCGCAACAAGGTCATCATGCGCTGGCTCAGCCACCGTGGCGGCGCTCTGGACTTCCGCGAGTGGTGCCAGAAGCATCCCGGCCAGCCTTATCCGGTGGCCGTGGCCCTCGGCGCGGACCCGGCGACCATCCTCGGCGCCGTGACCCCGGTGCCAGACAATCTCTCCGAATACGCCTTCGCCGGCCTCCTGCGCGGGCACAAGACCGAGCTGGTCAAGTGCATCGGCAATGACCTGCAGGTGCCGGCCAGTGCCGAAATCGTTCTCGAAGGGGTGATTCACCCCGGCGAGATGGCCGATGAAGGCCCGTATGGCGACCACACCGGCTACTACAACGAGGTGGACCGCTTCCCGGTGTTCACCGTCGAGCGCATCACCCGCCGGCAGAAACCGATCTACCACAGCACCTACACCGGCCGCCCGCCGGATGAGCCGGCGATCCTCGGCGTGGCGCTGAACGAAGTCTTCGTGCCGATCCTGCAGAAGCAGTTCCCCGAGATCACCGACTTCTACCTGCCGCCCGAAGGCTGCTCCTACCGCATGGCGGTGGTGACCATGAAGAAGCAGTACCCCGGCCACGCCAAGCGCGTGATGCTCGGCGTCTGGTCGTTCCTGCGACAGTTCATGTACACCAAGTTCGTTATCGTCACCGATGACGACATCAATGCCCGCGACTGGAACGACGTGATCTGGGCCATCACCACGCGCATGGACCCCAAGCGCGACACGGTGATGATCGATAACACGCCGATCGACTACCTGGACTTCGCCTCGCCGATCTCCGGCCTCGGCTCGAAGATGGGCCTGGACGCCACCCACAAGTGGCCGGGCGAGACCAGCCGCGAGTGGGGTCGGGTGATCGAGAAGGACCCGGCGGTAACGCGTCGGGTCGATGAAATCTGGGCGAGCCTGGGCATCGATTGATGTGGCCGCCCGCCTGTAGGACCGAGGGGGACGCCTAGTCCTTGCTCGCGAACCTTTCTCCGCTGCGGGAATCGTTCGCGAGCAAGCTCGCTCCTACAACTAAAAGAACGAGAACGACGCTTGAAAGTGACCTTGCAACCCTCCGGCGCCCAGCTCGAGCTGCGCCCCGGGGAACGTATCCTCGACGGTGCGCGGCGCCTGGGCTACGAGTGCCCGCAGAGCTGCCGCAACGGCAACTGCCATATCTGCGCGGCGCTGCTGGTGGAAGGCCGTGTGCGCCAGGATGGCGAGGTGCGCGACCACGGCGAGCTCTTCACCTGCCTGGCCGAACCGCTGGAAGACTGTGTGCTGCACTGGGACGGCGTGCTGGCCCCCGGCGAGCTGCCAGTGCGTGCGTTGTCCTGCCAACTGACGCTCTGCGAGCCGGTCGGTGGTGACGTCTGGCGCGTGCGTCTGCGTGCTCCAGCCGGCAAGCCGCCGCGCTACCACGCCGGGCAGTACGTGTTGATCGAGCGCGAAGGCAGCGACCCGGCGGCCTTCTCCCTCGCCTCCGCGCCGCAGGAAGGGCGTGACCTGGAACTGCACATCCTGGCCCGTGAGAACAGCGCCATCGACCTGTTGGCGCAACTCCAGCGCGACCGTTTCGCCCGCATACAGATGCCCTTCGGCGACGCGCACCTGGCCGACCTGCCGGACGGCCCGCTGGTGCTGATCGCCGCCGGCACCGGCATGGCGCAGATGCACAGCCTGATCGAGTTCTGTCGCGCCACTGGCTTCGCCCACCCGGTGCACCTGTACTGGGGCGTGCGTCGTCCGGAGGATTTCTACGAGCTGGCGCACTGGGACGAGTGGCAGGGCGTGCCCAACCTGCACCTGCACAAGATCGTCAGCGATCTGTGCGGCTGGCAGGGGCGCTGCGGCCTGCTGCATGAGGCGGTGTGCGAGGATTTCGCCGAGCTGTCCGGCTTGCGCGTCTATGCCAGCGGCTCGCCGGCGATGGTCTATGGCACCCTGGATGCGCTGGTGGCGGCGGGGATGGACCCGCATCAAATGCGCGCGGATGTCTTCGCCTACGCCCCACGAGGCTGATTCAACTGCTTAGCGTCGTTGGAGCGCCTCGCCGTGCTAGTCGCACTGTCTTCGGCACTCCGCCTAGCTATTCAGTCGACTCAGTCTCGTGGTTGGCATGTGGCGAGAACTCCTCCTGCAGCGCCGCGCGAATCCAGTCCTCGAACCAGGCCACGTCGGCGCTTACCGCGCCGGTGGGCAGCAGCAGCTGATAGCTCTCCAGCGGTACCTCCTCGGGCAATGGCCGCACCAGCGTGCCAGCGGCCAGCTGGTGCTTCACCAGCACCAGGTTCGCCAGGGCGATACCGTGGCCGGCCTCGGCCATGGACAGCGCGTGGTCGTTGCTGACGTAGAGCACGTCGGAGTTCACCCGCAGGTCGAGGCCGATGGTGGACAGCCAGAGGTTCCACCACTCGCCGTCGTCGACGTGGATCAGCTTGTGCCGCGCCAGGTCGTGCACGCTGGTCAATGGCCCGTGCTCTTCGAGGTAGGCGGGCGAACACACCGGGAAAACCAGCGGCCGCACCAGGGTGCTGTGGCACTGCGGATAGATGCCGGGAAGCCCGTAGACTATGCCCAGATCGGCGCTTTTACCGTCCACTTCACTGAAAGTCGGGTTGGGTTCAACCGCCACCTTCAGGCCGGGGCGCTGCTGGCGCAGGGTTTCCAGGCGCGGCATCAGCCAGCGCTTGGCGAAGGCCGGCACCACCATGATCTTCAGCCAGCGCGCGGTGCCGCCCGGTGCCAGTTCGTGGCCGGCGTCGGCGATCTGCTGCAGGGCTGTGGATATCTTCGCGTAGTAGCGCTGCCCGGCAGGCGTCAGGCTGACCCCGCGCGGCGTACGCTCGAACAGCTGCACGCCCAGCCAGTCCTCCAGCAGCTTGACGTGCCGGCCGATGGCCGGCTGCGTCACATGCAGGTCTTTCGAGGCGGCGACGTAGCTGCCCAGGCGTGCGGCGGCCTCGAAGGCGCGGACGGCATTGAGCGGCGGAAGACGCTGGATGGACATGGCTGACCTCGAAGGCGGGCTGAGCTGTTAAATTTCAGCTGTTAAATTATTTAATATCGAATGTAAGAAAATTGAGCTTTTCGCTCAACCACCTTTCTTCGAATATCCGCTCCAGCAGCATCACCACAATATCGAGCCGAACCCACGGCCAGCGCTGCATCCAGCGTCTACTCCAGCCCTGCCAGAACAACTACAAGATCCCCCGAACGCCAGCGTGCGGCGGACGGGAAGGATGCGGAGGTTTCACCATGAATGCCCTGCACAGCCTGCAGACGGCGGCGGTTTCGATCCGCTCCGTGCGCAAGGTCTACGGCGACCCGGCCAGCGGTCCCGTCGCGCTCAAATGCGTCGACCTGGACATCCGCGACAACGAATTCTTCACCCTGCTCGGCCCTTCCGGCTGCGGCAAGACCACTCTGCTGCGGATGATCGCCGGCTTCGAATTTCCCACCGCCGGGGAAATCCAGCTGTACGGCGAGAACATCGCCGACCGCCCGCCGTTCGAGCGCCCGGTCAACACGGTGTTCCAGCACTACGCGCTGTTCCCGCACATGACCATCGCCGAGAACCTGGCCTTCGGCCTGGAATCCCACCCGATGGGCCAGCGCATGAGCAAGGCGCAGGTCGCCGAGCGCGTCCGCGAGATGCTCGCCCTGGTGCAGATGGAACGCTTCGCCCAGCGCAAGCCGACCCAGCTTTCCGGCGGCCAGCAACAGCGCGTCGCCCTGGCCCGTGCGCTGGCGCCGCATCCGAAGGTGCTGCTGCTCGACGAGCCGCTCTCCGCGCTCGACCTCAAGCTGCGCCAGGCCATGCGTGAAGAGCTCAAGGCGATTCAGGCCAAGACCGGCATCACCTTCATCTTCGTCACCCACGACCAGGAAGAAGCGCTGACCATGTCCGACCGCATCGCCGTGCTCTCCGAGGGCGAGGTGCAGCAGGTCGGCCGCCCGGACGACATCTACGAGCATCCGCGCAACCGCTTTGTCGCCGACTTCATCGGCGAGACCAACTTCCTGCCGGCCCGCGTCGAGAACTTCGACGGCGACCGCGCGCACTACCGCATCGGCGGTGAGCAACTGATCGAGGCCGGCTCTCGCGAGGGCCTGAAGATCGGCGCCGAAGTCACCCTGTCGATCCGCCCCGAGCGCCTGCAACTGGTGGCCGAGGACACGTCGTCCGCCGCGCCCTGCACCGTCGTCCAGCAGATCTACCTGGGCACCGACCTGCAGTATCAGGTCGAGCTTCAGGACGGCAGCAAGCTGACTGTCCGCGCGCCCAACAGCGCCGGCCAGCGCCAGCGTCTGGTGGCCGGGCAGCGTGCCGGCCTGCTGTTCGAGAAAGGCAGCGCCAGCGTCCTGGTGGACTGAGCGGAGGTGAGCATGAACCGGTTTTCCACAACCTCCGGCAATGCGCTGGAGCGGCGTCAGGCGCTGCGCAGCTTCCTCGGTGTGTCGCCCGCGCTGGTCTCCATCGGGCTGTTCCTGATCGTGCCGATCTTCATCGTCATCGGTTACTCGCTGATGCAGGCCAACCCCTACGGCGGGGTGAACCCGCACTTCAGCGTCGATGCCTACGTCTCGCTGCTGTTCGAGCGCCAGCTCGACGACAGCCTGGCCTTCGCCGACTCCTACGTGATGATCGCGTTGCGCTCCATCGGCATCGCCGCGGCGACCACCGCGATCACCCTGCTGGTGGGCTTCCCGGTGGCGGTCTGGCTGGCCATGCAGCCGGCGCATCGTCGCGGCCTGCTGATCTTCCTGATCACCGTGCCGTTCTGGGCCAACCTGCTGATCCGCACCTACGCCTGGATCCTGCTGCTGCGCGGCACCGGGGTGGTCAACGGCACGCTGATGAGCCTCGGCATCATCCACCAGCCGCTGAACCTGCTCTACACCGACGGCGCCGTGCTGCTGGGCCTGGTCTACACCTACGCGCCCTTCGTCGTGCTGCCGATCTACGCGACCCTCGAGAAGATGGACATGCGCCTGCTCGAAGCGGCCCAGGACCTCTACGCCGGGCGTATCCGCACCCTGCGCAAGGTGGTGCTGCCGATCGCCCGGCCGGGGATTCTCGCCGGCGCCATCCTCACCTTCGTGCCGTGCCTGGGCGCGATGATCGCCCCCGAGCTGCTCGGCGGCGGCACCAAGATGATGCTCGGCAACCTGATCTTCCGGCAGTTCAGCGACTCGCGGAACTGGCCCTTCGGTGCGGCGCTGTCGCTGGTGTTGATGGGCGCGGTGATGCTGGTGCTGATGTTCTACGCGATGCGCGCCGAGCGCCTGCGCATCGCCCGGGGAGGTGAATGATGCTTTCGCTGCTGACCAAGCGCCGTCTGGGCGTGCAGGATTTCCGTGGCTTCGGCGTCCTGAGTTTCCTGTTCTACCTGTACCTCTACGCGCCCATCGTGGTGCTGGTGGTGCTGTCGTTCAACGCCAACCAGTCCGCCACCGTGTGGACCGGCTTCAGCCTCGACTGGTACCGCGCTGCCTTCGCCAACCAGGCGCTGCGCCAGGCCGCCGGCAACAGCCTGCTGATCGCCGTGTGCGCCAGCGTGATCGCCACGGCGATCGCCACCCTGGCCGCGCTGGGCACCTCGCGCGGGGCCAAGTTCAAGGGCCTGCGCCTGTCCATGGGAGCGATCATGCTGCCATTGGTGCTGCCCGAGATCGTCGTCGGCGTGGCCACCCTGGCGCTGTTCTCCACCCTCGGCCTGTCGCTGGGCTACGGCAACCTGATCATCGCCCACACGGTGTTCTGCATCCCGTTCGCCTACCTGCCGATCCGCGCGCGCCTGAACGACATGGACCTGTCCCTGGAGCAGGCTGCCGCCGACCTCTACGCCGGGCCCTGGCGGACCTTCCGCAAGGTCACCCTGCCGCTGCTGATGCCGGGGATCTTCTCCGGGGTGATGCTCGCCTTCATCGTCTCGCTGGATAACTTCGTGATCTCGATGATGGTCTCCCAGGCCGGTACCACCACCTTGCCGATCTTCATCTTCGGTTTGCTGCGCATGGGCGTGACGCCCGATGTGAACGCGGTATCGACCCTGATCCTCGGCGTTTCCGTGCTGTTCGTAACCCTGTCCTTCCTGCTTGGCAAGAAGAAAGCCTGAGCCCATATACCGGAGTAGAAGATGAGCAAACTGATCGCTGCTGTAGGTGCCTCGCTGGCCATGGGCCTGGTGGCAAACGTGCACGCCGCCGAGCAACTCAACGTGGTGAGCTGGAGTGGTTATTTCACCCCGCAGATCCTGGAGAAGTTCGAGAAGGAAACCGGCATCAAGGTCACCGTGGATTCCTATGACTCCAACGAGACCCTGCTGGCCAAGCTCAAGCAGGGCGGCACCGGCTATGACGTGGCCATTCCCTCGCACCAGTTCGTGCCGATCCTGATCCAGGAGAAGCTGCTGGAGCGCTTCGACCCGGCCGGCCAGCCATACTACGCCAACGTCGAGGACAACCTGAAGAAGCCCGCCTGGGACCCGGAAGGCGCCTACGCCGTGCCCTTCATCTGGGGCACCACCAGCGTGGTGCTGGACAGCGCGAAATACAGCGGCCCGGCCGACAGTTACTCGGTGCTGTTCACCCCGCCGAAGGAGCTGCAGGGCAAGATCAACATGTTCGACTCGGCCAGTGAGGTGATCGACACCGCCAGCCTCTACCTGGGCATCCCGCTGTGCAGCGAGGACCCCAAGCAGATGCAGCAGGTGCTGACCCTGTTGAAGACCCAGAAGCCCTTCGTCAAGACCTACAGCTCCAAGGCCGGCTCGATCCGCGAGAACCTGGCCTCGGGCGAGGTCGACATGTCGATGTTCTGGGGCGGCTCGTCGATGCGTGCGCGTGAAATGAAGTCCAGCCTGAAATACCTCTACCCGAAAGAGGGCGTGATGGCCTGGGTGGACAACCTGGTGATCCCGGCGGGCGCCAAGCACCCGGAGAACGCGAAGAAGTTCATCGCCTTCCTCAGCCAGCCGGAAAACTCGGCGATGACCCAGAACTTCCTCAAGCACCAGAGCCCGATCAAGGGCGTGGAACCCTTCCTCGATGCCAGCCTCAAGGATGCGCCGGAACTGCACATCCCCGAGGGCACCAAGGTGGTGTTCAGCAAGACCTGCGGCGAAGGCGCGATCCGCCTGGCCGACCGCATCTGGACCAACCTGATGCGCTGATCCCCGCCAGACGGGAACACGGCACAGCGATGCACGCGTGCGCCAGCTCGGCGCAGCGGCATCGCTCGGCCTGAAGAACGCAACAAGCCTCGCCTGCCAGCGGGGTTGCTGAACCCGACATAGGCTTCCCATCTGCCGGAAGCTCCCGATGAAAGAAGGCCGCGCTCCATGAGCCAGTACAAGCACAACAACGAACTCGTCCAGCTCCAGGCCCATGAACTGGCCCAGCGCATCCGCCTGCGCCAGGTGTCCTGCCGCGAAGTCATGCAGGCGCACCTGGCGCAGATCGAGCGCTACAACCCGGCGGTCAACGCCATTATCAGCCTGCAGCCCGAAGAGCAGCTGCTCGCCGCGGCCGACCAGCGCGACGCCGAGCTGGCGCGCGGCGAATACCGTGGCTGGATGCATGGCCTGCCCCATGCGGTGAAGGACCTGTCGCTGACCCAGGGCATCCGCACCACCCTTGGCTCGCCGCTGTTCCGCGACTACCTGCCCGAGCGCGACGGCATCATGGTCGAGCGCATCCGCGCGGCCGGCGCCGTGCTGATCGGCAAGACCAACACCCCCGAATTCGGCCTCGGCTCCCACAGTTACAACCCGATCTTCGGCGCCACCGGCTGCGCCTACGCGCCCGAACGCACTGCTGGCGGCAGTAGCGGTGGCGCGGCGGCCGCGCTGGCGCTGCAGATGGTCCCGGTGGCCGACGGCAGCGACATGATGGGCTCGCTGCGCAACCCGGCGGCGTTCAACAACATCGTCGGCTTCCGTCCGTCCCAGGGCCGCGTGCCCTTCGACGACAGCGCCGACCTGTTCATCGACCAGCTCGGCTATGAAGGCCCGATGGGTCGCAGCGTGCGTGATGTGGCGCTGCTGCTGTCGGTACAGGCCGGCGGCGATGCCCGCGCGCCGCTGTCGATTGCCGAGAGTGGCGAGCAGTTCGCCGGCAGGCTGGAGCGCGACTTCAAGGGCGCGCGCCTGGGCTGGCTGGGCGATCTGGGCGGCCACCTGCCGATGGAGCGCGGTGTGCTGGAGCTGTGCCGCAAATCCTTCGCCGACTTCGAAGCCATTGGCTGCCACATCGAAGACACCGCCATGGGCTTCTCCGCCGAGCGCCTCTGGGACACCTGGCGCACCCTGCGCCACTGGATGGTCGCCGGCTCTCTCGGCGCGGCCTACAGCGATCCGGCCAAGCGCGAGCTGCTCAAGCCCGAGGCGATCTGGGAAGTGGAGAACGGCCTGAAGCTCTCCGCCATGGACGTGTTCCGCGCGTCCGCCGCGCGCAGCGACTGGTACCGCGCCATCAGCCAGCTGTTCGAGCGCTACGACTACCTGTTGCTGCCCAGCGCGCAGGTATTCCCGTTCGACAAGAACTGGGACTGGCCGAAGGAAGTCGCCGGCAAGGCCATGGACACCTACCACCGCTGGATGGAAGTGGTGATCCCGGCCACCCTGTCCGGATGCCCGGTGGCCAACGTGCCGGTAGGCTTCAATGAACAGGGCCTGCCCATGGGCATCCAGATCATCGGCAAGCACCAGGCCGACATGGCCGTGCTGCAACTGGCCCACGCCTACGAGCAGGCTTCGCGCTGGTACCAGCGCTGCCCGCCGCCGATGCTGAAGGACGACTGATTTATCCACAAGCTGAGGGGGACGCATGAATATCAGCTTCTTCCAGGAACTGCTGCAGAGCATCAGCGAGCGCGGCCGGCAATTGCTGGAGTCGCGCGAACCGGCGCCGGGCAATGCCCAGGCGCTGGCGCAGGCCTGCCGCAAACTGATCTCCGGCCACGGCGAGGCTTCCGGCGTGGCGCTGGCGCGGCAGGTGCTGTGCGCCTACCGCGACTGTCCGGAGGAGCAGCAGAAGGCTTTCTTCGACACGCTGCTCATGGACTTCGCACCGCCCCATGATGTGCTGGTCGCTGCTTGCCAGCGCTATCTCGACGATCCTTCGTCGGCCAACACCACGAAGCTGTTCGAGGCCAGCGAACCGCCGCGCCAGGAACTGTTCCGCCGCCTCAACCAGGCACCCGGCGGCACTGCCGAGCTGATCGCCATGCGCCGTCGCTTGCTCGGCGAACTCAAGGGTAAGCCCGAGCTGGCGGCGGTGGACCATGACCTGCAGCACCTGCTGGCGTCCTGGTTCAACCGTGGCTTCCTGGTGCTGCGGCGCATCGAATGGTCGACGCCGGCGTCGATCCTGGAAAAGATCATCAAGTACGAGGCCGTCCACGCCATCAAGGACTGGGATGACCTGCGCAGCCGCCTGCAACCGGCCGACCGCCGCTGCTTTGCCTTCTTCCACCCGGCGCTGGCCGACGAGCCGCTGATCTTCGTCGAGGTGGCGCTGACCCGTTCCATGCCCGGCGCGATCGCAGACATCCTCGCGCCGGCGACGGACGTTGAGCCGGCAGAAGAACCCGATACGGCGGTGTTCTATTCCATCAGCAACTGCCAGGACGGCCTGCGCGGCATTTCCTTCGGCAACTTCCTGATCAAGCAGGTGGTGGAAGAGCTGGCGCGGGAGATTCCCGGCCTGCGCCAGTACGTCACCCTGTCGCCGGTACCCGGCTTCCGTCGCTGGCTCGACGGGCTGGGCGACGACCCGCAACTGGGCGCGGCCGCAGCCGATCTGCTCAAGGCGCTCAAGCCCGACACGCCGCCCCCGCCGCGCACCGAGCAGCCGCTGCTGGCGCTGGCCGCCGAGTACTTCCTGCACGCCAGGAATGGCACCGGCCTGCCGCTCGACCCGGTGGCGCGTTTCCACCTTGGCAACGGCGCCCGCCTGGAGCGCCTGAACTGGCGTGGCGACCTTTCCGCCAGCGGCCTGCGCCAGGCGGCCGGGCTGATGGTCAATTACCGCTATGAACTGCGCCAGATCGAAAAGAACCACGAAGCCTACGCCAACCAGGGCGCGGTCGCAGCCTCACCCGAGGTGCGCAAGCTCGCGACCCTGACGGCGAAAACAAAACGCTAGGACCTCACCATGAACCAGAGTCTTTTCGCCGAAGTCGGCAAACACCTGCCCAGCGACCTGTCCAAGCCCTTCATCCGCACGCCCCTGGGCGGCGGCTACAGCTATGCGGACATGCTGCGCAGTACCTCGCAGTTCGCCCATGCGCTGGTGGAGCTCGGCGTGCAGCCGGGCGATCGCGTCGCCGTGCAGGTCGACAAGAGCCCCGAGACGGTGATGCTCTACCTCGCCGTGCTGCGCGTCGGCGCGGTCTACCTGCCGCTCAACAGCGGCTACACCGGTGACGAGCTGCGCTACTTCCTCGACGACGCCGAGCCTTCGCTATTCGTCTGCGCGCCGGCCTTCGAAGCCCAGGCCCGCGAACTGGCCGAAGCCAGCGGTGTGGCTCGTGTGGCGACCCTGGGCGACCAGGTCGACGGCTCGCTGATGGACGCCGTGCATGGCAAGCCGGGGCGCTTCGTCGACGTGCCGCGCGCCTCCAGCGACCTCGCCGCGATCCTCTATACCTCCGGCACCACCGGGCGTTCCAAGGGGGCGATGATCAGCCACGGCAACCTCGTCTCCAACGCTCGCGCACTGGTGGATGCCTGGCAGATCACTGGCGACGACTGGCTGCTCCACGCGCTGCCGATCTTCCATATCCACGGCCTGTTCGTGGCCTGCAACAGCCTGCTGATGGCCGGCGGCTCGATGCTTTTCCTCGGCAAGTTCGATGCCGCGCAGATGCTCCGTCTGCTGCCCCAGGTGAACCTGCTGATGGGCGTGCCGACCTTCTACACCCGCCTGCTCGACCAACCCGGCCTGACCCGCGAGGCGGTGGCGCACATGCGCCTGTTCATCTCCGGCTCCGCGCCGCTCACCGCCGAGACCCACAAGGCGTTTTCCGAGCGTACCGGCATGGCCATCCTCGAGCGTTACGGCATGACCGAGACCGGGATGAACACCTCCAATCCGCTGGATGGCGAGCGCATTGCCGGCACCGTCGGCTTCCCGCTGCCGGGCGTTGAGCTGCGCATCACCGATCCTTCGCAGTCCGCGCCAACCCCGCTGCCACAGGGCCAGCCGGGGATGATCGAGGTGCGTGGGCCGAACGTGTTCCAGGGCTACTGGCGCATGCCGGAGAAGACCGCCGAGGAACTGCGTGCGGACGGCTACTTCATGACCGGCGATATCGGCTTCATCGACGACAAGGGCTACGTGCAGATCGTCGGCCGCAACAAGGACATGATCATCAGCGGCGGCTTCAACGTGTACCCGAAGGAGCTGGAGGAGATCCTCGACACCCTGCCTGGCGTGGTCGAGTCGGCGGTGATCGGCGTGCCGCACCCGGACTTCGGCGAGGGCGTTACCGCCGTGCTGGTGGCCAGCCAAGGGCAGGCGCCGAGCGAGGCCCAGGTGCTCGCCGCGCTGGACGGCAAGCTGGCGCGCTTCAAGCAGCCCAAGCGGGTGATGGTGGTCGATGCGCTGCCGCGCAACGTGATGGGCAAGGTGCAGAAGAACGTGCTGCGTGAGCAGTTCAAGGCGCTGTATTCATGAGGGCATGGAGTGGGGGCTGTTCGCGAGCAAGCTCGCTCCTACAGGTACTCCCAGCCGTGACGCGCTCTTCGTAGGAGCGAGCTTGCTCGCGAACCCGGGCGCCTCCAGGCCTATACCGAAATGAAAAAGCCCCGCTGATGCGGGGCTTTTGCTTTCGTAGGAGCGGACTCCGTCCGCGATGTGTCTGCCTCGCGCCTTTGTTTCCCGCGTCGCGCCGGAGTGCGCGCTGGCTCCCTGTTTCGCCCCCTCGGGCGACCTACTTTGGCAAACGACGGATGGCCGCCCCACCCAAAGTAGGCAAAGGTCTTGCCCCAATCATCCGGTTTTTCGCTTGGGGCGAAAAATGCCCTCGTTGAAGCGCAGTTTCAGGGGCCCGAACTAGGCGTCCCCCCACGAAGGGCCATCCCTGGCCCATCGCGGCTCTCGCGGCATCCATGCCGCTCAACCCCTGAAACTGCGCTTCAACGAGGCCTCCTGAACGGGGCCCTTCGGAGTGCGTGGATGTTTCTCTGGAAATCTCTTTAAAGCCAAAGTGTAAGCGCGCGCCGCTTTTGGCACTGCCTTGCGCGATGCTTGGCACCGCCTTCCGCCGCTGAGGCCGCCCGATGTTTGCGCGACAATTGGCACCGCCGCCTCACACCCACCCGAAGGTCGGCTGA
>NZ_BQHJ01000011.1 GCF_021603645.1 Pseudomonas pseudonitroreducens | reverse complement strand
CCCCCATGCGGCCAACTAGCTGCCCGCCTCGAATGTCGTGTCCCTGGGGCCGCGAGGCCCCAAAAAACTTTGAATGAACTTCATGAGCGTGCACATCTGTTGTCGGCTGGAGTCGTTCGGTTGTTCGGAAGAGCAGGCGAAACCGAAAAGCACACGGAGTCCTCGCATAACGTCCTTGGCTCGCAGCACTATTACGGAGACCGAAGCGTTCCCGGCCAATCAGGGCTGCTGAGAGGGCCTACATCACCGACACTCCCGGCCTTCTCCGCACCCTGGAGCGCCAAGGTACTTTCGGCCGGCCAGGCGCTCGGGCAGCCAGATGAGCAAGGGTGCCGCCCCCAGTGCCAGCAATAGCCACAGTCTGGAGAACTGCTCGCCATGCGGGTCGAAGCCATAAGCCAGCAGCCCGCCGAGCGCGAGCAACAGGAAGTACGGCGCCGTGAGGTAGCAGTGAAGTCGGCGGCAGCGTGCGGCATTGACCAGGCAGGCGCCACCCATCACCGCCAGCGCGGCGCTTGCGGCCAGGAATAGCGTGGGGTGTCGATCTGCCAGAAGAATGGTTAGCGTCGCGACAACGGCAGGCAGCCCCCAGAAGCTGATCACCTGCCATGTCTGGCGCAGGCTGTCACCCCTGCCGAGTTCATTAGTCTTAATGTTCATGTTTGCACCTCGCATTCTTTACCCGGCGCAGCAGGACAATTGCTTCACGTCCTTACTGAAGGTTTGCGCCGCGAGCTTCAGGCCCTCGACCATGGTCAGGTAGGGGAACAATTGGTCGGCTAGTTCCTGCACCGTCATCCGGGCGCGGATGGCGAGGGCGGCCGTCTGAATCAGCTCGCCCGCTTCCGGGGTCACTGCCTGCACGCCCAGCAGTCGGCCCGAGCCCGTTTCGGCGACCAGCTTGATGAACCCCCGTGTGTCAAAGTTCGCCAGAGCGCGCGGCACGTTGTCCAGGGTCAAGGTGCGGCTGTCGGTTTCGAGGCCGGCTTGGTGCGCTTCCGCTTCGCTGAAGCCGACGGTGGCCACCTGCGGATCGGTGAACACCACGGCCGGCATGGTGTCGAGATTGAGCATTGCCTCGCCGCCGGTCATGTTGATCGCCGCGCGATTGCCGGCCGCCGCCGCGACATAGACGAACTGCGGCTGGTTGGTGCAGTCGCCGGCCGCATAAATATCCGCTTTGCTGCTGCGCATGCCCTGGTCGATCTGGATGGCACCGCGTTCATCCAGCTGCACGCCGGCCGCTTCCAGGTTCAGGCCGTGGGTGTTGGGCGTGCGTCCGGTGGCGACGAGCAGTTGGTCGACCCGCACTTCACCGTGCTTGGTGGTCAGCACGAACTCGCCGTTGGCATGGGCCACCTGGCTGGCTTGCGTCTGTTCCAGCACTTCGATGCCCTCCAGGCGGAAGGCCGCCGTCAGCGCTGCGCCGATGGCCGGATCTTCACGGAAGAACAGCGAGTTGCGCGCCAGGATGGTGACGCGGCTACCCAGCCGGGCAAAGGCTTGCGCCAGCTCCAAGGCCACCACGGATGAGCCGATCACGGCGAGCCGTTGCGGAATACTGCTGCTTGCCAGCGCCTTTTCCGAGTTCCAAAAGGGGGTATCTTGCAGTCCGGGAATC
This sequence comes from Pseudomonas pseudonitroreducens, assembly GCF_021603645.1. Lineage (GTDB taxonomy): Bacteria > Pseudomonadota > Gammaproteobacteria > Pseudomonadales > Pseudomonadaceae > Pseudomonas > Pseudomonas pseudonitroreducens. Next base: position 269,179 of record NZ_BQHJ01000011.1, on the reverse strand, counting down.
GGCGGCACGGCCGCACTGGCGCCGGTGGCAATCAGGCAGCGGTCGAAGGTCACGATGCGCTCGCCCCCCTCGACCAGTTCCACACTGAGCGTGTGGCTGTCCTGGAAGCGGGCGGAGCCACGCAGCACGGTGATGGCTGGGGTGCTTTCCAGAATGCCTTCGTACTTGGCGTGGCGCAGTTCGTCGACACGACCCTGTTGCTGGGCGAGCAACCGTTCGCGCAAGACAAGCGGCGGCGTGGCGGGCAGTCCGCCATCAAACGGACTTTCGCGGCGCAGATGGGCCACGTGCGCGGCGCGAATCATGATCTTGGAGGGCACGCAGCCGACGTTGACGCAGGTGCCGCCGATGATGCCGCGCTCGATCAGGGTGACGCGGGCCCCCCTTTCTACCGCCTTGAGCGCGGCCGCCATGGCGGCGCCACCACTGCCGATAACCGCCACGTGAAGCCTGTCACCCTCTTTCCCGGCGTCAGTGCCACCGCTCAGCCAGCCCCGTGCCTTATCGAGCAGGCCGGGACGGGTAGGTAGCGTGATGTCTTCGAACGCCGCTCGATACCCCAGGGCCTCGACGGCGGCCTGCATTTGTTCACGGCTTACGGCCTCGTCGACCTTCAATTCGGCCCTCCCACTGGCGTAGGAAACATCCGCCCGATGCACGCCCGGAATCTTCTCCAAGGCCTCTTTCACATGCACGACACAGGATGCGCAGGTCATGCCAATGATTTTCAGTTCGGTCATAACGTTACTCATTGAATCGTCTCTTGTCAGGTTCACTGGTTTGGCGGCGTCGGACAGGACGCCGGGGAGCAACGGCGGTGCGCGGGCGACACGAAGTCCCAGATGGACACCCCAAACATGACGGCCAGGCCGATATAGAGCAGCCAGCCGCTCCGCCAGCCGTGAGCCAGCATCAAAAACACCGCTACCAGCACCAGGGCCGGGCCGATCAGGCCAGGCGCAGCGCGTCGCCACTGCCGGTGACTGAACCAGCCGAGGGCATTGACGAGCAGAGCCACGCCGGCAAACAACGGCAACAGCGTGGTGATGAACAGGCCTTCCCATTGGCTCAAAAAGCCCAGTCCGATCGTGGCGCCCAGGCTGGCAAGGGCGGGAAAGCACGAGGCGCAACCTATGGCGGAAACCAGCACGCCGACGGAACCGGCTTTGTCACCGATCCGTGTGAACAGATTGAAAGAATTTGCCATCGGAATGCCCGCCTATTGCTTGACGCTGGACGGGTAGCCGGCGTCCTCTGTCGCCTTGGTCAGCGCCTGCGCACTGGTCTTGGCATCGTCGAAGGTGACGATGGCTTCGCGCTTCTCATAACTCACCTCGGCCTTGGTCACGCCCTCGACCTTGGTCAGCGCTTTCTTCACCGTGATTGGGCAAGCGGCGCAGGTCATGCCCGGCACCGACAGGGTGATGATTTGGGAGGCGGCCCACACTGGGGAAACCACGGCAATGAGGGCGAGAGCGGCAAGCAGCTTTTTCATGACCAACTCCTGATTAGTAGAACAAGGGGAGGATGTAGGGGAAAGCGAGCGCGACCAGCACCAAGGCCGTCACGACCCAAAAAACGAGCTTGTAGATGGTGCTTACCTGGGGATCAGCGCAGACCTCACCGGGTATGCAGACTTGAGCCGGGCGGAAAATGCGCCGGTAAGCGAAGAACAGCGCAACCAGTGCCGCGCCAATGAAGAACGGGCGGTAAGGTTCCAGAACGGTGAGGCTGCCGATCCAGGCACCGCTGAAGCCCAAGGCGATCAGCACCAGCGGCCCCAGGCAGCACGTGGACGCGAGGATTGCCGCCAGACCTCCAGTGAGGAGTGCACCGCGCCCATTTCGCGATTCAGACATACGTTCATCCTTCCGAGTGGTTGATCGATGGGTTAAGGTTATTTCCGTAGTTAGGTACGGGGTCAAGCGGCATGCACAACGCGGTGGAAAGCCTGACCATCGGCGCCTTTGCCAAGGCAGCCGGGGTTAACGTGGAAACCATTCGGTTCTATCAACGCAAGGGGCTGTTACCCGAACCGGACAAGCCCTACGGCAGCATTCGCCGCTATGGCGAGGCGGATGTCGCACGGGTGAGATTCGTGAAGTCCGCGCAACGGCTGGGCTTTAGCCTTGATGAAGTGGCCGGACTGTTGCGACTGGACGACGGCGCGCACTGCGACGAAGCGCGTGTGCTCGCCGAGCAGAAGCTTGAGGATGTGCGTGAGAAACTCGCGGATCTTCAGCGGATCGAGTCGGTCTTGGCGCAGCTGGTTGATGACTGTTGCGCGAGCCAAGGGACAGTGAGCTGTCCGCTGATCGTTTCGCTGCAAGCGAGCAAGTGACCGCCCGCACTTCGCGCGTTAGCCCACGATTTCCCGTTTGTCAGGGCTCTCTGTTTGTCGGTCTGAAGGTGGAAAGAGCGGCGCTCATTGAGCGCCGCTGACTGGGCAAAGGAGCACTTGCAAAGGCCCTAGGTTGGTACTGCTATTTGCCCTTGTGCATCAGTGGGGCGGGCCCACGTTGCATCTGGTCGAGTAGCACATATCTACCTTGCAGGCGGACAGCCGGGCTGCGCTTCGCTTCGCCACGGCCTGCCGCCGTGGCGCCCAGTTGTTCAATCTTCTTGACGGTTTCCGCCACTAGGATTGCGTCAGCCTTGTCGCGCATGGAGACAATCTGCTCGGTCGCTCTCGTGACATCGTGATCGCCGCCGTACAGCCCGTCGCCTCTGAGAAGGTCATGCAGGTGATGGATCGGATCAATTCCAAGTGGGGTCGAGGCACGCTCCGCCTGGGCGGGGTGCCGGTGACTCCTGACTGGGGATGTGTCGGGAAATGCTCGGCCCAAGCTATACCACACGGTTAGATCAGCTCTGGACAGTGAGGTGAGGCACACCCCAGCGCTGCTAGGAAGCCGGCTTACTGCTCAGAAGAACCACCTTACCAGTGGCTACGCCCTTCAGTTGAGCTAGTTCGAGAATCAGGGTCTGATTCACTGAGGCCAGTCGAGCCAGATCCTGGCTTAGCTGTGCGTTCTCCGCGCGCAATGCTCTGTTCAGCTCCCTCTCCTTCAACAATGCTTGGTGCTTCGAATCGCGCTGTGCTCGGACTGATTTCCCCATCAGACCACGAATGCGTTCAGCCACGGCTGGGTAGGTGTTGTGGATGAGACCTGGAGTGACCCCTGCCGCTTTCGCTACGCCAGAAATGGACAGCTTTCCGTTTGTTGAAAGGATGCCGTCGATGACCTTATCGAGCATCTCCGAGGTCTTCTGTCTGGAGCGTCCGGAGGATCGTTGCGCAGTTGGCTTATTGGTCAAAGTCGGCACCTTCAAGTTCGCGTTGGGTCACTGTCGCGAGCGTCCAAAGGAGACAGGCCAAGGCTGCTGATTACGTCGAATGCGACCTGCATATCACGTTTTGCCCGTTGCCTTACAGCCGGCCCGGCATCGTCGATTTCCATCAGCTCCAGCTGATGCGAGTAGATCCCCTGCCACGTGGTGGCAAAGGTCTCGTCAATCACAGAGTGCTTGCAGCCAGGACAACGGGTTGCCTCATACAAACCAGCCCCACCACAGCCCCGTTCTGTCGCGATGCACCAGCCATGACCAGTCGCTCGAATGTTTGCATGGGGGGCTGTCTGGGCCAGCAAGGCACTCCGATCTTTGATCGGAATGGCACGTAGCTCCATGATCCTCTCACCCGCCCCTCCAGCAAGTGGCTGATCATCCAACCACGACTCGATGAGATCGATCTTGAATTCCGTCATCTGTTGGAGGATTTCATCGAACAGGGTGAGATCCTGTAGGGGGTTGGAGGCATAGAGCTGAGTCATGCTCATACTGCTGTGTTTGAACTGCCACTTGAGGAAGACGAGCGAGGTACGCCCCATGCGAGACTCAACGAAGCACCGGGCATAGGTGCGACGGCACTGGTGAGTCCGCAATGGCCAATCACTTCCAGCCGCTTTTGCGACGCGCTTGAAGGCTTCATTGGAACCTGCGGCGCTGAGCACTTCGATGTGTCCAACACGTTCGGCTTTGTTGCCGTACCCATTCAAGCAGAGGAACAGTCTCTTCGAGTCCTTTCTGGCTTTCTCCAATCGAAGCAAAAGATCAGCGGAGTCAACTGAATTGCATGACAGTTCAAGGTCACTCAACTCCGCCTCGAGCTCCCTTCTCATGGGGGTTGAGCACATGGCGAAGAGATTCAACGCATCCAGCGTAAGCTCAGGGACAAGATAGTCGACTCGTCCCTTTCCCGTTTTATGCTCGGTCGTGGTTACCCAGCAGTAAGTAACGCCATCCACTACCTCTTTTCGCCACGCACCGACTTCAATCCCGATGACCTCTTCGTTACGCATGCCACTGGTAATGGATGCAATGTACAAAACAGCATCGCGGCAACGAATCATTTTGGGGCTGCGGCGAGTGAAAGTGTCAATTCCGGTGGCTTTCAGATCTTCTTTCGTCTTATGAACGATCTGCTCGCAATAGTTGAAGATCTTCGCCTGATCATCTGGCGGAATTATATCCGTTCTACCCGTATTCTTATTGGCAGCCGAAGTACCCCTTGCTTCTCCAATTCCGCTGACTCGCCACAGGGACGAGTCCCCCCACGGAAAACACTGAAGAGGGGAAAGGGTTTCGGCAGAGAATATCCATAAAAAGTCAATTATCCGCAGCCTGGAATAAAGAGGCATTGGTCTTAACGACTCTGACTTGCAATGGTGAATATAATTACTAATGTGTATGGGCCGAACATCGGAAAATCGTTCAAGCTCTAAATCGCTAAGCCAACGAATAAATGGAATGACACTGGCACTGACGAGAGTTGTAATACCCCGTGCGACAGGTGGCTTTGACCCTGGAAGCCCTCTCTTGAACCATGCATACGCAACTGCTTTGCAGTCATCAATCATCTCAGGTGGGAGATTAAAATCCCAACTGACGTACTTGTGCCCCTCGTTTACGTTAGATTGATCAAAGAAAGGTCGAAGATCCCAGCGAGCATCGCCAAAGCGGCTTAATACAAGAGTTTCGCCACGATCATTAACAATGGCACTAATAACTATCGCATCACGCTCAGCCTTGCTGAGGCCCGAGGCAGTTACAGGTTGCGCGAATAGCACATCATAGGCCTTAAGGGCGGCCCTAGAGTTCCGATTAGCCGACAAGAGCGTCACCTCGAACTTTCCTCATAAACTCAATCTTGCATCCCCAGAACGGATGAGGGGACGCTTTCGCTTTGGCTTTAGCCGCTTCGATCAGTTCAATCTTGAATTTTCGAGACGTAAACTCGTCAATAAGCCTGATGAAATCGCCCTGGCGTTTCCGCCATGCCGCCCACTCATCTGTTAAAAAATACTCCATCTCAGCGTGCAAAAACTGCTGATAGCTGAACAGTCGATACAAGTCTCCGAGAGTCCCTACAATTGCGTAACTAGGACATGTCAAGCAATGAATGAACTCGGAACAATGGGTAACGCCATCTTTGGGTGCCAGGCTTCCATAGAGGCTATCTTTGCAACCTCCTGGGGGTGTCGGTGTGACGTTGATGCCACGCAGCTGATCGGTGAATGCTTCCCCTACGAAGGTGGCACCCTCAACCTTGATCTCGTCATTTATCTTCAAATAGTGGTTATCAGCAACGCTAGGGGAATGGCCCATCACAGCGGACACCTCCAGTAGGTCGCCGCCGCTGAGCTTCCAAAGCCTACTTTCCATAGTCTTTCGAAGACGACTGAGATTAACGATCAGCGGTTGGCCCTGATCGTCCTTCAAAGCATGCCGCGCACAGATACTCTTTGTTGATTGAAATAGCGTACTGGAAGCCAGCGCGACTACCCTATGACCATGCCCATTCTGTCCGGCGCGGTAAAGCCAAACATGCGACTTAAGCTTTTCAGGCGCAAACCCAACCAGTGGCTCAGAAATTGCCAAAGCCTTATTTACAACAGCCACCCCATCTAAAGGAATTGGGTTATATCCGTCATGCAGTTCAGTTTGTCGAATGGTTTTGCTCTGAGCACCCTTGCCGCGTCTTTTTACGGTGTTCAAGAGCCGAAGATTGGGGATGAATGGATGCGGCTGGAGTGCATCTCTAGACATTTCCAGAAGCGGCGTAGTGTTAATTCCAGATCTGGCCGCAGTAATCAGCAATAAGACCGTCATTGCTTCGGCGTCATTTCCAGAGAATAAGCCCTTATGAATGGCTACTAAATCTGACTTTAGCGCAGTGATGAGCCCCTGCATTTCCGAGAGACTGAGCGGCTTCGCGTCATTGGTCGATTTCGCGGTATGGGGGAAAGGAACGGCTGGAAGTAGATCATCTTTATCCGCCTCAACGAATCCGTATTCAATTAGGCTGATGATCAATGACTTCAGCGACGTGTAATAGTTCTTCGCAGTTGACCCGTTTGGATACTTGAGCTTAAGCCACGAAACATATCGCTCAAGATGCCGCTTGGTCAGGCTGTTCGGGGTTGACGGCGGAGAATCAATCGTTCCGCTTTTCAGGAAGGCCATGAAATATCGAAGGCCATTGCTGGAGTACCCTACAAGAGTGGCCAGGGAGAAATTCCCTCCATTGACCAGTGCTCTGATTACATGAATACTCTGAATAGCCCATGCGTCAAAGCCAAACCCAATGTACTGAGAGTGATCAATCTTAGTTACATTCCGGGGATTTTTCGGAAGATCGATTCTAAGCTCATTCTCTACGGTCTCGAATCCTTTAGTGACCGATTGCATTTCAGCTTTATAGTTTTTCTTTCGGGCCAACAGTAGTACCTCAGATGCTTGGAGTAGAGACGGCCATAAACATCATGTCTATCTCGTCTTCATGAGCAAGGACAGACTGAGCCTCTAGCTGATTAATGAGATGCAGGTACACCATCGTTGTTTGAACGTCGGAGTGTCCCATCCTGTCTCGGACATAGAGCAATGGCTCTCCTTTAAAGTCTCGGCTTTTCCTCAGGGCAAGAAGGGTATAAGTCCCATAGGTATGACGAAGCATGTGGGCCCTAACATAAAATCCGCACTTGCGCTCATACGCCTTCATCACGTCGACGATGGAGTCTTTCGTGTACTGCCGCCCCTCCCTTGTCAGCACCAAGGCCGTGGCGCGCCCGTTGCCGGCCGCTTTCCGTACTTCGCGCTCATGAAGCGTGTACGACCACATTTCCTCCATCAGCGACCAAGGCACGTCAATTGTTCGAGGGCGGCCGTACTTGAGATGCATGTCCGATGGCTCGAGAGCCACGCTGATCATTTGCCCAGGGCGGAGGCCCTTCTTCAGCCGAGGATTAAAGACGTACTTGAAAGGGAAAGTGCGCGCCTCGCAGGAGCGAAGACCAGTGCGAACCATCAGATGGAACAAGATCCGGTGACTTGGATCGGCATCGAGGGCGAGGCAAACCTTAGCCTGATCTTTGGTCAGGAATTTGGTCAATCGCTTACGCTCTCGCACCATCACTGAGGGCTTCGTACTCTCGGCGTTAGGACGAGCTACGTGACTGAGGAAGCCGGAATGCGGAGTCGCTCTGACCCTTCGCTCGCCAAAGGGCAGCGCTGCGATCAGATCACGCTGCTTGGCCCATTGGTAGAACCTCACAATTAGGTTCAGTCGCTTGTTCAGAGTGCTGGGATCTAGTTCCAACTCACCGCTCGACCAGTCTCTATACCGCGACAGGACGCTCAGGCCATCTGCCTGACTCTCCTCATTCCAGGCCAGACCATTGGCCTCGAGGAAGGCGAAGTAGTCGAACAGACGGCGTCCATAGGCCTCCCACGTCAGAGCACTGAGTGCCTCACCTGACTCGACTAGCGTGTGCCAAAGGAAAGATTGCGCCGGCTCCACTGGCCAACCGTCGGCGCCAACCAACAGAGGGAAACCTTCGAATGATCGACCCGCTACAGCAAGGTCTTTTGTTGCGAACACCAGCCTCATTTCACAGCCTTAAACACCATCCAGATGACTCCCCTTCAGAGGCTGGAATGTAATTTCTCAGGCTTCTATCAAGGTGGTGCGGACTGTAATTCATTTACTAACGGAAGCAATCCCTCAGATCGTTGTTGCTCAGCACCACCACCGGCCGGCCGCGCAGGTCGGGGCGGAACAGCCTCTCGCAAGAGACATAGAAATTGTTGCAGTCGACCAGAGCGAAGACCTGGCGCGTCATGCCGCAACCAGACCACGGCGAACTATGCTGGTTACCACCCCGAACACTTCGAGGTCTTCCTCCGGCTGGAAGCGGATATCGGGGTAGTCCGCGTTCGCGGCGCGCAGCACCGGTATGCCGCCTTCGAACATCAGCACCTTGGCGGTGAACTCACCGCGCACCACCGCGACGACCACCTGGCCCTGCCGGGCTTCAATCGAGCGATCGACTACGGCGATATCCCCATCCAGGATGCCCAGATCGCGCAGACTGTCACCTCGAATACGCACCAGGTACGTCGCTGCAGGATGGGTGATGCACAGCTCATCGAGCGACAGCGTCGCCTCGATGTGGTCCTCACAAGGGCTTGGGAAGCCGGCACGCACGCAGGACAGGTACAGCGGCAGCTCGTGGCGCGACTCCGAGAGCGCGCCCAGCAGAGTGGCGTTCATGGGGAATTCTCCGATACTGTATTAATATACAGTATCGGCTGTCAGGCTATTCTGACAACGAGCGCGCGACGGAGGGCTTCGGAATGTGTGGACGGTTCGCCCAGTACCGGGCGATTTCTGACTATTACGCTGAGCTGATGAGCGAGCAGCACGTCATCAGCGGCTGGGACGAAACCCCGCTCGGCCGCTACAACGTCATGCCTCAGTCCCGAGCGCAGCTGCTACATGCTGAACCAGGCGGCCTGGTCTTCCAAGCGGTGCGATGGTGGTGGGAGCCATCCTGGGCAGGTAGCGGCGGGCCGCGGAACAAATTCAACGCGCGTCTCGATAAGGTGGCCACCAGCCCGTTCTACAGGGCAATCTGGCCACACAGAGCGATCATCTGCGCAGACGGCTGGTACGAGTGGGTGGCAAACCCGAGCGACGCCAAGGACAAGCAGCCGTACTTCTTGCGACGCGGTGATGGAGCGGTGCTTTTCATCCCGGCAGTCGGCCAGTTTCCTCATCCTGGGGATGAGCCACGCGACACCGATGGCTTCCGCATGATTACCGACGACGCCGCCGGCGGCATGCGCGATGTCCATGATCGCAGGCCCGTTGTGCTGTCGGCGCCCCAGGCCCGCGAATGGCTCGACCTGCAGACCAGCTCGCAACGAGCTGAACAGCTCCTGCATCAGGGGCTGCCGGCGGACATGTTCTGCTTCTATCGCGTCAGCAAAGCGGTCAGCCATCGAGAGAACGGCCCATCGCTAATACTTCCGATAAAGCACAATGATCTAGATCAGTAAAACCAACATCAAAGCAAGCAACAGTGTGTTGCAAACACTGCAACAAAAACACCTTGTCGATTCCGGGAATCACTTCTAGTTTCTTTTCGCCATCCATGAAATGGCGCTTCTTGATCAATTTGCAAAAAGGAATTAGCAGAACATGAAACTCGTACTGAACTTCGACGGCTCCGCCCTCACTGCCAACAACCTCCAGCAAGCAATGACTGCAGCAGGGGCAAACACCACAATTAACATCGACACGGCGCAAGCCGTCAATATCACCACACTACTGCAAGTGATCGGCATCGCGGGGAATACCAAGCACCTCAACGCAACATTCAATGGGGCGCAACTGACCTCGAACAACTTGCAACAGGCTGTAAATGCATCCGGCAGTAATACTAGCATCGCCGTCAACACTGCACAGGCGGTCAACATCAACACACTTCTTTCGATAATCGCCTCCGTTGGCACCACCAAACACTTCAGCGCCGACTTCAATGGTGCTCAACTCACTGCCAACAACCTCCAGCAAGCAGTAACCGCCGCTCAGTCCGGTACTAGCATCAGCGTAAACACTGCTCAAGCGGCGAACATCACCGCACTCCTCGAAGCGATTAATGACGCGGGCAATAGCAAGGTCTTTAGCGCCAACTTCAACGGCGCCCAACTCTCCGGGACAAACCTGCAACAGGCACTGACCGCTGCCGGCACCAACACGTCCATTGGCGTGAACACCGCCCAAGCCGTCAACATCACTACCTTACTGCAATTGCTGAGCATCGCAGGTAACACTAAGAAGTTCAGCGCTGATTTCAATGGCGCACAGCTAACCTCGAACAACCTTCAGCAGGCCGTCAGCGCAGCAGGCACCAATGTCAGCATCAGCCTCAACACCGCCCAGGCAGCGAACATCACGGCCCTGCTTCAGGCGATCCAAAACGCTGGCAACACAAAGAACTTCAGCGCCGATTTCAACGGTGCACAGTTGACAGCTAACAACTTGCAACAAGCGCTAACTGCCGCAGGAAGCAAGACCAAGATCAGTGTCAACACTGCCCAAGCGGTAAATATTAGCACCATGCTACAACTGCTCTCTATTGCCGGAGCTAGCAAGCTCTTCAGCGCCACATTTAACGGCGCACAGCTAACAGCCAACAACTTGCAGCAAGCAGTTAGCAATGCGGGGGCGAATACTACGATCATTGTCGCGAGCGCACAAAGCGCGCCCATCGCGACCATACTGGATATCATCGGCACGGCCGGCTAACGAATATACGCAGGTACTCACTGAGTACCTGCATTCATAGCTCAATTCATTCTGGTACGAATCTCTACAAGTCTTCCATCGACAAAGCGAAGATATTGATACGCACCATTACTAGGTCCATAAACCCAATTCTCAATAGTCGCCGCACCTTTTGCAACGTAACCATTGGCATCAACAGCCGGCCCAACTACCTGGCGCTGCGCCGGCTCACCACACTTCCTAATAACATCAACTATCAGCTCACCTTCACTTATCAGATTACTTCCGCAACGCATTGTGGCAGCCTGAGCAGACGATGCCGCAAGAGCGAGCACACCCAATAGCGAGACGATGCAAACTTCCCTAAACCTCATAACGGACTCCTTGAGACTAAATTCATCAGATATCCGAGCACCACACTACCATATCCCTGTGCCGGATAGTCATCATGAGACTTTCAATATTAGCGCATATTCTCAGTGAGAGCTTAGAAGTCGGCACTTAAAAACAGCTGCCATTATTCAACGCTTAGCGGGGTAGACCAACCAGGTGATTGAGTTCTACCACATAGAGCTCGCACAAACGCTGCGTGATAAGCCATTTGCCGTGCTTGCTTGCACGCCGCCCGTCAGAACAACCGTAGCATTGCCAAGGATCGACTAGCATTTTCGGTGACCTAGCACCTACCAATGCCGCCCAGGCCTCCCCCGCCCAGGGCGGCATCTTTTTAGTCAGTGGAATGGAAGCCATGGACATTCGAATTGAATGCGTGGCTGGGGATCCCCCCACATGGAAGGTCTTCCTGGGGGAGTTTTTCTGGTCATGCGATACACAGGAAGAGGCTGAGAACTGGGCAGCCAAAGCACAGGCACATGAACTGATGAACCCTGCATATCGGCTGCCGTCGCCGTTCCCCGCCCGCCATCCCAGAAATGATGATCATCCGCGGATCAATGAGAAGCGGTCTTGCAAGGAGCTGATCGCTAAAAAATCCCAGCAGGTTCAGTAAGCATTTATTGCTGCCTCAGCAACCCACTTACGCGAGGGTGTCCCCAGCTTCGAGAGGACACCCATGAACCTGCGCCTTACCCGATCATCGCTGCTCATCACGATAGGATTTCTTACCCTGGGGGGCCTTGCGGCTTACCAGCAGTACCAGCTGGTCAATATGCGAGGCTCCTTGGAAGGTGCTGCCGAAAAAACGTCGATCAACGCTCTTCTCGGCCGATTGGGCAAGCTCGACGAGCGAGTCGACACCTTCGCCGGCCAGCACATGGTCAGCGACGAGGATTTCCGAGCTGCCCAGCAAGCGCTATCCAACCGGATAGACGCGGCTCAGGCATATGCCAAGCAAGCAGCCGACAACGTGAACCAGCTCGCGCAGACGGCAGCCTCTGCAGGGGACATCGTGGTACTGAAGGCCGACTTGGAGACGCTCAGCAACTCCGTTCAGGAACTGAAGAAGCCCCAAGCCCAACCGGCCTCAACGCCGGCCCCAACCAAGAAATCCAATGTAGCGAAAGCCAAGCCCTCCCCTCCTAAAGCGAAACCTTCTCCGCCGGAACCTCCGCCGTTCCACATCGTGGGCATCGAGTACCGAGGAGGCGAACGCTTCCTCTCGGTCGCCCCACCGGGCAGCACGCGGTTGAGCCAGATCTACCTGATTCGCCCCGGCGACGCAGTCGCCGGCACTACCTGGCGACTCAACTCTCTCGACGACCGAGCCGCTCGGTTCGACGCCGCCGGCACAACCAAGACCATCAGCCTGCAGCCATAGGTCCGACCATGCATAAACGAGCTCTCAATCACTTCGCAATAGCAGCTGCCTCGGCGTGCTTGATGCTGGCAAGCATCTGCACGTCGGGCGCCGAGCAAAGCTCCCAGTCCGCCGCCTCGCAGTGGCAACACACAGCAGAACAGAACCTCGGTCAGCAGGCCCAGCAAGACCAGTTGGCCCGTGAATGGGGGCTCACTGAGCAGGAATACGAGCGATATCAGCTGCTGATGCAAGGTCCCCGCGGAATCTACTCCCCAGGCCTTGACCCGCTGACAGCGCTGGGCATCGAGGCGCAATCGGACGCGGAGCGGCAACGGTATGCCCAACTGCAGGTGCAAGCAGAACGACAGCGTGTCGAAAAAGAGCTTGCGTACCAGCGTGCCTACGACGAAGCCAACACCCGCATGTACCCGGGTGAAAAGGTCATCCAGATCTCCCCGAGCTCCAGCCGCAACGGCGCGGCCGGCAAGGCAACCCTGGAGAGCAGCGGGCGCCTGGCAGTCTTTGTGAAGGACGATTGCGCTCCGTGCATCGACCAGGTGCGCGCGCTGCAGACCGCCAAACGCTCCTTCGACCTGTATTTCGTAGGTAGCCAGGGCGATGACGATCGAATCCGGCGCTGGGCGATCCTCGCCGGCATCGAGCCGGCAAATGTGAAGAGCCGGCAGATCACGCTCAACCATGACCAGGGCCGCTGGCTTGGCCTGAGCCTGGGAGGTGAGCTGCCCGCTGCCGTCATGAAGGTCAACGGACAATGGCAACGCCAGTGACCCGCTTCCTTGCCCTCGTCACTGCGCTGCAGCTCTGCGTATCAGCCCGCGCCGCCGAAGAGCCACCACCGGCCTATCAGACGATAGCGATCGCGCATGGCGTACCGTCGGTAGTCCTCTACTCCGTCGCGCTGCAGGAGAGTGGCGCGCGGATCCGCGACCAACTGGTGCCATGGCCCTGGACGCTGAACGTCGCCGGCGCCGGCTATCGGTTCGCCACGCGGAAAGATGCCTGCCAGGCGCTGATGATCGCTCTCGTCACAGCCGGCCCCGCTCGTGTCGACGTCGGACTCGGGCAAACCAACATTGGCGCGAATGGCCATCGCTACAGCTCCCCCTGCGAAGGCCTCGACCCCTACAAGAACCTGGCTGTTACTGCCGAAATTCTCAGCGAGCAAAAAGCGAAGGGAGGCAGTTGGATCGACGCTGCCGGTCGCTACCACCGGCCTGCCGGTGGCGCACCAGCTGCGCGCTATCGCGAGTCGTTCGCCCGCCACCTCAGCCGAGTAACCGGCATCAACCTCCTGGTGACCAACCCATGAAGCTTCCGCTCGCGCGCTGCCTGGTCGCGCTCAGCCTAACCTTCCCTTACACCCTGGCATCCGCTGGCCAACTGGTTGTCGTCGAGGATCATGGTGGTGTTTCCGCCCTCCCCTACTACCAGGACCTCGTACCTGATCCGGCTGACGCCCAGCGCCCTCCACTACAGGGCGTCCAAATGGGCGGAGCCTTTCCCGTTGTAACGCCGGAGATGACTCCCGGCCTAGTTCAGGGCCGGGTGATCAACGCTCCAGGGCTCCAGCCCCTGTTCCTGGTTGGGGACGATGAGCGTTCCAGGACCTGGCTGCAGCAGCACCTGCAGCAGCTCCAACAACTGCAGGCGGTAGGGCTGGTAGTAAACGTCAGCGGGCCGAGCCGTCTGGCCGAAGTGAGGAAGTGGGGACCGGGCCTACAACTGCTCCCCACGCTGGGATCGGACATCGCCGGTCGACTCGGCCTACGCCACTACCCCGTCCTCATCACATCGACCACCGTCCAGCAGTAGGAGGCGCTCTTGTCGTCGCTCAACTCTCCACGCATGACCCTGATGATCGAATTGCCGAAGGACGTGCGGCGCCAGGACCTCATGCTCGACCAGATGCAACACGTCATCACCCTTTTCGGCGGCCGCGTTGCCTGGAGAACCGAGGACGACCTCCTAGCCATGCTCCAGCGTCTGCGCGAACGGCTCGCAACAGGAAACCAGCAGGATCCTCAACAAAGCATCACGTCTCCGGGGAGCTAATTGCCATGGCCGCCACGTATACGCTGGATGCGCTACTGCGCCCTCCTGTGGAGCTATACACCACCACCATCAGCTACATGGCCGCGGCGCTCTGTGTCCTAGCGCCCTGGGCACTAGCCCTTACGCCGCTCTTCGGCTTGATCGCTGCGCTGATGTTCGCCTACCTGGGAACGATCCGGCTGATGCAAGCGCTTCGAGTTCTTCGCTACCAGAAGAACATCCGTCGACTACCGCACTACACGATGACCAGCGCCGAGATGCCCATCAGCAACGAGCGTTTGTTTATCGGCAAGGGATTCCGTTGGACTCAAAAGCATACGCAACGCCTGGCTGATACCTACCTCCCTCAGTTCGCCCCCTATGTAGAGCCATCGCCCTTGTACCAGCGCGCGCGGCGCCTCGAGGAGCGACTGGAGTTCGCACCATTCCCGCTGAGCGTTCTGGCCAAGGCCACATCGTGGGACTCATCCTGGAACCCAGCGCGGCCTCTACCACCCGTTGGAGGCCTGCCACGGCTACATGGTATCGAGCCAGAGGAGCACGACGTCAGCTTGGCGCTGGGGGAGCGGCCGGGCCACACGCTTGTTCTGGGCACAACTCGGGTGGGCAAGACCCGACTCGCCGAGTTGTTCATCACCCAAGATATCCGTCGAACCCATCGCCGGCGCCGGCGCGTCCAGATGGGGCGGCGTACCCAGACCGTTCACCATGGCCACCGACGTCGGCGCGAAAGCGAGCAGCCCGATCACGAGGTCGTAATCGTCTTCGATCCGAAGGGCGATGCCGATCTACTCAAGCGCATGTACGTCGAGTGCGCCCGTGCGGGAAGACTGGATGAGTTCTACGTCTTCCATCTGGGCTGGCCCGACATCTCCGCCCGCTACAATGCTGTCGGGCGGTTTGGCCGCATTAGCGAAGTGGCGACTCGCATCGCCGGGCAACTGTCTGGCGAGGGGAACAGCGCGGCATTCCGAGAATTTGCCTGGCGATTCGTCAACATCATCGCCCAGTCCTTGGTCGCCCTGGGCAGGCGTCCGGACTACGAGCAGATCCGCCGGCACGTCATCAACATCGACGAACTGTTTGTGGAGTACGCGCAGAAATACTTCGCCGATCACGATCTCAAGGCCTGGGAAGCCATCGTGGCCATCGAGGGCAAGATCGACCGGAAGACTCTCAGCTTCGCAATGAAAGACCGGCCGCTGCGGGTGGTGGCCATCGATGCCTACCTTACGCAGAAGCGCATCTCGGACTCCGTCATGGATGGCTTGCGCAGCGCAGTGCGCTACGACAAAACCTACTTCGACAAGATCGTCGCGTCGCTCTTGCCGCTCCTGGAGAAACTCACGACCGGCCGGATCGCAGAGCTGCTCTCACCCGACTACCTGGACCTCAACGACTCGCGGCCAATCTTCGACTGGATGCAGGTCATCCGGAAGCGCGCTGTCGTCTACATCGGGCTCGACGCCCTGTCGGATACCGAGGTGTCCTCGGCCGTCGGCAACTCGATGTTCAGCGACCTGGTCTCGGTTGCCGGCCACATCTACAAACATGGTCTCGACGATGGCCTTCCCGGCGGCCAGGCCGCAGGCAAGGTGCGTATCAACCTTCACGCCGACGAGTTCAACGAGCTGATCGGCGACGAGTTCATCCCCATGGTCAACAAGGCAGGCGGAGCCGGCATCCAGGTGACCGCGTATACGCAGACCCTGAGCGACATCGAGGCCAAGATCGGCTCCCGGGCAAAAGCTGGCCAGGTCGTGGGTAACTTCAACAACCTGTTCATGCTACGGGTTCGTGAGACAGCTACGGCCGAGCTGCTGACCAATCAGTTGCCCAAGGTGCAGATCTACAACAGCACGCCGGCGAGCAGTGCGAACGACTCGGTCAACGGCAAGACGGCGTTCACCTCGAATACCCACGACCAGGTGCAGATGACCAGCGTGCCAATGATTGAGCCGGCACACGTGGTAGGCCTGCCAAAGGGACAGTGCTTTGCGCTCATCGAAGGCGGAAACCTGTGGAAGATCCGCATGCCACTACCTGCCAACGATCCCGACGAGGTCTTACCGAAGAACCTGCAGGAAATGGCAGCAGGCATGCGCAAAGGAGCGACATCCAACTCCGGGGAATGGTGGGAGGCCCCCGGCTACCAGAACATCAACGATGGGCTCCCTGCCGACCTGGTCGACGATTTCCGTCACCTGGGCGGCAGCGACGAGGCGGCTTGAGAGATGAACCATGGCTGAAATCGCTGAACGAGCCCAGACCCAGCAGGAGCGCCCAGAGTCCCTCCTGCGTACGATCATTGGCCTCCCCTTCCAGCTCGCCGGCGTGCTCTTCGGCTCGTTGCTGGCAGCGGTGGTAGTGGAGTGGCTCTGCCTCTACTTCTTCTGGCCAGAGGCTGGCTGGCAGCATGCCCAGGAAATGCTCAATTACGAGCTGGGATGGCTGTCCCAGGGACTTCTGCACAGCGTTCTGGTCCAGGAACCCGGCCACACGGCGAAATGGATCGTGGGCCTGATCTACGAGTGGCTGATCGTGAAAACCGGCCTCTTTGACTGGATGCAAGGGATGTCCTCGGTGGCGCAGGCAGGCCCCAGATCGGAATTCGACGTCCGCTACCTCGCCGCCCAGGGAGTGTCCACCGTGCAGACCTATGCCCTGGCCGCACTCTTCACAATTCTGACCTTCTGCGTCAGGACAGTGGTCCTGGTGCTGACGATCCCGCTCTTCGCCATGGCGGCCTTCACCGGTCTAGTCGACGGACTGGTCCGGCGCGACCTGCGTAAGTTCGGCGCCGGCCGGGAGTCCAGCTACCTGTACCACAAGGCCAGAAGCACGATGCTTCCCTTGGCGATCCTGCCCTGGACGCTGTATCTCGCCATACCGATTAGCATCAGCCCTCTCCTGGTCCTGCTGCCCTGTGCATCGCTGCTGGGTGTTTCGGTCAGCATCACAGCTGCCAGCTTCAAGAAGTACCTCTAAGGAGCACAATATGCAGTGGACACCAGATCAACAGCCCATCATTGGATCGCGAGCCAACAAGCACAATAGATTGGCATTCGCCGGCACTGGCAAACGACCACGCTAGCAGGCTGCGAAATAGCACCTCACATGACCAGCGATTGCATCCGATTTGATCAGCCAACCGCATTCGTGTTGACAGCCTCGCGAAGAGGCGACCGGCAGAGCAAGCCTGTGGGTTCAATCCGTGAAAGCAACACGCCTAGCCCAGTTTAAACGGAGAGGGCTTGGCAGCATCTGCCTCATGCCCGCTGCGTGTTAAGTCTGTGACTATACTCTGCGCCGGCCTAGCGACCTGCGTCGCTCAGCTTCCGTAAGCCTTTACTCTGGTAGCCAAGGACATTGGAGATCAACGTGAGTGAACGCCCCGCCACCAAGCTCTCTCTGCTTGCGCTTTTCGCGATGGTTGTCGGCTCCATGGTCGGTGCTGGCATCTTCAACCTGCCGGGACGCTTCGCCACCGCGACCGGTCCTTTCGGCGCCATCATCGCCTGGGCGATCGCCGGCACCGGAATGTACATGCTGGCTCGGGTGTTCCAGACCCTGGCCGCGAAGCGCCCGGACATCGACTCCGGCGTCTTCGCCTACGCCAAGGCCGGGTTCGGCGACTACGTAGGCTTTCTGTCGGCATTCGGCTACTGGCTGGGCAGTTGCCTGGGCAATGTCTTCTACTGGGTGCTGATCGGCTCGACGCTCGGGCGCTTTTTTCCCGAAGTCTTCGGCGATGGCAGCAGCGCCCCGGCCATCGCCGTCTCGCTGGTCGGCATCTGGCTGTTTCACTTCCTCATCCTGCGTGGGGTCGAGCAGGCCGCCTACATCAACACCGTGGTGACCATCGCGAAGATCGTGCCCATCTTAGTGGCCATCCTTTCGTTCATCTTCTTCTTTCACTACGATCAATTCGCCGAGAACTTCTTCGGTGGCACCGGCATGCCGGAGAAGCCCCTCCTGCAGCAAGTGCGGGACACGATGCTGATCACCGTCTTTGTGTTCATCGGCATCGAAGGGGCCAGCGTCTACTCGCGCTATGCGCGGACTCGCTCGGACGTTGGTCGCGCCACCATCCTGGGGTTCGTCGCCGTTACCGGCCTGATGGTGGCGGTAACCCTCCTGCCATACGCCGTAGCGCCACGGGCGGTCATCGCAGGGGTCTCCAACCCTTCGTTGGCGGGGGCCCTGGAGCTGGTCGTCGGCCACTGGGGGGCGGTGTTCATCTCGATCAGCGTCCTGGTTTCGGTCCTCGGCGCCTACCTCGCCTGGTCGCTTATCTGTGCTGAAGTGCTGTTCGCCGCCGCAGGTTCAAAAGACATGCCCAGGGTCTTCGGGACGCAGAACGCCAACGCGGTTCCGGCCAACGCCCTCTGGCTCACCAACGGGGTGGTTTCCTGCTTCGTCATTTCGACATTCTGGTCGCGCGATGCCTTCAACCTCATGCTGGACATGACCAGTGTCACTGCACTGCTGCCGTACCTGCTGGTTGCCATCTACGGCGTACAGGTGGCGCGCGGCGGCGAAGGCTACGAGCACGCTTCCGGCGAGCGAGGCCGCGACCTGGTGATCGGTGCGCTCGCCGTTATCTACACCCTGTTCATGTTCGTGGCTGCCGGGCTCGAATATGTTCTGCTGATGGCAGTGCTCTGCCTGGCCGGTACGGTGCTTTATTTCTGGGCCAGGAAGGAGCAGAACGCTCGGCTGTTCTCCGGTGTCGAGTTGATGATATTCGTAGTGACGATTGCTGCCGCTCTCGGCGGGATCTATGGCTTGGTGACCGGCACCATCAAGATCTAGGACCCGCAGACGCCCCATGCATCTCTTTCAAACCCGTTTCCGAGGCAATACGTAGTCGCTTGAGTCGCTCTGGCGCATTGTGTCGCATCGGCAGTTGCAGGCACCTACTCGGATGGTAGGTCGCTTTCATGCGTCCATTTCAGAATCCGGCGGCGCTCAAGAGAAATCTCGGTTGAAGAATCACAGTTCCGTCCTCGCGGATGAAACACCGCTACGAAAAAGCTTGCGGGCTAAACTTTCGCCGTCCGCTTCTGGCCCAGGCCGTGTAAAAAACGTGGCTGGTGCTCTTGCTGTCCTGCCGTCGGCAGTCATAGCGGGGCAGTCCAAGAAGCGTTTCATCCACGGCGAGCATCGAGGTCAATGCACACTGCTGCCCGAGAGCCTGGATGATTACGTCGCGGCCCCCAATCCGGTGCGAATAGTCGATGTGTTCGTCGATGAACTCGATCTTGGGCGGATGGGCTTCGGCCACGTGATTCCCGCCAAAACTGGCCGCCCTGCGTATCACCCGGCCGTCCTGCTGAAGATCTACATCTACGGTTACCTCAACCGCATCCAGTCGAGTCGCCGCCTCGAGCGTGAAGCACAAAGCAACGTCGAGTTGATGTGGCTGACCGGACGCCTGATGCCGGACGTCAAGACCATCGCCAACTTCCGCAAGGACAACGGCAAAGCCATTCGTGTTGTCTGCCGGCAGTTGAGAAAGGCCTGAAGCTGCACCGTTCCTAGAGTTCGAATCGCCAAGGCTGTGCGTTGAAAGATCAGTGCACACCGAGTGCGCTGCGGCGAGTGAGTCGCTGGGAACACGAGTCGGTGATCGACGCGATTCAGTCCCGCCTGGATCAGTTACCGGAGATGATGCGCATCCGCCGCCAGACAGTGGAGCATCCTTTCGGCACATTGAAGGCCTGGATGGACGCCACCCATTTCCTCACCAAGACGCTCAACCGCGTGAGCACGGAAATGAGCCTGCATGTGCTCGCCTACAACTTCAAACGGGTGCTGAACCTGCTGGGCAATAGTGCGCTGATAGCGGCAATGAAGGCCTGAAACCCCATTGGCAGCCTTCCGAACGCGT
This sequence comes from Pseudomonas pseudonitroreducens, assembly GCF_021603645.1. Classification (GTDB taxonomy): domain Bacteria; phylum Pseudomonadota; class Gammaproteobacteria; order Pseudomonadales; family Pseudomonadaceae; genus Pseudomonas; species Pseudomonas pseudonitroreducens. The sequence goes on along the minus strand of NZ_BQHJ01000011.1, from coordinate 248,824 downwards.
CGCACAGAATCGTGGAAGCAGCACTTGCCAAATCAACTGAATGCCCATGATGGACACACCAGGCCTCCAAGAGGCCGCTGGATATCGTTAAAATCAATCCATGTCCGGCCTATCCAGTGCTCGCTGTGTTTTTACACAGCTTGGTCCACGAAGGGACGTTTATTTAGGCCCGCTTTCAGGCTCCTATTCTGACTATCCCTGCTTCGCCGATCCCGTAGCTCGGTGGTAAACCCTACCAAACTTTTTAAGCACGGGATCGACCACCAAAATGGTACGTATCAAGGGGCACCCGGCAGCATCGGGATGCCTGTCGGTTTAGACACCGTTACATACGTATGGCAACTTTCTTTGGCTGCATCGCCGTAGAGCTTATCCTCACGACCCCATCGGCACATGGACGCATTTGCCCATCAGTGCTCGACGGGCGTGAGGAAGCAGCGAGACAACGAAGTGCCTAGCACTTGCTGTGTTCATTTCCCTTTAAATCGGACTCTGCTACGGGAGAAGATGCCTTCTGCTCTTTATTAACTAGAGAGTTTTCAACGAAGGATTGGCGGATTTTTTCCATCTTGGCAAACGTGCGATCCCCACCACTCTCGGCCATGGCTAGAGAAGAAGCAGCAAAAACAACAATTGCCACAAGAGTTTTGAATGAGTTCATATATTGGTCCTTGCTAATATTCATCCGTCATTTGACGGCTTGAGCATTATGCTCAAGGACATAGTAGCCAGGGCATACTGTTGGGAAGCTGAGGCCAAAATTACATTTTGGCAATTTTCAACCCACTCAGACGATCAGTGCGAGTCTCGCGGAATTGCTGAGTCACGCTTGCAGAAAGTAAATTCAATATCATTCGATAGCCATGTCCATTTCAGGGCTCAGTGTTCCGAACCAAGCTACGAGACTGACAATGACAATCGCCACTGCGAACTCAAGAATGATACTGCGCTGTAGCGCATTAATTGCAGGAGCATAACTACCAGTCTGCAACGACCGATCTAGCAAAGGACTGAGGTGATAGCGGTTTGCTGCAGCAAGCACTAACATCGCAACAAAGAGCGCGACCTTGATTGTCAGCAATAAACCGTACGTGCTCTTTACCAATCCACCAATTTCCGGACCAATTATTAGCACATAATTAGCGATGCCAGTAACTGTCAAGCTAATAACGATCAGAGCTCCTGCCTTCTCGAAACCTGTGAGCGTCCGCGACAACAAGCGGAGATGTTGCTCACCTTCAAGCTTCTTGGAGCGGAGTAGCAATACGAAGGCTACCAAGGCGCCCAGCCATCCCCCTGCACCGAGAAGGTGGGCAATGTCGCTGGTAAAATGCACATAGCGCAAGATACCCTCATCCATAGCGCCGTGCCCTGTCCAGGCCAAGCTAGCAAGGGCGATAGCACCTAGTGCGGATACTGCCAGCAGACTCAATGTTGGCGCGCGCCTGTTGAACAGGGCAGCGATCGCTGCCAATACCAAGGCCGCGACCCTGACTATCCAAGTCAACCCGACATCGGTGCCCGCTAAGATCATCTCTAAAATATGGCGATGTATTTCGAAGAAACTGGAAACACCGCTCATCACCTTAGCCATCTGAAGCATTGCAGCTACAGATAGCAAGATACCGATCAAGGCGGCCCACACCAATATCGACTCGAAGTTGAATACCGCCCCGCTGACCCGCTCTTGTCCCTTAAGGCTGTACAGGCCGAACAACGCCAAACCGAAAAGCATAATCAGATCAACATACAGGGCGAAGCGTAGAGCGATAGTGACGGGGTCGCCCATGACTTACTTCACCTTGAAGGTAACAGCGCCAGTAATCGGGTGCGTATCAGAAGAAACGGCCCGCCATTGGACCTTATAAGTACCGGTGGTGAGAGGAGCTGCCGGCGTGATGAGCATCACTTTCGGATCGGTGCCGCCCGAGACAGCTGCTTTCACGCCCATGGGGGAGGAGTGAGACATGCCTGGCATTTCAGTCATGACAAGCTTGGCGCCAGAGAGTTGAGTCAGCAGCGTTTCTGAGAAGTGCAATTCGATCTTGCCCGGAGCCTCGACGACACTTCCCTCAGCGGGCGAGGAGGAGAGCAGCTTGGGGTGTGCCTGGGCTGCCGTACTCAGCAGCACTCCCGCCCCGAGCGCAGCCATGACGGCGAACGTTTTGAGATTTTGCATGCAAGACTCCTCGCGGCTAAAACCGCTATGTTTATTTAGGAAGAAACACGGAAGGGGTGAAATAGCCAGTTAGAACCACATACGTACACCGAGGACCAGGCGTGCCTCGCTGGCGTCCTCCCCCTCTTCGCGGGCGTAGTCCGCTGTTTTTCCGTAGAGGTGGTTCCAAGTAACGCCTATGTAGGGCGCGAACTCCCGGACGACCTCGTAACGAAGCCGCAGCCCGATTTCTGAGTTAGAGATACCTGACCCGTTACCACGTTGCGGGTCATTCCGGCCGTAGAGGTTCAATTCGGCGGTCGGCTGAAGGATCAAGCGATTGGTCAAGAGGATGTCGTAATCTCCTTCGAGCCTCAGAGCGCTTTGGCCACCTTCCCCCAGGAAGGCAGTTGCCTGGGTTTCGAAGTCATACAGGGCCATCCCCTGGACGCCAACGGCTGCCCAGGTTTGTGGCGAGCCAGGTTTGAAGTCCTGCCGCACGCCGCCAACTACGTCCCACCACGGACCGATGGAGTGCCCCCACAGGGCCTGCAGCTCAGCGTTCTCGGTAACCCCATTGAGTCGCTCCCCTTCGGAGCGCAACCACAGGCGATCAATATTGCCACCGACCCAGCCGTTGGCCTCCCAACTGAGGGCACTACCTTGATCGGCGTCCTGCCACTCCAACTTATCAATGACGAATAGGGAATTGAGTGCTTGTCCCATATGGTGGTCCATGCTGCCCTTGTACACAGCGGCACGATCAGCATCGGTCAATACAGGAATTGGCGTGCGGCTTTCCGTTGGTGCAGCCGGTTGCATTCCTTGCATATCGGAGTAGTCCGCATCCTGCATCTGGGAATGATCCATGCCCTGCATCTGGGAGTGGTCCATACCCTGCATCTGGGAATGATCCATGCCCTGCATCTGGGAATGATCCATACCCTGCATCTGGGAGTGATCCATGCCCTGCATCTGGGAGCCATCCATGCCTTGCATCGGCTCTTCAGCGTGGGCACCCGCCAAAGGGAGCAAACTCACCCCAAGGACTGCGATGCTGGCTAAAACGGAGTGACGGGTCTGTTCGAGGTCCATGCTGTTCTCCTATTCCTGCACTCGCACTTCACGGAACATGCCCAGTTCCATGTGATACATCAGGTGGCAGTGATAGGCCCATCGACCAAGCGCATCAGCCGTCACGCGATAGCTGCGCTTCGAGCCCGGCGGCATGTCGATGGTGTGCTTTCTCACCATGAAGTTGCCCTGTTCATCCTCCAAATCACTCCACATGCCATGCAAATGGATGGGGTGCGTCATCATGGTGTCGTTAACCAGGGTGATACGAACACGCTCGCCATACTTGAGGAGTAGCGGCTTGGCATCAGCGAACTCAATGCCATCGAACGACCAGGAGAACTTCTCCATGTGGCCGGTCAGGTGTAGCTCGATGGTTCGGGATGGGACTCGTCCGTCAGGATCTTCGAATGTGCTCTTGAGATCGGCGTAGGTCAGCACACGCCGGCCATTGTTACGCAAGCCAATACCCGGATCGTTGAGCTTCGCCGTAGGGGTCATGGTCTGCATGTCGACCAAGGGATTATCGGCCTCGGACGCAGGGTGGGATTGCATCTGTGCGCCCATCCCCTGCATCTGGCTGTGATCCATGCCACCCATGTCGCCGTGGTCCATGCTGGACATATCCATACCCGCCATGCCGCCGTGGTCCATCCCGGACATATCCATGCCCGCCATGCTTCCATGGTCCATGCCTCCCATCCCCATATCGTCCATGGTGATTTGTGGGCGGGGATCTAGCGCCGGAACTGTCGCACTGATTCCTTCCTTTACCGCAAGCGTGCCTCGGGCGTAGCCGGTACGGTCCATCGATTGAGCAAAGATGGTGTATGCGGCCTGGTCTGTCGGCTCGACAATGACGTCATAGGTTTCAGCAACGGCAATGCGGAACTCATCAACACTTACCGGCTGGACTGGCTGCCCATCTGCAGCCACTACTGTCATCTTCAGTCCGGGAATCCGAACATCGAAGTAGGTCATTGCAGAGGCGTTGATGAAGCGCAGTCGGACCTTTTCTCCGGGCTTGAAAATGCCGGTCCAATTGGTATCAGGTGCGTGACCGTTGACGAGATAGGTGTAGGTATAACCACTTACGTCGGCGAGATCGGTTGGGCTCATCTTCATTTCAGCCCACATTTTTCGGTCGGCGACAGTTTTCGACCAACCCTTCTCGCTTACATCATCAATGAAATCCCCGACAGTGCGTTTATGAAAGTTGTAATAACCAGAGTCTTTCTTCAGCTTGGCAAGGACACGACTGGGATTCTCATCCGACCAATCGCTCAGCATGACGACATAATCACGGTCGCAAGAAATTTTCTCTGGCTCTTTGGGGTCGATAATTAACGGCCCGAAAACGCCAAGCTGCTCCTGGAAGCCAGAGTGGCTATGGTACCAGTAGGTACCATGCTGATTGACCTTGAATTTATATTCGTACATGCCATCGGGAGCAATTCCCTGGAAACTTAAACCCGGCACACCATCCATGTTGGCTGGGAGAATTATTCCATGCCAATGAATGGAGGTATCTTCCTTCAGGCGATTACGAACGCGGAGTGTAATCGTGTCACCTTCGCGCCAACGCAAAGTTGGCCCAGGAAGCGATCCATTGATGGTCATTGCTGTACGAACTGCGCCAGTCAGATTGACTGAAGTCTCACCAATGAACAGGTCGAACTCGGTACCGGCAAGCACGGCCGGTTGAGTCGGGCTGGTAAGGGCCCAGACGGGGGTGCGCCACAAACCGAGACCACCGAGAATGCCTGTCGCCGCAAGGCCCTTAACGAAAGTCCGTCTTGACGTTTTGTTCTGCATTCCACTACGACCCTGCTTGAAGAGAGCTCTTAGGAACCAATTTCTGGGGCCATTTTCGAGCCATTATGAAGTGGACTTCATTTCGAGCCTGACGATCAGAGGCTCAGATGTCCTTGAAAAATTTGCCATATTTAGGCAGTCGCGATGATTACATTTCTGTAAGGATCAGCCTTGCCGCTACCTGCCGGGGCTCGCAGGGCGTAGCCGCACGCGGCCAGCATCGCTGTTAGCCGCCGGCGGGAGCTCTACTCCCTACCCACAAGCCTGCAGCGCAACCTCGCCATCCACTAGTTTATGGCAATCTGCCCTACCATCCCTTTCTGGTAATGCCCTGGAACGTTGCACGCAAATTGCAGCCCCGATGTTTTACTAAATGTCCAAACCAGTTCCTTGGTTTGACCTGGTTCAATTAAAACGCTGTTGGCGTCATTGTGGTTCATGCTGGGCATGCTCATGCCATGCATGTCACCTTCCATACCCGCCATATCGTGCTCGGCGTCGTTAACTTTCATTGCCGTTAAATAGCCACTCTTGAACATCTCCACCATTTCCTTCTGGTGCTGCACGTGCGCCGCTGCCTTGCCCAGATTGAACTCATGAAGAACCAGCCCTTCGTTTTTCAATACAAATCGAATGGTCTCGCCATTTTTTACATCTATACGAGAAGGCTCGAAGTAGAGATCCCCAATCTTAATCTCAACTGTCCGATCTGCTTTCTCCGGCGCGCTGCGACTTCCAAAATCGAAATTCACTGCCTTTTCACTGGCCATCGAAACTGCAGAGAGAAAGAGTAAAATCCCCGCAACTAGGAAATTCCAAAATTTAGTACTCATAGAACACCTCTCAATAGAAGTTTAATTCCAGGCCAGCTCAGTTAAAAAATTATGCTCTTGGCATCAGCTCTTGAGCGCGTACTGATTGCTAAAAAATCGGCGCCAAGGCGGCGCCGATTGGCCAAAGGAGCATTGGTAAGGCCTTAAGGGGATCGTGCCAATCGTCACACCTCGCGTGTTCAGATCGTCCAAACGAAGTACTCGCTCTAGAAGTCGTCTCAACCATAGCGCTACCTGCCTGACCGTCGGCTTATGCCAAGATTACATTTTTGTAAGGATCTGGTTGGTGGCAACCAGTAGCGGCACACTCACAGCATTGTTCGGCTATGGGGCAGAAAAATGAGACTTCTTGTCGCTGAAGACGAACCCAAGATCGGCTTGTACTTGAAGCAAGGACTGAGCGAGGCCAGCTTCAATGTCGACCTGGTCAATTCGGGTACTGAAGCGCTCCAGCATGCACTCAGCGAGTCGTATGACCTGCTCATACTGGACGTGATGATGCCTGGTCTGAGCGGGTGGGAAGTACTGCGCATGGTGCGGGCCGCCGGCAAGGATGTTCCGGTGTTGTTCCTGACCGCACGCGACGGCGTGGATGATCGCGTTAAGGGACTTGAGTTGGGAGCAGATGATTACCTGGTCAAGCCTTTCGCATTTGCCGAGCTCTTGGCGCGCGTACGCACGCTACTACGGCGCGCGACAACAGCTCCAACCCTGATGACCCTAAAAATTGCGAATCTCGAAGTGGACCTGCTCAAGCGCCGGGCAGTGCGAGGCGGGGTGCGCATTGACCTGACGGCAAAGGAATTCTCGCTGCTTGAGCTGTTGATGCGGAGACGCGGGGAGGTTCTACCGAAATCACTGATTGCCTCTCAGGTATGGGACATGAACTTTGATAGCGATACGAACGTTATCGAGGTGGCAGTACGGCGGCTGAGGGCCAAGATCGACGATGACTTCGAGCCCAAGCTGATCCATACGATTAGGGGAATGGGGTACATGCTCGAAGAGCCCGAGCAGAAATGAAGCGACTATCGCTAACTGCTCGCATGAGCCTGATGTTCATGCTTGCTGTGGTGTCCGTCCTGACCGTTGCTGGAGTGAGCTTCAGTGAGTTGAGTCGTCGGCACTTCTGGATGCAGGATCAGCAGACGATCACCGAAAAGCTCAACTCCATTCAGCAAATCCTTATGTCCTCGAATGCCAATCTGGAGAGCAGTCACATTCGCTTGGAGCTGAATGCCTTACTTGGCGCGCACCATGAACTCGAATCGATCATTACCACGACGGAGGGCAATGTACTTTTCTCGAATTCAACCATTGCTAATTTGCCGTCTCAATTTTCGCAGGAAAGTGCCGGCATGTGGGAGTGGGAGAACCATGGGCGGCTGTATAGGGGTATGACTGCTCGGGTTGGCCCACAGTCGGGGCCTAGCTCGGCAACGGCCGTCCTGATATTGGATGTCACCAGCCACTCTCACTTTTTCGTGACGCTAGAACGTTGGTTTTGGATAGGCTTGGCGATCAGCGCCATTGCAAGCGGCGCCTTGGGCGTCGTGGTTGTCAGAAGTGGCTTGCGACCGATACGACAAGTTACCGCAGTGGCAGCATCGATATCAGCAAAGTCCTTGAAAGACCGTATCCCACTGGACTCCATCCCTTCTGAACTTCAAGAATTAGTAAGCTCCTTTAATGAGATGCTGGCCAGGCTAGACGATTCGTTTATACGCCTTTCCAACTTTTCGGCGGATATTGCCCATGAGCTCCGCACGCCTATTACAACACTACTCACGCACACCGAGGTGATCCTCGGAAAAAAGCGCAGCATTGATGTTTATGAGGAAAACCTCTACTCCAATCTTGATAGTTTGCATCATATGTCGAGAATGATTGACGATATGCTCTTCTTGGCAAAATCTGATAATGGCCTTATCACTCCTGGCTCGACCAAGATCAATCTTGAGGAGATTGTGCAGAGGCTCTTCGAATACTACAGCCTGCTTGCAGAGGAACGCAGCATTGAGCTTCGCCTCAGTGGTTCGTCTTCTATTCAGGGCGATAGCCTGATGCTGCATCGAGCCGTTTCCAACCTGCTATCGAATGCTGTCCGTTACACCCCTGCGGGCGCAACAATCGATGTGCTCATTGAGAGTAACGCCAATACCGTGACTCTCTCGGTCGTCAATCCTGGAGAGACAATTCCTTCCGAGCACCTCAAGAAGCTCTTCGATCGCTTCTATCGTGCCGACCCTGCACGTCGAGAGGGGGAATCGCATAACGCAGGCCTTGGCCTCGCGATCTCACGTTCAATTGTCGAGGCGCACCATGGCCGCATCTGGTGCACCTCATCAGACGGAGTGACAGCATTCCATCTGGAATTTCCACATCGCCCTTGAAGGTGCGATGTCCGGGCTAGCGGCGCGTCTTGTTGAGCTCAAGACACGCTAATTGAAAGCCCCCGGCGGGAAAGTCCACACGGTTATTGGGTTGACGGATAGTCGGCGACAACCTCGTCGGTGCCGTCACGGGTAAGCCCAATGATTTTGTAAGCCTGCTTGGTCTGCCCCATTTCCATGCCAGGCGAACCGACGGGCATGCCTGGAGCCGCGATCCCAAGCAGTTCCGGACGCTTCTCCAGCTCGTGGATCTGTGCCACCGGAACATGCCCTTCGACGAATTTTCCACCGATCACTGCGGTGTGGCAGGAGGACAGACGCGGAGCAACGCCTACGCGCTGCTTGACCGCACTCATATTCGGCTCGACGTGGTCGTTCACGCTGAAGCCATTGGCCTCCAGGTACTTGATCCAGCTCTTGCAGCAACCGCAGTTGGGGTCGCGGTATACGTCGATGGTTGTGGCGGCCTGGGCGATGGAGGCCATGAACAGTCCGGCCAGCGCCGTCAAGCGAAGTGCCTTGCGCATGATGCTCCCCCTCTTAGTGACAGCAGCAGGAACTGCCGCCGCAGCCGCGCGCCTTGCCACCCTCCGGGGCCTGGTGCGGAGCATCGAGCTTGGCCGGATAACCGGCATCCTGCAGCGCGGCCATCAGCGCCTGGACATCGGCGTCCCCATTGACGCGCACCCGTCCCGCCGCGAGGTCGACCGAAACCTCGGCAACACCAGTGACCGGCGCCAATGCAGCATTCACGTGGCGGACGCACGAAGCGCAGCTCATGCCTTCAACGTGCAGATCAAAATTTTTCATCGTGGTGACTCCTCAATAATCAGCCTTATCGCCCGGAACACTGGCTGAACCTGTCCGGAACGTGGAGCTATCCTCGACCTTGCCATGGGGGCAAGGTCAAGCTTTCCGAAACTAGCCATCGAGCGATGCCTTACGCAGGCGCACGGCGTTGAAGACGACCGATGCCGAACTTACGCTCATGGCCAATGCAGCAATAATTGGGGACAGCAGATGCCCCGTCAGGGGGTAGAACAATCCGGCGGCGAGGGGTATGCCCATGGCGTTGTAAGCGAAGGCGAAGGCCAGGTTCTGGTGCATGTTGCGCACCGTCGCCATGGATAGGTTGCGGGCGCGGAGAATACCAAGCAGGTCACCTTTGACCAGGGTGACCTGGGCACTGTTCATCGCGACGTCGGTACCGGTCCCCATCGCAATACCAACATCGGCACGCGCCAGGGCAGGCGCATCGTTGATGCCGTCTCCGGCCATCGCCACACGATGCCCAGCCGCCTGGAGGCTAGCGGTGAGGTGCTCCTTGTCCTGTGGCTTGACCTCGCCGTGCACTTCTTCAATACCCAATTGGCGGGCCACTGCACGCGCCGTGGTCGGACCGTCGCCAGTGGCCATGATGACCCTGACGCCGGCGTCCTGGAGGTATTGCACGGCCTGCCGGGAGGTCGGCTTGATAGGGTCAGCTACCGCCAACAGGCCGGCCAAGGTACCGTCCACCGCCAGGTACATGATACTTGCGCCTTCGCTACGCAGTTTTTCGGCACGTGCTTGCAGGGCCTCGCTGGACACGCCCGCATCGGCCAGCAAGGCAGTGTTGCCCAACAGCAGGCGCCGCCCATCGACCTGGCCGCGCACTCCAATCCCCGAGGCGCTCTCGAACTCATCCGTTTCGCTCAACGCCAGCCCCTGCACCCTGGCCTGATCGACAATAGCATGCGCCAGTGGATGCTCACTGCCTTGGTCAAGGCTGGCGGCCAGCCGCAGAACCTCTTCAGCACTAAAGCCGGATGCTGCTTCGACGCTCTGGAATACCGGGCGCCCTTCAGTGAGGGTGCCGGTTTTATCGACGATCAGCGTATCAATCTTGCGCAGGTTCTCGATGGCCGCCGCATCGCGGAACAGTACCCCACTGCCAGCAGCCTTGCCCGTAGCGACCATTACAGACATCGGGGTCGCCAGGCCGAGGGCGCAGGGGCAGGCGATGATCAGCACCGCCACAGCGTTGATCAGACCAAACACCCAACTGGGCTGTGGCCCCCAGACTCCCCAACCAATCAGGGTCAGGGCCGCGATGGCGATGACGACCATCACGAAGTAGCCGGCAATGACGTCAGCCAGGCGCTGCATCGGCGCCTTCGAGCGTTGCGCCTGCACAACCATCTGCACGATCTGCGCAAGCATGGTTTCCGATCCGACCTTTTGCGCCTGCATCACCAGGCTGCCGTGGGTGTTCAAGGTTGCCCCGATGAGCGTGTCGCCCACTTGCTTCAGCACCGGCAGAGGTTCGCCAGTCAGCATGGATTCATCGACGGCGCTTTCGCCCTGTACGACCAGGCCATCGACCGGGACCTTCTCTCCGGGGCGGACGCGCAACCTATCGCCCGGGTGCACATGGCTCTGCGGGATGTCCTCTTCGCTGCCATCGGCATTGATCCGCCGGGCTGTCTTCGGTGCTAGGCCAAGTAACGACTTGATGGCCGCCGAGGTCTGCGAGCGGGCCTTGAGTTCGAGTATCTGCCCCAGCAGGGTGAGCGAGATGATGACGGCCGCCGCCTCGAAGTAGACGCCAATGCGGCCCTCCATCATGAAGTTCGCAGGGAAGACCGTCGGCGCCAGGGTGGCTACGAGGCTGTAGAGATAGGCGGCGGAAGTCCCCAGGCCGATCAACGTCCACATGTTGGGGCTGCGCTGTAGCACCGAGCGCACTCCGCGCACGTAGAACGGCCAGCCCGCCCAGAGCACCACCGGGCTGGCGATCACCAGCTCGACCCAGTTCTGCGTGGCGCCGTGGAACAGGTTCAAGGCATGCCCCCCCATGGCCAGAATGGTGACCACGATGGTCAGGGGTAAGGTCCACCAGAAGCGCCGGGAGAAGTCCCGGAGCTCAGGGTTCTCTTCCTGCTCCAGTTCCGGCAGCACCGGCTCCAGGGTCATGCCGCACTTTGGGCAGGAGCCTGGACCGAGCTGACGTATCTCGGGATGCATTGGGCAGGTGTACCAGGTGTCACTTGCTCCCGTCGGGAGGTCGGTCGTCTCTTCCCGCACAGCGGCACTATAGTTTTCCGGTGCCGCCTTGAACTTTGACAGGCACTTTTCGCTGCAGAACCGGTAGACCTTCCCGGCGTACTGCAGTTGATGGGGACTGTCTGTTTTAACCATCATCCCGCAGACAGGGTCCTTCACTTCAGCGGAGGAGGTTTCGTTTCCGGGTAATGGATGCGTGTGTTCATGACTGTGCATGAGTCAGCCTCTATCGTCGTCCTTGGGGGCATTGTCCGTTCCGCCATGATGGCCGTGGCCGCCGTGGTGATGGCCGAACAGGTGCATCAGCGGGCACAGCAACAGGATTGCGTACGGCAACAGCAGCGAGATATGACCGTAGTGCTCTCGCGCCAGGTAGAACAAGGCAATCACCAGCAACATACCCAGGGCAATACCGGGCTTACTGCGCCAAAAGGACGGCGGAGGCTGATGGGATGAAGGCGAAGCGTTCATAAGTATTCTCCAGGGCGAAAGTGGGGGGCTCCGTCTTGGCCTGGGGATGCTTCCGCACTACAGACCAAGACTGGAGCTGCGCCATGTGATTACTGGGCTGGCTTCTGGGCCGGCTGGTCCATGGAGTGCTGCATGGGCATGCCCTTCATGTCCGACTGCGAGCCCATCATGCCGGCCTGCTGATCCATCATTTGCATCATCATTCCCATCATCTTCGAATCCATCATCTTCATGTGCTGGCCCATGCCCTTGCCGGCACAGCCGCTCTGCATCATGCCCAGGCCTTCCTTCATCGCTTGCATGCCATCATGCATAGCCGCCTGACGCTCCTCCGGGGTCTTGGCGGCAGCGAGCCTGTCGTGAATGGCCTGCATCTTTTGCATCTGTGCGGCCATGGCCTTTTCCTGGCCCTGAGCCGGCGCAGCTTTGCTCTCGGCTTTCGCCGGAGCCTGATCGGGGTGATGTTCATCGACAGCCACGGCAAGCAGCGGGCTGCCAATCAGTAGTGCGGCGACAAGCGTTTTGAGGGTGATGTGCATGGCGATCTCCAAGTGTTTCAACGGGTGAAATGAAGCGCAACCACGCCTGGTAGTGCAGGCGCAGCAAGACTGTGCGCCCGGTGGTCCGGGTGCACGAAAGTCGAGTTAATCGTTGAAGCGGACGAAGCTCAGGCGTGCCGGCGGCCGAGGCGGCGCAGGCAGGTGCAAGGCGAGTGCGCCAAAGCGCGGAGGGATAACGGAAGACAGGAAAAGGACGGGGAGTGTGAGCAGGAGCACCCAGAGAGTCTGGTCGAAGTGAATATACCACGATGCCAGATGGAGCGCTGATGCGCTGTCGTTACAGAACTCCAGGCAGGCACTTGAGTGCAGTTGATACGTCTTGCCTTGCATACCTACAGTGACATCCGAAGGGGATGGCACAGCATGGTTCTCAGAAAAAGACAAACAGCCATGACTTGCCGCAACCCCGAACGCCAGCACCCACAGCATTACTGCTATGCGTAACAGAGAATCTTGATGGTCACGGAACCAAGTCATTTGCTCAGTCCTTAGGGATACATTTCAGAGAATACCGCTGACCATTCCGTCACAGTTGACCCTGATCAATCAAACCTGCCAGTTTCATGACAGTCTAGATGACAGCTTGAGTCTCGGCGAGGGGTCGGAACGAATGGTTGTTAGTGCTCGCCATCAGCCTTAAGCCGCCTTTCAATGCAAACGCAACAAAAAGCCTCAATGCTTAGGATTAGATTGCTGCCTGTAAAAGAGCCCCATAGACTGTCCGCTATGATCCGCCGCCTTCGATTGCTCATAATTTTGTTCCTCAGTTGTACGCTTCCTCTTACTGGAATAGCGGGCATTGAGGCGCCGACTGCTCCTTGCCCGATGAAAAGTGCGGGCCATGGGCAGATGGCGAGGGTCAACAATGATTGTTGCCAAGAAATGAGCAAGCTAACCCAGCACGGTAAGAAGGAATGCAAAAGCGGTCAAGAATGCAAGAGCGGGGCTATACTCCAGATTGACGTCTTGAAGGCTCCCATAGCTCCTGCTGCGATGCAGCCCCCCTTCCCTTATATTGATTCCATCTTTGGACGAGTTCCGTCCGACCTCTGGCGACCTCCCTGCGCCTAATTCCTCTTCTAACCTAAATCTCGCCCGGGCTCTTGCTGCGTCCGGGTGGTTCACGCCTATGCGTTGGTTTTCCAGAGGAATCCACGTTATGAAATCCATCCGACTTCATATGAGCTGGATATTGCTCGCCTTGCTGTCCAGCTTTTCCGCCCAAGGGGCGTCGCTCTCGCTGGACGACGCTTTAATGCTAGCCGAACGTAATGCCCCATCACTCCTAGCGCAGAGCGAAAAAATTTCGGCTGCGAAAAACGCAGCCATCCCCGCAGGGGAGTTACCCGACCCTAAGTTGAACTTGGGCCTCCAGAACATTCCGATTGAAGGGGATGATCGCTGGACCACTCAGCGCGATGGTATGTCTATGCAGATGGTTGGCCTGATGCAAGAAGTCCCAAACCGCGACAAGCGTGAGGCTCGCATTGAGACCGCTCAGGCCGCCGTAGAACGCGCGAATGCCGAAGCCGACGTCGAACGATTAAAGGTTCGCAATGCTTCCGCACAAGCTTGGATTGCGGCATACACGCTGCAACGCAAGCTGGCCTTGTTTGACGAGTTCTATCGCGAGAACCGTCTGCTGGACAAAACTGTCCGCGCACGCTTGGCAGGTGGAAGCGCAAACACAGTCGATACGGTTGCCCCTCGCCAAGAAGCTGCTGTGCTGGATGAGCAAAAAGACGACCTACTGCGACAGGCAGTCCAAGCACGAGCAGCGCTCAAACGCTGGATCGGTCAAGAGGCGCCAGCAACACTGACGGGAGATTTCCCGAGGTGGTCTATAGACGCCTCGCATTCGCTTCAGGCGTTGCACCAGCATCCGGAACTAGCCGCGTATGGTCCTGCAACTCGCGAGGCGGAAGCCTTGGTTCGAGAAGCAGTCTCCGAAAAGCAGCCGGACTGGAGCTGGGAGGTGGACTACCAGCGCCGCGGTCGCGACTTCGGCGACATGATGACGCTACAGGTGAGCTTCGACCTACCGCTATTCACGGCATCTCGCCAGGATCCGAAGATTGCGGCGCGACGCGCGCAAGTGAGGCAATTGGAGGCGGAACGCGAGGCACTGACCCGCGAATACCAGCAAGCGCTCGAAGATGACCTCGCGGAATACCGGAGGCTGCAGCGCGCGGTTGAGCGTAGCAACAGCAACTTAGTCCCTCTAGCCATAGAGAAAGTGCAACTAGCTACGGCTAGTTACCGCGCCGGAAAGCTCCAGCTTGACGACGTGATAGGCGCTCGCCAGCAACTGGTCGAGGCCCGACTCCGGCTACTTGACCTCCAAGGCTCCTTAGCTTTGATAGCGGCGCGTCTGTATTTCACTTATGAGGAGGCGCCGAAATGATTCGGTTCTCTTGGAAGATTCTAGTCTTGCTTGCTTTCGTTCTATCCGCCGGCGGCGCAGGTGGCTACTGGCTCGCACTAAAGCGGCAAAGCCATACCCCACCAGCACCACCTGCATCTACAGAACGTAAACCGCTTTATTGGTACGACCCAATGTCACCGCAGCAGCATTTCGATGCTCCAGGCAAATCACCGTTCATGGATATGCAACTAATACCTAAATACGCTGACGAAGGGGCTGAGGGAGAGAATGTCGAGGCAGTGCGCATTGAATCGGGAATCCAGCAGAACCTAGGCATGCGTCTGGCTACGGTCAGCCGCGGCAGGCTCGACCGCGCGTTAAAGGTCACCGGCCTGCTCACCTTTAATGACCGCGATGTCGCCCTGCTGCAGTCGCGTGCCAGCGGCTTCGTCGAACGAACCTACAATTTAGCTCCAGGCGATCTAGTGAAAGCAGGCGCACCAATCGCTGATGTTCTAGTACCGGAATGGGCCGGCCTGCAGGAGGAATATATCGCTGTTCGGAACTCCGCAGAGCCGACATTAATTTCGGCTGCACGGCAACGCCTGCTGTTGGCTGGCATGCCAGAGAGACTCGTGGCGCAGATTGCACGAAGCGGACAGACACGCCCGGTAATTACATTGAGTTCGCCGATAGCAGGAGTCATCCGAGAACTTAACGTGCGCACTGGGATGTCCCTTCCTGCCGGCGCTCCCCTAGCGAGAATCAATGGCCTGCGCCAGGTTTGGCTCGAAGCTGCGGTCCCCGAAACCCAGGCCGGCGGGCTAAAGGTCGGCCAGACAGTTGATGCTCGCCTGCCTGCGCTTCCAGATCGCCCTGTAACTGGCACCTTAGCTAGCATCCTTCCAGAAAACGATCAGCAGAGTCGCACCCTACGCCTACGCATCGAACTGCCCAATCCTGACGGACAATTGCGTCCTGGGATGACTGTAGAGGTCAGTCTTGACCTCGCCGGGCAGTCCGACGTTCTACAGATCCCCAGCGAAGCGGTAGTACGTACCGGCAAGCGCAATTTGGTAATGCTCGCCGAGAGTGAAGGTAAGTTCCGCCCTGTTGAGGTTAGTCTTGGCCAGGAGAGCGACGGTCTCATTGCGGTTCTGCATGGTTTGGAGGAAGGACAAAGGGTAGTCGCCTCCGGACAGTTCCTCATTGACTCGGAAGCCAGTCTAAAAGGTATCGAGGCGCGGACGGCCCAGCACAGCTCACTGGCCAAGGCTGTTCCCGCCCGCCATAAAGCGGAGGGCCGAGTAGTGGCGGTTAGCGAACAAGGACTCACGATCAGCCACGGTCCAATTAGCACCCTGGGTATGCCAGCAATGAGCATGCTTTACGCCCTCGCCCGACCCGAGCTGGCTGATGGAGTTAAGGTGGGGGACCGCCTCAGCTTCGAAATCAGTGAGAGTGATGCCGGCTTGGTGATCGAGCAGGTTAGCAAGCTGGGGGCGCAGCCATGATCGCGAAATTAATCCGCTGGTCGGTGGCTAATCGCTTCCTGGTACTGCTAGCCACTCTCTTCATCGTCGCTTGGGGCATCTGGTCTCTACGCAGTACGCCGATCGATGCACTTCCTGATCTTTCCGACGTGCAGGTAATCATCCGCACCAGCTATCCGGGACAGGCACCACAAATCGTCGAAAACCAGGTTACCTACCCACTGGCTACCACGATGTTGTCAGTGCCCGGCGCAAAGACCGTACGCGGTTTTTCCTCCTTTGGCGACAGCTTCGTCTATGTGTTATTCGAAGATGGCACAGACCTCTATTGGGCGCGCTCACGAGTGCTGGAGTACTTGAATCAAGTGCAATCGCGGCTGCCGCAAACCGCGAAGACTGCTCTGGGCCCAGATGCGACCGGTGTGGGCTGGATTTATCAGTACGCCTTAGTGGACCGGACCGGCCAGCATGACTTAGCCCAGTTGAGAAGCCTGCAAGACTGGTTCCTCAAATACGAACTGAAAACGGTGCCGGATGTTGCCGAAGTAGCGACCGTAGGAGGAATGGTCCGTCAGTATCAAGTAGTACTGGACCCGGTGCGACTGGCTAGCCTGGGTATAACTCAGAACGAAGTAATTGAAGCGGTGGGCAAGGCCAACCAGGAAACCGGTGGTGGCGTGTTGGAACTCGGCGAGGCCGAGTTCATGGTGCGCGCCTCGGGCTATCTAAAAAGTCTTGCTGACTTCCGCGCAATCCCACTGCGCCTAGCTGCCAACGGCAGTCCGGTAACCCTCGGTGACGTCGCCACTATCCAGCTTGGCCCGGAAATGCGCCGCGGGATCGGAGAGTTGGATGGCGAAGGCGAGGCCGTGGGAGGAGTGATCGTTTTGCGCAGCGGTAAGAACGCACGCGAAGCCATCGCGCGAGTGAAGGAAAAACTCGACTCGTTGAAAGAAAGCTTGCCCAAAGGCGTGGAAATCGTAACGACTTACGATCGCAGTAATTTGATCGACCGAGCAGTGATCCACCTCAGTAGCAAACTCATTGAGGAATTCATAGTGGTCGCGGTGGTCTGTGCAGCGTTCCTATGGCATTTGCGCTCATCGCTGGTGGCCATTGTTTCGCTACCCGTTGGGGTACTTATTGCGTTGATCGTCATGCGCCACCAGGGGATCAATGCCAACATTATGTCCCTGGGTGGCATCGCGATTGCCATTGGCGCCATGGTCGACGCGGCGGTAGTCATGATTGAGAACGCGCATAAGCGCGTCGAGGCTTGGCACGAGAAGCATCCAGGTACGCCGCTAGTGGGCGAGCAACACTGGCGCGTTATGACCGAGGCGGCAGTCGAGGTGGGACCGGCTCTGTTCTTCAGTTTACTGATCATCACTTTGTCCTTCATACCCGTGTTCACTCTGGAGGCACAGGAGG
Source organism: Pseudomonas pseudonitroreducens (assembly GCF_021603645.1). Lineage (GTDB taxonomy): Bacteria > Pseudomonadota > Gammaproteobacteria > Pseudomonadales > Pseudomonadaceae > Pseudomonas > Pseudomonas pseudonitroreducens. The sequence goes on along the minus strand of NZ_BQHJ01000011.1, from coordinate 231,186 downwards.
GGCGCCTATTTGGTCCGTTGGCATTCACCAAAACCTATGCGATGGCAGGTGCCGCCGGGCTCTCAGTAACTTTGGTACCGGTGCTGATGGGGTATTGGATTCGCGGCCATCTGCCATCAGAACAGCGCAATCCACTGAATCGATGGTTAATCCGCATCTACCAGCCTGCACTGGATGCAGTACTGCGACGCCCGCGCGCAACGCTAGCAGCTGCGGTTGTGATTTTCCTCACCGGGATTTGGCCTCTGTCCCATTTGGGTGGCGAGTTCTTGCCGCCGCTGGATGAGGGCGATCTGCTGTATATGCCTTCAGCTCTGCCTGGCCTGTCCGCCCAGAAAGCCTCGGAGCTGCTGCAAAGCACAGATCGCCTGATAATGAGTGTTCCAGAAGTGGCAACTGTTTTCGGTAAAGCGGGACGCGCCGAATCAGCCACGGATCCAGCTCCCCTGGAAATGTTTGAAACCACCATCCGTTTTAAACCCAAAGAAGAATGGCGACCGGGAGTTACTAGCGAGAAACTTGTGGAGGAGCTGGACCGCGCAGTAAAGGTACCTGGCCTGACCAATATCTGGATTCCGCCCATCCGTAACCGTATCGATATGCTCGCCACTGGCATCAAGAGCCCTATAGGGGTGAAGGTCGCCGGCACAGACTTGGCCGAAATCGACCGCGCCACACAGGCGGTGGAGCGAGTGGCCAAGGGAGTACCTGGGGTAAGCTCCGCACTCGCCGAGCGCTTGACAGGCGGCCGATACATTGATGTCGACATCGACCGACAAGCTGCAGCCCGCTACGGTATGAACATCGCCGATGTGCAGGCTATTGTCAGTAGCGCAATAGGCGGCCAGAACATCGGTGAAACGGTGGAGGGATTAGCACGTTATCCGATCAATGTGAGATACCCGCGTGAATGGCGAGACTCATTAAGTGCGCTGCAGCAACTACCGATCTATACCTCTCAAGGCGGCCAGATCACGTTGGGCAGTGTGGCGCGAGTGAGCATTATCGACGGGCCGCCGATGCTCAAGAGCGAGAATGCCCGACTCTCCGGCTGGGTCTACGTGGATGTTCGTGGTCGTGACTTGGCGTCGGTAGTGGGGGATTTACGTCAGGCAGTGGAGCGCAACGTACAGCTCGCGCCTGGAATGAGCTTAAGCTATTCGGGTCAGTTCGAATATCTCGAGCGCGCTAATGCTCGGCTCAAACTGGTGGTGCCCGCGACTCTTGCCATCATTTTTGTGCTGCTCTATCTGACTTTCGGACGCTTCGATGAAGCGATTCTGATAATGGCCACGTTGCCTTTCGCTCTTACAGGCGGAGTGTGGTTGCTCTATCTAATGGGCTTCAATCTGTCAGTGGCAACGGGTGTTGGCTTCATCGCGCTTGCGGGAGTCGCGGCCGAGTTCGGAGTGATTATGCTGATCTACCTGAAGAATGCCTGGGCGGAACGCCAAGGCCCCGGAGACTCCGCTGCACTGCTTACCGCCATCCGGGAGGGTGCAGTACAGCGAGTTCGTCCTAAGGCAATGACCGTTGCTGTAATCGTCGCCGGCCTGCTGCCGATTCTCTGGAGCAGCGGAACTGGTAGCGAAGTAATGAGCCGAATTGCTGTTCCCATGGTTGGCGGCATGGTCACAGCTCCACTCCTCTCATTGTTCGTCATCCCCGCAGCCTATTGGCTAATGCGACGTCGCCAAACAGCATCACTTTCGCAACACCGTTCCGGAGAAACCCAATGAAAGCCACCTTAAATTACCGCAGGTGCCTTGCTGCTCATCCTTTCCTATCCGGCCTTGGCCGCGGATATGTCCGGAATGACGGTAGCTCAGAATAAACATGCTTCTCCCGCAGCAAGGGCGGAGGGCACAATCAAAACGATCAACGCCGACCATTTCACCATCACTCTCGCTCACGGTTATCGTTGATGCTCTGAAGTGGGCGCCAATGACGATGGGCTCCAAGGTGACCGAGGAACAAACGAAAGGGCTGCAGATCAGCGACTAGGTGGATTTCGACTTCCGCTATGAAGGGAGTCCCCGAAAATTGTGAGTATTCGGAAGAAACAACTCTGAAAATCAGCCCAGACGGCAGGCGTGCCGACTGGGCTGTTTTAATGGGGAAAACGTCTGCTAGGGGTCGATTGCAGCTGGTCGTTAATTCGGTGTGGCTGGTCAAGTCGGGCAAAACGGTGGTCAGCACAAATGCAAATGTTTGGTCAGGATGAGTGAAGTTGGGGGCAAGTCAGTGCAATCACGCAGTTGGCTATGCGCACCATCACCCTGCGCTCCGCATTCTTTACCTTCGCTACAACAGCTCCTTGGAATTGGCGGCGCGACAACGAGCACAACCTGCTCTATGTGCTGGCGACCCGCGTCACGCGGCTCCTCGCCATCATCAGCTTAGTCCTGGCGATTATGGAGCAAGACGTCGAAGCTTTGCTCCAGAAGCCCATCAACAGAGGGCCTGAGCTCCGGCCCGAAAATCCATGCAGGTGCTGCTGAGTATTTCTGATTGTGCTTCCGGCCACCGGAGCCCGATATCTGGAGCCTTTATTCCAGCTGGAGCACATCATGAATTCTAAGCGCTTTGAGCACCGCATCGAGCAGGTCTCCATTCCTTTCAAGACCCAAACAAGCGGAGTGCTGTTCAAATCGACCGAGGTCACGCTCGAGCCCGACCTTGTCCAGCTATTGCAGCACGACACATTCCAGGCGCTCCTCGGGCCGCAGGGGACTGACGGCTGGGAATTGGTGAGCGTGCAGTCTATTTGCCGCGGCGAGACAAGAATCGGTAACCAGAACGCCCAGGGGTGGGCATATGGCTTCGCTATGCCGGTGGGCTACCTGCTGTTTTTCAAACGCGAAACGCAGTCGTGACGGGCTCGAGAAAATCCGCGCGAACCCAGTAACTATTTCTTGCGGCGAGCAAGGGGTTGGTGCCGGCAAGCTGGCATCAACCGACTTGTCAGAGCGTAGCCGTGAACCTTCGCCGCCCTTCCTCCGCATCTCTCAGCCGAATCGCCCAGTACGGGCTCATCGCCATCATCGGGTGGATCTGCTTCCCGCAGCTGGCGGACGCCGCCAGTGCGTCCGAGCAGGCAAACATCGAGGTCATGATACGCCAGCTGAATGCCCTCGAGGACTCGTCCAGGCGCAGCGCGCATGTCGCCGATGAGCCTGGGCAGCGCTACTACTTCGACTACGAGCGCCTGGCAAGCGATATCCAGCGTATTCGCCAGGGCCTGCAGGACTACCTCACCCCCAGTCGCGCCCAGCCCCGAGATCCGGCCGAACTCACCGGCAACTACACCCTGACGGAAGGCCGTATGCCATGAGCATGAGCGCCTCGCAGTCCGCGGCATTTAAAGCCGCCAGCGGCTTCACACCCCAGGCAACAACAACCCTGTTCGTCGGAGCACTGGTCGCACTGGCGATGCTGTGGGGCGCTTGGGCGGCCTACAGCATCTGGCGCGGCTGGGCGACCAAGAACCTCGACCGCTCAATAGCCGGATCATCGGCCATCCGCCTGATCTTGCTTCTCATGATTCTCACCTTCTTTGTCCTCAGCTAACTCACGGAGTACACCAATGTCCAAGCTGCCCTATTCCCGTGCACTCACCCTCAGCATGATCCTGCTGAGTTTGCCCGGGCTCGCCAACGCGGCCCTTCCGCAGGCCCAAGCCCCCAGTCGGGGGGAAGGTTCGAACTGGCTGCAGACCATCCAGAACTATGGCTACGACGGGTTCATGCTGCTGGGCCTGATCATTCTCGGTGCGATGATCCTAGGCGTCTCCTGGCACGCCTATGGCGTCTACCACGACATTCACGACGGTAAGAAAAAGTGGCGGGATCTGGGCGCTACCGCCGTTGTGGGCATCGGCATCATCTGTGTCGGCATCTTCATGGTCACAAAAGCGACCGGCATCCTCTGAGGAAGGTTTGCAACCATGGCCGACGACCAACACCTTGACGACGGGACCCTCAAGTTCCTTCCCACCAATCTCAACAGACAGCCCGTGATCATGGGCGGTCTGACTGCCGATGAGATGTGGGGCACCGTCTTCCTCAGCGGTGCGGTCGGCTTTGCCTTGGGAATCCCTGTCGCGATTCTGTCCGGCAACTTGGCACTGATCATCGCTGGTGCCCTAGCAGGCGGGGTGTTGGGGCTGACCGTCGCAAGCCGCATCCTGCGGAAGATGAAGCGCAACCGACCCGACACCTGGTTCTACCGCCAGGTGCAACTCTACATTGCCCAATACGCCCCATTCTGGGGTGACAGCGGGCTGATCACGCGCTCCGGCGCGTGGACCTGTCACCGCACGGAGTAACCATGAGTTTTCGCAAGAAGGTGGACGCCCAGCAGGCGCACATCCTGAGCCTGCGCCTGGCCCTGGGATTCATGACCATCGTGTGCCTGGCACTCGCATACGGGTGGTGGAAAGCACCGAAGGACCTGACCGTGCACGTCCCTCCGGATCTGCGCTCGGGTAGCACTCGTAAGTGGTGGGATGTACCGCCGGAGAGCGTCTACAGCTTTGCCTTGTACATCTTCCAGCAGATGAACCGCTGGCCGAGTGATGGCGAAGTGGACTACCAGGCCAACATCGACCGACTGGATGCCTACCTTACTCCCGGTTGTAAGACCTACCTGCAGAAAGACTTCGAGCTACGTCGCAACGCGGGCGAACTTCGCAAGCGCGAGCGCGGTGTCTTTGAAATCCCTGGTCGCGGTGTAGATGACAAAAATGAGCAGCACACCATCGTCCAGACCATTAACGATTGGACCGTGAACCTCGACATTGCAGCCGATGAGCACTACGGGGGAGAGCGCGTAAAGCGCGCGCTATCGCGCTATCCCCTCCATATCGTTCGTGCGGACCTTGACCCCGAACGCAACCCCTTCGGCCTGCAGTGGGACTGCTACACCAGCAATCCGGTGCGGATCGAGGTTGACAACGACATTACCGGACCAGGTGGCCAGCAATGAAGATCATGCTTCGCTGGGGCGGTGCCCTGTCCTTCTTAATTGCTGCCAATGCGCAGGCGGTCGAGATACTGCAATGGGAGCGCATCCCCCTCGCGGTGCCCCTGCGTGTCGGCCAGGAGCGGATCGTGTTCGTCGACCAAAACGTGCGGGTGGGTATGAAACCTGAGCTGGTCGGGAAGCTTCGAGTGCAGAGTACGGGCGGCGCCATCTACCTGCTCGCCAACGAGACCATCGCTCCCTCTCGCCTGCAGCTGCAGAACGTCGCCAACGGCGAAATCGTGCTGGTGGACATCGCGGCCACCGCGGCACAGGACGGTCAACCTGCACTGGAGCCTGTGAAGATTGTCGCTGGAGATACGACGCCAACCCGTTATGGCCAATCGCCCAACACCAAACCCCAAAGCACAGCAGCGACCACTACTACTGGGCAGCCAGAAGAGGATGCGCCCCCGGCGCCGCAGCATGAAACCCCCTCCCCAGTAGTGCTCACCCGGTACGCGGCCCAAATGCTGTATGCCCCGCTGCGTACTGTTGAACCTGTTGCGGGTATTGCCCAGGTGCGCATCGATCGGCGAATTGACCTGAGCACACTGCTGCCGGTACAGCCGCTGGAAGCAAGTGCGCTGGGCGCCTGGAAGCTGGATGGCTTCTACGTGACCGCAGTCAAGCTGCGCAACACCAGCTCGCAACAGCTCAAGCTGGATCCTCGCGACCTGATGGGCAACTTCGTTGCGGCCACCTTCCAACACCCCTACCTCGGTGCGCGGGGCAACGCGACGGACACCACAACCGTCTACCTGGTCACCCAGGGCAAGGGGCTCCGCGAGTCGTTGTTGCCTGCATCCATCAGCCAGGTAGATCCGAAAGGAGGCCAGCGTGGCAGCAACTCTGAAAGGTAATCCCCTCCTGAAGTGGCTGGCCGTCCCCTTCGGCATATTCGTCATCGTGATACTCACGAGCCTTACCAAACACAAAGGCGATGACGCCACGCCCGAGGAAAAGCCCAAGATCGGCTCTGGCCAGGCCAAGGCGCTGGGTGTCGACGGCGACACGCCCAGTGACACCCTTCGTACAGTTGTCGCGGAAAGTCGGCAGCTGAAGGACCAGATGACACAAGCCCTGAAGGATAACGGCGAGCTCAAACGACAGAACGAGGAGCTGCAGGCCCGCCTGGGCAACATCAACCAGACCGTGGATCAACGCCTCAACGCCGCCCAACAGCAACTGCAACAGCACTCCCAGGAACAGAGCCAAGGCATCCTCGACAAGCTGCAGAAGCAGATGGATACCCTTTCCAAGCGCGAGTCTGGAATGGAAAGTGCCAACTCTACAGGCAGCGACCTGCCGATCGGCTTCGGCGTCCAGCCAGGCGATGGCCAAGCATTCCAGCACAACGCCAGCTCCAAACAGGACATGGTTTGGATTGAACCCCAGGATGCTACGGCTTTGGATGCCAGCGGCAAGCCGCTCACCACTGGCTCAGGACAATCCGCCAGTAGCTTCAGCTTCCCGTCGAGCTTCGGCCAGGCTGCCGACCGAGGACAGAACATCCTCAACAACAGCGCTCACAGCGTTGGTGGCGAAATATCGCCGCAAGACGCCCGTAAGCAGGTCCGGAAGACGTACACGCTGCCTCAAAACTCAACGCTGATGGGATCGGTGGCCATGTCTGCGCTGATCGGCAGGGTTCCGATCGACGGTACCGTGAACGATCCATACCCGTTCAAGGTACTGATCGGCCCGGACAACCTGACCGCCAATGGCATCGAGCTGCCCGACGTCGCCGGCGCGGTGGCCACCGGTACTGCTTCCGGCGATTGGACGCTGTCTTGCGTGCGCGGTCAGATCCGCAGCCTCACCTTCGTATTCAACGATGGGACAGTGCGGACCTTCCCCGCTCCGGCCGAGGAGGCGAACGGCACCCAGAACAACAACCAGGCCAGCAGTGGAAATGGTCAGCAGTCCATCCAGGGCGGCCTTGGCTGGATCAGCGACCCTTATGGCATCCCCTGCATCTCCGGCGATCGCCGCTCCAACGCCAAGGAATACCTGACCAACCAATCGCTGGTCACTGCCGCCGGCGCCGGCGTCGCCAAACTGCTGAAAGCGGACGACAGCAGCAGTTCCGCGGTGTTCAGCAGCAACGGCACATCGTTCGGTACCACCGGCACCTCAGGGAACTCCGCCATCGGCAGCATCCTGTCGGGGGGGGGTGAGCGATATCCGGTCCTGGATGAACAAGCTGTACGGGGAGGCGTTCGCCGCTGTCTACGTTCCGCCCGGGGCGAAGGTGTCCGTCCATCTCGATCAGCAACTGGCGATCGACTACGAGATCAAGGGCCGCAAGGTCGACTACACCGCTGGAGCTTCGCATGTTTCCGCAAATCTTGACTGAGCGCCGGGCAGCCGTTACCGCCTGGCTTGCGCTGGCCATGCTCTGCAGTGGCTGCTCAACCAACAAGGACGAGCTGCTCCCCCATGGTGATACCAGCATGATGGATGTATGGCAGCAGGGGACAACCGGGAGCAGCGGCAGCTCCAGCAGCAGATTGCTGCTGGATGCGCGGCAGGAGCTCCGCCGCCCAATCGACGTAAGGCAGGCAGCAGCCACGAACGACAATGACGAGTTCACCCGCACTGCGCAGAACGAGATCTACAGCCAGTTCAAACGTCTGCCGAACCCTGACCTGGTCATGTACGTGTTCCCACACCTCGCAGGATCTGATCCAGCACCGGTCCCCGGTTACACCACGGTCTTCCCGCTTTACCAAAGGGTGCAGTACGCGATGCCTGGCGAAAGAACGGAGGAATATTGATGGGCCTTTTTGAACGTCTCCGTGGACGAGCCCGGGCAGAGACGGTCGAGCCCGTTGTCGAACTCGACAATCACTCCGACGAGTATCTCTCGACCCAAGAGCAAGACCCGCAGCCAGCACCTGCTGACCCAGGTGAAATTGAAGCAGCGACCGAACGCCATCTGGAGCGCCTTGCCAACCTCGGCATTCCGCTCCCAAACGACTGGCGCAATCCGAAGGAAAAACCAGCCACCGATGCTGACGTAGCCCGCATGTACGATGTGGCTCCATCCTTTGTGGACCTGCTGCCGTGGGTGGAGTTTCTGTCGGCCGAGAAAGCGATGCTCCTCGAGGACGGCCGCTCACAGGCAGCCTTCTTCGAGCTAACCCCGATCGGCACCGAGGGCCGCGACTCTGCGTGGCTGCGCTCGGCGCGTGATGCTCTGGAAAACGCCCTGCAGGACTGTTTCGAAGAGCTGGAAAGCTCGCCTTGGGTACTGCAGCTATACGCCCAGGACGAAACGAGCTGGGACGAGTACCAGGAAACCCTGCGGTCCTACATCAAGCCCAGTGCAGCTGGCAGCGAATTCACCGAGCTGTATAGGTCGCTGTTCAAACGGCACCTGGAATCGATCTCCAAGCCCGGAGGACTGTTCGAGGATACGGCCGTCAGCAAACTGCCTTGGCGCGGCCAAAATCGTAGGGTTCGCCTGGTCGTGTATCGGCGGGTCGCCAAACAGGATAGCGTCGTGCGCGGCCAGGCTCCCGGCCCCTACCTGGCTGTTATCTGCGACCGCCTGGAGGGAGCCCTGGCCAACGCCGGCGTGATCGCTAAACGTATGGATGGCCATGCCATCCGCCAATGGCTGATCCACTGGTTCAACCCTCATCCCGATCATCTCGGTACCAGCGACACAGACATCAGGCGCTTCTATGAGCTGGTCTGCCAGCGTCCAGATGATCTTCCCGAGGACGAGTTGCCACTGGCCAGCGGGACCGACTTCGCCCAGAACCTGTTCTTCAGGGAACCCTTGTCCCAAATTGAAGCCGGGCTCTGGTCATTCGACGGCATGCCGCATCGAGTGGTCATGCTCGATCGCCTGCGCGATGCCCCGAAAACCGGACACCTGACCGGCGAGACGAAGAAGGCTGACGCACTCAACTCCCTTTTCGACCGGCTGCCCGAGGACACGATCCTCTGCATCACCATGGTGGCCACGCCACAGGACTTGCTGGAAGGGCACCTGGAACAGCTGTCGAAGAAGGCCGTAGGCGACACCCAAGCCTCCGCCCACACTCGCGCCGACGTTGAAGAGGCCCGAAAACTCCTTGGGCGTAAGCACAAGATGTATCGAGCCAGCGTCGCCTTTTACCTGCGCGGCGCCGACAGGGCTCAACTGGAGACCCGGACCACCCAGTTGAACAACGCCCTTCTGGGCGCCGGCATGCTACCGGTCCAGCCTCAGGACGAAGTCGCACCGCTCAACAGCTACCTGCGCTGGCTACCCTGCAATTTCGACCCGAACGAGTCGCGAGCCATGGACTGGTACGTGCAGATGATGTTCGTCCAGCACATCGCGAACCTCGCCCCTATCTGGGGGCGTTCCACTGGTACTGGGCGTCCCGGCATCACGCTGTTCAACCGAGGCGGCGCGCCCCTCACCTTCGACCCCTTGAACCGCCTCGACCGGCAGATGAACGCTCACTTGTTCCTGTTCGGCCCGACTGGTGCCGGTAAATCAGCCACAGCCACCAACATCCTCTGCCAGATCACGGCAGTCTACCGGCCGCGCCTGTTTGTCGTGGAAGCGGGCAATAGCTTCGGCCTGCTGGGCGAGTTTGCGAAGCGACTGGGCTTGACCGTCAACCGCGTCCGCCTCGCTCCAGGTTCTGGCGTCAGCCTGGCCCCATTTGCCGATGCCATCCAACTGGTGGAACGCCCCGACAAGGCGAAGGTGTTAAACCCGGAGGACCTCGAAGCATCCGACGCGCACCTGGCCAGCGCTCTGGACGGTACAGAAGATGAACAGCGCGACATCCTCGGTGAACTGGAAATCACGGCCCGCCTGATGATCACCGGCGGCGAGCCTAACGAGGACGCCAGGATGACGCGTGCGGACCGCAGCGCGATCCGCCAGTGCATCCTGGACGCCGCGGCGACATGCTCGACGGCGAACCGGGTTGTCTTGACCGAAGATGTGCGCGATGCCCTGAAAGCCATGGCTGCGGATGAATCCATCCCGGAGAGCCGTCGAAACCGCTTCATGGAAATGGCCGAGGCCATGCAGATCTTCTGCATGGGCACGGAAGGTGAAATGTTCAACCGCGAGGGAACGCCCTGGCCCGAGGCCGACATCACCATCGTCGACCTGGCAACCTACGCTCGGGAGGGTTACCAGGCGCAGATGGCCATCTCCTACATCTCCCTCCTCAACACGGTGAACAACATCGCTGAGCGCGACCAATTCAAGGGCCGCCCACTGATCTTCTTCACCGACGAAGGCCACATCCAGTTGAAGGTCCCGCTACTGTCGCCCTACGCAGTGAAAATTACGAAGATGTGGAGGAAACTCGGGGCGTGGTTCTGGATGGCCACCCAGAACGTCGACGACGTCCCCCCCGAGGCCTCAGCCCTGCTCAACATGATCGAGTGGTGGATCTGCCTGAACATGCCGCCGGATGAAGTCGAGAAGATCGCTCGGTTCCGCGAGCTGACGCCAGCCCAGAAGACGATGATGCTGTCGGCCCGGAAAGAGAACGGCAAGTTCACCGAAGGTGTCGTTCTGGCCAAGCGCATCGAACTGCTCTTCCGTGTGGTTCCTCCGAGCCTGTACCTCGCGCTTGCCATGACCGAGCCGGAAGAAAAGAAGCAGCGCTACGACATCATGAAGGCTATCGGGTGCGATGAGCTCGGTGCGGCCCTGGAGGTATCTGCCGACCTTGATCGAAAGCGCGGCATCACCCCCTACCCCATTTCATTTTCTGTAACAGCGAAGGCCGTGGAGCGCCAGGCATGAGAGTTCTCAATTCCCTGACCCAGAACCTGATCGAAAACCTGACCCAGTTGCTCAAACATCCTGGGCAAGAAGCCCTGCAGACGCTTGAGGTGTGTGCTCCCGTACTCATCGATGAGCTGCAGCAGATCAAAGAGCGCGCAGTCGATCGTCGCGACATCGGCCCCCAGATCCAGGCCGCCCTAGACGAGTGGCTGCAGCAGCACCCCTTACCGGAAAAAGCCCAGGAGGCGTTGATCGAGGCTCTTCGCCGGCAGTCCTTGATTCCATCAGTGCCCCCTTCGGGGCCAGAGCAATGAACGGCATCATCAGCTCTTGGCGAGCCGCAGCGATGCCTACGCGAGTCAGCATTCAGTTGGTACTTCTTGTGATCGCCGGCATCGGCGTTTGGTGGCCTTGGTCATCACCTGCAGCAAACGGCCCCTGGCTGTATGGATCTCCAACAGCTAGGTGGACGATCACCGAATATGCGGATCTAGAGTGCCCCTACTGCAGGTCCTATACACCCCAGCTGAAACGCTGGGTGAGCCAGCAGCCTGACGTGAACCTCAAATGGCATCACTTTCCTCTGCAGATACATGGTGTTGCAGCAGTACACGAAGCTCGCCTCGTGCATTGCGCAGGCACACTCGGCGGTACGGCCTCCTTCTGGAACGCTGTGGATCAGGTACTTGCGCGCACCGGCAGCAACGGACAGGGGATTCCCAGTGACTTCGCGATACTGGGACTCGACAGCGCGAATTCGAAGGCCAAATTGAAGCTCTGTGCGAACAGCAGCGAAACCGCCCTGCATATAGAGCAGGAGTTTTTCGATGCTCAACAGAAAGGAATCCAAGCTACCCCCACCTTGGAGATCACCGACAACAGAACCGGACGATCCGTTAGGCTCGAAGGCCCGGCAGACAGCACAACACTGCTTTCCGCGGTCGATAGCCTTACCAGGTAGCACAGCAGCGTCCTTGTAGATCAGCAGCCGCCACTACTAGCTCTTTGATAGTATTGAGATTGCAATACCTGGCCTAGATGGAACTTGGATGAAAACGCTCAATTTCAGCAACGCGACAGTCAACCTGGAAACCCGTACTGGTGTCGTTCTCTCTACTGACAAGAGATCTGAGACTCAGATCAGCTCTCATGGGGGTGGCGGATACGTTGGCTCCAACGGCGGCTATGTAGCACCTCCACGAATCAGCTCAAGGACCGTCGAGATTCATGAGTTCTGGATCAAGGATGAAGCAGGTAATGAAGTACCTGTCCAACTTGCCGGAGCGAATCTGCCACTTCGTATCGGTCAGACAGTCAGCGTAATTGGCGCTTGCCGCCCGAACGCCGAGCAACTGTTTGTGGCAGCAGTAGTCAATCACAGTTCAGGTACCACCACACGGGTCCTTAGCAATGAAGACCTGGCTGCAAGCCTGGGGCTTACTCCCGACACCTACGCCAAACCGCTCGCATTCTTCGGTGCTGTAGTCGCCGCCATAGGATGGTGGGTGGTACTCAACTTTTTAGTTGTTGGCGCGGGGGCCGGGTTAATCGGGTTCGCAGCCTATAGAGCGTTTCAAGCCTCGCAGAAGTATCCTGGCTACGTCGGGAGCCTAGACCACGCCGTTCGGGAGCTGGCTATAACCGCAACGACCAAACAAAAGAGCGCTGCTTAACCTCGCCAGCACGAGCGAGCTCAGCTACTACTGGGAGTCCGAGGGCGACGGATTAAATTCCCGCCCTCGCGATATTCATTTCCTGCTGCATAGTCACCCTCTGTTCCGTTCTCCTGCACCTGAACAACTACCAGGTGCAGCACCATGTTCAACTTCTACTCGACCGGCCTGTGGCGCGCTGTGGCGGTGCTCTGCGGAGCGATCGCCTCTGCCACCTCTCACGCCGAAACCTGGGTCATCACCGACTCAGCGCATCCAGTCAACCTTCCTGCAGGCGTCGGAATTCGGCTAATTCAGCTGGATGAACAGCATCGCCTCGAGGAGCAGCTTTCCCACCTGCTGCCGGCCAACCCTCAGATGGCCGCAGTAGCTGCGCAGAAAGTTCTGAATGGCCCGGAAGGCGCACGTATTCAGCAGGACCTGATCAAGGCCCAACAAGGCCTCACCGATGCCTGGAGTGTGGGAGTCGAGAAGCTGCCTGCAGTGGTTGTCGACCGCAAATACGTCGTGTATGGCCAACCGAATGTTGCCCTAGCCCTGCAGGCCATCGAACACTCGAGGGAGACGCGATGAAAAACTCCCCTATTCGCCTCTTGGCTGCGGCAATCGCTGCCTGTGCATCGTTTTCCACGTCGGCCGCGATCAACTCAGCAGCGATCATCAGCTCGTCGCTATCTCCCGACTGCCTCGAGTACAAAGTCGTTGGGATTTGCTACTGGCTGTTCTGCACCCCCTACGGCTGTAAGGTCAGAACCTCCACCAAGGTCCGTCACTACATCCCTGACGTCGTGGTCTCTGCTTACGCCAACACTGGCGACAACCCCTGGACGGAGATGAGTTCGCTCGGCGCGCCCAATGCGTCTGCGCAGGCCGGTAACGATGGCACCACGAACCACAACAACGAGAACAACAACATCAAGTTCAAGGAGGCAGATGTCATCGGCCACCCAGGTGGCTCCCTCTTCAGCCGATTTGCCAGCGCCTCGGGATACGCATGCAAGGGGGCAACCACTCCGTTCATGCCCTACATGCTCAGCACGCTGGATACGATTGCCTGGCGATACGGCATTCCAGAGTCGGTCTATCCGGAATCGCTCACTCCGGGGATGCGTGAGGTCGGCGGAATGCTTTCTGGGGACCTCTGGGGCAGTGTCTATCCACGCAGCGGCTTCCTACACCAGAGCGACGACCACAAGGCCGGCGCGGTAATCGCTCAGCGAGCAGGCGATGTCACCACGCGCTACGGCCAACCTCATCTGTACATGCCTATCCGAGCCACACCAGAGGAAGGCTACTGGCCCGCCGGCGAGCTCCTCGAGGGCGACGCCACCACTGGCAAGTGGCAGGAACTGACTCCGACGCTGTCGACGACGTGCGCGGTGTTCCCCAACGGCGGTCCGCAAGTTCAGGCCGAAGACGAAGCCTACGCCTGGGCGCTGTGGCGCCCCTACTCCTGCTGTCAGCGTCGCGGCCAGACATTCCTGGGCAGCACCGATTTCCAATGAGCATCAGTCACTGGAGCACCATATGAAACACATCACCAAAGCAATTGGAATCGCCCTCAGCTTGAGCAGTACCGCAGCACTCGCCGTTGACCCCATCAAGGTTGAATCGCAGGGCAGCGTGATCGGAGACGACGTGCTTTACAGCATCGGCGGCGGAAGCGCGGTGACAATGGGTAGCGCCGGTCAGATGGAGAGCATCACGGTCGGCGCCGGCTGGCAGAACAACCTGGTCTGCGGAAACATGAGCCTGAACAACACTCTGGAGAACCAGCTGAACGGCGCTACTCAAGGCTTCCAGAACATCATGGGCTCCGTCATTCAGAACGCTACCGGAGCAGTTTCATCGCTACCTGCACTCATCCTGCAACGCGCCAATCCGGCCCTCTACAACCTGCTCACTAACGGTATCCTGCAGGCCCGCCTCGACTACGACAGATCGAAGGGCAGTTGCCGTGCCTTAGCCGAAAGCATGGCCGACATTGCAGGTAACCAGATGGGGTGGGGCAAAGTCGCCGAAGGCCAAAAGATGGGCCAGGAACTGACTGCAAACTCCGACGCCGTCGCCGTCATGGAGAAGACCGAGAGCGCTTACGGCAATTCCGGAGTCACTTGGGTTGGAGGATCTCAGGCTGGCGGCTCGGGCCAGCAGCCTATCCGGGTTGTAAGCGATGTAACCAAAGCTGGCTACAACCTGCTCAACAGTCGGTCGGTAACCGATACCTCAAGCATTCCGAAGGATGCCTGCTCCAATGGGCTGGTCTGCGGCTCCTGGGAATCCCCGGCCAAAGCCGCAGAGTTCGCCACACGCGTACTCGGTGAGCAGCAGATCCAGACCTGTGAAAACTGCTCCAGCGCATCTTCGCCTGGTGTCGGACTTGCCCCCCTGATTCAGGAAACCTACGAGACCAAAATCCAGGCCCTGCAGGAGTTGCTCAAACCAGGGGCAACGATCACTGCTGAGAAATTGCGTGATGCTGGCAGCGATTCCTTGCCTGTCACACGCGGCGTAATCATGGCGCTGCGCGACGAACGCGACCAGTCGGTATTGGCCCAACGCCTGGCTTCAGAGGTCGCCCTTGCGGACGTACTCGAAAAGAGCCTGCTGCTCCAGCGAATGCTGATCACCGGCAGCAAGGAACCCAACGTCAATATGAACAAGCTAGCGGTGGATGCTGTTCTCGGAAGCACGGACACGTTGCAACAGCTGATCACCAACTTGAAGACAGAACTCGATATGAGGCAGCAACTCGCCAAGAACTCGCCGATGGCCATCGTCGAGCGCGGCCAATCTCGCGCCGAGAACTCCAGAGCGGTGCTTCCTGGAGCTCCTGAAACCGATCGCCTGCAGCAGTTGCAGAAACCCGCGACCAAGGAGTGAGCCCGATGGACCAGCAAATCACCAAAAAGGCCGGACTGCTCAAGGGGGTGGCCATCAGTCTGGCGTTCACCTTGGGCCTCGTCCTGGTGAGCATCGTGCTCAGCATGATCGTCATCAACCACCTGGGCGGTGTAGAGCTCTGGCTGAACTGGCGACAAGACAACTACCTGTGGCTGCTGGCCTGGAGGATCTGTCTATACGTGATGCTCGCCACCTTCTGGTTGAAGTTGAAAAGCCGAATGCCCCCTCTTGAGGATGGCCAAACAAAGAACCGCATGCTTCGCATCGAGCTCCTGGTAGTGTTCCTTGCTGTGATCATCGAGCTCGTCAAAGCCCCGGTAAGCTGGGGTGACCTGCTATGACCCTCTACACCAACGATTACCTTGAGTATTACCTCACGCTGGTCGGCTGGATCATAAACAACGGCATCTGGAACATGATCTCGGACACCGGCCTGTTTGCCCTTCCCTTTCTGATCATCATCGTCCGGGAATGGCTGAAGGTTCGTGGGGAAGGGGCCGACGAAGGCAACAAGGGTGTCCTGTCCCTCGCCCGCATCGAGACGCAGATCTACGTCGGATACGTGGTGGTCTGCCTCGGGGGGATTCCCACGGTGTCGGTGGGGCTGGACACCATCCAGTTCGACCAGGAACGCGCCCAGCAGTGCCAAGTCACCTTGCCGAAGCCAACTGACACCGGCTGGAACACCACATTCAGTTCGATAGCTGGCAAGAGCGCGGAGCTCCCAATCTGGTGGGCTTTCATGCACGCGCTCTCCAAGGGCTTCACGAACGGCGCTATCGCTGCCATTCCCTGTGGCACAGACCTTCGCCAGATGCGCATGGATGTCGACTCGACGCGGATCAACAACCCACTCCTCGCCCAGGAGGTGGCGGACTTCACCCATGACTGCTTCGGCCCCTCGCGCGCGCGGCTGTTCATGAGGCAGCCAGACTTAGGCTCGATGGCCGAAGACAAGAAAGCGCTCCAGGACCTCAACTGGATCGGTTCGCACTACTTCCTGAACAACAGTGGTTACTACGACACCGATTACTCGAGGACGCCCCGGGCTGCGTGGCCTTATGATTCTCAGCGTGATGCCGGCATGCCGGAGGTCACAGGCGGAGGCGGCTATCCCAAATGTAAGCAGTGGTGGTCCGACAGTAGCATCGGCCTGCGCGATCGGCTGAAGGCCCAGGTCGATCCGGACCTTCTGACCCAGTTTCTCGGATGGGCAAAGTGGCTATCGCAGGAAGAGGTAACTGACTCGCTGATTCGACAGTTGGTGTCACCATCCAACCAAGTTAACGGCGACGTCTATACGGACTATGGCGGCCAGGTAGGAGGGACACTCTGGAACGGACTCTCACGTGCAGGCGGAACCTTGGGTATAGCAGTCGGCTCGTTAGCCTACTTCCCAGGAATGGATATGGTTCGTCAAGCGTTACCGATGGCCATGGCGTTCTTGAAGATGGCCTTGGTTATTTGCATCCCTATAGTTCTAGTAATTGGCTCATACCAGTTACAAGTCGCCATGACAGTCTCAGTCATTTTCTTCGCAATGATATTCGTTGATTTCTGGTTTCAACTTGCCAGATGGATCGATAGCACCATTATTGATGCTATGTATGGCTCCGGCTCACCCCATCTATCGTTTGACCCAGTGATGGGAATAAACACGGCAACTCAAGATACCATCTTGAACTTTGTTATGGGGGCAATGTTCCTCATACTTCCTGCCTTCTGGATTGCGGCAATTGGTTGGGCCGGAGTGAAAGCGAGCGGTGCTTTAGATGGCCTGGCGAGCGCCACTAGGGACGTCAAGAAATCAGGAGAGAACGCGGGGGGAATCGCCCAAGACGGAATCAAATCCTTTAAATAGGGAACTGAAGATAGCTAGCCTTGGAGATCAGGCCAGAGCCCCCTCTAGGGCTAGATATCAGTCATCACTGCTGTGCAGATACTCGCCATCGATGTTCCCCCAGCTGTCCAGCTCCCGACCAAAGACATCGCGACCGTAAGGGGCATCTTTATCTTCAGAAAAGACACCTTTGAGGACGTCAGCATCACCCCTCACCAAGGCATACAGAGCAAGACCAAGACAGCCAACAGTCAACAATGAGCCGAGAAGCCAGCTGAAGGAGTTCACAAGAACCACCAGCAGCGCCGTTACGAGGAAAGCCCTTTTTACCCAACGAAGACCGACTTTCCGATCGTTCATGAAGAACCGCAGGGTGCGTCCAACACCGAAGCCAAGGCGGCTGGCAAATCCTTTGGTCACTGCAGTCATGGTCGTTCTCCTCGCCTTCGGGAAGGCACCGTGATATCAGATATACGCCGTTTTTTGCATTTCCGCAAGCATCATGGCATAAAACGCCATACCAATCTTTACCCGGAGATCGTCATGGCCACCCATAACGTCGTACTGCCTCAGCCCATGGAGAAATCCATCGATGACCTCGTGAGCGAAGGTCGGTACCAGAATTTCAGCGAAGTCGTCCGCGCCGGCTTACGTCTGCTCCTCGAGCGCGAGGCGGAAGAGTCAGCCAAGCTCGTTGCGCTACGCAACGCAACGTCAAGCGGCATCATGCAACTAGATGCCGGCCAGTTCGTCGAGATTGCATCCGATACTGAGCTCGAGCAGTACCTGGAAGAACTGGGCCAGCTGGCGAGCACGAAGCAGTGAGCTCGCCCGCATTTCGCCTATCTCTCGACGCTCAAACTGACCTGATCGACATCCTCCGATACACCCAAGCGAAGTTTGGCGAGAACGCTCGGCGTCGCTACCAAGGGCTAATCCAGGCTGCCTTCGTCTCAGTTGCTGCAGAGCCTGAGCGAATCGGCAGCCTTGATCGCAAGCAGTTAGCAGCAGGCTTGCGCAGCTTGCACCTACTCTACTGCCGCACCGAGTCGCAGAGCGGCCGTGTAGATAGGCCACGGCATGTCGTCTTCTATAGGCTAGGCAACGACCAGGTCGTCGAGATCGTCCGCATTCTCCACGATGCCATGGAGGTTGAAAGGCACCTGCAGCAGGTTCCCGCAAGCTAAATGGCCCAAAGGGGAAATGGGTTGGAATAGATAATGGAATGGTTCAGAAGGGTAAAAGCCCTACCCGAAAGGGCGACCTCCGGCCGGGAAGGGCTTTTCAGAGTGGATCTATTATTTACTATGAGAAGCTAATTAGCTCACCAATCCGCAGCCCTGTTTCAACAGGGAATACTTTCAAATTGTACACGACATTATTTTCAATCGTGACAAACCCAACCATTTCTATATGCTCAGACCTTTCAACTTTAAAGCTAAGACTGCCATAGACTGGAGCTCCAGTATCTTTATCTACAAGCTGCCAAGCTCGGCCATCAGACGCTGGAACTCTCTTGACATACAACGTATGCCGTAGTCCATTGTCACCGCATATTAAAACTTTTGTCGGCTGATCCTTCGTTAGTTCCATAAACCTCTCCTTACATGAGCTCAACTGGCCACGGTGATGGCATTTTGCCTCAAAATCACCGAGAAAGGAGAATACGCTTTTCTATGGATAACCCGCTGTCAGTTGGTAGAAAACCCTGCTCCATGCATATGCCTTGGAGCCCCGCATGCCCCTCCTCGCCTGGTTCAGCCGGAAACCAAAATCCGCTGAGCCACCGTCAGAAGCCTCCCCGCAGGGCTTCCACTTACCCGCGCGCGCCTCTGACCTCTTGAGCCTGCCTCGTCGACAGCAGCTTCTGGAGAACATCTGGCGCCGCGCTTCGCTGTCACGCCAGCAGTATGACGCCCTCTACCGACAACCGCTCGAGCGCTTCGCCGAACTGGTCCAGTTACTCCCTGCCTCGGAGAATCACCACCATGCCCATCTTGGCGGCCTACTGGATCACGGCCTGGAAATCGTCGCATACGCCCTGAAGATCAGGCAGACCTATCTCCTCCCGATCGGAGCTCCGCCGGAGTCCCAGTCAGCTCAAGCGGAAGCCTGGTCTGCAGCAGCGGCCTACGGGGCGTTGATCCACGACCTCGGGAAGATCGCCGTCGACGTGATCGTCGAACTGCAGGGCGGCGGGACGTGGCACCCCTGGCACGGCCCGATCACCAAGCCTTACCGTTTCAGATATGTGAAAGGCCGTGAATACCAGCTGCACGGAGCTGCCTCCGCACTCATCTACGCGCAGATCCTCGACAAGGGCATCTTGGACTGGCTCAGCGGATTTCCCGAACTCTGGAAGCCACTGATCTACCTGCTCGCTGGCCAATACGAGAACGCTGGCATCCTGGGAGAAATCGTCGTGAAGGCTGACTCAGCCTCCGTCGCGCAGGAACTCGGCGGCAATCCCGACCGCGCGCTGGCAGCGCCCAAACAGTCACTGCAGCGGCAACTGGCGGAAGGACTGCGCTACCTGGTGCGTGAGAAATTCAAGCTGAACCACCCTGATGGCCCTGCCGATGGCTGGCTGGCCCAGGATGCGTTGTGGCTCGTCAGCAAACCTGCGGCTGATCAGCTTCGAGCTTACCTTCTGGCCCAGGGCATTGAGGGAATCCCCAGTTCGAATGCCCCATTCTTCAACATGCTCCAGGACCAGGCTGTTATTCAGACAAACTCCCAGGACAAGGCAATCTGGAAGGCTACCGTCGACAACGGGCGTGGCTGGAAGAACACCTTCACGATGCTGAAAATCGCGCCCGCCTTGATCTGGCCAGACGCAAAAGAACGGCCAGAGCCCTACGTGGGAAGCCTCACCCTGGAACACGAGGACAGCAGCTCCGCTACCGCGGAGGAAACTACCTGCAGGATCCCTGACGAACCACTCCAGCCTGCTACCGAAGGCGATGTAACTGGCGAGCAATCCCCTCCGCCGGCACCCCGTAGAAAAACGTTACAGCCGGCTCCCAACGATGCGTCAAATATCCGTCCATCAGAAGTAGACGAATTATTGTCACTATTTGGTAATATCACCGCGCCATCAGAAGAGCTAGACAATAGCCCCGGCCGAACGGCCGCTCCAACCATGCCAATGGAAGACCAGGAGCAGGCTCAAGACTCTTCCGAGACCCCTGCTGGGTCTCCTGCACCAGAAGACACGACTGCAATGCCTACCAGTAGCCACTCACTGGGACAGGGATTCGTTGCCTGGCTGAAAGCAGGGATCGCTTCCCACCGAATCATCATCAACGATGCCAAGGCCCTCGTTCACACGGCCGATGGCACCGCAATGCTCGTCACACCGGGGATATTCAAACGCTATGTGCTCGAGCACCCCGACCTGGAAAGGCAGGCGACAGCGCAAGGAGTGAAGTCCTGGCAGCTGGTCCAACGCGCATTTGAGAAAGAGAAGCTGCACCGAAAGACCGCGAAGAGCCTGAACATCTGGACCTTCGATGTAGTCGGCCCGCGCAAATCCAAGCAGCTGCGCGGGTATCTTCTCCGGGATCCGCATGCAGTTTTCAATGAGGTCCCTTTCGACAACCCGAGCCTGGCCCTTCAAGCTGACGGAGCCACGCAATGAAGCCTATCGAACTGGTCGAGGAGTACATCCTCGACCACGATCTGCGCGAAGCCAGCGCAAAGATCTACAAAGCGGCCATGAAGGCGCTAGAGCGCTTCTTCGGGCCGGCAGTCGACGTCACAACCATTGAGCGCCGGCAGATCCTGGCCTGGCGCAACAAAGTCATCGATGGCGGGCTATCCAAAAGAAGCTGGAATACATACTCCAACCACCTGCGTACCGTGTGGGGCTACGCTATCGAACACAGCATCCTGCCTCAGGCGATGGTCAATCCCTTCAAGAAGACCACTGTCGTGGCGCCAAAGCGCCCAAGCAAAATCGTCGCTGGCGAGGCGATACACCGAGCGCGGCGCTGGCTGATGTCTCTTGCGGATGAAGAGCACTGCACGAACCAGCGCAGCCGGATCACCCCGGCCTGGTTCTGGCTCGCCACCTTTGAGATGTTCTACTACACCGGGATCCGCCTGAACGCCCTCCTCTGCCTGCGCCTGCAGGATGTCGACTGGAACAACCAGCTGATCCTGGTCCGAGGCGAGACCGAGAAGACGCACCGTGAATTCCGAGTGCCGATTGTGGAAGGCCTGGCTCCACATATTGAACGCCTCCTGCTCGAGGCCGAGAGGCTCGGCTTCTCGCAGAAGGATCAGTTGTTCAACGTCAACAGATTCTCCCCGCATTACAAACGCGCAGAGATGAACTCCGACCAAGTCGAAGCGATGTATAAAAAGCTGATCGACAAGCTCGGCGTCAGGATGACTCCGCACAGATTCAGGCACACGCTAGCCACCGATTTGATGAAGCAGCCTGAAAGGAACATCCACCTAACGAAGAGCTTGCTGAACCACTCGAATATCGCCACCACGATGAGCTACATCGAGGCCGACTACGACCACATGCGAGAGGTACTGCACGAACGCAGCCTGCATCAAGGTGCTCTGCAGTTGGTTCGGCACGCCGAGGAAACCGGAGCACCAGGAACCTGCGAACCTCAGGTGCGAGAGCTGCGCTCGACAGAGCAGCTGCAGCTCGAACATGGCCGAGCCGTTCTCGCGGATCCTGCTACCCAGGAGATGGCGGCCGCGCTGATGCAGCTGCAGTTCGACCGAGCAGGTACAGAGCCATCCTTGCCTCCCGAGGAATTGTTCACGCCCAGCTTGCTCTTCACCATCATGTCGAGCACTGCTACAACGCCCTATTCTCGAACTGGATCAGCAGGAAGCTCTACGCGTTTCGCGGCAAGAGCCTCGCCATAGCGCAACGAACCGACGAATGGCAAAGCGCCATCACCGGCATCCACTCGCGACATCCTCATAGGGAAAATCTGATGCAGCTCCTGGTGCTTGAATTCTGGCGCCAGGCCTCTGGCTGCGCGGATTCCACCCAGCTAGACCGCCTGCGGCATTGTCGCACCAGCGGCGCTGTCCTACGCCCAAATAGCTGATTTCACTGGCCCAGAAACGAAAAAGCCCGCCTTGGAAGGCGGGCTATTTCATATTGACATCACAAGGGAGCGAGCCTAAGGTTCGCTCCAGACGGCTGCAAGACTAGAAATCTGGCTGGCAAGCCCCCCTTCCTAGTACCGCACAACCGCTGCGATAGTGGTGGGTCGTGTAGGATTCGAACCTACGACCAATTGGTTAAAAGCCAACTGCTCTACCGACTGAGCTAACGACCCGACGTGGTGCGTATAATACTGATTTCTAACGCAAAAACAACACCCCGCGAAAACTTTTTTCAGAAATATCGCGTCGGGTCGGAAATTCCGGCGGCAGAAAAGCCCTCGGAACGCAGTCGACAGCTGTCACATTTACCACAGGCACGCCCGTCATCATCGGCCTGATAGCAGGAAACGGTCAGGCTGTAGTCCACTCCCTGCGCGATACCCGCTTCGATGATCTGCGCCTTGGACAGGAACTGCAGCGGCGCCTGGATACGGAAGCCGTCGCCCTCAACACCAGCCTTGGTCGCCAGGTTGGCCATACGCTCGAAGGCCTCGACGAACTCCGGGCGACAGTCCGGGTAGCCGGAGTAATCCACAGCGTTCACACCAATGAAGATGTCCCGTGCGCCCAGCACTTCCGCCCAACCCAGGGCAAGTGACAGGAACACGGTGTTACGCGCGGGCACATAGGTGACCGGGATACCCTCGCTAGGCCCCTCGGGCACATCGATGCTGCTGTCGGTCAGGGCCGAGCCGCCGATACCGTTCAGGTTCAGGCCGATCACCTTGTGCTCGATCACGCCCTGCTGGCGAGCGACGCGCGCAGCTGCCTGCAGCTCGGCGCGATGGCGCTGGCCATAGTCGAAGCTCATGGTGTAGCAGGCATAGCCTTCGGCCTTGGCCAGGGCGACCACGGTGGCAGAATCCAGGCCACCAGAGAGCAGGATCACGGCTTTCTTGTCATTCACGACTGTCTTATCGGACATCAACAGGGTCTCCTCCGCGCTCAGTGGCCCGGCTCATCGTTCCAGAGAATCTTGTGCAATTGCAGCTGCAGACGCACCGGCAGGTTGTCGCTGACGATCCAGTCGGCCAGCGCACGCGCATCCACCTGGCGGTGACTGGGCGAGAACAGCACTTCGCCGGCGCGCTGCTCGAGGCGATACTCGATCAGCTTGGAGACCGCCCAGTCATAGTCCTCGCGGGAGCAGATGACGAACTTCACCTGATCGTTGGCCGTCAGCTCGCCGATGTTCTCGTAACGATTGCGCGCCACTTCCCCGGAGCCCGGAGTCTTCAAGTCAAGCACCCGACTGACGCGGCGGTCGCTGGTAGAGATGTCGAGCGCGCCACTGGTTTCCAGCGACACGTCATAGCCGGCATCGCACAGTCGCTGGAGCAGCGGAATGCAGTTGGGCTGAGCCAGCGGCTCGCCACCGGTTACGCAGACATGACGCGGGCGATAGCGGGCTACCTGATCGAGGATGGCGTCGAGGCTATGAATCTCGCCACCACTGAAGGCGTAGGCGGTATCGCAGTAATTGCAGCGCAGGGGACAGCCGGTCAGGCGTACGAACACGGTCGGCAAGCCGGCGGTGCGCGTCTCCCCCTGCAACGAGTAGAAAATCTCGGTAATGCGCAGGGTCTGTTGCATATCAGCCACGGGCGTGACGGCTATACAGGCCATCCGCCTCCGTTGCGTTGAAGTCGTGGGCACACTCGGGTGCCCGGCAAGCCCGGAACGCTGCAGACATCAGCCGAGCTGAAACCACTGGCGGTTTCCGGGGGCGGCAATTCTAACGAAAAAACCCGCGACGAGCGCGGGTTTCAGACTGCGGGACAGGAAGCTTACTTCAGATTCTTCAGGTCACGCTGGGACAGCTGGGCAGCGGAAGAGCCCGGATACTGGGCCACGACCTGTTGCAGGATGCCACGGGCCTTGTCGGTATTACCAAGGCGGCGCTCGACATCAGCGAGCTTGTACAGCGAGTCCGGAACCTTGGTACTGCTCGGATAAGCCTGGCTGACGCGGGCGAAAGCCTGGCCGGCGCCCTGCAGGTCACCCTTGGCGAGGTTCACCTCACCCAGCCAATACTGTGCATTGCCTGCGTACTGGCTGTTCGGGTACTTGCGCAGGAAGGCCCCGAAGGCCTGGCTGGCCTTGTCGAAGTCCTTGGCCTTGACCAGGTCGAAGGACGCGTCGTAGTACAGCTTCTCTTTTGCCGGGTCACCCGGCTCGTTGCTGGCGGCGGGCTGCTGTTGCTGGGCGGCGGCAACGCCTGCTCCTGCGGCAGCTCCGGCACTGGCGCCGGCAGCGGGGGAATTGGGTTGAACAGCAGCACCGGCCGCTCCTGCACCTGCACCGCTGGAAAGGCGGCTGTCGATGTCCTGGAAGCGTTCCTGGTTTTCCTGCTTCATTTGCTGGATCTGGTTCTGCTGCTCTTCGAGCATGCCGCGCAGACGGGACAGCTCGTCCTGCATCTGCTGCAGCTGCATGAACAGCTGAGCCTGACCGGAGACGGGGGTAACGACCCCGCCTCCGGCGTAGGCGCCATCCGCGCCTGCGGTGCCATAACCTGAGGGCGGTGTGCTGGCATAGCCACCATTACCGTCCTGTACCGGAACAGCGGCTGCCGCCATGAGCGGCAGTCCGCATGCGATCAAGGTCAGAAAACGCAGGCGCATCGGCATCACGTCTTACTTCTTCAGCTCAACGCGACGGTTCTGGGCCCAGGACTGCTCGTCATGGCCAGTGGCAACCGGACGCTCTTTGCCGTAGGAAACCAGTTCCAGCTGAGCCGGGGACACGCCCTGCAGCACCAGGTAGCGCTGAACGGCCTTGGCACGACGCTCGCCCAGAGCCATGTTGTACTCGCGGGTGCCGCGCTCGTCAGTGTGACCTTCCAGGACTACGCGCTGGCCGGAACCTTTCAGGTCCTTGGCGTGTACGTCCAGGGCACGCATGGCTTCCGGCTTCAGGTCGGAGCTGTCGTACTCGAAGTAGAAGGTGGTGATAGCGCGCAGAGCGGCTTCGTCGCTCAGGGAGCCGTCAACGGCACCACTGTTGGCGCCGTAGCCAGCGTTCGGATCAACGCCGCCATTGGCGCCTTCACCAGTAGCATCGCCTTTCTTGGACGAGCAGCCTACGGCAACAGCCATGGCGAGGGCGATAACGGCAAATTTGCCGAATTTCAGCATTTCCATCATGTAACTCCTAATGAACCCCAGTGTATAAGTTTGAAACAGTTGGCAACCGTCAGTTCAGGTAAGGGGACCAGGAAGGCTCTCGCACGTCGCCTTGAGCGGTGGGTAGCGGTAACCGAACACGTCCGTTGATGCTCACGAGCATCAACACGCCCCGGTCCTGCTGGCGGGTGGCGTATATTAGCATCGTGCCATTTGGCGCAACAGTGGGCGAGTCATCCAGGTTGGTATTGGAAAGTACCCGGAGATTACCGCGCTGAAGGTCCTGCGCTGCGATCTGGAAGTTGGTGAAACCGTCCTGGCGGTGAACCATGACCAGGGTCTTCTCATCCGCCGACAGTTTCGGGTTGGCGTTGTAGTTGCCGATGAAGGTAACGCGGTCGGTAGCGCCCGAGTTCACATTCATCTTGTAGATCTGCGGCTTGCCGCCACGATCCGAGGTGAAGTACAGGGTCGAGCCATCCGCCCCCCAGAAGGGTTCGGTGTCGATCGCCGAGTTGTTGGTCAGGCGACGCAGTTGGCGGCTGCCCAGGTCCATCACGTAGATCTCCGGGTTGCCATCGCGCGACAGCACGAAAGCCAGGCGGTTGCCATCCGGCGAGAAGGCCGGGGCGCCATTGAGGCCTTCGAAGTTGGAGATCTGCTCGCGGCGGCCAGTGTCGACGTACTGCATGAAGATGCGCGGACGCTTCTGCTCGAAGGACACATAGGCAATGCGACGGCCATCAGGCGAGAAGCGCGGCGAGAGGATCGGCTCGCGCGACTGCAGCAGGGTCACCGGACGGGCACCGTCATAGTCGGAGCGCTGCAGGGTGTAGCGGGTGTTGTCCACCGAGAAGCGCTCCGCGGTCACGTAGAGCAGCTTGGTGGAGAATGCCCCCTTGATGCCGGTGAGCTTCTCGAACGACTGGTCGGCGATGTAGTGCGACATGTCGCGAAGCTGGTCGGTGGTGCCACCCACGCTCCCGGTCAGGACCTGCTCCTGGGTCGCCACGTTGAGCAGGGCGTACTGGATCTGCAGGCGGCCACCATTGGGCACGATGCTGCCGACCAGCACGTACTGCGCTCCGAGGGCCTGCCAGTCGCGGTAGATCACCTCACTGGCCTGGGCCGGCTGGCTGATCATGTTCTGGCGCGGAATCGGTTCGAAGTAACCGGAGTTGCGCAGGTCATTGCCGATGATGTTCGACATGTCTTCCGGCAGGACGTTACCGCCCTGCCAGCCGAACGGAACCACGGCAATCGGGACGGCCGAGTCACGACCACTGGAGATCACCAGCGGGTCGGCGGCCTGCGCTGCGCCGGCCACCAGGGCCAGGGCGAAGAGCGCGAAGCGAATCAGGGTACTCACAGATCTAAATCCTCCGGTTTGAAGACCATTCGGCGCTGACGATACAGGCTATCGAACGTGGCGCGATCCAGTTTTTGCAGTTCGGGAATACGGCCCACATTTCGGACCGCAGCCACCGCCGAATCGTCGAACGGCTTGTCACCGCTGGAGCGGGTCACACTCACATTGGTGATGGCGCCGCTCGGCAGCATCTGAATCAGCACTTCTACGCTCATTCCGTTACGAGCTGAAGGAGGACGGCTCCACTGCTGGCTTACCAGGCTGACGATCAGATCGTCAAAGTTACCCGCCACCTCGTCACCTTGCTCGTCAGCCAGGGCCTGCTGCCGTTGCGTGTCGTTGGACAGCAGATCGGCCAGGGCCTGGGCCTTCTTGTCTTCCGTCGCCTTGCGCGCTGCGGCGGCGGCTGCCGCGGCAGCCTTCTTCTTCGCAGCCTCGACCGCGGCAGCCTTCTTCTTGGCTTCATCCGCGGCGGCTTTTTTCTTCGCGTCCTCGGCGGCCTTCTTCTTGGCCTCCTCGGCAGCTTTCTTCTTCGCCTCGTCAGCGGCCTCTTTCTTGGCCTCTTCCTCAGCTTTCTTCTTGGCTATGTCAGCCTGCTGTTTCTGCTCGGCAGCCTTGGCCTCGGCCGCCTTCTTGGCGGCTGCGGCGGCATCGGCGGCCTTCTTGGCGTCATCTGCCTTCTTCGCTTCAGCCGCTTTCTCAGCGGCATCTGCAGCCTTTTGAGCCGCATCAGCCTTCTTTTGTTCCTCGGCTTTCGCAGCAGCCAATGCCTGCTGCTCAGCCTTCTTCTGCTCGAGCTGCTCCTGCTCGTATTGCTTGGCCGAAGTCTTCTTCGCCTCGCCGGCTATCTTCTGGTTGGTCTGCTGGGTTGCCTGGCTCTTGGACTTCAGCTGGTACAGGGTAGCCTGGACGATCGGCCGCGAAGGCGGCAGTTCAGGCGTACTGGCCCAGCTGACGAACAGCATGGCGAAAATCAACACATGCAGGGCCACGGCCAGGACCGTTGGCCAGAAGTAGCCTTCCGATTGAGAGCGCTCGAGCTGGTGCATCAACTACCTGGTGCCTCGGTAATCAGACCGACGTTGCCGACTCCGGCTTTCTGCAGACCGCCCATGACGGCCATGACCGAGCCATAGTCGACTGCCTTGTCCCCACGGACGAAGACCTGGACTTTCTTACCCTGGCGGCTGTTCTCGGCCATGATCCCAGTGGCAGCGTTGACCAGTTGATCGAGGTCCACGGCAGTCTGGCTGCCCTTGCCCTGATCCGGGTCCACTTCCGAGCCCATGTTCCAGTAGTAGGTCTTGTCGGCCTTGATGGAGATGGTGAGCACGCGGGAATCGTTATCCTGCGGCAGCGCTTCGCTGGAAACCTTGGGCAGGTCGACCTTGACCCCCTGGTTGAGCATGGGCGCGGTCACCATGAAAATGACCAGCAGTACCAACATCACGTCGATGTAGGGCACCACGTTCATTTCCGCGACCGGCTTGCGCTTGTGACGAACTCTTGCCATGACGGCTTACCTCTTGGTCGTCTTCAATCGTCGCTGGTGTGCACTTTGCGGTGCAGGATGGCCTGGAACTCGTCGGCGAAGGTGTAGTAGCGGCCGATGAGCATTTCCGAGCGAGCGGCGAAACGGTTGTAGGCGATGACCGCGGGAATCGCCGCGAACAGGCCGATTGCAGTGGCGATCAGCGCTTCGGCGATACCCGGCGCCACGGTGGCGAGGGTGGCCTGCTGCACGGTGGCCAGGCCACGGAAGGAGTTCATGATGCCCCACACGGTGCCGAACAGACCGATGTACGGGCTGGTGGAACCGACGGTGGCGAGGAACGGCAGGCTGGTTTCCAGCTTCTCTTCCTCACGGGAAATGGCAACGCGCATGGCGCGGGAAACGCCTTCCATCACTGCATCCGGATCGACGCCGGCCTGCTGGCGCAGACGCGAGAATTCCTTGAAGCCGGCACGGAAGATCTGCTCGACCCCCGAATCCGGATCGGGGTTGCTGCCCGCCTGACGATAGAGCTTGGACAGGTCGATGCCCGACCAGAAGCGCTCTTCGAAAGTTTCCAGGGCCTTCTTCGCCGAGCGCATCATGTTGCTGCGCTGGAAAATCATGATCCAGGAAGTGACCGATGCGGCCACCAGGGTCAGCATCACCAGCTGTACCACGACGCTGGCGTTACTGATCAAGCTCCACATGGAAGTATGGTCGACGACGTTCGGTTCCACGTTAATCTCCTGCTGAAAGGGTGTCCGGACTGCCGGCAAATGCCGCACGCAACACATCTGGGATAGCGCGGGGTTTCAGGTTGTCCGCCCGCACGCACGCCACCAGGAATCGCCCCTCGCAGAGCAAGGTCGAATCCGACGCCCGCCGAACCTGTTGACGAAACTTCAGGCTCGCGCGGTTCAATTCCTCGACTTCGGCGCTGACGAGCAGCTCATCGTCCAGGCGGGCCGGTGCGTGATAACGCGCCTCGGCCGAATGAACGACGAAAAGCAGGTTCTCCCCCGCCAGCTGTGACTGGGCGAAGCCCAGATCACGCAGCCGCTCGGTACGAGCCCGCTCCATGAACTTGAGGTAATTGACGTAGTAGACGATGCCGCCGGCATCGGTGTCCTCGTAATAGACCCGATACCGCTGCTGGAACGGCTGACCCCCGTGTTGCGCGCGCATACTCTAGAACCAAGTAGAGACTTTGCCAATCGGCAATCGTCTACAAATGCAATTAATTACCATCTTCAGGGGCGAACAGATCCGGCGTCGCCCCCTCCCCCATCCGCTTCGGCACGTTCAGGCCGAAATGCAGGTACGCGTGCCGGGTCACGACACGGCCGCGCGGTGTGCGCATGATATAGCCTTGCTGGATCAGATAGGGCTCCAGCACATCTTCAATCGTGTGTCTTTCTTCGCTGATGGCCGCCGCCAGGTTGTCGATACCCACCGGGCCGCCATCGAACTTGTCGATCATCGTCAGCAGCAGGCGGCGATCCTGGTGATCGAAGCCTCGTTCGTCCACGTCCAGCAGGTTCAGCGCCTTGTCGGCGATGTCACTGCTGATATGTCCGGTGCCGCGCACCTCGGCGAAATCCCGCACACGGCGCAGCAGACGGTTGGCGATCCGCGGCGTGCCACGTGCACGCCGGGCGATTTCGTAGGCGCCCGCAGGCTCGATTTCCAGCCCGAGGATGCTCGCCGAGCGCGCGACGATACTGGAAAGATCGTCCACACCATAGAACTCGAGACGCTGGACGATACCGAAGCGGTCACGCAGCGGATTGGTCAGCATGCCGGCACGAGTCGTCGCGCCAACCAGAGTGAAGGGTGGCAAGTCGAGCTTGATCGAGCGTGCAGCCGGGCCTTCGCCAATCATGATATCCAGCTGGAAGTCTTCCATGGCCGGGTACAACACTTCCTCGACGATGGGCGACAGGCGATGGATCTCATCCACGAACAGCACGTCGTTGGGCTCGAGGTTGGTCAGGATTGCCGCCAGGTCGCCGGGGCGCTCCAGCACCGGGCCGGAGGTGCTCTTGATCGAAACGCCCATCTCCTGGGCGATGATGTTCGCCAGGGTGGTCTTGCCCAATCCGGGCGGGCCGAAGATCAGCGTGTGATCCAGCGCTTCCTGACGCCCACGGGCCGCCTGGATGAACAACTCCATCTGCTCGCGCACCACCGGCTGACCGACGTAGTCCGCCAGCTTGAGCGGGCGGATGGCGCGGTCGAACTGCTCTTCGCGGTCGCGAGTGGAAGCGGAGGAAATCAGGCGATCGGCTTCGATCATCAGTGTCTACCTAGACCATGCCCTTGAGGGAACGGCGGATGAGTTCTTCGCTGGACAAGCCTTCCTCCTGCACGGCGGCCACGGCGCGGCTCGCCTCCTGGGGTTTGAAGCCCAGGGCGATCAGCGCGCTGACCGCATCGGACTCGGCGCTTGAGACTGCGGCTACCCGCAGGGGTTCCACCACCAATGGTGCGATGGAAGGAATATTCTCCCACGCCTTGAAGCGATCCTTGAGCTCTACCAGCAGGCGCTCGGCGGTTTTCTTGCCGACACCGGGAATCTTCACCAGGGTGGAAGTATCCTGGGCCTGCACGCAACGCACCAGCTCATCGACTTCCAGCCCGGACATCAACGCCAGCGCCAGCTTCGGCCCCACGCCATTGAGGCGGATCAGCTCGCGAAACAGCTCACGCTCACGCTTCTCGGCAAAGCCATAGAGCAGGTGGGCATCCTCGCGCACCACCAAATGGGTGTGCAGGGTCACCGGCTCGCCCAGGCTCGGCAGGCGATACAGGGTGGTCATCGGCACTTCCAGCTCGTAGCCCACGCCATTCACATCGACGATGAGGTGCGGCGGCTGCTTTTCCGCCAGGGTGCCACGCAAGCGTCCAATCACGAGTCAAAGTCCTTGAAGAAAGTTTGTCTGGATATCACAGGCGCAGGCGACCGCCGCGACGGCGGGCGCCCATCAGGCCATGTGGCACCAGGCTCTGCCGGGTATGCGCATGGCACAGGGCGATGGCCAGTGCATCGGAGGCATCGATCTGCGGCTTCTGCGTCAGCTTGAGCAGATGCATGACCATCATCTGCACCTGCTGCTTGTCCGCGCCGCCGGTGCCGGCAATCGCCTGCTTGACCTGGCTGGCGGTGTACTCGGCGATCTGCAGCCCCTCTTCCGCCGCCGCGACTATGGCCGCGCCACGCGCCTGCCCCAGCTTCAGCGCCGAGTCGGCGTTGCGCGCCATGAACACCTGCTCGATGCCCATCATGGTCGGCTGGTAGGTCTGGATGACCTCACGCACACCACGAAAGACGATCTGCAGGCGTTCGAACAGCTCGCCATTGCCGGTGCGGATGCAGCCCGAAGCCACGTATTCACAACCACGGCCGGTGTCGCGCACCACGCCGAAGCCGGTAATCCGTGAGCCTGGGTCGATACCGAGAATCAGGGTCATGTCCGTTCGATCACACCTAGTCTGCAACGCGCATTTCAGATAACAAAAACCGGAAGCGGGAGGCGCCGCTGACGACCACTCCCGCTTCCGGCTTCAGCACATCGCCGGTGGTGGGATCAGCCCAACTGGGCCATCACCTCGTCCGGGATGTCCGCATTGGAGTAGACGTTCTGTACGTCATCCAGGTCTTCCAGCATGTCGATCAGCTTGAGGACCTTCTGCGCGGTGTCCAGGTCCAGGGTCGCCACGGTCGACGGGATCATGGTGATCTCCGCCTCTTCGCCCTTGAAGCCCGCTTCGGTCAGCGCTTCGTTGACCGAGATGAAGTCGGCGAAGGTGGTGAAGACGTCGATGGAGCCATCGTCATTGACCACTACATCGTCGGCGCCGGCTTCCAGCGCGGCATCCATCAGGGCCTCTTCGTTCACGCCCGGCGCATAGCTGATCTGCCCCTTGCGCTCGAACATGTAGGCCACCGAACCATCGGTCCCGAGGTTGCCGCCGCACTTGCTGAAGGCATGGCGCACTTCGGCCGCGGTGCGGTTGCGGTTGTCGGTCATAGCCTCGACGATGATCGCCACGCCGCTGGGCGCGTAGCCTTCGTAGGTCAGCTCAGCCATGTTGTCGGCTTCGCTGGAGCCCACGCCGCGCTGGATGGCGCGGTCGATGGTGTCGCGGGTCATGTTGGCGGTCAGCGCCTTGTCCACGGCCAGGCGCAGGCGCGGGTTGTCCGCCGGAATCCCGCCACCCTGCTTGGCAGCAACGGTCAGCTCACGAATGAGCTTGGTGAAGATCTTGCCCTTCTTGGCGTCCTGACGTTCCTTGCGGTGCTTGATGTTGGCCCATTTGGAATGACCAGCCATAACTCACTCCGTATCACTTGTTTGCTTCGCACGCGGCGCCCGGTTTGCGGGCGCCGCTGCAATCCGAATCGACTTACTCGGCGGCCTTCTGCTGCTCGCGCAGGCGGATGTTCAGCTCGCGCAGAGCCTTGGCATCTACAGTGCCCGGCGCCTGGGTCATGACGTCGCCGGCGCTCTGGGTTTTCGGGAAGGCGATGACTTCGCGGATCGAGGCCGCGCCGGTCATCAGCATCACCAGACGGTCCAGGCCGAAGGCCAGGCCACCGTGCGGCGGTGCGCCGTACTTCAGGGCGTCCAGCAGGAAGCCGAACTTCTCTTCCTGCTCCGCATCGTCGATGCCCAGCACGCGGAACACCGCCTGCTGCATGGCCTTGTCGTGGATACGGATGGAACCGCCGCCCAGCTCGGTGCCGTTGAGCACCATGTCGTAGGCACGGGACAGCTTGCCGGCCGGGTTGGCCTCCAGCTCTTCCGGGGTGCACTTGGGTGCGGTGAACGGGTGGTGCAGCGAAGTCAGGCTGCCGTCGTCGTTCTCTTCGAACATCGGGAAGTCCACGACCCACATCGGTGCCCACTCCTTGGTGAGCAGGTTGAGGTCATGGCCGACCTTGATGCGCAGCGCGCCCAGGGCGTCGCAGACGATCTTGGCCTTGTCGGCGCCGAAGAACACGATGTCGCCATCGACCGCACCGACGCGATCGAGGATCTCGTTCAGGTTCGGCTCGGCGATGTTCTTCACGATCGGCGACTGCAGGCCTTCCACGCCCTTGGCGCGCTCGTTGACCTTGATGTAGGCCAGGCCCTTGGCGCCGTAGATGCCGACGAACTTGGTGTAGTCGTCGATCTGCTTGCGCGGCATGCTCGCACCGCCCGGAACGCGCAGGGCGGCAACGCGACCCTTCGGATCATTGGCCGGGCCGGAGAAGACCTTGAACTCGACATCCTTCAACTGATCGGCGACGTCGACCAATTCCAGCGGGATACGCAGGTCAGGCTTGTCCGAACCGTAGCGGCGCATGGCCTCCTCGAAGGGCATGTGCGGGAATTCGTCGAACTCGACGTTCAGTACTTCCTTGAACAGCTGGCGCACCATCTTCTCGGTGATCTCGATGATGTCGCTTTCTTCGAGGAAGCTGGTCTCGATGTCGATCTGGGTGAATTCCGGCTGGCGGTCGGCACGCAGGTCTTCGTCGCGGAAGCACTTGGCGATCTGGTAGTAACGGTCGAAGCCGGCCACCATCAGCAGTTGCTTGAACAACTGGGGCGACTGCGGCAGGGCGAAGAAGTGGCCCGGGTAGGTGCGGCTCGGCACCAGGTAGTCACGCGCGCCTTCCGGCGTCGGGCGACCGAGGATCGGGGTTTCCACGTCGAGGAAGCCGTTGTCGTCCAGGTAGCGGCGGATGCTGCTGGTGATGCGCGCGCGCAGCTTCAGCTTGGCGGCCATTTCCGGGCGACGCAGGTCGATGAAGCGGTAGCGCAGGCGGGTTTCCTCGCCCACGTCGGAGTATTCGTCCAGCGGGAACGGCGGGGTTTCCGCCTGGTTCAGCACTTCCAGCTCGTGGCCCAGCACTTCGATGGCGCCCGAAGCCATGTTCGAGTTGCGCGCACCTTCGGGGCGCAGGCGCACCTTGCCGGTGATCTTCACCACGTACTCGCTGCGCACGCGGTCGGCCTTGGCGAAGGTCTCGACGCGATCCGGGTCAAACACCACCTGGGCCAGACCCTCACGATCACGCACGTCGAGGAAGATCACCCCGCCGTGGTCGCGGCGACGGTGTACCCAACCGCAAAGAGTGACTACCTGGCCGTCCAGGCTCTCGTTCAACTGGCCGCAATAGTGGCTGCGCATCATGGTGTGTTTCGCTTCTCGAAAGTCTTGAATTCTAGGGAACCGCTCATTCGCTGGCGGAGCAGGCGCCGGCACCGCAACCGGTGGCCGGACAGGCCGCTGGGGCATCGCCGGAGGCCAGGTTCTTCTTCGCTCCGGTCTTGAAGTCGGTCTCGTACCAACCGCTGCCGCCCAGGCGGAAGCCCGGAGCCGACAACATCTTCTTCAATTCGGGAGCCTTGCAGGCCGGACAATCGACCAACGGCGCATCGCTGATCTTCTGCAGCGATTCCAGCTGATGCGCGCAGGACTGGCATTGGTACTCGTAAATCGGCATGGAACACCTTGGCTGTGTAACGCCACGGGTCCGCGTCCCGCGGCAAAGAGGCCGATTATAGCCTGAAAAATCCGCAGGTTGCAGCCGGGCTCCGGTGGCGGAAAAGCCTGCCGGGCGCACAGCCCTTTAATAGAAAAACTCAATCGATTGCCTTGATATAGACCAAGAGCTTCACACCTGCCCCGATGGTAGCCTCGAATCCAGCGTTTTAAATCATTCATGCACGATGAGGAGATCGCCATGGACAT
The DNA here is from genome assembly GCF_021603645.1 of Pseudomonas pseudonitroreducens. GTDB lineage: Bacteria > Pseudomonadota > Gammaproteobacteria > Pseudomonadales > Pseudomonadaceae > Pseudomonas > Pseudomonas pseudonitroreducens. The sequence goes on along the minus strand of NZ_BQHJ01000011.1, from coordinate 196,111 downwards.
CGATATCGGAATCGCCAAAGAAGATCGCGCCGCCATCGCCGACGGCCTGTCCCGCCTGCTGGCCGATACCTACACCCTGTACCTGAAGACCCATAACTTCCACTGGAACGTCACCGGGCCGATGTTCAATACCCTGCACCTGATGTTCGAAGGGCAGTACACCGAACTGGCGCTGGCCGTGGACAGCATTGCCGAGCGCATCCGCGCCCTGGGCTTCCCGGCGCCGGGCACCTATGCCGCCTACGCTCGCCTGTCCTCCATCAAGGAAGAGGAAGGCGTGCCGGATGCCCAGGAAATGATCAGGCTGCTGGTTCAGGGGCAAGAAGCCGTGGTACGCACCGCACGCAGCATCTTCCCGCTGGCCGACAAGGTGGCGGACGAGCCCACTGCCGACTTGCTCACCCAGCGCATGCAAGTCCACGAGAAGACCGCCTGGATGCTGCGCAGCCTGCTCGCCGAGTAATCCTTCCTTTATATAGGAGGTCCGCCTTCCAGCAGGCCTCCCCCCCTACGAATGAGCTAAGCGGTTGATTTGAGAAGGCAAGTGGTTTGCTGTTAAATAACTGCCGTGCGCTTCGCGCATAGGCCGTCCGGCACGCTTTCATTTTCTTTTCCGGCGTCGCACCCAGGGACGGCTACTTCTTTTTTCGTTACCCGCTCAAGGTGAATCCGTAGCCATGTTGAAGATCGTCCATCTCGTGACGGGCGTCGCTGCACTCGTGCTGTCCCTTTTCCCGAGTCTGCGCAATGATGCCCTGCCCTACCTGCAACAAAGCGATGCTGTCTATCTGGCCTTGCTCGGCCTGACCAGCCTCCTGCTCACCCCGAGCAGCCAGCTGAAACACCCTTCAGCCCTGCAAGGCCTGGCCACCGCCCTGGTGGTACTGGCCGTTGTTCTGCAGATCCTGATCCTGCTCGCCCCGCTGCCCTTCATCGGCGATCAACCGGCCATCGTGCTGCCGCTGCTGAGCCTGGCCGGCGCCGTCGTTCTGCAGTGGATTGCCAGCCTCAACAAACCAAGCACCAGCGCTGCCATCGAAACCTTCGCCGGCGTCGACCGCGAAACCGGCACCGTGAAGTGGTTCAACACCTCCAAGGGTTTCGGCTTCATCTCCCGCGACTCGGGCGAGGACATCTTCGTCCACTTCCGCGCCATCCGCGGCGAAGGCCACCGCATCCTGATCGAAGGACAGCGCGTGGAGTTCTCGGTGGTCCAGCGCGACAAGGGGCTGCAGGCCGAGGACGTGATCGCCGCCCTGCCCAACCGCCGCTGATCGCCAGCACCATGAAAAAGCCCGCCAATTGGCGGGCTTTTTCATGGGCGCATCACTCACTCCGGCATCAATAGTGCGGCGGTGGCGCGTCATCTTCGGCGATGCCGACCTGCCCTTGCAGATCCTCCAGACGCTTGAGCAACGCCTGCATCTGCAGGCGCAGACGCTCGATCACGCGCTCCTGCTCATAGACCACATCGCTCAGGGTCTGCAGCGTGTCATCCTGGAAGGCCAGCCGGCTCTCCAGGTCGGTCACCCGGTTATCCAGTTCCATCATTCACTCCTGGCTGAAGCGAAAGCCATCGCCCAGCGCCATGCGCAGTTTCTCGCGCACCCGCGCCAATTCTTCATCTTTATAGGGAACGGCCGGATGCTTGCCCCAGACCGGGCCCGGCCAGGCGACATCATCCTGCTTGCGCACGATCACATGCACATGCAACTGACTGACGACGTTGCCGAGATTGGCCACGTTCATCTTGTCCGCATCGAAGGTGTCCTTGAGCACCTCTGCCAATTGGGTAGCCTCACGCCAGAGTTGCTGCTGATCGGCGGAGTCCAGCTGGAAGATCTCACTGACGTCTTCGCGACGCGGAACGAGGATGAACCACGGATATTGCGAGTCGTTCATCAATAGCAGGCTGCTGAGCGGGAAATCACCCACCGCGACGGTGTCCTGCTGGAGGCGGGAATCCAGGGCGAACATAAGACCTCTCCTGTTCGACGAGCCATGTTTAAGCCTAGCCCCACGAAGGAGCCGAAGGCCGCGAAGAATACTAGAGCGCCCTGCAAACGAACACGCCCAGCCGGCGCCCCGTCCCGGCGCACGCCATTTTGCCCGCCGCCCCAGCGTGGGGCATGGCGCGGATTGGCATATGCCTACAATAGGCGCGTGCAGGAATCTGCACGGCAACCACGGCCATCAGCAGCGAAAAATCGTTTAAACAGCCATATCTGTGGGATGCCGGAAAACGACATCCATGCGCGCCCATGTTGCAAATCGCCAACAGAAGCCGTGAAATGCGTCAACGCGTCGCAAGACGAACACTGTGAAAGCAGCTCCGGGCATTTGTGCACGGTTGTTGCTAGAGGCAAGGACATCGCACCGACGGCCACCCTATTCGAAGAAGTGGACGCGGAGGCGGGAGAACTTAAGAAGTGGTCAATGGAATAGAGAACCACAAAGGCTGAAGCATCAATGAAGCAATCAGGGGGCCATCTCTTTTTGCAACATGAGAACTGCTTGAATGCGACATGCGTCATGCAGCTTCGCGACAGTCCCGTAAAGTTTTTGCGCGTTTATTTGGGCAACTATCGCCAACTGAACACGCGTGCTATAAGTTAGCGCCGACAAAAAGAATGAGCCGTCACCGTTGCACTGTGATGGCAGATAACTTCAAAACCAAAGGAGCAATCACAATGAAAGTGATGAAGTGGAGCGCCATCGCCCTGGCGGTTTCTGCAACAACATCGCAACTGGCCATGGCCGAAGCCTTCGTCAGCGATCAAGCGGAATCCAAAGGATTCCTCGAAGATAGCCACCTGACCATCACTAACAAGATGGCCTACTTCAACCGCATGACTGGCGGTGACGGCCACAACGCCGAAGCGAACAACGCTCGCGATCCGCGCGACACCACCTGGGCCATCCTGACCAACTACTCGTCCGGCTTCACCCAGGGCACAGTAGGCTTCGGTGTTGATGCCTTTGGTTATCTGTCGCTGAAACTGGACGGCGGTAACGGCCACATCGGCAGCGGTTACACCCAGGTCGACAACAAAGGCGACATGCAGGACGACTTCGGCAAAGCCGGTGGCGCCGTCAAGGTCCGCATCTCCAAGACCGAGCTGAAGTATGGCGACATGCAGCCCACCGCTCCGGTGTTTGCCGCAGGTGGTACTCGCCTGGTTCCGCAAGTAGCCACTGGCTTCAACCTGCTGAGCAGCGAGATCGCCGGCCTCGACCTGGAAGCCGGTCGCTTCACCAGCTCCAGCGGCGTGACCAGCACCAACCGCGACGGTGAAATCTGGGCAACCTACGCCAACCGCCAAACCAACGCAGCCAGCTTCATCGGCGGCAAATACGCCATTACCGATAACGCCAGCGTTTCCCTGTACGGTTCCGAGTTCGAAGACCTGTGGCGCCAGTACTACATGAACGCCAACTACACCCTGCCGCTGGCTGACAGCCAGTCCCTGGGCTTCGACTTCAACATCTATCGCACCAACGACGAAGGTCGCGCCGAAGCGGGCAACATCAGCAACACCACCTACTCGCTGGCCGCTGCCTACACCCTCAGCGCCCACACCTTCACCCTCTCCTACCAGAAAGTCCACGGCGACGAGCCGTTCGACTACGCTGGCTTCGGTGACAACGGTGCCGGTGACGGTGGTGATTCGATCTTCCTCGCCAACTCCGTGCAGTGGTCCGACTTCAACGGCCCGGGCGAGAAGTCCTGGCAAGCTCGCTACGACCTGAACATGGCCGAATACGGCGTACCCGGCCTGAGCTTCATGACTCGCTACATCCACGGTGACGACATCGACGGCACCAAGGCTGACGCGACCGGCGCCTATGCTGGCAAGTACGGCAAAGACGACAGCGAGCACGAAACCAACATCGAAGCCAAGTACGTCATCCAGGAAGGCCCTGCCAAGGACCTGTCCCTGCGCGTACGCCAGGCGTTCCACTATGGCGACGACTCCACTGGCGGCCGCCAGAACGAGTTCCGCCTGATCGCCGAGTACCCGCTGTCGATCATGTAATCGACCCGCGCGCTCAAGCGAGAAAAAGCCCGGCATCCGCCGGGCTTTTTTATTGCAACTTAACTACAACTTCGAACGTATTCGTTACATCGGCAATACATAAGTCCCGGTCACATGAGCGACCAACTCCTCGGGATTACTGACCGAGTAGACAGCTACTTCGCAAACCACCTGCCGGCGCCCCAGCTTCAATATCTTCGCTTCCGCCAACAAGTCCTCCGGCTTCGGCTTGCTGAGAAAGTTGATATTGAGATTCGAAGTAACGGCCATCTCGACGTTATCCAGCTGCGCCAGGATCACCGCATACATCGCCGCATCTGCCAGCGACATGATGGTCGGCCCGGACACCGTGCCCCCCGGACGAACCATCCGCCCGTGGAACGGAACCCGCACGAAGGCGCTGCGCCCTTCCAGTGCATCGATGCGCAAATCCATGTCGTCCGCCATGGGCAATCCCGCGCGAATGAACGCCTGTACCTGCGCCGCAGTTAAACGACTCACGCCACTCCTCCCCCTCCGTCCGCCGCGCCCTGTACGCAGCCAGACCTGCACCGTACAATGCCCAGCCTATATTCCCCTTCGCAACCGACAAAACGGCCAAAGATGCGTACCAGTCAGTACCTGCTGTCCACCCTGAAAGAAACCCCTTCCGATGCGGTCGTGATCAGCCATCAGCTGATGCTGCGCGCCGGCATGATCCGCAAGCTGGCATCCGGTCTGTATACCTGGCTGCCAATGGGTCTGCGGGTGCTGCGCAAGGTGGAGACCATCGTTCGCGAAGAGATGAACGCCGCCGGCGCCCTGGAAGTGCTGATGCCAGCCATCCAGCCCGCCGAGCTGTGGCAGGAGTCCGGTCGCTGGCAACAGTATGGCCCCGAGCTGCTGCGCCTGAAGGACCGCCATGACCGCGACTTCTGCGTCGGCCCGACCCACGAGGAGGTCATCACCGACCTCGCGCGCAACGAGCTGAACAGCTACAAGCAGCTGCCGATCAACATGTACCAGATCCAGACCAAGTTCCGTGACGAGATCCGTCCGCGCTTCGGCCTGATGCGTGGCCGCGAGTTCATCATGAAGGATGCCTACTCCTTCCACACCAGCCAGGACTCGCTGCAGGCGACCTACGACGTCATGTACGGCGCGTACAGCAAGATCTTCACCCGCCTGGGCCTGGATTTCCGCGCTGTGCAGGCCGACAACGGCTCCATCGGCGGCAGCGGCTCCCACGAGTTCCACGTACTGGCCGGCTCCGGTGAGGACGACATCGTCTTCGGCGAGTCCACCGACTACGCCGCCAACATCGAGAAGGCCGAGGCCCTGCCCCGCGAAACCGTTCGCGGCGCCGCCACTGAAGAACTGCGCCTGGTCGACACGCCCGAGACCAAGACCATCGCCGCCCTGGTGGAAAAGTTCGGCCTGCCGATCGAGAAGACCATCAAGACCCTGGTGGTGCACGCCGCCGAGGAAGGCAAACTGGTCGCCCTGATCGTCCGTGGCGACCACGAACTCAACGAGATCAAGGCCGGCAACCATCCGCTGGTAGCCGCACCGTTGCAGATGGCCAGCGAAGCAGACATCAAGGCCGCCATTGGTGCCGCCCCCGGCTCCCTCGGCCCGCTGAACCTGCCGCTGCCGTGCATCATCGACCGCTCCGTTGCCCTGATGAGCGACTTCGCCGCCGGCGCCAACGTCGACGACAAGCACTACTTCGGCGTGAACTGGGAACGCGACCTGCAGGTACCGGAAGTCGCCGACCTGCGCAATGTCGTCGAAGGCGACCCGAGCCCCGATGGCAAAGGCACCCTGATCATCCGTCGCGGCATCGAAGTCGGCCATATCTTCCAGCTCGGCACCAAATACAGCGACGCAATGAAGCTCTCCGTGCTGGGCGAGAGCGGCAAGCCGGTCACCCTGATCATGGGCTGCTACGGCATCGGCGTGTCCCGCGTGGTCGCCGCGGCCATCGAGCAGAACTACGACGACCGCGGCATCCTCTGGCCGGCCGCCCTGGCGCCGTTCCAGATCGCCATCGTACCGATGAAGTACGAGAACGAAGCCGTGCGCGCCGCCACTGACAAGCTCTATGCGGACCTCACCGCCGCCGGCTTCGAGGTGCTGCTGGATGACCGCGACAAGAAGACCAGCCCCGGCGTGAAGTTCGCCGACATGGAGCTGATCGGCATCCCGCACCGCATCGTGGTCAGCGAACGCGGCCTGGACGAAGGTACCCTGGAGTACAAGGGTCGCCGTGACGCCGAGTCGCAGCCGGTCGCCCTGTCCGACCTGCAAGCCTTCATCACGGCCAAGATCCGCAACTGAGCAGAGCGATGTCCACCCGAAGTACCTCCAGCCTCGCGGCTGCCGCCCTGTGCGGCAGCCTCCTGCTGAGCGGCTGCGCGAACCAGCTGCCGCAACGCAGCGAGCATGAAGAGCGTGTCGAGCGCAAACTGCTCGACCACAGCCTGCAGATCGACGTAGGCACGCCGGGCACCCTGGAACTGCCGCAGCGTCGCATCCGCGTGCAGGAGCAGAAGACCTTCGAAGTCACCGAGTTCGAGGTCACCCGCCGCTATGATCGCTACACGCCGTACCAGGGCTGGCGCAAGGTGTACGAAATGCCGCTGGGCATCGTCGCCTTCGTCGGCGGTATCGGCGCCAACGTGGTCAACGTGTTCGCCCTGGGCAACCTGCCCGAGAGCGTCACCCGCGGCTGGATCCGTTACGGCGTCGACGGCATGAATCCGTTCATGAACGTCCAGTCCAACGGCCGCGCCGAGCAGAACCTGGCTGCGATCGACGAGCGTCAGCGCGACAAGCGTACCGAGTACTCCAGCCTGCCCTGGTCGGAGCGCCCGGTTACCGTCACCGCGGGCAAGAACTCCCAGGAACTGCTGACCGACCGCCACGGCGTGCTGCGTCTGAACCTGCTGGAAGGTCCTTTCAGCGACGACGAAGTCAGCCGTATTGGCCGCCTGCAGTTCAGCGTCCAGGACCCTTCGGACGACACCCGCGCCGACGCCAGCCTGCTGGTCAGCCGCTCGCTGCGCGGCAAGCTGCAGGAAGCCCACGCGCTGATCTATGACGACCTGGAAGGTGACGACGTGCACCATTGGGTACACCGGGTCAAGCGCCTCTCCGACCTCGGTCTGGAAGAGGAAGCCAGCGAACTGGAACAGAGCCTGATCGAGCTGACCCGCAACGATCCGGAACTGCAGAAGGAATTCCTCCACAGCCTCATGACCGACGCCGGTCGCCTGGCTGCGGACCCCGGCGCCAGCAACTGACGTCTAGCGGCGAACGATGAAACCGGTGATGCCCTGGGGCGTCATCGGCTGCAGCTCCACCGCCGCCACCTTGGCCTTTACCGGGCCACGCGCCAGCCACTTTTCCAGCTCGCGCAGCGCATCTTCCTCGCCCTCGATCAGCAGCTCCACACGGCCGTCATCGAGATTGCGCACCCAACCGTCGATATCCAGGCGCTCAGCCTGCTCCTGGGCGCTCTGCCGGAAATAGACGCCCTGCACCTTGCCGCTGATATAGCCGTGCAGACATATCCTCGCCATCACTGCTTCTCCCCGCGCAATGCGCTCAGGCGCGCCTGCAGGCCGGCGGCGGTCTGCTCGCCGAGCAGTTGCTCGCGCATCTTGCCCTCAGGATCGATGATGTAGGTTACAGGCAGCGCTTCGCTGCGGGGCAGGCTGTAGCGCGGCGCAGGGTCGTCGGCCAGCACGGTGTACTGCACGCCCAGGGCCTGCGAGGCCTTCGCCAGGTCCGCGTCGCGCAGCCCATCGAAGTTCACCCCCAGCACCCGATACCCGTTCGCCTCGCCTTGCTGCGCCAGATGATTCAGCTCGGGAATTTCCTTGCGGCACGGCGCACACCACTCCGCCCAGTAATTAATAACTAGCCACTGGCCATCCACACTCGCAGCGGGTACTTTCCGTCCGTGCTGATCGGTGCCATAGTCCGCCGAGCAGCCGGCCAGGATCAGGCCAGCCATCAAGCCCATTACAATACGGAGCCGCACTCCCATGCCTTCAATCCTCGTGTATGCGGGGTGGTCATGATGCTCGATGCCCTGCGCCTGGAGGTGCCGGACATTCTCGAAGAAGACTCCGAGGCAATGAGCAATCTGGCGGTCAGGCTCCAGGAATCGCGGCAGCAGCCCCTGCAGGAAGGTTTGCAGAAGGCCCTGGGCACGCTGTTCCGCCTCAACCGATGCGCGCTGACCTTACTGGAAAGACAACGCGCCCTGCAAAGTCTCAGCGAAGAATACCGGCATTACGAACGGCTGATACGCCAGGAACGGACGCCGCCTGCGCTGTTCGTGCACTTCTGCAGCGAGTTGGCCGCCGGCTTCAAGCGTCTGCTGCTGCAGATCCTGCACGGGCACAAGCCCGCGCGACCGCATATGGCCTGGTGCCTGTACATGGCCCAGCATTTCCTCGCCCAGGCCCTGCTGCGCCACTACCAGCAGTACCAGCAACCGCCGGGCAGCCTGTGGCGCGACAGCCACCTGCTGTATTGGATCGGCGAGCACCAGGAGTGCCTGGACGAACCGGTCGCCGCCGCTTTCGACCCGGTTCCAGCCGGCACCCTGCGTGGGCTTTACCAGCAGATACTGTTGCTGGCCCTGAGCAACCCTTTCCACCTTACCGAGGGGGAAGCGCCGCAACTGTTCAGCGCGCTGGCACCACTGGCCGCACTGGGTCGCCTGCTGCCCTGGGATGATGAGGAACAGGAAGGCTTCGTCGTCGACCTTGGCTCGGACCAGCCCTGCCTCGCAGCCGAGCAGGCCGCCGATGCCCCCGCCGAGCAATTGCGCCGCCTGGAACTGGGCGCCCTGCTGATCGCCCTGCACGACCCCGCACCGTTGCGTCGACTGGAGCAGGGTGCGTTGCTCGAGCGCGTCCGTCACCACTGGCTTGGGCACCAGGCACGCCGCCACGAGCGGGCCGAACAGAACGGCACCTGCCGTCTGGTAGTCGGTCTTGCGGCGATTCAGCAGCACCTGCTGGACAGCTCAGCCACGCCCTGCAGGGAAGCCGCACTGATGGACGCCAGCGCCGGTGGCGCGCGCATTCTGTGTCCGGGTCAACAGGCCGGGCAGCTTCCGGTCGGCCAGTTGCTGCTGATCCCCGGCAACGGCGGCACCCCGACCCTGGCCGTGGTGCGCTGGCGGCACCTCAACAGCGAAGGGCTGCATCTGGGCCTGCGCTACCTGAAGGGCCTGCCCCGTCCGGTCTGGTTGCGCCGCGCACCTGACGCGCAACGTCACCCTGGAGTCCTGCAGAGTACCCCGGAGCCAGGTAATGGCTGGTACCACGGGCTCTGGGTACCGCAGGGGAACTTCGTCGAAGGCGAGAATCTCTGGCTGCAACTGGCCAGCTTCGACAACCAGACCATCTTGCCGCTGCCCGCCGCCAACCTGGTTACGCCGCTGGTAGCGCGCCACCCTCTGCGCCTGGCCTGATTATCGATTTTGGGAGAGAAGTCACAGGCAAGATCGGCAGTAGGCCCGGAATGCCAGGTACCCGCCTCTCTATAATTCGAACGTTCGTTCTGACTTTCGGGACGATTCTCGCTCGCCGATCATTCAGCGGCCTTCAGAACGCGGCCGGCGCCATGCACGCCGGCCAACCATCGACAGGACAGCCAGATGCAGCCTACAGACCAGCTTGTCAGCAAGGTTCCCAGCCATATTGTCGCCAGCGCAAGGCCGGCCAATGCGGCCAACGGAGGACGGCTGGCGGACTTCAATGTCGCGGTCTGGCTGCATCTCCCGGGTATTGCGGATTTGCCAGTGACGCTGCTGCTCAGCTACCGCGATGGGGAGCGCCAGCGGGAAGTCGTGATCGACCACGGCACCATCAACAAACAGAGCCGCATCCTGCTGTCGGGCGTGGCTCGCCTGGCGTTTTCTCAGCGTATCGAGGATGCACAGATCAAGCTGCGCGCAGCCGTTGCGCTGTCGCGGGTAATCGCCGAGGAAGTCTTCATGCAGGCCGTGGAACAGCAAGCCGGCGCGACGCGCCCGCTGGCCACCAGCCTTTGAGCGATCAACCCAGCTGACGCACCAGGGTTTCTTCCGACGGCTCAGCCGCAACGGGCTGGGCGCAGTCCTGCACTACGGACGGCAGGAGCGATTCAGGCCAGCTGCTGAATTGCAGACCAGTAATTCTATTCAACCGCTCCAGGGCGCTCGTCAGATCGCGCTGATGCAGGTGCACTACGTTGTTCTGGTCTTTTTTCATGGTTTCGCTGGCCCTGGAGGAACTTCTGAAGGACATCTGTGTCCTGCTACCTCCATAGCCAGAACTGTGCCAATTCTGAAATAGCGAGAATTGGCGCATTTCTGAAGTGATACAAAGCGCAGACAGAATCAGAATCGCCGCAAACTGACGTTTTGCGTCACTCGGAATGTGACGGCCTCAACCATTTCGCCAGACTGTCACCAAACAACGCCTGTCGATCCGCCTGATAACGCGCCAGCGTCTCACGCAGCTCGGGGTACCAGGGCTCATCCAGCTCCGCCGGCAATGCCTCGAGACACGGCAGTGGCCACGGGCTGCGATTGAGCAGGTGATGCAGGCTGTAGCTGCCCAGGTCGCGGCACAGCACCCACGCCGCGGTGGTCGAGCCTGCGCGACAGACCAGTTGCTCGCCTTCAAGGAAATCCAGCACCTCTTCCCATTCGTCTTCCGGCAGCAGCCAGCCGGCACGATGCAGATGCGCCAGGCGCGTCGGCAGGCCGTGACGCTGGCGGTCGAAGAACACCCGCAGCACACCAAGGATCACCAGCAGACGCGGCATCGCACGGCGACGCCAGAGACGGGTCGAGGACAGGTTGCAGACCAGCTCCGCACCGAACAGCACGATCAGCCATGACAGGTAGATCCACAGCAGGAACAGCGGCACCGTGGCGAAGGCCCCGTAGATGAGCTTGTAGCCGGGGAAGAAGCTCACATAGAAGCCGAACAGCGACTTGGCCGCCTCGAACAGGATCGAAGTGAAGACACCGCCCGCCAGCGCATGCAGGAATGGCACCCGTGCGTTGGGCACCGCGGCGTAGATCAGGGTAAAGGCCGCCACGCTGGCCAGTAGCGGCATGAACTTCAGCAGCATCGCCGCCCCCGGCAGCGCATGCGGGCCGGAAAGCAGCGACAGTGACGTGATGTAGGTGGACACGGCGAAACCGGTGCCCAGCAGCAGAGGGCCCAGGCTGAGAATTGCCCAGTACAGCAGGAAGCGAGTCACACCCCGGCGCGGCTGGCGCACGCGCCAGATGGCATTGAAGGCCTTCTCGATAGTCACCAGCATGGTGAAGGCGGTCACCGCCAGGAAGGCCACGCCCAGCCAGGTCAGGTGGCGCGCCTGCACGGTGAAGTTGCGCAGGTAGGCCTCGACCGCTTCGCCGGTGGACGGCACGAAGTTGCGGAACACGAACAGCTGGATACGCTCGCCCATGCCCTCGAAGGCCGGCACGGCCGAGAGCATGGCGAAGGTCACGGTCATCATCGGCACGACCGCGAACAGCGTGGTGTAGGTCAGGGCCGCGGCGCTGTTGGGCGCTTTGTCGGCAAGGAAACGCTGGACCAGATAGCGGCCGAATTCGACCAGGCCCTGCAAGCGATCGTGCATGAAATGTCCTTTGGCTGCACTGAATAACCGTCCTCGTAGAGCACGGCGAACGACAGCGGTTCAGTCCAGTCCGAGGAGGCGGTTAGAATAGCCGCCACTTCATCGGCCTTGCGAGTCCCGGCACATGAGCCAGATTTCACTGTTTCACAATCCGCGCTGCTCCAAATCCCGTGGCGCCCTCGAACTGCTCGAAGAACGCGGCATCCAGCCAGACATCGTACGCTACCTGGAAACTCCGCCCAGCGCTGCCGAACTCAAGGCACTGCTCGGCAAGCTGGGCATCGGTGCGCGCCAGCTGCTGCGCACCGGCGAGGACGAGTACAAGGAGCTGGAGCTCGCCAACCCGGCGCTCAGCGACGAGCAACTGATCCAGGCCATGGCCAGCCACCCCAGGCTGATCGAGCGGCCGATCCTCATCGTCGGCGACAAGGCGGTGATCGGCCGTCCGCCGGAAAAGGTGCTGGAGATCCTGCCTTGAGCGCGCCATACGTCCTCGTTCTGTATTACAGCCGCCACGGCGCCACCGCCGAAATGGCCCGGCAGATCGCCCGCGGCGTCGAGGCGGGCGGCCTGGAAGCACGCGTGCGAACGGTGCCGGCGATCTCCACCGAGTGTGAAGCCGTCGCCCCGGACATCCCGGCCGAAGGTGCGCTCTACGCCACCCTGGATGACCTGAAGGACTGTTCCGGCCTGATCCTCGGCAGTCCGACCCGCTTCGGCAACATGGCCGCGCCGCTCAAGTACTTCCTCGATGGCACCAGCAGCCTGTGGCTGACCGGTGGCCTGGTCGGCAAGCCTGCAGCCGTCTTCACCTCCACCGCCAGCCTGCACGGCGGCCAGGAGACCACCCAGCTGTCGATGATGCTGCCACTGTTGCACCACGGCATGCTCATCACCGGCATCCCCTACAGCGAGCCCGCCCTGCTGGAGACCCGCGGCGGCGGCACACCCTATGGCGCCAGCCACTTCGCCACTGCCGATGGCAAGCGCAGCCTGGACGAACACGAGATCACCCTGTGCCGCGCGCTGGGCAAGCGCCTGGCCGAAGTCGCCCGCAAACTGGAGAGTTGAATGGCCCGCAAGAACAAACCGCTGCCGTCCGTGGAATGGCTCAGACCCCGGCTGGCCGCCAGCCGCGCGGTCGCCCTCGGCAGCTTCATCGGGCTGATCCTGCTCATCGTCGTCTGGGACCTGCTGTTCGCTGATGCCCACGGCGGCGCACGCTGGGTACCCTGGGTGTTCCTGGGCTTCAAGCTGCTGCCGCTGCTGGTGGTGGCGCCGGGCATCCTGATCGGCAGCGCACGTGGGCATGCCTGGGCGTGCTACGTGATCAACCTGTACTTCATCCTCGGCGTGCTCAACGCCTTCGATCCCAACCACGCCATCTTCGGCTGGGCGGAGATCATCCTCAGCGTGTCGCTGTTCTGTTCGGCGCTGATGTACACGCGCTGGCGCTTCCAGTACGACCGCAAGCTGGCCGGCGAAGGCCAGGAACCGCAGCAGGAAGCGACAAGCGCCTGACGATGGAATCAGGGGAACCTGGGCGGCTTACCAGCCCATGGTTTCCTTGAGGAAGGGAATGGTCAGCTTGCGCTGCGCCTGCAGCGAGGCCTTGTCCAGCTCATCCAGCAGGTCGAAGAGGAACTGCATGCTGCGCGCGCCGCGGGTGAGGATGAAGCGCCCGACTTCGTCGGTCAGATGCAGGCCACGGCGCGAGGCGCGCAGCTGAAGAGCGCGCAGCTTCTCATCGTCAGTCAGCGGGTGCAGCTGGAAGATCAGCGAGAGGGTCAGGCGGGATTTCAGGTCCGGCAGCTTCACCCCCAGCTCGCGCGGCGACACCGAGGCCGACAGCAGCAGCTTGCGGCCGGAATCGCGCAGGCGGTTGAACAGGTGGAACAGTGCCTCTTCCCATTCGCGCTTGCCGGCCAGGGCGTCGAGATCGTCCAGACAGACCAGCTCGCGCTGTTCGAGGTTGTCGAAGATTTCCGGACCGTAGGCCACCAGGTCGGCCATCGGCAGGTAGACGGACGGCTCACCCAGTTGCTCGGAGCGAATGCAGGCGGCCTGCAGCAGGTGGCTGCGACCCACGCCTTCGGCGCCCCAGAGATAGATCAGGCTTTCCGTCCACCCCGCCTCGGGCTCGCACAGACGCTCGACATAGCCGAGCGCCGCGGCGTTGGCACCGGGGTAGTAGTTGGCGAACGTTGCGTCATCGCGCAGACGTACGCTGAGTGGGAGCTGCATAGGAGTCATGCCGGGCCGGGCGTTTCTTCAATCGCTTGGGGTGGGCCTTGGTGACTGAAAGTTTATCCAAATCAGAAGGATAACGCAGCTACCACGTGCGACTCAGAGCCACCTAGGCCGGGAAGCGGGACCTGGCCCGCACCCGGAACGTCAATCACCAGTGGAAACGCAGGGCGTTCTGCTGCGGCACGGCCGGGTTCGGCACCGGCTGGCCGTTGGCGTCGACCGCCGCTTGCGCCGGTTCGGCCGGGGCTTCCTGCAGGCGCGCCAGCGCCAGTTGCGCACGCAGTTGTTCGGGGCTGGCGGTCACGCGATAGACGAGATTGCTGCCCTGGACCTCCACCAGCTTGGCGCCCATCGGCTCCAGCAGGCGCGAGACTTCGGCGTAACGGGCCAGGTCGGCGCCCTCGATCTGCAGCACCTGGGCCGAAGCCGAGCCCGCCGAACCGACGAAACGCTGCGACAGGCGCTGGGACACGCCGAGCATCACCGCATCGGCCAGCGCGTCCGGGGTATCGCCCTGGGCCTGGCCCTGTTCACGGCTGTCGCCCATCCACACGCGCCAGGTGGCGGTCCATTTGCCATCGGCTTCCTTGGCGTCCACCGCCAGCAGGGCATCGGCGCCATAGCGCTCGGAGGCGGCTTTCAGCGTGTCGGGCTGGGCGGCGTTGAGGTTTTCCGCGGTACCGACCTGCTGTTCGCTGAGGTCCGCCATCGGCAGACGCAGCGGCAGGCCACGGCGCTGGGCAGCACGGTTCAGCGGGGCGGAGGCTTCCTGACTATCACCCACCAGGCCACTGCCGTTGGCGCTTTCGTTCAGCCACCAGGCCAGCACGCTCGGACGGCTGGCGCCCCAGACCGGCAGGCCGGCCTGGCGCAGGGCGTTGTCGGTGGCGGTCGGGTCGAAGTCCACGACCAGCGCCATGGGCGGGCCGTTCTCGAAGCCGTACTGGCTGATCAGTTGCTGCGGGTCCTTGAAGTAGCCGGCCAGGGCGGGATTCTGCGCAGCGCCGGCATTGCCGGTCAGGCGCAGCACCAGGGTCTGCAGGGCGCGGGTCAGGCCGGCATTGCGTTCGTCCGGCTGCTGGGATGCGACCGGTTCGTGCACCTGGTACAGGTTGCCCAGCGTTTCAGCAAAAGACGGCAGGCTGAACAGCGACAGGCAGAGGATCAACAGGCGGGCGGTCAGGCGCATGGCGGGCTCTCGCGGAAAAATCAGAAAAACCGGCTGCTACGAGTCGGCAAGGAAGACCTATACCTTAAACAGCCGTCCGGCCAGCAGCAACAGCGCGAGATGGCCGCTGCCGGGCAAGCCTGATAAAATCCCGCGCCTCCCGCGCAGGCCGGGAAGCGCGAACGGCGCACCCGGCGGCAAGACGAATCATCCCTTCTATAGGCCTGGATTTATGAGCAACAAGCAACCCTCGTTGAGCTACAAGGACGCCGGTGTGGACATCGACGCCGGCGAAGCCCTGGTCGAACGCATCAAAGGCGTCGCCAAGCGCACCGCACGTCCTGAAGTGATGGGCGGCCTGGGTGGTTTTGGCGCTCTGTGCGAAATCCCGGCCGGCTACAAGCAGCCCGTACTGGTCTCCGGTACCGACGGCGTCGGCACCAAGCTGCGCCTGGCGCTGAACCTGAACAAGCACGACAGCATCGGCCAGGACCTGGTCGCCATGTGCGTGAACGACCTGGTCGTGTGCGGCGCCGAGCCGCTGTTCTTCCTCGATTACTACGCTACCGGCAAGCTCAACGTCGACGTCGCCGCCACCGTGGTCACCGGCATCGGCGCCGGTTGCGAACTGGCCGGCTGCTCCCTGGTCGGTGGTGAAACCGCCGAGATGCCGGGCATGTACGAAGGCGAAGACTACGACCTGGCCGGCTTCTGCGTCGGCGTGGTGGAAAAGTCCGAGATCATCGACGGCTCGAAAGTGGTCGCCGGCGACGCCCTGATCGCCCTGCCCTCCTCCGGCCCGCACTCCAACGGCTACTCGCTGATCCGCAAGATCATCGAGGTCTCCGGCGCCGACATCGAGTCCACCCAGCTGAACGGCAAGCCCCTGGCCGACCTGCTGATGGCCCCGACCCGCATCTACGTGAAGCCGCTGCTGCAGCTGATCAAGCAGACCGGCGCGGTCAAGGCCATGGCCCACATCACCGGCGGCGGCCTGCTGGACAACATTCCGCGCGTGCTGCCGGACAACGCCCAGGCGGTGGTCGACGTGGCCAGCTGGCAGCGCCCGGCGGTCTTCGACTGGCTGCAGGAAAAAGGCAACGTCGACGAGACCGAGATGCACCGCGTACTCAACTGCGGCGTCGGCATGGTCATCTGCGTCGCCCAGGATCAGATCGAGGCTTCCCTCAAAGCCCTGCGTGACGCCGGCGAGCAGCCGTGGGTCATCGGCCGCATCGACGCTTGCGCCGCCGACGCCGAGCGCGTGGTCCTGAACAACCTGAAAGGCCACTGATGTCCAAATCTTGCAATGTCGTGGTGCTGATTTCCGGCTCCGGCAGCAACCTGCAAGCCCTGATCGACAGTCTCGCCGGCGCTGACACGCCGGTGGTGATCCGCGCGGTGCTGTCCAACCGCGTGGACGCCTACGGCCTGGAGCGTGCGCGCCAGGCCGGCATCGAGACGCGCTTCCTCGACCACAAGTCCTACGCCGATCGCGAAAGCTTCGATGCCGCGCTGATCCAGGCCATCGACGGCTTCGACGCTGATCTGGTCCTGCTTGCCGGCTTCATGCGCATCCTCAGCGCGGACTTCGTGCGTCACTACCAGGGTCGCCTGCTGAACATCCATCCGTCCCTGCTGCCCAAGTACAAGGGCCTGCATACCCACCAGCGTGCGCTGGAGGCCGGCGACGCCGAGCACGGCTGCAGCGTGCACTTCGTCACCGAGGAACTTGATGGCGGTCCTCTGGTCGTACAGGCGGCAATCCCGGTAGAGTCTGACGACACGCCGGAAACGCTGGCGCAGCGCGTTCACGTGCAGGAACATGTGATCTATCCGCTGGCCATGCGCTGGTTCGCCGAAGGCCGAGTAAGGCTGAGCGAACATGGCGCCACGCTGGATGGCGAGCTTCTGCCCGCTTCCGGCTATTCGTACCGAACCTAGGAGATTCGCGATGCGTAGAGCTCTGTTATTCCTGATGGCCGTGCTGACCCTGCCGGCCCAGGCTTATGAGCTGGAACCGTTCGACGCCAGCTACACCGCCGACTGGAAACAGATGCCCATCAGCGGTACCGCCTCCCGCAGCCTCAAGCAAGGCGACGGTGGCCGCTGGGAGCTGAATTTCAAGGCCTCCATGCTGCTTGCCAGCCTGACCGAAAACAGCACGTTCAAGGTCGAAAACGACACCTACCTGCCACTGACCTACCGCTGGGCCCGCGAAGGCCTGGGCAAGAACAAGCAGACCGAGCTCGATTTCGACTGGGCCGAGAAGCAGGTGCTGGGCAGCGACCGCGGCGACCAGGTGCGCCAGCCGCTGAACAAGGGCCAACTGGACAAGTCCACCTACCAGCTCGCGCTGCAGCATGACGTGGCCGTTGGCAAGAAGGCCATGAGCTACCAGGTGATCGAGGGTACCGACGTCGATACCTACGACTTCCGCGTGCTCGGCGAGGAGAAGGTGCGCACCCAGGCCGGCCTGATCACCGCGATCAAGGTGGAGCGCGTGCGCGACCCCACCAAGAGCAACCGCAAGACCATCCTCTGGTTCGCCAAGGATTGGGATTTCCTCCTCGTGCGCCTGTACCAGCAGGAGTCCGACGGCAAGGAATACCAGATCATGCTCAAGGAAGGCAGCGTGAACGGCAAGACCGTACAGGGCGAGAAAGGCTGATCCTTCCGCACCAAGAAAAGCCGGGCATCTGCCCGGCTTTTTCTTGTCCGCTTGCGCTGTTGCCATGACCCTGTAGGAGCGAGCTTGCTCGCGAACCGCATGGCACCGATGCGGCCGATAAATCCGTTCGCGAGCAAGCTCGCTCCTACAGAACAGCCAATCAGCCTTCGTTCGACGGCTTGCGCTTGAAGCGACGGGCGATCCAGCCGATGGCCAGGGCCGGGACGATCCAGAGCTTCTTCAGCAGCACCAGCAGGGTCGCGAACAGACCGACCTTGGCGGCAACCTTGCCGGCGATCAGCGCGCCCAGGCCATAGGCCGCGACCTTGTCGACGCTGGGGTTGAAGTCGACGTAGCGATTGCCCGGGTTGAACTCGGTCATCGCCAGCACCTTGCCGACGTTCTTCTCGATCTCCGGCAACTGCTCCATGCCCGCAACGAAGTTCAGCACCAGCACGCCTTTGCGGCCCAGCGCGCGGATGTTGTAGTTCAGCGTGTGCTCCTTGGCGTCACCGAACTGCAGTTCCTTGGCCCAGTAGAGCTTCTTCTCGGCGGCATCATAGCGCGGCGGCGCGGCCCAGCCGATCAGCTGGATGGCCTCGAAGCCCTGCTGCTCGCGCTGCGGGTTGGCCTGCTTGAGGTCGTCCTGCATGTCCTTGAGCATCTCGGCGTAATCGATCTTCGCCGCATCCTCGTCGGACACATAGCCGCTCTCTTCGTATTGCACGGTCACCGCCCAGGACTCGGCAGCGAAGGGCGAGACGCCAGCCGGCATCAGCATGCCCAGCGGCGGATCGGAGGGCGGATTGCCCCAGGCTTCGAGAACGCGCTCAGCATCGGCGCTACCGAGGAAGACGAAGCTATCCGGCAGGTCGAAGGTGGCGAGGTTGTCGCCGACCACCACCTTGCCCTTCTGGAAATGCAGGCTGGCGACGAAAGTCTCGGGCGACATCTCTTCGTCGGACTCGGCGGCGGGAACTGCGGCAGCCGCGGGGGCTTCGCTCTGGTTGGAAGTGGCGGGAGCTGCGAACGCCGGGGCAGCGACGGCCTGGGCGAGCAAGGCAACGAGGAAGAGGGCTTTGCCATCCATAGGGGTGAATCTCCTGAATCGAATCCGTGACATTGGCGGCCCACTGGCGTGGCGCCGGGCGCGAATTGTCGCACTGACCCAGTCGGTCTGTAACAGGAAATTTCTGCAACCTTCGAGCGCACGCACAAAAAAGCCGGGCATCAGCCCGGCTTCGATACGCACGCAAGCGAGGTTTCTGTAGGAGCGAGCTTGCTCGCGAACAAATCAGCCGGCAGCACCAGTGCCAAGCGGTTCGCGAGCAAGCTCGCTCCTACGAAGAGCTGCTTCGCACGCTCACGGCTGGCTGGCGATGGCCTTTTCGATTGCCGCTTGCAGCTCCGGATCATCCGGCTTGGTCAGGCTGGAAAACTCCGCCACTACCTTGCCCTGGCGGTCCACCACGTACTTGAAGAAGTTCCAGCGCGGCACCTGGTCGGCCTGCTGGGCGAGGTCCTTGAACAACGGGATCGCCTCGTCGCCGCTGACGTGCTGCACCGACGTCATGTTGAAGGTCACGCCGTAGTTGCCGTAGCAGATCTTCGCGGTTTCGGCGGCATCGGCATCTTCCTGCTTGAAGTCGTCGGAAGGTACGCCGAGCACTTCCAGCCCCTGCCCTTTGTACTTCTGGTAGACGGCTTCGAGCCCCTTGAATTGCGGGGTGAAACCGCAATGGCTGGCGGTATTCACAATCACCAGCGGCTTGCCGGCGTACAGCTCGCACAGGTCGAGCACATCCTTGGAGCGCAACTTGGGCAGCTCGCCCTGGGTCTTGAGCAGCGCCGGGCAGTCGGCGGCTTGCGCAGCCAGGGGCAATAGCAGGGTCAGGGCGAGCAGGGAAAGACGCATGGCAGTGATCCTCGAGTTATCCCGTCACGCTACCCCGCACGCCCGGCATCAGCAACTGCCCATGCCCAACTGCATCAGCGCCAGCCCACCACGCTGCCAGCCCCACCAGGCAAGGCCGGCCACTACCAGGCCGAGGCCCAGCAGCAGGGTGATCAGCACCGGACGCTTCACGCCGCCCCCAGCACAGGGCGCTCGACCGGGCGCTCGCGCACCGGCCAGTTGAGCAGGCCGGCGAGCAGGCTGAGGAGGATGGAAATCTGCCAGACCAGGTCGTAGTTGCCGGTGTGGTCATACACGTAGCCACCCAGCCAGCCGCCGAGGAAGGCACCGATCTGGTGGAACAGGAAGGTGATGCCACCGAGCATCGACAGGTTGCGCACACCGAACAGCGTGGCAACCGTGCCGTTGGTGAGCGGCACGGTGGAGAGCCAGAGCAGGCCCATGGCGATGCCGAAGGCGTAGGCTGTCCAGACGCTAAGTGGCGCCCAGATGAAGGCGACGATCACCACCGCGCGCAGCAGGTACAGGCCGGTGAGCAGCTTGGGCTTGCTCATCCGCCCACCAAGCCAGCCGGCAAAGTAGGTACCGAACACGTTGAACAGGCCCACCAGCGCCAGCACCGTGGTGCCAACCGTGGCCGGCAGATGGCGGTCCACCAGATAGGCCGGCAGGTGTACGCCGATGAACACTACCTGGAAGCCACAGACGAAGAAGCCCAGGGACAACAGCCAGAAACCGGAATGCCCGGCCGCCTCGCGCAGCGCCTCGCCAAGGGTCTGCTCATGGCCCTGCAGGGGCAGCGGCTTGTCCTTCATCAGCGCAGCCAGCGGCACGATCAGCGCGACCATCAGGCCGAGGGCGAGCAGCGCGGCGGACCACCCGAGCCAGCTGATCAGCCCGAGTGTGCCGGGCAGCATGGCGAACTGACCGAACGAGCCCGCCGCCGCCGAAATGCCCATCGCCATGCTGCGCTGCTCCAGCGGCACCGCGCGACCGACCGCACCGAGGATCACCGAGAACGAGGTGCCCGACAGACCGATGCCGATCAGCAGGCCGGCGCTCATGGACAGGCTGAACGCCGAATCGGCATAGCCCATCAGTACCAGGCCGATCGCGTAGAGGATGCCGCCCAGCACCACTGTACGCATCGCGCCGAAGCGATCGGCAATGGCGCCGGTGAACGGCTGGGCAATGCCCCAGATCAGGTTCTGCAGGGCGATGGCGAAGGCGAAAGTCTCGCGCCCCCAGCCGAATTCGGCGCTCATCGGTGCCAGGAACAGGCCGAAGCCATGGCGAGTGCCCAGGGACAGGGCGAGAATCAGGGCGCCGGATAGCAGTATCCAGAACCCCGTACGCGACAGCTTCGACATCATTTGCTCCTGCACGGGTATATGCCCGCTTCTTATCTGTCTTCCAGAGGGAAGAGTTCAACGCTGCACGCCGGCCTGCACTAGTTTTCCAGCGCGGCCAATTCATCCAGTAAGGCTTCCAGCTGGCGGCGCTTTTCATCGCCCAGGTGACAAGCCACGTCATGCTGAGCGGCGTCCCAGGCTTCGCCGCCGCGAACGATGCGCTCCAGCCCCTCGGGAGTCAGCGCCACGATACGGTTGCGCAGGTCCTCACCCTCTTCCAGCTTCACCAGGCCGTCGGCTTCCAGCGGCTTGAGATTGCGCCCCAGGGTGCTGCGGTCCAGCCCCATGGCCTCGGCCAGCTCGGAAATGCTCGGCTGCTCCAGCCGCGACAGATGCCGCAACAGGGAAAACTGCGCAGTCGTCAGCCCGACGCCTTTCAAGGCATCGTCGTAGACGCGGGTCACGGCACGGGCCGAGCGGCGCAGTTTGGTACAGAGGCATTGGGTGGTCAGCATGGGATACGTGTATATACCCGCATTCCATCGAACGCAATGGCCGATGCGGCCGATTGTCCCATCTGCCAGCACCCCGCGTTGGCGCAGCCAAGGGCACCACGCCGCCCCAACCGTATAACTGCGGGCATCCAGCCCCGCGCTTTCGACGGGGCGCATCACGCTCCGAGGTCCCCGATGCCCGTCTACAAAGCTCCGCTGCGCGACACCCGCTTCCTGCTCAACGAAGTCTTCGATTTCCCCCGCCACTACCAGAACCTGGTCAACGGCGGCGAAGCCACGCCGGACATGGTCGATGCGATCCTCGGCGAATGCGCCAGGCTATGCGAAGAGGTGATCGCCCCGCTCTACCACAGCGGTGACGAAGAAGGCTGCCACCTGGAGAACGGCGAGGTACGCACGCCCAAGGGCTTCAAGGAAGCCTACGATGCCTACGTGGCCGGCGGCTGGCAGGGCCTGTCGCACCCGGTGGAATATGGCGGCCAGGGCCTGCCGATGAGCCTGGGAGCGCTCAAGCAGGAGATGATGGGTACCGCCAACTGGCCCTTCTCCATGTACCCGGGCCTGTCGCTGGGCGCGATGAACACCGTGATGCAGCACGGCACCGAGGAGCAGAAACAAACCTACCTCACCCCGCTCACCGAAGGCCGCTGGGGCGGCACCATGTGCCTCACCGAGCCGCAGTGCGGCACCGACCTCGGCCAGGTGAAGACCCGCGCGGAAACCAACGCCGACGGCAGCTACGCCATCACCGGCACGAAGATCTTCATCTCCTCGGGCGAGCACGATCTCACCGAGAACATCGTGCACATCGTCCTCGCCCGCCTGCCGGATGCGCCCAAGGGCACGCGCGGCATCTCGCTGTTCATCGTGCCGAAGTTTCTGCCGGCCGACGGAGGCAGCCTCGGCCCGCGCAACGGCGTGACCTGCGGTGCGCTGGAAAAGAAGATGGGCATCAAGGCCTCGGCCACCTGCGTGATGAACTTCGACGGCGCCACCGGCTACCTGATCGGCGAGCCCAACAAGGGCCTGGAATGCATGTTCACCTTCATGAACAGCGCGCGCATCGGCACCGCCATCCAGGGCGTGGCCACCGCTGAGCTGGCTTACCAGGGCGCATTGGCCTATGCCCGCGAGCGTCGCTCCATGCGTGCCCTTTCCGGCACCAAGGAGCCGGGCGAGATTGCCGACACGCTGATGCACCACGGCGATGTGCGCCGCATGCTGCTGACCCAGAAGGCCGTGGCCGAGGGCGGCCGCGCGCTGATCTACCTGGCCACCCAGTACGCCGACAAGATGATCCAGGGCCTGCTGACCAACGACAATGCCGAGTACGACCGCTGGGACGACAAGCTCGGCTTCCTCACGCCGATCCTCAAGGGCTGCCTGACTGAACTGGGCCTGGAGAGCGCCAACCTCGGCATGCAGGTGTTCGGCGGCCACGGCTACATCAAGGAACACGGCATGGAGCAGATCGTCCGCGATGCGCGGATCGCCACCCTCTACGAGGGCACCACCGGCATCCAGGCGCTGGACCTGCTCGGCCGCAAGGTGTTGTTGATGACCCAGGGCAAGGCCGTGCGCGACTTCACCGCACAGGTGGCAAAGTTTGCCGTCGACCTGCTCAAGCAGGAGCCGGCCATGCGCGGCCGCGCCCTGACACTGCTCAAGCTCTGCGCACAGTGGAACATCCTCACAATGCGCATCGCCCTCACCGCCCGCAAACAACGCGACCTGGTCAGCACCGCCAGCCACGACTACCTGATGTTCTCCGGCTACGCCGCGCTGGCCTACTCCTGGGCGCTGCAGGAGGCCGCCGCACGCAAGCGCCTGCGCCAGGGCGGCAGCGAGTCGAGCGACTTCTACAAGGCCAAGATCGCCACCAGTGACTTCTACTTCGCCCGCCTGCTGCCACGCGCCAAGGGCCACGCGTCAGCGATGGCCAAGCCGGTACGGTCGATCATGGGGTTGAAGACGGAGCATTTCGCGTTCGATTGATTGCAGGAGCGCGCCTGCCTTTCTGCTGCGGGAGAGGTCCAGCCTGTGCGTAAACGTAGGATGGGTGGAGCCTAAGCGATACCCATGCTGTGGCGACAATGCGTGATGGGTATCGCTGCGCTCCACGCCATCCTACAAAAGCGTCCAGGCCATATCTGCGGCTCCGCAGTGAAATCAGAGCGCCAACGCCACCAGCACCGCGCACTCGATCATCTCCAGCATCGCCCCGGCGGTATCCCCGGTGGTGCCACCGAGGCGGGCGATGAAGCGGCTGCGCAGCCAGGCGAACAGCACCAGCGCAACCACCAGCGCCAGCAGGCCGGTCAGGCCCGCCAGCAGCATCAGCGCCGCGTTGGCCGCGAGCATCCAGGGCATGGCGCGGCGCGGCAGGTGATCGGCCAGCGCCTGGCCCAACCCGCCCTTGCGCGCGTAATCGGTGGTGTAGAACAGCAGCGGCAACGCGCAGCGCCCCAGCCAGGGCGCCAGCAGCAAACCCCAGTGCTGGTGGTTGCCGAGAATGGCGGTGATTGCCGCGAACTTCAGCAGCAGCAACAGCACCAGGGCGACCACCGCGGCCGGGCCGCAGCGCGGGTCCTTCATGATCGCCAGCGTGCGTTCGCGATCGCCCAGCCCACCGATCCAGGCATCCGCGGTGTCGGCGAGGCCATCGAGGTGCAGCGCACCGGTGAACGCCACCCAGACCAGCAGCACCAGCGCCGCCTGCAACAGCAGGTGCACGCCGCTGAGCAATTCACCCATGGCGAACAGCACCGCACCGATCAGCAGGCCCACCAGCGGGTAATACAGCGTGGCGCGGCCGAACTGCTGCGGCGTCGGCATGTGCCCCAGGCGTACCGGCAAGCGCGTCAGGAACTGCAACGCCACCAGCGGCAGGCACCAGTCACTGAGCTGGGCGGCGCGCGAGTCATCACCACGCTCTTCAGCCGGCGGCTCGGGGTTTTCCTGGTCGCGTTCCGGGTGCAGGTTGCTCATCAGGTGTCGACTTATGGTTGCGCTATTCGGATACGCCAGCCGTCACCCTCGCGGGTCACGTCCAGCAGCATGCATTCGCCGTGGGCCACCACCACTTCCAGCAGGCGCCTGGCCGGCAGGCCGCTGGCCAGGGCGCCGAACAGGCGCATCACACCGCCATGGGTGACGACCAGTACGGACGAGCCGGCATAGGCCTGGTAGAGCCGCTCCAGCGCCGCAAAGACGCGGGATTCGAAATCGCCCATGGCCTCGCCGCCAGGTGGAGGGAAAGCGTAGGGATCGTCCCAGAAGCGCCCGAGCGCCTGAGCATCGGTCTCCATCAGCTTAGCTGGAGAAATGCCTTCCCACTCACCGAAGTCCAGCTCCTGCAAGCCCGCCTCGAAGCCCAGCGGCAGGCCGTGACGCGCCGACAGTTCCTCGGCAAACGCCGCGCAACGCTGCAACGGCGAACTGACCAGCGCCGACCAGCGACACTCCTCGCCCACCGCCGCGCGCATCTGCGCCCAACCGGCCTCGGTCAGCGCATCGTCCAGTCGTCCGCGAAAGCCACCGCCGCGCTCGGTCTCGCCATGGCGCAACAGTTCCAGGCGCAGCGTCATGCCGGGCGATCCGATACCGCCGCCTCGGCGAAGGTCGCCATCTCGCTGTGCAGCCGGCAGGCCTGGCGCAGCAGTGGCACCGCCAGCGCCGCGCCACTGCCCTCGCCCAGGCGCAAGCCGAGATCGAGCAACGGCTGCGCGTCGAGTGCCGCGAGCACACGGTTGTGCCCCGGCTCCGCGCCAGCGTGGGCGAACAGCAGCCAGTCACGGCAACCGGGATTGAGGTGCGTGGCACAAAGCGCAGCGGTGCTGCAGATGAAGCCGTCCACCAGCGCCGGGATACCTTTCTGCGCACAGGCCAGGTAGGCACCTACCAGTGCGGCGATCTCGAAGCCGCCGAGGCGGCAAAGCGCCTCGAAGGGCTCGTCGCAATGCATGCGATGCAGCGCCAGCGCGCGGTCGATCACCTCGACTTTGCGCGCCACGCCCTGTGCATCCAGCCCGGTGCCGGGGCCGACCAGCGTCCGCGCCGGCTCGTCCAGCAAGGCGCAGGCGAGCGCCGCCGCCGAACTGGTGTTGCCAATGCCCATCTCGCCACCGATGAACAACTCCGTGCCAGCCTGCTGCGCGCGGCGCACGGACTCGCGGCCAGCCTCCAGGGCGATCAGGCATTGCGCGGCGGTCATCGCCGGCTCCCTGGTGAAGTTCGCCGTACCGGCGCCGACCATCACATGCAGCACGCCCGGCAACGGCTCCAGCGGCGTCGCCGTGCCGAGGTCGATGACCTCCAGGCGCGCATCGAGGTTGCGCGCCAGCACGCTGATCGCCGCGCCGCCGCGCACGAAGTTGCGCAGCATCTCCACGGTCACTGCCTGCGGATATGCCGACACCCCCTCGGCGACCACACCGTGATCACCGGCGAACAGGGCGATCCAGATGTGTTCCAGGCCTGGCCGCTCGCGCCCCTGCAGGCCGGCCAGGCGGATGGTTTCCTCTTCCAGCCGACCCAGGGCGCCGCGCGGCTTGGTCAGCTGGTCCTGGCGCGCGGCGGCCTTGCCCTGCGCCACGCGGTCGATCGGTTGGGTGCCTTGCAGCCACCATTGCAGACTCATAACGCTTCCCCCTTCAACACCATGGGCAGGCCGGCGACGGTGAACACCACGCGCTCGCTGACCTCGGCCAGGGACTGGTGCAGCCAGCCGGCCTCGTCGACATAACGGCGGCTGAGTTCGCCCATCGGCACCACCCCCAGCCCGGTTTCGTTGCTCACCAGGATGATCCGCCCCGGCAATTGCGGCAGCGTTTCCAGCAGCGCGTCGATCTCGCCGCGCAGGCGCCAGCCGTCTTCATGGATCAGCAGATTGGTGACCCACAGGGTCAGGCAGTCCACCAGCACGCAGTGGCCGGGGGCGGCCAGGCGCTCCAGTGCGTCGGCCAGGGCCAGCGGCTCTTCCACCAGCCCCCAGTGTTCCGGGCGGCGCTCGCGGTGCTGGAGGATGCGTGCGGACATCTCGCCGTCGCCGGCCTGTGCCGTGGCGACGTAGGTGACCGGCAGGCCGCTTTCCAGCGCCAGACGCTCGGCCAGGCGGCTCTTGCCCGAGCGGGCGCCACCGAGGATCAGTTCAAGCATGGTTTCTCCATCTGTAGGAGCGAGCTTGCTCGCGAACAGAGGTTTCCGGGCACGCCAGAGTCATGCGCTTCGCGAGCAAGCTCGCTCCTACAAAAAAGCGCGGCTCCGGCGTTAATCGTCGGCATCGAGGCACAGAGAGACGGCGGATAACCGCGAACGGCTATGCGCCCTACAGTCCGCACAGCGCTCTCAATTTTTCGGTATCCAGATGCGCCTCGACCTGGTCGGCCAGGCGCTCGATGTCGCGTTCGCGCAGGGCGTGGTAATCGATGTGCTGCACCTCGCGCAGCCCCGCCCAGCGCAGTAGTGCGGCGCTGGAAGCGGAGGACTCGAAAAGCCCGTGCAGATAGGTGCCCATCACCTGGCCATCGTCGCTCAACGCACCATCGGCACGGCCATCGCTCAGGCGCACGGCGGGATTGGCCAGCGCCGGGCCTTCGGTGACGCCGGCATGAATCTCGTAGCCGCTCACCGGCGCGTCCTCCAGTACCAGCCGGCCGCTGACGTTGCGCAGTTGCTTCTCCGGCTCCAGCACGGTGCGCAGGTCCAGCAGGCCGAGCCCGACGCTTTCCCCCGCCGCACCTTCCAGGCCATGCGGGTCGGCTAGCGTATGACCGAGCATCTGCAAGCCGCCGCAGATGCCCAGCACCTTGCCGCCATAGCGCAGATGGCGCTGGATCGCCGCGTCCCAGCCCTGCTCACGGAGGAAGGCCAGGTCCGGCCGCACGCTCTTGGAGCCGGGCAGGATGATCAGGTCCGCCGGCGGAATCGGCTGCCCGGGACCGACGAAGGTCAGCTCCACCTGCGGGTGCAGGCGCAGCGGGTCGAAGTCGGTGTGGTTGCTGATGCGCGGCAGCACTGGCACCACCACGCGCAGACGCTCGCCGGTCTTGGCGGCCTGGCGGGTGTCGATGGCGTCCTCGGCTTCCAGATGGAAATCCATCAGGTACGGCAGCACGCCGAGCACCGGTACGCCGGTGCGTTCCTCCAGCCAGTCGAGACCGTTTTGCAGCAGTGCGATGTCGCCGCGGAATCGGTTGATGACAAAGCCCTTCACCCGCGCCCGCTCGGACTCGCAGAGCAGCTCCAGGGTGCCGACCAGGTGGGCGAACACCCCACCGCGGTCGATATCGGCAATCAGGATCACCGGGCAGTCCACCGCCTCGGCGAAGCCCATGTTGGCAATGTCGTTGGCGCGCAGGTTGATCTCCGCCGGCGAGCCCGCACCTTCCACCATCACCACCGGGTACTGCGCGCTCAGGCGCTGGTGGGATTCGAGTACCGCCTGCAGCGCCACGCGCTTGTAGTCGTGGTAGGCCACGGCGTTCATGCTGGTGACCGCGCGGCCATGGATGATCACCTGGGCGCCAGTATCGCTGTTGGGCTTGAGCAGTACCGGGTTCATGTCGGTGTGCGGTGCCAGGTGGCAGGCCTGGGCCTGCACCGCCTGGGCACGACCGATCTCGCCGCCGTCGGCGGTCACCGCGCTGTTGAGCGCCATGTTCTGCGGCTTGAACGGCACCACCGCCACGCCCTGGCGACGCAGCCAGCGGCACAGCGCCGTCACCAGCGTGCTCTTGCCGGCATCCGAAGTAGTGCCCTGCACCATCAGCGTCGCGCTTTTCAGGGCACTCACCGCAGACTCTCCATCTGGTTGAAGGTACGCAGGCCGTGCTCCAGGCGCTCCCAGCCGTTCTCGTCCGGCGGCAGGCCGAAGCGCAGGCTGCCTGGGGTTTCGAACAGGCGCACGAGAATGCCCTGGCGCGCCAGGTGGTCGCGCAGCGCATGGGCGCGCATCGACACCACCCACTGGAACAGTCCCGTGCCGCCTTGCGGGGCGAACCCGTGCTCGCCGAGCAGCCCGGCCAGGCGCCGGCTGGCGTCATGCAGGTCACGGCGGCGCTGGATCTGCTCCTGGAACTCGCCGAGCACCGCCTGCGCCACCCAGCGCGTGGGGCCGTTCACCGCCCAGGGGCCGAGCAGTTTCGCCAGGCTTTCCAGTAGGCGCGGTTCGGCGAAGGCAAAGCCCAGGCGTGCACCAGCCAGGCCGAAAAACTTGCCGAAGGAGCGCAGCACGATCAGCCCCGGACGACTGGCACAACTGGGCGCCAGGCTGTGCTCGGGGGTGCAGTCCATGAAGGCTTCGTCCACCACCAGCCAACCGCCGCGCTCCTGCAGGCGCGCGTGCCATTCCAGCAGCACGCCGGCCTCGATACGCTTGCCCGTGGGGTTGTTCGGGTTGACCACCACCAGCACGTCGAAACGCTCCAGGTGATGGGGCACTTCCTGGTCACTGACTTCCCGCAGGATGTGCCCGGCAGCACGCCAGGATTCGGCGTGCTCGGCATAACAGGGCGAGACCACGCCGACCTTGCCGGGCCGGCGCAGGCGCGGCAGCAACTGGATCGCCGCCTGGCTGCCGGGTAATGGCAGCAGCTTCTCGGCGCCGTAGTAGCGCCGTGCGGCGGCTTCCAGGCCATCGCTGTCTTCGGGCAGGCGCATCCAGGCGGCCGCCGGCACGCTGGGCAGCGCCCAGGGCCAGGGCGAAATGCCGGTGGACAGGTCCAGCCACTCGGAGAGCGGAATTCCGTACTGCTGCGCCGCTTTGCGCAACCGTCCGCCATGTTCGAGCATCAGAGCACTCCCAGAATCAGGATGATCAGCAACCACAACAACACGCCCTGACGCACCAGGGCCAGCGCGCGCCAGACGTCCACGGCGGTCGGCGCCGGGCCGTCGCCCAGTTGCGGGCGCTCGTGGAGCTCACCGTGGTAACGGGCGCAGCCGCCGAGCGAAACGCCCAGCGCTCCCGCACCGGCAGCCATCACCGGGCCGGCGTTGGGACTGTCCCATTTTGGCGCCTGAGTGCGCCAGCAACGCAGGGCCAGCCGGGTATGGCCAAGCAACGCGTAGGTAAAGGCCACCAGCCGCGCCGGAATGTAGTTGAGCACATCGTCGATCTTCGCCGCTGCCCAGCCAAAGCGCTCGAAGCGAGCGTTGCGATAGCCCCACATGGCGTCGAGGGTATTGCTCAGGCGGTAGAGCACCACGCCGGGCGCCCCTGCCACGGCGAACCAGAACAGCGCCGCAAAGACCGCATCGCTGCCATTCTCCAGCACTGATTCGGTGGCGGCCCGGGCCACCGCAGTTTCGTCCAGCTCGGTTGTTTCGCGGCTGACCACGTAACCCACGCGCAGCCGCGCCTCATTCAGGTCACCACTGCGCAGCGCCAGCACCACCGGATCTGCGTGTTCGCCCAGGCTGCGCAGACCCAGTGCGGCGTACAGCGCCAGCACCTGGACGATCCAGCCGACGTAGGGCAGCAGGCTGAGCAGCAGCGCGATGAGGGTCAGCGGGATGACCGCGATGACCCAGGCGGTGACGCCGTGGCTGCGCCAGCCGAGGCCGGGGGTGTCCGTGCCGGCATCGGTGCGGGAACGGTTGAAACGTCGCTCCAGGCGATCCGCCAGGCGCCCGAAGGCCACCAGCGGATGCCCGCGTTTCGGCTCGCCCAGCAGAGCGTCCAGCGCCACGCCGAGGACGCTCAGCAGCGCCAGGCTCATGGCTGCTCTCCCCAGTGATTCTCGAACAGCAGTTCGCGGAGCGCGCGCGGCTGGCGCCAGCCTTCCAGGGCCAGCATCGGCGCCGGGTAGAACTCGCTGACCGGGCCCAGGCAGATCACCGCCACGGCCTCGGCCCCCACCGGCAGCCCGAGCAGGTCGCCCAGTGCGACAGGGTCGAACAGCGACACCCAGCCCATGCCCAGGCCTTCGGCGCGCGAGGCCAGCCAGAGGTTCTGGATGGCACAGGACAGCGAAGCGAGGTCCATGTTCGGCAGCGTGCGGCGACCGAAGACGTGCGCCTCGCGGCCATCCATCAGGGCCGCCACCAGCACCTCGGCGCAATCGAGCACGCCCTCGACCTTCAGCTTCATGAATTCATCGGAGCGCTCGCCCAGGGCTTCGGCGGTACGAATGCGCTCCTCTTCGATCAGGCCATGGATCGACTGGCGCAGCTCCCGCGAGGTGACGCGAATGAACCGCCATGGCTGCATCAAGCCGACGCTGGGCGCCTGGTGCGCCGCTTCGAGCAGGCGCGCGAGCAACTCGGGCGCCACCTCGCCGCCACTGAAGTGGCGCATGTCGCGGCGTTCGGCGATGGCGCGGTAAAGCGCGGCGCGTTCCTCGGGGCTATAGGCGTGCTCGGTCATGGTCTCAGCAGGGCCGCTGCCGCATCCGGATCGGACGGCAGGTAGAAATGGATATAGGACGCGGTAAGACGACCACGGCGGAACACCGCCTCGGCCACCGGTTTGTCGTTCGGGCATACGCCACGGGCCAGCGGTACTTCTGCGCTGTCGAGCAACGAGTGATGGAAGGTGTGCCCGCGCAGGGTGCCTTCGGGCAGCGTCACCGCCTGCAATGCCAGGGCGGCGAGACGCTTCTGCAGGCGCGCCTCACCCGGCAGCAGGCCAAGCAGCTCGGCACGTTCGCCGGCGACGTCGGTCAGGGCATCGAGCAGATAGAGCATGCCGCCGCACTCGGCGAGAATCGGCTTGCCCATCTCGTGGTGGGCGTGAATCGCCTGGGCCATGCCGCGGTTCTCCGCCAGGGCGCGCAGGTGCAGCTCCGGGTAGCCGCCCGGCAGGTAGAGGCTGTCCACTTCCGGCAGCGATTCGTCGCGTAGCGGCGAGAAGAACACCAGCTCGGCGCCCAGCTCGCGCAGCAGGTCGAGGTTGGCTTGATAGAGGAAGGCGAAGGCATTGTCCCGCGCCACACCAATGCGCACGCCATCGAGGCGGCAAGACTCGCGGCGCGGTTCGGGCACGGCAAAGCTCACCGGCGCCGGCAACTCGGTGCTGGCACTGGCCGCCAGGGCATCGGCGGCGGCGTCCAGACGGGCATCGAGGTCGGCCAGCTCATCGGCCTGCACCAGGCCGAGGTGACGGCTGGGCAATTCCACTTCGGTATCGCGCGGCAGCGCGCCATACCAGCGAATCCATTCCGGCAGGCTGTCACGCACCAGGTCACGGTGGCGCTGGCTGCCGATACGGTTGGCGAGCACGCCGGAGAATGGCAGGTCGCGCTGGTAGGTGGCCATGCCGACGGCCATCGCGCCGAAGGTCTGGGCCATGGACTGGCCATTGATCACCGCCATCACCGGCACGTTGAAGCGCCGCGCCAGGTCGGCGGCGGATGGCGAACCGTCGAACAGGCCCATCACCCCTTCGATAAGAATCAGGTCGGCCTCGCCGGCGGCTTCCCAGAGCAGGCGACGGCTTTCCTCCTCGCCGACCATCCACAGGTCCAACTGATAGACCGGCGCGCCACTGGCGCGGGCGAGGATCATCGGGTCGAGGAAATCCGGCCCGCACTTGAACACCCGCACCTTGCGCCCGAGGCGCGTGTGCAGACGCGCCAGGGCGGCGGTCACGGTGGTCTTGCCCTGGCCGGAGGCGGGGGCGGCGATCAACAGGGCGGGGCATTGGCGCGCATCACGCATCAGGCGCGCTCCCCGGCACGGGCAGAGAGCCCCTCACCCCAACCCTCTCCCAAGGGGAGAGGGGGCGGTTGGGTGCCGCCTGGAGAGTTGGACTCTGCCGCGCAGCACCTGCACTGCCATCAGCCCAAGCAAAAGCAGCGGCCGGCGAGTGCCGAAGTCTCGCTACGCGCCGAACGGCCCCCTCTCCCCCTGAGAGAGGGCTGGGGTGAGGGCAGGCCACGAACATCAGAACTCCACCCCTTTCTGCGCCTTGATCCCAGCCTTGAAGGCATGTTTCACCAGGCCCATCTCGCTCACGGTATCGGCGGCCTCGACCATGGCCGGCTGCACACCGCGGCCGGTGGCGACCACATGCTGCATCGGCGGGCGCGTGGCAATGTCGGCAAGCACGGTGTCCAGCTCCAGGTAACCGTGCTTGAGGGCAATGTTCACCTCGTCCAGCACCACCAGGCCGATCTGCGGATCGGCCAGCAGCTGGCGCGCCACGTCCCAGGCGGCCTGCGCCTTGGCGATATCGCGCTGGCGGTCCTGGGTTTCCCAGGTGAAGCCCTCGCCCATCACGTGGAAGCTGACTTCCTCGGGGAAGCGGCGGAAGAACGCCTCCTCGCCGGTGGTCGCGGCGCCCTTGATGAACTGCACCACGCCGACCCGCATGCCATGGCCCAGCGCGCGGGCGACCATGCCGAAGGCCGAGCTGCTCTTGCCCTTGCCGTTGCCGCTGTTGACCAGGAAGACACCGCGCTCCCCCTGGGCCTGGGCGATCTTCTCGTCGACCACTGCTTTCTTGCGTTGCATGCGCGAGCGATGGCGCTCGTCCTTCTCGGGGGATTCAGTCATGGGGTTTGCCTCTGCAAAGGGAGCGCGCAGGCGCCAGCTCGCCGGCCGGGCGGCAGCGAACGGAAAATGGAGGGGACAGCAACGAACCGCCGGCGCATCAACAACGCCATGCGGCAAAGGCCGCTCGGCGCGAAAGCCGTCGGCTTGGGGAAAAGGGAGCTCACCTGAAGGATTCTCCGCCGCTCTCACCCGCGCGGCACTGACCAGTCGGGGCAGGCGGAGGACGGCAACGCGCGGCGCACAATGAATGCCGGCGTCGGCAGCGCCTCCCGCGATGCCATGCGATGCAGCAGGCCGGTCTCCGGGCTTGCGAGTGGAAACGCCTGGCGTTTCCCGAGGAACCGCGCCTTCCCATGCCAGTGGCACAGTGGCTCAGTGCGGTTCGAAGCTCGCTTACCGTTGCGGGGGCAGCGCCGGAATGGTCGATGCAAGGATCGAATTCACCGGCTTCCCTGTTTCACCCTCGGCTTGCACCAAGGGCACCTGAAGCAGGCGCGCAGCTTAGTGGCTGGCGGGCTGGGGCGTCAATTGAACAGACTGTCGCTGCCACTCGCGCCCAGCGCCGCTGAGCCCTACAAAGGGTCACACAAGTCAAGTAGTCAGGCAGCGTAACTTCGCTAGAATGCGATTCATGACGACGACTGCCCAGCCCGGCCAGCTCCAGCTCGATTCCGCCGCGAACCCGCCCTTGCTGCACATCAGCGGCGACTGGACGCTCGCGCACTTCGCCGCGCTGAAAGCCCAGGTGGCCGCCCAGCGCCAGAGCGAATCCCCTGCCCAACTGGACTTCGCCGGCCTCGGAGCACTGGATACCGCTGGCGCCGCGCTGCTCGCCGAGATCATCGGCGGCGCACGCATGAGCCAGCTCGGGCAGATCGCCCGCAACCTCCCGGCCGAGCGCCAGGCACTGCTGCGCACCGTCGGCAGCGCGATCACCCAATGCCGGCTGGACGAGAAAGGCCCGGCGCCGGGCAACGCGCTGGTCGATGTGCTGGAGCGCATCGGCATTGCCTCGGTCACCTTCAAGGACCACCTGGTCGGCGTGCTCGGCTTCATCGGCCTGACGCTGCAGACATTACTGCGCAACCTCCTGCGCCCACGGCGCTGGCGCCTGACCTCGCTGGCCGCGCACATGGAGGAAACCGGCCTGGATGCCGTGCCCATCGTCGCCCTGCTTACCTTCATGGTCGGCGCGGTGGTGGCCTTCCTCGGCGCCACGGTACTGCAGAAATTCGGTGCACAGATCTACACCGTCGACCTGGTGGGCTTCTCCTTCCTGCGTGAATTCGGCGTGCTGCTCACCGCGATCCTGCTCGCCGGCCGCACCGCCAGCGCCTTCACCGCGCAGATCGGCTCGATGAAGGCCAACCAGGAGATCGACGCCATCCAGGCCCTGGGCCTCGACCCGGTGGAACTGCTGGTGCTGCCACGGGTGCTGGCGCTGTTGCTGACGCTGCCGATGCTGACCTTCCTGGCGATGATTTCCGGCATCGTCGGCGGCGGCGTGGTCTGCGCGCTGAGCCTGGATATCTCGCCCCGCATGTTCCTCTACATGCTGCAGAACGACATCGCCGTGCAGCACTTCCTGGTCGGCATCGTCAAAGCCCCGGTATTCGCCTTCATCATCGCCGTGATCGGCTGCCTGGAAGGCTTCCGCGTCAGCGGCAGCGCGCAATCGGTGGGCGAGCACACGACCTCCAGCGTGGTCCAGTCGATCTTCGTGGTGATCCTGCTGGATGCGATGTTCGCGCTGTTCTTCATGGAGATGGGCTGGTGAGCGAACCGATCATCGTCGTCCGCGACCTGGCCAACCGCTTCGGCACCCACGCCGTCCACGAGCACCTCGACCTCGACGTGATGAAGGGCGAAATCCTCGGCGTGGTCGGCGGCTCGGGCACCGGCAAGTCGGTGCTGCTGCGCAGCATCATCGGCCTGCGCCAGCCCAGCGAAGGCAGCGTCCACGTGTTCGGGCAGAACTTGCCGGCACTGCCGGCGCTGGAACGCTCGAAGCTGGAACGGCGCTTTGGCGTGCTGTTCCAGAACGGCGCGCTGTTCTCCTCGCTGACCGTGAGCGAGAACATCTGTCTGCCGCTGATCGAGCATGCCGGCCTGTCGCGCAGCGACGCCGAGTTCATGGCCAAGGTGAAGATATCCCTGGCCGGCCTGCCGCCGGACGCCGGCGCCAAGTACCCGGCCGAACTCTCCGGCGGCATGGTCAAGCGCGCCGCCCTGGCCCGCGCCCTGGCCCTGGACCCGGATATCCTGTTCCTCGACGAACCCACCGCCGGCCTCGACCCGATAGGTGCCGCGGCCTTCGACCAACTCATCCTGACCCTGCGCGACGCCTTCGGCCTTACGGTTTTCCTGGTCACCCACGACCTGGACACCCTCTACACCATCTGCGACCGCGTCGCCGTGCTCTCGCAGAAGCGCGTGCTGGTGGTCGGGCCGCTGGACCAGGTCGCCCAGACCGACGACGCCTGGGTGCAGGACTACTTCCACGGCCCGCGTGGCCGTGCCGCGCTGCAGGCCACCGAACACCTGCGGGAGGAAAGCTGAATGGAAACCCGTGCCCATCACGTGCTGATCGGCCTGTTCACCCTCGTCGTGTCGATCGGCGCGCTGCTCTTCGCCCTGTGGCTGGCGCAGTCGAGCAACGACCAGAAGTACAAGGTCTACGACGTGATCTTCAACGAGGCGGTGACCGGCCTGTCCGAAGGCGGCACCGTGCAGTACAGCGGTATCCGCGTCGGCGACGTGGTCTCGCTGCGCCTGGACCCGAACGACCCACGCAAGGTCCGCGCGCGCATCCGTGTCTACGACAGCACGCCAATCCGCGAGGACACGCGCGCCAAGCTGGCGCTCACCGGCGTTACCGGCCAGGCGATCATCCAGCTCTCCAGCGCCGCCCAGGACAGCCCACCGCTGGCGAGCAAGGACGGCGAGGTGCCGGTGATCAAGACCATCCCCTCGCCCTTCGCCAAGCTGCTGGCCAACGGCGAGGACATCGCCACCAACATCAACAACCTGATCAACAACGTGAACCGCATGTTCTCCCAGGAGAACGTCGACCGTATCAGCCGCACCCTTGACCACATCGACCAGGCCACCGGTGTGGTCGCCGAACAGCGCGACGATATCCGCCGGACCTTCAAGGAGCTGGCCGCTGCCAGCGAACAGGCACGCCTCACCCTGGCCAATGCCAGCCAGTTGCTCGACCGCGCCAACCAGACCCTGGGCGGCAAGGGCCAGACCATTCTCGACGATACCCAGAAGACCCTTGCGTCCCTGCGCACCAGCAGCGAGCGGGTGGAGCAACTGCTGAACAGCAACTACGACTCGGTGAACGGTGGCCTCAATGGCCTGGGCGAAATCGGCCCGGCGATCCGCGAACTGCGCTCCACCCTGGAAGACCTGCGCGGCGT
This sequence comes from Pseudomonas pseudonitroreducens, assembly GCF_021603645.1. Taxonomy (GTDB): domain Bacteria; phylum Pseudomonadota; class Gammaproteobacteria; order Pseudomonadales; family Pseudomonadaceae; genus Pseudomonas; species Pseudomonas pseudonitroreducens. The sequence continues at coordinate 159,641 of NZ_BQHJ01000011.1, read as the reverse complement.
CACCCGCCGCCTGCAGGAAAACCCCACCGGCTACCTGCTCGGCCGCGAGCGCAACAAGGAGTTCCAGCCATGACCGCCCTTCCCCGCCTGCTCGGCGCCGCCGCCCTGGTCAGTCTGCTGGGCGCCTGCTCGATCCTCCCGCAAGCGGAAAGCCCGGACTTCTACCTGCTGCCGGCCACGCAACAGCCCGCACGCAGCAACACAGCGGTGAGCTGGTCGCTACGGGTCAGCGCCCCCACCGCCAGCCTGGCGCTGGACAGCAACCGCATCGCCGTAGTGCCGCAGGGCAACCAACTGAGCAGCTACCAGGGAGCGCGCTGGAGCAACCGTGCGCCGGGCCTGCTGCGGGACCGCCTGCTCGACGCCTTCACCGCCAACGGCAGCATCCGCGCCCTGAGCAGCGACGAAGCCAGCCTGCAGGCCGACCTCGACCTGACCGGCGAGCTGCGAGCCTTCCAGAGCGAGTACCAGAACGGCAAACCGGTGATCCACCTCCGCTACGACGCGCGCCTGGTGCGCACCCTCGGCCAGCGCATCGTCGCCTCGCGCAGCTTCGAGGTCAGCCAGCCGGTAGACGGCAAGCAGGTGCCCGAAGTGGTCAGCGCCTTCGGCAAGGCGGCCGATCAGCTATCCGCGCAGGTAGTGCAGTGGACGTTGCAGCAGGGGCAACAGCAGAAGCTCGCCAGCAACCCGCTCAATTGAGCGGTAGCCACGCCGGCTGAGATTGCTGCAGCCGTTCGCCCCGGGCGGTCAGGCGATAGCCCTGGGTCGGGCTGCGCGGGGAATCCGGCTGGGTCATTTCCAGGCAACCGGCCAGCAGCGCAGGGTTGAGATAACGGTTGCGGAAGCTGGTGCGATGCGCGAGCGACAAGCGCTCCATCAGGTCCCCAGCCCTGAGCACCTCTCCACGATGAAACACCGCCAGCAGCCGGCGGACCGAAGGGTCGACAGTCGCGGTTACTTGGTCACTCACATAGTCACTCACTTGGTCACTCACCTGACCACCTGCTACGCCGTCGACTTCATCCACAGCCACCAGCAAGGCCTGCAGCATGAACAGCACGAAAGGCGCGGAGTCCGTCTGCCGATCGGACTCTGCCAGCGCCGCATAGTAGGCCGCCTGTCGGCTATGAATAACCGTCTCCACCGGTAAATAGGCCAGCAGTGGATTCCAGCGACTGAGCAGAAGCGTCTGCCAGAGCCGCCCCATGCGACCGTTACCATCGCTGAAGGGATGAATGAACTCGAATTCGTAGTGGAAGGCACAGCTGGCGATCAGCGGGTGCCAATCCGTTCGACCTACCCATCTGAGCAACTGCTCGACAAGCAACGGTACGCGGTTGGCGGGAGGAGGCATGTGTAGCAGCGTCTGCTCCCGATAGATGCCTACGCCACCCTGACGAAAACGGCCCGCCTCATCAAGCAGGCCCTCCATCAGGCTGCCGTGGGCAGCCAGCAAATCCCGCACGGAGTCTACTCGCCAGCCTGGCAACTGCTCGTACACGCGAAAGGCGTTGCGCACTTCCTGGATTTCCCGCGGCAGCCCCAGTACTCGCTTGCCTTCCAGCACGGCCGTGACCTGCTCGACACTCAGCGTGTTGTTCTCGATGGCCAGCGATGCCTGAATTGTCCGAATGCGGTTTCCCCGCCGCAACTGCGGCGTCAGCGCGCTCGCCTGCCCTGCCGACAGACGCCCGACACGCTCGGCAAGCTCCGCCACCAGCGAAAGCATCGTCGGCGTCAAGGTCACTGGTGGCTGGTAAGCGGGCATACGAGTCCTTGAAACCAGACGTAGAAAAATGCTCGTGAGTCGAGGTGATCATCAGTCTAATCAATTCACCGACTGCGGTACGACATCACCGGCAACAATCCTGAGTACTGACGCTCACAGGAAAGGTGCCGGCATTTTCCGGCCCCTTCCGTATCAGGATGAAAAACTTGCTCGCCCAGGCAGGGAACACTCTGGAGCAACTTCGCCAAAGGCCGCACGGTGCAAAAGGACATGCTCGACCGCATGGCCTACGAAATCGGCTTCCTCACGCACCTGCAACGACAACTCGAACAACTGCCGCAATAGCGAAACGGCGGCTTGGGGATACCCCGAGCCGCCGTCTGCAGAGTGGCATCTCCCGCTGTAGGAGCGAGCTTGCTCGCGAACAAGCCTCAGCGGCAGTGATAGGGACTTTCGCCCTCCAGTTCCTGGTTGGTCTCCACGTCCCGGATGGTGATGATGGCCTTGGGATAGACCGAGCACAGTGAGTTGCGCACGGTATAGATGCCGCTGCCGCTGGCGAGGAACTTGCCATTGCTCAGGGCCTTGCCGGACTCGTCCTGGGCGCTGACTTCGTAGTTGCCGGTCATGGTGATGCAGCCGGCGAGCGCCAGCAGAGCGAAGAGGGGAACGAGGACTTTCATGGATTCTCCTTGGACGCGAGGCACGCCTTTGCCCATTGGTCGGGCGGCGCGGGTGTCTATCCGTGACGGGTTCGCGAGAGCGGGAATGGCCAGCCAGCATGGCAAGGCCGATGCGGATACGACCGATGCCGGTCGCCGCAGTTCAGCCAGCGCCCCCGCAAGAGCGCTGGCTGACGGTGTTTCGGACGAGAGGTGGTCTCAGCGCTTGCCCATGGAGCGACGCGAGCCGCGTGGGTGCGGCGGACGGTACTCGGCCTTGTCGTGCTGCTTGCGGTGCTGGTAGGCACTATTGGCCTGCTGTTGCGCGGCAAGGGCGGCCTTGGCCAGCTCGGCCAGGGAGAGTTTGGGTTGTTCCTGCGCGTTGTCGGCGCTGTCGTCGCGGGGCGGCTGCTGAGAGGACGTCATGGGTAGACCGGTTCTGAAAGGTTTGAAACGGCGCCCATGATAGCCGAAGTCGCGCGCTTACGGCTGCCCGCCCGCACGAGCGGCGCTGTCAGCTCGGCGGGAACTTGGTGTCCGGACGGGACACATACTCGGTCGCTTCCGCTTCCGTCATCACCCAGATCTGGCTGATGCGGCTGTCGAGCCCGACCTTGATCCCGACGAACTTGCCGGTGATCTGCGGCAGCAGTCCGTACACCATGAAGCGATTCTGCTGGTCGCGGATGCGTACCGAAACCGACAGCGGATAGCTCACGGTCTTGTTGTAGAGGCCAAGCGTGACGACCCGGCGCAACAGACTGGGCTTGGGACGCTTCAGGGTAATGACCGGATATACCGCGCTGTCGACGAAGCCCACCATCATCCCCGAGGGAATCACCCGGTCGGCCAGCGCCGGAGTGCTCAGCCCGAGCATCAGGGCCAGTGCGCCAAGCAGTTGAAGCGTTCGGCGTTGCAGCGAAGCGCGTGAAAGTACTGCTGATGTCATCGGATTTCCCGCCCTGGTTTTCCTGTTTTCGTTATCGCCCGGTTATGGATTCCGGATCTGAGCGTGGAGCGTAGCGGTTCGCCGCGCCGCTGTCCGCACATTGATTCACAGCCTCTGGAGTTTCCCACGGCGAGCAGGTGGATCGTCGCGCGACATTCCCTTGCAAGTCGGCGCCACGCGCCGTCCGGCCGCATTGCAGCGGGCCTTGGCGCGCTCTATCGTGACGCATCCGCCGGCAAACCGAGAATCCTCCATGAGCGCCCTGCGTGAAGCCCTCGCCCGCTTTCCCCGCCTCGACCTGGCCGGCGGCCCGACACCGCTGGACAAGCTGGAGCGTTTATCCGCCCACCTGGGGCGCGAGCTGTATGTGAAGCGCGATGACACCACGCCCTTCGCCCTGGGCGGCAACAAGGTGCGCAAGCTGGAATTCCTCGCCGCCGATGCCCTGAAGGCCGGTGCCGATACACTGGTCACTGCCGGTGCGATCCAGTCCAACCACGTACGCCAGACCGCCGCCGTTGCGGCGAAGCTCGGTCTGCATTGCGTAGCGCTGCTGGAAAACCCCATCGGCACGGACGACCGCAACTACCTGAGCAACGGCAACCGCCTGCTGCTGGACCTGTTCGGCACCGATGTCGAGCTCGTGCCCAACCTCGATACCGCCGACGAGCTGCTGGCCCGCACCGGCGAGCGCCTGCGCCGCGAAGGCCGCAAGCCCTACATCGTGCCTATCGGCGGCTCCAACGCACTGGGTGCTCTGGGCTATGTGCGCGCCGGGCTGGAACTGGCAGAGCAGCTGCGTACCAGCGGCCAGGAGCTCTCCGCCGTGGTGCTAGCCTCGGGTAGCGCAGGCACCCACGCGGGCCTGGCGATCGCACTGGCCGACGCCTTGCCGGAGCTGGATGTCATCGGCGTGACCGTCTCGCGCACCGATGCCGCGCAGCGGCCGAAAGTCGAAGGGCTGGTCGAGTGCACGCTGGAGCTGCTCGGCCACGACTCGATGACCCGGCCGACCATTCAACTGTGGGACGAGTATTTCGCCCCGCGCTATGGCGAGCCGAACGCTGGCACGCTGGCAGCGGTGCGTCTGCTGGCCAGCCACGAAGGCCTGCTGCTGGATCCGGTGTATACCGGCAAGGCCATGGCGGGACTGCTCGATGGCATCCGCCGTGACCGCTTCCTGAAACCCGGGCCGATCCTGTTCCTGCATACCGGCGGCGCGCCGGCACTGTTTGCCTATCATCCGGCGACCTGACAAAAGAACCAAAAGAACAAGGCATGTAATTTTTTATTATTTTATTGCATAACGATTCTGCCCATATAGTCGCCACGCGTTGACTAACCTGCTTAAAACACCAAAAACGGGGACCACCATGACCTTCTCCGCACTGCGACGTCATTTCCTCCTTGCCAGCCTGACCCTCACCCTCGGCGCCGGCCTCTTCGGCCAGGCCCAGGCCGCCGACGACCTGCTCGCCCAGATCAAGGAAAAAGGCCAGGTCCGCGTTGGCCTGGAAGGCACCTACCCACCCTTCAGCTTCCAGGACGAAAACGGCAAGCTGGCCGGTTTCGAGGTGGACTTCTCCGAACTGATCGCCAAGGAGCTGGGCGCTACCGCCAAGCTGCAGCCAACCAAGTGGGACGGCATTCTTGCCGCGCTGGAGTCCAAGCGCCTGGACCTGGTGATCAACCAAGTGACCATCTCCGAGGAGCGCAAGAAGAAGTACGACTTCTCCGAGCCGTACACGGTATCCGGCATCCAGGCGCTGGTGCGCAAGGGTGAGGAAAGCAAGTACGACACCCCGGAAAAGCTGGCGGGCGTGAAAGTCGGCGTGGGCCTGGGCACCAACTACGAACAATGGCTGCGCGAGCATGTGCCGCAAGCCGACGTGCGCACCTACGAAGACGACCCGACCAAATTCCAGGACCTGCGCAGCGGCCGCATCGACGTGATTCTGGTCGACCGCCTGGCCGCCTTCGACATGGTCAACAAGACCAAGGGCGCCATGGCCCTGACCGGTGCGCCCTTCGCTCGCCAGGAAGCCGGCATCGCCCTGCGCAAGGGCAACCCCGAATTGATCGCAGCGCTGAACAAGGCCATCGAGAAATTCCGTGCCGACGGCACGCTGAAGAAACTCTCGGAGAAATGGTTCCAGGCTGACGTCACCCAATGATCGAAGAAAGCCTGCAGCTTGCGCTGGATTCCGCGCCCTTCCTGTTGAAGGGCGCGATCTTCACGGTAGTCCTCAGCGTGGGCGGCATGTTCTTCGGACTACTGCTCGGATTCGTACTGGCGCTGATGCGCCTCTACGGATTCACTCCGGTGCGATGGCTGGCGCGTATCTACGTGTCGTTTTTCCGTGGCACGCCGCTGCTGGTCCAGCTCTTCATGATCTATTACGGCCTGCCCCAGGCTGGCATCGAACTTGACCCGCTGCCGGCGGCGCTGATCGGTTTCTCGCTGAACATGGCCGCCTACGTCTGCGAAATTCTCCGCGCCGCCATCGGCTCCATCGACAAGGGCCAGTGGGAAGCCGCCGCCAGCATCGGCATGACCCGCGCCGAAACCTTGCGCCGGGTGATCCTGCCGCAAGCCGCACGCACCGCCCTGCCGCCGCTGGGCAACAGCTTCATTTCGCTGGTCAAGGACACCGCCCTGGCCGCTACCATCCAGGTCCCGGAGCTGTTCCGCCAGGCCCAGTTGATCACCGCGCGCACCTTCGAGGTCTTCACCATGTACCTCGCCGCCGCACTGATCTACTGGATCCTCGCGAGCATCCTGTCGCACCTGCAGAACCGCCTGGAAGACCGGGTCAACCGCCACGACCGGGAGCAAGACGCATGATCGAAGTCCGCCAGCTGACCAAGCAGTTTCGCGGTCAGGAAGTGCTCAAGGGCATCGACCTGACCGTCCAGCCCGGCGAAGTGGTCGCGATCATCGGCCCCAGCGGTTCCGGCAAGACCACCCTGCTGCGTTGCCTCAACCTGCTGGAAGTACCCAACGGCGGAACCATCCAGGTCGGCGACATCCTCATCGACGCCTCGCGGCCGCTCAGCGGCCAGCAAGGCCTGATCCGCAAGTTGCGCCAGCACGTGGGCTTCGTCTTCCAGAACTTCAACCTGTTCCCCCACCGCACCGCGCTGGAGAACGTGGTGGAAGGCCCGATCATCGTGAAGAAGGAACCGCGCGCCCAGGCCATCGAGCGCGCTCGCCAGTTGCTGGCGAAGGTCGGTCTGGCCGGCAAGGAAGACGCCTACCCGAAGCGCCTTTCCGGGGGCCAACAACAGCGCGTCGCCATTGCCCGCGCCCTGGCCATGCAGCCGGACGTGATCCTCTTCGATGAACCCACCTCGGCGCTGGACCCGGAGCTGGTCGGCGAGGTCCTGGCGACCATCCGCGGCCTGGCCCAGGAAAAGCGCACCATGGTCATCGTCACCCATGAGATGAGCTTCGCCCGCGATGTCGCCAACCGGGCGATCTTCATCGACAAGGGCGTGATCGTCGAACAGGGCGATGCCAAGGCGCTGTTTGCCCACCCGAAGGAAGAACGCACCCGCCAGTTCCTCAGCAAGTTCCTCGATCAGGGCGACAAGCGCGTCGCAGAATAGAATCGAAATAATCGATCAATATCTGCCGATATTTGCGCTTTTTTATCGATCATCTGCGAGAGAAGATAGTCCCATGAACCGCGCGGACTGGCCCACCTGCCAGCCGCGCCCCACGAGGACTAAGTCATGATCGAACGCAGACCCTTCCAGCAACTCGGCGGCGCCAACCACGGCTGGCTCAACGCCAAGCACCACTTCTCCTTCGCCGAGTACTACGACGCCGAGCGCATGGACTGGGGCAACCTCCGCGTCTGGAACGATGACGAAATCGCTGCCGGCACCGGCTTCCCGCCCCATCCGCATCGCGAGATGGAAATCATCACCTACGTCCGCCAGGGCGCGATCACCCACCAGGACAGCCTGGGCAACAAGGGCCGCACCGAAGCGGGTGATGTACAGGTAATGAGCGCAGGGTCGGGCATCGTGCACTCCGAGTACAACCTGGAGAAGGACGTCACCAAGATCTTCCAGATCTGGATCATCCCCTCGGTACGCGGCGGCACGCCGTCCTGGGGCGCCAAACCCTTCCCGAAGGGCGACCGCGCCGGGCGCTTCGTGACCCTGGCCAGCGGCTATGAGAACGACACCGACGCCCTGCGCATCCGCGCCGAAGGCCGCCTGGTCGCCGCCACCCTGAAAGCCGGACAGACTGCCGAGTACGAACTGGGCAACGGCCGCCGCGCCTACCTGGTGCCAGCAACTGGCAAGGTCGAGGTCAACGGCGTCGAGCTGCTCGCCCGTGACGGTGCTGCCATTGCCGACGAGGCGGTGGTGAGAGTCACCGCGCTGGAAGACAGCGAAGTGATCCTGGTAGATGTCGCCTGATCCAAGCGGCAGTAACGAAAAAGGCACGCCGATTGGCGTGCCTTTTTCCAATCAGGCTACAGCCTAATCGAACTGAATAGTGTTGAAGAACAAACCTAGAACTCGAGAATCTTCGCTCACACCAAGCTTCTCTGGAGAAACGGCATCAGGCATCTCAAAGCCGATATGGAGCTTGCCAGAACTAGCTACGCTGGGGAGACGAACATCGATTTCTCGAGTTTGTCCGCCACTCAGTTCATAAAGACCCACTGCACTACCATTCACACTGATGCTGACTCGCTGCTTAAGATGCGTTCCATATACAAACGGCGACAAAGTCAGCTTCATCGAACGAGGAGAATCTCCCGAAAGATTGCACTCGAAAAGAGCGCTCTTTCCGTTTGTCCATCTTCCTGCTGCCTCTCTTACTCCGAAGCCAGAGGTTAGCACGTGCTCGCTCTGCACACCGGAAAGATCATGTTTCCCCATGCATTTTGCAGCCAAAGCCTCAGCCTTTTGTAGGCAAGAAGCACTCAGTACCGCTATCGTGCCTGTGGTCAGTGAGGGACAGCCGTAACCTGCATAACGCCCCGTAGAAGCTGATTCAATTATGTACTCGTATTTACTCAAGTCGGAGATTGGTCCTCGCAGGACGTCTTTCACCGCCTGAAGCAAAGGTGTACTCCCCATGGCAACCGAAAACATGTAGTCCAGAGTTGCAGGGACAGCGGCAATATCGACAACCGCATTTGACTTACCAACTGGAAGTTCAGGCAGAATATTTTCACGCAAATGAACCATCTGTCTTTCCAGGCGGACGAAATCGGAAACATCAAACCCCTTATAATTCGGCACTGCGGCAACAACAAATATGGCAAATAACACCACATGAACAACTGCGAGCGGAAAACCAATAATTTTAGGCTCAGCACGCTCCCAAAAACTCACGGGAAGGAAGCGATGAGCGAGCCAGGACAATGAAATCGCGACCAAAATAAAGGCTTGCGTTGCAAGACCAAATCCATATTTTTTGATGGCGTAATCCGAGCCATAGCCAAACTGAAGGGCCACATACTGAAGAATACAGAGAGTCGACACGACAACCCCAAGTGCCCCTAAGTATTTAATCGCCTGATGGGCAGGCCCTATGCGCTTTCCGATAATCCACACACAGCAAAATGCCGAACCCAGGAAGACTGCCAGACATAGCGTCATGATGCCTAGTGGATAGCTCAGCAACCGCAGGTCTAGGGCACCATTGTTTTCGGCGATCTTGCGCATAGCAGAAAAGCTAGGGTGAAAATACATACTAAGCACCGCCAGCACAGCAATACCTAGATAAGCCAGAAGTGCCTTACGCCGCGTCTCTCTTTCACTAATCAGGTCGAGCAGCATAACTCCGCATAGAACACCGAGCAACTCCAACGCCGGCAGCAGATGTACGAATGCAATGGCAATGCATCCGGACCAGATAATCCAATATGCACTACGACGCTTGCCACTCAACTCAGCACGAATAGCCAGCCCTATGGCTAAAAATGCCAGAGCCTGTGCAACTAACTGTGAATAGAAGTAGTTTCCGATTATTTCGGCTCCGTGCACCTCAAACCCATATACCTTGTAATTTATAAATAGCAAGAGCGCTAGGATGACGGGAGCCAGAAAAGCATGCCGCCCTGGAAGCAAGGTCAAAATAAAAAGGACGCTCCCCCAAAGCAGTAGCAATCCCAATATCGAAACGGCCTGCATGCCTGCGAGAGTTGAGTTCAGAAACTCCCCTAACACTGCTGCCATGATGTGGGCGCCCTTGGGGTAGAAACCCATCACCCCCATATCAGAGGTAGTAGGATCCAGATTCCACTGCTCGGACAGTCGAAAGGCCAGCAGATAGTGGTGAGCGACATCTATCGAAAGGCTCCAGAGAGAGTCCATGTATCGAAATAGAAAATACACTCCAAAAACTGCAATTAGCGCACAGCCTTTTCGGGACACCCTAAACATCATTTCAACTCCGATTCTGCTTAGGAGAGGCGAGCAGCGATGGCTTTGCCTTCACGGATCGCATAGTTTGTCCCGCGATCCTCCGGATAGATCTGCGCCATCGTGCTGATGACCGCATTTTCATATGGAGTTTCTAGGCCGGGAACATATTCTGAATAATTCCGCTCAGTGACAGGCTGTGCATATTCAGAACGCCAGACCTTATACTCTTCAATCCATTCTTTGCGCATTTCCGGGAACATCCGCTGCAGATGCTTCAAAGCAAATTCGCAGTATTCTTCATCAGAGTATTGCCATACTGGATCCTCAGTAGCCAAGTAACGAGAAAGATAGGCGATGTGAGATCCCTTGTAGTTTTCCGGAACATCAAAGTTGGTGTGCTCGATAACACCAACGAAGGGGAATCCCGGGTCGTTGACATTCAGCCAGTAGGTTTCAGAGAGGCTGCGATTCAAACGCAAGACCAAGCACATATTGCCCAGATATTTGACGCGGCGGAGCTTGCTGAGCCAATCTTGCTCAGCTGCCCCTGCAAAAATTTCAGCGATGATAGGAAATGCTGGGGTCAGGAGAAACTTGGCTCCTCGGACCACTCCTTGATCAGTGGTCAGCGCCTTGAGCTGAGTACCCTCGACTTCAACGCCGGTAACTTTGGTGTTGAACGAGACCTCTCCGCCCTTCTCGCGAATCGCGCTGACTAGAGCCTCTGCGAGCCGGCCAAATCCGCCCTTGAAGTAAGCAAGCTCCTCCCCCCCCTTATCATTTCGGGTACTGCCGCGCAGTACCAGTTTCTTCCACATCCAGACGGCATTGATGGCCTCCGAGTGAACGGAAAACTTCGAGTTGATGAGCGGCTCCCAGACAACTCGATAGACCGACTTGCCACACAGCCCTTCAAGCCATTCTCGAATAGTAAGATGCTCGATCGATTTCCAGTCCTTGATTCGACGAACCTGGAATACAAGCAGCCCAAGGCGAATTCGGTCAATGAACGAGAGGGCTTTGAAGCGGAGCAGGTCCATGGGCGTGGAGAGCTTCCACATCCGCCCGTTGAAGTACATGCCGGTACGCGTCGGCAGCAGGATGACGTCACCCTCCATGCCAAGCTCTTTCACCAACTCAGGAACATACTTATCGTTGTTGAACCAGTGGTGATAGAACTTCTCCAGCGTGACACCGTCTTTAAACTCGAAGACTCCTGCAAGCCCTCCCGGACTGCTATCCGCCTCAAGCACATGAACTTTCTTGCCGCTTTTCGCGAGTTCGTAAGCAGCGGTCAGCCCGGCAAAGCCTGCACCTACGATGACAACATCATATTGATTCATTGGAGTATCTCGGAAACCAAATTAGAGTGAAGCAGTGCGAGCCATGCGGAAAAGGTCAGGGCGCAAAGCAATCGCCACCGCTCCAGCCGCAGTGGTACTCACCCACAAAGCCAGGTGAACCAGAATCGCGTAGCTGCCTGCCAACGCAGTATCTCCTCCCACAAGAGATATGGCAGTGAACGCCGCCAAGTGAAATGGGCCGACGTAGCCTGGGGAGGAAGGCACCAGAGTCGAGAGCGTGGCCAGAGACATGACGAGCAAGGCGGTGAGCATGCCAGCTTGAAAGCCAAAGCCCAGCAATACGAAGTAGAAGAGGCCCGACTCTGCGATCCAAACGAAGACCGATACCAACAGCAACGAAGCCGTAACCTTTGGCCGTGACATCTGCTCGAAGCTTTCCAGCAACTCGGCGATCACCAGCAGCAGTTTGTGGAATTTCGCATTGCTTACTCGAGTCGAGTAGCTCTTGGCATAACGAGACAGTGTGCCACTTAGCAAAACGCCGGCAACAAAGGCTCCGCCACCCAATACCGCAAGCGTTACTGCCGAGTCCTTGATCGCTACTGGAATCTCCAATGAGCGAATGGCATAAAGGCCGGCCACCAGACAAACCAACAATGTCAGCAGATCAATCAGTCGCTCAACCACCAGACTAGTAGCCGCGACGGTTTTCCGAATCCCCATTGATACGGGAAAAACCAGCGCCCGCACCACATCCCCCATGCGAAATGGAAGGACATTATTCAGCGCGATAGCTCCCAAGAAAGGAGCAAGACAGCCCTTGAAACTGACGGCCGCACCGGTCGCTCGGAGAATCAATACCCAGCGCAAAACACGGAAGGCGTAACCGACCACCAAGCAGGCCACTCCGGAAAGCAAGTAAGGCCACTTGAAGTGCGTAAATGCCTGGATAAGCTCGTCGATATCAACTTTCGAGGCTATTACCGCGAGGCAGGCAACACTAATGCCTACCCCGAGGATAACTTTCAGCCATTTAGAACGCTTTTGATTAGGCAGCGGCGACATTTTAATCCCAATTTCGCCAAGGTGCGCCACCAGCAATCCATAGTGACTCAAGCTCACGCTTATCTCGCAGGGTGTCACATGGCTGCCAAAATCCACTGTGATGGAATGCCATCAATTCGTTGTCTTTTGCCAGATTAGCTAACGGAGCCCGCTCCCATGAGGTCGCATCATCCTCAATGTAGTCGATGACTTTTGGCTCAAGCACAAAGAAGCCGCCATTGATCCAGCCAATCTCGTCACTGGGTTTTTCTTCAAAACTCGTGACTTGCTGGTCCTTCTGGATATTCAGCACTCCGAATCGCCCCGGCGGCTGAACGGCGGCTACTGTCGCTAACTTGCCATGCGACCGGTGGAACTCAAGCTCTTTAGAAATATTAATATTGGAAAGACCGTCACCGTATGTCAGGCAGAATGTTTCATCCCCAAGATAAGGTGAAACTCTTTTCAGTCGCCCCCCCGTCATGGTCTCTGCGCCGGTATCCACTAGAGTAATTCGCCAGTTCTCTGCCTGGCTATTGAGAATAGTGTGCTCACCAGTCCCCAGATCGACAACCATATCTGACATATGACGATAGTAGTTAAAGAAAAACTCTTTAATTACGTAACCCTTATAACCCAGACAAACCACAAAGTCATTAATCCCATGAGCGGAGTAGATCTTCATGATATGCCAAAGCAGCGGTTTCCCACCGATTTCAACCATCGGTTTTGGCTTGGTGTCCGACTCCTCGGCTATGCGCGTCCCCAAACCACCTGCCAAAATTACCGCCTTCATAAAAACTCCTATAATTTTATCTGAGTAGGTTCAAAATTAAGAACCTGACCGACAATAGCAACAGGCTCTTCCCTGAGTACAAGGTAGATTCTAAGAAGATACTCGCCGATGATCCCTAACAAAAAGGAGTTCAGGCCAATACCAAAAAGCACAAGAATATGAATGCTCGCCATACCCTGCGGCAATTCTGGGTGGAATAACCGCAGAATAAAGTAGTAGAGCGCCCCCACGAGGCTTGCCCCGAGAATGATACCACCGATGAACGAAGCCGCCCGCAACGGTACTACGGAGTGATTGAAGACTGCCGTCAAGCCAAGACGAATCAATCGAGAGACATTGAATTTACTCTCCCCTGCCACTCGGGCGTCGCGACTATAGTCGATCCCCGTCTGTCGAAATCCGAGACCTGCAATCATGCCCCTCAGGTATGGGTTTGAGGTCTTCATCTTCAGCAGGGCGTTGATTACCTTGCGGTCAACCAAACGAAAATCACCTACATCTCGCGGAATCGGGTGCTCGCTGACTTTATCTATTACCCAGTAACCGAAGCGTCGGAACCAATTGAGTAATGAGCCTTCTTGTCGCTTTTTGCGTACGCCATATACGACTTCATAACCTTGCTGCCACAGATCGAAAAACTGCTCAAGCATCTCAGGTGGATCTTGGAGATCAGCATCAATTTGCATAACCGCATCGCCGCTGGTATGCATATAGTTGGCGATAATGGATCTTTGGAATCCAACATTCTTCGAAAACCGGATAGCCTTTACCCGCTTATCAAGGCGGGAAATTTCCGAAAGGATATTCCAAGTATTATCATCGGAGTGATTGTCGGAAAATACGAATTCAAGATCACACTTTTCCCGCATCTTTTCAGCCAGGGCCGTCAGGCGCGCATAAAGCGCCTGAAGATTCCCCTCTTCATTCAGAACAGGAATTGTAATGGAGATCAACGGCTTCTTATTCATTAGATCCAAACTCACAGTACGTTCCGCAGGCTTTCCATCATATATCCGGCAACCGCCGGAAGAGTTTCTCTGAATTCCATTTCGAGGAGCGGATTGGGGCGCTGGAAGAACTTCTCAAAGTTCTCACCAGGAGCAGACGAAAGCTCGCCCACGCTAAGAAGTTCTTCTTTGCCGAGGGAGTTGAATACATATTTTGCCAAGTCGACCAGGCGCACTGGATCGCCATGACTCAAAGCAATTGTACCCGTGACATTCATCCGTCCAAGATGAAGCAGCGCCGTTACATCATCCAGCACATGGTGATACTCGCGCAGCTGTGTCCCTGCGCTCATGGAAAACTTTTCATTTCGCACAATTGCCGCCCGCATCTGCCCCAAGAACATAAAAGGACTCGGGGTGCCCACTCCGAACAAGGTGTGGACCTGAACGTGGGCTACGGCCCCCCCTTGACGCGCTCGATCCTGCACGAAGTCACCGATGAGTCGCTTGCTTCGTACGTAGGCGTTATCGGCACCTTCGAACCGCTCCATGACCGTACCGATAGTCGTGACTCTGCAGCCGTAGCGCTCCGCAGCAAGAATAATGTTCTTCGGCAAACAATAGTTGACATGCAGATGGTGCTCGTCCGCTACACGCGGATCCAATATGCCCGAAGCGACATAGATATGCTTTACACCCTTGGAACGCTGAAGAAACTGATAGACCTGAGCTACGCCGTCAGGTGCGCCCCAATCGGCATAAACCTCACGGTTTGGTGCCACGATCCGGTCGTCAGGTATTGCAGCAGATAGCGCTGCTCCCAGCCGGCCGCGAGCCCCAATTACGCAAATCATTGCGCAAGTCCCGACCGCCACTCTTCAATTTGCCCGCGTGTAATGGCGAGGGAATTAGATGGGTTTGCATAGTAGTCGCGATACCATTCTGCAGTGCGGAGAATCGTTTGCTCCGTGCTCCACACGGGGACCCAGTTCAACTGATTACGAGCCAGGGAGCTATCCAGAGCCAAGGCACCTGCCTCGGGAAGGGGATGATCCATATATTCCAACTCAGGCCGCTTCCAATATTTGCTGAGCATTTCGAGCACATCCCGAACAGAATACTGCTTCAAGTCTTGAGGCCCCAGATTCCAAGCCTTGGCATATAGAGAAGGGTCTTCGGAAATCAAACCAGAGAGCAGCATCAAATACCCATGTACCAGCGCGAGAACGTGCTGCCAGGGACGAGTTGCATCGGGATAGCGCAGGCTGATAGGGGATTCATTTATCACCGCGCGCACAAAATCAGGGACTAGCCGATCCTCGGACCAATCACCACCGCCGATGATATTCCCGCCCCGTGCGACCGCGATTGCCGGCCCTTGCCCGCCCTGCCACGGATAGGAGGCAGCGAAACTCTGAATGACCATTTCTGCAGCGGCCTTCGAGGCACTGTAGGGGTCCTTGCCGCCGAGAGGATCATTCTCACGATAGGCCCAAGGCCATTCATTATTCTTGTACACCTTGTCAGTCGTTACGCAGACCACTCCCTTGACGCTCTTCACCGAGCGAGCGACATCCAGCACATTTGCCGTGCCTTGGGCATTAACGAGAAAGGTATACAAGGGCTCTCGATAGGAGCGGCGAACCAACGGCTGAGCGGCCAGATGAAGAATGAGATCCGGCTGAAAATCGGCGACAGCCTTATGCAGCGCGTCGTAGTCGGTGATATCACCCAGAACGCTGGTCACCGAACCCGCCGCATCGACTGCGCCAAATAGCGAAGGCGTCGTTTCAGGGGGAAGCGAAAATCCGCCTACTTCAGCACCGATCGCCCCCAACCATAAGCAGGCCCATCCCCCAGTGAAACCTGTATGTCCGGTGACCAGAATCTTCTTACCGACCAGGGCCTTTTCAAACGCCAGTACTGTATTCATTACTTACTATCCGCATCCTGCCGCCCGGATCTTGGAGCCAGATCCTTAAGGCCTTCATTTAAGGGCAGCTTTTTTATCACACCAAGCCAAATTTCGGTAGGCAATCGCGCATTCGACTCGGAGAATCCGTGCCTTCCACGTCATCACACATGATGTCAGCACTTCCGACAAAGACTCATGCCATCGCCAATAGGCACCAACGAATAGTCTACTCGCCGATCCACTTTCAGCGCTTTATTTAGCTGCTGGATCGATAGCGTATCTGCGCTCGCGGGATTCGCTTCCAGCACCCTCCCGCTCCACAACACGTTATCGAATACCACAAGCCCCCCCTGGCGCAACAGTGTCAGGGCATGCTCCAGATAAGCGGCGTAGTTGGCCTTGTCGGCATCGATGAATACCAGGTCGAAGCTGCCCTGCTGGTCGCCAGCCACCAGGCCTTCCAGCGTGGCCAGGGCTGGCCCGAGGCGCAGTTCGATACGCGAGTCGACACCGGCATCGCGCCAGTAGCTGCGAGCGATGTCGTTGTATTCGCCTGCCAGGTCGCAGCAGAGGATGTGGCCACCCTCAGGCAAAGCCTCTGCCATGCACAAGGCGCTGTAGCCGGTAAAGGTGCCGATTTCGAGGATACGTTTCGCGCCCATCAGCTTGACCAGCAGCGCAAGGAACTGCCCCTGCTCCGGAGCAACCTGCCAGCGGGACATGGGCAAACTGGCGGTTTCGGCGCGCAACCGTGCCTTGACCGGGGAATCACGCAGGGAAACGTCAATCAGGTACTGATAGAGCGCGTCGTCGAGATTCAGCGTACGGGTAGTCATGAGCCCTCCCGAGGATCAGGGGTGGAGGGCGAGGCTCTGCACGGCGAGGACGCGCTTGGCCTCCAGGAAGGCTTTCTGCCAATAGGCGCTGTCGAGGCTGTCCAGGCGCACGGTACCGCCCGTTCTGGGCGCGTGAACGAAGCGCCCTTCCCCTACATAGATACCCGCATGACTGACACCACGTCCACCGCTGGTAGCGAAGAACACCAGATCTCCGCTCTGCAGGGACTCCCGGCCGACAGTGGGCGCGCGCATGGAAATCATCTCGCGAGTGGAGCGCGGCAACATCAGGCCGGTGGCGTCGCGGTAGACGTAGCCGATCAGGCCGCTGCAATCGAACCCGCCATCAGGCGTATTGCCGCCCCAGCGATAGGGCGTACCGACCAGGCCAATGGCACGGATCAGGATATCGTCAGCAGCCTGGGAGTTGTAGACGGGAGCGGCGGGCGCGTTCACCACGGGTGGCGGCGACGGCGGGGTGCGACTGGCGCAGGCGGCCAGCGAGGCAAGAACAGCAAGAAAGATGATGCGCTGAAGAACGAGCATGTGATGGCATCCCGTCAAGGAGTGCCATCACTTTGTACCAACAGTGACTTGAGCGCAATACTTAAAGTAAAACTTTAAGTTTAACGCGTCGCCGTCTTCGACTCGTAGCCAGGTTCGAGCACGCGCTTGGCTTCCATATAGCTCAGGCGCCAGTAGCTCTCGTCCAGGCTGTCCACCCGTACACCACCGCCACGACGGCTGGCGGAGTGGATGAACTGGCCGTCACCGATATAGATGCCGGCGTGGCTGACCCGACCGCGACCACGGTTGTTGAAGAAGATCAGGTCGCCCGGCTGCAGGTCTTCTTTCGAGACCAGCGGGACGTCCAGATTGATCATCTCACGCGTGGAGCGCGGCAGGCTGATGCCCGCCTCTTCGCGGAACAGGTAGCCCACGAAGCCGCTGCAATCGAAACCGGTCCGCTCCGATTTTCCGCCAAAGCGGTACGGAGTGCCGATCAGCGAGAACGCGCGGTCCAGAATGTCGGATACATGGGCAGTCGAACTGCCGTTATCGTTTTTGGCCCCCTCGTCCTGCGACTCATTCACCAGCGCTATGTTGTGCTGATTTACCTGGAATGCTGCTCGAGTGGCAGGCACTGAAGCGACCTGGTTCGGCTGCGATTCCGGCGAATGGCTGGCGCAAGCTGCCAGCAGCAGAACGAAACTCATGGGCACGAGGGGTGCTAAGCGTTTAAGCATGGGCACGACCGTGTCTCATTAGCTCCATTTATTAGCGGGCTAATTTGCCCGCTCAATGGGGCTAATGCAAGTTTTTTATCGAGGAATGTGACTCAGCAGGCGCGGCATAATGTCTAAGGCTCGACCCACCATTCTTTCTCCGACCACCGAACTCAGGTCCGTCAGCCCCGGATTCACCTCGGCAGTGAAGCCCCCGGCATCCCGCGTGCGCAGCACCGGCTCGATGATATAGGGGAAGCTCGCAGTGGTCCCCACCAGCAGAACGGCATCGAATCCCTTGCGCAGTTGCGCGTAGAGCGTGTCGATCGCCTCCTCCGGCAGCATCTCCTCGAACAGCACCACCGGCGGTCGCAATACCCCGGCACAGCGCGAGCACTTCGGCGGCAACGGACCTTCCAGATGCCCGGCCAGCTCGGTGCTTTCAAGCCCGCACGACTGGCAATACAGCGGTGCCAGCTCGCCATGGATCTCGATCAGCCGCTCCGGCGGCGAACCGGCGCGCCGATGGAAGCCATCGATGTTCTGCGTCAGCACCCAGCACTCCGGCTTACGCCGTTGCAGCTCGGCAATGGCGTCGTGGCCGGCATTGGGTTGCGCATTCAGGCAGGCCTTGCCCAGTTCCGCCAGGTACTTCCAGCACAGTGCCGGATCCTTCTGCAGCATCGGGCCGGAGATCGCCACCTCGATGGGCAGACCTTCCTCCGTGCGGCCATTGTACAGGCCGCCCAGGCCGCGATAGGTCGGCATCCCGGAATCAGCGGAGAGACCGGCACCGGTGATCACCAGGATGCGTTCTGCACGAGACAGCGCCAAACCAGTGCGCTCGATCGCCGTATCCATGCGCCTTCCCCCGCGGCAAAGCCGCTTGTCAGTGGTTGACCGTGAACGCCAGCATCATGGAAATCTGGCACAGCGGACGACCGCTTTGTTCCTGCCATTGGTTGAAAGCAGCCTGCACCAAGGCCAGGTCTTTCTGGCTGGTGGGGGCCTTGTCGACGATTTCCTGAGCCTTGAGCGCGGCGACCACGTCATCACCGAGCACGAACGTATCCTTGCCAGCCATACGCAGGAAACGCGGCGCTGACATTCCGCCCAACTGGCTGCCGCGCTTGGCCAGCAACTTCCACAGGCCAACGATATCGCCGCACGGCCAGCCCGCCAGCAACTTGCCGAAACTGCCATATTCGCGAGCGATATCCAGAACGAACTGGGCATTGCGCGGCACGCTCTTGAGCTTACCCAGGTGACGGATCAGCCGAGCGTCCTGCATCAGGTTTTCCAGGCGTTCGCCGCCCATAAGCACCACCTTCTCCGGATCAAAGCCGAAAAAGACTTCCTCGAAAGCCGGCCACTTGGCGTCCACCAGACTGTGCTTGAGGCCCGCGCGGAAGATGCGCAGGCTGATCAGCGACAGGTAGCGATCATCGCCAACCTGCTCCAGCTCTGCCGGCGACTTCGCCTGGGGCAGGCGGGCTTCCAGGGCTTCGACGGAGCCGAAGCGATTCAGGCAGTACTCATGCAACCACTGGTAGTCGCGCATCGGACGTCCTTGCGAGATTGTTTCTTTACGCGGATCAGAGGTTCATCACATCGAGGAAGCGCGGGGTCGCAGTCTCGTCGATGCGCAGGCTGTTGAAGTCGAACAGGTTACGGTCCGCCAGTTGCGAGGGCACTACGTTCTGCAGCGCGCGGAACATGATCTCGGTGCGCCCCGGCGACTTGCGCTCCCAGTCCAGCAGCATTTCCTTGACCACCTGGCGCTGCAGGTTTTCCTGCGAGCCGCAGAGATTGCAAGGGATGATCGGAAACTCCTTGAGCACCGAGTAGGCCTCGATGTCCTTCTCGTTGCAGTACGCCAGCGGGCGGATCACCACATTGCGGCCGTCGTCGGAAAGCAGCTTGGGCGGCATGGCCTTGAGGGTCCCGCCGTAGAACATATTAAGGAAGAAGGTTTCGAGGATGTCGTCGCGATGGTGCCCCAGCGCCATCTTGGTCGCGCCGATCTCGTCGGCGTAGGTGTAGAGGGTGCCGCGGCGCAGGCGCGAGCACAGAGAGCAGGTGGTCTTGCCCTCCGGGATCTTCTCCTTCACCACCGAGTAGGTGTCCTTCTCGATGATGTGGTACTGCACGCCAATGGACTCCAGGTAGGCCGGCAGCACATGCTCGGGGAAGCCCGGCTGCTTCTGGTCCATGTTGACTGCAACGATCTCGAACTGAATCGGCGCCACCTTCTGCAGGTACAGCAGGATGTCCAGCAGGGTGTAGCTGTCCTTGCCGCCGGACAGGCAGACCATGACCTTGTCGCCGTCCTCGATCATGTTGAAGTCGGTGACCGCCTCGCCAACCTGGCGGCGCAGGCGTTTCTGCAGTTTGTTCTGGTTGACCGAAAGGGTGCTGGCCATGGTGCTCTGGAATCCGAAGGGCAAGACGAAAAGCCGGTCATTTTACGCGCAAAGCGACGCGTACCCCAGCCCCTCTATCGGGCTACTGCTAATCTGGCAGCATGACCGCCGATCTCGATCCTTCCCACGACCTGATGGGCCAGCTCCTGCAACTGCTGCAGGAAGCGCCTGAAGGAATTTCCGAATTCCAGCTGATCCAGCAGTTGAAGGCGCGGCACTCCACCCATGTGCCCAACCTGCCGCTGACCGACAAGCTGGTGCTGTTCCGTACCCACTTCCTGGTATTCAACGCCTTGTACCGTCTGCGCGACCGGCTTTGGGAGGAGAATAAGGCGCACCTGGAGATCGGTCCGCTGCAGATTCGCCTCTCTCCTTATATGAGTGGTGTGCAGGCGCTCGGTGAGCAGGACGCCCTGCGCGCCTACTATCTCGATGAAAAGCATCTGAAGGAAACCTCCGAGCGCGACGTGGAGAAGCTGCTGGAAAGCTTCTGGACGCGCATGCAGGGCAACGAGGAAAAGGCGGCAGCGCTGGCCCTTTTCGAGCTGGAGGAAGGGCCGGTGGACTACGCACTGATCAAGCTGCGCTACCGCCAACTGGTCAGTCAGCATCATCCCGACAGGGGTGGCAGCACCACCCGCCTGCAGTCGATCAACAAGGCGATGGAAATTCTGGAGCGCTATTACAGCCGCCCGTGAAACTTCCATTTGCTCTAAACCCACGGACGACGTGGCATCCAGCCATTCCTATACTGCGACTTAAGGTCGCATAGGTCGGCCGGGCACCGGATATCGCTGGCTACGCGAATCAGGCGCCTGGCTGGGGGGCGGCCTTCTATAAGAAGAGGAGAATGCTGACATGATCCATCATGTGTGGGGGCTCTTCACCCATCCCGATCAGGAATGGCAGGACATCCGTGGCGAGGAAGAATCCATCAGCCACATGTACCTCACCCACGTCCTGATCCTCGCTGCCATCCCGGTCATTTCCGCCTACATCGGCACTACGCAGGTCGGCTGGGTATTGGGCAATGCAGGACCAGTCAAGCTGACGGCCGCCAGCGCCATCCAGCTGACCATCATGACCTATATCGCCATGCTCGCCGGCGTCGCCGTCATGGGCGCCTTCATCCACTGGATGGCTCGTACGTACGACGCGTCGCCATCGCTGACCCAATGCATCGTCTTTGCTGCGTACACCGCGACTCCGCTGTTCATCGGCGGCCTGGCGGCGCTGTATCCGCATCTGTGGCTGGGCATGATCATCGGCACTGCCGCGATCTGCTACACGGTCTACCTGCTCTATGTCGGCATCCCGACCTTCATGAACATTCCCAAGGATGAAGGTTTTCTGTTCTCCAGCTCCGTGCTGGCGGTAGGACTGGTGGTGCTGGTGGCGATGATGGCTCTGTCGGTCATCCTCTGGGGCAGCGGCGTCGGCCCGGAATACACCTGATCTCCCCCTCTGCAAAAGAAACCGGGCCCTTGTGGCCCGGTTTCTTTTTGGTTCCTCGCGAGAGCGAGCCGTCGGTTTCACCTCCTGGCGAGGTTCGCGAGCAAGCTCGCTCCTACAGAAAGCGGCACTTGCCTGAAACTCGCCCCACTTGCCTGAACCTGCACCCCGGACGAGCGGCCGCGAGAAATCCTCCACCCGCGCCCCGACTGCGGCATAATCTTGCCCCGTCGGAGAACCACTGTATGCCTGAACAGCTCAACGCTCGCGTCGAAGCCTGCTATCAGCAGGCCGAAGCCTTCTTCCAGCGGCGCTTTCCCCGCCCGGAAGTGAGCTTCCGGCTACGCGGCCAGAAGGCCGGCGTCGCCCATCTGGATGAAAACCTGCTGCGTTTCAACCCGCAGTTGTACAGGGAAAACCACGAACACTTCCTGCAGCAGACCGTGGCCCATGAAGTGGCGCACCTGATCGCCCATCAGATGTTCGGTCCGCGCATTCGCCCGCACGGCGAGGAGTGGCAACTGATCATGCGCGGCATCTACGGCTTGCCGCCGGACCGCTGCCACACCTACGAAATCAAGCGCCGCCGCGCCACCCGCTACCTGTATCGCTGTCACTGCGGCGAAGGCAATGAATTCCCCTTCTCGTCCCAGCGCCACAACCTGGTCGCCCAGGGCCGCCGTTACTATTGCCGGCGCTGCCGTGCGACCCTGGTATTCACCGGCGAAACTCGCCGCGAATGAGGCAATTCAGGCGATGACCTTCGCCGCCCTCAACGCGCTGACCTGCTCGGCCGAGTAGCCCAGCTCTGCCATCACCTCTGCCGTGTGCGCGCCCAGTGCAGCGCCAACATGACGCGGCTCCGGCAGGCCGGCGGAGAAGTGAATCGGGCACGCCGCCTGCTGCTGCGTGCCACCCTTGCCGTTAGGCACTTGCGTGACCACGCCGCGCTCGCGCAACTGCGGGTGCTCCACCGCTTCGGCCATGGACAACATCGGCTCGACGCAGGCATCCAGCGCAGCGAAACGCTCCTGCCACTCATGAAAATCGTGTTTCTCGAACTCGATGGCGATCTCGCGCTTGAGCGCTTGCTGGTCCTCCGGCTTGGGTGACAGCCCGCGCGCTGCCAACTCTGGCCTGCCAATGGCGGCGCAGAACTGCTGCATGAACTGCGGCTCCAGGCTGCCCACCGAGAACCAGCGCCCATCGCGGGTACGGTAGTAGTCGTAGAAGCTGCCGCCATTGAGCGCGAGGCCTTCCATCTGCGGCTCCACACCGGCGGCGAGATACCCCGCGCCGGCCATGCCGTGCAGGCTGAAGGCGCAGTCGGTCATGCTCACATCGACCTGCTGCCCCTCCCCGGTCTGCTGGCGATGAATGACCGCCGCCAGCAGCCCCATCACGCCATGCAGCGAACCTCCGCCAATATCTGCCAGTTGCACGCCCAGGGGCAGCGGGCCGCTTTCGCGACGGCCGGTGTAGCTGGCAACGCCGGCCAGGGCCAGGTAGTTGATGTCATGCCCGGCGCGGTCGCGGAACGGCCCGGTCTGGCCGTAGCCGGTGATCGACACATAGATCAGCTTCGGGTTGATCGCCTTGAGCGCCTCATAGCCGACACCCAGCTTGTCCATCACGCCGGGGCGGAACTGCTCCAGCACGATGTCGTATTCCTGCACCAGTTGCTTCACCACTTCCACCGCCTCGGCCTGCTTGAGGTCCAGCGCGATGCAGCGCTTGTTGCGGTTGAGGTAGGCGTGGCTGGCCGAGGTACCATCCACGTGCGGCGGCAGCACGCGCACCAGGTCCATGCGCGTGGGCGACTCCACGCGCAGCACCTGGGCGCCCATGTCGGCCAGCAGCAACGAGGCGAACGGCCCCGGCAGCAGGGTGGAGAAGTCGAGGATCTTCAGGGAGGCGAGCGGGCCGTTCATGGGCACTCCTGTTTCGCTCAATCGATGCGTAGGCGCCGCGCCTCAGAGCTTCATGCCGCGGCTGATGATCTCTTTCATGATCTCCGAAGTACCGGCGAAGATGCGCTGGATGCGCGCGTTCGCGTACATCTTGCAGATCGGATACTCCCACATGTAACCCCAGCCGCCGTGCAGTTGCACGCCTTCATCGACCACCTTGCAGAGCAGCTCGGTGGTGAACAGCTTGGCCTCGGCGGCCACTTCGGGGGTGAGCTTCTTCTGGTTGTGGTCCAACACGCAGCGGTCGGTGAAGACCTGCGCCACGTCGATCTGCGTGCGCATCTCGGCGAGCTTGAAGCGGGTGTTCTGGAAGTGCGCCACGGGGCGATCGAAAGCCTTGCGCTCCTTCACGTAGTCGATGGTGGTGTTCAGCGCCGCCTCAGCGCCGGCCACCGCGCCGCAGGCATTGGTCAGGCGTTCCTGCGCCAGCATGTTCATCAGGTAGAAGAAGCCGCCCTTGGCATCACCGAGCAGGTTTTCCTTCGGCACTTTCACCTCGTTGAAGAACAGCTCGGCAGTGTCCTGGCTCTTCATGCCCAGCTTCTTCAGGTTGCGTCCGCGCTCGAAACCCTGCATGCCGCGCTCGACCACGAACAGGCCCATGGCGTGCTTGTTCGCCGGGTCGGTCTTGGCCGCGACTATCACCAGGTCCGCCAGCAGCCCGTTGGAAATGAATACCTTGGAGCCGTTGAGGACGTAGTGATCGCCCTTGTCCACCGCCGTGGTGCGCATGCCGGCGAGGTCGGAGCCGGCCGACGGCTCGGTCATTGCCACCGCCAGGATGCTTTCGCCACGGATGATGCCCGGCAGCCAGCGAGCCTTCTGCTCGGCGTTGCCGTATTCGGCGATGTACGGACCGCACAGCGCAGAGTGCAACGGGATCATGAAGCCCGGTTCGTTGATGGCGGCCAGTTCCTCACACATGATCTGTTCGTAGCGGAAATCCTTCAGAGCGGTGCCGCCGTACTCCTCCTCCGCCCAGGGCAGCAGGAAGCCCATCTCTCCAGCCTTGCGCCAGACGCTGCGGTCGACCACGCCGGCCTCTTCCCACTCTTCCTGGTGGGGCACCACTTCCTTGTCGAGGAAGGAACGGAATGCATCGCGGAACAGGTTGTGTTCGGTCTCGAAGTGATTGCGCAGCATGATCGACTCCCGGTGGGTTGAGTGCCCGCAGGGTAGGTGCTGGCCGCGCGCGGCCTCAATGACGCGAGCGCTCAGGGTCGATTGACGCAATCGCCCAGCAGGTGAGAGGGTGAAACCTTCCAAGGCTGCACCGGAGAGCGCCCGCATGCAGATTCGCCCTTTCCAGGCAGAGGATATCCCGCCGTACGAAAGCTGGTTCGACGATCCAGTGCTCTACGCGCAACTGGGCCCGATGGATCGTTACTGGCTGGAGCAGGTGCTGAACAATCCGGAAACGGCTCAGTACAGCATTCTGCGTGGCGGTCTGCTGGTGGCGGTGGTGGGGATTTGCCTGCCCAGCCCGGCGCATCCGTATTATTTCGTCACCGACTTGGCTGTACGCCCGCAGTTGCGTGGCTCAGGCATAGGCCGCGCAGTAATGGCGCTGGTCATGGGCCGGCCAGAACTGCAGAGCAGCCCCCTGTGGCGTGCCAGCGTCAGGCCGGACAACCTGGGGGCGCTGGCTTTCCTCATCAAGCTGGGCTGGACACGACTGGAAATGGGCAATCCGTTCGATGAATTGCTCGAGTTCGAATTCCGCCGTCGCCCAGCGGGGCCCGGCTTTCGCTGAGGCAAACCGTGTAGGACCGAGCTTGCTCGCGAACGAGGTTTCAGGCTGCTGCGGCATGCAGCAGGTTCGCGAGCAGGCTCGCTCCTACAGAAAAGCTTTCCGACTCCCATAAAAAAACCCCCGCCGAGGCGGGGGTTCACACAAAGGAGTCAAACGGTAGTGCTGTAGTTCTTAGAACACGTACTGCAGACGGGTCACAACACCGTTGCCATCGTCGTCGCCGTTGGCATTGCGGATGCCGTCGGTGCTGACGTGAACGTAGTCCAGCGAGACCTTCACGGCTTCGTTGGCGTACCAGTTCACACCGATGGTGTTGGTGCTGGCCTTGGTGTCGCCCACGTCGCGGGTGGCAGTCGCCACGACCACGTTCGGGTCATCAACCTTGATGTGGTCGTAACGGTAGAAGACCTCCCAGGCACCGATTTCCTTGTTGGCCGGCTTGATGGTGTCGAACTTGGCGCCATCGAGCTTGTACACGCGGGACTCACCGGTGATGGTGTAGGCCAGCTGGCCGTAGTAGCCATCAGCCTTGATGTCTTCGTAGGCGTCGGCATCAGCCTTCAGCTTGCGCTTCAGGTATTCGGCCTGAGCGGAGAACGGGCCGATGGCGTAGGCGAATTCAGCACCCCAGGTGGAGTCGTCCTTGTAGGAACCGGCCGGGCTCAGGGTGGCGCCGCCGAAGGTGGCACGGTTGCCGTTGTCGCCAGCGTCGTTACCGCCGTTGGTGGCGATACCACGCATGCCCAGACGCGGACGGATGCGGGAGTCGAAGGCGGTGTCATCCAGGTCACGGTAGGCGTAGTCCACACCGATGTGCAGGACGTTGCCGTCGGTGTTCATCGGAGCGAACACGCCACGGAAGTTGAACTGCTTGACGCTGTCGCCGTCAGTGTCGTCAGCATCCTTGGCGTAGATGCCGGCGTCCAGGTAAGCCATGTTGGCGACGACGCCGCCAACCTGGGCACCCATGCCGTCCTGGTGGGTGTTGATCCAGTCAGCCAGTTCGTAGGCGGTGGTACGCTCGGTAGCGGTCACCCACTTGGAGCTGGTGGCTTTTTCCAGACCGAAGTCCGGATCGAAGCGGCCGAACTTCAGGGTAACCGGGGCGAAGCCGGTGTAGCTGAAGGAAGCTTCGTCGAAGTAACCGTTGTCAGCGTTACCGGAGTTGTGGGACATGTCGTAGTTGATCTGGTATTTCCAGTCTTTGTAGACAGTGCCGCCCAGCTCCAGGTAGGCGCGGCGGAAGTAGGCGCCGTCACCGTTGTTGCCGTTCTTGGTGTAGAAACCATCGAAGCGGCTGTAATCCGCTTGCAGACGGCCACCGAGCTTGAAGCTGAATTCCTTGTCGGTGGTGCCGACTTCAAGACCGCCTTTGGTCTTGATAACGATATCGGCGCCATCGGTGGTGACTGTGCCTGCGAAAGCCTGGGCGGAAACGGCCAGTGCCAGGGCAGTGGCGGCGTAACCGGCGAAGTGCTTACGGATCATCGAAGATTCCCCTTAATGGTATTTGCGTTGAACACGCCGAGTGCCTGGCTGCTGCGCGCCCCCCAAGGACTCGCACAGGCCGTTCTGGCGGCCCCCGTTTGTGTTGCTGGGAATCTTGGCGAGGGGTTATTTCAGATCGGTTGCTCGTAGATAAAACTTTTATTACAAAGGAACTTTTGATTTCTTTATGGCATAAAGGTCCTAAGCCGCGCGCCAGTAGGCTTGCAGGCACTTTCTGAAGCCCGCTTTACCGGTATGCTTTCGCTTTCTCCTGAAAGACCTTCCCCGCTCAGGCTTTCCCATGCACGAACTGCAACCCCTGATCCAGCAGCACGGCCTTACCCTGCTGTTCTTCAATGTGCTGCTCGAACAGCTCGGCCTGCCGATTCCCGCCTACCCGGCGCTGATCGTCGCCGGCGCTCTTGCTCTGCAAGGCAGCGGCGTGCCGCTGGGGCAGGCGCTTGCCGTAGCGGTATTGGCTTGCCTGATCGCAGACCTGATCTGGTTCTGTGCCGGCCGACGCTACGGTGGTTTCATGCTGCGCAGCGTGTGCAAAGTCTCGCTGTCGCCGGACAGCTGCATTCGCCAGAGCCAGAGCCTTTACCTGCGCATCGGCCCGCGCGCGCTGCTGATCTCGCGCTTCCTCCCCGGCGCCAGCGCGCTGACCACCACCATGGCCGGCATGACCCGCACGCCGCTGCCACGCTTCCTCGCCTACGACTGTGCCGGTGCAGCGCTCTGGGCCGGCTCGGCGCTGATGCTCGGGAGCATCTTCAGCGATGCCGTGGACCGTGTGCTGGGCTGGCTCACCGAGTACGCCAGCGTCGGCGTGTCGGCATTACTGGGCGCCTTCACGCTGTTCATCGCCTGGAAGCTCTGGCAGCGCTTCAGCCTGCTCAAACGCACCGCGCGTATCCCGCGCATCAGCGTCGGCGAGTTGCGGGCACGCCTGGACGCTGGCGAGCCGCCGCTGATTCTCGACGTGCGCGCGCAGTTCGATGACGAGGCGATTCCCGGCTCCATCGCCTTCAGCCTGGACGGGGCGCTGGACGAGCTGCGCGGCAGCCTGGAGGACAAGGACGTGGTGATCTATTGCGCCTGCCCCCACGAACTTTCCGCGGCCATGCTGGCGGAGCGACTGCAGGCGTTCGGACACCCGCGTACGTGGGCACTGTCGGGCGGATTGGATGCATGGCGGGCGCAGATTCCAGCGCAGGTCTGAAACCTGGCGTAGGAGCGGACTCCGTCCGCGATAGGCCCGCATTACGCCAGAGACCATCGCGGACAGAGTCCGCTCCTACGTGAAAGTTCTGCGCTCGGGTCGGCCCTCACCCTAGCCCTCTCCCAAGGGGAGAGGGGACCGTTCGGTGCAGGATGAATCTTGGGTGCCAGCCGGCACGGACTGCTCCCTCTCCCCCGGGAGAGGGCTGGGGTGAGGGGAAAGCATCGGCACGGGCTTCCCGAGAAAGACAGCTGCTCCTGCGCCAATCGCCAGCGTAGGAGTGAGCTAACGATCAGCGGCGCGCACTGTCCCGGCGCAGTTCGGCGAGATGGTCAGCCAGGCGCTCCGCGTCCGGGCGAGGCGGCTCTGGCAGCAGGCGCAGGGTCGCCTGGGTCAGGCGCATCTGCCGCAGATAGCGTCGACAGTTGCGGCACAACAGCAGATGCCGGCGCAACGCGAGCTTCTCGCGCCAGCCCAGTTGTTCGTCCAGCAGGTCGCTGGAGCGCGCTACCAGTTCCTTGCAGGTCAGCATTCCCCGGTCTCCTCGAAGTGCTCCACGGTGGCGAACACCTTCAGCCGTGCACGGTGCAGCAGCACCCTGGCATTGGAGAGCGAAACGTCCAGCAGATTACAGATCTCCTCCAACTCCAATCCCTGGCGCTCGCGCAACAGCAGCACGCTGCGCTGCAGTTCGGAGAGGCTGAGCAGGGTCTTCTCCAGGCATTCTCGGAGTTCGTCCTCCGCCAGCAGCGCCTCGGGCGAGTCCTCGTGCCAGGCCAGCGGCGCAGTGCTCCAGTGGCCGTCGGCGGCAAAACGGGAATCGTCGATGCTGCCATGAGGTGCTGGCAGATCGTCGAGCGACACATCACGACGGACCTTGCGCAGGCGGGATTTGGCGGTATTGGCGGTGATGGTCAGCAGCCAGGTCTTGAGGCTGGAGCGGCCCTGGAAACCATCGAGATTACGCACGGCGGCGAGCCAGGCGTCCTGCACCACTTCGTCGGCATGGACGCTGCCGACGATGGCGATGGCCACGGCACGCATCGCACCCTGGTAGGTGGCTACCAGGGTGCGGAAGGCCTGCTGGTCACCGGCCAGCAGGCGCGAAAACAGCTCGCTGTCGTCGCTCTGCACGATCAGCGCTTGCGCAGGATCACGCTGCCGATGGAATAGCCGGCGCCGAAGGAACTCAGCACGCCGATGGAACCGGCGGGCAGGTCGTCCTGGTATTTGTGGAACGCAATCACCGAACCGGCCGAGCTGGTGTTGGCATAGGTGTCGAGGATCACCGGCGCCTCGTGTGGCTCGGCGTCGCGGCCGATCAGCTTGCGGGTGATCAGCAGGTTCATGTTCAGGTTGGCCTGGTGCAGCCAGAAGCGCTTCACGTCGCTGACCGGGATGTCGTTCTGCGCCAGGTGCTCGCCGATCAGCTCGGCCACCATCGGGCAGACGTCCTTGAACACCTTGCGGCCTTCCTGCACGAACAGCTTGTCGCGAGTACCGATGCCCTCTTCCGCAGCTCGGTTGAGGAAGCCGAAGTTGTTGCGGATGTTGTTGGAGAACTGCGTCAGCAGCTTGGTGCTGACGACGTCGAACTGATGCTTGCTGGTGGCCTGGTCAGCGCGCTCGATGACCACGGCGGTGGCCGCATCGCCGAAGATGAAGTGGCTGTCGCGGTCGCGGAAGTTCAGGTGGCCGGTGCAGATTTCCGGGTTGACCATGAGGATCGCGCGGGCCTGGCCCAGCTGCACGCTGTTCACCGCGGCCTGGATGCCGAAGGTGGCCGAGGAGCAGGCGACGTTCATGTCATAGCCGAAGCCCTGGATGCCAAGGGCAGCCTGCACTTCGATGGCAACCGCCGGGTAGGCGCGCTGCAGGTTGGAGCAGGCGACGATTACCCCGTCGATGTCCTCGGGCTTGCGGCCGGCGCGCTCCAGGGCCTGTTTGGCAGCGGCGGCAGCCATTTCGCAGAGGATGCCCCAGTCTTCGTTGGAACGCTCGGGAATGCGCGGAGCCATGCGCTGCGGGTCGAGGATGCCTTCCTTGTTCACCACGAAGCGGCTCTTGATCCCGGAAGCCTTCTCGATGAATGCCGAACTGGATTCGGAGAGAGCTTCCACTTCGCCCTTGGCGATAGCGTCAGCGTGCTGGTCGTTGTAGCTGCGGACGTAGCTGTTGAAGGATTCCACCAGTTCATCGTTGGAGATGCTGAACGGCGGGGTATACAGGCCGGTTCCGCTGATCACGACTTTATGCACGGTCAATCCTCTTCAATTCTCAAAGCCGCCGGGCCGGGCGACTGGGTTAGGCATCAAGGTGCCCGCACGCTGGCCGGCACTGAAATTTCTCGGCCTTTCGCGCCCTGCGCGAAGGCTCTGGGATGGCAATCCCTGCAACCGGGCAGTGTGCCATCCCCTGCGACGAGCGGCACCTCTGGCCGCCCGGCGGTTCGCGGTGTCACCACAGGTGCAACCACTGACCGCCGATTATGCTGCAATTTTCGCCGAAAAGCCGCCGTGCGAGGGCGGCAATTACGCAAGATTACGGACGTAAATCACGCCGCGCCTGTCCTGAAGCAACGGATTGAAATTTTTCACCGGCACCATAGGTTCAGTGTTGGCGCGCCCAGGCGCGCGATTCCTTATCCTTCAGTGCATTCCCGACTTTGCCAAGGAGACTTCAGGATGAGTGCCGCAAACCGCCCGGAAATGGACGAACAGACCCTGGAATTTGCCAATCAGGTCATTGATCTTGCCCGCCAGGGTGACACCCAGCGCCTGACGGAACTGCTCGGCCAGGGCCTGCCGGCCAATCTGCGCAATCACAAGGGCGACAGTCTGCTGATGCTGGCCAGCTACTACGGGCACCACGACACCGTGGCCGTGCTGCTCGAGCATGGCGCCGACCCGGACCTGCGCAACAACGCCGGGCAGACGCCGCTGGCCGGTGCCGCCTTCAAGGGCGACCTGGAGATGGTCCGCCTGCTGCTCAGCCACGGCGCCCAGGTGGAAGGCGCCTCCCCCGATGGAAAGACCGCACTGATGATGGCGGCAATGTTCAACCGCCCGGAGATCGTCCGCTGCCTGCTGGAACATGGCGCCGACCGCGAGGCCCGCGACGCCAGCGGCCTGACCGCTCTGGCCGCGGCGAAGATGATGGGCGCGGCCGACACCCTGGCACTGCTCGAAGCCGCCTGAGTCAGTCGATGCGCACCTGCTCGGCGAGGAAGTCGAGCACCGCACGCACTCGCGCCGGCAGGTGCCCCGGCTTGCCCAGATAGAGCGCGTGCATCGGTTTGCGGTCGCCGGGATTGAACTCTTCCAGCACCGCCACCAGCCGTCCGGCGGCGATATCCTCGCGCACCTGGAACTCCGCCAGCCTTGCCAGCCCCAACCCGGCCAGCGCCAGGTGGCGCACGCTGTCGCCGTCACTGGCCAGCAGGTTGCCGCTGGGCTCGGGAGCATCCGCCGGCTTGCCGAGGAATGGCCAGTCCGGCTCGACCCGCCGGTAGCTGAAGCCGACGCAGTTGTATTCGCCCAGCTCGCGCGGGTGCTGCGGCGTACCGTGCCGCGCCAGATACTCGGGGGCGGCAACGATCTTGTGCCCGGACTCACCCAGTGAGCGCGCCACCAGCCGCGAATCGCGCAGCGGCCCGCTGCGGATGGCGACGTCCGCGCGTACCTCCAGCAGGTCCACCACCTCATCGGTCAGTTGCAGGTCGAGGCTGACACCGGGAAAGCGCTCGAAGAACAGCGGCAGCGCCGGGATAAGGAACTGCCTGCCGACCGGCAGGTTGCAGCTGATCCGCACCCTCCCCTGCGGCTCCGCGCTGGCCGAAGCTTCGCGCTCGGCCTCGTCCAGGTCGGCGAGGATACGCAGGCTCCGTTCATAGAAGGCCGCACCCTCGGCCGTGAGCTGCTGACGCCGGGTGGAGCGGTTGAACAGCCGCGCGCCGAGACGATCCTCCAGGCGCGCCACCAGCTTGCTCACAGCGGACGGCGTCATTGCGCATTGCTGCGCGGCAGCAGTGAAGCCGCCAGTTTCCACCACGCGGATGAACACTTCCATTTCGCCGAAGCGGTTGACGTCGGGCCGGGCCATATTGAATTCAATTCACAGGTGATTTGCTAAAAGGCAGTCTATATCAACAATCTGCACGGGGATAAGGTGGCGCCCATTCTTCACTCCTTATGCAAATCAGCCTGGGAGAGCCATCGTGCCCATTGCCTTGTATGCCTTGACCGCCGGTGCCTTTGGCATCGGCGTTACCGAATTCGTGATCATGGGATTGCTGCTGGAGGTCGGTCATGACTTCGGCGTGTCGATCTCCGCCGCCGGCCTGCTGATCTCCGGCTACGCACTGGGCGTAGTGCTCGGCGCGCCGCTGCTCACCGCCCTTACCGCGCGCTGGCCTCAGCGCCGCACGCTGCTGGGGCTGATGGTGATCTTCACCCTCGGCAACCTGGCCTGTGCTCTGGCGCCTGACTACGCCACGCTGATGGCCGCGCGGGTGCTGACCTCCTTCGCCCATGGCACCTTCTTCGGCGTCGGCTCGGTGGTCGCCACCAGCCTGGTGCCCGCCGAGCGCCGGGCCTCGGCCATCGCCCTGATGTTCACCGGCCTGACCGTTGCCACCATCCTCGGCGTGCCGCTGGGTACCTGGCTCGGCCAGCTGTACGGCTGGCGTGCAGCCTTCTGGGTGGTGACCGGCATCGGTGTGCTGGCCCTGGCGATCCTGGCGATCTATCTGCCGCGTAACAGCGCTCCGCCGGCGGCCGGTAATCTGCGCGACGACTTCCGCGTGCTGAAACGCCCTGCCGTACTACTCGGCCTGCTGACCACCGTGCTCGGCTTCGGCGGTGTGTTCACCGTGTTCAGTTACGTGTCGCCGCTGCTGACTCGCCTTGCCGGTTTCTCCGAGAGCGCGGTGTCACCGGTTCTGCTGGTGTTCGGCGGCGGCCTGGTGCTGGGCAACCTGCTCGGCGGCAAGCTGGCCGACCGCAGGCTGGTCCCGGCCCTGCTCGGCAGCCTGGTCGCACTGGCAGGGGTCATGGGGCTGATGAGCTTCGCGCTGCAGAACCAGGTCGCCGTGGTCATCTTCATCGCGTTGCTCGGCGCTGCCGGTTTCGCCACCGTGCCGCCACTGCAGATGTGGGTGCTGGAGAAGGCCCACGGCGCCGGCCAGAGCGTCGCGGCCAGCTTCAATATCGCCGCGTTCAACCTGGGCAACGCCCTGGGCGCCTGGCTCGGCGGCATGACCATCGACCACGGCCCCGGCCTCGCTGCGCTGCCCTGGGTGGGCGCGCTGCTGCCGCTCGCGGCCATCGCCACAGCGCTGATCTGCCTGCGCCTGGAGCGTGGGCCGGCACTGTCGGCGGCGACCGTCCAGCAGGCCCGGTGAACGATCGGCGAAACCGCACTGTCGAGGAAAGGGGCGCGCATTGTCGCGCCCCTTTGTTTTTATCCACAGACGGAGGGCACGCCGCCCCATGCTGGTTTCGCTTCAGGCTTTACGGGCACTGGCCGCCTGGCTGGTGGTCTTCCATCACTTCATGCAGGTGTTCTTCGACTTCCGCGCCGACAGCCTCGGCGGCAGATTGCTCTCTACCCGTGGCCAGGTCGGCGTCGACATCTTCTTCGTCCTCAGTGGCTTCGTGATCCACCTTTCCAGCGCTGGCCGACCGTTGTCGCCGCTGACCTTCCTGGTGCAGCGCCTGGCCCGCGTCGCCCCGGCTTACTGGCTGTATACGGCGATCACCGCATTGATCATCTACGCCTTCGCCGACGTGATGCCGGTCTACGGCGTCGGTGGCAAGTCGCTGCTGCTCTCGCTGCTGTTCATCCCCAGCGAAAACCCCGGCGGCTTCGGCAAGTACCCTGTGCTGCCGGTAGGCTGGACGCTGAACTTCGAGATGCTCTTCTACGCCCTGTTCGCTCTCTCCTTCCTGGTCGCCGAACGCTGGCGTGCCTGGCTGGTGACCGCGCTGGTGCTGGTGGTGGCGCAGGTCCTGGCGCGCGAGCCCTGGATCAGCAACTTCTACCGCAACCCGATCATCTTCGAATTCCTTCTCGGCCTTGGCCTTGCCGCGTTGTATCGGCGCGGTTGGCTGAACCTGCCCAGGCCGCTGGCCCTGCTGTTGGCCGCCCTGGCGGTGACGACCATCGCGCTGTTCCCTGCCGACCACCCCTGGCGCCTGTTGACCTGGGGCCTTCCCGCCGCGGTGCTGCTGGCCGCCTGCGTGGCCCTGGAGCCGCTGTTCGAGCGCAGCCGGGTGCTGCACGCGCTCGGCGACTGGTCCTATTCGGTGTACCTGCTGCACGTGATCGTGCTCTGGCTGGCAGCCTACTGGCTGCATGAACGGCTGGGCCTGACGCCGTACCAGACACTGGGCATCAGCGTGCCGGCGATCCTGCTGCTGTCCTGGCTGAGCTACGAATGGGTGGAACGGAAGATGGCGCGGCAGTTGCGCAGCGCCTATGCGCGAATTGCCGAGCCGCTGGCGGCGAAGCGCGCTCAGGCCGGGTCGCTGTAGACCAGGCGATTGCGCCCCTCGGCCTTGCCGCGATACAGGCGGCGGTCGGTGCAACGGTAGAGTTCGTCGGCATCCAGGCCGTCGCCCGGCCACTCGGCGAGGCCGAAGGTAGCGGAAATCTGAATACGCTCCCCGTGATAGATCAGCGGCGCTTCGTCGATATCGCGGCGCAGGGATTCCACCAGCGGCTTGGCGTCGAAGCGGTCGGTGAAGGGCAGCAGCAGGCCGAACTCCTCGCCGCCCAGCCGGCCGATCAGGTCGGTGGCGCGCAGGCGGTGGCGCAGGCGATTGCACAGGTGCTGCAGGGCCTTGTCGCCGGCATCGTGGCCCCACTGGTCATTGATGTTCTTGAAGTGGTCGACATCCAGCACCACCAGCACCAGGCGCGTCTCGTACCGCGCCGACTCCTGGATGCAGCGCCGCAACGTACGCTGAAAACTCTCACGACTGGCCACGCCAGTCAGCGCATCGGTCAGCGCCAGATGCCGCAGCTGTTTGTAGGCGGCGGCGCGGCGCTCCTCGTAGACATGCATGAAGGCAATCACCAGCACCCCGCAAAAGATGCCGTTGCCGATGTCGATCAGCCCCGCGGCATCCAGGCTCAGGGGGTTGGCATGCAGGTACATCAGCGTGGCGACCAGCATGAACGGCACGGCGAGCAGGAAGCCGCGCCACTTGCCCAGCAGCAGGTAGGCCATCACCGGCATCAGGTAGACCCAGACGAAAGCCGACGCCGAAGCATTGGGCATGACGATGATGTAGAGGATGAAGCAGAACGTCGGCAGCAGATAGGCAATGATCCAGGGGACCAGGCGCGTCACCCGCTTGAGCCGCTGTGCGGCCCACAGCAACAGGCCACAGGTGATCAGCTCGGCGCCGGCCAGCCAGTAATTACCGGCGAAGCACTGCAGAATCGAGAACACCCCCAGGGTCGCCCCGGTGCAACCGAAGATCAGCCGCATCAACAGGCGATGATCAGCCTCTTCCAGGCCGGTCGGTCCGGCGCTGGGCTCGAACAGGTGGTCGGGATCGCTGTTGCGGTGCATCGGCCCTGCTCCTTGGCTCGACCGCCCGGCGGATCGGCCTCAATGGCGGCACTCGGGCACTCCAGCCCAAATCACATGTGCTGAAGACTACTCCAATTTCCCACAGCGCGTAGGCAAGCCGACGGAAACCGCCCGGATGGGCTAGCCTAGGCTGCAGTGTCCATGGAGGAAGTCTATGCGTTCGATCCTTGCCGTCCTGTCCCTGCTCGCGCTTTCCGGCTGTGCGTCGTACCAGAGCGATGATGTCCAACCTGTCCCCGCCGACCGCCTGCTGGCCTATCAGCAACCGGGCAAGGACAGCGTCAAGGTCGACGTCACCCGGGATGTCGGCTACATCGGCGGCGGCTGCTACGTCGCCCTCACCATCGACCATGAAATCGCTGCGCGCATCGGCAAGGGCGAGGCAGCCAGCTTCCACGTGCCGGCCGGCAAGCACGTGGTCGGCATCATCGGCGACAAGGACGGCGACGGCCTGTGCAGCAAGGCCATGTTGCGCCGCGAACTGCTGGTGCCGCTGGAGCCGGGCGGCAGCAACGCCTTCCGTATCGTCAGCGACAACCGCACCGGTTTCGATATCAAGCCGGCGGTCGAGTAAGCCCCGACCGCCCGGGAGCGCCTCAGCCGTTCAGACGGGCAACGAGGCGCGCCTGCAACTTCTCCAGCTCCCCCGCATCGGCCTTGTTCGCCGCGTGAATCCCCAGGCCCTCGCCGGCATAGCGCGGGACGATGTGCACGTGGATGTGGAACACCGTCTGCCCGGCCGGCGCACCGTTGAACTGGGCGACCTGCACACCATCGGGATTGAGCTCATCGACGATAACGCCAGCCAGGCGCTGCACGACGCGCATCACCTTGGCCAGCGCATCGGGGTCGACTTCGAGGATGTTGCGCGCCGGAGAATTCTTCGGAATCACCAGGGCATGGCCGTAGGACTGCGGGAACAGGTCGAGGAAGGCGAGCACGTCGTCGTCCTCGTACAGCTTGTAGCAGGGAGCGTCGCCGCGAATGATCTGGGCGAAGATGTTCTGCGGATCGTAGGTGCCGTGCAGGCTCATGGTGGGTTCCTTCTCCGGTGACTATGGGGCCGCACCTTACCTTTTTGTCGCGCGCGGGTCATGACCGACCGCTTCCGGAGGTCTATCCTGAGGCCTTCCGTTGCTTTCCCCAGTGACCTGACCGGAGTATGCATGTCAGACCTTTCCGCGTTCCCCATCACCCGCAAATGGCCCGCCGAACACCCTGACCGCCTGCAGCTGTATTCGCTGCCCACGCCCAACGGCGTGAAGGTGTCGATCATGCTGGAAGAGCTCGGCCTGCCCTACGAGCCGCACCTGGTCAGCTTCGAGCGCAACGACCAGATGAGCCCGGAATTCCTCTCGCTGAACCCGAATAACAAGATTCCGGCGATCCTCGACCCCAACGGGCCGGACGGCCAGCCGCTGGCGCTGTTCGAGTCCGGCGCGATCCTGGTCTACCTCGCCGACAAGACCGACTCGCTGCTCGCCCCTGGCGCCAGCGGCCGCTATGAGACGCTGCAGTGGCTGATGTTCCAGATGGGCGGGATCGGCCCGATGTTCGGCCAGATCGGCTTCTTCAACAAATTTGCCGGCAAGGACTACGAGGACAAACGCCCGCTGCAACGCTACGTCGACGAAGCCAAGCGCCTGCTGGCCGTGCTCGACCAGCGCCTGGAAGGCCGCGACTGGATCATGGGCGAACGCTACACCATCGCCGACATCGCCACCTTCCCGTGGATTCGCAACCTGATCGGCTTCTACGAGGCGGGCGAACTGGTGGGCTTCGACAACTTCCACAACGTCAAGCGCGTGCTGGAACGCTTCCTCGCGCGGCCGGCAGTGCAGCGCGGGCTGAACATCCCGAAACGGGATTGACGGCTCACTCCCCGTAGGAGCGAGCTTGCTCGCGAAGCCGCCCAGCTTCAGAACTGCCGGGAAACGCTTCGCGAGCAAGCTCGCTCCTACAAAAAGTCTCAGCGTCAGGCCTCGACCTGGCTCCACTGCTTGGACAGGCGCTTGTCCGACACTGGCAGCTTGGTCCCCAGTTGCTGGGCGAACAGCGACACGCGGTACTCCTCCAGCATCCAGCGATAGAGCACCAGTTCGGGGTCACGCTTGCCTTCCTGGGCGTGCTTGGCCAG
The DNA here is from genome assembly GCF_021603645.1 of Pseudomonas pseudonitroreducens. GTDB lineage: Bacteria > Pseudomonadota > Gammaproteobacteria > Pseudomonadales > Pseudomonadaceae > Pseudomonas > Pseudomonas pseudonitroreducens. The sequence continues at coordinate 121,789 of NZ_BQHJ01000011.1, read as the reverse complement.
GCGCGCCGAGTACTGTGCCCAGTAGCCGGCCATTTCGCCGCTCCACACGCGGTCGCGCTGGACCTGGCCGGCCACCTTGTCCAGGCGCTGTTCCACGGCCTTGAGGTAACGCGGGATTTCCTTCAGCCACTCCGCTGGCGTGTCGCGCACGAAACCGGGGTAGACCAGATTGGCCAACTGCCCCTTCACGTCGTTCAACGGCACCGTCATGGCGAGGTCGACCTTGCCCTTGAAGCGCTTCTGCAGGCCGTGCCACAGCTTGAGGATTTCCAGGGTCAGGCGGGCGATGCGTTCGGCGTGCTCGGTCCAGGCACCGCGTTTTTTCTCGGCCAGGGACGCGAGCCCGGCGCCATCGCGCGGCAGGCTGCTTTCACCGTCGAGAATGGCGCTGTCCAGGCTGGCCAGCAGAATGTCCTCGACCAACGCCTCGACGCGCCCCATCTCGCGATACAGCAGCCCCATGTCGGTCTGCCCCGGCAACTTGCTGCGCAGGAACCTGGCCGGCTCGGCCAGCTGTTGCAATAGCAGTCGTTGCAGGGCGCGGCGGTGCTGGTAGTCGGCCTCGGCCTGGGTCGGGAAGCGGTTTTCCTTGACCACGCCGGCCTCTTCCACCAGCGCCGGATAGACAGTCATCGACAGCCCGGCAACCTTTTGCTGGACCTTTTCCGCCACTCCGGCGAAGCCCTTGGCCTCTACCGGCTTCTGCGGTTTGTCCGCCTGCGGGATCGCCAGCGCAGCCTGGCTGGCCTCGGCGAAGCGCGCGGTAAGCTCCGCCAGATCGCGACCTTCGCCGAGGAACTTGCCGCGCGCGTCGACCACTTCGATGTTCATCCGCAGGTGGCTTTCCACCAGGGTCTCGGCTTCCGCCCAGGCCTCTTCCGGCACACGGCTGCCGGTCATGCGCTGCAACTCGCGGCCGAGGGATTCGGGCAGTGCGCCCTCGGCGAAGACCATCTTGCCCAGCGCCGCGCGGACGAAGTCCGGCACCGGCACGAAGTTCTTGCGGATGGCCTTGGGCAGGCTGCGCACCAGCTCGATGCACTTGGCTTCCAGCAGGCCCGGCACCAGCCACTCCAGGCGCTCGGCAGGCAGTTGCGGCAACAGGGGCGCCGGTACGCGCAGGGTCACGCCGTCACGCACGTGGCCCGGCTCGAAATGGTAGGTGAGCGGTAACTGCAACTCACCCAGTTGCAGGCGATCCGGGTAAAGACCGGCAGTGACTTCGCTGGCATCGCGGGCGAGGACATCTTCCTCGCGCATGATCAGCAGGTCCGGTTTTGCCTTGTGCTCGCGCTCGTACCACTTCTCGAAGCTGGCGGACTGATAGATATCCGCCGGCAGGCGTTCGTCGTAGTAGGCGAACAGGGTTTCCTCGTCAGCAAGGATGTCGCGCCGGCGCGCCTTGGCTTCCAGCTCGTCGAGCTTCTCCAGCAACTGGCGGTTGGCCGACAGGCACTTGGCGCGGCTGTTGATCTCGCCGCGCACCAGCGCCTCGCGGATGAACATCTCGCGGGACACCGGCGCATCGATCGGACCGTAGTGCACGGCGCGGCGGCCGATGATGATCAGGCCGTACAGGGTGACCTGCTCGTAGGCCACCACCTGGCCGCGGCGCTTCTCCCAGTGCGGTTCCAGGTAGTTCTTCTTCACCAGGTGCCCGGCCAGCGGTTCCAGCCAGTCCGGCTCGATCTTCGCGACCATGCGGGCGAACAGCTTGGTGGTCTCCACCAGCTCGGCCGCCATGATCCACTGCGGCTTCTTCCGGCCGATCACGCTGGAAGGGTGGATCCAGAAGCGCCGCTGGCGCGCGCCGAGGTAGTCACCCTCCTCCGCCTTCTGGCCGATCTGGCTGAGCAGGCCGGAGAGGATCGCCTTGTGCACGGCGGCGTAGTCGATGTCGCGTTGCTTCGCGTCAGGCTCGCCGCTTTTGTTGGAGCGAGCTTGCTCGCGAACCGGTTTCGCGCCTTTATCGACAGCGGGCTGAGGGCCTTTATTGCTCTGGGGTTTCGCAGTGTTGGGCTGTTCGCGAGCAAGCTCGCTCCTACGAGAAGCCTCTGGCTTCGCGAAGGGCAACTGCAATTCCTTGCAGATCAACGTCAGTTGGCGGTGCGCATCGCGCCACTCGCGCAGCCGCAGGTAATTCAGGAAATTCTTCCGGCACCAGTTGCGCAGCGGGTTGGAGCCCAGCGCCTGGCGCTGCTCCTCGAAGCCGCGCCAGAGATTGATCAGCGCGGCGAAGTCCGAGTCCGGGTCCTTCCACTGCGCATGGGCCTGGTCGGCGGCCTGCTGGCGATCCATCGGCCGCTCGCGCGGGTCCTGCACCGACAGCGCGCTGGCGACGGTGAGGACTTCCGGCAGGCTGCCCAGTTGCGCGGCTTCCAGCAGCATGCGGCCCAGGCGTGGGTCGATGGGCAGACGAGCGAGCTGGCGGCCCAGCGGCGTCAACTGGCCCTCGCGGTTCACTGCCGAGAGCTCCTGCAGCAGAGTGAAGCCGTCGTTGATCGCCTTGCCATCCGGCGGTTCGATGAAGGGGAAGGCCTCGATGTCGCCCAGGCGCAGATGGAGCATCTGCAGGATCACTGCCGCCAGGTTGGTGCGCAGGATTTCCGGATCGGTGAAGGCCGGGCGGCCGTTGAAGTCTTCCTCGCTGTACAGGCGCACGCAGATGCCTGGTTCGACCCGCCCGCAGCGGCCCTTGCGCTGGTTGGCGCTGGCCTGCGAGACGGCCTCGATGGGCAGGCGCTGGACCTTGGCGCGGTAGCTGTAGCGGCTGATACGCGCGGTGCCGCTGTCGATCACGTAGCGGATGCCCGGCACGGTCAGCGAGGTCTCGGCGACGTTGGTGGCGAGCACGATCTTGCGCCCCGGCATGGGCGCGAAAATCTTCTGCTGCTCGGCCGGCGTCAGGCGCGCGTACAGCGGCAACACTTCGGTATGGCGCAGGTTGGCCTTGCGCAGCATATCGGCGGCGTCGCGAATTTCGCGCTCGCCGGGGAGGAACACCAGCACGTCGCCAGGGCGCTTGCCGATCTCCCGTTCGTGGGCGGCGATCTCGTCCAGCGCGCGGAGGATGCCCTGGTCCACGGAGAGATCGTCGAACAGCGCCTCGCCGTCCTCGTCCACCTCCGCCGCCAGCGGGCGGTACCAGGTTTCCACCGGATAGGTGCGGCCGGAGACTTCGACGATGGGCGCATCGCTGAAGTGCTTGGAGAAGCGCTCCAGGTCGATGGTCGCCGAGGTGATGATCAGCTTCAGGTCAGGCCGGCGCGGCAGCAGCGTCTTCAGGAAGCCGAGCAGGAAGTCGATGTTCAGGCTGCGTTCGTGGGCTTCGTCGACGATGATCGTGTCGTAGCGTTCCAGGTAGCGGTCGTGCTGGGTCTCGGCCAGCAGGATGCCGTCGGTCATCAGCTTGATCAGCGTGCTCTCGTCACTCTGGTCCTCGAAGCGCACCTGATAGCCGACCAGCGACCCGAGCGGCGTGCCGATTTCCTCGGCGACGCGGGTCGCCACACTGCGCGCGGCCAGCCGGCGCGGCTGGGTGTGGCCGATCAGGCCGTGGGTGCCGCGGCCCAGTTCCAGGCAGATCTTCGGCAGCTGGGTGGTCTTGCCCGAGCCGGTCTCGCCGGCAATCACCACGACCTGGCTCTTTTCCAATGCAGCCTTGATCTCATCGCGCTTGGCAGCGATCGGCAGGCTGTCGTCGTAGCGAATCTTCGGGATGCTCGCGCGGCGCGCCTCGACCTTCGCGCATGAGGCCTGGAAGCGCTCGGCCCACTGGGCAAGCTTGGCTTCATCGGGGTGCTTGCGCAGTTCATGGAGCTGCCGGCGCAGGCGATGGCGGTCGCGGATCATCGCGTGATCCATGCGCTGCAGGAGTTGTTCGGGGGTCGGCGTGGTATCTAGGGTCATCGGCTTCGCTGGCGTATACGCGGGGAGCGGCGCTACGCGAGCGAGGCCGGTCCCGAAAAATGGGCTGTCGTGGCGACAATCCGTGGATTGTCGCAGAGGACCGGCAAGGGCCGCCACGCCGATTGCTTGGCGCCCCGGATTGGCGGGGTGTTGCGCCCCGCTTCGACTCAGGCCTGCTGGTGCTCGCGCAGCTTGGCCAGGGCGATAGCCAGGGCGGCGCCGCCCAGTGTCTTGATCAGCGTGGGATGCTGGGCATAGAAGTGGCCGATACTCTCGACCACGCCGGGGTTGGCCTTCTCTGCCTGGGCGGCCATGGTTTCCACGTCCGCAGTGCTCAGTTGGCTGGCCTGTTCCGGCGTCAGTTGCGTGGTGCCTGGCTGCAGCACCTTGCCCAACCCGCCACTCATCATCTGCGTGAGCAATGCCGGGCCGGCGACGGCCAGCAACTGGTTCAGCATGCCCGCGCGCTGCACATCGCTGGACTGGCCGAATAACTGCCCCACCGTATTGGCGAAGGGCGGCGTCTGCTCAGAGTGGAACATCGCGGTGATGCTTTGGCCCAGCGCGCCGGCCGGAGCCTTTTCAAGATGCTCCTCCAGGTTGTTACCCACGGCACCAACCACTTGCTGCAACAGCGAATCCATCAAACTCATGGTGACTTCCCTCAGTTCTTTTTAGCGAACAACACGTGGTAGAGGGCGAGCAGGATGATCGCGCCGACAACGGCGCCAATGAAGCCTGCGGACTCGCCAGATTCGTAGAAGTGCAAGGCCTGGCCGGCGTAGGTCGCCAGCAGCGCGCCGGCAATCCCCAGGGCTGCGGTGATGAAGAAGCCCAGGGAGTTGCTCCCGGGCGTCAACCACCGCGCAACAAGGCCCGCAACAAAGCCGATACAGATTGTCCAGATGAGGTGCATGGCGCTAGAACTCCGTGACAGTGGGAACGCCGACCGAGGCTACGAGCGGCGGTGTCATGGAGATCTCGGTGATTTCCGAAAGTAGCGCGGGGAATGGCGACTATCCCCCAGCGCGGAGGCGCCGGTGGAGGTTCCCTGACGGACGCAGGCTTGCGATCGACCAGGCAGCCGGTTGTTCGGGCTGCCACTGATTGCGCTACCGGCTTGGCACAAGCAACGGAGCGCCAGCGCCCATCCATGGGGGGCTGGCGATTGGAAACCACTGCGTCGCTGCGAGCGCGCAGCTCCGCTCAGATGCGGAACTGCCCCACGAGCTGGCGCAGGCGCTCGCCCACACCATTCAGCTCGGTCGCGGTACGCGCGCCCTTGGCTGCATCGTCCGCCACGCTCTCCACGCCGCCAGCGATCTGGTGCACGCTGCGGTTGATCTCCTCGGCCACGGCGGTCTGCTCCTCGGCGGCGCTGGCAATCTGCGCGTTCATCGAGTTGATGGTGCCGATCAGCTGGGCGATGGCGTCCAGCGACTGGCCGGCCTGGTTGGCCTGGCCACGGGTGCGCTCGGCCATGTCGCTGGCGCGTTGCATGGCGCTCACCGAGCCTTCGGTGGTGCCGCGCAGGCGATCGATCATCTGCTGGATTTCCCCAGTGCTCTGCTGGGTGCGGCTGGCCAGGGCGCGGACTTCATCGGCGACCACGGCAAAACCACGCCCGGCCTCGCCGGCACGAGCCGCTTCGATGGCGGCGTTGAGCGCCAGCAGATTGGTCTGCTCAGCGATGGAGCGGATCACTTCAAGCACACCGACGATGCCCTGCACGTCCTGGCGCAGGGTGTCGAGGGAATCGCTGCTGCTGCGCACCTCGCCGGCCAGGTCGTTGATCTGCGAGACACACAGGTCCACTTCGCGCTTGGCGGCCTGGCCCTCGCGGTCAGTCTGCTGCGCCGCATCGGCGGCCTGTTGCGCGCTGCGCGCGACTTCCTGGGCAGCCGCGGTCATCTCGTTGATGGCGGTGGCAACCTGATCGGTCTCGTGGCGCTGGCCGTCCATCGCGCGCTCGGAGCGCTGCGCCTGCTGGGCCACGTCACCCACCAGACCCGACAGCTGGTTCGTGGTGCCGGCGACCTGCTGCACCAGTACATGGATCTTCTCGACGAAACGGTTGAACGAGCCGGCCAGCTCGCCCAGTTCGTCATGGCGGCCCAGGTTCAGGCGATGGGTCAGATTGCCGTCGCCGGCGGCCATGTCGTCGAGGTTGTCGCGCACCTGGACGATGGGCTGGACGATGGTGCGACTGAACAGCCCGGCGAGCAGGCCGATCACCACCAGCAGAGCCAGCGCGGCGCCGCCCATGAGCAGCAGCAGGTTGTCGATCTTGGCGTCGAAGGCAGCTCCGGCCTGCTTCACTTCACGCTCGACGTCGTCAAGATTGAGCGAGGTACCGAACACCAGGTTCCACTTGGGCAGGTAATGCGCGTAGCCGATCTTCGGCACGATGGCATTGCCGCCCGGCAGGGTGAAGCTGTAGCGCACGTAGTGCTGGCCGCTCTGCCCCGCCGCCACCAGTTCGCGGATGGCGTAGACGCCATTGGGATCGCGGTAAGCGCTGAAGTCTTCGCCCAGGCGCTCGTCGCTGGTGCCCTGGAAGACGCGGATGGAGCGGGTGTCGTACCCCCAGAAGTAGCCGCCCTTGCCGTATTCGAGCCGTTTGAGGATCGCAATGCCCTGCGCGCGCGCCTGCGCATCGCCGTCAGCGGCAGCCTGGTAGGCCGGGCCGACAGCCGCCAGGGCGACGTCGACGAAGTTCTTCAGCTGCGCTTCGCGGTCCTGGGTGAGGTTCTCGCGAATCTGCGCTTCCTGCTGCGTAGAGAGCTGGCTCAGGGCGACCGTGGCGATGGCGCACAGCAGGACGGTCAGGATCAGGATCGGAGCGATGGCCAGGAGCAGGACCTTGGCGCGCAGACGAAGGACAGTGTTCAAGGCGGATACCTCAGGCAGGGAGGGGGGCGCCGCATCCTTGCGCGCATCAAAAAACCCGCCTTGCGGCGGGTTTCTTGTATATCGGCTCAGGCCCTGATCTTCTTGAGCTCTTCGTCGCGCAATTCACGGCGCAGGATCTTGCCGACGTTGGTGGTCGGCAGGCTGTCGCGGAACTCCACGGACTTGGGACGCTTGTAGCCAGTGAGGTTGTCGTGCATGTGCTGCATGACTTGCTCCTTGGTCAGGGTAACGCCCGGCTTGGACACCACGAAGACCTTGATCGCCTCGCCGGACTTCTCGTCCGGAATGCCGATGGCGGCGCATTGCAGTACGCCCGGCAGGGTGGCGAGCACGTCTTCCAGCTCGTTGGGGTACACGTTGAAGCCCGACACCAGGATCATGTCCTTCTTGCGGTCGACGATACGCATGTAGCCGTCTTCCTGGATGATCGCGATGTCGCCGGTACGCAGCCAGCCGTCCTTGTCGAGGATCTCGTCGGTGGCTTCCTGGCGCTGCCAGTAGCCCTTCATCACCTGCGGGCCCTTGACGCACAGTTCGCCACGCTCGCCCAGCGGCAGGTCCTCGCCATCATCGCTGATGACCTTGCACAGGGTCGACGGAACCGGGATGCCGATAGTGCCGATCTGGATGTTCTGGAACGGGTTTACCGATACCACCGGGCTGGTTTCGGTCATGCCGTAGCCTTCGCAGATGGCGCAGCCAGTGACGTCCTTCCAGCGTTCGGCACTCGCCTGCTGCAGGGCCATGCCGCCGGAGAGGGTCAGCTTCAGGGCGGAGAAGTCCAGCTTGCGGAAGCCTTCGTTGTTGCACAGGCCGACGAACAGGGTGTTCAGGCCGACGAAGCCGGTGAACTTCCACTGCGAGAGTTCCTTGACCATGCTGGCCAGGTCGCGCGGGTTGGTCACCAGGATGTTGTGGTTGCCGGTGAGCATCATCGCCATGCAATGGAAGGTGAAGGCGTAGATGTGGTACAGCGGCAGCGGGGTGATGAGGATTTCACAACCTTCATTGAGGTTGGCGCCCATCAGTGCCTTGCACTGCAGCATGTTGGCGACCAGGTTGCGGTGGGTCAGCATCGCACCCTTGGCCACGCCGGTGGTGCCGCCGGTGTACTGCAGCACGGCAACGTCGTCGTTGTGCGGCGAAACTTCCTTCACCGCCTTGCCGCGGCCCTTGGCCAGGACGTCGGTGAGCTTCTGCGCATTGGGGATGTTGTAGGCCGGGACCATCTTCTTGATGTTCTTGACCACGAAATTGACGATGAAGCGCTTGAGCGGCGGCAGCATGTCACCCACTTCGGTGACGATGACGTTGCGGATGCCGGTCTTGGGCAGCACTTCCTCGGCCAGGTGCGCCATGTTCGCCAGGCACACCAGCGCCTTGGCGCCGGAGTCGTTGAACTGGTGCTCCATTTCCCGCGCGGTGTACAGCGGGTTGGTGTTGACCACGACCAGGCCGGCGCGCATGGCGCCGAAGACCACGACCGGGTACTGGAGCACGTTGGGCAGTTGCACGGCGATGCGGTCGCCGGGCTTGAGATCGGTATGTTGCTGCAGGTAGGCGGCGAAGTCCCCGGAGAGCTTGTACATCTCGCCGTAGGTCAGGGTCTTGCCCAGGTTGCTGAAGGCAGGCTTGTCTGCAAAACGTTGGCAGGATTCTTTAAGTACCGCGAGGATGTTCGGGTACTGGTCAGCGTTGATCTCGGCAGCGATCCCCACTGGGTATTTGTCCTTCCAGAAATTGTCGGTCATGGAAGCCCACTCCTAAGCAACAGCTCATCTTTACCGCATTCGCGGTTCTTTGTTGTGTTTGTGTCGCTCTCCCCATGGCTCGGGGAGCGAAAAGCGGGCCGAGATTATCAGCTTTGGGAAACACCGACCAGCACCAAACACAGCCTCGCCCGTAAGAAAAATGACCGGAGACAGGCTTTCCGGTCACTAGCCATCCACTCGTCGGAAAAGCCCGTCCCAGAAGGCTCGCAGCCTTGTTGGATTGTCCGACAAAGTGGATTTCAGGGAAATGAAACCGGAAAAAAGAACGGGGACAGGTCATCAGGCCAGCCCTGTCACGAGGGGCAAATCGTCAGAGTTCGATCCGGCGGTTTCGTGTCGTTCCCGAGTCGGGTTCCTGTCCTTCGAGGCAGAGCAAAGACCTTCGTCGTCGTTGCAGGCCGGTGAGGTTTTCACCTGCCCGGTACCGGGGAAATCACCGTCCGGAAATGATCTGCCTCAACACCTCTAGGGTCCGGATCGCGCAGAGTACTTTTGCACTCTCCTGGAGAACCCTCATGTTTCCTGAATACCGTGAAAAGATTACTCGCCTGAAAGCCGAGGACCCGCATTTTGCCAAGCTCTTCCACAGCCACAACGATCTCGACCAGGAGATCAAGAACATGGAAGCCGGCATCACCCCCGCATCGCACGACACCATCGAGACACTGAAGAAGCAGAAGCTGCAACTCAAGGACGATCTCTACGAGATCCTGCGCAAGAAGGAAGGTTGCTGTGGCGGCTGCGGTGGTTGAATAGCCCTGGCCGACAACTCGCAATCAATAAAAAAGGGGGCTGATCCTGGATCAGCCCCCTTTTTCATTCCCGCTTGCCTCAGGCGGTTTCGCGCAGCTCCCGGCGCAGAATCTTGCCCACCGGGGTCATCGGCAGGGCGTCCTTGAGCACGATGTGCTTGGGCACCTTGTAGCCGGTGAAGTTTTCCTTGCAGTAGGCCTTGAGCTCTTCAACGGTCACGCCGCCTTCGCGGGCCACCACGAAGAGTTTCACCGCTTCGCCGGATTTCTCGTCCGGCACGCCGACAGCCGCGCAGTTGGCGACTTTCGGGTGCGCCATGACCACGTCCTCGATCTCGTTGGGGTAGACATTGAAGCCGGAAACGATGATCAGGTCTTTCTTGCGGTCGACGATGCGGGTGAAGCCATCCGGATCGATCACCGCGATATCGCCGGTGCGCAGCCAGCCTTCGGCGTCCAGCACCTCGGCAGTGGCCTCTTCGCGCTGCCAGTAACCCTTCATCACCTGCGGGCCCTTCACGCACAGTTCGCCACGCTCGCCCAGGCCGACGTCGTTACCGTCGTCGTCGATCACCTTCAGCGCGGTGCCCGGCACCGGGATGCCGACGGTACCCAAACGGGCCTGGTCGCCGTAGGGGTTGGTGCTGACCACTGGGGAAGTCTCGGTGAGGCCGTAGCCTTCGACCACGGTGCAACCGGTCATGGCCTTCCAGCGCTCGGCGGTGGCGGTGACCAGCGCAGTGCCGCCGGAGTTGGTGACCTTCAGGTTGGAGAAGTCCAGCTCCTTGAATTCGGGGCGGTCCATCAGGGCGACGAACAGGGTATTCAGGCCCAGCAGCGCGGAGAAGCGCCACTTCTTCAGCTCCTTGATGAAGCCGGGGATATCGCGCGGGTTGCTGATCAGCACGTTGTGGTTGCCGTTGACCATCATGCACATGCAGTTCGCGGTGAAGGCATAGATGTGGTACAGCGGCAGCGGCGCGATCATCACCTCGTTGCCGACCTGCATCAGCGGCTTGCCGTCCGGCCCGTGCTGCTGCAGGCAGGCATGCACCTGCTGCATGTTCGCCACCAGGTTGCCGTGGGTGAGCATGGCGCCCTTGGCCACGCCGGTGGTACCGCCGGTGTACTGCAGGACTGCGATATCTTCCAGACCGACCCTGACCGGCTGCAGGCCATGCCCGCGCCCCTGGCGCAAGGCCGACTTGAAGGAGACGGCTTGGGGCAGGTTGTACTCCGGCACCATCTTCTTCACGTGCTTGACCACGGTGTTGACCAGCAGGCCCTTGAGCGCGGGCTGCAGGTCACCCATCTGCGCTTCGATCAGGTACTCGATGCCGGTATCGGGCAGCACTTCCTGCACCAGCTTGCCGAACAGGTTCACGTAGACCAGCGCGCGGGCACCGGAATCCTTGAACTGGTGGCGCATTTCGCGGGCGGTGTAGAGCGGGTTGGTGTTGACCACGATCAGCCCGGCGCGCAGGGCGCCGAACACGGCGATGGGGTATTGCAGGATGTTCGGCATCTGCACGGCGATACGGTCGCCGGGCTTGAGGTCAGTGTGCTTCTGCAGGTACGCGCCGAAGGCGGCGGACAGGCGGTCCAGCTCGGCGTAGGTCAGGGTTACGCCCATATTGCTGAAGGCCGGACGGTCGGCGAATTTCTTGCAGGAGCGCTCGAAGACTTCCACCACCGATTTGTAGGCGGTCAGGTCAATGTCGCTGGGCACGCCGGCCGGGCGTTTGTCGTTCCAGAAATCAGGTTGCATTTATTCTTGTCCTCATACCTGAGCGAAACCGAACCGTCATTGCGGTCATTCGACGGAAGCTAACAGTTCCTTTGGTCATCGCAAAGACTCCAGGCGGCGTCATAGACTGCGTGAATCTTGCTCCACCATCCCGGCATAGCCCGGGATAGAGCCCACGGCCGCCTGCAGCAAGCCTTGCAGGGCGACGACCGGGCGCCAACAGCAATCCATACAGAAGATGTCCCGGCGTGGCAGAATCGCCCCGTCCGGCCCCTTCCATGGCCCCCATTCCAATAAGAATCGACGAACAAGAAGCAGGATGGATCCCATGCCCTACGCCGCCTACTGGCTTGCCGCCAGCGACGAGACACCGCTCTACACCCGCCACTGGGCGCCGGAAGGCCGGTCCCGCGGAGCCCTGATGCTGTCCCACGGCATGGCCGAGCACGCCGGCCGCTACGAGCGCCTGGGGCTGGCACTGAACGCCGCCGGCTACCACCTCTACGCCATCGACCAGCGCGGCCACGGCCGCACCGCCGAGAACGGCGAGCTGGGCCATTACGCCGACCGCGGCGGCTGGGGCAAGGTGATCGGCGACCTGCACACGCTCAACCAGCATGTGCGCGAGGAACACCCGGACCTGCCGATCATCCTGCTCGGCCACAGCATGGGCAGCTACATCGGCACTGCCTACCTGATGCAGCACAGCGCCAGCGTGCAGGCCGCCGTGCTCTCCGGCTCCAACTACCAGCCGGTGGCACTTTACAAAAGCGCTCGTGCCATCGCCCGCTTCGAACACTGGCGCCAGGGCCCGCTGGGGCACAGCGCGCTGATCGACTTCCTGTCCTTCGGCTCGTTCAACAAGGCCTTCAAACCCAATCGCACCGCCTTCGACTGGCTTAGCCGCGATCCCGTCGAAGTCGACAAGTACGTCGCCGACCCGCTGTGCGGCTTCCGTTGCAGCAACCAGCTGTGGCTGGACCTGCTCGGTGGCCTGGCCGATATCACGCCGACCGAACACCTCGCGAACATTCGCAGCGACCTGCCGGTGCTGGTGATCGGCGGCGAGCGCGACCCGGTGAGCCAGGGCAAGCGCATGCGCGATCTCGCCCAGGCGATGACCCGCGCCGGGGTTCGTGACGTCCAACTGAAGATTTATCCCGACGCCCGCCACGAGTTGTTCAACGAGAGCAACCGCGACGAGGTCACCCGCAACCTGATCGACTGGCTGGCGGCGCACTGCCCCGTCCCGCAGGTCGAGAAAACCGAGGAGCCCCTATGACTGCCGTGCAAAACATCCCCTATGAAGAACTCGAAGTCGGTCAGAAGGCCAACTTCCAGCGCAGCGTCACCGAGCGCGACATCCAGCTGTTCGCCGAGGTCTCCGGCGACCGTAACCCGGTGCACCTGGACGCCGAGTACGCCGCCACCACCCAGTTCAAGGAACGCATCGCCCACGGCATGCTCACCGGCGCGCTGATCAGCGCGGCAATCGCCACCACCCTGCCCGGCCCGGGCACCATCTACCTCGGCCAGAACCTGAGTTTCACCCGCCCGGTGAAGCTCGGTGACGAGCTGACGGTAGAACTGGAGGTGCTGGAGAAGCTGCCGAAGAACCGCGTGCGCATCGGCACCGTGGTACTCAACCAGGACGGCAAGGCCGTGGTGAAAGGCGAGGCTGAAGTGCTGGCGCCCACCGAGAAACTGAATATCGAACTGCCCGCGCTGCCGCCGATCACCGTCGGCTGACGCAGATTCCGGGGCCGGCCAGCCGGCCCCGGAAACTTGTATACAGTTTCCCGCTCAACTACCCTGCCCCCGTCACTTCACATTCATCCGGGATAACCGAAGGCTTCGTGCCCGAAACCCCTCACCGGGAATCGGAGCCGCCATGGACCTTCGACTGCTATTGCTGTCCCTCTGCACCTTCGCCGCGGGCCTCGCCGAGGCCATCCTCACCGGCATCCTGCCTTCGCTCGCCGCTGACCAGCAGGTTTCCCTCAGCCTCGCCGGCCAGCTCACCAGCCTGTTCTCCCTGAGTTTCGCCATCGCCGCGCCTGTGCTCGGCTGGCTTACCCGCGGCGCCGATTGCCGGCGGCTGCTGGTCATTACCCTGCTGGTGTTCGCCGCGTTCAATGCCGGTGCCGCACTTAGCCCCGGCTACGCCACGCTGTTGTTGATGCGCATCGGCATGGCCGCCTGCTGCGGGCTGCTGATCATGCAGGCCAGCCTGCTGGCGGTGGAACTGGCGCCGCCGGCTCAACGCGGGCGGGCCATCGGCCTGATCTTCATGGGCATCAGCGGCTCGCTGGTGTTCGGTGTTCCGGCTGGCGTACTGGTCAACGACTGGTTCGGCTGGCGCTGGATCTTCGCCGCCATCGCCCTCTACTCGCTGCCGCTGGCCGTTCTGCTGCGCCTCGCCCTGCCCCGGTGCCGCCTGGAGAGCCCGGCCAACGCTGCAGCTTACAAGCGCCAGTTGCGCAGCCCAGCGCTGAACCTGGCGCAACTGGTGTCGATCCTGCTGCTGGGCGGGCACTTCACGCTGTTCGCCTACATCACGCCGTGGTTTCAGCAGGTCGCCGGGATCACCGACAGCCAGGGCATCGCGCTCACGTTGCTGCTGATCGGCCTGGCGGCCATCGGTGGCGGCTATCTGGGCGGTTGGCTGAGCGACCACCTCGGGCACCGCCGCACGCTGCTGGTGGTCCCCGTGCTGTTCGGCCTGGCGATGCTGGCGATCCCACTGAGCCTCGGCCACCCCTGGCTGCTGCTTGGCGCACTGATGGTCTGGAGCACCATCAGCTGGATGATCTCGCCAGCGGTGCAGAGCTACCTGTTGGCCAGCGATCCGGCCAGCGGCAGCGCCGGAGTGGCGCTGAACACCTCGGCGATGCACCTGGGGGTGGCCCTCGGCGCGGCGCTGGGAGGTGCAGTGATCAGCCTGGCCGGCATCGCCTGGACGCCCTGGGTCGGCGTCAGCCTGGTAGCCGCGTCGGTGCTGTGCGCAGCGCTATCCTGCCGGTTCGGGCGTGAACCCCCGCAGGTGGAGGGGCTCAGCGCTCCTTCACGGTGACGCTGGCGGTCATCCCGGCGCTCAGGTGCACGCCCTCGGGCACCTTGTCAAGGTGGATACGCACCGGGATGCGCTGCGCCAGGCGCACCCAGTTGAAGGTAGGCTCGACATTGGCCAGCAGCTGGCTGTCGGGGATCGCGTTGCGGTCGGTGATGCCGCTGCTGACGCTCTCCACGGTGCCGTCGATGGCAATGTTGCCGCTCATCAGCACCACCTGGGCCGGCTGGCCGACGCGGATGCCGGGCAGCTTGGTTTCCTCGAAGTAGGCGGTGACGTAGAACGACTTCTGGTCCACCAGCGCCATCATCGCCTGACCAGCCTGCACATAGTTGCCCTGCGCCAGGCGCAGATTGGTGATCTGCCCGTCACGCGGGGCACGCATCTCGCTGCGGGTCAGGTTCAGTTGCGCCAGGCGCACCTGGGCCTGCGCCTCGTCGTATTCGCTCTTGGCGATGGCGGCGTTGATCTGTGAGGTTTCCTTGTCCTCGGCACTGATGGCGGCAATACCCAGCTTGCTGCGCCGCGAGGCCTCACTCAGGCGCAGCAGGTACTGCTGGTGCCGGGTTTCAGCCAGGGCCTTGGCCTGTTCCAGGTTCGCCGCGTAGCGCTCGTGATCGATGCGCATGATCAGGTCACCGGCCTTGACCTGCTGGTTGTCCTGTACGGCGAGGTCGGTGACCCAGCCGGAGACGTCCGGGGCAATCACCACCACGTCGGCGCGAACCCGCGCATCGCGGGTCCACGGCGAGAGCATGTAGTAGCGCCACAGCCAGGTACCGGCGAGCACGGCAGCGATGACCAGAATGATGGTGACAGTTACGCGAAGGTATCCGCGCATACAGCTTCTCCTCTCAAGGCGCAGTACCGAGCGCCCAGGTGATGGCGCAGAGAATCAGTACGAACAGCGCACAGTCGAACAGCGCCTCGTGCCAGATCCAGCGCCCGAAGGGGGTGGCCTGCAGCAGCAGGCGCAACACGACCGTCAGGCCCAGGGCAAGCACCGCGTAGATGAACAGCGGGCTCAGGAACACCCCGCCCCAGCCGTACTCATGCAGTCCCATTGGCGTCCTCCAGACGGCACCACTGGCGCCAGGTATGGCGCAACTGCGCCAGCGCGGCGCGGGCCAGACGGTTGGGTTCGTTGTCGCCCTGCAGATCGTGCGTGAGGGCTTCGTCCAGGGCCGGACACAGGCTTTCCAGACGCTGCTCGCGCCCTGCCCCAGGGCCCTTTTCCAGTACGCTGCCCAGGGCGCCGAGGAACTGGTCGCGACGCTTGCGCAACTGGCCCTGCGCACCGTTGAGGCAGGCACGCAGGTGAATCAGTTCGTTGCCCAGGTCAAGGGCGAACAGGCCGTCCTGCCAGCGCCGCTGCTCCTCCCTGGGCAACAGGGTGTAGTGCCGCGCCAGGCGGATCAGGCGGTCGGCCATGCGCCCGCCAAACCAGCTCTCGGCTTCAGCCAACGGCCGCCGGGTCAGGCGCCCGAGGTCTTCGCAAGTGGCCTGGATCAGCCGGCGGTTGAGCCAATCTGCAGGTAGCGTGAGCAGACGGAACACCAGAACCGCGAAGCCTACGCCGATGACGATGCCCTGGGCGGAATTGAGCAGGTTGGCCAAGTCGTACTTCATCACATTGCTCGGTGCCACCAGGGTGATGAAATGGATCGAGAAGGACGTCGCCGTGCCCGCCAGCGCCGGCGTGGCCATGCCCAGCAGGGCGAAGAACAGCGGCACGCCCAGCGCCAGGCAGAGCAGCGGGAAGCCATTCCACTGCGGCAGCAGCCACTGGCTGACGACGGCTGCCGCAGGGATCGCATAGAGAATCCCGCGCAGGAATCCCAGGCCGATGGTGACGGCATTGTCGCGGTTGGCGAACAGGCTGCAGATCACCGCCGCCAGCAGCATGCCGCCGGTAGCCGCCGGCCAGGCAGTAGCCATCCAGAAAGCCGACATGCCCAGCAGCGCCAATGCACTGCGCAGACCATAGAACAGCGCCATGAGCCAGTCGCGGTGCCAGGACAGGGTGCCAGTGGCGACATCGTCCACCCGCCCGTCGGCAACCGCACGCATGGTCTGCTCCGAGCTCAGCGCCTTGAGCAGCAGCAAGGAGCAGCGAGTCAGGCAGTAACGCAGGTCGTTGGAGTAGTTTTCATCCAGGCCGGCCTCCTGCAGGCGCTCCTGCAACGAGCGCATGGCGTCGACCTGGGGGTCCTCCAGGGTGGCGCGCAGCTCCTCGAACCAGGGTTGCAGGCGCGCCCGGTCTTCGGCATCCAGCACGCTGCGTTGACGAGCCACGCCGCGCGCGGTGCGCAGCAGGCTGAGCAGATCGCGGGAAAGAATCCGCAGCGCGCGCGAACGCATCCGCCCACGGTACCCCTCGAACCAGGCGTGGTCGCGTTGCACATCGACCTCGACGATCTTGCCCAGCGCCTGCAGCAGGCCCTTGATCTGCCGCGCGTCGGCGTCGATCTCGCTGCGCGCGGCCTGCATACCGGTGAGCCAGGTAGCGTGCGCCTGCTTGTCCAGGTTGGCCTCGACGCGCCGCGGCCAGAGGATGGCGCTGACCGCCGAGGCGCAGAGAATCCCCAGGCAGATTTCCGTACTGCGCGCCACGGCCTGGTCGAAAACGTCCAGCGGATGGCTGATCGCCGGCAGGCCGATGATCGCCACGGTGTAGCCGGACAACACGAAGGCGTAGGAGACGTGATTGCGCAGGGTCGTCGAGGCCGCCGTGCAGAGGCCGAGCCAAAGCGAGATGGCCAGCAGGAACAGCCAGGGCGTCTGGGCGAACAGCGCAATCATCACCACCGACATGATGGTGCCGACCACCGTGCCGATCAGCCGGAAGATGCCCTTGGCTACCACCATGCCCGACAACGGCTGGGACACGATGAACACCGTCATCAACGCCCACTGTGGCTGCTCCAGGTCGAAACGGAAGGCGCACCAGAGCGCCAGGCCGCCGGCAAGCAGGGTCTTGATCGCGAATTTCAGCGCCAGCGTATCCGGCGCGAGGAATGCCTGTAGCGTAGGTCGCACGCGGTCTCTCGAAAGGGTCCGGGTCTATCGCTTAACGATAGTCGGCAAAGGGAATGACGGAATCGTTGCTCATAATATTATTAGCAAGCTAACAATATGTCATCCCCACTTTCGTCGAGGCAAAAAAAACGGGCGACCTAAGTCGCCCGAAGTGCCTTGCGTGCTCTGTGTATCTGTAAGGATCAGCTCTTCTTGTGGCTGTCCTTCCAGATGAAAATTCCGACCCCACCGAAGAAAACAACCATCAGTCCGACGGTAAGGATGCCTGCTAGAACCACTTCGTCGATGAACATGATGCTGGCCTCCTGTTGCCTCACATCGTCTGGGGATGTGTGCAGATTACCGGCGGCCGGGCGGGGCAAATTGACCTGGATCAATGGTCGACAAGGCGCTTTCCGAGGAGGGCCGGAGCACTGACGCAGGTCAAGTTTCGAAGGCGATCGGGTGCGGCGGGAAGCCGCGCAGAGCGGGGCCTTGCGGCCCTGGGAGGGGATAAATCAGCGTTTCTTGGGCTTGCTCTTGCCTTTCTTGCGCGGCTTGCCCAGAGGCAACGCCTGCTCGAAGGCCTTGCGCACGTCCTGCAGACGCTTTTCGTGCACGTCGTGGATGCGCTTGTCGCGCTCGGCGGTGAAGTCGATCAGCTTGTCGTCGTTGCTCATGGCAGGGCATGCACCAGGCGGAAAGTCAGATTCAGGCGCGGCGCAACCGGACGGCGCGTCTTGGCGACCTGATGCTGCCAATAATGCTGTGTCGCGCCGGACATGACCAGCAGCGATCCACCGGGCAGCTCGATGGAATGTTCGATTGTGTTTCGCCCCTTGCGCCGCAGGTCGAAGCGACGCGTACCGCCCAGGTTCAGCGAGGCAACCAGCGGGTTGCGCCCGAGCTCGGGCTCGTCGTCGCTGTGCCAGCCCATGGAGTCCTGGCCGTCGCGGTAGTAGTTGAGCAGCACGCCGTTGAAGCGCTGGCCGGCCGCCTCTTCCACGGCGGCACGAATCTGCGCCAGCAGCGGCGTCCAGGGTAATGGTGCATGGGTCAGCCCGGAGTATGTATAGAAAGCCTCGGCGTCGCCGTACCAGTTGACCAGGCGCGGCACCGGGTAATCGCGGCCGTGCAGGTGCACCTGTGGCTGCTCCCACGGCGTCTCGGCGAGCAATTGCTCCAGCCAGCGAGCCGCACGTAATGGTGGGCACCAGTCGGGAATCAGGCGCAACTCGGCATCGGCAAGCAGGATCGGGGCGTCGTCAAAAAGCATGGAAAGCTCGCAGGAACCAGCGGTGCGGTCAGTCTACGCTGCTGCGCGGTCAGACCTCGACATCGATCCACAGCCCTTTGCGCTGGGCAGCCTGCACATCCGCGCCCAGCTCTTCCACTTCCTCCAGTTCTTCCAGCGCTTCGCCCTCCGGCGTGCCATCGGCAAGCTGGCGGCGCTTGCGCCGGCGCTGGTACTCCTCGCGCAGGGCCTCTTCATCCGGGCGGCGCTCCAGCTCAACGCCAGCATTGCCTGCGCTGGGCGCAGGCGGTGTCACCGGGGTGACATCCGGTCGCGGCTTGGGCACGTCCTGCTGCGCAGTGACAGGTGCCAGACTATGCGGAATGGGCGGCAGCATGATGCTGGGTCCGGGGCATCAGCCCCTGCAGGAAGCGCTGTGGGAAGTCCTCTGGTCAGGCTATCGGCGCAGCGGCTACAGACTTGAGCGCGCCTCGCTACACTTTCCACGATTTGCGATGAGTGCGCCTCAGCTACAGGCCCCGCCGATGATTTCGGACGACCGGAGGCGCCGACGGCCATCGCTGAACGCTGCGCGTTCCGGTACCATAGCCGGCTTTTTTGGGAGGTGTCCATGGCGCAGTATCAACCCGGTCAACGCTGGATCAGCGACAGTGAAGCGGAACTCGGGCTGGGGACCATCCTGGCGCTGGACGGCCGCATGCTCACAGTGCTCTATCCCGCCACCGGTGATACCCGCCAATACGCCGAGCGCAACGCGCCGCTGACCCGCGTGCGTTTCGCCCCGGGCGACGAGATCACCCATTTCGAAGGCTGGAAGATGACCGTCCGCGAAGTGGACGAGATCGACGGCCTGCTGATCTACCACGGCCTCACTGCGCAGAACGAGCAGCACACCGTCCCGGAAACCCAGCTGTCGAACTTCATCCAGTTCCGCCTGGCCAGCGACCGCCTGTTCGCCGGGCAGATCGACCCGATGTCCTGGTTCGGCCTGCGCTACCACACCCTGGAACACCGCACCCGCCTGCTGCAGTCCTCGCTCTGGGGCCTGGGCGGCGCCCGCGCGCAACCCATCGCGCACCAGTTGCACATCGCCCGCGAAGTCGCCGACCGCATGGCGCCGCGCGTCCTGCTGGCCGACGAAGTGGGCCTGGGCAAGACCATCGAAGCGGGCCTGGTGATTCATCGCCAACTGCTCTCCGGCCGCGCCAGCCGCGTGCTGATCCTGGTGCCGGAAAACCTGCAGCACCAGTGGCTGGTGGAAATGCGCCGGCGCTTCAACCTGGAAGTCGCATTGTTCGATCGCGAGCGCTTCGTCGAGAGCGATGCCAGCAACCCCTTCGAAGACACCCAACTGGCCCTGGTGGCCCTGGAGTGGCTGCGCGAGGATGAAAAGGCCCAGGACGCCCTGTTCGCTGCCGAGTGGGACCTGCTGGTGGTCGACGAGGCGCACCACCTGGTATGGCACCCGGAACAGGCCAGCGCGGAATACCAGCTGGTGGAACAACTTTCCCAGGTCATCCCCGGCGTGCTGCTGCTCACCGCGACCCCGGAACAGCTCGGCCTGGACAGCCACTTCGCGCGCCTGCGCCTGCTCGACCCGGACCGTTTCCACGACCTCGAAGCCTTCCGCAGCGAAAGCAGCCAGTACCGCCCGGTTGCCGAGGCGGTGCAGGAACTGGTCGACCAGGGCACTCTCTCCCCTGCCGCGCGCCAGGCCATCCACGGTTTCCTCGGCAGCGAAGGCGACGAGCTGCTGGCCAGCGTCGAGGGTGGCAACGAAGAGTCCCGTGCACGCCTGGTGCGCGAGCTGCTCGACCGCCACGGCACTGGCCGCGTGCTGTTCCGCAACACCCGCGCTGCGGTGCAGGGCTTCCCGGAACGCCAACTGCATCCCTATGTGCTGCCCAACCCCATCGAGTACATGGAGCTGCCGCTGGGCGAGCACCCGGACCTCTACCCGGAAGTCAGCTTCCAGGCCCAGGCCGAGGATGGCGACGAGAACAACCGCTGGTGGCGCTTCGACCCGCGCGTCGAGTGGCTGATCGACACCCTGAAGATGCTCAAGCAGTAC
The DNA here is from genome assembly GCF_021603645.1 of Pseudomonas pseudonitroreducens. GTDB lineage: Bacteria > Pseudomonadota > Gammaproteobacteria > Pseudomonadales > Pseudomonadaceae > Pseudomonas > Pseudomonas pseudonitroreducens. The sequence continues at coordinate 101,282 of NZ_BQHJ01000011.1, read as the reverse complement.
AAGGTGCTGGTGATCTGCGCCCACGCCGAGACCGCGATGGACCTGGGCGACGCCCTGCGCCTGAAGTCCGGCATCCCGGCCACCGTGTTCCACGAAGGCATGAGCATCCTCGAACGCGACCGCGCCGCCGCCTACTTCGCCGATGAAGAGTTCGGCGCCCAGGTGCTGGTCTGCTCGGAAATCGGCAGCGAAGGCCGCAACTTCCAGTTCGCCCACCACCTGGTGCTGTTCGACCTGCCGGCCCACCCGGACCAGCTGGAACAGCGCATCGGCCGCCTGGACCGGATCGGCCAGAAGCACACCATCCAGATCCACGTTCCGCACCTGGAGAACAGCCCGCAGGAACGTCTGTTCCAATGGTACCACCAGGCGCTGAATGCCTTCCTCAACACCTGCCCCACCGGCAACGCCCTGCAGCACCGCTTCGGCCCGCGCCTGGTGGAGCTGCTCGACGGCGGCGACGATGACGCCTTCGCGGCCCTGCTGGCCGAAGGCACCGCTGCCCGCGAGGCGCTGGAAGCCGAGATGCACAACGGCCGCGACCGCCTGCTGGAGCTCAACTCCGGCGGCGCCGGCGAAGGCGAGGCGCTGGTAGCAGAGATCGAGGAACAGGACGACCAGTTCGCCCTGCCGATCTACATGGAGCGCCTGTTCGACACCTATGGCATCGACAGCGAGGACCATTCCGAGAACGCCCTGATCCTGCGCCCGAGCGAGAAGATGCTCGACGCCAGCTTCCCGCTGGGCGACGACGAAGGCGTGACCGTCACCTACGACCGCGGCCAGGCCCTGGCTCGCGAAGACATGCAGTTCCTCACCTGGGAACATCCCATGGTGCAGGGCGGCATGGACCTGGTGCTGTCCGGCTCGCTGGGCAACACCTCGGTGGCGCTGATCAAGAACAAGGCACTCAAGCCCGGCACCGTGCTGCTGGAACTGCTGTTCGTCAGCGAGGCCGTGGCACCGCGCAAGCTGCAGCTCGGCCGCTTCCTGCCGCCGGTGGCGCTGCGCTGCCTGATGGACGCCAACGGCAACGACCTGTCCTCGCGCGTGTCCTTCGACACCCTGAACGACCAGCTGGAAAGCGTGCCGCGCGCCAGCGCCAACAAGTTCGTGCAGGCCCAGCGCGATGTGCTGGCCAAGCAGTTCGCCGTGGCCGAGACCAAGATCACCCCGCGCCATGCCGAACGCGTGGAAGCCGCTCGCCAGCAGCTGAAAGCGACCCTGGACGAAGAGCTGGCGCGCCTGACTGCACTCAAGGCTGTCAACCCCAGCGTGCGTGACAGCGAGCTGGACGCCCTGCGCAAGCAGCGCGATGACAGCCTGGCGATGCTGGACAAAGCCTCGCTGCGCCTGGAGGCGATCCGCGTGCTGGTTGCCGGCTGACCCCGCACCCGCAATGAAGAAGCCGCCACCGGGCAACCGGTGGCGGCTTTTTTCATGGGCACCTTTCCATGCCAGCCTGTGTGGGAGCAACGGTCTTTCTCGGGAAGCCCGTGCCGATGCTTTCCCCTCACCCCAGCCCTCTCCCGGGGGAGAGGGAGCAGTCCGTACCGGCTGATACCCAAGATTCATCCCGCACCGAACGGTCCCCTCTCCCCTTGGGAGAGGGCCAGGGTGAGGGACGGCCCAAGCGCAGAGGTATCTCGTAGGAGCGAACTCCGTCCGCAATGTCGAATCGGCGGCTCCGTGGGCAAGACAGGCGCGTGGATGACACGATCGCGGACGAAGTCCGCTCCTACGCTCCGTGAGACTGAAACACCGCGTTACGCCGCTCTATTCCCGGCACGTTCGGGCACACCGTCTACCATTGACGCTGCGCAAGGGAATCTCGCCCTCGGGGGGATAGAGTTTTCTTACCAAGCCACTCATTGAGGAACACATCATGTACGAGCGCATTCTGGTAGCGGTGGACGGCAGCCCGGTTTCCGACCGTGCCCTGGTCGAAGCGGCCAAGCTGGCCCAACTCAGCGGCGGCGAGCTGCGTGTCGTCACCATCGTCGACAGCCCCCTGCGGCATCTGCCCGACTACGCCGTGTACTACAACCCGGAACCGCTGCGCGAAGCCGCGCTGAAGGCCGCCGATGACATTCTCGGCAAGGCGAAGGAGAAGATTGCCGAATACCCGGTGAAGTCCAGTTTCGAGCGGGTCTGCCAGGAACGCGCCAGCGAGGAAATCGCCGAGCGCATCGAAATCGAGGCCGAAGCCTCCAAGGCCGACATCATCGTCATGGGCACCCACGGTCGCCGTGGTGTACGCCGCCTGATGCTGGGCAGCGTCGCCGAGGGCCTGCTGCGCGTCAGCAACCGCCCGGTGCTGCTGGTCCGCGAGAAGTAACAAGCTGCACAAAGACAAAAGGCCCTGCGGCGAAAGCCGCAGGGCCTTTTTCATGGCCGCGGTTCAGGTCATCGCCGGCTCACTGGGCGGCAGTCATATCGCGCTTGCATGAGTGGAAGATGTCCAGGTCCGGCTGGTACAGGCTGGTATGCACGCCGTACAGACCGAGCACCGAGTGGAACAGGTTGTCATGGCTCAGCTCGGTGCCACCGGCTTTTTTCTCCAGGCAGCCACGATCGACACCCATGCCACCCAATGCGCCATTGCCGAACCACATCACCATGGGCACGTGGGTCTGCGCTTGCGGTGCGATGGCATAGGGCGCGGCGTGCAGATACACGCCGTTCTCACCCAGCGACTCGCCATGGTCGGAGACGTAGAGCATCGAGGTGTCGAAGCGCTCTTCGTTGTGCTTGAGCAGTTCCACCACCTTGGACAGGAAGAAGTCGGTGTAGAGAATGGTGTTGTCGTAGACGTTCACCAGCTCCTCACTGCTGCAGCTGCCCAGCTGGTTGGTGCGGCACACCGGAGTGAAGCGCTCCAGGGTCTTGGGATAGCGGTCGTAGTATTCCGGACCATGGCTGCCATCGGCATGCAGGACGATGATGGCGTTGTCCTTCAGACCGTCGATATAGGCCTGCAAGTCCTGCAGCAGAGCCTCATCCAGGCAGTTCTTGCCGTCACAGAAGGGACCGGGCTGGGTCTTGGGAATGTCGCGGTTGGGCACGCGCAGGCAGGTGCCCTTGCAGTCGCTGTTGTTGTCCAGCCAGAGCACCGAAACGCCGACGCGCTGGAGGATGTCGAGCAGCCCCTGGTTGGTCTTGCCCTTCTTGTCGCTGTAGTCCTCGCGGGGGAACTTGGAGAACATGCAGGGCACCGATACCGCCGTGGAAGTGCCGCAGGAACTGACATTGGTGAAGTTGATGATGTCCAGCTTCTTCAGTTCCGGGTTGGTGTCGCGGGCGTATCCGTTGAGGGAGAAGTGATCCGCTCGGGCAGTTTCACCCACCACGAAGATCATCAGCGACTTGCGACCGTCAGCGCTCACCTTGCGCGGCATCACCGCGTCCTCTCCGATCGGCTGCACCACCAGGTTTTCCTTGATGCCCAGGCGCTGCTTGGTGAACTTGCTCACCGCATAGATGTAGTTGGTCGGGTTGATGAAGTGGGTCAGCTTCTCTTCCTGGCGGAACACCGGGGCGTAGGTAGAGTAGAAGGCTCCCACGCAGACGGCGACCACCACCAGGCAACCGAGGATCACCAGCACCTTGTTCAGCAGGCCGCGGAAGAACGGTCGATAGCTTACCGGCGTCAGCCAGATGATCGCTGCCGGCAGGACGCCCAGCACCAGCAGGTAGCCGACCATGCGCGCGCTGAACAACGCAGTGGCCTCGCCGGGGTTGGTCTCGATGACGTTCTGCACCATCACGGTATCGATCACGACACCGTAGGAGTTCATGAAATACGCCGCTGCCGCTGAGACCAGCGCCACCAGGGTAAGCACCGGCTTGAGCAGCGGACGGAAGGACACCAGCGTCAGCAGCAGGGTGAAGGCTGCCCAGAGGAAGAAAGCGAAAGACGCGAAGAACGCCACGCCCCAGAGGCCTTCCATGGGAACCAGACTGTTCAACGCCCGCCAGGTGGCGAAGTTGTAGAACAGCACCAGTGCCAGCGAGAACAGCAGGACCAGCCGCGTGGAGCTGACCTGGGGGAAGAGGCGGCGCTTGCCCTCGGACATCGAGCGCACTCCTTACATCGATAGTCGGATAGGAATTGGGATAGCCGACCCTCGCCGGCCGGCGGCGCAACTCTAGCGGGCAGTTAGTCAAAAAAGTGTCAAGTTGGCTACAAGCTTTCGGCCAGTGGTCGGATCTGCGATCGCCTGGACAGATGGCACTACCGTACATCGTTTGGTGTTAATCAGTTTGTCGGAAAGGCCGTCGCGACCTTGCGAGCCACGGGCGACTTCCTAGACTCACATCAAAGTGATATCAATTCGCCCACTACCTCCCCCGACATCCGGAGCATCCCGCCCATGGACTGGCAGAAGGACGCCTTACCCGATGCTGTGCTGCTGGAGTGTTCCCACAACCCCGGGCTGGTCCTGCTGGCCATCCTCATCGCCTGCGTCGCCAGCTTCGTCGCCCTGAACATAACCGCACGGATGGTCCGCGCGCCGCAACACGCCCATCGCTGGCAGTGGGTCGGCGGCATCTGCCTGGGCAGCGGCATCTGGTCGATGCACTTCGTCGCCATGCTGGCCTTCCATTCGTCGGTGCCGTTGCACTTCTCCGGTGGCCTGACGCTGCTCTCGCTGCTCATTGCCATCGCCATCTGCATCATTGCCATGCGCCTGCTCGCCCACGCCGGGCTGAGCCCGATGCAATACCTGCTCGCCGCCTGCTGCATCGGCGCCAGCATCGCCGGCATGCACTACACCGGCATGGCTGCCATCGAGGCGCCGCCGATGCAGCACTATGACCCGCTGCTGGTGGCCCTCTCGGTACTGATGGCGGTGCTGGTGGCCTTCGTCGCACTGGTACTGGCGCCGGTACTCAATCGCCAGCCGGCCCGGCGCCAGTGGGTCTACCAGATTCTCGCCAGCCTGCTGCTGGGCGGTGCCATTTCCAGCATGCACTTCACCGGCATGGCCGCCCTGACCCTGACCCTGCCCAGTTGGGTAGCGCCGGTGGCGGACCTGGGGCGCAACAACGCCATCCAGCTCGGCCTGATGGTCGGCCTGCTGGCGCTGGCGGTGGTGCTGGCCGGGCTCTGGGCGGCGTGGATCGAGGACAGCCTGGAAAGCAAGGAAAGCGAGCTGAGCCGGGTCAATGCCCTGCTCAACCAGTTGGACAACGCCAACGCCTCGCTGCAGAAACTGGCGCGCTTCGATGGCCTCACCGGCCTGCATAACCGCAACGCCCTCAACGACGAGTTCGAGGCCCGCCTGCAACGCAACCGCCAGAAGGGCCAGGGCATGGCGGTGATCCTGCTGGACCTGGATCACTTCAAACGGGTCAACGACTCCCTCGGCCATGCCGCCGGCGACGAGTTGCTGTGCATCGTCTCCGAGCGAATCCGCAGCGCGCTGCGCAGCACCGATCTGCTGGCACGCTTTGGCGGCGACGAATTCTGCATCCTCGCCGATCTGGGTGAGGACCATGAGGCGCGCATTCTCGCGCAGCGTCTGATGCAGCGCATGAAGGAGCCGATCAGCACCGCCGGGCGCAACCTGGTGATGACCATGAGCGTGGGCATCAGCCTGTTCCCCAACGACGGTGAGCAACCCGAAGAGCTGCTCAAGCATGCCGACCTGGCGCTGTACCAGTCCAAGGGCAACGGCCGCAACGCCACCCACTTCTTCAGCCCGCACCTGAAGACCAAGGCGACCCAGGAACTGCAGCTGGAAGAGGAACTGCGCAAGGCGTTGTGGGATGACGAGCTGGTGCTCTATTACCAGCCGATCCTGCGCATCGGCCACGGCGAAGTGGAGCAGCTCGAAGCCCTGGTGCGCTGGAAACACCCGACCCACGGCCTGCTGGCGCCGGATCGGTTCATTGGCCTGGCGACCGCCAACGGCCTGATCGGCGCACTGGATGCCTGGGTGATGCGCCGCGCCTGCCAGGATCTGCGCCGCCTGCATGATCTGGGCTACTCGGACCTGCGGGTGGCAGTGAACTGCTGCGCCAGCAACCTGGGCCGCGAAGGGCTGGTCGATGAAGTCCAGCAGACCCTCGAGGACACGGGCCTCGCCGCGCACTACCTGGAAATGGAAGTCACCGAGAACGCCGTGATGTCCAACATCAGCCAGGCCATCCCGCTGCTCAACCGCCTGCGCGACCTCGGCGTAAGCCTGTCGATCGACGATTTCGGCACCGGCTACTCGTCGTTGTCCTACCTGCGCCAGCTGCCGCTGGATGCGCTGAAGGTGGACCGCTCCTTCATCCGCGACGTGCCGCAATCACGCCGCGACAGCGAAATCGCCCAGGCGATCATCGCCATGGCGCAGAAGCTGCACCTGAAGGTGATCGCCGAAGGCGTGGAACATGCGCAGCAACTGGCGTTCCTGCGCGACAACCATTGCGAGCTGGCCCAGGGCTATTTGTTCAGCCGCCCCCTGCCCCTCAGCGCGCTGGTGGAGTTCCTCGAGGCGTACCGCGAGGACAGCGATTCGGCGCTACTGCGCAGTCAGGCCTGAGACCCGGCGCCGCATCAGAAGTCGAACTTGCCCGCGCGCCAGCGTGGCAACCAGCGCAGGGAGTCGGCGGTGGTGCCGGTGGGACGGTACTCGGCGCCCAGCCAGCCGTCGTAGCCGACATCGTCGAGTACCTGCAGCGGCACCTCGAACTCCATCTCGCCCGAGCCCGGTTCGCCGCGCTCGGGGTAGTCGGCAAACTGCACGTGCCCGATCTGCCCCATCAGCGCATAGATGCAATCCACCAGTTCCAGGCCCATGCGTGCCATGTGGTAGAGGTCGAGTTGCGCCCGCAGGTTTTCCCGTGCCACGCGCTCGAGCATGTCCTGCAGGTGCTCCGGGGTGTTGAGCAGGAAATCCTTCATGTCATGGCAGTTGATGGCTTCCATCAGCACGTCGGTGCCCGTGCCGGCGAAGGCATCGCAGGTGCTGCGCAGGCGCTCGGCCAGCGTCTGCAGAGCGACCTCACGCTCCTGCCCCTCGACCAGCCGGCCAGCCAGCACGTTGACGTGCTGCGGCCTGGCGATGCGCGCATAGTCCAGCGCCTTGGCCAGCGCCGCCTCGAACTCCGCCGCGCGCTCGGGCACGGCAGCAATTCCCGGCCCGCCCTGCATCAGGTCCCCGGCCGGCAGATTGATCAGCACCAGCGGCATGCCGGCCTGGTCCAGCGCGGCCTTCAGCTCCTGCGCGGGGACGTCGTAGGGGAACTGGATCTCCACGCCCTCGAAACCGGCCTTGGCGGCGGCGTCGATACGCTGCAGCAGCGGGACTTCGGTGAACAGCAGGGACAGGTTGGCGCAGAGTTTCATGCGGGGAATTCCTTCGAAAGACGGTATTGCTCGACCAGGGTAGCCGGGTCGCGTTCAAGATTGCCCTGGCTGCCGTGCAGGCGCATCAGTTGCGCGGCAAGGCCGCTCATGGGCGTGGCCGAGCCTTCCTCGCGGGAAAGCTTCACGGCAGTGTCCAGGTCCTTGAGCAGCGTGCGCACGTGCCACTTCACCGGCTCGAACTGGCTCTGCGCCATCTGCGGAGCCAGGATCTGCAAGGGCTTGGAGTCGGCGAAACCGCCGGCCAGGGCGGGAGCGATCAGGCTGGCATCGACGCCGGATTTCTCCGCCAGCGCCACTACTTCGGCGATCACCAGGGCGTTGCAGGCGACGATCATCTGGTTGCACACCTTGGTCACCTGCCCCGCACCCACATCCCCCATGCGCGTCAGGCGCTGGCCCAGATGGGCGAGGATCGGCCGCACACGCTCGATGTCCTCGACGCGGCCACCGGCCATGATCGCCAGGGTGCCAGCCTCGGCGCCCGGCGTACCGCCGGAAACTGGCGCATCGACCCAGCGCATGCCGGTACGCGCTTCCAGCTCGGCGGCCATCTCGCGGGTGGCGGCTGGTTCCAGGCTGGAGAAATCCACCAGCACCTGGCCGGCGCGGGCGTTTTCGACGATGCCGCCGACGCCGAACACCACTTCACGCACGGCAGCGGTATCGGCCAGGCAGAGCATCACCACCTCGGCCTGGGCGCACAGCTGCGCGGGCGTCTCCACCGCCTGTGCGCCTTCACCGGCAAGCAGCTCGCGCTTGCCGGCAGAACGGTTCCACACGGTCAGCGGAAAACCCGCGGCGAGCAGGCGGCGGGACATGGGCACACCCATCAGGCCGAGGCCGGCGAAGGCAAGGGAGGGGCTGGCGGACGACATGGACGATCTCCGGTACAAGGGCGGGAAAGTACGGGGAGCGGCATTCTAGCAGGCACCATCACTTCCCTGCCGAACCCGGCGTGGTGAAGTCGAAGGCAGCCAAACAGGCGCGCCGCCACTATACTCCCGGAGTTTTTTCCGCCATTGACCCGGAGAACTCTCCCCATGCTCAAACGCACCCTGGCGCTCGCCGCCGGTTTCGCTCTGTCCCTGTCCGCTGTTTTCGCCCACGCCGATACACCGAAGGAACTCAAGGTCTCCGCCATTCCCGACGAAGCCCCGACCGAGCTGCTGCGCAAGTTCAAGCCGCTGGGCGCGTACCTCGAAGAGCAACTGGGCATGCCGGTGAAGTTCATCCCGGTGTCCGACTATGCCGGCGTGGTCGAGGCACTCGCCTCCGATCGCCTCGACATGGCCTGGCTGGGCGGCTTCACCTTCGTCCAGGCGCGCCTGAAGACTGGCAATGCGATTCCGCTGGTACAGCGCGAGCAGGACCAGCAGTTCACCAGCAAATTCATCACCGCCGACCCGAACGTGAAATCGATCCAGGACCTCAAGGGCAAGACCTTCGCCTTCGGCTCGGTATCGTCCACCTCCGGCAGCCTGATGCCGCGCTACTTCATGCAGAAGGACGGCGTGGTGCCCGAGCAGTTCTTCTCCCGCGTGGCCTACTCCGGCGCCCACGACGCCACCGTGGCCTGGGTCCAGGCCGGCAAGGTCGACGCTGGCGTGCTGAACGCCTCGGTCTGGCAGAAGCTGGTGGATAGCGGCAAGGTCGACACCAACAAGGTGAAGGTCTTCGCCACCACCCCGACCTACTACGACTACAACTGGACCGTGCGCGGCAACCTCGATCCGGCCCTGGCCGAGAAGATCAAGAAGGCCTTCCTCGCTCTCGACCCGAGCAAGCCGCGCGACAAGGAAATCCTCGACCTGCAGGCGGCCAGCCGCTTCATCGAGACCCAGCCTGACAACTACAAGGGCATCGAGGAATCGGCGCGCGCCGCCGGCCTGCTGAAGTGACCCTGAAACTGACCGGCGTGGAGCACATCCACGCCAACGGCCAGCGCTCGCTCGCCGGTATCGACCTCAGCGTCGAAACCGGTGAACGGGTGGCGATCATCGGCCCTTCGGGCGCCGGCAAGACCACCCTGCTGCGCATCCTCGCCACCGCACTGAAACCCGCTTCCGGCAACTACGACCTGCTCGGCCTCCAACCCTGGGCCCTGAGTGGTTCCGCACGCCAGCGCCTGCGCTCGCGCGTTGCCCTGGTGCATCAGGCTCCCCCGCTGCCACCGCGCCAGCGCGTAGTCACCGCGGTGCTCGCCGGGAGACTCGGCCAGTGGCCGCTGTGGAAATGCCTGGCGAGCCTGCTCTACCCCCTCGACAGTGCCGGCGCCCGCAGCGAGCTGCAACGCCTGGACCTGGGCGACAAGCTCTTCGAGCGCTGCGACCAGCTGTCCGGTGGCCAACTGCAACGGGTCGGCATCGCCCGTGCGCTGTACCAGCAAGCCGAAGTGCTGCTCGCAGACGAACCCGTCTCGGCCATGGACCCGGTACTCGCCAGCCACACCCTCGGCGTACTGACCCGCGAGGCACAGAATCGTGGCGTGACCTTGCTCGCCAGCCTGCATGCCGTGGACCTGGCGCTGGAGCACTTCCCGCGCATCGTCGGCGTGCGCGATGGCCGCATTGCCTTCGACAAGGCGGCGGGGAGCATCACTGCCGAAGACCTGCGTGCCCTCTACGCCAACGAGCAGCTTGGCCAGCAGGATGCTTCCTCGCCGGTGGGCAAACCGGTGGTGGTGCAGATTCCGCGATGCTGAACCAAGCGCTTGCAAAGAACCCGCCCCGCGACCCGGCGGCGCTGCCGCGCCTGCTGCTCACCCTGCTCGCACTCCTGCTGCTGTGGCCCGGCCTGCAGTTATCCGAGCTGGATATCGCCGGCCTGTTCAGCGGCGACAACGCACGGACCATGGCCAACTTCCTCGGCGGTTTCTGGCCACCGGCCCATGACGAAGAGTTCCTCGCCCTGCTCGGCCGCGCGACCCTGGAAACCCTCGCCATCGCCACCGCCGGCATGGCCCTGGCCTGGTTGATCGCCTTCCCCGCCGCCCTGCTGGCGACCCGCTCGCTGTCGATCTCCGCCCTGCCGCGCGGCGGCCTGCCGGCCTGGTGGGCGCGAGCGCTGCGCTGGCCGGTGCGCGGCCTGCTGATTGTGCTGCGCAGCGTGCCGGAGATCGTCTGGGCGCTGCTGTTCGTCCGCGCGGTGGGCCTGGGCCCCACCGCCGGCGTGCTGGCCATCGCGATCACCTATGGCGGCATGCTCGGCAAGGTCTACGCGGAAATCTTCGAGTCGGTGGACCCACGCCCGACCCGCGCCCTGCTGCTGGCCGGCGGCTCGCGCTTGCAGGCCTTCGCCTACGGCGTGCTGCCTTCGGCGGCATCGGAACTGATCTCCTACACCGTCTACCGCTGGGAATGCGCGATCCGCGCCTCGGTGGTGATGGGCTTCGTCGGCGCCGGAGGCCTCGGCCAGCAGATCGACCTGTCGCTGCGCATGTTCGCCGGTGGTGAAGTGGCGAGCATCCTGCTGACCTTCCTGGTCCTGGTGCTGGGCGCCGATCTGCTCAGCCGCTTCCTCCGCGGGAGGCTCGAATGAGCAGCCTGCTGCGCAGCCTGGGCTGGTTGCTGCTGATCCTGCTCGCCATCGGCTCGTCCTTCGCTTACCTGGAGATGGACAGCGGCGGCCTGTTCGACGCGCGCGGCCTGGGCCAGATGCTCGATTACGGGCGCGACTTCCTCTCGCCGGACCTGAGCGCAACGCATGTCGCGGCAGTCGGGCGCGGTGCCCTGGAAACCCTGGCCATGTCGGCCATTGGCACCTTGCTCGCAGCAGTGCTGGGCATGCTTCTCGCGCTGCCGGCGGCCGGGCGCTTCGGGCGCATCGCGCAGAGCCTGTCGCGGCTACTGCTCAACGCCCTGCGCGCGGTACCGGAGTTGGTCTGGGGCGCACTGATGGTGCTGGCCGCGGGCCTGGGCCCGAACGCCGGCACGCTCGCCCTGGCGCTGCACACCGGTGGCGTGCTCGGCCGGCTGTTCGCCGAGGCGCTGGAAAATACGCCGAGCGCCCCGGCCGAGGCAGTACGCCTGGCTGGTGGCGGGCGCATCGCGGCATTCAGCTACGGCACCCTCCCGGCCGTCTGGCCACAGCTGGTGGCGTACATGCTCTACCGCTGGGAGAACAACATCCGCATGGCCAGCGTGCTCGGCTTCGTCGGCGCGGGAGGCCTGGGGCAGATGCTGTATTTCAGCCTCAGCCTGTTCCAGCAGGCCCAGGCGGCAACGGTGATCATCGCCATGCTGCTCCTGGTGCTCTGTGTCGACAGCCTGAGCGCCTGGGCACGGCAGCGCTGGGTGAGCCAGTAACCTGCAGGAAACGCCTCTGGCGCTGCGGCTGAAATAGTCCACAACAAAAAGCCCGGCACATGGCCGGGCTTTTTATCGAGTACGTCGGTCACGAGTCGCCGTGGATCACCTTGTCCAGGTCGATCGGATCGCCAGGCTGGGTGCCGAGCTTCTGACGGATGTCTTCGAACATCGCGTCGTATTCCTTGTGGTTGCGCACCATCGAGCCGAATCGCGGATGCAGGCCATGCTTCTGCGCGATGCGGGTGGCATCGCTGGCGAAATTGAAGGCCTGTTCCTTGGGCATATCCCATTCTTCGGTGAAGGCATTGCCGTCGATCTCACCTTTCATGATGAAGTGGACGAGGGTGCCCTTTTCCGCATCCTTGCGCACTTCATAGTTGATGTGAGCGTCGATCTCCTGCTGCCCCAGCCCCGGCAGGGACTGGAGATGCAGATGGCCCGGTTCGAACATGGCGAATCTCCTTCTATGGAATCCCGACAGTCTAGCCGGCCTTTGCGAATTGGAAATCGCCCTGCGTCAGTGCACGGATTCTTTTCGAACTCTTTCTTGTACCAGCACCCAGGGCGCGATCACCACCGCCCAGAGTTCCGGGTCACGGTCGAGAAAATCCTGCGCCAGCTTCTCGTCGACCTTGCTCAGGTCACCACTGGCCAGCCAGGCGGCAACCTTCGCCTTGTCGTCTTCGGCCACGCCCATCGCGACCTCCACCAGATCGGCGGAACCCGCGACCTTGAGCAGGTTGCCGCGGGCGAAAAAGGGCGCGAGCTCCTGCCAGGAAATCTTCGCGGTTTCGCCAAGCAACTTGGCATAGAGGGTGCTAGCTTCTTCTGTCATGGATCTCACCTGGTAAACGAACGGCGCCATGATAGCGCCGGGACCGCGCCAGGCAAGGTTCGGACGGCGTTTTCCACGGTGACGGAAAACCTGCGGGGAGAAGTCTGAAGGCGCCGTTTTTCTGTACGTTTGTTTCAATCTTGCGACATGCCCACAGATGGCCAGCCGCCCCCCGCTTTTCAACGGGACAGGCGGCACTCTACACTGTACCGGTACAGTTGCCGGTGGGCCTGTCCGGGGCAATCCCGGTCCGGTAGCCCCTCGGCCACCAGGACTACAAAAACGAAAACACAAGAAGAGTGGAGCACTATGAAAAAGGGTACTCAGCGTCTTTCCCAGCTGTTCACCGCCATGGCCCTGGCCGGCGTTGCCAGCTTCTCCATGGCCGCGGACACCATCAAGATCGCTCTGGCCGGCCCGGTGACCGGCGCAGTCGCCCAGTATGGGGAGATGCAGTTCATTGGCGCGAAGATGGCCATTGAGCAGATCAACAAGGCTGGCGGCGTTGATGGCAAGCAACTCGAAGGCGTGGTCTACGACGACGCTTGCGATCCGAAACAAGCCGTGGCCGTTGCCAACAAGATCGTCAACGATGGCGTCAAGTTCGTCGTTGGCCACCTGTGCTCCAGCTCCACTCAACCGGCTTCGGACATCTACGAAGACGAAGGCGTGCTGATGATCACCGCCGCCTCCACCAGCCCGGACATCACTTCCCGCGGCTACAAGCTGATCTTCCGTACCATCGGTCTGGACAGCCTGCAGGGCCCGACCGCCGGCAAGTTCATCGCCGAGCACATCAAGCCCAAGACCGTGGCCGTGATCCACGACAAGCAGCAGTACGGCGAAGGCATCGCCACTGCAGTGAAGAAGACCCTGGAAGACGCTGGCATCAAGGTCGCCCTGTTCGAAGGCATCAACGCCGGCGACAAGGACTTCTCCGCGATGATTGCCAAGCTCAAGCAGGCCAAGGTCGACTTCGTCTACTACGGCGGCTACCACCCGGAGCTGGGCCTGATCCTCCGCCAGGCTGCCGAGAAAGGCCTGAAAGTCGGCTTCATGGGCCCGGAAGGCGTGGGTAACAAAGAGATCTCCGCCATCGCCGGCCCGGCTTCCGAAGGCCTGTACGTGACCCTGCCGAAGTCCTTCGACCAGGATCCGAAGAACCAGGCCCTGGTTGACGCCTTCAAGGCCAAGAACGAAGACCCGAGCGGTCCGTTCGTGTTCCCGGCCTACGCCGCGGTGCAGGTCATCGCCGAAGGCATCAAGAAAGCCGGCAGCGAGGACACCGACAAGGTAGCCGCCGCTCTGCGCTCCAACACCTTCGCGACCCCGACCGGTGACCTGGCCTTCGACGAGAAGGGCGACCTGAAGAACTTCAACTTCGTGGTCTACCAGTGGCACAAGGACGGCACCAAGACCGAAGCCAAGTAAGCCACCCGCCTCCACACAAAGCCCACTGCCCACGCAGTGGGCTTTGTTTATCCGAGTATTCCGGGGGTCCGTCGCGCCACAAGCGCCGCTTCACGCGACGCCCGAGGAGTTAGGTAATGCCTGAGCTCTATCACTACCTGCAACAGCTGATCAACGGCCTCACCGTCGGCAGCACCTATGCCCTGATCGCCATCGGCTACACCATGGTCTACGGCATCATCGGCATGATCAACTTCGCCCACGGCGAGGTGTACATGATTGGCTCGTACGTAGCCTTCATCGTGATCACGGGGCTGGCCATGATGGGGATCGTGAGTCTCCCTGTCGTTATCATCTGCACCTTCGCCGCGGCGATCATCGTCACCAGCGCCTACGGCTACAGCATCGAACGGATCGCCTATCGGCCCCTGCGCGGAAGCAACCGGCTGATTCCGCTGATCTCCGCGATCGGCATGTCGATCTTCCTGCAGAACGAGGTCTTGCTCGCCCAGGATTCCAAGGACAAGGCAATCCCCAACCTGCTGCCGGGCAACTTCATCATCGGCGCGGACGAGATGACCGGCGTGACCATTTCGTACATGCAGGTGCTGATCTTCATCGTCACCCTGCTGACCATGTACGGCCTGTCCATGTTCATTTCCCGCTCCCGCCTGGGCCGCGCCTGCCGCGCCTGCGCGGAGGATCTGAAGATGGCCAACCTGCTGGGCATCAACACCAACAACATCATCGCCCTGACCTTCGTCATCGGTGCCACCCTGGCCGCCGTCGCCGCGGTGTTGCTGGGCCTGCAGTATGGCGTGATCAACCCGCACATCGGCTTCCTCGCCGGCATCAAGGCGTTCACCGCCGCGGTGCTGGGCGGCATCGGCAGCATCCCGGGCGCCATGCTCGGCGGCCTGGTGCTGGGCGTGGCCGAAGCCTTTGGCGCCGACGTGTTCGGTGACCAGTACAAGGACGTGGTGGCGTTCACCCTGCTGGTGCTCGTTCTGCTCTTCCGCCCCACTGGCCTGCTCGGTCGCCCGGAGGTGGAAAAAGTATGAGCCAGAAACTCAAGACCGCCTTCTTCAGCGCCCTGCTGGTGATGGCCGTGGCCTATCCGGTGCTGGGCCTGAAGCTCAGCGTGATCGGCATTGGCCTGCAACTGGAGAACGTCAGCCCCACCCGGTTGTGGACCATCGCTGCCTGCGCCGTGCTGATGTTCGTCTGGCAACTGGTGCGCGATCGCTTCGCCTTCGGCGGCAGCGTGAAGCAAGCCCTGTCGCATCCGCATACCCGCCTGGCCGAACGCCTGACCCACGCCTCCGTGCAACGCAAGATCATCATGGTGCTGATTCTCGTCGCCCTCGCCTGGCCGTTCTTCGGCTCGCGCGGTGCGGTGGACATCGCCACCCTGATCCTGATCTACGTGCTGCTGGGTCTGGGCCTGAACATCGTGGTGGGCCTGGCTGGCCTGCTCGACCTCGGCTACGTCGGCTTCTATGCCGTGGGCGCCTACAGCTACGCGCTGCTGTCGCACTACTACGGCCTGGGCTTCTGGGTGTGCCTGCCGATCGCCGGCCTGATGGCCGCGTTCTTCGGCTTCATCCTCGGCTTCCCGGTGTTGAGATTGCGCGGGGACTACCTGGCGATAGTGACCCTGGGCTTCGGCGAGATCATCCGCATCCTGCTGCGCAACATGACCGAGCTGACCGGCGGCCCCAATGGCATCAGCAACATCGACAAGCCGACCCTGTTCGGCCTGACCTTCGAGCGCCGCGCCCCCGAGGGGATGCAGACCTTCCACGAGTTCTTCGGCATCGCCTACAACTCGAACTACAAGGTCGTGTTCCTCTACCTGGTCGCGCTGCTGCTGGTGCTGCTGGTGCTGTTCGTCATCAACCGCCTGCTGCGCATGCCCCTGGGCCGTGCCTGGGAAGCCCTGCGCGAAGACGAGATCGCCTGCCGCGCACTGGGTCTGAACCCGACGCTGATCAAGCTCTCCGCCTTCACCCTCGGCGCCTGCTTCGCCGGGTTCGCCGGCAGCTTCTTCGCCGCGCGCCAGGGCCTGGTCACCCCGGAGTCGTTCACCTTCATCGAATCGGCCATCATCCTCGCCATCGTGGTGCTGGGTGGCATGGGTTCCCAGCTCGGCGTCATCCTGGCCGCCGTGGTGATGATCCTGCTGCCCGAACTGATGCGTGAGTTCAGCGAGTACCGCATGCTGATGTTCGGCGCCCTCATGGTGCTGATGATGATCTGGCGTCCGCAGGGGCTTCTGCCCATGCAGCGCCCGCACCTGGAGTTGCGCAAATGAGCCGACCGATTCTTGAAGTATCCGGCCTCACCATGCGCTTCGGCGGGCTGCTGGCCGTCAACAACGTGGCCCTGAAGGTCCAGGAAAAACAGGTGATCTCGATGATCGGCCCCAACGGCGCCGGCAAGACCACCGTGTTCAACTGCCTGACCGGCTTCTACGCCCCCACTGGCGGCGAGATCCTGCTGCGCGGCGAGCCCATCCAGGGCCTGCCGGGCCACAAGATCGCCCACAAGGGCGTGGTGCGGACCTTCCAGAACGTGCGCCTGTTCAAGGAGATGACCGCGGTGGAGAACCTGCTGGTGGCGCAACACCGGCACATCAACACCAACTTCCTCGCCGGCCTGCTCAAGACCCCGGCCTTCCGTCGCGCGGAAGCCGAGGCCCTGGACTACGCCTCGCACTGGCTGGAAATCGTCAACCTCAAGGACATCGCCAACCGCCCGGCGGGCACCCTCGCCTACGGCCAGCAGCGCCGCCTGGAGATCGCCCGCTGCATGATGACCCGTCCGCAGTTGCTGATGCTGGACGAGCCGGCGGCCGGCCTGAACCCGCGGGAAACCGAGGACCTCAAGGCGCTGATCGCCATGTTGCGCTCCGAGCACGGCGTCACCGTCCTGCTCATCGAGCACGACATGAAGCTGGTGATGAGCATTTCCGACCATATCTACGTGATCAACCAGGGCACTCCCCTGGCGGACGGCACCCCGGAGGAAATCCGCGGCAACCCGGATGTGATCAAAGCCTATCTGGGGGAGTCCTGAGTCATGCTGAAGTTCGACAAGGTTTCCACCTTCTACGGCAAGATCCAGGCGCTGCACGACGTCAGCATGGAAGTCCAGCAGGGCGAGATCGTCACCCTGATCGGCGCCAACGGCGCCGGCAAGTCGACCCTGCTGATGACCCTGTGCGGCTCGCCGCGCGCCTCCTCGGGCAGCATCACCTACATGGGTGAAGAACTGGTCGGCAAGGAATCCTCGGTGATCATGCGCAAGAGCATCGCCGTCGTGCCGGAAGGCCGTCGCGTGTTCGCCCGCCTGACCGTGGAGGAGAACCTCGCCATGGGCGGCTTCTTCACCAGCAAGGGTGACTACCAGGAGCAGATGGACAAGGTCCTGGCGCTGTTCCCGCGCTTGAAGGAACGCTTCAACCAGCGCGGCGGCACCATGTCCGGCGGCGAACAGCAGATGCTCGCCATCGGCCGTGCGCTGATGAGCAAGCCCAAGCTGCTGCTGCTCGACGAGCCGTCGCTGGGCCTGGCGCCGATCATCATCCAGCAGATCTTCGACATCGTCGAACAGCTGCGCCAGGAAGGCGTCACCGTCTTCCTCGTCGAGCAAAACGCCAACCAGGCGCTCAAGCTCGCCGACCGCGGCTATGTGCTGGAGAACGGTCGCATCGTCATGCAGGACACCGGCGCCAACCTGCTGGTGAACCCCAAGGTGCGCGACGCGTACCTCGGCGGCTGATCCTCTGCGCTGCAACGAAAACGGCCCTTCGGGGCCGTTTTTCATGGCTGCCGGAATGATCCCTGTAGGAGCGAGCTTGCTCGCGAACCAGCCCAACGATTGAGCTGGCGAAAAATCTGTTCGCGAGCAAGCTTGCTCCTACAGCTTCCCCGCCCTCCTCCGCCGTTTCTCCATTCTCTCCCGACTCTGCCGACAGACAGCGCACATGCGCTCGCCAAGCATCGACGGACAAGAATCAGGAGGGCCGCCATGAGCGCCGACCACCTCGCCGACTCCCTCGTGCTGCTGCGCATGCTGGCCAACGGTATCGACCCGCGCCACGATGCACCCTTGGCGGCAGATGATGCCTGCCAGGCGCCAGCGGTGATCCGCGCGCTGTTCCACGCCATCCGCGCGCTGGAAGCGTCAGCGGCCAAGCCCCGCCTCCATCCACAGCAGGCCGGCAAACCCTGGCAGGCAGAAGAAGAACAACGGCTGCTGCAACGCTTCGAAGCGGGCGAAACCATCGCCGCGATTGCCCAGGAACACGGCCGCTCGACCGGCGGCATCCGCTCGCGTCTGAAGTACCTGGGCAAGCTCTGAGGACAAGCTTTGAGGGGCAGAAACGAAAACGCCGCCCAGTGGGCGGCGTTTTCATCACAGCGCGCTCAGGTGCCGTAGCTCAGCACCTGCGCGCGTTGGCGCAACTGGGAAACCACATCGTCCTCCATGCGACCTTCGGAGATCAGCAGGTCGCGGCGGATGGTCTGCACCGCCTCCGCACTCTGCTCATGGTCGGCCAGATGCTGGCCTTCGATGACACGCCGCAGTACTACATCTCCATCGTCGTTGGTAAGGGTCAGGATACGGCCGCCGTCGGGGCGTGCCGGGCCCAGGGAGGGAGCGTAGGGAGCGAAGGTCTCGGTCAGCAGGGCGCTTAGCCGGTCCATGTCGTATCTCCTTGTTGCGAAATGAAAAAACACAGGAAGAAGACAGCACGTTCGGCGATAAAGTTCGTGGGTTTCAGTACCGTTGGTCATGACCACATGTTTCACCAACCTGTATCACAGGCATGAAAAAGCCCGCCATGGGGCGGGCTTTTCCTGACAGCGAACCCCGGCTTAGAGCGGCTTGCCGCGGTTGCCGTGGGCGCTGACGAAGGCCTGGACCTTGGCCAGTTCGTTCGCCAGCACGGTGCAACGCTCTTCACGCTGGAACAGGTCGGCCAGGTGCGCCGGCAGTGCCGGAACAGCCTCGATACCGGCCTTCTCCACGGCTTCCGGGAACTTGACCGGATGCGCAGTGCCCAGGGTAACCATGGGCACCGCCAGGCTGCGACGGCATTCGCGGGCCGCACGTACGCCGATGGCGGTATGCGGGTCCAGCAGTTCGCCGGACTCGGCGTAGACCTGGGCGATCGTCTCGCAGGTTTCCTCGTCGCTTACCGCCAGCGAATCGAACAGGCGGCGCGCTTCGGTCCAGCGGTCATCCTCGACGGCCAGCTTGCCGGTGGCCTTGAAGTTGTCCATCAGCTCGGCGACGGCCTTGCCGTTGCGACCGTGCAGGTCGAACAGCAGGCGCTCGAAGTTGGACGACACCATGATGTCCATGGACGGCGACAGCGACGCGTGCAGGGTGTCCTTGTCGTAGCGGTTGCCGGACATGAAGCGATGCAGGATGTCGTTGCGGTTGGTCGCGACGATCAGCTGGCTGACCGGCAGACCCATGTTGCGCGCCAGGTAGCCGGCGAAGATGTCGCCGAAGTTGCCGGTGGGCACCGAGAAGGCCACGGAACGGGCCGGCGCACCGAGCTGCAGGGCGGCGTGGAAGTAGTAGACGATCTGGGCCATGATCCGCGCCCAGTTGATCGAGTTCACCGCCACCAGGCGAGTGCCTTTGAGGAAGCCCTGGTCGGCGAAGCTGGCCTTGACCATTTCCTGGCAGTCGTCGAAGTTGCCTTCGATGGCGATGTTGTGGATGTTCTCGCCGAGGATGGTGGTCATCTGCCGGCGCTGCACCTCGGACACACGGTTGTGCGGGTGCATAATGAAGATGTCGACGTTCTCGCAGGCCTTGCAGCCTTCGATGGCGGCCGAGCCGGTGTCGCCAGAGGTGGCGCCCATGATCACCACGCGCTCGCCGCGCTTGGTCAGCACGTGGTCGAGCAGGCGGCCGAGCAGTTGCAGGGCGAAGTCCTTGAAGGCCAGGGTCGGGCCGTGGAACAGCTCCAGCACCCACTCGTTGCCGTTGAGCTGGCGCAGCGGCGCCACGGCGTTGTGGGCGAAGACACCGTAGGTCTCTTCGAGAATCTTCTTGAAGTCGGCATCAGAAATACTGCCGGCAACGAACGGGCGCATCACGCGGAAGGCCAGCTCGTGGTACGGCAGGCCGGCCCAGGAGGCGATCTCCTCGACGGTGAAGCGTGGCAGGTTTTCCGGTACGTAGAGGCCGCCGTCGCTGGCCAGGCCAGCCAGCAGCACGTCTTCGAAGTTCAGCGCGGGCGCCTGGCCGCGGGTACTGATGTAACGCATGTTCAAAACCTTCGGTTTTGGCTCCAGGCTTCAGGTTTCAGGCTTCAGGCTTTTCCGCCTGCCGCCTGCCGCCTGTCACCCGCAGCCCGATTAATTCAGTTGCTCGACGCGGATGCGTACGACATTGCCGACGACGTCATCCAGCGCTTCCAGCGCGGTGATGGCTTCGATGATGCGGGACTCGAGCACGCGGTGGGTAACCAGGATCATCGGCACCAGACCGTCATGCTCTTCGACTTCCATCTGCATGATCGATTCGATGTTGATGCCGCGCTCGGAGAGGATGGTCGCCACCTGGGCCAGTACGCCCGGATGGTCTTTGGCCTGGATGCGCAGGTAGTAGGCGCTTTCGCAGGCGTCGATCGGCAGGATCGGGTGGTCGGAGAGCGAGTCCGGCTGGAAGGCCAGGTGCGGCACGCGGTTCTCCGGGTCGGCGGTCATGGCGCGAACCACGTCCACCAGATCGGCGACCACCGAGGAAGCGGTGGGCTCCATGCCGGCACCGGCGCCGTAGAACAGCGTGGAGCCAGCGGCGTCGCCGTTGACCATGACCGCGTTCATCACGCCATTCACATTGGCGATCAGGCGGTCGGCCGGGATCAGGGTCGGGTGCACGCGCAGCTCGATACCCTTGTCGGTACGGCGGGCGACGCCCAGGTGCTTGATGCGGTAGCCCAGCGCCTCGGCGTAGTTCACATCAGCAGTGGTCAGCTGGGTGATGCCCTCGGTGTAGGCCTTGTCGAACTGCAGCGGGATACCGAAGGCGATGGACGCCAGGATGGTCAGCTTGTGCGCGGCGTCGATGCCTTCCACGTCGAAGGTCGGGTCGGCTTCGGCATAGCCCAGCGCCTGGGCTTCCTTCAGCACATCGGCGAAGGCGCGGCCCTTCTCACGCATTTCGGTGAGGATGAAGTTGCCGGTGCCGTTGATGATGCCGGCCAGCCAGTTGATGCGGTTGGCGGCCAGGCCTTCGCGGATCGCCTTGATCACCGGGATACCGCCGGCCACGGCGGCTTCGAAGGCGACGATGACGCCCTTCTCGCGAGCCTTGGCGAAGATTTCGTTGCCGTGCACGGCGATCAGCGCCTTGTTCGCGGTGACCACGTGCTTGCCGTTCTCGATGGCCTTGAGCACCAGCTCATGGGCCAGGGTGTAGCCACCGATCAGCTCGATGACCACGTCGATTTCCGGGTTGTTCGCCACGTCGAAGATGTCGGCAGTAATGGGGGTACTGCCGGTTTCACACTTCGGATTGGGGCGACGGGCGGCAATCTGCGCAACCTCGATACCACGCCCGGCACGGCGGGCAATCTCCTCGGCGTTGCGTTTGAGTACATTGAAGGTACCGCCACCGACGGTCCCCAACCCACAGATTCCCACTTTCACCGGTTTCACGCTGAAACTCCCCATGATTACAGCATCGGGGCGCCTGAGACGCCGATGCCCGCAACGAGGCGGGCATGGGGGCAGGCACCATGTCAGAACAGGCGGGCTGCCTGTTCCCTAGTCAAAAGGAACCGAACATTACGAAGCGGTTCCGCATTAGTCAATCAGAGCGCAAGCCGCGGCTTACTTGGCTTCCAGCGCCAGCTTGGCGATCTGGCCGGCCGGCTGGTAGCCCGGCAGCATGGTCCCGTCGGCGAGGATGATCGCCGGGGTGCCCTGCACACCGACCATCTGGCCCAGGGCGAACTGCGCGTCCACTGGGTTTTCGCACTTGGCGGCCTTCACTTCCTTCTCGTGGAACATGTCGCTCATCGCCGCCTGTCGGTCCTTGGAGCACCAGACAGCCTGCAGCTGCGCGTCGCCCGGCGAGTTCGGACCCTGGCGCGGGAAGGCCAGGTAGCGCACTTCGATGCCACGCTTCTGCAGCTCTGGCACTTCGGCGTGCAGCTTCTGGCAGTACGGGCAGGTGGTGTCGGTGAAGACGGTGATGTGCGCCTTGGTCTCGCCCTTGGCCGGAAACACCACCATGTCCTTGGCGGCGATGGCATTGATGGTCTTGGCCACGCCGGCGCTTTCGGCCTTCTCGGTCAGGTTGGTCGGCTTGCCGTCCTTCACCTGGTAGATATTGCCCTGCACGACGAACTGGCCGTCGGCGCTGGCGTAAAGGATACGGCCGCCCTTGAGCTGCACCTGGTAGATACCGTCCAGGGGCCCCTTGGAGATGTTCTCGATGGGCAGGTCAGGCTGCAGGGACTGCAGGGTGGTGCGGATCGCCTGGTCCGGTTCGGCGGCCAGGGCGAGAGTGCTGGCGAGGCCGATAGCCATACCAGCCAGAAGTCGAGACAAACGCATGGAAAACTCCTGATGTCAGTCGGCGAAGACTATCACACCGGGCCGGCAAGACCGAGCCAAAGGCTGTAGCCGGAAGCTTCGGCGGTCTTATCGGCTTCCGCGGCTTTTCTGTAGGAGCGAGCTTGCTCGCGAACCTCACTGGCCCGCACCGCTTCCGGCTGTTCGCGAGCAAGCTCGCTCCTACAAGATCACGCTGGACACTGGCGTGAAGCCACACAACTCGAAGGATGTCTAGCGGCGCAGCGAAGCTCACCCACGGGGGTGGTGCTGGGCATGCAGGTCCTGCAGACGGGCGCGGGCAATATGCGTGTAGATCTGCGTGGTAGAGAGGTCGCTGTGCCCCAGCAGCATCTGTACCACGCGCAGGTCGGCGCCGTGATTGAGCAGATGGGTGGCAAAGGCGTGGCGCAGGGTGTGCGGCGACAGGCTTTTGCCGATGCCGGCGACCTTCGCGTGCAGCTTGATGCGGTGCCAGAAGGTCTGCCGGGTCATCTGCTCGCCGCGCAGGCTGGGGAACAGCACGTCGCTCGGCCGGCCGGCCAGCAGGTCACCGCGCGCCTCGCGCACGTAGCGCTCGATCCAGCGGATCGCCTCCTCGCCCAGCGGCACCAGGCGCTCCTTGCTGCCCTTGCCGAGCACACGCACCACGCCCTGGCGCAGGTTCACCTGCTCCAGAGTCAGGCCGACCAGCTCGCTGACCCGCAGGCCGCAGGCATACAGCACCTCCAGCATGGTGCGATCGCGCAGCCCAAGCGGATCATCGGTCTCCGGCGCCGCCAGCAGCGCTTCCACATCCGCTTCGGACAGCGACTTGGGCAGCGGCTTGCCCAGTTGCGGCAAGTCCACCAACAGGGTCGGGTCTTCGCCGATCAGGCCCTCGCGCAGGCAATAGCGGTAGAAGCCACGCACGCCCGACAGAAAGCGTGCCGTGGAGCGCGCCTTGTAGCCCTCGCCCAGGCGCCAGGCCAGATGATCGAGGATCACGTCGCGACCCGCCGCCTCCAGCTGCACCCCACGCTTGTCGAGCCAGCCGTTGAACAGGGCCAGGTCGCTGCCATAGGCGCTGCGGGTATTGTCGGAGAGGCCTTTCTCCAGCCACAGGGCATCCAGAAAACGATCGATCAGGGGATGGGGAATCGGGGTCATTTCGCGCCATGAAAAAGGAAAAAGCAGCGGCGGTAGTCTTTCATAGACAGCATCCCCCTCACCACTCCTGCCACTTCCCCGGACGGTCCATGGACGAACACAGCACCTATTACGCCTTCGCCGGTATCGGCATCGCTGCCCTCCTCAGCCAGTGGCTGGCCTGGCGCCTGCGCCTGCCGGCGATTCTCTTCCTGCTGCTGAGCGGCATCCTGGTGGGCCCGGTCCTGCATGTGCTGTCGCCGGAAGCGCTGTTCGGCCCGCTGTTGTTCCCCGTGGTATCCCTCGCGGTAGCCCTGGTGCTGTTCGAGGGCAGCCTGACGCTGCACCTGGACGAGTGGAAGGAAATCGGCACCGTGGTACGCCGCATGGTGACCATCGGCGCCCTGGTCACCTGGGGCGTGATTGCCCTGGCCACCCACTACCTGCTGGACTTCACCTGGGAGATGGCGCTGCTCTTCGGCACCCTCACCCTGGTCACCGGCCCCACGGTGATAGTGCCCATGCTGCGCGTGGTGCGCCCCAATGCCACCATCGCCAACATCCTGCGCTGGGAAGGCATCGTCATCGACCCCATCGGCGCCATTCTCGCCGTGGTGGTCTACACCTTCATCGCCGCCAGCGACGCAGGCTCCGGGTGGACGGACAGCCTCCTGACCTTCATCAGCGTGATCGGCTGCGGCATCCTCTTCGGCCTGTTCGGCGGCCAGGCGCTGGGCGTCGCGCTGCGGCGCCACTGGCTGCCGGACTACCTGCACAACCTGGCGTCACTCTCGGTCGTCCTCGGCGTGTTCGTCCTGTCGAACACCGTGATGTCCGAATCAGGGCTGCTCGCCGTCACCGTGATGGGCCTGCGCATGGCCAACATGCAGGGCGTCGACGTGCGGCACATCCTGCACTTCAAGGAGAACCTCAGCGTCCTGTTGATCTCCGGCCTGTTCGTACTGCTCGCCGCGCGCCTGGACCTGCCGGCCCTGCTCGGCCTGGGGCCGATAGCCCTGCTGGTGCTGGTGCTGATCCAGTTCGTCGCACGACCGCTGAACGTCATGATTGCCACCGCCGGCTCCACGCTGAACTGGCGCGAACGGGCACTGCTGAGCTGGATTGCTCCCCGGGGAATCGTCGCCGCGGCAGTCTCGGCGATCTTCGCCATCCGACTGCAGGAAGCCGGCCACGCCCAGGCCGGCGTGCTGGTGCCGCTGACCTTCCTGGTGATCATCGGCACAGTGATCCTGCAGAGCGCCACCGCGAGACCGCTGGCGCGCCTGCTGAAAGTCGCCGAGCCGGTGCCCACCGGCTTCCTGATCATCGGCGCCAACCCGGTGGCGCGCGCCATCGGTGCCGGCCTGCAGAACGCCGGCGTGGAGGTATTGCTCACCGATTCGAGCTGGGAGAACACTCGCGCGGCACGGATGGACAACCTGCCCACCTACTTCGGCAACCCGGCTTCGCAGCACGCCGAGGCGCACCTGGACCTGATCGGCCTGGGCCACCTGCTGGCCCTGTCGCCGAACGCCGAACTGAATGCGCTGATGTGCATGAGCTTCCGCCACGAGTTCAACCCCCGCCAGCGCTTCATCCTGCCCAGCAGCCAGGACAGCCGCCGCAGCGAGAAGCATCGGGTCAGCGACCGCCATCGGGGCCGCCCACTGGGCCAGTCGGCGGTGACTTACCCACAGATGGCCGGATTGATCGCGCGCGGTGCGGAGATCCGTTCGACGCTGCTCAGCGAGAACTTCGGCTGGGAGGACTACCAGGCCCTGCACGAAGGCCGCGCGCTGCTGCTGTTCGCCAAGGACCCGAACGGCCGCCTGCATATCGCCACCCCCGAGCGCCCGCTGGCGCCCGACACCGGCTGGACAGTGATTTCGCTCATCGAGGAGGCGCCTGGAAACACGTCGAGTACGAACGAAACGGCGCAGGCCGTAACAACCTGACGACCGGCCATGTCTGCCTATCTTAAGACTGGTGACAGAATGTGTCTGACAGACAATGATTGCACCACGCCATCATTGCGCCCCACGAAGCCCACGCCATGTCCAGTCAACAGAACTCCCGTCTCGGCCAGATCCTTGTCAGCAAGGGCCTGATCACCTCCCACCAGTTGGATAAGGCCATCCAGCTCCAGCTCACCAATGGACTGCGCCTGGGCGAAACACTGATCCAGCAGGGCTGGATCAGTGAGCGCCAGCTCGGTCGCGCGCTGAAGAAGCAGAACAACCTGCGCCTGGCGGCAACGCTGGTCGCCGCCCTGCTCAGCCCGTTCCAGCTGGCCAGCGCCGACGTGCAGCGCCAGGCACCGACGAGCATCACCCGCCACGAAGCGCCCAAGGGCCTCAAGCCGTTGAGCGACCGCGAGATGAGCGACGTCAGCGCCCAGGGTTTCGATGACACCCTGCAGAGCCTGCTGGTCAGCGCCGAGAGCGGGGATGGCGTCGGCGCCATCAAGCAGCTTTCCCGACTGGTGATGCCAGTGGTCGACAGCCTCGACGCCGAAACCTCTTTGCACGACGTCCAGTACGACACGCTGCACGCCTCCTCCAGCCTGAATGCAGACGGATCGATCAACGTGCGCCTGCCCAGCTCCATCGGCGAGGTGCGCTTCGACAACATCCGCGTCGCCGGCGCGCCGAAAACCCAGAGCATGGGCAGCCTGAGCCTGCAGAACATCGACCTGTCCCAGGCCTCGCTGAAGATCAGCCTGCGCCACTGACGCGTTGTCTTTGTAGGAGCGAGCTTGCTCGCGAACCGCACAAAACCGATGTACCCGGCAAATCTGTTCGCGAGCAAGCTCGCTCCTACAGAAAGCGGATAGGCATGAAGCAAGAAGGCGCCCAAGGGCGCCTTCTTGCGTTTCAGGCCTCGAAGCCGGGCAGGACCGGCACCGGGCGCTTCTCGTCGTCGATGGCGACGAAGCTGAACAGCCCGTGGATGGCCTTCTCGCGGCCGTCGGCGGACATGCTCTCGACGAACACCTCCACCTCGACCTTGAGGCTGGTATTGCCCACCTTCACCACCCGGCCGATCAGCTCGACGATGGAGCCAGCGGGGATCGGGTGCTTGAAGTCGATGCGGTCGGTGGACACGGTCACCAGCGGCAGCCGGCAGAAACGCGTCGCGGCGATGAACGAGACTTCATCCATCCAGGCCAGTGCGGTGCCGCCGAACAGGGTGTTGTGGTGATTGGTGGTGGGCGGGAAGATCGCCTTGGTCACGCGGGTTTCGGAAAGCTCCGTACGACGGAGGATTTCCTGCTCTCTGGGGCTCATGCCACTGCTACCTGATGCAATGAGGGTGGCTGCCGGTGCTGCGGGTGTTGTGCTTCTAATGCGCTGCCGGGGCAGAAGGGACGCCGAATTGACGGGCGAAAAACGACGGGCAAGAAAAAAGCAGCCCGTAGGCTGCTTTTTTCGGGAACAACCGGCGAATTAGGCCAGTTTTTCCTTGATGCGCGCTGCCTTGCCGGACAGTTCGCGGAGGTAGTACAGCTTGGCCTTGCGCACGTCGCCGCGACGCTTGACGGAGATGCTGTCTACCAGCGGGCTGTAGGTCTGGAAGGTACGCTCAACGCCTACGCCGTTGGAGATCTTGCGAACGGTGAAAGCGCTGTTCAGGCCGCGGTTACGCTTGCCGATCACGACGCCTTCGAAGGCCTGCAGACGCTGACGGTCGCCTTCCTTCACTTTAACCTGGACGATTACGGTGTCGCCGGGGGCGAACGCCGGAATCTCTTTGCTCATCTGTTCAGCTTCGATCTGCTGAATGATCTTGTTGGTCATTTCGTGCTCCTAAGACAAGCGCTCGGCGCTCGCCATCGATACGTTAACTATCGTTCCGCTGGCGGATGTATTCCTCCAGCAGCTTTTTCTCTTCTCCAGAAAGCGAGCGGCAATCCAGAAGATCGGCACGTCGTTCCCAGGTCCTGCCTAAGGACTGCTGCAAACGCCAGCGCCGGATGTGTTCGTGGTTGCCGCTGAGCAGCACCTCAGGAACACGTTTGTCTGCGTACACCTCGGGTCGGGTGTAGTGCGGACAGTCGAGCAGGCCATCCGTGAAGGAGTCCTCCTCGGCGGAGTCCACGTGGCCCAGTGCACCGGGCAACAACCGCGTGACCGCGTCAATCAGCACCATGGCCGGAAGCTCACCCCCGGACAGGACATAATCGCCAACTGACCATTCCTCATCGACATGCTCTTCAATGAAGCGCTCGTCGATGCCTTCGTAACGCCCGGCGATCAGGATCAGTCGTTCCTCGTTCGCCAGTTCTTTCACGGCCGCCTGCGTGAGCTTGCGACCTTGCGGCGAGAGGTAGATCACCTTCACCGGTCCGCCTGCGGCTTGCCGGGCATCGCCCAGTGCGCCTTCGAGCGGCTTGATTTTCATCACCATGCCGGGACCACCGCCGAAAGGCCTGTCGTCCACCGTCTGGTGACGGTCCTCGGTGTTGCTTCGCGGGTTGAAGCACTGAAGCTGGATCAGCTCCTGCTTGACCGCGCGACTCGTGATGCCATAGTCGCTGATGGCGCGAAACATCTCCGGAAAGATGCTGATTACTCCTATCCACATGGGCTAGAAGTCCGCGTCCCAGTCCACCCGCATCTCGCCAGCTTCCAGGTCTACCGACTGCACGCACTGATCCGTATACGGGAGCAGGCGTTCACGGTCGTCCAGGCTGCCTGCGCAGGGCTTGACTACCATCACATCGTTGGCGCCGGTCTCCAGCATGTGGTCGAGAATCCCGAACAGTTGCCCGTTCTGGTCGATCACCTTGAGACCTTCCAACTGACTCCAGTAGAACTCGCCATCGTCCAGCACCGGCAGCTCGCTGCGCGGGACCAGGATTTCGAATTCAGCGAAGGTGCGGGCGATCTCGCGATCATCCAGTCCCTTCAGCTTCGCGACCAGGACATTGCCCTGCACGCGACCTTGGACCAGTTCAGCCTGTCGAACTTCGTTGCCACGCTTGAGCGTCCAGCGGCGATAGTCCAGCAGGTTGTCCAACGGATCGGTAAAGGAATACACCTTCACCTCACCACGAATACCGTGCACCGATACGATCTTGCCGAGAACAACCATCTCCTCGGCGGGAGCAGGATTCGTGTTCATTGATCTCAGGCAGCCTTGGCGGCGTCCTTGATCAGCTGAGCAACACGCTCAGACGGTTGAGCGCCTTGGCTCAGCCAGTAGTTCAGACGCTCCTGGTTGACCGAGAACTTGACTTCGGCGCCAGTGGCGACAGGGTTGAAGAAGCCGACGCGCTCGACGAAACGGCCGTCACGAGCGTTGCGGCTGTTGGTCACGGTCAGGTGATAGAACGGGCGCTTCTTGGAGCCGCCACGAGCCAGACGAATGGTTACCATGCGTACGTTGTTCCTATGGTTTGCTTGCAAAAAAGAAATGCAGCCCTCGGGCACATAGCCCGAAAGGCCGCATATTCTATGAGCTAAAGCCCCGCGCCGCAAGCCGCAGCGCGTCCGGCCCGCCGGGCGGCGAGCCGTCTGGCCTCACATCTTGGGCATGCCGCCGGGGAACATGCTCCCCATGCCGCGCATCATCTTGGCCATGCCGCCCTTGGCGGTGACCTTCTTCATCATCTTCTGCATCTGCTTGTGCTGCTTGATGAGGCGACCAACGTCCTGCACCTGGGTACCCGAACCCATGGCGATGCGGCGCTTGCGCGAGCCGCTGATCACTTCCGGATCACGGCGCTCGGCAGGGGTCATGGAGTTGATGATCGCCTCCATCTGCTTGAACTGCTTCTCTGCCGCGTTCTGTGCGTTGCCCATCTGCGACAGGTTGACGCCGCCGAGCATCGGCAGTTTGTCCATGAGGCTGCCCAGGCCGCCCATGTTCTTCATCTGTTGCAGCTGATCGCGGAAGTCTTCCAGGTCGAAGCCCTTGCCCTTCTTGATCTTCTTCGCGAGTTTCTCGGCCTTCTCGCGATCCATGCTCTGCTCGGCCTGCTCGATCAGGCTGAGCACGTCACCCATGCCAAGGATGCGCGAGGCCACGCGGTCGGGGTGGAACGGATCGAGCGCTTCGCTCTTCTCGCCCATGCCGAGGAACTTGATCGGCTTGCCGGTGATGGCGCGCACGGACAGCGCGGCACCGCCACGGGCGTCGCCGTCGACCTTGGTCAGCACCACGCCGGTCAGCGGCAGCGCGTCATTGAAGGCCTTGGCGGTGTTGGCGGCGTCCTGGCCGGTCATGGCGTCGACCACGAACAGGGTTTCCACCGGCTTGATCGCCGCGTGCACCTGCTTGATCTCGTCCATCATGTCGGCGTCGATGTGCAGACGACCGGCGGTGTCGACGATGACCACGTCGATGAACTTCAGCTTGGCCTCACGGATCGCCGCTTCGGCGATGGCCACCGGCTTCTGGCTGGTATCGGAGGGGAAGAAGGTCACACCGATATCGCTGGCCAGGGTTTCCAGCTGTTTGATCGCCGCCGGGCGATAGACGTCGGCGGACACCACCAGCACGGACTTCTTCTTGCGCTCCTTGAGGAAGCGCGCCAGCTTGCCGGCAGTGGTGGTCTTGCCCGCGCCCTGCAGGCCGGCCATCATGATGACCGCCGGCGGAGCGGCATTGAGGTCGAGGTCTTCGTTGGCCGCGCCCATCAGCTCGACCAGCTCGGCCTGGACGATCTTCACGAAGGCCTGGCCCGGGGTCAGGCTCTTGGAAACCTCGGTGCCGACCGCGCGATCCTTGATCTTGGCGACGAAGTCCTTGACCACTGGCAGGGCCACGTCGGCCTCCAGCAGGGCCATCCGCACTTCGCGGAGCGTGTCCTTGATGTTGTCCTCGGTCAGCTTGGCCTTGCCGGTAACGTGGCGCAGCGTTTGCGAGAGGCGATCTGTAAGGTTTTCGAACATGCGCGATCCTAATCGGGCCCGGTCGGGCCAAGGTTTGGCTTGTCAGCAAGCCGGCGATTATAGCGAAGTGCGGCCAGCGCCAACACCGCCGATGATCCCGATGTGACGGAGCGCTTCGCAGGCCAGAAGCGAACTGTTCTCAGCGGCTTTCTAGGCGCGGGCGATCTGTGCCAAACTCAGCACCTTTCGGGTCCCCCGTCGAAGGACTGTTTCAAGGACTTATGCAACCTCTGCTGCCCAGCCTGATCGCCGCCGTCCTTTATATCGGCACCACCGTCTACCAGGGCGCAAGCCTGGCCCGTCGCACCCCGCCGCAGAAACCGCTGCTCCTCCTGCTGGGCCTCGTCGCCCTGCTCTGCCAGGCGTACAGCCTGAGCCAGGAGCTGCTGACGCCCGCGGGCCTGACGCTGGACTTCTTCAATGCCGCCAGCCTGATCTCCGCCGCGGTAACCGCCCTGACCCTGCTGGCCTGCCTGCGCATTCCGGTGCACAACCTGCTGATCTTCCTTTATCCGCTTGGCGCGCTGACCACCCTGCTGGCCGCGCTGATGCCCCACGGCACCATCGAGCCGATCAACGAGCAGCCCGGTATCCTCGCCCACATCCTGCTGTCGATCCTGGCCTACGGCCTGCTGACCATCGCCGTGGTCCAGGCGCTGCTCCTGCTGGTGCAGGACCATCAGCTCAAGCACAAGCACCCATCGGGCCTGATTCGCAACTTCCCGCCCCTGCAGACCATGGAAAGCCTGCTGTTCGGCTTCCTCTGGGGCGGCTGGTCGCTGCTCTCGCTGTCGCTGATCTCCGGCTGGCTGTTCGTTGACAACCTGTTCGCCCAGCACCTGGCGCACAAGACCATCCTGTCCTGCTTCGCCTGGATCGTCTTCGGCGTGCTGCTGTGGGGTCGCCACCAGCTCGGCTGGCGCGGCCACAAGGCGATCCGCTGGACCCTGGCGGGTTTCTGCCTGCTGATGCTGGCCTACTTCGGCAGCAAGCTGGTCAAGGAATTCATCCTGCACATCTGAGGCTAACGGCGGCGCCCGAGCGCCGCTGAAGGATATGCGCGCATGGAAGAGATCCACCCCGGCTACCTGATCGGCCTGCTGGTCTTCCTGATCCTCTGCTCGGCATTCTTCTCCAGCGTCGAGACCGGCATGCTCAGCCTCGACCGCTACCGCCTGCGGCATTTGTCCAAGCAAGGCAACCGTGGCGCGCGGCGCACCAGCTGGCTGCTGCTGCGCACGGACCGGCTGCTGGGCACCATCCTGATCGGCAACAACTTCGTCAACATCATCGCCTCGTCCCTGGCGACCCTGCTGGCCCTGCGCCTGTGGGGCGAGGCCGGTGTGGCCATCGCAACCATCGCCCTGACCCTGGTCCTGCTGATCTTCGGCGAGATCACCCCCAAGACCTACGCGGCCCTGCGCCCCGAGCGCGTGGCTTTCCCCGCCAGCCTGCCGCTGATCTGGATGCAGAAGCTGTTCAGCCCGCTGCTCTGGCTGATGACCGGCATCAGCAACCTCCTTCTGCGCCTGGGCGGCCTCGACCCGACCCAGCGCGGCAACAAGCCGCTGAGCAACGACGAGCTGCGCAGCGTGGTCACCGACTCCAGCGAGAAGCTCACCCATAACCGCCAGGACATGCTGCTGAGCATCCTCGACCTGGAAAAAATCACGGTGAACGACCTGATGGTGCCGCGCAACGAAGTCCAGGGCATCGACCTGGACGACGAGCTGGAAACCATCATCGGCCAGCTGCGCAACACCACCCACACCCGCCTGCCGGTGTTCCGCAACGACATCAACCAGGTCGAGGGCGTGGTGCATATGCGCCAGATCGCCCGCCTGCTGACCCACAACCAGTTGACCAAGGACAGTCTCAAGGCCGCGTGCCTGGAGCCCTACTTCGTGCCCGAGAGCACGCCGCTGTCGACCCAACTGATCAACTTCCAGAAGCAGAAGCGGCGCATCGGCATCGTCGTCGACGAGTACGGCGAGGTGATCGGCATCATCACCCTGGAAGACATTCTCGAAGAGATCGTCGGCGAGTTCAGCAACCAGAACACCCTGCGCAACCCGGACATCCATCCGCAAGCGGACGGCACCTACGTCATCGACGGCTCAGCCAACCTGCGCGACGTCAACCGCGCGCTGGGCTGGCAGCTCCCCAGCGATGGGCCTAAGACCCTCAACGGCCTGGTCACCGAAGCGCTGGAGCAGATCCCCGACTGCGCGGTATGCCTGAAGATCGGCCGCTATCGCCTGGAAATCCTCCAGTCCGGCGAAAACCGCGTGAAAAGTGTGCGCGCCTGGCTGCCTGGTGCTCCGCCTAGAGAGCCTTACGCCGACGAGCTTGCCTGAGCCGCCCTGCCCGCCCCTATAATCCAGGCGGCTTACCCAGCCTCCCGCCTGTGCCCGCCGCTACCCGCGACGCTGCACCGGCCAGTCAATCGCACGCCCCGCCGAGCCTCGACCCCGCGTCGTTGCCTTGCGAAGCAGCCGGCCTCGCCCCGACCCGCCGCGAGCCGCGCCCACCCTGCCCCGATCCCGGGCCGCGCTCGCACTCGCGCCATGGCGATGCCTCCTATGACGCTGGACATGACCAGAGAGTCGTCGCCAGCCGTGACTGCCAGGGATATTCCCCGTATGACCAGCGCCACCCTCGAAGCCGTACAACCGGCCGAACAGACCAACTCCACCACCCGCGTCGCGGTAGCCAGCTTCATCGGCACCGCCATCGAGTTCTACGACTTCTACGTCTACGCCACTGCCGCCGCGCTGGTGATCGGCCCGGTGTTCTTCCCGCAGACCTCCGGCACCGCCCAGGCGCTCAGCGCCTTCATCACCTTTGGCATTGCCTTCCTCGCTCGCCCGTTGGGCTCGGCGCTGTTCGGCCACTTCGGCGACCGCATCGGGCGCAAGTCGACCCTGGTGGCCTCGCTGCTGCTGATGGGCATTTCCACCACCCTGATCGGCCTGCTGCCAGGCTATGACAGCATTGGCGCCTGGGCGCCGATCCTGCTCTGCGTGCTGCGCTTTGGCCAGGGCCTCGGGCTGGGTGGCGAATGGGGCGGCGCCGCGCTGCTGGCCACGGAGAACGCGCCAAAGGGCCGCCGCGCCTGGTTCGGCATGTTCCCACAGATGGGCCCGTCGATCGGCTTCCTCGCCGCCAACGGCCTGTTCCTCTGCCTGGCCATGCTGCTCAGCGAAGAGCAGTTCCGCGCCTGGGGCTGGCGCATTCCCTTCGTGCTCAGCGCGGTGCTGGTCATCGTCGGCCTCTACGTGCGCCTGAAACTGGTGGAGACCCCGGTGTTCGCCAATGCCATGGAGCGCCACGAACGCGCCAGCCTGCCGATCGCCGAGCTGTTCTCGAAGCACTGGCGGCCGACCCTGCTTGGCGCCCTGGCAATGGTGGTGTGCTACGCCCTCTTCTATATCTCCACGGTGTTCTCGCTGAGCTACGGCGTCAGCACCCTGGGCTACAGCCGCGAGGACTTC
Source organism: Pseudomonas pseudonitroreducens (assembly GCF_021603645.1). Classification (GTDB taxonomy): domain Bacteria; phylum Pseudomonadota; class Gammaproteobacteria; order Pseudomonadales; family Pseudomonadaceae; genus Pseudomonas; species Pseudomonas pseudonitroreducens. The sequence goes on along the minus strand of NZ_BQHJ01000011.1, from coordinate 67,261 downwards.
CTCGGCCTGCTGTGCATTGCCGTGCTCTTCATGGCGGCAGCAACGCCGGTGTCCGCCTGGCTGAGCGACCGCTTCGGGCGCAAACCGGTACTGATCGTCGGCAGCCTCGCTGCCATCGCCTCGGGCTTTGCCATGGAGCCGCTGCTGAGCCAGGGCTCTTCGGTGGAAGTGGCGGTGTTCCTGTCGCTGGAGCTGTTCCTCATGGGCGTGACCTTCGCCCCCATGGGCGCACTGCTGCCGGAGCTCTTCCCCACCCACGTGCGCTACACCGGCGCTTCGGCGGCCTACAACCTGGGCGGCATCCTTGGCGCCTCGGTGGCCCCGTACATCGCGCAGAAGCTGGTTGGAATGGGCGGGCTCAGCTGGGTCGGCGGCTATGTGTCGGTCGCGGCGGCGCTCAGCCTGCTGGCGGTGTTGTGCCTGCGCGAGACCCGCGAGGATGATCTGAACGACATCCGCTGAGGGAAATGCCTGCGGGAGCGCGCCAGTCGGCTCCCGCAAGTCCCGCCGTTTCAGAGCTGGGCGACGTGCCCGCCGCCCTGGTGCTCTCGCAGATAAGGCAGCACGGCTCCCAGCAGCGGCTCCTTGAAGTCCTCCTGGAAACGGTGCGCCATCCCGGGAATCAGCTTGAGCACCGAACCGCGGATGTGCGCCGCCACGTGCACGCCGTGCATGACCGGCAACAGCGGGTCGGCGGTGCCGTGGACCACCAGGGTCGGCACGTTCAGGCGATTGAGCAGCTCCACGCGGCTTGGCTCGGCGAGAATCGCCAGCATCTGCCGCTGCACGCCTTCGGGATTGAAGGCACGATCGTAGGAGCGCGCCGCCTGCTGCAGCAATTGCTGGCGATCATCGCGCACTTCAGGGCTGCCCAGGGCAGCCAGCAGATCGGCCTGCTGCTCGATGGCCTGCTCACGGCTGGCCGCCTCGCGCCGGGCAAGCAGGCGCAGCAGCGCCTCACTGGGGGCCGGCAGGCCCTCGGCGCCGGAGCTGGTCATCACCAGCGTCAGGCTGATCACGCGGTCGGGCGCCATGTCGGCCACATGCTGGGCGATCATCCCACCCATGCTTGCGCCCAGCACGTGTGCGCGCTCGACGTGCAGGGCATCCAGCAGGTGCAGCGCGTCGCCGGCCATATCCGTCAGGCTGTAGGGCGCGCTAACGGGCAGGCCGAGACGATAGCGAATGACTTCGTAGGTCAGGTTGCCGCTGGGCGTAGGAACACGCCAGGACGACAGGCCGACATCGCGATTGTCGTAGCGGATCACCCGGAAGCCCTGCTGGCAGAGCGCCTCGACCACTTCGTCCGGCCAATGGATCAACTGTCCGCCCAGGCCCATGACCAGCAGCAACGTCGGGTCCTGCGGACGGCCGATGCTCTGGTAGGCCAGGCGTACATCGCCCAGGTCGACCATTTCGGTCGGCACCCGCGCATCGCAGCGCTCTGCGGCAACGGCCTGATCGGCAATAAGAGAGAGAGAGGACAGACCGCAGAACAGAGCGGCTGCCAGCAGAAAAGCACGCATGAGTGAAAATCCGGAACGCAAAACCCCAGTTGAGCGCGATTCTGATGAATTTCCGTCGCTCGCTCTGCCACAGGTCCGTGACAGTTTGATGAAAGGTGCCGAGCGGTCGCCGACGGCCCTTCCCATGACTGGGGTCAAGGGCGCCAGGCACCTTCACTGGTGAAGATAGGAACCCCCCGCTCGGAAGCCTCGCCATGGCCTACCCCATCGTTCTCACGCTGCACCTGTTCGCCGCGATCTTCTTCGTCGGTACGGTGTTCTTTGAAGTGCTGATTCTGGAAAGCATCCACCGTCAGGTGCCAGCGCGGGCGATGACCCAGGTGGAAGCGGCGCTGGGCCGGCGTCTGCGCCGGGTGATGCCCTGGGTGATCCTGACCCTGTTCGGCAGCGGCCTGGGCATGCTGCACCTGCGTTATGCGCCGCTGCTGGCCGCCCCGCTGGCCTCGCCCTTCGCCACCCTGCTCAGCCTCAAACTGCTGCTGGCCGGCAGCGTGCTGGGCCACTTCATCTTCGCCATGTATTCGTTCCGAGCCGGGCGCATGACTGGCCAGCGCTCCCGGCGCATCCACTACAGCGTATTCGCCCATGTGCTGCTGATCGTCCTGCTGGCCAAGGGCATGTTCTATCTCAGTTGGTGAGGCCGGACCGGCAAACCGTGCTGGTGAAGCGCCAGCAGCCGGCTTATCATGAGAGCGACTCAACTGTTACGCCGTTTCATCAAGATTTCCTCATATTGAGGCGAGGCCGCGCCATGCTAGAACTCCGTCACCTGAAAACCCTGCATGCCCTGCGCGAAGCCGACAGCCTGGTGGAGGCCGCCGAGCGCCTGCACCTGACGCAATCCGCCCTGTCCCACCAGTTCAAGGAACTGGAGGAACGCCTCGGCCTGTCGCTGTTCATCCGCAAGACCAAACCGGTGCGTTTCACCAGCGCCGGCCTGCGCCTGCTGCAACTGGCCGACGCCGTGCTGCCGCAATTGCGCGGCGCCGAGCGCGACCTGGCGCGTCTGGCCGGCGGCACCGCCGGGCGCCTGCACATGGCCATCGAGTGTCATAGCTGCTTCCAGTGGCTGATGCCGACCATCGACCAGTTTCGCGACGCCTGGCCGGAAGTGGAGCTGGACCTTGCCTCCGGCTTCTCCTTCGCCCCCCTGCCGGCACTGGCCCGCGGCGACCTTGACCTGGTGGTGACGTCCGACCCGGTGGAGATCGCCGGCATCACCTACGTGCCGCTGTTCACCTACGAGGCGCTGCTGGCGGTGGACAACCACCATGCGCTGGCCGGCAAGTCCTGCATCGTCCCGGAAGACCTGGCCAACCTGACGCTGATCACCTACCCCATCGAGCGGGATCGCCTCGACATCTTCACGCGCTTCCTCGAACCGGCCGACGTCGAACCGGCCCAGGTGCGCACCTCGGAACTGACAGTGATGATGATGCAACTGGTGGCCTCGGGACGCGGCGTCTGCAGCCTGCCCAACTGGGCGCTGCACGAGTACAGTTCGCGAGGCTACGTAACCGCCAAGCGCCTGGGGGAGAAAGGCCTGTACTGCACCCTGTTCGCCGCCATCCGCGCCGACATGCTGGATGCGCCGTTCATGCGCGACTTCCTGCTGACCGCCAAGGACACGTCCTTCGCGACACTGGAAGGGGTCAGCGCGGCAAAGCAATGACCTGATACCGGAAACTCTTCGCAGAGTGCGAATCGCGGACCGCCAACGCCGCAACGACGCTGCTCTCCTGCGAAGTCATGGCTATAAGAGTGGTCCTCCATTCTTGGGAGAATTTCCGGTGCTCAAAGACTTTCCACCCAGTTATTTCTCGCTGGTCATGGCGACTGGCATCGTGTCCCTGGCTTGCCACCTGGTCGGCCTCCAGCCGTTGGCCCTGGGACTGTTCTACCTCAACCTCCTGCAATACGCCCTGTGCCTGCTGTTCAGCCTGCTGCGCCTGCTTCGCTATCCGCGGCTGATGTGGCAGGACCTCACCCACCATGCGCGCGGCCCCGGCTTCCTTACGCTGGTGGCCGGCTCCAACGTGCTGGGCGTGCAGTTCATCGTGCTGGCCAACCAGCCCGCCATCGCCCAAGCCCTGTGGCTGTTGGCCGGGCCGCTGTGGCTGCTGTGCATGTATGCGATGCTCGCCGGCGTCACCCTCACCCAGCACAAGCCGACCCTGGAACAGGGCCTGAACGGCACCTGGCTGCTTTGCACGGTGTCCAGCGCCTCGGTCTGCGTACTCGGCAGCTACCTGGCGACGCGCTTTGCCGATCCGGAACTGATCCTCTTCGTCTGCGTGGCGGCCTATATGGTTGGCATCATGCTGTACGTGCTGATCATGTCGCAGATTCTCTACCGCTGGCTGTTCCTCGACCTGGAGGCTGGAGAGCTGTCGCCGTCCTACTGGATCAACATGGGCGCCCTGGCGATTTCCACACTGGCCGGAGCACGCCTGCTGACAGCCGGAGCCGACAGCGTGCTGGTCCAGTCGCTGGCACCCTTCATCCTCGGTCTGTCAGTCTTCGTCGGCGCTTTCGCCTGCTGGTGGATTCCCTTTCTGCTGCTGGTTTTCGTCACTCACCGGGTGCGCTACGGAATCGGTATCCATTACGACCTGCAGAACTGGTCGGTGGTGTTCCCGCTGGGCATGTTCTGCGTTGCCTCGTTCAACTTCCTGCCGCTGGTGCACCAGCAGGTGTTCCTGCCGCTCATCCAGGTTGTTGCCTATATCGCCCTGGCCGCCTGGGCCCTCACCTTCATCGGGTTGCTACGGCACTGCCTGCACACTTCTGCACGTATCCGCTGAGCGCCTGTTCCCTGTTCCGCAGGAAACCAATGGGAACACCCCCGCCCTCCCGACGGGCAAAAAAAAAGGCCCGCCAAGACTGGCGGGCCCGAAGTTAACGATTGACTAGTCGATCAATCATCACCGCAACGTGTAGGAACACGCCGCGGAATGCATGATCCAAGAGCCAGGATATTTCTCCAAGCCCGATCGTCTGCGTAGGAACACTCCGCGTAACTTTGCGAAATCGGCCACAGCGTCAGCAATTTCCCTCACCAACATTCGCGGGCTCGGTGCGCACCAGGGCGCCCTCCTGCCGAAAAGACCGTGGCAGACGGCTCGGGCTACTGGCGCATCGCAAAAAAAAGGCCCTTCCTCGCGGAAGGGCCCTGGGGACCTAAGTCAAGAAACGGCTTGTTGTCGTTATGCTTGCCGACGCCACGCGATGGGGGGCGCAGCGCTGGAAGAATCATCGATCAAGCCGATAGCGTGGGAAATATAGCTACATCAAAAAAGGAATTTTCCCAGGCGACTTGAGACTTTTTTCTCAAATCCAAGGACCCATGCCCTGACTTTGGAGCAAGTCTGCATCATCTCGCCCAGGCCTCAGGTCGCCTTCGCGTCAGCAGCCTTCGTATGCTCCTCGACCCATTGCTTGTCGCGCTCCCACACACGGGCGAACGCCGGACGCGACGTCACCAGTTCGACGTAGCGTTCAAACACCGGCAGCTTGGGCACCACGCCGAAGCCGATGGTCCAGCGCAGGGCCGCACCCCATAGCACGTCGGCAGCGGTCATGCGGTTGCCCAACAGGTAGGGGCCGGTTTCCAGTTGTTCGGCAATCGCGCGCATCACGCTGTCGTAGTCGCCATAGGGGCTCATGGCCTGCGGCGCCGCCTCGCGCTTGAGGGCGCGGTCGACGATGGCCGGCTCGAAGCTGGAGCCATAGAACACCAGCCAGCGCAGGTAGGGACCACGCAGCGGGTCATCGAGGGCGGGAGCGAGGTTGGCCCGCGGGAACAGGTCGGCGAGGTAGATGAAGATGGCGCCCTGCTCGGTGACCAGCGATTCGCCAATGCGGATCGCCGGGACCTTGCCCAGCGGGTTGAGCGCCAGATATTCCTGCTTGCGCTGCTCGCCGGCCTTCATGTTGATCAGTTCGAGGTCGTACTCGGCACCCAGCTCCTCCAGCAGCACCAGGGTGCCGCTGGAACGTGTCTGGGGCGAATGGTAGAGGGTGAGGCGGGGCATGGCGGGTCTCCTCGGTCTTCACGGCTCGGAGTCCCCAGCATAGCCCCGCGCGGGGCTCACGCCTCCTCGAAATGCATCTCCGGTGGTTGCTGGCGGAAGCCGCCGGTGATCACCGCGAGGTAGATCACGCCGAGCACCAGCCAGGTGGCGCCGAGCCAGATCGCCAGATGGTCGAGGCTGACCATCAGCCACAGGTCGGCGAGCAGGCCGATCAGCGGGAACAGCAGGAACAACACCAGCTCGCGCAGGCCGCGACGGTCGGCATTCAGGTAGTAGTGGAAGATCACCGAGAGGTTCACCAGGCTGAAGGCGAGGAAGGCGCCGAAGTTGATGAACGAGGTAGAGGTGGTGACGTCCATGTGCAGCGCCAGCAGGGCCACCACACCGCACAGCACGATGCTGTTCACCGGGGTCTCGAAGCGCTTGCTGATGCGCCCGAAGAACGGACGCGGCAGCACGCCGTCGCGGCCCATGGCGAACAGCAGGCGTGAGGCGCTGGCCTGGGCCGACAGGCCGGAGGTGAACTGGCCGACGATCAGGCCGATCAGGAAGAAGCTGACGAACAGGTCGCCGCCGATGTTGCGGGCAATTTCGTAGGCGGCGGAATCGGCGTTCTGGAATTCCACCGACGGGTGCGCGAGCTGTACGAAGTAGCTGGCGGCGATGAAGATGCCGCCGCCGATCAGGGTGATCAGCAGGATCGCACGCGGAATGGTCTTGCGCGGCTCGTGGGTTTCTTCGGTCAGGGTACTGACCGCGTCAAAGCCCAGGAACGAATAGCAGGCGATGGCTGCGCCACCCATGATCAGCGGCAGTTGGGTGCCTTCCTTGAGGAAGGGCTCCAAGGTCCACAGCGGACGGCTGCCGTCGCCCATGATGTAGTGGATGGCCAGGCCGACGAAGGCAATCAGCACGAGGAACTGCACCAGCATCAGCACGCCGTTGATGTTCTTCGCCAGGCGCAGGCCAACGACGTTGATCGCGGTAGTCACGCCGATGAAGGCCAGCACCCACAGCGCTTGCGGTACGGCAGGGAAGGCGGAATGCAGGTAGGCCGCGCCGATCAGCCAGATCGCCATGGGCAGGAACAGGTAGTCCAGCAGCACCGCCCAGCCGGCAAGGAAGCCCAACTTCGGGCTGATCGACTTGCGCACGTAGGTATAGGCCGAGCCGGCAACCGGGAAGGCGGCGGCCATGCGCCCGTAGCTGAGCGCGGTAAAGAGCATGGCGACAGAGGCCACGAGGTAGGCCGAAGGCACTACGCCGCGGGTGACGTCGGCGAGGATGCCGAAGGTGCCGAGGACGATGATCGGGGTCATGTAGGCGATGCCGAACAGCACCACCGAACCCAGCGACAGGGTTCGTTTGAGTCGAGCCATTACTGCTTACTCCGCGTTGTGTTTGTTATGGCAGTACAAGTTGCTGGCCTGCGCTCACCCGCAGGCCTCGCGGGCGCTCAAGTCGCCCGTCGATAGTGGAATAGCGCTGTATCGGCGCGGCCCTGCGCCCCGGCCCTGCAGAAAGCCGGATGGGAACCTCAGGCGGGAATGATCAGCTCGCGCAGGCCATCGTCGTGCTCGCGCATCTCGCCGGGCAGTACGAAGCGGCGCTCGGCCAGGTAGCTGTAGTCGCGGCGCGATTGCGCCAGGCGTTCAAAGTCCAGCTCGACGATCTGCCGGCACTCTTCGCGGCCGGCTTCGACGATCAGTTGGCCGTAGGGGTCGACCACGGCGCTGCCGCCAGCAAAGACCAGGCCGTCATCACCTTCGCCGACACGGTTGACCATCACGGCGTAGGCCTGGTTTTCCATGGCGCGGCCCATGATCGCGGTGCGGTGGGTCGGGCCGTAGGGGTCCATGTTGCCGTTGGTCACGATGATCAGCTCGGCGCCCAGTTGGCCGAGGGCACGGGCGGACTCGGGGAACTCGATGTCGAAGCAGATCACGATGCCGACGCGGATGCCATTCCACAGGCAGGTGGTGTAGCGGTCGCCGGGGGTGAAGATGCCGCGGTCCGACGCCCACAGGTGCGTCTTGCGGTACTTCATGGCGATGCCTTCGGGGGTGATCAGCAGCGTGGTGTTGTAGAACCGACCATCGTCAGCGGCTTCGGCGAAACCCACGGCGACGGCGATGTTCTTCTCCCGCGCGGCACGCTGCACGGCCTGCACGCTGGGGCCGTCGACCGGCTCGGCGATGGCGGCGATGTTCGCCTCGGTGGGGAAGCCGGTCAGCTGGGTCTCGGGGAACACCACCAGTTGGGTGTCGTCGGCGCAGGCGTGGATGGCCTCCAGGGTGCGGGCCAGGTTCCAGGCCACATCGCCATCACGGCCGGCGAGTTGGACGAGTTCTACTTTCATGGGGCTTCCTCGGATTCTTGTCTTTGCGGTGACCGGGCGCTGTCGGTCAGAATGCGCACCGCGCCGGCTCAAGGCATCCAGCGAGTATGCCGGGCGTGCCATCACCGGGTAATTACGCCCGCGTGGTAACCCATCGGGGGTAGAGTCATGAGCCTTTCCCTTCAGGATATCGCCTGGCACCGCGCAGTCGGGCAGCTGATCGAAGCGCTGGACAAGCCGAACTTCTGGACCTCGCTGGTGCGCCTGCTGGGCCAGTATGTGCCCTTCGACAGCTGGGTCGTGCTGCTTTTCAGCAATGGCAGGCCACAGGTGTTCGCCGAATGCCCCGGCGAGGACGGCGGCCCCGACTCGCTGTTCCAGGACTACCTCAAGGGCCTCTACCTGCTCGACCCGTTCTACATCGCCAGCCGCGAGGCCCCCGGCAGCGGGCTGTTCCGCCTGGACGACGTGGCGCCGGAAATGTTCGAGCAGACCGACTACTACCAGCGCTACTTCAGCCTCAACGTGGTCGCCGACGAAGTGCAGATCAACGTGCAGCTCGACGGCGAGCGCACCCTGTGCTGCTCGGTGGGCAGCAAGGGCCGCTTCACCCCGGAGCAGATCGCCCTGCTCGCCCTGGTGCAGCCCTGGGTTGCCGGCCTGATGCGCCAGCGCATGGCCTTCGAGCGCGAAGTGCAGGAAGCGCCGCCGCCCCCGCGCTGGCAGAACCGCCTGGAATCCACCGCCCAGCAGGTGGAATCCCCGCTCACCGCCCGCGAACTGGAAGTGGGCCGGCTGATGCTCAGCGGCTGCTCCAGCAAGGAAATCGCCCGCAAGCTGGCGATCTCCGCCGAAACGGTGAAGGTCCACCGCAAGCACATGTATTCCAAGCTGGGGATCAAGTCGCAGTCCGAGCTGTTCTCGCTGTTCCTTCAGGCGCAGGGCTGAGGCTGCTTGCGTAGGATGGCGTGGAGCGCAGCGATACCCATCAATCGCTGCCGGGACAGCATGGGTATCGCCTAGGCTCCACCCATCCTACGATGCTCTCCCTGCAGGAGTGGCCCATGCCCGCGAATGGTCTCCAACGGACGCCAGCCGTCGAGCGGTCGGTGAGCATTCGAGGCGACGCGGGTCCATGCTTGAGGGCAGGAGGAATTCCCATGACCCTCAGCGTCTTCGACATGTTCAAGCCCGGCGTCGGGCCATCCAGTTCGCACACCGTGGGGCCGATGCGCGCCACCCGCGAGTTCGTCGACCGCCTGCGTGACGACGGCCTGCTGGCCCGAACTGGTGCCCTAGAGGTGCACCTCTACGGCTCCCTCAGCGCTACCGGCAAAGGCCACGCCACCGACCGCGCCTGCCTGATCGGCCTGCTCGGCATCGACCCGGCGGAAGCCGACCCCGCCGCTCTCGCCCCGCAGGTGGATGACATCCTGCTGCGCCATCGCCTGCGTCTGGGCGGCGTGCAGGAGATCGATTTCGACCCGGCGCGGCAACTGGTCTTCCACGACGACAGCCTGCCCGCCCACCCCAACGGCCTGCACCTGCGGGCGCTGGACGCAAAGGGCGAACTGCTGGCCGAGCGAGTCTGCTACTCGGTCGGCGGTGGCTTCGTGGTGGATGCGGCGGACTTCAACACCGACCGCGCCCTCCCGGACAATCCGATGCCCTACCCCTTCCACAGCGCCGAGGAACTGCTGCGCCTTTGCCACGAGCACGGCTTCGGGCGCATCAGCGACCTGATGTGGGCCAACGAGCTGGCCGTGCGCAGCGCGGCGGAAATCCACGCCGGCCTTGCGCATATCTGGGAGGAAATGCAGGCCTGCGTGAACCGCGGCCTGGAAACCGAAGGCACGCTGCCCGGCGGGCTCAAGGTTCGACGCCGCGCGCCCATGCTGTTCCGCCGCCTGAACGAAGCGGACAGCGGCAACCTGATCGCCACCACCCTGGGCGCCCTGGACTGGGTGGACCTCTGGGCACTGGCAGTCAACGAGGAGAACGCCGCCGGCGGCCGCGTGGTCACCGCCCCCACCAACGGCGCAGCCGGGATAGTCCCGGCGGTGCTACACTACTACGCGCACTATGACGGCAGCGCCAACGCCGAAGGCATCGAACGCTACCTGCTGACCGCCGCCGCCATCGGCATCCTGTGCAAGCTCAACGCCTCCATTTCCGGCGCCGAAGTCGGCTGCCAGGGCGAAGTGGGCTCCGCCTGCGCCATGGCCGCCGGGGGCCTGGCGGAAGTCCTCGGCGGCAGCCTGGAGCAGGTGGAGAACGCCGCCGAGATCGGCCTGGAACATAACCTCGGCCTGACTTGCGACCCGGTGGCCGGGCTGGTCCAGGTGCCCTGCATCGAACGCAATGCCATGGCCTCGCTCAAGGCCATCAACGCCGCCCAACTGGCCCAGCGCGGCGACGGCCAGCACCTGGTCAGCCTCGACAAGGCCATCGACACCCTGCGCGATACCGGGCGCGACATGATGGACAAGTACAAGGAGACCTCGAAGGGTGGGCTGGCGGTCAATGTGATCGCCTGCTAGTCCGGCGGGTTGCGGGTTCGCGAGCAAGCTCGCTCCTACGAAGAGCGCATCAACGTCAAGTCTGTGGGAGCGAGCTTGCTCGCGAACAGCCCCGGGACGAATGCCACCGTTCTTGCAGCGCTTGAAACAGGCTTTCTCAGCGCCGGAGAAAATCGTTAGCTAGCTTTCTTTTTCCACCACTTCGGGCTACCGTCGATGCCCGCCAGAACTAGAAAGACTTCCGAAAGTCCGCCGCATTGACCTTTGCCCAGGCACGTTCGCGCGATGCCTGCCATGCTCTGTGGCGGCCCTTTTGGCCAACCTGACCGTGATCAAAGCCCGACGACTGGAGATTCCATGAACCTGTCGCTCCTAAGCCGCTACGCCTTCTTCGCCGCCTGCGTCCTGTTCACCGTGCTCAGCCTGCCCTTCCTCGGGCATGACTGGGTGTGGCCCTTCACCCTCACCACCCTCGCCCTGAGCGTGCTCGGCGTCTTCGACCTGCTGCAGGAACGCCACGCGGTAAGGCGCAACTACCCGATCCTGGGCAACATCCGCTACCTGGTGGAAGCCATCCGCCCGGAAATCCGCCAGTACCTGCTCGAAGGCGACCAGGAAGCCCTGCCCTTCTCCCGCGCCCAGCGCGCCCTGGTGTACTCGCGGGCGAAGAACGAGACCGCCGACAAACCCTTCGGCACCCTGATCGATGTCTACCAGTCGGGCTTCGAGTTCATCGCCCACTCCATCCGCCCGGCCCCGGTGGCCGACCCTTGCACCTTCCGCGTCACCGTTGGTGGTCCGGAGTGCAAGCAGCCCTATTCCATCTCGGTGTTCAACATCTCGGCGATGAGCTTCGGCTCGCTGAGCGCCAATGCCATCCGCGCGCTGAACAAGGGCGCCAAGCTCGGCGGCTTCATCCATGACACCGGCGAGGGCAGCATCAGCCCCTACCACCGCGAGTACGGCGGCGACCTGACCTGGGAACTGGGCAGCGGCTACTTCGGCTGCCGCAACGACGATGGCAGCTTCAGCCCCGAGCGCTTCGCCAAGCAGGCAGTCGACCCGCAGGTGAAGATGATCGAGATCAAGCTCAGCCAAGGCGCCAAGCCCGGCCACGGCGGCATCCTGCCCAAGCACAAGGTGACCCCGGAAATCGCCGCCACCCGCGGCGTGCCCATGGGCCAGGACTGCATCTCGCCGTCTTCCCACAGCGCCTTCGACTCGCCCCACGGCCTGCTGAACTTCATCGTCCAGCTGCGCGAACTCTCTGGCGGCAAGCCGGTGGGCTTCAAGCTGTGCATCGGCCACCCCTGGGAGTTCATGGGCATTGCCAAGGCCATGCACGAGACCGGCATCCTCCCCGACTTCATCGTCGTCGACGGCAAGGAAGGCGGCACCGGCGCCGCGCCCCTGGAGTTCACCGACCACATGGGCCTGCCGATGCGCGAGGGCCTGCTGTTCGTGCACAACACCCTGGTCGGCCTGAACCTGCGCGACAAGATCCGCATCGGCGCCAGCGGCAAGATCGTCAGCGCCTTCGACATCGCCAGCGTGCTGGCCATGGGCGCGGACTGGGCCAACTCGGCGCGCGGCTTCATGTTCGCCATCGGTTGCATCCAGTCGCAGTCCTGCCACACCAACAAGTGCCCCACCGGCGTCGCCACCCAGGACCCGCTGCGCCAGCGCGCACTGGTAGTGCCGGACAAGGCCGAGCGGGTCTACCACTTCCACCGCAACACGCTCAAAGGCCTGGCCGAGATGATCGCCGCCGCCGGCATCCAGCACCCTTCGCAGCTGGAGGCCAAGCACCTGGTTCGCCGTGTCACCGCCACCGAGATCCGCCTGTTCTCGCACCTGCACTACTTCCTCAAGCCGGGCGAACTGCTCTCGGGCAACATCGAGGGCGAGTTCTACGAGCGCATCTGGCGCATGGCTCGCAGCGACAGCTTCGACGCCGCCGCCGGCTGATTCCGCGAAAGGTGGAGCGCCCGCAATGGGCGCCCCCCTGAATACGGGAATCATGCTGCGAGGAAAGCTTACTAACCCAAGCGACTCCACACCTGCACCAGCCCCAGCAGGTGCACCAGTGCGAAGGCCAGGCAGATCGCCGAGCTGACGTAGATGAAGCGCTGACTGCGCCCGGTGTCTTTCAGGATGAGCGGGCCGGCCGCGCCGCGCAGCAGGTAGACCAGCGAGATCGCCACCAGCGCGGGGCGCAGCAGCGGCAACGGCCCCAGCACCCCGGCCCCGGATAGCGCATAGGCAGCCCAGGCGAACAGCACGAAAGCGATGCCGAAGGTGATCAGCGCCGGGTAGACCCGCCCCGCCTCGGCGGCCCGGGCGAGCTTTTCGCCAGCGCCAAACAGGCGGTACCAGCGCGGTCCGACCAGCACCACGCCAATGTGCAGCGCACCCGCCATGGCGCTGAGCGCCGCCGCAATCATCAATGCCAGGTTGTATTCCTGTCCCACGCTCGGCTCCCTCCTGGAGTTCGGCTCTTTGCAGTGGCTGCATCCTACCGTCGGCGCGAAGGATTCACGACACTCGACCACCGGCTGCACGAATCTTCCAGACAGCCCGCCTGCGCGCGCTATGCTGGCCGACCGGGCAAGCGGCGTGGAGGCGGCCCATGCACAAAGACAACTGGATCGACCTGCTGCAGGATGCCGACACCGGCATCCAGAGCCTGCGCGCGCATTTCAAGGGCCACGCCTATGACCCGCACTGGCACGACAGCTACCTGATCGGCTTCACCGAATCCGGCGTGCAGCAGTTCAACAGCCGCAACCAGCGCCACGTCAGCACCGCCGGCAAGGTGTTCTTCCTCGAGCCCGGCGACATTCACGACGGCGACGCGCCCACCGAGGGTGGCTTCACCTACCGCATGCTCTACCTCGATGCCCCCTGGCTGGAGCGCGAGATCGGCACGCTGTTCGAAGAGGCGCCGGGCAGCTGTCAGTTGAGCGTGCCCGAGCTGCTGATCGACGATCCGCGCCTGACGCGGCGGATCGACAATGCCTTCCAGGCGGTGCATGGCAACGACCTGAAGATCGTCCGCCAGAGCGCCATGGACGAGCTGCTCGACGGCATGACCCAGCACCTGCACTGGCGCCAGCGCGATGCCACGACGGCGCAGCTGCCACTGGTGGCGCAGCGCGCGCGGGACTTCCTGCACGCCAACCTGAGCGCCGACATCGGCCTCGACGACCTCGCTCGCGCCACGGGTTGCGACCGCTTCCGCCTGACCCGCGCGTTCAAGCAGGCGTTCGGCCTGCCGCCCCACGCTTACCTGATCCAATTGCGCCTGGCCCGCGCGCGCCAGTTGCTCGGCCGCGGCCTGGCACCGGCGGATATCGCCGCCGACCTCGGCTTCGCCGACCAGAGCCACCTCGGGCGCTGGTTCCGCCGCGCCTACGGGGTAACGCCGGCCTACTACCGCAAGCGCTGCTCAAAGCTTCCAGACTGAGCCCGCGCCACTGGCGAAGATGAGCTCCCACGGATTCACCGGAGTTCCCGCCATGTACTTTGCGCAGCTCAGCCAATGGCTGCCGTTCGTCCTTTTCGCCTTCGTCGCCTCGATCACACCGGGGCCGACCAATCTGCTGATCTTCAGCAACAGCGCGCGCTTCGGCTGGAGCGCCGCGCTGCCGATCATGTTCGGCGGCTGTGCGGCCGCCGCCGCGCTGGTGCTGGCGGTGGGCAGCGGCCTGGGCGAGGTGCTGGCCAGCCTGCCGCGCGTACAGCAGGCGATGAGCCTGCTCGGCGTGCTCTGGCTGAGCTGGCTGGCCTGGCAGATATTCCGCAGCCCACCGGCAGACCTGGAGCGTGACACCAACGCCGCGCGCCTGGGCGCGCTGGGTGCCGCCGCGCTGCAACTGGTCAACCCCAAGACCTGGATGATGGCACTGGCAGTCATCAGCGTTTATGCCGGGCACGGCGTGGATCGGCTGGACCGCGTGCAACTGCTGTCACTGCTGTTCTTCCTCGTGTCGATACCCTGCACGGCGGTCTGGGCCGGCCTGGGCATCGGCAGCCAGCGCCTGCTCTCCGCCACGCAGATGCAGCGGCTCAACCAGTTGATGGCGGTCCTGCTGCTGATCTCGGCCTGGGCCGGGGCGCTGCTCTGAGCGCCCACTGACAAAGCTCCGCCAGCGCTGGCAGAATTCGCGGCAACCACACAAGGAGGTTGGGGCCGTGGAATCCCTGTACTTCTCGCCGATGCTGCTCGGCCTCAACCTGATGCTCGCCAGCGCCATTGCCTGTACCGGCCTCTGGTACTTTGCCCGGCCCTATCGCGGGCCCGGCCTGTGGATGGGCGGGGCCTGGACGCTGATCCTCGGCATCCTGCTGTTCATGGGCTTCATGGCCAGCGGCAGCAAGCTGCTGAACATCGCCGGCAATGCCACCCAACTGGCCGGCGAGGCGCTATTGATGTTGGGCGTCTACCGCTTTCTCGGCCTGCCGCCGCCCTGGTGGACGGTGCCCGCCAGTGCGACCGCCATGGCTCTGGCGCTCAGCTGGCACTGGTGGGTGGCGCCGATCAACTCGGAATACCTGATCGCCATCTATGCCACCATCGGCGGCCTGCTGCCGATCCAGGCGAGCCTGGTCCTGCTGCGCGCGCCTGGTGAAAGCGAGCTGCGCGGCGTGCGCCGCTTCGTGGCGGTGGCGCTCGGCGCCTATGCGCTGGTCACCCTGGCGCGCGCCGCCATCGGCCTGCACGATGGCCTGCACGGAATCGAACATGCAGACGTCACGCGCTCCTTCAGCTACCTGCTGCCCTACAACTTCGGCGTTCCCCTGTGGGTGATCGCGCTGGTCGGCATGGCCCTGATGACCATGCGCCGCATCCTCGCCGACAGTCAGCGCCACGCCAGCGAGGCGCGAGCCAGTGCCGAGCGCTTCGAGCGCCTGATGCAGGTCGCCAATGCCGGCATGCTGGTGCTGCGCGATGGCAAGGTGATGGATGCCAACCCGATGCTCGAACGCATGTTGCTCTGGCCCCGCGAGCGCCTGCTTGGCCAGGACTTCGCCGAACTCTTCGTCAGCGAAGCGCAAGGCGACCTGCAGGACCTGCTGGCCGGCGCGGATGGCAAGCCGCACGACATCCTGGCCATGCGTGAGGATGGCAGCACCTTCGCCGCCGAACTGAGCATCGAGCGCCTGGCCGGCGGACAGCGGGTCGCGGAAATCCGCGACGTCAGCCACCACAAGGCGCTGGAGAACCAGCTGCGCCAACTGGCCACGCTCGATCCACTGACCAGCGCGCTCAATCGACGAGCCTTCCAGGTCCAGGCCGAACGCGAGCTGGCCCGCAGCGCACGCTATGGCTCGCCATTGAGCCTGGCCGTGCTCGACCTCGATCACTTCAAGCGCATCAATGACCAGTACGGCCACGCCGCCGGCGACCGCGTGCTGTGCCAGTTCAGCGAGCTCTGTCGGCGGCAGGCGCGCAGCACCGACCTGTTCGCGCGCTTCGGCGGCGAGGAGTTCGTTTTCCTCCTGCCCAGCACCCACGCCGATGCGGCCCGGCACCTGCTCGATCGACTGCGGCAAAACCTGCAGGAGCTGCCCCTGGATATCGGCGCCGGCGAACTACGCGTCAGCGTCAGCATCGGGCTGGTCTCGGCGGACCAGGCCCGTGACCTCGCACAACTGCTCGAAAGCGCCGACCGGGCGCTTTACCAGGCCAAGGCCAACGGGCGCAATCGCCTGGAAAGCACCAGGCTCTGAGCGCTCAGAGAATGCCGTCGCGGCGCAGGTAATCGCGCAGGTGCTCGATGAAGGCGTGGATCTTGCGCGTCGCCCGGCGATTGCTCGGGTACACCGCGAGAATCTGCGCGCCGAAGGTGTCCGGCTCGAAGAAGTAGTCATCCAGCACCGTCACCAGGCGCCCGCTGCGCAGGTGCTCCAGCACGCTCCAGTGCGGGCACGGCAGCAGTCCATGGCCGGCGAGGCAGGCAGTCAGCAGCACGGCCTGGTTGTCGCTGTTCAGGCGGCCATTACGCGGAGTGGAATAGCGCTCGCCTTCGACGTCGAACCACCAGCGGTCGTCCAGCGCCGGATGGCGATAGACCAGGCAATCGTGGTCGATGATCTGGTTCGGATGCCGTGGCGTGCCGCGGCGTTGCAGGTACGCCGGGCTGGCGCACATGATCAGCCGGCTTTCCGCCAGCGGCTGGGCGATCAGCCCGGGGAGATCGCTGTTGCCCATGCGCAGGGCGAGGTCGTAGCGGCCGTCGAGCAGGTCGACGTAGCTGTCGGAAAGGTCCACCTGCAAACGCACGTCCGGGTGCTGGTCGAGGAACTCGGCGCAGGCCTGGTCGAGAAACACCGGGCCGACGATCAGCGGCCCGGTGATGCGCAGCACGCCGCGCAAGCTGTGTTGCAACTGGGCGATTTCCTCGGTGGTCTCGCGCATCCGCGCCAGCACCTCGCGGGCCCCATCGAGATAGAGCTGGCCGGCTTCGGTCAGCGACATGCTGCGCGTGGTGCGCTCGAACAGGCGCGCGCCAACTTCGATTTCCAGCTGGCCGACCGCCTTGGTCACGGCCGACGGCGTCTTGCCCAACTGCTCGGCGGCGCGGCTGAAACTGCCGGTCTCGGCACTGGCGACGAACATCGCCAGGCTGCTGAATCTGTCCATCGTCATTCGTGCCAATCCTTCACAAGTGTTATGCCTGACAGCGACTTCCGCACACCTCGGTCCGCCAGTAGCCTGCGCCGCAGACCAACAATAATCCAACGAAAGCAAGGGGAAGTCATGCACGGCATGCTCAAGGGCGCGCTGGCGCTCGCCATCGCACTCGGCACTTTTGAAGCTCAGGCACAGAACGCGGACCTGATCCTGTACAACGCCAAGGTCTTCACCGCCGAGCCCGGCCAGCCGCTGCAGCAGGCCGTCGCGGTCGCTGGCGGCAAGGTGCTGCAGGTGGGCTCCAACGAGGACATCCGCAAGCTCGCCGGCAGCGGCAGCAAGCAGGTCGACCTCGGCGGCAAGGTGCTGATGCCCGGCTTCATCGACAGCCACTCGCACTCCATCTTCGGCGGCCTGGAGCTGATCTCCGCCAGCCTGCTGGACGAGCAGATGGACCTCGACGCGTTCGAGAAGCGTCTGAAGCAGGACCGCGACAGCGGCAAGGCCAAGGTGCATGACACCGTGGTCATGAACGGCATGAACTCCAGCTACTGGTCTCAGGCCGAGGGCCTGGCCAAGCGCTTCAACCAGGGCGAGTGGAAGGACACCCCGGTGGTGCTGATCGGCAGCGACCACCACACCGCCTGGGCCAACGCCGCCATGCTCAAGCGCGCCGGGCTGGACGCCAAGCGCCTGCGCGGCCTGAGCCCGCTGGAGCAGCAGAACGTCGCCCACGACAAGGACTTCAACCCCACCGGCTTCCTGGTCGACTCCGGTTTCGACCTGGTGGCCGCCGCCATGCCGGTTCCGGACACCGCCACCATGGACCGCGCCGGCGTGGCCGCGGTGAAGTACAACAACAGCCTGGGCATCACCGCCTGGATGGACCCGGCCGCCAACGGCACGCCCGGCGAAGCGCTGTTCGCCATCAAGCCCACCGAGAAGACCGTCGGTGTGCTGCCGGTCTACCGCGACCTGGCCCGCGACGGCCAGCTCAGCGCCCACGTCGCCGCGCTGCTGGTGGTCAACCCGCAGAGCCGCCCGGCCGATCTCGACGTCATCGACAAGGTGCGTCAGCAGTTCCAGGGCATCCCGAACCTGACGCTGCCGGGCATCAAGGTCTTCGCCGATGGTGTGATCGAGTTCCCTGCACAGTCCGCTGCGCTGCTGGAGGACTACAAGAACAGCCACAAACCGGGCGAGCTGCTGATCGATCCGAAGCACTTCGGCGAACTGGTCAGCGCCGCCGATGCGCGCGGCTGGCTGGTGCACGTGCACGCCATCGGCGACCGCGCGGTGCGCGAGTCCCTCAATGGTTTCGCCCAGGCGCGCAAGGACCGGCAGAGCGGCGTGACCCACTCGATCACCCACCTGCAACTGGTCAACCCCAAGGACTTCCCGCGCTTCAAGGAGCTCGGGGTGATCGCCTCGATGCAACTGGACTGGGCCACCTCCGAGGTCTACACGGTGGAACTGGTGAAGCCCTACATCGCCGACGAAACCTACCGCTACATGTACCCGGCCAAATCCCTGCTGGACAATGGCGCCACCATTGCCGGCGCCAGCGACTGGCCGGTGTCCACGCCTGATCCGCTGAAGGCCATCTACCAGGCGGTCACCCGCCAGGGCGAGGAAGGCGTGCTCAACGCCGCCGAGCGCGTGGACCGCCAGACCATGTTCTACGCCTACACCCGCAACGCCGCGCAGACCATCGGCCTCGGCGACAAGATCGGCACCCTGGCCCCCGGCAAGCAGGCCGACATGGTGGTGCTCGACCGCGATGTGTTCAGCGTGCCCGACCAGCAACTGGACGAAGCCCGCGTGCTCCGCACCCTCTTCGAAGGCCGCGAAGTCTACCGCGCCGACGACGTGCCGGCTCTGTAAGGAGCCGGGCTCCTGCGCCGGGGCGTGAACACCCCCGGCGCCCTGCCCGCCAGCGCCCCCCTTGCCGCCGCTTCCCGAGTGACCGGGAGGGTGGGCGCTGCGCGGGATTTTTCATCTGCCCACAGACAATCACAACAAAGGGACTCCCCACATGAATCGCCCCAACTGGCTGATGGGCGCGCTGCTCGCCTGCGCGCCATTCACCTCCGCCCTGGCCGTCGAACTGGGCCACGACTTCAACCTGCAGATCGATACCGCCCTGGTCAGCGACTACCGCACCCGCGGCATCTCGCAGACGCAGAACGACCCGGCCGTACAGGTTGGCCTCACCCTGCAGCACGCTTCCGGCGCCTACCTGGGTGTGTGGAGCTCCAACGTCGACTTCGGCGCCGACTTCAAGACCCGCCAGGAAGTGGACTACTACGGCGGCTGGTACTGGCAGGCCAATGACGACATCGCCCTGGACCTGGGCTACATCAAGTACGCCTACCCGAAGGAAGCCCAGTTCAACCAGAGCGACACCTACGCCATCCTCCACGCCTACGGCTTCGAAGTGGCGGCCTATTACGGCAACGACTACCCGACCTACTTCGGCGAGGACCAGGCCAACCTCTACACCTACCTGGCCTACAACGCCGAGCTGCCGGCCGAGTTCAAGTTGCGCGTACGCTACGGTCGCAATGACGCCAAGGACCCGCTCTACCTGTCCGGCAGTGGCGACACCCGCGACACCTACCATGAATGGGAAGCCAAGCTGAGCCACGAATGGGTGGGCTTCGACTGGGCGGTGAGCTACATCGACACCGACCTGTCGCAGAACGAGTGCCGCACCCAGTTCGGCTTCGGCGATGTCTGCACGGCCACCGTGGTGGCCAGCGTGTCGCGCAGCTTCTAATGCCGCGAAGGCGAACGGGGCGATGCGGCGCTCCGTTCGCCCTGCAGAGCAATCGCGCACAGCGCCAGCGCGGCGACGTTGGTGGAAACTGGATTGAAGGCGCCCAGCAGCAACTCCGAGACGAACAGCGCCACATCCACCAGCAAGCCGAGCAGTGCCGCCACCGCCAACCAGAGTGGCCAGCGGCTGCGGCGCAACAGAAGGATCGCCAGGCCGAGGACGATCTCGGCGGCACCGGCCACCTCGGCGATGCGCTGGGTCGACAGCGGCCAGCCGTGAGCCTCGATCATGCGCACTTCATCGGCGCTGAGGAACAGCAGCTTGGGCACCAGGCCGTGGTAGAGGAACACCACGCCCAGCGCCAGCCGCGCGATGGCCGCGCTAGTCATTGCCGAGGAAACGCCCGCGATACTGCGGCGAAGGCACCAGGCAGACGTCTTCACGGCCGAACAGGCGGTAGCGATTGAGCGCGATGCGGTCGTAGCACCAGTCGCGCAGCGGCCGGGGGATCAGCCAGAGCACGCGCAGCCAGTTCCACGGTGCCGGCAACTGGCCGATCACCCGCAGGAAGGCGTCGCTGCGCTCGAAACCTTCGCGACCATCGACGTAGAGCATGGTGTCGAAGTATTCGGTGGGCAGGCCGAACCAGTCGAGAATCGCCTGGCCCTCGGCAGACTGCACGCTGCACAGCTTCACCCGCTGCATGCGGTCGTGCAGCAGGAGGAAGCGGCTCCAGCCGTTGCACAGGCGGCAAGTGCCGTCGAACAGCACGACTTTGTCGTCGGGCTGCATGTTGGGGGGCAGAGCCATGGCGTCGTCTCCTGATCCCTGATGCGCCAACTGTGCCCGCCGTGTGTGACAAGTCCTGCTGTTCATCGCTCATCCATTGGCGAGTGAATACAAACGGTACTCGACCCAGCCCGGCCCCAGCCGGCCCTCGCCCACCGCCAACTGGTGGTTGAGCCAGCGATAGCGGTCGTCGCCGACCTCGAAGCGCGGCTGGATCATGAAATAGGTATCGCCAAACTCGGTGCTGTCGCCCCGCGAGACCGCATGAATGATCTTCGGGTTGGCCACCAGCAGTCCGTTGTGCTGCATCAGGATACGCGCGCCGTCGTCGGTGCGCAGTACCAGGCGCACCTCCAGGTGCCAGCCGCCATCGCTGTCCACCAGGATCCAGTCGCCGCCGCCGGGCAGCACCTCGCCGTTCAGGCGCTGGCCCTTGAAGGTGCCGCCACCGGCCGCCGAGATCAACCGCCGGCCCTGCGGCACGCGGCCAATCTCCAGCGGCACGCTGGCCTTCACGTTCATTTCCATCAACGGCTCGAGCTTCATCGCCGGCTCCTGCGCAAGGTCGTCGTAGAGGAATGAGTAAAGCAGCCAGCGGCCAAATCGGCCTGGCCTAGCCGAAGTGATAGCGCAGCAGGCGCCCCATGCGGCGCATCGCTGGAATAGCCAGGGTGATCCCGTAGAGCAGGCGCATGCCCAGCGACAGCCGGGCGATCTGCGCACGGTCGTAGGCGGCAATGGCCTCGACGAAGCGCAAGCCCGGGACCTGCCGCTGCAGTTCCTGCGGCTCGTCGATTGCCCAGTGCAGCACTGCGCCGGTACGGCGGATCATCGGGTTCCACTGCAGCAGGCGGATACCCAGGCGACTGTAGCCATCCAGCGCCAGTTCACCCTGGCCGAAGTGTGCAACCAGACCACGCAACAGTCGCGGAACCTCGTCCGCCGGCACGTAGGGCAGCACGCCCTCGGAAAGAATCAGCACCGGCCGTCCGCTCGGCAGCGCACGCCACCAGTCAGGCGACGTCAGGGAGCAGGCCATCAGGTGGCAGTTTTCCCGCGCGGGATACAGGCGCTCGCGCAGGGCGATCACTTCCGGAAAGTCCACCTCGAACCACTGCACGGTGGCCGGCGGGTCGATGCGCAAGACCCGACTGTCCAGCCCGCAACCCAGCTGCAGCACCACACAGGCCGGATAGCGCGCCAGGAAGTCGCGTACCCAGTCGTCGAACAGCTTGGCCCGCAGGGCGATGCCCACCTGCTCGGCGCGGCCGATGTGCAGGCGGGCGAAGTCGTAGTCGATCTGCGCCACGGCGCGGCGCGAGAAACGGTCGCGCAGCAGGCTGTCGGGCAACTCGCTCTCCATCGCCTTGGCATAGAGGGTGATCAGCAGGGTTTCCGGCGTGCCCTTGAGCCCGACCTTGTGCATGACGATCTCCCATCACTGGAGTGCTCCATGTAACGCCCGCGGCGGCTGCAACTCAAGCGTTGCAAATGAGCCCCCGACAGGCAGGGGCCGAGGCCCGTCAGGCCCGCTGGCTAAAGCCCGGTGCCAGGCGATCCGTCCGCAAGCCCCGAACCTGAAAAGCGGCATGGCCAAGGAGACTCGGAATTCCCTGAAGGAAACGTACCTCGGCCTCGGCAAAGTCGACGGCGAGTACAGCCCACATGCCACGGCAACCGTGGTTGCCTCCCAGCAGCCCACCGTCTGGTGGCAAACGGCGAGGTTGCTGCTGCTGCCGCCCTCGCGCCAAGGATCGACTGGCCATCAGGAGACTGCCATGGAAAAGATGAAAGCCCCGTTCTTCCCGATCATTTACGTACGCGGCTACGCCATGACGCGCGGCGAAATGGACGAGACTACCGCCGACCCGTTCTGCGGCTTCAACCTGGGCTCCACCGTGATGCGCGCGGTGCCCGAGCGCAACCGGCCGCCACGCAAGTTCGTCTTCGAATCACCCGTGGTGCGCCTGGGCAGCGACTTCGGCTACAGCGACGTCTACGAGGACGGCTACGACATCCTCGACCCGGAGTGGAGCGATCCGGCGGCCGGCAACCTGCTCGGCGCACGCTCGATCATCATCTACCGCTACTACGACCCGGCCTCGGCCCTGCTGGGGATCGGCAAGACACCGACCATGGAGGCGTTCGGCAAGGGCCTGAGCGAGCTGATCCTGAAGGTGCGCGATCTCGCCTGCGCGAACCCGGCCAACGGCATCACCAAGAGCACCTTCCGCTGCTACCTGGTCGCCCACTCCATGGGGGGCCTGGTCTGCCGCACCTTCCTGCAGAACCCGAAATGCGGCTCGGACGAAGCGCGCCGCGCCGTGGACAAGCTCTTCACCTACGCCACCCCGCACAACGGCATCGACGTGGCGGGCAGCAACGTCCCGGCCTTCCTCAGCCTCAACGACATCAGCAACTTCAACCGCGGCACGCGGATGCCCGAGTACCTCAACCTGGCGAAGTCGCTTGGGCGCGTCGACCTGCTGGCGGAATCGGAGCTCGCCCCGCGCAAGGTCTTCTGCATGGTTGGCACCAACCGCAGCGACTACGAAGCAGCGGCAGGCCTGTCACGAACCTTCGTCGGCAATGGTAGCGATGGCCTGGTGCGCATCGAGAACGCCACGCTCAGCGGGCTGAGGGGCAAGACCGTCGGCGAGGAATGCGCCAAGGCCTTCTGTTATCGCTCGCACTCGGGGTTCTTCGGTATCGTCAACAGTGAAGAGGCCTACCAGAATCTCACGCGCTTCCTGTTCGGCGACGTGCGCGTGGACATCTGGCTGGACATCGCCGATCTGCGCCTGCCCAAGGCGGTACAGGATGCCGCTGGTGGAAGGCCGGTGAACGCGCTGTACCAGATAGAACTGCTCGCCGCGCCGCGCGGCAAGCTCTGGTACCTGACCCGCCGCACCGCCGAAGAGGACTCCGCCGCCTGCGTGACCCACGCGACCTGGAAGAACAAGCCGAAGCACTACCTGTCCAGTGTGTTCCTCGCCAACTATGCGCGGGTCAATCCGCGTCGCCACACCCTCGCCTATAGCCTGACCCTGGGCGTGCGCGTGCCCGACTACGAGATCGAGAAACGCCTGTGGCCCAACGAGCACTACGAGGGCAGTTATCTGTTCCGTAACACGGTGATCATCGAGTTGCAGCCGCCACGCAGCGCCGCCGAGACCTGGAAAGTCGCCTATGCCTGGCAAGGCACGGGGGTCAACAGCGTCAGCAGCGAACTGGCGCCGGAGCAGTTGAAGAACGGCTACGTGCAGGTAGCCCTGCCCATCGATAGCGACCGCGACGGCAAAATCACCGATCCAGCCATCAAAGGCACCCTGCGCTTCGTGGTGTCCGGCTGGAACGACGGTGGCGACTGGAGCAACGTCTGACCGAGCCTGGCGGCGGCGCTCAGTTGTCCAGCGCGCCGCTATGCAGGTAATAGAGCTTGTTGATGATCTGCCAGCCACTGCCAACCTGCAGCAGCGACAGGTAATCGGTGAAATGCATGCCGAGAAACTCGTCGGTGACCTTGGCCACCGCGCTGTCGCCGGTGATGTCCAGGGACTTCAACTCCCACGCCGGCGGCGCGCCTTCCGAGGGCGGCGATTCGGCCTTGATCGCGCCGATGAACTCATCCAGCGAGGACCACTCCAGCGCGCCGTGGTAGTTGCCGATGATCTTGCAGGAAGGATGGAAGGCCTGGCGCAGCCTCGCCTCGTCGCCGAAGGTCATGCCTTCGACATAGTCCGTGAGTACCCGGTTGATGGCGGCACTGTCCGCCGTGTAGTTGCTCATCGCCTCTGCCCTCCCGGCCATCTTGGCCATGGGGGAAGGCTAGCACCCGGCCCCGGCCGCGCCCCGGAGGGCGACGACCGGAGCCCAGGCTTCAAACCACGGCCAGGTGACGCTTGCGGGTGGGTGGCGGGAAGGCAGCGTCGAGGGCTTCGATATCCGCGGACGTCAGGCGAAGCTCCAGCGCCGCCGCATTGTCGCGCACATGCATGGGCTCCACGGCCTTGGGAATGGCAATCACGCCCGGCTGGTGGATCAGCCAGGCCAGCGCCACGCGCGCCGGAGTGGCGTCGTGGCGACCGGCGATCTCCTGCAGCACCTGGTGGCGCAGCAGCTTGCCGCCCTGCCCTACCGGACAGTAGGCCATCAGCGGCATGCGCTCTTCCTGGCACCAGGGCAGCAGGTCCCATTCGATGCCGCGCTCCTCCAGGCTGTACTGCACCTGGTTGGTGGCGCAGGCCGGTTCGTTCAGCTCGTGCATGTCGTCGAGGTCGAAATTGGAGACGCCCCAGCGCTTGATCTTGCCCGCCTCGCGCAGGCGCTCGAAGGCATCCACGGTTTCATCCAGCGGGTACTGGCCGCGCCAGTGCAGCAGGTAGAGGTCCAGGCAGTCGGTGCGCAGGCGTTTGAGACTGCGCTCGCAGGCTTCGGGGACGCCGCGTCGGCTGGCGTTGTGCGGGTAGACCTTGCTGACCAGGAAGACCTGCTCGCGCAGCCCGGCCAGCGCCTCGCCGACCACCTCTTCCGAGCCGCCCTCGGCGTACATCTCGGCAGTGTCGATCAGGGTCAGGCCGCGCTCGATGCCTTCGCGCAGGGCAGCGACTTCGCGCTTGCGCTGCAGGCGATCCTCGCCCATGCGCCAGGTGCCCTGGCCGATGGCGGGTACGGCGGTGCCGTCGGCAAATACTACGGTGTTCATCTCGTGCTCCTTCTGACGGTTCGTTACGGGACACGGGGCCGGCCGCCCGGATCGGGCGGCGGGGTGTCAGGGTAGCGCATGCGCAAGGAGCCCGGCGAAGGATCAGCGGTTGGTCTGCAGGTTGCGCCGGGCAGCGTGGCGCTCGATAGCCAGGTCGATCAGACGGCTGACCAGCTCGCTGTAGGTCATCCCGGCAGCCTGCCAGAGCTTGGGGTACATGCTGATGCGGGTGAAGCCGGGCAGCGAGTTCAGCTCGTTGACCAGCACCTCGCCGCGGTCGGTGAGGAACACGTCGACCCGCGCCAGCCCCGAGCACTCCAGCGCGAGGAAGGCGTCCACGGCGAGCTGGCGGATACGCTCGCTGGCCTCGGCCGGAATATCCGCCGGGACCACTACCTTGGCAGCGTCCTCGTCGATGTACTTGCTGTCGTAGGAATAGAAGCCGCTACCGACGACGATCTCGCCGCAACCACTGGCGATCGGCTGTTCGTTGCCCAGTACCGCGCACTCGATCTCGCGGCCCTTCACGGCGGACTCCACCAGTACCTTGTCGTCGAAGGCCAGCGCCAGGCGCACGGCTTCGTCGTAAGTGGCCTCGTCCTCGACCTTGCTGACACCCACCGACGAGCCCATGTTGGCCGGCTTGATGAACAGCGGCAGGCCGAGCTTGCGCTGTGCCTCGGCGAACGGCGTGCGGGCGGCATTGGCGCGGGTCAGGGTGATGAAGGGCGTGATGGCGATGCCGGCGTCGCGCAGCAGGCGCTTGCTCACGTCCTTGTCCATGCAGATCGCCGAGCCCAGCACGTCGGAGCCGACGAAGGGAATATCGGCCATGCGCAGCAGGCCCTGCAGGCAGCCGTCTTCGCCCTGGGTGCCATGAACGATGGGGAAGATCACGTCGACATGATCGAGCAGCTGGCGGCTGCCGGTTTCTACCAGTTGCTGCTCGGCCTTGCCCGGCACCACGGCCAGCTCGCGGTTGGAGCGGTTCAAGGCAATCAGCGCCGGGTTTTCCTGGTTGAGCAGGTAGTCGGAGGCATCGTTGAGGTGCCAGCGGCCCTCCTTGTCGATGCCGATCAGCACCGGCTCGAAGCGCTCGCGGTCCAGTGCATCGACGATGTTCTTCGCCGATTGCAGCGACACCTCGTGCTCCGCCGAACGCCCACCGAAAATCACTCCAACGCGCAACTTGCCCATGACAGCCTCCGCATGATCGATGGGCGCTTTCTAACACGGGCTCCGGTACTTGGGTAGGAACAGTGGCCGGCGAACAGACGAGCCGCCTCTGCTCAGAACCGGCTCAGAGCCTGCGCCAGTTCACGAGCCGCCTGGCCGCTGTGCACGCCAGGGAACAGATGAGTGAACGGCAAGGCGACGAAGCGTCCTTCGCGCACGGCGCGCAGGCGCGACAACACCGGGTCGGCGCGCAGCGTCTTCTTTTTCTGCTCGGCCGTGGACCACAGCGCATCGGCCAACAGGATCACGTCCGGGTCACGCGCCAGCAGTTGCTCGGCATTGGCGGTGAAGCTGCCCAACTCGACATCCTCGAACAGGTTGTGCGCGCCGGCCGCATGCAGCAACTGGGTGATCACACCGCGCCGGCCCTGGCTCTCCAGTCCGCTGCTGGCGCTGTCGAGGTAGAAGACGTCCAGCGGCTCGTTGTCGGCAAAGAGACGGCGGGCTTCGGCCAGCTCGGCGCGTTGCTGGCGGATCAGTGCCTGCGCCTTTTCCTGCTCGCCGAGCAGGACGCCGAGTGTTTCCAGATCCACTTCGACGCCCGCAAAAAGATCACCCTGCCGCGCCAGGCAGCCGGCATCCAGCAGATAGCTGGCGACACCGTGCCCAGTCAGTTCCTCGCGGGACAGATTGCCCAGGCGGAAGGCCGAGGCGAAGCCGGCCACCACCAGGTCCGGCTGCTGCGCGTAGACCGCCTCCGCCGACGGGTACTGGCGCGCCAGCAGCGGCACGCCGCGATAGCGGCCGCCACTCAGGTTGAGGTCGTCATCGATGTAGGCCACGCCGATCAATCGCGACCCGGCCCCCAGCGCCAGCAGCAGGTCGGCGGCGTGCTGGTTGAGGGCGAGGATGCGCTGCGGCGGGTGGTCGATGTGCCAGTCCTGTCCACAGTTGCGGTAGTCCTGGGCGGACGCCGTCGCCATGCCCAGCATCCCCGCCACCCCAAGCGCCAATGCCAATGCGTAGGAGCGAGCTTGCTCGCGAACCCTCCCGGGCGCCCAAGGCATCAAGCGGTTCGCGAGCAAGCTCGCTCCTACGAAAAGCAGTCGGCGCATCATGGCTCTCCATCCACGCGCAACTCGGCCACCGGCACGCCATCAAGCAGATGTTCCTGCACCACCCGGCAAACCTGCTCATCACTGCGCAGGCCGTACCAGACACGCTCGGGGTAGACCGTCAGCACCGGCCCGCGATTGCAGGGAAACTGGCAACCGGTGCGGGTCAGCAAGGCGCCCTCGGCGTTCTCGTAGAGGTCATGGCGAATCAGCTCGCGACGCAGGGTCTTCCACAACGGTAATGCGCCCCGGCGCACGCAGCGTGGCCCTGCGCAGAGGAACAGGTGATGACGATGTGGCGGCGGAGCGGACCAGTCCGGCTGCGACGGCACCGCACCGACACCCCGGCATTCCAGCTGTTGCGCCGGATCATCGATAGCCGCCAGCACCGCGCCGACGTCGAGCCCGCGCCGGCCGAGCGCCGATGCCGTGATGCTCGGCACCGGCGCCTGCGGAAACTCGTCCGCCAGTACCGCCAGTTCGGCGCGCAGCCAATCGAGGTAGGCGCCGTCGGTGGCGGGTTCCAGGTCGACCAGCAACAACGCCACGCCATCGGCAAGCTGCGCGCTCGCTCGGGCCCAGAGCCCATCGAAACCCTCGCTGGTGTCGATACTCTCGACACCCGCCAGACGCGCCGACACCTCGCGGTGCAGTCGCTCGCCCTGGGCGCCGGCCAGTGGGCCGACCAGCAGGATGGCCTTCATCAGAAGCTGAAGGTGTAGCGCAGCTCGGCGCTGCGCGGCCGGCCGAGGTTGTCTACCTGGCGGATGCCGTTGCTGGTGCGGCCGGTGGCGTAGTCGCGGTCCAGCAGGTTCTCCAGCAGCAGGCTCAGGCGATGCGCGCGAGCCGCGTCGAGGTAGCGATAGGCATCGCCGTCGAGCACCGTGTAATGGCCGTAGTCGTCGTCCTGGGCGCTGACGATGGAACCCACGTAGCGCGTGGCAAGACCGGCGCCCCAGAGGTTGTCGTCATAGCCGGCACGCACGCGGGCGAAGAAGTGCGGGATGTTGTTCACCGTCACCCCCTCGCGGCTGTCCACCAGGTTGCGCGTGGCGTCGGCCGAGACCTGCCAGTTCCGGCCGAACTGCCACTGGCCGTTGGCTTCCACGCCGCGCACTTCGATCTCGCCGTTGCCGTTCACCCATTGATCGCCCGCGAGGGTGATGAGGTCGGTGATCTCGCGGCGGAACAGCGTGACGCTGCCGCTCCACGGCTGGTCGAACAGCTCGCCGGTGTAATCCAGGCCCAGCTCGGCATTGCGGCTGCGCTCAGGCTTGAGGTCGCGGTTGCCGACTTCGTCGCCCGGCTCGTTGACGAACAGCTGCTCGGCGGTGGGCAGCTTGAAGGCGGTGCCGAACTGGCCGCGCAGCTTGAGCTGCTGCGTGAGGTCATACAGCGAGGTGAGCATCCACACCGTGGCGCCCTCGCCGCCGGAGATTTCCTCGCGGCGCACGCCCAGGCTCGGGTGCCAGTCGGGCAGCGCGTCGATGCGCGGGCGCAGCTGGGCGTACAGCGCATGGGACTCGGCCTTGTCGTTGTCGATGATCAGCACATCGTCCTGGCCCTTGTACCACTGGTTGTCGCTGCCGAAGACCAGCTCGTGGCCGCCGCCGAACCTGGCCTTGCCTTCCAGTTGCGCGCCCCAGTCGGTGAAGCCCCAGTAGTCATTGTGATTGAGCACCTGGGTGCCGCCGCCCTGCAGGTTGTAGACGCGGTCGTAGCGGGTGTCCCAGTCGTTGAGGTGGGTCTTGGCGAACCAGCTGAAGTCGTCGCTGACGCTCTGCTGGAAGGTCGCCGTGGCGATCTGCTGCACGCGGTTGTTGCTGGTGTGGTGGTTCGATGTCGGCCGGGCGAAGTCCAGCTCGGCGTCGGCGTACTGGTAGAACAGCTCCAGCCGCGAGGCGTCGCCGATGGCCTGGATGGCCTTGGCGCCGAACACGTTGACGTCATAGGAGCGGCGCTTGTCGCTGACCGTGCTGGTCATGTCGCGGTCGCGGTATGGCTGGTAGCCGTCGGAGCGGTTGTGACTGACGTAGGCCATCAGGCCGAGGTCGCCCAGGCCGTTGTGCACGACCTTCTCCGCGCGGGCATCGCCGCTGCGGCCCTTGAAGGTATCCAGGCCGAGGTTGACCTCGCCGGACGCCTCGCGAGAACGCGCGCTGCGGGTGA
Organism: Pseudomonas pseudonitroreducens; assembly: GCF_021603645.1. Lineage (GTDB taxonomy): Bacteria > Pseudomonadota > Gammaproteobacteria > Pseudomonadales > Pseudomonadaceae > Pseudomonas > Pseudomonas pseudonitroreducens. The sequence goes on along the minus strand of NZ_BQHJ01000011.1, from coordinate 37,474 downwards.
CGATGTTGATCACCCCGGACACCGCCTGGGTGCCGAACAGCAGGCCCTGGCCGCCCTTGAGCACCTCGATGCGCTCCACTGCGGTGGTCGGCAGAGTGTCGATGTAGATGCCGCCGTAGAGGCGATTGTTCAGGCGCACGCCGTCGAGCAGGATCAGCGTGTCGTCGTTGCGCCCGCCCAGCAGCGAGTAGGTGCCGTAGTCGAACGGGCCGTTCTTCGGCGCGACGAACAAGCCCGGCACGTACATCTGCAGCACGCGGGTGAGGTCGGCGCTGGGGCCGGCGCGCTCGATCTGCTGGCGATCGATGACTTCCAGCTTGCTGCCGTAGCGGGCCATGTCGGCCACCGTGGTGGACTCCACGGAAGGCGCGCTGACGATTTCGTCCGCGAGATCGAGCGGAGCCGCCACAAGCTGCGAACTCAGGGCACAGAGGGAGAGAACAGGAGACCAGCGCAGGGCGCGCCGGGCGTTGGAAACAGGAGAATGCAAGGTGATCGCCTCGAAATCGGGATTTCGCAGGCGGCGCAGCGACACCCGGAACGAGCGCGCCCCGGGAACCGGCTCACGCCCGCCCACCGCGGGTTTGCCAAACAGGTTCCAGGCCGGTCTCCGGGCTTGCGAGGGGCCTGGGGCATCCGCCTTCCCATGCTTGCGCACAGTGGCCTAGTGGATGCTCCGCTCGCTTACCGTTGCGGGGGCAGCGCCGGACTGATCGCACGAAGGCGACGCACCGGCTTCCCGTTTCACCTCACGCACGGCGGCGTGAGGCACCTGGAACGGGGCGCATATCAACATTTGCGGTGGGAAAGCGTCAAGCTCGGGGCTTGGGCAGGATGTTGCGGACGTAGCCTTCAGTGCCACGGATCGTAGGTGCCGAAGCTCCAGATGTGCCCTTCCGGGTCGCGGCAGGTGAAGCCCTGGCCGCCGTAGTCTTCGTCCTTGATGTCGATGACGATCTGCGCAGCGCCGGCCACCGCTGCGCGGTACATCGCTTCGGCATCCTTCACCACCACGTAGATGCTCTGGGTGCAACCGCCGATCTCGTCGGGCTGGCGCATCAGCCGTCCGTACTCGTTGTCGTGCAGCGAGCCGAGCATTACCAGGCCGCTGCCATCGGCCAGCGCCAGCTGCGCGTGGGCGATACCGCCGTGGTCATCGGCGACCACCAGTTGCCGCTGGAAGCCGAAGGTCGCACACAACCAGTCAATGGCCTGGGGCGCATCACGGTAGCGCAGGCAGGGAATGACGCTGGGGCGGGCGATGGGAGCGGGCGTGGACATGGCGGTCTCCGGCGAGGAACGGGCGCAATGTTCTGAGCATAGTCGCGCGCTTTTCGCTCCTCAGCGCTGCGCGGCGACCAGCAGCAACATCGGCCGCTCGCGCTCTTCGGCCAGAGCCGGATTGGCCTGCACCTGTCCGGCGCTCGGGCCCCAGTCCTCGACGTGACGCAACGTCAGCCCCGCGCCGATAACCGCATTCAGGATGCTGCCGAGGGTGCGATGGTGCTTGAGTACACCCTTGGCCAACCAGTCGGTGCGGCGCTCGCCTTCGTCCTGATAATGGTCCACCGGCCAGCAGCGGCGTCCATCACCGTCGACGACCCAGCCGGGCTTGACCGAGGCCATGTAGATCGGGTGTTCGATGGAGAACACCAGGCTGCCGCCGGGGCGCAGCGCGTCGTGCACGTTGCGCATGAAATGCGCCAGGTCTGCGAGGTAATGCAGGGTCAGCGAGCTGTAGGCGAGGTCGAAGGCCGCGGTGGGCAATTCGAGCTGGTCGAGGTCGGCATGGAAGTAGCTCACCTGTGCGGCGTCGGTGTTCGCCCGTGCGTGGTCGAGCATCTTCTGCGACACGTCCAGCCCGCTCACCGTGCGCGCGCCCTGCTCCGCGGCGTAACGGCTGAACCAGCCGTAGCCGCAACCGAGGTCGACCACGTCGAGGCCCTCCAGCGGCGGCAGCAGCGAACGCAGCGCGGCCCACTCCGGCGCGCCGTCCAGACCGTGCTGCGAGCGTGGCAGCTGGGCGTAGCCAGCGAAGAATTCGGGATTGTCGTAGATGTTCTGCGCCATGGATCGGCACTCCTTTCTGACGGACCAAGGACCGATTGTCTGCGTCAAGGGCGAGGGCGGCAACCCGATGAGGTCAATGCCGTGGCGATCGAAGCGCAATTTCCTGCAAGACCACTTGCCGGGGCCGCCGTAGTTTCGGGAGAAAGATCCCCAGGAGGAAACACCGTGACCCAACGCCAACCGATCAACCTGCAGGACAAGCTCGCCCTCATCCAGGAAACCTGGCAACCGCGGGTGATCGCCGAGATGAACGACTACCAGTTCAAGGTGGTGAAACTGCACGGCGACTTCGTCTGGCACAGCCACGCCGACACCGACGAGACCTTCATCGTGCTCGACGGCGAACTGCGCATCGACTTTCGCAACGGCCCGCTGACCCTGCGGGCTGGCGAGCTGTATGTGGTACCGCGCGGCGTTGAGCACAAGCCGTACGCCGAGCAGGAAGTGCAGGTAATGCTGATCGAGCCCCGCGGTGTGCTGAATACCGGCGACCAGGGCGGCGAGCGGACGGCGGAGAATGATCAGTGGGTGTGACCGCCGCTACTCAGAGATCCAGCAGATCGGCGTGAACGCCCAGAGCCTTGGCGACCCTTTCTCGCGTTGGTTTTCGCGGTCGGGTCGCAGTTTCCTGCTGGGCATAGGCGGACTGGCTGATACCGATACGCTCGGCGACTTCCGCCTGGGTCAGGCCTAGATGTCTGCGCCAGGCGCCGATGGCGGTAAGCCCTTCCTTGACCATGAAGCCCACTACCTCATTGGGCACCAAGTCCTCTTTCGGGTGGTTGGCGATGTACTCCGCGTAGGGAATGACCACGAAGGCCGGCACGCCGTCCGGCCCATTGATGATCTGCACGTTAGTACGTGTGCTCATCGCGCTTGCTGACCTCTTCAATATTCACGATGCGGATGCCTCCATCCCAATCGAACAACACCCGGTAATTACCCACCCGCAAACGGTAGCCGTATGCATGATTGGAAAGCCTCTTCACATTCCGGACATCCGGCATCCGGGCAAGCGCCTGAACGGCATCGTAGATTGCCGGCTGGTCCGCCTTGTTCAGCCTGCCGAGCTGCTTTACTGCCTTTCGGGTCCAGTTGATCCGGTTCATGGCTGCCTCGCTGAGGAGGCAGCCAATATAAGACTTTCAATAAGTATATTAGCCCGAGCGCGGCGGTTTGGGATAAGGGTCTCAGCAGCGCTCAGCTCTTGTCGGGCACTTCCGCCGCTTTTGCCCCGAAACGCTTGCGGTAGTCGCTCGGCGCCATCCCGGTGATCTTGCGGAAGGTGCTGCGGAACGAGCCCGGATCGAGGTAACCCACCGTGTAGGCGATGTGGTCCACCGTGCCGTTGGTGAACTCCAGCAACTCGCGCGCCTTGCCCACCCGCAAGTGCTGGCAGTACTCGGTGGGCTTGAGCCCGGTGGCGGCGCGGAAGCGGCGCAGGAAGGTGCGCTCTTCCAGCCCGGCCTGGGCGGCCATGGCGGCGAGGCTGACGTCCACCGCGCCGTTGCCCTGCAGCCAGTGCTGCACCTTGAGGATCGCGGCGTCGCCATGCCCCAGCAGTGGTGCGAAGTTGCTGCCGCATTGCTGGGCGCTGTCGCTGTGCTCCACCACCAGGAAGCGCGCAGTGCGGTTGGCGATGCTCGGGCCGAGCAGACGGTCGACGACGCGCAGGCCCAGTTCGGACCAGGCCATCAGCCCGGCAGAGGTGATCAGGTCGCCGTCATCCACCATCGGCTTGTGGGGTTCCAGGCGCACCTTCGGGAAGCGCTGGGCAAACGCCTCGGCACCGCTCCAGTGAGCGGTGGCGCTGCGCCCATCGAGCAGCCCGGCCTCCGCCACCAGCAGCCCGCCGATGCAGACCGAGCCGACGATGGCGCCCTCGCCATGGCGAGCGGCGAGCCAGTCGGTGAGGTTGCGCAGTGGCGCCGCGTCGGGCAGGCCGAACAGTGACGGCGGCACCAGCACGGCGACCAGGCGGCTGTCAGAGCCGGGATGCGTATCGAAGACACGATGAGGTTCGCTGCCTGCCTCCCCGGACCAATGGCTGACCCGCAGCGCCGGCAATTGCCCGGCGGCCTCTTCGGCAGCGATGCGTTCAGCCACCGCGAACAGGTCGGTGAGCCCATGCAGCGCCGCCGTCTGCACACCGGGATAGAGCAGCAACCCGATCTCGACGACGCTTCGTTGCACAACCATTGTCAGTTTTCCCCCGGTTATTGTCGTTCCGCCTGATCCCCGCCTGGCGCGCGGCGAACCATACTGGCTGCACTTCCTCACCACTCACAAAGGAATTTGGACATGGCAAAGCAAGCGCTCATCCTAGTGGATATCCAGAACGACTACTTCCCTTCCGGCAAGTGGCCGCTGGTTGGCATCGAAGCCGCCGCCGACCAGGCCGCCAAGGTGCTGGCGGCGTTCCGCGAGCGCGCTGACCTGGTGGTGCACGTGCGCCATGAATTCGACAGCGCCGACGCGCCGTTCTTCGCCCCCGGAAGCGAAGGGGCGAAGATCCATGGCAAGGTCGCCAGCCTGCCCGGCGAACCGGTGGTGCTCAAGCACTTCGTCAACGCCTTCCGCGACACCGATCTGAAGGGCATCCTCGACCAGCACGGCGTGGAATCGCTGGTGGTGGTCGGACACATGAGCCACATGTGCGTGGATGGCGCGGTGCGCGCCGCCGCCGACTTCGGCTACCCGGTGACCGTGCTGCATGATGCCTGCGCCACCCTGGACCTGGAATTCAACGGCGTGAAGGTGCCGGCAGCCCAGGTACACGCGGCCTACATGGCCTCCCTGGCGTTCGCTTACGCCGACGTGGTGTCCGTCGCCGAGTACCTGAACCGCTGATCCGGAGCGCTGCTACCAGCAGACCTGAAGCTGGGCGATACCTGTAGGAGCGAGCTGGCTCGCGAACCGCTTGATGCCGAGGCGCCAGGCGAGTTCGCGAGCCAGCTCGCTCCTACAGCTGCGGGCAGTCTCCCGCCCCCTGCAACGAGGCGACCCGTTTCATTGGCTTTCCGCTATTATCGACGCTCGATCGCCTGCCGATAAGGACATCCCATGAGCGTCTCCTCGATCATCACCCTCGCCATCATCGCTGGCGTCATCTTCCTGCTGATCAGCGTGTTCAACCGCCTGGTGGCGCTGCGCAACCGCTACCAGAACGCCTTCGCGCAGATCGAAGTGCAGCTCAAACGCCGCTACGACCTGATCCCCAACCTGGTGGAAACCGCCAAGGCCTACCTCAAGCACGAGCGCGAGACCCTGGAAGCGGTCATCGCTGCGCGCAACGCTGCGGTGGCCGGTCTGAAAGCCGCTTCCGAGCAACCCGGCGACGCCGGCCGCATGGCCCAACTGGCCGCCGCCGAGAACGCCCTGGGCGGCGCGATGGGGCGCCTGAACGTGACCCTGGAGGCCTACCCGGACCTCAAGGCCTCGCAGAACCTGCAGCAAGTCAGCGAGGAGCTGTCGAGCACCGAGAACAAGGTGGCCTTCGCCCGCCAGGCGTACAACGACGCGGTGATGGAATACAACACCTACCGCCAGTCGTTCCCCGCCAACTTCCTCGCCACCACCTACGGCCACAGCAAGGACGCCAGCCTTCTGGAGTTCGAAGACAGCAAGGAAATCCAGGCCGCGCCGAAAGTCGCTTTCTAAAAACCCGGCGCAGGACGCGCGATGAACTTCTTCGAACACCAGGACCGCGCCCGCAAGCAGACCGGGCGCCTGGTCCTGCTGCTGACCATCGCTGTGGTCTGCCTGGTGACCATCACCAGCTTCGCCCTGGGCTGGCTCTGGCGTCACCTGGGTGAGCCGGCGCTGCACCTGACCTCGCGGGCCTCGCTACCCGATCCGGAGCTGTACCTGTCGGTAGCCGCGGTGATCGTCGGCGTGGTGGTCCTCGGCGCGCTGTACAAGCAGGTGCAGTTGAGTGCAGGCGGCAAGGTCGTGGCCGAGAGCCTGGGCGGCCGCCTGCTCAACCTCAGCGCCAGCAACGCCGACGAGCGTCGGCTGCTCAACGTGGTCGAGGAAATGGCCCTGGCCTCCGGCTCGCCGGTGCCGCCGGTGTATGTGCTGGAAGACGGCTCGATCAACGCCTTCGCCGCTGGCCTGACCCCGCGCGACGCGGTGATCGGCATTACCCGCGGCGCCATCGAGCAGCTCGAGCGCAACGAACTGCAGGGCGTGATTGCCCACGAATTCAGCCATATCCATCACGGCGACATGCTGCTCAACACGCGCCTGACCGCCCTGCTCCACGGCATGCTCCTGCTCGGACTGATCGGTGGGATGCTCCTGCGCGGCTGGAGCGAAACCAGCAGCGGGGTGCGCATCAGCACCCGCAGCAGCAGCAACGACAAGAACGGCGGCGGCAGTGTGGTACTGCTGGTGATCGGCGCCGGCGTGGTGCTCTACGTGCTGGGCTATGTCGGGACCTTTTTCGGCCAACTGATCAAGGCTTCGGTCAGCCGCCAGCGCGAGTACCTGGCCGACGCCTCGGCGGTGCAGTTCACCCGTGATCCCTCGACCATCGCCGGTGCGCTCAAGAAGATCGGTGGCAACCCGTTGGGGGCGCTGCTCAGCGCGCCGCGCGCCGCCGAGTTCAGCCATATGTACTTCGGCGATGGCGTGGGCAGCAGCTGGTTCGACACTCACCCGCCACTGAAGGACCGCATCCGTCGCGTCGATCCGGGCTGGGACGGTCGCTACCCGAAATTCGAACCATGCCTGGATGTGCCGCTGATGAACAAGGAGGCCTGGACTGCCGCCGTCACCGGCCAGCCTTACCAGCCCAGCGCCGTGGAAGTGGCCGTGGCCTCCGTGGGCGCGCCGACCGTCGCGCACCTGCAGGAAGCCCGCAGCACCCTGCAACGCCTGGACGAGCGCCTGCAGCGCGCCGCCCACGACAGCGAAGGCGCCGAGGCCCTGGTCTACGGCCTGCTGCTGGACAGCGAACCCGGCCTGCGCGCGCGCCAGTTGGAGGCGGTCAAGCAGCGCCTGAACCTCAGCCTGGCGCTGCAACTGGACCTGCTGGAGGAGTCGCTCCAGCACCTGGACCCCGGCCAGCGCCTGCCACTGCTCGACCTGGCCATGCCGGCGCTGAAGCAACTGGACACCAAGGGTTTCCTGGCCCTGCGCGAGAACATGGCGCTGCTGATCAAGCTCGACGGCAAGGTGAAACTGCTGGAATGGACGCTGCTGCGCATCATCGAGCGCAACCTGCGGCCGGGCAGCGGCAAGCTCGGCAACGTCGCGCTGGCGGACCTGGCCGATGCCTGTGCAACGCTGCTGGCCTTCCTTGCGCGCGTTGGTGAAACCAGCGACCTGCAGACCGAGCAGGCGTTCGCCGATGCCTGGGGCGGCCTGCCCTTCCCGCCCCGCCCACTGCCGGCTGCCGCCAGCCTGCGTGATCTGGAAAACGCGTTGAAACAACTGGAGCAACTGCGTCCGCTGCAGAAACCGCAACTGCTCAAGGCACTGGCGCGCTGCATCGAGCACGACGGACGCATCACCGCCGGCGAAGCGGAGCTGATGCGTGCGGTGGCCGACATCCTGGATTGCCCGATGCCGCCGTTGCTGGCGGGCTGAAGCGCCCTCAATCCAATCTGCAGGAGCGAGCTTGCTCGCGAACCCGATTCCGCAGCGGAGTCCGTTCGCGAGCAAGCTCGCTCCTACATAAAGCCCCCTCCCTCTGGCTCTGGCTTTAAAGGACTTCCAGAGAAACATCCACACGCTCCGGAATGCCCCTTTCAGGAGGCCTCGTTGAAGCGGAGTTTCAGGGGTTGAGCGGCATGGATGCCGCGAGAGCCACGATGGGCCAGGGATGGCTCGTCGTGGCGGGCCCCTGAAACTTCGCTTCAACGAGGGAATTTTTCGCCTAAGCGAAAAACCGGATGGAGGGGCAAGACTTTTTGGTTCCTTTTGGGGCGTTTGCCAAAAGGGACTCGCCGAGAGGCGAAACACGAACCATCCGAACACGCCGACGCGGCGCAGCATCACCTAGCTCCAACTAAGTGATCACTCGTATGTCCTGCTCAGTTACGCCCTCCTAGGATGGTCGCACCGAGCCTAGGACAAAAAGCCCATGCCCCACATCGCCATCGACTACACCGCCAACCTCACCGACGACCTGCTGCCTCTGGAACTGCCTGCAAAACTCCACAAGGCAGCACAAGACCTCGGCGTGTTCCCCAGCAACGGCCTGCGGACCTTCGCCCGTGCCATCGACCAGTTCCACGTCGGCACCGCCACCCAGGACGAAGCCTTCATCAACATCCAGATCCGCATCGCCCCAGGCCGCCCCGAGGAGCTACGCCAGCGCATCGTCGACAGCCTGTTCGCCAGCGCCGAACAGACCCTAGCCGCGCTCATCGAAAAGCGCCCCGTCGGCCTGCAACTGGAAATCACCGAACTCGACCGCAGCCTCACGCGCATGGCCGGCAGCCTGCCCACCACTTGACCCGGCATGAAAAGAAAAAGGGCCTCCGAAGAGGCCCTTTTTCATTCGCTCAACCGCCCGTCAGGCACGGCTGGCAACGCTGCCCTGCTCCTTGGGAGCCAGGTTCAGCGCGTAGTACAGCACCGTCAGCAGCACCAGGAAGGCCGGGCCGATGTACAGCGCAATGCGGGTGTCCTCGAAGAACGCCATCAGCACCACCACCAGCACCAGGAAGGCCATGGCGAGGTAGGAACTGATCGGGTACAGCCACATCCTGAACTGCAGCTTGCCGGCTTCGGCGGCGGAGAGGCCGCGGCGGAATTTCAGCTGCGCCAGCAGGATCATCGCCCAGGTCCAGATCGCCCCGAAGGTGGCGATGGAGGTCACCCAGGTGAACACCTTCTCGGGCACCAGGTAGTTCAGCAGCACGCCCAGCAGCAGCGCGAAGATCGACAGCAGCAGCGCATTGCGCGGCACGCCGCCGCTGGAGGTCTTGGCGAACACCGCGGGAGCCTGGCCATGCTGGGCGAGGCTGTAGAGCATGCGACCGGTGCTGAAGATGCCACCGTTGCAGGACGACAGCGCGGCGGTGATCACCACGAAGTTGATGATGCCGGCGGCGGTCTTGATGCCCATGCGCTCGAAGGTCATCACGAAGGGGCTGCCCTGGGTGCCGATCTCGTTCCACGGGTAGATCGACATGATCACGAACAGCGCGCCCACGTAGAACAGCAGAATGCGCCAGAACACCGAGTTGATCGCGCCGGGGATGGTCTTCTGCGGGTTTCTCGCTTCACCGGCAGTAAGGCCGATCATTTCCACGCCCAGGTAGGCGAACATCACCATCTGCAGCGACATCAGCACGCCGGTGATGCCGTGGGGCATGAAGCCGCCGTTGCTCCAGATGTTGGAGATGCCGGTGGCGATGCCACCGTTTCCCAGGCCGAAGAGGATCATGCCGGCGCCGGCCAGGATCATGGCGACGATGGTGACGATCTTGATCAGCGCGAACCAGAACTCGAATTCGCCGAAGGCACGCACGGCGATGAGGTTGATGGTGCCCATGCTCGCCAGTGCGGCCAGCGCCCAGATCCAGCGCGGCACATCGGGGAACCAGATGCCCATGTAGATGGCCACCGCGGTGATCTCCGCGACACAGGTCACCAGCCAGAGGAACCAGTAGTTCCAGCCGGTCAGGTAGCCGGCCAGCGGGCCCAGGTAGTCCTGCGCGTAGCGGGCAAAGGAGCCGGCCACGGGATTGTGCACGGCCATCTCGCCGAGGGCGCGCATGATCACCAGGATGGCGAGACCGCCGATGATGTAGGAGAGCATGATGGCCGGGCCGGCCATCTGGATGGCCTTGGCGGAGCCGAGGAACAGGCCGACGCCGATGCAGGCGCCGAGGGCCATGAGACGGATGTGCCGCTCGTTGAGATCCCTTTGGAGATCGTGGGACGACATGCTGATGCAACCTCATTTTGTTCTTGGGAGTAATCAGCTGCGGACTCTGAGTGCAGTCAGGGTGCGGAACCACCGGAAAGGCTTCGCCACCGCGCCGGTCGGCACGGAGGGAGAAGTGTCTGGCAGTTCCAGGACGGCACACCGGAAGAGGCTGCCCGCTCTTGTGAAGCGGACGTGGGCATTGCGGGAGGACCACGGCTGAGGTCGCGGGCGAGTGTTACACAAGTGTGTGGGAAACGTCTGCACCACCAAGGTGCAATGTGACCAAAGGAATAGCGGCGTATCGCCACATCTGTCCGCGCCAACAGGGCCGGTGCAGAGCGCTTCAGCCTGTCAGCGGCTGCAACTCCAGCAGCAGCGAGCAGGGCTGGGCAGTGACCGGATGGCGCGGCTCACGCAACTGCCGCAGACGCCAGCCGCTGGCGGCCAGCAGCGCCAGCCAGGACTCCAGGGTGCGGAAGAACCAGGGCATCGGCGCGCGGAACTCAGCACCGAAGGCAGCGAAGGTTTCCAGCCGCCAGCCGTCCGCATAGGGCTCTTCACCGCAGGCTGCCCAGGGGTGCACGGTCTGGATCAGCAGGCGTCCGCCGGGGTTGAGGCGCTCGCGAAGTGCGCCGAGCAAAGGCGCGATGTAGTCGTCGAGCAGGGCAAAGTTGCACACCAGCGTATCGAACTGGCCGAGCGTCTGGCCCTGTTCGACCAGCGTCGCGTAATCCATCACCTCGAAGCGCCCGCCACCAGCCACCTGCGCGGCTTCGATCAGCGGCGCGGAGGCATCCACGCCGACACACTCGCTGCCGTTCTCGGCCAGTGCACGACAGAGCCAGCCTTCGCCGCAACCGATATCCAGCACACGCTGCGCCGTGCCCTCGGCGATAGCGCTGAGGATAGCCGCATCAGTAACCAGCCTTCGGCTCTCGATGCGCTGCTCGCGCACGGTGCGGGTCCAGGCTTCGGCGTTGGTCTGCCAGCTCTGGCGGATTCGGGCGTCGTGGTCGGTCATGGCGATATCCGTGAGTTGGGCGAAGGGATCGCGGATGAATCCGCTCCTGCGCAGGTGCCGGGCTACGGCGTCCTGAACGCCTTGGGTAGCGCCAGGCCCTTGGGCGGTGGGGTCTGCGGCAGCATCTCACGGCAACCGGCATCGCGGAATGGTCCGCCGATCTTCTGCCATCCCTCTCCCGGCGACGTCTGCTGGCAGGTATAGGCGCCGTCGAGCTTGCTCTGCCAACGGTAGAACGGCATGGGCGCCGCGTGAACGCTCTCGGTCAGCAGCAGAGCAACCAGCGGCAAGGCGAAGGGCAGAAAATGCGAACGCATGGGCGAGGGTTCCTGTCGAAGTCAGTACATTGCACCTGCTGGCCGTCGGCAAATCAATCCGGCGAGTCACCAACGGTGCCTTGCGGCGCGCAGATTTTCCGCCGCCGACTACGCTGGAGAATAGGAAAGCCGCTGGGACGGGGCTTTCGCGGCGCCGGGAGGGGCGTCGGCCATCACGTGGGCGGAGTCCGCTGACCTGAGGGCCTGTTGGCGTTTCGCCGTGTCTGCGACGTCGCCACCTTTGCGCAGAACTACGGCCTACCTCGAGACGCCAACAGAACCTCGCTGTTGAGCATGGGCAGGGCGTGAAGATGGGCAACTCGAAGCATTCCGGTACGCAAGCAGCAGGTCAACCGGGACGTCTGGGGCCCGGTATTTCCCCGCAGAAAGTCCACCATCACCGCTTCCTGATCCTGTTTCTCTTTCTCCTGCCGCTGCTTGCCGCGATGGGCGCTGCGCTGCTTTACGAAGCGCGCACCTCCAAGCTGCAGGCGCGCGAGCTGGCACGCTACGCCAGCGGCCTGACCTGGAGCCTGGAACAGGGCAGCAGCGACGATGTGGTGTATCCACAAGGCGGCCCCTTCGACCGGCGTCTGGGCTATCAACAGTTGCCGAACTTCCTGGGCCGCCTGCACGAGCGCAACTTCGTCACCCTGAGCCAGGCGCGCTTCTCCGATCCGCTGCTGCAGTACACCGGCCACGGCATGTTCCCGCCCTACCCGGAGAAGGCCCAGGCCGGCGTCGACATCGCCGACTGCCGCGGCCTGCCGATCTACAACTTCCGCTATCCGCAGCGTCTATACGCCAACTTCGAGAGCATCTCGCCGGCCATCGTCAACAGCCTGCTGTACATCGAGAACCGCGACCTGCTCGACCCCGACCGCCCCTACCTGAACCCGGCCATCGACTGGAGTCGCTTCACCCAGGCCTCGGTGGCGCAGGTGGGCAAGCTGGTCGGGCTGGGCAACCACGCCCCCGGCGGCAGCACCCTGGCCACGCAGATCGAGAAATACCGCCACTCCGAAGATGGCCGCACCAACTCCGTCACCGACAAGCTGCGGCAGATGGCATCGGCGAGCGTACGCACCTACCAGAACGGTGCGGAGAACATGGCCGCACGGCGCAACGTCGCCCTCACCTACCTCAATTCGGTGCCGCTCTCGGCGCAACCGGGCTACGGCGAAGTGAGCGGCCTGCCCGATGGCCTGTGGATCTGGTACGGCGCCGACTACCAGCAGGTCAACAAGCTGCTCAACGCTCCCCCCGCCTCCGGCGCGGAGCTGGCCGCGCAGGGCAAGGCGTTGCGCCAGGTGGTGTCGCTGATGATCGCCCACCGCCGACCCTCCTGGTACCTCGCCCGTGGCCGCGACCAGCTCGCCGTGCTGACCGACAGCTACCTGCGCCTGCTCGCGCAGAACAACGTGATCGCCCCGGAACTGCGCGACGCGGCGCTCAAGCAGAAGCTGGTGTTCCGCGACCCGCGCAGCGAACCGAGCTTCACCCCGCTGGAGAACAACAAGGGCATCGGTCTTGCGCGCACCCGCCTGGCCGGCATGCTCGACGTGCCGCTGTACGACCTCGACCGCTTCGACATGAGCTTCACCACGACCCTGCAGCATGAACTGCAGGAACAGGTCACCGGTTACCTGCGGCACCTGTCCGACCCCGACTTCGCCGAGCAGATCGGCCTGTTCGGCGAGCACCTGCTGTCCAGGGACAAGACCAGGGACGTGCGCTACAGCTTCACCCTGTTCGAGCGCACCCCCAGCGGCAACCGCGTGCGCGTGCAGACCGACAGCACCGAGCAGCCCTTCGACATCAACGAAGGCAGCAAGCTGGAACTGGGCTCCACCGCCAAGCTGCGGGTGCTCTCCACCTACCTGGAAACCATCGCCGACCTGCACGACCAATACGCAGCGATGAGCGTCGCCGAACTGAAGAAGGTGGATATCGAGCCGCTGGACATTCTCAGCCGCTGGTCCATCGACTACCTGATCGCCGCCAAGGACCGCAACCTGCCGGACATGCTCGCCGCCGCGCTGCAGCGCAAGTATTCCGCCAGCCCCTATGAAAGCTTCTTCACCGGCGGCGGCGTGCATACCTTCAGCAACTTCCGCAAGGAGGACAACGGCCGCATCCCGACCCTGCAGGACGCACTGCGCGAATCGATCAACCTGCCCTTCGTGCGCCTGCTACGCGACCTGGTACGCCACGACATCTATGCCAACGAGGGCAGCAAGGTCGCCGTGCTGGCCGACGACAAGGACCCGCGCCGGCAGGACTACCTCGACCGCTTCGTCGACAAGGAAAGCCAGGTCTACCTGCTGCGCTTCTGGCAGAAGTACAAGGGTAAGGACAACGACGAGCGCCTCACCACCTTCCTCGATGGCCTGCGCGCCTGGCCGGTGCGCCTGGCGGCGATCCACCGCTACCTGCAGCCACAGGCCGATATCCCGACCTTCGCCGCCTTCCTCCAGGATCGCCTGAAGCAGGGCAAATACGCCGGCGACAAGCTCACCGACAAACGCATCGAGGATCTGTATACGCGCTACGGTCCGGGCGCCTTCGACCTCAATGACCAGGGCTATGTCGCCCGCGTGCACCCGCTGGAACTGTGGCTGCTGGGCTACCTGCAGCGCCAGCCGGCGGCGACCTTCGCCGATGCCGTGGCCGCCAGCAGTGCCGAACGCAAGGAAGTCTACGGCTGGCTGTTCAAGTCGCGGCACAAGTACGCCCGCGATAAACGCATCCGCATCATGCTGGAGGTCGAGGCCTTCCTCGACCTGCATGAACAGTGGAAGCGCCTGGGCTATCCGTTCGATCACCTGGTGCCGTCACTGGCCACCGCACTGGGTAGTTCCGGCGACCGCCCGGCGGCGCTGGCGGAGCTGATGGGGATCATCCTCAACGACGGCGTGCGCCTGCCGACCCTGCGCATCGACAGCCTGCACTTCGCCGCCGCCACGCCCTACGAAGTCACCCTTGGCCCGGAGTCCGGCAATGGCCGCCAGGTGATGCGTTCGGAGGTCGCCCAGGCACTGCGTACCGCGTTGTCGCAGGTAGTCGACGCGGGCACTGCGCGGCGCTTGTCCGGCACCTTCAAGCTGGCCGATGGCAATGCGCTGGTGATGGGCGGCAAGACTGGCACGGGTGATAACCGCATCGAAAGCGTCACCCGCAGTGGCTGGGTGAAGAGCTCGAAGGCGATGAACCGCACGGCGACCTTCGTTTTCTATATCGGCCCGCGCCACTTCGGCACGCTCACCGCCTATGTGGCCGGCAGCGAGTCGGACAACTTCAAGTTCACCTCGGCGCTACCGGTGCAGGTGCTCAAGGGCATGGCGCCACTGCTGACCAGCTACCTGGAGCCGGGGATCAGCACCGGCTGCCAGGAGCGCCTGGATAATCTGCGGGTGAGTTGGCGCTGAGCGCCAAAACGTAAGCTGAATCTGTAGGAGCGAGCTTGCTCGCGAACAGCCTGATGCCCAGGTGCCAGGCGGGTTCGCGAGCAAGCTCGCTCCTACGCAAAGAACAGCCCGCTGCGCCGGAGACCTGCCGGCATGCGCCGCAGGAGCGGACTCCGTCCGCGATGGTTTCCGGCGCGATGCGGGTCTATCGCGGACGGAGTCCGCTCCTACGACACCCCAACCTCACCTGCCTTGGACGCTCTTCACATACAACGCTTCGACCTGCTCGCGCGCCCATGGGGTGCGACGCAGGAAGGTCAGGCTGGACTTGATGCTCGGGTCGTTCTTGAAGCAGCGCACGTCGATGCGCTTGGCCAGCCCGTCCCAGCCGTACTGCGCCACCAGCTGGTTGAGGATGGCTTCCAGGGTCACGCCGTGCAGCGGATTCTTCGGTTTGTCGGTCATGTCGGTGTCGTCGTGCGGGGAATGCGCGGCACCTTAACACCAAGCGATCAGGCCCGCAGCCCGGCCACACCGGTGATGATCAGGGCGACCGACGCCAGCTTGGTCAGGGTCAGCGCCTCGCCCAGCAGCAGGAAGCCGAAGAACACCGTGCCCAGCGTGCCGATGGCCGTCCAGATCGGGTAGGCGATGCTCACCGGCAACTGACGCATCGCCAGGGTGAGGAAGAAGATCCCGCCGATCACCGCGAATACCGTCACCATAGTGGGCAGCGGCCGGGTGAAGCCCTCGGCGTACTTCATCGACACCGCGAACATCACCTCGAACACCGCGGCCACCATCAGCATGGCCCAGGCCATCACGCACGCGCCCACTCGCTCTCGGCGAGATCGGCCAGGGCCTGTTCAGCCTGTTGATAGGACGCGCGGAAGGCTTCGGGATTGCCCTCCTCGCCTTCGGCGGCGATCACCTGCACATCGTGGATGCCGATGAAGCCCAGGGCCACACGCAACCAGACGTCGGCGTGATTCATCCATTCGAGTGCGCCGCCCGGCCCCATGCCTGCACCACCACGGCTGGTGATGATCAACGCCTTTCGCCCCGTGACCAGCGGTTTGTATTCCGCCTCGCCATCTTTCACAAGCAGGTCGACCGTGCGGCCGACACGGACGATCTGGTCGACCCATGCCTTCAGCCCGCTGGGTACGCTGAAGTTGTACATCGGCGCAGAAATCACCAGCAGATCGTGGGCGAGCAGTTCGTCGACCAATTCATCGCTCAGTGCCAACTCGGCCTGCAACTCGGCGGGGCGTTGTTCACCCAGCGGGTGGAAGGCGGCAGCAATGAATCCTTCGCTGACATGCGGCAGGTTCGCGCGGCCAACTTCACGGCGGGTGATCTCGGCTTGCGGCAGCGCGGCGAGAAAGCCCTCCACCAGGCGGCGGGAATGGGAACGGTCGGCGCGGGGGCTGGCGTGAATGGCAAGAACTCTGTTCATCTGTCTTTCCTTGCTTGAGGTGTACACTGCGAAGGTCCTGAATGGCCTCCAATTGCTGCCTAAGCTATTTCCAGGTGGAAAGACGGACAACTGAGGGAATTTCCCTCCAGATGAATTCAACTCATCCATGGAGCACCGAATGTTCGCCAACCTGCCGCTTCCCGCCCTGCGCACCTTCGAATCCGCTGCGCGCCAGCTGAGCTTCAAGGCCGCCGCCGAGGAACTGGCGGTGACGCCCACGGCGGTTTCCCACCAGGTCCGCGCGCTGGAGGAATGGCTGGGCCTGCCGCTGTTCGAGCGCCTGCCACGCCAGGTGCGCCTGACCGAGGCCGGCGAACGCTTGTTCCGCAGCCTGCACGGCGCGCTGCTGGAGGTCTCGCAGTCAGTGGACAGCCTGCGTCCGCAGCGCAGCGCCAGCAGCCTGACGATCTCCACCACCCCCGCGTTCGCAGCGCTCTGGCTGGTGCCGCGCCTGGGGCGCTTCTATGCGCGCCATCCGCACATCCGCCTGCGCCTGGACAGCCAGTGCGAACTGCTCGACCTGCAGCAGGACGCCAGCGTCGACCTGGCGATTCGTTACGGTTTCAGCGACTACCCGCGCATGCACAGCCAGTTCCTTCTGGCCGAACGCTTCGCCGTGTACGGCGCGCCGGCGCTGGTGGCCAGCGCCGACGTGGAAGTACCGGAGATGATCAGCGTGCGCTGGCACAATTCCGAGCTCTACGAACGCGGCTGGAAAGCCTGGTGCCAGATGGCCGGCGAGGAATGCCTGCTGACCTGTGCCGTGCAACGCGAGTACGACGAGGAGTTCTACGCCCTGCAGGCGGCGATCGCCGGCCAGGGCCTGGTACTGGCCAGCTCGCTGCTGGTATCCGAGTGTGTGGAGAAGGGCCTGCTGGTGCCGTATCGCCCGGAGATCAACGTGCCCGGTGCCCGCTATACCGCACTGTGCGTGCCAGGGCGCGAGCGCCATCCGCCAGTGCGCGCGTTCCTCGACTGGCTGGCCGAGGAAGCGACGCAGGCATCTGATCCGCTGATCGACACTGCCGCCTGAGCCTGCCGCTGCGCCCGCGCAGGCGTCCCTTTGCCGTGCGCGGAGCGGGATGCGTGGTTAGAATTGCACTCCGCCGCAACAACAATTCTTCTTTGCCCGCGACACGCCCCTGCGTGATCCCAAGGCACGGCCTGAGCCCCCTCTCACCTCAGGATTCCCATGACAACCGCGCAAGACACCCGTACCGGCAGTTGGCTGAACGTCATCGCCCTGGCGATCGCCGCCTTCATTTTCAACACCACCGAGTTCGTCCCGGTGGGCCTGCTCAGCGACATCGGCCGCAGCTTCGACATGCGCCCGGAACAGACCGGGCTGATGCTTACGCTCTACGCCTGGGTCGTGTCGCTGGCCTCGCTGCCGCTGATGCAACTGACCCGCAACATGGAACGCCGCCGCCTGCTGGTGGTGATCTTCTGCCTGTTCATCGTCAGCCACGTGCTCTCCGGCTTCGCCTGGAACTTCACGGTGCTGATGATCAGCCGCTTCGGCATCGCCTTCGCCCACGCGGTGTTCTGGTCGATCACCGCCTCACTCGCCGTGCGCGTGGCGCCGCCGGGGCAGCAGGCGAAAGCCCTCGGCCTGCTGGCCACCGGGACCATCCTGGCGATGGTGCTGGGCATTCCGCTGGGCCGCGTGCTGGGTGAAGCGATGGGCTGGCGCACCACCTTCCTGGCAATTGCCGGCGTTTCGGTACTCGTCGTGCTCTGGCTGGCCCGCGCGCTACCGCTGCTGCCGAGCCAGAACTCCGGCTCGTTGCGCAGCCTGCCATTGCTGCTGCGCCGTCCGGCGCTGGTGTCGATGTACGTGCTCACCGTGCTGGTAATCACCGCGCAATTCACCGCCTACAGCTACATCGAACCGTTCGCGCGGGAGATCGCCGCGCTGGACAGCCAGCAGACCACCCTGCTCCTGCTGCTGTTCGGCGGCGCCGGAATGTTCGGTTCGATCCTCTTCAGCCGCTACAGCGAACGCTTTCCGCGCGCCTTCCCGTGCCTGGCCATCGCCGTGCTTGGCGGCTCGCTCCTGCTGCTGATGCCGCTGGCGCACTCGCCCACGGCGCTGCTGGGCCTGAGCCTGTTCTGGGGCGCGGCGATCCTCTGCTTCGGCCTGGCGCTGCAGGCCAAGGTGCTGCAGCTGGCCCACGATGCCACCGACGTGGCCATGGCGATGTTCTCCGGCCTGTACAACGTCGGTATCGGCGGCGGCGCGCTGCTGGGCAGCCGCGTGGCGGTGGGCATGGGGCTGGAATGGATCGGCTATGTCGGCGCTGCGCTGGCAGTGGTCGGCCTGCTGCTGTGCCTGTTCGCCTGCTGGCGGTATGCGGCGGCGATGAGTGGCGGGCACGCCTCGCATTAATCGCCACACGCCAGACTCACCGAATAGCGTAGGAGCGGACTCCGTCCGCGATAGATTCGCATCGCGCCGGTGGGCATCGCGGACGGAGTCCGCTCCTACGCACAGGTCAGCACGGAGCCATGATCTGTAGGAGCGGAGCTTGCTCGCGAACCCCCTTGATGCCATGGGTGTCGGGCGAATTCACGAGCAAGCTCGCTCCTACAAAGAGCCCCAATGAAAAAGGCCGCGCCCCTTGCGGGAGCGCGGCCTTTTTCATTCAGCGCAGGATCAGCGGCTGGTCACGGCAGTGCCGGCCGGCTGAGTGGCCTCGGCGTATTCCGCCTCGGCTTCCTCGAAGCGCTGGATCATCGCCTTCGACGGTGCCGAGCCGATCAGGCTGAACACCACGATGGAAATGCTGGAGAGGATGAAGCCCGGGATGATCTCGTACAGGCCGAGCCAGCCGAACTGCTTCCAGACGATCACGGTGACCGCACCGACGATGATGCCGGCCAGCGCGCCGTTGCGGGTCATGCCCTTCCACAGCACGGAGAACAGCACCAGCGGACCGAAGGCGGCGCCGAAGCCGGCCCAGGCGTAGGACACCAGGCCCAGCACGCGGTTTTCCGGGTTGGCAGCCAGGGCGATGGACACCAGCGCCACCAGCAGCACCATGGCGCGACCGACCCACACCAACTCGAGCTGGCTGGCGTTCTTGCGCAGGAAGGCCTTGTAGAAGTCTTCGGTCAGCGCCGAGGAGCACACCAGCAGCTGGCAGCTCAGGGTGCTCATTACCGCGGCGAGGATGGCGGACAGCAGCACGCCGGCGATCCACGGGTTGAAAAGGATCTTCGCCAGTTCGATGAAGATGCGCTCGTGGTTCTCGCCCACCGCGCCGGCCTGTTCCGGATGCGCCTGGAAGTAGGCGATGCCGAAGAAGCCCACGGCGACGGCGCCACCCAGGCAGAGGATCATCCAGGTCATGGAGATGCGGCGGGCAGCCGGGATCGATTTCACCGAATCGGCGGCCATGAAGCGCGCCAGGATGTGCGGCTGGCCGAAGTAGCCCAGGCCCCAGGCCATCAGCGACAGCACGCCGACGAAGGAAGCGCCCTTGAACATGTCGAAGTTGGCGGCGTCCTTCAGCTCGATGGCGGCGAAGGTCGGTTCCACGCCACCGGTGGCGAACAGCACGATCACCGGGGTGAGGATCAGCGCAAAGATCATCAGCGAGGCCTGCACGGTGTCGGTCCAGCTCACCGCCAGGAAACCACCGACGAAGGTGTAGGCGATGGTCGCGGCAGCACCGGCCCACAGCGCGGTCTCGTAGGACATGCCGAAGGTGCTTTCGAACAGGCGGGCGCCGGCGACGATGCCGGAGGCGCAGTAGATGGTGAAGAACACCAGGATCACCAGCGCGGAGATCACCCGCAGGATGCGGCTGTTGTCCTCGAAGCGGGTGCTGAAGTAGTCCGGGAGCGTCAGGGCGTTGCCGTTGTGCTCGGTGTGCACGCGCAGGCGGCCGGCGACGAACAGCCAGTTCAGGTAGGCGCCGCAGATCAGGCCGATGGCGATCCAGCTTTCCGAGATGCCCGACAGGTAGATGGCGCCCGGCAGGCCCATCAGCAGCCAGCCGCTCATGTCCGAGGCACCGGCCGACAGCGCGGTGACGAAGCTGCCGAGGCTACGGCCACCGAGGATGTAGTCGGAGAAGTTGTTGGTCGAACGATAGGCGGCCAAGCCGATCAGAACCATGGCCGCGATGTAGATCACGAAAGTGATCAGTGTTGGCGTGTTGACGCTCATGGGGACTCCCCTACAGCTTGTTTTTATCCAGGCTCGCGGGGTATCGCGAACCCTTGACTGGCAGCCGGCGTGGTTGACGCCGGCCGGTTAGCGCTTGCTCACAGGCAAACCGGGTTGCGCGTGATGCCAAACAGGCACCGAACCGCTACGCATCCCGACGCAGGCACGCCCTCGTCCTTGCTGGCGTCTTCCTGCAGCCGCCGTCTCACCACGGCGACTTCCGTCCCGCCTTCGCCGGTAAGCGAGGTGCGGGCCGTTTCCCGGGCCAGGCCCGGTCATCCTTCAGGCGCCGGAGTGGGCGCCCCGCTCCCGACGAATTTCCCCCAGCCGCACAATACGGGGCTGGCGACGAAGCTCGTCGGCAGTAACTGAAATTGAGCACACGCACGCATGAAGAAGCGGCAGGGAGTGGCCGGCGCGCGAGGGCGCGGATTGTACAGAAAGCAGGCGATGCGGTTGCACCGGTCCGACCGGTGACGGCGCGAGGCCACGGGCAGGCGCTGCAGGCCGGGCCGTGAAGGAAGTGGCGCGGCCAGGTGCAGGCGCGCGACAGGCAAAGACAGAACCGGTGATGGGCATGGCGCCCCTCCCGCGTATCGAGCTGGCTGTTGTTCTTGGTCTGACCGGGTTGCACCTTGGAACACCAGCAACGCGGTGGGCGGACTCTATGGGTTGCACCCAAAGGAATTCTTGCTGAAAGCTCTGGAGTTCTTGCAAAAGGCTCCGGCCCCACAGGCCAACAATTGACCATTCGATCAGCAATCAGGCCGGCACAGGCTAATGAAATCAGCTGCGCCGCAGGCTGCCCGGGGTCAATCCCAGGTAGCGACGCATTGCCGTGGTCAGCGCGCTCTGGCTGGAGAAACCGCACTCGCCGGCCACCCCGACCAGCGGCAGGTCGGTTTCCCGCAGCAGCCGCGCGGCACGGTCGAGACGCTGGCGCAACAGATATTGGTGCGGCGTTAGACCGACGCGATCCTTGAACTGCGCATGGAAGTGGCTGGGGCTCAGGCAGGCGACCTGCGCCAGCTCGGCCACGGTGATGCGCCGGGAAAGATGATCGGTGATGTAGCCGTCCAGCCGCTGCAGATCCAGCGGCCCGTTGCGCGGCGCACGCTCCTCGCCGAACAGTCGCAGATGCAGTGCGCGCAGCAACACACCGCCCAGAGCACGGGCGAGCAGCGGGTCATCACCGTAGCGGGCGATCTCCGCTCCGGCGTAGCTGAGCAGGTGCTGGAAATCTGCATCCAGGGTCGGGTAGCGCGGCACCTCGAACAGCCGCGCCAACAGTTCGCGGTCCTGTTCAGCAGCACCGGTTTCATCGAGGTCGACGATCAACATGCGGTTATCACCGAGCCCGGCGAACTCGTGGTCGATATCCCCCGGCACCAGGCAGGCGCGCATGCGGCAAACCTCACCAGCGGCGCCGCCGATCTCGAATTCCGCGCGGCCGCTCAGAGACATCACCAACTGGTGATGGTCATGGGCGTGCTGGTCGGTCTGGTCGGACAGCGTGGCGAGGCGGGTATCGAACATGGCGCAAGCTGATCAAATTTTGAGCATGGTACGAAATTTCGTTCAGCCTGCCCAGCCGAGAGGTGCAACCCGGCGCAACTGCAAAGAAGCAAAAGCACCAAAGCATCTAAGCCAGAAAGTCTTGCTAACCAACAGATATGTTATGTTATAACAAATAACGTTTCCCCATAGCCCCTTCCCCGCCGCCTGGCGCATCCCTGACCACCAGGGAGGGGTTCGCTTTGCCAGAAGAAAACCAGGAGTTCGTCATGCCCCCATTCCTTCCCCGCCCGCGCTGGCGCCTTGCACCGCTGGGCCTGGCCCTGTGCGCCGGCGCACCCTCGCTGGCCGATGCCGCCCCCACCGAGCTGGAGCCACAGGTAATCACCGCCAACCCGCTGGGTGATGCCTCCCCCGCTGCTCCCAGCAGCGTGCTGACGGGTGATGAACTGACCCTGCGGCAGAAAGGCAGCCTGGGTGAAACCCTCAATGGCACGCCGGGCGTTTCCTCCACCTGGTTCGGTCCCGGCGCCAGCCGCCCGGTGATCCGCGGCATGGACGGCGACCGTATCCGTATCCTGCGCAATGGCGTGGGCGCGCTGGACGCCTCGTCACTGTCCTACGACCATGCCGTGCCGGAAGACCCCAACGTGGTCGAACGCATCGAAGTCGTGCGCGGCCCGGCCGCCCTGCTCTACGGCGGCAACGCCATCGGCGGCGTGGTCAACAGTTTCGACAACCGCATCCCCAGCGAACCGGTGGACGGTATCCACGGCCAGGGCGAGCTGCGCTACGGCGGCGCGGATACCACCCGCAGTGCTGCCGGCGCGCTCGAAGCCGGCGACGGCAACTTCGCTCTGCACCTCGACGCAGGCTCCCGCGAGTTCAACGACCTGCGCATTCCCGGCTACGCCCACTCCGCGCGCCAGCGGCAGAGCGACGGCGACGACGCCAAGCACCGCGTGAACAACAGCGACGGCCGCCAGGACAGCGGCGCCATCGGCGGCAGCTACCACTGGGATCACGGTTATGCGGGGCTGTCCTACAGCGGATATGACAGCAACTATGGGTCACCCGCCGAGGACGACGTACGCCTGAAGATGCAGCAGGACCGTTACGCCTTCGCCTCGGAAATCCGCGACCTCGACGGCCCCTTCAGCTCGGTCAAGCTGGACGCGGCCTACACCGAGTACCAGCACAAGGAAATCGAGGACGGCGAGACTGGCACCACTTTCAAGAACGACGGCTACGAGGCGCGCATCGAGGCCCGACACAAACCGATCGGCCCGGTTGAAGGCATCGTCGGCGCGCAAGTGGCCAACAGTCGCTTCTCGGCGCTGGGCGAAGAGGCCTTCGTGCCGCATACCGAGACCGACAGCGCCGCGCTGTTCTTCCTGGAGAACTGGCAGGCCACCGAGCGCCTGGCGCTGAACCTCGGCGGCCGCGCCGAGCACACGCGCATCGAGCCGAACGCCAAGGACAATGAACGTTTCGCCGAGAACGACGGTTCACGCAGCTTCACCGCGGGCAGCCTGTCCACGGGCGCGGTGTACCAACTGACGCCGATCTGGTCGCTGGCTGGCACTCTGGCCTACACCGAACGCGCGCCGACCTTCTACGAGCTGTACGCCAATGGTGCTCACGCGGCCACCGGCACCTATGAAGTGGGTGACGCGAACGCGAGCAAGGAAAAAGCCGTGTCCACCGACCTCGCCCTGCGCTTCGACAGCGGCCGGCACAAAGGCAGCGTCGGCGTGTTCTACAGCCGCTTCTCCAACTACATCGGCCTGCTG
Organism: Pseudomonas pseudonitroreducens; assembly: GCF_021603645.1. Taxonomy (GTDB): domain Bacteria; phylum Pseudomonadota; class Gammaproteobacteria; order Pseudomonadales; family Pseudomonadaceae; genus Pseudomonas; species Pseudomonas pseudonitroreducens. The sequence goes on along the minus strand of NZ_BQHJ01000011.1, from coordinate 13,812 downwards.
GCGAGCGGGCGCTACCGCGACGAGGAAGGCGCGGTGGTGGACGCTGGCGACGACGAGGCGTTGCCCGAATACCTCTACAGTGGCGTGAAGGCAGACTTCTATGGCGTCGAGGCGCAGGATCGCATCCACCTGCTGGACAGCCCCTATGGCCGTTTCGATCTGGAACTGTCCGGCGACTACACCCGCGCCAAGAACAAGGACACCGGCGAAGCCCTGCCGCGCATCGCCCCGCTGCGCCTGAACAGCGCGCTGCTCTGGGAACTGCAGCAGTGGCAGGCGCGGCTCGACGTGGAATACGCCGCCAAGCAGAACCGCGTGCCGGAGAACGAACTGCGCACCGACGGCTACACCACCCTCGGCGCCAGCCTCGGCTACCGCTTCGACCTGGGCGACAGCCGCTGGCTGGCCTTCGTCAAGGGCGAGAACCTGACCAACCAGACCGTGCGCTACGCCAGCTCGATCCTGCGCGACAGCGTGCCGGCTGGCGGGCGTGGTATCCAGGCGGGGGTAAAAGTGGCCTTCTAAAGGCTAAGGCCGACGCCCGGCGTAATCCCGGGCGAACTGCGCGGCGATCCGCCCGGACCGCGACCCGCGATGGGTCGCCCAGCGGATCGCCGCCTGTTCCCACTCTTCCTGCGCTATGCCACCCAGGCCGTGGTATTGCAGCCAGCGGGCGACTGCCTCCAGGTACTGCTCCTGGCTGAAGGCATAGAAAGATATCCACAGGCCGAAGCGCTCGGAGAGCGAGATTTTCTCCTCCACCGCCTCGCCCGGGTGCAACTCGCCGCTCTCGCTGCGCTGGAAGGACAGGTTGTCCTCGGCACGCTCGGCGAGCAGGTGGCGACGGTTGGAAGTGGCGTAGATCAGCACGTTGCCGGACTGCCCGGCCACCGAGCCGTCGAGCACGGTCTTCAGGCCCTTGTAGCCGGTTTCGCCATCCTCGAAGGACAGGTCGTCGCAGAACAGGATGAAACGCTCCTGGCGCTGGCGCAGCAGGTCGATGATCTGCGGCAGGTCGGCCAGATGCTCCTTGTCCACCTCGATCAGGCGCAACCCTTCGGCATGAAAGGCATGCAGGCAGGCCTTCACCAGGGAACTCTTGCCAGTGCCGCGGGCGCCGGTCAGCAGCACGTTGTTGGCCGGGCGGCCGGAGACGAACTGACGGGTGTTCTGCTCGATCAGCGCCTTCTGCCGGTCGACATTGCGCAGGTCATCGAAGGCGATCAGCGCCGGCTCGATCACTGGCGTCAGGCGCGGCTGGCCCTGGCGGTATTCCCACAGGTGGGCGATGGCGCCCTCCGCCAACGCCAACTCGGCGCGCGCAGGCAGGGATTGTTCAAGCAACCGGGCAATGCGGGCCAGTTGCTCGGTGATGGAGGCCAGTGCGTTCATGGAAAGTTCGGTCATAGCAGGATCATCAGGGCAGATGGGGACTGTTCAGCAGCCTAGCGATGAAGGAAAGTGGTCGTCTAACGACAAACAGGCACCCACATGCGCAAAAAGGACACCGCAGGCCAACTGCCGGAAAACCACGGCGACGAACGGGCCGCCAGCCCGGTGGCGGCCATTGCCCTGGACTTCCCCGACGGCCATCAGGTGCCCGCACACAGCCACCATCGCGCGCAGTTGCTCTATGCCGTGCGCGGCGTGCTGGTGGTGGGCAGCGCCAGCGGCCAGTGGGTGGTGCCGGACAACCGCGGCCTGTGGATACCCGGCGGCGTGGAGCACTGGACGCGGATGGTCGGCGACGTGCAGGTACGCACGCTTTATGTGGAGCCGGGCAGCGCCCCGCACCTGCCGCCGGACTGCTGTGTACTGGCAGTCTCGCCGCTGCTGCGGGAGTTGATCCTGGCCGCGCTGTCGATCAGTGGCGAGGTCACCCCGGACTCCCGCGACGGGCGCGTCCTCGGTCTGATGCTGGATGAACTGCGCGAAGACCCCATGTTGCCGTTGCACCTGCCGCTGCCCGCCCATCCGCGCCTGCGCGCGCTGTGCCAGGCCATCCAGGCGCAGCCCGGCGACAACGCCGGCCTGGACGAGTGGGCGGCGAAACTGAACGTGGACAGCAAGACGGTTCAGCGCTGGTTCTCCCGCGAAACCGGGCTGACCTTCGGCCAATGGCGGCAACAGGCACGCCTGCTGGCCGCGCTGGAACGCCTGGCCCTGGGCGAGAGCGTGCTGAACGTGGCGCTGGAAGTCGGCTACAGCACGCCCAGCGCCTTCAGCGCGATGTTCAGCCGCCACTTCGGCCGGCCTCCCAGTGATTTCCTGCGCCCGCGCCCGCTAATCCGTTCGTAAGCTCAAGTCGGACACAATCGGCCGCAACATGCTCCAGACACATCCTGCAGCAGCATGGGATTGAAACCCCGAGCCGGTTTCCCCATCTAGACTGTCATGTTCAATCAGTCAGGTGCCTCATGAGCGACCACGACGAGATTCACGATATCCATAGCGCCGAAGAGGTCAGCAACACCGGGCTGGTGTTGCCGGGGCAGAACCTGCCGACCACGGTCTACGTCATTCCGATCCACAACCGGCCCTTCTTCCCGGCGCAGGTCCTGCCGGTGATCGTCAACGAGGAGCCCTGGGCGGAGACGCTGGAACTGGTCGCCAAGACCGAGCACCACAGCCTGGCGCTGTTCTTCATGGAGAATCCGCCGGACGACCCGCGCCACTTCGACCCGGACAGCCTGCCCGAGCACGGCACGCTGGTGCGCGTGCACCACGCCAGCCGCGAGGGCGGTAAGCTGCAGTTTGTCGCCCAGGGCCTGTCGCGCGTACGCATCCGCGGCTGGATCAAGCGCCATCGCCCGCCTTTCCTGGTGGAGGTGGAGTATCCGCACACCCCCAGCGACCCCAGCGATGAGGTGAAGGCCTACGGCATGGCCCTGATCAATGCGATCAAGGAGCTGCTGCCGCTCAACCCGCTGTACAGCGAAGAGTTGAAGAACTACCTCAACCGCTTCAACCCCAACGACCCATCGCCGCTGACCGACTTCGCTGCGGCGCTGACCACCGCCCCCGGTGCCGAGCTGCAGGGCGTGCTGGATACCGTGCCGATCCTCAAGCGCATGGAGAAGGTGCTGCCGCTGCTGCGCAAGGAAGTGGAAGTCGCGCGCCTGCAGAAGGAACTGTCTGCCGAGGTGAATCGCAAGATCGGCGAGCGCCAGCGCGAGTTCTTCCTGCAGGAACAGCTGAAGATCATCCAGCAGGAGCTGGGCATCACCAAGGACGACAAGAGCGCCGACTCCGACGAATTCCGCGCGCGCCTCGAAGGCAAGGTCCTGCCCGAGCAGGCGAAGAAGCGCATCGACGAAGAGCTGAACAAGCTGTCGATCCTGGAGACCGGCTCGCCGGAGTACGCCGTCACGCGCAACTACCTCGACTGGGCGACCTCCGTCCCGTGGGGACTGATGGGCGTCGACAAGCTCGACCTCAAGCACGCGCGCAAGGTCCTCGACCGCCACCATTCCGGCCTGGAAGACGTGAAGGACCGCATCCTCGAATTCCTCGCGGTGGGCACCTTCAAGGGCGAGATCGCCGGCTCCATCGTGCTGCTGGTGGGCCCGCCCGGTGTGGGCAAGACCAGCATCGGCAAGTCCATCGCCGAGAGCCTGGGGCGGCCGTTCTATCGCTTCAGTGTGGGCGGCATGCGTGACGAGGCCGAGATCAAGGGCCATCGCCGCACCTACATCGGCGCCCTGCCCGGCAAGCTGGTGCAGGCGCTGAAAGAGGTGGAGGTGATGAACCCGGTGATCATGCTCGACGAGATCGACAAGCTCGGCAGCAGCTACCAGGGCGACCCTGCCTCGGCGCTGCTGGAGACGCTCGATCCGGAGCAGAACGTGGAGTTCCTCGACCACTACCTGGACCTGCGCCTGGACCTGTCCAAGGTGCTGTTCGTCTGCACCGCCAACACCCTGGACTCCATCCCCGGCCCGTTGCTCGACCGCATGGAAGTCATTCGCCTGTCCGGCTACATCGCCGAGGAAAAGCTCGCCATCGCCAAGCGCCACCTGTGGCCCAAGCAGCTGGAAAAGGCCGGCGTGCCGAAGAACCGCGTATCGATCAACGACGCTGCCCTGCGTGCAGTGATCGAGGGGTACGCCCGCGAAGCCGGCGTGCGCCAGCTGGAGAAAGTGCTCGGCAAGCTGGTACGCAAGTCGGTGATGAAGCTGCTGGAGAATCCCGAATCGACGGTGAAGATCGGTGCCAAGGACCTCGAGGAGTACCTGGGCATGCCGGTGTTCCGTACCGAGCAGGTGCTCTCCGGCGTCGGCGTGATCACCGGCCTGGCCTGGACCAGCATGGGCGGCGCGACCCTGCCCATCGAGGCGACGCGCATCCACACGCTGAACCGCGGCTTCAAGCTGACCGGGCAACTGGGCGACGTGATGAAGGAATCGGCGGAGATCGCCTACAGCTACATCAGCTCGAACCTGAAGAAGTATGGTGGCGAGCCGACCTTCTTCGACCAGGCCTTCGTCCACGTGCACGTGCCCGAAGGCGCCACGCCCAAGGACGGCCCCAGCGCCGGCGTCACCATGGCCAGCGCCCTGCTGTCCCTGGCGCGCAAGCAGGCGCCGAAGAAGGGCGTGGCGATGACCGGCGAGCTGACCCTCACCGGGCAGGTCCTGCCGATTGGCGGGGTGCGCGAGAAAGTCATCGCGGCGCGCCGGCAGAAGATCTTCGAGCTGATCCTGCCCGAGCCCAACCGCGGCGACTTCGAGGAACTGCCGGAGTATCTGAAGGAAGGGCTGACGGTGCATTTCGCCAAGCGCTATGGGGATGTGGCGAAGGTGTTGTTCCCCGGCTGACTGGCTGCGTCCGGCTGATCGCGGGCATGCCACGCTCCTGCAGCGGATTCGACCTGTAGGAGCGAGGGGGACGCCTAGTTCTTGCTCGCGAACACGTTCCGTTGCGAGGCCAGGTTCGCGAGCAAGCTCGCTCCTACGAAAAGCCTTATCTCCTCTTGTGAGCTAGTGGGAGTATTGGCACAGGGCAGGAGGAAGCCGGAAGAAACCGGAAGTAGCTGGAGAGCCCCGGACGGCGGTGCCTTCAATGAGCGAAGCGGAAAAGTAGTGCCAAAACTACTGAATGGCCTGGACGGAAAATTTAGCGGGGGTAATTGGCACTACTGCTTGAGCCGCAGAATATGCCCCTGCTTCACCTCATCAGCCAAGGCCTCAAGCTGATCGGCCTCCGCGTAGACGTCAGCGAGAAGGCCAAGCAGCTTCATCCCTTCAGCCTCTGGCAGGTCCTTCGCTATGAAGGTGATGCTACCTGCGAGCGATTCTAGGCGGCGCGACAAATCGAGTAGCTCGCGCCGCAAACTCTGCGTGGGCCGGTTCAGTCCCATGCTTCAGCCCTCTAGATCAGCCAGCCACCAGCCCAGACCGCCCGGCCCACTACCTGGAGCTGATCAGCTCCAGACTTCGGAACGGTCATCATTGGATAGGCCTTGTTCTCGCTGATGATATGAATTGCTCCGTCAAACTGACGTTGCAGCCGCTTAGCGAACAAGTGGTCATCCAGCAGGATCACATAGACACCCTCACCCTCAAGGCTGTCGCGACTCAGATCAATCATCACAGTGTCGTCATCATCGATCAGCCCCAGCATCGAGTCGCCGTCGTTCCTTAGGCACGCCAGATTCTCAGGGCTGAGTCCCTTCTTCCGAAGCGAATAGCGCGTGAACGCCAGGTGCGTGAGGATGCGAGCGCGCTCATTCCACGATCCGTGCCCGGAGCTGCAACGTGCATCGTAGAGAGGGATATAGGCATAGACACCATCCTCGCCGGAGTATGCCGCCTCCTTTTGCAGAACCTTCTGCCCCTCACCTGCTGCTAGCCAGGCGATGCTGACTTTTGCCGCCCTTGCCATGGACACCAGGTTATCCGTACCAGGGAGCGAGCCAGCAAGGTACTTCCTAATCAGGCTGTCGCTTATCCCGCACTCTTTAGAGAACGCCAGAACGGACTGAGCGCCAATCGCCTCCTTCAGTCTTTCGCTGAATTTTCCGCTTTCAAGCTCGGTGCGCGAACTTGAAAGCGAGACACCGCCAGGGCGATCCGCTTTCAAGTTCTCGTAACCGATTGATTTATCTGTATTTTCCAATCTTATAGCACCATTAAGTTGAAAGTCGGACTTGAAAGAAGCTCCCTGGTATTGATTTTCAAGCTCCATGGTTCTATGTTTATGTCGTTGGACACGTTAAACATCACCTCATGACCACCCCGCCAGGCGGTCTATGGATCAACGACATGAACACAGCGGAAATCCCATCTGACCCAGGTCTGCGCTGGGAGTGGATCAAGTTCCAGCTACGGGCCAAGGGCACGTCGCTGGCGAAGCTCGCGCGCGATCTGCACGTCTCCGGCCCTGCCGTGAAGAACGTGAAGCGAACTGCTTACCCGCGCATGGAGCGGGCTATCGCCAAGGCGCTGAGCCTTGACGTCCAGGACATCTGGCCGGAGCGCTGGGACGCCAACGGCAACCCCAATCGCATGCGCCCCAAACGCTCCGAAGTTATGCCGGCGCGTACTCAAAAGAATAACCCAGCTTATGTCCTTGGGCACCGTAAAACCGGAACGGAGGCATAAACATGCGTCACGGAAAAGACGACCGCACCATAAACATCGACTTCGATGTACCGCAGCCCCAGCTGGTTAGCGCCTGCGACTTCCGCGTCCAGGTAAGCGAAATTGTCAGCGAGATGCTGAGCGGGGCAAAGACCACCGGGCTTGAACGCTTTGACGTTGCCGCGCAGATGTCACGCCTGTCGGGCGAAGACATCAGCAAAGCCATGCTGGATGCCTGGTCCTCGACCGCTCGCATCGATCACAACCTGCCTTTCTACCGCGCGGCCCTCCTGGAGCAAGTCTGCGGCAGCCATCAACTGACTGACCTGATCGTCACCGTTCGTGGTGGTCGGGTTAGCTGGGGGCGCGATGCCTTGCTAGCTGAGTTGGGCCGAGTGGAGAGCATCAAAGAAGAAGCTACACGCCAGGCACGTGCCCTGCGCCGTCAGATCGGAGGTGCAGCATGAGACCGTCGCACTTGAAGCCAGGTACTTGGCTGATGATTCGCGAGGCCTTTGGCACAGATGAATATCGTGCCCGCTTCGAGGGGCGTACTCCAGCTCAAGGCAAAGGGCGCCCTGCGGTCAACCATCTGTTCAACCCTGAATGGGTCGGCCTGTCCGGCGCGGATGATCGTGGCATGGCGACCATTAGCGACTACGAACTGGCTCGGCGTGGGCGCCTGCTGGGAGGTCGCCCATGACCCGTATTCATCAGGCACTACTAGACGACCTGCGCCATGCAACCGAGTTCTACAAGTGCGTAGAGGCTGAAGGCGCCGCTGTAGAAATAGGCGCATGGAATGATGCCAGAGAGTGGCTTCGCACTGCGGCCCTGAACCTTGGAGCAGCCTTGATTGCCGATCTTGAGGCAGGTGAGGCGTCCCATGAGTAAGTGGTTTTCCGCACAGGAACTCGCCGGTCTGCCAGGCCTACCCGGAACAGTCCAGGGCATCAACCATCGCGCCAGACGCGAAGGCTGGGAGGCACAGCTACGGCTTGCTCTAGGCGGCGGTCGTGAGTACTCCTTCGACGTCCTGCCAGTAGAGGCCCAGGCAGCGCTGTTGGCTCGCATGGTTGAAGCGGACCAGCCTCAGGTAGCACCTCAGCCGACAGCGCCGCACACATTGATTACGCCGAAGCGTGACGGTATTTCCACGTCACGCTTGAACGATGATCAGCGGGAAGTGATGACCGCGCGCGTATCCCTGATCCGTGAAATCGAACGGATGAGTCAGTTTGTCAGCCAACAGCGCTCCATCCTGACGCTGGTTGCTGCCGCACGTGACAACACCCTTAGCCCCTACCTCGCGGAGCGTGTTGAGCGCGCCAACGACCGCAAGACTGCGGATCGCACACTGAGCGAGAGAACCCTCAAGCGCTGGCTGGCGGACTTCCGCAAGCACGGTGAGATAGCTCTAGCGCCTGTCCGCCGCAAACCGGACATGACCCTGCCAGTGTGGGCGCCCGCGTTCCTGAAGCACTACCAGCGCCCACAGAAGCCCAGCGTTGAAGCGGCTTATGCACTGTTCAAGGCCGAGTACCAGGGAGCGCCCAGCATTCATGCTGTGCGGCGAATGCTGGCCAAGCTGGCGCCGCAGGTGCGAGAGCAGGGCCGCATGGGCGCAAGGGATATCAAGTCCTTGAAGGCGCATAAGGATATGAATGCCGACGTTCTGTGGCCCAACGATGTGTGGGTAGCAGACGGCCACAAGTTCGATGCCGAGGTGATCAACCCAGACACCGGCCAGATATTCCGCCCCGAGGTAACGACGATCATCGACTGGGGAACCCGTCGTATCGTTGGCTTCGCGGTCAACCTGGCGGAATCCACGCTGGCCACGCTCGATGCTCTACGCGAAGCCCTTACCCGTGTTGGCATGTACGCAGTGTTCTACGTCGATAACGGCAAAGGCTTCAAGAACGAGATCATCTATGAGGTAAACGACCGCCTGGGCGGCACCATTACTCACTCGCTGCCGTACAGCTCGCAGGCACGTGGCGTTATCGAGCGCTCGCACCGGACGATTCTGGTGCGGCTGGCCAAAACCTACGACAGCTACATCGGTGCAGACATGGACAAGGAAGCGTCCACCCGTGTGTATCGGCTGTCGCGCAAGGAATTGGACCTGGGCATCAAGCCCAAACAGGTTCCCGAGTTCGCGCAATTCGTCTCTGACCTTAGCAATGCACTGGACGAGTACAACTACCGTCCACATCGGGGCCTGCCTAAGGTTCGCGATATCGAGACAGGCAGGCTGCGGCACCAGAGTCCAATGGAGTCCTGGAAGTCGGCCATGGCCGAGGGCTGGGAGCCCATCATGGCGGATGCCGATGTGGTGGCCACCATCGTGCGGCCACAGGAAGTCCGGACAACACATCGCGCCAAAGTGCAACTGCATGGCCACTCCTACTTCCTGGAGGCGCTGGAGCCACACCACGGTCAGGAAGTGCGCGTGGGCTACGACTTCCGCGATGCCAGCCGGGTATGGGTTCACACCTTGGATGGCGAGCTGATTGGCGAGGCGCTGATCAACGGCAACGCCGTCGGCGCCAAGCCGAAGAGCCTGATGGATAAGGCCAAAGAGCGCCGTGAGAAGGGCCAGTTCAACAGGGTCGCTAAGAAGGCAAAGACCTTGACCGGCGAAAACGTCGAGCTGCGCGTTGTGCCAAAGGCCGCGCCAACTGCCGACCTGAGTGCCGAGCAGATCAGTGAGGCACGCCGCTATGCCGCCGCGCTGGCCGCTCCCAGCACCTTCGAGATTCCGACCGACTCCATGGCGCGCTATCGCCTGTGGAAGCGCGTCGACCGCCGCATCACCGCTGGCGAGCAGATGGAGCCCGAGGCCCATCGCTGGCATGGCGAATACCCCCGCACCGATGAATTCAAGTCCACCCAGGACATGTACGACTTTGCCGAGGCCGGTCTGGCCCGCGCTTGACCACAGGAGTAACAACTATGAGTGCCAAGAAAATCGTTCCGCTGACCAACGTCGGTCTTCTCGCCAACGCTATCGACCGCGCCATGCGCCGTCCCGTGGGCCTGCCGGGCCTTGTGGTTGCCTACGGCAAGACCGGTTACGGGAAGTCCTTCGCAGCGGCGTTCGCTGCCACCAAGCACCGCGCCTACTACGTCGAGTGCCGTGAGACCTGGACTCGGAAAGCCTTCCTGCAGGCGGTCCTGCGCGACATGGGCATCACTCCGGCCAGCACCTTGTCCGAGATGGTCGACCAGATCGCCGAGCAGCTCAGCCGCAGCAACCGTCCGCTGCTGATCGACGATGCGCAGTACCTGCTGGACAAGGCTGCCGCGAACGTCATCACCGACATTTTCAACGCCAGCCAGGGAACCATTGTGCTGATTGGGGAAGAGCGCGTGCCGACCAGCCTGGCCAAGCTGGAGCGCCTGCACAACCGAGTCCTGGAATGGGTCCCCGCACAGCCGGCCACCGCCGACGACCTGCGCGACCTGGTAGACGCCACTTACCCCCATCTCACCATCGCAGACGAGCTGCTGGACGATCTGTGCGCGAAGACCCAGGGCTGCCTGCGCCGCGTCGCCGTGAACCTCTACCGCGTCCACACCGAGGCCCAGGCCATTGGCACCGACACGATTGACCTGGCCACCTGGGGTAATCGCGGCTGGTTCACTGGCGAAGCCCCGGCGCGGAGGGCTTGAGCATGGCTAACCATGTAGACCTCACCGAGATCGCTTGTGCGGGCTGTGGCAGCGAACACCACATCGCCTATGTGAACCCCGCCGCACACGATCCTAAGCTGATCGACCTGGTTGTTGAGTGCGCCGAGTGCGGCCGCACTCTCAATGAGTTCGTGACCGTCAGTGAAATGCTTGTCGTGAGCCAGGGCTCCAAGGCGGTGGGCAATGCGTAAGGCCATTCACCTCACCATGACTGGCGGTAAGAGCCCGCGCCAGCACATGTGGGAAGCCATCCGCTCGCTGTCCCGCGACCCGAAGGGCCTGACCACCTACAACGTGTCGCGTTTGTCCGGCCAGGAAGATCAGGCCGTGAGCAGCTACCTGCGCGACCTGAAGAAGGCCGGCATCGTCGAGCGTGTAGAGGTCCTGGTCCAGCGTGATGCCCGCTGGAAGCTGCTGGCGGATGAAGGCGCCGAGGCTCCGCGCGTCAACAAGAAAGGCGAGCGGGTTCCCCCGTCTGCCGTCGAGAACATCTGGCGCACCCTGCGCATCCTGGGCGAGATGAGCGCCGCCGAGGCAGCGGAGCACGCCAGCGTCAACGGCGTGACCATGACCGAGCTGGCCGCCCGCACCTACCTGCAGGGGCTGACCCTCGCCGGCTACGTCACCCGTACCGATGGGACCCCAGGCAAGCCTGCCCGCTACCACCTGGTGCGCCAGCGCTACAGCGGCCCGCAGCACCCGGTCTATCAGCGCAGCACCTTCGAACAGGTCTACGACCCGAACCTGGACCAAGTGGTCTGGACCAAGGACATACCGGACAGCCCCGAGCTGGCTGGCCTACGGCTGGAAAAGGCTTGCTTGGAGAAAGCACTAGCCGACCTGCTCGCAGCAGCTAAGCCCATCGAGCGCCTGGCCGGCCGCATGGTCGCCCAATTCCACCCCGACGACAGCGAGCGCACGGAAGGCATCGAGGCGTTGCGCCTGTTCAACGACCTGGCGCGTGAGGTGAGTGCATGAATGCCCGCGTCGATCTGTCCGCTTGGGGCGAGCAGCCCCCGCAGTGGGTCTGCCTGCTGGCCGCCGAGGTCGAGCAGACCAACCGCACCCGTGCCGGTGAGCGCATCGGCATGAGCCGCTCTGCGGTCAGCCTGGTGCTCTCCAATCGCTACCCGTCGCCGAGCACCTCGGCGGTCGAGCGCCGGGTGGTGGCCGCCCTGGGCGCCCTGGACTGCCACGCCCAGGGCGAGCCCATCAGCCTGATCGAGTGCCAAAGCTACCGCGAAAAGAAGGCTCCGACGCACAACCCGCAGGCCATGCAGCAGTGGAAGGCCTGTCAGCACTGCACCCACAACCCCAACTGCGCGAATGCCCTGGAGGCGAGCCATGCAAGCCAGCACTAACGCTGTCCTGAAAGTCCTGACCCCGCGCCTGGCTGATCGGCTGCGGACCTTCAACAGCGCGGCGCGTGATCTGCAGCGCATGGGTATCCGCCTGCACCGCATCGAGCCGGCCGAGAACCGCCTGACCATCAGTCCCGAAGGCGGCCGGCTAATGGAACAGCTGCGTCTTGTGGCCGGTTTCCAGCGCCACGGCACGGCAGGCAGCACACGCTGGAGTGCGATTTTCCAGGGCGTGGAAGTCACCTGGTCCGAGCCGATCAGTTACCGCGACTTCGCCAGCCCGTCCCCCATCGACCTCACTTTCCACTGATCAACAGGAGCCATCCCATGAACCAAATCGCAATTCCTGAAGGCTTTCGTCTGGATGCGCAGAAGCGCCTGGTCCACGAAAGCCTCATCAAGCCCATCGACCAAGCACGCGACCAGTTGGTCCTGGAGCTTGTGGAGAAGGCCAAGCAACTGCACAGCCTGATCGCCGAGTTCAAGGTGTCGGCGTTCGGTGACGTCGCCGCTTTCGTGGAGCTGTCCGCCGATCAGTACGGCGTCAAGCTGGGCGGCAAGAAAGGCAACGTCAGCCTGGTGTCGTTCGATGGACGCTTCAAGATCACCAAGGCCGTACAGCAGTCCATCCAGTTCGATGAGCGCCTGCAGGCGGCCCGCGCCCTGATTGACCAGTGCCTGCTGGAATGGACCGAGGGCGCCCGCCCGGAGGTCGTCACCCTGGTCAACGACGCTTTCCGCACCGACACCAAAGGCGAGGTACGTACTGCCAACGTCCTTGCGCTTCGCCGCTTGGAAATCACTGACGAGCGCTGGCAGCGCGCAATGAAGGCCATCGCAGAGGCCTGCCAGGTCGTCGGCTCCAAGGACTACATCCGCGTCCATGAGCGTGTGGGCGACTCTGACCAGTGGCGGGCGATCCCGCTCGACATCGCGGGGGTGTGACCGTGGCCACTCGGACAGAGAAGCAACTAAACGCGGGGCACCGCCGCAGCCTAAACGCCATGCGCGAGAAGCTCCTGGCAATGGCTGCCGCGTGGGAGGAAGTCGACCAGTACCACGTGAACATCATCACCGAGGCGGCCGACAAGCTGGGGGACGTGAGTGACGAGATGCGGGAAACCTCAAAGGAGAATCACCATGGTTAAGACCTATGCCGTGTGCCGCATAGACGGCCTGATCGAGCTGCACGACGAGCACCCCGGTGACGGCTACTTCGCCCTCGCCGTGGGTGACTCGGACGAGCTACGCCGCGTGATCGACCTCAGTGCCGACCCCGTTGCCGGGCTGGCCTGGCGCGTTCCAGGTGTTCGTGCTGGTGCCGAACCGCGCACCAACCTCGGTGCCATCGCTCGCTATATCCGCGACCTGTCCACCCACGATGCGCCCGGTGTTCGGGCGCTGGGGGTGTGACATGGGACAAGCACCTCTGCTCGATGACATGAACCTGGACAAGAGCGTCCGCCAGATGATCGACGAGGCCGAGCAGCTCGATGCCGACGCCTTCGACGTCATGCACCTGACGCTGGACAACGGCAACGAGCTGGTAGTGGTTGCCATCACTGGCGAGTACCTGGACCCCGTGGCAAAGGTCTTGGAAGCCCTCCGGGAAATGCGGGAGGCCAGGTCATGAGCGACTCCATCGAGTTCAACATGCGCCGCGCTGGCGACGGCTACACCGCCACCAGCAAGGGCAAGTCGGCCAGCTGCAGCTGGAGCCGCGAGCAATGCGCCAAGCGCCTGGGCCACAAGCTTTTCCCTGATGCCGCCCTGCGCGTCGAGTGCATCGAAGACGTGCGCGAAGGCAGCCGCGACAGCCGCTGGCGGATCACTGCGGAGGGGCACTGACATGCACGAGCGTGCTGCACAGCTGATCTACCGGACGCTCTGCCGCGTCGAGGCACGCCTGGCGCGTCAGGCCCTGGGCATGGACCAGGTGCCGCCAATGCCAGCGCTCCAGATCGAGGAAGTCGCTGCAGTCGAGCCGGCCGAGCTGGAGGAAGTACTCCAGCCGGAGGCCGCGCCTGTCGACGCCTTCGACGACGAGCCAGCACCGTCGCCCAGCCCGCTCTTGCCGCCGATGGCCGCACGGATCGAGGCGATGGCCAAGCGCGGATGGACGCCGCAGATGGCGGCCCATGACTTGCGCCTTCATCCCAAGCGGGTGCGCC
>NZ_BQHJ01000010.1 GCF_021603645.1 Pseudomonas pseudonitroreducens | reverse complement strand
GTTCAATACTGCTTGGGTTTTGAGAAAACCCTAAACTTGGCTCAGCAATCGCATGCTCAATTTAATGAGCTAAAACTCTCGAATTTACGAGTGTTACTTGCGTTGCTGATAATCAGTCGATCATCAGCCTTACATCACAAGCACCCACACGAATTGCTTGATTCAACTTGTTAAAGAGCAGTTGGTTAAGGCTTTCGTCTCAACCGAGGCGCGCATTCTACGCCAACCTCATCTTTCGTCAAGCTTTATTTTTCGAAAATTTCTTTTCTACTCAATCGCTTGGGCTTCCGAGAAGTCAAACCTCTCATCAGCGGGAGGCGCATTCTACAGCGATCAAACTCACTGTCAAGCACCTCGGCGACCTTCTTTTCAGCTCGCTGCCGGAGCAGCCAATGAAGAGCGGCAAGTGAATCATCTGCCTGATCACCACTCTCACCTTCGAATCTCTGTAAGTACTTGATTTTCAAGTTCTTTCAGCGCTTCGTCGCTGGGAGTGGTGCGCATTATAGGGAGTTTAAATTAGCCGTCAACGACTAATTTAAACTTTCTTCACTCAGCAACCAGAGAGACGCGCGCGAAGGCCTTCTTGCCAGCCTGCAGCACGTGGGTAGCACCGACCTTGAACACGAAGCTGCGATCTACTACATCGCCATCCACCCGCACGCCACCAGAAGACAGCAGGTCGCGAGCGACTGCAGAGTTCTTCACCAAGCCTGCCTTATTAAGGACAGCACCGATCGGCAGATCTTCTCCCGCCGCCACTTCCACTTCCGGCAGATCTTCCGGCAGCTCGCCTTCCTTGAGACGGTTACCGGCGGACTTGTGCGCCGAAGCAGCAGCTTCTTCGCCATGGAAGCGAGCGACGATCTCTTCAGCCAGCCTGATCTTGATGTCGCGCGGATTGGCGCCAGCCTCTACATCCTTGCGGAAACCATTGATCTCATCCATGGAGCGGAAGCTGAGCAGCTCGAAGTAACGCCACATCAAGGTATCCGGAATGGAGACCAACTTGCTGTACATGACGCCCGGCGCTTCCTGGATACCGATGTAGTTGCCCAAGGACTTGGACATCTTCTTCACGCCGTCCAGACCTTCGAGCAACGGCATGGTCAGGATGCACTGCGGCTCCTGATCGTAGGCACGTTGAAGCTCGCGCCCCATCAGCAGGTTGAACTTCTGATCGGTGCCACCGAGTTCGACGTCGGCTCGCAGCGCTACCGAGTCGTAGCCCTGGACCAGCGGATAAAGGAACTCGTGAATGGCGATGGACTGATTACTGGCATAGCGTTTGCTGAAATCATCGCGTTCCAGCATACGTGCAACGGTGTACTGGGAGGCCAGTCGAATGAAATCAGCGGGGGAAAGCTGGTCCATCCAGGTGGAATTGAAGGCCACCTCGGTCTTCGCGGGGTCCAGGATCTTGAAAACTTGAGCCTTGTACGTCTCGGCGTTGTCGAGAACCTGCTCGCGGGTGAGGGGTGGGCGGGTAACACTTTTTCCGCTCGGGTCACCGATCATCCCAGTGAAGTCACCGATCAGGAAGATCACCTGATGGCCCAGATCCTGGAACTGCCGCAGCTTATTAATAAGAACGGTATGGCCCAGGTGCAGGTCGGGGGCGGTCGGGTCGAAGCCGGCCTTGATACGCAGGGGCTGGCCGCGCTTGAGCTTTTCGATCAGCTCGGCCTCCACGAGAATTTCGTCTGCTCCGCGCTTGATCAGCGCCAGCTGCTCTTCGACCGACTTCATTGCAGGTTCCTGTACGTTGCGAATTGCGAAAGGGAACCAACGATACAAGAACAGGCACTAAAAACAAGTTTTGCCCAGCGCCAGAGGACAGGACGTCAGAAGCCCGACATCAGGGTTGCTTCAGAGGGAATTTGGTTATATTTTAGGCAGTTATTTCACATTCCAAAAACACCACTCATGCCATGACGCAATCCAATCAGAAAGCGCCGTACTACCCGAAGAGCCATCTGCTCGCCGCAAGCGGTGTAGCAGCGCTCCTCAGCCTGGCTCTGCTGGTGTTCCCCTCGGCCGAGGTCGAGGCGAAGAAGACCACGCTCAATCTCGAGCTGGAAAGCGGTACCGAGCAGATCCTTCAGGAAAAAGACGATCTTCGACCCAACGCGGTCACGGAAGACGACGGCTCTTCGCCTTTTGCACAGATCGAAGGCCAGCCGGATAACCAGAACAGCGCCGGAAAAGACGCGGAAAAGAACAACGATCTCGCCGATTCGAAGCAGCAACCCTCCCCCTCCGCTCCCGCAGAACCTGCGTGGAAGAGCGTGACCGTGGGCAAGGGCGACACTCTTTCCAACGTGTTCGCGAAGGCCGGCCTGCCGGCTAACGCCGTGCACGACATGCTTGCCGCCAACAAGGACGCCAAGCAGTTCACCCGTCTCGATGTCGGCCAGGACGTGGACTTCCTCATTGATTCCAAGGGCGAGCTGCAAGGCCTGAAGGTCAAGCGCAGCGATCTGGAGACCATCAGCCTGGCCAAGTCCGCCAAGGGCTATGACTTCAAGCGCGACCTGGTGAAACCTTCGGTCCATGCCAACTATGCCCACGGCCGCATCGACAGCTCCCTGTTCGTCGCCGGCCGCAATGCAGGGTTGTCCCACGACCTGATCATGTCGATGGCCAACGTTCTGGGCTACGACATCGATTTCGCCCAGGATATTCGCCAGGGCGACGAGTTCGACGTGATCTACGAATCGCAGCAGGTGAAGGGCAAGCAGGTCGGCACCGGCAGTATCCTGGCCGTCCGCTTCGTCAACCGCGGCAAGGAATACACCGCGGTGCGCTACACCAACAAGCAAGGCAACACCAGCTACCTGCGCGCCGACGGCAGCAGCATGCGCAAAGCGTTCATCCGCACGCCGGTGGACTTCGCGCGTATCAGCTCGCGCTTCTCGATAGGGCGTTTCCATCCGATCCTGAACAAGATTCGTGCACACAAGGGCGTGGACTACGCAGCGCCGATTGGCACCCCGATCAAGGCGACCGGCGACGGAAAGATCCTCGAAGCCGGGCGCAAGGGTGGCTACGGCAACGCCGTGGTGATTCAGCACGGCCAACGCTATCGCACCGTGTATGGCCACATGAGCCGTTTCGCCAAGGGCATTCGCTCCGGCGTTGCCGTGAAGCAAGGCCAGATCATCGGCTACGTCGGCATGACCGGCCTCGCCACTGGCCCGCACCTGCACTACGAGTTCCAGGTCAACGGCCAGCACGTCGATCCACTGAGCGCCAAGCTGCCGACAGCCGACCCGCTGACTGGTCCGGAGCGCAAGCGCTTCATGGCGCAGGCGCAACCGCTGATCGCGCGCATGGACCAGGAGAAGGCAACCTTCCTGGCCCTGAACAAGCGCTGATCGATGCCGCTCTATCTGGGAGTGATGTCCGGCACCAGTCTCGACGGACTGGACATCGCTCTGATCGAGCAAGGCGAGCAGACCACTCTGCTCGCCTCTCACTACCTCCCCATGCCTGCAGCGCTGCGCGCCGATCTCCTGGCACTCTGCTCCTGCGGCCATGACGAAATCGCCCGCTCCGCCCTCGCGGAAAACAGCTGGGTACGTCTGGTTGCACAAGGCGTCAACGAGCTCCTCGCTCGGGAGAGCCTGGGCAGCAACTCGATTCGTGCTATCGGCAGCCACGGCCAGACCATTCGCCACGAGCCGCACCTGGGCTTCACCGTGCAGATCGGCAATCCGGCATTGCTGGCCGAACTGACCGGGATCGATGTGGTGGCCGACTTCCGCCGCCGCGACGTCGCTGCCGGTGGCCAGGGTGCGCCACTCGTTCCTGCCTTCCACCAGGCATTGTTCGGCAGCGATCACCGCGAGTGCGCGATCCTCAATGTCGGCGGCTTCAGCAACGTCTCGCTGCTGAGCCCCGGACAGGCAGTCCGAGGCTTCGATTGTGGCCCGGGCAATGTGCTGCTGGATGCCTGGATTCAGCAGCAGCGCGGCGAGCCCTATGATCGTGACGGCGCCTGGGCGGCCAGCGGCAACATCGACAAGCGCTTGCTGCAGTCGATGCTGGCGGATGACTTCTTTGCCGCCAAAGGGCCGAAAAGTACTGGCCGCGAACGCTTCAACCTGGCTTGGCTCCAGGCGCTACTGGCCAACCACGGTTCGGTAAACGCCGAGGATGTACAGGCCACGCTGCTGGAGCTGACCGCCCACAGCATTGCCCATGCCCTGCTGGATGCGCAGCCGGGCTGTGAGGAAGTGGTGGTTTGCGGCGGCGGAGCCTTCAACGCAACGCTGATGCAACGCCTTGCTGCGCACATGCCTGGCGCGAGTGTCATCAGCAGCATCGAGCGCGGCGTACCACCGGAGTGGATGGAGGCGATGGCCTTTGCCTGGCTGGCTCATCGCTTCCTCGAGCGCAAGCCCGGCAATTGCCCGGAAGTGACAGCCGCCCAAGGGCCACGCATTCTCGGTGCGCTCTACCCCGCCTGAACCCGCCCGACAAACAAAAACGCCGCGCATCTGCGCGGCGTTTTCGCTTCTACAGCAATCAGATCGAGAAGGACTGGCCGCAGCCGCAGGTGGTCGCTGCGTTCGGGTTCTTGATGACGAACCGCGAACCTTCGAGGCCTTCCTGGTAGTCCACTTCCGCACCGGCGAGGTACTGGAAGCTCATCGGATCGACCACGAGGCTGACACCATCGCGCTCGACGATGGTGTCGTCGTCCGCGGTGTCTTCATCGAAGGTGAACCCGTACTGGAAGCCCGAGCAGCCACCGCCTGTGACGAACACCCGCAGCTTGAGGCGCGGATTGCCTTCTTCGTCGATCAGGTTCTTCACCTTGTTCGCAGCGCCGTGCGAGAACATCAGCGGAGTGGGGGTGAAGGTTTCGATGGTCATGGTGAAAACTCTCCCGGCCGAAGCCGTACGTTACAACATTGCGGACCATTATCCGCTTACCCCAGAAAAACGGTCAACTAATCCGACTCATCCATTGGTCCAGATCAATTGGCCGCCTTCCGGGGCAGTCTTTCCTTACGGCAGCAGCGCGACGTTGGACAGGCCCAGGTGCTCGTCGAGGCCGAACAGGATGTTCATGTTCTGGATCGCCTGGCCGGATGCGCCCTTCACCAGGTTGTCGATGACCGACAGGATCACCACCAGGTCCCCGCCCTGCGGGCGGTGCACCGCGATGCGGCAAACGTTGGCACCACGCACGCTGCGGGTTTCCGGATGGCTGCCAGCGGGCATCACGTCGACGAACGGTTCGTTGGCGTAGCGCTCTTCATACAGCTTCTGCAGGTCGACACCCCGGTCAGCGACGCGGGCGTACAGGGTCGCGTGGATCCCGCGGATCATCGGCGTCAGGTGCGGCACGAAGGTCAGGCCGACATCGCCCTTGGCTGCGCGGCGCAGGCCCTGGCTGATTTCCGGCAGGTGACGATGGCCCTTCACCGAGTAGGCCATCATGCTTTCGCCGGCTTCGCAGAACAGCGAACCCACCTTGGCGCCACGGCCGGCACCGCTGACGCCGGACTTGCAGTCGGCGATCAATTGGCTGGCGTCAGCCAGGCCGTTCTCCAGCAACGGAATGAAGCCGAGCTGGGTGGCGGTCGGGTAGCAGCCGGGGACGGCGATCAGACGTGCAGACTTGATGGCCTCACGGTTTACTTCCGGCAGGCCGTAGACAGCTTCGGGCAGCAGTTCCGGCGCGCCGTGGGGCTGGCCATACCACTTGGCCCACTCTTCGGCGTCCTGCAGACGGAAGTCCGCGGACAGGTCGATCACCCGCGTACCCGTCGCCAGCAGCTCGCCAGCCAGTGCGTGGGCCACACCGTGCGGGGTGGCGAAGAACACCACATCGCACTCGCCCAGGCGCTTCACGTCCGGCACGCTGAAGGCCAGCCCGTCATAGTGGCCTCGCAGGTTCGGGTACATATCGGCAACCTTCACGCCTTCCTCGGAGCGCGAGGTGATCACCTCGACACGCGCCTGGGGATGCTGTGCCAGCAGGCGCAACAGCTCCACGCCCGTGTAACCCGTACCACCTACGATACCAACCTTGATCATCTGCCTGTCACTCCACCATTTGGGCCAAATTCAGGGGCATCCATGATATGAGCCGCTGCCCGGACTGAACAGAGTGAAATTACCTAGGTTTGAGACCCTTTGGTCGGAGCCAGGGCTTCCTGCATCTGGCGGGCCAGCGCGTGATAGATGGGTAGCGGCGTCAGGCGCGCGGAAACGCCGCTGGCCAGCAGCGTCGCCGCCAGGATCGGAATCAGCATGTCCGGGCTGTGCGACATCTCGACGGTGATCACCGTGGCCGTCAGCGGAGTGCGCGTTACGCCGGCAAGGTAGGCCGACATTCCCAGCAGCCCGACCGCAGGAAGGCTGGCACCGGGGATCAGCGGTGCCAGCCAGGGCGCCAGGCTGGCACCGACGGTGAGTGACGGCGAGAACAGCCCGCCAGGAATCCCCGCGATGAAGGAGATCACATTGGCAATGAACTTCCACAACAGAAACTCATGCCCCACCACGGGCTGCCCCTCAAGAATAGAGCGGGTCTCCGCGTAGCCGGTGCCGAACACATGCTGCCCCGAGAGCATCCCGAGCAGCGCCAGCAGGAGACCACAGCCGGCGGCGAAGCGAATCGGCCAGCGCCCGCGCCAGCGGCTGATGAAACTCAATGGCCCCCGCCGGGTAGGCAGGACCAGCCGACAGTAGAGGCCGCCAAGCAACCCGCCGAGCAGGCCGCAGGCGACTACGGCGATCCACGCGGGCCCCAATGGCATGCTCTCGGATAGCCGGCCGAAGTAGCTGTAGCTGCCCATCAGCCCCAGCGTGACCATGCCACCCAGCAGCACCGCCGTGAGCACCAGGCCACTGAAACGCTGCTCGAAGGTACGGCTCAGCTCTTCGATAGCGAAAACCACACCACCCAGGGGCGTATTGAAGGCCGCCGCGATACCGGCAGCGCCGCCGGCAATGATCAGGCCGGACACCGTGCGCTTGTCGTAAAGGCCCAGGCGCCGACCGAAGGAGTACATCAGCGCGGCTCCAATATGCACCGTCGGCCCTTCACGCCCCGCTGAAGCGCCTACCAGCAATGCCAGCAAGGTGAGGAACAACTTGCCTGCGGCGATCGGCAGCGACAGCAAGGCATTGCGCGTTCGACTGCTGCGCATCTCCAGCGCCACGATGACTTGCGGAATGCCGCTGCCGCGGGTGTTCTTCAGCGCCCCCTGGGTCAACCACACCAGGCCGGCGAAGCCCAGGGGGCAGAGCAACCAGGGCCACCAGCGGTTGTGCGCGACCACGGCACGGAAAGTCGCGCTGGCCAGGTCTGCCAGATGGGCGAAAGCCAGCGCGACGAGGCCTACCAGGAGAGCCCCGAGCCAGAACGCCAGAGTCCGCCGCCATCGCCGCAGCAAGGGGTGTCTGGCGATTGAGCGTTTCAGGGTCTGGCGCGGCGAGACGTCGGCAGGAGGTTCGGACGGCGTGAGGTCGGACATGAGCAGCAGCCTGGCATCTTCCGGATGCCATACGGCGCGCGCGGCAATGCGCCACGGACGGGACAGGCGATAACGCCCCCTGTGTATATAGATGCGGGATGACTCCATTGCACGGCGCCACTACTATCGGCTCAACCGTGATCCGAGGAAATCCCGATGCTTTACCTGTGGTTGAAAGCCTTTCACATCATTGCCGTGGTCTGCTGGTTCGCCGGCCTTTTCTATCTTCCGCGCCTGTTCGTCTACCACGCCATGAGCGAAGACGCTGCCAGCCGCGAACGCTTCTGCATCATGGAACGCAAGCTGTACCGCGGCATCATGGGCCCGTCGATGATCCTTACCATCGTCCTCGGCGCCTGGATGCTCTACCTCAATCCGGCCTGGCTGACCCAGGGCTGGATGCACGCCAAGCTGACCCTGGTGGTGCTGCTGATCGGCTATCACCACGCCTGCGGCGCCATGCTCAAGCGCTTTGCCCGCGGCGAAAACGGCCGCAGCCACGTGTTCTACCGCTGGTTCAACGAGGTGCCGGTGCTGTTCCTGCTTGCCATCGTGATCCTGGTGGTCGTCAAACCCTTCTGACCCCGACAAGGAAACTGCCATGTCCCTGCCTGCCCTGCTCGACCGCCGCCTGCGCATTCCGCTGGTAGCGGCCCCGATGTTCCTGGTCTCCACCCCGCAACTGGTCCTGGCCTGCTGCAAAAGCGGTATCGTCGGCAGCTTCCCGGCGCTGAACCAGCGCGAGAGCAGCGGCTTCAAGGCCTGGCTGGAAGAAATCGAGGCGGGCCTCGCCGCCGATCCGCAGGCTGCCCCGTATGCGGTCAACCTGATTGTCCACAACACCAACCCGCGGCTGCAGGCCGACCTGAAACTCTGCGTCGAGCACAAGGTGCCCATCGTCATTACCAGCCTGGGCGCAGTGCGCGAGGTAGTGGACGCCGTACACAGCTATGGCGGCCTGGTATTCCATGACGTCACCACGCGCCGGCACGCCGAGAAGGCGGCAGAAGCCGGGGTCGACGGCCTGATCGCCGTTGCCGCCGGCGCCGGTGGCCACGCCGGCACCTGGAGCCCCTTCGCGCTGGTCGCCGAGATCCGCCAGTTCTTCGACAAGACCCTGCTGCTGGCCGGCTGCATCAACCATGGCCACGAGATCCTCGCCGCCCAGGTGCTGGGAGCCGACCTCGCCTACCTCGGCACCCGCTTCATCGCCACCCGCGAGAGCGCCGCCTCCGAGGACTACAAGCACATGCTGCTCGACGCTCGCGCTGCCGACATCATCCACACTCCCGCCGTCTCCGGCGTGCCGGCCAGCTTCATGCGGCAGAGCCTGGAAGCCGCCGGCTTCGACATGCAGCGGCTGAACGACAAGGGCGCGCTCAACTATGGTGAGAAGCTCAAGCCGGTGAGTGACGAGGCTAAGGCCTGGAAGACCGTGTGGTCCGCCGGCCAGGGTGTTGGCGACATCCGCGACCTGCCGGCGGTAGGCGACCTGATCGCTCGACTCGACCACGAGTACCGCCAGGCCCTCACCCGCAGCGCCGGGCTGTCCAACCAACTGCTGGTCTGAGCTGCGGCACCGCTCACGATATATCCGCCGGGGCTGCTTGTTGGCCTCCGGCTGCCCGATTACGCTGTAGCGATTCCAACATAGCCAGAAGACAAGGATGCCCCGATGGACCAATCCCGCTTCAAGATCGTGTTCGACGGCGCGCTGATGCCACAGACGCCGCTGGAGACTGCCAAGGAAAATCTCGCTCGCCTGTTCAAGAGTGATGCCTCGAAGATCGATGCGCTGTTCAGTGGCCAGCCGGTCGTGCTCAAGCGCGATCTGTCCGGCGACGAAGCCGACAAATACCTGCGCGCGCTCCATGGCGCCGGCGCCAACGCCCGCAAGGAAGCCGAAGGCATTGCCGGCTTCAGCCTGGTAGAGACCGAAGACCACCCCAGCGAAGCGACCCTGGCCGCCCGCGCGGCCGGTGAAGCGGCCAGCAGCGAGCGGATGACCTGCCCCAAGTGCGGGCATGAGCAAGCCAGCGCCATCGAATGCAGCGCCTGCGGCATCGTCATCGAGAAATACCTCGCGCGCCAGGCCGAGCTGGCAGCCAACCCGGCCCCCACCGGCGCGCCCGCGAGCCCCGCCACGGCAGCATCGCCCTACGCGCCTCCCCAGGCACAGGTCGGCGATGACCTCCCGGAGTTCGGCGAACTGAAAGTCCGCAGCCTGTCCGGCCGGATCGGACGCGTACGCTATCTCGGCTGGTCTGCCGCACTCTCCTTCATCGCCTTCGGCGCGTACCTGCTCGCCAGCCTGCTGATGGCCGTATCACTGCCCCTGGGCGTGGTGGCTATCGCGGTCGTGGTCATTGCCGCCGTGGTCTTCAGCGTGCCGATTGGCGTACAGCGCCTGCATGACCTGGGCTGGTCCGGCTGGCTCTGGCTTGCGCTGCTGGTACCCTTCGTCAACGCGGTCCTGAGCCTGCTGATGCTGTTCATGCCCGGCGAGCAGACTGCCAACCGCTTCGGCCCGCCGCCGCCGCCCAACAGCACTGGCGTCAAGGTCCTGGCCTTCTCCTGGCTGCTGTTCCCGGTGTTTGGCGGTATCCTCGCCGCCATCGCGATGCCGGCCTACCAGAGCTACGTCGAACGCGCCCAGGCGGCGCAAGCCTCGCAACACCAGCAAGGCGACGAAGCTGCCGATCCGGCGGCTACCGCGGAGCCTTCCGACGGCGACTTCAGCAGTGGCGACAGCGAAGGCGGCGACTCGGATCAGTAATGCAACAACCCGTGGCGGGCGTGGTCGAACGCCACCCCGCCACAGAGACTCCTGAATGCCTCGTTTTGCCCTCATCACCGGCGCTTCCAGCGGAATCGGCCTGGCCCTGGCCGAAGCCCTCGCCCGCCGTGGCCAGGCACTGATCCTGGTGGCGCGCCAGCGCGACGCGCTGGATAGCGCCGCTTGCGAGTTGTCCCAGCGTTTCGGGGTGGAGGTGCTGTTCCGCGTCTGCGACCTGTCCGAACCGCTGCAGATCTCCGGCCTGCTGCACGAACTGGAACAGAGCGGGCGGCACATCGAGCTGCTGGTGAATAATGCCGGGGTCGGTACCTCCGGCGCCTTCATCGACCAGGACTGGTCCCGCGAGCAGGAATTGCTGGAGCTCAACGTGCTGGCCCTGGCGCGCCTGTGCCATGGCATCGGCGCGATGATGGAGCGCAGCGGCGGCGGACGAATTCTCAACGTCGCGTCGCTGGCCAGCCTGTTGCCCGGCCCGTGGATGAGCAGCTACTACGCCAGCAAGGCATTCGTGCTGCACTTCTCCGAAGGCTTGCGCGAAGAGCTCAAAGACCGCGGCATTAAGGTTTCCGTGTTGTGCCCCGGGCCGACCCGCACCGCCTTCTACCGAAACGCCGGCATGCACCTGGGCAAGCTCGGCGACAGCAAGCGAGTAATGTCTCCTGAGGAAGTCGCCTTCCTGGCAGTGAAAGCGCTGCGCCGCGCGCCCGCCCTGATCATCCCTGGCTGGCGCAACCGTCTGTTCGCCTGTGGCGTGCGCCTGCTGCCACGCTGGGTCATGCGCAAGCTGGCTGGGCGCATCAATCGCCTGGCGCTGGCCAGCTAGCCAGGCTCAGTCCGCGCGCACCGTGCGACCGTCGGCCCACGCGCGCAGGGCCGCCAACTCCTCGGCCATCACCACCGACAGCGGCGCGGTACGGCGGATTTCCTCCAGCAGCAACGCCTGGTCCACAGACTTCTGCCGAGCCTGCGCGGCATAGAACGCGCCAACCACTGCCTGCTCGATCTCCGCGCCGGAGAATCCTTCGCTGGCAGCGGCCAGTTCATCCAGTTCGAACTGGGTCGCGTCCAGCTCTCGACGCTGCAGATGGATGCGGAAGATATCCTGGCGTACCTCGTCATCCGGCAGGTCGACGAAGAACAACTCGTCGAAACGCCCCTTGCGCACCAGCTCCGGCGGTAGCCGATCGATGGCGTTCGCGGTGGCCACCATGAACACCGGCGCCTTGCGCTCGGCCATCCAGGTCAGCAACGTGGCCAGAACGCGCTGACTGACGCCGTTGTCCTGGTCACCGGTGGCCACGCCCTTCTCGATCTCGTCCGCCCAGAGCACACAGGGCGCCATGCTGTCCGCCAGGCGCAAGGCCTCGCGCAGGTTGCGCTCGGTCTCGCCGAAGTACTTGTTGTAGAGGCTACCGAAATCCAGGCGCAGCAACGGCAAGCCCCACAGCCCGGCAACAGCCTTGGCCGCCAGGCTCTTGCCGCCGCCCTGCACACCCACCAGCAACACGCCCTTGGGCAGGTCCTTGTCCTTGCTCTCGGTAAAAGCGCTCTGCCGCTCACCCAGCCAGCGTTTGAGATTGGCCAGCCCGCCCACTTCGGCGAAACGTGCGGTGTCGTGCTCGAAACTGAGGACACCGTCGAGATTGAGCAGCTCGAACTTGGTGCGATTGAGCTCCGGCAGGTCTTCCTGGGTGATCGCGCCGTCGTTGCAGATCACACTGCGCGCCAGCAATCGGGCCTCACCGTGGGTCAGGCCGCGCAGGTTCTTCACCACCTGGCGCAGCGTGCGATTGTCCGTTCGTACCCGAGCACCCTTGTTGCGCTCGCTCCAGCGGCTTGCTTCCTCGCGCACCAGGCCGACCAGTTCGTCCTCGGAAGGCAGCGACAGCGCGAAACGCGCGGCGAAGCGCTGCACTTCGGCCGGCAGTTTCAGCGCATGGGAAACCAGCACCACCGTGGGGCGGAAATTGCCCTCGGCCATGGCGATCTCCTTGAGCAGACGCACGGCACGCGGGTTATCTGCCAGATAGGGATGCAGATCGCAGAGCACATAGAGGTTGGGCTGCGGGTCGGCCTTGATCAGCCGCAGGGCAGTTTCCGCCTCGCGGCTGTCGCCCTCGCCCTGGGCTTCGCCACCAAAACCGAGGCGCTGCAGGCCCTCGGTCGCCGACCACAGCTGCAGGTTGAGCCCACGGCGCACGGCCAGCCCGGTCAGGGTTTCCAGCACCCGGGGTTCGTCCCAGGATTCGATGACGATCAGCTTGACCCTGGAGTCCAGCACCAGGCCCAGATCATGAATATCGTTCTGCACGCTCGCTCCTTGCGTTGGCCGGCCCGGAACTGGGCGCGGCGGTCGACGGCCGCTAAACTCCTGCTCCTACCCACTATGACTGGAGGAGCACTTCGTGGACTGTCTGTTCTGCAAGATCGTCGCCGGGGAAATTCCCGCGCGCAAGCTCTATGAAGATGACCAGGTGATCGCCTTCCACGACATCGGCCCGCAAGCGCCGGTACATTTCCTGGTGATCCCGAAGAAGCACGTGTCCACCCTCAACGACCTGAGCGAAGCGGACAAGCCGCTGGCCGGGCACATCCTCTTCACCGCCCAGCGCCTGGCGAAGGAGCAGGGCTGCGACGAGGGCTTCCGCGTGGTGATGAACTGCAACGACCTCGGCGGCCAGACCGTGCACCACATCCACATGCACGTGTTGGGTCAGCGCCAGATGCACTGGCCGCCGGGCTGATCGCCGACCAGTCGACGCCAAGAAGCTGCGCGCACCTCGGCAAGACCTGTCATCCGCCATCCGGTAAACTGCCGAACGAATGTTCCTACTCGGAGGTGCGCCATGTCCGCCGACCGTCACTACTCTCCCGCCGACCGTTTCCTCCTGCAGGCCGATGCCGCACTGCGTACCCTGCTGCCGTTCAGTGGCCATCCGGGGCGTCCGTCGCCCGCCATCGTCCAGCCCGACGCCGAGCTCAGCGAGACCGATGCCCGCCATGTTGCCGGCCTGATGCGCATCAACCACACCGGCGAGGTCTGCGCCCAGGCGCTGTACCAGGGGCAGGCACTGACTGCCAAGTTGCCGAAAGTACGCAAGGCGATGGAAGAAGCGGCCGACGAAGAAGTCGATCATCTCGCCTGGTGCGAACAACGCATCCGCGAGCTGGGCAGCCGCCCGAGTGTGCTCAATCCGCTCTTCTACGGACTGTCCTTTGGTGTTGGCGCGGCCGCCGGGCTGATCAGCGACCGCGTCAGCCTGGGGTTCGTCGCCGCCACGGAAGACCAGGTGTGCAAGCATCTGGACGAACACCTGGCGGAGATCCCAGCCGCAGACCAGAAGTCCCGCGCCATCCTCGAACAAATGCGCGAAGACGAGGAGCACCACGCCACCAGCGCCATCGAGGCCGGCGGCCTGCGCTTCCCCGCGCCGGTGAAGTTCGGCATGACGCTGCTGT
The DNA here is from genome assembly GCF_021603645.1 of Pseudomonas pseudonitroreducens. Classification (GTDB taxonomy): domain Bacteria; phylum Pseudomonadota; class Gammaproteobacteria; order Pseudomonadales; family Pseudomonadaceae; genus Pseudomonas; species Pseudomonas pseudonitroreducens. Next base: position 257,897 of record NZ_BQHJ01000010.1, on the reverse strand, counting down.
CCAGGGTGATGACCAAGTCCACTTACCGGATCTGATCCTCTCCGGGCCGATGAATCGGCATCGGCCCGGATATCTCTCTATCTAGCGCAGGAAAATCCCTAAGCTTTTCCCTACACCTTCCGCACAGCCCATGCTGGGAGGATGCTGCTCCGGCTGTTCACCCCAACCGGAGTTTCCATGCGCTTCACTACCTGTTTTTCCTACCTTATCGCCCCACTCTGCCTCGCCCTTTCCACCGCCCACGCCGCCGACGCCCACTGGGCATACACCGGCGACCAGGGCCCGGCGCACTGGGGTGAGCTGGGCAGCGCTCTTTGCGCCAGCGGGCACGAGCAATCACCGATCGATGTGGAAAAGTCCCGGACGCAGCCACAGAAAGTCGACGCCGCAGAACTGAAGCTGCATTACGGCAAGACATCGCTCAAGCTGATCAACAACGGCCACACCATCCAGGCCAGTGCGGCCGACGGCGACACGCTGACCTACAAGGGCACCGACTACCGCCTTGTGCAGTTCCATTTCCATACGCCCAGCGAGCATCAGTTCAACCACCAGTCCTACCCCATGGAAATGCACCTGGTGAACCAGGACAAGGACGGGCACCTGCTGGTGCTTGGCCTGATGATCAAGGAGGGCCGAGCGAACAAGGAACTGGCCAACCTGTGGAAGCACCTGCCATCCCAGGAAGGCAAGGAAGCACAACTCGCCGCGAAGTCCGCCCCCGACCTCGCCAAGCTGGTTCCCAGCGCCAGCCACCACCTGTACTACCACGGCTCGCTCACCACGCCGCCGTGCACCGAGGGTGTGCAGTGGGTGCTGTTCGAGCAACCCATCGAGATGTCGAAGCAGCAGATCGGACAATTCCACAAGCTGTTCCCGGACAACCACCGTCCGACACAGAGCGCCACCAGCCGCGAGGTCGGTGAGGACTGACTGACCGGCAATGAAAAAGGGCACCCTTGGGTGCCCTTTCTCATCCTGCGGAGAAATCAGCGCGGCATGTTGCGCGCATAGAAGATCTCCAGCATCTCGTGCCTGACACGCTCTTCCACCTGCTTGCGCTGCTCGGGCGACAGGTTGCGGGTCGCATCGCCGAACAGGTAGTTGTCCAGGTCGAACTCCTTGAGCAGCATCTTGGTGTGGAACAGGTTCTCCTGGTACACGTTCACGTCGGTCATCTGGTAGGCCTCGTACGTGTCGTCGGAGAGATAGTTCTGGATCGAGTTGATCTCGTGGTCGATGAAGTGCTTCTTCCCTTCCACGTCACGGGTAAAGCCGCGCACGCGGTAATCCACGGTGACGATATCCGAATCGAACTGGTGGATGAGGTAGTTGAGCGCTTTCAGCGGCGAGATGACGCCGCAGGTCGACACATCGATGTCCACCCGGAAGGTCGCGATGCCTTCCACCGGATGGATCTCCGGATAGGTGTGTACGGTGATATGGCTCTTGTCGAGGTGCGCCAGGATGGTTTCCGGTAGCGGCCCCGGGGATTCCTCGATCTGGCTATCGGTCGGGGTGACCGGCTGCTCGGAGATCAGGATGGTCACGCTGGCGCCTTGCGGATCGTAATCCTGACGGGCGATGTTCAGGATGTTTGCGCCAATGATGTCGACAACATCGGTGAGGATCTGCGTGAGACGTTCGGCATCGTACTCTTCGTCGATGTACTGCACGTAAGCCTGCTGGTCTTCAGGCGTCTCGGCGTAGCAGATGTCATAGATGTTGAAGCTCAAGGTCTTCGTCAGGTTGTTGAACCCGTGGAGCTTGAGTTTGCTTTTCACCGTGGGATAACTCTCATCAAATGCGGCTCTGCCGCGTGGTTGAGCATGCCCGTCAGATGCGTACGGCAGCACCTGCGTAGGACGGTTTACACCTCTTCGCGATGGCGATTGTGGTTTCTGGTTTCGGGCGGAAGGCCCTGAAAAAAGGTGGCGCATTATGCAGAGGTCAGGCGACCTCTGCCAGATTTTGCGCACCCTTGATGATGAAAGGATGAACGAGGCTGTCAGCCCAGTTCCACGATCTCGTAATCGTGGGTGATCTCTACGCCGGCGCGGCCGAGCATGATCGAGGCGGAGCAGTATTTCTCGGCCGACAGCTCGACCGCACGCTTGACCTGCGCTTCCTTCAGACCACGGCCCTTGACCACGAAATGCACGTGGATCTTGGTGAACACCCTCGGGTCTTCATCGGCACGCTCGGCCTCGAGGAAGGCCTCGCAGCTTTCCACTGGCTGACGACCCTTTTTCAGGATGCTGACCACGTCGAAGTTGGTGCAGCCACCCAGGCCGAGCAGGAGCATCTCCATGGGACGCACGCCCAGATTGCGGCCACCGGCATCCGGCGGGCCATCCATCACCACGACGTGGCCGCTGCCGGATTCGCCGAGGAACATGGCCTCGCCCGCCCACTGGATTCGCGCTTTCATTGCAAGGAACTCCGCCGGAAAAAAAGGGGCGACAGCTTATCACAGCCCTCTAGCACGCCCAGTGGGAGCGATGGCTGTTACCCAGGTCTCATTTCCACACGGCGAGTATGCATTTATCGCTTAAGCTGGCGCCGGTTTACTGGCACACTCTCAGAAATTGCCTACACGAACGTTCCAGACTTCCGATTGCTGGTAACACGTCGTCTGTTAAGCTCTTGCTGATTTACGTACACGCAAGACTGCTCAGCAAGGCAATCACGCCGCCCTGGGGATCGAGGGGGATCGCGCCAGGGATGCACGGCACCACAGCTGAACATAAAAAATCATTAGCGCCTGTAGTGCAAAGGCCACTCTTATACTTTCCGGGACTCGGGCATGGTAGCTATTACCCTCACACCCAAAATCAAGAACCTCGACAAGTTGCTCGCGCACTGTCATCGCCGCCGCTTCACCGCCAAGAGCACCATCATCTACGCCGGTGACCGCTGCGAGAGCCTGTTCTTCATCATCAAGGGGTCGGTAACCGTCCTGATCGAGGATGACGATGGCCGCGAGATGATCATCGGGTACCTCAACACTGGCGACTTCTTCGGCGAGATGGGACTCTTCGAGAAAGAAGGCAGCACCGGCCAGGAGCGCAGCGCCTGGATTCGCGCCAAGACCGAATGCGAAGTCGCCGAGATCAGCTACGCGAAGTTCCGCGAACTGAGCCAGCAGGATCCGGAGATTCTCTTCACCCTGGGCAGCCAGATGGCGGACCGCCTGCGCAAGACCACGCGCAAGGTTGGCGACCTGGCCTTCCTCGATGTCACCGGCCGCGTTGCGCGTACCCTGCTGGACCTGTGCCAGCAGCCGGACGCCATGACTCACCCGGACGGCATGCAGATCAAGATCACCCGCCAGGAGATCGGCCGCATCGTCGGCTGTTCCCGCGAGATGGTCGGCCGCGTACTAAAGAGCCTGGAAGAACAGGGTCTGGTACACGTGAAAGGCAAGACCATGGTGGTCTTCGGCACCCGCTGAAGCATCCCCAGAAAGCAAAAAAGCCGGCAATCGCCGGCTTTTTTGTTGTCCTGACTCTGTAGGAGCGAGCTTGCTCGCGAACCATTACAGGCCACTACGGCGCCTGGGCAGTTCGCGAGCGAGCTCCTACAAAGAGCTGTCAGTCCGGATCGGCGCCCAGCTTGACCTTACTGCGCTCGGGGAAGAACAGGCGCTTGAGCTCGGTGCCCGGCACCTCGGCGCGCATGAAGGCCTCGCCGACCAGGAAACCGAACACGTCGCTGACTTCCATCAGCTCGACATCGGCACGGTTGAGGATGCCGCTTTCGGTGATCACCATGCGCTCGCGCGGGATCTCCGGCAGCAGGTCCAGGGTGGTCTCCAGGCTTACCTCGAAGGTGTGCAGGTTGCGGTTGTTGATGCCGACCAGCGGGGTGTCCAGGGTCTTCAACGCACGCTCCAGCTCTGCCGCGTCGTGCACTTCCACCAGCACGTCGAGGCCGACGTCCTTGGCCACCGAGGCCAGCTCGGCCATGCGCACATCATCCAGCGCCGAGACGATCAGCAGGATGCAGTCGGCGCCGATGGCACGGGCTTCCACCACCTGGTACGGATCGATCATGAAGTCCTTGCGGATCACCGGCAGCTTGCAGGCCGCGCGGGCTTCCTTCAGGTAGGCATCGCTGCCGAGGAAGAAGTCGATGTCGGTCAGCACCGAGAGGCAGGCAGCGCCACCCTCTTCGTAGCTGCGGGCGATGTCGGCAGGGTCGAAGTTCTCGCGCAGGACACCCTTGCTCGGCGAAGCCTTCTTCACCTCGGCAATCACCGCCGGCTCGCGGCGCTTGGCACGCTCCAGCAGAGCATTGGCGAAACCACGCGGGGCATCCGCTGCACGCGCCAACTGCTCCACCTCGGCAAAGGCGACACGGGCGCGGCGTTCGGCGACTTCTTCGGCCTTTCGGGCCAGGATCTTCTGCAGAACCGTCGGCACACTCACTGTGCGTTCTCCTCTCGGTAAACGGCGGTGAAGGCCGCCAGCTCTTCCATCTTCTCCCGCGCCAGCCCGGTGTGCAGGGCGTCGTGGGCCAATTGCATGCCTTCGTGCAGGCTGGTGGCCAGGTCCGCGGCGTACAGCGCGGCGCCGGCATTGAGCACGATCAGCTCGGCGGCCTTCTGCCCGGCCTCGGTCTTGCGACGGCCAAGGGCGTCGCGGATCAGTTCCAGCGACTGCTGCGGGCTGTCCACGGTGAGGCCGATCAGGCTCTGGCTCTTGATGCCGAAGTCTTCCGGCTGCACTTCGTACTCGCTGACCACGCCGTCTTTCAATTCAGCGACGTGGGTGGGCGCGGCGAGACTGAACTCGTCCAGGCCATCGCGCGAATGCACCACCAGGATGTGTTCGCTGCCCAGGCGCTTGAGCACTTCGGCCAACGGGCGGCACAGCGCCTGGCTGAACACGCCGACCACCTGGTGCTTCACACCGGCCGGGTTGGTCAGCGGGCCGAGCATGTTGAACAGAGTACGCAGGCCCAGCTCGCGGCGCGGGCCGGCGGCGTGCTTCATGGCCTTGTGATGAACCTGGGCGAACATGAAGCCGACGCCCACGGTCTCGATGCAGCGTTTCACCTGGACCGGCTTGAGGTCCAGGTAGATGCCGGCGGCCTCCAGCAGATCGGCACTGCCGCTCTTGCCGGAAACCGCGCGGTTACCATGTTTGGCGACCTTGCCGCCGGCCGCGGCGACCACGAAGGCCGCTGCCGAGGACACGTTGAAGATGTTCGCACCGTCACCGCCGGTGCCAACCACATCGACCACGTGCTTGAGGCTGTCCAGCTCGACCTGGTCGGCCAGCTCGCGCATCACCGCCACGGCGCCGACGATCTCGTCGATGGTCTCGCTCTTCATGCGCATGCCCATGAGGAAGGCGCCGATCTGCGCGTCGGTGCACTGCCCGGTCATGATCTCGCGCATGACGTCCTGCATTTCCTCGGTGGACAGGTCCAGCTGGTTGACCACCCGGTTGAGGGCTTCCTTGATATTCATGCGCGCACCCCGCCGGTCTGCTTGAGGAAGTTGGCCAGCATCTCGTGGCCCTGCTCCGAGAGGATCGACTCGGGGTGGAACTGCACGCCTTCGACGTTCAGCGTCTTGTGGCGCAGGCCCATGATCTCGTCGACCGAGCCGTCTTCCAGCGCCGTCCAGGCGGTGATTTCCAGGCAGTCGGGCAGCGTCTCGCGCTTGACCACCAGGGAGTGATAGCGGGTCTGCGTCAGCGGGTTGTTCAGGCCGGCGAATACACCCTGGTCCTTGTGGAACACCGGGCTGACCTTGCCATGCATGACCTGGCGGGCGCGCACCACGTCGCCGCCGAAGGCCTGGCCGATGGACTGGTGCCCCAGGCACACGCCCAGCAGCGGCAGCTTGCCGGCAAAGCGCTCGATGACTTGCAGGGATACGCCCGCTTCGTTAGGCGTGCACGGGCCGGGAGAGAGGACGATACGCTCGGGGTTGAGCGCGGCGATCTCGTCGACGCTCAGTTCGTCATTGCGAATGACGTGGATGTCGGCCTTCAACTCGGCGAAGTACTGCACCAGGTTGTAGGTAAAGGAATCGTAGTTATCGATCATCAGCAGCATGTCTGCTCGAACCTCATGATTGCACTGCTTTCGGATCGCGCCATCGTCGACACCCGTTGCGGCCTCGTAGGCTGCGCGAATCTGGCAATTATGCCAGCGGATGAGAGAAATGGACGCGTAAGAAGAGACCGGCGCTATGCCGGGAAAGAAGGAATCAGGCGCGCCAGCGCCAACGGGCGAATGCCTTGAGGAGGGAGGTGATGATGCGGCTGCGGTGGATCACGGTTGCGGTCTCGCCTAGCGATGGCCGAACAGTAGCCCAAGGCCGGGCGCCAGCGCAATACGCTGGGCGCCCTTGCCGACGAAGGTAGGAAGGTTCAGCGGCACGCATCCAGCGCGGCACGCAAACGGATTTCGTAGGCGAGATGCTGCTGCCGCTCGGCCAGCAGCGCGCGCACTTTGCTTTGCAGATCGTCCGCCGGGCGCAACTCGGCGGTGGCAAAGCGAGGCGTTTCGACGGCCGGCGCGCGACACGGAACCGCCACCGGAATACGCACCTCCAGCGGTACCGGAGCGGTGGAAGTGCAGCCCGCCAGGAGCAGCACGGAGAGCCCCCACAGCGGCTTCATGGCAACAACGCCCGGTCGAGCAACTGACGAACCACCGCACACTCCTCGCCGTCACTGCGCTCCAGCAGCAACCGGCTGGCAGCCGCTTCATGGCTCTGCGCCTGCTCGCGGGCCAAGGTCAGCGCGCGCTCGGCGGAGTCCGCCCGCTGGCGGGCAGCCTGTTCCAACGCCTCGACCTGAAGGTTCTGCAGCGCCAGCTTCGACTCCAGCGCCTTGCCGGCGTCGCTGCAACGCGCCTGCTGCAAACGCAGGCTCTCCAGCTGACCGCCATAAAAGCGCGCGCTCAGCCAGCCGCCAAACACGCCGCCCAGCAGAAAGCCGGTCATGCCCAGCACCAGCCAGAAACGGTTCATCCCAGCACCGCCTGCGCCCGCCGCCAAAGCTGCACACGCTCCTCGAGGCCATTCAACCCACCATTGATGCGCCGGGTGATGTCTTCGAAGCGTGCCGCATCGGCCAGTTCATTGAGCCCGTTGCACTGCCACCACCACGCCGCAGTGCGGCACGCCCAGCGCGGCTCCGCCAGCAGCTGCGGGCGGGCCACAAAGGGTTGCGCCAGCCCTTCACCGACGGAGCGGTAGTTGCTCCTCCCGGTCACCTGCAGCAGGCCGCGACCGCGAAAGCGCCAACCATCACCGGAGGCTTCATCGCCATTGCCGTTGCGCCCGGCGTAGACAAGATTGGCGATGCGTTCCGGCTGGTACGCCACCTCCCGCGCCAGCGCCGTGGGCGAGCCATCGGCACTGCGAAAGCGTCGCGGCCAGACAGCGGCCAGACGCTGAGCGCTGTAGGCCAGGCTTTCCACGCTGCGGGTCAACTGCGCACTCTCGTGGCCGATCTGCGCGATGAAGACGGCAGCACGCGGCGCCGTGTCGATGGCGAAATCACGCATCGCCGCTTCCAGCACCGGCAGAAAAACGCCCGCGACGGGGCGGGCGTTGGGCAGGATCAGCAGGAGCTGACGTTCATCGATGAGCATGTCAACCGCCCTCCCCGGCCTTGCCCTTGCCTCGCGCCCCGCCGTTGCACTGCAGCGAGGTAGTCCAACCGCCGGCAGAAAAATGCTGGGTGACCGAGTCAATCAGGTAGCTCCCGTCGAGCCCAGGCTTGAAGCCCTGCAGATCGATGGTCAGTTCGGCGAACAGGTCGGCGCGACCGGGCATGTCCAACTGTACCTCGGCGCTGTTGCGGTTGAACTCGGCCAACCGGGCCGCGGCGACGCGGCGAGCCGCTGCTTCATCCGGCTGCAGGTGCCGGTCGCAATGCTCGGCCGTCACCTGCGAAGGCGCGTCAGGGTTGCTCACGCGCACCTGCTTCTGCACACCGTCGGCACCGCGGTAGGGCACCTTCACCGCTGCCACCACCTTGCGGTCGTCCAGGGTGAAGCGGAACGAACCGACGTCCCCGCGCCGCAGCAGCGGGATCTCCAGCGCCTGCCCGGTGGCGCTGCGACCGGACTGACGCGGCTGCACCAGCAGGCTGTTGTTGGCCAGCTTCGCGGTGCAGTCATACTGCCGCGCCAGCCGGGTGATGAAGTTGAAGTCCGACTCGCGGATCTGGTCAATGCGCGCAATCAGCGTGTCGACGTTGCACGCCGCGCGCCAGCCGTTGCGCGCGGCGATGTCGGCCACCACGTTGGCCAGACTCGCGCCCTCCCAGCTGTCGCTGCGCGCAGCCTTGCCCTGGCCGCGCATGTCGCCACTCTTGCCCTTGATCACCAGGTTGTCCGGCATGCCGCTGTAGGTCAGCGTATCCACTACGTAGCGGCCCATGCGCGTGAGCGGTGCGCCGTCGTAGCCGAGGAACACCTCCAGCGCGGCGCCGCGGCGTGGCAGAGTGACGGCGCCATCGCGGTCATCAATGGTGATCTGGAAGGTGTCCGACTCCAGGCCGGGCTTGTCGGTAAGTTGCAGCTCGATCAGCCGCTCACTGACCAGCGGGGTGATGTCCGCGCCGTCGGCACTGATGCGAAAGGCAGGTTTCATAAGCCACCCTGAATGAAAAGGCCCTGCCGAAGCAGGGCCTGGTTGCTGAAGCGCACGCTGCTGGTCAGTCCCACAAACGCACGCTCTGGTTAGCCGGCGCGAGCAGTTCCGGCAGGCGGATGATTACCCCGTTGCGCAACGGCTGAGCCTCGTCGGCCAATCCGGGATTGGCATCCAGCACGGCTTCCAGACAGCCGTTGAGGTGCCCGTAGCGCTGGTAGCAGAGGCGGTCCAGCAGGTCGCCGTCAGCGCTTCTGACTATCGTCGTCGCCATAGCGGGTGAACTCCAGGTCGAGGGTTTGCTGACGCGGCACGCCATTGGCAAACAGCGCCTCCTGCGTCTCGCTGATCTTGGTCAGGCACCAGTTGCCCAGGTCGTCGCCGCGACCGGTGCCGAGATGGACCGGCTCACTCAGCGCGGCGATGTCGCGCAGCATCCGCGGCTGGTTCCAGCCGACCCGCTGCGCGGTGTCGCCGGCACGGATGAACAGCGGCATGACCACGCCATTGAGCGTGAGCGTTTCCGGGCCCAGGCCGACGCTCTGCTGCGCGCTGCGCCGGCCAAGCCGTGCCTGGTCCTTCCAGGCATAGCTGCTGGTACGGGTCAGGCGCTGGAAGCCGGTGGTGTCGACGTTGAAGTAGTAAGTCTGCTCGGTCGACTTCAACGGGGTCATGATCAGCAGGTGCTGCGGGACCTTGCACATCTGCTCGGAGGGATCGAGCCTGGGCGCCAGCACCGAGCTGGGCAGGATGTCCTTCAGGCGTGGATCGATCTTGCCCAGCACCTTGTTTACCGCCTGGCCGGCGTTATTGATCTCTTCCCCCAGCTTCCCCACGCGCTCGTTGACCTCGGCCGCCACCTGCCGGGTCTTGTCGAGGTTCTTCTGCAGCTTTTCCTGCTCGGCCTGGGCTTGCTTCACCACGTTCTGCAGCTTGCCCTGGGCGCGGACGATGCCATCAGTGGCGCGCTTGAGCTTCGCTGCCGCTGCGGGAGTGACACCGGGCAGGCCTTCGAGCGCAGCGACGCCACTGCGAATATGCAGCAACGCCTTGTCCACCGGCGCGGCAACCTGCTCCAGGTCACGCCGGGCGGCCGTGGCAGCACCGGCAATCATCCCGAGGCCGGTATTGAACTGTTCCAGATAGGTCATGGGGCCTCCTTACATGACGACGGTGTCGAACAGCGCATTGCGCTGCCGTTCCTGCTGAGCCTCGGCGATCAGCCGGCGCATCGCCGGGATCAGTTCGTCCAGCAACTGCTGCGGATTGACGATATTGCCCGCCACGTTGATGCTCACCTGCGGCGAGAAGGTCCAGTTGGGCGGAGCAGCAACAACGGCCGGCGGAGCTGCCGGCGGCGCGGCGAGCGATGGCGCTTTCGCTGCCTCGTCCGATGGGCCGAACAGCGCGCCGACCCTGCCACCTATCCATTCGCCGACGGTCGCGCCGATGGCGCCGCCCACCAGCGTCCCCACGACGGGAATCGGAATCAGCGTGCCTAGTGCAGCACCTGCTGCCGCGCCAATGGCCGAGCCTCCGGCCTTGCCGTAGCCGACGGCCTTCTGCCCGGGCGACTGGTCACTGGCATAGACCGAGGCAACATCGGCGATCGCCAACGCGGCATTGACCGGCCCGAAACGTCGCAAGCCCGCTCCAGCTTTCCGTACCAATCCGCCCGCCGCCCTCCCGATGCCGGAAGCACCCACGCGGCGTGCCAGGCCTGCGCCACGACGCACGATGCCACCAGCAGCGCGACCGACACGCGAAGAGCGCACGGCTTGTGCCGCCCGGCCGAGCCATCCGGAGGCGGCTCCGACGGCGCGTCCCAGGGTGGACCGGGCGCGCTGGAAGATACCGCCACGCGCCGCATTGCCCGAGCCGCCGGTTTTCGATTTTCCGCCGCCTTTGCCTTTGCCCTTGCCCTTGCCTTTCGGCCTGCCCTCGAGGAGACCGTCGCACACGCAGGCCGGCCAGTTGGTGACGAAGACATCTTGGACATCGCGCTTGCCCCAGTTCCAGGGCATTGCATCATTGGCGTCCTCGACGAATTTCTTTGCGTCGATCAGGGACTTCAGCGCCAGCAGACCACCTCCGACAAACTCCAGGGCACCTTGATGGCTGAGCATGGCATCGCCAATTCCCAGCATGGCGCCGGAAATCTTCTGCTCGCTGGCTTCCAGTTGCCCCAGCGGCGAGTCACGGCGTTTCTCCACGCCTTGCTGAAGCAGATCGACAGGCGCGGCTGCCAGGGACTGCCTGGACTGCAACAATGCCTCGCTCTTCTGCGCGTCCCCTGGCCGGACCGACGCCAGGCTGCCGAGCAGATCACGGCTGAACAACTCGACCGACGGGGCTTCCTGCTGGCCACGCCACGCCACTGCACTCAGCGCACGCTCCAGATCGACAGCATTGTTGATGCCACCTTTCTGCTGCAGGGCGCTGATCAGTTGTGCTGTCGTTTGCGTCGACACGCCCTGTCCCTGGGCGAACCTGGCCGCCACTGGCAACATCGCGTCCATATCGCGGAGCGGCACCTTGCTCTTGACCATGGCCTGTGCCAGATCCAGCACCTTGTCGTGCGGCATCGCGGCTTCATCAGCCACCTTCATCACCCGCTTGCCCAATGCCGCCTCGGCGACCGGGTCGTAGGGTTGTCCTGCCGCTTCGCGCACCTGCATCAGGCGCCCACGAAACGCGAGGCTCGCGCTCAGGGCGTATCGCGCAACATCACCGACAGAATTCAGCTCGGACAACGACTTGGTCGCCGTTTCCATCCGCTGCCAGTCGTTCGCCGGTGTGCTCGCCGGTGGCGGCGCACTCACCGTGATCTTCGGCAGCCGAATTTCCGCCGGCCGCATCACCAGCAGATCGATGATCCGCCGCAGCGCCAGCCGGGTTTCACCTGCATTGCGCTCACTGGCGCGATGACGGATATCCTGGTTGTCCTGAACGGCATCGATGCCCTCCACCAACGTGCGCAGCGGCAGACTCGCATCCAGCTTTCCAACGAGGCTCCCCAGGCGCATGGCAGAGTCTGCGATCACCCGACCGAGCGTACTGCCCACCCCGACGACAGCCGCCACCAGCACGTCCGGCTTTTCACTCATTTCCATTTCATTCGCCCTCTGACGACATTCGCCACTTCGACGACAAGGGAGCGCCGGTCACCCGACGCTCCTTGAGAGCGAACTAGCCCGCCTCGTCCCCGAGCCACCAACGCAGGTCGCTCAGGGTCATGCGTTCCAGTTCGCCGGCCGTGAAGCCCGACTCAGTCGCCAGTCGCCGCGCCAACTGGCGCATCAACGCGAAGCTCATCGCCGTCGTCTCGCACCAGGCGAAAGTAGGCGTGCTGCAGCCGCTGGTAGTCACTGAGTTTCAGCCCCTCCAGGTCCTGGCGGCTGACCTGCAGCAGCGAGGCAAACAGTTGCAGTTCGCGCTCCTCATCATCACTGGCCACCTTGCTGGCCAGACGGATGTCGCGCACGGTCGGCGCACGCAGGGTCAGGGTGTCGACATCGATGCCGTTGCAGGAGGTCGGGCGCGACAGTTGCACCAACGCCGCGTCCTCGGACAGGCTCAACCACGCGGGCTGTTTGACGGAGTCTTGCATCACGGCTCTCCTCAGACGCCCAGGTCGTTACGCATGGCAGCGAGCTGGTCGACACCGTCGATCTTGCGCACCGAGTTGGCCGGGTCGATCTCGAACATCTCGCGGCCTTCGACCTCCAGCTTGTAGTAGGAGACCGCCACGCTGTAGGTGCAGGCGGCCAGGTCGCCGGCCTTCCAGTCGCCCGGGTTGATTTCCTTGAGCAGGCCGCGAACGGTGGCGACCACCGGCACGCTGCCGCCCTTCTGAGTCTTGAAGGAGCCACGGAAGGTGCCGTTGAAGGCGCCCTGGTCGCTCAGGCCGAAGAACTTCATGGCCTCGCGGCGTGCACCGTTGGTGGTGAATTTGGCTTCCATGGCCTCCAGGCCGACGTCGAGCAGGACCGGAGCGTCCATGCCGCCGGCACGGTACTCCTGGGTCTTCACCTTGAGGGTCGGCAGGGTCAGGGAGGGCACGTCACCGGCAAAGCTGACGCCGTCGACGAAGAGGTTGGTGTTGGTGAGGATCTGCGGAATCATCTGGGGTTCTCCTTAAGCTGCGTCCAGGACTTCGGTGAGCCACTGATCGGTCACCTCGACGCGGAAGTTGGGGTTCTCGGCAGGCGGTACGTCGGTGAAGCGGATGTTCCAGTACACCTTGCCCTGGGCCAGTTGGCTGGCGGTGTTGAGTTCCGGGTCGGCGTAGACCTCGAAGTCGATCACCGCACCCTGGTTCTTCAGGTCGCGCATGAAGGCCTGCAGGCCCTCGGTGACGTCCTTCACGTAGGTCTTGGTGATGCCGCGGTCGACCGCCCACTTGTGCCCAGCAAGGATCGCGTCCATCACCATGTCCATGGTCCGCACGCGGGTCACGAAGGCCCACTTGGCATCGCTGGAGAGGGTGCGGTTGCCCCACAGGCGGTAGCCGTCGTCGCGGATGATGGTGGTGATGTTGGCGTTGTTGAGCAGGTTGGCGCGGCAGGTCTCGTCGCCGTCGAGGAACTCGATGGGGCGCCCGGTGCCGGTGATGCCGAGCAGTTCCTTGTTCGACGGCGAGGACCAGAAGCCGTACTGGCTGTCGGTCCAGGCGAACAGCGCGGCGGCGTTGGCCGAGGCCGGCGCATCGACGGTGGCGCTGCTGGCGGTATCCCAGTACTGCACGCCCGGATCGACCAGGAAGATACGCTTGCTGCCGAACTCTTCGGCGTAGGCGAGCGCTGCCTCATCGGTGGTGTTCGGGCCATCGACGATGGCGATGGCGCGCAGCTTCTCGGCCAGCGCGCCCATGGCGGTTGCCACCGCCTGGGTGGCGGAGTGCTTCGGCGCGATCAGCAGGCGCGGCTGGGCATTGAAGCGCGACTTGCCGTCGAGCAGCGCCTGCAGACCGGTACGCTGGCCGGCTTCGGTGACGCTGCCGATGATGGCGGAAGTCAGCTGTGCCGCATCCTCGACTTTCGCCACACCCACCGCCACGACCACCGCGGCGGACTGGGTGAAGATCGCGGTGCAGGACTTGTAGATCGCCGACGCGGTGCCGAAGGCGGCGGCCGCTTCACGCAGGTTGGTGAGCAGCACGGGCATGTCCGCCTGGGCGGTCAGCTTGCTGTCGGGGGTGAAGGTATCCACCAGGCCGATGATCGAGGACGACGGCAGCGCAATGGTGCGCGCACCGATGTCGACATTGGTCACGGTGACGCCGTGAAAGAAGCTCATAGGGTTTTCTCCAGACATAAAAAAACCGCCGGGAGGCGGTTGGTTGTTTGCCCGTCCAATAGGAACGGCGGACAAAAGTCGAGGTGATGGAAGATCGTGGGAGTTTGCAATGTGTGCTCTAGGCAGGGAGCCAAAGCCCGGTGAGTCTTTCTTCAGACACCCATCGCGAGCCAGTAGACTGTCCCTCCGGCAGAGCTGCATGCCACTTGTATCTGAGATTTGCTAACTCCCGCTCCACCACCAGTTTGGCCAGTTGAAGCTGGCGAGCAGATAACTTGGAACGCGCTACTCATGGTGAAGGGGACGGGAAGGTTGACCACCGTCCAAGTATTAGCCTGGGTTACCGTTGTTGAACCCCATTGAATGATTAAGCCGCTGGGGAGCTTCTGATATCCGTTAGCAATGAGTTGCGCTGCCATACTGCCGGAATACTTCAATTGGGCACTTCCTCCGAAGAGAGTCCACCCAACAGAACCCCGAACTATGGACACGTTGTCGCCATATCCCAGCGTGCAGCTGGTAATATTTCCCGAGCCTCCGTGCAATGCATCACCAGCCCCGGACACGACAGTCAAGAGCGGTTGCGTCGTGTTCAAGAAAGTGAGCACTGCGCCAACAGGCACAGACGACAAGGCGGGCAAAGTCAAAGTAATTGGCAACGTTGAGCTGGTGACGATGATCTTTCCGGCATCAGCAGCGGAAAGGGCCGACGTCGAGGTGTAACCGACTAAGCCCGCCAAATTACCCAACGCCCTCTGCACGAACTCAGTAGTGGCGAGGCTAGCATCGCTGTCAAATTGCGCTGGAGTGGGAGCTGAAGGAGCGCCGGTGAATACAGGACTCTCCGTTGTTGCGACTTCCTTCCATCCTCCCCAGTTAGGTGCGGAAATTGTCCCAGCTCCGAGCGCCGTCCGCATGTAACGTCGGTTATTCTGGATGTTATGAACGACTTGTAGACCATTGAACTGACCAGCAGAAATTGCATCACGGAGATAGAACTCCACAATGTTATGAGTGGACACGGGACCAGGGTAGTCAATCGTGGTCGCAATGGTTCTCCAAACGCCAGTGGTTACGCCAGTACAATCATTTAGCGAGGTATTCGGCCAGCTTGGCTGGTTGGTGGAAAGACCGAAGCCAACGCTCGCTAGCGCTGCCGAAACCGATGAAGTAGTCGAGAGCTCCTGCCACCCCTGCCAACTATTGATGCGACGCCGGTAGAAGAGTCTGTCGGCGTTATACGGCGAGTACATCTGGAATCCAGCCGTGCCATAGACCTTGTGAAGTACCGCGCCCGGAAGTGTTAACGGAAGTCCGTTTGTGTTCGCCGGCACATTGTAAAATCCGGCCAGGACCGTAGTGTCGTTTGCATCCGTCATGGTTGGTCCAGCGGTGTTCATCCGCCAGCCAGCCAACGCTAGCTGATTCGAGACAAACGCAGTTGTTGCAATACTAGTGTCGCTGGACGTCGCAGCCGGCGTTGGGGCAGTTGGACTACCAGTAAAGGTGGGCGAGAGCAGTCGCGCCAATCCATCGGTAATGTCGCGGAAAGTCAGGGCAGTGGTGCCGACAACGATAGGTGCATCAGTAATCAACTGCCAGACAGTGTCTGCATTCTGGGTACCACTCTCGACAGGTACTGTCAGGCTTGGCGTCACATCGGCGTTTTCGTCGGCGTCGGCGCTGCGCGCCCAGCCGCCGGTCGCAGCAATGTAGATGCCGTTCTGGCTTGCGTTGTTCTGGTTCTTCACCAGAACACGGTAATCGGGTTTCAGGACTACGCCATCCACCGTCTGCAACCCACTCAACGTGATGCTCGCGGTAGTCGCCACACGCACCGACTGCTTGTAATCCAGCCGATTCAGCGCCGTGACGATGGAGTTATCCACATACTCCCGAGTCGCCAGCACCACGCTCGGATCGATCTTCAGCTCCACCGACGCCGCATTGCTGACGATCAGCACGATGCGCACGGTCTGGGTGCGGCCGCTGCCTTCGGCCAGTTGCGGTTTATAGGAGGGCGCGCAGTTGGCGTAGGCGATCAGCGCGCCGGCTTCGTCGTACAGGCCCATCTCGCGGATCCACCAGCCGCCCACATCTTCGGGGATGACCTGTTCGGCGATGATCTGCGAGCTGTTCGCCGGGTCGACGCTCAGGCGGTTCAGCGGCGCGCGGCGGACTTCGTTGACCAGCTGCGTGCGGCTGGCGTCGGGGGTCGGCACGTTGCCGCCGCCGTCGCCCAGGGCGAGCTGGGTGATTTTCAGGGTAGTGCCCAGCGCGGTGGCATTCGCCAGCTTGCCGGCACCGATCGTGGTGAGAAGTGCGTAGTAGGTTACGGCCATGGGTAGACGCTCAAGCTATCGATGGTGTGCTCCCGTCCCGGCAAGCCGTAGCTGCCGAGTGCTTCGATCACATCCGGGAGGTAGGGGTAGACGGTGACGATGTCGCCGTCGTATTGCCCGGAGCCGACGGTGATCCGCCCCTGGGATTCCAGGCTGATATCCAGCCCGATGAGGTGCCGCGTGAGCGGTTTGGCGTCTTCGATCAGACGCTCCACCTCCTGGTACATTTCTTCGCTGATGCCGCTGTCGAGTACGCCAATGCGCAGGCGAAAGGTGCCCGGCTCGCCCATGGGCGTGCCCTGCCACCACTCGATGATCTCGATCAGGTAGCCCAGCGGTTCGATCACCCGCCGCAGCGCGGCGATGGTTCCCTTGTGCTGGTGGATGCGGAAGGCCGCGGCCACCGCCTTGCGCTTCACCGCCTCGCTCCAGGCCGGGTCCCAGCGGTCCACCGACCAGGCCCAGGCCAGGTAAGGCAACAGCCCGACAGGGCAGCGTTGCGGGTCCATCAGTTCGCGCAGCGGCACCGGCAGGTCGGCGACCTGCACATCAGCCAGGACGCGCTCCAGCGGTGTCGAATTGATCGGCAGCAGGCGGCTACTCATCGGAGCCACCGACGCGGATCAGGTAGCCGCTGCAATACGCCGCCTGGGTGGAATCGAGCACCACATCGGCCGCCGGCTTGGCCAGTTCGACGCGCTGCACACCCTCCACATGCAGGGCGGCAAACAGCGCGCTGCGGCGGATATCCCGGCCGATGCGGCGCTGGGTGGCGATGTAGCTCTGCAGCGACGCTTCGGCAGCCTGCTGGATCAGCTCGGCCTCCGGCCCTGGGTAGATGTAGAGCACGGCATCGACCTGGTAAGGCACGATGGCGGCGGACTGCACCGTGAGACGGTCGCCTACCGGGCGCACATCCTCATCGTTCAGCGCAGTGCGCACCGCCTGAAGCAGCTCTTCCGAGGCAGCACCATTGCCCTCGGACGACAGCACGCTGACCAGCGCTTGGCACGGCTGCGGACTGATCGCCGAGACATCGGCAATACGTCCATCGGCGCCGAGCGCAAAGGCCACGTAGGCATTGCGCGGGCCGGCCACCGACAACTGGTCGAAGGCCAGCTGGGTGCGGTTGCGCAGCGAGTCGTCGCCCTCCAGCACGGCCGGCGTCGGCGGCGAGGTGGTGGCGTCCGCCTGCTGAATCACCAGGCGCTTGACGTTGTAGCCGGCGGCCAGTTGGTCGAGGTCGCCCTGGGTCGCATAGCCGAGCAGCACCGCCCGGGCTGCGTCGTTGATCCGCGCGCGCAGCAGCAACTCGCGGTAAGCCGCCAGCTCGAGCAGCTTGACCACCGGATCGGATTCCACCGCGGCATTCCAGCCTTCGCCCATGGCACTGCGAAAGTCCGCCAGCAGCTCCTCGTAGAGCGTTTCGTAGTCGAGGCTCTCCACCACCTCGGGGGCGGGCAGTTGAGACAGGTCGATCAGGCTCATGCCGCCACCTCCAGTCCGATTTCATCGCCCAGGTAGACGCCGCGCAGGCGCAGCGAAACGCTGCCGGCGACCACTGCCACGACCTGCACGGAACTCAGTCGCAGACGTGGCTCCCAGCGGCCGATAGCGCGGGCCACTTCGGCCTGTACCGCGCCCTTCCAGCCTTCGGTCACCGGCAGGTCGACCATGCGCCGAAGGCGACTACCGTACTCCGGACGCATGCGCCGGCTGCCCAGTGGCGTGCCGAGGATGTCCTCGATGGATTGTTTCAGGTGTGCCAGCCCACTGAGCGGCTGAGCGTTGCGCCGATCCATGCCGATCATGGCCGCGCCCTCCGCCACTCGGGGTGCGCACAGGATTCTTTGCCCATGGCAGGTCTCCAGAAATGCAAAGGCCCGCACGTGGCGGGCCCGGGTTGATAATCGACAGTCGTCAGTGGGTGTGGTGGTTGCTGTTGCCGGCGGTATCCATGATCGAGCCGGTACTGCTGATATTGCCGTTCACCGTCAGCGCACCCTTGATGCTCACCGGGCCGCTCAGCTGGATACTGGCGGCGCTGACAGTCACCGCGCCAGGGTCGATCACCACCTGGGTGCCACCGACCTTCACCGTTGCACTACCGGCAGGCAGTTGCAGGTCATAGCGATGCGCCTGCCAGTCGTAGCTCAGCACCGCGCCGTCGGGAAAATGCCAGCTCTCCACCTCGCCACGGTTGTTCGGCGGCGCCGATGCCGCGCCGAACAGCCCCGGTATGAAGGTGCCCATGGCGGCCGTGCCGGAAGGGCTGAGCAACACGCCCTGCTCGCCCAGACTCGGCGCACGCCAATGCCGGGCGACGCCGGCAGCCTGCGCGTGCCAGCGCACCCAGGCGCTGGTCCACTCGCCGGAACGCACCCGCACCCGTGCTGCCGCCAGGTCCACCGCCACCACCTCGCAAGGCATGACCAGCGCGGCGAGCATGCGGTCATGCTCGGCGCTGACGTAGTCCTGGTTCATTGCAGGGCTCCCGGATCGAAGTAGTCGTCCTCGTGGCCGGGGCCGGTCTCGGGGTCGAAGCCCAGCACCAGGCTTCCCGGTGGCTGGTCTTCCCACGGCCACTCGGTTTCACCCAGCAGCACCGGCTGTTGCCACTCCACCAGCCACACGCGGCAGGCCGCGAGCTGGGGATTGTCAAGTTCCGGCTGGGCCTGGATGAAGCTCACTGGCTCCAGCTCCAACCCCCAGTTCTGGGCGCGCAACAGCACCGCCAGCGCGGCGACATTGCGCAGCGCGAGCGCCTCGGCTTGCGCGTCGTCGCGCGGCACCAGGATGCGCGCCTGCAGCCGGCAGATCAGCACCGTCTGCCCATTGCCGGGGTCTCGCCCGGGCAGCAGGCCGGCGTACTCCAGCGCCAGCGCAGGAAGTGTCGCCGGTGCTTGCTTGAGTGGGCCACGCAGAAAGGCGCCGATCTCGGTCAATCGCGTGGATAGCGCCTCCTCCACCGTGTCGAGCAGCAGGGCGAGGGTCAAAGGTTGTTCGGACATGTCGTCTCCTTGAAGCATCACTCTTGTCCGCGCTCGCTTGGCGGCAGTTCGCAGACGCCCAGGCGCTTGGCCGCCCAGCGTTCGTAGAGGCCGACGGCGATCTCTGCACCGGCCGCCGCCGTCAGGCTGCCGATGGCAGCAGCCAGCGTCAGCGAGGCGCCACAGGCCATGGCCAGGAACATCACCGCCATGCCGCAGACGATCGAAGCGCCGGAACGCAACGCCAGCCGCCGCAGCAACCGCCAGCCGCCCAGACCGGCCTTGTCGGCGCGCCACATTTCACCGCTGATGCCGCCCGCAACTGCGAGCAGGATCAACCCCCACAAAGGCACATCGGCCAGGGTCTGAGGTTCGTTGCCCATTGGCTCACCTTGGATAAAGACGCCCGCGAACGGGCGAAACCGGCGGCTATCAGCCGGCCGGGGATGACTGCCGGCCTGACCGCCGGCGAACCGCCGAAGTCGACGGATCAAAAAACGCGGGCATGAAAAAGCCCGGCTCAATGGCCGGGCTTTTTTAAGGTTTCGCGTTGTGCTCCCTGGGGACGCACCTTTACAAGAATGACTACTTTTTACCCCCCGATTCCCGCTGGGACAAGGCTTCTCGGGGAATGCGCTGCAATACACAGATGACACACCGTAATGTGCTGCCGAAACGCAGAAATCAACCTTCGGAAATTTCAGAGGGGCTTGATCATCAGCACGGTGGTAAAGCCGCTGTGCCACTCCTCGTCAGGGTAGAAATCGACTTCCGCATAGCCATGCTTGCCATAGAAGGCGCGCGCCTGATGGTTGAAGGTATCGGTCTCCAACCGGGCCTGAGAGAAACCTGCAGCGCGGATTTTCTGTTCCGCGTGATCCAGCAACACAGCACCAATGCCACGGCGCTGCTGGCCGGGTGAGACGTGCAGGGCATCGATGAAGTCGTCGCGCCAATCGAGCAGGCCGACGATCTCGCCATCGATGCAGGCGACCTGGAAATGCGCCAGGCGCTCGCGCACGTAGGCGGCGGTATGCGCAGAGGCCTCGAAGCAGGCGATGGCCTCGGCGCTCAGTGCGGGCTTCCAGGTGGCCTCGTAGGTTTCGCCGAGGATACGCAGGATAGCCTCTGCGTCGGCAGGCCCCGCGCGGCGGACAGAGATGGGAGTCGTCATGGGCCGCGAGCATAGCGCAATGCCGCCCGCGCGAAACAAGAAGCCCGGCGCAAGGCCGGGCTTCGAATGGTTACCGGGGGGACTCAGGCGGCGCGGCGCATCAGCCGCGACTGGATACTCTGGTGTGCCACGTGCAGGCGCAGGTAGAAGGTGTTGCGGCTGCAGCGGCAGTGCCGGTACTTCTGCGCGGCTTCGCTGTCGCGGTTGAGGTAGTGCTCGGTGACGACGTCCTTCTGCTCATCGGGCAGCTGGTTGATGATCAGGTCCAGTTCGGCAACGCGGTCGAGGATCACCTTGCTGCCCCGGGTGCCGCGGATCATCTCGCCCTTGTTGGCGATCATCATCGCCAGCAGGTTGCCGCCGGCGTAGCCACCGCCCGCGCTGCCGGGGTTGTGCATCTCTTCGGCCCAGAGCTTGAGCATTTCATCGATCGGCTTGATCACGGCGTTTCTCCCTGGCGGCTCAGTGCCGCCGCTCCAGTTCATCCATTGCCTGGCAGTCGATGCAGCGTGTGCAGCCCGGCGCGGCCAGGCGGCGCGCCGGCGGGATGTCCTCGCCGCAGTCTTCGCAGTACTCGGCGGAACTGACCGCCAGGCGAGAACGACGGCTGTGCAGCAGGTCCTCGATGCGGTCGAGCACCAGGTCGTTGGCGTAGTCGGCGATATCAGCCACGGCGCACCTCCGCGTCGGCGGTACGAGTGGAATGCCTGGCGTGTTGCAGGTGTTGATTCATGAAGGTCCTCCTGGCGACCTGCCCTCCGTGGTCGCCGAGCCTTCGGTCGGCCTGTGGTGGTCAGTCGCGATCTGTTCGTCGCGGACGCCTGACCATCGTGGTGGCGTCCCTTGCCGGTGCGCGGGCGGCACCTCCCTGGCCCGCCCGCGCCCTCCAGCCTGCCCCGCGCATCGCGCTTCGCAGGCAACCCGCGGCATCCTTGCCGCGGTGAGAGGGAAGCCGTTCGCCTCCCTTCAGCCGAACTGCAATTCATCTCTTCGTTTGGCTGCTGGCTTTTATAATTACAACCATAGCTATATTTAGTCAACACCAAAGCTATTTACACGCTACAACCCAGGAGGTAGAGTGCTCCCATGGAAAACTCACCCTCATCGACGCTGGCCGACCGCCTGAAACAGGCAATGGCCTCGCGTAACCTCAAGCAGGAAACCCTGGCCGAAGCCGCCGGGGTTTCGCAGAACACCATCCACAAGCTGACCTCGGGCAAGGCACAGAGCACGCGCAAGCTGATCGAGATCGCCAGCGCGCTGGGCGTCTCGCCGACCTGGCTGGCCACCGGCGAAGGCTCGCCGACCGCGGCCACCAGCGCCCCCGCGCCACGCCCTGCCGATGGCAGCCCGCTGCGCCTGGAACCACTGCACCCATGGGATAGCGACACACCGCTGGACGAGGACGAAGTGGAACTACGCCTGTACAAGGAAGTGGAACTGGCGGCCGGCGCCGGACGCACCGCAGTGCGCGAGATAGAGGGGCGCAAGCTGCGTTTCTCCTACGCCACTCTGCGCGCGGCGGGGGTCGACCCGGCGGCGGCGATCTGCGCCCAGCTCACCGGCAACAGCATGGAACCGCTGATCATGGATGGCTCCACCATCGGCATCGACACGGCCACCACGCACATCACCGACGGCGAGATCTATGCCCTGGAACACGAGGGCATGCTGCGGGTGAAGTTCGTCTATCGCCTGCCCGGTGGCGGCATCCGCCTGCGCAGCTTCAACCGTGACGAATACCCCGACGAGGAATACCCGGCGGAGCAGTTCGACAGCGGCCAAATCCGCATGATCGGCTGGGTGTTCTGGTGGTCCACGGTGCGCCATCGCCGCGCACCGACGCTGGTTCGCTGAGCCTGTTTCGCATGAGGAAGACCCCGCTTCGGCGGGGTTTTCTCTGCTCGGCGATTGAATACAAATACAACCTTTGCTATATTTACTCCTGTCGCTACCACCATCGGAACAGGAGAGTCCCATGCAGTCGACCGCCGCTATTCGCCCCGCCCCGCGCCCGGAGACGGTGAGCCTGGTCTATCAGATTTTCGGGGACGTCCTGGTGCCGCTGGAGCAGGTGCGCGAGCGCTGGTTCCGCAACCTGAACCGGGAGAATTTCAGCAAGGCACTGTCCTGCGGGCGCATCGCCCTGCCGGTGACCACCCTGGACGACAGCCACAAGGCGATGCAGTACGTCGCAGTGGATCACCTCGCTGCGTATGTGGAAGAACGTTCACAGCAGGCAGACGCCGCCCTTGCCCGGCGCAAAGCGAATCTGCAGGTGGTGGAGGCGCGCCAGGCTGGGTGATTGGGCTCTTGTAGGAGCAAGCTTGCTCGCGAACCCGCTTAACGTCGGGGGCCGCCGGCGAACGCTGTTCGCGAGCAAGCTCGCTCCTACGAAAAGCCGTGCCATTGAGAAACTTTTGCGTGGGGAGTTTCCCTCTCCCCAACCCTGGCTGCGCGCGCCACTCCGAAGGGAGAGGAAGCCGATTGCGCCGGCTGACGCCAAGATTTCATCCTGCGCCGAACGGTCCCCTCTCCCTCTGGGAGAGGGTTAGGGTGAGGGTCGATCTGAGCGTGAAACCATCTGGCACAAGCGGATTCTGTCCGCGATATCCACGAACCGCGCCGCCCCGCCGCGAACGGAGTCCGCTCCTGCGAAAATAAAAAGCCCCGCCGAAGCGGGGCTTTTCAGTCGAGTCAGCGACTCAATCGTTGCCGTGCAAACGCGCGGTGTGCTCAGCCAGAGCTACGGCGCGGAACATCGCGCGGCGCTTGTTGATGGTTTCTTCCCACTCCGCCGCTGGCACCGAGTCGGCAACGATGCCGCCGCCGGCCTGCACGTGGAGTTCGCCGTTCTTGATCACCGCGGTGCGGATGGCGATGGCGGTATCCATGTTGCCGTTCCAGGCGAGGTAGCCGACAGCGCCACCGTAGACACCGCGCTTGACCGGCTCCAGCTCGTCGATGATTTCCATCGCGCGAATCTTCGGTGCGCCGGACAGAGTGCCGGCCGGCAGGATGGCGCGCAGGGCGTCCATCGCGCTCAGCTCCGGCTTGAGCTGGCCGTTCACGTTGGACACGATGTGCATGACGTTGGAGTAGCGCTCGATCACCATCTGTTCGGTGACCTTCACGCTGCCGGTCTGCGATACGCGACCGACGTCGTTGCGACCGAGGTCGATGAGCATCAGGTGCTCGGCGATTTCCTTGGCGTCGGACAGCAGGTCTTCTTCCAGCGCGCGGTCGGCCTCTTCGGTCGCGCCACGCGGGCGGGTACCGGCGATGGGCCGCACGGTGACTTCGCCATCCTCGACGCGCACCAGTACTTCCGGCGAGCTGCCGACGACATGGAAGTCGCCGAAGTTGAAGAAGTACATGTACGGCGTCGGGTTGAAGCAGCGCAGCGCGCGGTAGAGGTCGATGGGCGCGGCGCTGAAGTCGATGGACATGCGCTGCGACGGCACGACCTGCATGCAGTCACCGGCGAGGATGTACTCCTTCACGGTGTCCACCGCCCGCTCGTAATCCTCGCGGGTGAAGCTGGCGCGGAACTGCGGCTCCGGTGCATTGACTGCGCTGAAATCCAGGCCGCGGCGCGGGGTGATCGGCTGGCGCAGGCGTTCCAGCAGCGCATCCAGTTGTGCCAGGCCCTTGTCGTAGGCGTCGGCCTGGGCCGGATCGGCGAGGACGATCGCGTGCATCTTGCCGGCGAGGTTATCGAACACGACGACCGCGTCGGAGACCATCAGCAGGATGTCCGGATTGTTCAGCGGGTCCGGGTTCGGGCATTGCGCCAGGCGCTGCTCGACGTAGCGCACGCAGTCATAGCCGAAGTAGCCGACCAGGCCGCCGTTGAAACGCGGCAGGCCGGCGATGGTCGGCACGCGATAGCGCTCCTTGAATTCCTCGACGAAGGCCAGCGGGTCGGCGCACTCGAAGCTCTCGGTTTCGACGCCGTCGACCTTGATGCTCGCCTGGTGACCGTAGACGCGCAGCACGGTGCGGCTGGGCAGGCCGATGATCGAGTAGCGGCCCCACTTCTCGCCGCCCTGCACGGACTCGAGCAGGTAGGTGTTCGGGCCGTCGGCGAGCTTCAGGTAGATCGACAGCGGAGTGTCGAAGTCGGCAAGGGTTTCGCAGGTCAGCGGAATGCGGTTGTAGCCTTCGGCGGCCAGGCGCTGGAATTCTTCGCGGGTCATGATCAGCCTCGTGGAATAAGAGCCTGTTTAGGATCTCGCGAGCTAGAGCGGAACAAGGCGAAATCGCTTGAGAGAGCGGAGTTTACACGCAGTAAATGAGCATCTCGAAAGCGATTTCAACGCAGTGCCGCCGACGCGCAGCAGATAGTAAACGGGCTCTGAGGGGGAAACGGACTTGGGTGCACACACGCCGGGCGGGCCGGCCAAAGGATGTCAGGCGCGCCAGCGCCAGCGGGCCAGGGCCTTGATGACTTTCATCCAGAGTGTGTGGGGAGCCGTTTCCACGGTGCTGTCTCGCTGAGCGGGTTTTGAAGCGGAGTCAGGCAACACTATCGCTTTGCCCGAGTCGAAGCAAGGCAGCAGATGGCGCAGGTCGTCGAGCACCAGTGTCGGGTTTTCCTCGGCGATGGGGCGACCGTGGTTGTAGCCGTAGCTCAGACCCACACTGCGCACACCGGCGGCCTTGGCGGCGAGAATGTCGTTGCGCGAATCGCCGACGAACAGCGCCTGCTCCGCCGACACACCGGCCATTTTCATCACGAACAGCAGCGCAGCCGGGTCAGGCTTCTGCTGCGGCAGGGTGTCGCCGCCGATGATCCAGCGGAAGAACTTGCCCAGCTTCATTTCGTCCAGCAGCGGGCCGACGAAGCGCTCGGGCTTGTTGGTGATCAGCGCCAGCTCGACGCCGCGCTTCTTCAGCCACTTCAGGGTCTCGATGACGCCGGGGTAGACCACGGTCAACGCATGGCTGTCGGCGTAAGCCTCCATGAACAGCTCAAGTGCGCGCTCGGTGTCTTCCTCACTGACACTTTCATGCTCGATGTCGCCCGCCAGGGCGCGGCGCACCAGTACGCGCGCACCGTTGCCGACCCAGTGACGCACCGCGTCCAGGCCGGCCGGCTGGCGCCCGAGCGCCAGCAGCATCTTGTCCACCGCCGCGGCGAGGTCGGGGACCGAGTCCACCAGGGTGCCGTCCAGGTCGAACATCACCAGACGCGGCAGCCCGGCGAACGGCAGTTGTGCAGCGCTCATCACTTGCGCGCCTGCGCCAGCTCGGCATGCATGGCGCGGATGACCTCGGCGTAGTCCGGTGCGTTGAAGATCGCGGAGCCGGCGACAAAGGTGTCGGCGCCAGCAGCGGCGATCTCGCGGATGTTCTTCACGTTCACCCCGCCGTCGATTTCCAGGCGGATGTCGCGACCGGAAGCATCGATCAGCGCGCGGGCTTCGCGCAGCTTGTCGAGGGTGCCGGGGATGAACTTCTGCCCGCCAAAGCCGGGGTTCACGCTCATCAGCAGGACCATGTCGATCTTGTCCATCACGTACTTCAGCGCGTCCAGCGAGGTGGCCGGGTTGAACACCAGGCCGGCCTTGCAGCCGCCGTCCTTGATCAGTTGCAGGGAACGGTCGATGTGCTGGGTGGCTTCCGGGTGGAAGGTGATGTAGGTGGCGCCGGCTTCGATGAAGTCGCCGATGATGCGGTCCACCGGGGAGACCATCAGGTGCACGTCGATGGGTGCGGTGACGCCGTACTTGCGCAGGGCCGTGCAGACCATCGGGCCGATGGTGAGGTTCGGCACGTAGTGGTTATCCATCACGTCGAAGTGAACGATATCGGCGCCGGCAGCGAGCACCTTGTCGACGTCCTCACCCAGGCGGGCGAAGTCGGCGGAAAGGATCGACGGAGCGATGGCGTAGGGTTGCATGGCGCACCTCTGTGGGCGGAAATCACGGATGGCGCGCATTGTAGCCGCTCGGAAGGCTCGAAGGGGATCGGGCCGATAGTCGAAACGGAAAGGACTTGGAAGCGGAAGGGAAAGCGGGCAAAAAAAATCGCGGATCGATCCCGCCCCCGTGGGTGAGCACAGGGACGGAAACGTCCGCGAAACACTGTGAATCAGGAAGTCGGTGCAGTCCGCAGTTTCTCGCTGCGGCCGCGCAGCCACTCGAGGGTCAGCAGGAGCAGGACGGAGAAACCGATCAACAGGGTCGCCGCGGCGGCGATGGTCGGGCTGAGGTTCTCGCGGATGCCGCTGAACATCTGGCGCGGCAGGGTGGCTTGCTCGGGGCCGGCGAGGAACAGGGTCACCACCACTTCGTCGAAGGAGGTGGCGAAGGCGAACAGCGCACCGGAAATCACACCGGGAGCGATCAGCGGCAGGGTGACCTTGAAGAAGGTCAGCACCGGCGGCGCGCCCAGGCTGGCGGCGGCGCGCACCAGGTTGTAGTTGAAGCCCTGCAGGGTCGCCGACACGGTGATGATGACGAAGGGCACACCGAGCACCGCGTGGACGATGATCAGCGAGATGTAGCTGTTGCCCAGGCCCAGCGGCGCGAAGAACAGGTAGCTCGCCACGCCGATGATCACCACCGGCACGACCATCGGCGAGATCACCAGGCTCATGATCAGCGCCTTGCCGCGGAAGTCGCCGCGGGTCAGGCCGATCGACGCCAGGGTGCCGAAGACCATCGCCAGCACGGTGGCCGCCGGGGCGACGATGATGCTGTTGGTCAACGCGCGCATCCACTCGGCGGAGTTGAAGAAGTCGGCGTACCAGCGCAGGGAGAAACCCTGCAGCGGGTAGACCAGGAAGGTGCCGGAGTTGAACGACAGCGGCACGATGACCAGTACCGGCAACACCAGGAACAGCAGGATCAGGCCGCAGAGGATGCGCAGGGTGTAGAACCACACGCGCTCGACCGGGGACATGTAAGGACTCAGCATCTTCTTGTTCTCCTCATCAGCCCAGGCGCAGGCGGCTCGCGCCCACCAGCCAGCCGTAGATCACGTAGAGCACCAGGGTGGCGAACAGCAGCAGGCCGCCCAGGGCCGTGGCCATGCCCCAGTTGATGGTGGTGTTGGTGTAGAAGGCGACGAAGTAGCTGACCATCTGGTCGTTCGGGCTGCCCAGCAGAGCCGGGGTGATGTAGTAGCCGATCGACAGGATGAACACCAGCAGGCAACCGGCGCCGACACCGGCCACAGTCTGCGGGAAGTAGACCTTCCAGAAGCTGGCGAACGGGTGGCAGCCCAGGGAAATCGCGGCGCGCATGTAGCTCGGGGAAATGCCCTTCATCACGCTGTAGATCGGCAGGATCATGAACGGCAGCATGATGTGCACCATGGAGATGTACACGCCAGTGCGGTTGAACACCAGTTGCAGCGGCTGGTCGATCAGGCCCATCTTCAGCAGCGCGCCGTTGATCAGGCCGCCCGACTGCAACAGCACGATCCACGCGGCGACACGCACCAGAATCGAGGTCCAGAACGGCAGTAGCACCATGATCATCAGCAGGTTGGACTTGCGGGTCGGCAGGATCGCCAGCAGGTAGGCCAGGGGGTAGGCCAGCGCCAGGCAGATCAGGGTGATCACCGCGCCCATCCAGAAGGTGCGGGCGAAGATGTCCAGGTAGATCGACTGGTCGGGCGTCGCACGGGCAATCTCGCCCAGGTCGTCAATGCGGTGATCCAGAGCCGCCAGCAGATAATAGGGCGTGACGGAGCTGGCATTGCGGCGGATCGCCTGCCAGTAGGCCGGGTCGCCCCAGCGCTCGTCGAGAGCCTCCATCGCGTCTTTGTACGACGCCGGCTGCTCCTTGAACGGCAGCGCGCGGGCAGTCTTGGACAGCAGGCTGCGGTAGCCGGCCAGTTCCATGTTCAGGCGTTTGGAAAGATCACCGATGGTCTGGTTCTTGCGCGCGGCGACCAGGTCTTCGCTCAGCGCCTTGTACACCGCATCCGAGGGCAGCGACTTGCCGTCCCATTCGGAAATGGCGTTGACGGTCAGCGGCATCGCGCCGACGACCTCGGGGTTGTTCACGCTCTTGTAGAGCAGCGCCGCGATGGGCACCAGGAAGGTCAGCAGCAGGAAGACCAGCAGGGGCAGCACCAGCGCCTGGGACTTCAGACGATTCATCCGCTCCGCGCGCGCCAGGCGCTGCTTGAGGGTGGGGCCGGCGACCTCGTTCAGAGACACAGCGGTGGCCATAGCGAACTCCGGTAAAACGGGCCGCCCGAGGGCGGCCAAGGTGTGGTGTCAGGAGGAACCGCCGCGAGGGGGAACGGCGGCTCCGGTCCATCGCGGCTCGGGCAGCCGCGACGGTGGGGACGTTACGCGAGTCGTCGACAAAACTGAGCGAAGCGATTCTGGCTAGGCGCCTGGCCGCAGACAGTACCTGTCAGTACGGCAAGGCCAGGCAACAACGCCAGAACAGTTTTGCCGGCGACTCTTACTTGGCAGCCCAGGCGTTGAAGCGCTGCTCCAACTGCTCGCCGTAGTCAGCCCAGAAGGTCACGTCCATGCCTACCTGGCCCTGCATGTTTTCCGGGGTAGTCGGCATGTCTTTCAGCAGGTCCTTGCTCAGCAGCGGTACGGCGTTCTTGTTGACCGGGCCGTAGGCGATGTTCTCGGAGTAGGTCTTCTGCTGCTCGGGCTGGACCGAGAAGGCGATGAACTTGAGGCTCTCGTCTTTCTTCTTGGCGCCTTTCGGGATGGCCCAGGCGTCGAAGTCGTAGATGCCGCCGTTCCAGACGATCTTCAGGTTGCTCTCTTTCTGCACGGCGGCGATGCGGCCGTTGTAGGCGGAGCTCATGACCACGTCACCGGAGGCGAGGTACTGCGGCGGCTGGGCGCCGGCTTCCCACCACTGGATGCTCGGCTTGATCTGGTCGAGTTTCTTGAAGGCGCGGTCCTGACCGTCCTTGGTGGCCAGCACCTTGTAGACGTCCTTGGGCGCGACGCCGTCGGCCATCAGGGCGAATTCCAGGGTGTACTTGGCGCCCTTGCGCAGGCCGCGCTTGCCCGGGAATTTCTGGGTGTCCCAGAAATCGGCCCAGCTGGTCGGCGCGCTCTTCAGCTTGTCGGCGTTGTAGGCCAGCACGGTGGACCAGACGAAGAAGCCGACGCCGCAGTTGCTGACGGCGCCCGGCACGTAGTCTTCAGCCTTGCCGAGGATGGCCGGGTCGATCTCTTCGAACAGGCCTTCGTCACAGCCGCGGGCCAGTTCCGGCGATTCGACTTCCACCAGGTCCCAGGAGACGCTGTTGGTGTCGACCATGGCCTTCACCTTGGCCATCTCGCCGTTGTATTCGCCGGCGACGATCTTGTTGCCGGTGGATTTTTCGTAGGGCTCGTAGAACGCCTTCACCTGGGCGTTCTTGTTGGCACCGCCGAAGGACACCACGGTCAGGTCGGTGGCGGCCATGGACTGGGCCGCAAAGGCCACGCCCAGAGTCAGCGCTGCGAGTTTGAGCCCCGATGCTTTCAAGGACTTCGACATTATTGTTGTCTCCACAGTGTGCAGTTTGTTTTTCTTGGATGCGTCCGGGAGTGGCCGGTCCGCTTTCGTTACGCCGCGGACAGCGGGTCGAGCGCGCGGACGTGCTCGACTTCCCAGCCCAGCGGAACCACGTCGCCAACACTGAGCGCGGGATCGAGCTCGGCGATCGGCTGTTTGACGAAGAAATCGGTACGGCCGCAGACCTCCAGGCGAATGCGCACGTGGTCGCCCAGGTAGATGAACTCGGCGACGCGGCCGGAGAAGCGGTTCACGCAGTTTTCGCTGTGGCCGTTGAGGCGCACGCGCTCGGGGCGGATCGACAGGCTGACGGTGTCACCGACGTTGCCGACGTTGACCGCCAGCGCCTCGACCTTCTCGCCACGGGCCAGGCCCACGGTGCAGCGGTCGCCATCGCGAGCCTGGAGCTGGCCGGCGATGCGGTTGTTCTCGCCGATGAAGTTGGCGACGAAGGAGTTGCGCGGGTGCTCGTAGAGCTCGGCCGGCGGGGCGATCTGCTGGATCTCGCCCTGGTGGAACACGGCCACGCGGTCGGACATGGTCAGGGCTTCGCCCTGGTCGTGGGTCACGTAGACCACGGTCACGCCGAGGCGCTGGTGGATGTGCTTGATCTCCATCTGCATGTGTTCACGCAGCTGTTTATCCAGGGCACCCAGGGGTTCGTCCATCAGCACCAGTTGCGGCTCGAAGACCAGCGCGCGGGCCAGGGCCACACGTTGCTGCTGGCCACCGGAAAGCTGGGCGGGATAGCGGCCGGCGAAAGTGTCGAGCTGGACCATCGACAGCGCGCGCTTCACCCGCTCGCTGACATCGGTCTTGCTCATGCCGCGCACGGAGAGCGGGAAGGCCAGGTTCTCGGCTACCGTCATGTGCGGGAACAGCGCATAGTTCTGGAACACCATGCCGATGTCGCGCTTGTGCGGGGGAACGTTGTTGATGGCGCGGCCGGCGAGCTGGATTTCACCGGCGGTAGGAGTTTCGAAACCGGCCAGCATCATCAGGCTGGTGGTCTTGCCGGAACCGGACGGCCCCAGCAGTGTCAGGAATTCGCCTTTGCGAATGTCCAGATTGAGGTCCTTCACGATGAGGGATTCGCCGTCGTAGCTCTTCTGCACGCCACGGAAACTCACCAGCACATCGTTTGCCTGATTCTCGGCCATCACCGCACCTTTGTTTTTTTGTAAATGCCGTTGATCTCAAGCCTAGAGAAGCTGGACCGGCGCGCAAATCGGGCGGTATGAGAGATTGCTATAAGGCTTAGAGAGGATGCTTTGTAGGGATTGCCCTACAAAAACCTGGGAAAACAACTGCCGACCAATGCCTGGTCGGCAGCCCGCGGATCAGCGCTTGGCCCAGGCCTGGAAGCGCTTCTCCAGCGCGTCGCCGTGCTCGGCCCAGAACGCCACGTCCATGCCGACGGCATTGGCGATGTTCTGCGGCGCGGTCGGCAGGTTGGCCGCCACGTCCGGCGCCAGCAGCTCCACCGCCTTGCGGTTGGTCGGGCCGTAGGAAATGTTTTCGGCGAAGGCCTTCTGCTGTTGCGGCTGGCCGGCGAAGTTGACGAATTGCTCGGCCAGTTCCTTCTTGAACACGCCCGAGGGCAGCGCCCAGAAATCGAAGTCGTAGATTCCGCCGGCCCAGACCATGCGGAAGCCCTTCTGCTCGCCCTGCGCGGCGGCGATCCGGCCGTTGTAGGCCGAGCTCATCACCACGCTGCCGTCGGCGAGATCACGCACCGGGTCCTGCCCGGACTTCCACCAGTTGATGTTCGGCTTCAGTTCGTCGAGCTTGCGGAAGGCGCGGTCGACGCCGTCATTGGTGGACAGCACCTTGTAGACGTCCCTGGGCGCGACGCCGTCGGCCATCAGGGCGAACTCCAGGCTGTACTTGGCGCCCCAGCGCAGCCCGCGCTTGCCGGGGAATTTCTTCGTGTCCCAGAAATCCGCCCAGCTGCCGGGCGTGCCCTGCAGCTTGTTCTGGTTGTAGGCCAGCAGCGTGGTCCAGACGAAGATGCCAACGCCGCATGGCTGTATGGCGCCGGGAACGAAATCGGCGGTGTTGCCCAGGGTCTTGGGGTCGAGCTTCATGAACAGCCCTTCCTCGCAGCCGCGCGCGAGCTCGGGGGCCTCGACTTCCACCACGTCCCAGGACACATGGCTGATCTCCACCATGCGTTTGAGCTTGGCCAGGTCGCCGTTGTAGGAGCCGTGGACGACGGCGTTGCCGGTCACTTCCTTGAACGGTTTGTAGAAGGCCGCCTCCTGGGCTTCCTTGTTCGCGCCACCGAAGGAAATCACCGTGACGTAGTCCGCCAGCGCCGGCATCGCAGCGCTCCCCAGCAGGCCGAACAGCAGCCCTCCCCTTACCGCTCGCAACATCTTCTTCTCCTTGTTATCACGACGTACTGCATGAAGCCGGCAATCATTCCCTGCCTCACGCCCGCTAGATAGACGGTTTGTTACAGAAATCGGACACGTCGCACAGAGTGAAGGGAAAATTCAGCGAGCTCGTTGCTGGGGGTCAAACCGCGGTGCCGGGCGCTCAGACGAGCTTGTGTTCCATGGCGTAGCGCACCAGGTCGGCTACCGAATTGGCGTTGAGCTTCTGCATCAGCCGCGCCTTGTGGGTGCTGATGGTTTTGCTGCTGACCGCCAGTTGCTGGGCGATCTCGTTGACGCCTTCACCTTGTACCAGGCGCTCGAATACCGAGAACTCACGCTCGGAGAGCAAGGCGTGGGGCGGGCGCGAATCGGTCAGGCCAACTTCGAAGACCATCCGATCGGCAAGATCGGGGTCGATATAACGGCCGCCACTGGCAACCTTGCGGATCGCCGTCAGCAGCAGCGCCGGGTCGCTGTCCTTGGTGGCATAGCCCGCCGCGCCCACCTTCAGCGCGCGGGCCACCATCTGCACTTCGTCATGCATGGAGAGCATCAGGATCGCCGGCGGATTGTTCAGCGCGCGAATCCGCGGGATGGCTTCCAGGCCATTGACGCCGGGCATGGAGATGTCCAGCAGGACCACTTCGCAGGGCGTCTGGCGCAGGGTTTCGAGCAACTGCTCGCCGTTGGTGGCCTCACCGACCACCTGAAGGTCCTTGGCCATGCCGATCAGTTGCTTGATGCCTTCGCGCACGATCGTATGGTCTTCCGCCACCAGCACTCGAATCACTGCCGTTCCTCCCGTTCCACTCTTGTCATTGTCGTTATGCTTGCCGCCCGCTCAGCCGCCACGGGAACGCAATGGCACCCGGATCAACAGGGTGGTGCCCTCCCCGGGCTGGCTGTCGATCTGCAAGGTGCCGCCGAACATCAGCACCCGTTCGCGCATGCCCACCAGGCCGAAGGAAACACCCTGGCGCGTGGCATGCGGGTCGAAGCCGACGCCGTCGTCGGCGATGCGCAGGCAGAGTTCGCGGCCTTCGACGCTCAGCTGCAACTCCACAGTATGCGCCTGGGCATGGCGCATGACATTGGTCAGCGCCTCCTGGAGGATGCGGAACAGGCCGATGGCCTTGGCGTCGGACAGCTCCGGCGGGTTCTCCGGCACCTGCACCAGGCAGGGAATCTGCGTCCGTGACTCGAAGCGGCGCGCCTGCCACTCCACCGCCGAACCGATACCGGCATCGAGGATCGGCGGGCGCAGCGCGGTGGCCACGTCGCGCACCAGCTGGAACAACTGGGCGATCAGGCGTTTCATGTTCTCCAGGCGCTCGCGCAAGCCGCTATCCAGCTCGGCATAGGCCAGTTCGCACATGGAAGTTTCCAGCTTGAGCACGGTGAGCACCTGGCCTAGTTCATCGTGCACTTCGCGGGCGATGCGCGCCTTCTCCTCCTCCCGCACGCTCTCCAGGTGCGCCGACAGTTCGCGCAGTTGCGCCCGGGAATCCTGCAGCTCCAGTTCGATCTGCTTGTGTTCGGTGATGTCCCAGACCACGCCGTCCCAGGCCGACCGGCCATCATCCAGGGTGCGCACCGTGGCCTTGATGTCGACCCAGCGCGGCTCGTTGCTGCGGGTGAGGATGCGCCCCTGCCACAGCCAGTTGCGCTGGCCTGCCACCGCCTCCAGCTGGCTGGCGAGATAGCCCTCGCGCTCGGCTGGATGCACCAGGCCCATGATGCCCAGGCCGCTCTCGCGCAGGTAGCCGGGCGAGTAGCCCAGCGAGGTTTCGCTGCCACCGGTGATGAAGCTGATATAGGCAAAGTCGGAATCATCGTCCGGCGCGTTGGGTTCCAGGCGGAATACCAGCCCCGGAACGTTGGCGGCGATGCCCTGCAGGCGCGCCTCGCTCTCTTCCAGCGCCGCGCGGGCGCGGCGGCGCTCGGTGACGTCGTTGAGGAACACCAGCAGGTACTCCGAATCGCCGAAACGCAGGAAGCTCAGCGAAACGTCCGCCGGCAGCCACTGGCCATCGGCGCGCAGGCAACGGGTCTCGAAGCTCAGCGGCGCCTCGTCGGCATTGCGCGCGCGGCGCCAGAGGTTGAGCCAGCGGTCCATGTTCAGCGCCGGTTCGAAGTCCGACAGCGGCCGGTCCACCACGGCGCCCGGCAGGTAACCGAGCATCTCTTCGGCGGCACGGTTGGCATAACGCACGTGGCTGTCCCAGTTGACCCAGAGGATGCCCACGGTGCTGCTGTCGATGGCGAACTGGGTCAGGCGCAGCGCCTGCTCCGCCGCCTGGCGCAATTCGATATCACGGCGCGCGGCGAGCAGACGCGACTCCAGCGCACGGTGCTGGCGGCGCAGCCAGAACAGTGCGGCGACAGCGAACGCCAACAGCAGGCCGAGCAGGATGCAGAGGTTCTGCCAGAAGCCGGGCGAAGAGCCCAGGCGCGGGTAGGTTGGCTGCAGCCAGCGCTCGTGGAGCTGGTCGAGATCCTTGGCTGGTACCGCGCGCAGGGCAGTGTCGATGATCCCGGCCAACTCCGGCAGGTCGCGCCGAGTCGCCACGCGGAGCAATTGCGGATAGCCGATATCGGCCACGACCCAGAGGCCGGTGAACTCGGTTTCGCGGGTCAGGCGCGCCAGTTGCGCCTCGTCGATCACGGCATAATTGGCCTCGCGACCGAGCACCTTGCGCAGCACTTCACGCTCGCTGTCGACGACCTGCAGGGTCAACCCCGAGTAAGTGCCGCGCAGGTAATCCACCACCGGGCCGGGGCCGCGCACGGAGACGGACTCACCGTCGCGCAGATTGTCCAGCTCCACCGATGTGCCGCTGCGTCGGTCCCCCACCACCAGTCGCGGTACACGCAGGTAAGGGTCGGAGAACAGCCAGTCGCGCAGGGTCGAAGGCGTCTGGCTGACGCCGGGCGCCAGATCGATTTCGCCTTGTCGCACGGCCCGCTCCAGCGCCGCCTGGTCAGCATAGGTGTGCCATTCCAGGCTGACGTGCAAGGACTTGGCCAGCCACTCCAGTAATTCGACGTTGGCCCCGGAGAGCTGCTGCAAGCGGCGATCCTGCTGCACGTAAGGGGCTTCGAGCACGGCGCCGACGCGCAGCTGCGGGTGCTCGGCAAGCCACGCCAGTTGCGCCTCATCCAGCGCCAGCGGAGGCGCAGTGGTTTCTGCCAGGGCCAGCAACGGCAGGCAGCAGCACCAGGCCAGGCAGGCTTTCCAGAACAGACGAATCATGCCGACAACACCATGGAGTTCACTCGGGTCAAAGCAAATGGCCGGCATACCTTACAGCAAGCCCGGTTGAACCCGGCACGCCTGCGCCTGACAAAGCTAATACAAGCCGCTAGGCTGGCCGCACTCGCGCCCCGCCGCTTGCAGCCCCGCCAGACAGGGATATCTCCGATGCCGTACTTGCCTCGCCCGACGCTTCTCGCCTTCTGCCTGTCCCTCAGCCTTTTGCCACAGGGCAACAGTTGGGCCGAAGACGCCAAGCCCGCCGCCGAAGCAAAACCGGCCGCCGCGCCAGTGGTGCGCCCGGCGGTGAACGAGCGCAGCCAGGACGAAGCCAGCGGCCTGGTGCGCCAACTGCCCGAAAGCGAGCGACAGGAGCTCAAGGCCGGTGACGAAACCTTCCTTGCGCTCTGGCTGCCGGCCAATACCGCCGACGCCGAAGGCGCCGTGATCCTGGTCCCTGGCGATGGCGAAAGCGCCGACTGGCCGGTGGCGATCGGCCCGCTGCGGCGCAAGCTGCCCGATGCCGGCTGGCAGACCCTGGCGGTGACCCTGCCCGACCCGCAGAGCACCGCACCAATTCCGCGGCCGAAGGAGTCCCCGGACAAGGTCAGCGCCGACACCGACGCCACGGCCACCGACAGTGCCAGCAAACCTGAAGTGAAAGGCAGCGCAGGCAGCGCCACGCCAACCCCGGAAAGCACCGGCGAAGCCGGCAGCGCCGAGCCGGCTCAAGCCAGTGCAGAAACTCCGCCGCCGCCCAGCGATCCGGTGGAGCTGCGCAAAGCCCATGCCGAGCGCGTGCTGGCGCGCATCCAGGCGGCCGTCGACCTGGCCCAACAGCACAAACCCAGGACCATCGTCCTGCTCGGTCACGGCACCGGGGCCTATTGGGCAACCCGCTACCTGGGCGAGCGCACGCCGGCCGAGATCAAGAATCTGTTGCTGGTAGCACCGGAGATGCCACGCGATTTCAAGCCGTCGCTGGACGAGACCGTGCCGCTGCTGAACCTCGCCACCGGCGACTTCTATTACAAGGACAAGGCACCCGACGTGGCGGCTGCCAAGCTGCGCCTGCAGGCCAGCAAGCGACAGAAGGCGCCGAACTACGTGCAGATCGGCATGAATGCCCTGCCCGCGGACCTTGGCACCGAGCAGGAGCAACTCTACCGCCGTATCCGCGGCTGGCTGTCGTTGCACCTCGAGCCGATCGAACAGCCCTGAAGGCCACCCGGTTCAGCGGAATCCGCGACGCTGGCGCACCAGCAGGTAGGCGGCCTGGATCTCGCGGGTCTTGTTGGTCGCCGCGGCAATCCGCTCGGGGCTGGCGCCCAGGCCTTCGAGCTTGTCCGGGTGGTTCTGGCTGATCAGTTTGCGGTAGGCACGCTTGATCTCCTCCGGTTCGCTCTCCGTGGTCACGCCCAGCAGGCGCAACGCTCCGCTATAGGACTCGCGCGGAGTTGCTGGCGGCCTGGGCGGCTCGGCAGCCGACGACAACGCAAGGACCCTGGAGCGGGACAGCCCCAGTGAATCGCCCCACTGCAGCAGCAGGTTCTTCTGCGCAGCATTCGGCGCGCCGCCTGCCCAGGCCATACGCCAGCAGGCCTGGATCAGACCTTCGGCAGTGGCCTCCTGGCCATGGCGCTGGCGCAGGCCAGCGTCCAGCAATTCCCCACCCAGCTTGCCACGGCCGAAGGCATCGATCGCCTGGCGACGGGCCTTGTCATCCAGTTGCAGACGCTGCATCTCCGAGCGCGCCTGCTGGATGTGTCCATCGAGCACCCGCCCGCGGCTCTTGGCCAGGCGGCCGAGCAACAGGAACAACAACTCCTGGTCAGCCACCCAGGGACCACCGCGCAACTGTTCCAGCAGGCCGCGCCAGGTGCGCTTTTTCAGGCGCCGATCGAGCACCTGGCCGAGCAGACCGCCAAGCATGGCGCCCGGAATGCTCGCCAGCGCCCAGCCAGCGATAATCCCCACCAGGGTCCCTGGCCAGAGCACCTCAGCCCTCCGTCAGTTGGCGTTCGACTTCCGCCAGGCGTTCGTGGGTGCCGACATCGATCCAGCGGCCACGATGGTGCACGCCACTCACGCGCCCTGCTTCCATCGCCTGGCGCAGCAGCGGCGCCAGCTTGAACGCGCCGGGCTGGCAGCCGTCGAATAGCTGCGGACGGAGGATGGCGATGCCGCTGTAGGTCAGGCTCCGCTGGCCTTCGCGGTAGTCACTGACGCGACCGTCACGCAGGCAGAAATCGCCGCGCGCGTGGTGGCCGGGGTTGTCCACCAGTACCAGGTGCGCCAGATCGCCCTCGGCCACCGCACCGTTCAGGCTCGCGTAGTCGAAGTCGGTCCAGATGTCGCCGTTGGCGATGACGAAGGCGTCGTCACCCAGCAACGGCAACGCCTTGAAGATGCCGCCGCCGGTTTCCAGCGGCTCGCCCTCCGGCGAGTAGCGAATGCTCACGCCAAAGGCCGAACCATCGCCCAGGTGATCCTCGATCTGCTGGCCGAGCCAGGCGTGGTTGATCACCAACTGATCGAACCCCGCTCGGCGCAGAGCCTGCAGCTGGTATTCGATCAACGCTACGCCAGCAGCTCGCACCAGTGGCTTGGGCGTGTGCAGGGTCAACGGTCGCAGGCGTTCGCCCTTGCCCGCCGCGAGGATCATGGCTTTCATGCGGGATGCGTCTCGTCTTTGGGCAGGCCGGCCAGCAGCGCGGCCAGGTCGGCCAATTCCGGGCGGCGCGCGATGACGCTTTCCAGGTAGCGGAAGAAGCGCGGTACGTCGCCCAGATAGCGCGGCTTGCCGTCGCGGTGGCAGATGCGGGCGAAGATGCCGATCACCTTCAGGTGACGCTGGGCGCCCATCAGGTCGCTGGCACGGAAGAACTCTTCGAAGGTGGCGGGCAGCGGAATGCCGGCGGCCTGGGCCTTTTTCCAATAGCGCGAGAGGCCGTCGTGTACGCGCGGCTCCGGCCAGCTGAGGAAGGCGTCCTTATAAAGGCAGGTGACGTCGTAGCTCACCGGACCGTAGACCGCGTCCTGGAAATCCAGGATGCCGGGGTTCGGCTCGCTGAGCATCAGGTTGCGCGGCATGTAGTCGCGGTGCACGAACACCCGCGGCTGCTCCAGGGCACTTTGCACCAGCAGGTCGCAGGTACGCTCCCAGCGGGCGAGCTGCTCGCCCTCCAGGGTCACGCCCAGCTGGCGCTGCAGGTACCAGTCGGGGAAAAGCTGCAGTTCGCGGCGCAACAGGGCTTCGTCGTAGGCCGGCAGGCGCCGGGCGACATCGACCTGCTGGAAGGCCACCAGGGCATCGAGGGCATCCTCGAACAGCTCCTCGGCATTCTGCGCGGTGAGTACATCCATGTAGGTCTGGCGCCCCAGATCGTCGAGCAGCAGGAAGCCCTGCTCGACATCCTCGGCCAGAATCTTCGGAACGTGCACACCGGCCTCAGCCAGCAGGCCGGCGACCTTGATGAAGGGGCGGCAGTCCTCCTGGGGCGGTGGCGCATCCATCACGATCAGGCTGCGACCCTCGCCCTGCCAGCGGAAATACCGGCGAAAACTGGCGTCGCTGCTGGCTGCGGTGAGGCTGGCCTCGGGCACCTGCCCCCAGCCTTGCGCGTTGAACACTGCGGGCAAACTCAAGTCCAACCAGCCGATCATCTGCTGGTAACGGGCATCCTGTGACATCTTTATGGGTTCTCCACGGCCCTAGCCGTTGCGCGGGTCATGCTTTATTATCCAGCATCTTTTTGAGCCCATCGATAGGCGTGCGGCCCGTTTTGGGCTGAAGGCTCGCAGGAAGCCCGGATTAACAAGATGGCAGTGAATTTCCCCGTGTTCCGTAGAAAATTCCCCTTACTGGTGACCGGAGGCCTGCTGGCTTTCCAGCCGCTCGCCACTGTGACCGCGGCGCCCGGCGAGCAGTTCGCCTGCCAGCCCTCCGCGTCCGGCGCCTGGGACTGCTCCTCGCAGAGCAGCGCCAGCAGCGTGCCGCGCCCGCAGCACGGCGCCAGCTCGGTCAGCGCCGGTGGCGCTGCCGCGAGCAGCGCCAAGTCCTCGGGCGGCTCGAGCAGTGCAGCCGGCGAAGAGCCGAAGCAACTGGTCACCGAGTCCGGCGGCCGCGGCCTGAAGTCACGCAGCAGTGACTACAGCCACCTCGACTGGATTCCGCGCGACAAGCTCACCGCCGCGCAACAGGCTGAGATGGGCCCGTATTGCAGCGGCGCCTATATCGAGCCGACGCGCCCGGGCATGAACGACAAGACGCCGAACGACGAGGCCCCGACCTACGTTTCGGCGAAAGTGTCCCGCTACGAGCAGGAAAAGCAGATCGCCACCCTCGCGGGTAACGTGGTCCTGCGCCAGGGCAGCATGCAGGTGGAAGCCGACGAGGCCAACCTGCACCAGGCCGAGAACCGTGGTGAGCTGGTCGGCAACGTCAAGCTGCGCGACAACGGTGCGCTGATCGTCGGCGATCATGCCGAACTGCAACTGGACAACGGCGCGGCGAAGATCGACAACGCCGAGTACGTCATGCACCAGGCGCAGATCCGCGGCAGCGCGCTGTACGCCAAGCGCCAGGAAGACGCGATCATCCAGCTCAAGGACGGCACCTATACCCGCTGCGAACCGGGCAGCAATGCCTGGGTCGTCAAGGGCAACAACATCAAGCTGAACCCGGCTACCGGTTTCGGCACCGCGACCAACGCGACCCTGCGGGTGAAGGACATTCCGGTCTTCTACACCCCGTACATCTACTTCCCGATCGACAACCGCCGTCAGTCCGGCTTCCTGGCGCCGTCCTTCGCCAGCTCGACCGACACCGGCTTCACGCTGACCACGCCGTACTACTTCAACCTGGCGCCCAACTACGACGCCACGTTGTACCCGCACTACATGGTCAAGCGCGGCCTGCTGATGGAAGGCGAGTTCCGCTACCTGACCCACAGCAGCGAAGGCCAGGTCAACGCCGCCTACCTGAACGACAAGAACGACGACCGCGAAGACTTCCCGCAGTACACCGACACCCGTTGGCTGTATGGCTGGAAAAACACCAGCGGCCTGGATTCGCGCCTGCTGGCGCAGGTCGACTACACCCGCATCAGCGACCCGTACTACTTCCAGGACCTGGATACCTCGCTGGGCATCGGCTCGCCGACCTTCGTCAACCAGCAGGGCATCCTGACCTATCGCGGCGACAGCTACACCGCCAAACTGAACGCGCAGTCCTACCAGTTGGCGACAGTGACTGACGTCACCCCGTATGATCGCCTGCCGCAGCTCACCCTGGACGGCACGTTGCCGTTCAATCCGGGCGGCCTGAACTTCACCTACAGCACCGAAGCCGTGCGCTTCGACCGCGATCTGGATGAAGGTTACTACCGAATCGACGTCGACAATCCGACGCTTTACCCACGCCCGGATACCAATATCCACGGCCTGGCGCGCGCAACGGGTGATCGCTTCCATGCCGAGCCAGGCATCAGCCTGCCAATGAACCGCAGCTGGGGCTTCATGACTCCGACCGTCAAGGCCCTGTACACCAAGTACGATCTGGACCTCGACTCCCAGGGCAAGGCTACGCTCCCGTCCTATATCAATTACGACAGCAGCCCGGATCGCTCCCTTGGCCTGGCCAAGCTCGACACCGGCCTGTATTTCGACCGCGACACCACCTTCGCTGGCACCAAGTTCCGCCAGACCCTGGAACCACGGGCGATGTACCTGTACGTCCCGTACAAGAACCAGGACAACCTGCCGACCTTCGACACCGGCGAATTCACCTTCAGCTACGACTCGCTGTGGCGTGAAAACCGCTTCACCGGCCGTGATCGCATCGGTGACGCCAACCAGTTGTCCCTTGGCCTCGGTTCGCGCTTCATCGAAGACGATGGCTTCGAGCGTGCCTACGTGGCTGCCGGCCAGATCTACTACTTCAGCGACCGCCGCGTACAGCTGCCCGGCCTGACCGAAGACGATCTGCGCGCCAGCGGTGCGAAGAACCCGGATGCCGATACCTGGCGCTCGCCCTACGCACTGACCGGTGTCTACCGCTTCAACCACGACTGGTTCGCCAGCTCGGACTTCAACTGGAACCCGAACACGCACCACACCGACAACGGCAACCTGATGTTCCACTATCAGCCCGAAGCCGATCCTCGCAAGGTGCTGAACGCCGGCTACCGCTACCGTGCGGACAGCAAGCGCTTCAACCCCAACACTGGCCAGTTCGAATACGGCAGCGACGAGTACAAGATCGAACAGCACGACTTCTCGTTCATCTGGCCGGTCCTGCCGCAGTGGGCCGCCATCGGCCGCTGGCAGTTCGACTACAACCAGAGCCGCACGCTGGAAGCCTTCGGTGGCTTCGAGTACGACAGCTGCTGCTGGAAGCTGCGCCTGATCAATCGCTACTGGGTCGACTACGACGATGAGGAATTCGTGACCTCGACGTCCAAAGCCGACCGCGGTGTTTTCCTGCAAATCATCTTGAAGGGCCTTGGCGGCGTAGTTGGCAGTCAGGTGGAAGGCTTCCTCGACCAAGGTATCCAGGGTTATCGTCAACGTGAAGACAATGCTATGTAAGGCCCTGCGCCCGCTGATGCTGGGCGCGCTGTTGGCAAGTTCCGTCGTGCACGCCGAAGTGGTTCCGCTGGACCGTGTAGTCGCCATCGTCGATAACGACGTGGTGATGCAGAGCCAGCTGGACCAGCGCCTGCGTGAAGTCCGTGCAACCATCCAGAAACGCGGCGCACCGCTGCCGCCCGAGCACGTGCTGACCCAGCAGGTGCTCGAACGTCTGATCATCGAGAACATCCAGCTGCAGATCGGCGACCGCTCCGGCGTGCGCATCACCGATGAAGAGCTGAACCAGGCCATGGGCACCATTGCCCAGCGCAACAACATGAGCCTGGACCAGTTC
This sequence comes from Pseudomonas pseudonitroreducens, assembly GCF_021603645.1. Lineage (GTDB taxonomy): Bacteria > Pseudomonadota > Gammaproteobacteria > Pseudomonadales > Pseudomonadaceae > Pseudomonas > Pseudomonas pseudonitroreducens. The sequence continues at coordinate 215,411 of NZ_BQHJ01000010.1, read as the reverse complement.
CGCGCCGCGCTCGCCCACGACGGCCTGTCCTACGACGAAGCCCGTGAGCAGGTACGCCGCGAGATGATCATCAGCCGCGTGCGCCAGCGCCGCGTGGCCGAGCGCATCCAGGTCAGCGAGCAGGAAGTGCAGAATTTCCTTGCCTCCGACCTGGGCAAAATCCAGCTCTCGGAAGAGTACCGCCTGGCCAACATCCTGATCCCGGTACCGGACAGCGCTTCACCGGAAACCGTGCAGGCTGCCGCTCGCCAGGCTCAGGAGATGTACCAGCAACTCAAGCAGGGTGCTGACTTCGGCCAACTGGCGGTATCCCGCTCGGCCGGTGACAACGCCCTGGAAGGCGGCGAGATCGGCTGGCGCAAGGCCGCCCAGCTGCCCTCTCCGTTCGACAGCATGATCGGCAGCCTGGCCGTGGGCGACGTGACCGAACCGGTGCGCACCCCGGGTGGCTTCATCATCCTCAAGCTGGAAGAAAAGCGCGGCGGCAGCAAGATGCTGCGTGACGAAGTCCATGTCCGCCACATCCTGCTCAAACCCAGCGAGATCCGCAGCGAGGAAGAGACCCAGCGCCTGGCAGAGAAGCTCTATGAGCGCATCCAGGCTGGCGAAAGCTTCAGCGAGCTGGCGAAGAAGTTCTCCGAAGACCCGGGCTCCAAGCTCAACGGTGGCGATCTCAACTGGGTCGACCCGGAATCCCTGGTACCGGAGTTCCGCGAGGTGATGAACAACGCGCCGCAAGGCCAGGTCACCAAGCCGTTCCGCTCGCCGTTCGGCTGGCACGTGCTGGAAGTCCTCGGCCGTCGCGCCACCGACAGCAGCGACAAGTTCCGCGAGCAACAAGCCGCCCAGACCCTCCGCGCACGCAAGTACGACGAGGAACTGCAGGCCTGGCTGCGCCAGATCCGCGACGAAGCCTACGTCGAGATCAAGCAGTAAGCAGCGCGAGTCGCTCATGAAGAAACCCGGCCTTGGCCGGGTTTCTTTTTGCCCGCCGAAAGCTTCGAAGAACAAGGGCTTCGTCGTAGAGTAGGCCCATCCGCTGCAAATCCCGATTCGAGAGACCCTGATGAGCACTTCCCACCTATTCGCCCTCACCCCCGGCGAGCCCGCGGGCATCGGCCCCGATCTCTGCCTGTTGCTCGCCCGCAAGGCGCAGCCGCATCCACTGGTCGCCATTGCCAGCCGTGAACTGCTGGCACAGCGCGCCGCCTTGCTGGGGCTGAGCATCGATCTGCAGGAAGTCGGCCCCGGCCAGTGGCCCCACACCGCGGCACCGGCTGGCACCCTGTATGTCTGGGATACCCCGCTGGCCGCACCGGTCGAGCCGGGCAGGCTGAACCCGGCCAACGCCGCCTATGTGCTGGAAACCCTGACCCGCGCCGGCCAGGGCTGCCTGGACGGGCACTTCGCCGGAATGATCACCGCGCCCGTGCACAAGGGCGTGATCAACGAGGCGGGTATCGCCTTCTCCGGCCATACCGAATTCCTCGCCCACCTCACCCACACCGCCCAGGTGGTGATGATGCTCGCCACCCGCGGCCTGCGCGTCGCCCTGGTGACCACCCACCTGCCGCTGCGGCAGATTGCCGATGCCATCACCGCGAATCGCCTGGAGCGCGTGACCCGCATCCTGCATGCCGACCTGCGCAACAAGTTCGGCCTGGCCAACCCGCGCATCCTGGTCTGCGGCCTGAATCCCCACGCCGGCGAAGGCGGCCATCTCGGCCACGAGGAAATCGACGTGATCGAGCCGACCCTGGAGCGCCTGCGCACCGAAGGCATGCAACTGATCGGCCCGCTGCCGGCCGACACCCTGTTCACCCCCAAGCACCTGGAACACTGCGACGCGGTGCTGGCGATGTACCACGACCAGGGCTTGCCGGTGCTCAAATACAAGGGTTTTGGCGCGGCAGTGAACGTCACCCTGGGCCTGCCGATCATCCGCACCTCGGTGGACCACGGCACCGCCCTGGACCTCGCCGGCAGCGGCCAGATCGACAGCGGCAGCCTGCAGGTCGCCCTGGAAACCGCTTACCAGATGGCCGAAGCTGGCGCTGGGGCGCGCTGATCCCGGGTCATCCGTTCGGCCAGCGTTTCGTGCTGGCCGCGCCGGGCTGGTAAACTGATGGTTTTTCCGCCTCCAGCCGGCCGCCTCGGGCGCCCGGCTGCTCTCCGGAGCCTTCGATGTCCGAACTCTTCCAGCACCGCGCCCGTAAACGCTTTGGGCAGAACTTCCTGCATGACGCCGGGGTGATTCACAAGATCCTCCGCGCCATCGCCGCCAAGGAAGGCCAGCACCTGCTGGAAATCGGCCCCGGCCAGGGCGCCCTGACCGAGGGCCTGGTGGACAGCGGCGCGAAGCTCGACGTGATCGAGCTCGACCTGGACCTGATCCCGCAACTGAAATGGCGCTTCGGCCTCAAGCCCAACTTCAGCCTGCACCAGGGCGATGCGATGAAGTTCGACTTCTCCAGCCTCATCGCCAATCCCGAGGACAAGCTGCGCGTCGTCGGCAACCTGCCCTACAACATCTCCACTCCGCTGATCTTCCACCTCCTGGACCACGCCTCGCTCATCCAGGACATGCACTTCATGCTGCAGAAGGAAGTGGTGGAACGCCTGGCCGCCGAACCGGGCAACGGCGACTGGGGCCGCCTGTCGATCATGGTGCAGTACTTCTGCCGCGTGGATTACCTGTTCACCGTCGGTCCCGGTGCGTTCAACCCGCCGCCCAAAGTCGAGTCGGCCATTGTCCGGCTGGTGCCCTACGCTGAACCGCCGCATCCGGCCAAGGATCACCGCGTGCTGGAGCGCATCGTCCGCGAAGCCTTCAACCAGCGCCGCAAGACCCTGCGCAACACCCTGCGTACGCTGATGAGCGTCGAGGACATCGAAGCCGCCGGCGTCGACCCGACCCTGCGTCCGGAGCAACTGAGCGTCGCCGACTTCGTCAGCCTGGCCAACCGCTACAGCGAGACCAACCCGGAAGCCGAGCAAGGACCGAGCGCATGAGCGATTCCCGCTACCAGGTCAGCGTCAGCGTCACCACCCGCCACCTGCCCGAGCAATCCCAACCGGAGCAGCAACGCTACGTGTTCGCCTACACCGTGACCATCCACAATCACGGCGAACTGGCCGCCAAGCTGCTGACCCGCCACTGGATCATCACCGACGGCGATGGCCACGTGCAGGAGGTGCGCGGCGCCGGCGTGGTCGGCGAGAAGCCGCTGATCGAGCCGGGCGCCAGCCACACCTACACCAGCGGTACCGTGATGGCGACCAAGGTCGGCAGCATGCACGGCAGCTACCAGATGGTCGCTACCGACGGCCACCACTTCGATGCCGAAATTCCGGCATTCCGCCTCGCTGTGCCAGGGGCGCTGCACTGATGGCTACCTATGCCGTCGGCGACCTGCAGGGCTGCCTGGAACCGCTCAAGTGCCTGCTGGATCAGGTGAAGTTCGACCCCGCTCAGGACAAGCTGTGGCTGGTCGGTGACCTGGTCAATCGCGGCCCCGCGTCGCTGGAGACCCTGCGCTTCCTCCATGGCATGCGCGAGTCGCTGGTCTGCGTGCTGGGCAACCATGACCTGCACCTGATTGCCGTGGCCTACAACGCCGAGCGCCTGAAAAAGAACGACACCCTGCGCGAGATCGTCGAGGCGCCGGAGTGCGCGCAGCTGATCGAATGGCTGCGGCAGATGCCACTGGTCCATCACGACGCAACGCGCGACATCACCCTGGTGCACGCCGGCATCCCGCCGCAGTGGGACATCGACAAGGCCTTGCAACGCGCCGCCGAAGTCGAAGCCGCACTGCGTGATGACGCCCAACTGCCGATGTTCCTCGATGGCATGTACGGCAACGAGCCGGCCAAGTGGGACAAGAAGCTCAATGGCATAGCGCGCCTGCGGGTGATCACCAACTACTTCACGCGCATGCGCTTCTGCACGCCGGACGGCAAGCTCGACCTGAAATCCAAGGAAGGCCTGGACACCGCGCCGCCCGGCTACGCGCCCTGGTTCAGCTATGCCGAGCGCAAGGCCGCCGGACGCAAGATCATCTTCGGCCACTGGGCCGCGCTGGAAGGCCAGTGCGACGTCCCCGGCCTGTTCGCCCTCGACACCGGCTGCGTGTGGGGCGGCAGCATGACCCTGCTGAACGTCGATACCCTCGAGCGCATCCAGTGCAGCTGCGCCGATAAACCAGAATGACTGCAGCGGGGCCACTGGCTCCGCGCCTTGCGAGGTACTACCCATGAGCGACTTCAAGCGCATCGCCCCCGACCTGGCCCAGCAACTGCGCGAGAGCGGCGCCCAGGTCGTCGACATCCGCGACCCACAAAGCTACGCGATGGGCCATATCAGTGGCTCGCGGCACATCGACAACTATTCGGTGGCCGACTTCATCCGCGACGCGGACATGGACGCGCCGCTGGTCGTGGTCTGCTATCACGGCAACTCCAGCCAGAGCGCGGCCGCCTATTTCGTCCAGCAGGGCTTCTCCGAGGTCTACAGCCTCGACGGCGGTTTCGAACTGTGGCGCAGCGTCTATCCCGCGGATACCAGCGCCGGCAGTGCTGACTGAAAGCCCCTACGGAAGGGGCGGATTTGCCCCTTCAAAAAATCTGTAACTTCTCGCGCTTTCGTCCTTTACACCCTGAAGAACGAACTATCCTTTCCCTCAGGCCATCCAAAAAAGGGAGAGCCGGCACACCGGCTTCCGGTTAATCGGCAGTGACCATTGGGGCGGATCAGGGCAGTGGCCAGGTTCCGTTGGAGTTCTGGGGGATTCTCGCCGGCAACACTGGCAGCCCGACCGCACCCGCACTAGACCGATCCGGCGCCGGCTCCATGCATCGAGCGAGGAGACGTCATGAGCATTTTCAGTCACTTCCAGGAACGCTTCGAAGCGACCCGCCAAGAGGAATACTCCCTGCAGGAGTACCTGGATCTCTGCAAGCAGGACAAGATCGCCTACGCCACCGCCGCCGAGCGGATGCTGATGGCCATTGGCGAACCGGAACTTGCGGATACGTCCGTCGATTCCCGTCTGTCACGAATCTTTTCCAACAAGGTGATCCGCCGCTATCCGGCCTTTGCCGACTTCCATGGCATGGAAGAGTGCATCGACCAGATCGTCTCGTTCTTCCGCCATGCCGCTCAGGGCCTGGAGGAGAAGAAACAGATCCTTTACCTGCTGGGCCCGGTCGGTGGCGGTAAATCCTCCCTCGCCGAAAAGCTCAAGCAACTGATGGAGCACGTGCCCTTCTATGCCATCAAGGGTTCGCCGGTGTTCGAATCGCCCCTCGGGCTGTTCAACCCCGACGAGGACGGCGCCATCCTCGAGGAAGACTATGGCATCCCGCGCCGCTACCTGCGCTCGGTGATGTCTCCCTGGGCAACCAAGCGACTCAATGAATTCGGCGGCGACATCAGCCAGTTCCGCGTGGTCAAGCTGCACCCCTCGATCCTCAACCAGATCGCCATCGCCAAGACCGAACCCGGCGACGAGAACAACCAGGACATCTCCGCGCTGGTCGGCAAGGTGGATATCCGCAAGCTGGAAGAATTCCCGCAGAACGACGCTGACGCCTACAGCTACTCGGGCGCGCTGTGCCGGGCCAACCAGGGCCTGATGGAATTCGTCGAGATGTTCAAGGCGCCGATCAAAGTCCTGCACCCCTTGCTCACCGCGACCCAGGAAGGCAACTACAACAGCACCGAAGGCCTCGGTTCCCTGCCCTACAGCGGCATCATTCTCGCCCACTCCAACGAATCGGAATGGCACAGCTTCCGCAACAACAAGAACAACGAGGCCTTCATCGACCGGATCTACATCGTCAAGGTGCCCTACTGCCTGCGCGTTTCCGACGAGATCAAGATCTACGACAAGCTGCTGATCAACAGCTCCCTGGCGCACGCCCACTGCGCGCCGGACACCCTGAAGATGCTCTCGCAGTTCTCCGTGCTGTCACGTCTGAAGGAGCCGGAAAACTCCAACATCTACTCGAAGATGCGTGTCTACGACGGCGAAAACCTCAAGGACACCGATCCCAAGGCCAAGTCGATCCAGGAATACCGCGACACCGCCGGTGTAGACGAAGGCATGTCCGGGCTTTCCACCCGTTTCGCCTTCAAGATCCTCTCCAAGGTGTTCAACTTCGACCCGCATGAAGTCGCCGCCAACCCGGTGCACCTGCTCTACGTACTGGAACAGCAGATCGAGCAGGAACAGTTCCCGCCGGAAACCCGCGAACGCTACCTGCGCTTCCTCAAGGAATACCTGGCGCCGCGCTACGTCGAGTTCATCGGCAAGGAAATCCAGACTGCGTACCTGGAGTCCTACAGCGAATACGGTCAGAACATCTTCGACCGCTACGTGCTGTACGCCGACTTCTGGATTCAGGACCAGGAATACCGCGACCCGGAAACCGGCGAGATCCTCAACCGCGCTGCCCTCAACGAGGAACTGGAGAAGATCGAGAAACCGGCCGGCATCAGCAACCCGAAGGACTTCCGCAACGAAATCGTCAACTTCGTCCTGCGCGCCCGTGCCGGCAACAACGGCAAGAACCCCAGCTGGCTGTCGTACGAGAAGCTGCGCGTGGTGATCGAGAAGAAAATGTTCTCCAACACCGAGGACCTGCTGCCGGTCATCAGCTTCAACGCCAAGGCGAGCAAGGAGGATCAGCAGAAGCACAACGACTTCGTCAAACGCATGGTCGAGCGCGGCTACACCGAGAAGCAGGTGCGCCTGCTGTCGGAATGGTATCTGCGGGTTCGCAAGTCGCAGTAGTCTGCCATCGGCGCGGCGGGATTCCCCGCCGCGCCGGTCGCCGTCGCATTCGGACCTGTCCGAGGCGGTCGTTCCGCTTCGCAGCAGGCCCTGAGGAGCATTCATGAGCTACGTCATCGACCGGCGTCTGAACGGCAAGAACAAGAGCACGGTGAACCGCCAGCGCTTCCTGCGGCGTTACCGCGAACACATCAAGAAGGCCGTCGAGGAGGCCGTCAGCCGCCGCTCCATCACCGACATGGAACATGGCGAGCAGATCAGTATTCCTGGCCGCGATATCGATGAACCGGTCCTGCACCACGGGCGCGGCGGCAAGCAGACCGTCGTCCACCCCGGCAACAAGGAATTCACCACCGGCGAACACATTCCCCGTCCCCAGGGCGGCGGCGGTGGACGCGGTGCCGGCAAGGCGAGCAACCAGGGTGAGGGGATGGACGAATTCGTCTTCCAGATCACCCAGGAGGAGTTCCTCGACTTCATGTTCGAGGACCTCGAACTGCCCAACCTGATCAAGCGGCATCTCACCGGCAGCGACACCTTCAAGACCGTACGCGCCGGCATCAGCAACGAGGGCAACCCCTCGCGCATCAATATTGTCCGCACGCTGCGCTCGGCCCACGCCCGGCGCATCGCCCTGTCCGGCTCTACCCGCGGCAAGCTGCGGGCCGCGGTGGCGGAACTGGATCGCCTAAAGCGCGAAGAACCGGACAACCTCGGCGACATCCAGGAGCTGGAGCAGAAGATCGCCGGCATGCGCGCGCGCATCGACAAGGTACCGTTCCTCGACACCTTCGACCTCAAGTACAACCTGCTGGTCAAGCAGCCCAATCCGACCTCCAAGGCCGTGATGTTCTGCCTGATGGACGTCTCCGGCTCCATGACCCAGGCCACCAAGGACATCGCCAAGCGCTTCTTCATCCTGCTCTACCTGTTCCTCAAGCGGAACTACGAGAAGATCGAAGTGGTGTTCATCCGCCACCACACCAGCGCCCGCGAAGTGGACGAGGAAGAATTCTTCTATTCCCGCGAGACTGGCGGCACCATCGTTTCCAGCGCGCTCAAGCTGATGCAGGAAGTGATGGCCGAGCGTTATCCCACCAATGAATGGAACATCTACGCCGCCCAGGCCTCGGACGGCGACAACTGGAACGACGACTCGCCGGTCTGCCGCGACATCTTGATGAAGCAGATCATGCCGTTCGTCCAGTACTACACCTACGTCGAGATCACCCCGCGCGAACACCAGGCGCTGTGGTTCGAATACGAGAAGATCCGCGACACCTTCGAAGACAGCTTCGCCCAGCAGCAGATCGTCTCCGCCTCGGACATCTACCCGGTGTTCCGCGAGCTGTTCCAGAGGAGGCTCGTCGCATGAGCAAGCGCCAGCCGATCGCCACCGGCTCGGAGTGGACCTTCGAGCTGATCCAGCAATACGATCGCGAGATCAGTCGGCTCGCCGAGCGCTATGCGCTGGATACCTATCCCAACCAGATCGAAGTGATCACCGCCGAGCAGATGATGGATGCCTACGCATCGGTCGGCATGCCCATCGGCTACAGCCATTGGTCCTACGGCAAGCACTTCCTCAGCACGGAAAAGAACTACAAGCGCGGCCAGATGGGCCTGGCCTACGAGATCGTGATCAATTCCGACCCGTGCATCGCCTACCTGATGGAAGAGAACACCCAGTGCATGCAGGCGCTGGTGATCGCGCACGCCTGCTACGGGCACAACAGCTTCTTCAAGGGCAACTACCTGTTCCGCACCTGGACCGACGCCACTTCGATCATCGATTACCTGGTGTTCGCCAAGTCCTACATCAACAAGTGCGAGGAACGCTACGGCATCGACGCGGTGGAAGACCTGCTGGACTCCTGCCACGCCCTGATGAACTACGGCGTGGACCGCTACAAGCGGCCCTACCCGATCTCCGCCGAGGAAGAGAAGCAGCGCCAGAAGGAGCGCGAGGAGCAGATCCAGCGCCAGGTCAACGACCTCTGGCGGACCATTCCCAAGGCCAGCGGCAAGGACAAGGAGCAGGGCCTGGCCCGCTACCCCAGCGAGCCGCAGGAGAACATCCTCTACTTCATCGAGAAGAACGCGCCGCTGCTGGAGCCCTGGCAGCGCGAAGTGGTGCGCATCGTGCGCAAGGTCGCGCAGTACTTCTACCCGCAGCGCCAGACCCAGGTGATGAACGAGGGCTGGGCGACCTTCTGGCACTACACCCTGATCAACGACCTGTACGACGAGGGCCTGGTCAGCGACGGCTTCATGATGGAGTTCCTCCAGTACCACACCAGCGTGGTCTACCAACCCGGCTTCGACAGCCCCTACTACAGCGGCATCAACCCCTACGCGCTGGGCTTCGCCATGTACCGCGACATCCGTCGTATCTGCGAGCACCCCACCGACGAGGACAAGCGCTGGTTCCCCGACATCGCCGGCAGCGACTGGCTGGCCACCATCAAGTTCGCCATGAAGAGCTTCAAGGACGAGAGCTTCGTTCTGCAGTTCCTCTCGCCCAAGGTGATTCGCGAGTTCAAGCTGTTCAGCATCCTCGACGACGACCAGAAGGACGACATGCTGGTCGACGCCATCCACGACGACGACGGCTACCGCAAGATCCGCGAAACCCTGGCGGCGCAGTACAACCTCGGCAACCGCGAACCGAACATCCAGATCTGGGATGTCGACCGCCGCGGTGACCGCTCGCTGACCCTGCGCCACCAGCAGCACGACCGCAAACCGCTGGGCGAATCCACCGACGACGTGCTCAGGCACCTGCACCGTCTGTGGGGCTTCGACATCCACCTGGAAACCCTGCAGGGCGAGAACATCGTCAACACCTTCCACATGCCCCCAAAGGGTGAACGCGACAGCGAGGAGGGCTACCCGCGGCTCGACCTGATCATCCCACCCATTTGATCGGTTGACCGGAGCAGCAGGCGTGACAAGCATGGCGACAACTCCGCTGGAGACCGCCATGCGTCTGTTTGCCATTCTCCTGCTCTGCCTTGCTGTCGCGACCTGCAGCAACCCCGTTCCGCATGCCCAGGTCGCGCATCCCGCCGAGGCGCGCCTGGCCGGGCTGCGCGACTTCCAGCTGATGCCCCCGGAAAACGCCGTCGACGCCCTGCCCTACCGCAGCCGATACCCGCTGATCAACGCCCAGGTACGCCAGGGCCTGATCGAGCGCGGCTACCGCGAGAGCGCTGCGCCGCAGTTGCGCGTCTACTACTGGCTGGCGCTGCAGGACGCACCGCTGGAATTCAAGGTCGATACCCCGCCACCAAACCCGCTCGGCCCCTATATCGCCATTCATCGACTGCGCGACGAGACCGGCACCCTGCGCCTGCGGCTGACCGACGCGCAGGAACAGACTCTCTGGGAGGGCACCGTCAGCACCGGACTGAGCCCGGCACACGCGAGCGCAACTCTGCTGCAGGACGCCATCGGCGCTCTCGTCCAGCAGATTCCCACCGCCACGCCGTAATCCTGCGCCGCGTAGGAGCGGACTTCGTCCGCGATGATATCCGGCGCGATGCAATCCTATCGCGGACGGAGTCCGCTCCTACGAACACGCCCAACACCCCGCCACGCTTGCCCCACCCGCCACAAACCCCGAAGCTATCCCCCAGAACAGGAGACAGCTTCATGCAGATCTACAAGGTAGGCGGCGCCGTGCGCGATCGCCTGCTCGGCATTCCCTTCAGCGACACCGACTGGGTAGTGGTTGGTGCCAGCGCCGACGAGATGCTCGCGCAGGGCTACCGCCCGGTGGGCGCCGACTTCCCGGTATTCCTCCACCCCAAGACCGGCGAGGAATACGCCCTCGCCCGCACCGAGCGCAAGAGCGGGCGCGGCTACGGCGGCTTCACCTTCCATGCCAGCCCCGACGTCACCCTGGAAGAAGACCTGATCCGCCGCGACCTGAGCATCAACGCCATGGCCGAGGACGATAACGGCCGGGTCATTGACCCCTACCACGGCCAGAAAGACCTCGAAGCTCGACTGCTGCGTCACGTCTCCCCGGCCTTCGCCGAAGACCCGCTGCGCGTACTGCGCGTAGCCCGCTTCGCCGCACGTTACACCCCACTGGGCTTCTCCGTGGCGCCGGAAACCCTGGCGCTGATGCGCGAGCTGTCGGAATCCGGCGAACTGCAAGCCCTGACCGCCGAGCGCAGCTGGAAGGAAATCTCCCGAGCCTTGATGGAGCCACGCCCGGATGTATTCATCCAGGTCCTGCGCGACTGTGGCGCACTGGCTGTGCTGATGCCGGAAGTCGACGCGCTGTTCGGCGTGCCGCAGCCGCCGCAGCACCACCCGGAAGTGGATACCGGCGAGCACGTGCTGGCCGTCCTGCGCGAATGCGCCAAGCACGGACAACCGCTCAGCGTGCGCTGGGCGTGCCTGGTGCATGACGTTGGCAAGGGCGAAACGCGCCAGGAAGAATGGCCGAAGCACCACGCCCACGAACACCTGGGCCTGCCGCTGATCGACGCGATCAACGCGCGCTTCAAAGTGCCGCGGGACTGCCAGGAGCTGGCGCGGCTGGTCGGTGAGTTCCACACTCACTGCCACCGGGCACTGGAGCTGCGACCGAATACCGTCCTGGAGTTGCTGCAATCCTTCGACGTCTATCGGCGGCCGCAGCGCTTCGAGGAGTTTCTCGCCGCCAGCGAAATGGACGCTCGTGGCCGCCATGGACTGGAAGATCGCGACTACCCGCAGGCCGAGTACCTGCGCGGGGCCGCGCAGGCCGCCCGCGCGGTCGCGGTGCAGCCGTTGCTGGAGAAGGGATACAAGGGCGCCGAGCTGGGCGAAGCGCTCAAGCGCGAGCGCCTGAGTGCCCTGAAGGCCTACAAGGAAAACCACGTCGTCTGAAACGGCGGATTGCTCTTCCTTGTAGGAGCGAGCTTGCTCGCGAACCCGCCCAGCGCTGGTTTCGCCGGAGACATCGTTCGCGAGCAAGCTCGCTCCTACAGAAAAGCCGTTACGGCGCCCGGTGCGCCTGGATCAGCGCCGCTGGGGTCAGCTCCACGCCTCGCCACTGGAACGGTACCGGCCAGAGTTTTTGAGCAATCTGCGCGTCCGACCAGAGTTCGGCGAACGAACGCCGGGCCCCCGGATGCTTCACCTCAGGCGCCAGCAGCGCCAGCGGCCAGAGCACGAAGGCGTTCTTCAGCACTTCCGCGCGCGGCAGCGTCAGGCCGTCGAACTCGCCGTGCAGGTCGCCATACAGCAACACATCGATATCCAGCGGCAGGCCCTTGCGCTCCGGCGCATAGCGCCCGTTGTCCGCCTCGATATGCTTGAGCCGCAGGCTCAGCTCGGCCAATGGCAGGTCAGTACGCGCCACGATCACAAAGTTGTAGAAGGGACCGCTGCGGATACCCACCGGCTCGCTCTCGAACACCGGCGAACAGCGAATGTCCTTGAGGAATGCGTCCAGCGCCTCCAGCCCGGCGAGCAGGTGCTGCTGCCGGTCGAAGTTGCTGCCCAGCCCGAGGTAGACCGTCGTCAGCGGCATCCGCGTTCGATCTCCACACCGACGCCGATAGCGGCTGCAACGGCGCCGGGCTTGGTGACTTTCAGGCGCAGCCACTGGATACCGAACTCGGCCATCAACAACTCGGCCAGGCGTTCGGCGAAGGTCTCCACCAGCTGGAAGTGCGCGTCACGGGCGAACGCCATGACCCGCTCGGAGAGCACGGCATAGTCCAGAGCCTTGGCGATATCGTCGTCGGCCGCCGCAGGGCGGTTGTCCCAGCCCAGCGTCAGGTCCAGGCGCAGGCACTGCCGGATACCCCGTTCCCAGTCGTAGACGCCAATCACGGTGTCCACTTCCAGCCCCTCGATGAAAACTCTGTCCACTGACTGCATGCTCCAAGGCGACACGACAAGCGGCCGGCGCCCCGTTAGAATCGGAAACGACCTCGTCTCCGGTGGAAACCATGTTCTGGTTCTTGGCGATCCTCGCCTACCTGCTCGGATCACTGTCCTTCGCGGTACTCCTCAGTCGCCTGTTCGGCACCGCCGATCCGCGCGCCAGCGGCTCCGGCAACCCCGGTGCGACCAACATGCTGCGCCTGGCCGGCAGGAAGATCGCCATCCTCACCCTGCTTGGCGACCTCGCCAAGGGGCTCCTCCCGGTACTGGTCGCCCGGCTGCTCGGCCTGTCCGACGCGGAACAGGCCTGGGTCGGGCTGGCAGCGGTGATCGGTCACCTCTACCCGCTGTATTTCAACTTTCGCGGCGGCAAGGGCGTCGCCACCGCCGCCGGCATGCTGCTGGCGCTTTACCCGCCAGCGGCGCTGCTCGCGGCAGTCGCCTGGCTGGTGACCTTCAAGCTGTCGCGCACCAGCTCGCTCGCATCCCTGGTCGCCACGCCGCTGACCCTGCCGCTGCTGGCCTGGCAGGAGCCCTCGGCGCTGCTGCCGATGACCGTGCTTACCGGCCTGATCGTCTGGCGTCACCGCAGCAACCTGCGCGACCTGATCGCCGGGCGCGAACGTCACTTCTAGAGCTGCGAGCTTCCCGGCCCGCGTACCGCGCTGCAAGCGAAAAAACGGCGCATGCCGCTCAGAGCATGTGCCGCGTCGTTTGCAGCTGCATTATTCAGATCGCTGGCAGCGACTCCATTGGCCAACGCGCCTGGACGCCGATCGCCGGGCCGTCCTGTTGCCCCGCCAGCAGCCGTTGGCAGCCAGCATAGGCGATCATCGCGCCGTTATCGGTGCAGAAGCGCGGGCGGGCGTAGAACACCTGGCCCTTCATCTCGCCGAGCATCTTTTCCAGGTGGCGGCGCAGGGCCTGGTTGGCACTGACACCACCGGCGATCACCAGGCTCTTCAGGTGAGTCTGCTTGAGCGCGCGCTTGCACTTGATGGTCAGGGTCTCGACCACCGCGGTCTGGAACGCCAGGGCGATGTCGCAGCGGGTCTGCTCGCTGTCGTCACCTTCGGCGACGCAGCGCTGCCAGGTGTTCAGGGCGAAAGTCTTGAGGCCGCTGAAGCTGAAATCCAGACCCGGACGGTCGGTCATCGGCCGCGGGAAGACGAAGCGACCCGCGGTGCCACTCTCGGCGAGGCGTGCGATCTCCGGGCCACCGGGATAGGCCAGGCCGAGCAGTTTGGCGGTCTTGTCGAAGGCTTCGCCGGCAGCGTCGTCCACCGACTCGCCGAGCACCTGGTACTGGCCGATGCCATCCACCCGTACCAGCTGGGTGTGGCCGCCGGACACCAGCAAGGCGACGAACGGAAACTTCGGCGGCTGTTCTTCCAGCATCGGCGCCAGCAGATGGCCTTCCATATGGTGCACGCCGACAGCCGGTATGCCCCAGGCAAATGCCATGGCCTGGGCGCAGGATGCCCCGACCAGCAGCGCACCCACCAGCCCGGGGCCGGCGGTGTAGGCGATGGCGTCGATGTCGTCTGCGGTGCGGCCGGAGTCGTCCAGCACCTGGCGAATCAGCGGCAGCATGCGCTTGACGTGATCACGGGACGCCAGCTCGGGAACCACGCCGCCATATACGCGGTGCAGGTCGATCTGGCTGAACAGCGCGTCGGCCAGCAGGCCTTTTTCGCTGTCGTACAGGGCGACGCCGGTCTCGTCGCAGGAGGTTTCCAACCCCAGCACTAGCATGGGTTTGAGCCTTTACTCTGGGCAAAATTGAAGCCGCGCATCATAATCGCCGGCTGGGCTTCGGACCAGTGCTTTTCGATCGGAGGCTTTGCATTCCTCCTTCCGAACGTTTAATATCCGCAACCCTTGAAAACCGCCGACTCCGAACAACCGTCAGGAGCGCGATAAATCCTCCGGTAATCATTGAAGGTACGACCTGGATGCCCGCCGTCAAAGTTAAAGAGAACGAACCCTTCGACGTAGCTCTGCGTCGTTTCAAGCGCTCCTGCGAAAAAGCAGGCGTACTGGCCGAAGTCCGTAGCCGTGAGTTCTACGAAAAGCCGACCGCCGAGCGTAAGCGCAAGGCCGCTGCCGCTGTTAAGCGTCACGCCAAGAAAGTGCAGCGCGAACAGCGCCGCCGCGAGCGTCTGTACTGAGTTACAGCGCTTCGTCGCACGCTTTCCGCATCGCCCGGCCCACTCGCCGGGCGAGTGCCTGACTCAAGGCACCCCACTCCGATTCGCACTCGCGGACTTCGGAGTTTTTGCTTTTCAAGCCCCATGCTTAGTCTCAAGCCTCGCTCGCGGCTTCATCGCCCCGCGCTATGCTTGGGTCCACCCTGTGTCCCGATGAGTCTATGGCCGGCCTGATTCCACAATCCTTCATCGATGACCTGCTCAACCGCACCGATATTCTCGATGTGGTGAGTTCGCGCATCCAGCTGAAGAAGACCGGCAAGAACTACAGCGCCTGCTGCCCGTTCCACAAGGAGAAGACTCCTTCCTTCACTGTCAGCCCGGACAAGCAGTTCTACTACTGCTTCGGCTGCGGCGCCGGCGGCAACGCACTCGGCTTCATCATGGACCACGACCAGCTGGACTTCGTCCAGGCAGTCGAGGACCTGGCCAAACGCGCCGGCATGGACATCCCCCGCGAGGAAGGCCGGCGCGGCAACAAGCCCCGACAACCGGTCGACTCGCCGCTGTACCCACTGCTGGCCGCCTCCGCCGAGTTCTACCGCCAGGCGCTGAAGAGCCACCCGGCACGCAAGGCCGCGGTGGAATACCTCAAGGGCCGCGGCCTGACCGGCGAAATCGCCCGCGACTTCGGCCTGGGCTTCGCCCCGCCAGGCTGGGACAACCTGCTGAAGAACCTGGGCGGCGACAACCTGCAGCTCAAGGCCATGCTCGACGCCGGCCTGCTGGTGGAAAACCCCGACAGCGGCAAGCGTTACGACCGCTTCCGCGACCGGGTGATCTTCCCCATCCGCGACAGCCGCGGCCGAGTGATCGCCTTCGGCGGCCGGGTACTGGGCGACGACAAGCCGAAATACCTGAACTCGCCGGAAACCCCGGTCTTCCATAAAGGGCAGGAGCTCTACGGCCTGTACGAGGCACGGAAGAACAACCGGGATCTCGACGAGATCATGGTGGTCGAAGGCTACATGGACGTCATCGCGCTGGCGCAGCAAGGCATCCGCAATGCGGTCGCCACCCTGGGCACGGCCACCAGCGAAGAACACATCAAGCGGCTGTTCCGCATCGTGCCGAACATCCTCTTCTGCTTCGATGGCGACCAGGCTGGCCGCAATGCCGCCTGGCGCGCACTGGAGTCGGCCCTGAGCAACCTGCAGGACGGGCGCAAGGTGCGCTTCCTGTTCCTGCCCGAAGGCGAAGACCCGGACAGCCTGGTGCGCGCCGAGGGCCCGGACGCCTTCCGTGCCCGCCTCGCCCACCAGGCACAACCGCTGGCGGACTATTTCTTCCAGCAACTGACCGAGGAAGCCGACCCCAGCACGCTGGAAGGCAAGGCGCACCTGGCGACCCTGGCCGGGCCGCTGCTGGAAAAGATTCCCGGCAACACTCTGCGCCTGCTGATGCGCCAGCGCCTGGGCGAGATCACCGGCCTCTCTGCCGAAGCGCTCAGCCAGATCGGCGCACCACGCTCCGGCCTTGGCGGCCAGGGCAAGCCCAGCCATGTAGCCACGCCGGCGCAGGCACACAGCACTCAACAGCACGCCCATGAGTACGCCGACTACGACATGGGCCAGTTCGCCGACCACGGCGACAACCATTACCAGGATGCTTCAAGCTACTTCGAGGCGCCCATGGAGTTTTCCGCCGGCAGCGGCGGCGCCAAGCAGGGTAAGAAGCCCTGGAAGGGCGAGCGCAAATGGGACGGCAAGGGCAAGAAAGGTGATTTCACTCCACGCCAGCCGCGCACCGAAATCAGCGTCGAATCACCGACCCTGACCGCACTGCGCACCCTGCTGCACCATCCTCAACTGGCGCAGAGCGTCGAGGATGCGAGCCACTTCTCCAATGAGGGACAGACCTATTCGCAACTGCTCGCCGCACTGGTCGAAGCACTGCAGAAGAATCCGAAACAGAGCTCGATGCACCTCATCGCGCGCTGGCACGGTACGCCCCAAGGGCGCCTGCTACAGGTGCTGGCGGGGAAAGAATGGCTGATCGACGACGGCAATCTTGAAAAGCAGTTCGTCGACACCATTACTACACTTGCACACAACCAACTGCACAGCAGCCGCGAAGCCCGCCTGCACAGTGTGCTGCGAAAGAACCCCAGTGAACTGACCGACGAAGAGAAAGCGTTACTGCGGGAGCACTACAGCACCCCCTCTTCAACAGGCAGCCAGAGCTGAACTGGCGCCTGGAGCCTAGAATCTGGTATAATCCTCGGCTTATTTCAGCCCGCCAAGACCTTCAGTGGATAGGGTGTTATGTCCGGAAAAGCGCAACAGCAATCTCGTCTCAAAGAGTTGATCACCCGTGGTCGTGAGCAGGGTTACCTGACTTACGCGGAGGTCAACGACCACCTGCCGGAGGATATCTCTGATCCGGAACAGGTAGAAGACATCATCCGCATGATCAACGACATGGGGATCAACGTATTCGAGACAGCCCCGGATGCGGATGCCCTGTTGCTGGCGGAAACCGATACCGATGAAGCTGCCGCCGAAGAAGCTGCTGCCGCCCTTGCCGCGGTAGAGAGCGACGTTGGCCGCACGACCGACCCGGTGCGCATGTACATGCGTGAAATGGGTACCGTGGAACTGCTGACCCGCGAAGGCGAGATCGAAATCGCCAAACGCATCGAGGAAGGCATCCGCGAGGTCATGAGCGCCATCGCCCAGTTCCCTGGCGCGGTGGACGGCATTCTCGAAGAGTACAACCGTATCGTTGCCGAAGGCGGCCGCCTGTCGGACGTTCTCAGCGGCTACATCGACCCGGATGACGGCACCCTGCCGGCCGAGGAAGTCGAGCCGGTCGGCCTGAAGGACGACGCCGAAGCCAAGGACAAGGACGAAGAGGACGAAGAGTCCGACGGCGACAGCGAGGAAGAAGAAGGCGATGGCGGTCCGGATCCGGAAGAAGCCGCTCGTCGTTTCGGCGCCGTCTCCGAGCAGCTGGAAAAGGCCAAGAAGGCCCTGAAGAAGCACGGTCGTGGCAGCAAGCAGGCAACCGAAGAACTGGTCGCCCTGGCCGAGTTGTTCATGCCGATCAAGCTGGTGCCCAAGCAATTCGACGTGCTGGTCGCCAAGGTCCGCGATGCGCTGGACAGCGTGCGCCGCCAGGAACGCGCCATCATGCAGCTGTGCGTGCGTGACGCCCGCATGCCGCGTGCCGATTTCCTGCGCCAGTTCCCCGGCCACGAAACCGACACCGCCTGGGTCGACTCCGTACTCAAGGGCAAGCCCAAGTACGCCGAAGCCATCGAGCGCCTGCGTGACGACATCCTGCGCAACCAGCAGAAGCTGGTCGACCTGGAAACCAGCTCGCAACTGACCGTTGCCGAGATCAAGGACGTCAACCGCTCCATGTCCATCGGTGAGGCGAAAGCCCGTCGTGCGAAGAAGGAGATGGTCGAGGCGAACCTGCGTCTGGTGATCTCCATCGCCAAGAAGTACACCAACCGCGGCCTGCAATTCCTCGACCTGATCCAGGAAGGCAACATCGGCCTGATGAAGGCGGTGGACAAGTTCGAATACCGTCGCGGCTACAAGTTCTCGACCTATGCCACCTGGTGGATCCGCCAGGCGATCACCCGTTCGATCGCCGACCAGGCCCGCACCATCCGTATTCCGGTGCACATGATCGAGACGATCAACAAGCTCAACCGTATCTCCCGCCAGATGCTGCAGGAGATGGGTCGCGAACCGACTCCGGAAGAGCTGGGCGAACGCATGGACATGCCGGAAGACAAGATCCGCAAGGTCCTGAAGATCGCCAAGGAACCGATCTCCATGGAAACGCCGATCGGTGACGACGAAGATTCGCACCTGGGCGACTTCATCGAGGACTCCACCATGCAGTCGCCGATCGAAGTGGCGACCAGCGAGAGCCTCAAGGAAGCCACCCGCGAAGTCCTCGCCGGCCTTACCGCTCGCGAAGCCAAGGTCCTGCGCATGCGCTTCGGCATCGACATGAATACCGACCACACCCTCGAGGAAGTCGGCAAGCAGTTCGATGTAACCCGTGAGCGTATCCGCCAGATCGAAGCCAAGGCGCTGCGCAAGCTGCGCCACCCGTCGCGAAGCGAGCATCTGCGCTCCTTCCTCGACGAGTGACGAAGAACCCCCGGCCAAAACCGGGGGTTTTTCTTTGGGTCTTCCACTGGGCAAAGTGCCACGTCTACACTTCGGCGTAGTCCCCCCTGGAATGAGGCCCTTCATGCCGCGTCTGCAGGCAGTTCTACTGTGGTGCCTCGCATTCTGGGCGGGACAGGCATTTGGCCTGAGCCTCACGCCCGAGGAGCAGCAGTGGCTGCAGGAGCACCCCACCCTGCGCCTGGGCGTGGACGCCTCCTGGCCGCCCTTCGAATTCCGTGACGCGGAAGGCCAGTACCAGGGGCTCGCCCCGGTCTATGTGAAATACATCAGCGAGCAGCTCAAGGTGAAGCTTGCGTCGGTCGAGCCGACCAACTGGAGCGACCTGCTGCAACAGGCGCGGGAAAACCGCATCGACCTGCTCCCCGGCGTCATGGCCACGCCCAGCCGCCTCGACTTCCTCAGCTTCACCCGCCCTTACCTCGACTTCCCGATCATCATCCTCGCCCGCCGCAACGGCCCGGAACCGGCGAACGTGAAGGAGCTCTACGGGCTCAAGGTCGGCGTTGTCGCCCACTACGCACCGCATGAGCTGCTGGTCGCCAAGCATCCCGACCTCAACCTGCAGCCGTTGCCGAGCATCGCTGCCGGCCTGCAGGCGCTGGCCACCGGCCAGGTGGATGCCTTCGTCGGCGACCTTGCCTCCAGCGTCTGGAACCTGCGCCAGCTCAAACTCGAAGGGCTGCAGATCAGCGGCGAAACACCCTATCGCTATCAATTGGCGATGGCGGTGCCGAAAGACCAGGCCATCCTGGTCGGCATCCTCGACAAGGTGCTTGCCGAGATGAAGCCCGAACAGGTCGAAGCACTCCAGGCGCCCTGGGTCGGCGGCCTGGTCGATCGGCGCAGTGTCTGGCCGGAGGTATTTCGCGTCGTCGTTCCCATCGCCCTGCTGACCGCCCTCACCCTGCTCGTGCTGTTCACCATGAACCGCCGCCTGCGCGGCGAGATGCAGCGCCGCGAGAAGCTCGAACAGGCCCTGCGCGATAGCGAACAGCACTACCGCGGCCTGGTGGAAAGCCTCACCGCCATTGCCTGGGAAATGCGCCTGGCGGAGAACCGCTTCACCTACGTTTCGCCGCATGCCCAGCGGCTGCTCGGCTACCCGATCATGGACTGGCTGGAGCCCGGCTTCTGGCAACGCACGCTGCACCCCGACGACGCCGAGCACGCCATTCACTTCTGCCTTTCCGAGAGCCAGGCCGGGCGCAACCACAGCTTCGACTACCGCATGCTCGCCGCCGATGGGCGGATCGTCTGGATTCGCGACATCGTCACGCTGATCCACCACGACGACGACCTGATCCTGCGCGGCCTGATGATCGACATCACCGAGGCCATGCACACCGAACAGGCCCTGCGCCTGTCCGAACAGAAGTTCGCCTCGGTGTTCCACCACTGCCCGGACATCATCGTCCTCGCGCGCCGCGTCGATGGCCAGTTGCTCGCGGTGAACAGCACCTTCGAGCAGCAGATCGGCATTCCCGCCAGCGAAGCACTGGGCAAGACCTCCACCGAGCTGGGCATCTGGGGCGAGCCGGGGATGGGCCCGGCGATGCTTTCGCGCCTGCAGGGCGAGCCGCTGAACAACGTCGAGATCCCGCTAAACCGCCGCGACGGCACGCGCTTCACTGCCCTGCTCTCGGCCCAGCACATTGTCCTCGACGACACGCCGGCACTGGTGGTGGTGGTGCGCAACATCTCCCAGGTCAAGGAAACCCAGGAACAACTGCGCGTCTCCGAGGAGAAGTTCGCCAAGGCCTTCCACGCCTCCCCGGACGGCATGCTCATTTCGCGTATCAGCGACGGCCGGCTGGTGGAAGTGAACCAGGGCTTCACCCGCATCACCGGCTACACGCGCGAGGAAGCCGCCGAGCGCTCCACCCTCGACCTGCGCCTGTGGGCCAACCCGGCCGACCGCGGCAAGCTGCTGAGCATCCTCGATGGCGCCGCCAGCGCCCCGGACTTCACCGCACAGATCCGCACCCGCGACGGCAGCCTGCGCCTGTGCGAGCTGTCGGCCCACCGCATCACCATCGGCAACGACGACTGCATGCTGACCATCGCTCGCGACATCACCGAGCAGCAGCAGATGCAGGAAAAGCTCCGCCTCGCCGCCACCGTGTTCGAGAGCACCGCCGAAGGCGTGATGATCACCGACGCGCGCCAGCGGATAGTCGCGGTCAATCGCGCCTTCAGCGAGATCACCGGCTACAGCGAGCAGGAAGCTCTCGGCAGCTCGCCGCGACTGCTCGCCTCCGGCCAGCACGACAGCAGCTTTTACGTCGCCCTCTGGCACCAGCTCAACGCCGAGGGCCATTGGCAGGGCGAAATCTGGAACCGGCGGAAGAACCAGGAGCTGTACCCGGAGTGGCTCACCGTCAGCGCTGTGCGCGATGCCGAAGGTGAGCTGACGCACTACGTCGGCGTGTTCGCCGATATTTCCACCCTCAAGTACGCCCAGGCGCGGCTCGACTACCAGGCCCACCACGACCCACTCACCGGGCTGCCCAACCGCCTGCTGTTCGAAAGCCGCCTGAACGCCTCCCTCAAGGAAGCCCAGGAAGACGATCATCAGGGCGCCGTGCTGTTCCTCGACCTCGACTGCTTCAAGCACATCAACGACAGCCTCGGCCACCCGGTCGGCGACCTGCTGCTCAAGTCCATCGCCACGCGCCTGCGCGAACAACTGCGCGACGTCGACACCGTGGCCCGCCAGGGCGGCGACGAATTCATCATCCTGCTGCCGGGCCTGCACCACGCGCTGGACGCCGAACATGTCGCGAACAAATTGCTGCTCTGCTTCGAAAAACCATTCATCGCCGGCGAACAGGAGTTCTTCGTCAGCGCCAGCATCGGCATCTGCCTTTACCCCAGCGATGGCAGCGACGTCGCCACCCTGGTGAAGAACGCCGACGCTGCCATGTACCGGGCCAAGGCCCAGGGCCGCAACCGTGTCGAGTTCTACACCCGCGAACTGACCTTCCAGGCCACCGAGCGCATGGCCCTGGAGCACGAATTGCGCCGCGCGCTGGAAAGCGACCAGCTGCAGCTCTACTACCAGCCCAAGCTCTCCCTCGGCACCGGCCAACTGGTGGGGGCAGAAGCGCTGATCCGCTGGAAACATCCGCAATTCGGCGCGATATCTCCGGACCGCTTCATCCCCCTGGCCGAGGAAAATGGCCTGATCCTGCCATTGGGCGACTGGGTCCTGCGCGAAGCCTGCCGGCAGATGAGCCGCTGGCAGGAAAGCCACGCCGCCTTCGGCCCGCTCTCGGTCAACCTGGCCGGCGCGCAACTGCGCCAGACCAACCTGGTCGAACGTATCCGCGAACTGCTCGCCCACTACAACCTCCAGCCCTCGCGCCTGCAGCTGGAGATCACCGAAAGCTTCCTCATGCACCAGACCGAGGAGGCCCTGTCGATCCTGCACAGTCTCAAGCACCTGGGCGTGCAACTGGCCATCGACGACTTCGGCACCGGCTACTCCTCGCTCAGCTACCTCAAGCAATTGCCGCTGGATACCCTGAAGATCGACCAATCCTTCGTCCACGGCCTGCCGGACGACCCCCACGACGCCGCCATCGCCCGCGCCATCATTGCCCTGGGCCGCAGCATGAACCTCACGGTGATCGCCGAGGGCGTGGAGCACGAAGCCCAGGAACGCTTCCTCGAAGCCGAAGGCTGCGACCAGATCCAGGGCTACGCCCTCAGCCCCCCGCTGCCGGCCGACGCCTTTGCCAACAGGTTCCTGGTCCCGCTGCATCCGGTTGGCGCTAGCCAGAACGCCCCGGTATAATCCGCCCGCCTTCTGGGGGCCTATAGCTCAGTTGGTTAGAGCAGAGGACTCATAATCCTTTGGTCCACGGTTCAAGTCCGTGTGGGCCCACCACCTCTTCAGCAAAAAGCCGCGCGGATGCGCGGCTTTTTGCGTTTCTGGCGACGCAAGCGATTAATTGCGCAACGCTGCGAGCACATGTTCCGGATCGTTGTGGATCGCTCGCAGCAGAGCCCTTGCCGGACCATCCGGCTCACGGCGCCCCTGCTCCCAATTGCGCAATGTGCCCACCGCCACGTCGATGGTACGGGCGAATGCCACTTGGGAAAGACCTGTCGCCTTACGGATGCTGCGAACCTGAAAGGCATCGACGTGGAAAACCCGAGAGGGCTCGCGGGCTCCCCTGCCTATCTCGTTCATTTGCTCCATGCTTTCGGCAAGCCGGTCAAAGAGACTTTTTTCCATCATTGCCACCCTTGGTTCAGTTTGCGGAGCACGCCTTTCTCCAGTTCCGTGAGATTGTCCTTGGCACCTTTGCGGTAGATCAGAAGCAGACGTATCTGGCCTGCACGACTGAGGTAGTAATAGATCACCCGAACACCGCCACGCTTGCCAACGCCTGCGCTACTCCAGCGCACCTTGCGTAGGCCGCCCGTTCCCGGAATCACCGCCCCCGCTTTCGGGCTGACGGCGAGATACTGCTGAAATTCACGGTATTCCTCGTCGTTCAGATGCTCGTACAGGTCTTCGGTGAAAATCGGCGTCTCAATGAAGATCATGACATCTCTGCCCATCGAGTACGCCAATGGCGTATGTCGACTATAGGAATCCTAATCCGCGACCACAAGATAGAACCAGACTGGTGGAGCCTCCGTTGGTCTTGGCGCCGCCCCAGGGCAAGTATTTCGCCACAGCAAATGATGCCGTCGGGCGAAAGTGGGGAAATCAGGAATCGCCCTACGCCCCAACGGCGTTGCTGTCCTACAAGGGCACTGCGTAGCGTTCCGTCTGCCACGGTTCGCCGTGGCCGGGAGTGGAATCCTGAAAAGCGAGAGCGACACGCAAGCCATTCGCAGAGAGCGATTGCTGACTAGCATTCACTGTCTCTCGGTCTATGGCGGACCGTGTGAGGTGGGCTATTGCCCTACCGGTTCGCTCTCGCATCCGGCATTCCACCCTTGCACGGTCCGCCGCCCTTTTCGCTTGTTGGGGCGGCGGCTTCCTGGATGTACATGGAGAGACAGCATGAAGTTTTCCGATTCGCCATCGGCCGACGATGGCCTGATTCCTACCGTATTCCAACGTTACAACCGTCGCCTGCGCGGGCTGCTGATCGAGCGGCAGGCGTGGTTCGTCCTGCGCGATCTGGCCAAGCTGACCAACAGCCACCTGGGTGAACGGGTCACCAGCAAGCTCGATCCGGACCAGCTTCGTCATGAGCACCTGGCCGGCTGCGATGAAAAGCTCTATCTGGTCAGTGAAAGCGGCCTGTACACGCTGCTGATGGTGCATTTCTACCACCCGGAAAACCGCAGCCTGCGCCAGTGGATCAGCAGCGAGGTGCTGCCGGCGCTGAGAGATGCGCAGCAGCACAATCCGCACCTGCCGCAGCGGCGCATGGAGCAGGTGGAAGGCCGCCTGATGAGCGTGATGGACTGGCAGGGCAAGCTCTGGGTGCGCTGGAGCGATGCGCTGCGGATGATGGAAGATCAGGTGCGCTCGCTGCACTGATGCATCCACAGGCGCTCCCGTAGGATGGCGTGGAGCGAAGCGATACCCATCGCTTCACGCCGCCGCGAAAGGGAAAGGGAGTTGCTGATGTCCATCACGTAGGGCGCATAACGCGCCAGCGTTATCCGCCGCCGAGGCTCTGGCGGATAACCTGTTCCAGCTTATGCGCCCTACGTTTTCCGCGCGTTTATGGCAGTTTTCCGACACCGTATTGCGGGCCACTTCACACTGGCCGTCGACCACCTGACGCGAGCGCTCCGTCGACATGACAGGGGTCAATATCAGATAGCCACTAGCCATTAAATTGGCATCTCCCTGATATGAGCGAGCCCCTCATGACTCTCCACCGGTATCCGGTCCAGTTGCTGGTCACTTCCCAGGACCCGGCGCTGGCGCGCCAGGTTCGTGCGCTGCTGGCGGCCTATGAGCTGCCCTGCGCGGTGATGGAAGGACCGCGCAATTGCGAGCAGGCGCCGCTGTGCCGATGGTTCAAGGACGCGCCTTTGAGCGATTCGGCGCGAATGCTGGCGCTGCTCGCCGACGCTATCGGCGTGCTGGAGAAGACCCGCCATGCCTTCCGCTCTCGCGAACTGGGCGAGTTGCGCCAGCGCCTGAGCGGCGCGCTGCAAGAGTTGTCGGCCCCCCGTCCCCTGGTGTAAAAGACAAACCACCCGCGTTCCGCCGTTGCGGAAGCTGGCTTTGCCGGGCAGGACTTGTGGGCCTGCAAGACAAAGCGCCGAGTTGGTCGCCGTCGATTTCGACGAGACGACGAGCCGGCGCTTTTTTCATGCCCGACAAAAACAGCAGACCCGCAAGGAGCAGAACATGGGCCTGGGACCGAAGCTCGATAGCGTGCTCGAGCGCATCGGCCTGTCGACGATGGAAGTCGATCAGCGCCTGAGTTACCTGGAGTGGAGCGAGGAGGATGGACGTAATCTCCACGGCCGCGCCAGTGAACTGGAGGGCTGCCACCAGCGCTTCATCGAGCAGCTCTACGATCACCTGCGCAACTACCCGCCACTGGGGGCGATCCTCGCCGAACCGGCGACACTGGCGCGGCTGAAATGCAGCCAGTTCGAGTACTACCGCCAGCTGTGGGACGCCCCGCAAGACGCCGACTACGTGCGCGACCGCCTGCGCATCGGGCTGGTACACCAGCAGGTAGGCGTCGAATTGAAATGGTACCTGGGCGCCTACCGGCTGTACCTGGAGCAGATGCTCGCCGACCTGATGGGCGACGCCCCGGAGGCGAAGACCTACGCCAGCCTGCTCAAGCGGGTGTTCTTCGACATGTCCCTGGCCATCGATACCTACGGCGCCGCCCAGCGCCAGGCGCTGGAGGACAGCGAGGCGCGCTTCGCCCGCGCCCTGCGTGGCGCCAACGACGGCATCTGGGACTGGGACCTGGGCAACGACCGCCTCTACGTCTCCGAACGCTGGGCGCGCATGCTCGGCCTGACCCGCGACAACCTCGGCGAAGGCAGCACCAGTTGGTTCGCCCGCGTGCACCCGGACGACCTGCCCGGCCTGCGCAAGGCCATCGATGCGCACCTGCGCGGCAGCAGCGCGCTGCTCAGCCACGAGTACCGCATCCGCCAGCGCGACGGCAATTACCTCTGGGTGCTGGCGCGCGGGGTGGTCACCGACGGGCGCATGGCCGGCTCACAGACGGATATCAGCCAGCACAAGGCCAGCGAACACCAGCTCAGCCACGCGGCGCGGCACGACCCGCTCACCGGCCTGGGCAATCGTCTGCGCCTGGACGAACTGCTGCAGCAGGCCCTGATGCGCCAGCGTCGCCCTGGCGCACGCGAGTCCGGCCTGTTGTTCATCGATCTGGACCGCTTCAAGCTGATCAACGACAGCCTCGGCCACGCGGTGGGCGACCGGGTGCTGGTGGAAGTTTCCCAGCGTTTGCTGCGCTGCCTGCGCCCGGGCGATCACCTGGCGCGTTTCGGCGGTGACGAGTTCGTCGTGCTGCTGGATGACCTGGCCAGCCTGGTCGATGCCGAACAGGTCGCACAGCGCATGCTCGATTGCCTGCGCCAGCCGCTGCACGTGGACGGCCGCACGCTGGTGGTCAGCGCCAGCATCGGCATCACCGGGCTGATGACCGACGGCCAGGCCATCGACACGCTGCAGGCCGCCGACCTCGCGCTGTACCGCGCCAAGGAGGCCGGCAAGGCGCAGTACGCGCGCTTCAGCCTCGAACTGCAGGCCGAGGCGCAGCGCCGGCTGGACCTGGAAAGCGCGCTGGCGCAGGCGCTGCGCCGCGAGGAGTTCAGCCTGCACTACCAGCCCATCGTCCGCCTGGACCGCGACTCGCCACACTGGGAGGCGGTGGAGGTGCTGCTGCGCTGGAAGCACGACGGCCAGTCGGTGTCGCCGCTGGACTTCATCCCGGCGCTGGAGGAATCCGGCGAGATCGTCCCGGTCGGCGACTGGGTGCTGCGCCAGGCGTGTCGACAGACAGCGCTGTGGCAGAGCCAGGGGCATCGCAGCCTGTACTGCTCGGTCAACCTGTCGAGTCGGCAGTTGCAGCAACCGGGCTTCGCCGCTCGGGTGCAGCAGATTCTCGCCGAGAGCGGCCTGTCGCCGTGCAGCCTGGTGCTGGAGATCACCGAAAGCCTGCTGATGCAGGATGGCGCGGAAACCCTCGCCTGCCTGCGTGAGCTGGCCGCCGAGGGCGTGCGCCTGGCTCTGGACGATTTCGGCACCGGCTATTCGTCGCTGGGCTATCTCAAGCGCTACCCGCTGCACATCCTCAAGGTCGACCGCAGTTTCATCACCCGCGTGCCGGACGACCCGGAGCTCAGCGCCATCTGCCGGGCCATCATCGGCCTGGGCCACAGCCTCGGCCTGGAAGTGGTGGCCGAGGGCGTGGAGCGCCAGGAACATCTCGACTTCCTGCGCCAGGAAGGTTGTCGCCACGCCCAGGGCTTCCTGTTCAGCAAGCCGCTGGCGCCGGAGCAACTGTTCCAGACCAGCCTGGAGCACCAGCGATGAAGCAGAACCTGCCCGTCAGCGGGCGCCAGGTGGACGTACCCGGCAACGCCAATATCCTCTCCACCACCGATCTCAAGGGCGCGGTCACCCATGTGAACCCGGACTTCATCAAGATCAGCGGCTTCGCGAGCGAGGAGCTGCTGGGCTTCAACCACAACCGCGTGCGCCACCCGGACATGCCGCCTGCCGCCTTTGCCCACCTCTGGCAGACGCTGCAGGCGGGCCGCAGCTGGATGGGCCTGGTGAAGAACCGCTGCAAGAACGGCGATCACTACTGGGTCAGCGCCTTCGTCACGCCGATTCGCCATGGCGGCAAGGTGGTGGAGTACCAGTCGGTGCGCACCCGCCCCGGCGCCGAACAGGTGGACGCCGCGGAGCGCCTTTACAAGCGCCTGCGCGAAGGGGCGAAATTGAACCGTCCTCGTCTGCCGCTGCTGGCGCAACTGCTGATCGGGATGGTGCTGGCGCAGGCAGGCGGTGCCCTGCTCGCACTGCTGCTGCCCAAGCTGACGCTGCTGGCATTCCTGCTGGCGCTGGGCGCCTCGGGCGCCTGGCTGGTGCTGCGCCTGCAACCGCTGGGCGCGCTGCTCGGGCGGGCGCGGAAGATCGCCGATAACCCGCTGAGCCAGCAGCTCTACTCCGGTCGCAAGGACGAATTCGGCGAGCTGGACTTCGCCTTCCGCATGCTGGAGGCGGAAACCGCCGCAGTGGTCGGACGCATGGCAGACGCCTCGCAGCAGTTGGCCGAGCACTCCGCGGCACTGGCCGACGCCATGGCCGGCGGCAGCGCCGCGTCGCAGTTGCAGCAGCGCGAGACCGAACAGGTCGCCAGCGCCATGCAGCAGCTGGCGCAGAGCGTGCAGGAAGTCGCCCGCCACGCACAGCACAGTGCGGTGGCGGCGCAGTGCAGCGAGCGCATTACCCAGTCCGGGCATCAGGACGTGCACGGCACGCGCGGCCAACTGGCCGCGCTGGAAGCCGGCGTGCGCGCGGCCAGCACGGCCGTGGAGCAGCAGAAGGAACACAGCGAGGCAATCTCGCGGATGCTCGAGGTGATCCGCGATGTGGCCGGTCAGACCAACCTGCTAGCGCTGAACGCCGCCATCGAGGCCGCGCGCGCCGGGGAAAGCGGGCGTGGTTTTGCGGTGGTCGCCGACGAGGTGCGGGCGCTTGCGTCGCGTACGGAGAATTCCGCACGGGACATCCAGTCACTGGTCGGCAACCTTCAGCAGGGCGCCGAGGATTCGGTGCGCGCACTCTGGCACTGCTGTGAGCAGGCGGTTGCCAGCCTGGAGCAGGCCGGGCAGGCGGCGGGCACGCTGGAACAGATCAGCGAGCAGGTCTCGGCAATCCAGCGCATGAGCCTGGAAATCGCCGAGGCCATCGAGGAACAGGGCGTCGCCAGCGAAGACGTGCAGCGCAGCCTGCACGCCATCCGCGGCTCAGCCGACAGCAACGCGGAAAAGGTCGGCACCTGCCAGCGCAGCGCAGCGCGCATGGCGGAACTGTCGGCGGAACTGCGGATGCTGGCGGAGCATTTCTGGGAAGGCAGCCGGGCGGGTTAGCGCTTGGCGATGATGTACACGGCGTGGACGATGCCGGGGATGTAGCCGAGCAGCGTCAGCAGGATATTGAGCCAGAACGCGCCGCCGAAACCGACCTGGAGGAACACGCCCAGCGGCGGCAGCAGGATGGCGATGAGGATACGAATGAGGTCCATGCGGTGGCTCCTTGTGAGATTGCCTCGTGCATGGAATTGACCGCAGGAGAGAGAAGCGGGTTCAGAGAAATTGGCGTTGGCGCATTACGCGGCAAATGGCATCGGCGATCGCATGCCCGCCGGTGATAACGGTTTCAGCGGGTAGACAATCGCGGACGGAGTCCGCTCCTACGCACCGGGGGCATCGTCGCTGGTCCCGCGCGTAGGAGCGGACTTTGTCCGCGATGATTCGGTCCGCAGAGGAGCGACTGGTTTGCGAGCAATAACGATGGCGTCCCCCTCGCTCCTACAAGGTGAGGTCAGCCACAGGCGTCAGAGGAACCAGCGGTACTCCCGCGCGCTGACTTCGTTCATGAAGTCCAGGTGGTCGTGGCGCTTGTTCTCGCAGTAGACGAAGACGAACTCGCTGCCCAGGCCTTCCTTGACCACCGGGTGGTGTTCCATTTCGGCGACGGCGCCGAGCATGTCGCGGGGGAAGTCGATGCCGCTGGAGCGGTCTTCGTTGAGCGGCGGGATGGGTTCCTGGCGGGCTTCCAGGCCATGTTCCATGCCGGTGAGGATCGCCGCCAGCACCAGGTAGGGGTTGGCGTCGGCGCCGGCCAGGCGGTGTTCGATGCGCAGGTTCCTGCCATCCGACTCGGGAATGCGGATGCACGCATCGCGGTCTTCGAAGCCCCAGCTGGCCTTGCTCGCGGCGTTCACGCGGGAGCCGTAGCGGCGGTAGGCGTTGTGGTTGGCGGCGAAGATCGGCATGCAGTGCGGCAACAGTTCCAGGCAGCCGGCCACGGCGTGGCGCAGGGCCTGCTGGTTGTCGCGGTCGAGCAGGTTGTTGCCGTCACGGTCGTAGAGGCTGACGTGCACGTGCATGCCACTGCCCGGCGCGTGCAGGTAAGGCTTGCTCATGAAGCTGGCGCGATGCCCATGCTTGAGCGCCACGCCACGGGTGGCGCGGGTGAACAGCGCGGCCTGGTCGGCGGCGTGCAGGCCGTCGTCGCAGTGGGCGAAGTTGATCTCGAACTGGCCCGGGCCGATCTCGGCGGTAATCACGTTGGCGTCCACGCCCTGCTCGCGGGAGGCTTCGACGATCTCGTGGAGCACGTCGGAGAAGCGCGACAGGCGCTCGATGTGCATGTTCGGCTGGTCGTCCTCGTCATCGCACAGCGGGTCGCGCGGGTATTGCGGCAGGCCGTTGTCGAGCTTCTTGTCGAACAGGTAGAACTCCAGCTCGAAGGCCACCACCGGGCGGATGCCCTTGGACTCCAGGCGCTGCATGACGCGGGCGAGCACTTCGCGCGGTTCGAATTCGATGGGCGCCTCGGTGCCGTCGGAGCTGATCAGCATCTGCCCCAGCGGCTGGTTCTCCCAGCGCACCGGTTTGAGCGAGCCGGGGATCAGGCGGCGCGGCGCATCCGGGTCGCCGTCGTTGAAGCAGTAGTCGCCGATGGGATGCAGGCCGCCCTGTACGCCGAGCAGCACGCAGTTCTGCGGCAGCTTCAGCGGGCTGCCGGCGGCGACCTTCTCGAGCATGTCCACGGGGTAGCGCTTGCCGTAGAAGTGGCCGGGAATATCCAGGCAGATCAGGTCGACGTAGCGGATGTCCGGGTATTGCTGGCGGAAGGCGCGGACTTCGCTGAGCAGGTCGGGATGCATCGGGCGGTTCATGATGTTCTCTGGGGCCTTTTTGTTCTCGGGTGCCAAGATCAATTTCGAGGTGGGACCGTCGCGAGCGAAGGCCAGGCAAGGCGGAAGTTGGCTCGGATGCGGAGTTTAGGCCGCTAAATGAGCAATCCGAGCCGACTTCCCACGCAGCATGGGCGAGCGCAGCAGGTACCGGTCGAAATTACGTGAAGATCCACAGCACCCTTGTAGGTTTATCGGTGAGGTTGCCGTAGCGGAACTGGCTGTGCGGCGGCAGCTGGAAACTGTCGTTGGGGTAGAGGGTGACGGTGTCGTCCTCGTACCAGATGGTCAGCTCGCCTTCGAGGACGAAGCCGCCCTGCTCCGAGCTGTCGTCCAGGTGGCCTTCGCCGCTGGTAGCGCCGGGGGCGAGGATGCTGTCGAGCATGGAGAAGCCGCCGGACATGTTCGGCGAGGCGAGGATGTCGGTGACGCCGCCGGCGTAGTACAGGGTGCGGCGATCGTTCGGCCGGGTGACCCAGTCGCGTTCGCGGCGGGTGTCGCCGGCGTAGAAATAGGTGGTCGGCACGCCCAGGGCTTCGCTGATGGCGGTGAGGTCGGCCACGGTGGGTTGCGACAGGCCGCGCTCGACCTGGGACAGGAAACCCACCGAGCGGCCGATCTGTTCGGCCAGCTCACCCAGGGTGAGGTTCTTGTGCTTGCGCAGGTCGCGGATCAGCGTGGCAAGGTGTTCGTTGGTGGCCGTCTGGGTCATGGCAGGTTCCGAATTAGACAAAGTCCCGCAATCGATACCAGGCCTTGCCGACGGCTTCCAGTGGCGCGGCGAAGCGCTGGCCGCCGGGGAACCCGGGATTGCGGATGCGTTGATAGAGGTCAAGCTCGTCGCTGCGGCCGAACATGGCTTCGCTCACGGCGTGGGCGGCGGCCAGGCTGGGCAGCACGCCGTGGCCGGAATAGCCCTGCAGCCAGTACAGATCGCCGCGCCGGCCGATGTCCGGGGTGCGCCGCATGCTGCAGTCGATGTGCCCGCCCCAGGCGTACTCCAGTTCCACGCCTTTGAGCTGTGGGAATACCCGCTCGACATAGGGCCGCGTGGCAGCGCGGATGTCCGAAGGCATGCCGCCCAGGTAGGTGCAGCCGCCGCCGAACAGCAGGCGATGATCGGGGGTCAGGCGGAAGTAGTCGAGGACGAACTGGTTGTCGGTGACGCAGCAGTTTTTCGGCAGCAGCGAACGCGCCAGTTCCTCGCCCAACGGCGCGGTGGCGACCTGGTAGGTGCCCACCGGCAGGATGCGCTCGGAAACGTCGCGGTCCAGCCCGTCGATATAGGCGTTGCAGGCCAGCACCAGAGAGGCGCAGCGCACGCTGCCATGCTCGGTCGTCACCTCGTAGCCGTTGCCGGTCTCGCGGAAGCTCAGCGCGCGGGTCTGCTCGAAGATGCGGCCACCGGCGCGCTCGATGGCGGCGGCGAGGCCGTAGGCCAGCTTGAGCGGGTTCAGGTGCGCGGAGTTGGGATCGTACAGGCCGGCCTGGTAGCGGTCGCTGGCGATCCACTGCGGCAGGTCTTCACGGGGGATGAATTGCAGGCCTTCGTAGCCCCAGCGACGATTGGCTTCGGCCTGCCAGTCGTAGAGCGAACCAACGCGGCGTTGCAGCACGGCGGTCCACAGGTGGCCGATGCGGTAGTCGCAGTCGAAGCCGTGGCGTTGCGGCAGATCGCGCAGTTCGTGGGCGGCCCAGAGCATGCCCTGCCACAGACGCAGCGCGCCTTCATGGCCGAGGTCGTCCTCGATGGGCCCCAGGTCGCTGGACCAGCCCGGCAATGCCTGCCCGCCGTTGCGTCCGGAGGCGGCCCAGGCAATGCGGCTGGCTTCGATCATGCAGACCTGACGGCCGCCTTCCACCAGTTGCAGCGCCGTGTGCAGGCCGCTGAACCCGGCACCGATCACCAGGACTTCGCATTCCAGCGGCTCGCGCAGCGCATCGCGCGGCTGGATCAGCTCGGGGTTGGCGCCGGCGTAGTAGGTGCCGACCGGCTCTGGTGAACGCAGGAACATCGCGACCTCGTGAAATTGTTCTGATTATTTTTCATGAAAAATAACAGAACAAATTTCACAAGGCTAGCCCGTCGTCGCTTTCGCGGGACGGGCAGCGTTTTACAGCATCAGGACGACAGTACCGCCGCGCTGCCCTGCTCCTCGCGCTTCTGCCGAACGCTGACCACCACCACCAGCGCCACCAGGATGCCGGCGAGGATGGCCGAGGAACCGATGGTGCCGAAGTCCAGCCCGCCCTTCTCGTGGGTCTTGGTCAGCACGTCACCCAAGGTGGCGCCGAACGGACGGGTCAATACGAAGGCCACCCAGAACAGCAATACCGAGGACAGCTTGGTGAAGTAATGCAGCAGCACGACCACGGCGATCAGGCTGCCGATCAGCAACGCGCCGCCGGCGAAGCCCAGGCCGGAGTCGTCGGCAAGAAAGTCGCCCAACGCCGTACCGAGGGTGTTGGAGAACAGAATGGCGATCCAATAGAACATTTCGCCCTTGAAGCTGCGGATGTTGTCCACCGACAGCGAGGTGCCGCTGAACCGCCACAGCGCGAAGATCGCCACCAGGATGCTGATCAGGATCGCCGAGCCGGTGGCATATCCCAGGCCCAGGGTGCGGTCCATGAAGTCGGACATGGTGGTACCGGCAGTGCTGGTGGAGAGGATCACCAGCCAGTACAGCCAGGGCACATAGCGCTTGCTGGCGAGCTGGCCGACCAGGGTGACGAGGAACAGGCTGATGAGGATCAGCGAGCTGATCGCATAGCCGACGTTGAGGGTCATCGACAGCAAATCGCCGGCGGTTTCCCCCAGCGTGGTGGCGCAGATCTTCATCACCCAGAAGGCCAGGGTGATCTGTGGCAGTTTGTTCACGACGTATCTCCGGAAAATGAGCGGGATCGACGCGCGTCCTCCCGACCGGTCGCGTCGCTGCACCCCGGAGTTCGTGGGCTCCCCCTACAACCCCCGGCGCATGGTCGTGGAGACTGAAGGCGGCGCGGTGAAGAAAGGGTCAAGCCGGTATGAAAAATCCATTGGCCATCTTCGCTTCCTGCCAGCCGACGGATGACAGATCACTTTCAGTTGCTATGGTTCTACGAGGGGGCAAATGCGCCCGAAGAACGCTTGATTGCGCGCGATTGGCCGGCGCATGGGGATATGGATGAATCAGATGATCAAACCGCAACCGTACTGCAAGAACTGCCGACTGGCGCCGCCGACCCTGAGCGACGACAAGGTCGAGGAGCTCGAGGCGATCATCAGGCCGGGGCACCTGCTGCACAAGGGTGACTTCGTGTTCCGCCAGGGCGACCCGTTCCACAGCGTGTACCTGGTGCGCTCCGGTTCGATCAAGACCTTCACCACCAACGAACAGGGGCTGGAGAAGATTACCGGCTTCTACTTCGCCACTGAAATCTTCGGCTTCTCCGGCATGGGCGAAGGCAGCTACCCGGTATCGGCGCAGGCGCTGGAAAGCACCCTGTGCAGCGAGATTCCGTTCAATCAGCTGGAGGAGCTGTCGCTGCAGATTCCCGGCCTGTCGCACCAGATCATGCTGATGATGAGCCGCAAGATCCGCGAGGATCAGCAGATGAAGCTGCTGCTCTCGCGGCTCAACTCGGACTCGCGCATCGCCGCTTTCCTGCTGAACATTTCCGCGCACTTCCGCGAGCGTGGTTTCTCCGCCACACGCTTCCGCCTGAGCATGTCGCGCAACGAGATCGGCGATTACCTGGGGCTGGCGGTGGAAACCGTGTCGCGCAGCTTCACCCGCCTGCAGAAGCACGGGCTGGTGCGTGTGGATGGGCGGGAGACGGAGATCGTCGACTTCACCGAGCTGTGCGCGCTGGCGGGCGGGGAAGTCGAGCTTTGAGTTCGTGGTGAGATTCGTTCGCGAGCAAGCTCACTCCTACAGGTTCTGCGCAGGTCGCTTTTCGTAGGAGCGAGCTTGCTCGCGAACCACCCGCGCGGCGGGCCCTCTCACCCTCTCCCAGAGGGAGCGTCACAGGGTGA
The DNA here is from genome assembly GCF_021603645.1 of Pseudomonas pseudonitroreducens. GTDB lineage: Bacteria > Pseudomonadota > Gammaproteobacteria > Pseudomonadales > Pseudomonadaceae > Pseudomonas > Pseudomonas pseudonitroreducens. The sequence continues at coordinate 180,428 of NZ_BQHJ01000010.1, read as the reverse complement.
AACCACATCGTCAGCCGGCGCTGACTGCCCCTCTCCCTTGGGAGAGGGCTGGGGTGAGGGGAAAGCCCGAGCACCAGGGCTTCCCCGAGCGCCCATCACGTCCCGATCACTCCCCCATCATCCTTGGTGATCACCAGCGTGGTGGAGCGCGGGATGCTCTTGCCGTCGCTGGCCGGGAAGCTGAAGCCGGGGTGCTGGATGTTCACCCACATCGTCCTGCCATCCGGGCTCTGGGTAATACCCGTCAACTCGCAGCCTCGCGGGCCGACCAGGAAGCGGCGCACCTCGCGGCTGTGCGGGTCGGCGCAGAGCAGCTGGTTGCAGCCCATGGCCTGCATCGGCGCCTCGGCATCGTCGTAGTCGGTCTCGATCCACAGGCGGCCGGTGGTGTCGAAATACAGCCCATCCGGCGAGGAGAAGATATCGCCGTTGATGGTGCCGATCAGGTTCTCCGGCGCAGTAGAGCCCTTGTGCTCGCCAGCCAGCAGGAAGATTTCCCACTCGAAGGTGGTGGCGGTCGGATCGCCGCCGGCTTCGTTCCAGCGCAGGATCTGCCCGTGCAGGTTGTCCTTGCGCGGGTTGGCCGCGTCCACCGGCTGTTTCTTGCCGCGCGCATCGTTATTGGTGAGGCTGACGTAGACCTCACGGGTGGTCTGCTGCACCGCAACCCACTCGGGGCGGTCCATCGGCGTTGCGCCCAGCAGGTCGGCGGCGGCACGGGCATTGACCAGTACCTCGGCCTGGCTGGCGAAGCCGTTCTCGGCGGTGAGGCCATTCTGTCCGTGCACCAGCGGCAGCCACAGGCCGCTGCCGTCGGCGTTGAAGCGCGCGACGTAGAGGGTGCCTTCGTCCAGCAGGTCGACGTTCGCCGCACGGTTATCCGGGGCGTACCGGCCCGCCGGGACGAACTTGTAGATGTACTCGCCCTTGGTGTCATCGCCGTAGTAGAAGGCCATGCGGTTATCGGCGCCCAGGGAAAGGGTCGAGCACTCGCGGCAGAAGCGACCGACGGCAGTGCGCTTCTTCGGCGTGGATTTCGGGTCGAACGGGTCGATCTCCACCACCCAGCCGAAGCGGTTCGGTTCGTTGACATGACCACCGTGGGGCTGATCGGCTTTCGGCGTGGCATCGAAGCGTTCGTCCACCGCCTCCCAGGCGTAGTAGTTGCTGAACTGGCCGTTGGACAGCCCATAGCGCTTATGCGAGACGCGCTTGGCGTAGTCGGCCTTGTCGCGGTTGACGAAGTACTGGTGCCAGTTTTCTTCGCATGCCAGGTAGGTGCCCCACGGCGTGACGCCCATGGAGCAGTTGTTCAGGGTGCCCAGCACCTGTTTCGCCTCCGGATCGCTGGCGGTGCGCAGCAGGTCGTGGCCGGCCAGCGGGCCGGACAGGGCCAGCGGCGAGCTGCCGGTGATACGGCGGTTGTAGCTCGAACCTTCGGCGCGCTGCCATTGGCCGCCAGCGTCCTTCTTCACCTCGATGACGCTCAGGCCGTGGGCGGCGATTTCCTTGCGCACTTCGCCTTCCGGACGGCCACGGGTGCCATCGGGGCGATCCTCGAAGGTCTGGCCCTTGGGGTGCAGCGTCGGGTTGATGTACTCGTGGTTGATCACCAGCAGGCCATGGCTGTCCGGTGAGTCGGGGAAGGGGAAGTAGTGCATGCCGTCATGGTTGTCGCCGGCCTGCAGCTCCTGGGCTTTCCAGTCTTCGCTGGCGTCGCCCTTCCAGGCCGGCGAGCCGCTGACTACCGCGTCGCCCCAGGAGAAGAACGGTCGCGCGGTATAACCGTCGGCGACTATCACCCGGTCGAACTTCGCATCCTGCTGCACCGGCACACCCTTGAAGCCCAGCAGCGCGGTGGGCACCGGGGCGTCGGCAGCGAACAGCGAGCGGCCGGGGAACAGGCCGCCGCCGAGGAAGCCGACCGCGCCCAGCACCAGGCTGTTCTTCAGCAGCCGGCGGCGCGAGGCGTCGATCAGCTCGCTCATCGGCACATTGCCGGAGGGGTTGATCGACTGGTCGTCGAATGCGGCCAATCGGTCGTGGAAATCCTGGAAACGTTCGCTCATCACGGGGAGTCCTTCCGCAGGGCCGCTCTAGGGTCGGCTCGGGTTACCAGTAGAAGCTATCGGCGGAAGGTTAGGAACGCGGTGTTACGACGGCATGACAACGCCGCCGAGCCCTGTGACAGGCTCGGCGGCGGCAATAAAAGCCGCCCCACAGGACCAAGACGACGTCCGGGGGCGGGCGCGAGGGCATTTGCGGAACAGTGCGGCTCAGTTGTGCAGGCCGCCCTACTCCGAACATTCGGGGCCCGCCAGGCGGGCCGTCCAGTCTTCCAGCACGCCACTGGTGAGGCGTTGCGCGGCGGTCTTGCGCCAGCGCAGGGAGAGCGCGTCGCAGGCCATCATCAGGCGCAGCCCGGTACGTTCCAGCGGGTGGCCGAAGTACCAGTCCAGCAGGCTCGCCACGGAGAGCTGCGGGTAGTGCCGCTGCACCAGCTCCAGCGGTGCGTCGGCAGCGACCATGCCGGACCGGCGCACCCGGTAGAACCAGCCGCAGCGCCCCTGCTCCTGAACCTCCAACGGCAGCCCGGGCAGGTTCCAGCGCCGCGCCAGGCGATAGCTGGGCGAACGCGGCTGGCTTACTTCGATCAGCGCCTCGCCCCAGCGGAACAGGTCGCCGATGCACACCTCGTGTTCGTTGAGGCCGAAGGTCGACAGGTTCTCGCCGAAGGCCGGCTGTCGCCAGCGCGTCTGCGGGTGCTGCTTGCGCCAGTGGCGATAGTGCTCCGCCGGGTAGTGGTGCAACGCGCGGTCCAGACCACCATCGCGGCGCAGGTCAGGCCTTGCGTCCCCCGGCAGCCCTTCGGCGCCGAGCCAGACTTCCTGGTGCGTCTCCAGCTTGTCGATATCACTGAGCAGACCTCCCCAGCTTTGTTCGACTTTGCCTATGAAAACGCCCTGGATGACGATGCTTTCCACCTTTGTCTACCCATCTGAGACAGCGGACAAGCGCTAGAGTAGTGGCCTGGATGGGGAACACTCCATTTCGATTTTCCAGTTTCGTTGATAAGCAGACCTTATGGATTTCCGCCAGCTCCGCTATTTCGTCGCGCTCTACGAGGAAGGCCATGTCGGGCGCGCTGCCGAACGCCTGGCGATTTCCCAGCCGGCGCTGTCGCAGCAGATCCGCCAGTTGGAGCAGAACCTCGACGTGGCGCTGTTCCAGCGCAGCGGCAAGCGCCTGCTGCCGACGGCCGCCGCGCACACGCTGTACAACCACGCGGTGCCGCTACTCGAAGGCCTGGAGCGTGCCCGCGAGGCGCTGCGCGGCTTCCGCGGGCAGAGCGCGCGCAGCCTGGCCATCGGCGTGCTGCAGACGGTCAACGCGAGCCTGGTTCCGCATCTGGTGGAGCGCCTGCACGCCGCGCAACCGCATGTGCAGGTGCGCATCTACGAGCTCTCCGGCGTGGAGATCGAGCGCCGCCTGCTGATCGGTCAACTGGACATCGGCATCGGCTTCCTGCCACCGCGCCAACCGGCGCTGCACGGCGTGGAGCTGTACCCGGACGAACTGCAACTGGTGATCCCCGCGGACCATCCGCTGAAGGACTTCAAGAAGGTGTCACTGGCCCAGGCGGCGGAATTGCCAATGCTGTTGCTCGGTGAGGAATTCCGCGCCCGGCAGATCTGGCAGGAGCAACTGGCAGCCATCGGTCGGCGGCCACGCGTGCAGGCGGAGTTGAACCATATGGGCGGCATCCTCGACAGCTTGCCGCAAAGCCGCTTTGCCACGGTGCTGCCGGGCCGCGCTCGGCAGATGCATGCGCACAAGGACCTGCTGTGGAAACCCCTGAGCGAGCCGCGTATTCCGCTGAGCGTGGGGTTGGTCTACCGCGACGCACAGCGCCAGCAGCCGACGGTGGAGTTGTTGCGCTCGTTGCTCGACGGCGCGATTTGACGGCCACCAGGGGTGATGGGTATCCGCCGTCCCGACAACCAGCGACGGATAACGCTGGCGCGTTATTCGCCCTACGGTGACGTTCGACCGCGCGTAGGAGCGGACTCTGTCCGCGATGGCTTCCGGCGCGCTGCGAGCCTATCGCGGACGGAGTCCGCTCCTACGCTAAGGCAGAGTCCTGAACCGAGGGGGAAATCACAGGCAAAGAAAAAACCCCGCCTCTTTCGAGGCGGGGTTTTGCAGACCGATATCCTGACGTCCGTGCTAGCCACCGTCCATGGTGGATTCCCTTGTTTCCGTATTGTCGTTGGCGCTTCCTGCGCAATGTCCTGACTGAGAGAAAGGTTACCGCTGTAAGCCTTTGTCAGATAGACGCCGATCACCACCGCTGTTTGTAAGCCATGGCTTACAAAGATTCGAAATACCCTTCTTCTCAAAAGAAATATCCCCATGAAAAAGCCCCGCCGAGGCGGGGCTTTTTCATACGCAACCGCTTAGAACTGCGCGGCGTCCAGCAGGTACAGCGACTCGCTGCCGGCCTTCACCGAGGCGGTCAGGGAGTGGATGCGCGGCAGCAGACGGGCGAAGTAGAAGCGCGCGGTGCCGAGCTTGCTGGCGTAGAACTCGTCCTGGCCTTCCTTGCCCAGCGAAGCGCGCGCCATCAGCGCCCACATGTACGCATAAGCGGTGTAGCCGAAGGCGTGCAGGTACTCGACCGAAGCCGCGCCGATCTCGTTCGGGTTGCCCTTCGCGCGATCCAGAACCCAAGCAGTCAGCTCGTCGAGGTTCTGCACGGCGGCGTTCAGCGGGCCGGTGAACTCGGCCAGCTCAGCCGAAGTCGAGGCGGTGAAGGCACGGACCTCATCGGTGAAAAGCTTGGCGTAGGCACCACCGCTGCCGACGATCTTGCGGCCCATCAGGTCCAGCGCCTGGATGCCGTTGGTGCCTTCGTAGATCTGGGTGATGCGGCAATCACGCACCAGCTGCTCCTGGCCCCACTCGCGGATGAAGCCGTGGCCGCCGAAGATCTGCTGGCCGTGAATGGTGGTTTCCAGGCCCATGTCGGTGAGGAAGGCCTTGGCCACCGGGGTCAGCAAGGCGACCAGTTCCTCGGCGCGCTTGCGGGTGGTCGGCTCTTCGCTGTACTTGGCGGTGTCCAGCTGCATGGCGACGTAGCTGGAGAAAGCACGACCGCCCTCGTTCAGCGCCTTCATGGTCAGCAGCATGCGACGCACGTCCGGGTGGACGATGATCGGGTCGGCAGCCTTGTCCTTGGCGACGGGGCCGGTCGGCGCGCGGCTCTGGATACGCTCGCGGGCGTATTCCACGGCGCTCTGGTAGGAGCGCTCGCCAGTGGCCAGGCCCTGGATGCCAACGCCCAGGCGCTCGTAGTTCATCATGGTGAACATGGCGGCCAGGCCCTTGTTCGGCGCGTCGACGATCCAGCCGGTGGCGCCGTCGAAGTTCATCACGCAGGTAGCGGAGCCCTTGATGCCCATCTTGTGCTCGATGGAGCCACAGGACACGGCGTTGCGCTCGGCCAGGGAGCCGTCGGCGTTGACCATCACCTTCGGCACCAGGAACAGCGAGATGCCCTTGGAGCCTGCCGGCGCGTCGGGGAGCTTGGCCAGCACCAGGTGGATGATGTTCTCGGTCAGGTCGTGCTCGCCGCCGGTGATGAAGATCTTGGTGCCGGAAATCTTGTAGCTGCCGTCAGCCTGCGGCTCGGCCTTGGTACGGATGATGCCAAGGTCGGTGCCGGCGTGCGGCTCGGTCAGGCACATGGAACCGGCCCAGGTGCCGGCGTACATGTTCGGCAGGTACTTGGCCTTGAGTTCTTCGCTGGCGTGGTTGAGCAGCGACAGGCAGGCACCGGCAGTCAGCATCGGGTACAGACCGAAGGACAGGTTGGCCGAGTTGACCATTTCCTCGACCTGGGCGCCGATCACCTTGGGCATGCCCATGCCGCCGAACTCCGGCGCGCCACCCACGCCCACCCAGCCGCCTTCGGCGTAGGTGCGGTAGGCCTCGGGGAAGCCGGCCGGGGTCTTCACGCCCTCGGCGCTCCAGCTGCAGCCTTCCTCGTCGCCGCTGCGGTTCAGCGGGGCGATCACGCCGCCGGTGACCTTGCCGGCCTCTTCGAGGATCGCCGATGCGGTCTCGGCATCGACGGTTTCAGCCAGGGCGGGCAGTTCGGCCCAGAGATTGGCGACCTCGAAGACTTCATTGAGGACGAATTGCATGTCGCGCAGGGGAGCTTTGTAGTCAGCCATGATGGATCCTCGAACGAAAACGACGGCTGATCAGACAGCCAGCGGTATCAGAATAGGAGGTACACGAAGGTACGCCGCCGGAGTTTACTCCAACAACTTTTCAGACTTTAAGCGTCATGAAGTGACCGCACAACTATAGATTGGTCACGTTATGTAGCGAAAAACGAGGAGGCCCGCGCGAGGCGGGCCTTCTTGTCTGGCACAAGGCCTCCAGCCCGTAGGGCACATAACGCCGAAGGCGTTATGCGCCGGCCGGCCAGGAATTACAGGGCGAACTGCTCGGCGGACAGGCGCATCAGCACCTCGGAACCGGCTTCCGCCGCCGCCACATGGGACAGCGCGCGGGGCAGCAGACGGCTGAAGTAGAACTCGGCGGTGGCCAGCTTGGTTTCGTAGAAAGCCGTCTCACCAGCGCCCTCCTCCAGCTTCTGCTGGGCGACCAGCGCCATGCGCAGCCAGAAGTAGCCGAGCGTCACGTAGCCGGAGAACATCAGGTAGTCCACCGAGGCAGCGCCGACTTCGTCCGGGTTCTTCATGGCGGCCATGCCGAGCTTCTGGGTCAGCTCACCCCACTGCTTGTTCAGCGCCGCCAGCTGGGCCACCTGGGCTTTCAGCTGCGGATGCTCGGCGTGCTGCTGGCAGAGCTGGTGCACCAGCTTGGTGAAGCCCATCAGCAGCTTGCCCTGGCTACCCAGGACCTTGCGGCCCAGCAGGTCCAGCGCCTGGATGCCGTTGGTGCCCTCGTAGATCGGCGCGATGCGGCAGTCGCGCACCAGCTGCTCCATGCCCCATTCGCGGATGAAGCCGTGGCCGCCGAACACCTGCATGCCATGGTTGGTGACTTCCAGGCCGGTTTCGGTCATGAAGGCCTTGCAGATCGGCGTGAGGAAGGCCAGCAGGTTGGCGGCGCGCTCGCGCTCTTCGGCGTCCTGGGACAGGTGCTCGATGTCCAGCAGCTGCGCGGTGAAGTAGGCCAGCGCGCGGTTGCCTTCGTTGAACGCCTTCATGGTCAGCAGCATGCGGCGCACGTCCGGGTGGACGATGATCGGGTCGGCAGGTTTTTCCGGCGCCTTTGGGCCGGTCAGCGAACGCATCTGCAGGCGGTCCTGGGCGTAGCGCACGGCGCCCTGGTAGCTGGTCTCGCCGAGGCACAGGCCCTGCATGCCGGTGCCCAGGCGCGCGTGGTTCATCATGGTGAACATGCAGGCCAGGCCCTTGTTGGCCTCGCCGATCAGGAAGCCCCTGGCGCCGTCGAAGTTCATCACGCAGGTGGCCGAAGCCTTGATGCCCATCTTGTGCTCGATGGAGCCACAGGCCACGGCATTGCGCTCGCCGGCTTCGCCGTTCGCGTCCAGGTTGAACTTGGGCACGATGAACAGCGAGATGCCCTTGGTGCCAGCCGGCGCGTCAGGCAGCTTGGCCAGCACGAGGTGGATGATGTTCTCGGAGAGATCGTGCTCACCGGCGGAGATGAAGATCTTGGTGCCGGTGATCGCGTAGCTGCCGTCGGCGTTGGGCACGGCGCGGGTCTTGATGATGCCCAGGTCGGTGCCGCAGTGCGGCTCGGTCAGGCACATGGTGCCGGTCCAGACCGCGCTGGTCATGCGCGGCAGGTAAGTGTTCTTCTGCTCTTGGGTGCCGTGGGCATGGATGGCGGCCATCGCGCCCTTGGTCAGGCCGGGGTACATGCCCCAGGAGCAGTTGGAGGCGCCAATCATCTCGCTGACCAGCAGGCCGAGTGACGGCGGCAGGCCCTGACCACCGTATTCGGGATCGCTGGAAACGCCGTTCCAGCCGGCCTCGACGTATTGCGCGAAGGCTTCCTTGAAGCCCTTGGGCGTGGTCACCACGCCGTTGTCGAAGTGGCAGCCTTCCTCGTCGCCGGAACGGTTCAGCGGGGCGATCACCTGCTCGCAGAACTTCGCGCCTTCCTCGAGGATGGCGGCGAACATGTCCGGAGTGGCGTCAGTGGCGCCGAGGGCTTCATAGCGGCCGGTGAAGTCGAAGACTTCGTCGGTGAGGAAGCGCACGTCGCGCAGGGGGGCCTTGTACTCGGGCATCGCGAATCTCCGTTCGGTTCGGGGCGCCAGCGCGGCGCGGAAACGTCGAACCTAACGGCGCGCGACCGTCCGGACAATCACGCTGCACATGCTGAATGCGCGGTCATAACCCGGCCGGGTCAGGCGGTACGTACCGCACCGCGACGGGATTGCCCGTGCACGGCCACGCGGTTGCGCCCGCCGCTCTTGGCCGAGTACAGCGCCTCGTCGGCACCCTTGATGACTTCCTCCGGGCTGCGCCGCTCGCCATCGCGCTCGGCAACCCCGACGCTGATGGTCACCGAGACCGTCTGCGCGTCCTTGCCAGTGCGCTTGCTGCGGCCCTGGCGGTCGTCCTTGGGGCGATTGCCACGGTCACGCAGGTGCATGGCATAAGCCTCGATGGCCTGGCGCACGGCTTCCAGGTAGGGCAGGCACTGCTCCACCGTCCTGCCGGCGAACACCAGGGTGAATTCCTCGCCGCCATAGCGATACGCCTTGCCGCCGCCACCCGTGCGGCGCAACTGGCTGGCGACCATGCGCAGCACCTGGTCGCCGACGTCGTGACCGTGGCTGTCGTTGAATTTCTTGAAGTGGTCCACGTCGATCATCGCCAGCACGTACTGCTGGCCCAGGCGCTGGAAGCGTTCGTTCAGCGCGCGGCGTCCGGGCAGGCCGGTGAGTTCGTCGCGGAAGGCCATCTGATACGCCTCGTGGGCCACCGCGCCGGCCAGGGTGAGCATCACCAGGCTGGTCATCACGGTGAGCGCATGGGGCAGGATGAACACTTTGGGCAGCATCCACAGCAGGCCGAGCAGCCCGAGCAGTTGCGCGGCGTGCAGCGGCCGCGGCTGGCGCACGTAGGCGGCAACCAGGGCGATGAACGCCATCAGGAAGCCGAAATAGGACAACTGCGCCAGGTTCATCCACTGGCCGTGCAGGGCCGGCCAGTAGGTGTCGCTGAGCAGCTCCGCCAGGCCCTGCGGGAAGCGCCTGGCCAAGGCGGTCGCCACGCCCGCCACGGCGATCAGCGCGGCGCTGCGGGCCAGCAGGTCCTGCAGCATGTGCATGCGCTCCTGCCAGATGCCGTACATCCCGTAGAGCAGCGGCAGCAGTACGCAGCACAGGTGGAACACCAGCGCCGCCTCCGGGCGCACCACGCGGTGGGCCTGGAAATAGTCGACCTGGTTATCCAGCAGGAAGTAGGCGATGTACACCACCGCCAGCATGAACAACTGGCGCTGGCGCCCATAGACCATGCACAGCGCACCGCCGAGCAACAGCAGCAGGGTCGGCAGGACGTTGAACAGCGAGGTGAAGAAGTCGGACAGTTCGGCCAGGGAGCCGGCGGCGATGCCGGCCGGGATCAGCAACAGGGGCGTGAGGAAATGGCTGAGCCGGTAGGGGGCCGTGGGTCGCACAGGGGGTTCCGCAAGGTGGGTGCCGGGCTCGCCGTCAGTCGAGCGGCAAGTGGCGTAATGATGGCATTTTCTGCGGACATTTGTGTGGGATCGGATACGAAAAAGCCCGCCTTGCGGCGGGCTCCTTCCTGTTCAGCAGACGGACGGCGAACCGCCCTCCGCTGATCAGTAACCGAGGGCGAAATCTTCCTCGGCCAGGTCCATCAGGTTGCTGGCACCGGACAGCATGGTGGCAACGTGCGCGCGGGTGCGCGGCAGGATGCGCTGGAAGTAGAAGCGCGCGGTCTTCAGCTTGGCCTGGTAGAAGGCCTCTTCACTGGTACCGGCAGCCAGCTTCTCGGCAGCCAGGCGAGCCATGTCGGCCCAGAAGTAGGCCAGGCAGGCGTAGCCGGAGAACATCAGGTAGTCGACCGATGCAGCGCCAACTTCCTCGCGGTCCTTCATGGCGGCCATGCCGACCTTCATGGTCAGGTCGCCCCACTCCTTGTTCAGCGCAGCCAGCGGTGCAACGAACTCTTTCACGGCTTCGTTGGCTTCGTTGGCCTGGCAGAACTTGTGCACGATCTTGGTGAAGCCCTTGAGTGCTTCGCCCTGGGTCATGAGGATCTTGCGGCCCAGCAGGTCCAGCGCCTGAACGCCGGTGGTGCCTTCGTACAGCATGGAGATGCGGCTGTCGCGGACGTTCTGTTCCATGCCGTGCTCGGCGATGAAGCCGTGGCCGCCATAGATCTGCACGCCGTGGTTGGCGGCTTCGAAGCCCACTTCGGTCATGAACGCCTTGGCGATCGGAGTGAGGAAGGCCAGCATCGAGTCAGCGGCTTTCTTCTCTTCTTCGTCCTGGCTGCGCTGGACGATGTCGACCTGCTTGGCGGCGAAGTACAGCATGGCGCGGTTGCCTTCGGCGAAGGCCTTGGCGGTCAGCAGCATGCGGCGTACGTCCGGGTGCACGATGATCGGGTCAGCGGCTTTTTCCGGCGCTTTCGGGCCAGTCAGCGAACGCATCTGCAGACGCTCGCGAGCGTAGGCGATGCCACCCTGGAAACCGATTTCGGCGTGGGCCAGGCCTTGCAGCGCGGTACCCAGGCGAGCGGTGTTCATGAAGGTGAACATGCAGTTCAGGCCCTTGTTCGGCGGGCCGATCAGGAAGCCGGTAGCGGCGTCGAAGTTCATCACGCAGGTGGCGTTGCCGTGGATGCCCATCTTGTGCTCGATGGAGCCACAGGAAACGGCGTTGCGCTCGCCCACGTTGCCTTCGGCGTTGGGCAGGAACTTCGGCACGATGAACAGCGAGATGCCCTTGGTGCCCTGCGGGGCATCGGGCAGGCGGGCCAGCACGATGTGGACGATGTTGTCGGCCATGTCGTGTTCGCCAGCGGAGATGAAGATCTTGGTGCCGGTGATCTTGTAGGTGCCGTCAGCCTGCGGCTCGGCCTTGGTGCGCAGCATGCCCAGGTCGGTGCCGCAATGCGGCTCGGTCAGGCACATGGTGCCGGTCCACTCGCCGGAAACCAGCTTGGTCAGGTAGGCGTGCTGCTGCTCCGGGGTACCGTGGGCATGCAGGGTGTTCATGGCGCCGTGGGACAGGCCCGGGTACATGCCCCAGGACCAGTTGGCCTGGCCGACCATTTCGCTGATCGCAAGGCCGAGGGATTCGGGCAGACCCTGACCGCCGTGCTCGACGTCATGGGCCAGGCTCGGCCAGCCGCCTTCGACGAACTGCTGGTAGGCCTCTTTGAAGCCGGTCGGAGTCTTGACGCCTTCCGGGCTCCATTTGCAGCCTTCCAGGTCGCCAGTGCGGTTCAGCGGAGCGATTACCTGTTCGCAGAACTTCGCACCCTCTTCGAGGATGGCATTCACCATGTCCGGGGTGGCGTCTTCGGCGCCCGGCAGGTTCTGGTAGTGCGCTTCGTAGCCCAGCAGCTCGTCGCGAACGAAACGGATATCACGCAAGGGGGCCTTGTAATCAGGCATAGCGGTAAACCTCTACGAAGGGTTCTGGTTAATGGGCGACCGGTTGCTGCGGTCGCAGTGCGGGAGCGTTCCCGGCCGCCCAGTCGGTACGCGCACGCATCCCGACAGTCAAACAGGCGTTTGAAACATACGTTTACGCCATACCCTTGTCAAGCGTGCAAACCGACCGTCCGGTCACACTCGCAGGGCCGTCCACGGGGTGCATCGACAATGCCGCCCTGAGGCTAATTAAAGCCCATGGCAGAGCGGCCGGCGTGTCACGAGGACAGCCGGCCACCACAGAGAATTCAGGGGAGGAGTCGGGGCGCGATCAGGCGCGGATATCGAGCAGGGTGCCGAGCGTTTCGTCGGCTGCCTGGATGACCTTGGCGCCGGCTTCGACTTCGTGCTGGCCGCGGCGCAGGTCCACCAGGTGGTCGCTCAGGGCATCGCTGGAGGCCGTGCGCGCGCCAGCGCTGGCGATATCGCTGCCGGCCTGGTCGACACGGCGCTGCCCGGTCTGGACGCTGGCCAGGCCCGCAGAGAAAGCATTACCGGAGATTTCCATCGCAGCGCCTCCACAACAAAGCAGCAAGTGGCCACTATTCAAGCAGACGGCGTGCCTCAGGCCAAGGTTCGGTTACAAATCCAGGATACCCAGGTCCAGGTGTGCCGCCACCGCCGCCGGAGTCGCGCGGGCCAGGCGTGGCACGCGTCCGAGGCAGGGCGCGGGCAGCCGTTCGGCGAGGGTCGCGAGATTTTCTTCCAGACGAGAGGTCTGCGCATCGACGATGTTCGCAACCCAACCAGCCAGCAGCAGGCCGTCGCGCTGGATCGCCTCGGCGCTGAGCACCGCATGGTTGATGCAGCCCAGGCGCACGCCGACGACGAGGATCACCGGCAGCTCCAGGGCGATGGCAAGGTCGGAGAGGTTCTCCTCCCCCGCCAGCGGCACGCGCCAGCCACCGGCGCCTTCCACCAGGGTGAAGTCGGCGCCCAGTTCCAGCACTGAACGCACCGGCTCCTTCAGTGCCTCCACCGTCAGTTTCACGCCCTGCTCGCGGGCAGCGAGGTGTGGGGCAATGGCCGGCTCGAAGGCGAAGGGGTTCACCTGCTCGTAGGCCAGCGGCACGCTGCACTCGCCCAGCAGCGCCAGCGCGTCGGAATTGCGCAGGCCCTCGGGGCTGCGCTCGCAGCCGGAAGCCACCGGCTTGGCAGCCGCCGTGGACAACCCGGCCAGCCGCGCTGCATGGAGCAGGCCGGCAGCGATGGTGGTCTTGCCGATTTCGGTGTCGGTGCCGGTGACAAAGTAGGCGTGGGACATGGGTTCCTCGGTGTCTTTCGTAGGAGCGGACTCCGTCCGCGATAGGTCCGCCTCGCGCCGGATGCCATCGCGGACGGAGTCCGCTCCTACACGGAATTGGCTTTGCGCAGGACGGCGTAGACCACCCGGTAGGTCGCCGGCAGCCCCTCGGGCTGACGGAAGCGCTCGTAGGCGGCGATCAGCGCGCGCACCCGCTTGCGCCCGGTGAGGCCGTCGGGCCGACCGGGGTTGAGGTTGTGCGCGCCGAGCGCCTTGAGTTCATGGGTCAGGCTGCGCAGGTCGGGGAAGTGCAGGACGCGGTCTTCGGTGCGCAGCTCCAGCACCTCCAGGCCGCTGTCGGCGCAATAACGCTGGTACTGCTCGAAGGCGCGGAAACGGTTCACGTGGACGAAACCGTCCACTGCCTCCCAGCTCTGCCGCAACTCACCCAGCGTGCCGATGCACAGGCTGCTGAAGGCCAGCACGCCACCGGGACGCAGTACCCGGCGCGCCTCGCCCAGCACTGCCGGCAAGTCTGCACACCACTGCAGCGCCAGGCTGGAAAACAGCAGATCGCTGGCACCATCGCGCAACGGCAGCCGCTCGGCATCGCCGCCGATGAAATACTCCGCGCCCCCCTGCTCGCGGGCGTGGCGCAACATGCCCTCGGCGATGTCGACAGCCAGCCCCTGGGCCTGTGGATAGCGCGCCGCCAGGGCGCGGGTGAAGTACCCGGTGCCGCTGCCCAGGTCGACCCAGCGTTGCGGCGCAGCGCTGGCCGGCAACAACTCCAGCAGCCGCTTGCCGACATCTCGTTGCAGCTCGGCCACCGCATCGTAGGTGGACGCGGCGCGGGAGAAGGAGGCGGCTACCTGGCGTTTGTCGGGCAGGCCGGTGCTACTGCAATCAGGCATCGTCGCCCTCGTGGATGAACGTGAGGATGGCGCTCGCGACCTCGTCCGGCTGTTCCAGCGGCAAGCCATGGCTGGCACCGGGCAACAGGCTGACCTCGACATCCGGCAGCCAACCCAGCAGCGCCTCGGCAGCGCTCGCCGGGACCAGCGCGTCGTTGGCGGCGAACAGGTGCAGTTGCGGGCCGGGATAGCGGTCGAGCGCGCCGCGGGTATCCAGTTGCCCCAACAGTTGCAGGCCAGCGGTCAACGCCTCGGCATTCAGTTGTGGCAACGCCACCTGCAACTGGCGCGAGAGCGTACGCGCGTCGCGGGCGCCCTGGCTGACCAGCAGGGTGAAGCGCTTGCGCACCAGATGCGGCTCCAGCAGGAAGGCCTCGAAGAAGTCCTCGAAGACGTCGTTGGCCATGGCGTCCGGCCAGTCCTCGCGGCGGCGGAAGCAGAGGTTGCTGGCGATGGTGACCAGCCCGCGGCAGGATTCCCCGCGCCGCGCCGCCAGCTCGGCGCCGAGCATGCCGCCCAGCGACCAGCCAGCGATCCAGGCATCGTGGGCGACATTGTCGTCCAGCTCGTCGAGCCAGACGTTCGGATCGGCATCCGCCGGCAATGGCTCGATCTGCACGTTCAAGTGCGGAGCCTGCTCCAGCAGCGCATCGCGCAGCGGTTCCAGCGGCGCGCTGCCCAGGCCCCAACCCGGCAGCAGGATCAATTGGTCACGCATCATCGCCCTCCTCGGCATCGATCTCTGCCAGAAGGCTAGACGACACGCGTTGCCAGCTCTCTGCCAGCGCCACCAGCAGGCGGTCGACCTGCGCTTCGCTGTGCGAGGCCGACAGGGTCACGCGCAGGCGAGCGGTACCGGCGGGCACGGTGGGTGGACGGATCGCGCCGACAAGAATGCCGCGCTGGCGCAGCTCGGCGGACAAAGCCATCGCCTGGGCACTGCCGCCGATGAGGATCGGCTGGATCGGCGTCGGGCTGTCCATCAGGCGCAGTCCGATGGCCTCGGCGCCGGTGCGGAAACGCGCGATCAGCGCATTCAGGTGGTCACGGCGCCAGCCCTCGGCGCGCAGCAGCTCCAGGCTCTTCAGCGTGGCGCAGGCCACGGCCGGCGGCTGGCTGGTGGTATAGATGTAGGGCCGGGCGAACTGGATCAGCGTTTCGATCAACTCCTCGCTACCGGCGACGAAGGCGCCAGCGGTACCGAAGGCCTTGCCGAGGGTACCGACCAGCACGGGCACATCCTCCATGCCCAGCCCGAAGTGCTCGACAATGCCGCCGCCAGTCGCGCCCAGCGGGCCGAAGCCGTGGGCGTCGTCGACCATCACCCAGGCTCCCTTCTCCCGAGCCCTGGCGCACAGAGCGGGCAGGTCGGCAAGGTCGCCATCCATGCTGAACACGCCATCGGTGACCACCAGCGTGTTGCCTTCGGCCTTCTCCAGGCGCGAGGCGAGGCTGGCAGCATCGTTGTGCAGGTAGCGCGAGAAGCGCGCACCGGAGAGCAGCCCGGCATCCAGCAGCGAGGCGTGGTTGAGGCGGTCCTCCAGCACGCTGTCACCCTTGCCGACGAGCGCGGTGACGGTGCCCAGGTTGGCCATGTAGCCGGTAGAAAACAGCAGCGCGCGCGGGCGGCCGGTGAACTCGGCGAGCGCCAGCTCCAGTTCATGGTGCGGGCCGCAATGACCGTTGACCAGGTGCGAGGCACCGCCACCGACGCCCCAGCGTTCGGCACCGGCACGCAGCGCGGCAATCACTTCGGAGTGATTGGCCAGGCCCAGGTAATCGTTGGAACAGAAGGCCAGCATCGGCTGGCCATCGATGACCACCTCCGGCCCCTGCGGCGATTCCAGCAGCGGGCGGCGGCGGTAGAGGTCCTCCGCCTGGCGCTGGGCCAGGCGGGCGGCGAGATCGAAAGGCATACGCAACCCCGTGTCGGCGGTGGTCCTCCAGGGCGAGGACCTGTAGGAGCGAGCTTGCTCGCGAAGAAGCTTCCCGAACACACAGGTGCTGGGCGGTTCGCGAGCAAGCTCGCTCCTACATGAAGAAGAGCGGCTCTATCAGGCCGAAGCCGCGTTATAGAACAGCTGGGAGTCGCGTTGTTCCACCAGCGCCTGCTCGATGGCAGCCTGGTGTACCTCGTCGGCGTGCTCCTCGCGTTCCTCGGGCTTGATGCCCAGGCGCGCAAACAGCTGCATGTCCTTCTCGGCCTGCGGGTTGGTGGTGGTCAGCAGCTTCTCGCCGTAGAAGATCGAGTTGGCGCCGGCCATGAAAGCCAGAGCCTGCATCTGCTCGTTCATCTGTTCGCGGCCGGCGGACAGGCGCACGTGGGATTTCGGCATCATGATCCGGGCGACTGCCAGGGTGCGGATGAAGTCGAACGGATCGACGTCCTTCTCCTCGGCCAGCGGGGTGCCCTTGACCTTCACCAGCATGTTGATCGGTACCGATTCCGGGTGCTCGGGCAGGTTGGCCAACTGGATCAGCAGGCCGGCGCGGTCGTCCACCGACTCGCCCATGCCGAGGATGCCGCCGGAGCAGATCTTCATCCCCGCCTCGCGCACGTACGCCAGGGTCTGCAGGCGCTCGCCGTAGGTGCGGGTGGTGATGATGTTGCCGTAGAACTCCGGCGAGGTATCCAGGTTGTGGTTGTAGTAGTCCAGGCCCGCTTCGGCCAGGGACTGGGTCTGCTCCTGGGTCAGCTTGCCCAGGGTCATGCAGGTTTCCAGGCCGAGCTTCTTCACGCCCTTTACCATCTCCAGCACGTAGGGCATGTCCTTGGCGGACGGGTGCTTCCAGGCGGCGCCCATGCAGAAGCGCGTCGAGCCGATGGCCTTGGCCTCGGCAGCGGCCTGCAGCACCTTCTGCACTTCCATCAGCTTTTCCTTGTCCAGACCGGTGTTGTAGTGGCCGGACTGCGGGCAATACTTGCAGTCTTCCGGGCAGGCGCCGGTCTTGATCGACAGCAGGGTGGAAACCTGCACACGGTTCGGATCGAAATGCGCGCGGTGCAGGGTCTGCGCCTGGAACAGCAGGTCGTTGAACGGCTGTTCGAACAGGGCGCGGACTTCGGCAAGGGTCCAGTCGTGGCGGGTTACTTGGGCTGCGGTGGCACTCATCGGCAAAGTCCTTCGACGCTTCGGGGCGCGCCTCTTGTCTAAGGTGCCCCGGCGGCGCGCCACCGGGGAAATCAGGCTCAAGGCATCATATGTGGAGCTGTGACGCTGTCAACCACTCTCGCGACACAGGTCGACAAGTGGCTATTTATTGATCAATAGCGATGATCCCGTTGGGCTTGCGGCTGAACCGATTCGCCCAATTGCCGCTCCAATCAGGCAGAACATTCAGGAGTCATCCCCAGATGGGAACAGAAGGATTCTTCGACAGCCTCGGTCAGATGGCCGGCAAGGCCATCCGCTTCATTGTCGATCTGCTATCGGGCGTGCTCGGTGGCCTGTGGCGTGCCATGGACGACTTCTTCCACGGCCTGGCACGGGCTGTGGGAATCGACGTCTCGATCTTCAGCTTCGTCCTGCTCTTCATCGGCCTGCTGCTGCTCTACAGTGGCATCCGCGCCTTCTTGCGGCGCTCGATCTTCGGCGGACTGATCTGGACGGTGCTGGGCCTGGTGGTATTGAGCTGGCTGATCCATTGAGCCACCCACCCCTGAACGGCCCCGTCCCTGGGGGCTGAATGCAGTTGCTTCAATGGCGCCCCGTCTGGTGGCGCCCACGTGTGCAATGCCTCCTCTGCGGAGGAGCGACGGATCAGGCCGCGCTACCGCTCTGCGCCGGCTGTGACGACGACCTGCCCTGGCTCGCCGGGCACTGCACAGTTTGCGCCCTCCCCCTGCCGGTTGCCGGGCAGACCTGCGGCCAGTGCCTGCGCCGCGCGCCGGCCTTCCACCGCGTCGAGACACCCTTGCGCTACGGCTTCCCTGTCGATGCGCTGGTCACCCGCTTCAAGCACCAGGCCAATGCGCCACTCGGGCGGCTGCTCGGCCAGTTGCTCGAACGCCACCTGCTGCATGCCTACGAGGAAGGACTGCCGCGACCAGACCGGCTGATCCCCGTGCCGCTGTCGCGCCGGCGCGAACGGCAACGCGGCTTCAACCAGGCACAACTGCTGGCGAGCTGGCTGGCGGCTCCACTGGCTCTCCCTGTGGATAACCAGCTGGTCCGCCGCACTCAGGACACCCCCGCGCAGCAAGGTCTCGACGCCGCCACGCGCAAGCGCAATCTGCGCAACGCCTTTGTCCTGGCCGATGGCGCCGCTGTCGAAGGCCTGCACCTGGCCCTGGTGGACGACGTGCTGACTACCGGCGCCACCGCCGAGCGCATCGCCCGCCTGCTACGCCGTGCCGGAGCGCGACGGGTCGACGTCTATTGCCTGGCGCGCACTCCAGCCCCGGAATAGACGACCGTTGGGCCACATTCCCGACATCTGCCCCTTGCGTTTTGCCCGCCAGCAACGGAGCCTCCCTGCATACCAATAAGCACCCGCGAACCCATGACCACCCTCAGCCTGTTGACCCAACACGTTACCCGCCGCCCGCAGCGCATCGCCCTGCTGGCGCAGATCGCCCAGCTCGGCTCGATCACCCACGCCGCCAAGGCCGCTGGGATGAGCTACAAGACCGCCTGGGACGCCATCGATGAACTGAACAACCTCTCCGACCGCCCCCTGGTGGAACGCAGCGTCGGCGGCAAGGGCGGCGGTGGTGCGCGCCTGACCACCGAGGGCGAGCGCCTGCTGGCGCTGTACCAGCGCCTGGAAGCCCTGCGCGAACACATCGTCGAGCACGTCGAGCACCAGGCCGATCTCGAGCTGATCGGCCGCCTGATGATGCGCACCAGCGCGCGCAACCAGCTGCACGGGCGTGTTTGTGCGGTGGAGCCGTCCGGCCTCAACGACCTGGTGAGCATCGAGCTGCCTGGCGGCTCACGCATCCAGGCCCGGGTCACCCGCGAGAGCACCGAAAAGCTGGAGCTCGTCGATGGTGTACCCGTGGTGGCGCTGATGAAGGCCGGCTGGCTCTACGTCGACCTGCCGCATATCCCCTGCCCGGAGGGGCTGAATGCCCTGGAAGGGCACATCGATGACATCCGCGAAGCGGACGACGGCCCCAGCGAAGTGCGCATCCAGTTGCCCAGCGGGCAGATGCTCTGCGCCCTGACCGATCCCGAGCGCATCGAAGTCCTCGGCCTGCGACCCGGCTCGCCGGTGCGCGCCCAGTTCTCCCCGGCCCAGGTGATCATCGGCACGCCGTTGTAGTTTCCCTGCCTCATATCAAGCCCCGCGACAGCGTGCCGCGCTCCAATGGCCGCCTGAGTCCCGCCCGGGTCGGGCGGGGCCTTGGCCAATCGGAGCTCCCACCATGCGCCGCCAACTCGCTCTCCTCGCCCTGCCGTTGCTGTTCTCCCTGCCACTGGCCAGCCAGGCCGGCCCCGACGTGTTGCGGGTCGGCGCCAGCAACGAACTGATGTCGACACTGGAACCACTGGTGGACCACTACCAGATCGAAACCCGCAACAAGGTCCTGCTGATCGGTGGTGACGAGGGCGAACTGGCCGAACAGGTGCGCCAGGGCACGCCGTATGACCTGCTGCTCACACCGTTGCACAGCAGCGACAAGGAGGCGCAGCCGCTCGACTGCAAGGCCCGCTCGATGCAGAAACTGACCCTGGTGAAGGGCGAGCGCCGGGCACTGGCCACGGACTTCGTCGAGTACCTGAGAAAACACTGCGCCGACCACTGAGGCGACTACCCACCCATTGACGGTGGACTGGGTACACTAGGCTGCTTTACCACTGCCGGATCGTCGCCATGTCTCATCCTTTCTCCGACCTCACGCCCGATCTGGTACTGGATGCCGTGGAAAGCATCGGCTTTCTCAGCGACGCCCGCGTACTGGCACTCAACAGCTATGAGAACCGGGTCTATCAGGTCGGCATCGAAGACAGCGAGCCGCTGATCGCCAAGTTCTACCGCCCCGGCCGCTGGACCGACGAAGCGATCCTCGAAGAGCATTCCTTCTCCGCCGAACTGGCCGAATGCGAAGTCCCGGTGGTGGCGCCGCTGGTGCATGAGGGCAAGACACTCTTCGAGCATGCGGGCTTCCGCTTCACCCTGTTCCCCCGCCGCGGCGGCCGCGCGCCTGAGCCGGGCAATCTCGACCAGCTCTATCGCCTCGGCCAGTTGCTCGGCCGCCTGCATGCGGTGGGCGCCAGCCGCCCTTTCGAGCACCGCGAGGCGCTGACGCCGCAGAACTTCGGCCACCAGTCGCTGGCGACGCTGCTGGAGGGCAATTTCATCCCGAAGAGCCTGCTGCCGGCCTACGAGTCGGTGGCCCGCGACCTGCTGAAGAAGGTCGACGTCCTGTACGCCCGCGTGAAATACACGCCCATCCGCATGCATGGCGACTGCCACCCCGGCAACCTGCTGTGCCGCGACGACACCTTCCACGTCGTCGACCTCGATGACTGCCGCATGGGCCCTGCCGTACAGGACCTGTGGATGATGCTCGCCGGCGAACGCCACGAGCGCCTGGGGCAACTCTCCGAACTGGTGGACGGCTACCAGGAGTTCCACGATTTCGACCCGCGCGAACTACCGCTGATCGAAGGCCTGCGCTCGCTGCGCCTGATGCACTACAGCGCCTGGCTGGCACGCCGCTGGGACGACCCGGCGTTCCCGCCGAGCTTCCCCTGGTTCGGCACCGAGCGTTACTGGGGCGAACAGGTGCTGGTGCTGCGCGAGCAGCTGGCGGCGCTGGATGAGGAGCCGTTGCGGTTGTTCTGAGCCCTGACCGCGCCCGCGACGAATGTGTTCTTTGTAGGAGCGAGCTTGCTCGCGAACGTATTTGCCGACGAAATCGCTGTCTGGCGGTTCGCGAGCAAGCTCGCTCCTGCAGAATCGCCTCTGCCGTAACGACAACGTTACGCAGAATCATCGGCGAGGCTGCAGCGACCCCGGCAGCGACACAGACAAGCCATCGCGAGCGCCCTAGAATTGTGCAGCCACTCATTAGCTGCCTAACCAAGGATGTTCCATGGCCACCGCCAATCCCCGCCGGGGCTACGCCCTGGGCTTGACTGCCTATGTCATCTGGGGGCTCTTCCCGATCTACTTCAAGCTGCTCGAACGCATTCCCGCCCTGGAAATCATCACCCATCGCGCCATCTGGTCGGCGGTGTTCGGCGCCCTGCTGTTACTGGTGTGGAAACACCCCGGCTGGTGGCGCGAGCTGCGCGAGAACCCCAAGCGCATCGCCGTGCTCACCGCCAGCGGCCTGCTGATCGCCAGCAACTGGCTGGTGTATGTCTGGGCGGTGAACAACGGCCACATGATCGAGGCCAGCCTGGGCTACTACATCAACCCGCTGATCAACGTATTGCTCGGCCTGGTGATCCTGCGCGAGCGGCTGCGCCCGCTGCAGTGGGTCGCGGTCGGCCTCGCCGCGCTGGGCGTGGCGCAGCAGTTGTGGCAACTGGGCAGCCTGCCCTGGGTGTCGCTCGCGCTGGCGCTGACCTTCGGCTTCTATGGGCTGATCCGCAAACAGGCACCGGTGGCTGCACTGCCGGGGCTGGTGGTGGAAACCTGGATCCTGCTGCCGCTGGCGATCGGCTATCTGGTGCTGTTCGCCGATGGCCCCAGCGCGCATCTCGACTTCTGGACCACCAAGGACGCCTTCTGGCTCGCCGCCGCCGGCCCGATCACCCTGGTGCCGCTGGTGTGCTTCAACGCCGCCGCACGCCATCTGCCCTACGCGACACTGGGCTTCCTGCAGTACCTGGCGCCAACCCTGGTGCTGTTGCAGGCAATCCTGCTGTTTGGCGAGCACCTGGACACCACGCGCCTGATTTCCCTGTGCTGCATCTGGGCGGGCTTGGTCGTGTACAGCATCGACATCTGGTACCGGCTCTCCCGCGGCGATTGATCATTAAATGATCCACTGCCTGCACACCACGCCAGCTGTGGCTTGCAGGCAGTCACCCGCAGATTGTCCACAGCTCTATCCCGCGAATGCGGGGATAACGGCCGTTTCTTCCACAAGCCGCCCCGCCGTGCCTCTCCCAGCGCGACACTCTCTCGCTGCGCGCAGCAACACGATCACTATTTGATCAGAATCGCGCAGACCTAGTGGTTTCTGGCTTACCGCGATATTCCCGCGGCTTTTCCACAGGCTGATCCCCGCTTCATGGGGATGGATCAACGCTACCCGATCAGAAAGTGGACAACCCCATCAAAGCCCTACCCCGCGTGACCTGTAGCGTTCCATGAACGGCTTCTCCACAGACTCTTCCAGTGCTTTTGTGCACAGCCATTGGAAAGCCCGAGGCACTCCCTTCACAGCGCACGCCCTGCACAAAAAACGATCAACCCACTGAAAGCCTCGGAAACAGGTGGCTACAGACACTTATCAACAGAATGCCCACGGTACGATCCCCGCAATCTGTGCACAGCGACGCTGCCGATGGTGGATAAATAAACCCGCACTAAGCCCATATAAAATGGGCCCTCTGTCAATCCATCAACAGAGAGCCCACAAGTTTTTCCACAAGCATCGAGGTCAATGCAGAACAATCATTCCCCGCTGTGGAAATTCAGCTCGACCATCAGGTCGTCCGCCAGCTCCTCCAGCTTCTGCTGCAGGGTTTCCAGCGGCAGGGTCAACGGCACAGCCAGCAGCGCCTCGGCGTGGAACAGCGGCTCGCTGCTCATGGGCGCGGGCAGTACCTCGGTGGTCAGGCTCTCCAGGTTCACCCCATGCTCGGCCAGCAACTGGGTGATGTCGCGGACGATGCCTGGGCGGTCGTTGCCCACCAGGTCGAGGTGAATCGGCTTCCAGTTGCAGGCCGGCTCGATGCCGCTTTCCGCCAGCAACACGCGGATGCCGTGTTCGCTGAGTTCCTGCAGGCCTTCCACCAGTTCGTCATAGCCCTCGGCTGGCACCGCCACGCGGAGGATCCCGGCGAACTGCCCGGCCATGCGCGACATGCGGCTTTCCAGCCAGTTGCCGCCATGGGCAGCGATGCATTTGGCCACGCGTTCCACCAGGCCGGGCTGGTCCTGGGCGATGACGGTCAATACGAGGTGGTCCATGAGCAGTCTCCGCGAAGGGCTAGGCCGTGAGGTCCAGCCAATAGGTGTAGAACTTGTCGTCCCGCTTGTAGCCCAGGCGCTCGTAAAGCGACTGGCCGGCGTGGTTGGTCTTCGCCGTCTCCAGCATCAGACCACAGGCACCGGTGCTTTCGCCGTGGGCGCGGGCGGCGTTCATCAGTGCCTCACCGTAGCCATCGCGACGCGCGGCAGGCAATACGTAGAGGTCGCTGACCAGCCAGGATGCCTGCAGCGCCAGGGAAGCGAACAAGGGATACAGCTGCACGAAACCTACCGCCACGCCATCGACGCTGCGCGCGATGAAGACCGTGGACTGGCCGCTGCCGACGCGCGCGCCGAGAAACTCGCGAATCTTCGCGTGGGGGGCGGGCACCTCATAGAAATCGAGGTAGCCGGAAAACAGCGGAACCAGGTCATCCAGATCGGAGGGGGTGGCAAGCGTCACGGACATGCGGGATTCTCCAGAAAGGAAAAGGCAGTATAGGCACGGCGAGGTTAGCCGGCTGCGACGGGCTGCCACAGGTACCCAAACGGGTTATCCGTGTACAGTTTTAAGATTTATCTGGAACAATCCAGAAGATTTTTGCGAACATATGACCTGCTACGTGACTGATATGCGTACTTTGGTCTAACCGCGACGCTAGCCCACTGATTTTTCCCACGGCATCATGTAGTATTCCGCGGCTCGGACTACAAGGCGTTTTGCCTGTGTCCAGAGCTGGTCCTGAGCAGAGTGAGGCAAGCAATGACTGAACGCGTTCAAGTCGGTGGCCTGCAGGTCGCCAAAGTCCTGTTCGACTTCGTGAACAACGAAGCCATTCCCGGCACCGGCATCGAAGCCGGCAAGTTCTGGGCAGGTGTCGAAACCGTAATCAACGACCTGGCCCCCAAGAACAAGGCCCTGCTCGCCAAGCGCGACGAGATTCAGGCGAAGGTCGATGGCTGGCACCAGGCGCGCGCTGGCCAGGCGCATGACGCGGCCGCCTACAAGGCTTTCCTGCAGGAAATCGGTTACCTGCTGCCCGAGCCGGCCGACTTCCAGGCCAGCACCCAGAACGTCGACGAAGAAATCGCCCGCATGGCCGGCCCGCAGCTGGTCGTACCGGTGATGAACGCGCGCTTCGCCCTGAACGCTGCGAACGCCCGCTGGGGTTCGCTGTACGACGCCCTCTACGGCACCGACGCAATCAGCGAAGAGAATGGCGCCGAGAAGGGCAAGGGCTACAACAAGGTCCGTGGTGACAAGGTCATCGCCTTCGCCCGCGCCTTCCTCGACGAAGCCGCCGCGCTGGAATCCGGCTCCCACGTCGACGCCACCGCCTATGTCGTGAAGAACGGCGCACTGGCCGTAACCCTGAAGAACGGCAGCGAGACCGGCCTGAAGAATGCCGCTCAGTTCCTCGCCTTCCAGGGCGACGCCGCCAAGCCGAAAGCCGTGCTGCTCAAGCACAATGGCCTGCACTTCGAAATCCAGATCGACCCGACCAGCCCGATCGGCCAGACCGACGCCGCTGGCGTGAAAGACGTCCTGATGGAGTCCGCGCTGACCACCATCATGGACTGCGAAGACTCCGTGGCCGCCGTCGATGCCGACGACAAGGTAGTGGTCTACCGCAACTGGCTGGGCCTGATGAAAGGCGACCTCGCCGAGCAGGTCTCCAAGGGTGGCACTACCTTCACCCGCACCATGAACCCGGACCGCGTCTACACCAGGGCCGATGGTTCCGAGCTGAGCCTGCATGGCCGCTCCCTGCTGTTCGTGCGTAACGTTGGCCACCTGATGACCAACCCGGCGATCCTCGACGCCCAGGGCAACGAAGTGCCCGAAGGCATCCAGGACGGCCTGTTCACCAGCCTGATCGCCATTCACAACCTGAACGGCAGCGCCACCCGCAAGAACAGCCGCACCGGCAGCGTGTACATCGTCAAGCCGAAGATGCACGGCCCGGAAGAAGTCGCCTTCGCCGCCGAGATCTTCAGCCGCGTCGAGGACCTGCTGGGTCTGCCGCGCAACACGCTGAAAGTCGGCATCATGGACGAAGAGCGCCGCACCACCGTCAACCTGAAGGCCTGTATCAAGGCTGCCGCCGAGCGCGTGGTGTTCATCAACACCGGCTTCCTCGACCGCACCGGTGACGAGATCCACACCTCCATGGAAGCCGGCGCCATGGTGCGCAAGGGCGCCATGAAGACCGAGAAGTGGATCGGCTCCTACGAGAACAACAACGTCGACGTCGGCCTGGCCACCGGCCTGCAGGGCAAAGCCCAGATCGGCAAGGGCATGTGGGCCATGCCCGACCTGATGGCCGCCATGCTCGAGCAGAAGATCGCTCACCCGCTGGCTGGCGCCAACACCGCCTGGGTTCCCTCGCCGACCGCCGCCACCCTGCACGCGCTGCACTACCACAAGGTCGACGTGTTCGCCCGTCAGGCCGAACTGGCCAAGCGCGCTCCGGCTTCGGTGGACGACATCCTGACCATTCCGCTGGCGCCGAACACCAACTGGAGCGCGGAAGAGATCAAGAACGAGCTGGACAACAACTCGCAGGGCATCCTCGGCTACGTCGTGCGCTGGATCGACCAGGGCGTCGGCTGCTCCAAGGTGCCGGACATCAACGATGTCGGCCTGATGGAAGACCGCGCTACCCTGCGTATCTCCAGCCAACTGCTGGCCAACTGGCTGCGCCACGGCGTAGTGACCGAAGAGCAGGTACTGGAAAGCCTCAAGCGCATGGCTTCGGTGGTGGATCGCCAGAACGCCGGTGACGCCCAGTACCGCCCGATGGCGCCGAACTTCGATGACAACGTGGCCTTCCAGGCCGCACTGGAACTGGTTATCGAAGGCACCAAGCAGCCCAACGGCTACACCGAGCCAGTCCTGCACCGCCGTCGTCGCGAGTTCAAAGCGAAGAACGGTCTGTAAGCACTTCGCCAAGCGTTGAAAGAACCGCCCTTCGGGGCGGTTTTTTTATGGCTACCGGTTGGGATTTGCGCCGTTTCTAGCCGATCGCGGACAGAGTCCGCTCCTACGCGATACCTCTGCGCTTGGGCCATCCCTCACCCTGGCCCTCTCCCAAGGAGAGAGGGGACCGTTCGGTGCAGGATGAAACCTCCGGACTGCCCCCTCTCCCTGAGGGAGAGGGTCGGGGTGAGGAGGAAGACGCAGCGACGGACTATCCAGAGAAGACAGTTGCTCCTACGTACGAGGGCAGCTTCCGCGTAGGAGCGGACTCTGTCCGCGATTGTCGTTGAGCCACCTCGGAGCCCACACGTAACGCCTGTGCACAATTATTGTGTACAAAATCCCCAGCCCGCTTATTTTCCACACAGGCAATATCTGACTCTCAAGTCAATGATTGCTATGGAAAAATTATTTAATGGCGCCTAGGACACCTGGCAAAGCCGCACCAAACAAGGGCTCTGCTCGATTCCAGGGGAAGTGGCGAATCAACCGGCACCACAAGGAGAACCGGGCTGGCACGGAATTGGCTTTTGCACACAAACCACAAAAAGCCGTGCATACAAAGCCGAGTAGCCCATGACCAGCAGTCCCACCCACCTGTCCGGCGTTACCCCCCTCCAATCTGCTGATAGCGCGGCCGCCGCCCGGCCGGCCGCGCCAACCCTGAGCCCGCGCCTGTACAGCGCCGACCTGGCGCCGACCAAGGCGGCGGGGCGCAG
This sequence comes from Pseudomonas pseudonitroreducens, assembly GCF_021603645.1. Lineage (GTDB taxonomy): Bacteria > Pseudomonadota > Gammaproteobacteria > Pseudomonadales > Pseudomonadaceae > Pseudomonas > Pseudomonas pseudonitroreducens. The sequence continues at coordinate 153,767 of NZ_BQHJ01000010.1, read as the reverse complement.
CTGGGGGCGTTACAGCCTGTTCGCGCTGTGGACCAACGATGTGCACAACATTGCCAACTACTCCTTCGCCATTGGCCTCTTCGCCCTCGGCATGAGCGGCGCGCAGATCCTCGCCGCCTTCGCCCTGGGCGCGCTGGTGATCTACGGGCTGATGAACCTCTCCGGCTACATGGGTCAGAAAACCGGCCTGCCCTACCCGGTGATGTGCCGCATCAGCTTCGGCATCCACGGCGCCCAGGTGCCGGCTCTGATCCGCGCGGTGATTGCCATTGCCTGGTTCGGCATCCAGACCTACCTCGCCTCGGTCGTGCTGCGGGTGCTGCTCACCGCCATCGCCCCAGACCTCAAGGCCTACGACCAGGACTCGATCCTCGGCCTGTCGAGCCTCGGCTGGATCACCTTCCTCGGCATCTGGTGCGTTCAGTTGGTGATCTTCGCCTACGGCATGGAGATGGTGCGCCGCTACGAATCCTTTGCCGGCCCGATCATCCTGGTCGCCTTCGCCAGCCTCGCCGGCTGGATGTACTGGCGCGCCGGGCTGTCGATTGCCTGGTCCAGCGGCAACGCGCCGAGCGGCTCGGCGATGTGGCTGAAGGTGCTGGGCGCCGCCGCACTGTGGGTCTCGCTGTACGGCACGATGATCCTCAACTTCTGCGACTTCACCCGCAATTGCCCGGACCGCCGCACCATCAGCGTCGGCAACTTCTGGGGCCTGCCGGTAAACATGCTGGGCTTCGCGCTGATCGCCGTGGTGCTGGCCGGCGCGCAGTTCAGCATCGACGGCAAGCTGGTGCAGAACCCCACCGAGATCGTTGCCGCCATTCCCAACACCTTCGGCTTGGTGCTGGCCTGCCTGGCCTTCCTGATCGTCACCGTGGCGGTGAACATCATGGCCAACTTCGTCGCCCCGGCGTACGTGCTGACCAACCTCGCGCCGAACCTGCTGAACTTCCGTCGCGCCGGCCTGCTCAGCGCCACCATCGCCGTGCTGATCCTGCCGTGGCACCTGTACAACAGCCCGGCAGTGATCGTGTATTTCCTCGGCGGCCTGGGCGCCCTGCTCGGCCCGCTGTACGGGATCATGGTCACCGACTACTACCTGGTGCGCCGTGGCCGGGTGAACCTGCCGGAGCTTTACAGCGAAAGCCGCGAGGCGAGCTATCACTTCAGCGCCGGGGTCAACCTGCGCGCGGTGGCGGCGTTCGTCCCGGCCGCACTGATCGCCATCGTCCTGGCGCTGCTGCCGGCCTTCGAATCGCTGTCGCACTTCTCCTGGTTCTTCGGCGCCGGGCTCGGCGCGCTGATCCACTTCGCCCTCGCCGACCGCAAGCGCACCTACCTGGACGTCTGCGGCGAATCCATCGCGGTGGATGCCGCACATCATTGAGGCTCTAGCTGAACGACCAGGCCGCCTTCGGGCGGCCTGGTCGTTCAGCGAGCCAACAGGAAATCCAGCACCACACCTTCGAACTCGCGGGGGAACTCGATGTTCGACAGGTGCACGGCCGGTAACGTGAGCAAACGAGCGCCGGGGATCGCGTCGGCGATCAACTCGCTGTGGCTGGCGGCAGTGACAGTGTCGAACTGCCCGGCGATCACCAGAGTGGGCAGGCGCACATCGCGCAATGCCGTGCGCAGATCAGTTTCCTGCACGGCGGCGAAGGAGCCGGCCAGTCCATGCCGGTTGGTGGCCAGCAGCGTCGCGCGGAACGGTTCCACCTCCGGGCGCTCTTGCGCCAGCCAGGTCGCCGGGAACCAGTTGCCGAGGAAGGTCGCGGCGGTGCCCCGCATATCTTCCGCCTGCAACACCTCGGCGATGCGCGCATCCCACTGATCCTGCGGCCCCAGCCAGGCAGAAGTGTTCGCCAGCACCAGCCGATCCATGCGCTGCGGTGCGTTCAGCGCCAGCCACTGGCCAACAAAACCACCGAGGGAAAGCCCGAGGAAATGCGCACGCCGCACCGCCAGTGAATCGAGCAGCTCGATCACATCTTGCGCCAGCCGCGCCAGCGAATAGGGTCCGGGGGGAACACTGGATGCGCCGTGCCCGCGAGCGTCATAGCGCAGCACGCGGAAGTATTCGCTCAGCGCGGCAATCTGGCCGTCCCACATGTGCATGTCGGTGCCGATGGAGTTCGACAGCACCAGCAGTGGCAGCTCGGCGCGGCCGTCCAGGCGAAAGGCGATGCAGGTGTTGTCGCGAGTGGTCAGATAGCGCAGCTGGCTCATGGCAGCCTCTCCTCAGGGTTGATGGAGGCGAGGTTAGTTGCGCTGATAATCCAAAGAAATTACAAAGAATGAACGCTCTCTGTCAGGAAAGCTGACATGCAGGACTTCACCCTTCATGACCTCCACTGTTTCGTCGCACTAGTCGAGACCGGCGGCTTCCAGGCCGCTGCCCAGCAGTTGCACCGCTCGCACCCGGCGATTTTCGCCGCTGTTGCCCGGCTGGAGAACCAGCTTGGCTTCGAACTGCTGGATCGCAGTGGCTACCGGGTTGCCCTGACTGCCGCAGGCGAATCCTTCCACCACCGCGCCCAGGGCTTGCTGCGCGAACTGGGCAGCCTACGCGAGCATGCCGCACACCTGGCGGCCGGCGAGGAAAGCCAGCTGCGCGTCGTCCTCGGCGACTTCTGCCCACGCCCCGTCGTTCTGGAAAAACTCGCGCGCTTCTTCGCCACGCAACCGCACACACGCCTGCAGTTGTACTTCGAAAGCGTCAGCGGTCCGCTGGAGCGGCTCCTCGATGACGAGGCCGAGCTGATCCTGCACCGCGTGGACAAGGCCGACCCGCGTCTGGAGTGGCTGGACCTGGGCGTGGTGGATTTCATCCCGGTGATTGCGCCGGCACTACTGGCGGACACCACGGACATCCGGCCCGAGCAATTGCACACGCTCACCCAGTGCGTCATGCGCGACAGCGCCCGGCACTCGCCGCCGGTGGCGTTCTTCACGCTGGATGGCGCGGCGCAATGCACGGTGCCGGACCAGGCGATGAAGAAGGAACTGGTACTGCACGGCCTGGCCTGGGGTCATCTGCCGCGCCACCTGATTGCCGAGGAATTGGCCGACGGCCGCCTGCGCGACCTCAGCGGAGAGTACTTGCCCGGCCGCCGCGAGGAGCTGGTCGCCGCGCGCCGGCGCGATCGCGCCCACGGCCCGGTGGCGCAGAGGCTCTGGAGCTTTCTGCAGGAGGCCTGATCAACTGCGGCTCATCGGCCCGCGCACCGGCTGTTCGCGCATGTGGCTGACTGCGCTGACCGGCGCTCCGGCGGCGATCAATGCGTCGCGCTGCAGGGCAATCGGTGTGCGGGCGATGGCGCGCTCGAACTGGTTGAGCTTCTGGAACGCCGGCAGTGCGAAGGCCGCTTCCAGCATGGCCACCAGTTTCGGCCAGCGCAGGGCGTCCAGCTCGTAGCGGGCGAGCTGCGCATTGCGCATGAAACAGGCCACGCTGATGTCGGCGATGGACAGCTCGCCGAACCACCACCCGTGCTCGGGCAACTGCGCTTCGAGATAGTCGAACACCGCCGGCAGGTCCTGCTGGTAGGTCCTCTCCAGCAGCACCGCATCCGGTTCGCGGCCCCACACGCCGCGGCCGATCACCAGTTGGTCGAACAGTTGCCAGATCACCACCTGCCCCATGCGGCTGTCGGCGAACTCCTCGATCCACCGCGCGCGGGCGCGGGCGACTATGTCCGCGGGGTATAGCGCAGGCTGTGGATAACGTTCCTCGAGGTACTGGCAGATCACCGAGGAATCGTTCAGCACCAGCTCACCGTCCACCAGCACCGGCACCTGGCGCAGCGGGCTGAGGCGCTCGAACTCGGCGTTGCCGAAGAACGGCACGACGGAGTCGATGCGATAGTCCACCCCCTTCATTTCCAGCAGCACCAGCGCCTTGCGCACATAGGGAGAAAGGAAGGAACCGATGATCAGCACGGGGTCGGACATGGCGAGACGTTCCGCGAAAAAGTTCGGCGAATTGTAGAACGGTGCCGAAAACCCAGCGACCGGCGGCAAAAGCCGACGGGTGCCAATTGCGCGTGTGACTGCACTTTGCGATCATTTGCGAATAGTTATCGTTTTTGAGCTTGATCCCATTCGGGATCACTGGGGGAGTAGCTTGTCGGCCATCCAGATGGGTAGCGGCGAACTCGTTGGCGCCTTGTATCGCGATCACCGCGACTGGCTGACCGCCTGGCTGAACCGCAGCCTGGGCTGTCCGCAGCGCGCCGAAGACCTGAGCCAGGACACCTTCGTCCGCGTGCTCGGCCGGCGCGAGCTGCCCTCCCTGCGCGAACCGCGCGCCTTCCTGGTCACCGTCGCCAAGGGCCTGCTGGTGGATCACTGGCGCCGCGTGGCGCTGGAACAGGCCTATCTCGAAGAGCTGAAATGCCTGCCCGAAGCCGTGCAGCCCTCGGCCGAGGAACACTGCCTGATCCTCGCCGACCTGCGCGAGATCGACCGCCTGCTGGGCAAGCTGTCCACCCGCGCACGCAGCGCTTTCCTGCTCAACCGCCTGGACGGCCTCGGCCACGCCGAGATCGCCGAGCAACTGGGTGTTTCCGTACCGCGCGTGCGCCAGTACATCGCCCAGGGTCTGCGCCAGTGCTACATCGCCCTCTACGGCGAGCCGACGTGAAGGGAGCGGTTTCCCTGCAGGTGCTGGACGAGGCGATCAGCTGGCAGCTGCGTCTGGGCTCCGGCGAAGCGCGCCCGGACGATGAAGCCGCCTTTGCCCGCTGGCATTCCGCCCACAGCGAACACGCCCGCGCCTGGAGCCAGTTGGGCATGCTCGACCGCAGCCTTGCCGGCGCCGCGCCCAAGGCCGCGCGCAACGCCTTGCTGCGCTCGCCCGGCGAGTCGCGGCGCAAGGTCCGCCGCCTGGCCGGCACCGGCTTGTCGTTGCTGCTGGTCGGCGCACTCGCCCTGGGCGTCGGCAACCGTTACGCACCGGTGCGTTATGCCTTCTCCGACCTGGTAACCGCCACCGGCGAGCAGCGCGAACTGCGCCTGCCGGACAACACCCTGCTGAGGCTGAACAGCCGCACCGCCGTAGACGTGCGCTTCGATGCCGAGCAGCGGCGCATCGTCCTGCTCAGCGGCGAGATCCTGGTGGAAACCGCCCACGGTGACAGCCGCCCGTTCATCGTCGAAACCGACGAAGGCCGCCTGCGCGCACTCGGCACGCGCTTCCTGGTGGAGCGCGACGAAGGCGACAGTACCTTGCTCAGCGTCCTGCAATCCGCGGTGGCCGCGCGCCCCGAACAACTGCCGGGCGAGCGCGTGATCAACCAGGGCCAGCAGGTGCGCTTGCGCGCCGATGGATTCGGCAGCGTGGAGGCCAACAGCGCCACCGCCGATGCCTGGACGCACGGCATGCTGGTGGTGGACAACGTGCGCCTTAGCGAGCTGATCGAGCAACTGGCGCGCTACAGCCCGGGCTATCTCGCGGTTGATCCGAAGCTGGCAGACCTGCGCATCACCGGCAGCTTCCCGCTGCAGAACATCGACCTGGCGCTCGGCTCGCTGGAGCCGACACTGCCCGTGCGTATCGAGAAGCACGGCCCCTGGTGGTCGCGCGTGGTACCGCGCGGCTGAACGCAAACGCCCCGTAGGAGCGGACTCTGTCCGCGATGGCCTCCGGCGCGATGCGGACCTATCGCGGACGAAGTCCGCTCCTACAAAGACCCCGCCTAAGCAGAAGGCCGAATTTTTTTCACCCAGCCCTATCACTTTTTGATTCTCGTCCGGCAAGGAAGCATCGAGAAACGTTTTCATTCAGGAGTCGTTTTCAATGCGCCGCCCGTTCGAGCTTTCGCTTCGCCCCTGTCTGCTGGCTACCGCCATCCTGCTGGCCACTTCGTCGGCCATCGCCGCCGAGGCCGTACGTGACTACCAATTGCCCGCCGGCCCGCTGGCCAGCACCCTCAACCGCATCGCTGCCGAGGGCGGCCTGAGCCTGAGCCTCGACCCGGCGCTGGCCCAGGGCCGCAGCGCGCATGCCGTGCAGGGCCGCTTCGATACCGTCAGCGCGCTGCGCCAGGCATTGCAGGGCACCGGCCTGGAGCTGGTGGAAAGCGAATCGGGCAGCTTCAGCCTGCGTCCGCAGCCGAGCGATACCCTGTCGATGTCGGCCACCACCATCAGCGCTACCCAGGAAGACCCGGATGGCCCAGCCATCGGCTACCTCGCCACCCGCAGCCGCGCCGGCACCAAGACCGACACGCCGCTGCTGGAGGCGCCACGCTCGATCTCCGTCGCCACCCGCGAGCAGATGCAGGACCGCAACGTACAAAGCCTGGACGACGCCGTGCGCTACATGCCCGGCGTGATCGCCAGCAGCTACGGCAACGACACCCGCGCCGAGTGGCTGAAGGTGCGCGGCTTCGAGCCGACCCAGTTCCTCGACGGCCTGCCGCTGCCCAAGGGCTCCTACGTGATGCCCAAGCTGGAAACCTGGGACCTGGAACGCGTCGCCCTGCTGCGCGGCCCGGCCTCCTCGCTGTACGGCCAGACCCCGCCCGGCGGCCTGCTGGACATGACCAGCCGCCGTCCGGAAGCTGAAAGCAGCCATGAAGTGCAGCTGCAGGTCGGCAGCTACGAACACAAGCAGATTTCCTTCGACAGCACCGGCAAGGTCGACGACGCCGGCAACCTGCTCTACCGCGTCAGCGGTGTCGTGCGCGACAGCAACACGCAGATCGAACACGTCGACAACAAGCGCTACAACATCGCGCCGAGCCTGACCTGGAACGTCGACGAAGACACCAAGCTGACCTTCCTCTCCCAGTTCAACCGCGACGATACCGGCATCACCAGCCAGTTCCTGCCGCTGCAGGGCACCAAGCTCTCCACTCCGGCGGGCGAAGTGCGCTACCACAAGAACCTTGGCGATCCGGACTGGGAGTTCTACGACAAGACCTATTACGCCCTGGGTTACGCCTTCGAGCACCGTATCAATGACGTCTGGCAGTTCCGCCAGAACCTGCGCTACACCAAGAGCGACCTGTCCTTCCAGGGCATCACCGCCGGCGGCAACGCTTTCTCGGTCAGCGACGACGGTACCCTGGAGCGCGGCGCCAACGTGGTGAACGAAGACATCAGCCAGTTCGCCATCGACAACAACCTGCAGGCCGATTTCGCCACCGGCCCGCTCAAGCACACCCTGCTGCTGGGCCTGGACCATCAGCGTGCCAACACCAACTACAAATGGCTGTACGGCGCGGCGCCGACCAGCAACATCAACAAGCCGATCTACGGGCAGGACTTCAGCAACGTCGCCTTCACCGCGTACAACGATTACAACCAGAAGATGCGCGACACCGGCCTCTACGCGCAGGACCAGATCGCCCTGGACAACTGGCGCCTGACCCTCGGCGGCCGCCAGGACTGGGCCCACACCGGCTCGAAGTTCTACAACGCCGGTGGCGCCACCGATACTCGCCGGGACAGCCAGTTCAGCGGTAACGCAGCGCTCAGCTACGTCTTCGAGAACGGCGTGGCGCCCTATGTCTCCTACGCCGAGTCGTTCCAGACCGAAGCGGGCGGCGCCGCCGGCGCGGCCTTCGAGCCGAGCACCGGCAAGCAGTACGAACTGGGCGTGAAGTACCAGCCGGTAGGCACCGACCTGATGCTCAGCGCCGCGGTCTACGACCTGACTCGCAAGAACATCGTCCTTACCGGCAGCGACTTCATCAGCCGCCCGGTGGGTGAAGCGCAGGTACGCGGCTTCGAACTGGAAGCGGTGGGCAACGTCACCGAGAACCTCAAGGTGACCGCCGCCTACACCTATGCCAACAGCAAGATGACCAAGGTCGCCAACCCGCTGGACAAGAACCGCCCGCTGCCGCTGACCCCGGAAAACCAGGCGTCGCTGTGGGCCGACTACACCTGGCATGAAGGCCTGCTGGACGGCTTCGGCCTGGGCTTCGGCAGCCGCTACGTGGGCGAAACCCACAACATCGCCATCGGCAGCATGGGCTACGTACGCGACAAGTCCGACGGCGACACCGGCTCCTACACCGTCTACGACGCCGCGGTGCACTACGACCTCGGCCGCCTCGACAACAGCCTCAACGGGCTGAACGTCGCGCTGAACGCCAACAACGTATTCGACAAGGAATACATCTCCACCTGCGACGGCTTCTACTGCTACTACGGCGACCGTCGCAACGTGGTGGCCAGCGTCAACTACAAGTTCTGACGCCTCCACGAAGCCTCGGGCACTCGTAGGGCGCATAACGCGCAAGCGTTATGCGCCGGGCAAAAGCCGGCGGATAGCCTGTTCCAGGTTATTCGCCCTACGATCCTGCGCACTGAAAGCCCCGCTACGAAAGAGCGGGGCTTTTGCTTTCGTAGGAGCGGACTTCGTCCGCGATAGGGGTCGGCGCGCTGTGGAGTCATCGCGGACGGAGTCCGCTCCTGCGCAATGCTCGGCATTGCGCGGTGGGGGTGCTCCACGATGCGAAAAACCCGCTCCGAAATAACGGGGCTTTTGCTTTCGTAGGAGCGGACTTCGTCCGCGATGGGAGTCGGCGCGCTGTGGAGTCATCGCGGACAGAGTCCGCTCCTGCGCAACGCTCGGCATTGTGCGGTCGGGTGCCTCACGATGCGAAAAACCCGCTCCGAAGGAGCGGGGCTTTTTGCTTTCTACGCAATGCCACTCTTCGGCGTTTCGGAGACTCAGCCGCGCACGGTTCCCCACACCACGCTCGCATCGTCGTGGATCTTCAGGCGTGGGTAGTCCAGCGCCTGGCCATCGGCGCTTTCCAGCGCGCGCAATTCGTCGATCAGCGCTTCGACGCCACGTTCGGGCAGCGCCGCGAACAGCGAATCCAGGTCGTAGCGGCGAAAATCCAGCAGCCGGTCGAAACCATCGGTGACCAGCATGAACGCCTTCAATCCTGAAGGATCGAGTACCCGGCGCTGCACGTGGGCAATCCAGCGCTCGCTCGGATCGAGGCACCAATAGCCCTGCGGCGTGTTCGCCAGCGCCCGGTTGCGCCGTACCCACTCGCGGCTGGCCTGCCACAGTTGCGCGTGGTCCCAGTCCGGGTTCGCTTCGCGCAGCGCGATCAGGCGCGCCACGGATTGCCGGTCGATCTCTTCCAGTGGCGTATCACCGAAGCTCTCCACATGCCCGTCATCCCAGGCCAGGTGGATGCAGGTATCGCAGAGATTGAGCAGCTCCAGCGAACCATCGCCCAGCACCCGCAGCAGGCTCAGGCAGGCCGTGGGCAGGTTCAGATCAAGGCTCACGGCCACGCCGGAATCTCGCTGGAAATCCGCGGCGATTCCCGCCTGCAACTGCGCCAGCAGGTCCCCCGTCGGCCTGTACGGCTGCTCCTCCAGCAGGCGTTGAAGATGACCATTGGCGCTCTGCGCCAGCCAGCGTGCGTCGCTTTCACCGCCGACCAGACGTCGCCCCAGGCTGGTTGCGCCGTCGAGCACCCAGGCCGCCGTGGCGGTATGGCCGATGGCATCGTCGTTCACCGGCGAGCCCTGGCGGCAAGCCGCTCCCAACACGGAAATCATCGTCACAACCACTCTCCTTCGTTTCGTCGGCCACACTGACCGGCGTACAGTCTCATCACCTTCCGGACTCTGCCAAGGAGAGCCCATGCCTCGCGTCCTGTCCCTCCCCCTGAGCGGCCTGCTGCTCGCCGGCCTGCTACTGGCCACCGGTGCCCATGCCGCGCAAGTGAAGTACTTCGACCTGCCCAAGGGCTCCGCCCCGCACGACGTGGCGCCCACCGAGGACGGCAAGGTCTGGTACACCGCGCAGAAGCTCGGCGTGCTCGGCCGGCTCGACCCGCAGACCGGGCAGAGCGAGCAGATCAGCCTCGGCAAGGGCTCCAGCCCCCACGGCGTGGTGGCCGACGCCAACGGCGACGCCTGGATCACCGACAGCGGCCAGAACGCCATCGTCCATGTAGACTCCCAGCGCCTGGGCGTGGAAGTCATCCCGCTGCCCAGGGAGGCGGCCAACGCCAACCTCAACACCGCGGTATTCGATGACGACGGCGTGCTGTGGTTCACCGGGCAGAACGGTTTCTACGGCCGCCTCGACCCGTCCAGCCGTGAGCTGAAGGTCTGGCCGGCACCGCGCGGCAAGGGGCCGTACGGCATCGCCGTGGCTCCGGATGGCGGCATCTGGTACGCCTCCCTGGCCGGCGACTACCTCGGCCAGATAGACGGCGTTGCCGACAGCGCCACGACCTTCGATACCCCCGGCAAGGACAGCGGTCCGCGCCGGCTGTGGGCCGACTCCGTGGGGCGGCTGTGGGTCAGCCAGTGGAATGCCGGGAGCCTGGCGCGCTTCGACCCCAGCGACAGCCAGTGGAAAACCTGGAAGCTGCCGGGCGATCATCCGCAGCCCTATGCGGTCTACGTCGATGCCATGGACCAGGTCTGGTTGAGCGATTTCGCCAGCAACGCCCTGCTGCGCTTCGACCCGCAGAGCGAACGATTCACCGCCTACCCGAGCGACCACGAACACGCCAATGTGCGCCAGTTGCTCGGCCGGCCCGGCGAGGTCTGGGGCTCCGAGTCCGGCACCGACCGCCTGGTGGTCATTCAGGATTGAACCCAACGAGGAGTTGTCGATGAGTACCCGCCCCGTCCTGTTCCACGCTGCTGCTTCGCCCTTCGTGCGCAAGGTCATGGTGCTGCTGCACGAGACCGGCCAGGTCGATTCCGTGGAGCTGTACGCTGCCGTCCACACACCCATTGCGCCGGATGCCGGCGTGCTGCAGGACAACCCCGCCGGGAAGATTCCTGCCCTGCGCCTGGCCGACGGCCAGACCCTGCATGACAGCCGGGTGATCCTCGAATACCTCGACCAGCAGCACGCCGGCGAACCGCTGATTCCCCGCGAAGGCGCGGCACGCTGGCGCCGCCTGACCCTTGCATCGCTGGCTGACGCGGTGCTCGATGCCGCCGTGCTGATCCGCTACGAAACCGCCATGCGCCCGCCGGAAAAACACTGGGACCAATGGCTCGACAACCAGCAACTGAAGATCGTCCGCACCCTCGCCTACTTCGACGGCCCGGCCCACGCCGAGCTGGCCGAGCGCTTCGACATCGCCGCCATCGGCGTGGCCTGCGCACTGGGCTACCTGGACTTCCGCCAGCCGCACTGGGATTGGCGCGCAGACTATCCGCAGCTGGCGCAGTGGTTCGCCGAGGTCAGCCAGCGGCCGTCGATGCAGGCGACGGTGCCGGGCTGAGGGATCGATGGGTATCGCTGTGCTCCACCCATCCTACGCTGAGCAGTCCGGGAGTCGCGCCGGCTGACTCCAGACCCGCCAACCCGCACCGCCCAGCCCCCTCTCCCCTCGGGAGAGGGTTGGGGTGAGGGCACAGCCCGCGCGCCAGGACGTCACCACGGGGCGCGTATGCCGCACCACTCGCCGCCGAAACCGCTCATCACGCACCGCTCGCCGCTCCAGCCCGCGCTCGAACAATCCAGCAATCCGCCGCGCCAGCCGCCGTCCCACTTCACGCTCCTCGTGCAATCCGCTCCACGCACTCATGACTGCTTCTCCTGGCGCCCAAAACGGTAGATCGGCAACGCCAACAGCAGGCCGAGCTGAAGCACGCCCATGCACATTTCCAGGAAGGAGCGCACATGGGGATTATTCGCCGCGTCCTCGACGCCGGTGAGTTGCGTCCACAGATCGGCCGGCAGCAACAGCGCCAGGTGCGCCAGCGGCTTGCCACTGGCCACCAGCAGGGCGATCCAGTCGAAGCGACCGATGAACATCAGCAGCGGCAGGCATAGTCCACTGATCAGCAGGCCCGCGAACAGGCACAGGGAAAAGCGCATCACGTTGGCCATCACCACTCTCCTCAGCGCTGTACGCGCACATCATCCAGGGAAAATTCCAGGTCATCGCTACGGGGCCGGCCGATGCCGTACCAGTCCAGGTGACGAGTCAGCACCATCACGCCGCCCAGCACGCCGAACAGCAGCAGCGAGCCCATCAGCAGGGCGTAGTCCTCGGCGCTGAGCAACGCGTAGAGCATCCCGTAGAGCCCCGCCAGCCCCAGGCTGAAACCGGCACCGCGCCACAGGCTGTGCAACACGTGGCAGAGGTAGAAACCAATCAGCCCGACGCAGGCGCCAGCCGACAGCAGGTAGGCCAGCGCGAAGCCGACATGCTCGGAGAGCGACAGCAGCAGCAGGTAGAACAGCGCCAGCGCCATGCCCACCAGGGCGTACTGGATCGGGTGCACCGACAGGCGCTTGAGGACTTCGAAGAGGAAGAAGCCGGCAAAGGTGAGGACGATGAACAGCAGCGCGTACTTCACCGCGCGGTCGGTCTTCAGGTACTGGTCCACCGGGTCCACCAGCGCCACGCCGAAGCGGTGCTGGCCGAACTCGCCGCACTCGGCCGAGCTCGGACGCGACGCATCCGGATCGTCCGCGCCAACCGCGCGAGCGACATCCGCCTGGGCCGGCGCCGTGCAGGCGCGCAACTGGTCTTCCAGGTTGGTGGCGAAGAAGCTGGTGCGCCAGCGCGCGCTGAATCCCTTCTCGCTGATGCTGCGCTCGGTGGGCAGGAACTCGCCGCCGAAGCTGGGATGCGGCCAGTCCGAGACCAGGTTGACCTGGCTATCGCGCCCCACCGGAGTAATGTCCAGGCGGCTGCTGCCCAGCAACGCCAGCTCGAAGGAATATTCGAAACGCTGCTCGCGATCGCTGGCCTTGAAGGGCAGCAGCGCGTACACGCCGTTGCCGAGGAACTGGCTCTGGGTGCCGGGCTGGAAGTCGCGCAGTTCGTCGCCGACCTTCAGCTTCGGCGCGTTCTCGATGCCGCGCACATCACTGATGCCCACCGCCAGCAGCGGGTCGTCGAAACGGTAACTGCCCAGGTCGCTGGTAATGCCGTAGTTGGCCGGCAGGACGAAGCTGCCGCTGAGCTGGCTGTCGGCGTGATACAGGCGCGCCTCGTAGATGCCGCGATGGCGCAGTTCGGTGCGCATCTGGCCGTCGAGGCTGAAGACTTCCGGCAGGAAGTACAGGCGCCCGCGCACTTCGCGCTCCTGCAGCACGCGCTGCTGGCTCGCCTTGTCCAGGCGCCAGGCGCGAATAGTGCGGGTGTAGGGCACGACCACCAGCGGGCCGGTGAGCTGCTGGCTGTAGCTGGCGCTGCGGGCGATGTCCTGCAGGACTTCGTCGCGGTAGCTCTGACGCTCGTCGACCAGGCCGTCGATCATCAGCAGGGGTATCAGCAGGAGGACAATCAATAGCGCGATGGCGCCGAGCTTGATGCCGAGTTGGCGGTTCATCGAAGGCTTTCTCCGTGGGTGGACGACGGAGAGAGCTTGGTGTTCGCACGTGGCGGCGCTCGGGTGGGAATGTGGGGACTGTGTGGAGTTTGTGTGGGCCGGCTTTTTGTAGGAGCGGACTTCGTCCGCGATGCTATCCGGCGCGCCACCAACCTATCGCGGACAGAGTCCGCTCCTACGAGATGCCTCTACGCTTGGGTCGGCCCTCACCCTAACCCTCTCCCAGGGGGAGAGGGGACAGTTCGGTGCAGGATGAAACCTTAGCGTCAGCCGGCTCGGGCTGCCCCCTCTCCCTGAGGGAGAGGGCTGGGGTGAGGGGGATGCATCGGAGCGGACTTTCCAGGAAAAGACAGTTGCTCCTACGCGGGCAACAGCAGGCACGCCCGCACCCCGTCCTCGACGTTCTCCACGCGCAGCTCGCCACCATGCAGCGCCGCTACTTCGGCCACGAAGTTGAGCCCCAGCCCGGTGCTCTTGCGCCCGCTGGTCGGGCGCGGCAGGGAGTAGAAGCGCTCGGTCAGGCGCGGCAGGGCAAACTCGGGAATCGCCTCGCCCTGGTTGAACAACTCGACGCGCCAGCCTTCACCGACCGGTTGCGCATCGAAGCGGACCACTCCGCCGGGCGGGGTGAAATCCAGCGCGTTGTCGAGCAGGTTGCCCAGCGCCTGGCGCAGCAGGAAACGCTCACCCAGTACCAGCGCCTGCGGCGGGATCGCGTTCTGCAACTGCACGTCCCGGACGCGCGCCATGCGCTCGTCGATCAGCTCGCTCACCAGTTCCAGCAAGACCACCGGCACCCGCTCCTCCAACCCCTGGCGCTGTTCCACCTGGGCCAGGTTCAGCAGGCGTTCGATCAGTTGCTGCAGGCGCTCGCTTTCCCCGGCGATGTTGCCGACAAAGCGCGCACGCTGCTCGGCGGACATCTCGCCTTCGAGCAACTCTGCCGCGCCGCGGATCGCCGCCAGCGGGCTCTTCAGCTCGTGAGTCAGGGTATGCACGTAGCGTTCGACGTAATCCTTGCCCTCCAGTTGCACGCGCATGCGCTCCACGGCACCGGCCAGTTGCGCCATCTCGCCCCCGCGATAACGCGGCAGCTCCGCACGGCGCCCTTCGCTCACGGCCCGGGCGTAGCGGGTCAGACGATCCAGCGAGCGGCTCAGCCACCACGACAGCCCCGCGCCGACCAGCAGGCCGAGCACGATCAACCCGGCGCCGAGCCAGGCGAGGCGCCGCTGCGAGCGGTCGATATAGGGCTGCAGTGTGCGGTTGGGCTTGGACACCGAGACCACGCCGATGATCTTCTCGCCATCGCGGATCGGCGCGGCGACGTACATCACCGAGGACTCCGGGTCATCCGCCGACTCGCGGCTGGAGCGCGCACCGTACTGGCCACGCAGGGTCAGGTAGACGTCGTTCCAGCGCGAGTAGTCCTGGCCCACGGCCTGGCCGAGGGAATCGAGCAGGACGATGCCGTGCGCGTCGGTCACGTAGATGCGGTGATTCACCGCGGTCTTGTTCACGCCCCAGATGTCCGCCTGCGGGCTGCGCGCACCATAGGCGCGAAGCATCTCGGGCAGGCGGCTCTGGTCGAGAGTGCCGCGCTTCACGTCGGCCTGGAGAATCTCGGCCAGCAGGTTGGCGGTATCCACCAGCGTCTCTTCGCTGGACTGGCGCACGCCGGGGCGGATCTCGTCCATCACCGTGCGCAGGACGAACCAGCCGGTCAGTCCGACGAAGAAGAAGTAGACCAGGAAGATTCGCAGCGACAGGCGCATCAGCTCTTGTCCGGCGCGTAGCTGTAGCCCAGGCCGCGATGGGTCTGGATCGGCTCGGCGGCGGGGGCGACCTGGCGCAGCTTGGCGCGCAGGCTCTTGATGTGGCTGTCGACGTTGCGCTCGTAGCCGGCGTCGGCGGCGACGCCCAGCGCATCGAGCAACTGCTCGCGGCTGAATACCCGCTCGGGGCGCGCCAGCAGCGTCTGCAGCAGGCGGAATTCGTGACGGGTCAGGCTCAGCGACTGGCCGTGGTAGCGAATCTGGAAGCGCTCCTCGTCCACCTCGAACGGGCCGTTGCCGGTGATCGTTTGAGCGGGCACTTCACGCGGCGCGGTGCGTTTGAGGATGGCTTTCACCCGTGCAGCGACTTCGCGCGGGCTGAAGGGTTTGACCACGTAGTCGTCGGCGCCGATTTCCAGGCCCACCACACGGTCGATCTCGGCATTGCGCGCCGTGAGGAAGATCACCGGCACTTCGGAGAAGCGCCGCAAGTGCTTGCAGGCTTCGAAGCCGCTGATGTCGGGCAGGCCGACATCGAGGATGACCAGGTCGAAGGCATCGCGCTGCAGGCGTTCGAGGGCGGCGCCGGCGAGGTTCAGCCAGGTGGTCTGGAAACCTTCGGCCTGCAGGGCATAGAGCAAGGTGTCGGCGATGGCGGCTTCATCTTCGACGATGAGGATATGGGGCATGGGATTCCGATTCCCGGGACAGTTCCGGAAGGGTCCATCATGCCCCGCGCCGCGTCAATCGAGGATCAGGAGCAGTCCGGCTTGCCGGCCACGAAGCGCTCGCCCGGATCGACGGCGACGTGGAATTTGCGCAGGCCCTTGGTGCCCATCAGGAAGGGATAGTTGAAATGGCTGCGGTCGGTCAGGTTGACCTCGATGGTGCGCTGATCGCCGCCCAGGCATACCGGCAGCTCGATCACCGGGCGCTGGCTGAGGCCGGGGCTGGCCTCTTCCTCTTCATCCTCGCCTGCGCCTTCGGCGCGGTTCTTGATCTTCGAGATGCGCGAAAGCTTGTGCTCGTAGACCGAATCACCGCCATCCTTGGTGGCCAGCTTGAAGCGCACCCAGTCCTCGCCGTCGCGCTGGAAGATCTGGATTTCCTTGGCCGACAGCGAGGAGGTGTAGGCGCCGGTATCCATCTTGGCCTGCAGAGTCTGGTCGAGCTCGGGCAGGCTGACCCATTCGTAGCGGCCGTAGAGCTTGGTCTCGGCGGCCAGAGCGAGGCCGGGCAATGCAATCAGGGTAAGCAGGGCGAGGGCGCGTTTCACGCGAAATCTCCGGGGTGGATTACGTCGCATAGGACTAGCACGGCGGCCATTGGTTCGCCATACCTGCACCGCTTGGGCCGGAACAATTGTCTGCGTATCATGGCCGCGCCACCGTCGCACAAGGAATGGACCCCATGCCGGCAGTCAAAGGCGTCATCGCCAGCCTCCTGCTGTTGCTCAATACCCTGATCCTGATCGGGCCGATGATGCTGATCGCGCTGCTCAAGCTGGTTATCCCCGGCCAGGCCGCCAAGGACGCCTGCTCGCGCGGGGTGATGTGGATCGCCGAGACCTGGGCGGAGATCGACAAGGCCATCTTCGCCCTGATGACCCCCACCGTCTGGGACATCCGCGGCGCCGCCCAGCTACGCGGCGATACCTCCTACCTGGTGATCAGCAACCACCAGTCCTGGGTCGACATCCCGGCGCTGGTGCAGGCCTTCAACCGCAAGACGCCCTACTTCAAGTTCTTCCTGAAGAAGGAGCTGATCTGGGTGCCCTTCCTCGGCCTGGCCTTCTGGGCGCTCGACTACCCCTTCATGAAGCGCTACAGCAAGGCCTTCCTGGAAAAGCACCCGGAGCTCAAGGGCAAGGACCTGGAGATCACCAGGGCCGCCTGCGAGAAGTTCAAGCGCATGCCGGTGACCGTGGTGAACTACCTCGAAGGCACGCGCTTCACCCCGGCCAAGCAGGCCCAGCAGCAGTCGCCCTACCAGCACCTGCTGCGCCCCAAGGCGGGCGGCGTGGCCTTCGTGCTGGCGGCGCTGGGCGAACAGCTCGATACCCTGCTGGACGTCACCCTGGTCTACCCCAAGGGCCCGCGACCGGGCTTCTGGGACCTGCTGTGCGGACGCGTACCGCGGGTCATCGTGGATATCCAGGCACGCGAGATCGACCCCGCACTGTGGCAGGGCGATTACGAGAACGACGCGCAATTCCGCCAGTACGTGCAGGCGTGGGTATCGCGACTGTGGGAAGAAAAGGACGCGCGCATCGAACAGCTGCGCGAGGAATTCTGACCCCCGTTACGCCCCCCGGCCGGCCACCGGAGCAACGGGTGTCGCCGGCGCGGTGGGGGTTCCCCACAGACCACCCAGCGTGCCCAGCAACTGGCTGCTCAGGCCCTGCTCGGTGAAGTAGTCGAGGATCACCCCGGCGAAGCGGCCGATCATCGACTGATCCATGCCGAGCACGCCGAAGATCTGGTCGACGTCCTCCAGGTTGTTGATCCCGCCCAGCAGCGCCGCGGCGTTGCCCAGCCCGCCGAAACCACCCAGCGCGCCGCCCAGATCGCCCAGCGAACTGTTGCCGGCAAGTTGCTCGAGGTTCGGCAGGGACTTCTGCAATTGCGCCGTGTCGGTGTCCTTCAGGCTGTTCATCGCCAGCCCCAGCAGCGCACCGGTACCGCCGATGGCCTGCTGCTCGCTGACGCCCAGCTGTCTGGTGAGGTTGCCCAGCAGCGCAGTTGCGGCGGGCGGCACGCTCTGCGTCTCGCTGACGGGCTCGCTGGTGTCGGTGAAGGTAGCGGCGAACACGGGGGAAGCGGCCAGCCAGGCGGCAGCCAGGAAGACGACGGAACGGGTGGACATCGACGGCTCCGGAATACGGATGTCCGGCCCCAGGACGGGGCCGGATCGTCGATAGGACCGAAGGCCGGCGCGGCGGTTCCGCGCCGGCCGGCGGATCTCAGGCGCCGGTGCCCCAGAGGCTGCCCAGGGTGCCGAGCAGGTTGCTGTTGGCGCCCTGCTTGCCGAGGTAATCCAGCAGCACGCTGGAGAATTTGCCGGTCATGTCCTGGTCCATGCCCAGCGCGCCGAAGGCCTTGCTCACGTCGCCCATGTTGCTGACGTTGCCCAGCAGGCCGCTGGACGCACCACCGCCCAGGTTGCCCAGTTGGCCGCCCAGGCCGCCGAGTGCATTGCTGCCGGTGAGCTTGTCGAGACCGGGGACGGTCTTCGCCAACTGCGAATAGTCCGCCGTGCTGAGCTTGTTCTTCGCCAGGCCGAGCAAAGCGCCCGTGCCGCCGAGCGCCTGCTCGTCGCTGACGCCGAGCTGGCCGGTAAGGGCATCGAGCAGGCCACTGGTCTGCGGCGTCGAGGCCACGCGCGAGGTATCGGCGCCAGTCGCGCCGGACACCGCCTTGGCGGCATCGCCCAGGTTGAAGGCAAACGCGGAGGAAGCCGCCAGCAGGGCGGCCAGTGCGAGGGTGACACGGGGTTTGACGGACATCGCTGTCTCCTGGGATACCGAACGCCAGATTCGACCGGAAGCCAGGGCCAATGTTCCACCATGGCTGGCGTGGCGGAGCAAAAGCGCGGCGCGGTCACAGCGCCGTCAAAGACCATCTTCAGCGGGGCGCGCCGGGGAACTCGCTCGCCACTGCGCAGCGCCAGGCCATTCGTACCATCACCCTGGCGAGCAGCAAGACAGACCCGACTCACCGCCGGTGCGGCGATTTCCCCCGCGATCGGCAAAGTTTCCCTAAGCTAGAGCCATACCCGCCCGACGGACCGACCATGAGCGAACCCTTCATCCTCACGCCCCGCGTGGCCCGCCTGCTGCCCTGGCTGGTTGCCATTGCCTTTTTCATGCAGGCCCTGGACGGCACCATCCTCAACACCGCACTGCCCAGCATGGCCCGCTCGCTGGAAGAAGACCCCCTGCGCATGCAGGGCGTGGTGATCGCCTACCTGCTTACCGTGGCGCTGCTGATCCCCTCCTCCGGCTGGATTTCCGACCGCTTCGGCACGCGCCGGGTGTTCCTCTTCGCCATCTTCCTGTTCAGCTTCGGCTCACTGCTCTGCGCGCTCTCGCCCAGCCTTGGCACCCTGGTCGGCGCCCGCGTGGTGCAAGGCATCGGCGGCGCGCTGATGATGCCGGTGGGGCGCCTGGTGATCCTGCGCGTCTACCCGCGCAGCGACCTGGTGCGCATCCTCAGCTTCGTCACCATCCCCGGCCTGCTCGGCCCGCTGGCGGGGCCGACCATGGGCGGCTGGCTGGTGGAGTACGCCAGTTGGCACTGGATCTTCCTGATCAACCTGCCGGTGGGACTGATCGGCTTCATCGTCGCCCTGCGCCTGATGCCGGATCTGCGCGGCATACGCGCAACACGCTTCGATACGATCGGCTTCCTGCTGTTCGGTGGTTCCATGGTGCTGATCACCATCGCCCTGGAAGGCCTGGGCGAATTGCACATGCCCCACGTACGCGTGGTGCTGCTGCTGATTGGCGGCATGGTGCTGCTGGCCGCCTACTGGCTGCGGGCGTTGCGCATCGAGTCGCCACTGTTCCCGCCATCACTGTTCACCACGCGGACCTTCGCCGTGGGCCTGCTGGGCAACCTGTTCGCCCGCCTGGGCAGCGGCTCCCTGCCCTTCCTCACGCCGCTGCTGTTGCAGGTGGGCCTGGGCTTCTCGCCGTCCAAAGCGGGCATGACGATGATCCCCATGGCCCTGGCGGCAATGGTCATCAAATCGCTGGCACGGCCACTGCTGGACCTGTTCGGCTATCGCAAGCTGCTGGTCAGCAACACGCTGCTGCTGGGAGCGATGATCGCCAGTCTCGGCCTGGTGGACCAGGACACCCCCTATGCACTGCTGCTGGTGCAACTGGCGATATTGGGCGGGATCAACTCGCTGCAGTTCACCGCGATGAACACCCTCAGCCTCATCGACCTGCGTGACGACAACGCCAGCGCCGGCAACAGCCTGCTCTCGGTGGTCATGCAATTGTCGATCGGCATGGGCATCGCCTGTGCAGCGGCACTGCTGGGCGGCTTCACGGGGGACCAGGAAAGCGTGCAGGGCGACGTGCTCGCAGCCTTCCACGCGACCTACTTCAGCGTCGGCATCCTGTCGATGCTGGCGGCGGCGATCTTCTTCCAGCTGAATGCCGAAGACGGCCGCACCACGCCGCGCCGCGTCGATCCGGAGACCGACGTCAGCGAGCACTGATCAGGGCTTGCAGGTAGGCGCTGCGGTCTGCGTCTTCGAGGCGTCCACCGCGCCCAGGTGCTCGAGGGTGCGGCGGCCGAGCAGGACCGGATAGTCCAGGGTCTGACGGTCACGCAGGGTGAACTGCTCGCGATAGACCTTGCCGCCCAGGCACACGTCCATCAGCACTACCGGGGCGCGCTCGACGCCACTGGCGGTCTTGAACTTGAGCACGCGCTCGACCCGCCGCTCGAAGGGCAGGCGCTCTTCCTTGCCGGTCGCCGGGTCACTGATCATCACGTCGTATTGCACCCAGCGCTCGCCGTTCTTCCTGATCCGGGCGATGTTGCGCGCATCCATCACCGAAGTCTGCGCGCCGGTATCCAGCTTCACCTTGAGCGGTGCCTGCTCGGGCATCAGCGTGAGCGTCTCCACCCAGCCCCAGGTCGTGGGCTGCGCGGGCGCGTCGGCGGCCAGGGCGCTACCCGAAACGAGCAGACCGGCGAGCAGCAGGCGGAAGGCAGGCGATGGCATGGGGGCAACTCCGGAAATCGATGACGGTGCGATAGGTAAAGAACATAGGCAATAAAAAACCCCGGATGTTTCCATCCGGGGTCTTTCGGCTGACGCCAGGGGATCTTAGTTGATCACCTGTACGCGCTCGGCCTGCATGCCTTTCTGGCCCTGCACGACTTCGAAGCTGACCTTCTGGCCTTCGGCCAGAGTCTTGAAGCCGTTACCTTCGATAGCGCGGAAGTGTACGAACACGTCCGGGCCGCTTTCCGGGGTAATGAAGCCGTAGCCTTTGGTCTCGTTGAACCACTTGACGGTGCCGTTCTGACGATTCGACATGGTGTTCTCCTTGGAACGTATTTTTGAAATTAGCCACGAATGGCCAGGAACTGAGTTGCAAGGAGTTACAAGGAGTCGAGCAGGACGGGGTGGAATAACCGACCGCATCAGGTCACGATCGACGGCGACCCATGCAAACACAGTGCGGAAACTCTACGACAAAAATTCGCGGAAAGCGAATCTCTTGAAAAAACCGTATATCGGCACTTTGGCAAATTCGGACGAGTGGCCTCAAACCCTTGCCATATCGGCTTCTCAGCCCTGCTGAGGGTACTCTCCTGCTACACTGCGCGGCCATATGGATTCACCCGGGCTCCCTTCGTGACCACCTCTGCATTTTCCAGCCTCGCGCTGTCGGCCGACCTGCTGGCCAACCTCGATTCTCTCGGTTACCGCGAGATGACGCCGATCCAGGCCGCCGCCTTGCCGGCGATCCTCAAGGGCCGCGATCTGATCGCCCAGGCCAAGACCGGTAGCGGCAAGACTGCCGCCTTCGGCATCGGTCTGCTCAGCCCGCTGAATCCGCGCTACTTCGGCTGCCAGGCGCTGGTGCTGTGCCCGACCCGCGAGCTCGCCGACCAGGTCGCCAAGGAGATCCGCCGTCTCGCCCGCGCTGCCGACAACATCAAGGTGCTGACCCTCTGCGGCGGCACGCCTTTCGGCCCGCAGATCGGCTCGCTGGAGCACGGCGCCCACGTCGTGGTCGGGACGCCGGGACGGATCCAGGAGCACCTGCGCCGCGGCACCCTGAAGCTCGACGGCCTGAATACGCTGGTGCTCGACGAAGCCGACCGGATGCTCGACATGGGTTTCTACGACAGCATCGCCGACATCATCGGCCAGGCTCCGGCGCGCCGGCAGACGCTGCTGTTCTCCGCCACCTACCCCGATGGCATCGGCCAACTGGCGGCAAAGTTCCTGAAGAATCCCGAGCGCGTGGAAGTGGAAGCGCTGCACGACGACAGCCAGATCGAACAGCATTTCTACGAGATCGATGCCAAGCAGCGCCTGGATGCCGTCGTCCGCCTGCTGCAGCATTTCCGCCCGCAATCCTGCGTCGCCTTCTGCCATACCCGCCAGCAATGCATGGAAGTGGTGGAGCAACTCAATGCCCGGAAGATTTCCGCCCTGGCCCTGCACGGCGATCTGGAACAGCGCGAGCGCGACCAGGTGCTGACCATGTTCGCCAACCGCAGCTGCAGCGTGCTGGTAGCCACCGACGTGGCCGCGCGCGGGCTGGACATCGCTGCGCTGGAAGCGGTGATCAACGTCGAGCTGTCGCGTGACGCGCAGGTCCACGTGCACCGTATCGGCCGCAGTGGCCGTGCCGGCGAGAAGGGCCTGGCGCTGTCCCTGGTCACCCCCGCCGAGGCCAGTCGCGCCCAGGCGATCGAGGACTTGCAGGGCGCGCCGCTGAATTGGGAGCGCATCGATTTCCTCAAGGCCAACGACGCCCCGCTGCTGCCGCCGATGACCACTCTGGCGATCGCCGGCGGACGCAAGGACAAGCTGCGCCCCGGCGATATCCTCGGCGGCCTCACCGGCGATGCCGGCCTGAAAGGAACGCAGGTGGGCAAGATCGCCATCTTCGATTTCCAGGCCTTCGTCGCCGTGGAACGCGATGTCGCCAAGCAGGCGCTGAAGCACTTCAACGAAGGCAAGATCAAGGGCCGCTCGTTCAAGGCACGCATCCTCTAGCGATGCCTGTGTATGTAGGAGCGAGCTTGCTCGCGAACCGCACGATATCGGTAACGTCGGTAAACATTGTTCGCGAGCAAGCTCGCTCCTACAGAGAGCCCAGCGGCCTGGTCGCACGGTGCGTGACTCGCTCGCGATAGCCGCACGACAGTCGTTCCGCTAGTCTGAGGGGCAGACATTCGGAAGTCCCGCACGCGCATGTTCTCCTCCCCACTGCTCCAGTCTCTGCGGCGCCTCTGGGCGCTGGACAAGTTCGCCTACAGCCTGCGGGTGTTCGTCGCCCTCAGCGGGGTCATGCTCGCGTGCTGGCTGCAGGGCCGGCCGGAGCTGGTGATCCCGCTGTTCCTCGGCGTCATCGCCAGCGCCCTGGCGGAAACCGACGACCACTGGCTGGGACGCCTGCAGGCGCTGCTGGTGACGCTGGCCTGCTTCAGCATCGCCGCACTGGCGGTGGAGCTGCTGTTCCCCTACCCGCTGCTGTTCGTCGCCGGGCTGGCCCTGTCGACCTTCGCCATGACCCTGCTCGGTGCCCTGGGCGAGCGCTACGCGGCCATCGCCTCGGCGACACTGATCCTGTCGATCTACACCATGATCGGCGTCGACCAGCGCGGCGGCACGCCCACCGACTTCTGGCGCGAGCCGCTGCTGCTGGTGGCCGGCGCCGGCTGGTACGGGTTGCTCTCGGTACTCTGGAACGCCCTGTTCGCCAACCAGCCGGTGCAACAGAGCCTGGCGAAGCTGTTCCTCGAACTGGGCGAGTACCTGAAGATTAAGTCGACCCTGCTGGAGCCGCTGCGGCACCTCGATGTCGAGGCCCAGCGCCTGGCCCTGGCGCGGCAGAACGGGCGCGTGGTGGTGGCATTGAACCAGGCCAAGGAAACCATCCTGGCGCGCCTCTCCCACGGCAGGCCGAGCCCGAAGATCAGCCGCTACCTGAAGCTCTACTTCATCGCCCAGGACGTCCACGAACGCGCCAGCTCGTCGCATTACCCGTACAACCAATTGGCCGAGGCGTTCTTCCACAGCGATGTGCTGTTCCGCTGCCAGCGCCTGCTCAACCAGCAGGGCAAGGCGTGCAAGGCGCTGGCGAAGGCGATCCAGCTGCGCCAGCCGTTCGACTACAACGACAGCGAACTGGCCCTGGCCGACCTCAACGCCTCGCTGGAATACCTGCGCCAGCAGGGTAATCCAGCCTGGCGCGGGCTACTGCGCTCCCTCGGCGCGCTGGCCGCCAACCTCACCACCCTGGACCGCAAGCTCAGCGGTGCGAGCAACCCCGACGCGCTCGACGATGAGCAGGACAGCACCCTGCTCGACCGTTCCCCGCGCTCGCTCAAGGATGCACTGGAGCGCATCCGCCTGCAGGTGTCGCCGACCTCGCTGCTGTTCCGCCACGCCCTGCGCCTGTCGCTGGCGCTGGCCGCCGGCTATGGCGTGCTGCACCTGATCCACCCGACCCAGGGCTACTGGATCATGCTCACCACGGTGTTCGTCTGCCAGCCGAACTACGGGGCGACGCGCATCCGTCTGGTGCAGCGGATACTCGGCACACTGGTCGGCCTGGTGGCCGGCTGGGCACTGATCGACCTGTTCCCCAACCCGCTGCTCCAGTCGCTGCTGGCGGTGGTCGCCGGGGTCGCCTTCTTCGCCACGCGGAGCACACGCTATACCCTGGCCACCGCGGCGATCACCCTGCTGGTGCTGTTCTGCTTCAACCAGGTGGGCGACGGCTACGGGCTGATCCTGCCGCGCCTGTTCGACACCCTGCTGGGTGCGCTGATCGCCGGCATCGCGGTATTCCTGGTGCTGCCCGACTGGCACGGGCGCAGCCTGCATCGGCTGGTCGGCGGCACCCTGGCGTGCAACAGCCGCTATCTGCGGGAAATCATGCAGCAGTACGCCAACGGCAAGCGCGACGACCTCGCCTATCGCACGGCGCGGCGCAACGCGCACAACGCCGACGCGACACTCTCCACCACGCTGTCGAACATGCTTCTGGAGCCGGGCCACTTCCGCAAAGACGCGGAAATCGGCTTCCGTTTCCTGGTGCTCTCCCACACCCTGCTCAGCTACCTCTCCGCCCTCGGCGCGCACCGCAACCAGCTGCCACCGGACGTCAACGACGACCTCATCGCCGAGGCCGCCGAGCGCCTCACCGCCAGCCTCGACGACATCGCCGCGCGCCTCAACGAGCGGCGCCCGGTGGCTATCTACAGCGACGAGGAAGACGCGCTGGCCAAACGCCTGGAAGAACTGCCCGAGGAACAGGACGACGCCCACCGCCTGGTGCAGACCCAGCTGGCACTCATTTGCCGGCAGCTCACGCCACTACGCACCCTGGCGGCGCACCTGCTGAAGAAGGACATCGGCGCGGAGCAGGCTGAAACCGCCTGACGCTTTTGCAGGAGCGCGGGGACGCCCAGTTCTTGCTCGCGAACACATTGCACCAGATGGCCTGGCGCGAAACGGGGTTCGCGAGCAGGCTCGCTCCTACCCAGAGGCCAAGGCCGCCGTCAGAGACCGTGCTCGCGCATCAGCTGGTCGTAGCTGCCATCCGCACGCATCTCGCGGATCGCCTTGTTGAAGGCCGCAACTATCTTGGCATGGTGCGGGTTATGCCGGCCGACGAGGATGTGCAGGCCGTTCTCGGCCAGCGGCACCGGGAGGAACTCCAGCTGCCCCTTGAGTTCGGCGAGGTCGCCGTTGAAATGCACCCGCGCGGTAATCTCGTCTTCCAGTGTCAGGTCCACGCGCCCGGCCTGCAGCATCAGCGCCGCATTGACGAAGCTGAATACCGCGACCCGCTGCAAATTCGAGTCGCTGTCGAACGCGGCGGAATAGGCATAGCCGCGCACCATGGCAATGCGATACGGATAGAGATCGGCCAGCTTGCCGAAGGTAATGGGCGAGCCCTGGCGCTTGATCAGGCGCACGCGGTTGAACAGATAGGACTCGGAATACACACCGAAGGACTCCCGCTCCGGCGTATACCAGGCATCCGCCACCAGGTCGTACTCGCCGTTCGCCACACCGTGCAGCACGCGCGGCCAGGGCACCTCGATGTATTCGCTGGCATAGCCGGCGCGCTTGAGCGCGGCCTGTACCAGATGCACCGCCACGCCATTGCCGGGCAACTGCCGGTCCGCGTAGGGCGGCCAGCGATCCGCGGCGATACGCAGCGTTTCCCCGGCCCGCGCCGCGCTGGAGACGCACAGGAACAAGAGGAACAGCAGCAGGCGCAGCAGCATTGGGAAACGTCCGGGGAGGGGCTTGGGCAAGACTAGTCGCTGCCCCCGGCGTCGCGCCAATCTTCAGAACAGCATCGCCGCACGCAGGCTCATGCCGCCGCCGGTTTCCGGGACCACCGCCACGTTGTAGCGCTCGCTCTCCGGCCCCTCGAGGAACAGGTTGTAGGTGAAGTTGGCGAAGAAGTTGCCCACCGCCATCCCCACCAGCACGTCGGTGGGATAGTGCTTGTCACCTTCCACGCGCGACAGCGCGGTCAGCCCGTCGAGGGTGTAGAGCCCGGCCCTGGCGGTGTAGCGCCAGGCAGGGTCCAGGTCGATGTAGTCCAGGTTGCGCCGGGTAAAACTGGTGTGCACAGCCGTCACCGCAGTGTGCTTGGAGGGGAAGGAGTCATCGGGGATTCCGTCCGGCCGCTCGCGTCCGGACCACTCCTTGGCCTCCTCGACGAAACCGGTCACCGCATAGCGGTCCGCCGCCAGCAAGCTCAGGTTGCGCCCGCGCCAGCTCCATTTCTCCTCGGTGCTCACGTCCTTGGGCGAAGCCACCAAGGCGGTGACGACGCTCAGGCCGGTGGCGAGGTTGAGCATGCGGTCGGCAGCCTGGTTGGCGTCGCCGCCGAACAACCAGCCGTGGTTGCTCGCCGACTTCTGCCACTTGTGGTCCCAGTTGCCCGCCGCAATCACCGCCGCGCCGGCCACCGGTGCCCAGACGTCGGCGCTGGTGACGGCGCGCTGCGCCGAGTCTCCCACCCGATCCCAGCTCATTTGCGGTGCCCCTGCGCAACCGATGAGCGCGGCACTGGCCGCCAGGGTGGCGACTGCCAGCCAAGTCCGATTCATGATGCTCCCCCATGCGTCCGGCCCGCTCCAGGGCAGCGGACGCGTCAATGCATGAGCAGGGAAGGATAGTCGGGACGATTCTGAAGGCCCCTGCCTTCAGTCATTAATGGGTAACTCTTCGTTTCACTCAGCTGAAAAAGAAAAACCCCGCCGAGGCGGGGTTTTCCAGGTCAGACGGAATCAGCCTTTGAAGACGTCTTCCACCGACTGCAGCGGGTAGTGCTTCGGATACGGCAGGGTCGCCACGCCAGTCTCGATGGCGGCCTTGGCCACGGCATCGGAAACGACGGTGATCAGGCGCTTGTCCATCGGCTTCGGAATGATGTACTCGCGGCCGAATTCCAGGGCGGTCACGCCGTAGGCGTCGCACACGTCCTTGGGTACCGGCAGCTTGGCCAGGTCACGCAGGGCCAGGGCGGCGGCGATCTTCATTTCTTCGTTGATGCGGGTGGCGCGCACGTCCAGGGCACCGCGGAAGATGAAGGGGAAGCCAAGCACGTTGTTGACCTGGTTCGGGTAGTCCGAACGGCCGGTGGCCATGATCACGTCGTTGCGGGTGGCGTGGGCCAGTTCCGGCTTGATTTCCGGGTCCGGGTTCGAGCAGGCGAAGACGATCGGGTTCGGCGCCATGCGCTGGAGGTCTTCAGCGCTGAGCAGGTTGGCACCAGACAGGCCAACGAACACGTCGGCGCCTTCCAGGGCGTCGGACAGGGTGCGTTTGTCGGTCTCGGTGGCGAACACCGCCTTGTACTGGTTCAGATCGTTACGGCCGGCATGGATCACGCCCTGGCGGTCGATCATGTAGATGTTCTCGACCTTGGCGCCCATGCTCACCAGCAGCTTCATGCAGGAGATGGCGGCAGCGCCAGCGCCGAGGCAGACGATCTTCGCGGTCTCGAGCTTCTTGCCGGCGATTTCCAGGGCGTTGAGCATGCCGGCGGCGGTCACGATGGCGGTGCCGTGCTGGTCATCGTGGAACACCGGGATGTCGCACTGTTCGATCAGGGCGCGCTCGATCTCGAAGCACTCGGGTGCCTTGATGTCTTCCAGGTTGATGCCGCCAAAGGTGATGGAGATGCGCTTGACGGTATCGATGAAGGCCTGCGGGCTCTCGGCATCGACTTCGATGTCGAACACGTCGACCCCGGCGAAGCGCTTGAACAGAACGCCCTTGCCTTCCATCACCGGCTTGGAGGCCAGCGGGCCGAGGTTGCCCAGGCCGAGGATGGCGGTGCCGTCGGAAATGACCGCGACCAGGTTGCCCTTGCCGGTGTACTTGAAGGCCAGTTCCGGATCACGCGCGATTTCGCGCACCGGCTCGGCGACACCCGGGCTGTACGCCAGCGACAGGTCGCGGGCGGTGACGGTCGGCTTGGTCAGCTCGACGCTCAGTTTACCGGGGCGGGGTTGGGCGTGATATTCGAGGGCAGCGGTCTTGAGATCAGACATTTGGGCACTTCCGCTTTTGTTGCTTGTTGGACAGACGGGGGCCCGAGCATACGCACAAACCCCGCACCTGCCAAGGTAGCCCAAGCCCCTGCTGTCAAGACCTCTAGCGTACGACTTTCAGCCAATCGCCCGGTTTTGGCTGACCAGTTGGATACAAGTCATTCAATAAACGTATACGATTTATCGAGTCAGATTCCGGACCGGATTCAGCCTTCGCGAACTGCTCGACAGTCTGCCCGGATTTGACCTGAACAACGGCGATCCGGCGGGGTTGTGCGTATTTCTGTTCGTCTGCGCGCATCGGCCTGAAGCTGCGGATGACCTGCATGAATTCGTCGTCGACGCTCTCCAGGGAGGCGCGGCCTTTGACCGCACCAACGAAGAGGTAGGCGCGGTCCTTCTGGTAGACCACCGCCACGCGCCGCGCCGGCGAACCCGGCACCACACCGGTGGCGACATCCAGGCCGGCCTGCTGGAAGCTTTCTTCGTTCGATAGCCGCCCACCAGTCCCCTTGCGCAGGTATTCCGCCGGCGTCAGCTGGCCCTCGCGCTGCACCAGCTTCATGCCGATGTAGGCCTGCTGGTCGGCGGTGAAGCCGACCAGGGCGGTCGGCTGGTTGAGAATGCCCCAGCCCGCGGGGTAGGTCAGGGTGAAGTCCAGTTCCGTGTGGTAGAAGCTCTGCCCGCGGCGCACGCCACTGGAGGCGGAGTCGCCGAAGGGCATGCCGTCGATGGCCTTCAGGTAGCGCTCGGCACCGACTTCGCGCTGACCGCTGGCAGCCAGGGCCTGGGCCGGCCCGATCACCTGTTTCAGGCGCTGGTCGTTGTCCGGATGGGTGTCGAACAGCCCGTGGTAGCCCACCGGCTGGGCTGCCTGCCCCTTGCGCGCGGCCTCGTCACGGGCGAAGTCTTCCTGGTTCTTCAGCACCCGCACCACCTGGATCATCGCGGTGGGATCGTAGCCGGCGCGAGCCAGGTACTTGGCGCCCAGGCCGTCGGCCTCCAGTTCCATGTCGCGGCCATAGCCGCGCACGAAGGCGGTGCCGAGCACGTTGGTGAGGTCGGCGGCGGCGCCGACGCCGGTGCCAATGGCCACGGCCTGACCAAGGATGTTCCAGGCGCTGGACTGGCTTTGCTGCTTGACACTGTGCCGCGCGGTAACGTGGCCGACTTCATGGCCGAGCACGGCCGCCAGTTCCGCCTCCGAGCCCAGATACGCCATCAGCCCGCGGTGGATATAGATGTAGCCGCCGGGCAGGGCGAAGGCGTTGATGTCAGGGGTGTCGATGACCGTGAAGTGATACTGCAGCTGCGGCCGGTCGCCGGCGCGGGCGACCCGTTCGCCGACCTGCTGGACGTAGGCCTGCAGCTTCGCATCCTCGTAGCGCGGGTATTGCTTGGCGATTTCCTGGCTGTACTTCTGGCCCATCTCCAGCTCGCTCTGCTCGCTCATCATGACGAAGTCAGACTTGCCGGTAGCCGGGTTGGTGGCGCAACCGCCGAGGACGCCCATCAGCGCCAGCAGGGCCAGAATTCCGAACGAGCGCAAGCTCATGGCAATACCTCCATCATCGCCGGATCGGTCACAGGCAGCATCCAGCGCGCCTGTCCGGGTTTCACGCCACCGCGCGCGGCACGGTCGATGACCCAGCCGCGCGCCTCCACCTGTCTTCCCTTGAGATCGCGCAGGGCTGCATCGTCGAAGCGCTTCAGGAGCTTTGCTTCGATCCGCAGCACCAGCGGACCATCGAGATCCAGCCACAGGCCGCCGCGATTGCGCTGGACCTGCTGGACTCGCCCGCGCACCACCGCGAAGCCGCTTTCCTGAAGTTGCTGCGCCGTCTGCACCGGGGACTTTTTCCACAACCCCAGCTTGGCGCTGCGCGCCACGCGCTCAGCGGCCTGCTGACAGGCAGTGAGCTCGGTGTTGGGTGCGATAGCTACAAGGTAGCCCAGACCTTCGGCGAGCAACCGGGATTCAAGGTTGTTGCCGCCGGCGTCATAGGTGTGGGCCAGTGTGCGGCCGTACTTGTCCTTGCCTTGCCGACCGACAACCAGGCCGACTTCGCCGTCATTGGCCGCCACCAGTTCCTGCAGGCGACGCTGGGCGGCGACGGCAAAGGGCTCCTCGGAGCGGCCGTGATGGGCCAGCTCGGGGGCATTCACGCCGATCAGGCGAACGCTGCGGCCGTCGGCCAGCTTGAGCGTGTCACCGTCCACTACCCGCGCCACGCGCACCGTTTCCTCCGAAGCAGGCTTCGGGCAGGCAACAGCGCTGGCGTCCAGGGAAAAAAGGACGGCCATAAAAAAGGCGCCCACGAGGGACGCCTTTTTCGAGTTACCGTGAAAAACCATCGTCGGCCTTTCCCGGAAATCGATCTTACTTCTTGCCGCCGAACATGGCGAAGCGCTGGTTGAAGCGGTCGATACGGCCGCCAGTGTCCAGAACTTTCTGCTTACCGGTGTAGAAGGGGTGGCACTCGGAGCAGACGTCCAGGTGAATGCCCTTGCACAGGGTGGAACGGGTCTTGATCACGTTGCCACAGCTGCAGGTAGCTTCGATGTCTTCGTACGCGGGATGGATTTCCGGTTTCATGGTCTCTTCCTCTCAGTGGTGTGCCGCCACCCAGTCTCTGGCAGAAGCCGAGCCACGGTCATCGAGGACCGCGGGCGGGATCTTTTACCGGGCACCGCACGGAAATTAAGGGCGTGGATCATACCAGAGAACGCTTTCAACGCAAGATCAGGCATGACCGACCGTCGCATTGCCCATGCTACCATCGAATGCTTCTCGCCACCCGGAATCGCACCGCGTGTCCTCACCCTCCATCCTGCGTCTCGCCCTACCCTCGCCGCTGCGCCGCCTGTTCGATTACCTGCCGCCACGCGGGGTCGACGTAGCGCGCCTGCAACCGGGCGTACGCCTGCGCGTGCCGTTCGGCCGCCGCGAAATGGTCGGCGTCCTGGTGGACAAGGTGGAAACCTCCGACGTGCCGGCGGACAAGCTGCGCCCGGCCCTGGCCGTGCTCGACCACGAGCCGCCGATGCCGGCACACCTGCTGGAGCTGTGCCGCTGGACATCGCAGTACTACCAGCACAGCCTGGGCGACACTTTCTCCTGGGCGCTGCCCAACCTGCTGCGCCAGGGCGACCCGGCCGAGGCGCGCCAGCAGCGCTTCTGGCACGCCGAACCGGGCGCGCGCGAGGAAGACCCGCGCCTGGCTCGCGCACCGCGCCAGCGCGAGACGTTGAAGATTCTCAAGCAGCACCCCCACGGCGTTGCCCACGACCTGCTCAGCCAGTTGCAGATCAACAAGGACAGCCTCGACCTGCTCCAGGAAAAGGGCCTGGTCACCCTGGAAGTGCGCGAGCATCGCGTGTCGCCGCACCACGGCCCCTGGCTGGCGCAGGCAGAGCTGCCGCTCAATGCCGAGCAACGCGCCGCCTTCGAGGCCGTGCGCGCCGGCTTCGGCAGCTTCCACAGCTTCCTCCTGGCCGGCGTTACCGGCAGCGGCAAGACCGAGGTTTACCTGCAACTGATCCGCGAGACTCTGGAAGCCGGCAAGCAGGCGCTGGTGCTGATCCCCGAGATCAACCTCGGCCCGCAGACCCTGAGCCGCTTCGAGCGCCGCTTCAACGCGCGGATCGCCCTGCTGCACTCGGCCCTGACCGACCGCGAGCGCCTCGACGCCTGGCTGGCGGCCCGTGACGGCGAGGCGGACATCATCATCGGCACCCGCTCGGCATTGTTCACCCCGATGAAGAATCCGGGGCTGATCATCATCGACGAGGAGCACGACGCTTCCTATAAACAGCAGGAAGGCCTGCGCTACCACGCCCGCGACCTCGCCATGGTGCGCGCGCGCCTGGAAAACCTGCCGATCCTGCTCGGTTCGGCCACCCCTGCGCTGGAAAGCCTGCACAACGCCCAGAGCGGCCGCTACGGCCTGCTGCGCCTGACCCAGCGAGCCGGGGGCGCGCACCAGCCGAAGTTCCACCGTCTGGACGTGAAGAGCCTGCCGCTGGATTCCGGCATCTCCATGCCGTTGCAGCGCTCGATCAAGGAAACCCTGGCCGCCGGCCAGCAGGTGCTGGTCTACCTGAACCGCCGCGGCTTCGCCCCGACCCTGCTGTGCCACGACTGCGGCTGGATCAGCCAGTGTCCGCGCTGCGATGCGCGGATGACCGTGCACCAGGGCAGCGGCGAGCTGCGCTGCCACCACTGCGACCACCGCGAGCGGCCGCCGCGCAACTGCCCGAAATGCGGCACGGTGGACCTGCGCCCGGTCGGCGCCGGCACCGAGCGCGCCGAGGAGCGCCTGCGCATCCTCTTCCCGGATTACCCGGTGCTGCGCATCGACCGCGACAGCACCTCGCGCAAACACGCCATGCGCGACCTGTTCGCCACCATCAACAAGGGCGAGCCATGCATCCTGGTCGGCACCCAGATGCTCGCCAAGGGACACCACTTCCCGCGGGTCACCCTGGTAGCAATCCTCGATGCCGATGGCGGGCTGTTCTCCGCCGACTTCCGCGCCAGCGAGCGCATGGCCCAGCAGATCGTCCAGGTCGCCGGCCGCGCCGGGCGCGCCGAGGAACCGGGCCGCGTGCTGATCCAGACTCATCTGGCCGACCACCCGCTGCTGGTGCAACTCACCGAGCAGGGCTACTTCGCCTTCGCCGAGCAGGCCCTCACCGAGCGCCGCGCCGCCGGCCTGCCGCCATTCGCCCACCTGGCGCTGCTGCGCGCCGAGGCGCACAAGCCTGGGCAGGCGGAGGGTTTCCTCGACGAAGCCTGCGCCGAGGCCGAACGCCTGCAAGCTGCGCTCGGCCACGAGGTGGAGCTCCTCGGCCCGGTACCCGCGCCCATGGAGCGCCGCGCCGGCCGCTATCGCGCCCAGTTGCTGCTGATGAGCACGGCCCGCGCACCACTGCACCGTCTTCTCACGCCCTGGCTGCAAACGCTCGAGGGCATGCCCGGCGGGCGCCAGGTACGCTGGTCGCTGGATGTCGACCCGATCGATCTGTTCTGACGACCCTCTTTTATTCCCAAGAACCCGTCCGCCGCGCCGGAACCGTCCTACATTGACTTCCATCAGCCGCGACGGATGGCACAGCGGCGAGACTGAACTCGGAGCGTTCCGCGGTTGGCAAGCCATGCCCGGCCACGGATAATGCGCGGTTCTGAGCCCGATAACCGGTCGCGCGCGCCGGATGCACGCGAGCACGGAGAAAACCATGAAAGACACGATTCGCCACCTGATCCAGCAAGCCCTTGTCAGCCTCACCGAAGATGGCACCCTGCCCGCCGGCCTGACGCCCGACATCCAGGTGGAGAACACCAAGGACCGAACCCACGGTGACTTCGCCAGCAACATCGCCATGATGCTGGCCAAGCCGGCCGGGATGAAGCCGCGCGACCTCGCCACCAAGCTGGTCGAGGCGCTGCCGCAGAGCCCGGAAGTGGCCAAGGTCGAGATCGCCGGTCCCGGCTTCCTGAACTTCTTCCAGGACCAAGCCTGGCTCGCCGCCAGCCTCGACAAGGCCCTGGCCGACGAACGCATCGGCGTGCGCAAGGCCGGCCCCGCGCAGCGCGTGGTGGTGGACCTGTCCTCGCCGAACCTGGCGAAGGAAATGCACGTTGGCCACCTGCGCTCGACCATCATCGGCGACGGCGTCAGCCGCGTGCTGGAGTTCCTCGGCGACACCGTGATCCGCCAGAACCACGTCGGCGACTGGGGCACCCAGTTCGGCATGCTGCTGGCCTACCTGGAAGAGCAACCGGTGGACGCCCAGGCCGAGCTGCACGACCTGGAAGTCTTCTACCGCGCCGCCAAGAAGCGCTTCGACGAGTCGCCCGAGTTCGCCGACCGCGCCCGTGAACTGGTGGTCAAGCTGCAGGCCAAGGACCCCAAGTGCATGGCCCTGTGGACGCGCTTCAACGACATTTCCCTGTCGCACTGCCAGAAGGTCTACGACCTGCTGGACGTCAAGCTGACCATGGCCGACGTGAAGGGCGAGAGCGCCTATAACGACGACCTCGCCCAGGTGGTCGCCGACCTCACCGTCAAGGGCCTGCTGGTCGAGAGCGACGGCGCCCTGTGCGTGTTCCTCGACGAGTTCAAGAACGCCGAAGGCGAGCCGCTGCCGGTGATCGTGCAGAAGGCCGGCGGCGGCTACCTCTATGCCACCACCGACCTGGCCGCCATGCGCTACCGCCACAAGGTGCTGCACGCCGACCGCGTGCTGTACTTCGTCGACCAGCGCCAGGCCCTGCACTTCCAGCAGGTGTTCGAAGTCGCCCGCCGCGCCGGTTTCGTCCCGGCCAGCATGGACCTGGAGCACATGGGCTTCGGCACCATGAACGGCGCCGACGGCAAGCCATTCAAGACCCGCGACGGCGGCACCGTGAAGCTGATCGACCTGCTGATCGAAGCCGAGGAGCGCGCCTACACCCTGGTGAAGGCCAAGAACCCCGACTTCAGCGAGCAGGACCTGCGCCAGATCGCCCACGCCGTTGGCATCGGCGCGGTGAAATACGCCGACCTGTCCAAGCACCGCACCAGCGACTACAGCTTCAACTTCGACCTGATGCTGAGCTTCGAGGGCAACACCGCACCGTACCTGCTGTATGCGTACACCCGCGTGGCGAGCATCTTCCGCAAGCTGGGCAAGGGTTATGACGAAGTGGGCGGCAAGATCGTCCTGCAGCAACCGCAGGAAATCGCCCTGGCCGCACAGCTGGCGCAGTTCACCGACCTGCTCAACAACGTGGCGACCAAGGGTGTGCCGCACATCCTCTGCGCCTACCTGTACGAGCTGGCCGGCCTGTTCTCCAGTTTCTACGAGCACTGCCCGATCCTCACCGCCGAAGACCCGGCGCAACAGGAAAGCCGCCTGCGCCTTGCCGCGCTGACCGGCCGCACCCTCAAGCAGGGCCTGGAGTTGCTGGGCCTGGAAACCCTGGAGCGCATGTAAGCACCCATGGCGAAAAAGAAACCCGCTCCCAAGCGCGGCGCCAGCCGCTACCAGGCCCCGGCCAAGAAGACGTCGGTCCCCGGCTGGGTCTGGCTGGTCGCCGGCCTGGCCATCGGCGGCTTCATCATGTTCCTGATGAAGCTGGAGCCGGGTCGCAACGACGTCAAACGCGAGAAGCCGGAAGCGCCCAAGACCGTGGTCGGCTCCAACAAGCCCTCCGGCACCGTGCAACCGCAGCAGCCGGCGGCACCCACCGGGGTCAAGCCCAAGTACGACTTCTACACCCTGCTGCCGGGCTCGGAAGTCGCCGTGCCGCCGGAGGCCGTGCCGCCACCGGCCAAGCCGACTCCGCCGCCGACCGTGGTCGCGACCAAGGAAGAAGCCGAGAAAATCGACACCCAGCGCGCCCTGACCGCCCTGAGCGGCCAGACTCCGCCACCGCCCGCAGTGGTCAAGCCGGCAACGCCCGCCACGCCGCCAGCGACCCAGGTCGCCAGCGCGCAGAAGCAGGCCCTGCCGCAGGCTCCGGCCAGCGATAGCGCACCGGCCAAGCCGACCCCGCCGCCAGCCGTGGCCGCGACGCAGTACTACCTGCAGGCGGGCTCGTTCCGCAAACAGACCGACGCCGACCACCTGCGCGCGCAGATCATCATGATGGGCCAGAACGCCCGCGTGGAGTCCGGCACGGTACGCGACGAAACATGGTACCGGGTGATGGTCGGCCCCTACGGCGACCGCGCCAAGGCCTCCGCCGCGCAGAAGCAACTGGCCGGCAACGGCTTCAGCAACCTGCTGTTACAGCAGCGCCAGACCCGCTGATTCCAAGGCCCGCACCGACGAGCGGCGCGAGAAATGCGCGCTACTCGTCCGGTGCAGGACTTGAACCCCGCCGACCGAGTCCCCATCTGACTCTGCATTCGGGCACATCGCCCCGCTAGTGTGGAGTAAGACCCTTGACCACCATCGTATCTGTCCGCCGTAACGGCAAAGTCGTCATGGGCGGCGACGGCCAGGTTTCCCTGGGCAACACCGTGATGAAAGGCAACGCGAAGAAAGTCCGCCGCCTGTACCACGGTGAAGTGCTGGCCGGCTTCGCCGGCGCCACCGCCGATGCCTTCACCCTCTTCGAACGCTTCGAGCAGCAGCTGGAAAAACACCAGGGCCACCTGGTGCGCGCCGCCGTCGAACTGGCCAAGGACTGGCGTACCGATCGTTCCCTGAGCCGCCTGGAAGCCATGCTCGCCGTGGCCAACAAGGACGCCTCGCTGATCATCACCGGCAACGGTGACGTCGTCGAACCCGAGCATGGCCTGATCGCCATGGGCTCCGGTGGCGGCTTCGCCCAGGCGGCCGCGATGGCGCTGCTGCAGAAGGCCAACGACGAGATGAGCGCCCGCGAAATCGCCGAGACCGCGCTGAACATCGCCGGCTCCATCTGCGTGTTCACCAACCAGAACCTGACCATCGAGGAGCTCGACAGCGCCCTTTGAGGCGTTGTCGTTCCGGAGTAACCCGTCAAATGTCCATGACTCCCCGCGAGATCGTCCACGAACTCAACCGCCACATCATCGGCCAGGACGATGCCAAGCGCGCCGTCGCCATCGCCCTGCGCAACCGCTGGCGGCGCATGCAGCTGCCGGCCGAGTTGCGCGCCGAAGTGACGCCGAAGAACATCCTGATGATCGGCCCGACCGGCGTCGGCAAGACCGAGATCGCCCGTCGCCTGGCCAAGCTGGCCAACGCGCCGTTCATCAAGGTGGAAGCGACCAAGTTCACCGAAGTCGGCTATGTCGGCCGTGACGTCGAGTCGATCATCCGCGACCTCGCCGATGCCGCGATCAAGATGCTCCGCGAGCAGGAAGTGCAGAAGGTCAAGTACCGCGCCGAAGATGCCGCCGAAGAGCGCATCCTCGACGCGCTGCTGCCGCCGGCACGCACCACCGGCTTCGGCGACGAGCCGGCGCGCGAGGATTCCAACACCCGCCAGCTGTTCCGCAAGCGCCTGCGCGAAGGCCAACTGGACGACAAGGAAATCGACATCGAGGTCGCCGACATCCCCTCGGGCGTGGAAATCATGGCCCCGCCCGGCATGGAAGAGATGACCAACCAGTTGCAGAACCTGTTCTCCAACATGGGCAAGGGCAAGCGCAAGAGCCGCAAGCTGAAGGTCGCCGAGGCCATGAAGCTGATCCGCGACGAGGAAGCGCAGCGCCTGGTCAACGAAGAAGACCTCAAGGCCCGCGCCCTGGAAGCGGTGGAGCAGAACGGCATCGTCTTCATCGACGAGATCGACAAGATCGCCAAGCGCGGCAACGTCGGCGGCGCCGATGTGTCCCGCGAGGGCGTGCAGCGTGACCTGCTGCCGCTGATCGAAGGCTGCACCGTGAACACCAAGCTGGGCATGGTGAAGACCGACCACATCCTGTTCATCGCCTCGGGCGCGTTCCACCTGTCCAAGCCTAGCGACCTGGTACCGGAACTGCAGGGCCGTCTGCCGATCCGCGTCGAACTGAAGGCCCTGAGCCCCAGTGACTTCGAGCGCATCCTCAGCGAGCCCCACGCTTCGCTGACCGAGCAGTACACCGCGCTGCTGAAGACCGAAGGCCTGGACATCGAGTTCGCCGCCGACGGCATCAAGCGTCTCGCGGAGATCGCCTTCCAGGTCAACGAGAAGACCGAGAACATCGGTGCCCGTCGCCTGCACACCCTGCTCGAGCGCCTGCTCGAAGAGGTGTCGTTCGATGCCGCCGACCTCGCCAGCGAGCACAGCGACAAGGCCATCGTGATCGACGCGGCCTACGTCAACGGTCACCTTGGCGAACTGGCCCAGGACGAAGACCTGTCGCGCTACATTCTCTAAGAGCAGTTACAGGCCGCAGGCGGCAGGCTACATGCCAACCGCCTGCGGCTTGCAGCCTTTAGCCTGGAGCCCTCCATGCACATTCCCTCCGCCATCAAGCTGCACAAGGCCTCGAAGAAGCTTTCGCTGACCTATGGGGAGCAGTCCTACGAACTGTCTGCCGAGTTTCTGCGGGTGCATTCGCCGTCGGCGGAAGTCCAGGGCCACGGCAACCCGGTGCTGCAGGTCGGCCAGCTGAATGTCGGCCTGAGCAACCTGGAGCCGGCCGGGCAATACGCGCTCAAGCTGACCTTCGATGACGGCCACGACAGCGGCCTGTTCACCTGGGACTATCTCTACGAGCTGTGCGTGCGCCACGACGAGATGTGGGCGGATTACCTGGCGCAGCTGGAGAAAGCCGGCAAGTCGCGCGACCCGTCGGAGTCCGTGGTCAAGCTGATGCTGTAACCGGGACACCACACTTCCTGACTGCGTAGGAGCGGACTCCGTCCGCGATCGGCCCCAGGCCACGCCAAACCCATCGCGGATAAATCCGCTCCCACAGATGCTGAAGGTGCTTCCTGTAGGAGCGAGCTTGCTCGCGAACCCGCCTCGCTGCAGAGTCAGTTCGCGAGCAAGCTCGCTCCTACAGGTCGTTCGCCCCGCTCCCGCTCCATTCCTCGCGCCAACCTTCGTCGGGCAATCGCCCAGGGCACGCCATTTGCAACATTCCTCCGGCAGACTGTTGCTTGCGTGGCCGCCGTCAGGGGATTGGCGAGATGCCGCCGCTCTAGGGCGCGTTTTCTAACTTTTCCCGACATACTCCTAGGAGAAGGCCCACGCTGCACCAGCTTGCGCGGCGAAGGAAACTCGGGTAACCAAGGCAGTGCAATGTACGGAGTTACAGTGCACAGAGCGTGGTCTCCTGAACTTCCAGTGATGCCGCCAAGTAGATGAATCGCGTGGAGCTGTCTCCACGTTCCGCAACCCCGAGAAGTACTAGGCATTACGTCACCCAGGTGAGCCCCGCCAGTATGCGTCTCAGGACAATGGAGCGTCGCCGATGACCCAGAAGAACAACAGCGATCTACCCCAGCAAGCCGCGGAAAACACACTTGCCCTCAACCCGGTGATCGGGATTCGCGGCAAGGACCTGCTCACTTCTGCCCGGATGGTGTTGCTGCAAGCGATCAAGCAGCCCTTCCACAGCGCCAAGCACGCGACGCACTTCGGCCTCGAGCTGAAGAACGTGCTGCTCGGCAAATCCGACCTGAAGCCCTCGGACGACGACCGTCGCTTCAACGACCCGGCCTGGAGCCAGAACCCGCTCTACCGCCGCTACCTGCAGACCTACCTGGCCTGGCGCAAGGAGCTGCACACCTGGATGGGCGAGAGCGACCTGTCGCCCCAGGACATCAGCCGTGGCCAGTTCGTCATCAACCTGATGACCGAGGCCATGGCGCCGACCAATACGCTGTCCAACCCGGCAGCAGTCAAACGCTTCTTCGAAACCGGCGGCAAGAGTCTGCTCGATGGCCTCACCCACCTCGCCAAGGACATGGTCAACAACGGCGGGATGCCCAGCCAGGTGAACATGGATGCCTTCGAAGTCGGCAAGAACCTGGCCGTGACCGAAGGCGCGGTGGTGTTCCGCAACGACGTGCTGGAACTGATCCAGTACAAGCCGATCACCGAAAGCGTGCACGAGCGCCCGCTGCTGGTGGTGCCGCCGCAGATCAACAAGTTCTACGTCTTCGACCTGTCGCCGGAGAAGAGCCTGGCGCGCTTCTGCCTGCGCAACCAGGTGCAGACCTTCATCGTCAGCTGGCGCAACCCGACCAAGGCACAGCGCGAGTGGGGCCTGACCACCTACATCGAGGCGCTGAAAGAAGCCATCGACGTGGTCCTGAAGATCACCGGCAGCAAGGACCTGAACATGCTCGGGGCCTGCTCCGGCGGCATCACCACCGTCACGCTGCTCGGCCATTACGCCGCGCTGGGCGAGAACAAGGTGCACGCCTTCACCCAGATGGTCAGCGTGCTCGACTTCGAACTGGACACCCAGGTCGCCCTGTTCGCCGACGAGAAGACCCTGGAAGCCGCCAAGCGCCGCTCGTACCAGTCCGGCGTGCTGGAAGGCAAGGACATGGCCAAGGTGTTCGCCTGGATGCGCCCCAACGACCTGATCTGGAACTACTGGGTCAACAACTACCTGCTGGGCAACGAGCCGCCGGCCTTCGACATCCTGTTCTGGAACAACGACACCACGCGCCTGCCCGCCGCGCTGCACGGCGAGCTGGTGGAGATGTTCAAGACCAACCCGCTGACCCGCGCCGGCGCCCTGGAAGTCTCCGGCACGCCGATCGATCTCAAGCAGGTCACCTGCGATTTCTACTGCGTGGCCGGCCTGTCCGACCACATCACGCCGTGGGAAGCCTGCTACCGCTCCGCCCGCCTGCTGGGCGGCAAGTGTGAGTTCATCCTCTCCAACAGCGGGCACATCCAGAGCATCCTCAACCCACCGGGCAACCCCAAGGCACGCTTCATGACCGGCCCTGACCTTTCCGTCGATTCCAAGACCTGGCAGGAAAACTCCAGCAAGCACGCCGACTCCTGGTGGCTGCACTGGCAACAATGGCTGGCCGAGCGCGCAGGCAAGCTGAAAAAGGCCCCGACCGCCCTGGGTAACAAGGCTCACCCGGCCGGCGAGGCCTCCCCCGGAACCTACGTACACGAACGATGAAAACAGAACTCCTCCCGCAAGCCGGCGCCGTGGACGACGCCAACCATCCAGATTCGTCGCAGGCCGTGGAAGTGGCCGCGCCGACGAGCCGGCGCGCGCGCAGCAAAAGCAGCGGCGAGGAGATACTGCCGAGCAAGGCGCCGGCGGCGCAGCCCTTCGAGTTCCGCACCATCGAGCTCGACGGGCAGACCATCCGCACCGCCGTGCGCCCGGGCAAGAAACACATGACGCCGCTGCTGATCTTCAACGGCATCGGCGCCAACCTCGAACTGGTGTTCCCCTTCGTCGCCGCACTGGACCCGGACCTGGAGGTGATCGCCTTCGACGTGCCCGGTGTCGGCGGCTCGTCCACCCCCAGCACGCCTTACCGCTTCCCCGGCCTGGCCAAGCTGGCCGCGCGGATGCTCGACTACCTCGACTACGGCCAGGTGACGGCCATCGGCGTGTCCTGGGGCGGCGCCCTGGCGCAGCAGTTCGCCCACGACTACCCCGAGCGCTGCAAGAAGCTGATCCTCGCCGCCACCGCCGCCG
The DNA here is from genome assembly GCF_021603645.1 of Pseudomonas pseudonitroreducens. Classification (GTDB taxonomy): domain Bacteria; phylum Pseudomonadota; class Gammaproteobacteria; order Pseudomonadales; family Pseudomonadaceae; genus Pseudomonas; species Pseudomonas pseudonitroreducens. Next base: position 112,310 of record NZ_BQHJ01000010.1, on the reverse strand, counting down.
GTGCGGTGATGGTGCCGGGCAAGCCGGCGGTGCTCTGGCGCATGGCCAGCCCGCGGCGCTACATCCAGCCGTCGTACGGTGTACACATCGCCCCGGACATCTACGGCGGCGCCTTCCGCCGCGACCCGAAGCTGGCCATGGCCTTTGCCAGCAAGGTGCGCTCGTCCGGCAAGATGGGCTACTACTGGCAGCTGTTCGCAGGCCTGGGCTGGACCAGCATCCACTGGCTGCACAAGATTCGTCAGCCGACGCTGATCCTGGCCGGCGACGACGACCCGATCATCCCGCTGATCAACATGCGCATGCTGGCCTGGCGCATTCCCAACTCGGAGCTGCACGTGATCGACGACGGCCACCTGTTCCTGGTGACCCGCGCGGAAACCGTGGCACCGATCATCATGAAATTCCTCCAGGAAGAGCGACAGCGCGCGATCATCCACCCCCGTCCATTCGCCCCCAAGGCCGGCTGAAGCATCACAGCTTCGTCACACTCGGTGGGCATCCTGCCTTGACCGATCGCTGCACAGGCACTTTTTTTAAAGAGCCGAACAACAAACAGGCGTGTTCACGGGTATCGACACGTAGCGCCTGATTCGGGCCCCGCGCTGCGGCCACCTTCGCAGGTGACCGCAGGGCAGCCCGGCTGCTGATCGACTGCCCTGTTTTCGGGCAGTTTCCTCTCGCGTCGATACCCGTGCACATCCCTCGAACCGGCGACAAGCGTCTGGAACGGGCCATTCCCGATTCTGGTACAGGCTTTGCGTCGCCATTGGCAGGTCGGACCCTTTACGGAGTGCTGTTCATGCGAGAGAAAGCTGAGCCTGGTAGCGTCCCCGTTCCCACCCAATACATGAATGCGCAGAGCGCGATGGTCGGCCTGCGCGGCAAGGACATGCTGTCCACCCTGCGCATGCTGGCACTGCAGGGTGTGCGCCAGCCGGTGCATTCGGCGAAGCACCTGGCGGCCTTCGGCAAGCAGGTCGGCAAGGTGCTGATCGGCGACTCGCCGCTGCAACCCAACCCGCAGGACGCGCGCTTCCAGGACCCCTCCTGGCGGCTGAATCCGCTTTACCGGCGTACCGTGCAGGCCTACCTGGCCTGGCAGAAGCAGTTGCTGGCCTGGGTCGACGAGAGTGACCTGAAGCCCGACGACCGCGCCCGCGCGCGGTTCCTGCTGTCGATCCTGTCCGACGCCGCCTCGCCATCCAACACACTGCTCAACCCGTTGGCGGTGAAGGAGCTGTTCAACACCGGCGGACAGAGCGTCCTCAAGGGCGTGCAGCATCTGCTGGACGACCTGATGCACAACGGCGGCATGCCCAGCCAGGTCAACCGCAGCGCCTTCGAAATCGGCCAGAACCTGGCCACCACGCACGGCGCCGTGGTGTTCCGCAACGAGGTGCTGGAGCTGATCCAGTACAAGCCGATGGGCGAGCATCTGCACGCCAAGCCGTTGCTGATCGTGCCGCCGCAGATCAACAAGTTCTATATCTTCGACCTGTCGCCGGAGAAGAGCTTCGTCCAGTACGCCCTGAAGAATAATCTGCAGGTCTTCATGGTCAGCTGGCGCAACCCCGATGCGCGTCACCGCGAATGGGGGCTGTCGACCTACGTCACGGCACTGGACGAAGCCATCGAGGCGTGCCGCTCCATCAGCGGCAGCCGAAGCGTGAACCTGATGGGTGCCTGCTCCGGCGGCCTGACCATTGCGGCCCTGCAAGGCCATCTGCAGGCGCGCCGGCAATTGCGCAAGATCGCCAGCGCCACCTACCTGGTCAGCCTGCTGGACAGCCAGGTGGAAACCCCCGCCGCGCTGTTCGCCGACGAGCAGACCCTGGAGACCAGCAAGCGCCGCTCCTACCAGCACGGGGTGCTGGACGGTCGCGACATGGCCAAGGTGTTCGCCTGGATGCGGCCCAACGACCTGATCTGGAACTACTGGGTCAACAACTACCTGCTGGGCAAACAGCCGCCAGCCTTCGACATCCTCTACTGGAACAACGACAACACTCGCCTGCCTGCCGCGCTGCACGGCGACTTCCTCGACTTCTTCAAGCACAACCCACTGGCCCGCCCCGGCGCCATGGAAGTCAACGGCACGGCCATCGACCTGAAGAAAGTGGCCGTGGACAACTTCCACGTCGCCGGCATCACCGATCACATCACGCCGTGGGACGCGGTATACCGCTCGGCGCAGCTACTGGGCGGCGACAGTCGCTTCGTGCTGTCCAACAGCGGACATATCCAGAGCATCCTCAACCCGCCCGGCAACCCCAAGGCCTGCTACTTCGAAAACGGCAAGATCAGCTCCGACCCGCGTGCCTGGTACTACGACACCAAGCGCCAGGAAGGCAGCTGGTGGCCGCTGTGGCTGGAGTGGATCCAGCAGCGCTCGGGCGAACGACGCCCGGTGAGCTTCGACCTGGGCAACGCCGAATACCCGCCCAAGGAAGCGGCGCCGGGGACGTATGTGCATGTGCGCTGATCTCGGCAACCCGAAACGAATTGCCCAGCCAGCACCGTAAAGGCTCTTGTAGGATGGGTGGAGCGCAGCGATACCCATGCCGTCGGCGCGCGGAATTGATGGGTATCGCTGCGCTCCACCCATCCTACGAGAAACTCTCCCGGCGACCCTTGGAGCGAAGCGCAAAGAACGCTCCGTGCAGAAGTTTGCCGCGCAGCCATTGGCAGCCACCCTCCCCCGCGGCTATCGTCGGCTCCACTGCGGCTGGAACAAGAACACGGATGAAAACGCGCGACCGGATTCTCGAATGCGCCCTGCAGCTGTTCAACGAGCAGGGCGAGCCCAACGTCTCCACCCTGGAGATCGCCACCGAACTGGGCATCAGCCCCGGCAATCTCTACTACCACTTCCACGGCAAGGAACCCCTGGTGCTGGCGCTGTTCGAGCGCTTCCAGGAGGAACTGGCGCCACTGCTTGACCCGCCGGAAGACGTGCGACTGGGTGCCGAGGATTACTGGCTGTTCCTGCACCTGATCGTCGAGCGCCTGGCGCATTACCGCTTCCTCTTCCAGGACCTCTCCAATCTTTCCGGAAAGCTGCCCAGGCTGGCTCGCGGCATACGCACCTGGCTCAACCAGCTCAAGCGCACCCTGGCTACGCTGCTGGCGCAGCTAAAGGCCCAGGACGAATTGATCAGCGACACCGAAGCGCTCGGCCAACTGGTGGAGCAGATCACCCTGACCTTGCTGTTCTCGCTGGACTACCAGCGCATCCTCGGCCACCAGGGTGACGTACGCCAGGTGGTGTTCCAGGTGATGATGCTGGTGGCGCCACACCTGCGCCCGGACTCGCAGCTGATCGCCGAGCGGCTCGCCAAGCGCTACCTCGCTCCCTGAGCCACAGCGCGCAAGCTTTTCCCTTGAGAGAATGAAAACGCCCGGCGCGAGGCCGGGCGTGGGTGTTGCAGCAGACCGATCAGGCCTGGGACGGCGGCGTTGCCGGAGCGGCAGCGGACGGCGTCACGGCCGGCGCGGCGGCGGCAGCCGACGGTGCCGGGGTGGCGGCCGGAGCGGCTGCCGGTTTCGCAGCAGCCGGTTTGGCGGCGGCCTTGGGTGCGGCGGGCTTCTTCACGGCAGGCTTCTTCGCCGCGGCCGGCTTGGCTGCAGGTTTCGCAGCGGCAGGCTTGGCGGCAGCAGCCGGTTTTGCAGCGGCCGATTTTGCAGCGGTCTTGACGGCCGGCTTCGCAGCGGCTTTCGCAGCAGCGGGTTTGGCAGCCGGTTTCGCGGCAGGTTTGGCCGCAGCCTTGGCAGCGGGTTTCGCGGCCGCCTTGGCAGCCGGTTTGGCGGCAGCTTTAGCGGCGGGCTTGGCAGCCGGCTTCGCTGCAGGTTTCGCAGCGGGCTTGGCGGCGGATTTGGCAGCCGGTTTGGAAGCCGCGGTCTTCACAGCGGGTTTCGCGGCCGGTTTGGCGGCGGCTTTCGCTGCGGGTTTGGCGGTAGCCTTGGCGGCCGGTTTGGCGACGCTGACGCCGGTGAGCTTCTCGATCTGCTTGGTGAGGCTATCGACCTTGCTGTGCAGGTCCTTCACTTCACGGCTGCTCGGTACGCCCAGGCGCGAGATCGCGCTGTTCAGGCGCTTGTCGAAGGCCTCTTCCAGCTCGCCCCACTTGCCGATCGCGGCGCCCTTCACGGCATCGACGCGCGCCTTCGCGGAACGGGTGGAAGTCTTCACCGCACCCTCGACTTCGGTCTTGGCCAGTTTCTCAGCCTTCTCGCCGTCCTTGACCAGGGTCTCGAACACCTTGCTGCCGTCCTTGCTGACCTTCGAGTAGGCCCCCAAGCCAGCCAGCCAGATCTGCCGCGAGTATTTCTCGATCTCGCCGATCCAACTGGACTCTTTTTTATCGGTAGTTTTTTTGCCAGCCATCCTGCTCTCCTTATTGGGTTCTCGCGACACGCTCGAGCACTGCGCTCAGCTCATCCAGCTTAGCAGAGAGCGCCTCCACATCACGCCTGGAGGGAATTCCGATTCGATTGAGGGCGGAGGCGACACGCGCATCGAACGCTTCCTCGATCCTGTCGAAATTCAGCTTGGCTTTGACGCTGTGCAGGCGACCCTTGACGCTGTCGTTGGCGGCGTCGATCTGGGTGCTCACCAGGTCGCGGCCTTTCTTCTCCACGGACTCGCCGGACTTGACCAGTTCCTTGAAGTACTCGCTGCCTTCGGCGCCCACGCGAGCGTAGGTACCCAGGCCGGCGAGCCAGATCTGCCGCGCGTAGTGCTTGGCATCGGAGTAAAGGGAGGATTCGAGCTCTGCGACTTTCTTCTTGCTGACAGCCTTGGCCATGGTGGCACCTCACAGGGTTCTGATTCGATGATGTCGAACAGCTGCCCGCGAAAGGCGGGACTGTGAGCCAAGGTATCGGGGAAAATTAGAAAACACATACCAGGCTTTGCAGGAACGAAGCGGCTACAGGCGGCTAGCCTCAGGCTGCAGGGGAAAACAGCCTGAAGCCTGCCGCCTGCCGCCTGCCGCCTGCCGCCACCCTTACGCCAGCGCCTTGTCCAGCGCGCGCTCGATCTCACCCTTGAGCAGGCCGCCCATGGCCGAGAGCATCAGGCCCAGCTTCACATCCACCGCAACCTTGTCCGCGCCCACTTCGATGCGCCCATCCACGCCGCTGCGCTTGAACAGCAGGGTGTCGCCCTGCCACTCGCTGCTCACCCCGTGCTCGCGGGAGAGCTTGTCGGCGAGCTTCTCTGCCTTGGCGCGGGCGGCCTCCAGGCCCAGGGAATGGTTACGTTCGACGTGGATACGGGACATGCTGGAACTCCGCGATTGACTGACTTTCCAGATAATACGCGCCGCGCCGTATCGCCGCACCCCGGCACCCCTCTTGCGGCGGCGAGCGGGGCGGCGTTTTCTCCGCATCCTGTTAGAATGCCCGCCACTGACTTCCAGGGTAGAAACGCCATGAGCGAACCGCGCAAGCCCCAAGCCGGCCAGGACAGCGCCGATCCCACCACGCACTTCGGCTACAAGACCGTGCGCGAGAGCGAGAAGGCCGAGAAGGTCGCCGAAGTGTTCCACTCGGTCGCCGCCAAGTACGACCTGATGAACGACCTGATGTCCGGCGGCATCCACCGTCTGTGGAAGCGCTTCACCATCGAACTGTCCGGCGTGCGCGCCGGCAACCGGGTGCTGGACATCGCCGGCGGCACCGGCGACCTGACCCGCCAGTTCTCCCGCCTGGTCGGCCCGACCGGCGAAGTGGTGCTGGCCGACATCAACGCCTCGATGCTCAAGGTCGGCCGCGACAAGCTGCTCGACAGCGGCGTCGCCGGCAACGTCAGCTTCGTCCAGGCCGACGCCGAGAAGCTGCCGTTCCCCGACAACTACTTCGACGCGGTAACCATCGCCTTCGGCCTGCGCAACGTCACTCACAAGGACGAAGCCATCCGTTCCATGCTGCGGGTGCTCAAGCCCGGCGGCCGCCTGCTCGTGCTGGAGTTCTCCAAGCCCACCAGCAGCCTGCTGTCCAAGGCCTACGATGCTTACTCCTTCACCCTGCTGCCGCTGATGGGCAAATTGGTGACCAACGATTCCGAGAGCTACCGCTACCTCGCCGAGTCGATCCGCATGCACCCCGACCAGGAAACGCTGAAGTCGATGATGGTGGAGGCCGGTTTCGACCGCGTCACCTACCACAACATGACCGGCGGCGTGGTCGCCCTGCACCGCGGCATCAAGCCCTGATGACCCTGCTCCTGCAGGCCGCCCTGGCCAGCGCCGAAGCCACCATCAACCGCGTGCTGCGGCTCGATGGCGTGGCGCTCAGGCGCCTCGGCCGGCTCGCCGGCAAGGTGCTGGAAGTGGACTGCCAGGCGCCGGCGCTGCGGCTGTTCATCCTGCCCGATGCCGACGGCCTGCACTTGGCCGCGCACCACGAGGCGCCGGCCGACTGCACCCTCGTCGCACCGGCCGGCAGCCTGCTGCAGCTGGCCCTGGCCAAGGACAAGACCCGCGTCCTGCACAGCCCGGAAGTGACCATGGGCGGCGACAGCGCGATGCTGCTGGAGCTGGCCGACATCCTCCAGAGCCTCGAACTCGACTGGGAGTACGAAGTCTCCCGCTGGCTCGGCCCGGCACCCGCACATCTGCTCGGCGCGCGCCTGCGCGGCGGCATGGCGTGGGCCGGCGATAGCCTGGAAAGCCTGCGCCTGAGCCTCGCCGATTACCTCGCCGAAGAAAGCCGCACCCTGGTCGGCCGGCATGAAGCCGAAGCGCGCTTCGCCGAATTGGACCAGTTGAAGATATCCCTCGACCGCCTCGACGCGCGGATCACTCGCCTGACCCAGAAGATCAAGCCTGACGCATGAAGCTGCTCGCCTTCCGCCGCCTGCTGCGCATCCAGCGCGTAGCCATCCGCTACCGCCTGGACGACATGGTCCTCGAACTGCCCTTCCTGCCCTGGTGGCTGCGTCTGGTCGGCGGCCTGCTGCCCTGGCGCTGGCTACCGCGCAAACCGCTGGACCTGAGCCGTGGCGCGCGCATCCGCCTGGCGCTGGAAGACCTCGGGCCGATCTTCATCAAGTTCGGCCAGATACTCTCCACCCGCCGCGACCTGCTCCCTGATGACATTGCCCTGGAACTGGCCTTCCTCCAGGACAAGGTGCCGCCCTTCCCGCCGGAACAGGCCGTGGCGCTCATCGAACAGCAACTGGGCGCGAAGATCGAGCAGGTGTTCGCCCGCTTCGAACGCGAACCGCTGGCCTCGGCATCGGTGGCGCAGGTGCACACCGCGCAGCTCAAGAGCGGCGAGGAAGTGGTGGTGAAGGTCATCCGCCCGAACCTGGAGCCGGTGATCCGCTCGGACATCGCCTGGCTGCACATCCTCGCGCGCACCGCCGAGCGCATCTCCGCCGACGCCCGCCGCCTGCACCCGGCCGAAGTGGTCAGCGATTACGAGAAGACCATCTACGACGAGCTCGACCTGCTCCGTGAAGCGGCCAACTCCTCGCAGCTGCGGCGCAACTTCGAAGGCTCGCCGCTGCTCTACGTACCCCAGGTCTACTGGGACTGGTGCCGCCCCAAGGTACTGGTGATGGAGCGCATCTACGGCATCCCGGTGACCGACCTGGAGACCCTGCGCGACCAGCGCACCGACTTCAAGGCCCTGGCCGAACGCGGTGTGGAGATCTTCTTCACCCAGGTATTCCGCGACAGCTTCTTCCACGCCGACATGCACCCCGGCAACATCTTCGTCAGCACCCGCACGCCCTGGAGCCCGCAGTACATCGCGGTGGACTGCGGCATCGTCGGCAGCCTCACCAACGAGGATCAGGACTACCTGGCGCGCAACCTGATCGCCTTCTTCAAGCGTGACTACCGCAAGGTCGCCCAGTTGCACATCGACTCGGGCTGGGTGCCGGCGGAAACCAAGGTCAACGATTTCGAGGCGGCGATCCGCACCGTGTGCGAGCCGATCTTCGAGAAGCCGCTGAAGGACATCTCCTTCGGCCAGGTGTTGCTGCGCCTGTTCCAGACTGCGCGGCGCTTCAACATGGAAGTACAACCGCAACTGGTGCTGCTGCAGAAGACCCTGCTGAACATCGAAGGGCTGGGCCGCCAGCTCTATCCGGAGCTGGACCTGTGGACCACCGCGCAGCCCTTCCTGGAGCGCTGGATGCGTGATCGCGTCAGCCCCGGCACCCTGCTGCGCAACGCCCAGCAGCACATCGAACAACTGCCGCACCTGGCGCAGATGACCCGCGACACGCTCGAACGCCTGTCCCGCGAGCCGCAGCCAGAAGCGCGCCTGAGCGGTGCTCAGGCCGGCATGGCCAGCGCCTGGCCGGCGCGGCTGATTGGCGCAGTGCTGGTTGCCGGCGCCGCCGAAACCGGCCTGGCCACCCACTCCCTCGCCGCCTGGCCGGCCTGGGCGATGCTGGCCGGTGGTCTGTATCTGATTCTGCGCCGATAGCCAGTCGCCCCAGCGGCTGGCACACTTGACCGCTATACGAAGTGGCTCTGGGCACCGTGCGTGCCCGCTGTACGGAACCCGAGATGAAAGACTGGCTGGACGAAATCAACTGGAATGCCGATGGACTGGTACCGGCAATCGCCCAGGACCATCGCACCGGCCGCGTGCTGATGATGGCCTGGATGAACCGCGAGGCCCTGGCCCTTACCGCCGCCGAGAACCGCGCCATCTACTGGTCGCGCTCGCGCGGCAAGCTCTGGCGCAAGGGCGAGGACTCCGGCCACGTGCAGAAGCTCCACGAACTGCGCCTGGACTGCGACGCCGACGTGGTGATCCTGATGGTCGAGCAACTGGGCGGCATCGCCTGCCACACTGGCCGCGAGAGCTGCTTCTACCGGGTGTTCGAGAACGGCGCCTGGCAGACCGTCGACCCGGTCCTCAAGGACCCGGATGCCATCTACTCCCACGTAGGTACAGGAAAACCCCATGAGCACTGATACCCTCGCCCGTCTGGCGGAAGTCCTCGAAGCGCGCAAGAATGCCGCACCGGACAGCTCCTACGTGGCCAGCCTGTATCACAAGGGCCTGAACAAGATCCTGGAGAAGGTTGGCGAAGAGTCGGTGGAAACCATTCTTGCCGCCAAGGACGCCGCCGCCAGTGGTGATTGCACGGACCTGATCTACGAAACGGCCGACCTCTGGTTCCACTCCCTGGTGATGCTCGCCGCCCTCGGCCAGCACCCGCAGGCGGTACTGGACGAGCTGGACCGCCGCTTCGGCCTTTCCGGGCACGACGAGAAAGCCGCGCGCCAGCCGTCAGCCTGAACCCGACAACTTTGCGAGGAAAACAAGATGGGCATCTTTGACTGGAAACACTGGGTAGTCATCCTGATCGTCGTGGTCCTGGTCTTCGGCACCAAGCGCCTGAAGAACCTGGGTTCGGATGTCGGCGAAGCCATCAAGGGCTTCCGCAAGGCAATGAACACCGAGGAAGACGACAAGAAGGACCCGAGCGCCGCTGCCGGCAACCCGCCGCTGAACCAGCCGCACACCATCGACGCCCAGGCGCACAAGGTCGAAGAGCCGGCGCGCAAGGACTGATTCATGTTCGGTATCAGCTTCAGCGAACTGCTGCTGGTGGGCCTAGTCGCCCTGCTGGTGCTCGGCCCCGACCGCCTGCCGGGTGCCGCGCGCACGGCCGGCCTGTGGATCGGCCGGCTCAAGCGCAGCTTCAACGCCATCAAGACGGAAGTGGAGCGCGAACTGGGTGCGGATGAAATCCGCCGCCAGTTGCACAACGAGCACATCCTGCAGATGGAACAGGAAGCCAAGAAGCTGATGGCGCCGCTGACCGACCTGCAGGACCAGGCCCGCGAAGCCTTCAACCCGCAGCAGCCGGCCCAGCCCGACAGCCAAGGGGCGACGAGCGAGTCGCCTGCGGCACCGAGTATCGCGCCCAACAGCCGGCTGAACAGCCTGCCAGGCGCGGGCATCGCCCCTGTCGCCCCCCCGGAAGCGGCACCCGCCGCTCCGGCAGAACCTGTCGCTGCGCCCCAGGCGCAAGCCCCAAGCGAGACGCCGGCGCCGAGCCAGCCGTCCGCTTCGTCCGAGACGCCGCGTAGCCCATGAGCGCCGAAAAGCCCGACCAGCCCGAACAAGACCAGGAAATGCCCCTGGTCTCGCACCTGACCGAACTGCGCAACCGTTTGCTGCGCTGCGTGATCGCGATCTTCGTGATCTTCATCGGCCTCCTGTACTTCTCGCAGAAGATCTACGCGCTGGCTTCCGAGCCGCTGCGGCGCTTCCTGCCCGAAGGCGCGACGATGATCGCCATCGACCCGGCGTCAGCCTTCCTCGCGCCGCTGAAGCTGACCATGATCGTTGCCGTGCTGATTGCCATGCCGGTGATCCTCGGCCAGATCTGGGGCTTCATCGCCCCCGGCCTGTACAAGCACGAGAAGCGCGTCGCCCTGCCGCTGCTGGCCTCCAGCATCATACTGTTCTACGCCGGCATGGCCTTCGCCTACTTCCTGGTGTTCCCGTTGATGTTCCACTTCTTCCTCGGCCAGGCCCCGGAAGGCGTGACGCCGATGACCGACATCAACAGCTACCTGGACTTCCTCACCCTGCTGTTCGCCTTCGGCGTGGCCTTCGAGATTCCCGTGGCCACTGTCCTGCTGGTATGGATCGGCGTGGTCGACGTGGCCTACCTGAAGAAGATCCGCCCCTACGTGATCATCGGCTGCTTCGTGGTCGGCATGGTTCTCACCCCGCCGGATCCGCTGTCGCAGACCTTGCTGGCAGTGCCGATGTGGATGCTGTTCGAGGCTGGCGTACTGTTCAGCCACCTGATCCGCAAGCGCGGGCCGGAAACCGAAGACGACGAGCCCAAGGGCGACCAGCCGCCGGCTACCCGTCCGTGAACCTGCTGCTGCTCGACGACGCCGACTTCGTCGCGGCGGACCGCGTGATCCTGCGCGACCGCCGCCTGACGCACATGCAGGAAGTCCACCGCGCCGAAAGCGGCGACCGCCTGCGCGTGGGCCGACTCGGCGGCCTGATGGGCGAAGGCCACCTGCTGCGCCTGGAAGCCAACGAGGCCGAGTTGCAGGTCAGCTTCGACCAGGCACCGCCGGCGAAACTGCCGCTGACCCTGCTGCTCGCCCTGCCCCGCCCGAAGATGCTCCGCCGCGTGCTGCAGACCGTGGCCGCCATGGGCGTGGCGCGCCTGGTACTGCTCAACAGCTACCGGGTGGAAAAAAGCTTCTGGCAGACGCCCTTCCTCGAGCCCGAAGCCATCCGCGAGCAACTGATCCTGGGCCTCGAACAAGCCCGCGATACGGCGCTGCCCGAAGTCATCATCGAGAAGCGCTTCAAGCCCTTCGTCGAGGATCGCCTGCCCGCCCTCGCTGCCGGCAGCCTCGGCCTGATCGGCCACCCCGGCCCCTGGCCCGAGTGCCCGCGTGCGTTGAGCGAACCAGTGACGCTGGCGATCGGCCCGGAGGGCGGCTGGATTCCCTACGAGGTCGACAAGCTGCGAGAGGCCGGCCTGAATCCCGTACAACTGGGTGAACGCATCCTGCGCGTCGAGACTGCCGTGACCGCTCTTCTGGCACGACTGTTCTAACTCAAACTGGCGCAAAGCCAGTAACCACGCGGCCTCCAGCGTGAACCGCCAGTCAGAAAAAGCACCCCGGAACTCTTCAGTTCCACGCGCCCGCGCCGATATCAGCGGTACCGGTCGTCCCCACTCTGCGCATTTCCTGCTCAGCCATGCGTACCGGCCCCGTACAACCCCTGGAGCGCCGCCTTCATGTTTCGCTGGTTCAACAACCTGACTGTCAAACTCAAACTCGCCGCAGGCTTCGGCCTGGTGCTGCTGCTCACCCTGCTGATCGCCCTTACCGGCTGGATCAACCTGGGCAACGTGATCAACCGAGGAGACAAGCTCGGCGAGATTTCCGAGCTGATCTCGATCGCCAAGGACCTGCGCATCGCCCGCCTGAAGTTCCAGTCCACCCGCGCGCCGGAAGACGCCAGGCTGGTGCTCGATACACTGGACAAGCTGGACCAGCGCCACCGCGCGCTGAACGAAAAGTTCAGCGAGGCCGAGGACCGTCGCGTCATCGACCAGCAGCATGAGCTGAGCGTGGAATACCGCAAGCTGTACGCCCAGTTGCTGAAGTCCTTCGAAGAGCGCGATGCCGCCAAACAGGTGCTGATCCAGGCCGCCGGCGCAGTCAGCGAGGGCCTGCAGAAAGCCGAGCAGAAGCTGGTCAACAGCGCCAGCGTGGAAAGCCTGCAGCACCTGCAGGACCTCGCCGGCATTGGCCGCGCCGTCATGCAGGCGCGCCTGCAGGTGATGGCCTACACCAGCACCGACGCGCAGAATCTGGAACAGCCCGCCTTCGCCGCCCTGCAGAAACTGATCGACGGTGTGAAGAGCGACATGAGCACCTCGCCGGCCGAACTCAACGGAGAATTCCGCGCCACCCTCGATGCGTTGGAGACCTACCGCAACGCGCTGACCAACTACCGCAACGAGGTCAACGACAGCCAGGCCGCCCGCGACCGTATGCGCGACAGCGGCCAGCAGATCGAGAAGCTGAGCAACGAGCTGACCGCCACCCAGACCGCCAAGCGCGACGCCGGCGTCGCCCAGGCCAAGACCCTGCTGGGCCTGGCCACGCTGATCGCCCTGGTGCTGGGCAGCATCGCCGCCTGGATCATCACCGTGCAGATCGTCAATCCGCTGCGTGACGTACTGGGCCACGCCGAGCGCATCGCCGACGGCGACCTCAGCCGGGATATCCCGACCACCCGCCACGACGAGCTGGGCCAGCTGCAGAAGAGCATGCAGCGCATGAACCTGTCCCTGCGCGAGCTGATCGGCCGCATCCACGATGGCGTGACGCAGATCGCCAGCGCCGCCGAGGAACTGTCCGCGGTGACCGAGCAGACCAGCGCCGGGGTCAACAACCAGAAGACCGAGACCGACCAGGTCGCCACCGCGATGAACGAGATGGCCGCCACCGTGCAGGAAGTCGCGCGCAACGCCGAGGAAGCCTCCGAGGCCGCCTCCGCTGCCGACCGCCAGGCCCGCGACGGCGAAGGTGCGGTGAACGAAGCAGTGAACCAGATGGACCGCCTGGCTGGCGAAGTCAGCCGTACCAACGAGTCGGTGCTCAAGCTCAAGCGCGAGAGCGAGAAGATCGGCAGCGTGCTGGACGTGATCAAGGCAGTAGCCGAGCAGACCAACCTGCTGGCGCTCAACGCTGCCATCGAGGCCGCCCGCGCGGGCGACGCCGGGCGTGGCTTCGCCGTGGTGGCCGACGAGGTGCGCGGCCTGGCGCAGCGCACCCAGTCCTCCACCGAAGAGATCGAGGAACTGATCGCCGGCCTGCAGAGCGGCACCCAGCAGGCCGTGCAGATGATGGAAACCAGCCGCGACCTGACCGTCAGCACGGTCGACCTGACCCGCCGCGCCGGTGAGCGCCTGGGCGCGATCACCCGCACCGTGTCGACCATCCAGTCGATGAACCAGCAGATCGCCGCCGCCTCCGAGCAGCAGAGCGCCGTGGCCGAGGAGATCAACCGCAGCGTGATGAACGTACGCGACATCTCCGAACAGACTGCTGCCGCCAGTGAGGAAACCGCCGCTTCCAGCGTCGAGCTGGCGCGCCTGGGCAATGAGCTGCAAGTGCTGGTCAGCCGCTTCCGCGTCTGATCCTTCCGAGATGGAAAAAGGCCCGCGCAATGCGGGCCTTTTTCATGGTCAGTCGATACGTCTGCGCCTGCCGAACCCTCGCGCAGCGCCATCCCGTAGGATGGGTGGAGCTTGCGATACCCATCACCCATCGACGACGCCTGCGATGGGTATCGCTGCGCTCCACGCCATCCTACGAAAGCTCGCCCGGAGCGCGGCCGCGTCAGATATGACGCGACAAATTCCCGCCTTCAGTTTCCCTTCTCGCGGCCGATAGCCTCTGACGCACGAAGATGCGTCCCGATAATTCCGCCTCGCCTCCGATCTTTTGTTGTTGCCTGCCACGGGCCGTCGATCCCGTGGCGACGCCTGCCTGGAGTATTCGACATGTACGATTGGCTAGTAGTACAGCTGGGACGCCTGAACGTCAGCCTGAAGCTGGTGGTGGGCTTCGGCATCCTCCTCTTTCTCACGCTGCTGGTGCTGCTCAGCGGCCTGAGCAGCCTGGACAACCAGGCCGGGCGCGGTGAGCAGCTGGCAACCATCACCGAGCTCAACGACCTCAGCCAGCAGGCCAACCTCGCGCGCCTGCAGTTCGAGCTGGGCGGCGACCGCAGTCAGGCCGAGAAGGTCGAGCAACACAGCACGAAGATGCTGGAGCTGATCGAGCAGCGCCTGAAAGGCAGCGATATCGATGCCAGGCAATTGGACGCCGCACGCCAGGCGGTGAGCGAATACCGCGAAGCTTTCAACGCCCTGACCCGCGCCGTGGACCAGCGCACCCAGGCCCGCAGCACCCTGGTGGGCAGCGCGCAGAGCGCCCTGCAAGCCTTCGAAGCGCTGGACAAGCAGCTCTTCGACCTGCTCGCCGAGCAGCCCGGCGACAGCCAGTTGCTGCACAGCGCCCAGGCCGTCGGCCAGTTGCACCAGCAGTTGCTGGTGGTGCGCTACCAGGTACGCGGCTATGTCTTCGAGCAATCCGCCAGCGCCGAACAGGCCGCCTTTGCCGCCTTCGACAAACTGCGCGACGGCGGCTCCGCCCTGCAGAGCCAATTGCCGGCCATCGCTGCCGACGGCCTGAACAGCGCGCTGAATGGCCTGCAGAATTACCGCAGCGGCATCGAGCACTTCCGCGACGGCGTAAACGCCACCCAGCAGGCACGCAAGGGCCTGAATGGCGCCAGCGAAGCGCTGCTCTCTGCCGCCACCCACCTCTACGACGACACCCTCGCACGCAACGATGCCGAGACCGCCGCCGCCAAGACCCGGCAGATCCTCATCGCCGTGCTGGCCCTGGCTTTTGGCATGCTGTCGGGCTGGGCCATCAATCGCCAGATCGTCCGCCCGCTGCACGAGGCCCTGGAGCTGGCCGAGCGCATCGCCCAGGGCGACCTGTCCCAGGGCCTTTCCCGTAACCTCAACCTGCAGCGCAGCGACGAGCTGGGCCAGTTGCAGCGGGTGATGCTGCGCATGCGCGAGAACCTGTCGCAGCTACTCGGCCACATCGGCGGCAGCGTCAGCCAGTTGGCCACCGCCGCTGACGAACTCTCCGCCGTCACCGAGCAGACCCGCGCCGGGGTCAACAGCCAGCGCGTGGAAACCGAACAGGTCGCCAGCGCCATCCACGAGATGGCGGCCACGGTGCAGGAGGTCGCGCGCAATGCCGAACAAGCCTCCGCCGCCGCACAACAGGCCGACCAGCAGACGCGCCAGGGCGACCAGGTGGTACAGGACGCGGTGAACCAGATCGACCGCCTGGCCATCGAAGTGGATCGCTCCGCCGAGGCCATGGAGCTGCTGCGCAAGGAAAGCGAGAAGATCGGCAGCGTACTCGACGTGATCAAATCGGTGGCCGAACAGACCAACCTGCTAGCGCTCAATGCCGCTATCGAAGCCGCCCGTGCCGGCGAGGCCGGGCGCGGATTTGCCGTGGTCGCCGACGAAGTTCGCGGCCTGGCGCAGCGCACCCAATCCTCCACGGCCGAGATCGAGGGGCTGATCGCGGGCCTGCAACGCGGCGCCCAGGAGGCAGTGACGCGCATGGACGACAGTCGCCGCCTGACCGGCAGCTCGGTGGAACTGACCCGCCGCGCCGGCGATGCGCTGGCAGTGATCGCCCGCACCGTGGCCGACATCCAGGGCATGAACCTGCAGATCGCTTCCGCCGCCGAGCAGCAGAGCAGCGTCGCCGAAGAGATCAACCGCAGCGTGGTGCAGGTGCGCGAGATCGCCGACCAGTCTGCTGCCGCCAGCGAGCAGACCGCCAGTTCCAGCACCGAATTGGCACGCCTGGGCAACGAGCTGCAACTGCAGGTGGGGCGCTTCCGCCTGTGAGGTGGCTGTCGGTCGGTGTACCCGCACCGGCCGGCGGGACAATTGTCATGCGCATGGCGTAGGATCGGTCACTCGCCATATAGGGAGAGTGACCATGCGCCCGCTGACCATCGACCTCGACGAACTCGCCTTCGCGCTCGACACCCAGGGTATCGATCACTACCTCGATCTGTTCAGCGGCCAGGTGCTGCTGATTGCCGAAGAAGACCCCGATCCGGAGCTCGCCGAATTGCTGCACCGCGAGCCGGAGCGTCTGCTGCCCATCGAACCGCTGAGCAGCGGCCAGTCACTGGACCTGATGCGGGACTTCCTCCGCGAAGTGCCGGAGCCGCACGCCTATTCCGCCCTGGCCAACGCCATCGAAGGGCGCAAGCCGTTCAAGGCCTTCCGCCACGTGCTGATGGGTTATCCCGAGCTGCTGCAGGCCTGGTATGTCTACCAGGGCGAAAGGCTGCGCGAGTGCGCGCTGGATTGGCTGGCGGACAACCAGATCCAGCCGGCGACGCGCAGCGCGATGCTCTGATCCGCAGGTTCGCGAGCAAGCTCGCTCCTACGGAGGGCACGCCGGCCCCAGCAGAAGCGTGAAGCGCCGCAAACTCTCGCGCAACAATGTGGGGCGCAGAACGCCTATGGATTGGCCGGCGGGCAGCCATATCCAGCCGGCCACCCACAGCGCGAGGCTCTGATCCGCAGGTTCGCGAGCGAGCTCGCTCCTACGAAGAGCAGGTATTCCGTGCCCTGTAGGAGCGAGCTTGCTCGCGAACAGTCCCCCACTCCGGCACAACAGCGCAGGAGCGCCCCGCAGGCGTGATCGCAAGCAGGCGCGCTTCCGGATCAAGCGTTGTGCTCACCGGTCGCGTAGGAGCGGACTTCGTCCGCGATAGGCCGGCCCCCGAGCCAATTGCCCGCGCAAACAACAACGCCGCCCCGAAGGGCGGCGTTGTTGTTTCCGATCAGAACAATCGGCCTTCCGGCGCCTCGTTGGAGATCGGCTTGGCCTGGGCTGCCGTGGCCTGCCAACCGCCGCCGAGAGCCTTGTACAGGTTGACCTCGCTGGTCAGCTGGTTGAGGCGATCGGTGATCAGCTGTTGCTGGGCACTAAACAACGAACGCTGCGCGTCGAGCACGGTGAGGTAGTTGTCCACACCGGTGCGGTAGCGCTTGTCGGCCAGGCGGTAATACTCGCTGGTGGCGTCCACCAGCGCGCGCTGCGCCTGCAGCTGCTCGTTGAAAGTTCCACGGGCGGCGAGGCCGTCGGCGACTTCGGAGAAGGCCGTCTGGATGGCTTTCTCGTACTGCGCGACGTTGATGTCCTTCTGCACCTTGGCCAGGTCCAGGCTCGCGCGCAGGCTGCCGGCGTTGAAGATCGGCAGGTTGATCGAAGGCTTGAACAGCCAGGTGCCCGAGCCGCCGTCGAACAGGCCGCCGAGGTCCGGGCTCAGGGTGCCGGCGTTGGCGGTCAGGCTGATGCTCGGGAAGAAAGCCGCCCGCGCCGCGCCGATGTTGGCGTTGGCCGCCTTGAGCTGGTGCTCCGCCTGGAGGATATCCGGGCGGCGTTGCAGCAGGTCGGAGGGCAGGCCGGCCGGCACGGTGGCCAGCAGTTCGTCGGACAGCTCGCGCCCCTTGGGCATGTCGCCCGGCAGGCCGGAGCCCAGCAGGAGCACCAGGGCGTTCTGGTCCTGCGCAACCAGGCGGGTGTACTGCGCCAGCGTCGCACGCGCGCTTTCCACCTGGGTCTGCGACTGGCGCAAATCCAGGGCCGAAGCGACACCCACCTCATAACTGCGGCGGGTCAGGTCGTAGCTCTTCTGGTAGGTACCCAGAGTATTGCGAGTCAGCTCCAGCTGCGCCTGGTCGGCGCGCAGCGTCAGGTAGGCATTGGCAACGTTGGCCACCAGGCTGGTCTGAGTGCTGCGGCGGGCCTCTTCGGTCGCGAAGTATTGCTCAAGTGCCTGATCACTCAGGGCGCGCAGGCGGCCGAACAGGTCGACTTCCCAGGCGGTTACGCCAACGGTCGCGCCGTACTGACTGCTGATCATCGAGCTGCCGGTCTGCGACAGGTCCGCCGGCAGGCGCTGCCGCGAGCCGTCGAAGCTGGCATCCACCGCCGGGAACAGGTCGGCCCGCTGGATGCGGTACTGCGCCCGGTAGGCTTCGATGTTCAGCGCGGCGACGCGCAGATCGCGGTTGTTTTCCAGCGACACTTCGACCAGTCGCTGCAGTTGCGGGTCCTTGAAGAACTCGCGCCAGCCGATGTCGGCGCCGGCGTTGGCCTGTTGCGCCGCATCGTAGGCATTGCCCTGCGGGTAAGCCGCGGCCACGGGCGCCTCGGGGCGCTCGTAGTCGGGGATCAGCGAGCAGCCGGACAACACACCGGCGGCTATCGCAAGGGACAGTAAGGACTTTCTCATATCAATGCCCCTTCTCGGTGGTTTCCTGTTCCTTGGACAGCTTGTCCTTGAACAGGGTACTGACCACCACGTAGAACAGCGGTACCCAGAAGATCGCGAGGACGGTCGCAGTAATCATGCCGCCGATCACGCCGGTACCGATCGCGTGCTGGCTGCCCGAGCCAGCACCGGTGGAGATCGCCAGCGGCAGCACGCCGAGGACGAACGCCAGGGAGGTCATCACGATCGGGCGCAGACGCATACGGCACGCCTCGATCGCCGCCTCGACGATGGGCTTGCCCTCGCGCTCGTGCAGTTCCTTGGCGAATTCCACGATCAAAATGGCGTTCTTTGCCGACAGGCCAATGGTCGTCAGCAGGCCCACCTGGAAGAACACGTCGTTGGACAGGCCGCGCATGGAGGTCGCCAGCAATGCACCGATGACGCCCAACGGCACCACCAGCATCACCGAGAACGGGATCGACCAGCTCTCGTACAGTGCTGCCAGGCAGAGGAACACCACGATCAGCGACAGCGCGTAGAGCGCCGGAGCCTGCGAGCCGGACAGCCGTTCCTCGTAGGACAGGCCGGTCCAGGAGTAGCCAACCCCCGTGGGCAGTTGCTTGACGATATCCTCGACCGCCGCCATAGCCTCACCGGTGGAGCGGCCCGGGGCCGGTTCACCGAGGACTTCCATGGCTGGCACGCCGTTGTAGCGCGCCAGCTTGGGCGAACCGTAGCTCCATTCACCGGTGGCGAAGGCACTGAACGGCACCATTTCCCCGGTGCTGTTGCGCACATACCACTTGTCCAGGTCTTCCGGGCTCATCCGCGAGTTCGGGCGGCCTTGCAGGTAGACCTTCTTTACCCGACCACGGTCGATGAAGTCGTTGACGTAGTTCGAACCCCAGGCAATCGAGATTGTGGTGTTGATGTCCGCCAGGGACACGCCCAGCGCACTGGCCTTCTCGTCGTCGATCAGCAGTTTGTACTGCGGCTCGTCGTTCAGGCCGTTGGGGCGCACACGTTGCAGCGCCGGGTTCTGCGAGGCCATGCCGAGGAACTGGTTGCGCGCCTGCATCAGCACTTCGTGGCCGACGCCAGCCTGGTCCTGGAGGAAGATGTCGAAGCCCACGGCGTTACCCAGCTCGAGTACCGCCGGCGGGGCGAAAGCGAACACCATCGCGTCCTTGAAGCTGAAGAAGTGCTGCTGCGCGCGCTGGGCCAGCGCGAACACGCTGTTCTCCGCGCCCGGTCGCTCTTCCCAGGGCTTGAGCATGATGAACGCCATGCCCGAGCTCTGGCCACGGCCGGCAAAGTTGAAGCCGGTCACGGTGAACACCGAGGCCACCGAGCTGCTTTCCTTGTCCAGCAGGTACTCGCGCATCGAGTCCACCACCACCTGGGTGCGCTCGGCGGAGGAACCTGCCGGGGTCTGCACCTGGGCGAACAGCACGCCCTGGTCCTCGTCGGGAAGGAACGCGGTGGGAATGCGGGTAAACAGATAGACCATGCCCCCGAGGATCAGCACGTACATCAGCAGGTAGGGCACGCGATGCTTGAGGATCGAGGTGACACCACGCTCGTAGCCCTGGGTGGTAGCGAGGAACTTGCGGTTGAACCAGCCGAAGAAGCCGCGCTTGTGCTCGCCGTGGTCGCCCTTCTCGATGGGCTTGAGCATGGTGGCGCAGAGCGCCGGGGTGAGGATCAGCGCCACGATCACCGACAGGGCCATGGCCGAGACGATGGTGATGGAGAACTGCCGGTAGATCACCCCGGTGGAGCCGCCGAAGAACGCCATCGGCAGGAACACCGCCGACAGCACCATGGCGATACCCACCAGCGCGCCCTGGATCTGGCCCATGGACTTGCGCGCCGCTTCCCTGGGTGACAGGCCTTCCTCGGCCATCACCCGCTCGACGTTTTCCACCACGACGATGGCATCGTCCACCAACAGACCGATCGCCAGCACCATGCCGAACATGGTCAGGGTGTTGATCGAGAAGCCGAAGGCAGCCAGTACGCCGAAGGTACCCAGCAGTACGACCGGCACGGCGATCGTCGGGATCAGCGTGGCGCGGAAGTTCTGCAGGAACAGGTACATCACCAGGAATACCAGCAGGATCGCCTCACCCAGGGTCTTCACGACCTCGTGGATGGAGGCCGAAACTACCGGAGTGGTGTCGTACGGGTAGACGATATCCATGCCCTGCGGGAAGAACGGCTCCAGCGTGGCCAGGGTGGCGCGGATCGACTTGGCGGTGTCCAGCGCGTTGGCGCCGGTAGCCAGCTTGATCGCGATACCGGAAGCCGGCTTGCCGTTGAACTGGGCGTTGATGCTGTAGTCCTGGCCGCCCAGGGCCACATCGGCGACGTCCTTCAGGCGCACCTGGGAGCCGTCGGCGTTGACCTTGAGGAGGATTTCCTTGAACTGCTCGGCGCTCTGCAGGCGGGTCTTGCCGATGATCGTGGCGTTGAGCTGCTGCCCCTTGACCGCGGGCAGGCCGCCCAACTGGCCGGAGGAGATCTGCACGTTCTGCGCCTGGATCGCCGTCTTCACGTCGCCCGGCGTCATCTGGAAGCTGTTGAGCTTCGCCGGATCCAGCCAGATACGCATGGCGTACTGCGAACCGAACACCTGGAAGTCACCCACACCGGCGGTCCGCGACAGCGGGTCCTGGATGTTGGAAACAATGTAGTTCGACAGGTCTTCCTTGGTCATGCTGCCGTCGTTGGAGACGACGCCGACCACCATCAGGAAGTTCTTCACCGCCTTGGTCACGCGGATACCCTGCTGCTGTACTTCCTGCGGCAGGAGCGGCGTGGCCAGCTGCAGCTTGTTCTGCACCTGGACCTGGGCGATGTCCGGACTGGTGCCCTGGTCGAAGGTCACGGTGATGGTCATGCTGCCGTCGGAGTTGGACTCCGAGGAGATGTAGCGCAGATGGTCGAGACCGTTCATCTGCTGCTCGATGACCTGCACCACGGTGTCCTGCACCGTCTCGGCGGAGGCGCCCGGGTAGGCGACCTGGATGGCGATGGCCGGCGGCGCAATGGCCGGGTACTGGTTCACCGGCAACTTGAGGATCGACAGACCGCCCGCCAGCATGATCACCAGGGCGATTACCCAGGCGAAAATGGGCCGGTCAATGAAAAACTTCGACATTACGAATCCCCTTGATTAACCCTGCTTGGCCGGCTCGGCGGCGGCGGGCTTGTCGGCGGCACCAGCGGCGGGCGCCACGTTCTTCGCGGGTACGGC
Organism: Pseudomonas pseudonitroreducens; assembly: GCF_021603645.1. GTDB lineage: Bacteria > Pseudomonadota > Gammaproteobacteria > Pseudomonadales > Pseudomonadaceae > Pseudomonas > Pseudomonas pseudonitroreducens. Next base: position 90,673 of record NZ_BQHJ01000010.1, on the reverse strand, counting down.
CTTGGCCTGGGCGCCCGGTTGAACGTACTGCAGGCCTTCGGTGATCACGCGGTCACCGGGCTTCAGGCCATCGCTGACCAGCCAGTAGGCGCCCACGGTGCGCTCGGTCTTGAGGGTGCGCAGCTCGACCTTGTCTTCGCTGTTGAGCACCAGCGCGGTGGCCATGCCACGGAAGTCACGGGTGACGCCCTGCTGCGGTGCGAGGATGGCCTGCTTCTTGATGCCCTCTTCCAGCTGCGCATGGACGAACATGCCCGGCAGCAGCTCCTTGTTCGGGTTGGGGAAGATGGCGCGTACGGTCACCGAACCGGTGCCCTGGTCAACCGAGACCTCGGAGAACTCCAGCTTGCCCTCGATCGGGTACTCGGAGCCGTCTTCCAGGTACAGCTTGACCTTGGCGGCGTTGTCGCCGGCCTTCTCCAGCTGCCCGGCGGCCAGCTCGCGGCGCAGGCGGATCAGCGCAGTGGAGGACTGGGTAACGTCGACGTAGATCGGGTCGAGCTGCTGCACGGTCGCCAGCGCGGTGGCCTGGCCGTTCTGCACCAGGGCGCCTTCGGTGACGCTGGAGCGACCGATGCGGCCGGAGATCGGCGAATACACCTTGGTGTAGCGCACGTTGATCTTCGCGTTGTCGACGGTGGCCTTGGCCTGCAGGTACGCGGCCTGGGCGTCGGCGTATTGCTGCTTGCTCACCGCCTCGTCCTTGACCAGTTCCTTGTAACGCTCGGCCTGCTGCTGGGTGGACACCAGGTTGGCCTGGGCACTCTGCAGGGTCGCTTCATAGGTGGCCGGGTCGATCTGGTACAGCTGCTGGCCCTCCTTGACGTCGCTGCCTTCCTTGAACAGGCGCTTGAGGATGATGCCGTTCACCTGCGGGCGAACTTCGGCGATGCGATACGCGGTGGTGCGGCCCGGCAGTTCGGTGCTCAGGGTCACCTCCTGCGGCTGCAGGGTCACCACACCGACCTCGGGGATCTGCTTCTCCTGCGGGGCCTGTGCTTTATCGCAGCCGGCAAGAGTGGCCATGGCGACGAGCAGGGCCGGGACCAGGGCGCGCATGGCTGGCTTTCGTTGCATATCGTTGTCCTCGTGAGCAAAGCATCCGGTTTGGCTGTGGGCTTGCCGGTCCGGAAAAGCTGGCAAAAATACTTACATTCAGCTCTGTTTGTAAACGTCCGAAAGCCCTGAGGGAAAACTACTGAAACGTTTTAGCCATTGGCCGACATCACAGTAGGTTTCCCGCAAGGCAGTCGCGGCGACGAACAAAGTTGATAACATCAACTAAAATACGAAAAAATGGTTGAGCCGATCAACCTGATTTACACAAGGTTTACCGTGACCGAGCCGATGACCCACAACGTGAATCCCGACCTGCCACAGACCCTGATGAAGGTCCTCGACCACTTGCGCGAGAGCCTCCAGGACGAACTGTACGCCGAGGGCATCGACCTCACGCCACCGGACATCCGCCTGCTCGAATTGATCGGCGCCGACGCGGGCCAGAGCCTGCAGAGCCTGGGTCGTAAGATGTGCCGCGACAAGGCCCTGGTAACCCGTAAGATCCGTGAAATGGAGACGCTCGGCCTGGTTCGCCGTGAACGCAACCCGGACGACCAGCGCAGCTTCCAGCTGTTCCTCACCGAGGCCGGGAGCCGTATCGACGAACGCACCCAGGCCATCCTCGCACGAACCCATGACAATCTGTTCGCGCCGCTGGACGATGAAGAGCAGCGCACTCTCACCCAACTTCTGCGGCAGTGCCTGCAGGGCCGGGGAGACTAAGGCCACAAACGAAAACGCCGGCATTCGCCGGCGTTTTCGCGGTCCTGCGTCTTACTGACGCACCCCCTCAACCGACAGGGTCAGCTCGACTTCCTGGGAAGCCGGGCCGAGGTCGCGCTGGATGTTGAAGTCTTTCAGCTTGAGGGTGGTGGTGCCGAGGAAGCCGGCACGGTAGCCGCCCCACGGATCATCGCCCTGGCCAACCAGTTCAGCCTTGATGGTGACCGGCTTGGTCACGCCATTCAGGGTCAGGTTGCCGGTGATCTCGGCATTCTTGCCATCGGCCTTCACGGCGGTGGATTCGAAGGTCGCGGTCGGGTTCTTCGAGACATTCAGGAAGTCCGCACTGCGCAGATGCTTGTCACGCTCGGCGTGGTTGGAGTTCACGCTGTTGGTGTTGATGGTCACCTTGACCTTGTCGGCGGACGGGTTCTTCTCGTCGAAGGTGAAGGCACCGTCGAAGTCGTCGAAGCGGCCGTACAGCCAGCTGTAACCCAGGTGCTTGATGCGGAACTCGATGAAGGCGTGCTGGCCTTCCTTGTCGATCTTGTAGTCCGCGGCCATGGCCTGGCCAGCGGAGAACAGGGCGGTACCCAGCGCCAGAGCGGCGAACGTCTTCTTCAGCATTGAAGCAATCTCCCTTTGAGGTGAGGTGTTATTTCGCGGCACGACCGAGCATGCGCACCAGGGTCGCATCGCGATCGAAGAAATGGTGTTTGAACGCCGCCAGGGCGTGCAGCACAGCCAGGACGACCAGGGTCCAGGCCAGGTACAGGTGGATCACACCGGCGATATCGGCCTGGTCGGTGATGCCGCTCAGGGTGGCGGGCACATCGAACCAGCCGAACACGCTGATGGGTTTGCCTTCGGCGGTGGAGATCAGGTAGCCGGCGATGATCACGGCGAACAGCAAGGCGTACAGCGCCAGGTGACCCAGCTTGGTGGCCAGGCGCGTGAGCTGGCCATGGTTGGCCGGCGTCGGCGGTGCCGGGCTGATGAAGCGCCAGAGCACACGCACGATCAGTGCGATGGCCAGCAGGATGCCGATGCTTTTGTGGATTTCCGGAGCGCGGTGGTACCAGGTGTCGTAGTAGTCCAGCTCGCGCATCCACAGGCCCAGACCGAACAGGCCGAACACCACCAGCGCGCTGCCCCAGTGCAGGAACAGGCTGACCAGTCCGTAGCGTGCGGGGGAATTACGCCATTGCATCGATACACATCCTTGAAAACGGGAATTCAAGACTAGCGGCTAATCCATCGAAGAAAAGCAGAAAAATCTGCTTTGAAACATCGACTGACAAGATAGGTCATCTCCTGAAACGGCCGTGCCAGAGCCAGAAACGACAATGCCGGCTTTCGCCGGCATTGTGGATGGAGCGCGTTGGCTCAGAACGGCAGCCAGGACATGATGCCCTTCTTCTCGCCTTTCTCGGCCGGTTTGTCGCTGGCCGCCGGCTTGTTGTCGGCAACCAGCGCCGCACCTTCGAGCACCGGAGTCTTGCCGGCGTACAGGTCGCGGACCTGGCTGGCGGCGCGCTTGCCGCTGCGCAGGGCGCCTTCGATGGTGCCCGGATAGAGCGCATCGGTGTGTTCGCCGGCGAAGGCGACGCGCGCAACCGGAGTCTCCCAGACGCGCCAGAAGCGGCTGATCTGGCCCGGACCATAGGCCAGGTAGGAGCCGCCGGTACCGACGTCGGTGCTGTAGCGGCGCATTTCATAGCCGTCGTAGGCGCCGCGCATCTTCGGGTAGTACTTGTTCATGCGGATCAGCACCTGCTCCGACAGCTGGCGATCACCGAAGGCCTGCATCACGCGAGCATTGTCGCCGGACAGGTTGATCAGCACGTTGGCGCCACCCTTGGTCGCGGGTTCGACCCAGATCATGCCCAGGCCCTGGTCGCTGTAGATCTCGCCGGACAGGCGCGACTTGTCGTCCCACACCGGGCGCTTGAACTTCATCAGGATCTGGTCGCGCCAGCCGTAGTTGGTGCCCTTGAGCGCCGCCAGCTGCTTCTCGTTCAGGCTCGGGGTCAGGGTGATGCTGCCCAGCGCCCGCAGCGGTACAGCCAGCACCAGGTAGTCGGCGGTGTAGCCGGTGGGGCCGACCTTGACGGTCACGCCGTCCTTGTCCTGGCTGATCGCAGTGACCTTGGCGTTGGTCTTGATGGTCTTGATCTGCTTGACGAAGGCCTGGGCCAGCACCTGGCTGCCGCCGGGCAGGCGTGCCGCACGCAGGTCACGGTCGTCGACGCCGCGGTACACACGGCCCTGCTGGGCGAGGTAGAGCAGCGACAGGCGCGACGGTTCGTCGTAGTGCGAACGGATACGCTGGTTGACCAGCAGGCGCGCGGTCGGCGACAGGTTCAGCTTGTCCAGCCAACGCGCGGCGGTGAGCTGATCGAGGGCGAACAGGGTCTTGTTCGCCAGCGGATTGAGCGGGTCGTCGATGGAGGCGGACAGATCATTCAGGGACTTCTCGAAGCGTTCGAGGTCCGCGGCGACGGCCGGCATCTTGGTCTTCAGGTCGGCGCTGGTGTAGTAGAGACCGTCGATCAGGTAGCTCGGGGTGCGCACGAATTCCGGCGCCGGCACCGAATTCACCTTCAGGGTGTCCAGGTAGCCGTTGAGAGTCGGCTGGGCCTTCTTGTTGCCGATCCATTCGCTGGTGGCCAGGCCCGAACGGCCACCCACCTGCGGCTTGGCTTCCAGCACGGTGACCTGCCAGCCGGCCTGCTGCAGCTCATAGGCCGCGGAAAGCCCTGCGAGTCCGGCGCCTACCACGATGGCGGTCGGTTGTTTGTCCTTGCCCAGCGCCACAACGCTGAACACGCCCAGAGCGAGCAGCGCGGCAGCGCGCAGCCATCCCATTTTCATCGCCAGACTTCCCCGAATTGGTGCAAAGGCGCGAAGCATACGTGAGCGCCCGAAAGCCGAATAGCTGTCTTGGTCGGCTGCCTACAACATGTGTCGTAGGACGTGTCCTTGTTCATCTCAGGTGCATTGCATAGGCTTGCCGACCAGAGCGAGCCGAACGTCAGAAGAGCCATCAATTTAAGGAGCCGGCCATGGGCCTGAATGCCGAGTGGATGCAGCGTGATCTCGAGGTGCTGTGGCACCCCTGCACCCAGATGAAAGACCACGAGCGCCTGCCGGTGATCCCGATTCGCCGTGGCGAAGGCATCTGGCTGGAGGACTTCGAAGGCAAGCGCTACATGGACGCGGTCAGCTCCTGGTGGGTCAACGTTTTCGGCCACGCCAACCCGCGCATCAACCAGCGCATCAAGGACCAGGTCGATCAGCTGGAGCACGTGATCCTCGCCGGCTTCAGCCACCAGCCGGTGATCGAACTCTCCGAGCGCCTGCTGCGCCTCGCGCCGGCCGGGTTCTCCCGGGTGTTCTACGCCGACAGCGGCTCGGCCGGCATCGAAGTGGCGCTGAAGATGAGCTACCACTACTGGCACAACCTCGGCCAGCCGGAGAAGAAGCGCTTCATCACCCTGACCAACAGCTACCACGGCGAGACCGTGGCGGCGATGTCGGTGGGCGACGTGGCGCTGTTCACCGAGACCTACAAGTCGCTGCTGATGGACACCATCAAGGTACCGACCCCCGACTGCTACCTGCGCCCCGAAGGCGTGAGCTGGGAGGAGCACTCGCGGACGATGTTCGCCGCCATGGAGCAGGCGCTGGAGCAGCACCACCATGAGGTCGCGGCGGTAATCGTCGAACCGCTGGTGCAGGGCGCCGGCGGCATGCGCATGTACCACCCGGTCTACCTCAAGCTGCTGCGCGAGGCCTGCGACCGCTACGGCGTGCACCTGATCCACGACGAGATCGCCGTCGGCTTCGGCCGCACCGGCAGCATGTTCGCCTGCGAACAGGCCGGCATCACCCCGGACTTCCTGGTGCTTTCCAAGGCGTTGACCGGCGGCTACCTGGCGATGAGCGCGGTGCTCACCACCGACAACGTCTACCAGGCCTTCTACGACGACTACGCCACCCTGCGCGCCTTTCTCCACTCGCACACCTACACCGGCAACCCGCTGGCCTGCGCCGCCGCCCTGGCGACCCTGGATATCTTCGAGCAGGACAACGTCATCGAGGCCAACAAGGCCCTGGCGGCGAAGATGGCCAGCGCCACCGCGCACCTGGCCGACCACCCGCACGTCTCGGAAATCCGCCAGACCGGCATGATCCTCGCCATCGAGATGGTTCAGGACAAGGCGACGAAAATCGCCTACCCCTGGCAGGAGCGCCGCGGCCTGAAGGTCTTCCAGCACGGCCTGGAACGCGGCGCGCTGCTGCGCCCGCTGGGCAGCGTGGTGTACTTCCTGCCGCCGTACATCATCACCCCCGAGCAGATCGACTTCCTTGCCGAGGTGGCCAGCGAAGGTATCGACATCGCCACCCGCGACAGCGTGAGCGTGGCGGTCAGCGAACGCTTCCCCGAGCATCGCGATCCAGGCTAAAAGCGGCGGCAGGCTTCAGGCTGCAGGCGGCAGGCGATACACTTGTCCACCTGTAGCCTGAAGCCTGCCACCTGTAGCCCAAAAAATGCGCCTCTCCCGCTTCTTCATCGACGCCCCGCTCTCCCTCGGCCAGCACGAGCTGCCCGAAGCCCAGGCCCACTACATCGGCCGCGTGCTGCGCCACAGCGCCGGCGACGCGGTGCAGCTGTTCGACGGCTCGGGCCAGGAATACCTGGGCGAGCTGATCGAAGTGGGCAAGAAGAACGTCCGCGTGGAGCTGCGCGAAGCCTTTGCCGGCCAGGCCGAATCGCCGCTGCGCGTGCACCTGGGCCAGGGCCTGTCGCGTGGCGAGCGCATGGACTGGGCAATCCAGAAGGCTACCGAACTGGGCGCCAGCGAGATCACCCCGATCGTCAGCGAACGCTGCGAAGTACGCCTGAAGGACGAACGCGCCGACAAGCGCATGGCCCACTGGCGCCAGGTCGCGATCAGCGCCTGCGAGCAGTGCGGCCGCTCGGTACTGCCGGTGCTCAATGCACCGGTCACCCTCGGGGAATGGCTGCAGAGCTGCGAAGCACAGCTCAAGCTGGTGCTGCACCCGGTGGCCGAACCGCTGACCAGCCATGACCGGCCATCGAGCCTGGCCTTCCTGATCGGCCCCGAAGGTGGGTTGAGCGATGCGGAAGTGGAACAGGCGAAATCGGCTGGATTCCATGCCGCGCGACTGGGGCCGCGCGTACTGCGGACCGAGACAGCGCCGGTGGTGGCGCTGAGTGTGGCGCAGCAATTGTGGGGTGACTTCTAGATTCTCTGCGATGGAAAAACCCTCACCCTAACCCTGGCTGCGCGCCCCGCTCCAAAGGGAGAGGGGACCGTCCTCAGCAGCGTCAGCCGGCAGAATCGGATCCCTCTGAGCGGGGCGCGCAGCCAGGGCCGGAGTGAGGGCAGGCCGGCAACTCCGATGCCAGGCGGGTTCGCGAGCAAGCTCGCTCCTACGAAGAGCGCCCCGAGCCAGCCGGCTGCCTGTAGGAGCGAGCTTGCTCGCGAACAGCCCAGCCACCCAGCGATTCAGATCCCGCGCAACGCCAACCCCGCCAGTACCAGCAACACCACTCCGCAAAGCGCGTGACTGACCCGGTGCCAGCGCGGCGAAGCATTGCGCCGCAACCAGTCGACCAGTCCCGCGCAGAGGAAGCAGCAGAGCACCGAAGCAGTCATGAAGCCGGCGAAGAACACCAGCGAATCCGCCAACGACGGCACGCCATCGACCAATCCGGCCATGGCGCCGCCCAGCGCGCCCCAGTAGACGATGTTCTTCGGGTTCGACAGCGACAGCATCGCCCCGGAAGCGAAAGCCCCGGCGTTGTGCTCGCCGGTATCGCCCTCTTCCACCACGCCGACCTCGCGGGCGTCGCGCAGGCTCTGCACCCCCAGCCAGGCCAGGTACGCGGCGCTGGCCAGGGTCAGCGGCAGGCGCAAGGTTTCATGGCCGAACAGCAGCGCCAGCCCGGTCAGGCCGATCAGCGCCCAGACGGCATCGCCGATCAGCGAGCCGAACTGCACCAGCAGTGCAGGCCGAAAGCCGCCCTTCAGGCCACGGCGCAGGGTTTCGGCGAGCACGGCGCCGGGAGACAGGCAGAAGACGATGCCGAACAGCAGCGCAGCGAAGAACAGCGTCATGGATCAATTCTCGAACAGGATGGCGTTGGGGCAATTCTGCCGGGCCAGCAGCGACCGTACTTGAACCGGATTGCTCAGCGCAGGGCGCGCTGGAAGCTGCCCGGCGACACGCCATAGGCCGCGCGAAAGTGCCGGTTCAGGTGGCTCTGGTCGGCGAAACCCAGCGCATGGGCCACCTCCGTAGCCGGCAGGCCGGCACGCAGCAGCGCCTGGGCGCGGCGAGTGCGCAGTTGCATGGCCCACTGCCGGGGGCTCAGGCCGACCTGTTTCTGGAAACTGCGCAGCAGGTGGAAACGCGACAGGCCGAGGTAGGCCGCCATCTCATCGAGGCTGGGTTGCCGTGCCAGGTCGGCGGCCAGCCAGTCCTGCAGGTTGGCCATCCGACCACCGCTCTCGACAGCATCCCGCGGCAGACGCACGCCCATGGCACGGGCGATCTCGGCGAGCAGCAGTGTCAGGCGCTCCTCGCCGCGCTGGCGAACGAAGGGGTCATCACCGAGCACGCGCTCGACGGCGTCGGCCATGGCCATGCTCAGAACGGGCAAGCGATCAGTGGCGCGCTCGAATTCCAGGCGCTGCAGGCCGAGCATCATGGCCAGTTGGTCGGGGGCGACATAGAGGCTGGCGAACTGCCAGGGCTGGCCTTCGGCAACGCCGCCGCCCTGAATCTGGCCGGGGTTGTAGCAGGTGACGCAACCGGGGCCGGCGTCAAAGGTACGGCCATCCAGCCAGACGCTTTCCTCGCCGCGCAGGTTGGCGCTGATGACAAATTCGTCGTGGCTGTGGCGTTCGAAACGGTGGCCACCCAGGGTGGCGCCGGCGACCTCGAAGCCAGGTTGATCCCCCAGCTGGGCAAGGCGCAGGCCACCGTGCATGGCAGGGTTATATGAGGCCGGAGTCGGCCAGCTTCTGCTCCAGCGCGGCCAGGTCGGGGATGCGCGCCTGGGCGTCGCCCAGGTCCACGGCGTCCAGCTCCAGCGGCGCCAGCGGCACGTCGAGACGCTTGAGGTCGCTGCCGACCTTCAGCGAACGCGGGATGCCCTGCACCAGCAGCGCGAAGAACTTCACATTGGGTCGGCCGCCCAGGGCGTTGACCACGATCACCCGGGCGCCGGGGCTGACCTCGGCCTGGCCGTCGGAGGCTGCCTCGAAGGACAGCAGCGGCAGGCGCAGGTCGCGCCAGGCCACCTGGCCCAGGTACCACGACGGCAGGCCGTCCACCGGGTGCGGGGCGCGGTAGGTGATCAGCTCGGCCACCGCCACGTTGGGCAGCAGCAGGTTGCGGTCGGCCAGCGGTACCAGCAGGCCGGTCAGGCTGCTGGGGGCACTGTTGGCCGCGGCACCAGCAGCCATGGCGGGATTGGCAACGCCGGCATTGGCGACGGGGAGATCACTCATCGGGCCTTATCTCACTGCGTGACTACGCCGACGCATTGCTCGGCGAGATGATTGACCAGCGCCGCCGCAAGTTCGCGCGGGTCGCCGGAAAGAGTGCTGTAGCCGCCTTCGCGCAGGCTGTCGGGCATGCTCGAGCAGGCGCAACTGTCGGCGCGCTGGGTCCAGATCGGCGCGCCCTGGCGGCGTACGTAGGCCGCGGCGGCGCTGCCGTCGCTGCACATACCGCTGAACACGATCACACCGCAACGCTCGCCGTACTGCTGGGCGAGGTTGAGCATCATCTGGTCGATGGACGGGCTGTAGGGTTCCGGCCAGCCGCGGTCCTGCACGTGCATCCGCGCCGCGTCGTCGAAACCCAGCTCGCGGGCGATCGGCACCACCACGACTTCACCGCAGCGCACCGGATCGCCGTCGCGCACGCTGTTGACGTGCCACTGGCTGTGGCGGCCGACCGCTTGCGGCAGGTTCGCCTCGAACGAAGCATCGATGTGCTGGGCATACAGGAAGCCCACCGGCAGGCCGCCGGGCAGCGCATCGAGGAAGGTTTTCACCGCCGCCGGGCCACCGAGGGAGGCGGCCAGCAGCCAGACCTGCGCAGCCGGTTCGCCGGCCTTGAGCGGGGACGCCGCGAGGTCATCGGGCAGTGCCACGCGGGTCGGGCGCTGCGCTTCATCGAGCAGCGCGGCCAGGCTGCGGCCCACGCCGGCGCTGGGGTCGCCCACCAGCTTGCGCAGCTTGGAGACCAGCCGGCGCTCCCAACGCGGGTAATGTTCGGAATGCCGCTCCGGCGCATGACCTTCGCCGAACAGCACGGGTACCCGCGACTGCTCCAGCAGGTTGTCCACCAGCGGCGAGTCTTCCTGCTGCGCCAGGTCGACCAGCCACAGGTCGGTTTCGCAGGCGTCCAGCTGGTCGCTCTCAAGGCGCGCCGGGTCGGCGTTGAGTACCACCTGGTAGCCGTGGCCGGCCAGCGCCTGCGCCAGCACGTGGCGCTGCAGCGAGGTGTCGGCGATCACCGCAATGCGCGGCGTGGTCTGCTCAGACATGGGCCTTCACCAGCTTGTGGATAGTCTCCAGCAGCTCGGATTCCTGGTACGGCTTGCCCAGGTACTGGTTGACGCCGATGGCCAGGGCACGGTCGCGGTGCTTCTCGCCGGTACGGGAGGTAATCATGATGATCGGCAGGTCCTTCAGCTGTTCATCGTGGCGCACCAGGGTGGCCACCTCGAAGCCGTCCATGCGCGGCATCTCGATATCCAGCAGCATGATGTCGGGCTTGTGGTCCTGCAACTGGGCAATGGCGTCCACCCCGTCCTTGGCGGTGAGCACGTTCATGCCGTTGCGCTCCAGCAGGCGGCTGGTGACCTTGCGCACGGTGACCGAGTCGTCCACCACCATGACCAGGGTCGGGCGCTGGTGCTCGATTTCCGCCACGCTCGGGCCTGCCAGCTGGCGCCGCGGCGCATGCTGGATGAGCTGGGCGTGGAGCACGCGGATGGTCGCCAGCAGGTCGAGAATCACCACCACGCGACCGTCACCGAGGATGGTTGCGCCGGAGATGCCGCTGACGCCAGCGAACTGCGCGCCGAGGCTCTTCACCACGATTTCGCGCGAGCCGGCCAGGGCGTCCACCTGCACCGCCACGGCGTGGTCCGCCGAGCGCACCAGGATCACCGGCAGCGGCAGCGACTGGCCGACCAGCTTGGGATGCTGGCCGTTGTTGAGCAGGTCGCCCAGGTACTTCAGCTCGTAGCTCTGGCCGGCGTATTCGAAGCTCGGCGCAGCGCCGGATTCGTCGGCGGCGGCCTGCTCGTAGAGCGCTTCCAGCTCGTAGGGGGAGACCCGCACGATACCTTCGATGGTGTTCAGCGGCAGGGCGTAGAGGTCCTCGCCGGAGAGCACCATCAGCGCGCGGTTCACCGACACGGTGAACGGCAGGCGGATGTCGAAGCGGGTGCCTTCGCCGACGCCGGACTGGATGCTCATGGAACCGCCGAGCTGTTTCACCTCGGAGTTCACCACGTCCATGCCCACGCCGCGGCCGGAAATCTGCGTGACCTTCTCGGCAGTACTGAAGCCCGCCTCGAGGATGAACTGCAGCACCTCGTGGTCGTTCAGCTCGCTGTCGTCGGTCATCAGGCCGCGCTCAATGGCCTTGCGGCGCACCGCCTCCAGGCGGATGCCGGCGCCATCGTCGGCCAGGGTCAGGAGGATGTCGCCACCCTCGCGGCCCAGGGTCAGGCGGATGGTGCCCTGCTCCGGCTTGCCGGCGATGCGACGTGCCTCACCGGACTCGATGCCATGGTCCACCGCGTTGCGCAGCATGTGCTCCAGCGGTGCGACGATGCGTTCGAGCACGGTACGGTCCATCTCGCCTTCGGCGTTGCTGACCACGAACTCGACCTGCTTGCCCAACTCGCTTGCCACCTGCCGGACGATCCGCCGCAGGCGCGGCACCAGACGGTCGAAGGGCACCATGCGGGTGCGCATCAGGCCTTCCTGCAGCTCGGTGTTGACCCGTGCCTGTTGCAGCAGCAGGGTCTCGGCATCGCGGTTCTTCGCGGCCAGGGTTTCCTTGAGGTCGAACAGGTCGGAAGCGGACTCGAACAGCGCGCGGGAGAGCTGCTGCAGCTGCGAGTAGCGGTCCATTTCCAGCGGGTCGAAATCTTCGTAGCCGGCGCGCTCGGCGTCGGCCTGGTGGCGCGAGAGGATCTGCGCCTGGGTTTCGGTATCCAGGCGGCGCAGCTGGTCGCGGACCCGCTCGATGGTGGCGTCCATCTCGCCCAGGGTCGAACCGACGTCGCTCACCTGCTGCTCGACGCGGCCGCGGAAGATGGAGGTCTCACCAGCGAGGTTGACCAGGCCTTCGAGCAGTTGCGCGGGCACCTTCACCAGTTCCTGCGGCGCACGGCGCGCAGCGGCTTCCTGGGCGGCTTCCTGGGCACGGCGGACGAAGGGCAGCACCACCGGCGCATCGAGGCGCTGCGGCACGGCCGCCGCCATGATGGCTTCCGGCAACACCGGCAGGTTCGCCGGAGCTGGCGGTTCGGCGAGCGGTTCTTCGTCGCTGGATTCCTCGAGCTGGCTTTCGGCGCTCTCGACTTCGCCCAGGTGCAGGCGCAACTGGTCGACCTCGGCCTGCAGCCCTTCGAAGCCGGACTGCACGTCCAGCAGCAGGCTTTCCGGCCAGGGCGCGCCCTGCTGCTGGGCTTCGCCCAGATGCTGTTCGAGGTCGTGGGCCAGGTCGCCGAGGCTGGTCTGGCCGGCCAGGCGCGCACCGCCCTTGAGGGTGTGGAGGATACGCAGCAGCTCGTCCAGCGCGCCGTTCTCGCGCTCGGCGTCCCAGCGGCCGAGGACCTGCTCCATGCCTTCGAGCAGGTCGTCGGCCTCTTCCAGGAAGATATCCAGGATGTCGGCTTCCGGACCTTCCGGCACCGCGTGTGCTGGGCTGATCGCGTGCAGGCTGACGCTGCTGGGGATGCTCAGTTGTTCTTCGGGGTTGGCACGAAATCGGTGGATCGCGTCAATCAGCGATTCACCTCCCGGTACCCGGCGATGCTGTTGGACCGCCTCGAGCATCTCGGCGAGACGATCGTGGCAACGCTGCAGCAGCTCGAAGAGCGTCGGGCTGGCGCGCAGGCGCCCGCCGCAGAGGCCCTCGTAGAGGAATTCCAGTTCGTGGGCGAGGTCGCCGATGGGGCGAATCTCGGCCATCCGCGCGCCGCCCTTGAGGGTGTGCAGGTCGCGTTGCAGCGCTTCCAGCTCGACGCTGTTGTCGGGGTTCGCCATCCAGCGATGCAGGGCACCGGAGGAGCTTTCGAGGATGTCGAAACCTTCCTCGAGGAAGATTTCCACCAGTTCCTGGTCGCGATCCTCGCCCAGCTCGAAGTCGATGTCCTGGACACCGGCGGCTTCAGCAGCGGGTACGTCCGGCTCGATGGCATCCGGCTCCGCTGGCAGCGCAGCGGAAACCTCGGTTTCGCTTTCGGTTTCGGTTTCGGCGAGGGAAGACTGCAGGTCGGCGGCGGGTGCCGCAGCCTCCGGCTCCGCCTCCGCGGCCACTTCGGGATCGCTGTCTTGCTCGGTAGCAGCAGCCAGGTCGGGGCTGTCGAGATCGCCGCTTTCAAGGTCGGCGGCTTCAGCTTCTGCGGCGACTTCGGCTTGCGGCGCCGCCTCGCTGGGCAATTCCAGTTCGAGCTCGTCCGCACTGGTCTGCGGCTGTTCGACGGCGCCGTCTGCCGCGCTGTCGAGGTCTTCGGCAGCCAGTGCCTGCGGCGCGCTCAGGCCGGCAGCCGGATTCTGGCGGAAGGTGCGGATGGTCTGCACCAGGTCCGCCGGGTCGGTCAGCGTCTGACCGGCCTGCAACTGGTCGAGCTGGGTCGCCAGGCGGTCGTGGCAGGTGCGCAGCAGGTCGCCCAGCGGCGGGCTGTGCTGGAAGCGATGGTCCAGCAGGCCTTCGTAGAGCGACTCGAGTTCGTGGGACAGGTCGCCGATCTCGCGAATTTCCGCCATGCGCGCGCCACCCTTGAGGGTGTGCAGGTCGCGCTGCAGGGTCGAGAGCGCAGCCAGGCCTTCGGGCGAGGCCAGCCACTGGTCCAGCGCCTGGCCGGCGTTGTCGAGGATATCGACGGCTTCTTCGAGGAAGATCGCCACCATTTCCTCGTCCAGCGCACGCGGCGGTTGCGGCGCGGCGGGATGGGCGTGCGGGGTTTCGGCGGTGATGACCTCATCGTCATCATCGGCGGCGCCGCGCGGGGCACCGTCGTTGTCATTGCGTGGCGACCAGCTCAGGCCGTCGGGCAGGTTGTCGTCGTCCACCGGGCGACTGTCGAGGAGGAACTCTTCGTCTTCGGCGGGGAAGTCTTCGGCCGTCAGGTTTTCCAGGTCGACGAACTCGACCTCGGAACCATCCTGCGCGTCCTCCGACAACTCACCCTGGGCAGCGGGCGCCGGCGCGTCGAGCAGGCGATGCAAGGCCTCGACCTGTTCCGGGTGGGCGCTGACCTGCAGCGCGGCAGCCACCTGGTCCATCATGCCGATCAGCGCCTCGTGGGCCGTTTCAGCGGCAGAGAAGAACGCCTCACCGGTTTCCAGGCGGCCCTGGCGCACCGCGCCGTAGACCGCCAGCAGCGCGTCGGCGAGCTCGGCCATCTGTGGCAGCTCGGCCATCTGTGCGCCGCGGCTGAGGGTTTCCAGCTCGTCATAGAGAGCACCCAGCTCCTGGCGCTCCTGCGGGTGCTCGCGCCAGCGGCGGAGCAGGTCCTCGGCATCGAGGAGGATGTCCATGCCTTCGGCGAGAAACATGCCGATCAGCTGCGGATCGCTGCCGCTGCCCTCGCCGCTTTCTCCGCGACGCTTGGCTTCGGCGGCCTCCAGGCGCTCCTGGTGGACCTGCGCAATGCGTGCGAGCAGCTCGGTGCTGCCGTCGATGGGCGCCAGCGGGCGACCTTCGACGAGTTGGTCGAGGCCGGTGCGGAACAGGCCTTCGGCCGCGTGCAGCAACTCGGCTTCGCGCAGGTCGACCTGCAGCAGGTTGGTCTTGAATTCCTTCACCAGCCGCTCCAGCGGCGTGGCGATTTCGGCAATCGGCAGGATGCCGGCCATGTGCGCGCTGCCCTTGAGGGTGTGCAGGGCGCGCTGCAGGTCGTCGGTCACCGGCTGCGGCAGCTGCTGCGCGCAATCGGCGAGGAAGCCGACCAGGGTTTCCAGATGGGCTTCGGCTTCGTTGCGGAAGATCTCCAGCAACTGCGGATCGAGGCTTTCATCGAGGCCTTCATTGGCGGCCTGGGCAGCGATTTCCTCTACCTCTGCCAGCTCGGGGGTGATTTCTTCGACCTGCGCCACGGACTCCGGCAGCCCGCCATCGGGCGGCGGCACCGGCTGGCCCTTGGCCAGGGCATGGGCAGTGGCGGCCAGGCGGTCGACGTCGTCGCGCTGGCGCTGGGCGCTGGCGGCGTACTCATCGACCAGATCAGGCATCAGCGCGACCACATCCTGGACCACCTGCAGCACGGCTGGCGAGGCGGCAATGCTGCGGTCGAGCACGCGGTTGAGCAGGTTCTCGATGGACCAGGCCAGCTCGCCGATCACCAGCGCGCGAACCATCCGGCCACTGCCCTTGAGGGTATGGAAGGCACGGCGGATCTCGGTCAGCGACTCGCGGTCGTCGGTGTTGGCCAGCCAGGTCGGCAGATGCTCACCGATGGTTTCCAGCACTTCGCCGGCTTCTTCGATGAAGACTTCGCGCAGTTCTTCGTCGATCGGTTCTTCGTCGGCGGGCGGCGGCAGCAGGCTGGGCGGCACGTCCTGGGCCGGCGGGTTGATCGCCGATACCGGGGCGGCCATGACTTCGGCCAGGGACAGCGTCTTGGCCGGGGCCTCGGCGCCCGGCTCGGGCTCGGCCGGCGGGCTGGGCAGCTCGACTTCCGGCAGGTCCAGCTCGGCGATGTTCTCGTCGCTCCAGGCTTCGGCCTGTACAGAGGGCGCCTGGGGCTCGACCAGCGGTTCCAGCGCTTCCAGCTCAAGTGGTGCGTCGAGGCTGAAGTCGACGCCTGCGTCCAGCGCGGTCGGCTCGCTCAGTTCGCCCAGGGTCCAGTTGTCATCGCTGACCAGCGAGGTTTCGGCGGTGGCCGGCTCATCGGTGGCAGGCTGGGCGTCCAGGCTCAGGTCGTCCAGCGATTCCAGTCGAGCCGGTTCCAGCGCTTCCAGGCTGGCGAAGCTTTCGTCCAGTTCCAGCGACGGTGCGGGCGACTCGGCAGTCGGCTGGTTCAGGTCGATGCTGAACCAGTCTTCCTCGGCGGGCTTGTCGCCGGCCGGGGTGAGCGACTCCATATCCCAGGTCAGCTCGTCTACCGGGGCCGGAGTGGTCTCCAGTGTCGGCAGGCTGGCGAAATCCTCGAGCAGTTCCGGCGTTGCCGCGGCTTCGCTCGAGGTGGCGGACAGGTCCAGCGGCTCCCAGGATGGCTCGGTAGCGGCGGGCTTTGCCTGCACCGGCTCGTCGAACCGCGGCGCCTCGGCCAGCGGAGCCGCGTCGTCCAGGCTCCAGCTCAGCTCATCCGCCAGCGGTTGCGCGGGCGCCTCTTCCAGTGTTTCGAGGCTGAATTCGATGTTGTCGGCCTTGTGGCTGTCGTCCAGCGACCAGTCGTCATCGGCCAGGGTGGTGTCGGTGATCGGTGCGGCCGGCTCCAGCTCGATATCCCAGCTGAGGCTTTCCGGCTCCAGGGTCGCGCCGGGCAGTTCAGCCGAGGCAGCCAGCGGCGTGACCTCGTCGAGAGTCCAGGCGCCCGGTTCGGCGCGGGGTTCGGTGGCGGGCAGGCCGGAGTCCAGCTCCAGGGGTTCGAAGGTGAAGCTCGTTTCGGCTTCGCCAGCAGGCTGGGCTTCGAGCTCGGCCGGGAGGTCGAAGTCGGCCGGCAGTGTCGGTTGCTCCCCGGCGGCAGGTTCGACCACGGGCTCCAGCGATTCGAAGGTGAAGCTCTCTCCAGTGTCCGCAACCGGTGGGGGCGTATCGAGGTCGGCAAGGTCCAGGACCGGTTCGTCCACCGGTGCCAGCTCTTCTGTCGCGGCAAGCGCGGCAGGCTGTTCGAACGCCGGCTCCTCCAGCGGGGCGACGTCGAAGCTCGCGGGCTCGAAGCTGTCAGCGATTTCCACCGGCGCGGCCAGCTCAGGGACGTCTTCCACCGGCACCGCTTCGCTCGGCTCGGCCAGCGGCTGCGCAGCCAGTACATCAATTTCGTCGAGCGGATTGTCCAGGGGCGCCGGTGCGTGAGCTTCCGGCTCGGCGTCGAGGATCGACGGACGCGGCTTGAGCGAGTAGCCCAGGCTGTCCAGGCTCTCCTCGGCCACGTCGAGGATCATGTCGCCCTGGGTGTTGTGGTCTTCCGACAGGCGCTCGAGGTAGTACTCGACGCTGGTGATGGCGTCGGCCAGGGTGTCCAGGCTGTGCCAGTCCGGCACGGCCTGGCGCACCAGCAGTTGTTCCTGGATGTAGCGATTGCAGTTTTCCAGCAGTTTTGCCGCACGCTCCTGGGAGATCATCGCCAGGCCGCCGCGAACTTGCGTCAGCAACTCCGGCACGCGGGCCAGGTGTTCGTGATTCCACTGCGAGGCGATGAACTCGATGATCGCGTCCTTGGCCAGTTCCAGGCCGTTGCGCGCTTCCTTGATCACCACCTGGTGGATCTGCTCGACATCGGTGGTCGGCAGGACGTTTTCTTCGTTGCCCGGCTCTTCGCTCGGGCCGACCATGCCGGCCAGGGTCGCTTCGACGTAGAGCAGCGCGCCAGCGACGTCCATCAGGGTCGCGTCGTTGGGCTGACGCTGGCCATGGGCGAGCGCACTGACCACTTCGATCTGATCGAGAATGACCTTGCGCGGCTGGCCGAAGCCCAGCACGGCGAGGGTGTCGGCGATCTGCTTGAGCGGCGCCAGCAGGCCGCCCAGTTCGCTGACGCCGCTGCGGTCGCTGCGCACGAACAGGTCGAGGCTGTCCTTGACCCGCACCAGCTCCTCGCACAACGCACCGACCACCGAACGCATGGCGTCGCGGTCAGGGCCGGCGAGGCGGGCGCGTTCCTCGTCCACCAGGGCGGCACCCGGCAGGGCGTCGTCGAGGCGGTACTCGTCCTTCACCGCACGCACGCGCGGCGACTGGTCGGAGGCCTTGGCCACGTAGAACAGCAGGTTCTTGATCAGTTCATCCGGCGCCGGCTGGTTCATGGCGTCGGCGCCCTGGTCGACCAGGCGCTTGAATTCGCGGTCGACCTGGCGCAGCAGGTTACGTACCGAGGTGCCGTTGGCGATGCTGCCGTTGGCCAGGCCTTCGATCATCGCCGAGGCGATCACCCACAGGCGGCCCAGCGGGGCGTCCTTGCACAGCGATTCGAGGCGGGCGAATACGCGCGCCAGGTAGCCCAGGTTGGTCGGCAGGTCCTGGTTGCGGATGACGCCGACCAGCGCGACCTGCAGCATCTGCCGCAGCTTGCGCAGCAGCGCCGGCAGTTCGGCGGTGCGCAGGCGCGCCAGGGCGTCCACCGGCAGCACCGGCGAGGACTGGGAAAGGTCGGGGGAGAACAGGCTGGTTTCCGACAGCAGCTTCTCGCCACGGGCGGTGCGCAGGTCGTTGAGCAGCGGCAACACCACCAGCGGCAGGTCGCGACGCGCGCTCTGGATGCGTTCGAGGTACGCCGGCAGTTGCAGGATCGCCTGCATCAGCACTTCCAGCGCTTCACTCTGGCTGGAGACCGTAGCGTCGATCAGCGCCTGGGCGAGGTATTCCATTTCCTCGGCGAGCAGGGCCGCGCCGTAGAATTCCACCATCTGCAAGGTGCCGCGCACCTGGTGGATATAGGCCAGGCAAAAGCCCATCCGCGTCGGGTCCTGGGGATTCTCGACGTAGGATTCGAGGGCTTGCCGCGCCTGCTTGAGCGTTTCGGCAATCTCGCCTTTTACCCATTCCAGGGCGACATAATCGTGCCGATCACCCATAGCCACTCCACTCATGTGTCTGTGTCATCCCTTCCGGGTAAAGGCCAGAACGCGCTCATCGGCGACCGGTTCGAGCAGCGGGTGGTGCCAATCGGCCACTTCCCCCACTCCGATCACCAGCAGTCCCCCAGGCGCCAGCCGCTCGGCCAGGCGATTGAGGATGTCCCGCCGCCGCCAGCGGCGGAAATAGATCAGCAGGTTCTGACAAAAAATCACGTCCATGCCGGACATTGGCGCCTTGGCCAGTTCCAGCACATTCAGCCGGGCGCAACAGACGCGCTCGGCAAGATCGGGTATCACACGGTATCGACCGTCATCCTGCGCGCTGAAATAGCGCGTGGCCAGTTCCGGGTCGATATCCGCAAGCTTGCGTGCCGCGTAGCTCGCCTCGCGCGCCCGGTTCAGGGCATTGAGGCTGATATCGGTGCCGGTCACGCCAAACAGCGGCGCAAGACCTGCGTCTTCGAGTACCTTGGCGGCCACCATGGCGAGGGAGTATGGCTCCTCGCCGCTGGAACAGCCGACGCTCCACAAGGCCAGCGGCCGGCTCGGGCCGACCTGTTCGAGACGCTGGCGGAGGAAGCCCTCCAGCACGTCGAATGAAGCCTTGTGGCGAAAGAAACGGGTTTCCTGAACGGTGAGGCGGTCCAGCAGATTCGACCATTCGACGGCGCCACGCGGGCCATCGGTGACCTGGCGGTAGTAGGTGCCGTAGTCGGCGATGCCCAGTTCGCGCATCCGCGCGCCCAGGCTGGTCTGCAGGAAGGCGCGGCGCTGCTCGTTGACGACGACGCCGGTGCGGTCTTCCAACAGTGCCTGCCAGTCGCGGAAATCCGCGGCCGACATGTCGGCCAACGGCTGCAACGACCAGACGCCAGTTGCCTGCATGTCGCGCCCCTCGCTCAAGACTGTCATGCGCTACCCGGTGAAGAGCAGCGCACCTCCTCTGCTCAGGCCTGTTCGGCGGTGTCCGGCAGTTTGAAGCCGGATACGGAGTGACGCATCTCGCCGGCCATCTTGGCCAGGTTACCAATGCTGCGCGCGGTAGCGGTGGTACCGGCAGAGGTCTGCGAGGTGATCTCCTGGATCACGTTCATGGTGTTGGAAATGTGGCCGGCGGAGGAGGCCTGCTGACGGGCGGCGTTGGAAATGTTCTGGATCAACGCTGCCAGGGTCTTGGATACCTTCTCGATCTCTTCCAGCGACACACCGGCGTCCTGCGCCAGGCGGGCACCGCGTACCACCTCGGAGGTGGTCTGTTCCATCGAGATCACCGCTTCGTTGGTGTCGGTCTGAATGGTCTTTACCAGCGCCTCGATCTGCTTGGTCGCCGCCGAGGAGCGTTCCGCCAGTCGCTGTACTTCGTCCGCTACCACGGCGAAGCCGCGGCCCGCGTCGCCCGCCATGGACGCCTGGATCGCGGCGTTCAGTGCGAGGATGTTGGTCTGGTCGGCAATGTCGTTGATCAGGCTTACGATGTCACCGATCTCCTGGGACGATTCACCGAGGCGCTTGATCCGCTTCGAGGTGTCCTGGATCTGCTCACGGATGTTGTCCATGCCGGTGATGGTGTTGTGCACCACTTCGTTGCCCTTGTTGGCGATGGCTACGGAACGTTCCGCTACCGCCGAGGACTCGGAGGCGTTCGCCGATACCTGGTCAATGGACACGGCCATTTCGTTGATCGCCGCGGAGGCGCCGGCGATTTCCTGGGCCTGGTGCTCGGAAGCCTCGGCCAGGTGCATGGCGGTGGCCTGGGTTTCCTGGGCGGCGGCGGCCACCTGTACAGCGGTCAGGTTGATGGTTTCCACCAGCTCGCGGAGCTGGTCGATGGAGTAGTTGATGGAGTCCGCGATCGCACCGGTGAAGTCCTCGGTCACGGTCGCGGCCACCGTCAGGTCACCGTCGGCGAGGTCGGCGATTTCATCGAGCAGTCGCAGAATCGCCGCCTGGTTACGTTCGTTCTTCTCGGCGGTCTCGGCCAGTCGGCGGTTGGTTTCACGCACCATCACCAGGCCGATGAGGATGATCGCGCCCAGGGCAATGATACCCAGCGCGGCGCTGGCAACCTGGTTGAACACACGGCCTTCGGCCAGGTTCTCGAAGCCGGCGGCGAGGTTGGAGGCCTTGTCCAGCAGGGTCTGCGAGCCACCGAAGATGGTGTTGGCGGCTTCACGGACCTGGAACAGTTCCGGGGAGGTCTCGAGGATCTCGTCCACCGAGCCGGAAACGAATTCGAAGAGTTCGGCAATCTCGTTGAGGCGGTCCACCGCTTCGGCGTTGGTCACCTTGGAGATGCTCATCGCCGCGTTGCCTTCCTTCATGCCCTTGAGTACGCGGCCGAAGAGGCTGGCGTCACGGCCGAAGCTGTCGGCGGCCTGCACGGAGTTCTCGTCACCGGCGAGCACCTTGTTCACCGAGCCGAGGATACGTTCGGCCAGCAGCGACTGACGCTGGGCTACCGCCACCTGGTCGGCCGGGGCGCCGTTCTCCAGCAGGATGTCGACGACCTCTTCGTACTCCACCTGCAGCTGCGGGATGGTTTCGGCGAGGGTCGCGGCTACCTGGTGCAGGGACAGTACGGTCTGTTCGCTGGCGAGGATGGAGTCGGCGTTCTTGCGCAGGGTGTCCCAGTCCTTCTGTACTTCCGCCATCTGCGGTTGTACCGAATCCGGGCTCGGCGGCAGGCCGGTGCTTTCGTCACCCTTGGAGAGGATGTTCCAGCGCTTCTCGAAGTCGTTGCGCGCTTCTTTCAGCAGCTTGAACGCTTCGCCCTTGCCCGCCGCGGCTTCCGTGGCGTTCTTGGCGATACGCTGGGACAGCACCCGCAGCTCGCCGGCATGGCCGATGTACTGCTTGTCGTGGTTCGACTGGGTGTTGAGGTAAGCGAAGTTGGCGAACAGCAAGACGATCGCCACGATCAGGACCACGAAGAGTCCGAGGATCAGCGAGCTGCTACGCGCACCCGAAAAAAGACTGCCTGCCTTTATATTTTTCATATTCGGCCCCCGCCTGGACCCACCACGATTACGGTTTCCATGTCACAACAAGGGCCGGCAAAGCCGGCCCAACCGGTCAAACTCTAGCTGGCGACGTCCAGGAACCCCGGGTGCTCAGCCAGCGCATGCGGGCTGAACACGAGCCAGGGTTGCTCCCGATGGAAGACGCCATGGATAAAGGGCTGCAGGACCGCTTCGAGGGGCGGCAACTGCTCGGAGAAGGTGTCCACCGGGAAGTGCTGCATGCCGAATACCTCATCGACGATGAGGCCGGCGAAGACTTCCTGGTGTTCCACGACGAGCACGCGCCGTTGCTTGCGCAGAGGCGACAGCTCCGCGCCGAGGAATCCGCACAGGTCCATGATCGGCAACAGGCGGCCGCGCACGTTGGCGACCCCCTTCACCCAGTCACGGACGCCGGGCAGCAGTGTGTAGCGGGGCTCGTGAAGAACCTCGCCGACCTCCCCCATGGGTGCCACGAACAGGCGCCCAGCCATGCGAAAGCCGATGCCGTTCCAGCTCTGCACCACCTCGCGCTGGGCGGGCAGGCCCGCAGCCAGCTGCCGACAGCGCTGATCGATCTGGACGAGAACCTCGAAAGGACTCTGGACTTCCGCCATGCCGGCCCTGGCCTTCTCTAATAATTATGTTCGCTACGTGCAGGTACGGCTGTATCAGCCGGCCAGCACCGAATTGATGGTCTTGAGCAGTGTTTCTTCGTCCACCGGCTTGGTCAGGTAGTCGCGAGCGCCCTGGCGCTTGCCCCAGACCTTGTCGGTCTCCTGGTCCTTGGTGGTGACGATGATCACCGGAATCGCGCTGGTTTCCGGGTCCTTGGACAGCTGACGGGTCGCCTGGAAGCCGTTCAGGCCGGGCATGACGATGTCCATCAGGACGACGTCCGGCTTTTCCTGGCGAGCCAGGGCCACGCCGTCGGCGCCATTTTCGGCCTTGAGTACCTGGTGCGAGTGCTTTTCCAGCATCGCGGTCAGCTTGTACATCTCGGTCGGCGAGTCATCAACAATCAGAATTCGAGCCATTGTGGTCCCCATACGGAATAGGCGTCACCGGCGCTCACGCCGGACTTCAGGAAGCGTGCTCCACCGGGGTGAAGTCGGGCACATGGGTCTTGATCGCGCCGAGCAGTTCTTCCTTGCTGAAGGGCTTGGTGAGGTACTGATCGGAACCGACGATGCGACCCTTGGCCTTGTCGAACAGACCGTCCTTGGAGGACAGCATGATCACCGGCGTGGATTTGAAGGCACTGTTGTTCTTGATCAGGGCGCAGGTCTGATAGCCATCCAGGCGCGGCATCATGATGTCGACGAAGATGATGCTCGGATGGGTATCGGCGATCTTGGCCAGCGCGTCGAAGCCGTCGATGGCTGTAATGACATCGCAGCCGACCTTCTTCAGCAGGGTTTCAGCCGTGCGACGAATCGTCTTGGAATCGTCGATCACCATTACTTTCAAACCGTCGGAATGCTGTTCCATGTTCGCCCTTACCATCTCGGTGAGTCGTTTTTTCCGCTTTTTATTTCAGTGCGCTAGCGCCCTGCCACCGTCGGGCTGCGACCCAATCGTGGGAACCTTTTACCACAATCGTCAGAATCTTTACCACGCCCAGCAAATTCAGGCCATAAGACCCGGAACACGCAGGCTTTTTCCTTGACCGAGCGCACATCCAGCGCCACCCTGAGCGTCCATTTCCAGCCTTTCGGCGCGGCTTCAAGTCGCAGCCCCAAGCCCCACAGACTTCCCCTGGAGGACATCCCATGAGCGTACGCCTCGGGATCGTGATGGACCCCATCGCGCAGATCAGTTTCAAGAAGGACAGCTCCCTGGCCATGCTGCTGGCTGCCCAGGCCCGTGGCTGGCAGCTTTTCTATATGGAACAGCAGGACCTTTACCAGAAAGAGAACGTCGCCCGCGGCCGCATGCGTCCGCTCAAGGTGTTCTACGATCCGGCCCACTGGTTCGAACTGGAAGAGGAAGTCGACCAGCCGCTGTCGGACCTGGACGTGATCCTGATGCGCAAGGACCCGCCCTTCGACAACGAGTTCGTCTACTCCACCTACCTGCTGGAACAGGCCGAAACCGCCGGCACGCTGGTGGTCAACAAGCCGCAGAGCCTGCGCGACTGCAACGAGAAGTACTTCGCCACGCTGTTCCCGCAGTGCGCGCCACCGACCGTGGTGAGCCGCCGGTCCGACATTTTGCGCGAGTTTGCATCACAGCATCGTGACATCATTCTCAAACCCCTGGATGGCATGGGCGGATCGATGATCTTCCGCCACCGCGAAGGCGACCCGAACCTCTCGGTGATCCTCGAGACCCTCACCCGCCACGGCCAGGAGCAAGTCATGGCGCAGCGCTACCTGCCGGCCATCAAGGACGGCGACAAGCGCATCCTGATGATCGACGGCGAGCCGGTGGAATACTGCCTGGCGCGCATCCCGGCGCAGGGCGAGACCCGCGGCAACCTCGCCGCCGGTGGCCGCGGTGTGGCCCAGCCGCTGACCGAGCGCGATCGCTGGATCGCCGCGCAGGTCGGTCCGGAACTGCGCAAGCGCGGCCTGCTGTTCGTCGGCCTCGACGTGATCGGCGAGAACCTCACCGAGATCAACGTCACCAGCCCGACCTGCATCCGCGAGATCGATGCGGCCTACGACACGCGCATCGGTGAGAGACTGATGGCAGTCATCGACGAAAAGCTCAAGGCGCGCAGTGCGTCATAGACTTTTATAAGCCTCGTCGGCAGACTTCCGCCCCACCCTGGCCTACGCGACCCGCAATGAACGCTGCAACCCACCAAGACTTCCCCGTGTCCTCCGGCGTACGCCCGGCGGACCGTCTGGGTTTCACCCTGTTCGTTGCGGCCATCCTGCACGTGGCCGTGCTGCTGGGGGTGGGCTTCACCATGCCCAGCCCCAGCCAGTTGAGCAAAACCCTGGAAATCACCCTGGCCAGCTTCAAGAGCGACAAGGCGCCAGAGAAAGCCGACTACCTCGCCCAGATGAACCAGCAGGGCAGCGGCACCCTGGAGCACAAGGCAGTCCCCAAGACCACCGAGCAGGCGCCGTTCCAGGACACCGAGGTCAAGAAAGTCTCGCCGCCGGCCACCCCGCGCCAGGCCAAGAGCCCGGAAGCACCCAAGGCCGCCGTCGCCACCCGCACCCCGCGCCCGGACAAGGTGCAGACCAAACAGCAGACGCCCAAGGCCGAGACCGTCGCCAAGCCGGCGCCGCAGTTCGACTCCAGCCAGCTCTCGGCGGAAATCTCCAGCCTCGAGGCCGACCTTGCCCGTGAGCAGCAGGCCTACGCCAAGCGCCCGCGTATCCACCGCCTGAGCGCTGCCTCGACCATGCGCGACAAGGGCGCCTGGTACAAAGAGGAATGGCGCAAGAAGATCGAGCGCATCGGCAACCTCAACTACCCGGACGAAGCCCGCCGTCAGCGCATCTACGGCAGCCTGCGACTGCTGGTGTCGATCAACCGCGACGGTTCCCTGTATGAAGTGCAGGTGCTGGAATCCTCCGGCCAGCCTCTGCTTGATCAGGCCGCCCAGCGCATCGTGCGCCTGGCCGCGCCCTTCGCGCCGTTCTCCGGCGACCTGAACGACATCGACCGCCTGGAAATCATCCGTACCTGGCGCTTCGAGCGCGGTGATCGCCTGTCGAGCAACTGATCCGGCGCGCCCGCCAACCTCTGCTGGCGCTTTCAAGTCTTGTCCCTTTGGCCCCCAGGCCTGAAACTAGCCGGCATGAAAAGCACAGCCGCCAGCTACCTCAAGCACCATTTCCTGATCGCCATGCCACACATGGCGGACTCCAACTTCGCCCAGACCGTCACCTACCTCGTGGAACACAACGAGCAGGGTGCCATGGGCCTGATCATCAATCGGCCCAGCGGCCTGAGCCTCGCCGACGTGCTCGAACAACTGCGCCCAGACGAACTGCCGCCGGTGCGCTGCCAGGGCATGACCATCTACAACGGCGGGCCGGTACAGACCGACCGCGGCTTCGTCCTGCACCCCGCCGGGCGCAGCTACCAGGCCACCCTGGAGCTGGGCGAGCTGTCGCTGTCCACCTCCCAGGACGTGCTGTTCGCCATCGCCGACGGCAGCGGCCCGGCGCAACACCTGATCACCCTCGGCTACGCGGGCTGGGAAGCCGGCCAACTGGAAGCCGAACTGGCCGACAACGCCTGGCTGACCTGCCCGGCAGACTCGGCGGTGCTCTTCGAGGTGCCAGCCGAACAGCGCCTGTCGGCGGCCGCCGAGCGCCTGGGTGTCAACCTCAGCCTGCTCACCGCCCAGGCCGGGCACGCCTGATGAGCAGCAAACCCCTGCGCCTGCTGCTGGGCTTCGACTACGGCACCAAGCAGATCGGCGTCGCCGTCGGCCAGGCCATTACCGGCCAGGCCCGCGAGCTGTGCGTACTCAAGGCGCAGAACGGCGTGCCGGACTGGAACCGCGTGGAAGCCCTGATCAAGGAGTGGCAGCCCGACGCCATCGTCGTCGGCCTGCCGCTGAACATGGACGGCACCCCCAGCGAGATGAGCGAGCGCGCCGAGAAGTTCGCCCGCCGCCTCAACGGCCGCTACAACCTGCCGGTGCACACCCACGACGAACGCCTGACCACCTACGCCGCCAAGGGCGAGCGCCTGGCCCAGGGCCAGCGCGACGGCTACCGCGAGCGCCCGGTGGACGCCCTGGCCGCCGCCCTGCTGCTGGAGGGCTGGCTGGCGGAGAACGCCCCCGCCTGACCTGCGGCCGCCTTGAGCTGCCGCAGGGCCCCTTGACCTGAAGCAGCGCCAAGGCAACGAAAGCCACTAAGCTTGCCGGACCACTCCTTCCCGGAACGGTCCGCCCCGATGGCCGCCCGTGCCGGGTGGCCTCGCCAACCGAACCGGAGACGTCATGACCCTGCCAAGCCCCGCCGAACTCATCCCCCGCATGGCCACCGACCTGCGCAACTACCTGGCGCAGCGCGGCATCGACTCGCCGCGCTTCGTCGGCATCCACACCGGCGGCATCTGGGTCGCCCAGGAACTGCTCAAGGCACTGGGCAGCGACGAGATCCTCGGCATCCTCGACGTCTCCTTCTACCGTGACGACTTCACCCGCAGCGGCCTGCACCCGCAGGTCCGTCCGTCGGAACTGCCCTTCGAGATCGACGGCCAGCACCTGATCCTGGTGGACGACGTGCTGATGAGCGGCCGGACCATCCGCGCCGCGCTGAATGAGCTGTTCGACTACGGGCGCCCGGCCAGCGTAACCCTGGTCAGCCTGGTCGACCTGAACAAGCGCGAGCTGCCGATTCGCCCGGATGTCGTCGGCGAAACCCTGTCATTGGCACCCAACGAGCGGGTAAAATTGCGCGGTCCCGCACCACTTGTCCTCGAGCGCACGCTTCTCAGCCCCGCGCTGTAACCCCGCGCGCCCGGACATCCACCCCCAACTTTCAGGGCCTGCCACATGCCGACCGACGCCAAGCGCCCGCTGCAGCTCAACGACCTGGGCCAGCTGCGCCACTTCCTCTCGCTCGACGGGTTGTCCCGCGAACTGCTGACTGAAATCCTCGACACCGCCGACTCCTTCCTCGAAGTCGGCGCCCGCGCGGTGAAGAAAGTCCCGTTGCTGCGCGGCAAGACCGTGTGCAACGTGTTCTTCGAAAACTCCACGCGCACCCGCACCACCTTCGAGCTGGCCGCCCAGCGCCTGTCCGCCGACGTCATCTCGCTGAACGTGTCGACCTCTTCGACCAGCAAGGGCGAGACGCTCACCGACACCCTGCGCAACCTCGAGGCGATGGCCGCCGACATGTTCGTCGTGCGCCACAGCGACTCGGGCGCCGCGCACTTCATCGCCGAGCACGTCAGCCCCAACGTCGCCGTGATCAATGGCGGCGACGGCCGCCACGGCCACCCGACCCAGGGCATGCTCGACATGCTCACCATCCGCCGCCACAAGGGCAGCTTCGAGAACCTCTCGGTAGCCATCGTCGGCGACATCCTGCACTCGCGGGTGGCACGCTCCGACATGCTGGCGCTGAAGACCCTCGGCTGCCCGGATATCCGCGTCGTCGCCCCGCGCACCCTGCTGCCGGTGGGCCTGGAAGAACAGTACGGGGTGAAGGTGTTCACCGACGCCAACGAAGGCCTCAAAGACGTCGACGTGGTGATCATGCTGCGCCTGCAGCGCGAGCGCATGGCCGGTGGCCTGCTGCCCAGCGAAGGCGAGTTCTTCAAGCTCTACGGCCTGACCCAGAAGCGCCTGCAACTGGCCAAGCCGGACGCCATCGTCATGCACCCCGGCCCGATCAACCGAGGTGTGGAGATCGATTCCGCCGTGGCTGACGGCGACCAGTCGGTGATCCTCAACCAGGTCACCTACGGCATCGCCATCCGCATGGCCGTGCTGTCCATGGCCATGAGCGGCCAGAACGCCCAACGCCAGCTGGAACAGGAGGACGCGCAATGACCGTCAGTATTCGTGGCGCCCACCTGATCGACCCGGCCAGCGGCCTGGACAAGGTCTGCGACCTGCACATCGAGGCCGGCCGTATCGTCGCCATCGGCGACGCCCCGGAAGGCTTCCACGCCGCCCAGGAAATCGACGCCGCCGGCCTCATCGCCGCGCCCGGCCTGGTCGACCTGAGCGTCGCCCTGCGCGAGCCGGGCTACAGCCGCAAGGGCAGCATCGAGAGCGAAACCCGCGCCGCTGCCGCCGGTGGCGTCACCAGCCTGTGCTTCCCGCCGCAGACCAAACCGGTGCTGGACACCTCGGCGGTCGCCGAGCTGATCCTCGACCGCGCCCGCGAGGCCGGCAACGCCAAGGTCTTCCCCATCGGCGCGCTGACCAAGGGCCTGGGCGGCGAACAGCTGTCCGAGCTGGTCGCCCTGCGCGACGCCGGCTGCGTGGCCTTCACCAACGGCCTGGCACCGATGGCGAGCAATCGCGTGCTGCTGCGCTCGCTGGAATACGCGGCGACCTTCGACCTCACCGTGATCTTCACCTCGCAGGATGCCGAACTGGCAGGCGACGGCATTGCCCACGAAGGTCCGACCGCCAGCTTCCGCGGCCTCGCCGGCATCCCGGAAACCGCCGAGACCGTAGCCCTGGCGCGCAACCTGCTGCTGGTCGAGCAATCCGGTGTGCGTGCGCACTTCAGCCAGCTGACCAGCGCCCGCGGCGTCGAATTGATCGCCCAGGCGCAGGCCCGCGGCCTGCCGGTGACCGCCGACGTCGCGCTGTACCAGCTGATCCTCACCGACGAGGCGCTGGCGGACTTCTCCAGCCTGTACCACGTGCAGCCGCCGCTGCGTTCGCACAAGGACCGCGAGGCCCTGCGCGAAGCAGTGAAGAGCGGCGTGATCCAGGCCATCGCCAGCCACCACCAGCCCCATGAGCAGGACGCGAAGAACGCCCCGTTCGCCGCGACCGACCCGGGCATCAGCAGCGTCGAACTGCTCCTGCCGCTGGCCATGACGCTGGTGCAGGACGGCCTGCTCGACCTGCCGACCCTGCTGGCGCGCCTGTCCAGCGGCCCGGCCGCCGCCCTGCGCCTGCCAGCTGGCAAGCTGGCAATCGGCGCGGCCGCCGACGTAGTGCTGTTCGAAGCCGACGGCCAGACCCTGGCGGGCGAGACCTGGCACTCCCGTGGCCAGAACTGCCCGTTCCTCGGCCACTGCCTGCCGGGCGTGGTGCGCTGCACCCTGGTGGACGGGCATATCGTCCACGCGGTCTGACGCCGCACCGCTCCATGAAAAAGCCCGCCGATTGGCGGGCTTTCCTTTGGCATGTCAGCAGAACGTAGGATGGGTGGGGCGCAGTGATACCCATGCTGCCGGTGCCGCGAATGATGGGTATCGCTGCGCTCCACGCCATCCTACGAAGGAGCAGGCGTGCGCGGCTTCGCTCCTACAAAAAGCGATCCGGCGCAGGGCACCAGATCATCGCCAAAGCCTTGGCCCCACCGCTCCAAGAAAAAGTTCGCCAATTGACGGGCTTTTTCATGGAGTTGGCTCGAACGTAGGATGGGTGGAGCGCAGCGATACCCATGCTGCCGGTGCCGCGAATGATGGGTATCGCTTCGCTCCACGCCATCCAACGAAGGAGCAGGCGTGCGCGCCTGCGCCCCCCTGTAGGAGCGAGCTTGTGACCCACAGGGATGTGGGAAATGCCGTTATCCGTAGGGAATGGATTCGGCCTCGCGAACATTCCGGGCACTGAAGCTGGGCGGTTCGCGAGCAAGCTCGCTCCTACAAAAAGCAGTCCGGCGCAGGGTGTCAGATCATCGCCAGGGCCCTGGCCAGGTCGGCGCGCAGGTCTTCCACGTCTTCCACACCCACCGATAGCCGGATCAGCGAATCACCGATCCCCAGCGCCACGCGGTTCTCCGCCGGGATGCTGGCGTGGGTCATGATCGCCGGGTGCTCGATCAGGCTTTCCACGCCGCCCAGGCTCTCTGCCAGGGCGAATAGCTGGACGTTCTCCAGGAAGCGCCGTGAGCCGGCCAGGTCGGTATCCAGGTCCAGCGAGATCATCCCGCCGAAGCCCTTCATCTGCCGTCGCGCCAGCTCATGCTGCGGGTGCGAGGCCAGTCCGGGGTAATACACACGCTTCACCTGCGGCTGCTGTTCCAGCCACTTGGCCAGGTCGAGGGCATTGGCGCAGTGCCGCTCCATGCGCAGGGCCAGGGTCTTCACGCCGCGCAGGGTGAGGAAGGCATCGAACGGCCCGGCGATGGCGCCAACGGAGTTCTGCAGGAAGCCCACGCGCTCGGCGAGGTCGGGGTTGTCGCCGACGATGGCGATGCCGCCGATGACGTCCGAATGGCCATTCAGGTACTTGGTAGTGGAGTGCACGACGATGTCGAAACCCAGCTCCAGCGGCCGCTGGATCCACGGGCTGGCGAAGGTGTTGTCGGCCACGCAGAGAATGCCGCGCTCGCGGCAGGTGCGGGCAATGGCGGCCAAGTCGGTCAGGCGCAGCAGCGGGTTGCTCGGGGTTTCCACCCAGACCATGCGCGTCTTGTCGGTGAGCGCCGCCTCCAGCGCGCCGGGCTGGGACAGGTCGGCGAAGTGGAAATCGTGCCCGGCGCTGCGCCGCCGTACCCGCTCGAACAGGCGGAAGGTGCCGCCATACAGGTCATTGCCGGAGACAATGTGCGAGCCGGCATCGAGCAGTTCCAGCACCGCCGAGATGGCGGCCAGCCCCGAGGCGAAGGCGAACGCCTTGCTGCCACCTTCCAGGTCCGCCACGCAGCGCTCCAGCGCCCAGCGCGTGGGGTTGTGCGAGCGTCCGTAGTCCAGGCCCTTGTGCACGCCGGGGCTGTCCTGGCGGTAGGTGGAGTTGGCGTAGATCGGCGGCATGATCGCCCCGGTGGAAGGGTCCGGCTCCTGCCCGGCGTGAATCACGCGGGTGGCGAAACCGAGGCGGTCGTCGTGCTGGCTCATGCGAGGGTCCTCCGTAGATGGTTGAGCAGGTCGAAGCGGGTGATCAGGCCGTGGAAGCCCGAGGCGTCGGCGATGATCGCCACCAGCCCGCGCGCCAGCACGGCTTCGAGTTCCTTGAGGCTGGCGCCGGGCGCCAGGGTTTCCGGGGCAGTGCTCATGGCGCTGGCGACGTCGCTGCGGAAATGCGCCGGGTCGTCATGTACGCCCAGCAGGATGTCGGACTCGTCGATGACACCGACCAGGCGCTGGCCGTCGAGCACCGGGAGCTGGGAAATGTCCGCCAGGCGCATGCGCTGGAAGGCGGTGAGCAGGGTGTCGCCGGGGCCGACGCTGACTACCCTGCCCTCCTCGAAGCGCCGCGCAACAATGTCGCGCAGGTCGCCGTAGCGCTTGCGCTGCAGCAGGCCCTGGTCGGTCATCCACTGGTCGTTGTAGATCTTCGACAGGTAGCGCGTTCCGGTGTCGCAGACCAGGCTGACCACGCGCTTGGGTTCCTTCTGCTCACGGCAGAAACGCAGTGCAGCGGCCAGCAACGTGCCGGTGGACGAACCGGCGGCAATACCTTCGTTGCGCAGCAGCTCGCGGGCCGTACTGAAGCTTTCCTCGTCGCTGATGGAGTAGGCGTGGCGCACGCTGGAGAGGTCGGCAATCGACGGCACGAAATCTTCGCCGATGCCTTCGACCGCCCAGGCACCCGGCGTGCCGATGGCGCCCGAGCGCGAGTACTCGGCCATGATCGAGCCCACCGGGTCGGCCAGGACCATTTCCAGGTCTGGCTGGACCTTCTGGAAGAACCGGGTCAGGCCGGTCAGGGTGCCGGCGGAGCCGACGCCGACCACCACCGCGTCGAGGTCATGACCGGTCTGCGCCCAGATTTCCGGGCCGGTGCCGGTCTCGTGGGCCAGCGGGTTGGCGGGATTGTTGAACTGGTCGGCGAAGAAGGCATCGGGCAGGTCCTTCGCCAGCCGCGCGGCAACGTCCTGGTAGTACTCGGGGTGGCCCTTGCCGACGTCGGAGCGGGTGATGTGCACCTCGGCGCCCATGGCGCGCAGGTGCAGGACCTTCTCGGTGGACATCTTGTCCGGCACTACCAGCACGACTCGGTAACCCTTGGCGCGGCCGACCAGCGCCAGGCCCAGGCCGGTGTTGCCGGCGGTAGCTTCGACGATCACGCCGCCGGGCTTGAGCCGGCCGTCGCGCTCGGCGGCCTCGATCATGGCCACGCCGATGCGGTCCTTGATGGAGCCGCCGGGATTCTGCGATTCGAGCTTGAGGAACAGGGTGCAGGGTCCGGTATCGAAGCGCGTCACCCGGACCATGGGGGTATTGCCGATCAGGTCGAGTACGGCAGGGCGGGATTCGTTGCTCATGGCAGCCACTCCTTCTGCGGCGCCATGGGGATCGCCCTGCGGCGCCTGCTACTGTCCTCCTGACCTTAGGCGCGAGGCACAGCTCGCGCCAGGCGGCGCGACGAAAGAGAGCGGGTGGGACTTGCGTAGGAGCGGACTTCGTCCGCGATGTGCAACCGGCCAGCGCGGAGCCGCCGGAAATCGATCGCAGGCGCAGCCCGCTCCTGCGGAAGCAAGCAGTACGCAGGGCGTGGGCCTGTAGGAGCGAGCTTGCTCGCGAACCACCCAACGTCGACGCGGGTGTTCGCGAGCAAGCTCGCTCCTACAAAAGAAGGATCAGATGCGCTGCGGCCCGTTGCGCTCGGAAATCTGGCTGTTCAGCGTCCAGAAGTCGTACAGCACACCAAT
Source organism: Pseudomonas pseudonitroreducens (assembly GCF_021603645.1). Lineage (GTDB taxonomy): Bacteria > Pseudomonadota > Gammaproteobacteria > Pseudomonadales > Pseudomonadaceae > Pseudomonas > Pseudomonas pseudonitroreducens. The sequence continues at coordinate 57,643 of NZ_BQHJ01000010.1, read as the reverse complement.
GAAGAACAGCCCGCCGGTGAACAGGTAGAGGATGCCGGTGAGCCACTTGCCCATGTACATGCGGTGCACGCCGAACACGCCGAGGAAGGTCAGCAGGATCCAGGCAACGTTGTAATCCACGCCGCCGGAACGGTAGCGCTGGTCTGCCGCGTCATCCATGGAAGGGATGAGGAACAGGTCGATGATCCAGCCGATGAAGAACAGGCCGAGGGTGAAGAACCAGATCGTGCCGGTGATCGGCCGACCGTAGTAGAAGCGGTGCGAGCCGGTGAAACCGAAGATCCACAGTAGATAGCCGATGACCTTGCTGTGGGTGTCAGGGTTGGCGGACATGCCTTTCTCCCGTTGCTTTACGTGACCCTCAGCATAAACGAAAAGCCCGCGCGGGGCGGGCTTCTCGGGTGACGTCCGGTTGCGGCCGGGGATCAGCGGAAACGCCGGCTGGGGTCGTCGTCGCTCATCTCCAGGGTCAGCCCCTGGGTCATGGTGGTGAGGTGGTCGGCGTCGGTTTCCGAGCCCAGCTTGATCATCAGGCGCAGGTCGTTCGCCGAGTCGGCGTAGGCCAGCGCATCTTCGTAGGTGATCTCGCCCTGGGTATAGAGCTGGTACAGCGCCTGGTCGAAGGTCTGCATGCCCTGCTCGGTGGAGCGCTTCATCAGCGGCTTGAGCTCGTGCACCTCGCCCTTGCGGATCAGGTCGGCGGCCAGCGGGGTGTTCAGCAGCACCTCGATCACCGCGCGGCGGCCCTTGCCGTCAGGCGTCGGCACCAGTTGCTGGGCGACGATGGCCTTGAGGTTGAGCGACAGGTCCATCCACACCTGGCCATGCCGGTCAGCCGGGAAGAAGTGGATGATCCGCTCCAGCGCCTGGTTGGCGTTGTTGGCGTGCAGGGTCGCCAGGCACAGGTGGCCGGTTTCGGCGAAGGCCACGGCGTGGTCCATGGTCTCGCGCGAGCGCACCTCGCCGATCATGATCACGTCCGGCGCCTGGCGCAGGGTGTTCTTCAGGGCCACCTCGAAGGTATCGGTATCCAGGCCCACTTCGCGCTGGGTGACGATGCAGCCCTGGTGCTGGTGGATGTACTCGATGGGGTCTTCGATGGAGATGATGTGACCGGTGGAGTTCTTGTTGCGGTAGCCGATCATCGCCGCAAGCGAAGTGGACTTGCCGGTACCGGTGGCGCCGACGAAGATCACCAGGCCGCGCTTGGTCATCGCCAGCTTCTTGAGGATTTCCGGCAGCTTCAGGTCATCGATGGTCGGGATGTTGGTCTCGATGCGGCGCAGCACCATGCCCACCAGGTTGCGCTGGTAGAAGGCGCTGACACGGAAACGACCGACGCCACGGGCGCTGATGGCGAAGTTGCACTCGTGGTTCTCGGCGAAGTCGCGGCGCTGCTGTTCGTTCATCACCGAGAGCACGGTCTCGCGGGTCTGCTCTGGCGACAGCGCGGTCTTGGTGACCGGCAGCACCTTGCCATTGACCTTCATCGACGGTGGCACGCCCGCCGTGATGAACAGGTCGGAGGCACCCTTTTCCACCATGAGGCGCAACAGCTTCTCGAATTCCATGATCTTTCTCGCCGGGTTCACGCTGACTACGACGGGGCTGTCGGATCACGAAGCGAGTGCGTGTGGCGCGCTCCGTGCGCCGGGCCGGGAACGGCCCGGTGGGATTAGAAGTTTTCCGGGATCTTGGCTTTTTCTTTCGCCGCGTCGCGCGTCACCAGGCCCTTGGCGACCAGGCCCTTGAGGCACATGTCGAGGGTCTGCATGCCGATCGCGCCGCCAGTCTGGATCGCCGAGTACATCTGCGCGACCTTGTCCTCGCGGATCAGGTTACGGATCGCCGGGGTGCCAATCATGATCTCGTGGGCCGCGACACGGCCGCCGCCGATCTTTTTCAGCAGGGTCTGGGAAATCACCGCCTGCAGGGACTCGGAGAGCATGGAGCGGACCATGGACTTCTCCTCGGCGGGGAACACGTCGACGATACGGTCGATGGTCTTGGCCGCGGAGGTGGTGTGCAGGGTGCCGAACACCAGGTGGCCGGTTTCCGCCGCGGTCAGCGCCAGGCGGATGGTCTCCAGGTCACGCATCTCGCCCACCAGGATGATGTCCGGGTCTTCACGCAGGGCCGAGCGCAGGGCCTCGTTGAAGCCCAGGGTGTCGCGGTGCACTTCGCGCTGGTTGACCAGGCACTTCTTCGATTCGTGGACGAATTCGATCGGATCCTCGACGGTGAGGATGTGGCTGTACTTGGTGTTGTTCAGGTAGTCGAGCATCGCCGCCAGCGAGGTGGACTTGCCCGAACCGGTCGGACCGGTCACCAGTACCAGGCCTCGCGGTACGTCGGAGACGCGCTTGAACACTTCGCCCATCCCCAGGTCTTCCATGGTCAGCACCTTGGAGGGAATGGTCCGGAACACGGCGCCGGCGCCGCGGTTCTGGTTGAAGGCGTTGACCCGGAAACGGGCGACGCCCGGCACTTCGAAGGAGAAGTCGGTTTCCAGGAACTCTTCGTAATCCTTGCGCTGCTTGTCGTTCATGATGTCGTAGATCAGCGCGTGAACCTGCTTGTGCTCGAGCGGCGGCAGGTTGATGCGGCGGACATCGCCGTCGACGCGGATCATCGGCGGCAGGCCGGCCGAGAGGTGCAGGTCCGAAGCGCCCTGCTTGGCGCTGAAGGCGAGCAGCTCGGTAATATCCATGGGACTCCCCAATCAAGAGCAAGCAGGTAGAATGCCGCAGAACACGCAGCAGCCGGGCGGAAAAGCGACGGTAATGTCCACGATAGCAGAGAATATTGCAAAGGTTCGCGTACGAATCCGTGAGGCGGAACAAGCGAAAAATCGCACGCCTGGCTCGGTGCAGTTGCTTGCCGTGAGCAAGACCAAACCCGCCGCCGCCATCCGCGAAGCGTATGCCGAAGGCCTGGCCGATTTTGGCGAGAACTACCTGCAGGAAGCGCTGCTCAAGCAGGCCGAGCTGGCCGACCTGCCGCTGACCTGGCATTTCATCGGCCCCATCCAGTCGAACAAGACCCGGCCCATCGCCGAGCACTTCGACTGGGTGCACTCGGTGGACCGCCTGAAAGTCGCCCAGCGCCTCTCCGAGCAGCGCCCGGCGAACCTGCCGCCGCTGAACGTGCTGCTGCAGGTGAATGTCAGCGGCGAGGACAGCAAGTCCGGCTGCTCTCCCGAAGAGCTGCCCGCCCTCGCCCAGGCGGTTGCGCAACTGCCCCACTTGAAACTGCGCGGCCTGATGGCCATCCCCGAGCCGACCGAAGACATCGCCGTGCAGCACGCCGCTTTCGCCCGCCTGCGCGAACTGATGCAAGCCCTGAACCTCGGCCTGGACACCCTGTCCATGGGCATGAGCCATGACCTTGAAGCCGCCATCGGCGAAGGCGCCACCTGGGTGCGGATCGGTACCGCCCTGTTCGGTGCCCGCGACTACGGCGCCTCGCACTGACGCACTGAATAAAGGAAGAGACTCCATGAGCAGCACCCGCATTGCCTTCATCGGCGCCGGCAACATGGCCGCCAGTCTCATCGGTGGCCTGCGCGCCAAGGGCGTCGCCGCGAGCGACATCCGCGCCAGCGACCCGGGCGCCGAGCAGCGCGCGAAGATCGCCGCCGAACACGGCATCGAAGTGCTCGGCGACAATGCCAGCGCCGTGGCCGGTGCCGACGTGGTGGTCCTGGCAGTCAAGCCGCAGGTCATGAAGGACGTCTGCCTGGCGCTGGCGCCGGCGCTGACGGAAAACGCGCTGATCGTCTCCATCGCCGCCGGCATCCCCTGCGCCAGCCTTGAGCGCTGGTTGGGCGAGGTCAATGGCCAGCCGCGCGCCATCGTCCGCTGCATGCCCAATACCCCGGCGCTGGTCGGCCTGGGCGCCAGCGGCCTGTACCCCAACGCCAGCGTCAGCGCCGCCCAGCGCGAGCAGGCGCAGCAATTGCTGAGCGCCGTGGGCATCGCCCTGTGGCTCGACGAGGAGCGCCAGATCGACGCGGTGACCGCCGTCTCCGGCAGCGGCCCGGCCTACTTCTTCCTGCTGATGGAAGCCATGACCGCCGCCGGCGAGAAACTCGGCCTGTCCCGCGAAGTCGCCGGCCAGCTGGCCCGCCAGACCGCCCTGGGCGCCGCGCAGATGGCCACCAGCAGCGATGTCGACCCGGCCGAGCTGCGCCGCCGCGTCACCTCGCCCAAGGGCACCACCGAAGCGGCCATCAACACCTTCCAGGCCAACGGCTTCGAGGCCCTGGTGGAGAAGGCCGTCGGCGCCGCCGACCATCGCTCTGCCGAGCTGGCCGAACAACTGGGCCGCTGATTGCAATGACGCATGCCGCCCGGCGACCAGGGAGGGTCGCACCGCCACTCACTGCCTGCTTCCTGCTGGCCAGCGCCGCCGTCCAGGCGACGCAATGCCCGGTACCCGCAAGCCTCGACCAGTCCACGCTGGACGCCCGTCAGGCGATGCAACAGGCCATGGCCAGCGGCTTCGACAACGATGCCGACAACACCGTCGCGCCCGCGCTCAGCCAGGCTATCGAGCACTACAAGCAGACCCTGGCCACGGCCTTCGACGCACACCTTGCCTGCGCCCAGGGCACGCTGGACGCCGCCACTCTGCAGGCCGACCTGCGCCAACGCCTGTTGCCTGCCGCACAGCCGAGCAGCGATGGTTCGCCGTCCGACCAGGACGAAATTATCGTCACCCTGAGCGACAAGCCGACCCCGCTGCTGCTGGTCAGCGGCGGCTTCGCCATTCCCTGCGGCACCGACAACGTGCTGCGTGGTTACCGCCGCGAAGGCGAGGCCTGGGTACGCGCGCTGGACTGGCAGAGCGGCCCCTACAAAGACATCTCCGGCGCCTACGGCGACCTGTTCATGACCACCCGGCTAGCCAGCGGCGATCTCGCGCTGATGCACGGCACACCGTGGTGCACCTCACGCTGGAGCCACCTGGCGGTGGAAGTGATCCGCCCCGCCACGGGAAGCCAGGCCCAGCGCACCTTGCTGCATACCGAGCACGATTACGTCCGCGATGAACAGGAAGTGCAGTTCAAGGCTCGCCCCGATGGTTTCGAATGGCGCGCCGAGGTCGGCAGCCTGGACGGCGACCTGCTGACCCGCCCGGGCATCTTCCGCTACCGCCAGAGCGATGAAAGCTTCCAGCGCATCCAGCCCGCTGCGTCCAATGGCCGCGGCTTTGTCGATGAGTGGCTGCGAGTGGACGCCGACCTCGCCCGCGCCTGGGCCGAACCGGCCAGCGCAGATGCCACGCTGGCGGCACGCGAAGAGCTGCTCGGCCTGAACAAGCGCACCGGCGTCACCCTCGCCTACACCGCCGTGCGCGGCTGCAGGCAAGACCCCGCGCGCTTCCAGGTCGACATCGAACTGGACAGCCCGCAACCGCTGGCCGAAGGCAACCAGCGCTATGCCAGCATCCGCCAGGAATCCAACGGTTTCACCCTGCTGGGCCTGAGTAAAAGCGCCGACCCGACCTGCAGTGGTCCCGACCTGATGGCCAAGCGGGGTTGAATTTGCACGCGACGAAACACACTTACACGCGACCGGCGACGATGAATTCCCTACAGTATGGCGTTACAGCGCCGTCGTTGACCGACCGCCCGATTCGCCCGGCCCTGCGCGCCGGTGCCCAACGTTCACCAAGGACCGCCCAATGACCGGACTTTCCACAGCCGCCATCTATGTGATCCAGACTCTTGGCAGCCTGTACCTGCTGATCGTGCTGCTGCGCTTCATCCTGCAACTGGTCCGCGCCGACTTCTACAACCCGCTCAGCCAGTTCATCGTGCGCGCCACCAAGCCGCTGCTGAACCCGCTGCGCCGGATCATCCCTGGCTTCGGCGGCATCGACTTCGCCTCGCTGGTGCTGGCCATCCTGGTCCAGCTGGTGCTCATGGTCGTCACCCTGACCCTGATGGGCTACGGCGTCGGCGGCTACATCCTGCAACTGCTGGTATGGTCGATCATCGCGGTGACCTCGCTGTTCCTGAAGATCTTTTTCTTCGCCCTGATCATCAGCGTGATCCTCTCCTGGGTCGCCCCGGGCAGCTACAACCCCGGTGCCCAGCTGGTTAACCAGATCTGCGAGCCGTTCCTGGCGCCCTTCCGCAAGCTCCTGCCGAACCTCGGCGGCCTGGATATCTCGCCGATCTTCGCCTTCATCGCGCTGAAGCTGATCGATATGCTGGTGATTGGCAACCTGGCGGCGATGACCGGGATGCCGCAGATTCTCTCTCCGTTCATGTAACCAGGCATGCCGTTCTACCACTGGGACGGCGAGGACCTGATCCTCGACTGCCACCTGCAGCCCAAGGCGAGCCGCGACGAGTTCGCCGGGCTGCACGGTGAGCGCCTGAAGATCCGCCTCACCGCGCCACCGGTCGAAGGCAAGGCAAACGCCCACCTGCTCGCGTTCCTCGGCAAGGTCTTTGGGGTGGCGAAGAGCGCGGTGAAGCTGGAAAGTGGCGAGCTGAATCGTCAGAAGCGCGTGCGCATTCCCCGTCCGACGAAACTTCCGGCAGAACTCGGGATAGCCGCTCGGTAACCTTGGCCGACCTTACGTGTAGGAATGTGCTGTAGGCCAATTGCTATTCCTACACTCCGACGCATAATCCACGCCATCCATTCCCCGCGCAGGACGCGCCAGCCCAAGGAACGCCCGGATGAGCATGGAACGTCTCAGTCAGCAGATCGATGCCTATGTCACCTGGAAGCGCGAGCTGGTCCGCGAGATCACCCGCTATCGCAGTTGGCTGGAGCGCGCCCGGCTGAATACCCCGGAAATCGAGAATCGCCTCGAACGCTCCCTGCGTCTGCTGCGCGTCGACCACATCACCCTGGCCTTCGTTGGCGAGTATTCGCGCGGCAAGACCGAGCTGATCAACAGCCTGTTCTTCTCCGGATTCGGCCGCCGCATGCTGCCGTCCCAGGCTGGGCGCACCACCATGTGCCCGACCGAGCTGTTCTTCGACCCGCGCTCGGAACGCCCCTACGTGCGCCTGCTGCCGATCGAGACCCGCGTCGCCGACGCCAGCGTGGCGCAGTTCAAGCGCATCCCGCGGCATTGGGTGAACATCCCGCTGGATACTTCCGACCCGGCAAACATGGCCGAGGCCTTCGCCCAGGTCGCCAAGACCAAGCCGCTGCCGGTGGAACAGGCGATCCAGCTGGGCTTCCACCCGGACATGCTCGAAGCCACCGACAAGCCCGGCATCGTGCTGGTGCCGGCGTGGCGCCATGCGCTGGTCAACTTCGACCACCCGCTGCTGCGCCAGGGCCTGCGCATCCTCGACACGCCCGGCCTGAACGCCCTGGGCAGCGAGCCGGAGCTGACCCTGTCGATGCTGCCCAGTGCCCAGTCGATCCTCTTCCTGCTGGCCGCCGATACCGGCGTCACCGCCTCCGACATGGCCATCTGGCAGGACCACGTGCGCCAACTCGGCGAGGACGGTCACACCAGCCTCTATGCAGTACTGAACAAGATCGACGTGCTCTGGGACGACCTGGCCGGCGAAGCCTTCGTGCAGAACGCCATCCGCCACATCCAGGACACCACCGCCCGCCAGTTGGGCATTGCCCGTGAGGATGTGCTGCCGCTGTCGGCCAAGCAGGCGCTGCTGGCCAAGGTCCGCGGTGACCGCGAGTTGCTCGCCCGCAGCCAGATGGAATCCCTCGAAGCGCTGCTCTGCGAACGCATCGTCGCGCAGAAGGAACGCCTGCTGGAGGATGCGGTGGTCGGCCAGGTACTGGCGCTGGTCAACAACAGCCAGCACAGCCTGCGCGTGCGCCTGGACAAGGTGAAGGAGCAGCAGGTGCTGCTCAACGACCAGCAGCAGGACAGCGGTCAGTTGCTGTTCGAGCTGACCGCGCGGACCAAGGACGACCACAACCTGCACCACAAGCGCCTGCTCAGCCTGAAGACCAACCAGCGCCTGCTGCGCCACCAGGGCGAGCAATTGCGCGAGGCGGTGCGCGCCGAGCGCTTGGAACAGCACCTGAAGAAGGTCCACGACAAACTGCGCGGCAGCTGGACCACGGTCGGCATCCACCAGGCGATCCTGCAATTCTTCCGCACCGTGGAAGGCGACCTGGTCGCCCTCGGCCATGAAGCCGAAACCGCCAACCGCATGGTCGCGGCCATCTACCTGCGGCACAACGAGGAAAACCCGCTCAACGCCCTGGATGCCCCGCAGTTCCGCGTCCAGCGCTACCTGCGCGACCTGGCCAAGCTGCAGGAGAAGGCCGATCGCTTCCGCCTGCACCTCAAGACCCTGCTCACCGAGCAGCGCCTGCTGACCCGGCGCTTCTTCGCCACCGTCGCCCAGGAAGTCATCGGCCTGCATCAGCGCCTGCGCGAAGAGGCCGAACAGTGGGCCGCCGACGCCCTGATGCCGCTGATGCAGTACAGCCTGGAGCACAAGCAGATGCTGGAAACCCACATGCTGCGCCTCAAGGCCCTGGCCCAGGAAACCCAGCAGGCACGGCAACGCTCGCTACTGCTGGGGCGCTATACCGAAGAGCTGGAGCAGCAGCTCACCGAGGCCACCGACATCCTCCGCCAACTGCGTCGCCCGGCCCCGCTGCAACGCCAGGCCAAGGTCGTCACCCTGCCCACTTCCCAGCGCGCCTGAAACCCGCGCCACGCCCGCGCTGCCCCTTCCGAGTGCGCTTGCCGCAGGGGGCGGCGCTCTTTAGACTGGCCGTCCTTTTTTATTCATGAGCAGGGTCGATGCCAACAGTCTTCCCCGAAGATTCCGTCGGTCTGGTCTCGCCCCAGACGCTGCAGTTCAACGAACCGCTGCCCCTGGCCTGCGGCAAGACCCTGCCCGAATACCAGCTGGTGATCGAGACCTACGGCGAGCTGAACGCCACGGCGAGCAACGCCGTGCTGATCTGCCACGCGCTCTCCGGCCATCACCACGCCGCCGGCTACCACAGCGAGGACGAGCGCAAGCCGGGCTGGTGGGACAGCTGCATCGGCCCGGGCAAGCCCATCGACACCCGCAAGTTCTTCGTCGTCGCGCTGAACAACCTCGGCGGCTGCAACGGCTCCACCGGCCCGACCAGCCCGAACCCCGCCACCGGCAAGGCCTACGGCGCGGACTTCCCGGTCGTCACCGTGGAAGACTGGGTCAACAGCCAGGCACGCCTGGCCGATCGCCTGGGCATCCAGAGCTGGGCCGCCATCGTCGGCGGCAGCCTGGGCGGCATGCAGGCGTTGCAGTGGACCATCAGCTATCCCGAGCGCGTGCGTCATTGCCTGTGCATTGCCAGCGCACCGAAGCTGTCGGCGCAGAACATCGCCTTCAACGAAGTCGCGCGCCAGGCGATCCTCTCGGACCCTGAGTTCTTCGGCGGGCACTTCCAGGAACACGACGTGATTCCCAAGCGCGGCCTGCGCCTGGCGCGGATGGTCGGGCACATCACCTACCTCTCCGATGACGCCATGGGCGCCAAGTTCGGCCGCGACATGAAATCGGAGAAGCTCAACTACGACCTGCACAGCGTCGAGTTCCAGGTAGAGAGCTACCTGCGCTACCAAGGCGAGGAGTTCTCCACCCGCTTCGACGCCAACACCTACCTGCTGATGACCAAGGCGCTGGACTACTTCGACCCGGCCGCCGCCCATGGCGACGACCTGGCGCGTACCCTCGCCGGGGTGAAGGCGGACTTCTGCCTGATGTCCTTCACCACCGACTGGCGCTTCTCCCCCGCCCGTTCGCGGGAGATCGTCGACGCCCTGCTGGCGGCGAAGAAGAACGTCAGCTACCTGGAAATCGACGCCCCGCAAGGCCATGACGCCTTCCTGATGCCGATTCCGCGCTACCTGCAAGCCTTCAGCGGTTACATGCACCGCATCAGCGTATAAGGAACACCATGCGCGCCGACCTGGAAATCATCCAAGACTGGATCCCCGCCGGCAGCCGCGTGCTCGACCTGGGCTGCGGCGATGGCGAGCTGCTCGCCTGGCTGCGCGACCACAAGCAGGTTGGCGGCTACGGGCTGGAGATCGACCCCGACAAGATCGCCAAATGCATCGAACGCGGAGTCAACGTCATCGAACAGGACCTGGACAAGGGCCTGGGCAACTTCGCCAGCAACAGCTTCGACGTGGTCGTCATGACCCAGTCGCTGCAGGCCCTGCGCTACCCGGACAAGGTGCTGGCGGAGATGCTGCGCGTGGGCAAGACCTGCATCATCACCTTCCCCAACTTCGGCCACTGGCGCTGCCGCTGGTATCTCGCGCGCAATGGCCGCATGCCCGTGTCGGAGTTCCTTCCGTACACTTGGTACAACACGCCGAATATCCACTTCTGCACCTTCCGCGATTTCGAAGCGCTCTGCCACGAGCAGCACGCGAAGGTGCTCGACCGCCTGGCGGTGGACCACGAGCACCAGCATGGCTGGGCCTCGCGAATCTGGCCTAATCTGTTGGGTGAGATCGGCATCTACCGGATCAGCGGCGCTGGCGTGCAAGACCACCGCATCGCCGTCTGATCGCGGCTATCTGATAGAGCCCGGGAGAAACATCATGCGCCGCCTGCTTACCTTCTTCGCCTGCCTGGTTCTCGCCCTGCCCGCCTTCGCCGAACAGGTGAAGCGCCTGGGTGACCTGCAGGTGCACTACAGCGTATTCAACTCCAGCTTCCTCCAGCCCAACGTCGCGCAAGCGGTGGGCGTGGTGCGCAGCAAGGCCCAGGGCGTGATCAATATCGTGCCGCTGGACGCCGCCGGCAAACCGGCCAACGCCACCGTCGCCGGCAGCGCCAAGAACCTGATGGGCCAGACCATTCCCCTGACCTTCAAGCGCGTGGTCGAGGAAGGCGCCGTCTACAACCTGGCGCAGTTCCCCATCGAAGGCCGCGAAACCCTGACCTTCTCCATCCAGGTCCAGTCCGGAAGCGAAGCCCCGCAAAGCTTCGACTTCATGCAGGAAATCTTCCCCGACGAATGATCAAGCTCGAACAACTGGTGCTGGCCAGTCACAACGCCGGCAAGCTCAAGGAACTCCAGGCCATGCTCGGAGCCCACGTGAAGGTGCGCTCCATCGGCGAGTTCAGCGGCGTGGAGCCGGAAGAGACCGGCCTGTCCTTCGTCGAAAACGCCATCCTCAAGGCGCGCAATGCCGCGCGCATCTCCGGCCTGCCGGCGCTGGCAGACGACTCGGGTCTGGCGGTCGATTTCCTCGGCGGTGCGCCGGGCATCTATTCCGCGCGCTACGCCGACGGCCAGGGTGACGCGGCGAACAACGCCAAGCTGCTCGATGCACTGAAAGACGTGCCGGACGCGCAACGCGGCGCCCAGTTCGTCAGCGTGCTGGCCCTGGTTCGCCACGCCGACGACCCGCTGCCGATCCTCTGCGAAGGCCTCTGGCACGGCAGCATCCTGCGCGAAGCGCGCGGTGAGCATGGTTTCGGCTATGACCCGCTGTTCTGGGTGCCGGAAGCCGAGTGCTCCAGCGCCGAACTGGCGCCTGACCGCAAGAACCAGATCAGCCACCGCGCCCGCGCGATGGCCCTGCTGAAGCAGCGGCTGGGACTATGACCAAGGCTTCAGGCGACAGGCTTCAGGCCCCAGGCAAAAGCCCCCACCTGCAGCCTGCGGCCTGCAGCCTGCAGCTCCCGCCGCTCTCGGCGTACGTACACATCCCCTGGTGCGTGCGCAAATGTCCCTATTGCGACTTCAATTCCCACGCCGCCGGGCCGGAGCTGCCGGAAGACGCCTACGTCGAGGCGCTGCTGGCTGACCTGGCCGCCGACCGCGGGTACGTCCACGGCCGCAAGCTGACCTCGATCTTCTTCGGCGGCGGTACGCCCAGCCTGTTTTCCGCCAAGGCGCTGGGGCGCATCCTTGATGGTCTGGAGCAGCAGGTTGGTTTCGAAAGCGACATCGAGATCACCCTTGAAGCCAATCCGGGCACCTTCGAGCAGGCCAAGTTCGCCGACTACCGCCAGCTGGGAATCAACCGGCTGTCCATCGGCATCCAGAGCTTCCAGGCCGAGAAGCTCAAGGCGCTGGGCCGTATCCACGATGGTGACGAAGCCATTCGCGCCGCCGAAATGGCCCGCCGCGCCGGCTTCGACAACTTCAACCTGGACCTGATGCACGGCCTGCCGGAGCAGAGTGTCGCCGATGCACTGAGCGACCTGCAGCAAGCCATCGCCCTGACCCCGACGCACCTGTCCTGGTACCAGCTGACCATGGAACCGAACACGGTATTCTGGAGCCAGCCGCCGGAGCTGCCCGAGGACGACCAGCTGTGGGAAATCCAGGAGGCCGGCCAGGCACTGCTCGCGCAGGCGGGCTACGTCCAGTACGAGACGTCGGCCTACGCCCGTGACGGCAAGCGCGCGCGGCACAACCTGAACTACTGGACCTTTGGCGATTTCCTCGGCATCGGCGCCGGCGCCCACGCCAAGCTGAGCACACCGGAAGGCCGCATCCTGCGCACCTGGAAGACTCGCCTGCCGAAGGACTACCTGAACCCGGAGAAACCCTTCCAGGCCGGCGAGCGCGACCTGGAGGCCGGCGACCTGCCGTTCGAGTTCATGATGAACGCCCTGCGTCTTACCGACGGCGTGCCGGCGGCGACCTTCACCGAGCGCACCGGCCTGCCGCTCGCGGCCATCGAGGAGGCCTGCCTCCTGGCGCGCAAGGACGGCCTGCTGGTGGCGGACCCGCTTCGTCTGGCGCCGACCGAGCGCGGCCAGCTGTTCCTCAACGACCTGCTGCAGCGCTTCCTGCCCTGAGTTCCTGACTCATATGCGGCCGGGCGACGTCAGCGTCGCCCGCCGTGTACACTCCCCGGCGACTCTCGATCCCAAGGAGCCCCAATGGACTTCGCGCTCGACCTGATTGCCAATGTCTCCCGCTGGTGCCGCGGCCACCTGTCCGACATCGCCCTGGCGATCATGGCCACCGTGCTGGTGCTGTTCGGCCCGGCGATCAACGCCTGGGTACAGCAGCGCATCGGCAGCCTGAACTTCGTCTTCCGCACCCTGCTGTTCGTGCTGATCTGCGCCGTGGGCTACGGCCTGGCGATGGTCTTCGTCACCCCGTGGCTGGCCAAGGGCCTGGGCTATTTCAACAACTACACCCTGGCGCCCGTCCTGCTGCTAGTGTTCTTCGTAATTGGCATGATCGCCGACCGCAGTTGAGCTGCGTTCCTCCGGCGGTTGGCCACACACCCGCCGGAGGACACATGAAGCCGATCAAGCATCTCTACCTGCACTTCTCCGATGGCCAGCGCCTGGCGCTGCGCTTCCCGCAACAGAGCGACGCCCCCGCCGAAGTGGCCCGCGGCATCCGCAAGCAGATGGAATCGCCGGTCATCAGCATCGAGGTGGACGGCGACCTGCTGATCATCCCGCGCACCAGTATCAAGTACCTGCAAATCAGCCCGGCACCGATGCGCATGCCGGAAACCACGGTGCTGGGTGCCGAGCTGATCGAATAACGCAGCAGTTTTCTGTAGGAGCGAGCTTGCTCGCGAACGCTTTATCCTGGCGCACCGTCCGCTGGGGCTGTTCGCGAGCAAGCTCGCTCCTACAGGTCCGTTTGCGCAGATAAACGAAGGCCGCCTTTCGGCGGCCTCTGTCGGACTCAGTTGCCCTCGCGACGCAATGCCTGCGGGGTGAAGTCGCGCGGCCCCAGCGGGACCTTGAAGTCGTACATCGGCTCGTTGTTGTCCAGACCGTCGACGAAGTAGCGCTTGCCTTCGAAGTCGTACAGCGCCTCCAGGGTACTGAGCACCATGGGTACGTCGTAGTAGTTGATCGGGTGCACTTCCTGGGCGCGGATCAGCTTGCCATCGGCGTTGTAGATGTCCGAAGCGAGGATCTGCCAGCTGTCCTCGTCCAGATAGAAGCGGCGCTTGGCGAACGGATGGCCCATGCCCTTGCGCAGGGTCGCCTCGACCACCCAGACGCGGTGCGGCTCGTAGCGCAGCAGCTCGGGGTTGAGGGACTTGGTCCTGAGGATATCGGCGTAGGGAATACCCTTCTGGTGCACGGCGTAGCTGTTGTACGGCACCAGCATCTCGCGCTTGCCCAGCAGTTGCCACTCGTAATGGTCCGGCGCGCCGTTGTAGACGTCCACGGTGTCGGCGGTAGCCAGGCCGTTGGTGTCCGGCTGCAGGGTGTCGTAGGCCAGGCTCGGCAGGCGGCGCACGCGGCGCTCGCCACTGTTGAAGCGCCAGGCCTTGCGGATCGACAGCACCTGGTCGATGGTCTCCTGCACCACCAGCGCCGAACCAGCGAGCTTCGCCGGGGCGACAATGTTGTACTTGTAGTAGAACAGCGTGTTGTTCAGGTCCTGCGGGGTCATGCCCTCGCGGCCATAGTTGAAGTACACGTAGCGGTCGAGCTTGAGCAGGTTGTAGCTACCGCTGGCGAGCACGGCGGCCTGGTTGGTCACCATGTGAATCTGCTCGCCACGATAACGCATGATGTGGTTCCAGATGGCTTCCAGGCCGGTCTTCGGAATCGGAAACGGCACGCCCGCGGCGGCGCCCTGCACACCGTTGCCGTCGGCAATCAGCTCCGCGTTTTCGGCGTTGAAGCGGGTGGCGTCATAGATGCGCTGGGGCAAGGAGGCACTGCGGCGGCTGGGAAAGACGCGCAGGTAGTAGTCCGGGTTCTCCTGCAGCAACGCCTGGGTGCCGGGCGTGAGCAGCGCCTGGTACTGCGCCAGGTTCTTGCTGTCGATCTTGTACTGCATGGCGTCGCCAGCATACGGATCAAGGTGGTGGGTGCCGGGCTGGTATCCCGCCGGGGCGCTGGTGATACCGCCCGTCCAGGCAGGGATGGTGCCGCTGGCGTTGCCGGCCATCTCCGCCCCCATCGGCGTCAGGTCGCGGCCCAGTCGAGCGGCCTCGGTGGCATCGACTTTCGCCTGCGCCGGCAGGGCCCACGCCCCCGCCATCAGCAGTACAGCAAGTTTCTTCAACACAGCAGACTCCTTTGCGACGGACTCCTGTCCATCACTCTTATTTTCGTCCGCGGCGGGTGCCGCTTTTTATTCAGGAGGTGAGGGTGGCCTTCATGGCCTGCCGGGTGGTCCCGGTCTGTAGGGTGTTCCTGCGTGAAAAAGGCCTGCTGCGCAGGCCTTTCCGATACCTCAGTCGACGCGCTCGAACTTCAGGTCCCAGACGCCATGGCCGAGTCGCTCCCCGCGACGTTCGAACTTGGTGACCGGGCGCTCTTCCGGGCGCGGCACGTAGGTATTATCGGCCGAAAGGTTGCGGTAGCCGGGTGCGGCATTCATCACTTCCAGCATGTGCTCGGCGTATTGTTCCCAGTCGGTGGCCATGTGCAGCACGCCGCCGATCTTCAGCTTCTGTCGCACCAGCTCGGCCCAGGCCGGCTGCACGATGCGACGCTTGTGGTGACGCGACTTGTGCCACGGGTCCGGGAAGAACAGCAGCAGGCGATCGAGGCTGGCGTCGGCCACGCAGTCACGCAGCACTTCGATGGCGTCGCAGCTGTAGACGCGAATATTGGTCAGGTCCTGGGTGAGCATGCCGTTGAGCAGCGCACCGACGCCCGGACGATGCACTTCCACACCGATGAAGTCCTGCTCCGGCGCGGCCGCAGCCATCTCCAGGGTAGCGTGGCCCATGCCGAAACCGATCTCGAAGGTGCGCGGCGCCTGGCGCCCGAACACTTCATCGAAGTCCCGCGCACCGTCGGCCAACTCCAGGCCGAACTTCGGCCAGCCCTGATCGAGGCCGCGTTGCTGGCCTTCGGTCATGCGCCCGGCACGCATCACGAAGCTCTTGATGGCGCGCATCGGACGGTTATCGGCGTCGGGCTGGTTCTCGGGCTGATTTTCGGGAATGTCACTCATGACTCGGACCTTGCGGGTAAATGCACGCGCGGGCCGGTTGCTTCTGGCAAACCGGCCCGCGCGTCGAAGTGGAAACGTTAGTTGATCAGGCCGGTCATCGGCGACGACGCGCTCGCGTAGAGCTTGCGCGGCATGCGGCCGGCCAGGTAGGCCAGGCGGCCGGCGACGATGGCGTGCTTCATGGCCTCGGCCATCATCACCGGATTCTGCGCGTGGGCGATGGCGGTGTTCATCAGCACGGCTTCGCAGCCCAGCTCCATGGCGATGGTGGCGTCAGAGGCGGTACCCACACCGGCATCCACCAGCACCGGAACGCTGGCTTCTTCGAGGATGATGCGCAGGTTGTACGGGTTGCAAATGCCCAGGCCCGAGCCGATCAGGCCGGCCAGCGGCATCACTGCAATGCAACCGATCTCGGCCAGTTGGCGGGCGATGATCGGGTCATCACTGGTGTACACCATGACGTCGAAGCCGTCCTTGACCAGCACTTCGGCGGCCTTGAGGGTTTCGACGACGTTGGGGAAGAGTGTCTTCTGGTCGGCCAGGACTTCCAGCTTGACCAGGTTGTGGCCATCCAGCAGTTCGCGGGCCAGACGACAGGTCCGCACGGCCTCGACGGCGTCGTAGCAACCGGCGGTGTTCGGCAGGATGGTGTAGCGATCCGGCGGGATCACGTCCAGCAGGTTGGGCTCGCCCGGGTTCTGGCCGATGTTGGTGCGGCGCACCGCTACGGTGACGATCTCGGCGCCCGAGGCCTCGATGGCGACGCGGGTCTCTTCGAGGTCCTTGTACTTGCCGGTACCGACCAGCAGGCGCGAGTTATAGGTACGGCCAGCCAGGGTAAAAGGCTTGTCGACCGGCAGGTTGGAAGTAGCTTGGCTCATCGGATCACTCCTGACGAAAAGGAAGGCGGGCGGGGCCTGAAAATCTGGGGCGACGGGAACTAGCCGCCACCGATGGCATGCACCACTTCCACCTGGTCGCCTTCGCTCAGGGCGGTGGCGGCGTGCTGGCTGCGCGGCACGATGTCCTGGTTGAGCTCGACCGCGACACGCTTGCCGGTGAGGTCGAGACGCTCGAGCAGGTTGGCGACGGTGTGGCCGTCGGGCAGCTCGAAAGGTTCGCCGTTCAACTGAATACGCATGGGCGGGACGGTCATTGCTGGAGGGGTCGGCATTCTAGCCCGATCGCGCCGGATGACCAAGGTATCCGGGCGTCGCACTCGGGCTTTTCTGACGCTCGGGTCAACCCAGCTGGAAGGCCGCCACCAGCAGCAACGCCCAGCCGATCAGGAAGAACAGGCCGCCGATCGGGGTGATGATGCCCACGCTCAGGCCCGCCAGGGTCAACAGGTAGAGGCTGCCGGAAAACAGCAGGATGCCGACGGTGAATGCCCAGCCGGCGAGGCTGATGAGGGTGCCGCCGATGTGCGCGGTGAGCAGCGCCACGCCGAACAGCGCCAGGGCATGCAGCATCTGGTAGTGCACGCCGGTCTGGAACACCGCCAGGTGCTCGGGCGTGAGCTTGTTCTTCAGGCCGTGGGCAGCGAACGCGCCGAGGGCCACTCCGGTGAAACCGAAGAACGCGGCGAGCATCAGGAAAGTACGCAGCATGGGACAGCTCCAGACAGGTGAGTATCGCTATAATGGCCCGCTCATCCGCCCAGGCAAAGCCTCCGCATGCGCAACGCCCTCCGCCGCCTGTCAAAGATCGCGCTCTGGTTCATCGCCATCAGCGTGGCGCTGGTCATCGTCCTGCGCTGGGTACCGCCGCCGGGAACCATGGTGATGGTCGAGCGCAAGGTCGAGTCCTGGTTCAACGGCAAGCCCATCGACCTGCAGCGCAGCTGGCGTTCCTGGGACGAGTTGCCGGACAGCCTCAAGCTCGCGGTGATCGCCGGCGAGGACCAGAAGTTCGCCGAGCACCACGGCTTCGACCTGCCGGCAATCCAGAAGGCGCTGGTGCACAACGAGCAGGGCGGCAAGGTTCGCGGCGGCAGCACCATCAGCCAGCAGGTGGCGAAGAACGTCTTCCTCTGGACCGGGCGCAGCTGGCTGCGCAAGGGCTTCGAAGCCTGGTTCACCCTGCTGATCGAGACCTTCTGGTCCAAGCAGCGGATTCTCGAGGTCTACCTCAACAGCGTGGAATGGGATGCCGGCGTGTTCGGCGCCCAGGCCGCCGCCCAGCATCACTTCGGCGTCGACGCCAAGCGCCTGTCGCAGCAGCAGGCCAGCCTGCTCGCCGCGGTACTGCCCAACCCGCGCAAATGGAGCGCCGGCAAGCCCGGCCCTTACGTGCGCCAGCGCGCCTCGTGGATCCGCCAGCAGATGTGGCAATTGGGCGGGAGCGACTATCTCGAACGCCTTTAAGGCGCTTCGCTGAGCTTGAGGGTATTGCGCGGCACCACTCGCACCCACTGCAGGGTGCCGTCACGGTGCAGCACGGTCATACCCTTCTCCGGATAAACCCAGGCCTCGCCGCCATCGACCTGCAGACGCAGGCGCGGGTCGCCCAGGCCCACCGCCAGCCGGCCGACCGCCAGGTCTTCCTGCGGCGCCAGCGCCAGCTCGGAGACTGGCTTGCTGCCCAACTGCCCCATCAGATCGGCACTCAGCGGCTGGTCCTTGCTGGTCGGCTGCATGCCAGTGGCCTTGGCCAGGCTGGCATGTTCGGCGTCACTCAGCGCCAGCTCCGCCTCGACGTGCCAGGGCCCTTCCTCGGTCACCAATTTGCCGCGGTAATGCAGCTGCGGGCCGTCCTGGCTGGCGGTCAGCCATAGCTCTCCAGGCTGCTGGTCCTGCAGCTGGCCGAGGGTCAGGCGGTCATCGGCCAACGGCTCGAAAATCTTTTCCTTCCAGTCGTTGAACCACTGTGGCGGCTTGGGCGGTGCAGAAGTTCGGGCCACCCAGGTTCCCAGGCCAAAGGCCAGCAGGGCGATGACCAGGAAAAACATCCCGTGGACGGGACGCAGGCGCGGCATGGGGCTCTCCAGACTCTGGACAGAGAATGAGCGGACAGAAAAAAACCGCACCAGGGTGCGGTTCTCGGTCTCAACGGGAACACATCGAAGCCGGTCAGGCTTCGATGCGGCCCTTGAGCTTGTTCATCGCGTTCTTTTCCAACTGACGAATCCGCTCGGCGGACACGTTGTACTTGGCCGCCAGGTCGTGCAGCGTCGCCTTTTCCTCGGCCAGCCAACGCTGGTAGAGAATGTCGCGGCTGCGTTCGTCCAGGCCTTCCAGCGCTTCGTGCAGGCTGGCGGTGGAGCTGTCGCTCCAGTCCGCTTCCTCCAGCTGGCGCGCCGGGTCGTAGCGATGGTCTTCCAGATAATGCGCCGGGGACTGGTAGGCGCTCTCGTCGTCGGCATCCGCCGCCGGGTCGAAGGCCATGTCCTGTCCGGTGAGACGGCTTTCCATCTCGCGGACTTCGCGGGCCTCGACACCGAGGGTTTCCGCGACGCGGTGCACTTCGTCATTGCTCAGCCAGGCCAGTTTCTTCTTCTGGCTGCGCAGGTTGAAGAACAGCTTGCGCTGCGCCTTGGTGGTCGCGACTTTCACGATCCGCCAGTTGCGCAGGATGAACTCATGGATCTCCGCCTTGATCCAGTGGACGGCGAACGACACCAGGCGCACACCCATTTCCGGGTTGAAGCGCTTCACGGCCTTCATCAGGCCGACGTTGCCTTCCTGGATCAGATCGGCCTGGGCCAGGCCGTACCCGGAATAACTCCGGGCGATGTGCACAACAAAGCGCAGGTGCGCCAGAACCATTTGCCGTGCCGCTTCCAGATCTTGCTGGTAGAAGAGGCGTTCGGCCAGTTCGCGCTCCTGCTCCGGCGTCAGCAGCGGAATGCTGTTCACCGAGTGCACATAGGCTTCCAGGTTCGCACCGGGAGCCAGGGCATAAACAGGTTGCAGAGAAGTGGTCATGCGAATCCTCCGATTCACGAAACTCGCGCAGTGTAGCACTGCGAAATCTGACTGCAAGCGGGTGTAAAAGTTCCTTTACACCCACTTGACCCCCAGCAGAATCAGGGGGTTTCAGCGCGGCGCCAACTCACGCAGATGACGCGCCACGGCCAGCCAGGCACCGAT
This sequence comes from Pseudomonas pseudonitroreducens, assembly GCF_021603645.1. Lineage (GTDB taxonomy): Bacteria > Pseudomonadota > Gammaproteobacteria > Pseudomonadales > Pseudomonadaceae > Pseudomonas > Pseudomonas pseudonitroreducens. Next base: position 37,668 of record NZ_BQHJ01000010.1, on the reverse strand, counting down.
CCAGCCCAGCAGCACGGCGCCCACGGTGAGCGACAGGCCGTCATCGACCGGCACGCCCGCCAGGCCGAAATCACTGCCATACAGCCCGGCCAGGTTGACCACCGAGCTGTTCAGCCAGTCCAGGCCAAAGGCCAGCAGGGCCCATGACAGGATGCCGGCGCCCAGGCCATACAGCGCGCCCATATAAAGGAAGGGGCGGCGCACGTAACCGTCCGTCCCGCCGACCAGCTTGATGACTTCGATTTCGTTACGGCGATTTTCGATGTGCAGGCGGATGGTGTTGCCGATCACCAGCAACAGGGTCAGCACCAGCAGGATGGTCAGCCCGAAGACGAAGCGGTCACCCAGCTTGAGGATTGCCGATAGCCGCTCGACCCAGACCAGGTCCAGCTGCGCCTGTTGTACACCCGGCAGTTCCGAGAGCCGTTGACGCAAGGCATCCAGCTGGGCCTTGTCGATCTGCTTGGGCGTCACCGAGATGACCGCCGGCAGCGGGTTGTCAGGCAACTCCTTCAGCGCTTCGCCAAGACCGGACTGTTCCTGCAGCTCTTTCAGCGCATCGTCACGACTGATGAGCTGTGCCTCGATGACATCGGGCATTTTCTCGATCTGCTCGCGCAGGTCCTGGCCCTGGGCCTCGCTGGCCTTGAGGTCGAGGAACAGGGAAATCTGCGCGGCGCGCTGCCAGGAGCCGCCAAGGCGCTCGACGTTGTTCAGCAGCAGCGACAGGCCCATGGGCAGGCTCAGGGTAATCCCCATCACCAGGCAGGTGAAGAAACTGCCGAAGGGATGGCTGACCAGGCGGTGCAGGCTGTCCATCAGGCTGGCGCGGTGGTTTTCCGCGTAGGCCGAGAGCGAGGCGCTGTGGTCCTGGTGTTCGTTGTCTTCCGGGCGCTCGCGCGTGTTGCGCGTCGGGGTGCCCTCTTCTTCGCCACGCGGCAGGTCATTGGCGCTCATCAGGCGTTCTCCTCACGATCGGCGATGATGCGGCCGCGCTGCAGGGTGATCATCCGGTGGCGCATCCGCGCGATCAGCGCCAGGTCGTGGCTGGCGATCAGCACGGTGGTGCCCAGGCGGTTGATGTCCTCGAACACCGACATGATTTCCGAAGCCAGGCGCGGGTCGAGGTTACCGGTCGGTTCATCGGCGAGCAGCAGGGCCGGACGGTGTACCACCGCGCGGGCGATACCAACGCGCTGCTGCTGGCCAGTGGACAGGTCGGACGGACGGTCTTCGGCCTTTTCCTTCAGGTTCACCCGCTCCAGCGCCGCTTCGACGCGGTAGGCGATCTCCGCCTTGGGCAGGCCGAGGATCTGCATCGGCAGGGCGACGTTGTCGAACACGCTGCGGTCGTCGAGCAACTGGTGGTTCTGGAACACCACGCCGATCTGCCGGCGCAGGAAGGGAATCTGCGCGGTGGAGATGCGCGAAACGTCCTGCCCGCCGAGCAGCAGCTTGCCGGAGGTCGGCCGCTCCATCGCCAGGATCAGGCGCAGCAGGGTGCTCTTGCCCGCGCCGGAATGGCCGGTGACGAACATGATCTCGCCGCGCGGCACGCGGAACGAAATCTCGTGCAGGCCGACATGGCCGTTGGGGTAGCGCTTGCCAACCTGCTCGAAACGAATCATGCGATTTCCCGGGTCTCGAAGAGTGCACGGACGAAGGCATCGGCTTCGAAGGTTCGAAGATCGTCGATCCCTTCGCCGACGCCGATGTAGCGGATCGGCAGCGCGAACTGCTTGGCCAGGGCGAAGATCACCCCGCCCTTGGCGGTGCCGTCCAGTTTGGTCAGGGCCAGGCCGGTCAGCTCAACGGCGTTGTTGAACTGCTTGGCCTGGTTGATGGCGTTCTGCCCGGTGCCGGCATCCAGTACCAGCAGGACTTCGTGGGGAGCCGTCTCATCCAGCTTGCCGATGACGCGGCGGACCTTCTTCAGCTCTTCCATGAGATTGTCCTTGGTGTGCAGGCGGCCGGCGGTGTCGGCGATCAGCACATCCACGCCACGGGCCTTGGCAGCCTGCACGGCGTCGAAGATCACCGAGGCGGAATCCGCGCCGGTGTGCTGGGCGATCACCGCGATGTTGTTGCGCTCGCCCCAGACCTGCAGTTGCTCGACGGCGGCGGCGCGGAAGGTGTCGCCGGCGGCCAGCATGACCTTCTTGCCGTCCTGCTGCAGCTTCTTCGCCAGCTTGCCGATGGTGGTGGTCTTGCCGACGCCGTTCACGCCGACGACCAGGATCACGTAGGGCTGCTTGTCCGCCGTGATGCTCAGCGGCTGCTCGACCGGGCGCAGCAGGGTCGCCAGCTCCTCCTGCAGGGCCTTGTACAGCGCCTCGCTATCGGCCAGTTCCTTGCGCGCCACGCGCTTGGTCAGGTTCTGCACGATGGCAGTGGTGGCCTCGACGCCGACGTCGGCGGTCAGCAGGCGGGTTTCGATTTCGTCGAGCAGGTCGTCGTCGATGGCCTTCTTGCCCAGGAACAGGCTGGCCATGCCTTCGCCGAGGCTGGCGCTGGTCTTCGACAGGCCCTGCTTGAGGCGGGCGAAGAAGCCGACCTTCGCCGGTTCGGCGGTAGCCGGCTTGGCTTGCGGCTCAGGCTGTGGGGCGACCGCGGGTTCCGGCTGGGCGACCACGACGGGCGCTTCGGCCACGGGCTGAACGGGCGCGGCGACGGGCGTCGGCTCGACCGGCAGGACAGCCGGCTGCGGCGCTTCGGCAACGCTCGGCTGCGGCTCAGACTGAAGAGCGGGCTGCACCAGCGGCTCGACCGGCACGGCGGCCGGCACTACGTCGATGACCGGCTCGGGAGCCGGCTCGGCGCGCGGTGCGAGCGGTTCGGCTTGTGCAGCAGGAGCCTGTTCCGGCGCAGGAACGGGCTCGGCGGCAACCGGTTGTTCTACCGGCTGCTCGGCTTCGGCGGCGGGTTGCTCCTCGGCCTGCGGCTTCTTGCGCCACCAACCGAACAGACCCTTCTTCTCCCCGGCTGGCGGGGCCTTCTTGTCGTCGTTGGAACCAAACATGTAGGGATCGAATCTCTAGGGGACGCCACGGGGACAGGTCGTGAAAAAGCCTCGAAACAGCTTTGCGAAATCCTGAACGTGGCCGCCCGGAAAACGGATGGGTATCCTAGCATCTCCTCGCCCGCCGGGGTTAAGAGGCTGGCCGCCAGCCTGCATAGACCCCGCGGACAGCCCGAAAGGTTCAGTCCACGATGAAAACCCTTGCGCGCCGCCACGCCGGCCTGCTGCTCGGCTCCCTGTTGCTGCCACTGATGGCCGTCGCCGCCGAACCACAGCCCACCCATGAATACACCCTGGACAACGGCCTGAAAGTCGTCGTCCGCGAAGACCACCGTGCGCCCGTGGTGGTCTCTCAGCTCTGGTACAAGGTCGGCTCCAGCTACGAGACACCCGGCCTCACCGGACTCTCCCACGCCCTTGAACACATGATGTTCAAGGGCAGCCGCAAGCTCGGCCCCGGCCAGGCTTCGCTGGTGCTGCGCGACCTCGGCGCGGAAGAGAACGCCTTTACCACCGACGACTACACCGCCTATTACCAAGTGCTCGCCCGCGACCGCCTGCCAGTGGCGCTGGAACTGGAAGCCGACCGCATGGCGCACCTCGCCCTGCCGGCCGACCAGTTCAAGAGCGAGATCGAGGTGATCAAGGAAGAACGCCGCCTGCGCACCGAGGACAAGCCCAGCGCGCTGGCCTTCGAGCGCTTCAAGGCCGCCGCCTACCCCGCCAGCGGCTACCGCACGCCGACCATCGGCTGGATGGCCGACCTGCAGCGCATGACCATCGACGACCTGCGCCACTGGTACCAGGCCTGGTACGCGCCGAACAACGCCACCCTGGTGGTGGTCGGCGACGTGACCGGCGATGAGGTGAAGGCCCTGGCCGAGAAATACTTCGGCGAGATTCCCAGGCGCGACCTGCCCGCCGCACGCAAGCCGCTGGAGCTGGCCGAGCCGGGCGAACGCCGCCTGAAACTGCATGTACGCACGCAGCTGCCCAGCCTGATCATGGGCTTCAACGTGCCCACCCTGGGCAGCAGCGACGATTCGAAGCAGATCAACGCCCTGCGCCTGATCTCGGCGATCCTCGACGGTGGCTACAGCGCCCGCCTGGCCTCGCGCCTGGAGCGCGGCGAGGAAATCGTCGCCGGCGCCTCGGCCTCCTACGACGCCTTCTCCCGTGGCGACGGTCTGTTCTTCCTCTCCGCCACGCCCAACGTGCAGACCGGCAAGACCCTCGACCAGGTCGAGGCCGCGCTGTGGAAGCAGCTGGAAGACCTCAAGCAGAACCCGCCGAGCAAGGAAGAACTGGAGCGCGTACGCGCCCAGGTGATCGCCGGTCTGGTCTACGAGCGCGACTCCATCGCCGGGCAGGCCAGCACCATCGGCGAGCTGGAAAGCGTCGGCCTCGGCTGGCGTCTGGCAGACAAGGACCTGGAAGCCATCCAGGCCGTCACCGCCGAAGACATCCAGCAAGCCGCCCGCACCTATTTCACCCGCTCCCGCCTGACCCTCGCCCAGGTCCTGCCGGAAGTCGCCACCGACAAGGAGCCGAACCATGAGTGAACGCAATGGCCTGCGCTACGGCCTGGTCGGGCTGATCGTCATTCTGTTGATCGCCGGACTGGTGCTGTTCGTTTCCCGCCCCGCCGCCGAGCCCGAAGTGGCCGCGCCGGCGCCCGCACCTGCGCAACCGACTGCCGCCGAGAATGCCGCGCCCACCGGCCTGCAATCGCTCGCCGAAGCCGCCGGCAAGGCGCCCAGCCACCGTAAGCTGAACATCCAGCAATGGCAGACCGCCGAAGGCGCCCGCGTGCTCTTCGTCGAGGCCCACGAGCTGCCGATGTTCGACCTGCGCCTGACCTTCGCCGCCGGCAGCAGCCAGGACGGCGACAGCTACGGCCTGGCCATGCTGACCAACGCCATGCTCAACGAAGGCGTGCCCGGCAAGGACACCAGCGCGATCGCCGCCGGGTTCGACGATCTGGGCGCGAATTTCGGCAACGGCTCCTACCGCGACATGGCCGTGGCCAGCCTGCGCAGCCTGAGCGAGCCGGCCAAGCGCGACGCCGCGCTGGCGCTGTTCGACCAGGTGATCGGCCAGCCGACCTTCCCCGAGGACGCCCTGGCACGCATCAAGAACCAGGTCATGGCCGGCTTCGAATACCAGAAGCAGAACCCCGGCAAGCTGGCGGGCCTGGAACTGTTCAAGCGACTTTATGGCGACCATCCCTACGCTCACTCCAGCGACGGCAACGAGGAATCGGTGCCGAAGATCAGCGTCGCCCAGCTGCGTGCCTTCCACCAGAAGGCCTATGCCGCCGGCAACGTGGTCATCGCCCTGGTTGGCGACCTGACCCGCGAGCAGGCCGAAGCCATTGCCGGCAGCGTCTCGAAATCGCTGCCCAAGGGCCCCGCCCTGCCAGCACCGGGCGAGCCGCAGACGCCCAAGGCCGGCGTCACCCACATCGAATTCCCGTCCAAGCAGACCCAGCTGATGCTGGCGCAACTGGGCATCACCCGTAACGACCCGGACTACGCCGCGCTCTACCTGGGCAACCAGATCCTCGGCGGCGGTGGTTTTGGTACCCGCCTGATGGACCAGGTCCGCGAGAAGCGCGGGCTGACCTACGGCGTGTACTCCGGCTTCACCGGCATGCAATCGCGCGGGCCGTTCACCATCGGCCTGCAGACCCGCGCCGAAATGAGCGAAGGCACCCTCAAGCTGGTGCAGGACATCGTCCGCGACTACCTCGACAAGGGCCCGACGCAGAAGGAACTGGACGACGCCAAGCGCGAGCTGGCCGGCAGCTTCCCGCTGTCCACCGCGAGCAACGCCGATATCGTCGGCCAACTGGGCGCCATTGGCTTCTACAACCTGCCGCTGGATTACCTGGAGACCTTCCTCAGCCAGGTCCAGGGCCTGAGCGTGGAACAGGTGAAAGAAGCGATGCGCCGCCACCTCGACCCGGACGCCTTCGTCATCGTCACCGCCGGCCCCACCGTGCCGCAGCAACCGCTGCCGCCGCCCACCGACAAACCCGCCGCGCAACCCGCCGGCGTACCGGAGCACTGATGAGCAAACGACCCGGCGGCGCCCCGCGCGCCGCACAGAAGCCCCACGGCGGCCAGGGCCAGCTGCGCATCATCGGCGGCGAATGGCGCAGCCGGCGTTTTGCCTTCCCCGACGGCCCGGGCCTGCGCCCGACACCGGACCGGGTGCGCGAAACCCTGTTCAACTGGCTGGCGGCGTATGTTCCGGGCGCCCGCGTGCTCGATCCCTTCGCCGGCAGCGGCGCGCTGTTCCTCGAAGCGCTGTCCCGTGGCGCCAGCTCAGGCCTGGCGCTGGACACCAACGGCGAAGCCGTGGCCGCGCTGCGCAGCACCCTCGATACCCTCAAGTGCGGCAACGGCCAACTGCTGCTGACCGACTCGCTGCGCTACCTCGACGCCCCGGCCTCCCAGACCTTCGACCTGATCTTCCTCGACCCGCCCTTCCACCAGGACCTGCTGCAGAACACCTGCCGCCTGCTGGAGGAACGCGGCTGGCTGGCCAAGGACGCGTGGATCTACACCGAAAGCGAGGCCGTGCCCTCCAGCCTCGGCCTGCCGGGCAACTGGCGGCTGCATCGGGAGAAGACCGCAGGCTCGGTGCATTACGCGCTGTGGCAGCGGGAAGAGCAGTAAGGCGCGGAGCCGCCTTTACCGGACCTTGAACAAGGAAGAAAGACAATGAGCGAATCGACAGTTCCCACCTCCATTGCCATTTACCAATCCGACGATGGAGAGAAAAGAGCCGAGGTTCGCCTGGAAAGCGATAGCGTCTGGCTGACTCAGCGGCAGATGGGCGAGGTTTTCGGTACCACTCCCGAGAACGTACTCATTCACCTGAAGAACATCTACCGCGACAGAGAGCTCGACGAGCCGGCAACTACTAAGGATTTCTTAGTAGTTCGCGAAGAAGGCACCCGAAAGGTTCGTCGACAGCTCAAACACTACAACCTCGACGCCATCATCTCCGTCGGTTACCGAGTGAACTCCCGTCAGGGCACCCACTTCCGCATCTGGGCCAACCAGGTGCTCAAGGACTATCTGGTCAAGGGGTACGCTCTCAACGAACAGCGCCTCAATGCCCAGCACGCACGGATCCACGAGCTCGAACGCACCCTGACGCTGTTCAGGGAAAACCTGATCGACCAGGCCAGCCTTCCGGAGGCCAAAGGCCTGGTCAGCGTCATCGCCGGCTACGCAAGAACCTTCGTCCTGCTCAATCAGTTCGACAGCGAGCGCCTGCCCAGCGAAGGCTTTGATGAAAATATCCGCTATGCCATCGAGCCCAACGAAGCGAGCAGCGCCATCGCCGCACTCAAGGCCGACCTGCTTGCCAGAAGTGAAGCGAGCGACCTGTTCGGTCGTCCCAAGGACGACAGTTTCCTCGGCGTGCTAGGCAACGTCACACAGTCTTTCGGCGGCCAGTTCCTCTACCCGAGCATCGAAGAACAGGCTGCTCATCACTGTACTTCGTGATCAAGAACCATCCCTTCACCGACGGCAACAAACGCATCGGCGCCTTCCTGTTCATCTGGTTCCTGCAGCGCAACCAGCACCATCTGAAGCAGGATGGTGAACTGAAGATCAACGACAACGCGCTGGCGGCCATCGCCCTGCTGATCGCACAAAGCGATCCAGCTCAGAAGGAACTGATGATTCACCTGATCATGAACCTGATCCGGAGCTGATTCGACGCACCGGCCAGGGCAGGACAACGGCCAAAAGGTCAGATGGATTTGCCGATGTCGACGGAGCTGACGCGGGTCAGCTCCACGCCATCCACCACCATTTTCCATTGAGTACCGTCCCGATAGGGCGGCTTCGAGACCTTGAAGTGAGTGTCGAAGAAGCCGACGCCCACGGTGAAGCCATCGGCGTCATAGCTCTTGATCGGCGCCTCGATGGAGCGCGAGCCGCCACCCGAGAGGCGCTTGTAGGCAACGCGCCCATCCGCCGTGATGAGCAGGCTCATTTGGGCCGAGCGCCAATCCCCGACGTACGACTTGTGGTCCTGAGGCACCGGCTCGCTACAGGCCACCAGCCAAAACGCCAGGCTCAGCGCCGCGATCTTCTTCCACATGCCTCCCCTCCTTTTCATGGGTTCGCCGCGCCGAGGAAGTGCAAGACATCCATCGCGGGGCTGACTTGGCGTTACTATCGCAGCTTGTCCGCCCCCATTGTTCAATGATGACCATACCCTCCCCGTTCAAACCCGCCTGGTGGCTACCCGGCCCGCACCTGCAGACGCTCTATGGCTCGCTCCTGCGCAAGGCGCCCAGTCTCCAGCGCACCCGCGAGCGCCTGTGGCTGGACGATGGCGACTTCATCGACCTCGACTGGCATGGCCCGCACGAGGCGGGTGCGCCGCTGGTGCTGGCGCTGCATGGGCTGACCGGCTCGTCCTCCTCGCACTACATCCTCGGCCTGCAGCAGCAACTCGCCGCGCAGGGCTGGGCCAGCGTCGCGCTGAACTGGCGCGGCTGCTCGGGGGAGTCGAACCTGTTGCCGCGCGGCTACCACTCCGGCGTCAGCGAGGATCTCGCCTCGGTGGTCGCCCACGTCCGCGCCCAACGACCGATGGCGCCGCTCTACGCCGTGGGTTACTCACTGGGCGGCAATGTGCTGCTCAAGTACCTGGGCGAATCCTCGGAGAGTTGCCCGCTGAAAGGCGCGGTCGCGGTGTCGGTGCCGTTCCGCCTCGACCAGTGTGCGGATCGCATCGGCATCGGCTTCTCCAGGGTCTACCAGGCCCACTTCATGCGCGAGCTGGTGGCCTACGTGCAGACCAAGCGCCAGGCCTTCGCCGCCGGCGGCCACGCGGAAAACCTCGCTGCGCTGGAGCGCCTCGGGCCGCTGGACGGCATGCGCACCTTCTGGGACTTCGACGACCGGGTGACCGCGCCGCTGCATGGGTTCGCCGACGTGCACGATTACTACCGGCGCGCCTCCAGCCGCTATTACCTGGGCGGCATCCGCGTGCCGACGCTGGTCATCCAGTCCAGCGACGACCCATTCATCCATGCCAACAGCGTGCCGCAGCTGGACGAGCTTTCCGCGTCAACGCAGCTGGAACTGCTCGCCCACGGCGGCCACGTCGGGTTCATCGGCGGCTCCCCCGCGCGCCCGGACTATTACCTGGAGCGCCGCATTCCGCAGTGGCTGCGCGAGCGACGGGAAGCCTGACTGCGCTGGATCAGCCCAGTAGAACGGGAATGAGGCAGACTGGAACTGCACCAGGAAGGAAACGCCAGAAAGGAGCGCCGCCATGCACGACACACCGCTGACGATTCTGCAAAACCCGCCGCTGAGCAATGCTCAGTGCGCCTCTATCGCCGCCCTTTACCGCGCCGTGGGCTGGGGCTCTCCCGGCACTACCGCGGAACTGCGCGATCTCTACGAATACTCCAGCTACTTCCTGCTGGCCCTGGACGGTGAACAGGTAGTCGGCCTGTTGCGCGCGGAAAGCGAAACGGCGCAGACCACTTGGCTGGCGGAGATAGCCGTGCTGCCAAGGCTCCAATTGCGTGGCACGGGCCTGGCGCTGATGGCGCGTTTCCTCGCCGATCACCCTGACCGCACGCTTTATACCGATGCCACCGAGGGGGTGGAGGAGTTCTTCCTGCGCCACGGCATCGCCCTGCGCCGACCGCGGGTACCGGGACCACGCCAGGTGGATGCATGACCTTCCAGCTCGACCATTCGGCGGATAACGCTGGCGCGTTATGCGCCCTACATGGGGGCTCGGCGTCGGGCGAATAACCGGTCACGGTTATCCGCCGATGGAATATCAGCCTTCCAGCGGCACATACAACCGATCGAACACCGCCGCCACCGCCTCGCGGAACGGCGGGGCGATGTGCCCGCTTTCCAGCGCCAGCACCTGATAGATGCCACGGCGCATCAGCGCTTCGCTGAGATCACTGGCTACTTCACGGGTGGTACACAGGTAACGCACCCAGGAGGTGAGGATGATCCAGGCGTTCAAGGTCAGCGCTTCGAGCTGCGGTTCGTCCATCTGCAGGATGCCGGCGTCGACAAAGCCCCGGTAGATCGCCTTGGCGTTGTCCATGGCGCGGCGGGCAAAGGAGCGATAGGCGGCGGCCAGCTCCGGATCGGAATCCAGCAGGTGCTCAAGGTCGCGGTGCAGGAAACGGTAGTGCCACATAGCGGCAAGCAGCGCCTCGAGGTAGAAAGTCTTGTCTTCCACCGTCAGCGCGCGCCCCTCGGGCAGGTGCAGGAACTGGTCGACGTGGCTTTCGTACTCGGCGAACAGCTGGGCGATGATCACCTGCTTGTTGCGGTAGTGGTAGTACAGGTTGCCCGGCGAGATGCCCAGGTGTGCGGCGATGTGGTTGGTGGTGACGCTGCGCTCGCCCTGGGCATTGAACAGCTCGAGGCTGGCCTGGGCAATGCGGTCACGGGTATTGATGCGTGGTGCCATTCGCGAAACTCATCGAAGCGGATTGCGCGGACGCAAAGGTACACCGATTGCTACCACCTGACACAACTCCGGGGTGCGCCCAACTTTTCGTTGGCTGGGCCTGGCGGCGCGGAAACGGCATGCTGATTGACACTCTAGAGCAATTGCTCTAAAAAACCAGCGACAGTATAAAAACGCGAAGCATCCGAGATCCTTGTGTGAATCCCCGGAGAGCTTCCCCACCCGCTTCCGCCAGGAGCCCGTCATGGTTGCCGATATCGCCTACCTGCAGCAGACCCAGCAGCAGATCAGCCAGCTGGAAACCCTTCTCGAACGCCAGCGCCAGGCCTATCGCGCGAACCCGATGCCGGACGCCGGCCAGCGCATCCAGTGGCTGAAAAGCCTCGCCAACCTGCTGGTGACCGAGCAGAAGGCGATCATCGATGCAATCAACAGCGACTTCAGCAACCGTTCCGCCGACGAGACCCTGCTCGCCGAGGTGCTGCCCAGCCTGCACGGCGTGCACTACGCCACCAAGCGCGTGAAGAAGTGGATGAAGCCCTCGCGTCGCAGCGTGGGCATGCAGTTCATGCCAGCCTCGGCCAAGGTCATTTACCAGCCGCTGGGTGTGGTCGGTGTGATCGTGCCGTGGAACTACCCGCTGTTCCTCGCCATCGGTCCGCTGACCGGCGCGCTGGCCGCCGGCAACCGGGTGATGATCAAGATGAGCGAATCCACCCCGGAATCCGCCCGCGTGCTGAAGGACCTGCTGGCCAAGGTCTTCCCCGAGGACCTGGTCGCCGTGGTGCAGGGCGAAGTGGACGTCGGCGTGGCGTTCTCCAAGCTGCCCTTCGACCATCTGCTGTTCACCGGCGCCACCAGCGTCGGCAAGCACGTGATGCGCGCCGCCGCCGAGAACCTCACCCCGGTCACCCTGGAGCTGGGCGGCAAGTCGCCGGCGATCATTTCCGCCAGCGTGCCGATGAAGGACGCCGCCGAGCGCATCGCCTTCGGCAAATCGCTCAACGCCGGGCAGACCTGCGTGGCGCCGGACTACGTGCTGGTGCCGCAGAACCGCGTCGACGAGTTCGTCGAGAGCTACCGCCAAGTGGTCCAGGGCTTCTTCCCGAAACTGGAAAACAACCCGGACTACACCGCGATCATCAACGAGCGCCAGCTGTCGCGCCTGAACGGCTACCTCGCCGACGCCCAGGCCCGCGGCGCCACCGTCATCCCGCTGCTCCCGCAGGCCCAGGGCCGCCGCCTGCCGCAGGCGCTGGTGCTGAACGTGAGCGACGAGATGAAGATCATGCAAGAAGAGATCTTCGGCCCGCTGCTGCCGGTGATCCCCTACCAGAACCTCGACCAGGCGCTCAGCTACGTCAACGAGCGCGACCGCCCGCTGGCGCTGTACTTCTTCGGCTACGACAAGCGCGAGCAGGACCACGTGCTGGCCCAGACCCACTCCGGCGGCGTGTGCCTCAACGACACCCTGCTGCACGTCGCCCAGGACGACATGCCCTTCGGCGGCGTCGGCCCCTCCGGCATGGGCCATTACCACGGCCACGAAGGCTTCCTGACCTTCTCCAAGGCCAAGGGCGTGTTCAGCAAACCGCGCTTCAACGCCGCGCGGGTGATCTACCCGCCCTACGGTAAATCGCTGCAGAAGCTGGTCTACAAGCTGTTCATCCGCTGACCGGTTCCCTATCAACTCCAGGTGAAACAATAAGAATGACAGACACCTCCCTGAGCGCGCCGGGACTCTCCCGGCGCGGCGTGCTCAAGATCGGCCTGCTGGGCGGCGCCTTCCTCGCCACGGCCGGCGTCACCGCCAGCCTCAGCGGCTGCTCCGCCAGCACTCCGGCCAGCGGTTACGCCGTGCTGCGCGAGTCCGACCTGCCGTTCCTGCGCGCGCTGATCCCGGTGATGCTGGCCGGCGCCGTGCCCGCCGAGCGCATGGCCGAGGCAGTCAAGGGCACCATCCAGAGCCTGGACAACAGCCTCAACCACCTCTCCCCGGAAATGCTCAAGCTCACCGTGCAGCTGTTCGACGTGCTCGCCCTGCCGATCACCCGCGGGCCGCTCACCGGCATCTGGGGCAGTTGGGACAACGCCAGCGCGCAGGACGTGCAGAACTTCCTGAACCGCTGGCAGAACAGCTTCATCTCCCTGCTGAAGATGGGCCACAGCTCGCTGCTGCAACTGGTGATGATGGCCTGGTACAGCCGCCCGGAGTCCTGGGGCCACTGCGGCTACCCCGGCCCGCCGAAGATCTGATTCCGCCAGAACAACAAGAATTCGCCTGAGAGATTTCCGATGCCCGTACCCGATCTGTTCGCCGAGGGCCTGGCCCGCGGCTGGAAAGTCCACAACGGCTCGCGCCTGGACAAGGACCTGACTCTGGAAGCCGACGTGGTGATCGTCGGCACCGGCGCCGGCGGCGGCACCACCGCCGAAACCCTCAGCGCTGCCGGCTACAAGGTGCTGCTGGTGGAAGAAGGCCCGCTCAAGACCAGCAGCGACTTCAAGATGCAGGAAGCCGACGCCTACCCGAACCTGTACCAGGAAGGCATCGGCCGGATGAGCAAGGACGGCGCCATCACCATCCTCCAGGGCCGCGCCGTGGGCGGCACCACCCTGGTCAACTGGACCTCCAGCTTCCGCACCCCGGAGCCGACCCTGGAACACTGGGCCAAGGAGCACGGCGTCAAGGGCCACAGCGTCGCCGAGATGGCGCCCTGGTTCGAGAAGATGGAACAGCGTCTGGGCGTCGCGCCTTGGATCATGCCGCCCAACGCCAACAACGATGTGATCCGCAACGGCTGCGAGAAGCTCGGCCTGCACTGGAAAGTCATCCCGCGCAACGTCCGTGGCTGCTGGAACATCGGTTACTGCGGCATGGGCTGCCCGACCAACGCCAAGCAGTCGATGCTGGTCACCACCATCCCGGCGACCCTGGAAAAAGGCGGCGAACTGCTGTTCCTCGCCCGCGCCGATCGCCTGCTGCACGACGGCAACAAGGTCAGCGGCCTGGAGTGTTCGGCCATGGACGAGCGCTGCGTCGCTCCCACCGGCCGCAAGATCACCATCAAGGCGCGTCACTACGTGCTCTCCGGCGGCGGCATCAACACCCCGGCGATCCTCCTGCGCTCCAAGGCACCGGATCCGAACGGGCGTGTTGGCCAGCGCACCTTCCTGCACACGGTGAACTTCAGCGCCGCGCTGTTCGACGAAGTGATCAACCCGTTCTATGGCGCGCCGCAGTCGATCTATTCCGACCACTTCCAGTGGGACGACGGCGCCACCGGACGCATGTCCTACAAGCTCGAAGTGCCGCCGCTGCAACCGGCACTCAGCGCCACCCTGCTCGGCCGCTTCGGCGAGGACAACGCACTGCGCATGGAGCAGTTGCCGCACACCAACGTGATCCTGGCGCTGATGCGCGACGGCTTCCATCCGGACAGCGCAGTGGGCTCGGTCAGCCTGCGCGGCGACGACACCCCGGTGCTCGATTACCAGATGACCGACTACACCTGGGACGGCATCCGCCGCGCCTTCCACACCATGGCCGACATCCAGTTCGCCGCCGGCGCCAAGGCGGTGCTGCCGCTGCATGCCGACGCCGACTATGTGAAAACCGCCAAGGAGGCCCACGCGCTGATCGACAGCCTGAGCCTGGAGCTCTACCGCACCCGCCTGGGCAGCGCCCACGTGATGGGCGGCTGCGCCATGGGCGAGGATGCGAAGCAATCGGTGTGCGACAGCCTCGGCCGCCACCACCAGCTGGAGAACCTGTCGATCCACGACGGCTCGCTGTTCCCCACCAGCATCGGCGCCAACCCGCAGCTCTCGGTCTACGGCCTCACCGCGCAACTGGCCGATGCGCTGGCCAAGCGGCTGGGCAAGGCCTGAAGCGACTCCCGGACCATCCGCGTGAGATGCTTCTTCGTAGGAGCGAGCTTGTGACCCACAGGGATGTGGGGAATGCCGTTATCCGTAGGGAATGGATTCGGCCTCGCGAACATTCTCCGCTGCGGGACTGGTTCGCGAGCAAGCTCGCTCCTACAGGGGTTCTCCTTGCGAAAATCCGCGCGCAGGCTCTGGCACGCGGCCTGTACTCGACTCGTCGGTCTTTCGCCGGTTATCTCAGGTAGTCCGCTCACAGAAGCACTACCAAGGTCGCTTGGCCCGAGGAACATGCTGCGTTACCATCCGCCCGCTATTGCACCAGCCTGCCAACAAGAGCCGACCAGGACGCCGCGATGAATCGAGTGCTGTACCCGGGTACCTTCGACCCCATCACCAAAGGCCATGCCGATCTGGTCGAACGCGCCTCGCGACTGTTCGACCAGGTGATCATTGCCGTCGCCGCCAGCCCCAAGAAGAATCCCCTGTTCCCCCTGGAACAGCGCGTAGAACTGGCCCGCCAGGTCACCTCGCACCTGCCCAACGTGGAAGTCGTCGGCTTCTCTTCGCTGCTCGCCCATTTCGCCAAGGAGCAGAACGCCAACATCCTGCTGCGCGGCCTGCGCGCGGTGTCGGACTTCGAGTACGAATTCCAGCTGGCCAACATGAACCGCCAGCTCGCCCCCGACCTGGAGAGCATGTTCCTCACCCCGTCGGAGAAGTACTCCTTCATCTCCTCCACCCTGGTGCGCGAGATTGCGGCGCTGGGCGGCGACATCACCAAATTCGTCCATCCCGCGGTGGCCAGCGCCCTGGCCGAGCGCTTCAAGCGCTGACCGCACGGCCGCCAGGGAAGGCGGCAACCTCCCCGATTCCAGCGCCCTCCGGCGGGGCCGCGTGCAACGCGCGCGCCAATACGGCACAATTTCACCATTGTTGCTACCGAGCGCCGTGGCTGCCGCCATGGTTGGAGTTGTTCGATGTCCCTGAAAATCACTGACGATTGCATCAATTGCGACGTCTGCGAACCTGAGTGCCCCAATGCCGCGATCTCCCAGGGCGAGGAGATCTACGTCATCGACCCGAACCTGTGCACCGAATGCGTCGGCCACTACGACGAGCCGCAGTGCCAGCAGGTCTGCCCGGTCGACTGCATCCCCCTCGACGAAAGCAACGTCGAGAGCAAGGATCAGCTGATGGAAAAGTACAAGAAGCTCACCGGCAAAGCCTGACTTCGCGCGTCTCGACACTTTTTCATTGAGTTCTCACAAACGCGGGGCGTCGTGGATTGTCTATCCTCCACCTTCGCCCCGTTTGGTTTTCCAGCCGGCCCTGCCGGCGGTTCGTGAGATGCCATGTCCCTGTTGAACTCCCGCTCCCGCGCCTCCCTGCTCGGCTTCTGCAGCCTCCTGCTGCTGAGCTTTGCCCTGCACGCAGCGGAGCATCCGGCCCAGGCCAGCGTCGCCACGGCGCACCCGTCTGCCACCGTGGCAGGCCTGGAAACCCTCTCCGACGGCGGTAACGCCTTCGACGCCGCCGTGGCCATCGCCGCGGCCCTGGCAGTAGCCGAGCCCTATGGCTCGGGCCTGGGCGGTGGTGGCTTCTTCCTGCTGCGCAAGGCCGGCAGCCCGCCGACCTACCACTTCATCGACGCCCGCGAGCGCGCCCCGCTGGCCGCCAGTGCGCGGATGTACGAGCGCAACGGTAAGGTCGACCCACAACTGTCGCTCAATGGCCCGCTGGCCGCCGGCATTCCCGGCCTCCCCGCCGCCCTGGCGGATATCACCAGCCGCTACGGCCGCAAGACCCTGGCGAACAACCTCGTGCCGGCGATCCGCCTGGCCACCGACGGTGTGTCCATCGACCGCGTCTACATCGACCGCGCCTCCTGGCGCCTGGACGCGATGCGCAAGGACCGCGAGACCGCACGCATCTTCCTCGACCAGGGCAACCTGCCCGAGGAATACAGCCTGATGCGCCAGCCGCAGTTGGCCAACACTCTGGAGAAGCTGGCGCGCTACGGCCGCACTGGCTTCTATGAAGGCGAGACGGCGGCGAAACTGGTGGAAGGCGTGCGCGCCGCCGGCGGCATCTGGAGCCTCGAAGACCTCGCCAGCTACCGCACCGTCGAACGCCCGGCGCTACGCTACCCGCTGGCCGACGGGCGCGAACTGATCAGTGCCCCGCCGCCCTCCGCCGGCGGCATCGCCCTGGCGCAAAGCCTGGGCATGCTGCAGCAGCTGCCCTGGCAGAAGGCCGAACCGGTGCAACGAGCACATTACGTGGTGGAGGTCCTGCGCCGCGCTTACCGTGACCGCGGGCTGCTGGGCGACCCCGATCGGGTCGCCAACCCGGTCAACCAGTTGCTCGCGCCGGACTACCTGAAGCGCCTGGCCGCCGGCATCGACCCGCAGCGCGCCACACCCAGCTCCAGCTTGCCGCCGGCGCCGGCCTGGCGCGAGGGCGATCACACCACTCACTTCGTGGTGATGGACGCCGACGGCAACGCCGTGGCCGCCACCCTGTCGGTCAACCTGCCGTTTGGCGCGGCTTTCACCGTGCCCGGTACCGGCGTACTGCTGAATGACGAGATGGACGATTTCGCCACCGACCTCGGCGGCGCCAACGCCTATGCGCTGACCGGCACCCAGGCCAATGCCGTGGCCGCCGGCAAGCGGCCGCTGTCGAGCATGAGCCCGAGCTTCATCGAGAGCCCGGGAGAACTCGCGGCCTTCGGCACACCCGGCGGCAGTCGGATTCCCAGCATGGTGCTGCTGGCGATGCTCGATTACCTGGATGGCAAGCCGGTGCAGCGCTGGGTCTCCTCGCCGCGCTACCACCACCAGTACCTGCCCGACGTGATCGAGCACGAGCCGCGCGCATTCAGCGCTGCCGAAATGGCTGACCTGCAGCGTCGTGGCTACACCCTCAAGGATGTCGGCCGCGCCTACGGCAACCAGCAGGTGCTGCTGTGGAACAAGAAGTCCGGTGAGGTGCAGTCCGCCAGCGATCCGCGCGGCATCGGCCTGGCTACCGAGCTGGCGGCGCCACTGCGCTGATCAGGGAAGGATGAGCCCCGGCGTTTCGTCCTCGCCTGGCTCGAACAGGCCATGCTCGGTGCCCAGCTGCAGCACGTTGCGCAAGCTCTGGATGATCCGGCTGACATAGCCCAGGTCGTTCATCAGCGAGCTCATCTGCAGGCCGTCCAGCTCGTGCCGGCGTACGGCGGCGAACAGCCGCTGGCGGAAGGCGCCGTCGAACTCGGCGGCGCTTTCGTCGAGCAACTGCAGGCGCGCCGCCAACGCCTCTGCCGGCAGATCGCCGCCAATCAGCGAACCCAGTGCGCGCACTTCCCGCAGCATCGCGATCAGGTGCCGGCGCAGCTCGACATAGGTATCGCGTAGCGCCGATGGCTCGCCGTGCAGGGCCTGCCCGAGGTTCTTCTGCAGATGCTTGGCGTCCTTCACCGCATCCACCAGCTGCAGCGCCACGACCTGGCAGGACAGCCAGAAGCGCTGGTGCTCCTCGTCAAGAGGCACTTCGAGGCGCCCCATGAAGCTCAGCAGATCGCCATAGACCCCCTTGATATGACGCTGGTAGAGCACTTCCGCGCCCAACGCGTGGCGATCGGGCGCCGCGCGCAGTTCGTTCTCGTCGATGCGCGGCTGGCTGAGCATATCCACCGGCAGGTAGAGCGCGTGGCAGATCACCTCGATGCTCAGCCGGCCCAGGTGCCGCAACTCCTGTAGGACCGCACTGGCGGCGGCGTCGGCGGAATCCAGCGCGCGTTCGTTGAGGTAGCGCGCATGGGTGCGCTCGATGGACGGCAGGGCCGGCGCCATGTCGGTGATCAGTACCGCCGGCTCTTCGACTTCCGGCAGCCAGCGCACCAGCGCCTTGGCCAGCGCGCCCTGGATCGGCCAGAAGAGCGCCACGCCCATGCCATTGAACAGGGTGTGGAACAGCGCCAGCTGGATCATCGGGTTGTCCGCCAGCCCCAGCGGCGTCACCAGCCAGTGCACCAGCCAGGTCAGCGGCGCGAGCAGGATGAACGCAAGGACCCCGGTCACCACGTTGAACAGCACATGCGCCAGTGCCAGTCGCTGGCCGCTGCGGTTGCCGCCCAGGGAGCCGACGAAGGCCGTGGTCACGCTGCTGCCGACATTCGAGCCGATGGCAATCGCCAGACTCTGGCCCAGCTCCAGTTGGCCGCCGGCCAGCGCTGCGAGGGTCAGCATCAGCGTGGCGTGGCTGGACTGCAGAACCACGGTGATCAGCAGGCCGAAGGTGACGAACAGCAGCGCACCGAGCAGCCCGTCCGAGCGCAGCGCGCTCATGTCCATGGCATCGCCGAAGCTGCCGAAGCCGTCCTTGATCTGATCGATGCCCAGGAAGATGAAGGCGATGCCCAGCAGGATGCGTCCGGCGGCCTTGCTCTTGGCGCCGTTGAAGCCCAGCAGGATGCCGAACACCAGCAAGGGCAGCGCCAGGGGGCTCAGGCTGAGGTTCTGCCCGGCCAGCGCCAGCAGCCAGATACCGCTGGTGGCGCCCAGGTTGGCGCCGAACAGGATCGCGATACCACCCGCCAACTGGATCAGCCCGGTGCTGATGAAGGCGATGGTAAGCAGGGAAACCAGGGTGGAGGATTGCAGCAGGAAGGTGCCGAAGAGGCCGAACAGCAGGCTCTTGCCGCGGGTGGAGGTGCTCTTCTCCAGCCAGCGTTCGAGCTGGCTGCCGGCAAGATCGCGCAGTCCTTCTTCCAGGCACTGCATGCCGAACAGGAACAGCGCCAGGCCCGCTCCCAACTGCAGCAGGCCGGCGCTGGACCAGAAGGTATAGCCCAGGATGACAGCGACCAGCAGCAGAAGCAGCGGACGCAGATGCTTCTTCAGGCTGCTCAGGTGCATGGACTACCCATGGAATTCACCCGGCAAGCCGGGTGGGCGAGGCGGCCACGCCGCCCCGGAACAGGACGACGGATCAGTCCTTCTTGTAGCCGCTGGTGGTGCAGCCCAGGCAGCGCACGAAGGCGGCCTTGCCTGGATCCACCACTAGCGCCTGGCCTGCTTCCTTGACGTTGCCGCCTGCCGCGCTGAACGGCAGGGTCACCACGAAGGCGGCAGTGCCCACCACGGTGGCGGCGATCAGGAGCGGGCGGGCGATGAGCAGGTCGCCCATCATCGCGTAGGCCGGCGGGGCTTCGACGGTGTAGGTCGGGTCGCCGCTGACGTTGCTCACCGCATCCTGGGCAACAGCCGGCAGCACCGAGAATGCACAGGCCAGTGCCATTGCAGTGGCGGTGGTGCGGAACAGGGTCATGGAAGGAAGTCCTTTTTTGTTTAGTTGGGCAGGCAGACTGCCATAACTATAACAGCGCTCCATGACTTGTCGCGTGACAGCCTTCAATCACCGAAGAATGCGTATTCGGGCTTTTTCGGTACAAAAGGCCTGTAGAAGGCCAGCATCCGTTCCAGGTCAGCGGACTCGTTGCCCGTGGGCCAGAACGGTTCGCCAATGACAATCCGCCGGCCCGGGTAATCCAGCGCCGCCAGCACGATCGGTACGCCCGCGCCACGGGCGATGTGGTAGAAGCCCATTTTCCAGCGTTCAACCTTCTTGCGCGTGCCCTCCGGAGAGAGGATCAGCATCATCTCGCGGTTGTCGCGGAAGGCCTGGATCGCCTGGTCCACGGTATTCAGCTTGAGATGGCGCTGGATCGGGATGCCGCCCCAGCGACGCAGCAGGCCGCCGAAGGGCGCGCGAAAGATGGTGTGCTTGCCGAACCAGCGGGCATTCAGGCGCAGTACGAACTTGACCGCCAGGAGCAGGACGAAATCCCAGTTGGACGTGTGGTGCGCGCCGATCACCACGAACTTGTCGAGGGGCGGCAGCGCACCTTCGATGCGCCAGCCGGCCACACGCAGCATGCTGTGGCCGAGCGCCTCGGCGAACGGGTTGCGGGGCAGATAGTTGCCGGACATGAATCACCTGTAGGCCCCTCGTCGGGGGCCATTGTTGTTATGGCAGAAGGTGGGGTGGCAGATCGGGGCGGCAGCTTAACGGCGGCCCCGCAGCCTCAGCGTTGGCAGCGCGGACAGTAGACGCTGGCGCGCTGGCCGAGGCGCACTTCGCGCAGGGTCGAGCCGCAGACCTTGCAGGGTTCGCCGCCGCGCCCGTAGGCGAAGAGCTCCTGCTGGAAGTAGCCCGGTTGGCCGTCGCCGCCGACGAAATCGCGCAGCGTGGTGCCGCCGCGCTCGATGGCAATGGCGAGGATGCGCTTGATCTCCTGGGCAAGCTTCACGTAGCGCGCCCGCGAGATGGTCCCGGCCTCGCGACGCGGGTCGATGCCGGCGGCGAACAGCGCCTCGGTGGCGTAGATGTTGCCCACACCGACCACCACCGCGTTGTCCATGATGAAAGGTTTTACCGCCATGCTGCGGTTGCGCGACAGCTGGAACAGGCGTTCACCCTCGAAGGCGTCGGTCAGCGGTTCCGGGCCGAGATGGCGCAGCAGCTCATGCTCCAGCGGCGTCAGACTCCAGAGCAGCGCACCGAAGCGGCGGGGGTCGGTGTAGCGCAGCGCCATGCCCGACTCCAGCTCGATATCCACATGCTCGTGACGCGCTGCAGGCGTGCCGCACTCCACCAGGCGCAGGCTGCCGGACATGCCCAGGTGGCTGATCAGGGTGCCCACCTCGGCATTGAGCAGCAGGTACTTGGCGCGCCGCTCCACCCGCACGATACGTTGCCCGGACAGGCGCACGTCGAGGTCCTCCGGGATCGGCCAGCGCAACCGTCGCTCACGGACGATCACGCGGCTGACGCGTTGGCCTTCGAGGTGGGGCGCGATGCCCCGGCGGGTGGTTTCGACTTCGGGTAGTTCAGGCATGGATCACTACTGCATGGGAGCTTTCTGTAGGAGCGAGCTTGCTCGCGAACGAGTTCACCGGCAACACCCGCGTCAAGCGGGCTCGCGAGTAAGCTCGCTCCTACAACGGTATTGGGTCAGTCCAGCGCGCGGGCCAGCAGGATCAGGTCATCGCGCCATTCGGCCGCCTTGGGCAGCGCCAGGAAGGACGAATTGAGGAAACCTTCCCGCGCCTCATAGGTGAAGGGCTCGCCCTGCGTATCCAGCACTTCGCCGCCGGCGCCTTCCAGCACGCCCTGCGCCGCTGCCGTGTCCCACTGGCTGGTGGGTGCCAGGCGCGGGTAGCAATCCGCCGAGCCTTCGGCCAACAGGCAGAACTTCAGTGAGCTGCCGATACTGGCCAGGTTCAGGTCGCCAAAGCGCTGCGCCAGGCCAGACAGCAGGCTCTCCTGCTGCGGGCTGGAGTGGCGCTTGCTGGCCACCACGGTGAAGACATCTTCCGGGCTGCTGCGCACCTCGATGGCCTCGGGTTCGCCGCCGCGCTCCTCGCGCCAGGCGCCCAGGCCGGTGCCGCCGTAGTAGCAGCGACCACTGGCGGGGATGCCGACCACGCCGAAGACCACGCGGCCGTGCTCGATGAGCGCGACGTTGACGGTGAATTCGTCGCTGCCGGAGATGAACTCCTTGGTGCCGTCCAGCGGGTCAACCAGCCACCAGCGGCTCCACTGCGCACGCAGCTCCAGAGGGATGTCGCAATCTTCCTCGGAGAGCACCGGCACGTCCGGCGCCAAAGCACGCAGGCCATCGGCCAGCAGGCGGTGGGCGGCCAGGTCGGCAGCGGTGACAGGCGACTCGTCGGACTTGCTCTGGACATCCAGATCGCCCCGCCAGAACGGCAGGATCACATCGCCCGCCTTGTGCACCAGGTCGATCACGGCAGGCAGAAAAGCATTCATCACGGCAGGAATTCCCCTCGTTGGGTCAGCAGGTCGCGCACCAGGTAGAGGGCGGCCAGGGCCCGTCCTTCGCTGAACTGGGCATTCTGCGCGAGGCTGGAAAGCTCGCGCAGGTTGATCTTGTCCACGCCCATCGGCTCGGGCTCGTCGCCAGGCAACGATTCCTCGTAGAGATCGCGGGCGAGTACCACCTGGATGCGCTGGCTCATGTAGCCGGGCGACAGCGACAGCTCGGTGATGTGCTCGAGCTGGCGGGCGCCGTAGCCGGCTTCTTCCTTCAGCTCGCGGTTGGCCGCTTCGAGGATGTCCTCGCCCGGCTCCACCAGGCCCTTGGGCAGCGACAGCTGGTACTCGTCGACGCCGGCGCAGTATTCCTCGACCAGCACGGCGTGGTCGGCGTCGAGCATGGCGATCACCATGACCGCTCCGTAGCCCTGCCCTTTGCCCACCAGGCGCTCGTAGGTACGCTCGACGCCATTGGAGAAGCGCAGCTGCAGCTCCTCGACGGCAAAGAGCTGGCTTCTGGCAACGATCTCTCGGGCGAGGACCGTGGGTTTCTGACGCATGGGGCGACTCCTGGGGGTGGCCGGGTCGGCTATGATAACCCGCCTTTTCCGATTCTCCGTGTCAGATATCGCGCCGATTCCGTCCACCGGCGGTGCAATTGCGACACCCTTTTGCGAAAGCCCCGCATGCCACGCCTGCCCTGGAACCAGATCGACACCGTACTGCTCGACATGGACGGCACCCTGCTTGATCTGCACTTCGACAACCACTTCTGGCTCGAACACCTGCCGCAACGCTATGCCGAGCACCATGGCATCAGCCGCGCCCAGGCGGATGCCGAGCTGCTGCCGCTGTTTCGCGACAATGCCGGGCAGCTCAACTGGTACTGCCTGGACTTCTGGAGCCGCGAGCTGAAGCTGTCGATCCTCGACCTCAAGCACGAGGTCGCCGACCTCATCGCCCTGCGCCCGGATGCCGACCTGTTCCTCGCTGAACTGCGCCGCCACGGCAAGCGCGCGGTGCTGATCACCAACGCACACCGAGATTCCCTGTCGTTGAAGATGCAACGGGTGGAGCTGTCGCCGTGGTTCGACCGGCTGATCAGCTCGCACGACTACGGCTTCCCCAAGGAGGACCAGCAGTTCTGGCAAGCGCTGCAGGCGGACGTCAGCTTCGATCCGGCGCGCAGCCTGTTCATCGACGACAGCCTGCCGATCCTGCGCGCTGCGCGGACCTTTGGCGTCGCCCAGCTGCTGGCGGTGCGCCAGCCGGACAGCCGGCAAGGGCCGAAGGACACCGAGGAATTCGCCGCCCAGGAAGACTACCGGGCGCTGCTCGAAGGTTTGTGAACGCGGGTTGCAGAAACAGCGAGCCCGGCGCTGGGCCGGGCTCGTAGACCTCACTCCGGAATCCGCAGCACCTGGCCGGGATAGATCTTGTCCGGGTGGCTGAGCATCGGCTTGTTCGCCTCGAAAATCTTGTTGTAGAGGTTGGCGTTGCCGTACTCCGCCTTGGCGATGGCGCTGAGCGTATCGCCCTTCTTCACAGTGACGAAACGCGCTTCCGCAGCCGGTGTGGCGACCGTGATGTGATCTTCCACACCCGACACGCCAGCGACGTTGCCCAGTGCCAGCAGGATCTTCTCCTTCTCTTCCTGGCTGGCCACCTCACCGGTGGCGATCACCTTGTCGCCCTCGACGCTGACCTGGATATTCGGATTGCCCAGGCCGACCTTGGCAATGTGGTCCTTGAGCGATTCGGCGGCCTGCGCCTCCTGGCCCACAATGCTTTCCCAGAGTTTCTCGCCGGCTTCCTTAACGAACGCAAAAATGCCCATTTCCAACCTCCCTACGGTTACAGTGACAGGCGGCCGGCATTGGGCAGGCCGCGCGCCCCTGGAGTCTAGACGGCGACTTCCGCAGCGCCTGACGGAAAAGCCCTAATCCCGCCCCGACCCGACAGAACGCCCCCGGAGTCTTCCCGCCGATGGACATCAAGCAGCTGAAATTCCTCTGCGCCCTGGACGAGACACGGCACTTCGGCCAGGCGGCGGCGCGCTGCCATGTCACCCAGCCAACCCTGTCCATGCGCCTGCGCAGCCTGGAAGAAGAACTGGGCCTGGAACTGGTGCGCCGCGGACAGCGCTTCGAAGGCTTCACCGAGGCCGGCGAACGCGTCCTGGCCTGGGCCCGCAGCCTGCTCGCGGCCCACGACGGGCTCTACGCCGAGGCGGCCGCGTGCCGGGGCCAACTGGTCGGCACCTTGCGCCTGGGCCTGGTGCCATTGGCGGGGTTCGACCCCATGCAGTTGATCGAACTGTTCGCCCAGCGCCACCCGGAGCTGCGCTTCCAGCTGTTCGCCCTGAGCTCGGAGAAAATCCTCGAGGGCCTGGGCCGCAACCAGCTGGACCTCGGCCTGTCATATCTGGATCGCCTCGACCGCGAGCATTTCGAAAGCCTGGAACTGGCCGCCACGCGCATGGGCCTGCTGCACGACCGCCGGCACTTCCAGATCGACAGTCCGACCCTGAGCTGGGACGCCCTGGCAGAACTGCCGCTGGGCCTGATGTCCGCTGGCATGCATTTCCGCCAGTCCATCGACCACGGCTTCCGCAGCCGTGGCCTGACGCCCCAGGCGCGCCTGGAGACCGACGCCGTGCACCAGTTGCTGCAGGCGGTGGAACGCGGGCTGTGTTGCGCGATCATGCCGCTGGGCAGCGGACTGGATGCCCAGGGCGAGCACTTCGTCCTCACCCCGATAGAGGACGCGCGCACCTTGTCGTCGCTGGGCCTGATCCTGCGCCGCAGCGACCCGCGCTCGGCGCTGGCCGAAGCCTGCTTCCGCGAAGCGGCGGCGCTGCTGGGTAGCGAAATCGCCAACCGATAAATAGCGTCTATCACAGCATCGACAGCAGCCATTAGACGCTGTACCGGCATGGGCTTAGGCTGGTCGTATTACTAGAACCACAGGGCTCAGCCCATGCCTTGCCTGATCACCCGCCCGGCCAGCGCTGCGGTCCGGGACGCTGTCGTGCCTGCCGACGGCTACAGCTACGCCGAACTCACCCTGGCTGGCGACACCGGCAGTGCCGTGCTCGCCGGGGAAATCGCCCTGGCCATCGCTTACAACGGCCTCAGCCAGGCGGTCATGATGGTCTCGCCGAACGACCTGGAAGACTTCGTCCACGGTTTCAGTCTCGGCGCCGGCCTCATCGACTCCATCGACGACATCTATGACGTCAGCCTGACAACCCACGGCGACGCCATGGCCGCCGAGGTGCAGGTCAGTAACCGCGCCTTCTGGGCACTCAAGGACCAGCGCCGGCAACTGGCCGGCAACACCGGCTGCGGCCTGTGCGGCGTCGAGGCGCTGGACCAGGCGCTGCCGGACCTGCCGGTACTGGCGCCGGCTCCGCTGCCGCCCGCTGCGCACCTCGAGCACCTGCGTGAGCGGGTCAACGCCGTGCAGGAAATCGGCCGCCGCAGCGGCGCGCTGCACGCCGCGCTATTCGTCGATGCCGCGGGCGAGATACGCCTGTGCCGCGAAGACATCGGCCGTCACAACGCCCTCGACAAGCTGATCGGCGCGCTCAAGCGCCAGCGCCTGGACCTGGCTGGCGGCTTCGCCGTGGTCACCAGCCGCTGCAGCCTGGAACTTATCCACAAGGCCGTGCGCGCCGGTCTGTCGACCCTGGTCAGCCTGTCCGCGCCCACCGCACTCACGGTGCAGTGGGCCCGCGAGCACAACCTGAACCTGATCCACCTGCCCCATCGCAGCGCGCCCCGCGTCTACAGCCCGGCTCCGCCGGCCGCCTGAACGTCCGCTTTCGAAAATAAAGAGACCCCATGAGCCTGCAGCAAGAGAATCCCCGCTACCAACCCTACAAGGGCGCCGCCGCCGGTTGGGGCGCGCTGATCAGCGTCACGCGCTTCTGGCTGGACAGCAAGCAGCCGTTCAAGAACCTCCGCGCCTTGCTCAAGACCAACCAGAACGGCGGCTTCGACTGCCCCGGTTGCGCCTGGGGCGACTCCCCGGAAGATGGCCGGGTGAAGTTCTGCGAAAACGGCGCCAAGGCAGTGAACTGGGAAGCCACCAAGCGCCGCGTTGACCCGGCCTTTTTTGCCCGGCACAGCGTCAGCTCGCTGCGTGAGCAGAGCGACTACTGGCTTGAATACCAGGGCCGCCTGACCGACCCGATGCGCTACGACCCGGCCAGCGACCGCTACCAGCCGATCGCCTGGGACGACGCCTTCGCCCTGATCGCCCAGCACCTGAACGCGCTGGAAAACCCCAACCAGGCCGAGTTCTACACCTCCGGCCGGGCCAGCAACGAGGCGGCCTTCCTCTACCAGCTGTTCGTCCGCGCCTTCGGCACCAACAACTTCCCGGATTGCTCGAACATGTGCCACGAGGCCAGCGGCGTGGCCCTGGGACAGAGTGTTGGCATCGGCAAGGGCACCGTGACCTTCGATGACTTCGAGCACGCCGACGCGATCTTCGTCTTCGGCCAGAACCCCGGCACCAACCACCCGCGCATGCTCGAACCGCTGCGCGAGGCGGTGAAGCGCGGCGCCCAGGTCGTCGCCTTCAACCCGCTGAAGGAGCGCGGCCTGGAGCGCTTCCAGCACCCGCAACACGCGCTGGAAATGCTCACCAACGGCTCCGAGCCGCTGAATACCGCGTTCTTCCGCCCTGCCCTGGGTGGCGACATGGCCGCCGTGCGCGGTATCGCCAAGTTCCTCCTGCAGTGGGAGCGCGAAGCCCAGGCCAAGGGCGAGCCGGCCGTCTTCGATCATGAGTTCATCGCCGAGCACACCCAGGGCGTCGATGCCTACCTGGCCAGCGTGGACGACACCAGCTGGGAGCACATCGTCCAGCAGTCGGGCCTGAGCCTCGGGGAGATCGAACAGGCCGCCATCATGTACCGCCGCGCCGAGCGCGTGATCGTCTGCTGGGCCATGGGCATCACCCAGCACCATCATTCGGTACCGACCATCCAGGAACTGGTTGCCCTGCAATTGCTGCGCGGCAACGTCGGCCGCCCCGGCGCCGGCCTGTGCCCGGTGCGCGGCCACAGCAATGTGCAGGGCGACCGCACCATGGGCATCAACGACCGCCCGCCGGTGGCACTGCTGGACGCCATCGAACGACGTTTCGGCTTCAAGGTGCCGCGCGAGAACGGGCACAACACCGTCGAGGCGATCAACGCCATGCTCGATGGCCAGGCCAAGGTCTTCATCGGCCTGGGCGGCAACTTCGCCCAGGCGACCCCGGATAGCCCGCGCACTCATCAGTCCTTGCGCAATTGCGCGCTGACCGTGCAGATCAGCACCAAGCTCAACCGCAGCCACCTCACCGTCGGCCGTGACGCGCTGATCCTGCCATGCCTGGGCCGTACCGACATCGATCGCCAGACCGAAGGCCCACAGGCGGTGACCGTGGAAGACTCCTTCAGCATGATCCACGCGTCCTTCGGCCAGTTGGAGCCGTCGTCGAAACAGATGCGCTCGGAGCCCGCGATCATCGCCGGCATCGCCAAGGCCACCCTCGGCAACCACCCGGTGGATTGGGACGCGATGATCGCCAACTACGACCGCATCCGCGACCTGATCGCCGACACCATCCCCGGCTTCAGCGACTTCAATCGCCGTGTGGCCAACCCGGGCGGCTTCCACCTGGGCAACTCGGCCGGCTCGCGGCGCTGGAACACCGCCAGCGGCAAGGCCAACTTCCACCACCATCCGCTGCCGGCGGACCTGGTCCACGCGAAGATCCGCGAGACCGGTCAGGAGCCGCACCTGATCCTGCAGACGCTGCGCTCCCACGACCAGTACAACACCACCATTTATGGCCTGGACGACCGCTACCGCGGCGTGCGCGGCCACCGCGAGGTGGTGTTCGCCAACGAGGCCGACATCCGCCGTCTGGGCTTCGAGCCGGGCGAGAAGGTGGACATGGTGTCGCTCTGGTCCGACGGCGTGGACCGTCGCGTCAATGGCTTTACCCTGCTGGCCTACGACATCCCCGCCGGCCAGGCTGCGGCTTACTACCCGGAAACCAACCCGTTGGTGCCGCTGGACAGTCACGGCGTCGGCAGCCACACGCCCACCTCGAAGTTCGTCGCCATCCGCCTGGAGAAGGCACGGCCGAGCCAGCGCATCGCGTGAAGCCCTTCACGGCGCGCCCACCGGAGCGCCGTCCACCCTCCGCTTCGCGAGCAGGCTCGCTCCTACAGAAAAGCCGCAGCTCTTTGTAGGAGCGAGCTTGCTCGCGAAGTCTTTTTAAGCGCGCACGAAAACATCGTCCTGCGAAAAATCTGCAGGGCTCACATCACGCAAGAAGAGGCTGAAAGGTAAACTCGGAAGGGTCAGGGCGCTTTTCGTGAAAAGCCATCATTTCAATGGCATTTTGTGAGAAAAACACATCAAAAGCGGAACCCTGGAATAACACTCAGACCGCCCAAAATCGAAAAAGTTCTGACCATAAATCAAATACTTGCATTATTTGATGAAAGTCGTGTTACTCGTCGGAACCCCCTTGTCAGAGCCTTCGCACGAACCGAGGATCGCCAGCAACATCCCCACAGAGAGATCCTCTCTATGAAGTACTCCTCGATGCTCCTGTTGTCTCTTGCGCTGGTCGGTGGCACCGCCTTCGCGGACGGCGACACCCGTGCCGGCGTCGGTGGCGCCCTGGGCGGGGTATTGGGCACTGCGGTCGGCCAGGCGGTCGGCGGCAGCACCGGCGCCGCCATCGGTGGCGGCCTTGGCGGTGCGGCAGGCGGTGCCATGGGCGCGCGCCACGGCAACAAGACCGAAGCCGCCATCGGCGGTGGCCTGGGCGCCGCCGGCGGCCAGGTACTGGGCAACAAGATGGGTGGCACCACCGGCGGCCTGATCGGTGCGGCCCTGGGTGGCGGCGCCGGTGGCGCGCTGGGCAACCACTACGCCGACAGCAACCGTGACGACGATGACGACAACCGCGGCTACCGTCGCGCCCGTTACGACGATCACCGCCACTACGATCGCCGCTGGCACGACAACGGTCGCCATCGCGGCTGGTACAAACACAAGCACAAGCACCATCGCGACTGGGATTGATCCGCGGCAGCACTTACCGCGATCAGTCCACGGAAACGACGACTGACAGCCGGGCCTGATTGCCCGGCTGTTTTGTGTGCGGGACAATTCTCCCGATAATTCCTACATTCAGGTTCGCAATATGCGTAAGACTCTTTCTGTTCTGGCACTGGCCCTGCTGGCCAGCCACGCCGTGGCCGACGACACCAAATCCGCCATCGGCGGCGGTGTCGGGGGTGCGCTGGGTAACGTGGTCGGCGGCGCCCTGGGCGGTTCCACCGGTGCAGCCATCGGTGCCGGCGTAGGCGGTGCGGCTGGCGGCGCGATGGGTGCGAAGAACGGCAACAAGACCGAGGCGGCGATTGGTGGCGGCCTCGGTGCGGCCGGCGGCTCGGTGATTGGCAACAAGGTCGGCGGCTCCACCGGTGGCGCCATCGGTGCAGGCCTGGGCGGCGCAGCCGGCGGCGCGCTGGGCAACCATCTGGCCGATGACAACGATGATGACCATCACAGCAGCAACAAGAGTCATCACAAGGGCAAAGGCCACTACAAACACAAACACAAGCATCACGACGACTGACAGATGCCTGTGTGAAAAAGCCCGCCAATAGGCGGGCTTTTTCGTTCAGGGCTTCGGTATCAGGCGCAGGCCGGCAAACAGGACAACAACGCCCCCAAATCGGCCGGGGGGCGCCGTTCTATGCGCCGGTATTCGCCACCATCGTCGGTGCGCGCGAGCCAGCCGCCATCCACCAGTGCGCGTCGCAGCAACAGGTGGTCGCCCAGGCGCTCCTGGGCGCGCAACCGTTCGTTGAGCTCCCGCTCGCTCCAGCGCTGCCGCGCCGGTAGTCGCGACCACAGCACCCACAGGCAGGCCTCGCGATGGCTGTGCTTCTTCGGCCAGCGCTGCAGGCAGCCGGCGTCATCGAAGTAGCGCCGCCATTGTTCGACACGGCGAAAGTCCACCACGGCCTCGGGCTCGGTTTCACGAGCCAGGCGCGCCTCGGCCTGGTGGCTGGCGCGCAGCGCCTGGTAGTTGCGGAAGCCCACCGCGCGGGCGAGCAGGTTGAGCAGCTCGACATGACCGGGGCGCTCGGGCGCTTCGTCGAGCTGGCGCGCCAGCGATTTCGCCAGGGCAGAGATGTCAGGGGCGTGATAGGGCAAGCGTTGCCTGGACACAGTGCAATCCTCGTTGCGTGCCTAGACCTCGCGCAGGAGGTAATCGGGGGTCGCCGTATTCCGATGCGGCACTGGGAGTATGTGTCGGATCGTCAAAGATGCGGGGAACCGCGCGGCAGGTTTAGCGCTCTCCATACGGAGGCGGCGACGCCTGGGTGAACTGCCGACCGGCGGCCAGCATAGGCCTGACGGACCACCCGGGACAAGCCCCCGTATTATTCCGCCACGCTCGTATAGGCTTGTCGGGAAGGGATCACTGGCCACAAGGAGTCATTCGTGAAAGCGCTTGCTGCCGCCGGTCTGCTGCTGTCGCTTGGCGCCGTGCAGACCGCGCACGCCGGAGACTGGCAGGTCTGCCAGATGGAAGTGGAGATTATTGGACCCCTCAAATTGCCCGTGCGCGGCCTGGAAGGCCGCGTGGAGTCGGTCAAGCCACGGGCCGCCGGCACGGATTGCCCGGACCGCGGCGCGTTGATCGCCTTCGAGCCGGAAAGCGCCGACTGGCAGAGCCGGATTCCTCGCCAGCATTGGCCGACGCCCGGGCAACGAGTGTGGATGCGCTACCAGTACCTGGACGGCATCTGCAAGGGCGACGGCCACAGCCGGCCGTGCCGGATCGAGCATTATCCAATGGGCTGGTGACGCAACCGCTGTAGGAGCGAGCTTGCTCGCGAACAATCCCTGCATCGAGAGCTGCCGGAAAATCCGTTCGCGAGCAAGCTCGCTCCTACGAAGAACAGGTCAGACTCGCACCAGTACGTCCATCGCCTCGCGCAACGCAGGAGGAATCGACACCGGGCGGTTGCTCGCGCGATCGACGAACACGTGCACGAACTTGCCTGCCGCGCAGGCCAGTTCGTCGCCTTCGCGGAAGATCGCCAGCTCGTATTGCACCGAACTGTTACCCAGCTTGCCGACCCGCAGGCCGACCTCGATGCGCTCGGGGAAGGCCACCGGCGCGAAATAATCACAGCTGGAGCTGACCACGAAGCCCACCACGTCGCCGTTGTGGATATCCAGGCCGCCACGCTCGATCAGGTAAGTGTTCACCGCCGTGTCGAAGAAGCCGTAGTAGGTCACGTTGTTCACGTGGCCGTAGATATCGTTGTCATGCCAGCGCGTGGTAATCGGCTGGAAGTGCGCGTAGTCGGCGCGGCTGGGATGCTGCTCGCTCATGGGGTTCTCAGAAGGCGGCTCGGTAGATGGCCAGCGCATCGCTCTCGCTGACTTCGCGGGGATTATTCACCAGCAGGCGCTGTTGCAGCATCGCGTCAGCGGCCAGGCGCGGCAGGCTGTCCTGCGGGACGCCGGCATCGCGCAGGCGCGAAGGCAGGCCACTGCGCGGGCTGAGATCGGCCAGTTCGGCGATGAACTGCTCGGTGCGGTCGGCGTCACTGCGCAGGCGCTGGCCCAGCAGCAACGGCGCCAGTTCGGCGTAGAGAGCGCCGGCGTTCGGTGCGTTGAAGCGGATCACCTCCGGCAGCACCAGCGCATTGCTCAGGCCATGGGGAATATGGAAGTGCCCGCCGAGCGGGTAGGCCAGCGCGTGGACGGCGGCCACCGGGGCATTGGCGAAGGCCTGCCCGGCCAGGCAGGCACCCAGCAGCATGGCCTGGCGAGCCTCGCGGTTACCGCCGTTGTGCACGGCTTCGTCGAGGTTCAGCGCCAGCAGGCGCAGCGCTTCGCGGGCGAGCAGGTCGGACAGCGGATTCTTCTTCAGCTTGCTGGTGTACGCCTCGATGGCGTGGACCATCGCGTCGATGCCGGTAGCCGCGGTGACGGCCGGCGGCAGGCCGAGGGTAAGGTCGGCATCGAGCACGGCCAGGTCCGGCAACAGGTGCGGGCTGACCACGCCCATCTTGGTGGTCTCGCCGGTGGTGACGATAGCGATCGGCGTGACTTCCGAGCCGGTCCCGGCGGTGGTCGGCACCTGCAGCAGCGGCAGGCGCGGGCCGCGGGCATTGCCGACGCCGAAGATATCCTTGAGCCCCTGGGCGGCCAGCGGGTGTGCCAGCAGCGCAACCAGCTTGGCGACGTCCATCGAGCTGCCGCCGCCGAAGCCGATCACCAGTTGCGCGGCCATCCGCCGCGCCTGGTCGGTGGCTTGCAGCACCACGCTTTCCGGCGGGTCCGCCACTACCTGGTCAAAGACTTCCACCGCCACGCCGGCCTCGGCGAAGCCGGGCAGCACGCCGTCGAGCATGTTCAGACGGGTGATCCCGGGGTCGGTGACGATGAGTACGCGCTGGGCGCCGCGCTCGCGGCAGAGTTCACCCAGGCGGGCGGCGGAACCACTCTCGCAGAGAATCTGCGCGGTGGTGGCAAAGCTGAAAGGCTGCATGACGGTCCCCGGTCTTGTCGTTGTACTGCGGAAAATCCGTAGGCCACTGTTCAGCGGCCAGCACGCGGAGCATAGCAATGCGCCGCACCTTTATGAAACCTCGTACCGCTAGGCGAAACATATATTTGCCAAATGACTGACTGGCGCACGTTTGCCATGGGGGGTGCGCAGCGATAGCCGTCAGTGAAGGGCGCGCAGGCATGGCGCCACTCGAACGCCATCCCCGTTTGCCGGGGGCCTCGGCGCAGAAACGCAAAGGCCGGCATTGCGCCGGCCTTTGCAAGGGAGCCTGTCGCGGTTCAGACAGCGACCGGCGCCTTGATGTGTGGGTGGGCTTCATAGCCGACCAGTTCGAAGTCCTCGAAGCGGAAGTCGAACAGGTCCTTCACCTCGGGGTTGATCTTCATGGTGGGCAGCGGCAGCGGCTGGCGGGTCAGCTGCAGGTCGGTCTGCTCCAGGTGGTTGGCGTACAGGTGGCAGTCGCCGCCGGTCCAGATGAACTCGCCCGGCGCGAACCCGGCAACCTGCGCGACCATCAGGGTCAGCAGCGCATAGCTGGCGATGTTGAAGGGCACGCCGAGGAAGATGTCGGCCGAGCGCTGGTACAGCTGGCAGCTGAGCTTGCCGTCGGCCACATAGAACTGGAACAGCGCATGGCAGGGTGGCAGGGCCATCTCGTCGATCAGCGCGGGGTTCCACGCGGAGACGATCAGCCGGCGCGAGTCCGGGTTGCTCTTCAGCATCTGCATCAGGTTGGCGATCTGGTCGATATGGCGGCCGTCCGGCGCCGGCCAGGAGCGCCACTGGTAGCCGTAGACCGGGCCCAGGTCGCCGTTCTCGTCGGCCCATTCGTCCCAGATCGAGACGCCGTTTTCCTTCAGGTAGGCGATGTTGGTCGAACCTTTGAGGAACCACAGCAGCTCATGGACGATCGATTTGAGGTGGCACTTCTTGGTGGTCACCAGCGGGAAGCCTTCGGAGAGGTCGAAACGCATCTGGTGGCCGAACACGCTGTAGGTGCCGGTGCCGGTGCGATCGCTCTTGAAGGTGCCATGTTCGCGCACGTGGCGCATGAGGTCGAGGTACTGTTTCATCGCGAAGGTTTCACCCAAAAGCCGGTCGGTGAGGCTCTGCGGCGCGGCTCCGGAGTGGGCCGCCGGCAGAGCGAATCGCCCGGCAGAATCTGAACAAGCGGCAATACTAAGGGCCTGGGCACGCTATCGCCAGTCCGACCGACGGACCGGCGACGCGGCCAAAGGCAGCACCCAGCGTCACGAAGCAAGCGGCGAGAGACCGCGCTTCCCAACCGTTCGCCTGTTGCAAGAGAGGTTGTCATGTCCGAGGCACCACTGCCCGCCTTTCCCCTTTCGCGCCGCCGCCTGCTGGCGGTGGCCTGCGCCAGCGCCGCGGCGGGCGGCGTGCTGCTCAGCCCCGCCGCGCGCACCTGGGCCGCACTGACACCCCAGGCGGCGACGGAGCTGGACGAGTTCATGACTCTGTCCCAGCGCCTGACCGGCCGCAGCAACCTCGACCCGCGCATCGGTTTACGCCTGTTCGGCGTCCTGGCCCAGCGTGACACGGCACTGCGGCAGAGTCTCACGGAGCTGCTGGACCGCCTGGGCGACGCGCCGGATACCTGGAACGAGCGCCAGCAGTGGCTGGCCCGGCAGATCCTCGGCGGCTGGTACCTGGGCCAGATCGGCGATGACAGCGGTGCGACGGTGGTCACCTACGAGCAGGCGCTGATGTTCCGCGCCGTGGATGACGTCCTGGTGATCCGCAGCTATTGCCCGAACAAGCCCGGCTTCTGGGCGGCGCAACCGACCGAGCGGGGGGCCTGAGCATGGCCGATACGCAACGCGCGGATTTCGTGGTGGTGGGCTCCGGCATCGCCGGCGCACTGGTCGCACACCAGTTGGCGCTGGCCGGCAAGGACGTGCTGATCCTCGAGGCAGGCCCGCGCATGGGCCGCTGGGAAATCGTCGAGCGCTTCCGCAACCAGGCGGACAAATCCGACAACCAGGCACCCTACCCGTCCAGCCCCTACGCGCCGCACCCCCAATTCAAGCCGGACAACCACTACCTGATTCAGAAGGGCGAACACCCCTACGACGTGCAGTACATCCGCGCCGTGGGTGGCACCACCTGGCACTGGGCGGCCTCGGCCTGGCGTTTCCTGCCCAACGATTTCAAGCTGCTCAGCCTCTACGGCGTAGGCCGCGACTGGCCCATCGAGTACGCCGAACTGGAGCCCTGGTACCAGCGCGCCGAGGAAGAACTGGGGGTCTGGGGCCCTGGCGACGAGGAGCTCGACTCGCCGCGCAGCCAGCCTTACCCGATGCCGCCGTTGCCGCTGTCGTGGAACGAGCAGCGCATCAAGACCCTGCTCAACGCCAACGGTTATCGCGTGGTCACCGAGCCGGTGGCGCGCAACAGCCGCCCGTACGACGGCCGGCCGACCTGCTGCGGCAACAACAACTGCATGCCGATCTGCCCGATTGGCGCCATGTACAACGGCATCGTCCACGTCGACAAGGCCGAGGCCGCCGGCGCGCGGCTGATCGACAACGCCGTGGTGTTCAAACTGGAGAAGGGCGACGGCGGCAAGATCGTCGCGGCGCTGTACAAGGACCCGCAGGGTAATGAAGTGCGCGTCGAGGGCGACACCTTCATCCTCGCCGCCAATGGCATCGAGACGCCCAAGCTGATGCTGATGTCCGAGGTCGGCAACAGTTCGGACATGGTCGGCCGCAACCTCATGGACCACCCCGGCACCGCCGTGCAGTTCTATGCCGACGAGAAGCTCTGGCCGGGCCGCGGGCCGCAGGAAATGACCTCGATGGTGGGCTTCCGCGACGGCGCCTTCCGCAGCGAATACGCCTCGAAGAAAATCCACCTGTCCAACCTCTCGCGCACCGACCAGGTGGCCGCCGAGCTGATCCGCCACGGACCACTGCTGCTGGGCCACGACCTGGAGGCGAAGATCCGCGACCGCGCCGCGCGTTTCGTGCGCTTCGACAGCTTTCACGAAATCCTTCCGCACCCGGAGAACCGCATCGTGCCCAGCGCTAGCGAGCGCGACGCGGCGGGCATTGCCAAGCCCGAGTTCACCTACGCCATGGACGACTACGTGCGCAAGAGCGCGGTCCACACCCGCGAGGTTTACGCCCATGCGGCGAAACTGCTGGGTGGCGAGGAGGTAAAGTTCGACGACAGCTTCGCCAACAACAACCACATCACCGGCACCGTGCTGATGGGCGCCGACCCGAAGGATTCGGTGGTGGACGCCCAATGCCGGGCGCACGACCACCCCAACCTGTTCATCGCCAGCAGCGGCGTGATGCCCACTGTCGGCTCGGTGAACTGCACCCTGACCATCGCCGCCCTGGCCTTGCGCCTGGCCGAGCACCTGAAGCGGGAGGCCAAGGCATGAAACGCCTTCTGCTCCTCGTCCTGCTGGCCACGCCATTGGCCACCTACGCTGCCAAGGCGCTCGACCCGGCCCCGGCGGAGCTGCTGCAACGGGGCGAATATCTGGCCCGCGCCGGCGACTGCGCAGCGTGCCACACCGCGCCGGGCGGCAAGCCCTTCGCTGGCGGCCTGCCACTGGCCACACCGCTGGGCGCGGTGTATTCCACCAACATCACCCCCGATCCGAAGACCGGCATTGGCAGCTACAGCTACGACGACTTCGCCCGTGCCGTGCGCGAAGGTGTGGCCAAGGGCGGCACCCGGCTCTATCCGGCGATGCCCTACACCGCCTACGCAAAGATCACCGACGAAGACATGCAGGCGCTCTACGCCTGGTTCCTCGAAGGCGGCGTGCAGGCCGTGGCGCAGCCCAACCAGGATTCCGACATCGCCTGGCCGCTGGACATGCGCTGGCCGCTGGCGATCTGGAACCTGCTGTTCCACAACGACGCGGTCTACCAGAACAAGCCGAAGCAGAGCGCGGCCTGGAACCGTGGCGCTTACCTGGTCCAGGGCCTGGCGCACTGCGGCACCTGCCACACACCGCGCGGGATGGCGTTCCAGGAGAAGGCCATGGACGAACGCAGCACCGGCTTCCTCTCCGGCGCCGCGCTGGGCGGCTGGTACGCCTTCAACATCACTCCCGACACCCACAGCGGTATCGGCGGCTGGAGCGACGCGGAGATCGTCCAGTACCTCAAGACCGGCCGCGTGCCCGGCAAGGCACAGGCCGCCGGGCCGATGGCCGAAGCGGTGCAGCACAGCTTCCAGTACATGACCGATACCGACCTGCAGGCCATCGCCAGCTACCTGCGCAGCGTCCCGGCGGTCAGCGATGGCGAGCGCAAGGCACGCTTCGCCTGGGGTGAGCCGGCGGATGACGTGGTGACTCTGCGCGGCCAGGACTTCGCCGCGCAGAAGCACGACGACGGCGCCCGCCTCTACCTGGGCAACTGCGCCAGCTGCCACTCCTGGACCGGTGAGGGGGTGAAGGACGGCTACTACCCGATGCTGCTGAAGAACACTGCGGTCGGCGCGCTGCAGCCGGACAACCTGGTGCAGGTCGTACTCGGCGGCGTGCACCGCAAGGTGGGCGACGACGATGTGTTCATGCCCGGTTTCGCCGGGACGCTGAATGACGAACAGATCGCCACGCTGGTGAACTACCTCAGCGCACAGTTCGGCAACCCCGAGGTGAAGGTCGACAGCGCCCGGGTCGCCGAGATTCGCCAACCCTGAAGCACGCGCGGTGGCGGGCCAGCAGTTCCCGAGGAAGGCCGCCCGGCCACGTTGACAGTCCCGGCCAGCTCACGGAAGCTCCGTTACCCACGGAGTCGCCGCGGAACAATGGATGTCCATGCCCCACAAGACCAAGA
>NZ_BQHJ01000009.1 GCF_021603645.1 Pseudomonas pseudonitroreducens | reverse complement strand
CGAACAACCGAACGACTCCAGCCGACAACAGATGTGCACGCTCATGAAGTTCATTCAAAGTTTTTTGGGGCCTCGCGGCCCCAGGGACACGACATTCGAGGCGGGCAGCTAGTTGGCCGCATGGGGGTGGGTCGGACTGAAAAGCCCTGATTTAGGCTGCGAAGGACGAAAAATTGTTAGCGTAACAATATCGTT
Source organism: Pseudomonas pseudonitroreducens (assembly GCF_021603645.1). Taxonomy (GTDB): domain Bacteria; phylum Pseudomonadota; class Gammaproteobacteria; order Pseudomonadales; family Pseudomonadaceae; genus Pseudomonas; species Pseudomonas pseudonitroreducens. Next base: position 339,810 of record NZ_BQHJ01000009.1, on the reverse strand, counting down.
AAATATCAATATGTTATGCACTACTAACTGTTAGCGTCATTCAGATACAACGACGGATGTTTGAAAAGGATGTTTTACCTTTTCTAGGCAAGATGGCTGTAGCCGACGTGAAGAAAGGCCACATTACCGAAGTGACCGACGCCCTCCTTGCCCGTGGCGTCAATCGGATGGCAAAGCTGATCTTTAGTCTGATGCGCCAGATGTTCCGCTTCGCAGTGGATCGAGACCTGATTGAGCATGATCCCACCGCCAGCATCCGAAAAGCCAAGATTGGAGGCAAGGATGTCGAGCGCGACCGCGTACTGAGCGATGACGAAATTCGCGAACTGGCCAAGCTCACTCCTGAAGCTGGCTTACTCCCATCCACCGAAGCAGCAATCTGGATCGCTCTCTCAACCTGCTGCCGTATTGGTGAGCTACTCAATGCCCGCTGGGAACACCTGGACCTTGCCAAAGGCAGTTGGATTATTCCAGCCGAGAACAGCAAGAACGGTAAAGCCCACAGCATCACACTTTCTTCATTCACCATCCAACAGTTTGAGAGAATCAAAGCGTTAAATGGTCGCTCTGACTGGTGCTATCCCAATACCGATGGCAGTCAACCAGTCTGCTCCAAGACAGTGACCAAACAACTCGGGGATAGGCAACGCCACCCAAGCCAGGGGGTGATGAGCAATCGAAGTGCCAAATCACAGGCTCTACTCTTGGCGGGTGGTAAGTGGACACCTCACGACTTGAGGCGTACCGGAGCCACAATAATGACCGCACTAGGAGTATTACCAGAAGTGGCAGAACGCTGCCTTAATCACACCGAAGAAAACAAAGTAAAACGCACCTATCAACGTCACAGTTATGCGAATGAAATGGCTAACGCCTGGAACAGGCTCGGCCAACACTTACAACTACTAAAATTAGAGAGCAGAGACCCTAGCAAATAAAAATTTTTCAATTGAAGAAACTGGAACGTCAACTCTAGATGCGCCTTAAAAAACCTACCGAACAATCAAAGACTACGCACATGCAATCTATTATAAACGACCTGAATGGAAAATATTTCACGGCACACAACGACAAAATCAATCTTAAACTCTCTGCTCCCCCATTGGAAAAAACTGAACTAGAGAAAATTCTAGATCACGAAAAATCTCAAGGACTGATTAAGAAAACAGGAGAACCATGGACATTAGATTCGGCAAAACACCTCAACAGCCTTACCAAAAATGATGCTATCGACACTGTAATCCAATTAGCATTAAAACGATTTTTTATAATATCTAAGAACCTCACAACAAGAGAGAAACTAAAGATACTTTTAATATTCCTACAAAACCTATCAGACGCCGAGCAAAAAACAGCAAATAAACTAAAAAAGCACTTAGGGCTGAGTGACAACAATGCCACAAGATTCATCTACATCATAAATGCCGGGGCTGCCATCTGCTGGTCAATCAAGTATCTCCTAAGCCCTCCGCCCTCGAATTATTTTTTTAACCGCATGCTTCATATAGCTGTATGCAAACTCTACGAAGGAGATCAGAGACCATATCGTGAAAACAAAAAAACTCGAGCCGAGGCATCGGCTCTCGGAGGAGTAGCTCGCCACGAAACTTACTATAAGCCCATAAAAGAAAGGCTCACTGAGAGACTCAAAGAGCTACCATTAGCAGAAAAAAAATCTGCGTCAGAAGCCTTAGAGATTGTATTGCCAACACTCCAGATGAGCCACGAAGAAGAAAGGAGAATAATGCATGCAGGATCAAAAAGACTATTAATAAAATGGACAAAAGAGATACAAGCAGAAAAACAGCCTCCACTTGAAACTGCCGAATAGCATTGGAGTCAATTTTAACCTTCATCTATCAATTCTGGAGATCCTCTTGGCCTACCAGACTTCTTTTTTCCACCTTTCGGAAGCACTCCCTTTCCAAAATTCCGCCTATCATCCGGAAAAAATACGGAAATAAATAGATCTGGCTTTGTCAAATAAACAGCGGCATGCTTGAACCCCTTAACCGCAGAGACATCGTCGTGAGATATCATGCCAATACAGCAATGTTTGTAGGCCCTCTTGTTCCTATTGCAATTAAAGCTCACCCCCTCGCCATCTGTTACAACCTGATCCCAATAATCACATACTCTTTTAGCTATAACCACATCCTTCCTGACGCAGGAACCATTGAAAAATAGCATGACATGAAAATGATAGCCCTTCTCAACCCCATATTCAATCTTCCATATATACCCAACCATAGCAAGCTCATCCAACCGCTGCAGTCTTTTAAATAGCTTCTCTCGATGCAGCTTCAAAATATCTGAAATATTACGAAGCTTTGTGAGCCTATCTTCTCGCTCGCTTTCAAGTGCCTCAATAAAGCTTTTTCTATACCCTAGATCAACCCTAACGACCAAAAGCCTAGAATACACACAAAACAACCCCTTAACATATTCATTAAAACTCTTAAAATTCTTATTTGATGCTCGTCTGTGGTTGGAAAACTGAGACTTAAAGCTTCTACTTAAAATAGTCTCGCGGACCATCTTTGAAAAGCCCCTCAAATTCTCCAAGCAATCATTTAAATCAGAATAATCAACCTGATACGGATTTCGAAGGCGAAATTTCTTCGAGCACTCCCAAAATGCGACAACATATGGGCACAACCGAAACATTTCAAAGAAACGCTCAACCTCACAAAAATCTATTAAACTCGCAGAAACAACCTGATTCGCACCTTTACTCAAAAAGCGCCTTTGACGCCGATCAAAGGCCCCATCATGAAATATCTCACCCTTATGTGTCTCCAGAACACTTACCGCAGCCATCACCCTCTTTGTGGTTTGATACAACAATCTGTCAGGCCAGAAAACACTGGCCTCACACTCTGAGTCATCGAATACCATATCAAACATTTTTTCTTTATAGGCATTATCCACATCCACCTCTTCAATCTCCCAGCGCCATACATCATCACACAAATCCATATACCCTCCTATAACAAACTTAAAAACCCAATAACATATAAACCAAAAATAATCCGCTTTCAAACCAAGGAATCTTCCAGGCAGAAAGCAAAATATCAGCCAGAATTTAGAATATTCATAAATAAAAGTTAGTTACCTCTTCAAACCACAGAAGCAACATCCTGAGCATTTCCCATCATCAACTCAATCCACTCATTCAAACTTGACTCCAACCAGCCGACAGAAGACTTCCCAATTCTAATTGGCCTAGGAAATTTCTCATCATAGCGAGGAGATGATGGATTCATGCGATCATAAATTGTCGAACGAGATAAACCTATGACGGCCGAAACCTGTTTTATCCGAAGAATTTTATATTCACCCATACCTGAACCTTTATGCCTATTCGCTTGCAATACCAACTCTAAGAGAATCGTGCATGATCGAAAAGCAATTCTGCTTCGGGGGACTTTTACAGGTCCCCTCGCGTGTGCGTGTGCGTGTGCGTGTGCGTGCGGGATGGCGAGCAGGAGGAGTTAGTTCTCTGGGTGTCTAGTTAGTTCTCTCGGCAGACTTCCACTTTATGAAATAAGGAAATCCAGCAGCGAGAGTCTATAAGGAATAAAAATCAGAACGAAATGTAATAAAAATCCCAGTTGACCGGAAACAAAACAGACTCAAAAAAACTTCAGCCCTACATCATTGCCATGACATTCCGGCCCTAAAGGTATTCATCCATGTCATTGCAGTGCCCTCGCTGTAGCTCGACCCAGATTGACTCTCTCCGCCCTGCCACGAAGATCGGCGCCATTTTTGGTGCTATCGGTGGCGTCGCCCGGGGTACCTCCTCCGTGCTCTCGAGCAGCCAAACCGGCACTACGGTTAGCGCTGCTGCCGGCCCTGTTGGAATGACTCTCGGCTTGCTCTCCGGCGCCATCCTCGGCGGATTGACTGGAGGCGTCGGCGGTTGCGCTCTTGGCGCTCAACTCGGCGAACAGCTGGATCGCCATGTGCTCGCCAACAACCGCTGCCTGAATTGCGGCTATCGCTTCAACCTGCCGACCTGACCGGCCTCCCCCTTCCCTTCTCCCATCCATCTTTTCGCCGGTGCTGCGCTTCGCGCAGCGCTCTATGCCGGCTATTGCTCAAAGGAAACTCACCATGGCTCATCTCGTAGAACGTATAGCGTATGTCGGCGAAGCCCCGTGGCACGGTCTGGGTAGCCGGCTGTCTCCGCAACAACCCCTGGATATCTGGCAACGCGAAGCTGGGATGGATTGGCAGATCCAAGAAAGCCCGGTCCACTTCAAAGCGGACGCGGTCGGCCACCTCGGCAGCATCCACTCCTTCCCCGAGCAGAAAGTGCTCTATCGATCCGACACCAAAGCCCCACTCTCGGTGGTCTCACAGCGCTACCAGGTAGTGCAGCCGAGAGAGGTTCTGGAGTTCTATCGCGACCTCACGGAAGTCTCCGGCTACGAGCTGGAAACCGCCGGTGTGCTCAAAGGTGGTCGCAAGTTCTGGGCCTTGGCGCGTACGGGGCAGAATGCCTCGCTGAAAAGCAATGACCTGGTCAATGGCTACCTACTGCTGGCCACGTCCTGCGACGGGACCCTGGCCACGACTGCCACGCCCACTACGGTGCGTGTGGTGTGCAACAACACTCTGACCATCTCCATCGATGGTGCTACCCGGGCGATCAAGGTTCCCCACAACACCCGCTTCGACGCACAAGTAGTGAAAAAGCAGCTCGGTGTCGCCGTCTCGCAATGGGATGAGTTCATGTACCGCATGCGCCATCTGGCTGAGCGCAAGGTGCAATGGCACGAGGCGATAGGCTATTTCATGCAGGTGCTCTGCGATGCCCAACCCAACAACCCGCTGCCGGACGCGTTGCCGAACGAACGTGCGTTGCGTCGAGTGCAAAGTCTGTACGAAGGCCACGGTCGGGGTTCGCAGCTAGAGGCCGCCAATGGTACTGCCTGGGGGTTGCTCAATGCCGTCACCGAGTATGTTGACCACGATCGCCGCGCGCGCAGCAACGAGTACCGCGTCGATTCGGCATGGTTCGGCCAAGGCGCAGTGATCAAGCAACGCGCCCTGGACGCAGCCTTAAAGCTGGTGGCCTGACCTTCTCTGCCTTCCCCACCCACGCTCTGAAACGCCCGACTGGCTTTGCTGGTCGGGCTTTTTTATGCCCGGAGAAAAGCTTCATGCCCCATGCCCACTCCACTCCCAACAGAACACGACAGCGCCCTGCCCTGCGCCTGGTCGGTACTAAGGACCTGTCCCGTGACGACTGGCTGGCCGTACGCAAGTACGGGATCGGCAGCTCTGACGCCGCGGCGGCAGTCGGCCTCAACCCCTACAAGTCGCAGTTGGAGCTGTGGCTGGAAAAAACCGGCCGCGATGCCGGGCTGCCCAAGAGCGATCCCAACGACGAGGAAAGTCCGACCTACTGGGGCAACATCCTAGAGCCCATCGTCGCCAACCACTACGCCCGGCGTACCGGCAACCGAGTGCGGCGGATCAATGCCGTGCTACAGCATCCGGATCCGAAGCAGGACTGGATGCTGGCCAACATCGACCGCGAGGTGATCGGCGCCAGCGACGTGCAGATCCTCGAATGCAAGACCGCTGGCATCAACGGAGCCCGTCTCTGGAAGGAAGGTGTGCCGGTGTACGTGCAGTTGCAGGTGATGCACCAGCTAGCCGTCACCGGTAAGCAGGCGGCTGACGTAGCCGTGCTGCTCGGTGGCCAGCACCTGGAGATCCATCGCATCGAGCGCGACGAGGAGCTCATTGCTCGGTTGATCGAGCTGGAGCGCGACTTCTGGTCCTACGTGCAACGTGTTACGCCACCGCCGGCGGATGGCTCCGAGTCGGCGGATCAGGCCCTGCGCTGCCTGTACCCGGAGGACCAAGGGCACACCCTGGACTTCACCCAGGATTCGGTGTTGTCGGCCGCCTTCGATGAGCTGCAGACGGTACGCGCCAGCCTGGAGCTGCAGAGCAAGCGCGAGGCCGAGCTGAAGCAGCAATTGCAACAAGCCATGGGCGATAGCAGTCGCGCGCTATTCGCCAATGGCACGGTGTCCTGGCGCAAGGCCAAGGACAGTGTGGCGCTCGATGTTCCTCTGTTGCTCAAGGAAAAACCCTACCTGCTGGCGCGCTACCCCACCACCAAGGTCGGCAGCCGGCGCTTCCTGATCACCTGATTTCGATTCCCCCACTGACCACCCCGGCGTTTCCCCTGCGCTGGGGTGGTCTTTTTTATTCATCCACTGGAGAAACACCATGCTCAAAGGCTTGGCCATTACCCCGCCGGTGCTCGGGCGGATTTCCATAGGCAAGGTCGTCGAGAAGAACGGCAAGCGTCTGCCGGAGAAGGACGATCAATTCACCCTCACCTCGCAGGTCCAGCTCCGCGATGGCTGGCTGGCGCATCCCCTGGACGAGGAGCTGCGCAAGGCCCAGGGCGGCAAGATTCGCAGCATTCCGATCCGCCTGCTATTCAACGCGCCGGAGCTGAATTTCCGCGCCGAGTACTGCCTGTTCGATCGGCAGTCTGGGCGGCCGCTGTGTGTCGGCAATGGCGAGACCTGCAAACGTCGTGGCCAGGATGGCATCGCGTCGCTGCCCTGCCCTTCGCCGGATGGCTGTCCGTTGGCCAAGGGCGGTGCGTGCAAACCCTACGGCCGCCTCAACGTCGCCATCGGCGATGAGGATCCACTGGGCAGCTTCGTGTTCCGCACCACCGGCTTCAACAGCATTCGTACCCTGGCGGCCCGCCTGCAGTACCTGCAGGCGATCTCGGGCAACCGCCTGGCGTGTCTGCCACTGGAGCTGCGTCTGCGCGGCAAGTCCACCCGACAGAGCCACGGCTCGCCAATCTTCTACGTCGACATCACGGTGCGCAGTGACCTGTCGATGGAGGAAGCGCTGCTGCAGGCCCGGGAGCTCGATGAAGCACGTCAGGCCTCAGGCTTCGACCAGGTGGCACTGGATGCCACCGCACGGCTGGGCTTCGCCAATGGTGCCTTCGAAGACAGCGACGAGGAGACCGGTGCCATCGCCGAAGAGTTCTTCCCGGAGCCGGCCCCCGAGTCGCCACCTTCAACGGCTCCTGCTGCAGAACCACAAGCTGCATCAAAACCCACCTTGTCGACGCTGCTGAAAGCCCGCGCCGAAGCTCGGGCCCAATACGCCGCGGAGTGATATCCGCGGCATCTCCCACCACTCAACCTACGAGGAGGATCGCGCCATGAACCTGGTGCGTTTCTTTGGTTCGCTATTCGTCTTTCTCGGCGTTCTGGCCAGCTGTGCGGTGGCCAGCGCAGTGCTATTTCTGATGCTGCGCTTCTGGCCTGTGCTTTTGGTATTCGTGCTGGCCTGCTGTCTTTTCGGCCACTTACTCAACCGGCAGGCTCCGTGACCCTGGCACGCTAAAGCCCGGCGTCAATAAGCAGATCTGACGGTTTGCAGCGAATCGCCGCTGCGATTCGACAGATGTTCAGAAAGGTGACATTCCGCTCGCCCCGCTCGATCTTCCCCATATGAGAACGATCGATCGAAGCCGCGTCCGCCAGCGCCTCCTGGGAGAGTTCTAGGGCGAGACGGCGAGCACGCACGGCAGCTCCCAGCTTCAGGAGGTCGTGGTCTTTGTCTAGGGTCGCGGAGATTCTTGCCATGGCAAAAATCGTCGCGTTATGATGCCAAAACGACCACGGTATTTACGACCCATTTCATTAAAGCAGGCGTCATCAAAAGCGCCGTCTAGTCATGAGCCACAGCAAAAGGAAACTGCAAAATGCCCATGAAAATTCTCTTGGCCTCGATACTGGGTTGGGCAGTCAGCCTGTACGCTCTCGGCGCAGCTGCATGGCAAGCACCGGAAGTACAAGAATGCCCGCAGAGCCAGCAAAACAAGTTCTGGCTCGACTGCTCGACACCAGACATCCCCGCGAGACTTCCTTACAAGATGGACAATGGCCAAATCCAGATCCTTGAAACTCGTGAAGTGGTCTTCTGCAAACAAGGTGTCTGCGAATATCAAGGGCAAAACCCCAGCGGCCTTTATTACTCTACCGGTGAATATGCCGGTCAGATAAAGCAACAAGACAAGACGCCGATAGTTTTAGTGCGCGGATACTATCTAGGAAACGCCAAAGACAATCGCATTGTTGCCTATTTGAAAGGAACCGGCCCCGAGAATGGCGGTGAGATGGCAGCCGCCTTGAAGGTTGCGGACTCGCCTGATGAACAAGACGACCCAGAGGTTTCTGCCTGTGTAGACAAATGGGCTGCTGTCTTCCGGAAACAGAACGGCCAGGAAGCTCCCATCATTTACGACGCACTTGAAGAGTGGGCCCACCGTTGCAAGGAAGGGAAAGAACCATAAACAAAACTCGATGACAGGGGTGTAGTGCTCCTGTCATCGCTTTCTTTTTTTGTCACCTTTCGAACCCAGCCCCTCAAAATCATCAAGGCGGTACTCTATGGACATTAACGTCTACAACATAAATGAAATCTCGAACGAAAAAATTATTGAAAAAATCAAAAAGAAAGAAAGCTTCACTCTGGCAAATATTGAGTCAATAAAACTCCACTCAACCGTCGAAACCCTAGAGCGACTGATTGAATCCCAGGGACTCAAGTGCCGCATATATACATTCGGTCGCATTGCCGCTGCAGGCGCATCGGTTGCCGGTGGGGTAACAGGTCTCCTGGGAGCCCTATCAGGCATCGCAATAGCCGCCCACAACATCGCCACATGGAACCCCGACTACGAAATTGCCAAGAACCTCTTCGCGTCGAGCATCCATGTTACCTATAAGAAATAGCGCCAAATCTGAGGATCTCAGCTCACTGCTGTCGATAATGGTTCGTTCTTAACAAACGAACCATGGTCCGCTTCCGGTCGAGGATTGAACCGGCGAACGCAGCACTCTGAACTAACCTAATCAACGTTACGGAACTGCCGTGTCATCTGCTGCAGGTCCTCACCTAACTGCACAAGATCCAGCGTAGCTCCATCCACTCTGCGAGTGGTTTTCACAGTCGACTCGGCCATTTCACGAACGCGCTCGGTAGCGTCACACGCGGCTTGCGAGGCGATCGCGCCATCCTCAGCCACGCTGCACCGCAGGCTTTCGAGGGTTTCCGTAACGCAGCCGCTGTGGGTATGCCAGGCCTCGAAGTTATCCGGATTGGGCAGCAGGTCGTAGGCCAACCTCAGAGTGCGCAGGGCGAGCAGCATCCGAATCAGCTCGGCGACGCTATTGGCCTGGGTCACCGTATCCGCCCGCGAGACGTTAGCCGGGGTGTCGATGTCTTCGGCGACTTCGAAGACGGTGGGCGTAGTAGCAAGACCGCGCCACATCGAAAGCTGATCAGACCACTTCCACCGACTCCTACTCACTCGACTGGTCTATAAGCGCGTACGACTGAGTTCGTCCGACATCAAGGGAGCGGTAACCTTTTTTAGGATCGCTTTCTCCCGTTCCAGCCGGTTGATCCGAGCCTCCAGCTCCTGGATCTTCTACTCTTCGGGATAACGCCATGGCGCTCGTCTTGGAGTTGTTTCACCCAACGGAGCAAGGCCAAATCCACGACGCCCAACGAACGGCAAGCCTCGATATGGCTGTAGCCCTGATCCAAGACCAGGGTTGCCGCCTCTCGCTTGAACTCGGTGGAAAACATACGTCATTGCTTGCTCATCAGGCACCTCTTTGACAGCGAAGATTTTCGCCTTAATCGGTGTCCGGGATCACTAGACCACTACATATTGGCCTGCGGCATACCCGACTGTCAGAGGATGCCCATCCGCAAACAACGCCTCCTCTATGCCTCAAGCGCAGGTGCTAAGCACCTTTGACGAGATACCTTACGGCCTTGATACCGTGGCGCCGAACCGAGCCGAGGCGGACTGCCCTAGCCTCGTCCACATTACCAGCGACAGAGTTTGACGCCTCCACCAGGTACGATCTCTTCCATCCGCCCCGACTCGGCGCCTAACGGCTGCGCCGCTCGGTCGAGAAGAGTCGCGTATATCAGGGCCATATCAAAATGCCATCTATTTGGAGTAAATTCGCCATATAAGTGACGCTAACAAACCTCACTCCAGTTAAAGATGACAAGGAAGTAGTTATGTCCGAAGCCAAGGACACCCTCCTCAGGCAACAGACCCTATTGCGACTGATCCCCGAATTCCCGCGCTACATTTCTTCCCAGACGCTGCTCGAAAAGCTGCACGACCGTGGCTACAGGGTGGAGCTCCGCACTGTACAGCGCGATCTGAACCGGCTTTCCGCCCCCTTCTCGCTGACCAGCAACAAGAAGGGTGGGCGCAATGAATGGAGCTACACGAAAGGCACACCGCTAGAGCTGCGCGACATGGACCCCTCTACCGCGCTGGCCCTCTACTTAGCCGAGAGCCACCTACGCAGCTTGCTGCCACAGAGCGTGCTGGACCTGCTAATGCCGCAGTTCAACAAGGCGCGTAACTACCTCGGCAACCTCGGCCAGAACGATCTGGCCCACTGGGCCCGACGCGTTCGCACACACCCCAACGGCAAGGCCCTGCAGCCAGCCCAGGTCGACGCCGAGGTCTGGCGGGCAGTCTCCGGCGCACTGCTGGCGGCCCGCCAGTTGAAAGTCGACTACCTCAGCCGCAGCAAGGGCGAGGTCAAGACGCTGCTGATCCACCCCGCCGGCCTAGTCTCTCGGCAGTCCATTGGCTACCTGATCGGCACCGTCGATGGCTACGACGACCTGCGCCAGTTCGCCCTGCATCGCATCCGCCATGCCGAGTGCCTCGACACCGAGGCCCGCGAACACCCCGACTTCGAGATCGACTGTTACATCCGCCAGCACCTCAATGCCGCCGTCCCCATCGAACAGGTGGACCTGATCGCCGACGTGTCACCGTCGATCGCTTGGCTACTTAGCGAAACCCCACTGAGTCCGCAACAAAGCCTAGAAGCCCTAGACGGCAGCGACTGGAAACGCCTGCGCGCTAAGGTGCCGGACGATCAGGAGACGCTTTGGTGGATATTCGGGCTTGGGGAAAACGTGCGGGTGCATGAGCCAGAATCATGGGTTCAGACGGTTCGGCAAAAAGCTGCCAGGCTGGAAGCGCTGTACGCGCAGTGAACGAGGCGAACGGTGAATGAATCAGTCGTGCATCACAACAACTCGACTCGACAGCCCCAGAACGAACCCTCTTGCAAAAACACAATCAAGGTACCGACAGATAAATCATGGCCATTGTGGTTGGCATCGTCATATTTCTCATCGCGCTAGGCGCCCTTGTAAGCCTCATCGAACTAGGAGCCGCATCACGGTTACTGCGTCCTTACATTGGCCTCTTGCTGATCGCGGCACTAATCGCCGGTCTGGGCGTAGTCGTGGGTGTTTTGTTCAGCGACCTACAGGGCTTCTTGCTAATCGTAGCCAAGATAATTGCCGTTTTCGCCTGTGCGGGCTTGTGCCTGCAGCTGATCCCCATGGTCGCCAAGCGCTGGCTGTAGCCTCGGATAAGGAGATTCCATGCACCAACCATTCAGTTTCCAGGCTTCGCCGGCGACCAGCCATAACGCGACAGAAGCCAATATCTTCATTCACGGCTACAGCGCCGGGCATAGCGACGAGGATAAAAAGCTCCTGCTCGACAAAATTCCCGGCCAACTCAGGAACTACACCAACATCTTCGCGTTCTGGCCCTCGAATCACTACCTTCATTTCGACAAGTCTTCGCTTTTGGCACTTGGCGCAGCGGGTCTGACTTTGGTGACAGGAGGTACTGGGGCCCCCCTCGCTTATTGGGGCCTGGCGAGCTCTTTCGCCAAGGACCGGAGGAGCAACTTTACTGACGCCCGCTCACGGGCGGAAAGAATGGGTGCAGTGCTACTTGAACAATTGAGCGAGTACCTGCGCCGCGACCACCCACAGGTTGAAACTATCAACCTGATCGGCCACTCGCTCGGAGGTCGGGTGGTCATCAGCAGCCTGAGAACCTTCACAAAGCGGCAGCAGCTAGCGATTAACGATGTGCTGCTGATGGCCGCCGCAGTCGAAGTAACAGCCGTCGAAGCGCAGCAAATGCGCGGGCTGCTCCAGGGCCGCCTGATCAATGCCTATTCCAAGGCAGACAAGACCCTGCTGTTGAACTGGGGGGAAACCTCCCTAGGGCGTAACGAGGTCGAGCATTTCGAGAGCATTGAGATGAACGACTTTGGCCACACCGATTACTGGGAGCGACTACCCGAGGTGTTGGCCGAAACAGGCTTCAAAGCGTCCAAGCCCAGCTCGCCAGAGCCTGCTCAAGCCCCCACTGACGTATTCACGCCAGCACCACCGCCCGAAAGAACCGTCGAAGAACAAGACATGACACTTGAACTGAACAGCCCAGGCGATATTTACCAGAGAATCAGTGACGAACTGGCACGCATCATAGGCAAACTGCGCCACCCCGCCGCCGACGAAGCCCTGGACAAGGCGCAAAAGGAAGCACACACGCTACTCGCTGAGCACCAGGCAGCGCTAAGCAAACAGCTTGCCGATTTAGAACGGAATGCTGAGTGGAACACGTTCACCATTGCCTTCTACGGAGAAACCGGCGCGGGCAAGTCGACCCTCATCGAGACCTTGCGCATTCTGCTCCAGGAGCCCGACAAGCTGGCCAGCCAGCAAGCGTTCCGCGAACTCCGCGACAAGCATGGTCTGAGTGAAGAGAATCTGCAGCGGCTGCAACAGGCCATCTCACAAACTGAAACTCGACTCGGCGAACTGGCGCAGCAGTTGAGTGCCACGCTGCAACGATACGAACAACCACTCAGGGAGGCCCATACCGCCCTCGACCAGGCCAATGCCCGATCTGGCGAGTTGACGCACTCACTGGGTAGAACGCTCCAGCAGCACGAGCAACTGCACCATGACGCCCTTGAGGCCGTCTCCCGCCTGCAAACCCTCCTCGCCGAGCGCATACGCACCGCTTCTCTCTGGCAGAAACTGTTGAATCTGTTCAGAAAAATGCCGGAAGAGATCGAACTGAATCAGGCCACTGCCAAGCTGTCAGCGGCCACGGCGACACGCGACAGTACCTCCGCGACCCTGGACGCCGAACAACAGCGGGCCGAGCAGGAGCAGCTTGTCCTGGAGCGGCAATTGGGCGAAATCGTGATGGCACGGGACAGCGCCAATGCAGCGCTTGTCGCGCAACAGGCAGAGGTGACGCAACATCAGCAGCTCCTGGCGAAACAGCGTCTGGAAAATGAAAGTCAGCTGGCGCAACTGCTGGCTGAACTGGAGAGGCAAGCTGACGGTGGAATCATCGGCGACGGCAGAGCCGACTTCACCCGTCAAACACAGCGTTATGACCTCGAGCTGAACGGCTACCCCTTCGCCCTGTTGGACGTGCCCGGTATCGAAGGTAAGGAAGGCCTGGTACTCAGCGAGATTGAACGTGCCGTCCAGACCGCACACGCGGTGTTCTATGTCACCAATCAGCCCGCGCCGCCGCAAACCGGCGATGAACAGCGTCAAGGCACGCTCGAGAAGATCAAGCAACATCTGGGAGCGCAAACCGAGGTGTGGACAATCTTCAACAAGAAGATCAACAACCCCAAGCACTCGCTGGCTGGCCGACCGCTAACCTCGGATGACGAGAACACCAGCCTCGCCGGGCTGAACGAAAAAATGCGCGAGCAGCTTGGCAACCACTACCGCGACGTTTTCCCGCTCTCCGCACGGCCTGCATTCCTGGTATCGACCGATCACTTCGTCCCGGATTCGAAGAACGCCAAGGATCGTAGCAAGAGCCTCGCGGACTTCAGCTCCGACGAATTGCTGGAAAAGTCCGGAATACGTGATTTTCTAAAGCAGCTGGGCGAGCAGTTGATCCACGATGGAAAAGCCAAGATCACTCGGGCCAACTTCAACAAAGCAAAGGAGACGCTCAACCAGGCCAACACCACCCTCGTGGGTGTTCAACGAAACTTTTCCGAGCTATCGGAAAAGCTCCACCAGGACGGAGACAGTGCCAAGAGCCAGTTGAACAGTAGCTTCAAAGCCCTGAAACAGCGTCTGGAGTCCTGCGGAGAAACGCTGATCGACGATTTCGCCAGCAAAGTACGTAAGCAGATGTATACGCTTATCGAGAGCGATATCAGCAACGACGAGTTCAAGGATGCCCTCCAGAGCAAAATTGACAGCCAGCAAAAACAACTGAGCAAACAGCTCCCAGAAACCATGGGTAAAGAAATCGAGCGCTTTCAGAAGGATGTCGAAGACATTCTGAATCGCTTCGAAAAACAGGCCCATGAGCTGAACGCTATTTACGCCAAGCTCAACAGCACCCAGTTGAACGGAAAATTCAACTTCAAACTTGATCTTGATAATGGCATCAAGGTGGGAAGCCTCCTCGTGACGATAGGCGGCGCCATTGCCGCAGTTCTTGGAACGGGCGGCTGGATCCTAGCGATAGGCTTGGCAGGGTTGGTTTTTTCTTTTGCGAAAGCCGTGTGGAGCTTCTTCGACTCGGATTACCAGAAGTCTCAACAGAAAAAATCTGTCGATGAAAACTTGCGCAGCATCTCCGAGCAGTTGCGCAAATCGCTACGCGATGCTCTGAAAGGTACCTTGCCCGAGATGCAGCAGAAATTCAGCCAGCTCGAACAAGCCATCGAAGCCCCCTCCAAACAGACTGTCGCACTGGTAAAGACGTTGAGCCAGTCGACCAGTCAGTTGAATGCCCTCTCCCGCCAAATTGAAATCGCAGGAAATCTGTAATGGAAAACACGCTCGACACCTTCAAGGCCCAGCAGACGCGCGCACTGGATCTGCTCGGAAAGCTGCAACGTTTCCTCGGACAGGGAGTGGAGGCTGGCGTTTCCATTGACCCTGTCCTGAGCGGCAAGCTGCAAAATGCCATCGACAGCGTAGCTGGCGAAAAACTCAAGGTCGCCCTGATTGGCGGCTTCTCCGAAGGCAAGACCTCGATCGCGGCGGCGTGGATGGAGAGGCTGGACAAATCCAGCATGAAGATCAGCCACCAGGAATCCTCCAACGAGGTGAAAGTCTACGAAGTCGGCGAAGACTTCGTGCTAATCGACACCCCCGGGTTGTTCGGTTTCAAGGAACAGGAAAATGCCGAAACTCACACCATCGAGAAATACAAGGACATCACCAAGAAGTACGTGAGCGAAGCTCATCTGGTGCTTTATGTGATGAACTCGACCAACCCCATCAAGGAAAGCCACAAGGAAGACCTCAACTGGTTGTTCCGCACCCTGGACCTGTTGCCGCGTACCGTTTTTGTCCTCAGTCGCTTCGACGAAGTTGCCGACGTGGAGGACGAGCAGGACTACCAGGCCAACCTGCAGGTGAAGCAAAACAACGTGACAGGTCGCCTTCGCGAACTGGTCGGGCTGAACGATCAGGAAGCGGCGGAGCTGTCCATCGTCGCCGTGGCGGCCAACCCCTTCGATCTGGGGGTAGATCACTGGCTGGCCAATCTCGAACAGTTCAAGGCGCTGTCGCACATCGCCACGCTGCAATCGGCCACCACTGGAAAAATCCGGCAAAACGGTGGCAGCGCCGCGCTGGCCAACGAAATGCGTGCTAGCGTGATCCGTGACGTGCTCAACCACCAGTTGCCGGTCGCCATCGAAAACGACCAGAAGGTTTCCCAGGAAGTCGGAAAGCTCGACGAGCTCAATGCTCGTCTGACCAAACAGCTGGCAGCGACCGGTCAGCAAATCGAAGACGCACGCATCAACCTGCGCGAGTTCGCCACACGCTACTTCTCCGATCTGATTCTTCAGGCCAAGGGTTGCAGCCTGGAAACCTTCGGAGACTTCTTCGAACGAGAGGTCGGTGCTGAAGGCATTATCCTGGCCACGCGCCTCCAGAATGAATTCAGCCGCCAGACCCAGTCGATCACGCTCGAGGTCGAAAAGATGCAGGTCGGCTTCGACAACGAGGTCAACCACTTCAACACCACTGTCTCGGCGCTGGGCAAGCAGGGCATCAACCACCTGCTCAAAGGCAACCTGATCAACAACACCACGGTACTGGCCGCACGCGATGGCATCACTACGATTGCCAAGACGGTAGGCATGGATATTGGCAAGTATCTGAAGTTCAAACCCTGGGGCGCAGTGAAGTTCGCCAAAGGCGCCAACGGGGCACTGGCCGCTCTCGGCGTGGCCCTCGAAGCCTGGGATAGCTGGGAACAGTACAAGCGCGAAGAGGCATTCAAAAAGGCTATTGCAGAAATGGTCGACAACTTCGAACAGCAGCGTCAGGACTTCCTCAACCTCGTGAACTCCGAGCGCTTCAAGGAAGAGTTCTTCCCCGACTACCTGCTGCTCAATAGCCGCCGACAAGAACTGCAAAGCAGTCTGAATGAAGGCCGCGGACGTCAGCAGCGCTTCCAGGCATGGCGAGCCGAAGCAGAAAGCATCGACGCAGAATTCAGGACACTGGACTGAATCCGTTCAGGCGCCCGCTGCATGACGCAACGGGCGCCTGACGTGCAGGGCTAATTCACCACCGGATAACAGGCATCCCCCCATAGGGTGTCCGGGCTATCCATCATCGACTCAACAATCAGAGGCACCAGTTTGCCCAGCAGGTTCGTGCAGTCGCGCATCTGCTCGCGGTTGACCGAACCGCCCCAGGTCGCACCGCCGTGGATAAGTTGGTTGCGCAGCGTATAGAGGCGATTGAACAGCACGCCAAGCAAGGCCGGAGTATTGCCGCTGGCCAGGGCCAATTGAGCGGTTCTTTTGCCGCTAGCGAAGCGGGCTCTCCAGGTGCTTTCGTCGATCTTGCCGCACTGGTGATCCCAGAAGCTCTGGAAAACATATTGGTTATCCAGCAGCACACGGATGCTGCTGGAAAACTCCTGCCAGATAAGCGCATCGATGCACTTGCCTTCGTCGAGCGAGCAAAGTTTTTCCAGAAACGCCTTGAATGTCTCCTGCTCCGAAAGACGCTGACGTTCGTCGATCTCGCAGGCGTAGGCAGCGTTGAAAGCGATCCACAGGAAGATGAAGCGACCATCGAGGTCGTCCGCCTGCTCGGCGCGGTCGAGCCAACTCAAGGCACGATGCACACGCAGGCGCAAGTTCGGATGTTGGCCATCGCGCTCCCGGCGATGGCGTTCCTTCAAGGTCTGATACTGCATAGAACGGCTCCCTGCTGTGATAGCACAACGATAGCAGCGCTGTTGAGGCGCTGGAACCATGGTGATGCGTTGTAACATCGCCTAGCAGAGACGTGGGTACTGTAGATTGACGGCGCAGATCAACTCGCTGGGTTCGGCTAAACGATTCGCTCCGTAGCACTGAATTGCCCCGTCACTGATAGATCCACTGCCGAAGCTCTTCCAGGTTCGCCACCACGATCTGCTGCGCAGCAGCCTTAGCCTGGATCTTGTTCGGATCAATCTGATAACGCTGCAGCACGTACTGCACCAGAGCACCGCGGCTGGGGATCAGCAGTTGCTCCTGCTGCATGCCATAGTCCTGTGCGACGATAGCTTTCTGATCCGACTTCAGGCGTGGGTCGGCCTCAATGATCACAGTCACTTCGGAGGACCAACCTACGTCCTCTTCTCGTCCATTTTCAGAGACATCCAGTACGTCCGGTTCACCGCGGAAACGGCTAAGGACGAAGTCACGATAGTCTCGATTCTTCTCGCAGAAGGCACGGACATGCCAGCGCATGCCGGTGTAGATGAGGGTGTGCGGGGCAATGAGGCGTGTCTCTGGCACCGGATTGGCCAGAGAGACATATTCGCACTCCAGACGCAGCCCTTCACGGCAAGCTCTTACCAAAGGGCGCAACACCTCCGGACGTACAGAGCGATCAGGCACCTTCAGCACTTCGGTATGCGCATAAGCCAGGGCCAGGCCCTCGATGTGTGGCGCTCGCTCTTTGTTCTGGCTCAACAGGTGAAGGTAGGCGCTAGCGCTATTGTCGATGAACTTTGGCGAGAACTTTAGACTTGGGACATAGCCCTTCAGGTGCTTGTCATATGTCAAGTTTTTAGGCGCATGCTCGGCGATGTAGGTGTTGATGTCCTTCGACGCCTGCTGCCGACTGATACCGAAGCTCTGCATCAGATGTCCCGTAGTCAGTCGGCCTTCCCACCAGGCAACAGTTTCGATCAGGCGATAGCGCAGCGCCAGATCCCAGCGGACAGATTCGATCGACTGCTTGCGTTTCATTAAGCCTCCTTGTGTTTGAAAACTTTACCTGTACAGGTAAACACCATGGATATGTCGCTCAAAGCTACATAATCTGACGTCGTCATTCAACTGATTCAACAGGGATGCCCTGGCGGTACTGCTGATGTGGGGTTCGTGGAAACTCCCACGGCCAAGGCAGCCACGTCAGGAACTTAACGCACAGTTCAAAGCAGTGCTCGCTGTACATAACGCAATAGTGATGCGTGATCGGAGTTAAGCGCAGCCGTGCGCGCCTACGACTAGCAGTTGCAGCGCCAGCTTGAACTTTGTCAGCGCGGCTAAAGAAATCTTAGGAGCTGAACATGAATCGTCTGGACAGGATCAAGGGCTGCCTGCTCGGTGGAGCAGTCGGAGATGCCTTGGGGGCTCCAGTGGAGTTTCTCGATTGGGCGACTATTGAGCGAAAGTTTGGCTCGTCAGGCATCCGGAATTTCGCTCAGGCCTATGGCGTCACAGGGGCGATTACCGACGACACACAGATGATGCTGTTCACAGCGGAGGGACTTTTGCGCGCCAAAGTTAGGCAGGCATCGCGCGGTCTTTGCCATCCGCCGTCAGTGATCCATCACGCCCTGTTGCGCTGGTATCTCACGCAGGGCGGA
The DNA here is from genome assembly GCF_021603645.1 of Pseudomonas pseudonitroreducens. Lineage (GTDB taxonomy): Bacteria > Pseudomonadota > Gammaproteobacteria > Pseudomonadales > Pseudomonadaceae > Pseudomonas > Pseudomonas pseudonitroreducens. The sequence goes on along the minus strand of NZ_BQHJ01000009.1, from coordinate 320,993 downwards.
GAGCCTGCAACCGAGGTGGCGAAAGACGGATGGCTGATTCAGCAGCAAGCGCTCTGGTCTCGTCGCGCCCCCGGTATGACATGTTTATCGGCACTGCGTGAATGCAAGTCTTTTGGCGAGCTAGCGCGTAACGACAGCAAGGGCTGCGGTGGAGTCATGAGGGTAGCGCCCCATGCATTTTTCCCTGAACCCTTCGAACTGGCGGCTGAGTCTGCTCGCCTCACTCACGGGCATCCAACCGGATATCTTGCGGCCGGGCTGTTTGCAGACATCCTCTCCCGCCTCCTACCGAACTCCTGTTCGCTGGAGGAGGCCGTCCTGGGTAGCCTCCAACAATACGGAGACCGAGAGGGCATGAGCGAGACACGCGAGTTAATCGAACTCGTATTGGCATTTCATGAGAAGCGCGTTCGGCCCACCCCCAAAGTGATTGCACTATTGGGAGGTGGATGGACAGCCGAGGAAGCACTGGCTATCGGGCTATGGTGTGCATTGATGGCCGACAGCTTCGAGCAAGGCATCACCTGGGCCGTCAATCACAGTGGCGACAGCGTTAGTACCGGAATGATTGCCGGAAATCTGCTCGGTATCCAGCTCAGCTGCGCCAGCATTCCCACGCGTTGGCTAGCATCGCTGGAGTTGCGCGAAGTGATCGAACAGGTAGCCGTCGATATTGATAGGGTGCCGCGTGTCTACGCTGGCGAGTGCGGTGAGGATCGCACTCATGACGAGCAGATCTGCCAGCGATATCCAGGATGGTGATTAGTGCACCCTGCTAGACAGCATGACTCATAAAGAAACTAGCGCCAGCGACACACGCTGTCGCGTAGCGCGCCTAAATTACTGAACAACCAGGCCTGAAGGTCCCCCTATGCCGATACCACCGCCACCGCTCACTTTTATCTGTCCGCATTGTTCGTGGCAGAAAACGACCGTGCCGAAGAGCGATGCACTCTTAATCGGTCACGACTGCTATACCTCCTGCCCGAAATGCGGATCGGCAGTAGTAGTTCGGCGCATGGCAACACTTATCGAAGCGATGAAGGCCCGCCTCGAACACTTGCTTCGGCTTGATCGACACTGAGCACTTCTGAACCTGGAGCACAGGCACATGAAAAATCTTTTTGCGGTTATCGGCGTCATTGTTGTCGCCAAGAAGGGCTACGAGCTGTATCGCGAGTACAGCGAGATGAAGCGCGAGCGGGAAGCGCGGACAACGAATCAGGACGTTGATGGCTAGGAAGTCAAACAAGCCAGCTAATGGACCAAACTGGCCAGTTGCCACATACCGGCAGCTTCCGCCACTCTATGGGTATCTCTGGCTAGTCAAGGACGACGGCATTGCCCGCTACATCTACGTGCAAACACGTGCAATCTGCTGATGCCAGCACTCGATGAGCAACATTCAATGTAGGCGATTGATGCCCGGCTGCTTCCTCCGCCCTCCCCGGCATCCACCGGGGCGGCGCATGAAGTCAGCACGTCGAATCCAACTGACAGTCGAGCGAGGGAACACGAACCCAGGCGCCAACTGACACTTGCAACAACATCACCATTGGCACGCAATCACAAGGAACGGACTATGAGCATGGATCGCGCGAACGAAATTCTCCGCAACTACAACCAATGCTACGAGCAGTTCGACACGCTTCGTGAGTCGTTGTCACGCCTCTTTGCCGGCACGCCGCTGGCGGAAGAAATGAGAACTATCTCGGCCTGTATAGAGCAGGCTTATGAATGCAATGTCGATGCAGGTTGGTTACCGGAAGAAGAAAACGTCTTCAACGAACTGGAACTGCTAGTTGCGAACATCAAGCACGATGGCCGTGGCCGTCACTACAAGGGACTGAGCGATGTGCCTGAACACCTCAGGCAAGGGTTCGATCAGGATGAGCAGGACTTTCGCGATTACCTTGAGCAGCTAAGGGAAAACTGTCGAGAAGCCTACGACCTAATCTCTGAGCAGCAGGAAATCCTAGCCGAGGCACTGGAGCAGGACCTGCTTGAAGAGACTTGGAACCAAATCGACGAAGAATTCATGACCGAAAACGCAAAGTCGATAGTCAACCAAGTATTTGAACATCTCCTTGCAGATTGGCGGCAATACGCAGCACTCGCGTCCGAGTTGGTGAAAATGGCCAATGAACTGGACAATCCCGACCCCGACCGCAGCCTGACAAAAGCTCTGCTATTCGACTGAGCCACTAACAGCGTCAAGGATTGCACCATCTAGTCCGTCGGTGCCCCTGCACTAAAAATTATAGGCCTTAACCTATCTCCGCTATGCGTTCTGAAGAAGTAGCCTTTCCATGAACATAATGAATGTCATGCCGCAATTGTCCCTGTCCGAATCCGGTCCAGTAAACGAACGCGGAGAAGCTGTCCATTTTCGTCAAGGCGACCTTGATGGTGCCTGTGGTCCTTACAGCCTACTAATGGCGCTAGTCACCAACGGTATCATCCGCCGCGAGGAGGCCTCCTATATGGGGCTGCGCGACGGACGCACTAGGCTAGGAAAGTTTCACAATCGCCTCACCGAATTCGGTGGACTGATCAGCAACGGCACCAATGAGTTCGAGTTGGACTGGCTTGGTGAGTGTTTTAGTCGCCAGATCGAAATCAAAGTCCTGGAAGGTAATACTCGCGCCATGGTGGAGCAACTGGTAGACGCGATTCGTCAGGGTCACTCGAGCATCGTCGGTGTCGACTGGCCTGGCGGTGAAGGACATTGGCTGTTAGTAGTTGGTTACCAAGGCAAGCTTGTCGACCAAGGCAGCGATGGATCAAAGATTGAATGTACCCACCTGCTCTGCTTGGACCCTTTATGCGAGGCGCCCAAGGTTTCCCTCTGGAACGCCGTGCTCGAAGTTCAGACCGCAGATGGCTTGGTACCCAACGCTGGCCGTTTCCCGTCGAACCACTGGAGTGGTTCCACTCCCAGCAAATGCAAGATCACCAACGCCCTAGCGATTGTGAAACGTAGATAGGGGGTCAGGAACGAAAGGCTTCCCAATTTCCGCGTGGTGTGTTGGTGCAGCCTTCGGGGTAATTTTTTGCCGTGCGTAAGAAATTTGCGCGTTGGCCATCGGGAGTGGTGATGTCGTCTTTGGCATGGATTGATTTTGATGAAGCGGAGCGTCAACGCGCGCAACGCATCATGGCTCTATTCCAGGAGCGCGAGAGCCGTGACGAACTGGGCTTGGGCGCGATCCGCGACTCCATCGCCGACCACCTGTTCCCGGGCACCAGCACAATCCAGACCCGGCTTCGCTACATGCTGTTCATTCCTTGGATCCTGAGCCGGCTTGAAAGACGCGACGGCTCGGCCAGCCAACTCAGTGCAGAAGGCCGAAACATGGAGATCCGCCTCTCCCAAGCGCTGAAAGCCGGCGGCGAGACGAGTGGTATCATTGGTCGAGACGCCGGGGCGCGACTTCATCGACTTCCAAGTTCCGTCTATTGGGCAGGCCTAGGTGCCTGGGGCATCCGCCAGTTCCCCGGATCTCGCGCGACTTACTACGGGGCTCTGCCAACGGTCCGTCGCCGCCAACAGCGTTCTGACGTCGAGGCAGAAGGCCTCGAAGATATCCAGAGCGGTAACTGGCATCCAAGCCTGCCACCCGCCCCTGCCGATCTTCTCGAGACCGCCTCTTTTAGGCTCACTGGCGACGAAGCCCAGTTCATTCGCGACCGCTTAGTCGCCTCCGCGCGAACCTCACTCCTGACCTGGCTCGCCGGCCAGTCGCACAACGGTCAATGCGCCTACATCTGGCAGCACCCCGCGCTCGGAGACTTCCCGGCTGAGGCGCGACGTCTAGTTCAGCATGCGGAGATCTTTTCCGGTGTCATCCACGGTGCGGCGCTGCTCTACAACCTTCAGCTTGCGGAGCTGCGGGCCCGAGAAGACTGGATCGAACTCTATCGCGGCCGACTGGCCCAATGGGCAACTGAGTTGGACGACCAACGCCTCGCAGCCTGGTCGCTAGAAGACTTTTGGCGGGAGGTCTCGCACCACACCCACACCATCCGTCCAGCGCTTACTCGCTTCGTCCAGGACTGGGTAGCGTTAGCTAGAACGGGGGCTGCCAGCCTGCCGGATTCCGAGGCGGCCAGGGCACTGGTCCGCGAGAGGGAGCGGAAACTGAAGACTTCGCAGTCGCGCTTCGCCAATCACACCGCTCTGGACCGCTGGGGCGGGGCCTCTGGAGCATACCAGTTGTCGTTCCGATGGGGGCAGGCCCAGTCTCATTTGGAGGACCTGCTAAATGCCAAATAGAGCTAGCCTGGATCCCGAAGTACGCGTCCTTTACGGCGAAAGCCTATCGGCGCCGTCCGGCTATGTGTTTGACGCAGCGGTCGCCACTACCTACTCCCTCGACTTCGAGACGGCCCTGGCCGCGCCGGTGAGCCTAGCGCTATTCGCCGCCGAGAATCGCGATGAGATTCTCAGCCAGCCCTTGGCTCTCCTTGAGGGCGCTGAACGTATCACTGATCGGCTCGCCGTCTATTACGACGCAGGCCATATCCAAGCTCAGACCCAGCCGCAGTCCCGGCTCTGCAGTCTGTTGGAGAAGATGATCATTGCCGTAGCAGCTCCGCAGGGCGGCGCCTTCCACCCGAAAATCTGGGTTCTGCGCTTCAAACCACAGTCGGGTAGTGGGGCTGCAAAAATGCGGCTCTTGGTGCTGTCGCGGAATCTGACTCAAGACCGCTCTTGGGACATTTCCCTTTGTCTGGATGGCGACGTTACCCGTCGAGTGGTGCCGGACAATAAGCCAATCGTCGACCTTCTCAAGCGCCTGCCACGGATCACCGTGCAGCCAGTATCCGAGGACGTCAGGGCACTGACCCTCGATGTCGCCGGCGATCTCAATCGAGCTGCATGGGTGCTGCCCGAGCATTTTGATACCCTGAGCCTGGCAGTCAACGGCATAGGGTCAGAGGCTTGGTCACCGTCAGCTTGCACTCGAATGGGCGTCATTTCTCCGTTCTGTGACGACACGACCCTTATTCAACTGGCAAGGCTAAGCCGCGAGAAGCCAGTACTGGTGGGACGGAGCGACGAACTGGCCGCTTGCTCGGCCGACACCCTAGCTCTTTACGAGCGAGTCAGTGTGCTCGATGACATGGCCGCCAGCGAGGACGGTGAAGAGGCAGCACCGGAAAGCCTGCAAGGCCTCCATGCCAAGGCATTTATACAGGAGGTCGGCTGGGACACCGTCCTGACAGTTGGCTCCGGCAACGCCACCCAAGCGGCGCTTGCCAACCGCAAGTCGGCCAACAACGTCGAGGTGTTTGCGACCATCACAGGCAAGTCCTCCAAAGTAGGCAGCGTTGAGAACATCCTGGGCGCTCAGGGCTTCGGGCGGCTGCTGTGCCCCTTCGTTGCCAGCGATGTCTCGGCGAACGCCGCTGCGGATAAGGCGGCAGAGCGGCGCCTGGAGGATGTACGTCGCTTAATCTGCAAGGCTGGCTTGGCGCTGTGCTGCGAACGCGCCCCTGCTGAAGGTGAGGACGCCGCTGGGTGGCGGGTCTGGCTGATCTGCGTACAACCGCTAGCTGTCACCAGCCTTGCCAGCGCCTTTGTTTGGCCGATCACCCGCGGCGAGGGGCATCATCGTGATGTCCTGGCTGCTCTGGCCGCAGGGGAGGACGTCGATCTGGGAGTCATGCCTCTGGCGGACGTCACCCGGTTCATCGCCTTTCAACTGGCTGACTCCGACAGTGACGCCCGCCTGCTGTTCAGTATTGGCTTACCAATGGACGGCCTTCCGGCTGAGCGTCATTCCGCGATCTTCCGCGCGATCATCACCAACCGTGACGCTTTCTTCCGCTATCTGCGGCTACTGCTTTCTGAGCTTGGTGACCCGTTCGCCGCGGCCGTGGCCGCGCAGCCCGGCGGCAGTGAAGGCGCATGGGGCCGCGGGCGGGCGGACGAAGTGCCCCTACTCGAAGACCTGGTACGTGCGCTCTGCGCCGGTGATGGCCGCCTATCCGCAGTCGAGCGCTTGATCAGGCGCCTGACCGCCGAAGACTCCACTACCGATCCGGTCCCGACAGAGTTTCGCGTACTTTGGGAGGCCTTCCGGTTGGCGATGCCCGAGGAGGCAAGCCATGTCCACTGATCCGTTCAAGGCTGGATCGGCACTTCAGTCATTGAAAGCCTTCCAGCGCCGCACGGTCGACTACGTCTTTGAGCGCTTCTACAACTCCGAAAATCCCGCCTTCCAATTCCTCGTCGCCGACGAGGTGGGCCTTGGCAAGACGCTGGTCGCGCGCGGCGTTATCGCCCGTGCCATTGAGTATCTGTGGGACAAAACCGACCGGATCGACATCCTCTACATCTGCTCGAACCAGGCTATCGCCGCTCAGAACCTCAACCGGCTGAACGTCCTTGGACGCCAAGCGCTGGCTCTACCGACCCGTATGACGCTGGTGCCGCTGCAGATGCGGGGCGAAAGTTCGCTCAACGCCAACAAGGTCAACTTCATCAGCCTGACTCCAGGCACGACGTTCGACCTTCGATCGTCGACTGGCGTCGCTGAGGAGCGCGCCCTGTTGTTCCATTTGCTTCGGCCCGAGGTCAGTTCGCCACGCGGACTGCAGAACCTGTTGCAGTGCGATGTCAGCGCCGAGCGTTGGGAATCTTGGATCAAGCACTACGTTTCGCTCAACGGGGTCGATACAGCCCTGATCAACCGCTTCCGAAAGGATGTCAGCCAGGACGCAGCTCTGGCCGGCGAATTAGAGAAAACCATCGAGCTATTCCGACGGCGGCGGGCTCGATACCCCTCCGCCATGACCCGCACTCGAAACGCGGTGATCGCCCGTCTGCGGGGCAAACTCAGCCACGCCTGCGTGGATGCGCTGCAGCCTGACCTCATCATCATGGACGAGTTTCAGCGCTTCCCGGATCTACTGCACGGTGAAAGCGACGCCGCCTACTTAGCGCGAGAGCTATTCAACTACCGAGATCATAAAGGCAATGCCGCGCGCACCCTGCTGCTCTCGGCCACGCCGTACCGAATGCTCACGCTTCAAGGAGACCAAACCGAAGACGGCGAGCATTATGACGACTTCCTGGAGACCTTGACCTTCCTCTTTGGACAGGCCCGAGGTCGGGAAATGGTGAGCGCATTGGACCAAGAAATGCGCGCCTTCCGGACCGCCCTTCATGGGCTGCCCGCCGCCAGGGGCAAGGCCATGGCTCAGAAGGCTAAGGTGGAAACCACTCTCAAGCAGGTCATGTGCCGTACCGAACGGGTCTCCAGCACCATCGACCGCGACTCCATGGTCTGTGAGCCGCAAATGGATCTTACCGTCCACGTTGACGACCTGCGCCAAGCGATGGCGGTCTCCGGCGTAGCTCGAGCCCTCGAAGCACCTGACGTCATCGAGTATTGGAAGTCGGCGCCCTACCTGCTCAACTTCATGCGCGATTACGCGCTGAAGCGGGCCATGAAGGGAAAGGAGGGAACCAAGCCTTCCGCTGCCCTAGTCAACGCCTTGGCGACAGCCAAGAATGCTTGCCTCGACCATGATCAGCTCAACGCTTACGCGCCGATAGAACCAGCCAACGGGCGGATGCGCGCGGTGATGGAAGACGTCTTCAAGGACGGCCTCGAGCAGAGCCTCTGGATCCCGCCAGCGCTCCCCTACTACGGTTATAGGACTCCAGACACCCGACCAACCAAAGCGCTGATTTTTTCGTCTTGGACAATGGTGCCGGACGCCATTGCCGCGATACTTTCCTACGAAGCCGAGCGGCGTATGGGCGCTGGCCAAACCAGCCGTGGATATTTTGACCTAAAGCGGCCACGCCCCCTTCAGTTCCGGTTGGCGAACGGCCGCCTGGCAGGTCTGCGTGCCCTGCTCTTGATCTATCCGTCTCCGGTTTTGGCCGAACTCGGCGACCCCCTAGCAGTGGTCGCTGGGTGTTGCGAGCGCCAGTCCTATACCGACATGCGATCACACGTTGCCGAACGGCTGAGGGGGAGACTGACCGATCTGGCCGCACGCGAATCGGCTGAATCAGAAGGTAGTTTTGCTGAATGGGCACTGCCGGCAGCCATTGACGCCATGGCGAAGAATGGCGCCCTGCGTTGGGTCGAGGCGTCGGACGGGATGGGTAATTTGGCCGGCGAGGACGCCTTTAAGGATCACGTCGCAGCCATGAGGGTTGCAGCAGTCGGCGATCTTGGCCCAATGAGTACCGACGCTCTGGACCTACTGGTTGATGTGGCCTTGGGAAGCCCTGCGATTTGCGCGCTTCGCGCGCTGCGACGCGTAGCGCCCGATTTGGCATGGGACGATCCGAGCCTCCTGAGCGCGGCGGCCAACGTCGCCTGGAGCTTCCGGACTCTGTTCAATCAGCATGAAGCAGTCGCCTTGTTGCGGCACGGAGAAGAAGATCGCTATTGGCACCGAGTCCTCACCTTCTCGGCGGAGCAGAACCTCCAGGCGGTTCTCGATGAGTATGCACACTACCTCGTAGATGCTCAGGGCCTAAGCGCAATATCACCTGGAGAACGAGTAATCGGACTCGGCAAAGCCATGGCCGACGCGCTCTCGATCCGTCCCTCGCAGATTGATGTCGACAACCCCGCGATCATCGAGGGGCGCCTGAAAGTAGACAAATTCCAAATGCGTGGCCGTTTCGCCATGCGCCTGGCGGACTACCGGGACGAAGAAGGGGCCGTCGCACGGCTGGGCGGCGTGCGCGACGCATTCAATTCGCCGTTCCGCCCCTTTGTGCTAGCCACGACCTCCGTCGGTCAAGAGGGACTCGATTTCCACCCCTACTGCTACCGTGTGTACCACTGGAACCTACCCGGCAATCCGGTCGACTTGGAGCAGCGGGAAGGTAGAGTCCATCGCTTTAAGGGGCACGCCGTCCGTCTGAACGTGGCTCACAATCATGGTCCCGAGCTTTGGTCCGACGGTGCTGTTTCGTTTGACCCCTGGGCGCAGATGTTCGCTGCAGCAAGGGCATCCACTGACTCCGACACTGACCTCGCTCCTTATTGGCTATGCGAGGGGCCGGTGAAGGTGGAGCGACGCGTACCGATCCTTCCCTTCAGCCGAGAAACCCAGCGCCTCGAGTGGCTAAAGCGCAGCCTAACTGTCTACCGGCTAGCGTTCGGCCAACCCCGCCAAGATGATCTGCTGGACTACCTCGGCGGACTTCTAGAAGGTGATATGACGATGGATGAACTGGAGGCACTGCAGATCAGTCTTCAGCCCTAACCCGCAAGCGCAACATTCCCTGATAGGACATGGCCGATCATGCACTGCCAATGATCCGCAGTTTCATCGCACGGGTTTCCAACAAATACGTTTCAACCCCAGCCAGCAGATGCAACCCCTCTTCATTAACTGCAGCGCGCGATAACCCTGGCTGTACGATGCGAACATCGAACTCATAGCGATAGTCCTGCCAGCTCGCCTTCAGCTTCTTGAGCGATGCAGCGGTTCCCAGCTCGAAGCGAGAGCTCTGTCCCTTTTCGAGGCGACGTTTCTCTCGCTTCAGCATGTGAGTGAACATGCGATTAGGACGATCACGCCATCGAGCAGATTTCTGTGCTTGCCCACAGACCTCGTAGAGATCTGCAAGGCGGGCTCCTGGTGTATCAGTGCTCGAAAACTTGCAATGGTAGAGGGTGACCTGCACCAAGCTGTCAGTGACACGCAGCGTAACCACGTCAGCGATTTCCCCTTTCCCATCATCATCGAAAACCAGGTCATATACGTTGCCATCGGAAAGCAAGTAGTCGATGACTCTACGCTGGACAGAATCGGAGCGCTTCTCGACACCTTGAGATTCAGCCCGTATGTTGGTTGAGGACCAATCCCAGTCAACAATCTTGTCGGTTGGGTACGGCTCAACAGATACGCCTTCAGGTAGCGCGTAAAGGTGGCTGTAGATCAGAAGCGATCCGTCGCCGAAATCGATCTGTGGCGCATCCTCTCCGAACGACTCAGATAACGTCTTCACAACACTGCCAATCTTGATCGTGGCCTCCGCCCCCGCCCGCTGTGGATAGCGAGCGCCCCCATCGTTGAACTCAATTTCAAACTCGGCAACATGAGCATCGCTGGTTACGGCAAATCGCAGTGGGCCCGTCCTCTGATGACTGAGAAGCTCGATATCACATTCGGAGAACGGGACAACCTGGTCATCAAAGCTGATTTCTATACGTTCCTCGATCTGCGTCATAAGCGACTCCGGCCAGTGAATAGCGACGGGAGGAACGGCAGGCCTCTCGCTGATCAGACGAGGTCGCATCGCACTCTTGAACACTTCATCAGTGGTGATTCCGGAATCGTTCACCAACCGACCGATTCCTTGACACCAATCAACCCAATCGGTCAGGTCTCGGACCGGAGTAATCGACCAGAACTTACCTTTCACCGAGCAACCACGAATGGCCGGCACACCATCCAGGAACCCCGTGGCGAAGACATTGTTCTTGATTCTGGACTGCTTAGCGGTGTCGAGGCCGTCAGCGACATCAACGCCCATGTACATGGAGTAGCGCACTCCGCGGCCCTGATGGTGAGTGAGTCCCAGATTGCGCAGAATCAGCCGCTTAAAGCCATGAAGACTCCGAAACACCTCTTCACCCTCGATTCGGCGCGCGGTGTCGCCAGAGATAGCCTTGGCAAGCTTGTCATGAGGACCTTTCAAGGAGCTGCTAATGAACAGGAGTCCAGCGTCCTCATCCCAATGCATCATGTGCAGATCCCAGATGACATTGGTCGCTTGCTGAGCTGTAGTCCATCCCGCCTGCTCTTCATTACGAGTAACGAATATGGCTACTCGACGCTGCTGATTGAGCTTCATGCCTCGGTACACGCCAGGTGAACAGAGATCCTCTACTCGCAGCGGATCCCAAGCTTCGCAGGTCGTCCTGTAGACAACAGCATTCATCTTGGGCTCCAACGTCTGCAGGGGAATGTCGCGAAGATCCCCCGTGAAACCACGAAACATTTCGGCACGCCGCACCTGCCGTTCGATCCGCGCAGAACTCAGCGCCTCAACCAACGTATTCCAGTCGGCATCCTCCGCATAGAGCTTCGCCAACGAGCGGTCGACGTCATCCACGCCCGTGTTGGCGATTACGGTTGCATCACCAAGCCTCGGGTCCTGTCGCGTGAACCGACCCACGAACTGAATAGTGACAGCAATGCTTTTATGCGGGTCATGCAAGCCGGCTATCTTGAGCTCCGGCAAGTCGAAACCCTCACCCAGCATGTCAACACACACAATGATCCGGCTGTCGAAACGACGCAGCGCTGCAAGGTTTGCACGTCGTTCCCGCGCAGACTGGTTGCTGTGAACAAGGACAGGATTGTGTTGTGGGAACCGTCGGCTGTATAGCTGATGAAGTTCCTTAGCGCGCTCAATTGTGGAGCACCGCGCCATAGCCAGATGGTTTAGACCAAGGCTGAGATCGCCTTGCAGAATCTCACCGAGCTTTTCGGCAATCGCTTCATCGGCCTCGGATTGATCCAGACCAAATACCGCCTCGAAGCGGATCGGCTTGAAGTAGCCTTCTATCTGCGCTTTCTTGAGCGGGTAGGTATAGATGAACTCGCCATCGACTCGTCGCCCATCCTCTCGAAACGGAGTGGCAGTGAACTGGAAAATTGGTAATGGCAGTTCACGATCGACGAAGAGGCTGCGGAATCGCGCCCAGGTCGGAGCGCCAATGTGATGAGCCTCGTCGATGAAGAGAGCAGATGCGTGATCAGCCATACGCTCCTGGATCTCAGCGTCAGCACGACCAGCAATCTGCATGGTAGTCACCACCACATTGGCGCTACCGAAGATCAGATCCACTTCATTCACCGCAGTGGGAATGTGGGAAAGGCGCATTACTACTGGGTACTCAGCTTTTGAGCTGAGACACTCCTGCCGTCTGAGCACACCAAAGGTTTCAAACTTTCCGGCGACCTGCTCACGTAACGCGTCGTTGGGCACCACAACCAACAATCGCTCGAAACACTGGTGAGCATTCAGCGCGAGCATAGTTTCCGTCTTGCCGGTACCTGTTGGCATGACAATAGTGGCAGGCGAACCTGATCGAGTGAGGTGGGCGAGAGAAGCATGCAACGCTCCAATTTGGGGGCGGCGTAACCCTGACGTAGCAGGCCTTCCATCCTTAGCTGGACGGCTTTCACGGAGCAGGAAGGCGTCGTCCCACGAAGCCATAATTGCTTCGAGTCTTGCGTTTCGAGCTGCTGCATCGAGCCTACTCAGGTCGATCATGTCGTTGGCGACCCAACGACCTTCGCCTCGCTCAAGCGCCAAAGAGATTTCTGCAGGATCTGAAGCCCCAGGTACCAACAGAACCAAATCCACATTGAGTTGAGCGGAGGTCTTTGTGTTGATAATTCTCAGAATTTCGCCAGATGGTAAGGTCGCTTCATAGCCCGCGATTTGGCGAAGTGAAAATGGCCGCAGCCTGCAGAGTTCTCGTGCCTCTGGACGTGCAAGCTGTCGAACTGGGTTATTGAGCACCTTGCAATTGATTGCAAAGCGCTCGGGTAGCAACAGCGATACCTCCTCATGAAAGAGATCTTCCTGAGTGGAAATGAGGGGGCCATGCACAGTCATGAATAGTCTCCGTAATCAACCTAAATGGCACAGCTCCGCTGTCACTACAACGTAGGCAGCAACACCCCCAAAAACCCTTGTAACAGCTCTCGCACTTCTGCAAAGACAGATACAGCTCCCTTGGCCAGGCTGAAATCACCTTCCGATGTTGCTGTGAAGAAAAGTTCCTGCGAGAGAGTATTAACTGCTTCCGCACCACAAAGATTCGGAGTCACTGACGTCAACTGGGGTAGGTAATCGAAGTCTCACGAAGATCTCGCAGCACAATCTTGGATTGAATCCACGCTTGGATTTCACTTTCAACCCAGCCAACGCTACGACCTACCAACGGCACAGACTGCGGGAATTCATTGGCCCCCATGAGCTTGTAAATTGTGGACCGAGCAAGACCTGTCGCACTGATGACCTCCCTCAGCCGTATGATTCTCATAAAGGTTCCCTAGCAAAACTTAGGACACTCAACGTGCAAAAAAGCGTTGGCAAAGTCATGGCCTGCCACTGCTCCAAATAACGTCCAACCGTCGTATTCGGCTGCTGGGAAGGACACTCCTGCTCAGCAGCAAGTTTGTGGCTAGGCCTTCGCGACCACTCTCGTAAGCCGAGCAGCAACAGGGAAGTACAGCCACTGCTCCAAAACCATCTTGCCGGTACAGGCCTGGACAGCTTCGGCGTATGCAGAGAGCTGCGGACCGTAATCTTGCACCAGGACTTCATCTCGAGCTTGACTGCCGGGATTCGACTTATGGTCCACCAGGATCCACCCGCTGGGCGTATCGACCAGCAGGTCAATGCGGCCACGCAATCGAGTCCCATCCAGCCGGCTTGCCTCGATTGGGACCTCTACTCGGACTCGGCCGTTTGGCCATCGAGAGCGCACCCACTCGTAGAAGGCCCGGACCTGCTCAACCACTGCCGACCTGTTGACAGCATGCGCCACCCCCCACGTCTGGAGGATGTGCTCAACCGCTGTCTCGGCCACCCGGCCCGTAACACCTGCTTGTGCAATACACAGGTGCAACGCACTCCCCAGGAGGCTCATCTCGACACTCGCGCTAATTGCGATACGGGCTCCCACAGACTCCGACTGGACAGCAGCGTACGCGCCTCCAGCGGCGCTGCTCGGGCGAAACCAGAGAGGCTTGGGCTCAAGCACGGCGTCAGCAACAAACCAACTGCACGTCGCTGCTGCCTGAGTCGGCGGATCAATCGCACAGGCCGCAGCCGCCCAAGCTCGAGACTCCCTCACGATCTTTCGGCCATCCGCAAGCGTAAGAGTCCCACTGTCACCAAACAGCAGCGCACCAGCACCAACCTCGTTGACCCAGCCCAGATTGGGGCCAGACCTGCGACGGCAGGACACCAACACATTGGCGTCACGCGCTCGCGTCATGCTGACGTAGAGAAGGCGCTTGTTCTCCGCCAGGGCATCAGCAGCCATTGCCTGCCCCATGGTACCAGCCTCAGCATTGACGGCTGCCTGGGGCTGCCGGCGATTGCCCCATGTTTTTGGCCAGAAGTGCACAAAACGATTATCTAGCGGACGTTCAGGATCGAATTTACCCTCGGTTCTGGAGCGAACTTCCCACAAAGCGCTGCGAGCTTCAGTTCCGAGTGAGGTCAACACGACTACAGGCCACTCCAGCCCTTTGGCACCATGGTGCGTCATGACACTGACTGCATTGTCGACCGTCGTCGCACGGTTGTCGTCTTCCGAAGCGGCCATTGCGTCAAACCATTGCAAAAGGCCACTCACCGTAGCCGGGCGCTTGGCTGAAACACACTCGTCCTCGTAGGTCGAAGCAAGATCCAGGAGGGCTTCAAGGTTGGCAATTCGTGACCTTGCCTCCTGCGGTGAACCGGACCACTGGCTGGCGACCCGAGCGGCATGAGATTCCGCCACGACAAGCCTTAACGCCTCTCTTGGGGTGAGCACCTCAACGCACGGCCTCAACGCTTCCAGACGCGAGAGCAATGGATGCGCCGAGTCCCCAATTGCCTTCCACTGTTGCGGACGGGCGTCATCTTCGGCAAGAAACTCGAGACGATCGGCCAGCCACGCCTGAATGGGCATGCCGTCAACCAGGGTGAGCACGAGAGCAGAAGCGACAGTGTCGCCAGCATTCAGTAATCGGCGCAGACACGCCAACGTAAGGATGGCCTCAGGCGTACCCAGCAACCCGGCTCGTGGACTTGCAGAGGGGATACCCCAACGAATCAGTGAGGTCACTGCTAATTCAACCTGGTCATTGGTACGGCACAGGACAGCGATGTCTCCCGGCTCTACGTCGCGAACTTGCCGGGCCGCCTTGTCCTCCACCTTGAGCCCCGAATCAATGAGCTCTCGAACAGCCGGCCCCATTCCCAGGTAATCCGTCTCATTTTTGCTGCTCTCGAACTCCCAATTGAACAGCACAGGCTGGTCAGGAATTTCGCCACGGTGTGCCTGAAGTACTATGGCATCCGCCGAGAGCTCGGGCAGGAAGGCCTGCTCGAAGACTGCGTTCGACAGCGACACCAGCCCCGGAACCGAACGTCGCGATATCGTCAGCGGTTCACCAATCGAGCCCCCCCATCCCTTGATAGCATCCAGCACGCCGGCAATGAGCCGGGCATCGGTTCCACGAAAGCCGTAGATAGCCTGCTTGGGATCGCCCACCCACACTGAGCGCTTTGCCAGCTTTGCGAACTCAACAAACAGTGCCAACTGCATCGGGCTCGTGTCCTGGAACTCGTCAACCATGACCAGATCGAGTTCACTGGCCAGGGCATCACGTACATCCGGATTCTCACGCACGGCCCTCAGCAGTAGAGCCTCCTGGTCACCAAAGTCGACCGCGCCAAGCATGCGTTTAGCTTCCGCGTAGGTTTCAAGGGCGTCGGCGGCCAGATTAAAAACCAGATCCAGATATCGGCGCACGTCCGAATGGAAGACCGGATGGGACTCATGCATCTGAGCTGCCTCGACAACAGGCACAAGAAGATCTCTGACCTTGGCCCCAGCGTCGATATTGCCGGCCGCTATCCAGTCAGGCCAGGCCCAGCGCCCATCACGAAAAATCCGTTCAAGGCGCTCCAGTTCCAGCAGTCCCTTTTGCAGATTCTGCGCAACTGCGCCGCCACTCGCCTGCGTTTGCTGGATGAATGCCGATACGTCCATCACAGCCTTGGTCAGAGACGACGACAGAATCTCGGTTGCGGTAGCCGGCGCCGAAGGCGCAGGCCAATTCGACAGCATCAAGTCTGAATTCTTTTCTCCCATCGGTCGCAGCCGCTCCGGGGAAATGTCGTTGTCGCGAGCCGCCTTGACCATGCTCTCAATAAACCGCGACCACTTGTCATGCTCAATACCTAACCGGGCCGTGAGTCGTACAAGCTCCGCCTGCCCTTCGCGATCGAGCGTCTCGGACAAGGACGTCGCCAGTAGGCGCTTTACCTGCCCGTCACTCAGAACCGTCTGGTCCGGCGACAGTCCCAGCTCGAAGCAGAAACGCTGGAGCAAACGACCACATACGCTATTGACGGTGCCAATCTTGGCTTGGCCAACGGCTGTGGCTAGATCGATACGCCCTTTTCCCAGCAGCCATGAACGGGCCCGCTCACGCAACTCCTTGGCCGCCTTGATCGTAAATGTGGTCGCAAGGATGGCATCTGGACGAGCCGCTCCAGACTCCAGCGCATCGGACAACGTAGCGGTGAGCTTATAGGTCTTTCCGCTACCGGCCCCTGCGCTGATGAACTCGACGCTATTCATTGCTCCCATCCTCCGAGCAGGACCAAGTAGTCTTTTTCCCACTGCCGCGGTCCTTTCACAGGCAGCGTTCCGTCGGGCCCCTGGTAGTCATCTCCGGCTTCGAGCGGAACAACATCGATTTGCCCATCTGCCAACTGCCGGGAACGCCATTTCCAGCTCTCCCTAGCCTGCTGAAGCAAGACACCGGTCGCTCCCACGGGCGGAGTCCGCACCTGAGCCTTAGGCATGACGTCAGGCACTGTGACGAACATGGCCCCGGACTCCAGAATGAAGTAACCCAGCGCTGCCGGCGCCAACCCCGCTTGCTGTTCCAGAAGTGTCGAGTAGAACGCCAATTGCAAGTGCTGGCCTTCGCGCAAGTAATCCGCGTAACGCTTTTCCCCGCCCCACTTCATATCCAGGATCACGCTCCGACCATTCGGTAGCTCCACCAGCAGGTCGGCTTTACCGATGAGCTGGACATCTCCAAGGCGCCCTTCAAGCTCTACCTCGGTGCGAACAGCCGTCGCCCCCGCCGCCTGCAGATGGTCGAGCAATGAGAAAATGGCGTTCTCGCACACAGCCCTGAAACGATGCTGGCTGACTCCTGCCCCCTGCATCAACAGCTGGGCCCCCTCGGTTTTGAGAAGCTCATCCACACTGTCGCGGAACCACTCGACAGCCTGTTTCTGGGTCCACGCTAAAGAGCCGGCCTGCAGGAAAAGCCTTTCAAAGACTCGATGGGCCAACGTGCCTAGCAGCCTATTATCCTCCTCCGCAGTAAATACAGTCGTTGCCCGCAAGCGTGCAATGCGCTTGAGTGCGTAGAGCGCCGGATCGTCATACAACTCTGAAAGCGAGGAGTACGACTGTCCTTCGGTGGGCAGCGACAAAGGCCGGCCAAGCTCAATGTGCCTGGGAGCCCTAGGAAGCTCCATACGCGTCAAGCCTGTCGAGAGCTCTCCCACGAAGTCACTGCCGAGCTGCAGATCCAGGTCGATGCTGTGACTCAAGAAGTCGGGGACCAAGCTGCAGAGAAGTTGCTGAAAGGGATGCTCCTCGGAACCGGCAGGCGGCATCACCAAAGTGAAGCGCTTCCTGGCCGCCAAAAGTGGCAACAACCATTGCCTGGCCAACGCATCGAGCTCTTGCTGCGGATCGCGAAGTACCACTCCCAGCTGTTTCAGTGCGGTAAGCTCGATCTGCGACCAGGGAAGTGACGGTGGCAGAACGGGAGTGGACGGCATCCACCAGATGACCTCATCCGCCGCTTCGATACAGGCCCCCGCTTCCACCTCTGCGCGCAAGCCGCCAACCTGAGCGAAAGAACTCGGATTCGTACATCCGGCCGGTGTTGCATAGACGATGAGCTGCTCTACCTGACGCGACGAGAGAATGGCGACGCCCTGATCCTGAAGCCCGGCCATCCCCGCTCGCAACGCCATGCACTGATCAATGGCTGGAAGCAGCGCGGCGCGAGCGACATCGTCGCCGCTCAAGCGCATCCGGAGTGCAGCGACAAGCCGGTCAACACGGGCAAGGAGCGCACCAAGCGGTGCTCCGGCATCCCGGGACCAGCGTTCGCCTTCAAGCCAGAACTCAATGTCCTCAAGAAGTGCCATTCCTTGGTCATCTTCAGGAATTTCGCGTTTAAACGTCGCCCACGCCTCACCGCCAATACCTGGCTGTTCGTCCACCACCCGGGCAAGCGCAGCCCTGGCCTTTCGGCTGAACGGGCCAACAGGATGCGAGAGAAACTCAATGAGCCGCCCCACGTCTATTGGCGCCCAGCACATTTCCAGCGCCAGACCGACTGCCTGAAGCGGGGGACGCAACGTACTCAGGTGCGGGAACCCGCTACCTGCAGCTCCAGTCGCCATCATCGTGGCGTCCAGGGAGTCGCCTCCATCCTCACAAAGCAGCAGCCTGTCTATTGCCGCAGACCGACAAGACGCGCTGAGCCACTGTTCGGCCACCTCCCGCGTGGATGCTCTAACAAGCAGCACGCTGCCATCGGTAACCGGGGCAGCAAGCGCCTGGACTTGCCCATCGCGCAGCGTGCCGAGAGCACGTTCCTGCAGCTGGCGAAGCTGATCCTTCCCTTGAGGCTCCGGCTGCCAAAGGACAACGTTTGGCAATAGAGCAAGCACCTGGCGCCAGCCTAAGGGAAAGCTTTCCAGAGGATCCACCAACAACACGGATTCAATTGGCGTTGTTTCACTAGCCATCGCCATCGCCACATCCACTAGGCGCTCGGCCTCTCCCGGCTCGATGCTTACTGCAGCCGATTGCTCAACCAGTGACATTTCGCGCAGTCTCTGCGGCGCATCCAACGGCACCGAACCATCCCATCCCGCCAAGCGCCACTCATCACGCCAGCTCAGTAGCGTTGCAGCGGTACCGATACTGTCAGCCTGCAAAGAGCGGCTATAGAAACGAGCCCCGTTGTCGTTCCGCTGTAGGTGTCCCAGGTAACTCGTGACTCGACGAGCCCACGGCACATCCGGCCGCTGGAGCCCCAGGTAGGTCTCAAGAATGCCGAGAAACCCCAGTCGCCCTAATACGGGGGCATCCATTGCATCCGCCGGCGATGGACCCAGACGCCGATCAAGGCAAACTCCAAGCGTGACTTGCATGTCAGCTCCTAAGTTACGGCGGCACAACTGCACGCCTCGACATGAACACCAGGCGCCCGAGCTCAAAGGCTTACCAGGTCGGGTAACTGGTTGATGGATACTGAATTTCAGAGTGCAATTTTCGTCAGCTTGCGGGCCGAGTTATGGGGCACTATCCGGGCTGTCGTCATCCGAACCTTCAGCACCGACCCGGGCCCCCAATCTGGCCAGGTCCTTTTCAAAGATGGCGATCAAATCATCCATCTCTTCAAACTCACCACTAGCGGCCTCGAGGATCATCGCCGCAAATTCAGGACTGTATTCCGGCTCTCCGTTCACGCCGACAGCGCGCCCAGAGTCGCCATCTTTCACGTCGGTGCAGATCAATACTTCCTGGAGCCGTTCATCCAGATCCGCGAGTGCCTGGCCAAAAAATGCCTCGAACAACTCGGTGGGTCGTTCACCATCAAGCAAGTCAAAATGCTGTCCCACGACCCGACCGATGCGAAGAAGCAGCTTCGCCGAACCTTCCCCGCCGGCAAACCCTGCCCCAACCAGCAACTCAACGGGGGATACCTGATGCTCGTCGGCCAGTTGAGTGGATCGACCGCAAAGGAATGCACTTACCAGATACACCTGCTCACGTTCGTCCCCTGCAACGAACCCGGGCCCACCGGCACTGAGCACCTTCAAGCCGACCTCTCCTCCTCGCGCAATCAGTTCAAGGTCGTTGAGGCCGTAACTCACCAGATCGAACTCGGCAGCCCTGAAAGGAGCGCAATATGACGCGGCAGTATTCAACGTTCGCGCTTTCACGCTGATCTGCCACTTGCGGAAGGCGGCCAGATCAATGGTCTGACCTTCAGACCTACTGCATTCAAGGTATTCCTGCAGAACCTGAGGGAAAGGGACGCTGGTAGGCACCCAGGTGCTACTGCTATTCGTGCCTGCGTGCTCTGCAATCCGGTGTTTCAAGGACGTGGAACCGGTCACTCCCGCAATAGACACGACGTGAGGAAGCACGAGGCAACGTAGGTCGTAGCCAATCATGAACAAAGCTGCCTCGAACATCCGGCAGCGTTCTCCCAGAGTGCCAGGAAACAGCTCAGGTGCCCCCTGCAGCGTGTTGCGGATAATCCACCCGAGCTCAACTTGGCTCTGCGCCCAACGCACTGCTGGCACGCGCCAGGTGAAGAACTGAGGAGCACTCGAATAGCCAAGCTCGCCCGGATCCCGGATCTGAGACCCGCGCGCTGCCCCTGACGGAAAACTCAACACGGCACGGCAGGTCGCCTTCTGGCGATAGAGGGCATAAAGCATGGCGATTGCCGCTCCAACGCGGCTGTCGTAGATTGGCGACCCCGTTGTATCGATCAGCGAATGAATCTTGGTCAGGCCTGCATCGAAGCGCCAGATACTCTGCTTATTCAGTTGGGAAAGCACCTGGTTACCGTCCAGGACAAACAACGACCTGCAGCTATCGAGGTACTGCACCAGTTGTCCCTGTTGCCGCAGCTGGTTCAGAAACGGAACAGCACCTCGGACGCCGCCCCATCGCAATACAGCGAGACACGCCTTGTAGGTGGTGGCTTCACAACCGTTAGCCATCGAAGTCAACAATCGGTCACGCAGTAAATCGAGGGAGAGGATCGTACTGTCCCAGTCATGGGAGATTACCGACCGTCCCGTCTGGTAATCACTCCAGCTACTTTCCCAGCGATAGAGGGCATGAACCCCCTCGACTCCTACTACCTGCTGGTTTATCCCGTCCTTTACGAAACGACTTGGGCTGAAACGCAGGTGTACATTCAGATGAGCGAGATTCAGACACAGCCAATCGACGAATCCACGAACATCCGGCTGCGCAAGAAATTTAATTCGGTCCATCTATTCGCCTCTGTTATTCCATAATTCGAAGCCAATGACTCACCACTATGACAATGACACCAAAGTGGGGCGGCGGGTCGCTAGCCCTGCTGTCATGCAACAGTGCTGTCGCTACGCCTAGAGAAGACTCTTGCCTTTCGCCTCATACGTCTCCAGCAGTAGGGTAGCGGAACACTTACCATGTGCGCTTGGTAGGACGCTGACAGTAATCAAGCATTGAGCAGGAAGCAGGCCTTCCAGCCAGCTACAAATCTCGACGTAGTTACCCAGCGTGCAATGCTGGTCACCCCCAAGTAGAAGAGTCGCGGAAGTCGCATGCCAGGCTTGCTCTGCGAAATTCAACAATGCTGGTAGAAGCGATTGCCAGTCAGCCGCGTGCGAATGGCAGCCGAAGCGGCGCCCCGGCTGCCGATGATGGCGGAGGTAATGCTCCCAGCACATTCCGAAGATTGCATGACCACCCAAGTTGGCGAAAAGCTTCTCTAGAAAGTTGGCCAGGGCATCGTCGTTGGCCCATTGCATGGAGCTCGTTCTGACCTCCCCTGTATGGCCGATGTAATGCAAACTTAGGAGCGTATTTTTCAGCCGGAGATTCTGGAAAGCTGCAGTAGGCATTGCACCAGCATCAATCACATGGACCTCGTGATAGTCCTCGCGCAGCGCAGTGTCCCAGGATTGTACGTGTGCGCGGAGCGGAACACGTTCTCTTTGCTCCACCACGGCAATCAGCACCGAGCCCAAGCGCTGCGTCCACCATTGGACTCGACGCTCATCTTGGACCAACAAAACGAAGGCCAGCTCGCCTGGGTAGTGGTAATGGCCAGGCTCCCACCCCGAATTGTGGAGAACATCAATGCTCATCGCTCAGCGCGCCTGAGCTGGTGCGCTTGCACACTTGTAGCCAGGATACTGGGCCTCGGCTGTGACCCTGGCCATTTCTGAACTGACAGCCTGCACAGTAACGGTGAAGTTGGCCTTCTGACCGGCGCCCGAATTGATGCGTTGCAGAAATGCAGAATAAGTCTTCATGACCAATCTCCTCTGAACTGCGGACAGTCTCCTTCTAACTCAGGACAACCTTTGTCGCGATGCTGCCTTCGTAGGTCCTTGCCATTTGCACGTCCATTGTCACGACAGCGTCCGTTATAGCTGAAGGTGCCCCGAAATCCGACATGTCCCCTAATTGGGCAGCTAGAGCTTCAGACTCTGACTAAGGAGCACCACGCATCTCAGTAACAGGCAATTTTTGGATTTCGCGAACCGACCCTTGGTCATCAAGGCGCAATGCCATCCGGCTGCCATAACGCAACCTATGTCGGCCATCCATGGCCTCGCGGAGTCCTTTCCTGCCGGCTTCCTGCCAGGCTTTTAGAAAGGATATGTCGTGAAATTTGGCAGGAAAATACTGGGCACTCACACAGGTCAATTATTGGAACAGGTCCGACGCCGCAAATTTAATTGGATGGCTTTCAACGGGCACCGGCCGTCGATCGATGCGTCAACTATTCGCACTGATGCAACTGGACCGACTCCTGACTCTCGACTGCACAGCCCTGACGCCATAGGCACTATTCCCTAGCGCTACAACGCAGGCTGCGGTATGCCGCAAAGTCTTGGGACAATAATTTCCCAGCGTTCGCACTTCTGCAGTGACCGATATTGCTCCTCGCTGTCGTCCAAGAATCGAACCACCACACCAGCAACCTCGCATCGCTCGATCTCAAGGTTCAACTTAAAGGACAGAGAAGTCCTCCCGACAACTCGTCCCTGAGCATCCCGTACCAGGTAGCGCGCACCCTGCTTTTCAAGCTTAAGCTCCGCCCCTGGCTCCAAGCACCTCAGTGCTTCATGGATGGGATCTGTTACAGGGCTACGTCCGGCAAAACCAATGTCGATGTCCTTCAAACTGAGCTGCAGATAACGCCGCTCCAAAGCTGAGTCGTAATCGCCGGTGAAGGTCCGCTGCACGATGTCTGCCGACAAACTCACACTGAAAGGATTTGCTGCACTGAACTCACACAGCGTCAGCGTCTGCTCTGCACGCGTCATCCCCACGTAATACAATCGGCGCTCATCGTTGAGCCCCTCGGACTGCACACTCCAACCACCATCAAGCAGAACGACATGCCTGAATTCGAGGCCTTTCGCTGAATGCACAGTGCCTAGATACAGGCCATTCTTAGCCTGCTGCCGCATCTCCCGAGCGTAGTCATAGAGCCAGTCCACGATTGCAGCACTGTTGAGCAGGCACTCACCCAGCTCGACCTGTAATTGGGTGAACGCTTCCTGGAAAAAGCTACGCCAGCTCTCACTCATCCCCGCAGACATATGCTGCCACGCCATAGCAGCAGAAAGCGTCTCGTTGATCTCGCGAAGCTGATCAACAACAGCCACGAAATCACGTTGCCGAGTGATGGGCAGCGCACTATCTTTATCCGAGGCCAGGAAGTACGGAATTCCCCCAAGCTCGCAAAGCGCCTGGACGGGCCATAGGTAATGATGGGTACGGGCAAGTATGGAGCACCCGTTCCAGTCGCCAGCCTCCAGCGCCAGCAATCGCTTGAGTTCAGCTATAGCAGCCTGTGCTTGAAGATTACCGATAGCTCTATCGCTGGATTCAATGGCCAGTCGCGCCACTCGCCCCGATCGGTCTGAATCAAGTGTCTGCCACTGGCCACCGAGAGGATCTGACTGGCGCTCCCGGTTGATTCGGATGGGATAGGAAGCCTTCAAGCGCCCTGGGTTGTTGTCGACCAGCTGATTTGCTGCGGCAATGATGCGTTGAGTCGATCGATAGTTCTCGACAAGGTAGCTGGTAGCGGCGGAGTAATCCTCGCGGAAGCGCTCGATGTAGCGATTGTTGGTGTCGCGCCAGGCGTAGATGTTCTGATCATCGTCCCCCACCGCTAAAATGCACAAACGCCCTTCCTCACCAGACTGCCTACCGGCAAGCGCACTTACCAAACGGTATTGCAAGGCATCAATGTCTTGGTATTCATCAACCAGGATGTAGCGGTAGCCACGCAACAACTGCTCACGTAGGTCGTCCTCACCATCGGCAGTTCCTGTCCCCTCCAGAAGCTCAACAGCATCCTCCAGAACCTGCTTCAGAGCTCCCTCGTCGACAACTTCCCTACGCTCAAAGCGAGTGCCTGTCAGGCGCATGGCCATGCTGTGGTAGGTCATGACGCTGACGCCATAGGCATCAGCTCCAACCAGGCTCAAAAGACGCTTACGGATTTCATTGGCCGCATGTCGATTGAAGGTCAATGCCACAATGGCATTGGCGGGAACTCGTCGAACACGCAGCAGGTAAGCGATACGGTGAACGATCACGCGTGTTTTTCCAGATCCTGGCCCTGCCAACACCAATCGATTAACGTCGTCGTCATCGACCACGATGAGTCGTTGCTGAGTACTCAGGTCCTCAACAATAGATCTCCAGGACGCCTCACTGGTGGCGTGCTTAAGCACTTCCTCACGACCAGCGAAGTAGCGCTGTAGAAAGGCATCTTTGGAGTCTGTGAAGTAATGCAGCACCAGCTCGAGCGCGTTCGCCATCTCCGTCAGTGCAACCTCGGCATACTCGCGCATTACGTGAACCTGAATACGCTTCTCGCTGTAATGCTCATCGAGCCGTAGGTAATCGTCCTTGAGATAGCTCCCCTTCTTGTCTGCATTTACCTCAATGGTCATTGCCCGGCGCATCACAGTCATCCCGTGATTGAGCGTCAATACCTCCTGCTTGTGCAGGTACAACAGCACATGCTCAATTGCTCTGTGACGTTGGTTCGGGGGGATGACCTGGGAGAGCTCCAGATCCGAATCGATCACACCGACCAACTCACCGAAGGTGGACTGCACCATCAGATCCTTGCCCTTGGAGGCCGGCGCCAGCTTTCCAATCAAGAACTGAAGCAGCTTGCTGGCAATGATTCGGCGCTTTTCACCAAAACGCTCAATCTGCGACCAGCTGTACTTACCTTGGATCTTCAACTTGATGTAATCGTGATTGACCTGTTTGAGCTCAAAACTGCTACGCGGCTGACTGTTGCTTTCACGATCTTGAGAGAGGCTGCGCAACAGGCGAAGCACTTGCAACGGGATGACATCCTCGTGCTCTAGTCTGGCTTTGAGCCCCGCCGTCAGTGCCGCGAGATTGAGATCCTGCCAACTACCATCCTCGGCATCTGGCGCCAGCTCGCTGAGTACCTCGAATAGCGTTCCCTCTAATGCCAGGGTCTGCTCCAGGCGTTGAATGGAGGCGTCCACCACCCCGTGACGAAGCAATACGGTCAGTTGGGTGTCGTTGACGAGTAGGCCCAGCTCTTCCATCTGCTTGAGGGTGCTAACAACTTCCTCAGAAGTCAGGCTGGTGAGCGACATCAGGTTGTCCGTATTCACCCGCTCATCGGCGTCGGCTTGGTAAAGGTATTTCAGAATCGCGCCAAACTCTTCACGGCGCCGCTCCGACAGATTGGCCTTAAGCAAACGCTGCTCGGCGTCCGCTTCGCTCAGACTCAGGCGCGCCGGAAAAATCTGTGTACTGTTTTCCTCTCGCTTAAGGTATTGCCCCCGCTCTAGCCAGGCAACCGCGGTGACCACTTTGGTTTCAGCATCATTGTCATCAGCGTCGAACGAGGTCTCGACGGTCTCATCCATGAGAATCTCGCCGGCAGTGATGACCAGCTCGCCGCCCTTACGCCTGGCATACTCGAAACGCAGCTTGCGGAGAATTTGTTGGATGTCACGGAGGCTGAGCTTGGAGCGCTCGCACAACCCAAATTGGGTCTCAATATCCCGCGAGTCATAAAGCAGCACACAGCGTGCTGCATCCTGGTCACGCCCTGCCCTGCCTGCCTCTTGAAGGTAGTTCTCCAGCGAACCAGGAATGTCTGCGTGAACTACTAGGCGGATATCGGACTTGTCGACGCCCATGCCAAAGGCATTGGTGGCAACGATGATGCGGAGCCGCCCAGCCTTGAAGTCGTCCTGGATATCCTTCTTGTCATTGGGTTCAATCCCGGCGTGGAAATGGCGGCACGGCCATCCCTGCCCGACTAGAAACTCTGAAAGCTCTTCAGCGCCCTTGCGACTTGCAACGAAAACGACCGCACCACCGTCCTGGCCGCCGAGGTGATCCTCAAGCAACTGATGGGTTCTGGGCCATTTCTCGCCACGGCTGCAGGGCAGCACTTCAAAGCTAAGATTCGTCCGCTCATGAGTCCCCAGGAACTGATCAAACTCAATCCCGAGGCCTTCCTTGAAATGCGCACGGATATCAGCCAACACATCCGGCTTAGCCGTTGCAGTGAAGCAGCCAATGGGGGCCAGGAGTTGATTGCCTGTGTGCTCGCGAATGAAGCGCGAGGCGTACATGTAATCCGGACGGAAATCGTTGCCCCACTTCGACAAGCAGTGGGCCTCATCGAAAATCCAAGCGCCGATCTGGCGCTGGCGTATCGCACGCCGGAAAGCCTTGTTGCGGAACTGCTCAGGAGATACCAGCAGAATGCCGACATCGCCCATCTGGACCTTCTCCAGCACATCCGCACGCTCAGGCATGGTCAGCAGGCCATTGAGCGTCGCAGCACACTGCACATTTCGCTCAAGAAGCCCGTCAACCTGATCCTTCATCAGCGACTGCAGAGGCGAAATGATGATGGTTAGGCTGCCGTTGCGATGAAAACGATTCAGCGCCGGTAGTTGGTAACACAGCGATTTACCACCACCGGTTGCCAGGATAGCGAGCACATGTCTGCCCTGCATACCTGCGAGAACCACATCGTGCTGCAGGCTTTTGTCGGGTCGTTCGTAGCGGAAATCAGCAAAGCCGAAGTAGCGCTTCAGCTCATGGCGCGGATCGTGGGTCGTGCAGCAGTAGCGGCAATCTGAACGGCCGCAGGGAACATCCCGGAGCTCAGTAATCAATCGTCCAACAGCAGGAAACTGATGCCGCACCCAAGGCGCAAGGACAGAGTTGCCCCCCGACACCCTCAACCACGCAAGGGCATAGGCCAAGGGCAGATTTAAATCCTTCTGCTCAAGATCGTCCCGCAGTAAAGCTTCCAATCGAGTTCTACAAACCTTGAGATTACGATCCAACGAAGGATCGGTTTCTGCCAGCAAGACTGGGATGAGCGCTTGCACATCCGAAATAGCCACAGAGGCCTGACCTGTGAGTGATGCAAAGAAGGATCCCAGGTCACTCTTGATGCTGGGCGCGAGCAACGCCTGATAGCACAGAAGCTCAGCACGATTGGTTTGGCTCAGCTGGGTAAAAGCAGCACGCTGGTCCTTGAACAAAACCAGCGTGGAACGACAGTCAGCGAGGGGGGAGTTAAGGCTGTCACGGATGAGCTTGTAGTCTTTGACTAGTCGGTGATAGGGGTTTTGCGGGAAGGCCAGCGGGGAAAGCCGTAGCGTGTCGATCACTGGGAGCGCATGCAGAGCCAGCGCTGAGGCCTGCTGCTTCAAGATTGGCAGATCATGTTCGATGACATTGTGGCCCAGAACAAAGCTGGCACCGTCAGCCAAAGCATCGACATCACTCAGCACCTCCGCAAGATTCTTGGAGACCTTGCGATCAAGCTCAACGCTCAGATCAGGGCGTATAGCCCCAACCTTGAAGATACGGTCTGGTTGCCCGTCCTTGCCGGGGGCAACTTCCAGGTCGATAACCAAGCTCTTGGGCTGGTGAACTGATGACATCCAGGGCGCGATCCTTGCTGCTGCAAATTGCCAATCTGTACTCTAAAGGCAAAACGCCACCAACAAAAGCCTAGCGCTCGGGATAGGTTTGGATGATTACGCATTGGGAATGCTATTCATTGCTTGGTGAGAGTGTCGATGAGTCGCGATCTCGCTGCGCAATCCTGGCTTGAATCCACTTTTGGACCTCGCGTTCGACCCAGCCGAGACTAAGCCCAAGTAGCGGAACAGGTCTTGGGAACTCGCCAGCGCCAATGAGCTTATCAATTGTTGACCGTGCCAGGCCTATTATCTCAATAAAATATCTGAACCGAATAATTGTCATCATAAATACCTTATAAAAACTAAGCACCATCATCATGCAGTAGAAACAACCAACCTACCCGGCGATACTCAAACCAGTTAAAATTGAGTAAATGACCATTACCAACGAGCAAAGACGCAATGAATTTGGTAGAGTATAAGTGCAAGCTATAGAAAATGGAGAGCTGCATGAAGGGCCCAAAAACGAATAGCCTATTTTACGGTGACAATCTTGAAGTTCTCAGAGAAGAAATTCAAGACGAAAGCGTTGACCTGATCTATCTGGACCCCCCATTCAACAGCAATGCAAACTACAACGTGCTATTCAAGAGCCCAAAAGGCGATTCTCCAACAGCTCAAGTAGAAGCATTTGAAGATACATGGCACTGGGGGCAAGAAGCAGAGAGGGAGTTTTCAGAAATACTCAATCAGCCAAACATAGAAGTATCTAAAGTTATCGACGCGCTGAGCAAATTCCTTGGGAAAAATGACATGATGGCCTATTTGGTCATGATGGCAAATCGACTACTAGAGCTTCATCGAGTTTTGAAGCCAGAGGGTAGTCTATATTTACATTGCGACCCAACCGCGAGTCATTACCTAAAAATTGTTTTGGACGCTGTTTTTTCGCCTGATTGCTTTCAAAGTGAAATCATTTGGCGCAGAACTGGCTCACACAACAAAGCATCGCGCTGGGCACCTATTCACGACACGATTTTTTTCTTCACAAAGAACCCTCGAAACTACACATGGAACTACCCGAAACGCCCGTACATGAAAAAACACGTGACGGACAATTTTGTGCCAAACGGTTCTGGTGGCTGGAGAACAAATTACTACGGAAATGTTCTGACAGGCGCCGGAACACGTAATGGAAAATCTGGAAAGGTGTGGAAAGGATTTGACCCAACTGCCAAAGGTAGGCACTGGGCAATTCCAGGAGCGCTCTGGGAAGACTCTGGCATTGATCCGACAGGGCTAGACCAAATACAAAAACTTAATGCCCTCTTTGAAGCAGGCTATATAAAGATTGAAGAAGGTTCGGCATGGCCGATCTACGAAAGGGGAATTAGGCCAACGGATGGGCCGGCAGCCCCTGACATTTGGGCATTTCAGCCCTACACAGAAGGAACTGTATTTGGCACCGAAGAAGGCATTGATGCGGATGTATCTTGGCTAAAACCGAAGGATCAGGAAAGATTAGGGTACCCCACTCAAAAGCCGATCAGTTTATTGGAGCGAATCATTGCCGCATCAAGCAAACCAGGAGATGTTGTTCTTGACCCATTCTGCGGATGTGGAACGGCAGTGCATGCTGCAGAGAAGCTGGAAAGAAAGTGGATTGGAATAGACATAACGCATCTATCAATCAGTCTCATAGAGAAGAGATTACGGGACGCATTTCCGCAAGCTGTCTTTGATGTACATGGAACACCGAAAGACATTGAGTCTGCACGCGACCTAGCCCTGCGAGATAAATACCAGTTCCAATGGTGGGCATGCTCTCTGGTTAATGCTCAACCTTACCAAGGAAAAAAGAAAGGCGCAGACGGCGGTATTGACGGTTTAATATACTTCCAAGATGACAAAATAGCCGCAAAAAAAATAATCGTTAGCATTAAGGGTGGAAATAACATAAGAGTCAACATGATCCGCGAACTCGCACATGTAGTTGAACGAGAGAATGCGGCCATCGGCTTATTTGTTACACTCTCTGAAGCAACTAAGCAGATGTTATCAGAAGCAACAAAGGCTGGATTCTATGAAAGCAAAGCAACAAAAAAGAATTTCCCAAAAATTCAAATTCTGACAATAGATTCACTACTAAAAGGCTTACAGCGCCCCTTGTACCCAGACTTGGGTGGCGGCGGCGTAACCTTTAAGAAAGCCAGAAGAGAACAAAAGAAGCAGATTCAGAAGGATCTCTTTTAGTATTTTTTTGAATTAATGCGCGTCACAATGCACCCCAGGCCGTCAACCCTTATGGGTGACGGCCTGAGCTTTAGTGTTGGCAAGCGCATTTATGATCTGGAGAATAACCCCGGATCAGAGTCCCTTCTAGGGCGGCGTCTGTCTTTCAGCTCTTTCTCCGTCGATTGCCTACAGCAACATCCGGAAATGCCGCTTATCCGCATCTGAGGACTTAAGAATGCGGTACTCCATACCACTAGCCACCGCAATCTGCTGCGCAAAGTCCTTCTTCGCCTGCACGATGGCATCCTCAATTTGATTGTCAGCCTTCACTTCGACGATGACATACTTCAGGCTGCCATCCGGCTCTTCGCGCTGGAAGATGAAATCGGGGTAGTAACTACGCACGGTACGCGAGTCAGGGTCGATGTACTGGATGAAGAAATCGGACTGGCCGTGCGTCAGCATTCCGGTGAAGTAGATTTTCCTCACACGCTCCTCTCGCAGCAGATCCCAGAACAACCAGTTCTCCGAGCCGGAGTCGAAGCAGTAGGTGTCGAGGTGGAAGCTCTTGGTGCGCTCCTCGTCCCTGATCTGCATGTCGTGCATCCGCACGATCTTGTCCTTGGCCGCCGACACCTCGTAGTAGCCGTTGGTAGGCATCTTGATCAGATCGACCTCGTACTCGTCCTTCTTCTCGTACTCATCAAGATCAAACAGCAGGCGGAACAAGCGCGGGATGATCTCGTCGTAGAGCAGCTCGTTGAACTCGTTGGTGATGGCCACCAGTTCGGAGGCCCCTTCCTTCGTCGCTGCGAGCAGCTCCTCAATCTCCAAGGGGCTTCGGTTGAGATAGCGCGACACCTCGGCCACCAGTGTCATGGGCGAGAAAGTGCGCTTCTCACGGCGGGCAGTGAGGTCGAAAGTGCGGCTACCAGAGGCACGCGCAGCATCGGCGGCGGTCAGGCCGTCTTGCTGCGTTTCAATGAGCCGGTATTTTTCGACCAGCACGTTCCATTTTTCTCGGCTGGATCGTTCGGGTATTAACTCCTGCCCTTGAGCCGGTTGCTTTTCGCGCATCTGATAGAGCTTTCGCACGCGCACCAGCTTGATCTTGACTGGGGGCTCGACCACGCGCACCTCCACACGCTCCTTGTCCTTGCCGGTCCTTTGGAGCTCGTCAGCGCTGATGTGGAAGTTCTGCTGCAGCTCGTCGTTGAGCGTGTTGAGGTTGTCGCCCGAGAGGAAGACGTGGCCGGTATGCTGGGCCTCGCCGATTGCGCGCAAGCAGCGCATGGTGGCCTGCAGCACAAACACCTTGGACTTGGGCTCACGGAACAGCCCGACACCGAACAGCGAGCGGCAGTTCCAGCCTTCACGGCCTTTGTTTACCAGAAGGATGAACTGTTTTTCCGAGCCTTCAGTGTCTAGTCGATTGAACTCGCGGATGTCGTCGTTGGTGGTGATTTTGCTGTCACCCACGTTGACCAAGATGCGTGACGTCGGGATCCCATACTTGAGCAGCACGCGCTCGACGGCTGGCTTCAGCTCTCCCATCAGTTCCTCCACGGTGGCAGCGAAGAATGCCAGCTTGGGGAGCAAGCCTTCCGGACGCAGCTCGCCAGACTCTTTCAGGAAGTTTTCGATGGCAATGTCGACAAATTCGTCGGTGCGAGTATTGGCGTAACCGTGCAACGTCACCTTCTTGAGGAAACCTTTGTCGATGGCTTCCTTCAAGCCGTATGCGTAGACGACCTCAGGCAGCACTTCGCGCCCCACGTAGGGTGTACCGGTGTAGTTGTAGCAGGCCACCACCCGCGTACCCGCCGCGTTCAGACTGGCTGCCAGGATGTCGATGGTGGTACGCAGGCTGGTGTCCGTTTCCTTCGCGCCGACGCCCATGTCCTTGGCCAGAGTCTTGCCGAAGGCGTGGTGGGCCTCGTCAACGTAGATGCCAAGTTGCTCCAGACGGCGCAGCTTTTCGAAGCGCTGGTTGGTAGTCAGCTCGCCTTCTTCTTCCGGCTGGTCGAAGTTGTAGAGGTCGGCGGCATCGGCATAGACACCGGTGGCAGATAGTGTTTCGCCGGTGGCACCAAACAGCTTATCGACAGAGGTTTTTTCCTTGTGTTTACGCTTGAGGATGATCTTCTGCGTGTTGGAAACGATGATGTTGAAGCGCGAGCGATCCAGCGCGTCCAGAGAGGTGCCCGCTTCTTCGAGGAAGTGAAAGCGTAGGTGCGTGGTCAGGAAGTTGACGTACTCCGGCGGCACTACACGGGTCAGGTCAAACGCCTCGATCTCCTTTAGAGACTGCAGCACGGTTTTGTCCGGTGCGAACACCAGCGCGTTGTGGCAGTAGCGCGTGTCTTTCTCGAATTTGTTGCCCAGCAGGAACTCGTAGAAGATGCAGGTCGCCATCAGGATAGTTTTACCGGTGCCCATCGTCAGAGCGAAGATGTAGTTCGGGTAGGCGCGGGAGTTTTTGCGCATTGCCGCGAACACGGCCTTGTACTGATCCTGCGTGACAGCATCGAACAAGCCCACTTGGCCCGCGCTGCCGGAGACCACACCACCCTCGGCACGCTCTGCGAAGCGGCCTTGCTTCTCGAACCACTGCTGGAAGATTTCCTCAACCTTGGCGTTGCCGAGGAACTCCTTGAGGAAGACGTAGGTTTCCAACGCCTCGAACTGAGGCTGACGGAGGAAGGCCTTGGGGTTTTTATCCGGGTTGTTGAAGTCGAGAAACTTGCGCGTCAGCTCCTTGTAGTGTGTGCGGATCGCGCCTCGGTTGGCCTGATAGAACTGCCAGAGAAACTGGAAGAAGGCGAAGTCGAGCGACGCGCTCACCGCCTTGGCTGCGCGTTTAGTCGCCATTGCTGGCACTCCCTTCCCACGACTCCGAGAGCAGGTCAGTGATCTTCACACGAATGGTGCCCGCGTCGGCCGGCACCTTGTACACGCCACTGACCATCTCGGTTTTGCCCGGAATGTCCACCACCGTCGGTTGCAGCACCGCACCGTCGTAGTTCCAGTCGATCAGCACCGACTCGACCAGCTCCTTCCAGTCCTCAACCGACTCTTTCTGCAGCGAGAGCTTTTGCAGCAGGTTCATCGGGTAGAACCGCTCGATGATCAGCTCACCGTTCTTGATGCCGACCTTGGCTTGCGAATCGCGCTTGAACTCCAGATTGGCCTTGTCGCGCAGAATGTCCACCACTTCGACGTCGATCTTGAACGGCATTGCGGCCAGTTCCAATTGCGCGGCTAAATCTGGCTCGTGGCCCATACAGACGAGGGTGATCTTCTCGACCGGACGGTTCGGGCTTTCGTTCTGTTTGCGTTCCCAGGCCTTGTAGTCGAAGCCCGCGATCAGCTCGTTCAGGTCGGCGCGTGTGGCGATGCGGTTGACGGGCATGATCTTGACCATGCGCCCATCCTTCTCTCCCTCAAACACAGTAGAGAACTCAAGCTTCTGTACTTCCAGCGCCTCGAGCAGCAGCTCTTTGGCCTGAACCGGGTTACGGAAGATATCGTAGTGGTTGACGTTGTGAAGCTCGAACCCGGTGTAATGCTTATCTGTCTGGTCGAGAGAATTTTGGCGCAACTCATCAGCCACTTTAATCAAGCGCTTTGTCGTCGTTTGGATAGCGCCCAAATTGATATCTGCACCAATGAAGCGGCGACCTAGCTTCATCGCCACAGACTGTGTGGTGCCGGAGCCCATAAAACAGTCAAAAACGATTGCCCCCGGTGCCGTCGCTGCTTGAATAACTCGCTCAAGTAAGCGCTCAGGTTTCTGAGTCGGATACTCAACATTTTCTTTCGATTGCGACTTGATGTGACCTGTATCCGTCCAAATATCGTTTACTGGTATCCCTTTACTCTCATCGAGGTATTTCCTTACATAAGGAACGCCGGTAGAAGAGAACTCGATCAGTCCCTTTGATAACAGGTCATTGAACGAGTCCTCTGTGATAGCCCAATGCCTGCCCGTCGGCGGGAATCGTCCATTAATTGCATAATGAGCTTTCGTTCCTTGCCTCTCTCCTGGTGCAGATAGCACCACCAGCCCATATTTACGACCTGTCTCATCTGTTTTCTTGAACCACCCTTCGATGTAATCGTCATCGTAGGGGGCGTATTGTGGGTACCAAGTAAAGTCTGATTTTTTACCGTAAAACAGAATGACGTCATGAACGGGGCCGAATCCACGCGTTGAAGCATGCACGCCAGAACGCTTCCAGATAATTTCATTGATAAACGACTCGCGCCCGAAGATTTCGTCGAGACATATCTTCAGGTAGTGGCTTCTGCGAGGATCGCAGTGTAAGAAGATGCTTCCTTGCGGTGACAGCAACTCTCGAAGCACTGTGAGGCGTTCGTACATGAACTGGAGATACTCGTCGTTTGACCAAATATCGCCGTATTGCTTCTCTTCGAAGGCAAGCTGATCGGCGGTTGTAGTCTTACCTTTGACCACAACCTTCCTACGGTAATCAGCGCCTGAATCGAATGGCGGATCAATGTAGATCAGATCGATCTTGCCCCTGAACTCCTTAAGAAGGTGGCTCATCACCTGCAGGTTGTCGCCCCAAAAAATCTTGTTGCGCCAGCCGTCCACCTCTTCACCGTGGACCTCCTTCAACTGCGCCGGGTAATACTGCGTCGAGGTGAATGGACGCTTGCCGCGCCAGTTGAGCATCGGGTAGCCCTTGATCGGCTCGAACTCGTACTTTTCGACGTTGGAGGTGCCGCCATCAGGCTTGGCCAGTTGCAGACTTTCCTGTGCGGGCGTGGTTGTGCTCATTTGTCGTTTTTCCTGAATTTCCAATTCTTGTTGTCGCAGTAGGCGCGCATGTCGCAGCTCTGGCACAGCTTGGCCGGGCGTGCGGTGATGGCGTAGTCCTGCCGTTCGATGCGTGCGACGATGTCGTCGAAGCGCGCGATGGTCTTGCCGATGGCGCGGTCGTCCTTAGTGAAGGAGACATAAGGGTTACCGCCGTCTTCGCCGGTGTAGTAGAGGTGCATCCGGCTGACCTTCTGGCCGGAGCGCTCCTCGACCAGATGGGCGTACACCTCCAGCTGGCTCTGGTACTGGCGCAGGCGATCCCGATCCTTCTCCATGTCGGGCTTCTTCTCCGACTTAAAGTCAATGATCTCGACAGTATCGTGCTCACCCCGGATTAGGTCGACACTGCCCTTCAAGATGTACTGATCCTTGATGAGCGAGATCTCGACCTCGGCCTCCTTGATGCGATCCCAGTTGCCGTTTTCGCGCTCGTAATAGCGCAAGACGTGCATCAGCGCTGCATGTTGCGAGCTGGGCGCAAGGTAAACTCGTTCCTTCTTCGAGAGCATCGCGTAGTTGGTTGAGAACCAGCCTTTGATGGCGTCGAAGGAAACGGAGCCTTCCTCGCCGCGCAGCACGGTCTTGTGAATGTCCTCGATGGTTTGGTGCACCAGCGTCCCGAAGAGCATCGGGCTCTCGCGGATGGGCGTGAATTCCAGTTCCTTGAAGAAGCGGTACTGCTCGGCGCAGTTCTCGAACACGGTGATGTGCGAGGTGAACGAGTATTCGCGCTTGAGGTTGATCTGCTTCATTGCCTCGTAGGTCAGCGCCGCGAGATCAACGTCACGCCAACTGGGCAGCTCGTAGAACAGCCGCTCGAAGTATTTGGACGGCGATTTACCGCGTCCTTGTTTCTCCTGCGCAGCCAGCACAAGCAGGTTTTGGGCACGCGAGAAGGCGGTATAGAACAGCCGCCAGAAGTCGAAGTTCTTGATGTGGTCGAGCGGCTCGAAGCGTTCCTTGGAAAGGTAGCCGCCGTCTTCCAGCAATACGTCGAGCGCGCTGTACTGTTTACGTGGCACCGCCTCCAGCGAACCACACACCACCACCGGAAACTCCAGCCCCTTGGATTGATGGATGGTGAGGAAGGAGACGCATCCCTTCGGCGCGTACTCGGCTTCGTCCTCGTATTCGCCGATGCCACCATCCTGCAGGAAGCGCAGGAACTGATTGAACAGGTCTCGCAGGTTCTTTTCCAGCCACTCGGGGTTGAGCACGCTGACAAAGTGCAGGTACTCGAACTTAGTGAGCAGCTTGGAGAAGGTGCCAAGGTTACGCGCCGCACGCCCTTTGTCCACGCCTTGGAGCGCCTCTTCCGTGAGGAAGCGCGAGAACAGCGGAAACTGCAGCAACTGGTAGAACAGGCCCGAGAAGGCGTAGTCCGTGTTCTGCGTGAGCACGGCGTGGCGCTTGGCCAGCGGGCGAGCCCAGTCCAACATCGCCTTGTTTTCAGGCTTGCGCAGCTCCTCGATGAAGGGCTTGAAGCACTGGTGGTCGTAATAGTCCCAGATGGGGAGCGTGACGCCTTCGGCCCACGCCCGCACCTTGGGGA
The DNA here is from genome assembly GCF_021603645.1 of Pseudomonas pseudonitroreducens. GTDB lineage: Bacteria > Pseudomonadota > Gammaproteobacteria > Pseudomonadales > Pseudomonadaceae > Pseudomonas > Pseudomonas pseudonitroreducens. The sequence continues at coordinate 284,816 of NZ_BQHJ01000009.1, read as the reverse complement.
ACTGCGGGAACAGGAAGATCAGCGCCCCGATCAACAGGCGGACTTCCTCGCGTTCAAAAAACATATTTGAGCGGGGCGAGAACACGGGTACACCCTGGGCTTCGAGGAAGCGCGCCAGTGCCACCGCCTTGTCGTTTTTGACCGAGCGGAACAGGAAGGCAACCTGATTCCAGTCCACAAGCTGGCCGGAGCCCTTGAGACCGCTCAGGAAGGCCAGCACCTCGGCGTGCCAGCTGCTGGTGTCACCGCTGTCATCCTTGGCGGCAAGCCGCACCGCTGTGGGCAGCTCGGGGAAGTCGTCCTCACGCGGGACAATCTGCTTGGCGAAACGGAACACCCGAGTGCCGTCGTCCCAAACCCGCTCCTTCATCCACTCGTTGTAAAAACGGATGATGTCAGGGTGCGAGCGGTAGTTGACGGTCAGTTTTACCTGCTTGCACTGGCCGTCGTTGAACAGCGCCGGGAACTCCAGAATGTTGCGGATAGTAGCCCCGCGAAAACGGTACAAGCCTTGGTCGTCGTCGCCCACCACGCACAGATTGCGACGCTCGCCCGCCAGCAACAGAAGGATGCGCTCCTGAATGGTATTGGTGTCCTGGTACTCATCCACCATCAGGTGAGTGAGCTTGTCTCGCAGTTGATCCAGTACCTCGGGGCGTTTCTCCAGCAACTGCAGGGCCTCGTACTGGATGCCGGAAAAGTCCAGTGAGTTGTGCTCGTTGAGCAGCTCCTGGTACTTGGCAAAACAGGTGGCCAGGGCGCGGATTTCCACTTCCGGTGCCGCCGCCAGCGTGGCTGCATCGAGCGCCTCCTCACTGATCTTGTTGAGCCACTTGAGTAGGTTCTCCGACTGCGCCCAACGCCCCGTCTGATCATGGCCCATGACAAGCTGAGCGTTTGGCAGCTCGCGGAATTCTTTGATGTGCTGGTAGAGGAAGTACTGCTGATCGAACTGGTCGAACAGTGTGAAGCTTCGCTTGAGTCGGGTGAACTCGCGGTAGTCTTCCAAGAGCCTTAGGCAGATAGAGTGGAAAGTGCCGAGGTACATCTCATTGAGGTTGAACTGGATACCGATCTCAGCCAAACGGTTGGAAATGCGGGTAGTCAGCTCGCGCGCAGCCTTATCGGTGAAGGTGACGACCAACAGCGACTCCGGTGCGACCCCCTTGTGAGTGATGAGATAGACGATGCGCTCAACCACGGTGAAGGTCTTGCCAGAGCCTGGCCCTGCGATGATTAGCACCGGGCCGTCGGTGGCCAGAATGGCTTCAAGCTGTTGTGGATTGGCTTTGGATTGAAGAGTGGTTGTGCTGGATGTCATGCAGCCCCTTAGCAACGTCCATTGTCGGTATGAAACTGCAGCTGACTATGCGCCAACAGGATTAATTGGCCGATAAACGCAATGCAGCAAGCAAACTCAAGAGCTTGGAGTCTGCCCTTGACAGCTAAGCCATAAACTACGCTTTGCAGCCTTTTAAAAACAAAAGCCTCATCATCAGGCATGCCCCCACGCGACTCACTACTTATCAAGCCTACGACTCATTTTATCGTAGCTCTGACTAACAGCTCGAGCTGTCATTTTACTACCCGACTGTGCAGACTTGGCATCAAAATTTTGCCTGACCGAGAGGGATTAACGGTGGCTTCGAATTACGAAGAAATTTGCAAGGAAAACCGGGAGAGCTACGGCACTAAGGGCGCTCAAAAGTCAGGGAGGCTGGCAGCCGGACTCTACGACAACCGTACGCATTTCATATTCGAACTGCTGCAAAATGCCGAGGATGCCCTTGGTAGACGCGGTAATTGGCATGGCTCGCGTAAAGTCACTTTCTCCCTGAGCGCAGACCGACTTACCCTCTCCCACTTCGGTAAGCCGTTCGATGAGGCCGACGTCCGAAGCGTCTGCGACATCGCCGAGAGCACCAAGAACGAGTCGTCTATTGGTCGCTTTGGGCTCGGTTTCAAGTCGGTCTACACCGTCACTGATCTTCCGGAGATTCACTCTGGCGATGAGGACTTCGCCATTGAAAACTACGTCTTTCCCAAGCGAATTGCGCGTTCGGCTCGCGCGACGGAGGAAACGCAGATCATTCTGCCGCTGAAGCCGGAGGACACGAGCGCAGCCCAGGACATCACGACTGGGTTCCGCCACCTGGGCCCGGACGCGCTGCTGTTCCTGCGCCACATCGACGAAATCAACTGGAGTGTCGAGGGCGGCGCGTCCGGGTTCTATCTGCGCAACAGCCCCGAAATACTCGCACCCAATGTCCAGCGCATCAAGGTAATAGGCAACGAGGATGATCGACCTGACGTCGATCAGAACTGGCTCGTGTTCCACCGCGACGTATTTTCTGCCAAGCAGCAAAAGGTCGGGCGAGTGGAAATCGCGTTCTCGTTGGTCGTGTTAAAAGACTCTCCCGGCCGCTGGGCAGTACAGCCACTAGCCAAGTCACTACTGGTGGTATTTTTTCCGACCGTGGTTGAGAGCCACCTTGGTTTTCTCATGCAGGGGCCGTACCGCACCACGCCCAGCCGCGACAATATCCCTCCTGGCGAGCAGTGGAATCAGCATCTGGTCAGGGAAACATCTAGCCTGCTGGTGGAAGCAATGCGCTGGTTGCGCGATGAGGCGATGCTAGATGTATCGGCGCTGCGCTGCCTGCCACTCGACCGAGAAAAGTTCTCGCAAGATTCGTGGTTCACACCGATGTTCGATGCCGTCTTACAAGCCTTTGAGGAAGAGGAGCTGCTTCCGGCCTCCAACGGCAGGCATGTAACCGCCCATCAGGCCAAGCTGGCGCGCACGCAGGAGTTGCGCGAACTGTTGAGCCCGGACCAGGTTGCAGCGCTGTTCGGCTCAGACGTCGCCTCCTGGCTATCTGGCGATATCACACAGGACAAGGCCCCTGAGATTCGACAGTACCTGATGCGCGAACTCAACATCGACGAAATCACGCCGACAAAATTGGTGCCGAGCCTGACCAAGCCATTCCTTGAGGCGCAATCCGATGAGTGGGTGTTGCTGCTGTATGAATTTCTGAGCGGCCAGGAGAAGGCTCTGCGTCGCCACCTCGACACGGTTCCGCTCATCCGCCTTGATGATGGCACCCATGTTGTCGCCCGTGAGAACGGGAAAGCCAAGGCCTTCCTACCCAGCGCCATTACCACCAGCTTCCCGACGATACGCCGAACAGTGTGTGCGACACCCGAAGCGCGTTTGTTCCTAAGCTCGCTGGGCATCGCCGAACCCGATCCAGTAGATGACGTGATCTGGAACCTCCTGCCGAAGTACCAGCGGGGCGAAGTGGACGTGGATGACGACACCTACGCAGGTGACATCGAGCGCATCCGTACTGCCTTTGGCACCGACTCCGCAGCGCAAAAGGAAAAGCTCAGAGCAGCATTGCGAGAAACATCGTTTGTGATGGTGGTCGACACCGGAGACGGCAAAGCCTACGTCGCCAAGCCAGGAGACATCTACATCGCCACCGACCGCCTGCAGCAGCTTTTCGCCGGTGTACGCGACATCCTAATCGTCGACAACGAGTACGACTGCCTGCGCGGCGAAGACATTCGCGACCTCTTAGTGTCATGTGGCGCAAGTCGTTACCTCCTACCGCAAGCAACGCCGTCGGGGCTGGGGCATAACGAAAAAACGCAGATTCGCAGAGAAGCAGGCCTTGAACGTGCAAGCTGGGAAATGCCGCCAGAAGACTTCACACTTCGCGGGCTTACGCAGCTGTTGGAGTTTTTGTCGACACTGGCGCCCGAGGAGACTGCAGTGAGAGTGAAGGTACTGTGGGACGCGCTGGCTGACCTTGAGGCACGCGGCACGGCTTCCTTCTACGGCTCCTACAAATGGAGCTACTCCCACGAGACAAAATCTACCCGATTTGATGCCGCCTTCATCCGGACGCTCAATCAGGCCGCATGGGTACCAAACTCCAAAGGCGAGCTCGTCCCCCCCAGCCTCGTTGTGTTCGAGGAACTTGGCTGGAAGCCCAATTCATTCCTTCAGACCAAAATTGCCTTCAAACCACCGATTATCGATCAACTGGCGAAGGAGGCAGGTATCGACCCGGCGATTCTTGATCTACTGCGCAGAGACCCTGCTATTGTCGCCGAGCTGGCATCCCGATTGAGCACCAGCCCGACACAAGAGCCTGAACCTTCGACAGCCCCAGAGCCGGAAGCCGAAGCCCCTTCAGAAAGCGACGTATACGACGACGCGCAAGACTTGTACGGAGAAGACATGCCGGATATCCCACCCGGCACGCCTGACCTCGATGGGGGCGACGACGTGGGCAATGGAGTGGGACGCGGGGGGCAAGTTGGGTCTGGCAGCGGAAAACCTCGCGGCAATGGCCAAGGCAACAGTGGTGGCGCACAGGGTGGCTCAGGTAGCCACGGTGCATCTGGTGGCAAAGGAAATGGAAAGCGGACGCCCGGCCAGACCGGATCGCGCCCCTTCATTTCCTACGTCGGCGCACACCCGGAAGAGGATGGCCCAGATCCAGATGGCCTCGATCAAGCGGCACGAATGCAAATCGAAGGGCACGCCATTGACCTGATCATCGGCCTTGAGCCAACGCTGTGCCGCACGCCAGACGGTAATCCCGGCTTCGACCTCTACGAGGCCGACAGCACTGGCCGGTCGATTCGGTGGGTTGAGGTGAAATCGATGACGGGCAGCCTGGAAGATCGCCCTGTTGGACTATCACACACGCAATTCGACTACGCGCGCGAAAAGGGCGATGCGTACTGGCTGTATGTGGTCGAGCACGCAACCGACCCGGCACAAGCTCGAGTACTCAGGATTCAGAACCCCATCGCACAGACCCGGACATTCACGTTCGACAGCGGCTGGAGCCAGATCGCCCAAACAGAGCCACCTCACTGAAGCGCGCTGGATACCCTGAACAGCCCCATCCGGCGGCTCACTCGGTCGCGCTTACCGAATTCCGCAGGGAATGTTTGCGGCCGTACGATGCACGGCACGCCCTTCTTCTGTCCTCAGGTGATGGGCGCTACCTAGACACTCTTCATGCCCACTTCTTGTCGACTTTGACACACCGACGCAATGCGGCCACAAAGACGCGCGGTGACGTCCTCCAGTTTTTCCTGGCCACTCCAGATCTGTTCGAACAGGCTAAGGAACATACCCGTGTGGGCTGGCTCATTGAGCAGGTAACGATGCTAGAAAGTGCATTACCCTCCTGGCAGCCCAAATCGACTACACTGAACCCCTGCACCGGCGTGTAGACCGCATCAGAGCCTTGTGCACGTACACCAATTGATGTTGTCGATCAGCTCCGCTCCCCCATCTTCATTGATCAGCACCACCATTCGCAGCTCAGGGCGCGGCTAACACTCCGCCTTCACGGCCGACCTTAATCCCCATGATTCTCAAGCCAATCTCAATTGGCAACCAATTGGCAACCAGCCCCCCCTTTACTAAGAGGAAGCCAAAACCTACAAGCATAAAAAAATCCAGTCACCGCTAAGTGACTGGATTTTCTTGAGTTTTTTGGTCGGGACGGAGTGATTCGAACACTCGACCCCTTGCACCCCATGCAAGTGCGCTACCAGGCTGCGCTACGCCCCGACGTTGCTTTTGAGTTCCCTCAGAAGCGGATCGCACTATACCCCAAGCATTTGCTTTGGAGAAGTGCTTTTTTCATTTTTTTCAGTTACTTGCGCAGCACATGCAGCACATCTTCCAATTCGGCGATCATCTGCCGGATCAGTTGCTTGTACTGGGTGGCGTCCTCGCGAGCTTCGTCACCGGTGAGGCGCTGACGGGCACCACCGATGGTGAAGCCCTGGTCGTAGAGCAGCGCGCGAATCTGGCGAATCATGAGCACGTCCTGGCGCTGGTAATAGCGCCGGTTGCCCCTTCGCTTGACCGGGTTGAGTTGCGGGAATTCTTGTTCCCAGTACCGCAGCACGTGCGGCTTCACCGCGCAAAGATCGCTCACTTCACCGATGGTGAAATAGCGCTTGCCCGGGATGGGGGGCAACTCGTCGTTATGACTTGGTTCCAGCATAAGCTTCAACCCTGGCCTTCAGTTTCTGCCCTGGACGAAAGGTGACGACGCGCCGGGCTGTGATCGGGATTTCCTCTCCCGTCTTCGGGTTGCGTCCGGGACGCTGGCGCTTGTCGCGCAGGTCGAAGTTGCCGAAACCCGACAACTTCACCTGTTCGTTATGCTCCAGCGCCTGGCGGATCTCTTCAAAGAAGAGCTCCACCAGTTCCTTGGCTTCCCGCTTATTCAGGCCCAGCTCTTCGTACAGACGTTCAGCAATTTCAGCTTTCGTCAGAGCCCCCATACGCTACTTCCTTAACGTGGCGTTGAACCTTTGTTCCAGCGAGGCGACGATATTCTGCGTAGTCGCGTTCACCTCGTCATCGTTAAGAGTGCGTGATGGATGCTGCCAGGTCAAGCCAACGGCCAAGCTTTTTCTAAGCGGATCAATACCTTTACCGTGGTAGACGTCAAACAGCCTGAGGTCCGTCAGCCATTCGCCCGCCGTTTCACGGATATTTGCCAGCACGAACTCGGCCGGGGTATCCAGATCGACGATCAGCGCCAGGTCACGGCGCACTTCAGGGAAGCGGGACAGCTCACTGAATTTCGGCAGGCGACCCTTGGCCACTTCGGCCAGTACCAGCTCGAAAACGTAGACCGGACGATCCAGGTCCAGCGCCTTGGCCAGCTCCGGGTGCAGGGCGCCCAGATAGCCGACCAGCACGCCATCGCGCTCGATCTTGGCGGTCTGGCCTGGGTGCAGCGCCGGGTGCTCCGCCGGGGAGAAGGTGAAAGCTTCGATGGCACCAGCATTGCCCAGCAGTGCTTCGACATCGGCCTTCACGTCGAAGAAGTCGACATTCTCGCGACCGTTGGCCCAACCTTCCGGCTGACGTGCACCGCAGACGACGCCGGCGAGCATGTTTTCTTGCACCAGACCTTCCAGCTGACCGACGAAACGCAAGCCACTTTCGAACAGGCGCACGCGGGTCTGCTGGCGATTGAGGTTGTGCTGAAGTGACTTCACCAGACCCGGCCAGAGCGAGGCGCGCATGGCGGCCATGTCGGCGGAGATCGGGTTGGCCAGCATCAGCGGCTCGACGCCGGGATGGAACAGCTGGAACAGCTTGGGATCGATGAAGCTGTAGGTGATGGCTTCCTGGTAATCGCGAGCGACCAGCAGGCGGCGCAGCGCCGGCAGTTCGGCCTGGGACTCGGACTTGGTATTCGGCGCCAGGCGGGCCTGCGGGTAGCGAACCGGCAGGCGGTTGTAGCCGTACAGGCGACCCAGCTCTTCGATCAGATCGACTTCGATCGAGACGTCGAAGCGATGGCTCGGCACGCCAACAGTCCAGGTATCGGCACCGGCTTTCTGGACGTCGAATTCCAGGGCGGTGAGCAGACGCTCGATCTCGGTGTTTTCCAGGGTCATGCCCAGCATCTGGGTAACGCGCTCGGCACGCAGGGTGACCGGAGCGACCTTGGGCAGGTCGGCCTCGCTAACGGCTTCCACCATCGGACCAGCTTCGCCACCAACAATCTGCAGCAGCAGCTCAGTGGCGCGCTCCATGGCGCGACGAGCCAGCTGCGAGTCCACGCCACGCTCGAAGCGGTGCGAGGCATCGGTGTGCAGGCCATAAGAACGAGCCTTGCCAGCGACGGCGATGCTGTCGAAGAAGGCGCTTTCCAGGAACAGATCACGGGTCTTGGCGCTGACGCCGCTGTGTTCGCCGCCCATCACGCCAGCAATGGCCAGGGCACGCTCATGATCGGCAATCACCAGGGTGTCGGCACGCAGGGTGACTTCCTGGCCGTCGAGCAGGACGAGCTTCTCGCCCTCCTCCGCCATGCGCACGCGAACGCCACCCTTGATCTCGTCGAGATCGAAGGCGTGCATTGGTTGCCCCAGCTCGATCATCACGTAGTTGGTGATGTCGACGGCAGCGTCGATGCTGCGGATGTCGGAACGGCGCAGGCGCTCGACCATCCACAGAGGGGTCGGCTTGCTCAGGTCGACGTTGCGGACGACGCGACCGAGGTAGCGCGGGCAGGCCTTGGGAGCCAGCAGCTCAACGCTGCGCACTTCATCGATCTGCGGAGCAACAGCACTGATCACTACCGGCTTGACCTCGGCGCTGTACAGCGCGCCGACTTCGCGAGCGAGGCCGGTCAGAGACAGGCAATCACCACGGTTCGGGGTCAGGCCGATCTCGATGGAAGCGTCGTCCAGTTCGAGGTAGTCGCGGATATTGGCACCCACAGGGGCATCCGCGGCGAGCTCCATCAGACCGGCGTTCTCTTCGCTGATTTCCAGCTCTTTGGCCGAGCAGAGCATGCCGTTGGATTCAACACCGCGCAGCTTGGCCTTCTTGATCTTGAAGTCGCCCGGCAGCTCGGCGCCGATCATAGCGAAGGGAATCTTCAGGCCTGGGCGCACATTGGGCGCGCCACAGACGACCTGGAAGGTCTCCGAACCGTTGCTGACCTGGCAGACGCGCAGCTTGTCGGCATCCGGGTGCTGTTCGGTCGACAGCACTTCGCCCACCACCACACCGCTGAACTGACCGGCGACCGGGATCACGGCGTCGACCTCGAGGCCGGCCATGGACAGACGAGCTACCAGCTCATCACGGGATACCTGCGGGTTTACCCAGCTCCGCAGCCACTGTTCACTGAATTTCATCCTGTTCTCCTAAATGCGTTGACGGTCTTGCGGGCTAGCGGAACTGGCCGAGGAACCGCAGATCGTTGTCGAAGAACAGGCGCAAGTCGTTCACGCCATAGCGCAGCATGGCCAGACGCTCGATACCCATGCCGAAGGCGAAGCCCTGGTACTTCTCGGGATCGATGCCGGACATGCGCAGCACGTCGGGGTGGACCATGCCGCAACCCATGACTTCCAGCCAGCCAGTCTGCTTGCAGACACGGCAGCCTTTGCCGCTGCAAAGCACGCACTGGATGTCGACTTCCGCCGAAGGCTCGGTGAAGGGGAAGAAGGACGGACGGAAGCGGACGGAGAATTCTTTCTCGAAGAAGGCGCGGAGGAACTCTTCGATGGTGCCCTTGAGGTCGGCGAAGCTGACGTCTTCATCGACCAACAGACCTTCGACCTGATGGAACATCGGCGAGTGGGTCAGGTCGGAGTCGCAGCGGTAAACGCGGCCCGGGCAGACAATGCGAATCGGCGGCTTCTGGCTTTCCATGGTGCGGACCTGTACCGGCGAGGTATGGGTGCGCAGCAGCATGTTCGCATTGAAGTAGAAGGTGTCGTGCATGGCACGAGCCGGGTGGTGGCCCGGAATGTTGAGCGCTTCGAAGTTGTGGTAGTCGTCTTCGACTTCCGGACCCTCGGCCACTTCATAGCCGATGCGGGTGAAGCACTGCTCGATGCGCTCCTTGGTGCGGGTGACCGGGTGCAGACCGCCGGAGGACTGGCCACGGCCCGGCAGGGTCACGTCGATGCGCTCGGCTGCCAGCTTGGCGGCGAGGGCAGCGCCCTCCAGCTCGGCCTTGCGGGCGTTCAGCACATCCTGAACCTTTTCCTTGGCGACGTTGATCAGCGCACCGACCTTTGGGCGCTCTTCGGCCGGCAAATCGCCCAGGGTCTTCATGACCTGGGTCAGCTCGCCTTTCTTGCCGAGGTAGTGAACCCGGATCTGCTCCAGGGCGTTGACGTCTTCGGTGTTTCGCACGGCGTCCAGGGCCTGCGAAACCAGCGCGTCCAGGTTTTCCATGTACCAACTCCAGATACAAAATAGGGGAAGAGCGGTAAGGCTCTTCCCCTATCGGTGACGTTACGTCCGGACCGAGATCCGGTAACTGTCGTGGGGCTTAAGCCAGGCTGGCCTTCGCTTTCTCGACAATCGCGGTAAACGCCGCTTTTTCGTTCACAGCCAGATCGGCCAGTACCTTACGGTCGATCTCGATGGCCGCCTTTTTCAGGCCAGCGATCAGACGGCTGTAGGACAGACCGTTCTGACGAGCACCAGCGTTGATACGGGCGATCCACAGGGCGCGGAACTGACGCTTGCGCTGACGACGGTCGCGGTAGGCGTATTGGCCAGCCTTGATTACCGCCTGCTTGGCAACACGGAACACGCGCGAGCGCGCGCCGTAGTAGCCTTTTGCGAGCTTCAGAATCTTTTTGTGACGACGACGGGCAATTACGCCACGCTTAACACGAGCCATTTATTTATCCTCTACCAGAAATCAACGCAGACGCAGGGAGCGCGCTACACGGCGAACGTCGGAAGCAGCGAGCATCGAAGTGCCGCGCAGCTGACGCTTACGCTTGGTGGTCATTTTGGTCAGGATGTGGCTCTTGAAAGCGTGCTTGTGCTTGATGCCACCAGCAGTCACTTTGAAGCGCTTTTTGGCGCCACTCTTGGTTTTCATCTTTGGCATGTTTAGTACTCCGCATTCGTTAACAACTGATAACCATCAGGCCTGCCAGTGCCCGGGAGGTTATTTACGCTTCTTGGGAGCGATGACCATCATCAGCTGGCGTCCTTCCAGCTTGGGATGCTGTTCCACGGTGCCGATTTCCGCGAGGTCGTTTTCGACCCGCTTCAACAGCTCCATGCCCAGCTCCTGGTGGGCCATCTCACGACCACGGAATCGAAGCGATACCTTGGCCTTGTCCCCTTCATTAAGGAAACGTACCAGGTTGCGTAGTTTTACCTGGTAATCCCCTTCTTCCGTCCCTGGACGAAACTTGATTTCTTTGATCTGTTGCTGGTGCTGGTTTTTCTTCGCAGCAGCGGCTTGCTTCTTCTTCTCGAAGAGGTGCTTGCCGTAGTCCATGATGCGGCAGACAGGGGGCACCGCATCAGCAGAAATTTCCACCAGGTCCAGCTTGGCCTCGTCGGCTAGACGGAGGGCCTCATCGAGGGAGACCACGCCAATCTGTTGACCGTCGGCACCAATCAGACGCACCTCACGGGCGGTGATGTTTTCGTTGATCGGTGGTTTCGGGAGAGCCCGCTTATCCTGTCTCATTTCACGCTTAATAATGATTACTCCGAGTCTTGGCGACCACGCCGGGAAACCGCCTGAGCGAGAAGCTCCGCGAACTGGGCGACCGGCATCGAGCCGAGGTCTGCCCCTTCGCGCGTACGTACGGCGACGGCCTGCGATTCAACTTCCCTATCACCGATAACCAGCAGATAGGGAACCTTGAGCAAAGTATGCTCGCGGATTTTAAAGCCAATTTTCTCGTTTCTCAAGTCAGACTTGGCACGGAATCCGCTTTGTTCGAGCTGACGCACCACTTCTTCGGCCCATTCGCCCTGCTTGTCAGTGATATTCATCACCACCGCCTGGGTCGGTGCGAGCCATGCCGGGAACAGACCGGCGTAGTGCTCGATGAGCATGCCGATGAAGCGCTCGAAGGAGCCGAGGATCGCGCGGTGCAGCATAACCGGGCGGGTACGGCTGTTATCTTCGGCGATATAGCTGGCATCCAGACGCTCCGGCAGGTTCGGATCGTACTGCAGGGTGCCGCATTGCCAGTTACGGCCGAGGCAGTCCTTCAGGGTGAACTCGATCTTCGGACCGTAGAAGGCACCCTCGCCCGGCTGATATTCCCACTCCAGGCCGGATTCGTTCAGAGCGTCGGCCAGAGCACTTTCGGCGCGATCCCACAGCTCTTCGGAACCGACGCGCTTGGCCGGACGGGTGGACAGCTTCATGGAGACATCGCTGAAGCCGAAGTCCGAATAGACCTGCAGGGTCAGCCTGATGAAGTCGGCCGCTTCCTTCTTTACCTGCTCTTCGGTGCAGAAGATGTGCGCATCGTCCTGGGTGAAGCCACGTACACGCATGATGCCGTGCAGCGCACCGGACGGTTCGTTGCGGTGGCACGCGCCAAACTCGGCGAGGCGCAGCGGCAGGTCGCGGTAGGACTTCAGGCCCTGGTTGAAGATCTGCACATGGCACGGGCAGTTCATCGGCTTGACCGCAAAGTCGCGGCTTTCCGACGAAGTGGTGAACATGTTCTCGGCGTAGTTGGTCCAATGGCCGGAACGCTCCCAGAGGATGCGATCGACGACCTGCGGAGTGCGGACTTCCACGTATCCGTGGTCACGCTGCACCTTGCGCATGTACTGCTCGAGCACCTGATAGACAGTCCAGCCGTTCGGGTGCCAGAAGACCATGCCCGGCGCTTCTTCCTGGAGGTGGAAGAGATCGAGCTGCTTGCCGATGCGGCGGTGATCGCGCTTCTCGGCCTCCTCGATACGCTGGACGTAGGCAGCCAGCTGCTTCTTGTCCGCCCAGGCGGTGCCATAGACGCGCTGCAACTGCTCGTTCTTCGAGTCGCCACGCCAGTAGGCGCCGGAAATCTTGGTCAGCTTGAACGCTTTCAGGAAACGAGTATTCGGCACGTGCGGGCCGCGACACATGTCCACGTACTCCTCATGGAAGTACAGGCCCATGGCCTTCTCGTCCGGCATATCGTCGATGAGGCGCAGCTTGTATTCCTCACCACGGGCCTTGAAGGTCTCGATGACTTCAGCACGCGGCGTCATCTTCTTGATGACGTCGTAATCCTTCTCGATCAGCTCGGCCATGCGCTTTTCGATGGCTGCCATGTCTTCCGGCGTGAAGGGACGCTCGAAGGCGATGTCGTAATAGAAGCCCTCATCGATCACCGGGCCGATGACCATCTTGGCGGTCGGATACAGCTGCTTGACCGCATGGCCCACCAGGTGGGCGCAGGAGTGGCGGATGATTTCCAGCCCGTCCTCGTCCTTCGGGGTAATGATTTGCAGGGTCGCGTCGCTGTCGATGATGTCGCAGGCATCGACCAGACGGCCGTTGACCTTGCCGGCCAGGGTGGCTTTCGCCAGGCCTGCGCCAATGGATTGCGCCACCTCGGTCACGCTGACCGGATGATCGAAAGAACGCTGACTACCGTCGGGAAGAGTAATGATGGGCATGGCGCCTCCTCTCCTAGTGGTGACCCCTACGAAAGGCCACATGGGTTGGGATGTGCCAGTAAGCGTCGCCCGCCGGGCAGGCCTGCCTCACAGTGGCAGGCGCCTTGTCGGCACCCTGCGCTTTCGCGCGCGGACGGAGATCACTGGAAGAAATCGAAAACCTGCCCGCAAACGATAGCGGGCAAGGCGGAGGATGTTACTGCAACTCAGAGGAACTGACGAGCGGCAACCCTGACTTCGCTCAGTATTGCTCGACAAATTCGAGAACGGCTCGATTGAAGGACGCCGGGCGGATCACATTCATGCCATGGGAGGCACCGGAAATCATCACTGACCGAGCATCAGCAAGGGTCGACTGCAACGCCTGGATGATTCGCGGAAACGGCTCCGGACTTTTAGCCCCACCGATCAGCAATACCGGCAACTGCAATTGCGCGATCTGCTCGCGATTAATTGGCACGGGATGATCAGCGACCTGCCCGACCAATGTCATGGCATTGGCTGTTGCCATTTCACGAAACTGACGCGAGGACTTCGACCAGACTCCCGCGCCACTAACGGTATCGACAAACAGCCGAAGCCCCTCCTCCGTCGCCCCCGCGCGAATCATCTGCAGAGCCTGAAGACGAAATTGATTGCGCTCGACGGGAGAATTTGGCGCCTCGATGTTTACCCCAGCAAAAACATCATCGGCAAAGTCGCCACCCGGATCAGCAAGCGTCAACGAAAGTAATTTACGAGGAGCCATCAACGCCAGCCGCAGACAGATATTCCCTCCGCGCGAATGCCCCAGCAGATGTACCGGACCAGGTATTTGATCGATCAATGCCAGCAGGTCGTCAACATGCTGCTTCGTCGTAAAGCCGACCCCCTCGCCATCCCACTGCTCCGGGAAACAGTGGCGCAAACTGGGCACTATTACGCGATACCGGGCCGACAAGACCTCGACCTGCCCCCGCCAGTAGCGGTAATCACAAAGCGACCCGTGCACCAACAGCAGCGGCGCACCCCGCCCGGCAACCTGGCACGTCAGTTCATAATCATTGACCCGATACTGCACTATCTCGTTATTCATCCGGCACTCGCACGCAACGCACCACAATAAAGCACACAATTTTTGCAGGGATTACTGCTCCACAGAAAATCCCGCCACAGCCTTTATCGCGCGCATTATCCATCATCGATCAATTAATCTGCCAACCTGGCGAGCCCAGCCAATATTTAAAGTGTGTTTCACCAATCGCAATAATTCATATATTCAGTTGACGCGAACAACCACCAGAACACAGAATCACGCCGTACTAATCAACCCTACATACGGGAGCAACCAGATGTCCAAACTTGCGGAATTCCGCGAAGCCGAGCGCAAACTCCAGGAGCAACTCGCGCTGCTCGAAAAACTCAAGAGCGATGGCGGCCTGAAGAAAGAACTGGAGTTCAAGGATCAACTGCAAGCCTTGATGGACCAGTACGGCATGAACCTGCGCAATGTCATCGACATTCTCGACCCGCAGACTTCCGCCGAACCTGCCAGCGCGCAGCCGCCGCGCCGCACTCGCCAACTGAAGGTTTACAAGAACCCGCACAATGGTGAAACCATCGAGACCAAGGGTGGCAACCACAAGACCCTGAAGGCCTGGAAACAACAGTACGGTGGCGACACCGTGGAGTCCTGGCTGCAATAGGACTGAGCTTCCGCGGAGCGCTCCCGCTCCGCGGAATCCCCACTCGCCCACCTCGCACTGACCGACGGCTGTATAAAAACTAGCCATCGCCAGCAGAAATCCTTATAATCGCCAGAGCGAACACCAAACCCAAGGTCGCCCCTCCCAGCACTCCCTACCCGATCCAGGGCAGAAGCTGGGCTCTACAGGGCCACGGCCAGCGCATCCTCCGCATCGATTCCAGAGCGCGCCAACCGCGCCAGGAACATTTGCCCGAGCGACCAGCGCCCCACGTCAGAACACCTGCCCGACCCAACGCCGCAGCCTGACGCGACCAGACCCCGAAGTTTCCAATCGCTGCCATATTCCGGTCACACGCCTTCTGCATTCTCAGATCGCACCCGGAGCTTTTGACGAATTCAACGGTCATAGGACCGTTACCTATTTGGAAAGACAAGACAATGAAAACCTCCCTGCAAATCCAGGAGGCGATTCGCACCCTTTCGGCGGCCTTCGCCCCTCTGAACTGCGTCATCCAGGCCAAGCGCAAGCACGGCTTCAGCTTCACTCTGGTGAACGAGCATGGCATTGCCAAGCACACCGAACGCCTCTACCCCCAGCAATACCTGGGCGAAGCCCCGCTGAACGCGGTTATCCAGCGAGTGCAAGCCACCATCGCTGCCTGAGCCTGAAAACGAAAAAGCCCCGCATGAGCGGGGCTTTTGCTTTTCTGCCTTCTATATAAGGAAGCAATCAGCGCAGGCTGATCCCCGCCTTCACCGATTCAATCTCTCCCGCCAGGTCCGCATAACGCTCTGACAGCGCCGCGTAGGTCAGTGAGTAAGCCGCCCCCTCACCCAGCGCAACCTGAACAGTCTGCTTCAGAACCTCAGTGCCGTTCTGGCTGATGCCACAGCGCACCTCCAGACCGTCGAACCCGCCGAGCCTGGCATCCAGCGGCTTGCTACATGCAGCCTGAAACCCCTGGCGCATGAAATCCTTCTGCAGCGCCTTGCGCATCTCGACGATGACATTCTCGACACTGACAGTGACGCCGGAACCAAGGCGACTGCGCGTCACCTCCATTACCAACTCCTGAGAACCATCCTCAGCCACGCGCACGCCGCGCTGGCGAACCACCGGCGCATCGGCCGCCACATCCGCAGGCGAGCGCGAAACCTCCCAGCCCTGCGGCCAGATCACCTGCATTTCAGCCAACGCAGGCAACGGCACCAACAGAGCTCCGAGCACCCACCAGAATCGCAGACCGCCCATCACCACCTCCGAGACATCCCAAGTGGACACCATAGCAGGCACACCAGCCGTTACCGCGGGTCGACAGCTTTCCTGCGGGCAAACAAAAAGGGCGATCCTTTCGGATCGCCCTTTTTGAAATCGCCGCAGCGATTTTGTTTGGTAGGCACAATTGGACTCGAACCAACGACCCCCACCATGTCAAGGTGGTGCTCTAACCAACTGAGCTATGTGCCTGTCGTGTGGGGCGCATTCTACGCGATCGTTTTCACCGGTCAAGCACTTTTTTCAGCTAAGCCACTGAAAAAGTGAATTTTTTTATGTTCGACCGTCCGTAAATTATTTTGCACGGGCACTAGCCGGCCAGATTCGACTCAGGTAGCATCCGCACATCTCGTAAAAAATAACAAACACAGGTGCATTATGCCGCACACTTCCTACCCCTCTTCCTATTACGCAGCTTCGGCCAACCCGGTCCCGGCCCGTCCTGAACTGCAGGGCGAGGTGGAAACCGATGTCTGCGTGATCGGCGCTGGCTACACCGGCCTGTCGACCGCCCTGTTCCTGCTGGAAAACGGTTTCAAGGTCACCGTACTGGAAGCCGCCAAGGTCGGCTTCGGTGCGTCGGGCCGTAACGGCGGCCAGATCGTCAACAGCTATAGCCGCGACATCGACGTCATCGAGCGCACCGTCGGCGCCAAGCAGGCCAAGCTGCTGGGCGACATGGCCTTCGAAGGCGGCCGCATCATTCGCGAGCGCATCGCCAAGTACAACATCCAGTGCGACCTGAAGGACGGCGGCGTGTTCGCAGCCCTCAGCGCCAAGCAGATGGGCCACCTGGAGTCGCAGAAAAAGCTGTGGGAACGCTTCGGCCACACCCAGCTGGAACTGATGGACGCCAAGCGCATCCGCGAAGTCGTCGGCACCGACAGCTATGTCGGCGGCATGCTCGACATGAGCGGCGGCCACATTCACCCGCTGAACCTCGCCCTGGGCGAAGCCGCGGCCGTGGAATCCCTGGGCGGCGTGATCCACGAGCAGTCCCCTGCCGTGAAGATCGACCGTGGCGCCAACCCGGTGGTACACACCCCGAAGGGCCGCGTGAAAGCCAAGTTCATCGTGGTAGCCGGTAACGCCTACCTCGGCGGCCTGGTGCCGGAGCTGGCTTCCAAGTCCATGCCGTGCGGCACCCAGGTGATCACCACCGAGCCGCTGAGCGCCGACCTGGCCAAGTCGCTGCTGCCGACCGACTACTGCGTCGAGGACTGCAACTACCTGCTCGACTACTACCGCCTGACCGGCGACAACCGCCTGATCTTCGGCGGCGGCGTGGTCTACGGCGCGCGCGATCCGTCGAACATCGAGGCGATCATTCGTCCGAAAATGCTCAAGGTCTTCCCGCAGCTGAAAGACGTGAAGATCGACTTCGCCTGGACCGGCAACTTCCTGCTGACGCTTTCGCGCCTGCCGCAGGTTGGCCGTATCGGCGACAACATCTATTACTCCCAGGGCTGTTCGGGTCACGGCGTGACCTACACCCACCTGGCGGGCAAGCTGCTGGCCGAAGTGCTGCGCGGCCAGGCCGAGCGCTTCGACGCCTTCGCCACCCTGCCGCATTACCCGTTCCCGGGCGGCCGCATGTTCCAGGTGCCGTTCTCCGCGATCGGTGCCTGGTACTACACCATGCGCGACAAGCTGGGCATCTGACGCCTCGCTTCACGCCGCACGAAAAAAACGGCGCCTCAGGGCGCCGTTTTTCTTTTCGGAGACTTCTCCGGCGGCGACGTATCGCTGCGTACCTGGGCGTGGCTCATCAGGGCGAATATCAGACTACCGCCGACGATGTTGCCCACCAGCGTCGGCAAGGCGAAATCGATGACGAACGCCGCCAGCCCCACTTCCCCGGCGAACATCAGGTAGCCCACCTCGCAGGTGCCGACCACGATGTGGCTGAAGCTGCCCAAGGCCATCAGGTAGGTGACCAGGAAGATGATCCACACCTTGGCGTTCTCCGCCGCCGGTACCAGCCAGACCATGGTGGCGATCATCCAGCCGGAGACGATGCCCTTGGAAAACATCTGCCAATGGTCGTTCTCCATGACCTCGCGGCCGATCTCAAGGAATGCCTGATCCGCCTTGGTATCGAAGATCGGCAGGTGCAGCATGCCGTAGGCGAACAACAGCGCGCCGACGATATTGCCCAGCAGTACCACCGACCACAGGCGCAGCAACTGGCCGAACTTCTCCAGGGTCGGCTCGCTCATCACCGGCAGTACCGCCGTCAGGGTGTTCTCGGTGAACAGTTGCTGGCGTGCGAGGATGATTGCCAGGAAGCCGACCGGGTAGCCGAGACTGGTAGTGATCACCGCCATGTCGTGGTCCGGCAGACGCGCGCGGAACAGCCCCATGGCCATCAACGACAGGCCAATGGTCAGCCCGGCGGCCAGCGCCGACCACCAGAGCGCCGCCAGTGTGCGCTCCAGTTCGTGATTGCCTTGCAGGCGAATGACTTCGTGCAGTACCAGCGCGCGGGGCGGCTGGCTCTTCTCGACTTTGCGACGCTCTTCGGCAGAAAGATCGTCCGCGGTATCGCCGCTCGCCTTCGACTCCCGGGCCTGGGTGCGCGGTGCGGTCTTGCGCTTTGCGGCAGAGTCGCTGCCTTTGCTACGCGGCCGCGACTGGGCTGCGCCGCGAGCGGGCGGTTTTTCGGTGGCCATGCGGAGCACCTCGCTGGGACAGTGCAGATTTAGGCTGCGACCGCTGCGCTTCGGTTCCGGAAATCTTGGCGTGCGCCGAACTCAGGAACTCGGCTCGATCCGCAACTGGCGCCAGTCGGTGTGCAGATGGCCGAGATAGACGCAGCCGAGACCACGGGGAAAGAGTATGTGCTCAGGACCGATTCCCGGCCCTTCAAGACGCAGCAGTCGCCCCCAAGGGTGATGACTGACGCGCCCGCGCACGTCTTCGACCATCCCACCGCGCCACCAATGGATGGCGGCCTCGGCATCCTCGACGCCTTCGGGCTCCACGATGCGCACAGGCTCATCACGCCAGCCGATCACCCGCTGCGGATCGAACCCCGCCTGCTGCGCAAGCGGCAGCGGCACAATCCACAACCCGCCGCCGCGCTCTTCCAGCGACACGGCCAGCTCACACCATTGCGGCTGCTCCAGCGCCCAGAGCAGGTCGCCATCGATTTCCAGCGAAGGCTCGGGCTGGGCCTGGATACGGAACCCCGGGCAGACCAGCACTGCATCCCGGAGTGCAATACGGACTGCGCTCACGCCTGCCCCTGCCGCAGAAGAGGCCCGACCTTGAGTTCGAGAACCCGCACCAGCTCGGGCTGCAGGTAGTCGTAGTCATCGGGGATATCCAGGCACACCAGGCGCTTGCCGCGCATCGCCACGGGGAATCGGCGCAGCAACGCCTGCCGACGCCGGCGCTCCATGACGAACACCAGATCGGCCCATTCCAGCTGCTCGACACCCAGCAGTACCTCCGCGTTCAGGGCCAGACCGGCGGAGTCGGTCTCGACCTCCGGCCAGTTGGCGAAGACAACTTCGGCAGTGGGACTGCGCAAGCGGTTGCGGCTACAGATGAACAAAGCGCGGCGCACTTCATCCTCCCTACGGCTGGCGCGCAAACGACAGCGGCGATTCTAGGGAAGATGGCAACTTACGGCGACTTCTGTTTCGCTTTCTGCCGCTCGAGGAAATCCACCTTCCACTGCTCGACGCCCAGGTGCTCGGAGTCCAGGCTCGCCTCGACGCCATACTTGGCCTTGAGCGCGGCGACCTCCTTGGCATGGTCGACGAGGAAGCGGTCGAAGCGCTGGATCAGTTCGCCCTGCTTCACGCTGGAAAGGTGGAACGTGCTGCGGGTATGCGGTAGCGAAGGATCGAACACCAGCGCGCCGGGCTTGGCGCGAATGTTGTCCAGGTAGTAAGTGGCGACCACCACATTGAAGTAGGCGCCGTCGGCCTGTTTCTTCAGCGCGGCATGCACCATCTGCCGCAGGTCGGCGCTGGGCGCCAGGCTGATCTGCCCGGCCTGGATCGGCGCCTCGTAGCCCCGCGGCGTCCAGCCTTCCACCAGCGCCAGCCGCTTCAGCGCGCCGATGCCCTGCCCCAGTCGCTCCGGCGCCACCAGCACGCCATCGACGTACTGCGTCACCGGCTGGCTATAGCGCAGGGTCTTGCCGGCCTTCTGTTCAGGTGCCCAGTCGGGATTGTCGGGATACTTGAGATCGACCGCGCCGGAGAGCAGCGCCGGCAACAGCGCATCCACTGGCAGCGGGCGGTATTCCAGGCTGATGCCGCTGCTGCTGGCGAACAGATCCAGCACATCACGGGCGAAGCCGTGGTAATTGCCCTGGGCATCGGTGCTGTAGTGCGGGGCGAAGGGAAGGTTCTCGACGCCGACCACGTAGGTCTGCGCCACGACAGGAGCGGAAATGACGGGGGACAGGATGCTGGCGAGCGCCCAGCAGAAGGCCTTGAGCTTCAAACGACTCTCCTTGTGACGTGTTGTTGTTCTATCGGGCAGGTCAGGCAACCCGCCGTGGCGGACTCAGCCGCCGGTCATGCTCATGAAGCGCAGCACCTGTACTTGCTGATCCGCTTCGAAGTGGTGACGTTCGGGCTTGAGCTGCAGCGCCTGCATCAGCGCTTCGCGCAGACGCACGCTGTCGCCAGGGTGTTCGCGCAGCAGCTGGCGCAGGTCCAGCGCGCCTTCATGGCCGAGGCAGAGCACCAGCTTGCCTTCGGCAGTCACCCGTACCCGATTGCAGTCGCCACAGAAGTTGTGGCTGTGCGGGGAGATGAAGCCGATGCGACTGGCGTAGCCGTCGATACGGTAGTAGCGCGAAGGCCCGCCGCTGCGCTCGGGCGTGGGCAGCAACTGCCAGCGCTCGGCAAGTTGCGCACGGACTTCATCGCTGCTGCACAGCGTCTGCTTGCGCTCGTGGCTGCTGACGCTGCCCAGCGGCATCTCCTCGATGAAGCTGATATCGATACCCTTGGCCAGGGCAAACTCCACCAGGTCGCCGACTTCGTCGTCGTTGCGACCCTTCTGCACCACAGCGTTGAGCTTGATGCGCTCGAAGCCGGCTTCCCGCGCAGCGTCGATGCCATCGAGCACCTGCTCCAGCTTGTCGGAACGGGTGAAGGCGGCGAAGCGCTCGCGGCGCAGGGAATCCAGACTGATGTTCAGACGGCGCACGCCGGCAGCACGCAGTTCCGCCGCGCGCTCACGCAGCTGCGAGCCATTGGTGGTGATGGAGAGGTCGTCCAGTTCAGGCCGAGCGCCCAGGCGCGCCAGCAGGCCGGCCAGGCCCTTGCGCACCAGCGGCTCGCCGCCGGTGATGCGGATGCGCTTCACGCCCAGGCCGATGAACGCATCGGCCACCGCCTCCAGTTCTTCCAGGCTCAACACCTGGTCGCGCGGCAGGAACTGCATGTCTTCGCTCATGCAATAGGTGCAGCGGAAGTCGCAGCGGTCGGTGACCGACAGGCGCAGGTAGGTGATGCGTCGACCGAAGGGGTCGACCAACTGGGAATCGGACATTGGGGTTCCGGATGGCAGGTGCCGAACGAAAGTGCGCTAGAAATACCTCAGAACTACGCTGCTGTACACAGAAAACCGACCCACGAGTCAGGAAAATGCGTACAAGCGCCTGAGTTGAGGGCTTCCGGAGCCCGGTGCTACCATGCCCGGCTTAGTTGGGTGACCACGCAATACAAGAAAGAAGACCAGCCAATGACCAGCATTCGCGAGCGTAACCGCCGCCTGATCCTGCGCGCAGCCAGCGAGGAATTCGCCGAGAAGGGTTTCGCGGCGACCAAGACCAGCGACATCGCCGCTCGCGCCGGGCTGCCCAAGCCCAACGTCTACTACTACTTCCAGTCCAAGGAAAACCTCTACCGCAGCGTGCTGGAAAGCGTGGTGGAGCCTTTACTGCAGGCCTCTGCGCCGTTCCGCGAGGACGATGAACCGAGCGAGGCGCTGCGTGCCTATATCCGCTCCAAGGTGAAGATTTCCCAGGAGCTGCCGCATGCCTCCAAGGTGTTCGCCAGTGAACTGATGCACGGTGCGCCGCACCTGCCCAAAGAGTATCTGGACGAGCTGAACGCCCAGGCCCAGCGCAACATTGCCTGCCTGCAGAGCTGGATCGACCGCGGCCTGCTGGCGCCGGTGGACCCGCACCACCTGCTGTTCACCATCTGGGCAGCAACCCAGACCTACGCCGATTTCGACTGGCAGATCTCCATGGTCACCGGTAAGACCAGCCTGAGCGACGCGGATTTCGAAGCGGCCACCGAGACCATCACTCGCCTGGTGCTGCGCGGCACCGCGCCGGACAACGGCAGCGAGCCCAAGCCGCAGGGGCGTTTGCGGCCGTTGTCGATCTAACGGTTTTCAACCGCTGCCGCATGGGTATCGCTTCGCTCCACCCATCCTACCGGTGCCGCGGAAACGCGTAGGAGCGAGCTTGCTCGCGAACCCGCTTTACACCTGATACATCCGGCGCATTTGGCGGTTCGCGAGCAAGCTCGCTCCTACAAATTCGGCCAGGCGCGCGACGAACGCGCGCCCTTCCCTTCTTCGATCAGCCCGCGTCAGCGACCAGGCCCAGCGCCTGCACACCGCGGATCGCGCACTGCTCATCGATATCCGAGACATCGCCGCTGATGCCGATGGCGCCGATCACTTCATTGGCCGAATTGCGGATCAGCACGCCACCCGGCGCCGGCACCACATTGCCCTGCGCCAGCGTATTCACCGCGGCAATGAACGATGGGCGCTGCTGGGCGTCCGCCGCCAGCACCCGCGACGACTTGCCCAGCGCCACCGCGCCCCACGCCTTGCCGATGGCGATCTGCGGGCGAAGCATGCTCGCGCCGTCCTCACGCTGCAGGCTCAACAGGTGTCCGCCAGCGTCCAGCACGGCGATGGTCAGCGGTGCGGTGGACAGCTCGCGACTGGCCACCAGGGCGTGACGGGTGATGTCCAGTGCGGTTTCCAGACTCAGGGTGCTCATGAGGTTTTCCTCTTCAAGTTGATAAGGCAGGTCAAGGTCGATAAGCCGGGGCCGCGCCATGCACACAGATGAATGCTGCGCACACGCGTATCAGAAATCTGTACGCAATCTAGTAGCCGAAGGTCTCACCCAAAGCAACTTAAAAGGACAATATGCATCTATTTTTGTATACATTTTTTCAAACGATAGTTTGACCCTGCGTTCAGGTTTTCTCCGAAACCAGCGCAGTAGGCGGCTTTCAGCGAAAAATGACCGCTCAGTCCCTCGTATACAACCCGTCTTGACCTTCGTCGAATTGCCTGCCTAGAATCGCCTCAACTTTTGTACACAATCAGTATAAGAACCGAGGAACAAAATATGGCCAGAATGAGAGCAATCGAGGCTGCCGTACTCGTCATGCGTCGCGAAGGTGTCGATACCGCCTTCGGCGTACCGGGCGCCGCCATCAACCCCATGTACGCGGCCATGAAGAAACTCGGTGGCATCGATCACGTCCTGGCCCGCCACGTGGAAGGCGCCTCGCATATGGCCGAGGGCTACACCCGCACCAACGCCGGCAACATCGGCGTGTGCATCGGCACCTCCGGCCCGGCCGGCACCGACATGGTCACCGGCCTGTACTCGGCTTCCGCCGACTCCATCCCGATCCTCTGCATCACCGGCCAGGCTCCCCGTGCGCGCATGCACAAGGAAGACTTCCAGGCCGTGGACATCACCAGCATCGTCAAGCCAGTCACCAAGTGGGCGACCACCGTGCTGGAGCCGGGCCAGGTGCCCTACGCCTTCCAGAAGGCCTTCTTCGAAATGCGCAGCGGCCGCCCCGGCCCGGTGTTGATCGACCTGCCGTTCGACGTGCAGATGGCCGAGATCGAATTCGACATCGACGCCTACGAGCCGCTGGCGGTCAACAAGCCCAAGGCCACCCGCGCCCAGGCCGAAAAAGCCCTGGCCCTGCTCAATGACGCCGAGCGCCCGCTGCTCTGCGCCGGCGGCGGCATCATCAACGCCGACGCTTCCGACAAGCTGGTGGAATTCGCCGAGCTGACCGGCGTGCCGGTGGTCCCGACCCTGATGGGCTGGGGCACCATCCCCGACGATCACCCGCTGATGGCCGGCATGTGCGGCCTGCAAACCTCGCACCGCTACGGCAACGCCACCGTGCTGGAATCGGACATGGTGTTCGGCATCGGCAACCGCTGGGCCAACCGTCACACCGGTTCGGTCGACGTCTACACCGCTGGCCGCAAGTTCGTCCACGTGGACATCGAACCGACCCAGATCGGCCGCGTCTTCACCCCGGACCTGGGTATCGTCTCCGACGCCGGCTCCGCCCTGGACGTGTTCCTGGAAGTGGCCCGCGAGTGGAAAGCCGCCGGCAAGCTGAAGGACCGCAGCGCCTGGGTCGAGTCCTGCCGCGAGCGCAAGCGCACGATGCAGCGCAAGACCCACTTCGACAACGTGCCGGTCAAGCCGCAGCGCGTCTACGAGGAGATGAATGAGTTTTTCGGCAAGGACACCTGCTACGTCAGCACCATCGGTCTGTCGCAGATCGCCGGCGCGCAATTCCTGCACGTGTACAAGCCGCGCCACTGGATCAACTGCGGCCAGGCCGGCCCGCTGGGCTGGACCATTCCGGCAGCGCTGGGCGTGGTCAAGGCCGACCCGAGTCGCCAGGTCGTCGCGCTGTCGGGCGACTACGACTTCCAGTTCATGATCGAAGAGCTGGCCGCCGGCGCGCAGTTCAACCTGCCGTATATCCACGTGCTGGTGAACAACTCCTACCTGGGCCTGATTCGCCAGGCACAGCGCGGCTTCGAAATCGACTACTGCGTGCAGTTGGCCTTCGACAACGTCAACGCGCCAGAACTCAACGGCTACGGCGTGGACCACGTCGCGGTGGTGGAAGGTCTGGGTTGCAAGGCAATCCGCGTGTTCGATCCGAACCAGATCGGCGCGGCCTTCGCCCAGGCTCGCGAGCTGATGCAGCAGCACCGTGTACCGGTGGTGGTCGAGGTCATCCTGGAGCGCGTTACCAACATCTCCATGGGTACCGAGATCAACGCGGTCAACGAGTTCGAAGAGCTGGCTCTGAAAGGCGTCGACGCACCGACTGCCATCTCGCTGCTGGACTGATAGAACCGAACGACTCCTCCCTGCGGGGAGGAGCTGGGGGTGGACATTTCCTGGCGGAGAGTCCCCCACCCCCTGCTCTCTTTCAAAAAGAAGCCGAGCACCACGCACCACCCGTTCAACAGGAGTGACCCCATGCCCCGTTTCTGCGCCAACCTGTCCATGCTGTTCACCGAGGTGGACTTCCTCGACCGCTTCGACGCCGCCGCACGCGCCGGTTTCAGCGGTGTCGAGTACCTTTTTCCGTATGACGTCGAGGCCGAGGTGATCAAGGCCCGCCTGGACGCCAACAAGCTCGAGCAAGTGCTGTTCAATCTGCCTGCCGGCGATTGGGCCAAGGGCGAGCGCGGCATCGCCTGCCACCCGGACCGCGTCGAGGAATTCCGCGCCGGTGTCGACAAGGCCATCGCCTACGCCAAGGTCCTGGGCAACACCCAGGTCAACTGCCTGGCCGGCATCCGTCCGCAGGGCTACGACTGCGCGACCATCGAGAACACCTTCCTGAACAACCTCGAGTACGCGGCCGGCAAGCTCGAAGCCGCGGGCATCAAGCTGGTCATGGAAATGATCAACACCATCGACATTCCCGGCTTCTACCTGCAGACCACCCGGCAGGCCCAGGACATCCGCGAGAAGGTCGGCAGCGCCAACCTGTTCCTGCAGTACGACATCTACCACATGCAGATCATGGAAGGTGACCTGGCGCGGACCATCGAGAAGAACCTCGCCTCGATCAACCACGTGCAGTTGGCCGACAACCCCGGCCGCCACGAGCCGGGCACCGGCGAGATCAACTACCGCTTCCTGTTCGACCACCTGGACCGCGTTGGTTACCGCGGCTGGGTCGGCTGCGAATACAAGCCCAAGACCACCACCGAAGCCGGCCTTGGCTGGCTGAAGAGCCACAACGTCGTGTGACCCGACTCACTTCGTAGGATGGCGTGGAGCGCAGCGATACCCATCGACCCCGGCACCACTTGGTGATGGGTATCGCAAGCTCCACCCATCCTACGGCCTGCACATCGACTCCCTGGGTACGCGGGGAGCCGAAACCCAACAAGAACAACCAGGAGAATTCCTCATGGCCAAAATCGGATTCATCGGCACCGGCATCATGGGCCTGCCCATGGCGCTGAACCTGCAGAAAGCAGGTCACCAGATCTTCGTTTCCACCCATCACGATGCCGCTCCGGCCGAGCTGGCCAGCGGCGGCGCCGTCGCCCTGGCCAACCCGAAGGAAGTCGCCCAGGAAGCCGAGTTCATCATCGTGATGGTCCCGGACACCCCGCAGGTCGAAGACGTACTGTTCCGCAAGGACGGCATCGCCGAGGGCGTGGGTCCGAACAAGGTGGTGATCGACATGAGCTCGATCTCCCCCACCGCCACCAAGACCTTCGCCGAGAAGATCAAGGCCACCGGTGCGCAATATCTGGACGCCCCGGTCTCCGGCGGTGAAGTCGGCGCCAAGGCCGCTTCGCTGAGCATCATGGTCGGCGGCTGCCCGAACACCTTCGAACGCGCCCTGCCGCTGTTCCAGGCCATGGGCAAGAACATCACCCGCGTCGGCGGCAATGGCGATGGCCAGACCGCCAAGGTGGCCAACCAGATCATCGTCGCCCTGAACATCCAGGCCGTCGCCGAAGCCCTGCTGTTCGCCGCCAAGAACGGCGCCGACCCGGCCAAGGTGCGTGAAGCGCTGATGGGCGGCTTCGCCTCCTCGCGCATCCTCGAAGTGCACGGCGACCGCATGGTCAAAGGCACCTTCGATCCGGGCTTCCGCATCAGCCTGCACCAGAAGGACCTCAACCTGGCCCTGGCCGGCGCGCGCGAACTGGGCCTGAACCTGCCCAACACCGCCAACGCCCAGCAGGTGTTCAGCACCTGCGCGGCCATCGGCGGCAGCAACTGGGACCACTCCGGCCTGATCAAGGGCCTGGAGCACATGGCCAACTTCTCCATCCGCAAGGACTGAAGAAGCACGCCCGCAGGATGGCGTGGGGCGCAGCGATACCCATCGATCCCGGCACCACTGGGTGATGGGTATCGCAAGCTCCAGCCATCCTACGAAAGCAAGGCGTAGGGCGGATAACGCCAACGGCGTTATGCGCCAGCCAGAGCAAGGTGACGGGCGAGGTTATGGGAGTGGCGTCGCCCGCCATGCTGCAAAGCGACTCGAACACCCGGCCGGTGGGAATCACGGCCTTGCCGGCCGGGGCGTTCGAATCCATCGCTGAGTCTCCTTCCTCAAGGCGACTGAGCCATGGATACACCACAACAAGAATCACGGGAGCCTGTCATGAGCCTGGACCCACGCGCCTTCCTGCGCGAGCTGTTCGACACCGCCATTGCCGCCGCGCACCCGGCCCAGGTACTGGCGCAGCACCTGCCCACCGATAAAGGTGGCCGCACCATCGTCATCGGCGCCGGCAAGGCCGCCGGGGCCATGGCCGAAGTCGCCGAGCAACACTGGAACGGCCAGGTCGAAGGCCTGGTCGTCGCGCCCTACGGCTACGGTGCGCAGTGCCGCAGCATCGAAGTGGTGGAGGCCTCGCACCCGGTACCGGACGACGCCGGCGAACGCGTTGCCCGTCGCGTGCTGGAGCTGATCAGCGGCCTCTCCGAGAACGACCGGGTGATCTTCCTGCTCTCCGGCGGCGGCTCTGCCCTGCTCGCCCTGCCGGCCGAAGGCATCAGCCTCGACGACAAGCGCAGCGTGAACAAGGCACTGCTGAAATCCGGCGCCGCCATCAGCGAAATGAACTGCGTGCGCAAGCACCTCTCCGCCATCAAGGGCGGTCGCCTGGCGCGTGCCTGCTGGCCGGCCAGTGTGTACACCTACGCGATTTCCGATGTGCCCGGCGACGAAGCCACGGTAATTGCCTCCGGCCCCACCGTGGGCGACCCGACCACCTCGGCCGACGCCCTGGCGATCCTCAAGCGCTACGCCATCGAAGTCCCGGCGAACGTGCGCGCCTGGCTGGAAGACCCGCGCTCGGAAACGGTAAAGCCCGGTGACGAATGCCTGTCGCGCAGCCACTTCAAGCTGATCGCCACGCCCCAGCATGCCATCGACGCGGTAGCCGCCAAGGCCGAAGCCGCTGGCATTCCGACACTGATCCTCGGCGACCTGGAAGGCGAATCCCGCGAGGTGGCCAAGGTCCACGCCGGCATCGCCCGACAGGTTCGCAAGCATGGCCAGCCGCTGAAGGCGCCGTGCCTGATCCTCTCCGGTGGCGAGACCACCGTCACCGTGCGCGGCAACGGCCGTGGCGGACGCAACGCCGAGTTTCTCCTCAGCCTCACCGCCGACCTGAAAGGTGAACCGAACATCTGGGCCCTGGCGGGGGACACCGACGGCATCGACGGCATGGAAAGCAACGCCGGTGCCCTGATGAGCCCGTGCAGTTACAGCCGCGCCCTCAAGGCCGGCCTGAACCCGCTGCACGAACTGGACAACAACAACGGCTACGGCTTCTTCGCCGAACTGGGCGACCTGGTGATCACCAAGCCGACCCGCACCAACGTCAACGACTTCCGCGCCATCCTGGTCCTCGAGAATGCAGGCTCGAATCAGGTGATTTCGTCGGCCGCGACGGAGGCCAGCTTGTCGCAGGGCGAGGCGCGAGGAGAGAGATTTGGTGATTCCAGATGACCAACGAGCAACGCCGCACTGCGACAAGCTGGCCCCGTCCCTTCGGGTTGCGTGTCAGCGTTCGCCATGCGTCGGCGAAGGGAACGCCATTAGCTGCATTCCGCGTCTAGCCTGGCGAACGCTTACCCAGCAACGCGGCCACGAAATAACCTGATTCGAGCCTGATTATGACTCCGGATAAAAAAGTAAAGATTCTGGCGACCCTGGGCCCGGCGATCAAAAGCCGCGACGACATCCGCGCCCTGGTGGAAGCCGGCGCCAACCTGTTCCGCCTGAACTTCAGCCACGGCGAGTACAGCGACCACGCCCAGCGTTTCGCCTGGGTGCGCGAAGTGGAAGCCGAACTGAACTACCCCATCGGCATTCTCATGGACCTGCAAGGGCCGAAGCTGCGCGTGGGCCGTTTCGCCGAGGGCGCGGTGCAACTGGAGAAGGGCCAGACCTTCACCCTCGACCTCAACGACGCACCGGGCGATGCCCAGCGTGTCATGCTGCCCCACCCGGAAATCATCCAGGCGCTGGAACCGGGCATGAGCCTGCTGCTGGACGACGGCAAGATTCGCCTGCAGGTGCTCAATGCCCACAGCGATGCCATCGAGACCCGCGTGATGAACAGCGGCGAACTGTCCGACCGCAAGGGCGTCAACGTCCCCGAGGCCGTGCTCAAGCTCAGCCCGCTGACCGCCAAGGACCGCCGTGACCTGGAATTCGGCCTGGAGCTGGGTGTGGACTGGGTCGCCCTGTCCTTCGTGCAGCGCCCCGAAGACATCGAAGAAGCTCGCGCGCTGATCGGCGACAAGGCCTTCCTCATGGCCAAGATCGAGAAACCTTCGGCGGTGCAGTCCATCGAAGCCATCGCCCGCCTCTCCGACGCGATCATGGTCGCCCGTGGCGATCTGGGCGTGGAGATGCCGGCCGAGAGCGTGCCAGGCATCCAGAAGCGCATCATCCAGGTCTGCCGCCAGCTCGGCCGCCCGGTGGTGGTCGCAACGCAGATGCTCGAATCGATGCGCTTCTCCCCGGCGCCGACCCGCGCCGAAGTGACCGACGTGGCCAACGCCGTCAGCGAAGGCGCCGACTGCGTGATGCTCAGCGCCGAAAGCGCCTCGGGCCAGTACCCGCGTGAAGCGGTGGAGATGATGGCGAAGATCATCCGCCAGGTCGAAGCCGAGCCGGACTACCAGGCGACCCTGGAGATCAACCGCCCGGAACCGGACGCCACCGTCTCCGACGCCATCAGCTGCGCGATCCGCCGGATCAGCCGCATCCTGCCGGTGGCGGTGCTGGTGAACTACACCGAGTCCGGCGCCTCGACCCTGCGCGCCTCCCGCGAGCGGCCCAAGGCACCGATCCTCAGCCTCACCCCGCAACTGAAATCCGCCCGCCGCCTGACCGTGGCCTGGGGCGTCCACTCGGTGGTCAATGCGCAGCTCGCCCATGTCGACGAGATCTGCTCCACCGCCCTGGACATCGCCCTGGCCCAGCGCATGGCGCGCCGTGGCGACACCGTGGTGATCACCGCCGGCGTGCCCTTCGGCCAGCCGGGCAGCACCAATATGCTGCGCATCGAGACGGTGGCGCCGGCATTGGGGGCTTAAGGTTTAGAGCGGCAAGAGCGCCCTCACCCCAGCCCTCTCCCGGAGGGAGAGGGAGCCGTCCGGAGCGACGTCGGGACAAGGCGCTCATTGTAGATACCGTGCTGCAAAGGAGTTATCCGGGTAGCACTGATCTGGCAGCCACGCCGACCTGCTCCCTCTCCCTCTGGAGCGGGGCGCGCAGCCAGGGCTGGGGTGAGGGACAGCGATCTGACAGGAGAAACACCGAGTTCAGGAGCCACGCGCGACAGCGTGCCTCCGCACCGAGTCACTCCCGGACGGACGGGGCCGGGAATACGGGGCCGCGTCCCCGTCCGTCCGGGTTTGACCTTGCTACTGAGTGCTTCAGCAGCAGAAACATGAGCACCGAATGCTTGTCGGTCCATGGCCCCCACGCAGCAACTCCCAATGCTGGCCATGGAACTTTGAGGCTGTTGGCGGCGATCCCGCCGGCAGCCTCTTTTCTTTTTCCAACCCCGTGGCGCGGCCCCGTATGGCGGCGTCACACAATGCTCACGCACTGCTCGTCGATGGGGCCACGACGCCCCACACCCAGCGAAGCGCTGCGGAGCCCCATTCAACCTGCCCTGTATCCCCATGCACCTGAACCCCCTCTCCTGGAAACATCAGCTCCGCACCCGGCTGATCGGCTTCGGCCAGATCTACCTGCAGGCCGACGCCCGTTTCGGCCTGATCCTGCTGCTGACCATTGCCTGGGCCGCACCGCAGCTGCTACCCGGCGCCTTGCTCGGTGCCCTGCTCGGCCCGCTCACTGCGCGCTTCGTGCGCGAGCCGCACGCCGACATCGACGCCGGCCTGCACGACTACAACCCGATCCTCATCGGCCTGCTGCTGCCCTTCGTGTTCCAGTGGTCGCTGGGGTTGGTGATGCTGACCATCGCCGCCATCCTCACCAGCGTGGCGGTGCAGGCCGTGCTGCTGCGCCAGTCACGCCAGCGCTTCGGCCTACCGGCCTATACCTCGGCCTTCGTGCTGCTGGGCTGGGTGTCGGTGACGCTGGGCCAGGCCCTTGGCTTCGCGCCGGCGGCCGCGACCGCCTGCCTGTCTTGCGGCACGGTGAACCCGTTGCTGGACTCGACGACGCTGGGCTTCGGCGAGGTGATCTTCCTCGGCGAACCACTCGCCGGCCTGACCATCGCCCTCGGCCTGCTGCTGGCGGATCGTCGCGCCGCGTTCTGGGCGCTGGTCGGCGCCGCGGGCGCCTTGGCCATCGCGCCGCTGTTCGGCCTGCCTGCCGCCTCCGCTGAGGCCGGGCTGCTCGGGCTGAACGGCGCACTGGCCGGGATCGCCCTGGCGCTGCGCTTCCGCAGCCCCCTGGCGCCATTGTGCGGCATCCTCCTGGCGGTGCTGCTGCAGCCATGCTTTGCGCGGGTCGGCCTGCCCGCCTTCACCGCGCCCTTCATCCTCGCCTGCTGGCTGGTGATCCTCGGCCAGCGCGTGCTGGATGCGCTGCTGAGCCAGGGAACGGAAAGCACCGGGCCGCGTGTATAGTCGGGGCCTCCCCACTGGCGACGGACCGCGACCATGCACTTCGTGAAATACCAGGCTTTGGGCAATGACTATCTGGTGTACGCCGGCAAGGCACCCTTTGCCCTGACGTCGGCGCAGATCGGCCGGGTCTGCGACCGCCACTTCGGCATCGGTTCCGACGGCATCCTGCTGGCGAATCACAGTGACAGCGCCTTCGGCCTGCGCATCCTCAACCCGGACGGCTCCGAAGCGGAGAAGAGTGGCAACGGCCTGCGCATCTTCTCCCGCTATTTATGGGACTGCGGACTGGTTGCCGGACAGCCGTTCGACATCGTCACCGCCGGTGGCACCGTTACCAGCCAGGTGTTCGACGAGGGCTGCAGCGTGGAGGTTTCCATGGGCCACGCCGAGTTCGCCTGTGCACGGATTCCGGTACTGATCGATGCCCCCGAGGCATTGGACTATCCACTGGAAGTCGACGGCGTGTCGCTGAAGATCAACGCCGTTTCCATGGGCAATCCGCACTGCGTGGTCTTCGTCGAACAGACCAGCCCCGAGCTGGCCCGCCGTCTTGGTCCGCTGCTGGAAAACCACCCGCTGTTCCCCCGCCGCAGCAACGTGCAGTTCGTCCAATGGCTCGCTCGCGATGCGCTGCGCGTGGAAATCTGGGAGCGCGGCGCCGGCTACACGCTGTCGTCGGGTACCAGCAGCTGCGCCGCCGCCTCGGTGGCACGCCGGCTCGGCCTGTGTGACGAGAAGATCGAACTGCACCTGGCTGGCGGGCTGCTGCAGATCCGCGTCGACGATCACTTCCAGGTGACCATGCGCGGCGCCGTGCAGCGGGTTGCCGGTATCGACCTGGACCCTGAATCCTTCGCCGACCTCGGCTGACAGCCACTTTTCCCCAAGTGACCGGCATGGATCAATGCCAGCTCGCGCCTGGCCGTCCAGACTCGCCCAGACACCTGAAGAAGCCCAACCTGACCGATCAATCGACGGATTGCCGCGCATTCGCCGCCCTCAGACGGCATAATCCGCGCCCTCTCGCACCCGGCCCGCCGGGGCGATCCCACTTCCAGCAGCGAACGATGTCATGACGCTTCCAACTCCCACCCTCCTGCAGCGGCTCAAGGGCACCAGCCTGGTCCTGCGGATCTTCATCGGCATGCTCTGCGGCATCGCCCTCGCGGTGCTCTGGCCGCAAGGCGCGATCGCGGCCAGCCTGCTCGGCAAACTGTTCATCTCCGCCCTGAAGGCCGTGGCGCCGGTACTGGTCCTGGTGCTGGTGATGGCCTCCATCGCCAACCACAAGCAGGGCCAGCGCACCCACATCCGGCCGATCCTGCTGCTGTACCTGATCGGTACCTTCTCGGCAGCGGTGGTCGCGGTGATCGCCAGCTTCACGTTCCCCTCCACCCTGGTGCTGAGCGCGCCGACCAGCGAACTGGCGCCGCCCGGTGGCATCGGTGAAGTCATGCGTGCCCTGCTGTTCAGCGTCACCACCAACCCGGTGAAGGCGCTGCTGGAAGCCGACTTCATCGCCATCCTCGCCTGGGCCATCGGCCTGGGCATCGCGTTGCGCCACGCTCGCCAGAGCACCCGCGACCTGCTCGATGACATGGCAGGCGGCGTGACCCTGATCGTCCGCGTGGTAATCGCCTTCGCCCCACTGGGCATCTTCGGCCTGGTGGCCGGCACCATCGCCGAATCCGGCTTCGACGCGTTGCTCGGCTACCTGCACCTGCTGGCCGTGCTGCTGGGCTGCATGCTGTTCGTGGCGCTGGTGGTCAACCCGCTGATCGTCTTCAGCAAGATCCGCCGCAACCCCTATCCGCTGGTGCTGCTGTGCCTGCGCGAAAGCGGCATCACCGCCTTCTTCACCCGCAGCTCGGCAGCCAACATCCCGGTCAACCTGCAACTGTGCGAACGCCTGGGCCTGCACGAGGACACCTACTCGGTGTCGATCCCGCTGGGCGCGACCATCAACATGGCTGGCGCCGCCATCACCATCAGCGTGCTGACGCTGGCGGCGGTACACACCTTAGGGATAGCCGTGGACCTGCCCACAGCCATCCTGCTCAGCGTGGTCGCTTCGGTCTGCGCCTGCGGCGCGTCCGGCGTGGCCGGCGGCTCGCTGCTGCTGATCCCGCTGGCCTGCGGCCTGTTCGGTATCTCCAGCGAGGTGGCGATGCAGGTGGTGGCGGTCGGCTTCATCATCGGCATCCTCCAGGACTCGGCCGAGACCGCACTGAACTCATCCACCGACGTGCTGTTCACCGCTGCGGCCTGCATCGCCGAGGGCGACGTGGACGAACCCTCGGCAGGCGAACGCGCCTGACCGGGCCTTCCCAGACGCGGACCGGGGTGGCTGCGGCCACCCCGGCGCATCTCGGCTAAGGTGTCTGAATCGCCTCTGCGGATTCCCCCATGGCCGACTCTCCCAACTGGCGCCAGCGTCTCTACGTCATCATCTTCCAGTCCGACACCATCGCCGGACGACGCTTCGACAGTGCGCTGCTGGTGTTCATCCTCGCCAGCCTGCTGGTGGCCTTCCTCGACAGCGTCGGACGCATCCACCAGCAATTCGGCAGCCTGCTCAGCGGTGTCGAATGGTTCATCAGCGGGTTGTTCCTGATCGAATACCTGCTGCGCCTGTACTGCTCGCCCAAACCACTGCGCTATGCCTTGAGCTTCTACGGGCTGATCGATCTGCTGGCGGTGCTGCCTGGCGTCATCGCGCTGTTCTACCCCGATGCCCAGTACCTGCTGGTGGTGCGCGTGGTACGGCTGCTGCGCATCTTCCGCATCCTCAAGCTGCGCCAGTACCTGCGCCAGGCCGATTTCCTGCTCACGGCGCTACGCGGCAGCCGGCAGAAGATCACCGTGTTCTTCCTCTCGGTAATGAGCCTGGTGACGGTGTTCGGCTCGCTGATGTACGTAGTCGAGGGCCCCGAGCACGGCTTCACCAGTATTCCGCGCAGCATCTACTGGGCCATCGTCACCCTGACCACCGTGGGCTTCGGCGACATCACCCCGAAAACGCCGCTGGGCCAGGCCATCGCCAGCCTGGTGATGCTCACCGGCTATTCGATCATCGCCGTGCCCACAGGCATCTTCAGCGCCGAGTTGCACAACGCCATGCGCCCGGAGCGCCCGCCGGGGCAACTGGACAAGCCCTGCCCGGCCTGCGCCAAAGGCAGCCACGAGGCCGCCGCAGCGTTCTGCTCGCGCTGCGGCAATCCCCTGTTTCCACGGGCAGACGACAGCGCCCGGGCCGAGGCCGAATGACCGTTCGTCGCCGGTAACGGCATGACTGCCAGCAAGGCCAACCCGTTGTTCGTGTTCCCCTCGTCACAAGCAGCATGGACGGACGCCATCGTGGTGCTCCGCCGTGCCGGCCGCCCTTCAGGCCCGAGGTGAGCACATGCCCTTCCGATTCCACCCACTGATTCTGGCCATGGCCGGCGCGCTGGCCAGCACCCCGCTGCTGGCCACCCCGCAGGTGGCCGACAGCCGTATCAGCGCAGTGACCGTCTACACCGACCGCGCCATCGTCACCCGCACCGCCACCCTGCAACTGCCCGCTGGCCAGCACGAGATCGCCCTCGAACAGTTGCCCCTGCGCATCGACGACAACAGCCTGCAGGCTTCGCTCAGCGCCAGCGCCGCCGCGACCTTGCTCGACGTCAGCAGCGCCCCGCAGGTATCGCCGCCCTCGGAGGACAATCGCCTGCAACAGCTGGAAGCGCAGCTGCGCGATATCGAACGGCAGGAGCGCGAGATCAGCGACCGCGGCAGCGTGCTGGAAAACCAGAAGCAGTTCCTCGCCGACATCCAGGCCAGCAGTACCAAGCCAGGCAAGAACCAGGCGCTGCCGAGCATCGACGAACTGAAGAACCTGCTGCAGATGAGCGAGGGCAACCTGGGCCGTATCCTCGACGAGCAGCGCAAGCTCGACCAGCAGAGCGAGGAACTGCAGCAGCGCAAGCAGGAGCTGGAAAACCAGCGCAGCCACCTGGCCGGCGACGGCACCCACTACAAGCGCGCCATCCTCCGCGTGGCGCTGGAGAAGCCTGCGCAGGTCCGTCTGCAGCTCAGCTACACGCTCTACGATGCCTCCTGGCGCCCGGCCTATGACGCCCGCCTGCGCGACGGCGAGGACAAGATCGAGATGACCTACCAGGGCATCGTCCGGCAGAGCAGCGGCGAGGACTGGACCGACGTCGACCTCACCCTGTCCACCGCGCGCCCCAACCTGGGCAGCAGCGTGCCGGCGCTTTCGCCGTGGTTCGTCGACACCTTCGACCCGCGCACGGTACTGGCCGCCAGGCCCGCTCCGGCACCCGCCGCGCCGATGATGGCGATGGAAGCGAAGAAGGCCCAGCGCTTCGTCGCGGACGAGCAGGCCGTGGCCGGCTCACTGGCGGAAATGCCGGTTGCCGTCGCCGAAGTCAGCGCTGCCACCACCAGCGCCTCCTTCCATATCCCGACCCGCGCCACGCTGAACAGCGACGGCAGCTCGCAGAAGGTATCCATCGCCCAGTTCAAGCTGCCGGCGACCTTCCGCTACCTCGCCACGCCTTCGTTGCGCGAAGCCGCCTACCTGCAGGCCGACACCCGCAACGCCAGCGACTATCCGCTGCTGCCCGGCAAACTCAACACCTACCTGGGCAACACCTTCGTCGCCAGCGACCAACTGCGCGCGGTGATGCCGGGCGAGACCTTCGAGCTGGCCCTGGGCGGCGACGAGGCAATGTCGATCAAGCGCAAGCTGGTCAACCGCTACACCGACTACACCGGCCTCACTGGCGGCCGCAAGCGCGTCACCTACGAGTTCCGCATCGACGCGCAGAACAACCACAAGAGCGAGCAGCGCCTGCAGTTCAAGGACCAGTTGCCAGTCTCGCGCAACGAACAGATCAAGGTGGCGCTGCTGGAGCCCGAAGGCCAGGCGATCGCCCGCGAGGACGACGGCAAGCTGCTGTGGGACTGGCAACTGAAGCCGGGCGAGAAACGCAGCACGACCCTCAAGTTCAGCGTCGAGTATCCCAAGGAGCTGGAAGTCAGCGGGCTGGACTGAGCCCTGCACTGCAGCCATTGCCCGGCCGGCCTGCTAGGCTGCCGGGCAACCGCTCTCGGCATGGGGGCAGCAAGCACGGCGCCAGCGGCCCGGGGAAAGCGCCCCGCAGGGAGCTTGCCAACCCCTGTCCCCGCATAAGCAAATAGCCTTTAAGTATTTAAGTGGCATATAACCTGTCGGCATAATCGACACCCAACAACACTGCCAAAAGGAACTGCTCGTGAAACGTCTGTTCAGCGCCTCGCTGCTGGCCGCCGGCCTCGCCCTGGCCTCCACCGCCCAGGCCGCCCAGCCCCTGCTCAACGTCTCCTACGACGTGATGCGCGACTTCTACAAGGACTACAACGCCGCCTTCCAGAAGCACTGGCAGGTCGAGAAAGGCGAGAAGATCACCATCCAGATGTCCCACGGCGGTTCCAGCAAGCAGGCGCGCGCCGTGATCGACGGCTTGCCGGCCGACGTCATCACCATGAACCAGGCCACCGATATCGACGCCCTCGCCGACAATGGCGGGCTGGTGCCGAAGGACTGGGCCACTCGCCTGCCCAACGACAGCGCGCCGTTCACCTCCGCCACCGTGTTCATCGTGCGCAAGGGCAACCCCAAGGGCCTGAAGGACTGGAACGACCTGGTGAAGCCGGGCATACAGGTCGTGGTGCCGAACCCGAAGACCTCGGGCAACGGCCGCTACACCTACCTCTCCGCCTGGGGCTACGCGCAGAAGCACGGCGCGGATGAAGCCAAGGCCAAGGAATTCGTCGCCCAGCTGTTCAAGAACGTCCCGGTGCTGGATACCGGCGGCCGTGCGGCAACCACTACCTTCATGCAGAACCAGATCGGCGACGTGCTGGTGACCTTCGAGAACGAAGCCGAGATGATCGCCCGCGAGTTCGGCCGTGGCGGCTTCGAAGTGGTCTACCCGAGCGTCTCCGCCGAAGCCGAGCCGCCGGTGGCCGTGGTCGACAAGGTGGTCGACAAGAAAGGTACCCGCGCCGAGGCCGAGGCCTACCTGAAGTACCTGTGGTCCGACGAAGGCCAGACCATCGCGGCGAACAACTACCTGCGTCCGCGCAATCCGGAAGTGCTGGCCAAGTTCTCCGACCGCTTCCCGAAGGTGGACTTCTTCTCTGTAGTGAAGACCTTCGGTGACTGGCGCACCGTGCAGAAGACCCACTTCGCCGACGGTGGCGTGTTCGACCAGATCTACACCCCGAACTAAGCCGGATACATCGGGAGCGGCCAGCCGCTCCCGATGCGCGCCATCAGCGGAACTCGTTCTGCACCTCGCTCCACAGACTTACCCGCCGACCACGCTCCTCGAAGAATTCGATTTCCCGACGGATGCCCGCGCTCTGCTCCCAGCCTTCCAGATCCAGCACCACCAGCTCCTCGAGCACCTCCATGAAGAAGCTATCGACCGGCGCCCACATCTTGCCGATGGCCGCCCTGTCCAGCTCCGGCAAACAGCCATTGATCGGGTGGGACATGGAAACCTGGCTGTAGACCGCGTGACCGGCCTTGACCATGGCGGCGGCCACCTCGTTGCAGGCGGCGAAGCGCCCCTGGACAACATCAGCGTCCGCGTGGCTGTAGGGGCAGGCTAGAAAGATCTTGCGCATGAATAACCTCGTGCAATGAAAACGGCCCGCGCTGCTCAGCGCAGCGCGGGCCTTGGGGAAAATCGACTCAGACGGCGGGCAGCTTGCCGTCGACCAGCTGTTCCGGCTCCGCTTCCTGCAGGGCGTAGCGCTGGGCGGCCGGAACGGAAATCTTGATCGCGATGAACACCGCAAACAGTCCGCCAAACAGCTTGCCTAGCAGGATCGGCAGAATCAGCGTGGGCTGGAAGTTGGCGGTGAAGGCCAGGTGGTCGCCGATGGTGGCCTGGGCGCAGACCCCAAGCGCCACGCAAAGCACCTTGTCGCGCGCGTTCATGTACTTGAACAGGTGGTAGGTGGCGATGATGTTGGCCAGCACCATGACGAACCCGGTTGCGCCGATGCGCGTCAGGTCCAGCTGCCGCCCGAGCACTTCCATGGGCCGCCGGCAATAACGCTGGAACAGGTAGCAGATGGGGAACGTGCCGGCGAGCATGATGCCGATATAGCCGGCGATCTCGATTGCCCGGATCAATTCCTTCTGGTCAGCGAACATCGGGTCGAAGCCCCAACCGCCGAACACCTTGGTAAACACCCCGGTGAAATGCTCGACGATGGACAGCGCCAGGGCGATCTTGATGAAGGCGTCCATGACCTTGCCGAACACCAGGAAGCCGGTGACCATCATGTTCGCCCGGTACTTCAGGCCGGCTGCCAGCAGGAAGCAGAAGACGAACAGCGGCGCCAGCAGCTTGAGCATGCCGACCAGGTCCAGCGCCAGATAATGCGTGGCGACCGTGGACGTGGATACCAGTTCGCGCACCGGCAGGTTGCCCAGGGTAATCAGCAGCAGCGACGCCAGCACCGCGAAGGGAATGCTAATCAGCCCTGCCATCGCGCCCAGCGCCAGGTACTTGTGGTCCTTGCGCTCGAGCATCGTCAGGCCCACCGGAATGAGGTAGACGATCGTGGCGCCCGAGGTGTAGCCCACCAGCATGGCGGTAATCCACATGTCGCGATTGGCCGTCAGGGCATCGGCCAGCTGATACCCCCCCATGTCTACCGCGATGATCGACAGCGCGGCAATCGAGACGTCCGACCCCAGGGCCTGGAAGAACGGCCCCAATACATGGGAGATCACCTTCGACAGATACGGGATCGCGACCATGATGCCGGCCTGAGCCAGGAATACCGGGCCGATGGAGTGGATACCGTTGACGAACTCGCGCCCCAGCCCGCTTTCCGGCCGCAGGATCGAAGCGAGCGCCCCGATCACCGCGCCGAGCATGATCAGGTAAATCACATAATTTCCGAACTCGGCCATCTGCCGTGCTCCCTTTGTTCAGCCTTGAATGCGGTGTGGTACCGCTGTTGATCGAACACCGATGCGCTTGGGCGTTCCCGCCCTTGCCTCTGCGCATCTCCTGTTCGCACGGGTCGTGCCAATGTATGGTTTTTGTGTTGATTTGAAGTTTTAAACTGCCTAAATTGTCATAAAAACCACAGACGGCCGCTTCCGCGTATTACTCGGAAAAGCCCTAACCACCTGTGGGATTGGTTTTCCATTCGTTCAGAAAGCAGCCCCGGCAAACCTCATCCGGTCCATGCAGCGATTATCCCGGCGCCCTCAAGGTGTGCCTTGGTAACAATCGCCGCCCCGGCAGGTGGCACGGCGACAACCCGGAGACTGGCGCATGCGCCCCAATGAAAGACGGCAACAGATCCTTGAACTGCTCCGCCAGCGCGAGCGCATCTCGGTGGATGAACTGGCGCGGATTCTGGCCACCTCGCAGGAAACCATCCGCCGCGACCTCGGCGAGCTCTCCGCTACCGGACAAGTCAGCAAATTCCACGGTGGCGCCGCCCTGCCTCCCAGCGGCGAACACGAGAACGCCTTCCAGACCCGGCTGAACGAGCACGCCCAGGAAAAGCGCGCCGTGGCCCGCTACGCCGCGGGATTGTTCGCTCCGGGCGACAGCATCTTCATCGACACGGGCACCACCACCCTGCTGTTCGGCCGCGAACTGGCGCGCCTCAACCGCATGACGGTGATCACCAACTCGCTGCTGATCGCCAACGAGGCCAGCGCCTCCGGCAACCGGGTGTTCATGATCGGTGGCGAGTTCCGCCCGGAATCGCAGCAGAACGTCGGCGCACTGGCCCTGGAGCAGATCAGCCGGTTCAACGCCGAACATGCGGTGATTACCATTGGCGCCCTGGACTGTGATGGTGCCATGGACTTCTCCATCGAAGAGGCGGAGGTCGCCCGCGCCATGATCGGTCAGGTACGCAGCCTGACCGTGATCGCCGACTCGTCGAAACTGGGACGCCGCGCACTGTTCAAGGTGTTCCCCCTGAGCCGGATCGACCGCCTGGTGGTGGACCGCGCACCGACCGGGGAGCTCCTTGAGGCCCTGCAGGAAGCCGGCGTGGAAGTCCACGTGCCGCCGGTGCGCAACCCACTCGACTGATGCCCCTGCGAAAGCGTCCGCCGGATCAGCTGTTGACTGAGTCAAAATTAAAAGCCACATTAAAACAACAGATTTCCAACATTAATTTTGACGAAACAGGTAACAAACCTTCAAAAAATGGAGTGTTACCTTAGGAAACAGCAATAAAATGACCGAATCCGCGGTAAAGGCCGACGCTCCCTTTGATATCGCCGTGATCGGCGGTGGTGTGGTGGGATGCGCCATGGCTCGCCGCTTCACGCTGGAAGGCGCGCGGGTCGTGCTGGTGGAGCGCGGTGCCGACATCCTCTCCGGCGCCAGCAAGGGCAACAGCGCGATACTCCATACCGGATTCGACGCCCCGCCTGGCAGCGTCGAACTGGCCTGCATGCAGGAAGGGTACCGGGAGTACCTCGAGATCCACCGGCAGTTGAACCTTCCGCTACTGGAAACCGGCGCCCTGGTGGTGGCCTGGAGCGAGGAGGACCGTGCCCGGCTCGAGTCGATAGTGGCGCAGGCCCACGCCAACGGCGTGGCCGATACCCGGCTGATCGACCGCACGGAGCTGCGCGCCTATGAACCCGCGCTGGCGGCAAGCGCATTGGCCGCGGTGCGCGTCCCCGGCGAGCATCTGATCGACCCCTGGTCTGCGCCACTCGCCTACCTGCGCCAGGCACTCGCCCACGGCGCCCAGGTGCGCCTGGGAACGGAAATTCTCGCAGGCGAATTCGACGGCGAGTACTGGACGCTGCGAGCAGCAACCAGCAGCCTGCGCGCTCGGACAGTCATCAACTGCGCCGGCCTGTTCGGCGACACCCTGGAGCAGCGCCTGCTGGGCGAGGCGTCGTTCAGCATCCACCCGCGCAAGGGCCAGTTCGTGGTGTACGACAAGGCCGCCGCTCAGTTGATCGGACACATCATCCTGCCGGTGCCCAACGAGCGCACCAAAGGCATCGTCTTCACCCGCACCATCTTCGGCAACCTGCTGGTCGGCCCGACGGCCGAGGAGCAGGACGACCGCGTGCATGCCGGGCTGGACACGCAGACGCTGCAGCAGTTGATGGACGCCGCCCAGGAGCGCATCCCCGGGCTCGCCGGCATGCCGGTCACAGCGACCTACGCCGGGCTGCGGCCCGCCAGCGACAAGAAGGAATACCGCATCCGCCAGGTGCACGAACGCAACTGGATCACCGTTGGCGGCATCCGCTCCACCGGGTTGACCGCCGCACTGGGCATTGCCCGGCACATCCACCGGCTGTACGCCGAGGAACAGGCACACGCGCCCCTGGAAAACCTCCAGTGGCCGCAAATGCCCAACCTCGCCGAACACCTGCCGCGCGACTGGCAACGGCCCGGCTACGGGGAAATCGTCTGCCACTGCGAGATGGTCACCGAACGGGAAATCCGTGAAGCACTCGATGCCCCGCTGCCCCCCGGCGACTTCGGCGGACTGCGCCGGCGCACGCGTGCCTGCATGGGACGCTGCCAGGGGTTCTACTGCAACGCCCGGGTGGCCGAACTGAGCGCCGGACACCTCGCCACTCCACTCGCCACCGGGGCCTGCCATGAGCCGCACTGAGACTACCGACGTCGCCATCATCGGCTCGGGCCCCGCCGGCCTGGCCGCCGCCACCGAACTCAAGCGCCTGGGAGTCGCCCGCGTCAGCGTCTTCGAACGCGAAGGAGAAGCCGGCGGGATACCCCGGCATTGCGCCCATCCGCCGTTCGGCCTGCGCGAGCATGGCCGCCTGCAGACCGGCCCGGCCTATGCACGCTTCAACGTGGAAAGCGCGCGGCGCGCCGGCGTGGACATCCATCTGCGCCACAGTGTGGTCAACCTGGGCCTGCAGGGTCAGCTCGAAATAGCGACTCCGGACGGCCCGCTGACAGTCCATGCCAAACGTGTACTGCTGGCCACCGGTGCCCGGGAAACCCCGCGCTCGGCACGCCTGCTGGGCGGCGACCGGCCTGTGGGAGTGATCAATACCGGGGCGCTGCAATCCTACCTTTACCTGCAAGGGCTCAAGCCCTTCGAGCGCCCGCTGATCGTCGGCACCGAACTGGTCAGTCTGTCGGCGGTGATGAGTTGCCGACGCGCCGGCATCCGCCCGGTGGCGATGATCGAAGCACGCCAGCGCCCCACGGTGCGCTGGCCAATGGGCCTGTTCCCCCGCCTGTGCGGCGTGCCGATGCATTTTGGCTGCGAGCTGCTGGATATCCAGGGCACCACGCGTGTGGAGTCGGCACGCATACGCCTGGCCGACGGCAGCATTCGGCAGATCGACTGCGACGGTGTGCTGCTGAGCGGACGCTTCACCCCGGAAGCCAGCCTGGTGCGAATGAGCCACCTGCACCTGGACCCCGCCAGCGGCGGTCCGAGCATCGACCAGTTCGGCCGCTGTTCGGACTCCAGCTACTTCGCGGCTGGCAACCTGCTTCGGCCGATCGAGACCGCAGGCTGGTCGTATCGCGAAGGCAAGCGCATCGCCCAGTTGATCGCCAGCGATCTGCTGCAGTCGCTCCCAGCGCCTTGCGAGCCGATTACCGTGAAGTGTGCCGCGCCCCTGCGACTCTGTGTGCCGCAGCGCCTGCTGTGCAGTGACACGCCCGGCATGGAGCAGTTGCAATTACGCGTGGAACGGGCGGTCAGCGGCCAGTTGCAGGTACGCCTGGATGGCCGCGAAATCTGGCGCCGGCAGCTTTCCTGCCTGCCCGAGCGACGCCTGCTGATACCGCTGCGCGACCTTGCGCTGACACCGGGCGCGCAGCGCCTCGATATCGCCTTCCTCCCCAGCTGACCGCCACCCGAGACAGCCTCATGCACATTGCAGCCCTTGACCAGGGAACCACCAGCACCCGCGTTCTGGTTACCACTCAGGACGGTTCCGCGGATATCCACCTGTCGCTTCGCCATCAGCAACACCATCCACACCCCGGCTGGGTCGAGCATGACCCGCTGGAACTGCTGGCCAACCTGCAACGCTGCCTGGAGGCCGCCGGGCCGGTCGATGCCATCGGCCTGGCCAATCAGGGCGAAAGCTGCATGGCCTGGGATGCCGTCAGCGGGGAGCCGCTGTCGCCCCTGATCGTCTGGCAGGACAACCGCACCACCGGGCACATCGAGCAGCTACGCGCCCAGGGAGGCGAAGCCCTGACCCTCGAGCGCGCCGGGCTGCCGCTGGATGCCTACTTCTCAGCCAGCAAACTGGGCTGGATCCTCGACAATCTGCCCGCCGCTCGCCAGGCGCTAAGCGCCGGACGGCTGCGTCTGGGAACCAGCGATGCCTGGTTCCTCGATCGCCTGGCCGGAG
Source organism: Pseudomonas pseudonitroreducens (assembly GCF_021603645.1). Lineage (GTDB taxonomy): Bacteria > Pseudomonadota > Gammaproteobacteria > Pseudomonadales > Pseudomonadaceae > Pseudomonas > Pseudomonas pseudonitroreducens. The sequence continues at coordinate 240,585 of NZ_BQHJ01000009.1, read as the reverse complement.
TCTATGCCACGGATGTGACCACGGCGTCGCGCACCAGCCTGATGAACCTCGCCAGCGGCCAGTGGGACCCGGACCTGTGCGCCCTGTTCGGCGTGCCCATCGAAGCCCTGCCGGAGATTCGCGACACCGTCGGGCACTTCGGCGAAATCGGCGTGACCCCGGTCACCGCCTCGGTCGTGGACCAGCAGGCCTCCCTCTACGGCCACGGCTGCCGTCAGCCGGGCGACGCGAAGATCACCTTCGGCACCGGTGCCTTCGCCCTGACGCTCAGCGGCGAGCGCATTATCCGCTCACCGGAGAATGGCCTGCTCGCCACCATTGCCTGGCAGATCGACGGCAAACCCGTGTATGCCATGGACGGCGGCGTCTACGACGCCAGCGCGGCCGTCGAATGGGCCGGCCGACTGGGATTGTTCAGCGACTTCTCGGAACTCGCCGGGTTCGACCAACCGGCCGCCATCAGTCGCGGGCTGGCCTTTGTCCCCGCGCTGTCCGGGCTCGCCTGCCCGCATTGGGACCGCAGCGCCGGCGCACTGTGGCTGGGGATGAACGCCGCCACCACACGCCAGGACATGTGCCAGGCCCTGCTCGAAGGGGTCGCCCTGCGCAGCGCGGAGGTGATCAGCGCCATGGACGGATTCCTCACCGTGACCGACCGCCTGTCAATTGACGGCGGTCTCGCCCGCAGCCCCTATTTCGCCCAGTTCCTGGCCGACATCCTGCAGCGCCACATAGTCACCCAGCGCTTCGACGAACTCACCGCGTTTGGCTGCGCCGCCCTGGCGGCGCGCGGCATGGGCATCGAGCTGAAGCCGCCGCGCAATACCTGCACCGAGTTCCGCCCGCGCGTCGATGGCGCCACGGCAAGCCAATGGCAGGCGCGCTTCAGCGAGGCCATCGGGCGCAGCCGCGGCTGGCGCTGAGCGCCTCAGCCACGCCGCCACCCGGCCTCGCGTAGCGCCGCCAGCAAGCGCTCGCTGGTCAGCGCCGGCACCAGCACGCCGTCATCGCTGCGCATGTCCTTGCCGGCCAGCAGCACGTTGACGATGGCCTCTTCCACCGCCTCGGCGGCGGCGGCGAACAGTGGCGAGATGTGGTCGTTGTTGACCATCTCCAGGGCCGTGGCGAAAGTCAGGTTCTTGCGCCCATAGTCCGCCGGCGGCAGGTCGCGGTTGCCGGTGGCGAAGGCGAGGAAGATGTCGCCGCTGGAGTCGTCGGTGCCGCCGCCGGTGCGGGCGATTCCCAGCGAAGCACGTTGTGCCAGGCGCTGGCACTGGTGCGGCAGCAGAGGCGCATCGGTGGCGAGAATCACCACGATGGAGCCCATGCCCGGCGTGCCCTGCTCCGCGAAGGGCGACGGCAGGTCGCCCAGGTGGCGACCGACCGGATAGCCATCCACCCGCAGTTCACGGCGCTGGCCGTGGTTGGCCTGCACCAGCGCACCGACCGTCCAGCCCCCCTGCTCCGCCGGCAACTTGCGCGAGGCCGTGCCGATGCCACCCTTGAACTCGTGGCAGATCATCCCCGTGCCGCCGCCCACCGGGCCTTCCCGCACCGGGCCGGACTCGGCGGCGGCCAACGCTTCACCCACCTGCTCGGCACCGACGTGCTGGCCCCAGATGTCGTTGAGCAGCCCGTCGTAGGTTTCCATCACCACCGGCATGCACCAGTAGATGGACGGGTCGGCCAGTTCGGCATGCTCGGCGGCGATCAGCGCATCGCGCACCGTGCCCACGCTGTGGGTGTTGGTGATGGCGACGGGGGTGGTCAGCAGCCCCGCCTCGCGAATCCACTCAAGCCCGGTGGCGTCGCCGTTGCCATTGAGCACATGGCAGCCGGCAAAGCAGGGTTGCTGCCGCGCTGCGCCATCGCGCGGCTGGACCACCGTGACCCCGGTGCGCACGGCGCGACCATCGCGCTCGCCGATCAAGGTGCTGTGGCCGACGCGGATACCGGGAACATCGGTGATGGCGTTGAACTCGCCGGGGGTGCCCAGGCCGAGGGTGATGCCGAGTTGACGAGCGCGCATGCTGTCTCCTTGGTTGTCGAGCAGGGTTTCAGAGTTTCTGGAAGGCCGGGCTGAGCTTGCCGTAGGTGCTGTAGAGAATCACCGACACGGCCAGTATCCCGACAATGATCATGACGTCCCGCGAGGAAGCGTCCATCAGCAGGTTGAGCAACAGGTAGCCGGCGCCAACCACCGCCAGCATTGCCGGCAACGGCCACAGCGGCATGCGGTACGGGTGCTCGCGGTCGCGGCGCAGCACGCGGCTGAACAACGCGCAGAGCGCCACCACCAGGTAGACCATCACCAGCAGCAGGACCGTGAAGGAGGTCAGCTCTTCCAGGTTCGAGCTGAAGCTCAGCGCCGCCGAGGGCACGCCGAGGAACAGCGTGGCGATCCATGGCGACTCCCAGCGCGGATGGATGCGGGTGAAGGCACGGTTCATCAGCGGCGTCCACAACTCGTCGCGGCCGCTGCTGAAGATCACCCGGCCGACCTGGATGACGATGGCGACGATGGCGTTGAACACCGAGAGGAAGATCCCGGCACTGACCAGCCGCGACAGCGTTTCGTTGCCGTGGGCGGTGAGCAGGTAACCGACCGGGTCAGGGCTGGCGATCATCTCCTGCAGCGAAGGCGCCCCCAGCAGCAGCGCGGTCAGCGGGACGATCTCGATCGCCACCACCAGCACCAGCGACCAGATCACCGCACGGTGCACATTGCGCCCGCCGCACTTCATGTCCTCGGCCAGCAGCACCGCGCCGCCAAAGCCGTTGTAGGAGAACAGCGCGGTACCGACGGCGCCGATCACCAGCGCCCAGGGCGCGGCGGCCAGAATCCCGCCGTCGATGTGCTGTGGCTGCACCAGCACGCTCACCGGCTGGCTGACGTGGCCGAAGCCGAGCACCACGATCACCAGCAGCGCCGCCACTTCGCAGAGCAGGAACACGCCGGTGATCCAGGCGTTCACGCGGATATTCAGGATGCCTAGCACGTAGCTGGCGGCGACTATCACCAGGGCGACCGTCTGGGTGTCGAAGTTCGTCCCCAGGGCATTGTTGAGGTAGGTCGCCGCGCCCGTCGCCAGTACCGGCGGGATGAACAGCAGCGAGACCAGCACGGTAAGGAAGGTGGCGTAGCCGGCGAGGCCGCCGAATACGCGCTTGGCGTAGACGTACTCGCCGCCGGCGGAGCTGTGGGCCCGGCCCAGTTCGGCATAACACCAGGCGAACATCAGGGCCAGGAATCCGGCGAAGACGAACGCCAGGAAGGCACCACTGCCGGCCTGCTGGATGGCGAAGGGAGCGATGACGAAAACGGAGCTGGCGGGAGTGACCGCCGAGACGGTGATGGCGACTACGTCGAGCACGCCCAGGCTGGGCTTGAGCGCGCTCGCTGGCGCAGGGGAAGCGCTCATATCGTTGTTTCCTCGTGTTGTTATTGGTGGCTGAGGCAGGAACGAAGACCTTGATGCGCCCTCTGAGCGGGGCGCTGCGTGGGGTGCAGTCTGGGCATGGCGAGAGGGGCGGCCAATCACCATTTGGGGTTACGCCCCCTTGACGGCGACGGGCTAAAAGGAGGAAACCGTGGGCCGACTCCTCCGCCCCCTTAGAGAACCCACTCGGATGCACAACCTGTTCCGCGAAGTCGGCATGCACGCCAACCTCGGCCGCGCCATCGAGCAGATCGGCCAGCCGCGCTTCTGGAAGCAACTGATCCTGCTGCTGCACCAGTGGTTACCGTTCGACAACGCCCTGGCGATGTTCTACCCGGCCGGCGGCACCCCGGTGGCGCTGGAGGAATACGACGCCGAACCCAGCGCCGGCCCGGCGGCGATGGCTATCTATCTGGACGGCCTGTACCAGCTCGACCCGTTCTACCAGGCCTGCCGCGAAGGCGTGTCCAGCGGGCTGTACCGGCTGGAGGAAATCGCCCCGGACCAGTTCCGCCAGAGCGAGTACTTCCTCAGCTACTTCCACGACAACGTGCTGGAGGACGAGGTGCAGTTCATCCTGCAGCTGCCCGGCCAGGGCGCGCTGTCGCTGTCATTGGGTATGCGCAGACTGTTCGATGGCGAGCAGACCGGCCTGCTGGCGATGCTCTGCCCCTGGGTGCTGGCATTGATGCAGCAGCACTGGCAGCAACGCAGCCAGCGCCTGCTGCCGGGCGCCAGCGACGGTGTGGCGGTACAAGTACGTGACGCCCTGAGCCACTTCGGCGCCGGCGTGCTGTCCGAGCGCGAACTGGAGATCGCCCGGCTGATCCTCAGGGGTTACTCCTCCAAGGCCATGGCCGAGCGCCTGGCGATCTCCCCGGAAACCATCAAGGTCCACCGCCGCCACCTGTACAACAAGCTCGACATTTCCTCGCAGCCAGAGCTGTTCTCGCTGTTCCTCCAGTCGCTGGGGCACGACCCGCAGAACCCCTGAGCACGCCCTGCATGCCAGCCGCCATCCGCGCGACTGATGCCGCACCATTCGCGCGCGCCGGGACACCCCGCTGGCGCTGCACGGACACTACCGCGTGGCCGTCAGGCTTCTAGACTGGATCGGTGCCATCCAGACACGCCACGACAATCACAAGAGAGCACAGCCTGATGAACGCACGCGCCAACTTCACCCACATGGAAGACGGCAGCGCCGAGGACTGGGCGATCATCGCCAAGGACTTCGGCCAGTACGCCGCCCTTCTGCCGGACCGCATCATGACCCACCTGCGCCTGCTCGACGGCGACTTCGGTGGCTTCCCGGTGGACCGCCTGACCCACTCGCTGCAGACCGCCACCCTGGCCCACCGCGACGGTCGCGACGAGGAGTACGTGGTCTGCGCCCTGCTCCACGACATCGGCGACACGCTCGGCTCGTTCAACCACGCCGACATCGCCGCGGCCATCCTCAAGCCCTTCGTCAGCGAAGAGAACCTGTGGATGATCGAGAAGCACGCGATCTTCCAGGGCTATTACTTCTTCCATCACCTGGGCCTGGACCGGCACCTGCGCGAGCAGTTCAAGGATCACCCACAGTTCGAGCAGACCATCGAATTCTGCGCGCGCTACGACGCCGCCGCCTTCGATCCGGACGGCGAAGTCCTGCCCCTGGAGTTCTTCGAGCCCATGCTGCGCCGGGTCTTCGCCCAGCCTCGCCGCTCGATCTACCAGAAGCCTGACGGCACGATGGCCTGAGGGTCCCGAGACGACCGGTGGTTCGCGATAAAGAGTGGCGAACCGCCGCTGGCCCGGTGGCTGCGCATGGAATAAGATTCTTCCCAAAATCAGACGCGCAATCGGCCACGAGCCTACGCGCACCAGGGAAGTTTCTTGCGCATGAAGCCTAACGTTCTCGAGCGCCCCAGCACTCCGCTCACCTCCGCCCCCCTGCGCGAATACCATTCCCGCGTGCTGGCCTATATCGCCGTCGCCGCCACCATCACCGCCGGCACCTTCGCCAAGTACTTCGGCTTCGACATCCTCTGGATGATCCCGTACGCCCTGCTCTACCCCCACCTTGCACAGCAGATCAGCCGCCGCTTCAAGCGCGACAACCCACAACGCACCCGCCTGGTGCTGCTGTTCATCGACGCCCTGCACGCCGGCATCGCCACCGCGCTGCTGGGCTTCTCCGAAGTGCCCAGCCTGATGCTGGTGCTGATCCTCGCATTCTCCGCGTTGATCATCGGCGGCCTGCGCTCCCTGGGCCTGGCGCTGCTGGTGGCGCTGAGCGCCGCGGTGCTCAGCGCCGCGCTGATCTCGCCGACCTACAAGGGCCAGACGCCGAGCATCGTCGCGCTGGTCAGCGTGCTGTTCTCCACCCTGTACATCTGCATCACCGCCTTCTTCGTACACCAGCAGGGCCTGCGCCTGGCGCAGGCGCGCTCGGACATCACCCTGGAGCAGGAAAAGGCCGCGCGCCTGGCCAGCAACCTGGCCAAGTACCTGTCGCCGCAGGTATGGGAATCGATCTTCAGCGGCAAGCGCACGGTGCGCCTGGAAACCCAGCGCAAGAAGCTCACGGTGTTCTTCTCCGACATCAAGGGCTTCACCGAACTGTCTGAGGAGCTCGAAGCCGAAGCACTTACCGACATGCTCAACAACTACCTCAACGAGATGTCGAAGATCGCCCTGAAATACGGTGGCACCATCGACAAGTTCGTCGGCGACTGCGTGATGGTGTTCTTCGGCGACCCGGCCACCCAGGGCGCGAAAAAGGACGCCGTGGCCGCCGTGTCCATGGCCGTGGCCATGCGCAAGCACATGAAGGTCATGCGCCAGCAGTGGCGCGCCCAGGGCATCACCAAGCCGCTGGAAGTGCGCATGGGCCTGAACACCGGCTACTGCACCGTGGGCAACTTCGGCGCCGACACGCGCATGGACTACACCATCATCGGTCGCGAAGTGAACCTCGCCAGCCGCCTGGAAAGCGCCGCCGAGGCCGGCGAGATCCTCATCAGCCACGAGACCTACTCGCTGGTGAAGGATGTGCTGATGTGCCGCGACAAGGGGCAGATCGCCGTGAAGGGCTTCAGCAAGCCGGTGCAGATCTACCAGGTGGTCGACTTCCGCCGCGACCTGGGCTCCAACCCCAGCTTCGTCGAACACGAGGTGCCGGGCTTCTCCATGTACCTGGACACCAACAACGTGCAGAACTACGACAAGGAGCGGGTCATCCAGGCGCTGCAGCAGGCGGCGGAGAAGCTCAAGGACAAGATCATTCTCTGATTCCTTTCCGCTTCTTCAGCGCACGCTTCTGCGTGCGCCTTTCTCGTTGATACACACCCTCCGGCCAATCGCGGACAGAGTCCGCTCCCACGCGCGCTGCAAAGCCCAGCCTCCCCTGCACGCGGCCAAGGCACCGTTGTAGGAGCGAGCTTGCTCGCGAACCCGCCCACCTCCAAAGCTGCCGGGAAACCGTTCGCGAGCAAGCTCGCTCCTACGAAGAGCCGCGGCTTTTCACCCGCGCATAAAAAAGCCCGCTCAATTGAGCGGGCTGGAAAGGCTCCGGTGCTTCACGTTCACCGGGCCGAATTGCTCTTTGAAAAGCGCGTCAGGACGGCTGCAGCTCCGCGGAGTTGCCCGGGCCAGCGGCCAGTTCTGCGGACAGGGTCTTCTCGTCCAGCTGCTTGCACCACTTGGCGACCACGATGGTGGCCACGCCGTTGCCGACCAGGTTGGTCAGGGCGCGGGCTTCGGACATGAAGCGGTCGATGCCGAGGATCAGCGCCAGGCCGGCAACCGGCAGGTGGCCGACGGCGGACAGGGTTGCCGCCAGCACGATGAAGCCCGAACCGGTGACGCCAGCGGCACCCTTGGAGGCGATCAGCAGCACGACCAGCAGGGTCAGCTGGTGGGTGATGTCCATCGGCGTGTCAGTGGCCTGGGCGATGAACACCGCAGCCATGGTCAGGTAGATCGAGGTGCCGTCGAGGTTGAACGAGTAGCCGGTCGGGATCACCAGGCCGACGACGCTCTTGTCGGCGCCGAGCTTCTCCATCTTGGCGATCATGCGCGGCAGGGCCGATTCGGAGGACGAGGTGCCCAGCACGATCAGCAGTTCTTCACGGATGTACGAGATGAAGCGCAGGATGCTGAAACCATGGGCGCGGGCGATGCCGCCCAGCACGATCAGCACGAACAGCAGGCAGGTGATGTAGAAGCACAGCATCAGTTGGCCCAGCTGCACCAGCGAGCCGAGGCCGTAGGCACCGATGGTGAAGGCCATGGCACCGAAGGCACCGATGGGAGCGACCTTCATGATCACGTTGATGATGTTGAACATCACGTGGGTGATGCGATCGATGAACTCGAACACCGGCTTGCCGTAGTCACCCAGGCGGTGCAGCGCGTAACCGAACAGCACGGAGAAGAACAGCACCTGGAGGATGTCACCGTTGGCGAAGGCGCCGACCACGGTGCTCGGGATGACGTTCATGAAGAAGTCGATGGTGCTCTGCTTCTCGCCCGAAGCGATGAAGCCGGTGAGCGCCGCGTTCTTGTTCATTTCGGCGGTCAGCGTGGCGACGTCGGCGTGCATGCCGGCGCCCGGCTGGACGACGTTGACCACGACCAGGCCGATGATCAGCGCGACGGTGGAAACGATTTCGAAGTACAGCAGCGCCATGCCGCCCGTCTTGCCCACCGCCTTCATGCTCTGCATGCCGGCGATACCGGTAACCACGGTGCAGAAGATGATCGGCGCGATGGCCATCTTGATCAGTTTGACGAAGCCATCGCCCAGCGGCTTCATCAGTTTGGCGGTGTCGGGGTAGAAGTGGCCGAGTGCGATACCGATGGCGATGGCGATCAGCACCTGCACATACAGGCTTTTGTAGAAGGGTTGCTTGGTCATGGCAGCTCTGTCCTCTGGGCCTGCGCTCCAGGGGAGGCGCAAGACCGAACGCGTTATCTCCCTGCAATGGGAGAATTTGTTTTCAGGGCATGCCAGACGGCAGGCCTTGATCGCATATGGCAAGTGCTGTGCCAGACCTTTAAAAAATATCTAATCCCTTTAAATTCAATGAGTTCCGTGAAAAGTCGCGGCACGGAAGACAACGATTCTGGCGGAAACCCGCCTTCTCGCTGGCGGGTTTCCCGCCCTCTGGCGGGTACCCGCCACGGCCTTCGTACCGTAGATTGTAGAACTCCGATCAGGTTCGATCGGGTTTGCCACGCGGTTCCTGGACGCGCGGCCAGAACAACAAGGACCGCTCATGCGAGAACGCACCATTGCCAGCCATTTCGTCCGCGCCGCCGTGCATGGCGCCCAGCGCAAGGGGCTCGACGTCCAGGCGCTGCTGCGCGACGCCGGCATCGTCCCGGCCATCCTCGACGAGCCTCGCGCACGGATCGATCCCGAGCAGTTCAGCCGCCTGATGCAGACCCTCTGGGAAGCGCTGGACGACGAATACATGGGCTTCGGCAGCCTGCCGAGCAAGCGCGGCACCTTCGCCATGATGTGCAACGCGATCATCCACTGCCGCACGCTGGAAAAGGCGCTGGGCCGTGGTTCGCTGTTCTACGGGTTGTTTCCCGAGGCGCCACGGATCGAGCTGGTTCGCGATGGCGACCGCGCCCGGCTGACCCTGGACGAGACTCACCTGCGCGACCCGGACCACTTCCTTACTGAGAGCCTGCTGCTGATCTGGCACCGCCTGGCCAGTTGGCTGATCGGCCAGCGCATCCGCCTGGAGGAAGCCACCTTCAGCTACCCGGCGCCCGAACACCAGGCCGAGTACGACCTGCTGTTCCCCTGCCCTCGCCGCTTTTCCGCCGGCAGCACCAGCCTGCTGCTGCAGGCACGCTACCTCGACATGCCGCTGCTGCAGGACGAGCGCACGCTCAAGCACTTCCTCAAGGACTCCCCGGCCGACCTGCTCGCCCGCCCGGATGGCGGCGACAGCCTGACCAGCCAGATCCGCCGCCTGCTCGGCCGCGACTGCCGCAGTTGGCCGGACCTCGAGCAGGTCGCCGCGCAACTGCACATGAGCCCGCAGACCCTGCGCCGGCACCTGCGCGAGGAAGGGCCGAACTTCCAGGAATTGAAGGACCAGCTGCGCCGCGACCTGGCGATCTACTACCTGGGCCGCGACGAGCACTCGATCCAGGACATCGCCGACCAGCTCGGCTTCTCCGAGCCCTCGGCGTTCCACCGGGCGTTCAAGAAATGGACGGGGCTGACGCCGGGGGCGTATCGGGCGCAGCAGGGGGAATGAGGTACGTGCCGCGCCGCAAACACTTCCGCGTCAGACACCGCGTGATCAGCTCTTGTAGGAGCGGACTCCGTCCGCGATGGCGTCCGGCACGCAGTGAACTCATCGCGGACAGAGTCCGCTCCTACGAGATACCTCTGCGCTTAGGCCATCCCTCACCCTAGCCCTCTCCCAAGGGGAGAGGGGACCGTTCGGTGCAGGATCAAACCTTAGCGTCAGTCGGCTCGGACTGCCCCCTCTCCCTGAGGAGCGGGGCGCGCAGCCAGGGTTGGGGTGAGGGGGAAGACGCAGCGACGGACTATCCAGAGAAGACAGTTGCTCCTACGCAAATTCAGGATTCAACCCGGCAGACGAATGCGGAAGCAGGCGCCGCCCAGCGCTGACTCCTCCAGCGCCAGCTCGCCGTCGTAGCTGTCGATGATGTCCTTCACCACCGCCGTACCGATGCCCTGGCCGGGGTGCTGGGTGTCCAGGCGCTCGCCGCGCTTGAGGATGCGCTCGCGCTGGCTGGCCGGTACCCCGGGGCCATCGTCCTCGATGATCAACTCGAACATCCGGCCACTCTTCCGCGCGCTGACTTTCACCGTGGTCAGGCACAGCCGATAGGCGTTTTCCAGCAGGTTGCCGAGCATCTCCAGCAGCGCGCCCTTTTCCAGCGGCAGGGACAATCCCGGCGGGATGTCGCGCTCCAGCTTCACGCGCTTGTCGCGGTAGACCTTGTCCAGCGCGCCGGCAATGGTATCCAGCAGCGGATCGAGAGCCGCACGGTGGCGAATCAGACCGCTCTTGCGCATCGATGCGCGCTGCAACTGGTAGCCGATCTGCTGGCTCATGCGTTCGATCTGGGTTTGCAGTACCAGCACCTGCTCGCGGTGCTTCGGCTCGCTGGCGAGGGTTTCGCTGACCCCCTGCAACACCGCCAGCGGCGTCTTCAGGCTGTGCGCAAGGTCACCCAGGGAGTTGCGGTAGCGCTCGCGCTGGGCGCGTTCGCTGTCCAGCAGGCGGTTCACCGAATCGGTCAGACGCAGCATCTCGGCAGGATGATCGTCGCTCAGGCGTTCGCGGTCGCCGGTCTCGATCTGGTCCAGTTCCGAACGCAATCCGCGCATGGAGCGGAAGCCCCAGCCCAGGCCGAGCCACAGCAGCCCCAGCAACAGCAACAGCGCGCCACCCAGCCAGAGGTAGAGCTGATCGCGGAAGCCGCTGACCAGTTCGCGGAACTCGCTCTCCGGCTGCATGGTGACAATGCTGTAGGCCGCGCGTTTGCCACCGAGCAGGTCGATCTCGACGTCGTAGACGAAGAACTCCTGGCCGCCGGCATCGCGGATACGGGTGAACTCATCGATCATGCCATCGTACTTGGGCGTGTATTCGACCGTCTCGTCCTGGGCCGAGGTGGAGCGCCACACCAGCTTGCCGGACTGGTCGTAGATGAAGCCCAGCAGCTTCGACTCGGGAAGGTTGAAATCCTCCACCGGCAGGTGCTCGGGCATGCTCAGGACATTGCCATCGATACGCGCCGAGGACACCAGGGTCGCCACGTCCGCCGCCAGGCGCTGCTGGATGGCATTCTCCAGGGCGATGCTGAACGCGCGCTGGAGAGCCGGCAACAGCGCCGCCATGAACAGCACAGCGAGAATCGCCGCCCCGATCATCAGGCGCAGGCGTAGCGAGCGGATCATTTACACAGCTCGTTGAAGATGTAGCCCTGGCCACGCACGGTATCGATCGGCTTGAAGCCCGCGGCGGTCTCGAGCTTGCGGCGCAGGCGGCCGACCAGTACTTCGATGACGTTCGGATCGCGCTCGTCGTCGTCCGGGTAGAGCTGCTCGATCAGGCGCTCCTTGGCTACCACCTGCTGGTGATGGCGCATGAGGTACTCGAGGATGCGGTATTCGAAGGCAGTCAGTTGCAGTGACTCGCCGTTGACCAGCGCCTGCTTGCGGTTGATGTCCAGCACCAGCGGGCCGGCCTCGATGCTCGACTGGGCGAAGCCGCTGGAGCGGCGCAGCAGCGCGTTCAGGCGCGCCTCCAGCTCTTCGAACTGGAAGGGCTTGACCACATAGTCGTCGGCGCCGGCGGCCAGGCCTTCGACCTTGTCCTGCCAGTTGCCGCGAGCGGTGAGGATCAGAATCGGGAAGCTCTTGCCCTGGCTGCGGAATTCGCGGATCAGGTCCAGGCCGCTCATGCCCGGCAAGCCGAGATCGATCATCGCCAAGTCGTGATGGTATTCGCTGGCGCGGTAAAGCGCCTCTTCGGCATTGGCGACGGCATCGACCACGTGGCCTTGCTCGCCGAGCCGGGTATACAGGTGATGGCGCAACAGCGCCTCGTCTTCCACCACCAGCAGTTTCATGCGCGTGCTCCCTGAGTCAGGCAACCGGGCCGCACGGGGCCCGGTTGCGGTACCGGTCAGAACTTGTAGTTGGCGCCCAGGTAGAACTGGGAGCTGCTGTGCAGGTCAAGGGATCCCACCTTGCTGCCACCGTGCGGGCTCATCTCGGTACTCGCGTTGGTACGCAGGTAACGGTAGCCGCCTTCCACAGATGCGTTCTTGCCGAGTTCCTGGAGGATACCGGCTTGCGCGCCGATGGCGTAACCCACATCGCTGTCGCGGCTGTAGCCCTTGGAGTCCTGCTCCAGCTTGACCAGGCCGGCGGTGCCGCCGCCGAACAGCTTGGTGCCCTGGTCGCCCAGCGGCAGGAAGGCATCGTAGCTGCCGAGCAGGTTCTGCTGGCGCAGCTTCAGGCCGTTCTCGGTGTCGGAGACGTTTTCATAGGTCACGTAGTAGCGACCCTGCTCCATCTGCTGGCCGGCGCGTACGCCCCAGGTGCCGCTGTTGTTGATCACGCTGTCGAGTTTCGGGTTGTTCAGGTTGCGGTTCAGCGCGTCGGACTTCTGGATGTTGTTGCTGGTTTCGCCCCAGGTCATGCCGACGAAGGTGTCGGCGGCATTGGCGGCGGTGGCAGCGAGGCTGGCACCGAGGATGGCGCTGGCGAGGGCGAGTTTCTTCATGGCTTTCATGGGGATTCTCCCGTCAAGGATGTCTGTAATGTGTTGACGGGGAGAAGGTTACGAGGGGGGCACTGAACCGAACCTGTCCGGCTGCTGAACCAATGCTGAACGATACGGCTGAAGGAAATTTCATACACGAGATACGTATGCACAGGACACCGCTGCACGCGCCGCTGGTTCGCGAGCAAGCTCGCTCCTACAGCAGTGCCTCACCCCAAACGAAAAGCCCCGGCCATGCCGGGGCTTCGCCAAATCACAGAGCGGCGCTGTCAGCCGCCCTTCAACGCCTTGAGAATCTTCTGCCCTGCCCGCCCATCCGCCGGCGTAAGACCCAGTTTGTTCTGCTCCTGCTGGATCGCCTTGCGCGTCACGTCGCCGATCATCCCGTCCGCCTGGCCGATGTCATGGCCGCGCTGGATCAGCAACTCCTGCAACTCCTTGCGCTGTGCCCGGCTCAGGCCCGGATCGTCGGTCGGCCAAGGCGTGCGCAGCCCCGGCTCGCCGCGCAGGCGGTCGGACAGCAGTGCAATGGCCAGTGCGTAGCTTTCCGCTGCGTTGTAGGAATAGATCGCGTCATAATTGCGCAGCACCAGGAAGGCCGGACCGTTGACGCCCGCCGGGAGCAGGATGGCCGCCTTGGAATCGAGGCTGGGGATCGGCTTACCATCGATACGTTTCACGCCTCGGCTGGTCCAGTCGGACAGCGCCCGGCGCTTGGTGCGTCCGGCTTGGGAGGCATCGAACCCCGCCGGCAGCTTCACTTCGTAGCCCCAGGGCTGGCCTTCACGCCAGCCGGCCTTGCGCAGGTAGTTGGCGGTGGACGCCAGGGCGTCCGCGGTGCTGCCCACCAGATCGCGGTGGCCGTCGCCGTCGAAGTCCTCGGCGATGCGCGCGTAGGTCGAGGGCATGAACTGCGTCTGGCCGAAGGCGCCGGCCCAGGAACCGGTGATGCCGCTGTCACGAATATCGCCCTGCTGCAGCAGCTTGAGGGTAGCGATGAACTCGCCCTGGAAGAACGACTGGCGCCGCCCGTAGCAGGACAGCGTCGACAGCGAAACCAGCAGCGGCCGCTTGCCGGTGATGCGCCCGTAGTCGCTCTCCACGCCCCACACGGCGACCACCGTGGCCGGATCGACCTGATAGCGCGCGGCGACCTTGCGCAGCAGGTCGGCATGTTCGGCCATGCGCGCCTTGCCGTCGGCGACACGTTGCTCGTCCACCAGCCCGGCCAGGTAATCCCAGATCGGCGTAGTGAACTCGGGCTGGGCATCCAGCAGCGGCAGCACAGTCATGTCCGGCTGCAGGCCCTGGGTGAACTGCGCGAAGCTCGCGGCGCTGACGCCCTTGGCCTGGGCGGCGCCCTGCAGGCGGTTCAGGCAGGCGCCGAAATCGTCGCCCGGCGCGGCCTGCGCCAGTGCCGCCGGCAGCAGCAGGGACAAGGCCAGGGAAGCGCGGCGGACGATGGAGGAAGTCTTCATTGGTGTCGAATGCTCAGATCGGTGAAGGTGGCGCGCCCGCCTTCGCTGGCGGGCCCGCGATTGTCCTGCAGGTAGAGGCCTGCCTTGAAGTACAGGCCCTGGTAGGCCCATTGCGTATCCAGTTGCTGACTGACCTGGCCATTCTCGACCTGCACGCTCAGCACGCCGCTGCTGGACACGCCCAGCCGGTAGGTAAAGGTATCGCCCAGGGGGATGCCGTCATAGACGGTATAGGTGCGCGTGGTGATGTCATCCGGCCGATCGCGAACCAGTGCCTGCACCCGCGCCTTGTCCAGGCGTTGCTGGTAGACCAGTTTGACCAGCGGCAAGGCCTCGGCGCTGCCGCTGCCGTTGCTGTGGATCTGTCCGATCACCATGCGCCGACTGGAAGGCACGGCCTCCACGCGCAGGGTGGCGACCATCTGGTTCTCTGCCAACGGATAGCGCCAGGTCACCAGGCGGCCGTCCGGCCTGGTCTCGCGCAGTTCGGTACGGGGAAATTCGCTGCCACTGGTGTGGGCGCCATTCACCGGCACCCAGAACTCCACACCATCGGCGCTGCGGCGGAAATACGCGCTCTCGTAGTCACGGCCGAGCTTGGCCGTGGAAATGGTCGCGGCCGGGCCGCGTTGGGGAATGGTCAGATTCCAGGTGCTCAGGTCCAACATCGGCCTATCGCTTCGCGGGTCAGGACATGGGCGCAAGGGTAGACGAGGCTGTCGGACTTTTCACTTGTCCGGGCTTCCATCTTCCGGCCGGCAACCGCGCCCTTGAGCGGCCGCGCGCACGGCACACGGGCGTTTTCCGCGTCAGCGGCTATCTTCAATGTTCCCCGCTCAGGAGTCTCGCCATGCGCCTGCTCACCGCCCTGCTGCTGTTCGCCTTCGCGGCCAGCGCTTCCGCCGCGATCAAGACCCAGGAAATCCCCTACGAATCCACTGACGGCACGAAAATGATCGGCTACTTCGCCTACGACGACGCCAAATCCGGCATTCGTCCCGGCGTCATCGTCGTCCATGAGTTCTGGGGCCTGAACGACTACGCGAAAAGCCGCGCCCGGCAGCTCGCCGAACTGGGCTACAGCGCGCTGGCCATCGATATGTACGGCAACGGCAAGCACACCGAACACCCCAACGACGCCAAGGCTTTCATGGCCGAGGCGCTGAAGAACGCCGATGCCGCCAAGGCGCGCTTCCAGGCCGGGCTGGAACTGCTGAAGAAGCAGCCGCAGACCGACCCGAGCAAGATCGCCGCGATCGGCTACTGCTTCGGCGGCAAGGTGGTACTGGACATGGCCCGCGCCGGCCTGCCGCTGGCCGGCGTGGCCAGCTTCCACGGCGTGCTGGCGACCCAGACGCCGGCGCAGCCAGGGACGATCAAGGCGAAGATTCTGGTCGAGCATGGCGGCGCCGACACCCTGGTGCCGGCCGAGAGCGTCGCAGCCTTCAAGGCAGAGATGGACAACGCCAAGGCCGACTACAAGCTGGTGGTCCAGCCCGGCGCCAAGCACAGCTTCACCAGCCCGGACGCCGACAAGCACAAGGGCCATGGCCTGGACGTGGGCTACGACAAGACTGCCGACCAGAAGTCCTGGGCGGACCTGCAGGCCTTCTTCAAGGAAATCTTCGACGTCAAGCCTGAGGGCGCGTAAAAACGCCAGGCAATAAAAAACGGGAGCCCATTCGGGCTCCCGCACTCAATCAAGTGTAAAGGTCGGAGCCCACCGTGGCAGCACTCCAACAACAACCTCACCTGCGTCCCCTTGGGAACGCGGGGCGCAGTGTGTCAAAGCTTGTCGGATGAATCCGTACGCCTTTGGTGAAGGTTTGCAAACGAATGTAAGTGCCGCGTGACTGGTGAGCCACGTTCTGGCGCGGCAGAATGTTCCCATGACCGCCCTCCCCGACTTCTGTACTCCACTCGACGCCGACTGGCCGCTGCCCACGCCCCTGGCCGGCTGCCAGTTGCGCAGCACCCGCTTCGACCGCCAGCGCCTGCAGGCCGGGGACTTCGCCCTGAGCCGGGTGGAGGCGCCGGCCAATATCCAGCGTTCCGTGGCCAAGCGTCAGGCCGAATACCTCGCCGGGCGCCTGTGCGCCCGTGAGGCGTTGTTGGCCGCAGGCAGCGAGGCCTGGGTACCCGGTACGGATGAAGAGCGAGCGCCGGTCTGGCCGGCAGGTTTCTGCGGCTCGATCACCCATGGCGACGGCTGGGCAGCGGCGATCGTCGCCCGTGACAGCCACTGGCGGGGGCTCGGGCTGGATGTGGAGAACCGCCTGGAAACCGCACGGGCGCAGCGGCTGGCAGCAGAAATCCTGACGCCGGACGAGTTGGCGCGCCTCGATCCGCAGCAGGCGGCGCTGCAGGTCACCCTGACCTTTTCCCTCAAGGAAAGCCTGTTCAAGGCGCTCTTTCCGCTGGTACGCAAGCGCTTCTACTTCGAGCACGCCGAGCTGCTCAGCTGGTCCGCCGGAGGCCACGCACGCCTGCGGCTGCTCACCGACCTTTCGGCGGAATGGCACCACGGCAAGGAGATCGACGGGCAGTTCAGCCTGTTCGATGAGCGCCTGCTGAGCCTGGTCGCCATTCCCGCAGCTGACAGAAATAACTGAAAGTCTTGACTTAAAAGTCAGAATTTGGCGTCATGCACGCCACCCAGACGCCCTCTACCTCTTTTGATCCTCAGAGCTTTCCTTCAGAGGAATCGTCAGAAGGTCTATCGGTATATAGAATCATATACAGCCAAACGGCAACGTCTGGTTCTTGGGGTCCCCACAAAAAGAAATGACCATCGGAGCAAACGTAATGACCAGAAACACCCTGGCGCTCGCCATTGCGGCCAGCTCGCTCGGCCTCATCGCGCAATCGGCATACGCCGGCGGCTTCATCGAAGACAGCAAGGCCAGCCTGACCCTGCGCAATTTCTACATCAACACCGACAACCGCAACGGCAACGCCGCCAACCAGCCCAGCAAGCAGGAAGAATGGGGCCAGGGCTTCATGCTCAACTACGCCTCCGGCTTCACCCAGGGCACCGTGGGCTTCGGCGTTGACGCCCTGGGCATGCTCGGCGTGCGCCTGGACGGCGGCGGCAGGGCCGGCAAGCTCAACAGCGACAGGCAACCCGGGACCATCTTCCCGCTGGAAAGCGATGGCAGCGCCGTCGATGACTTCAGCAGCCTGGGCCTGACCGCCAAGGCGAAGATCTCCAAGACCGAATTCCGCTACGGCACCCTGCAGCCCAAGCTGCCGGTGGTGGTCTACAACGACGCCCGCCTGCTGCCGATGACCTACGAGGGTGGCCAGGTCACCTCCACCGACATCGACAACCTGACCGTGACCGGTGGCCAACTGACCCACACCAAGGGCCGCAACTCCACCGACTGGCGCAGCATGTCCATCGCCGGCGCCAACGGCAGCACCGCCACCTCCCGCGACAGCAACAAGTTCTACTTCGCCGGCGGCGACTACAAGGCGACCAAGAACCTGACCCTGTCGTACTACTACGGCGAGCTGGACAACTTCTACAAGCAGAACTACCTCGGCCTGGTCCACAACTGGGCCATCGGTCCGGGCACGCTGAAATCGGATATCCGCGTCTTCATCAGTGACTCCGACGGCAAGAACGGCAGCGCCTCCGGCCGTGCCGACGGCTACGTCAGCAGCGGCTACTACGGTGGCAACAGCCTCAAGGGCGAAGTCGACAACAACGTCTACAGCGGCATGTTCACCTACGCCCTGGGTGGCCACAGCATCGGCGCCGGCTACCAGACGATGACCGGCGACAGTGACTTCCCCTATCTGAACCGTGGCGACGGTGAAGGCACCAGTACCTACCTGATCTCCGACGCCCAGCTGCTGAAGTTCAACCATGCCGGCGAGCGCACCTGGATCGGTCGCTACGCCTACGACTTCGCCGACCTCGGCGTACCGGGCCTGACCTTCAGCGTGCTCTACCTGAACGCCGACAACATCGACACCAAGCAAGGCGACAAGGGCGAGTGGGAGCGTGATATCGCCCTGGGCTACGTGGTCCCGGAAGGTACCTTCAAGGGCCTGGGCCTGGCCTGGAAAAACGCCACCATGCGCAGCGGCCTGCCGGCAGCCTCCACCCAGGGCGTGCCCAACCAGCGTGACCAGGACGAAAACCGCCTGATCGTCAGCTACACCATCCCGCTGCTGTAAGGCGCGGAATGAAACAGGAAGGGCGGCCAGTGGCCGCCCTTCCTCTTTCTGACTTTTTCGCAAAAATTCGCGACACACATGGCGCTTGCAGGATGGCGTGGAGCGCAGCGATACCCATCGTTCCAGCACACCGACAGCATGGGTATCGCTGCGCTCCACCCATCCTACGAACGCGGATGCGCGCTGAACTATGCCAGCAACGCCACCGACTTGATCTGCGCCCATACGGCCTGCCCGGCCTGCAGGCCGAGCTGGTCGTGGGAATAACGGGTGATCCGCGCCAGCAGCGGCGTGCCGGCCACATCCAGCTTCACCAGCCGATGCGCCGGGTTGTCCGTCGGCACGATCTCGACGACGGTCGCCGGCAGCACGTTGAGGATGCTGCTGTGGGCCGCCGGCTCCAGGCTCAGGCTGACGTCCCGCGCCTGTACCTTGATACGCAGTGCCCTGCCCTTGTCCATCGGCGCGTGGGCCAGGCGAATGCGCTGCTCGCAATGCGGCAACGCCAGGGTCAGCAGGCCGTAGTCGGCGTTGTGCCCGAGCACCTGGCCGTCGATCACCACGCCGGCATCTTCCAGATGGGAAATCGGCAGGTCGGTGCGCGCCAGGGTTTCCATCACCGGGCCGCTGGCAATCGCCTTGCCTTGGTCCAGCAGCACCAGGTGATCGGCGAGCCGCGCCACTTCGTCAGGCGAGTGGCTGACGTAGAGAATCGGGATATCCAGCTCGTCGTGCAGGCGCTCCAGGTAAGGCAGGATTTCCGCCTTGCGCTTGAGGTCCAGCGCCGCCAGCGGTTCATCCATCAGCAGCAGGCGCGGGCTGGTCAGCAGCGCGCGGGCCATGCCGACGCGCTGGCGCTCGCCACCGGAGAGATGCCCCGGCATGCGCTCGAGCAGATGGCCGATACCGAGCAGCTCGCAGGCCTGTTCCAGCTCGACACGATGCTGGTCGCGCGGCACGCGCTTCATGCCATAGGCGAGATTGCGCTTCACCGACAGGTGCTCGAACAGGTTGGCGTCCTGGAACACGTAACCCAGCGCGCGCTTGTGCGGCGGCAGGAACACGCCGCTGGCGCTGTCCTGCCAGACCTCGCCATTCACCACCAGGCGGCCGAGCGGCGCACGTTCCAGGCCCGCCACGCAACGCAGGCAGGTGGTCTTGCCGGAGCCGGAATGGCCGAACAGCGCGGTCACGCCCTTGCCCGGCAACTGCAGGTCGACATCCAGGCTGAAGCCCGAATAGGCGATCTGGAAACGGGCCTCGATGGCGCGTGCGGAAAGCTCTTGCGGCATGCCCACCTCAGGCCCAGGCCGAACGGCTGCGGCGGCTCGCATAGAGCGCCAGCAGGACGAAGAAGGAGAAGATCACCATGCCGCCGGCCAGCCAGTGCGCCTGGGCGTACTCCATGGCCTCGACGTGATCGAAGATCTGCACCGACACCACGCGGGTCTTGCCCGGAATGTTGCCGCCAATCATCAGCACCACGCCGAACTCGCCCACCGTGTGGGCGAAGCCAAGAATGCTGGCGGTGATGAAACCCGGCCGCGCCAGCGGCAGGACCACCGAAAAGAAAGTATCCAGGGGGCTCGCGCGCAACGTGGCGGCAGCCTCCAGCGGTTTGTCGCCGATCGCCTCGAAGGCGTTCTGCAACGGCTGCACCACGAAGGGCAGCGAATAGAACACCGAGCCCACCACGAGCCCGGCGAAGGTGAACGGCAGCCGTCCCAGGCCCAGGCTCTCGGTGGCGTGACCAATGAAGCCGTTGGGGCCCATGGTGATCAGCAGGTAGAAGCCGATCACCGTGGGCGGCAGCACCAGCGGCAGCGCCACCACCGCCCCCAGCGGACCTTTCAGCCAGGAGCGGGTGCGCGACAGCCACCAGGCGATCGGCGTGCCGATCAGCAGGAGGATCAGGGTGCTCAGGGCAGCCAGCTCAATGGTGAGCCGGATGGCCAGGAAATCCTCCTGCGTGAGGGGCATTGCCTATTCCTTCAGAAAATCAGAGTTCGTAGCCGTAGGACTTGATCACCGCGGCGGCTTTCGGACCCTTCAGGTACTCGACCAGCGCCTTGGCGGCAGCGCTGTCCTTGCCTTTGTTGAGGATCACGGCGTCCTGGCGGATCGGGTCGTGCAGATCAGCCGGGACGATCCAGGCGGAACCGCTGGTCACCTTGCCATCCTTGTAGATCTGCGACAACGCCACGAAGCCCAGCTCCGCGTTGCCGGTGGAAACGAACTGGAAGGCCTGGGTGATGTTCTGGCCTTCGACGATCTTGCCGGCGACCTTGTCCTTCAGGCCGAGCTTGTCGATCACCTGGGTAGCGGCCAGGCCGTAGGGCGCGGCCTTCGGGTTGGCGATGGACAGGTGCTTGTACTCGTTCTTCTTCAGCACGTCGCCCTTGGCATCGACGTAGCCGTCCTTGGCCGACCACAGCGCCAGGGTGCCGATGGCATAAGTGAAGCGCGAACCGGGGACGATTTCCTTCTCGGCTTCGAGTTTCTTCGGTGTGCTGTCATCGGCGGCGAGGAAGACTTCGAACGGCGCGCCGTTCTTGATCTGGGTGTAGAACTGGCCAGTGGCGCCGTAGGCGGCGACCAGTTTGTGGCCGGTGTCCTTCTCGAAGTCCTTGGCGATTGCCTGGATCGGCGCGGTGAAGTTGGCGGCGACGGCGACCTGCACTTCATCGGCCAGGGCCGAGTGCAGGGTGAAGCAGGAAGCGACCAGCAGGGACAGGCTTGCGAAGCGGTGTTTCATCGTGATGCTCCAGTGGGTTGTTGTTTTCAAGCGTTGAACGGTCAGGACTGGTCTATAACCTCAGTTCAGTCCCGTGATGTATCCGGCGCGAAGCCGGCCATGCAAACGAATTCAGGAGAGTCAGTTCATGAAGGTCAGTGCACGCAACGTCTTCAAGGGCAGCGTCAGGCAACTGCGCAACGGTGCGGTCAATGCGGAAGTCGTGGTCGCCCTGCCCGGCGGCAGCGAACTGGTGGCGATCGTCACCGAGGAAAGCGTCAAGAGCCTGGGCCTGGCCCAGGGCAAGGACGTCATCGCGCTGGTCAAGGCGCCCTGGGTAATGCTGATGACCGAGGCCGAGGACATCCGCCTGTCCGCGCGCAACTGCCTGAGCGGCACGGTCAAGTCGGTTACCGATGGAGCGGTGAATGCCGAGGTGGTGCTGGGCCTGCCCGGCGGCGCCGAAGTGGTCGCGGTGGTCACCCGCGATGCGGTCAGCGAGCTCGGCCTGGCGGCTGGCGTGAAGGCGACTGCAGTGATCAAAGCGTCCCATGTGATCCTCGGTGTTCCTGCCTGAAACCCTGCGCGGGCCTGTCGCTGACCGGCCCGCCTGCCCTGCCGCAAGCGCTCGTTATAGCAAAAATTACATAACGATACCGGTGACTCTGCAATACCTCTTAAGAGAGCTGTTTCACTGAAGGAAATTGCACAGCGACGCGGCGGGCGCCATCAACCTGTGATGGCACCGCAGCATTCTGCATTTTTTGACTTCAAGGTCAAATACTGTCGTCGACCTTCGGTGCCTGGCGGCGCGGCCACATCAGCGTGAAGCACGCGCCACCCAGCACTTCGCTCTTCGCGATCTGCGCGCGGCCGCCATGCCAATGGATGATCCGCCGCACGATGGAAAGCCCCAGCCCATGCCCACCGGTGACCCGCGCACGACTGTCGTCCGCGCGGAAGAACGGCTGGAACAGCCGGTGCCACTGCGCTTCCGGTACGCCAGGGCCGTCGTCTTCCACGTCCACCTGACAGCGGTCCACGCTCACCCGGTAACTCACCCGCACCCGCCCTTCGGCGTAGCGCAGCGCATTGGTCATCAGGTTCTGCAGGGCGCGATGCAGATAGCGCGGCTCGGCCTCGATCCAGCTGCCCTGGTCGAACGGCACCAACGCACCCGGCTCGCAGGTGACAGTGATTTCCCGGCGCAGCGGGGCGATCTCCGCCACCACCTGCTCCACCAGCGCGCCCAGCTCGATGCGCTGGTAGCTCAGCGCCGGCGAGCCCTGCTCCAGCCGCGCGTAGGTGAGCATCTCGTCCACCAGTTGGTCGAGGTCCTGGATGTCGCCATCCATGCCCTCCATGTACTTGCGCCGCGCCGTGTCGGTCTCGGCGGACTCGATCATCTCCAGCCCGAAGCGCAGCCGCGCCACCGGCGTGCGCAGCTCGTGGGACACCGCGCGCACCAGCTCGCGCTGCACCGTCAGCAACAGGTGCAACTGCTCGGCCATGTGGTTGAAGGCCCCGGCCAGCCGCCCGACGGAGTCCGCCCCGCGCACTTCCACGCGGGTATCCAGGCTACCGCGGGCGATGCGCGTGGCGGCGGATTCGAGGCCACGCAAGCGTTGCTCCAGGCCACTGATCAATAGATAGAGCGTCAGGCCAATCAGGGTCAGCGCGACGACCACGATGATCGTCAGCAACTGCGGCGGGTACGGATTCATCTGGTAGATCGGCCCCAGCTCCAGCACCCAGGGCGTGTCGAGGATGCCCGAGAGCACGCGGATCGAATCGCCGCCCTTGCCCAGCGCCATCACCGTATCGCCCTCTTCCACCCGGCGGCTCTGGTCGTCGTCGAGGTCGACTTCCTTCAGGCGCAGCAGGTGCACCTCGAAGCCGAAGCGCTTGTCGCGGACGATGCGCGCCAGGTGATAGGGCTGCTCGCTGGCCGGGTAGCGCTTGAGCTCGTCCATCAGCAGGTAGATGGTGGCGCGCGCCAGCTGCTCGCTGACCTGCTCCACCTCGCCGGTGAGGATCAGCCCTTCGGCCGCGCTCACCTGGGTCATCACCTTCACTTCATGGGGCGCGCCGGCCTGCACCAGCACCTGGTCGTTCATCAGCCGCGCGCGGCTGCGCCCTTCCATGCCCAGCGCGTCCAGGCTGGTGAGCTTCAGCGGAATGCCCAGCAGGCGGCTCCACTGGCTCAGCGCGCGCTTGCGATCCACCTCGCTCATCGGCAGCAGCTCGTCCGCCATCAGGCGGAAGGTGCCGCGCGCCAGGTCCTCGCGGTAGCGCTCGCCGCGCACGTCGTTGACCAGGTGCAGGGTCAGCACGGCCAGCGCGGCGACAGCCACCAGGGTCAGCAGCATGCCGCCGTAGATGCGCAGGAAGATGGATTTCATGGGTGGGCTTTCCGGGTGGGTTCGGCGCCATGGAAGAGCGCCCTCACCCTAGCCCTCTCCCAGAGGGAGAGGGGACTGTTCAGAGTGCGCGCGGAGATTGGAGCTGCTACCGAATCATGTCGCCTGCCACCACCATGGCAGGATGGCGCCAAACTCGCAGCCAGCACGGACGGCCCCCTCTCCCCCTGGGAGAGGGCTGGGGTGAGGGCCAGCCCGAGCGCAATACTCACCCGGCCTCCCCAGCATTGAGCAACCCGTAGTAATCCAGGCTGAGGAACGCGCCGTCCTTCACCTCGCACTCGCGGCGCCGCCCCTCCAGCATGAACCCCTGGCGCAGCAGCAAGCGGCCGCTGGCGAGGTTCTCCGACTCCACCTCGGCCTCGATGCGGTGCACGTGCATGTCGCGGAAGGCGTGGCGGCAGATCAGCGGCAGGCATTCGCTCATCACACCCTGCCGCCAGTGCTCGGGCAACAGCCAGTAGCCCAGCTCCAGGCAGCGATGTTCCTGCTGCCAGTTATTGAAGCCGCAACCGCCGACGATATCTTCCGGCGCTTCCGGCCGGCAGATCGCCCACCAGATACCACTGCCTTCCTTATGCAGGCGCGCGAACCACTCCATCTGCTCGCGGGTGGCCTCCAGCGTCGCGTAGGAGACGCCGTAGTAGCGGATCACCTCGGGATGCGACAGCGCGCGGAATACCGCCGGCTGGTCGGCATCGGTGAAGGCGCGCAGGCGGAAGCGCTCGCCCTGCAGCTCGGGGAACGGTGGCACGGCGCTCACGGCTCAGAGCTCCCCGACGAACAGGTAGCCCTTGCTGCGCACCGTCTTGATCAGGCGCGGGTGCATCGGGTCGTCGCCGATCTTCGGGCGGATGCGCGAGATGCGCACGTCGATGGAGCGGTCCTGGCCGTCGTACTCGATGCCGCGCAGGGAGTTGAAGATTTCCTCGCGGGAGAGGATGCGCCCGGCGTTCGCCGCCAGCAGCCAGAGCAGGTCGAACTCGGCGCTGGTCAACTCGATGGTCTGCTCGTCCAGCCAGGCCTCGCGCATGGCATTGTCGATCACCAGCTTGCCGAAGGTCAGGCGCTTGCCGGCAACGGCCGGTACGGCCTCGGCCGGCTCGCTGCGCCGCAGCAGGGCGCGGATGCGCGCCAGCAGCACGCGTGGGCGCACCGGCTTGCACACGTAGTCGTCGGCGCCCATCTCCAGGCCCTGCACCTGATCCATGTCGTCGGTGCGCGCGGTGAGCATCAGGATCGGCCCATCGTAATCCGGACGCAGGCGCTTGCAGATGGACAGCCCATCCTCGCCCGGCAGCATCAGGTCGAGCACCACTAGGTCCGGCCGCTCGGCCAGCACCCGCTCCACCGCCTTGCCGCCATGGGACTCGATGGACACCGCCAGGCCGTTGCTCTCCAGGTAATCCTGGGTCAGCTCGGCCAGTCGCTGGTCGTCCTCGACGATGAGAATGCGCGCTTCTTGTTCCACCTTGCCTCCTGATGCGCCATAAGCGAGCGCGGGCACACCTCACTATAGAGAGCCCGCAAAAGCGGCCGGCATTGTAGCCAGATTGCCAGCCCTGCGGCACGCCAGCGGCGTAAGCAGGCATTGCGCGAAAAGGTCAAGGGCTGCTGCGACAGAAACACTACATCTTGTGGTAGTGTTCCTCCCCGCGCAGCGCCCCTGACGCGTATGAAAAATCTCTCACCAACTACGACGAACGGTGAAAGGCAGACAGCATCAGGGATAGCGCGAGTTACCCCGCTTCACCCACATTTCATGCACATTTTATCCACAGCTTTTCCCCGACGCCCCGCCTTGCAAACACCCCCATAGCGCATTATCTTGTATCCCCGTTGCGGTATACCCCTACATCTTGGGGTTGCCACTACGAACCGGACACAAGAAGAAAGTCGAAATCCCGAGCCTGTTCCACGGCTCCTCCGGTTCCACCACAACGTATTCCAGACGTACTGATGTGCCACGCGGCCCTGCCCGCCAGGAGCGATTCATGTCGATGGAAATGCGGTACGGGTGTTGCAACGTAACGTTCAACACCACTAGGTATTGTGGTCCCGGCCCGTAAAGCCGGCACCCGAGTTGGGCCAGGGAGGCGCTTCGGGTCATTCCCCCTGTTCCAGAAGAATTCCAGCTTGCGGCTGCACCCGCGAGCCACCGCTCTTTTTGCTCTTTGTTTCTGAGAATGGCGCCCCTGGCGTCGGCAACAAACCCATTACGAGAACGTGGAGACAACCACCCATGCAAATCGACACCACTCGCGAGAACCCGCAGGCCAACGCGCCGCAGGCCGCCGAATCCGCACAGGATCTGGCCGCCACTGCGCCCGGCCAGCTGCGTGTGATCAAGCGCAACGGCACCGTAGTTCCCTACACCGATGACAAGATCACCGTAGCCATCACCAAGGCGTTCCTCGCCGTGGAAGGCGGCACTGCCGCCGCCTCGTCGCGCATCCATGAGACCGTGCGCCGCCTGACCGAACAGGTCACCGCGACCTTCAAGCGCCGCATGCCCTCCGGTGGCACCATCCACATCGAAGAAATCCAGGACCAGGTCGAACTGTCCCTGATGCGCGCCGGCGAGCAGAAAGTCGCCCGCGACTACGTGATCTACCGCGAAGCCCGCGCCAACGAGCGCAAGACCGCCGGCAACGCCAGCGACATCGCCCAGCCGCACCCGAGCATCCGCATCACCAAGACCGACGGCAGCACCCAGCCGCTGGACATGGGCCGCCTGCAGACCATCATCCGCGAAGCCTGCGAAGGCCTGGCCGAAGTCGATGGCAGCCTGATCGAGCGCGAAACCCTGAAGAACCTGTACGACGGCGTCGCCGAGAAGGACGTCAACACCGCCCTGGTGATGACCGCCCGTACCCTGGTCGAGCGCGAGCCGAACTACTCCTACGTCACCGCCCGCCTGCTGATGGACACCCTGCGCGCCGAAGCGCTGGGCTTCCTCGGCGTGGCCGAGAGCGCCACCCACCACGAGATGGCCGACCTCTACGCCAAGGCCCTGGCCGCCTACGTCGAGAAGGGCTCCGAGTTCGAGCTGATCGACAGCAAGCTCAAGGGCTACGACCTGGCCAAGCTGGGCGCCGCGATCAACCACGAGCGCGACCAGCAGTTCACCTACCTCGGCCTGCAGACCCTGTACGACCGCTACTTCATCCACAAGGACGGCATCCGTTTCGAACTGCCGCAGGTCTTCTTCATGCGCGTGGCCATGGGCCTGGCCATCGAAGAGAAGGACCGTGAAGCTCGCGCCATCGAGTTCTACAACCTGCTCTCGTCGTTCGACTACATGTCGTCGACCCCGACCCTGTTCAACGCCGGCACCCTGCGTCCGCAGCTGTCGTCCTGCTACCTGACCACCGTTCCGGACGACCTGTCGGGCATCTACAACGCCATCCACGACAACGCCATGCTGTCGAAATTCGCCGGTGGCCTGGGCAACGACTGGACTCCGGTGCGCGCGCTGGGCTCCTACATCAAGGGCACCAACGGCAAGTCCCAGGGCGTCGTCCCCTTCCTGAAGGTGGTGAACGACACCGCCGTCGCCGTGAACCAGGGTGGCAAGCGCAAGGGCGCCGTCTGCGCCTACCTGGAAACCTGGCACCTGGACATCGAGGAATTCCTCGAGCTGCGCAAGAACACCGGTGACGACCGTCGCCGTACCCACGACATGAACACCGCGAACTGGATTCCGGACCTGTTCATGAAGCGCGTCTTCGACGACGGCAAGTGGACCCTGTTCTCCCCGTCCGAAGTACCGGACCTGCACGATCTGACCGGCAAGGCCTTCGAAGAGCGCTACGAGTATTACGAAGCCCTGACCGAGTACAACAAGATCAAGGTGTTCAAGGTCGTCCAGGCCAAAGACCTGTGGCGCAAGATGCTCTCCATGCTCTTCGAGACCGGCCACCCGTGGCTGACCTTCAAGGACCCGTGCAACCTGCGCAGCCCGCAGCAGCACGTGGGCGTCGTGCACAGCTCGAACCTGTGCACCGAGATCACCCTGAACACCAACAAGGACGAGATCGCGGTCTGCAACCTGGGCTCGATCAACCTGGTCAACCACATCGTCGACGGCAAGCTGGACACCGCCAAGCTCGAGAAGACCGTGAAGACCGCCGTGCGCATGCTCGATAACGTTATCGACATCAACTACTACTCGGTCCCGCAGGCTCGCAACTCGAACCTCAAGCACCGCCCGGTGGGCCTGGGCATCATGGGCTTCCAGGACGCGCTGTACCTGCAGCACATCGCCTACGGCTCGGACGCTGCCATCGAGTTCGCCGACAAGTCCATGGAAGCGGTGAGCTACTTCGCCATCCAGGCTTCCTGTGACCTGGCCGACGAGCGTGGCGCCTACGAGACCTTCGACGGCTCCCTGTGGTCCAAGGGCATCCTGCCGCTGGACTCGCAGCAGATCCTCATCGAAGCCCGTGGCCAGAAGTACATCGACGTCGACCTGACCGAATCCCTCGACTGGGCTCCGGTACGTGCCCGCGTACAGAAAGGCATCCGTAACTCGAACATCATGGCCATCGCGCCGACCGCGACCATCGCCAACATCACCGGCGTATCGCAGTCCATCGAGCCGACCTACCAGAACCTGTACGTGAAATCGAACCTCTCCGGCGAGTTCACCGTGATCAACCCCTACCTGGTTCGCGACCTGAAAGCGCGCGGCCTGTGGGACCCGGTCATGGTCAACGACCTGAAGTACTACGACGGCTCCGTGCAGCAGATCGAGCGCATCCCGCAAGACCTGAAAGACCTGTACGCCACCGCCTTCGAAGTCGAGACCAAGTGGATCGTCGACGCCGCCAGCCGCCGCCAGAAGTGGATCGACCAGGCCCAATCGCTGAACCTCTACATCGCCGGTGCCTCGGGCAAGAAACTGGACGTGACCTACCGCATGGCGTGGTTCCGTGGCCTGAAAACCACCTACTACCTCCGTGCCCTGGCCGCCACCAGCACCGAGAAGTCCACCATCAACACCGGCAAGCTGAACGCCGTGTCCGCTGGTGGCAACGATGGCCTGCAGGCCGCAGCCGCCGAGCCGCAACCGGCTCCAGTGCCCCAGGCTTGCTCCATCGACAATCCGGATTGCGAAGCCTGCCAGTAATGGAGTAAGCGGTGCCTCGCTCCGAGGCACCGCCGAAACTGCGGAGTTTCAAAGTCCCCTCTCCCCCTGGGAGAGGGCCAGGGTGAGGGGCTCTTCAGGGCCCCTTCTCCCACAGAACAACAGCCTCCTCCGCCGCGCACCGCGCATGACGGAAGAAGCACAAGCTCTTGGCGTGCACCCCACGCAACCAGACACCAGGCCGCCACAGAGCGGCCCACCAGGAGAGGACCCCCATGCTGAGCTGGGACGAATTCGACAAAGAAGACGCCACCGAAGCCAAGGCCGCCCCGGCCGTCGCCCAGGCCGCCGCGCAGAACGCTGACAAACTCGACGCCGACGCCGCAGGCTCCGTCGAAGAAGCGCGCGCCGTATCCGCCAACGACTCCGACGCCGTCGCCCGCGCCAAGCAGGCCCTCGACGCCCTGGACATCCAGGAAGGCCTGGACGATCTCGAAGGCTCCGCCGCCCGCGTACAAGTCGGCGACAAGCAGATGATCAACGCCCGCGCCGACCTCAACCAGCTCGTACCCTTCAAGTACGACTGGGCCTGGCAGAAGTATCTGGATGGTTGCGCCAACCACTGGATGCCCCAGGAAGTGAACATGAACGCCGACATTGCCCTGTGGAAGAGCAAGGACGGCCTCAGCGAAGACGAGCGCCGCATCGTCATGCGCAACCTCGGCTTCTTCTCCACCGCCGACTCCCTGGTTGCCAACAACCTGGTGCTGGCCGTGTACCGCCTGATCACCAACCCCGAGTGCCGCCAGTACATCCTGCGCCAGGCCTTCGAGGAAGCGATCCACACCCACGCCTACCAGTACTGCATCGAATCCCTCGGCATGGATGAAGGCGAAATCTTCAACATGTACCACGAGATTCCTTCGGTCGCGAAGAAAGCCTCCTGGGGCCTGAAGTACACCCGCTCGATCTCCGATCCGAAGTTCGAAACCGGCACCCCGGAAACCGACCGCCAGTTCCTGCGCAACCTGATCGCCTACTACTGCGTCCTGGAAGGCATCTTCTTCTACTGCGGCTTCACCCAGATCCTCTCCATGGGCCGCCGCAACAAGATGACCGGCACCGCCGAGCAGTTCCAGTACATCCTGCGCGACGAATCCATGCACCTGAACTTCGGCATCGACGTGATCAACCAGATCAAGATCGAAAACCCGCGCCTGTGGGATGCCCAGATGAAGGACGAGGCCACCCAGATGATCCTCCAGGGCACCCAGCTGGAGATCGAATACGCACGCGACACCATGCCGCGCGGCGTACTGGGCATGAACGCGGCGATGATGGAGGACTACCTCAAGTTCATCGCCAACCGCCGCCTGACCCAGATCGGCCTCAAAGAGGAATACCCGGGCACCAGCAACCCGTTCCCGTGGATGAGCGAAATCATGGACCTGAAGAAGGAAAAGAACTTCTTCGAGACCCGCGTGATCGAGTACCAGACCGGCGGCGCGCTGAGCTGGGACTGAATTAGGGGCAAGACCATAAAAGCCCACGGAAGGGCATTAGGAGTGTTCTATAGAAAGTCGTAGTCGATGTATGGCGCAAGGATGCGCCAATCTAACGCGTAAACTCTAACTAGCGCAGCAGAAAATGGAAAATCTCATACATCTCCCCAGCCTCTACGGCGACCTTGAGATATCTTGCATCTCTTCCGAGAATCAAGATGCAGTTATTATCAAAAAGTCATTTGATAAAGACGCATGTTTCATTCGGATCCACTCATCCTGCCTTTTCAGCGAGGCCCTTCATACAAATGACTGCGATTGCGCCCTGCAATTAAACGCAGCACTTCATTACATTTCAAGAAACGGTGGAGTTGTCGTATATTTGTACCAAGAAGGCCGCGGCATAGGAATAAAATCCAAGATTGACGCCATCCTTCTCCAACAGCGCGAAGGAATTGATACCGCCACAGCATTCCGAAAGTTAGGCTATGAGATTGACCCTCGCGACTATACAGCAGCGATTAACGCACTTAAAAGTCTCAACATAAGAAAAGCAGTTGTAGCCACAAACAACCCCCTGAAACTATCTGCAATAAACTCTGCGGGAATCGAGATATCTAAAAGGATAACTCTCCAGGTAGAAAAAAACCCCACACAAGTGGAGTACTTAAAAGAAAAAACCAAAGCACTAGGCCACCATGAAGACTCTGAATGACGTCCTCCGAGCGGGAAATCTATTTACTGTAGATCCACTCGCCTGCATGGCTCATGCTGAAATAATAAAAAAATACAAATCAGAAAAGAAAACTGAGATATGGGGCAATCATCCTCCCGAACTCCTTTTGGCATTCAAGATATTCTTCATATCTATTTGCCATCAAATTAACTGGGACTTCCTTCAAGAGAGCATATTCAAGAACACTCTAGGAAAAAATCTCGACCTCATAGAAACACTTAAAAATATAGACTCAAAGACCTTAAATTCCTGGCTTATCGATTACCCCAAGAAAGACAGAATAAAAGCCAAAGAACGAGCCTTAATACTTAGAGAAACTGCCAGAACCATTATAGAAAAATTCGACTCAAACCCAAAAAAACTATACTCAGCAGCCAAAAACTCTACACTTGGCGGGAAAGCTTTTGAAGAACTAATGAACAGCTTTACCGCATATCAAAAAGACCCACTAAAAAAGAAAACCAACGTATTAACCCACGACCTAACTACTGAAGGGATAATACATTTCGAAGATGAGGAAAATTTAGAACCTGCAGTCGACTACCACATAATGAGGACTTACCTGCGAACCGGTCGTGTAATCCCTGTGGATCAAGCGCTTTTCAAATTTTTTAAAGGAACCCCAAACCCGAGAAACTACATTACAACCAAGCTAAGAGAGACCGTCACTGAAGCTGTAAAGCTAACCTCTCACTACTCGAGAATAAATATCGCCGAAATAAATTACATTGAATGGCAAATAGGACGAAGCGCATGCACTAACAAAGAGCCGATCTGCCACTTCCACCGCAATAGCAATCTCCCCCCCGCGATAGAGGCGCTAAGCCCTCACCCGTGCCCTTACATGGACTCGTGCCTAGCATTTAACACGATGGAGGAATTTATAGAGTTTGAAGAACCAATTTTCATATCATCTCACTACTGAGTCCTCTCAAAGTAAACAACATCCTCAGAAGACATATTGCCGTTAGGCTTTACCTCCACTTTCCCTCTAGAAGCCTGGAGGCTTTTCATGTTCACCTTAACAATATCCCTCTTAACAATATCCGCATTCAAACCCAAACCTCTCATCATCTCGACAACTATATCACTTAGAGGCACATAAACATCCTTATAAGATGAACTTTGGACTACAATAACGCCCTTACCTCCAACTTTCAGCTTTTCCCCCAGCACCTTTACAGCCTCGAACAGCGACATAAAATACTGCAAGTAAGTCCAATAATAGTACCTCTTACTTGCATAACTTTTATGCTCCTCAATTTCCTTCAAAACAGATGCGCACAGTCCTCCCCATCTGGCCTCCACCACTCCTTTAGAAACAATCTTAGACGTCCCTATCATCGACCTCCTTAAGCTTTCAACCTCCACACTCATCAACCCTGAGAGAATAACCAAATTGGGAAGATGATTAACAACATAATCTATGCGAGTCAAATATGGTGGAGAAGTTACAACATAATCCACACTTTCATCCTCAACAGAATCACCAATCTCCTTAACATTTACCTCATATACTCTCGTCTCCCCCCGATCGGAAACTCCTAAAAATTGAAGATCCGAAAGCATTTGCTCCGCAATTTCCGGAGTACTTTCTCGTAAACCGCTAATTAACTCTTGCCCATGCTCGCCCGGTACACTTTTCCGGTACCACGTAGGGTTCGATCCCCTCACCAGCTTTGCAGCTCTAGATGCAGCAATACAAATAGCAACGATTGCAACAATTTCTGAATCAAATTTCCCTGAAGCATCAGAACAAAGTGCTCTCAATACACCGGACCGTCCTCCGCCGACCACACGCCGAACACGAGAAAAAACAGAAGCGGCGTACGCTAAACAGTCTGAATCAAAAATATCAGAAGCTTCCTTTGAGAATTCTCCGACAGACTTAACTCTACTAGTAGAAAGATATTTTTTAACTACTTTACAATCTGCCGAAACCGCAACTTTTGCGCGAGCGAGCAAGCAGGCAAAGGGATCAAGGTCTCCTCCTACAAATGACGCCCCTTTTTTCCTAGCAGCAACAAGCGTAGTTCCAGAACCTAAAAATGGATCGAATACCACTTCACCTTCTTTTACGCCGAGAGCATCAAGCGCATAGGATGCAAAATTCTCAGAAAATGCCGCATAGAAACTCATCCAAGAATGAACACCCGTCCTATCTGACGCCCTGATCTTAGCGCTTGGCAACTCGCTTAAATCATGCTGCCGCTCAATAAAAGAAAGCTGATATCCCATATATCTCACCAAACCATCAAAACAAATTCTTAGTTATCTTCTGACCCACTACCTTTCTTTGAAAGGCTCTCTCCCCTTGGCACCATCGGCAACCATTCATTATGTGCCTCCATGGCTATTTCTGCACATTTTCTCGCGAGATACTTCTCTGCACCCTCTTGAGAATATTCTTCTATTTTAAATCTATATCTCGCCAAATTATCCTCCAGCTTTCTTTGACACCCTCTATATAAAGCCCACAAGTGCTGAGGCTTTCGCAATTGCAGCCAAGCGGTTCCAAAAGCAACGATCGTTGAAATAATCGACGGGATAATTTTTGACAATACAAAATCGTCCCCCCCAAGAGTTACAAACAAAGGCGCGACAAGTGACCCACCCATCGTAATCGCAAACCAAACCATTGCCTCTGTTTCATTATGCCCTGCCTTTTCCTTAAACCCATTAATTAGATTCTCACAAAAAGCCTCTTCACTTTCATAAAAATCCTTGGATTTAACGGCCAAATTTTTTCCCCGCCCCCAAAGTCTCATAGACACCCCAGCAGCAAATATGAGATAAGCAAACTTCTGTCACTTTACCATTAGAATCTCACATCAAAAACAGATATTTCCTTCAATGCTCGACGACGTTAATTTATTCATTGACGTGTCAGCCACCGGCCCATACGCTTCCATCCGCGCCTAAGAAACGCCTGTCACACAGCGGCCTGACCGCTCCCGAAAGTTAAGCGGCTTTTTCGAGCACGCTGGATTCATTCGTCCTCGAAAAACCTCTGCGACGCCGGGAGTGGGCTAATACAAGACCCGAAAGGGGAATACGTCCGGCCCTCTGTGTGGGGTTTCTTAGCTCCCGGCACCCAGCCCTAAGAAAGCTGGCCACATCACACAGAGGTAATGGATATGCCTTTCACCCCCAGCCTTCGCTCCGAAGGCGCTTCGCTGTACCCGCCCTCTTCGCCCTCCACTCCGGAGGTGCGCTATGTCTGAAGAGTTCCTGATCCCCACCGAATTCATCCGCCACAAGCGCCTGCTGCGCGCCGTGCTGCTGGAAGACCAGTGCTGGTTCTGCGCCCACGACCTGGGCCGGCTGATCGGTTCGCCCTATCTGGCCGAGCGCGTGGAGCGCAACCTGGACAACGACCAGTTCCGCCACGCCTGGGTGCGCGATGGCAATGGCGATTACGTCGATGAGCTGCTGATCAGCGAGTCGGGCACCTATGCCGCGTTGATCCACTACTTCCATCCGGAGAATCGCAGCGTGCGACAGTGGTTGTCGCAGCAGGTGATTCCGACGCTGCGCGACCAGCACCGCACCGACCTGGGCGAGCCGCGCCGGGAAATGCTGCGCGGGCCGACGGAGTCGTTGTCGGTGTTGAAGTGGCAAGGCGTGTTGTGGGTGCCGTATCGGCAGTGGCCGGAGTTGAATGCCCGGCTGGAGGGTGGTGCGTAGGATGGTGTGGAGCGGAGCGATACCCATCGCTCTGCTCGCCCCGTCGCTGCGCTGATCTTCCGTAGGAGCGGACTTTGTCCGCGATGCTCTTGCCTGTGGTTAGGTGTTCAGCGCCGCCTCGGCGTGCGCGCGGACTTCTCGTTTCGCCCCCTCGGGCGACCCACTTTGGCAAACGCCCCAAAGTGGGCAAAGGTCTCGCCCCTCCATCCGGCTTTTCGCTTCGCGAAAAGTACCCTCGGTTCTTCGGAGTTTCAGGGGCCCGCGGCGAAGGGCCGTCCCTGGCCCATCGCCGCTCTCGCGACATCCATGTCGCTCAACCCCTGAAACTCCGATCACCTTCGGCCTCCTGAAAGGGGCACTCGGAGTGCGTGGGTGTTTCTCTGGAAGACGCACAAAAGCCAAAGCGAGAGCCGGGACCGGGCCGAAGCCGGCAACTTTGTAGGAGCGAGCTTGCTCGCGAACCGCACTCTGCCGCCGCTCGGCAATGACTTTGTCGGATGGGTCGGGCGGCGATCCGCGAGATTGCGATGGCCATGCTGTCGGTGCGTGGGCATTGATGGGTATCGCTGCGCTCCACGCCATCCTACGTTCGTGCTCCGCCGTGACTTCGAGGTGGATGGAAACCCTGGAGACAAAGGAAAGCCGCTTCTGCGGAGAACGTATCCGCACAGCTTTGGCTTTGGCTTTGGCTCGATAAGTCTTCCAGAGAAACATCCGCACGCGCCGAATGCCCCGTTCAGGAGGCCTCGTTGAATTGGAGTTTCAGGGGTTGAGCGACATGGATGTCGCGAGAGCCACGATGGGCCAGGGATGGCCCGTCGTGGCGTGCCCCTGAAACTTCGGTTCAACGAGGGAATTTTTCGCCTAAGCGAAAAACCGGATGTCCGGGGCAAGCCTTCTTGGTTACTTCTTTGGCGTTTGAAAGAAGTAACTCGCCCGAGGGGGCGAAACAAGAGGCCGACGCGCACGCCGAAGCGACGCAGGAAACCAAGGCGCGAGGCAGACACATCGCGGACAAAGTCCGCTCCTACGAACAGGCACCGTGCCACAGCAGGTTCGCGAGCAAGCTCGCTCCTACAGGAGCAGAGCAAAGAAAAACCGGAGCTTCTTCCGAAGCTCCGGTTTTTTCATTTCAGCGAGTTGTTACTTGCCCGCAGTCAGCGCGTTATAGCTGGTCATCAGATTCCGGTAATCCGGAATGTGATTCGAGCACAGCGCCGCCAGCCCTTCGATATCGTTGCGCCAGTCGCGGTGCAGCTCACAGGCCACGCCGAACCAGGTCATCAGCTGCGCACCGGCCGCTTCCATCCGGCGCCAGGCGGCGTCGCGGGTCATCTCGTTGAAGGTGCCGGAGGCATCCGCCACCACGAACACATCGAAGCCTTCCGCCAGGGCCGACAGCGCCGGGAAGGCCACGCAGACCTCGGTCACCACGCCGGCGATGATCAGCTGCTTCTTGCCGGTGGCCTTCACCGCCTTGACGAAGTCCTCGTTGTCCCAGGCGTTGATCTGTCCGGGGCGAGCGATGTAGGGCGCGTCCGGGAACTGCGCTTTCAGCTCGGGAACCAGCGGGCCGTTGGGGCCGGTTTCGAAGCTGGTGGTGAGGATGGTCGGCAGGTTGAAGAACTTCGCCAGGTCGCCCAGGGCGAGGACGTTGTTCTTGAACTTGTCCGGATCGATGTCGCGAACCAGCGAGAGCAGACCGGCCTGGTGGTCGACCAGCAGTACGGCCGCGTTGTCTTTGTCCAGGCGGTTGTAGGTGGCGTTGCTCATGGTGAAATCCTCGATTTGCTTTCAGTGGATGCCGGCACTGCCGGGAAGGGTTTGGACTCGTTCTGCAGTGCGTCACTGCATGGAACAAAGATTAATTTCGACACCCTTGATCCACTAGACGGTAAAATTCGCCTCTAGCGTTGCATTTTCAGAACGATAGAACGGATGCGCTCGCCAATCTGCGAGTCCCTGGAGCTGCAGCCCCGATCAAATATCGCGAGAGCGCCCCACTCCATGCACCACCCCAGCGCCTTTCGATTTCGCTTCCTTCAGAAATCCGCCTACCGATGGTCACGCAGGTCTTTACAAGAAATACTGTATTTACATACAGTATTTTCCATCCACCCAGTGACCAGATATGGAGGCATCCCATGCACGCCGCACCCTACGATCAGCTGTCCGCCCGCGTGACCGCCCTGCTGGCAGACCCGACCACCCTGAAAAACCTCGGTATCACCCTGCGCCGCGAACCCAGCGACGATTCGGCGGCCTGGAGCCAACTGGTCACCGACCTGCGCCAGGCACCGAACCTCACTCTGCTGCCCCTGCAGGACGGCGCCATCCGCCTGGCGTGGCATAGCTGGCTGGATTGATCGGCAGACCCCGGCAACTGAAATATTTGTGGATTGCCTAGTAGCCGCTTGCCATATCCCCAGGCAGAATCCCGCGCAACCAACCAGGATTTCAGGGACGAAACTCCATGGCACAACCCGTCATGCAGCGGCTTCACGCGGCGCAACATGGCGAAAGCCCTGGCCCCCTGCGGCTTTCCAGCCCTCCCCTGAGTTCTCCCAACGGCGCCCACTGCCGGCGCTGAACCCTCATCGATGAACGAACGACCTCGCCCTTGAGCGGGGCTTTTTCGTTAGTCAGCCGGACCTTGTTGAACCAGACGCGGCACTGGATGAATGCCGCCACCCTCAAACCTGTAGAACGGAGTCTGCCCATGCACCTGCGCACCACCTTGCTCACCCTCGGCCTGGCCCTGACCGGCAGCGCCCACGCCCTCGAACTGAATGAAGCGCAATCCCGCTACCAGGGCGCCGTCACCTGCATCGATCGCCTGTTCTATGACGGCGGCTACGACGAAGGCGATGCCCAGCGCATTGCCCTGATCAACGAGTTCCTCAGCCACAACAAACTCCCTGCGTACGACCAGGCAGCCTATGACCAGGCCCAGCAGAAAGGCACGCAGATCAACACCACGGCCTTCATGGCGGGCTATGAGCTCTGCAATGAAGTGGACTACGTGACGGCGCTGGGCAAGCGTCACGGGCGGGAGCTACCGGAGGAGTAACCGTGCCATTCGCTCCGCCGCAGAAGCCGGCGGAGCGGACCACTCGCCGAATCTTGAAGCTCACGCGTGGCGCAGGTATGGCCCGGGTCCGGCAACCCCTCTCCCCGCCCCGGGCGAGGGACGGTTCGGTGCAGGAAGAATCCTCGGCGTCAGCCAGCACGCCCTCTCCCAGAGGAATGGAGAGGGAAGGCACCGGCACGGAAATCCCGGAAGACAGTGGCTCCCACAAGGGAAAAATCGAAAAGCCGCCAGGATGGACCACAAACTCCCCATCCCGACAGGACCTACGGTGCCCCCATCCGCGCCGTATCGGCGATGGCGTTGCAGGTTTCCGGGTTGAGGCAGTAGGTGATGTAGGTCGCCTGCTTGTTACAACCGCGCACGCCGATGGTGTACTCGGTGCGCTCCATCGCGCGACGGACGCTGGTGACCTTGCTCGACAGCACACTGCTGGTGACCGCCTCGCAGTTCATCTCGAACTTGGCCCGCGACTCGGTCGCCTTGATCGCCGCCTGCTGGTTGGAGGCGAGGAACTCTTCATTACTCATGCAACCGGACAACGCGGCAACCGCAGCCAGCACCGGCAGGGATATCGGTAGACGGTTCATGGTGACGCTCTCCGTGTGGTTCCCCCGGATATGGTCAGCCTCTGGAGTCTAGATCGCGGCAGGAAAATTGGCGGATGGCCGGCAACCCTGCTCCCGCAAACATGCCCTTCGCTCTGCCAGCTTTTTGTAGGAGCGAGGGGGACGCCTAGTTCTTGCTCGCGAACCGCCCCACGCCGAGGCCGCCGGAAACTCCTTTCGCGAGCAAGCTCGCTCCTACAGGTGTGTTGCCCCTGCTGCTAATGGGCGGTTAAATGCACCATCCGCATTCAAAAAACCGATACCGCCATGAGCGACAGTGACAAACCAAATACCCGTCTCTTCGACCTCGACCTGCTGCGTGCCATCGTCACGGTGGCCGATTGCGGCAGTTTCACCACGGCGGCGACGCGGCTGCATTCGACCCAGTCGACGGTGAGCCAGAAGATCCGCCGACTGGAAGAGATGGCCGGGCATCGGCTGCTCGAGCGTGGCAATCGCGATGTACTGCCCACCGATGCCGGCGATACGTTGCTCGGTTATGCGCGGCGGCTGCTGGCGTTGAATGACGAGATGGTCGAGGCGCTGTCCGGGGCGACGGTGGCGCTGACGGTACGCATCGGCGTGCCGGACGACTTCGCCACCGGGCGAACGACCGAGCAGTTGGCGGCCTTCAACCGGGCCTATCCGCAGGTGAAGCTGGAAGTCACCAGCGGGCTGAGCCGCGACCTGTCCGCCAGCTACGACCGCGGCGAGCTTGACCTGGTGCTGCTCAAGCAGCGGCAGAACGCTCGCGAGGCGGTGGCCTGCTGGCCGGAGAAGACGCGTTGGGTGGATAGCGCGAAGAATGCCTGCATCGAGCTGGACCCGCTGCCCATCGTGACCTTCCCGCCGCGCGGGGTGTACCGCGACGAGATGATCTCCGCGCTGGAATCCATCGGCCGGCGCTGGCATATCAGCTTCACCAGCTCCAGTCTCTCCGGCATCCAGTCGGCCATTGCCGATGGCATGGGCATCGGCCTGCTGCCGCAGCGCGCGGTGACGGCGGAGCACGCGGTGCTGCCGAAGAATATCGGGCTACCCTCGGTGGACGTGTTCGAGGTGGCGATGCTGCACCGGCCTGCGGTCGACCCGATGGTGAAGGAGCTGGCGCGGGTGCTGTCGCGGGTATTGGCGCAGGATACGAAGGGCTGACCAGCATTCGAAAAACGAATACAACGGATTCCAACATTTAATTTGTGCATGAACACGCCGCTGGATATGGTGATCCCCAGCGACGGCCAGCGCACCGACAAGCGCGCCGCTCTGCACCAATTGCTCACCACGGCGCCGCACGCGCCGGGCAGCAAGACAACAATGAGGAACCAACCCATGGCCAAATCCACCTATTACGCGCCGCACGGCGGGCACCCGGCACAGACCGAGCTGCTCACCGACCGCGCCATGTTCACCGAAGCCTATGCGGTGATCCCCAAGGGCGTGATGCGTGACATCGTCACCAGCCACCTGCCCTTCTGGGACAACATGCGCATGTGGGTCATCGCCCGCCCGCTGTCAGGCTTCGCCGAGACCTTCTCGCAGTACATCGTCGAGCTGGCGCCCCAGGGCGGCAGCGACAAGCCCGAGCAGGACGTCAACGCCGAGGCGGTGCTGTTCATCGTCGAAGGCGAGCTGAGCCTGACCCTGCAGGGTGAAGTGCACACCATGAAGCCGGGCGGCTATGCATTCATTCCGCCGGGCGCCGACTACAAGGTGCGCAACACCAGCGGCCAGCACACGCGCTTCCACTGGATCCGCAAGCACTACCAGAAAGTCGACGGCGTACCGCTGCCCGAAGCCTTCGTCACCAACGAGCAGGACATCGAGCCGAAGGTGATGCCGGATACCGAAGGCCGCTGGAGCACCACCCGCTTCGTCGACATGGCCGACATGCGCCATGACATGCACGTGAACATCGTCAACTTCGAGCCGGGCGGCGTGATTCCGTTCGCCGAGACCCACGTGATGGAACACGGCCTGTATGTGCTGGAAGGCAAGGCGGTGTATCGCCTGAACCAGGACTGGGTCGAGGTGGAAGCCGGCGACTTCATGTGGCTGCGCGCCTTCTGCCCGCAGGCCTGCTACTCCGGTGGCCCCGGCCGCTTCCGCTACCTGCTGTACAAGGATGTGAACCGCCAGATGCGCCTGACCCTGAACCAGGCTCACTGACAGCCAGGTTCAGCGGGGAAGACGTTGCGTACCCCGCGCATCACACGAGAAACCGGCGCCCAGGCGCCGGTTTTTCTTTGGGCGATTCGCTCGGCGTCGTGACCGGGCTCGCATGGCAGGTGCCGCCCAGTCTGCTAAAACGTCTGGCTGAAGGACGTTTCGCAGTCGCCCAGGAGAAAACACATGGATGTCCGGTTCCTGTCACAGACCGAGTTCGACAAAGTCCATTTCTATCGCGCCATGACCCTGCTGCTTCTGCTGGCCATGACTGCCTTCACGTTGATCAATATCTTCAGCGGCAAGGTCGCCCTGCTTTCCGGCCTTTCTCTGTTCTTGTTGGTCATGGATGCGCGTTTTGCGCTGGAGTGGTTGCGAGTGGCACGGGCTGAACCGGCTTTCATTGACAAGGGCGAGCTGGTGTTGTGCGGCAAGAACCGTCACCGGCAGATTCCGCTGGAAAGAATCCAATCGCTACGCAGCCGCCACAGCCTGTTCATGGTGCGGCGCTACCGCTCCTGGTCGGAGCATCTGGCTTTCGTAGAGTTCACCCTCAAAAACGGTGAGCGTGTCTACACGCTGGCCGAGAGCCACACGTTCGAGCGCCCGGCGGCATCAGGCACGCTGGCGGCGGTCGAAACGGCCATCCTCGAGGCCAAGGTGAAGCGCCAGGCCGCCGAGCCGGGCGCCATCAGCGGCGCTCGATGAGGGCTCAGGGCGAGCCGAACATCGCCGTCCAGTAGATGCCCGCGTCGCTTTTCGGATCCGCCGCGTAGGCCGCGCCCAGTTCGCTGTATTGCGGGTTCATCAGGTTGGCGCAATGGCCCGGGCTGGCCAGCCAGCTGTCCACTACCTTCTGCGCGTTGCCCTGGCCGGCGGCGATGTTCTCGCCGATACGCTGGCCGGCGTAGCCGTTCAGTTCCGCGCGGTCGCCCGGCGTGCTGCCGTCGCGGCCCTTGTGGTCGAAGTAGTTGTTGTTGGCCATGTCGCGGCTGTGGGCTTCGGCGATGCCGCCCAGGGTGGCGTTCCAGCTCAACGCGCCGGCCGCACCGAAGGCTTGCCCGCCGCATTGGCGGCCCTTGCCGCGCGCGGCGTTGACCGCCTGCAGCAGTTGTTGCCCTTCGGCTTCCCAGGTGCCCAGCTTGCCCTGCAACAGCGGGCGGCCGAGCAGCACGCGCCAGTCATCGCCCTCGCGAACGATGCCGACATCGACGAACTGCGGGTCCAGCAGCACCTGGCAGAAACTCTCCTGCAGCGCCTTCATGGCGGCCGTCACATCGCGCGGGCCGGTAAGGCTGAGCATGCGCACGCTGCTCATCGGGTAGCCGGCCTGGTTCAGCGCGGCCTTCCATTCCCCCGCCGAAGCCGGCAGCGCCAGGCGCGAATCCGGCGACAGCGGCGGCAGCACCTGCGAGGCCTGGCCAGCGCAGGACTGCACGTCCCCGCGGTAGGCGTTGATGGCTTCGAGCAGCTGATCCTGATCGCTCGCGCTGGCGGCAGCGGCGGCACACAGGCCGAGCGACAACAGCAGGCTGCGCAGAAGGAACGACTGGCTGGGCATGGACGGCTCCGATGATCGAAAAGGG
The DNA here is from genome assembly GCF_021603645.1 of Pseudomonas pseudonitroreducens. Classification (GTDB taxonomy): domain Bacteria; phylum Pseudomonadota; class Gammaproteobacteria; order Pseudomonadales; family Pseudomonadaceae; genus Pseudomonas; species Pseudomonas pseudonitroreducens. The sequence continues at coordinate 198,588 of NZ_BQHJ01000009.1, read as the reverse complement.
CTCAATGATGCGTGATTTCTCGACGTTTGGCTGCGGCCGGGGTGAATCGGTTCCATCACCGCGCGGCGGCGCTGAAACCTGCGGTAAAGGTTGCCCGCTGCACGTCGCAGAAAATTCCCCGGCGACCTGACATAAGGCAAGCGTGCCTCCAACTGTCGTTGTATGCCACCCGACATATCGGACAATCGAGAAACCTGGAAACAATCCGAGCCACGGCGGGAGGTGCGCAGTGCTCAAACCGATTCGCGTCTTCTGCCTGACCTTCCTGCTGGCGGTGCTCGCCTCGCTGCTGGCCGGCTGGCACATGCTGCAGATGAAGCAGGATGCCCTGGCCTACGCCCACGCCAGCGGCAAGAACACCCTGTTGCTGGTGGAGCGCGAGTTCCACCGTGACCTGGATGTGCACGCACAGACGCTGCTGACGCTCTCCAACGTCATCACCGGCCCGACGACGCCGGACCTCTCGCAGCAGGTGCTGCAGGAACTGGTTGAAGGCCACGCCGCCGGCTCGATGCACGCCGGCACCTTGGTGGTGACCGATGCCCAGGGCCAACTGCTGGTGGACTTGAACCACGCTGGCGAGTCGAGCCGCGACCTGTCCATGCGCGACTACTTCACGATGGCGCGCGACAACCCCGGCCGGTTGTTCCTCAGCCATCCCTTCATGCCGTCCTATCCGCGCTCCTCGACCAGCACCGCGCTCAGCCGCGCGGTGATCGACAAGGATGGCCAGTTCGTCGGCGTGGTCGCCGCCATCAAGGAACTGCAGCACCTGGAGTCCTTCGTGCGCGGCCTCGACCTGGGCAAGCACGGGGTGGTCTCGATCCGCCTGCTCGACGGCACGGTGCTCGCCCAATGGCCGCCGGAGCTACCGCGTTCGAGCGAAGAAGAGATCGGCACCTTCCGCGAGTTCGTCGACAGCGGCCGCAACGACTACTTCCGCCAGCAGGGCGGCACCTCGGATGCCTACTGGCGCGGCTACCGGCGCATCGGCGACTACCCGGCAGTGGTCTCGGTGGAGCTGTGCCGTGAAGCGATCCTGAACACCTGGACCGCACGTACCTGGATCACCAGCGGGCTGCTGCTGGCGATCAACGCCGCGACGCTGTTCTTCGCCTATCGCCTGACCCGACACCTGCGCCGCCGCGACGCCAAGGAGGACCGCCTGCGCAACGAAGCCGGCACCGACCCGCTGACCGGCCTGCACAACCGCCGCTGGTTCGACGCCAAGGCCCAGGCGGAGTGGCAGCGCCGCCGTGGCGGCGATGGCGCCCTGGCGGTGCTGATGATGGATATCGACCAGTTCAAGGCCTACAACGACCACTACGGTCACCCGCGCGGCGACCTTGCACTGATCAATGTCGCGCATCTGGTCGGCCAGGGCTGCCAGCGCGAAGACGATGGCGCCGCGCGCTACGGCGGCGAGGAGTTCGTGGCGATCCTGCCGGGCTGCGATACCGCTGCCGCCACCCAGGTGGCCGAGTCCATCCGGCGCGCCGTGGAGGAAACCGCGCTGCCCCACGAAAAGAGCAAGCGCGGCATCGTGACCATCAGTGTCGGCGTGGCCAGCACTGCCGACACAGAGGCAGACAGCATCGAGGCGCTGATCGCCGCGGCGGACGCCAACCTCTACAAGGCCAAGGAAGGCGGACGCAACAGGGTGGTGGCCTGAGCGACCCTCAGCGCGGGCCCATCACTTCCACTTCCTGGATGGCGAAATCGCGGCTCAAGTACTCCATGCGCCGCTCGTGAAACTCGCGCATGTGCGGCAATGCGGTGTGAATGGCCAGGTGCTCGCGGCTCTGCCAGACCTCGAAGAAGGTGAACAGGCTGGGGTCCTGGGCATCGCGCAGCATGTGGTACTGCACGCAGCCGTCTTCGGCGCGGCTGGGCGTCAGGTAGGCACGGAACAGGTCCTCGAAATCCTGGGATCGTTCGGGGCGGGTGTGGGCCTGGAGGATGAAGGCGTACATCGGATCAGCGTTCCTGGTGAGTGGATGGATTGCCTAATCCTGACGCAAATCAATCCTTTCCATTTTTGATTCTCACGCACGGATCATTTGTTCGGAAGCGGGTTTTTCTGCCCCGGAGCTGTCGATATTCTGCGTCCATCGACTTTCTCACCCTTCAGAATTCCGGAGCCCACTCCATGAAAAAAATCCTGCTGATCAACGGCGGCAAACAGTTCGCCCACTCTGACGGCCGCTACAACGCCACCCTGCACGAAGCCGCCATCGCCCACCTGGACCACGCCGGTTTCGATGTGAAGGAAACCTTCATCGACGGCGGCTACGACATCCAGGAAGAAGTCCAGAAGATGCTCTGGGCCGATGTCATCGTGTACCAGATGCCCGGCTGGTGGATGGGCGCACCCTGGACGGTGAAACAGTACATCGACGAAGTCTTCACCGCCGGCCACGGCAGCCTCTACGCCAACGACGGCCGCACCCGCTCCGATGCCTCGCAGAAGTACGGCAGCGGTGGCCTGCTGCACGGCAAGCAGTACATGATCTCGGCCACCTGGAACGCACCGCAACAGGCCTTCGACGACCCGACCGACTTCTTCGAGGGCAAGGGTGTGGACGCGGTGTACTTCCCCTTCCACAAGGCCAACCAGTTCCTCGGCATGAGCCCGCTGCCGACCTTCCTCTGCGTGGACGTGATGAAGCGCCCGAACATCGAAGGCGACGTGCAGCGTTACCAGCAGCACCTGAGCGAAGTGTTCGGCGCCTGAGACGGGTATTTGCGCAGGAGCGGACTGCGTCCGCGATGTCTTCCCGGCGGAGCCAACGTTGGGCGGTTCGCGAGCAAGCTCGCTCCAACAGGGAGCGCTGGCGCAGTGTTCGGCGCCTGAGGCGGGTATTGGCGCAGGAGCGGACTGCATCCGCGATGACTTCCCGGCTGCTCCGACGTCGGGCGGTTCGCGAGCAAGCTCGCTCCTACAGGGAGCGCTGGCGAAGTGTTCGGTGCCGGAGGCAAACAGTTACGCAGGGGCAACCGTCTTCTCTGGATAGCCCGTCGCTGCGTCTTCCCCCTCACCCCAACCCTCTCCCAAGGGGAGAGGGGGCAGTCCGAGTCGACTGACGCGAAGGTTTCATCCTGCACCGAACGGTCCCCTCTCCCCTTGGGAGAGGGCTAGGGTGAGGGATGGCCCAAGCGCAGAGGACTCTCGCAGGAGCGGACTGCATCCGCGATGACTTCCCGGCTGCTCCGGTGTCGGGCGGTTCGCGAGCAAGCTCGCTCCTACAGGGAGCGCTAGCGAGGTGCTCGGCACCTGAAGCAGACATTTACGTAGGAGCGGACTCTGTCCGCGATTGGCCTCAGCCGGCACGAATCAGCCGGAGCACACCATTCGATGGGTATCGCTGCGCTCCACGCCATCCTACGAAGGCGGGCAAACCATCCGCCGCCTGGCATTGGGTTCGCCTGCGGAATCCGCTAGGCTTCGCTTTTTCCTACTGCCTGTTCAGGAGTTATCCCATGGCCCGTGCATCTGCCCGTCACATCCTGGTTTCCAGCGAAGACAAGTGCAACGAACTCAAGACCCAGATCGAAAACGGCGCGGACTTCGCCGCCGTCGCCCGCGACAACTCCACCTGCCCGTCCGGCCGCAGCGGCGGCGACCTGGGCAGCTTCCGCCCGGGCCAGATGGTCCGTGAATTCGATCAGGTCGTGTTCAGCGCGCCGCTGAACGTCGTCCAGGGTCCGGTGAAGACCCAGTTCGGCTACCACCTGGTGGAAGTGACCAGCCGCGAGGACTGATCCGCTTCGCCCGCGCCGCGCCCGAGCCAGGGAGCGGCGCTGCCCTTCCCTCCCCGCGTCACACCGGTCCGCCGCGGGCCACCAGCATCACCCCCAGCCCCACCAGAATCGAACCGCATACCCGTGGCATCACCCGCTGCCCACGCCCCTGTCCCAGCGCACCGAGCAGCAGCGAGGCGAACAGCACGGCAAGCACGTCGGCGGTGGAAAACACCAGGTTGACGATCATCCCCAGGATGAAGAACTGCAGGCCCACCGGCAGGCTCGCGGTCGGGTCGACGAACTGCGGCAGGAAGGTGAGGAAGAACAGCGCCGTCTTGGGGTTCAGTATCTCCACCACCATGCTGTCGCGCAGCACCTTCGGGCGAGCCTCCACAGCATCTCCATGGTCGGACCTGCGCCGGCCGAAGATCATCGAACCGCCGAGCCAGATCAGGTAGGCGGCACCCGCCAGCTTCAGCGCGAGATACAGGTTCGGTGCGTGGTGCAGCAGTGCGGCGAGCCCGGCGCTGGCGGCAAAGATGTGCACGTAGCAGCCCAGGTGGATGCCCAGGGCGGCATGCAGGCCGGCGCGACGGCCGTGGGCAAGGGTCTGCGAGGTCATGTAGAGAATGGCCGGGCCGGGCATGCAGGCAAAGGCCAGCGTCGCCACGGCGAACGAGGCCCAATAGGCAGGCAGTGTCATGGGGTGATCCTTCCCTTGATCGGGTATCGGCCGGCGCCTATCGAGGCGACGCACGGTCCGTGCAGAGAAGGTTAGGGAGCGAGGCCTGCCCGGCACATACGGCAGTTGCCGTATTTTTTCCCCCAGCGTGCGGAGCTAGTCTCTAGCGGACCACTCACCGACAGGACCCGCGACATGCGCACGCAGGCAAGACGACAGGCCGACTCAGGCGCTGGGTACGCCCAGGCGCACGGCGTAGGCCGTCAGTTCCGCGGTGCTGTGCAGATCGAGCTTGCGCATGAGGTTCTCGCGGTGCTTGCGCACGGTCAGCGGGCTGATGCTGAAGTGTTCGGCGATCTCGCGCGCGCTGCGGCCCTGGGCGGCCAGGGTGAGAATCTGCCGTTCGCGTCGGGTCAGATCCACTGCCGACAGCAGGTCGGCCTCCCCCGTCGGGCGCGCGTGCGGGCTGTCCAGCAGCAAGCGCAGGCTCCGCGCCAGGTAATGCCGGCCACTGCGCAGGGCGGCGATGGCTTCGAGCAGCTCGCCGGTGTCCTCGCCCTTGCTCAGGTAGCCGTGTACGCCGGCGTCGAGCACCGAGCGCACGGTGGCGGTTTCCGTGTTGGCGGTGAGCACCAGGATCTTCAGCCGGGGGTGGCGCTGGCGCAGCTCCTGGATGAGCTGCAACCGGTTGAGGCCGGGCATGTTCAGGTCGAGCAGAAGCAGATCGGCGTGCCGTTCTGCCAGCAGGGTCGGCAGGCGCAGGCCGTCCGCCGCCTCGCCGACCACCTCGACGCCTTCCAGGGTCGTCAGTAGCAGGCGCAGACCGTCGCGTACGATGCCGTGGTCGTCGGCGATGAACACCCTCAGTTCGCGCATCCCTTCCATCACTCGTCTCCCTGAGGCACTTCGAACATGCACAACAGCCCGCAGCAGCGCGACCTGGTCGATCTCTTGTTCCGCCAGTCGTACGCCGTGCTCTTCGCCAACCTGGTGATTCCCCTGCCGGTGCTGTTCATCTTCCGCAACGCCCTGTCGCCGACGGCGATGGTGTGCTGGCTGGCGGCGCTCTACGCGCTTACGCTAGGCCGGATTGTCCTGGCACGCACGTACTTCCGGCAAGCCCCGGCGCGCGCGCAGGGACGCAACTGGCTATGGAGCGCCACACTGCTGTCCTGGGCCAGCAGCCTGCTGTGGGGCTGGCTGGGCTGGGCCGGCTTCGTGCACGGCGACCCGCAGCTGTTCGCCTTCACCTGCATCGTGCTCACCGGCCTGGTCTGCGGCGCGGTGCCCTCGCTCTCGGCGTATCCACCGGCCTACATCGGCTCGCTGCTGGCGATGCTGCTGCCGGTGTTGCTGCTGTGCCTGGGCGGCGCCGACGAACAGCACACCACCTACAGCTTCTTCATCGTCTGCCTGGCCGGGGTCAACCTGTACTACAGCCGGGTAACCTACCGCAGCCTGTGCGAGACCATCCGCCTGCGCCAGGAGAACTCCGAGCTGGTCCAGGACCTGCGCGCGCAGCGCGATCGCGCCCGCGCCGCCGACCAGGCCAAGTCGCGCTTCCTCGCCGCCGCCAGCCACGACCTGCGCCAGCCGATCCACGCCCTCGGGCTGTTCGTCGGCGCCCTCTCCGCCCTCGCCGAACGCGGGCCGGTGGACGAGCGCCAGGCGCGGGATATCGCCACGCGCCTGCGGGCGATGCTCGGCAACCTGGGCGACCTGCTCAACGGCCTGCTCGACATCTCGCGCCTGGACGCGGGCGTGGTGCCGGTTGCCCGCGAGCCGATCGCGCTGCAGAAGCTGTTCGCCGACCTGCAGGAAGAATTCGCCGGCACTGCCAGCGAACGCCACCTCAGCTGGCGCGTGCGCGGCAGCCGGCTGTGGGTCGACAGCGATCCGCTGCTGCTCCGGCGCGTCCTCGACAACCTGCTCAGCAACGCCTTCCGCTATACACAGAAGGGCGGCGTACTGCTGGGCTGCCGGCGCCGCGGCAATGAGCTGGAGATCCAGGTGATCGACACCGGTGTCGGCATCCACGCCAGCCAGCAGGAAGTGATCTTCGACGAGTTCGTCCAGCTGCATAACCCCGAACGCGACCGCAAGCAGGGGCTCGGCCTGGGCCTGGCCATCGTGCGGCACACCGCAAGGTTGCTCGGTCACGCCCTGACGCTGAGCTCTCGGCCCGGCCGTGGCACCTGTTTCAGCCTGCGCGTACCGCTGGCCGAGGCACCGCTGCAAGCCCCGCCGATGCCGCTGCCAGAAAGCGAACGCGGGCCCGGCCTGGGGATCATGGTGGTGGAAGACGAGCTCGATGTGCTGCAGGGGCTGTGCAGCCTGCTGGAGGTCTGGGGCCATCGCGTCTACCCCGGCGCCAGCGCGCTGCTTGCCTGCCAGCGGCACATCGAGGCCAGCCACAGCGGCCGCGCCCCCGTTGACCTGATCCTCACCGATTACCGCCTGGGCGAAGGCCAGACCGGTGCCGACGCCGTGCGCCGGATTCGCAGCTACCTCTCGCGCAAGGTGCCGGCGCTGATCATTACCGGCGACACCTCCCCGGAGCGTCTCCGCGAGGCCGCCGCCAGCGGCAGCCACCTGCTGCACAAGCCGCTGGATACCGACCAGCTGCGCCACGCCATCGCCGCCAGCCAGGCGTCCGCGGAGACTGCCTGAAAAATGGCGCCAGGCCTTGCGCCATGCGGGTTAAGCCGGCCAATCCGGGGCTAAAGTCGCGGCGTGATCGGCCGATGCAATGGGTGAAACGAATCGGCAGCAGCCTTCGTGCCTCACCACTAGAGAAAGCCCACGAATGTTCAACTCGCGTCTGAAGCAGGAACTGGCCGCCCTGCGTGAAGAACTCGCCTCCGTCGAGGAGATCCGCGCCAGCCTCGATGAGGAGATGCTCGTGCTGTTCCTCGACCCCCGGGGGCGCATCGAGTCGGTGAATGCCAACTTCGAGAAGGAGCTGCTCCACCGCGGCGATCAGCTCAAGGGCCGCCCCTTGCTGGAGCTGATTCCCGACCACGTGCGCGGGCTGGACTTCCACCTCAAGGTGAAGCACGCCCTCGAGCGCGGCGAGCACCTGGCCGGGGTGATCCGCCTGCTGCGCGGCGATGGCGAGGAGGCCTGGCTGCGCTCAATCCTGCAGCCGGTGCACGACAGCAGCGGTACGATCCAGCGCTTCTCGATCTACGCCAGCGACCTCACCCGCACCATCGAGAACTCCCGCGAGCACGAGAACCTGATCGAGGCACTGCAACGCTCCACCGCGGTGATCGAATTCAACCTGCAAGGCGAAGTGCTTGCCGCCAACGACCGCTTCCTCAACGCCATGGGCTACAGCCTGGCGCAGATCCAGGGCAAGCATCACCGGATGTTCTGCGAGCCCGGCGAGTACAACTCGTCGCAGTACGAAGCCTTCTGGGCCAAGCTGCGCCGCGGCGAGTTCGTTACCGGCCGCTTCAAGCGCATCGACAGCCGTGGTCATGAGGTCTGGCTGGAAGCCTCGTACAACCCGATCATCGACGCCCACGATCGCCTCTACAAAGTGGTCAAGTTCGCCACCGTGATCACCGAGCAGGTGCACCGTGAAAACGCTGTCGCCCAAGCGGCGACCATCGCCTTCGATACCTCGCAGTCAACCGACGACAGCGCCACCAAGGGCGCCGCGGTGGTCCAGCAGACGGTCGAAGTGATGCGCGAACTGGCTGACCGCATGCAGGAGGCTGTCCAGGGTATCGAGGCACTGGACCGCCAGTCCCAGGCCATCGGCGCACTGGTGCAGAGCATCCGCAGCATCGCCGACCAGACCAACCTGCTGGCACTCAACGCCGCCATCGAAGCGGCCCGCGCGGGCGACCAGGGGCGCGGCTTTGCGGTGGTCGCCGACGAGGTGCGCCAACTGGCCTCGCGCACCAGCGCCGCCACCCTGGAAATCACCCGCGTGGTGGAGCAGAACCAGCAACTGGCCGGCCAGGCCGTGGCGATGATCGACCGCGGCAAGCAGCAGGCGGAGCTGGGGCTCGAACTGTTCGGGCAAGCCGGCACGGTGATCATCGAAATCCAGGACAGCGCCCAGCGCGTGGTCGACGCCGTGGGCCAGTTCGCCAACCAGTTGTCGACCTGACGCGCTTCCCTGCGGCACATCAACACGATGTGCCGCAGCCTCCCCTAGTCTCCCGTCCGGCATTGCAGCTAGGCTCAATGCAGATGCGCCCCCTCGCCATCCAAGGACGACCCCATGAGCGACACTACCCTCCCCGACGTCATCGAGTATCTGCGCCTGCTGCCCGAGCGTGGCGGCTCGGACATGTTCTTCAGCGTTGGCGCGCCGCCGCACCTCAAGGCCGAAGGCCACAGCCAGCCGACGGACGCTCGCGTGCTGCAGCCTGGCGAGGTGAAGACCCTGGCCTGGCAACTGATGTCACCGGCCCAGGCGCAGGACTTCGAACGCGACCTGGAGATGAACCTGGCGCTGAGCGTGCCGGACGTGGGGCGGTTCCGCGCGAACATCTATTTCCAGCGCGGTGAAGTGGCCATGGTGGTGCGCCTGATCAAGCAGGTGATCCCCGACGTCACCGCCCTCGGCCTGCCGTCGATCCTCGACAAACTGGCCATGCAGGATCGCGGGCTGATCCTGGTCATCGGCGCGGCCGGTGCCGGCAAGTCGACGACCCTGGCGAGCATGCTGGACTTCCGCAACCGCCACCGCTCCGGGCACATCGTCTGCATCGAAGACCCGATCGAATTCCTCCACATGCACAAGAAATCGATCATCGACCAGCGCGAGGTCGGCCTGGACACCCACAGCTACGAGGATGCGCTGCGCAACGTACTGCGCGAGGCGCCGGACGTGATCATGCTCGGCGAGATCCGCGACGCCGCCACCATGCAGCACGCGCTGCACTATGCCGAAACCGGCCACCTGTGCGTCGCCACCCTGCACGGCACCAGTTGCCGCCACGCCATCGAGCGCATCACCCGCTTCTTCCCCGATGAAGCACGCCCGCAGGTGCTCGCCGACCTGTCGCAGAACATCCTCGCCCTGGTCGGCCAGCGCCTGGTGCCCGGCACCCATCAGCGCCGCGCGGTGGCGGTGGAGCTGGTGCTGGGCACGCCGCACATTCGCGGGATCATCCAGCGCGACGAACTGCCCGAGCTCAAGGGCGCGGTGGAACGCGCGCTGGAGAGCGGCATGCAGAGCTTCGACCAGAGCCTCTACAAGCTGCTGGAGGAAGGCCGGGTGAGCGTGGCCGACGCGCTGAAGTTCGCCGATTCGCGTACCGATCTGGCGCTGAAGATCAAGCTGGAGCGCGGCATGGACGACGACAGCGTGGGGCCGGTATTCGGCAGCTGAGCGGGCCTGTTCCGAGCGTGCCGATATCAGGCCTGTCGCGGACAGAGTCCGCTCCTGCGCCGACTCTTGCCAATAAAGCAGAATCAACTGTCTTCTTCGAGGAAGTCCGTAGCGATGCGTTCTCCTCACCCCTGCCCTCTCCCTCAGGGAGAGGGGGCAGTCCGAACCGGCTGACGCGAAGATTTTATCCTGCACCGAACGGTCCCCTCTCCCCCCGGGAGAGGGTCAGGGTGAGGGCCGACGCGCACACAGAGGCATCTTGTTGGAATGGACTGCGTCCGCGATCGCATCCCGGCCATACCTGGCCTCGCGGAAGGCCTCACATGCCCTTCAGCAACGCCTCGATATCCACGCTCTCCGCCATCGCGCGATTGCCCGCATCGCCGGGGTGCAGGTGGTCGCCGCTGTCGTAGGCCGGCAGCAGGCGCAGCGGGTGGGCGGGGTCGCGCAGGTGCGCATCCAGGTCCACCACTGCATCGAATTCCCCGCTCTGGCGAATCCACTGGTTCACCCGCTGGCGCAGCGCTTCCTTGTTGGCCGCGTGGTAGTTCTCTATCGGCGAGCCGCTGAGGGCACGCTCGAACGGCAGGATGGTCGCGCCGACGATGCGCACACCGCGCACATGGGCCTGGGCGATCAGTTGCCGGTAGCCGGCGACCAGGTCCTGGTACTGCACCAGCGGGTTGTTCGGCGCGAAGGTGCTGCCGGGCCAGGAGATGTCGTTGATGCCCAGCAACACGATGGCCGCCCGCACTCCCGGCTTGCCCAGTGCGTCGCGCTGGAAACGCACCAGGGCGCTCTGTCCCATGCCGTCGGAGAGCAGCCGGCCGCCGGAAATGCCGGCATTGATCACTCCCACGCCACGCGATGCCAGCCGCTGCGCCAGCAGGTCCGGCCAGCGCTGGTTGCCGTCCAGGCTGGCGCCACGGCCATCGGTGATCGAGTCTCCCAGCACCGCCACCACCGGCCGTGGCTCGGGGTTTTCCACCAGCACATCGGCGAGGAACAGCCGCGCTTCCATCGTGCCTTCCACCGGCAGAAGCCCAGCGTCGAGTTGCTCGCCCGGCCCACCGTGGACGCGCTGCTTGCCGTCCCAGTGGAAGGTTTCGATGGCCGTCGGCTGCGGCAGATAGATCGACACCGCCAGTTCACCCAGCGCCGGGACGGCGAGGTCCAGCGGATCGCTCAGCAGCTCGGCACCCGGTGCAATGTACGCCGTGGGCTGGCCGGCGAAAGTCAGCCGATAGCTGGGGCCGCCCAGCCGCCCGGCCGGTGCAGCCAGTGCCACGGCCGCCTCGCCAATCGCCACCGGCTGGCTGCCATAGGCGTTGGATAGCGCAATGCGTACACGCTGGCCGCCGAGGCTGACCTTCACGCTCTGCCGCAGTGTCTGGTTTCCAATCTGTGTCGGTACGCCCAGCGGCAGCGGTACCTCCTTGCTCCAGGTGCGTTGCGGGCTGGCGCTCCAGGTGGCCTGCCAATGCCCGTCATCCGCCTGCGCCAGCGGCAGGCCAAGGGCGATCAGGGCAGCGAGCAACAATCTGTTCATGGCATTCCTCGAAATCGGTGAAGGATTGGCCACAGGCTCAACCATTCCAATTCACGGCGGTAGACGGCATATTTGCAGACCCGTCATTCGATAAACGAATAGGACATGGATACTCTCAAGGCGTTGCACTGTTTCGTCCGCGCCGTGGAGCTGGGCAGTCTTTCCGCCGTTGCCCGCGAGTCCGGCAGCAGCCAGCCGACCGTGAGCAAGACCATGGCGGCGCTGGAGCGCCAGGTCGGCGCGCAATTGCTGATCCGCAGCACGACGCGCGTGCAGCCAACCGAGCAGGGCCGCCGCTTCTATGAGTACGCCCGGCGGACGCTGGAAAGCTACGCCGAGGGCGTCAGCCAGGCCCGTGGCGAAAACGAGCAGGTGCGCGGCCGCCTGCGGGTCAGCGCGCCGGTGAGCCTGGGCGTGCTGCGCCTGAATGCGCTGCTGCTGGAGTTCATGCAGTTGCACCCGGAAGTCGAGGTCGAGTTGCTGCTCAACGACCGCTTCGTCGACCTCGCCGAGGAAGGTATCGACCTTGCCTTGCGCCTGGGCGGCGAGCTGCCGGAGCAGCTGATCGCCCGCCCGCTGGCCCGTTCGCCGCGCTATCTGGTCGCGTCCCCCGCATGGCTTTCGCGTCTGCCGGTGCTGGGCAGCCCCGAAGACCTGCCGCTGGCCGACTACCTGCGCTTCGCCTGGCTCGATGCCGGAGAGCGCCTGCTGCTGCGCCACGCCGACGGCCGCGAGCTGAACCTTGCCACCCGCAGCCGTTACACGGTGAACAGTTCCCTGGCAATCCGCGAGAGCTACTGCCTGGGTGCCGGCTTCGGCCTGACGCCGGCCTGGCTGGTGGCCGACCTGCTGGCCGACGGCAGCCTGCAGCGGCTCCTGCCGCAATGGCAGGGGCCTACCCAGGAGGCCAGTCTGCTGTATCCTTCGCGCCATTTTCTGCCGGCCCGGACCCGCGCGCTGATCGACTTCCTCATCGAGCGCCTGCCGCGGCTGCCTGGTTTCGAGGCCCTCTGAGGCCCCCCGGGCGGCCCTTGTGCAGTGCAGCGGCTATGCTGTTCGCCCATGAGCAGAACCGACGCGCCCACCGACCGGTCGAACCCTGACATTCGCCCCCGAGGGACTTGCATGGGCAAGCAATCTACACCGTACCTGCTGGCCGCCCTGGCTCTGCCACTGCTGCTGGGCGGCTGCTCCAGCACCGCCAGCAACCCCTGCGACGAGCCATTGAGTGGCGAAGCCTGCCGCCAGGAGCGCCTGCTCTACCAGAACGACATGCTGCAGGCGAAGCTGCTGATCGCCACCGGCGACCTGGCCAACTACGAGCTGGCCGAGGCCCTGCTTGCCCGCGCCCTGGAGCGGGACGAACGCGGCGAAGCGAGCTTCTACATGGCGCTGCTGAAGATCAAGGAAGGCCCGCAGGTGGACGAGGTGCTGCCGCTGCTGGACAAGGCTGCCGACGCCGGCCAGCCATACGCCGTGGCGCTGCTCTACAAGATCTGGTCCGAGCCCTTCCTGGTGGACCAGGCCGACCCGCAGAAGGCGCAGCAGTACCTGGACGACTACGCCAACCTGGACGTCGCCAAGAGCGGCTATCCGTCGTTCGAGAAGGCCAGCGCACTGGTCAACTCGCTGCTCAGCGAGCCGCCTGCCGTCGCCGGCCAGGCAGTCGAGCCCTAGCCCTCATCCGGCGCCGGAGAGGCCGTCGCGAAGGTCCGCTCGCCTTCGTCCTTGCCGTGGGGCAGGTGGTGTTCGATCACCGCGTTCAGCTCCGCTCCCAGCAGCAGCACCGCCGACGAGATGTAGAAGTACAGCAGCAGCACGATGATCGCGCCGACACTGCCATACATGGCGTTGTAGTCGGCGAAGTTCTTCACGTAGTAGCCAAACCCCAGCGATGCAGAAATCCACAGCACCACGGCGAGCACCGAGCCGGGCGTGATGAAGCGGAACTTCTGCTGCACGTTGGGCGTGACGTAGTAGATGATCGCCACCGCCATCATCATCAGCAGCACGATCACCGGCCAGCGCAGGATGCTCCAGAGGATCACCACGAAATCCTCCAGGCCCACCTTGGCGGCGATCCAGCCCATCACCTGGGGGCCTAGGATCATCAGCGCGGCGATCAGCATCAGCATGGCCACCAGGCCGAAGGTGTAGAACAGCGACAGCGGGATGCGCTTCCACGCCGGGCGCGCCTCGCGCACATCGTATGCGGCGTTGAGCGCGGTCATCAGCGAGCGCACCGCCGCCGAGGACGACCACAGGGCGATCACGATACCGATGGACAGCAGGCCGCCCTGGCGTTGCTGCAACTGGTCGATCACCGGATTGACCTGGTCCAGCGCCTGGCTCGGCAGCACGTAGTCGGCCTGCTGGCGGAGGAAGTCGAAGAACTCCGGCAGGTGCAGGAAGCCCAGCAGTGCGATGAGGAACAGCAGGAAGGGAAACAGCGAGAACAGCCCCTGGTACGCCAGCGCGGCGGCGTAGGTGGGCATCTCGTCGTCGAGAAATTCCTTGAGCGTCAGCCTGATCAGTTTCCAGGGCCCCAGGCTGAGCCCGCGCATGTCCATGAATCGCATCCCGCACCGTCCTCCCGATCAGCGTCCGACCCGCCGGCGGCTGCAGGATGGACCCGCGCGACACCGGCAAAGTTGCAACAAATGCACGGCGCAGAGCGCCTGCCAGCACAGACCATAGCCGCTGGGAGGGCGTCGAGGCCAGAGCGCGAAGGCGTTCAGTCGGCCAGGCGATAGACCTTGGCGAAGCGTTCCGCCTTCACCACGCCGTAGTCGCCGGGGGCGTACTGCATGACCCAGTCACCCGCAGCGCCGGTGAGACGGTCGCCACCGGCCGAACGCAGCAGGCTGAAGGGCTGCTCCATGCGCCGGGCCAGCACCGGGCTGGGAATATTGCGGTAGGCGCCGGGCTCACCGTGGGCAAGCGCGGCATCGACGGGGCGGTATTTCGGGTCGAAGCGCTCGCGGGAGACGACCCAGCGCTCGCCCGTTGCGCCGCTGACGATCGCGTCGCCGACGGCATAGCGATTCGGGCCTTCGAGGCTCATCAGCTCGCCCGGCGCGACGGCGAAATCGACGGTGACGGTTTCATCCTTCACCACGCGTTGCGCGGCGGGGTCGGTGCGGAGGTCGAGCTGGGTGAGTTCGATCATGGTGGGCGGCGAACCTGCGGAAAAGGTAGAGGAAAGACCGGCGCAAAAGCCTACCCGCAAAACCATCGCCCCGCGAGCGGCCAGCGGCTGGCGGTGCTCTACACTCACAGACCATGAGCGTGCCGCCACGGCACACCAGAGCGAACCCGGCCATGTCCTGGCTGTCGCAGCTACTGAGCCCGCACCTTTGCACCACTCCCATCAGCCGTACAGGAATCTCCCATGCCGCTTGCCCGTCTCGCCCTGCCCTTGCTGTTGCTCACCAGCCTTGTAGCCCATGCCGAAGACTCCGCCGACGAGGCAAAATTCCTCAAGGAATCGGCGGACTATTTCGACCAGGTGACCAAGTCCAACCTGCCGCGCCAGGTGGACAAGGTGACCACCCTCAACAGCGTGCAGCTCGACCCGGCGAAGAAGATGCTGTATTACCGCTACGCCATCTCCAACCTGCGCCTGGACGCCATGGACCTGGGCGCCCGCGCCAAGTTCGAGAATGGCCTGAAGAAGCAGCTTTCGGACACCACCTGCGAGCAGCCCGACCTGCTGCAGCGCTTCCGCGAGCATCACCTGAGCGTCACCCACGAGTACGCCGGCAGCGACGCCAAGCCGCTGGCCAGCATCACCATCGACCCGCAGACCCTGGACTGCGCCAAGACCTGACGGTGCACCGAAGAACCACCCATGAGCCGTGCCGATTACCATCAGGAAAACGCCCAGCGCGCCGAGGCCGAAGCCCGGCGCCTGCTGGCCGAACGCGACCGGCTCGGCGCCCGCTGGCTGCCCTGGGTGGCCGGCGAGCTGTACCGGCTGAGCCCGCCGCACTACGCCAACATGGTGCGCCGCGAACTGGAACGCCTGACCGCCGGCTGAACGGCCGCCTGCAGCGGGACTATGCTGAAGCTGTCAGCTCTCGGCCCGAGGGCGTCCCCTGGAGGACAGGCTCGTGAAAGGTCTCGACGCAAAGAAACAAGCGAAGAAGAAGCCGCTGAAAACCGCGCATGAAAAACGCATGGCCAAGCGGCAGAAGAAAACCGGCAAGTCGCTGCTGGGCACTCCACAACAACCGTCCTGAGGACGCGTCCCTCGTCCCGCGGATGGCCTCGGTGAGAGGCTGTCCGCTCTGCCCCCCTCGATCCATTCGGACTGTTCCCATGCGTAGGATCGTGCAGAGCCACCGCCCGGCTCAGGGGCGAATTGGCTCGCGAATGAGTTAGGCGGCGGGCATGCAGGTGGGCGGGTTCGCGAGCAAGCTCGCTCCTACAAAAAGCGGTAGCGCTGGGGGTCAGTCATCCGCCGTTGGATCGAGCCCCGGGAACAGCACTTCGGTAAAACCGAACTTGCTGAAATCGCTGATGCGCGATGGATACAGCCGGCCGATCAGGTGGTCGCACTCATGCTGCACCACGCGGGCGTGGAAACCCTCCACCGTGCGGTCGATGGGCTGGCCGTGAGGGTCGACGCCCTGGTAGCGGATGGTCCGGTAGCGGTCTACCGCGCCACGCAGGCCGGGGACCGAGAGGCAACCTTCCCAGCCCTCCTCCCGCTCATCGCCGATGGGCGTGATCAGCGGATTGAGCAGGATGGTCGGCGGCACTGCCGGCGCGTCCGGGTAACGCTCGCTGCGTTCGAAACCGAAGATCACCAGTTGCAGGTCAACGCCGATCTGCGGCGCGGCCAGGCCAACGCCACCAACGTGGTGCATGGTCTCGAACATGTCGTCGATCAGTTGCTGCAACTCGGCGCTGCCGATCATCGAGTCGGGCACCGGCGGGGCGATGCGCAGCAGGCGCTCGTCACCCATCTTGAGAATCTCGCGGATCATCTCGGCCTCGTTCGCCGTTGAGTGAAAGCGGCATGCTTCCAATGAGAGCTGCATCCTCGGCCCCCACGGCCGGTCTGGCAAGCCCGCGACCGCCGGGCAGGGCCCCGGAGCGCACGGCGCCGCGGTGTTAGACTGATCTGCGACGACAACCATCGAACGGCGGATATTTGCCGATTTTCACGGCAGATGGCGGTCAAACCCTGGGGGATCTTCATTCCGGGGGCTGGAGGTTCGTCATGAACAGGCATTACTACATCAGCGACAACCTGGACGACCTGGAGCAGGTCGAGCAGGAGCTCTCCGAAAGCGGTATCGGCATCGAACAGATGCACGTGCTCAGCGACAGCGATGCGGAGCTGGAAGAGCACCGGCTCCACGAAGTGCCCTCGATGATGAAGAAAGACGTGGTGCACTGGGGCAAGATCGGCCTGATGATCGGTGCGGCGCTGGCCGTGCTGGTACTGCTGGTCGGCTACCTGAGCGGCTGGACGCAGACAGCCGCCGGCTGGATTCCCCTGGTCTTCCTGGCCGCCGTGCTGCTGGGCTTCAGCCTGTGGGAAAGCAGCTTCTTCGGCCTGCAGCGCCCCAGCGGCGAGGTGCGCCGCTTCCAGGACAACCTGCAGGAAGGCCGCCACGTGTTCTTCGTCGACGTGAAACCCGAGCAGGAACCGGTACTGGACATGGTGGTGCGCCATCACCCGCGCCTGGAAATTGCCGGCTTCGGCAGCGCCATGCCGGCCTGGTGGCTCTCCGTCGAGCAGGCCTGGAATCGCTTCCGCCATATGATGTAAGCCGCGGTCAGCCTTGCGGCGGGATAGCCGCGCTCTTGCTCCGCAAGCCGATGGCCTGCGGCGGCCGGGCTTTGACTCATGTCAGCCGAGTACTGGCCCGGCAATTGGAAACTGGGCTCCCCAGCGCATCCTCCGGCGCCGCAACGGCGAGCCGGATGACGTCACCGCCTGTCGCAGCTGGCCACTCAACCGGCAGGCGGCTAGGGTCACTGAATCCATGACAGACGCTTGTCGCTAAGGAAACACCATGTCCGTCCCCGCCCAGGTCACCGTGCACTCGAGCGCCGGCCTCGACCGCCAGCAGTACCGCATCCGCCTGCGCTACAGCGTGGAGAACGCCGCCAGCCGCGATGCCCTGGTGAGGTTCGAACTGGATGGTGAAATCGACGGCCAGCCCTTCAGTGACGGCTTCGAGCTACCCGGCGACCTCGCCTTCAACTTCGCCGGCAGCGCCACACGCATCCTCCGCCGCCACGGTCTGCGGGTCTGCAGCGGGCCGGTGCTGCGCTTTCGCAAGGAGCATGACCGGGTGTTCGACGACCTGCGTCGTCTGCTGAGGGCCGAGCCGGGTACGCCGGTCGACCTGCAGCGCATGGGCTCGCTGGCCCCGGCCGAGCCGCGTTGCGCGGTGGCCGAGTCCATCGTCCGCGGGCGCGGCTGAGCCGTCAGGTCAGTTCGATACGGTCGTCATGGATGACGATCAGGCCCTGCTTGAACAGACCGCCGATGGCCTTCTTGAAGTTGCCCTTGCTGACGCCGAACTGCTGCGCAATCAGTTCCGGCGGGCTCTTGTCGCTGAGCGCCAGGGTGCCGCCGGCCTCGCGCAGGGCGTTGAGGATCTGCTCGCTCAATGCGTCGGACAGGCCGGCGCCGGCCGGTTGCAGGCTCAGGCTGATCTTGCCGTCGGCGCGCATTTCCTTGATGTAGCCGGTCTCGCGCAGGCCATTACGCATGAACTTGAAGACTTCGTTCTTGTGGATCAGGCCCCAGTGCTTGCCGTCGATGATGGCCTTGTAGCCCAGGTCGGTGCGCTCGACGACGAGCAGGTCCACCTGCTGGCCGACCTTGTAGTTGGCCGGGACGTTGTCCAGGTAGCGATCCAGCCGCGCGGTGGCGGTGATGCGGCGGCTGCGCTCGTCGAGGTAGACGTAGACCACGCAGTAATCACCGACCTGCAGCGGGCGCTTTTCTTCCGAGTGCGGCAGGAGCAGGTCCTTGGGCAGGCCCCAGTCGAGGAACAGCCCGATGCGGTTGACTTCCACCACCTTGAGGCTGGCGAAACCGCCGACCTGCACCTTGGGCTTCTGGGTGGTGGCAATCAGGCGATCTTCGCTGTCCAGGTAAATGAACACGTTCAGCCAGTCGCCCACCTCGGTGGGTTCGTTCTTCGGCACATAGCGTTTGGGCAGCAGGATTTCGCCATGGCTCTCGCCATCCAGGTAAAGACCGAAATCGGTGTGCTTGGCCACCTGCAACGAATTGAACCGACCTATGACTGCCATGACGCTTACCTCGTGAACGGGGCGAGCATTCTACGCGCATTGGCGCAAGGATGCGCCTCAGGCCGCCGAACGCCGGCTTTTTTGTAGGACCGAGGGGGGCGCCCAGCCCTCGCTCGCGAGCCCTGCTTTGCAGCAGCTCCGGAGTTAAGCAGTTCGCGAGCAAGCTCGCTCCTACAGGTTCTGCTCCGCCTGGCCGAACTGGAGTTCGGCCAGGCGTGCATATAACGGGCTGCTGACCACCAGTTCGGCGTGCCGCCCCAGCGCCACCAGGCGGCCGTGCTCGATCACCGCGATGCGGTCGGCATTGAGCACAGTGGCCAGGCGGTGGGCGATCACCAGCGTGGTGCGGTCGCGCATCAGCCCCGGCAGCGCCTGCTGGATCAGGTGTTCGCTCTCGGCATCCAGCGCGCTGGTGGCCTCGTCGAGCAACAGGATAGGCGCGTCCACCAGCAGCGCACGGGCGATCGCCAGGCGCTGGCGCTGCCCGCCGGACAATCCCAGGCCGCTCTCGCCCAGGTGCGTGCGGTAGCCCTGCGGCAGGCGCAGGATGAACTCATGGGCATGGGCGGCGCGGGCGGCAGCCTCCACTTCGGCATTGCTGGCGCCGGGGCGGCCGTAGCGGATGTTCTCCTCCACCGTGCCGAAGAACAGTGCCGGGTTCTGCGACACCAGGGCGAAGCTGCGGCGCAGGTCCACCGGATCGAGCTGGGCGATCGGCTGGCCGTCGATCAGGATGCGTCCCTGCTGCGGGTCGTAGAAGCGCAACAGCAGGTCGAACAGGGTCGACTTGCCGGCACCGGATGGGCCGACCAGGGCCAGGGTCTCGCCCGGCTCCACGCGCAGGTCGATGCCATCGACGGCCCATTGCTCGGGGCGCGACGGATAGGCGAAGCGCACACCCTGCAACTCGATGCTGCCGACGATCCGTGCGGGCAGGTGCAGCAGGTCGCTGGCGGGCGCATGGATTTCACTGCGCGCCCGCAGCAGCTCGGCGATGCGTTCCGCCGCGCCAGCCGCACGCTGCAGCTCCCCAATCACCTCGCTGAGTGTGCCGAACGCCATGCCGACGATCAGGCTGTAGAACACGAAAGCGGCCAGGTCGCCGGGGCTGATGCGCCCGGCGATCACGTCCATGCCGCCGACCCAGAGCATCACGCCGACGGCGCCGAGCACCAGCAGGATCACCACGCTGACCAACCAGGAACGCTGGGTGATGCGCTTGCGGGCAGTGTCGAAGGCGTCTTCCACGGTGCGGCCGAAGCGCGCGCGGTCCTGCGCCTGGTGGTTGTAGGCCTGCACCGTCTTGATCTGGCCGAGGGACTCGCCGACGTAACTGCCGACGTCCGCCACGCGATCCTGGCTGAGCCGCGACAGACTGCGCACGCGACGGCCGAACAGCAGGATCGGTGCGATCACCAGCGGCAACGAGGCGACCACGATGCTGGTCAGCTTGACGTTGGTGAAGAACATCAGGATCACCCCGCCCAGCAGCATCAGCACGTTGCGCAGCGCCATGGACAGCGAGGAGCCGATCACCGACTGCAGCAGCGTGGTGTCGGCGGTGAGGCGCGACTGGATTTCCGAAGCGCGGTTGTTTTCGTAGAAGCCGGGGTGCAGCTCGATCAGGTGGTCGAACACGCGCTGGCGGATATCGGCGACGAAGCGCTCGCCAATCCACGACACCAGGTAGAAGCGCACGAAGGTACCCACCGCCAGGCACAGCACCAGGGCGAAGAAGATGCCGATGGCACGGGTGAGCAGCTGTTCGGACTGGGTGATGAAGCCCTGGTCCACCAGCAGGCGGATACCCTGCCCCAGTGACAGGGTGATGGCGGCGGTGAACAGCAGCGCCAGCAAGGCGCCGAGTGCGCGCCAGCGGTAAGGCGCCAGGAACGAGCGAGCCAGGCGCAAGGCATTGCGCTGGCGGGACGACAGCAGGGACATGATGGGCTCTGAGCGGCCGGAGTGCGCAGAGGGTAGCACCGCCACTACGCACCAGGCGAAGGACTATTCAGGCCGCCGAATGGGACCGTTCGTTCCATGACCGCCCCGAAAGCTGCTCGTTTGATGTACAATGGGCGGCCAATTTGCGCAGACAGGTATGGCAGATATGACTACCAAGCCCTCCACCCGCCAGAAAGCAGCCCCCAAGGCTCCCGCCGCTACCGCGACCAGCGAAGCTCTGGAAGCCCAGATTGCCGCCTTCCTGAACTCCGGCGGTGAGATCCAGCAGATCGCCAAGGGCGTGACCGGTCAGAACTACGGCGCACCGAGCCGCCACATCAGCCTCGGCAAGAAGTAATACCTCGCAGGCAAGCCTGCCGGTCCTCGGCAGGCTGCCCGCTCGCCCCGCCTCTACCCGCGCTTTTCACGATCGCCGCGCAATCCCGAACTTCCTTTATTGCCTGAACACCTTGCACTCGGGCAGAGTCCGCCAATAGTTAAGGACTGGGCCACGTCGCGCCCGCTGCAAGGAGCACCCCATGCTGCCCTCTCCGGAAAAGCTGCTGTCGCGCAACCTGCTCGATGTGCTGATCCGCGCCGGCCTGATCCTGTTGCTGGCCCTGTTCTGCTTCCGCATCTTCCATCCCTTCCTCGACCTCATGCTCTGGTCGGTGATCCTCGCCATCACCCTCTACCCGCTGCATCAGTTGCTCAGCGGCTGGCTGGGCGGACGGCCCAACAGCGCAGCGACGCTGATCGTGATCCTCGGCCTGGTGATCCTGCTGGTGCCGGTGGTGGTGATCGGCATGTCGATGGCCGACTCGGTGCGCGACCTGGTGCACGCCATCCAGAACCGTACCCTGCAGATCCCGCTGCCTCCGGACTCGGTACAGCAATGGCCGGTGATCGGGCAGTACGTCTACCCCTTCTGGACACGCGTCGCCACCGACTTCATGGGAGTCGTCCACCAGATGGCCCCGCACCTGCAGGGCGTCGCCAAGACCCTGGCAGGCCAGGCGGCAGGCGCTGGCATGGGCCTGATGCAGTTCCTGGCGGCGTTCGTCGTCGCCGGCATCATCATGGCCTACGGTGAACTGGGCAGCCGGACTTCCTGCGACATCGCCATCCGCATCTCCGGCCCGGAGCGCGGACCGGGGCTGGCCGAGCTGTGTACCGGCACCATCCGCGCGGTAGCGCAGGGCGTGGTGGGCGTGGCCTTCATTCAGACCATGATCCTCGGCCTGGGCTTCGTCGTCATGGGCATCCCCGGCGCCGGCCTGCTGGCCCTGGGCGTGCTGCTGCTGGGCATCACCCAGTTGCCGGTGGTGCTGATCACCATTCCGGCGATCATCTATGTGTTCATGACCAACGACTCGCTGCTGGTCGCCATCCTGTTCACCATCTGGACCATGGCCGGCGGCCTCTCCGACAACGTGCTCAAGCCGCTGATGTTCGGCCGCGGCGGCAAGGTGCCGATGCCGGTGATCCTGATCGGCGCCCTGGGCGGCATGCTCAGCAATGGCATCATCGGCCTGTTCGTCGGCCCGGTAGTACTGGCGCTGGGCTACGAGCTGTTCATGTCCTGGGTCCACGAGCGCGAGGCGCCTGTCGCTCCGCCCATCGAGCCGCCAGCCCCCTGACCCCCTCGCCCGCGGCTTGCACCGCGGGATTTCCCCTGCAATGGAATGCACAAGATGTCGAAACGCTGCTCCCTCACCGCCGCCCTGCTCGCCGCCGGCCTGCTGCTCTCCCCGCTGGCCTTCGCCGAAGAACCCGCCATCGTCTGGCCGGCGGTGGTCAACGCTGCTGACCAGCAGCGCCTGACGACCCTCGATGGCGAGGTCAAGCGCCTGCTCGACCAGCTCCAGCAGAGCGAAGACGAAACCACCCGCAACGAAGCACTGAATCTCTACCGTATCGTGCTGGAAGATCCCGAGCCGCTGGCCGACGCGGCCCTGACCGGCAACTGGAAATGCCGCTCGGTGCAGATCGAAACGGAAGCGCTGTACGGCTACCCGAACTTCAAGTGCTCGGTGCGGCAGACGCCCAAGAGCCTGTACCTGGAGAAGACCAGCGGTTCGCAGCGCATCAGCGGCTACCTGCAACGCCTGGACGACAAGCAGTTGGTATTCGTTGGCGGCGCTTCGGTGAACGACGACCCGCAGGTGGGCTACAGCGGCCTCGAACAGGCCGCCGCGCGCGAGACCGATGTGGTCGGCGTGGTGCGCAACTCGCATGACGGCTTCGTGCTGCTGGTGCCCGAGCAACTGGGCGGCTACAACCTGTTCCGCTTCACTCGCTGAGCCCAGCCACACCAGCAAAGGCCTAGAGCAGCGCCACCATCTCCTTGAGCGTCACCGCCCAGGTGCCCTTCGCGTTGAGGTAGCGATAACCGAAGCGCGAACCATTGGCCTGGGTGGTGAGCACCGCGTTCCACGCCAGCCCGCGCTGCAGGTCATGGGCCGGATCGAGCAGGAAGAAAGCGTCGTCGCTCATCCCCACCGCCAGGCACCAGTGGCGGATGTCGCTGTCCTTGCGACCGTGGAAGCCCAGCACCACCGGGATATTCTCCTCCAGGTGCCGCCGGGTCAGTTCGACCATCCGCGTACCATTGCCGCGCTCGACGCGATACTCCTTGTCGCTGATAACCTTGAGCAGTTCCAGCAGGTCGGCGCCGGTGGTACCGACGCGTACCAGCGTCTCATGCTCGTTCAGCGCCTCCATCAGCCGCCCGTAGCGGGTCCGCGAATCCACCGGCGCCAGCCCCTTGGCCTGGCGCCGCGCCAACTGGTTGCGGGCGAGCATGGCCATCACCAGGCAGTAGGGGCCGCAGGCTCCGTCCATGTCGCCCTGGCGCAGGTGCACCTTCTCTCCGCGCTTGTTGATCAGGCCGCCGCTGCCGTGCTCGTCCAGGTCCCAGCCCAGGCCGTCGATCAGGGTGATCCGCATCGCGCTTCCTCTTTGCTTGGTCTGAGGTTGTGACCGGATACGGCACGGATCATTCCGCCGGCTTGCGGTTACAATGGACGCTTTCCCCTGCCTGGTTACCTGAAATGTCCGAAGCCATCCGCCTCTCCAAACGTCTCGCCGAGCTGCTGCCCTGTTCGCGCCGCGAAGCCGAGCTGTATATCGAGGGTGGCTGGGTCACGGTGGACGGCCAGCGCGTGGAGGAACCGCAGTTCAAGGTCGACAGCCAGCGCATCGAACTGCTGCCCGGCGCCTCGCCCGAGCCGATCCCGCCGGTGACCATCCTGGTGCACAAGCCGGTCGGCCTGGGCAGCGGCAACGGTGCCAACTCCGCCCAGCAACTGCTGACGCCGGACAAGCGCTGGGCCGAGGACAACCTGCAGCAGCGCCTGCTGCGCAAGCACTTCGGCCATCAGTTCAACACCACGGTGCTGGAGACCGACGCCAGCGGCCTGCTGGTCTACACCCAGAGCCGCGGCGTGCAGCGCCGGCTGGTGGACGAGGCGGACAACATCGAGCACGAATATGTGGTCGAGGTCAGCGGGCAGATCGCCGACAACGGTCTCAAGCGCCTGTGCCGTGGCCTGGTGATCGACGGCCGCGAGCTGCCGCCACTGAAGGTCAGCTGGCAGAGCGAGAACCGCCTGCGCTTCGCCGGCAAGCAGTTCCGCCCCGGGCAGATCGCCGCCATGTGCCGGGCTGTCGGCCTGCACGCCCTGTCGATCCGCCGCCTGCGCCTGGGCGGCGTGGCCATGGGCAAGCTGCCTGCTGGCCAGTGGCGCTTCCTGCAGCCGGGCGAGAAGTTCTGAGCGTCTACAAGACCAAGGTCGCAGGCGCCCGCGAATAACCTGGGCACCTCTCTAACTCGCGGCATCCAGCCGCTATCGATAGCGTCGATAGTCACCAGTCGACGCATTCAGTTCTCTTGATAGTCCGTGCGCGGCATCTTTGCCCCATCAACTCGCTGGCAGGAGATTCGCCGGCCCCGCAGTCGGGCCGCAGGGGCGAACGAGCTACTCGCGAGACGCCCCCAACGGATCGTCAAGAGGACACCATCATGCAAGTCATTCTCGATTTCCTGCTGCTCGTTGGCTCCCTGGTGGAGTTGCTGCTTTACGTCGCGCTGGCCAGCGTCGTGCTCGCCACCACGCTGCTGGCCGGTGGCATCGCCGTGCTGACCCTGCGCTCGCCAGGCTCGGCCGTGGTCATTCCCGACCGTCGCCCTTCGGCCAGCCGCCAGCCGCGCCCGGCGGTCAAACACCAGTTGGCCCGGCCGGTGCTGGTCGCCGTGGCGAACGAGCCGATCCTGGCGAAGACCGCGTGAAGCCGTCCTCGCCAGCGGTTCAGCCCGGGTAGCGTCCGAGCGCGGCCCCCAGGTCGCGTTCGAGTTCCCCGTCCCGCTGGCCGCCGTTGTCCATCATCCAGCGCACCCGCTCCAGCGTCCCGGGCGCGGACATGTCACCAACGAAGCGCTGCGACTCCTCCACCAGTGCCGCCTGGTCTGCCGCCGTCACCTGATCCACTACCGCCTTCACATGGGCGATGCCCGCCGCCGGGAAGGCCGCGATCCGGCGCGCCAGGGCCTCGCAGAAGCCTTCCAGTTCCGCGTCCGCCAGTGCCCGGTTGATCCAGCCATAGCGCTCCGCGGTGTCCGCAGCGAAGTCCTCGCCCCCCAGGCAGACCTCCAGCGCCCTGCCCCGTCCCAGCATCTGCGCCAGCCTTACCGTGCCACCGGCTCCGGGCAACAAGCCGACTGCCACTTCCGGCTGACCGAGCAGCGCACGCTCGCGGGAGGCGAAGCGCATGTCCAGCGCCAGCAGAAACTCGCTGCCGGCCCCGCGGGCGCGGCCGCGCAGCTCGCCAATGGTCACCTGCGGCAGCCGGCTGAAACGACTGAACAGCGCGCTGAGCGGGCTGGCCATGCCCACGGGCAGCTTCATTGGCGGCGCGTCCAGCTGGCTGCCGAGGTCGTAATGGGCGAGGAAGAAGTCCGGATTGGCGCTGCGGAACAGCACCACGCGGGTATCGCTGTCGCGCTCCAGCTCATCGGCCAGGTGCAGCAGGTCGATGACCATGGCGCGGTCGATCAGGTTGATCGGCGGGTGCCGGAAGCTCACCACGGCTACGCCGTCGCGGTCTTGCCGAGTGAAAGTGCGGTAGTCGCTCATTGTCGGGCCTCCATTGCGAAGGCCTGAGAATGCGCCGGGGCGGCGGGCCCGCCCCAGCACTATCGATACGCGGAATGGCCCGTCAGTGGTGGCCGATGCCCTGGTCTTCCAGGTGGTCCGCCTCGAACAGGGTTTCCAGCTCCTTGCGCGCCTCGCGGACGGTCTGGATCACCGCGGTCTCGTCGTCGTAGACGCGGTACTGGGCCATCAGCACCGCTTCGTCGTGACGCTTGAAGCGGCGAATGCGCGCAGCCACCTGTTCCTCGTTCAAGCCCAGGCCGGTAAGCAACAGGCGGCTCATTTCCAGGCTGGAATGGAAGGTCTCGCGCACCGGCGTCGCGTCGGCATCCAGCAGGTGGTAGACGTGCTGGCGGTTGCGCGCCCGACCGATGACCTTGATGTGCGGGTAGAGCTTGCGCACCAGCCTGGCCGTCTCGATGTTGGTCTGCGGGTCGTCGGTGGCGACGACGAAGAACTCGGCCTTTTCCACCTGGGCAGCGCGGAGGATTTCCGGGCGTAGCGGGTCTCCGTAGAAGATCGGGATGTTGCCGTAGCTGCGAGTCAGCTCGATGGTGTCCACCGAGGTATCCAGCGCGACGAAGGGCACGCCCTGCGCGCGCATGATACGTGCGACCACCTGGCCCATCCGGCCCATGCCGGCGATCACCACGCGCGGCGCATCGTCGGGCAACTGGCGGTACTCCGGCGGCGGCTCGCGCAGCACGGCCGGCTTGGGCTTGATGTTGCGTGCCAGGGCCAGCACCATCAGCGGCGTCATGGCCATCGACAGGGTGATGCCCAGCACCAGCAGCGAATGCATGTCGGCGTCCATCAGTCCTTGCGCCGCCGCCAGCTTGAACACCACGAAGGCGAATTCACCGCCAGCGCCGAGCAGCACGCCCAGGCGGATCGCCGAGACCTTGTCCAGGCCGCCCGCCAGGCGCCCGACAAGGAACAGCAGCGGCAGCTTGATCGCCACCAGCAGCAGGGTCAGGCCGATGACCCGGAACGGCTCGTTCTTCAGCAGGCCGAGATCGGCGCTCATGCCCACGCTGATGAAGAACAGCCCGAGCAGCAGGCCCTTGAAGGGCTCGATCTGCGCTTCCAGCTCGTGGCGGTACTCGGAGTCAGCCAATAGCAGGCCGGCGAGGAAGGCGCCCAGCCCCATGGAGACGCCGGCCTCCTCCATCAACCACGCCGTACCGACCACGACCAGCAACGCGGTGGCGGTGGACAGGTCCGCCTGGCCGGTACGCGCGACAGAGCGGAACACCGGGCGCAGCAGGAAGCGCCCGCCGATCACCACCACGGCGATGCTGCCCACCACCTCGATCACATGGGCGACGTCGCCACCGGGAGCCAGGCTGTCGGCACGCGCGCCCAGCAGCGGGATCATGGCGATCAGCGGGATCGCGGCGATGTCCTGGAACAGCAGGATGGCGAACGCCAGGCGCCCGTAGGGACTATTGAGTTCCTTGCGCTCGGCGAGGATCTGCAGGCCGAAAGCGGTGGACGACAACGCCAGGCCGCCGCCGATCACCACGGCAGTATTGAGCGGCAACTCGAACACCAGCACCGCCAGGCTCGCCAGGGCCAGCGCGGTGAGCAGCACCTGCGCCAGGCCTACGCCGAACACCTGCTTGCGCATCACCCACAGGCGCTTGGGCGACAGTTCCAGGCCGATGATGAACAGCAGCAGCACCACGCCCAGTTCGGAAAGACTGGCGACGCTTTCCGGGTTGTCGATCAGGCCCAGCAGGTACGGCCCGATGATCACCCCGGCCAGCAGGTAGCCCAGTACTGCACCGAGTTGCAGGCGCTTTGCCAGCGGCACCATGAACACTGCGGCGATCAGGAACACCACCGTGTATTGCAGGTAATTCGTCCCATGTTCCATGTATCAAGACTCCTTGGAAGAGTTGGGGCGAAGCGAAGATCCACCCACGTCGTTCATCTCACACATCCAGCACCACACCCTCGGCCAGCAGGTGCCGCTGGAACTGCCCGGCCAGGGCCTCGACCTGTTCCCAGGGCCGCTCGCAGCGCTCGTCCAGCGCCACGTGGCTGCTGGCGCGCACGCGCGCTTCGAGCCCGCAGTGCGCGTAGAAGGCATTCACCGCCGCGACCATCGGCTCGCGCTGGTTCTCCATCAGGATGGCGCCGTGGGCCAGTACCACATAGCGCCCGTCGCTGGGCCGGCGGCGCCAGCGCTGGGCCGTGCCCACCAGCTTGCGGCCGCCCAGGTTGACGTTGTAGCGGCCATCGCAGAAGGCACCCTCCACTTCCCCCAGGCCCGGATCGAGACCGAGGGCGGCCAGCCAGTCGCACAAGGGCTGGCACAGGCGCAGGTACGCGGTTTCGATACGCGTCTGCTCGTTGTCGCTCGGCGGGATCGCGTAGACCAGCGCGACATTGAGCACTCCCGCGGACTGCGGCACCGGCTCGCCGCCGGTGTCGCGCAGGGCGATCGGCCAGCCGAGCCCGGCACAGGCGGCTTCGGCGGCGGCAAAACCTTCCAGGCGGCTCAGTCGGCGGGGCATCACCAGGGATTGTTCTTGCGGGCGCCAGAACAACAGGCCGCTGTCGCGCTCACCGGCGAAGGTAGCGTCGAGCAGCGCACGCTCGGCATCCAGACCTTGCTGCGCCGACAGTCGTTGCACTCTTTTCATGACAGCGTCCTTGGGGTTGGTGATGCGGCTGCATCGGTTGCGCAGCAGCTTGCCTGGCGCGATCCGGGGTGCGGACTATGCCCGCAGAGGGATTATCCGACAATGTTCCAGGCCAATTTGTTGCCGATCCCGGAAATTCTCGATAGTGGACTGTGACTGCCTGTCTGTCGCATCGGGTCACCTCCGGCGCGATCAATCCCGCAGTCCGGCGGCTGCGCGTCTATCCTGTTGCTGGCCAGCACTAGCGCAGGAGGCCCGAGCCCCGTGTCCAGGACGTTGCTTCAGCGGCTGCACCATGCCATTGCCGTCAACGACGCACTGGCCCTGCCGATCGCCCGGGAAAACCTCCGCCGCCTGTACTTCTCGGCTCCGCTGGCGGTGCTGTTCGATCTTATCCACATCATCGTGTTCAGGCTCAACCTGCAAGGGGCGAGCCCGGAGCACGACGGCTGGAGGATGGACATCATCCGCATCCATGCAACGGTCGCCGTGCTGTTCTCCCTGCTCGGCCTGCTGGCCTGGTTCGCCGCGCCGCCACGCCGCAGCGCCGCGCTGTGGTACATGCAACTGCTGACCCTTCTGGGCAGCACCCTGCTGCTGGGGTTCGGCGTCGCCATCACCAGTGCCGACCAGCAGGTGACCAGCAGCATCACCCCGTTCCTCATGGCGTCGGTGGCCACCGCGCTGATTCTGCTGCTGCGGCCACGGCTGGCCGTCACCCTCTACATCCTCGCTTTCGCCGCCTTCGAGCTGGCGATGGCCCTGACCCAGGCCGACCCGCAACTGCGCCTGTCCAACCAGATGGGCGGGCTGACCATCTGCGGCATCGGCGTGGTGCTGTCGTTCATCCTCTGGCACAGCCATGTACGCAACCTGCGCCAGCGCGAGTTCCTCCGTCAGCAGCGGCTGGAACTGGAGGAAAAGAACCGCCAGCTGGAATACCTCGCCGGCCACGATCCGCTGACGGGACTGTTCAACCGCCGCCAGTTCGACCAGTTGGTCAGCATGGAGCTGTCGCGCGTCGCCCGCCAGCCGGCGCCGATCAGCCTGCTCATGGTGGACCTGGATCATTTCAAGTTCATCAACGACCGTTACGGCCACCCGCTGGGGGATGAGGTCATCCGGCACACCGCCAGCCTGCTGAGGAACTACACGCGCACCGGTGACAGCGTGGCGCGCCTGGGCGGCGAGGAGTTCCTGCTGCTGTTGCCCGACACCTCGCAGCCCCAGGCGCGGGTGATCGCCGAGAAGGTACGCCGCCTGCTGGAAGAAACCCCGCTGCCGATGAAGGACGGTCTGCTCTACCTCACCGCCAGCTTCGGCATCGCCAGCCTGGCGGCGGGAGTACCGGGCACCTACGAGGGGCTCTACGCGGCGGCCGACAAGGCCCTGTACAAGGCCAAGGCCAGCGGGCGCAATCGGGTGGAGGTGATCGAACTGGGGACTGAGATGGGGACGTTCGACTAGCGCGTGAACTCGCGGCTACCAGGAGGCGTAGGAGCGGACTTTGTCCGCGATTGGCTGAGCCGAGCTTCCCGTTCGCCCGGAGCGGCGGCGAGACGATCGCGGACAAAGTCCGCTCCTACGAAATCTTCTTACTGCGCGTACTTGCGCGTCAGTCCCGGCGGCACGCCGCTGCTGTCAGTCTCGGTCCAGGGGCCTTGCGGGCCGACACCCCAGTACCAGCCGTTGTCCCAGTGATAGTAGGTGCGCTGGCGGTAGTAGAGGTCCTTCTGGCCCTGGATCACGTAGACGCCGAGGCTGGCGTCCCAGCGCCCCTTGCCACCGGGCGGCGGGGCGAACTGGGTCGGGCGCTTGGCGGCCGGTGCAGTGCTCGGCTGCGGGGTGATGGGCGAGCTGGAGGTCTTGGCCGGCGGGATCGGCTTGCTCGGCTGCGAGGGCGGCGACGTCTGCACGGGCGGCTGCTCCGGCTGCTGCGGTTGCACCACGCAACCACCCAATACCAGCATGGCGCCCAGCGCCAGCAATCTGCCCTTCATCGCTCAACCCTCTCTTGTTCGTCTTACTTCTGGTCCGGGCTGTCGATGGTCACGCTCTGCTCGCCCGCGTTGGCAGTAGACAACGCTTCGCTGCGTCCGATCCATTCTCCGGTGATGGCATTGCCGGCACGGGAAATCCGCGCGACGAGCTGCACCTGCGGGTGCTGCGAAAGCTTGAGCTGCGGCATCATCGCATCGGCGTCGCTCAGCGAGACCTCGCTGGGCAGGTCGGAGACCTTCAGGCGCTTCACCGCCAGCGGCATCGGCGGGCCGCTCACGGCACGGGCGAAGACGAACACGCTGTCGTCCGGCTTGACCTGGCCCTTCACGGCGGCGGTCAGGTCGACCTTCACCTTCAGGGTTACGCCAGCGGTGGCAACGGCAGCCGGCGCCTCGGGCGGGGTCTGGCCCTTCTCGAGCATGCGCTGGCGCGCGCGCTCGATACCGCCGGCAATGGCATCGCGGGACGGATCGTCCTGCGGCAGCACGGTGACCAGACGGCCCCAGTAATCGATGGCGTCGGCGTACTTTTCGTCCTCGAACGCGGCAATACCGAGCAGGCCGAGGGTGGTGACCTCCTGCGGGTCCTTCTTCAGGGCTTCATCGGCCAGGCCGCGGACTTCCGGGGTGAGTGCCTTGTCACCAGCGAAATACAACGCCTGGGCCCACTGCCCGAGCACTTCCGGCTGGCGGCCGGAAAGACGCGCGGCCTGCTCGAAGGCCTTGGCGGCGTCGGCGGCGCGGTTCTGGGTCATGTAGGCGCGGCCGAGGAAGTACCAGCCCTCGGCGGAGTCCGGCTGGGCCTTCAACGAACGCTCGAGGCGCGAGGTCATCTCTTCCATGGACTTGGGCGCCGTGGCGAATTCGCGGGCCAGTTCCACCTTGTCACTGGCACCCCAGTGCAGGTACAGCCCCAGGGCCAGGAACGGCAGGACCAGCGCGGCCACCAGCGGCGCGGCGCGGCCAAGGCGGGAGCGACGGTCTTCGCCGGCACCTTCGGTGTCGGAGAGCAGTTCGCGGGCCGCTTCGGCGCGGCCAGCTTCGAACTGCGCCGCGTCCAGGGTGCCGGCATCACGCTGGGCACCCAGCTCGGCCAGGCGCTCCTGGTACAGGGCAACGTTGAGGGCGGTGCGGTCTTCCTCGGCCTGGGCCTTGCGGCCACGCAGCAGAGGAACGAGGAGGAATGCCAGGGCGACCAGCAACAGCAGGCCGGCAGCGAGCCAGAAATCGATCATTTGTCTTGGTTATCCAGCAATTGGTCGAGACGCGCCTGCTCCTCGGCGGACAGCGTGGTGGAAGTGGCCGCAGCCGGGCGACGGCGGCGCACGACGATGGCGCCGATGACGATCACGCCCAGGCCCAGCAATGCAGCGGGGCCGAACCAGAGCAGCCAGGTGCGCTCGCTGACTTCGGGCTTGTAGCGCACGAACTCGCCGTAGCGGTCGACCATGTAGTCGACGATCTGCTGGTTGCTCTTGCCGGCCTCCATCTGGGTGTAGATCTGCTTGCGCAGGTCGGCGGCGATCGGCGCGTTGGAGTCGGCGATGTCCTGGTTCTGGCACTTGGGACAGCGCAGCTCGGTGGTCAGGTCGCGGAAACGCTCGCGCTCGGCATCATTGGCGAATTCGTAGGTATCGATGGCGGCGTGGGCGATGCCGGTCAGGCACAGCCCCAATCCAAAAGAGAATGCGGCGGCGGCAAGCAGGCGCTTCATTTGCCCTCCGCTTCGTCGACCAGACCCTGGTAGATCGGTGCCAGCTGTTCACGCCAGACCTTCTCGTCGACGGCGCCAACCAGCTTGTGGCGGATGATGCCGTCCTTGTCGATGATGTAGGTCTCCGGCGCGCCGTAGACGCCCAGGTCCAGGCCCAGGGTGCCCTGCGCATCGGCGATGTTCAGCAGGTAGGGGTTGTGCAATTCCTTGAGCCACTTCTGCGCGGCGGCGCCGTCATCCTTGTAGTTGATGCCGTAGATCACCACGCCCTTGGCGGCGAGATCGGTGAGCACCGGGTGCTCGAAGCGGCAGGTCGGGCACCAGGTGCCCCAGACGTTGACCAGTGCCGGCTTGCCCTTGATATCGGCCTCGGTGTAGGTCTTGCCCGGCTCGGTGACGCTGGGCAGGGAGAACGCCGGGAACGGCTTGCCGATCAGCGCCGAGGGCAGCTCGCTGGGGTCCAGCCACAGGCCACGGAAGAGGAACACCGCGACGACCAGGAAGATCGCCAGGGGCAACAGCAGGATCGCACGCTTCACACTCAGGCTCCCTGTCCGGCGAGGCCCAGAGCCTCGCGTACACGCGTTTTCACTTTCAGCCGGTAACGCCGGTCCAGCGCCGCCAGCACGCCGCCCAGGGCCATCAGCAGGCCGCCGAGCCAGATGAAGCGCACGAACGGCTTGATGTGCACGCGCACGGCCCAGGCGCCGTTGTCCAGCGGCTCACCCAGGGCGACATAGAGGTCGCGGGTCAGGCTGCCGTGGATGCCGGCCTCGGTCATCATCGAGTTCTGCACGCTGTACAGGCGCTTCTCCGGGTGCAGCACGGCCACTTCCGAACCCTTGCGGGTGACGCGGATGGTGCCCTTGTCGGAGGTGAAGTTCGGGCCCTCGAAGTGATGCGTGCCCTCGAAGCGGAACTGGTAGCCGGCCAGCTCGACCGACTCGCCCGGCGCCATGCGCAGGTCGCGCTGGGCGCTGAACTGGCTGGTGAGCACCACGCCGATGGCGCAGATGGCAATCCCGAAGTGCGCCAGTTGCATGCCCCAGTAGCTGCGGTTGAGGCCCGCGGCACCAGCGATCACGCCCTTGTGGCGAACCTTGTCGAAGAAGTCGCGTACGCCGGCCAGCACCACCCAGGCGGCGAGCATGAACACCGTCAGTACTTCCCAGTGCAGTTCGCCATACAGGAAGCTGCCGAGGCCGCCCAGCACCACGGTGCCGATCAGCACCGGAGTGAGCATGTTGCGCAGCCAGCGGGTCGGCGTGTCCTTCCAGCGCACCAGCACGCCGAACGCCAGGGCTAGCATGAGGATGGCAATCAGCGGCACGAACAGCGCGTTGAAGTACGGCGGGCCGACCGACAGCTTGGCGCCGCTGATGGCGTCGAGCACCAGCGGGTAGAGGGTACCCAGCAGGATCATCGATGCGGTGACCACCAGGATCAGGTTGTTCAGCAGCAGCAGGGTCTCGCGGGACCACAGGGCGAAGCCGACCTGGCTCTTGACCACCGGCGCGCGCAGGGCGAACAGGGTCAGTGAGCCACCGACCACCAGCAGCAGGAAGGCCAGGATGAATACGCCGCGCTCGGGGTCCGAGGCGAACGCGTGCACCGAGGTCAGTACGCCGGAGCGGACCAGGAAGGTGCCCAGCAGGCTCAGCGAGAAGGCCGCGATGGCCAGCAGCACGGTCCAGCTCTTGAATACGCCACGCTTCTCGGTCACCGCCAGCGAGTGGATCAGCGCGGTGCCGACCAGCCAGGGCATGAAGGAGGCGTTTTCCACCGGGTCCCAGAACCACCAGCCACCCCAGCCCAGCTCGTAGTAGGCCCACCAGGAGCCGAGCACGATGCCGATGCCGAGGAAGGTCCAGGCCACCAGCGTCCAGGGCCGCGACCAGCGTGCCCAGGCGGCGTCGAGGCGGCCGCCGAGCAGTGCGGCAATGGCGAAGGCGAAGGCCACCGAGAAGCCCACGTAGCCCATGTAGAGCATCGGCGGGTGGAAGATCAGGCCCGGGTCCTGCAGCAGCGGGTTGAGGTCGTTGCCGTCGGCCGGCACCTGCGGCAGCAGGCGGCTGAAGGGGTTGGAGGTGATGATCAGGAACAGCAGGAAACCGGTGCTGATCATGCCCATCACGGCCAGCACACGGGCCAGCATCACTTCCGGCAGTTGGCGGGAGAAGACCGACACGGCGAAGGTCCAGCCGCCGAGGATCAGCGCCCAGAGCAGCAGCGAACCTTCGTGGGCACCCCATACGGCGCTGAACTTGTAGAACCACGGCAGCGCGCTGTTGGAGTTGCTGGCGACGTAGGCCACCGAGAAATCATCGTGGAGGAAGGCCCAGGTCAGGCAGCCGAAGGAGAACAGCAGGAAGGCGAACTGCCCCCAGGCTGCCGGGCGCGCCAGGCTCATCCACTGGCGATCGCCGCGCCAGGCGCCGACCAGCGGGAAGAACGACATCACCAGCGCCATGCACAGCGCAAGGATCAGCGAGAGGTGGCCGAGTTCGGGGACCATCGTCAGTTGCTCCCTTGTTGCGGCGCGGCGTTGCCGCTCTGGCTGGCTTCGTAGTGCTCCAGCTTGCCACTGTCCTTGAGCGCCTTGGTGACTTCCGGCGGCATGTATTTCTCGTCGTGCTTGGCCAGCACTTCATCGGCCGTCAGCACGCCGGCCTCGTTGATCTTGCCGAGGGCGACGATGCCCTGCCCTTCGCGGAACAGGTCCGGGAGGATGCCGCGGTACTTCACCGTGACTTCCTTGGCGAAGTCAGTGACCACGAACTCCACGTCCAGCGAATCCGCCGAACGCTTGAGCGAGCCCTTCTCCACCATGCCGCCGGCGCGGATGCGCGTGTCGTGCGGCGCCTCGCCGTTGGCGATCTGGGTTGGGGTGTAGAACAGGTTGATGTTTTCCTGCAGCGCCGACAGCGCCAGGCTGACGGCGACGCCCACGCCGGCGACGATGGCGAGGACGATGTACAGACGCTTCTTGCGGACCGGATTCACTTGCTGGCCTCCCGGCGCAGACGACGCGCCTCTTCTTGCAGGTAACGCCGGCGCGCCACGATCGGCGAGACGACGTTGATCGCCAAAACCACCAGGCAGATGGCGTAGGCGGACCACACGTAAGGGCCATGGTGACCCATGGCGAGGAAATCGGAGAAGGACTCGAAACTCATAGCGCGCGCTCCACCACAGCCTTGACCCAGCTCGCGCGGGCCTCGCGCTTGAGCACTTCCAGGCGCATGCGCATCATCAACACCACGGCGAAGAAGCAGTAGAAACCGGCGACCATCATCAGCAGCGGAATCCACATCTCCGGCGGCATCGGCGGCTTCTCGGTGAGGGTGAAGGTGGCCGGCTGGTGCAGGGTGTTCCACCAGTCCACCGAGTACTTGATGATCGGGATGTTCACCACGCCGACGATAGCCAGCACCGCACAGGCCTTGGCCGCGCTGTCACGGTTGGTGATGGCCTGGCCGAGAGCGATGATGCCGAAATAGAGGAACAGCAGGATCAGCATCGAGGTCAGGCGCGCGTCCCAGACCCACCAGGCGCCCCAGGTCGGCTTGCCCCAGATGGCCCCGGTGACCAGTGCAACGAAAGTCATCCAGGCGCCGATGGGCGCGGCGCACTGCACGGCGACGTCGGCGATCTTCATCTTCCAGATCAGCCCCACCGCACCGGCCACCGCCAGCATCACGTAGCAGGACTGGGCGAGGAACGCCGCCGGCACATGGATATAGATGATCCGGAAGCTATTGCCCTGCTGGTAGTCCGGCGGCGCGAAGGCAAGGCCCCAGACGGTGCCGGCAACCATCAGCAGGATCGCGGCGGCCGCGAACCAGGGCATCCAGCGTCCGCTGATCTCGTAGAACCACTTGGGCGAGCCAAGCTTGTGAAACCAAGTCCAGTTCATCATCAGGCTCTGTAATTCAAAGCTCTAGTCTGCCGCCGGTGCCGCTTCCCAGCCCGGCGATCGTTCGTTCACTCGCCGACGCTGATCTTCAGCCCGGCGGCGATGGCAAAGGGCGTCAGCGTCAATGCTAACGCCGTCAGGCTGGCCAGCCACAACAGGTGCCCGGCGGTGGGCAGCCCCTGCAGCGACGCCTGTAGCGCTCCGCTGCCCAGGATCAGCACCGGAATGTAAAGCGGCAGGATCAGCAGGGCCAGCAGCAGGCCGCCGCGCTTGAGGCCCACGGTGAGTGCCGCGCCCACGGCGCCCAGCAGGCTCAGGATGGGTGTCCCCAGCAGCAGTGAC
Source organism: Pseudomonas pseudonitroreducens (assembly GCF_021603645.1). Taxonomy (GTDB): domain Bacteria; phylum Pseudomonadota; class Gammaproteobacteria; order Pseudomonadales; family Pseudomonadaceae; genus Pseudomonas; species Pseudomonas pseudonitroreducens. The sequence continues at coordinate 162,256 of NZ_BQHJ01000009.1, read as the reverse complement.
AGCAGCAGGTCCGGCAGGCAGCGTGCCGGCAGGCCCAGCATCAGGGCGAACAACGGTGACAGCAGCACCAGGGCCAGCCCTGAAACCAGCCAGTGTGCCAGCACTTTGGCCAGGACCAGTAGTGGCAGGGGGTGCGGCGAAAGGACCCACTGTTCCAGGGAACCATCTTCGAAATCGCTGCGGAACAGGCCGTCCAGCGACAGCAGCACCGCCAGCAATGCCGCGACCCAGACCAGCCCCGGCGAGAGGTTCTTGAGCATTTCCGACTCGGGGCCGACCGCCAGCGGGAACAGCGCGATGACAATGGCAAAGAACACCAAAGGATTAGCCAGCTCCGCCGGACGGCGGAACAGCAGGCGCGCTTCGCGGGCGAGCAGCAGGGTGAAGACGTTGCTCATCGCGCTGCCACCTCCCGTGCGTGCTGCCCCAGATCGAGGGCGCGATAGCCTTTCGGCATGCGCTCCAGCGTGTGGTGGGTGGTCAGCACGACCAGGCCGCCGCGCTCGCAATGGCCAGCCAGGTGCTCTTCCAGCTGCGCCACGCCCTGCTTGTCGAGGGCGGTGAAGGGTTCATCGAGGATCCACAGCGGCGGCGCGTCGAGGTACAGGCGCGCCAGGGCTACACGGCGCTGCTGGCCGGCGGACAGGGTATGGCAGGGAACATCTTCGAAGCCGCGCAGGCCAACGGCTTCCAAGGCTTGCCAGATGGCATCGCGGTTGGCCGGCTGGTGCAGGGCGCAGAGCCAGGCGAGGTTTTCCTCGGCGCTGAGCAGGCCCTTGATGCCGGCCGCGTGGCCGATCCACAGCAGCAGCCGGGCCAGTTCGTGGCGTTGTTCGGTGAGCGGCTTGCCGTTGAGCAGCACCTCACCGGCAGTCGGCTGCATCAACCCGCTGAGCAGGCGCAGCAGGCTGGTCTTGCCGCTGCCGTTGGGGCCGACGATCTGTAGCATCTCGCCAGCGCCCAGTCGCAAATCGAGACGCTCGAACAGCATGCGCCAGTCCCGCTCGCAGGCGAGCGCCACGGTTTCGAGGAGGGGATGGTTCAAGGGCATCGGCAACCGTCGGGCAGAAAACAGTCAGTGGTGCAAATAAGCGGCCATACCGCCCCGGCCGCCAAGCACGGCCTCGGGCGGCGCATTATACACAGCCGTTCCTACGCCAGACGTCAGGTTTTTCGACAGGGTGTAACGTCAAATCAGCGCACCTTGAGCTGTGTCTATCCGCATCGACTGCCGTGCGCTCAGGCCGCTGGACGGTCTAAAGTGCCGGCAAGCGCCGCCGATACACTGGGCGCAATCCCGTTTTGCCTTCCGGACAGGTCCTCGATGCCGAGCGAAATTGGCGCTTCCCGCCCGCTACCGCCCATGCCCACGCCACGCAGCGCACAAAGCTCGGCGGAGCTGACGCTCAAGCTCGCGCAGAGCCTGGGCGACCTGCTGCCACCAGGGGAAAAGGCCAACGCCGAAGTCCTCGCGGTGCGCGAGACGCCGGTCAATTTCCAGCTGCTGCTGCGTCTGACCATGGCCAGCGGCCAGCAGGCCCTGGTGGTCGCGGACTGCCCGCAGGTCCTGCCCAAGGGCACCACTCTGGAACTGGCATCGCTCACCCAGACCAATCTCGCCGCGACCCTGATCAACCAGCCGAGCCTCACCCAGCTGGGCCTCGGCGGTCGCCAGCCGCCGCTGGGCAGCCTGGACCTGAACCTCCTGCCAGTGGGCACCCTGCTGCAGGGCAAGGTCGACTCCAGCCAGTTGCTTCCCCAGATCAAGGCCGAGCAGGCCATCTACAAGGTGCTGGTGACGCTGCTCAATACGCCGCTGGCCGGCCGCCAGCTGAGCATCGAATCGCCCAACCCGCTGCCACTCAACAGCCTGCTCAGCGCGCGCGTGCAGGACCATAACGCCCTGCAGTTCCTGCCACTGGAGAGTCGCCTCGATCAGCTCGAACTGACCCGCCAGCTCTCCGCGCAGCAAGGCCGCCAGGGCTCGCTGGACGGCCTGTTCAGCGCGTTGCAGGGTGCCGGGCGCGGCCAGTCGATGGCGCCGGAACTGCAGCAGGCTGTGGACAAGTTGCTCTCCGCCCTCCCCGACCTGCGCCAACTGAGCGATGCCAAGGGGGTTGCCCAGGCGCTACAACACAGCGGGGCCTTCCTCGAAGCACAACTGTTGCGCGGCGCCGAGCCCCTGCCACAGGACCTCAAGGCCAATCTACTGCGGCTGATCGCCCAACTGCTGCCGGCCGCACCGAATGGAACCGCCGCCGGCGTGCTCGGCGACCTGCCAGGCAACGCCCTCGCAGGTGCCAGCAACCTGGCGCAATCGCTGCCGGCCTTTGTCCGCAACGCCCTTGGCGTGCTCGGCCAGACCGGTGGACGCACAGCGCCGCCGAGCAGTTTCCCGCTGCCCACCCGGCTGGCCCAGCAACTCGAAGAAGAAGGCGACCTGGAGTCCCTGCTCAAGCTGGCTGCGGCCGCCGTCTCGCGCTTGCAGACCCATCAACTGAGCAGCCTCGCCCAGAGCGACGTACTGCCCGACGGCACGCTGCTCAACACCTGGCAGATGGAAATCCCCATGCGCCACCAGCACCAACTGGTGCCCTTGCAGGTGCGCATCCAGCAGGAAGAAAAACCGGCCAGCGAGCGTGACCCGCAACAGCAGGACACCCTGTGGCGGGTCGAACTGGCGTTCGATCTCGAACCGCTGGGCCCGATGCAGGTCCAGGCCACCCTCGCCCATGGCAGCATCGCCAGCCAGATGTGGGCGGAACACGCCAGCACAGCCAGCCTGGTCGACCGCGAACTGGGCACCCTGCGCCAGCGCCTGAATGACGCCGGCCTGACCGTCGGCGAATTGTCCTGCAGCCAGGGCAAGCCGCCCCAGGGGCCGCGCACCTCAGTGGAGCAGCGCTGGGTGGATGAGACCGCATGAAGAAGATGAAGCAGCCGCCGCGCCAGGTCATCGCCCTGAACTACGACGGCCAGAACGCCCCGACGCTGACCGCCAAGGGCGACGACGAACTGGCCGAGACCATCCTCGCCATTGCCCGTCACCACGAGGTGCCGATCTACGAGAACGCCGAACTGGTGCGCCTGCTGGCACGGCTGGAGCTGGGCGAGGCGATCCCGGAGGCGCTCTATCGCACCATCGCGGAAATCATCGCCTTCGCCTGGTACCTCAAGGGCAAGAGCCCACTGAACAACCGCCCTGACGCAGCGGATGGCGATGCGCCGCTGCTGCTGGAAGGGCCGGCATCCCGGCCCGGCTGAGGCGGATCAGCGGCAGCACTCACTGCCCAACCGGTACGGCGGGTGGTCCCCGACGGGTGCGTACTCGTGGAACTCGCGCACCGACTTGCGGATCGGCTGCGCGTCCTCGCTGTGGTAGAGCACCATGCTGCTGGTCACCTCGCGCAGCTGTGCCAGCGATATCGGCTTGTCCAGCACATCCAGCACCGGCACGCGATTGGCCCAGGCCCACTGCATCAGGCCGCGCCTTTCCTCGGCGCTGTAGTTCCCCACCAGCAGGAACTGGCGGAAGGTGTTGCTCTGGCTCAGCGCCTTCAGGCTCAGCAGCTCATTGGGGCCCGGGCGGAAATCGTCATGGATGAACAGGCTGTAGCGCTGCCGGTTGGCAAGCGCCTTGCGCACCTCATCCAGGTTCAGGCACAGACTCAGGTGGTAGAACTCCAGGCGATTGAGCAGCACGCTGTAGTTCAGCAGCCGGCCTGGGTGCGAGCACAGCACCATGGCCCGTCGGGAAATGGTCGCCATATCGATGGCCTCGGGAAAATGTAGACGGGGCCAATTTAGCGACGATTTGCCGCCATTCTTATCAGACGAGTCCTAATTGCCGGTAGTGGCATTCCTACAGCACAGAAATCCCGACAGGCGGCAAGAGCGGCAAAAACCGCGAGACCAGGCTCTGGCGCGGGCTCAGTCCCGCGCCTTGCCCTGGTGCAGGCGGGCGACCAGTTCGGCTTCGGCCTGGGACAGGCCGCAGCTCTGGGTCAGGTCTTCCGGGCTGGCGCCCATGCCGACCAGGCGGGCGGCCTGGCTGAAGGAGAGGCTGGTGGGGTCGCGCTGCTCGATGCGCACCAGGCGCTCGGGCAGCGGCGCGACCTGTTTGTTCAGCTCGCGCAGTTCTTCGCCCATGCGGATATTGATCTGCTGGTACGACTCGATGCGCTTGCCCTGCTCCTTCAGACGCTGTTCGAGCACGGCCAGCTGCTTGGCCACCTGCACCGACTCGGCCTCCTGGGCGCGCTGCCGGCCGGACAGCCAGATGCACGCCACGGCGAGGCCCACGCAGGCGATACCGAGCACAACCAGAGCGATCAGCACCTCAGATGCTCTCCAGCTCCGACCACTCTTCCTCGGTCATCATCTTGTCCAGTTCGACCAGGATCAGCAGCTCGCCGTTCTTGTTGCAGACGCCCTGGATGAACTTGGCCGACTCTTCGTTACCGACGTTCGGCGCGGTCTCGATCTCGGACTGGCGCAGGTAGACGACCTCGGCGACGCTGTCGACCAGGATGCCCACCACCTGCTTGTCGGCTTCGATGATGACGATGCGGGTGTTGTCCGAGACCGGCGCCGGGTCCAGGCCGAAGCGCTGGCGGGTGTCGATCACGGTGACCACGTTGCCGCGCAGGTTGATGATGCCCAACACGTAGCTCGGGGCACCGGGGACCGGCGCGATCTCGGTGTAGCGCAGCACTTCCTGGACCTGCATCACGTTGATGCCATAGGTCTCGTTGTCCAGGCGGAAGGTGACCCACTGCAGAATCGGATCTTCGGCACCTTGCGCTGACGTTTTCTTCATATCCCCTCGCCTCTTCTGGTTCCACGCCGCCTGCGGCGTGGAGGTTGTCTTTCAAATCAGGTTGGCACCCAGCCTCAGGGCTGCAGGCGCTTGGCGGCGCCGCTGGCGATCAGTTCGGCCAGGGCCGAGACGTCGAGCAGCGCGCACATCTGGTCGATCACCGTGCCGGCCAGCCACGGGCGTTGCTGGCGCTGGCTGCGCCACTTCACTTCGGACGGGTCCAGGCGCACCGAGCGGCTGACCTGGTGCACCGCCAGCCCCCACTCGTAGCCCTGCACGGAAATCACGTACTGCAGCCCCTCGCGGTAGTCGTCGCGGTAGCGCTCGGGCATCACCCAGCGCGCGGTGTCGAGTACCTTCAGGTTGCCGTTCTGCCCCGGCAGGATGCCGAGGAACCAGTCCGGCTGGCCGAACAGCGGGGTCAGGTCGTGCCCCGCCAGTGGATAGATCGAGCCCAGGCACACCAGCGGCACCGCCAGGGTCAGCCCGGCGACGTCGAACAGCAGGCACTCGAAGGGCTCGGCGGCCCAGACCGGGCGACCATCGTCGAGCAGCTTCAGCGGCGCGGCGGGCATCTCCGCGCTGCCGGGCTGGTGCAGGTCGATGACCTGGCCCATCTGTACCGCAGGTTCGTCGGCAACGGGGGCTTCAATGGCCGGCGCCAGCGCTTCGGGCTGGCGCAGCTCGGCCACCGCTGCCGGCGCACGGGCGGCCACGCTCAGGCGCGCATCGCGGACCTGCTCTTCGAGCACGGCCGCTTCGAATTCGTCGAGGCTGACGCTGGCTTCCGGCGCCTGCACCACCGCCGCCTGAGGTTCGGCAGTGAGTGGCGCGACGGGCTCGCTGAGCACCAGCGCGACCGGAGCTATCGGCGCCGGAGCAACAGGCGCGGCAATGGGCTGCGCCACCGATTCCGGGGCGAAGTCTTCAAAAGTGGCCTCCTGCAGCAGCGCGTCCAGGTAGGACTGCAGCGCGAGCTGGGGGCGAGTGGCGGTAGCGGAACGACTCATGATTGATGACCGCGCAAGGTGACTGTCCAGCCTATCGGCAGCGGGCGCACAGGACTTGAACGCATCCGTCGGATTCTTTTGCTCGGGCCTGCGTTCTTCAGCAGCGACATGCTCAGGCTACCTGGCTGGCCGGCACATGGGCCAGCAGATGCTTGAGCAGCGCACGGTAGGCGATCACCCCGCGGCTGTTGCCGTCGTTGCGCGACGGCACCATACCCAGGCGGCTGGCGTCGCGCAGCTTGGTGTCGACCGGGATGAACGCCTGCCAGAGGGTGTCCGGGTAGGTATCGCGCAACACCCGCAGGGTGCCCAGGGAAGCCTGGGTACGGCGGTCGAACAGGGTCGGCACGATGGTGAACGGCAGGGCCTGCTTGCGCGAGCGATTGACCATCTTCAGCGTGTTGACCATGCGCTCCAGGCCCTTGAGGGCAAGGAATTCGGTCTGCACCGGGATCACCAGGTGCTGGCTGGCCGCCATCGCGTTGACCATCAGCACACCCAGCAACGGCGGGCTGTCGATGATCGCGTAGTCGAATTCGTTCCACAGCTGCGCCAGGCTCTTGGCGATCACCAGGCCCAGGCCATTCTGCCCGGGCGACTGGCGCTCCAGGGTAGCCAGCGCGGTACTCGAGGGCAGCAGGCGGATGTTTTCGTGGCTGGTGGGCAGCAGCAGTGATTCGGGCAGCCCCTCGGGGACGTTGCCCTGGTGCAGGAACAGGTCGAATACGCTGTGCTCCAGGGTGTCCGGGTCATGCCCGAAGTAGCTGGTCATCGAGCCGTGGGGGTCCAGGTCGACGATCAGCACGCGCTTGCCGGCGTCCGCCAGCAGGCCCGCCAAGGCGATGGAGGATGTGGTCTTGCCGACGCCACCTTTCTGGTTGGCTACCGCCCAGACTTTCATAGTGCGCGCTCCCCGGTGGCACAGCATCGGCTCAGGATCGTAGTCATGGTTCTCATTGCCCTGTGGCCGATGACGAAGAATTGACGGCGCCACTGCCGGGCGCCTCACTGGCAATCACTGGTGCAGGTTGCGTGCCAGCATGTCGCAATGCCGGGTCCGGCTGTGCCTTGCCACTGCCCGCCCCGCTGATGCTGCGGCGCACCTCCAGGTTGCGGGAGATCACCAGCACCACCCGGCGGTTACGTGCGCGGCCATCCGCCGTGGCATTGTCCGCCACTGGCTGGAATTCGCCATAGCCCACCGCTGCCAGCCGACCAGCGTCGAGGCCGTCCTGGGCGAGCATGCGCACGATGCTGGCGGCGCGGGCGGCCGACAGTTCCCAGTTGGTCGGGTACTGCGAATTGTGGATCGGCACGTTGTCGGTGAAACCCTCGACGTGCACCGGGTTGCGGTAAGGCGCCAGAATCCTGGCGACTTTCTCGATGATCTCGAAGGCAGCGTCGTTGGGGATTGCATCGCCGCTGGGGAACAGCAGGCTGGAATTGAGGGTGATCTCGATCCAGAACTCGTTGCCGCGCACCGACAGCTGATCGGTGGCGATCAGGTCGCCGAAGGCCTGGCGCACGCTGTCGGTGATCTGCTGCAGGGTATCGGGGTTGCCCTGGGCCTGGCCGTCGTCCTGCGGTTCGTTCAGCGACTGGTCCGGCTGCTGGGTGCGCGGGCGCTCCTCGCCGACCGGTATCGGGCGGATCGAGCGGTCCGGCTGGTTGAACACACCGGTCAGGGTTTCCGAGAGAATCTTGTACTTGCCCTCGTTGATCGAGGAGATCGAGTACATCACCACGAAGAAAGCGAACAGCAGGGTGATGAAGTCCGCGTAGGACACCAGCCAGCGTTCGTGATTCTCGTGTTCCTCATGGCGTCTGCGGCGAGGCATGCGCATCCCTCCCCCTCAGCCGACGAAGCCTTGCAGCTTCAGCTCGATGGAGCGTGGATTTTCGCCCTCGGCGATGGACAGCAGCCCTTCCATGAGCATCTCGCGATAGCACGACTGGCGCAGCACGATGCTCTTGAGCTTATTACCGATCGGCAACAGCAGCAGGTTGGCCAGGCCGACGCCATAGATGGTAGCGACGAAGGCCACAGCAATGCCGTTGCCCAGTTGGCTGGGGTCGGCGAGGTTACCCATCACGTGGATCAGGCCCATCACCGCGCCAATGATGCCGATGGTCGGCGAGTAGCCGCCCATGGCCTCGAATACCTTGGCGGCGGCCAGGTCGCGGCTTTCCTGGTTGAACAGGTCGACTTCGAGGATGCTGCGGATGGCTTCGGGCTCGGTGCCGTCCACCAGCAGTTGCAGGCCCTTGCGCGCATAGGGGTCGCGCTCGGCATCGGCAACGGTTTCCAGGCCCAGCAGGCCCTCCTTGCGCGCCGTCATGCTCCAGCCGACCACATGGTTGATGCCGCCGACCAGATCCACCCTGGGTGGCAGGACCATCCAGCGCAGCATGGTCAGCGCGCGCTTGAGCACCGCCACCGGGGTCTGCAGCAGGGCTGCGGCCAGCGTACCGCCGACCACGATCAGCGCCGCCGGGCCGTTGGCCAGGGCACCGACGTGCCCGCCCTCGAGGAAGTTGCCACCGATGATGGCAACCAGCGCGAGGATCAGGCCAACCAGGCTGAGGACATCCATCAGCCGCAGGCCTCGGTCAGGTGGCGGCCGATGTCGTCGAGGCTGTACACCGCATCGGCCAGGCCGGCCTTGGCGATGGCCATGGGCATGCCGTAGATCACGCAGCTGGCTTCGTCCTGCGCCCACACCTGGGCACCGCCCTGCTTGAGCATGCGCGCGCCTTCGCGGCCGTCGGCGCCCATGCCGGTGAGAACCACCGCCAGCACCTTGTCGCCATAGGCCTTGGACGCGGAGCCGAAGGTTACGTCGACGCAGGGCTTGTAGTTCAGTCGCTCATCGCCGGGGAGAATGCGGATCGCGCCACGGGCGTCGACCATCATCTGCTTGCCGCCGGGAGCCAGCAGCGCCACGCCGGGGCGCAGCAGGTCGCCATCCTCGGCTTCCTTGACGGTGATCTTGCAGAGCTTGTCCAGGCGCTCGGCGAAGGCCTTGGTGAAGGCCGCCGGCATGTGCTGGATCAGCACCAGCGGCGCGGGGAAATTGGCAGGCAGCTGGGTCAGCACCCGCTGCAGCGCCACCGGCCCACCGGTCGAAGTGCCGATGGCCACCAGCCGGTAGGGCTTACGCTTTGGGGCGGCGGAACTCGCCGGAGCCGGAGCGGCCGGCGCGTGGCTACCACCCGACGAAGCGGAAGCGATCGGGCGCGCCGTGCCGGCGGCAGGAGTCGAAGCCGGCGCGGCCGGGCTCGAGGAGTACGACGAGTACGCGGCGAAGCGACGGTTGCTCTTGGCGATGGTGTGGACCTTCTCGCACAGCAACTGGCGGACCTTGTCCGGGTTGCGCGAGATGTCCTCGAAATTCTTCGGCAGGTAATCGACGGCGCCGGCATCCAGCGCGTCCAGGGTCACCCGCGCGCCCTCGTGGGTCAGCGAGGAGAACATCAGGACCGGCGTCGGGCAGCGCTGCATGATGGTCCGCACGGCGGTGATGCCGTCCATCAGCGGCATCTCGTAGTCCATGGTGATCACGTCGGGCTTGAGTGCCAGCGCCTGATCGATCGCCTCGCGGCCGTTGGTCGCCGTACCGACCACCTGGATCTGCGGATCAGCCGAAAGAATCTCCGACACGCGGCGGCGGAAGAACCCCGAATCGTCCACCACCAGGACTTTGACAGCCATAGACACTCCTGAAAAAAACTTCTTCCATCACGGGCGCGGACCTCGCGGCCCGCGCACGGCGGTCAGATACGACGGGCGTAGCGCTTGAGCATGCTCGGCACGTCGAGGATCAGCGCGATGCGCCCGTCCCCGGTAATCGTCGCCCCGGCCATGCCCGGCGTGCCCTGCAGCATCTTGCCCAGCGGCTTGATCACCACCTCTTCCTGGCCCACCAACTGGTCGACCACGAAGCCGATGCGCTGGGTGCCGACGGAGAGGATCACCACGTGGCCCTCGCCCGGCTCGTCATACTGCGCGCCCGGCACCAGCCAGCGCTTGAGGTAGAACAGCGGCAGGGCCTTGTCGCGGACGATCACCACTTCCTGGCCGTCGACCACGTTGGTGTTCGACAGGTCGAGGTGGAAGATCTCGTTGACGTTGACCAGCGGGAAGGCGAAGGCCTGGTTGCCCAGCATCACCATCAGGGTCGGCATGATCGCCAGGGTCAGCGGGACCTTGATGACGATCTTCGAGCCCTGGCCCTTGGCCGAGAAGATGTTGATGATGCCGTTGAGCTGGGAAATCTTGGTCTTCACCACGTCCATGCCGACACCGCGGCCGGAGACGTCGGAGATCTCGGTCTTGGTCGAGAAGCCCGGGGCGAAGATCAGGTTGTAGCAGTCGGACTCGGACAGGCGATCCGCCGCGTCCTTGTCCAGCAGGCCCTTTTCCACGGCCTTGGCGCGCAGTACGTCGGGGTCCATGCCTTTGCCGTCATCGGAGATCGACAGCAGGATATGGTCGCCCTCCTGCTCGGCGGATAGCACCACCTTGCCCGAGCGGGACTTGCCAGCGGCCTCACGCTCGTCCGGGCTTTCGATGCCATGGTCGACCGCATTGCGCACCAGGTGCACCAGCGGATCGGCCAGGGCCTCGACGAGGTTCTTGTCGAGGTCGGTTTCTTCACCGATCAACTCGAGGTTGATCTCTTTCTTCAGGTTGCGCGCCAGGTCGCGGACCTGCCGCGGGAAGCGCCCGAAGACCTTCTTGATCGGCTGCATGCGGGTCTTCATGACCGACGACTGCAGGTCGGCGGTGACCACGTCGAGGTTGGAAACGGCCTTGGCCATCGCCTCGTCGCCGCTGTTCAGGCCCAGGCGCACCAGGCGGTTACGCACCAGCACCAGCTCGCCGACCATGTTCATGATCTCGTCCAGGCGGGCGGTGTCCACGCGCACGGTGGTTTCCGCTTCGTTGGCCGGCTTCTCCACGGCGGCGGCAGCAGCAGGCTTGGCCGGCGCCGGCTTGGCGGCAGCGGCTGGCGCCGGAGCGGCAGCGGGCTTGGGCGCAGGCGCGGCGGCGGCAGGCTTGGCGGCCGCGACCGGCTCTTCCTTGGCGCCGGTGAACTGGCCCTTGCCATGCAACTCGTCGAGCAGCTTCTCGAATTCGTCGTCGGTGATGTTGTCGTCGCCGCTGGCAGCCGGAGCTTCTTCGGCTTTCGGCTCGGCGGCAGCCTCGACGGCAGCGGCGGCTTCTTCCTTCGCGCCGGTGAACTGGCCCTTGCCGTGCAACTGGTCAAGCAACGCTTCGAACTCGTCGTCACTGATCTCGTCGCTGGCGGGCGGTGTCTCGGCGGCGGGAGCCGGAGCTGCCTTGGCGGGCTCCTTGGCGCCGGCGCTGAACTGGCCCTTGCCGTGCAGCTGGTCAAGCAGCGCTTCGAATTCGTCGTCGGTGATGTCGTCGCCACCGCCACCAACCGGCGCGGCGGGCGTATCGGCAGCGGGTTCGAGGGCATCCATCAGTTGCTCGAACTCGGCGTCGGTGATGTCGCCATACGCCGCAGGAGCCGCCGGGGCCTCTGGCGCAACGGGTTCGGCAACGACCGGGGCGGGAGCCGGAGCTTCGGCGGGAGCGGCGTTCGGGTCAGCCAGACGCGACAGCGCGGCCAACAGCTCGGGAGTGGCCGGGGTCGGCTCCTGCGCGTCACGCACCTGCTGGAACATGACGTTGACGGTATCCAGCGCCTGCAGCATCACATCCATCAGCTCGGCATCCACGCGGCGTTCGCCCTTGCGCAGCATGTCGAAGACGTTCTCGGCGATGTGGCAGCACTCCACCAGCGCGTTCAGCTGGAGGAAGCCCGCCCCACCCTTGACGGTGTGGAAGCCACGGAAGATGGCATTGAGCAGGTCCATGTCTTCCGGGCGGCTTTCCAGCTCGACCAGTTGTTCGGACAGTAGCTCGAGGATCTCGCCGGCCTCCACCAGGAAGTCCTGGAGGATTTCGTCATCGGCGTCGAAGCTCATTCGGGTGCTCCCTCTACAGCGTCAGCGGACGCTTAAAAACCAAGGCTGGACAACAGATCGTCGACATCGTCCTGACCGGACACGACGTCCTTTCTTGTATCGGCAGCAATCTGCGGACCTTCACCCTTGGACGATCTTTCTTTTTCCACCGCGTCGCGCATGCCGTCGTGGTCATGCTCGATGCCGGCGTAGCGATCGACCTGCCCCGCCATCCAGACCAGCTTCACCAGGTTCGACTCGACTTCGGTCACCAGCTTGGTGACGCGCTTGATCACCTGCCCGGTGAGGTCCTGGAAGTCCTGCGCCAGCAGGATGTCGTTCAGGTGCGCGGAAAGCTTGCGGCTGTCCTGGGCGCTGATGTAGAGGAACTGCTCGACGCGCTTGGCCAGGTCACGGAAGGCCTCGGGGCCCAGCTCGCGGCGCATGAAGCGCGACCAGTCCTCCTGCAGCTCCTTGGCCTGGGTCTCGATGTGCATCACCACCGGCGTGCACTCTTCCACCAGGTCCATGGTGCGATTGGCCGCTTTCTCGGTCATCGTCACCACGTAGGACAGGCGATCAGTCGCGTCAGCGATCTGCGAAACTTCCTGGGCGCGGGGGGAACTGGGGTCGATCTGGAAGTTGACGATGGCGTTGTGCAGCTCACGGGTGAGCTTGCCCACTTCCTGGTAAAGACCACGATCGCGCGCCTGGTTTAGCTCGGAGATCAGTTGCACGGCAGTCTGGACTTCGCCGCGTTCGAGGCAGTCGACCAATTCGCGCGCGTGTTTTTTCAGGGTCGACTCGAAGTCACCCGCGGATTCGTTGAAATCCATGACGCCCTCTTGGCCAGCCTCAGCTGCCGACCCGCTCGAAAATCTTCTCGATCTTTTCTTTCAGCACCTGGGCGGTGAAAGGCTTGACCACATAGCCGTTGACCCCGGCCTGGGCAGCTTCGATGATCTGGTCGCGCTTGGCTTCGGCGGTGACCATCAGCACCGGCAGGTGCTTCAGGCGCTCGTCGGCGCGGACCGCACGCAGCAGGTCGATGCCGGTCATGCCGGGCATGTTCCAGTCGGTCACGAGGAAGTCGAAGTTGCCGCTGTGCAGCATCGGCAGCGCAGTGGTGCCGTCATCGGCTTCTGCGGTGTTGGTGAACCCCAGGTCCCGCAGGAGGTTCTTGATGATGCGCCTCATCGTGGAAAAGTCGTCCACGATGAGAATTTTCATGTTCTTGTCCAAACCTGCCTCCATCGATACCAAACGCGCCCTGGCGGGCGAGCCGTCAATTCATTGAACGCCGAGCGCTCTTTGCTGTGGGCGCGTCAAGGGAACGTCACCCAAAAAATTCGTAAGCCTCTAACTTGCCGAAGGAAAATACCTTCAGCCTTTTCGCTAGGAACAAGCAGGCGCGAAACTACCCGATGCTCAGCGAGCGCGCCACTCCGCCAGTCGCGAACGCAGGCGCGCGGCGCACTGGCTGTGCAGCTGGCTGACGCGCGATTCGCTGACGCCCAGCACCTCGCCGATCTCCTTGAGGTTGAGTTCCTCGTCGTAGTACAGGGCCAGCACCAGCCGCTCGCGCTCGGGCAGCTTGGTGATGGCGTCGGCCAGGGCCGCCTGGAAGCGTTCATCTTCCAGCCCGTGGGACGGCTCGTTGTCGTGGTGCGAAGCGTCTTCGGCAAGGCCGCTACCCTGTTCACCGTCCTGCAACATGTCATCGAAGCTGTACAGACGGCTGCCCTGGGTGTCGCTGAGGATGCCGTAATAATCTTCGAGGCTCATATTGAGTTCGGCAGCAACCTCCTGATCTTTAGCGTCGCGTCCGGTGCGCGCCTCGACGGCACGGATGGCGTCACTGACCATGCGGGTGTTGCGGTGCACCGAACGCGGGGCCCAGTCGCCCTTGCGCACTTCGTCGAGCATGGCGCCGCGGATGCGGATGCCGGCGTAGGTTTCGAAGCTCGCGCCCTTGCCCGAATCGTATTTCTTCGCTGCCTCCAGCAGGCCGATCATGCCGGCCTGCATCAGGTCCTCCACCTGCACGCTGGCCGGCAGGCGGCCCAGCAGGTGGTAGGCGATGCGCTTGACCAACGGGGCGTGTCGCTGGATCAGCAGTTCCTGGGAGTTGTGCGCCTGTGCCTTGCTGTACATACGCGCTCCGGAGGCCGCGATCATACGGCCGAACCCGTGGGATGTTGCACCAGGCGCTCGACGAAGAACTCCAGGTGCCCTCGTGGGTTGGCCGGCAGCGGCCAGCTGTCGACCTTCTGCGCCACCGCACGGAAGGCCAGGGACGCCTTGCTGCGCGGGAACGCCTCATACACCGAACGCTGCTTCTGCACCGCCTTGCGCACCGACTCGTCGTAGGGGATGGCGCCGACATACTGCAGCGCCACGTCGAGGAAGCGGTCGGTGACCTTGGTCAGCTTGGCGAACAGGTTGCGCCCCTCCTGGGGGCTGTGCGCCATGTTTGCCAGTACGCGGAAACGGGTCATGCCGTAGTCGCGATTGAGCAGCTTGATCAAAGCGTAGGCATCGGTGATGGACGTGGGTTCATCACAAACGACCAGCAGCACTTCCTGGGCAGCGCGGACGAAGCTCACCACCGAGTCGCCGATACCGGCGGCGGTGTCCACGACCAGCACGTTGATGTTGTCGCTGATGTCGCTGAACGCCTGGATCAGCCCGGCATGCTGCATCGGCGTGAGGTGCACCATGCTCTGGGTGCCCGAGGCCGCCGGGACGATGCGGATGCCGCCGGGCCCCTGGAGGATCACGTCGCGCAGGTCGCATTCGCCTTCGATCACATCGGCCAGCGTGCGCTTGGGCGACAGACCCAGCAGCACGTCGACGTTGGCCAGGCCCAGGTCGGCGTCCAGCAGCATGACGCGGCGGCCCAGATCGGCCAGCGCCAGCGACAGATTCACCGACACATTGGTCTTGCCCACGCCACCCTTGCCACCGGTGACTGCGATTACCTGAACCGGATGCATACCCATATCAATACCTTGTCTCGTCGTTCGACCGTTGCGCATCAAACGCTTCGGCTAATCCGGCTGCGGTGCTCCACCGCCTCCGGTGCTCGCGGATCGTCTAGCAGAGCATCCGCATCGCTTGGGCGGCTCAACCGGCCGCCCCACGCCCCACCCGGGGCTCACAATATTCAGCTGGCGCGACGCACCGGCTGCTGGTAAAGGCCGGCGAACATGTCGGCCATGGCGTCTTCACTGGGCTCTTCCGGCGACTGCAGGCTCACCGCACGGCTGACCAGTTGGTGCGCGCGTGCCACTTGCAGGTCATCCGGAATCTTCGGTCCATCAGCCAGATAGGCTACCGGGAGATGCTGGCTGATAGCCAGAGCCAGAGCTTCACCGAGGCTTCCCGCTTCGTCCAGCTTGGTCAGGATGCACCCGGCCAGCCCACAGGAACGATAGTTCTGCCAGGCGGCCTTGAGCACCTGGGCCTGGCTGGTCGCGGCCAGCACCAGGTAATTCTTCACGTTCAGGCTCAGCGACGACAGCGCTTCGAGCTGCATGCGCAGCGCCGGATCGGTGGCCGGCAGGCCTGCGGTGTCGATCAGCACCAGACGCTTGCGCGCCAGCGGGGCCATGGCCTGGATCAGCGACTGGCCCGGATCGACCAGGGTCACCGGCACGTTGAGGATACGGCCCAGGGTCTTGATCTGCTCCTGCGCGCCGATGCGGAAGCTGTCCATCGACACCAGGGCGATGCTCTGCGCGCCGTACTTCAGCACGTAGCGGGCGGCGAGCTTGGCCAGGGTGGTGGTCTTGCCCATGCCGGCCGGGCCGACCAGGGCAATCACGCCGCCCTGCTCCAGCAGGTCGGTTTCCGGGGTATTGATCGAGCGCGCCAGGTGCGCCAGCAGCATGCGCCAGGCCTGCTTCGGATCGGCGATGGAGGCCACGCGCTCCAGCAGGCTGCGCGACAGGTCGGCCGGCAGGCCCATGCGCTGCAGGCGGCGCCACAGGTTGGCCTGTTTCGGACGCTGGTTCTGCAATTGGTTCCAGGCGATCGAGCCAAGCTGCACTTCGATCAGCTCGCGCAGGCCGTTGAGTTCGAAGCGCATGGCTTCCAGGGCCTGCTGGCCGACACTGGCCGCCGCCGGGGCGACGGGCGCGGCCATGGCTTCGGCCAGGGTCTCGGCAGCGCTGCGCCGTGGCTTCTCGGTGCCGTACATTTGACGGTCCTTGCGCACACCGTCGCTCGCGCGGGTCGGTGCCGACAGATCGGCCTTGGCCTGGGCGATCTTCGCCTGGGTCTTGCGCAGCTCGGCTTCCAGCGCCGGGTTCGGCTTGCTGGCCGCCACCGGGGCCTGGTAATCCAGCGCCGCGGTCAGCTCCACGCCGCCGGCGACACGGCGATTGCCGATGATCGCGGCGTCCGGGCCCAGCTCGTCACGCACCAGTTTCATGGCCTGACGCATATCAGCGGCGAAGAAGCGTTTTACCTGCATGGCCTGCGACCTCAATCAATTCTGCCCAACGGTGGCAACAATCGTGACTTGTTTGTTGTCCGGGATTTCCTGGTACGCCAGCACGTGCATGGTGGGGACCGCCATCCGCGCGAATCGGGACATCATCGCGCGGACCGGGCCGGCCACCAGCAGGATCGCCGGCTTGCCAAGCATCTCCTGGCGCTGCGCCGCTTCGATCATCGAGCGTTGCAGCTTTTCGGCCATTCCGGGTTCCAGCAACATACCGTCTTCGGAGCCCTGTCCGGCCTTCTGAAGACTATTGAGCAATATCTGTTCCAACCTCGGTTCCAGAGTGATCACAGGCAGCTCCGGCTCTAGTCCCACAATGGTTTGCACGATTGCGCGGGATAGCGCGACGCGTACCGCCGCCACCATTGCGGCGGGATCTTGACTCTTCACCGCGACGTTGGCGATGGCCTCGGCGATGGTACGGATGTCGCGTACCGGCACCTGCTCCTGCAGCAGCGCCTGCAGCACCTTGAGCAGGGTCGACAGGGAAATCATCCCCGGCACCAGCTCCTCGGCCAGCTTGGGCGAGGTCTTGGCCAGCAGCTGCATCAGTTGCTGAACCTCCTCGTGGCCGAGCAGTTCATGGGCATGCTTGTGCAATACCTGGTTCAGGTGAGTGGCGACCACGGTACTGGCGTCGACCACGGTGTAGCCCAGGGACTGCGCCTGATCACGCTGCGAGGCCTCGATCCAGACGGCTTCCAGACCGAACGCCGGGTCCTTGCCGGCGATGCCGTTGAGGGTGCCGAACACCTGGCCGGGGTTGATGGCGAGGTCGCGGTCCGGGTAGATCTCGGCTTCCGCCACGCTGACGCCCATGAGCGTCAGGCGATAGGCGTTGGGTAACAGGTCTAGGTTGTCGCGGATGTGCACCGACGGCATGAGGAAGCCCAGATCCTGGGACAGCTTCTTGCGTACGCCCTTGATCCGCGCCAGCAACTGGCCGCCCTGGTTGCGGTCCACCAGCGGAATCAGGCGGTAGCCGACTTCCAGGCCGACCATGTCGACCGGCGTCACGTCGTCCCAGCCCAGCTCCTTGGTCTGCTCGGCGCGCTGCGCCGGCAGCAGCTCCTGCTGGCTCTGCGCTTCCTGCTCGGCCTTCTGGCTGGCCTGGCGCTGGCGGTGCCAGATCAGGTAGGCGCCAGCGGCGGCCAGGCCACCCAGGCCGATGAAGGAGACGTGCGGCATGCCGGGGACCAGGCCCATGGCGATCAGGATGGCCGCGGAAATCGCCAGCGCCTTGGGCGAGGCGAACATCTGGCGGTTGACCTGGGCGCCCATGTCCTCGGAGCTGGAGACGCGGGTCACCATGATCGCAGCGGCAGTGGACAGCAGCAGCGAGGGCAGCTGCGCCACCAGGCCGTCACCGATGGTCAGCAGGGCGTAGACCTTGCCGGCGTCGGCGAAGCTCATCGAGTGCTGGATCATGCCGATGGCCACGCCACCGATGAGGTTGATGAAGAGGATCAGCAGACCGGCGACGGCGTCACCGCGGACGAACTTGCTGGCACCGTCCATGGAGCCGTAGAAGTCGGCTTCCTGGGCCACTTCGGCGCGGCGCTTCTTCGCCTCGCCCTGCTCGATCAGGCCGGCATTGAGGTCGGCGTCGATGGCCATCTGCTTGCCGGGCATGGCGTCGAGGGTGAACCGCGCGCTCACCTCGGAGATACGCCCGGCGCCCTTGGTGACCACCACGAAGTTGATGATCATGAGGATCGCGAAGACCACGATACCGACCACGTAGTTGCCGCCGATCACCACCTCGCCGAAGGCCTGGATCACCTTGCCCGCGGCCGCATGGCCGTCGTGGCCGTGGAGCAGCACGACGCGGGTGGACGCGACGTTCAGCGCCAGGCGCAACAGGGTGGCGACCAGCAGGATGGTCGGGAACACGGCGAAGTCCAGCGGGCGCAGGGCGTACACGCTGACCAGCAGGACAACGATGGACAGGGCGATGTTGAAGGTGAACAGGACATCCAGCAGGAACGGCGGGATCGGCAGGGTCATCATCGCCAGCATGGCCAGCAACAGCAGCGGCACGCCGAGGTTGCCTCGGCTGAGCCCTACCAGGTTGCTGCGAACAGTGCCGATCAGTTGCGTACGATCCACCCGAAATCCCCTGCAAGTGGGTGACCGAGCCGGCCACCGGATCAAACTTTTGACGCCCAACGGGCATCCGCACAGGGTTTTGCAGGAAGCGTTCCAACTTTTTCGAAAGACCTGAAATGCCTGAAACAGAGCGGGCTCTCTCACCAGCTCCCCGAGGCGCCGCCCCCGCCGCCGGAGCCGCCGCCACCGGAGTAACTACTGCCGCTGCTGGACGAGGAGCTGCCACCGCTGGAACCACCGCCTCCCCCGCCGCCCCACGCACCGGGAAGGAAGGCGAACAACAGCGGGATGAGCAACATGGGAACCAGCACCAACGACTCGGGGAACGCCCAGGGCTGCTGAAGGACACCCGACACCTCGATCATGATTCCGGCGATGCTCAGGGCCAACACCAGCCGGATGCCGAACTCCACGCGGCTGCGCTGCCAGGCCTTCCAGGCGAGTACGAACGGCAGGCACAGCAGCACCACGCAAGGGATGCCGCCTATGGGCACGGCCAGGGCGTAGAACACTACGTATCCGCCATCGAAGAGCGTCGCATAAACCACCAGCGCAAGGAGATAGGCGACGATGACACCGATAATCCCGGCGGCCAGGCGCGAGCCCGCCGCCAGCCCACCGATGCCCGCGCCGAAGAGCATGCTGATGGGAATGGCCATGAGCAGCATCGGCAGGCTCTTCAGCCCTGCGCTGGCGGCCATCAGCACTGCCGCCACCGCCAGCGTCGGCAGCACAAGTTTCACGCCCAGCCAGCGACGGCGAAGCACGACGCCGGCCATACCGCCGCCGACCAGCCCGATCAGCAGCAGCCAGCCTTCCCAGGTCAGGCCGCTGCTGCGGCGCTCGTCCGGGAGGGTCTCGCCGTCGATCAGCCGCTCCAGCACATCCACCGCATTCTCGAGGCCGCCGGAGAAGTCACCGTTACGGAAGGCCGGAACCATCTCTTCCCGGATGATGCGCCCGGCGATCACATCGGGAATCGCCCCTTCCAGGCCATAGCCGACTTCGATGCGCATGCTCCGGTCGTCCTTGGCGACCAACACCAGCACGCCGTCGTCCACGCCCTGGCGCCCCAGGCGCCATTGTTCGAAGACGCGGGTGGCGTACTGCTCGATGCTGTCCTCGCCGGTGGTGGGCACCATCAGGATGGCGAGCTGCGAGCCCTTGCGCTGCTGCAATGCCAGCAGCCGCTGCTGCATGGTCGCGATCCAGTCGCTGCCGAGGGTACCGGTGAGATCGGTGACCGGGCTCTTCAGCTCCGGCACCTCGAGGGATCGTGCAGGCTCGCCCTCGGCATCCGCGTCATAGGGCACAGCTACCAGCCCGTCCTGGGCAGGGCGGACTGCATCAGTCGGAACCTCTGCCCGCACACCAACCGAGCCGAGCAAGAGGAAGACGTACAGAGCGCAATGAATCCAGAGGGTCATGCCTTCTTTCCCTGAAGGTGTGGGCTTGGCAGCCAGGCGAGTCGAGGGATTATGCCGTCACCAGCTCCCTGACGCACCGCCGCCGCCACTGGAGCCGCCGCCCCCGGAGAACCCGCCACCGCCCGAACTGCCGCCGGACGAACCACCGCCCGAGCCAGAGCCCCCTGCCGAACCGCCCTGCCCCGCGGCGAACACCAGCAAGCCCGGCAGGCACATGAAGGGCAGCACCAGCAGCCAGTTCAAGGGAGCCTTCGGCGCCCCGGCGAAGAAGTCGACCAGCAGGTACAGGCCGAAGAGGATCAGCAGTCGCACGTAGAAGCCCTTGCGTCCAGGCTGAGCCTTGTTCGCCTTGCGCCCTTTCCGACCTTTGCGGGGCTTGCGTTCGCCACGCCACGCATCGCGCATCATCGAGATCAGCAACCACCACAGGCCGATGATGGCCAGCACCGCGACCGGCGCGGCCAGCGCATACAACCAGAGGATGGCGCCGAAGCGTGGCGTCAGGAGGCCGAGCAGAACGCAGTAGGCGATCAGCCCGAGCACGCTGTAGAACACCGCTCGAACCGTCCACAGCGCGCCGAAGGTGGCGCCGCCGATCAGTAGACAGAGCGGCGCGATGGCTATGGTCGCCAGGCGGTCCGTGCCGCTGGCCAGTAGCGCTACCAGCGCGACGCCCACTGCGCCCAGCGCCAGCGCGCCACGCCAACCGAGGCGCCGCGCCGCGAGCAGCACACCGCCCACACCGCCGGCCACGAACGAGGCCAGCAGCAACCACGCCTCCAGCGGAACATGCAGCGGCTGCGGCGCCGGTTCCGGCAACGCTTCACCGTCGACCAGGGCGATCAGCGCATCCACCGCCGACTCGATACCGCCGGCATAGTCGCCCGCGCGGAACGCCGGCGCCATGCGCTCACGGATGATGCGCCCGGCGACGACATCGGGAATCACCCCTTCGAGGCCGTAGCCAACCTCGATGCGCAGGCCACCACCAGCAGTACGCCGTCGTCCACGCCCTTGCGGCCG
Source organism: Pseudomonas pseudonitroreducens (assembly GCF_021603645.1). GTDB lineage: Bacteria > Pseudomonadota > Gammaproteobacteria > Pseudomonadales > Pseudomonadaceae > Pseudomonas > Pseudomonas pseudonitroreducens. The sequence goes on along the minus strand of NZ_BQHJ01000009.1, from coordinate 141,385 downwards.
AGCTTCCAGAGGTTGAAGAGCTTCTCGGAGAACGCCTCGATACCCATCGGCCCCACAGTGGGCAGCATCACCACGGCGATCTGCGCGCCGCGCCGGTCTTCCAGGGCCTTGAGCTTGCCGGTCAGGCGTTCCCTGGCGGAGGAGTCGAGGGTGCCGGTGACGTCCACCACGCGCTCACCCAGCGGCAGCAGCACTCCGCCATCAGAGGCCGGAGCCGCCCAGACGTGCAGGGAGCAGAGCAGGCAGAGCAGAAAGCCGAACGCCGAGCGCCAGCCGACGGAGAATCCATGAAGCATCGAAGTTTCCCATCGCGATCCGTGCAACCGAGCCGGCAGGCCCGGCCATCAACCGCCCATGCTACTGCCACCGGGGCAGCGGGACATAGCGGGCGCGCGCCTGCATCACTCGTCGCGGCGCAAATCCGGCGGGATCGGCAGATCCGGCATCGGTCCCGGGCGCTTGCCCTTGCCGGCGCGGTATTGCTTGAGCTGGTAGACGTAGGCCAGTACCTGGGCCACGGCGAGGTATAGGCCGGCAGGAATCTCGTGGTCCAGTTCGGTGGAGTAGTAGACCGCCCGCGCCAGCGCCGGCGATTCGAGCACCGTGACCTTGTGCTCCTGGGCGATCTCGCGAATCTTCAGGGCCATGAAGTCGTTGCCCTTGGCCAGCAGCTTGGGCGCGCCGGTGGCGGCCGGGTCGTACTGCAGGGCCACGGCGAAGTGGGTCGGGTTGGTGATAACCACATCGGCCTGCGGCACCGCCTGCATCATTCGCCGGTTGGCCATCTCCCTCTGCATCTGGCGTACCTTGGCCTTGACCTCCGGCTTGCCCTCGGAGTCCTTGTACTCGTCCTTGACCTCCTGCTTGGTCATCATCAGCTTCTGGCGGTTGTCCCAGAGCTGGTACGGCACGTCGAAGGCAGCAATCAGCATCAGGCTGCAGGCCAGCCAGAAGGCGCTCCAGCCCACCACCCTGGCGCAGTGGATCAGCGCCTGCTCCATGGGTTCATGGGACATTGCCAGCAGGTCGTCCTGGTCGGACCTGAGCACCAGGATCGCCACCGCCAGCACGACCGCGAACTTCACCAGCGCCTTGGACAGCTCCACCACCGAACGCACGGAGAACATGCGCTTGAGCCCTTCCAGCGGATTCATCCGGCTGAACTTGGGCGCCAGCGCTTCGGCCGAGAACAGCCAGCCGCCCAACGATACCGGCCCGATCAGCGCTGCCGCGAGCAGCACGGCGAGGATTGGCCAGACACCATCCCCGGCGATTTTCGCGGCGGCCACCAGCAGGTTGAGCATGCTCTCGCTGTTCATCACCGTGGCGCGGTCCAGCTCGAAGCTGCCGCGCATCAGACGCATCAGCGCATCGGCCAGGCTGGCGCCGTACATCAGCAGCGCGCCGGCGCCGGCCACGAGCACGGCAAGGGTGTTCAGCTCCTTGGATCGCGGCAGCTGCCCTTTCTCGCGCGCCTCTCGGCGCCGTTTCTCTGTGGGTTCCTCTGACTTGTCTTCGCTGCTGTCGTTCTCGGCCATCAGCGGGCCCTCACGAGTTCGCGAAGCAGTTGCAGCCCCTCGCTGGCGAGCGACTGGTACTGCGACAGGATGTCGGCGCTGCCGATCCAGACGATGATGAAGCCCATCACCAGGGTCAGCGGGAAGCCGATGGAGAAGATGTTCAGCTGCGGCGCGGCGCGGGTCATGGCGCCGAAGGCAAGGTTGACCACCAGCAGCGCGGTGACCGCCGGCAGCGCCAGGATCAGCCCGGCGCCGATCACCCAGCCGAGCTTGCCGGCAACGGTGATCAGGTGGTTGCCCGACAGCCCCTCCCCCACCGGCAGGGTGACGAAGCTCTCGGCGAGCACCTCGAACACCACCAGGTGGCCATTCATGGAGAGGAACAGCAAGGTCACCAGCATGGTGAAGAACTGCCCCAGCACCGGCACCGAAATGCCGTTGGTGGGGTCGATCATCGAGGCGAAGCCCAGGCCCATCTGCATCGAGATGATCTGCCCGGCGATGACGTAGGCGTGGAACATCAACTGCAGGGTGAAGCCGAGCATGGCGCCAATGAGGATCTGCTCGCCGACCAGGAACATGGCCTTCATGCTCAGCGCATCGACCTGCGGCATCGGCGGCAGGCCGGGCACCAGCACCACGGCGATCGCCAGGGACAGGTAGAGGCGCACGCGGGTGGGCACCAGCTGGGTGCCGAAGATCGGCATGACCATCAACAGGCTGGCGACACGGAACAGCGGGAACAGGAAGGACCCGATCCAGCTGCCGATCTGCGCATTGCTGAGCTCGAGCATCAGCCGATCAGCGTGGGAATGCTGGTGATCAGGTTCTGGGTGTACTCCATCAGCTGCCGCAGCAGCCAGGGGCCCAGGACGATGAGCGTGACCAGCACCACCAGCAGGCGCGGCAGAAAGCTCAGAGTCTGTTCGTTGATCTGCGTGGCGGCCTGGAACATCGCCACCACCAGCCCCACCAGCAGGCTCGGCACGACCAGGATGCCAACGATCATCGCGGTCAGCCAGAGCGCTTCACGAAACAGGTCCAGCGCGACTTCGGGGGTCATGGTGACTCCGTTCTTTCAGGCTTGGGCAGGAGCGAGGGGGGCGCCCAGTCCTTGCTCGCGAACCGCAGCCGCTCAAGAGCTTCGCGAGCACGCTCGCTCCTACAGGGAAAATGAACCATCGCTAGACCGTCCCGAAACTGCCGGCGAGCGTGCCGATGATCAGCGCCCAGCCGTCCACCAGGACGAACAGCATGATCTTGAAGGGCAATGAAATGATCAGCGGCGAAAGCATCATCATGCCCATCGCCATCAGCACGCTGGACACCACCAGGTCGATGATCAGGAACGGAATGAAGATCATGAAACCGATCTGGAACGCGGTCTTCAACTCCGAGGTGACGAACGCCGGGACCAGGATGGTCAGGGGCGTGGCGTCGGCGCTCGGGATGTCGGTGCGCTTGGACAGGCGCACGAACAGCTCCAGGTCCGACTGCCGGGTCTGCGCCAGCATGAAGGCCTTCATCGGCCCTTCGGCGCGACTGATCGCTTCCTGGGCGGGAATCTGTTCATTCAGGTAAGGCTGCAGTGCCGTGCTGTTGATCTTGTCGAACACCGGCGCCATCACGAACATCGTCAGGAACAGCGCCAGCCCCACCAGAATCTGGTTCGACGGCGTGCTCTGCAGGCCCAGCGCCTGGCGCAGGATGGAGAAGACGATGATGATCCGGGTGAAACTGGTCATCAGCATGACGAACGCCGGGATGAAGCTCAGCGCGGTCATGATCAGCAGGATCTGCAGGCTGACCGAATACTCCTGCTGCCCCTGCGGGTTGGTGGTCACCGTGATCGCCGTCAGTTGCGTCGGATCGGCGGCGAAGGCCTGCGGCGCCATCAGCGCCAGCAGGGCCAGTAGCAGCGGCGCGCAACGCTTGAGCGCGCCGAGCAGAACGGAAGTCGTCGGCGAACGGGTCACTGCGGGCGGCCCTTGTCCTTGTTCAGCAATTCCAGCAGGCGCTGGGCGAATTCCGGCTGTGCCGGCTCCGACTCGGCGGCATGTACCGGCTGGCGCATGACGTGCAGCGGGGTGATGCGGCCGGGGGTCAGGCCCAGCAGCACCTGCTCTTCGCCCACCTGCACCAGTACCAGGCGGTCACGCGGGCCGAGGGCCTGGCTGGAAATCAGGCGGATCGCCTGGTTGCTTCGCGGGCTCACCTGCTGCACGCGGCGCACCAGCCAGGCGAGCAGGAAGATCAGGCCGACCACCAGCACCAGGCCCAGCAGCAGCTGCATCAGCTGTGCGCCGGCGCTGCCGGTGATGATGCTCGGCGTGGAGCTGGCGTGGACGATGGCCGGGTTCGACGCCGGCGCCTTGGCCTCCTCGCCCAGGGCGAAGAAGGACAGCCCCAGCAGCGGCAGGGCACAGAGATGTGCGAGCAGGCGGGCCATGTCAGCGCAGCTTCTTGATGCGTTCGCTGGGGCTGATCACGTCGGTGAGGCGGATGCCGAACTTCTCGTTCACCACCACCACTTCACCGTGGGCGATCAGGGTGCCGTTGACCAGCACGTCGAGCGGCTCGCCGGCCAGGCGATCGAGCTCGATCACCGACCCCTGGTTGAGCTGCAGCAGGTTGCGGATGCTGATGTCGGTGTGGCCGACCTCCATGGAAATGGTCACCGGAATATCCAGGATCACGTCCAGGTTCGGCCCTTCCAGGCCAGCGATGGTCGGCGCCTTGGGCGCCATACCAAACTCTTCCATCGGCGCGCGCGGCGCTGCCGGGGCCACCGGCGTGGCGCCACCCTGGGCCATCAGCGCGTCGATGTCGTCCTGGCTGGCATCTCCCGATTCGGAGAGCGCCGCGGCCCACTCGTCGGCCAGCGCCTGTTCTTCGGGGGTCACGTTTTCTTCATCTGACATGGTGGGTCCTCTTGGGATTCGCTCAGCGCGGACGCACGAGCGGATCGAGAATCTGCAAGGCCAGGTTGCCCTTGTGCGAACCCAGCTTGACCTTGAAGGAAGGCACGCCGTTGGCGCGCATGATCATGTGCTCCGGCAGCTCCACCGGGATCACGTCGCCCGGCTGCATGTGCAGGATGTCGCGCAGCTTGAGCTGACGACGCACGACGGTGGCGCCCAGCGGCACGTTGACGTCGAGGATGTCCTCGCGCAGGGCGTTGATCCAGCGCTCGTCCTGGTCGTCCACGTCGGACTGGAAGCCGGCATCGAGCATCTCGCGGATCGGCTCGATCATCGCGTACGGCAGGGTGATGTGCAGGTCGCCGCCGCCGCCGTCCAGTTCGATATGGAAGGTGGAGACCACCACCACTTCGCTGGGGCTGACGATGTTGGCCATCGCCGGGTTCACTTCCGAGTTGACGTACTCGAAGGTGATCGGCATCACCGCGTGCCAGGCCTCGGCGAGGTCGACGAAAGCCTGCTCGATGACCATGCGCACCACGCGCAACTCGGTCGGAGTGAACTCGCGGCCTTCGATCTTGGCGTGGCGTCCATCACCGCCGAAGAAGTTGTCCACCAGCTTGAACACCAGCTTGGCGTCGAGGATGAACAGCGCGGTGCCGCGCAGCGGCTTCATCTTCACCAGGTTGAGGCTGGTAGGCACGTACAGCGAGTGCACGTATTCACCGAACTTCATCACCTGCACGCCGCCCACGGCGACATCCGCCGAGCGGCGCAGCAGGTTGAACATGCTGATGCGGGTGTAGCGCGCGAAACGCTCGTTGATCATCTCCAGGGTCGGCATGCGGCCCCGGACGATGCGGTCCTGACTGGTCAGGTCGTAGGACTTGATCGCCCCCGGCTCGACGTCGGACTCGGTTTCCACCAGGCCGTCGTCGACGCCGTGCAACAGCGCGTCGATCTCGTCCTGGGAAAGTAGATCCTGCATGGCCATGGCGGGTACCTACTGCAATACGAAATTGGTGAAAAGCACTTGCTCCACGGTCAACTGACCGGTCGCCTTCTTCGCCAGTTCCTGAAGGCTGCTGGTCGCCTGCTGGCGGAGCATCTCCTTGCCGACCGGCGTCACCAGGGTGTCGAAATTCTGACTGGAGAACAGCATCACCAACTGGTTGCGCACCAGCGGCATCTGTTCGCGCAGGGCATCCATCTGCGCCTGGTCGCGGCCCATCAGCGCAACGGCGACCTGGAGGTAACGCTGGCGGCCGTTCTGGTTGAAGTTGACCACGAAGGACGGCGCGAGAATCTCGTACACCGCCTGCTTCTTCGTCGGCTCGGCGTGTTCCGCGGCCTTGGCCTCGGCTTCTTCAGGCTTGGCGTTCTTGTGCAGGAAGAACCAGGTCCCGCCCACCGACGCGCCCACCGCCAGCAGGAAGGCCAGCGCGATGATGATGATGAGCTTCAGCTTGCCCTTGCCGGGCGCCTGGCCATCAGGGAGAGAAGGCGTCTGTTCTTTCTTGGCCATGCCAATAATCCGTCACTATTGCGGCGTAAAGCGCTGATACAGAGAGTGTCAGCAAGGGCTGTGCCAGTTCCACTGGCGCCGCCGCGGATATTACAGGCTAGACGGAGGATGTCACGGGGGGCGTAAGAATTTTCCTGTGAGCCAGGGAGATCAAGCGTCGGGACGGTTCGCGAGCAAGCTCGCTCCTACGAAAGGCCGACTCGGCGAACCGACCAGGCTGTAGGAGCGAGCTTGCTCGCGAACAACAGGGAAACTCGGTGCTCGGGCAATGCCCTCACCCCTGCCCTCTCCCAGAGAGAGAGGGGGCCTCCCGTGCCTTTGACAGTGCCGGATGGCTGCGGACTGCCGAAACGCTCAGGACAGTCCCCTCTCCCCTTGGCAGAGGGTCAGGGCGAGGGCGCTCCCGGGGAGCCTCACAGCACAACGAAAGCGCCCTCGCCGGAATCACGCGTAGTAATCCACCAGGCCCCTACCCTGCGCCGCCGATTGCGGGCGGATCTCGGACACGCCGCTGATCATCGGCTCGTCGTCAGCGCCGTCGGCGCCGGCCACGCGCCGCGAACCGCCGCGCTCATCACCCTGCTGCTGTTGCTGCCAGCCACGGGCGGACTGGTCGGAGACGTTGACGTCCAACTGCCCCATGCCCTGCTGGCTGAACATCTCGCGCAGGCGATGCTGCTGGCTGTCCAGCGCTTCACGCACGCCGGCGTTGGCGCTGATGAAGTTCACCTGGGTCTGATCGGCGCTCATGTGGATGCGTACTTCCAGGCGGCCAAGGTCGGCCGGGTCCATCTGGATCTCGGCAGACTTGAGGTTCTGCGCGGACATCCACATCACCCGGTCCACCACCTGGTCGGTCCAGCCGTTCTGCTGCACCGACACCGGCTGCCCCGGCACCAGCGGGTTGACCGGGCGATTGGTCATGGCCTGGGGAGTGTTCAGCGCCTGGGTCAACGATTCCAGGCGGGTGGCGAAGGCGTCGTTGCGCGGCGTCTCCGGCTTGGCTTCGACCTGCAACTCCGGCAACTGCTGGGTCAGGTCGCCGCCAGCCTGCAGCGCCCCCTCGGCCAGTTTGCCTTCGGCGCTCTTGGCGGTGGCGTCCGGATTCAGCGCAGCCAGGGCCGCAGAAAGGTCCGGCTTGGCCTTGCCGTCCGCCGGCAGCTCACCGGCCTTGGCTGCCAGGTCGCCGGCAACCTGTGTCTGCTGGGCCTGCTGTGCCTGGTCCTGGGCGCCCTGGCCAAGCAGGGTCACGCCCGGCAAGGCGTTGAGCTTCTCCAGGTCGCCATCGGTGCTGGCCGCCGTCTGCTGGCCGATACCGCTGCTGATCACCAGCGGCGGTGCTTCGGTGGCCGGCAATTGCCCGGTCATGCCGAGCATCAGCAACGGGTCGAGCGTCGCCTCGGGCTTCTCCTCGCCCTCAGCCACCTTGCTGCCGTCCGCCTTGTCCGCGCCATCGGCCGGCAAAGCCTTGCCGTCCCCGGCAACCGCTGGCTTGTCAGCGGCAGCGGCATCCTTCGGATCACTGGCCTTGCTGTCCTTGTCGGCACTGTCCCTGGGCTTGTCGGTCCTCGGTTTGGTGGCCTTGTCCGGGCGCTCGCTGGCAGCCGGCCGCTGCTCCTGGGCATAGACGTCGGCGAAGCTGGAACCCTTGTCGTTACTGGCGTTCGCCGAATTCTGCGCAGGCTTGGAGAGCGCCGCCTTGGGCCTGGGGTCAGGCGTGGGCGTCAATAAAATATCCGGGGCGACAGCCATCGGAGTTCTCCGTCGATGTGAATATCCAACACGGAGATAGCAAGGCGCGGGCCAACTCGAAAACGCTCAGGGGCGACCGGGCAACAGCAGGGTGCGGACGATGGAGAATTCGTGCTCGACCTTGCCGATCAGGCCCTCGGCGCTGCTCAGGTCGTTCAGCCGCGCCGCCTCTTCCAGGCGCTTGCACAGGCTGCTGAGCTGCGCCGCGCCCATGTTCCCGCAGCTGCCCTTGAAGCTGTGCGCGGCGTGGCGCAGAGCCGGCGCATCGGTGCCGGCGAAGGCTTCGCGGATGTTGCGCAGGCGTTCCTCGGAGTCGCTGAGAAAGGTCTCCACCAGGAGCGGGTACTCGTCTTCCATGATCGACAGCAAATTGCTCAGCACGGCGCCATCGAGATGCGGCTCGGACATTGGGCACTCCCTGAAGGACGGCTCGCCACCCTGCAGGGAGACAAGAAGGCCTCGATTATGCCTGAGCCGACCAGAAGAACTCCACGGAGACCGTCTTGCCGTCGGCTGACCACTGACAACGATCGGACAGCTGCCGGACCAGCGTCAGGCCGCGCCCGCAGAGGCTGCCGGCAGCCTGTTGCGAAGCCAGCACGGCGCCCACGTCGAATCCTTCGCCACTGTCCTCCACCCGTACCAGCAGGCGCCCGCCATCGCCGTGGGGAGCCAGGTCGAGGTGGAAGCGCACGAAGCCGTCGCGCAATTCTCCCAGACGCTTGCTGCGCTCCTGGTAATACTCGGCAAAGCCGGCGGCGTCGCACTTCAGCGCGGAGTCCAGGCCCATCACGCCGTGCTCCAGGGCGTTGGAGTACAACTCGGCGAGCACACTGTACAAGGCGCCGCCGCGCGGGCGCAGGTCGTGCACCTCCATCAGCAGTTGCAACAGGAACGGCAGCGGATTGAGGTTGCGCAACGTCGGCGCGCGAAATTCGAAACTGGCGGACCAGTCCAACGGGCTGCTCAGGCCATTGTCGGAGAACGCCAGCGGCGGGCGCTGCAGGGAGTCCTCGGGGACCAGGGCGATCTCCAGCATGCTGACGTCGTCCTGGGCCTCGTCGCGAAAACGCGCAACCGCCGCCTGGATGCCGTCGAACAGACGCGCCGGCGGCAGATCCTCGCTGAGCACCTGGCGCAGGCGTTCTTCACCGAAGGCCTCGCCGGCGGCGTTGCGTGCCTCCAGCACACCATCGGAGAAGAGGAACACGCGGTCCCCCTCCTCCATCGCATAGACCTCGAAATGGTCGCTGAAGGCCGCGGGGTCGAGGATCCCCAGCGGCAAATGCCGCGACACCAGCGGTTGCAGTCCGCCGCCGGCGTGGCGATGCAGGAAGCCGTTGGGCAGGCCGCCGTTCCACACCTCGACCAGGCCGCGCTGGAAACTCAGGTTGAGCACCGCCGCGCAACAGAACACGCCCACCGGGAGAATGCGCTTGAGCTTGGCATTCATCTCGCGAAGGATGTCTGCGATGGGATACCCCTTGGCGGTCATTCCGTAGAACACCTCGGCCAGCGGCATGGCGCCGATGGCCGCCGGCAAGCCGTGGCCGGTGAAGTCGCCGAGCAGCACGTGCATGCCACCCGAGGGCTTGAAGGCCGCCAGCAGCAGGTCACCATTGAACAGCGCGAAGGGCGACTGCAGGTAACGGATGTTCGCCGCATTCAGGCAACCCGAGTGCGCCACCTTGTCGAAGACCGCCTTGGCCACCCGCTGCTCGTTGAGCAGGTGCTCGTTGTGCCGGGCGATCAGGTCGCGCTGCTCGAGCACCATCCGCTGCAGGTGATGCAGGCGCCCCATGGCGCGGATCTTGGCTTCGAGGATGATGCGGTTGTAGGGCTTGGAGAGGAAGTCGTCGCCGCCCGCCTCCAGGCTCTGCACCAGCGCCTCGGGCTCGCTCAGCGAGGTGAGGAAGATGATCGGCACCAGCTCCTCGCCGGCCTGCCGGCGAATCCGCCGCGCCGCCTCGAAGCCATCCATCACCGGCATCAGCGCATCCATCAGCACCAGCTGCGGGCGCTCCTGGGCGAACAGCGCCAGGGCCTCCAGCCCATTGGCGGCGGTGATCACCCGATGCCCCTGGCGGCTGACGATGGTCGACAGCAGCAGGCGATCGGCAGCGTTGTCGTCGGCGATCAGGACGGTGAGGAGTTCGGACATGGCCGTTCCCACTGCGGGCCGGGCCGCGTCAGCTGATCTTGAACAGCTGCTCGAAGTTGGAGATGGCCAGCACCTTGCGCACATCCGGGTTGCAGTGCGCCAGGCTGATCTGCGCGCTTTCGCCGCCGGCATGGTCGCGCAGCAACAGGAGCATGCCCAGCGCCGAGCTGTCGAGGTAGGTGGCGCCCTTCAGGTCGACCACGTAGCGCTTGGGCGTGGTCTCGACGCGCTCGTAGGCGTTGCGAAACTCCTGGTGTGCGCCGAAATCGAAACGCCCCTGGACCACGATGGTGAGCTCCTGCCCGTCAGCGGAGGGAACGGATGTGATGGCCATGGGATTCTCCTTATCGATCGATGGTCGCGCACGAGCTTGAAGATGTAGCAGCTAGCGATGACAGCGGCAACCTCGGCGAGCAACGGGAAACCGCCTCGCCAGACTGGTCGAACGGTCACCTGGAAGGTCGATAAATGGACCACCGGTCGCCACAGGCCCGGCGAATGCCTTTACCCTTTTACGCGTGCGACGCAGGGCGAAGGCTCGTCAGAGGCCTCGGCAGGGTCGCACCCGCAAGCAGGGGGGAGCATGTACAAGTCCATTCTCATCGCGGCCAGCGTGTTGTGCGCGGTGCCGTCGGCAAGTGCCCAGGTGATGCAGCGCGAGCTGGGCGACTTCGAACTCAGGTTCGCCAACTCGCCAACGCGCAGCATGGCCCAGGGGCTGGTCCAGCCGGGCCAGGCGAACAGCGCCCAGGGCGGCATCGACATCACCCACGACAGTGGCTGGTACGTCGGCAGCTGGACCTCGAACCTGGAGCAGGAAAAGCCCCTGGAGATCGACAGCTACGCCGGCTTCAAGCACCCGCTGGGCGACGGCAAGCTGGGCTACGAAGTGGGTACCCTGCGCTACAGCCGCCCGGAACAGCCCGACTACGACAGCCAGGCCCTGTACGGCGGCCTCTCGGTGTTCGGCAGCCGCCTCGGCGCGGCCTACAGCGCCCAGGCCGGGCGCAGCACCGCAACGCTGTTCACCGACCTGGGCATGCAGACAGATCTCGGCTTCGACGTCACCTTCAAGTATTCCGCCTACAGCCTCGCTGCGCCGGTGAGCCTGGGCAGCGGCGGCAGCGTCAGTGAGTTCGGCGACTGGTCGGTGAACTTCAGCCGCCCCTGGAATGGCATCGACCTGAACTTCTCGTACAGCGGCAGCAGCCTCACCGGCGGTGACTGCACTGCCTACTCCGGGCACAACGCCTATTGCGACTCGGCCTTCATGCTCAAGGCATCGCGGCCGTTCTTCTGAGGCTGTAGGTTCGCAAATCCCGGAGCCCCTCACCCCAGCCCTGGCTGCGCGCCCCACTCCTGAGGGAGAGGGGGTAGTCCGTGCCAGGGTTGAATCCAGCATTTTTCCTGCACCATTGCTTCTCGCTGAAACCGGCCCGCCCGCCTGCACCGAACGGCCCCCTCTCCCTCGGGAGAGGGCCGGGGTGAGGGGCAAACCGAGCACCGATGGTCGGCGCGGGCGAAAGAGTCAATTTCATTCAAGAGCGCCGCGGCACAAAGAACTACTCTGCCAGTCACCACCCCACGCCTCAGGCTCTGCCCATGCTGCACCGAGTGAACTGCACTGCCATTGCCCTGCCCGGCCTGCGCATCGTCGAGATTCTCACGCAGCGCAGCTTTCCACGGCACGCCCACGACGAATACGGCATTGGCGTAATGCTCGAGGGCGGGCACCGCTCCTGGAGCAACCGCGGCCAGGTCGAGGCGAAACCCTGCGACATCATCACCGTGAGCCCCAACGAGCTGCACGACGGCCTCCCGCTGCACGATGCGCCACGCCGCTGGTGGATGCTGTATGTCGAGCCGGCGCTGATCGCCCGGCTGGCCGGCGCCGAATTGGCTGGCCGTGAATTCACCCTGCCGAGCCTTGCCGACCCGCGACTGGCCAGGCGCATCACCGACCTGTTGCAGCACCTGCCGGAAGCCGGCGCGGATGAAGCCGGCGCGGGCGTACTGGAGCTGTTCGGCGAACTGCTCGACCAGCCGCGCGAGTCGACGATCAGGGCCCTGCCCTCACTGAGCGTGGCGCGCATGCTCGAACGAATTCACGACGCCCCGCGCAACGCTCCCACGCTGGCGGAACTCGCGGGCATTGCCGGGCTGACTTCCTACGCGGCCCTGCGCCGCTTCCGCCGCGAGCTGGGCACCACACCCCACGCCTATCTGCTGCAATACCGCGTGCGCCAAGCGCACAAGGCCATCAGCGAAGGCCGCACGCTGACCGAGGCGGCCCTGCTCGCCGGCTTCGCCGATCAGTCCCACCTGACCCGCGCCTTCGCCCGCCAGCTCGGGCTGACGCCGGGGCAGTGGCGCACCTCGCTCAGGCCAGCGCCAACACCCTGAGCGCAGCAGCCGCACAACACAGCGGCGCGACCTTCGACCTCACCACGGGAAACCCTCGGGAATGAACGCAGACTTCCTGCTGACGGCGTTCGTCGTCGTTCTGCTGCCCGGCACCGGCGTGCTCTACACCCTGGCCGTCGGACTCGGGCTCGGCGCCCGTGCGGCGACCATCGCCGCGCTCGGCTGTACGCTGGGCATGCTCCCGCAGTTGCTGCTCGCCACCTTCGGCCTGGCGCTGATCCTCCAGGCCAGCGCGGCCAGCCTGCAGATCATCCGGCTGCTGGGCACGGCCTACCTGCTGTTCATCGCCTGGCAGGTATTCCGCGGCAACGGCGCCCTGGCGCTGGACGCCGCCAGCGGCCCGCGCAGCACGACGCAGCTGGTCGGCACCGGCCTCTGGCTCAACCTGCTCAACCCCAAGCTCGGGCTGTTCTTCCTGGCCTTCCTGCCGCAGTTCGTAGCCGCCGGCAGCGAGGACGCCAGGGCACTTTTCCTGGTGCTGGGGCTGGTCTTCGCGCTGATGACTTTCGTCGTGTTCATCGGCTATGGGCTGCTGGCGGCCTGGGTACGCGACTACGTGATCGGGCGTCCGGCGGTGATGCGTGTGATCCGCTGGAGCTTCACCCTGGCCTTCGTCGTGCTGGCGCTGCGCCTGGCGCTCGAGACACTGCAAGCCTGAGCGCGCCGGCTAGCCGACCAGCCCCGCGCCCATGTTGATCGCCAGGCCGAGGACCGCGGTGTTGAACAGGAAGCCGACCACTGAATGGGCCAGCACCACCCGGCGCATTGCCCGCGAGGCGATCTCCACGTCGGAGGTCTGTACCGCCACGCTGAGGGTGAAGGAAAAGTAGAGGAAGTCCCAGTAGTCCGGGTTCTTCTCGCCTTCGGGGAAACGCAGCACCGGCTCCGCCGCAGTGGCCGAGTAGAACTGGCGGGCGTAGTGCATGGTGAAGATGGTGCCGATGAGGAACCAGGAACCCAGCACGGTGCTGGCGGTGAAGGCATAGCGGGCGATCTTCTCGCTGCCGCTGGCGTGCCCGGCGGTGGCCAACTCGACGATGATGGCGCCGAGACTGGCCACGGCGGCCACGATGACCAGCACCAGCACCGCCTCGGCGTTCTCGTCCTCGATTTCCGCCAGTCGGCGCACATCCTTCGGCGCCGCATGCAGGGCGAGCCAGCCGATCAGCAGCACATAGAGCCAGGCCATGCAGTTCCAGCCCAGCAGCACGCGGGTCATCGGCGCGAACCGGTAGCACGCCAGCGCCACCACGACACCGATGACAATGGAAGCGATCAGCCGTGGATGCGCCTGCAGCAGGGCACGGTTCAGGCGCAGCATGACATGCGGTCCAGTTCGGCAGCGGCGAGGTGCGCCACGCTGAGGTCGCTGTCGGCGAGCAGGCCGTCATCGAGGAACCAGGCGGCGGACAGACCGGCAAAGGCCAGTACCCACTCCAGCAGGCGGCGCCGGTCGACGCCGGCGTGCTCGACGATCACGTCCAGTTGGCGGAGCAGGCGCGTGCGCTCTCGGGAGGTAGGCAGGTCCGGGTTGCAGAGCAGGTTGGCGTAGTCGAACAGACGTTCGCCATGGAGCCGCTTGGGGTCGATCGCCAGCCAGCCGCGCGGGCCGAAATCGAGGATGTTGTCGTGGTGTACGTCGCCGTGCAGCAGCGTGCGGTCATGCTCGCTGGCCAGCAGTGCTTCGGCGGTTTCCAGGCAGCGCGGGAACAGCCCGCCGTAGCGTGTGGCAGCGGGAGCGAGGTCACGGAACCATTGGCGCAGGCCGAGCAGCTCCGGCAGCGGCCTGTCGCGCGGCAGGTGCAGGCGCTGTACCACGTCGCAGGCGATTCGGCTGGCCTCGTCGTCCGCGCCGTGCAGTGCCATCTGCATCAGCGAGCGCGAACCTTCGGCGCGTTCCAGCAGGATCGCATCGCCGGCGTGGGCGAACACCTGCGCAGCACCTTCGCCGCCCCACCAGCGCATGACCTGCGCGCCGCCCTGCTCGTCGATGTCGAGAGCCACCTTGATCATCGCCGCACGCCCCTGCCAGCGGACCGGCAGCAGATGGCTGGCATGGGTAATGATGGGCTCGCCCTCCGGGACCAGGTTCCAGAGGCTCAGCAGGTGCTGGAAATCGGCAGGACGCGCGGGCGGCAGTGGCATGAATGGGTTCCGGTCAGGGTTCAGACTGGAGCCTAGCACGGCCACCCGCCGGTCAATCGGGCGCGGGCTTCAGGCGCTGGGCGAATTCGTCCAGTAGCTTCTGCTCGTACTTGTCGGCGGCCACGCGGGCTTCCTCGCGGTAGCGTTCCACCAGCTTGCGCAGGCCTTCCAGGCGGGCGTATTTCTCCTGCCAGGCAGCACGGGCCTTGTCGACGGTGCCCTGGTGCCAGTCCACCGCACGGTTCTGCTGCTCCACCGCGCCTTCGAGCTGGGAAAGGAAGCGCTGGTAGTTGATCAGCCACTGGCCGCTGACGCCCTGCTGGCCGTTGCGGATCCACTGCTGCTGGTAGTCGAAGCGATAGCGCTCGAGTTCGGCCAGCTTGCGCTGCGCCTGCTGCAACTGGTTATGCACCAGGCCGAGCTGGCGCGCCGCCTCGCGCTCGGCCTTGAGCGCCATGTCGACCACCGGGGCCAGGCGTTCGGCGCGGCGGTTCACAAGCGCTTCTCCCGCTGCGTTTTCCGTAGGATGGGTGGAGCGCAGCGATACCCATGCTGCGATTCGCCGCAAGCTGAAAGACGATGGGTATCGCAAGCTCCACCCATCCTACGAGCAGCTTCGCGGAGGCCGGGCATCAGCCGGCCTTGCCGCTGACCACCGCGTCCAGCAGGAGGCGGCTGTCGTCGAGGTTCTGGCTTTCGTCCAGACCCTGGCGCAGGAACTGGCGCATGATCGGGAAGCGCTGAATGGCCAGGTCGGTCTCGGCATCACCACCGGCCACATAGGCGCCGACGCTGATCAGATCGCGGCTCTGCTGGTAGCGCGACCACAACTGCTTGAAGCGCTGGGCGTCGCGCAGGTGCTCGGGCGTGGTGACCTGGGGCATCACCCGACTGATCGAGGCCTCGATGTCGATGGCCGGGTAATGGCCTTCCTCGGCCAACCGCCGCGACAGCACGAAGTGGCCGTCGAGCACACCCCGCGCGGCGTCGGCGATCGGGTCCTGCTGGTCGTCGCCTTCGCTGAGCACGGTGTAGAAAGCGGTGATCGAGCCGCCGCCCTTTTCGCCATTGCCGGCGCGCTCGACCAGGCGCGGCAACTTGGCAAACACCGACGGCGGATAGCCCTTGGTCGCCGGCGGCTCGCCGATGGCCAGGGCGATCTCGCGCTGGGCCTGGGCGTAACGGGTCAGGGAGTCCATCAGCAGGAGGACATTCTTGCCCTTGTCGCGGAAGTACTCGGCGATCCGCGTGCAGTACTGCGCGGCGCGCAGGCGCATCAGCGGCGCGTCGTCCGCAGGTGAGGCGACGACCACCGAACGCTTGAGGCCTTCCTCGCCGAGGATGTGCTCGATGAACTCCTTCACCTCACGGCCCCGTTCACCGATCAGCCCGACCACGATGATGTCGGCCTTGGTGAAGCGGGTCATCATGCCCAGCAGCACGGATTTACCCACGCCGGTACCGGCGAACAGGCCCAGGCGCTGGCCGCGGCCAACGGTGAGCAAGGAGTTGATCGAACGGATGCCGACGTCCATCGGTTCATGGATCGGGTCGCGCGCCAGCGGGTTGATGATCGGGCCGTCCATCGGCACCCAGTCCTCGGCGCGCATGCCGCCCTTGCCGTCCAGCGCGCGGCCGACGCCATCGAGCACGCGGCCGAGCATGGACATGCCCATCGGCAGGCGGCCGGAATCCGGCAGCGGCACCACGCGGGCGCCGGGGGCGATGCCGACGAGGCTGCCCACCGGCATCAGGTAGATCTTGCTGCCGGCGAAGCCCATGACTTCGGCTTCCACCTGCACCGGGTGATAGCCGCCATCGTTGATCACCTGGCAGCGGCTGCCGACGGCGGCCTGCAGCCCTTCAGCCTCCAGCGTCAGGCCGACCATGCGCAGCAGGCGGCCCTCCACCACCGGCTGGGTCGGCAGGCTCACGGCATCGCTGTAGCCCTGCAGGCGCCGGGCGAAGCTGACACGCTCAAGGCGCATCGGTGCTGTCCTGGCCGGCGTCGAGGTTCACCTGCAGGTCAGGCTCCAGTGCGTGGGTCGCCTGGTCGCGCTGCTGTTCGAAAAGCTGCTTCACGGCCTGGGCCAGGCGCGTCTCGACGCTGGCGTCGATGCGCGAGTGTTCGGTCTCGATGCGGCAGCCGCCAGGCAGCAGGCCGTCGTCCTCGATGATCTTCCAGCTTTCCTCGTGGCGATCGCGCAGGCCCTTCACCAGTTCGAAGTCCTGCGGGTTGACCTGGATGCGGATATTGCTGGCGCCCATGGGCAGCAGCTTGAGCGCCTCGCGCAGCACCAGGCGGATCTGGCTGGAGTCGGTGGCCAGCTCGCGCTGCACCACCTGGCGCACCACGTGGGTCACTAGGTTGAGCATGCCCTGCTCGAGCATCTGGTCCTGCTCGGCGATGGGCTCGAGCAGGTGCGACATCAGCGTCTCGAGGTTCTGCAGGCGCGGCTGCAGCGCCGCGTCGGCTTCCTGACGCGCCTTCAGCTGGCCGGCGTGGAAGCCGTCCTTCTCGCCGGTGGAGAAGCCCTCGTTGTAGGCCTCCTGACGGATCGCCTCGAGCTCGTCGAGCGTCAGCGGCTTGACCTCTTCCTCCGGCACTTCCTCGATCTGCGGCTGTTCGTCGAGCTCCGGCTCGGGTTCCGGCTCGGGCTCGGGGGCCGGCCGCGCCGGGTCGAAGCTGGGCAGCGACCAGCGGTCGAAGCCCGCGGTATCCCGCGCGCGAATCAGCTCGCTGAGCTTGTCCTCATCCTTGACCAACTTAGATCATCTCCTCGCCGCCCTTGCCGCCCAGCACGATTTCGCCGGATTCGGCCATGCGCCGGGCAATGGTGAGGATTTCCTTCTGCGCGCCTTCCACTTCGCTGACGCGCACCGGCCCCTTGGCCTCGAGGTCGTCGCGCAGCAGTTCGGCGGCACGCTTGGACATGTTGCGGAAGATCTTCTCGCGGATCGCCTCGTCCGAGCCCTTGAGGGCCAGCACCAGCACGTCGGAGGACACCTCGCGCAGCAGCGCCTGGATGCCACGGTCGTCGACATCGGCAAGGTTGTCGAAGACGAACATCAGGTCTTCGATCTGGCCCGACAGGTCTTCGTCGACTTCGCGGATGGCGTCCATCAGCGCGCCTTCGACCGAGCTGTCGAGGTAGTTCATGATGTCCGCCGCGCGCTTCACGCCGCCCATGGTGGTGCGGGTGGAGTTGGCGTTGCCGGCGAACTGCTTCTCCAGGATCAGGTTCAGTTCCTTGAGCGCGGAGGGCTGCACGGTATTCAGCGAGGACACGCGCAGGATGATGTCCAGGCGCACCTTGTGATCGAAGTGGCTGAGCACTTCGCCGGCCTGGTCCGGGTCGAGGTAGGCGACCACGATGGCCTGGATCTGCGGGTGCTCGTAGCGGATCACGTCGGCCACGGCGCGCGGCTCCATCCACTTCAGGCTGTCCAGGCCGCTGGTATTGCCGCCCAGCAGGATGCGGTCGATGAGGTTGTTCGCCTTGTCCTCGCCCAGGGCCTGGGTGAGCATCTTGCGGATGTAGCTGTCGGCGCCGACGCCCAGGCTGGTCTGGTCACCCACGATCTCGACGAACTCGCCCATCACCTGCTCGACCTGTTCGCGGTGCACGTTGCGCATCTGCGCCATGGCCACGCCGACCTTCTGCACTTCCTTCGGGCCCATGTGGCGCAGCACCTGCGCGGCATCGGTCTCACCCAGGGAGAGCAGGAGGATGGCGGCCTTGTCGACCTTGTTCAGTTTGGCGCTCATGCGGGCTTCACTCATCGGAATTGATCCAGTCCTTCACTACCTGGGCAACGCGCCCAGGGTCCTGGGCGACCAGTGTCTTGATCGCATTCAATTGTGCATCGTACCCCTCGGACGGGCTGGGCAGCAGGATGCTGGCCGGGCCGCCGAGGCTCACGCGGTCCTCGGAGAGTTCGCCCTCCAGACCACCCAACTCGCCCAGGCCACCTTCGCCTGCGGCGCCACCGCCCACCAGGGCCTTGCTCTTGTTGCCCGACAGGTTGTTCAGCACCGGGCGCAGCACGCCCAGCACCAGCACCAGGATGAAGACGATGCCCAGCACCTGCTTGACCACATCCCAGAACCAGGGCTGCGAGTAGAACGGCGGCGCGGCAATTTCATCACCCAGCTCCGGGGCGAACGGTGCGTTGATCACGCTGACGCTGTCGCCGCGGCTGGCGTCATAGCCTACCGCGTCCTGCACCAGGCGGGTAAAGCGCCCCAGCTCGTCGGCGGTCCAGGGCTGGTGGCTGACTTCGCCGGTCTTCGGATCGGCGATCATGCGGTCATCCAGCACCACCGCGACGGAAAGCCGGCGCAGGCGACCCTGCTGCTGCTTGGTGTAACTCACCGAGCGGTCCAGTTCGTAGTTGCGGGTGTTCTGCTGGCGCTTGTCGGTCGGGTACGGCGCCAGTTCCGGCTTGCCGGTCTTCGGATCGATGATCGGCTGGCCGTTGGCGTCCTTGAGCGGCTGGCCGGGCGCGACGAAATCCGCAGCGGCGTTCTGGCCAGTGGTCTGCGGTGCAGTGGCCGGGCCCGGCGGCTGGTTCGACAGCGCCCCCGGCACGCCCTGCGGGCCGTTGCTGTTCTGCCGTTCTTCGTTGTTGCTCTGCTCGCTGCGCAGGGCCGGCTGGTCCGGGTTGAACGACTCGGAGGTGGATTCCACCGCACTGAAGTCAACGTCGGCGGAGACCTCGGCCTTGTAGCGGCCATTGCCCAGCACCGGCGCCAGGATGCTGTGTACGCGCTGGGTGAAGTTGGTTTCCATGCGCCGGGTGAAGTCGAACTGCTTGCCGGCCATGGTCAGCTCGGAGAGCTCCTGCTGGTCGGAGAGCAGGTTGCCCTTCTGGTCGACCACGGTGACCTGGGACTTGTCCAGTTCCGGCACGCTGGTGGCGACCAGGTTGACGATGGCCAGCACCTGGCTCGGCTCCAGGGTGCGCCCCGGATACAGCTCGACCAGCACCGAGGCGCTGGGCTTGCGGTCGTCACGGACGAACACCGAGCTTTTCGGAATCGCCAGGTGCACGCGCGCACCCTTGACGTTGTTCAGGCTGGAAACGGTGCGCGCCAGCTCGCCTTCCAGGCCGCGACGGTAATTGGTCGCTTCCATGAACTGGCTGGTGCCCAGCGCCTGCTCCTTGTCGAGAATCTCGAAGCCGACGTTGCTGTCGGTCGGCGCGAGGCCCGCGCCAGCGACTTTCATGCGCGCCCGGCCCAGGTCGTCGGCCTTCACCAGCAGCGCGCCGGAGTTGGGCTCGATCTTGTAGCCGATGTCGGCGGCGGATAGCGCTTCGACCACCTTGTTGGCGTCGACACCATTGAGGCTGCCATACAGCGGCTTGTAGTCCGGCTGCTGCGACCACAGCACCATGCCGAAACCGATGGCGATGCTCGCGGCAAGGCCAACCAGCAGGCCGACCTGGCGCAGTACCGGCATGTCCGCGAGGTTCTCGAGGAAAGCCAGGCCCAGCAACGGCTTTTTCGGCGCGTCGGCACCGACCTTGGCCGGAACCTGACTGTCAACAACGGAGGCTTGGGACATTACCTACGATCCTCGCCGCTCAAACCGGCATCTGCATGATGTCCTGGTACGCCTGCACGAGCTTGTTGCGTACCTGGGTCATTGCCTGGAAAGAAACACCAGCCTTCTGCGAGGCGATCATCACATCGGTGAGATCGACACCGCTTTGCCCCATCTCGAAAGCGGAGGCCATGTCGGAAGCGACCTGCTGGGTAGCGTTCACCTTGTCCACCGCCTGGCCGAGCATCTGCGAGAAGCTCGGCGCCCCCGGCTCGACCGGCGCGGCCTGCGTCTTCGCCTTGGCCATGGCCTCCATTTGCATGGAACGCATTTCCAGCAACAGACGATTGAACTCGACACCCTGACTCATCACTTACCCCTCCGACTGGCCGCGGTTTTTTGACACTACGCGGCGCTTTGCAAAGGTGATTGCAACTTGGGTGCCAGGTTTTCGGGGTGCAGGAAAAATGCGGATAGAGGCTCTGGAATGGGCATCCTGTGAAAGAAAGCGTCAGTTCCTTTCTGGCCAGCCCCAACGGCCGAGGAACGCATTCCTGTAAGAGCGAGCTTGCTCGCGAATGGCCCGCTGCGAGACCGGTTCGCGAGCAAGCTCGCTCCTACAAGATCGCTTGCGTTCAACTGACGGCACCGCCAAGAAAAGGCCCGCACAAGTGCGGGCCAAGAGGGGGTTGTCAGTCAGTGGCTCAACTGGCGTAGAGGTAAGCCTCCACATCCATGCCCGCATCGCGCATCTGCGCGAGCTTGTAGCGCAGAGTGCGCGGGCTGATGCCCAGGCGCTCGGCGGCCTCCTTGCGCCGGCCGCGCTCGCTGCGCAGGGTGTCGATGATCATCTGGAACTCGCGGCGCTTGAGGTCTTCGCCCAGTTGCCCGGCCTCGGCGGAGACCGGCGACGGAATTTCGACGCTGCCCGGAGCCGGTGCCGCCAGTGCGGACGGAACGGCCGCCAGCAGCGGGCGCGGGGCCAGGCCGATGGGCGCGGTCAGGCACAGGTCGGCGGCCTGCACCTGGCCGCCCTGCTGGAGGATCAGCGAGCGCTGGATGGCGTTGTCCAGTTCACGCACGTTGCCTGGCCAGGGGTGCGCCAGCAAAGCGGCGCGGGCGTCGTCGGCCAGGATTACCGGCGCGTGGTTCATCTTGCGCACGTACTTGGCCAGCAGGCGCTCGGCCAGCGGCAGGATGTCGGCGGGACGCTCGCGCAGCGGGCGCCATGCCAGCGGGAAGACCGACAGGCGATAGTAGAGGTCTTCGCGGAAGCGGCCGGCGGCCACCTCGCCGAGCAGGTCGCGGTTGGTGGTGGCGAGCACGCGGATGTCCAGGCTGATCGGCTTGCGTGCGCCGACGCGTTCCACTTCGCGCTCCTGCAGTACGCGCAGCAGCTTGGCCTGCAGGGCCAGCGGCATCTCGGAGATCTCATCGAGCAGGATGGTGCCGCCATCGGCCAGTTCGAACTTGCCCGGCTGCGCGGCGATGGCGCCGGTGAAAGCACCCTTCTCGTGGCCGAACAGGGTGGCCTCGAGCATGTTGTCCGGAATCGCCGCGCAGTTGATCGCGACGAATGGCTTGCCGACGCGTGGCGACTGCTGGTGAATGTATTGCGCCAGGACTTCCTTGCCGGTACCGGACTCGCCGGAAATGAGCACGGTGGAATCGCTGCGCGCCACCCGGCCAGCCAGCTCCAGCAACTGCCGGCTGGCCGGCTCCAGCGCCACCGGGCCTTCACCGGTGCTGGCCGGCACGGCGCCCAGCGCATGGCGGGCCACCAGTTCCAGCAGCGCACGCGGCTCGAACGGTTTGACCAGGTAATCGGCAGCGCCCTGGCGCATCGCATCCACGGCACGATCGACCGCGCCGTAGGCGGTCATCAGCAGCACCGGCAGGTGCGGGTAGCGCTTGCGGATCAGGCCGAGCAACTGGTGCCCGTCCATGCCCGGCATGTTCACGTCACTGATCACCAGGCTGAAGGCGTCTTTCTCCAGTGCCGGCAGCGCGGCCTCGGCACAATCGACGGCGATGAAATCATGCCCGCCGAGCGACAGGGTGTCACAGAGGGCTTCACGAAGGGCGCGGTCGTCTTCGACCAGCAGGACTTTGGCGGCCATGGAAATCACTCCTCGTGGACGACGGGTTGAGCCAGGATCAACGGCAGGATCAGGGTGGCGCAGGTACCGACTCCAGGGCGCGAGCGCAGGCTCAGCTCGCCCTGGTGGGCCTTGGCGACGGCTTTCACCACGGCCAGGCCGAGACCGGTGCCGGTGGTCTTGGTGGTGAAGAACGGTTCGCCCAGGCGCGCCAGGGTTTCGCCGCTCATGCCCGGGCCGTTGTCGCTGATGGACAGGCGCAGGCTGTTGTCACGCTGGTACAGGTGCACTTTCAGGCGCACGTCGCGGCCGGCAGCCTGGATGGCGTTCTCCACCAGGTTGAGCACGGTGCCGACCAGGGTGTCGCGATTGCACAGCAGTTCGCCCACACGGGCGTCGCACTGCCAGCGCACGTTCAGGCCGGCGACATGGGATTCGGCGGCGGCGCGCAGGCTGGCGAAGAGTTGATTGGGCAGCAGGCGATCGGGCAGCGGCAGTTCGCCCCGGGCGAACACCAGCATGTCGCGCACCTGGCTTTCCAGTTCATGCAGGCGCTCCTTGATGCGGCCGGCGAAACGCTGCTGCTGCTCGACCGGCAGCTCGCCTTCGCTCAGGTGGCCGGCATAAAGCATGGCGGCGGACAGCGGGGTGCGAATCTGGTGGGCCAGCGAGGCGACCATCCGGCCCAGCGCGGAGAGGCGTTCGTGGCGGGCCAGTTGATCCTGCAGGCGACGGGTTTCCGTCAGGTCGTTGAGCAGCACCAGTTGGCCGGGCTCGCCGTTCAACGGGCGGATGGCGATGGACACGCGACGGCCATCGCGCAGGGAAACTTCGTGACCATCGTCGGCGCGCGGGGCAAAGCTGCGGGAGATCACCTCGCGCCAGAGCATGCCCACCAGTGGCTTGCCGAGCAGCGCCACCGCCACCGGATTGGCGTCGCGCACGACACCCTGGCCATCGATCACGATGACGCCGCCGGGCAGCACGTCGAGCAGGCTTTGCAGCCGGTTGGCCAGGCGCTCCTTCTCGGCCAGCTCCTGCATGCGCTGCGCGCTGACCAGGGCAAGTTCACCCTTCAGCTCGGTGACGCGGGCTTCCAGCAGGCTGTAGGACTGGTTGAGCTGGCTGGACATCTGGTTGAACAGCGCGAAGGTCTGCTCCAGATGGGCACGGCTCTGCTGCTCCACTGGCACCTGCAGTGGATCTGCAGTGACCTGGGAAGCAAGTTCAGTCTGGCGATTGGGGGCGGGCATCATGCGGGTTTCCTCATCCGTCCGACGGCGTGAATCTGTCGGTCGGATGAGTCTTAGCAAACCCCGTGCCTAAAATTTACTCGTTATATTTCAATGACTTGAAAATACGAGCACGACGGAAGCGTCAATCCTCCGCCATTTCCTCTTCGCGACGGCTCATGCCGTACTTGCGCATCTTCTCCACCAGGGTGGTTCGGCGGATGCGCAGGCGTTCGGCGGCGCGCGCGACCACGCCGCTGGCGTCGTCGAGCGCCTGCTGGATCAGGCCCTGTTCCAGGTTGGCCAGGTAATCCTTCAGGTCGATGCCTTCGGCCGGCAGCATGGCCGGCGAGTCGAGACCCGGCAGCCCGGCGGTGATCGCCGCGCGCTCTTCCAGTTCCTCGCGCAGGCTGGTCGCCAGTTGCTCGTCCTCGTCGTCGACGTGTCGGAACTTCTTCGGCAGCTCGCCCACGCCGATCACGCCATAGGGATGCATGATCGCCAGGCGCTCGACGAGGTTCGCCAGCTCGCGCACGTTGCCCGGCCAGTCGTGGCGGCAGAGCGACATGATGGCGGCGGAGTTGAAGCGGATCGAACCGCGCTTCTCGTGCTCCATGCGCGAGATCAGTTCGTTCATCAGCAGCGGGATGTCCTCCACACGCTCACGCAGCGGGGCCATCTCGATGGGGAAGACGTTGAGGCGGTAGTACAGGTCCTCGCGGAAACTGCCGTCCTCGATCATCTTCTCGAGGTTCTTGTGGGTCGCGGCGATGATGCGCACGTCGACGTTCTGCGTCTTGTTGCTGCCCACGCGCTCGAAGGTGCGCTCCTGCAGCACGCGCAGCAGCTTGACCTGCATCGGCAGCGGCATGTCGCCGATCTCGTCGAGGAACAGGGTGCCGCCATTGGCCAGTTCGAAGCGCCCTGCCCGGCTGGTGATGGCGCCGGTGAAGGCGCCTTTCTCATGGCCGAACAGTTCGCTTTCCAGCAGCTCCGCGGGGATCGCGCCGCAGTTGACCGGTACGAAGGGCGCGTCGCGGCGCTTGGAGTGGTAGTGCAGGTTGCGCGCCACCACTTCCTTGCCGGTGCCGGACTCGCCGAGGATCAGCACGCTGGCGTCGGTGTCGGCGACCTGCTGCATCATCTGCCGCACCTGCTGGATGGCACGGCTGGTGCCGACCAGGCTGCGGAACAGGTTCGGCTCGCGCTGGCGGCCACGCTCGCGGGCCTGGTCGTACATCTCGCGATAGACCTGGGCGCGGTGCAGGGAGTCGAGCAACTTGTTGTAGCTGGGCGGCATCTCGAGGCTGGCCAGCACGCGGCGGCGCAGCTCTTCGGGCCACTCGTTGGGCACCGGCTCGCCCATCAGCAGGACGGGCAGGTATTCGTCCCAGGCCGCGAGCTGCTTGAGCAGCTCCAGCGCCCCGCCCTTGCTCTCCACAGCGCCGACCAGCACGCAGAGTACGTCACGGCTGCCATTGGGCAGCGGCTCGACGACCTGACGCCAGTCACGGCTGTTGCACGACAGCTGGTCTTCACCCAGGAAGCTGATGATCACCGAGAGGTCCCGGCAACGGTCCTGGTTGTCATCGATCACGAGGATTTTGGTTTCGCGCCACATCTTAGCTTGTCATCCCGGGCTTGAAGGCCGTCCTACGGCGGCTGACACGACCTGGCCACAGCACAATTTCCTCGTGCTAGCCAGCATTTGGCCACTAGTTAAGTCAAAATTGTGGCTCGAGTCAAATTTATGGCGTGTTTTTTTTGGTGCAGCCCGACGAAGGGTGTTGATCCCTGTCATGGCAATTGAAGTGCAGCGTAGTTCGAAGCGGAGGCGGCGGCCACCGGCACCTGGCCGATCACCGCCGAAAGAGAGCCGATCCGGAAGGATCAGCCAAACATCTGATAAACCTTGGCACCCTTGCTGGAGCGATGCACGGCGGTCAGCTCCGCGCCGATGGCGGTGCGCTGGGCGGTGCACACCTGGACCAGTTCGGCATACAGCGCCAGCAACTGTTCCATGGTTTCGCGCAGGGCCTGCTCGTCGCGCTCGGCGTCCTGCATGGCCACGTCGACCTGCTCGCGGCACTGCCGGTCGAGGTCGCCAATGGCTTCCCAGTCCTTGTTGTGCATGGCGGCGCTCAGGGCGGCGCGAGTCTCGTTGAGTTGAAGCATGGCCTGGCTCATGACTAATCCTTCCTTCAGGCGGCGATAGCGTCCCAGCCCGATTTTACCTCACGCAGCAGACCCGAGACTTCGTCGAGGATCGCCGCGTCGCCGTTGCGGTTGGCCTCCAGCAGACGCTCGGTCATGTAACCGTAGAGGCGGTCCAGATTCAGCGCCAGTTCGCCACCCGCTTCCGCGTTCAGTGCTTCGCGCAGGCCGCCGACGATGCCGATGGCCTTGCTGATCAGCTCGCCGCGTTCGGCCATCTGGCCGCGCTCGATGGCGCCACGGGCCTGGGCCAGACGCTCCAGTCCGCCCTGCATGAGCAACTGGATCAGGCCGTGCGGCGAGGCTTCGGCGACGCGCGCTTCCAGGCTGACTTGCTGGTATTGCTTCATGGCTTTCATGGCGTACATGGCAGGCTCCTGCTGCAAATTCTCTTACTGACCAAGGTATCGGCCGGTATTGCAGGAGCTTTATCGTCGGAGGCAATTTTTTTTCGAGGCGGGCGCGGCGCTGCTGTTGCCGCGCCCGCTCAGGGGAATCAGCTCTTGTTGGCGAAGGGCATGCTGTTGAGCTGGGAAAGCAGTTGGTCGCCGGTCTTGCTCAGTTGCGCCACCAGGTTGTCCATGGCGGAGAACTGCTTGTTCAGGCGGTCCTGCAGCGCGGCGATGCGGGTGTCCAGGTCCTTCTGCTGCTTGTCGACGCTGCTGATGGTCTTCTGCAGCATGTCGGTCCGCTGGTCGAGGATACCGGCCGAATCGGTGTAGGGCTTCAGGCGGGTGGTCAGGCGCGAGGCCAGGCCATTGTCGCCGGTGAAGTAGGCGGCCACGCCTTCGAAGTCGGTGCTGACGGCCTTGGTCAGTTTGTCGTCGTTGATCTTCAGGGTGCCGTCCTTGGGATCGGTGGTGATCCCCAGGCTGGCCAGCGTGTTGTAGGTGCCGCCGCCTTCGCCCGGAGTGGTGATCTCGCTGCGCACGGCACTGAGCAGCGAACGCACGGACGAGTCACCCACCAGCGCGCCGGTGACCGGTGTTTTATCGTCACCGACCGAAGTCACCTTGGTCTGCGTGTTGGTGAAGGAGATCAGGGTGTTGTAGGCGTCGACGAACTTCTGCACGTTCGCCTTCACCCCGGCCTCGTCGCGGGCGACGGTCAGGGTCACGGGCGTATCCGCGGCGGTCACCTTGGTGAGGTTGATGCTCACGCCCTCGATGGCCGAGGTGACGGTGTTGGTGTCGCTCACCACCGACAGGCCGTCGACGGTCAGCTTGGCGCTTTGCGCCTTGGTCACATAGCCGCCCAGCCCGGCCGCCTTCTCGGCGTCAGTCAGCGAGGCCAGGCTCTTGGCGGTGCTCGGGTCGAAGGCCAGCTTGCTCAGGCTGGTGTCGCCGTCGCTGCCTTCGCCGGAAATCGCCACCTTGATGTCCTTGCCGTCACCGGACTTGGTGCTGTTGAGCACCAGGCGCGAACCGGAGGAGTCGGTGACGATGGTGGCCGTCACGCCGGAGGTGGAGGATTGCTTGTTGATCGCGTCGCGCACCCCGCCCAGGGTGTTGTTGCTGCTGTCGATCTGCAGGTCGAGGACTTCGGTATCACCCAGCGAGATGCTCATCCTGCCGCTGTTGAACTTGGCGTCGGCGCTGTTGGCGATCGACTGCAGGGCCACCTTGCTGCTGGCGGCCAGCTGCGAGACCTGGATCTGATAACTGCCGGCGGCGGCACTCTGGCTCGCGGTGGCCTTGAACACGCTGTCATCGGAGGACTTGGCGGTACGCGCGAGGAACGACGAAGGGCTGTTGAGGGTGCTCAGCGCGGTCTGGAAGGCGCTGATGGCACTCTTGAGCGAACCGAGGGAGGTGAGCTTGGTGGTGGCGTTTTTCTCCAGCGTGTCCAGCTGGGTCTGCTTGGGCGCCTTTTCCAGTGCGACGATCGACGAGATCAGGCTCGAATAATCGTTGCCCGTCGCGATTCCGGTTACACCTGCCATGTTCCACCTCCGTCAAAATTCTGCGTGCAATGATCCTTGCCGGATAACCAGAGCAAGCACCATGCCAAGAGTCCTTGGCCCAGTCAGGCCTGCGCTTCGAACATCAGGCTGCGCATATCGTCGAGCTGGGCGGCAAGCTTCAGCACTTCCTCGGAAGGAATTTGCCGCACCACCTTGCCGGATTCGCCGTCGATGACCTTCACCACCACTTCGCCGGTGGAGTCGTCGATGCTGAAATTCAGGTTGCGCGTCACCGACTGAGCATAGGACTGCATGCTCTTCACGGCCGAATCGATCTGGCCACGCTTGTCGGCAGCGCTGACCGCATCCGCAGGCTGCACTTCGCCGGCGGCGCGGGGGGTTGCCGTCGGGTTCGGCGTGGCGGTGCCGCGCGCGCTACCCAGCAGGCTGGTCGAAGCGATGTTCACGATATCCATCTTCATCCCCTCGGAAAAGGCAAAAAGGAGGAAGGGTTTCCCCCTCCTCCTGTGGCTGCCTCAGAACTCGCTCCGGTATTAACGGAGCAGGCTGAGTACCGACTGCGGCAGCTGGTTGGCCTGGGCCAGGATCGCGGTACCAGCCTGTTGCAGCACCTGGTTCTTCGACAGCGACGCGGTTTCGGCGGCGAAGTCGGTGTCCTTGATGCGGCTACGGGCGGAGGTGGCGTTTTCCGCGATGTTGGTCAGGTTGTCGATGGTGTTGGTGAAGCGGTTCTGCACGGCACCGAGGTCGGCACGCTGGGAGTCGATCGCGGCCAGGGCGTTGTCGATCACCGAGACGGCACGCTGGGCGCCATCGGCGGTGGAGATATCCACATCGGCGACGGTGGACAGGGTGGCCTTGCTGGCGCCGAACACACCGCTGGAGGTGCCGGTCAGGGCGTAGGAGGTGGAGGAGTTCAGCTGTACGTAGCCGATCGCCTTGCCGCCTGCCGCTGCCACGTTGGTGGAGGTGCCGAAGGTGCCGTCGGAGCCCTGGGAAGCCACGTCGATGGTACCGGTGGCGCCAGCGGAGTCAGCACCGAAGACGATGTTCTCGCCGGTAGCCGAAGTGATGGTCACCTTGTCGGTCTTGGCGTCGTAGTTGGCGCTGACGTTCAGTTTGCCGGCGTTGGAGTTGATCTGGTCGGCCAGGTCCTTGGTGCTGGTGACACCGACGATGGAAACCTGCTGGCTACCAACCGACAGGCTGAAGCTGGCGGCGCCGGAGGTGATGTTCACGTCAGCCTGAACCACGTTACGGGCAGTGGCGGACAGACCGGAGATGGCGCCGTCGAAGTTGCTGGCGATGTCCTTGGCGCTGTCGCCCGAGGCGACCGCAACGGTCTTGGTTTCGCCGTTGCCGACCACGGTGATGTTGGTGGCAGTGAAGCCTGCACCGCTACCGACGACGCTGGAAGTGGTGGTGGTACCAGCAGCCGAAGCACCGGTGCTGTTGGTCGAAGCGCCGCCACCGACCTGGTACGAACCCAGGGAAGTGGAAGAGGCGTTCTTCAGGGTCACGTCGATGGTTTCGTAGGCGTTGGAACCGACCTGGAAGCTGGTGGTGCCAAAGGAACCGTCGAGCAGCTTGCGACCACCGAAGGTGGTGGTGTCGGCGATACGGCTCAGTTCAGCCTGCTGGGCAGCCACTTCTTTCTGCAGGGCGGCACGGTCGGCGTCGCTGTTGGAGCCGGTGGCGGACTGGATGGACAGGTCGCGGATACGCTGCAGGATGTTGGTGGACTGCTGCAGGGCACCTTCAGCGGTCTGCGCCAGGGAGATACCGTCGTTGGCGTTGCGGGTAGCCTGGTTCAGGCCACTGATCTGGCTGGTCAGACGGTTGGAGATCTGCAGGCCGGCGGCGTCGTCTTTGGCGCTGTTGATGCGGTAGCCGGTGGACAGACGCTGCAGCGAGGTGTTCAGCGCGTTGGACGAACCGTTCAGGTTGCGCTGGGTGTTCAGAGAGGCAATGTTGGTATTGACGGTAAGGGCCATGATGGTCTCCTTCAGTGGTCCTGTTAGTTCCTGAGCTTGCGATATCTCGGCCTGCTTGCTCAGGTACCCCAAGAATTCGCATACGTCCTACTTATCGGCGCCCCTGCGAAGAGCTTTAGAAAAAAACAGGAAGTTTTTTTTCCTGTTGGTTTTCAGCTTGTTAGCTGACCTTCGCAGAGAGTTCCAGGCGCCTTCGAGGAAGATTTTCCTGCCGCTTGCGCCAGCATTTCGCGGGTCCGCGGCGGGCAGTGCCAGCACGGACTCCCAGCAAATCGGCGGGCGCGGCCATTCCTTTAGGAGAACTTCGCGACACGTCGCCAGTGGCCCGGCGTGCCGGCCAGGCAAAAAGAAAGGGCCCCCGGTCTCCCGGCGGCCCTTCTGGTCAGGCGCGTGGCCGGATCAGTCCGGCAGCCAGGCGCGCCCCCAGTTCAGCAGGTTTTCGCCTTCCAGCATCCAGTCGCGGCGCACCCTGGCTTGCAGCTCGTCGCCGATCCGCGCCGTGGCGTCGAGGTCGGACAGGTGCATGCGGATCGCGTCGACCCAGTCGCGGTAGCGGTTCTTCACCCGCGTCACCGGCAGATCGCCGCGATAGCAGAGCACATCGCTGCACACCACCGGGAACCCGAGCACGCCGTACTCGAGCAGGCGCAGGTTGCTCTTGCAATCGTTGAAGCGGTTCTGCTCCAGCGGCGCCAGCGCCAGGTCCAGGTCCAGCGAGGCCAGGCGCTCGGGGTAGTCCGCAATGGCGACGCCCGGGTAGTACTCGCTGACATAGGGCCGCAGCTTGTCCGGACAGAGGCCGAAGAACACCCAGTCGACCTCGTCGGCCAGGTCGCGGACCACATCGGCGATGAGCTCCAGATCACCGGTATGCCCTACCCCGCCGGCCCAGCCGACACGCGGCTTGCGGCCAATGCGGCGGCGGCTGGTGCGGCCTTCCCACCAGTCGACCGGCAAGCGGTTGGGCAGCACGCGGATGTCGCTGTGCAGATCGGCCAGGGATTCGGCCAGCGCGTCGGTGGAGACCACGAAGCGGTCGCACATCGATACCGCGCGCCGCAGCGAGCGCAGGATGTCCCTGGGCATCTCGTCGCGGTGCAGGCTCTTGAGCGGCAGGTTGGGCAGGTAGTCATCGAGTTCATAGACGCGGAAGCTGCGGTTGAACGCCTTCATCTGCTCGATGGCATCGAGCTGCGCGTCAGTCACCTGGCGCTGCAGTACCACGCTGTCGGCGTCGAAACGCTGCAGTTCCACCGGGTCCAGCAGGTTGCTGCTCAGCGCACCTTCCAGCAGACCTTGCCGCTGCATCGCCAGGAACGGTTGCCGCACGCGGTAGTGACCGCAGCCAGTGGCGTCGGCCGGATAGGCCACCACGCGCGGCATCAGCGGCTGCACGAAGGGCTGCCAGGCGACGCCTCGAGCGACGTCCAGTTCGAAGCCGGCACGCTGCAGGCTCAGGTTCGGGTTGTAGGCCGGGTCCTGCGCCAGC
The DNA here is from genome assembly GCF_021603645.1 of Pseudomonas pseudonitroreducens. Classification (GTDB taxonomy): domain Bacteria; phylum Pseudomonadota; class Gammaproteobacteria; order Pseudomonadales; family Pseudomonadaceae; genus Pseudomonas; species Pseudomonas pseudonitroreducens. Next base: position 110,436 of record NZ_BQHJ01000009.1, on the reverse strand, counting down.
AGGGGCAGCCACTTGCGGTACATGGCCTGCTGCTCGCCGCGGAAGCGACGCAGCTTGGCTTCGCGCTGATCCGCGGCCAGTTCGCGCTGGCTCACGCTGCCCTCGTGCAGCAACGCGGCGTAGGGCGTCCACAGGGTCAGGTAGCCCGCCTCGCGCACCTTCAGGCAAAGGTCGACGTCGTTGTAGGAGACCTTGAAGTCCACCTCGTCCATGCCCCCGACAGCCTCGTAGACCTCGCGACGGATCAGCAGGCAGGCCGCGGTGACCGCGCTGTAGTCCTGGTCCACCAGCAGCCGCTGCATATAGCCGGCAGCGTGTTGCGGATCGCCAATGAACGGATGGTCGGCCGGGCCGTTCAGGCCGAGGATCACCCCGCCATGCTGGATGCGCCCGTCCGGGTAATGCAGCTTGGCGCCGACAATCCCGACCTCGGGGCGACGACCGTGGTTGAGCAACTCGTCGAGCCAGTCGGCGTCGACCACTGCCGTATCGTTGTTCAGCAGCACCAGGTACTCGCCCTTGGCTTCGCGTGCCGCGGCATTGTTGATCGCCGAGAAGTTGAACGGTCCCGGATAGCGCAGCACACGCACCTGGGCGCTGCCCATCGACTCGATGCCGGCGAGCCACTGGCGGGCTTCTTCGGTCTGGCTGTCGTTGTCGATGATGAGGATCTCGAAGTGCTCGTAGCGGGTCTTCTCGAGGATGCTCTCGACGCAGCGGCGCAGGATGGCCAGCTGGTCCTTGGTCGGGATCAGGATCGAGACCAGCGGTTGCTGCGGATAGTCGTAGCGAATCCGGTTGACCCCCGGCGTCACGCCGGCCTGCAGTGTGTGCGGTACGCCCAGCCGTGCCAGGTGGGCGGCGATCAGCGCCGCGCCATGCTGGCGAACCTCGTCGCTGACCAGCCACTCGGCGAACGGCACGGCGGCGTGGCAGAGCACTTCGGCGACGTGGCCAACGCTGTCCAGGCCGAAGGTTTCCGCGGCGCGCAGTTGCAGGTCCTGTACACAGAGCCCGGCGAACTCGGCGCGCAGGCCGCCCAGCTCGTCCAGGCATTCGCGCGCTACGCAGAGATTGCGCCCGGTGTAGGGGTAGCTGCGCAGCAGGTCGAGGTTGAAGTCCGGCTTGAAGATCGGCGTATGGCTCTGGTCACCCTCCAGCCGGTCCTCGTCGACGTAGTAGCAGCGCGCCGGCAGGCCCGAGAGGATGCGATCGGCCAGCAACAGCAACGCGTGCTCGGCCAGGCGGTCACCCGCCGGCAGCAGGTAGAACCACTCTGCGTCACTGCCGGCCAGGTGCCGGGCGACACGTTCCCAGAACTGCTGGGGGGTTTCCCCCGCCTCACCAGGCAGCCAGGTGGAGGGCACCGCCAACTGCTGTGCGGCGACACTGGCAAGGCTGCTCTGCGCGGCAGCCTCTGCCCCTCCCAGCACCACGACTTCGAAGCGCGGGCCGGGGTGATCGCCCAGGCGCCGCTGGAAAGCGCTCAACTGCTGCGCGCTCAGGCGGTGGCAATAGCGGAACTCCACCGGCGTGACGGGGCCGGCGCCAGCACCGGCGCGCTCGCGATCCAGCTCGGCGAGAAATTCCGCACGCGCCTGCTGCACGCTGCCATCGGTCTCGATGGCATGCCGTTCATAGAGGCGACGGAACAAGGCGGGGAAGTTCTTGCGCTCGCGCGCGCTCATGCGCTGCTCGGGGTTTTCCTGACGAACATGAACCTGCACGGTTTCTTCGGCGACATGGCTGAAGCGGCGGCCGACGGACAGGCGCAGGAGCATGTCCCAATCCTCCAGCGCGCTGAGCCCTTCATCGAAACCACCGACCTCGTCGATCCAGCTGCGCGGGTGGGTCCAGGCATTCACCGGGATGAAGTTCTGCACCTGCAGACGGGCCAGGTCGAACTCGCCATGGACCGGCGAAGACTGCCGGGACAGCTCCTGGCGGCGTCCGCCCTCCAGGCTTTCGAGCACGTAGCGGGTGTCGGTATAGACCAGGCACTCGGCATCGGCATGGGCCGCGGCGTGCCGCTGGAAGTGCTGCGGCAGCAGCGTGTCATCGTCGTCCAGGTAGGCCAGGTAACGCCCGCGGGCCTGGCGGATCGCGGCATTGCGGGCGGCGGAAAGGCCACTGTTGCGCCCCAGCCGCAGGTAGCTGATGGGAAATTCGTAGCCCTGCAGCAACTGCTCCACCGGCTCGCCGCAATCATTGACCAGTACCACCTCGAAGTCCTGGAAGGTCTGTGCTGCCAGGCTTGCCAGGGCATCGCGAAGGAGCTCGGGACGGTTGAAAGTGGTCAGGATCACCGAGAACAACGGCTCCGCCCTGGCAGCGGCGGCCGGCGTGTCGAAGAGCTGGCGCCGAATTGCCGCGCTGCGCTCGCGCACCTGTTCGCGAACCTCGCTCGAGGCACCGTTCAGGCGCTGCTGGAAGAGATTCCAGATGGGCTCGGCAGCCGCCCGCAGGCGCGGCAGCAGGTCCGGCTGCGCGAGGCAGTATTCCAGCAGGAAGGCATGCTCGAGCGTCGGCCCATCACCGCTGTAGAACGTCTGGGAAATCTGCCCGGAGTGCACCCGGTAGCCCACGGTCGGGCGCCGCACGAAGACGAAATCCGGCGCCACCCGGGCAATGCGAATCCAGAACTCCCAGTCGCCGGCGATCATGCCCTCGTGCAGCAGGCGACCGTTCTCCAGGCGAATCCGCTCGTACACCGAACGGCGCAGCATGACCGCGGAGGGGGTGATGTAGTTGTCGTGGCGAAGCAGGTCGACCACCTCGTCGCGGCCGCCCACATAGGACCGCGTGGCATGCGCGGGGTGCTCGGCATAGCGCACCAGGTTGCCGTGCTCGTCGATCCAGTTGCACTGGCTGTAGGCAAGCGCGGCTTGTGGATGGTCTTCCAGCGCCTGGAACAGCGACTGCAGGTGACCCGGATAGAGGAAATCGTCGGAGCCCAGCACCACGACGTAACGGCCGCGGCCCGACTCGAAACAGCGGGTCGCGTTGCCGACCACGCCGAGGTTCTGCGGGTTGACCTCGAAGTGATAATGCTCGCGCCCTTCGTAGCTGCGCAGGATGTCCAGGCTGTCATCTTTCGAGCAGTCGTCGAAGACCAGTACCTCGAAGCTCACGCCACGCTGGGCAAAGATCGAGTCGAGCGTCTGCCGCAGGTAAGCCGCGTTGTTGTAGGACATCACGGCAACGGTGATATCGGGGACCGACTGTGGGTTCATTGACTTCCTCTCACGCCCGCCGCATCGATGCGGCGGGACCAGAATGACTCACGCCCGGCCACTGCCAGGGCGAAGGTAACGTGCCGTTCAGGCCGACTCGAAGCGACGGATCTGCAGGCCGACACGGTCGATATCGTCCAGCGTCAGGTGCGGCCCGATGGGCAGGCTCAGCACCTCGCTGTGCATCTGTTCGCTGATCGGCAGGCTCAGTTGCCGCTCGGCATACGCCTGCTGCCGATGGGGTGCGATCGGGTAGTGGATCAGCGCGCCAATTCCGCCGTCAGCCAGCCACTGCAGCAAGGCGTCGCGGCGGCCATGGCGGATCACGAACAGATGCCAGACCGGCTCACACTCGGGCAGTACTTCCGGCAGCCGTACGCCCGCCACACCGGCGAGCAGCTCGCGATAGCGCGCGGCCTGGGCACGGCGCTGCTGGTTCCAGCCATCCAGGTGCGGCAGCTTGATGTTGAGCAATGCCGCCTGCATCTCGTCCAGGCGGTGGTTGAAGCCGATGCGCTGATGCACGTAGCGCCGCGGCGAGCCGTAGTTGCGCAGCAGGCGGATCGCCTCGTCCAGCGCGCTGTCATCGGTGACCACCGCTCCCGCATCGCCCAGCGCGCCGAGATTCTTGCCCGGGTAGAAGCTGAAGGCCGCCGCATCGCCCAGCGTGCCGGCACGCCGCCCGGCATGACGCGCGCCATGGGCCTGGGCGGCATCCTCGATCAGTTTCAGGCCATGCCGCCGGGCAATCGCCGACAGCGCCGGCATGTCGGCGGTCTGCCCGTAGAGGTGCACGGCGATGATGGCCCGGGTGCGCGGCGTAATCGCCTGTTCGACGCGGGCAGGATCGATGTTGCAGGTGGCCGGATCAGGTTCCACCGGCACCGGCGTCGCGCCGCAATGCGACACCGCCAGCCAGGTGGCGATGAAGGTGTTGGCCGGCACCAGCACCTCGTCCCCCGGGCCGATGCCGAAGGCCTGGAGAATCAGCTGCAGGGCATCCAGGCCATTGCTCACGCCAATGCAATGGCGTGCGCCGCAATAGTCGGCGAAGCCGCGTTCGAAAGCCTCGACCTGCGGCCCCAACATGTACTGACCGGAGGCCAGGAAGCTGGCGAATGCCGCCTGCATCTCAGCGGCCAGCGGCTCATGCACGGCCACCAGATCGAGGAAGGGAACCTTGTCGCTCACTTGGCGCCACCCCGGACAGTGTCGATGAACTCCTGGTAGTCATAGATGTAGTCCTTCGGGCTGTAGTGCGCCGAGGCCAGCACCATGCACACCGAGCCGGAGGAGAAGTTGTCGATCTCGCGCCAGATCATCTTCGGCAGGTAGAGCCCGTAGTACGAGCGGTTCATGTGGACCTTGCGGCGGTTGTAGCCGTCATCGAGGGTGATGTCGAAGCTGCCGGACATCGCGATGATCATCTGCTCCAGCTCGAAATGCGCATGGCCACCCCGGCTGGCGCCACCTGGCACGTCGTAGAGGTAGTAGACGCGCTGGATGTCGAACGGCGTGTGCTTGCCACCCTCGATGAAGCTGAGATTGCCACGGATGTCGTGAACGATGGGCAAGTCCTGCAGCTGGCATTTTTCCAGGGACATAGGGGCTCTCCGTCGCTCAGCGGCGATCGATCATTCGGGCACGCACGCCCAGGTTGGCCATCAGGGCGGCGGGCAGCTGCTCGCTCAGTCGGTTCAGGCCATCGATGAGTTGCGGGCTGTAGTCGAGCATCATCGAGTTGGGCAGGGTCTTGAGGAAGAAGCCCTTCTCTTCGAGCACTTCGAAACCCGCTCGCTGCAGATGTTCACGCAGCGTCGGCAGGTCGTAGACCCGCTGGTGGCCGACGAGATGGTCGCGCGGGCTCAGCGAATCGAGCTGTGGCTGCAGCCCCATGAGGACCGCGAGGCGACGGTGCAGCGACTCGCGGTTGGGTACGACGACGATCAGCTCGCCGTCCGCACCCAGCCAGCCGCGCATGTGTTCGAGCAGCGCCACCGGGTCGTCGACATGCTCCAGCACATGCAGCGCCAGCACCTTCTGGTAGGGCTGTGGCGCTTCGTAGTGCTCGAACAGGCTGTGGATCGCCTCGACACCGGGGTAGTCCGCACGCACTCGCTGCACCAGGCTGGCCGCGCCCTCGAGCACGGCGTAGTGAGCGGCCTGGCCACTCAATCGCGACAGGGTGATGCCGTCGCCGTAGCCCAGTTCGAGCACGCGGTCGTCGTCGCTCAGCAGGCTTGCCAGCCAGTCGCAGCAGTATTCCTGGCAGGCGCTCTCGATGAACTTGTCAGGCACCGCGTCGTTGAGGTGGTAATCCCTGGCGATGCGCTCGAGCTCTTCAGGGGTGACAGTGGCGGAATTCTGGCTCGGCATGGCTAGCTCCATTGCTCGGCAAGCTTGAGGCCCTGGATGATCTGGTCGTTCAGCGAGGCAACCCCCAGGCCCAGCAGGCTGCCGGTAAGCGCGAAGCGGGCATCGCCGGCAATCGCTCGCTGCAGGCTGGCGCAAACCTCCTGCGCGGCGGCGTTGGGCAAGGCCAGCGCATTGCGCGCCTGCAGGTGGCGCAGCACGACGAAATCATCGGGATGACGGATAACCCCCAGCTCGGCCAGTTCGCCGAGCAGTTGGGGAAGCGGGTGCCCCGCATCGGCCGCCGGATAGCGACGGCTGAAGTAGTCGGGGTTGCACTCCAGGCTCACTCGGTGCCATTGCGGGTCGAGCCCGGCGACGGCATCGTGGTCGGTGACGCGGAACAGCGCGAACTGTGCGTCGGCCACCAGCAGGCAGGTGGTTTTCTGCGGCAGGTGCTCGCGGGCCACCCGGCCCAGCACCAGGCTCACCGATGCGGCCGGCGGTGGCTCGGCGGCCGGCTGCCCGAGCAGCTCGGCGGCGCGTTGCGGCGCCACGCCCAGGGCCACGCGGTCGGCGGCCATGCTCTGGCCGGCAAGCCGGGCAACCAGGCCCTCCGGCGTGCGCTCAAGGCCTTCCAGCGGCGCGGCATCGATGCTCACCCCGCTCGCCTGCAGGGCCTCCAGCAGGCCCTCGACCAGAGCGCCCGAGTAGCCCTCGCGGGCAGCGCGGAAGCGGTATTCGGGCAGCCCGTGGTCCTCGCCGGCAAAGGCCTTGCTCAAGGTCTGCGGGTAGTACAGCGGCAGCCAGCCCAGGCGGTGATAGCGCGCAAGGATCTGCGCCGAGGGAACGCCGAGGATCTTCTCGCACAGCGGCTCGAACACCTGCCGGTGCAGGGTCGCCCCGTGGTTGACCAGGGAGGCTTCGGCATAGCTGGCACGATCGTAGGCAGGATGGGTGATCTTGCCGGCAGCATGCAGCGGGTGGTGGCTATCGACCTGCGCGAGTTCATCCAGCACCTTGCCGGCTTCGGGCCAGTCGGCGAAGCGCTCCAGCCGATTGGCCATGATGAAGTCCGGATGCCGGGCGCCACCGCTGTGAACCTGCGGCGTCGGCACGTCCAGCGTGGCGACGAAGCGCTCGAGATAGTCCCCGGCCAGTGCCGTGAAGCGCGCGCAATCGTTGCGCCGCGCGGGGTCGTAGCCCTGCACGTCGGCGCTCTGCGGCACGCGCGAGTCGTGCTCGAACAGCACCATGCCGATATCGAAGCCCTGCCCGTCCAGGCGCATGCCGGCGAAATGCCCCCCGGCCGGCTTGCCGTCCAGCAGCAGGCGCACCGGGCGCCCGCGCTCCGCCAGTTGCAGCGCCGCCACCAGCAGCGCCAGGTTATTGCCGATCAGCAGGGTCTCAGACATGGGCCAGCCTCGCATTGACAAAGATTTCCGAACCACAGCCCGGCAACCTCCGCGCCAGTCCGTAGAGTCCTTCCAGATGCGCCGGGGTGAGGAAACCGCTGTCGCACAAGGTCTGCATCTGCGCGTGGGTGAAGGGCTTGATGAAATAGCTGCCGCTGTCCTGCACTTCGAACCCGGCACTGGACACCAGGGCACCCAGGCTGGCCAGGTCGAAGGTGGAGTGCTGCTGCATCCGTTGCTGGGTCGCGGAGCGCTCGAAGGGGTCCTCGATCAGGCCCATTTCCACCGCCAGCAAGCGATGCAGGGAGTAGGCGTTGGGCACGTTGACATGCACCAGGGTGTCGGCATGGCAGTGCCGGCGCACGGCTTGCAGCAACGCCTGCGGGTCAGCCACTTCATGCAGAAGACTGCTGAGCACGATGAAGTCGAAGCCGCCTTCACGCAAAGGCTCCGGCACCTCCTCGAGAAAGCCCTGGACGACCTCGACGCCCTGGCGTGCGCCCGCCAGCTCACGGGCGTGCGCGGCGAACTCGGCGGACGGCTCGACCACCGTCACCTCCAGCGCGGCTGGCAGGTCCTGGAACAGCGGGCGCAGGCCGCAGCCGATTTCCAGCAGGGTCGAGGGTGCCTGCAGGGATACCTGCTCCAGCACGAGGCGGCGGCGGAACGCCAGTTGCGTCGCCTCGAACGGCAGGGCGTGGTACTCACGGCTGTAGGATTCGATATCACGCATCGAAGGTTTTCTCCAGACGGAACTTGAGCGACTCCTCGAAGCCCAGGCCGCGCTTGAAAGCGATGAGGCCGGGGTTGAGTTGCAGATCCAGCGTCGAAGTGCCGGCGTCCAGCAGCGCAACGCCGCGACGCTGGCAATCCTCGTAGATGCTCTGCGCCAGCAGGGCTACCGGGCTGTACTGGGCAAAGCCGGGGCGATCGCCCCAGTAGAAGACGTAGAGGACCTGCGGCGTGAGCTGCAGGCAGATCGCCGCGGCGACCAGCTCCTGCTGCCGATGGCAGCCGTAGAGCGCCACGGCATCAGGGAACAGCGCCTGCATCTGCTCCAGCTGCGCGAGTTGCATGGTGACGGGAAACCCACGCGCCGCGCGGTTCTCGGCAATCACCGCATAGGCTGCCGGAAGTTCCCCGGCGGGCAGCGCAGCTGCGCTGAAACCTTCGCGCTGGCATTTGTTCAGGCGTTTGCGATTGGCGTGATTGAGGCGTTCGGGGAACGGCCGTTGGTCCACCGGCAGGCCGTAATTGAGGTCCACCAGCGACTCGCGAAAGCCCAGCGAGCGCAGCAGGAAATACTCCACCGCGCCATCGGCCATGGCGTGCTGGGCCGGCGGCAGAAGCACTTCGAGCGTCCGCGCGCCCTGCCCGGCGAGGCAGGCGGTAACCTCTGCGAGGAACTCGGCCAGGACCTCCGGGCGTATTCCGTGGCTGCAGCTCAAGCCGCCAAAGGTGCCACGCGCAGGGCTGCGCCAGACCTGCTCGCGTACCCGGGTAAAATGCAGCGTGGCGCAGGCCCGGCCGTCGACCACCCATTGGAAGTAGTGGCCGTCGCCTTCGGCGTGCAGGCGGAAGAACTCTGCACGGTTGAAGAGATGCAGGCCTTCCTGGGGGAGAAACCGATCGATGACGAGCAAGCTGTGATCTCCAGGCGGCAGGCTGGGCAATGCGTCGCCCGGCATGACCGCTGCTGAACCCTGGAGCCCGTCGCCGTGCGGCTGAAGCCAGCCGGTTTTTTGACGAGAGCCCCGATGTCCAGGCTATGGAGCAAGAACCAAGCCAAGCCGCCGGTGGATCAGTTGAGGTAGTTGAACAGGCTCAGCCCGCTGATCTTCACGTAGCTCTGCTGCGCCGCCTGGAGGATGGTCGACTGCATCGACAGGCGCGACAGCGCCTCGGGGAAGTCCAGATCCTGCAGGTCGGAGATGACGCCGGTGTTCACCAGTTTCACGTCATCGATGAAGGTCTCGGTGGAGTCGATCACATTCAGCCGCGCGCCGATCTTGCCCTGGCCCGAAAGCACCTGGGTATTCACCGAGTCGAGGTTGGAAAGGGCGATGGCCGTCGCGTCGCGGATCCGGTAGTTGCCTTCCTGGTCGTCAGTGGCGCTGGACAGCGCCTTGCGCAGGTCGGCCACGACATTCAGCAGGCCCTTCTTCTCGGTGGACGGGTCGCGGTTGATGGTGAAGGTATCCCCCGCCGCCGGCTTGCCGTCGATCTGCACCTTGACCCCACCGTATTCGATGAAATCGTTGGTCTGGGTGTTGTCGTCGATGGCGCCGGTCTTCAGCGCGGTGTAGCTGCCCGGCAGCGCCGGGTCGTTGAGGTCGTAGACCTCGTAATTCTTGTCGTCGATGAAGCGGATGCCGATGCCGTCGGTGGCGGCCGGCGGAGTGCTCGAGGGGAAGGTGCCGTCGTAGGCCTGCTTATCGGTGACCAGGCCCAGCGAGACCCGTCCGGTGCCGGTGTTGGTGGCGGCCGCGCCGGTGGTCACGCGATTGGCGTTGGTGGCGCTGTCGAACAGCAGCTTGCCGCTGTCGCTGATGCCCAGGAAGGTGCTGCTGGCGATCTGCAACTGACGCTGGCTCTCGTCGCCCTGGTAGGTGTACGTGCCGTCCGGGTTGCGCACGAAGGGCTGGGTGTCGCCCTGGCTGCCGGAGAACAGGTACTTGCCGCTGGCGTCCTTGCTGTTGAGCAGGTTCATCAGCTCGTCTTCGCGCTGCGAGAGTTCGGTGGCCAGGGAGTTCTTGTCGGTGGAGTCCAGCGCGCCACTGCCCGCCTCGACGGCGATCTCGCGGATACGCTGGATGACGTTGCCGACGGAGCTGAGGATCGACTCCTCGGAGGTCAGGCTGTTCTTGGCCGAGGTGATGTTGCTCTTGTACTGGTCATTCAGCGACTGCTCCTGGCTCAGCTGCAGCAGGCGCACCGAGGCCACCGGGTCGTCCGCCGGGGTGAGGATGCGCTTGCCGGTGCTGATCTGCTCCTGGGTGCGGGTGACGCTGGAGTAGTTCTTCTGCAACCCGCCGACGGAGTTGTTGTACGCCTGGATAGTGGAGATGCGCATGGTCGATTCCTTCGTCAGCTATCAGCGGAACGCGCCGATCAGGGTGTCGAACAACGAACGGGCCACCTGGATGACCTGGGCCGAAGCGCTGTAGTACTGCTGGAACTGGATGAGGTTGGCGGCCTCTTCGTCCAGGTTCACACCCGACAGCGAGTCGCGGTTGTCCTGCGCCTGCTTGAGCACGGTGGCGCTGGCGTCGGCGTTGTTGCGCACCTGTGCGGTCAGGGTGCCGATGCGCTCCACCAGACCGCCGTAGGCGTCGTTGTAGGTCGCCCCGCTGCTGCCGGTGCCGCCGACGGTGGCCTTGCTCTGCAGGCCGGACAGCGCCAGGGCGTTGCTGTTGTCGGAGATGCCCTTGGTGTTCATGCCCAGGGTGAAGCTGTCGCCAGCCTGCGGCACGCCACTGAGGGTGAATTCGTAGCTATAGCTGTTGCCGGTGCCCGGGTCGGTGTAGTCCAGGCGCACGGTGTTGGTCTGCCCGGAGGTGAGGCCGGTGGTCGAGGGCGACACGTAGCTCAGGGTCGCTCCCGCCGGCAGGGTGCCGGTCAGGCTGTTGCTGGTCGCGTCGAAGCTCAGCTTCAGGCCGTTGGCGCCGAACAGGTTCTGCAGGTCGCCGGTGCTGATCGGCGAGGGGCCGCCGGTGAGCTTGGGCTGGCCGATGGCGCCGGTGCCGCGGTTGTTGGTGGTCGATTCGCTGCGTGCGGTACCGGCGAAGGCCAGCTGATCGGCCTTGGTCAGCACCGTGCTGATGTCGGCGGCGCCACGGCGGGTCGGCTGCAGGGTAAAGCCATCGCCAGCCGGCGGCAGCGTCGGCATGGTCACGCTGAAGCCCTGGTCGGTCCCGCTGCCGTCGGCGAAGCTCAGGGTGTAGGGGCCGGTACCGGTGACCGTGACGTTGACCTGCGCGTTGTCGGAGAGACGCCGCGCCGTGAAGTTGTTGCCGTCATATTCCAGGCGGTAGTCGCTGGCGCCCAGCTTGCTGGTGTCGGTGATCTGCAACTGGGCATCCACCGTGCCGCTGTTGGTCGACTGCGCCAGCACGCGCAGGCGCGCGATGCTCGGGTCGTTGATGTTGCCGAACAGGTTGCTGCCGGCATTGCCGGAAAGGTCCAGGCCCTGGCCGAGCTGTTTGTTGACGGTGTCGGCGAAGGTCAGGGCGATCTGCCCCAGCTTGTTGTACGAGGCGTCCAGCGCGGTGTCGCGATAGGCGATCAATCCGCCCATCTGGCCACCGGAAATCTGCGAGGTGATGGTCTGGGTGGCGCTGCCGCTGACCAGTTGCACTTCATAGCGGTTCGGGTCGTTGGTCCCCGGCACAACCTGCAGCGACGAGGTGGTGGTGCCCACCACCAGCGGCTGGCCGGTGCCGATGAACAGGTTGACCGAGCTGTCGTCCTGGGGCACGGCCTGCACACCGATCAGCTCGGAGAGCTTGCGGATGGTCTCCTCACGGGCGTCCATCAGGTCGTTGGGTTGCCCGCCGGCCGCCTTGGCCTTGGCGATGGCGTCGTTGTAGCTGGCAACGCTGGAGGCCAGCGAGTTGACCTGGCTGGCCAGCGAACCGAGCTGCTGGTTGATCAGGCTGTTCTGTTTGTCCAGCTGGTCGTAGAGGGTGTTGAAGGACTTCGACACGCCCTGCGCCTCGGCCAGCAGTGCCTCGCGACCTTCGGTGGCCGAGGGGTTGGCAGCGGCGGTCTGCAGCGCGGCGAAGAACTTCTGCAGCGCCGGACTGATACCGGTGGTGGTGTCGGAGAGCAGCGAGTCGAGCTGTTCGATCTGGCCCTGGAAGGCGCTCAGCTCATTGGACTGGCTGGTGGCGCTGCGCACCTGCGAGAACAGGAAGTCGCTGGCCAGCCGGCGCACGTCCACGACCTGGCTGCCCGAACCGATGTAGCCGGCGCCGCTGTATTGCGGGATGCCGGTCTGCTGCACCGATTGCTGGCGGGAGTAGCCGGGCGTGTTGACGTTGGTGATGTTGTGGCCGGTCACCGTCAACGACGTCTGGCTGGAACGCAGGCCAGACAGGCCAATGGAAAGTAGATCGCTCATCGCTCTTTGTCCTTATCCCAGGGGCGGGGTGTCCGCCGCGGCGACCGCCTGGTAGACCTGCATCTGCTTGGCGATCTGCGACACCTTGCGGGCGTAGTTCGGATCGGTGGCATAGCCGGCCTGCTGCAGTTCCTTCATGAACTGTTCGGGGCGCCGGGTGGAATCCAGAGCGTCCGAGTAGCGGTCGTTGTTCTGCAGGAAGCTCACGTAATCGTTGAAGCTCTGCTCGAAGGAGTCGTAGGAGCGGAACGCCGCGACTTCCTTCACTTTCTTGCCGTTCTCGTATTCGCTGGTCAGCGCCCGTGCGGAGTCGCCTCCCCAGCTGGAGCCGGCCTTGATACCGAACAGGTTGTGGCTGCTGGAGCCGTCCTGGTCGCGAATGATCGATTTGCCCCAGCCGGTTTCCAGGGCGGCCTGGGCCACCAGGTAGCGGGCGTCGACGCCGATGCGCGCGGCGGCCTTCTGGGCCATGGGCAGCATGGTGGCGACGAACTCGTCGGCCGAGGCGAAGGCCGACTTGCCCGGGGCCAGGGGCGGCTGGGCGTACTGGCGGCCGCTGACGTCCTCGGCTGCTGCGGATGCAGTGGCGGCGGCCGCCGCGGCGTCCACTTCCTGCACGGCGCTGGCGAAGGACCTGGAGGTCTGCCAGTCGTTGCCGGCCAGGGGCTTGCCCTGCTCTTCCGACTTCGCTGCGCCCGGCACGATGCCGGCCATCACGCGGTCGGCAAGCTTGCCCGGCAGTGCCAGGCGACGGGCATTGAGCAGCCTGGAGTCGTCGCGGCCCTGCTCGGGTTGCGGCAAGGCCTTGCCGCTGGCATTCACTCCGGTGGTGGACGGCCAGCTGGCGGTGCTGTTGAGCTTCGAATCAGCGCCGGCGACCTGGGCGAAAGGGTTTGCCGCGCCCGTGTGCCGGCCGCCGTTCATCTTCGACAGCTGTCGCGTGAGCACGTCCGACAGGCCGATGCCGCGGCCCTTGGTGGACAGGCTGACGGACAGCTGCTGGTCGTACATTTCCTGGTACTGCTTGGTGGTCGAGGTGTTCATGAAGTTGCCTTCGGCGAGCACGTCGTTGGCCGAGCGCATCGACTTGAGCATTTCATTCATGAACAGCGATTCGAATTCCTGGGCCACCTTGCGGATGTTGCCCTCGCTGTCGCGACCGGCGCCGTTCTTCAGCTGCGCCAGGCGATTGAGGTCGGTGTAGGCCCCGGAATTGGTCCCGGACGAGCCAGCGGAAAGCAGTTTGGCATCCACGTCGGCGTCCTCAGATCACGATCAGGTCGGCTTGCAGCGCGCCGGCCTGTTTCAGGGCTTCGAGAATCGCCATCAGGTCGCTGGGCGCGGCGCCCACCTGGTTAACGGCGCGGACGATCTCATCCAGCGTGGTGCCGGGGCCGAACTTGAACATCGGCTTGGCTTCCTGCTCGGCGTTCACCCGCGAACGCGGAACGACGGCGGTCTGGCCGTTGGAGAACGGGCCGGGCTGGCTGACGATCGGGTCTTCGGTGATGGTCACGGTCAGGCTGCCGTGGGTCACGGCGGCCGGCGACACGCGCACGTTCTGGCCGATCACGATGGTGCCGGTGCGCGAGTTGATGATGACCTTGGCCACGGCTTCGCCGGCCTGCACATCGAGGTTTTCCAGCACCGACATGTAGTCCACGCGCTGGTTCGGATCCAGCGGCGCGCTGACGCGCACCGAGCCGCCGTCGACGGCCTGGGCGACACCCGGGCCGAGCAGCTCGTTGATGCGGTCGACGATGTGCTTGGCGGTGGTGAAGTCCGGGCGGTTGAGGTTCAGGGTCAGGCTGTTGCCCTGGTCGAAGCCGCTCGGCACCGCGCGCTCGACAGTGGCGCCGCCGGGCACGCGGCCGGCAGACGGTACGTTGACGGTGATCTTGGAGCCGTCGCGGCCCTCGGCGTCGAAGCCGCCGACCACCAGGTTGCCCTGGGCCACGGCGTAGGTCTGGCCGTCGATGCCCTTGAGCTGGGTCATCAGCAGGCTGCCGCCGCGCAGGCTCTTGGCGTTGCCGATGGACGACACGGTGATATCGATGACCTGGCCCGGCTTGGAGAACGGCGGCAGGTCGGCATGGATGGACACCGCCGCGACGTTCTTCAGCTGCACGTTGCCGACGTTGGCCGGCACCTTGATGCCGAACTGCGCCAGCATGTTGTTGAAGGTCTGCAGGGTGAACGGCGTCTGCGTGGTCTGATCGCCCGTGCCGTTGAGGCCGACGACCAGGCCGTAGCCGATCAACTGGTTGTTGCGCACCCCCTGGATGGTGGCGATGTCTTTCAACCGCTCGGCGTGCGCCACCGGCACCATGACCAATACACAGAACACCAGCATGACGCAGGAGCGGACTTTGTCCGCGATCGCTACCCACGTTTTTCCAGAGGCCATCATCGTCATCACCCTCAGAACGGGAACAGCGGGCTGAGGAAGAAGCGATCGAACCAGCCCGGCTGGCTCGCATCGGCGAACGCACCGGTGCCCGAGTAGGTGATGCGGGCATCGGCCACCCGGTTGGAGGCGACGGTGTTGTCGGTGGCGATATCGTCGGCGCGGATCATCCCGGCAATGCGCACCAGCTCGTTGCCGGTGTTCAGGGTCATCCACTTCTCGCCGCGCACGGCAAGAATGCCGTTGGGCATGACGTCGGCCACGGTGACGGTGATCGAACCGGTCAGGCTGTTGCTCTGCCCGGCCTGGCTGTCGCCCTTGGCATCGCGCGAGCCGCCGTATTCGGCGCTCAGGCTGAGGTCGCCGCCACCGATGGGATTGTTGGTGGTCAGGCTGCTGCCGAGCATGCCGGTCAGGCCCATCTTGGTCTTGCTGTCCTTGGAGATGTCGGCGCTGGCCTTCTTGCTGGCCTGGGTCTTCTCGTTGAGGGTGATGGTGATGATGTCACCCACGCGGAAGGCCTTGCGGTCGCCATAGAGGTTGTTGTCGAACCCCGTCTGGTAGATCGAACCGTTGTTCTGCGCGGCCGGCATCGGGGTGCGCGGCAGCACCGGAGCGTAATAGGGATCGTCCGGCTTGGGCGGCGGGCTCACGCACCCTGCCAACGCGGCGATGGCCAGCAGCGGAAGGAGGTGGGAACGGTTCATCTACAGCTACCTCTCGGGGAGAGCGACTACGGTTTCACCGGGGCCCGGAAGCCCCGTCATTCATCACAGGTTCTGGGTCACGAACGACAGCATCTGGTCGGCTGTGGAGATGACCTTGGAGTTCATCTCGTAGGCGCGCTGGGTGGTGATCATGTTCACCAGTTCCTCGACCACGTTGACGTTGGAGTTTTCCAGGGTGTTCTGCTGCACCGTGCCCAGGCCGTTCAGGCCCGGGGTACCGACCTGTGGCGCGCCACTGGAACCGGTCTCGAGGAACAGGTTGTTGCCGATCGCCTGGAGGCCTGCCGGGTTGATGAAGTCGGCGGTCTGCAGGTTGCCGATGATCTGCGGCTGCGGGTTGGCGTTGGTGGTCACCGAGACGGTGCCGTCCTGGCCGACGGTGAAGGTCTGGGTCTCGTTCGGCACGACGATGGCCGGCTCCAGCGCATAGCCGTTGGCAGTGACGATCTGGCCATCGGAGTTCAGGTGGAAGCTGCCGTCACGGGTGTAGCCGACGGTGCCGTCGGGCATCAGCACCTGGAAGAAGCCGCGGCCGTTGACCGCCATGTCCAGCGGCTGGTCGGTGGTCTGCAGGCTGCCTTCGGTGAAGTTCTTCTGCGTGCCGACGATGCGCACACCGGTACCCAGTTGCAGGCCCGAAGGCAGCTGGCTGTCCTGGGTGGAGTTGGCACCGGGCTGACGCTTGATCTGGTACAGCAGGTCCTGGAACTCGGCGCGATCGCGTTTGAAGCCGGTGGTCGAGACGTTGGCCAGGTTGTTGGAAATGGTGGTCAGGTTCATGTCCTGGGCGGACAGACCCGTCTTGCTGACCCAAAGTGCCGGAAGCATGTCGATCTCCTCGGACGCCGGATTCGTGGCGCCTCGAACGGTTAATCAGGTTCTTATCAGCTGAATTGCAAAACACGCGCCATGGCTGCCGAATCATCCTCGGCAGTGCGCATCATCTTTACGTGGAGCTCGAACTGGCGGGACAGCGAGAGGATCGAGGTCATCTCTTCCACCGCGTTGACGTTGCTCGCCTCGAGGAAGCCCGACTCGATCTTGGCGTTGGCATCGGCCTGCACCGCCGGCTGGCCGGGCTGCTGCTTGATGCGCACAAGGCCGTCGGCGCCCTTCTCCAGTTGCTTCGGATCGGGGGTGACCAGCTTGATGCGGTCCACCTCGGCCACCACGCTGGGGTTATCGCCCAGGCCGCGGATGCTGATGGTGCCGTCCTCGCCGATGTCGATCTTTTCCTGCGGCGGCACGGCAATCGGCCCGCCATTGCCGATCACCGGCAAACCATCGCCGGTGCGGAGCTGGCCGAGCGCGTCGATTTCCAGGCTGCCGGTGCGCACATAGGCTTCGCCACCATCGGGCGCCTGCACGGCAATCCACGAGTCGCCCTTGGCGGCCACGTCCAGGTCGCGGCCGGTTTCCTGCAGGCTGCCGGCGGAGAAGTCGGTGGCCGGACGCTCGCTCATGGCATAGACGCGCGACGGAAAACTGTCGCCGAACACCTGCATCGAGCGCGCCTGCTCGAAGTCACGGCGAAAGCCGTTGGTGGAGATGTTCGCCAGGTTGTTGGCGTGGGCGCGCATGGCCAGGGTGTTCTGGCTGGCACCGCTCATGGAGACGTAAAGCATCTTGTCCATCGAATCCTCCAGACCCGCGTACGGGTTGTCTTGAAAGCGATAGAGCAAGTGCCGTGCCAGGCCGGATAAATAAAGGCAAATTATTGATATATAAGGGCTTATAAAAAGAAAGGGCCCCTTGAGGGGCCCTTGGAAGCCATTGGCGGCGACGGTCTGCCGCCACCGGCAAGGGGAGATTTGCCGCCCGCGCCGTGATACCGGCGCGGTGCTCGCCGCCCTCCTCCCATGCCGGGAGCGCGAGGGCGTCGGCGATCAGCGCAGGTTGATGATGGTCTGCGTGACGGCGTCTTCGGTCTGGATGGTCTTGGCGTTGGCCTGGTAGTTGCGCTGGGCGACGATCAGGTCCACCAGTTCGTTGGAGAGGTCGACGTTGGACGCTTCCAGCGAGCCGGACTGCAGGGCGCCGAGGGTGCCCGAGCGCGGCGTGCCGACTACCGGCTCGCCGGACTCCGAGGACTGCACCCAGGAGGTCTTGCCGATCGGGGTCAGGCCCTGGACGTTGGCGAAGTTCGCCAGCACCACCTGGCCCTGCACCTTGGACTGGCCGTTGGTGTAGCGGGCGAAGATGTTGCCTTCGTCATCGATTTCCAGGCCCGACAGCTGGCCGGTGGTGTAGCCATCCTGGTTGACGCTGTTGACCGCGAAGGCAGTGGCGTACTGGGTCGACTTGCGGATGTCCAGGGTGATGCCGCCGGCATTCGCGGTGGCGCCGTTGGCGCTCCAGGTGGCCGGGGTCTTGCCGTCGGAGATCGCCGGGACCCAGTCACCCATCACCAGGGTGCCGTCGGTGGGATTGATGGTGAAGGCGTCGCCGGTGCCGTTGTTCACCGGAGTCTGGGTCAGCAGTTGGCCCGCCGGGCTGAAGGTCAGGTTCACCTGGTAGGGGCTGGTGCCCATGCCGCTGACCGCAGCCAGTACGCTGGCCGGAGTGGCGCCGGTAGCCGCGGCGGCAGCGTTGGCAGCATCGATGGCGGCCTGCGATGCGCCGGAGCCGGCAACGGCGGCAGCAACGCTGGCCGGAGTCGCACCGGTAGCCGCGGCAGCCGTGGTGGCCGAGGTGATGGCGGTGGTGTCGTCGGTCGGGCTGGCCGGGTTGCGGCCATCCACCAGCACGCTCATGGTCCAGGTGTTCGCCCCGGTCTTGGTGAAGTACTGGGTCATGACATGGGCGTTGCCCTGGCTGTCATAGATATTCACCGAGGTCGAGGAGTTGTAGGTGGTCGGGTCGCTGGAGTTGAACGGAGTGACCGTCGGCGCAGTGTTGGTGGAGTTCAGGTTGAAGGTCTGGCTGACCTGGGTGGTCGCCTTGGGCGCCTGGTTCGAGGTTTCGATGCGCAGGTCGCCGACCACGCCGCTCTGCAGTTGGCCCTGGGCGTTCACCGGGTAGCCCTGCAGGCGGTAGCCGTTGTTGTCGACCACGTAGCCGTTCTTGTCGGTACCGAAGTAGCCGGCACGGGTGTAGCTCACCGCACCGTTGTTGCTGGTGACGAAGAAGCCGTTGCCGTTGATGGCCATGTCCAGGGCGTTCTGCGTCGAATCGATGGTGCCCTGGTTGAACAGTTGCGACACATTGGACAGCAGCACGCCGCTGCCCACCGGGTTGCTGCCGCTGCCCAGCACGGAGGCCGCATAGACGTCGGAGAACTCCGCGCGGGACTGCTTGAAGCCCACGGTGCTGGCGTTGGCGATGTTGTTGCCGGTGGTGTTGAGGTCACTGGAAGCGGCCTTGATACCGCTGAGCCCGATATTGAAAGACATGCTTAGCTCCTGGTCGGTATCGCCGACTTACTGGCCAATGATCTGGACTTTGGACAAGCCGATGCTGCCCAGTCCGGCGAGGTTGAGAGTCAGCTCGCCGCCGTTCTGCCCGAGGGTCACGCTGTCGACGTTGGCCGGCAGGAAGGTGGTCAGGCCGTAGGTCTTGCCCTCGTAGTTGGTCTGCGCTTCGAACCGGTAGCGGCCGGGCGGCATGAGATTGCCGCTGGAGTCCTTGCCGTCCCACATGAAGTTGACGTTGCCGGCGGTCTGCTGGCCCATGTCGACGCGGTTCACCAGGGTGCCCTTGTCGTCATAGACGTTGACCCAGCTGTTGGCGGTGGAAACCGGCAGGGTATAGGTGCCCTTGAAGGTCTCGGCGGTATCCACCATCGATTTGTCGGTCGGCACGATCACCTTGCGGCCCACCAGCGACGAGGCCTGCAGGGCCTGGGACGACTGGTAGTTGGAGAGCACGCTGTCCATGCTGGTGTTCAGCGACTGGATGCCTTCCACGGTGCTGAACTGCGCCAGCTGGGCGATGAACTCGCCGTTTTCCTGGGGCGACATCGGGTCCTGGTTGTTCATCTGCGCCACCAGTAGCTTGAGGAACTCGTCCTTGCCCAGACTGCTCTTGCCAGTCGTGCCGCTACTGCTGCTGTCCTTGTTGATCGCATACTGGTCCAGAACCGAGCTGGAGCCGTTGATGCCACTGTTGTCGATGCTCATCGTGCTCTTTCCTCAGCGCTTACTGACCCAGGGTCAGGACCTTCTGCATCATCTGCTTGGCGGTGTTCATCATTTCCGCGTTGGTCTGGAACGAGCGGCTGGCGGAGATCATGTCGGCCATCTCCTCCACCACGTTGACGTTCGGGTAATAGACGTAGCCATCCTTGTCGGCGGCCGGGTGGTTGGGCTCGTAACGCGGCACCAGCGAACTCTTGTCTTCCACCACACCCAGCACCTGCACACCGGAACCGGCCTGGTCGGTCTCGCCGAACAGCGAGCCCTGGTCGCCGCCGCCCTGTGCCTGCTGGAACATGGTGGCGAATACCGGATGGCGGGCACGGTAGGTCTGGTCGACGCTGGACGACACCGTCTCGGCGTTGGCGATGTTCGAGGCGGTGGTGTTCAGACGGGTGGTCTGGGCACTCATGCCGGTACCGGCGATGTTGAAGACACTGGCGAGCGACATGGCGATTACTCCCCGCGCAGGGCGTTCATCAGCCCTTTGAACTTGCTGTTGAGGAAGGTGAACGAGGCCTGGAACTGCACGGAGTTCTCCGCATAGTTGGACTGTTCGATCTGTTCATCGACGGTGTTCTGGTCGATCGACGGCTGGGTCGGATTGCGGTACTTGAGCGACTCGTCACCCATGCCGAAACCGTCGGCGGCAATGTGATGCGCGTTGGTCAGGGTGGCGCTGAAGGTGCCGTTCTTCATCTTGTCCGACTGGGCCGCCAGCACCGAGGCGAAATCCAGGTCGCGCGCCTTGTAGTTGGGCGTGTCGGCGTTGGCCAGGTTGTTGGCCAGGACTTCAGCGCGCTGGGAGCGGAAGCTCAGTGCTTGCTGGTGGATGCCGAGGGCTTTGTCGAAGCTGATGCTCATGGTCACGAACCTGTTTGCCGGTGTGGGCTTGCGAACACTTCAGCAAGGTGCGTGCCAGATACGCATACCCTTTATTTTCAAAGGCTTGAGGGAACATCGAGAGCGGCAAAGGGCGGCAAACAGCGGCAAGCGGCAACCAACTTCCTTGCCGCTCAGGGCAAGGCGGCAAGCTTTGCCGCCCTTCCTTGCCGGTCAATTTGTAGGAGCGAGCTTGCTCGCGAACCTCGCCACGCTGCGCAGTCTGTTCGCGAGCAAGCTCGCTCCTACAGAAACAGCACACGAAGTCGATGACATGCGGCGATCAGCGGACGGAGACCGCGATCGGGTGATTGCAATTGCAGGAACCCCGCCCGAACAGGCGGGGCATCAGCCAATCACTTGGCCTTGTAGATGATCCCCGGGCTGCACTGGACCATCTGGTAGTGGTCCGGCAGCGCGTTGAGCGCCTCGGATGCGCCGAGGAACAGATAGCCGCCGGGCTTGAGCGTGGCATGGATGCGCAGGAGGATGTCGCGCTTCACCTCGGCCGAGAAATAGATCAGCACGTTGCGGCAGAACACCATGTCGAACTTGCCCAGCGTGGCGTAGCTATCCAGCAGGTTCAGCGCGCGGAACTCCACGCGGCTCTTGATCGCCGGCTTCACCGTCCAGCGCCCCGGCGTCTTCTGGTCAAAGTAGCGCGCCAGGCGCTCCTGTGACAGGCCGCGGCCGATCGCCAGGCTGTCGTACTCGCCAGCCTTGCAGGCGCTGAGCATCGAGCCGGACAGGTCGGTGGCAACGATCTGCACACCCGCCTTGAGCTGGCCGAGGTTGGTGCGTTCGAACTCGTCGATGGCCATCGACAGCGAATAAGGCTCCTGCCCCGACGAACAGGCCGCCGACCAGATGCGCAGGCGCTGGCCGGGCGCGGCCTTGATCATCTCCGGCAGTACGCGGTTCTTCAGCACCTCGAAGGGGTAGGTATCGCGAAACCACAGGGTCTCGTTGGTGGTCATGGCGTCGACCACCTGCTCGCGCAACTGGCTGCGCATCTGGATCTTCTGTACCAGCTCGCCCAGGGACTTGATGCCCTGCTGCTCCATCAACTTGTTCAAGCGGCTGGAGACCAGGTACTGCTTGTTGGCGCCCAGGAGGATGCCGCAGGTCTTCTCCAGGAAATCCCGGAACAGCTCGAATTCAGAATTGGTGGATGTCACAGATAAGCCTCTTTGCTCGTGGACGGCTGCCGGCAAACACGACGACAACTGCCTGACCGGTGCTCAAAAAACCATAGACGATGCGGGCGGCACCGGCGCCACCCGCATCTCGTCACGCCGGATCAGGCGGTCGCACCGTCCACTGCCTTGATGCGGTCCGACACGCGGGCCGCCAGGTCATCAGGACGGAACTTGGCAAGGAAGTCGTCAGCGCCGACCTTTCTCACCATCGCCTGGTTGAACACCCCGGACAACGAAGTATGCAGGAGAATGTGCAGATCCTGCATGCGCGGGTCGTGACGGATTTCCGCCGTGAGCGTGTAGCCGTCCATTTCCGGCATCTCGATATCCGAGATCACCATCAACAGATCGCTGCCCGGATGCCCACCGGCTTCCACCATCTGGCGCAGATAATCCAGCGCCTGGCGGCCGTCGTTGAGCGCCAGCACTTCCACGCCGACGGTCTCCAGGCAACGCACCAGCTGCTTGCGCGCCACCGAGGAGTCGTCCACCACCAGCACGCGCTTGCTCACCGCACGGGCCTGGGTCTCGGCATCCAGCACGCCGTCGGAGATGTCCTCCGAGGTCGGCGCCACTTCGGCGAGGATTTTCTCCACGTCGATGATTTCCACCAGCTGGTTGTCCACCCGCGTCACCGCCGTCAGGTAGTGATCGCGGCCGGTCCCCTTGGGTGGCGGATGGATCGACTCCCAGTTCATGTTGACGATGCGCTCCACCGAGTGCACCAGGAAACCCTGCACCTTGGTGTTGTACTCGGTGATGATCACGAAGCTGTTGGCGACGTCCCGCAGGGCATGCCGCCCCGTGGCCAGCGCCAGATCGAGGATCGGAATGGTGCCGCCGCGGATGTTCGCCACCCCGCGCACCACCTGGCTGGACTTGGGCATCACGGTCAGGCGCGGGCACTGCAGCACCTCTTTCACCTTGAACACGTTGATCCCGTACAGCTGGCTGCCGTTCAAGCGGAACAGCAGCAGTTCGAGACGATTCTGGCCAACCAGCTGCGTACGCTGGTTGACCGAATCCATGACTCCGGCCATTGAGCCTCCTGTGCACGCAACGCCGCCCGACTCACGAAGGCGGCATGACCATTGCTTGGATCGTTGCATGAAACAGGCAACGACATTTTTCCGACAGCTGAGACCCGCGCGCGCCCTGGTGGCTGCGCTGCTCGGCATGACGGGTGCGCTGACCCTCTCCCCGGCTGGGGCGGAAGGCTTCACTGCGCCTGAAATCCTTATCGGCTCCACCCAGGGCTTTCTTGAGTTCAAGGTGGAAGATTATCTGCAGACTTCCGGCATAGACGCACGCTACGAGATCGAAGTCGCACGCATCGACCCCCGCCTGCGCCTGGCGCAGTGCGACAAAGACCTGACGCAGGCGCTGGAAAGCCCGGCACAGCCCGTTGGTCGGGTCACCGTGCGAGTGCGCTGCGACGGCAGCTCACCCTGGACGGTGTTCGTGCCGGCCACGGTCAAGCTGTACCGTCAGATTGTCGTCACCACCCAGCCGCTCAAGCGCGACCATGTGATCGAGGCCGCCGACATCAGCGTCGTCGAGCGCGACGTCGGGCCGCTGACCCAGGGCTACCTGACCGACCCCGAACGGGCGCTGGGACAGAAGCTCAAGCGTGCGACAGTCAACGACCAGGTACTGGCGCCGATCTTCCTCGAGCAGGCGGCGGCCGTGCGCAAGGGCGAGCAGGTGGTGATCCGTGCCCGCACCAGCGCGATCAATGTACTGATGCCCGGCGAGGCGTTGTCCGATGGCGTTCCCGGCGAGCAGATCCGCGTGCGCAACCTGCGCTCGCAGCGTATCGTCAAGGCTCGGGTGATCGAGCCGGGGACCGTCGAAGTCACCCTGTAGCCCTGCGGTTTGCAGCCATTTCTGGCATGATGAAGGCAGGGCTGCGTAATTTGTGTTCGGGCGCACGAAATTTCGACCTAAAGTTTTCCAGCGGACGGCCGAAAAGCTTGGCAAGCGTCCAATACCTCCAGAGGTTTCCAACA
This sequence comes from Pseudomonas pseudonitroreducens, assembly GCF_021603645.1. Taxonomy (GTDB): domain Bacteria; phylum Pseudomonadota; class Gammaproteobacteria; order Pseudomonadales; family Pseudomonadaceae; genus Pseudomonas; species Pseudomonas pseudonitroreducens. The sequence continues at coordinate 86,956 of NZ_BQHJ01000009.1, read as the reverse complement.
TGGTTATCGACTTCAACCGGCTGAACCCGGCCACTACGCCAGCCACCACTGGCCGTAGCGGTGCCGCCCAGAGCGGTCGCAGCGAAGCCGCCGCCGAGTCCTCCGTCAACGCCCCGGCCAAGAGCGGCGAAACGGTGCAGCTCAGCGATACCGCGCAGCAGCTGCAGAAAGTGAGCGATCAACTGAAGGACCAGCCCGTGGTCGACAATGAGAAAGTGGCTCGCATCAAGGCGGCCATCGCTGACGGCAGCTATCAGGTCGACAGCCAGCGGGTGGCCGGCAAGCTGCTCGATTTCGAATCCCAGCGCTGAGTCCGACTCACGCTGGACCACCCTCGTAGAACGCCGAGCCCAAGATGTCTGACGCCCTGCTTTCCCTGATCAATGGCGACATCGAAGCAGCCAGTGCGCTGCTGCAGCTGATCGACGACGAGTTCCAGGCGCTGCAGGTGCGCGACCTGGCCCAGCTGCAGAAGCTGCTCGATCGCAAGCTGCCGCTGCTCCAGCAGCTCGAGCGCAATGGTCGCGAACGCAGCCTGGCGCTCCAGCAGGCCGGCGTGAGCATCGACCGCGAGGGTCTCGCCCAGCTCGCCCAGGCCCAAGGCAACGGCGAACTGCTGGCGCGCGGCGACCAACTGGCCGCCCTCCTCGACCAGTGCCAGGAAGCCAACCAGCGCAACGGCAAGATCATCCGCGCCGGCCAGGCCAGCACCGGGCGTCTGCTCGATATCCTGCGTGGGCAGGATACTCCCAACCTCTACGACCGCCGTGGCGGCTCGACCCAGAGCAGCCGCCAGCGCCCGCTCAGCCAGGCCTGACTGCCACCGTTTGCAGACAGGCAGCGCTGGTCTGAGCGCACGCCCTAGGGCAAAATGCCATCACCTGCCCTGCCCCGTGCAAGACTCATAACAAACACAATGGAGACCCGCGGACCGTGTCCAATCTGTTCGCCGAGGAAAATGGCCCTCAACCACCGAAGGTGTTGAAAGCTCCGGTGGAGATCCACGCCAGCCTGAAAATGCTGATGGACAGTCACGATCCCCTGGTAGTCACCTTCGAAGGTCGCAGCCGGCGCTTCCAGAGCTTCGTCGTCGAGGTCAACCGGGAACGCAACATCGTCGCCCTCGACGAACTGATCCCCAACGATGGCGAACGCTTCCTGCAGAACGGCGAGCAATTCCGTATCGAAGCCTTCCATGAAGGCGTGCGCATTGCCTGGGAAAACACCCAGAACGCCTTCTTCTCCGAAATCGACGGCGCGCGCTGCTACTGGCTGCCAGTGCCGGCCGAGATGCTCTATCACCAGCGCCGCAACGCCTTCCGCGCCCCCGTGGGCCAGGGCCAACCGGTAGCCGTGGAAATCGGCGGCAGCAAACTGAAGTCGCCGCTCAAGGGCAACCTCATCGATATCTCCGCCACCGGCTGCAAGATCCGCCTGGAAGGCAACGCCGCCGAGCGCCTGCAGCCCGGGCAGATCTACGAGGAATTCACCGCGCGCCTGCCCTTCGGCGCCCTGACCATGGAAGTCGAACTGCGCCACGTGCATTTCGAGGACAAGGTCGGCTACAGCTTCGCCGGCGTGCGCTTCCACCAGATGAGCGGCCTGGCGCAGCGCAACATCGAGCGTTTCGTCTACCAGTTGCAGCGCGAAGCCCGGCGCTTCGAGAAGGACGAGCTGTTCTAGCCCATCCGGGGCGGCAACCCCTTGCCGCCCTCGCCTTGCGGCCTCACGCGGGCCGGCTTTCTTCCTCTGCTTCGGTTGCCACCTCGGGCACCGGCGCACTGCTGTCGTTGCCCTTCATCTGCTCTTCCACGGCGGCTTCGTCGACCCGTGGGTCGAGGGCGGCGGACAGCGGCGAGGAAGCCAGGCTGTCCGGCGTGGCGACGTGCTTGACCGGTGCCTCGTCGACCCGGTGCACACCACTGACCTTCTCCGGGCGCACGCGCCAGATCAGGATCAGCGAGCAGGCGCAGACGAACGCGTAGAGCATGTTGGCGCCGAAGGCCTTCATCAGCGCACCGGCCGCCAGCGGGCCGATACAGGCACCGACACCGAAGGTCACCAGCAGCATCGCCGTGAGCGAGACGCGCCGCTCACCCTCGACGTGGTCGTTGGAGAAGGCCACCGCCAGGGGATAAAGGGTGAACTGCACCAGGCACACCAGGAAGCCCATCGGCAGCAGCAGCGCCAGGCTCAGCGGCGGCACCGGCAGCAGCGGCAACAGAGCCAGCGGCAGAGCCACCACCAGCAGCAGGATCGCCGCGTTGCGGATCAGCACGGCGCGGTCGATGCGGTCCGAGAGCCAGCCCAGCGGCCACTGCACCACCAGCCCGGCAAAGATGCAGCCGCCCATGAACAGGCCGATCTCCTCGGTGCTCAGGCCTTGCCCCACCGCATAGAGCGGCGCCAGGCCATAGAACGAACCAACCACCAGCCCGGACACCAGCACCGTGGTCAGCGACTGAGGCACCCGCTGGATGAAGAAGCGCGGCTCCAGCGGCGCCGGGCGCAGCGGCGCGGGGTGGACCTTGTGGGTGATCGCCACCGGAATCAGCGACAGCGCGAAGCACAGCGCGATCAGCATCGGCAGCTCAGGCCCCAGCCCCGGGTGCACCACCAGCACCAACTGGCCAAGCACCAGCCCCAGGTACGAGGCGACCATGTAGCCGGCAAACACCAGCCCGCGCTGGCGCGCCTCGGCCTGTTCGTTGAGCCAGCTCTCGATGACCATGTACTGGCACATCATCCCCAGGCCGATGGCGACCCGCAGCACCAGCCAGAAGCCGATCCACGGCAGCAGGCCGATGCCCAGCACGGCGGCGGTGACCAGCCCGCCACAGGCGACGTAGGCGCGGATATGGCCGACGCGGGCGATCAGCCGGTGGCCGATCTTGCCGCCCAGCACCAGGCCGAGGTAGTAGGCGGCCATCATGGCGCCGATCCACAGCCCATCGACCTTTTCCGCGCCCAGGCGCAAGGCGAGGTAGGTACTGAGCAGACCGGAACCGGTCAGGAGCATGACGGCGGCGAAGTACAGAGCGCGGAAGGCAGTGACGATCCGAAGCATTGGACCTCCTGGTCCAGGACAACCCCGGCACAATGTCCGGGCAGCGGAAAGCGGGACTTGCCGTGACACATTAGAGGCTGCCAATGGGCGCGTCGAGAGCCCTGCCGGGCCCGGAATAGCGAGCGTCGCGCGCAGTGAAGCAGGTCAGTTCGAAGGATACCGGCGGGATGAACGAGGATGGCTTGAAGATCGCCTGGAGATGTCTGCCGATCACAGCTGCACCGGTTTTCGGTGCAGCTGTGTCAGCGCGCCCGCGAATCAGGCCTGGGCGGCCAGGACGCGGCGCTCCCACGGGGTGATTTCGTCGAAGAAGCTGGTCAGCTCCATGGACTTGGTCGCGCAGTAGCCATCGATGAACTCGTTGCCGAACACCTCGCGGGCCAGTTCGCTGCGTGTCAGGCGCTGCATCGCGTCGTACATGGTGCAGGGCAGCAGCAGCTCATCGGGCACCTCGAACTCGCCCTGGATCGGCGCAGTCGGCTCCAGCGCGTGCTCGATGCCATGCAGGCCGGCAGCCAGGCTCGCGGCGATGGCCAGGTAGGGGTTGGCATCGGCGCCGGCCAGGCGGTTTTCCACCCGCCGGGCCACCGGAGCACTGGCCGGAATGCGCAGGCCGGCGGCACGGTTGTCATGCGACCAGCAGGCGTTGTTCGGCGAGGCGTAGGGATGGCACAGGCGCTGGAAGGAGTTCACGTTCGGTGCGAACAGCAGGGTGAAGTCCGCCAGGCAGGCCTGCTGGCCGCCGATGAAATGGCGGAACGCCGGCGTGGCCTCGCCCTGGGCATCGGTGAAGATGTTGCGGCCTTCGCCATCGACCACGCTCTGGTGGATGTGCATCGAACTGCCCGGCGTGTGCGCCAGCGGCTTGGCCATGCACACCACGATCAGGCCGTGCTTGAGCGCGACTTCCTTGAGCAGGTGCTTGAACAGGAAGGTCTGGTCGGCCAGCAGCACCGGGTCGCCATGCAGGAAGTTGATCTCGAACTGGGTGGTGCCCATCTCGTGCATGAAGGTGTCGCGCTCCAGCCCCACCGCTGCCATGCAGCGGTAGACGTCCTGGAAGAACGGCCGCAGGCCGTTGTTGGAGGACACGCTGAAGGCCGAGTGGCCGATCTCGCGGCGCCCGTCGAGGCCGAGCGGCGCCTGGAAGGCTTCGTTGGCATCGGGGTTGGGGGCGAACACGAAGAACTCCAGCTCGGTCGCCACCACCGGGCTCCAGCCGTGTTCGGCGTAGCGCGCCACCACCTGCTTGAGCAGGCCGCGGGTGGACAGGCCGGAAGGCTTGCCGTCGAGTTCCACCGCGTCGCAGATGGCGAAGGCGCGGGGCTCGTCGCTCCAGGGCAGGCGATGGATCTGGGTGGGCTCGGCGATCAGCGCGAGGTCGCCGTCGTCGCTACCGTAATACTTGGCGGGCGGGTAGCCGCCCATGATGCATTGCAGCAGGACGCCGCGCGCCAGCTGCAACCGGCGCCCGGTGAGGAAGCCCTCGCCGGTCATCACCTTGCCACGCGGCACCCCGTTGAGGTCGGGGGTGACGCACTCGATCTCTTCCACTCCAGCCAGATGTTCGGCGAGCGGGATTCCTAGATCGTTACTCATGACTTCTTATCCTTGTTCTTCTTGTCCGTGTCACAGGACGCCGCGCGAGGTGCGCGAGCCCGTACAAAATACGCACCACGCGTTCGATATTTCAAGCGGGCATGAAACGAAGCAATCGCACCGAGTTACCGGAAGAACACGACGTAGGATGGTGTGGAGCGCAGCGATACCCATCAATCCCGCGCACCGACAGCATGGGTATCGCTGCGCTCCACCCATCCTACGCAAGCGCTTCCGCCCCCACCGCACATGCCAAATGAAAACGCCGCTCCGGGGAGCGGCGTTTTCATTGAGTCACCCGCCCTCAGAACAGGTGGGTGAACAGCCAGTACAGCGACGCGGAGAGCACGATGGCCGCCGGCAGGGTCAGCACCCAGGCCATCAGCAGGTTGCGGATGGTGCGCATCTGCAAGCCGGAGCCGTTGGCGGCCATGGTCCCGGCGACGCCGGAGGACAACACGTGGGTCGTCGACACCGGCAACCCGTACATATCCGCCGCGCCAATGGTCAGCATCGCCACCAGCTCCGCCGAGGCGCCCTGGGCGTAGGTCAGGTGGGTCTTGCCGATCTTCTCGCCGACGGTGACCACGATGCGCTTCCAGCCGACCATGGTGCCCAGGCCGAGGGCGATGGCCACGGCGACCTTCACCCACAGCGGGATGAAGCGGGTCGACTCGTCGATCTTGCCCTTGAACGCCGCCAGCTTGCTGGTGGTGTCGGCGTCGAAGTTGCCGACCTTGTCCTTGTCCATCAGGCGGATCGCTTCGCTGGTCAGGTACATGTCGTTGCGCACGTTGCCCATGGCTTCGGCCGGCACACGAGCGAGGCTGCCGTAGCCCTTCACTTCCGCGCCGATGGCGCCGGTCAGCGCCGCCAGCGACGGGATCAGTTCCGGCTTGGCTTCCTTGGTGCGCACGTATTCCGAGAGTACCGCGCGCGGGTCGGCCGGGGCCGGCTGCGGCGCCGCGCGGACCAGCGCCTGCTGGGTCACTTCGGCGATGGCGACGAACTGCACGGTCTGGTCTGCCGGCATGGTGCGGTTCAGCGCGTAGGCCATCGGCAGGGTGCCGACCAGAATCAGCATGATCAGGCCCATGCCCTTCTGCCCGTCGTTGGAGCCGTGGGCGAACGACACGCCGGTGCAGGTGAGGATCAGCAGGCCGCGAATCCACCACGGCGGCGGCGTCTTGCCCTTGGGCGCCTTGTACAGCGCGCGGTTCTTCACCAGCAGGCGCAGCGCCAGCAGCAGGAGCGCGGCGCAGATGAAGCCGATCAGTGGCGAGAGCAGCAGCGAGTAGCCGACCTTGGTCGCCTGCGCCCAGTCGACGCCGCTGGTGCCGTCGCGGCCGTGCATCAGCGCATTGGCGATGCCCACGCCGATGATCGAGCCGATCAGGGTGTGCGAGGACGACGCCGGCAAACCCAGCCACCAGGTGCCGAGGTTCCACAGGATGGCGGCAATCAGCAGGGCGAAGACCATGGCGAAGCCGGCGGAGGAACCGACCTGCAGGATCAGCTCCACCGGCAACAGGGCGATGATGCCGAAGGCCACCGCGCCGCTGGAAAGCAGCACGCCGAGGAAGTTGAAGCAGCCCGACCAGACCACCGCGAAGTGCGGCGGCAGCGAGTGGGTATAGATGACGGTGGCCACCGCGTTGGCGGTGTCGTGGAAGCCGTTGACGAACTCGAAGCCCAGGGCGATGAACAGGGCGACCCCGAGCAACAGGAACGGCGTCCAGGTGGTGACCGTGGAGGTGACGTCGTCGACGTCGCGCACCAGGCTCCAGGCCGAAAACAGCAGGCCGACGGCGAGCACGGCGAAGAAGATGAAGGCGGTAATGCGGCCGGGCTTGCGTTCCAGATGGGGCCGTTCTTCGGCGACGGGAACGGCCAGGGTATCGGTGGTCATGCTGGGAGTCCGCGTGGGGGGATGACCCGGTCATGATCGGCGGGGAATGTTACAAGTTATGTCTCTGCCGGAGCTGCCCGCAGGCGGGCTGTAGGTAGGAGCGGACTCCGTCCGCGATGTGCCGCCGGCCGGCTCGAAGCCGCCGAAAAACGATCACGGACAGAGTCCGCTGCTACCCGACGGTCCTGTACTCGGATCAGCCCTCACCCTAACCCTCTCCCAGAGGGAGAGGGGACCGTTCGGTGCAGGATGAAACCTTGGTGTCCGCCGGCACGGGCGGCTCCCTCTCCCTCTGGGAGAGGGCTGGGGTGAGGGAAGGAACTGGCACGGACTTACCTGAAGAAAACAGTTGCTCCTACGCGGTATGCAACGCCTCAGTAAACCTCCGGCACCACGATTTCCCGCGGGGTCGGCGTGCGCGAGTAATCCTCGTTGCGCTGCCGCGCGGGCAGGATCACCGACGGATGCTCCACGTCCTCATAGGGGATCAGGTTCAGCAGGTGGCTGATGCAGTTCAGCCGCGCGCGCTTCTTGTCGTCGGCCTGCACCACCCACCAGGGCGCCTCGGGAATGTGGGTACGGTCCAGCATGATTTCCTTGGCCTTGGTGTAGGCCTCCCAGCGCCGGCGCGACTCCAGGTCCATGGGGCTGAGCTTCCACTGCTTGAGCGGGTCGTGGATGCGGCTGAGGAAGCGCAGGTGCTGCTCGTCGTCGGAGATGGAAAACCAGTACTTGATCAGCTGGATGCCCGAGCGCGCCAGCATGCGCTCGAACTCCGGCACGCTGCGGAAGAACTCCTCGTACTGCTCGTCGTTGCAGAACCCCATCACCCGCTCGACCCCGGCGCGGTTGTACCAGCTGCGGTCGAACAGGACGATCTCCCCCGCCGCTGGCAGGTGCGAGACGTAGCGCTGGAAGTACCACTGGGTCTGCTCGCGGTCGTTCGGCGCGGGCAGCGCGGCGACGCGGCACACACGCGGATTGAGACGCTGGGTGATGCGCTTGATCACCCCACCCTTGCCCGCCGCGTCGCGGCCCTCGAAGAGAATCACCACCTTGTGGCCGGTCTTCACCACCCAGCTCTGCAGTTTCACCAGCTCGCCCTGCAGGCGGAACAGCTCGCTGAAGTAGCGACGGCGGGCGAGTTTCTCCTCGTCGACATCGGCGTGCTCGTCGAACAGTTCGTCGAGGTTGCGCACGTCCTCCAGCAGCTCCAGCTCCAGCTCTTCGTCGCTGTGGTCGAGCAGTTCGCGGTGGATGCGGCGGATCACGGATTCATTGGTCAGGGGCATGGCATCGGCCTACGCGTCGGGGCTTTGCCGCCAGACTAGGCCCCGACGGTGTCAGGCTGGTGACAGCCGCCGGCTGACCTACCTATAGGAGCGAGCTTGCTCGCGAACCGCACGATTCCGAGCCGCCGGAAAGTACCGTTCGCGAGCAAGCTCGCTCCTACGAAAAGCCCCCTCTGCGGAAGCTCCGCCCTAGCGCTCGCGCAGTTCCATCACCTTCAGCTCCGGATCGGCCTTGATCTGCTCGTCGGTAAACGGCAGCTCCGGCCATTGCTGCCTGGCGAACAGCTCGGTCTGGTCCCGATGGTGCGGCGAGCCAGGTTCGCTGGACTGCGAGAACGCCAGCAGCCCGCGAGCTTTCGGTCCGTCGGCGGTGAAATCGACCAGCTGGATATAGCTGCTGCCACTGAGCACACGGTAGTGGTCGCCCTGCCACTGCGAGGTGATGGCGTTGTACACGCCCTCATTGCCGGTGCCACCGGGAATGCCCAGGGGATTGGCCTGGTCGCCGGTCAGTTGCAGCTCGCCCCAGGTCTCATTCGCCTGGATCTTGCGGGCGTCGATCTCCTGCCCGGCTGCCACCAGGGCCTGCTGCGCCTGCTCGCGCACCTCCGGCTTGTCCAGCGCAATGCCCGAGGGCGTGGCCAGCGGCAGCTTGGGATCGAAGGGCAGGCGCCAGCCGCCGTCAATCTTCAGGAAACGCGCGACGAAGGCCTGGAAGTAGGCGAAGCCGGGATTGCTGTCGAGATTGACGTGACGGTCCCACGAGCCCAGTGCGGCGCAGGCCGACTCGGCGCCCGCCGGCGCTGGCTTGCACAGTTGCAGCAGGTCGTCGAGGAGCAGGTCGGCCACGTAGACGCGGTTGTCGGTGACCATCTTCTGCAGGTCGTCCGGGCCGATCTTGCCGTCGCCCTTCAGGCGCTCCAGGGCGAAACGTGCACGGGCACTGACCGGAATCGAATCGCGGCTCACCAGCGGCGAGAAGCCGGTCAGCGGCTGCGCCGGGTTGCTCAGCCAGGCGCTGTCGTTGGAGTTCTGCACGTAGTCCTCGCGGGCAAGCGACGGCATCTGTTCCGGCGGCGTCAGCCCGGCGTGACGAGTGCCCGCAACGCTCGACCAGTTGCAGGCGCGGCGTCCGCCCTGCAACACCGGCAGGCCCTGCTTCTGGAACTCGGGGATCGCGCAATCGGCCAATTGCTGCTGGCTCAGGTACGGCACCACCGACTGATTGAGGTAGAGCACCTTGCCTCCTGCGTCAGTGGCCAGGGTGTTGACCCAGGGAATGCCCTGCACCCGCTCGACGCTGTCGCGCAGCTCATCCAGGCTGCGCGCGTGATCGATGGCATACCACTGCTGCAGCACGCGGTCGTTGCCCAGATTGGCATCGCGCACGGCGAAGGCTTCGCTGGCGTTCCAGGGGAATTTGCCGGGTACGCTGAGCAGCGGGCCATATTCGGACTCGTACAGCGTGTGGCTGCGCGTGCCCACGCGGCCGTCGGCCTCACGTACCCGCACGCGCAGAGTGACTTCCTTCAGCGGCCGCGACTGGCCGTCGATGCGATAGCTGTGCGGGTCCTGCGGATCGAGGTCGAGGCGGTACAGGGTGAAGTGGCTCGAAGTGTCCACCGTGTGACTCCACGCCAGGTCCTTGCTGAAGCCGATGTTCACCAGCGGCATGCCTGGCAAGGAGGCGCCCATTACGTCGAGCTGGCCGGGAATGGTCAGGTGCATCTGGTAGAAACGCAGCGCGCCGAACCAGGGGAAATGCGGGTTGGCCAGCAGCAGGCCGTTGCCGCCCGCCGAGCGTTCGCTACCCACGGCGACGGCGTTGCTGCCATGGCTCTGGTGGAAGTTCTCGCGGCGCTGCATCGCGGCAAGGACTTCGCCATCGCTGACGACCGACGTCGTCGCCTGCCCCGGCGGCTTGGCCGCCATCATCGCCTCGGCGAACTGTCCGGCGCCGGCCTGCACCAGCAGCCGGCGGGTCAGGCGCAGCAGGTCGTCGGCCTCCAGCGGGCGCAGCCAGGCCTTGCCCGCGCACTGCGTGCCGGCCGCCTGGGTATCCCACAGCCAGCGGTTGTAGCCGGCCGCATAGCCATCGAGCAGATCGCGGATCGGTTGCGGCTGGGCGCTACGCATACGACGCAGGGATTCGTTGTCGTTGAGCCAGGTGTAGAAGAAGTCCGAAGGCAGGTTGCCGATGCCGGCGGAGGACTTGCCATCCACGCCGAAGTAGCGCGAGCGCTCGCCCCGCGCGGTGAGGACTTCCTCGGCCAGCAGGCAGGCGTTGTCGCGGGCATAGGCGTAGCCGATGCCATAGCCCAGGCCCAGTTCGTCCCTGGCCTGGATATGCGGGATGCCGAAGCGGGTCCAGCGGATCTGCGCCTCGAGTTCGGCGCCATGGGCCAGCGCGGGCAGGCCGCTAGCCAGCAGACTGCCGGCCACGGCGGCCAGTCGGAAGGTCTTGCTCATTGATTCCCTCAATGCTCGGGTGACGGCCGGATGCCCGGCCAGAGGCACGCGGCCGCGCTGCTCGCGCGGTGCCGGTGCAAGGGTTGGATGGCGGCTCACGCCGGCCAATGCAGTGCGCTGGAGGTCATCGCGCCGCGCCTTCCAAGGCACGCGCGCAGGCAGGTTGCTGAGGACATGGGTTCTCCTTTTTCTTGTCGGGCGCCTCGCGAAAAAAGCGACGCGCCTCTTCAGGGGAACGGATGGGCCGCGCGCGAAATTAACCCACGACCGATGGCAATCGGCCACGCCAGAAGGCTCTATCTCGCGGCTTCCGCCCGTTCCAGAGGCGTCGCGGGCGGTTCGACTTCAGGGCGCCGGGAGGGTTCCGGACTGACGCTTCCAACGACCCGGCGACTGCCCTGTCCAGCGCTGGAAAGCGCGGGAGAAACTCGCCGCCTCGGCGTAGCCCAGGCACTGCGCGATACCATGCAGATCCATCCGTGATTCGCGCAGAAGACGTTCGGCCAGACGCTGTTTGATGCCGTCGTTCAGCCCCTGCAGGCTCTGCCCCTCCTGCGCCAGGCGCCGTTGCAGCGTGCGCTCGGAAAGCCCCAGTCGCTCGGCCACCGCGGCAGCGCCGAGCAGGCTGGCGGAATCACGCAACAGCAATTGCTGGACCTGCCGCGCGGTGGGTGTGGCAGCCAGGGTCAGCGCCAACTCTCCGCAAAGGCGCTCGCAGAGTTGCTCGCCGCTGTCGCGGGCGCTGATCTGCGCTTGCGGCAGCGGTGCCTGCAGGTCCTCCAGGGCAAACAGCATGGCGTTGCGTGGCGCCTCGAACAGCGGCTCGATGCCGAAGATGTCGCGGAACACGCTGGCATCGGCTGGCGCCGGGCAGCGCAGTTCAATGGCCAGCGGTTGCAACGGCCGCTGCAGCAATTCGCCGGACAGTTGCCAGCAACCGGCGATGCCGCGCTCCACCACGAAGGCACGGGCATCCTCGGGCAGCACGCGATCGTCGTACACCAGCCACACCCCGCGCGCCTCCGCCTCGCTGCTCACGGGGCAAAGGGTCAGGGCCAGGCTCTGGTAGCGGCCGAAGGTTTCGAAGGCTTCCTGCAGGGTGCGGCTGGCGAGCATGGTGAAACCCAGCAACCCCAGCGACGTCAGGTGATAGCGCCGCCCGGTGGCCAACCCCAGGCCCGGCCGGTCCCTGTGCTGCAACAGGTTACGGATCACCGCCAGTTCCTGCCACGCCTGGATGCGCCCGGCGCGGGCCTGCAGGTCGGCCGGAGTGATGGCGCTGCCGACCAGGCAATCATCGGCGTCGATGCCTTCGTCGCGGGCGCTGTCGAGCAGGTAGTGCACTCCGGTGATTTCGCGGGTCTGGCGCCAGTCCATCACGAACTCCTCGTTGGCCGCTGCATGGCGGGAAAAGTCAATTTTTGGCGGATTTGATCATGGAAGAAAGTGACGGCGCTGACCATGCTTGAGGTGCCAATAACACTCACAAGAGGCTTCCCCATGTTCGAGTTCTTCTACGCGTTGCCCAGCCAGAACCGCGCCGCCGAGTACAAGCACTTCCGCATCGTCCCGGCCACCGGCGCCATCGGCGCGGACGTCAGCGAGCTTGACCTGACCACCCTGGGCGACGACGGCTACGCCGAGCTGCGCCAGGCGTTGCTGGCGCACAAGGTGCTGTTCATCCGCGGACAGGACCTGAGCGTGGAAAACCTCGAAGCCGTGACCCTGCGCTTCGGCGAATTCGGCCGCGAACCCTACGTGGTCGGCATGGACGATCATCCGCACGTGGTGCGGGTGGTGAAGGAAGCCAACGAGAAGACCCCGGTGGTGTTCGGCGGCGCCTGGCACAGCGACTGGTCGTTCCAGGAGCGCCCGCCGGCCTTCACCCTGCTCTACGGCCACGACATCCCGCCGTTCGGCGGCGACACCCTCTACGCCAACCTGGCGCTGGCCTATGAATGGCTGTCGCCGAAACTGCGTGCGCAACTGGAAACCCTCGACGCCATCCACAGCCCCGAACGCGCCTATGGCGCGGAGGCCAAGCACAACGACCTGATGGAAAACATGGCGGTGCGCTACGGCAGCCACGATGGCGAAGTACGCTCCCATCCGCTGGTGACCCGGCACCCGGAAACCGGCAAGAAGGTCCTCTACATCAACCCGGCCTACACCAGCGGCATCAAGGGCATGCGCCCGGCCGAGTCGCAGCCGCTGCTGGACTACCTGTTCAGCATCGCCACCCAGCCGGCCTTCACCTGCCGCATGCGCTGGAGCGCCGGCACCCTGGCGATCTGGGACAACCGCAGCACCTGGCACTACCCGGTATCGGACTACCACGGCATGCGCCGGGAGATGTACCGCACCACCGTGGTGGGCGAAGTGCCGAGCCGCTGAGGAGCCCGACGATGACCACTGACAATCTCCGCGCCGCCGCCCACGCCCTGGCCGAAGCGCGCGCCAACCGAACGCCCATCGCCGCGCCAGCGGCACACTTTGGCCTCACCGGGCTGGACGACGCCTATCGCGTGCAGGCGCTCGGCATCGACCTCGCGCTGGCCGGCGGCGAACGCCTGGCGGGCGCCAAGGCCGGGCTGATCTCGCCGGCGATGCAGGCGGCGCTGAAGGTCGGCGAACCGGTCCATGGCCGCTTGCTCGCCGGCCTGCGCTGCCGATCCGGCGCGCTTATCGCCCGCGAGCGCCTGCTGCAACCACGTATCGAGGCGGAACTCGCCCTGCTCATCGGCCGTGACCTGCCTGCTGGAGAGCTCGATCTGGCGACTTTCCGCGCCTGCATCGAAGGTGCGGCCCCGGCCATCGAGATCAACGACTGCGCCGTGGCCAACTGGCAGATCGGCCTGCTCGACTCGGTGGCCGACAACCTCTGCGCAGGCCTCTACCTGACCGGCGACCAGCCGGTGGCGCTGGAAAGACTGGAAGACGCCGCGCTGGCAGTACAACTGCAGCGCAACGGTGCGCCGGCCTTCCCGCCGACCCAGACGAGCCTTGCGGCGATGCTCGACATCGGCCTCTGGCTGGCGCGGCGCATGGCACGCCTGGACGCGCCGCTGAAGGCGGGAGACGTCCTGCTGTGCGGGGCCCTGGCGCCGATGTCGCCGGTTGCGCCGGGGGATGTATTCGAGCTGGAAATCGAGGGGCTGGGACGCGTCGGCTGCAGCTTCGAACAATGACCGAGTGGACGGGCGCGGTCTCTTGCAACTGCGCTCCGCGCTTCCGTCCAGCGGCCTAAGGCACACCACCTGGAACCGGTTATCCGCCGATAACTCGCGGCGGATAACGCCAGGGCGTCATTCGCCCTACGGGTTCCGCACCCGCGCGCCGCTACAACTCCGCCACGAACCGCCCCGCACGCTCCCCCAGCAACGTAGGGCGGATAACCTGGAACAGGTTATCCGCCGATAGCTCGCGGCGGATAACGCCAGGGCGTTATTCGCCCTACGGGTTCCGCGCCCGCGTGCCACGAACCGCCCCGCACGCTCCCCCAGCAACGTAGGGCGCATAACCTGGAACAGGTTATCCGCCGATAACTCACGGCGGATAACGCCAGGGCGTTATTCGCCCTACGGGTTTTGCACCTGCGCGCCGCTACAAGTCCGCTGCGAACCGCCCCGCATGCTCGCGCAGCATCCCCCGCAGCAACTGCGCGGCAGCAACGTAGGGCGCATAACCTGGAACAGGTTATCCGCCGTTGACTCGCGGCGGATAACGCCAGGGCGTTATTCGCCCTACGGGTTCCGTGCCCGCGCGCCGCTACAACGCCGCCACGAACCGCCCCGCATGCTCGCGCAGCATCCCCCGCAGCAACTGCGCGGCAGGCGACAGGTAAGCACCCTCGCGCACCGCCAAGCCGATGGTGCGCGTCAGCGTGGTCTCGGCCAGCTGCACCTCGCGCAACTGGTCCATGCCGTGGCCGCCGGCCAGCGCCTCGCGGGCGATGAAGCTGAGCAGGCGGGTGCGGGCGATCAGGTTGGGCAGCATGGGAATCGCGTTGGTCTCGATCTGCACCTGCGGCATTGGCAACTGGTGGGCCTGGAAGGTGGCATCCATCCAACGCCGCGAAGACACCCCGGTGGCCGGCAGTACCCAGCGGTAACGGCACAGGTCGGCCATGACCACCGGGCCGTCGAAAATCGGATGGTCACGGCTGGCGACCACCACCACCTGGTCCTGCAGCAGCGGCTCGCTGCTCAGCTGCGGGTCGTCGACGATGCGCGAGCAGATCGCCATGTCCAGCCGCCCGCTGCGCAGTGCTTCGCGCAGCACATCATCCTGGCCCAGCACCAGGCTCATGGTGATTGCCGGCGCGCGCTCCAGCAGGTCCTCGGTCAGTCGCGGCAACAGGTACTCGGCCATCGTCGCCGCGCAGCCCAGGCGGATATTGCCCACCACTCCACTGGCGAAATCGCGCACCTCGCGTCGGGTTTCCTCGATGTCCTGACGCAATTGCCGGGCACGCTGGAGCATCAGTTCGCCGGCCGGCGTCAGGCGAATCCGTCGGCCATCGCGCTGGAACAGGCGCGCGCCAAGGGACTCCTCCAGGCGCTGGATGCTCTTGGTCAGCGCCGGCTGGCTGCGCCCCAGGCGCTCGGCGGCACGCCCCAGGTGGCCGAGTTCGGCGATGGTTTCGAAGTAGGCGAGATCACGCAGGTCCATGGCGGCCAACCGATAAATTTCAGGAATGGATTCATGACTATTAGAAAATAGACTTGATCGATTCGGCTATCGATAATTCCTCCGTCTTCCCCGTCCGGAGCCGTCCGTGTCCAGTCGCCCCGCCCTCTTCGTCGCCCGCATCCCCGTCAGCCTGCAATGGCTGACCCTGGCGCTCGGGGCCGCAGGCGCCGGGCAGTTGCTGACCTGGCTCGGCATCCCTGCCGCGCTGTTCCTCGGGCCCATGCTGGTGGCCATCATCTTCGGTGTCAGCGGCGCGGAAATCCGCTTGCCGCGTAGCGCCTTTCGCCTCAGCCAGGGCTGCATCGGCCTGCTGGTCGCCCACGCCATGAGCTGGTCGGTGCTACAGGCGATGGTCGCCTCCTGGCCACTGATGCTCAGCGCGACGGTGCTCACCGTGCTGCTGTCCGCTGCCGTCAGCTACGCCATGGTGCGCTTCGGCGGCATCCCCGGCAGCACGGCCGCCTGGGGCACCGCGCCGGGCGGCGCGGCGGCCATGGTTTCGATGGCCGAGGCCAACGGCGCCGACCCGCGCGTGGTCGCCACCATGCAGTACGTGCGAGTGGTCTGCGTGGTCATGGCCGGTGCACTGGTCGGGCGCTTCCTCGGCATCGAGGGCGGCGGCTCGGTGGCGCACAGCACGCCGATCATCGACACCGCCACCCTGCCCGACCTGATCAACTGCCTGTTGCTGATCTTCGTCTGCGCCACTGCCGGCGCGAAGCTGCCGGCCGGTCCGCTGCTGGTGCCGCTGGTGGCGGGTGCGGTACTTCAGCTCACCGGCGTGCTGCACATCACCCTGCCGCACTGGTTGCTGGCCAGCGCCTACGGCGTGATCGGCTGCTACATCGGCCTGCGCTTCGACCGCGAAAGCCTTGCCTACGTCGGCCGCCACCTGCCGGCCATGCTGGTCAGCGCGCTGGCGCTGATCGCCAGCTGCGCGCTGTTCGCCTGGGCGCTGGCGGCCATCACCGGGATGGACTTCCTCTCCCTCTACCTCGCCACCAGCCCCGGTGGCCTGGATGCCATGGCGATCATCGCGGTGGACACCCATTCCGACGTCGGCCTGGTCCTGGCGATGCAGACGCTGCGGCTGTTCGTCGTGCTGTTCACCGGGGTTTCCGTCGCCCGCACGGTGATCCGCCTGAGCCGCGCCTGAGCCTGGGGCTGGGCCTGCAGGAGCAACTGCCTTCTTCGGTCAATCTGTGCCACTGCATTCCCCTCACTCCAGCCCTCTCCCGGTGGGAGAGGAAGCCGTCCGTGCCGGCTGACGCCGAAATTTCATCCTGCACCGAACGATCCCCTATCCCCCAGCGAGAGGTTCGGGTGAGGGGGCTCTTGATGTTGTAGGAGCGAGCTTGCTCGCGAACGGAGTCAGCTGGCAGCTCCAGGGTTGAGCGGTTCGCGAGCAAGCTCGCTCCTACAAAATGCGCCCAACCTTGACCTTGTGCCGGCGAACCCTCCCCCGCTAAGGTCGTCGCTCTTTTACCGAGCGAGCCCGCCATGGATAGCCTTCGCCACCGCCCCATCCGCTTCCACGTCAGCCACTGGAGCAACGACCCATTCAGTCGCGGCGCCTACAGCACCCTGCTGCCCGGCGGCACGCCGGAGCATCGGCGCCGGCTGGGTGAGGTCCTGGGTGGCAAGCTGGTGTTGGCCGGCGAAGCCTGCAATCCCGTCGCACCCGCCATGACCCACGGCGCCTGGGACGATGGTCTGCGCGCCGCCGAAGCGGCCATCGAAAGCGGCGCTCGCCGGGTACTGGTGATCGGCGCGGGCTTTGCCGGGCTTGCCGCCGCGCGCCGCCTGCGGGAGGCCGCTGTCGAGTGCGTGGTGCTGGAAGCCCGTGATCGCCTCGGCGGCCGCGTGCACAGTATTTCGCTCGGCTCGGTAAAGGCAGACGAAGGCGCCGCCTGGTTGCAGCAGTTCGACGACAACGCTCTCGCCGCGTACGCACAGCAACTGGGCCTGCCATTGCAGGCAACCGACTTCAGCCAACCCCTGGCCGCTGCAGCCGACGGCCCGGTGCCGGACATCGATGCCGCCTGGGAAGCCCTGCGCGCCGGGATCGACCGCCAGCTGCCACTGGCGGAAGGCGTCGCGCGCTATCTGCAGGATCGCGACGAAGCAACCCGGCGCGCCACCCGCTTCGCCCTGGACGCCAACCTGGTCCTTGAGGCCTGCCTGCCGCTGGAATCGCTGTCGGTGGATGCGCTCGACGAAGAAGGCGTCGGCGCCGGCGATCGCTTCCTGCCGCAAGGCTATTCACAGCTTGTCGCGCACCTCGCCCAAGGGCTGGATGTCCGCCTGAACCAACCAGTGACAGCCATCGACTGGTCCGGCGCAAAGGTGCGGGTGGGTGATGAAAGCTGCGATTTCTGCATCTGCACCGCGCCCATCGGCGTGCTGCGCGATATCAGCTTCAATCCGCCTTTGCCACCAGCGCAGCAGGATGCGCTGGCGCACCTGGGCATGGGCCAGCTGGAAAAGGTCGTGCTGCAATTCGAGGAACGCTGGTGGCCGCTGTCGCCGTCGGGCTATCTGCGCTGGTACGACACGCCAGCCAGCTTCGGTGAATGGCTCGATCTCACCGACGCAGTGGGCACGCCGACGATCGCCGGGCTGATTGCGGCCGACGCGCTGGAGCGCGTGTTCGCGGGGCGCAGCAATGAAGAAATTGCCCTCACGGCCTGCAGAACTCTGCAGGCGTGGGCGAATGCCATTCGAAACGCCGGCGCTCCGAGTTGAAACGTAGGATGGGTGGAGCCTAGGCGATACCCATGCTGCCCGTGCCAGGATCGATGGGTATCGCTGCGCTCCACGCCATCCTACGAATTCGCCAATGGCAGGCAGGAAGCCTGTCCACGAATCCGCTACACCCCGTCCAGCGTCAGATCGACCAACCGCTCGACATACTCCACTTCCAGCTCCTCGCCGGAAAACAGGATGCGGTACACCAGCGGCGCCATCAGCCGGTCGACGATGCGGTCGACATCCGGCAGTTTCTCGCCACGTCCCTTGGCCCGCAGCAGGATGATGTCGAACTGGCCGCAGGCAATCGCCATGCAGCGCCCGGAGCAGCCGCCGCCAGCGGCGAGCAGGTCGAGCACCACCGCGCGACCGGGCACCGAGGCGGTTTCCTCCATGTACTGTTCGCCCCATGCCAGCAGGTCACCGCGCAGGCTGCCGGTATCGGCCGGCTCGGCATCCGGGCGAATGCGTTGCAGGGCAACGTCGCCGAGCAGTTCGTTGAGATCGCCCCAGCGCCGGTAGATGGTCGAAGGCGTGACGCCGGCTCGTGAGGCGATCAGCGGCACCGTCAGTTCGGCGCGCTCGCGCTCCTCCAGCAACTCGGCCACAGCCTTGTGCACCGAGGCTTGCACACGCGCGCTGCGACCACCCGGTCGAACCCCCTGATTGATTGCCATAAGCACCTTAACGCAAAGAATTTGCTTTTATCCGAAAACGGGTCCAGCATCTCGCAAAAGCAAAATCTTAGCCTTTGCGAGCTGAATCATGGCACAGACCTTACCCAAAAGCGCGCCCGGCTTTTTCCCGGCCCTGCTGCTGACCGCGATCCTCATGGCCTTCCTCGCCGCCGCTGCCGCGCCCACGCCGCTTTATGCGCTGTACCGCGAGTCCTGGCAGTTCTCCCCTGCCCTGCTGACGCTGGCGTTCAGCATCTACGCCGGCGGGCTGATGCTGGCGCTGCTGGTATTCGGTTCGCTGTCGGACTACCTCGGCCGCCGCCCACTGATCCGTGCGGCGCTGATCATCGAGTTGCTGGCGATGAGCGTGTTCCTCTACGCCAACTCGGTGGAACTGCTGATCGCCGCGCGCCTGCTGCAAGGCTTCGCTACCGGCATCGCGACCGCTGTACTGGGCGCCGCCATGCTCGACATCGACCGTGAGCGCGGCCCGTTGATCAACAGCGTCGCGCCCATGCTCGGCATGGCGCTGGGCGCACTGGGCAGCAGTGCACTGGTGCAGTTCGGCGGCGACCCGCTGCACCGCGTCTATGTCTGGCTGCTGGCGGTATTCGCGCTGGCCTTGGTGCTGTTGCGCTGGCTGCCGGAAAGCGTCAGCAGGCAGCCCGGCGCGCTGGCCTCGCTGAAGCCGCGCATTCGCATTCCCCCGCAGGCGCGCCGGGCGTTCTGGAGCGTGGCGCCGCTGAACGCCAGCCTCTGGGCGCTGGGCGGTTTCTACCTGTCGCTGGGCCCGACCCTGGCGCGCCAGGTGACCGGTCTGCAGGTTCCGATGATCGGCGGTGGGCTGGTCTCGCTGCTGTGTTTCTGCGGCGCCGTGGCGATCTTCGCGCTGCGCAACCGGCCGGCAGCGGTCATCCTGCGCCGCGGCGGGCTGGCCCTGATCATCGGCCTGCTGATTACCCTGCTCGGCGTGGACTCCTCCAACCTCTGGCTGTTCTTCCTCGGTACCGCGGTGGCGGGCCTTGGCTTTGGCGGCGCCTTCCTCGGCGCATTGCGCTCGGTGGTGCCGCTGGCCCACGCCCACGAGCGCGGTGCACTGATGGCGAGCTTCTACGTGCTCAGCTACCTGGCTTTCAGCGTGCCGGCGATCCTCGCCGGGCTGGCGATCCAGCGTTATGGCCTGGTCGCCACCACCAACGGCTACGCCAGCCTGCAGATTCTCGCGGCGTCGCTGGTCCTGCTGCTGTCCTTGCGCGCACCCGCCGCGCAGAAGGCGCCGGCCTGAATCAGGCCGCCTCACGGGCGCGCAGGAAGTCGTAGAGCGCGCGCACCGCCGGCTGCTCCAGCGCCTGGGCGGCGTGGCAAAGGCCGATGCGGCGCACGGGTAGCGGCAGGTTCAAGGTTCCGCTGCGCACGGCCGGAGCGCCGCCCAGCAACGAGGCCGGAAGGATAGCCGCGCCCAGGCCGGCACTGACCAGCCGCAGTGCAAGATTCAGGGTGCTGGCCTGCGCGACCACCGGTGCGCTGCCGTAGGCAGTCATCAAACGCTGGTGCGATGGGTGCGACGGACAGGTGATCCACGCGGCGACTGGCATACTCTCGGCGCCGGGCGGCAGCACCAATACGTACGGATCGTCCCACACCGGAACGAACAGTTCGTCCTCGCAACAGAACTCCTCCGCTGCCAGCCGCGCCTCGCCCACACAGCCTTCTTCCAGGTGCAGTTGCAGGTTGGGGATCGCTTGCCGGGCCAGGCCGACGAAGCGCTCGATCTGCTCGGCGCTGATGTCCCCTTCCACGCCCAGGTGCAGCGGCTGCCGCTCCGACGACTGGCGGAACAGCTTGCGCAAACCCTCCGCCTCGGCCAGCAGGGCACGGGCTCGCGGGTACAGGGTGCGCGCCGCTTCGCTGACATCCACACCGCGCGGTTGGCGCACGAACAGCTCGGTGCCCAGGCTCTCCTCCAGCTGGCGCACGGTGGCGGACAGCGTGGGTTGGCTGACGAACAGGCGCTGCGCGGCGGCGGTGATGTTGCGCTCTTCGAAGACCGCGACGAAGGCGGCAAGCTGTCGAATATCCATAGGAAATCCCGATACCAGGCACAGGAATAAGCCATTTTTCAGGCAGCAATGCGCTAAATATACTTCACTGCATCGTCCAGGCATCCAGATTTTCGATTGCAGGAGAACCACCATGAGCAAGCCCCTGATCATCGTCACCGGCGCCAGTTCCGGCATCGGCGAAGCCACCGCCCGCCTCTTTTCCCAGCAAGGTCACCCGCTGCTGCTGCTCGCCCGGCGCATCGAGCGCCTGGAAGCCCTCAAGCTGCCGAACGCACTGTGCCGTGCCGTCGATGTGACTGACCGCGAAGCCCTGCTGGCCGCCGTCGAGGAAGCCGAGAAGCGTTTCGGCCCGGCTGACGCGCTGGTGAACAACGCTGGCGTGATGCTGCTGGGCAACATGGTCGAGCAGGACCCGGCCGAGTGGGAGCGCATGCTCGACGTCAACGTGAAAGGCCTGCTCAACGGCGTGCACGCCGTACTCAAGGGCATGGTCGAGCGCAACCAGGGCACCGTTATCAATGTCAGCTCGGTGGCCGGGCGCAAGACCTTCCCCAACCACGTCGCCTATGTCGGCACCAAGTTCGCCGTGCACGCGATCTCCGAGAACCTGCGCGAGGAAGTCGCGGCGCACAACGTCCGCGTGGTGACCATCGCTCCCGGCGCGGTGGAAACCGAGTTGCTCAGCCACACCACCGACGATGCGATCAAGAGCGGCTATCAGGACTGGAAACGCGAGATGGGCGGCAAGGTGCTCAGTGCCGAGGACGTGGCCAACGCCATCGGCTACGCCTACAACCAGCCGCAGGGCGTGTGCATCCGCGAGATCGTCCTGGCGGCGACACGGCAGCAGGCTTGATCGGCCTGGCCCGAGGGTTCTCGCAAGAGCGCATGCGCGCCCCCCCCGGAAGAACACCACCGTAGGATGGGTGGAGCCTAGGCGATACCCATGCTGCCAATGCGGCAGGAGTCGATGGGTATCGCTTCGCTCCACGCCATCCTACGAAGGCGTCAGCCAGTGAAGATCATCCCGCCTGCCTAGCCGCCCAGCGGCGGTACTGCTTGGCCCGGCGCAGCGTGCGCCACTGCTCCATCACCAGCGTGCGCCACGGCGAAGCCTGCGGGTTGGGCGCACGGTGGGCGCCGATGCGGTGCAGCTGCAACTTGACCAGCGCCATGTAGGCCAGCGCCGCCAGCGGCTTGGAGCGCCAGCGGATCGGCGGCAGTTGCGGCTGGGTCTGGCTGCCACGCTGCCAGTGCAGTACCAGTTGCGGCTCCAGGGCCAGGGCGGTGCCGATGCCGACCATGTCCAGCCCGCTGTCCAGCACCTGTTCCGCCACCGGCAGGCGCCGAATACCGCCGGTGACCATCAGCGGCATGCGCGCCGCCTCGCGCATCTCACGGGCGAATTCGAGGAAGTACGCCTCGCGCGCCAGGGTCCGGCCGTCACGGGCGTCACCCTGCATGGCCGGCGCCTCGTAGCTGCCGCCGGACAGCTCGACCAGGTCGACCTTCTCGTCGTTCAGCCACTCGATCACCTGGCGCGCGTCGCTGGCGTCGAAGCCGCCGCGCTGGAAGTCCGCGGAATTGATCTTCACCCCTACGCAGAACTCCGGCGACACTTCGGCGCGCACCGCACGCACGACCTCCAGCAACAGCCGCGCACGGTTTTCCAGCGAACCGCCCCAGCGATCCTGGCGCTTGTTCGCCAGCGGCGAGAGGAATTGGCTGAGCAGGTAGCCGTGGGCGGCGTGGATCTGCACGCCGGTGAAGCCGGCCTGCTCGGACAACTGCGCGGCGCGGACGAAACGACGGATCACCTCGGCGATATCGGCCTCGGTCATCTCGCGGGCGACGGCGAACAGCTTGGAGAACTTGCCCATCTCCAGCGGCACCACCGACGGCGCGATGGCGCCCTGGCCGAGGTTGGTCTGCACCTGGCGACCAGGATGGTTCAGTTGCAACCAGAACTGCGCACCACGGGAACGGCCGATGCGCGCCCATTCGCGGAAGCGCTCCATCTGCCGATCGTTTTCCAGCACCACGCCGCCGGGACCGGTCATGGCGCGGCCGTCGATCATTACGTTGCCGCTGAGGATCAGGCCGACGCCGCCGTCCGCCCAGGCCTGGTAAAGGCGCAGCAAGGCAGCCGAAGGCGCCTGGTCGGCGTCGGCCATGTTCTCTTCCATGGCGGCCTTGGCGATACGGTTGGGGACTTCGCCGCCGTTGGGCAGGCGCAGGGGCTGGAAGGGCGACATGGCTAGGCTCCGAGGTTGTCCTGATGGGTTGTGACGGCAGCGAGGTTAAGTTTAAAGTTCACTTCAAGGTCAAGCCCCTTTCGGAGCCCAGCATGAAAATCGGTGAACTGGCCAGCCTCAGCGGCCTCGCCCCCTCGCGCATCCGCTTCTACGAAGCCAGCGGGCTGATCGCCCCGGCCCGCCGCCTGGCCAACGGTTACCGCGAGTACCCGGCAGAAACCCTCGACCTGCTGGAAATCATCCGCAGCGCCCAGCAGACCGGTTTCACCCTGGAGGAAATCCGCAACCTGCTGCCGCACTCCAACCCCATAGAGAACGGCCACGGCGAACTGGTCGCCGGCCTGCGCCGCAAGGTCGCGGAGATCGAGGCGATGGAGCGGCAACTGCAGCAGAACCGTTTGCGCCTGCTGGAAGTGATCGACGGCATCGAGAACAAGCCCGAAGGCATGGGTTGCGCAGCGAATGCCGAACGCATGCTGGCGGAGATGCGCGAGCGCAAGGCACGGCGCTGACGCAGAACCTGTAGGAGCGAGCTTGCTCGCGAACCGCTTCGCGCCGGAGCTGCCTGGAACACCGCTCGCGAGCAAGCTCGCTCCTACAAAAAGACTCCGCGCCAGTATGTAGGGCGCATAACCTGGAACAGGTTATCCGCCGCCAGTCCCGAAACGGCGGATAACGCTGGCGCGTTATTCGCCCTACGGTTGCGTCTCACGCTCCCCAGTTATTTCCAACCCTCCAGCCGCAAGGTCGCCCGCACCAGCCGCTGTTCTTCCTGCTCGATCTCCCGCAGGTTGTCGCGCACGCCGTGGATATGCTCGCGGGCAGCGCGCTGGGCCTGTTCCGGCTGGCGCTCGACGATGGCGCGATACAGCCGCGCATGCTGGCGATCGATCTGGCGCTTCTGCGGCGGGCGGTTGTAGAGGTTGTTCACCGAGGCGAACACGGTGCTGAGCATCAGCTCGTTGAGCGACTGCAGCGTATGCACCAGCACCGGGTTGTGCGAGGCCTCGCTGATCGCCTGGTGGAAGGCGTGGTCGCGCCGGGCGTGTTCGCGCGGGTCCAGCAGTTGCGGCTCGTCGAAAGCCGCATGCATCTCCTCGAAGCGCCGGCCGATCAGCAACAGGTCGACCTCCGTGGCGCGCAGGGCGGCCAGCCGGGCAGACTCGCCCTCTAGCAACGCACGCACCTCCAGCAGGTCGTAGAGCGTGCGCGGCTGCGAGCGGAACAGGTGCAGCAGAGGCGAGACATCCTCGGCGCCGGTCAGGTCGGCAACGAACGATCCCCGCCCCTGCTCGGTATCGACGATGCCGCGCCCGCGCAACGCTCGCAGCCCCTCGCGCAACGCCGAGCGCGAACAGCCGAGCTTCTCCACCAGGCGCCGTTCCGACGGCAACGCCTGGCCGACCTTGAGCACGCCATCGACGATCAGGCGCTCGATCTTTTCCGCCACCTGGTCGGCGACGCGCTGCTTGCCCTGCTGGATGCTGGTCATCGAATGGCTCCACAACTGGTAGGACCAGCAGGTAACCACCTGCCTCGTGCCCAACAACCCTAGCCGCCACGGCCGGGCCTTTCCAGCGCAGCGGCACGCAACAACTGGTCCGACCAGTGCGAAAGCCGATAGACGCCCGCGAAGCGGCGGCCGCATGTTCACGGCGCTGTGGCTCATGAAGCCCGCCTGACGGGCTCGTCCAATAACAAGATCAGAGCACCGTGGCCCATGAATATCCTCTACGACGAGCGCGTCGACGGCGCGCTGCCTGCCGTCGACAAGTCCGCCCTGCTCGCCGAGCTGCGCGCGACACTGCCCGACCTCGAACTGCTGCACAACGCCGAAGACTTGAAGCCCTACGAGTGCGACGGCCTCTCCGCCTACCGCACGGTGCCGATGCTGGTGGCGCTGCCCGAGCGCATCGAGCAGGTGCAGGCGCTGCTCAAGCTCTGCCACGCGCGCCAGGTACCGGTGGTGGCGCGTGGCGCAGGCACGGGCCTGTCTGGCGGTGCGTTGCCGCTGGAGAAAGGCATCCTGCTGGTGATGGCGCGCTTCAACCGCATCCTCGAAGTCAACACCGCCGGCCGCTTCGCCCGCGTGCAACCCGGCGTGCGCAACCTGGCGATCTCCCAGGCCGCCGCGCCGCACGGGCTTTACTACGCACCCGATCCGTCGTCGCAGATCGCCTGTTCTATCGGCGGCAACGTCGCCGAGAACGCCGGCGGTGTGCATTGCCTCAAGTACGGCCTGACCGTGCACAACCTGCTGAAGGTGGACATCCTCACCGTCGAGGGCGAGCACCTGACGTTGGGCAGCGACGCCCTCGACAGCCCCGGCTTCGACCTGCTGGCGCTGTTCACCGGCTCCGAAGGCATGCTCGGCATCGTCACCGAGGTCACCGTCAAGCTGCTGCCCCGGCCGCAGGTGGCGCGGGTGCTGCTGGCCAGTTTCGATGCGGTGGAAAAGGCCGGCCGCGCGGTGGCCGAGATCATCGCCGCCGGCATCATTCCCGGCGGGCTGGAGATGATGGACAACCTGTCGATCCGCGCCGCCGAGGACTTCATCCACGCCGGCTACCCGGTGGACGCGGCGGCCATCCTGCTGTGCGAACTGGACGGCGTGGAAGCCGATGTGCAGGACGACTGCCAGCGCGTCGACGGCGTGCTGCGCGCGGCCGGCGCCACCGATGTGCGGCTGGCCTGTGACGAGGCCGAGCGGGCGCGCTTCTGGGCCGGGCGCAAGAACGCCTTCCCGGCGGTGGGGCGCATCTCCCCGGACTACTACTGCATGGACGGCACCATTCCGCGCCGCGAGTTGCCGCGCGTGCTGCATGGCATCGCCGAGCTGTCGGAGGAATTCGGCCTGCGCGTGGCCAACGTATTCCATGCCGGCGACGGCAACATGCACCCGCTGATCCTCTTCGACGCCAACCTGCCCGGCGAGCTGGAGCGCGCCGAGGCCATCGGCGGCAAGATCCTCGAACTCTGCGTGGCGGTGGGCGGCAGCATCACCGGCGAACACGGCGTGGGGCGCGAGAAGATCAACCAGATGTGTGCGCAGTTCAACAGCGACGAGCTGACCCTGTTCCATGCGGTGAAGGCGGCCTTCGACCCGGACCGCCTGCTCAACCCCGGCAAGAACATCCCGACCCTGCACCGCTGCGCCGAATTCGGCGCCATGCACGTGCACCACGGCCAGTTGCCCTTTCCCGACCTGGAGCGTTTCTGATGGCCGATGCCAGCGCCGACCTGCTCGAACAGGTGAACCAAGCGCTCCACGCTCGAACGCCGCTGCGTCTTCGCGGCGGTGACAGCAAGGCCTTCCTCGGCCGCCCGGTGAACGGCGTGGAACTGGATACCCGCGCCCATCGCGGCATCGTCAGCTACGACCCGACCGAACTGGTGCTCAGCGCCCGCGCCGGCACTCCGCAGGCGGAGATCGAAGCGGCGCTGGAGGACGCCGGGCAGATGCTGCCGTGCGAGCCACCGAGCTTCGGCGGTGCGACCTTCGGCGGCATGGTCGCGGCGGGCCTGTCCGGCCCACGCCGGCCCTGGTCCGGCTCGGTGCGCGACTACGTGCTCGGCACGCGAGTGATCACCGGCCACGGCAAGCTGCTGCGCTTCGGCGGCGAGGTGATGAAGAACGTCGCCGGTTATGACCTCTCCCGCTTGCTCGCCGGCAGTTTCGGCTGCCTGGGGCTGATCACCGAAGTGTCGATGAAGGTGCTGCCCAAACCCCGGATGTGCGCCAGCCTGCGTCTGGAAATGGACGTTCACCAGGCGCTGGGAGAACTGGCGGAATGGGGCGCGCAACCGATCCCGATCACCGCCGCCAGCCATGACGGCCGTGCGTTGCATCTGCGTCTGGAAGGCGGCGAAGGCTCCGTGTGCTCCGCCCGCCTGCGCCTGGGTGGCGAGGAGATCGACAGCAGCTACTGGCAGGACTTGCGCGAGCAGCGCCTCGGTTTCTTCACCGGCCCCGGCACGCTCTGGCGGCTGTCACTGCCCAACGCGACCCCGGCGCTAGCCCTGCCGGGTGAACAGCTGATCGACTGGGGCGGCGCACAGCGCTGGCTGAAGTCCGATGCAGACGCCGAGCTGATCCGTCACAGCGTCGCCGAACTCGGCGGCCATGCCATGCGCTACACGCCGGGCGACGACGGCTTCCATCCGCTGCCCGCCGCCCTGCTGCGCTATCACCGCAGCCTCAAGCAGCAACTCGACCCGCACGGCATCTTCAACCCCGGCCGGATGTACAGGGAGCTCTGATGCAAACCAACCTGAGCGAACAGGCCAGGCACCTGCCGCGCGCCGAGGAAGCCGAGCGCATCCTGCGCTCCTGCGTGCACTGCGGCTTCTGCACCGCCACCTGCCCGACCTACCAATTGCTCGGCGACGAACTGGACGGCCCGCGCGGGCGCATCTACCTGATCAAGCAGGTGCTCGAAGGCGCCGAGCCCAGCGCCAGCACCCGCGAACACCTGGATCGCTGCCTGAGCTGCCGCAACTGTGAGACCACCTGCCCTTCCGGCGTGGACTACCACAACCTGCTGGACATCGGCCGCGCGCTGGTCGAGCAGCAGGTGCCGCGAACCTTCGGCGAGCGCGCGCTGCGGCGCGGCCTGCGCGCCGTGGTCCCGAATGCCGCGCTGTTCGGCGCGCTGGCCAAGGCTGGGCGGACCTTCTACCCACTGCTGCCGGAGAGCCTGCAAAGCAAACTGCCGCGCCATCCGCAGCCGCCCGTGGAACGTCCGAAACCACACCATGCCCGGCGCATGCTGATGCTCGAGGGCTGCGTGCAACCGGCACTTTCGCCCAATACCAATGCCGCCGCCGCGCGGGTGCTGGATCGCCTGGGTATCAGCGTGATCCCGGCGGCGGACGCCGGTTGCTGCGGCGCCGTGGACTATCACCTGAACGCCCAGGACGACGGGCTGGACCGCGCCCGACGTAACATCGACGCCTGGTGGCCGTCCATCGAAGCCGGCGCCGAAGCCATCGTGCAGACCGCCAGCGGTTGCGGCGCCTTCGTCCGCGACTACGGCCACCTGCTGGAACGCGACACCGCCTACGCCGCCAAGGCAAAGCGGATCAGCGAGCTGTCCCGCGACCTCTCGGAAGTGCTGCGCGACGAGCCGCTCGAAGAACTGCACCTGCAGGGCGATCGCCGCCTGGCCTTCCACTGTCCCTGCACACTGCAGCACGCGCTGAAGCTTGGCGGCGCGGTGGAGGGTGTGCTCACGCGCCTGGGCTTCAGCCTTACCGGCGTGCCGGACAGCCACCTGTGCTGCGGCTCCGCCGGCACCTATTCGCTGACCCAGCCGGTGCTGTCCAGACGCCTGCGCGACCAGCGGATGCAGGCACTGGAAAGCGGCAACCCCGAGGTCATCGTCACCGCCAACATCGGCTGCCAGACACACCTGGGCGGCGCGGGACGCACACCGGTTCGGCACTGGATCGAACTGGTGGAGGAAGCGCTGGCCGACGCGCCGCAACTCCATTCTCAAGGCGAGGTGCAAGCATGCTCAACAAAGCCGTTCTGACCCAGCAGGAGGTCGGCCGCATCCTCGCCGCCGCCCGCGATGAGGCGCAACGCAATCACTGGGCGGTGTCCATCGTGGTAGTGGATGACGGCGGCCACCCGCTGGCCCTGGAACGCCTCGACGGCTGCGCCCCGGCCAGTGCCTACATCGCCACCGAAAAGGCCCGCAGCGCGGCGCTGGGGCGGCGCGAAACCAAGGGCTACGAGGACATGGTCAACAACGGCCGCGTGGCCTTCGTCAGTGCGCCGCTGATCACTTCGCTCGAAGGCGGCGTGCCAGTTGTCCTGGACGGCCAGGTGATCGGCGCGGTGGGCGTTTCCGGGGTGAAGGCCGGCGAGGATGCGCAAGTCGCCAGCGCAGGCGTGGCGGCGCTGTGAAGTCGTCCACGCGACTCCGGCGGCAGGTGCCCAGCGGCCGGGTTGTGGTCGCCGTCGGCTTCGAGCGAGCCGTCGGCGACGCCCGCGAAAGCTTGCCCGCATCGTTGTTCAAAAGCCCCGTTACGCGCCGCGTGCCGGGGCTTTTTCCATGGGCGCCGGCGCATCGCCTGCCGCCGTCCAACGCACCACCCAGGAGAGTTATCCAGCGCTGACGCTTTGCCGTGTGCATCCACAACAACAAGGGACAATCCCCATGCAAACCTGGCAACAGCTCTACACCCCGCTTGGCAGCCTCGGGCTGTCGGCACTGGCGGCCCTCGTGCCGATCATTTTCTTCTTCCTCGCCCTGGCGGTGTTCCGCCTGAAGGGGCACGTCGCTGGCGCGATCACCCTGGTGCTGTCATTGCTGGTCGCGGTGTTCGTCTACCACATGCCGGTGGACAAGGCGCTGGCCTCGGCGGTCTACGGCTTCTTCTACGGGCTCTGGCCGATCGCCTGGATCATCGTCGCGGCGGTGTTCCTCTACAAGCTGACGGTGAAGAGCGGGCAGTTCGAGATCATCCGCAGCTCGGTGCTGTCGATCACTACCGACCGGCGTTTGCAGGTGGTACTGATCGGCTTCTCCTTCGGCGCGTTCCTCGAAGGCGCGGCGGGCTTCGGTGCGCCGGTGGCGATCACCGCGGCGCTGCTGGTCGGCCTGGGCTTCAACCCGTTGTACGCCGCCGGCCTGTGTCTGATCGCCAATACCGCGCCGGTGGCCTTCGGCGCATTGGGCATCCCGATCATCGTCGCCGGGCAGGTGTCGGGCGTGGATGCTTTCAAGATCGGCGCCATGGCCGGGCGGCAGTTGCCGATACTGTCGGTGATCGTGCCGTTCTGGCTGGTCGCGATGATGGACGGCTGGCGCGGTATCCGCGAAACCTGGCCGGCGCTGCTGGTGGCCGGCGGTACCTTCGCCATCAGCCAGTTCCTCACCTCCAACTTCATCGGCCCGGAACTGCCGGACATCACTTCGGCGCTGCTGAGCATGGTCTGCCTGACGCTGTTCCTGCGGGTGTGGCAGCCGGTGAATCTGCGCGAGACGGAGTTCTCCAGCATCAATGCCGACGGCAGTGCGACGCTCGGCAACTTCGGAGGCGGGAGCGGCCGCGCCCAGCGTGAATCCGACTACAACCTCGGGCAGATCATCAAGGCCTGGTCGCCCTTCCTGATCCTCACCGTGCTGGTGACGATCTGGACCATGAAGCCGTTCAAGGCGCTGTTCCTGCCCGGCGGCGCGCTGGAGAGCTGGGTGGCGGTGATCGCCGTGCCCTACCTCGACCAGTTGGTCCTGAAAGCCGCCCCCATCGTCGCCAACCCGACGCCGATGCCGGCGATCTACAAGTTCGACCTGGTCTCGGCCAGCGGCACGGCGATCTTCCTCGCGGCGCTGATCTCCATGGCCATCCTGCGCATCGGCGTGAAAAGCGGCGCGGCCACCTTCCGCGACACCCTGCTGGAGCTCAAATGGCCGGTACTGACCATTGGCATGGTGCTGGCCTTCGCCTTCGTCACCAACTACTCGGGGATGTCCACGACCCTGGCGCTGGTACTGGCGGGAACCGGCGCGGCCTTCCCGTTCTTCTCGCCGTTCCTCGGCTGGCTGGGGGTGTTCCTCACCGGCTCGGACACGTCATCCAATGCCCTGTTCGGCTCGCTGCAGGCGACCACCGCGCACCAGCTCGGCGTGAGCGACACGCTGCTGGTAGCGGCCAATACCACGGGCGGAGTCACCGGCAAGATGATCTCGCCGCAGTCCATCGCCGTGGCCTGCGCGGCCACCGGGATGGTCGGCCGGGAGTCGGACCTGTTCCGCTTCACGGTCAAGCACAGCCTGATCTTCGCGGCGTTCATCGGCTTGATCACCCTGGCGCAGGCGTATGTGTTCACGGGGATGCTGGTGCACTGACGGTGCGATCCAGAAGGAGCAGGCAGCACACGTGGGGCGCATAACGCGCCAACGTTATCCGCCGTGCGGGGCGGCGGATAACCTGTTCCAGGTTATCCGCCCTACAGTACTGCGCCTGCCGCCGGGGACTCCTGCAGGAGCGAGCTTGCTCGCGAAGCGATTCCGCTGCGGGGCCTGGTTCGCGAGCAAGCTCGCTCCTACGAAGGCCAAGAGCCCCTAACCCTAACCCTGGCTACGCGCCCCGCTCCTCAAGCGGGAGAGGGGGCTGTTCGGTGCGGGATGAAACCATACTGTCAGCCGGCACAACCGGCCCCCTCTCCCGCAAGCGCGAGAGGGGACTGTTCGGCGCAGGATGAAACCATGCTGTCAGCCGGCACAACCGGCCCCCTCTGCCCCTGGGAGAGGGCTGGGGTGAGGGGAAGGCCTGAGCGTCGATATTCCCAACGGCCCGGACCGCGCTCAGTAATCCACCTTCCCCCGCCCCGCCTTGATCGTCCCACGCTTGCTCTTGCCCTCCAGCCGGCGGGTTTTCGAGCCCAGCGTCGGCTTGGTCGGGCGGCGCTTCTTCTCCACTTTCGTGGCGCTGCGGATCAGCTCCGCCAGGCGGTTGAGCGCGTCCTCGCGATTCTGTTCCTGGGTGCGGAACTGCTGCGCCTTGATCACCACCACGCCGTCGCTGGTGATGCGCTGGTCGCTGAGCGCGAGCAGGCGTTCCTTGTAGAACTCCGGCAGGGATGAGGCGCGCACGTCGAAACGCAGGTGCACCGCGCTGGACACCTTGTTGACGTTCTGCCCGCCGGCGCCCTGGGCGCGGATGGCAGTCAGCTCGATCTCCGCGTCGGGGATCTGCACGGTATTGGAAATCTGCAGCATGGGAAGCATTCAAAGAGGAAATGAACGTCAGGATAGCGCGCAGCGTCGCTGCTGTCCCGAAGCCATCTAGCCCGCCGCAGAGCACCCATTCCTGACTTTTGCGTCAATTTTTGTATACGTATTTGTGTACAAGTTTTTCTTGCAGTGTCCTCAATTAACCATTAGAACCCAGCCTGTCACCGACCGCAGTTCCTCCTGCGGGACGCCGGCCCCCAAGCCACGAAAACAAGAAAAACACAGAGGTGCAGCATGGTTTCATCCGCGATGACGGCCCCTGGCGCCGCCCGCCCCCAACCGCGTTCCAGCCGCCGCCTGAGCAACGGCCGCCGGTTCGCCCTCGGTACCGCGCTGGTCCTTGCCCCGCTGGGCATGGCGCAGGCCGAGGAAGATCGCTTCTTCGAGTGGACCAGCAACACGCTGGGCTTCCGCTACGGCAAGGGCTTCACCAACCCGAACAACCCGCACGACATCAGCAAGCGCATCTTCAGCTTCAGCCACGCCGATGGTTACCGCTACGGCAGCAACTTCTTCCACCTCGACGTGCTGCAATCCGACAGCGATGACCCGCGCAAGGGCACCGACCACGGCAGCAGCGAGGTCTACGGCGTGTTCCGCAGCCAGCTGTATGCATCCCGAGTGTTCGACCTGCCGCAGGGCAAGGGCCTGGTGAAGGACCACGCCTTCACCTTCGGCTTCGACGCCAGCCGCAACAACAACCTCGGCTCGGCGAAGAAGCGCGCACTGGTGTTCGGCCCCACCATCAAGTTCAACGGTCCCGGCGTGCTGGACCTCTCGCTGTTCTACTACCGCGAGAAGAACCACTCCGGCATCCCCAACGTGAAACACCCGGACCACACCTTCGACACCACCTACATGCTCAACCTGACCTGGCTGCGGCCATTCCAGCTGGGCGACCACGGCGCGAAGTTCCAGGGTTTCCTCAACTACACCGGGGAGAAGGGCGAGGACTACAACGACAACGACACCGCGCCGGAAACGCTGGTGCGCACCTCGCTGATGTTCGCCACCCTGCCCGGCACCAAGCGCCAGCCGAACCTGTGGCTGGGCGTGGGCTACGAGTACTGGCACAACAAGTTCGGCGTGGACGGCGGGCGTGGCACCCGTACCTCGACGCCGACAGTGAACCTGGAGTTCACTTTCTGACGCGCGTTCTCCTGCCCCGCACGCAGATGGGCCCCTTGTAGGAGCGGACTCTGTCCGCGATGTTCAACCGCCGCTCGGAGCGGCCGGAAACCGATCGCGGACAAAGTCCGCTCCTACGGGGCAGCATTCCCCGGACGGCCCATGAAAAAGCCCGGCCAATGCCGGGCTTTTTCGTCAGCGCAGTACAGGAAGCCTCAACGCTCCTTGCAGGCCACGCCGTCGGCGGGCTCGCCGCCTTTCCAGTCCTTGTACAGGGTCGCGTCTTCGCCCTTGGTCCACCAGACGTACTGCCCGGCGGCGTAACGTGCGCCGGAGGCGGAGATGACGTTGGCGAAGACCAGGCTGGAGGCGTCCGTCACCGGCACCACGGCCAGGCTGTTGTCGCCCTTGTTCAGGTACTGCACGCTGATCTTGCGGCCGTCCTCGCACTTGTACGAGACGCTGCGCGAGTCCAGCTTGGCATCGCCGGGCAGGACCAGTGCGTCGACCTGCGGCGCTTTCTTCTCTTCGCCACCACAGGCGACGAGGATGACCGGCACGGCTGCTGCGAGCAGCCAAAGTGCTTTTTTCATGAGTATCCCTCTGACGAAAAATGGCCCGGTCACTCTAGGAAGGATCGGGCCGCGCGGTCAATCGCGCGCGGCTCGACCCAACGTAGGATCAGGCCGCCAAGTCAGTCAGCCAGCGCCGCGCTGGCGCTGCTGCGCACAGCCGGCTGGCGTTTGAGGCGATAGCAGCCGTACATCACCAGCAACCATACCGGGATCGCGTAGACCGAGACCTGGATGCCCGGCGTGAGCAGCATCACGCCGAGAATGAACACCACGAAGCCCAGGCACAGCCAGTTGGCCGCCGGATACGCCACGGCACGGAAGGCGCTGCGCTTGCCCTCGGCATCCAGGTGCGCGCGGAACTTCAGGTGCGCCAGGCTGATCATCGCCCAGTTGATCACCAGCGCGGCGACCACCAGGGACATCAGCAGCTCCAGCGCGCGGGCCGGCACCAGATAGTTCACCAGCACGGCGAGGAAGGTCACCGCCGCCGAGACCATCAGCGAGCGCACCGGCACGCCGCGGCTGTCCACCTTGGCCAGCGCGCGCGGGGCATCGCCCTGCTCCGCCAGGCCGACCAGCATGCGGCCGTTGCAGTAGGTGCCGCTGTTGTAGACCGACAGCGCGGCGGTGAGCACCACGAAGTTGAGGACGTGCGCCGCGGTGCCGCTGCCGATCATCGAGAAGATCTGCACGAAGGGGCTGCCGCTGTAGGAGTCGCCGGAGGCGTTGAGGGTCTGCAGCAGGCTGTCCCACGGGGTCAGCGAAAGCAGCACGGTGAGCGCGCCGATGTAGAAGATCAGGATGCGGTAGATCACCTGGTTGATCGCCCTGGGGATCACCTTTTTCGGCTGGTCGGCCTCGGCGGCGGTGAAGCCGAGCATCTCCAGCCCGCCGAAGGAGAACATGATGATCGCCATGGCCATCACCAGCCCGCTGATGCCGTTGGGGAAGAAGCCGCCATGGGCCCACAGGTTGCTTACCGTGGCCTGCTCGCCGCCGGTGCCGCTGGCCAGCAGGTAGCAGCCCAGGGCGATCATGCCGACGATGGCGGCGACCTTGATGATGGCGAACCAGAACTCCGCCTCGCCGAAGGCCTTCACGTTGAACAGGTTGATCGCATTGACCATCACGAAAAACAGCGCGGCGGTGGCCCAGGTCGGCACGTCCGGCCACCAGTAGTGGATGTACTTGCCCACCGCGGTGAGCTCCGACATGCCCACCAGGATGTACAGCACCCAGCAGTTCCAGCCCGAGAGGAAGCCGGCGAAACCGCCCCAGTACTTGTGCGCAAAATGGCTGAAGGAGCCGGCCACGGGCTCCTCGACGATCATCTCGCCGAGCTGGCGCATGATCAGGAAGGCAATGCAGCCGGCGATGGCGTAACCGAGGATCATCGACGGCCCGGCGGACTTGAGCACCCCGGCCGAGCCGAGGAACAGCCCGGTACCGATGGCGCCGCCGAGGGCGATCAGCTGGATATGGCGATTCTTCAGGCCGCGCTGGAGCTGGCCTGCGTGTTGAGTTTCACGCGTCATGCGTCACCTATTGTTGTTATCTGTGACGGGATTCGGCCGCCCGGCTTGTGGCCAGGCGGTGCGGGCAAGGCAAGGCTAAAGAGCGGTGGAGCGGGCAGGCTGGTTTACAGGGTTACTGGGCGTCGGGCTGCACCTCCGGGGCGGCCTGCTGGAAGGCTTCGAGAAGCTCGCAGCGCGCGGCGATGGCGAGCAGGCGCGGGCAGCCGGAGAGGTCGCAGTCGAAGCGCCGGGCGTTGTACAGCTGGGGAATCAGGCAGGCCTCGAAGTAGCCGGGGCGCTCGCCGAGGGACAGCGGGCCGGCCCAGCCGGAAACACCCTCCTCTAGCGCATGCAGGCCGGTTTCGACCCAGTGGCGAATCCATGCCGTCTTCGCCTCGTCCGCCACCGCCAGCGGGCCGCTGAGGTACTGCAGCACACGCAGGTTGTTCAGCGGGTGAATGTCGCAGGCGATATGCAGGGACAGCGCACGAACTTGCGCACGCTGCAGCGCATCGCGCGGCAGCAGGCCGGGTTGCGGATGGGTTTCGTCGAGGTATTCGAGGATGGCCAGGGACTGGGCAATGCGGGCATCGCCGTCCACCAGCAGCGGCACCAGTTCCTGGGGATTGAGCGCCTGGTAGTCGGCGGCATGCTGCTGGCCGCCGTCCTTCACCAGGTGCACCGGCACCTGGCGGTAGGCCAGGCCCTTGAGACCGAGTGCGATGCGCACGCGATAGGCGGCGCTGGAGCGCCAGTAGGAATACAGGGTGAGCATGGCGGTTCTCCGCGGGTGGCCACGCTAGGCGCGCGGCCACCCTGCTAGCGAGTCACTGATCGGAGATCACGCCACGGCGAATCTGGTCTTCCTCGATGGATTCGAACAGGGCCTTGAAGTTGCCCTCGCCGAAGCCCTGGTTGCCCTTGCGCTGGATGATCTCGAAGAAGATCGGGCCGATCACCGTGTTGGTGAAGATCTGCAGCAGGATGCCGTCATCGCCCGGCGCGCCGTCGATCAGGATGCTCAGCTCGCGCAGGTCCTGCAGCGATTCGCCATGGCCGGCGACGCGGGTATCGACCTTCTCGTAGTAGGTGTCCGGAGTGGTCATGAAGTCCACGCCGTTGGCGCGCAGCTGGCGCACGGTTTCGTAGATGTTCTCGGTGGTCAGGGCGATGTGCTGGATGCCTTCGCCGTGGTACTCGCGGATGAATTCCTCGATCTGCGACTTGTCGTCCGCCGACTCGTTGATCGGGATGCGGATCTTGCCGCAGGGCGCGGTCATGGCGCGGGACAGCAGGCCGGTGAGCTTGCCTTCGATATCGAAGTAGCGGATCTCGCGGAAGTTGGCGATGCGCTCGTAGAAGCCGGACCAGACGTCCATCTGGCCGCGCTTGACGTTGTGGGTCAGGTGGTCGATGCACAGCAGGCCGACGGCGTTGTCGGTGGCGCTGCGGCCTTCGATGAACTCGAAGTCGACGTCGTAGATGCTCTTGTCGCCATAACGGTCGACGAGATACAGCAGCGAACCGCCGATGCCTTCGACGCAGGGGATGTTCAGCTCGCCGAAGTTGGCGTGGCTGCCCACCAGCCGGGCGCCCTGGGATTCGACGTAGGCGGCCGCCTGGGCGGCATTCTTCACCCGGAAGGCCATGGCGCAGGCGCTCGGCCCATGCTTCCTGGCGAACTCGTGGACGTGGCCGGTGGGGCTGCCGTTGAGCACGATGTTGATGTCGTTCTGCTGGAACAGGAAGACTTCCTTGGAACGGTGCTTGGCGGTTTCGGTAAAGCCCATGCCGGTGAACAACTGGCGCAGTTGCTCGATGCCCTGGGCGTCGGGGGCGGTGAATTCGACGAACTCGAAGCCGTCGGTGCCGATGGGGTTGTGCTGCTCGATCTTGGTCACGGCGTTCATCCGGCCTCCTCGTTGTCGTTATCGGCTGGTTCGGCGCGGGGCCGTCCAGGCGTTTGGAATACCCTCATGACAACCGGCGGCGAGCTTCGGAACAAGCCGGCAGCGGGACGCTCTCGGGGCGACCACGCCGGCGGCCCGGCAAGAAACCCTTACACCCCGCAAAGCTCCGTGCGGCATGCCGCCGCAGCGTAAAGAATTCGTGACAAGGTGGTGCGCCAGCCTGCCAGTCCAAGTGCCGCGCTCTCGTCAGCGAGCCGCGCGGCGACTACCATGCGGCCCATCGCTACTGCCCGAGTCACCCCATGGCCCGCGCCGCTCCCCCTGATTTCGACGCCACTCCGGCCTCCCTCCGCGCCCTGGCCCGCAGCTACCCGCGCAGGCTGCACATCGAGCCGCACTCCCATGACTGGGGGCAGGTGCTCTACGCCATGTCCGGGGTGATGTGGCTGGAAACGCCCGCCGAAGCCCTGCTGGTGCCGCCCAACCGCGCCGTCTGGCTGCCGCCGCAGGTGCCCCATGGGATTCGCGTGGTCAGCGAGTTGCAGATGCGCAACATCTACCTGCGGCCGGGTACGGCAGACTCCCTCGGTGAGCAGGTGCAGGCATTCGAGGTCGGCGGGCTGCTGCGCGAGCTGATCGTCACCCTGGTACAGCACGAGCGCGAGCCGGACACCGACTACTACCAGGCACTGTCGCAATTGGCCGTGCTGGAACTGCAACGCGCCCGCAGCCTGCTGCTGCGCGTGCCGCTGCCGGACGACTCCGACCGCCGCCTGCTGAACCTGTGCCAGGCGGTGATGGCCGAGCCTTCGCAGGACATCTCCTTCGAACAGCACGCCGCCGACGCCGGCGCCAGCGTGCGCACCCTCGCCCGCCTGTTCCAGCGCAGCCTGGGCATGGGCTTCGCCCAGTGGCGCCGGCAGGTGCAGCTGGCCACGGCGGTGGCGCAGCTCAACGAGGGCCTCGCGGTGAGCCAGATTGCCCATGCTCTGGGCTATCAGCCGGGGAGCTTCAGCGAGATGTTCCGCCGTGAGCTGGGCGTGGCGCCTTCGGAATACTGCGCCCGGTAGGCCTGGCCTTTCGCAGGAGCGAGCTTGCTCGCGAACGGCATTGCACCGTGCCGTGCGGGTTCGCGAGCAAGCTCGCTCCTACAGGAAAAGCGTGCTCCACGCTCTGGCTCTGGCTCTGGCTCTGGCTCTGGCTCTGGCTCTGGCTCTGGCTCTGGCTCCAGCGTCTAGAAGACTTCCAGAGAAACACCCAAGCGCTCCGGAATGCCCCGTTCAGGAGGCCTCGTTGAATTGGAGTTTCAGGGGTTGAGCGGCATGGATGCCGCGAGAGCCACGATGGGCCAGGGATGGCCCTTCGTGGTGTGCCCCTGAAACTTCGATTCGACGAGGGTATTTTTCGCCCAAGCGAAAAACCGGATGTCCGGGGCTAGACCTTTGCCTTCTTTGGGGCGTTTGCCAAAGAAGGTCGCCCGAGGGGGCGAAACAAGGAGTCCGCGCGCACACCGAAGCGGTGCGGGAAGTCCCGGCGCGAGGCAGGCACATCGCGGACGAAGTCCGCTCCTACGCGGATGCACGCCCATCCAATACTCCCCACCGACATCTGTCCGATATTCCGAAGTCCCTGACCGGCGACGCCCTCCAGCAGTCCCTAGACTGCCCCCATCCCACCCAGCCGCCGGAGCGATCCACGGAGGACACATGAGCTACCTGATCTCCCTGGCCATCGGCATCGCCGTCGGCCTCGCCTACCACTTCCTCGACTTCCGCTCGCCGGCGCCGCCGCTG
This sequence comes from Pseudomonas pseudonitroreducens, assembly GCF_021603645.1. Lineage (GTDB taxonomy): Bacteria > Pseudomonadota > Gammaproteobacteria > Pseudomonadales > Pseudomonadaceae > Pseudomonas > Pseudomonas pseudonitroreducens. The sequence goes on along the minus strand of NZ_BQHJ01000009.1, from coordinate 48,518 downwards.
GTGGCGCTGGTCGGCCTGCTGGGCATGCAGATCGGCGAGAACGCCCTGCCGCTGCTGACCCGCTGGCTGCACTGATTCCTCACTCCCACTGCTTGCCAAGGACCCGTGCCATGAAAGCCCTGCAATTCGACCGCACCGGCGACCTCGCCGCCCTGAGCTTCACCGAGATCGCCGACCCGGTGCCCGCCGCCGACGAAGTGCTGGTGGAAGTCCACGCCGCCGGCCTCAACCCCAGCGACGTGAAGAACGTCCTCGGCCGCTTCCCCTACACCACCTTGCCCCGCGTGCCCGGCCGCGATTTCGCCGGTACCGTGGTGCAGGGCCCGGCCGAGCTGCTGGGCAAGTCCGTCTGGGGCACCGGTCGCGGCCTCGGCTTCAGCCGCAATGGCAGCCACGCCCAGTTGATGAGCGTCCCGGCCGGCGGCGTGGCGCTGATGCCCGAACGCCTGAGCTTTGCCCAGGCCGCCAGTTGCGGCGTGCCCTTCACCACCGCCTGGGACGCCCTGGAGCGCAGCCAGGTCGGCAACGCTACGCGCCTGCTGGTGATCGGCTCCGGCGCTGTCGGCGCGGCGGCCATTTCCCTGGCCAAGGCCCGTGGTGCGCAGGTGCTGGGCGCCGTACGGCGTGCCGAATCACAGGTGGAACTGCAGGCCCAGGGCGTCCCTAGCATCCTGCTGGGCTCGGCGGAAACGCTGGCGGCGCAGGTGGAAGAACATTTCCCCGGCGGCGCCGAGGTGATCTTCGATACCACCGGTTTCTGGCTGCCAGCCGCCGTTTCCGCCCTGGCCACCTTCGGCCGTATCGCCATCATCGCCGCACCGGTGGACGGCCACGTGCAATTGCCGGCCCTGGCGCTGTATCGCCGTGGCGGTTCAGTGGTGGGGGTGAACTCGCTGCTGTACGACACGCTCGCCTGCGCCGCGATGCTGCGCCAGTTCGGCCAGTGGTTCGACGACGGCAGGCTGCCGTTGCCCACCGGCCTGCGCGAAGTGCCGCTGAGCGAGGGTGTACAGCGTTACCACGAGATCAACGAAGGCAGCAGCGAGAAGATCATTCTCGTGCCGTGAGGATTCGATTGGCGGTCCGCTGAAAGCCCCTCACCCTGGCCCTCTCCCGCAGGGAGAGGGGACTGATCGGCGCGGAAGATCGTCTGCGGTGCTCACCGGAACGTCAGTGCAGAAGATTCAGGACACCGAAGCTTCCACCGGCAGCTACGAACGGCCCCCTCTCCCTGCGGGAGAGGGTTGGGGTGAGGGCATTCCCCTGCGCCGGAGCACAACCAGCCCCTACCCCGCCGCCTTCATCGAAGAACCCCGCCGCAGCCCACTCTGGGCCTGCTCCAGTGCCAGGCACTGGTCGAGGAACATGCGCATGTAGCCGTAGCTCTTGCAGATCGCCTCGCGCAGGGCCAGGCAGCGCGGCATGGCGAGCTGCGGGCCGCAGAGGGTGCAGATGATCTCCAGGGCTTCCCAGGGATGATCGTCGTCGTAGCGCGCGTGCATCTTCAGCCAGCGCATGGCGTCCTTGCGGGCGCCGGCCGGCAGGGTGCGTTCGTAGGTATCGCTGGAGCAGACCAGCGCCGACCAGTCTCCGGTCGCGCCTTCGATGGCGTAGTTGGTGGCCGCCATGGCCAGCGCCAGCTCTTCGGTGGCACAGCTGTGCCAGCACCAGTGACCAAGGGCGTGGAGTTCGGCGGGCACCAGTTGCGCCTTGAGTTCGGCCAGGGTCACACCATAGGCCTCGGCCCAGCGTACCCAGTAGTCGGCGTGGTTGAGCTCGACGCGGATGTTGCGCATCAGCCAGCGCCGCGCCATGTCCTCGCCAGGGCTGCGGCCGAAACGGGTCTTGAGCAGGTTGTGGGACATGTACAGGGGGAACTGCTCCACCACCTGCCAGCCGCCGATTAGGAAGGCGCGCATGGTCTGGCGGCTCAGCTGGCCGTCGCGCATTCGCGCGTAGAGTGGGTGGCCCACCACCGCCAGGCGGCTGGTCTCGCATTCCTGCACCAGGCGTTGCGCCCAGTGCGGGTAACTGGAAAGTTCCTTGAGCGGCCCACTGCGAACAAAGGTGTCGTTCATCCAAGGCTCCGTTGCTGGTCGATCCATGCAAGCACCGGTAAATCAGGCCTCAGGTTAGTCCTCTCCTGGCTGCGCGTCACCGTCCGGAGGTTGTGTCGGATGCCACGGCTGCGACGTGCGTCTCACGCAGGAAGTTCCGATTGAAGGGCTGCGGCCGTGCCAGGCCATACCCCTGGGCATAGTCGATGCCGATTTCGCGCAGGACTTCGAGGATTTCCTGGGTCTCAACGAACTCCGCCACCGTGCGTTTGCCCATCACGTGGCCAATCTGGTTGATGACCTGGACCATGGCTCGGTCGATGGGGTCCTCGAGCATGTCCTTGATGAAGCTGCCGTCGATCTTCAGGTAGTCCACCGGCAGGTGCTTGAGGTAGACGAAGGAAGACATGCCGGCGCAGAAGTCATCCAGCGAGAAGCGGTAGCCCAGGGCCTTGAGCTCCTGGATGAAGCGCGTGGCGTTGACCAGGTTGGCGATGGCACTGGTCTCGGTGATCTCGAAGCACACGCTCGACGGCTCGATGCCATAACGTGGCTGCACTTCACGAAGGAAGTCGAGGAAGGTGTCGTCACCGATGGTCGCGCCGGAGAGGTTGATGGCGCAGGTATGGATCGGTTCGTAACCGCCGTCCGCAATGCGTTCGGCGAGGATCCTGAAGGCATTCTCGACCACCCAGCGGTCGATGTCCGGCATCAGCCCGTAGCGCTCCGCCGCGGGAATGAAGTTGATCGGAGCCACCAGCCGGCCGCACTCGTCGTTCAGGCGCAGCAGCAGCTCGACGTGGGCGCCCTCCATCACGCGCTCGTCGACCGGGAAGATCGGCTGGGCAAAGAGGCAGAAGCGCTCCTCCTCCAGGCCCAGGCGAATTCGCTGCACCCAGGCCATCTCGCCGACGCGGTTGGACAATTCGGTATCGTCGGGGCGGAACACCTGGGCACGGTTGCGGCCCTTTTCCTTGGCCATGTAGCAGGCCATGTCGGCGCAGCGCAGCGCCTCCTCGACCGACACCAGCATGGCCGAGATGTGCACCACGCCGATGCTCACGGTGACGTTGAAGCCGCGCCCTTCCCACATGAAGTGCAACGCCTGCACGGTCAGGCGGATGCGCTCGGCGATCTGTACCGCCATGTCCGGCGGGCAGTGTTCCAGGAGGATGCCGAACTCATCACCGCCCAGGCGCGCCAGGGTGTCGCCATCGCGCAGGCACTGCTGCAGCACCGAGCAGACCTGGCGCAGCAGTTCGTCGCCGGCGGCATGGCCGCAGGTGTCGTTGACCAGCTTGAACTGGTCCAGGTCCAGATACATCAGCGAGTGCTGGTCGTGCGAATCCGCCGAGCTTTCCAGGGCCTGCTTCAGGCGGAATTCGAATTCGCGGCGGTTGGTCAGGCCGGTCAGCGCGTCGTGGGTCGCCTGCCAGGACAGGCTGGCCATGTACTGGCGCTCGCGGGTCATGTCGTGCAGCACCAGCACCACGCCGACTACCCGGCCATCGGCGTGAATCGGCGTGGCCACCAGGGTTACCGCCACGCTGGTACCGTCCAGGCGCTGGATCAGCTTGCTGGTCTCGCTGCCGCCGTCCACTTCGCCACGCAGGATCTGTCCCACCAGGGGCAGGCCCTCGACCTGGGAGCTCTCGTCCAGCACGCGCAGCAGCGAGCGCAGCGGCAGGCCGACGGCCATGGAGTTGTCCCAGCCGATCAGGCGCTCCGCCGCCGGGTTGAAGTAGGCGATGCATTCGTGGTCGTCGAGGGTGACCACGCCGTCGCCGATGGCCGCCAGGGTGGTCTGCGCGCGCTCGGTGTCCAGCGCACTTTCGAAGGCTCGCTGCTGGTGCAGCAGCTTGCGTGTGCGCCACACCGCCAGGAGGATCAATGCCAGGCCGGTCAGGCCGTTGGCCACCAGCAGCACCCACATGATCATCCGCGAGCCCTGCCCCAGCGCGGCGGAGAAGGCCATGGCGGCGGGCGTGACGCCGTCGTTGATGGCCTGGATGCGGCTGTTCCAGTAGCTCAGGTCGCCGGGGCGGACGTCGTCGGCGCGGATCTTTGCGCTCATCTCGTCGGCCAGTTGTTCCAGCTGATCGAGATAGGCGTCGCCGATGATCCACATCTTCACCGCCTGGTCGAAGTAGCTGTATTCGTGGAAATAGCGGTACAGCCAGATCAGCGCGCCGACATCGTCGGGATGGATGCCGCCCTGCAGGGCACCGCTGCGAGCGAGGTCGAGGTCGGGTTGGCTGAGGTCGAGAGCCGCGCGGAAGGTGCGATCGCCCTGGGGAATGGCAATGGCGGTGCGGTAGCGCTGGTAATCCTCCGTGTCGCGGCTCTGGCCGTAGAGTTGCAGGTAATGGATGGCGTCCTTCTGGCCCTTGGACCAGAGGCTCTCGCCGCCCACATAGGCGCGCACCCCGGAGAGGATAAAGAAGCTGCCGCTGCCGATCAGCGTCTGCAGCAGGACCACGACCATGAACGGCCAGACCAGCTTGAGCAGACGCGTCGTACGCCGGGTCGGCAAAAGTCCCATTGCATCCATAACCAGTTTCGACTTCCTTCTTCTGATCCCTGCCAGGCCACAGGGGAGGAGCTGGCGCTCCGCCTCGGGGACTTTTCTGTCAGGCGGCCCGTTCCTTAACTTCTAGCCGATCACTGGAAATCCTCAAACCGAAGGGCATGACGCTTGGTCGGCTGGATGCCTGCCGTCCAGCGGAAATACCGTGGCTGCCGAGCGCAAAACACCTTCCGTCGCCTGCCCGCCGCGGCGACCAGGTAGCCGATTAGTGGCCTTGCGACAGCGAAGGCCATGTGCCATACCTGAGCCGATCGTGCAATCTGCAAAGTGCAATCTGCAAGGCGCAACGTGCAACCGGCAAGCAACGGATGGAGCGGCCATGCCTCGGCGGGATATGGACAGACGCTACGACCGCCTGGTGGGCCTGACCTACGAGTGCGTGCTCGACGAGGCCAACTGGCTGCCGCTGCTCACCGAGCTGATCTGCGCCAGCGGCCGCCAGCAAGGCGCCCTGCTGTTCTGGGACCAGACCGAGAGCGGCGCGCTGGCCAGCGAGATCAACCTCTGCGATCCCGGCGCCATCGAAACCTACAACCGCGAGTTCTGCACCATCGATCCCTCCAAGGGCTTCATGCTCCACCGCCCGGTCGGCCACTGGTACCACGACCGCGAGGAGTACGGCCCGCAGCGCATGGCCCGCGATCCCTACTACCAGGAATTCCAGCGCCCCAACGGCATGCACAACGTGTCCTGCCTGAAGCTCAACGAACAGGCCAACTCCGGCGTCTACCTGTCGGTGCTGACCAGCCTCGGCGCTCGCTATCCCGACGCGCAGGAACAAACCCTGCTGACCCGCCTGAGCGAGCACCTGACCCGCGCCGCGCGGATGTTCGGTCGCATCGACGAGATGCGCCAGCAACTGGCCCACCGCGACCTGCTGCTGGACCAGCACCCCACGCCACTCTGGCTACTGGAAGGCAACGCCCGGGTCCTTTACGCCAACCAGGCGGCGCAGCAGCGCCTCGGGCAGCGCGCCGGGCTGTTCCAGGAAGTCTTCGGGCGCCTGCACTGCCGCCAGCACGACGCGAAACTCCAGGCCCTGGTGCGCCACGCTGCGCCGCGCTCCGGCAAGGGCAAGGCCGGCTGGCTGCCGCTGGGCGATGGCAGCGGGCAGGAACTGCTGGTCACCCCGGTGCCCGCCGAAGCGAACTTCAACCAGCCCTTCCAGCGCCCCCTGGTGCTGCTGGCGCTACTCGACGCACATCGCCAGAGCCGCCTGCTCGGCGAACTGTTCGGCCTCACCCCGGCCGAACAGCGCCTGGGCGCCCTGCTGGTCCGTGGCCTGGCGCCGGAGCAGTGCGCGGAACAGCTCGGCACCTCGATCAATACGGTCCGCAGCCAATTGCGCGCGCTGTTCCGCAAGACCCACACCAGCCGTCAGGCCGAACTGGTCAGCCTGCTGGTGCGGCTCGGGCAGCGCTGAAATTTCGCCGCCGTCATTCATTCAGATGATGGCCCGGGGCCAAGCGGCCCCTAAGGTGTTGGACGGGGCACCGGCGCGGCCGGTGACGCATTCTTTTCACTGCGCGATTTCCCAGGTGGACGGCAATGGACAATGGCACTCAGCATCCGGACTCGCTAACCGAAGCCATCGAGCAACTCGAACAACAACTGCGCCACCTCAGGGATGGCGAGACCGATCTGCTGACCCTCGCCACGGGCAGCGCGCCGCCCGCGGAGAGCCTGCGCGTGGTGCCCTTTCCCCGGCGTCGCGAACGGCCGATGGGCGAAGGCGCCGGCAACGCCGTGCTGATGGATTACCTGTACGGCATCGACAGCACCCTGCGCTCGCTGCTGCCCGACGGCCCCACCGATGAATTGTTCCGCTACGCCAGCTCTGCCCCCGCGTCCCGCGCGCTGCGCTCGCGCCGCCAGTTGCTGGCGCGGGAGATCGACCGCTGCTGCGACCAGCTCAGCGGCCAGGCGCGCATTCTCTGCGTGGGCTGCGGACACCTGCGCGAAGTCGAGCTGGCGCGCTCGCTGCGCCATGGCCGGTTCCTCCAGTTCACCGCGCTGGATGCGCAGTCACTGTCCCTGCAGACGGTGGAGGCCAGTTACGCCGCGCTCGGCATCCAGACGCAGCAGTGCACCCTGGACGAGCTGTTCTACGGGCGCCAGGACCTGAGCCATTTCGACCTGATCTACTCGCCGGGCCTGTACGAGGTGCTGGATGACCATGACGCCCGCGACCTGACCCGCAACCTGTTCGCTCGCCTGCTGCCCGGCGGCCGCCTGCTGATGGGCAACTTCCTTCCCGGCGTGCCGGATATTGCCTACCTCGAGGGGCTGCTGGACTGGCGCCCGCACTACCGCACCGATGCTTCGCTGCTCGACCTGTTGCTGGGCATTCCCTACAACGACATCGGCGGCGCGCGGGTCTTCCACGACCTGGGCAATTGCGTGGCCTTCCTGGAAGTCACCCGCTACGGCTGATCAACCCTGCTGCAGGTGACCGTACAGGCGCGCGTAAAGCCCGCCTTCGGCGATCAGTTGCTGGTGATCGCCGTCCTCGGCGATGCGCCCGCCGTCGAACACCAGCACGCGGTCGGCCTGTTTCACCGCAGACAGGCGGTGGGCGATGATCAGCGTGGTGCGGCCTTCGAGGAAGCGCTCCAGCGCCTGGTGCAGGGCATATTCGGTGGCGGCATCGAGGGCGGAAGTCGCCTCGTCGAGGATCACCACCTTCGGTTCGGCGAGCACCATGCGGGCGATTGCCAGGCGTTGCCGCTGACCACCGGAGAGGCGCACGCCGGAACGCCCGACCACGCTGTCCAGCCCCTGTGGCAAGGCACGGATGGTGTCCGCCAGCTGCGCCACCTCCAGGGCACGCCAGCACGCTTCGTCGCCGCGCTCGCGACCCATGGTCAGGTTGGCGCGCACCGTATCGTTGAACAGCGCCGGATGCTGCAGGACCACGGCGACATGCTCGCGCACGCAGTCCAGGCCGATCTCTTCCAGTGCCGCGCCGCCATAGCGGATGGTTCCGGACTGTGGCTGGTAGAGGCCCAGCAGCAGCTGCACCAGGGTGCTCTTGCCGCCGCCGCTGGCGCCAACGATGGCGACTTTCTCGCCGGGGGCGATGTCCAGGTCGAGTCCGTCCAGCACAAGCTCATCGCGGTAGGCAAAACTCAGGTCGCGCACCTGGATGCCGACGCTGCTCTGCCCGGCGAACGGGTCGCGGCGATGTTGGTAATGCGGCTCATCGGAGCGTGCCAGCAACTCATTGATCCGCGCCAGCGCACCGCCAGCGGCGTAATACGCGTATTGCAGGCTGAGCAGTTGCTCCACCGGGCCGATCATGAACCAGAGGTAGCTGAACACCGCGAGCATCTGGCCGATGGACAGGTCGGAGAACAGCACGGTGACCATCGCCGCGGCGCGGAACAGGTCGATGCCGAACTGGAACAGCAGGCCACTGGCTCGCCCGGCGGCATCGCTCTTCCACTGCGAAGCGACGGCATAGTCACGCACCTCGCGGGCGCGCAGGCCCAGGCGGCCGAGGAAGAAGCCCTGGCGATTGCTGGCGCGCACTTCCTGGATGGCTTCGAGGGTTTCCGTCAGCGCCTGGGTGAAGCGCGAGGTGCTGTCGTTCTCCAGCTTCTTCAGGTGCTTCACGCGCTTGCCCAGCTGCACCGTGGCGAAGATCACCAGTGGGTTGAACAGCAGGATCAGCAGCGCCAGCTTCCAGTGCATCCAGATCAGGATGCCGGCGGTTCCGCAAAGGGTCAGCAGCGCCACCAGGAAGCGGCTCAGGGTGTCGCCGACGAACTTGTCGAGGGTATCGAGATCGGTCACCAGGTGTGCGCTGACCGAGCCGCCGCCCAGGGTTTCGTACTCGCCCAGGGCAATGCGTTTCAGGCGTTCGATCAGGCGCAGGCGGATGCGGTAGACCACGTCCTTGGACAGCCGCGCGAACAGCCTGGCCTGCAGCACGTTGAACACCAGCGCGCAACTGCGCAGCACCAGGGTCACCAGCAGCATCAGGCCGATGTAGCCGGCGGGCTTGTGCCAGCCGGCGGGCAGCCAGTGGTTCATCACCTGCAGGGCAGCGTCGCCCTTGCCCAGCAGCACTTCGTCCACCAGCAGCGGCAGCAGCAGCGGGATCGGCACGCTGCAGGCGGTGGCCAGCACGGCGACCAGGTTGGCGAGGAGCAGGGCCTTGCGATGACGGAAAGCGAGCCGGCGAATCTCCGCCCAGCTCAGGCGGTCAGCGGACAGCTCAGGCATGCCGCCCACGCTCCAGCCAGCGCTGCAGCAGCGGCGCGAGTTCGCCCAGCGGCTGGTAGCCATTGGTCAGAAGGGCCAACTGGCCGTCACGCTCGGCGAGCAGCGTGGGGAAGCCGGCGATGCCCAGGTCACGCGCCCAGGAGAAGTCGGCCAGGGTCGCCAGATGGTTGTCCTGGCTGTCGAAGGCTTCGGCGAACTCGATGCGCGGCAGGCCAACGCGTTCGGCCAGCTCGCTGAGCACGCTGGCCTGGGTGACGTCGCGGCCTTCGGCGTAGAAGGCACGCTGGATTTCGCCGACCAGTGCCCAGGCGCAGTCCTCGTCCAGGCGCCGCGCTGTAACCACGGCACGGCAGGCCGGCTCGGTGTCGTAGACGAAACCTTCGGGCAAGGCGTCCTCGAAGCGGAACGGCTGGCCGGTGGCGTCATGCACCGCGTGCCAGTGTTCGAGAATGTAGCGCTTGGTGGTCGGCTCCAGCGCCGCCCCCTGCCCCGTGCGCAACCCGCCCATCACCAGCGCCAGCGGCACGCCGGCGGTGCGCGCCTGCTCCACCAGTTGCCTGGCCACCGGGGCAAACCCCCAGCACCAGGAGCACATCGGGTCCATCACGTAGAGCAGGCGGCTGGTCATGGATCAGTTCTCCGCGCGGGGATCACGGCCAATGGGGTGCGGCTGATTGCGCTGGCGCGCCAGCTCGATCTGCTTCTGCCGCTCACGGGCACTGGCGCGGGTTTTCTCCGACAGGCTGTCCCAGCAGTGCGGGCAACTGATGCCGGGGGCGTAATGCTCGGAGGCGCGATCCTCGACCGAGATCGGGTTGCGGCAGGCATGGCACTGATCGTAGTCGCCTTCGGACAGGTCATGGCGCACGGTCACGCGGTTGTCGAACACGAAGCAGTCACCGCGCCACAGGGTCTCGGCCTCGGGCACTTCCTCCAGGTACTTGAGGATGCCGCCCTTGAGGTGGAAGACCTCCTCGAAGCCTTCGCTGAGCATGTAGCTCGAGGCCTTCTCGCAACGGATGCCGCCGGTGCAGAACATGGCGACCTTCTTGTGTTTCGCCGGGTCGTAATGCTCGCGGATGTACTCGGGGAATTCACGGAACGACTTGGTCTTGGGATCGATGGCGCCCTCGAAGGTGCCGATGGCCACTTCGTAGTCGTTGCGGGTGTCGATCAGCAGCACTTCCGGATCGGCAATCAGTGCGTTCCAGTCCCTGGGCTCGACGTAGGTGCCGACCTTGGCGTTCGGGTCCACGCCCGGCACGCCAAGGGTGACGATTTCCTTCTTCAGCTTGACCTTGGTGCGGTAGAAGGGCTGCTCGTCGCAGTACGACTCCTTGTGGTCGACATCGGCCAGGCGCGGGTCGTTGCGCAGCCAGGCGAGCAGGCCGTCGATACCGGCGCGGGTGCCGGAGACGGTGCCGTTGATGCCCTCCTCGGCGAGCAGCAGGGTGCCCTTCACGCCGTTGTCCAGCAGGGCCTGCAGCAGGGGTTCGCGCAGGGCGACGTAGTCGGGCAGGGAGACGAACTTGTACAACGCCGCGACGACGATTCTTTCGGTGCTCATGCATCACTCCAGTGGTCGCCCGCGTAAAGGGCGGACCGGGTTCTTTGGATCGACAGCCTGAAACGACAGCTGCATCAGAAGCTAAAAATGACAGCGCCGGCAGAAGCCGGCGCTGGGTGTCGCATTCTACACGGAGCGGGGCGAACCCCGCATCCGTCAGCCGATCAGTGCAGCAGGCATTCAGTGCAGGTCATGCTTGCTGCCGCCACGGCAGGTCGGCGAGTCCGGCGCCTGCCCCTGCTGTGCCCACTCCTCGGGGGTGTAGGTGTGCATGGCAAGGGCGTGGAACTGGCTCATCAGCTCGCCGAGCGTGGCGTAGACCTTCTGGTGCCGCTTCACCGCATTCAGCCCGGCGAACACCGGGCTGACGATCACGGCCTTGTAGTGCGTTTCCTGTCCGCGGCTGTGCATATGGCTCTCGTCGAGCACCTCGAGGTGTTGCGGTTCGAGGGCGCCCAGGGCGGATTGGATTCGGTCACGCATGCTCATGTCGGGTCTCGCTGGCAGTCAGAACGGTTCAGGCTGGCGGAAGTCAGGGCGATCAGGGCTTCTTGGCCGGGGCGGCCGGGGCTTTCACGCCCAGTTCCTTGTCCATGTCGGCCATCAGCTTGTTCACCGGCTCCACGGCGGTCTGCAGCTTGGCCTGGGTCAGCTGGGCGGATTCGGCGGTCAGGCGCGGCATCTTCTCCAGAACCTTGCGGCCCAGGGGCGATGCATAGAAGTCGTTCAATTGCTTGAGCTCGGACTCGCTGAAGTTGCTGGTGTAGAGCTTGACCAGTTCGGGCTTGAGCTTGTCCCAACCCACGGCACGATCCAGCTCGGCATTGGCCTTGGCCTGGTAGCGATCGAGCACGGCCTTCTTGCTGTCCGGCGCCTTGGCCTGGGCGAAGCGCTGGGCAAGCATCTGCTGGACTTGCGCGTAGACCGGCACGGTCAGCTTGTCGGCGTGAACCTGCTTGAGGAATTTCTCCGCCTCGGCGTTGGCGTCAGCCAGTGCCACGGAACTGAAGCCAACCAGAAGTGCTGCGGTGCAGAGGGAACGAAGAACGGTCATGGGGCAGTCCTGTGAGTCTGAAGGGTGTCCGTGTGGGACCCGCCATTCTGCGCCTAAGTTCGGAATGCGCTCAAGTGAGTGCCAATTGACCGGGAAGTGACCGACTTCTCTTGTAGGACAGTTCATGAAACGGCATGCTGCGGCGCGTTGCCACACGGACGTGACCGATGAACACCCTCTTCCACCCACCGACGCCTGTCGCCGCGCCGCCCCTGTGCGATGCACGCGGTCGCCTGAACAGCGCGGCCGTGGGCTGGTCATCGCGGCCGCAGACGCTCTGCCAGCTCTCCGGCAACACCGGCCGGCGCAAGCGCTGGAACCACTGGTGCATCAACGCACCGGGCTGGATGCTGTCGATCACCATTGCCGACCTCGACTACCTGGGCTACGGCGCCGTCTACTTCCTCGACCTGGAAACCGGACAGTCGGTACACCGCACCCAGTTCAGCCCCTTCGGCCGGGGTTGCCACCTGCCGGACATGCCGAACCAGAGCCATCGCTTCGAGCACGGCCAGCTGTGCCTGGGCTTCGACGAGCAGCCCGGCCAGCTGCGCATCACCGCCTGCGCGCCCAACCTGGGCGGCCAGCCACTGAACCTCTCCCTCGAGGTGCAGCGCCCGGCACACCTTGAGTCGGTCAACCTGGTGGTGCCCATGACCGGCAAATGCTTCCACGCCTGCAGCCGGCAGATGGGCCTGCCGATCAGCGGCAGCCTGACGCTTGGCCACAGGATCTACCGCTGCGCCGAGGGCCGGAGCTTTGCCGCGCTGGATTTCGGCCGGGGCGTCTGGCCATTCAATACCCAATGGACCCGCGCCGCCTTCGCCGCGCCCGGCGGCATCGCCGGCAATTTCGGCGCCGGCTGGACGGAAAACAGCCACCTGAGCGAGAACGCCTTGTGGTTCGGCGGCGAGCTGCAGCCGCTGGGCGGCCCTGTGGATATCCGCCAGGTGCCGCATGACCCGCTGTCGCCCTGGCAACTGCACGACGGCGACGAGCGCGTCGACCTCACCTTTACCCCGCGCAAGCTGCACCGCGCCTGCCCGCGCCTGGGGCCGCTGTTCGCCGAGACCTGCCAGTGGTTCGGGCGCTTCGACGGCTCGCTGCGCGAGGCGGGCGGCGAGCTGGTGCCGGTCAGCGGCGCGCTCGGCTGGGTCGGCTCGACCCAGGCGCGCTGGTAATAGCCAGTCGCCAACTGCCCGGCGGCGCCATGTCCTGCCATTGAAACCGCTCTATCACGGCCATTGAGCCAGAGTGGAACCCGGAAGCCTCATGGCGGCCTAAACTGGCCGAGACCCTATTCCGGAGAAGCACCATGAGCCGCACCGAAACCGACAGCCTCGGCCCCATCGAAGTCCCCGACGACGCCTACTGGGGCGCGCAGACCCAGCGCTCGCTGGAGAACTTCGCCATCGGCGGGCAGCGCATGCCGCTGGCCGTGGTGCATGCCCTGGCGCTGATCAAGAAGGCCGCCGCTCGCGTGAACGCGCAACTGGGCGAGCTGCCGGAAAACATCACCAGCCTGATCGAGGAAGCCGCCGACGAAGTGCTCGCCGGCGAGCACGACGAGCAGTTCCCCCTCGTCGTCTGGCAGACCGGCAGCGGCACCCAGAGCAACATGAACGTCAACGAGGTCATTGCCGGGCGCGCCAACGAGATCGCCGGCAACGGCCGCGGCGGCAAGAAACCGGTGCACCCCAACGACCACGTGAACCGCGCGCAGAGCTCCAACGACAGCTTCCCCACGGCCATGCACATCGCCGCCGCCCAGGCGATGCAGAACGACCTGCTGCCGGCCATCGCCGAACTCAGCGGCGGCCTCGCCCAGCAGGCCGCACGCCACGCCCACCTGGTGAAGACCGGGCGCACCCACCTGATGGATGCCACGCCGGTCACCTTCGGCCAGGAGTTGTCGGCCTTCGTCGCCCAGCTGGACTATGCCGAGCGCGCCATCCGCGCGGCGCTGCCGGCGGTCTACGAGCTGGCCCAGGGCGGCACGGCGGTCGGCACCGGGCTGAATGCGCCGAAGGAATTCGCCGAGGCCATTGCCGCCGAACTGGCCGACCTCTCCGGCCTGCCCTTCGTTTCCGCGCCGAACAAGTTTGCCGCCCTCGCCGGCCATGAGCCGCTGGTGACCCTGGCCGGCGCCATGAAGACGCTCGCCGTGGCCCTGATGAAGATCGCCAACGACCTGCGCCTGCTCGGCTCCGGCCCCCGTGCGGGTTTCGCCGAAGTGAAGCTGCCGGCCAACGAACCCGGCTCCTCGATCATGCCCGGCAAGGTCAACCCGACCCAGTGCGAGGCGCTGTCGATGCTCGCCTGTCAGGTCTTCGGCAACGACGCGGCGATCACCTTCGCCGCCAGCCAGGGCCACTTGCAACTCAACGTCTACAAGCCGGTGATCATCCACAATCTGCTGGAATCCGCGCGCCTGCTGGCCGACGGCTGCCGCAACTTCAATACCCATTGCATCGCCGGCATGCAGCCCGACGCCGCGAAGATGCGCGAGCACCTCGACCGCGGCCTGATGCTGGTGACTGCGCTGAACCCGCACATCGGCTACGACAAGGCCGCCGAGATCGCCAAGAAAGCCTACGGCGAAGGCAAGACCCTGCGCGAAGCCGCGCTGGAGCTGGGCTACCTGAGCGACGCCGAGTTCGACCAGTGGGTACGCCCGGAGACCATGCTGGAGGCCGGGCAGAATGGTTGAGCCAACCCGCTCCGGCGCCACCCCGATCGAGGGCGACGGCAAGCGCGTACTGCTGGTGCTCGGCTCGCCCAAGCCGGGCGGCTTCTGCCACGCGGTCGCCGAGGCCTACGCCCACGGCGCCCGCGCCAAGGGCCATGTGGTGCACGTACTGAAGCTCGGCGAGATGAACTTCGACCCGGTGCTGCGCGGCGGTTACGAGCAAAGCCCGAACCTCGAGCCGGACGTGCTCGAAGCCCAGCGGCAGATCCACTGGGCGCAGCATATCGCCTTCGTCTACCCGATCTGGTGGGGCGGCCTGCCGGCCCTGCTGCAGGGCTTCTTCGACCGCGTGCTGCAGCCGGGCTTCGCCTTCCGCTACCGCTCGCTGGAGTCCCGCGAGTTCGAACCGCTGCTGGGCGGGCGCAGCGCCGACCTGCTGGTCAGCCACGACCAGACGCACTGGCACTACCGCCTGCGCCAGGGCGCTCCGGCCCACCGGCAGATGACCCGCTGCATCCTCGCGCCCTGCGGCATCGCCCTGCAGCACCTGGAAGAGTTCAGCCCGCTGCGCGGCTCCGGCGAGGAACAGCGGCAGGGCTGGCTGCGCCGGGCGGAACAGCTGGGCACGCAGGTCTGAACGGAGGGCGGATAGCGCCTCGCGCGCTATCCGTTGCGCCTTCGACATCCGCCTTCAGAAGGCATTCCCCACACCTTGGGAATTCCCCTACACCGCCCCAGCCTCTGACTTCCCTAGCATGCGCAAGCCCGAATTCCGGGCTCCTTCTTTGCCTCTGGAGGCAGCATGCTTCGCAAACTCTCCGCCGAAATGATCGGCACGTTCTGGCTGGTGTTCGGTGGTTGCGGCAGCGCCATCTTCGCGGCCCACGCCATTGGTGTACTGGGTGTAGCACTGGCTTTCGGCCTGACGGTCGTGACCATGGCCTACGCCATCGGCCCGATCTCCGGTTGCCACCTCAACCCCGCCGTCAGCCTCGGCCTGTGGGCCGGTGGCCGCTTCCGTACCGCTGAACTGGTCCCCTACATCATCGCCCAGGTCATCGGCGGCGTGCTTGCCGGTGCTGTGCTGTTCTACATCGCATCCGGCAAGCCGGGCTTCGACGCGCTGGCGGGCTTTGCCGCCAACGGCTTCGGCGAAGGCTCGCCGACCGGCTACAGCATGATTTCCGCGCTGCTGACCGAAGTGCTGCTGACCGCGTTCTTCCTCTTCGTGATCATGGGCGCCACCGACAGCAAGCTGGCCCCGGCCGGCTTCGCGCCGATCGCCATCGGCCTGACGCTGACGCTGATCCACCTGATCAGCATCCCGATCGACAACACCTCGGTGAACCCGGCGCGCAGCCTGGGCGTGGCGATCTTCGCCGACCCGCTGTTCATGAAGCAGCTGTGGCTGTTCTGGGTCGGCCCGCTGGTGGGTGGCGTGATCGGTGCGCTGGCGTACCGCGTGGTGCGTCCGGCCGCCTGAGGCTGATAGCCGCGATAGCAAACGGGCGCCTTCGGGCGCCCGTTTTCGTTGGCACTTGGCGCAGGCCTTCTGGTAGGGCGCATAACGCCAACGGCGTTATCCGCCGTAAGCACCATCGGCGCATAAAGCGTTCCGCTTTATGCGCCCTACGGGCACGCCGGATCGTAGGAGCGAGCTTGCTCGCGAACCCGACCGGCTCCACTGCTGCCGGGAAATCCGTTCGCGAGCAAGCTCGCTCCTACAGTCGACCGCCGGTGGACGGTGCCGAAGGGCGCACAACGCCTCGGAGCGTCATGTGCTGCCAGCCACGTAACGGGGGAGGAAGACGGATAAAGCGCTCCGCTTTATCCCCCCCTATAACCATGCGGGGCCACGGCCTGTCTGTAGGAGCGAGCTTGCTCGCGAACCCACCCGGCTCCGCTGTTGCCGGGCAATCCGTTCGCGAGCAAGCTCGCTCCTACAGTCGACCGCCGGTGGACGGTGCCGAAGGGTGCACAACGCCTCGGAGCGTCATGCGCTGCCAGCCACGTAACGCGGGAGGAAGCCGGATGAAGCGCTCCGCTTTATCCCCCCCTATAACCATGCGGGGCCACGGCCTGTCTGTAGGAGCGAGCTTGCTCGCGAACCTGCCCTGCTCCGCTGCTGCCGGGCAATCCGTTCGCGAGCAAGCTCGCTCCTGCAATCGATCACGTGCCAAAGCGCAGGCACTGTCGGCAGGTAAAGCGTTCCGCTCTACCGGGCCGAAAGAGCGATCACATACCGAGCAGGGCTCAGAAGTACTGGGTCAGGCTGAACTTGGCGTTGCGGCCCTGGCTGTAGACGCTGTCGCCGGCCAGGGCCGGGTGGTAGTCGCGGTTGAACAGGTTGTCCACGGTGAAGTTCAGCTCGGTGTTTTCGAAGCCCAGGCGACGCGGCTTCCAGCTGGCGAAGACGCGCTGGGTGTCGTAGCTGTCGTTGACCGTCTGGTCCCAGAAGATATCGCCAACGCTGGTGCCCATGCCGCCGGAATACTTGTCGCTGGGCAGGCGGTCGGTCCTGCGGACGAACTCGCCCTGCCAGCCGACTTGCGCGTCCCAGGCTGGAATCTTGGTGCCCAGGGTGGCGACCCACTTGGCCGGCGGCACGTCGCGCGCCCATACGTTCGGGCCCCAGGGGTTGCTGTAGGCGCCGTCGTGCTTGCCGGTCACCCACGAATAGGACAGCCCGCCGAACAGCCAGGGGCTGTCGTAGAAGCTCTCGATCTCGAAGCCCTTGTAGGTCACGCCCGGCAGGTTGCGGTAGTTGGACAGCGGCAGGTAGTCGCCGCAGCTGCCGGAGATAGTGCCGTTGTCGATCGCCTGCTGCTCGCAGCCGACGCTGCGGGTGCGGAATATCTCGTCCTTGATCTTGTTCTGGAACAGCGTGGTGCGCACCTGCAGGTTGTCGCCGTTGATGAACAGGTCCGGCAGGTTGACCAGCGAGCCGAAGCGCAGCGCATGAATGCGCTCGGGGTCGAGGTCGCGGCTGGTGGCGCTGACCGTGCTGCTGTTCTGCACCTCGTACATCTCGTCGATCACCGGCGCGCGCCAGGTGCGACTGTAGTCGGCAAAGAAGCCCAGGCGCTCGGTGGCCGTCCAGAACAGCGAGAGGCGCGGCGACCAACCGCTGTAAGTCTGCGAGCTGTAGTCGTGGCCTTGCGCGGCGTTGTTGTAGATCGGCGCGTCGTTGTCCTTGCCCTGGTTGCGCACATGGTCGAAGCGCAGCGACGGGGTGATGGTCACGCTGCCCAGGGTCAGCGCGTCCTGGATGTAGGCGCTGTTGGTGTTCTGCTTGCCGCTGGGCATGAAGGTCGGCTGGAAGTGCCCGTAGTTGTAGCGCGCGGTGTTGTAGGTGGAGCCGGGGATGTACATGTCGGTGGTGCGGGTGTGGCGGTGGAACTCGGTACCCACGGTGAACGCATGTTGCACCGGGCCGGTGGCGAACAGGCTGGTGTTGCGCAGCTCCAGCACCTTGTCCTTGTAGTCGGTATCCATCTTGCGGCCACCGGTGGAGACTTGGAAGAAGGCGTCCGGATTACGCTCGTCGGTCTGGTCGATGTGCGACTCGGAGTACTGCACCATCAGGTCGATCAGCGGGTTATCCACAGGGTGGTATTCGTACTTGCCCGACCAGGTGGTGTCCGTGGTGTCGCGGTGCGCCAGCAGGCGCTTGAGCGCCGCCTCGTAGCCGTAGCGGTCGATGCTCGACTGGGTCGGCGGCGTCGGGTAGGAGGCCGAGGAGAACGGCGTCCAGCGGGTGCTGTGGGAGCGGCTGTAGGCCAGGCTGATATCGTTGTCGAGGTTGGGGTGCAGGTTCAGCTTGAACAACCCGGCGTCCAGGTCCTGGGCGCTATTGGGCAGGCGGCTGGGGTTGATCGGGTAGTTGTTGTTCGGATCGGGAATGTGCCCGGCGAGCTTGATATCCCGACCGTCGCGGGCGGTCAGATAGGCCAGCGCGTCGACCTTGCGGTCCTCGGTGCGGCCATAGACGGCGCCGCTGTAGATCTTCTGCTGGTCGTTGGAGTGATAGCCGTACTTGAGCATGGCGCCGACATCCTGGTCGTCGCGCAGCAGGTCCGGGGCGTCCTTGGTTTCCATGTGCACGGTGCCGCCGAAACCGCCGTTGCCGTTGTAGACCGAGTGCGGGCCCTTCTCCACTTCGATGCGCTTGATCAGCTCCGGCTCGATGAACACGGTGCCCTGCTGGTAGCGCTCGAAGCCGCTCTTGGGCGCGCCGTCGAGGGTGAAAGGCACGTCCTCGGCATCGCCCAGGCCCCAGATGTTGACGGTCTGCCCACCCGGCTTGGGCGAGCCGCCCATGGTCACGCCGGGCAGGGTCTGCAACAGGGTGGGAATGTTGTCGGCCTGGATGCGTTCGATGTCCTTGCGGGTCAGGGTCGAACGGCCAACGTTGCTGGAGTCCACCGACAGGCCGCTGCCGACGATGGTCTGCGAGTCCAGCTCGATGGCGTTGTCGCTGAACTTGTCGACCTTGCCCGAACGCCGCACGACGAAGCCGTCGCCCGCCTCCACCAGTTCCAGCGACGAGCCCTTGAGCAGGTGCTCCAGCGCTTCACGCACGCTGTAGCGGCCGCTCACCGCTGGCGCCTTGAGGCCGTCCAGCTGGGCAGCATCGTAGAGCACCTGCACGCCGGCCTGTTGCGACAGGCTGCCGATGGAGTCGCTCAGCGCCTGCGCCGGCAGGTTGACCTGCCAATCGGCGGCACGGCTGTACTCGGCCATCATCAGGCTGCCGAGCAGCACGGCGCAGCCCAGCGGGCGTGCGAAGGGAATGTTGAAACGAGACTGCATGCAAGGCCCTCCCCAGGGTCGAAAAGCGCTGCGCGTTTCGCAGCGAATGACGGGGAAGACCCTCATTCGAGAAAAACCCACACCTGCAAATAAAAATATTTCTCAAGAAAGATTTGCGGCACGTGTGATCCGGTTGGGTAGGAGCGGACTCCGTCCGCGATGTGCAACCGGCCAGCTCAGAGCCGCCGGTAATCGATCGCGGACAAAGTCCGCTCCTACGAAATGGGCCAGCTCGGAGGAATACCGGCAGGTTGGGATCAGCGGGGGAAAATGACCGCGCTGCCATCGGCCTTGCGCTGCACGCGCACGTCGAGCAGCACCGGCAGGGCCGCGAGGAAGTCGTCGGGGCGGGCCAGGCGTACGTTGCCGGAGATGGGCTTCTGCGCCAGGCGCTCGTCGCCCAGGCGGATGGGCGCGGCGCGGTATTGCGACAGCTCGTCCACCAGCGCACCCAGGGGCTGATTGCGGAAGGCGAGCATGCCGTCGCGCCAGGCGGCGATGGAGGCGACAGGCACGCGATCGATCTGCGCCTCCCCTGCTCCAGCGGCAAGCTGGGCGCGATCACCCGCGGCCAGGGTCTGCTCGCCCCGCGCATCGAGTTTCGCCTGCAAGGCCACCTTGCCGTGGCGGACAGCCACGGTCAGCCCATCGCGCTCACAGTGCACGTCGAACCCCGTGCCGAGCACCCGTACCCGGCTATCGCCGAGGGTCACGCGGAAGGGCCGGGCGGCGTTATGGGTAACCTCGAAATAGGCCTCGCCGCGCAGCAATTGCACATCGCGGAACGCATCCGAAAACTCGATGCGCACCGCCGAATCACCGGCCAGGAACACTCGCGAGCCATCAGTCAGTGTCACCTCGCGCTGCTCGCCCGCGGCGGTGGATTGCACCTGTTGCGGGTCGGCCAGGCGGCCGCCGCTGAAGTCGTTGGCCAGCAGCAATGCCGCGCAGAACACGCTGGCAGCGGCGAGACCCCGCCAAGGCAGACTGGAGCGACGGCGCGGCGCGATGACGGGCCGCTGAATCTGGTCGAGATCGCTCCACAACTGCTCGATCTCACGGTAGGCGGATTCATGGGCAGGGTCTTCCGCCAGCCAGTCGGCGAAGGCCTGGCGCTCGCGGGCATCCCAGGCGCCCGCGCGCTGGCGGCTGAACCACTTGGCGGCGAGTTCATCAATCACCTGCTGGCGTTCCTCTTGCGGCGTCATGCTTCGCCCTCTCCCTGAACCTGCCGCTTGCAGTGCAACAGCGCACAGGCGACGTGCTTTTCCACCATGCTCAGTGAAATCCCCATGCGCCGCGCTACCTCGGGCTGCGACAGGCCGTCGAACTTGTGCAGGATGAAAGCCTCGCGGCGCCGTGGCGGCAGGCTGTCCAGCGCCTGGGAAAGCTGCCGAAGGTAACGTTGTCGCTCGAACTGCACCACGGGTTCGCCCCCTTCGGCGGCCGGTTGCTGGTCACTGTCGACGGCCTCTTCCGGTTCGCTGGAAAAGCGCCGGGAGCGCTGCCAGTGGTCGCGCAGCAGGTTGCGTGCGACCTGGAAGAGGAATGCGCGCGGCTGCTCCACTTCATGCCGCGAAGACGACTTGAGCCACTGGGCGAAGGCGTCCTGGGCGAGGTCGGCGGCATCTGCCGAGCTGCCCAGCTGCTTGCGCAGGAAGCGCAGGAGCTCGCCGTGGAAGGAGCGATAGGCCTGGGACACCGAACGGGAGAAACGCTCATCCATCGACCCACGCCTCCCGGCGTCGCCGCCCTGCCCCGCTGTTGCCCGCTACCACGTCGCCCCCGAACCGAGGCGCTGGGCCTCGACAACCATCGAATTGCACAAATGATAATACATATCATTTGCGAAAATGAAGCCGAACGCGAGCGCTGGATAGCAGAAGGCCGCCTCGCGGCGGCCTTCGGGGCATTCAGAGGTTGGCGATGCGCGCCCTTCGCGCCCGGTAACTGCGCAACAACGAGGGTGCCAGTGCGGTGAGCGCCGAGCCGCTGACCACCAGCAGCGCGCCGAGATAGGCCAGACCGTTTAGGTCTTCGGGCAGGACGAACTCGGGCCACAGCGAGGCGGCCAGCGCCACCGAGGCGAAGGTGACCAACGGGGTGATCGCCAGGGTCGCGCTGACCCGCGAAGCTTCCCAGTGCGCCAGCGCCTCGGCGAAGGCGCCGTAGGCCACCAGGGTGTTCAGGCAGCAGGCCAGCAGCAGCCAGCCTTGCAGCGGCGAGAGCTCCAGCGCCTCCAGCGGATGCGCCCAGGGCGTGAGCAACGCGCCGCAGCCCAGGTAGATGACCATCATCACCTGCACCGAGGTCCACTGGGTCAGCAGTTGCTTCTGCGCCAGGCCGTAGAAGGTCCAGATGAAGGCGGCGAACACCACGATCAGCACGCCGGTGGTGTACTCGCCCAGCGAGCTGAACAGTTCCGCCAGGCGCTGATTGAAGAACAGCACGAAACCGAAGATCAGCACGGCGAGCCCCAGTGCCTGGCCAATGCTGAAGCTCTCCTTGAAGACGAACAGGCTGCCCAGCAACAGCAGGATTGGCGCGATCTGGATCACCAGTTGCGTGGTGCCCGGCGTGAGCATGCGCAGGCCGATCAGGTAGCACACGTAGTTGCCGGTCAGGCCGAGAATGGCCAGCAACACCAATCCCTTGCCGCGCGCGCCAAGTGGCGAGAAGCGCGGTAGCTGGCGGGTGAAGGCCAGGTAGATGAGCAGCAGACCACCGGACACCACCAGGCGAAACCAGGTGACGGTGATCGGGTCCATCACCTTCAGGACTTCCTTGAGCTTGATCGGCAGGATGCCCCAGAGAACGGCGGTGACCAGGGCCAGGAACAGGCCGAATTGCCAGCGGCCGGATGAAACGTGCATGAGAGCCTCGACGCGTGTGCGGTCCGCCATGCTATGTCATGGCGGTAACGCCCCATAGGAACAGTTGCGCTGTGCAACTGTTCCGGTCGCCGCTCAGACCAGGGTGGAAAGGCGCAGCAACCACCAGATCAGGATGATCAGCTGGACGAAGAACGCGGCGAAACGCACCCACACCGCCAGCGCCGAGGTGCTGAGCAGGTGCACGACGGACTGGACGATACGCGCCACCAGCAGGGTCGGCGCCAGCGGATCGGTGATCAGCACCTGGTCGGTGACCATGGCATAGAGCAGCACGGCGCAGAACAGCGGCACGTTCTCCACGCAGTTGGCGTGGGCACGCACCAGGCGCTGGCCGAAAGTACCGGGGGTGTTGCTGCCGTCGGCGGCGAAGACGTTGACCTTCATACGGCCGGACATCACCAGCAGGCCGCGCTGGTTGACCAGCAGCAGGACCAGCAGCACGGTCCAGGCGACCAGGCCGAGCAACGCGAAGGCAGAGGGACTCAGGGACATGCGGGACTCCTTTCTCTTGTTGGTTTGAGCGGAGTCTAGGGGAAGTAGAGCAATTGCTCTAGCCCGCACAAAGGTGGGCTTGGGGGTAGGAGCGGACTCCGTCCGCGATCGATTCCCGGCCGCTCCGAGCGGGCCGGTGGCACATCGCGGACGGAGTCCGCTCCTACGCCCATTGGAAACACCACAAGCGGCCCGAAAAGAAAACGGGCAGCCCGTTTCCGGACTGCCCGTTGTGTTCCAGCGGCGCATTCAGAGCTTGGCGATGGACACCTCGGTGGATTTCACGAAGGCGATCACTTCGCTGCCGATGGCCAGTTCCAGCTCTTTCACGGAACGGGTGGTGATCACCGAGGTGACGATGCCGGCGGCGGTCTGCACGTCGATTTCCGACAGCACATCGCCTTCGACGATTTCCTTGATGGTGCCTTTGAACTGGTTGCGGACGTTGATGGCTTTGATGGTCATGGCGTTTCTCCTTGGGGAATGGCGTTACACGTGTGAACGTTGGATCAGAGTGCCCAGCGCAGTTGCGTGGGCAGTGGCGATACGGGTTCCGGCTCGGGCGGCTGCGCCGGCAGCGACAGCACGCGTTCGAGCACTTCGGCTTCGAGCGCGGCCAGGCGTGCCGAACCACGGGCGCGCGGCCGGTGCAGCTCGACATTCAGGTCCAGGCCGATCTCACCGTCTTCGATGAGGATCACCCGGTCGGCGATGGCCACGGCCTCGCTGACATCGTGGGTGACCAGCAGCACGGTGAAGCCATGCTGCTGCCAGAGGCCTTCGATCAGTTGCTGCATCTCGATACGGGTCAGCGCGTCCAGGGCGCCCAGCGGCTCGTCGAGCAGCAGCAGGCGTGGCTGGTGGATCAGCGCACGGGCCAGGGCCACGCGCTGCTTCTGGCCGCCGGACAAGCCCGCCGGCCACTCGTTGGCGCGGTCGGACAGGCCCACGGCTTCCAGCGCCTCCAGCGCCTTGCCGCGCCAGTCGCCCTTGAGGCCGAGGCCGACGTTGTCGATCACCCGTTTCCACGGCAGCAGGCGCGAATCCTGGAACATCAGGCGGGTCTCTTCGCGAGCGCTTTCCAGCGGCGCGGAGCCCGCCAGCAACTGGCCGTCGCTGGCGGCATCGAGGCCGGCCAGCAGACGCAGCAGGGTGCTCTTGCCGCAACCGCTGCGACCGACGATGGCGACGAACTGGCCGGCGGGAATGCGCAGGTCGATACCCTTGAGCACTTCACGCTCGCCGAAGCGCTTGCGCACGTTCTCCAGGGCCAGCGGGATGCCTTTCTTCAGTTGTTGCGGCAAGTTGTTTACGGCGTTCATGCCGCACCTCCTTTCACCTGATACGCCGGGTGCCAGCGCAGCCACACGCGTTCCAGGCCGCGGGCAGCGAGGTCGGCCAGCTTGCCGAGCACGGCATAGAGCAGGATGGCCAGGACCACTACGTCGGTCTGCAGGAACTCGCGGGCGTTCATCGCCAGGTAGCCGATGCCGGAATTGGCGGAAATGGTCTCGGCGACGATCAGGGTCAGCCACATGAAGCCCAGGGCGAAGCGCACGCCCACCAGGATCGAGGGCAGCGCGCCGGGCAGGATCACCTGGCGGAACAGCGCAAAGCCGGACAGCCCGTAGCTGCGCGACATTTCCAGCAGGCCCGGATCGATGCTGCGGATGCCGTGGTAGGTGTTGAGGTAAATCGGGAACAGCGTGCCGAGGGCGACCAGGAAGATCTTCGCCGACTCGTCGATGCCGAACCACAGGATCACCAGCGGGATCAGCGCCAGGTGCGGCACGTTGCGAATCATCTGCACCGAGCTGTCGAGGAAGCGCTCGCCCCACGTCGACAGGCCGGTGATCAGCCCCAGCAGCAGGCCGATGCTGCCACCGATGACGAAGCCGACGGCGGCGCGCCAGGTGCTGATCGCCAGGTGTTGCCACAGCTCGCCGCTGACCACCAGGTGGTAGCCGGCCTCGGCCACGGCGCTGGGCGCGGGGAGGATGCGGCTGGACAGCCAGCCGAACTCCACCGCCAGTTGCCAGATCACCACCAGGCCCACCGGCAGGGCCCAGGGCGCGAGGCGCTGGGCAAGATTGTTGGAAACGCTCATCTCTTCTCTCCGGATTCGTCGTAGGGCGCATGAAGCGGAACGCTTCATCCGCCGTCTCGCGTCGGTGGCGGATAACGCTTTGCGTTATTCGCCCTACGGTCTTGTCAGCTCGCCGATGCAGCCTTGGGCAGCTTTTTAGGAGGCAGAGAATCATTAGCGACCATCTCGCCGAACGGGCTGACGTAGCCGCGCGCCTGCGGTTGCTGGGGCTGGGCCAGGTCCAGGTGCGGGAAGAGCAGTTCGGCGACCCGGTAGGACTCTTCCAGGTGCGGGTAGCCGGAGAAGATGAAGGTGTCGATCCCCAGGTCGGCGTATTCCTTCACGCGTGCCGCCACCGTGGGGCCGTCGCCGACCAGCGCGGTACCGGCGCCGCCGCGAACCAGGCCGACACCGGCCCAGAGGTTGGGGCTGACTTCCAGCTTGTCCTTGCTGCCGCCGTGCAGGGCGGCCATGCGCTGCTGGCCGACGGAATCGAAGCGCGCCAGGGACGCCTGGGCGCGGTCGATGGTGTCCTGGTCCAGGTGGGAGATCAGGCGGTCGGCAGCCTGCCAGGCTTCCTCGTTGGTCTCGCGGACGATCACATGCAGGCGGATGCCGAAGCGCACGCTGCGGCCCTGCTTGGCAGCCTTTTCGCGGACCTGGGCGATTTTCTCGGCGACGGCGGCCGGCGGCTCGCCCCAGGTCAGGTACAGCTCGACCTGCTCGGCGGCAAGGTCCTGCGCGGCGTCGGAGGAACCACCGAAGTACAGCGGCGGACGCGGTTGCTGGATCGGCGGATAGAGCAGCTTGGCGCCCTTCACTTGCAGGTGCTTGCCGTCGTAGTCGACGGTTTCGCCTTCCAGTACGCGGCGCCAGATGCGGGTGAACTCGACCGAGGCTTCGTAGCGCTCGGCATGGCTCAGGTGCAGGCCGTCACCGGCCAGCTCGTCCGGGTCGCCACCGGTCACCAGGTTGAACAGCGCGCGCCCACCGGAGAGCCGGTCGAGGGTTGCGGCCTGGCGGGCGGCCACGGTCGGGGAAATGATGCCCGGGCGCAGGGCGACCAGGAACTTCAGGCGCTGGGTCACCGGGATCAGCGAGGCGGCGACCAGCCAGGAATCCTCGCAGGAGCGGCCGGTGGGGATCAGCACGCCGCCGAAACCGAGGCGGTCGGCGGCCTGGGCGACCTGTTGCAGATAACCGTGGTCCACGGCGCGGGCGCCTTCGGCGGTGCCCAGGTAGTGGCCGTCGCCGTGGGTCGGCAGGAACCAGAAGATGTTGAGACTCATCGCAGTAACTCCAGATAAGCGCGCCGGCGTGGCGTAGCCGCGCGATGAAGGGGTGGGTGTACGTGTTGCTGCTGTTCTTCGTAGGAGCGAGCTTGCTCGCGAACAGATTTCCCGGCAGCGCTGGCGCTGGGCGGGTTCGCGAGCAAGCTCGCTCCTACACAAAGCGGGTTAGTTGCTGGCGGCTACCTTGGCCGGCGCCGTCCACACCACGTCCTTGATGCTCAGCTTCTTCGGGATCAGCTTCAGGTCGGTGAAGGTGTCGGCGATCTTCTGCTGCGCGGCGGTGACTTCCGGGGTGATCGGCTGGGCGCCGTAGCCCTGGCGTTTCACCGCGGTGAAGGTGATGTCCGCCGGCAGGCCGAGCAGCGGCGCAACCTGGTCGGTCACCTGCTGCGGGTTCTGCTGCGACCACTCGCCCACCGAACGCACTTCGTCGATCAGGGTGGTGATCACCTGCGGGTGGTTGTTCGCGTAGGGGCGGGTCGCCAGGTAGAACTGGTGGTTATCCACAAGACCGCTGCCATCCACCAGGGTGCGGGCGGCGAGCTGTTTCTCGGCGGCAGCCTGGTACGGGTCCCAGATCACCCAGGCATCGACGCTGCCACGCTCGAAGGCGGCGCGGGCGTCGGCCGGCGGCAGGTAGACGGGCTGGATATCGGTGTATTTCAGGCCGGCCTTTTCCAGGGCACGCACCAGCAGGTAGTGCACGTTGGAGCCTTTGTTCAGGGCGACTTTCTTGCCCTTCAGCTCGGCGACGGATTTGATCGGCGAATCCTTGGGCAGCAGGATCGCTTCGCTGGTCGGTGCCGGCGGCTCGTGGGCCACATAGACCAGATCGGCGCCAGCAGCCTGGGCGAACACCGGCGGGGTCTCGCCGGTGACGCCGAAGTCGATGCTGCCGACGTTCAGCCCTTCGAGCAGCTGCGGGCCACCGGGGAATTCGGTCCATTGCACCTTGACGCCCTGCTCGGCCAGGCGCTTCTCCAGCGTGCCACGGGCCTTGAGCAACACCAGGGTGCCGTATTTCTGATAACCGATACGCAGGGTGCCGGGTTGTTCGTCCGCCTGGACGTTGTAGGACAGGGCCGCGATCAGCAGGGCCGCCAGTCCACTACGCAAAGTAAGGGTCCGCATGGGAGTGATCCTTCATCGAGTGTGATTGCCGGACCTGCGGTCCCGTTGACGGGACGGTGAGGGCCTTTTCTTGTTGGTGACGCAGTTGCCGCCTGCCGGTTCGGGGCTTGGCGTGTTCCTGCGTGGAGTTGCCTGTCAGATGCTCCAGCGGGCGTTGATCAGCCGTTCGTTGAGCAGGTTCGGGTCGATGGGTTTCGGCCGGCGCGCGAGGGCGCCGTGGAACTGTTCCAGGGATTCCAGCAGCCGGTGTTCGAGGGTCGACTCCAGGCGTGCCGGGGAATTGCCCTCGGGGTATTGCACCTGGCTCTCTTCGGCGAACACGCCATGCAGGGTTTCCTGGGCCTTCAGCGCAGCGAGGACCGGCTTGAGCGCGTAGTCCACCGCCAGCATGTGGGCGTTGCTGCCGCCGGTGGCCAGGGGCAGCACCACCTTGTGCGCCAATGCCCGCTCCGGCAGCAGGTCGAGAATCACTTTCAGCGCACCGGCAATGGACGCCTTGTACACCGGCGTGGAGATCACCAGGCCGTCGGCGCGCAGGACCTGCTCGATCAGCTCCATCACCCGCGGGCTGTCGAAGCGCGCATGCAGCAGGTCTTCAGCGGGAAAGTCGTGCACGGAGTAGGAGCGCACCTCGGCGCCGTGGGCGTGCAGCCAGTTCCGTGCGACATCCAGGAGGACACCGGAACGGGAACGCTGGCTGGGGCTGCCGGCAAGGGTGACTACATACATCTGCACGCTTCCTTATAACGACCAGGACGATACAAATGCCGTCCTGCTAACCAATGTGCATAGACCTTAACAGGCAACCTCATATTCCAATAAATGTTATTTTTTCATTTGATTATGCGATTTTGTTTTAAAAGCATGAACAACTGTCTTCTCCGGGATAATTCTGCGCTTGCATTTTCCCCTCACCCCAACCCTCTCCCTTAGGGAGAGGGGGCAGGCCGTGCCGGCTGATGCTGTGGTTTCATCCTGCACCGAACGGTCCCCTCTCCCTCTGGGAGAGGGCTAGGGTGAGGGCCGATCCGAGCACAGCGGCATTCCGTAGGGGCGGAACGTCAGATGACGTGCGACTGGTGCAGTTCGGTCAGCGCTTCGCCGCGCAGGAAGGCCAGTTCCACCGCGCGACGGTCGCGCGGGCGCGGCAGCGGCACGGGGAATTCGCGGCGCAGGCGGCTGGGCGTGCCGCCCAGCAGCAGGACGCGGTCGCTGAGGTAGAAGGCTTCGTCGAGGTCGTGGGTGACCAGCAGGATGCTGATGTCGTACTCCAGCGCCAGTTGCTGGATCAGGTCCTGCAGGCGGATGCGGGTGAAGGCGTCCACCGCGCTGAAGGGCTCGTCCAGCAGCAGTACCTGCGGCCGGCCATAGAGGCCACGAGCGATGGCCGCACGCTGGGCCATGCCGCCGGAGAGCTGCTTGGGCAGCAGGTCGCCCTTGCCTTCCAGGCCCACGTCGCGCAGCAGGTGCTCGATGCGGGTATCGTCGGCCAACCAGCCGTCGGCGAAGCCGATGTTCTGCGCCACGCTGAGCCAGGGCAGCAGGCGCGGCTCCTGGAACACCACGCCGACGCCACCGCCGCCACGGCCGGTATCGCCATGCGGGCCGAAGCCCAGCAGCGGATTGCGCTCCAGCGAGCCGGCGAATTCGTCATCCAGCCCGGCGGCGATGCGCAGCAGGGTACTTTTTCCACAGCCACTGGGGCCGAGCAGGCTGACCACTTCGCCCGGCGCCAGGCTCAGGCTGACGTCGTCCAGCACCCGCACGCCGGAGAAGCTCTTGCGGATATCACACAGTGCCAGCAAGGCGCTCATCAGCTCTCTCCATTGCCGAGGAAGGTGTCGCGCCAGGCCAGCGCGCGCTGCTCCAGCGCCTTGAGCAGGCTGTCGCTGAGCTTGCCGAGCACCGCCAGCACCAGGATCGCGGCGATGACGATGTCCGGCCGCGAGGTTTCCCGGCCATCGCTGAGCAGGTAGCCCAGGCCACGGGTGGCGGCGATCAGCTCGGCGGCGACGAGGAACATCCAGCTCAGGCTCAGCGCGCCGCGCAAGCCGGTGAACAGGCTCGGCAACGCCGCCGGCAGCAGAATCCGCCGCACCAGGGCGAACGGCGACAGGTGATACAGCCGGCCCAGCTCGACCCACTTGCGGTCGACGTTACGCACGCCGGCTACCAGCGAGAGATACACGGGGAAGAAGGCGCCGAGGGCGATCAGGACGATCTTCGGTGTCTCGTCGATGCCCAGCCAGAGCAGCAGGAGCGGCACCCAGGCGAGGCTGGGGATGGCCCGCAATGCCTGGAAAGTCGGTTCGAGATAAGCCTCGGCACGCTGGCTGAGGCCGACCCAGGTGCCGATCAGGATGGCCAACGCCGCGCCGATGGAGAAGCCGGCAGCCACCCGCGCAAGGCTGGCCGCCACGTGTTTCCACAGCTCGCCCTGGGCCAGTTGCCAGAGCGTCAGCGCAACGCTGCTGGGTGCCGGCATCTGGTGCTCGGGCAGCCAGCCGACGCGTACCACCAGTTCCAGCACCGCGCACAGCAGCAGCGGCAGCAGCCAGGCGCGCCAGCTCAGCCGCGGCCAGCGCAGCGTTGGCTGCTGCCGCTGCTGGCGGGCGAGGCGCAGGCTCTGGGTCGGCAGGCTCTGGGGTGGCATGGCTTACTGCTCCGCCTTGGCGACGGCGCCAGCCTTGCCGATGACCTCGCCAGCCAGTTGCGGAGCGATCAGCTGATCCACCACGGCGGTGACGTCGGTACCCGGACGAACCAGTTGCTCATCGACCAGGATCGGTGCGGCGGCTTTCAGCGCGGCAACCTGCTCGGCCCCCGGCAGCGGTTTGCTGAAGTCGGTGCGCGAGAGTTGCAGCTTCGCCACTTCAAGCGGCAGCTTGGCCTCCTCGGCGAGCAGCTTCGCGGTCTCCTCCGGGTGGGCAATGGCCCACTGGCGCGCCTCCTCGTAGGCGGCGATGACCTGCTTGATCAGCGCCGGCTGCTCCTGCTCGAATTTCTCGGTGACGCTGAGCACGCCGTAGCTGTTGAAGTCGACGTTGCGGTACAGCAGGCGTGAACCGGCCTGCAGTTCGCTGGCGGCCATGTGCGGGTCCAGCCCCGCCCAGGCATCCACCCTGCCCTGCTCCAGCGCGGCACGGCCGTCCGGGTGCTGCAGGTGGACGATCTCCACATCGTTCTTGTCCAGCCCGGCCTGCTGCAGGCTGCGCAGGAGGAACAGGTAGGGATCGGTGCCCTTGGTGGCGGCGATCTTCTTGCCCTTGAGGTCGGCCACGGACTTGAGCGGCGAATCCTTGGGCACCACCAGCGCGGTCCACTCCGGACGGCTGGCGATGTAGACGGTCTTCAGCGGCGCACCATTGGCGCGGCTGAGCACGGCGGCCAGGCCTGCGGTGGAAGCGAAGTCGGTACTGCCGGCGTTGAGGTATTCCAGCGAACGGTTGCTGCCCTGGCTGAATATCCAGCGCACTTCGGTGCCCTGCGGCTTGAGGGATTTCTCCAGCCAGCCGAAGTGCTTGAGCACCAGGCTGGTGGGCGCGTAGTAGGCGTAGTCCAGGCGCACCTCCCTGGGTGCGTCGGCGGCTTGGATGGGGCTGTTGTAGGCGCCGATCGGCAGGCTCGCGAGAAGAGCGACGGCCAGGCTGCGGCGCCAGGTGGAATGACCCATGGTCGTTCTCCTTGGCGTGGGCTGGTGTCTTCTTCCCGTTTGGCGGGCAAGTCAGGACGGGGACTGAAGCGAATAAAAAAGCGCGGCGTGGTCCGCGCGTGAAAGATAAAAAATGGGCCGGCGAACCGGC
Source organism: Pseudomonas pseudonitroreducens (assembly GCF_021603645.1). Classification (GTDB taxonomy): domain Bacteria; phylum Pseudomonadota; class Gammaproteobacteria; order Pseudomonadales; family Pseudomonadaceae; genus Pseudomonas; species Pseudomonas pseudonitroreducens. The sequence goes on along the minus strand of NZ_BQHJ01000009.1, from coordinate 17,827 downwards.
CCGATTTCCCGCTCGAGGTTGAAACTTCTGCCTCCGAAGCGCGCGAGCTAGAGCCAGGCAAGGCGCCAGCGGCAGTGAGAGCGGAGTGTGCTACAGCACATGAGCATCTCGCTGCCGCTGGCAACGCAGGCTGGCCGACGCGCAGCCGCTTCGAATCACTTGTTCGGTTGCGGCGTCAGGCGCAGGTAGGGTTTGATCGCGCGGTAGCCCTTGGGGAAACGCTGCTTGATCTCTTCCTCGTCCTTGAGCGAGGGCACGATCACCACGTCATCGCCGTCCTGCCAGTTGCCGGGCGTGGCGACCTTGTGGTTGTCGGTGAGCTGCAGCGAGTCGATGACACGCAGGATTTCGTTGAAGTTGCGCCCGGTGCTCGCCGGGTAGGTGATGGTCAGGCGCACCTTCTTGTTCGGGTCGATGACGAACAGCGAACGCACGGTGAGGGTGTCGTTGGCGTTCGGGTGGATCAGGTCGTACAGCTCGGAGACCTTGCGGTCGGCGTCGGCGATGATCGGGAAGTTGACCACGGTGTTCTGGGTCTCGTTGATGTCGTCGATCCACTTCACGTGGGAGTCCACCGGGTCGACGGACAGCGCGATCACTTTGACGCCCTTGGCGGCGAACTGATCCTTGAGCTTGGCGGTCAGGCCCAGCTCGGTGGTGCACACCGGGGTGAAGTCGGCCGGGTGGGAGAACAGAATGCCCCAGCTGTTGCCGAGCCACTCATGGAAACGGATGCGGCCTTCGCTGGATTCCTGTTCGAAGTCGGGGGCGATGTCGCCAAGTCGCAAGCTCATGGGTCTCTCCTTGTTCGTGTTGGTAGCCACTATGCACAAGGTCTTTACGCATTAAAAAGAATATATTTTGATTTTCTTATAACCAAAATATCAACACTTCTGCCGACCCTGCTCCGCCGCCCAAGGCGCCGGACACTGAGCATAGTCAAAGGCCGGTGAAGCTCGGCTGGGCATGTGTTTCAGCGCTGAGACGAAAGCCCACCGTTCGTCGCCATCCGCCCGTAACCCAGGCGCGGCGGGGCTTTGCGTCATACACTCGAATCAATTAATCCTTTTGTACGGGAGGTCAGCGTATGTTGGGGCAACGAGTCGACGACGGTCAGGCGGCCACCCATTACCGCAGTGATCGGATCAGTTCGGTCAATGGTCAGTACTTCTTCTCCACCCGCGAGGGCACGCTCGAAGGCCCCTACTTCACCCGCTTCGACGCCGAGCGCGAAGTGGCGCAGTACATCACCCGCATGCGGCAGGCAGCGGGGCTGATGGCGCGGGTTGCGCGTTGACTCCGAACTGACGCAAAGAACGCAGAACCCCGGCCTGGTGCCGGGGTTTTGTTTTGCCAGCTTCTCTTCCACAGGCGAGCGCAAATGAAAAAGCCCCCGGCGTTTCCGCCAGGGGCTTTGCAAGGTACCGCACCGCTTGCGTGGAGCGGTCGGCGCCTTTCGGGCAAGGGCGGGCGCCCTCGCCCGCCGTGCTCAGCGTACCGCTTCGAACAGGCCGGTGGCGCCCATGCCGCCGCCCACGCACATGGTGACGACGCCGTAGCGCAGGTTGCGCCGCTGCAGTTCGCGCACCAGGTGGCCGACCTGGCGCGAGCCGGTCATACCGAAGGGGTGGCCGATGGAGATGGAGCCACCGTTGACGTTGTACTTCTCGTTGTCGATACCCAGGCGATCGCGGGCATACAGGCACTGCGAGGCGAAGGCTTCGTTGAGCTCCCAGAGGTCGATGTCGGCGACCTGCAGGCCCTTGGCCTTGAGCAGCTTGGGCACCGAGAACACCGGGCCGATGCCCATTTCGTCCGGCTCGCAGCCGGCGACGGTGAAGCCGCGGAAGAAGGCCTTGGGCTTGAGGCCCAGTTCCAGCGCCTTGTCCAGGCTCATGACCAGGGTCATGGAAGCGCCATCGGACAGCTGGGAGGCGTTGCCGGCGGTGACCGAGCCGTCCTCGGCGAACACCGGCTTGAGGGAGTTCAGGCCCTCGAGGGTGGTTTCCGGGCGGTTGCAGTCGTCGCGGTCGACCACGGCATCGAGCACCTTCTTCTCGCCGGTGGCCTTGTCTTCCACCAGGTACTTCACGCTCATCGGCACGATTTCATCGTCGAACAGACCTTCGGCCTGGGCGCGCGCGGTGCGCTGCTGGCTCTGCAGCGAGTACAGGTCCTGCGCTTCGCGGGTGACGTTGTAGCGGCGGGCGACGATCTCGGCGGTCTGCCCCATCGGGTAGTAGATGCCGGGGAAATCCGACTCCAGGCGCGGGTTGACGAAGTTGTCGCGGTTCATCTTGCCCGCGGTCATGCTGATCGACTCGACGCCGCCGGCCACCAGGATGTCGCTGCAGCCCGAGGCCACCTGGTTGGCGGCAATGGCGATGGCCTGCAGGCCCGAGGAGCAGTAGCGGTTGAGGGTCATGCCGGCGACGTGGATACCCAGGCGCGACAGCACCGCCGCGTTGCGGCCGATGTTGTGGCCCTGGGCGCCTTCGTTGGAACCGGCGCCGACCACGCAGTCATCCACCAGCAGCGGATCGAGGTTATTGCGCGCCAGCAGCGCGTCGATGCAATGGGCGACCATGTCGTCCGGACGGGTCATGTTGAATTTGCCCCGGAAGGACTTGGCCAGGCCGGTACGGACGCTGTCGACGATCACCACTTCGCGCATGGGAAACCTCGTTGCTTGTTGTTCGTTGGGGAGGAGGGTCTGGCCCCGAGCATAGGCGCCAGTGAGGACGCAGGGCGACGATCATTCACCAGCCGTATAGCCGAGCCCTGTTCCTCCCCATTGGCCGATACGCCGGGCCCAAACGAAACCGCCGCCCGGAGGCGGCGGTTTCGACTGGCGTCACACGGGGTCAGACGGTGTCGGTCTTGATCGCGTGGTCCCCCAGCAGGCCGGTGAGCACGGTCTGCGTATCTCCCGCCGAGAGCACGCCGCTGCCGGCATGGCCCGCGTACTTGGAGGCGAGGTCGACGTTGGCCAGGTCGACGGTCTGGGTGACGGCGCCACCGCTGGTGGGGCTGACGCCGATGGTGGTGGTGCCGGCGCTGACCGAGAAGGTCAGGTAGTGCGCCAGCGACGAGGCGGTGGCGGTTTCCCCTTGCAGCAGGTCGGCGAAGTTCAGCACGTCGTGCTCGGCGATGTTGAAGTCCTTGATCACATCGTGACCGGTATCGCCGGACTTCCAGATGAACTCATCCGCACCGGTGCCGCCGTACATGATGTCGTCGCCGGGCCCGCCGATCAGCTTGTCGTTGCCACCCTGGCCGAACATCAGGTCATTGCCCGGGCCGCCCTCGAGGATGTCGTCACCGCCGCGGGTGTCACCGGCGACGTTGAACTGATCCGCGTGCTGGACGATGTAGTTGCTGATCGTCGCCGCCGTCGGCGCCGTGCCATTGGTCGCGGTCAGGTAGTCCACCAGCGCCTGGAAGCCCTGGCCGTTGTGCGTGCCGGCGGCATGCCCGGCCCAGGCCAGTTGGTCGGTGTTGATGACATCGCCGAAGATGATGTCGTTACCCGCACCGCCGACCAGGTGGTCGTTGCCCACCGTCGCCGGTGTGCTGGTGCTGAAGCCTTCCTGCAGCGCCGCCTGCAACTGCTCGGCGGTGTTGATGATCTGCGGCTGGCCGACCGAGTTGGTGAGGGTAGTGCCATCGACGCTGGTGCCGACAGTACCGGTGGTGTTGGTGTTGTCGAAGTAGCGCAGGTAGTCGCTGTTGATGCCGCTGCCGATACCGATGGCGTTGACGCTCACCGAGTTGTCGCCGACCAGGGCGCCGTCATGGTGCAGCATGTCGTGCCCGGAAGTGAGCGCGACGTTCATGTCGTTGTAGTTGGTGCTGCTGCCACTGCCGGCGTTGCCGTTGTAGACAGTGGGGTTGCCGTCGGTGAGGAAGAACGCCAGGTTGACGTAGCCGTGGGCGGCATCGGCATGGTTGGTATTGACCTGACTGTTGAACCACGCCGAGGCCTTCTGCATGGCATCGTCGTAGTTGGTCGCACCGTTTGCGCTGAGGGCATTGATCGCTGCGATCAGCAAGGTCACGTTGGCTGTGGTCAGGCCGTTGAAGCTGGTGCTCTTGGCGGTGTCGGCGAACGACACCAGGTTGACGTTGATGACCCCGTCATGCCCCTTGATGGTGTTCACCAGGTTGATCAGCGCGTTCTTCGCCAGGGCCATGCGCGACATACCGCTGCCGGAGGCGTCGGACATGCTGGTGGAGGTGTCGACGATCAGCGAGATGTTGTAGTTCTTGCCCGGCTGGGTATAGACCGAGACTCCGCCGGCATCACCGATCAGTACGTCGTTACCGCCACTGCCATTGATCTGCCCGGCCTTGTCCGCATCCAGCGGGCTGGGAACGGTGTGCAGGACCGAAGAGCCATCGACATCACCGGCGTTGCTGCCGACCACCAGAATGGGCTGGCCGTACTGCAGGCAGATATTGAGGTTGGCCGACGCCGTGTCGCCGTCGCCATCGACAATGGTGTACTTGAACACCTCGCTGATCTGCCCGCTTTCCGGGAAGGCCACGCCCGCCTTAGAGGCGTAGGTGTAGTCACCGGCATGGTGCCCCGCCACATCCTTGAGGTACACGGTCAGCGTGCCGCTGCTGGTCTGGATGGTCAGCAGGCCGGTACTGCTGCTGTAGCTGCCGGTCGCGCTGGTCGCGCTGGGGTTGACGTTGGTGAAGTTGCCCGAGGCATCCACGGCAAACTTCTCGCCGCCGAACTCGACCTGGCTGATGCGCACGGTTCCGTCGGCGCTCACCGGCACATCGTTGGCCAGCAGGTTGCCGCTGACCGAGTCGATGGTCACCAGGTTCTGCAGGGTAGCGGTGAGGTCGCTGGGCTGGGTGACGATGATCGGCGTGCCCTTGCCATCGATGCCCACCAGGTCGGCGTTGGTGATCGAAGTGCCCAGGCCCACGGCGTAGGCATCGACGTGGTTGGTGGCGTCGTTGTTGTCACCGTCCGGGTTGGCCAGGAATGCCTTCCACTGGGTGATGGCGCTGCTGGTGTTGCCTTCGTTGGGCTGACCATCGGAGATGAAGTACACCCGGTTGATCGCCGCCGGGTCATGGCCGCTGGCGGTGATATCGGAGGTGACGTTGGTCTTGGCCAGGTTCAGCGCGACCTGGTAGTTGGTGTTGTCCTCGGTCTGCAGGCCGTTGATCTTGTTCACCAGGGAGGTGTACTGAGCGTCGGAGCTGCCGCTGAAGTTGAAGTCGCCGAGGTCCTTGGCAGTGCTGGCGAAGGTCAGCAGCGACACGTGGATGGCGATGCCCATGGCCGCATACTGCTGCACCAGGTTGACCAGCGCCGCCTTGGCGTTGGCCAGTTTGTCGCCCTGCATGCTGCCGGAAACGTCCACCACCAGGGTCAGGTTCACCGCCGGCGGCGCCTGCTGCACCAGGCAGCGCGGCGAATCGTCCACCGCCGTCGGGCCGTCGTCGAGGAAGTTCAGCTTGCTGCCCAGGTCGACGCTGACGGACTTCGAATCACCGTCGCCATCGGTCACCGTGGCGGTCAGGCCGATCTTGCCGTTGGCCAGGCTCAGCGAATCGTTCGGGTCATTGGCATTGGGATGCTTGAGGGCCAGCTGCTGGTCGAGCTTGACCACGCCACTGCTGTCGAGCGTCACCTTGAAGGCCGTCGCCCCGCTGGTGCTGCCCACCCGGCCTTCGACCTGCGTATCGCTGACCTTGACCAGCACGATGTTCTGCCCGTCAGTGGTCTGCAGGCCGCTCTGGGTACCGCTGGTAGCCGTCAGGCTATAGGTAGTGCTGCCGCCATCGGCGCCGGGGTTGGCGTTGAACGCGGTGCTGAAGTTGGCGCTGGCATCGGTGCTCAGGTTGCTTTCATCGACCGTCAGCGTCGGCACGGCGCTGTTGTCCACGCTGATGCTCGGACCATCGTCGAGGAAGGTCAGCTTGCTGCCCAGCTCCAGGCTCGCCGACTGGGAGTCGCCATCGCCGTCGGTGATGGTCGCGACCAGGGCGATCTTGCCGGTAGCGATACTCAGTGCATCGTTCGGGTCGGTAGAGATCAGATGCTTGAAGGCCATCTGCTGGTCGAGGGTCACGCTGCCGTTGTTCACCGTCACGGTGAAGGCAATGGCGCCACCGCTCCCACCGACACGACCGACCACGCCACCGTTTTCGTTGAACAGGAAGATCTTGTCGCCGTTGGTCACGCGCAGGCCGCTGTCGCTTCCGTCGGCCGCCGCCACCACCTTGTACACCAGCGATCCCGCACCGTCGGCGCCGTAGCTGCTGGTGAACAGGCTGGTGACATTGGCGCTGGCATCGCTGCCCAGGTTCGACTCGTCCACGGTCAGCGCCGGGGCACCTTGCGAACTGGCGGTGATGCTCGGGCCATCGTCATGGAAGATCAACTGGCTGCCCAGTTCGACACTGGCGCTGTGCGAGTCGCCGTCGCCATCGGTGATGGTGGCGGTGAGGCTGATCTTGCCGCCGGCGATGCTCAGCACGTCGTCCGGGTTGGCTCCGTCCGGATGCTTGAGCGCCATCTGCTGGTCGAGGGTGACGTTGCCGTTGTTCACCGTCACGGTGAAGGCGATGGCGCCGCCGGCCCCACCGACGCGGCCGACCACGCCACCGTTTTCATTGAACAGGTAGACCTTGTCGCCATTGGTGACGCTCAGGCCGCTGTCGCCGCCTTGGCTGCTGGCAACCACCTTGTACACCAGCGAGCCTGCGCCGTCCGCGCCGTAGCTGCTGGTGAAGAGGCTGCTGACGCTGGCACTGGCATTGGCGTTCAGGTTGCTCTCGTCCACCACCAGCGCCGGACCATTGGCCTGGTTGGCGACGATGCTCGGCCCGTCGTCGTGGAAGATCAGCTTGCTGCCCAGGTCGATGCTGGCGCTCTGATGGTCGCCGTCGCCATCGGTGATGGTGGCCGTCAGGGTGATCTTGCCGGTCACCAGGCTCAGCGTTTCATCGTCGTTGTGGCTGTCCGGGTGGATGAAGGCGACACGCTGCTCCAGGGTCAGCGCACCGCCATCGGGGCGTACCACGAAGGCGATGGTGTTGCTGCCCTCGACCTTGCCGACCACCCCGTTGCCGTCGTTGAACAGCAGGATGTGCGCGCCGTCGGCGCTTGCACGCAGGCCGCTGTCGGTTCCGTCCTGGGCCACGCTGACCTTGTAGGTAACGCTTCCCGCACCATCGGCGCCGAAGCTGGTGGTGAACAGTTGCGACACCAGCGACGCCTCGACACGCGCGGCGCTGCCAAGGGTGGACTCATCCACCACCAGGCTGATATCGGCATCGGTACACGGCTGGATGCTGGGGCCATCGTCGAGGAAGGTCAGCTTGCCACCCAGGTCGACGCTGGCCGAGGCATGGTCGCCATCGCCATCGGTAATGGTCGCGGTGAGGCTGATCTTGCCGGCGCCGATGCTCAGCGGATCGTTGGAGTCGGTGGTGATCAGATGCACCAGCGCGCGCTGCTGGTCGAGAGTGATGACGCCGTTCTGCTGGGTGACGCTGAACGCCACCAGGCTGGTGCCCTCCACGCGCCCTTCGACGCCATTGGCAGTGTTGTAGAGGAAGATCTTGCTGCCGGTGGCGGTGTCCTTCAGGCCACTGTCGATACCCTCGGTGGTAGTCAGCTTGTAGGTGATGCCACCAGCCCCGTCATTGCCGAAGTGGCTGCTGAACAGCGCCGCCACGTCACTGGCCGAGGCACTGGCGGCAACGCCCAGCTGGGTCTCGTCCACCGTCAGCCTGATGTCGGCGGTGGTGCAGGGTTCGATGCTCGGACCATCGTCGTAGAACACCATCTTGCTGCCCAGGTCGACGTAGGCCGAGGCATGGTCACCGTCCCCATCGGTGATGGTCGCGGTGAGGGTGATCTTGCCGTTCTCCAGGCGCAGCGGTTCATCCGAGTTGTTCGGATTGCCGTGCACCAGCGCCAGGCGCTGGTCGAGCATCAGCGCACCGTTGTCCTCGCTGACGACGAAGGCGATGGCGTTGCTGTGCTCGACGCGGCCGACCACCGTGCCGTTCTCGTTGTAGAGGAAGATGCGGTCACCGCTGGCGGTCTCGCGCAGGCCGCTGTCGCTGCCATCCACGGTGCTCACCTTGTAGGTGATGCTGCCCGCGCCATCGGCACCGAAGTGCGACTCGAACAGCAGCGAAACCAGGCTCGACTCGACGCGCGCATCGCTGCCGAGGTTGGACTCGTCCACTTCCAGGCTGATGTCGTAGATGCTCGAAGGGGCGATGCTCGGGCCGTCATCGAGGAAGGTCAGCTTGCTGCCCAGGTCGATGCTGGCGCTCTGGTGATCGCCGTCGCCATCGGTAATGGTCGCCGTCAGGGTGACCTGGCCATCCAGGTGCAGGGCGTCGTCGGGATTGGTGGTATCCGGATGCGCCATCGCGCGCAGTTGTTCCAGGGTGACCTTGCCATCAGCATCGATGCCCACGCGGAAGGCGACCGTACTGGTTCCCTCCAGGCGCCCCTCGACACCGTTGGCCGTGTTGTAGAGGAAGATCCTGCTGCCGGTGGCGGTATCCTTCAGGCCACTGTCGGTGTTGTCGGCGGCGCTCAGTTTGTAAACGATGCTGCCGGCACCGTCGGCGCCGTAGTGGGCGTTGAACAGATCGGCCACGCTCAGGCTGCTGGTATCCGCCTGGCCCAGGTGGGTTTCGTCCACCGTCAGCTTGATGTCGGCATCCTTGCACGGCTCGATGCTCGGGCCATCGTCGAGGAAGGTCAGCTTGCTGCCCAGGTCGATGTGCGCCGAGGAGCTGTCGCCATCCTTGTCGGTGATGGTGGCAGTCAGGGTGAGCGTATTCGGGTCGAGGCTGACCCCGTCATTGGCGTCACCGGGGTTCGGGTGAACCACCGCGCGCAGCTGGTCGAGGGTGACCTTGCCATCCGGATCGAGGGTTACCCGGAAGGCCACGTCGGCGCTGGTGCCGACTCGCCCTTCCACACCATTGAGGGTGTTGAAGAGGAATATCTTCTCGCCGGTGGCGGTGTCCTTCAGGCCGCTGTCGGTACCGTCGGTGGCGCCCACCTTGTAGGTGATGGAGCCCGCGCCGTCAGCGCCGAAGTGCGTGGTGAACAGGTCGGCCACGCTGGTGCTGCTGGTGTCGGTGACGCCCAGGTGGGTTTCGTCCACCGTCAGCTTGATGTCGGCATCCTTGCACGGCTCGATGCTCGGGCCGTCGTCGAGGAAGGTCAGCTTGCTGCCCAGGTCGATGTGCGCCGAGGAGCTGTCGCCATCCTTGTCGGTGATGGTGGCGGTCAGGGTGAGCGCATTCGGGTCGAGGCTGACCCCGTCATTGGCGTCACTGGGGTTCGGGTGAACCACCGCGCGCAGCTGGTCGAGGGTGACCTTGCCGTCCGGATCGAGGGTGACCCGGAAGGCCACATCGGCGCTGGTGCCGACTCGCCCTTCCACGCCATTGATGGTGTTGAAGAGGAAGATCTTCGCGCCGGTGGCGGTGTCCGTCAGGCCGCTGTCGGTGCCATCGGTGGTGCCCACCTTGTAGGTGATGGAGCCCGCGCCGTCAGCGCCGAAGTGCGTGGTGAACAGGTCGGCCACGCTGGTGCTGCTGGTGTCGGTGACGCCCAGGTGGGTTTCGTCCACCGTCAGGTGCAGGCCCTCGGTGTTGCCCACGGAAATGCTCGGACCGTCATCGAGGAAGGTGAGCCTGCTGCCCAGGTCGAGGCTGCTGCTCTGGTGGTCGCCATCGGCGTCGGTCACGGTGGCGGTCAGGCTGATCTTGCCGGTACCCAGGCTCAGCGGATCGTTCGAGTCGGTGGCGTCCGGATGGACCAGCGCGCGCAGTTGATCGAGGGTGATCTTGCCGTCGGTGCCCAGGGTCACGCGGAAGGCGACTGCACCGTCGGCGCCGCCCACCCGGCCTTCGACACCATTGGCGGTGTTGAACAGGAAGATCTTGTCGCCGGTAGCGGTGTCCTTCACCCCGCTGTCGGTGTTGTCGGTCGCGGACACCTTGTAGGTGACCGAGCCGGCACCGTCAGCGCCAAACTGGACGTTGAACAGATCGCCTGCGCCGACCGTGCTGGTGGCAGCCTGGCCGAGGTTGGTCTCGTCCACCGTCAGGTGCAGGCCCTCGGTGTTGCCCACGGAAATGCTCGGGCCATCATCGAGGAAGGTGAGCCTGCTGCCCAGGTCAAGGCTGGCGCTCTGGTGATCGCCGTCGGCGTCGGTCACGGTGGCGGTCAGGCTGATCTTGCCCTCGCCCAGACTCAGCGGATCGTTCGAGTCGGTGGCGTCCGGGTGCACCAGGGCGCGCACCTGGTCGAGGGTGATCTTGCCATCGGCACCCAGGGTCACGCGGAAGGCGACTGCGCCGTCGGCACCGCCCACCCGGCCTTCGACACCATTGGCGGTGTTGAACAGGAAGATCTTGTCGCCAGTGGCGCTGTCCTTCACGCCGCTGTCGGTGTTGTCAGTGGCACTGACCTTGTAGGTAATCGAGCCGGCACCGTCTGCGCCGAACTGCGCATTGAACAGGTCGCCCGCGGCGACGCTGCTGGTGGCCGCCTGGCCGAGGCTGGTTTCGTCCACCGTCAGGTGCAGGCCCTCGGTGTTGCCCACCGCAATGCTCGGGCCATCGTCGGTAAAGCTCACGCGGCCGCCGAGGTCGATGGAGCTGCTGGAGGAAACGCTGTCGCCGTCGCGGTCGGTGACCGTCAGGTTGCCCTGCAGTTGCACCAGGCCGGAATCGAGCACTGCGGTCTGGCTGGCATAGCCGCTTTCACTGCCCGGCAGGGCATGATCGATGGCGCTGTACTGGGTCAGGGTGACCACACCGGTGCTGCCGTTCACCGACAGGCTGAAGATGGTGTTCTCGCCGCTGATGCCGGCGGCGCTGGCCGAGGTGGAGGCGACGATGGCGCCGCCCACGCTGTACAGGTAAATAGTCGCGCCGCCGCTGGTCAGGCCCGAGTTGGCGCCGTTACCGCCGACCAGGTTCAGGCTGTAGCTCATCTCGGTAGTGCCGGCGCCGTCACCGCCATAGTTGGCGGTCACCTTGAACGCCGCGCTGTAGTCGGCGCTGGAGGTGTCGAACGCCGCCCCGATGGTGTTGGCGTCATGGGTCTGCAGCAGCACGTCCACGCCATTGTCGGCGGACAGGCTGGCCTGCGGCGCGTCGTCGACGATACCCACGGTCAGGGTACCGTTGGCCGAGGTGCCGTTGCCATCGGTGATGGTGTAGGGAACATCGAAAGTCAGCGTGTCCTCGGAACCCTTCACCGGGTGATCCACCGGCTGCAGCAGGGTGACCTCGAAGGCGCCGGTGTTGATATTGGTGAGGGTGATGGTGAATACCGGCGTGCCATTGGCGCTGCCGGTGAGCACATGGCCGTCAGGGCTGACGCTGTAGGTGATGGCGACACCACCCGAGGTCAGGCTGGGTAGCCCCGCAGTGCCCCAGGCGAAGCTGCCGACACCATCGCTTCCGAAGTTGTAGCCCAGGCTGCCGGAGTAGCTCGCGCCCTCACCGGCACCATCGGGAATCCCGCCGGGCAAGCCGGCCTCGAATACGCTGGCACCGCCAGGGCCGCTGGGGCCGGCGCTCGGCTGGCCATCCGGCGGCACCACCTCCGGCGGCGTAACGGCCTCGGCGCGAGGCTGCGGGACACCGTCGAACTCACGCAGGGGCAACGGGCCCGAGCCGATCGGGCCGGTGGGGAAGCCGATATTCGGGTCAATGTGCCCGCCCACCTCGGTCAGCAGCACGAAGGAGTGCCCGCCGCCTGGCTTGTTGTTGGCCGCGCCTGCGGCACTGGGCCCTGCGGCAGTGGCTTCGGCTTGCTGGGTCGGGTCGGCGCCCGCGGCGATGGCCGCCTGCAGCGCCTTGACGTCGGTGACGTCCTGCTTGGTCGGCGTCGCCGGCTGTTGCTGGGCAACCGCCTGGTCGCCCTGCTCCGCCTGGTGCGCGGCGGAAAGCATCTGCGAGGTCAGCGGCAGCGAGCTGTCACGCCCCAGCGTGATCTCGCCGCCTCCTGCGACCTTCAGCGCGACTGCGCCATTGGCGCCGGTGACCAGCTGCTCACCGACAAAAACCTTGTCTCCCTGTTCCAAAGGACGACGCGATCCATCGGCGGCTACCGCAAACACTTCGCCGATTACCTTGCTGACGACACCCATCAAAGTAGCCATGAGTCCTTCCTCCGCTGCACATCCCGCGGTCGGTTCCACCGACGCGCGATTGACCGAAACAGGCCATGGCACCGCTTGTATCGGGATGCTGCGAAGAAAGTTGCGAAGAGGGCAAAAAGGACTGCTAGCGTTTTTGCATCAAAAAGCCAGCGACAATTTTTTGTCATGCTGGCCACGCGTTTTCTTGTCCTTCTGCGGTGGTCCCCGCCCTAACTGCTACAAACCGTACCTGGCTTCTTCTGCAAGCGCCTTATCCGGCCCATACCCAGGAAACACGAGGGCTTGCACGTTCAAACAATGTGCTGCTTTTCACAGGGCTCATAAGATTTTTTCCGAATAACCCTTGTGAAAAATTCTTCTGAGGTTTTCGAAAAGTTGTTCTTAGCTCTGATGTTACAGGCGTGAAACGCTTGATAAGAGAAAAAAGCCAATAAATTGGCGATCCAAGAGCATCGAAGTACAAGAACACCAGGAGCAAAGCCATGCGCAGTCGTAACGCGGCACTATGGAGCGGTGTATTTTTGGCGGTGTCGGGGACTCATGGGCAAGCCATGACGCTGACCGAAGCTATACAAAGCACGCTGCAATACCACCCGGAAATCAGCCAGAGCGTAAACAGCCGCCTCACCGCGGATGAAGAACTGAAATTCGCCAGGGGCGGCTACCTGCCGACCGTCGATCTTGTCGCGGGCTACGGCCGCGAGAACACCGACAGCCCCACCACCCGCGCAGCGGGCAACCACAACGATGAAACCCTGACCCGGGGTGATGCCGAGATTCGTCTGCGGCAGATGCTGTTCGACGGCTTCGGCACGCCCAACGAGGTCAAGCGCAACGAGTCCAACGTCAATTCCAAGGCCTTCCGAATCCTCGGCACCTCGGAAACCGCGGCCCTGCGCACCGTCGAGGTCTACCTCGAAGTGCTCAAGCGCCGCGAGATGGTGGCCCTGGCGAAGAACAACCTGCAGGCCCACGAACGCATTGGCGACCAGATCCGTCTGCGCAGCGAGCGCGGCGTCGGCAGTACCGCCGACAACGACCAGGCCATCGCCCGTCTGGCCCTGGCGCAGAACAACCTCTACACCGAGGAAGTGAACCTGGCCGACGCCGAGGCGAATTTCTACAGCGCCACCGGACGCATGCCCGACCAGCTGGAAGCGCCCTCCACGGTCAAGGCGGAAGTTCCGCCGGACCTGCTGGTAGCCCGGCAGAACATGCTCAGCGACAACCCGCTGCTGAAATCGGCACAAGCCGATGTCAACGCCGCCGAAGCCCAGTACGAGGCCGCCAAGGCGCCCTTCTACCCGCGTTTCGACGCTGAGCTGGCCAAGGCGGCCAACAACAACGTCGATGGCGACGAAGGCCACTACAACAGCTGGGAAGCCCAGGTGGTGATGCGCTACAACCTGTTCAACGGGATGCGCGACAAGGCCCACCTGAACGCCACCTCGCACCAGATCAATGAGGCTCAGGACGTCCGCAACAACGCGCTGCGGCTGCTCAACGAGAACCTCTCGCTGGCCTGGGACGCGATGGAAAACTCCAAGAAACAGACCCAGCCGGCACGTGAATACGCCGACTACACCCGCAAGGTGCGCGAGGCGTACCAGCAACAGTTCACCCTCGGCCAGCGCACCCTGCTCGACCTGCTGGACAGCGAGAACGAACTGTTCACCGCCAACCGTCGCTACACCGAAGTGCGCTACACCGAGGAGTACTCGATGTACCGCGTGCTCGGCAGCATGGGCGCGCTGCTGAAGTCCCAGCACGTGGTGGCGCCGCACGAAGCCGTAGCGCTGTCGGATGTGAAAAACGAGGCACGCCTGCCTGACCTGAAATAAGAAAGTCGCTCGCGTCCGTCCCTGTGCCCTGCGCCGCCCGGCGCCGGGCTGACGACCGTGAAGCGATACGACGGGGCATGGATAACCCGACGACCGGAGTGGCCGGGCGAACACCTGCAAGTGTTCGCCCGGCACGGTTGACGCGGGTGGGCCCGGCCCGGGAGGAAGTAGCGTGACCATGATCATCCAGGAGCGCGGCACACCCGCGCCGGGCGATCCGCGCCTGAGCCATGACGACCCCCTGCTCGACGGACTGCTGATCCTCTGCCGGCTGCATGGCTGCGCGGTGAGTCGCAACAGCCTGGCCGCCGGCTTGCCGCTGCCCAACCAGCGCCTCTCCGCCAACCTGCTGCCACGCGCCGCCGCACGTGCCGGGCTGCAGGGGCGACTGCTGCGCCGCGAGCTGAAGAGCATCTCCAACCTGAACCTGCCGGTCCTGCTGCTGCTCAACGACGGCCGCAGCGCCGTGCTGCGCCAATGGCGCGACGACGGCCAGGCGCTGATCCTGCCCTGTGAAACCGAAGGCGGCGAACAGGCCGTCAGCGCCGACGAACTGGCTGCGCAGTACAGCGGCCAGGCACTCTTCGCTCGCCCGCGCCACGAACTGGAAGCGGCGCGCAAGCCGCTGGTGCCGCGCGTCGAGGCCTGGTTCCGCGACACCCTGCGGCTGTCGCGCTGGCTCTACACCGATGCCCTGGTTGCCAGCCTGCTGATCAACCTGCTGGGCATGCTGGTGCCGCTGTTCGTCATGCAGACCTACGACCGCGTAGTGCCCAACCAGGCGCTGTCGACCCTCTGGGTGCTCGCGGCCGGCCTGCTGATCGGCACCATGTTCGAGCTGCTGCTGCGCGTGCTGCGCTCCAACCTGCTGGACATGGCCGGCAAGAAGACCGACGTGGTCCTTTCCGCCACCCTGTTCGAACGCATCACCGGCATGTCGCTGAAGGCCAAGCCCGAGACCGTCGGCGGCTTCGCCCAGAGCATCCATGACTTCCAGGGCCTGCGCGAATTCCTCACTGCGCTGACCCTGACCAGCCTGATCGACCTGCCTTTCTCGCTGCTGATGATCCTGGTCATCGGCCTGCTCGGCGGCTGGCTGGTGGCCGTGCCGCTGCTGGCCTTCCCCATCACCATCGTGTTCGCCCTGATCATCCAGAGCCGCCTGCGCGACACCGTACAGAAGAGCCTGACCCTGGGCGCCGAACGCCAGGCCCTGCTGATCGAGACCCTCGGCGGCCTGGAAACCCTCAAGGCCTGCGGCGCCGAGAGCGAGCGCCAGTACCGCTGGGAAGCCACCCACGGCGCCCTGGCGCGGTTGGACAACCACGCGCGCTTCCTCTCCGCGCTGGCCACCAACGGCACCCTGTTCCTGCAGCAGTTCGCCGGCCTGGCGATGATCTGTGCCGGGGTCTACAGCATCCTCGACGGCAACCTCAGTGTCGGCGCGCTGGTCGCCAGCTACATGCTCAACAGCCGCGTGCTCGCGCCGCTGGGGCAGATCGCCGGGCTGATCACCCGCTACCAGCAGGCGCGCCTGACCATGAAGAGCACCGATGCGCTGATGGAGCTGCCGCAGGAGCGCCAGGCCCGCCAGCGCCCGCTGGAGCGCACCCAGCTGCACGGTGCGCTGGAGGTCCGCCAACTGAGCTTCAGCTACCCGGAGCAGACCATTCCGGCGCTGAACCACGTCAGCCTGCGCCTGGCCCCCGGCGAGAAAATCGGCATCATCGGCAAGAGCGGCTCGGGCAAGAGCACCTTCGGCCGGCTGCTGATGGGCTTCTATCACCCGGACGAAGGGCAGATCCTCCTCGACGGCCTGGACCTGCGCCAACTCGACGTCTCCGACCTGCGCCAGCAGATCGGCTACGTGGCCCATGACCTGCCGCTGCTGGCCGGCAGCCTGCGCGACAACCTGACCCTCGGCGCACGCTACGTCAGCGATGCGCGGATGCTCGAAGTGGCCGAGCTGACCGGCGTCAGCGAACTGGCCCGGCAACACCCGGCCGGCTTCGACCGCCCGGTGGGCGAGCGCGGCCAGTTGCTCTCCGGCGGCCAGCGCCAAGCGGTGCTGATGGCCCGCGCGCTGCTGCTCGACCCACCGATCCTGCTGCTCGACGAACCCACCAGCGCCATGGACAACAGCAGCGAGGAAATCCTCCGCAAGCGCCTGCACGAAGCCTGCCGCGACAAGACCCTGCTGCTGGTCACCCACCGTACCTCGATGCTCAGCCTGGTCGACCGCCTGCTGGTGCTCGACAGCGGCCGGATCGTCGCCGACGGCCCGAAAGACGCGGTCATCGAAGCATTGCGCAAGGGCCACGTCGGCCCGGCAGCGGGGTAATGGCCATGCACTTTTCGCAATCGATCCGCGGCTACCTGGGCGGCAACGGCGCCCGCGACACCGAATTCATGCCCGAGGTCCAGGGCACCCTGCTGGAAGACTCGCCCAATGCCACGCGCATCACCCTCTGGGCCGCGCTCGGGTTGCTGGTGGCGGCCATCACCTGGGCCTACTTCGCCGACATCGAGGAAGTGACCAAGGGCGAAGGCAAGGCCATCCCCTCCTCCAAGGTGCAGACCATCCAGAACCTGGAGGGTGGCATCGTCTCGGAAATCTTCGTCCGCGAGGGCCAGGTGGTGAACAAGGGCCAGCCACTGCTGCGCCTGGACGACACGCGTTTCTCCTCCAACAAGGGCGAGACCGAGGCCGACCGCAACTCCCTGGAAGCCCGCGTGGAACGCCTGAAAGCGGAAGCCGACGGGCGCACGCCGGACTTCACCGACGACCTGAAGAAAGCCGCACCGCAGGTAGTGGAAGACCAGATGGCGCTGTACCAGACCCGCATGCAGCGGCAGAGCAGCGAGCTGAACATTCTCCAGGAACAACTGCGGCAGAAGACCCAGGAACTGCAGGAGTTCCGCGCCAAGACCCAGCAGTACCGTTCGAGCCTCGGGCTGGTGCAGCAGGAAATCAACATGTCCGAGCCGCTGGTGAAGGCCGGCGCGGTGTCCCCGGTGGAATTGCTGCGCCTGCGCCGCAGCGCGGTGGAGATCAGCGGTGACCTCAACGCCACCAACCTGGCCATTCCCCGCGCCGAGGCGGCGGTGAACGAGATCCAGCGCAAGGTGGAGGAATCGAAGCTGGGCTTTCGCAGCGACGCGCTGAAAGAACTCAACGACGTGCGCACCGACCTCAACAAGCTCACCGCCACCAGCCGCGCGATCGACGACAAGGTCAACCGCACCCTGGTGGTCGCGCCCATGCGCGGCATCGTCAAGCAGCTCAAGGTCAACACCATCGGCGGCGTGGTGCAGCCGGGCAACGACATGGTGGAAATCGTCCCGCTGGAGGACAACCTGCTGGTGGAGGCGCGAGTGCGCCCGCAGGATATCGCCTTCCTCCACCCCGGCCAGCCGGCCACGGTGAAGTTCACCGCCTATGACTACACCATCTACGGCGGGCTCAAGGCCAAGCTGGAAGTGATCAGCGCCGACACCATCACCGACGACAAGGGCAACAGCTTCTACATGATCCAGGTGCGCACCGACAAGAATCACCTGGGCACCGACGCCAAGCCCCTGCTGATCATCCCCGGCATGGTGGCGACGGTGGACATCATCACCGGCGAGAAGAGCGTGCTGGATTACATCCTGAAGCCGGTGCTGAAGGCGCGGTGGGAGGCACTGCGGGAGCGGTAAGCCCAGCATTTGCGAGCACGCTCGCTCCTACAGGTGCCAGGTGCCTCATGCAGGAGCGAGCTTGCTCGCAGATGCTGGGCTTCTGTCTCTTGTACACCTCTC
>NZ_BQHJ01000008.1 GCF_021603645.1 Pseudomonas pseudonitroreducens | reverse complement strand
CACTCTCTCCGTCGTCGGCAGCGTCAGATTGTTATAAGAGACAGCTGTAGGGGGGCGGTGGGGGGGGCTGAATCAGACGAATCTCAAAGGTGGGTGTGCGCGGTTGACGCAGCGAGGCGTCTACGACGGGTGTTCCAGCGCCATCGACCGGCAGCGCTACGCCGCGCCGGCGCCGGGTGGTAGGATGCGCGCCCCATGCGAATCTCCGACCTCGACCAACGCCTTGCCGACCTCGGCGCGCTGCCCCTGCACCGCGCTCGGATGTTGCGCGCCTGGCTGCAGGGCAGGGCGCTGGATGCCGGCACCAAGCGCCAGGCCACCGAGGACTTCCTGCCGCTGAGCGTGCGCAACGGCGTGGCGCAGATCGCCGCTGAGCTGGATGCCCTGGCGACCGTCCAGTCGCGCCATCCGGCTGGCGACAATTCCGAGCGCCTGCTGGTCCGCCTGGCCGATGGGCAGATGGTGGAGAGCGTGTTGTTGCCGCGCGGCGGTGTCTGTGTGTCCACCCAGGTCGGTTGCGCCGTGGGCTGCCGCTTCTGCATGACCGGCAAGAGCGGCCTGCTGCGCCAGCTTTCCACCACCGAGATCGTCGCCCAACTGGTACTCGCACGGCGCGTGCGGCCGGTGAAGAAGGTGGTGTTCATGGGCATGGGCGAGCCGGCGCACAACCTCGACAACGTGCTCGAGGCCATCGATCGCCTCGGCAGCGACGGCGGCATCGGCCACAAGAACCTGGTGTTTTCCACCGTCGGCGATCCGCGGGTCTTCGAGCGCCTGCCGCAGCAGCGAATAAAGCCGGCGCTGGCGCTGTCGCTGCATACCAGTAACGCCGAGCTGCGCGAACATCTGTTGCCGCGCGCGCCGAAGCTGACGCCCGAGGAGCTGGTGGAGCAGGGCGAGGCCTACGCGCGCGTCACCGACTACCCGATCCAGTACCAGTGGACGCTGCTCAAGGGCATCAACGACAGCCAGGAAGAACTCGATGGCATCCTGCGGCTGCTCAAGGGCAAGTTCGGTGTGCTCAACCTGATCCCCTTCAATGCGCTGGAAGGTGACCAGTACCAGCGCCCGGACGGCGAACGTATCGTCGAGATGGTCCGCTACCTGCACAGCCGTGGCGTACTGACCAAGGTGCGCAACAGCGCCGGGCAGGACGTCGAGGGCGGCTGCGGCCAGTTGCGGGCGCGGGCGACCGGGCTGATCGCCACGACCCGCCGGCGAATCATTCCCGCCGACTAGCGCTGTCCTCCTGCCGCTCGCGAGCCGGATAGGCTTCACCCTGGTCCCAGCGGGACTGCCAGTGCGCCAGGTACTGGCGCGCCACTTCCGGGGCATTGCGCAGCACCAGCACATTTTCCGAGTTGACGGTCTCAGCCGACACGGCAAAGTTGAACGAGCCGGTTTCCACGGTGTGCTCATCGACGATGAAGGTCTTGTCGTGGTGCAGGTGATAGCGGTCGTTGGTGCGCAATTCGACGCCCTGGCGGGTTACCAGGTCCATGGCCGCCCGGCTGGCAGCGCCAAGGTTGCGCTGCTTGTCGACCACCACCTGCACGCGCACGCCGCGCCTGCTGGCATCGACCAGCGCCTGGGCGATGTCCGGCGCCTGGAAGGCGTAGGCGAGCATGTGGATGCTGTGCTTCGCGCTGCCGATGGCCTGCAGGACCAGCGCCCGCGCCGAGCCCTCCGGGGAAAAACCCACCTCGACCTGAGGGGCGGCCTGGGACAGCGCGGGTATGGCGAGGAGCAGCAACAGGAGGCGGAATGTCGGCATGGTTCTGGTTCGACCGAATGCTGGGGCGTCAGGCAATCCTAGTCGTGGTGGCTGTCGAGTGCCTGAGCGCACCGTGATGTTCCCTGCACCGTCAGACGCCGGGCGCTGCGGCAAGCGCGCGGACGGCGACCAGCCACAGTCCGAGCACGGCGAGGAAGTTGATGGTGAAGACCAGCCCGCGCAGGCGCACGTTGCTCGTGAGTATCTGTACCGCGCTGTGCGCCACGCGGCCGGCGATGAACAGCCAGGCGAGCCAGGTTGCCGCGGCGAGGTTCAGCGGGTGCTGGATCAGCAGCAGGCAGGCGACGTAGAAGAACAGCGGCCATTCGAACTGGTTGGACAGGTTGGCGCTGATGCGCGGCTCGATGCCGGCCCAGGGATTGCTTCCGTCCGCCCGCTGGCCGACGCCCCAGATCTTCGGTGCGCGGGCGACGGTCAGCAGCACATAGAGGAAGGCGGCCCACGCCACCTGGGCGGCCATGGGCAGGATGAGCGGGTGCATGGCGGGTGATCCTTCACTGCGGACGCCGGGATGGCTGCTGACTATAGGCGGTGCAGGCGGGTGGTGTCCAAGCCTGCGCCGAGGCGACCAGCGACACGGCTCCAGGGCCGATGGCCGCTGCGTTTGACTTGCACGGGGCTTGCTGCGGTTGGTAGCCTTCCGCATCTGAAAAAACCAGCAGGGCTGGGTATGGCGATCCGGGTTGTCGAAGCACAAGAAGTAGATCAGCAGCGAATTGCCATTCCTGGTTGGGAGCAGCAGTACACGCAGATGTCCGCCGGCCGATTCTCCGGGCGCATCCTGCATGCCGAGGTCGATGGGCTCGAGCTCTACGAGGAGCAGATGAACCTGCGCGTCGAGCAGGAATTCCATGCCCCGCCCGGTGCGCTGGTGTTCAGTTTCGACATGTCCGACAACGCCCTCTACCTGCTCGACGGGGAAACCCGCAACGCCTGGGTCACGCCGGAGAACTACCGCGAGGTGGCGGTGGTGATCAAGGAGTCGGCGAACTGGGGCCAGCCGGCCGATGCCTTCGCCGACCTGGTGCTGACGCCGCTGCGCTCGGGCCACTGCCAGTCGGTGGCGACTTTGCTGAGCAACCTGCTGACCGGCGCTTCGACCGGTGACGACCCGATGGATGCGCCGGGTGTGGCGCAGAGTATCGTCGCCAACTGTTTTTCGCTGCTGTGCGAGGCGCCCCTGGATGGCGAGCGCCGCGCGCGCTCCATCGTCCAGGCCAAGCGCGTGGTGCAGCGGGTCAAGGAAGTGGTGAACGACTGCCCCGACGAGCAGTTCGGCATGGCCGACCTCGCCGCCAAGGCGGGCGTTTCACCGCGCACGCTGCAGCAGTCGTTCCTGCATTACGCCGGCATCCCGCCCATCGTCTGGCTGCGCAACCGCCGCCTGAACGCCGCGCGCCGCGACCTGCTGGCCGCCGCCGAGTCCGGCGTGACCGTGGCCGAGGTGGCGATGAAGTGGTCGTTCTGGCACCTGGGACGGTTTTCCCAGTCGTACTTCGCGCTGTTCGGCGAGTATCCGAAGACCACTGCCAGGCTGGGTGGCCGGGCCTGATCCCATTGCCTGCAACGGAGCGGAAGCTGAGCCATCGCGGACGGAGTCCGCTCCTACGTAACCGTTGAGCGTAGGAGCGGACTCCGTCCGCGATCGGCAACCGGCGACGCCGGGACTGGTTCGCGAGCAAGCTCGCTCCTACAACGTCAGCCGATCAGCTCGCGTACCCGATACCACGCCATCCCCAGCGCCAGCAGCGGCGAGCGCAGCAGCTTGCCGCCGGGGAAGGTCAGGTGCGGCACGGCGCTGAACAGGTCCAGGCCCTTGCTCTCACCCTGGTGGATGGCTTCCGCCAGCAGCTTGGCCGCCCAGTGCGTGACGTTCAGCCCGTGGCCGGAATAGCCCTGGGCGAAGTACACATTCGGATGGCTTTTGAGCCGTCCGACCTGGGGGAAGCGATTGGCGGTAATGCCGATCATGCCGCCCCACTGGTAGTCGAGCTTCACCTGTTGCAACTGCGGGAACACCTTGAGCACCTTCGGCCGCATGTAGGCGCCGATGTCCGCCGGGTCGCGCCCGGAGTAGTGGCAGGCGCCGCCGAACAGCAGGCGCCGGTCGGCCGTCAGACGGTAGTAGTCGAGCCCCACCTTCTGGTCGCACAGCGCCATGTTCTGCGGGATCAGTTGCGCCGCCAGCTCCTCGGACAGCGGCTCGGTGGCCACCACATAGCTGCCGGCGGGCAGCACCTTGCCGGTCAACTTCGGCTCCAGCTCATCCAGGTGCGCGTTGCAGCCGAGCACCAGGGTGTTCGCCAGCACGCGGCCCTGGGCGCAGTGAACGACGGCAGTCGCACCGTGCTCGATGCGCAGCACCGGGCTCTGCTCGAAGATCTGCGCGCCGAAGGCCTTGGCCGCGCGGGCCTCGCCCTTCACCAGGTCGAGCGGGTGCAGGTGGCCCGAGCCCATGTCGATGTGCCCACCGGCATAGCAGTCGCTGGCGACCACTTCGCGCATGCGCTCGGGCGGCACCAGCCGGGTTTCGTGCGGGTAGTCCGAGGTGCTCAGCGACTCCTGCTCGCGGACCATGGCGGCGTATTGCGCCGGGGTGTTGGCCAGCTCGCAGAAGCCCCAGCGCAGGTCGCACTCGATGCCCAGTTCCTGGATGCGTTCGGCGACCAGGGCCACCGAATCCACACCCGCCTGCTCGAGGTAACGAACACCAGCCTCACCGACGTGCTTGGCGAAGCCGCTGACGTCGTGGCCGATGCCACGAATCAGCTGCCCGCCGTTGCGCCCGCTGGCGCCCCAGCCGATGCGCCGGGCTTCCAGCAGCACCACGGAGTGGCCGCGGCGGGCCAGCTCCAGGGCTGTGTTGACGCCGGTGAAGCCGCCGCCGATCACGCAGACGTCCGCGCGTATCTCTCCGCTGAGGGAGGGATACTGCTGCCGGTCGCGGGCGGTCGCGGCGTAGTAGGACGCGGCGTGCTCCTCGGTGTACTTCATGGGGCTTTCTCGTTTCATTGGTTGAACTTGATCTTGCTCCAGCTGCGGGTCATCAGGCGCATGATCTTGGGCGGCGGCGCCTTGGCGATGTACAGCTTGTCGAGCACGGCCTGGCTCGGGTAGACCTCGGGGTTGTTCTGCATTTCCTCGGGCAGCAGGGCCTTGGCGTCAGCGTTGGCGCTGGGGTAGCCGACGTACTCGCTGATGCCGGCGATCACCTTCGGATCGAGGATGTAGTTGATGAACGCCAGGGCCTGTTCCGGATGGCCGGCATCCGAGGGGATCGCCATCAGGTCGAACCACAGGTTCGCGCCTTCCTTGGGAATGCTGTAGGCGATCTCGATGCCGTTCTTCGCTTCCTTGGCGCGGGCGGCGGCCTGGAACACGTCGCCGGAGTAGCCGAAGGCCACGCAGATGTTACCGTTGGCCAGGTCCGAGATGTACTTGGACGAGTGGAAGTAGGTGACGTACGGGCGTACCGCCACCAGCTTCGCCTCGGCCTTGGGGTAGTCCGCCGGGTTGGTGCTGTTGGGGTCCAGCCCCAGGTAGTTGAGCACCGAGGGGATCATCTCGTCGGGCGAGTCCATGAAGGCCACGCCGCACGCCTGGAGCTTCTTGATGTTCTCCGGCTCGAACAGCACCGACCAGGAGTCGATCTTGTCGACGCCCAGCACCTGCTTGACCTTGGCGACGTTGTAGCCGATGCCGTTGGTGCCCCACAGGTAGGGCACCGAATGCTTGTTGCCCGGGTCGTTCTGTTCCAGCAGCTTGAGTAGTACCGGGTCCAGGTGCTTCCAGTTCGGCAGCTTGCTGCGGTCCAGTTCGAGGAACACGCCGGCCTGCACCTGGCGGGTCAGGAAGTGGTTGGACGGCACCACCACGTCGTAGCCGGAACGGCCCGCCAGCAGCTTGCCTTCGAGGGTCTCGTTGGAATCGAAGACGTCGTACACCGGTTTGATCCCGGTGGTTTTCTGGAAGCCGGCGAGGGTGTCCGGGGCGATGTAGTCGGTCCAGTTGTAGATGCTGACCGTCGGTTCAGCGTGAGCGCCCATGGCAAAGCTAGCCAGGGCGAAGGGCGCAAGGGTGCGCAGCAGTCTCATGACGACTCCCGAATTGTTGTTGTGAATGGAGTAGTGGGGTTGCTCAGACGCTCAGCAGGAGGAACTCGCGCTCCCAGGAGCTGATCACCCGCTTGAAGTTCTCGTGCTCGGTGCGCTTCACCGCCACGTAGCCCTGCACGAATTTCTCGCCGAGGAATTCCTTCAGTACGGCGCAGTCTTCCATCTGCTGCAGCGCGTCCTCGATGGTGATCGGCAGGCGCAGGTTGCGGCGCTCGTACGCGCGGCCCTGGACAGCAGCGCTGGGGTTGACCTGTTCGATCATGCCCAGGTAGCCGCAGAGCAGGCTGGCGGCCAGCGCCAGGTAGGGGTTGGCGTCGGCGCCCGGCAGGCGGTTTTCCACGCGCATGGCGATCGGCGGGGCAGCGGGGACGCGCAGGCCCACGGTGCGGTTTTCCTCGCCCCATTCGACGTTCACTGGCGCGGAAGTATCCGGCAGGAAGCGGCGGAAGGAGTTCACATTGGGCGCGAACATCGGCAGCACTTTCGGGATGTACTTCTGCAGGCCGCCGATGTAGTGCAGGAACAGCTGGCTCATGGAGCCGTCTTCGGCGGCGAAGATGTTCTTGCCGGTGGCGATGTCCAGCACGCTCTGGTGGATGTGCATGGCGCTGCCGGGCTCGTCGGTGATCGGCTTGGCCATGAAGGTGGCGCTGACGTCATGCTTGAGCGCGGCTTCGCGCATGGTGCGCTTGAACACGATGATCTGGTCGGCCAGGCTCAGCGCGTCGCCGTGACGGAAGTTGATTTCCATCTGCGCCGGGCCGTCCTCGTGGATCAGCGTATCGAGGTCCAGGCCCTGCAGTTCGCACCAGTCGTAGACGTCCTCGAACAGCGGGTCGAATTCGTTGGCGGCATCGATGGAGAAGCTCTGGCGGCCGCTTTCCGGGCGGCCCGAGCGGCCCACGGGGGCTTCCAGCGGGAAGTCCGGGTCGCTGCTGCGCTTGGTCAGGTAGAACTCCATCTCCGGCGCCACCACCGGGCTCCAGCCCTTGTCGGCGTAGAGCTTGAGCACGCGCTTGAGGACGTTGCGCGGGGACAGTTCGATGGGGTTGCCGACCTTGTCGAAGGTGTCGTGGATGACCATCGCGGTCGGCTCCAGCGCCCACGGCACCAGGAAGATGGCGTCCGGGTCGGGACGGCAGACCATGTCGATGTCCGCTTCGTCGAGCAGGTCGTAATAGACGTCGTCATCGACGAAATCGCCGGTGACCGTCTGCAGCAGAACACTTTCGGGGAGACGCATGCCCCCCTCGCCGAGGAACTTGTTGGTGGGGGAAATCTTGCCGCGGGCGATGCCGGTGAGATCGCTCACCACGCATTCGACTTCGGTGATTTTCTGTTGCTTCAGCCGTTGCTCCAGTTGCTCGGCGGGGGTGTTCATACAAGCCTCGGATTTGGTTTTTTGTAATGGATGCACACGCAGCGTCAGGCTGCCAGGCGGGGCTAGTGTCGGCTGGAGGCACGGGGGCGTTCTATCCACTTTGCGCAGGTGTTCCGGATCGGCGCACAAAAAATGTCGCCTGTGCGCCCGGCCTTTGCTGAATGGGAGCGACCATGGATCGGCAGATTACGGGTGCTTCCCGTGCCGGAAATGCTGTGCTCTGCCGCCAGGATGCGTTGGCGCACCTCGTCCCTCGGTGTCCTTCTGTGAAATCTGACGGCCGTTGCTGGCTTTCTGATTATTCATAGGGAAAATTCCTACGTACTGTTAGGAGTTCAAGGACCGCGGGAGGCCGGGGGGATTTCTAGAATCGCCGCCATCTCGCTGAGGGGTATCACTGCAGCGAGGCTCCTTTCCCCCTCTGGTGATCCCCATGAACTCCAAGTTTCTCGCTTTTCCGGCTTTCTTCGTCGCCCTGGCAGGTTGCGGCCCACAGAGCGTGTCGCCGGAGCAGGCGCTGGCCAACGGCTGGGTCAGTGTGCCCACGCTACCGTTGGTGCAGGACGCTGTGCGCTCCCTGGCACCAACCTTCAACGGCAAGCAGATTCCCGTGCTGGTGGATCACCTCTGTGCACTGGGCGAGGGCCGGATCACCCCGCAGCAGAACGTTGCAGAGTTGGCCAGGCTCGGCATCGACGTCGCCAGGCTGCCGCGCGAGAGCACCGATGCGTTGGCCCTGCTGGGCAACGGCGACCGCGCCGGGCAACTCGCCGCCTGTGCGGCTGATCAGGCCAGCGCGGCATTCGTCCCGCTCAAACCCAGCGAAGTGCTGCACGTGCAGCCGGCTGCCAACGCTGGTGACGGCAAGGCCAAGGGCGACGACTCTCAGCCTGCCATCGACCAGCAGGCGGTGAGCCGGCTGCTGTCGCTCAAGCTGAGCCAGGCTCGGGCCGATAGCGACATCTTCGCCATCATCGCTTCGCGTCTTGCGGCGCTACCCGGCCTGAGTGAGCCCGATTACCGCGCCCGTGCACAGGCCATGTTCCGTGAGCTCGCGCCCAGCTATCTGGCGCGCCAGAAACAATTGGCACCGGCGCCGGACACCCGCTATCGGCTCGACCATCTGGATCATGACCAGCTCACCTTCAGGACCAACACCGGGGTGTCTTTCGACCTATCGACCAGCGAGGGCCTGACCTTCCGGAACTACGGGCAGCTCTGGTACGGCAAGGGCACTCTCCTGGGGACCAGTTACCGCCTCCAGGTCGCCAACCTGGCGCAGGTCAGCAAGGCTTCCTCTGCGCAATAGCTGGTGCTTGGTACGGGGCCTCGGTCGGAGGGAATGCGCTGGGCCGACAGACTCTTGCTTGCCGCACTTTATGGTTGACCGAGAGGGCGGGGTGAGGTGGGGCTGCAAATACCCCGCGCGTCCCCGGTTCTTTTTGCCCCACGCACTGCACGGTTGGCAGGCGTTCTGCCGATGGCCTGGGTGGCTATCTCTTCGCAGAATGCATGGGGTGTTTTGTATGGATTATCCCTTCATCTAAAGCGAGAGTTCACTTGTTTATTGGTCCTTTTCGTTGAGATTAATCCTACATAACCTCACGAGAACCCCGACTTCGTCAGATCGCCCACCTCCCTAGCATGGCAGGCCTCCGCCCACCCAATCCTTCTTTTGGCGCGGCCCTGTCAATGTAGGGAGAGTAGAAAATGAATCGTAGTTATCGCAGTGTCTGGTGCGAGAAAACAGGCACCTATGTTGCTGTTTCAGAACTTGCCAAAGGCAAGACGAAGTCCGCGTCCGTACGTACTGTCCTCTCAGCTCTTGTGCTGAGCGGTAGCGGTCTGGGAGGTCTGTCCGATGCGCTGGCCGAGGAGGCTAATTGCGATCCGGAAAGCCCTTACTACAGCGCCGTCTTGCTTTGCGAGAATGTAAATAACATTGGCTCCACTACTGCTTCGGCGCTGGGTGGTGGCGCGACCTACAATAGCGCCACCGGCGTTCTGACCGCACCTAGCTTTGCACTGGGCAACGCCAATCTTATTGGCGGCACCACTGGCGCGGCGACTGACGTCGGCTCGGGCTTCGGCAAGGTCGATGCAGCCCTGGGCAAGCTGAACACCAGCGTGACCGGCAACACCACCAGCATCAACAACCTGACCACCAATCTCAACAATGGCTCTGTTGGCCTGGTCCAGCAATCCGCTGCTGGCGCCAACCTGAGCGTAGGCAAGGACACCGATGGCGCAGCTGTCGACTTCCTCGGCACTGGCGGTGCGCGCAAGCTGATCAACGTGAAGGACGGTAGCGTGGCTGCCAACAGCAAGGAGGCCTTGAACGGCAACCAGCTCTTTGGCGTAAGTCAGTCGGTGATGAATGCCATCGGCGGCGGTGCTGTAATGAGTCCGGACGGCACAATCAGGGCACCAAGTTTTGCACTGAGTAACGCCAACCTCATTGCCGGCACCACGGGTGCAGCAACCAACATTGGCGCTGGTTTCAGCAAAGTCGATGCGGCGCTGGGCAATCTGGGCACCAGCGTGGCCGGCAACACCACCAGCATCAACAACCTGACCACCAATCTCAACAATGGCTCTGTTGGCCTGGTCCAGCAGTCCGCTGCTGGCGCCAACCTGGCCGTTGGCAAGGATACCGATGGCGCAGCCGTCGACTTCCTCGGCACTGGCGGTGCGCGCAAGCTGATCAACGTGAAGGACGGCACCGTGGCTGCCAACAGCAAGGAGGCCTTGAACGGCAACCAGCTCTTTGGCGTGAGTCAGTCAGTGATGAATGCCATCGGCGGCGGCGCTGTAATGAGTCCGGACGGCACAATCAGGGCACCAAGTTTTGCACTGAATAACGCCAACCTCATTGCCGGCACCACGGGTGCAGCAACCAACATTGGTGCTGGTTTCAGCAAGGTCGATGCGGCACTGGGCAATCTGGACACCAGCGTGGCTGGCAACACCACCTCGATCAGCAACCTCGATGCTCGCGTGACCACCAACGAGGGCGATATCTCCAACATCAATACCTCCATCACCAACATCGGTGCGCAGATCAACAGCGGCACCATCGGTCTTGTCCAGCAATCCGCCGCTGGCGAAAACCTGAGCGTAGGCAAGGACACCGATGGCGCGGCCGTCGATTTCCTCGGCACCGACGGTGCGCGCAAGCTGATCAACGTGGCCGACGGTAGCGTGGCTGCCGACAGCAAAGAGGCCGTCAACGGTTCGCAGCTGTTTGGCGTGAGCCAATCCGTGGCGAGCGCCATGGGTGGCGGTTCGGTGGTCAACGCGGACGGTTCCATCTCCGCTCCGAGCTACGTCGTGACCAACGCCGACGGTTCCACCAGCAGCGTGAACAACCTGGGCGATGTGATCAGCAACATCGATAACCGGACCGCACAGAACACCACTGACATCACCAACAACACCACCTCGATCAACAACCTCGACGGTCGCGTGACCAACGTTGAGGGTGATATTTCCACCATCACCACCAACCTCAACAGCGGCACCATCGGTCTCGTCCAGCAATCCGCCGCTGGCGAAAACCTGACCGTGGGCAAGGACACCGATGGCGCCGCCGTCGATTTCCTCGGCACCGCCGGGGCGCGCAAGCTGGTCAACGTGGCCGACGGTAGCGTGGCTGCCGACAGCAAGGAGGCCGTCAACGGTTCGCAGCTGTTTGGCGTGAGCCAATCCGTGGCGAGTGCCATGGGTGGCGGTTCGGTGGTCAACGCGGACGGCTCCATCTCCGCTCCGAGCTATGTCGTGACCAACGCCGACGGCTCCACCAGCAGCGTGGGCAACATGGGCGATGCAATCAGCAATATCGACGCTCGCACCGTACAGAACAGCACCGACATTTCCTCCATCAACAGCACCATCGGCGGCCTGTCGGGCCTGATGGGCGACGCGGTGATGTATGACTCGGCGGCACACGACAAGGTCACCCTGGGCAGTGCCGGCAAGGCTGTCCAGCTCAGCAACCTCAAGGCTGGCGAGCTGAGCGCTGACAGCAGCGATGCGGTAAACGGTGCACAGCTGTTCGAGACCAACCAGAACGTCGCTCTCATCGATGGTCGCGTCACCAACCTGGAAGGCAGCGTCACCAACATCGCCAACGGTGGCGGCATCAAGTACTTCCACACCAGCTCCAGCAAGGCTGACTCGGTTGCCAGCGGCGCTGATGCTATCGCCGTGGGCGGCAATGCCGTGGCAAGCGCTGAAGGCTCTGTCGCCTTGGGCGCTGACGCCGAAGCTTCGGCCAAGGGCAGTATTGCCCTGGGCCAGGGTGCCAGTGACAACGGGCGTGGCGCCGAGAGCTACAGCGGCAAGTACTCCGGAGCGGACAACGCTACCGTGGGCACTGTATCGATTGGCAATGCCGCCACTGGCGAGACCCGTGCGCTTGCCAACGTGGCTGACGGCAAGGCGGCCACCGATGCTGTCAACCTGCGGCAACTGGATGGCGCAGTCGCCGAGTCGAAGTCGTACACCGACAGCAAGGTCTCCGGGATCACCGACGGCATGGCCGCTTCGGTTGCCCAGGTGGACAATCGCGTCAGCAAGGTCGAAGCCGATGTCAGTAACGTGCAGAACGGCACCGATGGCATGTTCCAGGTGAAGAACAGTCAGAACCTGCCCAAGCCCAAAGTGACCGGCAACAACGCTGTCGCCGGTGGTGCGGGTGCCGAGGCCGTGGCTGAGAACAGCACCGCCATTGGCAGCAATGCCAAGGCCGTGGGCAAGAACTCGGTGGCCATCGGCGCCAACTCGGTTGCCGAACGCGACAACAGCGTCGCCGTGGGCAGTGCTGGCAACGAGCGCCAGATCACCCATGTGGCCGCGGGGGTCGAGCGTACCGACGCGGTCAACGTAGGCCAGGTGAACGATGCCCTGAACGCGCTGAACAGTGAGTCCAACCAGCGTTACAACGACCTCAAGCACGACCTCAGCGAACAGGATGACCAACTGAGCGCGGGTATCGCCGGGGCCATCGCCATTGCCAGCCTGCCGCAGCCGATGGTCAACGGCGGCAGCACCACCGCGGTCGGTGTGGGTACCTACAATGGCCAGTCCGCTGTGTCCGTGGGCGTGTCGCATGTTTCCAACGACGGCAAGTGGACTACCAAGCTGGGTGGCAGCACCGATACTCAGGGTCGTTTCTCGGCAGGGGGGGCGGTCGGCTACAACTGGTAAGGCGAAAACTCCGTTGGTGATCGCCAGCGGCTATTGATCCGATGGAAGACAACGCCCCGCTACACGAGCTGTGTAACGGGGCGTTTTCCGTTGCGTGCTTTGGCATGGCGAGGGCGCGCGGATCGTGCTCCAGGCTGCGTCTGCAGAGCTTTGCCGTTTCATGCGCAGCAACCCTTGCAGCTGCATCAACGCATGCTCGACGTCGAACCCTTGGCAGTGCCTGACAGACGAGTATCCCGCCAGCCGAGGTCAGACCCCGGACTTGATCCGGCTCCAGTCGCGGGTGATCAGGCGCAGGATCGATGGGCTGGGCGGCAGGCTGACGTACATGCCCTTGACCAGCTGCGCGTCCGGATAGACCGCCGGATTGCTGCGGACTTTCTCATCCATCAGCGCCTTGGCCGGCACGTTGGCGTTGGCGTAGTGCAGGTAGTCGCTGGTCCTGGCGATCACGTCCGGGCGCAGCAGGTAGTTGATGAAGGCGTGGGCGCCTTCGGGGTTGCGTGCGTCCTTGGGGATGGCCAGGGTGTCGAACCAGATGTTGGTGCCTTCCTTCGGTACGCTGTACTCGACGTTCACTGCGCCGCCGGCTTCCTGGGCGCTCTTCTGCGCCTGCAGTACGTCGCCGGAGAAGCCGATGGCGATGCAGACGTTGCCGTTGGCGAGGTCGGCGATGTATTTGGTGGAGCTGAAGTAGGTGACCGAGGGCTTGAGGCTTTCCAGCAGCTTGGTGCCGGCCTCGTAGTCCGCCGGGTTGTTGCTGTTCGGATCCTTGCCGAGGTAGTGCAGGGCCAGCGGCAGGATCTTCGCCGGCGAGTCGAGGAAGGCCACGCCGCAGCCCTTGAGCTTGGCCAGGTTCTCCGGCTTGAACACCAGGTCCCAGGAGTCCAGCGGTGCGTCGGCGCCCAGCGCGGCCTTGACCTTGGCCGGGTTGTAGCCGATGCCGACGGTGCCCCAGAGATACGGTACGGCGAAGCGGTTGCCCGGGTCGGACTGTGCCACGCGGGCCAGCAGGTCAGGGTCGAGGTTCTTGCGGTTGGGCAGCAGCGCGTCATCCAGCGGGCGGTACACGCCGGCCTTGAGCTGGCGGGCGAGGAAGTCCGCCGAGGGCACCACCACGTCGAAGCCGGAATGCCCGGTGAGCAGCTTGGCTTCCAGCACTTCATCGGATTCGAAGGCGTCGAGCACCACCTTGATCCCGGTTTCCTTCTGGAAGTCCTGCAGCACGGTCGGCCCGATATAGTCGGCCCAGTTGGCGAAATGCACCTCTTGCGGCGCCGCCAGTACCGGCAACGCGGCACCGGCCAGCAGGCCGGCCAGACAACCCAAAGCACGCTTGTTCATCTTCACTCCTGGGGCGCCGGCTTGCGCGGCGCCAATGCGATCGGCAGGTGGGAAATGGGCACTGTTCTATTGTTTTCGGCCCTGGCCGAAAACTAGGCGTCGCGGGGTTTTGCGTCGTTCTTCCGTGCACGGGCGGAATCGGCGATGCTGCTGCGTACCCGCGGCACTGTGCAGCGCGATACTCGCGCCCTACGCTGCGGGCCTGGGCGGAGGGAAAACCATGAATGAAGAAACCGAGCGCACCCGCGAAGTGGTCACGCGCTACCACCAGTGCTGGATGAACCGCGACGTCGACGGCGTGCTGGCGATGTTCCATCCGCAGGTGCAGTACTGCGACTTCTACAATGACCTGGAAATCCCTGCCAGCGAGTTGCCCGGGTACATCCGCACGGCCATGCCGCGCAGCCCGCAGCATCACATCGAGCATATCGACCAGATTCGCGCCGACGGCGACACCGCGTTCATCCAGTACCGCTCGCGCCTGACGCTGCGGCGCAGCAGCCGGCTGGCGTCGTTCCGCGCCAGCGAGGCGATCACCGTGCGCGACGGGCTGATCTGGCGTGTCCACGAATATGCCACGCCGGTGCGCGAACAGCGCGAGGAGGGCGTCAAGGACCAGCGCCGCCTGGGCCTGAACTCCGCCCAGGTGGGCAAGATGCTGCTGGATATCGAGTCGTACTTCGGCAGCGCCCATCCCTATCTCGATCCGGAGATGGACCTGGAGCGCCTGGCGCGGGCCACCGGCTACACGCGCAACCAGATTTCCTATCTGCTCAACCAGGTGCTCGGGCAGAGTTTCTACCGCTACCTGAATCAGGCGCGTATCGGCCACCTGCTGGAGCGCCTGCGCGAGGAACCGGCGGCACGCATCGACGAACTGGCGTTCGCGGTGGGCTTCAATTCGCTGTCGGTGTTCTACCGCTGCTTCCGCGAGCACACCGGGCAGCCGCCGCGTGCCTACCTGGCGGCCATGCAGGGAGGAGACCCGGCCTGACGCAGGCGCCAGGCCGGGTTCGCTCAGAGGACCGCGTCGAGCAGCCGGTACCAGGCGATACCCACGCCGAGATAGAGGCGTTGCAGACCGTGGAAGGGGATCGGCCGTACCGGCGTGGCCGGGAAGGGGAAGTCCTTCTCGCGGTCCAGCAGGCGCTCGGCCAGGTGGCGGCCCAGGGCGGAAGCCATGGCGATGCCGCGGCCGTTGTAGCCCAGCAGGATGCTCAGGTTCGGCGCCGGTTCGTGCAGCCGCGGCATGAAGTCCGGCGTCAGCGCCACGCGGCCACTCCACTGGTACTCGAACTCGACCTCGGCCAGTTGCGGGAACAGCCCCAGCAGCGAACGCTTCAGATGCAGCCAGTCACCGGGCGAGCGCGGCTCGGCGAACGGCCCGCGGCCACCCAGCAACAGTCGGCCGCGGGCGTCCTGCTTGAAGTACAGCAGCAGGCGACGGGCATCCGAGCAGACCTCGCCACCCGGCAGCACGCTGCGCCGCAGGTGCTCCGGCAAGGGTCTGGTGGCGACGATGAAGCTGTTGGCGGCGATCACCGTCTGCCGCAGCTTCGGCCACAGGTCGTCGGTGTAGCCGTTGGTGGCGAGGACAACGCGCTCGGCAGTCACGCTGTGCCCGGTGGACGCAGTGAGCTGCCAGCCGTTGCCGTGTCGGCGCAGATCGGTCACCCGGCTGTGGCCGTGGATCGCGGCGCCTTCGCTCAGCGCGGCGCGGGCCAGGCCACGCACGTAGCTCAGCGGTTGCACGCTGCCGGCGCGCGGGTCGACCCAGGCGCCGAGGTAGTCGTTGCTGCCGATGCGCTGGGCGACGCTGCTCTTGTCGAGCATTTCCACCGGCACGCCGCGCTGGCGCCACTGTTCGGCGCGCTTCTCGATGGCGCGCAGGGCGGCCGGCGAGGCGGCCGGTTGAATCCAGCCCTTGCGGGTAGCTTCGCAGTCGATGTCGTAGCGGCGGATCAGCTCGAAGACTTCATCGGCAGCGCCCCCGGCAACGTCGATCAGGCGCTCGGCCTGCGCGCCGCCGAACATCCGGCGCAGATCGTCGGGATCATGCTTGAGGCCGGGAATCACCTGCCCGCCGTTGCGCCCGGAAGCGCCCCAGCCAGGCTCGCCGGCGTCCAGCACGCAGACGCGCACGCCACTGCGGGCCAGGTGCAGGGCGGTGACCAGCCCGGTGTAGCCAGCACCGACGATGGCCACGTCGACCTGTTTGTCTTCAGCCAGCGCCGGGGTTGCCGGGCCGGTGTTCGCGGTGGCTGCCCAGAGCGAGGGCGGTAGCGCCAGGGGCTGGGCGTTCATGCCTGGCCTCCATCGGTGTTGAGCAGGCGGCGGAGGAATTCCTGGGTGCGCGGCTGGCGCGGCGCGCCGAGCACGTCCTTGGCCGCACCTTCCTCGACGATGCGCCCGCCATAGAGGAAGCACACCTTGTCCGCTACTTCGCGGGCGAAGCCCATCTCGTGGGTGACCACGACCATGGTCATGCCCTCGTCGGCGAGCTTGCGCATCACCGCCAGCACTTCGCCGACCAGCTCCGGGTCCAGCGCCGAGGTCGGTTCATCGAAGAGGATTGCCTTGGGCCGCATGGCCAGGGCACGGGCGATGGCCACGCGCTGCTGCTGGCCGCCGGAGAGCTCGTCCGGGTAGGCATCCATGCGATGGCTCAGGCCGACCTTTTCCAGCAGCGCGCGGGCGTGTTCGCGGGCTGCTTCCGGGCGCTCCTTCTTCACGTACACCGGGCCTTCCATGACGTTCTGCAGCGCGGTGCGGTGGGGGAACAGGTTGAAGCGCTGGAACACCATCGCCACCTGGGTGCGGATCTCGTGGATGGAGTTGGCGTGGCGGTCGACACGCTCCTGGCCGACCAGGATGTCGCCACCCTCGTAGGTCTCCAGGCCGTTGATGCAGCGCAACAGGGTGGACTTGCCCGAGCCGGATGGGCCGATCAGGCACACCACCTGGCCGCTCTCCACGGACAGGTCGATGCCTTCGAGGACACGGGTGCTGCCGTAGCTTTTGTGCAGCGACTGGATGCGGATCATGCTTTCTTCCTCGTGGCGATGCGCGCTTCGAGACGGCGCAGGGCATACGACAGCGGCAGGCTCAGGGCCAGGTAGAGCAGGGCCACCAGGGTGTAGACGGTCATGTTCTCGAAGGTCGAGGAGGCGATCAGCTGGCCGGCGCGGGTCATCTCGGCGACGGTGATGGTGGACACCAGCGAGGAGTCCTTGAGCATCATCACCAGGGTGTTGCCGTAGGGCGGCAGGGCGATGCGGAAGGCCTGCGGCAGCACCACCCGGCGCATGATCATCGGGCCGCGCATGCCGAGGGATTCGGCGGCTTCGATCTGCCCCTGCTGGATGGCCTGGATGCCGGCGCGGAAGTTCTCCGCCTGGTACGCCGAGTAGGCGATGCCCAGACCGATGATGCCGGCCTGCATGGCGCTGAGCTGCACGCCGAAGTCCGGCAGCACGAAGTAGATGTAGAACAGCTGCACGATGATCGGCAGGCCGCGGATCACGTTGACCACGGAGATGCCGAACAGCGCGACGGCGCGAATCTTCGACACCATCATCAGGGCGAAGGCCAGGCCGATGAGGGAGCTGAGCAGGAACGACGCAATCGTGACCTGCACGGTGACCACCGCGCCACTCAGGAGAATGGGCAGGAAGTCCAGAGCATTCTGGAGAAACATGGGAAGTGTCCGTGAGCGGAAATCAGAGAGCGCCCGTGACCGGGCGCAGGGAGCGCGGAAGGGTGGCGAGGCTCAGTCGAGGTGCCACTTGCCGATGATGCCGGCCAGTGTGCCGTCGGCCTTGATGCTGGCGATGCCCTTGTTCACCTGGGCGAGCAGAGCCGGGTCGCCCTGGCGCAGGATCAGGCAGACTTCGCCCTTGATCTGCGGCTGGTAGCTGTCCACCAGGCGCACTTTTTTCAGCGTGCCCTTGGCCATCTGGTAGGCGAGGATCGGGTGGTCGCCGAAGCCGGCCTTGATGCGCCCCAGGGCCAGGTCGCGGGTGAGGTCGGCGAGGGAGTCGTAGCCGCGTACTTCCTTGAAGATGCCGCGCTGGTTGAGCTTGTCGATGAAGATGGTGCCGACCTGGGCGCCAACGATCTCGCCCTTGAAGTCATCCATGCTGGTGTAGGCCTTGTCGTCGTCGGCGCGTACCACCAGGCCCTCGCCGTACTCGAACACCGGGTCGGAGTACTGCACCACTTTCTCCCGCTCGGGCGTGCGCAGCATGGCGGCGGAGATCAGGTCGATCTTCTTCGCGGTGAGCGAGGGGATCAGGGCGGCGAAGGTGGTCTGGGCGATTTCCACGTCGAAGCCGCCGGCCTTGGCCACGGCCTGGGCGGAGTCGACCATCATGCCCTGGATGCTGTTGGTCTTGACGTCGAGGAAGGTGAAGGGAACGCCGGTGGCGGTGGCGCCGACTTTCAGAGGTTCGGCCTGGGCGGCAAGGGATGCGGCGCAGCTGGCGACGAGCGCGATGGCGCAGGAAAACACGCGGAGGCGAGGATGCATGGATGAACTCCCATTTGACGCGGTTTGTTGTCTTTATGCGTTATGGATAGCCTCGAGTATCGGCAGGAGGCGTTGGCTGCAATATAAATGATTTACAAGAATCGGAAAGAGATTTATAAATATCGCATATCGATATTCGTGGCCTGATAAGGCCTGTTCCTTCCCAAGGACGAGACATGAGCGACAACGAAAACAGCCTGTTCAACCAGTCGCTGGAAAAGGGCCTGGCGGTGTTGCGTGCCTTCAATGCACGCAATCGCACCATGAACCTGGCCGAGGTAGCCGAGGCGGCCGACATCACCAAGAGTTCCGCGCAGCGGATGATCCATACCCTCGAGGCGCTGGGCTACGTCAGCAAGCATCCGCAGACCAAGCGCTTCCAGCTGACTCCGCAGGTGATGGAGATCGGCTACAACTACCTCGCCGCCGATACCCTGGTGGATGTCGCCAACCCCTTCCTCGCGGAATTGGCGCAGACCACCGGCGAGACCACCAACCTCACCGAGCCGGTGCGCACCGACATGCTCTATGTGGCGCGGTTCGTCGGGCCGAAATTCATCCCGATCCACCTGCCCATCGGCAGCCGCATTCCCATGTACTGCACCGCCTCCGGGCGCGCCTTCCTCAGTGCGCTGAGCGATGACGAAGTGCTGGAGTTGCTGCAGGGCAGCGACCTCTCCAGCCACACCCAGTACACCCGCACTTCGCTGGAGGAAATCCTCGCCGAGATCGCCGAGATTCGCCGCAAGGGCTATGCGATCAACAGCGAGGAGCTGTTCCTGGGCGACATGGCGGTGGCCGCGCCGGTGCGCAACAGCCAGGGGCGCCCGGTGGCTTCGGTGCACGTGGTGGCGCCCACCAGCCGCTGGACCCGCGAAGATGCCGAACGGCGCCTGGCGCCGGCCGCGATCGAATGCGCGCGGGCCATCAGCACCTCGATCAGGACGCTTTGACGCAAGGTTCCGGCATGCGCGCTCCGGCATGCCCTCAGGGTTGCACCTGCAGGCCCGAGGGTTCGTCATCCAGCAGCCTGTGCAGATGCGCCAGCGCCTGCTCGAAGTCGAAGCCTTCGATGGCCGCGGCCACGTCCTCCAGTTGCGCGGCCCTGGGCGAAGCCCGGTAGAAGTCCCGCAGGCGGCCGACAAGGTCACCGGCGCTGGTATCGCTTTGCGCCAGCGCGTCCTGCAATTGCCGGAGCAGGGCGGCTGCCTCGGCGTCGCTCATGGCGGGCTGCGCAATGGCTGGCGGTTGCGCCGCGAGATGTTCCGCGAGCCCGGCCTGGACGACTTCCAGCTCTGCCTGCAGGTCGAGCAACAGGCGTGCGATCAGTGCCTGCGAAGCCTGCGCCTGGCATGCGTCTTCCAGCGCGGCCGCCGCCCGGGCCAGGGCCTGGGCGCCGATGTTGCCGGCGGCGCCGCGCAGGGTATGGGCGGCGCGGCGTTGCGCTTGCGGGTCGCTACCCAGGTCCAGCGCGCGGAACTCGCCGGCGAAATCCGCATAGCTCGTGTGGAAGCGCCGCAACAGCCGTTCATACAGCGCGGTCTTGCCGGCACAGGTGGCGAGTCCGGCCTGGCTATCGATACCGGGCAGGTCGAGCGGGCCGTCTGCGCGGGCGATGGCCACCGCGGCACTGGCGGCCGTTTCGCGGGGGCGCGGCTTTATCCAGCGCGAGAGGGTCAGGAACATCGCTGCCGGGTCGATGGGCTTGGCGATGTGGTCGTTCATGCCGGCGGCCAGCGCCAGTTCGCGGTCGCCGGCCATGTTGTTGGCGGTCATGGCGATGATCGGCAACTGTGCCAACTGCGGACGCAGGCGCAATGCACGGGTGGCCGTATAGCCGTCGAGTACGGGCATCTGGCAGTCCATCAGTACGCCATCGAAGCGCTGGTCGATGGCCAGCCGGTCCAGCGCTTCCTGGCCGTTGCAGGCCAGCACGACCTCGATGCCGGCGTCACCCAGCAGCTCCAGCGCCAGCTCCTGGTTCAGCTCATTGTCCTCCACCAGCAGCACGCGGCTGCCGGCCAGGCCGGCCATGGCATCGTCTGCGGCGCTCTGGCGTTCGCGGCTGCGCGGTTCGACGGGGCTCTGCCCGCCCAGGGCGATATTGATCGACTCCAGCAGCGTGGAGGGCGTCACCGGCTTGGTCAGTACGGTGCCCAGTTCGACACCACGCTCCTGCGCGGCATCCAGGGCTTCTTCGCGGCCGAACGCGGTGACCATGATCACCGCCGGGATATTCTCGCAGTGGCCGTCGTGCAGCCGCGCGACCACTTCGATGCCATCCATCCCCGGCATCTGCCAGTCGACCAGCACCAGTTGGTACGGCAGCTGCCGCAGTTCGGCCTCGCGGATCCACTCGAGCGCCTCGCTGCCATTGCGCGCGACGTCGACTTCCAGGCCGTAGCTCAAGGCCATGCCCGAGAGAATCTCCCGAGCCGAGGCGTTGTCGTCGACCACCAGGGCCCGCACGCCGAGCATCTGGCTCGCCTGCAGCATGCGCCGGGGCGCCGCGCCTGGCGGGATGCCGAAGTGCGCGTGGAAGTGGAACACCGAGCCTTTGCCCGGCTCGCTGTCCACCCAGATCTTTCCGCCCATGAGCTTCACCAGGCTCCTGGAGATCGACAGCCCCAGCCCGGTGCCGCCATAGCGGCGCGAGGTGGACGAATCGGCCTGGATGAAGGACTGGAACATGCGCCCGCATTGCTCGGCGGTCATGCCGATGCCGGTGTCGCGCATCCAGAAGTGCAGGTCCGCCTCCTGTGGGCCAAGCGCCAGAGGCTCGATGCCAAGGACGATTTCCCCGCGCTCGGTGAACTTCACGGCGTTGTTGCCCAGGTTCAGCAGGACCTGTCCCAGCCGCAGCGGATCGCCGATCAGCGAGGTCGGCAATTCCTGGCTCAGCTGGAAGAGCAGCTCCAGGGACTTCTCCTCGGCCTTGAAGCCGACCAGCCCGGAGAATTGCTCGAGCACGTCTTCCAGGCGGAACTCGACGCGCTCCACGTGCATCATCCCGGCCTCGATCTTGGAGAAGTCGAGGATGTCGTTGATGATTCCCAGCAGCCCTTCGGCGGAGCGGTGGACCTTCTGCACGTAGTTGTGCTGCCGGGCATCCAGCCCGCTCTTCAGCGCCAGGCTGCTCATGCCGATGATGACGTTCATCGGTGTGCGGATTTCGTGGCTCATGTTGGCCAGGAACTCGCTCTTGGCCCGCGTCGCTTCCTCCGCCAGCTCCTTGGCGCGGCGCATCTGCTGCTCGGCCTGCTTGCGCTGGGTGATGTCGTACAACCAGCCGAGCACGGCGAATTCGCCCAGGTGATGGATGGGCAGGAAGGTGGCGAAGATGTCGCGTTCCTTGCCGTCGCGGTCGCGCAAGCGCATTTCCCGTTCGACCATCCGTTCGCCGGCATGCATGGCGCTCCACACCACCTCGCGGTCGGCCGGTTCGACGTAGAGCCCGGACGTGGCATCGCCGACCGTGAGACCGAAGGTCTCGATGAAGGCCGGGTTGGCCAGGTGCAGGTGATCCTGGGTCGAAATGGCGACGCTGACCGGGCTGCAATCGAGGATGTACTGCAGGCGTTGCTCGCTTTCCTGCAGAGCCTGGGACTGCTGCTCCATCAGCTCGGCCTGGGTGAGGGTTTCCGCCAGCAGCTGCTCGGTACGTGAGCTGCGTTCGCGGATTTCCAGGTTCATGGCGAGCAGCGGGAGCAGTTCGTCGAGCAGCGTTCGCCGGCTATGCGCGAGCGCCTCCGGGCTTTCCAGGGCCAGCACGCCGACCAGGCGTTCACCGTGGATCAGCGGCAACACGTCGACAAACAGCGCCGGGGCGTAGTCGTCCTGAAAGCGCTGGGCGGGCTGCTGCAAATGAATCGGCTCACGCTGTTTCGCACACTGGCCGACCAGGTCCTGGCCCACGCCCAGGCGCCGCGGCTGGTCAGCGGGCGCCGCGTAGCTGCCCAACAGCAGCAGTTCAGCGCTGTGCTCCTCGTGGACATACAGGGTCGCGCGGCGCAAACCCAGCAATGGTGCCAGTGTGTCGAGGGTGCGATCGCCCAGCTGGTTCGAGCCGGCAACCGATTGCATTGCCGTGCTGAGGGCCGCGACCTGGGTCTTCACCCAGCGCTGGTCGGCCATCTGCCGGGCTTCGGACTGCAGCTCAGTGATCGCCCGCGCCATCTCGCCAATTTCGTTGGGGTAGTCCTGGAAGGGCACCTCCACGTCCAGCTGGCCCTTGCTCAGTGCATCGACCGAGTGCCGCAGGCTTTCCGCCGGGCGGCGAATCGACAGGCTGATGAGGACCCCGAAGAGGAGTCCGCCGCCGACGCACAGCGCGAGCAACCAGAAGGTCAGCTCGACGCTGCGCAGGAAGTGCTCGGAGGCGCGATTGACTTCCAGGTCCGCACCCGCGCGCTTGATCTGCGCCACTTCGGACAGGGCCTGGTTGGCGACCTCGCCGGGGCGCTGCAACTGGGTGGAGGAGAGCAGGGCAATGGCGGCGATGTCCGATGAGCGGCCCGCGCTGGCGGGTTGGTCGTTGAGCTGCAGGACCCGGTCGACCTGTCCCTGGTACTCCTCGTAGGCGACCTCGAAGCGGGTCAGTTCCTGCTGGGCATTGGAGCGATAGATGAGCGGACGCGACTGTTCGACTTCCTCGCGCAGGGTCGCCTTGGCCTCCTTGAGCTGCTCCAGCGCCTGCGCCCTGGCGCCCGCGTCCGCGGCGAGCACCGCCTGGCGGACGCTCCGGCCCATGCCCGCGAGGGCCACGCGGGCGGCATCGATATGCGAGAGGCCGAGCATCTCCTTCTCGTAGATCTGGGTGATCCGCTGGTTCTGCTCGCGCTGCACGTACAGGCTGTAAAGGCCAATGGAAAGGGCAAACAGGAGGATGCCGCCAAACCCGATCACCAGCCGGGTTCCCAGCTTCAACTGCTGTAGAAAACCGAGGGGATTCACCATCGGGCCGCCTCCTGGCGGGTCTGTCCTGGAGCGATGAACAGCACGGGTTGCTCAACCAGGCGTGCCGACCTCGGCAGAAAGGGCGGTGTGGTCGCCGAAGCGCTCGGCGATGTGGCGGAACTCGTCCTGCAGCGCGACGAAGGCATCCACCACGTCGGGATCGAAATGCTGCCCGCGCTGGCCGCGGATGTAGTCGACGGCGGCCTCGTGCGGCATGGCGTTCTTGTAGATGCGTCGGCTGATCAGCGCGTCGTAGACGTCGGCCACCGCCATCAGCCGCGCCGACAGCGGGATCGCATCGCCGGCGAGGCCCTGGGGATAGCCTGAACCGTCCCATTTCTCGTGATGGCCGTAGGCGATCTGCTTGGCCAGGCGCAGGAAGGGCACGTCCATGCCGAGGCGCTCCTCGGCCTTCGCCAGGGCTTCGAGCCCCAGCGTGGTGTGCTGCTTCATGATCTCGAACTCTTCGCTGGTCAGTCGGCCCGGCTTGAGCAGGATGTGGTCCGGGATGCCGACCTTGCCGATGTCGTGCAGCGGCGCCGACTTGAACAGCAGGTGACGGGTCTCGTCGTCCAGTTCGGCAACGAAGCGCGGGTGCTGCCGCAGGTGCTCGGCCAATGCGCTGACGTAATGCTGGGTGCGCCGGATGTGGTTGCCGGTCTCGTTGTCACGGGTCTCCGCCAGGGAGGCCATGGCCAGGATGGTCACATCCTGGATCGCCGCCACTTCGCGGGTTCGCCGCTGCACTTCCTGCTCGAGGAATTCGTTCTGGTCGCGCAGGAAGTCGGCGGCGGCCTTGATGCGCAACTGGTTATCCACGCGCATCAGCACGGTCGGTGGATTGATGGGCTTGGTCAGGTAGTCCACCGCGCCGAGTTCGAGGCCGCGTATTTCATTGTCGGCGGTGCCCTGCGCGGTGATGAAAATGACCGGGATGCCGCTCGTTCGCGGGTCCTCGCGCAACCGCCGGCAGACCTCGAAGCCATTCATGCCGGGCATCATCACATCCAGCAGGATGATGTCCGGCGGCTCGTCGGAGTGGGCGATCTGCAAGGCCTTCTCGCCGGTGCGGGCGGCCTTGACGCGATACAGCAACTTGAGCAGCTCCGAGAGGAGCGTCAGGTTCTCGGGAGCATCGTCGACGATCAGGACTGTCGGACGAACAACGGGACCAGGCTCATTCATTGACCATCCTCTGCCGAAAGGGGCGCGCCAGGGCAATTCCTTCCTGCGCGCGGAAATCAGTATAGACCGCGCCGCTCAAGCCTCTCGCCCAGGGAGAGAGGCCGGCGACAGCCTCAACCGTTGTGTTC
The DNA here is from genome assembly GCF_021603645.1 of Pseudomonas pseudonitroreducens. Lineage (GTDB taxonomy): Bacteria > Pseudomonadota > Gammaproteobacteria > Pseudomonadales > Pseudomonadaceae > Pseudomonas > Pseudomonas pseudonitroreducens. Next base: position 354,254 of record NZ_BQHJ01000008.1, on the reverse strand, counting down.
CACTTCGACGAAGTGCCGCGTGCCGGCCTCGACGTCGTAGATGTGGTAGTTGTTCATCATCCGCCCGTAGAGGTGAAGGCTCACCGCGCGCGGACGGTCGGCGGGGACGCCGGTGACATGGATATGGTCGGGGTTGGGGACGAAGCTGGTCACGGCTCCCGGTGGCAGCAGGATCATGCCGCCCTTGACCAGTTCGATGCCCTCGTCGCGGTTGCGGTCGGCGGACAGGCAGACATAGCTGCGCTCCTCCAGCACGCCTTCGACTATGCCCACCACGCCCCAGCTACCGTGGTCGTGCACTGGCGTCCACTGGCCCGGCGACCACACCAGGGCATAGAGCGACAGGTTGTCGTCAGGCGCCTGGTAGACCAGGTTGCGCGCGTAGTGGCTCGGGTCGCTCTGGTAGTGGTGCGCCTCGAGGAAGTCGCCGGCATGCGCCAGCAGTTCCATCATGAAGGGCGCCAGCGAGGCGACACACTGGCAAGGTTCGGATTCCTGTCGGCTGAGCTGCGTGGCGTGGTCGATGAAGCGGGAAAGGCTGGCGTTGGGCATGAGCGGTGCGCTCCGGAGGGCTTTCGCGACACAACGACCAATCACTCTAGCCGCTTTTGCCAAGCCTGCGCGGCGCCGCAGGACGGATAGTTCGGCACGGGTCATCGGCCATTTCGGCGGATGACGCCGAGTGCGTCACTCGCCCTCGGCGTCCTTCGGCGTGCGCCGCAGCAGGTAGGTGTCCATGATCCAGCCGTTGGCCTCGCGGGCTTCGCGGCGGGTGCGCTGGATGTCTTCAGCAACCTCGGCGAGCCTGCCGCTGCGCAGGATTTCGTCCGCTGTACCGACATAGGCGCCCCAGTAGATTTCCAGCTGCGGGTCATCCAGCTGGCGGTAGGCGTCCTCGGCGTCGAGCATCACCACGACGCTTTCGGCGTTATCCGGAAAACCTTCTGCCAGGCGCCTACCGGTGGTGATCTGCACCGATTGGCCGATGGCGTTGAGCGGTACCTTGTGGCGCGCTGCCAGGGCCTGGACGCTGGTGATGCCGGGGATCACCTGGTAGTCGAAGCTGACGCGGCCCTCGCGCTGGATGGCGTCGAGTATGCGCAGGGTGCTGTCGTACAGCGATGGGTCGCCCCAGACGAGGAAGGCACCGCACTGGCCGTCTTGCAGTTCAGCGGCGATCAGGCGTTCGAATACCTGCTGCTTGGCCTGGTTCAGGTCGCGCACCTGGCCTGCGTAATCGCCTTCACGCACGCGCTCCGGACTGTCGGCTTCGACGATGCGGTAATCGGAGCGAGAGACATAGCGCTGGAGGATGTCGCGGCGCAACTGGATCAGCTTGTCCTTGCTCGCGCCCTTGTCCATCAGGAAGAACACGTCCGCGCGGTTCATCGCGTTGATGGCCTGGACGGTGAGGTACTCGGGATCGCCTGCGCCGATGCCGATGATGAGCAGCTGCTTCATGTAGGGCCTGTTTGCCGTGGAGCGAAGGGCTTCAAGACTACGCCTGTCCGGCGACATGCTCATCTGCCGGATCGACGCGCTGTTGCGGGTGTTTGCCGATGGTCCGCTGCGGGCTGAGGCCGATCGCGGACGGAGTCCGCTCCTACGCGCGAATTCGGAGTCGCAGGAGCGGACTTTGTCCGCGTTGTTTCAACGTCGCAGCAACGTAGGGCGCATAACCCGGCCACGGGTTATCCGCCGTGGCGGATAACGCCTGGGGCGTTATGCGCCCTACGGGGCTGGATAGTCCGTCGCTGCGTGTTCCCCCTCACCCCAACCCTGGCTGCGCGCCCCGCTCCTCAGGGAGAGGGAGCAGTCCGTGCCGGCTAGTGCCGACGTTTCATCCTGCACCGAACGGTCCCCTCTCCCTCTGGGAGAGGGCTAGGGTGAGGGGTGGCCCAAGCGCAGAGGTATATCGTAGGAGCGGACTCTGTCCGCGATGTTTCAACGTCGCAGCAACGTAGGGCGCATAACCCGGCACGGGTTATCCGCCGTGGCGGATAACGCCTGGGGCGTTATGCGCCCTACGGGGCGTCATCGACCCGCGTTCAGCCCAGCAGCGCCACGTCCCTGCGCAACTCGCGGGCGGCCGCGACCATGTTCACCAGTGCGGCTTCCGTCTCCGGCCAGGCGCGGGTCTTCAGGCCGCAGTCGGGGTTGACCCAGAGGCGCTCGGCGGGAATGCGCTGCGCCGCCTTGCGCAGCAGCTTGACCATCTCGTCCTTGCCCGGCACGCGCGGCGAATGGATGTCATACACGCCCGGGCCGATCTCGTTGGGGTATTCGAACTTCTCGAAGGCTTCCAGCAGCTCCATGTCCGAGCGCGAGGTCTCGATGGTGATGACGTCGGCGTCCATGGCGGCGATGGATTCGATCACATCGTTGAACTCGCTGTAGCACATGTGCGTATGGATCTGGGTGTCGTCGCGCACCCCGGATGCACACAGGCGGAAGGCCTCGGTGGCCCAGTCGAGGTAGCGGCCCCAGTCGCTGCGACGCAGCGGCAGGCCTTCGCGGAAGGCGGCCTCGTCGATCTGCACGATGCGGATGCCCGCGGCTTCCAGGTCGACCACCTCGTCACGGATCGCCAGCGCCAGTTGCCGCGCCTGCGCTTCGCGGGAAATATCCTCGCGCGGGAAGGACCACATCAGCATGGTCACCGGGCCGGTCAGCATGCCTTTCATCACCTTGCGGGTGAGGCTCTGGGCGTAGCGGATCCACTCCACGGTCATCGCTTGCGGGCGGCTCAGGTCGCCGTAGATCACCGCCGGCTTCACGCAGCGCGAGCCGTAGCTCTGTACCCAGCCGAAGCGGGTGAAGAGGTAGCCGTCGAGCTGCTCGGCGAAGTACTCGACCATGTCGTTGCGCTCGGCCTCGCCGTGTACCAGCACGTCCAGCCCCAGGTGCTCCTGGATTTCCACGGCGTGGCGAATCTCGCTGTGCATCGCCTCGGTGTAGTCGGCGGTGCTGAGCTTGCCCTGCCGGAAGGCCTGGCGCGCCAGGCGAATGGCCGAGGTCTGCGGGAAGGAACCGATGGTGGTGGTGGGGAAGTCCGGCAGGTTCAGCCTGGCGCGCTGCGCCACGATGCGCTCGGCAAACGGCGACTGGCGCTGGCTGTCGGCGGCTTGCACGGCGGCCAGGCGCGCCTTCACTTGCGGCTTGTGGATGCGCGGCGATGCGGCGCGGCTGGCCTGAATGGCGCGGCTGCGCTCGACGGCGGCGAGGGTTTCCGGGGCGTCGGGCTGATTGACGGCGCGGGCGAGGAGCGCGACTTCGGCGCACTTCTGTACGGCAAACGCCAGCCAGCTCTTCAGCTCGGCATCCAGCTGGTCTTCGCGCTCCACGTCCACCGGGCTGTGCAGCAGCGAACAGGAGGGCGCGACCCAGAGGCGGTCGCCGACCCGATCATGGGCGTGGCGCAGCACCTCCAGGCTTTTCTCCAGGTCGCAGCGCCAGACATTGCGGCCGTTGACCACGCCGAGGGAGAGAATCTTGTAGGCCGGCAGGCGGTCGAGGATGCTCGGGAACTGCTCGGACGCGCGCACCAGGTCCAGGTGCAGGCCGTCCACCGGCAAGCCGGCGGCCAGCCCCAGGTTGTCATCCAGGCCGCCGAAATAGGTGGCCACGAGTTTCTTCAGCGGCTCGCTCTGCAGCAGGTTGTAGGTGCGTTCGAAGGCGTTTTTCCAGTCCTGCGGCAGGTCGAGGGCGAGGATCGGCTCGTCGATCTGCACCCATTCCACGCCCTGGGCGGCGAGGCGGCGGAAGATCTGGCCGTAGAGCGGCAGCAGGCGCTCGACCAGGTCAAGCTTGTCGAAGTCGCCGCCCTTGGTCTTGCCCAGCCAGAGGTAGGTCAGCGGGCCGATCACCACCGGCTTGACGTTGTGGCCAAGCGCCTTGGCCTCATCGACCTCTTCGAACAGCTGCTCCCAGCTCAGTTCGAACTGCTGGTCGGCGCTGAACTCCGGGACCAGGTAGTGGTAGTTGGTGTCGAACCACTTGGTCAGCTCCAGTGCAAGAACGGGTTGCCCATGGGCGCCGCAGCAACCGGCACTGCTGTCGTTTCCAGCAGCACCACGCGCCATGGAAAACAGCGTCTGCAGGGTCGGCCTGGCGCCGCCATGCGAGCGGAAACGCTCGGGAATCACGCCGAAGGTCAGCGAGTGGGTCAGGACCTGGTCGTACCAGGCGAAGTCGCCCACCGGCAGCAACTCGATGCCGGCGTTCTTCTGCAACTGCCAGTGGGCGGCGCGGAGCTCGCGGCCGACGGCGCGCAGGCCGGCTTCATCCAGTTCGCCTTTCCAGAAGGCTTCCTGGGCTTTCTTCAGCTCGCGGTCGCGGCCGATGCGGGGGAAGCCGAGGTTGTGTGCCAGCGCCATGTGAATCTCTCCAATGAATCAACGATGGGGAAATTCTCCCGGCGCAAGCATCATGAGACAAACTCAATGTTCTCGTGATGAATACAAGAAATCTTCATGTTGAGCTGCGCGGGTGAGCACTTCGCAGCGCCGCGCCATGGGCAATGCCTCCAGGCTGCCTCGCCCTTACTCGGTGCCGCGCATCTGCCGCGCCAGCGCCCCCGGCGAGGTGCCGAGCTGGCGCTGGAACAGCTCGATGAAGGCCGAGGTGGATTCGTAGCCCAGCTCACCGGCAATCAGCGTGACCGCTTCACCACGCTCCAGCCTCGGCAGCGCCGCCAGCAGCCGGACGCGCTCGCGCCACTGGCGGAACGACAGCCCGGTCTCGTCGCGGAACAGTCGCGCCAGGGTGCGCCGCGAGGCGCCCACGCGCTGTGCCCAGTCTTCGATGCCCAGACGCTCGCCGGGGTGTTCCTGCAGGTGATCGGTGACCCGTCGCAGCCGGGCATCGCGCGGCAGCGGCAGGTCCAGGCCGGAGTCCGGCGCATTGTGCAGTTCATCCACCAGCACCTGCATCAGGCGGGCTTGCGGGCCTTCGTCGGGGTAGTCGCAGGCGAACTCGCTGGCGCGCTGGATGAGGTTGTCGAGTAGCGGCGAGATCTCCACCACGCGGCACGGGCCGAGCCCCGCGGCGATCTCCGGGGCCAGGTAGAAGCTGCGGAACACCACGGCCGTCCGGGCCCTTACGCTGTGGGATACGCCTGCCGGCAGCCACATGGCGCGGCGTGGCGGGATGAGGCAGGCGTGCTGCTCGGTGCTGGCCTCCAGCACTCCGCTGGCGGCGTACATCAATTGCCCCCAGGGATGGCTGTGCGGCTCCACGCTGTGGCCGGCCGGCATGTCGAAGGCGCGCAGCCACACGGGCCGGGGCAGGGTGGTGAAGCCGGGAAGCGCCAGAGGATCCTGTCCCGTCGACGGCATAGCTTGTCTCTCTCACGGAAGTGGGCCACGAACTGCCGATGGTAGCGTTTTCTCCGGCCCAAACCAGCCCGTAATGAGGAAAACGCATGAGCAGCCATCGTCCGCAACAACGCCTTTCAGTACTGGATATCCGCCAACGTCGCGACGCCGGCAGCCTTGTGGTACTGACCGCTTATTCAGCACCCATGGCGCGCCTGCTCGACCCGCACGTCGACATTCTGCTGGTGGGCGATTCACTGGGCATGGTGCTTTATGGCATGCCGCATACCCTGGCCGTCAGCCTGGACACCATGATTGCCCACGGTGCTGCGGTGGTCCGTGGCTCGCAACGGGCGTGCGTGGTGGTGGACCTGCCATTCGCCAGCTACCAGGCCTCGCCACAGCAGGCCTTCCTCGCTGCTGCGCGGGTACTCGCCGAGAGCGCCGCGCAGGCGGTGAAGCTCGAAGGCGGGGTGGAGATGGCCGAGACCATCGCCTTCCTGGTCGAGCGTGGCATTCCGGTGATGGCGCATGTCGGCCTGATGCCCCAGAAGGTCAACGCCCTCGGTGGGTTCAAGGTGCAAGGCAAGGACGAGCAGGGCGCTGCCCGGGTACTGCGTGACGCCGAAGCCGTGGCCGCCGCCGGGGCCTTCAGCGTAGTGCTCGAAGGCGTGCTGGAACCACTCGCGCGGCAGGTATGCGAGCGTCTGGAGATACCGGTGATCGGCATTGGCGCCTCGCCCGCCTGCGCCGGGCAGGTGCTGGTGAGCGAGGACATGCTGGGGCTTTCCGGCGAGCAGATTCCGCGCTTCGCGCAGCAGTACGTGCGGGTGGATGAGCTGATCAGCTCCGCGGCCGAACGCTTTGCCAGCGAGGTACGCGCGGGCCAGTTTCCGCAGGCGCGACATTGCTTCGGGATGAATTCATCCCGCTGAGGCGGGAGCAAGGGCTGGATCATCGCGGACGGAGTCCGCTCCTGCGAGATACCTTTGCGCGTGGGCCATCCCTCACCCTGGCCCTCTCCCAAGGGGAGAGGGGACCGTTCAGAAACCTGCGGGCTGCCCCCTCTCCCTGACGGGGCGCGCAGCCAGGGTTGGGGTGAGGGGGAAGACGCAGCGACAGACTATCCAGAAAAGACAGTTGCTCCTGCGAACGCTGACGTCTGCCTAGGAGCGGACTTCGTCCGCGATCGTCTCCGGCATTGCATGGCGCCAGGTGTTGTGGCGCGTCAGACCCACTCGGTGCTGCGCTTGCGCCGCACGCGCAGCATGGTCGGCAGGATCAGCCCGGCGAGCAGGCCGGCTCCGGCTATGCTGCCGCCGTAGGCCATGTAGCGCATCAGCACCTGCTTGTTCTCGTCGCCCAGTTGCGCCTGGGTGTCGCGTAGCTGCGAGCGTGCCTGGTTCAGCTCGGAGTCCAGCGCAGAGCGCGCCGCCTGCAGTTCGTCGATGAGTTTCTTGCGTGCGTCCAGGGTTTCCTGCATGCCCTGCACGCGGTTTTTCCAGCTGTCGTCGATGGTCTGCAGCTGGGTGCTCAGCTCGGTGACCTTCTGCTCCAGCGCCGGCAGACGTTCGGCCTGGCCGGGTTTCTCCTGCAGGTCCTTGCTGGCGATCCACACCGTGCTGCCGCTGTCGCTGCGCACCTGGCTGTAGTCGCCGGAAGTGCTGACCAGCTGGACCTTCTGCCCGGAGGTCAGGGTGCCGACGATGCGGTAGCCGTCGGTAGGGCCGCTGCGCACGTAGGTGCTCAGGCTGTCGTTCACCCAGCGCGCGCTGCTGGCGGGCTCCTCGGCCTGGGCCGGAGCGCCGGCTGCCAGCAGGCCGGCGAACAGGCAGGCGCCGATGGCGCGGGTCTGGAGGGGAGAAACTCGTGCGGGGAAGCGACGCGATAGGGACATGGGCAATCTTCACATGACTTGGAACGAAACCCGCCTTGCGGGAGCGAAAACGTCGGCCGGGCGTTTTATTTGAAACGAAGGGTTCAGAACCAGCCGGGTGGCCAATGGCCAGGAATCCCACCCGGTGGGCCGACAGCACACAGACAGTCGTCGGATGCCGAGAGTTCACCGGTAGGAAATTGCACGGATGAGTGGTGGAAAATGCGAAGACCCAGGCCGCCCATGGACGCTTCGCCGTGATGGCGAGGCGTCCATGGGGCCGGCTTCAAGGCTTGCGGATGTTGACCAGGGTGGCGCCATCACTGGCGTTGCGGAACTCGAAGGAGACCTTGTCGCCCACTTTCAGGCCCTCGAGCTGTGCAGCGGTGGCCTTGAAGGCCATGGTCATCGGTGGCCAGTGCAGCGCCGCCACCGGGCCATGGGCGAGGGTAACGAGGTGGCGCTCGGCGTCGATCGCGCGGACGCTGCCTTCGGCGCTGGCGGTCGGCGCTTGCTGGGCGCTGTCCATGCTCATGTCGTCCATCTTCATGCCGGCCATGTCTTCGGCCAGGGCGGAATGGGAGAGGCCGAGCAGCAGGGCGCCGAGGGCGATCAGTGGGGTTTTCATGGGATGTCTCCAGGTTGGTTTTGGCTGGTTGCCGGTAGCTGACGACGGCGCATCAGCCAGTAGGCGGCGGGGATGACGAAGAGAGAAAGCAGGGGCGCGGTGAGCATGCCGCCGACCATGGGCACGGCGATGCGACTCATCACCTCGCTGCCGGTGCCGCTGCTCCAGAGGATCGGCAGCAGGCCGGCGACGATCACCGCCACGGTCATGGCCTTGGGGCGCACGCGCTGGACCGCGCCCTCGCGGATCGCCGCGAGCAGCGCGGATGGCTGGTTGGCCTGGGGCTGCTCGGCCCAGGCGTTCTTCAGGTAGACCAGCATGATCACCCCGAACTCCGCCGCCACGCCGGCCAGGGCGATGAAGCCGACACCCGTGGCTACCGACAGGTTGAAACCCATCAGGTACAGCAGCCATACCCCGCCGGTGAGGGCGAAGGGCAGGGTGGCCATGATCAGCAGGGCCTCGTCGATGCGTCCGAAGGTCAGGTAGAGCAGCACGAAGATGATCGCCAGGGTCGCCGGGACGACCAGCTTGAGGCGGGCGTTGGCGCGTTCCAGGTACTCGAACTGTCCGGAGTAGCCCAGGCTCATGCCCGGGGCGAGGCGTACCTCGCGCTCCACTGCCTGGCGCAGGTCCGCCACGACCGAGGCCAGGTCACGGCCACGAACGTCGACGTAGACCCAGCCGGAGAGGCGGGCATTCTCGCTCTTGAGCATCGGCGGCCCCTCGCTGATGCCTATTCGTGCCACGCTGCCGAGGGTGATCTGGCCACCCTGGGTGGTGTAGATCGGCAACTGGCGCAGCGCGTCCAGCGAGTCGCGCCATTCGCGCGGGTAGCGCACGTTGATCGGATAGCGGGCGAGTCCTTCCACCGTTTCACCGACGTTCTCGCCGCCGATGGCGCTGCCGACGATGGCCTGCACGTCGGCGATGTTCATGCCGTAGCGCGCCGCCGCCTGGCGGTCGATGTCGACGTCGATGTAGCGCCCGCCGGTCAGGCGTTCGGCCAGCGCCGAGCTGACGCCCGGCACCATCTTCGCCACTCGCTCCACGGCCTGGGTCGCGCGGTCGATCTCGGCCAGGTCGGTGCCGGCGATCTTCACCCCGATGGGACTCTTGATGCCGGTGGCGAGCATGTCTATACGGTTGCGGATCGGCGGGATCCAGATGTTGGTCAGGCCCGGCACCTTCACCGCGCGGTCCAGTTCCTCCACCAGCTTTTCGCTGGTCATGCCGGGTCGCCACTGGTCCCTGGGCTTGAAGCGGATGGTGGTTTCGAACATCTCCAGTGGCGCCGGGTCGGTAGCCGATTCGGCGCGCCCGGCCTTGCCGAACACGCTGGCGACTTCCGGCACGCTGCGGATCAGCCGGTCGGTGCGCTGCAGCAACTCAGAAGCCTTCTGCGCGGAGAGCCCGGGCAGGGCCGAGGGCATGTACAGCAGGTCGCCTTCGTCCAGTGGCGGGAGAAACTCGCCGCCCAGGTGGGACAGCGGCCACAGCCCGGAGAGGAACACCAGCGCTGCCACCGCCAGCGTGCTGCGTGGCCGGCGCAGTACCGCGTCCAGGGCCGGCTGGTAGAGGCGGATCAGCCAGCGATTGAGCGGGTTGCGCTGCTCCGAGGGCAGGCGCCCGCGAATCCAGTAGCCCATCAGTACCGGCACCAGGGTCACCGACAGCCCGGCGGCGCCGGCCATGGCGTAGGTCTTGGTGAAGGCCAGCGGGCCGAACAGGCGACCCTCCTGGGCTTGCAGGGTGAACACCGGGACGAACGACAGGGTGATGATCAGCAGGCTGAAGAACAGCGCCGGGCCGACCTCCACGGCGGCCTCGGTCATGACCTTCCAGTGCCGCTCGCCGACCAGTGGGACGCCGGGGTGCTGCTGGTGCCAGGCCTCGACGCGCTTGTGCGCGTTCTCGATCATCACCACCGCCGCGTCGACCATCGCACCGATGGCGATGGCGATGCCGCCAAGCGACATGATGTTGGCGTTGATCCCCTGGTGCCGCATGACGATCAGCGCGATCAGCACGCCCACCGGCAAGGACACGATGGCCACCAGCGACGAGCGCAGATGCCAGAGGAAGGCCGCGCACACCAGCGCCACCACGAGGAATTCCTCGATCAGCTTGTGGCCGAGGTTGCTCACCGCGCGGTCGATCAGTTGACTGCGGTCATAGGTGGTGACGATCTCCACGCCCTCGGGCAGGCTCTTCTTCAGCTCCTCCAGCCTGTCCTTCACCCGCGTGATGGCTTCGCGGGCGTTCTTGCCGCTGCGCAGGACGATCACCCCGCCGACTGCCTCGCCTTCGCCGTCCAGCTCGCCGATGCCGCGACGCATTTCCGGGCCGAGCTGGACACTCGCGACATCGCCCAGGGTGACCGGGCTGCCATTGCCGGCCAGGCGCAGCGGGATCGCCCGAAAGTCGTCCAGACTCTTCAGGTAGCCCGAGGCGCGCACCATGAATTCCGCCTCGCCCAGCTCCAGCACACCACCGCCGGTTTCCTGGTTGGCCTTGCCGATGGCCTCGATCACCTGGCCCTGGGTGATGCCCAGGCTGGCCAGTCGAAGCGGGTCGAGCAGCACCTGGTACTGCTTGACCATGCCGCCCACGGTGGCGACTTCGGCCACGTCCGGCACCGTCTTCAGCTCGTACTTGAGGAACCAGTCCTGCAACCCCCTCAGCTGGGCCAGGTCATGCCGGCCCGTGCGGTCCACCAGGGCGTACTGGTAGATCCAGCCGACCCCGGTGGCGTCCGGGCCGAGCGTTGCCCTTGCCGTTGGCGGCAGGCGCGACTGCACCTGGTTCAGGTACTCCAGCACCCGCGAGCGGGCCCAGTAGAGGTCGGTGCCGTCATCGAACAGCACATAGACGAAGCTGTCGCCGAAGGAGGAAAAACCGCGCACGGTCTTCGCTCCCGGCACTGACAGCATCGTGGTGGCCAACGGGTAGGTGACCTGGTTTTCGACGATCTGCGGCGCCTGCCCCGGATAGCTGGTACGGATGATCACCTGTACGTCGGAGAGGTCCGGCAGCGCGTCGATCGGCGTGCTGCGCAACGACCAGAGGCCCCAGGCGACGATGAACAGAGTGGCCAGCAGCACCAGCAGGCGATTGGCCACCGACCAGCGGATCAGCTTGGCAATCATGGCTGCGCCTCCTGCCGGCTCACTTGCTCGATCACCAGCCCGGTATCGCCCTGGCTGACCCCGAAACGGATGCGCTCACCGACCTTCAGCCCGTCCGCCAGCCCAGCTCGGGCCAGGGAGAAGGTCATGGTCATGCCAGGCATGCCCAGGGTGTGGAAGGGGCCGTGGCTGATCGTCATGCCCTGGGCATCGATTGCGACGATCCGGCCCTCGGCTTCATGCAGCGTGGATGTGCTTGTGCTGGGGCCGGGCAGGTCGTCCGTGCGGGCTTCGATGCCCTTCAGGCTGGCTTCCGAATCGATCAGGAACTGCCCGGAAGCAACCACCCGCTGACCTTCCTCCAGGCCCTGGAGCACAGCCACCTGGCCGCCGTTCTCCTGGCCGAGGCGTACCTCCACGGGGCGGAAGCGGCCGTGGTCCTCGGCGAGCATCACCAGGTTGCGCTTGCCGGTGCGAATCACGGCTTCACTGGGAATCTGCAGCACGTCGGACTCCCCGGCGAGAGCGAGGCTGACCTCCACGGTCATCCCCGGGCGCAGTTGGCCATCCGGGTTGGGCAGTTCGATGCGCAGGCGCAGGGTGCGGCTCTGCTGGTCGTTCTCCGGCAGGATGCTGGCCAGGGTGCCCGTGACCGGACGATCCGGGAATGCCGGCAGGCGGGCGGTGACTGGCTGGCCGATCTTCAGGCCAGCCGCCTGTGTTTCCGGCACCGCTGCTTCCAGCCAGACCTGTCCCAGGCCGTTGATCCGCGCCAGTGGTGCGCCGGCTGGCAGGGTCATGCCGCTACGCACGTTCAGTTCGCGGATCACCCCGGCAATAGGCGAACCGAGCGTGATCACCGGGCGCGCCCGGCCGCTGCGCGCGACCTGGGCAACCAGCGCGGGTGGCATCCCCGCCAGCAGCAGGCGCTGCCGCGCCGCTTCGCGCAAGGTCGGCTCCGCGGTGCTCTGCAGGGCGAGATATTCCTCCTGCAGGCCGGCCCACTCCGGGACCAGGATGTCGGCAACCGGCGCGCCGGCCTTTACCACGTCGCCAGGCGCCAGGGTATAGGTGCGCTCGACGAAGCCGCCGGCCCGCGTCTGCAGCAGTGCCACGTCGCGGTCATTGAAGGTCAGCAGGCCGGTGACCTGCAGCTTGCGATCGAGCCTGCCGTGGCTGACCGAGGCCAGGCGCACACCGAGATTCTGCTGGATGCCCGGTTCCAGGCGAACCGCTGGCGGGCCTCCGTTGCTCTCATCGTCGGCGTAACGGGGCACCAGTTGCATGTCCATGAATGGCGACTTGCCCGGCGCATCGAAGCGCTGCTGCGGGACCATCGGGTCGTACCAGTAGAGCGCCTTGCGTTCCGCGGCCACACCGCTGGTTTCCGCCGCCGGGGCCGATTGTCGCTGGGCGAACCAGTAGCCGCCGGCGCTGCCGGTGGCCAGGGTGAGCAACAACAGTGCGGAAGTCTTCACGGGAAGCCGGTTCATGCGCGTACTCCCTCATAGGTGAAATACAGACGCGCGGCGACCTGCGCCAGGGAGCCCAGCAGGTCGAGCTGCCGGAGCCGCTCCTCGAGCAACTGCTGGCGTGCACCGAGTACTTCGCCGAGCTGCAGCTTGCCGGCGCGATAGCTGGCAGTGGCCAGGCTGGCCTTCTCCTCGGCCAGCGGCAGCAGCGTGGCGCTGCTGCGTTCGACGGCGCGCTGCAGGCGCCGGTATTCGGCGAGGTCGTCTGCCAGTTGTTGTTCGTGCTCGCGGGCCAGGGCCTCGCGCTCGGCATCCAGCTGGCGAACCTGGGCGCGGCGGGCGGCGATCTTCGGGTCCTGGCGGGTGCCGCTGAACAGCGGCAGGTCGAAGCTGACTTGCAGCGTCATCATGTCGCCGAATTCGCGGCCACGATGCTGGTAGTCCACTTCCCAGCTCCAGTCCGGCTTCTTCTCCGCCACGGCTTCGCGGACCAGCGCTTCGGCCTCGCGGGTCATCGGCCCGTAGGCAGCGAGCTCGGGGTGCTGGTGCAGCGCCTGCTGGTAGTGGGGCGCGTCGATCGACCAGCGCGGGAAGTCTCCGCTGAGCGTCTGCGGCGCGTCCTCGCCGATCCAGCGCTTGAGCGTCGCCCGGGCCCGGGCCTGCTGGCTCAGCAGATCATCCTTGCGCTCGTCGAGCAGCGCGGCTTCCTGGCGCGGCAGCAGCGCGTCCACCGCGCTGGCGCCGCCACTGGCCAGGCGCGCGCGGACGCTGGCGTCGAGCAGCCGGTTTTCGCGGTAGAAGTCGTCGAACATCGCCAGCTTGCGTTGCAGCGTGTAGGCCGCGATCCAGGCCTGCGCGAGGGCGTTGCGGACCTTCAGGCGCTCCACGCCGGCCTCGGCGTCGGCGCGTTCGACGGCGGCCTGGGCGGTCTCGATGCGGGCCCTGCGCTTGTCGCGATTGGGCACCTCCTGCATCAGGCCAACCATCTGCATGCTCATGTTGTCACGCTGGGTGGTCCAGCGCTCCTGTCCCTCGATGGGGATGTTCTGCAGGCCGAGGTTGAGCTTGGGGTCGGGCAGTTCGCCGGCCGGAATGGCGGCGCTTTTCGCCGCTGCGAGTTTTTCGCTCTCGGCGAGCAGGGATGGGGCGTTGCGTTCGGCCAGCAACAGGGCGTCGTCCAGCGACAGGGACGCACCCTGGGCGGACAGGCTGGACAGCAGCGCGAGCAGCAGCCAGCCCGAATGGATTCGGACGTGAGTCACGATGGGGATTCCTCTGGAAAACCAGCGCACGGGCGCAAGCCACCCGGCAGCCTTGAGGGCTGCGGGCGGGGTTCAGGTCGGGAGAGGAATCAGGCGCAGGGAGGTCGCCAGAGATCGGCGGGAGCCTGGCTCAGTACGAGGGGGTTGTAGCGTGGCGCACTCTGCGCTGCGGCAAGGTGCTGCGGGGCATTCAGGAGGCTGACCTGGAGCAGGCTGCTGGTCTTGCACTCCTGGCCGCTCTTGCAGGCCTTCTTGCCGTGCGGGGTCATCTTGCCCGCGTCCTGGCAGCAATCCTGATCCATGCCGGCCATCTGGCTCATGCCCTGTTCCTGCATCGGACAGGGTTCGGCCGGCGCCTCGAAGCCCGCCATCCCGGTGAGGGGAAGCGCAAGGCTGAGCCACAGGATGATGAAGAGCCGCAGGCGACGAAGCATGCCGCGCAGTTTAGAACCTTCCCCTGGGGCAAGGTCAACGGCGGCGTCGCCTGGATAACCGAATCGTCATGCTTGCCTCAGCTTCCCGTTAGGGGCGGCCTCTTAAGGTGGAGTCACTTTCAACCACCCGTGAGGTGACTGCCATGCAACGCTCCCGCATCCTCCTGATCGCTGCCCTGATGGGCGCTTCTTCCCTGGCGCTGGCCGACGGCGGCGGCGACATTACCTTCGCGCGCATGGAGCAGGCCCGCCTGCAAGCCATGCAGGCCCGCCAGGACGCGCCTTCGCCGACGCAGGTCGCCGAGGCGAAGCAGTACACCTACGGGATGAACCTGGACATCGCCGAAGTCGTGGCGATAACGCCGATGAGCAGCGACTGCGGCGTGGTCCCGGTGCAACTGCGCTACAAGGATTCCTTCGGCGAGGAGCAGGCCATCGAGTACCGCACCGAGCGCGTCGCCTGCCGCGTTACCCGCTGATTCAGTCGGGCGAGGCGGGGAACTCCAGGAGGAAGCGCGTCGGCCCTTCCTCCGAGCTCTGCGCGCTGGCCGCGCCCAGGTGCAACTCCATGATCGAACGCACGATGGCCAGCCCCAGGCCCGTGCCGCCCTGCGCTCGCGAGCGGCCCTTGTCCACCCGGTAGAAGCGCTCGAACAGGTGCGGCAGGTGCTCGGCGGCAATGCCCGTTCCGGGGTTTTGCACCTGCAGAGTTACGGTCTCATCGTCGTTGCGGACCTGCACGCTGATGCGCTCGCCCGCGGGCGTGTGGCGGATGGCGTTGGACAGCAGGTTGGAAATGGCGCGCTGGATCATCAGGCGATCGCCGACGACCCGCCCATGGCCGTCGATGCTGATGCGCAGCGACTTCTCTTCGGCGCTGAAAGCGAACAGTTCGGCGACCTTCGCGGCTTCCTCTTCCAGCTGCACCGTCTCCTGCGGCAGCAGCGCGCGCGGGTGGCTGACCTGAGCGAGGAACAGCATGTCGCTGACGATCCGGCCGACCCGTTCCAGCTCCTCGGTACTCGCGGCCAGCACCGCTTCGTACTCTTCCTTTTGCCGCGGTCGCGACAGCGTCACCTGCGCCTTGCCCAGCAGGTTGCCGATGGGCGAGCGCAGCTCGTGGGCGAGGTCGTCGGAGAACTGCGTGAGCTGCTGCACGCCGCCATCCAGCCGGTGCAGCATCAGGTTCAGCGCTCGCGCAGCCTTGCCCAGCTCCCGTGGCAGGTCCTGCACGGGAATGCGGTGGCTGAGGTCCTGGGTGGTGATCAGCGAGGCCACCTGGCCGAACTGCCGCAAGGGTTGCAGGCCGCGCTTGGCCACCAGGCGCGCGCCGAGGGCGATCAGCAGCAACAGCAGCGGCACCGCCAGCCAGGCCGAACGCAGGAAGGCGCCGAGCAGGGCATCGTCGTCGCGGCGATCCAGGCTCAGGAATACCCGCAGGGTGTTGCCGTCGCGCAAGCGGATCAGGCTGCGCTCGGTGAGCAGGCGGCGGCCGTCCGCCGAGCGCCAGGCAAAGGCGCGGCCACTGCCGGCGAACCCATCGAGCACCGCCAGGTCGCGAGTCGGCCCGCTGCTGAACTGCGCCGGCTGCCCGCGTCGCTCATCGAGCAGCGCGGCGCTCAGGTTGTCGTGGCCCATCAGTTGGTCCTGCAGGGCATGGCCGCGCAAGGGCAGGGCGGCGAGACCCGGATCGGCGTCGAGGGCGTGGCGCAGTTGCCCGAGCTTGTCCTCCAGCTCGCGGTGGGCGCGCTGGTCCAGTTGGTGGTCGAGGGCGAGGTAGGCCAGGCTGAGCAACAGGATCATCAGCACCGAGCCCAGCACGCCGACCCACAGGCCGATGCGCAGCGACAGGCTGGCCGGCTTCATGCGCGGGACTCCAGCACGTAGCCGACCCCGCGCAGGGTATGGATCAGCTTGTCGGCAAAGGGATCGTCGATCTTCGCGCGCAGGCGGCGGATGGTGACTTCCACCACGTTGGTGTCGCAGTCGAAGTTCATGTCCCACACCAGCGAGATGATCTGCGTACGCGAGAGCACTTCGCCGCTGCGGCTCATCAGCAGGTGCAGCAGGGCGAATTCCTTGCTGGTCAGGTCGATACGCTGGCTGTCGCGGTAGGCACGGTGGCGCCCGGGGTCGAGCTCCAGCCCGCCGATCTCCAGCACCTGGGGCTGGTCGATACGCTCGCTGCGGCGCATCAGTGAACGCACGCGGGCCAGCAGTTCGGGGAATTCGAAGGGCTTGAGCAGGTAGTCGTCGGCGCCCAGGTCGAAGCCCTTTACCCGCTCGGTGAGACGGCCGCGGGCGGTGAGCATCATCACGCGAATGTCGCTGTGCTGGCGCAGGCTGGCGAGTACGTCCCAGCCATCCATCTGCGGCAGGTTCACATCGAGGATGACCAGGTCGTAGGCGCACTGTCGGGCCAGGTGCAGGCCGTCGACGCCGTTGTCCGCGCGATCCACCACATAGCCGCTTTCGCTCAGCCCCTGTTGCAGATAATCGGCCGTCTTGTGGTCGTCCTCGATGAGCAGGATTTTCATGGATAGTTACCCGGTAATTACGTGGAGAGTGGTGCCGCAGGCGCAGGAAAGTTCATGCCGCCGGTGAAAAGCGCGGGCAGTCTAGAAGCTGTAGCGACTTCAGGGTCAATCGTGCAGGGGTCGCATCTGGTATCGCAGTTGAAGGCTTCAAAGTTATGCAGGTGGCTGTCCTGAAAGGATTTTTCAGCCGTCAGCGAATTTCTCGGAATGGCGCGAATTGTTTCCTGAAGTTACCTGGAAGTGGCACAAAGCCTTTTTAAATACATACAACGGGAAGTCGCTGGATGGCCAATTACATGTTTGTAATTATCCAGTCACCTTGTCGCTAGAGAGGCACTTCTAGATTCGCCGGTGGAAATGACGGAATACCGTCGAAGTTGACTCCACCGTGCGAGGTTCGCTGTGTTTTCAAGACGTTCTGGATTCGCCGCCTGGGCAACGCTGCTGGCGCTGCTGCTGGGGCAGTTCCCGGCCTGGGTGCAGGCCCGCGAGATCGGCATCGAGGATGCCTTGCAGGCCGCTGCCAGCGGCAACCCCGAACTGGCCGCCAGTGCCCGGGAAATCGGCATCGCCCAGGGACTGCGCGAGCAGGCCGGCCTGCTGCGCAACCCGACGTTCTCCTGGGAGCAGGAAGGCACCGAGTCGCGCAATCGCACCACCACCCTCGGTATCAGCCAGCCGCTGGAGCTGGGCGGCAAGCGAGGCGCGCGGGTGGAACTCGCAGAGCGCGGCCAGGCCGTCGCTGCGCTCAGCCTGGAGGCCCGGCGCAACCAGCTGCGCGGCGAGGTGATCGCGGTTTTCTACAGCGCCTTGCGGGCCCAGGAGCGCGAGCGCCTGGCACAGCAGTCGGTGGCGCTGGCGCAGCGTGGCGTGGTCGCGGCGCAAGGGCGCGTGCGTGCCGGCAAGGCAGCGCCGCTGGAGGCCAACCGTGCGCAGGTGCAACTGGCCGAGGTGCGTCTGGAACAGGAGCGCGCGCGCCGCGAGCGGGCCGACGCCAACCAGGCGCTGGCCGCGCTGATGGGGCTGGCCTCGGCGGATTTCACTGGCGTGCGCAGTGACAGTGGCAAGCCACTGCCCGGGCTGCCAAGCCCCGATGAGCTGCTGCGTCGCCTGGGCGACAGCGCGCCAATGCGCCTGGCGCAGAGCCGAATCGATGAAGGCGAGGCCGCCGTGCGCCTGGCGAAGACCCAGCGGATTCCCGACCTCGACGTCAGCCTGGGCAGCCAGGAAGCCATCGAGGATGGCAACCGCGAGCGCATCGCAGTGATCGGCCTGAGCCTGCCGTTGCCGCTGTTCGACCGCAACCAGGGCAACATCCTTGCCGAGTCGCGCCGTGCCGACCAGGCCCGCGACCTGCGCAACGCCACCGAGCTGCGCCTGCGCCAGGAAACCCAGCAGGCGCTGCAGCAGTGGAGCACCGCCCAGGGCGAGGTGAATGCCTTCCGCCAGACCATCCTGCCCAGCGCCCAGAGCGCCGTGGAAAGCGCCACGCGCGGCTTCGAGATGGGCAAGTTCGGCTTCCTCGAAGTGCTCGATGCCCAGCGCACCCTGATCACCGCCCGCGACCAGTACCTGCGCGCGCTGGCCCAGGTCAGCGACGCCTGGGGGCGGATCGAGCGGGTTTACGGCGATGTCGGTGCGGCCCGTTAAGGCTCGCCGTGCCTGGTTCGGTTTGCTGCTCGCGGCGCTGACGCCATCCGCCGCCGCGCCGACCGCGAGCCTGCCGCCGCACTGGTGCGTCCATGACCTCTTCAGCACCCTCCATCACCCTGCGGTGCCTGCGCCACGGCGCGGCGCCGACGGATTTTCCCCGGAGCTTCCATGATCAAGAAAACCCCACTTGCCGCCGCTGTACTGCTGGCCTCTGCACTGGGCGTCAGCGCTTACGCCTGGATGGGCAGCGAACAGGCTGGCGGCAGCCATCTCGACGATGCGACCCATGCCGATGCTGAGCACCACAACAGCGCTGCACCGACTCGCCATGCCGAATCGGCGAACCATGCCGACGGCGAGCACCACGCCGCACAGGAAACCCAGGCCGAGGAGCAGGGGCTGCACCTGAGTCCGGCACAGATCGAAGCGGCCGGCATCCAGTTGGCCATCGCCGGCCCGCAGGCGCTGGACGAGGCGTTCAGCCTGCCCGGAGAAATCGGTTTCGACCAGGACCGCACCGCCCACGTCGTGCCGCGTACTCCCGGCGTGGTGGAGTCGGTGTCGGTTGAGCTGGGGCAAAGCGTGAAGAAGGGCCAGTTGCTGGCGGTGATCGCCAGTCAGCAGGTCTCCGAACTGCGCAGCGAGCTGGCTGCCGCCCAGCGCCGGGCGAGCCTGGCAAGCAAGACCTTCGAGCGCGAGCGTGAGCTCTGGCAGGAGAAGATTTCCGCCGAGCAGGACTACCTGCAGGCGCGCCAGGACCTGGAGGAAGCACGCATCGCCCTGGCCAATGCGCAGCAGAAGACCAACGCACTGAGCGGCGTGTCGGTCAGTGCCGGTGGCAATCGCTACGAGCTGCGTGCGCCTTTCGACGGTGTGGTGGTCGAGAAGCACCTGGTGCCTGGCGAGGTGGTCAGCGAGACCACGGCGGCTTTCACGCTGTCCGACCTGTCGCGGGTCTGGGCCAGCTTCAGCGTGGCGCCGCAGGACCTGGCGCGGGTGCAGGTGGGCAAGCCGGCGCGGGTGGAGGCGGCGGACCTGGGCATGCAGGTCGATGGCCGCGTCAGTTATGTCGGCAACCTGCTCGGTGAGCAGACCCGCAGTGCGGTAGCCCGCGTTGCCCTGGCCAATCCCGATGGCGCGTGGCGCCCCGGTCTGTTCGTCAACGTGCGGGTGAGTAGCGAGGCACGCCAGGTGGCGGTCGCGGTGCCGGAGCAGGCGATCCAGGAGGTGGAAGGCAAGCCCAGCGTGTTCGTGCGCAGTGCCGAAGGCTTCGACCCGCGCCCGGTCGACCTGGGGCTGCGCAGCGCCGGCCAGGTGGAAGTGCTGGCGGGACTTTCTGCGGGTGATCAGGTGGCGGCCGCCGGCAGCTTTATTCTCAAGTCGGAGCTGGGCAAGAGCTCGGCGTCCCACGCGCACTGACGGGGCGAGAGCATGTTCGAACGCATCATTCGTTTCGCCATCGAGCAGCGCTACCTGGTGCTGCTCGCCGTCCTCGGCATGGCCGGTCTGGGTATCGCCAGCTACCAGAAACTGCCCATCGACGCGGTCCCCGACATCACCAACGTGCAGGTGCAGGTCAACACCTCGGCGCCGGGCTTCACGCCGCTGGAGACCGAGCAGCGCATCACCTACCCGGTGGAGACTGCCATGGCGGGCTTGCCGGGCCTGCAGCAGACGCGCTCGATTTCACGCTCCGGGCTGTCGCAGGTGACGGTGATCTTCAAGGACGGCACCGACCTGTTCTTCGCCCGCCAACTGGTCAACGAACGCCTGCAGCAGGCGCGCGAACAATTGCCCGAGGGCGTCGAGGCGGCCATGGGGCCGATTTCCACCGGCCTGGGCGAGATATTCCTCTGGACCATCGAGGCCGAGCCGGGCGCGCGCAAGGAGGATGGCAGCGAGTACACGCCGACCGACCTGCGGGTGATCCAGGATTGGGTGATCAAACCGCAGTTGCGCAACGTGCCGGGCGTGGCCGAGGTGAACAGCATTGGCGGTTTCGCCAAGCAGTTCCAGGTGGCCCCGGACACCCGCCGGCTGGCGGCCTACCGGCTGACCCTGGCGGATGTGATCGCCGCCCTGGAGCGCAACAACGCCAACGTCGGCGCCGGCTACATCGAGCGCAACGGCGAGCAGCTGCTGGTGCGCGCGCCGGGGCAGGTGGGCAGCCTGGAGGACATTGCCAACATCGTCGTGGCCAATGTCGATGGCACGCCGATCCGCCTGCGCAATGTCGCCGAGGTCGGCCTGGGCCGCGAGCTGCGCACCGGCGCCGCCACCGAGGACGGCCGCGAGGTGGTGCTCGGCACGGTGTTCATGCTGATCGGGGAGAACAGCCGCACGGTCGCCAAGGCCGCCGCGGCGAAGCTGGACGAGATCAACCGCACGCTGCCGGCCGGGGTCAAGGCGGTGACCGTCTACGACCGTACGCAACTGGTCGACAAGGCTATCGCCACGGTCAAGCGCAACCTCACCGAAGGCGCGATCCTGGTGGTCGCGGTGCTCTTCCTGTTCCTCGGCAACATCCGCGCGGCGCTGATCACCGCCATGGTGATCCCGCTGGCGATGCTGTTCACCTTCACCGGCATGTTCAGCAACCGCATCAGCGCCAACCTGATGAGCCTCGGCGCGCTGGACTTCGGCATCATCGTCGATGGCGCCGTGGTGATCGTCGAGAATGCCATCCGCCGCCTGGCCCACGCGCAGCAGCACCACGGCCGCCTGCTCACCCGCAGCGAGCGCCTGCACGAGGTCTTCGCCGCCTCGAAAGAGGCGCGCCGTGCGCTGATCTACGGGCAACTGATCATCATGGTGGTGTACCTGCCGATCTTCGCCCTCACCGGCGTCGAAGGGAAAATGTTCCACCCCATGGCCTTCACCGTGGTGCTGGCGCTGCTGGGCGCGATGATCCTCTCGGTGACCTTCGTGCCGGCGGCCATTGCGTTGTTCATCACTGGCAAGGTGAAGGAAGAGGAAAACCTGCTCATGCGTGGCGCGCGCCGCGCCTATGAACCGGTACTGGACTGGGTGATGGCGCGGCGCGCGCTGGTGTTCGCCGGCGCCGCCGTGCTGGTGCTGCTTTCGGGGTTGCTCGCCAGCCGCATGGGCAGCGAGTTCGTGCCCAGCCTGGGCGAGGGCGACTTCGCCCTGCAATCGCTGCGCACGCCGGGCACCAGCCTGTCGCAATCGGTGGCCATGCAGGAGGCTCTGGAACGCCAGGTGCTGGACAAGGTGCCGGAGGTACAACGCATGTTCAGCCGCACCGGCACCGCGGAGATCGCCTCCGACCCGATGCCGCCGAATATTTCCGACGCCTACGTGATGTTGAAACCCAAGGAGCAGTGGCCCGACCCGAAGAAGAGCCGCGCGCAGCTGGAAGCGGAAATCCAGGAAGCCGCCAACGGCGTGCCGGGCAGCGCCTATGAGCTGTCGCAACCGATCCAGTTGCGCTTCAACGAGCTGATTTCCGGGGTACGCAGCGACGTGGCGGTGAAGGTCTTCGGCGACGACATGGAGGTCCTGAACCAGACCGCCGAGCAGATCGCCGGCGTGCTGCGCCAGGTACAGGGTTCGTCCGAGGTGAAGGTCGAGCAGACCAGCGGCCTGCCGGTACTCACCGTCAACATCGACCGCCAGCGCGCGGCGCGCTACGGGCTGAATGTCGGCGACATCCAGGACAACGTCGCCGTGGCCATCGGCGGCCGCGAGGCAGGCACGCTGTTCGAGGGCGACCGCCGCTTCGATCTGATCGTGCGCCTGCCGGAACACCTGCGCAGCGACATCGATGCGCTGTCGCGCATGCTCATCCCGGTGCCGGCCCCGGCCAATGCTGCGGATTCGCGCATCGGCTTCATCACCCTGGGCGAAGTGGCACGCCTGGAACTGGTGCAGGGGCCGAACCAGGTCAGCCGCGAGAACGGCAAACGTCTGGTCGTGGTCAGCGCCAACGTGCGTGGGCGCGACATCGGCTCGTTCGTCGCCGAGGCCGGCGCCAGCATCGAGCAGCAGGTCAAGCTGCAAGCCGGCTACTGGACCACCTGGGGCGGCCAGTTCGAGCAGTTGCAGTCGGCGGCGCAGCGTTTGCAGATCGTGGTGCCGGTGGCGCTGTTGCTGGTCTTTACGCTGCTGCTGATGATGTTCAACAACGTCCGTGACGGGCTGCTGGTGTTCACCGGGATTCCCTTTGCCCTGACCGGGGGCGTGGTCGCGCTGTGGCTGCGCGACATTCCCTTGTCGATCTCCGCTGGTGTCGGTTTCATCGCGCTGTCGGGCGTGGCGGTGCTCAACGGCCTGGTGATGATTTCCTTCATCCGCAGCTTGCGGGAGGAGGGGCGCAGCCTCGACGAAGCGATCCGCGAGGGGGCGCTGACGCGTTTGCGTCCGGTGCTGATGACGGCACTGGTGGCCTCGCTGGGCTTCGTCCCGATGGCCCTGGCCACCGGCACTGGCGCCGAGGTGCAGCGGCCCCTGGCGACGGTGGTGATCGGCGGCATCCTGTCTTCGACCACGCTGACGCTGCTGGTGCTGCCGGCGTTGTATCGGTGGATGCACCGGCGGGATGAGGAGGCGCAGGTGGGCACGCCAACGTAGGGCGTATAACCGTTTGCGGTTATACGCCGCTGCACCTGTCGCGACTTGAGCTTCGTGGCCGAGCCAGGGGCCCATGTGCCTCAGGGCTTGCCCCCCAGCGGGCCGGAAATCTGCGCCAAACGGCGGATAACGCTGCGCGTTATTCGCCCTACAGGGCTGGTGCTGTCGGCGCTGTATCGGTGGATGCACCGGCGGGATGAGGACTCCTGAGAGGGGTGTTCCAGGCGACCATGGGGCGTATGAGCATTCACAGTCATACGCCGGATGGCCCGAAGCCTTCCGCGGTGCCTGGTGCGGGGCGGTGATCACGCTGAAGTGGCGGATAACCGCGAAGGTTATCCGCCCTGCGGGGTTGAGCGTTCGCGTTGCAGTGTCCGGAGGGCGGTAGAACCGTCGCCCAGATTGGCGCAAGGGTCACTTGCGCCGTTCAAGCCAAGTGGCACCATGCCACCCCATCTGTAAGAACTCGGATACAGGCTGCAGGAAGCCTGGCTTTTCGCGTGGGAGATTGCCTGGGATTTGGTCCGACAGGCTGCGCCGCGCGGGAGCCCATTCCTGAATCACCCATCAGTTGAATGTTGCCAAGGATGCCTGGATGAGAGAGCGGAATATCGAGATCGGGAATATCGCGGAGATCGATATCAGAGAGGTATATGCGCCCCCTGCCGCCAAGCTGGTCGTGACGCAGTCCACCACCGATATTCTGAAGCTCAAGAAGCGCATGCAGTATTCGTTCTGCGCCGCTTTTCTCGCCAGTTTCCTGCCGTCGCTGATCTTTCAAATGGCCGGCGGTGTACCGCTGTTGTTCCTTGCCGTGTTTTTCCTCGTGCCGCTGTTCTGGCTCGCCATGCTGGTGTTCATCTTCCTGCTCAACAAGCGGCTTTCCTCGGTGGGCTATGCGCTCTTCAGGACCGCTATCGCGCTGGTTCCGATCCTCGCTCTCTACGTGCTGTACCGCACGTCCTACGACGCCAACAAAGTCATTCGCGCCAATAGCGCAGCGTGACTGCCGGGCGCTTGGGAACCTGGCAGGGCGCTGGGGCGCCCTCTGCTGTCAAACAAACAACAACGAGAAGGTTTGCCGTTCATGCTCAAGAAATTTTTCGGGGGATTGCTCCTGCTGGTCACGCTGTCCGCGATCGGGGGATGCGCCAGCCAGCCGACCGCTGTTTCCAAGTCCAATATCGCGGAGGGATACACCTCGGCGTCAAAGAGCATCTATGTCATGTCGCTGGTGGGTAGCACCCAGCCGGAGTTCAATACGCTGCTGGAGAAGAGCCTGACACGCAAGCTCGAGTGGGCCGGATACCAGGTCAAGTACGCGAACTCCAACGGTCTTGAGCTCGATCCGGATTCCCACCTGGCCAAGGCCAAGGAGTTCGGTGCGCAATTTGTGCTGGTCATTACCCCCAACGGCGGAAAGGTAATGGGTATGTCGAATCTCTACGTCGAAGGCCAGTACCGCATCGCGGCTGTCGATGTGACGCTCAAGCGCGTGGTTTACAAGTCGCAGTTGCGGTTCTGGCCCTACAACGAACCGTGGATCATGGGAATCCAGTGGAACGACGTGAGTGCGCAGGGGCTCGCCGATGCCATCTACAACGAAGGGCACTACCAGGGCCTGCTGTTCTGATCCGGGCGCGTCTCCTGCCGCGCTGAAAGGCTGAGCCGGTTGCCGGTTTGTCTCGGGGAAAAAAAGGCGCCCAGTCGGGCGCCGAGGGTTCCTCTTCCTCCAAAGGGGCACGTGGAGCGCCAGGAAGCGGAGCAGTCTTGCGGGGAAAATCATCACCGGTTGCCTTGGGGGCGGTGATGCCTGCCGTTATACGCAGGGGCGCCTAACGGCAGGCTGAGGCGCAGCTGACAATTCCGTCATCCGCCCGCCCGGCGCTGGTGTTACAGCACCGCCAACGGGTACTCGATGATCAGCCGCACTTCGTCCAGGTCCGATTCGAAGGCCGTGGCGCGGGTCGTCGCCTGGCGCACGCGCAGGGACAGGTCCTTGAGCTGGCCTTTCTGGAACACGTACCTGGCCTCGATGTCGCGCTCCCAGCGCTTCTGGTCAGTGAGCGGATCGCCATTGTCGTCGCGGCGCATGTACACAGCGTTGGCATTGGAGTAGTCGGCGTCGGTGCCGCGGGCGTAACGGGTCATGAAGCTCAGGCCGGGCACGCCGTAGGTGGCCATGTCGAGGTCGTAGCGGACCATCCAGGAACGTTCCTTCGGCGAGTTGAAGTCGCTGTACTGGATGGAGTTGTCGAGGTAGATCGAGTCGGCCTGGCGCAGGTAGTCGAAGTCGTTGTTGCCGTTGTTGCGCTGGTGGCTGACGGCGATGCGGTGGGCGCCGAAGTGCACGCCGGCGCTGGCGCTCCAGATGTTGGTGTTGAACTCGCCGAGCAGCTCGCGGCCCTCGTCCTGCGACTTGTAGTAGTTGAAGCCGCCGAACAGCTCCACTGCCTCGCTGAGCGGGAAGTTCAACGCGGTGCCGAAGTAGTACTGGTTCCAGGCGTCCTTCAGGCGGCTGCTGTAGAGGCTGACGCTGGCATTGTCATTGATCGTGTAGTCACCGCCGCCGTAGGCGAGCCAGGAGGAATCCACCGGGCCGGCGTAGAAGGTGGCGAAGCCGTCGTCCATCTGCCGCGATTGCGGCTGGCTCATGGCGTGCAGGCGGCCGCCCTGCAGGGTCAGGCCTTCGAGGCTGGTGTTCTGCAGGGTGAAGCCGCGGAAGGATTCGGGCAGCAGGCGTGAGTCGCCGTAGTGCACCACGGGAGTCTCGGGGAACACGTCGCCGACCTTCAGCACCGTGTCCCACAGGCGCACCTTGGCGGCGCCACCGGCCTTGGAGTAGTCGCTTTCGGTACGCCCGTCGTTGTCGGTGGGCAGCACGTCCACCGAGCTGCCGGCGCCGTTGCGGCCATCGCCGGTATCGAGCTGGAAGCCAAGCATGGCGAAGGCGTCCACGCCGACGCCGACCGTGCCCTGGGTGAAGCCGGATTCGAACTTGCCGATGATCCCGTGGGCCCAGACTTCCGAGTAGCCGTTGCCGCGCGGCGGTGCGGACTGGCCATGGCGGGTGTCGCGGTTGAAGTAGAGGTTGCGGTTGAGGACTTCCAGGCTGGCGCCTTCGATGAAGCCTTCAGGCTTCTCTTCGGTGGTCGCCTCGGCGAAGACGGTCGGCGATGCGACTCCCAGAGCCAGCAGCGAAGCCGCCAGCGGAAACTTGTGTCGGTACTTTCGATACGTGTGATGCATGGATGTGCTCCCAAGGGCAGGGTGGTTTGGTTACCGCCTGCTGTTGTTGTTTTCGCCCAGGCGTGGCGAGGGCCACGGGCATCGTGTAGGAGCGTGGATAACGACCCGGTGAGCGGTGCATGACAAATCTGTCAGGCAGCGGCTGGGCAGCGCTGGCAGGCAAGCCGATGTCGGAACCAGGCAATCGTTCCGGGTGGTCGATGCCTAGGGTGGCGAACCCTCACCGAAACGATCTGGAGCTGACATGTCCGACTTCATTACCGTGCTGCGCGACACCTGCCCGACGCCTGTGCTGGACGCCACCAGGTGGCAGCGCATCGGCGGCGATCCGCACACCGTCAACCTCAACGCCTACTTGTCGGCGGACGGCAGCAAGATCATGGGCACCTGGATCTGCACTCCCGGCAAGTTCCAGGTGAACTACGAGAAGTGGGAGTACTGTCATTTCCTCGACGGCTACTGCGTCATCACCCCCGAGGGTGAGCCGCCGATCCATCTGCGTGCCGGCGATCTTAGAAAGTCAGGTAGAAATAAAATTGTGCATAGGGAAATCAAAGGGTTAGGAATGGCTAAAATCGATAAATTTGGAATATTTTATCAATTTTTCTGAAATTCACGCTCAATATGCAAAAAAAAATGATCGAGTGAAGAGTGTTATTCGTTCGTCACTTCTAGCGTTGATCGCTGAATAAGAATGCTTCGTGTAGATAGCTCTGTTGGGAGAGGGGCTCTGGTTAGCTTCCCAAATCTGACTAAACGGTATGTGTAACCGGGCGGCAGGTTAAATGCTGAATCGTGGGCGCGGCAGGTATAGTAATTATTGGTGAAGTGAAGAATTCTAACATAATCAGACTTCCGTATGTGAGCTATATTGTCAATGGTGATTTTCTCGATTTTGTTATTGTCATTAATTAAGTAATGTAGCTCTCTGTTTGATAGCCAAGTTTCGGAAATGACTGAGCTTATTGGAATAAGGGAGTCAATGTGATTTCTTATTATTTCAATTTCAGGTGGAGATATTAAGCAGATTTTGCGGAAGTGCTTTGGCCTGGCAGGGAGGACAATATCGAATTTTAGTGAGATTAGCGTGGGAAGAGATATCCGAAGAATTTTGGCAGCTTGTGTCGGGGAGATCAATAGGTTGCTTCTGTGGTAATGTCCAAAATGGTGACCCTTGGGGTTGATTGATGAAATAAATTTCGACGTCATATCCGAGCGAAGAAAATAAGTGTCGCGCTCTCCGGAGGTTGTTGGCCCAGTACACGGAGCGGCATCGTGGGAGATTAATATAGCGACAGTTTTGTTCGGTGAGGTGAGTAACATCTCGGATGCCTCTGCTGAAGAGATATATTTTGATTTGAATGTATGCACACTCTCTTTTTCAATTAAGTATCCATGGCGGCTGTTTTGGAAAGGGGCATGAAGTAAGTTTGCTCTTGCAAGGCTTCGGATAGTAGTCTTGTCTAAGTTGAGAGCTTTCTCTGCATCTGTAACTGTATAGTAATTAGATTCTTCCGCTGGAGGGCAGAGTGGAAGTTTAAGAGAAAGAAGCCGGTGTGCCGGCGTGGCGGGAGCAGTGGAGGATGATTTTAGGTTTGATAGACTGCTGCGATTTATGAAGTCATTGCGCCGATATCCTGGTCTATTTGAAGACTTAATTATTGGTATGTTCAGACGTCTTAGCAAGGGTCTTAGAACCTTGATGCTTGATTTGATTGATTCGGCTGCAGCTATAATGGTAATGTGCCTGGCTCGAAAGGTATTAATGCTTTGTTTTAGTATTCGGCAAGAGTTGTTTTGAGTTGTAAGTCTGGGGGGCTCGGTTAGGAATTTTGAGTTAATTAAGAATTTGGCTTCTCTGGTGCTGATTCCGAGAAGATTCGCTGCTTCAGGCAGGTTAAAAGTTCTATCTTTTATTTTTTGGTCTCTCTGGTAAAGTTTGACGAGATACGCTCTCGCCCGGCGATGAATTTCACAGATTTCTTCAACCTCCTCAGAGCTGAATTTGGAGTATTTCTTCTTTTTTGGGAATTTTTCGTCTGAAACTACGATCCGCCATTCATCTGCAGTAGGTGTTAGGTATTTTTTTAACTGTTTTTCACTTAATGAACACAGCCTAAAACGGGCGATGCTGGACGGTGAGGCTGAAAGATGATAATGGACTTTGGTTAGTAGAGAGTTAGGGGTGATGTTAAAAAGGAGAGCAATAGCTAGCTCTTTGTTTATAGAGTCGATTTTTTGTACTCTTAAAAGATTAATTATCACCCCTTCAATTTCCTCTTTGCAAATAGCCAAAGCTAGAGAAAAAATTGCTCTGCGCTCTTCTTTGTTGCATGGCCTTGTTCTAATTCTTAGGCTTGTATATGCTTTTGTGAAGATATCTAGCCTGTCTTGCGATTTCGCGTTGAGTAGTTCAATAAATTGATTCTCTAGCTCTACCTCTTCGCTAGAACAAACTGGTGACTCCAATTGTGCTCGACAAGAGCAGCCATCTATAATTTTGTCATGCCAAAAGAAGTTCTTTTTGCAAGTGGGGCATGAAAAAAGGTACTTCCTGTTGTGGTATGGACAGTTCTCGATGGGCAGGAAGTCCTTAATGACTCTCTCCCAACCCTCGCGAATACACTCAGTACATACTGCGGAAACTTTATGGCGAATAATTTTTGTGTTGAATGAAATTCCGGTTATTTCGATTCTGGAGCCGTCTTTATTGCTTTTGGATGCTGAGTAAAATGTGCTTTCAATCTCTAGTGAATATTCCCCTGCATTCTTCTTGAGCAGTTTCCCAAAGGAAGAGTCTTTTAACATCGGGCTTTTATATATACCTTCTGTGCCACATTTTGCTAATAGAAAAATGAGGCAGCTATTATAGCCATTTGCATCAGTTGCTCGTCTGAGAAGGCTGAATGGACTCTCATCAGGTAGGGGCCTAGGGATAAAGTGCAAGTTGATCATTGCCGGCGCCCCTCTAGCAGTGCATAACAATTCGAAATGCTAAGAGAGAATGGATTCGCGCCTCTACATGGACAAAGCTTCAGTTCAATAGTTGAACATGCGTCGTGGAAATCCTGCTTTTGAAGTGAAAGGGAGCGTCTTGCTAGGCAAGTAGTAAATGCCCGAGAGAGAATCTGCCGGATATACTCTAAGTTCCCCTGTGTTGCTACATGCAAAGGAGTGGAAATATTGGTGTCCGTTAGATGTGCGCCGGTTGCGAGATTCCCTATTTGATACAGTTGCTCATCAAGCAGGCGAAGGAGTGTCATGAACTCTGAGTTTGGATTTTGGTCGAATTTTACATAACTAAGCTCAGCCAAGAAAGGATAGCGGCGTGCGAGGCGGTCCTCTTTGTATATTATATATTTGCATGCGTCGGTTCCTGCGCAGATGATGGGTATGGAAAGCCGATTTATTAAGCTTACCAGCCAGTTAATTAGCACCGTTAATTGCTTTTCATTTTCTGGATCTGCGAGTGTGTGAAATTCATCTATAAAAACAATTTCTGTTTGACAGGTTTTTATTAATTTAATAAGTCTAAGAAACAGGTCCTCCGTGTCGCCTCTGGTATCCGGGCAATCTAGACTGCTCACCATAACTTTACAGAATGACTTTATGGTTACTTTGGCTGGCACGCAGCAGTAAAGAGCAGGTATGGTATGTACGATTCGATCCGGCTCGACCTTAATAGAGGTTTCTGGAAACGAGTTTTTAATAATATTACATAGAGTAGACTTCCCTGAGCCGGAAGGGCCTATTAATACTGCTGAGGTAGGAATTCCTCTAAGACGGGTGCTTTCAATCGCCATTTCAATCTTGGCATGGGCTTGACTAAAGCCTTGAAAGAACGCAATTTTCCTCTCGAAGGCTCTAACTTTGTCCTCAAGTTTAGTCATCAATTTCTCCAAGTTGAGTTGGCTTAAGGAGTTCGACTATCTTAGGCTCGCGTGGAGTAGTGCTCCGGGCGAGGTGCTTGTCTGGATCAATAAGGAAGTTTTTTACTTCCTCCGTTTGAATGGCGAGGGCCGACGACTCTCCAGAATTCAAGTTTATTGTTTTAGCCTCTAACATCCTGGCGTGGCGTTTCTTGCCTCTCTTACGAAGTTCATCTGCGATTTTAAGGTTGAGCCTAGCCCGGTTGTTCCTAGCAGTGCGGAAGTCGAATTTGCACCGTTGCTCTTTTATCTCGGCTTGAACTAACTTGTGCATATGCAAAGTAAGATCATCCTGATAATCAGCATCAGATGCTATGATTGGATAAACATCGTCTGGTAGATCAGGGTGGCAAACATAAGCGGCACCAAGATCACTCGGGTCATAATAAAGTACCAATTTAGGCTTTCGATATTTTTGCTTATTTCGACAGCGGCTTTGTCCTAGTGTGCTCAAGTAAGAAACACTTGGCCCTGTCCACTCGAGATGTGAAAATCCTACTCGTCCATTTGCTGGGGTCACATACTTGACACTCAAGAAATGCCTGCGCAGGTCTTCCTCAGAGTAGCGTCGTGCTGGAAATACTGGATCCTGGTGGCTATCCCAAAAATCATTTGGGGATGTGTTCAGTGACTGGTGAAAGCTGATGTGATAAACATCTTCGAGCCAAGTGTTGAATACTTCCCTTACGTGGTCGATAGTAAAAATAGCCTCTTTCTCCGAGTCATAATCGCCGCGCTCAACGATGTTAGAAAAACAGGTGCCCTTGAGGGTGTGTATAATCTCCATGTTCAGAGTTCTAAACCATCGCTCCACGAAAGGCTTTTGATTTGGTTTGCCAGGAGCACAAAAAGTAATTCTTGCACCGAGTAGGGTTAGACAATCTCTCAGCTTTTTAGCAACGAATTCGCTTCCGTTGTCTACCACATAATGCAATGCCAATCCATTTCTCTCATATGCGCTATTAAGAGAGTTTTTAATGGCTCGGATTGTTTTTTCTATACTCGGTGGGTTAAGGGATATATCCCATCCTATAATGCGCCTGGATGAGACTTCCAATACGACAGTGAGAAATGGTCTGCCTAGAATGCGGCCATATTTGTCGACTACGTATATGTCGAGAACTTGTGTGTCGCATTCTACCCTGACCAGCAAATGGCGAAGTTTTGTGTGGCGTATACTCCACGTTTGTCGTTTTTGCGCAGCTCGAAGCCCAAGTTGGTAGAGGTCGGTTTCATAAGCATCTAGTTCATTGATAATTCGGCGGATAGTTGATTTGCTAGGGGCGTTTAGTTTGTCTGAAATTGGCCTCCCCTCGTTGTGGTCGTCTATAAGAAACTGGATAGTTTCCACCACGGCGCTAATTGAGCATGGAGTTTCGATGTAATATAAGCAATCTAAGCAATACTGAATGATGTCTTGAATTAGGTCCGGCTGCCTGAATACTCTCGGTTTTCTCTCTTTGACTTTCTTGGAAAGTAGAGCAAGGCAGTTTTCCCCAGAGTTTAAATAGCTTCTAATCCAGTTGTATACGCTACTATAGGAGGGCGGCTTTGAGTCTCCGATGTCAGCCGATATCTGGAAAATCTCAGCAACCGCAGCTGGTCTTGGGAGGCGGCCTTTAAGTTTTTTAAGGCAACCGGTTACGTATGCGAGTTTTCTGTCGAATTTTTCACGTGCCGTCTTTGTTAGCGAGGATATTACTTGGCTCGATTTTCCTTTAAACGGCGCCTCCTGGATTTTTTGAAAATTTCCAGATAAATTTGCTTTTGCTAATCGTTTGAAATCTATTATTATTATGTTTCTTTGCGCGTCTAACCCCCTTAGTTGCACGCGCTCGCCCTTCACCGCAATGATTTCATAGGCTCCGGTGCGGTATCTGTACTGCTCGCCGACATTAATCTCTAGTCCTGTACCTTCCTCAGAGCTTTTCATCTTGGCTTCAAGATGGTTTGAGAGTTAAATGGAAGGCTAAGGTCGGCATTTATATGCCCATAAAATACTGAAAATGCAATGTCTGACGCGGATTGACTGCGACCTAAAAGATCTTGAACTTTCAGGGCCTTGTTTGATGTGTTAACTATGTCGATGGTCGGTTTTGCTGAGGTGAGTGTTGCGTCGGAGCTGGTGTGATATAACCGCTGAAGGTTATATGTTTTTATTGGGTGGCGGAACTGGCTTTCTCTGATTACTTCAAAGAGATATCCACAGGTTGCGAATATAATTTTTAGATTAAGGAGTCTGGTCATGGTTACGCTATCTTTAAGCGCAGTGTCTGGCTTTATTTCATATATGACTGTTGAGCCGTCTTTGAGTAATACGGAAAAGTCTGGAGTATATTTAATTTTTCCACGCTTAACTGCTAATGTGAATGGCTGCGTTTGATATGACACGATGGTTAGGGATCGTTCCAATTCTAAGCAGAGATCAGTCTCGAGCAAGGTTTCGCAAGTTCTAATGCATTTGTTCTTTCGCGAAAATATACAAGTTACATGTTTACCGTGCTTGCCGTGACGCAGAGTTCGGCCAGGGAGAATCTCAAAGTTCTCTATAAATTCGCCTGGAATGCGTATCATATACTCTCCTTGGGCTCCCAGGCGTTGTGCCAGTTGGAGCAGCTGTTACAGATTTTTTCGCTATTCGCAATAATTCTCTTGGCCTTTTGCTCATTAACCTAGATGTGTACAACGGTACATCTACTCGTTGTTGGCATCGTCTTAAGCCACAAGGTGGACTTGAATTTTTTAGGTGGCAATGACAAAAACATGCAGAAGGAATTCATTAACTGTTTGTTTTTTATGGGATTAAATTTTTTGGTACGTGCGCTATTTACGCCTAAGCTCGAATTGTCCCGAGATAGAGCGCCACTTGAAATGTCAAGGACAAAAAAGTGAAGAATCAACTATGTTTATGAGGGGTATTTTTCTATTTTTTACGGTAATTCAATAAGTTAGTGTCGACTAAAAATTTCATCATGTTCACGGTGTGTGACTTCGGCGGAGGTATTGAACAGTATGAGTAACTCCTGGAATCAATCCGTACGTCGTTGCAGGGCTGTTGTCTTTGGGAGACTATTTGCTAGCAACGTGACTGCGTCAGGTAAGGGGGCGGAGCTTAATGATTGGTTGAACGAGAACTGGAATCGAGAGAAAAGATGGGACGATCCGGTAGCAAAGTCGGGGCGTCTGCTGAAGGGTACATTTCCTCAAAAGGAGTTGCGCCAATTTGTGATTGAGAGATTCCCGAGGTTTAAGCGGTTTTTAAGCAGTCCTATTTGGCTTTCTCTGAGTCAGCTATCAGTCGATCAGTACGATAATAGATTCTGGAATTCTTGCGCTTCAGCCATTGAGATAAACGGAGTTTCGCTGTCTCGCCACAAAAGTAAAGTTATGGAGAGCTTTGCCGGGACGGGATGGGATTGGTGGGATAGGCTTGGTTTGCTTTTGATGATATTGCGCAGCGACGATATGAATTTTTCAGTGCATCGTGAGTGGATTAAAAGTAATTTTTTTGCTTATATGTGTATCGTATTCATATCTTACCCTGCGAGATGGGTGGTTCCACGGCTTTTTGGGTTGATCGACGAAATGGTCCGTACAGGAGTCTTGGGCGATAACCCATTTTACTACTGGCCCAGTAGTCTTGACGAGCTTAACTACGAACTTGAATGTTACCAATATGCATTTGATAAGATTGTTTTGCAAAGATGGTGGTGGAGATGCAAAGGAGGGGAGGATCCCAGTTTGCTATTATGGCTTTTGACTGAGGAAAGGGATGCTTTGCAAGACCTCTGTGATGACGTTGATAAGAACTACAGAATTTCTGCTCAGTTGCGGATGAAATGGCTTAGAGCTCTAAGAGTTGCACGTGAAACTAATATAGAATTTAGGCTGGAGAAAGTTGGCGTTCGGGGTATTCCCGCTGCGGATAAGAGGGTTGTTTGCCGCTTTTACTTGGAGAAAGACTGGTAGTTCTTGTGATTTAAGTTTCTTTTAGCCATCCCCTTGTATAGACTTTTTTGAAGTTGAAGTCTGATTGCTAAGTAGCCGCCTAAAGTAGCGAAATCTCAAAGTGCGTTCTCGTAATTTTTCTTTCAGTATCATGTTTTCGGATCGCTGAGAACCTATCTCGTTATGCAGATTTTCTTTCTCTGCCTCCAGAATGGTTGATTCCTCCAGGAATATTTTCCTTTGAGCGTGTATTTCTTGTTCCCAGGTGTTTACCTGATGGGCTAGATTTCTATTTTCATGTATCAGTCGTTCATTGTCTCGGTTGAGCACGAGGATCTCATCGTTCTTGGCTATCAAGCTATTCTGTAGCGCACGTAATTCAAGGCGGAGCAGGTTCAGTTCTTGTTCAGATTTTCGAATGTCCTGCGCCCTTTGCTCTTTCTGGGCAGTCCGATAGTGTTCAAGTGCTTGTCTCGCATGTTGATTTTTATCCTCAAGCGAGGTTAGCTGATTTGCATGATCGTCTGCTAGTTGCTTTAAGATCTGCTCAACGGCGAGCAGACGGCTTCGCTCAATTTCGCTAATTCGTAACCGCTCCTGAAGCTCCGTCTCCAGGCTTCGGAGCTCTTACAACTGTGATTCCAATTCCGCTTTTGTGCTCTGGAGGCCTTCAATTTTCTCGAGTGCCTGCTGGCGTTGGATTTTATTGTTGAGGTGCTCTTGTGTTAGCAGCTCTCTCTCAGATGCGATTGATGCTTGTGCATTGTCACGCATTCGTTCTGCCACTTTACCAATCAGGATCGATAGTTCTTCTTCTAGAGAAGGGGGTTGACATGGGGCTTCAATCTGCTCCAGCTCCCGCAGGCATCGAATGATCGTGGTCTTGGAGCCCGTGTTCCCCAGCTCAATTCTGATGGCATCAATACTCGGCTTTACCCCTCGGGCCAAGAGTGCGTCGCGTGCAATTTTAACCACAGCTCTGTTTATTCCTCCGCGTGCCATCAGTTCACTCCGACGATTTTGTACTGTGCTATGGAGTATGGGAGTACAGACAGAATGGTGCCGCTAATCGGATGTGGCAGCCGACGGGCTGACATTGGATAAAGTGGAGTTATCTCGTGTGAGAGCCGTTTTCGACCTGTCCGGGGTGAAACGCAGTACGTCGAGGTGGGAGAGAGCGGTGGCGCAGACAGTTGAGGACTACCTGCAGGCGGGTATCCGAGCGAATACCCAGCGAAGTTATCAGCAGGCAATTGAGCACTTCGAAGTGACCTGGGGCGGCTTTTTACCAGCCACGAGTGATGCCATTGCTCGGTACTTGGCTGACTTTGGCGGCACACTTTCTGCCAGCACCCTCAAGCTGCGCTTAGCCGCCCTGGCTCAATGGCATAGCAGCCAGGGTTTTCCCGATCCGACTAAGGCTCCCTTGGTACGCCAGGTCCTCAAGGGAATCAGGACTCTTCATCCAAGGCCGGAGAAGCAAGCGGAGCCTATGCAGTTGGAGGAGTTGGATCGTTGTAGCGTGTGGTTGGAAGAGCAGGCCTCAATGGCGATAGTGGACGGCAGCACCGCTCGGCTTTTGCGCTCTAAGCGTGATCGTGCGCTGATGCTGCTAGGGTTCTGGCGTGCGTTTCGTAGCGATGAGCTGTGCCGGCTACAGGTAGAGCACATTCAGGCAAAGGCTGGGGAGGGGATGCAGCTTTTTCTCCCCTGGAGTAAGTCCGATCGAGAAAGTGAAGGTCAGACCTATCGAGCACCCGCATTGAAGCGGCTTTGTCCCGTCCAGGCCTATATCGACTGGATAGAGGTTGCCGGGCTGCGCAATGGGCCAGCATTCAGGGCAATCGACCGCTGGGGCAACATGAGAGAAGGTGCGCTACACGTCAACAGTGTCATACCGTTGATGCGATCAATCCTTAAACAAGCCGGACTGGAGGCTCAGTTATACAGCAGCCATTCATTGCGACGCGGCTTCGCTACATGGGCTACGCACAACGGTTGGGATCAGAAGGCTCTAATGACGTATGTCGGGTGGCGCGACGCGAAGTCCGCTCTTCGGTATATCGAAAGCGAGCCGCCGTTTCGGGATGATGCGATCGAGATTTCGAACAGCGGTAAGGAGGCTGCCTGGAGAAGCCCTAAAAACGAGTTGCATTGAGAGGTGTAACATCAACTCTTTTTCCTATTTTTTATTTTGATTGGAGCCCTCTAGATCAGCCATCACAGGGCATTTTTCCAATCCTACATTCACATTTTTTTTCGCATTTTTCGCATGCACCTTCAGAGAGTCATCTGCGGAGTGCGCAACGGCGTTCTCCGCCGAGGATGGTCTTATTCGAAAATTATGCGAAACGCCATAATTGCGCATAATCGCTCCCTACCGATCTAACCCAGCGCTGATCTTGCTGATCTAGGAAATTATTGTGCTCTTACCTCAAAGTCAGGCAGCTAGTTGCTTGGCTACGCTTTTTGTACCAGCTCAGATGAGGTGAGTGTGCACTGCTGTGCAAGCGAGTCAGATGGTTGCCTCTCCCTCAAATACCTTTTGAGTCTTTGCGGCCTCGTAGCGATTGGCATAGAAAGAAAGCAGTAGCGGCGGGACCGCTACGTCCTCGGAACCAACCTACGGGGTGATCATGGCTAAGCATGATTTTGCTAGTTTCAGACTCCCCAAAGGTGACGAGGTCGAAGCGGCCGTCGCCGCGCTTCGCCAGTTGCCGGAGCACTGGCCGACGAGGGCAGGTACTCACCAAATTGTCCTGTCGCCTGAAGCAGCTGATCGCCAGGTCATTGAGGTACCAACCCTTGCGATGCGGGTGTTCGCTCAGATCCTTGGAGAAATAGCCGTTGGGCATGCAGTGAGAGTCATTCCAGTTCGCCCGGAGTTGACCACTCAAGAGGCGGCTGACCTTCTCGACGTGTCAAGGCCGAAGCTGGTGAGGCTCTTGGATGAGGGGGTGATCCCGCACAAAAAAGCAGGCGCCCATCGTCGGGTAAGGCTTGAGGATATAGTGGCTTATAAAGAGCAGCGCGATGCCGCGAGCCTTAAAGCACTGGAGGCTCTGGCAAGGCAGGCTCAGAAACTAAAGGTGGGATACGAATAGTGCCTTCAGCGTGTCTAAATGTGTGACTTAAGGCACGCGTCAGCTCCGAAACCCGGATCTGCGAGTGGTAAGTGATGCTGTACTGATTAGCTATCAACGGCCCATTGTCATGAGTTGTTTGTGTCGCGGGCGTAGCTTTGGGGCAGAGATATTCAGTTGCATGATCATTTGATTGTGAATCAAAGCATAGGTCGTGGAGGTTTTTCTGCATCTAAAGAGTTAATTTTTATGATCGCAAGAGCTGATTGAAAGAGTATATGATTTCTACTTATACTAGAAGGCTGAGTAAATTATTTTCTAGAGAGGATAGGTGAATGTCCAAGCTTGCTGAGTTTCGCGCTGCCGAAAAAGCACTTGCTGAACAGTTGGCATATCTCGAGTCGCTGAAAAATGATGGCGCGCTCAAGAAAGAAATCGAGTTCGAAGAAAAGCTGCGCGGTTTGATGAGCCAGTACGGAAAATCTCTGCGTGATGTGCTCGCTATCTTGAACCCAGGTGCCGAGCGTGAAGTCGTTCGTCGCGGCCCTCGTAGTGGTCAGTCTCCTCGTCGTGAGCGTGCGATCAAGGTCTACAAAAACCCGCATACCGGCGAGGTTGTGGAAACCAAAGGTGGCAACCATAAAGTACTCAAAGCTTGGAAGGCTGAGCACGGTGGCGAAGTAGTTGAGAGCTGGCTCCAAGGCTGACTTTCTGCCTTGTGCTTTGGGATCAGCGCCGCTGTGCGGCGCTAGTTCATTGAATGGCGTTGGGTTGAGTAGTAGTAGGCCAGCACGCTTCCGATCAGTGGACCGGAGAATGCCAAGACTTCGCTGAAGTAGCGACTTTGAGTTATTCCGCACATAAGTACTCCCGCCAGCAACATGAAAATCACAATGAAGCCAACGATAGCTGGAATGCGCTTATTGATGCGCTCTGTCTTCGGCTCCGCCTGACCAATCCCGCCGCACACCATGCAGGGTAAGCCTGCGAAGCTTTTCCCTTTCAGTTCGTTCTCTTTGACGCATACCGCGCAAGATAGCTGTTGCTCTCCGTTACGGCAGGTTCCGCTGCCTGCACAGTGGGCGCATGGGTACAAATTCGACTTGATGTCATGCATCGTCATTTTTCTTCTTTCACCACGAGTCAGGGAATCCGGATGCCTAGGGCATTTAGCGTCGGCGTATCCATCCGGCCGTTGATCTGCAGTCCACTGTCCATCTGGAACGACATCAGCGCACCGCGTGTGGTTTTACCCAGAATCCCGTCGATCGAGCCTTCGTAGTATTTGCGCACCATCAGTGCGGTCTGTACCCGGACCACGAGATTGGACAGTTCACTGGCAGCAGGACGTGTTGGAGTGGCCCTGGTAGTAATGTCGGGACTTGGGTTGGTCGAGGAGTCGTAGAAGCTGTTCCCTGATCGTCTGATAGTGCTGCCGCCAGTGCTTCCACTCGATGTGCTCGGTGCGCTGTAGTAGGTGTTCGGTGTGTAGCTCGGCGTCGGGGCCGCCGGCGGATTGTAGTAGCGAGGAGCGCTGTAGCCCCCCGACCCGCTGTAGTGCGAGCTGTGGGAACTGTGCGAGCGATGAGAACTGTGTGAACGGTGCGCGGCGTAGATGTTCAGCGCGTCGGGGGCGTTCAAAGTGTTCATGAAGACCGGTGGCTGCGCATCGCTGCGCGGTTCCCAGGCAGACTCGGCGAGAGGCAGTTGGTTGGCTTGGGCAAAGGCGCTGCCGGCGACCGGTAGCAGCGTGATCTGGCCAATCAGAATTTTCCAGCGATCGAGCAAACTCATGAGGCACTCCTTGCATAGGTACTGAGTTCTTCCGTGGAAAGCGGACGAATACCGCGGCTCTGCCAGCGGTCGGTGTGGGATTTGAAGAAGCCGGCGCACTCACTGGTGGCTGCACAGCTTTGGCAGGAATCGATGAAGCGGTTCTTCCAGTCGGAGATGCTCTGCCGAGCAAAGCGCGACAGAGGGGCCGGCAACACGCACAACGGCAGGTTGTAGATCGAAACAGGGATGCCGCGGTTGTGCAGGAAGAAGGCGGCGAGACTGAGCGGCTCCTGGTAGTCCAGCGGATCAATCCAGAGGTCTTCGTAGTGCTTCTTGGCCAGGCCTGTGCTTTCGATACCCATCAAGGCGACGTGGCGGGCGAAAGGAAGGTTGCGAAAGATGAAATGCGCCAGCTCGGGCAGCCTGGGTGTGGTCAGGCGATTGAGTACCACGCGAATTTCCACGATCTGATTCGCCCTAGCGAGGTTGTACATCCCACGTAGGGTTTCGCTAAACGCCCCAGGGGCTTGGACTACGTAGTCATGGTCGTCGGCGTTATCGGCGTAGAGGGGTATGCCCCAACTGAGGCTGGGATGGTTCAGCTGTTTCAGTTCGGATATCCAGCTGGGGTCCTGCAGGAGCCGGCCATTGCTGAGTAGATGGACCGACTTCTCCGGCAGAACGGCTTTGCACTTGGCGAGAATCTCCAGCAAACCTTCGCGATACAGCGTCGGCTCTCCGCCGCTGATGCCGAGGTGTTCTTCGCCCGGATCCATCAGGTCAATCAGGTGCAGGTTCTCTTCGATGTGCCAGCGATCATCGATGTCTTTGGGCGGTTGTGAGCACATCAGGCACAAGCTGTTGCAGCGGTCGGTGATGAACAGCAGGTTGGAGTTGGCTCCACGCCGATACAGCACGCGCACCAGATTGCTCGACGGCGTGAGCGCAATCACATCGCCAGGTCGAACGACTTCTGGATCCCTGGGTGCGCAGAGTTGCAACGCGGTGTCGGGAAGTACCAGTGGCTCATGGCTGGGGCATAGAAAAGCACCCACCGGCAGCGTGCGCAGGGCGGGATGCTCTTCCAGTTCATGCGGTTCGAACCACAGTGCTAGGTCGTGAAGAGTGGCATGACCGGCGCAGACAGCGGCGCCTTTCTCGATGAGTTCTCTGACCGTGATCACTTTCAATAAACATGGAGCGCTCAGGTTCTGAATGTCGAATTGAGTCTCTTTGCGCAGCATGAGTTATCCCCTGTAACCGACGTGGGGGATGTCATTGAACGAACGGCGGGTCAGCCATGACAGCAGGACACGTTGAGTGCCGTCATCGCCATCCCGGAGCAGGCCGAACAGGTGCCGGAGAAGCCCCATGTTCTTGTCGCAGAAGCTACTGAAGGCGCGATGGCCAATGGGGTCCCCTTGGCGGGCAAAATGCTCAATGGGATCGGCCCCGCAATACGGAACCAGGGCGCAGTCGCTGCAACCAGGTAAAGCTTCCGCAATGCCGGCTTCGAGTAGCAGGTGCATCACGGGCGAATTCAGCAATTCGCGCAACGGCTGACGGACACTGCCGAGTCGCAAGCCGCCTTCGCCCATTTCGAGGAGCATTCGGGCTTCGTCGGAGGGATAGACATAACCGTCATAGTTGTAAACCAGTGCTCCGGTGCCGGCACCCATGGGGGAGCGCAGGTCAACATAGCCGGAGGAGAAGGGCGTCAGTATGTTGTTCAGCAAGAGCGCGGTGTAGCCTTCGGCGAGGTAGATACCTTGCTGGTTCAACTCCAGGAGGTAGGCGAGAGCTTCCTTGTAGAAGCGGACATAGTGCCCCATCGGGTAATCGAGACGCTGCGCACTTTTGGTAGCGAATCCATAAGGACTCAGCGGGCGCAGAGAGATGCTGGAGAAGCCTTGTTTCACGTACTCGTCAATGATCGCCCGCGGTTGCTCCAGGCTCTTGGCGGTGAGGGTCGTAAGTGCGGATACCGCGTCGTGCCCCAACTTCGCGCGGACACGCTGAATGCCCGCAAGGGTTCGTTCGTGGGAGTCGCGAGTTGGAGTAGGGCGGTTGGCATTATGCAGTTCGGCCGGCCCATCCAGGGAGGTGGAGAACTGGATGCGGTGCTTGAACGCGAAATCCAGGATCTCCTCGGTCAAGTGTTGCAGGGTGCTGGTGATAACGAACTGGATATCTCGTTGTTCAGCTTCGTTCCGCTCTGCCACACGCTCAACGATCTGTCGTATGCGTTCGAAGGCTAGCAACGGCTCGCCCCCTTGAAACTCGACAGTGAGAGTAGAGGAAGTGGACTCGAACATTCGTTCGACTGCGTCTAGTGCGTCTTGCTCGGACAGATCGTGACCATCGCCGGCAAGCGGGGCGCGTGAGACCTGGCAGTACTGGCAGGTATGATTGCAGCGCAAGGTGACGACGAAGAGATGCAGGGCCGGGCCCTGTGAGAGAAAGTCTTTGCGGCTGCGAAATTGCGCGGCCATCTCCGGCAGCGGGTCGTGCTTGCCTGGTTCGTAGATGAAGTGACGTGCCAGCAGGTCCTTATACAGAGGGGTACCTTGATGCAGTCTTTTCTCCGACAGCTCACGCAGTTGTGAATCGGAGATAAACAGGTGTTCACCAGTGTCGCCGGTGAGCAGCACACTCCGCGAGCTTTCGCCTTGCAGTCGCATGAAGCGGAGCGGCAGCAGCCGATAGCTGCTATCCGTGGAGATTATCTTGCTCATTTAATTACTACAGCCGGCCAATGCAGTTCGCATCAGCAATTCTCTGATGCCAGCAGTTTCCTGTTGGATGCGCTCCCGCAAGACAAAGTCATTCAATTGCTGGAGCACCAGGTTTTTCACCTGCTCGGCAGAAAACGCCGTGGCGCTAGCTGAGTTCGGATTAGGGCTGACCTGAAGGGTAGTGTGCTCCCTCTGCCTGTTGACCTCGGCAGTGAAATCCCTGGCGATACTGTATACCACTCGCTGGATGACGCTGGATGAGTAGACTTGCTCGTCCAGCGGCAGTATGACCTGCCAAGGCATGGGCTTCTTTCCTTGAATACCAGAGGCTTTGTAGGGGATTTTGCCCTGCTTTAGGGCAAATGGCCAGCATGGTTCAAAAGGTCGACAATCCACTGCGGATTGGAACCAATTAATAGGGCCTGTGCGCGCTATTAGTGTCGGTATCTGCACACGATGCGGGCGGCGATAGTCATTATTGAAGCGTGCGCAGGGTCTCGTCTTTGATAAGATGGCTCGCTAATCTCTTATGCGTATTTCGCCGAGAAGTCGCGGGTTTCGTCTCGAGGTTTGGAAGCGCTGCAGAAGCCAGCGAGGAGCTCGTGGATCGCGACTGAGCGCAACTATTCTCGTGCTAACTGATATGGCCTTCATCCTTATCAGTTAAAGCTAATTGCATCTAAAACAAGGCTTCTGCTCCTGCGCGAGCAACCTGGGCATCCTGATCAGGCTTGACGCCTGAAACGCCCACGGCTCCTACTACCTGGCCATCTATGAGCACCGGCACACCGCCTTCCAGGGAAGTCAGTAGAGGTGCGGATAGGAATGCATGGCGGCCCCCATTGATCATGTCTTCATAACCTTTGGACTCACGTTGGCCAAGTGCTGAGGTTCGTGCTTTTTCCATGGCGATGTAAGCACCAATAGGAGCACATCCATCGAAGCGCTGGAGAGCCAGCAGATGCCCCCCGTCGTCTACTACTGCGATGGTCACGCTCCATTGTTGGCGCTCAGCCTCGACGCGAGCGGTCTCAAGAATGTGGGAGACTTCTCGTTGGCCTAGCACGGGTTTGTTTTGCATGGGATTCCTCGAATACTTGTTGAGTATGAACGTGGGCCTAGCCAATAGCCTCGTCCACCAGCTCGATCCAGTGCCTTACTGAAATCCGGCTGGTGCCGCCGAGATGGCTCTGACACCCTATGTTCGCGGTTGCTATCACCTGTGGGTTATCGCTCTCCAGAGCTTTGAGTTTGTTGTCGCGCAGCTGTCGCGACAGATCCGGTTGAGTGAGCGAATAGGTACCGGCAGAGCCACAACACAGGTGCGAGTCGGGCACCTCGGTGAGATGGAATCCAAGGCGGGCCAGCGTACTCTCTACGGCT
This sequence comes from Pseudomonas pseudonitroreducens, assembly GCF_021603645.1. Taxonomy (GTDB): domain Bacteria; phylum Pseudomonadota; class Gammaproteobacteria; order Pseudomonadales; family Pseudomonadaceae; genus Pseudomonas; species Pseudomonas pseudonitroreducens. The sequence continues at coordinate 311,256 of NZ_BQHJ01000008.1, read as the reverse complement.
CCACCGAGTTTTTGAGCGTGTTGCAGCGTGCATGGGCAGTGGAAAGCCAAGCGCAGGTCAGTTCGGATACCAAGATTTTCCAGCGGTTCTGCCCGTAATACCTCAACCAAATCCTTGGCCAGTGAGCTAACTCGATGTGCACGCGCTGCGTAGTTGAGGTCATGCTGAAGAAGGTGGCCGTAATCCTTGATGAAGGCACCGCAACCACTTGCGGTTTGAACGATTGCTTCTGCACCACTCTCGATGGCTGGCCACCAAGCGTCGATATTGCGTCGGGCTCGGTCGAGGCCAGTCTCTTGGGCATTGAGGTGATAATCCACTGCGCCGCAGCATCCGGCTTCACTAGCAGGAATTACGCTAATTCCCAGGCGGTCCAGTACTCGAGTGGCGGCGGCATTTGTATTGGGTGATAGTCCGGGCTGTACGCATCCCTCAAGCATCAGTACCTTCCGCCCATGCCGTACGTGGGAGCGGGTGCGTGCAGGGTGTATTTCAGGCGGCAACTTGTCCCTGAGAGAGCCAGGGAGCAGAGGGCGAAGAGCGCTACCCGTTTTCACAAATGCTTTAAACAGCCCAGCATTAGGAACCACGAATCGTAATGCTCTTCTGAGCAGGCGTTCGCCCAAAGGGCGCGACACTTGCTGTTCGACTACTGATCGGCCGATATCCAAAAGATTGTGATATTGCACGCCAGACGGGCAGGTGGTCTCGCAATTTCGACACGTCAGGCAACGATCCAGATGTTCCAAAGTACTTGCACTGGGTTCGTGCCCTTCCAAGACCTGCTTCATTAGATAGATTCGCCCACGTGGGCCATCAAGCTCATCGCCGAGTAATTGGTAGGTGGGGCAAGTTGCGTTGCAGAAACCACAGTGGACGCAACTACGCAGAATAGCTTCAGCTTCTTTGCCGCGCGGCAGGGCGCGAGCTTGTTCGCTCAAATGGGTTTGCATGCTTGCCTCAAATTTCCGCGTACATTCGCCCAGGGTTGAAAACTCTCTGTGGATCCAGCTGTGCTTTTAGTTGGCGGTGGTAACGCATCAGCGGCTCAGAAAGTGGGTGGAAAGTGGATTCTCCACCGTCGAAGCAAATGGCATGTCCTCTCGCACGTTGGGCGATGGAGCGGATTTCCTCTGCGGATGCATCTGATTTCAGCCAACGCTGTGCTCCCCCCCAATCCACCAACTGATTACCGGGGAGGCGCAAGTCGGGAGAGGAGGCGGGAAGTGAGAGACGCCAGAGGGGGCGCGGATCGTCGAAGAACGGTAAACGCTGTTCCTTGAGGGCATTCCAAAAGCCTGGCTCAACGATTTCGCAGCCAAGTCGATCACGAGCGGCCGCTACCGAGCTTTCACCGCCCTCGAGTCTAAGGTGCAAGCTTTCTCCGTCGTGACACGCGGCGCTTATTGGGAGAGGCTGCTGCCCCCAATCAGCTAGCTTCTGCAGCGCTTCGGGTAAATCTATCTTTAGGCTCAGATTTGCGAATGAGCGCGGCTTTGGCAGCACCTTGAGTGATATCTCTGTCAGGACGCCAAGGCAGCCGAAGCTTCCGGTCATAAGCCTAGAAACGTCGTAACCAGCGACATTCTTCATTACCTCTCCGCCGAAACGAAGGTGCTTACCGTGCCCGCTGATGACGCGAGTGCCAAGGACGAAGTCGCGTACTGAACCCACCCAGGGGCGCCGAGGGCCAGATAGTCCCGCAGCAACCATCCCGCCTACCGTGGCACCCTGGCCTAGATGCGGAGGCTCAAAGGGTAACCACTGGCTTTTTTCGTCCAGAGCCTGTTCCAATTCTGCCAGAGAGGTGCCGGCACGTACGGTGACCACCAACTCGGTAGGGTCGTAGCTAACAATTCCGCAATGCTCCCGCGTATCCAGTTCCTGCCCGATCACCTGCCGGCCAATCCGCGTCTTGCTTCCACCCCCGCGGATACACAACGAGTTTCCATCCGCAAGTGCTGTACGAACTTGCTCAAGAAGGTGGTTGCTAGCGTCAAACGCATGGCTCATCAGAAGCGCTCCAGTTCTGGGAAGGGCAACTTCCCCATGTGCACATGCATTGCTCCAAACTCAGCGCAGCGGTGAAGGGTAGGGATATTTTTGCCAGGGTTAAGCAACCCAGTGGAATCGAAGGCCGCCTTTACTGCGTGAAATACAGTGATCTCGTCCGCGTTGAATTGCGCGCACATCTGATTAATTTTCTCGCGTCCTACTCCGTGCTCACCGGTGATGCTTCCACCCACCGCTACGCAGAGTTCGAGAATCTTTCCTCCAAGGGCCTCGGCGCGTTCCAACTCGCCGGGGTGGTTGGCATCGAATAAAATCAAAGGGTGCATATTGCCGTCGCCGGCGTGAAAGACGTTGGCCACCCTTAAGTCATATTTTGCGGAAAGCTCAGCAATGCCGCGGAGCACTCCCGGTAGCTCGCGTCGAGGGATAGTCCCGTCCATGCAGTAGTAATCAGGAGATATCCGACCAACCGCAGGGAAAGCATTCTTTCGGCCAGCCCAGAAACGCACTCGCTCATCCTCATCTCGAGCCAGTCGTACTTCGGTTGCTCCTGCTGCTTCGAGCACTTGGCTTACTCGCTCACACTCATCGTGTACATCCGCCTCTACGCCATCCAGCTCGCAGAGCAAAATGGCCTCTGCGTCCACCGGATAGCCAGCATGGATAAAGTCCTCTGCAGCACGAATCGCTAAGTTGTCCATCATCTCGAGACCGCCTGGGATGATGCCTGCGGCAATAATGTCACCCACCGCGCGACCTGCCTTTTCCACCGAGTCAAAACTAGCCAGCAAGACCTTGGCTACCTGTTGTTTGGGCAACAGTTTTACAGTTACCTCGGTAACGATGCCGAGCATTCCCTCTGATCCAGTGAAGAGCGCAAGCAGATCAAAACCAGGACTATCAAGGGCATCAGAGCCCAGAGTTAGGCGCTCGCCCTCGACGGTGAGAATGTCCACCGCCAACAGGTTGTGGACCGTGAGGCCGTACTTCAGGCAATGCACGCCGCCGGCGTTCTCAGCCACATTTCCGCCAATGGAGCAGGCAATTTGCGAGGATGGGTCAGGGGCGTAGTAAAGGCCAAAAGGTGCAGCAGCCTGCGAGATGGCAAGATTACGCACACCGGGCTGCACGCGTGCGTTACGACCCGATGGGTTAATTTCGAGAATGCGATTGAACCTGGCCATGACCAAGAGCACGCCTTGCTCCAGTGGAAGCGCACCACCAGATAGACCCGTACCAGCCCCACGAGCCACAACTGGTACACCACGCTGGTGGCATAGTTTGAGCAAGGCCTCTACCTGCTCCACTCGCTCCGGCAAAGCCACGAGCATGGGGGTTGTACGATAGGCAGACAGGCCGTCGCACTCGTAAGGTTTGAGATCCTCCTCGCGATGGAGGATATCGAGGTCCGGCAAGAGCCCACATATTTCGGTCAGAAATGCAGATTTATCGACTCTTGGTAACACTCCATCAACGTGCTCGTCGAAGAGGATGTTCATATCAGGCTCATTTGTTTTTTATTGTGTTGATGCCGACCAGTTGTGCTGTCATGGCTCAGTTGGTCGAATCCGAGTATTTGTCCTGCTGATTAACCGCTGGGCTGCATTAACCTGTATAAGCAGGCGGCGCCTGCTTACTGCAAATTTTTTGCTATGTGATTTATGAGCTTCAAGGGTTCTTTGCTATCCAGTACCGTGAAAATGAGATCCCGCTTGCCTCGTGGCAGTTGCTTCATGCAACGCTTCGCGGTTGCTCTGATTGCATTGTCTGTTTTATGGATGCGGGCCGCCAATAATAGTGCAAGTACCGCATCTTTGTGATTCAAACCCATTACTTTCAACCTTTCCGGTCAATTCTCATTGAATCGCCTGATAATTCTCGAAAAAAGCAATATTCCCCCTGCCTCGTGTGGATGGGTAGGGGGCAACCTCGCTACTTATTCATCTTAGCTAGTAAGTCCGAGGCACTGTCTTTCCCAATGAGCGGGCACGAGATATTTCCATCAACTACTGCTTCGAGAAATGACCTTTTGATGTATGACGCTTCGCTTGGCGCTGAATCCACCCGGTCTCTCAAAAGCTCATAGAGCGCAGGCTCCTCGAACGCGGGAGGGGCCATCAGCAATGCGATCAGCTCTTGAGTCTGACTGGCATCCAGTTTCGGGCAAGGAAGACCATTCTCTTCTGCTGCATGCATGAGAGTCAGATAGGACGTCAGCATGGTTCACTCCTGGCGCCATCAAAGGCGCGGGTATCGCCATCGATAAAGGGTAGGAGCAGCACCGGTTCTGGGTGACCACCTGATTCCCGGCCGCTCAGCCTGCTCCTACAAAAAGGGCCGCCATAACCGCCGTCTGTTGTGCGTCGGTACTTCAAGGTCGGCGATGGAAAAATAACATTCTTTCAGTTATTGTCAACTAGCGGGCGACTCTTGTTGTTCCCGTGCAACGGTGCTGTCTGCTCTGCAGCACTTCGTGTGTCCGGCAGGTCCGGGTTCCTACTTGCTCTCCTGAGGGAGTCCCTATGAAAGCACTGGTCGCTGTGAAGCGCGTGGTCGACTACAACGTGAAGGTCCGCGTCAAGGCGGACAACTCCGGCGTCGATCTCGCCAACGTAAAAATGGCCCTCAACCCCTTCTGCGAAATCGCCGTGGAAGAGGCTGTTCGCCTGAAAGAGAAGGGTGTGGTCACCGAAATCGTCACGGTCTCCGTCGGCCCGACCGCTGCCCAGGAGCAACTGCGTACCGCGCTGGCTCTGGGTGCTGATCGCGCCATCCTCGTTGAAACCAACGAAGAACTGAGCTCCCTGGCCATCGCCAAGTCGCTGAAAGCCCTGGTCGACAAAGAGCAGCCGCAGCTGGTCATCCTCGGCAAGCAGGCCATCGACAGCGACAACAACCAGACCGGCCAGATGCTGGCCGCGCTGACCGGCTACGCGCAAGGCACCTTCGCCTCCAAGGTCGAAGTTGCTGGCGACAAGGTCAACGTCACCCGTGAAATCGACGGCGGCCTGCAGACCGTTGCCCTGAACCTGCCGGCAATCGTCACCACCGACCTGCGCCTGAACGAGCCGCGCTACGCGTCGCTGCCCAACATCATGAAAGCGAAGAAGAAGCCGCTGGACGTGGTGACCCCGGACGCCCTGGGCGTTTCCACCGCTTCCACCGTGAAGACCGTGAAAGTCGAAGCTCCGGCTGCCCGTAGCGCTGGCATCAAGGTCAAGTCCGTTGCCGAACTGGTCGAGAAACTGAAGAACGAGGCGAAAGTAATCTGATGGCTATTCTGGTAATCGCTGAGCACACTTCCTCTGGAAAAGCAGACGGCGCACTGGGCGCTGCCACTCTGAACACTGTCGCTGCCGCGCAGAAGATTGGTGGTGACATCGCTGTCCTGATCGCTGGCCAGAACGTCGGTGGAGTGGCTGAAGCCGCTGCCAAGATCGCTGGTGTTGCCAAGGTGCTGGTCGCCGACAACGTTGCCTACGCTCACCAGCTGCCGGAGAACGTCGCTTCGCTGGTCGCTGAGCTTGGCAAGGGTTACAGCCACGTGCTGGCTCCGGCCACCACCAACGGTAAGAACTTCCTGCCGCGCGTCGCCGCCCTGCTGGACGTCGACCAGATCTCCGAAATCATCGAAGTGGTCAGCGCCGACACCTTCAAGCGCCCGATCTATGCCGGTAACGCCATCGCTACCGTGCAGTCCTCGGCTGCCGTGAAAGTGATCACCGTGCGTGGCACCGGCTTCGACGCCGTTGCTGCCGAAGGTGGCTCCGCCGCTGTTGAAGCTGTTTCCGGCCCGGCCGATGCCGGCAAGTCCGCCTTTGTCGGCGAAGAGCTGGCCAAGTCCGACCGTCCGGAACTGACCGCTGCCAAGATCGTCGTATCCGGCGGCCGCGGCATGGGCAATGGCGACAACTTCAAGATCCTCTACTCCCTGGCTGACAAGCTGGGCGCTGCCGTCGGTGCGTCCCGCGCCGCGGTCGACGCCGGCTTCGTGCCGAATGACATGCAGGTCGGCCAGACCGGCAAGATCGTTGCTCCGCAGCTGTACGTGGCCGTTGGTATCTCCGGCGCCATCCAGCACCTGGCGGGCATGAAGGATTCGAAAGTGATCGTTGCGATCAACAAGGACGAAGAGGCGCCGATCTTCCAGGTCGCCGACTACGGCCTGGTCGCCGATCTGTTCGAAGCCGTGCCGGAGTTGGCCGGCGCGTTGTAAAACGCCGCACCTTTTCTGATGTCTGTAGCGCGGGGCCGAGCCGTTAGGATTGGCCCCGCGTGTCATTTCGGGATTCAGACTAGTCGCGTGGCCTTTAGAGGATCAATCATGCGCTACAAGCTGTTAGGCCGTTCAGGATTGCGGGTTTCCGAGCTTTGCTTGGGAACCATGACCTTTGGCAATACCGGTTGGGGGAGTGACGAGTCTGAGGCTCGCTCCATCTACGCACGCTTCCGCGATGCGGGTGGCAACTTCCTCGATACTGCCAATGAGATCTATGCACAAAGTCGCTCCGAGGAAGTGTTGGGCAGATTGGTTACATCGCATCGCGATGAGATGGTGATCGCCAGTAAGTATTCCCTGGCGTTGCCCGGCAGTCGCGATCCGAATCTGGCTGGTAATCATCGCAAGAGTTTACGTCGATCAGTTGAGTCCAGCTTAAGCCGGCTGGGCACTGAATATCTCGACCTGCTCTGGGTGCATGCCTGGGATGATCTCACTCCTGCCGAAGAGACGATGCGAGCGCTGGATGACCTTGTGCATCAAGGCAAGGTTCTTTACCTGGGCATATCTAACGCCCCGGCTTGGGTCGTGGCAAAGTGCAATATGCAGGCGCGGGCCATGGGGCAGGCAGCATTTATTGCGCTGCAGGCGGAATACAACCTGATAGAGCGCTCGGTCGAGCAGGAATTGCTGCCGATGGCCCATGATTTCGGCATGGGTATTACCGCTTGGTCGCCTCTTGCAGGGGGCCTGCTGAGCGGAAAATATTCCGATCCGCAGCGCCAAGCTGGACGCCAGCGCCTGGATGTCGCCAGTCTGGGCGACATTGGCGAACACGGAATACGGGTTGCGCGAAGGGTCGTGGAGGTAGCCAGCCGGCTTGGCCGTAGCCCTTCTCAAGTGGCGCTGAATTGGCTGCGCGCGAGCCCCGGCACCATCCCCCTGGTCGGGGCGCGCACTCTGGCACAACTGGAGGATAATCTTGGTTGTCTAGAGTTCACGTTGGATCAGGAAACGCTGGCTGAATTGGGGAAAATTGGAGAGCCGCTAGTGCGTTATCCGCAGTCGTATCTGTTGAAATACCGCGAGCTACTATCGGCGGGTTTCGCCCAGCGAATAGACCTCAAGGGGTGAAAGCAAACGACCGCCCAAATGGGCGGTCGTTTCAATGGGCAATTCAGAGATCCTGGAGATCCAAGATCTCCTAGGTATCAGGCTTCTTCGGCCATGATTTTGCCGTCTTCCTTTGCCACTGCGGTGAACATCTTGATGATGTCTCCGGAGGTCACGCGACGACGCACTTCGCCTTCCGCCAACGGAGCCGGGCCGCCGTACGACTTGGCTGCGGTGTCGACATCTTGCGCAAGGGCACGCAGTGCGCCGACAGTGCACTTGTCACGACCACCCATCTTGCCGAAGGCGTCAAAGTTGTACAGACGCAGGGCGTTGCCGTGGGTGATCTTGTCGACAGCGGTGGGGGAAAGGTTCTTAAGAGAATTGAGCAGCATGTCTGCCGACTCCGGCCACACCGTATCGGAGTGCGGATAGTCGCACTCATAGGCGACGTTATCTTCACCGATATCGTCGAGGTTCTTCAGGCCGAACACGTCATCGATAAAGCAGGTCTGGAAATGCTCACGGAATACTTCGCTCGGCTTTTTGCCACCAAAGTCTGCATAGGTCCATGCGCGATGGTGCTCATGGACAAAGTCGGCGCGTTCCAGAAAGTAGGGAATCCAACCGATGCCACCTTCGGAGAGCGAGATCTTCAGGTCTGGGTAACGCTGAAGTGCCTTCAGGTGCAGCCAATCCGCTGCTGAGTTCACGATGGAGATTGGCATCGTGATGATCCACGCGTCGATTGGCGAATTCATCGAGGCATGCGGAGCTTGGGCTCCAGAGCCGATATGAATATTGATGACCACCTTGTTTTCTGCGCAGACCTTCCACAGCGGCTCCCAGTGCGGATCGTGGATGCTTGGCTGGCCTTTGAGCGAGGGGTTGTCAGAGAAGGAGATGGCGTGGCAACCCTTGGCTACAACACGTTTAATCTCTGCAACAGTGGCATTGATGTCCCAGTAGGGGACTATCGCGTTGGGAATATTGCGGCCTGGATAGCTGCCGCACCATTCATCGATGTGCCAGTCGTTATAGGCCTGCAGCAGAGTCAGGGCGTTCTGTTTATTGTCGAACTGATGGAACAGGCTACCGTCAAAGGTCACCACGCTAGGGAAGTTCAGCGAAGCCAGCAGGCCATTGGCGTTCATGTCGTCGATGCGCGCGTGGATGTCCCAAGCGCCTTTACGCATCTGGTCGAATGAGATCGGCTCGCAGCCATATTCTTCACGCAGGCGGCCTACTACGGCGTTCAGGCCAATGTTGCCGGCGCGGCGACCCTCGAACAGCCAGTAGTCGGCGCCATTCTTGTCTTTGAGCACCTTGGGAGCGAACGCTTTCTGGGCAGTGGTCAGGTGCTGCTCGAACATGGTTGGCGGCTCGACGATGTGGTCGTCGACGCTGACAAGAATGAGATCTTCGACTTTCATGCTTAATCTCCATCGCTCAAGACGGTTGCCGGAAGGGGGGGAACCCAGCCCCGGCTGCTTCGGGTTGTTGTTGTATGCGATGTTGGACCTTACCTCCTGCACGCCCAATCATCAAGAGAAAACAGACAAATAGTCAGTTATTGAGTCGATCGAGAAACGCTAAAGTGCTCCTGGACCGAGCATTGCCCTCGTAATTCTCCAAGGCCAAATCATCATTGCCTATGTGAGTCATACGCATGGCCCGACGGAAGCGTCTGGAGGTCTTTCTGGTTAAATAATACAATGTCACTTTTATCGCAATGGCGAGATGTCGGGAAATGAGGTGTATGCGACTCCTTTGGATGATGGTTCTTTGGGGGGTACTAGCTAACGGCGCCTGGGCGGCTGCCAGTGGCTACGACAATGATGATGTGCAGGCTAAAGCGCTCTTGAATGACGCCGTGGACTACTACCGCGCGAACAAGGAGCGGGCGTTACCTGTATTCAGCCGCCAAGGCCCCTTTGTGCGTGGACCTTACTACGTCTATGTGATCGACACCCATGGGGTGATGCTGGCCAGCGGTGGCCCTTCGGCCAGTATGATCGGTACGCGAGTGATAGACGGCCTGCCGGCTGATTTGGCGCTGTCATTCCAACAGGCGCTGCGTGTCGCTGAGGGGCAGGGAATACAGGAGGCCGAGTATCACTGGAAGAACTGGCAAACAGGTCGAGTCGAGCGTAAGAAAGTTTTCTTCCAGCGTGTCGATGACAAGCTGCTGGCAGCTGGATACTTCATTTCCAAAGCCTCTCCGGCAAGCGCTCGGGCGCTCCTGGAGAAAGCGGCGATAGCAGTTGCCAACTCCCCATCGGAAACATTTGCAGCCATAAACGCGCAGAGCCTGGCGTTCTTGGAGGATGATTTGTACGTATTCGCGGTCGACATGCGTACTTCGAATTACGTGGCTCACGGTTACAACCGACGTCTCGTTGGAACGGATTTCCGCCGGGTCAAGGACCCACACGGTCTGCCGGTCGGCATCACGTTCTTGAAGTCGGCTGCGCACGACAGCGAAGGTGCTTTGGAGTACCTGTGGCCCAATCCGGTGACCCGTCTGGTGGAGCCCAAGCACACTTACTATCGAGTGGTTGGGCCCTACTTGATCGCTGTCGGCTATTACGTCAAAGCGGCTGAGTAGCCGTTTTCCGGACGTCCTATCAGGATTGAGGTGCGATCAGGTCCTTGAGGGAGGTTGTTTCATCGGCAAGCATCGCCGCAGCACCGCTATAACCTCCGTGGACCAGCTTCTTCACTGCCATGAACTCCTGCTGGCGGTTGATGCAGTCCGCTGCAATCAGCCGGCCCTGGTTCAGGTAGAAGGCAATGAACGAGCGTAGCGATGGTTTGCCTCTGATCACCACCTGGTCGTAGCCCTGGTTCAGGCCGCTGATTTGCAGCTTGAGGTCATACTGATCCGACCAGAACCAGGGAATCGCCTGATAGGCCTGAGATTTGCCATTGATTGTTGCCGCTGCCGCACGTGCCTGTTCGACAGCATTGGGAATTGACTCAAGGCGCAGTCGCCGGGCATAGAACGTACTGGGATGGTTGCTGCAGTCGCCGATGGCGTACACATCAGCGGCCGAGGTTCGGGTGAACTCGTCCACGAGGATGCCGTTGTCGACGGCAATTCCTGCCTGTTCTGCCAGTTCGATATTCGGCTGTGCGCCTATTCCAACCAACACCAGATCCGTTTCAATTGCACTCCCGTCAGCGCACACCAAGGCCTCCACTCGCTGGCCGCTGACATCCAGTTTCAGGTGTTCGAGCTGGCTATTGAGGCGTAGATCAATCCCGGCAGTTCGGTGTTCATGATCGTAGAAGGCGGAAACTTCGTTGGCAGTTACACGCGCCAACAGGCGCGGCATGGCTTCCAATACAGTGACTGTTAGGTCGGCCTTCTTGGCAACAGCGGCTACCTCCAGTCCGATGTACCCTCCACCCACGATCGTCAACCGTTGCCCTGGCTGCATTTGTTCGCGTAAGTGGTAGGCGTCTTTCCGACTGCGCAGATAGTGGAGGTTCTCTGGCAGGGTAGCGCCAAGGCCCTCGAGCTGAAGCGGGCGGGCCCGGCTTCCGGTGGCGAGAATGAGGCTCGAATAATGTAAGTGGCTGCCGTCGCCCAGCTCGATCCATTTTGCAGTGGTGTCGATGCGAGTCACCGTCGTTTCGCTGCGCAATTCTATTGCGGCCGTCTCATAGGTGGCGGCTGGACGGATCGGCAGGCTCTCAACCGCAACCGTTCCACTGAGATAGGCTTTCGACAGAGGAGGGCGCTGATAGGGCAGTCCTGCTTCGTTGCCAATCAGGATGATGCTGCCGTCGTAGCCGCCTTGCCGCAACGAAACCGCAGCCTCGCTGCCCGCGTGACCGGCGCCGATGATCAGGGTTTGCTTCAGGGTCGTCATGGCGTTTCTCCCGGGGCTGCGCCTGTTAAGCCATTTCCAGCATGGCGAAGTCTTCCTTGGTGGCTCCGCATTCGGGGCAGATCCAGTCCTCCGGCACGTCTTCCCAGCGGGTGCCCGCTGCTATGCCTTCCGTGGGCATTCCCAGGGCTTCGTCATAAATGAAACTGCAGAAAAAGCATTGCCACTTCTTCATTGTCGCTCCGGTCAGTTGCAGCATCCGAGGGATGCTTTGCGTTTGGATCATGGAGCCTGCCGGCTCCGGTGGACGGGCCTCAGTCGAGACGGACGACGACTTTGGCGGAGTCGCCGGCCTGCTGCGCTGCAGCAAAGGCGTCGGCGAATGCTTCGAAGGTGAATTGATGGCTGAGCAGGGGCGCCACCGAAAGCTTGTCATCGCTCAGCATCAGCAGAACCTCGGGGAACTCATCGGGGTACGACAGTGAACCGAGCAGGGACAGCTCCTTGATCATCAACTGAACCATATCTAGCTCCACCGGCTGCTTGTGGGTCGCGAGCACCACAATGCGGGCTTTGTCCCGGGCCAGGGCTACGGTTTGCTGTAGCAGGGTGGCGTGGCCGGCACAGTCGATATATAGCGAGCAGTCAATCAGGGGCTGCCCGGTCACACTGCTACGCACCTTGCCGAAATACTCGGCAAGAGCTGTCGGCAGATCGTCTCGGGTAGGATTGATAACCTGTTCGGCACCCAGTTGTTGAGCCCGCTCCAGGCGGCTGTCGATTACGTCGACCGCCACGATGCGCTGCACGCCGCGATGCTTAAGTGCGGCGATCACTCCCAGGCCGATAGGGCCGGCTCCAAAGACTGTGACCCGATCATCGGCCCGGGCTTCGCCAAGGTTGAGCCCATGCATGCCCACCGCCAGCGGCTCGGTAAGTACGGCTCGTTCGAAACTCATGTTCTCTGGAATCTCGAATAGCGACTTGCCAATGACTGCTTCACGTACCAGCAAGTATTCGGCGAACCCACCATGCACGGGATCGCCAGTGCCAATGCGGTTGCTTCCGTGCATCGGGTGGACTACCACGCGCTGGCCGATGTAGAGGCCGGATACATCACTGCCCAGTTGATGAATGGTGCCGACCAATTCATGGCCCAAGGGCATCGGCTGCGGTGATTGGCGGCCTATGTAACCGGCTCGGGCGAAACCCAGGTCACTCCCGCAAATGCCGAACATCGCGACCTTCACCACCACCTCGCCAGGGCCGGCGACGGGCATCGGCACCTCGTCAATGCGCAGGTCCTGGGGACCGTGCAAGCGCACTTGCCTCATGATTTTCTCCTCATGGGAAAACCCAGCCAGGGCCTTTCCACTGATTAGACTACGGTCGCTCAAGCCAGGTTGGCGCGCCCCTTGACCAGGCGCAGCGGGGTGTATTCCATCACCAGCGTGCCGTCCTGCTTCACCACACGGTTTCGGGTCCGCACCAGGCCCATGCCCGGTTTACCTTTGCTCGGCCGCGATTCGATCACCTCAACCTCGACGTGCAGGGTGTCGCCTGCAAAGGTCGGCCCCTTTATGTCAAGTTCCATGTTCAGAAACGCCACGCCAACGCCCTGTAGGGCTGTCTGGAACAGCAAGCCTTCGGCGAAGCAGAAAACCTGCCCACCCGGAACCAGGCGCCCGGAGAAGCCAGCGTCATGGAGAAATTCGACGTTGGTGAACAGGACTTCGAGCATGCCGGTGCTGGAGATGAAATTGACGATATCGGCTTCGGTTACGGTGCGGCCGTAGGTCTTGAAGCGGCGGCCGACTGGCAGGTCTTCCCACGGGAAGCCAGTGCCGATGGTTTCGAGTTCGCTCATGGCGCTTTCCTTCGATTTGAGAGGGTGCGTGGCTGACGGCTCAGATCGGATCCCAGGTGGTCAGCTGTGGCGAAGGGATGTTGTCGTAGAAGGAACTGCGCATCGCCGGGATTGCGTGTTCGGCAATGCTCTCCGGCGTCCAGCCGTCGCTGCGATGGACCGAACGGATTACCCGGGATTGGGAGAACAGATAGATCTCGTTGGCACGCACACCAAATATCTGTCCGGAAACGCCGGCCCCTGCGTCGCTGGCGAGGTAAACCGCCAATGGGGCGATCTTGCGAGGCTCCATAGTCTTGAGTTTCTCCATGCGAGCCGCGGCGTCTGGAGTATCGGTGGGCACTGAGGCGGTCATTGCCGTCCAGGCCCAGGGGGCGATGCAGTTGGAGCGTACGTTGTAGCGCGCCATGTCGAGCGCAATGCTTTTCGACAGGCCAACCACTCCGAGCTTGGCTGCTGCATAGTTGGCCTGGCCGGGGTTACCGATAAGGCCGCTGGTGGAGGTCATGTGAATGTAGGCGCCGCTGTTTTGGGTCTTGAAGTGGTGCGCTGCGGCCTTGGCGACGAAGAATGAACCATTGAGATGCACGCCGACCACGGCCTGCCATTCTTCTTGCGTCATGTTGAAAAAAAAGCGATCCCGAACAATGCCAGCATTGTTGATGACGCAATCCACCTGTCCGAAGTTGTCCAGGGCCGTCTCGACGATGCGGTGAGCTGAGTCCCACTCAGCGACGCTCTCGACGCTTGCGACAGCCTCACCACCGGCCGCACGGATTTCCTCGACGACCGCTTCGGCGGCGCTGCCGCCGCTCTCATTGCGACCTAGGTCATTGACTACTACGCGTGCACCTTCGGCCGCGAAGGCGAGGGCGAACTCGCGCCCGATGCCGCTTCCGGCGCCGGTAATCACAACCACTTTATCTGCAACCATGTTCGGCATGCTGCCTCCTTTGATGAGCTATTGCTGCACGACGCAGGCGTCGTTCTGGATGGCCGATGCTAGCATGGTAACTGTAAGAGTGTCAGTTATCGAGTGAGGCTGGGTTTATTTTCGTTACTCGAGGATATTGAAAATCGCTTAGATACTCCTGCTTGTGCCCGTTCTTGAAATGTGTCGGATGTTGCTATAGGTTCAGGCAATAGCTGTTATTCTGTTTATTATCGCGGCGAAAGAGATGCGTCCCGAGCATCGTGATGTACCTTTGCGGCGCGCTGGGGAGAGCTTCAGAGCGACGTGCGGCGCACTTGTTGACGATCCTTCGCAGAGAGGGCACGCGAACGGCTCTATGACACTCAAGGGTGTTGGTTCGCGAAGGCTGCAGGCTTAGAGGCATTGTCGGTTGCCTGTCTGGGTTCCGAAGAGAGAAGTCCAAGGCGGCAGTCCGATCGATGGACTATTCGAGTTGTCCACTTGGCAACGGCGAGATCGCGAACGGGCGAATGGCGCACTAGAGCTATGCGGTGATTAATCGGCCCACTGTCGAACGTATCGAGCACTGCTGGGGCAGCGTGCAGTGCGGCGGCGCCATGATCTTTTCGATTTCTTGGAACTATTAGGACGAAGCTATGGCTTATGAAGTCAGCATGAACAAGCAGGGCCAGGTCCTGGGGCGTAAGGGGCTGGAGACTCGTCAGCGATTGATGGCAGCTACTCGTCGGTTGCTTTACACCCATCCGCTGGTGGATATCACTGCAGTTGCTATTGCCAAGGCTGCTGGAACCTCGTCGGCAAGCTTCTACATGTACTTTGACGATGTGCAGGATGTGCTCTATTCACTCGGTCTGGTCGCCGGGGAGGATATGGCGAATGTCGCCGCTTTGCTGGAGGGGCCCTGGGATCCCGCGAAGTTCGAGGAGGAGGCATTGCGTTTGATCGAGGCGCTGAATGGCGTCTGGAGCCGACATCGCGAAGTATTGCGGTATAGGAACCTGGAAGCCGACCGAGGCGATCCGCGTTTCGAGGAGCTTCGGATGAACACCTACATCCCCTTCATCGAGCGTTTCGCCAAGTTGATTCTCTCGGTTAACCCCGCTATTGGCAGTCGGAAAAAGAGCGACGCCTATGCAGAAGCCACTGTGCTCCAGGCCGCCATGGAGCGACTCGCGGCCACCGACCCCGTGGTAATGGAGCGAGGCCTTGGGGCAAAGCGGATCAACGCTGCAATCGCTCGAATGGTAGTGCAGACCCTTCAGCAGGGCGCTGTTGTGCCTCCCGTGGCAGAGAAAGCCGAGGCGCCAAAGGTCCGTAAGCCTCGTGCGAGTAAAGCCAAGGAGGCGGCTGGCGAGCAGCCAGCCGTCGAGAAGGCCTAAGCCACGTACTCGATGACGCCGTGACTCAGCACCGGTTTGTCGCGCTCGATGGCGTGCATTCGGAAGAGGGCGAGACCCGGTTCGCTGTGCCAGAGTTCGATGCGCATGGTTTCGCCGCTCAGCATCGGTCCGGCGTAACGTACCGACAGGCTGCGTAGGCGTGGCGCATCGTTGTCGCAGACCATCCGTAGCACGCCCCGGCCGGCCAAACCGAAACAACCCAATCCACGCAGCACAGATTGCTGTTTTCCCTCGGTTTGGGCGGCGACGGCTATCTCCGCCGACAGGCGGAACAGGCTGTCCGGTTCCCTCGGCGTAGCGATCTCCAGGCTGGCATCGGCCGGCCGCTCCGGTAGCGGGGTGGGGCGCGGTGTGTCCTGGGGCTTGCCGCCGAAGCCGCCATTGCCGCGTAGTACAGTGGTTACTTCGATGCTGGCTACAGCCTCACCCTCTGGGGTATTGAGGTGCAGGCTCTGCAGCATCATCGCGCCGCGCTCGGCGCCGCGATCATAGATCTCGTCGATTTTCTGGGTGATTACCAGTGTGCCTTCACTGGCCAGGGGGCGATGCATTCGAAGGGTTTCCTGGGCGTGGACGATCTGCTGCCAGGCGATACCGGTGCGCGGATCCTGCTGCCAGAACTCGCCATCGGCCAGGGCGACGGCGGACATCGGCAGAGCGACCAGGTCGCCGTTGGCGTGCAGGTAGGGGGAATCGATCTCTGCCCAATCAGCCGAGGACCCTGCGCCAAAACCACGGGCGTAGGCGATACAGTCGGCCGCACTGTAGTGGCGGGTCATTACAGGGAATGGCCAGTCCATCAGGCGCTGGTAGTCGAGGCTCACGGCGAGCTCCCTTGTCTGGAAGATGGTGGGGCGGGCGCCGGTCTGAACCAGCGCCCGGTTGGTGCGCGACTCAGGATTGCGCCTTCTTGGCGGCCTCCATCGAGGCGCGCATGCCGGCAGCAGCGACAGCGAAGTGTTCCTTGGTAGAGGTGCTGAGAATGTGCGTGTCGAAGTGCGCCATCAGCGAGTTGCGGAAGCCAGCGATGTCGGCGGAGCGGTTGATCGAGCGCTTGAGCATGCGAATGCCGATGGGCGGCGCAGCGGCGATGCGGTTCGCCAGTTCGAGAGTGAAGGCTTCGAGCTCTGCGCGCGGCACGACGTGGTTGACCATGCCCCATTCCTTGGCTTCGGCGGCTGGCAGCCGCTGGCCAGTGAAGAGAAACTCCTTGGCCTTGCGAGTGCCCATTACCCACGGGTGTACCAGGGCTTCAACCGAGGCCGCAGCCAGGCTATGGGCAACCGGGTCGCTGAAGAAGGCATCCTCGGAAGCGATCAGCATGTCGCACATGTTTGCCACCATGAAGCCGCCGGCGATGCACGCGCCCTGGACTTGGGCGATGGTCGGCTTAGGGAAGTCCCAGATGCGCAGAGCGTTGCCCAGGTAGTGTTCGCTTTCCCACAGCCAGTGCTCTTCGGGTGAGTAGGCACCGCGTTTCTCCATGCCATCCATGAGGTCATGGCCGGCGGAGAAGTGCTTGCCGTTGGCGCCGATGATCAGTACGCGGATGTTGTCGTCATGCTTGGCACGGTCAAGGGCATGGTCCAGCTCGGCCAGCAGGTTTTCGGTTTCGGCGTTGGCCTGGTTGGGGCGGTTATGGCAGATCCTCGCAACGGCACCGAGGACTTCGTAGGTGATTTCCGAATAATCCATCTTGTTTTACCTCGCAGGGGTCACGCGTCGAATTCGGCGTAACCGTTGTTGAGAATGAGCACGTCGCGTTCTACGGCGCGGGCGCGGAAACCTGCCTTGCCTTGACCTTCCAGCCATACCTCGACGCGCAACGTCTCGCCGGGATACATCGGGGCGGCGAAGCGAAGGTTGAGCGCACGCAGACGGTGGGGATCGTTGTTACAGAGCAGTTTTACGATGGCGCGGCCGGCCATGCCGTAGCTGCTCATGCCATGCAGGATTGGCTTGTCGAAACCGGCGCGAGCAGCGAACTTCGGGTCGATGTGCAGCGGATTGAGGTCACCCGAGAGTCTGTAGATCGTTGCCTGCTCAGGGCGGCTGGCGAGTTCGACGCTGAGATCAAAAGGGCGATCCTCGGGTAGCGCGTGTGGCTTTGGTTGGCCTTCGGCGGTGCCGCCGAAACCACCATTGCCGCGCATGAAGGTCGACCAGGTGGAAGTTGCCAGTAGTTCCTCAGTCTCAGCGTCATAGATGCGCCTTGACATGTACATCACTGCGCCCTTGTCAGCACCCTTGTCGAAAATCTCATCGACGCTGTCGCGGCCGATCAGGGTTCCGTGGGCCGGCAGCGGCTTATGAATACGCAGGAATTGCTCGCCGTGCAGGACCTTGGTCAAGTCGATGCCGGCTTCCGGGTGGTCCAGCCAGAACTCTCCGCTGGCCATGATCGTCGCCATGCTTGGCAGCGCTTTCAGGCCCTTCTCATAGACGAACTGCAGGTCTTCCTCTGGCAGGGGATTGCTTGTGGCTGCGCCGACGCCCAACGCGTAGAGGATGGTGTCCCGCGCGCTGTAGGTCTGTCTGCCTTCTTTTATGGGCCAGTTCTTGATGCGGTGGTAGTCCAGTGGCACGTCGGGCTCCTTGGTCGGGCTTTTATTTTCTCCTAGCATTGCTCTTTGCTTGAAAACTGTCAAACAGTCAGTTACATCATGTAGTATGCCCATAAGGAAAAGGTATTTTGGTTGATCCTTGACACTTTCCTGATGGCATATCAGTTGTTGCCGTAATCAAGACAGCCCTCGCTGAGGCCTGGACAGCGGCAGAGCGCATCAATCAATCAATAAGAATCTGGGAGACGGGCAATGGCTCTATTGGATGGCAAAGTCGCAATCATCACTGGCGCCGGACGTGGTCTGGGCGCTGCCCACGCGCACCTCCTGGCCCGTGAGGGCGCTGCGGTAGTGGTGAATGATCTTGGGCGAGACGAACAGGGCAATTTCACTGCTGAAAGTGTGGTGGCAGAGATCCGCACCGCGGGTGGTCGGGCGATTGCTCACACTCAAGATATTTCCACTACAGAAGGAGGAAGGTCGCTGCTGGATACCGCCCTCGGCGAGTTCGGCCGGGCCGACATCCTGATCAACAATGCCGGCATCCTGCGTGACAAGTCCTTCCTCAAACTGGAGGAGGGCGACTGGGACGCGGTACTCAAGGTCAACCTGAAAAGCATGTACGCAGTAACCCAGCCGGTATTCGCCTGGATGAAGGAAAACGGTGGCGGGGTCATCGTCAATACTTCCTCGACCTCCGGCCTTGTGGGCAATTTCGGCCAGTCCAACTATGCCGCCGCAAAGTGCGGTGCTTGGGGGCTGTCCAATGTGCTGGCCATCGAGGGAGCGAAGTTCGGCATTCGTGTCTGGACCTTGGCACCGGCTGCCGTGTCAGCGCTCACCGCGCCACTGATGGATGAGGCGACCAAAGCGCAAATGGCTCCCGAGTTCGTGGCGGAGGTCGTGCTCTATATGGTCAGCGAACTATCCGGCAAACGGACAGGCCATTGCCTGTTCGCCTCGGGGCAAAGTGTGCGCGAGCTTAAGCTGGTTTCGGCAGAAGGCATTAGGGGCGGCGGCATCGACTCCAGTTTTGACGCACGGAAACTGGCTGCGTCCGAAGAGCAGGTTTTCCGCGCCGAGGCGGCGCTGACCATCATGGATTTCGCCAAGTAAGGCGCCCGCAGGCAAACCAACAGCAATGCCGGGGCGGCGATGCTGTCCCGAGGGAGATCAATATGAGCAACAAGGTTTTGGTCGCCGGTGTGGGCATGGTCAAGTTCACCAAGCCTGGCAAGAGCGAGATGTACGACGTAATGGGGGCCGATGCGGTGGTCCGTGCGTTGACCGATGCAGGGATCGAGTACTCCCAGGTGCAGCAAGCCTATGCCGGTTTCGTATCTGGTGATACTTGCTCCGGTCAGACAGCGCTGTATCGAGTGGGCCTCACCAGCATTCCGGTGATCAATGTCAACAACGCCTGCGCCAGTGGCTCTACGGCGCTGTTTCTGGCCCGCCAGGCGGTGCAGAGCGGCGCCGTCGATGTGGCCCTGGCGGTCGGTTTCGAACAAATGAACCCGGGTGCGCTCGCTGGCAGCGATGCGGCAGCACGCACGCCGATTACTGTGCGCATCGATGAGGCCACCCGGCGGATTCGCGGCTGGGACGACCAGGCACCGAGCGGTCCGCAGTACTTCGGTGGTGCAGGTGCCGAGTACATGGAGAAGTACGGAGTTTCCGCAGAGCTATTCGGCCGCGTGTCGGTCAAGGCTCGCAGCCATGCCCTGCGCAACCCCTATGCGCTGTTCACTGAACCGCTGACCCTGGAGCAGGTGATGGAGTCGCCTCGCATCTTTGGTCCAGTCACCCGCCTGATGTGCTGCCCTCCGACCTGTGGCGCAGCGGCGGCGGTGGTGGTCTCGGAGGCTTTCGCGCGCAAGCACGGTCTGCAGAACTGCGTGGAGATCGCCGGCATGGGTATGGCTACCGACTCGCCGGCCAGCTTTGAGTCCGGCAGCATGATTGAAGTGGTCGGAGCTGGTATGACCCGTACCGCAGCACATCAGGCCTATGAGCAAGCAGGTATTGGTGCGCAGGACATCGATCTAGTCGAGTTGCATGACTGCTTCTCGCCCAACGAAGTGCTCTGTTATGAAAGCCTCGGGCTATGTGCTGAAGGCGGTGCCGAGCAGTTCGTGATGGATGGGCAGAACACCTATGGCGGCAAAGTGGTTACCAACCCTTCCGGCGGTCTGCTCTCCAAGGGGCATCCGTTGGGCGCCACCGGTTTGGCGCAGATCACCGAAGTAGCCTGGCACCTGCGTGGCCTTGCCGGTGATCGTCAGGTTGCCGATGCACGCATTGGCGTGCAGCACAACATCGGACTCGGCGGCGCCTGTGTGGTGACTGTGCTCAAGCGTATCTGAAGATCCCGTCCGCCCGGCTGCGGTCGGGCGGACGATTGGTAAGGGTGAATCATTAATGAGCGAGTCGATGTCCCGGCAATATCGGGAAATTCTCCTTGGTGTGGGCGAGGATCCGAGCCGCGAAGGCCTGCGGGATACGCCTCAGCGAGCCGCAAAGGCCATGCAGTTCCTGTGCAACGGCTATGGCAAGACCCTGGATGAAGTGGTCAACGGTGCGCTGTTCGAGTCGGACAACGATGAGATGGTGATTGTCCGCGAAATCGAGCTGTACTCGCTCTGTGAGCACCACTTGCTGCCCTTCATCGGCAAGGCCCATGTTGCCTATATACCGACCGGGCGCGTATTGGGATTGTCCAAGGTAGCTCGGATCGTCGACATGTTCGCCCGTCGCCTGCAGATCCAGGAAAATCTTACCCGGCAGGTCGCCGAGGCGATTCAGCAGGTAACCGGCGCAGCGGGCGTGGCAGTGGTGATCGAAGCCCAGCACATGTGCATGATGATGCGGGGTGTGGAGAAACAGAATTCCGTGATGAGTACTTCGGTGATGCTGGGTGCATTCCGCGAGTCAGCCAATACGCGCCAGGAGTTTCTCCAGCTGCTCGGGCGGAGTCGCTAGTATGTCTTCAGTGCAACCGAGCATGGCTCGTATCCGCGTCAAGAATCTGCGCTTGCGCACGTTCATCGGAATCAACGAGGACGAGGTTCGCAACCGCCAGGACGTCGTGATCAACCTGGTAATCGAATATCCGGCTGAAGCGGCTGTCCGGATCAACCAGATCGAGCACGCCTTGAACTACCGGACTGTTACCAAGGCGGTTATCCGCCATGTTGAGGAAAATCGTTTCGCACTACTCGAACGCTTGACTGAGGAACTTCTCGAGCTGCTGATGCAGAACCGGGTGGTGGGCTTCGCAGAAGTCGAGGTGGACAAACCTCATGCACTGCGCTTTTCCGACTCGGTCTCAATCACCTTGTCCCGCTGTCGTTGAGGCAAGGGTGGCCACGTCGCAAAGATGCGCGTCTGGCATTCGTGCGTGTTCTACAACAGGTAGCTATTAAGTTACGAGCAACGAAAAGGCCAGGCAAATCGCCTGGCCTTTTCGTTGCAGTGCCTCAGGGCGTTAAAGCGTTGCCGTGATTCGTGTCCACAGGTTCGCACCTTCGCTTTGCAGAGTTTGCTGGCCGAGGCGTTCCGACCACCAGTGCTCGCTGCCCGCATCCGCGCGCCATTGCCACAGGCGGCGGGTGTAGTAGTGCAGACTGTGCTCGTCGGTTACTCCAATGGCGCCGAAGACCTGATGGGCGATGGCGGCTGCTCGAGTCGCCGAGCGACCGACCAGACTCTTGGCTACGGCGGCTCCCTGCTCCGAGTTGCCAGCATCGATCTGCCGTGCAGCATAGAGCCCGGCCACTTGGGCGGCGGCGGCCTGAGCTGCGAGTTCGGCGATCATTTGCTGAATTGCCTGGAATTTGCCGATCGGCTTGCCGAACTGAATACGGGTATTGGCGTACTCGACGCAGAGATCGAGTACTTGATTGAGCGCGCCAGCGATCTGGATGCTGCGTAGCGTTGCGAGGTAGGGGCGCAGGCCGAGTTCGCCGAGCGTGGGAGTCTGGACCATCTGCAGTGGCAGCACGCCGTCGAGTTGGTAGCGTGCGCAGGGTAGGCGGTCCAACGTGTCGATCACGGCCCGCTGGCCTTGATCGGCAGACAGCAGGCAGAGATAGCGAGCGTTACCTCTTTTCGCGCCAAGCACGACGTGGCTGGCCACCGGCAGCCAGGGCAGCGCCGAATCGGTCCCGTGCAGCCGGCCGTTGCTGTCCAGGCGGAATTCCGCATCGGACAGCGTGAGGATACCCTGGGGAACCTCCAGGTCGGCTTGGTCGAGCAACCAACCGCTGAGCAGAGCTTCTCCCACCGGGGCAGGGCAGGCGTGAGCTCCGAGCAGGCGCAAGCTTGCCTCACTGGCAGCCCAGCCAAGGCCGGCGCCACCGAGTTCTTCGCGGCACATGGCGAGGGTGATGCCCATGTCCTGCACCTCACGCCACAGGTTGGCATCAAGCCTGCCTTCCTCCGCGTGGATCCAGGCGTCACGGTCGATTCGGTCGCTGAACAGGCGTTGGACCTGCTCGGTGAGCATTGCTTCGATATTCATTTCCATGCTGCTCATTTCAATCCGAGCCCCTTGGCGATGATGCCGCGTAGAATTTCCCGGGTGCCGCCGCGCAGGGAGAATGTCGGCACCGTCTGCACCAGGAAGCCTTGCAGTTCGCTTAGCTTGTCGTTCGCCTGGATGGTTGCCGGCAGGTCCAGCAGTTCGCGTACCAACTCCGGCGTGCGTTGTTCCAGCAGGTTGCCGAGGTATTTTACCAGTGCCGCTTCGCGGGCTGGGGAGTGGCCGCCCTGAAGCTGCCCAAGAATTGACAGGGACATTTCACGCAGCACGGTCATTTCCGCTACCACCTCGCCGATACGGCGGGCGGCCAGACGATCTGTTGCCTGTCCGGCGCGAAGGGCGTCGATGGTCAGCGGCAGCAGTGGGTAGCAGCTCATGTAGCGATCCGGTTGGCTGCGTTCGAAGGCGAGCTCGGCGCTGGCCTGGGCCCAGCCGTCGCCTTCGCGACCCACCAGCATGTCGTCGGCGACAAACACATCATCGAAGGTCACTTCGTTGAAGTGTGCTTCGCCGGTGAGGTCGTGGATAGGGCGAACTTCTATGCCTGAAGAGCGCATGTCGATGAGGAACTGTGACAGGCCTTTGTGTTTCTCGCCGTCTGCCTGGGCGGTGGTACGAAACAGGCCAATCATGAAGTCGCAGAGATGAGCATTTGTGGTCCAGACTTTGCGGCCGCTCAGGCGCCAACCGCCATCTACGCGGGTGGCCCGCGAGCGCAGAGAGGCCAGATCGGAGCCGGAGTCCGGCTCGCTCAGACCGATGCAGAACGACGCTTCGCCGCGAGCGATCAGTGGCAGGAAGCGTTCACGCTGTGCGGTGCTTCCCAGGCGCAATAGCAGAGGGCCGCTCTGGCGGTCGCCGAACCAGTGCGCACCTAATGGTGCACCAACGGCAAGCATTTCCTCGACCACGACGTAGCGTTCCAGTCCCGAGCGCTCATGGCCGCCATAGGCCTTCGGCCAGGTCATGCCGATCCAGCCGCGGGCGCCAACCTCGCGGCTGAACTCGCGGTCGAAGCCGGTCCAGGAGTGACCGACCTTCCAGCCCGACCAGTGGCGCGACGCCTCGGTGAGGAAACCGCGAACTTCCTGGCGCAGCGGCTCTAGCGCAGCGGGTATTTCCAGGGGTTTGAAATTGAAGGCAGCTGTCACGGTTAGTCCCTCAGATCACGTTGCGCTGGCGCAGATCGTCGATTCGCTCCGGCGAGAGGCCAAGCCAGTCGCGCAGCACGATGTCAGTATGTTCACCAATGGCCGGCGGCGGCAGCTTGTACTGCACTGGAGTGGCGGAGAAGCGCAGCGGGCTTGCGGCACTGCGCACACTGCCGTTGAGTGGATGTTGCTGGGTGACGATCATCCCTCGATCGATCACATGCGGGTCGGTCTCCAGATCGGACATGCCGTTGATTGGCCCGCAAGAGACTGTGTTGGCGTTCAGGTGCTCGATCCATTGCGCTTTGGTGCGACCGCGCAGGGCTTCGGTAAGCTGCTGTGAAAGTTCCTTACGATTGGCCACTCGTGCTCCGTTCTTGGCGAAGCGCGGATCCTCAATCCAGTCCTCCCGCCCGACGGCTTTCGCCAGGCGCACGAACTCACGGTCATTGAAAGTGGCGACCAGTATGTAGCCGTCATCCACCGCATAGACGCCGTAAGGTGATGCACTGGGATGGTCGTTACCCGTACGCCCGAGTTCCTTGCCGCCGTTGAACCATGCCGAGAATGTGTTCAGCAGTGTCGCCATCTGCGCATCGAACAGCGATACGTCGATGTGTTGACCGCAATTGCTCTGTTGGCGGTGGTTGAGTGCGCCAAGCACGCCGATCGCTGCATACAGACCAGCACAGATATCGGCCACGGGTACGCCCACGCGCATTGGGCCGTCGCCGACTTCGCCGTCACGGTGGCCAGTTACAGACATGACACCGGCCATGGCTTGGATCAGGTAGTCGTAGCCAGAGCGGTTGGCGTAGGGGCCGGTCTGGCCGAAGCCCGTGATCGAGCAATAGACAAGCCGCGGGTTGATTGCGCGAAGTTCTTCGTAGCCCAGCCCGTAGCGGGCGAGGGTGCCGGTTCGGTAATTTTCAAGGAGCACGTCGCAATTGGCGACCAGCTGACGGATCAGTTCGGCGCCTTCGGGTTGCGCGAAGTCAACGGTAAGCGAACGCTTATTGCGGTTGGCGGCCTGGCTATAGGTCGACTCCTGATGTGGCTGGCCCTCCGTACCCTTGATCCAGGGCGGGCCGATGCGGCGAATGTCGTCACCTTCGCCCTGGCGCTCGATCTTGATGACTTCCGCGCCCATGTCGGCGAGGATTTGCCCGGCATAGGGGCCGGCTATCACTCGGGTCATGTCAAGAATGCGGATGCCGCTGAGCACTTCTGCCTGGTTCTGCGAGTTGGTGTTATTCATGTTCATACCGCGATGGTGTAGCCGCCATTGACGGAAAGGACCTGCCCGGTGATGTACGAGGCACCTTCGGATAACAGGAAGCACACGGGAACCGACACTTCTTCGGGCGAGGCGAAGCGGCCGAGAGCGATCTGCTGCAGGTAGGTGTCGAGGAAGCGAGGATCGGTGCGCACCTTCTCAGTCATGGCGGTCTCCACCATGCCGAAGCAAACGGCATTTGAGCGCACGCCGTACTTCGCCCATTCGCGAGCAGCGGTCATGGCCATGCCGAACATCCCTGATTTGGCTGCTGAGTAGTTGATCTGTCCGAGGCTGCCGCGACGTCCGGCATCGGAGGAAATGAACACAACGGAACCCGGAGCGCTATCACCGCCCTTGGCGCGCTCGATCAGATGGCGGCCCACCGCCTGGGTGAAGAGGAACGAACCGGTAAGGTGGACGTCCATCACCAGTTGCCACTGCTCCAGGGTCATTTTCTCGATCATCGCCGGGCGGCCGATTCCGGCGTTGTTGACCAGGCCATGGACCGCTCCGAAGCGCTCTACAGCGGCGGCCACTGCTCGCTCGACGAATGGCGCGTCGGCCACGCTACCGACCAGCGGCAGGTAACTTTCTCCGAGCTCCGCCGCTGCGCTCTTCAGGGCCTCCTCATTGAGGTCGACCGCTGCCACGTTGCCACCCAGTTCGATGACCAATCGCGCGATGCCCAGGCCGATACCCTGTCCGGCGCCGGTGATGATGATGCTGCGTCCCGCTAGGGACATCGGGTTCCTGATGCTGTCGGTCATGCTGTTCGCCTAGTTGCTGTGGGGATCGAAAATGACGAAGTGCTGCTCGCCTTCCGCGACGATGCGCGCCTTGACCCGTAGGCCGATGCTGACCTGATCGGCTGGTAGGCCTTCGACACGGCTCATCATCCGAGGGCCTTCATCGAGGTCGATGAGAGCAACGTTGTAGGGCTCGGCGGGTGGCTTGGGACGCACAACGGTCAGTGCGTAGACGCAGCCCAGACCACTGGCCTCGACCCACTCGAGGTCGGTACAGCCAGTGCCGGGTTCCAGCACTCGTGGGTAGAAGAAATGCCGACCGCTGGCGCGGCTGCGCTGAAGCATGAAGCGTCCCTGATGGAGGAAGTCCTGGAAGTCGAGGTCTGGGCGTGGAGTCATGGCGCTTCCGCGTCTCCGCTGCTGTCGGAATGATTCGGCTGACGCTCTATAACTGTTTAAGGGTCAGTAATTGAGCGGTTCATTGCCATGATTTCAATTGACTGTTGAAGGTTCAATTGCAAAACTGGCATATCGTTAGTTTTTAATATGCGTGCATTCGCCTGCCCAGTCAAGCGCGCCCCGGCCGGGAATGGCAGGGCTGTTGCTTCAGCTCAGGGCGCGGGAAAGGACAGCCATGAAGAGATGCCAATGAACGACAACTCGGGTTCGCTATGGGCGCCATTGCGCTTTCCTGCCTTTCGATGGCTATGGCTCGGCGCGCTGGCAATGAACTTGGCAATCTGGATGCAGAACGTCGGTGCGGCCTGGCTGATGGTGTCGCTGACCACTTCGCCGATGCTGGTGGCGCTGGTGCAGACTGCGATCAGCCTGCCGTCGTTCTTCTTCGGCTTACCGGGAGGGGTATTCGCCGACATCTTCAATCGACAGCGCTATCTGCTGGTCACGCATGCTGGAATGCTTTTTGCCTCAGTTACCCTCGTCGGCGTCTGTGCGGCTGGGGTCGTCGGGCCTTGGGCGTTGCTGGGACTAACCTTCGCCTTTGGTATCGGTTTCGCCCTGCAGGGGCCCGCCTGGTACACCACCCAGGCTGAGTCCGTACCGCGAGCCTTCATGGCGTCGGCGATGGCTTTGTCTTCCGTTTCCTATAGCGTTGCGCGAGCGGTGGGGCCTGCGTTGGCCGGTGGGGTGGTGGCGGTATCCGGGGTGGTGAGTGTCTTCATCGTTTGCACAGTGCTGCTGTGTGGATCGTTGCTGGTGGTGGCGTGTATGCGGCGCCCCGCGGATGGCTCGACGTTGCCGGTGGAGTCCCTGTGGAGCGGCCTGCGCAGTGCGCTGCGTTACGCCCGGCACTCGTCGGTTATTCGCGGCCAGTGCCTGCGGACTATCGCCTTCGTCAGCGCGGCCAGCGCGCTCTGGGCGCTGTTGGCAGTGGTCGCCCGTGACTCAGGTGGCGCTGGAGGTTATGGCTTGCTACTGGGGAGCATCGGTGCCGGGACCATGTTTGGAGCCCTGATTCTGCCGGTGCTGCGTGCCCGTCTGGAGCTCAACCGGATGATTGCCTTTGCGTGTGTGGTCTATGCACTGGGAATGTTCGTGGTTGCGCAGACCCATCTGGCATGGCTGCAGTGCACGGCTCTGTTCATCGCCGGCATCGGCTGGATGTGTATCGGCACCAGCAACCTAGTGGCGATCCAGTCGGCTGTTCCGCCGTGGATCCGTGCCCGCTCAGTGGCCATCTATATGCTGGTATTTCAGGGGGCCCTGGCCATCGGTGGCGCAGCTTGGGGCGCGGTGGCGAGTCACTTCGGCACGCGCGTGGCGCTAATGCTGGCGGCGGCGGTCACGTTGCTTTCGCTGTGGGTGATGCAGCGCTATCAAGCGCGTTTGGGCGAAGAGTCCGAGGTC
This sequence comes from Pseudomonas pseudonitroreducens, assembly GCF_021603645.1. Lineage (GTDB taxonomy): Bacteria > Pseudomonadota > Gammaproteobacteria > Pseudomonadales > Pseudomonadaceae > Pseudomonas > Pseudomonas pseudonitroreducens. The sequence goes on along the minus strand of NZ_BQHJ01000008.1, from coordinate 283,725 downwards.
ACTCCTTCGACAGGTGAACTTCCACTTTTCTCCTTCGCGCATCTTGAACCATCGGAGGGCCCGGTAGCGGTACAGATCGCCTACCAGGTGCGGCCGGAGGATCGCGAAGAGTTCCTGCGGCGCATCCAGGTCATGGGTATCCAGCGGCGGCGTGATGGCGCCGGGTTTTGGCGGGTCTACCGGGAGCTGGAGCGTCCTGCCTGGTACATGGAGCGCTTCATCGTCGACTCCTGGTCCGATTACTTGCGCCATCAGGCGCGAACCACCATGGCCGACCGCGAGGCAGAGGCGCGAGTGCGTGACCTGCATTGCGGAGAGCAACCGCCCACTGTCTCGCACTACATCAGCGAGGCCGCGGCGAGCTAACTCGCTGCAGCCGCGCCCCTGCTGCAGCCGGATTGCCGGCCATTCATAACAACAAGAACAAGGAGTTGCCCATGAAGGAGATACTCAAGCCTGGAATCCTGCTGATGAATCGCCTGAGCTTCGGCAAGAAGTTCGGGTTGATCTGCGTGCTCTTCCTGGTGCCGCTGGTGGCGACCAACTACTACCTGGTTCGCGACAGTCATCAGCGTTGGAGTGATGCCAGGCAGTTACTCGATAGCCTGCCGTTTCTTCAGCGGGCCGCGGCTTTGCACCGTCAGCTTGACCAGTTGAAAGATTTGAGCCTGGTGCGCCTGCGGGTCAGCCAGGTAGAAAAGAACAGCGACATCGACCAGCGTATCCGGGCCGGAGAGCGGGAAGCCCTGGCACTGGTCAAAGCACTCGCTTGGCAGGGTGGTGATGCTCTGCAGCGCAGCGATTTTCAGCGCAAACGTGATGAGCTGCTGCAAAGCGTTGAGCGTCTTGGCACGACTCCCGGGGCAGCGCCAAAGATGGAGCTGGCTGGGCAATTGGCCAAGCGTAGCGAGTTGTTTCTGGTCTACAGCGTCGGTCTTGTGGGATTGAATAAGGATGACCAGGCGCTCGTGCGTCAGGCTGGCGATTTGCTCAGTGTCAGCATGCCGACCTTGCAGCGTCTGCTGAGCGCCGTCCGTGGGCCGGGCTCGGCTGCTCTGGGGCAGGGCTTCGTCGGGTCCAACGACAGCGTCAGTCTCGACACGGCGGTGGTCGACCTCGGTCAGTTCAGTGCCGAATACTCGCTCAAACTGGACGACCTGGTGCTGGCCGCGCGCGGCCAGGAGTCATTGCAGGAATCTGCCAAGCGCAGTCTCGACAGCCTGGCTCAGGCCCGCAGCCTGGTAGATCAGCGGCTGCTCGATGGAGCCGAGCTAGATAGCCGTTGGACTGGTTTTTTCGACGAAATCACGCGTCTGGGTGACGCAGGCCAGCAGTTGCAGGAGCAGGCCTTCAATCTCCTGCAGGAAGATCTGCAGGCCAGGGTCCGGCTGGCTGGTCGGCAGACTCTGGTCTTGTTGCTGGTGCTGGTCACGGTATTCAGCGCGATTATCTATTTGTACTTGGCGTTTTATGCCAGCACCCGATCGATGATCGCAGGTCTGGGAGTGGCGTTGGCCAAGGTGGCGGCGGGTGACATGACCGCGCAGCTCAGTGTGCAGGGGCGCGATGAGCTGGCTGAGCTGGGACGGGTATTCAATGTCAGCATCGGGCAGATCCAGGATCTGGTGCGCCGGGTCAGCGTCGTGGCTTCCCAGGTGGGGACCCAGACCGAGCGCGTGCAAAGCGCTTCCGCCGAAAGCTCGCGGGCGGTGACTGACCAGCGGGGGCAGCTGGAGTTGGTAGCGACAGCCATGAATCAGCTATCGGCCAGTGCCCAGGAGGTTGCCCGCAGTGCTGTGGCTGCCGTTGATTGCGCGCGCAGTGCCAATGACGAAACGGTACGCGGCAGCGGGATGGTTCGCCAGCAGGTCGAGAACATCCAGGTGCTGGCGGGTGAAATCGACAAGTCCATGGGGGTGATCCACGAACTGGCCCAGGACAGCGACGCGATAGGCCAGGTGTTGGATGTGATCAAGAACATTGCCGACCAGACTAACCTGCTGGCCTTGAATGCTGCTATCGAGGCGGCGCGGGCTGGTGAGCAGGGACGAGGCTTCGCGGTCGTGGCGGACGAAGTGCGGACGCTGGCGGTGCGCACACGCAACTCCACCGCGGAAATCGAACAGATGATTGGCAGTCTGCGCAGTCGTGTCGCAGCGACAGTCAGGTCGATGGGGGAGAGCCACCAGATCGCCGGCAGCACTGCTAGCCAGGCGGGGGATGTGCAGGAAGTGCTGGAGCGCATTCTCGGCGCCATCGGTACCATCGTCGAGCAGAGTCAGCAGATCGCTTCGTCGGCGGAGCAGCAGACATCGGTCTCAGTGGATATCGACCGTAACCTGGTGGAGATCAGCCAGGCCAGCGAGCAAACAGCGCAAGGTGCCGAACTCGCAGAGCGCGCCAGTGAGGAGTTGCACGGTCAGGTTGGCCAATTGCGCCAAGTGATCAACACCTTCCAGTACTGATGGTTAAAGCGCTGTCGCTGCGCTGATAGCGCTGGCGTGGTTGCCAGGTGATGGATAGGTTGGGCCAACAAAAAGGGCATGGATCGCTCCATGCCCTTGATGTGCGCGGTGGGATCTGAATCAGTCGCGCACGCCCTCCAGCAGACCTTTCAGGTTAGTGCTCATCACCCGCTGTGCCTGGGCATCGCTGAGGTCTTCGATGTCTTTGAAGAAGTCCCAAGGATGGCTGAGGCCTTCTGGATGCGGCCAGTCGCTGCCGAACAGCACTCGGTTGTCGCCCATTACTTCGCAGATGCGCAGTACTGGGTCTTCGTAGAAGGGCGAGATGAACACGTGTTTCTTGAAGCTGGCCACTGGGTCCTGCTTGAAGGCCTTGGGCATCTTCTTGTAGTTGAGCGCCAGACGTTCGAGCAGGGGCTCCAGCCAGTTACTGCCGTTTTCCAGCGACGCTACACGAACATCGGGGAAGCGGTCGAACACGCCATGGCACACCAGCGACGCCAAGGTGTCGGAGATGGCGCGCCCCATCCAATCCAGGACTTCACCGAAAGGTTCCTTCTCGAACGGACGGAATTCGCCCTTGCCGCCGGCAGTCCACCAGCGATTGACCTTGTCGTAGCCAGAGTCGGAGACGTGCAGCATGACGAAGATCTTCGCTTCGTTGACCCGGGCCCAGAAGGGGTCGAACTCGGGGTGACCGGGAGCGCGCCCTTCCAGTGGATTCTTGGTACCAGCTACGGGAGCCGGACGGATGCCCACCACGCGTGCACCGCTCTTGAGCACGAATTCCAGCTCTTCGACTGCACGATCAACATCGTACAAGTTGACCATGGGGACCGGGAACAGCCGGTTTTCGCGGGCGAAGCCACAGCCTTCGGCGAGCCAGCGGTTGGATGAGTGCATCAGTGCGGCGATGACTTGTGGTTTGTCAGCCAGGCGCTCCTCGATGACCGACGCCAGGGTGGGGATGAACAGACCAGCGTGGATTTTCTGCTCGTCCATCACCTTCAGGTGCGCTTCTCCATCGAAGAAGGCCGGGTCAGAGGGGATCGGTTCGCCGCCGACTTCCCGCAGAGACAGGCCTTCGGGGTTATCTCCGCGATACCACTTCTCGTGGGAGCCTGGTGCGGCGACCACATCGAAGGTCGGGTTGGGGATGTAGTCGCTGAGAACACCGCCGACAGCCAGCTTGGTGCGGCCATTGACCTGCACGTATTGGAACTCCTTGCGGAACTCCTTCGGCAGGTGGGTCAGGAAGGCTTCCGGCGGTTCATAGAAGTGCCGGTCGACATCATAGATCGGGTAATTGACGTTGCGCATGCTGACCTCTTTTGTGGTCGGGGTTTGTAAGTAAAGCTGACTCTATGTTAGTTATTTGTCGTGGTCAACACTCACATATGGTGCGGTTATTGACCAGGATCAATGCCGCCTTCATCAGATTGAAAGCCCTCCTGTTGAAGCGGTGTTAGCTGATTGCTGATTATTTTTCCTAGTGGAACAAGTTCCACGCGGATGCCTGAGGAGAGGACTGACAGATGGGCATGGACCTGAGCGGTAAGAAAGCAGTGGTGGTGGGTGGTAGCAGTGGTATCGGTCTGGCAACGGTTTCGGCTCTGCTGGAGGCGAACTGCCAGGTGTGGGCAACCGGGGTAACTGAAGCGGAGATTCGTGCCTGCCGAGATGACGCCCGTCTGGCGAGCGTGTCGTTCGCTCTGCTGGATGTGCGCGACTCCGCGGCGGTGACCCGCTATTTCCAAGCGTTCGATGGCCTGGATATCCTGGTCAACTCCGCAGGTATCGGTCGCGGTGCTGCCGAGTTTGAGGAGGAGGGTTTCCTGCAGACGCTGGAGATCAACCTTAACGGCAGCATGCGTTGCTGCTATGCGGCTCGAGAGATGCTCGCGCGCAGCGGCGGGAGCATCGTTAACCTCTGCTCGGTGATGAGCTTCTTCGGCAGCCCGACTGCGCCGGCCTATGCGGTCAGCAAGGGGGGGGTGGCTCAGCTGACTCGCAGCCTCGCCGTGGCTTGGGGCAAGGATGGTGTACGGGTCAACGGGGTTGCCCCAGGCTGGACTGACACGCCGATGACCCGCGGCATTCAGGAGCACGCTTCTGAGCGCAACGCCCGGGTCTTGGCGCGTACACCATTGGGGCGTTGGGCGCGCCCGGAGGAAATTGCCGCGTGCATTCTATTCCTGGTTTCGCCAGCAGCATCCTTCGTCACCGGTACGGTGCTGGCAGCCGATGGTGGCTACATGGCGAATGGGCTCTGAGCGCTATTCTTGGATAACTGCTTTACCCAGACAGGTCCCGGTTCGCCGGGCTTTGTCGTTTCTGCCTGGTGGATGCGGCAACGGTTGCCCGGACGCCGCCCAGCACATACCGTGCTGCTGGTTCGCTGAGAATGGATTGGGGGAAATCTTGATGAGCTATAGTGACAATATATTGTCAAAGTGGAATAGGGGTGTCATAGTTTGAAGAAGACGTCCGGGAAGGGGTCGGAGAACACCTTCGACCATTCGGTGCACAGCGAGCAGGGCGCCTGCCTGGCTGAGCTGGTGGATGAAATCCTGCGTCTGCATGGGCGGGTGATGAGCGCGAGCAAGCCCGGTGCACTGGGTAGCTCGGCACAGACCATCGTGCTGGCGTCAGTGGTGCTGGCGGCGGAGCCGCCGACGGTGGCTCGCATAGCGCGTAGCCTGGGATACAGCCGGCAAGCGGTGCAGCGAGTCGCTGATGTACTGGCTGACGACGGCCATGTGGTTTACGCGGATAACCCGCACCACAAGGTTTCCAAGCTACTGGTTGCCACCGAGAAGGGGCGGGAGGCCTATGCCCAGGCCAACCGCGAGAGTGCGCAGTGGACCGCGCGCATCTCCAGGGGCCTGGAGACTGTCGAGTTGGAACAGACGTTGAGTGTGTTGAGGCAAATACGCCGCAACCTCGAGCAGGACAAGCAAGCGTCCGCAGGAGGGGCGGCCGAACAATAAGCCATGTGAGGGAGGTTGTAGATGGTCGCCGATTTGCCAATATGCCCCAGCCCCGCCGTATCCGTGTCGGCAGGTATGAAGCACGGATCGAGCGGGGGCAGCCCCCGATGACCAGCACACTTCCTGACTTCGACGGCCTGCTCGACTGGCGCACGCTGGGGCCGTGGATCGAAACCGCTGGCCTACCCGGTAGTGGTCCGGTCAGCGAGGTTCGCCAACTGACCGGCGGATCGCAAAACAACCTGTTCCTGATGCGGCGCGGTGAGGCCAGCTTCGTACTGCGCCGGCCGCCACGCCACTTGCGCAGTAACAGCAACGAAACCATGTTGCGCGAGGCTCGGGTCCTTAAAGCGCTGGCTGGCAGCGAAGTGCCGCATCCAGCCCTGCTGGCTGCCTGTGCAGATCCCGAAGTCCTCGGCGTCAATTTCTTTGTCATGGCGCCACTGGAAGGCTTCTCTCCCGCCGGACCGTTGCAGGGGCGCTACGCCACCGATGCCAGTTGGCGCCAGCAGATGGGCGAAGAGTTCGTTCGCGCTGCCGCCGCCCTGGGCCGTCTTGACCACCAGACTCTTGGGCTCATCGATTTCGGCCGGCCGGACAATTGGCACGGTCGCCAGGTTGAGCGCTGGCGTTCCCAGCTCGACAGTTATCGAGATACCCCCGGCTACGGCGGGAACTCCCTGGTCAACGTCGACCGGGTCGGTCGCTGGCTGACCGATAACCTGCCCCAGGACCGTCGCATCGGCATCATCCATGGTGACTTTCAGTGGCCCAACGTCATGTTTTCGTTGCAGACGCCGCGTATTTCCGGGCTGATTGACTGGGAGCTATCAACACTCGGCGATCCCTTGCTGGACCTGGCCTGGGTGCTCACCTCCTGGCGCGAGCCTGGTGATCCCGAGGTTGGCGGCGCAGGCAGCAAGCCAGTAGTTGAGCCCTGGAGCGGTTTTATGAGCCGTGCCGAGCTGATTTCCCTGTACGGCGAGCTCAGTGGCCGCGACATGGGTGCAATGCCGTGGTTCTTCGTGCTCGCCTGCTACAAGCTCGCCTGCCTGCTCGAGGGCACCTACGCCCGCTCGCTGATCGGCAAGGCGCCAAGGGAAATGGGCGCCTACCTGCACGATTACGCCACCTGGCTGATGGCCAAGGCCGACCAATTGATCGCTGCGGCCTGAAGCCGCTTCGCGTAAGGCATCCCGAACAGACGGAGAACGACACGATGTGGGGCTTTTCGACCGACCCTGAGTTTCAGGCCAAGCTGGACTGGATCGACCGCTTTCTGGTCGAAGAAGTGGAGCCGTTGGATGTGCTCTATCCCTCGGTGAGCGTGGTTTACAACACACGCCATGCGAAGTCGCGGGCCATCCTTAAACCGCTGCAGGAGAAGGTCCGCCAGCAGAAACTCTGGGCTTGCCATCTCGACCCGCACCTTGGTGGGGAGGGCTACGGCCAGCTCAAGCTGGCGTTGATGAACGAGCGCCTGGGGCGTTCACTGTGGGCGCCGACGGTGTTCGGCACCGCTGCACCAGATACCGGTAATGCCGAGATCCTCGCCATGTTCGGCACGACTGAGCAGAAGGCTCGTTACCTGCAGCCGCTGCTCGATGGCGATATCGTCTCGTGCTTCTCCATGACCGAACCTCAGGGCGGCGCCGATCCCAAAGTGTTCACCACTCGCGCCGTGCGCGATGGCGATCATTGGCTGATCAGCGGCGAGAAGTGGTACTCCTCCAATGCGCGCTATGCGGAGTTCATCCTGGTGCTGGCGGTGACTGATCCCGATGCACCGATCCAGCGACGCATGTCGATGTTCATCGTGCCGCGGGAAACCCCAGGGCTGGAAATCATCCGCAACGTGCCGCACATGGGCGAGCGCCTGGAGATGGATGAAGCCACCGAGGGCTACCTGCGTTACGACAATGTGCGGGTGCCGCTGGATCATATGCTTGGCGAGTTGGGCGGCGGTTTCGCCGTGGCTCAGGCACGCCTGGGAGGCGGGCGCATCCATCACGCCATGCGTACCGTTGGGCAATGCCAGCGAGCCCTGGACATGATGTGTGAGCGCGCGCTCAGCCGTTATACCCAGGGCACGCAGCTGGCCGAGAAGGGCACGGTGCAAGCCATGCTCGCCGATACCCAGATCGAGCTGGAACAGTTCCGACTACTGGTCCTCAAGACCGCCTGGATCATCGATGGAAGCCACGGCGATCCACGTCAGGCGCGCAGCCATATCGCCATGGTCAAGGTGGCGATGGCCAAGCTGTACTACGAGGTGGTGCGGCGGGCCATCCACCTGCACGGCTCTCTAGGCGCGACCTTCGAGACGCCTCTGGCCTACATGTGGAACAGCGTGCCGACCATGGGCCTGGCTGACGGCCCGACCGAAGTCCACCAGGTCACTGTGGCCCGTGAACTGCTGCGCAAGTACAAACCCGCCGCAGGGTTGTTCCCCAGCGAGCATCTACCGCCAAAGATTGCTGCCGCTCGTGATCGCTACGCCCACATTCTCGACGGCTGAGCCACGGATACCATGATGAGCAACGATGCGAAGACAGACCGCTGGTTTGATCTCAGTGGCAAGGTGATCCTGGTTACCGGCGGTAGTCGCGGTTTGGGATACCAGATGGTTCGGGCATTCGCCGAGCACGGCGCCGATGTGATCATCGCCAGCCGCAAGTTGGAAGCCTGCGAAGCGGTGGCTGAGGAGGTGCGTGCGCTTGGCCGGCGCGCACTGGCGGTGGCCTGCCATGTCGGAAAATGGCTCGAAGTGGAGCGCCTGGTCGAGGTTGCCTACGCCGAATTCGGGCATATCGATGTGCTGGTCAACAACGCCGGCATGTCGCCGGCGGTGCCGACCCACGAGGTCAGCGAAGAGCTGTTCGACAAAGTCATTGGGCTCAATTTCAAGGGGCCCTTCCGCCTCAGTGCGCTGGTCGCCCAACGCATGGTCGAGGGTGCCGGTGGCTCGATCATCAACGTCAGCAGCACGGGGGGGATTCGCCCTTCGCCGCAGATCATCCCCTATGCCGGCGCCAAGGCGGCCCTCAATGCCATGAGCGTCGGTCTGGCTCAGGAGTATGGGCCGAAAGTGCGAGTCAACACCATCTCCGCAGGCCCCTTCCTCACCGACATCGCCAAGGCCTGGAGCGAGGAGATGCGCCAGAGTTGCGCCAACGCCCTGGGCCGGCCAGGGCGCCCGGAGGAGGTCGTGACTACGGCGCTGTACCTGGCCAGCCCGCATTCCAGCTACACCACTGGTTCGCTGATCAAGGTTGACGGCGGCCTGCCCTGATTGTTGCTGCCATATAGATCATCGCTGCAAACCAACAAGAACAAGAGGACAGCGTCATGCTTCTCGAAGGCAAGAGAATCATTGTCACCGGCGGTGCGCGAGGTATCGGCGCCTGCGTGGTGAAAGCTTATGTGGAGGAGGGCGCGCGAGTTGCCTCCTTTGATGTGCTAGACGACCTCGGTCGCGCTGTGGTCGAGGAACTGGGCGCGAGGTTTAGCGGCCGTGTCCGCTATTTCCACTGCGATATCGCCGATGCAACGCAGGTCCGTGGAGGCTTTGATCAGGCAATCCAGTGGCTGGGCGGACTCGATGTGCTGGCCAACGTCGCTGCGGTCGAGCGCACCGCGCCGGCGGAGTCTATCGGCGGTGACGACTGGAATCTGATTTTCGACGTTAACGTGCGCGGCACCCTGCACACCAACCAAGTAGCCTTCCCCTTCCTGCGTGATGCCGGTGGAGGACGGATTATCAACTTCGGTTCGGCTGCCGGCCTAAACGGCATGCCGGGGGCGGCTCACTACGCGGCGTCGAAGGGGGCAGTGCTGGCGTGGACTCGTACCCTGGCTCAGGAGTGGGCGTGCCACGGGATCCGGGTGAACGCCGTAGCACCGATGATCTGGACACCCATGTATGACGCCCATCGGGCCAAGATGAGCGCCGATGAGCTGGCTGCCCATGACCAGATGATGAGTCGCATCGTGCCGCTGGGGGGCAAGCTTGGCGACGCAGAGCGCGATCTGGCCCCGGTAATGGTGTTCCTTGCCGGCGAGGGTTCGCAATTCATTACCGGCCAGACGCTGTGCGTTGACGGTGGCACCATCCCTATCCGCTGAAGGGCGGTAACTCGCACCTTTCGAGTGAATTCGCATGATCGAACTGAACCGCAAGACCGCCGTGGTGACCGGCGCTGCGAGTGGTCTGGGCTTGGCTATGGCACGTGCCTTCTGCCGTGAAGGGATGCGTGTGGTGCTCGTCGACTTACCCGGAGTGGCTTTAGAGCAGGCTCTGGCCAGCTTGCTAGAGGAGGGCGGCGACGCACTGCTGATAGCTGCTGATGTCGCCGATGCCCGCGCTGTCGAGGTCCTGGCAGAGCAAATCGATGCATTAGGCGGGGTCGACCTGCTGTGCAATAACGCTGGGATAACGGGCGACCGCCCGCGAGCCAGTTGGGCTCATGACCTGGGCAACTGGCGACGGGTGCTGGACGTCAATCTTATGGGTGTTATCCACGGCCTGCACAGTTTTGTCCCCCGAATGATCGCCAGCGGTCGCCCGGGACACATCGTCAATACCGCTTCGATGGGCGGGTTGATGGCGATTCCCTTCATTGCTCCGTACGTCGCTGCAAAAGCTGCGCTGGTGGCGCTTTCCGAATCCCTGGCCATCGAACTGCGCACTGAGGGCGCCGCCATCGGCGTCTCGGTGTTGTGTCCTGGCATGGTACCCAGCGGCCTGACCGGGCCAGGTCGCGACCACCCGCAATCCACCGCACAAGAACCTTCCGCGGCCGCGCGGCAGTTCCAGGCACGCACCCAGGAAACCCTGGAGAACGCCCGTCTGAGCGCCGATGACGTGGCGATAGCATTGATCGCTGCGATCCGCGAGGAACGGTTCTACGTACTGACCCATGAAGGCTCGCTGGAGCTTGCCGGGCAACGATGGCAGCGCCTCAACCAAGAACAGTCGACCCGCAACAGGAGTCAGCAAGCATGACCCGCTTCACTTACCCTCTGAATGACAAAGCGTTGCCCGGTTGGAGCATCGGCGAGCTGGACACTGTTAACGCGGTCGTGCGCCGAGCCGCGGAGGCCTATGGCGACCGGCCGTTCCTTGACGTGCAAGGGGACATTTATAGCTTCGCCGATATCCAGCGCGAGAGTTGCCGCCTGGCGAACGGCCTGGCTGGTCTTGGGGTTGCCAAGGGGCAGACGGTCGTCAGCATGCTCGACAATAGCGCCGATGCGGTGCTGCTCTGGTTCGCGCTGAATAAGTTGGGGGCGATCAGCGTGCCGGTAAATACCGCGCTGAAGGGTGAGTTCCTGCGGCACCAGGTCAGTGACGCCAATGCCACGCTGGTCATCACTGAGACCGAATACGCCGAACGCATCTCTCTGGTAGTCGAGCAGTTACCACACCTTCAAGTCATCGCCTATCGAGGCGCGGCGCCCACGGCAGCGCTGGCAGGTAAACGCCTGCTCTCTCTGGAGACCCTACGCAGCAATGATTGCAGTGACCCGCAGGTAGAAGTGCTACCGCGCGACTTGACCATGCTGATCTATACCGGCGGCACCACAGGGCCTTCCAAGGGTTGCATGATCAGCCACAACAATGCCTGCAATGAGGCTCGGCAGATCAACGAGGCGCATGGGCGTACCCCGCAATCGATCACCTGGACGCCGCTGCCGTTGTTCCATCTCAACGCCACCGTGACGACTGTATTGTGCAACCTGATGATCGGCGCCCGCGCGGTGATCTATCCACGCTTCTCCGTTTCCGGGTTCTGGCCAGACATCGAACGCAGTGGCGCCAATGAGGCCAACCTGCTGGCCTCCATGGCACCATTGCTTGCCGAGGCACCGGAGAACGATGCCATGCAGCGCTGCATCGGCCAGCTAAACAAGGTCTACAGCGCACCTTTTACCAGTGAAGTCCAGCGACGCTGGCGAGAGCGCTTCGGTGTGCGACATACCGTCGGCGGTGCCGGCTTCGGTCTGACTGAGTGCGCCATCGTCACCATGCTGCCATTCGGCGCGCCTGAGAAACCTGGTTGCGCGGGACGGCGTTGCGACTCCTTCGACATCCGGGTGGTGGACGACAACGATATCGAATTGCCCTATGGCACGCCTGGCGAGCTGATCGTCCGCCCGCTCAAGCCCCACGTCATGTTCGAAGGCTATTGGAACCGCCCTGCAGACACACTCAAGGTCATGCGCAATATGTGGTTCCACACTGGCGACATCGGCAAGATCGATGAGGATGGTTTCTTCTTCTTCCTTGATCGCAAGAAGGACTACATGCGTCGCGGCGGCGAGAACATCTCCGGATTCGAGATGGAAAGGACATTCATTGCCCACCCGGAAATTGCCGAGGTTGCGGTGCACGCGGTGTTCTCCGAGCTCTCTGAAGACGAAGTCAAGGTCACTGCAGTGCTGCACGAGGGTAGCCGCCTGGATGAGGAAGCGCTATGCCGCTGGGCCATCGAGCGCGTGCCCTACTATGCGGTACCGCGCTTCATCGAGTTTCGCCGCGAGTTACCGAAAAGCCCGGTGGGGCGAGTACTCAAGTATCAGCTGCGCGACGACGGAATCACCGCAAAGACCTGGGATCGGGTGCGTGCCGGCGTTACTTTCGACAAACGCTGAAACAGCTTGGTTGCGCAATAAATAAATAAGTGTCATTTATTGCGCGTCCCTGTATAGAATGCGAAAAACAACAATAACCGCGGAGCTGCCCCATGTCGCACTCGCAAGAGTCTCAGCGCCCGTCGATGGCTATCGACTTCACCGAATTCCATCTCGGGTGGAGAATCCTGATCCTGGCGCTGATCGGAATTCTCACCTCGGTCAGCGTCGCTCCGCTGTATTCGTTCGGCGCGCTCGTATTGCCCCTGCAAGATGCCTTCGGCTGGCCGCGCGCGGAAATCCAGCCGGCGATTTCATTCCTGTTTGCTGCTGCTGTCGTTTCGGTACAGATCAGCGGCTGGCTGATCCGTCGCTACGGCCTGCGTCCGGTGACGATCGGTTCGTTGCTGGCACTCTCGCTAGGCTATCTGCTAGTGACCTTCATCGATGGCCCGATCTGGCAGCTGTACATCGCCTATACCCTGTTGGCATTTGCCGGTATGGGCACTACTACCGTGACCTGGACGCAATTAGTCAATCTTTGGTTCGACCGCAATCGCGGATTGGCTCTGGCGATCATTCTCAGCGGCACTGGCCTGGCGGCATTGATCCTGCCGACGCTGATCAGTTGGGCTATTGGACACTGGGGCTGGCGGGCTGGCTACTGGGTGCTCGCCGCGCTGCCGCTATTGGTGACCCTTCCGCTGTCGTTGTTTTGGATGAGCAGCCAGTCGCCTTCAGTCGTCGCGGCACCTCGGGCGGAGGCGTCGCGCCCGAGGTTGCCGGGCTTGTCGCTCAGCGAAACTGCACGCAGCAAACGCTTTTGGCTATGTAACGTGGCGCTCTTGTTCTCAGTGACTTCGATGGTTGGGATGGTCACGAGCACTGTTCCCATGCTGCGGGACAAAGGGCTCTCCGCCAGTGATGCGGCACTGGCCTTCAGTGTATTCGGGATTTCGCTGATCTTCGGACGGGTGCTGGTCGGCTATCTGGTGGATCGCCTGTGGGCACCGGGTGTCGCTTTCGTGGTGTTGGCCCTGCCAGCTGTGGGCTGCCTGATTTACTCCACTGTCGACTCGCACATGTCCAGCTTGATGTTGGCCTCGGCACTGGTCGGCCTCGGGGCCGGGGCCGAGATGGATATTGCTGCCTTCCTTATGGCGCGCTATTTCGGTATGCGCGACTACAGCCGGGTGTTCAGCCTGCACATGGGAATCATTGGCCTGGGCGCCACCCTGGCGCCATTTTACTTCGCCTATCTGTATTCGCTGTCCGGTTCCTACAGCGGCATGCTGCTGCACTGCATTGTCACCTTTGCTTTGGGCGCGGCACTGATTCTGGCAATGGGTCGATACCCAAAATTCCAGGCACCGCTGGCACCTTCTGCACCGGCTGAGTCGTCTCAGGACGACGCTGGTGCTGTCCTTTCGCGTAGCTAGGAGAGCCACGATGGCTGAGAGAAACTTTCAGGAAGTGAATGCCTACGTGGCCAGCGTACCTCCAATGCGCGGCCTGGACCCGCTGCTGACGCACCTTGGCATCCTGGGTGCTCCGGAGTTTGACGAGGAGGGGGTATCGATGCGCCTGCAACTCGCTGAGCACCACATGAATGGTGGGGAAACGGCCCATGGCGGGCTGATTATGACCCTCATGGATGCGGTACTGGCCTGTTGCACCCTGGGTCACGGCGACGGCCGCCCCTGCGTGACCATCGAGTTGAAGACCAATTTCATGCGACCCGGTGGCAGTCCCGGCGAGGTGCTACATGCCCGCGGTAGACTGCGCACGAGCGGTGGGTCTCTGGCTTTCTGCGATGGCGAAGTCCGTAGTGAGAGCGGTGAGTTGGTAGCCACGGCTACGGGGACGTTCAAGTATGTCCGCCGTTCAATGTCGCTAGTCTAAGTATTCTTCGAGGTAAAGCGCTGCGGTAGCCTAGATTGCCGCAGCGCGCTCGCTGATGAGTGACTGCCCGAACACTCCCTGGGGATCGAGCCGGAGTTTCATCGCATTGTCGACCGTCGGTTCGACCCACATTGCACTTCTTGCATCAAAGCATCTGGCGTGGCCACCAAGAGCTTGGGCGGCACGGCGGATAGCGGCCGCCGGCGCATCGCTTTTCAGCCAACGACGACGCCCATTCCATTCCAATAAAACCTGCCCAGGCAGGCGAGTCAGTGGCGCACCCTCTGCAGCCGAAAGCTCCCAGAGTGGCCGTGGGTCACGAAAGAACGCCAGGCGCAGTTCGCGCAGATCCTCCCACAGCGTGGCGGACGCGCTGTCGCCGCCAAGCTGGTCGCACGCTCCGAGGACTGCCTCGCAATTGCCTTCCAGACGTAGATAGAGAGCCTCGCCGGTATGGCAGAACGCGTTGATAGGCGAGCGTAAGTCTGTCCATCGACCCTCCCGCTGGAGGGCGACACCAGGATCGATTTCAAGTCGTATAGTCCGGCTGTATTGCGGGCAGGGAACAATCCGCAGTCGGACCTCGGTGAGTAAGGCCAGCTTTCCAGCACTACCGGCGATGTGCCGGATCATCTCCGGGCCGGCGAATTCGTCTTTAGCGCCGATGCCGAACTCGCGAATTTGACCCAGGCCATCGATGAGCTCACCGCCCAACAGATTGTCTGCCAGATCGCCAGCCCAGGGGCGACGAGGGCCGACCATGCCGCGGGCTACCATGCTCCCGACCATGGTCTCGGCGCCGAAGTGAGGTGGCTCGAAGGGCAAGGTATAGCCGACCTTTTTCAGCGCCAGGTTCAGCTGTTGAAGTGGCGTGCCGGTGCGAACGTTGACGCTCCTGCCATCAGTATCGAGATCGAGGATGCCGCTGTGTCGTCGAAGGTCGACATCCAGGTCAGAAGGATTCTGGTCACTGAAGCGCCCTATAGCGAGATGCCGGCCCTGCTTGGCCGCCTGGCAAACCATTTCTTTCAGTGATGCGCTGATATCGCTATCCGTCATGCCTGACTCTCTTGTTTTGTTTTCTAGTGGAGGGCTGCTTCGGAAACAGTATCTGAATACACAATAATTGACTATGTGTCAGTTAATTGGGTAGTGTCCAGATCACTGAAAGAGCCTGAATACCGGCTTCGGATCAACATTAGAGCGGAGCCTCCAGCCATGACCATCCTGCCTCGAATTGTCCCTGCTGATACCTTGGCGCCGGATTTGCCGAAACTGTTCCAACTGCAGCGCCAAGCCGGCGGCGATCTGCTCGCAGTCAGGCATGACGCCAACCTGAATGGCCGTGCCTTCGGTGGCCAACTGCTTGGTCAGGCACTGATGGCGGCACGCAGCGCCTGTCCGGTGCGCCTGCCAGCATCGCTACACTGCCTGTTCCTGCAGGGCGCGCAGGTGGACCAGCCGTTGCGCTACCAGGTTGAGGTATTGCAGAGCGGCAAGCGCTTTACCAGCCTGCGGGTAAGTGGGTTGCAGGGAGAAAAGCGGGTGCTTGATGCGCAAGCCACTTTCCAAGTGGAGATGGGCGGCTATGCGCATGTGGAGGCGGCGCCCGACCTCCCAGGCCCCGATGCCTTGCAAGGCTTGAGCGAGCTGGATGAGGGGGCCTGGGCGCGTTTCGAAAAAGCTGGGCTGGAACTGCGCATTGTCAACGCGCGCGACTACCTGCAACGGACTCCCGAGCAGCCCGTCGTGGCTTACTGGGTTAAGTTGCGCGAGCCGTTGACAGATGATGCCGATGTGCATTGCTCCGCTCTGGCCTACCTCAGCGATTTTTGGATCAATAGCGCTGCTATCAGTTATCACATGCCAATTGAGCACGCGCGGGATCGCCTGTTTGTCTCCAGCCTCAATCACTCCCTGTGGTTTCACCAGGCATGTCGTGCTGATGGATGGCTGCTCTTCGTCTCCGACAGCCCCTGCATGCAGATGGGACGTGGCTTGTCGTTAGCCCGTATCTATGATCAATCGCGGCGATTGGTTGCGTCGGTTGCCCAGGACTGCCTGGTGACGGAACGCCAGTAGCGCTCATCAGGGCAAGGGAAAGGAGCGTTCGAGAAAGGACAGGATGGCGCTGTTGAAACGGTCGTTACGGTCGCCGGCGACCATGTGGCCCGCTCCCTCGATGTCGACGAATTCCAGTTGAGGTATCAGGGCGCGCAGTTCACGGACCCCCTCCAGGCTGACTACGTCGCTTTGCTTGCCGCGGACGAGCAGCGTCGGGATTTCCACATGGGTAGCGAGCTGCCCCATCCGCTGGCTGATATGGTCGACCTTCGACTGGTGATCACCCTCCATGAAGCGCGGGTCCCAATGCCAGTACCAGCGACCGTCGTCCCGTTGCCGCAGATTCTTCGCCAGGCCCGCATTGCTGTCGACCATCCGTCGATTCGGGTTGTATGCGGCTACCGCGTCGGCCGCCTGTTGAAGCGTCTCGAAACCATCGATATGGCGTTTCATGAAACCGATGATGTGTTCGATGCCTCGGGCCTCCAGGCGAGGTGTGACATCCACCAGCACTAGAGCGGAAGCAATGCCTGGGTGTAGTCCGCAGGCCATCAGCGAATAGGTTCCCCCCATGGAGGCGCCAACCAGGGCGGGACTGCCGCCGACCTGGTCGATCAGAGCAAGCACATCAGCGACTTGCGCTTCCAGGCTGTAGTTGCCATCGGCGCTCCAGTCTGAGTCGCCATGGCCACGGGCATCTACCGAAATTGCCCGGTAACCTTGGGCCGCCAGTTCGCGGTGGGCTCGGGCCCAGGAATGGCGGGTCTGCCCTCCGCCGTGGAGGAGCAACACCACTGGTGCATCTTGTGGGCCTGATACATCGGCGGCCAGGCGATTACCCGATGCACCTAGGAAGCTGGTATTCATTGCAAACCCCTTGCGCGGCAGAAGGGTAGGCTGCGACCGAAGGCTTCGCGATGATCTGCGAAGCCCCGGCTCAGCGATCAAAGCTTACGGGTGCTCAGCGTTTGGCCAATTTGAAGCCGGCTTTCTCCCGGTCCCAAGTGGTACTGGTAACGCCTTCGTCCCGTAGCTGGAATTTATAGACGCGACCCAGAGGGCTCTTCGGCAGTGCGCTGCGGAACTCGATGTAGCGCGGTACTGCGTAATAGGGCATCTGGTCGGCCGCCCAGCGGCAAAGATCTTCCTCGCTCAGGCTGATTTCGGCCTTGAGGGTGATGGTCACCTTCAGCTCATCCTCTCCCAGGTCGGAAAGCACCGCATGAGCAGCGACTTCGTCTACCGCCTGATGCTGCAGGAAGGCGCTTTCGACCTCGAAGCTGGAGATGTTCTCTCCCCGGCGACGGAGATAGTCCTTCTTGCGGTCGAGGAAATAGAAATAGTCATCCACATCGAACATACCGATGTCGCCAGTGTGGAACCACATGTTGCGCATGACCTTGAGGGTATCCTCCGGGCGGCGCCAGTAGCCCTCGAACATGACGTGTGGTTTGCGCGGGCGGACGATGATCTCGCCGGGGGTATTGGGTGGCAGCTCGACATCATTGTCGTCGACGATACGCACGTCGAAGTACTCGGTGTTGCGTTTGCCGGAGCTGTTGGCACGCATTGGCGTGCCAAACGGTAGGATGGTTGGCAGCGAGCATTCGCTCAGACCGAAACCGCCGCAAATGGTGTGAGTAACACCGAAACGTTCCTTCCAGGCATTCTGTACTGCCTCCGGGAAGGGGGCGCCCCAGACTGCTTTGAGCTGACCATAGCAACGTTTCATGGCGTCATTTTCGGGGGCGCCAGCCAGCATCGGCATCATCGAGGCGAGTAACTGGACTTCATTGGCACCGGTGCGTTCGATCTCTGGCCAGAAGTTGGACACCGAGAAGCGTGTGTAAAGCGCGACCTGGGCGCCAGCGATCAGGTTGGACAGCACTGTGGTAGCCACAGCGTTGAAGTGGAACAGTGGCAATGGCGACCAGGTAATGGTGTCTTCCTGACGGTTGGTGATCACCAGCATCTGACGTGCGAGGCTACAGGCATAGTTGTGGCTGATCATGCAGCCCTTCGATGGCCCGGTGGTGCCGCCAGTGTAAATAAGCATGGCGAGATCGCCGGGCGCCACGTCCACCTCTGGAAGGCTGGTGTCGTCGCTGCGAATCGCCGTCCAATCGAGTAACGGCTTGTTCAGCACCAAGTCCGGCACCGCACCACGATAGACCAGCGTTTGCAGCTTGGGCAGGCGCTCGGCGATAAGGGCTACGCGCTCGGCGTAGTCGCTTTCGGCGATGATCACCGCAGCGTCGGCGTCGGAAACCTGATGGCGGAGAAACTCGCCTTTCAGTGCGGTATTCACCGGTACGCTGATGGCGCCCAGCTTGTTGATGGCCAGCCAGATGAAGACCGCATCAGCTGAGTTGTCGAGTATGGTTACCACTGTCTGACCCTTGCTCACGCCCAGGCCTTTCAGACCATTGGCCAGGCGGCTGGACTCTCGGTCCAGGTCGGCGAAGCTGTAGGTGTCACCGAGAACGTCAAGGAACTTGCGCTCTCCATACCGCTCGGTGGCGCGCTTGAGCACCGCATTAATAGTGTCGACCTGGTCAGTGCTCCAGCCGGGTTCGCGTGTAGACATGAATCTTGACCTCGCTGTTGTTGTTATAACCGCCCCATCGTCAGGTGGCGTGGGGCTGTCTCGATACCATGGCCTTTCGATCAGTTTCCGGTGCCGCATTGCAGGGGCAACGAAAGACCAATAACTGACTGATTGACATTTTTTAGAGTCTGCCGCAGTGTGAATGAGGGGTCAATACTTGATGGCAGACCTTCTGCGAACCCATCCCAGAATGATGCGCCGGGAGTCCGTCGTGGGGAAATGCCCTGTGGTCGGCCTATTCACCCTATCCAACCCAGCCTGCAAGCCTAATGAGGAAGACACATGGCGACCGCTCCCGAACGTGCAGCAATAATTTCCGGTATCGGTCAGTCGGCCGTGGGGCGCCGCCTCGGGCGCAGTGGTTTGGACCTGACCCTGGAAGCGGTGCTTGCTGCCTTGGGCGACGCCGGGCTGGATCGCTCGCAAATTGATGGGGTCGCCAGCTGGCCGGGCTACCGTGCCGACATGCCGGCGTTCTCGCCGGTGTCTATCGGGCAGGTCAAGGAGTCCCTGGGTTTGGAGCTCAACTGGTACAGCGCTGGCAACGAGGCGACCCAGATGAGCGCGCTAATCAACGCCTGCATGGCCGTGGTCTCCGGGCAGGCGCGGCATGTATTGGTCTACCGCACGGTCACTGAGTCCAGTGCCTTGGCCGAAGGCATCCGCTCCAGCACGGTGGGCGGCACACAACGAGTTTCTGGTTTCGCTGAGTTCCTTGTACCGTTCCAGGCGGCTTCGGCAGCAAACTGGGTGGCGCTGGTCGCCAGCCGCTATTTTCATGAGTTCGGTGCGACTCGCGAGCAGTTGGCGGCCGTCGCCCTGAACGCACGGCACAACGCTGGGCTGAATCCCAAGGCTGTTTATCGCGAGCCACTGAGCATGGAGCAATATCTGGCAGCGCGGATGATTTCCACGCCGCTGTGCCTGTACGACTGCGATGTGCCCGTCGATGGTGCTACTGCACTGATCGTTTCTCATCGCGATACCGCAGTGGACCTGCGCAGCAAAGCGGTCACTATCGAGTCCATCTGCGGCCCCTTCAGTGGCCGCGATGCCTGGGACCAGATGGGTGACCTGACACGCTACACCGCGGAGGCCGCCGGCAAGCGCCTTTGGAGCCGAACCGACTACAAGCCCAAGGATGTCGACGTCGCCGAGCTCTACGACGGATTCAGCTTCCTCACCCTTCTGTGGCTGGAGGGCCTTGGCTTTTGCGGTCGTGGGGAGGCCGCGGCCTTCGTCGAAGGGGGGCGGCGCATCGCTCTGGACGGTGAGTTGCCATTGGCCACCCATGGTGGCCAGCTATCCGCCGGCCGCCTGCATGGGTTAGGCCATGTACACGAGGCCGTCGTGCAACTGCGCGGCGAAGGCGAGGCTCGCCAGGTGCCGGGACAGCCGAGGCTGGCAGTCGCGGCCAATGGCGGCGGCCCACTGGCAGGTGCCGTGCTGCTATCTCGGGACTGACCAAGGCCGTTCTCGGCGAAAATACATAACGACAAGACTGAGGAGTGCGGGATGCGTGCTGTGTACTTGGCAGCCCTCCTGGAGCTTGCCTGCGCGCCGAGCTTGGCGCTGGCTGTAGAGCCCTGGGTGATCGGCCTGAGTTATCCGAGCACCGGTAGTCACAAGTGGGAAGGCGTTTCGCAGATGCGTGGAGCTCTACTCGCGGTGGACGAGATCAACGCCGCCGGTGGTGTGCTTGGGCGTCCGCTCAGGCTGGTCAGCCGCAACAGTGGTGGCCAGGCAGCGGCGGCTGTCGACAACGTCAATCAGCTGGCCGCGCAGGGGGCAGTGATGCTCATGGGGGGAGCATCCAGCGATGAGGTAATTGCCGCCGGGGCGCAGGCGCGAAAGTTACGCCTGCCTTACTTCGTGCCCATGGCCTATGCCGACCGGGTGACTGGTCGCGAGGGCCAGCCGAACCTGTTCCGCGAGGGCGCCAGTGCGAGGATGGCTAGCAATGTGCTGATGGAGTACCTGGAGACCACCTACCCGGGCAAACGTTACTTCATCATCTCCAGCGACGATGTCATCAGCAATGGCCGTAGCGGTAGTCTCGCAACCCTGTCCCACGCCACCGAAGGGTTCGGCCTCAAGTATCACCGGGAGGCATTGACCCAGGCCGCGGACAGCGACGCCGATGTTCTGGTGTTGATGCTTTACGGGGCGGATGTGGTGAACGCCATGCGCATGGTTGGCGAATTGCGCCTGAAGGAGCGCATGTTGGTGGTAGTGCCGAACCTCAACCAGGACCTGGTTGAGCAGGCCGGTCCCGCGTTGATGGCCGGCGTGCTGGGTAGCGATACCTGGACCTGGCAAGTACCGAAGCGGGTGGCCAGCGCACGTGGAGAAAAATTCGTTGCCGACTACATCAGCCACTATCAGGCCTACCCGTCCAGCGCCGCGGCTTCGGCCTTCGACATTCTCTACCAGTGGCGCGATGCGGTGTCCCGCGCCGGCACTGTTGACACTGCAGCGCTGATCCCGGCGCTCGAAGAACACCCCTACAGCCTGCTCAAGGACTCGCAGAAATGGCGTGCCCTTGACCACCAGAATGTCCAGAGCATGTACGTGGTTAAGGTGAAACCTCGCGAGGAAGTGCTCAAGGATCCACTCAAGCAGGATTATTTCGAGATTCTCTATTCGATGGATGGAGACATTGCCGTACCCAGTACGAAGCAGGTGCTGTGGGAGCGGAGTCCTGAAGGCGCTGACTGAATAGTGCCGATAGGGTTATTTCGAATTGTCAAAAGCTGATATTGTGTTATTTTCTTCGGGCGCAAAATAACGATAACAAGGTGCGTGCCATGCAACAGCGATACGACTACATAGTCGTCGGTGCGGGTTCGGCTGGCTGCGTCCTGGCCAATCGTCTCTCGGCCGATCCTTCCTGCAGCGTCCTGCTGGTGGAAAGCGGCCCCGCCGACCGTGATCCAATGATTCGCATGCCGCGCGGAATCGGCAAGCTGCTGGTCGCCGGCAATAGGCACGTCTGGGACTACCGAATCGAACCGGGTAATGACCAGCCCTCCGAGTTGTGGTTAAAGGGGAGGGCCCTGGGCGGCTCCAGCTCGATCAACGGCATGGTTTACGTACGCGGCGCACCTGCCGACTACGATGCCTGGGAAGCGGCTGGCTGCACCGGCTGGGGCTGGAGCGACATTGGGCGGCAGTTCGTAGCGCTGGAGGATCATGTCCTTGGAGCCGCCGACGGCCGTGGCGTTGGTGGTCCGTTGAAGGTGACCATTCATCCTTCCGGCTCGCCATTGTGTGAAGCGGTGATTGAGGCGGCCCAGCAAAGCGGGACGCCCCGCGTGGCCGACACCAACCATGTCGACACAGTGGAGCAGGGGGCTTTCGGCTACCAACCACAGAACACCTGGAATGGCCAGCGCTTCAGTGCCGCGAGGGCCTTTCTCGATCCGGTGCGGAGTCGCCCCAACCTCAGCATCCTCACCAGCACCGATGTCGTGAAGATCAACTTCGATGGCACCCGTGCGACCAGCGTAAGTATTCGTGAGAAGACGGGCCTGCGCGAGATCGGCATCGGTCGCGAAGTGATCCTCAGTGCCGGGGCCATCGAGTCGCCGAAGCTGTTGCAGCTCTCCGGGGTTGGTCCGGCAGCGCTGCTGCGCGAGCACGGCATTGCGGTGGTCGCTGACCGCGCGCAGGTCGGGCAGAACCTACGTGAACATCTCTGCCTGCCCTTGCAGTACCGGGTGCGCAGCGGCAGCCTCAATTACGCTTTTCGCGGCCTGGGACTGCTCGGCTCGCTCTGGAGCTACTACGTGCGTGGCAGCGGCCCGTTGACCCATGCCGCGCATGAGGCCGGTGGTTTCGTGAAAACCCGCGCCGACGCCGAGCGTGCCGATGCACAGATCGGCGTCAGCCTGCATTCACTGACCGTCAAGGCCAACAACCAGGTGGTTCCCGAGAAGGAACACGGCCTGACGTTCTATTGCTACTTCACGCGCCCGGAAAGCCGCGGAGAGGTGGCGATCGCCTCGGCGGACCCCGCCGTCGCGCCAAGGATCAGCGCCAACTACTTGTCGGCACAGATCGACCGGGACTCTGCAGTTTCGCTGATTCGCTGGGTACGGCAGCTGGTGGCGCAGCCCGCACTGGAACCCCTGGTGGTTTCCGAGGAAGTACCCGGAGCGCGGTACCAGAGCGACGCGGAGCTGCTCGATGCGGCTCGGCAGATCGGTCGGACCGCCTATCACGTCTCCTGCACCTGCCGCATGGGCAGCGACGACGACGCGGTGCTCGACCCCGAATTGCGGGTGAAGGGCGTCAGCGGTGTGCGGGTGGTCGACACCTCGATCATGCCGAGCCTTCCTTCGGGTAACACCAACGCTCCGGCAATGGCTATCGCCCTGCGCGCGGCGGAGATCATCACGGGCAGACAGGCCGACGGGCAGCCCATGCCGACATCCCCGGTGACGGTTTCCAGCCCGGTATCCGAGCTGTCCAGCCACTCCTGACGCATTCGACCAACCCACATCCAGATAGAAGGGCCGATCCATGTCCGTTCCCTACACCGACAGCAAGGAATTCTTCATTGGCGGCGAGTGGGTGCTGCCTTCTCAGGGCTATGAGCCGATTCTCAACCCAGCCACCGAAGAGATCATCGGCGAGGCCCCGCTGGCCGGCCGAGCCGAGGTCGACCAGGCACTGGCGGCGGCCCGTCAGGCGTTCGACGAGGGGCCATGGCCAACACTGCCGATCGAGGCACGGATCGAGGCCATCCAACGTTTCCGTGCCGCCATCGTCAAACGCGAGAGCCTGATCCAGCAGTTGCTGATCGCCGAAGTGGGCGCGGCGCAGCTGCTGATGAACAGCGCACAGTACAAGGGCGCGCTGGAGGCTATCGACTACGCGATCAAGCTGGCCCAGCGCCTGGAGCCGGAAAGCGTGGCCATCGAGCTCAAGGCCAACCCATTCGATCCAGGGGCGGGCGAGTTGTTCGGCTCTGGCGTAGTAGTACAGGAGCCCTACGGGGTGGTGGTTGGCATCACGCCTTATAACTATCCCTTCCTGCTCAACGTGGTGAAGGCGGTGCCGGCGTTGCTGACTGGCAACACGGTGGTGCTCAAACCCTCGCAATTCACGCCCTTCAGCGGCCTGTTGCTGAACGAGATCATTGTCGAGGCGGGGCTGCCCCCTGGCGTGCTCAGCGTCATCAATGGTGGACCGGAGGTCGGTGCGATTCTTACCGAAGACCCGCGAGTCGATCTGGTGACCTTTACCGGTTCGGATAAGGTCGGCCAGGCGATCCTGCGCCAGTCGGCGAACACCCTGAAGAAAGTTCACCTGGAGCTGGGCGGGAAATCTGCGCTAATCGTGCGGCATGACGCCGACGTGATGAAGGCCGCAGCGACCGCGGCGTTCAGTCTGTCTCTGCATGCAGGGCAGGGTTGCGCGCTGCTCACCCGCTACCTGGTGCATAACTCGATACGTCCAGCCTTCGTCGAGGCCGTGAAGGGCGTGCTGGGCTACCTGAAGCTGGGCAATCCGGCGGACCCCACCGTGGTGGTCGGCCCGCTGATCCGCGAGAGCGCGCGGCAGAAGACTGAGCAGTTCGTGCAGATCGGCATCGATGCCGGTGCCACGCTGGTCTGCGGAGGCAAGCGCCCGGCGCACCTGACCCGCGGCTTCTTCCACGAGCCGACGCTATTCGACGATGTCGACAACGCCTCGCCCCTGGCCCAGGAGGAAGTCTTCGGCCCGATCGGCGTGGTGATCGGCTTCGACAGCGACGAAGAGGCGATCCGCCTGGCCAACGCATCGAAGTTCGGCCTCAGCGGCGCCGTGATGTCCGCTGACCGCCCGACGGCCTTCCGCATGGCGATGCGCTTGCGCACCGGTGGGGTAGCGATCAATGGCGGTACCGGCGACTTCTTCGTCAAAGCGCCTTTTGGTGGCTACAAGCATTCCGGCATCGGCCGCGAACTGGGCAAGGATTGGCTCAAGGAGTTTCTCCTGGAGAAGTCCATCACCTATCCGATTGGTTGAGCAAGCTTGTGATTGTTCGGAGAGATGTATGTCCGTTCTGTTGAGTCAACGCGAGGGAAAGGTCGAAATATTGACGTTGAACCGTCCCGAGCAGCGTAACGCGCTGAACAGCGAGTTGATGGAGGCCTTGTCCGCTGCACTGGAATCAGCCGAGCTTTGCGCCGAGGTGCGCGTGGTGGTTCTGACCGGGGCTGGAGACAAGGCGTTCTGCGCCGGTATGGACCTGAAGGATTTCGCCGCCGGCCCGGGCGATCGTGTGCCGCGCTCTACCCAATACTTCGAAGCGCTCATTGAAGGACGCTTTTCCAAGCCGGTGATTGCGGCAGCACAGGGGACTGCCGTGGCCGGCGGCTTTGAACTGATGCTCAGCTGCGACCTGGCGGTAGTATCGCGGACGGCGCGTTTCGGTATTCCTGAGGTAAGGCACGGTTTGTTTCCCGGAGGGGGAGGCGTCCTGCTGCCCGCGCGGATTCCCCTCGCCGTTGCGTTGGAACTGGGCCTGACCGGCGAAACCATCGACGCGCAGCGGATTGAGCAACTGGGCCTGGCCAATCGAGTAGTAGCACCGGAGGCAGTACTCGCCACGGCCCTGGAGTTGGCCCACAAGGTGGCCGCCAATGCCCCGCTGGGTGTGGCCGCGACCAAGCGGCTGATGTGGGCCTGCGTGCAGGACGGGGTCGCATCGACGCGGCCGGAGGTGCAGAAGACCATCAGCCAGGTGTTCAACAGCACGGACGCGCAGGAGGGCGCTCGGGCTTTTGCCGAGAAGCGCCCCCCACGCTGGCGCGGAGTCTGAGTGAGGCGGCGATCGGCGTGAACATCGGTCAGTGGGCGCGACGCAATCCCGCTGCGAGCCGGCAAACTCTGCTGGACCTGCAGACGTTGATTGCCGGCGGCAGGCTCGTTCCGCACGTCGTGCGTACCTGCGATCTGCCCGACGGCAGTGCCGCACTGCGCTCGATCCTCAATCGGAAAGTGGTCGGCAAGTATCTGCGGACCACTGAACTGGGCAAGCGGAGCGCCTGAGCGGAACCCCCGAAGACGAAGTGCGATATCGCTTGTTGCGTGCCGCCCAAGGGCTCGCGTGGCAAGCCTCCGGCAGCTTTGCCGGTCGTTTCACCAATCCATGCGACGTGGCGTCCAGCCAGGAGGAATCATGTACGACGTAATGAACGGAGTGCGGGTGATTGAGGTGGCCGAACATACCTACGTACCAGCCGCTGCGATGGTACTGGCCGACTGGGGGGCCGATGTGATCAAGGTGGAGCGCGCGCAGGGTGGCGACGCTTCAAGACACATGCGCCTGCCGGGCGCCGATGGCAAGGTCAATCCGTTCTTCGAAACTGGCAATCGCGGTAAGCGAGGCATTGCTTTGGACCTCACGCACCCCGAAGGACGCGAACAGCTGTACCGGTTAATCGACGGTGCGGATGTATTCCTGACCAACTTGCGTGCCGACGCTCGGGCGAAGCTCGGCATCGAAGCCGAGGATCTGCAAAGTCGCAATCCCCGGCTGATTTATGCCCGTGGCACAGGCTATGGATTGCGCGGGGACATGGCCAATGACGGCGGGTTCGACTACCCGTCCGCTTGGTGCCGGGCCGGTGCCGGCTTCAACCAGACGCTGCCTGACGCGGCGCCTCCCAAGCAGCCCGGTTCGATTGGCGATCTTGGCGGAGGCGTGACGCTGGCCGGCGCCATCGCTGCGGCATTGTTCCGGCGCGAGCGGACGGGCAAGGGCGCGGTGGTCGACAATGCGTTGTACATGGTCGGTACCTATCTCATGTCGCAGTCGCTGTTGGCCACCAGCATCGGCGTGCCGACCATCCCGATCGAGGCGCAGAAGGATAGCTCCTTCGCGCTTGCCAACAATTACCGGACCCGCGACGGCCGCTGGATTGCGTTGTGTCTTCTGATGGAAAAGTGGTGGCCGGACTTTGTCGCCCATATCGAGCGCCCAGAGCTGCTCGAAGACTTTCGCTTCAAGGATGCTGCTGCGCGCCATAATAATTCGCGGGCGCTGGTCGGTGAGCTGAATGAAGTGTTTGCCACCCGCGATTACGCGGACTGGTGTGCACGCTTGAAGACTCTGGAGGGGGTCTGGGCGCCTGTCCAGAGCCCAGCTGAAGTACTCGTCGATCCACAAGCATTGGATAACGGTTTCGTCAGCCGAGTTGAGATCGATGAACATGACCATTACCTGGTCGGAGTCTCTCCGGCGCAGTTCGATCAACAGCCCATAGGGACGCTCAGAGCCGGCCCACGATTCGCCCAGCACACCGATGAGGTATTGCGCGAGACAGGGCTGGATGACCGACGGATCGCCGAGTTGCGCGAGGCAGGGGTCATTCGCTAGGAAGCGGCACCGCGCTCAGTCGGGGCGCGGCGCATAGCCGGCGAGAAAGAAACGCACCAGTTCGCGCAGGTACGGTTCCACGGTTTCCGTGGGTATCACCACCCCCATCAGCCTTTCCAGAGGCCGCCCCGTGAGGGTCGAGAAGATCACTGCGGCTTCCGCCGCATCGGCAATCTGAACGATGCGTTGCTCGTTGAGCCAATGGAAGTACTCAGTGATCGGCCCCATGAAGCCTTTCCTCACTTCTTCGCGGAAATGCAGGATCAGTTGGGGAAAGCGGGCACTCTCGAAACCGATCAGGCGGGTCATGGCCACGACCTTGGGGGTCGCCAGCTTGTCGTGGAATACGCGCGCCAAGTCGTACAGAGCTTCCGAGGGAGGGCGTTGGCGATCGAGAAAGCCAAGATCCAGTTCGAATTCACGGGCCAAGTGTTCCAGGGTCGCCTCGAACAGGGCTTCCTTGCCGGGATAGCGCCGATACAGTGCCTGCTTGGTGGTGTTGCCCGCCGTGGCAATGCGCTCGATGTTGGCATCGGTGTAGCCGTGTTCGAGAAACTCCGCCGAGGCGGCCTCCAGCAGTGCGGCATCCAGCTCCTTGCGGGGGCGACCTCTGGGTCTGACTACCATGGGCGTTTTCGATCCTTGAGCGATGCGGGCTACACAATATTCTGCCAGCAACCGGCGAGGGTTGCTGTCATCTCTTGCGGTGAAACGGCATGCCCCTTTGCGTCGCTGGCGCTGGCCTAAGGGGCTGTCCGTCAGTCGGGGTGATACAGATCCCAGGCGCCGGTGTGCGGTGAGCGGGTCCAGCCGCTGGAGGCAATGGCGCCGCCGTCTACCGGCAGGGTCAGGCCGGTGACATAGCTGGCCAGGCTGGACACCAGGAAGATGACCACTCCGGCCAATTCGTCAGTTGAGCCCAGGCGGCCCATGGGGATGTAGCGGTTACGCGCGGCGGTGCCGGTTTCCCCAGCGGCATCAAAATAGGGTTTCAGGCCAGGGGTGAGGATCATGTCTGGCGCCAGCGCGTGCACGCGGATGTCGTGCTCGGCAAGTTCCAGCGCCATGGAGCGGGTAAAGCTGATCATCCCGGCCTTGCAGGCAGCGTACACCGCAAATCCCGGCGCGGCTCGCAAGCCTTCGCTGCTGGCGATATTGATGATGGTGCCTCCGCGCTGGCCGGCGACCATCACCCGTGCCGCAGCCTGCGTCGCGGTGAGGGTACTGATCAGGTTGAAGTCGATGTGCTTGCGCCAGCTCTTCTCTGTTTGCTCCAGAAACGCTGTGCGGCGCACACCGCCAGCATTGTTGACCAGGATGTCGAGACGACCGAAGTGTTCGGCGGTGCGCTCAACCGCGGCGACTATCTGCTCGGTCTGGTTGACGTCAGTGGGCACGAACAGAGCATCGCCGCAGCGCTCGCGGATTCTCGCGACCAAGCGTTCACCTGCCTGGGCGTCGATGTCGGCAATCGCCACGCGGGCGCCGAAGTTGGCCAGGTTCTCGGCAATGCCGGCGCCCAGACCACCTGCGCCACCCGTGATGAAGGCAACCTTATCGTCCAGGCGAATGTCATTGGGGGTCATCGCTGTTGCTCCTATGCAATGGGGTTAGTCGCGCAATTCGACTCGACCGTTGTTGATGACCAGGACGTCGCGCTCCAGAGCGCGCACGCGGAATGATACGAGTGGACCATCGACCCATATTTCCGTGCGGAAGGTTTCGCCTGGGTAGGCCGGGGCTGTGAAGCGTCCGAAGATCGAGGCAATGCGGCTTCCGTCGTACCCGCAGACCGCTTGCATGATCGCCCGGCCGGCTACGCCCCAGGTTGCCAGACCATGGAGAATCGGACGCTCAAAGCCGGCCTTGCGTGCAACTTCGGGATCGGCGTGCAGCGGATTCCAGTCGCCATTCAGGCGATAGAGCAAGGCCATGTTGGCGTGAGTCGGCAGGTCGATGATGTGCTCGGCGACACGTTCCGGTACCGCTGGCGGCGGCGGCACGCTGCGCTGCGGACCGCCAAAACCACCGTCTCCGCGGGCTAACATGGTCTGCGTGATGGTGCACAGCGGCTCGCCGCTGACCGCGTCGAGAATGCGCCGCTCATAGGTGATCAGTGCACCCTTGTCGGCGCCCTTGTCGATGATCTCCACCACTCGCGACTTGCCAATCACGCTGGCCTCGGCCGGGAGCGCTCGATGCAGGGTCAGGGCTTGCTCGGCGTGGACGATACGGACCCAGTCCAATCCGGTGTCCAGGGTGCGCGGCCAGTAGCCGGGGTGGGCCAGCACAACCCCCATGGTCGGTATTGCCTGCAGGTTCGCCTCAAACACCAGAGGCAGTTGCTGCGCGTCCAGCGGGTCGCTGGCGTAGCCCAGGCTCAAGGCATAGAGAATGCTGTCCTTATGGGTGTAGCTGTGTCGGGTATCGGGGATCTGCAGGTCGAGCAGCTTTTGGTAATCGATGGCCATGCTGGGCTCCTTGGGGCGGCGGTTCAGGTTTTGACGCTGCTGGCGAGCAGGGCGCGCAGGGTACTGATCAGAGCGATCGGCTGATCGAACATCAGGTGGTGATGTCCGCTGGGGATGACGATGGGGCCATTGCCCCGCGGCAAGGCGTCGACGATACGTCGGGCGCGTTCGGCGCTGACAACCACGCTGGCCTCACCGCACAAGTAATCGACTGGGCAAGTCACGCGGCCGAGCATCTGGCCGCCGTCGGTTTCGCGCGCGCCGCCTGGTGGCAGGTTGCTGTCGAACTTCCAGCGCACCCCCGTTCTCGTCCAGCACAGTGAGTGTTCGGCGACATGACGGACCAGGCACGGAAGGCTGTCGGGTTGTGTGGGGAGCAGACGAAAGCGCGCCAGCGCGCTGGCTTGGTCCGGGTACTCGCGGTCGCCGCGGATGCGAGGGGGTTCCTGGGGCGGAGGTTCGCCCTCGAAGATCACATAGCTGTCGATGATCAGCAGGCGAGCGAACAACTCCGGGCGCTCCGCGCAGGCCCGCAATACCCGCGAGCCGCCGTAGCTGTGGCCGATCGCTATGACGGGTGCAGGGCCGAGCAATTCGGCAACGGCTGCTACGTCACGGGCCAGGGTGGCGGACTCGTATTGCTCGCGATGTTCACTATCGCCCATACCGGATAGATCAAGCGCGACGACACGGAAATCGGCACTGAAGAAAGGCGCGATAAAGTCCCACCAATGTGCGTGACCGCGGAAGCCGTGGACGAACAGCAGTGTTGGTTTGTCGGTGGCCTCGAAGTTCCAGGACAGAAAGTGCAGCCGGGCGCCATTGGCATGGACGAAGTGCGAGCGTCCGGGGCGCTGCAGAGCCCACTCCAACCAGGGCGGGTTCGTTTGCCCAACGGCGGGATGGCGCAGAGATATGTCGTTCATGAGCAAAGCCTTGTTCCGGGAAAGGAGTCTGAACGTTGTCGTGGCCGGATTCTCGTCGTGTTCTTGCGCCGGCTTCGGGCATCGGGTAGCTTAGTCTGTAACTGATGGTATGTTAGTTATTGTCGTCGAGTCCAGATCATTACGCCGGTTGCCAACCGGCCGCAACGGAGCAGTGCAATGGAGCGATTTCCTCGTGGAGCAGTGGCCATCGTAGGTGCCGCCACCTATGGCATGGGTGAGTCGCCGGGCATGCGCCCGCTGGACCTGGCAGCGAAGGCCGCTCTCGCGGCACTGCAGGATGCCAATCTGGCGTTGTCGGATGTTGATGCGCTGTTCGTCTGTACTCCCGATGATGCGCTGTCCGGACTGAGCGCGGCGGAGTACCTGGGGATCACTCCTCGCTTCACCGATAACAACCGCACTGGAGGCTCGGCGTTCCATTCTCATGTGATCGCCGCTGCGCTGATGCTCGAGGCGGGATATTGCGAAACTGCCCTGGTGATGTACGGCAGTAACCAGCGCACCGCCTCAGGCGGTCTGGTCTCGATGCGCCTGCCATCACCTTACGAAAAGCCCTACCGTCCACTGACGCCGCTTTCCTCGTACGCGCTCGCCGCTTCCCGACACATGCACGAGTACGGCACCACCCGAGAACACCTGGCGGCAGTGGCGGTGGCGGCGCGCAACTGGGCCAAGCTGAATCCGCAGGCGTTCGCCCGTGACGACCTGAGCATTGAGGATTGCCTGAGCGCGCGCTTGGTGTCCGATCCGCTCAGCGTACGCGACTGCTGCCTGGTGACTGACGGGGCTGCGGCCATCGTGCTGACCCGAGCAGACCGCGCCCGCGACCTGCAGGCCAAGCCGGTCTATATCCTTGGTGCTGCTGCGGCCACCTGGTATTCGGGGGTCGATCAGGCCTCCGATCTGACGGTGACTGCCGCCCGAGAGTCGGGCCAGCGGGCATACGCCATCGCTGGCGTCGGTCCGCAGGATATCGATGTGGTGCAGCTTTACGACGCCTTCACCATCAATACCTTGTTGTTCCTCGAAGACCTTGGCTTCTGCCCCAAGGGCGAGGGTGGGCGTTTCGTCGCCGACGGCACTATCGGGCCTGGCGGCTCTTTACCGGTGAATACCAACGGTGGCGGTCTGTCGTGCTGCCATCCGGGCATGTATGGCCTGTTCACCATGGTCGAAGCGTGCCAGCAGTTGCGGGGCGAAGCCGGTGAGCGCCAGGTCGCAGGCGCGCAGCTGGCGTTGGCCCATGCCAATGGCGGGACCTTGTCCAGCCAGGCAACCATGATCCTCGGCGCCGCCGCCACGCTATAGCGTCGTCCGCCATCCCCGCGCGCCGGCCGATACGGTGCGCCAGCTCGACCAGGAGAAGCCATGAGTACGCCTGCCAGCCTCGCCGGAATGCGCCACGTGCGCACAGAGATACGCGACCGGATCGCCACCGTCACGCTCGATCGGGCGCCGGTCAACGCCCTGGATTCGGTGGCCATTCGCGAACTGACCAACACCTTCCGCACATTGGGCCAGTCCACTGAAGCCAGCGTGATCGTCTTCACCGCGCCCGGGGACCGCCTGTTCTGCAGCGGTATCGACCTGCACGACTCGGCGCGCCGCCACGCGCGGCAACTGACCGAGGGGGACACAACTGTCGACCTGCTCGATCCCGGGGCGGTGGTGCGTGACTGCTTCTGGGCGATCCTGGATTGTCCCTTACCAGTGATCGCCGCGGTGAATGGCAAGGCGATCGGCGCCGGTCTGGTGCTGGTGGCCAACTGCGACATCATCATCGCCTCGGAAAACGCCAGCTTCTCTGTACCCGAGATCAAGGTCGGTGTACTCGGCGGGGCTCGGCACCTGCAGCGCCTGGTCGGAACGTTCAAGACTCGGCGCATGTTCTTTACCGGCGAGGCGGTTTCGGCCCATGAGTTCCACCGCCTGGGGGCTGTGGAGGAGGTCGTGCCGCCGGAGCAACTGATGGACACGGCGCTGGCACTGGCGGCGCAGATCGCCCGCAACAGCCCGATAGGCCTGCGCCTGGGCAAGGAGTCACTGGGCCGGGTCGAGGACCTGTCGTTGCGCGAGGGCTATCGCATTGAGCAGGACTACACAGGTCGAGTGACCCGCTACAACGACTCCGCCGAGGCGCGCAACGCTTTCATGGAGAAGCGCGCCCCCGAGTGGAGCTGGAGCTGACCGAGCAAGCAGGCTTGCGCCTGCGGCCCTCAGGTAAATTGGACTGGAGAAAACAACAATGAAAACGTTCCAGGTAGAGTGGAGTCAGGCCGAGATAGACCGTGTGGTCGCCAAGGTCGCCGGCTGCCGACTGCCGCCGGCGCCCGCCGGCAGCGGCTGGTCATTGGGTTGCGACGCGGAGTTCCTCGCTGGCCTGCAGCGTCACTGGGTCGATGGTTTTGATTGGCAGGCGTGCATGGCTCGGCTCAATCGCTACCCGCAGTACCAGGTGGAGATTGACGGGCAGCTATTGCACTTCGTCCATGTCCAGGGGGAGGCGCAGGGGCGTCGGCCGCTGCTGTTGACCCATGGCTGGCCGGGTTCGCACTTCGAGTTCTGGCAAGTGATCGAGCCACTGGCCTACCCGTCGCGCCATGGTGGTCGCGCCGAGGATGCATTCGACCTGGTGATCCCAAGCCTGCCGGGCTTCGGTTTCAGTGGAAAGCCTGCCGGGGTCACCTCGCAGCGGCGTACAGCGGGGCTATGGAACCGCTTGATGACCGAAGTGCTCGGTTATCCCCGGTACCGGGCTCAGGGCGGCGACTGGGGCGCCATCGTCACTTCCTGGCTGGCGCTGGACCATCCCGAGTCGGTGGAGGCAATCCACCTCAACCTGCTCGGTTTCCGTTCGCTGACACCGCCGCGCGACGACGCCGAGAAATCCTGGCAGGGTCGTGCCGAAGCTGCGCAGCGAGCCTATAGCGGCTATGCGGCAGTGCAGATGACCCGGCCGCAGTCGATCGCATGGGCGGCGGCCGACAACCCACTGGGCCAGGCGGCGTGGATTCTCGAACGCTTCCATGACTGGTCCGATCTGCGCACGCGCTCTTTCGAGGAAGTGCACGACCGCGACAGCCTGTTGACCAACATCCTTCTCTACGTGATGACCGACAGTTTCACTAGTGCGGCGTGGTTCTACCCGGGCGTGGTTCAGGATGGCTTCACCATCCTGCCGCCGGGGACTCGCTGTGAGGTACCCACGTACTTCGCTGCCTACTCGGGCGATGCCCTCGCACCGGTTCCACCGCGCAGTCGGGTCGAGCTGGTGTACAACGTCGTCGGCTGGAGCAATCCCGAGGAGGGCGGCCACTTCGCCGCAATGGAAGTGCCTGCGCTGTTTTGCGAGGACCTGCGTCGCTGGGGACAAGCCTGACCGGCGGTCGCACGAACGATTGACGTAGAAACGCTATGGGCATACAACTGACATTTAGTCATTTATGTTGCCCGCCAGTTTCCTTCGCCCGCAGCACCACAAAGACAATAAGAGGAACACCGGGATGAAAGTCCGCCAACCCGACTTCGACTTTTCCAGCATCCGCCCGCATTGGGCGCCAGTACGTGAGTTCGCTCAGAGCTACAACGCCTTCTCCACGGTTCCGGCACACATCGAGCCGTTTCTGGTGAAAGTGATGATGCGCGTGAAGGAGAGCCTGGGCGACAAGCACCCAGCGTTGCGCGAGAGCATCGAAATATTCAACAAGCAGGAAGTGCAGCACTGCAAGCAGCACGTAGCCTTCAACAAGATGCTCTACCGGTCCGGCTATGCCGGTATGCAGGAACTGGAGAAGCCCTACCGGGACGATTACGCGAGCTTCCTGGAGAATAAGTCGCTGCGCTTCAATGTGGCCTACTGCGAGGGCTTCGAGGCAATGGGCTCGGCGGCGGGGCAGGTGTTCTTCGAGGAGCTGGACGAGTATCTGGAGGGTGCCGACCAGGCTGCTGTCGATCTGTGGAAGTGGCACCTGGCCGAAGAGTTCGAGCACCGTGAAGTCTGCTTCCAGGTCTACGAAACGCTTTATGGCAAGGGACTTTTTGCCTACCTCTACCGGGTCTGGGCGTTCATCTATGCGGTAAAACACATTGGCACCCACACTGCCAAGGTTTCCGCCTATCTGAATGACATGGATCGCGAGAAGATGACTCCCGAGGAGCGCGATCGCTCTCTGGAGCGACAGAAGATCCTCAAGTCGAAGATTTCCAAGGCCAGTCGTTCGCGGCTGCTGCGTGTACTGTCGCCGTTCTACAACCCAGGAAAAATGGTGCCGTCGCCCGGCATGGCGGCACTCCTCGCACGCTTCTCCTGATACGTGGAGCGGCAGAATCGGGGAGCTGCGGCTCCCCGATTGCATTTCCTGCAGCCTCAGTCGCCGGTCAGTGCCTCCACCTGATGGATCGCTGCTTCCAGCTGATCGGCATCTACTGGCGGGGCGAAGCGCGAAGCACTCGGGCTGACCATGGACTTCTCCGCAAGCTCGCGGATTTCTTCGCGGCTGGGAGAGATCAGGCCAAAGTCGGCCAGGCGGGTGAACAGGCCGATCTCCCGGTAAAAGGTGCAGAGCTCGCCGATGAATGCCGGCTCACGTTTTTCCATCATCAGTTGCACCAGCAGGCCGTAGGCGACGTGGTCACCATGCAAGGTGCCTTTGGCTCGTTCGAGGTAGGAGAAGCCACGGGCAAGGGCATGGGCCAGCGACAGGCCGCCGTTCTCGAAGCTCAGCGTGCTGAGTAGTACGGTTGCCTCGACCAGGGCCTCCAGGCTGGAATCGGCCTGGCGCCTTTCCACGGCGCGCAGTGCGGCAGGGGCATGCTCGCGGATGATCCGGTAGCAGGCCTCGGCGGCCATCAGCCCGGTCAGTGATGCCGGCGTGCCAAGCAATGTGTGGGCACCTGCCGCGGCGCAGGCCTCCGCTTCGAACTTCTTCGAGATTGCGTCGCCGATGCCGGCGCGAAGGAAGCGCACGGGGGCATCGGCAATGACCTGGGTGTCGACCAGCACCAGCTCCGGATTGCGCGGCAGTTGCAGAATGTCCTGCATGATGTGTTGTTCGTCGTAGACGGCGATGGCCGCGCTGGCCGGGCCATCATTGGAAGCGATGGTGGGCACGCTGACACTCCGCGCACCCAGCTTCAAGGCCACGCCCTTAGCGGTGTCCAGCGCCTTGCCGCCACCCAGGCCAACCACCATCTCGGCGCCGAAGTCGCTGGCGGTGCGGGCGAGGGCGGCGATCGCTGCATGGGTGATTTCGCCGGGGAAGACCTCCAGCGCACAGGCCAGGCCTGCGACGTCGAAGCTGGCGACCACCCGCTCGCCGAGCAGGCGTGCCATGTCGACATCCGTCACCACGAACGCGCGAGCCCCCAGTGGCTGGCAATGCTGACCCAGGTGGT
The DNA here is from genome assembly GCF_021603645.1 of Pseudomonas pseudonitroreducens. Classification (GTDB taxonomy): domain Bacteria; phylum Pseudomonadota; class Gammaproteobacteria; order Pseudomonadales; family Pseudomonadaceae; genus Pseudomonas; species Pseudomonas pseudonitroreducens. The sequence continues at coordinate 247,880 of NZ_BQHJ01000008.1, read as the reverse complement.
CCAAGGCACCGGCACCCTGAACGTAGCGAGACGTTGCCGCGAATATCCTCATCGAAAGCTCCTTAGGCAGGTTGGGTCGTTTCCTGGTACGGGAGTGGTCTGCACCAGGCGGTTGCTGATTCAGGAATCGCAAGCTCTATAACTGACGAGTAATTAATTCATCAGGTCCGATTGCTTGCAAGGCCGTGATCACTGCTATACATTCTACACATAACTGATCACATGTCAGTTTTATCCTGAAGAGAACGCCAACCTGCTCTGGAGTGCGACAATGAATTTCGCTGACTACAAGACGATGTCCTTCGAACGCCGCGGTCGCGTTCTCACCGTGACATTCAACCAGCCGGAAAAACTCAACAGCTTCGCCGGCCCGTCGCATACCGAATTGTCCTGGCTGTTCTACGACCTGGTGGAAGACAAGGACAGCGACATCATTGTCCTGACCGGTGCCGGCCGCGCCTTCAGCGCCGGTGGTGACATCGAGTACATGCAGTGGCTGCATGACAATCCCGCGGAGTTCTATCGCTGCGTGCGCGAAGCCAAGCGCATCGTCAACGGCATGCTTGAGTGCGACAAGCCGATCATCTGCAAGGTGAATGGCGACGCCATCGGTCTGGGCTCCACCGTAGCGGTGTTCAGCGATGTGATCTTCGCCGCCGATACCGCGCGCTTCGGCGATCCGCACAACAACGTCGCTCTGATCAGCGGCGACGGTGGCCAGATCATGTGGCCGTACCTGATGGGCTATGCACGCGCCAAGCACTACCTGTTTACGGGTGAGAAGCTCACTGCCGCCGATGCCGAGCGCTTTGGCCTGATCAACAAGGCCATGCCGGCCGCCGAGCTGGATGACTACGTCAACGCCTATGCCGACAAACTCTGCGCCATGCCGGTCCAGTCGCTGCGCTGGAGCAAGTCGACCATCAATGTTCCGCTGCGGCAGATGGCGGCGAGCATGATGGACGTGGGCATGGCCTACGAGGCCATGTCATCTCAGACCCCGGACCACGTGGAGGCTATCGCCGCCTTCCGCGAGAAGCGCAAACCCTCGTTCAATAAGCGGTAAGCGCCATGGGCAGCATGCAGGAGCTGGACCCGGCGGCTGCGCCCGCCTGGTTCGACTGGGCGCAACGCCATCCCGGCCGGTCCCGCTTCGTCGAGGTGGACGGTCGCCGTTTGCACTACCTGGAATGGGGCAGTGCAGCGGAAAGTGCGCCAGTGCTTCTGCTGGTGCACGGTATGCGCGGTCACGCGCACTGGTGGGACGGCATAGCGCCGTTCTTCAACGAGGGATATCGGGTGGTTGCGCTCGACCTGTCAGGGATGGGCGACAGCGATCCGCGCCCGCAGTACCCGAACGAGTACGGCGCGCTCGACATCATCGACCTGATCGAGCACGCCGCCCTCGGCCCGGTGATTGGCATTGGGCATAGCTATGGTGGATCACGCCTGCTGCGTGCCTGTGCCGATCGTCCCGAGCTGTTCCAGCGTCTGGTGGTGCTGGATTCATTCTTGCTGCTGCCCGGCGTCGAGATTCCCATCGACAATGCCAGTAACACCGGCAAGCGCTTCTACCCCGATCTGGCCAGCGGTCTGGGTCGCTATCGCTTGATGCCGCCGCAGCCTGATCCGGTCGAGGCAGTGTTGGCGAACATCGCCCTGAACTCATTGCGTGAAGAAGACGCAGGCTGGTGCTGGAAGTTCGATGTCAACCTGCCACGTGGAGTAGAGCAGGAAGACCCTGCCGTCGAGCTGCTGCCCCGTGTAATGCGCCCGGTTGACGTCGTCTATGGCGAATGCAGCGCTGTGGTTTCGCGCACTGCCGCCGGTCAGGCGGTGGCTCTGCTGCCCAAGGGGCGCGGTCCGTTCGGTTTGCCGGGGACCCACCATCACATGATGATCGACCAGCCCCTCGCGGTGATTGCGATGCTGCGAGGGCTGCTGGCCGCAGGAGTGGAACATGAGTGATCTCGTCTTGCTGGAGCGACGTGGCCCCGTGGCCATTGTCACCCTGAACAATCCCAAGACCCGCAACGCCCTCTCACGCGATTTGCTGCAGGTGCTCGCCGAGCGCCTGGAACAGCTGAACGAGGATCCGCAGTGCCGTGCGATCGTGCTTAACGGCGGTAGCGGGCATTTCTGTTCGGGTGGCGATGTCTCGGGTATGTCCGCCGAGCGCCCACTGCCGGTAGGACGCGGGCGCATGGTGCTGGGGCACCGTGTGGTACGGGCGCTGGTGGAAGGCAGTAAGCCGGTGGTGGCTGCGGTAGAAGGCTATGCCGCAGGCGCTGGCTTCTCCCTTGCAGCGGCGTCGGACTATGTGGTTGCAGCGCCCAGCGCCAAGTTCGTTTCGTCCTTCTCCAAGGTTGGCCTGGTGCCAGACCTGGGTTTGCTCTGGACGCTCCCGCAGCGTATTGGCCTGGCCCAGGCACGGCGGATTTTCTACAGCGCCCGAGTGGTTGCCGCGGATGAAGGTGAGGCGCTGGGAGTAGTCGACGAGTTACTGGGAGAGGGTGATGATTTGTTGGCCCGCGCTATAGCCATTGCTGAAGAGTTCACCGCTCATGCACCGCTGTCGGTGGCTCTGGTGCGCGCGGCGTTGGCCCGTGGGATCTCGACCCTGGACGACGCCCTGGCCTATGAAATGGACAACCAGGCAGCGCTGTACCTGACCCGTGACCATCGCGAGGCGGTGGACGCATTCCTCAACAAGCGCTCGCCCAACTTCACCGGGCTTTAGTTACCGCATCTGCCGCTCTATAACGCAACGCCCGGCTTTGACCGGGCGTTGCGTTATGCGGAGTAGCGGAGACTCGTTGTGTAATCCCTCTATAGGACAAGAGCCATGAGCCTGCGAGTAATCGTTTGCTACACCGGTGGTGTGGGTAGCGAAGTGGTGCGACAAGTACTGAAGGCGCCGGACCTGGAACTGGTCGGTGTACTGGTGCATAGCGTGGAGAAGGAGGGGCGAGATGTCGGAGAGTTGGTCGGTGTTGCTCCAATCGGCCTGAAGTCCACTCGCGATGTGTCGGCGCTGCTGGCATTGCGTGCCGATGTGATGGCCTGGCACGGCCTGCGCTGGGTTCCGGAGGTGGTCGCCGAGTTTCTCCGCGGCGGTACTAGTGTCTATTCGGGCATTGGCGGCTGGTACCTGCCGACCCAGCCAGAGTACCGGCTGTTGCAGCAGGCAGCGATCCAAGGTGGTTCGACTTTGATCGCTGGGGGCAACATCCCGGGCCTGATAAGCGACGTACTGCCGCTGTTCTGTTCCGGCTACTCCCGCGATATTCGTCTGATCCGATGCATGCAGCGCAACCATATCCCGCACTATCCTTCGGCACTCCAGATGGGCCAATACCTGGGCATCGGCCAACCAATGCCCGAGCGCCCATTCGACCCCGGCGCAGAGCCCGGGGAGATCGATCGCCTTTGGATGTGGGGCATTGCTCAGTCGGCCGCGCTAGTGGCCCAGGGCCTTGGGATAACCTTGGACGAACTGCGGTTGACTAATAAGGAGTTCGGTGCGGCCAGGAGCGAAAGGCTGCTGCAGCCTAGCGGCCTGAGAGTGCCCAAGGGCAGTGTCGCAGGCGTGCGTTGGACTTTCACGGCTTTCTCGGGCGGGCGACCGTTCTACGAGTTGAGTAACGAGCAAACCACGCGACTGGACATCGGTCCCGGTTGGCGCGATTCGGAACAACTGCCCAACTGGCGGGTAGTGATCGAGGGCTCGCCGACGATTCAGTGTGAGCTGGGGCTGCTGGCTGACCCCGCCGCGCCTGACCATGTGGCGGCGTTGAACGCGGCCCGTGCGCTTAACTTTCTGCCGCGGCTGGCGGCGGCTGCTCCTGGCTGGCGCAGTGTCCTGGATGTCCCGGCGCCGGTGGGCAGGCCGGTCTTGTGAGTCAGGCAAGGCCGTGCGTTCGCAGGAGACGAACGCCGGCCAGAGGAGGGTGCCGATACTTATCAATGAGTATTGCTGGGCTCTACTCACGTCTTCCTGCGAACACTGGAAGAAACGGCTGTGCTCAGTAGCCTGGGTAGGTTTTGCCGTGGGATGGCGTCATGCCGCGATAGAAGGGAATAAACCTTCGATGGGTAAAGCGCCAACCTTCTGGATAGCGAGTCAGGCTGTCCTCGTAGCTGCCGAAGCAACAGCCCAACTCCTCCCGATCCTTGAATTTGTAGTGCTCGGTGATCGTCCAGCTTGCAGTGGCGGTATCACCTTGTACATCGATGATGCCCGCGGAGGCCACCTGGCAGATGAACTGGAGGGGTAGCAATGCCGAGGTCAGGGCATCGGCTATCGCTTGCCGGCCTACAATGTCGGGCGCGTAAAAGGCCGAGAGCACTCCGTCGGCAGTATAGGTTAGCGCCGCGGCGTTACCGTCACGGCGCATCACTGCCTGGCTGTAGGTCGCGGTGAGACGCTGGATCTCACTTTCCGCGGCGATACGTTCGCTGTGTTGCATCATCAGTCCCCAAGGGCGGCGGTGATCTAGGTTCGCGAGCGCGGCATGCCCAGACCCTGCTCGGCGATCAGGCTGCGATGGATTTCACTGGTTCCGCCATAGATGGTCATGCCGATGGATTGCCGGTAGCCAAGCTCCACCAGGCCGACGCCGTGTTCCGAGGGGAACAGCGACCATGGCGCGAGAACCTCCATCAACTCGGCGGAGTCGCGCTGATACTGCTCGGTGGAGAACAGCTTGGACATCGGCCCGTAAGCGGCTCTGTTGGGTGCCTGGGCTTGTACCGACCAGGTGGCGCGGTAGCACAAGTCTTTCGCCACCGTGGTATGCACGGCGACCCGTGCCAGGCAGCGACGTACTTGAGATTCAGCCAGTAGAGGTTGGCCATTGCGCAGCGTGCCGCGGGCAAAGGCGAGTGCGTGCCGAAGCATATTGCTGAAGCTGATGCGGTATTGGTCGCCGCTATGCTCCAGTTCCAGGGTGGCCGCCATCACCGAGGTGCCGGCGTTTACGGCACCCACACGGTAGCGGTCATCGACCCGCACGTTACTGAAATAGGTGATGTTGGTGCGTTCGTCCTGGAGCGTGTACACGGGGTGCACCTCAATTCCAGGCAGCCCCATCGGTACCAGGAACAGGGTCAGTCCAGCATGTTTAGGGGCCTCCGGGTCGGTGCGGGCAAGGAGGAAGCAGTAGTCGGCGAGATTGCCGGCAGTGGTGAATATCTTCTGGCCCTCGATCAGCCAGTCGCCTTCCTCAGTGCGGATCGCGCGGGTACGCGCGGCGAACACGTCGGAGCCGCAAGACGGCTCGCTGAAGCCCAGACATGCCAACGCCTCGCCACGGGCGAAGCGGGGCAGAGCTTCGGCCTTGGCCTCTTCGCTGGCGAAGCGCATGACGATCTGCGCCACCTGATTGGTGACCGGGCCGGTGATGCGCTGCCAATTGAACTCCTCGAAGACCTCCTGCAGGGCGTGCATGTCGAAAGGCGTCTTGCTGCGCCCGCCCCATTGATCGGGCCAGTGTGGGAAGAGCAGGCCGGCGGCGGCCAGCTGGCGATTGAAGCCAGCGTGGTAGCCGTCCACCGAATGGTGGGCGTGGGCCTTGAGCTCGTCGTCCAGGTTCGCGCGGAAGAAGTTGCGGACTTCCTCGGCGAAGGCTGCGGCTGTGGCGCCGAAGCCGAACTCAACGGTCGCCTCACCGGCATCCGGTAACGGGTGCTCGGTGTCCTCGTTCCACAGACGCTCGGCGATGCGATCCAGCTCGTCGGCGGGGTTGCCGGCCAGCAGTGACCAGGCGCGAGCGCGGCGGTAGTACAGCTGAATATCGTACTCCAGGGATACGCCGTAGCCTCCGAAACTGTGCAATGCACGGGCCACGGCGCGGCAGGCGGACTGCCCTGCCCACCACCAGGCCATGGAGATCAGGGAAGCAGCGTCCGCCTCGCTGCGGGCAATGGACGAAGCCGCATGCCAGACCAGCAACTGTGCGCCGTCGCATTCCGTGATGGCGTCCGCCAGGGGATGGGCGATGCCCTGGAAGCTGCCGATGGCCTTGCCGAACTGCTTGCGTTCGCAGGCATAGGCGGCGGCCATCTTAACAGCCTGGCGGGATAACCCCGCCAGCATGGCAGCCTTGAGCAGCTTCCACTCTTCGATGGCGGCCAGGAAGGCGTGACGCGCGCTATCGCCAGAGGCAAGATGCAGGCGCTCCAGGCGATCCAGATCAGCGATTCCGATCAAACGGCTACCGTCCCCTCCGAGACTGGCAGCGGAGGCTTGCAAGGCCGCGCCGCTTAGCGCGAACACCCGCTTGCCGTCGAGCACCAACACGGCATCGCTCTGCATGGCGGCGGGAATCAGTAGCGGCGCGTTAGGCTCCTGGGGGGAGGGGACCAATGTGACGACGGCTCCCTGGCTGATTCGTTGCAACAGATCGAGTGCGTCGGCGCCGCCGAGGAGGGCCAGCAGGCGTGCTGCCGGCAGGCTCTCGGCTAATGGCACGCTGGCCAGGTAGCGGCCGGCCTCTTCGGCAACCAATGCCGCTTCCAACAGGCCCATGTCGGTGCCGCCGGCATCGGCCGGCACTCGCATGATGGTGATCCCCAGGTCCAGCAGGGATTGCCACAGGCGCCTGTCGAAGCCGCCATGTTCGGCTTCCGCCGCGCGTACCCGTACAGGCGTGGATTCGGCCGCGAACAGGCGGGTGACCGATTCGCGCAGCATCAGTTGTTCTTCGGACAGTGACAGATTCATGCGCAAGCCTCGATCAGGGTGGAGCTATTCATGTCTCGTCCTCCATGACTTTCAGTGGCCCGCGGGGATATCCCTCGGCCTCATAGAACTGCTTGCACCATTCGCGCAATGCGCGGTAACCGGCCACGTCGCGCCTGGCGAAGATCGGCTGCTGGCGGAAGCGCTGGTGGCGCCACATTCTCGCGTCCTCCTCGAACAGTTCCTCGGTCTGCCGAGCCAGGGCGCGGACGTGCTCTGGCATGATTTCGGGGGACTGCGGGTCGCGCGGGAAGAAGTAGCTCACCCGCAGGTCGGAGCTGTCGTCGTCCACCGGCGTGCAGGACAGCACCAGACGACGGCCCAATGCGCCATGTTCGAAGATGGTGAATGAGAGTCCGACCCCGGCATTGCGCGCATGCAGGCGCAGGGCGATTTCCTTGCTGTGCTTGTTGAGGAAGCCCATCTGCGAGCGCCAAACCGGCGTGCTGGTGTCGAAGTCCAATAGCACCGGGTCTTCGGGGGCGTGATGGGTGAAGCGGAAGTGCGCAGTATCTGCCGCGTTCTCGGTCATCAATTGCGGGTGGATGCGCTCGTCGGGCTTGAACACGACAGCATCCGGGTAGCAGGGGTAGAAATCCTGCGGATCGGCCGGCAAATCGGGGTGCTCGAACAGGTCCGGTAGTTCCCAGCCCTCGCGTGGTGCGCCGCCGGCCGGGTCGTGCCAGAGGAAAAGCAGACCATGGCGCTCGATCACGTGCCACTTGCGAATCCTCTTCGGAATGCGGCGTTCTTCGCCAGGAATCAGGGTGTTCTCGCCGCCGGTATTCCATTGCCAGCCATGGTAGGGGCAGGCAATACAGTCGCCCTCGACCTTGCCGCCATAACCCAGATGCGCGCCCATATGCGGACAATGGGCGTCGAGCACCGAGAGTTCGCCGCGGTCACTGCGAAATGCCACCAAGTCGTGGCCGAAGTACTTCAGCGGCTTGACGCCGCCTGGTGGAATTTCCGCACTCCAGCCGATCTGGAACCAGCCGGTGGGCTTCATGGACAGGTTGAGCATGGCATATTGCCTCTTCTTGTTGGTCTGTGGCGGCGGTAGGGTGCGGACCGCTATATAGCGGGCTGGGCGTACAGGTTGCGCAGTTCGATCTTGTTGACCTTGCCGGTGACCAGCTTGGGCAGGGCTTGCACCGCGATGACCTTCTTCGGTTTTTTGTAGCTGGCGATCAAGCCGCGAGCGTGTTCGATCAATTCGCCTTCACTGGCGCTGCGGCCTGTCTTGAAAGTCACTACCGCGCAGACGTTCTCGCCCCACTTGGGATCGGGAATGCCAATGACCGCACACTCGGAGATCGCGGGGTGTTGCAGCAGCGCCTCCTCGACTTCGCGGGAATAGACGTTCTCACCACCGGTGATGATCATGTCTTTCTTGCGGTCGACCAGATAGAGGAAACCGTCTTCGTCGAAGCGGCCCATATCGCCGGTATGGCACCAGCCGTCGCGCAGCGTCTCCAGGGTGGTTGGGTGATTGTTCCAGTAGCCGCGGAACATCGCGCTGCTCTTGGCGAGGATCTCGCCAGGCTCGCCCACCGGGCACTCGTTCCCCTGCTCGTCAACTACCTTGGCCAGAAGGTTGGGGTAGGGCTTGCCCACCGAACCGAGGCGTTTGCGTTCCTGCTCGCTACCATCGGGGCGATGTTGCTCCGGCGACAGGCAGAACATGCAGACTTCGCTCTGGCCGAACAGGTTGACGAAGCCGCAGCCGTCGAACACTTCAATAGCGCGTTTGAGCACTGGAACGGGCATTGGTGCGGCTGAGTAGATGATGGTCCGGACGCTGGAAAGGTCGGCTTCGCTGACATACGGGTGATCGAGGACCATCTGCACCATGGTTGGCGCGAGCAGCAGGATGCTCAGGCGTTCCTTCTCGATGGCCTTGAGCACGTCGAGCGGTTCGAACTGCCGCTGCAAGTAAGCCGCTCCCCCTCGCACATGCTGCGAGAGGCTGATCACCATGCCGCCGAGGTGGAACATCGGCATGACGATCAGCGTGGTGTCCGGTTGCTGCATGTCGCACAGCCAGGTGTCGACCTGGATCAACTGGCGGTACTCCCGGTGTCCCCAGATCACCCCCTTGGGCTTGCCGGTCGTTCCGCTGGTGTAGATCAGGCAGCAGATGTCTTCTTCGCGGGCGCGAATAGGTGGGCCCGCTTCATTGCCTGTGGCGATGAAGTCCTCGTGGTTCAGCGCCCATTCGCTCTCGCCACCGATGCAGATGTAGGTCTGCACGGAGGGCAGCTCATGCCGCAATTGCTCCATGATTGGCAGGTACTGAGCCTCGAAGAAGAATAGCCGCGGTGCGCTGTCGCGAATGATGCTGGCCATCTCTGCTGGCGCCAGGCGGAAATTGACCGGAGCGAGAACAAAGCCTGCCCACTGAGTGGCGGCCATGATTTCGCCGAACTCGATGGAGTTCATTGAGAGGATGCCGACGCGATCCTGGCGACGCACCCCCGTGTTGTATAAGGCCGAACCGATCAGCTTGGCGCTGACCAACAAATCGCCGTGGCTGATTCGCCGTTGATCCTGGATGTAGGCCGGGTCGTTAGCGTAGAAGCGAGCACGCTGTTCAAGATCGTCGGCGAAGGACAGGGGCAGGTAGTTATGCATACAAGGCACCCCGTAGACGTTGACCGTCGGCGAGACGGAGGTCGGTATTGGACCGGTCAAGATGGAACTCGCTGTCGCCGAAGCGCTTGTCGTACATGACTGCCGCCTTGTAGTGATGGCCCACGACGTACTCGTCGGTGGTACCGATACCGCCATGTAGTTGGATACCCTGGCCGCTGACGAAGTACTGGGCGCGGGCGACTATCACCTTGGCTCCGGATGCGGACTGCCGGCGTGCAGCTGCATCGCCGGATTCAAAGGCACGGATTGCGCTGTAAAGCATCGAGCGCGCCTGATCGGTCTCGACAAACATTTCCGCCATGCGGTGTTGTAGGGCCTGGAATTGCGCCAGTGGCTTTCCGTATTGGATGCGAGTCTTCAAGTAGTCTGCAGTGAGCGCCATAACGAACTCCATGGAGCCGAGGCAGGCGGCGCTCATTGCCAGAATCGCGTAGTCGAGAGCTTCCTCCAGGGCTTCCTGGGTAGCCTCACCCCGCAGCAGTAGGGCGGATTCGGCGACCATCACGTGATCGAATACGATGTCCGCGGCCCGGCTACCATCGATAAGCTCGTAGCTTTCCAGGTTGGCGCCAACAGGGTGGCGGTCAACCAGGAACAGAGCCAGATCGCCGGTACCTTCGATTTCCGCGCTGACCAGCCAGTGGTCGGAGCTGCCGCCGTGGAATACCCGGTGTTTGACGCCGCTCAGGCTCCAGCCGCCGGCAACCGGACGCGCCTTAGTCAGCACTTCGGTGTCGTATTCGTGCCGTGAGTGGCCTTCCTGGTGCGCCAGGGCGAGCACGACCTCGCCAGCGGCGATGCGTCCGAGCAGACGTTCGCGCAACTCGAGATTCTCGCTAGCCTGCAGGAGGCGGGCGCAAAGGATCGCGGTGTCGACGACCGGCTCCACCACCAGGCCACCGCCCAGTTGCTCCATCAGCAGGGCCTGATCGAAAGCGCTGCCGCCCAGGCCGCCACATTCCTCCGGGATTCCCAAGGCAAGCCAGCCCATGTCGGCAAAGTGTTGCCATTGCTGGCGGGAAAAACCGTTGGGGTTGCTGAAGACGTGCCGGCGCTCCTCGAAGGGATAGCGGTCGCGGATATAACGCTCGGCGCTGTCGGCGAGCATTTTCTGCTCATCGGAGAGATCGAAGTTCATGGTCAGAATCCGAACGCCAACTTGGCGATGATGTTTTTCTGGACTTCCATTGCACCGCCATAGATGGTGCAGGCCCGCAGGTACATGAGGTCGGTGGTGACCCCTGGCGTGTAGGCTGGCCACAACGGATTTTCGGCCGGTGCGGCATAGGCTTCATCACGGCGGTACTGGCGCAGGCTGCGCTGGCCGAGGGCCTCGACCATGGTTTCGGTGAGCTTCTGCTGCAACGCGGAACCACGGACCTTCAGCACGGAGGCGCAGGCGGCGATGGGGTGACGGCTGGGTGCTTCGTGCATGACTCGCAGCACCGACCACTCCAGCGCCTCGACTTCCAGGCGCAGCGCGGCGAAGCGTCGGGCGAAACCTGGGTCCAGGAGTAATGGGCGGCCGTCCTTCTGTTCCGCGCTGGCGATGTTGCGGATACGCTCCAGGTCCCCTCGCGCCTTGTACAGGTCAGCGCTGGAAGTGCGTTCGTTCGAGAGCAGGAACTTGGCCTGATTCCAGGCAGCACCTGCTTCACCGATCAAGTTGCTGCGCGGCACTCGCACATTGTCGAGAAAAACTTCGCAGGTTGAACCTTCGCCATTGATCATCGGAATCTGGCGCACGGTTACTCCCGGGCTGCGCATATCGATGATGATCATGGATAGGCCTTTCTGCGGTCGATCACTCTGCTCCGTGCGGACGAGGAAGAAGCCTTGCTCGCAGTATTGTCCTTCGGTCGTCCAGAGTTTCTGCCCATTGATGACGTAGTCGTCGCCGTCAATCACTCCACTGGTTTTCAACGACGCCAGATCAGAGCCCGCACCAGGCTCGGAAAAGCCCTGAGCCCACATTTCTTCGCCTTTCAGGATCGACGGCAGGTAGCGAGCTTTTTGTTCCGGACTGCCAAATGTGTAGAGGACCGGACCGAGCAGGCGCAGACCTTGCCAGCGCAATTCAGGGGCGCCGGCCAGCCAGCATTCGTATTCGAAAATGTGCTCCTGCAGATGCGTCCAGCCGGGGCCGCCGTATTCCACCGGCCAGTGCGGCGCGGCCCAGCCTTTGTCATGCAGGACGCGATTCCACCAGCGGCGATCATCCTCGTTCGGCGGATGCATCCCGGTGCGGCTGCGGCGGATGACGTCGGACGGCAGCGAGGCCTTGAGGAAGTCGCGGACCTCCTCACGGAAAGCCTCATCGGCCGGGGATAGGGTCAGTTGCATGGCGGTTTCCTTCGACGGTTCCAGTTCTTATTTTGAGGCGCCGGCTCAGCAGGCCAGCGGGCGCAGCGGGGCCGAGCCCGCGCAAAGGGTGTGGATGGTCCGGTAGGCGTCGTGGACAGCGTCGCCGATTCGTCCGCCGCGACGTGCATCACCAATCGCCGCCACGGGCACCTGGGCTTGCAGCAGTGCCTTGAGCAGACTGTCGTCCGGGCGGCGCCCCTGGGCGATGAGCACGGCCCCGGTATGCAACTCGCTGCGTTGACCGGCGGCGTCCTCGAGTACCACCAGGCCATCGTCCTGAATGAGCACCACGGCGCTGTTGTCGATGATGCGAATGCGTGGGTTCGCCAGGAGGCGTTCGATCAATACGCCGCGGTAGATCATTTCTGCCGAGCGCGCCAGCTGGATGGCCGGCGAGCGGCTGACCAGGATCACTTCGTGGCCCTGCTCGCTGAGTAATTCGGCGGTTTCGCAGCCGGTTTCGCCGCCGCCATAAACCAGTACTGGCAGGTCCGGATTGGTGCTGAGCGTAGGGTTATCGCCCATCAGCAGTTCGTAGGCGTCTTTCACCGGTTTGCTGTCAATGCCTTCCACGGGCAGGCGGATCGCTCGTCCTCCGGTGGCCAACAAGACAATCGCCGGGGGCGACCCCTGATCCAGTGCCGCGAAATCGAACTGGCTGTTCAGGTGGATTTGCACCGCGCTGGCCTCCAGCTGGCGTTGCAGATAGTCCTGATACCAAGTGAGCTTGTCCTTGAACGGTGGGGCCGCCGAGGCGATTAGACCCCCGCCGAGACTGCTGCGAGATTCGTGGAGCTCGGTGACGAAACCGGCTTGTTCGAGCATCAATGCTGCCGCCATACCACCGGGGCCACCACCGATCACGACGGCGCGCTGGCCTCGGCGTGCGCCGGCGTCCGGCATCCGGTCGAGCTCGTGGCCGCTGCGTGGGTTCTCGGCGCAACCGATCATGCCGTGCTCTCCCGAACTGATGGCCACGCAGTAGTTGCAGGACGTGCACGGACGGATGTCCTGGGGCGCACCGCGGCGTGCCTTGTTCGCCCACTCCGGGTCGGCTAGTAGCGGCCGGCCCAGGGCGATAAGGTCGGCGTCGCCGTCGCGGATAGCATGCTCAGCTGTCTCCGGCCAACGGATCTGACCGACGCTAATCACCGGAACGCCGGTAGCCGCGCGTATCCGCCTGGAGTAGGGCAGGCGCCAACCCTCAGGCGTAGACATTGGCTCGATCACCTTGTCGAAGCTAGTCCAGCCCAGGCCGATGGAAACGTGCAGGGCGTCGACCCCAGCGGCAACCAGCTTGGGCGCGATACGTTCCATATCGTCGATAGTCAGCCCTTTCGGGGTGAACTCGTCAGCCGAGATGCGGTAGATCAAGGGGCGGTCGCCGATGGCCTGGCGAACACGCTGGATCACCCGGCGCGGGAAGGCCAGGCGCCTTTCCTCGTCGCCACCCCAACGGTCGTCTCGCTGGTTGGAGTAAGGGGAGAGGAAGGAGGTCAGCAAATAGCCGTGGGCGCCGTGGAGTTCCACTGCCTGGTAGCCGGCCTGTATACCCAGCTCGGCTGCTTGGCCGAAACTTTCAATCAGGGCTTCCGCTTCGTCGTCGGTCATCGCTCGGGCCATCAGACGGCCGGAGCGGCTGAGTACGTCGCTGGGGGCGATCGGCATACCACCGCGCACCAGGTCGCGCTTGGCGCCCTGACCACCGTGCTGCAACTGCAGGCAGGCGACCGCGCCAGCGGAAGTGATGGCTTCCACCAAGCGCTGATGCCCAGCGACCTGAGCAGGGGCTTCGAGGGTCAGTTGTCGATGTTCCGAGCGACCGGTGGTGCCGTCAACGCAGCAGAACTCGACGATGATCATGCCGGTTCCGCCGAGCGCCCGCTCACGATAGAAAGCGATCTGTTCTGCGGTTACGAACCCTTCTGGGCTGCCGAGGTTGGTCGACATGGGTGCCATGACGATGCGATTGGGCAGTGCCAGATTGCGCAGGGTAAAGCCCTGGAACAGATGGGGGAACGTGGGAGCGGGCATGGAATACCTCTTCTTGGATGGGGCGCGCCTGGCTTTCGGAAAACGGGAGTTGTGCGCTTTGCTTCTTTGGTAAAGGGCGTTCGGATATAGCTGACGATATATCAGTTATTGTGTCAATGCTAGTTATTCGAGGGGGTGCCGGACGCTTGGGCGATGGATATTTGCGGCAGGCGGCTGTGTGTAACGAGAAGAATTCAGCGCGCGCCATCTTCGCGGGTTGCTGCCCGGCAGCCGGCGGATGACTGAGCGTGCCGTCAACCGCGGTGCTTGTAGCTGGGCTGCTGGCCGAGACGGGTGATCATCTGGCGGAGCGTGGGGGCTTCAGGGGAGGGCAGCTAGAGAATGTCGCTGCTGCGGCTTGTGATGAAGGTTAACCGATTGAATGCAAAGGGAAACATCAATAGCTGACGTTTTTTCCGTTCAGAGGGGTTGCTAATAGCTGACTATATGTTAGCTTGTGGTTGAGAGTTCTGGCGTAGCCGTAGACGTGCAACGAGACAGGTGCTGAACTCTCGAATGCATTGCCAGGCCAGAAAAATAAAACCGATCTGAATCGGAGAGGCAGCAACGTGATGAGAACAAAAACAACAATTGCCTGTGGCGGTAAGCACTGGCCTAAGCCTTCGTACCTCGCTTACTCGATCGCCTTGATGATAGGGGCTATGGGGGCGGGCTCCGCCGGAGCCATGCCAATCGAGACAGGCAATCCGGACCTTAATATCAACTGGGACAATACCATTCGCTACAATGCCGGTTGGCGAATGGAAGGCCGGAACAAGGATTTCAACAACTCGCCTGCGTACGACGATACTGAGCACAAATTCGATAGCGGTGACATGGTCACTAATCGACTGGATGTCATCACCGAGTTTGATGCGATTTGGAAGAATACCTATGGCGTGCGCGTCAGTGCCGCCGGGTGGTACGACGACGTATACCAAGATAGTGCCGAGCCCAATCCTGCGCTGGGGCGTAGTGGCAACTACCGCAATAACCATTACAACGGCTATACCGACCGTTACATCTCTGGCCCCTCTGGTGAGTTCCTGGACGCGTTCGTGTTCGGCAACTACCAGCTGGGTAGCATGACCGGTAACCTCAAAGTTGGGCAGCATAACGTCTACTGGGGTGAGTCGCTGTACTCCATCGGTAACAGCATCGCTTACTCTCAGGGGCCGGTGAACACCATCAAGGCGGCGACCAGCCCAGGGTCCGAGGCCAAAGAACTGTTCATGCCGCTGAAGCAGATCTCCACTCAGCTGCAGTTGACCGATGACCTATCTATTGCGGCGCAGTACCTGCTGGACTGGAAGCCTTTCCGGCTGGTGCCTGGTGGTACCTACTTCGCTCCTTCCGATGGTTCCCGCTCGGATCTTGGCAATACTGCGGCATCCGGCTTTGAGATCCCCAATGGTCATGACGTAGAGCCCGATCACAAATCCGGCGACTTCGGTCTGAATCTGCGTTGGTCGCCTTGGTGGTTGGGCGGAACAGTTGGTGCGTACTACCGCCGCTTCGATGAGAAGTTGCCGTGGAGCTTCACTCAGCTGCAGCGCCGCCAGTTCGCGCCTGGTGTCGTGGCGGTGGTACCGAGTGCAGTTCGCTTGGCCTACGCGCGGGATACCGAGCTTTACGGCCTGAGTATCTCCCAGACTGTGGGGACGGTAAGTGTGGCGGGTGAGCTCTCATACCGCAAAAACACTGCTCTGAACTCGGTTTCTGGTTTCACCGTGTTGCCAGGGAATAACTCGTCGCCCACCTACAGCGAGGTTGAGGGTGCGCGCGGCGATAGCTGGCATGCACTGGTCAATGCCATCTACCTTCTGCCGCAAACGGCGTTGTGGGATGGTGGCACCCTTCAGGGGGAAATTGCCTACAACCATCTGGACAAAATTACCGATAACCCGGATCGTTTCAACGCCCGTGGTTATGGCTGCACCTCCGGGTACTCGAAGAATTGCGCAGACCGTGGTTCTCTCGGTACGCAGATAGGCTTCACTCCGCAGTGGCCGCAACTCTTCCCGGGCTGGGACGTGTCTATGCCGATGAGCCTCGCCTATGGCATCAACGGTAACAGTCCGACTCTTGGTGGAACGAACGAGGGAGCTTACAACTATTCAGTTGGTGTCTCGGGGGTCTGGAAGAACCTGCATACCTTCAGCCTGACCTGGCTGGATTCCCACGCGGAATACAAGAACGATCCAGCGAAAGGTTATGCCACCAACAGTTACACCAATGGTTCTGCAGTGCAGAACGACCATGGCTGGTTGTCGTTCACCTACAAGACGACCTTCTGATTTCGTTTCCTGAACCTGCCAATGAAGGAACAGTCCATGAATTATAAGAACAATACGCTATGGCTGGGTCTGGCCGGTGTGCTCCTTAGCGGGCACGCCATGGCCACGCCAAGTGATGCGGAGATCAGCCAGTTGGACAATACCTTGACCCCCTTGGGAGCGATCAAGGCTGCCAATTCTGACGGCAGTATCCCCGCCTGGGACGGTGGCCTATGCACCGCTCCCGCCGACTACAAGCCGATCATGGGCGCTAAGGGCGGCTCGCCCTATGTTGACCCCTTCGCCAATGAGAAGCCGCTGTTCCAGATTACCGCAGCGAACCTGGCGCAATATAAGGACAAGCTCGACTTAGGCACCTTGGAACTCTTCAAACGCTATCCGGAGAGTTTCCGCGTCGATGTCTATCCGACTCACCGTACCGCCTGTTACCCGCAGTGGGTGTACGACAACACCATCAAGCGTGTGAAGAATCCCAAGCTTGATGGGCCTGCGCCGGGTCTGTCGGGCGCCCATGCGCAGATTCCGTTCCCAATTCCTAAGGATGGCTATGAGGCCATGTGGAATGCGAACACTAAGTTCGAGCTGCCCTATAGCGAAGGCACTCAGGCGGCTTATCTGATCGACAGTTCCGGTGGCGTGACTCTCAGCAGTATTCAGAAGATTGAGAACCGCAACTTGTTCTGGGACAACAGTCTCGACAAGGTGCCGGACAACCAGCCGTACTGGGCGCTGATCGCCTCTACGACCGCGCCGGCAGCATCGGTTGGCGTCAAGCAGATGCGCTACAACTTCCTCGAAACCAGCCAGCGTGATGCTATGGCCTGGTCGTACATTCCCGGTCAGCGGCGTGTGCGTCTGGCTCCGGAGTTCAAGTACGACACCGTGAGTACCTCCAGCGGAGGTGTGCTGTTGTTCGACGAGATCAACGGCTTCGACGGCAAGATGGACAAGTTCGACTTCAAGCTGCTCGGTCGTAAGGAAATGTACGTTCCTTACAACACCTACAAGGCCTGGTCCGTGGATCCGACGGTGGCTAACACGCCGAAGCACCTCAACCCCGATGTATTGCGCTGGGAGCTACACCGCGTATGGGTGGTTGAAGCAACTCTCAAGCCGGGTGAGCGTCACGTGCAGAAGGTCAAGCACTTCCTGCTCGACGAGGATAGCTGGAGCATTCTGGCCTACTACTCGCTAGACCAGGCTGGCAAGGTGCACCACCTGATGTACCAGCCGTCGATCCAGCAATACGAGAAGCCCGCCTACCGCAATGGTCAGTATGTTCTGTACGACATGACCAAGGGCGCTTACAGCAACGGGTCTCTGATGGGGGCGCCGAAGATGACGGGTTTCTACCAGGTTGATCCCTATCCGGCCGCCTATTTCACGCCGGGCTCCCTTGCCGGGAGTGGCGTGCGCTGAACTCCATGCAACACAGTTGAGCGTTATCAGGGGGGAGTGATCCCCCCTTTTTTCCGGTCGCCTGCCCTCGTAATTCAGGGTGGCGTGGCCTGCTGGAGGATGTAATGGCTGCATTGCGCAATCGGCTGCTAGTCGCGCTGCTGTTTTTTGCCCTGGCGCCCTGGGCAAGAGCTGATGATGGCTTCATCGATCCCCTGGATCGCCCCGCATCCCAAGTGGGTAATCTTCTTGGCGCGCAGTTCAATGCGATCACTGTGGTTGGAAAGAGGCTGGTAGCCGTAGGCGCCCGCGGACTCATTGCGGTCTCCGATGATGCCGGATCCACTTGGACACAGATGGCCTCACCAGTTTCGTCCGACTTGCTCGCTGTGTATTTCCCTACCCAGACTGATGGATGGGCGGTGGGGCACGAGGGCGTGGTGCTGCATAGCGATGACCACGGCAAATCCTGGATTAAACAACTGGACGGGCGAGATGCCGCCAAGTTGCTGCAGGAGCATTTCGAACAGCTCGCAGCTGCCGGCGATAGCAATGCCGCCAGTTATCTAAACGGGGTCAGGCTCAATTACCAGGATGGTCCTGAGCAGGCACTGATGGGGGTCTGGTTCGTCGATGCCAAGGTCGGCTATGTCGCAGGCACCTTCGGTACGTTGCTGGCTACTCACGATGGGGGCAAAACGTGGGAGTCATGGATGGAGCGTGTCGACAATCCCGAGTTGCTCCATTACCTGGGCATCAGCGGTTACGGCAACGATCTGTTCCTCAGCTCTGAACGCGGCACCGTTTACCGCCTGAATCCGCAGAGCGGACGCTTTGAGACCTTGGAGACTGGCTACAGCGGCAGTTTCTTCAGCATCAAGGCGCGGCCTGGTGCCGTCATTGCAGTTGGGCTCCAAGGGAGTGCCTACCGCTCTCTGGATCATGGCGCCAGTTGGGTTGTGATGCCGACTGGAATCAGCGTGGCGCTGAGTGATCTTCAGCTGGCCGAAGGGGGGCGCTTCATTGCCTCCAGCGTCGATGGGCGAGTGCTGCAGACAGATTCCCAGTTGAGCGCTTTCAAGGTGGTGCCCGGCAGCCGTCCCGGACGCTTCACCAGCCTGGTGGCCCTGCCGAAAGGGCAAGCCGTTACGGTTGGCTATTCCGGTGTGAGACCGGTTGCCCTGCAGTAGCTGTTTCGTTATTCAAGAATAAATAGAGGCGAACATGGCTTTTTCCAACGCTCTCGACATGCCCGTGATTTCCGATCCCAGTCAGTTCGACAGATCCAGCGGAAACTGGCTCGAGCGCCTGGTATTCAACCATCGCGCGGCGGTCATCGCTCTGTGCGCGCTGCTGACTCTGTTCTTTGGGTGGCATGCCCTGAAACTGCCGGTGAATACCAGCTTCGAAAAGATGATTCCGCAGTCGCATCCCTACATCCAGAACTACTTCAAGCACCGAGACGCCTTGCGCGGTATGGGCAACTCGACGCGTATCGTCGTTGAGAACACTCGCGGAGACATTTTCGACAAGGACTATCTGCTGACTCTGCAGAAAGTTAACGATGCGGTTTACCTGATGCCAGGTGTTGACCAGGGTTGGATGCGTGGGCTGTGGACCAGCAGCCTGCGCTGGACCGAAGTCACCGAGGCTGGCTATCGCGGTGGTCCGGTGATTCCGGATCGCTGGGATGGTGGTGAGGAGTCGATGGATCGCTTGCGTGCGAACATCAATCGCGCCGGCATCGTCGGAAGCTATGTCGCCAACAACCTGCGTTCATCGATGATCTTCGTACCCTTGCTTGATATCAATCCTGAGACTGGAAAGGCTCTGGACTACGCCGACTTCTCTCATCAGCTTGAGCAAAATGTGCGATCGCTGGAAAGCGACGGCATCCGCATTCACATCATCGGCTTCGCCAAACTGGTGGGTGATCTGATTGATGGCCTGTATTCGGTGATGGCGTATTTCGCCTTCTCGGTGATTATCGCAAGCGTGCTGATTCTGCTCTATACCCGTTGCCTGCGCAGCACCCTGCTGCTGGTGTTCTGCGCGCTGCTCGGCGTCGTCTGGCTGCTGGGGCTGCTCAGCGTGCTCGGCTACGTGCTCGACCCGTACTCGATCCTGGTGCCTTTCCTGATCTTTGCCATCGGCCTGTCCCATGGCGCGCAGAAGATGAACGGTATCATGCAGGACGTCGGCCGCGGCACGCACAAATATGTCGCCGCGCGCTATACGTTCCGCCGGCTATTCATGGCTGGCTTGACGGCATTGCTGGTGAACATCGTCGGCTTCGCCGTGCTGGTGATCATCGATATCCCTGTGATCCGGGACATGGCGCTGACCACCAGCCTGGGCGTGGCTATCCTGATCTTCACCAAATTGTTCCTGATCCCCGTGCTGCTGTCGTATTTCGGTGTCAGCGAGAGTGCCGCTCGGCGTAGCGTGCAGAGTGCCTCGCAGCTGGAAGCTGGCCGCAGCCCGCTGCAGATGATCCGCGCCTGGCTGGTCCGGCTGACCGAGCGGCGCCGTGCGACCGCCGCAGTATTGGGTGCCCTCGCATTGGCCGGTGCGGGGTTCTCGATCAGCCATCACGTCCAGTTCGGCGACCTCAATGCCGGCGCCCCGGAGCTGCGTCCGGAGTCCCGCTACAACCGCGATGTGGCATTCGTCAGCCAGAACTACGGGCTTTCTACCGACCAGTTTGTCGTGATGCTGAAGACCCCACCGGGAGAGTGTACGAAGTTCGCCTCGTTGATCGAGTCGGACCGACTGGCTGCCAGGTTGCGCGAAATTCCAGGAGTTCAGACCACGTTTTCGCCGGCCGATGGCGTGCGCCTGGCGACCTCGGGGATGTTCGAGGGCAATCCGCGATGGCAGGCAATTCCGCGCAACAACAGCAACCGTAACCAGGCTTTCCAGATGTTTTCTACTGATCGACCGGAAATGGCCGATCGAGGATGCGCTATCACGCCGATCATCGCCTATCTCAGCGATCACAAGGCAGCGACCCTGGACCGCGTGGTGGAGGAGGTCGAGAGTTACGCAAAGCAGTACAACACTCCGGCCCGTGAGTTCATGCTGGCCGCGGGTAGCGCTGGAATCGAGGCCACCACCAATATAGTGGTCAAGCGCAGCTTCTGGACTTTGCATTTGGTGCTCTACGGAGCGGTAGCGCTTCTCTGCTTCATTACCTTCCGTAGTTGGCGGGCGGTGGTGGTGGCGCTGGTCCCTCTGATTATCACCTCAGTGCTTTGCGAAGCGCTGATGGTACTGCTCAACATCGGCATCAAGGTCGCCACCTTGCCAGTGATCGCGGTGGGTGTCGGCGTCGGGGTCGACTACGCGCTGTATCTGCTCAGCGTACAACTGAACATGCAACGCCAGGGCATGACGCTAGCTCGTTCCTACGAGGGCTCGTTGGACTTCGTCGGGCGCATCGTTGGCCTTGTCGGCCTGACGATGGCGGCCGGTGTGATCCCATGGATCTGGTCGCCGATCAAGTTCCAGGCTGACATGGGCATCCTGCTCAGTTTCATGTTCCTGTGGAACATGATCGGTGCCTTGGTGCTCATCCCGGCGCTGTCTTACTTCCTCCTGCCCAAGATGGCCAGCCGAGAGGTGCCAAGCGTTCCCTCGTCGCCCGCCGAACCATTGCCAACATCTTATGCAGCAGATGAGCCGGTGATACCTGGGCACCAGGCAGCTCGGTACCGGGTAAGGGGCTAAGCCAGAACCGGCACCTGCAACGGGTGTCGGTTTCACTTTATTCAACTCACGTCCATTCACCGATCGTGTCAGCCGCGCGGTAGCCCCGTGGGCGTCATTTGGCGCTATGGCGGGCATGAGGAGCCAAGTCATGAAACTGGGAATAGAAGGGCGCGTCGCGCTTGTATCGGGTGGCAGCAAAGGCATCGGTCGTGCCTGCAGTGAGATGCTCGCCGCCGAAGGCTGCCGGGTCATGGTCGTGGCGCGAGGTGCCACGGCGATCGAGGAGGCGGTCGAGGGCATCCGCGCGCGGGGTGGCATCGCCCAGGGGGTTAGCGCCGACCTCACCAGCGAAGATGAGATTCGGCGGGCGGTTGCGGCAACGCGTGCTGCCTTCGCCGCCCCGGACATAGTAATCAGCAACGTGCACGGTGGAGAGCCGGGCGATTTTCTGGAGGAAGGTGCCGAGCGTTTCCTCGACTCTTTCCAGGGGCTGGTGATGAGCGTGGTGCACCTGGCGCGCGCGACCCTGCCGCATATGCGTGAGCAACGCTGGGGCCGCCTGTTGACAATCGGCACCGCCGCTGCAAAGGAGCCAGCCCCCGGTTTGCGCCTTATGGCGGCCAATACTGCGCGTGCAGGTGTTGTGACCTTGAACAAATCGCTGGCCGACGAGTTCGCCGCGTTCGGGATCACCGTCAATACCCTGGCCACCGGCTGGATCGCCACCGAGCATATGCGTGAGCAGGTAGGGATGATGGCATCGGCTCGGGGAATGCCAATCGACGACCTGTTACAACGACTCAGCCGGGGTGTGCCGGTACAACGCATGGGGCGGCCCGAGGAAATCGCGTCCCTGGCGGTTTACCTGTGTTCTGAACTGGGCGGTTACCTCACGGGTTGCCTGATTCCCGTGGATGGTGGTGCCCATCGGGCTGCCTGGTAAGCGCGTATCTCACGAGGACGACAATGAGCGCTCAATTGCTCGAAGCGACGACGTTGTGGGGCTTGCTCGAGGTTCGCGCAGCCTTGACCCCCGAGGCCCCTATGCTCATCGACGGCCAACGTGGCCTGCGCATGACCTTCCGCCAGGCTCGGGAAATCTCCGAACGCCTGGCTGCTGGCCTGCTCGGGCGCGGCATTGTTCCCGGCAGCATCGTCACCTGGCAACTACCGACCGGACTGACTGCAGTGATGACCGCCCTGGCGCTCGCCCGACTGGGAGCGGTGCAGAATCCGATTATCTCTTTATACGGCGAACGTGAAGTGGCGGCGCTGCTGGCGCGCAACGGCTCGGATTTCTACCTGATTCCTGGGGCTGGCGAGCGTGACTACCCGGCTATGGCCGAAGGTCTTTGTGCTGGCCTGGCGCGGCCGCCGCAGCGGATCGTCTTGGCGGGTGATCTTCCGCAGGGCGCACCTTCGAGTCTGCCGCGGGCGCCGGTGGACGGCGATGCGGTGCGCTGGGTCTATTACACCTCCGGAACAACCTCGGAGCCCAAAGGCGCGCGCCATACCGATCGCACGCTTTTGCTCGGCGGGCTGAACCTCGCACGGGCGATGCGGGTCACTTCGACCGATATCGGTACGCTGGCGTTTCCCTATGCCCACATCGGCGGTGCCATGTACACCGCCATGCTGCTAGCCAGCGGGATGTCAGCGGTGTTGCTCGAGCGGTTTCAGGCGGAACAGGCGGCGGAAATCTTCCGCCGCCACCGTGTGACCACCACTGGCGGTAGCACAGCACACTATGAGGCTCTGCTCGCCGAGCAGCTGCGCCAGCCGGAGCAACCGTTGATTCCCAGTCTGCGCCTGCTGTGCGGAGGTGGGGCGGCGAAACCGGCAGCGTTGTACTACCAGGTGAAAAGGGCGATCCGCTGCGCTCTGACTCATAACTACGGAATGACCGAAGTGCCACTGATCTGCGCGGGATCTCCTGATCATCCCGACGAGGCGCTTGCCTGTTCCGAAGGATTGCCAGTCGCTGGGATTGAACTGCGCATTGTGCGCCTGGATGGTCAACTGGCCGCACCTGGTGAAACGGGCGAGGTGCGGGTGCGTGGGGAGGGGGTATTCAAGGGATATACCGATACTCAGCTGGACAGCGAGGCGTTCGACTCCGACGGCTTCTTCCGCACCGGCGACCTGGGCCTGTTGCGCGACGATGGCCGGGTGACGCTGACCGGTCGCCTCAAGGACGTGATCATTCGTAAGGGCGAGAATATTTCGGCGAAGGAAATCGAAGACCTGCTCTATGCCCACCCCAAGGTAGCTGCCGTCGCGGTCATTGGCCTGCCCGATAGCGAGCGTGGCGAGCGCGTCTGCGCCGTGATTGAGGCGAAGGAAGGGCTGGCACCGTTGCAGTTTGCGGAAATGGTGGCTTACTTCGAGCAGGCTCGGGTGATGCGCCAGAAGATTCCCGAGCAATTGGAGGTGGTCGAACGCCTGCCGCGCAGCGAGAGCCTTAACAAAGTTCTCAAGAGCGTCCTGCGAGAGCGCTTCAAGCACTGACCACTGCCGTGGCCAGGGCCGCGGCAGTGGTGCTCCCTTAGCGTATCGCCTGAATCACCGAGTCACTGTCGCTCAGCGTGCTGTACAACGGCAGCAAATTGGCGACGATGAACTCGTGGCTTTCCGCCGTGGCGCCGGCGATGCAGTCTTCGGGGACTACCACCTGGTAGCCCAGATCGGAGGCACACAGGGACATCCCGGAGATCGCCACGTTGGTTGACACACCAACCGGGACCACTGTTTGTACTCCCATGTTGCGCAGGATCGCGTCCAAATCGGTACCGTGGAATGCAACCAGACTAAAGCTACGCGAATGGAGGATGTCACCCTCCTGTGGTTGCAAATTCGCGACTGCCTCGACATCCCGGCTGCCAGCAATCATCCGGTTCTGTTTGGTCGAGCCGGCGATGATGGCACTGGTTCTCGGTAGGTCGATGTAACCGGGGCGGTGAGCGACGTGTAAATGAATGACAGGCAGTTTTGCATCCCGAAAAGCCTGTGCCAGGCGAGCGATGCGGGAGACGATGCCTCGTTTGGCAACCTGTTCGGCAAGCCCCTGAAACAATGCCAGAGACGGGTCTAGCACCGCCATTTGGCATTCGCTGATCAGCAGCGCTGCGCGCTGCCCCTTATCAAATCCTCTGAGCATGAAGCTTCTCTCTCCAATCGATGGGGAATTCGAAAGCCTTGCACGCTGCCTTGTCAGTGATTGACAAGTTGCAGTGTCCGGGCATTATAGCTGATAGTTTATCAGTTATTAACCGATGGATAGCTGGCATATGAACAATGAAGCAGGAGTTGTCGAGCTGCTCGTGGACTCCGCGAACGACTTTCTGGCCGGTTCCCACGATCCGGCCAGGCTTCGCGGCTGGATTGGTCGGGTTCGGCCGGTGGAGAGGGCTCTGTGGCGCGGGATGGCCGAACTCGGCTGGACTGCCGTGATGTTAGCCGAAGAGCTGGGAGGTACCGGTCTGGGATTGCCTGAGGCTTGTGCGCTTAGTGAAGTGATGGGAGAGCGCATTCTCGCGGAGCCCTTTGTCGCCTGCTGCGTCATACCGTCGGTACTGCTGGGCGCTAGTGGGCCGGAGGCGGCCAATGAGCGGGAGCAACTGGCTCAGTGGCTGCAGTCCGGCGAGCGCTTGTTGAGTTTTGCTTGGCAGGAAAAAGCCGGGCAGTTGGATGTCGGCCAGAGCGCCTGCCGGGTCGAACAGGGGCGCCTTAGTGGCGACAAAATGTTCGTCAGTGCCTGCGAGGCTGACTCGGTTTTGTTGGTATACGCCCAATTGGACGGTGAACCAGTGGTGGTGGCCGTGGCCGCCAACGCGCCAGGTATCCGCTTCGAGCATTTCGCAGCGGGGGTGGCTACACAGGCGCATGTGCATTTTGATCAGACCCCACTGCTATTTGCCTCGCCTCTTTTGCGTGGTGAGGCTGCGGAGCGAGCTGCCGAGCAGGCTCTGACTGCAGGGCGAATTGCACTTTCGGCAGAACTATCAGGACAGGCGGCCGGCTGCCTGCGCCAGACCATCGCCTATGTCAGTCAACGCGTGCAGTTCGAGCGGCCAATCGGCTCTTTCCAGACCGTACAGCATCGCTGCGTGGACCTGCACATCGACGGATTGCTGGCCAATGCCTCCTGGCGGAATGCTTTGCGGCTCTATGAGGACGATCCGCAGTCCGCGCAAACTCTGGCCGCTGTCAGCGCTGCTAAGGCGCGCTGTGGCGCCGTTGCAGTGAATACCGGGCGTCAGGCTGTGCAGTTGCACGGTGCCATGGGGTTTGCCGAAGAGGTAGATATCGGCCTTTACCTACGTGCAGCGATCTTCGGTGCCGCCTGGCTGGGGTCGGTGGCGGCACATCGGCGCCGTTTTGCCAGCCACTATCCGCAATTACGTCGCGAAGCGCTGGATGAGGACACGCAGCACAGCGTCGTCTTCAGCAGCTCCGACGATCCTCGGGAGTGGAGCGACGAAGACTTCCGCTTGCGCCTGCGCGGCTGGCTCGACAAGCATTACCCCGATCATCTGCGCCAGAACGACCGGCGGCCGTTCCTCCGGCTGCGCGGTGACGATCTGACAGGTTGGCTGCGCCTGCTCGACGACCACGGCTGGCGAGCTCCTGCCTGGCCGCGGGAGTACGGCGGCATGGGTATCTCGTTTGCCAAGCAGATGATCTACCAGGAGGAAATGGAACGCGCCGGGGTGGGGCGGATCATCGATAACGGCGAGACTCAGCTCGGCCCAACGCTGATGAAGTGGGGCAGTGACGCGCAGCGTGCTTATTACCTGCCACGCATCCTGCGTTGCGAGGATGTCTGGTGCCAGGGGTACTCCGAGCCGGGCGCCGGTTCTGACCTGGCTAGCTTGCGTACTCAGGCGTTGCGCGATGGCGATGAGTTCGTGGTCAACGGCCAGAAAATCTGGAGCACTCACGCAACCGACTGCACGCATATCTTCACGCTGGTACGCACCGGCAAGTTCGAGAAAAAGCAGCAAGGTATCAGCTTCCTGCTGATTGACCTGAAGGCACCGGGGGTCAGCATCCGCCCGATCGCTAACATCGCGGGTGAGAACGAGTTCTGCGAAGTGTTCTTCGACAATGTCCGCGTACCCGCGCAGAACCTGGTGGGTGAGCTGCACCAGGGCTGGAGTGTGGCCAAGGCGTTGCTCGGACACGAGCGAATCTGGCTGGGCAGTTCGGCGATGGCGGGTACGGCGCTGGACCTGGCCGAGCGCCTGGTCGAGGAGCGCCGGCTTGATGCGGATCGTGGGGTGCTGGATCGTCTCGCCGAGTTGCAGGCAGACCTGCACGATTACCGTCTGCTCTACGCTCGCGTTTGCGACGATATTGCCCACCAAGGTGCGCAGCCAGGCGCCGAGGCCTCGGTGCTGAAAGTCTATGTCTCCGAGCTGCTGCAGCGCATCACCGAGTTCAACGTGGCGGTATGCGTCGAGCATGGCGGTGTGGTCGGCGATATCCAGCTAGGCGATCTGCACACCGACCTGCACTGGCCTTTGATGATGGCGCGGCCGGTAACTATCTACGCCGGCGCCAACGAAATCCAGCGCGACATCCTGGCCAAGGCCGTCCTTAACCTCCCTATCGCTGCGCGCGCCTGAGGCCGCCTGGAGTTCCCTATGAGAGAAGCTGTCATCGTTTCCACTGCGCGTACCCCCATCGGCAAGGCTCATCGCGGTGCACTGAACAACATCAAGTCTCCCAGCATGACTGCGCACGTTCTGTTGCAGGCTGCATTGCGCAAGGGCATAGAGCCGGGTGAGGTCGAGGACGTGATCATTGGTGCGGCCATGCCGGCCGGTACTGCCGGGCGCAACCTGGCACGTGCCGCTGCGCTGCGTGCAGGGCTGGGGGTGGAGGTCGGCGGCTCGACAGTCGATCGCCAGTGCGCCTCCGGGCTGATGGCGATCGCCATTGCTGCCAAGCAGGTAATGGTCGATCAAATGGATATCGTTATCGGCGGTGGCTCGGAAAACGTCAGCGCGTTGACCCCGAGCTATCTGGAGTCGGCCATTCGGGAGAAAGACGATGCCCTCTCAGACTTGGTGCCGCACGCTTATATGCCGATGATCGAGACTGCCGAGTTTGTGGCGAAGAAATACGGTATCAGTCGCGAGGCCCAGGACGAGTACGCTCTGCTCGCGCACCAGCGCGCCGCAGCAGCCCAGGCTGCTGGCAAGTTCAATGACGAAATCGTGCCGCTGCTGGTCCGGCAAAAGCTGGTGGACAAGCAGACCAAGGAAGTCAGTTTCAACGAGTTCATCTTTACAGAGGACGAGTGTCTGCGACCGGATACCAACGCCGCGGGACTCGCCAACCTGAAACCTGTAGTTGAAGGTGGCAGCGTTACTGCCGGCAACGCCAGTCAATTGTCGGATGGTGCTTCGGCCTGCCTGTTGATGGAGGCGCGCCTCGCTGAGCAGCGTGGACTCCAGCCGTTAGGGGCGTACCGCGGTTTCATGGTGACAGGCTGTGCGCCAGAGGAGATGGGGATCGGTCCTGTAACGGCCATCCCGCAGCTACTCAAAAAACATGGTCTGACTGTGGCTGATATCGATTTGTGGGAGCTGAACGAGGCCTTCGCCTGCCAGACTTTATACTGCCGCGATCGCCTGGGCATCGATCCCGAACGCTTCAACGTCAACGGTGGTGGTATTGCCCTGGGGCACCCCTTCGGTATGACCGGCTCGCGTTTGGTCGGAAGCGCGTTGCTCGAGGGACGCCGGCGCGGTGCGCGTTACGTAGTGGTGAGCATGTGCGTGGGCGGTGGCATGGGTGCTGCTGGCCTGTTTGAAGTTTATTGACAGCTGCATTTGCAACCAGCACCCGGCCCTATGGTCGGGTGTCTTTTTTTGCGATGAGGATTGCTGCAATGGCGGATTTGATCTTATTGCACGGGGGGCAGCACGGTTCCTGGTGCTGGGAACCACTGCTGAAAGTGTTTGCAGCGGAGGGCAATCCTTTTGATCGCGTGATTGCTCTGGATATGCCCGGCTGTGGTGGCAAGCGTGAGCGCAATCCCGATGGCGTTAGCCTTGCGGAGATCACGCGTGAGCTCAACGATGAATTGCGGGCAGCCAAGGTCAAGGACGGTGTGCTACTGGGACATTCCATTGCTGGAGTGCTACTGCCCATGATGGTCCTCGAGGACCCGGCCTTGTTTGCACGACTGGTTCACCTGGCGACATCTGCTCCAGAAGAGGGACAAACCATCATGCAAATGCTCGGTACCTCACGGCAGGGCGAGGATCCCAATGAGGTCGGTTGGCCGGTGGATATGCAAAACACTCAGCCAGATGCCTTGGCTGTGGCATTTTTTGGCCGTGACTTGAATCCGCAACAACTCGCTTGGCTGCTGACTGAGGTTAGCCAGGATCGTACCCCGCCTGCTGCCCAATTTGAGCCAGTGTCGCGCCAAGGCTATGCGCAGTTGGGTGTTTACGCCACTTACATCCTGACAATGCGCGACGACATCCTGCCGCCGGAGTGGCAACGTCGTTTTGCTCAGCGTCTGGAATGCTCAAAAGTAGTTGAGATAGATACGCCCCATGAACCCTTCGTTTCCCATCCTGAGCTCTTGGCAAGCGTGTTGCGCACCCTGGCCTGAGCCGACGCATGACACAGGGAGCAGGGGAAGCCTGATAAAAAAGGCGCTAGCCCGTCCTTGGGCTGCGCCAGCGGCTACCACATTTTGCCGACTCTCAAGCTGTGGCTCGGTATTGCCGCTCGCCCGCGGCAAGCTGTTCGAAGTGGTACAGGCTGGTCCCCAGCGTCTGATTGATCATGGTCATTCGCTTGAAGTAGTGACCGATAACGTATTCCTCGGTTACGCCGATGCCACCGTGCAATTGGATTGCCTGGCCGCAAACGAAATGGCCGCTCTTGCCGATATGTGCCTTGGCGGCCGCCAAAGCGCGATTTCGTGCCGGTGCATCCAGGTCGAGCGCCGATAGCGCGTAGTGCAGCATCCCCCGGGAAAGCTCCAGTTCGATCAGCATTTCGCTCATACGGTGCTGCAGGCTCTGGAAGTCACTGAGTGGTTGGCCGAACTGCTTGCGAATCTTCAAGTAGTCGCGGGTAATCCACAGTGCCTGCTCCATCACCCCAACAGCCTCAGCGCAGAGAGCGACCAATGCGTGCTCCTGCCCCTGACGCAGGGCCTCCAGGCCGTGTCCGGCTCGACCCAGCAGGTTCTTGGGGCCCAGTTCGACGCCGCGTAGCTTCAGGTGGCTCGCCCAACGGTTGTCGATCAGGCGCAGGTCACGCCGCTCGACACCGCTGGCTTTGGGATCCACCAGGAAGAGGCTGATACCGAACTCATCAGCGTCGTGCCCGGCTGTACGGGCGGAAACAATCAGCAGTTCCGCGACATTTCCAGCGACCACCGCGACCTTCTCGCCATCAAGGCGCCACCGACCGTCCCCCATGTCAGTGGCGGTGGTTTGAACGAAGGCTGGATTGCCGCGTGCAGCCGCTTCCTCATGAGCGAGGACTGGCAGCAATTCGCCCAGGCAGAATGCTTGCAGCAAAGGGAATGCCTTGGCGTCATTGCTGGCCTGCAGCGTACGGGCGGCAAGGACGGCAACGGCCCAATAGGGCTCTACACAGAGTGACCGGCCGATTTCCTCCATGATCAGGGCGGTTTCCAGCGCAGAACAGTTCATCCCGCCAAACTCTTCAGGTACTGCCAAGCCTAGAAGTCCCAGTTCCGCCATCTGTTGCCAGTGACCACCATTGAAGGAGCCTTTTTCCACCACGTCAGAACGCTTGTCGAAGGCACAGTTGTCCTGCATGAAGCGGCGGACGCTGTCCTTGAGCATGTTCTGCTCTTCGTTGAGTTGGAAATCCATGATGATCAGAGCTCCAGAAAAGATCGGGCGATAATGGTGCGTTGCACTTCATTGGCGCCGCCATAGATAGTGGTGGCGCGACGATAGAAGTAGTCAGCCATGACGCCGGGGGCGTAGTCCGGCCCTGGGCCCCAGCTGGCCTCTGCCTGGGTATCGCCCAGCGGGTCCGGATAAACGTAGCCGGCGTAGCAACCGAGCGCCTCTACCTGCAGTTCGCCGATCTTTTGCAGCAACTCCGAGCCGCGAATTTTCAACAGTGAGCCCACGGGCAGGCGAGTCTGACCCCCCGCCTTTTCGTAGAGAGCCCGAAGAGACAGCCAGCGCAGCGCAAGCAGGTCGGTTTCCAGCTGTGCCAACCGTGAGGCGAAGCCGGGCAGTTCAATCAGCCGACGGCCATCGGCTTGCACTAGGTTGAGGAACTTGCGCAGGCGCGCCAAGTTGGCGTTGTTGCGCGGCCATTCGGCACTGAAGGCGCGCTCGTTCTCCAACAGGAATTTGGCGTAGCTCCATCCTTTGCCTTCTTCGCCGACCAAGTTGCTCACCGGCACCCGGACATCGTCGAAGAACACTTCGTTGAGGCTGTGGCTCTCGCCAATGTCATAGATCGGGCGGATGGTCACTCCGGGCGCCTTGCGGTCGACGAGGATCATCGAGATGCCACGCTGGCGAGCTTCCGGGTCCGTCTTGGCGAGCAGGAAAATCATCTCCGCGGTTTCCACGAACGACGTCCAGATCTTCCGACCGTTGATCACGTACTCGTCACCCACTCGCTCCGCACGGGTACTCAACGATCCTAGATCGGAACCGGCGTTTGGCTCGGAAAAGCCTTGGCCCCAGTAGACATCGCCACTGAGAATCCGTGGGCCGTATTCCTCCTTCATAGCGTCGCTACCAAAGGTCATGATGACCGGTCCGATCATCTTGAAACCAGCGGTATCTACTGGCGGTGCTCCGGCCAGGAAACACTCCTCATCGAAGATGAACTGGCGTACAGGCGACCAGCCGGTCCCCCCCCAGTGCTTTGGCCAGTTGCCCCCTGACCAGCCCTGGCGATGCAGGATCTTGGTCCATTGGCGGATATCCTCGCGCAATGGGTGGTAGCCGCGGCGATTGCGCTCGGCAAGATCTGCCGGAAGGTTGCTCGCGAGGAACGCGCGGACCTCCTGGCGGAAGTTCTCGTCTTCCTGATCGAGGGTGAAATGCATGGGCGAATCCTGTCAGTACGAGCGGTTTTGCCCGCCCTTGTTAGCGTTGTGAATTGCTGGAGCTGATGAACCGCCCCTACTTTGGGGCAGCGTTGAAGGGGATGCCCTTGTCCGGACGGTGATCCTGCGGGAGACCGAGCACTCGCTCGGCCAGAGTGTTGAGCAACAGTTCGTCAGTACCCCCGGCGATGCGCAAACTCGGATCGAGCCAGGCCCTGGCAAAATCGTTAGTTGCATGTCCATGTGGCTTAAGCTGCGCGCCATCTGCACCGAGCAGGTTCATGGCCAGCGCGGCCAGCGATTGCCGAGTGCGTCCCAGCAGTAGTTTGCGGATTGCCCCTTCTGGTCCGGGGGCCTGGCCTTTGGCGAAGGCATCTAGAGCACGCCGATGAATGGCGCGTAGACCTTGCCGTTCGACGAAGACCTGAGCGATCCGCGCACGAACCTCGCCGTCCTCCAGCGCGCTGCGTCCATTCAGACGGGCGCGTCCGGCGAGCTCGATGAAGCTTTCCAGGGTCGGTGCGTAGCCTGATTCGTCGGTGACGGCATAGCGCTCGATCATCAGTGTCTCAACTGCGACTTTGAAGCCGCCGTTTACTTCACCTAGACGCTGCTCGTCGGGTACGAACACCTCGTCAAAGAACACTTCATTGAGGTCTTTTTCCTCGCCCAGTCGGCGAATCGGCTGCACCGTCACTCCGGGCGATTTCATGTCGAGGAAGAAGTAGGTCAGGCCCGCATGTTTGGGCAGAGTCGGATCTGTACGCGCCACCACCACGCCCCAGTCAGCGATCTGTGCCCAGCTGGTCCAGACTTTTTGGCCGCTGAGCAGCCAGCCGCCCTCGGTAGGGACCGCCTTGAGTCGCAGTGAGGCGAGATCCGAACCCGCCGAAGGTTCGGAGAACAGTTGGCACCAGATCAACTCACCTCGCACCGTCGCCGGGCCGAGTTTGCGTTTCCAGTGCTCCGGCGCATAACGCAGGAAGATTGGCAGCGGATTGTTCAGGCTGATGCTGAAGTACACCAGCGGCACGTCGTAACGCATCTCCTCTTCGCAGAAGATGACCTTTTCCAGCTCGCTGCCGCCGGCACCGCCATACTCCTGCGGCAGGGTGATGCAGGCATAGCCATGCTCCACCTTGTGCGCCTGCCAGGCTCTGGCCAACGCCAGGTCGTCGGCAAAGTCCAGGCCTTGCCGGGCGCTACCGGAGTATCGCGGGGCGTGTTCTGCCAGCCATGCTCGGGCACGTTCGCGATAGAGTTTCAGATCGTCATTCATGATGATTCACCCAGCCAGCCCGGTTGCGGATTCGAATCCGAGTTCGCATAGCAGTCGTTCGCGCCAGTAGCTGAGGCTGCCGAGTTCCAGGGCCAGACTGCGCGAACGACGGTAAAAGTGATGGGGCATTGCCTCCCAGGTGACGCCCATGCCGCCGTGCACATGCAGGCATTCCTGAGCGGCGTAGTCGTAAGCACGAGTTGCGCCCAGACGCGCGGTGGCGACCAGTGCCTGCCGAGACGGCAAGTTCTCTTCCCAGGCGTCTAGTGCGTCGTTCGTACAGCCGCGAGCGATCTCCAGCTGGCAGTACATTTCTGCCAGCTTGTGCTTGATACCTTGGAAGCCACCGATTGCCTGGCCGAATGCCTTGCGCTCGAGGGCATAGCTGCACGCGAGGTCCAGGCATGCCTGGGCGCCCCCGAGCTGCTCGAAGGCTGTGGCGAGGGCCGCCAGAGCAGTGATATCCGCCAGGGCTTCCTGGCCGCCCAGACGAACAGCGGGTACTTCATCGAAGCTGAGGGTGGCACTGGCCCGAGCATTATCAAATCCCTCGACTGGGCGACGTTTCACGTCAACCTGGTCCAGGTAGACGAGATACAAACCCGGCCCTTGTTCGTCGAGAGCTTGTACCAGCGCGCACTCCGCGATATTGGCAAAGGCAGTCAGCGCCTTGTTACCACTGAGGCGACCATTCCGGACACGCGCCGAGGTACTGGCGCTGAGACCACTATCGTCCGGGTCGGCGAGTGCCAGGCAGGCAATGCCATCGCCACTGGCGAGTGCCTGGATGCAGGCTGCGTGGAGCTTTGAGTCGGCTTGCAACAGTGCTCGAACCGCAAGGCTGTTGGCGATCAAGGGAATAGAGGCAGTGGAGCGGCCGAGTTCTTCGCATAGCAGGCCCAGACCGCGTTGTCCGAGCCCCAGGCCGTCGGCCTCCGGCGGTACAGCGACGCCGGCCCAACCCTGTTCCACGGTGCCTCGCCAGAGGTCGTGGTCGAAATTTCCTGGCCGCTCGAGCAGCATTTTCAGGTGCTCCGGGGTGGCCTGGTCATCCAGGAAGCGTCGCGCCTGGTCACGGATCGTGGCGAGCTCTTCGGCGTTCTCGGCTTGCATGCTGGCTCTCTCAGCTAGGGGTGAAGAAAGGGAGGTACACATCGTCCTGGTGCTCGAACACCACTCTTACCCGCTGGCCGATATGAGCCTGCAAGGGATCGCAACCTACGATATTGGTGGTTAGCTGCAGGCCGTCCTGCTCATCGAGGCTGACTATGGCGATGGCGTAGGGCACCGCTTGCCCTGGCGTCCAAGGCTGGTGATTAACCGTCAGCGCCTCAATGGTGCCGAGCCCGCTTACAGCTTCGGTGCCTAGGTTGCGGCTCATGCACTGAGCGCAGACGATGCCGGCAGGGTGTAACCAGTGCCGGCAATCCACGCAGCGCTGGATCAGCAGTTCCCCCCGCGCGCCGCCAGTCCAGAAGGCACGGTTCAAGTCGTTAAGCTCGGGAAGAGGGCGCATCGGTGTCTCGCTCATCGGAAATCTCCAGGTAAAGGAATCACCAGCATCATGCGCCAGTCCTCCCTTGGCCTGCCATGGGAGCGTGTTCGAGATTAAAACTAACACAATGTTATTTTTAATGTATAGTTCGAGACGAAGCAAGTGCTGCTTTCACTACCTGTGGATTCTGAAGATGAGCAGTTGGTTGGCGTGATTTCGCTCTTCTGTTAGTGAGCAGGTAGATGACTATTGATCACTTATATAAGGCTGCAGGAGGTTCCTGAATGTCCGGACTTGTGGTGGTAACAGGTGCTGCCGGCGCCCTCGGGCGCGCCGTGGCGCAGGCTTTCATCGATCAAGGCAGCCCGGTGCTGCTGGTTGACTACAACGAACAGCTACTACATGACGCCTACGCTAGCGCGGTGGGTGATAGGCATTTCCTAGTCGCTGATCTGACCGACGAGAAGGCCTGCCAGGCGGCTTTCGCTGAGGCACTGGATGCCCAGGGGCCAGCTGCGGTGCTGTGCAACATCGCTGGTGGTTTTGCCATGGGGACAGATGTTCACGATGCAGATGCCACCACCTGGCATCGCATGCTGGACATGAATGTGAACACCCTACTGAACGCATGCCGCGCTGTGGTGCCGGGTATGCAGAAAGTTGGGCAGGGTAAGGTGATTAACGTGGCTGCAGCTTCGGCCGTAAGCGGAAAGGCGAGTATGGGAGCCTACTGCGCCTCGAAAAGTGCGGTAGCGCGCATCACCGAATCAATGGCTCTCGAGCTGCGTGAGCAAGGAATCAACGTTAACGCGGTTGCACCGAGCATCATCGACACCCCGGCCAATCGCGGTGCGATGCCTGACGCTGACCCGTCGAAGTGGGTCGCACCGAAGCAGTTAGCCGACGTGATGCGCTTCCTCGCCTCCGAGCAGGCAAGTGCAATTCATGGTGCAGTGATTCCAGTGGTTGGCCTGTCCTAGTCACGAGGTATTGGCGACTAAGTAACGTGATGGCTGGATGCAGCCATCACTTGCTCCAGTTTCTTGTCACCGCTGGACTTGCACTCTATCAATTGATCAAGCGCAGATGACCGATGGGTTCTCTGAAGCGAACGCTCCCGGCCGATAGTTGCCAAGTTAATAGCTCCAGTAATAAAAGTCGGCTTCTGGCCGATTTCTGCCTGCGACGTGGGCAGCTACCGACCCATAGCGGTCGTTCGTAAATGCCGTTATCGGCCTGAGCATTCGCTCCAGGGCAGAAACCCCTGAGGCGTATCTTCAAATCAGGCGAGATACCCAAGTGCGGCCGAATTCCTGGAGTTTGGATTGTTCAATCCAGGCAAAGGTTTTTCGAATGCTCAGTGGGGTTAGCCCAGTGGGTGAAAGCCTCACACGGCCTTCTTTGTCGGGACTGCTGCACGACAGGTAGGCCCAAGAAAACCTACCGGGTTTCCACCGAACGGTGCTACCGGCGCGCGCTTCGCACAGGAAGCTAGCCACCTGTAACGCACATTGGTGCGGGACTTTCAATTGCCAGTTGCCAGACGTGCTGATCTCGATAGAAAGCAGATAGCCACTTGGGGCGCTTTGCACGCACATGTATGTCGGGAACCATTTCCCTGCACTGCATACAGTGACCAAAGCTGGTGACGTCTCCATCTTAACCCCCATCCCTAGTGGTACCTGCAGAGTAGCTAGTCGCAGCGAGCGACCAATCCTTCAATTCCGGCTAATGAGAACGTGGTGACTCACCTGGTGTGTGAGCTTCTGATGGGCAACTACCGACCCATAGCGGACGTCAGTAGGCCGAATCGTGGCGGCCAGTTGCAGGCGCACAACGGCCGCTACGGGACTCCTGTTTCGAAGCTGTCTAGCCGAGCAGCTTCAATAGTTCCGCTGGGGGTGGTCGTCGCCTATTCTGCGCAAGATCGGCGCGGTACAGCTCAATCACCTGCTTTGCGTACTCCATAGGCCGAATACCTGCTCGCGTGGCCGCATGGGATAGCTCCGACCAAGCCTTATGACGAAAAAGCGCACCGGCTTCCTCACGAGGCATTGATGCAGGAATTAATAGTTTGATTTGTTCGCGGAGCGAGGGGGTCAACTCAAGGAACGCGAGGGTCGCGAGTTCCATTGTTTCAAGATCGATCTCTTCCATGGCTGCTGTCCGAAGGCAAAAATGAAAGTTAAGCGATTGTTTTGGCTGGTCTTCCACGGTTGCGGCGTTCACAACGACCAGAGCCTTTCTCAACATAGCTCAGCATCGAAAAACCACCACCGGTCTATTCCGCAGAAGATGCTACTCACAATACGACTTGCTATGTTTGGAAGAATCGGTCTGGCCGGCATGGGCAAAGAGCACTGGACGCCTTCCCGTCGATGATTTCTTCGCTGGCAAGACGTCCCACTATCGCCGCCAATGTAATTCCAGGGTGCATCGCACAAACATAGATGCCGTCCATTTTCGGTAGATGACCGATGATGGGAATGCCATCGGCCGGCATGGGCCTGAGTCCGACGCAAGCCAATTCCGGCTCTACGGAAACAGCCCCATGGAGCTCATTCTGGATAGCTTTGGCAGTTCGGAGTGCTATCGCTTCTGGCTGATTTTCCGCGGTGTCGTCCAGGTAGTCTTCTGCCGCCACCAACGCGCCATAAGCGGTTTGCCTCACTTCCATTTCCGAGCTGGAGATGAGAGTGCGCACGAGGTTGGGTTGTGCCTTGTAACGGATGAAGATGGCAGGCGAGGAATCTATGGGAAGGGGCACTTCAAGCCTATCTGTCAGCTTCGAGATACCAGTCCCGGCTGCCACCACGACAACATCTGCCTCAAGGATGCCCAATGTTGTTTTGACTCCGGCCACCTTTTCACGCCGGATAACAAAACCAAGAGCAGGCGTCTGGGTGAGAATTTTCGCCCCATGGGCCTTGGCACCCTCAATCAATGCGTACGTAGCTGCCACTGCGTCCAGCGCCCCTTCGGCTGCCGCATAGAAAGCAGATTCAGGAGGGTTCTTGAGATTGGGTTCAAGCTCGCAAATCTGTGATCGAGACACCCTGTTTACCGAAGTCGAGTTACCCGAGGCCGGCTCAGCTCCACTCGGCATTCCGCTGTAAGACAAGGCGCCCGTCCACCGTACTTCCAAGCCAGGAAGCTGCGTCTCGAGTTGGCGGTACGCCTCGATTGCTGCACCGCGCAATTGCGCAATGGGGTCAGGTTCGGTGTGTGAGGTATTTATCCATGCGAATGAACTGCTGGTCACTCCCGACGCTATACCTTCCGCCTCGACCACGGTGACATTCGCGCCTCTGCGAGCCAGGTTAAAGGCCAGTGATGCACCCACGATGCCTGCACCAATGACAACGACTCGTTTCACCATATCAACTTCCATTCTGTCGACATGTTGATGGTACGGCAGCTGGGGAATTTCTTGAGGCCAGACGCTCAAGATTTCCCTTGGCACTGCTCGAACGCTGCACTCATTCTTTGCCAGGTCAGGGTATCGGCGGGAATCAGGTGCTCGATTCGCAGCGACTCCACGGTGATGTCCTGCGGCATCCCGAAGGTGGTAAAGGTGGAAAGGAATCTCAGCTCACCATCCCGGGTGTTTACCCGGGTCAACAGCAGGGGTGTGGGCTCGACTTCCGGCAGTATGGCAGCCGGCGCGGGAAGCTCCTTCAGGAACCGGCTGAGTTTCGGGCTGCTGGCGGCTTCAGTGGCGGCTCGTCGCCAGGCTACCGCGCGGATTTCCTGCGCATTGGCCAAGTGATCCCCCAGGCCGCCGGGGCAGAGCAATGTTTCAAGCAGGTTGAAGCCGGAGATCGTCTCTCCTGCCACTCCCGCAATAGCAAAGAGTAAACCTGCACTGACATTGGCTGCGGTGACATCCCAATTGCTGTCGATGACGATCGCAGGAGCCGGGTTGTTCGCCTGCAGGATGTGCTCGATGGCGCCGTGCACCATCTCCAGGGCTGGGGCTTCGAGGGGGATGGCGCTGTAACGCGGAGCGTAACCGGCCGCGAGGAAGACCGCATTGCAGTGATCCAGCGGTGCGCCTAGGGCAGAGAGGATGGCGTGCAGGGTGCTTGGACTGGCCTTCGCGCGTCCAGTCTCCACGCAACTGAGATGGCGCTGCGAAACGCCGGCGAGGTGCGACAAATCAAGCTGGCTGACGCCTGCCTGCCTGCGCAAGTGGCGTAAATGTTGGCCTGCCGATGTGCCCGGCGCGGGATTCAGGCGGTGGAAAGTGGGCTGGATCATGCGTTGACTCTGACCATCCTTGTGCGCAGTGTCCATGACCTCTCAGGTCATTGAGAGCGGGCAACCCTATCACTACTGTGCCGAGAGACCCTACCCAGGAGAGGATGATGGGAGCGCGTTTCACCGCACTGGCGTTGCTGGTGTCGTTTGCACTGTATACCGGGTGGACGATGTCGATCGCCGATCAATCCCTGGTTGCCTTCGGGCTTGAGCTGATATCACGACCGGACACAGCCCAGGTCGTAATTGACCTCTACCTGATGGCGGGGCTTGCCGCTGTATGGATGGTAAAAGACGCCCGGTCGCGAGGCGACTCTTCTTCCAGCGTGCTGCCCTATCTACTGTTGACGCTGGTGTTTGTTTCGCTGGGCCCGCTGCTGTACATCGTGGTCAAAGGCAGCAAGCGTAAAGGTGGAGGGTTTATCAAGCAGTGAAGGTCCCACAACCCATAGTGGACGTCAGAAGGCAGTTAGTTGCGGGTGACTGAACTCACTTGGCCATTCATTCTTAGTGGGGTTCTCAGATCTACATTAGTGACGTGCAACCACTCCTCAGCTTTCCAGAGCCAGTGGAACATCGATGTAAATCTGCAGCGCCACCGGTATCTCATCGTTAGGTTCGGATTCAACCGAGTAAGCGCTCAATGCACCCAAAGCTCGCTGCACCCGCGCTTGGCTCCATTTGAAAGTTCTCTTGGCATCGATAGGGATGAACGGCGGCCAAGGCGAAAGCTCCAGGGACATACGCAAGTACCCCTTGAGATGAGGGCGAATCTCGACACGCAGCGACAAGTGAGTTGGCGGCTGAAGCTGAACATGATCAAACAGGCTTTCCAGCAGGTACTTGTACTGGGCGACACTGATCCAGGCAGTTTTCAGATTGCTCAAGCCCAGGTCCAACTCCAATGAGTAACCTGCTGCGGCAAGCCGCTGTCGAATAGGAACCAGGAGGCTGGATGTGAGCGGCCCGAGCTTGCGGGCTTCGCGTTGCCTGGTGGCATCTTCATATTCCAGAGCCAGCAACTCTTCGATTCGAGACGACATAATCCCAAGCTGAGCGATACAGGACTCCAGCTCACGCGAGGCCGCAGACGGAACAATCATATCGCTGTGGTCGTGCAGGCTCTGAAGTTGTTCGTCCAGGTCCTCCTTGATCAATTGCAGAATACTATTCTTCTGCTGGCTCCTGAATTGCGCTACAAGGCTTTCATGGCGCAGTTCAGCCAGCATGCTGTCGCGCTCATTGAGCGGTCTGACGCCACCAACCATGGCAATCATCTCGCCCGACTTGGTGCGATGCGGGAGGCCCCAGACGTAGTACGTGCCTGATACATCTTGCTGCTCCAGGGCTATTTCGAAGATGAACGGTTCCTGCTGCTGGACCGCCTCGTAAAAACGATTGGCGGTCTGTTCGCGAAGTTCCTGCGGAATCCACAGAGCCTCCTCGATCCGCGTTCCGCGAAGCTCTTCGAAACTGCTTTGAGTCCGTTTGAGGAAGGCCTGATTGCATAGAAGCAGGCGGCCTTCGAGATCGCGGACGAACATTGAGGTAGGGGTTGAGTCGAGCATTGCACGCAGCAGCTCCAGATCCTCGTGCTGCTCTTCCAAAAAGCCACCGCCACTTGTAGAGGGGTCAACGACACCCTCCAGCCCATGAACTCGCGCCACTTTGATCAGTTGGAAATCGCTACTTACGCCAAGTTTCTGGTGAAGCCGCCCTTTGTAGGTGCTGACGGTCTTGTAGCTAAGCTTCAGATGATCAGATATATCCTTGTTACTCAGCCCCTGGCAGAGCATCTGCAGTACCGTCAGTTCTCGGGCGGATAAGCCACGCAGCTCATCCTTCAACTCTTTCGCCAGGCTTGTTGCGGTCTGAGGATTCGAGGTCTGACGAGGGAAATAGGTGCGCCCATGGACGATCGCGGCGATAGCCTTTTCCAGTTCGACAACCGGGTCGAACTTGCTGACAAATGCGTCGGCACCTTCCTGTTGAGAGCGACTGGCGTAGATCTCGCTTTCCTGATGACTGAACACCAGCAAGCGGATTTCCGGCGCACTCGCTCTTAATCGACGTAACACGTCAAGGCCACCCAGGCGCGGGATCGCCAGTTCAAGGATGACAACTTCCGGCTGCAGCTCACGGCACATCCGCAGCGCGTCCTGGCCATTGTCTGCCTCACCGACCACCTGGTGACCTGATGCCGTTACCCGCTCGCGCAATCCCTGGCGGGTAATGGGCTGGTTCTCGACGAGCAGAACCGTGCTCATAGCTGTTCCCTATCCTGCAATCCCGCCTTTAGCGTAGATCAGTGGCGCCCATGGGTATGACTCCTACAGGGACAACGAAATACTCCTACAGCAGCGGGAAACATTTTTGCCGAGACTGCCAATCCCTCAAAGGCGCTGCGCCGCAATCTGCATCGACGAGCTGACGCTTTGTCATACGCCACCTCCCTGCCCGGCCGCCCCATCCCAGGTGGCTGACGCGCCTGGAGCTGCGTGGCTCGTCCGCACCACACTGCTTCGCCAGCGCACCTGACTTGCCAATGCCCTGTGTAACGCGGAAAGGGCCGGCCCTCCACCAGCGTGATGGCGAGCGCCGCGAAATCCCCCTCATGCGTTAGGCCCCATCGTCACTTCAGGCGGCCTTACACCTCTAGAACGACTCCTACAAGCAGCCCCGGACGACTCTGAGTTTTCTCTGCGCCTTTCATTCCTAGCATGACTGCAACTTAAAACCTGTCTGGAGTTGCAGCCATGTTCTCCCCAGTCAAGCCCCGCCTAAGCCGGTCCTCCCTGACCGCCAGGCACACCCCGCGAGATGAGGCCGGAGTCTTTGCTGGCGGCTATTTCGAGTACGCCCACCAAGACCGCACCAGCATCCCGTACCTCTCCCGGCGCGCTATCCCGCAATCGCGGCAGACGGCCATGCAGCACCCGCCGCTGAGTCGGCCCGTGCGCGCCATGTTGCGGCTTGCCCTTTGATTTCC
The DNA here is from genome assembly GCF_021603645.1 of Pseudomonas pseudonitroreducens. GTDB lineage: Bacteria > Pseudomonadota > Gammaproteobacteria > Pseudomonadales > Pseudomonadaceae > Pseudomonas > Pseudomonas pseudonitroreducens. The sequence goes on along the minus strand of NZ_BQHJ01000008.1, from coordinate 206,575 downwards.
CTTCCTGAGCCCAGGGAGAGCCTCCCTGGGAGGAGATTCCCATGAACAAGGTCTATCGGTTGATATGGAGCACCGCGCATAACGCGTGGGTAGCAGTGTGCGAGTTTGCCCGGGCCAAAGGCAGGCAATCGAGCGGGAAGCGTGCCGTGCATACCGGCACCAGCGGAGTTGCAGTCGCCTTGGCGCTGTTGGCAATTCCTGCTGGGGTGGTTATTGCCAGAGAGATCGGCGAAGCCACAGGGACGGATACCAAGGCAGTTGCTGCGGCAACAGTTGAGGAAAACAAAGGTGTCGAAAGCGCCGGTTCGGTCGCGGTACTCGCGACACCGAACCCAGGCCCGGACCTGCACTACTACAGCATAAACAGCAGTGCGACCGGGGCTGGCAGCAACTATGCCAACGACGGCGCCACAGGTGAAAACTCGATGGCCGCTGGCGCCGGTGCGTCGGCGAGCGGCATACAGAGCACAGCCATCGGCAACGGTGCGCAAGCGACTGGCGACTACACCACGACCGTGGGCATGGGAGCGCAGGCGACGGTGATCTACAGCACCGCCGTCGGACAGGGCGCAAGCGCGACAAACATCGGCAGCACGGCGCTGGGATATATGGCGCAGGCTCCGGGCCGCAGTGGGACCGCGCTAGGGATGAGTGCCACCGCCGGCGGTGACTACGGTACTGCGGTGGGCCAGAACGCTCGTGCGAATGGCTACAACGGCAGTGCATTGGGCTTCACGTCCGAGGCCAACGGCGACCTGAGTACCGCAGTCGGAAGCTTTGCCAAGGCCTACGGCGAGAACTCCACCAGCGTTGGTTACTTCAGCGTCGTCAACGGCGTCACGGCGGGCGCCCTTGGGTTCGAGAATCTGGTCAATTCGCGCAACAGCTATGCGATTGGCAACTTCAGCCAGCTCACGGATGCAAACCAGAGTGATGTGTTTGCCCTGGGCAACCAGATATCCCAGACCATCAGCAACTCAGTCGCCCTGGGCAGCAAGTCGGCCATGAATGCCGACCTGACGGCTCAGAGTGCGGGCATGACGATCTACAACAGCCAAACCATCAACGGAACCACCACCAACGTCGCAGGCGGTGAACCGGTCGGCGTGGTGAGTGTGGGCGGCGTAGGCAGCGAACGGCGCATTCAGAATGTGGCCGCAGGGCTGGTAAGTGCGGATAGCACCGATGCCGTGAATGGCAGCCAGCTCAATGCGGTGGCCACCGACGCGCTGATGTGGGACCCCAGTGTGGGCGCCTACAGTGCCAACCACGGTGGCAATGGGCCGAACAAAATCGTCAACGTGGCAGCCGGTGACATCTCCGCCAACAGTACCGATGCGATCAACGGTTCGCAGCTGAATGCCACCAACCAGCAGGTCGACCAGAACACCACCAACATCACCAACATCAGCAACAACATCGACAACGGCACGCTCGGCCCGGTGCAGCGCACGGGTACGGATCAGCTGTCGCTGATTGCCGCTGGCGGCGATGCCACCGCCCCAGGCGCCGCGCAGGTGCTGACCAACGTGGCAGACGGCGCCATCACGCCCACCTCCACCGACGCCATCAACGGCTCCCAGCTCCACGAGACCAACCAGAACGTTACCAACGTCGATAATCGCGTCAGCAACGTCTTCGGTGACGACAGCGTCGCCAACGTCCAGCAGAACGGCCGAGGCATCCGCTACGTGCGCACTAACGACAACGGCCTGCCGGTCGAGGACGCCTATGCTCAAGGGCAGGGTTCCACCGCCGTGGGCTATCAAGCGACGGCGACGGGGGACAGCGCTCTCGCCCTGGGCCGCAATGCCAATGCTTCGGCGGACAACAGTGTTGCCCTGGGTACCAATAGCACCACCACCTCAGACCTGGCTCAACCAGCCTATGCCCCCAATGGCGCCGTCGTTGCAGGCGTGGCCAGCGGCGAAGTTTCGGTCGGCTCAGCCGGTGCCGAGAGACGCGTGACCAACGTCGCCGCTGGCGCAGCGGACACCGATGCAGTCAACGTCTCGCAGCTCAAGGGCCTTGCCGGCCGTACCGACCAGTTGACCCAGGATGCCCTGCAGTGGGACCCGACCGCCAATGGCGGGCTGGGTGCCTACAGCGCCAACCATGGTGGCAGCGGCCCGAACAAGATCACCCATGTCGCCGCGGGTGACATCTCTGCGTCCTCCACCGATGCAGTCAACGGTGCGCAACTGTTCGACGTAACCAATCAGATCAACAACATCACCCTGGGTGCCACCAAGTATTTCCACGCCTCCTCGACCAAGGCCGACTCCGTCGCCAGCGGCACCGACTCCGTCGCGGTTGGCCCGGCCGCCCAGGCCTCGGGAACTTCGTCCATCGCCATGGGCGACGGCGCCAATGCCAGCGGCACCAACGCCAGCGCCATCGGCAGTAATGCCAGCGCCAGTGGCAGCGGCGCCACGGCGACCGGTAACGGTGCCAGCGCCAGCGGCGCCTCGTCGGTGGCCATGGGCGACGGCGCCTCGGCCAGTGGCGAGCGCAGCGCAGCTATCGGCGCCGGCGCGGACGCCCAGGCCGACAACAGCGTGGCGCTGGGCGCCGGCTCGCTGGCTGATCGCGACAACAGCGTTTCGGTGGGCAGCGTCGGCAACGAGCGGCAGATCACCAACGTCAAGGCCGGCGAAGCCGACACCGACGCGGTGAACGTCGCACAGCTGCGCGCACAGGGCGACACCATCAGCAACGTCGACAACCGGGTCAACCAAGCAGCTACCGACATCACTCATCTGCAGAACGGAACCGATGGCATGTTCCAGGTGAACAACAGCAGCAACCTGCCCAAGCCACGCGCCCGAGGGGTCGACTCAGTGGCCGGTGGGGCGGGGGCCGAGGCCTCGGGCAACAACAGCGCAGCCATCGGCACTCGCTCGCGTGCCAGTGGCAGCAACGCCACTGCCCTTGGTAACGGCTCCAATGCCCAGGGCTCCAACTCAGTGGCCCTGGGAGCAAACTCGGTGGCAGACCGCGCCAACAGCGTTTCGGTGGGCAGCGCGGGCAACGAGCGGCAGATCACCAACGTCGCGGCGGGTACCGCGCCGACCGACGCCGTGAACGTCAGCCAGCTGCAGAAGAGCATCGGCGACATCTCCAGCCAGTACTACGACTACGCCGACTCCCACTACAACGCGCTGCGTCATGATCTGAAGAAGCAGGACGACATGCTCAGTGCCGGGATCGCCGGGGCCATGGCAATGGCGACACTGCCGCAGCCCTACTCGCCGGGAGCCAGCATGGCCACTGTCGGTGTGGGCAATTATCGCGGCCAGGGGGCGCTGGCGGTCGGCGTATCGAAGATCTCCGACAACGGCAAATGGATCACCAAGCTGGAGGGCACAACCAGTAGCCAGGGTGATACCGGCCTAGCGGTTGGTGTCGGTTACCAGTGGTGAGTCTTTCCATCCGAGCCCGGCTTCGGCCGGGCCTTCTCCCGGAGGTCAAAATGAACATTCAAACATCCCGAATCGCCAGGTTCTTCGCCCTCGGTTGCGCCGCCCTGCTGCTGGCGGCCTGCGGCAGCTACAGTGCGGTAGACGAGCAAGGCCACAGTGCCAACCCAAGATTTCCACCGATCAGCGACGCCTACCGCCCGCAAGGCAGCTACGTAAACCTGGAGAATCTAGGAAAGGTGCACGCAGGCATGAACAAGGCGCAGCTCTACGAACTGCTCGGTACCCCGCACTTCAACGAAGGCCTGCTCGACGTGCATGAATGGGACTACATCCTGCGCTTTCGTCGCGGAGGCCGAGACGACCTGATCTGCCAGTACAAAGTGCTGTTCGACAAGGACATGCAGGCCCAAAGCCTCTTGTTCTTGCCGGCCGACTGTCTTGATGAGGTCAAGTCTGTCGCCTCGGAGCAATAGCGGTCGATTGTCCAGCCCAATTGTCGGAAACGCTTCATGGCTTCGGGGAGCCAGTTTCAGTGGCTGCTTCTGGCCGATTGCTGCCTCTGAGGAGAGGCAGCTACCGATCCAGGCTGTGTGAAAACGTCGAAGTACTTACATCAGAACCGCATTTGGAATTGGGCCCCGAAGGAGCGTGCGACTGGATCGACCACAGGCTGTTAGCCGCTGCCAGTACCTGCTGAGGCGATCTGCAGCGGTTTGTGGTGGAGAGACGCCGGAAAATGGCCGGCCTCAGGCCCGCATTGCCTCCATTGCACTGGTGACGCCAAAGATGCTCATCAGCCGCTTGAGGTTGTAGGCCAGCACATGCAGGCTCATTTCCGTGCTGACTCGGGGGAGTGTTCGGGTCAGGAAGTGCGTCGCGCCCATCCAATGTTTGAGTGTGCCAAACGGGTGCTCCACGGTCTGGCGGCGCACGCTCATCATCTCTGGTTCGCGATCCAGCCGCTGCTGCATGGCCTCCAGCACCACCTCATGCCGCCAGCGTTTGAGTCGGCGATAACTGCTCGTGGTGCAGCTGCTGCGTATCGGGCAGCTCGGGCAGGCAGAACTCCAGTAAGCATCCAACTCGAGGCCATCTTCCACCGTCGAGAAGCGCTTGATTGCACGCTGCCCAGCAGGACATTGGTACTCATCATCAGCGGCTATGTAGACGAAGTCCTGTTTACCAAAACGCCCTTCAGCCTTGCTGCTGGAGGTCATCGGCTTGGGCACGAAGGGAGTAATGCCCGCCTGATCGCACGCGAGGATTTCCACCCCGCTGAAGTAGCCTCGATCGGCAACAACACTAAGTCTTTCAGACCCGGTGGCCTCTCGAGCCTGCTCGGCCATCGAGGCGAGCGCCGCACGGTCATGGCCGACGTTGGTGACTTCGTGCGCAACGATCAGGTGGTGCCGGGTATCGACCGCAGTCTGCACGTTGTAGCCGACTACGCCGGTGCCTTTGCCGCTGGTAGCCATGGAGCGTGCATCCGGATCGGTGAGCGAGACTTGCCCATCCGGTGCTTCACGTAGCTGCTGCTCCATCTCCTTGAGCGCCTGCATCTGCTGGCGGAGTTTCTCGATTTTGTCCTGGAGGCGACTGGCCTTGGCTTCGTCGACATCGGATTGAGTTCGGTCGGCGGTGTCCATCGCTGCTAGGTAGCGGTCGATGCTTTTTTCAATCTGCTCCATCCGGGCGCGCAACTTGCCGTGGGTGAAGTTGCGATCACGGTTGTTGACCGCTTTGAACTTGCTGCCGTCGATGGCCACGAGCGACTGGGAGAACAAATCGAGTTGGCGACACAGCACGACGAACTGCCGGCAGACATTGCGAATGGCTTTGCCGTTGTCGCGCCGGAAGTCGGCAATGGTTTTGAAGTCCGGAGCCAGTCGCCCAGTCAGCCACATCAGTTCGAGGTTGCGCTGGCATTCGCGCTCCAGGCGACGGCTGGATTGAATGCGGTTGAGGTAACCGTAGATGTAGATCTTCAGCAGTACGGCGGGGTGATAGGACGGTCGCCCAGTTACGGCAGGAGTGACCCCATCGAACTCCAGGGCCACCAGATCGAGTTGCTCGACGAAGGCTTCGACCACGCGGATCGGGTTGTCTTCGGCGACGAAGTCATCCAGGCATTCGGGAAGCAAGCTGACTTGTGCCCGGCTCGTCTCTTCGATGAATCGCTTCATACGCCGCCCCGCTGAGGTTGCTCCAGCAACTCTAGGCGAGGACGACGTTTTCACACAGCCTGGACCCATAGCGGACGTCAGCCCTCAGGAGAGCATTCGCTGGGGGATTAGAGGCGAATCTGAATGCAGTTTGTGGCAACCCATGAGCCCGGGGGAAATGTAGTTCAGGTGACGAATGGTGGGCTCTCACAGGGCTGTGCACTGACTCGGTTGCCTGAACAGAAGGGCGGTGAGCAACGGCCAAATTTCCCTGCGACAGCTAGAGCCAGCAGTCGCTTCTGTCACGTGAGCGCGAGTTACCGCAGTCTCACTTCGACCAGTGGCAATCCTGAGACCGGTATTTGGATTGTCCTTTGCAAGATCCTCGCCCAGCAAAAGGTCTCGGCGATCTGATATAGAGTTAGTGAAGATCTGAATGATCAACGCTGTTGGGGCACAGGAGACAGGGATGAGCGAATACCAGGGGATGCGCTGGTTCAAAACGGACTTTCAGGTTCAAACTCCAGAGGACAATAGGCATTGGGCTGACGACGATCTACGCCTATTAAGCCCGCGCCGCCCGATGCAAGACGGAATACCGAGCGAGGACGATATCCAGGAGAAGGCCAAGCGCTTTCTGTATCGGTGCCACAAGTTAGAACTGGAAGTCATTGGTATAACGGATCACAACTTTTCTGAGAAGACGGAGCCCCGTGACTGGTTCCTCACCCACCTAATTGAGCAAAACACGACCGTTGCACGAGAGCTGGGGCGTCCACCTCTTTATATCCTGCCGGGTTTTGAGGTGGACATTGGCTACCACGTTCTGTGCCTGTTTGAGCCGGCCACGAAGGTAAGCCATCTACGGCGCGTCAACATGATTCTCATCAAATTTGGGTTGGCAGAAAATCAGCGGTTCCGTGCTGGCATGCCCTCAGCATTGCGTCGTGGTGATGAGACGGTCAGTCTCAAAACGTTGCTGGAAACGGTGCAGAAGGAGCACGGCGGTATTGTGATTGCGGCCCATGCTGACCAGCAGGACGGGCTGTTGTCGGCGCCCCGCAATATTGATGAATACAAGCTACCTGGGCTTCTGGCTATCGAGCTTACGGGCTATCCAATGTCTGAGCGATATCGTTCGATCTTGGAGGGGCGCAATAAAGACTGGTCGCGCACCGGGAGGCAGCCCGCTTACGTACAATCCTCTGATGCGAAATCACTGAAGGTCGACGCGGAAGGGCGTCCCGGCCAGAATTCGCTGGGCTACCGTTATACTTGGGTGAAATCCTCGAAGCCCTCGATCAGCTCGCTTCGCCAGGCTTTTCTCGATGGTAAGTCCAGGCTGCGGCTACAGACAGCACGACCTTCTGACGAGCAGTCCCATCCGAGGATTGTTTTCCTTAAGTGCAGAGGTCTCAAATTTCTTGCCGATCAAGAGATCCATTTTTCGCCGAACCTCAATACTTTGATTGGAGGGCGAGGGACAGGAAAGTCTACCGCACTAGAGCTATTGCGATTCGCATTTGGTCGCGATCAAGGCGACGCGATTTCTGACTCTACCCGTGCGAAGTTCGAGCGGGTCAAGGCGACCTTTACTGAGAATGCGGAGATCCAGGTCGGTTGGGAGAGCCTTCCTGGTCAAGTGGATGTTATTTCGCTCAAGCCACAGGACAGCCGTGCCTTAATCCAGGGCGAAGCTCATGACCTCGAGGTCTTCCTTAGGCAGCTTCCAGTGCAGTTCTATAGCCAACAGCAACTCAGCGAGCTGACAGACGTCCATAGTGGCGGCAGTCTGTTAGCGATGATCGATGAAGCTTGCTCTGCAGAGCTCCAAGGGTTGAAAGGCCAAGAGGATACGTTGCGAGCGGAAATCCAGCAGCTTTTCGCGGCAATGGATCAACTGAGCGCCTTGAGCGAGGAGGTTAAGGTACTCAAGCAGGAGATCCAGGAACTCAATCGACAATGGCAGGCCCGTCGAGAGGTTCAAGAGGAAGCACAGCAGTATCAGAGGGCGGAAGCAGCCCGGCGTTACTTCGAGCAGGTTCGTACTCAGATTAATGAGGATATCAATCGATTTGCTTTGTTGGCTGAGGATATGTCGTCTCGAGGTCAACTTAACGAGGGGCAGGTGACGATCTGGCCACGCTCAGAGTGGTTCAATGAGCTGACTCTGAGAGCCGCCAAACTGCGAGAAACGTATCAAGAGCAAGCAACCAACTTGGCAGCTCAGTTGCGGAATGATTCAGTTGAGCTCTTCGCACATGGAGATGGTTGGGATCATGTTTCCCGGGAGTTGGAGGGCACCAAGGATGCATTTCTGCTGGCTTGCCGTGAGCGAGGGTTGCAGCCTCAGGATGTTGCGAGATTGCAGGAGATTGACAAATCACGTCAGGCCAAGTTGCAGTTGCTGCAGGAGAAGGAGGAGCGCCTCAATGTCCTTGATCCACAACGTGAGCGATTAAACAACGCGCTAGTTGATATGAACACGCTGTGGAGACGACAGTGCGCTCTTCGGCAGAGAACGGCAGCTGAAATTAGCGAAAGGGCAGGAGGCTCAATTCGCGTGTTCATACAGCAGATGGCGGACACCGCAGGTTTTCTTCAGGCATGGGATCAAATGGCTCCAGATGGCCGTAGTCGCTTGGGCCGGGCATGGGAGCATATTGGCAAGAAACTGTTCGAAAATTTCTTGCAGTATCAGCAGGAGATTCAACCGGAGGCGGATTCTCCGTGGCTGCACATCCGAGAGGTGATCGCGGAGCGACGTGGCCTGCCGCAAGCGCTGCTGGAGTACAGACAGGAGCTGAAAGACGTCTTCTCTGAGCGCGTTGACTCGTGGCGTATTGCGCGCCTGACCCGAGTCGAGGAGCGTGTCGACATCGAGTTGTTCCGGGCTGACGGGACATTGGTCGGTAATGTACAGAGCCAAGAGTTATCGGAAGGACAGCGCAACACAGCTGTGCTGAATCTGCTCTTGGCAAAGGGGGAGGGGCCAATTGTCATTGACCAGCCGGAAGACGAGTTGGATTCCAACTTCATTTACCGAGAGCTGGTGCCGTTACTGCGCAAGGTTAAGAACCAGCGTCAGCTGATCCTGGCTACGCATAACGCGAATCTCCCTGTGAATGCAGACACTGACCTTGTTTACGCCCTTGAGGTGGCGAAGGGCCGAGGTGTCAAGCTAGCGGCAGGCGGGCTAGATCGCTCTGATACGGCTATGGCGGTGCTGGATATCATGGAGGGATCTGCAGAAGCCTTTAAGCGCCGATTTGATAAGTACCACTTCTAAGGTAAGGCCCCCAGGCAACCGTAACAGCGGTTGTGTACAGGGGCCTTGTATTTCTCCCTTCCTATTTCAGCTATCTATCAGATAGCTGACGCGTCCCTGCGTCGCCCCAATTTTCTAGTCACTCCAGCACCCTAAGTCGCTAGGGCTCAATGGTCTTGCCCGTACATCAGGCCACCCTGAGGTGGCCGAGCCGTCGTCCTCCCCAGGACGGCGGCTCTGCACCGTCTCGGTGCATTCGTTTCACTTTGAAATGAAAAGATTTCAATTCATCGTGAAAAATGACGGCGATGTATTCGTCATCGAACCGGGCATGAAGGGCACCTGGGAAGTGGTGGAGACGGTGCGCAAGTATTTCGTCTTCGCCTGAGCCTGCATGGGGAGAAAAAAGGGAGCCGATGGGCTCCCTTTTTCATGTCGCAATTTCAGGTTGTGGACTACTTCGTCAGCGATGCTGATCGCTCCACGGGCTGTCGGGGATCAGCGGACCAGTCACTCCTTGATTCGATTGACGGTACTTGATCCAGCCGTGTCCTCAATTCGCTGCTAGGTCGGAAACAGTCGGCTCAAGTATTGGAGATTTCTGACGGGGTATTCAGGGCTGGAACACCGCCACCATCGCGATAGCTTTCTAGAATTGGTCTCCCTCGGCGGTCAGTCGTTCAGACGCGTCGGACGATCCACTCAATTCGGCGAAAAGGCCCAAGAATGAACTTCAAGATAGTCGTAGTCTCTCTCTTCATCGGTGGCGCACTGATGGGGTGCGATCAGGTAAACAAGGCACACAGTCCCGCGAACTGGCTCAGCGTGCCGACATTGCCGATCATTCAGGATGCGATTATCACCATGGCGCCGACCTTCAATGGGCAGCGCAATAGTGTGTTGAGTGAGCAGATCTGTGCGCTGGCCTCGGGGCAGACCTCCCAGGCACAGGTGAACGAGCAATTGAGAAGGATGAACATCGAACCATCCCGTCTTCCGCTGGATGGCCAGGATGCCGTTGGGCTGTTGGTCAATGGCAACCGCGCAGGCCAGACCGTTGCCTGTGCTGCGTACCAGGCGACCGAAGTGCTGCGCCCGGTCGACATTCGGGAGTTTGCCAAGCCTGTTGCCGCGACGACGAAACCGGAAGGGCGCAAGCGCGACGACAAGTCGACTGAGGAACACGACAAGGCCGCTGCGCCCGAAATCGATGCGGTACGTTTTTCCCAAACATTGCCGCTTCGTGTGGCCAGGGCGCGAGCCGACGCTGATGTCTTCTCGCTGATTGCGGAGCAGTTGCAGCGAACGCCGGGCCTGACCGTACAGGAGTACCGGAACAAAGCCAGGGACCTATTTATTCGTTTGGCACCAACCTACCTAGAGCGTGTTCGCCTGCAGATGCCTCCGTCGAATGCCAGCTATCAGATAGTACAGATGGATGGAAGTCACCTGGTGTTCAGCAACAATGTCGGTACGCGTTTCAACTATTCCGTTGATAACGGTTTGATCCTTACCCAGAACGGGCTGATCTGGTATGGCAAAGGGCATCTTCTGGGAGAGGCGTACCGATTGAAGGTTGCGTATTTTCCCGCAGATGTCAGCAAACTTCTGACCGCCAAGAGTCCGTGAGTCTTCGATCTCCAGGAGAGTTACAAGGTTTCTTTTAAATTCCGTAAATTTCTTTCCTGCAGGATAGGAATTGGAATTACGAAATTAATAATCCCGGCCTGGTGCCGGGATTTTTTATCTCGTGAAACAGTATTTCCGTCAGATAAATGACGGGAGTGGCCGGTAAATTCCTACGGGTCAATCAGTTTGGGTTGATGTTTTATCGATTCGACGCTCATTAAGATCAATTTCGTCATGGTTTGTGGCGATTTTTCATGGAATTGGGCATCAAACTTAAAGTGAATTCTAGCTTTTTGACTGAGTGCAAACGGCTATGCCGACTGCCTGCTCGGTTGCGCTCGACAAGCTGCACGAGGCTGTTCTCCAAGCGCGTCGAAAAGCTGGTTCCCGGCGTGCTGGCCGTGCCTTGCGCGCCAGTTGCCATGGCATTTCATGCTTGCTGCGCTGGTTCTTCTGCATTTTTCCGCTCGTTCTCCGAGTTGCAACAGCGCGTTCTCAATCAGTTGCTGAATTGGTCAGGTTGCGTAGTTCGGGAACATTCTGGAAGTTGCTGCTTCCTTGTGCAAGTGCGCCGGAAAGCTTCGCTGCGTTTCTTTTTCTCATTCGAGACGGTCATTCCGTATCTATGCCATCCAGCGGCGTTTGGCTGCCCGCCAAACAACCGTGCGGATAACTTTTTCTTCGTGTGATCCCCACATATCCCCTGCAAGGAATGAATGCTCTCCGCATGGATGAGCATCCAACGCGATTAGCGTCATCCTGGGTTTCGGCCCATCTGGAGTAATGATGAACAAGGTGTACCGTCTGGTTTGGAACGCGGCCCTCAACGCATGGGTGGTGGCCTGTGAGTTCGCCATCGCCAAGGGCAAAGGTAAAAATGGTGCTCGCCGCAAAAAGGCGAAGTCCGCAGGCCTGGCTGTGGCGTCGCTGGCTTTGGCCATTGGAGTGTCACAACCCGCCTGGGCCTCGGCCATCGACAGTGATCAGGATGCGGGTATCACCGTGTCCTCCGTTGCCATGGGGAGCGAGGCCGGCGAAGCAGCTGGTTCTTCTTCTGCACAGCTCGCTTACGCGACGGCACTGGGTTCGTATGGAACGGCGACCCAGTCGAACTCCGATACACTGGGCAGCACGAGTTACTCCGTCCCGGCAACAGGTTCCGACAGTACCTCGAGCACCACGCAGCGCAGTCTGGGTGCTTCGGCTGTGTTGAAGAACTCTGCCGGTAGTGTGGAATCGCACTACTTCAGTATCAACGACAACAACACCCAGGCTGCGAACTACACCAACGATGGCGCGACCGGGCAGAACTCCATGGCGGCTGGTGTTGCGGCGAAGACTTCCGGCGCGCGAGCAACGGCGGTCGGTTATAGCGCCAGCGCCGGGGCCATAGACAGCCTGGCAGTAGGCTCCGGTTCGAAAACCCTCGCCATTCGCAGCATGGCACTGGGCAGCAATGCCACGGCCGCTGGCGTCGGCTCCATTGCTCAGGGTGATGGCGCAAGCGCCACTCCCAACGACTCCATCGCCATCGGCACGAATTCGCAGACCCTGGCCAACGACGCCAGCATCGCCATCGGCAAGGACTCCGTCTCGCAGTCCATCCTGGGCCCAGCCTCCGTTGCCCTTGGCAATGAAGCCAAGGCGTTGACCAGCGGCAGTGTCGCCATCGGTTATCAGGCCGTGGCCGACGAGGTCAATCCGCCCAGTGTCTTCTCCGGTAACGTTGCCATCGGCCGGATGGCCCATGCCACCAACTCGCTGAGCGATCCGAGCGAAGCCTCCACCGCCCTGGGGAATGAGGCGTTTGCGGACAAGGGCGGTGTCGCGGTGGGTGAGCGTTCCAACGCTACCGGTAAACTCAGCACCGCGCTGGGCAACTCTGCCTCGGCAACCATGGACAATTCGGTGGCCGTGGGGGCGAAGGCCAAGGCCCTGGCTCTCGATGCCGTTGCGATCGGCAACGGTGCCACGGCGCAACAGGCGCGTTCCGTGGCTCTGGGTGTGGGCTCCTCGACCAGCGCCGCGGTAGCGACCACGGGCATTCAGATCGGCGACACGACTTACGCCTTCGCCGGTGTTGCACCGACCAGTACCGTGAGCATCGGTAATGTGGGTAACGAGCGTACGCTGACCAACGTCGCCGCCGGTCGCATCAGCCAGACCAGCACCGACGCCATCAACGGCTCCCAGTTTTATGCGGTCACGCAGTCGATCGACGACATTGCCTCGAGTCCGATCACCTTCGCGGGCAACACCGGTAGCACCGCCAAGCTCCTGGGCGATACTCTCAGGATCCAGGGCACGGGCAGTACCCCCGGCAGTTACAGTGGTGCGAACCTGAAGACCCAGGTGGATGCCAACGGCAATCTCAATCTGCTAATGGCCGATAATCCGTCTTTCGCCAGCGTCACCGCCGGTGGTACCACCACGCTGAATGGCTCTGGGCTGGTCATTACCAACGGGCCGAGCGTGACCACTGCCGGTATCGATGCCGGCGCGAAGCAGATTACCAATCTCGCGGAAGGTACCGCCGGTACCGATGCCGTCAACGTCGACCAACTGAACGACACCATCAATCGATCGGCCAAGACCCACTACTTCAGCGTCAACGACAACGGCGTGCAGGGCGGCAACTACAACAACGACGGTGCTACCGGTGTGAATGCGCTGGCCGCTGGCGTGGGCGCCAAGGCCGCGCAGGATGGCGCCGTTGCGCTGGGCGCAGGCTCGGTCACCGCTGCTGCCGTTGCTACCACCAGCACTACCATTGCGGGCACCGACTACGCCTTCGCCGGTGCTGCGCCGACCAGCACCCTGAGCGTCGGCGATGTGGGCAGCGAGCGCACCATCACTAACGTTGCCGCCGGCCGCCTGAACGCAACCAGCACCGATGCGGTCAACGGCTCGCAGCTGTTCGCTACCAACTCGGCCATCGAGAAGGTTGATGCTGGCGCGGTGAAGTACGACGTCAACACCGACGGCACGGTGAACTTCAACAGCATCACGCTAGGCGGCGACACCTACCGGGTCAAAGACAACGGTGATATCGACTACAACGTTGTTGACCTGGGTGGCGACGCCTATGACAAGGGTTCTCGCAGTGGCGGGACGCGAATCAGTAACCTCGCCGCCGGTATCGATGGCAGCGATGCGGTCAACGTCGACCAGTTGAACATCGCCATGTCCAACGCCGAGTCGCATTACTACAGCGTGAATGATACTGGCCAGCCGGGCGGCAACTATGCCAACGATGGCGCCCAGGGCAAGAACTCCGTGGCTGCAGGCGTCAACGCCAGCGCAACCTCGGAGGCCGGCGTGGCGTTGGGTAGTGACTCGGTGGCGGCCCGGGATGCCGGTACAGCGGGTTATGTCCCGGCCAGCGCCAGCGACGAGCAGGCCCAGGCGATTGCCGCGACCACCAGTACTCGCGGTGCGGTGAGCGTGGGCGACGCGGCGAATGGCGTCTATCGCCAGGTCACCGGCGTGGCGGCGGGTTCCGAGGATAGCGACGCGGTCAACGTGGCCCAGCTCAAAGGCGTGGTCAGTTCGACAAACACCGACATCTCGAACATCACCGACGGCAAGGACGGCATGTTCCAGGTGAACAACACCAGCGGCCTGGCCAAGCCGAAGGTCACCGGCAAGGACGCGGTTGCCGGTGGTGCTGGCGCCGTGGCTTCGGGCGACAACGCGGTTGCCATCGGTACGCGCTCCAAGGCGACTGCCAGCAACTCCGTCGCCTTGGGCAATGACTCCATTGCCGACCGTGACAACTCCGTGTCGGTGGGCAGTGCCGGTGCAGAGCGCCAGATCACCAACCTGGCGGCCGGTACGGCAGATACCGATGGTGTCAACGTTGCTCAGTTGAACAAGGCCACCGGCGATCTGAACAACAGCATCAACAACGTCTATTCCGACCTGAAGCATGACCTGAAGAAGCAGGACGACACCCTCAGTGCCGGTATCGCCGGTGCGCTGGCGGCTGCGTCACTGCCACAGCCGTATGTGCCTGGCGCAAGCATGGCCTCCATCGGCGGCGGCAACTATCGCGGCCAGAATGCACTGGCGGTTGGTGTGTCGCGCATCTCCGACAACGGCAAGTGGGTGACCAAGCTTTCCGGGAACACCGATAGCCAAGGCCAGTTCGGCGTATCGGTCGGCGTTGGTTACCAGTGGTAAGCCACTCCTAATCGAAAGGCCCGGCGCAAGCCGGGCCATCCGTGCACTATTCGAGGTTAAAGTGATGTTCGAGCAACTCAATCTGCGCAGCTTGAAGCTCGCTGTTGCCCTTTCGGCGCTCACTGCAGTGGCCGCCTGTACCAGTACGGTCAGCGACGTGGACAGTGCTGGGCATACCCAGGAGCCAGTGTTCCCCGCGATGAGCGATGCGACGGTGGCCGAGGGCACCTATGTGAATCTGGAGAATCTGGGCAAGATGCGCGCGGGAATGAGCAAGTACCAGGTACAGGACCTGCTTGGCCACCCACAGTTCTCTGAAGGTATGTTCCGTGTGCGGGAATGGGATTACATCTTCAAGTTCCGCCAGGCTGAAGGACAACCGGACAAGGTTTGCCAATACAAGGTGCTGTATGACTCTGACCTGATTGCGCAGTCGTTCTATTTCCATCCAGCGGACTGCGCACAACCAGCGCCTGCACCAGCGCCGGCGCTCACCCCGGTACCGGCAGCACCAGCCAAGTCACGGACTCTGAACCTGGGTGCAGATGCTTCCTTTGCCTTCGGTAGCGCGGTTCTGCGTCCGGAAGGAAAGGCGAAGCTGGACGAACTGGCAGATGGGCTGCGCGATGCCAATGTCCTGTCGGTCAGCATCGTTGGCTACACCGACCGTATCGGGAGCGTGCAGAACAACGTTCGCTTGTCGCAGGCGCGCGCCAACGCAGTGCGTGCCTATCTGGTACAACGTGGGGTCTCTGGCTCCGTGATGTATGCAGAAGGTCGCGGGCCGGCGGAGCCGCTGGTTGCCTGTCCGGGGGCATCGACTCCTGAGGTGATCGCTTGCCTGGCGCCAAACCGTCGAACCACGGTCTCAGTACAGGCTAATTGATCCAGCCAGAAGGCGCGGCCAGGAGCCGCGCCTTTTTTCGTCGTAAGTCTCTCCCGTCCTGGCAATTCGTCAAATGACCTATCGGCACCTCTTCATCACTCTGATTCTGGGCTCTCTGGGGCTGGCCGGCTGCAACGAGCAGCATCAAGCGGCCGCGCCGAAGCCCGCTGCCGTCCACCGTAACTGGCTGGATATGCCCGCGTTGCCCTTGCTGCAGGAAGCAGTCCTGTCGATGGCCCCGAAGCTGGAGGATGGCCTGACCGCCGAGCTCATGAACCAGATCTGCGGTCTGGCACGCGGCGACCTGTCCCAGGATAGCGTCACCCGGTTCGTGACAGGGAAGGGCATCGACGCAGGTGTGCTGCTGCATCAGAGTGGCCCGTTGGCGCTACTGGTAAATGGTGACAAGCCAGGGCAGGCCGCGGCCTGCGCGGCTCATCTGGTAAGCGGCGCTTTCTCGACGGAAGATCTTGAAGCGACGATGGCTTTGTTACCCGAACAATTCGATGGACGCGACATTGCGCAAGGGCAGGGAGTTGATAAGGAAAGTCTGTCGATCCTGCTTCCGGTGCGATTGGCCGTTGCTCGCGCTAATGCCGATGTTTTCGCGCTGATCGCTGCAGAGCTGCAACGACGCCGGGGACTTAATCCCATGCAAATTCGCGAACAGTCCCAGCAGCTCTTCAGCCGACTGGCGCCAACCTACCTTGCGCGCATCAAGGCGCAGTTCCCGGCGCCGGGCACGACGTTCCGCGTGCTGCACCTGCGCAAAGGGCAACTCGATTTTGTTTCCTCTGACGGCGCCTCGTTTACGCTTCACGGAGCGCAGATCAATCTCCAGCAGAACGGCTCGATGTGGTACGGCGATGGAAAACTGCTGGGTGAGAACCGCACCCTGCAAGTTGCCTACTTCAATGACGATACTGCGGTGCTGCTGGCGCCCGATGAACACTCTGATGGCGAGCCCTGACCAAGACCACCGACCGTCTGGCGCTCATTGACGTACCTCTTGGCCTTGGTTGGCAAGACTCACCCTCGGAGTTTTGCTCCGCATGGAGCGGAGCAAGGAAGTCCTTCAAAGTTTTGTGGGATGCGGGCGGATACCTCTGTGGGAAGTTTCCCTAGATGGATCTCGGTGGCGCTGCCGCACGCCATGAGGCGGCAGAATGCGTCGGACTCTTGCCAACTCTGCCGGCAAGGACGCAACTTGAACTTATAGGCAACCCCTCCGTGTCCAAAACCGCCAACTCGCTCCAGCGAACTGATGTTCGTTCCCGCCGCACTTCACGCTGCTACCCGCAGTCCGCTCCGGAAAATCTTGCCGTCCTGGCCTGGTTATTCGGTTTGAAAGCGCCGAAAGTCGAGACAGCTCGAGTCCTCGAACTGGGATGTGCCGATGGCGGCAACCTGATCCCCTTTGCAACCCGTCATCGCCGAGCAACCGCAGTGGGCGTCGATCTGTCACCGGAGTCCGTCGAAGATGGACTGGAGCGAATCGAGCACCTCGGGCTGGGAAACATCCGATTGCAAGCCGCGGCGCTCACGGATATCGGCGCCAAGCTTGGCGAGTTCGACTACATCATCTGTCATGGCCTTTACAGCTACGTCACACCTCAGGAGCGGCAGGCAATAGCGCGTATCTGCAAGGAGCATCTGTCCGCCAACGGCGTCGCCTATGTCAGCTCCAATACCTACCCGGGCTGGAAGGGCCGAGAGCTGGTGCGGGACGCGATGCTCCTGCGCCTCAGCGGGCGCAGCAAGGAGGGGTATGCGGCGGCCGAGGCGCGGGGTATGTTCGATTTCCTGAAGCAATGGAAAGGCCTTGGCGATGGAGTGCTGGAGGGCGCGTTGAAAGAGTGCGAGCCGCTTTGCGCGGATGATTACCGGCTCAGCGCATTCCTCGATCCGAGCAACGTTCCGTGTTACTTCAGCGATTTTATCCAGCGCTTCGAAGCGCAAGGCATGACCTATCTGGCCGAGGCATATCCGGCAGGCATGTTCATCAGCAACTATCCTGCGGGGGTGCAGAAGGCGCTTCTCGGTGAATGCGGCCATAGCCAGGTGGCCTTGGAGCAGTATCTGGATATTCTCACCAACCGCAGTTCCCGCCAGACCCTGCTGGTGCACGCCGATCGGGCCAATTCCATTCGGTATCGGATTTCTCCCGAGCGGCTGGCAAAGTTGCATGTTTCAGCCCGCTTCGAATGCGAGGAAGCCGTCAGGCTGGAGGATGGCGAGCAATACTTTCTGGTCGCTGATGGCCGCCGCATCGGTTTGCACAACGCCGTCATGAAGGTTGCAGCCTATCGGTTGAACGAGGTATGGCCGCGTACCCAGAACCTGCCGGCCTTGCGGACGTTCGTCGAGCAGCAACTGGGCGAACTACCCGAGGGGGCCGAGGCCCAGCTCATCGATCTGTTTGAACATATTGTGGTGACCGGCCTGGGGCGCTACCGGCTTTCGGCGGTGGTTGGCGGCCCCGGCGCTCAGGGTATGCCGAGGGTTGATCCGGAAGTCATCGCTTACGCGCAGTTGAATGGCGATGAGCATGGCGGCATCACCTTCAACCCATGGCACGAGCAGGTGACGCTCGATCCGTTTTCGGCGCTGCTGCTGCCGCATCTGGACGGCTGTCATACGCAGGACGAACTGCTCGAAGTTATTGCCGACGGCATCGCCGAGGAGCGCCTGGGGTTCCTGCGCGAGGGGCAGCCCATCACCGACCAAGAGGAACTGGGCCGGACAGGTGTGCTGCATCTGCACCGGGTTCTGGAATCTCTTCTGGCCTGATCCCACTCGCCGGTTTCCCAAGCCTTCCCGACGATACTTGCGAGGGTTTGCCTCTCCGCCTGCGAGGCTCAACCGCGGCGACCGGTACGTGACCGGCCACTGCGGTGATTTGCAGGCCTATCCGGACATTCCCGTCAGCGGTTTACCGCGCTGTTGCTGCCGCTCCAGCCACCGCCCAGTGCGCGGAACAGGTCGACCAGGGCGATCTGTCGCTGGGTGCTGGTCTCGATGTAGGCCGACTCGTTGACGAAGTTGCTGCGCTGCGCGTCGAGATAGCGCAGGTGGCTGTCCACGCCGCCTTCGTAGCGCGCCTTGGCCAGCTTCAGCGTCTCGTTGGTGGTGTTGGCCAGCGCGCGGCGCGCGGCTTCCTCGCGGCGCAGGGTATCGGTCGCGGCGAGCGCATCGGCGACTTCGCGGAAGGCGGTCTGGATGGTGCCTTCGTAGGCGGCCACGGCGGAGTCCTTGCGCACCTTGGCGAGGTCGAGATTGGCGCTGTTGCGCCCCGCGTCGAAGATCGGCAGCGACAGCGTCGGCACGAAGCTCCAGGAGCGCGAACCGCCGTCGAACAACCCGGACATTTCCGCGCTGGAGGTACCGAAACTGCCGGTCAGGCTGATGCGCGGGAAGAACGCCGCGCGGGCCGCGCCGATGTCGGCATTGCGCGACTTCAGCCGATGCTCGGCGGCGAGGATATCCGGGCGCCGCTCGATCAGCTCCGATGGGGTGCCCGGAGCGATGTCCTGGATCAGCATCGGTTTGTCCTGCGGTACCTGCGGGATGCGCTTGGCCGCATCGGCAGTGCCGAGCAGCAGCACCAGGGCGTTGAGCGCCTGCTGCTTCTGCCGGGCGTTGCTTTCCAGCTCCGCACGGGACTGTTCAACCAGCCCCAGGGCTTCCTGATAGTCCAGCGCGGTGGCCGCGCCGGCGCTGCGTCGCTGGCTGATCAGGCTGAGCGAATCCTCGCGGCTGGCCAGGGTCTGCTCGGTGAGCAGCAGGCGGCGCTGGGCACCGTCGTAGGTGAGATAGGCCTGGCTGACTTCGGCGATCAGTGCGATGCGCGCGCTGCGAGCGGCCTCCTCGGTGGCGAGGTACTGCTCCAGTGCGGCGTCGGTCAGGCTCTTCACCCGGCCGAACAGGTCCAGTTCGTACTCGGGCAGCGCCAGGCCAACCTGGTAGCTGCTGCTCACTGCCGAGCCGCCGCTATTGGACAGGTCCGCCGGCAGCCGCTGGCGATTGCCGTTGGCCGCGGCGTTCAGCCCCGGTACGCGGTCGGCGCGCTGGATGCGGTACTGCGCGCGGGCCTGCTCGATATCCAGCAGGGTCTGGCGCAGCGAGCGGTTATTGTCCAGGGCGGTGCTGACCAGGCCGCGCAGTTCGCTGTCGACGATGAAGGTCTGCCAGTCGAGGTTGCTGGCGGCCTCGCCGGTCTTCGCGGCCGGGCTGTTCCAGCTCGACGCCACCGGTGCTTCGGGGCGTTCGTAGGTGGGCGCCATCGAGCAGCCGGCCAGGCTCAGCGCCAGCAGCAAGGCGCAGGCGGGTTTATGCAGGGCGGTCATTGCGCGACCTCCGAAGCTTGTTGCGCAGGTTTAGGTTGGCGACGCAGCAGTGACAGCAGCCAGACGAAGCAGATGGGCACGAAGATCACCCCGAGCAGCGTGGCGCTGAGCATCCCGCCGATCACCCCGGTGCCGATGGCGCGCTGGCTGGCGGCGCCGGCGCCGCTGGCGATCACCAGCGGCACGACGCCGAGGATGAACGCCATGGAGGTCATGATGATCGGGCGGAAGCGCAGGCGCGCGGCCTGGATCGCGGCGTCGCGCAGGCTGTGGCCCTGTTCCCAGAGCTCCTTGGCGAACTCGACGATGAGGATCGCGTTCTTCGCCGCCAGGCCGATGATGGTGATCAGGCCGACCTTGAAGTACACGTCGTTGGGCAGCCCGGTGACCGTCACCGCGAGCACCGCGCCGAGGGCGCCGATGGGTACGATGAGCATCACCGACAGCGGGATCGCCCAGCTCTCGTAGAGCGCCACCAGCAGCAGGAACACCACGAGGATGGCCAGGGCGAACAGCTGGGTGGCCTGGCCGCTGGCGACCTTCTCCTGGTAGGAGAGGCCGGTCCACTCGTAGCCGATGCCCGCCGGCAGCTCGCTCACCAGACGCTGCATTTCGGCCATGGCCTCGCCGGTGCTGACGCCAGGGGCGGCGTCGCCGGAGATGCGGATCGACGGGTAGCCGTTATAGCGCGCCAGCTGCACCGGGCCTTCTTCCCAGCGCGTGCTGACGAAGGCGGACAGCGGCACCAGCTCCCCGGCGCTATTGGGCACGTAGAGCTTGAGCACGGCTTCCGGGGTCATGCGGTCGCCCTGTTCGGCCTGCACCACCACGCGTTGCTGGCGGCCGGCGTTGGCGAAGTCGTTGATCACCGAGGAGCCGAAGGCAGTGGACAGTGCGCTGCTGATGGACTCGAAACTGACGCCCAGGGTGCGCGCCTTCTCGCGGTCGATATCGAGGCGCAGCTGGGGTGCCTCGGCGAGGCCCTCCATCATGGCGTAGAGGATTTTCGGATTGCCGTTGGCCTCGCCGAGCAACTGGTCGCGGGCCGCCAGCAGCGCGTCGCGGCCGAGGCCGGCGCGGTCCTGCAGGCGCAGCGAGAAGCCGCCGGAGTTGCCCAGGCCATCGATCGGCGGCGGGGTGACGGCCATGATCGCGCCGTCGCTGATGCCGGCGAAGCGCTCGTTCACCGCGGCGGTTTCCGCTTCGGCCGACTGCGACTTGTCACGCACGGACCAGTCCTTCAGGGTCGGGAAGGCCAGCGCGGCGTTCTCGCCCATGCCGGAGAAGCTGAAGCCCATCACCAGGAAGGACGAGGCCACGGCCTCGCGGGATTTCAGGAACTGCTCCAGCTCCTGGCCGGTGACATCGGCGCGCGCACGGGTGGCGCCCGGCGGCAGCTGGATGTCGACGATCATGTAGCCCTGGTCTTCCACCGGCACGAAGGATTCCGGCAGGCGCAGGTAGCTGTAGCCGAGCAGCGCAACGATGCCGGCGTAGATCAGCATGTAGCGCCCGGCACGCTTCACCAGCGCCGTGTTGAGCAGGGTGTAGCGCTCGGTCAGGCGGTTGAAGCCACGGTTGAAGGCGCCGAAGAAGCCGCGCTTCTCATGGTGGCCTGCGGGGATCGGCTTGAGCAGCGTGGCGCACAGCGCCGGGGTGAAGGTCAGGGCGAGGAAGCCGGAGAACAGGATCGACACCGCCAGCGACAGCGAGAATTGCTGGTAGATCACGCCCACCGAACCGGCCATGAACGCCAGTGGCAGGAACACTGCCGAGAGCACCAGGGTGATACCGATGATCGCGCCGGACACCTGGCCCATCGCCTTGACGGTGGCGGCAGGTGGGGAGAGGCCTTCCTCGGCCATGATCCGCTCGACGTTCTCCACCACCACGATGGCGTCGTCCACCAGGATGCCGATGGCCAGCACCATGCCGAACATGGTCATCATGTTCACCGAGAAGCCCAGCAGGTACATCGCCGTCAGCGTGCCGAGCAGGCACACCGGCACCACGATGGCCGGGATCAGGGTGTAGCGCACGTTCTGCAGGAACAGGAACATCACCAGGAACACCAGCACCATGGCTTCGAGCAGGGTATGGATGACCTTCTCGATGGCCACGTCGACGAAGCGCGAGGTGTCGTAGGGCACCGAGTACTCGACGTCGTCGGGGAAGTTCACCGACAGCTCGGCCAGGCGTTCCTTCACCAGCGCGGCGGTCTGCAGGGCGTTGGCCCCGGGCGACAGCTGGATGGCGCCGGCCACGGTCGGCTTGCCGTCCAGGCGCGCGGTGAAGTTGTAGCTTTCGCTGCCCACTTCCAGGCGCGCGACGTCGGCCAGCTTCACGGTGGAGCCGTCCGGGTTGGCGCGCAGGACGATGCGACCGAATTCTGCCGGGTCGTCCAGGGTGCCTTTCACCGCGAGGGTAGCCGTCAGCTCCTGCTCGGTGCTGCCGGGGGAAGCGCCGAAGCTGCCGGCCGGCACCTGCACGTTCTGCCCGCGAATGGCGTTGCCCACGTCATCGATGGAGAGGCCATAGCCGACCAGCTTTTGCGGGTCGATCCACACGCGCATGGCCGCTTCGGAGGAGAAGAACTGCAGCTTGCCGACGCCTTGCACGCGGCGCAGCTCGTTGTTGATGTTGCGCGCGGCGTAGTCGCCCAGGGCGGTGGTATCGGTGCGCGCGGAACCTTCCTTGTAGTTGAGCGCGTAGATCAACAGGAAGCCGGCGCTGGTCTGCTCGACTTCCAGGCCCTGCGTCAATACGGCCTGGGGCATGCGCGCCTCGGCCTTCTTCAGGCGGTTCTGCACGTCCACCTGGGCCAGCTCCGGGTTGGTGCCGGGCTGGAAGGTGACCACCACTTCGGCCATGCCATTGGAGTTGCTGGTGGATTCGAAGTAGAGCAGGCCCTTGGCGCCGTTGAGCTCTTCCTCGATCACGCTGGTGACCGAGTCCACCAGCACCTGCGCCGAGGCGCCGGGGTAGGTGGCGGTGACGGTGATCTGCGGCGGCGCCACGCTGGGATACTGGGCGACCGGCAGCAGCGGAATCGCCAGCAGGCCGGCCAGGGAAATGAACAGCGCCACCACCCACGCGAAGTTGGGGCGCTTGATGAAGAACAGTGACATGGGGAATTCCTCGCGGCGATGCTCGCCTTACTGACGCGACGCCTGCTGTTGCTCAGGGGCGTGACGGGCCTCGACCTTGGCGCCGGGCTGCAGGCCGGTCAGGCCGCCGACGATGACCTGGTCGCCACTGGCCAGGCCCTGGCTGATCTGCCAGCGCGAGCCCTGCATGGCGCCGGTCTGAACCTGGCGCGTCTCGACACGGTTCTCGGCACCGATCACCAGCACGTGAGCGGTGCCGTCGGTGGCACGCTGCACGGCGCGCTGCGGCACCAGAATGGCCTTGGCATCGGTACCCTGCGGGGCGGTGACACGCACGTACATCCCTGGCAGCAGCAGGCCGTCGGCATTGTCGAACTTGCCGCGCAGCGAAACCTGGCCGGTGCCGCGATCCACCGAGATATCGGTGAACAGCAGCTCGCCCTTGCGCTCGTATGGGGTGCCTTCGACGCGCAGGCTCAGCGCCTGGCTCTGGCCGGCGGGGAGGTTGCCGCTCTTCAGCGCTTCCCGCAGGCGCAGGGCGTCGGCCACCGGCTGGGTGAAGTCGGCGTAGATCGGGTCGAGTTGCTGGATGCGCGCCATCAGCGTCGCGTCACCCTGGCCGACCAGCGCACCTTCAGTCACCAGGGCGCGACCGATGCGCCCGGAGATCGGCGCCTTGACCGAGGCGTAGCCCAGGTTCAGGCGCGCGGTTTCCAGGTCCGCCTGGGCCGAACGCACGGAGGCCTGGGCACTGCGCAGGTCGGCGGTGGCGGTGTCGAAGTCCTGCTGGCTGACCGCTTCGATCTTCACCAGCGGCTCGTAGCGCTTCACCCTGGCCTGGGCTTCCTGCTGCGCTGCCTGGGCGCGCGCCAGGTCGCCTTCGGCGCGCGACACGGCGGCCTTGAGCGGCGCCGGATCGATCTGGAACAGCAGGTCGCCGGCCTTGACGTCGGCGCCTTCCTCGAAGCGCTTCTGCAGGATGATCCCCGCCACCCGCGCTCGCACTTCGGCCACGCGCATCGGCTCGATGCGCCCCGGCAGCTCCGAAGTCAGGGTGAGCGGTTCGGTCGCGACCGCCACCACATCCACCGGGCGCGCCGTCTCGGCGGCGGCCTGGGGCTCGGCGGATTGTCCGCAACCCGCCAGCACCAACGCCGTCACCAGCGCACTGATTGTCCCTACTGCACGCAACCTGCCCATGTTTCACCCGGGGTCTGTCTAACTGGAAAGGTGCGTATGATCCTTTCAAAGCCAAAATGAGTCAAGAATGTCTCATTTGCTTCTGTGGTGTATAAAATGTGTCATGACCTTTCAAAAGGAAGGTCTTTTTCTGCACAATGAGACGATCCGCCACCTGACACGAGGCCCCCGAATGACACTTTCCGCCCATGATGAACGTCTGCTCAAGGCGCTGGCCGTCGCCATCGTCGACCGCCCACGGGCGACGCTGAAAGAGCTGGCGGAATCGGCGGGGGTGAGCAAGGCGACGCTACACCGCTTCTGCGGTACCCGCGATGGGCTGATGGCGATGCTGGAGGACTACGGCCATGTGGTGATCCGGCAGATTCTCGAAGCCGCCGGGCTGCAGCAGGCCGAGCCGCTGGAGGCGCTGCGAGGGCTGATCGCCGAGCACCTCAAGCACCGCGACATGCTGAACTTCCTGCTGTTCCAGTACCGCGCCGAGAACCTCGACATGGAGGCCACCGCCGAGCGCTGGGGCTACTACACCGAAGCGGTGGATGCCTTCTTCCTGCGCGGCCAGCAGAGCGGCGTGCTGCGCATCGACATCACCGCCGCGGTGTTCACCGAACTGTTCCTCTCGATGCTCTACGGCATGGTCGACGCCGAGCGATATGGCCGCGCGGCCAGCTCCAGCTCTGCCCACGTGCTGGAGCAACTGTTCCTCCACGGGGCGCTGGTCCAGCGCCAGGGCTGAACCTGACCGGCACTGCGGCCTGCGGGAATGGCGGGTGGCCGGGCAGGGCGGTTTTCCGTACCATTGCCGGCCCTTCGAAGTCCCCGTTCCGAGTAGAAAAATGAAACCCGCCCGCCTGCGTGCCGATGTCCTGGCCGGACTGACCACGTCCTTTGCGCTGGTGCCCGAGTGCATCGCCTTTGCCCTGGTCGCCCACCTCAACCCGCTGATGGGGCTGTACGGCGCCTTCATCCTCTGCACCCTCACCGCGCTGTTCGGCGGCCGCCCCGGCATGGTCTCCGGCGCTGCCGGTTCGATGGCGGTGGTGATCGTCGCGCTGGTCGTGCAGCACGGCGTGCAGTACCTGCTGGCGACCGTTCTGCTGGGCGGGGTGGTGATGCTCCTGTTCGGCCTGCTGCGCCTGGGCAAGCTGGTGCGCATGGTGCCGCACCCGGTGATGCTGGGCTTCGTCAACGGCCTGGCGATCGTCATTGCCTTGGCCCAGCTCGAACACTTCAAGGACGGCGAGCATTGGCTCAGCGGTAACCCGCTGTACGTCATGCTGGGCCTGGTGGCGCTGACCATGGCGGTGGTCTACGGGCTGCCGAAGCTGACTCGCGCGGTGCCGCCGGCGCTGGTGGCGATCCTCGGCGTGGGCTTGCTGGTCTATCTGCTGAACCTGCCGACGCGCACTCTCGGCGACATGGCGCACATTGCCGGCGGCCTGCCGCCATTCGCCTTGCCGCAGGTTCCGTGGACCCTGGAAACCCTCGGAATCATCGCCCCCTACGCCTTCCTCATGGCCATGGTCGGTATCCTGGAAACCCTGCTGACCCTCAACCTCACTGACGAGATCACCGAGACCCGTGGCTTCCCGGACCGCGAATGCGTTGCCCTGGGCGGCGCCAATATCGTCTCGGGGCTGTTCGGCGGCATGGGCGGTTGCGCGATGATCGGGCAGACCGTGATCAACTTGAGTTCCGGCGGCCGTGGCCGGCTCTCCGGTGTGGTGGCCGGGGTGATGATCCTGCTCTTCGTGCTGTTCCTCTCGCCGCTGATCGAACGCATCCCGCTGGCGGCGCTGGTGGGCGTGATGTTCGTGGTGTCGCAGCAGACCTTCGCCTGGGCTTCGCTGCGGGTGCTGAACAAGGTGCCGCTGAGCGACGTGCTGGTGATCATCGCGGTGACCGCCATCACGGTTGCCACCGACCTCGCCATGGCCGTGTTCTGCGGCATCATCCTGGCGGCGCTGGACTTCGCCTGGAAGCACGCCCGCGAGCTGTACGCGGACATCCACGACGAGGCCGACGGCAGCAAGCTGTACCGTGTTCACGGCACGCTGTTCTTCGCTTCCACCACGCCGTTCCTCAACCAGTTCGACCCGGCGAATGACCCGCAGCAGGTGACCCTGGATTGCGCGCACCTGAGCTTCGTCGACTATTCGGCCATCACCGCGCTGATGACCCTGCGCGAACGCTACACCAAGGCCGGCAAGCATTTGCGCGTGGTGCACCTGTCCGAGCGCTGCAAGCAGTTGCTCAAGCGCGCCGGGATGCAGCACGCCTGAGCTTCGGCAGTCATTTGCCTGAGCAAGTCACTCCCGCGCTTCGCGTCAGTGGCGTGCTCCAGCAGGCTGCGGGCGCCGCTGCCGGGTGCCCGACAGGGTTGTAGTGTGCGGGCTAGAAGCGCGGGCTGCCTTTGGCAAGCTTGAGCCGAATCCGTGCCGCGACAGCGGCATCGACCGCGCTGCCCAGGGTGAGTTCTCCACCGAGCAGGCGGCACAACCAGTGCGCGAGCTGGATGCGCGCCTGTTGCTCGATGTCGACCAGGTTCGACTGCACGTCCTCCGCCTGCACCGCGCGGAATGTCAGTTGCCAGTGCAGCTCGCCGTGGGGCAGGGGCTGGCAGTCGGCCGTGACCTCCAGTGGCGGCAGGCCGGCCTTGTCGAAGCTGCGTAGCAGCACCTGATTCAGCCGCAGGTAGCGGTTGGCGTCGATCCATCCCCAGGGCGCATCAGCACAAGGGTGCAACGGTAACGGCGGGTCGACGGCGTGCAGCGCCTGGAGCGTCAGTTCGTTGAGATTCTCCGATTGCGGGATGGTCAACACATTGCCCTGTTCCAGGCGAGTCAGTTCCAGGAGCACTTCGATCTTGTCGCGCATCTTGCCCATGTGCGCGCTGGACTGGTTCAGGGCCGCATCCTCCGGATGCCGGGCGCGGCTCGCGACAAGCAGCGCCTCCAGCGAGTCCAGCTCGGCGAGCAGGTCCCGGCCCGAGGTCAGGAGGAATCCTGTGCGGCTGCTGTAGCGCGATTCGAGGTAGGCCTTGGACTCCTGCAGTTGCTCTACGTAGCGCTCGTGTTCGGTGATGTCGACCGAGGAGATCAGGATGCCGATGGGGTTGCCCGACTCTTCCTTCATGGGGACGCCGATCAGGCGGACGATGCGTTGCTCCGCATCGTTGTGCGCGTTGACGATCAGTGTGAACGGCTCGCTCGAAGCGGCGCCCTTGAAAAACTCCCTGCGTGCCTGCTGGATGTGTTGCGAGTCGACCAGGCCCATGGAAAAGATGCTGGCGCCCAGCATCTCTGCTTCGCTCTTGGCGTAGAACTCGGCGAACCGCGGATTGCAGGCCAGCAGGGTGCCTTCGAGGCTCCACAGGCTGACCGGGTTGGGAAGGATCTCCAGCAGTTGGGCCAGTCGCCCGGGCGTCTGCGGTTGCGGGCCGGGGACGCGGACGAGGTCGCGGATCACACCGTCGTCCAGCAGGCCGCGCTGCCTGGCGGCTTGTACCAGATCGATCAGCGAATCGGTCTGGGTCTTCTCCAGCAGGCGGGTCTTGTAGGTGCTGACGGTGCGGTCGCTGATCGCCAGTTGCTCGGCGATGTCCTTGACCCGGTAGCCTTGTGCCAGGTACTGCAGCACGGTCAGTTCCCGGGGGGTGATGCTCTCGGCCGTGCCGCCGGCGCTTTCGTGGTCGCCCAGGTCCGCCGGCAGGCGCGCGGGAAATACCTTGCGCCCGCTGAGCACGAGCTTCACGGCTTCATCGAGCTCCTCGGGCAGGTCGCTCTTGTGGACGAACCCCGAGGCGCCGGCATTCAGGCACAGGCCCTGGTAATAGGCTCCGGAGAGATGGGTGAATACCAGCGTCTTCTGCCGCGGGGAAATGCTGCGGAAGCGTCGCAGCATTTCCAGCCCGCCCAGGCGCGGCAGGTCCAGGTCGAGGATCAGCAGGTCCGGGTGCAGCTTCTGCACCAATCCCAGCGCATCGCGACCGTCCCCTGTTTCGCCGAGCACCTCGTGTCCGGCTGCGACGAGGCGCTGGCGCAGGGCAGCACGAATGAAGGGTTGTGGATCGGCAATGAGGATTCGGCTCATTCGCTGGCTTCCTGCGCGGCGTTGGGTTCGCTGCAAGGGTAGTCCGGCGATTCAGTTGGCGCAGGTCGCCGGTAACAGCAGGCCGATCTGCGCGGCCAGGTACAGCCCTGCGCCGAATATCAGGTGGGTCAGGACGCTGTGGAAGCGCGCCTTGCCGGGATGGGCCGTTTTCGCGGCGGCGATACCCAGGCCGAACGCCGGTTGCATCAGCAGGAAGGGCATCAGCACCGTCGCCAGACCGAACAGCAGGGCGGGCAGCGGCGTGGGTGCACACAGCCAGTCGCGGCCAGTGGCGCCGACCAGCAGCGCGGCGAACAGGACGCCGGTGAGGTAGTGCACGCTCCAGCCCAGTGCGCGCTCGCCGGCGATCGGCGCGGCCTTGCCAATGGCCGGGTGGCGAAAGCGCCCGCGCGGCATGTGGCCGACCCAGCGGCCGACCAGGGCATAGTCCAGCGAAGGCATGCCCAGCAGGTGTTTGCGCAGCAGCGCCCAGCCATCCATCAGCAGGGTGGCGCCGATACCGATGGCGGTGATGTGCAGCAGGGTGGCGATGAAGTGGGACATGCCGGGCTCCTCGAAAGTGTCGATGGAGCCCAGCATCCGGGTTCAACCGGACTTGAGGTCAAGCCCCGGTGGCGCGCTGGCTCAGGTTGGAGCCGATCACGTAGAACACGCCGCCGCCGACGATGAAGGCAGCGAGCATGACGAACACCCAGTGCGGCGCGAACAGCGTCAGGAAGCAACCCACCAGGATCGGCCCGAAGGCGCCGCCGAGGTTGGCCAGGTTCTGCGTGCCGTAGTAAACGCCGAGCAGGTGTGGCGGGGCGATGCGGTCGATGAACATGTACTCGGCGGGGATCACGATGATCTCGCCCAGGGTGAACACCACCATGGCCAGTCCCCAGTGCCAGAGGCTGTGGGACAGGCCGAAGCCGACGATGCCCAGCACGAACAGGCCGAGGCCGACGATCAGCCAGCGTTGCAGGTGCTGGTTGCCGATGCGCTTGCCCAGCAGGTACTGCAGGGCGATCACCGTTACCGCGTTGACTCCGAGCAGCGTCTGGATCACCCGGTAGGCGTATTCCGCCGTGCCGGTGGCCACCAGGTATTGCGAGAGGTAAGCGGAAAACTGACCGAACACCACGGCGGTGAGCACGCCGCCGATGGTGAAATACATCAGCCGGTGGTCCTTGGCCAGCACGCCCATGACGGCGATGAACGAGGGCGGCGCCACGCCTTCTGCCGGGCGCATGTCACGGTCGCCATAGCGCAGGAAGGCCAGCAGGAACAGGCCTCCCAGGGCTGCGGACAGCATGAAGGGAACATGCGTGTGCCACTGCGCCAGGGCGGCGCCGATGAAGGGGCCGATGGCGTAGGCGAGGTTGATCAGCGTGTAGCGGATGGAAAATGCGCGGCCCTGCTCGGCGGCGGGCAACAGGCGGCCGAAGATGGTCTTCACCACCACGTCGGTGACCGAATAGGCGAAGTTGAAGCCCAGCAGGAACAGGAAGAACAGCCACAGCTGGCTGGTCAGCAGCATGCCGGCGAAGGCCGCGACGAAGCAGCTGCCGAAACCGAGGATCAGGCGGAAGCCGGGCAGGCGGTCGATCAGGAAGCCGCCGTAGAGGCTGAGCAATGAGCCGCCGAACAGGGCGCCGCCCATGATCAGGCCGATGCGGCTGACGGGAAGGTCGAACGTGGTCGAGAGGTAGATCACCAGGTAGGGCAGGGTGATCGCCCGGCCCATGGTCAGCAGGAAGGTGCCGCTGAGCAGCAGGTTGACCTGTAGCGGATAACGCTTGAGCGCGGCGAGCATTCCATGCCTCGGCTGTCGGAGGGAGCGGGTGGGCTCCCGATCCTAGCAGCACCAGCTTGGTGCATGGCAAGCGCCGGAAGCCCTGGCGGGCCCCCGGCGTGCCCGCCGGGTCAGCTGCTGCCGTGCTTGCCTTGTGCCTTCAGCTCGGCGACGGTCTTGCCGCCCACGCCCCAGCTGTCGGTGGCGATTTCCTGGATCACCACGTAGGTGGTGGACGGCGGCTTGCGCAGTACGCGCTCGAGCAGTTCGGTAACGCCTTCGATGAGCTGGCGGCGCTCGTCGGCGGTGACGCCTTCATCGGTGACCTGGATGTTCACATAGGGCATTTCGCTTCTCCGTTGTTGTGCGATGGGGCCTTACCAGACGCCGGTGGTGGCGCCACCGTCGACGTTGAGGATGGTTCCGCTGACGAAGGTCGAGTCGGTCAGGTAGAGCACGGCGTCGACGATATCCTGCGGACTGCCGATCTTGCCACTGGGCGACAGACCACGGAGGAAGGCACGCACGCCTTCGTCATCGGCGTGCAGCGGGGTTTCGATGATCCCCGGCGCCACGGCATTGACCTGCACGTGGGAAGCCGCCAGCTCCAGGGCCAGCCCGCGCACCGCGCTGTTCAGGCCGCCCTTGATCAATACCGGCAGCAAGGCCGGGACTTTCACATTGGGCTGCATCGCGATGGACGCGGTGATGGTGACGATGTGCCCGGAACCCTTGGCTGACATATGCCGTGCGGCCGCCTGGGACGGGTAGAAGAAGCCCAGCAGGTTGGTGCCGACGATGGCGTTGACCTCTTCCTCGGTGTAATCGATGACCGGCTTGGGAGTGAAGATGCCGGCATTGTTGATCAGGATATCCACCTGGCCGAAGGCCTCGATGGCCTGGGCAAACAGGCGGCTGGCGGTATCCGCCTGGGCGATGTCGCCGGCCACGGCGAGGAAGTTGTGCGGGTTGCCCAGCTTGGCTGCGGCTTCCTCCAGGCGCGCCTGGGTACGGGCGTTACCGACCACGTTGTAGCCGCGTTCCAGGTAGGCGCTGGCGATGGCGAAGCCTAGGCCGCTGGAAGCGCCGGTGACGATGACGGTCTTGCTCATGGTGGATTCTCCGAGAGAGGAGCGGGGCGGTGTGCCCGCGTCTTGGAGGCCAATCTAGGCGGCATTCGCTGCTTGAAAAATGAGGCCCATGGCATTTGAATTGATACGCCATGTAATCAATCGAGCGGAGCCATGACTCGCCACTTCGACGACCTGCAACTGGGCAGCATCGAACTGTTCTGCCTCGCCGCGGAAACCGGCAGCTTCACCGCCGCTGCCAACCAGGCCGGCATCACCCCGGCGGCGGTCAGCCGCTCGGTGGCGCGGCTGGAGCAACGCCTGGGCGTTCGGCTGTTCGTGCGCACCACGCGGCAGATGCGCCTGACCGATGACGGCCGCAACTACTTCGAGCAATGCCGCCAGGCGCTGACTCAGCTGGTGGATGCCGAGCGCGCTGTCAGCGGCGGTCAGAGCATCGTTTCCGGGCGCTTGCGCATCAGCGTGCCCACGCCCTATGCGCACTATCGGTTGTTTCCGTTGCTGCCCGAGTTCCGCCGGCGCTTCCCGCAGGTGCT
The DNA here is from genome assembly GCF_021603645.1 of Pseudomonas pseudonitroreducens. Classification (GTDB taxonomy): domain Bacteria; phylum Pseudomonadota; class Gammaproteobacteria; order Pseudomonadales; family Pseudomonadaceae; genus Pseudomonas; species Pseudomonas pseudonitroreducens. The sequence continues at coordinate 174,859 of NZ_BQHJ01000008.1, read as the reverse complement.
GGTGGATGTGCAGGTCAGCAACCGCAACATCGACTTTGCCAACGAGGGCTATGACCTGGCCATCCGTGGCCGCGACCCGGCGGACTCCAGCCTGGTGGCGCGGCGTCTGGAAGACGCGGAGAACGTGATTGTCGCCACGCCCGGGTACCTAGCACGCGCCGGTACGCCGCAGACGCCGGCGGACCTGGTTCATCACGAGTGCATCCAGTTCGAGTTGCCCAGTACCGGGCGGCGCGTGCCCTGGTCATTCCGGGTCGACGGCAAGCCTGTCGAGATCGAGACATCCGGCAGCCTCACGGTGCTGGAGGATTACCTGGCCACCGCCACCCTGGCCAAGTGCGGGGGAGGGTTGATGCAGGCCTATCGCTTCACTGTGCAGGAGGAGCTTGAGCGCGGCGAGCTGGTGGAAGTGCTGAAGGACTACGGCCAGACGACACGGCCATTCCTGCTGATCTACCCCCACGCGCGCCATGTGCCGTCGCGGGTGCGGGCGTTCATCGAGTTCATGCTTCAGGCCCGCGCGTAGGAGCGGACTTTGTCCGCGATCGATTCATCACATCCTCCGATATCGCGTGGAGCTGGGCAAACTCATCGCGGAAAGAGTCCGCTCCCACACCGTGCCCAGCCGCAGCGTTTTTGCATGATGGTGCAGCGTCGGACAAGGCGAAGATCAGGGGCTATCGATACGATTTAAGATACAAACAATTCGCATTTACAAAGAATTTACATCTGCATACACTTTGGCTCCCTCGCCGGCGTACCACCACGCTGGCATTCGCCAACCCGAGTCATTGCGCCGCCAGAGCGCAAAACCTCGCACCAAGGATCCTTCAGCAGATGAAAGACGTAGCGTCGGGAGCGCTCCTGCTCGGTCTCTCCAGCTTTGCTCTCTCCGCGGTCGCCGCCCCCGTGGCCATCGACCTGCCCAAGCAGCCCCTGGCCGCTTCCCTGGAGCAATTGCAGTCCGCAAGTGGAATGCGGATTTCCTATGATCGTGCCCAGATCGCCAAGGTTGGCGCGCCGGCACTCAAGGGCAACATGGAGCCGAGCCAGGCACTCGACCGTCTGCTGGCGGACAGCGGCCTGCAGGGCACGGTCGACGGCAACAGCGCGCAGGTTGGCGGTACCGTGCGCAGCGGTGTAGCAGGCAATGACAGCGTCGATCTGGGCGCCACCGAAATCGTCGGCGCCGCCAGCGTGGCGCCGGGTACCACCGAAGGCACCGGTTCCTACACCACCGGTGTGATGCAGACTTCCACCAAGCTGAACATGACCGTCCGCGAGACGCCGCAGTCGGTCAGCGTGGTCACCCGCCAGCAGATGGAAGACCAGAACATGCAGGACCTCGACGACGCGATCCGCGGCGTCACCGGCATGACCGTGCAGCAGTACGGGCCGGCGCGGGTGAGCTACGCCGCGCGCGGATTCGACGTCGACAACATCATGTACGACGGCCTCGCCACCAGCATTTCCACCTACACCCAGGACGTGATTTCAGCGGCGGACCTGGCGATGTTCGACCGCGTCGAAGTGGTGCGCGGCGCCACCGGCCTGATGCAGGGCGCCGGCAACCCGGCCGCCGCGGTGAACATGGTGCGCAAGCGCCCGACCCAGGACTTCCACATGAGCCTGGAAGGCAGCGCCGGCACCTGGGACCGCTACCGCAGCCAGGTCGACGTCTCCGGCCCGCTGAACAGCGAAGGCACCCTGCGCGGCCGCGCGGTGGCCGCCTACGAGACCCGCGACAGCTTCCAGGACGTGGTCAGCGGTGAACGCGGCGTGCTCTATGGCATCACCGAAGCCGACCTGAACCCGGACACCACCCTGACCCTGGGTGCGTCCTACCAGAACGACAACAAGAACGACAACTGGGTGGGCCTGCCGGCACCGCTGGGCGGTCGCCACCTGGACCTCAAGCGCTCCGATTATTACGGCGCCGACTGGTCCTACTGGGATACCACCACCACCCACCTGTTCGGTGACGTGGTGCACCGCTTCGACAACGGCTGGCAGATGAAGGTGGCCGCCGACAAGCTGTGGGCGCGCATCGACATGCTCGGCCTGTACAACAGCTGCTACTACACCGAAGGCTGCCCGAGCATGACCATGGGGCCGGGCAAGTACGCCTACACCGACGACCACCAGAGCTACGACGCCTTCGCCAACGGCCCGTTCCAGGCCTTCGGCCGCGAGCACGAACTGGTGTTCGGCGGCAGCTACCGCGAAGAACGCTTCGACGGCCACGGCGGCTGGGGCGACCTGAGCTACAACGATGGCTCGCCGGTGACCCCGTTCGACCCGACGAAGTGGGACCCGGGTTCGGTGCAGAAGCCGACCATCGACATGAATCTCTGGAACATGAAGCTCGACCAGGAGCAGAAGGGCGCCTATGTCACCACCCGCCTGAACCTCGCCGACCCGCTCAAGGTCATTCTCGGCGGGCGCCTGGACTGGTACGAGGCCGACCCGCACAACGATACCGGCACCCAGAAGGTCACCCGCAACGTCACCCGCTATGCCGGTGTGGTCTACGACCTGAACGATGTGTACTCGGTCTATGCCAGCTACACCGACATCTTCAAGCCGCAGAGCAGCTTCGATTCCAGTGGCAGCCTGCTTGACCCGATCACCGGCAAGAACTACGAGATCGGCCTCAAGGGTGAGCACTTCGGCGGTGCGCTGAACACCCAGCTGGCGATCTTCCAGATCGACCAGGAAAACCGCGCCACCGACGACACCAGCGGCCCCTCGCCGTGCCCCAGCTCGCCAACCTCGATCTACTGCTCGCGCGCCTCGGGCAAGGTGCGCAGCCAGGGCGTGGACATGGAAGTCAGCGGCGCGATCACCGAGAACTGGCAGGCCATGGCCGGCTACACCTACGTCGACGCCAAGTACAAGCACGACAGCAACGAGGATAACGTCGGCAAGCAATTCGACCCGAGCAAGCCACGCCACCTGTTCAAGCTCGCCACCAGCTACACCCTGCCGGGCGAGCTGCACCAATGGCGCGTCGGCGGCAACCTGGTGACCCAGAGCCAGACCGAGGACACCACCACCGGCTTCCAGCAGGGCGGCTACACGGTGACCAACGCCATGCTCGGCTACAAGGTCAACGAGAACATCGACACCCGGGTGAACTTCAACAACATCTTCGACAAGTACTATTACAGCGGCATCAGCTTCGGCAACCTGAACTACGGTGAGCCACGCAACCTGATGTTCACGGTGAAGTACTCGATGTGAGCCGCCTGGCCTGAACGAAAAAGCCCCGCATCGCGGGGCTTTTTCTTGCCTTCGATTTCACAGCGAGGTCACAGGTCTTCACTGTTTTCGTAGGATGGGTGGAGCGAAGCGATACCCATCGATTTACCGGCAACTCCGTTGATGGGTATCGCTTCGCTCCACCCATCCTACAATGGCATTTCCATGTTTATTTCAAGGCGGGCTGGCGGCTTCAGGGTTGTAGGGCGCATAACGCGCCAGCGTTATCCGCCGCGAAGTGCCGACGGATAACCTGTCCCAGGTTATGCGCCCTACGTATGCCCAAGGCTCGCTCAGGCGCGGCCTTCGGCTTTTTCGAACAGCTCCAGCAGGTCCGTCAGCGTGCTCTCCAGATATTCACCCGCGCGGTAGGCCGGCTTCAGCGCATCACCGCCGGCCACCACCTCCTGCGGCCGTTCGATGAATTGTCCCACCGGCTGGAAATCGCTATCCAGCACCAGGACGACGGGAATCAGGATACGCTCCAGCGCCATGCGCTCGCGCAGGTCATCCTCGGCGCGGCCCTTGCTGATCACGGCCAGTTCCACGCGTGGCTGCAGGCGCTGCAGGTGGTCCATCACGGTGACGTTGATCTGGCAATCCGGGCACCACATCTCGCCGGCGATCAGCAGGCGGTAGCGACCCTGGATGGCCTGGATGCGGCGCAGGGTATCGGCACCGATCGTGCCGGGCTCGGCCAGTTGCTGGCGGACCTTGCGCACGCCGGCGATCTCGTCGGGCAGGCCGTGGGCGACGAAGGCATCGAAGCTTTCGCCGATGGAGAACAGTTCCTCATAGGAGGCCATGGGGGATTTCCTTGATGCGGGTGATGGCTCATCCCAGCAGAAATCCCCCGGTCGGGCAATCAGCTCTTGGCGGCCTGCGCCTTGGCTGCCGCCAGGTAGGGCGCCAGGCGGCGACCCATTTCCTCGCCCAGTGCCTGCAGGCCGCTGAGTGGGCGGACCATCACCTCGAACTCGATGATCTTGCCGTCTTCGTCGAAGCGGATCATGTCGATGCCCTTGAGTTCCTTGCCGCTGACCGTGGCGCTGAACTCCAGCACGACGTTCAGGCCGTCACCGGTGGCCAGTTCGCGGTGGTAGGTGAAGTTCTCGAACACCTGCAGCACGGTGTTGAGGATGGTCGAGACCACGGGTGCGCCGGGGTAGGGCGTGTGCGCCATGGGCGAGCGGAACAGCGCGTTGGGCGCCAGCAGTTGCGGCAGGTTGGAGAGGTTCTTGGCAGCCACCATCTGGTGCCAGCTGGCCAGCGAAGCGGCGGCCTTGGGGTGCAGGTTCAGTGCGGTCACGGGAGTAGCTCCTGAGCTTCTTGTTGTTCGCTCAGGACGATACGGCCGGGCCGGCGGGTCGCTCAATGATCGGAAATGACAGAAGACTGATCCTGAAGAACAGGCCTTCAGTGGGCGACCGGGCTGATCAGGTAGCTCACCAATTGTGGGTCGTCCCCCGGCTCTATGCTCTGTACCGGGCGCGGCAGGTCGGCGAACACGGCTTTCCAGAAGGCCGCCGCCACCTCGTCCTGGGCGTAGAAACGCACCAGCCAGGGGCCGGGATTGCCCAGCAGTACCTGGTTGGCCAGGGCGCGGCCGATACCCAGGCGGCGATACTTCTTCAGCACGAACAGGTCCGACAGCTCCAGCGCGTCGATGCCCGGCAGCTCACTGCCTTCCACCAGCAGGAAGCCGGCAATGAAGCCGTCGGCGAGGATCAGGTTGGCGCTCCACTCCGGTTCGCTCCAGTAGCGCGCGAGATGCTCCTCGTGCACGTAGAAACGGCCATCGACCTCCACGTCCTCGTCTTCCCAGTCCGACGACTCGTAGGCGTAGTACTGGTAGAGGTTGCGGATCAGGTCCTGGTGTTCAGGACCGGTCTGCACCAGCTGGATGGAAAGATCATTCATGGTCGGGAGGCTCGCGGCGCGGCGGAGAGGGTGGGTGACCGCCATTGTCGCCCATTCCCGTGGCAATTCCAGTGGCAGGCGGGTTTGAACCGCGCGGTGGCAGGGTGCGATGATGCAGGCGCATTTCCCTTCGAGACCCCGCCGTGCGAACCGACAGCCGCCTCTCGCGCATGCTCCACGTGCTGCTGCACATGGCCCGCGACGACCAGCCCGTGACCTCCGAGCGCATCGCCCAGATGCTCGGCACCAACCCGGCCGTGGTGCGGCGGACCATGGGCGGCCTGCGCGAAGCGGGCTACGTGCGCTCGGAGAAGGGCCATGGCGGCGGCTGGACGCTAGACTGCGACCTCGCCCAGGTCACGCTGCTGGATGTCTACCGCGCGGTGGGCAGCGAGCGGTTGTTCGCCATGGGCTTCGACAATGTGCACCCCGATTGCCTGGTGGAAAAGGTGGTCAACGCTGCGCTGCAGGACGCCATGCAGCAGGCCACCACGATCCTTCTGGAACGCCTGGGCGCGGTTTCCCTGGCCGATCTCGCCGAGCGCTTCACCGCGCTGTACCCCACAGACCGCTGACCCCGGGTCGATGAGCACCGTCCGCTGATCGGCGTTGACCCTGTGTGGATAATCAAGTTACTTTAAAAGTAACGAAAGATTCGACACCCACCAGGAACCCTCCCATGATCGATCTCCTGAACTCACCGCTGGCCGGTGCGCTGTGGACCTGCCTGGCCCTGGCCATCGCCGCGTCGGCACTGTCCATGACCGTTACCCAGACCGAACTCTTCGCTCCGCTGCGGGCCCTGGCCTGGAAGGTGCACCCGCAGGTCGGCCACCTGTTCCAGTGCTTCTACTGCTTCAGCCACTGGGTGGTGATCGCCGGCACCCTGGTCTACCGTCCGGTAGTGATCGCCAGCGGCTGGGCGCCAGTCGACTGGCTGGTGGCGACCTTCTTCACCGTTGCCCTCACCGCGATGTTCTGCGGGCTATTGTTCAAGGTGTTTCTCACGGCCATGGCCAAGGCTGTGAGCGAGCGGGAATTGAAGAAGCTGTTCGCCGCCGACTGACCAGAAAGGACTCTGCATGACTCCCTCCGAACTGATGGCTCCATTCCACGACCCCGAAGCCGCCGCGCGCTATGCGGAAAACCCGCCACGCTTCGTCCCCGGGCTGTTCGACCTGCATCGCATGGCGGCCATCCTGCTGGCGGAAAATGCGCCGCGCGATGGTCACCTGCTGGTGCTCGGCGCCGGCGGTGGCATGGAGCTCAAGGCTTTTGCCGAGGCCCAGCCAGCCTGGCGCTTTACCGGCGTCGACCCCTCCGCCGAAATGCTCGCGGTGGCGGCGCAGATGCTCGGGGCGAATGCCCGGCGCGCCGACCTGCTGCAGGGCTATATCGACGACGCGCCCGCGGGCCCGTTCGACGGCGGTGCCTGCCTGCTGACCCTGCACTTTCTGCCCGAGGCGGAACGCCTGCGCGTGCTGCGCGAAATTCACGCCCGGCTCAAGCCCGGGGCGGCGCTCGTCACGGCGCACCTCTGTGTGCCACAGGGTGCTGGCGAGCGGGCGCGCTGGCTGTCGCGCTATGCCGATTTCGCCGTCAGCTCGGGGATGGAACCGGCCAACGCCCAGCAGGCTCGCAGCGCCGTGGACGCGCACCTGAACATCCTCACTCCCGAGCAGGACGAAGCGCTGCTCTGGGAAGCCGGCTTCAGCCGCATCGAGGCCTTCTACGTCGGCTTCGCCTTCCGCGGCTGGGTCGCGCTCGCCTGAGTCCTCCATCTGCTAGATTGGCGTCCCGTTTCGCCGGACGTCAGTCGATGCAGATACCCGCCACCCACGTCATCCACCAGACCGAGCACTGGCTGCTCAATCACCATCTGGCTTCCGCCTTGCCGGGCTACCTGATGCTCGGTTCGCAGCAGCCGGTGGGCTCCCTGGCCGAGCTGCCGGAAGCCGCGCTGGCGGAAATGGGCGGGCTGATGGCGAAGGTGCAGCGTATCCTCGAACAGACGCTGCAACCCAAATGGCTGTACATCGGCCGCTTCGGCCACTCGCCAGGCTTGCCGATCCACTTCCATTTCATCCCGGTGTACGACTGGGTGGAGGAGTTGTTCTGGGCCGATGAGCGCTATCGCACGTTGAGCCGGTTCGCCCATATCGAGGATGCCGCCACCCAGACCGACGGCGCCGAACTGACCCTGTTCGTCTGGCGCGAATTCGGCGAAGCGCCCGTGCCGCCAGCGGTGCAGGGGCCGTCGCGCGAGCAGGTGATCGGGTTGCTACGCAGGCGCTTCAACCAGCCCCAGTGATGCCAGCAACCAGTCGTGGAACAGCCGGGCTGCCGGCGACAGCTCGCGATGGCGCAGCGACACCAGGTACTCACCGCGCGCGGTGACCATGGCCAGGTCGGTCACCCGTTGCATCTCGCCGCTGGCCACCGCTTCGTCGGCCATGAAGCCCCAGGCCAGGCCGATGCCCATGCCCTGCTGCACGGCGCGGTAGGCGAGGGTGAGCTGGTTGAACACCGGGTCGCTCTCCGCCGGCTGGTAATCCTTGCCGAAGTGGCCGAACCAGTCGTGCCAGTCCAGGCAGCTCCAGGCCGAGGTATCCAGTTGCACCAGCGGCGCGGCGGCGAGCTGCTCGAGGCTGGTGATGCGCGAGGCATCGAAGTCCGGGCGGGCGACGGGGTAGACCACCTCCGGCAGCACGAAGCGGCTGTTCAGCGTGGTCCAGTCGCCCGCGCCGTAGAGGATGCCGAGGTCGAAATCCACCAGGCTGGCTTCGTCCATCTCGTTGATCGCGTGCACATGCACGGCAATGCCGGGATGCGCCTTGTTGAACTCGATCAGCCTGGGGAACAGCCAGAACTGCGCCATCGCGTGGGTCGCCAGTACCGACACGGCGTTGCTCTGGTGCACGTTGCGGATGCGCCGCACGCTGTGTTGCAGGCGCTCCAGCAACATGTCCACGGTGTTCAGCAGCTCCGCGCCGGCTGCAGTAAGGGTGACGCCGCGCGGTTTGCGCTCGAACAGCGGCACCTGGAGGCTGTCCTCCAGCGCGCGCATCTGCTTGCTCACCGCGCTCTGCGTGAGGAACAGCTCGGTGGCGGCCTGGGTGAAGCTGCCGCAGCGGCCCACGGCCTCGAAGGTGATGAGGGTTTCCAGGGGCGGCAGGGTGCGCAGGTAACGGCTGATGGCGGTTCTCCGGTAGAGCTCCAGGCATTCCTCAAGGGAATGCCTCGGTGCGGATTTATCCTTGGTCAGAACCTATCACAACCGCTACCGTGACGGCTCTTTATGGGCATTCACCGAAGTATCGAGGTTGTTGGAAATGAAACGTGGGGTGGTCTATGCAGGCATGGCTGGGGCAATCTGGGGCGGGGTGATCCTGGCGCCGTCGCTGGTGCCGGAGTTCAACCCGCTGTTGATCAGCTCCGTGCGTTTCGCGCTGTATGGCGCCATCTCGTTGCTGATCGCCTTGCCGGTGGCCCTCGGCCTGCTGCGCCGGGTCAGCCGTGACGACCTTTCGATGCTGGTGCGCCTGTCCCTGGCTGGCAACCTGCTGTACTTCGCGCTGCTCTCGGCGGCGGTGCAATTCGCCGGCGTGGCGGCGGCCTCGCTGATCAACGGCATCATGCCGCTGGCGATCGCCTACCAGAGCCGTTCGGAGCACGATTCGCTGCCGCTGTCGCGGATGAAGCTGCCGCTGGCCCTGGTGGCGCTGGGCATCCTCTGCATCAACCTCGACCCCTCGGCGCTGATGGCCGCCGGCAGCACGCCGGGCGAACGCATTCTCGGCATCGTCTGCGGTTTCTGTGGCGTGGCCTGCTGGTCGTGGTACGCCAGCGCCAACGCGCGCTACCTGAAGGCCAGCCACTTCAACAGCCACCAGTGGTCGACGCTGATCGGCGTGGTGACGGGCGTGATGGCCGTGGTGCTGGCGGGGGTGGGCGTGCTGATTGCGCCGCAGGCAGTGCCCACGGGTATTTCCACGGAGCGCTGGATGGTGTTCCTGTGGGTCTCGCTGTTCCTCGCCATCTTCGGCTCGTGGGTCGCCAACGGCTTGTGGAACGCTGCGACGCGACGCCTGCCGATGAGCCTGGGTGGCCAGTTGATCGTCTTCGAGACGCTGTTCGCCTGCGCCTATGCCTACATCAACGAGCAGCGCTTGCCCGGTCCGGTGGAGGCGCTGGCAATTGTTCTGCTCACCGTTGGCGTGCTCTGGGCCATCGGTCTGCACCGCGCGCCCGCGCAGGTTCCGGCCCGCGCCGTGGAGTCCTGATTCAGGCTTTCGGCGCGCCTTCCAGGCGCGGGCTCCAGTCTTCCACCGCGCCATTTTCGAGGCGCCGCGACAACGTGCGGTGCCAGTTCGACGGTAGCGGCAGCTGCAGGCACTGGCGCAGGATGTCGGCGTCCACACGCTTGTCGAACAGTACGGCGCAGAGTCGTTGCAGCGACCACTCGGGATGCGGACGCTCGACCAGTTCCAGCAGCGCTCCAGCGGCCACCGTGCCTTCCTCCAGCACCCGGTAGTACCAGCCGGTGCGCCCCGACTCCTGCACCCGCAGGGCCATCTGCGCCACGTCGAAGCGGTCATTCAGCTTCCAGCAGGGCATGCGCCCCTGGGATACCTCCAGCAACGCCGTGCCGGCGAGGATGCGGTCGCCCAGGCAAAGGTCCGCTTCCGTCCAGCCGGTCGTGCTGAAGTTCTCGCCGAAGGCGCCGGGCTGGCTCAGCAGCGGATGCTCGCCCAATTCCGCTACCCAGTCCGCGTAATGCTCGCGCGGGTAGTGGTGGATGGCTTTATCGATACCGCCGTGAACGCGAAGGTCGCCTTGCTCGTCGGTTTCCAGTCCCCGCGCGGTCACCGCCAGATTGGTGTGGCGCGGCTGTTTGGCGATGGCGCTGCGCGAGCCGGGCCGGGTGAAGGGCACGGCGTGGCCGGTGAGAAGGGCATCGAGGGAAACGGCGGACAGGCTCATGGCGGGATTCTCGGCTGCGGAAATGGTATCGACCAAAAACTACCTGGACAAAATCTGTCAGGACGGTAGGCTCTGTCAAGGTTTCGATTCGATACCAAGATCCATTCCAGTCCGATTCTTCGTCGAGAGATTTCCATGCAGAAGTACCGTCTGATCATTCAGCGCCACGGCCAGTTGCTCGGCCATTTCGATTCCGACCTGCCGTGGGCGAAGGAGGCCGTGAGCAGCATTGCCAGTTGTCTGGGCGAGCTGGGTTATGGCCTGGAACTGCTGGTGGCCGACAGCGAACGCCGCCTGCTGGAAAGCTCGCCGTCGGGCATCAAGGTGCTGGCCAGCGAGCCGCTGTATCGGCCGATGCCGCTGGAAAGCCTCTGACGGGGAATTGCCCTCGCCTTAGTACGGATAACCTGGAACGGGTTATCCGTTCTACAACGGCGGACCTCCTGTCAGGGGCCGGGCACAACGTAGGATGGGTGGAGCGCAGCGATACCCATCAACGTGCGCGCACCGCACAGCATGGGTATCGCTGCGCTCCACCCATCCTACAAATGCTGTAGGAGCGAGCTTGCTCGCGAACGGAGTTTTCGGCGATTCGGGCGTCAGGCGGTTCGCGAGCAAGCTCGCTCCTACGAGATCAAGAGCCCGGCAGAGCCGGTCGCTCAGCCGAGCTTCTGTGCCAGCTCGCCGATGAACTGGCGCAGCCAGTCGTGGTGCGGTTTGTTGTGCCGGGCGATGTCCCAGAGCATGAAGCAGCGGAACGAGGGCACCGGGAAAGGTACCGGGCTGACGCTGAGGTCGGTCATGGCCGCGTAGCTCTCGGCGGCGAAGCTGGGGATGGTGGCGATCACCTCGCTGCTCATCAGCGTCGTCAGCGCGCCGCTGAAGTGCGTGAAGGAGGCGGTCACGCGCCGGGCGTAGCCTGCCGCCTCGAACATGTCGTCGATGAAGCCGCGCCGGCCGTCGTAGGACACCCGCACGTGATTCGCGGCGAAGTACTCCTCCAGGCCAATCGGCTCGTGCGTCGTGCGGCCACGGGGGCGGAACAGGCAGGAGTAGGACGAGGAGAACAGCACCTGGGACGAGTAGCTGGTGTTGAAATCCTTGGGCTCGCTGCAGATCACCAGGTCCATGTCCGGGTCCTGCAGGGACTGCTTCCACAGCGAGCTGTTGCTCTGGTGGAAGGCGAAGCTGACGCCCAGGCCTTCCGCGGCGGCGGCATTGATGATGCGTGGCGCGAGGTAGGCCTCGATGTCGTCGGACAGGCCGATATTGAACACGTAGCTGGAGTCGCGCGGCGAGAATTCCGGCTCGGCGCCCAGCACCCCGGAAATCGACGTCAAAGCCTCGGCGATCTTCGGTGCCAGCTCCATCGCCTTGCGCGTGGGCTGCATGCCGGAGGCCGTGCGGATGAACAGCTCATCGCCGAAGTGCTCGCGCAGCCGGCGCAGGGCCGAGCTCACCGCGCCCTGGGTCACGTGCAGCATGGCCGAGGCGCGAGTGGCGCTGCGCTCGGTCATCAGGCAGTGGAAGGTCAGCAGCAGGTTCAGGTCGATCCGCGCGATATTACGTACGTTAATCCGGCTCATATTTCCTAATCGTTTGCCCTGCGGTCGTGGGGCTTCCTAGTCTGGCGTCCACACAAACATAACAAGGGATGGAGAGTCCTGTGGACGCGATTTCGCAAAGCTTGGGTGCTAGCAGTATCCATACCAGGGGTGGCCAGTCGGACATCCGCAAGCGGGCCATGGCGGTCGGCATCGGCAACTTCATGGAGTGGTTCGACTTCGCCATCTACGGCTACTTCGCCGCCGTGATCGGCATGCTGTTCTTCCCCTCCAGCGCGCCGGGCGTGTCGCTGCTGTCGTCGCTGGCGGTGTTCGCCGTCGGCTTCCTCTCGCGGCCCTTCGGCGCGCTGATCCTCGGCCCCGTGGGGGACCGCTTCGGCCGCCGCGCGGTGCTGATCATCACCGTCTTCGGCATGGGCGTGTGCACCACCATCATCGGCTTGCTGCCCTCCTATGAGGCAATCGGCATCGCCGCGCCGATCCTGCTGATCGCCATGCGCTTCATCCAGGGCATGATGGTCGGCGGCGAGTGGTCCAGCGCCGGCATATACATCGTCGAGAGCGCGCCGTCGAACCGCCGCGCCACCGCCGCCAGTGTGATCACCGGCATGGCCGGGCTGGCCTTCCTGTTCGGCACCTTCACCGCGGCGAGTATTTCCTCGGCGCTGGATGATGCGCAACTGGCCGCCTGGGGTTGGCGCCTGCCGTTCGTGGCGTCCATCGTGATGACCGGTATCGCCGTGTTCATCCGCCGCAAGCTGGGCGATACGCCGGTCTACGAGGAGATGGTGCGCCAGCGTGATTCGCACCAGGCCAAGGCACCGAGCAAGGCCGTGCGCCGCCGCGCCTTCATCACCACCTTCGCTTTCTCCGCGCTGTTCGGCGTCTCGCTGTACTACTTCATCACCTACGCCAACAACCATCTGGTCAGCACCGTCGGTCTGCCGCGCAGCAGTGCGCTGTGGCTGTGCAGCATCGCGCTGGTGGTCTACGTCATCGTCAACCCGATGATCGGCCGCCTCAGCGACAGCATCGGCCGACGCAAGCTGCTGCTCGGTGCGGCTGCCGCGCTGACGGTGCTTGCCTATCCGATCTTCCTGCTGCTCAACACCGGCAACTCGCTGGCGATCCTCGTCGGCCTGACGGTTATGGGCGTACTGGTGGCGATCACCGCGGTGATGGACGTGGTGCTGCTGGTGGAAGTCTTCCCGGCTTCGATCCGCTCCACCGGTGCTGCACTGGGGCACAACCTGGCGCTGGCGATTCTCGCCGGCCCCGGCCCCTTCATCGCTGCCGCGCTGATCCGCCAGACCGGCGACGCGAATCTGCCCGCGGCCTATCTCGCAGTGGTTTCCCTGGTGTGCCTGGTGGTGCTGTGGAAGACCCTGCCGGAAACCCGCGACAACGACATCAGCCGTTTCTAGTTCATTTCACCAGCAGTCAGGAGTCCCCATGACCCGTGTAGCAATCATCCAGGCCGCCGCCGTTCCCTACGAACCCATGGCCAGCGTCGAGAAGGCCGGCGGCATCCTGCGCCGCGTGGCGGAGCAGGGCGCGAAGCTGGCGGTGTTTCCCGAAGCCTTCATCGGCGGCTACCCCAAGGGCGCCAGCTTCGGCAGCGTGATCGGCAACCGCAGCGGCGCCGGGCGCGAGTTGTACCAGCGCTACGTCGAAGGCGCCGTGGCGCTCGACGGCCCCGAACTGGCGGCATTGGCCGAACATGTCGAACAGACCGGTGTGATCAGCGTGGTCGGCATCATCGAGCGCTTCGGCCGCACCCTGTATTGCACCGCCGTCACCCTGGTGCCGGGCCGCGGTATCGCCGGCTACCACCGCAAGCTCATGCCGACCGGCCAGGAGCGGCTGGTCTGGGGCTTCGGCGACGGTTCGACGATCGAGCCGGTGAACAGCGAGATCGGCGTGCTGGGCAGTGTGATCTGCTGGGAGAACTACATGCCGGCGCTGCGCCAGGCCATGTACGCCCAGGGCGTGGAGCTGTATTGCGCACCGACCGCCGATGATCGGCCGTCCTGGGCCAGCTCCATGCAGCACATCGCGCTGGAAGGCCGGGTATTCGTGCTCTCGGCGTGCCAGGCCATCCGCCTCGGCGAGTATCCGCAGCAGCACCGCGAGGCCTTCGGCCTGGACTTCAAGGACGACGACTACGTGATGCGTGGCGGCAGCATGATCGTCAGCCCGCTGGGCGAGGTGCTGGCCGGGCCGGTGTTCGACTGCGAAACCGAGCTCTATGCAGACCTCGACATGGGCCAGTTGGCACAAGGCAATCTCGACTTCGACGCCTGTGGCCACTACGCGCGGCCGGACGTGTTCGAGCTGAAGGTGAATACCGCGCCCTTGCGCCCGGTCACTTTCGAACGTTGACCGCCGATGCCCGGTGCCACCTGGCACCGGGCTTTCTCTGCCTCAGCGACCGACCCGTTGCTGCAGGTGTGCCGGATAGCGCTCGCCGACGATCTCGATCTGTCGCAGCGCGGCTTCGATGGCAGCAAGGTCGGTGGAGTCCAGCGCCAGCGTTGCCGCGCCGAGGTTTTCCTGCAGACGCTGCAGCTTGGTGGTGCCGGGAATCGGCACGATCCAGGGTTGCTGGGCCAACAGCCAGGCAATGGCAATCTGCGCGCGGGTCGCGCCCTTGCTCTCGGCGAGGCGGCCGAGCACTTCGATCAGCCCGGCATTGGCCTTGCGGTTCTCTTCCGAGAAGCGCGGGACGATGTTGCGGAAATCGTTGGCCGAGAACTGCGTGCGCTCGTCGATGGCGCCGGTGAGGAAGCCCTTGCCCAGCGGGCTGAAGGGCACGAAGCCAATGCCCAGTTCGGCCAGTAGCGGAAGGATTTCCTTCTCCGGTTCGCGCCACCACAGTGAATACTCGCTCTGCAGCGCCGCCACCGGCTGCACCGCGTGGGCCCGGCGGATGGATTCCGGGCCGGCTTCGGAGAGGCCGAAGTGCTTGACCTTGCCCTCGCGGATCAGTTCGCCGACGGTGCCGGCGACGTCTTCCATGGGCACGCTCGGGTCGACGCGGTGCTGGTAGAACAGGTCGATACGGTCGGTCTTCAGGCGCTTGAGCGACGCCTCCGCCACGGCACGGATGTTCTCCGGGCGGCTGTCGAGGCCCAGGCCGACGTCACCGCTGCTGAAACCGAACTTGGTGGCGATCACCACCTCGTCACGGACCGGCGCCAGGGCCTCGCCCAGCAGCTCTTCGTTGACGAAGGGACCGTAGGCCTCGGCGGTGTCGAAGAAGGTCACGCCGCTGTCGAAGGCGGTCCGTAACAAACGGATGCCATCGTAGCGGTCAACCGCCGGGCCATAGCCGTAGCTCAGGCCCATGCAGCCCAGGCCCAGTGCCGATACCTGCAGGCCGCTGCGGCCCAGTGTGCGCTTGTCCATCGAGGTCTCTCCAATCGAAAGTCAGTCCTGAAGCGGGAAGGGCAGGATTGCCCGGCGAAACGTCTGGAACGGACTTTACTCAAGGACTTTCGCCGTGATTAGTCAGGTAATGGCGCATTCGCCTATGAGTCTGGTTCATGGATCATCGCCTGCGATTCATGAGCTTGCCTCATAGGTGCAAACGCGTTTTGCCTCTTAATTGCAGGTCCGGCACGGTCTAGCATGGGCCTTCCGTCAACCCGCCAAGCGGAGAACACCATGAGCGAACCAGTCTCCACGGCCCACAAGGCTTTCGGCGATATCGCCCCGGCACTGGCCGACTACACCGATCAGGTGCTGTTCGGTGATGTCTGGGAGCGCCCCGGTCTCTCGCCGCGTGACCGCAGCCTGGTCACCGTGGCCAGCCTGGTGGCGCGCTACCAGGCCAACGAGTTGTACTTCCACCTGGGCAAGGCGTTGGACAACGGCCTGACCCGGGAGGAACTGATCGAGGCCATCACCCACCTGGCTTTCTATTCCGGCTGGCCCACAGCCTCCACCGCGCTGGGCGTTGCCCGTCGCGTGTTCGCCGAGCGCGATGGCGCCTGAGGAGCATTTCATGGAATACCGTTACCTGGGACGCAGCGCCCTGAAAGTTTCGCCCCTGTGCCTGGGGGCGATGATGTTCGGCGGCGAGACCGACGAGCCGACCTCGCGGCGCATCATCGACAAGGCCTTCGAGCAGGGCGTCAACTTCATCGACACCGCCGATGTCTACCACAAGGGCCGCTCCGAGGAGGTAGTCGGCCGCGCGGTAGCCGCCCGCCGCGACGACTGGGTGATCGCCAGCAAGTTCGGCAATGCCCTGGGTGATGGCCCGAATAACCGCGGCCAGTCGCGCAAGTGGATCTACCAGGCGGTGGAGGACAGCCTGCGGCGTCTGGGCAGCGACTACCTGGACATCCTCTATTTCCATCGCACCGACGTCGATGCGCCGCTGGAGGAGGGCCTGCGCGCCGTGGGCGAGCTGATCCGCCAGGGCAAGGTGCGCTACTACGGCCTGTCCAATTTCCGCGGCTGGCGCATCGCCGAGGTGGTGCGCCTGGCCGACCAGCTGGGCATGGACCGGCCGATCTGCAGCGAGCCGCTGTACAACCTGGTGGACCGCACCGCGGAGGTCGAGCAACTGCCGGTCGCCGGCCATTACGGCATTGGCGTGGTGCCCTACAGTCCCCTGGCCCGTGGCGTGCTCACCGGCAAGTACCGGCCCGGCGCCGAACCACCGGCGGATTCGCGTGTTGGCCGGGGCGACAAACGCATCCAGCAGACCGAGTGGCGCCCCGAATCACTGCAGATCGCCCAGCGCATCGCCGAGCATGCCGCCGCTCGTGGCACGACGCCGGCCGCTTTCGCCCTGGCCTGGGTGCTGCACAACCCCTTGGTCAGCTCGCTCATCGCCGGGCCGCGTACCGAGGAGCACTGGGACGGCTACCTGCCGGCGCTGGACCTGCAACTGACCGCCGAGGACGAAGCGCTGGTGGACAGCCTGGTGCCGCCCGGCCACGCCTCCACGCCCGGCTACAGCGATCCTGCCTATCCCGTTGAAGGCCGCCCGGCCCGTTGAACCGACTCTTTCAATCGATCCATTCGAAGCGTCAGGAGCCATAGCGATGAAGACCCTTGGATACGCCGCGCAGAACCCGCAGGACGGGCTTGCGCCCTTTACCTTCGAACGCCGTTCGCTGCGCGACAACGATGTGGCGATGGACGTCCTCTACTGCGGCGTCTGCCACTCCGACCTGCACCAGGCCCGTAATGACTGGGGCTTCAGCCGCTATCCGATGGTGCCGGGACACGAGATCGTCGGTCGGGTCACCGCCGTCGGGCCGAAGGTGACCCGCTACCAGGTCGGCGACGCCGTGGCGGTGGGCTGCATGGTGGATTCCTGCCAGGTATGCGACCAGTGCCGCAAGGGTGAGGAGCAGCTGTGCCGTGAAGGCAATACCCAGACCTACAACGACCGTGACCGCGTGACCCGCGAAGCGACCCAGGGCGGCTATTCCAAGCACCTGGTAGTGCGCGAAGAGTTCGTCCTGCGGGTGCCGGATGGCCTGGACCTGAGCAAGGCGGCGCCGCTGCTGTGTGCCGGCATCACCACCTACTCGCCGCTGCGCACCTGGAACGTCGGGCCGGGCAGCCGCGTGGGCGTGGTCGGTCTCGGCGGGCTGGGGCACATGGCGGTGAAGCTGGCGGTTGGCCTGGGCGCCAGCGTGACCGTCGTGAGTCGCACCGCGGACAAGCGCAACGATGCGCTGGAGCTGGGCGCCGATACGTTGCTGGTGTCTGCCGATGCGCAGGCGATGAAAGCTGCGGCCAACAGCTTCGACCTGATCATCGATACCGTGCCGGTGAAGCATGACCTCAAGCCCTACCTGCCGCTGCTCGACGTGGACGGCACCCTGGTGCTGGTGGGGCAGGTCGGCCCGGTGGACGAGATCAGCACCGTGCCGCTGCTGCTGGGCCGCCGGCGCATTGCCGGCTCGCCTATCGGCGGCATCGCCGAGACCCAGGAGATGCTCGATTTCTGTGGCAGGAAGGGCATCCTGCCGGAGTGCGAGATGATCCGCATGGACGAGATCAACCATGCCTTCGAGCGCATGGAACACTCCGACGTGCGTTACCGCTTCGTCATCGACCTGGCCACTCTCTGAGTGGTGTATGCCGGGCGCACTCTGCGCCCGGCTTTCACGGCTGGTGGCGCAGCGCGTCGACCAGCACCGAGAAGGCCCGGGACTTCTGCCGTCGGCTCGGGTAGTAGAGGTGATAGCCGGGGAAGGTCGGGCACCAGTCTTCCAGCACCTTCGCCAGGCGCCCGGCAGCGACGTGTTCGCTGACCATGTCGTCGGGCAGGTAGGCGAGCCCGAAGCCATCCAGCGCGGCACGCAGAATGTGCGGGCTGCTGTTGAAGGTCAGTTGCCCCTCGACGCGGGCCTTCACCTCGTGACCGTCCTTGCTGAACTCCCAGGCCATCAGCCCGCCGTAGGTCGGCAGGCGCAGGTTCAGGCAGTCGTGGCCGGCCAGTGCCGGCACATCGCCGGGTTGGCCCTTGCGCGCGAGATAGTCGGGGCTCGCCACCACTGCCATGCGCAGGTCCGGGGCGATGCGTACGGCAATCATGTCCTTGGCCACCTGATCGCCCAGGCGCACACCGGCGTCAAAGCGTTCGGCAGCGATGTCGGTAAGGCCGTAGTCGATGCTGACTTCGACCTTGATGTCCGGATACTCCGGCAGCACTTGCGCCAGCTTCGGCCAGAGCACAGTACTGGCGGCGTGTTCGGCGGCGGTGATGCGCAGGGTGCCGACCGGCTTGTCGCGGAAGTCGCTGAGGGCCGCCAGCTTCGCCTCGATTTCCTCGAAGCGCGGCGCCAGGGTCTGCATCAGGCGCTCGCCGGCCTCGGTGGGGGAGACGCTGCGGGTCGTGCGGCTGAGCAGGCGCAGGCCCAGGCGGCTTTCCAGGGCGCGGATGGTGTGGCTCAGCGCCGACTGGGAGACGCCCAGTTGCGCCGCCGCCTTGGTGAAGCTGCCCTCGCGCGCCACGGTAACGAAGGCGATCAGGTCGTTGAAGTTTTCCCTTGGCATTTCGGCTCCGCTGCATCGGGCGCGGCAGACGCCGCACCCGCTGCAGTGTATCCGAGTCGCGTGGCCAGCCGCTGCGCCTACAGCGTGACCACCACCTTGCCGAATTGCTGGTTTGATTCCAGATAGCGGTAAGCCTCGACGATCTCGTCGAAAGCGAAGGTGCGGGCGAGCACCGGGCGCAGCGAACCATCGGCAAGGCCGGCGAGAATGAAGTCCTTGGCCTCCTGCAGGCGCAACGGATCCTCGAGCACTTCGTAGACCCGGTAGCCACGCAGGTGCAACGAGCGACTGAGCACCTCGAACAGCGGGAAAGGTGTGGGTTCGGGGCTCAGGCCGCCGTACTCGATGAGGATGCCGCCTTCGGCCATCGCGGCGGTCAGCGCTTCGAATATCGGCCCGCCCACCGGGTCGAACACCACCCGCGCGCCGGCCTGGCCGGTAATCTCGAGCAGGCGCGAGCGCAGGTTCTCCTCCTCGCTGGCGATGACCTCGGCGGCCCCGGCCTGCAGCAGGGCTTCGCGTTTGCTCGCGGTGCGCGTCACGGCGATCGGCAGCGCGCCTACGCGCCGGGCGATCTGGATGGCCGCCAGGCCAACGCTGCTGGATGCGGCGGTGATGACGACGAAATCCCCCGCTCGCAGCCCGGCCACCTGGACCAGCGCTCCGAAAGCGGTGAGGTATTGCATCCAGGTTGCGGCGGCATCGCTCCAGGTTTGCCCCGACGGGTTCCTGACCAGGCGTGTTTGCGGCACCACCAGGTACTCGGCGTGGGTCGGTTGTTCCTGCATCGAGGTGGGTGGCAGGACGCTCACCGCATCCCCTGGTGCGAACCCACGCACCTCGCTGCCCACGGCCTCTACCAGCCCACTGGCCTCGAGGCCGAGGCCGGAGGGCAGTCGAGGGCTTTCAATGTAGCGGTCGGTGCGCAGCAACACTTCGGCGCGGTTCAGCCCCAGCGCCTTGACCCGGATGCTCACTTCGTCCGGCCCGGGCGGGCGAACCTCCATCGGTTCGATGTTCAGGACCTCCGGGCCGCCAATCCGATGAAAACGAACGGCACGTGCCATGGCTCTTTCCATTTGTAGCTCCAATACGAAAGTGATTCGACGTAAAGCCACTATCGGTGATGGGATTTACCCAATAAATGGCGTATAGAAACGCTCAGTCGGAATCAGGAGTTTCGAATGGACCGCTTGACCAGCATGGAAGTCTTCGTTCGCGCGGTGGACCTCGGGTCGTTCGCGGCGGCGGCGAATGCCCTGGAAATGTCCGCGCCGATGGTAGGCAAGCACGTGCGCTTTCTCGAAGAGCGCCTGGGTGCGCAGTTGCTGCTGCGCAGCACGCGCCGGCAGAGCCTGACCGAGGCGGGGCGGGTCTACTACGAACGCTGTCGCGCACTGCTCGCCGATGCCGAGGCGGCGGACATTCTCGCGGCCGGCGAGGTGGCCGAGCCGCGCGGCCGGCTGCGAGTAGCCCTGCCGGTGCATTTCGGCCGCCGTTGCGTGGCACCGGTATTGCTGGAGCTGGCCCAGCGCTATCCGCTGCTGGAACTGGACCTGCGCTTCAGCGACCGGCTGACGGACCTGGCGGATGAGCAGATCGACCTGGCCATCCGCACCGGCGAGCCCGAGCCGAGGGCGGGCATCATTGCCCGGCGCATCGGCCGGCAGCGCATGGTGGTCTGCGCCGCGCCAGCCTACCTGGCGGCGCATGGCCGGCCGGACAGCATCCAGGCGCTGGCCCTTCACCAGGTCCTGGTCTATCACCGTTCCGGACGGATAAACCCCTGGTTGTTCCCCGCTGAAGGAGCGGCGCCCGTGGAGTTCCTTCCCAGCTCGCGGCTGCGCTTTGATGACCTGGCCGCCATCGCCGATGCGGCGGTGCGCGGCATGGGGTTGGCGTGGTTACCCTTCTGGCTGGTGCGGGACGTCATCGAGGCAGGCGCGCTGGAGGCGTTGCTGCCGCAGCAGCCGGGCTTCCTGTACGACGTGCATGCGACCTGGCTGCAGAGTGCTCAACTGCCACGCAAGGTGCGCCTGGCGATCGATGCGCTGATCGCGGCGATACCTGGCCTGGTGATGCCGGCGGCGGAGTAGGGCGGCCGTGACGACCGCCCAAGTGTGTCAGCGTGCCGGTGTCAGTTGCAGCACACGATCGCGGCCGCCTTCGGCGAGCAGGTAGCCACCCTTGCCATCGGGCACGATGGATTGCGGCGCCTTGAGGAACGACAGGATGGTGCGTGGTTCGCCCTTGCCGTCCCACAGCAACAGGCGTGCGCGGTGCGTGGAGTCTTCGCTGATCCACAGGCCGCGGGCATCGCACATCAGGAAGGTGGGCTGGTTGAGGCCGGCGAGCAGCACGGGGTCCTTGCCGTCGTCGCTGAGGCGGTGGATCACGCCTTTCTTCTTCTCGGTGTAGAGCAGGCTGCCGTCGGTGCAGCGGGTGATCGATTCGGTTTCCCGCAAGTGCTCGCGCAGTACGGTCAACTCGCCATCGCTCCAGCGGTAGCGCAGCAACCGGCCGTTCTCCCTGCTGTCCTCGATGGCGTAGAGGTAGTCGCCGTCGTCCCACAGCCCCTGTACCGAATTGCCGGTGAACAGGTCGCGGACCTTGCCGTCCTTGAGCAACTGCACCGGGCGGTTGGCGGTTTCCTGGCTGAATACCCAGCCGCCCTGGGCGGCGATCATGCCGTCGGGCTTGGACAGGCCGTCGATCATCACCCGGCGTTTACCGTCGGCGGCGATATGCAGGATGTTGCCCTTGTCGTTCTTCAGCTCCTGGCTGACCAGCAGGCCGCCATCGGGCAGCGGCACCAGCGAGGCGGCTTTCTGCACATCCTCGTGGATCACGTCATAGGACCAACCGTCGGCGCTCTGCACCGGGTAGAAGTCCTGCCAGATGAAGAAGCCGATGGCGCAGGCGACGAGCAGGGCGAGGGTAGTCAGGGCTGCGCGGAATACCGAACGACCGGGCGAGCGTGGGGAAGGCTGCGGCATGTATCGATCGCCAAAACAGGGGGTGGGAAAGCGCTGGTGGGGTTTCCTGGCGAATGACCTGCCTTCTGGCATCCAGCGTGCGATCAGCGAGTTAACCAGACAGTTCAGGCGGGGGCCAGCGCTGCAGCGAGGGAACGGCATCACGCTGCTGAATGCCAGATCATGCCGGCTGGCTGGGCGTTCGCCAGAAATGTGCTGTCAGCGGACAGCCATCTGGTACGGACGTGTCGCTAAAAGACAGGATCAGCCTGGGAACACGCGACTGTTCGCCGCGTTTGAACAGATTTCCCATGAATGCGGGAGAAATGGGAAGAAACGCTGATGGCAATTGGCCTACAATTCCTGGGTCCTTTGCTGAGGACAATCCAGACGGCTGTTACGGACAGGAAGTTCGTAACAGCCGTTTTCTTTTCCGCCTGTCACTGCGCCGTGCGTATGACCGGCACTGCCTCCAGCTTCTGCAAGCGCAGTGGTGCACCGCGTAGCAAGGTGCCGATCTGGCGGGCATCCATCGGCTTGCCAAACAGGTGGCCCTGCGCGCAGTCGCACTCCAGTTGCTGCAACTGGCGCAATTGCGCGGCATGTTCCACGCCTTCGGCGATCACCTTCAGGCCCAGCTCGCGGCCCAGCGCCAGGGCATTGCGCAGCACGATGAGGCGGCGCGGATCGCCGTTGTTGACGTCGGCGACCAGATGACGGTCGAGCTTCATTTCGGTGAAGGGCAGTTCCATCAGGCGCTGCAGGGTCGAATGGCCGCAGCCGAAGTCGTCGATGGCCAGGCCGCAGCCCAGCAGGCGCAGGCGCAGAACGTTCTCCAGACTCAGCGGTGGCGCGTGCAGCGGCGAGCTCTCGGTCAGCTCGAAGGTGATGCGCCGGGGATCGATGTCCAGAGTGCGCAGGTTGCGCTCGATGGCCGCGGCGAAGTCGGTCTGGGCGATCTGCTCGGCTTCCAGGTTGAAGGACAACTTCAGCTCATTGTTATCCAGTGTGCGCAGCGCTTCGACCGCCTGGGTCATCAGCTCGGCGAGCATGACGTCGAGCTTGCCGGCGCGGCGCAGCCCCGGCAGGAACTCGCTGGGGGCGAGAAGAGTGCCGTCCTCCAGTTGCCAGCGCGCCAGTACCTCGAATCCGTAGATCTGTGCGGTGGCCACGGCGACCTTGGGTTGCAGGTGCGCACGCAACTGGCCCTGTGCGGGCAGGTTGGTGGCTTCGCCGTCCTCGCCAGCAGCGGTGTCGTTCAGGGGCAGGCCGAGTTGCGCCTCCCTGGGCTGGAAGTCGGCGAGCAGGGTGCGCAGGCGCTCCAGGGTGGCGGCCTCGTTGCCCAGCCAGAACACCTTCATGCCCTGCAACTGCAGCAGGTGGGACAGCGCGCTCCAGGTGCCGGGCGCCATCTCCCCGCTGACCACCACGCCCTGGGCGAGGCGCTCGCGGGCTACGGTCTGGAGCAGTTCCAGCCGGGCCAGCGGGTCGATGCGTACATCGCAGATCAGCAGCTGGACGCCGCCCTGGCTGCGCAGCCGATCCAGCGCAAAGGCATTGCTCGAGACCTCGGACTGGAAGCTGTAGCCCAGGTGGTGCAGCGCAGTGACGGCGGTGGAACGGTGCAGGCCGGAAGCCTGGAGCACCAGCGCGGAAAGGGGAGGCATGGGGTTTTCTCATGGAGGATTGGCCAGTTGCATTCTCGAAAATGCCTTCCCTGTTGTGAGGCGGAGGATTCCAGTTCTGCTGTTAGGAAAATCCCATCGAACGCTTTCCGCTCCGTTGCCCTGCCTGTCAGCGCTTCCCACAGCCCTGGGTGACCCGGTCGCTCACCATCGCCAGCGCACGATCGCCAGCGCCGCTTCCACGGCGCCTCCGACATCGAGGGTCGGCCAGTCTTTGTCGGCACGCTGCAGCGTAGCGCCCAGGCCGTAGACCTTGCCCGCCTGCGCCAGACGGTCGGTGCCAGGGATTGGCTGCAGGCGCCGTGCGCTCTGGCCTGCGCGTTTCCAGCAGGAAACCCGGGGGAAACCCGAGGTCGACCCTCGCGTCCACGCATGTTAGGGTCCTTGTGCTCCCTTTCACGTCCGCGTCGGCTACCCACGGCCGCGCGGCACGCCCTGAACATGGAGAAATGGCTCATGTCACGTCCCGTACCACGGGGACCTGTCGACACGGCCATGGTCCCGCATAGCGAGGCCTCAGCCACTGCGCTGTTGAATCTCTGGCTCAGCCGACCTCAGCAGACCGCACTGTTCCTGGATGTCGACGGAACCCTTCTGGACATCGCCGAATCTCCCGGCGCGGTAGTCGTACCGCCCGGGCTGCTGGATGCGCTTGCGCGCCTGCAGCGCCGACTCGATGGTGCCTTGGCCCTGATCAGCGGCCGCCCGGTCGAAGAACTCGACCGGCTCTTCCAACCCTTGCGCCTCGCCGCCAGCGGCGGCCACGGCGCCCACTGGCGCGAGACCGGCGACAGCCCCTTGCGCCGCACCTCCGGAGATCTGCCCGCCTGGCTGCGAGTGCAGTTGAACGCCCTGGCGAACCGGCATGTCGGAATCCTGGTCGAGGACAAGGGCAGCAGCTACGCGCTGCACTATCGCTCTGCACCCTCGCTCGCCGCCGAACTGCTCGCCGAGCTGCAGGCACTGTTGCGCGCGCCGGTAGGCGCCGGGCTGCGGTTGCTCAAGGGCAAGCAGGTCTACGAAGTCGTTTGCGCGGGTGTCGACAAGGCCCGGGCGATCCAGCGATTGCTGGGCATGCCGGGCTTCGCCGGGCGCCTGCCGCTGTTCCTTGGCGACGACGTCACCGACGAACCCGCCATTGCGCTGATGCCGGCCCTGGGCGGCCTCGGCTTGTCAGTCGGGCGCGCCTTGCCCGGTGCCAGTGCGGTGTTCAGCGACGCGGCGCAAGTCCGCGAAGCATTGATACAAGCAGGAGGAAATCAGCGATGACGAACCGACAGGAAGGAGCCCTGGAGCTGGGCCTGATCGGCAACTGCCGGGTGGCTGCTCTGGTCAGCCCGCAGGCGCGACTGGTCTGGTGGTGCTACCCGAACTTCGACAGCGACCCGGTGTTCTCCCGGCTGCTGGCCGGCGACGACGAGAAAGGCTTCGCCGACGTCGTACTGGAGAATCAGGTCAGCAGCATCTCCGATTACCAGCGCAACACCGCGATCATCACCACCGTGCTGCGTGACGACAGCGGCGGTGCGGTGCGCATCACCGACTTCGCCCCGCGCTTCCTGCAGCACGGCGAAATCTACCGGCCAGCGCAGCTGTGTCGGCTGATCGAGCCCATCGAAGGCATGCCCAAGGTCACCTTGCGCGTGCGCCCAACCCATGGCTACGGCAAGCCCAGCCAGGGCGTCAGCGGCTCGAGCCATATCCGCTACCTGGAGGGCGACGAGCCGCTGCGCCTGACCACCGACGCGCCGTTGGCCTACATCCAGCACGAAACGCCGTTCGCCCTGCGCCATCCGGTGAGCCTGGTGATCGGCCTCGACGAACCGCTGGGCAATGCCCCGGGCGAAGTGGTGCGCGATTATCTGAAACGCACGCAGAACCACTGGCATGACTGGGTGCGCGGGTTGGCCATCTGCTTCGAGTGGCAATCGGTGGTGATCCGCTCGGCGATCACCCTCAAACTCTGCAACTTCGAAGACACCGGCGCGATCATCGCCGCCGCCACTACCTCGATCCCCGAGGCGCCGGACTCCCAGCGCAACTGGGACTATCGCTACTGCTGGCTGCGCGACGCCTACTTCGTGATCCTCGCCCTCAACCGCCTGGGCGCCACGCGGACCATGGAAGGCTTCATCGATTTCATCAGCACCGTTGCCAGCGGTGATGGCGAGCTCAGGCCGCTGTACGGGATCATTCCCAACCAGGACCTTACCGAGCGCATCGAACCGGAGCTTGCCGGCTTCCTCAATCACGCCCCGGTACGCGTCGGCAACCAGGCGGTGGAGCAGAACCAGCATGACGTGTTCGGCTCGGTGGCCTTGGCGGTGCTGCAGAGCTTCGTCGACGAGCGCCTGCCCAACCCCAGTCGTGATGGCATGCTGGGGTTGCTCGAATCCCTGGCGAGCCAGGCCGAACGCACGGCCTTCGAAGCGGATGCAGGTATCTGGGAGTACCGCGGGCGCAAGCGCATCCACACCCATTCCGCGCTGCTCTGCTGGGTCGCCTGCGACCGCGTCGGGCGAATCGCCAAACGCCTGGGGCGCAGCGCAGAGGCCACGGTCTGGATGGACAAGGCCGCCCGGCTGCGCGAACGCATCCTCGCCGAGGCCTGGAGCGAGAAGAAACAGTGCTTCACTGGCGCCTTCGGGCATGACGACCTGGACGCCAGCGTGCTGCTGATGAACGAGCTGGGAATCATCGAGGCCGATGACCCACGCTTCATCGCCACGGTCGAGTGCATCGGCCGCGAACTCACCGTCAATGGGCAGATGCTGCGCTATGCCGCAGCGGATGACTTCGGCGTGCCGGAAACCGCCTTCCTGGTGGTGAAGTTCTGGTACCTCGACGCGCTGGCTGCCATCGGCCGCCTGGATGAGGCGCGCCAGTTGTTCGAAGAACTGATCGCCGCGCGCAACCGCTACGGGCTCCTCTCCGAGGATTTGCACCCGCACACCGGCGAGCTGTGGGGGAATATCCCGCAGACCTATTCGATGGCCGGGCTGATCAATTCCGCGATGCGCTTGTCGATCGGATGGGAGGAGGGACTATGTCGCGCCTCGTGGTGATCTCCAACCGGGTTGGACTGCCGGACGGCAACGGCCCGGCGCCTGGGGGGCTGGCGGTGGCGGTGGAAGCCGCCATGCGCAACCGCGAGGGCATCTGGTTCGGCTGGAGCGGCCGCAAGGCCGAAGCGCCGGGCCCGCCGACCACGGTCCAGCACGACAACCTGCAATACATCCTTACCGACCTGCATCCGCAGGACTTCGACGAGTACTACAACGGCTTCGCCAACCGCGTGCTCTGGCCGATCCTGCATTACCGGGTGGACCTGGCCGAGTTCAATGAGGCCGAGTTCGGCGGCTACCAGCGGGTCAACGAGTTCTTCGCCGAGCGCCTCAGCCCGCTGCTGGAGGAGGACGACGTGCTCTGGGTCCATGACTACCACCTGATCCCCCTGGCCTCGGCCCTGAGGCGGCGCGGGCACGGCAATCGCATCGGTTTCTTCCTGCACATCCCGATGCCGCCGGCCGACCTGATCACCGCGCTGCCGCACCATGACGAGCTGCTCCGGGCGCTCACCGAATACAACCTGATCGGCTTCCAGACCGAGAACGATGCCAGCAACTTCGCCCGATACCTCACGCGGGTGGTCGGCGCGGCGACGCCCGATGGTCGGCGCTATCACCTGGAGGACCAGCATTTTCGCGTCGGCGTATTCCCGGTGGGGGTGGACGCCGCCGGCTTTCGCCGCCTCGCCGAGGAAGCTTCGCTGAGTCAGGCCGCCGAAGACCTGCGCGAGAGCCTGGGTGGCCGCGCGCTGATGGTGGGGGTAGACCGGCTCGACTACTCCAAGGGCATCGTCAACCGGCTGGACGGCTACGAGCGCTTCCTAGAACGCCATGGGCAGTGGCACAACCGTGTCACCTGCCTGCAGATTTCACCGGGCAGCCGCCAGGACATTCCCGAGTATGCCGATATCGACGCCGCCGTAAGCGCCCGTGTCGGCCACATCAACGGGCGTTTCGGCGCTGTATCCTGGGTGCCGCTGCGCTACGTGGCGCGCAATCACCAGCGGGCGGACATCGCCATGGTCATGCGCCACGCGCGGATCGGCCTGGTAACGCCGTTGCGGGACGGGATGAACCTGGTCGCCAAGGAATTCGTCGCGGCGCAGGACCCGGACGACCCGGGCGTGCTGATTCTTTCCCAGTTCGCCGGCTCCGCCGCCGAGCTGGGCGGTGCGCTGATCATCAATCCCCACGACCGTGACGCCCTCGCCGATGCCATGCAGAAGGCCCTGTGCATGCCGCTGAAGGAGCGCCAGGCGCGCCACCGCGACATGTACGCCGTGCTGGAGGCCAATGACATCCGCTTCTGGGGGCCGAGCTTCATCGATGCGCTGACACGGCCGGGAAGGGCGCTGAACTGGCTGTCGAATCATTACCTCAGTCACTGAGGCACAAATGAAAAACCCCGCCGCGGCGGGGTCTTTTCCAGGAATTCAGGATTTGCGCC
Organism: Pseudomonas pseudonitroreducens; assembly: GCF_021603645.1. Taxonomy (GTDB): domain Bacteria; phylum Pseudomonadota; class Gammaproteobacteria; order Pseudomonadales; family Pseudomonadaceae; genus Pseudomonas; species Pseudomonas pseudonitroreducens. The sequence continues at coordinate 146,929 of NZ_BQHJ01000008.1, read as the reverse complement.
GGGCTAGGGTGCCGGCTTCTTGCCGTCGGATTTGGCCCACTGCGACTTCCGCTCGACCTTCGTCGCCAACTGACCCAGGGGGATTTCCTTGATTTCGCCGCCCTGGGAGAGGAAGGCGGCAATCTTTTCATCGAGCTCCGAACGTTCGCGATCCAGCTGTGAATCAGTCATGAAGTCACCTTTGCGTTGGGCACCAAACCGGCCCGGCCAGACTACACCTCTTTTGCCGAAATGGCCGGAATAGCTCGACCATTTGTCAAAATCACCGCCCGTCGACAAAAAAAGCTATGAATCGTCGCCAGACACTGTATTCTGCATGGGCTGCCTGCCCAGTAACGAGTTCCGCGACTTGATGTTCTTCTACAAGATGCTCCATCTCCTCGGCACCTCTTCACTACGCATTCAGCTCATCGCCGGTCGGCTTTCGGCCGGCCTTTAGCATATTTTTAGGAGACAACATCATGTCCGATCGTCAAAACGGCATCGTCAAGTGGTTCAACGCTGAGAAGGGCTTCGGCTTCATCACCCCGGAAAGCGGCCCGGACGTATTCGTTCACTTCCGTCAGATCGAAGGCAACGGCTACAAGTCCCTCGACGAAGGCCAGAAGGTCAGCTTCGTTGTGACTGCCGGCCAGAAAGGCCCGCAAGCTGAACAAGTTCGCGCTGTCTAATCGACATCGCTGACGAAGAAAGCCCCGCTTAGGCGGGGCTTTTTTTTGCCTGTTCGATTTGCTCCGCGCCATTCGACTGCGCAATAAAAAACGCCCGGTGCACTGCATCGGGCGTTTTTGTCTTGAAAGGGGTGAGCCAGCCGAAGCGGGCTCACTGGCTCCCGATCATTCCTGTTGCGGGTCGAACTGCTTGTCGCGGATCAGCAGGGCGGGGATCACGCCGCAGATGAAGTACGCCGCGCCCATCACCAGGAAGCCTACGCCGATGGACATCTGCGTGGCGAGGAAGCCGATCACCGCCGGCGCAATGGCCGCGCCGATCCGGCCGATGTTGTAGGCGCCGCCCACTGCCGTACCGCGGAACGCCGCAGCGAAGCTCTCGGTCATGTAGGTGGCGTTCACGCCATACGGAATGCCGTAGAGGAAGCCGAATACCACCAGCATCCAGAGAATGTTCTCGGGGCTGTGGAACAGCACGATCACCGGCAGGAAGATCGCGGTGCCCAGGGCCCCGAAGGAGAACACGGTACGGCGGCCGAACCAGTCGGCGGCGACGCCAGCCAGGACCTTGCCGAGAATCATCGCCGCGTAGGTGCCCACCAGGTAGGCGGTCATGGCCTTGAAGTTCATGCCCATCTCGGTTTCCAGGTACGACGGCATCCAGTTGTTCACGCCGTAGTAGCCAAACTGCAGGAAGCCGGCGGTCAGCGCCCAGAACAGGAACATGCGGCTGGCCTGCGGGTCGCTGAATATCTGCCGGAAAGCATTCTGGCGCGGGGCGGCGGCGACGCTGCCCAACTGGCCGGCGGCCTTGCGCTGCTGGCGTTCGGCCTGCGCCTGGACCCAGGCGGCGGGTTCGGGGATCAGCTTGCGCATGGCGATGGCCAGCACCACCGGGATGATGGCGATGTAGAACAGGTAGCGCCAACCGTGGTCCGGCAGGATCCAGCCGGCCAGCAGGGTAGCGACGATGTAACCGACCGACCAGCCGGCCTGCAGGGTGCCCAGCACGGTGGTGCGGTACTTGGTCGGCACGTATTCGGCCATCAGCGTGTTGCAGGCGACGTAAAGTGCGCCCAGGCCGAGGGAGGCGACGAAGCGCGCCGCGGCGAACTGCCAGTAGTTGTGGGTCAGCCCGAGGACCGCGGTGCCGACGGAGAACAGTACGATGGTCCAGACCACCGTCTTCACCCGACCGAAGCGATCGCAGGCCCAGCCGCCGTAGATGCCGCCGATGGCCATGCCGGCCAGGGTGACGCTACCCAGGCTGCCGGCCTGGAGGTTGCTCAGGCCGAACTCGGCCTTGAGGCTGGTGAGGCTGTAGGAGAGCAGCATCAGGTCCGCGCCGTCGATCAGCAGGCCGATGAAGCAGAAGGCGAAGACGAGGACCCAGGTCTTGTCCCGGGTGGCGGCGGTTGCCGCCGAAGCGGAAGCAGTGTTTTCCATGAACGAATTACCTGTTGTAGTTGTTGGCGGACCGGCGTGCCGATCCTCGGTAAGCGTGTGGCAGGTGCTTTTCAGTGGGCGGCGCGAGGTGCGTGGCCTGGCGCCGCCGTGTCGGGTCAGGCCTGGGCGTCGCGGATCATGTTGCGGGCGATGATCACCTGCTGGATCTGCGTGGTGCCCTCGTAGAGCCGGAACAGGCGCACGTCGCGGTAGAAGCGCTCGATGGCGTACTCGCTGACGTAGCCGGCGCCGCCGTGGATCTGCACGCAGCGATCGGCGACGCGGCCGCACATCTCGGTGGCGAACATCTTCGCGCAGGAGGCTTCGGTGCTGACGTTGCGGCCCTCATCGCGCTTGCGCGCGGCGTCCAGCACCATGCAGCGGGCGGCGTAGATCTCGGCCTTGCTGTCGGCGAGCATCGCCTGGATCAGCTGGAATTCAGCGATCGGCTGGCCGAACTGCTTGCGCTCCAGGGCGTACTGCAATGCGTCGGCGAGCATGCGCTCGGCGGCGCCGACACTCAGCGCAGCGATGTGCAGGCGGCCCTTGTCGAGCACCTTCATGGCGGTCTTGAAGCCCACGCCCTCGACGCCGCCGATCAACTGGCTGGCCGGGATACGAACGTTGTCGAAGATCACGTCACTGGTGTGCGCGCCTTTCTGGCCCATCTTGTGGTCCGGTTTGCCGAGGGAAATCCCCGGCGTGCCGCGTTCGACGATGAACGCGCTGATGCCGCCGGAACCCTTGATCGCCGGGTTGGTACGCGCCATCACCGTGTAGATGCCGGCGTGCGGGGCGTTGGTGATGAAGCGCTTGGTGCCGTTGAGCACGTAGAAGTCGCCATCGCGCACGGCGGTGGTCTTCAGCGAGGCGGCGTCGGAGCCCGAGTCCGGCTCGGTCAGGCAGAAGGCGCTGAGCAGCTCACCGCTGGCTAGCTTGGGCAGGTAGTGGGCTTTCTGTTCCGGCGTGCCGTCGATCAGGATGCCGATGGAGCCGATGCCGTTGTTGGTGCCGATGTAGGAGCGGAAGGCGGGGGAGGTGCGGCCCAGTTCGAAGGTGATGTTCACCTCTTCTTCCATGGTCACGCCCAGGCCGCCGAACTCTTCGGGGATGGTCAGGCCGAACAGGCCCATCTCGCGCATCTGCTGGACGATGTCCTGCGGGATGGCGTCGGTTTCGGCGACCTCGTTTTCCCGCGGGATCAGCACTTCGCCGACGAACTGGTGGATGGAGTCCAGAAGTATCTGCAGCGTTTCTGGGTCTCGGATCATGTGCACTCCTCACAAGGCCCGCGAGCGGGCCAGTCTGGCGAGGCACCGTCACCCGAGATTCAGCGAGCGGCGGCACCTATGTTGTTGACCATGTTGATCAGGCGGGGCCCGATGTCGTCCTCGAGCTTCTCGCGGGTCAGCTGGAAGCTCGGTCCGCCGCAGTTGAAGGCCAGCAGGCCGTACTGCGGGTGTAGCAAGGGCACGGCGACGGAGTTGACGTCGCGGTGCCATTCACCGATCGACAGGCAGTAGCCGTAGTCGGTGTAGTCCCTGAAGGCGCGGTCCAGACCCTTGCGGATGGCCGGCCAGGTGTCCGGTTCGCGTTCGCGAATGTGTTCGAGCAGGAATTCCCGCTCGTTCTCCGGCATCGCCGCGAGGCACGCACGGCCTACCGAACTTGCCGCCAGTGGCAGGTAACTGCCGATCTGCCGGCGCATCGTCATGTTTCCCTGTCCCTGGACCACGTCCAGGTAAACCATCTGCAAGCGGTCGCGGGCGGCCATGGCCACCGCCGCCTGGGCGTGGTTGGCCAGCTCCTCCATCAGCGGATGGGCCACCGCGCGGATCGACAGGTTCGACAGCATCGCGTAGCCGAAACCCAGCACGCCGACATCCAGCTGGTACTTGCCCGAATGCACCTCGCGCTTGAGGCAACCCAGGCGCATCAGGGTGTTGGTCAGGCGCGTCACCGTCGGCTTGGGCAGGTCGGTCTTGCGTGCCAGGTCCTGGTTGCTCAGCACGTTTTCCCGTGGCGTGAAGCAACGCAGGATCTCCAGACCGCGAGCCAGCGCCGTGACGAACTGGCCGCTGTTTTCCTCTTCGCTCAGTGCCGTGGCCGGGTCATACAGTCCCCGTTCCAGCAGACCGATCTCACCTTCGTTTTTCGTCGGCGCAGCCGAGTCCATCTCCGTCTTGTTGCGGCGCATGGTAGAACCCCTATTCACGGAAAATCAATAAAATAAAATGCAGTTTCGTCAGACGAAATTGTAATGGGTCTGAATCCGTTAGTACAGGCGTACCTTTAAAAATATCAATACCCGCGTAATAACTGGCCTCTAGAGGTCATTTCGATCTTCACCGTTTACAGGCTGGATTGGGTGTCACTATGATGAAATCGAAATACGGAATGTAGTTTCGTCAGGCGAAACAAAAGTGAGGTCACAGCTTTCATGAGTACCAGCGTGGTTCATCTCGATATCCAGGCCGACGGTGTAGCGGTTGTCCGCATCGACCGCCCGGAAGCCAGGAACGCCCTCAACGCCGCCGTGCGCCAGCAACTGGCCGAGCACTTCCGCGCCCTGAGCGATAACCCGGAGGTTCGTGCGGTGGTGCTGACCGGCGGAGAGCAGTGCTTCGTCGCCGGGGCGGACATCCGCGAGTTCGCCCAGGCCAGTCCCATCGAGATGTACCGCCGCCACACCGAACTGTTGTGGGAAGCCATTTCCCGTTGCCCGAAGCCGGTGATCGCCGCGGTCAACGGCTTCGCCCTGGGCGGCGGCTGTGAGCTGGCGATGCACTGCGACATCATTATTGCCGGCGAGTCGGCGCGCTTCGGCCAGCCGGAAGTGAAGCTCGGCCTGATGCCCGGCGCCGGCGGCACCCAGCGACTGATCCGCGCCGTGGGCAAGTTCCAGGCAATGCGCATTGCCCTGACCGGCTGCCTGATCAAGGCACCGGAAGCCCTGGCCATCGGTATGCTCAGTGAAGTGGTGGAAGACGCGCGCACGCTGCCCCGCGCGCTGGAGCTGGCCGCCGAGATCGCCGCGCTGCCGCCGCTGGCGGTGGCGCAGATCAAGGAAGTGATGCTCGCCGGAGCCGACCTGCCGCTGGACAGCGCACTGACCCTGGAGCGCAAGGCCTTCCAGTTGCTGTTCGACTCGAAGGACCAGAAGGAGGGCGCCGCCGCCTTCCTGGAAAAACGCCAAGCCAGTTTCCTGGGGGAATGAGCATGACCCTTTCTTTTGGTATCAAGCGCATTGAACGCATGGCCATCGTCGGGACTGGCGTCATGGGCAGTGGTATTGCCCAGATCGCCGCCCAGGCTGGTATCCAGGTGAAACTCTTCGACGCTCGCGACGGTGCGGCGCAAACCGCTCGCGACAACCTCGGTCGCACCCTCGCCAAGCTGGCGGAGAAGGGCAAGATCACTGCCGCCGAGGCCGACGCCAGCCTGGCGCGCCTGCTGGTTGCCGGCTCCCTGAATGAGCTGGCGGACTCCGATCTGGTGGTCGAGGCGATCATCGAGCGACTGGATGCCAAGCAGGGGCTGCTCGCGGACCTGGAAGCAGTGGTCAGCGCCGACTGCATCCTCGCCACCAACACCTCGTCGCTGTCGGTCACCAGCATCGCCCGTGGCTGCCAGCACCCGGAGCGGGTAGCGGGCTTCCACTTCTTCAATCCGGTACCGCTGATGAAGGTGGTCGAGGTGATCGACGGCCTGGCCGGTGATCCGCAAGTTGGCGACAGCCTGGTGGCGCTGGCCGCGCGCATGGGCCATCGCGGTATCCGCGCCAAGGACACCCCCGGCTTCATCATCAACCACGCTGGCCGTGCCTACAGCACCGAAGCGCTGCAGATGCTCAAGGAAGCCATCGCCGAACCGGCCGATATCGACCGCATCCTGCGCGAGGGCCTGGGTTTCCGCATGGGGCCGCTGGAGCTGTTCGACCTCACCGCGCTGGACGTTTCCCACCCGGTGATCGAGTCCATCTACAACCAGTTCTACCAGGAGCCGCGCTATCGCCCGGCGGCGCTGACCCGGCAGATGCTCGAGGCCGGCTTCGTCGGCCGCAAGGTCGGACGCGGCTTCTATCGCTATGCAGACGGCAAGCTGATCGACCCGCCGGCGCCGCAACCGGTACCGAGCGTGAGCGCGCTGCCGCCGGTGTGGATCGGTGCGGAGAACGACCAGGACCGCGACCTGCTCGGCGAGCTGCTGAAGAAACTCGGCGCGAACCTGGAGCAGGGCGCCCAACCCAGCAGCGAGGCGCTGTGCCTGCTGGCACCTTATGGGGTGGACGCAACCACGGCCTGCCAGAACTTCGGCACCGATCCGGCACGGACCCTGTGCATCGACCTGCTGCTGGACCTGCAACGGCACCGCTGCCTGATGCAGAACCCGGCGACTGCCCCGGCCATGCGCGATGCCGCCCATGCACTGCTGGCGGCTGATGGCGTTGGCGTCACGCTCATCAATGACAGCGTCGGCTTCGTCGCCCAGCGTGTGCTGGCGCTGATCGTCAACCTGGCTGGCGACATCGTCCAGCAGCGCATCGCCAGCGTCGACGACCTCGATGAAGGCGTGCGCCGCGGCCTGGGCTACCCGCAAGGCCCGCTGGCCTGGGGCGACAGCGTCGGCCCGGCGCGCCTGCTGACTATTCTCGAACGCATGACCGACCTGACTGGCGACGCCCGCTACCGTCCGGGCCCGTGGCTGCGCCGCCGCGCCGCGCTGGGACTGTCGCTGCGCCACGCCGAGCCAGCGCTGGGCTGAAGCCCGGCGCCAACCGATTCAAGGAGATACCGATGCTCAATGCTTATATCTACGCCGGCCTGCGCACGCCCTTCGGCCGCCATGGCGGTGCCCTGGCGCCGGTGCGCCCGGACGACCTGATCGCCCAGGTGATTCGAGAACTGCTGGCCCGCACCAGCGTGCCGGGCGAGGCCATCGAGGACGTGATCCTCGGCAACACCAACCAAGCCGGTGAAGACAGCCGCAACATCGCCCGCCATGCCGCGCTGCTCGCCGGCCTGCCGGTGACCGTGCCGGGGCAGACGGTGAACCGCCTGTGCGCCAGCGGCCTGGCGGCGGTGATCGATGCAGCGCGCGCCGTGACCTGCGGCGAAGGCGAGCTGTTCGTCGCTGGCGGCGTGGAAAGCATGTCCCGCGCTCCCTTCGTCATGGCCAAGGCCGAGGCTGCCTATAGCCGCGACCTGACGGTATTCGACAGCACCATCGGTGCGCGCTTTCCCAACCCGAAGATCGTCGCCGGGTTCGGTAACGACAGCATGCCGGAGACTGGCGACAACGTGGCCCGTGAATTCGGCATCAGTCGCGAACAGGCCGACCGTTTCGCCGCCCGTTCCCAGGCCAACTTTGAAGCCGCCCGCCAGGCCGGTTTCTTTGCCGGGGAAATCCTCCCGGTCAGCGTGCCGACCGGGCGCAAGACGCCGCCGAATGTTGTGGAGCAGGACGAGCATCCGCGTCCGTCTTCCGACGAAGCCGCGTTGGCGCGCCTCAAGCCGCTGTCCGAAGGCGGCGTGGTCACCGCGGGCAACGCTTCCGGGGTCAACGACGGCGCCGCCGCATTGCTGATCGGCTCGGCAGAGGCGGGCGAACGCCACGGCCTCAAGCCGCTGGCGCGGATTCTTTCGGCGGCGGCGGTCGGCGTCGAGCCGCGCATCATGGGCGTCGGCCCGGTCGAGGCGATCAACAAGGCGCTGGCCCGCGCCGACCTGACCCTCGCCGACATGGACATCATCGAGATCAACGAGGCTTTCGCTTCCCAGGTACTCGGTTGTCTGCACGGTCTGGGTGTCAATTTCGACGATGCGCGGGTCAACCCCAATGGCGGCGCCATCGCCGTCGGCCACCCGCTGGGCGCTTCCGGCGCGCGGCTGGCGCTGAGCGTGGCGCGGCAACTGCAGCGCAGCGGTCAACGCTATGCGGTGATCAGCCTGTGCATCGGTGTGGGCCAGGGGCTCGCCATGGTTATCGAGCGCGCCTGAGCGCCAGTGAGGAGTTGAAGATGGGTGCTTTGAGCGGATACCGCGTACTCGACCTCAGCCGCGTGCTGGCCGGCCCCTGGTGCGGCCAGGTGCTGGCCGACCTGGGCGCGGAAGTGATCAAGATCGAACGGCCCGGCGTGGGTGACGACACCCGCGGCTGGGGCCCGCCCTACATGAAGGCCGCCGACGGCTCGGACAGCTCCGAGGCGGCGTACTACCAGTCGACCAACCGCAACAAGCTGTCGGTGGCGCTGAACCTGGCCACCGAAGAAGGCCAGGCGCTGGTGCGCGCCCTGGCCTGCGAGTGCGACGTGCTTATCGAGAACTACAAGGCCGGTTCGCTGGCCAAGTACGGGCTGGACTACGAGAGCCTGTCGAAGGTCAATCCGCGCCTGGTCTACTGCTCCATCACCGGCTTCGGCCAGACCGGCCCGCGCGCCGAGGAGCCCGGCTACGACTTCATCATCCAGGGCATGGGCGGCCTGATGAGCATCACCGGCGAGAAGGACGGCGTGCCCGGCGCCGGCCCGCAGAAAGTCGGCGTTGCCGTGTCGGACGTGATGACCGGCCTCTACTCGGTGGTCGCCATCCAGGCCGCGCTGCTGGCGCGGGAGAAGACTGGCCGTGGTCAGCACTGCGACATGGCGCTGCTCGACGTGCAGGTCGCCATGCTCGGCAACCAGAGCCAGAACTACCTTGCTACCGGCCGCTCGCCGGGCCGCCAGGGCAATGCCCACGTCAATATCGTGCCGTACCAGGTGTTCAGCGCGCAGGACATGGATTTCATCATCGCCTGCGGCAACGACAGCCAGTTCGTTTCGCTGTGCGATGCCATCGGCCTGCCGGAATTGCCCAAGGACCCGCGTTTCACCCGCAACGCCGACCGCGTGCGCAACCGCGACATCATCGTCGGCAAGCTGGCCGAGCACTTCCAGGGCGACACCGCCGATAACTGGGTGAAGCGCATCCACGCGAAGAAGGTGCCGGTCGGTGTGATCAACGATATCGGTCGCGCGCTGGACGAGCCACAGGTGGTCGCCCGCGACATGCTGGTGGAGATCCCCCACGCGCAGAACCCGGCTTTCCGCATGGTCGGCAGCCCGCTGAAATTGTCCGCGACGCCGGTGGAATACCAGCGCCCGGCGCCCATGCTCGGCGAGCACACTGACGAGGTGCTCAAGCGCCGCCTGGGGATCGATGACGCACGCCTGGCGCAATTGAAGGCCGAGGGGGTGATCGAGCAGCTCGGTGAGGCCTGACGCCCTGGCCTGAATCCGTTCGCGAGCAAGCTCGCTCCTACGAAGAGCGCACCGGCGCAAGCCTGGACCTGTAGGAGCGAGCTTGCTCGCGAACACAAACCAACCGCAGCGCCGCCGGATGACGGCGCCAGCCAAGGAATATCCCTGATGAAAGTACTGGTCGCGGTAAAGCGCGTGGTCGATTACAACGTCAAGGTCCGCGTCAAGGCGGACAACTCCGGCGTTGATCTCGCCAACGTCAAGATGTCCATGAACCCCTTCTGCGAAATCGCCGTTGAAGAGGCTGTGCGCCTGAAAGAGAAAGGCGTCGCCAGCGAGATCGTGGTGGTCTCGGTCGGCCCGAGTGGCGCGCAGGAACAATTGCGCACCGCATTGGCGCTGGGTGCCGACCGCGCGGTGCTGGTCGAGAGCAACGAAGAACTGAATTCCCTGGCCATTGCCAAGGCCCTGAAGGCCATCGTCGACAAAGAGCAGCCGCAGCTGGTCATCCTCGGCAAGCAGGCCATCGACAGCGACAACAACCAGACCGGCCAGATGCTGGCCGCGCTGACCGGCTACGCGCAAGGCACCTTCGCCTCCAGGGTTGAAGTCGCTGGCGACAAGGTCAACGTCACCCGTGAAATCGACGGCGGCCTGCAGACCGTTGCCCTGAACCTGCCGGCAATCGTCACCACCGACCTGCGCCTGAACGAGCCGCGCTACGCGTCGCTGCCCAACATCATGAAGGCGAAGAAGAAGCCGCTGGAGTTCCTCCCCCCTGACGCGCTGGGTGTCTCCACGGCCTCGACCGTGAAGACTCTCAAGGTCGAAGCGCCTGCCGCGCGCAGCGCCGGCATCAAGGTGAAATCGGTGGCCGAACTGGTCGAGAAACTGAAGAACGAAGCGAAGGTGATCTGATGACGGTGCTGGTTGTTGCAGAACATTCGAATGGCGCCCTGGGCGCCGCCACTCTGAACACCGTTGCTGCGGCGCAGAAGATTGGTGGCGACATCGCCGTCCTGGTCGCAGGCCAGAACGTCGGTGGCGTGGCTGAAGCCGCTGCCAGGATCGCTGGTGTTGCCAAGGTGCTGGTCGCCGACAACGCCGCCTACACTCACCAACTGCCGGAGAATGTGGCTCCGCTGATCGCTGCTCTTGTGAACGGAGAGGGGGGCAAGGGCTACAGCCACGTGCTGGCCGCCGCCACCACCAACGGCAAGAACTTCCTGCCGCGCGTTGCCGCCCTGCTGGATGTCGACCAGATCTCCGAGATCATCGAAGTCGTCAGCGCCGACACCTTCAAGCGCCCGATCTATGCCGGTAACGCCATCGCTACCGTGCAGTCCTCGGCTGCCGTCAAGGTCATCACCGTACGTGGCACCGGCTTCGACGCCGTTGCTGCCGAAGGTGGTTCCGCTGCTGTTGAAGCCGTTTCCGGCCCGGCCGATGCCGGCATTTCGGCGTACCTGGATGAACAGCTGGCCAAGTCCGACCGTCCGGAACTGACCGCTGCCAGGATCGTCGTTTCCGGCGGCCGTGGCATGGGCAGTGGCGACAACTTCAAGATCCTCTACTCCCTGGCGGACAAGCTGGGCGCTGCCGTCGGTGCTTCCCGCGCCGCCGTTGACGCCGGCTTCGTGCCGAACGACATGCAGGTCGGCCAGACCGGCAAGATCGTCGCTCCGCAGCTGTACGTGGCCGTCGGCATCTCCGGCGCCATCCAGCACCTGGCGGGCATGAAGGATTCGAAAGTGATCGTTGCGATCAACAAGGACGAAGAGGCGCCGATCTTCCAGGTCGCCGACTACGGCTTGGTCGCCGATCTGTTCGAAGCCGTACCGGAGCTGGAAAAGACCCTCTGATCCTGCTCATTCCCCTGGCCGGGCCAGCTGTCATCGGCCCGGCGTTTTGCCAACACCCCAGTAGAAAGAAACAAGAACAATGAAAAATCGTCGTACCCCTGTGCTGGTCTCCGGACTGGCGCTGCTGCCCTCGTTCGCCCACGCGGATTTCCTCGCCGACAGCAAGGCCAGCATCGAAGCACGCAACTTCTACTTCAACCGCGACTACCGCCAGAGCGGTGCCGCGCAGTCCAAATCCGAGGAATGGGCGCAGGGCTTCCTGCTGCGCTACGAATCGGGCTACACCGACGGCACCGTCGGCGTGGGCGTCGATGCCCTCGGCCTGCTGGGCCTGAAACTGGATTCCAGCCCGGACCGCTCCGGCTCCGGTCTGCTGCCTTACTCGGCCAGCGACAAGCGCGCCGCCGACGACTACAGCGACCTCGGCCTCACCGCCAAGCTGCGCGTATCCAGGAGCACGCTGAAGGTCGGTACCTTGCTGCCCAAGCTGCCGGTGGTGCAGTACAACGACACCCGCCTGCTGCCGCAGACCTTCCAGGGCGCGCTGGTGGAGTCGAAGGAACTCGACGACCTCGACCTGCAGCTCGGCCAGCTGCGCGAGGTGAAGCAGCGTGATTCGTCCAACGACGAAGACCTGTCGATGACCCGCGGCAACAAGCGCAATATCGTCGCCGGCAGCCACCTCACCAGCGATCGCTTCAACATCGCCGGCGGCACCTACCGCTGGAACAGCCAGCTGAGCACCAGCTATCACTACGCCAACCTCGAAGACCTCTATCGCCAGCACTACGTGAGCCTGGTGCACACGCTGCCGATTGCCGAGGGCCAGTCGCTCAAGTCCGACATCCGCTGGGCACGCTCCACCGACGATGGCGGCAGCAACGTCGACAACCGCGCGCTCAACGCCATGTTCACCTACAAGCTGGGCAACCAGGCGTTCGGCCTGGGCCTGCAGCGCATGTCCGGCGACACCGGCTTCGCCTACCTGTCCGGCACCGACCCGTACCTGGTCAACTACGTGCAGATCGGCGACTTCGCCAACAAGGACGAACGCTCCTGGCAACTGCGCTACGACTTCAACTTCGCCTCCTACGGGCTGCCCGGCCTGAGCCTGATGACCCGCTACCTGCGCGGCGACAACATCGACCTGCTGAACGGCCAGGGCAACGGCAAGGAGTGGGAGCGCGACACCGATGTCGGCTACCTGGTACAGAGCGGCCCGCTGAAGAACGTCGGCTTCAAGCTGCGCAACAGTACCTTCCGCAGCAGCTTCGGCAACGACATGGACGAGACCCGCTTCATCGTCAGCTACACCTTGCCGATCTGGTAACGCGCCAGGCACTACCGAAAAGCCCCGCTCAGGCGGGGCTTTTTCATGCGTTCGACGTGGGCCTTACCACTTGCTGACGTCGACGACGGCCTTGGCGAATGCCTCCGGTGCTTCCTGCGGCAGGTTGTGGCCGATGCCTCCGGTCAGCGTGCGATGCTCGTAGTGGCCGGTGAACTTCGCCGCGTAGGCCTTGGGTGGCGGGTGGAACGCGCCGTTGGCGTCGCCTTCCAGGGTGATGGTCGGCACGCTGATCGGCGGCGCCTTGGCGAGCTTTTGTTCCAGCTCGTCATACTGCGCTTCGCCTGCCGCCAGGTTCTGCCGCCAGCGGTAATTGTGAATCGTGACGGCGACGTGGTCGGGGTTTTCGAACGCCTTGGCGCTGCGCTCGAAGGTGGCTTCATCGAAGTCCCATTTGGGTGAGGCCTGTTTCCAGATCAGCCGGGTGAAGTCGCGGGTGTTCTTCGCGTAGCCGGCAGCGCCGCGCTCGGTGGCGAAGTAGAACTGGTACCACCAGAGGAACTCGGCTTCCGGCGGCAGCGGTTGCTGGCCGGCGGCCTGGTTGCCGATCAGGTAGCCGCTGACCGCCACCAGCGCCTTGCAGCGCTCCGGCCAGAGGGCGGCAATGATGTCGGCGGTGCGTGCGCCCCAGTCGAAGCCGGCGAGCACGGCCTTGTCGATCTTCAGCGCGTCCATCAGCGCAATGATGTCGCTGGCCACCGCGGCGGGCTGGCCATTGCGCATGGTCTGCTCCGAGAGGAAGCGCGTGCTGCCGTAGCCACGCAGCCACGGCACGATGACCCGGAAGCCTTGTGCGGCCAGCGCCGGCGCTACGTCGACGAAGCTGTAGATGTCGTACGGCCAGCCATGCAGCAGGATCACCACCGGGCCATCTGCCGGGCCGTCTTCGGCATAGCCGATATTGAGCAGGCCGGCATCGATCTGCTTGAGCGCCTTGAAGCTGGTGTGGGTACCGGCCTTCAGTGACGCGGTGGCTTTGCTCTTCTCGCTGGCCGCCAGGGCGACGGCGGGCAATTGGGTGGCGGCGAGTGCTACCGCTGCCAGGCGCATCAGGTCGCGGCGGCTGCTATCGAAGTGCTCCGACATGTCTTTTCCTTGTTGGGGTGGGCCGGACAAAGCGTAGGCGAGCATGAATCCTCTGCTGGGAAAATTCCGGGACGAATGGCACGAAAGTGCGTGCTTGAGGGGGTTATTGGCGATTTTTCCCGTGTCGAACCTCTCACCGGGCAAGGAAAAGTCTGGTCAGGGCGCAGGCCCTCGGCTTATAAAACCCCTTCGCCGCTGTAGACCCGCAGGGATGGCGGCCCCACCAGATCAAGGAACGATGATGCGACGAGTCACGATGATTCTGCTCGCCGCCGCCCTGTTGCAGGGCTGCGCGCACCAGAAGACCGGCAAGCAGTGCGAAGACAACTTCAACACCGAAGGCGGCTTCATCGCCGGCAAGACCTTCACCTCCAACGTGCAGTTGGACATGCCATACGCCAAGGTCTTCGACCGGGCGCAGAAGACCCTGGTGAAGGAGGGCTTCACCATCCAGAACGCCGACGAGAAGAGCGGCACCATCTCCGCCTACCAGGGCGTGATCCTGAGCAGCCGGAATGCGCCGTTGAACATCGTGGTGGAGAAGGCGGGGTCGGGCTCGAAGGTAAGCTATGTCTTCGTCACCCTGGGCGGTATGTACACCACCGAAGGCGCGGTGCGTGACGGCTTCTGCCGGTTCACTGACGGGATTCAGCAGTAAGGCGATACACCTCCGCTGGCGGATGGCGATCGCGGACGGAGTCCGCTCCTACCCTGGGGGTGGGTTTCGTGGCTTTTGTAGGATGGGTGGAGCGCAGCGATACCCATGCTGTTGCGTGGCTCGAAACGATGGGTATCGCTGCGCTCCACCCATCCTACGCATAACGTTCCCCGCAGGCTGGCGCCATCGCGGGCGGCGCCCGCTCCTACGCGCGAACCAGCTTCTCCACGAGGCGGCGCGTCAGCGGGGCGATGAGCAGCACCAGCGGGAAGGCGATGCTCCAGCTGCCGAGCCAGGCGCCGAGCCATAACCGGGCGAACCCTGGCGCCAGGCCGACCGCGCGCCCGGTGGCGAGGCCGGAGACCAGCAGGCTCATCACCCCGGACAGAATCAGTGCGAACAGCAGCGGCGCGTAACGGCGCGGGATCATGCGTGGGCCTCCTGCGCGTGCTCGAACTGTGGCTGCTGAAGGCGGCTGAGGGTTTCGGCAAAGTGCTGGCCGAACAAGCGCGCGGTCTTCAGGTCGCCGGGGCAGAAGTCCGGCGCGGTCTTGTCGGCCTGGGCCATCAGGCCGGACCAGGAACCCAGGCGGTTGGCCGCCTCTTCCGGAGGCACGCCCAGATGCTGTTCGGGGAGGATCGGGTTGCCGGCCCAGAGCATCCCGTGCTGCATGCAGAAGGTGAACAGCGCGATCAGCGTCGATTGCTTGTCGCCCGCCGGCAGCGCCGAGACGGTGAATCCGGCAGCGAGGCGCCCGCGCAGCTTCTGCTGGCGCCAGAGCGGCCCGGTGGCGTCCATCAGGGCTTTCAGCGGCGCTGAGACGCCGCCCAGGTAAGTGGGCGAGCCGAGAACCAGGCCATGGTAGCCGAGCAGCGCTTGCGGCTGCTCGATCAACTCCTGCGCCTTGAGCAGATGCACTTCATTGCCTGGCACCAGACGAGCTCCGCTGGCGATGGTCCGGGCGATGTGTTCGGTGCGGCCGCTGGCGCTGTGGTAGACGATGGCGATGCTTTTCATGGGGTTCTCCTGTTTCGCACGCAAGGTCAATTCCGCGTCCGGGTTGACCGGAAGGGGCTTTGGCGTGAATCTACAAGTTCAAGCGAACTTGAGGTCAAGAGGTGTTCCATGGATATCGCTGACGTAGCCAGACGCTCCGGCGTGCCGGCATCCACCCTGCGTTTCTATGAAGAGAAGGGGTTGATCGTCTCGCTCGCAAAACCTGGCTCGCGCCGCCAGTTCGCGCCGCAGATTCTCGACCAGCTGGCATTGATCAGCCTGGGGCAGTCGGCGGGTTTCAGCCTGGAAGATATCCGCTCGATGTTTGCCGGCGACGGCAGCACGAACATCGATCGGCAGATGCTGGTGGCCAAGGCGGACGAGCTGGATGCCACGATCAAGCGGCTGCGCGCAATGAGCCGTGGATTGCGCCATGCGGCGGCGTGCCCGGCGCCCAGCCACGCGGAGTGCCCGACCTTCCAGCGCCTGGTGAAGGCGGCGGCGAAGAGTGCGCTGGAGGGGAAGCAGGAACGGGGGCGGTTGAAAAAGGGCAAGACCTGATCGGTGGTGTCTTCGTAGGGCGAATAACCCGGAACGGGTTATCCGCCGACAAGGCGGATAACGCCATAGGCGTTATGCGCCCTACGGAGGTGAAAGTCCTGCGCGGGGCTTGCCCTAACCCTCACCTGGAAGGGGACTGTGCGATGCGGGATGAAAGCATGGCGTCAGCCGGCACGGACAGTTCCCTCTGAGAGACAGGCTTTCTGTAGGGGGAGTTCCAGCGCGGCTTCCAGCCACTCGCAGAACCCCACTGCCTGCGCATTGCGCTCGCTCTGCTGATGCACCAGCAGCGACCAGTTCGGCCCGCGCACGGTCTGTTCGCTGAGTGGCGCCAGCAAGCCATTCGCCCGCGCGTCACCGGCCAGCAACTGGCTTACCAGCGCGATGCCCAGGCCCTGGCTCGCCGCATCCAGCAGCAATCCGGGATCGGAGAAGTTCAGCCCCTCGCTGCGCTGGCCGACGTCGGCGCCGCCCTGCACCTGCCAGTGCGCCCAGTCCATCTCCCGTTCACCGTGCAGGGTAGTGCGCGACGGCTCCGCCTGTGCCAGCACGGAAGGGTGGCAGGCCGGGTAGAGGCGGTCCTCCAGCAGCACGCGGAAGCGGCATTCGGCCTGTGCGGCGAGGTCGTCACGTACGGCGATGTCGATGGTCTGGGTGGACATGTCCGGGGTTTCGTCGGTGGTCAGCAGCCACAGGTCGATCTGCGGATGGCGCGCGTGGAAGTCGCCCAGGCGCGGCACCAGCCAGTGGCGGGCGAAGGCCGGGGTGGTGTTGACCACCAACTGGTTGGGCTTGCGGTACTGGTCCAGGCGGCGAATACCCACGGCCAGTTGCTGCAGCATGGATTGCGTGGTGCTGAGCAGGTCGGCGCCGGCGTCGGTCAGCGCCACCTTGCGCCCCGAGCGGTAGAACAGCGGCTGCTCGACAAAGCTTTCCAGGCTGCGAATCTGCTGGCTGATGGCCGACTGGGTGAGGTGCAACTCCTCGGCGGCCTTGTGGAAGCTGCCCAGGCGCGCGGCGGCTTCGAAGCCGCGCAGGGCGTTCAGGGGAGGCCAGTGTTTGAGCATGATCGATAAGTTCGTCTAATCAGATTTACGCAAAATCTATCGTTTGTTGCCGCGTTTTTACAGGCCTAGGATTGTCATCAGGCGCCGCTTAACCCTTTCCCTCCGATAAAAATTCCTTACCAAAGGTTCGAATATGCATCGCATCGACGATAGGCAGAACGGCTGGCGCATGCCTGCCGAATGGGTCAACCACGCGGCAACCTGGATGGCATTCCCGCATAACCGTCCGCTCTGGGAGGGCGGCTGGCGCGTCACCCTGGAACAGGTGCAGGAAGACTTCGCCGGTGTTGCCAACGCCATTGCCCGTTTCGAGCCGGTGAAACTGGTGGTGCATCCGTCCGCCATGAACCGCGCCGCCGAGCTGTGCGGGCCGAACGTCGAACTGGTGCCGCTGCCCATCGATGACAGCTGGTGCCGCGATTCCGGGCCGACCTTCGTCTGCCATCCTCAGTTCGGCGTGGCCGGCGTGAGCTGGCGCTTCAATGCCTGGGGCGGCAAGTCCGAGCATACCCTGGACGAAGGCCTGGGCCGCCGCATCCTCAATCACCTGGGCCTGGACTGCTTCGGCACGCCGCTGGCCAACGAGGGCGGGGCGATCCATGTGGACGGCGAAGGCACGCTGATCACCACCGAATCGGTACTGCTCAACCCCAACCGCAACCCCGGCGTGAGCAAGCGCGAGATGGAGGAAATCTTCTCCCGTCTGCTGGGCGTGACCAAGACCATCTGGCTGCCGGGCGACCCGCAGTACGTCACCGGCGACATGACCGACGGCCACGTTGACGGTGTGTGCGCCTTCGCCCGCCCCGGCGTGCTGCTGGTGGACGCCACCCACGACGCTTCCAGCACTTACGCCGAAGTCGCGCGCGAAAACCGCCGTGCGCTGGAGCTGGCCACCGACGCGCAGGGTCGCTCCTTCGAGTTGATCGAACTTTTTGAAGCCACTGCGGCTGTCGATACCGAGGCCGAAGTGTTCTGCGCCTCCTACACCAACTTCTACCTGGCCAATGGCGCGGTGATCATGCCGGCCTACGGCATCGCCGCCGACGACGAAGCCGCGACGGTACTGGCGCGCGCCTTCCCCGGCCGTGAAGTGGTGCCGGTGCGCATCAACAACCTGGCCCATGGCGGTGGCGGCGTGCACTGCATCACCCAGCAGCAGCCGGCCTGGCCGCTGGGAGGCCTGTGATGGGCAAGCTGAGTGTCGCTGTGCTGCAGTTCCCCTGCAGCTGGGACCTGCCGCGCAACCTCGCCGAAGCCGAGCGCCACGTGCGCGCGGCGGCGGCTGCCGGAGCGAGGCTGATCCTCCTGCCCGAGTTGTTCGCCACGCCGTACTTCTGCATCGAGCAGGACCACGCCCACCTCGCGCTGGCCCAGCCCTACGATGACAGCCCGTTGCTGCAGCGCTTCGCCAGCCTGGCGGCGGAACTGAACGTGGTACTGCCGATCAGCTGGTTCGAGCGCGCCGGCAACGCCTACTTCAACTCGCTGACGGTGGCCGACGCCGACGGCCGCCTGCTCGGGGTGTACCGCAAGACGCACATCCCCAACGCCATCGGCTACCAGGAGAAGGAGTACTTCAGCCCCGGTGACACCGGTTTCCGTGTCTGGGACACCGCCGGCGGCCGCATTGGCGTGGGCATCTGCTGGGACCAGTGGTTCCCCGAGACGGCCCGCTGCCTGGCACTGCAGGGCGCGGAACTGCTGCTGTTCCCCACCGCCATCGGCTCCGAGCCGGGTGCCGAGCAACTGGATTCCCGCGACCACTGGCAGACCGCCCAGCGCGGCCACGCTGCCGCCAACCTGCTGCCGGTTCTGGCGGCCAACCGCATTGGCGAGGAAGTGGCGCTCAGCGATGACAAGCTGCGCATGCGCTTCTATGGCTCGTCGTTCATCACCGACCACAAGGGCGCGCTGCTGGCCGAGGCCGGGCGCAACGAGGCGGCCGTGCTGGTACGGGAGCTGGACCTCGATCTGGCCCGCGAGGAGCGCCTGACCTGGGGCGTCTACCGCGACCGTCGCCCGGAAATGTACGGCCCGCTGCTCGGCCTCGACGGCCGCCACCTGCACCCGCGCTGGCAAGGAGTCTGACCATGAACAAGCACCTGCTGATCGGCGCGCTGGGGTTGTCCCTGGCGTGCGCCCTGCAACCGGCCGTGGCGGAGGAAGAAAAGGTCCTGCGCCTGTTCAACTGGGCGGACTACTTCGCCCCCGATACCCTGGCCAATTTCACCAAGGAAACCGGCATCCGCGTCATCTACGACGTGATGGACAGCAGCGAGACGCTGGAGGCCAAGATGATGGCCGGGCACAGCGGCTACGACCTGATCTTCCCCGGCGACACCGTCGCCGAGCGGCTGATGCGCGCCGGCGCCCTGCAGAAACTGGACGACAGCAAGCTGCAGCACCTGGGCGACATCGAACCGGGCCTGCAGTCGTTGCAGACCAAGTACCCGTACTCGCGGCACGCCGTGGTGCCCTACACCTGGGGCAGCATCGGCCTGACCTACAACCAGGCGAAGATCGAGCAGCGCATGCCCGGTGCACCGGTGAACAGCCTCGACCTGATGTTCAAGCCGGAGCTGGCCAAACGGTTCGCCGACTGCGGCATCTCGATGATCGACTCGCCGGACGAAGTGCTGGCCGTAGTCCTCAACTACCTCGGCCGCGATCCGCGCAGCGGCAAGCCGCAGGATCTGGCTGAAGCCCTGGCGCTGCTCAACGGCATTCGACCGTACATCCGCAAGTTCCAGTCGCAGCCGGTCACGCAACTGGTCAACGGTGACCTGTGCCTGTCGCTGGGCTACAGCGGCGACGTGATCCAGTCGCAACGTGCCGCTGACGAAGCGAAGAAACCCGAGCGCTTCGAGTACCGCGTGCCGCGCGAAGGCACCTCGGTGTGGATGGACACCATGGCGATTCCCGCGGATGCGCCGCACCCGGAATACGCCTATGCGCTGATCAACTACCTGATGCGCCCGGACGTCATGGCCGCGATCAGCAATGCCACCGGCTACCCGACCTCCAACGCCAAGGCGCGACCGATGGTCGAGGCCGGCATGCGCGACAACCCGGACATCTATCTTGATGAGAAGGCATACGCGCGACTGTTCCCCGGCAAGGACATCCCGCAGCGCGACATGCGCTCGCGGATGCGCACCTGGACCAGTTTCAAGACCGGCACCGGCGGCTGAGGAGACGAGGATGATGACACGCAGGAACCTGCTCGGCAGCGGCATCACGCTGGCCGCTGGGCTCGGCCTGGGGCTGGGGCGCGTCGCCCTGGCCTCGGGCAAATGGTACATGCCCGACGAACACCGCAAGCAGGAGCGGGTGTTCGTCGCCTATGCCGCGAGCGCCGATATCTGGGAAGACATCGCCGCGGACGTGAATGCCACGGTGGCGCGGCTGGCCCGTGCCATCGCCGAATTCCAGCCGGTGACGGTGCTCTGCCGGCCGGAACAGCAGGCCGAGGCCAAGCGCGCCTGCAGCGGCCAGAATGTCGACTTCCTGCCGGTGCCGGTGGACGATATCTGGGTGCGCGACTATGGCGGCTGCTTCTTGGTCAACGACGCGCCGGGTGGCCTGGCGCTGGCCGACTTCAACTTCAACGGTTGGGGTGGCAAGCAGCACGCCGAGCGCGACCGCGAAGTATCGGCGGCGCTGGCCGAGGACCTGGAGGCCAAGGCCATCGTCAGCGAACTGTGCGGGGAGGGCGGCGGCATCGAGGTGGACGGCCACGGCACGGCGATCTTCACCGAGAGCTGCTGGGTCAACGGCAACCGCAACCCGGGCTGGTCGCGGCCGCGCATCGAGGCCGAACTCAAGCGCGTGCTGGGGCTGCGCAAGGTGATCTGGCTGCCGGGCATTCGTGGCAAGGACATCACCGATGCGCACGTGGACTTCTATGCGCGCTTCGTCGAGCCGGGCGTGGTGGTGGTCAACCTGGGCAACGACCCGCAATCCTATGACCACGCCGTGACCCGCCGTCATCTGGAGATCCTCAAGACCGCCACGGATGCCGATGGCCGCCCGCTGAAGCTGCACACCCTGCCACCGCCGATGAAGCCCAAGCCGAGCGCGTACAACCGCGACAATCCCGACTTCGCCGCCGGCTACATCAACTACCTGCCGGTGAATGGCGGGGTAATAGCGCCGAAGTTCGGCGATGCGGCAGCCGATGAGCATTGCCACGCCTTGCTCAGCGAACTCTACCCGGACCGCGAGATCGTGCAGCTGAACATCGACCCGATCGCCGCCGGGGGTGGCGGCATCCATTGCGTGACGTTGCAGATGCCGGCGGTTTAGCGGTCGGTGCCGATGGGCTCTTCGTAGGAGCGAGCTTGCTCGCGAACAGGAGCTGGCAGTGGCTGGAATAATGGATGAGTAGGATGGGTGGAGCGCAGCGATACCCATGCTGCCCGAGCTGCGGATGATGGGTATCGCTGCGCTCCACGCCATCCTACGTTGAGCGTTCCTGCGCGATCAGCAACGTGGGGCCCGGTCCGGGGAACGTGCGACTGAACACGGCCCCGGCTTGCTGTTGCTCTTGGTAGGAGCGAGCTTGCTCGCGAACAGGAGCTGCCAGCGGCTCGGATGATGGATGAGTAGGATGGGTGGAGCGTAGCGATACCCATGCTGTCGGTGCACGAATTGATGGGTATCGCTGCGCTCCACGCCATCCTACGGTTGAGCGTTCCTGCGCGATCAGCAGCGAAGGGCCCGGTCCGGGGAACGTGCAACTGAACACGGCCCTGGCTTGCTGGCGCTCTTCGTAGGAGCGAGCTTGCTCGCGAACAGGAGCTGGCAGTGGCTGGAATGATGGATGAGTAGGATGGGTGGAGCGCAGCGATACCCATGCTGCCCGAGTTGTGGGTGATGGGTATCGCTGCGCTCCACGCCATCCTACGTTGAGCGTTCCTGCGCGATCAGCAACGTGGGACCCGGTCCGGGGAACGTGCAACTGAACACGGCCCCGGCTTGCTGTTGCTCTTTGTAGGAGCGAGCTTGCTCGCGAACAGGAGCTGCCAGCGGCTCGGATGATGAATGAGTAGGTCGAGAGCTACTTCGCCATCAATACGCGGCGAAAGCCGCGTTCAGCAAAGCTGGCAAGGCAACGCCCGCCGCGCTGGCGAGGGCGAAGTCGCGTTCGCCGTGCAGCGGGCCCGGTGCCGGATTGATGTGCAGGACGGTCGCCCCGGCGCGCCAGGCGACCTGGGGGGCTTCGGCCGCCGGGTAGACCACGCCGGAGGTGCCCACGGAAATCAGCAGGTCACAATCCTCGGCGGCCTGGAAGGCGTGGCTGATGGCGTTCATTGGCAGGCTTTCGCCGAACCACACCACGCCCGGGCGTAGCGGGCCGCCGCAATGGGCGCAGGTCGGCGGGGCGAGGCGGCGGCCGGCTTCCGGCTCGTCCGCTGGTGGCAGCGGCGCTTCCGGCTCACGCTGGCATTTGAAGCAGCGCGGGCGTTCCAGCTGGCCGTGCAGGTGGGTGACGTCCCGGCTGCCGGCGCGCTCGTGGAGGTCGTCGACGTTCTGGGTGATCAGCGTGAGCCGCGGCACCTTGCCCGCCAGCGCGGCAATGGCCAGGTGCGCGGGATTGGGCTGCGCGTGACGGACGACGCTGCGCCGCCATTCATACCAGCCCCAGACCAGCGCCGGGTCGGCGCGGAAGGCTTCGGCGGTGGCCAGGGAGGCCGCGTCGAAACGCTCCCACAACCCCGTGAGACGGTCGCGGAAGGTGGGAATGCCGCTCTCGGCGGAAACGCCGGCACCGGTGAACACCACGACATGGTGGGCCTTGCGCAGCGCATCGAGCAGCGCGGCATCGAGGATCATCGCGCGGCTTCCTGCGGCGTCGGCGCGCTTTCCAGGCGATTGCGGCCGGCAGCCTTGGCGCGGTACAGCGCGCGGTCGGCGGCTTCGATGAGGGACTGCGGGCTGCTGTCGCTGCCGCCGGGCAGGGTGGCAATGCCGATGCTCGCGGTGATACGGCCCAGCGGGCTGCCGGCGTGGGTGAGGTTGGCCTGCTGCAGGCGCTTCATGAACTGCTCGGCCACGGCGAGGGCGCCGTCGGCGGCGGTGTTCGGCAGGATCACCGCCAGTTCCTCACCGCCGTAGCGTGCGGCGAGGTCGCCAGGGCGGCGCACACTGTCGGCGAGGACACGACCGATGCGCCGCAGGCAGTCATCGCCGGCGGGGTGACCGTAGGTGTCGTTGAAGCGCTTGAAGTGATCCACGTCGATGAGCAGCAGGCCCAGCGGCGTTCGCTCGCGGTGGGCGCGGCGCAGTTCGGCGAGCAGGTGGTCATCGAAGCTGCGGCGGTTTTCCAGGCCGGTGAGCGGGTCGCGCGAGGCGAGCACTTCCAGTTGGCGGTTGGCCTTGAGCAGCTCTTCGCGAGCGTCCCGGAGCAAGCGCTCGGTGCCAATGCGACGCTGGATGGCGAGGATCAGCAGGCTGCCGATCACCACGATGACCATCAGCAGGCCGAAGGCGATGGCCACCGTGCGCAGGGCGTCGGCGCGCCAGGCGGCGAGGGCCTCGTCCTTGCCCAGGGCGACCGAGGTCACCAGCGGGTAGCGTTCGTTCTTGCGGAAGGCGTAGATGCGTTCGATGCCGTCCAGCGAGGAGGCGAAGGTTGCGCTGCCGACCGTCGCTTCATCCAGGTACTCGGTGAAGATCGGCGAGCGCGAAAGCACGCGGCCCATGTCGCTCTCGCGGAAGGGATAGCGCACTAGTACCTGGCCCTTGCGGGTGGCCACGCCGATGGCGCCGGTCTTGCCGATGTCGATCTTGCCGAACAGGCTCAGGAAGTCCTGTACACCCAGGGCGGCGACTATCACCCCGGCGAAGTTGCCCTGGGCGTCGTTGAAGCGGCGGCTGACGGTGATCACCCAGACGCCGGTGGAACGGCTGTGGATCGGCCCGTCGATGTATGCCTCCAGCGACGGGTTGTCGCGATGGTGGATGAAGTACGCGCGGTCGGCGCTGTTGGATCCGGGCGGGAAGGGCCCGGTGGAGGTCATCAGCCAGTTGCCCTGGGCGTCGTAGATGCCAACGCCGTTGAGTTGCACGAGCAGGTGTTGCTGGCGCTGCACCAGTTCGTTCAGGCGTTGCAGTTGAGGGGCGCCGAGGCCTTCGTGCTCCAGCCGCTCGGCCAGGCCCAGCAGCAGCATGGAACTCTGGGTGACGATGCCTTCGACATAGGTGTCCAGCGCCTGGGTAAGGTTGAGGTTGTGCGTGGTGGTTTCCGCCAGCGTGCGCTCGCGTGCCGACCACAGCTCCCAGGCCGTGGCGCCGGCCACGGTGAGGCTGATGATGGACAGCAGCAGAATGGCAAGGCGGATGTCGCGTTTCACACTGGCCTCGTTGGGTCGGTTGCTGTGGCGGTTGCCACGTGGCGCGGGCATCGCCCGGCGTAAGTGCAGGGAGACGCCAGCGCTGCGCGCCGGGTTACTGGTCGTTCGTCAGACGCCTTGCAGGCCGCTGAGTTGCACACGGTTGCGGCCTTTCTGCTTGGCGACGTACAGGTGCTGGTCGCAGCGGGCGAGCAGTTCACGCGGTTCCCGCAGGCCGCTCTCGTTGGCCATCGCCGCGCCCAGGCTGATGGTCAGGTGGCGCAGGCTGTCGGGCCGGTAGAGATGCTCGATGCCCAGGCTCGCCACCTGCTCGCGCAGCCGCTCGGCGACGCTGCGCAGGTCTTCGGCGCTGGTTGCCTCGAGCAGGATGGCGAACTCCTCGCCGCCATAACGATAGACGTTGGCGCGCCCACCGCGCAGGGTGCCGACCAGGCTCTCGGCCACCTGGCACAGGCAGCGGTCGCCGGCCTGGTGGCCGTAATGGTCGTTGTAGGGCTTGAAGTAGTCGATATCGGCCATCAGCAGGGCGAACGGCCGGCCATGGGCGCACATGCCGTGCCAGCTCTCGTTGAGCTGCAGGTCCAGCGAGCGGCGGTTGCCGACGCCGGTGAGGCCATCGGTGGTGGCCAGTTCCTGCAGACGCAGGTTGAGCGCGGCGAGCTCGGCACGCTGGCGGCGCTCCTCGAGATCGGCGAGGAAGGCCTGGCGCACGCCCTTGATGTTGGTCCAGCTGATGAACAGGCTGAACAGCGCGATCGGCAGGTAGACCAGGGTGAAGATCAGCAGCGGCTTGGCCGCGCCGTCATGGATCAGCCAGACGTTGTAGAGAATGATCGCCGAGATGATCGCCGAGACCAGCGCGATGCCTTTGAACGAGTAGCGCACGCCGAGGTTGCCGAGCAGGATGAACACCACCGAGGCATACAGGAAGAAGGGCACGTCCGGCGAGGCGCTGCGCTTGAGCAGCTCGAACCAGGCGATGGTCGAGACGATGTCGTGCAGCGGCATCAGCATGTCCATCACCAGCACGCTGCGGCTGAAGCGGAACACCAGGAAGATGTTGAGCAGGCCGACCAGGCTGAGCGCCGTGCGCAGGAACAGCGATTCCCTGGCCATGTCCGGGATCAGCAGGGCGTCGGCCAGCACGTAGGAGTCGTAGGCGGCCATGGCGATGAAGTTGATCGCCAGCAGGAAGCGCCGGTAATGCTGGATCACGTACGCCTTGTAGGCATCCTGCAGGCGCGGCGGAATTCTCCCCTGGGATTGCCGGGGAGGAACGGCGAGGAACTCGGGTGCGGTCATCGAGAGTGGGAGCCTGTGTCTGCCATCCGGGGCGAATGCTGGCCAAGGGCTAGAGTAGGGGGCGGCACCATTGCCGTCCAGCGGGGCGATGCACAGGGTGTACCAAATCGTCGGTCGCTCGGGATTGGCTCGGTTGCCAGTGGCGGTAATGGATCTTTATAGGGTGCCAATACGGCGGCATGATGACCGCCATCACCTGCTGTCGAGGCCTTTCATGTACGTACCTGCGCATTTCGCGGAAACCCGCCCGGAGGAGCTGCACCGGCTCATCCGCGACTATCCCCTGGGCATCCTGGTCACCGGCCATGGCGGCCTGCTGGACGCCAACCATCTGCCGTTCGAACTGGAACTGTCCGGCGAGCAGCCGCTGCTGCGGGCCCATGTCGCCCGCAACAACCCGGTGTGGCAGGAGGCCGATGGCGAGGAAGTACTGGTGATCTTCCGTGGCGAGCACGCCTATGTGTCGCCCAACTGGTACCCGAGCAAGCATGAGGCGCACCGCCAGGTGCCGACCTGGAACTACCAGGTGGTGCATGTGCGCGGTCGCCTGAAGGTGATGGACGAGGAGCGCTTCGTGCGCGGTGTGGTCGGCCGCCTGACCCGCACCCACGAGGCCGGTGAAGCAAGGCCGTGGAAGATGAGCGACTCCACCCCGGAGTTCATCAGTGGCATGCTCGCCAATATTGTCGGCATCGAGGTGGAAATCAGCGAGATCGTCGGCAAATCCAAGCTCAGCCAGAACAAGGAAGACCGGGATCGGCTGGGAGCCGCCGAGCGGCTGGAGCAACTCGGCAGCTCGGAGCTTTCCGCGGCTATGCGGTCGGCAAAGGAGTAGGAGCGGACTCCGTCCGCGATCGCTTCCAGGCAGCTTCATGGCTGGATCACGCAGAGGCTCTGCTCCTATGGGGCACATTGGTACCTGTTTGTCGCATCGGCGTGGACGGGAGCCAATCGCGGACGGAGTCCGCTCCTACGCTCCCGGGTGGTTCCAGCGGCTGTTGCAGGGCGGTATCAGAACCCGCCGAGCAGGTCGTGGGAATCCAGCAGGCGCCAGGCGATTTCCGGGTTCTTCTCCATGCCTCGGCGGATCGCGGCGGGGATCGCCTGGCGCGTCTTGCGGCAGAGGCCGGGCTGCTCGTCGAAAGCGAACTCGATGCCGCGCATGCTGCGCACTTCATTGAAGCCGGGGGCGATCTGCAGGCGGATGCCGAGCTGCTCGTAGAGCTTGTGCTGCATGCGCTCGAGGTCCGCCAGGTCCTTGAGGTTCTCCAGGCGTTCCAGCAGGCGCTGCTCTTCATGCCGGGTCAGCAGCAGGATGCGCAGGTCGGCGCCGGGATCGGCCAGCAGGCGTTCCCGGTCGCAGTCACAGGCACCGGGCGGGCATTGCTGGCGAAGTGGGGGAGTGGTGGGCATGTCCCGATCATAGCGGGGGATCGGGGAATTGCGCAGGGGGTTAACTGTAGGAGCGAGCTTGCTCGCGAACCCTGCTCTCGCGGCGGAGCTTGTTCGCGAGCAAGCTCGCTCCTACAAAAAGCGGCTCAGTGCGCGGGCTTGCGAATGGTCTTGAGCAGGTCTTCCGGGCTGATCTGCCCGACGATGTTGCTGACGCCATCGCTGCCCGGCTGCGGCAGGCCGAGGATGTGGCCCTTGATCTTGCCGATCACGTGCATCTCGCACGGCTTGCAGTCGAACTTCAGGGTCAGCACTTCGTCGCCGTGGATCAGTTGCATCGGCTGCACCTTGGTGCGCACGCCGGTGACGCCCTTGGCCTGCTTCGGGCACAGGTTGAAGGAGAAGCGCAGGCAGTGCTTGGTGATCATCACCGGCACTTCGCCCGTTTCCTCGTGGGCTTCGTAGGCGGCGTCGATCAGCTGTACGCCGTGGCGGTGGTAGAAATCGCGGGCCTTCTGGTTGTAGACGTTGAACAGGAAGGACAGGTGCGCTTCCGGGTACACCGGCGGCGGGTTGCTCTCGGCCTTGCGGCCACCGCGTGGGTGGGCCTGCACGCGGGCTTCGGTGAGCGCCTCGATGGCCTCGCGACGCAGCGACTTGAGCTGCGAATTGGGGATGAAGAACGCCTGCGGGGCGTCCAGCTCGATCTGGTCGGCGTGGTACTGGGTGGTGCCCAGTTGCCCGAGCAGGTCGTGCAACTGGTCCAGCGCCTGTTCCGGCTTGTTGGCGACACCGAACGGGCCGTCCAGGGCGACGCTGGCACTGACGCCTTCTTCGCTGGTGGCGGTCAGTTCCAGGCGCTCTTCACGCAGCCTGGCGAGCCACGACAGGCCGACACGGCGCTCGGCGGACGTCTTCTGCAGCGCCTGCTGCCAGTTGTGGTCGAGGTTGCGCGACAGCGGGTGGTTCGGGCGCAGGCGGTAGAGGCCTTCCGGCATCTCGTTGGGCTCGACGCGGTAGCGGTAGCGCCTCTCGCCGTCTTCCTCGAACTCACCTTTCGGCTCGGCGATGTTGGCGCGGAAGCCGACCACTTCGCGCTTCACCAGCACGTTGAGGCCGTCGCCGTTGGACAGCGGGTCCTTGGTGACTACCAGCATGTCGCGCTTGCCGACTTTCTCCACGGTGCCCACCGGCAGGCCGGTGAAGGTCGGCGAGTCGAAGGCGCCGATGTCGATCTTGCGGTCGCTGACGAAGTAGTCGGTGCTGCCGCGGTGGAAGGTCTTGTCCGGGTCCGGCACGAAGAAGTGGTCGGTGCGGCCGCTGGAGGCGCGCGCCAGGTCCGGGCGCTCGGCGAGGATGCCGTCCAGGCGCTGGCGGTAATAGGCGGTGATGTTCTTCACGTAGCCCATGTCCTTGTAGCGCCCTTCGATCTTGAAGGAGCGCACGCCGGCGTCCACCAGGGCGCTGAGGTTGGCGCTCTGGTTGTTGTCCTTCATCGACAGCAGGTGCTTCTCGAAGGCCACCACGCGGCCCTGGTCATCCTTCAGGGTGTAGGGCAGGCGGCAGGCCTGGGAGCAGTCGCCACGGTTGGCGCTGCGGCCGGTCTGGGCGTGGGAGATGTTGCACTGGCCGGAGAAGGCCACGCAGAGCGCGCCGTGGATGAAGAACTCGATGGCCGCATCGGTCTCGTCGGCGATGGCGCGGATTTCCTGCAGGTTCAGCTCGCGGGCCAGCACCAGCTGGGAGAAGCCGGCCTGGTCGAGGAACTTCGCCCGGCCCAGGGTGCGGATGTCGGTCTGGGTGCTGGCGTGCAGTTCGATCGGCGGGATGTCCAGCTCCATGATGCCCAGGTCCTGCACGATCAGCGCATCGACACCGGCGTCGTAGAGCTGGTGGATCAGAGCGCGCGCCGGCTCCAGCTCGTTGTCATGGAGGATGGTGTTGATCGTGGTGAACACCCGCGCGTGGTAGCGATGGGCGAACTCCACCAGCTGGGCGATATCGCTCACCTCGTTGCAGGCATTGTGCCGCGCGCCGAAGCTCGGGCCACCGATGTAGACGGCGTCGGCGCCATGCAGGATGGCCTCGCGGGCGATGTGCACATCGCGGGCAGGGCTGAGCAGTTCCAGATGGTGTTTGGGCAAGGACATGGTTTCTTCTTTATCAGGCATGGCACGGGCAATCGCGCATTGTACCGGTCAAACGTCGCGCCGGCATCCGTGGCGTGCCGGACGGTGGATGGAGACGAGCCTGGAAGAACGGGGCGGCCGTATCCAGCCGCCCCGGTGACTCAGTACTCGAACCGATAGCCGACGTTGGCGTGGTTCTGGTCGAAGTTGTCGCCGTCGCGGTAGCCCACTTCCATGAACAGGCTGTGCCCGTCGGACAGGCGCGTGGAAACGCCCACCGCCGCCTCGCGCCAGCCGCCGCTGAAGTCCGAACTCTGCCTGGGCGTGCCGTTGATCCGGTAGCCGATGTCATCGGCCATCAGTTCGCGCACATAGCCGCCCTTGAGGTACACCTCCGACTTGTGTTTCGCGTTGCTCAGCTCATAGCCGACGATGCCACCGGCGCGGGCCAGCAGCGAGTCGTAGTCGTCGTACTTGATCTGCAGGCCGTTGCTGGCCCGCGAGGAGAAACCGCCCTGGTCGGTGTAGACCAGCTGCGCCTGGGGCTCGACGAACCACTGGCTGTCCTTCTCGCGGTGCAGGCTGAAGCGCTTGCCGGCTTCCAGGGAGGCGGAATAGCCGTTGCTGCTGCCGGAGCTCTTCACGCGGTTGCCCTGGGTGTCGCTGACGCTGAAGTTGTTCTTCAGGTGCGCAGCCTTGAGCACCGCGTCGACGTAGAAGCCGTTCTCGTGCAGCCAGGTGCCGTAGATGCCGATATGGGTGTTGCGTGCGCCGCCACTGCCTTCATCGAAGTTCTGGTCAGCCTCGGTGTGGCCGAGCATGGCGCCGACGAACAGGTCGCCGCTGCTGATCGGCACACGGCGGTCCACGCCGAGCTGGATGCCCTGGTAGCTCAGGCGATAGCCGTCGAAGTTGCTGCCAGCGAAGGAGTGCAGGCGCCCGCCGTTGGTGCGCAGCCAGACGTTGCCGTCGGTATCGCGCTCGGTGTAGCGCAGCTCACCCATGCGTTGCAGCAGGGTCTGCATGTCCAGGTAGGACAGCAGGTAGTTGGTGTGCACCTGGGCGTGGAACGCGCGGGTGGTCGAGGTGCCCGGGCCTGGCGCAGGCGGTGCCGGTTCGACGGGGTCGCCGGGCTCGATCGGGCCGGGAGGCGTGGGGTCGACCGGGGGCGTCGGGTCCACTGGAGGTATGGGGTCCACTGGAGGTGTAGGGTCAACCGGCGGCTCGGGATCGACCGGCGGCGTCGGATCGATCGGGTCCGGATCCACTGGCGGAGCGGTATAGCCGTACAGTTCCCAGTTGTCGTCCTCGTTCTTGCGCAAGGCGTAGGTATTGCCGCCCAGCTCCACCAGCGCACCTTCGTAGAGGCCGAACTGGCCGCTGCCGCCATTGGTTTCGATGATCTCGATGCGCTCGTTGCCCAGGGTGCTCTGTGAGCCGTCGTTGGCCACCAGCACCGAATGGCTGCCGCTGCTGCCGCCCGCCTCGCTGATGGTCAGCTTGTCGGTCAGCTGGTTGACGATGTCGGTGTAGAAGTGGAACGCCCCGGCGCCACTCAGCGAGCCCAGTTGCAGGCTGCCGTAGTGCTCCGGCTGGTTGGCGGCGAAGCCGTTCTGCCAGGACTCGCGGCTGTTGAGGAAGACCTGGGAGTCGTCCTGCAGGTCCAGCGCCGTGAGGTTCGAGGTGGCGTAGTGGTTGGTCTCGCTGCTGTTCCTGTCCAGCAGGTACCAGCGCGAGCCCTTGAGGTTGAGCGTGGCGCTGCTGACGCTGCCATCGCTGGCAACGGTGCTGTCGGTCATCGCACGGCCTACCAGTTCGCTGTTCTCGGCGTTGAGCGTGAAGCTGCTGGCGAACACGCCATCGGCGCTGTTCTGGCTGGCGTTGACATTGAGCAGGCTGCGCCCGTCCTGGGCGGTGGCGCTGCTGTTGGCGAGGTTCAGGGTGGCGTCCTTCACCGCATCGGCGACATTCATGATGCCGCTGTTCTGACCGTCACTGGTGCGCCCGGCCAGGCCGCCGACTTCGATCAGCCCGGCGCTGCCGGTGGCGCCGTCGAGGTGTGTCATATCGGTGTCGGTCAGGTCGATCACCTGGCCGCCTTCGAGGCGGTCGCCGTTGCTGGCGAGGCTGTAGCCATTGGCGAAGGAGTAGCGGATCGCGCTGGCGGCGGAGGTGATGCTGTTGCGCACGCCAGCGACCAGCGGTGTCAGGGTGATCTTCGCGCCGTCGCCCATGACCCGCAGGCCGGCCGAGTCCCTGCCTTCGGTGGTGATGTCGACCTTGCCGTACACCGTGACTTCGGAGTTGCCGTACTGCGCGCCGGCGTGGCCGCTGTCGACGGGGGCGCTGGCATTGCCGCCACCCAGCGAGCCGGCAGCCAGCCCGTGGGACTGGCCGGAGCCGGTGGTATGGATCACCGTCTGGAAGTCCTGATGCTTCTCGCTGTTGATGGTTACCTGGGAATTGCCGGTGGCCCAGGCGCCGATTTCGTTGAGGCCGCCGGTCTTGATCCGCAGGTGGCCGCCGTCATAGCCGGTGGCGGTGACGCTCGAATGGTTGAGGGCAAACAGCGCATTGGCGCCCGGTCGGGTGGTGGTCTGGTTGAAGTCGCCACCCATGAAGGTGATGGACGAGTTCCTGGTGGCGTACAGGCCCACGCCGTTGCTCAGGATGGAGGTACCGTTCATGTCCACCAGGTCGAGGGTCACGGTGCCGCCATTGTTGGCTTCCACCGAACGCTGGCTGGACTTGTTGGTGACCGTCAGCACATAGGGCGTGCCGTCTTTCGAGGTCATGTCGATGGTCCCGCCATTGGCGGCGAACAGGCCCTTGCCGCCGGCGATGGTCAGGTTGGCGTTGCCGTTGAGCTCGGCGCTGGAAGTGGCGCCGTCCACATACATCGCGCTTTTCGGGCTGCTGTAGCCCGAACTGGTCGAAGTGGCGGTGAGGTTGCCGTTGAGCACGAAACGTCCGCCGCCGGTGACCGCGATGCCGTTGTAGACATACTTGCTGTTGGAGTTGGTGTTGCTGCCGTACTTGTACTCGATGTCACCGTTGACGGTGACCTGGCTGTTGGCGCCCTTGATATCCAGGGTATTGCCGTCGACCTTGCCGCTGACGCCGGTCAGCACAAGGGGTGAGCCGCTGGGACCGGTCATGGTGATGATGGCGCCGTTGCTCACGGCGAAGGTCTTGATGGTGCCGACCTGGGTGAAGTCTTCGTATTGGCCGCTCTGGTTGGCGGTGTAGCGTTGATCGGTTTCGGTGACGCTGTTGGCCGCCGTTGCGGTGGCCACGGCCAGCGGGCTGGCCAGCAGAAGCATCAATGGGGTGTTCTTCATCACGGTTTCCTACCGCCTCTCGGCGGGATGGGTGAAGAGAACCCGGTTGCGCGTTTTCCATGTGCCGCGCCAGGGCAAGCCTGGCGTGAAGGGGTGGGAAGGTGGGATTCAGCAGGGGTGTCCTGGCACTGTGAGTCACTCACGGGAGTTGGTAGCGGCGGCGATTGTCGACTACACGGCCTGGGCCCGCCCTTGAGTTATGTCAGAAGGTTTTCGAATCCGGCATGGGTATTGAGAAACGTCATGGCCAGGCGAGTTTGCGCCTGACCTGAATCAGTACGGACCTGCCCCGCAGCTGCGCAATGCAGCTGTGCAGAGGGCAGGGCGGTGCCGTTGCAAAACTGCAAAGCGACCCTGCAACCCTGTCTATTCCGCGCCTTGCGGGCAGGGATCAAGATGCGCTCGTCCTCTCGGAAAACCTCCCCCACTTTCAAGGAACCGAATCATGAACGCCAAGCAATCCCTGCTCGCCGCCTCCCTCGCCCTGGCCATCGGCAACGTCTTCGCCGCCGGCAACCCCACCGTCGAACACAACACCCAGGCCTTCCTCGAAGCCCTGGAGGCCGGCAAGGGCCAGCCGCTGGAAACCCTGTCGCCCAAGGATGCCCGCGCGGTGCTGACCGGCGCCCAGGCCTCGGTGAAAGTCGACCTCTCCGGCACCCAGGTCAGCGAGAAGACCATCCAGACCGAGGTCGGCCCGGTGAAACTGACCATCGTTCGCCCGGCTGGGGTGAAGGGCACGCTGCCGGCATTCATGTACTTCCACGGCGGTGGCTGGGTGCTCGGTGACTACCCGACCCACGCCCGCCTGATCCGCGACCTGGTGGTGAACTCCGGCGCGGTGGCGGTCTACGTCGACTACACCCCATCCCCCGAGGCGCATTACCCGGTGGCGATCAACCAGGCCTACGCCGCGACGCAGTGGGTCGCCGAGCACGGCAAGGAAATCTACGTCGACGGCAAGCGCCTGGCCGTGG
The DNA here is from genome assembly GCF_021603645.1 of Pseudomonas pseudonitroreducens. Lineage (GTDB taxonomy): Bacteria > Pseudomonadota > Gammaproteobacteria > Pseudomonadales > Pseudomonadaceae > Pseudomonas > Pseudomonas pseudonitroreducens. Next base: position 113,498 of record NZ_BQHJ01000008.1, on the reverse strand, counting down.
CCGGCAACAGCGTCGGCGGCAACATGGCGGCGGTGGTCGCCCTGATGGCCAAGGACAAGGGCACGCCCAAGCTGCGCTTCCAGGCGCTGCTGTGGCCGGTGACCGATGCCAGCTTCGAGACCGGCTCGTACAACCAGTTCGCCCAGGGGCACTTCCTCACCAAGCCGATGATGCAGTGGTTCTGGGACAGCTACACCACCGACCCGAAGCAGCGCGCCGAGATCTACGCTTCCCCGTTGCGTGCCAGCACCGACCAGCTCAAGGGCCTGCCGCCGACGTTGATCCAGACCGCCGAGTCCGACGTGCTGCGTGACGAAGGCGAAGCCTACGCTCGCAAGCTGGATGCCGCCGGTGTGGCTGTCACGTCTGTGCGCTACAACGGAATGATCCATGACTACGGCCTGCTCAACGTGGTCAGCCAGGTGCCGGCGGTACAGGCCGCCATGCGCCAGGCCGGCGAAGAGCTGAAGGTCCATCTGAAATAAGCCGTCTGTCGCATCAGCCGCTTGCCTCCCTCGCCACAGGGGGAGGCCACTTTTCCGGAGGGAACCTCAATGAGCCAGAGCACCCAGCAAGAATCCGTCACCCTGATCATCCGCCACCGCGCGCGGCCCGAGAGCGTCGCCGCCTACGAAGCCATCCTGCGCGAACTGACCCGCGCCGCCAGCGAGTTCCCCGGCCACCTGGGCGTCGACGTGATGCGCCAGGGCGACCATTTCACCTCGGTCCTGCGCTTCGCCAGCGCCAATGAACTGCAGGCCTGGCTCGACTCGCCGCAACGCCGCGAACTGATCGAGCGTGCCGACCCGCACCTGATCGACGGTGAGCAGAAGGAGCTGCACCGTGCCCACGAGTTCTGGTTCACCGCCCCGGACAACCCGCAGAAGCAGCCGCCGCGCTGGAAGCAGGCGGCCGTCTCCTACCTGGTGATCCTGCCGCTGGTCATGCTGGTGCCGCAGCTCTGGCGCCCGCTGTTCACGCAAGTCCCGCTGCTGGGCGGCTTCGTGCCGGCCAACATGCTCATCGTCGCCACCATCGTCCTGCTGGTGGTCTACGTTTTCATGCCACGGGCCACGCGCCTGTTCTCCGCCTGGCTCAACGCCCGCTGATCGAAAGAGGAACATAGCCATGTACGCCGACCTGATCCTGACCAACGGCCACTTCCACACCGTCGACCGCGAGAAACCCGAGGCCACCGCCGTGGCCATCGCCGACGGCAAGTTCATCGCCGTGGGCACCGAGGCGGAGGCCATGGCCTTGCGCGCCGGCGCCACCCGCGTCATCGACCTCAAGGGACGCACCGCGATCCCCGGCCTCAACGACTCGCACCTGCACCTGATCCGCGGCGGGCTGAACTACAACCTCGAACTGCGCTGGGAGGGCGTGCCGTCCCTGGCTGACGCCCTGCGCCTGCTCAAGGAGCAGGCCCTGCGCACGCCATCGCCGCAGTGGGTGCGCGTGGTCGGCGGCTGGAACGAGTTCCAGTTCGCCGAGAAGCGCATGCCGACCATCGAAGAGCTGAACCAGGCGGCGCCGGACACCCCGGTATTCGTCCTGCACCTGTACGACCGCGCGCTGCTCAACCGCGCCGCGCTGCGCGTCGTCGGCTACACCAAGGACACCCCGAACCCGCCCGGCGGCGAGATCGTCCGCGATAGCAAGGGCGAGCCCACCGGCATGCTGGTGGCCCGGCCGAACGCGATGATCCTCTACGCGACCCTGGCGAAGGGGCCGAAGCTGCCCTTCGAGTACCAGGTCAACTCCACCCGCCAGTTCATGCGCGAACTGAACCGCCTGGGCGTGACCAGCGCCATCGATGCCGGCGGCGGCTTCCAGAACTACCCGGACGACTACCAGGTGATCGAACAGCTGGAGAAGGAAAACCAGCTCACCGTGCGCATCGCCTACAACCTGTTCACCCAGAAACCCAAGGAAGAGCTGGCCGATTTCAAGAACTGGACCAGCAGTGTGAAGTACGGGCAGGGCAGCGACTTCCTGCGGCACAACGGCGCCGGCGAGATGCTGGTGTTCTCCGCCGCCGACTTCGAGGACTTCCTTGAACCGCGTCCGGACCTGCCCGGCAGCATGGAAGCCGAGCTGGAACCGGTGGTACGCCACCTGGTCGAGCAGCGCTGGCCATTCCGCCTGCATGCCACCTACGACGAATCCATCTCGCGGATGCTCGACGTGTTCGAGAAGGTCAACCTGGACATCCCGTTCAACGGCCTGCACTGGTTCTTCGACCACTGCGAGACCATCTCGCCGAAGAACATCGAGCGGGTGAGGGCGCTGGGCGGCGGCATCGCCATCCAGGACCGCATGGCCTTCCAGGGTGAATACTTCGTCGACCGCTACGGCAAGCAGGCCGCCGAAGCGACCCCGCCGATCCAGCGCATGCTGGCCGAGGGCGTCCCCGTCGGCGCTGGCACCGATGCCACCCGTGTGTCCAGCTACAACCCCTGGACCTCGCTGTACTGGATGGTCAGCGGCAAGACCGTCGGCGGCATGGAGCTGTATCCCGAGGGGCTGTCTCGCGCCACCGCGCTGCAGCTGTACACCCACGGCAGCGCCTGGTTCTCCAATGAGCAGGGCAAGAAAGGCATGATCAAGGTCGGGCAGATGGCCGACGTGGCCGTGCTCTCGGCGGATTACTTCAGCGTGCCGGAGGAAGAGATCAAGGCCATCGAATCCGTACTCACCGTGGTGGACGGCCGCGTGGTATTCGGCAGTGGCGACTTCGAGCGCCAGGCGCCGACGGCGATCCCGGTACTGCCGGACTGGTCGCCGGTGGCCAAGGTCCCCGGCCACTGGCGCCCGCAGGGCCCGCTACAGCAGGCCGTGCACCAGTGCGCCGGCTCCTGCGGCGTGCATGGCCACAGCCACGAGCGCGCCCGCCAGTCGAGCGTGCCGGTGAGTGACTTCCAGGGCTTCTGGGGTGCCTTCGGCTGTTCGTGCTTCGCGTTCTGATGAGCTAACGGTCCGGTCCGCAAGGGCCGGATGCCGATCGCGGACGGAGTCCGCTCCTACGTAACGGGAAACACCGACATTGATCCCGCGCGTAGGAGCGGACTCCGTCCGCGATGTCTTCGAGCTTGCTCCATTCCCGCTAGAACCCCACCAACTGCCCCACCGCCTGCGCCTGCGGATCATCGCTGCGGCTGACCAGCGCATAGTTGTAGCCACCCTGGCTCCAGTAACGTGCCAGCAGGTCGCCATCGGTACGCTGCCCCTGCGGCAACATCTCGTGGCGCGGGCCCGGCGGGCGGATGAAGAAGGTCAGCCGGCGGCCCTGGCCATCCTCGTAGATCACCAGCGCTGCCGCTCCCTGTTCGGTGGCGAGCAGTCGCGCGCCCACTGTCTTCAAGCCAACCTGTTCCAGCGCAGGCGGTGGCGGGGCGTCTTTCAGGTAGCGTGCCAGCCAGCCGTGCAGGTCGCCGCCATCGCGCAGGTCCAGGCCATTCTGGCCGGCGTCGGCAAACAGCCGGTAAGCCTGCACCGCGTCCTGCATCGGCAGCATGCCACGCAGCATCGCGTCGCCACGCATCTGCCAGCCGCCCATGCCGCCGACACCCAGCGCAACCAGCAAGGCCGCCGCCGTAGCAAGGCGCGAACGCCGCCGCTGCTGGAGCTGCCGGCGAATCCGCGCCGGGTCCAGTTGCTCGGGCAGCGCCCCGCGCGCCTGGCCGGCAAAGGCTGCGCGCAGCTGCTGGGCATCCTGCCGCCAGCCTTCAACGCGGCGAGCGTCTTCCGGGTGCGCAGCCAGCCAGGCTTCCACCCACTGGCGGTGCGCCGGATCGAGCTGGTCGTCGAGGTAGGCGTGCAGGTCCTGTTCCTGGGGCGTGCCGTCGGGAATGCGTTCGTTCATTTGAGTACCCGCAAAGAAGGAGTCGCCGGCTGTCCTTCGCTCAGTGCGCGCAGCGCCGTGCGGGCGCGCGACAGGCGGGACATGACGGTGCCCATGGGAATGTCCAGTGCCTCGGCTACTTCGCGGTAGCTCAGGCCTTCCACGCTGACCAGCGTCAGCAGCGCGCGCTGCTCGGCGGGCAGGCGTTCGAAAGCCTCCAGCGTCGAGCGTGCGCTGACGATGTCCTCGGGTGATGCGCTGACCGCGCTGTCCGCGCCGAACAGGCTGAGCAGGCGCGCATAGCGTTTCGCCCGGCGCTGCCCGTCGATGAAGTGCCGGTAGAGGATCGAGAACAGCCAGGCGCGCAGGTCGCCGTCGTCGCGGCGGCCGGTCCAGGCTGACAGCGCCTTTTCCAGGGTGGCCTGGACCAGGTCGTCGGCACTGCTCGCGCTGCGCGTCAGCGACAGGGCGAAGCGCCGCAAGCGGGGCAACAGTTCGCGCAGTGAATGGTCGTCCAGTGAGTGCATCGGGGCGCCGGAAGTGGGTGGGTTCGAGCGAGAAAGACGACTGTGACGGCGATCTATTCCCGCCCTGCGAAAAAATAATTCTTTCGCCGATGACGGGAATAACCCGGTGCACGGTGCGTCGTACCGGCTCAACGCATTCAGCCTAAGCCCGAGGAGCTGGAAATGACAGAAACACCCACACCCAACGTGCCCCTGCGCCTGGCCGCCATCGGCGCCGTGGTGCTCGGCGTGGCCGCCGTCTTCGCCTACGTCGCCGGCTGGCTCGACCCGCAGCGCCTCACCCCGGACAAGGTCATCAACACCCTGGAGCACAACGGCGGCGTCTACCCCGGTTACCGACGCAACCACGCCAAGGGCCTGTGCGTGATCGGCCACTTCGACAGCAACGGCGGGCTGGCCGATCTGTCCCGCGCCAGCCTGTTCTCGGTCGGCCGCGTGCCGGTGGTGGGGCGCCTGGCGATTCCCGGCGGCAACCCCAAGGCCAGCGACGGTGCGGCCCCGATCCGCAGCCTGGCGCTGCGCTTCCTGCCCAAGGATGGCCAGGAATGGCGCACCGGCATGAACGCCATGCCGGTCTTCGTTGTCCGCGACGTCGCCAGCTTCTTTGCCCTGCAGCAGGCCACCGCGCCGCAACCGGGTACCGGCAAGCCCGACCCGGAAAAGGCCGGCGCCTTTTTCAAGGCTCACCCGGAAACCCAGCCGTTCCTGCAATGGGTGAAATCCTCCACGCCATCCTCCAGCTACGCCAACAGCGCCTACTACGGCCTCAACGCCTTCTTCCTGGTGAACAAGGACGGCAAGCAGCAGCCCGTGCGCTGGTCCGTGCAGCCTGAAGCGCCGGTCGAACCGCTGGCCGCCGACAAGCGCGGCGACGCCGACTTCCTCGCCGCCGAACTGGCCCAGCGCATCGCCGCCGGCCCGCTGCGCTGGCGCCTGCAGTTCACCCTCGGCGAACCGGGCGACAGCACCAGCGACGCCACCCAGGCCTGGCCTGCCGGCCGCCGCACGGTGGATGCCGGCGAACTGGTGATCGAACGCCTGCAGCCGGAAATCGGCGGCGACTGCCGCGACGTCAACTACGACCCGCTGATCCTCCCCGACGGCATCCGCGCCTCCGACGACCCGCTGCTCAGCGCGCGCTCGGCCGCCTACTCGGAATCCTTCAACCGCCGCACCCGTGAGCAGGCCCAGGAGACCCACTGATGAAACCGACCTACTTCCCGCTCTCCCTGCGCGTGCTGCACTGGCTCATGGCCGTGCTGGTGCTCGCCATGCTGCTGATCGGCCTGGGCATGGTCGCCAGCGTTTCGCCGCGCCACGCTGCCCTGGTCGCCATCCACAAACCCCTGGGTGCTGCGCTGCTGGTACTGGTGCTGCTACGCATCCTGGTGCGCCTGACCCAGCGCATCCCCGCGCTGCCCAGCGACATGCCCGGCTGGCAACGCAGCGCCGCCCATCTCTCGCACCTCGTGCTGTACGGCCTGCTGCTGGCCCAGCCACTGGTGGGCTGGACCATGCAATCGGCCGGCGGCTACCCCGTCGTACTCTGGGGCGGCTTTGAACTACCGGCGCTGGTCGCGCCCTCGGTGCAGCTCCACGCCATCCTGCGCAGCGCTCACAGCGTTATCGCCTACGCCTTGCTGGCGACCATCCTCCTGCACCTCGCCGCCGCGCTGTTCCACGGACTCATCCGCCGCGACGAAGTACTCCCGAGCATGACTGGCGCTCCCATGCCGCGTACCACTTCCTCGGGAGAACGACCATGAAGCGATTGCTCGCCGTGGCTTGCCTCTTCACCTCCTGCGCGGCCCTCGCCGCGCAGGACGCACCACCCGTTGAGGACTATCACTTCGGCCAGAAGCTCGATATCAAACACGTGGTGCAGGCACCGGACCTGGGTTTCTGCGGGATTCGCGAGGTGGAGATGACCTACGAGGACAGCGCCGGCCAGCGGCATACGCTGCGCTATCCGGTGTGGGGGCAGGGGTGTGGGAATGAGAATTGAATTAGGCAGATATCAATGAGATTTTTGACGGGAGCTAAGGTGGGGGAATTTGATAGCGTAGTTTCTTTGGTTGATTGTGGATCAGAAATAAGAAGGTGAGGATTAAGTTTGAAAATTATAGATATTGTTCATGATTATCCTAAGGGTGATGCTGGACTACGGAGTGGGTTGTGCCGAGTTAGATCTTTTTTAGGCGAGGGTGGGCTTGTTGTTTTGCTCACTGAGTTGGATGGTAAGAATGATGGATTCTCAATTACCAACGCTGTTGAAAGAATCATTGTCTCTCTGCAAAGGCTAGGATTGGTTCTCGGTGATGCGGTTTATTTGGAACATTACGAGAGAGATAGTCCGGAAAAAGATACGTACCATGTGGTTAATATTTCCTCATCCGGTGCTCCTGGTTGGGAGGAGATTGATAGAAGCAAAGTTTTGTCTCTTATTGGTTGTCACGAGGATGATCTTGATGAGAGAAGTTTAGATAATCTGCGGGTCATTGCTCAAGCAGATAGAATTCGTTATTCGAGGAATCCATTCGCAGATTCCTATCATCAGGATCGGCCAAGTGTAATCAAGAGGAAGTTAGAGATAGCTGATGTGGCGGTGTCTAGGTCAGAGATGAGCTGTTTGATTGAAGCCGGTGCAGGGGAACGTGAGATACAATCGGTTTTGAAGCGCGATCTCTCCTTGTTTGGAGAGATTTATGCGCAGCCAAATGATGAGTACATCTGCTTCTCAGAGTTTCCCTTGGGGGACGGATTTGTAGATTTTGCTGTGTTCACTGGAAGATCGCGTCTAGATGTGATTCTTATTGAAATAAAGTCGGCAGAGTTCAAGTTGGTCAACTCTGATGGTTATGGTGAGTTTAATCACAAAATAAATCAGGCGGCTGGACAGCTTCGGGCCCGTTTGGGGGCTGTATATCGAGATTATGCAGGTTTTCGGCATAAGGTTCACTCTGTTCGGCAGCGTGCTGAGTGTGGTGAGAGTATTCATGGTTCGTTTTTAGGGCCGCGCTACGAGCTCCATGTGGATCCAGAAAAAGACGTAAATATTCGAGCTGTGCTAATTGGCGGTCGAACAAACAGTGATCGGGAGGAAAGTGCGAAGAGGCATGATTTCGAGCAGAGTTTTACCCCCTCTATTAGGGTCGAGTCTTGGGACACTTGGCTGCGTAGGCTACAGCGGCAGTGACGTCTGTTGGATCAGGACGCTTGATGAACCATGGGCGAGTCTTGCTAGCGAACTATTTCTATTTCCACCGATCATGGGCTGGTAGTTCGGTGGTAGTTCTCTTTCTTGGCCTCGCGTTCCTCATCGTGTCCCCAAACGGCGTGACGATCAGGCTCCACAGCGACGAATACTTCGCATCGTCATGCTCCCCGGCGCCGAACTGGATTGGTTCCGGCGCGCGCTGGGTGACGTAGAGCGTGCCGAACAGCCAGTCCCACAGCGACAGGTTGATGCCGAAGTTCCTGTTGAAGTGCCGAGGCGCGTCGCTGTGGTGGATCTGGTGCTGGGCGGGGCTGTTGATCACGTGCTCGACCAGCGGCCCGAACGACAGCCATACATGGCTGTGGCGCAGGTTGGTCGCCAGCACGTTGAACAGCAGGATCAGGTAGGTCACGCCGAACAGCGTATAGGCGCTGATCTCTCCGCCGCAGAGGTACCAGAAAGCGCCAGCATAGGCGCCCAGGGCGAAGGCTCCGGCCAACTGCGCTGCGAGCTTCTCGACGAAGTGCACGCGGCTCGCCGTGATCGGCGTCAGCACCGCCGCCGAGTGATGCACCTTGTGGAACGCCCACAGCCAGCGCGAGTGGAAGGCGCGGTGCACCCAGTAGTTCTTGAAGTCGCTGACCAGGAACACGCCCAGCCCGCAGAGCAGCGAGAGGCCGAGGTTCTCGCCCACCTGTGGCCGCGCGCCCCACAGGTTGGTGAAGAAGGCGATGTAGTCGCCCGAGCGCAGGATGTAGGGATCGACCAGCCCGATGATGGGCAGCAGCAACACCACATTGAGGATGCCGCGCACCAGGTAGTAGCGGTAATCCAGCAGCGCCGAACGATGGAAATTAACCCGCGCGCCGCCGATGAACTGCCAGAACGACGTCGATTGCGTCAGCCCGCGCTGCCGGCGGAAGCGGAACAGGGCGTAGGCGATGGCGTACGAGCACAGCAGGAACACCACGCCGACGCGGCCACTGAGGTCGAAGAGGCCGGCGACCTGGTTGGTAACGGGATCGACCACCAGCTCGGTGAGGTGACGATGGATATGAGAGAGGTCAGGCATGGGCGCTGGCGCCGGAAGTCAGGTGAACAGACTTGAACGTCGAGTGACCGGCCATGGCGCTGAGGAGCTGGCGACTCATGGGGCGTCACGTGTTCGCTCAGCATGGGACCTGGGGGAGGACGCTGTCAAAGTTCAGCGGCGCCGGGGCAGGGCAATTCGACAGGGGGTCGTCAGCAGCCCGATGTGCGGAGGCGATCGGACTGGCCTGAAGTGGCCTGCTGAACGGGAGAGCCCATCGATAAGCTGGGCAGGCGCTCGCATGGCGCACCAAGCCAGGGCGTAACCTTGAGGGCGTCGGCCAAGGGCCGACATCCGCGAAGCTGCAGGTTCCGCGCGACGGGCAGGGTGCAGAGGTTTGCCGGTCAGCAATGAGCGGCGTGGTTGATGGCTCAGGCTGCTGTGGCCAATGGCTGCTGTTGTCGATCCAGCATTTCCTGGAGTTCAGCCACTGAGTCCAGGACTCTCTGCGCCCAGCGCTCATCGTCCGGACGCACGACAACGACGCGGAAACCGTGGTCATGGCCTTCGCTCTTCACGCCTTCGGAATCATCGACATGCAGGTCGATATCGAATGCCGGCGGAAGTTTCGAGGGGGAGTTCGCCAGCCCGCGCTCGGTCAGGGCCTGGTTGTGCCGAACGCTGTTGACCACGCCGTCGACGTGGATGCCGTACAGCAACAGCCAGCGCCTGATATAGGACGGTGTGCGGCCGGAGGACGTGTAGACCCAGATGCTGCAGCCCTGGCGGCGTAGTTCCCGGGTCAGGGAGCGGGTGCCGATACGCAGCGGTTCGCCAAGCCAGCGATGAATGAACAGCGGGAGCCTGCTGGGTTCGACGTCGCTGTGGTGGGGGAGGCAGGCCAGGGTGTCATCGATATCGAACGAAATCCGTATGCGCGGGCGTCCGAACCGGTAAGGCGCAAGGGAACCCTTCATGGCGTCCCACAGCTGATCCTTGATGGCCAGGCAGGTTGCGAGCATGGGCTGGGTGGTCATCAGGCACCTCCCTGATGGGCGGAGGCGTGTTTTTCGCCAAGGAAGAATCGCTGCGAATCCGCTGCCTGATCTTCGAGGAAGGCTGCGTACTTTTTCTTGATCTTGGGCAATTCGAAAAGCGCCTTTACGCCATGCTTGGCAGAGTTGCGGATGACCGATGACGGGTTGTAGTAACCCTTGGCGTTGTCCAGGGTCAGCACGAACGGCGGCAGCCCGGCACGTAGCAGCAGATAGCTGACGATGAGCGAGCCGCTGCGATGGTTACCTTCGATGAACAACTGCGGTTTGCTCAGAATCCGCACATAGACCCCGGCCGCGCGCTTCCACACTGATTCGCTGTGATACGCGCAGTACCAGTTGAACAGGTCCTTGATGCCGCCTTCGACGTTGTTGAAGAAGTGCGCCTCGGTGGCCGCCAGGTGCGGCGCGAACTCCAGCCGACGGGCAGGGTCCCGGCCGCACAGCACGGTGGCGTTGATCTCCAGCATCAGGTTGACCTGCTGCAGATCGAACAGGTCGACGCCCCGTGCGACGTAGTCGTCGATCAGGGCGTAACCCTCCAGCACGTTGTGCAGCACTTCATCGGTGAACGGATCACGCGGCTCGGTAAAGCACTGGCTGAGCTCGCCGAAACGGCCTTGCACCTCACGCAGCGCACGTTCAATCGCTCGCAGATCAAGACGGCGCGTGGCAGGCATGGGCGACCCTGAAGAGGAGGTGAGAGGCTTCATACGACTGCTGACTCGACTCAGCTGAACTTGCCGCTGATGTAGTCCTCGGTCATTTTTTCCCGTGGGCTTTCGAAGATCTGCTTCGTCGCGCCCATTTCGACCAGGTAGCCCGTGCGCGTGCCCTGGGAAATGTCCACCGAGAAGAACGCCGTGGTGTCAGCGACACGGATGGCCTGCTGCATGTTGTGGGTGACCAGCGCGATGGTGTAGTCCTTCTTCAGCTCGACCATCAGCTCCTCGACACGGCGGGTAGCGATCGGGTCGAGTGCCGAGCACGGCTCGTCCAGCAACAGGACTTCCGGTTCGGTGGCAATGGCGCGAGCGATGCACAGGCGTTGCTGCTGGCCACCGGAGAGCGACAGGCCGCTCACCTTCAGCTTGTCCTTCACTTCATCCCACAGCGCGGCGCCCTGCAGGGCATGCTTGACCCGGTCGCCGATGTCGCCCTTGTAGCGATTGAGGCGCAGGCCAAACGCGACGTTGTCGAAGATGCTCATCGAAAACGGGTTCGGCTGCTGGAACACCATGCCGATGTAGCGGCGCACCACGACAGGGTCCACACCCTTGCCGTAGACGTCCTGCCCGAGGAAATGCACATGGCCCTCGAAGCGGAAGCCGCGCACCAGATCGTTCATCCGGTTCAGGCTGCGCAGCACGGTGCTCTTGCCGCAGCCGGAAGGGCCGATGAAACCGGTGATCTTGTTCTTTTCGATCGGCACGTGGCTGTCACGTACCGCCATGAAGTTGCCGTAGAAAATCTTGTCCAGTTTGCAGTCCATGACCACCTGGGTCTCGGCGCCAACCGGGGCGACTTTCTGTGCAGTAGCTGTGTTCACGATTCGGATGCTCCGTATCTCAAAACTTGGGCTTGCCAAAAATGCGACTGATGACGTTCACGATCAGCACGATCATCACCAGCACCAGCGATGCGGCCCACGCGAGCTCGAGCTGGTTGTCGAAGGGCATGCCGGAGAAGTTGTAGATCAGTACGGAAAGCGAGGCCGTGGGGTTCATCACTGCCAGGCTGCCGTCGTGGTAGATCCAGTAGTTGCTGAACAACGCGGTGAACAGCAACGGCGCGGTCTCGCCAGCGGCGCGCGCCACGGCCAGCATGACGCCGGTGAGGATTGCCGGCAGGCCGGTAGGCAGCACGATCTTCCAGATCACCTGGGCGCGGGTGCAGCCCATGCCGTAGGCGGCATCCTTCATGATCTTGGGCACCATCTTCATCGACTCTTCGGCCGTGAGCACGACGATCGGCAGCATCAGCACGGCCAGTGCCACGCCTCCCGCCGGTGCCGAGTAGGTGCCGGTGGTCATCACGACCAGGGCGTAGGCGAAGACCCCGGCCAGGATGGAGGGCAGGCCGGTGAGCGTCTTGGCGGCAAAGCGCGCGGCGCTCGCCAGTTTGCTGTCCGGGCCCAGTTCAGCCAGGAAGACGGCTGCCATGATGCCAATCGGAACGGCAATGGCAGCGGCGATACCGACCATGACGAAGGTGCCGGCCAGCGCGTTGCCGAAGCCGCCGCCCGTCTCGAAGCCGGTCGGTGGCAGTTCGGTGAAGACCTCCAGGCTCAGGCGCGCACCACCGCGGGTGATCAGCATGTAGAGCACGGAGATCAGCGGCACGCTGGCCAGCAGGGCGCCCAGCCACACCAGCGTGGTCAGCACCAGGCTGCGCAGGGCACGGCCCTCGAGCTTGCGCTGCAGGCTCGGCAGGGCGGATGCGGTGGGAGTGAGGCTGGTCATTACTTGGTCCCCCGCTGGGCGTAAAGCATGATCATGGAGCCGAGTACGTTGACGATCAGGGTGATGAACATCAGCACCAGTGCGGCGTACATCAGCACTTCAACCTCGTTCGGCCCGGCTTCGGGGAAGTTCAGCGCCAGCAAGGCTGCCAGCGTGTTGGCCGGTGCAAACAGCGACAGGGAAATGGTGTTCGCGTTGCCGACCAGCATGGCCAGGGCCATGGTTTCACCCAGTGCGCGGCCCAGGCCCAGGACCAGGGAGCCGAAGATGCCGGTGGCAGCAGAGGGCACCATCACCTTGAGGATCGCTTCCCAATGGGTGGTCCCCATGCCGTAGGCGGCCTGCTTGGTCTTCATCGGCACGCTGGCAAGAGCGTCCTGCGAGACCGCGGCAATGGTGGGCAGAATCATGATGGCAAGCACCAGAGAGGCGGGCAGCAACCCCGGCCCGCTCAACGATGTGCCGAAAAAGGGTATCCAGCCGAGCTCGCTGTTCAACCACGCCGTCAGCGGGCGAATGGCCGGGATCACCACGTAGATTCCCCACAGGCCATAAACGACGCTGGGGATGGCGGCGAGCAGTTCGACGATGGTACGGAACACCGCCGCCAGCCTGGCGGGGAGGAAATCCTGGGTCAGGAAGATCGCCATGCTGACGCCGAACAGGCCTGCGATCAGCAGCGCGATCAGTGCGCTGTAGAGCGTGCCCCAGATGGCCGGCAAAATGCCGTACTTGCCCTGGTTGACGTCCCAGACCGAACCCAGGAGAACGTCCAGGCCATGTTTCTCCATGCCCGGAAAGGCCTTGCGGCCGACTTCGAACACGAGGGCAACGACCAGCACCAGAATCAGGACCACACCCAGGCGTGCAATGGCACGGAAGGTCCGGTCAACCAGGAAATCCTTCGCGGATGGCGGTTGGCAGGCAGAGTCCGGATTTACCGGTACGACAAAAGGTTGGGTCATGGGGGAGTTCCGGAACAGGTGGAAATCTCATCCGGCGCGGCTGACAGCCCACGCCGGATGAAGACTCGCAGGCGTTACTGGATGTTGGCGGAAGCTTTGCGAACCTGATCGACGACTGCTTGCGGCAGCGGGATGTAGCCCATCGAATCAGCGATCTTCTGCCCTTCGGTCAGGCCGTACTCGACCATTTCACGCATGGCCTTGGCCTTGGCCGGGCTCTCGTTGTGCTTGCGGAAGATCATCCAGGTGTAGGAGGTGATCGGGTAGGACTGGGCACCGTCCGGATCGGGCAGCCAGGCCACCAGGTTCTCCGGGAACTTCACGGCAGCCAGCGCCGCAGCACCGCTTTCTGCGTTCGGTACGACGTACTGACCGGCCTTGTTCTGCAGCTCGGCGAAGTCGACCTTGGCCAGCTTGGCGAAGCCGTACTCGATGTAGCCGATGGCGCCAGGGGTCTGGCGAACGGTAGCGGTCACGCCATCGTTCTTCGGCGACTTGATGAATTTGTCGCTGGCCGGCCAGTTGACGGTGTTGCCTTCACCCAGGGCAGTCTTGAACTCCGGGTTGATGGTCGACATATGCTTGGTGAACACAGCGGTGGTGCCGCTGGAATCCGCACGCACGACAACGGTGATCGGCAGGGCCGGCAGCTTCAGCTCAGGGTTGGCCGCGACGATCTGCGGGTCGTTCCACTGAGTGATCTTGCCCAGGAAGATGTTGGAGTAAACGTCGCGCGGCAGTTTCAGCCCTTTGGGGCTGCCCGGCAGGTTGTACGCCAGGACGATTTCGCCGGCGGTCATCGGCAGCAGTTGCACGCCTTCGGCAACCTTGGCGATGTCTTCGTCCTTCATGGCCGAGTCACTGGCCGCGAAATCCACGGTCTTGTTGAGGAAATCCTGTACGCCCGCACCGCTGCCCTTGGACTGGTAATCCACGGTGACGCCAGCGGTTTTCTTGCTGAAGTCCTTGAACCAGGTCAGGTAGATCGGAGCGGGGAAGCTGGCGCCCGAGCCGGTCAGGCGGACGCTTTCGTCGGCAAAGGCGACGGAAGTGGCACACATGGACAGCGTAACGGCGATCGCAGCAGATTTCACAAAGCTTTTCATCGAGGGCAATCCTTTTGATATCGGGCTGCCATACTGTGATCGGGTCCTGTGAAATTTTTATGACAGCGCGGTGGCAAACGCTCTGGCTCGCCGGCTTGACTGGCCTGTCTCCGGGCTTCTGTGACGCGCGTCAGGCGGAATTGCAGCTGCTGCCCACCGTGGCTGGCGGCCATTTCAGGGCAGGGGCGGAGGTTCAGGGCGGGGGATCGCGCCCTTATTCGATGAGCGCGCTGAGCAATAAATAGTTACGGTCACTTGGCAGTGCCAGGGGATGCAGATGCGTCGGTTGCCGCCAATGAACGGTCAGGGTGAGGCCATTCGCCAGGGGCCGCTATCGGCCATTAGCGGACATTGAGCAGCCCTGCCCGATTCAGCCCAAGGCCCCACGCTTTTCCACGAGGAAGTCGATCAGCGCCCGAACCTTGGCCGGCATCTGGGCGCGCGTTGGGGCATAAAGGTAGAAGCCGGGGAAGGACTGGCACCAGGGCTGCAACACGCGCACCAGTTCTCCGGATGCGAGTTGCTTGCGGACGCAGACGTCCAGGTACTTGATCAGCCCGACGCCCTGGACGGCGGCCTTGAGCATGCTCTCGTCGTCGTTGAAGACGACGCTGCCCCTTGGCTCGAACACCTGAGTGATTGTCTCATCCTCCGGCGACGTGAAAGCCCAGCGATCCAGCGTCCCACTGCTGGTGAAGCGGTAGGCGAGGCAATTGTGCTGGACCAGATCGGCCGGTGTCTGCGGGATGCCATGGCGCTTGAAATACGCCGGTGATCCGACGATCGCCATCTCGATTCGCGGTGTGATCGGCACGGCCACCATGTGCTCGTCCAGGCTCTCGCCCAGCCGAATCCCGACATCGGCTCCGTCGGCAATGATGTTGGCGAAGCCATCGTTGAGCACTAGTTCCAGCCGCAATCCGGGATAGCGGGAAAGGAATTCCCCCAGGTGAGGCTCCAGCAGTGTTCGTGCGGCGATGCGAGAGGAGTTGACTCGAATCAGACCCGTTGGCGCAGACGTCACCTCACTGAGCTCGGCAACGGCTGTGTCGATCATCTTCAACGCGGGCGCTACCGCCTCGAACAGGCGCCGCCCCTCCTCAGTCAGCGACATGTCCCGTGTCGTGCGATGCAACAACCGGACGTTGAGCTGCTGCTCAAGGCCTTTGAGGTGCTGTGAGAGTGCCGCCCGGGAAATTTCCATCTCCGTCGCGGCCTTGGTGAAACTGCGATGGCGGGCGATGTGGACAAACCAGGCCAGGCCGGGAAGCAGCGCAGGATTGATCGACATATTGTTTAGCCTTGCTTACGAGTCATGTCGATTTTGGCACGTTTTTCCAAAACAAAACTGGGCCTAGCATGAATCCATCGAGCAACGCCTTGTTGCTCACTCCCAGGAGCCAGGCTCATGCAACACATCCGCATTCAAACCCTCGATGGTCATGGCATCACACTCGCCGCTGATCTCCATCTGCCTGCCGGTTTCGACCAGAACAAACAGTACCCCACCATCGTCGTTGCCCACCCGGGCGGTGGCGTCAAGGAGCAGGCTTCCGGCCTGTATGCCCGCAAGCTGGCCGAACAAGGCTTCCTGGCAATCGCCTTCGATGCATCCTTCCAGGGTGAAAGCACCGGCTTGCCGCGCCAGCTGGAGAACCCCTACATCCGCACCGAAGACATCAGCGCCGTAATCGACTACCTGACGACTCTTGCGTACGTCGACGCCAACCGAATCGGCGCGATGGGTATCTGCGCAGGCGCCGGCTACACCGCCAATGCCGCGATCAATGACCGCCGCATCAAGGCTGTCGGTACGGTCAGCGCCGTGAACATCGGCCAGATGTTCCGCAACGGCTGGGAGAACACCGTCAAGGATGCCGAGGCCCTGCCGTACATCGAGCACGGCTCCCAGGCCCGCACCCAGGATGCACAAGGCAAGGAGCTGGCCACCCTGCCCCTGGCTCCGATGCGTGAAGAAGATGCCCCCAACGAAGAACTGCGCGAAGCCTGGGAGTACTACCACACCCCGCGCTGCGAACACCCCAATGCACCGGGCTTCATGACCGCCCGCAGCCTGCCGCAGATCATCACCTACGACGCCTACCACAAGGCCGAAGCCTTCCTGACCCAACCGTTGCAGATCGTCGCGGGCACCCGGGCCGGCAGCAAATGGATGAGCGATGACCTGCTCGCCCGCGCGGCCTCCGGCGACAAGCACCTGCACCTGATTGAGGGCGCCAACCACATGTCGCTCTATGACAAGCAACCCTATGTCGACGAAGCCGTGTCGGTGTTGGCCGGATTCTTCCAGAGCCGCCTATAAGCCATTCCCTTGTTCGGAGCACGCAGCATGACCTCCATCAAGCAAGTCACCTACCGCAACCTGGGCTGGGACTCGGCCGCCGACCTGTACCTGCCGCCGGGTTTCGATGAGAGCAGGAAATACCCCGCGATTGTCAGCACCCATCCCATTGGCAGCTGCAAGGAGCAGACATCAGGCAACATCTACGGCCAGCAACTGGCCGAACAGGGCTTCGTCGTACTCGCCTTCGACGCCAGCTTCCAGGGCGCCAGCGGTGGCGAACCGCGCTTCATCGAAGACCCGGCCATCCGCGTTTCCGACATCCGCTTGGCTATCGATTTCCTGGTCGCCCAGCCCTACGTGGATGCGCAACGCATCGGCGCCATCGGCATCTGCGGTGGCGGTGCCTACACCATCAACGCAGCGATCACTGACCACCGCATCAAAGCTCTCGTCTCGATTACCGGCGTCAACTTCGGACGGCTGATCCGCGAGGGTTTCAGCCAGTTCGATCCCCTCGGCGCCCTGAAAGCGATGGCGGCCCAGCGCACCGCAGAAGCCCAGGGTGCGGCACGCCATGTGATCGACTACCTCCCGGAGTCGGTGGAAGCCGGGAAACAGGCCGGCCTGACCGACATCGACGTGCTGGAGGCCACCGAGTACTACAAATCCGCACGCGGCCAGCAACCCAATGGTGCCACCAGTGGCCTGTTCTCCTTCAACAGTGCAGCGATGGCCTGGGATGCATTCGCCCATGCCGAAACGCTGCTGACCCAACCGCTGCTGGTGGTGATCGGCGACAAGCCCGGCGCCTTTGGCGCCTACCGCGACGGCTGGGAGATTTATGGCCGGGCGGCGTCCGCAGCCAAGCAGATTTTCGTCGCCGAAGGCTGGTCGCACTACGACCTCTACGACAAGCCGGAGCCGGTGGCCCTGGCCATGGCTCAGGTCGCGCCCTTCTTCAAGGAATACCTGTAGCCCGCACAAATCGCAGACACGGAGCGCCTCATGAAAAATGTACTCATCCTCGGCGCTACTGGGCAGATCGCCTCGTGGGTCGTACGAGGGCTTGGGCAACTGAGCGGAGTGCAGCAGACCTTACTGCTGCGCGACCCCAGGAAGCTTTCCGGAGCGGAGCCTGATAATGCTCGAGTGGTTATCGGCAACGTTCTGGATCAGGAACTGCTGCGCGAGGTCATGGATGGCCAGGACATCGTCTACGCGAACCTCAGCGGCGACGATCTGGAAGAGCAGGCACGCAGCGTGATCGATGCCATGCAGACCAGTAAGGTCAAGCGCCTGATCTTTGTCCTTTCACTGGGCATCTACGACGAAATCCCCGGCAAGTTTGGCCAGTGGAATCACGAAGTCATCGGCGAGCCGCTCAAGTACTACCGGCGCGCCGCCGATGCCATCGAAGCCTCAGGGCTGGATTTCACCATCCTGCGCCCAGCGTGGCTGACCGACGAGGACGAAGTGGACTACGAAACCACCGGCAAGGGTGAGCCATTCAAGGGCACGGTGGTGTCGCGCAGGAGCGTGGGTGACCTGATCATTCATCTGATCCGAAACCCCGGCCTGCATATTGGCGCGAATCTGGGCGTGAATAAACCCGGGAGCGATGGCGACAAGCCCTACTTCATGTAGTCCCTGACGGGAGCGTTCCCGCCAGCCAAGTGGTGGGGACGACATGGAGCCCGGATGGCGTCCTACCTGAACGTCCGATTTGGGTCGGTAGCTGCCTCTTAGCAACATGCCGGATGGATGGCCTGGCTTGACCTCTTCCAGCCTTCCCCATAACCTCCCGTCGCCCCTGTGAAAGCGACAGGGGTACGGGTTTGGCGACCCGAAATCCACAGCGCGACCGCGCCTACAGCGCTGCGACGTATTCCTACGTTCGTAGTGTCTTGCTATGGCAGGCCGCGCAGGGAGACCTTCGGGTCTGCCGGTCCTGTGGTTCCGGTTCGCCAACCTTGCGCGGTTCTGCCACCCCTACCGTTTGGCGACGGGGGAGTGGCCTTTCTGGATTAACCACAAAGGTCTCAACTCCATGGACGACATCTACGTTCCCACCGTTTTCCACCGCTACAACCGCTCCCTGCGCGGCGTATTGATCGACAACCAGCCCTGGTTGGTCGCCCGCGAGCTGGGCTATCTGATCCGCGAGCGGGTCGAGTCTTATGTTCTTCGTCTGGATGAGGATCTGTTTCGCGAAGCGCGTCTGGTGACGGGCGGCGGCGAGGAGGTCGTGTGGCTGGTGAATGACTTTGGTGCCTTCCATGTGCTGCAGCGGTTTCGCGATCCGGAGCATCGGGAGCTACGCATGTGGCTAACCGGCCATGTGCTGCCGACTCTTAGAGATCAGGGCAGCGTGGCTGCGGGGCTGCCAACTCGGATGCAGGCGAAGGGTGAGGGGCGCCCGTTGGCGGTGCTGGATTGGCAGGGGGAGTTGTGGGTGCCGATGGGGGAGGTGCCGCGGTTGATGCGCGGGGAAAGGCGCGGGAGATGGTGGCGGAGGGAGTAGGGAGCGGGGATGTTGGAAAGCGCCTGTCGGCGCTGTTCGCGGGCATGGCACGCTCCTACAAGAGCAAGAGCCCCTCACCCTAACCCTCTCCCGCAAGCGGGAGAGGGGACCGTTCAGCGTCAGGGCAAGCCTTGGCGTTAGCCGGTGGGCATGTCCCAGCTAGCCGTCACGCAGCCGGCGGGGTGCCTTCGGCGTTGGCGACCACGGCGTCGATCTGGATCGCCGCGCCCTTGGGCAGGGCCGAGACGCCGACGGTACGGCGCGCGGGAGTGCCACCCGGGAAGAAGGTCGCGTACACCTCGTCCACCGCCGCGATGTCGTCGAGGTTGGTGAGGAAGAGGTTGACCTTCACTACGTCGGCCAGCGCATGGTCGATGCTTTCGACGATGGCCTTGAGGTGCCTGAAGCACTGCGCGGCCTGTTCCTTCACGCCACCGGCCACCAGCTCACCGGTCTTCACATCCAGCGGCAGCTGGGCGGAGATGTGGTTGTAGTGGGAGAAGGCGACGGTCTGGGTGGAGTAGGGGCAGCGCGGTGCGGCGTCGGTGTTGTGCGCCTTGATGACGATGCCGTGGCGGTCTTCCACCGCTTGCGGCGGAGTGCCGTCGCCATGGGAGACCACGGCTTCGATCTGCACCAGGGCATCCAGCGGCAGGGCTTTCGCCGCTACCACGGTGCGCGCCGGGAAGTAGCCGACGGCGCGGGCGATGGCGGAGTCGGGGAAGAAGGTGGTGTAGACCTGGTTCACCGCTTCCATGTCGGCGAGGTTCTTGACGAAGACGGTGATGCGCACGATGTCGTCGAAGGGCACGTCGATGCCTTCGAGGATGTTCTTGATGTTGCGCAGACACTGCGCGGTCTGTTCCTTGACGCCGCCGGCGACCAGTTTGCCGGTGCGCGGGTCGATGGGCAGTTGCGCGGAGAGGTTGTTGTAGTGGGAGAAGGCGACCGACTGGGTGGACAGCGGGCTCAGCGGCGCGCTCTCGGTGCTGCCCTCGACCTTGATCAGGTCGCCAGCCTGCGGTGCGTTGGGGATGGTGCCCTCGCCGCAGGTGATGAGGGCCTCGATCTGCACCTGGGCGCCCAGCGGCAGCGCTGCCACGCCGACGGTGGTGAGGGTCGGGAGGTAGTTGGGGAAGAAGCCTGCGTGGACTTTACCGACGGTTTCGGCGTCGGCGATGTTGGTCAGGAAGACCGAGATGCGCACGCTGTCATCGAGCGTGTGGCCGATGCTTTCCACCACGGCCTTGAGGTTCCTGTAGCACTGCTCGGCCTGCTCCTTGACGCCGCCGGCGACCAGTTTGCCGCTGGCCGGGTCGATGGGCAGTTGTGCCGACAGGTTGTTGTAGTGGGAGAAAGCGACGGTTTGCGAATAAGGGCCGGTGCCCTGGGGGGCCTTGTCGGTATTTCTCGCCAGTACTGCGTTGTAGCCACTCATGAGGGTGCTCCCTGGTTTGCTGGGAATCCGTGGGTTTCGTGGCAAAGGCTCAGTCTGGTTCGTTATCGGTCGTTGCCACTGTTGATTCAGACGACGGACATCGAACTCGTCGAGAGGCGCGCAGACTATCGAGTCTCCAGGGTGGACCCCTTTGACTTAAGGCAAGCGTAGTGGGGTCTTCTTACCGGGTTGTTTCAATTGGCGATGGACGTTAGTCGGGATTGTTTGCACGCGGGGTGCGATGGGCAGGAGTGAGTACTTCCGTGGAAGCCCGGTGTCAGAGCTTTTCCCTCACCCCAGCCCTCTCCCATGGGGAGAGGGGGAGGCTGTGCCGGCTGACGATGCGTTTTCATCCTGCACGAGCAGGGCGCGGAGCCAGGTTCAGGGTGACGGACTCTTGGCGCTCAACTCAGAAGATGTAGTCGGTGGTCAGGAAGCTCGAGTCGCGGTCGCGGATGATCTGGCTGATCAGTTCCTTGTTGGCGTCGGTGAAGCGCGTGGCCACCAGCGTGCGGATGGAGAAGGTGCGCAGGGCGTCGTGGACGGAGAGGGTGCCTTCGGCGGAGTTCTTGCGGCCGTTGAAGGGGTAGCTGTCCGGGCCGCGCTGGCACTGGGCGTTGATGTTGATACGGCCGACCTGGTTGACGAAGGCATCCACCAGCGGGCCGACCTGCGCCGGGTCGTTGCCGAACAGGCTGAGTTGCTGGCCATAGTCGGACTGCAGGACGTAGTCGATCACTTGCTTCAGGTCGCGGTAGGGCACCACGGGCACCAGCGGGCCGAACTGTTCCTCGTTGTACAGGCGCATGTCGGCACGCACCGGGCTGAGCAGGGCGGGGTAGAAGAAGCTTTCGCGGCTCTCGCCGCCGCCTTGGTTGATGACCTTGGCGCCCTTGGCCAGGGCGTCTTCCAGCAAACCCTTGAGGTAATCGACCTTGCCTGGTTCGGGCAGCGGCGTCAGTGCCACGCCGGGCTCCCAGGGCATGCCGGGCTTGAGTTCGGCGAGCTTGGCGCTGAACTTGTCGAGGAAGCTGTCCAGCACGTCTTCGTGGACGAAGAGGATCTTCAGTGCGGTGCAGCGCTGGCCGTTGAAGGAGAGGGCGCCGGTGATGGCTTCGCTGACGGCGTTGTCGAGGTCGACACTGGGCAGGACGATGCCGGGGTTCTTCGCATCCAGCCCCAGTGCGGCGCGCAGGCGGTGCGGGCGTGGATGCAGTTTCTTCAGGTCGGCGGCGCCGGAGTGGGTGCCGATGAAGGCGAAGACGTCGACCTTGCCGCTGGCCATCAGCGCGCTGACGGTCTCGCGGCCGCGCCCGTAGATAACGTTGATCACCCCCGGCGGGAAGCTGTCGCGGAAGGCTTCGAGTAGCGGGCGGATCAGCAGAACGCCGAACTTGGCGGGCTTGAAGACCACGGTGTTGCCCATGATCAGCGCCGGGATCAGGGTGGTGAAGGTCTCGTTCAGCGGGTAGTTGTACGGGCCCATGCACAACGCCACGCCCAGCGGTACGCGGCGAATCTGCCCGAGGGTGCCCTGTTCCAGTTCGAAGCGGCTGGAACGGCGGTCCAGCGCCTTGAGCGCCTCGATGGTGTCGACGATGTAGTCGCAGGTGCGGTCGAATTCCTTTTCCGAATCCTTGAGGTTCTTGCCGATCTCCCACATCAGCAACTTGATCACGGCGCTGCGCTGCTCGCGCATGCGGGCGAGGAAGCGCTCGACATGGGCGATGCGCTCGGCCACGCGCAGGTTGGGCCATTCGCCCTGGCCGTTGTCGTAGGCGGCCACGGCGGCATCCAGCGCGGCGAGGGCGGCGTCGGCGTCGAGCAGCGGCGTACTGCCGAGGATGACCTGTTCGTCACCCTGGTCGGTGGCGAGGAACACCGGGCTGCGCACCGGGGCGAGCGGACCGTCCCAGCGGCGCATCTCGCCGTTGACCAGGTATTCGCGTTGCTCGACGGGCGCGTCGGGGCGCCAGGTGTCGGGGATGTCCGTGAGGCGGGGGAACAGATGGTCGAGCTTGTGGGTAGCGGGCATGACTCATCCCTCGGGGAAAGGTGGGCGACTGGTCTGTTTTAGAGCGTAGCTACGGATTAGTAAATCGATTCAGCTCCGAGAGTACAGGCGGCGCCTGTGTAGGGCGAATAGCCGCTCGCGGTTATCCGCCTTCGGGCTCGGCGCAGGGGATTGGCGGATAACGCGTGCCGCGTTATGCGCCCTACGGGTGTTTAGCCGGTTGCGGGGGCTGCAGGAGTTCCTGCTGCTCGGCGTAGCGGGCGCGGATGTCGAAATCGCGGGGCCAGGTGGGTTGGGCGGGGGCTTTCGGAGTTGCGGAGGAAGTCACGGGCGATACCTCGTTGCAGGAATCCGGTTGGCGGGCGATTCGGGGCTCGCTGGGTGTTTTGGCGTGGGGGTTGATGGGTATCGCTGCGCTCCACGCCATCCTACGGGTGCCCGAGTGGGCCTCGTGCGTAGGATGGGTGGAGCGCAGCGATACCCATCGATCAATGCCTCAGACAAACAACGACAGCAGCAGGATGAAGCCCAGGCCGACCACCGAGAGGATGGTTTCCATGGCGGTCCAGGTCTTGAAGGTCTCCATCACGCTCATGTTGAAGTACTGCTTCACCAGCCAGAAGCCGGCGTCGTTGACGTGGGACAGGATCAGCGAGCCGGCGCCGGTGGCCAGTACCAGCAGTTCGCGGTTGACGCCGGGGATCAGGTCGATCACCGGCACCACGATGCCTGCGCCGGTGATGGTGGCGACGGTGGCGGAGCCGGTGGCGATGCGGATTACCGCGGCGACCAGCCAGGCCAGGAGGATCGGCGAAATCTGCGCGTGCACTGCCATGTGGCCGATCACGTCGCCTACGCCGCTGGCCACCAGCATCTGTTTGAAGCCGCCGCCGGCACCGATGATCATGACGATGGCGGCGGTGGGCGCGAGGCTCTGGTCGAGCAGCTTGAGGATCTTCTTCGAGTCGAAGCCGCGGGCATGGCCGAAGGTGTAGAGCGACAGCAGCAGGGCCAGCAGCAGGGCGGTGATCGGGTGGCCGATCATGTCCAGCCAGGCACGCACCACGTGGCCGTCGGCGAGCATCACGTCGGCGAAGGTTTTCAGCAGCATCAGGAACACCGGCAGCAGCACGGTGAACAGGGTGACGCCGAAGCTGGGCAGGTTGCTGGTGTCCGGCTCGTGGGCAATCTGTGCGACCAGTTCTTCATTGGGCTGGCCGGGGATCATCTTCGAAATCCACGCGCCGAAGATCGGGCCGGCGATGGCGGCGGTAGGCAGGGCGACCAGCAGGCCATAGAAGATGGTCTTGCCGATATCGGCGCCGAACACGCCGATGGCCAGCAGCGGGCCCGGGTGCGGCGGCACCAGGCCATGCACCGCGGAGAGGCCGGCGAGCAGCGGGATGCCGATCTTGATCAGCGACACGCCGCTGCGCCGGGCGACGATGAACACTAGCGGCACCAGCAGGATGAAGCCGATCTCGAAGAACAGCGGGATGCCCACCAGGAAGGCGGCGAACATCATCGCCCAGTGCACGCGCTGCTTGCCGAAGGCCTGGATCAGCGTGCGGGCGATCTGATCGGCGCCGCCGGATTCGGCCATCATCTTGCCGAGCATGGTGCCCAACGCGAGGATGATGCCGACGAAGCCGAGCACGCCGCCGAAGCCGTCCTGGAAGGATTTGACGATGGTCGCCACGGGCATGCCGGAGGTCAGGCCGAGGAAGCCGGCAGCGATGATCAGGGCGACGAAGGGATGGATCTTGAAGCGGGTGATCAGCAGGATCAGGCCGATGATGGTGACCACCGCATCCAGCAGCAGATAAGTCTCGTGGGACATGCCGAGCATGGGGCTCTCCTGTTGTTGTCGTTGTGTGCCGGAGCGGCTCTTCTCTTTGATGCAGAGAGTTTGGTGAATTGAGATAGCGCTATCTTTGGCGGGCAGGCGCTATCAAGGTCGGTCGCTGGAATGCTGTCGCCACCACAGGTGCGCGGCTTCGGCCAGGTCGTCGACCGGGCGGGTGGCATCCAGGTGCAGGGTCAGCGGTTCGCTCAGCGGCGGTTCGAGGGCGGCGAACTGGCTGTCGATCAGGCTGGCCGGCATGAAGTGCCCGGGACGCGTGGCGACGCGCTCGGCGGCGGCGTCACGGGTCAGCTCCAGGAACACCACGCCCAGGCCGGGCACCGCGCGGCGCAGGCGTTCGCGGTAGATCAGCTTGAGCGCGGAGCAGGTCAGCACCGGGCGCTGGCCGGCAGCGATAGCCTTCTGCAGCTCGGCGGCGAGGGTGTCGAGCCAACCGGCGCGGTCCTCGTCGGTGAGCGGGATGCCGGCGCTCATCTTCTCGATGTTGGCAGCGGGGTGGAAGGAATCGCCTTCGATGGCGAACGCGCCGTTGCGCAGGCAGAGCGCCTCGCCGACGCTGGATTTGCCGCATCCGGAGACGCCCATGATGAGGACGGCATCGATGGAGGGGGTCATGGAGAGCCTCATTGCTGAGACAGCGCTATCTTTGTTGGGCGTAACGAAAAGCATCGGGCTGCCTCCGTATTCTTGTCATTCTAGTCGGTCTGTCTCGGCGCTCTCGACAGGGGTGATCTGTCGGCGGGCAAGGGACCGGTTGAGCCGGCCTCAGGCAATTGCCCTGGTCGCGAGACAGCGCTACCTTAGTGCCTCGATTTTTGTTTGGCAATACGCCCGATGACCGTCAAGAAGAACGACAAGAAGAACGACAAAAGCTCCCGAACCACCGGCCGACCGACACTGGATGAAGTGGCGCGCCGCGCCGGAGTAAGCCCGATTACCGCTTCGCGGGCCCTGCGTGGGGTGAGCACGGTGGCCGAGGAGCTGGCGGAAAAGGTCCGACAGGCGGCCAGCGAACTGGGCTACGTGGCCAACCCGGCCGCTCGCGCGCTGGCCTCCAAGCAGAGCCACAACATCGTGGTGCTGGTGCCGTCGCTGGCGAACCAGTTGTTCATCGAAACCCTCGAAGCCATTCACGCGGTGATGCACCCGCGCGGGCTCGAAGTGCTGATCGGCAACTACCACTATTCCCGTGACGAAGAAGAGAACCTGCTGCGCAACTACCTTGCCTATCAACCGCGCGGCCTGTTGCTGACCGGCTTCGACCGCACCGAGAGCGCACGGCGGATGATCGAGGCGAGCGGCGTGCCGAGCGTCTACATGATGGACCTCGACCCTGGCGCCGGGCTGCACTGCGTGGGCTTTTCGCAGATTCGTGCGGGGGAGGCGGCGGCGCAGCACCTGCTCAAGAGCGGTCGCAAACGCCTGGCCTACATCGGCGCGCAACTGGACCAGCGCACCCTCCTGCGCGGCGAAGGTTACCGCCGCGCGTTGCAGCAGGCCGGCTGCTACGACCCTGCGCTGGAAATCCTCACGCCGCGCCCGTCTTCGGTGGGCCTGGGCGGGGAGTTGTTCCGCCAGTTGCTGGCCAGCCAGCCGCAGGTGGAGGGCATCTTCTTCGGCAACGATGACCTGGCTCACGGCGCCTTGCTGGAAGCCATGCGCCACGGCATCCGCATCCCCGAACAGGTGGCGGTGCTGGGCTTCAACGACCTGCCCAGCTCGGAATTCATGGTGCCGCGCCTGTCCAGCATCCGCACCCCGCGCAAGGCCATCGGCACCCACGCAGCGGAACGCCTGCTCGACCTGATCAACGACAAGCCAGTGAGCGAGCCGGTGATGGACCTGGGCTTCGAGTTGATGGTGCGGGAGAGTAGTTGAACCAGAGATTCACCCTGGCTATTGGGTAGAATCGGCGCAAGATCACGTCCGTATATCAAGGAAAGATAATGGAGGCGGGTAACTCTCTGGCGAAGGTGGTACTTCTAGTTCTGCTGCCCGCAGTGGTTCACTTCGTGGGCATTGGCCTGCAGAACAACGTGAACCAGGGCTATGTGGACCAGTGGTTCATTGGAAACTACTTTTTCATGGCCGCTCCGCACCTTCTGATGGCGGTCCTCGCCGCGGTATCGGTATTGCGCAGGAACACGCTGGTTCAGATCCTGATTGGTCTGAACGTCGTCCTCATTGCATTTACTTGCTACATCCACGGCTTCGTTTCCCCTCGGGAGACGGGGCTGGCCTGGGTGCTGTATTACCCGCTTTGCGCCCTGTTCCTTCTGGCATACGGGGCAATCAGATATGTGGTTGGCCGCCGCAAGGCATAGCGCAGGTTCTTTGTAGGAGCGAGCTTGCTCGCGAACAGACTCCCCGGCGGCACAGGCGTCCAGCGGTTCGCGAGCAAGCTCGCTCCTACAATAAGCAGGTTCCCGCAGATATCTCGCGCATAAAAAAGCCCGCTGGAGCGGCGGGCTGAATGCGGAGGCAAAACAAGTCGGCGGGCAAGCCGCCGGAGCAATCACTCAATACGCATCGCTCATTCCATCGGTGATGGTGATGCCCTGCTTGCGCATTTCCTGGATCAACCCGGCGCGGGTGCCGGGCAGGTTCATCAGGGCCTGGTAGCGCGTGGCCTTGACCTCTTCGGCGGTGTACGGCTTGAACTCGGCGGGCATGCTGTCGCCAGCCATGCCGTCCTTGCGCAGCAGCCAGTTGAGCAGGTCGGCCAGTTGCGCGTCGTTCAACGCAGACTGCGACATGCCCGGCACGCGCACGAGGAATTGCCGGCCACCGTCCACCTTCAGGAAGTTGCCGACGAAGCCGTGCAGGCGCGGCGTGTCGTTGGCCTTGCTGCCGCTGCCTTCGGTGAGATGGCAGCCGGCGCACTGCAACTGGTAGTTGGTGGCCGGGGTGTAGCTGAGCTGGGAGATCGGCTTCTGCACCGCCTCGTTGCCGGGCGCCGGGCGCTGGTGCGGATCGGGGATCGCGCGGGCCTGGGCCAGCGGAGCGACCAGGCTGCAGAGCAGGGCGCCGACAACGAGACTACGCATGGGACTTCTCCGGACTCAGACCGCGACGCCGCGGATGATGGTGACGGTGCAGTTGTAGATGCGCGATTCCGCGCCCAGGCACCAGTTGACGTCGTTGTTGTTGAACGGACGGTACAGCGGTTCCTCGCTCTCGTTGCGGGTACAGGCGCACTGGGAGCAGCTGTGCTTACCGCAGCAGTCGTTATAGGAAATGATGTAGTCCTTGCCGTCTGCCGGGTTGCGGCAGGTGCCGATCCAGGTCACCTGGGATGCATCGGTACCGGGCGGGCAGGAGGTGGTGGTGCCGCCGCAGCAGGAGCAGAGGAAGCCGTCGATGGAGCAATAGCGCCAGTAGTCGCAGCTGTTCGGATCACCCGGATCGCCAGCCTTCGGCGCCTCGGCGGCGAGGGCCTTGGAGGTGCGGTCGATCGGCAGGATGATCGGCAGCGCCGCGCCGGCTACCAGCAGCGAGCCGAAGCGGCCCAGCAGCTTGCGCCGCGAGGTGACGTTGGCCACCTGGCGGGAGGAGCGCTCGAACAGGTTGTCGAGGAATTTCATTCTTGTTCTCTCCGTGATCAGTGGCTGTGGCCGTGGCTGGCGTCGTGGGTGTGCACGCCGTTGTGGCTGTGGCCATTCATGTACTGCTGCAGGGTGGCGCTGCCCAGGTGCTCGACCTCGAACAGGCTGTCCAGGTGCTCGCGGGAGTTCACCAGGCCCTTGGCGCGCAGCACGCCCTTGCTGTCGATCAGCGCGGCGTAGGGCAGCTTGCCGATCTGGTAGGTCATGCCGACTTCCGGGCCGACCACGTAGGCGGCTTTTTCCAGGCCGTGCTCGGCGATCAGCGCCTGCTGGGCGGCCATGTCGCCGTCGCTGACGTAGATCACTTCCAGTTCGCCGGCCTTGTCCTTGGCGATGGATTTGATCGCTGGCAGCAGCGATTTGCAGATCGGGCAGGTCGGCGAGAGGAAGAACAGCAGCTGGCCGCGCTCGCCTTCATAGCCGAAGTTGACCGGGCGACCGTGGCGGTCGGCGGCGGTGACTTTCGGCGCGGGCTCGTTGACGGCCACGCCCTTGTCGACCATCAGCGCGCCGGCCGGTGCGATGCGGCCATGCAGGACGCCGATCTGGCGCACCAGCGCCATCACGGTGAAGGCGAGGGCGATGAGCAGCACCCAGAGAAGAATGTTGGAAACGATCAGGCCTTCCATTTGTTCACCTTCCGATGAGTTTGAGCAGACGGGGATGGTTCGCCAGCAGGCTGTCGGCCGCGGCGTACAGGAGCAGGGTGACGGCGCTGGCCGCGAGGATCACGAAGGCGTCGAACACGCCCAGTTCGCGAGCTTGCGGAGCGCTGGCGGCGAGCAGGGCGAGCGCGGCGATGATCGCGTTGCGCAGCAGCAGCACCGGGCGCAGCGGTTGCATCTGGCCGGGGCCGGAGCAGCCGCAGTCGATGTCGCGGCGGCCGCGCCAGAGGTTGATGCCGATGGCGCCGGCGTAGAACAGGATCAGCGCCGTAGCGGCCAGGGCCGCCACATGACGGCTCGCCGGCACCAGCAGGGCGAAGGCGATGACGCCCTCGACCACCGGCAGCGCGCGGGCCGCCGGGCCGACCAGCGCGGCCGGCAGCAGGCCGTAGTCTTCGACCTGGCGGGCGAAGCGCATCGGCGCGCGCAGCTTGTGGCTGGCGGCGCTGGCGAGCAGCACCGCAACGGCCACGGCACTGGCGATGATCAGGATCGGATCGGAAAACATATCCGTACCTCTCGGGGATGACTTGCTAAAAAGGCTTAGTGGCTCAGGACCAGGATCGGCGTCTTGGCGATCTTGTCCATGGCGCCGTTGTACTTGCCGGTCTTCAGGTCGAAGATCTGCAGGCCGCCTTCGATGTCGGTGCCCAGCAGCAGCGGCTTGTCGTCGGTGGTGGCGTGCAGGCTCCACACCGGCTTGGGCGCTTCCAGGGTGCCGATCTTCTTCTGCGTCTTCAGGTCGTAGACCCAGATGAACGGGCTCGGGTCTTCCCATTTGCCGGCGCTGTGCTCTTCATGCATCAGCACGTACATGCGGTTCAGCTTGGGTGCCACGGCCATCAGCTGCCAGCCGCCGGTGCCCCAGCCTTTCTTGCGTTCTTCATCGGTGGTCAGCGACCAGCTCGGCAGCATCTTCGGCTTGTCGCCGGAAACGTCGACCGGCTTGACCATGCCGTCGGTGGTCACGAAGAAGTAGGTCTCGCCCACGGCCAGGCCGCGTTCGTTGAGCTTTTCCTTGTTCGGGTCGAAGAACGGCGTCTGGCTGCGGCCGGTTTCCTTGCCGTCGTCGCCGATCCTGGTGATCTGCAGCTGGCCGTCACCGCACAGCGAGGCGAAGGCGCGCTTGCCCACCGGGTAGTTGAGCACGCAGCCGCTGATGGCGATTTCGCTGGCGACCTTTTTCTCCTGCGTGTCGACCACGGTGACCGAGGTGGACGGAGTGAAGTTGTAGATGTAGACGAAGCGGTCGTCGGAGCTGGTGCCCAGGGCGTACTTCTGGGTCAGGATCGAGGCGCGCTTGGCCGGGATTTCCACTTCCCACTTCGGACGCAGGTTCGAGGTGTCCCAGGCGGTCAGCACATCGGTGCGCACGCCGCGGGTGCCGCGGGAGTAGAAGGTGTCGGCGGAGTACAGGGTCTTCTCGTCGTGGCTCAGGGTGGACGGAGCGACGAAGCCGGTGCTGACCATGCCGAGCATCTTCTTCTGCTCGGGGTCGACCACGGTGACGCGGCCGGCGATGAAGTTCTCGAACTCCACGTCGACGATGTAGGCGCGGTGCGGCGAGGGCGGGAACGGCAAGACGGTCTCACCGATGCTCTCGGTCGGCAGCTCGGCCTGGGCTGCGCCCATCGCGAGGCACGTGCTCAGCGCGAGGACCGATGGAGCGAGGAACCTGGCGACGCTCATTGGCGGGTACTCCCTTTTTCTTGTTGGCGGGCAATCTGTTGTTATCAGGCCGTCTGCGTGAGGCGGACAGCGGACGGAACATTGATGAGAGTCTGCCTGCGTCGGTGCTCGCCGGACTTGTTGTCCGTGCCATTTCCTTGTCTGGGGGTGACAGGGTGTCGCAGGGAGAAAGTGCAGCCCGCAAGCGGCGAACACGGCGGGAATTCTGCCGAACGGCAGTGATCGATGTCAGGCGTTTCGTCTTTTTTGGTGCGAAAAAGCTGCATCGTGCCCCGAAAATCCGCACAATGCACATTTGAGCTATCTTGAAACGCCGTTACACCCACCGGAAGTGTGCATTGTGAACAGTTCACAATGTTCGACATGCTCAAAATTTCCGCGTCGTTCCTGATTGGCTTTTCCGGCCCGCTATTTGCGTTGGCCGGGAGTCCTCAACCAATCCTCGCGGAGACCCCCCTCGATGAGTTCCCCCAGTGAGTTCCCCCTGAGCGCGACGCCCAGGGAAGGGCGCAAAGGCCTGCTGCCCATCGCCATGGTCCTGTTCAGCTTCACCTTCTTCACCGGCACCATGTTCGCCGGCGGCAAGATCGGCATGGCCTTCGACTTCGTAGACATGCTCTGGGTCGCCTTCATCGGCAACGTGCTGCTCGCCATCTACGCTGCCGCCCTGGGCCTGATCGCCTCGCGCAGCGGCCTTAACACCGTGCTGATGGGCCGGTTCTGCTTCGGTGAACGCGGCAGCAAGCTCTCCGACTTCCTCCTCGGCTTCGCCGAACTGGGCTGGTAC
This sequence comes from Pseudomonas pseudonitroreducens, assembly GCF_021603645.1. Lineage (GTDB taxonomy): Bacteria > Pseudomonadota > Gammaproteobacteria > Pseudomonadales > Pseudomonadaceae > Pseudomonas > Pseudomonas pseudonitroreducens. The sequence continues at coordinate 82,404 of NZ_BQHJ01000008.1, read as the reverse complement.
GCCTGGGGCACCGCCACCGTGGCCATCGTGCTGGTGAAGATGCTGAGCCTGCCCGAGTGGCTGAATATTCCGCTGATGGTGGTATTCGGCCTGCTGTTCTCGATCACCGCGATCATCGGCTTCAAGGGCCTGGACATCATGTCCCGCGTGTCGGTGCCGCTGATGTTCATCCTGCTGGTGGCCTCGATGGTCATCGCCACCAACCACGCCGGCGGCTGGAGCGGCCTGCTGGCGAAGGAACCGAGCCAGACGCTGACCTTCTCCGCTGCCGTGACCATGGTCTTTGGCACCTTCGCCAGCGGCGCGACCCAGGCCACCAACTGGACGCGCATGGCCCGCAGCGGGCGCATCGCGGTGATCGCCAGCGTGGTTGCGTTCCTCATCGGCAACGGCCTGATGATCGTCGCCGGCGCCTGGTGCGCCATCGTCTACCAGAACGCCGACATCGTCGAAGTGATGGTGCTGCAGGGCCTGTCCTTCGCCGCGGTGATCATGCTCTGCCTGAACCTGTGGACCATCCAGGGCCCGACCATCTACAACGTCTCCGCCGCCGCCTGCCACCTGGTACGCAGCGAGCGTCGCCGCAGCATGACCCTGCTGGCTGCCGGTATCGGCATCATCCTCGCCATTGGCGGCATGTACGAATGGCTGATCCCGTTCCTGGTGCTGCTGGGCTCGATCATCCCGCCGCTGGGCGGCGTGATCATGGCCGACTACTGGTACCGCAACCGCGGCGAATACCCGGCGCTGGTGGGCACTCATATCCCGGCGTTCAACGTTTCCGGCCTGGTGTCCTACGCGGTCGGCGCCGGTCTGGCCTACGCCTCGCCGTGGATCGCGCCGCTGGTGGGCATCGCCGCCTCGGCCATCTGCTACATCGTCCTCACCGAAGTCACCCGCGCCCGCGCGCCGGTGGCCGAGCCGCGCGCTTGAGCCTGAGCGTCGAGGAAATCCTCCGCCTGCCGGGGCTGGAAAGCCTCGCGCTGCGGGCCGGCGCACGCAATGTGCATCGCAGCGTGCGCTGGTCCTATGTGGCGGAGAACGTCGGCATCGCCGACTGGGTGATGGGCGGTGAGCTGGTGTTCGTCACCGGCATCAACCACAGCCGTGACGAAGCCAACCTGCTGCAACTGGTGCGCGAAGGCGTCGCCAGCGGCATCGCCGGCATCGTCATCCTGACCGGTGACGAGTTCATCCAGCGCATTCCCGAGTCCGTGGTGCATCTGGCCGAGGTGGAAGGGCTGCCGCTGATCGAGCAGCCCTACGCGCTGAAGATGGTCATCGTCACCCACCTGATCGGCACGGCGCTGGTGCAGATGACCCAGGTGAAGACCTCGCGCCGGGACATCCTCGGCCAGCTGCTGAGCGGCGACTTCCCCAGCCTGGAAATCGTCCGCCGCCGTGCGCAACACCTGGATTTGCCGCTGGAAGTGCCGCGCCGACTGGTAGCGCTGCGGCTTTCCGGCGTCGACACGCTGTTCCAGCAGCATGAACCCGAGGAGGCCGAGCGCGCGTTGCAGCTGACCCGCCAGCGCCTGCTCGACCATCTGGAAAGCTGGCAGCAGGAACGCCCCGAGCGGTTGCCGGTGGTGATCCAGGGCGACCTGTTCGTCCTGCTGCTGGACGATTCCGAAACTGCCGAGCGCGCCGAGCTGCACGCCCTGGCCGCCGAGCTGCAACAGGAACTGGCGCCGCTGCGTGCTTATCTTGGACTTTCCGCCCGCGCCGACAGCTGCGCCGAATTCCCCCGCGCACTGCTTGAGGCGCGCCAGGCGCTGGATGTCGCCGAAGGCATGCAGGCGCCCGGTGGCGTCTGCGACTACCGTGAGCTGGGCGTGCTGCGCCTGCTGCGGGCGATTCCCGAGCGCGCGGTGATCGAGCAGTTCATGAAGGACACCCTCGGCCCGCTCAACGATACGGGCCGCAAACAGCCGCACCTGCTGATCGAGACGCTCGACGCGCTGGTCCAGGAAGGCGGCAACGCGCTCAAGGCGGCACAGCGCCTGGGCATCCATCGCAATACCCTGAACCAGCGGATCGCGCGCATCGAGGCCCTCAGCGGCCAGTCCCTGGACGACGCACAATTCCGCCTGAATACCTCCGTGGCGCTGCTCATCTGGCGTATGTCCAGCGCGCCGCGCCACGAATAGCCTGAAGAGGACCTAAGAGCCCATGAAAATCATCAACGCCTCGCTGCGCAAGCAGACCGGCCTGTTCACCATCCGCTGCGAAGGCGACGTCATCGCCGAAGTGGTGCAGCAAGCCGGCACCGTGGTCGCCAGCGGCGACGACATCGACGCCCGTGGCAACCTGGCCATCGCCCCGCTGGTGGAGCCGCACATCCACCTCGACGCCACCCTGACCGCCGGCGAGCCGGAATGGAACATGAGCGGCACGCTGTTCGAGGGCATCGAGCGCTGGGCCCAGCGCAAGGAAACCATCACGCACGAGGACACCAAGTCCCGCGCCCACACCACCATCCGCATGCTGGCTGCCCATGGCATCCAGCACGTGCGCACCCACGTCGACGTGACCGACCCGACCCTGGCCGCGCTCAAGGCCATGGTGGAGGTCCGCGAAGAGGCGCGGCATCTGGTGGACCTGCAGATCGTCGCCTTCCCGCAGGAGGGCATCGAGTCCTACGAGGGCGGCCGCGAGCTGATGGAAGAGGCGATCCGCCTGGGCGCCGACGTGGTCGGTGGCATCCCGCACTTCGAAAACACCCGCGAGCAGGGCGTCAGCTCGATCAAGTTCCTCATGGACCTGGCCGAGCGCACCGGTTGCCTGGTGGACGTGCATTGCGACGAGACCGACGACCCGAACTCGCGCTTCCTCGAAGTGCTCGCCGAGGAAGCCCGCGTGCGCGGCATGGGCGGCCGCGTCACCGCCAGCCACACCACGGCCATGGGTTCCTACGACAACGCCTACTGCTCCAAGCTGTTCCGCCTGCTCAAGCGTTCGGGCATCAACTTCGTCTCCTGCCCGACCGAGAGCATCCACCTGCAGGGCCGCTTCGACACCTTCCCGAAACGCCGTGGCGTGACCCGCGTGGCCGAGATCGACCGCGCCGGCATGAACGTCTGCTTCGGCCAGGACTCGATCAAGGACCCGTGGTACCCGCTGGGCAACGGCAACATCCTGCGCGTGCTGGATGCCGGGCTGCACATCTGCCACATGATGGGCTTCGATGACCTGCAGCGCGCGCTCGATCTGGTCACCGACAACAGCGCCCGCGCGCTGAACCTGGGCGCGCGCTACGGCATCGCCGCTGGCCGCCCGGCGAACCTGCTGGTGCTGGGCGTGGACAGCGACTACGAAGCGGTGCGCCAGCAGACCAAGGCGCTGTACTCGATCCGCAATGGCCGCGTGCTGATGAAGCGCGAGCCGGAGCAGGTGGCGCTGGTCGAGGGCTGATCGGCCTCCTGTAGGAGCGAGCTTGCTCGCGAACCTTGGCCTCGCTGCGGGGCCGTTCGCGAGCAAGGCCTGGGAGTCCCCCCCTCGGCCCTACGAGATCAAAACCCCTCTCCCTAGCCCTGTAGGGCGCATAACGCCGCAGGCGTTATCCGCCATCTGGCGGATAACCCGTTCCGGGTTATGCGCCCTACGTGTGCCACAGATGCAATTCGTAGGATGGCGTGGAGCGCAGCGATGCCCATCAGTTCCGTGCACCGACCGCATGGGTATCGCTGCGCTCCACCCATCCTACGGGTGTCAGAGCTCTCTGCTCAGGGCACCATCACCATGCCGACGCCAAAGCGGTTCCAGCCCTGTAGGGCGCATGACGCCGCAGGCGTTATCCGCCATCTGGCGGAAAACCCGTTCCGAGTTATGCGTCCCACGTGAGCCACAGATGCAATTCGTAGGATGGCGTGGAGCGAAGCGATACCCATCAATTTCGTGCACCGACCGCATGGGTATCGCTGCGCTCCACCCATCCTACGGGTGTCAGAGCTCTCTGCTCAGGGCACCATCGCCATGCCGACGCCAAAGCGGTTCCAGCCCTGTAGGGCGCATAACGCCGCAGGCGTTATCCGCCATCTGGCGGAAAACCCGTTCCGGGTTATGCGCCCTACGTGTGCCACAGATGCAATTCGTAGGATGGCGTGGAGCGCAGCGATACCCATCAGTTCCATGCACCGACCGCATGGGTATCGCTGCGCTCCACCCATCCTACGGGTGTCAGAGCTCTCTGCTCAGGGCCCCATCGCCATGCCGACGCCAAAGCGGTTCCAGCCCTGTAGGGCGTATAACGCCGCAGGTGTTATACGCCATCTGGCGGATAACCCGTTCCGGGTTATGCGCCCTACGTGAGCCACAGATGCAATTCGTAGGATGGCGTGGAGCGAAGCGATACCCATCAGTTCCGTGCACCGACCGCATGGGTATCGCTGCGCTCCACCCATCCCACGGGTGTCAGAGCTCTCTGCTCAGGGCACCATCGCCATGCCCACGCCGAAGCGGTTCCAGGCGTTGATGGTGGCGATGGCCAGGGTCAGGTTGGCGATCTCGGCGTCGCTGAAGTGCTCGCGCAGGGCGTCGAACTGGTGCTGCGGGGCGTGCTTTTCCGGCAGGCGGGTGAGGCTTTCCACCCAGGCCAGCGCGGCGCGTTCGCGTTCGGTGAAGAAACGGGTTTCCTCCCACACGCTCAGGGTCTGCAGCCGTGCCTCGGTTTCGCCGGCCTTGCGCGCGTCATTGGCGTGCATGTTCACGCAGTAGGCGCAGCCGTTGATCTGCGAGGCGCGCAGGCGGATCAGTTCCAGCAGCGAGGTTTCCAGGCCGGATTTGGCCAGGGCCTGTTCCAGGCCGAGCATGGCCTTGTAGGCGTCGGGGGCGGCCTTGGCCCATTCGATACGTGCGCTCATGGTGGTCTCCAGTGGGGCCCGCGGTAGTGCGGGAATGGGGCTAAGGTAACGCCGACTCCCCGGCGTTCGAATAGCCAATTCCCGGCAATACCGGCAGACCAATGGGACCAATCCCGGCTGTGCGCCGGGCGCTCAGTCCCAACCGCCCGGGCAGCCCTTGCAGCCGGCCATGTTGCTGCCCTGGAAGTTACCGAAGCGCTGGCGGCTGCCACGCAGGTCGGCGTCTTCCAGGTTGGCCTCGGCCAGCTTCACTTCCTGCAGGTTGGCGTCGCGCAGGTCGGCGCCCTTGAGGTCGGCGCGGGACAGCCAGGTCATTTCCAGGTCGGCCGCGCGGAGGTTGGCCTGGTGTAGCTTGCCGCCGCTCAGGCGGGCGAACTCCAGGTAGGCGGCGGTCAGGTCTGCGCCTTGCCATTGCGCGCCCTGGGCGAACAGGCCCCAGGCCTGGATGGCGACCAGCTTGGCGCCACTCAGGTCGGCGCCGCGCAGGTTGGACTGCTGCAGGCTGGCGCGGGTCAGGTCGGCACCATTCAGTTTTGCCTTTTGCAGATCCGCCAGATCCAGCTTGGCGTGGCGCAGGTCGGCTCCGGCGAGGTTGGCGCCGGACAGGTTCATCCGCGTCAGGTCCTGGTTGCGCAGGTCGGCACCGCGCAGGTCGGCGTTCGGGCATTGGCTGTCCGGCTCGATACGGCAGCCAGCGATGACGGTAACCGCGTCGTCCTCGGCTACTTCAGCCGGCTGGCTGGTGGCGAAGGCGAGGGCGGAGAAGGGGAAGAGCAGGCAGGCAAGCAGGCGCATGGCGATCTCCTGGGTAAATGAGAAAGGCCCGCTCCGGAGTCGGCGCGGGCCTGCGGATCAACGGCTGGCGGTCTTGTTGTCCCAGCTCGGCAGCTTGAACACCCAGAAGGAACCGCCCTGGGCCACCGGCTTGGTCAGCTCGGCCATGTCGCCGCCCCACAGCGGCACCGCGCCGCCGTAGCCGACGGTCACGCCGATGTACTGCTCGCCATCCTGTTCCCAGGTGATGGGCGGGGAGACGATGCCGCTGCCGGTCTGGAACTGCCACAGCTCCTTGCCGGTCTTGGCGTCGAAGGCCTTGAGGAAGCCCTCGCCGGTGCCGGTGAACACCAGGTTGCCGGCGGTGGCCAGCACGCCGGCCCAGAGCGGCAGGTGGTCCTTGTATTCCCACTCGACCTTGCCAGTGGTGGGGTTCATGGCGCGCAGCGTGCCGACGTGGTCGTCATACATGCGCTTGATGCGGAAGCCCATGCCCAGGTAGGCGCTGCCCTTGGCGTAATTCACTTCCTCGGTCCAGTAGTCTTCCTTCCAGTGGTTGGCGGGGACGTAGAACAGCCCGGTGTCCTGGCTGTAGGCCATGGGGTTCCAGTTCTTGCCGCCGAGGAACGGCGGTGAGACTTCCACCGCCTTGCCGTGCTTCTGCCCAGGCTCCGGCAGCGGCGGGCGCTGGCCTTCGTTCTCCACCGGGCGGCCGGTCTTCAGGTCGATGTGGCTGGCCCAGGTGATGTTGTCGACGAAGGGGAAGGCGTTCTGCAGCTTGCCGTTGGTCCGGTCGACCACATAGAAGAAGCCGTTGCGGTCGGCGTGGGCGGTGGCCTTGACGATCTTGCCGTCCTGGGCCTTGTAGTCGAACAGCACCAGTTCGTTGTTGCCGGAGAAATCCCAGGCGTCGTTGGGCGTGTGCTGGTAGAACCACTTCACCTCGCCGGTGCTCGGGTCGACGCCAACCTGGCCGGAGGTGTAGAGGCTGTCGTAGTCGTGCGGGTTGCCGCCCTTGGCGGTGCGCGCCCAGGTATTCCACGGGCCGGGGTTGCCGGCGCCGACGATGATGGTGTTGGTCTCGGCGTCGAAACTCGCGCTCTGCCAGGGGGCGCCGCCGCCATGGCTCCAGGCCTCGACCTTGCCGGTGGGGGAGTTCTTGTCTTCCGGCCAGGAAGGCGCTTTCACGTCACCGGTGACGGTGCTGTCCTTGCCGTTCAGGCGGCCCATGTGGCCCTCGACGAACGGGCGCATCCACACCTCTTCGCCGGTGTCCGGATCGCGGGCGAACAGGCGGCCGACCACGCCGAACTCGTCGCCCGAGCTGCCGTGGATCAGCAGCACCTTGCCGGTCTTGCCGTCCTTCACGATGGTCGGCGCGCCGGTCATGGTGTAACCGGCGCCGTGGTCGCCGAACTTCTTCTTCCAGACCACTTTGCCGGTCTTCTTGTTCAGCGCCACGACCGAGGCGTCGAGGGTGCCGAAGTAGATCTTGTCGCCATAGATGGCAGCGCCGCGGTTGACCACGTCGCAGCACGGGCGGATGTCGTCGGGCAGGCGATGGTTGTAGGTCCACAGACGTTTGCCGGTCTTCGCGTCGAGGGCGAATAGGCGCGAATAGGAGGCGGTGACGTAGACCACGCCGTCGCTGACGATGGCCTGGGATTCCTGGCCGCGCTGCTTCTCGTCGCCGAAGGAGTAGGACCAGGCCGGGGTCAGCTTGAACACGTTGCCGGCATTGACCTGCTTGAGCGGGCTCCAGCGTTGGGCGTTGGTGCCCATGCCGTACTGCAGCACGTCGCCGGTGGTCTTGTGGTCGTTGGCGATATCGTCCCAGGTCACGTCTTTCGCCAGGGCGGAGCCGGCGGCGGTGAGGGCGATGGTGCAGGCGAGGCTGCTGAGGACCAGGTGCAGGGGGGCTGTTGTTGTTCTCATGGTGGTTTCCCGTGATGGATGGCGGCAGGCCGCTGCACGTGCCGCGGCGAATCCATGGTGGGAGGAGGGCGTGGTGGCGGGGAACGGAAAAGCTCCCGGTGATGCCGGGACTATTTCCCGGTCCGGGCATGACTTGGGCTTGCTGCCAAAGCGCCGGCAGTGGCCGACCGCCGTTCTAGTACGAAGGGAGTAGACGGGAGCATCCAAAGCAGGATTCGGCGCTCAGCTGCGCGTTCTTACCATCGTCATCACTGGCGTCGTTCCGGGCGCCGTGCCTTGCCAAGCATCTCGATGAGAGGATGAAGTGATGAACAACAAGAACGTGCTGTGCGGCCTGCTGTTGCTGGCCGGCCTGGGTGTTTCGGGCCTGGCCCTGTCCCACGGCAATGTGACGCCCCAGGCAGTGGATACCACGGGGCTGGAACCATTGGGCAAGGAATGGCGCGACACCAACCCCTACCGCGAGCCCTATGCCAACCACGCCAAGGCGGTGGAGATCGGCGCTTCGGCCTACAACCAGAACTGCGCACGCTGCCACGGGCTGGAAGCCAAGTCCGGCGGCATCGCCCCTGACCTGCGCATGCTTGACGTGGGCGCCGAGGGGGACGAGTGGTTCAAGGAGCGGGTGATCAACGGTGCGGTGCGCGACGGTGCGGTGTACATGCCGAAGATGGCTGACTTCATCAGCCAGGAAGGCCTCTGGGCAATCCGCACCTACCTGGACAGCGTGCACGTGGACGAGTGATCGCCATGCGCCTGCCCGTTCTGCTGCTTGGCCTGCTCCTGAGTCTGCTGCTGGGGCAGGCGCAGGCCGGAGTCCGCCCCTACGAGGACATGGTCACCAGCGGCGTACTGCGGGTCGCCGTCTACGAGAACTTCCCGCCCTACAGCTTCCTGCAGGGTGGGCAGCCGCGCGGGGTCGACGTCGATCTTGCGCAGCGCCTGGCCAGCGGGCTGGGCCTGCGGGCGGAGTTCCTCTGGGTCACCCCCGGCGAGCGCCTGGACGACGACCTGCGCAACTTCATCTGGAAGGGCCACTACCTGCGCCCCGGCGTGGTTGCCGACGTGATGCTGCGCGTGCCCTACGACCGCCAGTATGCCAACCGGCGCAACGACGTCGGCGAGTTCGCCAACGAGCAGGTGGTGATGTTCGGCCCCTACCAGCGCGAGCGCTGGCAGGTAGTCAGCGATGACCGTCGGCTGGCGGAAGTGGACACCATCGCGGCGTTCCGCGAACACCCCATCGGCGTCGAACTGGACAGCGTGCCGTCGTTCTACCTGACCTCGGTGCTGGGCGGCCAGCTCAGCCGCATGACCATCCACTTCCCCAGCACCCAGGCGGCCTTCGACGGTATGCGTGCGGGCAAGGTGGACGCGGTGATGGCCCTGCGCGGCGAGCTGGACTGGATGCGCGCGCAAGCCGCCGACGAGCACCTGAAGAATGCCGAGAACACCTACCCGAACCTCGGCCAGCCCGAGTGGGACATCGGCATGGCGGTGCATGAGAGCAACCGCCAGCTCTCCAACGCGCTGGACGGCGAGCTGGAGGAGCTGGTGCGCAGCGGCGAGATGGCAAAGCTCTACGCGGTCTACGGCATGCGCTACGAATTGCCGGGGCTTTATCAGGATGTGCCATGAGGGATAGATGATGCACAGGCGCCAGGTGTTGCTCGGACTCTGCGGTTTGCCGCTGCTGGCCGCGGCGGTGGAGGGTGATCCGATGCCCTCGGTGATGTGGGAATACCACCACAAGCGCTTGCTCAACGGCGAGCCTTACGTGTTCGACGAGCGGGTGAGGCTCGGGGTGCCGCCGTTCGCCGAAGATTCCCGCCAGGTTCCGGTGGAGGTCGACGCCCGCGCCTTGCCGGGGCGCTTCGACCGCCTGCTGCTGTGGGCCGAACTGAACCCGATTCCCCATGTGCTGACGCTTTACCCCGGCGAGCACCTGGAGCCGCTGCTGGCGGTGCGCATCCGTATCGAACAGGCCACGCCGATCCGCGCTGCGTTGCGTGATGAGAAGGGCGTCTGGCACGTCGGCTCGGCCTGGATCGACGCGGCCGGCGGCGGCTGCACGGCGCCCAGCGTGGTGCGTGCGCAACCAGGTTGGGAGGATCGGCTCGGCCAGGTCCACGGCGAGTCCTACCCCAAAGGCGAGTACAGCCGCGTACGCCTGTCGGTCTCGCACCCGATGGACAACGGCCTGGTCGGCGGCATTCCCGAGTTCTACCTGGATCATGCCGAACTGCGCGGGCCGGACGGCGAAGTCTTCGCGACGCTGGACCTGTTCCCGGCGGTCAGCGAGAACCCGACCTTCACCTTCGAAGTGCGCGGCCAGCCACATACCGAGCTCTGGCTGCACGACAACAACGGCAACGAATTCCAGGCCGCTCTGCGCTGACGTCGCACTGCGCCGACATCGCACAGCAATATCGAGGTACCCATGCGTTTCCTCCTGATCGCCCTCGCGTGCCTGTGCCTGCCGGCATGGGCCGACCTGCAATACCACCTTCAGCCCCGGCAGATCGCCGAGGGTACCTGGGTGGTGCAAGGCAGCACCGACAACTTTGCCAAGGACAACGGCGGCGCCATCGTCAACGTCGCCTTCATTGACACCGGCGACGGCGTGCTGGTGATCGATAGCGGTCCGTCAAAGCGCTATGGCGAAGCCCTGCGTGCGCTGATCCAGCAGACCACCGGCAAGCCGGTGAAGCGCGTGCTGCTGACCCACCACCACCCCGACCATGTGCTGGGCAACCAGGCCTTCACCGACGTGCCCATCGGCGCGCTGGCCGGCACCAGCAAGCTGCTGAAAGAGCAGGGCAATGCCATGGCGGAGAACATGTACCGCCTGGTCGGCGACTGGATGCGCGGCACGGAAGTGGTGCTGCCCACCGAGACGGTGGAGCCGGGCGAACTGCAGATGGGCAGCCACCGTTTCCGCCTGCTGGGCTTGCGCGGGCACACTGGCGCGGACCTGGCGATACTCGACGAGACCACCGGCGTGCTGTTCGCCGGGGATATCGTCTTCTACCAGCGTGCGCTGACCACGCCGAACAGTCCCGGCCTGGATGTCTGGCTGGGTGATCTGGATACCCTGCAACAGTTGCCTTGGAAGCAGATCGTCCCCGGCCATGGTCCCATCGCCAGCGATGCCGCGCCCTTTACGCAGATGCGCGATTACCTCGGCTGGCTCGATAGCGTGATGCGCGACGGCATCGCCCAGGGTGCCGACATGAACGACCTGCTGCGCACGCCCATCCCCGAGCGTTTCGCCGGCGTCAGCCTGACGCGCTACGAGCTGATCCGCAGCGTCAGCCACCTGTATCCGCGCTATGAGCAGAAGGCTCTGCCGCGCGTCGACGAGCAGTGACACCGCTCTCGTAGGATGGCGTGGAGCGAAGCGATACCCATCAGTTCGTTGCACCAACCGCATGGGTATCGCTGCGCTCCACCCATCCTACCTTTCTAACTGTCGGAGCGAGCTTGCTCGCGAACCTTCCGGCAGGATGAACGCCTGTGTCCGCCTCTCCCGCCGAACGGCTCCCTCTGGGAGTGGGCTGTCTGGTGCGGCTTTGCCGCTCGCCGCTCCAATTTGCTCTTCCTGTAGGAGCGAGCTTGCTCGCGAACCTCCCTGCAGGATGAATTCCTGCTTTCGCCCCTCGCGCCGAACGGCTCCCTCTCCCTCTGGGAGAGGGCTGGGGTGAGGGGCTTGGAACCCCACTCAGGCAACGCAGTTGCCGGGGAAATCCGCTTCGCGAGCAAGCTCGCTCCTACAGGGACAAGGCTCGCCCATCCAGCCTGAACAAGCCCGAATTTCGCGCCTCGGCAGCCCGGTATTGCTACCAAGGAACTAGGGAATTCGGCACTGCGTTCAATTGTTGGCCTGCCGTGCCAAACCAAGAATCTGCGACAGACCGGGAAATTTTCCCGGGTACAACAACAATCGCAGAGGCGCACCGCCATGAGACAGCTTCAACCTTTCGCCCGCACCGTGCTGTTCACCGCCATTGGCCTGGCCAGCCTGGGCGCCCACGCCGGGGTCACCGACCAGGACATCAGTGATGCCGCCAAGCGCACCGACCAGATCGTGGTCAACGGCATCAACCAGCAGGGCCAGCGTTTCAGCCCGCTGAACACCCTGAACAGCGATAACGTGAAGGAGCTGCGGCCGGTGTGGGCGCTGTCCTTCGGCGGCGAGAAGCAACGTGGCCAGCAGGCGCAGCCGCTGATCAAGGACGGCGTGATGTATGTCACCGCCTCCTACTCGCGGGTATTCGCCGCCGACGCGCGCACCGGGCGCAAGCTCTGGCAGTACGACGCACGCCTGCCCGACGGCATCATGCCGTGCTGCGACGTGATCAACCGTGGCGTGGCGCTGTACGGTGACCTGGTGATCTTCGGCACCCTCGACGCCAAGCTGGTCGCCCTGAACAAGGACACCGGCAAGGTGGTATGGAAGAAGACCGTGGCCGACTACAAGGCCGGCTACTCCATCTCCGCCGCGCCGCTGATCGCCAAGGGCAAGCTGATCACCGGCGTGGCCGGCGGCGAGTTCGGCGTGGTCGGCAAGATCGAGGCCTACAACCCCACCAACGGTGAGCTGCTGTGGAGCCGGCCGACCGTGGAAGGCCACATGGGCTACGTCTACAAGGACGGCAAGCCGGTGGAGAACGGCATCTCCGGCGGCGAGGCGGGCAAGACCTGGCCGGGCGACCTGTGGAAGACCGGCGGCGCGGCGCCGTGGCTGGGCGGCTACTACGACCCGAGCACCGACTCGCTGTTCATCGGCACCGGCAACCCGTCGCCGTGGAACTCGCACCTGCGTCCGGGCGACAACCTGTTCTCCTCCTCGCGCCTGGCGCTGAACCCGGAAGATGGCTCGATCAAGTGGCACTTCCAGACCACCCCGCACGACGGCTGGGACTTCGACGGCGTCAACGAGCTGGTGTCCTTCGACTACAAGGACGGCGGCAAGACCGTACAGGCCGCGGCCACCGCGGACCGCAACGGCTTCTTCTACGTGCTCGACCGCACCAACGGCAAGTTCATCCGCGGCTTCCCCTTCGTCGACAAGGTGACCTGGGCCAAGGGCCTGGACGAGAACGGCCGGCCGATCTACGACGATGCCCACCGTCCGGGCGCGCCGGGCGAGGGCGGCGAGAAGGGCACGTCGGTGTTCGTCGCACCGTCCTTCCTCGGCGGCAAGAACTGGATGCCCATGGCCTACAGCCAGGACACCGGGCTGTTCTACGTGCCGTCCAACGAGTGGGGCATGGACATGTGGAACGAGAACATCGCCTACAAGAAAGGCGCGGCGTACCTCGGCGCGGGCTTCACCATCAAGCCACTGAACGAGAAGTACATCGGCGTGCTGCGCGCCATCGATCCGAAGACCGGCAAGCAGGTCTGGCGCTACGAGAACTACGCGCCGCTGTGGGGCGGCGTGCTGGCAACCCACGGCAACCTGGTGTTCACCGGCAACCCCGAGGGCTACCTGATGGCCTTCGACGCCAAGACCGGCAAGAAGCTCTACCAGTTCAACACCGGCTCCGGCGTGATCGCCTCGCCGATCACCTGGGAAATGGACGGCGAGCAGTACGTGACCGTGCTCTCCGGCTGGGGCGGCGCGGTGCCGCTGTGGGGCGGCGAGGTGGCCAAGCGCATCAAGGACCTGGACCAGGGCGGGATGATCTGGACCTTCAAGCTGCCGAAGGATCTCGTCGCCAAGAAGTGATGGTGCTGTGAGGTGATCAGAGGGCCGGCCGTTGAGCCGGCCCTTTGTTTTGGTGCTCTTAGCGCGTGGATTTTTTCCTCAGGTACATCGGTTTTATCCAGCAGCGTAGGAGCGGACTCTGTCCGCGATGTGTCTGCCTCGCGCCTAGGCTTCCCGCGTCGCATCGATGTGCGCGTGGGCTCCTTGTTTCGCCCCCTCGGGCGAGTCCCTTTTGTCAATCGCCACAAAAGGAACCAAAAGGTCTTGCCCCGGACATCCGGTTTTTCGCTTAGGCGAAAAATACCCTCGTTGAACCGAAGTTTCAGGGGCACGCGGCGAAGGGCCGTCCCTGGCCCATCGCCGCTCTCGCGACATCCATGTCGCTCAACCCCTGAAACTCCGCTTCAACGAGGCCTCCTGAACGGGGCATTCGGCGTGTGCGGAAGTCTCTCTGGAAACCTTCAAAATCCAGAGCCAGAGCCAGAGCCAGAGCCGTGTTGTGGAGTTCCCGTAGGAGCGGACCTTGTCCGCGAAATCCTTCGCGGCGGACCTTGCGCTGATAAGCAACATCAGATGCTCGCCGCCACCTGTAGGAGCGAGCTTGCTCGCGAACCACCCGGCACCGTAGGGCGCATAACGCGACAGCGTTATCCGCCGTGGTGGCGTCGGCGGATAATCCGTTCCGGGTTATGCGCCCTACAACCTGCGACGCTCGCCGCATCTACTACCAAATGAGGAACCCATCCCTCCCATGGGTGCATTCCGGGCCGGGAAGGGCGTTGCCTAAGATCGCTCCATGACCTGGCCGATGGAGGCCGGGAACCGACAGGAGAGCACCCCCATGATCTACGCCGCACCCGGAACCCCAGGCGCCGTCGTCACCCTCAAGCCGCGCTACGGCAACTACATCGGCGGCGAGTTCGTCGCGCCGGTGCTGGGCCAGTACTTCAGCAATACCTCGCCGGTGAATGGCGAAGTCATCGCCGAATTCCCGCGCTCCACCGCCGAAGACATCGACAAGGCGCTGGACGCCGCCCACGCCGCTGCCGGCAGCTGGGGTCGCACCTCGGTGCAGGACCGCGCGCTGATCCTGCTGAAGATCGCCGACCGCATCGAACAGAACCTGGAACAGCTCGCCGTCGCCGAAACCTGGGACAACGGCAAGGCCGTGCGCGAGACCCTCAACGCCGACGTACCGTTGGCCGCCGACCACTTCCGCTACTACGCCGGTTGCATCCGCGCGCAGGAAGGCGGCGCCGCCGAGATCAACGAGAACACAGTCGCCTACCACATCCACGAGCCGCTGGGCGTGGTCGGGCAGATCATCCCGTGGAACTTCCCGCTGCTGATGGCCGCGTGGAAGCTCGCTCCGGCGCTGGCCGCCGGCAACTGCGTGGTGATCAAGCCGGCCGAGCAGACCCCGCTGTCGATCATGCTGCTGGCCGAGATCATCGGCGACCTGCTGCCGCCGGGTGTGCTGAACATCGTCCAGGGCTTCGGCAAGGAAGCCGGCCAGGCGCTGGCCACCAGCAAGCGCATCGCCAAGATCGCCTTCACCGGCTCCACGCCGGTGGGCTCGCACATCCTCCACTGCGCGGCGGAGAACATCATCCCGTCCACCGTGGAACTGGGCGGCAAGAGCCCGAACATCTTCTTCGAGGACATCATGAACGCCGAGCCGGCGTTCATCGAGAAAGCCGCCGAGGGCCTGGTGCTGGCCTTCTTCAACCAGGGCGAAGTCTGCACCTGCCCGTCGCGGGCGCTGGTGCAGGAGTCGATCTTCGAGCCGTTCATGGTCGAGGTGATGAAGAAGATCAAGGCGATCAAGCGCGGCAACCCGCTGGACACCGAGACCATGGTCGGCGCCCAGGCCTCGCAGCAGCAGTACGAGAAGATCCTCTCCTACCTCGATATCGCCCAGGGCGAAGGTGCCGAACTGCTCACCGGCGGCTCCAGCGAGCGCCTGGAGGGTGACCTGGCCAGCGGTTACTACATCCAGCCGACCCTGCTCAAAGGGCACAACGGCATGCGCGTGTTCCAGGAAGAAATCTTCGGGCCGGTGGTCGGCGTGACCACCTTCAAGGACGAAGCCGAAGCGCTGGCGATTGCCAACGACACCGAGTTCGGCCTTGGCGCCGGCGTCTGGACCCGCGACATCAACCGTGCCTGGCGCATGGGCCGTGGCATCCAGTCCGGCCGCGTGTGGACCAACTGCTACCACCTGTACCCGGCCCACGCCGCGTTCGGTGGCTACAAGAAGTCCGGCGTCGGCCGCGAAACCCACAAGATGATGCTCGACCACTACCAGCAGACCAAGAACCTGCTGGTGAGCTACGACATCAATCCGCTGGGCTTCTTCTAACCCTTGCAGTAACCCGGCGGACCGTCCCCCATCAGGTTCGCCGGCCCTTTCCGCTGTACCCCGCCTGGCACTCCACCAGGCATCCCTTGTGTCGACGCGCCCGTTCGGGCGGCCGTCCGCTTCCGTACCCATTCCACGGGTGACGGCCTTCGTCGAACGCGGCTGCGGCCGCGTTTTCTTTTTTCCGGATGAATCGTTATTCGCGAGCAAGCTCGCTCCTACGAAGAGCCGCCTGCAGGAGCGAGCTTGCTCGCGAACCCGCCCCTGCGCCGAATTATCCGGACAAGCACGTTCCGTAGGATGGGTGGAGCGCAGCGATACCCATCAATCGGGTGCAACGACCGCATGGGTATCGCTGCGCTCCACCCATCCTACAAGGGCTTTCGCAGCGTCCCGCGCGCGCAACACCTGCCGCTGGTGAGCGCAACACCTGTAGCGCCCGCAACACCCGTACAACCTTCGGCAGAAAACGCCAGGGGCCCCGAACCGCAAGCCCTCCAGCCCAATTCGCAAAGCCTGGCACAGCGGTTGCTCTGAGCCTTGCAAGCCGCGGCGAACGATCCGCGGCACCAACAAGAATCGGAGAACCTCCATGAGATCGATTGGCCTGTCTGTGCCTTCCGTTCGCCTGCAACCCGCCCTGCGTCATTCCCTGCTGACCGCCTCGCTGCTGATGGCCGGTTTGTCCGCCAACCTGCAAGCTGCCGAGACTCCGGCCAACGTCGATGGCCAGCGCATCGCTGCTGCCGACAAGGAACCGGGCAACTGGATGACCACCGGTCGCACTTACGACGAGCAGCGCTACAGCCCGCTCAAGCAGATCGACCAGAGCAACGTCGGCAACCTCGGCCTGGCCTGGAGCCATAAGCTGGATATCGACCGCGGCGTCGAAGCCACACCCATCGTGGTCGATGGCGTGATGTACACCACCGGGCCGTTTTCCATCGTCTACGCGCTGGACGCCCGCAGCGGCGAGCTGCTGTGGAAGTACGACCCGCAGTCCGACCGCAGCCGCGCCGGTGAGGCCTGCTGCGATGCGGTGAACCGTGGCGTGGCGGTGTGGAAGGGCAAGGTCTACGTCGGCGTGCTCGACGGCCGGCTGGAGGCCATCGACGCCAAGACCGGCAAGCGCGTGTGGAGCGTCGACACCCGTACCGATCCGTCGCGCAGCATCACCATCACCGGTGCGCCGCGCATCGTGAAGGGCAAGGTGATCATCGGCAACGGCGGCGCCGAATTCGGCGTGCGCGGCTACATCACCGCGTACGACGCCGAGACCGGCAAGCAGGACTGGCGCTTCTTCACCGTGCCCGGCGACCCCAAGGAAATGCCCAAGGGCAAGGGCATGGAAATCGCCGCCAAGACCTGGTTCGGCGACAACTTCCACAAGCAGGGCGGTGGCGGCACCGTGTGGGACTCCATGTCCTACGACCCGGAGCTGAACCTGCTGTACATCGGCGTCGGCAACGGCTCCTCGTGGAACCCGCGCATCCGCAGCGAGGGCAAGGGCGACAACCTGTTCCTCTCGTCCATCGTCGCGATCAACCCGGATAACGGCGAATACGTCTGGCACTACCAGACCACGCCGGGCGACGCCTGGGACTTCACCGCCACCGCGCACATCATGCTGGTGGACATGGAGATCGACGGCAAGCAGCGCAAGGTGCTGATGCAGGCGCCGAAGAACGGCTTCTTCTACGTCATCGACCGCGAGACCGGCAAGCTGCTCTCGGCCAACAACATCGTGCCGATCAACTGGGCCAAGGGCGTCGACCTGAAGACCGGCCGGCCGATCCGCAATGAGGCGGTGTCCGACTACTGGAAGGACCCGCAGAAGAAGGCGCGGCTGATCCAGCCGGCGTTCTGGGGCGCCCACGACTGGCAACCGATGTCGTACAACCCCAACACCGGACTGGTGTACATCCCGGCGCACATCATGTCGGCGATGTACCAGGACGTCGACGGCGCGCCGCCGCGCTCCAAGTTCAAGAGCATCTACCAGCTCGACGTCAACACCGGGATGATGCCCGAGGACCCGGAGGGTCTGCGCAAGATCGCCGATACCTGGACCGGCAAGCTGATCGCCTGGGACCCGGTGAAGCAGGAACAACGCTGGGAAGTGCCCTACAGCACCATCTTCAACGGCGGCACCCTGAGCACCGCCGGCAACCTGGTGTTCGAAGGCACCGCCGACGGCCGCGTGGTGGCCTACGCCGCCGAGAACGGCAAGAAGCTCTGGGAGTCCCCGGCCAACACCGGCGTGATGGCCGCACCGATCACCTATGAGGTGGACGGCGAACAGTACGTGACCTTCATGGCCGGCTGGGGCGGCGCCTTCTCCACCTTCGCCGGCGCCCTGTCGCTGCGCGCCGGGGTCAAGCCCAACGCCCAGGTGCTGACCTACAAGCTCGGCGGCGCCGCCAAGCTGCCGGACATCAACTACAAGTGGGCCGACCGCAAGCCCGAGCCACCGGCGCTGACCGGCACCACCGCGCAGATCGACCAGGGCCGCGAGCTGTTCAACTCCAGTTGCTCGCAATGCCACGGCATCAACGCCATCAGCGGCGGCGTGGTGCCCGACCTGCGCACCCTCAGCGCGGAAAACCACCAGCGCTTCCTCGGCATCATCTACGGCGGACGCATCCCCGACGGCATGCCCTCGTTCCAGGGCCACCTCGACCTGCAGCAGGCCGAGGCCGTGCACCAGTACCTGATCAAGCGTGCCTACGACCTCAAGGAACAACTGGCCGGCGCGCAGAAGACCGCCGCCAAGTGATGGCTCCCCAAGAAACAGCCCAGCAGGAGACTGATTCATGACCGAAGTAACGACCTACCAGCACTACATCGACAACCGCTTCGTCGCCGGCGAGCCGTTGATCGAGGTGCACAACCCGGCCAATGGCGAGCTGCTGGCGCGCATCCCCGAGGCCAGCGCGGCCCAGGTGGACAGCGCCATCGGCGCTGCCCGTGCGGCGCAGAAGGGCTGGGCGGCCAAGCCGGCCATCGAGCGTGCCGGCTACCTGCGGCGGATTGCCGAGAAGGTCCGCGCCAACGCGCCGCGCCTGGCCAGGATCATCACCGCCGAGCAGGGCAAGGTGCCGGCACTGGCGGAAGTGGAAGTGAACTTCACCGCCGATTACCTCGACTACATGGCCGAGTGGGCGCGCCGCCTGGAAGGCGAGGTGCTGACCAGCGACCGCGCCGGCGAGCACATCTTCCTGCTGCGCAAACCGCTAGGCGTGGTGGCCGGCATCCTGCCGTGGAACTTCCCGTTCTTCCTCATCGCGCGGAAGATGGCGCCGGCGCTGCTGACCGGCAACACCATCGTCATCAAGCCCAGTGAAGAAACCCCGATCAACTGCTTCGAATTCGCCCGCCTGGTGGCGGAAACCGACCTGCCCACCGGCGTGTTCAACGTCGTCGGCGGAACCGGGGCCAGCGCCGGCAGTGCGCTGACCAGCCATGCCGGGGTGGACCTGATCAGCTTCACCGGCAGCGTCCCCACCGGTTCGCGGATCATGGCCGCGTCAGCGCCGAACATCACCAAGCTGAACCTGGAGCTGGGCGGCAAGGCGCCGGCCATCGTCCTCGCCGATGCCGACCTGGAGCTGGCGGTGAACGCCATCAAGGCCTCGCGGGTGATCAACACCGGGCAGGTGTGCAACTGCGCCGAGCGTGTCTACGTGCAGCGCCAGGTAGCCGACCAGTTCATCGAGAAGATCGCCGCCGCCATGGCTGCCACCCGCTTCGGCGACCCGAACGTGCAGGCCGACCTGGACATGGGCCCGCTGGTCAACCGCATCGGCCTGGACAAGGTCGCGCAGATGGTCCGCACGGCAACCGGGCAGGGCGCCCAGGTCATTACCGGCGGCGCGGTGGCCGACCTCGGCAAGGGATTCCACTACCAACCCACCGTGCTGGCCGGCTGCACGGCCGACATGGAAATCATGCGCAAGGAAATCTTCGGCCCGGTGCTGCCGATCCAGGTGGTGGACGATCTCGACGAAGCCATCGCCCTGGCCAACGACAGCGACTACGGCCTGACCTCGTCGATCTACACGCGCAACCTCAGCGCCGCGCTGAAGGCCAGCCGCGAACTGGACTTCGGCGAGACCTACATCAACCGCGAGAACTTCGAGGCGATGCAGGGCTTCCACGCCGGCACGCGCAAGTCCGGCATCGGCGGCGCGGACGGCAAGCATGGGTTGTACGAGTACACGCATACCCATGTGGTGTATGCGCAGGAGTGAGCGGTAGGGGCTCCAGGAGCCCCTCTGCCTGGCCCTGGCCTCAAGCAGGAGAGGCGACTGTTCGGTACAGGTTGAAGGCACAGTCTCAGCCGGCACGGACGGCCCCCTCTCCCTGTGAGAGAGGGCTGGGGTGAGGGCCACGGGGCGGCACGGACTCTCCGCCGACCAGGCCGAAGACAAATCACCGTTTTGACTGGGCGGGCCGTCCTTGCCAGGTGCGGTCCGCTCCTTTTTCCCTGCGCCTGCAGGTGGCCTTTGCGGAGGAGCGGACTCTGTCCGCGATGGCTTCCGGCGCGATGCGGACCTGTCGCGGACAGAGTCCGCTCCTACAACACGGGTCAGCACTCCACCTGATCAACGGACGCAGCGAAAAAGGAAACGATCAATACAACGCATTGGGCTGCACGATGCCGTGCTTCTTCATCTTCCGATACAGGGTCGACCGGGCAATGCCGAACTGTTCCGCCACCGCACTGATGTTCCACTGCCGCTCGCGCAACGCCGCCAACAGGTGGCGCGCCTCATCGTCGTCCAGGCGGGCGGCGAGGGCGGTCGTGTCGGCTGTCTGCGGTATATCGGCAGCGACGGCGGGAGCCGCCTGATGCAGTTCCAGCGGCAGGCAGTCCAGGTCGATGCGACCGTCCTCCGCGAGGGCGGCGGCATAGCGCAGGCAGTTCAGCAACTGGCGGATGTTGCCCGGCCAGGGATGGCCGCGCAGCCGCTCGCGCACCGTCGCGTCGAGCCGCAGCTTGCCACCCAGGCCCGCCAGCAGACTGTCGATCAGCGCTTCGCGGTCAGTGCGCTCGCGCAGGGCCGGCAATTGCAGGGTCATGCCGGCGAGGCGGTAGAACAGGTCCTCGCGAAAGCCCTTGGCGCGGATCATCTCGGCCAGGTTCTGGTGAGTCGCGGAGACCACCTGCACGTCCAGCGCCACCGGCGTCTCAGCGCCCAGCGGGAGGATTTCGCGCTCGGCCAGCACGCGCAGCAGGCGCGTTTGCAGGTGCGCCGGCATGTCGCCGATCTCGTCGAGGAACAGGGTGCCGCCGTTGGCCAGCTCCAGCTTGCCCTTCATGCCCTTCTTGCTGGCGCCGGTGAAGCTGCCGCCGCGGTAGCCGAACAGTTCGCTCTCGATCAGGCTCTCCGGAATCGCCGCGCAGTTCAGCGCCACGAAGGGCCCGGCGTGGCGCGCGCTGGCCTGGTGGATGGCACGGGCGAAGGCCTCCTTGCCGGTGCCGGTCTCGCCGGTGACCAGGATGGAAATGCCCTTGTCGAGCACCTTGCGCAGCTTGCGCACGCCGTCCTGCAGGCGCGGGTCGGTGCCGGCGAGGCGGGTGAGGTCGGGATGCTCCGGGCTGTTCGCGCCGCTGCGAGTCGGCGATTGACGACGTGGCGGGCTGGCCGGCGTGCGCAGGCCCACGTCCACCAGCGCGTGGTCGGCCAGGGTGCGCAGGCGAATACCGCGCGCGCCGCCCTTGCTCAGGTCGAGAAGCTGGTCGACGTCCGCCTCCAGCAACTGCTCGATGCGACTGCCCAGCAGCTCGCCACGGCTGGCGGTGAACGCGGCGTGGTTGGCGCCGATCACCCGGCCCTGTTCGTCGAGGGCAATCAGTTGCTCGTTGGCCAGGTCCGATACTTCGTCACGGGCCTTCACCGACAGCGTCAGGCGGTCGCGGTAGCGCTGGCGGAAACTGGCGTTCTCGATCAGCCGGGCATACAGGATCACCAGTTGCAGCGTCAGGTACTGGGCGTCCTTGGGCCCGTCGTTGTACAGGCAGGTGGCATTCAGGCAGCCGCGCAACTGGTGCTGGGCATCGAAGATCGGCGCCACCGAGCAGCTCAGGCGGAAGTTGCTCACCAGGAAGTGTTCCTGGCGGTGGATGGTCAGCGCCTCGCCGGCGGCCAGCGCGGTGCCGATGCCGTTGGTGCCGGCGATGGATTCGTCCCAGCGCGCGCCGACGATCAGCCCGGCCTGGGTGTAGCGGTCGCGCTCGCTGGGCAGGCGTGCATCGAGGGTGATGCCGCGCTCGTCGCTGAGCAGCACCGCGAAGCCCGCCGGCAGCACGCGCCGGGCCAGGCCGGTGACGCCCTGGCTGGCGATGGCCAGGTAGTCCTGGTGCAGGCTCTGGTGCTCGCGGATTTCCCCGGCGGTAAGGATGTGTTTTTCCGCCCGCGCACGCGGGTCGAGATGGTGCTCCATCACGCTGCGGTACCAGGAACGGGCGATGGCGCCCTCGGGCTGGATATCACGCTCGCCGAAGTGATCGGCGATGAAGGCGGCAAGGTCGTTCGGGCAGTTTTCCAGGGATGGCGGGTGCATGGTCACTCCCGGCGGCCGTCAGTCGGACTGCGGCGCATTGTTTTTGTAGGGGATCGGCTCCGTGTAGGACCGTTCCTAGGATTGCTCAGTCTAGACCGGTCGGTCACGGGCGACGAGAGCCCGAGCAAGGGCTGTGCCGGAACACGCCGCGCGGGGCACCGAGCCCCGCGCCAGGCCGCCCGCCGCCCAGGGGCGCGGGCGCTATCGGGCAACGGCTGTCGCAGCAATGGGACAGTTGTAGCGGTGGGGCGCGACAGCTGTCGCGGGCCCGCTACCAAATCAGGGGGGAATCTCCTTCGAAAGTATCATTCGGAGTGCCCGACCCTGGTGTTTAACTCGACCTTGCCGGTTCTGCCGGTGCCTTCCAACAAGAAAGAGGACAGACCCATGTGGACCAAGCCTAGCTTTACCGACCTGCGCCTTGGCTTCGAAGTGACCCTGTACTTCGCCAACCGCTGATCCACTCGGCCCCGGTCCGCCGGGGCCCCTGCCCACGGGGCACTGTCATGCACATCCGAATTCTCGGGTCGGCCGCCGGCGGCGGCTTTCCCCAGTGGAACTGCAACTGTCGCAACTGCCGTGGCGTGCGCGACGGCAGCGTGATCGCGCAGCCACGCACGCAATCGTCCATCGCGCTGTCCGACGACGGCGAAAACTGGATTCTCTGCAATGCCTCGCCGGATATCCGCGCCCAGCTGGCGTCCTTCCCGGCCCTGCAGCCGGCGCGGCGTCTGCGCGACTCGGCGATTGCCGCGATCGTCCTGCTGGACAGCCAGATCGACCACACCACCGGCCTGCTCAGCCTGCGCGAAGGCTGCCCGCACGAGGTGTGGTGCACGCAGATGGTCCATCAGGACCTGTCCACCGGCTTTCCGCTGTTCCCCATGCTGTCGCACTGGAACGGCGGGCTGAAGCACCGGCTCATCGAACTGGACGCCGAGCCTTTCGTCATCCCCGCCTGCCCGGGCCTGCGCCTCACCGCCATCGCCCTGCGCAGCAGCGCACCGCCGTACTCGCCGCACCGGGGCAACCCGCATCCGGGCGACAACATCGGCCTGTTCGTCGAAGACACCGCCACTGGCGGCAAGCTGTTCTATGCGCCGGGCCTGGGCCAGGTGGATGACGGCCTGTTGCAGTGGATGCGCCGCGCCGACTGCCTGCTGGTGGACGGCACGCTCTGGCGCGATGACGAGATGCGCGTCTGCGAGGTGGGCGACAAGCTTGGCAGCGAGATGGGCCACCTGGCCCAGAGCGGCCCCGGCGGCATGCTCGAGGTGCTCGACGGCATCGACGGGCCGCGCAAGGTGCTCATCCACATCAACAACACCAATCCCATTCTCGACATCGCCTCGCCCGAACGCGCCGAACTCGACGCGCGCGGCATCGAGGTGGCGTTCGACGGCATGGGCATCTTCCTGTGACGGCCCTTTCAGAAGGAGCCTCGCGATGACCCGCGAAGCCATGAGCCCCGCCGAGTTCGAGCAGGCACTGCGCGCCAGGGGCGCCTGCTACCACATCTTCCACCCGTACCACGTGGCCATGTACGAAGGCCGTGCGAGCCGCGAGCAGATACAGGGCTGGGTGGCCAACCGCTTCTACTACCAGTTGAACATCCCGCTGAAGGACGCGGCGATCCTCGCCAACTGTCCGGATCGCGAGGTGCGCCGCGAATGGCTGCAGCGCATCCTTGACCACGATGGCGCGCCGGGCGAGGAGGGCGGCATCGAGGCCTGGTTGCGCCTGGCCGAATCCGTGGGGCTGGAGCGCGAGCAGGTGCTGTCCCAGGAGCTGGTGCTGCCCGGTGTGCGCTTTGCCGTCGACGCCTACGTCAACTTCGCCCGCCGCGCCAGCTGGCAGGAAGCGGCGAGCAGCTCGCTGACCGAGCTGTTCGCCCCGCAGATCCACCAGTCGCGCCTGGACAGCTGGCCGCAGCACTACCCGTGGATCGACGCCAGCGGCTACGACTACTTCCGCAAGCGCCTGTCGCAGGCGCGCCGCGATGTCGAGCATGGCCTGCGCATCACCCTGGAGCACTACCGCACCCGCGAGGCCCAGGAGCGCATGCTGGAAATCCTGCAATTCAAGCTCGACGTGCTCTGGAGCATGCTCGACGCGATGAGCATGGCCTATGAACTGCAGCGCCCGCCGTACCACACGGTGACGAGCGAGCGCGTATGGCACAGGGGGGTGCTGTGATGAGTCTGCCGTCGCTGGACAGCGTGCCGGCGCTGCGCCGGGGCTTCCGCCTGCAATTCGAACCGGCCCAGGGCTGCCACGTGCTGCTCTATCCTGAAGGGATGGTGAAGCTCAACGACAGCGCCGGGGCGATTCTCGGTCGCGTCGACGGGCAGGCCGACGTCGCCGGCATCATCGACGGCCTGCGCGCGGATTTCCCCGGTGTGCCGGGTATCGACGAAGACATCCTGGCATTCCTCGAGGTGGCCCATGCGCAATTCTGGATCGAGCTGCGCTGAAGCGCCGGTAGGGCCACCGCTCTGGCTGCTGGCCGAGCTGACCTACCGCTGTCCGCTGCAGTGCCCGTACTGCTCCAACCCGCTGGACTTCGCCAGGGGCGGCGAGGAGCTTTCCACCGAACAATGGATCGAGGTATTCCGCCAGGCCCGCGAGATGGGCGCGGCGCAGCTGGGCTTTTCCGGCGGCGAGCCGCTGGTGCGCCAGGACCTCGCCGAGCTGATCGCCGCTGCGCGCGGGCTGGGCTTCTACACCAACCTGATCACCTCCGGCATCGGCCTCAACGAGAAACGCCTGAAGGAGTTCGCCGACGCAGGGCTCGACCATATCCAGATCAGCTTCCAGGCCGCCGACGAGGAGGTGAACAACCTGCTCGCCGGTTCGCGCAAGGCGTTCGCCCAGAAGCTCGCCATGGCCCGCGCGGTAAAGGCCCACGGCTACCCGATGGTGCTGAACTTCGTCACCCACCGGCACAACATCGACAGCATCGAGCGGATCATCGAGCTGTGCATCGAACTGGAGGCGGACTTCGTCGAGCTCGCCACCTGCCAGTTCTACGGCTGGGCCGAGCTGAACCGCGCCGGCCTGCTGCCAACCCGCGAACAGCTGCAACGCGCCGAGCGCATCACCGCCGAATACCGCGAGCGCCTGGCCGCCGCAGGCAACCCGTGCAAGCTGATCTTCGTGGTGCCGGACTACTACGAGGAACGTCCCAAGGCCTGCATGGGCGGCTGGGGCAGCGTGTTCCTCGATGTCACCCCCGACGGCACCGCGTTGCCCTGCCACAGCGCACGCCAACTGCCGGTGAAGTTTCCCAATGTGCGCGAGCACAGCCTGCAGCACATCTGGTACGAGTCCTTCGGCTTCAACCGCTTCCGCGGTGATGCGTGGATGCCCGAACCGTGCCGCTCCTGCGACGAGAAGGAGCGCGACTTCGGCGGCTGCCGCTGCCAGGCGTTCATGCTCACCGGCGATGCCGAGGCCACCGATCCGGTGTGCGCCAAGTCGGCGCACCACGGGATCATCCTCGATGCCCGCCGCGAGGCGGAAACCGCCGCCGCGCCGCTCAGTGCGCTGACCCTGCGCAACGAGCGGGCCTCGCAACTGATCTGCAAGGCCTGAGGATGCAGCACAGTGACTGGAGCGCCGAACGGGCGGTGGCCGCCGCCGGGGATTTCGCCGAGCTGCAGGTGGCCCACGGTGGGCTGCTCTGGGCCGCCTACGATCCGCTCAGCGGGCGCTGCCGCCTGTTCCTCCGGCGCGAAGGCCAGAGCCGCGAGCTGACACCGCCTGGCGCCTCGGTGCGCAGCCGTGTCTACGAATACGGCGGCGGCGCCTGCTGCGCCACCGCCGACGGCGTGGCCTGGGTGGAAGAGGGCGACCAGCAGGTGTACTGGCTGCGGCTGGGCGGCACGCCACGGCCGCTCACCCACCGCGACGATTGCCGCTACGGCGATCTGCATTACGTGCCGGCATGGAACGCGATTCTCGCCGTGGAAGAGGAGAACGGCAGCGGCGGGGTGATCCATCGTGTGGTACGTCTCGACGCCGATGGCCGGCGCCGGGTGATTGCCTGCGGCGCGGACTTCTACGCAGCGCCGGTGGCCGACGGCAGTGGCGAACGCATCGTCTGGGTGGAGTGGGATCGCCCGCACCAGCCCTGGACACGCACCCGCCTGTGCGAGTCCTTCGCGGGCGAAGAGCGCTGCCTCGCCGGGCAGGCCCGCCACGAATCGATCCAGCAACCGCGCTTCGCCGAAGACGGCCGCCTGCACTGGCTGAGCGACGGTGGCGGCTACTGGCAGCCGTACCACGAAGTCCGCGCTGCCTTGCCGAGCGCCGCCGCCGATCACGCCGGCGCTCCCTGGCAACTGGGCGGGCAGACGTTCCTGCCGCTGTCGCAGGGCAACCTGCTGGCGACCCGCTACGAGGAAGGGCGCGGCGTGCTGGTGCTGTATGACGGGCGGGGAGGCGAGCGCCGGCTGGCCCCGGAGTACAGCCGCTTCCGCGCGCTGGCGGCGGACGAACGGAATTTCTACTGCATCGCTGCCGCGGCGGACCGCTTGCCGACGCTGCTGGCGATCCGCCGGGTGGACGGCTCCACCCAGGTACTCGCCGGGGGCGAACGGCCGCTGGCGGAAGCCGAACTGTCCCGCGGTGAGGCGTTTCACTACCCGGTGGGCGAAGACGAGTGCGGGCACGGGTTCTTCTATCCAGCGCATGGAAACCAGGCGGCGCCGCCGCTGGTGGTATTCCTCCACGGCGGGCCGACCTCGGCCTGTTACCCGGTGTTCGACGGACGCATCCAGTTCTGGGCCCGCCGCGGCTTTGCCGTGGCGGATCTCAATTACCGTGGCAGCAGCGGTTACGGCCGCGCCTATCGGGAGCGCCTGCACCTGGGCTGGGGCCAGGTCGAGGTGGAAGATATCGGCGCGGCGCTGGACTACCTCGCGCGGGCCGGGCGCATCGATCGCCAGCGCGTCTTCGTGCGTGGCGCCAGTGCCGGCGGCTACAGTGCGCTGATGGCGCTGGCGCGGCTGCCGGGCCTGCGCGGCGGTGCCAGCCTCTATGGCGTGAGCGACCCGCAGGCGCTGGCGCGGGTAACCCACAAGTTCGAAGCGGATTACCTGGACTGGCTGATCGGCGATCCACAACAGGACGCCTTGCGCTACCGCGAGCGCACTCCGCTGCTGCTGGCCGAGCGCATCCGCGCACCGATGATCTTCTTCCAGGGCGAGCTGGATGCGGTGGTGGTGCCGGCGCAGACCGACGCCATGGTCGAGAGCCTGCGCCAGCGCGGCGTGCCGGTGGAGGTCCACCGTTACGCCGGGGAGCGCCATGGCTTCCGTCAGGCCGCCCACCTGGCCCACGCGCTGGAGGCCGAATGGCGCTTCTTTCAGGCGCTTCTGAGTAGCTGAGCTGCCTGTCAGAGCCGTCTGCCAAGGTCGCATTGCAATACCTGACGGATACAGTAGGCTGCCGGAAATATCCCATAACAATAACGACAGAGCCCCCGATGTCCCACGAGCTCAGCCAACTGCGCAAATTCGTCTCGCCTGAGATCATTTTCGGTGCCGGATGCCGGCACAATGTCGCCAATTACGTGAAGACCTTCGGCGCCCGCAAGGTGCTGGTGGTGTCGGACCCGGGTGTAGTCGCCGCCGGCTGGGTCGCCGATATCGAGGCCAGCCTGGCCGCCCAGGATATTTCCTTCTGCCGCTATACCGATGTGTCGCCCAACCCGCGCGTGGGAGAAGTCATGCGCGGCGCCGAGGTCTACCGCAGCGAAGGCTGCAACGTGATAGTCGCCGTCGGCGGCGGCAGCCCGATGGATTGCGCCAAGGGCATCGGCATCGTCGCCGCCCACGGGCGCAATATCCTCGAGTTCGAGGGCGTGGACACCCTGCGCGTGCCCAGCCCGCCGCTGATCCTGATTCCCACCACTGCCGGCACCTCGGCGGACGTCTCGCAGTTCGTGATCATCTCCAACCAGGACGAGCGGATGAAGTTCTCCATCGTCAGCAAGGCGGTGGTGCCCGACGTGTCGCTGATCGACCCGGAAACCACCCTGACCATGGACCCGTTCCTCTCCGCCTGTACCGGCATCGATGCCCTGGTGCACGCCATCGAGGCCTTCGTCTCCACCGGCCACGGCCCGCTTACCGACCCCCATGCGCTGGAGGCGATGCGGCTGATCAACGGCAATCTGGTGCAGATGATCGCCAACCCGGCGGACATCGCCCTGCGCGAGAAGATCATGCTCGGCAGCATGCAGGCCGGGCTGGCGTTCTCCAACGCGATCCTCGGCGCGGTGCACGCCATGTCCCACAGCCTGGGCGGCTACCTCGACCTGCCGCATGGGCTGTGCAACGCCGTGCTGGTGGAACATGTGGTGGCGTTCAACTACAGCGCCGCGCCCGAGCGCTTCAAGGTGATCGCCGAAACCTTCGGCATCGATTGCCGCGGCATGAGTCACGCGCAGATTCGCCAGCGCCTGGTGGAGCACCTGATCGCCCTGAAGAATGCCGTGGGCTTCCATGAAAGCCTGGCGTTGCATGGCGTTGGCAGTTCCGACATTCCCTTCCTCTCGCGCCATGCGATGCAGGACCCGTGCATCCTCACCAACCCGCGTGAATCCAGCCAGCGCGATGTTGAGGTGGTGTATGGCGAGGCCCTCTGACGAGCAGCAGCAACAGGCCCTGGCCGGGTTGCTCGGGCTGGGCAGCCACTCGGCGCGCAAAAGCCATTATCCCGAGCTGGTGGCGCGCCTGGACGAACTCGAGGCGGAGCGCAACCGCTACAAATGGCTGTTCGAGAACGCCGTCCATGGGATCTTCCAGGCCAGCCTGAGCCAGGGATTGCGCGCCGCCAATCCGGCGCTGGCGCATATGCTCGGTTACGACGATCCTGCGCAGGTGCTGTGGAGCCTGCAGGACATGGCCAGCCAGTTGTTCGTCGGCGGTGAGCAGGAGATGCGCCGCATCCGCGACCTGCTGCGCGACGGTGGCGGGCTGTTCGGCTACGAGACGCGTCTGCGCCGGCGCGATGGGACGCATGTCGTGGCGCTGATGAACCTGCTGATGAAGCCGGACGAAGACGGGCTGGTGGAAGGCTTCGTCGCCGATATCACCGAGCGCGTCCAGGCCCAGCAGCGCCTGCAGAGCCTCAATGAGGAACTGGAGCAACGCGTTGCGGCGCGGACCCTGGAATTGCGGACGCTCAACCAGCAGCTGCGCGAGGCCCGCGATGCCGCCGAGGCGGCCAACAACAGCAAGGACAAGTACCTGGCCGCCGCCAGCCACGACCTGCTGCAGCCGCTGAACGCCGCGCGGCTGCTGGTTTCGACCCTGCGCGAGCGCAAGTTGCCGAGCGCCGAGCAGCTACTGGTGGAGCGCACGCACCAGGCACTGGAAGGTGCCGAAGACCTGCTCAGCGACCTGCTGGAAATCGCCCGCCTGGACCAGAGTGCGATCCGTCCGGACCTGGACCTGCATCCGCTGGACGAACTGCTCGCGCCGCTGCTCTCGGAGTTCGACGAAGTGGCCCGCGCCGCCGGCCTGCGCCTGCGCAAGCGGATTCCCGCGCTGGCGGTGCGCACCGATCACCGCCTGCTGTCGCGTATCCTGCGAAACTTCCTCAGTAATGCCTGCCGCTATACCGAGCGCGGCAGTGTGATGTTGGCGGCGCGGCGGCGCGGCGAGAACGTGCGGCTGGAGGTCTGGGATACCGGGCGCGGGATCCCGGCGGACCAGTTGGAGGCGATCTTCCTCGAGTTCAACCAGCTGGATGTCGGCCGTGCCGCAGACCGCCGGGGCGTCGGGCTGGGCCTGGCGATCGTCGACCGGATTGCCGGCATCCTCGGCTGCCAGGTGCAGGTGCGTTCGGTGCCCGGGCGAGGTTCGGTGTTTGCCATCGAGGTGCCGCTGGTGCGTGATCTGCCGGCACCCGTCGCGGCGGACAACGCTCCGCGCGCGGTCACCGGGGATCCCTTGCCCGGCCGGCGCCTGCTGGTGATCGACAATGAGGACGCAATCCTGGCCAGCATGGCAGCGCTGTTGGGGCAGTGGGGCTGCGAGGTACTGCTGGCGAGTGATTTCGATGAGGCGTTGAGCGTGCTGAAGGGGCGCGCGCCGGAAGTCATCCTGGCCGATTACCACCTCGACCATGGCCAGACTGGCTGCGACGCGGTGCACCGGCTGCGCTTGCAGTTCGCCGCAGAGTTGCCGGCGGTGATGATCACCGCCGACCGCAGCGACGAGTGCCGCCGCGCCCTGCAGAAGCTCGGGGTGCCGCTGCTCAACAAGCCGGTCAAGCCGGGCAAGCTGCGGGCGGTGCTGAGCCTGCTGTTGAGCCATTGACGGCCGGGCGGCGGATCAGTCGCCCTGGCGCCCAAGCATGCCGTTGACCTTGTCGCGCAGGGCATCGATGGAGAACGGCTTGGCGATCATCGACATGCGCGTGGCCAGTTCGCTGCCGTCGATGTGGACGATCTCGGCGAACCCGGTGGCGAACAGGATCGGCAGCTCCGGGCGGGCTTCGCGCGCGGCGCTGGCCAGCTCCTCGCCGTTCATGCCTGGCAGGCCGACATCGGTGAGCAGCAGGTGGATCGCGGTGTCGCCCTGCAGGAGCGGCAGCGCCTCTTCGGCATCCTCGGCCTGCAGCACCCGGTAGCCGATCTCCTCCAGCACTTCCACGGTGAGCATGCGCACCAGGTCGTTGTCCTCGACGACGAGGACGCATAGCTGCTGGCTCGCCGGTTCGTTGGGGGGCGTCGGGGCGTCGGGGATGCTGACCACAGGATTGCCTCTCGGTAGGTAGAGTGTGACGCAGGTGCCCTGGCCGGGCTCGCTGCGCAGGCGGATGTGCCCGCCGGATTGTTTGATGAAGCCGTAGACCATCGACAGGCCCAGGCCGCTGTTGGGGCCGATGCCCTTGGTGGTGAAGAACGGGTTGAAGACCTGGGTCAGGGTCGATTCGCTCATGCCCTGGCCGCTGTCCTGCAGGGCGACGGCAAGATAGTCGCCAGCCGGCAGGTCGTGGGTGCCGCTGGCGATCTCCTGGCGTTGCAGGGTGATGCCCAGGGTGCCGCCGTCGGGCATGGCATCGCGGGCGTTATCTACCAGGTGGAGGAGCGCCTTGTGCAACTGGTCGCGGTCGGTCAGCACGCTCGGCACGTCATCCAGGCTGAGCGTCAGGGCGACGTCCGGCCCGACCCGCACGGCCAGCTCGTCGTGCCAGTCACGCAGTTGCTGGCCGAGGTCCACCGGATGCATGGCCAGCGCCTGGCGGCGAGCGAAGGCCAGCAGGTTGTGGGTCAGCTCGGCGGCGCGCTCGGTGGCCTGGGTGGCGGCGTGGAGGATGTGGCTGAGCTCCGGCTGGGCGTTGGCCGGTGCGCGGCGGGTGATCAGGTCGAGGCTGAAGCGGATGCTCGCCAGCAGGTTGTTGAAGTCGTGCGCCAGGCCGCCGGTGAGCTGCCCGACGGCTTCCATGCGCTGGGCATTGAGCAGGGCGGCCTGCGCCTGTTGCAGCAGTTCGACGCCGCGCTTCTGCTCGCTGATGTCGCGCCCGCAACCATAGATCACGCCGTCTGCCGCGGTGGCATGCCAGGAAATCCAGCGGTAGCTGCCATCGGCATGGCGCATGCGGTTCTCGAAGTGCTGCAGGCGTTCGCCACGGGCCAGCGTGGCGCGGATGTCGATGCTCGGCCGGAGGTCGTCCGGGTGTACCAGCTCCTCGCTGTTGCGTCCGCTGAGCTGCTCCTCGCTCCAGCCCAGCAGGCTGCTCCAGGCCGGGTTGACGCTGCGCAGGATGCCCTGGTGATCGAGCACGCAGAGCAGGTCCTGGCTCACTGTCCATACGCGGTCGCGCTCCAGGGTGCGCTGGCGGGCCTCTTCCTGCACCGCTTCCCTGATCCGGCGTTCTTCCGTGCGCTGGGCAGCGGCGGCCAGGGCATGGCCGAGCAGGGCGGCCAGCTCGTTGAAGAAGGTCGCGTAGTGTTCATCCAGGCGTCGTCGCGGGCTGATGCCGAATACCGCGAGGCTCTCGGTGTCGCCGTCCAGCGGCGTGGCATAGGTGCTGTCGAGCACTTCCGGCCAGGGCGCGAAGGCGCGCGCATGCTGGCTGCCAAGGGGCGTCTGGTGGGCTTGCTGGAGACCGTTGAACAGGTGCAGGGGGTCATCCTCGGCGGTCAGTTGCGCCGGGGCAAAGCGGTCGCGGGTATCGGTGCCGCAGGCGCCGATCAGGGTGCCGGCCCGGTAGAGCAGGCAGAAGGGCACGTCATGGCCTGCTTCGCCGAGCAGGGCGAAGGCCTGGGTGCAGATCTGCGCACTGTCGTCGGCCTGGCCGAGGCGCTCCGCCAGACGGGTGAGCAGGCGCTGGCGGCGTTGCTGGATGACGTTGCCGGTGGTCTCGACCGCCGTGTTGAACAGGCCGATGGGCTTGCCGTCCTGGCCGAAGATCGGGCTGACGTTGTAGGTGAAGTAGGCCTCCTCGACATAGCCGAAGCGCACCATGGGCAGCAGGCGATCCTCTTCATGGGCGGCGACGCCGGTCTGCAGGATGCCGTTGTACATGGGGTCGAGGATCGACCAGATATCCGACCAGGCGACCCGCGCCGGCTGGCCGAGGCAGGCGGGGTGCTTGTCGCCGGGGATGGCGCTCCAGGCGTCGTTGTACAGCAGGATGAACTCCGGCCCCCAGTAGATGCACACGGGCAGGCGCGAGTTGAGCCCGACCTCGAGGATACCCTTGAGGATGGCTGGCCACTGGTCCATGGGGCCGAGTGGCGAGGATGCCCAGTCGTGCTGACGGATCAGCGGTGCCATGGCGCTACTGCTGTTGAGGAAATCGCCTGGCGAAATGGGGGTTTCCCCCGGGGAGCTTGGCATCGAGCAAACCCTGCGACCGATTGATCTTCTGTTCCTTGTCGGACGTTGGAAAGGCCCGTTAACAGAAGATTCCACTTTTCTCCGTGGGCAGCCGGAAATATTTCGAACGCCCGTGCGGGATCGGCTGTCAATTGGCCAGCCGGTGTGTAGCCTACAGCGCTTCACGTTATTATTTATGCTGTTTTAAGAACGTTCTTACAATAACTTCAAATACTTACCTGGCTTCCGTCGTTATAGCCGCTACACCGGCCGATCGCTTCCAGGGAAGGACCGCAGCAGGGAATCCATCGATGAACCAGAAAGTCGTCGCCGACGAAAGCGCCTTCCGCCGCATCCTCGCGCGCAACATGGCGCTGCCGTTGGGCATCTGTTTGCTGGGGGCGGTGCTGTTCATCGGCCTGATTCTCTACATGCTCGACGTGCTGGGCTGGGTCGAGCACACCGATCGGGTGATCTCCAGCGCCAACGAGATGCAGCGCCTCAGCGTGGACCAGGAGAGTGGCCTGCGCGGCTTCCTGATCACCGGCGATGCGCGCTTCCTCGAACCGCTGGAACAGGCGCGGCCACGCATCAACGCCGGGCTCAAGAGCCTGTCGGAACTGGTCGCCGACAACCCGCCGCAGGTGGAGCGGGTTTCGCGCCTGACCTCGATGCAGGACGAGTGGATGACCTTCGCCCAGCAGATGATCGAGTTGCGCCGCCAGGGCCAGGACACCTCCGACGCCATCAAGGCCGGGCGCGGCAAGAGCATGATGGATGCGATCCGTGCGCAGTACGCCTCGCTGATCAACACCGAGCAGCAACTGCGCCACGACCGCAACCAGTTCGCCTCCAGCCTTTCCACCGGCGTGGTCATTCTCTACCTGGTCTTCAGCATCGTGGTCGGCACGTTGCTGGCGTATTTCGGCCGCCGGCAACTGGTCAGCCTGTCCGAGTCGTATGCCGAGTCCCTGCGTCGCCAGGTGCTGCATAACGAACAGCTGCAGCAGCAGGCATGGCTGCGTGATGGTCAGAGCCGCCTGGGCGACCAGTTGATCGGCCAGCAATCGCTGCCGTTGCTGGGGCGCAGCCTGATGGAGTTCCTCGGTGAATTCGTCGGCTCGCCCATCGGAGCACTGTACGTGCGTGACGACCATGGCGGCCTGCTGCGCGGCGCCACCTTCGGCTTCGCCCGCGAAGTGGATGGCGTGGAGTACTTCGCCGCCGACGAAAGCCTGATCGCCCAGGCTGCCCGGCAACGCAAGCTGCGGGTGATGGAGGGCTTGCCGGCCGACTACCTGAAGGTCAACTCGGCGCTGGGCAACGGTTCGCCGGTGAGTGTGGCGCTGCTGCCGCTGCTCAACGAGGGTGGCGTGGTCGGGGTGCTGGAGCTGGGCTTCCTGCGGGTGCTGAGCGAGCGCGAGCAGGCGTTCCTCCAGGGCGTCGCCGAAACGCTCGGCAGCGCGGTCGCCGCCGCGCTGCATCGCCAGCGCCTGCAGGACCTGCTGGCGGAGACCCAGCAGCTCAACGAAGAGCTGCAGGTGCAGCAGGAAGAGCTGAAGACCGCCAACGAGGAGCTGGAAGAGCAATCGCGGGTGCTCAAGGAGTCCCAGGCGCACCTGGAGGCCCAGCAGGCCGAGCTGGAGCAGACCAACGAACGCCTCGCCGAGCAGACCCAGGAACTGGCCGCCCAGCGTGATGACCTGGACACCAAGAACACCGAGCTGAACCAGGCGCGCCTGGACCTGCAGGGCCGCGCCGACGAACTGCAGCGGGCCAGCCGCTACAAGTCCGAGTTCCTCGCCAACATGTCCCACGAACTGCGGACGCCGCTCAACAGCTCGCTGATCCTGGCGCGCCTGCTGGCGGACAACGAACAGGGCAACCTCGATGAGGAACAAGTGAAG
Organism: Pseudomonas pseudonitroreducens; assembly: GCF_021603645.1. Classification (GTDB taxonomy): domain Bacteria; phylum Pseudomonadota; class Gammaproteobacteria; order Pseudomonadales; family Pseudomonadaceae; genus Pseudomonas; species Pseudomonas pseudonitroreducens. The sequence continues at coordinate 47,446 of NZ_BQHJ01000008.1, read as the reverse complement.
TTCGCCGAGTCGATCTACGGCGCCGGCAACGACCTGCTCAACCTGATCAACGATATCCTCGACATCTCCAAGGTGGAGGCCGGCAAGCTGGAGGTGCGCCCGGAAAATGCCAGCGTGCGGCGTCTGGTGGAGGCGGTGGAAAGCATGTTCCGCCCGCAGGCCGACGACAAGCGCCTGCGCTTCGTTGCCGACGTTGCCGAAGACGCGCCGGCGCTGCTGTTCAGTGATCGCCAGCGAGTCGAGCAGATCCTCAAGAACCTGCTGTCCAATGCCCTCAAGTTCACCGATGCCGGCGAAGTTTCCCTGCACGTGAGTGCGGCGCCCGAGGGCCTGCGCTTCGACGTGCGCGATAGCGGTATCGGCATCGCCGAGGACCAGCTGCAGCGTATCTTCGAAGCCTTCCAGCAGGCCGATGGCGCCACCAATCGCCGCTACGGCGGTACTGGTCTGGGCCTGTCGATTTCCCGCGACCTGGCGCATCTGCTGGGCGGCAGCATTATCGTCAGCAGCGAGCCGGGCAAAGGCAGCGTCTTCAGCCTGCTGTTGCCACTGAACTACCAGGCACCGGTCGAGGACACTGCGGTCAGCACGCCTGCGCCGATCGTCGCCAGCGCCGCTCCGGTTGCTCCGCCGGTGGTGCGGGCGCCAGCCGCTGCGACCTTCGCCGACGACCGCGAGCAGGCCAGTGTCGGCCAGCGCTGCGTGCTGGTGGTGGAGGACGAGCCGAAATTCGCCCGCATCCTCTACGACCTGGCCCGTGAACTGGGCTATCGCTGCCTGGTGGCCATGGGCGCCGAGGAAGGCCTGCGCCTGGCCGACGAGCACGCTCCCGACGCCATCCTGCTGGACATGCACCTGCCCGATGAGTCCGGCCTCGCCGTGCTGCAGCGCCTGAAGGCCAATCCGCGCACCCGCCATGTCCCGGTGCACGTGGTGTCGGTGGAGGACCGCAGCGAAGCGGCCCTGCATCTGGGGGCGATCGGCTATGCATTGAAACCGACCACCCGCGAGCAACTGCGCGAAGTCTTCGGCAAGCTGGAGGCCAAGCTGACCCAGGAGGTCAAGCGCATCCTCCTGGTGGAAGACGACCCGCTGCAGCGCGACAGTGTCTCGCGCCTGATCGGTGACGACGACATCGAGATCACGGCGGTGGAGCAGGGCGAGCAGGCCCTGGAGCTGCTGCGCCGGAACATCTACGACTGCATGATCATCGACCTCAAGCTGCCGGACATGCAGGGCAACGAGCTGCTGCGGCGCATGGGCGAGGAAGACATCTGCTCGTTCCCGCCGGTGATCGTCTACACCGGGCGCAACCTGACCCGCGACGAAGAGGCCGAGCTGCTCAAGTACTCGCGCTCGATCATCATCAAGGGCGCGCGTTCGCCGGAGCGCCTGCTGGACGAGGTGACGCTGTTCCTGCACAAGGTCGAGTCGCAGCTTTCCAGCGAGCGCCAGCGCATGCTGCGCACCTCGCGCAACCGCGACCGGGCCTTCGAGGAGCGGCGCATCCTGCTGGTGGACGACGACGTGCGCAACATCTTTGCCCTCACCAGCGCCCTGGAGCACAAGGGCGCACGGGTGGAAGTGGCGCGCAACGGCCGCGAGGCCATCGAGAAACTCGACGCGGTCGGCGACATTGACCTGGTGCTGATGGACGTGATGATGCCGGAGATGGATGGCTACGAGGCGACCCGCCTGATCCGCCAGGACGCGCGCTGGAAGAAGCTGCCGATCCTGGCGGTCACCGCCAAGGCGATGAAGGACGACCACGAGCTGTGCCTGCGCGCCGGTGCCAACGACTACCTGGCCAAGCCCATCGACCTGGACCGCCTGTTCTCCCTGATCCGTGTCTGGTTACCGAAGCTGGAGCGCATCTGACATGCCTGATCGCAGCCAGGATATCGAGCTGCCCCTCCTGATCGAGGCGATCTACCTGAAGTACAGCTACGACTTCCGCGACTACTCCGGCACCTCGCTGAAGCGTCGTGTATTGCATGCCACCAAACTGTTCGAGTGCCGCAGCATCTCCGCCTTGCAGGAGCGCATCCTGCACGACCCACATGCCTTCCATGAGCTGCTGCAGTACCTCACCATCTCGGTGAGCGAGCTGTTTCGCGATCCCAGCTACTTCCTTGCGCTGCGCCAGGAAGTGGTGCCGGTGCTGCGTACCTATCCGTCGCTGCGTCTGTGGGTGGCGGGGTGCAGCACTGGTGAAGAGGTGCATTCGCTGGCCATCCTGCTGCACGAGGAAGGTCTGCTGGAGCGCACGCTGATCTATGCCACCGACATCAATCCGCGCTCGCTGGAACAGGCGCAGCGCGGCATCTATGCGGTCGACGATCTGGCCCAGGCCAGCGAGAACTACCGTGCCGCCGGCGGCAAGGGCTCGCTCTCGGACTATTACACGGCCGCCTACGACGGCGCGCTGTTCGACAAGCTGCTGCGTGCCAACGTGACCTTCGCCGATCACAGCCTGGCCACCGACAGCGTGTTTTCCGAGACGCACCTGATCTCCTGCCGCAACGTGCTGATCTATTTCAACCGGCAGTTGCAGAACCGCGCCATCGGCCTGTTCCACGAATCGCTGTGCCACCGGGGCTTCCTCGGCCTGGGCAGCAAGGAAAGCCTCGATTTCACCGACTTCGCCGCGGAGTTCGAGGTGGTGAACCGCCGCGAACGGGTGTTTCGCAAGCGATGAGTACGCAGCGGGATTTGCAGGGAAAGGTGCAGAGAACGGTGCAGGCCGTGGTCATTGGTGCCTCGGCGGGCGGCGTGGATGCGCTGTTCCAGCTGTTCGGCGGGTTGCCGGCGGACTTCGGCCTGCCCATGGTGGCCGTGCTGCATCTGCCGGAAAACCACGAGAGCCAGCTGGTGGACCTGTTCGCCAGGCGCCTGGCGATCCCGGTGAAAGAGGCCCGCGACAAGGCGCCGGTGGAGGCGGGCACGCTGTACTTCGCCGCCGCCGGGTACCACCTGTCCATCGAGCAGGAGCGCACCTTTGCCCTGAGCCGCGAGGCGCCGAGGAACTTCTCCCGGCCCTCGATCGACATTCTGTTCGACTCGGCCTCCGACGCGTACCGCGAGGCCCTGGTCGGCATCCTGCTGACCGGCGCCAACCAGGATGGTGCCGAGGGCCTGGCGCGCATCCAGCGCCAGGGCGGGCTGAGTATCGTCCAGGACCCGGCCGAAGCCGCCGTGTCCACCATGCCGGAGGCGGCCATTGCACTCCACGCCCCGGACCACATTCTTCGGCTGCGTGAAATTCACGCGCTCCTGACCCGAATGGGCACCCAACATGTTGCGTAACCAGGGAAGCAAACTGCTGATCGTCGACGACCTGCCGGAGAACCTCCTGGCGCTGGAAGCGTTGATCAAGGGCGAGGGCCGCGAAGTGTTCAAGGCCTCCTCGGCGGACGAGGCGTTGTCGCTGCTGCTGGAACACGAGTTCGCCCTGGCCATCCTCGACGTGCAGATGCCGGGCATGGATGGTTTTGCCCTGGCCGAGCTGATGCGCGGCACCGAGCGCACCAAGAACATCCCCATCGTCTTCGTCACCGCCGCCGGGCGCGAGCTGAACTACGCCTTCAAGGGCTACGAGAGCGGCGCGGTGGACTTCCTCTACAAGCCGCTGGACAACCATGCGGTGCGCAGCAAGGTCAACGTCTTCGTCGACCTCTACCGCCAGCGCAAGGTGCTCGACCGCCAACTGGAAGCGCTGGAGCAGGCACGTACCGAGCAGGACGCGTTGCTCGCCGAGTTGCGCGAAACCCAGGTGGAGCTGCAGCGCGCGGTGAAGATGCGCGACGACTTCATGTCGATCGTTTCCCACGAGCTGCGCACGCCGCTCAATGGGCTGATGCTGGATACCCAACTGCGCCGGTTGCACCTGGCCAAGGGTAAGCTGGAGCACTTCGCCGAGGAGCGCCTTGGCGTGCTGTTCGAGCGTGACGAGCGCCAGCTCACCGGGCTGACCCGGCTGATCGAGGACATGCTCGACGTGTCGCGCATCCGCACCGGCAAGCTGTCCATTCGCCCGGAGGTGGCCAACCTCGCGGAAATCGCCCGGCGTGTCCTCGGCAATTTCTCGGTGCAGGCCCAGGCCGCGGGCTGCGAGGTGAGCCTCGAGGCGCCGGAGGTGGTGGAAGGGGTGTGGGACGCCTACCGCGTGGAACAGGTGATCAGCAACCTGGTCAGCAATGCCCTGCGCTACGGTCCCGGCCGGCCAGTGCAAGTGAGCGTTGCGCTGCAGCAGGGCCAGGCGCAGCTCTGCGTGCGCGACCATGGCGACGGTATCGGCGCCGACGAACAGCGGCGCATCTTCCAGCAGTTCGAACGCGGCGCCGGCGCGGCCCGCGTCGCCGGGCTGGGATTGGGGCTGTATATCTCCGAGCAGATCGTCCAGGCCCACGGCGGCCGCATCGAGGTGCGCAGCGAGCCGGGGCAGGGCGCGGAGTTCTGCATCTACCTGCCGCTGGAGTGAGTCGTTTCGGCTCTGACGTTTCCCTGTAGGAGCAACTGTCTTTCTCGGGAAGCCCGTGCCGATGCTTTCCCCTCACCCCAGCCCTCTCCCAGAGGGAGAGGGCTAGGGTGAGGGATGGCCCAAGCGCAGAGGTATCTCGTAGGAGCGGACTCTGTCCGCGATGTCGAATCGGCAGCTTCGATGCCTGGCGCCGCGATGAAACGATCGCGGACAAAGCCCGCTCCTACGTCCAGCCGGCTTTCCCATCGCGCGGGTTGCACCTTTTCCTCCTGCTGGCATGAACACTGCTTTCTTCCTGATGCCCGCCCGGCCTTCAAGGGTTGCGGCGGGCCCAGCCTCTGGCCGTGCTCCGTTTGGTAGCGCCCCGTGTGGGAAATGTCACCGGTTGCACCGGATTCGCGCGTACGACCAAAGGCTTGTTTTTATTGGGTTGCACCTGGTTGCACCTTGCGATTCGGCGGTATAACCTTTCGCCGATTTTCAGGCACACCTTCTAACAACAGGAAGCCCCATGGCCACCACCACCCTTGGCGTGAAGCTCGACGACGCCACCCGCGAGCGCCTCAAGCTGGCTGCCCAGCAACTCGACCGTACCCCGCACTGGCTGATCAAGCAGGCCATCTTCTCCTACCTGGAGCAGGTGGAAGGCGGTCTCACGCCGGCTGAACAGTCCGGTCTGGCCGCGGCAGCGGGCGAAGAGTCGCTGGACGCGCTGAACGAACAAGGGTTGCAGGTGTTCCTCGATTTCGCCGAAAGCATCCTCCCGCAATCCGTGCTGCGCGCGGCCATCACCGCCGCCTATCGCCGCCCGGAAACCGAAGCGCTGCCGATGCTGCTGGACCTGGCCCGCCTGCCGAAAGAGCAGGCCGGCGCCGCCAGCAAGATGGCCCTGGGCATCGCCGAGAAGCTGCGCAACCAGAAGAACGCCGGTGGCCGCCAGGGCCTGGTGCAGGGTCTGCTGCAGGAGTTCTCGCTGTCTTCCCAGGAAGGTGTGGCGCTGATGTGCCTGGCCGAGGCGCTGCTGCGCATCCCGGACAAGGCCACCCGTGACGCGCTGATCCGCGACAAGATCAGTAACGGCAACTGGAGCCAGCACCTCGGCCAGAGCCCGTCGATGTTCGTCAACGCCGCTTCCTGGGGCCTGCTGATCACCGGCAAGCTGGTCTCGACCCACACCGAAGCGGGCATGTCCTCGGCGCTCAACCGCATCATCGGCAAGTCCGGCGAGCCGCTGATCCGCAAGGGCGTGGACATGGCCATGCGCCTGATGGGCGAGCAGTTCGTCACCGGCGAGACCATCGCCGAAGCCCTGGCCAATGCGGCCAACATGGAATCCCGCGGCTTCCGCTACTCCTACGACATGCTCGGCGAAGCCGCGCTGACCGACGAGGACGCCAAGCGCTACCTGGCGTCCTACGAGCAGGCGATTCATGCCATCGGCAAGGCTTCCCACGGCCGCGGCATCTACGAAGGCCCGGGCATCTCGATCAAGCTTTCCGCGCTGCACCCGCGCTACAGCCGCGCCCAGTACGACCGCGTAATGGACGAGCTGTACCCGACCGTGCTCGGCCTGGTGAAGATGGCCCGCGACTACGACATCGGCATCAACATCGACGCCGAGGAAGCCGACCGCCTGGAAATCTCCCTCGACCTGCTCGAGCGCCTGTGCTTCGAGCCGAGCCTCGCCGGTTGGAACGGCATCGGCTTCGTCATCCAGGCCTACCAGAAGCGCTGCCCATACGTGATCGACTACATCATCGACCTGGCCAAGCGCAGCCGCCACCGCCTGATGATCCGCCTGGTGAAGGGCGCCTACTGGGACAGCGAGATCAAGCTGGCCCAGGTCAACGGCCTGGAAGGCTACCCGGTCTACACCCGCAAGCCTTACACCGACGTCTCCTACCTGGCCTGCGCGCGCAAGCTGCTGGCCGTGCCGGAAGCCATCTACCCGCAGTTCGCCACCCACAACGCCCACTCGCTGTCGGCCATCTACCAGTTGGCCGGGCAGAACTACTACCCGGGCCAGTACGAATTCCAGTGCCTGCACGGCATGGGCGAGCCGCTGTACGAGCAGGTGGTGGGCAAGGTTGCCGACGGCAAGTTCAACCGCCCGTGCCGCATCTATGCACCGGTGGGCAGCCACGAAACTCTGCTGGCGTACCTGGTGCGCCGCCTGCTGGAAAACGGCGCCAACACCTCCTTCGTCAACCGCATTGCCGACCACAGCATCTCCCTGCAGGACCTGGTGCTGGACCCGGTCCTGCAGGTCGAGCAGATGGCCGCGCAGGAAGGCACCCTGGGCCTGCCGCACCCGCGCATTGCGCTGCCGCGTGACCTCTATGGCGATGCCCGGCTGAACTCCGCCGGCATCGACCTGGCCAACGAACACCGCCTGGGTTCGCTGTCCTCGGCGCTGCTGTCGAGCACCAACCAGGCCTATGTCGCCGAGCCAATGCTGGGTCTGGCCGATGCCGCGCCGGGCGAGGCGCAGCCGGTGCGCAACCCGGCCGACCTGCGCGATGTGGTCGGCCACGTGCGTGAGGCCAGCGAGGCCGACGTGAACAACGCCATACTCGGCGCGCTGTCCAGTGCGCAGATCTGGCAATCGACCCAGCCGTCCGAGCGCGGTGCCATCCTGATGCGCGCCGCCGACCTGATGGAAGCCGAGATCCAGTCGCTGATGGGCGTGCTGGTGCGCGAATCGGGCAAGACCTTCGCCAACGCCATCGCCGAAGTGCGCGAGGCGGTGGACTTCCTGCGCTACTACGGCGCCCAGGCCAGCACCCACTTCGCCAACGACAGCCACCGCCCGCTGGGCCCGGTGGTGTGCATCAGCCCGTGGAACTTCCCGCTGGCGATCTTCAGCGGCCAGGTAGCCGCCGCCCTGGCCGCCGGCAACACCGTGCTGGCCAAGCCCGCCGAGCAGACCCCGCTGATCGCCGCGCAAGCCGTGCGCATCCTGCTGGAAGCCGGCGTACCCGCAGGGGCCGTGCAACTGCTGCCGGGCCGTGGCGAAACCGTCGGCGCCCGTCTGGTCGGCGACGAGCGCGTGCGTGGCGTGATGTTCACCGGTTCCACCGAAGTGGCCGGCATCCTCCAGCGCAACATCGCTGGTCGCCTCGACGCCCAGGGCCGCACCATCCCGCTGATCGCCGAAACCGGCGGCCTCAACGCGATGATCGTCGACTCCTCGGCGCTGGCCGAGCAGGTGGTGGTGGACGTGGTCAACTCCGCCTTCGACAGTGCCGGCCAGCGCTGCTCCGCGCTGCGCGTGCTGTGCGTGCAGGAAGACGCTGCCGACCGCGTGATACAGATGCTCAAGGGCGCCATGGCGGAATACCGCGTCGGTGCGCCGGAGCGCCTGCACACCGATATCGGCCCGGTGATCGACGAGGAAGCCAAGGGCAACATCGACAAGCACATCCAGGTGATGCGCGACAAAGGCCGCAAGGTATTCCAGAGCGCCCGCGTGGATGCCGAGGAAATCAAGCGCGGCACCTTCGTCGTGCCGACCCTGATCGAGCTGGAGAGCTTCAGCGAGCTCAAGCGCGAAATCTTCGGCCCGGTGCTGCACGTGGTGCGTTACCAGCGTGCCGAACTGGACCAGTTGCTCGCGCAGATCAACGAATCCGGCTACGGCCTGACCCTCGGCGTGCATACCCGCATCGACGAGACCATCGCCCAGGTCGTTGGCACGGCCCATGTCGGCAACCTCTACGTCAACCGCAACGTGGTCGGCGCCGTGGTCGGCGTGCAGCCGTTCGGTGGTGAAGGTCTGTCCGGCACCGGTCCCAAGGCCGGCGGCCCGCTGTACCTGTACCGCCTGCTGTCGACCCGTCCGCAGGAGGCGGTGGCCAACCAGCTCAAGGGCGACGGCGCGCAAGCACTGCCGCGTCCGAAGGATGCCGAGAAGGCCGTGGAAGCACTCGCCCAGTGGGCGCAGAAGGACACCGTCCTGGCAGCGCAGCTGGCCGGCTACGTCGCGCTGTCGCAGAGCTTCACCCAGCAGTTGCTGACCGGCCCGACCGGCGAGCGCAACAGCTACACCCTGTTGCCGCGTGAGCACGTGCTTTGCCTGGCCGAAGACCGCGCCGACCTGCTCGCGCAGCTGGCAGCCGTGCTCGCGGTAGGCAGCCGTGCGCTGGTTGCCGAGTCCAACGCGGCGGTGGTGAAGGAACTGCCGAAGGAAGTCGCCCAGCGCATCGAGCTGGTCGCCGACTGGAGCAGCACCGACAAAGTGTTCGACGCGATCCTGCACCACGGCGATTCCGATCAGCTGCGTGCAGTCTGCGAGCTGGCCAGCCAGCGCAAGGGCGCCATCGTCGGCGTCACCGGGCTGAACCGCGGGGAAACCGATATCCCGCTGGAGCGCCTGCTGATCGAGCGTGCCCTGAGCGTCAACACCGCTGCCGCCGGCGGCAACGCCAGCCTGATGACCATCGGCTGACGTCGATGCCGCAAGCGCCTGTCCGGGCGCTTGCGGCAAGCATTCGGCCGCTCCTGCGGCCATCCGGCCTGCCAGCCTTCGGGTGGGGCTACCCGCTCCCGGCAGGCCGTTCCCCTCGCGCGTTCTGCGCAATCCGTTTCGGGCACCACGCCCGGCACAACGGCGGAGCTACCCGCTCCGCCGCTTCCCCTTCCTCCAGGTTCAGGCCGGCGCCGCGGTACGGGTCAGCTGCTCCAGCAGTTCCAGGTCGGTACTCATGCCCGAGGTCTCGCGGATGCGCGCGAGGATCTGCTTCTTCAGCGCGATGAATTCCGCAGCCATCTTCATGTCCTGATTGCGCTCGGCGGGCAGCGGCACCTCGTAGACGCTGTCGATGCGTCCGGGGCGCGGGGCCATCAGCACCACGCGGCCGCCCAGGTAGATGGCCTCGTCGACGTCATGGGTGACGAACAGGATGGTGCTGTTCTCCAGCCGGTGCACGTGGCGGATCAGGTCGTGCATCACCTCGCGGGTCTGCGCGTCCAGCGCGCCGAAGGGCTCGTCCATCAGCAGTATCTGTGGCTTGGGCATCAGCGCGCGGGCAATCGCCACGCGTTGCTGCATGCCGCCGGAAAGCTGGCTGGGGTAGGCCTGGGCGAAGGCCGACAGGCCCATCAGGTTGAGCAGCGCATCGGCGCGGCCGCTGGCGACCTCCACGTCGGCGTCGCCGCGCACGGTGTCGGAGACCACCTTGAGCCGCCGGCAGAACTTGATGTTGTCCATCACCTTCAGCCAGGGATACAGGCTGTAGTGCTGGAAGACCATGGCGCGGTCGATGCCGGGGCCGTCCACGGCGCGGCCGTCGACGAGGATTTCCCCGCCGCTGTGGCGCTCCAGCCCGCCGATGCTGCGCAGCAGGGTGGACTTGCCACAGCCCGAGGCGCCGACGAAGGTGACGAACTCGTTGGCGCGGATGTCCAGGTTCACGTCCTGCAGCGCCTGCACCTGGCGGCCCTGGCTGCTGAAGACCTTGTCGACGTGGCGAATGGCGATCTTGTTCTGGCTCATCAGGCTTACCTCTTCATCCAGGGAAAGGCCACTCGGCCGAGCCAGCGGAACGCCTGGTCGGTGAGCAGGCCGATGACGCCGATCAGCAGGATGCCGGCGAAGATCTTGTCGGTCTGCATGTAGCGCTGCGCCTTGAGGATGGCGTAGCCGAGGCCCGAGTTGGCGGCCACCAGTTCGGCCACGACAAGGTAGGTCCAGGCCCAGCCGCAGGTGATGCGCAGGGTGTCCAGTAGCGCCGGGCGCGCCGAGGGCAGCACCACCAGCTTGATGATTTCCGCGCGGTTGGCGCCCATGGTCTGCGCTGCCTCGATCTGCGCCATGGGCACCCGGCGCACGTCCTCGGCGACCATCAGCACCATCTGGAAGAAGGTGCCGATGAAGATGATCAGCACCTTGGAGCCTTCGTCGATGCCGACCCAGAGCATCACCAGGGGGATGAACGCCACCGCCGGCATGTAGCGGATGAAGTCGGTGAGCGGTTCGAGGAACGCCTGCACCGGGCGATAGGTGCCGATGTACAGGCCGATGGGCAGGGCGATCACTGCCGAGGCGAGGAAGCCGCCCATGACCCGGTAGACGCTGATGGCGATATCGCCGACCAGGCCTTCGTCGCTCCACCAGTGGCCCAGGCGTGCGAGTACGGCGTCGGGGCTGGGGAAGAACATCGGGTTGGTCAGCCCCAAGGCGCCGCAAGCCCACCAGAGCGCCACGGGCAGCAGCAGGCCAGCGCCGGCCAGTGCCCAGACGGCGCCGCGCGGCAGGTCGCCGCGAATCACCCACCAGCGCTGGCGGGCAGGTTGCGCCACTGGGCGCGGCAGGGGTTGGTGGGCGGTCATGGCGTCACCTCCTCATCAGGGAACAGCGGTAGCTCGCAGGGTTGCCAGCCACCGGCGGGCGGCGCGGCGCCGAGGCTGTTGATCCAGCTGGCGTCGCGCAGCAGCTCGGGGTGGTCGGGGCCGGCCGTGGCGGGCAGCAGCGCGGCGCCGATGCGCGCGGGCAGGGTGGAGAGTTCGATCTTCCAGGGCGTTTCGCCACCGTGGTGGCGCCCGAATGACAGCTCGAAATCCAGCAACTCCGGGTGGTCACCGTCCAGCAGGGCGGCTAGTGAGTCGGCCATCGGCAATGCCTGGCGACGTCCGGCGGCGAACAGGAAGCAGTCACCCGCCAGCAGCAGGCAACCCTGCCTGCCGTCGGCGGCGCTCAACCACACGCCGCGATTGCGTCCGATGGATTCCGGCAGGCGCTCCCAGACTTCGTGGTAACTGCCATCCAGGCCGTCTTCCAGCAGTTTCTCGCTGTTTACGAAGTGCATGCGGCCGATGTCCTCGCCGCCATTGGGCGGCTGGAAGTCGATTGCCCGGTGCCACTGGCAAGTTTCGCCGGTGATCTCGGTGATGCCGGCAAATCCCGCCTGAGTGGCCAGCTCGGCGGATGACTGCGGCGCCGGCAGGGGAATGCGCAGGTCGGCGAACAGGCGCTCGGTCTGCAGCCAGTAGACGCGGGTGCTGGTGTCGCGACCGCCGGCCGTGGTGGTCAGCAGGGTGCGTTGCCAGACGCCGAGATAGGCGGGCGGCACCGGGGAAGTATTCAGGCCAGGCATGCGTTTTCCTCCCATTCGACGAGTACGCTGCGGCTGTCCAGCACCCGGCCGAACAGCCCGCCTTCCACCTCGACCATCGCCAGGGCGGCGGCGTGCAGTTCGGCGCTGGGCGAGCCGCAGGCGTCACCCACCAGGGTACAGGCATAGCCCAGTTCCACCGCCGCGCGCAGGGTGGAGGAAACGCAGACTTCGGTGGTCACTCCGCACAGTACCAGGTGGCCGATGCCGCGGCTGCGCAGCAGCAGGTCCAGGTCGGTGTAGGCGAAGGCGCTGTAGCCGGGCTTGTCCACCACCGGTTCGCCGGGCAGCGGGCGCAGTTCATCGATCAGGTCGTGGCCGTACTCGCCGCGCACCAGCAGGCGGCCCAGCGGGCCCTGGTGGCCGATCGGCGCGCCGGCGAATTCGGCGCGGTGGCGCTTGCTGGCGTGCAGGTCGCTGAGGTCGGCGCGGTGCCCTTCGCGGGTATGCACCACCAGCAGGCCAAGGCTGCGGGCGCTGTCCAGCAGCCGGGAGATGGCCGGAATCGGTGCGCGCAGGCGGTCGATGTCCAGCCCGGCCTGGTCGGCGTAGCCGCCGGGGGCGCAGAAGTCGCGCTGCATGTCGATGACGATCAGCGCAGTGCTCACAGGCGGAACTCCTTGCGCACGGCATCGGCAATGCCGCCGACGATGTCGCGGGCCATGCGCAGGCCCTTGTCGGCGCTGGAGCCGCGCGCCGAGGAGAGCACGCCCGACGGCGGCACCCACTCGGTGCGGCTGGGGTACATGTCGTAGGGCGGGAAGTCGGCGGGGCCATCGTCGGGGATCAGGTCCAGGCGCACGAGATTGGGCAGGTAGTGCAGCATCAGCGAGGTCTCGATCACCGCCGCGTGCTCCAGGGCGAAGCCGGGGAAACCGTCGGGGAAGACCTCGCTGAGTGTGGACTCGCTGCAGAAGTCCCAATGCTCCAGGCGCATCACTTCAAGAGGGCTGCTGGTGCCCAGTTCGCGCAGGGCGAGCTGGATGCCTTCGGTGACGAACCACTGGTTTTCATAATGGCCGTCCACCAGTACCAGGCGGGTCACGCCGTGGCGGGCGAACTCGCGCACGGCATCGCGCACCAGCGCAATCAGCGTCTGCCCGTCGAGGCTGGTGGTGCCGCAGAAATGCTGGCCGCCGCCGCACTTGGGCTGCGACTTGTAGCCGTAGGAGAGCGCGGGCGCGACCAGCCCGTCGACCTGCCGGGCAACGTCTTCGCACAGCGCGCTGGCCAGCAGCGCATCGGTGCCCAGCGGCAGGTGCGGGCCGTGCTGCTCGGTGGCGCCGCAGGGCAGGAAGACCACAGGGGATTGCTCGCGCACCCGGCGCGCGTACTCGACCCAGCTGAGCTGGTCCATCCGGACAGTCATGATTCGGCCTCGCAGAGAGTGGGGGGAAGTTCGGGAGAAGGGCGCGCGGCGATCAGCGCCGCGGCCAGGACCAGGGAGCCGCCGAGCCATTCGCGCAGGCCCAGTTCGCGCTCGCCGAACCAGGCGGCGGTGAGCACGGCGACCAGCAGTTCGATCACCACCAGCACCGCGGCGCGGCTCGCCTCGACGTGGCTGAAGCCGTATTGCGCGGCGCCCATGGCGGCCAGCCAGAACAGGCCGAAGGCGGCCAGTTGCAACCATTGCTGGGCATCGACGGCGGGCAGCGGCGTGCCTTGCAGCAGGCAGAACAGCCCACCCAGCGCGGCGCTGCCGATGAAGCCGACTACCGCCTTGCTCGCCAGCGGCACCTGTTCGGCGGCGCGGGTGGCCAGGTTGTTGAGGGCGAAGGCGAAGCCGGCGGAGAGCGCCAGCCAGTCGCTGGCGGCCAGCGGGCGGAAGGTTTCGTGACTGATACCCAGGGTCAGGGCGATGCCGAGCATGGCCAGCGCCAGCGCGCCGAGCCGCGCAGGCGTCAGCCGTTCGCCGAACAGCAGGCGGCCGCCGAGCAGGCCCCATACCGGCGCCAGGTAGAACAGCAGCATGGCGCGCACCACGTCACCCTCGGACAATGCCGCTACCAGCCCGGCCGTCGCCCAGCCGCCAAACAGGCAGATAGCGAGCAGGGCACTGCGCTGCGGCCACCATTGCCGGCGCTGGTTCAGCACCAGTGGCACGGCCAGCGCGCAGAGCAGCCCGTAGGTGCAGAGCACCAGCGGCATGCCGGCGAGACCCTGCCCGGCGAAGTGCGCCAGTGGCATCCAGCCCAGACCCCAGATGGCGGCGCCCAGCAGCAGGATGATTTCCGCGCGCATCAGGCGCCCATCCAGGCGCCGCCATTGGCGCCGAGTATCTGCCCATGGAAGAAACTCGCTTCGGGCGAGACGAGGAACAGCACGGCAGCAGCGATTTCCTCGGGCTTGCCCAGGCGCCCGGCGGGAATCGCCGTCTCGCGGGCGATCATCGCTTCGCTCATGTGCTCCACCGAGACCATCGGCGTGTCCACCGGCCCCGGCGCCACGCCGTTGATGCGCAGGTGCGGGGCGAACTCGCGGGCCAGCGCCTTGGTCAGCCCGATCACCCCGGCCTTGGCCGCGCAGTAGGCGGCGTAACGCTCGCGGCCGAGCTGGCCGAGTTCCGAAGCAATATTGACGATGCTGCCGCTGCCCCGCGCCTGCATGTGCGCCAGGGCATGCCGGCAGCAGCGGTAGACCGCGGTGAGGTCGACACCGAGCAGCGTGGCCCAGTCGTCTTCGCTGGTGTCCAGGAAGGGTTTCTCCAGCATGATCCCGGCGTTGTTCACCAGGATGTGCAGGTCGCCCTCGGCAAGCACGCGGGCGAACATGTCTTCTACCTGCGGCGGCACGGCAACGTCGGCCTGCACCGCACAGGCGCGTCCGCCCGCGGCGGCGATGCGCGCCGCCAGCGCGCTGGCGGCTTCGGCCTGGTCGAGGTGGTTGATCCATACCGTCGCACCGGCTCCCGCCAGCGCCAGGGCAGTGGCGCGGCCGATACCCTGGGTGGCGCCGGTGACCAGCGCGGTCTGTCCTTCGAGCGGTTTCATCAGTGCATGACCTCGCCATGGCTGACCGACAGCGCCTGGCCGGTGAGGGCGGCCGCCAGCGGGCTGCCGAGGAACAGGAAGGTGCCGGCCAGGTCCGTCGGTGTGAGCAGTTCCGGGACCGCCTGGGCGGCAAGGATCTGCGCCAGTTCCTCGGTTTCGCTGCGACCGTTGGCGGTGGCCATCACCGCGAGCGAGCGCATGGCCGCCTCGGTGGCGATCCAGCCGGGGCACACGGCGTTGACGCGGATGCGCCGTGGCCCGAGTTCCCACGCCAACGCGCGGGTCAGGCCGATCACCGCGTGCTTGCTGGCGACATAGGCGGAAAAGCCCGGCACGCCCTTCAGGCCCCAGATCGAAGCCTGGTTGATCACGCTGCTGCCGGCCTTGAGGCTCGGCAGCAGGGCGCGGGTCAGGCGCAGCATCGAGGCGACGTTGTTGTCCAGCAGCGCCTGCCAGCGGCTGTCCGCTTCGCCATCCGGGTCGTCCAGCGGCGTGGCGTACTCGACGCCGGCGTTGTTGATCAGCACGTCCAGCGGTGCGCCTCCGCGGAGTGCGACAAATCCGGCGATGGCCGCGCTGTCGCCCAGGTCCAGGGCGTGGCTGCGCACATCGCTCAGCGCTGCCAGTTCCTCGACAACTGCTGCCAGTGCAGCGGCGTTGCGATCCAGCAGCTCCAGCGTCGCGCCCTGTTCGGCGAATGCCCGCGCCAGGCCCTTGCCGATGCCGCTTCCGGCACCGGTGATGAGCACGCGTTTGCCCCGGTAGTCGATCATGCTCAGACCGCCGTCAGGAAGGAGACGCCCACGGCGCCGTAGAAGCCTTCGGCGCGGTCCTTGCCCTCGGGCGCCACCTCGCCGTAGTGGTCGTCGACCACGCGGCGCAAGCGGTGCCGATGGAAGCCCTTGAACAGCAGGTGCATCGGCAGAACCTGGGCGTAGCCGTCGCCATACAGCTCGTGGTGCAGTTTGCGCAGGCGGTACCAGGGCGCCACGGGCTTCTCGTGGTGGGCGTTGTGGTAGGCGAAGTTGAGCAGCAGCAGGTCGAGCACCGGCCAACGCACCGAGACCACGTTGGAGTAGGTGTTCATCTGCTCGTAGGTGCGGTCGCGGGACTTGTCGTCGGGGATCTTGCCGCCGTCCTCCAGTACCGCGAAGGCGTCGTAGGTGTGCTGGTAGGCGTCGGTGAAGCGCAGCACGATGATCATCAGCGTCCAGGCGACGAAGTACAGCACCAGCGCCTTGAACGACACCGCCGCAACCAGGCCGAACAGTGCGCCGCGTACCAGCAGGGTCAGCGCCACCCGGCGGCGGTTGGCGCGGTGGCGCGGGTTGTCGGTGATGAAGGGCAGCAGGATCACGTAGTAATGCATGATCAGCTCCACCGCCGGCACGTAGGCCCATTCGGCGGCCAGCACCAGGCTGCGCGCCCAGCGCGGGCAGTGGGCGAGGAAGGCCTTGGTGTCGAAGGTGATCACGTCGGCGCGGTCGACGTGGTGGCGCATGTGCTTGCGGCGCAGGTCCTGGAACCCGGCGTAGCAACTGCCACAGAGCCAGCTGCAGGCCTCGCCGGCCCAGGTGTTGTGCGCCGGCTTGGCGAAGATGGTGCCGTGGGCGAATTCGTGGATCAGGTAGGCCGCGACGATCATCGCGTGGCCCAGCAGCAGGGTGCCGGCGGCGTTGAGCAGCCAGCTGTCGGCGAACAGCAGGGCGAAGCCGGCGGCATAGCCGCCAAAGGCATAGGCCAGGGCCAGGCTGTTGGGCAGCCGGCCATCGGCGTAGCGGTACAGGGACGCGGACATGGATACCTCCGTGAGCGCTCCCGCCGTCCTGGCGGGAGCGGTGGCTGAGCGTCTTACTGGGCGAGGGCCTGGACGAATTGCGCGTCGAAGGTCTGGGCGAGGTCGGGGATCGCCGGGATCTGGCTGTTGTCCTTGAGCAGTTGGGCGATCACCGCGCCGCTGCCGAAGAAGGAGCTGGTGGCGTCGGACTTCTCGAAGTTCTTGCCCATCTCCGCCAGCGGGATGTTGTAGACCCCGGCCATCTGCTCCTTGGCCTCGGCGGCGCTGACGCCCAGCACCTTGCCGATGATTTCGGCGGACTCGTCCGGGTGCGCCTTCATGTAGGCCAGGCCGTCGGCGTAGCCCTGGATCATCGCGCTGATCGCCTTCTGGCGTTTGCCGATGATTGCCTGGTTGAACACCAGCACGTCGGTGATCAGGCCCGGTGCGTCCTTCGACGAATACACGACGTGGAACTTGTCGCCGGGCATGCCGAGGATCTGCGAGACGTTGGGTTCGTAGGTCACGCCCACCGGCAGGCTGCCCGAGGCCATGGCGCCGGGGATGCCTTCGGGCGTCATGTTCACCGGGTTGATGTCCTTGTCGCTCAGGCCGTGGCTCTTGAGCGCGTAGGCGAGCAGGAAGTCGGAGGGTGACAGCGGGTTGAAGCCGATCTTTTTGCCCTTGAAGTCGGCGACCGACTTGATCGACTTGTCCGCGACGATGGCGTCGCCGCCGTTGGAGAAGTCGATGGGCATTACCGCGCGGTACGGCTGGCCCTTGGCGACGCCGCCGACCACCTGGTCGTAGGTGAGCATGCCGCCATCCAGCGCGCCGCCGGTCATGGCGGTGGGGATCAGGGCGGGATCGTTGAAGAACTGCAGCTCCACCTTGAGGCCGTGGGGCTTGTACAGGTCAAGCTTGTCGGCGACATAGAAGGGCGCGTAACCGGCCCAGACGACGGTGCCGATCTTGAGCTTCTCGGCGGCTTGCAGAGTCAGCGGTACGACCCCGGCGGCAGCAACCAGACAGGCACCGAGCAGGGTCTTGCGCAGGGAACGCAGGGAAAGCGGCATGGTCATGGCATTGCTCCTAACGGTTGGAAATCGGCACGGGATGACATCACGTCTCCCGGGCTTTTCTCCCGCCGTGTAGCCCTGTCCCTAGGGCCGGAAAACTCTCGGACCAGACATCCCCTCACGGAGACCGGAACCCTAGTTCGCCTGTGGTGCAACTCCAGTGTGTGCCTTGCAGCGTTCGCTCACCCGGTGGCTACCTTGCCGTGGGCGATGCATCCCGTTGCAGGGGACAGAGCAATTGAAATGCCAGTTTTCGCGAAGCGGAAAAACCACTGGGGATTTCAACCGCTTAGCTGAAATCCCCAGTGGCGAGCGGGTGCTGGCCTTGTGCGCGGCGGCACCAAGTCGATGCGCCTTGCCTTCTATTGAGGCATCAGGCGGTGCGTACGCTGGCGCGGCGCAGCGAGGCGGCCGCGGTGGCGACGAACAGGCCGGCGGCCAGCGCCAGGGCCACGGGGACGCCTTGCGGGCCGAGGTCCATCAGGCTGCCGCTGAGCAGGGGGCCAAGCAGGCTGCCGACGCCCCAGAGCATGCCGGCGGCGGCGTTGGCGGTAACCAGGTCGCGGCCGCGGAAGCGCTGGCCGATCAGCACCAGCGCCAGGGTGTAGACGCCACCGGCCACCGCGCCGAGCACCATCAGCGCCGGCCACAGCAGCGATGGCTGGCCGATCAGCCAGGGCAGGGCGAGGCCGATCAGCATGGCTGCCACGCCGCACAGCAGGTGCAGGCTGGAGCGGTCGAGGCGGTCGGAGAGCCAGCCCAGCGGCATCTGGAAGAGCATGTCGCCGAGCAGGATCACCGTCGCCATGAACGCGGCGATGCCCACCGCGTAGCCGTGGCTGGAGGCGTACACGGGGAAGAGCGACAGCACCACGCTGTCGAAGAAGGAGAAGAACAGCACGCCCATGCACAGCGCCGGCGCTACCCGCAGGAAGCCGGCGAGGGAGAAACTGCGCGGCTCCTCGACGTGCTCGTGGATACCGTCCTCGGGCATGGCGAAGGCCACGGTGGCCAGGGCGACCAGATGCCCGGCGCTGACCAGCAGCACCACCCACGGCGTCTGCGCGCCGAGCAGCGCCACCAGGGTCGGGCCGAGCAGCTGGAAGGCGGTGAAGCTGGTGGCGTACAGCGCCACGATGGTGCCGCGGTTGTGCTCGCCGCACAGCTCGTTGACCCAGGCCTCGCCGAGGATGATCGCGATGCCCATGCCGACCCCCAGCGCCAGGCGCGCGGCGGCCAGCAGCCACAGCGAATGGCTGCTGAACTCGATGGCCGCGGTGCTTGCCGTGCACAGCACGAAGCACAGCAGGTACAGGCGACGCCGGCTCATCAGTTGGCAGGCGCGGTCGACCAGGGTGGCGGCGAGTATCATGCCGGCCGCCGGTACGGCGGAGAGAATGCCGATCTGCAACGCGCTGGCGCCGTTGTCCAGCAGGCGCAGCGCCACCAGCGGCAGGGTGGCGCCCAGGCTCAGGCCGACGATGGAAACGGCGAACAGCAGCACCGCCAGCAGGGGCTTGTTGAGGGTGGTCGGGGTATTCATGGAAACCTTCTCTTGCCCGGGCGCTCAAGCGGCTGGGCATGCCAATGCAAACGAGCCCGCCGGGATTCACCGGTGGGCGCAGTCGAAATGCGGAATGACCGGCGCGAAGGCGCGCGGCGTCCGGCTCAGAGGCCGACGGGCGGGGAGAAGGTGAAGGCGAAGAGCACGCTGCGACGCAGGTTCAGCACGGCATCGACCTTGCGCACGCGCGGAGGCTCCCGCAGGAGGGCGAGCGAAGAATCGGCGAAGCGGCAGAACGGGGTCATGGTACGGGTGCAGCACAGGAGGTAGGAAAACGCGCACTCTAGAGAGTGCGCGTCAGAGCGTCAATCTCGGCCCGCCGCGCGGTCAGCCATGCGCATCGTCACCAGGAAACCTTTGCGTAGGATGGTGTGGAGCGCAGCGATACCCATCAAGGCTGTGTGCCGGCAGCATGGGTATCGCTGCGCTCCACCCATCCTACAAGGGTGCAGCCGTGATCAGCGACCGTAAACCGGGCTGCCTGCCGACACCTCCTGCGGCCTGCTCAGCACATCGCGCCCTGGCAGGAACGTGCCGAACACGCGTTCCTTGCCCAGCGCTTCGGGGAAGCCGCTTTCACGCCGATACGCCACGCGGCCATTGATCAGCGTGGCCTCCACCGCATCGTCGTTGCGCTTCACCAGCCGCGTCAGGCCGATCACTTCCATCGGTGCCTCGCAGACGTCGTCCAGCTCGTCGGTCAGCCCGGCCGGGTTGACCACCACCAGGTCAGCACGGTCGCCGACGCGGATGTAGCCGGCGTCGATCCCGGCGAAATCCGCCAGCTCGCCGGTCAGGCGGTGCACCGCACGGCCGGTATCCATGAAGCTGCGCCCGGCCAGTTCGGCATCGCGCACGTACTTGAGCATGCGCAGCGGGAAGTTGTACTGGGCGTGGGAGGCCAGGTGCGCACCGGAGTCGGCGAAGCCCGGCTGGGTCCAGGGGCTGGCCAGCAGCTTGCCCATGATCTCCGGGCGGTGGTTGCCGTAGCAGGTGGTCCACTTGAGGTCATTGCGGTACTGGCCGGCCAGCTCGAAGAAGGCGTCCACCGGGTCCAGCCCGCGCTCGCGGCCGATGTCCTCGAAATTGCGCCCGACCAGCGAGGCGTCGGGGCACTCGCGCACCCAGCAGTCGGACAGGTTGCGGTGCCACAGGCCGAGGCTGAGGGTGGCCTTGATGTCTTTCTTGAAGCGCTCGCGGAAGGCCGGGTCCTGGATGCGCGTGTAGAGCTCTTCCGGGTCCTTGATGTCGCGCAGCACTTCGCCGGCGCCGAACTCCTCGAAGCCGTTCATGTTCAGCCCCTCGATGCGCACCACGAAAGGCGCCGGCAGGGTCTGCCAGCGGTAGCGGCCGCGCAGCAGGCGGTTGGCGACCCAGCCCGAGGCACGGGTGATGCGGTGCATGAACGGCTGCGACTTGAGATCCAGCGCGGTGAGCATCGAGCACTTCAGCGGCCGGCGGAACCAGCCGTGGGCCTGGTAGAGGAAGGCGAACACGTTGATCTTGGTGACCGCGTTGGGCGCGCCCTGCATCAGCGCGTTGCGCCGGCGCAGCACGGCGAACAGGCGGGAGAACTCCTTCCAGCTGGCGAAGGTAGAAGGCAGCGGGCTGGACCAGGCGCGGTCGCCATCCATCTTGTCCAGGCGCGTGGTCATCACCGAAAGGCCGAAACAGCCGGCATCCAGCGCCTGCTCCAGCAGTTCTTCCATGCGTTGCAGTTCGGCTTCGCTGGGCTTGGCTCCGCTGATGGCGCGCTGCAGGCCCATCACCGTGACGCGCAGCTCGGAGTGGCCGAGGAACGAGCAAAGGTTCGGCCCCAGCGGCTGCTGGTCGTAGAAGGCGCGATAGCCCTTGGCGTCCTTCCAGGTGCGCTTGTCGCGCAGGATCGGCAGCACCTGCTCGCGCGGCACGGCTTCCACGCGGGTGAACAGGTCGGAACAGTCCTCGGCCTCGCCCAGCACCATGCTGATCGAGCAGGAGCCGACGGACACGGTGGTCACACCGTGGCGCACCGATTCCTTCAGCGCCGGGGCGGCGATGGCTTCGGCGTCGTAGTGCGAGTGGATCTCCAGGAAGCCCGGGGTGACCCAGCGGCCGCTGGCGTCGATGACTTCTGCGCAGCCGTTTTCGTCCAGCGGGCTGACGCTCAGGGTGTCGATCCGACCGTCCTTGATGCCAACGTGGCGCAGGCTGCCGGGGGCGTCGCTGCCGTCGAAGTAGAGGCCGTTCTTGATGATGATGTCGTAGCTCACAGGAGACTCCAGGGCGACAGCAGGAGGACGCCGCTGACCAGCAGCAGGCAGTGGATGGCGAGGCGGAAGTGGCGTTCCTCGAAGCGCTGGTGCAGGCGCTCGCCGAGCCACACGCCGAGCAGCAGCAGGGGGGCGTAGGCGAGCACCTGGGGTAGCGCCGGGCGCAGGCGGCCGTCGAAAAGGAAAGCCAGGGTCAGCAGGCCGTTGAGGGTGAACCAGACGCAGACCAGGGTCGCGCGCAGGCGGGTCTTGTCCAGCGATCGAGTCGCCAGGGCATAGACCAGCAGAGGGCCGCCCGAGGCGAACAGGCCGTGGCAGATGCCTGCGGCGCCAGTGGCCAGGCGTACCACCCAGTTCGGTGTCTGTGCGCGTGTCGGCGCGCCAGCGCGCAGCCGCCACAGTTCACGCCCGGCGAACCACAGGATCAGCACGCCGAGGCCGCGCTTCAGGGGGAGTGGGTCCAGGTGCGGCAACAGCAGGTAGCCGATCAGCATGCCGACCAGCATGCCCGGCAGCACGGTGCGCAGCAGCAGGTGGGTATCGATCAGGCGATGGTGGCGCCAGCACAGGTAGCCGGTCATGCCGATGTTCAGCGGCACCAGCACCGGCAGCAGCGTCTCGATGGGCAGCAGCAGCGCGCCGAGCGACAGGGCGATCACCACGCTGCCGAAGCCGGTGATGGCTTCCAGGGTGTAGGCCAGCAGGATGAAACCGCCGAGGGCGATAGCGGGGGCGTTCACCGGCCTGCTCCGTGCGCTGCCGCGACACCACTGTCACGCGGCTCGCGGCGGGCCCACCATTGCGCCAGGAGCAAGCCGGAGAACAGCTGCCAGCAACCCCAGAAGGCCGCGATCAGCAGCATGCCGCCGGCCTGCGGGAAGAAGGTGAGGATCAGCGCCATGCCCAGCGCGGAATTGTGGATGCCGCTTTCCAGGGTCACGGCGCGCACGTCGGCGTCCGGCAGCTTCCACAGTCGTGCGCAGGTGTAACCGAGCAGCAGCGCGGTGCCGTTGAGCAGCAGCACCAGCCAGAAGAACAGGTGGAAGTAGGCGATGAACTGCTGGAAGTTCTTGGCGAAGGCCATGCCGACGAAGCCCAGCATCACCAGCAGCGACAATTGCCGCATGGGCTTTTCCAGGCGCCGCGCCAGCTGTGGTTTGTGCTTGCCCAGGGCCATGCCCAGCAGCATCGGCAGGATCAGCACCAGTACCACCACGCCCACCAGTTCCAGCGGGTCGATGTGGATCTGCGTGAGGCGATCGCGGGTCGCCGGGTTGAGGCCGGCGTAGAGGGCGAAGTTCAGCGGCGTGAAGAGGCCGGCGCTGAGGCCTGACACCGCCGTGACGCTGGCTGACACGGCAACGTTGCCGCGGGCCATCCAGGTCATGATGTTGGAGAAGGTGCCGCTGGGGCAGGTGGCGACCAGGAGCATGCCCAGCGCCAGTTCCGGGTCGATGGGCAGGAGGATGGTCAGCAGGCAGGTGGCGGCGGGCAGCAGCAGGAATTGCACCAGCATGCCGATCACTGGAGCCTTGGGCTGGCGCAGGATGCGGGTGAAGTCGTCGCGGCGCAGTTCCAGCGAGACGCCGAACATCATCAGGGCGATGATGGCGTTCAGCGCGATCATCGAGCCGCCGGAGAATTCGAGATGGACTTCAGGCATTACCGTTCCCCCACAGCGTGAAGGTGGGGAATGACGAACGGAATGCAGCCGGCGGCACGGGCGCGGCTCCGGTTGGATTGGGCATGCAAGGCGACTCTTGTTTGTATTTATCGTTGTAATTGGCAAGCATAGGGCAGCGTTACCGCCCGGTAACGGCTCAATCGGGACCTTCGCCGGTTAATTCGGGACCATGCCGCACACTATTACCGTCCATTACGCCCAGGGCATCCTGCAGGCCGCCCAGCGCCTGGGACTACCGGTGCCTGCCGATCTGCAGGCGGCGAGCCTCGAACCGCGCATTCCCTTGCAGCGCCAGGACGCATTCTGGGAAAGCATCTGTGCCGCCTCGGGTGATCCGTTGCTGGGCCTGCGCCTGGGCAGTGCCCTGCAGGTCGGGCACCTGGACATGGTCGGCGCGCTGCTGATGAGCTGCGACCACTACGGCGAGGCGCTGGACGCCTTGCTCGAGTACTACCCGATCATCGCCGAAGGCAGCGAATTCCAGCGCGAGCAGGATGGCTCGCAGGTGCGCCTGGTCTATCGGCCAAGCTATGCCGTGCGCCGCGAGGAACGTGTGGAGGCCGCCCTGGCCAGCCTGGTGCACCTGACCCGCTGGATCACTGGCGATCGCGTCAAGCCACGGCAGGTGGCCCTGAGCCACGCTGCAAGGGGGGAACCGGCGCGTTACCGGGAGCTGCTCGGGTGCCCGGTCATCTTCGAGAGCGACGGCAATGCCCTGACGTTTGCCGTGGCTGATCTCGACGTGCCGCTGATCCAGGCCAATGCGCTGATGCGTGAGCACCTGCGCGCGCTGGCCGATGCGCAGCTGGAACGCCTGGGCGCGCAGAGCCTGGCTGCGCGCGTGCAGCAGTTGCTGCGGCAGAACCCACGCTGGGGCAAGGAGAAGGTCGCCGAGCAACTGGAGCTCAGCGGGCGCCACCTCAACCGCAAGCTGGCGGACGAAGGCAGCAGTTTCAAGCTGCTGCGCGAGCAGGTGCTGCACGGCATGGCCGAACAGCTGCTGCGCGAATCCACGCGGCTGGGCGAGGTCGCCGAGCGCCTCGGGTTCTCTGACGAGAGCGCTTTTGCCAAGGCTTTCCGCCGCTGGAGCGGGATGACGCCAGGTCAGTTCCGCCAGGGCAACTGAAGCCTTTACTGGCGGTGACTGACTGCGGCGAGCGCCTGGGTCGCGGGCAGGTCGACGCGCTGGGGAACGTTGCGCTGGTGCTCGATGACACCGGTACCGGGCAATTTCGCCACGAAGAACTGATCAACGCCGAAGAACAGCAGGACCAGGGCGATGGCACCGATCCAGCAGAGCACGTCGTAGTCCAGCGGCCAGCCACGGTGCTGGCGCTGTGAGCGGAGGGGAGGCTGGCTTTTCTTCATGGCGGTCACCGCGATCGGGTTGAGGGTCGCGAAGCCAGGGCAGTGCCTGGATTCGCTGAGCATTTTCCGATTGGCGGTGCTGCCGGTGATTCAGGGAGCTCTGTAGGACGAGTAGGAATTCCCTCTGTCTGAAAGTTCGCCGTAGCGCAGGACGTATGAGGTTCGACGTGATGCGCCGATGGACGTTACGCCGTCGCTGCGCAGGCGCCGCGTACTACCGCGAACGGTTGTACGCTACGCGCGGCCGAAGGCTTCACGCCCCCGGTAGCGCCTTGTCCTTCGGCCAGAGCAGCCACAGCTGGCCATCCTGCTTCATGTGCCCGGCCAGCTCGCCGGCGGCGTCGCCGGTTCCCCAGAACAGGTCCGCGCGCACTTCGCCGACGATGGCGCCACCGGTGTCCTGGGCAGCCACCGGGCGAACCACCGGTGCGCCGTCCGGGCGGGTGGTGGAAAGCCACATCAGGCTGCCCAGCGGGATCACCTTACGGTCGATGGCCACGCTGTAGCCTGGCGTCAGCGGCACGTTAAGTGAACCGCGCGGACCTTCGTTGCTGTCTGGGCGCTGGCTGAAGAACACGTAGCTGGGGTTGCTCGCCAGTAGCTCGTCGACGCGCTGCGGGTGGGCGCGGGCCCAGTCGCGGATGCGCGCCATGCTGACTTCTTCCTTGCTCAGCTCGCCCTGTTCCACCAGCCAGCGGCCCACCGGCTTGTACGGGCGGCCATTCTGCTCGGCGTAGCCCAGGCGCAGTTGGCGGCCGGAGGCCAGCTGTACCCGGCCGGAACCCTGGATCTGCAGGAACTGCAGGTCCATCTGATCGGGCAGCCAGGCCAGAACCGGCGCATTCACGCCGTCGCGGCGGATGCCGGCGGCATCGGCATAGGGCACCAGCGTGTTGCCTTCGAGTTTGCCGCGCAGGCGCTTGCCCTTGAGTTCCGGGTAGACGCTGTCCAGCGCAACGGTGATCAGGTCCTTCGGCACGCCGTAGACCGGTACGGTGTGCTGGGCGTCGCGCTGCTGGCTGCCACGGTAGACCGGCTCGTAGTAGCCGGTGATCAGGCCGTTCCTGCTGCCCTCGGCGGATCGCAGCTGGTAGGGCTGCAGGTGGGCTTGCATGAACTGGCGGATTGCCGGGGCGGAGGCCGGCACGCTGGCGGCGTCGGCGCAGGTCGCGGCCCAGGTGTCATCTTTCTTCAGGCGCACGGCACAGGCCGAGCGCCAGGCGCTGAAGCCTTGCAGCACGTCGCTGTCGGCAGTCTGCGGCAGGTCCGTCCAGGCGGCCTTCGAATAGGTGGGCGCCTGGGCCTCTTCGGGCTTTTTGCCGAACAGGCCGCAGCCCGAGAGCAGCGTGGCGAAACACAGGGTGGCGAGGAGAGGGCGGGTCCAGTGGCGGGGCGAATCGGTCACGGGCGAGTCCTGGCAGGCAAACGAAAGCCCGCTAGCTTGGGCAGACGCGGGGCGTGCGTCAAACGCATCGGTCGGATTTACACGCCTTGCAACGAATCCGCGGGCGGACCGGTAGAATGACGCTCTGATTCGACAGACGAGTGGTTAGAGCGTGGAGGCAAGGCAGGGTTTCGTCCTGACCCGACATTGGCGGGATACGCCCGAAGGCACCGAGGTGGGCTTCTGGCTGGCCACCGATGAGGGGCCCCGGCATGTGCTGTTGCCGCCGCAGAGCTCGGTGGCCTTCGTGCCGGCCGAACAGCGCGTGCGTGCCGAGAAGCTCCTGGCTGGCGAGCGCGGCGCGGAACTGCGCCCGCTGGGCCTGCGCGACTTCCAGCAGCGCCCGGTGCTGGGCTTGTACTGCCAGCAGCACCGCCAACTGATGAACCTCGAGAAAAAGCTGCGTGAAGCGGGTGTCGAAGTGTTCGAGGCAGATATCCGACCGCCCGAACGCTACCTGATGGAACGCTTCATCACCGCGCCGGTGGCCTTCAACGGTGAGCCAGGCGCGGGTGGCAGTATCCTCACGGCGCAACTGCGGCCCGCGCCGGAGTACCGGCCAAGGCTGAAACTGGCCTCGCTGGACATCGAGACCAACATCCGTGGCGACCTCTATTCCATCGCCCTGGAAGGCTGCGGCCAGCGCCAGGTGTACATGCTCGGCCCCGCCAATGGCATCGATGGCGAACGCGATTTCGAACTGGAGTACTGCGACAGTCGCGCCGCGCTGCTGGAGCGCCTGAACCAGTGGCTGGCCGAGCACGATCCGGACGCCATCATCGGCTGGAACCTGGTGCAGTTCGACCTGCGCGTGTTGCAGGAACACGCCAAACGCCTGGAAATACCCTTGCGCCTGGGCCGTGGCGGCGACGAAATGGGCTGGCGGCAACATGCCTCGTCCAATCACTTCTTCGCCGCGGCGGCTGGCCGGTTGATCATCGACGGCATCGAAGCCTTGCGTTCGGCGTTCTGGAGTTTCCCCTCGTTCAGCCTGGAAAGCGTCGCGCAGCAACTGCTGGGCGAGGGCAAGGCCATCGACAACCCCTACGACCGCATGGCCGAGATCGACCGTCGCTTCGCCGAGGACAAGCCGGCGCTGGCGAAATACAACCTCAAGGACTGCGAGCTGGTCACGCGCATCTTCGAGAAGACCCGCATCCTCGACTTCCTGCTGGAGCGCGCCAGTGTCACCGGGCTGCCGGCCGACCGCAGTGGTGGTTCGGTGGCAGCCTTCACCCACCTGTACCTGCCGCCGATGCACCGGTTGGGCTACGTCGCGCCGAACCTTGGCGGCAGGGCGCCGGAGGCCAGCCCGGGCGGTTTCGTCATGGATTCGCGGCCGGGACTCTACGAATCGGTGCTGGTGCTGGACTACAAGAGCCTGTACCCGTCGATCATCCGTACCTTCCTGATTGACCCCGTAGGGCTGGTGGAAGGCTTGAGCGACCCGTCCGACGAGGCCTCGATCCCCGGCTTCCGCGGCGGCCGATTTTCCCGCACGCAGCATTGCCTGCCGGCCATCGTCGAGCGCGTCTGGCAGGGCCGCGACGCCGCCAAGCGCGACGGCAATGCGCCACTGTCGCAGGCGCTGAAGATCATCATGAATGCCTTCTATGGCGTGCTCGGCTCCAGTGGCTGCCGCTTCTTCGACCCGCGCCTGGCCTCGTCCATCACCATGCGCGGCCACGAGATCATGCGCCGTACCCGTGAGCTGATCGAAGGGCAGGGCCATCGGGTGATCTACGGTGACACCGACTCCACCTTCGTCTGGCTCGGCCGTGCCCATGACGAGGACGCTGCCGCCACGATCGGCAAGGTACTGGTGTGCCACGTCAACCAGTGGTGGGTCGAGCACCTGCGGGCGGAGTACGGGTTGGAAAGCGCGCTGGAAATCCAGTTCGAACGGCACTTCCGGCGCTTCCTGATGCCGACCATCCGCGGCGCGGAGGAGGGCAGCAAGAAGCGCTATGCCGGGTTGGTACGGCGTGACGATGGCAGCGACGAGATGGTCTTCAAGGGGCTGGAGACCGTGCGGACCGACTGGTCGCCGCTGGCCCAGCAGTTCCAGCAGGAACTCTACCTGCGCATCTTCCAGCGGCAGCCATACCGGGACTATGTGCGTGACTACGTCCGGCGCACCCTGGCGGGCGAGCAGGATGACCTGCTGGTGTTCCGCAAGCGCCTGCGCCGGCAACTGGGCGATTACCAGCGCAACGTGCCGCCCCATGTGCGCGCGGCACGCATCGCCGACGACTACAACGAGCGCCAGGGTCGCCCGCGCCAGTATCAGCGCGGCGGCTGGATCAGCTACGTCATCACGGTCAATGGCCCGGAACCGCTGGAGACGCTCAGCTCGCCGATCGACTACGACCACTATGTCAGTCGCCAGCTGCAGCCGATCGCCGACGCCATCCTGCCCTTCGTCGAGGATGACTTCAGCGCGCTGGTAGACCGGCAATTGGGGCTGTTCTGAAACGAAAAAGGCCGGCGAATGCCGGCCTTTCCTGTTCCTGCGGGCGCATCAGTCGCCGCGGTATTCGCAACCGCTGGTGCAGGTCTCGTGCACGCGAACCTTGGACAGTTCCGGCAGCAGCGGCTTGAGCTGTTGCCAGATCCAGCGGCAGAGGTTCTCGCTGGTGGGGTTTTCCAGGCCGGGGATATCGTTCAGGTAGTTGTGGTCGAGCTGGTCGTAGATCGGCTTGAAGATCTGCTTGATCTCGGCGAAGTCACGAATCCAGCCGGTATGCGGATCGACCTCGCCCTCGATGTAGATGGCGGCCCGGAAGGAGTGGCCATGCAGGCGGCCGCACTGGTGCCCGGCGGGGACGTGGGGCAGGCGGTGGGCGGATTCGAAGGTGAATTCCTTGAACAGTTCCAAAGTGGCGTGCTCTGTGACGATTGCCGGCCCGGGAACGGGCCGGCCGGAAAATGGGCGCACAGTCTATCACCATCACACGCGTCGAGCGGCTCGACCCGGCCAGCGGCTGGCTCGGTCGGGAAGCCCTCTGGCAGCGTCGGTTTGCTGGCATTGCGCGCACCAGGTGGATGCTCTCGGGCCTTGCACAAGCCGTGCATACCACCCGGAAACCCGACCCGGACAGCTGGTTTGTCGAGTTCCTCAGAATAGTCGCGCGGTCTGTCAGGGCATTCTGATCCTTCGCAAAAGGGCAAGAAATTAACCTTCCCGCCTCTGAAAAATTTCCCTGGTGAGGTTGGTTTCAATGGCAAGTCAAACAGTCAGTCTTGTTGCCGTATCCGAGAACGCAGCCAAGAAGATTGCGCTCGGGTCTGGCGGCAAGATCAAGGTACAAGCAGGCACCAAGTACCTACTGCAGACAGAGAACAGCCAGGTTGCCCCGGAAAACATCACGGTCAAGCGTATCGGCAAGGACCTGCTGGTTTCCTTCGAAGGCAGCGAAAAACCCGACGTGACTCTCCAGGGCTTCTTCGCTGACGGCATGGACAGCCACCTCTACGGCGTCTCCGAAGATGGCCAACTGCATGCGTATGTTCGAACGGATGGCGAGGGCTTCTACGGCCCGCTGCTGATAGCTGACGGTGAGTCGGCGCCGATTGCCTTGGGCGGCGACGGCGTGGCCTATAACGTTGCCCTGGTCGGCGAGACCGATGACAGCTCCGGCTTCATCCTCTGGCCCTTGCTGCTCGGCCTGGCAGGGGTCGGCGCCGCCGCCGCGATCATTCATCACAACCGGGATGACGGGCACAAGACGCACACCAGTCCTGCTCCGACCAACATCAAGGTCATGGACGATGTCGGCCCGATTCAGGGACAGCTGTCCAGTGGCGATATCACGGATGACGCGCACCCGGAAATTTCCGGCAACGGCGTGCCCGGAGCGATCATCCATCTTTTCGATAACGGTCAGGAAATCGGCTCGACCACGGTTGCGCCCGATGGCACCTGGACCTTGACGCCAGAGCTTGCCGACGGCGAGCACAGCTTCGATGCCACCCAGGTGGTCCCTGGCCAGAAGCCCAGCGCCCCGGTGGATGTGATCGACCTCATTGTCGACACCCTTGCCCCGGCCAAACCAACCATCGAGCAAGTGCTCGACGCGGTAGGCAGCATCCAGGGCCCTATCGCCAATGGCGGCGTGACCGATGATCCGGCTCCGACCCTGTCCGGCAAGGCCGAAGCAGGTTCGACCGTCACCCTCTACGACAACGGTGAGGAAATGGGCTCCGTGGTGGCGGACGGCAATGGCCAGTGGAGCTACACCCCGGCCACGCCGCTCAGCGAGGGTGAGCACTTGTTCACTGTCGACGCGACCGACAAGGCCGGCAACACCAGCGAGCCGTCCGACGTCTTCAGCATCATCACCGACTACACCTCTCCGGTAGCGACCCTGACCATCGATGTGGTCGCCGGCGACGACATCGTCAACCTGTTCGAATCAAAGGCTCAGCAGCTCATCAGCGGCAAGGCCGGTGGCGAGTTCCTGCCCGGCGACCTGGTGACCTTCACCTTGAATGGCACGACCTACAGTGCGGCAGTCAATGCAGCGGGTGATTGGAAAGTGGCGGTGGCCGGCGCCGACCTGGCGGAAGACAGCAGCATCCACGCCACCCTGGTGGCCCACGATGCCGCCGGCAACAGCACCAGCGTCGTTGCGGATCACGCCTACAGCGTGGACCTCGATCCTCCCCTGGCAACGCTGGCGATCGATGTGGTGGCCGGCGATGACGTGGTCAACCTGTTCGAATCGAGGGTTCCGCAGCTCATCAGTGGCAAGGTGGGCGGCGAGTTCATGCCCGGCGACCTGGTGATCTTTACCCTGAACGGCACGGCCTACAGCGCAGCAGTCAATGCCTCGGGGGAATGGAAAGTCACGGTGGCCGGTGCCGATCTGGCCAGGGACACTAGTATCCAGGCTACCCTGGTCGCCCATGATGCTGCCGGCAACAGCGCCAGTGTCGTGGCTGATCACCCCTACAGCGTGGACCTCGACCCGCCCGTGGCGACGCTGACCATTGACGTGGTTGCGGGCGACGACATCCTCAACCTGGCTGAGTCAAAAACCAGCCAGATCATCAGCGGCAAGGCCGGTGGTGAATTCCTTGCCGGCGACATCGTCAGCTTCACTCTCAACGGGCATGCCTATAGCGCCGCCGTCAGTGGCTCAGGTGACTGGAGTGTTTCCGTTGCCGGTTCGGACCTGGCCAAGGAAACCGGTATTCACGCCACCCTGGTGGCCCGCGATGCCGCCGGTAACAGCGCCAGCGTGGTGGCCGATCACGCCTACATGATCGCCGTCGATCCCGGCACCACCACCCTGACCATCGACACCGTTGCCGGCGACGACATCGTCAACCTGGTCGAATCGCAAGCCAGCCAGCCTATCAGCGGCAAGGTCGTGGGTACCTACCTGGCCGGTGACCAGGTGACGTTCAACCTCAATGGCCACGCTTACAGCGCCGCCGTAGGTGCAGATGGCAAGTGGAGTGTCGCCGTGCCGGGCAGCGACCTGGTGGGCGACAGCGCCCACCAGATCAACGCCACCGTCATCGGTCACGACCTCGCCGGCAACGCCAACACTGCCACTGTCAGTCATGCCTACTCGGTAGACGTTACCCCCCCGGTAGCGACGCTGAGCATCGACAGCGTGACCAGCGATAACACCATCACTTCATCCGAGGCAGCCGGCAACGTCACGATCAGCGGCAAAGTCAGTGGGGAGTTCACCGCGAACGATCAGGTGAGCTTCCAGCTCGACGGCACCACCTACAGCACTACGGTAACAGCTAATGGTGACTGGAGCGTCTCCGTACCGGGCAGCAAGCTGGTTGCCGAGAGTGGCCACAAGATCGACGCCAGCCTGGTCGCGCATGATGCGGCGGGCAACGTAGCCACCATCAGTGCATCCCACCCGTATCTGGTGCAGCTCAACAGCGTGTCCATCACCAGCATGAGCAAGGATTCGGGTATCGACCTGGATCATGTCTCCGATTTCATCACCGCTGATGGTTCAGCAGGGCGCGGCGTCTACGGAACCTTGACCCAGGTGCTGACTGGTGACCAGAAGGTGCAGATATCCACCGATGCCGGTGCCACCTGGAAGGACGCCCTGACCTCTGGCTTGAACTGGGTCGCTGTGGACACCAGTTCACACGCCGCCAACTGGACCATCCAGGCCCGTATCGTGGAAAACGGCGTAGCCCAGGGCGAAGCGGCGAGTAAAGCGGTGATCTTCCTCGGTGTTGCTGGTGGCGCCCCGAGCATCACCAACATCCCGGGTGCCGATACCCTCTACACCACAGCGAAGACTGCCGATGGCAGCGACGTGCACGTTTCCCTGGCCGGCACCAATGCCAGGGCCGGGGACACCTTGCACATCGTCTGGGGTGATACTTCTTATGATCAGGTGCTGACTGCCGCTGACATCACCTCGGGAGCTGTATTGGCCAAAGTGCCGGCGCAGCAGACCACGACCCAGGGTGGCCAGTGGGACTTCGCAGTCACCGCGCAGATAGTCACCGTGGAAGGGCAAATCAGTGCCCCGAGTTCGGCAGTTCAGATCCATGGCGAGGGCTGGACCACGCTGGCGATCGACGACCTGAATCGTGATCTCATCACGATGGGGGGGCAATCGGTCTACCAGGGTGGCGGCGTTACCATCACTTCGGACACGACCTTGCACCATCGCGTGCAAGGCGGCACGGGCAATGCGGGTCTGGTACTGGATAACTCGTCGGTCGGGAATACTTCCCACTATGCGCAGATCAGCTTCACTCAAGCGCTGGAGAGCTTCTCCGTAAATATCAGTGCGCTGCAAAACAAGTATGGTGGCTCGCGTGTGGTGGTCTATGACACGCAGGGCGAGGTGTTGTCCGACAGCCACGCGCTGTCCGATGGGACGGGGGGAACCTCCGAGTCCACGCTTTATAGCTATGCAGCCCCACTCGGTCGCGATATCGGCATGGTGATGATCTATGGCGATGGCACTGATGGGGGAGGAGGCGCAGGTGGCATCGTCCTGGATACTCTCCAGTTCAAACAGACCCAACACGCCCCTGGCTTCAACGACACCTTCACCAATGAAGTCGGTATGACCGGTACCTTCCATAGCGAGGAAGGCCATTTTACCGTGGCGCCGACTGGTACGGTCTCCATCCGCAGTGCTGACGAGCACAACCTGGACGGGGCCTACATGTACATTGGCTCAGGAACCAGTGCGATCGGGGACTCTTCCGCCAGCTTCATCTTCGATCAGGCGGTGCAGTCCATCTCCTACAGCCTGTGGGGCCTTGAAACCCAGCAGAGCATTCCGGGCAACTATTCGAAGCTCGAGGTGTACGACACCAATGGTGCACTGATATTCACCCGTAACGTAGTCAACAATGGTGGCTCCACCTACAACTACGAGCAGGTGTCCTACACCGCGCCTGAAGGTCTCGGCATCGGCAAGGCAATTGTCTACCAGGATCAGAACGCCTGCCTGCTGGATAACTTCACCAGCGTGTTGGCACCCAGTGCGCCATCGGGCCAGAAACTGATCGATCACGACTGGGAGACTTACTTCGATGAAGTCAGTGTCACCAAGGGGGTGATTTGGCAAGGCCAATCCTTTGCGACAGGCGCCTTCAGTGGCGGTACCACGTTGGAGGGTTATCACAGCGATGCAGGTGGTTTTATCGTCAATGGGAGCGCTGCCAAGGAAGCTGCTGCCAGCAACCTCTGGGCGAACGCCACCAGTGGCTCCATGTATGTTGCAGATGCCGCGACGGCAGTCGTGACCTTCGATTCTGCGCGCTCCAAAGTTGAGCTCGGCGTCACGGGTATTGAAATTACGGCGGGTAATCATGCCGTTCTCAATATCTACGATACCGGCGGAAACCTGCTGGAGACGATCCGCATGTCAAACCCCAGCGGGACCTACGACATTCAATCGTTTTCCTACGATGCGCATAGCAACATGATCGGCAGCATCGAAATCATCGGTGATAGCGGCGGCACACATATCACCAGTATTTCGTCCTCGGTCACCCAGGTAACGGCGGATAGCGACGTCATTTCGATGGCGGTCGATCCGATGACCTACTTCGCCCAGGAATCAGCCCATATCTTCGGCAGCGCCGGGCTGGACACCCTGAAGCTGACCGGCGCAAACCAGGTCCTGGACCTGACCCAGCTCACGGGTGACAACGGTCAGGCCAAGATCAGCAGTATCGAGAAGTTCGACATCACCGGCACAGGCAACAACACGCTGAAGCTCTCGCTCAATGATGTGCTGCATCTGGGTGAGACGGACATGTTCCGCAAGGATGGCAAGGTGCAGGTGATGGTAGACGGCGATGCCGGCGACAAGGTGGAACTGCATGGTCTGCACGACCATGGAAGCTTCTCTGGGACCTGGCAGAGTACTGGCACTGCGGACATCGGTGGCGTGACTTACCACGTGTACAACTACAGCCAGCTGGACGCCGAAGTGCTGATCAAGGAAGCCATGACCGCCAGCATCGTCTGATGCACGTCATGAGCAGAATCGAGATATCCGTCTCTTCCCCCTCTGCGGAAATCGGGCCGTCGGACCAGCCACCCGGATGACCGGCCGGCCACCTCCGCCTTTACCAATTGACTGCTCCGCCCAGATCGGCGGAACTCACCAGAGAACTGTTCAAATGACTTCGATTACTTCCCCAAAGGGCGTTGCGAAAGCCAACCGCCAATGGCCCCTGGTGTTGGTGACCCTTGCTGTACTGACCAGCTTGCATGCGCCGCTTTCCGGCGCGACCGAAACCAACCAGAGCATCTACGGCGAGACCTACCAGAAGGTCGAAAGTGTCGCTCCCGAACAAGCGCAGATCGTCATGTACCGAGGCCAGGATGCCGGCAAGGAAGGCCCAAGCCAACCAGACCCTGTCGCAGCAACGCGCCGAGACTGTGCGCCGCGTGCTGCTGGAGCAGGGCGTGCAGAGCCAACTGGTACACGCCAGCGGCCGTGGCAGTTCCGAGCCGGTGGTGCAGTGCAACAGCGGTTCGCGCAGCGAGAAAATCGCCTGCAACGCGCCGAACCGCCGCGTGGAACTGGTGATCCAGGGTACTCAGAACGGTGGTTGAGAATGGTCCGGGGAGACGGTTCGGATAATTTGTTTTCCGAGCTGTCTCCGGGGGAAACGTAATTCTCTCGATTTGCCAGGATTTCGCTATCTGGAATTCAACGAAGTGGCAAGTTTGATTTAACAGGCTGAGTGTTTTGACTGTTTAATGGCGCGCCACGCTGAATCTTTCCGTATATGTAGGACTTCTTTTTCTTCTATTTTCCAAATAAGGATGAAGGCTTGAGTTTTGAATTAAATCAGAAAATCTTACATCTTTGTCGGAGCGTTCCGATATTCCTGAGTTGGGCATGAAATTAAATTGATCACCTCGTACGATTTCCCTACAGAGGTGGTGTTTAAATGGCAAGTGAAACTATTGGTCTGATCGCCGTTACCGAACATGCAGCCAAGAAGATTGCGCTCAGAACTGGCGGAAAGATCAAGGCACAAGCCGGCACCCAGTACCTTCTGCAAGTGGAAAACAGTCAGGTCGCTCCGGAGAATGTCACCGTCAAGCGAGTTGGCAAGGATTTGCTGGTCTCTTTCGAAGGCAGTGACAAGCCCGACCTGACCCTTCAGGACTTCTTCGCCGAAGGCATGGACAGCCAGCTGTTTGGCGTTGCTGAAGACAACCAGCTCCATGCGTATGTGCGCACCGATGGTGAGGGTTTCTACGGCCAACTGATGCTGGCCGACGGCGAGATGGCTCCCATTGCCCTGGGTGGCCCCGCGCTGGGCACGGCGCCGCTGGTATCTGACATCGAGGATAGCAAGGGCTTCCTGCTGTGGCCGCTCCTGGCGGGGGCAGCAGTGATTGGCGCGGTGGCCGCCAGCCAGAAGCATGATGATCATCACCGGGTGCATGTGCCGGCCGACCCCAGCATCGACCGGGTAATCAATAACAACGACCCGGCTCAACCGCTCGACGTCGCCAAGGACGGTTTAACCAATGATTCCACCCCCGTCATCGTTGGCAGCTCGGAAGCGAACACTATCGTTCATGTCTATGACCATGGCGTCGAGCTAGGCAGCACGACGGCTGCCGCCGATGGCAGCTGGTCGTTCGAGGTCCCGGCGGACAAGGCGCTGGCGGATGGCAGCCATGATTTTACCGCCATTGCCGAGACGCCTGCCGGTACCCGCAGCGGCCCCTCCAACGACTATCCCATCCACGTCGACAGCCTGCCGCCGAGCGCCCAACGCCGGCCCGGAAACTGTTGCAGTGCAGCAAGGAGTCCACAGCAGTAGCGCTCAGCCGCAGGAGACGGAGTCGCAAGGCACGCCGTTGCCTGGTATCGAATCTCCCCATGCCGAGCCGATGGCAGCCTCGGCGGAAGAGCCAGCTGTCGCGCCGCACGTCGACCCATTGGGCCACGTCGTGCCGGCGGTCGATATCGCCGGCCTCTCGGACACCTACTACGGCGAAAGCGACAGCTACGTCAGCCTGAGCAACGCCGAGGCCTACCTGGCCAGCGACGCCAACCAGGGCATCCATGGCGCAGCCGGAGTGGACACCCTCGCGGTGGCCGGGCACGACCAGGTCCTCGACCTGACCGCCGCCCACGGCAAGGTAACGGGCATGGAAGTGATCGACCTGACCGGCGACGGCCAGGCGCACAACAGCCTGAAACTGTCGCTGGAGGACGTCCTGGATAACGGCCAGGCCGACTTGTTCCACACCAGCGACAGCCACAGCGTGCAAATGCTGGTCAAGGGCGACAGCTCCGACGTGGTCAACCTCGACCACCACTCGAGCAACGGCACGGACAGCACCTGGTCCGACAAGGGCACGGTGGCGGTAGGGGACATCTCCTACCACGTCTACCAGAACTCCAGCACCGAAGCCGAGCTGCTTATCCAGCAAGGCGTGCAGGTCCACCTGGTCTGATGCCGACGAGGCGGGGCCGGCCCTTCGGGGGTGGCTCCAACTCCTCCCTTACCCCGCACTTTTTCTGATCGAACCCTGCCGCACCCGCGGCGGGGTTCTGGAGACACCCATGAACCGTTCCCTTTACCTCAGCGTCCTGGCCGTTGCCATCGGCTTCGCCTCGAGCGCCTTCGCGCAAAACGACGCCATCTATGGCGAGACCTACCAGAAGGTCGAAAGCGTCGTTCCCGAACAAGCCCAGATCGTCATGTACCGTGGCAACGACGCCGGCAAGGAAGCCGCCCACGTCTACATCGACGGCCACCTGCAAAGCGCCCTGATGCCCGGCGGTTACACCGTGTTCTGCACCCCGGCGGGCGAGCATGCGCTGGAGTCCTACATCGGTGACGCACCGCTGTATGTCGGCAAACGCAACCCGGCGAGCTTCGCCAAACTCTCCGGTGGGCAGACCTACGTGCTGGAAGCCCCGGTGATGCCGCACCAGAGCACCCCCATCGTGCACACCGGCCAGGACGCCGAGCAGAGCCTGCAAGGCCTGCGCCGGCAGGCCCACGTCATCAGCCGCGCGCCTTCCGTGGTGCCGTGTCAGACCGAAACCAAGCTGAGCCTGCGCAGCGACGTGCTGTTCCACTTCGCCAAGGGTGGCTACAACGACCTGACCGCCGAAGGCCGCAGCCAACTGGGCCAGGTAGTACAGGAAATCCAGCAGCAGCCCGGGCGGATCAGTGGCATCGAAGTGATCGGCCACGCCGACCCGATCGGCAAGGCCCAGGCCAACCAGACCCTGTCACAGCAGCGCGCCGAGACTGTGCGTCGTGTGCTGCTGGAGCAGGGCGTGCAGAGCCAACTGGTGCACGCCAGCGGCCGTGGCAGCTCCGAGCCGGTGGTGCAGTGCAACAGCGGTTCGCGCAGCGAGAAAATCGCCTGCAACGCGCCGAACCGCCGCGTGGAACTGGTGATCCAGGGCACTCAGAACGGTGGTTGAGAATGGCCCGGGGAGACGATTCGGGTAGACCCCCGAGCCGTCCCCGGGGAAGTGCAATCCTCCCGACCCGCCAGTGTTCCACCTACCTCACGCTGCGCGGGCCGGGAAGGGTTCATTCAGCAGACGCCGGGTATTGCGCCGCTCCACTTCACAAACTGCCCCCTCCATAGCCGTAATGCTGTGCCAGAGTGAGCCCGCGTTGAGCCTGCGCAGCGACCTCCTGTCTAGTTCACCCTGCGAATCTGGATTTACTTGATGGCGAGTCGTCTCGCCAGCCGATTGAGGTTCGCACGGTCCAGGCCCATCTCGCGGGCCACTGCGGCCCAGTTGCCTTCGTGGCGTTCCAGGCTCTGGCTGATCATGCGGCGCTGGAAGGCGTCCACCGCTGGCCGCAGCTCGCCGGCCGGCTCCGTGTCGGCGCCACTATCGCCGTCTTTCGCATCGGCAGCGGGCACACCTCCCTGGAGTGCGCTCAGGGTGAGGTCATCGACGCCCAGGCTGAGAATGCGTGAGCGTTGCGAGTGGTTTGCCAGGGCCTTGAGCGAGGCGCGACCAATCAGATGCTCCAGCTCGCGCACATTGCCCGGCCAGGCGTAGCCGACCAGCGCTGCCTGGGCCTCGCGGGTCAGGCGCAGGCTGCGCAGCCCCAGGCGCGGTCGGTTCTGTTCGAGAAAGTAGCCTGCCAGCAGCAGTATGTCGTTGCCGCGCTCGCGCAGCGGCGGAACCCGAAGCGGATAGACGCTCAGCCGGTGGTAGAGGTCGGCGCGGAAGCGGCCGGCGCGGACTTCCTCGGCCAGGTCGCGGTTGGTGGCGGCGATCAGACGCACATCCACATGGTGTTCGCGGTCGGAGCCCAGGCGCTGCAACTGGCCGCTCTGCAGCACGCGCAACAGCTTGGCCTGGATCGCCAGCGGCAGCTCGCCCACTTCGTCGAGGAACAGGGTGCCGCCGTCGGCCAGTTCGAACTTGCCGCGGCGCTCACCCACCGCGCCGGAGAAGGCGCCGCGGACGTGACCGAAGAGCTCGCTTTCCACCAGGGTTTCCGGCAACGCCGCGCAATTCAGGCTGACCAGTGGCTCGGTGCGGCGCAGCGAATTGGCGTGGATGGACTGCGCGACCAGTTCCTTGCCGACGCCGGTTTCGCCGGTGATCAGCACGCTCAGGTCGCTGCCGGCGACCACCTGGATTTCATGCATCAGCGCCTGGTGCGACTTGCTCTGGCCGATCAGTTCCCTGGGCTGGTCACCGGAGGCGCGTTGGTAGGCGTCGGCGCGCTGCTGCTCATGCTCGGCACGCTGCGCCAGGTCAGTCATGCGCTGGCTGGCTTTCACCGTGGCGGCGGCGAGGCTGGCAAAGGCTTCCAGGTTGTCCAGGTCACCCGTGGAGAAGCGCTCGGGGTCCAGCGCATCCAGGGTCAGCAGGCCCCAGGGTTGTTCGTCGAGAAACAGCGGGCAGCCCAGGCAGTCATGGACCTCGAGATGGCCGTGAAGGCCTTCCACCAGCCCATCGTAAGGGTCCGGCAGGCCGCAGTCGGCGGCGAAGTGCGTCGGGCCGGGATGCTCGATGAGGGCCCGCAGGCGTGGATGTTCGCTGATCTTGAAGCGGCGACCGAGGGTGTCCTGGCTCAGGCCGTCGACCGCCAGTGGCACCAGCTGATCGCCTTCCAGGCGTAACAAGGCAGTGGCGTCGCAGGGCAGCAAGCCGCGCAGGGCCTCCAGCAGGCGCCGATAGCGTTCGCTTTCCGGCAGTTCACGGGACAAGTCGGCAACCAGCGGGAGGAGGGTGGCAAGCAGGGGGTTTCGAGTCATTATGACCTCTTTGTAGTCAATTTGACGCGGAAAGTTTCGGGTCATTATGACTCATTTTCTTGCGCGGGTCCCGTCGATGCTGGGCTGGATGGTTGGCACGCTTCCTGAAACATCTCTGGCAGAAAGCACAGGCACCCCCACTCACTGCCTGGCCAACTCGAGGAGATCCGCATGCTGTCCAACGAACACCGTACCCTGGTCAAGGCCACCGTCCCGCTGCTGGAGACCGGCGGCGAAACCCTGACCCAGCACTTCTACAAGATGATGCTCAGCGAGTACCCGGAAGTTCGTCCGCTGTTCAACCAGGCGCACCAGGCTTCCGGCGACCAGCCCCGTGCCCTGGCCAATGGCGTGCTGATGTACGCCCGGCATATCGATGAGCTGGAGCAGCTCGGCCCGCTGGTGGCGAAGATCGTCAACAAGCACGTTGCCCTGCAGATCCAGCCGGAGCACTACCCGATCGTTGGCAGCTGCCTGCTGCGGGCCATTCGTGAAGTGTTGGGCGAGGAGATCGCTACCCAGGCAGTGATCGATGCCTGGGCCGCTGCCTACGGCCAACTGGCCGATATCCTGATCGGCGCCGAGGAGTCGGTGTATCAGCAGAATGCCGAGCAGCGCGGCGGCTGGCGTGGTGCGCGGCGCTTCCGCATTGCGCGCAAGGAAGTCGAGAGCGAGGAAATCACCTCCTTCTACTTCCAGCCGCTGGATGACGAGCCGCTGCTGGACTTCCAGCCCGGCCAGTACATCGGCCTCTCCCTGGACATCGGCGGGGAGGAGGTACGCCGTACTTACTCGCTGTCCGACGCGCCCAACGGTCGTGAGTATCGCATCAGCGTAAAGCGTGAGCCCGAGGGCAAGGTGTCGAACTACCTGCATGACCGCCTGAACGTTGGCGATGAGCTGGACCTGTTCCCGCCGGCGGGCGATTTTGTCCTGCGTGGTGGCGACAAGCCGCTGGCCCTGATTACTGCCGGTGTCGGCATTACCCCGGCGCTGGCCATGCTCAAGCCGGCGCTGGAATCCGGCCGTGAAGTGCACTTCATCCACTGCGCTCGTCATGGCGGCGTGCATGCGTTCCGCGAGTGGGTCGAGGCGCAGTCCGGCGCCTATCCGCAGCTCAAGCATTACTTCTGCTACAGCGAGCCGCGCGCGCAGGACGCGTCCCACGTCGAAGGTTTCCTCAGCCGCGAGTTGCTGGCCGACTGGCTGCCGGAGGACCGCGACCTGGATGCGTATTTCCTCGGACCCAAGCCGTTCATGGCGCAGGTGAAACGTCACCTGCGCGAGATCGGCGTGCCCGAGCAGCAGTCCCATTACGAGTTCTTCGGCCCGGCCAGCGCGCTGGAGGCCTGAACCTGAAGCGCCGGCTCAAGAGTGGGCCGGCGCAACCCGAGGAGGTGTGAGATGGAAAGTCTTTTCGCTTGCCCGCAACGCAATCTGTCGATTTCCTGGTCGCTGCTGACCGGCGGGCTCGTATTACTGCTGTTGGGAGTCGTGGGAGCCTATTTCGTCGATGGCCAGCTGAACCTGCAAAGCATTGTCGCAGCGCATGCCTTCACCATCCTCGGCCCGACACTATTGAAGCTGGGCTACGTGCTGCGGCTGGTAGCCCAGCATCAGATGCGCAAGGACGGCTGGGAGGCTTGCTGTGTTACTGGTTGATCGAAAGGCTCTGCTGACTATTGCGCCACTGTGGCGCCTGGGCTTTCGCCCGTTCTTCCTCGGCGGTGCGGTGTTCGCGCTGGTCGGCATCGCCGCCTGGGCGGCTGTGCTGCTGGGGTTGCTGCCGGCGTGGCAACCGCTGGGCGGCTGGCTGGCCTGGCACCGGCATGAAATGCTGTTCGGCTTCGCCGCGGCAATCATTGCAGGCTTCCTGCTGACGGCCGTGCAGACCTGGACCGGCCGTCCGGGCGTCTGCGGCAAGCCGCTGATGGTGCTGTCACTGGTCTGGCTGGCTGCGCGTATCGGCTGGCTGGTCGGTGCACCACTGTGGCTGGTCACTGTGCTGGAGCTGACGTTCATGCCGGCGCTGGCCTTCTTCATCGGCCGCAGCCTGTGGCAGGTCCGGCAGAAGCGCAACTACCCGGTCATCGCGGTGCTGAGCCTGATGACGCTTGCCGATGCGCTGGTGATGGCCGGCATCTGGACGGGCAACGATGGCTGGCAGCGTGGCGGTGCATTGGCTGCGCTGTGGCTGGTGGCGGCGCTGATGGGGCTGATCGGTGGCCGTGTGATTCCGTTCTTCACCCAGCGCGGGCTGGGTCGCAGCGCCCAGGTGCCGGCCTGGAACTGGCTGGATAACTCGCTGCTGGGCGGCACGATGCTGGTGGCGGTGCTGACCGCCGTTGGCCTGGGCCTTGCCCCGCAGCCGTTGCTCGGCGCGCTGTTTGCTGCGTTGGCGGTGGGGCATCTGGTCCGTCTGTGGCGGTGGTATGACAGGGACTACTGGGGCGTGCCTCTGCTCTGGTCGTTGCACCTGGCCTACCTGTGGATGATGTTGGCCCCGGCGGGGATGGCGCTGTGGAACTTCTCACCGAGCTTCAACATGAGCCTGGCGATCCACGCGCTAACCGTGGGCGGCGTCGGCGGGTTGATCCTGGCGATGATCGCGCGGGTGAGCCTTGGCCACACTGGCCGGCCGCTGCAACCACCGAAGGCGATGGCCTGGGCCTTCGCGCTACTCAACCTGGGCGCCGTTGCGCGGGTGCTGCTGGTGATCTGGTGGCCGCTGGAGGGCTTGAGCATCGCGGCCGGCTGCTGGGTAGCGGCTTTCCTGCTGTTCGCCTGGCATTACGGCCCGATGTTCTGGAAGCCGCGCCTGGATGGGCAGCCGGGGTAGGACGGGTGGCTATGACGCGGTTCGCGGGCATGGTCCGGCTAGGGTAGGAGCAACTGTCTTCTCTGGATAGTCCGTCGCTGGGTCTTCCCCCTCACCCCAACCCTGGCTGCGCGCCCCGCTCCTCAGGGAGAGGGGGCAGTCCGAGCCGACTGACGCGAAGGTTTCATCCTGCACCGAACGGTCCCCTCTCCCCTTGGGAGAGGGCTAGGGTGAGGGATGGCCCAAGCGCAGGGGTATCTCGCAGGAGCGGACTGCCTCCGCGATGTCTTCCCCGCTGCTCCAGCGTCGGGCGGTTCGCGAGCAAGCTCGCTCCTACAGGGAGCGCTGGCGAGGTGTTCGGCACCTGAAGCAGACATTTACGTAGGAGCGGACTGCCTCCGCGATGTCTTCCCCGCTGCTCCAGCGTCGGGCGGTTCGCGAGCAAGCTCGCTCCTACAGGGAGTGCTGGCGAGGTGTTCGGCACCTGAAGCAGACATTTACGCAGGAGCGAACTGCCTCCGCGATGTCTTCCCCGCTGCTCCAGCGTCGGGCGGTTCGCGAGCAAGCTCGCTCCTACAGGGAGCGCTGGCGAGGTGTTCGGCACCTGAAGCAGACATTTACGTAGGAGCGGACTCTGTCCGCGATGATTTTCCGCCCGCTGAGCGGCTTCGGGCCAATCGCGGACGGAGCCCGCTCCTACGATCATGCTCAGTTGTCTTGCGGTGCCTGGCGCAGCCGCTTGAGCTCGTCGTTCAGCCAGGCGCTGGCGTCCTGCTTTCCAGCGGGGCAGTCCACCTGATAGCGCTGGCCACTCATGCTGCTCTTGGTCGCAGCGCGTTCGATGAAGTCTTCCGCGCTGCTCACCAGGTCCTTGTGTTCCAGGTAATCGAGCTTCTTCTGCAGGTGCGCCCGCGCTTCACTGGCCGGGTACTCGCTGCCGTTGCGGAGGAACTGGCAGTCGCTGTGTTCGACGAAGTCCAGCAACTGGCTGATTTCCTGCTGCGCCTTGGCATCGACAGCGGCCTGTGCGCAGGTGCCGGCGAACAGGAGGGAGAGCAGGAGCGAGCGGAGCTTTCGGGAGTGAGCCATAGCGATTCCGTGGCAGATGCGTGAAGCCGCCGATTATGTCAGCGGCTGCAGGCGCTCGCCGAGGCGGCCGCTGTCTACCAGTTCAAGAAACTCGTCACCCATCCGCCGGCTTTCGTCCATCGCCTTGCGCCAGTAGCGTTCGCGGCCAGCGTCGTCGCCGAGGTAGCGGTGGAAGTCCTTGCGGTCCGGCAGCTTGTTGTGCGGCAGGCGCGCCAGGTAGTCCTTCGATGGGGCGAGCAGCAGCACGTCCTGCAGGCGGCCGGCATCGCCGCGGCGCCAGGGCAGGCCCTTGTCGAACCAGCCGGGGATGACCTTGTCGGTGAAGTGCGGGTAGAGCACCACGCCTTCGGGCTGGTAGGGCAGGTCCAGGTGGTAGTCCAGCAGCCCGCCGTCGCGGTAGGTGCCGGGGCCGGCGCCGGGAATATCGCGCACGCCTTCCATGACCATGGGGATGGAACCGGAGGCGAG
The DNA here is from genome assembly GCF_021603645.1 of Pseudomonas pseudonitroreducens. Classification (GTDB taxonomy): domain Bacteria; phylum Pseudomonadota; class Gammaproteobacteria; order Pseudomonadales; family Pseudomonadaceae; genus Pseudomonas; species Pseudomonas pseudonitroreducens. The sequence goes on along the minus strand of NZ_BQHJ01000008.1, from coordinate 3,580 downwards.
CAGGGCGTGGCGCAGGTTCGCCAGGTCCAGGTGCAGGTAGCGCGAGGGGAAGTCCGACAGTGGTTGCAGCGGCGGTGCCCGACGGGCGTCGTGGATGATCAGCCGTTCGAAGTGCCGGTGCAGATGGCGACGGCCGACCAGGTTGTCGCGGATCACCGCGCCGAGGCCGAGGCCGAGGTTGGCCTTGCCGTCCTGCGCCAGGCGGCCGTGGCTTTTCACGACCACCACGTTGAGGCGGTACCAGGGGTTGTCGAGCACGCTGGCGTCGTGGCCGTCGAGCAGGTCGTCGAGCATCTTCGCGCAGCTCTTCGACACGTCGCTGATACTCGCGTTGCGGGCGAAACGCTGTTGCGTGTAGAGCTCGCCCAGGCGGCGAATGCCTTCGGCCGGGTCGGGCAGGCAGGCGCTGGCGAAGCGCCAGGAACCGATGGAGGCACCGATCAGCGAACGCTCGCGCTGCGCACGCGGCAACCATTCACCGAACAGCGCCAGGTCCAGGCCCTGGATGCCCAGCGCCTTCGGACCGCCGGCGGCGCCAGGGAGAATGCCCACATCGGCAGGGGCCAGGCCCTGCTCGCGGATGCGCTGGAGCGCACGGCTACCAGCCTTGAGGGTAAGGGTAGGGGTGTTGATCTGGATGGCGGTCATGCGGGCCTCGCTGTGGCAGGCCGCGATTATAGAGCCTGTACGGGGAGAGCAAGGATACTTCAGCGGGTGAATGTCCGTTGCCGATTCAGCTTGAATTAAGTCCTTCACCTTAGTCTGACAGCAGTGAAATTCTGACGAGGTGCCCTGATGAAATGGCTGCTGATCCTGACCGCATTCTCCGCTTTGCTGCTCGGCGCAGGCGTTGCCACGGCCCACGATATCGGCCCGGACGAGGCGTTGCGCCTGCGCGATGCCGGGACCATCCGCAACTTCGAGGAACTCAACCGCACCGCGCTGGCCAAGCATGCCGGCGGTTCGGTGTACGATAGCGAGCTCGAGCTGGAACATGGCCGCTATCTGTACAAGGTCGACATCAAGGACGCCCAGGGCGTGAAGTGGGATGTCGAACTGGATGCGGTCACCGGCGAAGTCCTCACCGATCACCAGGATGACTGATGAAGACCGTTCTGCCCCGCAGGGCGTTGCTTGGCCTGGCGCTGGTTGCCCTGGGCGGCGTCGCGCAGGCCCATGACCTGAGCCAGGATGAAGCCCTGCGCCTGAGCAAGGAAGGGGTGATCCGCCCCTTCGAGGAAATCCTCCCCGCTGCGCTGAGCCGCTACCCCGGCTCACGCCTGCTCGAAGCCGAGCTGGAAAAGGAGCACGGCAACTACATTTACGAAGTGGAGTTGCTGACCGTTGACGGTGTGGTGCGCGAACTGGAACTGGATGCCCGCGACGGGCGCATCCTCAAGGATAAGGAAGACGATTGATGCGTCTGCTGCTGGTGGAAGACCACGTACCTCTAGCCGATGAACTGCTGGCGACCCTGACCCGCCAGGGCTACGCGGTGGACTGGCTGGCCGACGGCCGCGACGCCGCCGTGCAGGGCGCCAGCGAGCCCTATGACCTGGTGATCCTCGATCTCGGCCTGCCTGGCCGGCCCGGGCTGGAAGTGCTGCAGGAGTGGCGCGGGATGGGCCTGGCTACGCCGGTGCTGATCCTCACCGCGCGGGGCTCCTGGGCCGAACGTATCGATGGCCTGAAGGCCGGCGCCGACGATTACCTGACCAAGCCGTTCCACCCCGAAGAGCTGCTGCTGCGCATCCAGGCCCTGCTGCGCCGCGCCCGTGGGCTGGCCAACCAAAGCCAACTGGAGGTGGCCGGCCTGAGCCTGGACGAGTCGCGCCAGTGCGTGCAACAGGGCGGCAAGGAGGTAGACCTGACCTCCGCCGAATTTCGCCTGTTGCGTTATTTCATGCTGCACCCGGGCCAGTTGCTGTCGAAGTCGCACCTGGCCGAGCACCTGTATGACGGCGAGACCGAGCGCGATTCCAACGTCATCGAGGTGCATATCAACCACCTGCGTCGCAAGCTGGGTCGCGAGATCATCGAGACCCGCCGTGGCCAGGGCTACCGTTTCACCGGCAACGGAGCCGGCAATTGATATCGATCCAGCGTCGGCTCGGCCTCGGGCTTGGCGTGGTACTGGTGGTGGTCGGCCTCGCGCTGGCCCAGGCCGGCCTGTGGCTGTTCGACCAGGGCCTGCGCCGCTATCTGGTGAACGGGCTGCAGGACGAGGCGGAAAGCCTGCTGGTGGGTATCACCCGCGGTCCGGCCGGGTTGCAGCTGGACGGCCAGCGCGTTGATGCGGCCTATGAACGGTTGTTTTCCGGGCGCTATTTCGTCATTCGCTTCGACGACCAGACCTGGCGTTCGCGCTCACTGTGGGACAGCGAGCTGAAGCTGCCCTCGCACAAGGGCTTGGCCAAGGTGCTGGAGAAAGGTCCGGAAGGCCAGCGCCTGCTGGTCTATCGCGGTGACTACAAGCGCTACGGCAAGACGCTCAGCATCGTCGTCGCGCAGGACTACACGCCCGTCCTCAAGAGCTTCAATCGCCTGCGCAACATCGGCCTGGGCGCGGGTGCGCTGGCCTTGTTGCTGATCCTGGTGTTCCAGGGCTTCACCGTGCGCCGTGCCCTGCGCCCGCTGGAGCGGGTGCGTCAGCAGATTGCCCAGTTGCAGGAAGGCCAGCGCAGCCAGCTGGACAGCCAGGCGCCGCTTGAATTGGAGCCTCTGGTGGAGCAGATCAACCACCTGCTGCAGCACACCGAGGACACCTTGCGCCGCTCACGCAATGCGCTGGGTAATCTCGGCCATGCGCTGAAGACGCCGCTGGCGGTGCTCATCAGCCTCGCCGACCGCGAAGAGCTGCGCGATCACCCGGAGCTGCGGCGAGTGCTGCAGGAACAGCTGGAGCAGATCGAACAGCGCCTGGCCCGCGAACTGGGGCGTGCGCGGTTGGTGGGTGAGGCATTACCGGGCGCGCACTTTGACTGCGATGCCGAGTTGCCCAGCCTGTGCGACATGCTCAAGCTCATCCATGGCGATCACCTCGCCATCGACTGGCAGGCACCGCCCGCTACGCGCCTGCCGTATGACCGGGAAGACCTGCTGGAAATGCTCGGCAACCTGCTGGACAACGCCTGCAAATGGGCCGACGCCCAGGTGCGTTTGACGGTGGAGAAGGGCGCAGACGCCTATCGACTGAGCGTGGACGACGATGGTCCGGGCATCGCCGAGGACCAGCGAGACAGTGTGCTGGAGCGCGGCACGCGGCTGGATGAGCAGGTCGCCGGGCATGGCCTGGGCCTGGGTATCGCGCGCGACATCGCGGCGGCCTGTGGCGGTGGCCTGAAGCTGGAAAGCAGTGAACTGGGCGGGTTGCGCGTGGTGGTGGAGTTGCCGCGGCGCGTGGGGTGACGGTCAGCTGAGGCAGGCTTCTGTGGGGGCAGAGTGCGTCCGGCACCGTGCCGTGCGGTTCGCGAGCAAGCTCGCTCCTACAGGGAAACACCAGCGCCAGACTGTAGGAGCGAGCTTGCTCGCGAACCCGCCGTGGCGCCGAACTCATCGGCTGATCGCGGGGGGAGTTCGC
>NZ_BQHJ01000007.1 GCF_021603645.1 Pseudomonas pseudonitroreducens | reverse complement strand
GGGGCGTGCTACCGGAGTGGGGGGCGGCGGTGGCGGTGCGGTATCCAGCTCATCCGGGGCCAGCCCTTCCCAATCGATCTCGTCGAGGTCGAACCCAGTTTTGGCCTTTGCCTTCGGAACTGCCTTGCCGGACTTCTTCTGCGCACGCATGTCCATTCGCCGCTGCCGCTTCCACTGATGCAGCTGGAAATTGGCGACGGCGGCGGTAACGAGAATCAGCAGGAGGAAGAACAGCAGCATGCAGTGTGTGGCCCTGTGGATAACTGCCGCGGCGTGCGGGCAGTGGCGGGAGGCCACCCTAGCGGGACGCGATGGATCAGGCGGTAGGCCTGTTCCCGCTGCGTTGTAGGACGCAGCTGTATCCGAAAGAGTGGGCCGGCCTATGACCGGCCCATCCCGTTTCAGTTCAGGAACTGCTCCGCATGGTGGCAGGCCACCTGGCGCTCATCGAGCACGCGCAGCTCCGGCACTTCGGCCTTGCAGCGCTCGGTGGCGTAAGGGCAGCGCTTGTGGAAGGCGCAGCCCGTGGGCGGGTTGAGCGGGTTGGGCAGTTCGCCCTGGATCTTGATCTTCGGTTTGTCCGGGTCGGGGTGGATGGCCGGGGTGGCTGACAACAGTGCCTGGGTGTAGGGGTGCAGCGGGCGCTCGTAGAGCTTGTTTGCCGGGCCCATTTCCGCCGGGCGACCGAGGTACATCACCAGCACATCGTCGGCCACGTGGCGAACCACCGCGAGGTTGTGGGAGATGAACACGTAGGCGGTGCCGAACTCCTGCTGCAGGTCCATGAACAGGTTGAGCACCTGGGCCTGGATCGACACGTCCAGCGCCGAGGTCGGCTCGTCCGCCACCAGCACCTTGGGCCGTAGCATCATGGCGCGGGCCAGGGCGATGCGCTGGCGCTGGCCGCCGGAGAACATGTGCGGGTAGCGCTGGTAGTGCTCGGGGCGCAGGCCGACCTGCTTCATCATCGCCTGCACGCGCTCACGGCGTTCGACGCGGGACAGGCTGGTGTTGATCAGCAGCGGCTCGGCCAACTGATCGCCGATCTTCTGCCGCGGGTTGAGCGAGGCGTAGGGGTTCTGGAAGACCATCTGCACGTCGCGGCGCAATTGCTTGCGTTGCTCGTGACTGGCGCCTTTCACCTCCTGGCCGGCGATCTGCAGCGAGCCGGAGGTGGGCTCCTCGATCAGGGTCAGCGCGCGGGCGAGGGTGGACTTGCCGCAGCCGGACTCGCCGACCACGGCCAGGGTCTTGCCGGCTTGCAGGTCGAAGGATACGCCGTTCAGGGCACGCACCAGGGCGTGAGGCTTGAACAGGCCCTGGGAGATTTCATAGTGACGGGTCAGGTCGCGGGCGGTCAGAACGGCGTTCATCGGGCCACCTCGGTGTTCAGGTTGAGCGGGTAGAAGCAGCGCACGGCGCCGCGCTCATGGTTTTCCAGCGCCGGGCGTACGCTGCGGCAGTTGTCCTGCACGTAGGGACAGCGTGGCGACAGCAGGCAGCCCTGAGGGCGGTCGTATTTGCCGGGAACGATGCCGGGCAGGGTGGCCAGGCGCTCTTCACCGGCACTGTGTTCCGGGATCGCCTTGAGCAGCGCTTCGGTATAGGGATGGGTCGGCAGGTCGAACAACGCCGGCACCTGGCCGATCTCCACCGCCTGACCCGCGTACATCACACAGACGCGCTGGGCGGTCTCGGCGACCACGGCGAGGTCGTGGGTGATCAGGATCAGCGCCATGCCCTGGTCGCGCTGCAGGTTCAGCAGCAGCTCCATGATCTGTGCCTGGATGGTTACGTCCAGCGCGGTGGTGGGTTCGTCGGCGATCAGCAGCTTGGGTTCGCCGGCGATGGCCATGGCGATGGCGACGCGCTGGCTCATGCCGCCGGAAAGCTGGTGCGGGTAGGCGTCCAGGCGCTGGGCGGCGCCGGGGATTTCCACCCGTTCGAGCAGTTCCAGGGCACGCTGGCGCAGGGCTTTACCGCGCAGGCCGAGGTGCAGCTTGAGCACTTCCTCGATCTGGTAGCCGACGGTGAAGCTGGGGTTGAGCGCGGTCATCGGGTCCTGGAAGACCATGGCGATGTCCTTGCCGACGATGCGCCGACGCTCACGGCCTTTCAGGCGCAGCATGTCGGTGCCGTCGAACTGCATGGCGTCGGCGGTGATGATGCCGGGGGCGTCGATCAGCCCCATCAGGGCCATCATGGTCACCGACTTGCCGGAGCCGGACTCGCCGACGATGGCCAGGACTTCGCCCTTGTCCACCGAGAGGTCGAGGCCATCCACCACCGGGATGGCGTTGCGGTCGCCGAAGCGCACCGAAAGATTGCGCAGGTCGAGGAGGCTCATACGGCGGTCTCCATCAGGCTTGTGTTCTTTTTGCAGGAACGAGGGGGACGCCTTAGTCCTTGCTCGCGAACGGGGAACGCGGAGGAGTGCAGGTTCGCGAGCAAGCTCGCTCCTACAGAAAGCGGGAAGGTATTCATCTGTCTGCTCCTCACGCCGCGTTCTTCAGCTTCGGGTCCAGCGCATCGCGCAGGCCATCGCCCATCAGGTTGATTGCCAGCACGCTGAGCAGGATGGTCAGGCCGGGCAGCGAGACGACCCACCAGGCGCGCTCGATGTAATCGCGCGCGGAGGCCAGCATGGTGCCCCACTCGGGCGTCGGCGGTTGTACGCCGAGGCCGAGGAAGCCCAGCGCGGCGGCGTCGAGGATCGCCGAGGAGAAGCTCAGGGTGGCCTGCACGATCAGCGGCGCCATGCAGTTGGGCAGCACGGTGACGAACATCAGGCGCAGGGTGCCGGCGCCGGCCAGGCGCGAGGCGGTGACGTAGTCGCGGTTCAGTTCGCCCATCACCGCGGCGCGGGTCAGGCGTACGTAGGCCGGCAGCGAGACGATGGCAATGGCGACCACCGTGTTGATCAGGCCCGGGCCGAGGATAGCGACGATGGCGACCGCCAGCAGCAGCGAGGGCAGGGCCAGCATGATGTCCATCAGGCGCATGATCACCGGACCCAGGCGGGTCGGCGAGAAGCCGGCGAGCAGGCCGAGGAAGATGCCGGGGATCATCGAGATCAGTACCGAGGTCAGGCCGATCATCAGCGACAGCCGCGCGCCATGCATCAGGCGCGAGAGCAGGTCGCGGCCCAGCTCGTCGGTGCCCAGCAGGAATTGCGCACTGCCGCCCTCGAGCCAGAGTGGCGGGGTGAGCAGGAAGTCGCGGAACTGCTCGCTCGGATCGTGCGGCGCGACCCAGGGCGCGAACAGCGCGCAGAACACGATGACCAGCATGAACAGCAGGCCGCCGACCGCGCCCTTGTTGCGCGAGAATGCGTGCCAGAACTCCTTCAGCGGGGACGGATAGACCAGGCTCGGGTCGCTGGCGGGAGCTTGGGAAACGTTGCTCATGGCGTGCTCCTTAGCGCTGGTGACGGATACGTGGGTTCGCGAGGCCGTAGAGGATGTCCACGATGAAGTTCACCAGGATCACCAGGGTCGCCACCAGCAGGATGCCGTTCTGCACCACCGGGTAGTCGCGGCGGCCAATGGCGTCGATCAGCCATTTGCCGATGCCCGGCCAGGAAAAGATGGTCTCGGTCAGGACCGCACCGGCGAGCAGCGTGCCGACCTGCAGGCCGAACACGGTGAGTACCGGGATCATGGCGTTGCGCAGGGCGTGCACGAACACCACGCGCGCCGGCGACAGGCCCTTGGCGCGGGCGGTGCGCACGTAGTCTTCACGCAGCACTTCGAGCATCGACGAACGGGTCATCCGCGCGATCACCGCCAGCGGGATGGTGCCCAGCACGATTGCCGGCAGGATCAGGTGGCGCACGGCGTCCATGAAGGCGCCTTCTTCATCCGACAGCAGCGTGTCGATGAGCATGAAGCCGGTCTTCGGCTCGATGTCGTAGAGCAGGTCCAGGCGCCCGGATACCGGCGTCCAGCCCAGGGAAACGGAGAACAGCATGATGAGGATCAGGCCCCACCAGAAGATCGGCATCGAATAGCCGGCCAGGGAAATGGTCATCACCCCGTGGTCGAACAGCGACCCGCGCTTCAAGGCCGCGATCACCCCGGCGAGCAGGCCGAAGGTACCGGCGAACAGCAGAGCGGCCAGGGACAGTTCCAGGGTCGCCGGGAACAGCGTGAGGAATTCGTGCCAGACGCTGTCGCGGGTGGTCAGCGATTCGCCGAGGTTGCCCTGGGCGAGGTTGCCGATGTAGTCGAGGTACTGCTGGTAGAGCGGCTTGTCGAGGCCCAGGCGGTGCATGGCTTCGGCGTGCATCTGCGGGTCGACGCGGCGCTCGCCCATCATCACTTCCACCGGGTCGCCCGGGATCAGGCGGATCAGCGCGAAGGTGAGCAGGGTGACGCCGAAGAAGGTCGGTATCAGTAGCCCGAAGCGCCGGGCAATGAAGGACAGCATTGTGGGGAGTTCTCCACATGGGATGGTCACGGTTGGGCCGCGTCATGGGCGGCCCGTTCTTGTCGACATCGACCCTTTTGGGGCCTGGTCCTTGTCGTTATGGTCCCGGTGAGCCCTGTAGCTGCACGCGGGAAAAATTGTTCGAGCCCAATGGGCTCAGGGTAAAGCCACTAACGCCCGGACGCACCACGGCGAACTGCTTCGGGTAGGCCAGGGCGATCCACGGCGCTTCGCGCTGATAGATGGCCAGCGCCTGGCGATAGAGGTTCGCGCGGGCGGCCTGGTCGGTAATGGCGCGGGCCTTGCGCAGCAGTTCGTCGAACTCGGCGTTGCACCAGCCGGCCTGGTTCTCGCCGCTTTTCGCCGCTGCACAGGACAGGTTCGGCGTGAGGAAGTTGTCCGGGTCGCCATTGTCGCCGGCCCAGCCCATGAAAATCAGGTCGTGCTCGCCCTGTTTGGCACGCTTGATCAGTTCGCCCCATTCGAACACGCGGATGTCCGCCTGAATGCCGATCTGCCCCAGGTCGTTCTGCAGCATCTGCGCGCCGATGCCGGGGTTGGGGTTGGTCGGCCCGCCGCCGGGGCGGGTCCAGATCGACAGCTTCAGGCCGGGCTTGATGCCCGCTTCCTCCAGCAGTTGTCTGGCGCGCGCAGGGTCGTGGGGCCAGACCTTGAGTTGCGGATCGGAACCCCACAGCGTTGGCGGGTAAGGCGCCACGGCGAGAGTCGCGGCGCCTTCGCCGAATTGCGCGCGCAGGTAGGCGTTGCGGTCGAAGGCGAGGTTGATCGCCTGGCGCACGCGCACATCGTCCAGCGGCTTGTGCCGGGTATTGATGCCGACGTAGGCGACCAGCAGCGAGTCCAGTTCCTCGATCTTCAGCTTCGGCTCCTGGCGCAGCGCGGGGATGTCGGTGGGCTTGGGGTAGACGGCGATCTGGCAGTCGCCGGCCTTGACCTTCTGGATGCGCACATTCGGATCGGGGGTGATCGCCAGCAGCAGACGTTCGATCTTCGGCTTGCCGCCCCAGTAGTCCGGGTTGGCGGTGAAGCGAACCTGGGCATCCTTCTGGTAGCGCTGGAAGATGAACGGGCCGGTACCGATGGGCAGGTTGTTCAACTGCTCGGCCTTGTTGGCGGCCAGCAGCAGGTCGCCGTACTCGGCGGAATAGATGGAGGCGAAGCCCATCGCCAGGTCGGCGAGGAAGGGGGCCTCGGGGTGCTTGAGGGTAAAGCGCACGCGGTGGTCGTCGAGCTTTTCCACCGCGCTGATCAGGCCGGGCAGGCCCATCGCCTCGGCGTAGGGGAAACCGCGCGGGGCGAGTTTGTTCCACGGGTGCTGCGGGTCAAGCTGGCGCTGGAAGCTCCAGAGCACGTCGTCGGCGTCGAAGTCACGGGTCGGGGTGAAGTAGTCGGTGCTGTGGAACTTCACGCCCTGGCGCAGGGCGAAGGTGTACTGCAGGCCGTCGTCGCTGATTTCCCAGCTCTGTGCCAGCGCGGGCACCACGCGTGTACTGCCGGGGGCAAACTGCACCAGGCGCTCGAAGACCGTTTCGGCGGAAGCGTCGGCAGTGGTGGCAGCGGTGTACTGGGTGATGTCGAAGCCTTCCGGGCTGGCCTCGGTGCAGACCACCAGGGATTGGCCAAAAGCCTGCGCGCAGCCAAGCAGGCTGACGAGGGTCAGGCGGATAAGCGCTCTGTGCATGGCGGCTGCGCCGGGGGAGAAGGCCGCCGGGAAGCCCGGCGGCCGCTGGCCTTACTTGCCTACGCTGACGCCGTAGAACGAGTTCAGCGCGAACGGGCTGATCTTGAAGTCCTGCACCGTCTTGCGCATTGGCTGGTATACGGTGGAGTGTGCGATCGGGGTGATCGGCACCTGCTCCTTGAGGATGTGCTGGGCCTGTTTGTACAACTCGGTGCGCTTGGCCTGGTCCGGAGTGCGCTTGGCATCCTTGATCAGCTTGTCGTAGGCCGGGTCGCACCATTTGGAGAAGTTGTTGCCGTCCACGGCATCACAGCCGTAGAGGGTGCCCAGCCAGTTGTCCGGGTCACCGTTGTCGCCGCTCCAGCCGATCAGCATGGCGTCGTGCTCGCCGCCCTTGGCGCGCTTGATGTACTCGCCCCATTCGTAGGTGACGATCTTCGCCTTGATGCCGACCTTGGCCCAGTCGGACTGCAGCATCTCGGCCATCAGCTTGGCGTTGGGGTTATACGGGCGCTGCACCGGCATGGCCCACAGGGTGATCTCGGTGCCTTCGGCGACGCCGGCCTTCTTCAGCAGCTCCTTGGCCTTTTCCGGGTTGTAGCCGGCGTCCTTGATGCTGTCGTCGTAGGACCACTGGGTCGGCGGCATGCCGTTCACGGCGAGCTGGCCGGCGCCCTGGTAGACGGCATCGATGATCGCCTTCTTGTTCACCGCCATGTCCAGCGCCTCACGCACTTCGAGCTTGTCGAACGGCTTGTGGAGGACGTTGTAGGCGATGTAGCCGAGGTTGAAGCCCGGCTGCGACGGCATGTTCAGGTTCGGGTCCTTCTTCAGCGACTCCAGGTCGGCGGGGCGCGGGAAGAGGGTGACCTGGCACTCGTTGGCCTTGAGCTTCTGCATGCGTACCGAGGCGTCGGTGTTGATGGCGAAGATCAGGTTGTCGATCTTCACGTCGCCCTTGTTCCAGTAGTCCGGGTTGGCCTTGAAGCGGATCATCGCGTCCTTCTGGTAGCGACTGAACACGAATGGGCCGGTGCCGATGGGCTTCTGGTTGATCTCGCTGGCCTTGCCCTGCTTGAGCAACTGGTCGGCGTATTCGGCGGACTGGATCGAGGCAAAGCTCATCGCCAGGTTCTGGATGAACGCGGCGTCGACTTCGTTGAGGCTGAACTTGACGGTCTTGTCGTCGACCTTCTCCACCTTGGCGATGTTCGCGTCCATGCCCATGTCGGTGAAGTAGGGGAATTCGGTCTGGTACGCCTTACGGAACGGGTGGTTCTTGTCGAGCATGCGGTTGAAGGTGAACAGCACGTCGTCGGCGTTGAACTCGCGGGTCGGCTTGAAGTAGTCGGTGGTGTGGAACTTCACGCCGGAACGCAGGTGGAAGGTGTAGGTCTTGCCGTCATCGGATACGTCCCACTTCTCCGCCAGGCCCGGGATGACCTGGGTGCCGCCGCGCTCGAACTGGGTGAGGCGGTTGAACACGGTTTCCGCCGAGGCATCGAAGTCGGTGCCGGTGGTGTACTGGCCCGGGTCGAAACCCGCAGGGCTGCCTTCGGAGCAGTAGACCAGGTTGTTGGCGGCGTGGGCGAGCGGGGCGCTGGCGATCAGCCCAGCGGCAATCATGGAGCGGATGACGGCGTTCTTACGCATTTGGACCTCTGTTTATTCTGGTTGTCATCGAGGGGCAGCCTCGTGAGCTGCGTTGCGTGAAGCTATGCACGGCACATGCCGGGTGCAAGCGGCTGACCGGGGTGAGTGTAGAAGTTGTGACGCGGGTGCAAGGGAATGTCGCAATTTCGACAATGGGAACCGTGCGGTCGAGCAACGGCGCCCCGGTCCCCCGAGGCGCCGCGCTGGAAGCCCCCGCGGGTGTTACGGCATCTGCACCTCGATCGTGCCGTCGGCACTGACGGTGACCTGGCTGGTGCCGGCTTCGATTTCCTGCGCCGGTGCCGAATCCATGGAGGCGAACTTGGCGGCGGCCATGCGCATCACCGGCATCGGCCGTGGCGCGCCGGAGGTGTTCAGGTTCAGGCTGACCAGCTTGTAGCCCTTGCCGCCGAGCGCCTCGGTGAGGACCTGGGCGCGGGCCTTGAAGGCATCCACGGCGCCTTTCATCATCGCGTCCTCATTCTTCGCGCGGGTAGCGTCGGCGATGCTGAAGTCCATGCTGCCCATCTTCAACTTGCCCAGCAGATCGGCGGTGAGCTGGGAAAGGGCGGCGAAGTCGGTGCTTTCCAGGCGGATTTCCGCACGCTCGCGCCAGGCGGTGATCTTCTGGCCCTTGTCGTCATACACCGGGTAGCTGTTGCGGCTGCCCAGGCTGACGGTCACGCCCTTGACCTTGCGTGCCTGCTCCACGGCCGCATTCAGTGTGGTGGTGGTCTCGCTGGCCAGCTTCGCCGGATCGGTGGCCTGGCCCTCGCTGAACAGGGTTACGTGCATCAGGTCGTGGGCGACTTCCTGGCTGACCTCGGCGCGCAGCGAAACCTGGTTGTAGCGAGGTTCGTCTGCCATGGCCCCGAGGCTGGTGGCACACAGGGCGATGGCGGCGGCGATGGCGGTGAAGGGTTTCTTCAGTACAGACATGGATGACTCCTTGCTCCAGAAAATGTCCGGGCCACAGCTTAGTAGAGGCAGTGGCGAGGACTGTCAGACCCTTTGACGAGGATTGGTTCGCAAACGGGTTAAGGGTCGATGTCACTAATTGTTTCGGACTGAGGCGGCGGTCACAGGCTGCGCTGGAGTATGCTGTGGCGCTATGCCGCATAAAGGAGAGGGGGCTCTTGGCTATACTCGCGCAAATTCCGGAATTCACCATGCGCCCACCGGTTTTCCAGCTGTCCGCCAGTCGTCAGAACCTTCTGCATCTGACACTCATCCGTATTCTCGTGCTTGCCGCTCAGGCCGGTTCGGTCGGGCTCGCCTACAAGGCCCAGTTGATCCAGCTGCCCTGGCTCGCGCTCGGTGTGACCCTCGGCGTCTCCCTCGTGCTGTGCCTGGGAACTGCGCTGCGCCTGCGCGGCCCGTGGCCGGTGACCGAACTGGAATACGCCGTCCAGTTGGCCTGCGACCTGGTCATCCACAGTGTGCTGCTCTATTACTCGGGCGGCTCGAGCAATCCCTTCGTTTCCTATTACCTGGTGCCGCTGACCATCGCCGCGGCGACCCTGCCATGGCTCTACACCATTGCCCTGGCCGGCCTGGCGCTGGCCAGCTACACGGTACTGCTGGTCTGGTTCCATCCGCTGGAGATGGCCGCAGGGCAGCGTGACAACCTCCTTGTCTATGGCATGTGGCTGAGCTTCGCCCTGGCTGCTGCGCTGATCACCTTCTTCGTCGCCCGCATGTCCGAGTCGCTGCGTCGGCAGGAGCAACTGCAGGCCCAGCGCCGCGAGGAAGGCATGCGTGACCAGCAGCTGCTGGCCGTTGCCACCCAGGCCGCGGGTGCCGCCCATGAGCTGGGTACGCCGCTGGCGACCATGAGCGTACTGCTCAAGGAATTGCGCCAGACCAATGCGGATCAGCCGCTGCTGCAGGAAGATCTCGCCCTGCTGCAGGAGCAGGTCAAGCTCTGCAAGACCACCCTGCAGCACCTGGTGCGCGCCGCCGAAGCGGATCGTCGCCAGGCGGTGGAAGAGCAGGGCGCCAACGAATGGGTCGAGTCGGTGCTGCGGCGCTGGCACTTGATGCGCCCCGAGGCAAGCTATCGCTACCAGACGTTGGGCAAGGGCAAGGCGCCGCGGATGACGCCGCCGACCGACCTGAGCCAGGCGCTGCTGAACCTGCTGAATAATGCGACGGACGCCTGTCCGGACGATCTGGACATCCGCCTGGACTGGGATGCCGGGGAAATCTGCCTGAGCATCCGCGACCAGGGCCCCGGCGTGCCGCTGGCCATTGCCGAGCAGCTCGGCAAGCCGTTCTTCACCACCAAGGGCAAGGGCTTTGGCCTGGGGTTGTTCCTCAGCCAGGCCAGCGTGACCCGCGCAGGTGGAACGGTGAAGTTGTATAACCATGAAGATGGCGGCACTCTGACTGAGTTGCGTCTGCCCAGAAGCTATGGCGTGGCCTGATCGCCGCGCCCGCGAGGAAGTACCATGAGCGAAGAGATCCTGTTCGAAGGCGAAGAGCAGCCCCACCTGCTGCTGGTGGATGACGATGCCACCTTTACCCGCGTCATGGCTCGCGCCATGACCCGTCGCGGGTTGCGGGTGTCGGTCGCCGGCTCCGCCGAAGAAGGCCTGGCCATGGCCAAGGAAGATCTGCCCGACTACGCCGTGCTTGACCTGAAGATGGACGGCGATTCCGGCCTGGTGCTGCTGCCCAAGCTGCTCGAACTCGACGCCGAGATGCGCGTGGTGATCCTCACCGGCTATTCCAGCATCGCCACCGCGGTCGAAGCCATCAAGCGCGGCGCCACCAACTACCTGTGCAAGCCGGCCGACGCCGATGACGTGCTGACCGCCCTGCTGTCGCAGCATGCGGACCTTGAGTCCCTGGTGCCGGAAAACCCCATGTCGGTCGACCGCCTGCAGTGGGAACATATCCAGCGTGTACTTGCCGAACATGACGGCAACATCTCCGCGACCGCCCGAGCGCTGGGTATGCACCGGCGCACCTTGCAACGTAAGCTGCAGAAACGCCCGGTGAGGCGTTAAGCGATCGATAACACAAAGGAGCGCCAATGAGCGCTCCTTTTTATTTCCAGCCGTGCGAGCCGACCCATGACCGACAGCGCCGAGTACCGGGCCGCGAACGACGCCGTTCGCAGCCGCTTCTTCCACCGAGTCTGGCAACTCACCGCGCCCTACTGGCGCAGCGAAGAGAAGGGCATGGCCTGGCTGCTGCTGATCGTGGTGATCGCCCTGTCGCTGGTGGGCGTGGCACTCAGCGTCTGGCTCAACAGCTGGTACCGCGACTTCTACAACGCCCTGCAGAACAAGGACCTGAAGAGCTTCATCCATTTGATGCTGATGTTCTGCGGCATCGCTGCCGTGTTCATCCTCACGGCGGTCTACCGGCTCTATCTGACGCAGATGCTCACCATCCGCTGGCGCCGCTGGTTGACGGAGAAGCACTTCGCCGCCTGGCTGGGCGACAAGAACTACTACCGACTGGAGCAGCGCGGGCACACCGACAACCCCGACCAGCGACTCTCCGAGGACCTCAACAGCTTCACCGACACCACCCTGACCCTGGGACTTGGCCTGATCCGCAACATTGTCAGCCTGGTGTCCTTCTCGGTGATCCTCTGGGGCGTGTCCGGCAGCATCGAACTCTTCGGCATCAGCATTCCCGGCTACATGTTCTGGGCGGCGCTGCTCTATGCCGCGGTCGGTAGCTGGCTGACCCACCTCATCGCACGCCGCCTGATCGGCCTGAACAACCGCCAGCAACGCTACGAGGCGGACCTGCGTTTCGGCCTGGTGCGGGTGCGCGAGAATGCCGAAAGCATCGCCCTGTACAACGGCGAGGCGAACGAGAGCAACCGCCTGATGGGGCGCTTCCGCAATGTCTGGAGCAACTTCTGGGAACTGATGAAGGTGCAGAAGCGCCTGACCTTCTTCAGCTCCGGCTATGCCCAGATCGCTACCGTGTTTCCCTTCATAGTCGCTGCGCCGCGCTACTTCTCCGGGCAGATCCAGCTGGGCGAGCTCATGCAGATCAACTCCGCCTTCGGCAACGTGCAGGACGGCCTGAGCTGGTTCATCGATGCCTATGCCAGCCTCGCCAGTTGGCGCGCTACCTGCGACCGTCTGCTGAGCTTCCGCCAGACCATGGACGAGACTGCCCACGAGTCCGCCAACATTGACGTGCGCAAGACCGGCGAGAACCTGCAACTGCACAACCTGACCCTGAAACTCGGTAACGGCCGCGAGCTGCTGCAACCCACCAGTCTTGCGTTCAACCCTGGCGAGCACGTGCTGATCGGCGGTCCGTCCGGCGGCGGCAAGAGCACATTGTTGCGCGCCATGAGCGGACTGTGGCGCTATGGCGGCGGTGTGGTGCAGATGCCCGAGGCGCGCAGCCTGTTCGTTCCGCAGAAACCGTACCTGCCCATCGGCACCCTGGCCGAAGCGCTCTGCTATCCGGATGCGGGCGACGCTCATGATCCCGAACAGATGAAGCAGGTGCTGCACCTGTGTCGCCTGGATTCGCTGGTGCCGCGCCTGGATGAGGCCGATCACTGGCAACGCGTGCTCTCACCGGGCGAGCAGCAGCGCCTGGCCATTGCCCGCGCGCTGCTCTATGCACCACAGTGGCTGTTCCTCGACGAAGCCACCTCCGCGCTGGATGAAACCGACGAAGCCGCGCTGTATCAGGTGCTGATCGATCAACTGCCGGGCGTGACCCTGGTCAGTATTGGCCACCGGGCCAGCCTGAAGCGATTCCACCCGCGCCAACTGCGCCTGGAGGAGCATCGTTTGCAGGAGATCGAGTCTGTTTTGCCGGCGTAGTGGCAGTTTGATTCACTGGGATAATGTGATCGCGTTAGTGGGAAACATCTGAAAGTATTCTCAGACATGATGATTTCTTCTTATTTATTTACATTTTTCAGTGTTTAGCCGCTGCGAAGTTTCCAATAAAAGGTACCCTGTGCACCCCGGCGGCCACCCGCCGGGCTGAATGCATTCCAACGGTACCGCCATGAAATCCCTTTCTCCGTCACGGCAAGCCCTGACTCGCTCGGACCTGCGCCTGGTCGACACGCGCCGGTATGTGCTGGGTGCTGCCTGCGTAACGCTGGTGCTTGCCACGGCCGCCTTCGCTGGTGGGCTGTGGCTGGGTCGAGGCCAGACCCAGACGGTGATGGTGCCAGTGGCGCAGGCCGAAGAAGCGCCGGATGAGTCCGGCGAGCGCTTTGCCGCCGAGCGCATCGGCGAGCTGACCGGCCGTCTGCAGGTCCTGGAAAAGGACGCGGATTACCTGCTCAAGGCTGTCGACAGCCATCAGGAAATCGCCCGCAAGCTGTCCAAGGTCGATCCCGAACTGGTGCCCGCGCCCAAGGGCAAGTCCACATCCACCCGCAACGAAGGCGGCATCCTGCTGCCGCCCAGGGCCTGCGTCGATCCGTTGCCCGCATCGGCCGCTGACCTTGAGCGCAACGAGCAATCGGCTGCGTGCCTGCGCCGGGTCTTCGACCTGCTGATGGACCAGGTGGCCCGGCGCAATGCCGACTTCATGGCGATTCCCGCACGCCGTCCGTTGGAGCAGGCGCGCCTGGGTTCACCGTTCGGCAACCGCTTCGACCCGTTCAATCACCATCTGGCGTTCCATTCCGGCCAGGACTTCTCAGCGCCGACCGGCAGTCCGATCCACGCGGCGGCTGGCGGCCGGGTCATCGTTGCCGGGCCGAACCCTTCCTATGGCAATCGCGTGGAAATCGACCACGGTAATGGCCTGGTCACGCGCTACGCCCACGCCTCCAAGTTGTTGGTGAAAGTGGGCGATGTGGTGCTGCCGGGGCAGGAAATCGCCAAGGTGGGTTCCACCGGGCGCTCCACCGGCCCGCACCTGCATTTCGAAGTGCTCTACCACGGGGAATTCGTCGACCCGCAGAACTTCCTTTCCCTGGGCGGCATGGAGATCGATAGCGATGGCCTGGCCACGGACTAAACGGCCCTCCACCCGTCAGTTGCTGCGCGCCGAGCACCGTCCCCACGTGCCCCGTGGCTTTGCCTGGCTGGGCTGGGCGGCGCTGGTACTTCTCGTGCTGGCGGCGCTCGCGTTGGGCGCCTGGCAGCTGCGCGCCCGCGACGATGGCCAACTGCGTGAGCGCATCGATGCGCTCGAGGCGCAGAACGCCGAGCTGACGCAGGAGGTGGAGGAAAAAAGCCTGCAAGCCGAAGAGGATCGTGCCAACCGCGAGCAGTTGATGCTGCGGATCGACGCGATGTCCGCCGAAATCAAGAAACTCAAGACCGAGCTGGCCTTCTTCCGCCAGCAGAAACCTGGCAAGTAGTACGCGCGAGGAATTGTGATGTTCAGCAGCAGCAAGAAAAAGAGCCCGCAGGTCTCGGTGGACAAGTTCTCCAGCCTGCTCTCGGGTAATGTCGATCTGGTCGGCGATATGCAGTTCCAGGATGGCCTGAAAATCCTCGGCACGGTGAAAGGCAACGTCCGCCACAAGCCTGGTGCGGCCAGCCTGCTGGCACTCAGTGCGGAAGGCCGGATCGAGGGTAACGTCAGCTGCTACGACGCGCTGATCGACGGCACCATCATTGGCGACCTCTACGTCGAGCACCTGCTGGAGTTGCATTCCAATGCACGCGTGACCGGCAACATCCAGTACCGCCAGCTGAGCATGGAAAACGGCGCGACGGTGGATGGCAAGCTGACTCGGCTGGCCGAGGGCGAGGAGCCCAAGCCACTGGAAGCGAAGGTCTCGAAGATCGAGGCGACACCGGTGGCAGCGCCGCCAGCGACGCTTTTGCTGGAAGCCGAACCGGTCACGGAGCAGGGCTACGTGCCGGGTGCCCCGCGCAAGAACAAAGCCTGATCCCTTCGCGGGGGATCAAGGTGGAAACGCCACCTTGCCCTGTCGTTTGCCTCTGTGCTCGGGCTCACCGAGCACCTCCGGCGGCAATTGCCCATCTCTGGCAGGCGCCAGCGGCCGCTGTTCTGCAGCGCATACGGGGCCACCATGTTGTATTCGGTGAGCCGGTAGAACCGTTGTGAAGCCCCTGGCGGCCGCTGCCAGGAGGGACGGATGAGCAAGGCTCTGGCAGGGGCGCCATGCCAGCGCCAGCAGCATGGTGCAACCCGCTGCAGCGTCGTCCTGTGCCAACCCGTCGCCCCAGTGCGCGATAACCCTTGCTATCATCGCCGGCCCCACTGTTTTCGCTGTTGCGCCCATGCTCGCTCTGTTGCTCCAGACCTTCGCCATCACCGCCCCGGTCTTCGCCATGCTGTTCCTCGGAGTGCTGCTGCGCCGCGTAGGAGCGATCAACCCGGAGTTCATCCAGACCGCCTCTGCACTGGTGTTCAACGCCACCATGCCGGCGATGCTGTTCCTCGGCATCTACCACTCCGACCTGCACAGCGCAGCGCGCCCGCAAGTGCTGCTGTACTTCTGCGCAGCGACACTGGCAGGCTTCCTACTGGCCTGGGGCTGGGCCGTCTGGCGGGTGCCGCGGGAGGAGCGCGGCGTCTACGTGCAGGGCTCGTTCCGGGGCAACAACGGCATCATCGGTCTGGCTTTGGCCACCAGCCTCTATGGTGAGCACGGCCTGGCGCTGGGCTCGGTGCTCGCCGCGCTGGTGATCCTCTGCTACAACACGCTGTCCTCGGTGGTGCTGGCGATCTACAGCCCGAGCATGAAATCCGACCCGCTGAGCATTGCCCGCAACGTTATCTGCAATCCGTTGATCATCAGTGTGCTGGCGGCGCTGCCGTTCTCCTGGTTCGGAATTGGCTTGCCGGCGTGGCTGCTGACCTCCGCTGACTACTTTGCCCAGATGACCCTGCCGCTGGCGCTGGTGTGCATCGGTGGCACCCTGTCGCTGGCTTCGCTGCGCGAGAGTGGCGGACTGGCGATCAGCGCGAGCCTGATGAAGATGATCTGGCTGCCGCTGATCTGCACCACGGCCGCCTGGTTGCTGGGTTTCCGTGGTGCGGAACTGGGCGTGCTCTTCCTCTATTTCGCCAGCCCTACGGCGGCTGCCAGCTACGTCATGGCTCGTGCCGCGAATGGCAATCACGAGCTGGCGGCGTCGATCATCGTGATCACCACGCTGGTGGCGGCGCTGACCACCAACGTCGGCATCTTCGTCCTGCAATGGGGCGGCTGGATGTGACTCGCGCAGAGTCGAGATTCTTCCAATCGGTATTGCGCCAAAAGCCACTTGGCTTGTAGGAAATTTCTGAAAGATCGCGCTGCGTCGCAACGCCGAGCGATGGCTCGTTCCGCGCACCGACAAGACCGGTTACATTTGGCTCCCCCCGCCATGCACGATCAAGGAATGTTCATGCAGCTCTCGCGTCGGATGGTTCGTGCCGTCTTTTATCTGTCAGCCAGTCTCCTGGCTGCGACGGTGGCTGCCGAACCGAGTGCGGACCTGTCCAGCCCGACTGCCGGCTGGCGCTATTCCGGGCTGACCGATGATCCCAGCGTTCCGCGCGTGGCCTATCCCACGCCGCCCATCGACCGTGGTGGTGTTCGTGGCCGCAGCCTGATCGAAGGGCACCTGCGTGAAGTGTCCGGCGTTGACCGTGCCCAGCGCCTGGTGGTCAACGGCAATCCCCTCCCGCTCTACACTGATGCCGAAGGAAAATTCGTTCGCCCCTACAACTTCGGTGCGGGTAGCAACAGCGTTGCAGTCAGCAGCGACCAGGGCAAATCTCTCAAGCGCGTACAGTTCTACGAAGCCAACAATGGTCGCATCCCGCCGCGCATTCGCCTGGTGCTCGGCTGGAACGATCCCAAGGCCGAGCTCGACCTGCATATCGTCACGCCTGACGGCCAGCATGCCTTCTGGGCGCAGCCACGCCTGAGCAATGGCGGCGGCCTCGACCCGGATGGCGTGGATGGCCCCGGGCCGGAAATGTTCACCATGGCCGCACCGCTGCACGGTACCTACCTGGTCTACGTGAACTACTGGGGCAACTACAACGCCAGCCAGGGTTACAACTTCCAGGAAGGCAATCACGAGCAGGACGTGATCACCGCCGAGATCAACCTGGTGTTCAACGAAAATACCGTCAACGAGAAGCGCGAGACCTTCGTGGTGCCCATGCGCACCATCGGCGATCTGGTGCTGGTGAAGACCTTCAACTACTGAATTCGCCCCTCGCAGGGATGACACGGGACAAGCGATCCATGAGCGACATTACGCCCTCCAGCAGCCAAGACAGCACCTCCACGCCGCCGGCCGCGCAGCCCTCGCGCCGTGGCCCGTTGATCGCCATCGGGGCGCTTGCCGCCGCGCTGGTCGCCGGTGGCCTGGCCCTGGCCTTCGGCCTGATTCCCGCCTTTCACTCGGCGCCGGTGGGTACCCTGGAGGCGCCGGAAAGTCCGGACGTGGTGCGTGACCTCAAGCGCCCGGACGCGCTGATCGAAAGTGCCTCCCTCAGCCAGTTGCCCAAGGCCGTGCTGGAAGTGCCGCTGCTGCGCGACGTGCTCACCGAGGACTTCGTCTTCTATTACGAGAACAATGCCGACCGCCTGGGCCTGACCGGCACCCTGCGCCGCATCGTCTACGAACACGACCTGAGCCTGAAGGACAGCGTGATCGAGGAACTGCTCGACCAGCCGGCCCAGGTTGCCCTGTGGCGTGGCGCCGATGGCCGCCTGCGCGACTTCATGGTAGTGCTCAAGCGCGGCGGTCTGGCCAAGGTCCTGGAACCGCTGGCCAAGGTCGCGGCGGATGACACCCAGCTCAAGAAGGTCGCGGAAATCCAGGTGAAGGGCAGCGCCACGCCGGTTTACAGCCTGCGCTACGGCGCCGAGAAAACCCTGCTGTTCGTCTCCCGTGGCGATCAGATGCTGGTGCTGTCGAACCCGAAGATGCTCTTCCCCAATCCCGACTACGACAATCTGGGCGAGCCCGATGCCGCCGTCGTCAAGGACCTGGGCAGCGCGCTGGAAGGCGAGCCGCTGTTCGCCAAGGACTTCGCCCTGGAGCCACGCGGCGAACTGAAACAGCGCATTACCCTGGGTGCCGGTGTGCTTGCCATGGGTTACCAGCGGCTGATCCCGACCTTCGCCGGCGTGCGCTTCGAACAGGGCAAGGACGGTTGGCACAGCTATCTGGCACTCAATGAAGTCGCCCGCCAGCCGGACCTGGACTTCGCGCCGGTCTGGCAGGCCATGCCCATGGGCGCCAGTGCCTGCGTCGCGCTACCGGTCACGCCGGGCCTGTACGACAGCATGCTGGTAAAGCTGGGCGCCGAGCAGAAGATGGCCGCGGCCTTCTCCGAGCACCTCTCCGGCGCCGCCGGCCTGTGCTGGTACCCGGACTCGCGCCTGCACTCGCCGCTGCTGGCGGTGAAGCTCGACGCACCCGCCAGCCCCGAGCTGGACGAGCAACTGGGCAAGCTGTTCGGCAGCATGATCGGTGCCTACGAGGCCAACGTGGAGGCGGGTGCCTTCGAGGTGGAAAGTCGTGCCGAGGGTGAAGGTCGCCTGTGGCAGCGCCAGGTCAGCTCGCGCTTCGGGCAGTACCCGGCCAGCGCGGCGGAGAATCCCGACCAGGTCAGCGGCAATGGCTTCTTCCGTGTCAGCCTGTTGCGCGATGGCAACACCCTGCTGTTCTCCATCGACGACAAGCTGCTCGACAAGGCGCGCAATACCCTGGCCAAGCGCTACCCGCCGCTGGCCGATGTGCTGCCCAAGGATGCCCTGGTGCCGGCCTACCTGGCGCCCAAGACGCTGTCCGAACTGCTCAAGCGCGAAACCCTCGACAGCCTGCCGCAGGACCTCGAACCGGTGTTCCGCAATGCCGCCGACACGCTGCTCCTGCCGCGCCTGAAGACCCTCGCCGGTAATGGTTCCTACGCCCTGACGCTGCCGGCCGGCAGCGAACCGAGCGGCGAATGGGAGTGGCTGCCGCTGGACTGGAAGGCGCTGTGATCCGCAAGCCTCTGACGCTGCTCGCAGGCTGGCTCGTCGCCACGCTGGCGCACGCGGCCGAGCCGGCGCTGGATGCGCAGCAGACCCAGGTGTTCCGCGCCTGGTTCGTGCGTATCGCCGAGGAGCAGCTGCGTCGCGGGCCGAACCCGCGCTGGTACCAGCAGGATTGCGCGGGGCTGGTGCGCTTCGCCGCCAATGAGGCGCTGAAGGTGCATGACGCCAAGTGGCTGCGTGCCAATGGCATGTCCAACCGCTACCTGCCGCCGGAGCTGGAGCTGTCCGACGCGCAGCGCAACCTTGCGCAAAGCTGGCAGCAGGGCGGCGGCAAGACCGGGCCCTACGTCAACGCGATCAAACTCATTCAATACAACAGCCAGCTCGTTGGCCGTGACCTCAACCAGGCGCGCCCGGGCGACCTGATGTTCTTCGACCAGGGCGATGACCAGCATCTGATGATCTGGATGGGTCGCGACATCGCTTATCACACCGGCACTCGTACGGCGACCGACAACGGCATGCGCTCGGTCAGCCTGCAACAACTCATGACATGGAAGGACACCCGATGGATACCCGACGAATCCAATCCCAACTTTATCGGCGTCTATCGCTTGTCCTTCCTGACCCGATGAGCGCGCTGCGCGGCATTGCCGCTGCCCTGGCCTGCGCCGGCCTGTTCGCCGCCGCGCCCGCAATCGTGCAGGCGGACGACGACGTCCCGGCGAGCAACTACACGCCCATGGCGGGGGAGTCGTTCTTCCTGCTGGCCGACTCGAGCTTCGCTTCCGACGAAGTGGCCAAGGTGCGCCTGGAAGCGCCGGGCCGCGATTACCGTCGCTACCGCATGGAGCCTTACGGCGGAGCGGACATCCGCGTCTACCGCATCGACCAGCCGCTGGATTTCCTCAAGCGCCAGAAGAACCTGCACCGCGTGCTGTCCGAAGGGCAGTTCAAGGGCGAGGGCCTGTCCAACACCCTGGCTTACCTGTGGGACAACTGGTACCGCAAGTCGCGTCGGGTGATGCAGCGGACCTTCTCCTACGAGTCGCGCCAGCAGGTCACCGAAGTGGTGCCCGAGCTGAAGATGGGCAATGCCATGCGCGCTCCGACGCCGTATGACGCGCAGCCGCAGTACGCGCCGATTCCCGGCCTGCCGATGGTCAGCCAGTTCCGCTACCCGCTGTGGGACGCCAAGCCGATCCAGCCGCCGAAGGAAGTGACCCTGGCCGGTTCTTCCAGCGAGTTCATCAACGTCGCGCCGGGCAACGTCTACGTGCCGCTGGGCAAGTTGAAACCCGGCCTGTATCTGGTCGAGGCGCTGGTCGGCAAATACCGCGCGACCACCGTGGTGTTCGTTTCCAACAGCGTCGCGGTGAGCAAGATCGCCGGCAACGAGCTGCTAGTGTGGACCGCGCGCAAGCATGAAGGCACCCCGGTGGGCGGCGCCAAGGTGCTGTGGACCGACGGCCTGGGCGTGATGAGCAGCGGCAGCAGCGACGCCGATGGCCTGCTGCGCCTGCAGCACGTCAGCCCGGAGCGCTCCTTCGTGATCGGCGAAGACGCGGAGGGCGGTGTCTTCGTCTCCGAGAACTTCTATTACGACAGCGAAATCTACGACACCAAGCTCTACGCCTTCACCGACCGGCCGCTGTACCGTCCGGGTGACTGGGTATCGCTGAAGATTGTCGGCCGCGAGTTCAAGAACTCCCGTGAATCGCAGGCGCCGCAAGCTGCCCCGCTGCGCCTGTCGGTGATCGACGCCGCCGGCACCACGCTGCAGACGCTGGATCTCAAATACGACGCCAAAAGCGGTACCAGCGGCCGCTTCCAGCTGCCGGCCAACGCCGTGGCCGGCGGCTATGAGCTGCGCTTCGATTACCGCGACCAGACCTACAGCAGCGCCTTCCGCGTTGCCGAGTACATCAAGCCGCATTTCGAGATTTCCCTCGATCTCGCCAAGCCGGACTTCAAGACCGGCGAGCCGGTGAAGGGCAACCTGATCCTGCTCTACCCGGACGGCAAGCCGGTGGCCAATGCGCGCCTGGAGCTGAGCCTGCGCGCCCAGCAGCTGTCCATGGTGGATAACGAACTGCAGTACCTCGGCCAGTTCCCGGTGGAGCTGTCCAGCGCCCAGATCACCACCGACGCACAGGGCCGCGCCGCGCTGGACCTGCCGGCGGCGGAGAAGCCCAGCCGCTACATGCTCACCGTGTTCGCCAGCGATGGCGCCGCGTACCGCGTGAAGACCAGCAAGGAAATCCTCATCGAGCGCGGCGCCGCGCGCTACCGCGTGAGTGCGCCGCAGCGCTTCAGCGCCGCCGGTGACAAGGTCGAGTTCAGCTACGCTGCCGAACAGCAGACGCCGATCCAGCCGACCGCCTACCGCTGGTTGCGCCTGGAAGACCGCAGCAGCGGCGACGGTGCAGTGGCCGACGGCAAGTTCGCCATCACCTTCGACAAGCCCGGCACCTACAGTGTCGAGTTGCGCGACAAGGCCGGCCAACTGCTCGGCGGTACTGGCCACTCGGTCAGCGGCGACGGCGTGAAGGCCGTGCCGGGCACCGTGGAAATCGTTCTCGACAAGGCCGAGTACCAGGCCGGTGAAGAAGCGCTGGCGCTGATCACCTTCCCGGAGCCGGTGGACGACGCACTGCTGTCGCTGGAGCGCGACAAGGTCGAGGCCACCGCGCTGCTGTCCAAGGGCGGCGACTGGTTGAAGCTGGAGAAGCTCAACCCCACCCAGTACCGCGCGCGCATTCCGGTGAAGGCCGAGTTCTCGCCGAACCTGACCTTCTCCGTGCTCTACACCCGCAGCGGCGACTACAGCTTCCAGAATGCCGGCATCAAGGTCGCTGTGCCACAGGTGGAAATCGCCGTCAGCACCGACAAGGAACGCTACGAGCCGGGCGAGACGGTCACCGTCAATCTCGACACCAGCTACGCGGGCAAGCCCGTCTCCAGCTACCTCACCGTGAGCGTGGTGGACGAGATGATCTACGCGCTGCAGCCGGAGATCGCGCCGGGCATCGACCAGTTCTTCTACCACCCGCGCCGCAATAACGTGCGCACCAGCGCCAGTCTGTCGTTCATCAGCTACGACGTCGCCTTGCCGGGCACGCCCAGCGCACCCGGCCGCGCCAACCGCAGCGAGCGGGGCGTGAAGGTGCTGGAGCGCCCGCGCCGCGAGGAAGTGGACACTGCCGCCTGGGAGCCGGAACTGGTCACCGATGCCAACGGCAAGGCGCAGTTCAAGTTCCGCATGCCGGATTCCCTGACCCGCTGGCGCATCACCGCCCGGGCCATGGATGACCAAGGCCAGGTCGGCCAGAAGAAGCAGTTCATCCGCTCGGAGAAACCGCTGTACCTGAAGTGGAGCGGGCCGAAACGCTTCCGCAGCGGCGATGCGCCGGACCTTGGTCTGTTCGTCTTCAACCAGGGCGAGCAGGACACCAAGGCCGAACTGCTGATCCGCGCCAACGGTGCGGAAAAGACCCAGGCGCTGGACCTCAAGCGTGGCGTCAACTACATCGCTCTGCCGCAACAGCCGCTCAGCGATGGCGACTGGAGCGTGGAACTGCGCCAGGATGGCCAGGTGCGTGACAGCCTTGGCGTGCACTTCAGCCTGGTGGCCGATAGCTGGCAGGTGCTGCAGTCCAAGCCGTTGCAGGTCAACGCGCAGAACACCCCGCTGCAGCTGCCGGCGGATGCCCGCGACGTCAGCCTGCGCCTGGATGACAGCGCCCAGGCCCTGCTGCGCGGCAACCTGGATTCGCTGCTGGACTATCCGTGGGGTGGTGTCGAGCAGACCGCCAGCCAACTGCTGCCGCTGAGCGTCGCCTACCCGATGCTGGCCAACGGCGAGCCACGAGTACGTGACCGCCTGCGCCTGATCATGCAGACCAGTCGCCTGCGCCTGGTGCAGATGGCTGGCCCGGATGCCTACTTCACCTGGTGGGGCGGCGAAGACAACGACGCCTTCCTCACTGCGTATGCCTATTACGCCGACTGGTATGCCAGCCGTGCGCTGGAAATCCAGCTGCCGCCTGACCACTGGCAGCGCGTGCTGGAGCTCTATTCCGCGCGTGCCAGCGCAACGCCGCTGCTACAGCGTGCGCTGATCCTGGCCTTCGCCCGTGACATGCAACTGCCGGTGCAGACCCTGGTCAGCGGCCTGCTCACCGACCTGGAAAACGCCGGCAATGGCGAGGCAGCGAAGTCGGTGAACGACTTCGACAGCGACGACAGCCTGGTCATGGGCCAGCCGGACTCCGAGCTGGGTCTGGCAGTGGCTCGCGTGCTGACCGCCAGCCTGGCCGAGCAGAACAAGGTCGCGCTGCCGCCAGGCTTCGCCAGGCAACTGGATGGCGCACGCCTGAAGCTGAACACCAGCGACCAGCCATTCGCTCGCGCCGTACAGCTCTATAGTGGAACCGTCGATGCCAACCGCGCTCGCGCGTTGCTGCAGAGCCTGGCGCCGCAGCAGTCCACCGTCGAACGCGCGCTGGCGCTGACCTGGATGCAGCGCGCAGTGGCGGATGCGCCGGCAACTGAGCTGCCCAAGCCGGTAGCGGACTGGAAAGAAGGCCGCAGCACCACCGGTGACGCCTTCTGGCAATGGCAGGGCAAGGAAGTGCCAGCGCAGCTGGACCTGAGCGCCGCGCCGTCGCGTCCGCTCAACGCCTCCGTGACCTTCCGCAGCGCCGAAGCGCCGACCAGCCAGTTGCCGGTGACCATCAAGCGCCGTCTGTTGCGCCTGGTGCCGGGGGAAGACGCTTTTGCTTTCAGTGCGGAGCCGCTGGGTGACAAGCCGCTGTCCAGCGACGAGCTGTATCTGGACGAAGTGACCCTCACCACCGAGCAGGCGCAGGCCCTGCGCTACGGCATGCTGGAAGTGCCGCTGCCGCCGGGCGCGGACGTTGAGCGCACCACCTGGGGCCTGCAGATCAGCGGCCTGGGTGGCGTCGAGGCGACCAGTCTGGAGCGCGCGCGCAACGAACCGGGCGACCTGTTCTACGGCGTGCCGGTGGATACCCTCGGCGGCGAGCTGCGCTTCCGTCATCTGGTGCGTTTCTCGCAGAAGGGCGAGTTCGTCCTGCCGCCGGCGCGCTACCAGCGCCTCTATGCGCCGCAGGAGCAGGCGCTGGAGCAGCAGCCGGCCCTGGCGAAGATCAAGGTCCGGTAATCCATGCGCGCGCGCCTTGCCGGGCTGATCCTGCTGTTGCCGCTGAGCGCCCTCGCGGCGCCCGGCTCGCAAGAGCAGGCGCAGCTGGCCTGGCGCACTACGCAGGGTGATGAGCTGCTGCGCCTCGGGCCGCAGCAGGTAATCGATCGCCAGCCCTTGTCGGCTGAGCTGAAAGCGCCGCTGGGCAGCCTGTGGAAGCTGTTCGTCTATGCCTGGCTGAACGACACCCATCAGCAGGAGCCGGCCTATCAGTGCCGAGGCGAGAGCAAGGAAGAAGTCTATTGCTGCGCGGCCGGGCAGAGCATCGAGCGCGACGCCGCGCTGGTGAAGTCCTGCGGCCTGTACTTCCAGCCGCAGCGCCTGGGGATCGACGGCGCGGACTGGCGGCAGTATTGGCAGGCGCGCCACGCGCCGGTCTGGATCACCCAGCTGGACCAGTTGGCGCCGCAAACCGAAGTGCCGGTGGGCGAACTGCTCGATCAACTGCAACACCTGCCCGCTCAGGAGCAGGCGCAGAAAGTGCTGCTGGACGTCAGCCTCGCCGCCGATGAAGGCCGCGCTCCGGCTGCGTTGGGTGGGCGCCTGCGGGTGAAGACCTGGAGCTGGGATGAGCACGGCAAGCGCGAAGGCGGTTTCGCCGGTTGGCTGGTGGACGGTACGCCGCTCTGGGCGCGCGGACCAGGCACCAGCAAGACGGTGCTGGCGATGTACGGCAATGCCATCGGCGCCGCACTGCCGGCGCCCTGGCCGCGTGACCCGGGGCGCTGCGTGGAGGTCGGCCTGTTCAGCCGCTATCCGCTGAAAGAGGTCTACGATGCGCACAATCAACCTGCCGCCGAAGGCTTGCTGGCCGGCCGGCAGAATGTGTTGTTTGCCAATGGCGTGCGCCTCGACGTGAATAGCAGTGGTGACCTCTTTCTCGTGCGTGGTGCCAAGGGCCCGCGTCTGACGGCCCGTCTTTCCCGCGAGGAGTACGTCGCCCGCGTGCTGGATCGTGAAGCGTCGGCCACACCGCCAGAGGCAGCCAAGGCGCTGGCGGTGACCATTCGCACTTACCTGCTGCAGAACGGCGCGCCACGTGGCGACTGCCTGAGCATCGACGACAGCAGCCAGCGCCAGCGTGTGGCGCCGCGACCGGCCAGCGAGGCGGCGCGAGGTATCGCCGCCTGGACCGCCGATCTGGTATTGGCCGGCGGCACTGTCACTTATCACTCGGACGAGGCGGGGCAGTCGAGACTCTCCTGGCGCGACGCCCAGGACCAGGCCGCCAAGGGCCTGCGCTACGACGCCATCCTCGCTCGCGTTTTTCCGCGCACCAGCCTGAGCCGCTGGAGCAACCCGAGCGCCGCCTGCCAACCTCTGCCGGAAGCCGAGCGCTGGTTGCAGGCGCAGCGGCGCAATTGGCGGCAGCGGCTGGAAGGCGAGGTGGGTTACGAAGAATTGCAGTCCTTCGCCGTTTGCCGGCTGAGCAGTGGCCGGCCTTACGTCGACCGCGAACGCCAGCGTATTTTCGTGCGTGGCCTGTATTCCCAGCAGGACCGCCTTGACCTCGCTCATGAATACCTGCACCTGGCTTTCCAGGCGCACCCCAATGGACAAGACGAGGGCTACGTGGAAAGCCTGGCCCGTCGCCTGATACTGGAATGATCAGCATGAAACTCGCCCACGTGCTCCGCCTGTCCCTGCTCGCCAGCCTGATTGCGCTGGGCGCGCAGGCCGCCGAATCGCCTATCAGCCTGGACACCCCGCTGGGCGGCTGGCGCGCGGGCGACGGCGACAAGGCCGACTTCCGCCAGACGGTGAACTACCCGGCGTCGTCGGTGAACTCGCGGGACGACCAGTCCGACACTGCGCGCATCCGCGGTGAAATCCGTGGCCTGCCCAAGGACAGCAAGGAGCCGGCGCGCCTGGTGGTCAACGGCGTGGCGATGCCGATGAGGGTCGAAGGCGACGGCCGCTTCGACCGTCCATTCGCCTTTCCGGCAGGTTCCAACAGCGTCGAGGTGATCAGCCCGAACGGCCAGCAGCACAAGCGCGTGCAGTTCTACCACGGTGGTGGCGGCGGTGAAGTGGCGGCCAAGCTGCGGGTCTTGCTGTCCTGGGATTCGGACAATACCGACCTCGACCTGCACCTGGTGACGCCCGATGGCGGGCATGTCTGGTACGGCAACCGCTCGCTGCCCAACGGCGCGGCCCAGGACGTCGACGTGACCACCGGCTACGGCCCGGAAATCATCGCCAGCCCGACGCCGCTCAAGGGGCAGTACCTGGTCTACGTGAACTACTACGGTGGTGGCTGGAGCTCGGACGAGAGCTCCGGCGACGTGAATGCGGCCAAGCCGCTGACCACGGCGCAGGTGACCATCGTCACGGAGGAGGGCACGGTGAACGAGAAGCAGGAGTCCTTCCTGATCCCGATGCGCCAGCCGGGTGAGCTGACCCTGGTGAAGCGGTTCAGTTACCCGTAACGAAAGCTGAATACCTCGTAGGAGCGGACTCTGTCCGCGATGGCATCCGGCGCGATGCGTACCTATCGCGGACGAAGTCCGCTCCTACCTAGAGGTCGAGTCAGGCCTTCTGATCCGCTTGCCAGGCGTCGATCACTTCCTGCGCCGCGCGGAAGGCGTCAATGGCTGCCGGTACGCCGGCATACACCGCGCAATGCAGCAGCGCTTCGCGAATCTCTTCCACCGTGCAGCCGTTGTTCAGCGCGCCACGCACGTGGCCTTTGAGTTCCTGTGGGCATTTCAGCGCGGTCAGCGCGGCCAGGGTGATCAGGCTGCGGGTCTTGCGCGGCAGGCCTTCGCGGTTCCAGACGCCGCCCCAGGCGTGCTCGTTGACGAAGTCCTGCAGCGGCTGGGTGAACTCGGTGGCATTGCCCAGGGCGCGGTCGACGAAGACGTCACCCATCACTTCGCGGCGAACCTGCTCGCCGGCCTTGCGCTTGTCGTTGCTCACTTCTGACTCCTTCAGAGACCTTCCAGGCGCACCCGGGCGGTGCCGGAGCGCAGCATGTTGAGTTGCTCGGCGGCCGCTTTCGACACATCGATGATGCGCCCGCGGCCGAATGGCCCGCGGTCGTTGATGCGCACCACGACGCTGCGGCCGTTGTCGAGGTTGGTGACTTTCACCCGCGTACCGAAGGCGAGGGTACGGTGTGCGGCGGTCAGGGCGTTCTGGTTGAAGCGTTCGCCACTGGCGGTGCGCTTGCCATGGTGGGCCTTGCCGTAATAGGACGCGGTGCCTTCGGCGCGGTAGCCGCGGCCGGAGACTTCCGAGTCGCTGTCGTAAGACGTGGTGCTACAGCCGGCCAGCAGGGCCAGGCAGCCGACGAGGGCCATGGGTCGCAGCATCGAACCTCCGGACGAAAAAACGCCGGGCAAGCCCGGCGTCGTTGAAGTGTGGGCTCAGGCTTCGAGCTTCTTCTTCAGCAGTTCGTTCACTTGCGCCGGGTTGGCCTTGCCCTTGGCCGCTTTCATGGCCTGGCCGACGAAGAAGCCGAACATCTTGCCGCGCTTGGCTTCGTCGCTGGCGCGGTACTGTTCGACCTGCTCGGCGTTGGCCGCCAGCACATCGTCCAGCAGCTTCTCGACGGCACCGCTGTCGGTGTTCTGCACCAGGTCCTTGGCCTTGATGATCTCGTCCGGCGAGCCTTCGCCCTCGGCCATGGCGGCGAATACGGTCTTCGCGGCCTTGCCGTTGATGGTGCCGTCCTTCAGGCGCAGGATCATCTGGCCCAGGTGCTCGGCGGAAACCGGCGACTGCTCGATCTCCAGGCCGTCCTTGTTGAGCAGGCTGGAGAGTTCGCCCATCACCCAGTTGGCGGCCAGCTTGGCGTCGCCGCAGATGGTCTGGACCTGTTCGAAGTAGTCGGCCATCTCGCGGCTGGCGGACAGCACGCTGGCGTCATAGGCGGACAGGCCGTACTGGCTCTCGAAACGCTCGCGCTTCTGGTCCGGCAGTTCCGGCAACTGGCCGCGCAGGTCGTCGAGGAAGGCGCGCTCGATCACTACCGGCAGCAGGTCCGGGCAGGGGAAGTAACGGTAGTCGTTGGCTTCTTCCTTGCTGCGCATGGAGCGCGTTTCGTCCTTGTTCGGGTCGTACAGGCGGGTTTCCTGCACGACCTTGCCGCCGTCCTCGATCAGCTCGATCTGGCGCTGCACTTCGTGGTTGATCGCCTTCTCGATGAAGCGGAAGGAGTTCACGTTCTTGATCTCGGCACGGGTGCCGAACTCGGCCTGGCCCTTCGGCCGTACCGAGACGTTGCAGTCGCAACGCAGCGAGCCTTCGGCCATGTTGCCGTCGCAGATGCCCAGGTAGCGCACCAGCGCGTGAATCGCCTTGACGTAGGCTACGGCCTCCTTGGCACTGCGGATGTCCGGCTCGGAGACGATCTCCAGCAGCGGCGTACCGGCGCGGTTCAGGTCTATGCCGCTCATGCCGTGGAAGTCTTCGTGCAGGCTCTTGCCGGCGTCCTCTTCCAGGTGTGCGCGGGTGATGCCGACGCGCTTGACGGTGCCGTCTTCCAGGGTGATGTCCAGGTGGCCCTTGCCGACGATGGGGTGGTCCATCTGGCTGGTCTGGTAGCCCTTGGGCAGGTCCGGGTAGAAGTAGTTCTTCCGGGCGAAGACGTTGCGTTCGGCGATCTCGGCGTTGATCGCCAGGCCGAACTGACAGGCCATGCGCACGGCCTCCTGGTTCAGCACCGGCAGGGTGCCGGGCATCGCCAGGTCGATCAGACTGGCCTGGGTGTTCGGGGCGGCGCCGAAGGTGGTGGCGCTACCGGAGAAGATCTTCGATTGGGTGGAGAGCTGTGCGTGGATTTCCAGCCCGATCACGGTTTCCCATTGCATGTGTGTCGTCCTCAGAATCCAGCCGGTGCTTGTTTGTGCCAGTCGGTCGCCAGTTGGTACTGGTGCGCGACGTTGAGCAGGCGGCCTTCCTGGAAGTACGGCGCGAGCAGCTGGACACCTACCGGCAGGCCGTCGACGAAGCCGGCGGGCATGGACAGGCCCGGAATGCCGGCGAGGTTGGCGGTGATGGTGTAGATGTCTTCCAGGTACTGGGCGACCGGGTCGTTGTTCTTCTCGCCCAGTTTCCAGGCCGGGTTGGGCGTGGTCGGGCCGAGGATGACGTCGACTTCGGCGAAGGCGCTGGTGAAATCGTTCTTGATCAGGCGGCGAATTTTCTGAGCTTTCAGGTAATACGCGTCGTAGTAACCAGCGGAAAGCGCGTAGGTGCCGACCATGATGCGGTTCTTCACTTCAGCGCCGAAGCCTTCGGCGCGAGAGCGCTTGTACAGGTCCTGCAGGTCCTTCGGGTCCTCGCAGCGGTAGCCGTAGCGCACGCCGTCGAAGCGCGAGAGGTTGGAGCTGGCTTCTGCGGGCGCGATCACATAATAGGCAGGGATCGCATGCTGCATGTTCGGCAGGGATATTTCCTTGACCACTGCGCCGAGCTGCTTGAGCTGCTCGACCACTTTCATCACCGCGTCGGCGATGCGGCTGTCGAGGCCGGCGCCGAAATACTCTTTCGGCAGGCCGATGCGCAGGCCGGTCAGCGGCTTGGCCAGGGCAGCCAGGTAGTCATCGACCGGCTGGTCGACGCAGGTGGAGTCCTTCGGATCGAAGCCGGCCATGGCGCCGAGCATCAGTGCGCAGTCCTCGGCGGTGCGGGCCAGCGGGCCGCCCTGATCGAGGCTGGAGGCGTAGGCAATCATGCCCCAGCGCGAGACGCGGCCGTAGGTCGGCTTGATGCCGGTGAGGTTGGTCAGCGCGGCCGGCTGGCGGATCGAGCCGCCGGTGTCGGTGCCGGTGGCGGCCGGAATCAGGCGTGCGGCCACGGCGGCGGCGGAACCGCCGGAAGAGCCGCCCGGTACACGGGTGGTGTCCCAGGGGTTCTTCACCGCGCCGTAGTGGCTGGATTCGTTGGCCGAGCCCATGGCGAACTCGTCCATGTTCAGCTTGCCCAGGCTCACGGCGCCGGCGTCGGCCAGGCGCTCGACGACGGTGGCGTCGTACGGCGAGACGAAGGCGTCGAGGATCTTCGAGCCGCAGCTGGTGCGCACGCCCTGGGTGCAGAACAGGTCCTTGTGGGCGATCGGCGCGCCGAGCAGGGCACCGTTCTCACCTTTGGCGCGCCGCTCGTCGGCGGCCTTGGCCTGGGCCAGGGCGCTTTCTTCGGTGACGGTGATGAAACTGTTCAGCTGCGGGTCGAGCTGCTGGATGCGCGCGAGCAGGGCAGTGGCCAGTTCCTGGGCGGAGAATTTCTTGTCGGCGAGTCCGCGGGCGACTTCGGCGAGGGTCAATTGATGCAGCATATGTCCGTGTCCTTCTCGCTTACTCGATGACTTTCGGGACGAGGTAGAGGCCGTCTTCCACGGCCGGCGCGATGGCCTGGTAGGCTTCGCGGCGGTTCTCCTCGGTGACTGCGTCGGCACGCAGGCGCTGCGTGGCTTCCAGCGGGTGGGCCAGGGGCTCCACGCCGTCGGTGTCGACTGCCTGCATGGCGTCGATCAGGCCGAGGATATTGTTCAGGGTGTCGGTGGTACGCGAAATGTCGGCTTCCTCCAGGCCCAGGCGGGCGAGGTGGGCGATCTTTTCCACGTCGGAGCGTTCAAGCGCCATCGGGATCTCCAGCTAGAGCGGCCCGGTTCGAACTGGACCTGGCCGGAAGGAATGAGGGGGCGGGGAACAGAACCCGCGGCAGACGGTCGAAGGCCGCTGGGAAGGGCCTGCAGGCCCGAAAAACGAGGAATCTAGCATAAATTGCCGCCTTGCCCAAAACCCCCGTCATTGTTAGAGTTTGCCGCACTTTTTTACCCGCGCACTTTTCACCCACGCGCCACCAATGGGTTTCTTTCCAATGTTCAAAAAACTGCGTGGCATGTTCTCCAGTGATCTGTCGATCGACCTGGGCACTGCCAATACCCTTATTTATGTGCGCGAACGCGGCATCGTCCTGAACGAACCGTCCGTGGTCGCCATCCGTAGCCATGGCAGCCAGAAAAGCGTGGTCGCCGTTGGTACCGAAGCCAAACGCATGCTCGGTCGTACTCCGGGCAACATTGCCGCCATTCGTCCGATGAAGGACGGCGTGATCGCCGACTTCAGCGTCTGCGAGAAGATGCTGCAGTACTTCATCAACAAGGTTCACGAGAACAGCTTCCTGCAGCCCAGCCCTCGCGTGCTGATCTGCGTGCCGTGCAAGTCCACCCAGGTGGAACGCCGCGCCATTCGTGAGTCGGCCCTGGGCGCTGGCGCCCGCGAGGTGTACCTGATCGAAGAACCGATGGCCGCGGCCATCGGCGCCGGCCTGCCGGTGGAAGAGGCTCGTGGTTCCATGGTCGTCGATATCGGCGGCGGCACCACCGAGATCGCCCTGATCTCCCTCAATGGCGTGGTCTACGCCGAATCCGTCCGCGTCGGCGGCGACCGCTTCGACGAAGCCATCGTTACCTACGTGCGCCGCAACTACGGCAGCCTGATCGGCGAATCCACCGCCGAGCGCATCAAGCAGGAAATCGGCACCGCCTTCCCGGGCGGCGAAGTCCGCGAGGTGGACGTTCGTGGCCGC
Source organism: Pseudomonas pseudonitroreducens (assembly GCF_021603645.1). GTDB lineage: Bacteria > Pseudomonadota > Gammaproteobacteria > Pseudomonadales > Pseudomonadaceae > Pseudomonas > Pseudomonas pseudonitroreducens. Next base: position 406,449 of record NZ_BQHJ01000007.1, on the reverse strand, counting down.
AACCTGGCCGAGGGCGTACCGCGCAGCTTCACGCTGAACTCCAACGAAGTCCTCGAGGCGCTGCAGGAGTCCCTGGCGACCATCGTCCAGGCGGTCAAGAGCGCCCTGGAACAGTCCCCGCCGGAACTGGCTTCGGACATCGCCGAGCGCGGCCTGGTGCTGACCGGTGGTGGCGCACTGCTGCGCGACCTGGACAAGCTGCTGGCCCAGGAAACCGGCCTGCCGGTAATCGTCGCCGAGGACCCGCTGACCTGCGTGGCCCGTGGCGGCGGCAAGGCGCTGGAAATGATGGACCGTCATTCGATGGACCTGCTTTCCACCGAATAAGGTAGGAAAGCTCTGTAAAGGTCGGTTGACGTTTCGCTCATGCTGGTGAAACTTCAACCGACTTCGCACAGCTAGGAGCCGGTCATCAAACCGATATTCTCCAAAGGGCCCTCGCTGGGCGCGCGCCTGCTGGTGCTCGCCGTCCTGTCGGTCGCCTTGATGGTGGTCGACGCCCGCTTTGATTACCTGAAACCGGTACGCAGCCAGATGGGCCTCGTGCTGAGCCCCTTCTATGGCATCGCCGATATCCCCGTACGAGCCTGGGAAGGTGTGCGCGACCAGTTCACCAGCCGCAGCGAGCTGCTGGCCGAGAACGAGCGCCTGAAGGCCGAGCAGCTGCTGATGCAGCGCCGTCTGCAGAAACTGGCCACGCTGACCGAACAGAACGTACGCCTGCGCGAGCTGCTCAATTCCTCCGCCCTGGTCGACGACAAGGTGCTGGTCGGCGAGTTGATCGGCGTCGACCCGAATCCCTTCACCCAGCGCATCCTGATCGACAAGGGCGAGAAGGATGGCGTGTTCCAGGGCCAGCCAGTGCTCGACGCCAGCGGCCTGATGGGCCAGGTGGTTGAGGTCATGCCCTACACCGCACGCGTGCTGCTGCTGACCGATACCACCCACAGCATTCCGGTGCAGGTGAACCGCAATGGCCTGCGCGCCATTGCCGTGGGCACCGGCAACCCGGAACGCCTGGAACTGCGCTACGTCGCCGATACCGCCGACATCAAGGAAGGCGATCTGCTGGTCAGCTCCGGCCTTGGCCAGCGCTTCCCGGCCGGCTATCCGGTGGCGGTGGTGAAGGAAGTGCTGCATGACACGGGCGGGCCATTCGCCACCATTCGCGCCGTGCCGACCGCCAAGATGAACCGCAGCCGTTACGTGCTGCTGGTGTTCAGCGACAGTCGCACCCCCGAGCAGCGCGCCACCGATGCCGCCGAAGCTCAGGCCGAGGCCGATCGCAAGGCCGCCGAGGCCGGTGTGCCGGCGCAGCCTGCACCAGGCGCTGCAGTCGCCCAGCCGCATGATGGCGCGCAGCCCGCAGCCCCGGCAGCTCCCGCTGCGCAGCCAGCTCATCCGGCTGCTACCAATGGTGCGACGCCAGCCGCGCCTGCCGGTGCCCCGGCATCGCACCCGGATGCAAGGACCCGTCACTGATGGCGGGTCAGGGCTCGAACAATGGCTGGGCCATCTGGCTCACCCTGCTCCTGGCGCTGCTGCTGTCGGTGGCGCCCATGCCCAGCTTCATGGAGATCGGCCGCCCGCTGTGGCTGGCGATGTTCCTCACCTACTGGGTGCTCTACCTGCCGCACAAGGTCGGCATGCTGACCGCCTGGGTGCTGGGTGTCGCCGAAGACGTGCTCTACGGCAGTCTGCTGGGGCAGAACGCCCTGATCCTGAGCCTGATCATCTGTCTGGTGCTGTCGCTGCACCAGCGCTTGCGCATGTTCCCCATCTGGCAGCAATGCCTGGTGTTGCTGGTGGTCTTCGGTCTCGCCCAACTGGTCCAGCTGTGGATCAGTGCGCTGACCGGCAACCGCCCGCCGACCCTGGTGTTCCTCCTGCCGGCTCTGGTCAGTGCCTTGCTCTGGCCCTGGGTCTACACATTGCTTCGGGCCCTGCGGCTGCGCCTGAACATCAACTGATCGCCCCCTTGCGGGGGAATCGCCGGGCCTGCGTTGCGCAGGCCCGCTTCGGAGTCCCTGATGGCCCAGCTGTACCTCGCCTCCAGCTCGCCGCGTCGCCGCGAGCTGCTCACCCAGATCGGCCTGCCATTCCACATAGTGCCCGCATCCATCGATGAAACGCCGGAGGCCGGCGAGTCGGCGTACGCCTATGTCGAGCGCCTCGCGCGCAGCAAGGCGCTGGCCGGGCTGAACTTTCTCGCCCAGCGCGCCGATGTCTGCGTGCTCGGCGCCGATACTGCCGTGGTGCTCGACGGGCGCATCCTTGGCAAGCCGGTCGATCGCGACGACGCTCTGGCCATGCTGCAGGCCCTGTCCGGCCGCGAGCACGAGGTACTGACCGCCGTGGCGGTAGCTGACCGGGATCGCTGCGAAGCGCGCGTAGTCAGCAGCCGTGTGACCTTCCGCGCGGTATCCGCCGAGGAAGCCGAGCGCTACTGGGAAACCGGCGAGCCGCAGGACAAGGCAGGTGGCTATGCTATCCAGGGGCTCGCGGCGGTCTTCGTCAGCCGCGTCGAGGGCAGCTACAGCGCCGTGGTCGGCCTGCCCCTGTGCGAAACCTCGGCATTGCTGGCTGACTTCTCCATCCCCAGCTGGCAGTCTTGATCACGAAGTAGCGCTGGCATCACTCCGGGCGCGATAAGGAAGGGCGCATGAGCGAAGAAATCCTGATCAATATCACGCCGATGGAATCGCGCGTGGCGGTGGTGGAGAACGGCGTCCTGCAGGAGGTCCACGTCGAGCGCACGCTGCGCCGCGGGATTGTCGGCAATATCTACAAGGGCAAGGTCGTACGCGTGCTGCCAGGCATGCAGGCGGCCTTCGTCGACGTCGGCCTGGAGCGCGCAGCCTTCATCCACGCCGCGGAGATTTCCACACGCGAGGGCAGTGCGGTGGAGAGCATCGGGGCGCTGGTCCACGAAGGACAGAGCCTGGTGGTGCAGGTCACCAAGGACCCCATCGGTACCAAGGGCGCACGGCTGACCACGCACCTGTCGATCCCTTCGCGATACCTGGTCTACATGCCGCGCACCAGCCATGTCGGCATCTCTCTGAAGATCGAGGACGAACACGAGCGCGAGCGCCTCAAGCAGGTGGTCGCCAAGTGCGTCGAGGCCGAGGGTATCGTCGAGCGCGGCGGGTTCATCCTGCGCACCGCCGCCGAAGGCGCCGGCGAGGACGAGATCCTCGCCGATATCCGCTACCTGCGCCGCCTCTGGGACCAGATCGACGCGCAGATCCAGACTGTCGGCGCTCCGACGATGATCTACGAAGACCTCTCCCTGGCCCTGCGCACCCTGCGCGACCTGGTGAACCCGCGCATCGAGAAGATCCGCGTCGATTCCCGGGAGAATTTCCAGAAGATCACGCAGTTCGTCGAAGAGCTGATGCCGGAAATAGCCGACCGCCTGGAGCACTACCCGGGCGAGCGGCCGATCTTCGACCTTTACGGGGTCGAGGACGAAGTGCAGAAGGCGCTGGAGCGCAAGGTGCTGCTCAAGTCCGGCGGCTACCTGATCATCGACCCCACCGAGGCGATGACCACCATCGACGTCAACACCGGCGCCTTCGTCGGCCACCGCAACCTCGAAGAGACCATCTTCAAGACCAATCTCGAGGCGGCCACTGCCATCGCCCGCCAGTTGCGCCTGCGCAACCTGGGCGGGATCATCATCATCGACTTCATCGACATGGAAGACGAGGAGCACCGCCGCCAGGTCCTGCGGACCCTGGAGAAGCAGCTCGAACGTGACCATGCCAAGACCAACATCATCGGCATCACCGAGCTGGGCCTGGTGCAGATGACCCGCAAACGCACCCGCGAAAGCCTGGTGCAGGTGCTCTGCGAGCCCTGCCCGAGCTGCCAGGGGCGCGGCATGCTGAAGACTGCCGAGACCATCTGCTACGAGATTTTCCGCGAGATACTCCGGGAAGCGCGCGCCTACCAGGCCGACTCCTACCTGGTGCTGGCCAACCAGAAGGTGGTGGATCGACTGCTCGACGAGGAGTCGGGTAACGTGGCGGACCTGGAGCTGTTCATCGGTCGCCCCATCAAGTTCCAGGTCGAGGCCATGTATTCCCAGGAGCAGTACGACGTGGTCCTGCTTTGAGCGGCGGATCGCACAACCTGGGATTCCGGCAGGAGGCCGCCGTGCAATGGGGTTTTTTGGAGCTTTGCCTGACGCACACTGTCAGACCAGGTTCGACCTTGCATGGCTGGGAGGCCGCTCGATGACTCTTCGCTTCACTTCACAGGCAGCCGGCTGACATGGAACGCGCCGGGCGCCTGTTCGCCACCTCGCTGCGCATCGTCCTCGGCCTTCTGGCGCTGGGGCTGGTGCTGCTCGCGCTGTACGTCAGCCTCGGTCGGCAACTGGTGCCGCTGGTGGCGGAGTATCGCGACGACCTGGCGCAGAAGGCCAGCGAGCAACTGGGCCTGCCGGTAGCCATCGGTGCGCTGGAGGGGCATTGGCATGCCTTCAGCCCGATCATCGTGGTGCGCGACATCCAGTTGGGTGAAGGCAATGATTCGCTGCGCCTGGAGCGCGTGCGCCTGACACCGGACATCATCGGCAGCGTGATGGCTCGCCAGCCACGCGTCGACAGCCTGGAGCTGGAAGGCCTGCACCTGACCCTGCGCGAGGACGAGGACGGCAAGTGGCATGCCGACGGCCTGCCCAGTCGGGGGGGCGATACCGATCCGCGCAAGCTCATCGATCTGCTGCTGACTCCCCGGCGCCTGTCGCTGATGGATAGCCAACTGACGGTACTTCCGCAGCAGGCCAACCCGCTGTCGCTGACTTATGTCGGCATGACTCTGCGCAGCGGCAGCCGCCAGCGCCTGGAAGCGCGCCTGAGCCTGCCTGGTGGCGAGCCAGTGGCGGCGCGCCTGGAAACCCGCTTGAACCGTGACGACTGGGCGAAGAGTTCGGCCCAGCTGTACCTGAGCCTGCCGCAGGCCGACTGGGCCAAATGGCTGCCCGAGCGCCTCACTGGCGCCTGGAAGCTGTCCCAGGCCAAAGCTGGCGGCGAGTTGTGGGCGACCATTGACAGGGGCGTACCGACCGCCGCCGTGGCGCGTCTGAACGCGCCGAAGATCACTGCGGCGCTGGGCGAGCGCAAGCCGGTGAGCCTGAGCGACCTGGGCGTCAGCCTGTTCTTCCAGCGCAATGGCGACGATCTGGACATGCGCGTCGCCGATCTTGCAGCGAACCTCGGTGATACCCGCTGGGGCGAGGTGGAACTCGAACTGACACGCCGGATGAAGGGTGAAGAGCACTGGCAGTTGCGCGCCGACCGCCTCGACTTGACTCCGCTGGGGCCGACCATCAGCGCCCTGGCCCCCCTGCCGGACAAGGCCATCGAGTGGCTTGATGGCCTGAAACCACACGGCGTGCTGCACAACGTCAACTTCGATTACTGGCCGCAGCGCGAGGGCGCCGAGCGCGTCGCCTATGCCACCAACCTGGAGAAGGTCGGGGTCAGCGCCTTCCACGACGTACCCGCCGTGGCCAACGTCGACGGCACCTTCAGCGGCAACCTCGGCGGCGGCACGCTGGACGCCAACGCCCAGGACTTCATGCTGCACCTGGCCACGCTGTTTCCCGAGCCCTGGCACTACCGCACCGCGCGCACGCGGATGTTCTTCCAGCTCAACGACGAGGCCTTCACGCTCGGCAGCCACCTGATGCAGGTGGAGGGCGACGAGGGAACCATCGCCGGCGACATCCTGATTCGCCTGATGCGCGATCCGGCGCAGGAAGACTACATGGACCTGCGCGTGGGCATGAGCAATGGCGATGCGCGCTACACCGGTAAATACCTGCCCACCGTCATCCCGCAGATGAGCAAGGATCTGGCTGCCTGGCTCAAGGGCTCGATCAAGAGCGGGCGCATCGAGCAGGGCTATTTCCTCTGGCAAGGTTCGCTGCAGAAGGGCTCGGCGCCCGAAGCCCATGCCATGACCCTGTACTTCAAGGTCCATGACGGCGTGCTCGACTACCAGCCGGGCTGGCCTGGCCTGAGCAAGGCCGAGGGCGAGGTGCGCGTGGAGGACACCGGCGTCAGCATCAACGCAACCAGCGGGCAGATTCTCAACAGCCAGGTGCGCGATGTCTCGGTGGAAATTCCCCATTCCAACCCGGGGGAAGTCGCCCACCTGCATGTGGACGGCGATATCGACAGCAACCTCGTCGATGGCCTGAAGATCCTCCAGGACTCGCCTATCGGTGCGACGCACACCTTCGCCGGCTGGGAAGGCAAGGGCGACCTCAATGGCCACCTCAACCTCGATATTCCGCTGGCCAAGGGCGAGGCGAGCAAGGCGCGGGTGATCGTCGATTTCGACACCGACAAGGCACAGCTGAAGATCGCCAAGCCCGAACTGAACCTCGAACAGGTGAAGGGTAAGTTCCGCTATGACACCGACAGCGGCCTGAGCGGGCAGAACATCTCTGCTCAGGTGCTGGGTAGCCGTATCACCGGCAGCATTCGCGCCGAAGGCCGCAACGGCGCTCCGCGTACACGGGTGCTGGTGGGTGGCCAGGTATCGGTGAAGACCCTGCTCGACTGGGGCAAGGTACAGAAACAGTTGCCGGTCGACGGCCGCGTCCCGTTCCAGCTCAACCTGCTGCTCGACGGCAAGGACAGCCAGCTGCAGGTCGCCTCGAACCTGCAGGGCGTCACCATCGATCTGCCGGCGCCGCTGGGCAAGGCCGCGCAGGAAACCCGCGAGAGCGAATGGCGCATGACGCTCGAGGGCGCCGAGCGACGCTACTGGGCAACCTACGGCGATCGCGCCAGCCTGGCCTACGCGGCTCCGGCGGACCAGCCGCTGGCCGGCCGTGGCGTGCTGCGCCTGGGTGGCGACCCGGCCGTGCTGCCCAACTGGAGTGGTGTCCAGGTGCGCGGCAAGATCGACGAAGTCGACGCCGACGCCTGGATGGCGGTCGCGAAGAAATACTCCAATACCGGGGTTGAGGGCGCCGCTGGCCTGTTGCGCGGCGCAGACCTGCAGATCGGTCGCTTCAAGGGCTTCGGCCAGACCCTGGAAAATCTCACGCTGGATGTGGTGCGTGTCGACAGCAGTTGGCAGGTCGGCCTAGTCAGCTCGCTGGTCTCCGGCAAGGTCACCCTGCCCGACAGCAAGGTGAAGCCGATCCAGATCGCCCTGGACCGCCTCGACCTGCCCAAGGGTGAGGCCATCGATTCCGCGAAGGCAGTCGAGCAGCCCGACCCGTTGGCGAAGGTCGACCCGCGCAGCCTGCCGCCGATGGACGTGTCCATCCGCCAGGTCCTCAAGGCCGGCAAGCCGGTCGGTGCCTGGAGCTTCAACCTGCGCCCGACGCCTACTGGGGTTGGCTTCAACAATGTGAATCTGGACCTGCGTGGCCTGTCGGTGAAGGGCAACCTGCGCTGGGATGGTCTTGAGGCGAGCGCGCGCAGCACCTTCCAGGGCAAGCTCGAGGGCAAGAACCTGGGCGACGTGCTGAAGGCCTGGGACTTCGCGCCCAGCGTGACCAGCGAGCGTTTCAGTGTGGACATCAACGGCAACTGGCCGGGGTCGCCGGCGGCGCTGAATCTGCGGCGGTTCGGCGGAACTCTGGACGCCAGCCTGCGCAAGGGGCAGTTCGTCGAAGTGGAGGGCGGCGCCAATGCCCTGCGGGTGTTCGGCCTGCTCAACTTCAACGCCATCAACCGCCGCCTGCGCCTGGACTTCTCCGACCTGCTGGGCAAGGGCCTGAGCTACGACCGGGTCAAGGGTGTGCTCACCGCCACCGATGGCGTCTACTTCACCCGCGAGCCGCTGCGTCTGGATGGTCCGTCCAGCAACCTGGAGCTCAACGGCACCCTGGACATGGCCCACGACGAGATCGACGCCAAGCTGCTGGTGACGCTGCCGGTGACCAACAACCTGCCGTTGGCGGCACTGATCGTCGGCGCTCCCGCCATTGGCGGCGCGCTGTTCGTGGTGGACAAGCTGCTGGGTGACAAGGTCGCACGCTTCGCCAGCGTGCAGTACAGCGTGAAGGGACAATGGCAGAGCCCGACCATCACCTTCGAGAAACCCTTCGAAAAACCTCACTGAACCGTCGGCCAAGCACAATGCCCGGGCATCGGTTAGCATGAAACCCAGGTATTCCCGGAGCTGACCATGTCCATCGCCGTCATCCAGATGGTCAGCCAGGACGATGTCCTGGCTAATCTCGCCACCGCCCGTCGCCTGCTGGAGCAGGCCGCCAACGGCGGCGCACGCCTTGCCGTACTACCGGAAAACTTCGCCGCCATGGGGCGCCGAGACCTCGCGGACATCGGCCGTGCCGAAGCCCTTGGCGAAGGCCCGATCCTGCCCTGGTTGAAAAGCACCGCCCGCGACCTCAGGTTATGGATAGTCGCCGGCACCCTGCCGTTGCCGCCGGAGAACCAGCCGGAAGCCAAGGCCAATGCCTGCTCGCTGCTGGTGGACGAGCGCGGTGAAGTGGCGGCGCGCTACGACAAGCTGCATCTGTTCGACGTGGACGTTGCTGATGCCCGTGGTCGCTATCGCGAGTCGGACGACTACGCCTTCGGCCAGCGCGTGGTGGTGGCGGATACGCCGGTCGGGCGGCTGGGGCTGACGGTCTGCTACGACCTGCGCTTTCCCGAGCTTTACACCGCGCTGCGCGAAGCCGGCGCGGAGCTTATCAGTGCCCCCTCGGCATTCACCGCGGTGACTGGCGCCGCGCACTGGGAAATCCTCATCCGCGCCCGCGCCATCGAAACCCAGTGCTATGTGCTGGCGGCTGGACAGGGCGGGACCCACCCCAAAGGACGGGAAACCTGGGGCCAGTCGGCCATCGTCGACCCCTGGGGGCGTATCCTGGCCCAGCAGGCCAAGGGCGAGGCCGTGCTGCTGGCCGAGCGCGACAGCGAGGAACAGGCGGCGGTGCGGCAGCGCATGCCGATTGTCCGGCACAGAAGATTTTTCCCGCCGGTCGAACCACGACCGGCGCGTACGGAGTGAATATGAGCGAACTGTTGTCATCCGTCAGCCAGCACCTGCTGGCCCCCGGTGGTCTGGATATCGACCAGCTGTCGCCGATCCTGCACGAGCTGAGCGGCCCCGGCATCGACGCCGCCGACCTGTACTTCCAGAGCCAGGTCTCCGAGTCCTGGATGCTCGAAGACGGCATCGTCAAGGAAGGCAGCTTCCACATGGACCAGGGCGTCGGCGTGCGCGCACAGTCCGGTGAAAAGACCGGCTTCGCCTACAGCAACGCGATCAACCACGAAGCGCTGATCCAGGCTGCCCGCGCTGCACGCTCGATCTCCCGAGCCGGGCAGAATGGCACGGTGCAGGCGTTCCAGGCCGTGGTGCCGACCCGCCTGTATGCCGGCGAGAACCCGCTGGACGTGATGAGCCGCGCCGAGAAGGTAGAGCTGCTGCAGAAGATCGACGCCGCTACCCGCGCCCTCGATCCGCGCATCCAGCAGGTCACCGTCAGCCTTGCCGGCGTCTGGGACCAGGTGCTGATCGCCGCGGCGGACGGTTCGCTGGCCGCGGACATCCGCCCGCTGGTGCGTTTCAACGTCAGTGTCATCGTCGAGCAGAACGGCCGCCGCGAGCGCGGTGGTCATGGCGGCGGCGGTCGCACTGATTACAAGTACTTCCTGCAGGAAGACCGCGCCATGAGCTACGCCCGCGAGGCGCTGCGCCAGGCGCTGGTCAACCTCGAAGCAGTTCCCGCGCCGGCCGGCAGTCTGCCGGTGGTGATGGGCGCCGGCTGGTCCGGCGTGCTGCTGCACGAAGCCGTGGGCCACGGCCTGGAAGGTGACTTCAACCGCAAGGGCAGCTCGAACTACAGCGGTCGTATCGGTGAGAAGGTCGCGTCCAGCCTGTGCACTATCGTCGATGATGGCACCATCGCTGGTCGCCGCGGTTCGCTGTCGGTGGACGACGAAGGCACGCCGACCAACTGCAACGTGCTGATCGAGAACGGCATCCTCAAGGGCTACATGCAGGACAAGCTCAATGCCCGCCTGATGGGCGTGGCGCGCACCGGCAACGGCCGCCGCGAGTCCTACGCGCACCTGCCGATGCCGCGCATGACCAACACCTACATGCTGGCCGGGCAGAGCGATCCGCAGGAAATCATCGCCAGCGTCGAGCGCGGCATCTACTGCGCGAATCTCGGTGGCGGCCAGGTGGATATCACCAGCGGCAAGTTCGTCTTCGCCACCAGCGAGGCCTACCTGATCGAGAACGGCAAGATCACTCGCCCGGTGAAGGGCGCGACCCTGATCGGCAACGGCCCGGAAGTGATGAGCCGGGTGTCCATGGTCGGCAACGACCTGGCACTGGACAGCGGCGTGGGCACTTGTGGCAAGGACGGTCAGTCCGTGCCGGTCGGTGTCGGCCAGCCGACCCTGAAGATCGACGCGATCACCGTTGGCGGCACGGGCGCCTGAGGTCGTTGCCCGTGAGGCTCGACGTGCTGAACGCGGCTGCTCAGCGCAGGCCGCGTTTGAGCTCGTCCAGCTCGCGGATGTACTTGAAGATCTTCCGCGCTGCGGCCGGAGGCTTGTTGTGAGCGGCCTCGTGCTGGGCGTGGCGGATCAGTTGGAGCAGATGCTGGCGGTCGCTTTCCGGGTATTCGCCGAAGAACGCGGACAGCGCTGCGTCACCGCCGGTGATCAGGTGGTCGCGCCAGCGCTCCAGGGCGTGGAAGCGTTCGTTGTACTGGCGGGTCGAGGTATCTACCTGTTCCAGCAGGGCGAGGATGGCCTCGACGTCCTGGTCGCGCATCAGCTTGCCGATGAACTGCCGATGGCGTTTCTTGGCGGCATTGGCCTTGTGCTTGGGTGCTTCTTCCAGCGCGCGGCGCAGCGGATCGGTGAGCGGCATGCGGTCGAGCATGTCGGCCTTGAGCGTGGTCAGGCGCTCGCCGAGTTCCTGCAGCGCGTGCATTTCGCGTTTTACTTGCGACTTGCTCTTCTCATCGAAGGACGAGTCGTCATCGTGAATTTCAGCCATGGCGGGGGTCTCTTTGAAAACGCCGCCATGATAACGAGTCAGGGGCCGCTTGTCCGGCCCGCGCCGGTTGCCGCCGCCTGATGGCGGGGCCGGAACATGAACAGGAGAGGCATGCAATGAGCGAACACAACCCGGCAGTGAGCCCGGAGGTCCTTCCCGAACTGCACGAGCAGGTCGAGCGGATCATTGCCGAGGCTTCCCGGCAGGGCGCCAGCGCCTGCGAGGTGGCGGTGTCGGTGGAGCAGGGGCTGTCGACCTCGGTGCGCCAGGGCGAAGTCGAGACCGTCGAGTTCAACCGCGACCAGGGCTTCGGTATCACCCTCTACGTCGGCCAGCGCAAGGGCTCGGCGAGCACCTCGGCGACCGGCGCGGACGCCATCCGTGAAACCGTGGCAGCGGCGCTGGCGATTGCCAAGCATGCTTCCGAGGATGACTGCGCTGGCCTGGCGGACCCTGCGCTGATGGCGCGGGACCTGCCGGACCTGGATCTCTACCACGGCTGGTCGATCACCCCCGACCAGGCCATCGAGCGCGCGCTGGCCTGCGAGGCTGCCGCGTTCGCCACCGACAAGCGCGTCACCAAGGCCGACGGCACCACGCTGAACACTCACCAGGGCTGCCGCGTCTACGGCAACAGCCATGGCTTCGTTGGCGGCTATGCCAGTACCCGCCACAGCCTGAGTTGCGTGATGATCGCCGAAGGCGAAGGGCAGATGCAGCGCGACTACTGGTATGACGTGAACCGCCGCGGTGAGCTGCTGGCGACTCCCGAATCCATCGGTCGCCGTGCCGCCGAGCGCGCCGCCAGCCGGCTCGGCGCGCGCCCGGTGCCGACCGCTGAAGTGCCGGTGCTGTTCGCTCCGGAAGTCGCGGTCGGCCTGTTCGGCCACTTCCTCGGTGCCATCTCCGGCGGTAGCTTGTACCGCAAGTCATCCTTCCTCGAAGGTGCGCTGGGCCAGCGGTTGTTCCCGGAATGGCTGACCCTGGACGAACGCCCGCTGCTGCGCGGCGCGCTGGGCAGCGCCTCGTTCGACAACGACGGCCTCGCCACCTATGCCAAACCCTTCGTCGAAGGCGGCGAGCTGGTTTCCTATGTGCTCGGCACCTACTCCGGGCGCAAGCTGGGCATGCCCAGCACGGCCAACTCCGGCGGCGTGCACAACCTGTTCGTCAGTCATGGTGACGAGGACCAGGCCGCCCTGATCCGTCGCATGGGCCGTGGCCTGCTGGTCACCGAGCTGATGGGGCAGGGCGTCAACCTGGTGACCGGCGATTACTCGCGCGGCGCCGGTGGCTATTGGGTGGAGAACGGAGAAATCCAGTTCCCGGTACAGGAAGTCACCATTGCCGCCAACCTGCGTGACCTGTTCCGCAACATCGTCGCCATCGGCAACGACGTCGAGTACCGCGGCAACCTGCACACCGGCTCCGTGCTTATCGAAAAAATGATGGTCGCCGGTAACTGATCCACCCGCCGCGGCCAGCATGGCCGCGGCTTTCAGTCCGTCCCAAAGCCCTTCTCCAGACTGGCCGCCCAGCGCATTGCGTTCGGGCGGCTTGTTTTTTTGATTCTCGCAAACAATAATCAATCTCATTATCGATTGAGGGATTGCCATGTTTGTCGAGATCGACAGCTCGATCACCGACCGCTGGTACCGCCTGGGGACCCGCATCCGCTGCGCCCTGGAGCCGGATGAGCCGCGTCTGGTCGAACAGTACTTGTGCGAGGCGCGTTACCTGGCGGCCTGGGAGCCGGTGCCGGCCTGGCGCCTCTTCGAGAAGTGCTTCCAGTTGCTGCTCGACAGCAGCCGCGACATCGCATTGCCCTGGCACTGGCGGGTGCTTTGCCTGGATCACGCCTATCTCCCTCTACGCGAACTGCAACGCCTGGCGACCTCTACCGCTCAGCGCCAACGCCTGTGCCTGCTCGGCCGGCGGATGGCGCAGCAGGAGATGGCGCCTTCCCTGAAGCTGCAAGAAGGAATCGAGAATGACTGACAGCCGTATCGAACGCGACAGCATGGGCGAACTGGAGGTGCCGGCTGCGGCGCTCTACGGGGCCCAGACGCAGCGGGCGGTGAACAACTTCCCGGTGAGCGGCCAGCGCATGCCGCGTCCGTTCATCCGCGCGCTGCTACTGGCCAAGGCCGCCGCGGCACGCGCCAATGTCAGCCTAGAACAGATGGACGCGGAAACCGGCGCCGCCATCGTTGCCGCCTGCGAGGAACTGCTGGCCGGCGACCTGCAGCAGCACTTTCCGGTGGATGTGTTCCAGACCGGCTCGGGCACCAGTTCGAACATGAACGCCAACGAAGTGGTCGCGACGCTTGCCAGCCGCCGCCTGGGCAAACCGGTCAACGCCAACGACCAGGTCAACTGCGGGCAGAGCAGCAACGACATCATCCCCTCGACCATCCACATCAGTGCGGCGCTGGAGATCCACCAGCACTTGTTGCCGGCGCTGGACCACCTGCATGCAACCCTGGAGAAGAAGGCCAGGGCCGTGCACCAGCATGTGAAGACCGGACGCACTCACCTGATGGACGCCATGCCGGTGCGCCTGAGTCAGGTGCTTGGCGGCTGGGCGCAGCAGGTACGCCAGGCCTCGCAGGGCATCGAGGGACAACTGCCGGCGCTGCAGCAGCTTGCTCAGGGTGGCACCGCCGTTGGCACTGGAGTGAATGCGCATCCACAGTTCTCCGCGCGCTTCTGCGAGGAACTCAATGGCCTGACCGGGCTGGTGTTCCGTCCCGGCGATGACTTCTTCGCGCTGATCGGCGCCCAGGACATTGCGGTGGCCACCTCCGGCCAGCTCAAGGCCCTGGCCGTGGCGTTGATGAAGATCGCCAACGACCTGCGCTGGATGAACTCCGGCCCGCTCGCCGGCCTCGCCGAGATCGAGCTCGAAGCGTTGCAGCCGGGTTCGTCGATCATGCCGGGAAAGGTCAACCCGGTCATTCCCGAAGCCACCGCGATGGTTGCCGCCCAGGTCATGGGCAACGACACCACCATCGCCGTCGCTGGCCAGTCCGGCAATTTCGAGTTGAACGTGATGCTGCCGGTGATCGCCGACAACCTGCTGCACAGCATCCATCTGCTGGCCAACGTCAGCCGCCTGCTCGCCGACAAGGCCATTGCCAGCTTCAAGGTCAACGAAGCGAGCCTGCGCGAGGCGCTGTTGCGCAACCCGATCCTGGTCACCGCACTGAACCCGATCATCGGCTACCAGAAGGCCGCGGAGATCGCCAAGCAGGCCTACCGCGAAGGCCGGCCGATCATCGACGTTGCGCTTGAAAGCTCTGATTTGAAAGGGACTGACCTGGACCGTGCCCGCCTCGAGCAACTGCTCGATCCCGAGAAGCTCACCGCCGGCGGACTCTGAGTCCGCCCCACCCGCTGGAGGAACCTGCCATGCGCCATTGGCAACGCACCATCGAACTGGGCAACCGCTGCTTCATTCGCAACGAGTTGATCGATGCCCGTGAGCACTACCTCCACGCCCTGGCGCTGGCGCAGGTGCTGCTGGATCGCTGGCATGACGCCGAGGAAGCGGTGATGGCCTTCGTCATCTCGCACCACAACCTCGGCGACCTGCACCTGCAACTGGGCCAACCAGAGGAAACCGCCGAGTACCTGTGCGCCTGCCACGAGCGCCTGCTGGTGCTGGGCGAGGACCTGCGCAAATGCTCGGATCTGCGCGCGGCGGCGGTGCAGCACAGCCGCCGTACCTACGTCGAACTGCTCAACTTCATCGGTGAGCACGGTACCTATCCGCGCACCCAGCGCCTGCTGCGTCGCCAAGGCGCGGTCGAGTTGCGCCCAGGGCTGTTCACTGCCGTTCAATCGATGCGTTATCACTGAGTCGATGCGCTACCACTGAAGAAGGTTCGAAGATGCCCCACGTCCTGCCTGCCTTGACCTACGCCTACGATGCCCTGGAGCCGCACATCGATGCGCAGACTATGGAGATCCATCACAGCAAGCATCACCAGACCTACATCAACAACCTCAACGCGGCGCTGGAAGGCACCGAGTTCGCCGAGGTTGCGGTGGAGGAACTGCTGCAGCAACTCGACCGCCTGCCCGATGCCCTGCGCGGCCCGGTGATCAACAACGGCGGCGGCCACGCCAACCATTCGCTGTTCTGGACCGTGATGGCGCCGGATGGTGGCGGCCAGCCGCAGGAAGAGCTGCGTCGGGCGATAGACACCGAGCTGGGCGGCTACGACGCTTTCTGCCAGGCCTTCACCAAGGCTGCGCTGACCCGCTTCGGCAGCGGTTGGGCATGGCTGTGCGTCGATCCGCAGGGCAAGCTGGTGGTCGAAAGCAGCGGCAACCAGGACAGCCCGCTGATGCAGGGAAACCTGCCGATCCTCGGCCTGGATGTCTGGGAGCATGCGTATTACCTGCGCTACCAGAATCGCCGGCCGGAATACATTGCAGCTTTCTACAACGTCGTGGCCTGGCCGGAAGTACTGCGCCGCTACCGGCAGGCGTTGCAGGCACGAGGGCAGGGATGAAAGCGGTGGACCTGCGATGCGCCTGAGCGTCCAGAGCTTGCGTGAAAGCGGTGGGCGCAATCTGCGCTGGCTACTGGGGCTGGGCATCGTCCTGGGCGGCGGCGTGCTGGTGGCGCAGCATCTGATGCTGCTGGCAAGGCTGTCGCTGTCTGCACCCATGTACCTGGCCCTGCACGGCGGCATGCTCTGCGCGCTCGGCACCGCTCTGGGCGCGCTTCCCGTGCTGCTGGTACGTAGCATGCCGGCGCGTATCGCCGATGCGATGCTCGGCTTTGGCGCCGGGGTGATGCTGGCCGCTACGGCCTTCTCGCTGCTGTTGCCTGCACTGGAAGCCGCCGAAGTTTCCGGCCGGCCGACCTGGTTGGCGTCACTGCTGGTCAGCCTCGGCCTGGCGCTGGGCGCATTCGGCCTGGCGGTGTTCGGTCGGGTGCTCGAAGACGCGCAAGCGAACATTCAGGGGGCGGCCGAAGGCAAGGTGCCCGCACGCATCCTGCTGTTCGTCGCCGCCATTGTCCTGCACAACATTCCCGAAGGCATGGCCGTAGGCGTCGCGGCTGGCGGGGAAGTGCAGGGCGCCAGCGGCTTGGCGCTGGGCATAGCCCTGCAGGACGTACCCGAGGGGTTGGCCATTGCGCTGGTACTGGCGGGGGCGGGTGTGTCTCGCGGCAAGGCGGCGTTGGCGGGGGCTGCTTCCGGGCTGGTCGAGCCGCTGTTCGCCGTGCTCTGTGCCTGGCTGATCGGGATTTCGCGAATGTTCCTGCCCTGGGGGCTGGCCGCGGCGGCGGGGGCGATGCTCTATGTGGTGGTGCGCGAGATCATTCCCGAGTCCCAGCGTCGCGGGCATGCGGCCCAGGCCACACAGGGGCTGATCATCGGCTTCTGTCTGATGATGGTGCTGGATACGTCGCTGGGCTGATCGAAGGCCCGGCGCGTCACTCGCCTTCGTCGAAGTAGTTGTTGATCAGCTCGACCAGCGCCTTGAGCGCTTCGTCTTCCTGCTCGCCTTCGGCAGCGAGGTGCAGATTGGTGCCCTTGCCGGCGGCGAGCATCATTACCGCCATGATGCTCTTGCCGTCCACTGTGCTCTCCGGGTTGCGACCTACGCGAACCTGGCAGGGGAATCGCCCTGCAACGCCGACGAATTTGGCAGCCGCACGTGCGTGCAGGCCAAGTTTGTTGATGATGGTGACTTCGAGGGCGGGCATCGCGAGGGGCTGTCCTTTTGTTGTCTGTCGCTGCTTAGCTCAGGTCGCGGTGGCGAATCTGTACGTTGGTGAGGGTTTCCTTGAGGGCCTGACCAATGCGCTCGGCAATATAGGTCGAGCGGTGCTGGCCGCCAGTGCAGCCGATGGCGATGGTCACATAGGCCCGGTTGCTCGCGGCAAAGCGCGGCAACCATTTGTTCAGGTAGGTGAGGATGTCCTGGTACATCTCCTCGACATCCGGTTGCGCCGCCAGGTACTCCTGGACTTCCGTTTCCAACCCGGTGTGGTCGCGCAACTCTGGCTTCCAGTACGGGTTGGGCAGGCAGCGCACGTCGAACACCAGGTCCGCGTCCACCGGCATGCCGCGCTTGAAGCCGAAGGATTCGACCAGGAAGGCGGTGCCCAGTTCGGGCTTGTTCAGCAGGCGCAGCTTGAGCACGTCGCGCAGCTGGTAGAGGTTCAGGTTGGTGGTGTTGAGCTTGAGGTCCGCCAGATCGGCAATCGGTGCCAGCAGGTTCGACTCGTCGCTGATGGCCTCGGCCAGGGAGCGGGTGTCGGTGGTCAGCGGGTGACGTCGACGGGTCTCGGAGAAACGTTTGAGCAGGGTTTCATCATCGGCATCGAGGTACAGCACATCGCACTGGATGTGCTTTTCACGCGCCTCCTGCAGCAGCTCGGGGAAGCGTTGCAACTGGCTGGGCAGGTTGCGCGCATCGATGGAGACGGCGACCTGGGGGTGCAGCAGCTCGGTATGCAGCAGCGCGCGCTGGGCCAGGTCCGGCAGGAGGCTGGCCGGCAGGTTGTCGATGCAGTAGAAGCCGTTGTCCTCGAGCACGTTGAGCGCGGTGCTCTTGCCCGAGCCGGATCTCCCACTGATGATGATCAGGCGCATGCTCAGTGCCCGTTGTTCTGGAAATCCACGACGATCCGGTACAGGTCCTCGCCGTTGGCGGCGTGACGCAGGCGGTCGCGGACGTCGGAGCGGTCGAGCATGGAAGCGATCTGCCGAAGCAGTTCCAGGTGCTCCTCGGTGGCTGCTTCAGGCACCAGCAGCACGAACACCAGGTCAACCGGCGCGCCGTCGAGGGCGTCAAAATCTACCGGGTGGTCAAGGTGCAGGATGGCACTGATGGGCGACTGGCAGCCGGGGAGGCGGCAATGCGGAATGGCGATGCCATTGCCGAAGCCGGTGGAGCCCAGGCGTTCCCGGGCCACCAGGCTGTCGAAGATGTCTTGGGAATCGAAACCCTGCAGCTCGCGAGCCACCAGGTTGGCGATTTGTTCGAGGACACGTTTCTTGCTGCCGCCCGGCACGTTCACGAGGGAACGGCCGGGGGTCAGGATTTGCTCAAGTCGGATCATAGAGAGGGGTTAACGAACACCAACACCTTGCTGGCGTTCGAGGTATTTTTCCTTGTGCTTGATCAGTTGGCGGTCGAGCTTGTCGGTGAGCAGGTCGATGGCCGCGTACATGTCTTCATGTTCGGCGCAGGCCACCACTTCGCCACCGGCGATGTGGAGGGTGGCTTCAATTTTCTGCTTCAGCTTCTCGACCTCCATGATGACCTGAACATTGGTGATCTTGTCGAAGTGGCGCTCCAGTCGGCCAAGTTTCTCGCCGACATAGTCGCGCAGGGCGTCGGTCACATCCAGTTGATGTCCACTGATGTTGACTTGCATACCGCTTTCTCCTTGTTGCCCGTGTGTAAGTGGCAGGTTATGAGGCCTGCCGCCGGAACACCTTGGCGTGGATCAACGTCACACCAGCCGCTTGCGCTCACTCGAGGGAGAGATCCCTAGGGACTCCCGGTACTTGGCGACGGTACGACGTGCCACTTGAATGCCCTGTGCCTCCAGTAAACCAGCGATCTTGCTGTCACTCAATGGCTTTTTCGGACTTTCCGCCGCGACCAGTTTCTTGATGATGGCGCGGATCGCGGTGGACGAGCATTCGCCGCCTTCGGAGGTGCTGACGTGACTTGAGAAGAAATATTTCAGCTCGAAGATGCCGCGCGGCGTGTGCATGAATTTCTGCGTGGTGACGCGAGAGATGGTCGATTCGTGCATGCCCACGGCTTCCGCGATGTCGTGCAGGACCAGTGGTTTCATCGCTTCCTCGCCGTATTCGAGGAAGCCGCGCTGGTGCTCGACGATCTGCGTCGAGACCTTCATCAGCGTCTCGTTGCGGCTCTGCAGGCTCTTGATGAACCAGCGTGCTTCCTGCAGCTGGTTGCGCATGAAGGTGTTGTCGGCGCTGGAGTCGGCGCGGCGCACCAGGCCTGCGTACTGCGAGTTGACGCGCAGGCGGGGGACCGCTTCCTGGTTCAGTTCGACCAGCCAGCGGTCATTGTGTTTGCGCACGATGACATCCGGGACCACGTACTCCGCTTCGCCGGATTCGATCTGCGAGCCCGGGCGCGGGTGCAGCGACTGGATCAGCTCGATGGTTTCGCGCAGCTCGTCTTCCTTGAGCTTCATGCGGCGCATCAGTTGGCTGTAATCGCGGCTGCCGAGCAGGTCCAGGTGGTCACTGACCAGGCGGATGGCTTCGCTGAGCAGGTAGGTCTTGGTGGGCATCTGGCGCAGTTGCAGCAGCAGGCATTCGCGCAGGTTGCGCGCGCCGACACCGGCGGGTTCGAGCTGCTGCACACGGCGCAGTACGACTTCCACTTCATCCATCTCCAGACCCAGTTCGGGGTCGATGGAGGCGAGGATGTCGTCTAGGGATTCTTCGAGGTAACCGTCGTCGTTGATGCCGTCGATGATGCTCAGGGCGATCAGGCGGTCGGTATCGGACATGGGGGCCAGGTTGAGCTGCCACAGCAGGTGGCTCTGCAGGCTCTCGCCAGCGGAGGTGCGAGAGGTGAAGTCCCACTCGTCGTCATCGTTGCTGGGCAGGCTGCTGGCGCTGGTCTGGTAGATGTCTTCCCAGGCGGTGTCGACCGGCAGTTCATTGGGAATACGTTCGGCCCACTGGTCCTCGTCGAGGCTGTCGACGTTGGGCGTGGTGCTTTCCTGGAAATTGTCCTGAGAGTTGCTGCTGGCGCCGTTGGCTCCCGACTCGGCGCCGTCCGCCATGGGGTCGCTGTTATCGTAGTCCTCGCCTTCTTCCTGGCGCTCCAGCATCGGGTTGGACTCCAGGGCTTCCTGGATTTCCTGTTGGAGGTCCAGCGTGGAGAGCTGGAGCAGTCGGATGGCCTGTTGCAGCTGCGGAGTCATCGTCAGCTGCTGGCCCATCTTGAGGACTAGCGATGGTTTCATGGCTGGAACTAGGCACCTTGTTCGCTGGCGCAAAGCGCGCCATATCCACGACTACGGACACCGGGGTGCCGCGAGGAAGCAAATTATATGCCTGAGTTTGGACGCTTTGCCTAGGGCCTGTCGACCTTTCGTTACAACCCGGTTGCGCCGGGCTGGTCCGGGCAGCCGGATACGGCGCGGAACGGCCGTCGAGCCGCACCACGCGCAGGGAGAATATGGGGCTGCCGCGCCCCGGTTGGTCGCGGCGAAGGGCTTTAGAGTCGGAACTCGTGGCCCAGGTAGACTTCCTTCACCAGATCGTTGGCGAGGATGCTCTCGGCGCTGCCTTCGGCGATCAGCTGACCGTCGTTGACGATGTATGCCGTTTCGCAGATGTCCAGGGTCTCGCGGACGTTGTGGTCGGTGATCAGTACGCCGATGCCCTTGGCCTTGAGGTGATGGATGATCTGCTTGATGTCGCCCACGGAGATCGGGTCGACGCCGGCGAAGGGTTCGTCCAGCAGGATGAATTTCGGCGAACTGGCCAGTGCGCGGGCGATTTCCACGCGGCGGCGCTCACCGCCGGACAGACTCATGCCGAGGTTGTCGCGGATGTGGTGGATATGGAACTCCTCAAGCAGGCCTTCCAGGGCTTCCTGGCGGCCGGCGCGGTCGAGGTCGGCGCGGGTTTCGAGGATCGCACCGATGTTGTCCGCCACTGACAGCTTGCGGAAGATCGAGGCTTCCTGCGGCAGGTAGCCGATGCCGGCGCGCGCACGGCCGTGCATGGGCAGGTGAGTGACGTCCTGCTCGTCGATGCGCACGACACCCTGATCGGCGCGGACCAGGCCGACGATCATGTAGAAGCAGGTGGTCTTGCCCGCTCCGTTGGGGCCGAGCAGGCCGACGATCTGCCCGCTTTCGATGCTCATGCTGACATCGCGGACGACTTGCCGGCTCTTGTAGCTCTTGGCGAGGTGCTGGGCGGTTAGCGTAGCCATTACTGCGCTTGATCCTGCTTTTTCTTGGGCTGGATGACCATGTCGATACGCGGGCGCGGTGTGGTCACCTGGGAGCCGGTGGCGCGGCCTGCGTTGACGATCTGGCGCTGGGTGTCATAGACGATCTTCTCGCCTTCGAAGGTGTTGCCTTCCTGGATGACCTTGGCCTGGTCGATCAGCACGACCCGGTTCTGCGAGACGAAGTACTGGATCGTCAGGCCGTAGGCCTGGGTGATCTGCTTGTCCGGCGCCGGCTTCTGCTCGAAGTAGGCGGGCTTGCCGACCGAGGTGACGACTTCGATTTCGCCGTCCTTGTTCTGCTTGAGCGTAACGGTATTGCCAGTCAGCTTCATGCTGCCCTGGGTTACCACCACGTCGCCGCGATACACGGCCACGCCCTGCTTGTCATCCAGTTCGGCGCTGTCGGCCTGAACGCGGATCGGCTGTTCCCGGTCGGTGGGAAGAGCCCAGGCGGCAGAGCTGCCGATGGCGGCGGCGAGGCTGAAGAGAAGGGGGAGGGTGTTAACGAGCCTCATGCTGACCTCTTACGTTGGACAGCAGGAGCATCCGGCTGTCTTTCAGATACGCTTTCATGCCAACTGCCGTGGTCACACCGTTGGGTTCGGTGATCTTCACGGGCTGGTCAGTCTGCGCATAGTCCTTGTCTGGGAACACCGTCATGCGCGAGGTGTTGAGCAGGAGCGTGCGTTGCTGCGCGTCAGTGCGCGAAACGCGCACGTCGTCGATCAGCTCGACCTGCTTGCCTTCGGGGGCCACTTCGGCGCGAACGCTCTGGACATGCCACGGCTGAGGCTCGTTCTCCCGGTGGAAGAAGAGGTCGGGCGTGGTGACCAGAGTCACGTCGGTTGCTTTCAGGTGTTCGAGTTTGTCGGCGGTCATCTCGTAGGCGAGGGAACCGTCGACGCGGTATTGAATGCTCTTGGCATTCACCACGTAGAAGTCGACAGCGTCGCTGGTCTGCGACTTGAGTTGCCGCTCGTTGAAGTCCAGGCGCACGTTCCAGTAATAGCCGAGGGCGATCAGCAGGATGGCGATCAGGGCGAGCAACAGCTTCTGTTGGAGTGTCTTGGGCATGTTCGGCTCTAGAGGTACGCGTTCTGGGCAGCTTCGAGGTTGCCCTGGGCGCGCAGGATCAGTTCGCAGAACTCGCGGGCGGCGCCTTCACCGCCACGGGCCTGGGTTACGCCGTCGGCATGCTGGCGCACGAAGGCGTCGCCGCTGGCGACTGCCATGCCCAGACCGGCGCGGCGGATGGCCGGCAGATCGGGCAGATCGTCGCCCAGATACGCGACTTCTTCATAGCCTAGACCCAGTTCGGCGAGCAACTCGTCGAGGGCGACCAGCTTGTCTTCGCGGCCCTGGAACAGATGATTGATACCCAGGTTCTTCGCTCGGCGCTCGACCACCGGGCTCGAGCGGCCGGTAATGATTGCCGTGCGCACGCCGGAATTCATCAGCATCTTGATGCCCTGGCCGTCCAGGGTATTGAAGGTCTTGAACTCGCCACCGTCGGGCAGGAAGTAGAGTTTGCCGTCGGTGAGCACGCCATCGACGTCGAACACCGCCAGGCGGACCGCTTTCGCGCGTTGCAGCAGGTCGGCAGTCATTCAGATGACTCCTGCGCGGGTCAGGTCGTGGACGTGCAGTACGCCGACCGGATGATCCTTGTCGTCGACCACCACCAGAACGTTGATCTTGTGGTCGTCCATGATCTTCAGGGCTTCGGCGGCGAGCATGTCCGGGCGGGCGGTCTTGCCGTGCACGGTCATCACCTGGTCGATGGTCACCTGGCGCACGTCCAGGCCCTTGTCCAGGGTGCGGCGCAGGTCGCCGTCGGTGAACACGCCGGCGAGCTTGCCGTCTTCGCCGAGGATGACGGTCATGCCCAGGCCCTTGCGGGTCATTTCCAGCAGGGCGCCGCTGAGCGAAGTGCCGGGGGAAACCTGCGGCAATGCTTCACCCACGTGCATGATGTTTTCCACTTTCAGCAACAATCGACGGCCCAGTGCGCCGCCCGGATGCGAGAAAGCGAAGTCCTCCGCGGTGAAGCCGCGGGCTTCCAGCAGGGCGATGGCAAGTGCGTCGCCGATCACCAGGGAAACCGTGGTGGAGGAGGTGGGGGCCAGGTTCAGCGAGCAGGCTTCGTGCTCGACGCTGGCATCCAGGTTGACCGCGGCGGCCTTGGCCAGCGGCGACTCGGCATTGCCGGTCATGCTGACCAGGGTGATGCCCAGGCGCTTGATCAGTGGCAGCAGGGTGACGATTTCAGCGGTGGAGCCGGAGTTGGACAGGGCCAGGACGACGTCGTCCTTGGTGATCATGCCCATATCGCCGTGGCTGGCCTCGGCCGGGTGCACGAAAAAGGACGGCGTACCGGTGCTGGCCAGGGTGGCAGCGATCTTGCGGGCGATGTGCCCGGACTTGCCCATGCCGACCACGACGACGCGGCCCCTGCAGTTCAGCAGCAGCTCGCAGGCCAGGGAGAAATCGTCGCCAATGCGCGGCAGCAAAGCGTCGACCGAGTCACGCTCGAGGCGGATGGTACGTTGTGCCGACTGGATGAAATCGTGTTTCTGGCTCATGTTCGAAAGGCGCGGGGCAAAATGAAGTGCGAGATTATAACGGGAAAGCGACAAAGGCTTCATCACTGGCATCTCAATGTTGAGTGCATTTTGCTGAACTGTGCCTTAACGGCGGCTTAGCAGCCCTTGGGGCGCGGCTTCGCGCGGTGTTATAGTTCGCGGCCGTTCGGCCTGCCGCGCCGTGTTTCTGCCATGTGACAGACGGGGCAACGGACAGCGCCGTGATGAAAGGAGTTCTATGAGCACCAATGACCAATACGCGGTCGAGTTGAAGGGCCTGAGCTTCAAGCGTGGCACGCGTAAGATTTTCGATAACGTGGACATCCGCATTCCACGCGGCAAGGTCACCGGGATCATGGGGCCGTCGGGGTGTGGCAAGACCACTCTGCTGCGACTGATCGCCGCCCAGCTGCGTCCGGCGAGCGGCGAGGTGTGGGTCAACGGCCAGAACCTCCCGACGCTCGGGCGCAGCGACCTGTTCGACATGCGCAAGCAGTTCGGCGTGCTGTTCCAGAGCGGCGCGCTGTTCACCGACCTCGATGTCTTCGAGAACGTGGCCTTCCCGCTGCGCGTGCACACCGAGCTGCCCGAGGAGATGATCCGCGACATCGTCCTGATGAAGTTGCAGGCCGTGGGCCTGCGCGGAGCGGTGGAGCTGATGCCGGACGAGCTGTCCGGCGGCATGAAGCGCCGCGTGGCGCTGGCCCGCGCGATCGCGCTGGACCCGCAGATCCTGATGTACGACGAGCCCTTCGTGGGCCAGGACCCGATCGCCATGGGCGTGTTGGTGCGCCTGATCCGCCTGCTCAACGATGCGCTGGGCATCACCTCCATCGTGGTGTCCCACGACCTGGCGGAAACCGCCAGCATCGCCGACTACATCTATATCGTCGGGGACGGCCGGGTGCTTGGCCACGGAACGCCGGCCGACCTGCAGGGTCTTGATGATCCGCGGGTACGCCAGTTCATGAAGGGCATCCCGGATGGTCCGGTGCCGTTCCATTACCCTGCTCGCGATTACCGCGCCGACCTGCTGGGAGAACGTTGATGCGCAAGACTTCATCGCTCGAGCGAGTGCGCCTGCTCGGGCGCGCGGGCCTCGATGTCCTCGAGTCGCTCGGCCGTTCGAGCCTGTTCCTGGTGCATGCCATCTTCGGCCGCCGGGTGCACAGTGGTGCCTTCCAGTTGCTGGTCAAGCAGCTGTATTCGGTAGGTGTGCTGTCCCTGGCGATCATCGTCGTCTCCGGCCTGTTCATCGGCATGGTGCTGGCCCTGCAGGGCTACAACATCCTGGCGAGCTACGGTTCCGAGCAGGCGGTCGGGCAGATGGTTGCGCTGACCCTGTTGCGTGAGCTGGGTCCGGTAGTGACCGGGCTGCTGTTCGCAGGGCGTGCCGGGTCCGCGCTGACTGCCGAGATCGGCAACATGAAATCCACCGAGCAACTGTCCAGCCTGGAGATGATCGGCGTCGATCCGCTGAAGTACATCATTGCTCCGCGCCTGTGGGCCGGCTTCATCTCGATGCCGCTGCTGGCGGCGATCTTCAGTGTCGTCGGCATCTGGGGCGGTGCCCTGGTCGCTGTGGACTGGCTGGGTGTCTACGATGGTTCGTATTGGTCGAACATGCAGAACAGCGTGCAGTTCACCAAGGACATCCTCAATGGCGTGATCAAGAGTGTGGTGTTCGCCTTCGTCGTGACCTGGATCGCCGTGTTCCAGGGCTATGACTGCGAGCCCACCTCCGAAGGAATCAGCCGCGCCACCACCCGTACCGTTGTGTATGCCTCCCTGGCCGTGCTGGGGTTGGACTTCATCCTGACCGCCTTGATGTTTGGAGACTTCTGATGCAAACCCGCACCCTGGAAATCGGTGTAGGCCTGTTCATTCTGGCCGGCCTGCTGGCCCTGCTGCTGCTGGCCCTGCGTGTCAGCGGACTGACCATCGGCAATTCGGGCGATACCTACAAGCTGTATGCCTACTTCGACAACATCGCCGGCGTGACCGTGCGCGGCAAGGTCACCATGGCAGGCGTCACAATCGGCAAGGTCACTGCGGTGGACCTGGACCATGACAGCTATCGTGGTCGTGTGACCATGGAGATCAATCGCCAGGTCAACAACCTCCCGGACGACTCCACCGCCTCCATCCTGACTGCCGGCCTGCTGGGAGAGAAGTACATCGGTATCAGCGTCGGTGGCGACGAAGAGCTGCTGAAGGAAGGCGATACCATCAAGGACACCCAGTCGGCACTCGTGCTGGAAGACCTGATCGGCAAGTTCCTGCTGAATTCGGTCAACAAAGACGACTCGAAGAAATGAGGACTCATTCCATGTTGAAAACCTTGCGCCGTGGCTTCCTGGTACTGCTCGCGATCCTGCCGCTGTTCGCCCAGGCCGAGCAGACCGCTCAGCAGGTCGTGCAGCAGACCGTGGACAGCCTGCTGACGGACCTGAAAACCAACAAGGCCAGCTACAAGGCCAATCCCCAGGCGTTCTACGACACCCTGAACCGCATTCTCGGCCCGGTCGTGGACTCCGAGGGCATCGCCAAGGGCGTGATGACCGTCAAGTACTCCCGCCAGGCGACGCCGGAGCAGGTCAAGCGCTTCGAGGAAACCTTCAAGAACAGCCTGTTCCAGTTCTACGGCAACGCACTGCTGGAATATGACAACCAGGACATCCGCGTGCTGAACACCGGCAAGCAGGACCAGGATCGCGCTTCGGTGAACATGGAAGTGGTGGGCGGCAACGGTGCCGTCTATCCGGTGCAGTACACCATGGTCAACCAGGCCGGCACCTGGCGCCTGCGCAACGTGATCATCAACGGCATCAACATCGGCAAGCTGTTCCGTGACCAGTTCGCCGATTCCATGCGGAAGAACCGCAACGACCTGGAAGCCACCATCGCCGGTTGGGGACAGGTGGTCGCCAAGGCCAAGGACGCTGCCAAGGGGCAGCCGGAAGGCGGCGCGGAATGAGCCAGGGCAGTATCACGGAGCGTAGCGAGGGCGAACTGGCCCTCGCTGGCGTGCTGGACTACAGCACCGGTCCCGCGCTGCGTCAGCAGGGTGCCCGGCTGATCGCTGCCAGCAAGGCTGGCGCACTGCGTCTGGATTGCTCGGCGGTGGAACGCTCCAGCAGCGTCGGATTGTCGCTGTTGCTGTCCTACACCCGTGATGCACGCAAGGCCGGCAAATCGCTGCAGATATCCGGTCTGCCCAAGGACATGCAGGAAATCGCCAAGGTCGGCGAGCTTCTCGAGATCCTGCCGTTACAGCATTGAAACAGTGAGAAGGCCCTCCGTCCGCGACTTCCCCTGCCGGGGTTCGCAGGCGGGGGGCTTTTTTGTATCATGGCCGACCCGCGCGCGTAGGGCGCCGAACGAGGTTGAGCATGCAGGCCGTAGAAGTCAAAAACTTCCTGGAATCGAAACTCCCAGGTACCCAGATTGAAGTGGAAGGCGAAGGCTGCAATTTCCAGCTGAACCTGATCAGCGACGAGCTCGCCGGCCTGAGCCCGGTCAAGCGCCAGCAGCAGATCTATGCCCACCTGAACGAGTGGATCGCCTCGGGCGCCATCCACGCCGTCACCATGAAATTCTTCAGCCGCGCCGCCTGGGCCGAGCGTTCCTGAGCCCACGGGGAAAATAGCAATGGATAAACTGATTATTACCGGCGGAATTCGTCTCGATGGCGAGATCCGCATCTCCGGCGCGAAGAACTCCGCGCTGCCGATTCTCGCGGCAACCCTGCTGGCGGACACCCCGGTGACCGTCTGCAACCTGCCGCACCTGCACGACATCACCACCATGATCGAGCTGTTCGGTCGTATGGGCGTGCAGCCGATCATCGACGAGAAACTCAACGTCGAAGTCGACGCCAGCACCATCAAGACCCTGGTGGCGCCCTACGAGCTGGTGAAGACCATGCGCGCGTCGATCCTGGTGCTCGGCCCGATGGTTGCCCGCTTCGGTGAAGCCGAAGTCGCGCTGCCCGGCGGCTGCGCCATCGGTTCGCGTCCGGTGGACCTGCACATCCGCGGCCTCGAAGCCATGGGCGCGCAGATCACCGTCGAAGGCGGCTACATCAAGGCCAAGGCTCCGGCCGGTGGTCTGCGTGGCGCGCACTTCTTCTTCGACACCGTGTCCGTGACCGGTACCGAGAACATCATGATGGCCGCTGCACTGGCCAATGGCCGCTCCGTGCTGGAAAACGCCGCACGCGAGCCCGAGGTCGTCGACCTGGCCAACTTCATCAACGCCATGGGCGGTGACGTGCAGGGCGCCGGTACCGACACCATCATCATCAACGGTGTAAAAAGCCTGGGTGGCGGTGCCAAGTACAACGTCATGCCCGACCGCATCGAGACCGGCACCTACCTGGCCGCCGCCGCGGCTACTGGTGGCCGCGTCAAGCTCAAGGATACCGATCCGACCATCCTCGAAGCGGTGCTCGCCAAGCTGGTCGAAGCCGGCGCGCATATCACCACCGGCAGCAACTGGATCGAGCTGGACATGAAGGGCAACCGGCCGAAGGCGGTGAACATCCGCACTGCGCCGTACCCGGCATTCCCTACCGACATGCAGGCCCAGTTCATCTCCCTGAACGCCATTGCCGAAGGTACCGGCGCGGTCATCGAGACCGTGTTCGAGAACCGCTTCATGCATGTCTATGAAATGAACCGCATGGGCGCGCAGATCCTCGTCGAAGGCAATACCGCCATCGTCACCGGCGTTCCGCAGCTCAAGGGCGCACCGGTCATGGCGACCGACCTGCGTGCTTCCGCCAGCCTGGTGATCGCCGCCCTCGTGGCCGAAGGCGACACCATGATCGACCGCATCTACCACATCGACCGTGGTTACGAGTGCATCGAAGAGAAACTGCAACTGCTCGGGGCGAAGATTCGCCGCGTGCCGGGCTAAGGCAGAATCAGACAATGCTGACGATTGCCCTGTCCAAGGGCCGTATCCTCGACGACACCCTGCCGCTGCTCGCAGCGGCGGGCATCGTGCCGACCGAGAATCCGGACAAGAGCCGCAAGCTGATCATCCCCACTACGCTCGATGACGTGCGCCTGCTGATCGTGCGCGCCACCGACGTGCCGACCTATGTCGAACACGGCGCTGCCGACCTTGGCGTCGCGGGCAAGGACGTACTCATGGAGTACGGTGGCCAGGGCCTGTACGAGCCGCTGGACCTGAAGATCGCCAACTGCAAGCTGATGACCGCCGGTGCGGTCGGCGCGCCGGAGCCCAAGGGACGCCTGCGCGTGGCCACCAAGTTCGTCAATGTCGCCAAGCGCTACTACGCCGAACAGGGTCGTCAGGTCGACGTGATCAAGCTGTACGGCTCCATGGAGCTGGCACCGCTGGTCGGCCTTGCCGACAAGATCATCGACGTGGTCGACACCGGCAACACCCTGCGCGCCAACGGCCTGGAACCCCAGGAACTGATCGCGCACATCAGCTCGCGCCTGGTGGTGAACAAGGCCTCGATGAAGATGCAGCACGCGCGCATCCAGGCGCTGATCGACACCCTGCGCGAAGCAGTGGAGTCTCGACACCGGGCGTAATCCTTAGCGCGGCCCTCCCGCCGCGCCCGCCTATCCGTGTCATAGCCAAATTTTCTCGGGTGCCCGCACGGAAGGCTTGATAGTCTTGCGGCGCCCGAGATCATGCCAATTAAAGAGGCCAGCTATGACCGCACCCTTCGCTATCCGTCGACTCAACGCCGCCGATCCGGACTTCGCGCGTCATCTGGACCATCTGCTCTCCTGGGAAAGCGTGTCCGATGAGTCCGTGAACCAGCGAGTTCTGGACATCATCGCCGACGTACGCAAGCGCGGTGATGCCGCCGTGGTCGAGTTCACCCAGCGTTTCGATGGCGTCGATGCCAAGACCATGGCCGACCTGATCCTGCCGCGCGAGCGCCTGGAACTGGCCCTGACCCGCATTACCCCGGCCCAGCGCGAGGCGCTGGAGACCGCCGCCGAGCGCGTGCGCAGCTACCACGAGAAACAGAAGCAGGACTCCTGGCGCTACACCGAAGCCGACGGCACCGTCCTCGGTCAGCAGGTCACCCCGCTGGACCGCGCCGGCCTGTACGTACCTGGCGGCAAGGCGTCCTACCCGTCTTCGGTGCTGATGAACGCCATTCCGGCCAAGGTGGCCGGCGTCGCCGAAGTGGTGATGGTAGTGCCGACTCCGCGCGGCGAAATCAATGAAATCGTCCTGGCCGCCGCCTGCATCGCCGGCGTCGACCGTGTCTTCACCATCGGCGGCGCCCAGGCCGTGGCCGCGCTGGCCTACGGCACCGAGAGTGTGCCGCAGGTGGACAAGATCGTCGGGCCGGGCAACATCTATGTCGCCACCGCCAAGCGCCATGTGTTCGGCCAGGTCGGCATCGACATGATCGCCGGTCCGTCGGAAATCCTCGTGGTCTGCGACGGCGGCACCGATCCGGACTGGATTGCCATGGACCTGTTCTCCCAGGCCGAGCACGACGAAGACGCCCAGTCGATCCTGGTCAGCCCGGACGCCGCCTTCCTCGACAAGGTTGCCGCCAGCATCGAGAAACTGCTGCCGACCATGGAGCGTGCCGAGATCATCCGAACTTCGCTGACCAACCGTGGCGCGCTGATCCTCGTCGCCGACCAGGAGCAGGCCTGCCAGGTTGCCAACCGCATCGCCCCGGAACACCTGGAGCTGTCGGTGGCCGACCCGGAAAGCTGGCTGCCGAAGATTCGCCACGCCGGCGCTATCTTCATGGGCCGCTACACCGCCGAAGCGCTGGGCGACTATTGCGCCGGCCCGAACCACGTGCTGCCGACTTCCGGCACCGCGCGATTCTCTTCGCCGCTGGGCGTGTATGACTTCCAGAAGCGCTCCTCGATCATCTTCTGCTCCGCCCCGGGTGCTTCCGAACTGGGCAAGACCGCCTCGATCCTGGCCCGCGGCGAGTCGCTGACCGCCCACGCGCGCAGCGCCGAATTCCGCATTCTGGACAAGGGTGAATAACCGATGAGCAAGTTCTGGAGTCCCTTCGTCAAGGAGCTGGTGCCTTATGTTCCGGGCGAGCAGCCGAAGCTGGCCAAGCTGGTCAAGCTGAACACCAACGAGAACCCCTACGGCCCGTCGCCGAAAGTGGTCGCCGCGATCCAGGCGGAGCTGAACGACACGCTGCGTCTGTATCCCGACCCCAATGCCGACCGCCTGAAGCAGACGATTGCCGAATACCACGGCGTGAAGACCTCTCAGGTGTTCGTCGGCAACGGTTCGGACGAAGTCCTGGCCCACGCGTTCCACGCGCTGTTCCAGCACGGCAAACCGCTGCTGTTCCCCGACGTGACCTACAGCTTCTACCCGGTTTACTGCGGCCTCTACGGCATCGACTTCGAGGCGTTGCCGCTGGACGAGCAGTTCCAGATTCGTGTCGAGGATTACGCGCGCCCGAACGGCGGCATCATCTTCCCCAATCCCAACGCGCCTACCGGTTGCCTGCTGCCGCTCGAAGCCATCGAGCGTTTGCTGCAAGCCAACCCGGACAGCGTGGTGCTGGTGGACGAGGCCTACGTCGACTTCGGTGGCGAGACCGCGATTGCCCTGGTCAATCGCTACCCGAACCTGCTGGTGGCGCAGACTCTGTCCAAGTCGCGCTCGCTGGCTGGCCTGCGGGTGGGCTTCGCGGTGGGGCATGAAGACCTGATCGAGGCGCTGGAGCGGGTGAAGAACAGCTTCAACTCCTATCCGCTGGACCGCCTGGCCCTGGCCGGCGCGGTGGCGTCCTTCGAGGATCAGGCCTACTTCGAGCAGACCTGCAACGCAGTTATCCACAGCCGCGAGAAATTGGTGGCAGAGCTCGAGACCCTGGGCTTCGAGGTACTGCCGTCGGCGGCGAACTTCATCTTTGCCCGCCACCCGCAGCGCGACGGCGCCGAACTGGCCGCTGCACTGCGGGAAGAGGGCGTCATCGTGCGCCACTTCAAACAGCAGCGGATCAACCAGTTCCTGCGCATCAGCATTGGCACCGAAGAGCAGAACCAGGCGCTGCTCGATGCCCTGCGCCTGAAGCTGTAAGGCCGGTCAATTCGGCAAACGAAAACGGCGCCCCAAGGGCGCCGTTTTTCATGGCGAGATCAGTTGGCGTTGGGGGCTGGCGGTGGGCGCAGGCCGACTTCGGCGTTGAGCGTCACCGGCTTGCCGTTGCGCAGCACTTCGATGGTGATCTTCTCGCCCGGCTTGGTGCGCGCCACCTGGTTCATCGAGCGACGACCGTCACTGGCGGCTTCGCCATCGATGTTCAGGATGATGTCGCCCGGCAGCAGGCCCGACTTGGCGGCGGGACCATCGCGGTAGACCCCGGCGACGACGATGCCGGCCTTGTCCTTGAGGTCGAAGGATTCCGCCAGTTCCGGAGTCAGCGGCTGGACTTCGACGCCGAGCCAGCCGCGGATCACCTGACCATGCTCGATGATCGACTGCATGACTTCCAGGGCCAGCTTGGTCGGGATTGCGAAGCCGATGCCCTGGGAGCCACCGGACTTGGAGAAGATCGCCGTGTTGATGCCGATCAGGTTACCGTTGGCGTCCACCAGCGCGCCGCCGGAGTTGCCGGGGTTGATCGCTGCGTCGGTCTGGATGAAGTCTTCGTAGGTGTTCAGGCCCAGCTGGTTGCGGCCGGTGGCGCTGATGATGCCCATGGTGACGGTCTGGCCGACGCCGAACGGGTTGCCGATGGCCAGGCAGACATCACCGGTGCGGATACCGTCGGAGCGGCCGAGCATGATCGAGGGCAGGTCCTTGAGGTCGATCTTCAGCACCGCAAGGTCGGTCTCCGGATCGCTGCCCACCAGGCGAGCGATGGTCTCGCGGCCGTCGCGCAGGGCCACGACAATCTGGTCGGCGCCGGAGGTCACGTGGTTGTTGGTCAGCAGGTAGCCTTCGGGGCTCATGATCACCGCCGAACCCAGGCTCGACTCCATGCGCTTCTGCTGCGGCAGGTTATCGCCGAAGAAGCGTCGGAACAGCGGATCGTCGAGCATCGAGTTGTTTGGCTTGCTGACCATCTTGGTGGTGTAGAGGTTGGCCACCGCGGGCGAAGAGCGGGTCACGGCGTCGGCGTAGCTGACCGGGCCCTGCTGCAGACGGCTGAGCAGCGGAGCTTGTTGCAGGTGCACTTCCTGCTGCGGAAGGCCGACCCATTGCGGGTTATGCTGGATGATCAGCAGCGCCAACAGGACGCCAACCAGCACGGGCCAGCCGAGGAAACGCAGGGCCTTCAGCATCGAAGAAAATCCTTGGGGTTGCTTGGCCGGGGGATGGCCGATAGGGTGGCGGCCATTATACGGGCGGCGAGCCAAGAAAATAGACGCTCGCAGCCGATGTTGGAGGAATTTCGATGGCTATCGCACTGAGTACCCTGGTCGAGGAAGCCGACCGCTTTCTGGACGCCGCGAAGATTCAGGATTACTGCCCCAACGGCCTGCAGGTCGAGGGTCGCCCGCAGGTACGCCGCATCGTTTCCGGTGTCACCGCCAGCCAGGCGCTGCTGGATGCCGCCGTGGAAGCGGATGCCGATGTGGTGCTGGTGCACCACGGCTATTTCTGGAAGGGCGAGGACGCTCGCGTGGTGGGCATGAAACAGCGCCGCCTGAAAACCTTGCTGAACAACGATATCAGTCTGCTGGCCTATCACCTGCCGCTGGACCTGCATCCCGAGGTGGGTAACAACGTGCAACTGGGTCGCCAGCTCGGCTTCGAGATCGAAGGGCCGCTGGAGCCGGGCAATCCGCGCTCCATCGTGCTGGTCGGTTCGCTGGCCGAGCCGATGCTGCCCAGTGATCTGGCCATCCATGTGCGCGACGTGCTGGGTCGCGAGCCGCTGCTGGTGGATGGCGGCCAGCCGATCCGTCGCATCGCCTGGTGCACCGGTGGCGCCCAGGGCTACATCGACCAGGCGATCGCCGCGGGCGTCGATGCCTACCTCACCGGCGAGGTCTCCGAGCAGACCGTGCACAGCGCGCGGGAAAACGGCATCAGCTTCATCGCTGCCGGTCACCACGCGACCGAGCGCTACGGCGTGCAGGCGCTGGGGGATTACCTGGCCAAGCGCTTCGCCATCGAGCACCTGTTCATCGACTGCCCCAATCCCGCCTGATGACGTTCAGGCCAAGCGCCAGGCCGTGCAGGGAGACCTGTAGGAGCGAGCTTGCTCGCGAACCCACCCGGCGCTGAGGCGGCAGGAAACCTCGTTCGCGAGCAAGAACTGGGCGTCCCCCTCGTTCCTGCAAAGAGCCCGCTGCTCGATCACCCTGGCCTGCATCCGAAAACAGAAATGAAAAAGGCCGGCTCTGTGCGCCGGCCTTTGTCGTGGCTGTAAACGTGATTATCGGTAGCCGTGGCGCTGGCGGTCGACCGCCTTGCCCAGCTCCCACACGGCCATGGCGTAGTGCGTGCTGTGGTTGTAGCGGGTAATCACGTAGAAGTTGGGCAGGCCATACCAGTACTGGTAGGTATTGCCCATGTCCAGGCGCAGCAGGCTGGCGCTCTGGTGGTTGCCCAGCGAGCCCTGCGGGCGCAGCCCGGCGGCGGACAGCGCGCTGATCGGATATTGGGTCTTGAAGCCGTCTTCCAGCGAACGTGCCTGGCCCGTGGCAGGGATCGCTACCGCGTCGCCAGTAACCCAGCCGTGCTGCTTGAAGTAGTTGGCCACACTGCCGATGGCGTCGCGCGGGTTCCACAGGTCGCGGTGGCCATCGCCGTCGAAGTCGACTGCGTATTTTGTGAAGGAAGAGGGCATGAATTGCCCATAGCCCATTGCGCCGGCGTAGGAGCCGCGCATCTCCAGCGGGTTGTCGCCTTCCTTGCGCGCCTGGAGGAGGAACTGCTCCAGTTCGCCGCTGAAGAACTCGGCACGGCGCGGGTAGGAGAAGGAGAGGGTGGCCAGTGCGTCGATGATCCGCGTCTTGCCCATCACGCGGCCCCAGCGGGTTTCCACGCCGATGATGCCAACGATGATTTCCGGCGGTACGCCATAGGTACGCGAGGCGCGCTGCAGGTCGGCTTCGTATTCGTTCCAGAACTGCACACCCTTCTGCACGTTGTCCGGGGTGATGAACTTCTTCCGGTAGCGCAACCAGGCGCCGTTCGGGCCACTGGGCGCGGTATAGGTCGGTGCCTGGCGGTCCATCAGGCGGATTACCCAGTCCAGTTCGCGGGTCTGGGCGAACAGGTCCTGCAGGTCCTGGCGGTTGAAGTTGTGCTGGCTCACCATGCGGTCGATGAAGCGTTGGGCGCTGGCATTGCCGGCGAAGTCGCCGCGTAGCGGAGTGATGGGCTGTACCGAGCCGAATGCCGGGTGGGCGTTGGGCGAGATCAGGGTCGGCGCCTTTGGCTTCTGGGCCGGCTGCGGGGGGGGATTCGGATTGCTGCTGCACGCGGAGATGAAGACAAGCAGGGGCAGGGCGAAAGCGATGCGGCGCATGGGAAATCTTCTGGGGCAGGAAAACGTGCCGCTATGCTAGCGCAGTGCTGCGCCGGCACAAGCCGGGAGCGTATCGTAGAAGCGGCTGACTCTGTTGCAGGAAAAGTCCCGAGGAAGTTCCGAGATGGCATTTGAGCCTTTGCTGCGTCTCGTTCGAGCACCTTGGTAGTCACCCTTCAGACGTCGGTGAAAAGCGGTTTTTATACTGAGCGCGTATGGCTATATCAGTATATTTTTTCGGTATAACCCGCCCTCCGGTTAGAGCCTTGCGCTGTGATAGAGTGCGCGCTCGTCTACGGCCCGCCGGCCGTCCATAAGCAATTCCGTGAGTAGCCATGGTCGACAAACTGACGCATCTGAAACAGCTGGAGGCCGAGAGCATCCACATCATCCGCGAGGTCGCCGCCGAGTTCGACAACCCGGTGA
Organism: Pseudomonas pseudonitroreducens; assembly: GCF_021603645.1. Lineage (GTDB taxonomy): Bacteria > Pseudomonadota > Gammaproteobacteria > Pseudomonadales > Pseudomonadaceae > Pseudomonas > Pseudomonas pseudonitroreducens. The sequence continues at coordinate 370,953 of NZ_BQHJ01000007.1, read as the reverse complement.
TGCTGTACTCGATCGGCAAGGACAGCGCGGTGATGCTTCACCTCGCGCGCAAGGCTTTCTTCCCCGGCAAGCTGCCGTTCCCGGTGATGCATGTCGACACCCGCTGGAAATTCCAGGAGATGTACCGCTTCCGCGAGAAGATGGTCAGCGAATACGGCCTGGACCTGATCACCCACATCAACCCCGATGGCGTGGCGCAGGACATCAACCCGTTCACCCACGGCAGCGCCAAGCACACCGACATCATGAAGACCGAAGGCCTCAAGCAGGCCCTCGACAAGTACGGCTTCGACGCCGCCTTCGGTGGTGCCCGCCGCGACGAGGAGAAGTCCCGCGCCAAGGAGCGCGTGTACTCCTTCCGTGACAGCAAGCACCGCTGGGATCCGAAGAACCAGCGCCCGGAGCTGTGGAACGTCTACAACGGCAAGGTGAAGAAGGGCGAGTCGATCCGCGTCTTCCCGCTGTCGAACTGGACCGAGCTGGACATCTGGCAATACATCTACCTGGAACAGATTCCGATCGTGCCGCTGTACTTCGCCGAAGAGCGCGAAGTCATCGAGATGAATGGCGCGCTGATCATGATCGACGACGAGCGCATCCTCGAGCACCTCACGCCCGAGCAGAAGGCCAGCATCCAGAAGAAGATGGTGCGCTTCCGTACCCTGGGCTGCTACCCGCTGACCGGCGCGGTGGAGTCCACCGCGACTTCGCTGCCGGAAATCATCCAGGAAATGCTGCTGACGCGGACTTCCGAACGCCAGGGGCGGGTCATCGACCACGACGCCGCCGGTTCGATGGAAGAAAAGAAACGTCAGGGCTACTTCTGAGAAGCAGCCACAGGCTGCAGGCTTCAAGCTGTAGGCTCCAGGCAAGAGCGGAGTACTACGAATGGATTTCGAACGGCTTGAAGTCTGGCAAAAGGCCAGGACGCTTACTGTAGATGTATATCGCGGCTTCGCAGGATGCCGTGATTACGGTTTCAGGGATCAGATCACTCGTTCGGCCCTCTCTATTCCCAGCAATATCGCCGAGGGAATGGAGAGAGGAAGCGAGAGGGATAAGTGTCGGTTCCTCTGGATTGCGAAGGGTTCTTGTGCGGAACTCAGGACGCAGATTCTGGTAGGTGCTGACATTGGTTATATCACCCCCTCAGACGCTGACCATTGGCTTGAAGAGTCCACTCGGATCTCGCGGATGCTGACCGGCTTGATTAGCCGGATGTCAGAGTAATTTTATGGTGCGCAAGCCTGCTGCCTGCAGCTTGCGGCCTGGAGCCCACAGAATGTCGCATCAATCCGATCTGATCAGCGAGGACATCCTCGCCTACCTGGCCCAGCACGAGCGCAAGGAACTCCTGCGCTTCCTCACCTGTGGCAACGTCGACGACGGCAAGAGCACCCTGATCGGGCGCCTGCTGCACGACTCCAAGATGATCTACGAGGACCACCTCGAAGCCATCACCAAGGAATCCAAGAAAGTCGGCACCACCGGTGACGACGTCGACCTGGCGCTGCTCGTGGATGGCCTGCAGGCCGAGCGCGAGCAGGGCATCACCATCGACGTGGCCTACCGCTACTTCAGCACCTCCAAGCGCAAGTTCATCATCGCCGACACCCCCGGCCATGAGCAGTACACCCGCAACATGGCCACCGGCGCATCCACCTGCGACCTGGCCATCATCCTCATCGACGCCCGCTACGGCGTGCAGACCCAGACCCGCCGGCACAGCTTCATTGCCTCGCTGCTGGGCATCAAGCACATCGTGGTCGCCATCAACAAGATGGATCTCAAGGGCTTCGACCAGGGCGTGTTCGAGCAGATCAAGGCCGACTACCTGCAGTTCGCCGAGAAGATCAACCTCAAGACCAACTCCCTGCACTTCGTGCCGATGTCGGCGCTGAAGGGCGACAACGTGGTCAACAAGTCCGAGCGCTCGCCGTGGTACACCGGCCAGTCGCTGATGGAAATCCTCGAGACCGTGGAAGTCGCGGGCGACCGCAACCTCGACGACATGCGCTTCCCGGTGCAGTACGTCAACCGCCCGAACCTGAACTTCCGCGGCTTCGCCGGCACCCTGGCGAGCGGCATCGTGCGCAAGGGCGACGAAGTCATCGCCCTGCCTTCGGGCAAGGGAAGCAAGGTCAAGTCCATCGTCACCTTCGAAGGTGAGCTGGAGCAGGCCGGTCCGGGCCAGGCCATTACCCTGACCCTGGAAGACGAGATCGATGTCTCCCGTGGCGACATGCTGGTGCACGTCGACAACCGTCCGCAGGTAACCGATGGCTTCGACGCCATGCTGGTGTGGATGGCCGAAGAGCCGATGCTGCCGGGCAAGAAGTACGACATCAAGCGCGCCACCAGCTATGTGCCGGGTTCGATCCCGAGCATTACCCACAAGGTGGACGTGAACACCCTGGAAGAGACCGTCGCCAGCGAACTCAAGCTCAACGAGATCGCCCGTGTGAAGGTCAGCCTGGACGCGCCCATCGCTCTGGACGGCTACGAACAGAACCGCACCACCGGCGCCTTCATCGTCGTTGATCGCCTGACCAACGGCACTGTCGGCGCGGGCATGATCATCGCCGCGCCGCAAGCCGGTCATGGCGCGGTCGTCCACCACGGTGCGAACGCCCATGTAGCTCGCGAGGAGCGCGCGGCACGCTTCGGTCAACAGCCGGCTACCGTGCTGTTCAGCGGCCTCTCTGGTGCTGGCAAGAGCACTCTGGCCTACGCCGTGGAGCGCAAGCTGTTCGACATGGGCCGCGCGGTCTATGTACTGGACGGCCAGAACCTGCGCCACGATTTGAACAAGGGGCTGCCGCAGGACCGTGCCGGTCGCACCGAGAATTGGCTGCGCACTGCCCATGTGGCACGGCAATTCAACGAGGCCGGCCTGATCAGCCTGTGCGCCTTCGTCGCTCCGAGTGCCGAAGGACGGGAGCGCGCCAAGTCGCTGATCGGCGCCGAACGCCTGGTCACCGTCTACGTCCAGGCGTCCCCGCAGGTCTGCCGTGAACGCGACCCGCAAGGCCTGTACGCCGCCGGCCAGGACAACATCCCGGGCGAGTCTTTCCCGTTCGATGTGCCGCTGGATGCCGACCTGGTGATCGACACCCAGAGCCAGTCGGTGGAAGACGGCGTCAAGGCGGTCCTCGACCTGCTGCGTCAGCGCGGCGCGATCTGATCGCATGGCGCTGAAGTGAAAAAGCCCCGCATCTGCGGGGCTTTTTCTTTTGACTTTTGTAGGAGCGAGCTTGCTCGCGAACCATACCCGGTTGATTGAGTATCCAGCGGTTCGCGAGCAAGTTCGCTCCTGCAGGTCGTGCATTGGCGGGGGCATGAAAAAGCCCCGCCGAGGCGGGGCTTATTCATGCAGCGAAGACTTCAGTACTTGCTCTTCAGCCCGTACGTTTCGTCGAGGGTGCCCGGACCGTCGCCGTTCTTGGGCGCATAGTCGCGCGGCGCCTCGTTGTTTGCCGGCGGAGTCAGGCGCTCGCGGCGCTCGGGGTATTCGTCGGCGTGCAGGGCGGCCAGCAGGCGCTGTTTGGTCTGTTCATCCAGGGCCAGGCGCTCGGCGCCTTCGGACAGGTGTTCCTGCACATCCTGATAGCTCTGGGTGAGCTTCTTCATCAGGCTGGCGGAGGTGCTGAAGTGGGTCACCACTTCGCGCTGGTAGCTATCGAAACGATCCTGCATGTCGTCCACCTGACGCTGCAGCTTGTTGGGCGCGGCGTTGGGCAGCAGGCGGGCGATCAGAAAGCCGATGCCGACCCCGACGATCAGGGCGAGTAGCGGCAGCAACCAGGTGGTGAGGGACTGTTCCACGCGAATCCTTCCTCTATAGACGGCTTTGCTTTACGTTAGCGGCTTGCACCTGTGCTTGTATACCGTGGCGAATGCTTCGCCGCCTGCGCAGGTATTGAGCTAGACGAGACGACCCGCCACGGGGTCACGGAGCTGTTGTTTGACCACCCGCGAAATCCCCCTGTTCCTCGATGGCCCCGAGGGCCAACTGGAAGCCCTGCACCTCGCCACGCCTGACGCCAAGGGCGTTGCGCTGATCTGCCATCCGCACCCGCTGTTCGCCGGCACCATGCAGAACAAGGTGGTCGCCACCCTGCAACGCGCCGCACGGGATGCAGGATACGCCACCCTGCGTTTCAATTTTCGTGGCGTGGGTCAGAGCGCCGGCAGTTATGCCGAAGGTCGCGGTGAAATCGATGACGTACTGGCCGCCGCGCACTGGCTGGCCGGGCAGCATCCGGGCCTGCCGCTGACGCTGATGGGCTTCTCCTTCGGTTCCTGCGTGGCCGGCAATGCTGCCGAGCGCCTGGAGGAGCAGGGCGCAGAACTCGCACAGCTGTTCATGCTGGCGCCGCCGGTGGAGCGCTTCGATGTCGACCTGCCCGAGCGCTGCCCGCTGACGGTGATCCAGCCCGAAGCCGACGAAGTGGTCACACCCGAGCGTGTCTACGCCTGGAGTGCGGAGCTCGCCAAGGCCCACGAGCTGATCCGTATCCCCGAGTGCAGCCATTTCTTCCACGGCAAGCTGATCGAGCTCAAGGACCTGATACAGGCCCGGCTCGCCTAGGCCGCCAAGCCGCGTTACCATCCGGCCCGCCATTTCATTTGTGTTGATTCCTGGATTCCCATGACGACCCGTATCCTGACCGGCATCACCACCACCGGTACTCCGCACCTGGGCAACTACGCCGGCGCCATCCGCCCGGCCATCGTCGCCAGCCGCGATCCGCAGGCAGACTCCTTCTACTTCCTGGCCGACTACCACGCACTGATCAAGTGCGATGACCCGACGCGCATCCAGCGTTCGCGTCTGGAAATCGCCGCGACCTGGCTGGCCTGCGGCCTGGATGCTGACAAGGCGACCTTCTATCGCCAGTCCGATATTCCCGAAATCCCCGAACTCACCTGGCTGCTCACCTGCGTCAGCGCCAAGGGCCTGCTCAACCGCGCCCATGCCTACAAAGCCTCGGTGGACAAGAACGTCGAGGCCGGCGAAGACCCGGACGCCGGCGTCACCATGGGCCTGTACAGCTACCCGGTGCTGATGGCCGCGGACATCCTGATGTTCAACGCGCACAAGGTGCCGGTCGGCCGCGACCAGATCCAGCACGTGGAAATGGCCCGCGACATCGGCCAGCGCTTCAACCACCTGTTCGGTAACGGCAGGGAACTCTTCACCCTGCCCGAGGTGGTGATCGAGGAAGACGTGGCGACCCTGCCGGGCCTGGACGGTCGCAAGATGTCCAAGAGCTACGACAACACCATTCCGCTATTCGGCAGCGCCAAGCAGCTCAAGGACGCCGTGGCACGCATCGTCACCGACTCCCGCGCCCCGGGCGAGCCGAAGGATCCGGACAATTCACACTTGTTCACCCTGTACCAGGCCTTCTCCACCCACGAGCAACAGGCTGCCTTCCGCGCCGAACTGCTCGGCGGCCTGGCCTGGGGCGAAGCCAAGCAGCGCCTCTTCGAGCTGCTCGACAACGAACTGGGCGAGGCCCGCGAGCGCTACCACGCGCTGATCACCCGTCCGGCCGACCTGGAAGACATTCTCCTGGCCGGCGCCGCCAAGGCTCGCCGCATTGCCACTCCGTTCCTCGGCGAGCTGCGCGAGGCCGTGGGCCTGCGCTCGTTCCGCGAGCAGGTGCAAGTGGCGACCGAAGGCAAGAAGAAAGCTGCCAAGGCTGCGCGCTTTGTCAGCTTCCGCGAGGACGATGGCTTCCGTTTCCGCCTGCTGGATGCCGCTGGCGAGCAACTGCTGCTCTCCATCGCCTTCGCCGACGGCAAGGCCGCCGGCCAGGTGACCAAGCGCCTGCAGTCCGAGGAACTGGAGCTGCACGCCGAACTGAACGCCTTCAGCGTGCGCCTGGATGGCGAAGCTGTGGCGTACAGCCCGGAGTTCGCCACCGACGCGGAGCGCGACACCGCCATGCAGCGTCTGCGCGAGGCTCTTGCTCCCCAGGAGTGAGGTGCAGCAGGCCGGTCCGACTACCGGCCAATTGCCAAGAAACGGGGGCGCCGCTAAAGTGTGCGCCCCCGTTTTCGTTGCCTTGCTACCGATCATGACGCCTCTTCAGCGCTACCAGGAAGACCTCAAACGCCCCGATTTCTTCCACGACGCCGCGCAAGCGAACGCCGTGAAGCACCTGCAACGCCTCTACGACGACCTGGTCGCCGCCGATAAAGGCAAGACCGGCCTGTTCGGCAAGCTGCTGGGCAAGAAGTCCCAGGAGCCAGTGAAGGGCCTGTACTTCTGGGGTGGCGTTGGCCGTGGCAAGACCTACCTGGTGGATACCTTCTTCGAAGCGCTGCCCTTCAAGCAGAAGATGCGCACGCACTTCCACCGCTTCATGAAGCGCGTCCACGAGGAAATGAAAACCCTCAAGGGTGAGAAGAACCCGCTGACCATCATCGGCAAGCGCTTCGCCGACGAAGCGCGGGTGATCTGCTTCGACGAATTCTTCGTCTCCGATATCACCGACGCGATGATCCTCGCGACCCTGCTGGAAGAGCTGTTCAAGAACGGCGTCAGCCTGGTGGCGACCTCCAACATCGTGCCGGACGGCCTGTACAAGGACGGCCTGCAGCGCGCGCGCTTCCTGCCGGCCATCGCGTTGGTCAAGAAGTACACCGAAGTGGTCAACGTCGACAGCGGCGTGGACTACCGCCTGCGTGCCCTGGAACAGGCCGAGCTGTATCACTGGCCGCTGTCCGAACAAGCCGAGCAGGCCATGACCCGCGACTTCAAAGCGTTGACCCCGGAGTGCGCTGCCGCCACCCGCGACGACGCGTTGATGATCGAGAACCGCGAAATCCGTGCGCGTATCACCTGCGATGACGTGGCCTGGTTCGAGTTCCGCGAGCTGTGCGACGGCCCGCGTAGCCAGAACGACTACATCGAGCTGGCGAAGATCTTCCACGCGATCCTGATTTCCAACGTCGAGCAGATGGGCGTGGCCAAGGACGACATGGCGCGTCGCTTCATCAACCTGGTGGACGAGTTCTACGACCGCAACGTCAAGCTGATCCTCTCCGCCGAGGTGGAGCTCAAGGACCTGTATACCGGTGGCCGCCTGGAGTTCGAGTTCCAGCGCACCCTGAGCCGCCTGCTGGAAATGCAGTCCCACGAATACCTGAGCCGCCCGCACCGTCCCTGACGGTTCGGTGAATGAAAAAGGCTGCCCTTGGGCAGCCTTTTTTGTTCCGGCTCTTCGTAGGAGCGAGCTTGCTCGCGAACATTTCACCGGCAGCTCGAAAGCTGGGCGGTTCGCGAGCAAGCTCGCTCCTACAGATCATGAATCAGCGCTGGGCCATCTCCTGCTGCGCTTTCTTCAGCAGTTGCTGGGCGTGGGCAATTTCCAGCGCCTCCATGGCATTGATCGGCTTGATTGCCACCGCTTTCTTCAACTGCTCCAGCGCTTTCTGCTCTTCATCTTCTCCGTACACGTAGCCCAGCGCGTTGGCGTACTCGTAGTGACCGATCGGCAGGTCGTCGGCGGCGCGGAAGGAGCGGGCGAAGTACTGCTCCATTTTGTCCGCGCTGACACCGTAGGTCATCTTGCCCACCAGCTTGCCGACCTTGCGGATCACGCCGGCTTCGTAGCCGCCGTAGAGTGCCAGGGCGAACGGCTGGTTTGGCTGCTTGGCCAGCAGGGCGTCCAGTTCCTTGGGGATCTCGCTGGTGTAGCCGCGCTTGAGTACCACCGGTACCGGCAGGTCCTCCGCCAGGCGGGCCTTGGCGTAGGCGCGGCCGAACTGGGCGATGGGGTCGGCGTTGAGCAGCGGGCCGGCTTCGTCGGTGTAACTGATCACCTCTTCCAGCAGGCGCTGTTTCTCGTCCTGGTTCGGCGCGAGAAACATGGCGTAGAGCACCTGGGCGAACATGCCTGGCACCTGCCCGCCGACGCCCAGCGCCAGGCCGTCCCGCTTGGCCTGGGCGAAGTCGCCACGGAATACCTTGCGCCACACGTCCTGCAGTTTTTCGGCGTAAACCTGCGCCTCCTCCGGCTTACCGCTGAAGCCGGTGCCGGCGGCCACGGTTTTCTCCAGGGCCTCGGGATGCTTCGTGGCCATGGTCACCACCCAGTCCGCATCCGGGAAGGGGTAGTTGGCGCCGAATCCTCGGGTCAGGCGCGGCCATGCCTCGCGCAGCTTGTCGCCGCTGTAGTCGAAGGCGCTCTGGTCGTAGGGGAAGGGTTTCCAGGTGTCGTCCGCTACAGCGTTCAGGCTGAAGACGGCCAGCAGGGCAAGCAGAAAGCGGCGCATGGCAATATCCCGTTGGGTTCTTGTTGTCGAAAGCTGCCCTGATCATAGGGCCGCCCCCGAGTCCGTGAACCCATCCTAGGGATGGCCTGTTTCAGGCTTCCTTCTGTTCGTACTGGCGCCGGTAATGATTCGGAGAAAGACCGGTATGTTGGCGAAACAGGCGGGCGAAGAAGCTGGCGTCGTCGTAGCCGACTTCGTAGCTGATGGTCTTGATGCTCTTGCGGCTGGTGGACAGCAGGTTGCGCGCCGTCTCGATGCGCAAACGTTGCAGGTAGTGCAGCGGCTTGTCGCCAGTGGCGGCCTGGAAGCGCCGCATGAAGTTGCGGATGCTCATGCCGTGCTCGCGGGCCACGTCCTCGAAGCGGAACTTGTCGCAGAAGTGTTCTTCCAGCCAGTGCTGGATCTGCAGGATCGCCGGGTCGTGGTGCAGTTTCTGTCCGCCGAAGCCCAGGCGGCCCGGCGTGTAGGTGCGTTGCACCTCGTAAAGGATGTCGCGGGCCACGCCCTGGGCGACGGTGGCGCCGCAGAAGTACTCGATCAGGTAGATGTACAAGTCGCGCACCGAGGTCAGGCCGCTGGCGCTGTAGATGTGGTCGGCGTCGGCGATGTGCTTGTCCTGGTTGAGCTGCACCTTGGGGTAGCGTTCGGCGAACTCGCGGAAGAAGCGCCAGTAGGTGGTCGCTTCCTTGCCGTCGAGCAGGCCCGCTTCGGCCAGCCAGAACACCCCTGAGACTTCGCCGCACAGCACGCAGCCGGCCGCGTGGCGCTCGCGCAGCCAGGGCATTACTTGCGGATACAGGGTGAGCAGTTCGTCGAAGTCGCCCCAGAAGGCCGGGAGGATGATCAGTTCTGGTTCGTCCAGGGCGCCGTGTACCGGCAGTAGGTCGCCGCTGAAGCTCATCACCGGCTGGCCGTCGGGGCTGACGATGCGCGTCTCGAAGCTGGGCTGCAGGCCCAGACCCTGTTGGCGGCCATGGCGCAGGGCGGCCATGTGGAAGAAGTCCTTGGCCTGCATCAGGGTGGAGCCGAACACGCCATGGGTGGCGAGGATGCTGACGCGGCGCAGCACGCGGGAAGCTGGGTTGGGCATCGGTTCTTGTACTTCTTATGGATGTCTATGCATGACGCTAAAGTGGTCATGATGCGGCTGGATCGTCTTATTTTTTGGCGAAAGTGTCCAGTGCAGAGCGGTTCGTGCTTGGCCTACAGTCGGCCTTCCAATAATTCCTACAATCGATTCGCAGGTGTGCCGCATGATTCCAAGAACCCTGTTCAGTTCCGATCACGAGCTGTTCCGCGACAGCGTCCGCAAATTCCTCGAACAGGAGGCGGTGCCGTTCCACGCCCAGTGGGAAAAGGACGGTCATGTCGACCGCAAGCTCTGGAGCAAGGCGGGTGAGGCCGGCATGCTCTGCTCGCATCTGCCCGAGGCCTACGGCGGCATGGCGGCGGACTTCCTCTACAGCGCGGTGGTAATCGAGGAGATCGGTCGACTGGGTCTGACCGGCATCGGTTTCTCGCTGCATTCGGATATCGTCGCGCCCTACATCCTTCACTACGGCAGCGAAGAGCTGAAGCAGCGCTACCTGCCCAAGCTGATTTCCGGCGAGATGGTCTCGGCCATCGCCATGACCGAGCCGGGCGCCGGCTCCGACCTGCAGGGTGTGAAGACTACTGCCGTGCTGGATGGCGACGAATACGTGATCAACGGTTCGAAGACCTTCATCACCAATGGCTGGCTGGCCGACCTGGTGATCGTGGTCGCCAAGACCGACCCCAAGGCCGGCGCCAAGGGTACCAGCCTGTTCCTGGTGGAAGCCGGCACGCCGGGCTTCAGCAAGGGCAAGCGCCTGGAAAAGGTGGGCATGAAGGCCCAGGACACCTCGGAGCTGTTCTTCCAGGACGTGCGTATCCCCAAGGAAAACCTGCTGGGCAAGGACGGGCAGGGCTTCATCTATCTGATGCAGGAGCTCCCCCAAGAACGCCTGACGGTTGCCCTCGGCGCGCTGGCCTCGGCAGAGGCGGCACTGAAGTGGACGCTGGAGTACACCCGTGAGCGCAAGGCCTTCGGCAAGTCCGTGGCGGATTTCCAGAACACCCGCTTCAAGCTGGCCGAGATCGCCACCGAGGTGCAGGTGGGGCGCGTCTTCGTCGATCGCTGCCTGGAGCAGCACCTGGAGGGCAAGCTGGACGTGCCGACGGCGGCGATGGCCAAGTACTGGACCACCGATCTGCAGTGCAAGGTACTCGACGAGTGCGTGCAACTGCACGGTGGCTACGGCTACATGTGGGAGTACCCGATTGCCCGCGCCTGGGCCGATGCGCGTGTGCAGCGCATCTATGCAGGTACCAACGAGATCATGAAGGAGATCATCGCCCGAGCGTTATAAGAGCGGCTTCGGGCCTCACGCTTCAGGCCGCAGGTTAGAGCGAAGTGCCTTGCTCTCACTTGCGGCCTGTAGCCTGCCGCCTTTAGCCGCCCTCAGGGCGCCGGGTTCGGCTGATCCTTGTGGATCGCCTCGATGCCGGCCAGCACCTCGTCGGAGAGCTTGAGGTCGAAGCTGCCGAGGTTGGCTTCCAGTTGCTCGAGGCTGGTCGCACCGATGATATTGCTGGTCACGAACGGGCGGTTGGTGACGAAGGCCAGGGCCATTTGCGCAGGGTCCAGGCCGTGCTCGCGGGCGAGGGTGACATAGCGGTCGCAGGCGCTGGCAGTCTGCGGATTGGTGTAGCGCGTGAAGCGGCTGAACAGGGTGATCCGTGCGTTAGCCGGGCGTGCGCCGCCGAAGTACTTGCCCGAGAGCATGCCGAAGGCCAGGGGCGAGTAGGCAAGAAGGCCGATCTGTTCACGGATGGCGATTTCCGCCAGGCCCACCTCGAAGCTGCGGTTGAGCAGGTTGTAGGGGTTCTGGATCGACACGGCGCGCGGCCAGCCGCGCTCCTGAGCGATCTGCAGGAAGCGCATGGTGCCCCACGGTGTTTCGTTGGACAGGCCTACATGACGAATCTTGCCGGCGCGGACCTGCTCGTCGAGTGCTTCCAGGGTGTCTTCCAGTGCCGTGAAGCTTTCTTCCTTGTGCTGGTAGCCCAGTTGGCCAAAGAAGTTGGTGCTGCGTTCTGGCCAGTGCAACTGGTAGAGGTCGATCCAGTCGGTCTGCAGGCGCTTGAGGCTGCCATCCAGCGCCGCAACGATGTTCTTGCGATCGAGTTTCGGCTGGCCGTCGCGGATGTGGCTGATCGAGTTGCCGGGGCCAGCGATCTTGCTGGCCAGTACCCAGTCGGTGCGATCGCCGCGCTGGGCGAACCAGTTGCCGATGATCTGTTCGGTGCGGGTGTAGGTTTCCGCGCGCGGCGGGACCGGATACATCTCGGCGGTATCGATGAAATTCAGACCGGCGGCCTTGGCCCGCTCGATCTGGGCGAAAGCTTCGTCCTGCGTGTTCTGCTCGCCCCAGGTCATGGTCCCCAGGCAGAGGGCGCTGACTTTCAGTTCGGTGCGGCCGAGCGGGCGGTACTCCATGCGGGTCTCCTCATGAAAACATGTGCGTCATACAGTTGAAAATTCTGCCGGAATCTGCATAATTCCGCAGCCTTTCATCGGTGGGGGATGCCAAAGCCTGCCGATTGATACATCTAGTCGTTACGGACGCACACCGACCCGAGCCCCAATTCGTGTCTGTCTTCGGCTGTCCTTGACTTGTCAAGGCAACCACTGTCCAGTAAGATTCGCCGTCTTATTTTCAGGCGGCCCCTGAGGCTATAACGAATGAAAACTTATACCGCGAAACCAGAAACTGTTAAGCGCGACTGGTTCGTCGTCGACGCTGCTGGCCTGACCCTGGGTCGTCTGGCTACCGAGATTGCTACCCGCCTGCGCGGCAAGCACAAGCCGGAATACACCCCGCACGTTGACACCGGCGACTACATCGTCGTGATCAACGCCGAGCAGGTTCGTGTCACTGGCGCCAAAGCTACCGACAAGATGTACTACCATCACTCGGGCTTCCCGGGCGGTATCAAGTCGATCAACTTCGAGAAGCTGATCGCCAAGGCTCCTGAGCGTGTTATCGAGACTGCCGTCAAAGGCATGCTGCCGAAGAACCCGCTGGGCCGCGACATGTACCGCAAGCTGAAAGTGTACAAGGGTGCCAACCACCCGCACACCGCTCAGCAGCCTCAAGAACTGAAGATTTAACGGGATAGCTCATTATGTCGGCGACTCAAAATTACGGCACTGGCCGTCGTAAGACCGCTACCGCTCGCGTCTTCCTGCGTCCGGGTACTGGCAAAATCTCCATCAACAACCGCTCCATCGAGCAGTTCTTCGGTCGTGAGACCGCTCGCATGGTTGTCCGTCAGCCGCTCGAGCTGACCGAGAACACCGAGAAGTTCGATATCTACGTGACCGTCGTTGGCGGTGGCGTAAGCGGCCAGGCCGGTGCGATCCGTCACGGTATCACCCGCGCTCTGATCGAGTACGACGAGACCCTGCGCAGCTCGCTGCGTAAAGCCGGCTACGTCACTCGCGATGCTCGCGAAGTTGAACGTAAGAAAGTCGGTCTGCGTAAAGCGCGTAAGCGTCCGCAGTACTCCAAGCGTTAATACGACGCTTCGAAAAAAACGCCCAGATCCTTTGGACTGGGCGTTTTTTTATGTCTTCAATAAGTTCGTGCGACACCTTGCCGCATCCGCGCAGGCCGCGTCGTGCAAGGCTTCCAGGGGTTGCGTAACAGGCTATTACCTTGTCATCACAAGGGCTTTTCTTTACCATTTGGCGAATTTTTTGCGCGGCTCGAATTTTTACTTAAAAGCCTGATTTGAACAGGCTTGAAGCTGATGGGAGACGACTGAATGAGTAATGACGGCGTGAATGCAGGCCGGCGTCGCTTCCTTGTCGCGGCCACTTCGGTGGTAGGTGCGGCAGGAGCGGTCGGAGCTGCGGTCCCGTTCGTGGGGTCATGGTTCCCCAGTGCCAAGGCGAAGGCCGCTGGCGCGCCGGTGAAGGTCAACGTAGGGAAGATCGAGCCGGGCCAGCAGGTCGTGGCCGAGTGGCGCGGCAAGCCGGTATTCCTGGTGCATCGCACCAAGGAAATGCTGGACGCTCTGCCGACCCTCGACGGACAACTGGCCGACCCGGAGTCCAAGGCTTCGGAACAGCCAACCTACGTCGATCCCAAGCTGCGTTCGATCAAGCCTGAACTGGCAGTGATCGTCGGCATCTGCACTCACCTGGGCTGCTCGCCGACCTTCCGCCCGGAAGTCGCTCCCGCGGATCTCGGTCCGGACTGGAAGGGCGGTTACTTCTGCCCCTGCCACGGCTCCCATTACGATCTTGCCGGCCGCGTTTACAAGGGACAGCCCGCGCCCCTGAACCTGCCGATTCCGCCCTATACGCTGGATGGTGATGAGTTGACCATCGGTGTGGACCAGGAGAAAGCCTGATGAACAAGTTCATGGCTTGGGTCGATGCCCGCTTCCCCGCGACCAAGATGTGGGAAGACCATCTGAGCAAGTACTACGCCCCGAAGAACTTCAACTTCTGGTACTTCTTCGGCTCCCTCGCACTGCTGGTCCTGGTTAACCAGATCCTCACCGGTATCTGGCTGACCATGAGCTTCACCCCGTCGGCGGAAGAAGCGTTCGCTTCCGTCGAGTACATCATGCGAGATGTAGATTACGGCTGGATTATCCGCTACATGCACTCCACCGGTGCATCGGCGTTCTTCGTGGTCGTCTACCTGCACATGTTCCGTGGCCTGCTGTACGGTTCGTACCAGAAGCCGCGTGAGCTGGTGTGGATCTTCGGCATGCTGATCTACCTCGCCCTGATGGCCGAGGCCTTCATGGGCTACCTGCTGCCCTGGGGTCAGATGTCCTATTGGGGTGCCCAGGTGATCATCTCGCTGTTCGGCGCCATCCCGGTCGTCGGCGAAGACCTGTCCCAGTGGATCCGTGGTGACTTCCTGATCTCCGGCATCACCCTGAACCGCTTCTTCGCCCTGCACGTGATCGCCCTGCCGATCGTCCTGCTGGGCCTGGTCGTGCTGCACATCCTGGCACTGCACGAAGTCGGCTCGAACAACCCCGACGGCGTGGACATCAAGAAGAAGAAGGACGAGAACGGCATTCCGCTGGACGGTATCCCGTTCCACCCGTACTACACCGTCAAGGACATCGTCGGTGTCGTGGTCTTCCTGTTCGTCTTCTGCACCGTGATCTTCTTCTTCCCGGAAATGGGCGGATTCTTCCTCGAGAAGCCCAACTTCGAGATGGCGAACCAGTTCAAGACCCCCGACCATATCGCGCCGGTGTGGTACTTCACGCCGTTCTACGCCATCCTGCGCGCCGTTCCGGACAAGCTGATGGGTGTCATCGCCATGGGCGCCGCCATTGCCGTGCTGTTCGTGCTGCCGTGGCTGGACCGTAGCCCGGTTCGCTCGATCCGCTACAAGGGCTGGCTGAGCAAGATCTGGCTGGTGATCTTCGCGGTGTCCTTCGTTGTCCTCGGCTACTACGGTTCGCAAGCGCCGTCCCCGCTGGGTACCACGCTGTCGCGCCTGTGCACCATTCTGTATTTCGCCTTCTTCATCCTGATGCCGTTCTACACCCGGATGGAGAAAACCAAACCGGTTCCGGAAAGGGTGACTGGCTGATGAAAAAGCAATTCGCTGCATTTGTACTGGCTCTGCTGCCTGTCTTCGGCTTCGCCGCTGAAGGCCATGGCCCGGCCCTGGACAAGGTTGATATCGACCTGACCGACAAGGCCGCCATGCAGGATGGCGCGCGTACTTTCGCCAACTATTGCATGGGCTGCCACAGCGCCAAGTTCCAGCGTTATGAGCGTGTTGGTCGTGATCTGGGTATCCCGGAAGAGCTGATGATGAGCCACCTGGTGTTCACCGGCGCGAAGATCGGTGACCACATGGACATCGGCATGAAGCCGGCTGACGCCAAGGTATGGTTCGGTGCTGCTCCGCCGGATCTGACCCTGGTAGCCCGCGTACGCGGCGCCGACTGGCTGTACACCTACCTGCGTTCGTTCTACGAAGATCCCAAGCGTCCGTGGGGCGTGAACAACAAGGTGTTCCCGAACGTCGGCATGCCGAACGTGCTGGTCAGCCTGCAAGGCCGCCAGGTCATCGGCTGCAAGCAGGTTCAGGTCGTCGAGGATGGCAAGAAGCAGTACGATCCTCTGACTGGTACCCCGCTGACCCACGAGGCCTGCGACCAGCTGACCATCGTGCCGAAGTCCGGTCAGCTGAACGAAGCTCAGTTCGACGAGAAGGTGAAGAACCTGGTGACCTTCCTGGCTTATTCGTCGGACCCGAACAAGCTGGACTCTCACCGTATCGGCACCTACGTCCTGCTGTTCCTGGCCTTCTTCTTCGTATTCGCCTACCTGCTCAAACGCGAATACTGGAAGGATGTGCACTAAGCACCACCCGTCGTAGTAACAAGCGCGCGCCCTACGGGGCGCGCGTGCGTTTTTCTACCTCCCACAAGAAGATCCTGCGAGGAGGCGCGCGGCATGGCCGCTATCAACAAGCTCACCTGCTTCTCCGACCCTTCCTGCCACTACAGCCATCGCGTGCGCCTGGTGCTGGCGGAGAAGAGCGTCGTCGCCGATATCATCGACGTACCTGCCGGCAACATCCCGGCCAAGCTCGCTGAAGTAAATCCCTACGGCAGCCTGCCGACCCTGGTGGATCGCGATCTCGCGCTCTACGAGTCGACAGTGGTCATGGAGTACCTCGATGAGCGTTATCCGCACCCACCGCTGCTCCCGGTCTATCCGGTGGCTCGCGCCAACAGCCGCTTGCTGATCCATCGTATCCAGCGCGACTGGTGCAGCCTGGTGGATCGTATCCTCGATACCCGCCGCAAGGATGCCGAGCGAGCCTTGGCGCGCAAGGAGTTGCGTGAGAGCCTTACGGGGGTATCGCCATTGTTTGCCGACAAGGCATTCTTCCTCAGTGACGAGCTGAGCCTGGTGGATTGCTGCCTGCTACCGATCCTCTGGCGCCTGCCAATCCTGGGTATTGAGCTGCCGCGCCCGGCGAAGCCTTTGCTGGACTATATGGAGCGACAGTTTGCGCGGGAAACTTTCCGTGCGAGCCTGTCCTCTATCGAACGTGATATGCGCTAAGGAGCCTGATGATGAACTCCAGTCGTCCCTACCTCGTGCGAGCCCTCTATGAGTGGATCGTCGACAACGGCTGCACGCCGCATATCCTGGTGAATTCCGAGTATCCCGGCGTGCGCGTGCCGCCGGGTTATGCCAGTGACGGACAGATCGTGCTCAACGTCTCCCCGACCGCGGTTCGCCACCTGCAGATGGACAACGACGCGGTCAGCTTCGAGGGTCGCTTCGGGGGTGTTGCCCAGGGCCTGTACATCCCTTCCCAGGCTGTGATGGCCATCTATGCGCGGGAGAATGGCCAGGGCATGGTCTTCGACCTGGAGCCGCCGGTGCCCACCGATGACGAGGACCTGCCGGATGACGGCCCTTCTGACGAGCCGCCGCGCCCCAGTGGCCGCCCGAGTCTCAAGGTGGTGAAGTAATAAAAAAGGCGACCCTGGGGTCGCCTTTTTCATGCCTGCAATAACTGCTCCGGTCAGTCGATGTACTCGAACAGGCGGACAATCTTCTGCACGCCGTCCACGCCCTGGACTACCTGGGTGGCCAGATCGCCTTCCTTGCGGGTAACCAGGCCCAGCATGTAGACGATGCCGTTCTCGGTCAGGACCTTGATGCGCGTGGAGGGAACGTTCGCGTCAGCGAGCATCTGGCTCTTGATCTTGGTGGTCAGCCAGGTGTCGTTGCTGCGGGCAGCCAGGGAGGAGGGCTGCAGAATCTGCAGCTCATTGTGCACGGTCTTGACCTTCTGCACTTCCTTGGCGGCCTGCTCAGCCTTGTTCTTCAGGTCGGCGCGCGGGGTCTGGCCGGCCAGCAGTACCACGCCGTTGTAGCTGATCACGACGACGTGGGAATTGCGGTCGAGGTCCGGATCGGCCTTGGCGACGTTCACTGCCACCTTGGTTTCGATCAGCGAATCGTCGATCTTGCTGCCAAGGGTGCGGGTGCCCTTGTCATCGTCGATCGGTTTGTCGCGGGTGGCGCTGACGAAACTGCTGCAGCCACCCAGTGCCATGGTCACGGCCAGTGCGGCTGCGATCA
Source organism: Pseudomonas pseudonitroreducens (assembly GCF_021603645.1). Lineage (GTDB taxonomy): Bacteria > Pseudomonadota > Gammaproteobacteria > Pseudomonadales > Pseudomonadaceae > Pseudomonas > Pseudomonas pseudonitroreducens. Next base: position 353,486 of record NZ_BQHJ01000007.1, on the reverse strand, counting down.
GAGGGGTACGGGTCATTCTTCACTCCCGAACAGTTGACGGTCGATGAGGTCGCACAGGCAATGGATGACCAGCAGGTGGACTTCCTGGATGCGTGCGGTGACCTTGGCCGGAACGCGGATTTCCACGTCTTCGGGCAGCAGCAACGATGCCATGTTGCCGCCGTCGCGGCCGGTCAGGGCTACGACAACCATTTCGCGATCATGTGCGGCCTGGATGGCCTGAATGACGTTCGCCGAGTTGCCGCTGGTGGAAATTGCCAGCAGCACGTCACCCGGTTGGCCCAGGGCGCGGATCTGCTTAGAGAAAACTTCGTTGTAGCTGTAGTCGTTGGCGATCGAGGTGATCGTGGAGCTGTCGGTGGTCAGTGCGACCGCAGGCAGGCTCGGGCGCTCGCGCTCGAAGCGATTCAGCAGTTCGGAGGAGAAGTGCTGGGCGTCGCCGGCCGAGCCGCCGTTGCCGCAGGAGAGGATCTTGCCCTCGTTCAGCAGGGCATTGACCATGACCATGCTGGCCTGCTCGATATGCGGGATGAGCACCTCGGTAGCCTGTTGCTTGGTCTCGATGCTGGCATGGAAGAGCTGGCGGATACGGGATTGCATGTCCATCAGGTGTGACCTTTCGTCGGGCGTCTGATCAGGTGTCAAAAGCGTTGGGGATCCAGTTCAAGTGCCCTGCGGAGCCTGGGGCGCGACTGTCGATGGCGACAACGTCGAATCGGCAGGGATGGCTGCTCCAGCGGGCGTTCTGCTGCAGGAAGAGTTCGGCGGAAATGGTCAGGCGTTGACGCTTGCGCCAGTCCACGCTTTCCAGCGCTCCTCCCCAGGCGGAATGCCGGCGGGAGCGAACTTCGACGAATACTACTGTATCGCCGTCCAGCATGACCAGATCGAGCTCGCCTCGGCGGCATGTCCAGTTCTGCGCCAGGAGACGCAATCCATGCTCTTCCAGGTGGGCCAGGGCGGCGGCTTCGGCCTGCCGCCCGGCCTTCTGGGTGGGGCTGTTGCCGATCAAATACCGCTGTTCTCCAGCGGCTGAACCTGGCCGTTCTTGAATTCGGCCCAGGGCAGGCGGCGTTCCACGCGTTGGCTGGCGCTGACGCTCAGGGTGCCGGTCAGGCCGTCCAGTTGCATGCTCGGCACTGCCTTGAGCTCCGGCAGGCGCGGGGCCAGCTGGTAGGCGTCGGCGCCCATGGCGTACAGGCGGCCGAGGCTGCCATTGGCGGCCGGCCACTGCGTGGCGACCTGCTGGCGCAGGGCGTTGTTCGGGTTCAGCAGCCATGGCGTTTCGCAGAAGCGAATACCGTTCAGGTCCTGGTCCTGGGCCGGGTTGTTCACGCCGGTGTACAGGTTGGAGGTGGCGTAGACCGGCAGGTCGCCAGCGTACTGGAAGGCCAGCGTCGGCTTGATCTGGCGGGCCTGCTGCGGAGTGGCAGCGAGGAAGATGAAGTCGATGTCCTGGCGGCGCGATGGCTGGGTGTCGACGCTGCTGTCGAGGACGCCCTGGAGGCGCTTGGCGCGGCCTTCGCTTTGGCGCAGTTGCAGCAGGTCGGCGATCTGGCGGGCCAGCTCTACCGGCTGGTCGACATGCTCGGCAGCGATCAGTGTGCCACCGGCGGCTTGCCAGTTGCGGCTGAAGGAGGCGAGCACGCGGTCACCCCATTCGCCCCGCGGGACCAGGGCCACGGCGCGGCGCATGCCGTCATTCCAGGCGCGGTTGGCGACTTCGCGGGCTTCGTCCTCGGCGGACAGGCCGAACTGGAACAGTTGTGCAGGGCCCTCCTGGTTGCCGTCGGCGTAGTTCAGGGCCAGGGTGGTGATCGGCAGTTGCGGCTGGCTGCTCATCTGCTTGACCAGATTCTTCTCCAGCGGACCTACCACCAGTTGCACGCCGTCGGCCTGGGCCTGGCGGTAGAACTCGTCCAGCGAGCGCACCTGGGTGCTGTCGTAGAGCTTGATGGCCGGCTGTGCCTGGCCGCCTTGCTGGGCCTGGTAGTGGGCGGCAAGGAAGCCGTCCTGCAGGGCACGGGCGACGGAGGCCAGCTGGCCTTGCTGCGGCAGCAGCAGGCCGATCTTGTTCAGCGGCTGGGCTGCCAGGGACTTCAGCTTGGTCAGGGCGTCCGGCAGCTGTTTGGCGGCCGGATGGTCCGGGTTCTGAGCGACCCAGTTGTCGATGTTCGACTGCTGTTCCTTCAGGGTCGAGGATGACTTGGTGATGCGCGCCAGTTCCAGCCAGCCGTTCAGATCGCCTTCGTTGCTGCTGGCCTGCATCTGATCGAGCGGCAGGCTGGAAACCAGTTTCCAGATTTCCTCATGGTTGGCCTTGCTGGCCTCGGCGTTGAGTAGCGGGTCGATGAAAACCCGCTCGCGCGCGGCGCTCAGGGCCTGGCCGTCGGCCGCCAGGGCCAGCGACTTCACCATGCCGGCGCGTGCCTGCAGGTCCACGGGCATTTCGCCCAGGCGCTGGAAGCTGGGGTTGTCAAAGGCCTTCAGGGCCGCCTTGGTCTTGTTGCGGGCCAGTTCGAGCTGCGCGCGCAGGGTGCTGGCGAAGACCTGCTGGGCGGGCTTCAGGCTGTCCATCGGGATCTGGTCGAGGATCTGCGTGGAACGGCCGAGATCTTTCTGCTTATAGGCCAGGTCGGCGGCGGACAGGCGCAGCACGGCAGCTTCGTCCGGCTTTGCGGTGGAGGCCTGCTGCAGCAGCTGTTCGATGCTGGCGTCCGGGGTGCGCGGCAGTTCGCCGAGATTGGACGACGGGGAGGACGCACAGGCGGCGAGCATGCCGGCCAGGAACAGAGCGGATAGCGGACGCAGACGAGCGATCATATCGGGCTTCTCGTAACGCATTCAAAGAGCTGCCGATTGTACCGAAGCGGGGAGGGTCACGCGATGGCGGCTGCCGGAATCGGGATACAATGCGGCTTTTTCAGATACTTCCGGCGAGGTCAGCACGTGACACTTGGCACTCTTTATGTGGTGGCCACCCCTATCGGCAACCTGGACGACATCAGCGCCCGTGCGCTCAAGGTGCTGGCCGACGTGGCGCTGATTGCGGCCGAGGACACCCGTCACTCCGTGCGACTGCTGCAGCATTTCGGCATCGAGACGCCGCTGGCGGCTTGTCATGAACACAACGAGCGGGAGCAGGGTGGGCGTTTCCTCACCAAGCTGCAGGCCGGCGAAGACGTTGCGCTGATTTCCGACGCGGGTACCCCGTTGATCTCCGACCCCGGCTACCACCTGGTGCGCCAGGCTCGCGCGGCGGGTGTCCCGGTGGTGCCGGTGCCGGGTGCATGCGCCCTGATTGCCGCGCTCTCTGCTGCCGGTTTGCCGTCGGATCGTTTCGTCTTCGAGGGTTTCCTGCCGGCCAAGGTAGTCGGTCGCCGTGGCCGCCTGGAGGCGCTGGCGGATGAGCCGCGCACTCTGATCTTCTACGAGGCGCCGCACCGTGTGCTGGAGTGTATCGAGGACATGGCGGCAATCTTCGGCGACGAACGGCCTGCGCTGCTGGCGCGCGAGCTGACCAAGACTTTCGAGACATTGAAGGGGCTGCCGTTGGGCGATCTGCGCGAGTTCGTGGCGGCCGACAGCAATCAGCAACGGGGTGAGTGCGTGCTGCTGGTGGCCGGCAAACCGGCGCCGGAGAGCGATGAGCAAGTGGATGCGCAGACGCTGCGAGTGCTCGATCTGCTGCTGGCAGAACTGCCGGTCAAGCGCGCAGCGGCGCTGGCGGCGGAGATCACCGGAGCGCGCAAGAATCAGCTTTATCAGCTCGCACTGGAGCGTCAGGGCAAGGCTTGAGCTTGTCCTGAGCGTCGTCAGCCGCTAACCTTGCGAACTGAGAGTCGATTGGACAGTCGCTGTTCCGTGGTGTTCCACCACGGGGTGGAGGAAAGTCCGGGCTCCACAGGGCAGAGTGCCAGGTAACGCCTGGGAGGCGCGAGCCTACGGAAAGTGCCACAGAAAATAACCGCCTAAGCGCGTAAGCGCCGGTAAGGGTGAAAAGGTGCGGTAAGAGCGCACCGCACGGCTGGCAACAGTTCGTGGCTAGGTAAACCCCACTCGGAGCAAGATCAAATAGGAACCCATTGGCGCGGCCCGCGTTGGGTTCGGGTAGATCGCTTGAGGCATGCAGTGATGTATGTCCCAGAGGAATGGCTGTCCTCGACAGAACCCGGCTTACAGATCGACTCTCAGCTCTTTTTCTCCACTTCTTCCCACATGACCATTTGTCGCTGGCTGGAAGAAGTTACAAACTTAAGAAATCACTTTAAGTATGAAAGCCCAGTGTTTTGAAAACACTGGGCTTTTCTCTTTTCTGGCGCGTCAAATTCCCTCCCCGAACCTCGCAAAAGTACGCTAAATCTCGGTCCTGTAAGGATTTTTCCCCTCCGACTTGCCTTGACGGTGGGGAGCGCGGATTTCTATAGTGTGCGGAAGTGGTATGAAGTGGGTAAAAGTGGGATCAACAGGCATGGATAGCCAACCACAGGGGAAGCGCTGACGTGTTTCGCGGAGCTAACGCCATCAGTCTCGACGCCAAAGGGCGCCTCGCGATGCCGAGTCGGTATCGTGACGAGCTCGTTTCGCGTTGCAATGGCCAGCTCATCGTCACCATCGATGCCGTCGACACCTGCCTCACCGTCTACCCCCTCCCTGAATGGGAACTCATCGAAGCCAAGCTGCGCGAACTGCCCTCGCTGCGTGAAGAGACGCGGCGCCTGCAGCGTTTGCTGATTGGCAATGCCGTTGACCTGGAGCTCGATAGCGCCGGGCGTTTCCTCGTTCCACCACGCCTGCGCGAGTACGCCGGCCTGGACAAGAAAGCCATGCTGGTCGGCCAGCTGAACAAGTTCCAGCTGTGGGACGAAGACAAGTGGAATGCGGTTGCCGAGGCCGACCTCGCAGCCATCAAAGAACCCGGCGGTCTGCCGGACGAATTGCGCGACCTTATTCTGTGAGCCTGCCTGTGACCAGTACCTTCCAACACATCACCGTTCTGCTCGAGGAGGCCGTCGAAGCGCTGGCCCCCCTGGAGGGCGGCCGCTATGTGGACGGCACCTTCGGCAGGGGAGGGCACAGCCGGGCGTTGCTTGGCAAGCTCGGCCCGGGCGGCCAACTGCTCGGGTTCGACAAGGACCCCCAAGCGATCGCGACGGGAAAAGCACTGGCGGCCGAAGACGGCCGCTTCGTCATTGTGCAAAGGTCCTTCGCCGAGATGGCTGAGGAGTTCTCTGCGCGCGGCCTGCAAGGCAGCGTGAACGGCGTTCTGCTGGACCTGGGAGTTTCCTCGCCGCAACTCGATGACCCGGAGCGGGGCTTCAGCTTCCTCAACGACGGCCCGCTGGATATGCGGATGAACCCGGATCAGGGCGTCAGCGCTGCGCAGTGGATTGCGACGGCTGCGGAAGACGAGATTGCCCGCGTGTTCAAGGATTACGGCGAAGAGCGCTTCGCCAAGCGCATGGCTCGTGCCATCGTGCAGCGCCGTGCGGAAAAACCGTTCGAGCGCACTGCCGACCTGGCGGCCGTGGTCACCGAGGCCAATCCGGCCTGGGAGAAGGGCAAGAATCCGGCAACTCGTGCCTTCCAGGGCCTGCGCATCTTCATCAACAACGAACTGGGCGATCTGGAGCGCGGCCTTGAAGCTGCGCTGGAAGGCCTGGCCGTGGGTGGTCGTCTGGTGGTGATCAGCTTCCACTCGCTGGAAGACCGCATCGTCAAGCAGTTCATGCGCAAGCAGGTGAAGGGCGAGGCGGACAACCTGCCGCGCAACCTGCCGATCCAGGTCAAGCCCTTCGAGCCGCGCATGAAGCTGATCGGCAAGCCGGTCTACGCCTCCGAGGCAGAGCTCAAGGCCAACCCGCGCTCGCGCAGCGCGGTCATGCGCATCGCGGAGAAGCTGAGATGAGTCGTCTCTTCTCCAAGCGCCTGCCCACCGGCAGCTTCTTCATGCTGTTGCTGTTCATCGGCGTGTTGCTGTCGGCCATCTCTGTCTCCTACAGCGCCTACTGGAACCGCCAGTTGCTCAACTCGCTGTACACCGAGCTCAGCGTGCGCGACAAGGCGCAGGCCGAGTATGGCCGCCTGATCCTCGAGCAAAGCACCTGGACGGCCCATAGCCGCATCGAAGGGCTGGCGACCGACCAGTTGAAAATGCGCGTCCCCGATCCGACCGAAATCATCATGGTGGCGCCATGAGAGACCTGGCCGGCGCTCGCTATCCCTGGCGCTTCCGCGTCGTCATCGTCCTGCTGCTGGCGATGGTGGCGGCGATCGCCTGGCGAATTGTCGACCTGCATGTCATCGATCATGACTTCCTCAAGGGGCAAGGTGATGCGCGCAGCGTGCGGCACATCTCCATCCCCGCGCACCGTGGGCTGATCACCGACCGCAACGGCGAGCCGCTGGCGGTCAGTACGCCGGTCGCCACTCTCTGGGCCAACCCCAAGGAACTGGTGCTCGAGCGTGAGAAGTGGGGCTTCCTCGCCGACGCCCTCGGCCAGCCGAAGGCGACACTGTCGGAGCGTCTGGAGGCGAACGCCGACAAGGAATTCATCTATCTGGTGCGCGGCCTGACCCCAGAGCAGGGCGAGGCCGTGATGGCCCAGGTGAAGTCCCATCGCATCCCGGGTGTCTACTCGGTCGAGGAGTTCCGCCGTTTCTATCCCTCTGGTGAAGTCGCTGCGCAGGTCGTGGGCTTCACCGACGTCGACGACCGTGGCCGCGAAGGCGTGGAACTGGCCTTCGACAGCTGGCTGGCCGGTGTGCCGGGCAAACGCCAGGTGCTCAAGGATCGTCGTGGTCATCTCATTCGCGATGTGCAGGTTACCCGCAACGCCAAGGCCGGCAAGACCCTCGCCCTGTCCATCGACCTGCGCCTGCAGTACCTCGCCAACCGCGAGCTGCGCAACGCCCTGGTGGAGAATGGCGCCAAGGCCGGCAGCCTGGTGATCCTCGACGTGAAGACCGGCGAAGTGCTGGCCATGGCCAACCAGCCGACCTACAACCCGAACAACCGTCGTAACCTGCAGCCGGCGATGATGCGCAACCGCGCCATGATCGACGTGTTCGAGCCGGGCTCGACCATGAAGCCGTTCTCCATGAGCGCGGCGCTGGAAACCGGCCGCTGGAAACCCACCGACAAGGTCGAGGTTTATCCGGGCACCCTGCAGATCGGTCGCTACACCATTCGTGACGTGTCCCGCACCGAAGGTCCGGTGCTGGACCTGACCGGCATCCTGATCCGTTCCAGTAACGTGGGCATGAGCAAGGTCGCCTTCGATATCGGCGGCGAAGCCATTTACAGCCTGATGCAGAAAGTCGGCCTCGGCCAGGACACCGGCCTGGGCTTCCCTGGCGAGCGCGTCGGCAATCTGCCGAACTACCGCGAGTGGCGCAAGGCCGAGACGGCCACGCTGTCCTACGGCTATGGCCTGTCGGTCACCGCCATCCAGCTGGCCCATGCTTATGCGGCGCTGGCCAACAATGGCCGCAGCGTGCCGCTGACCATGGTCCGCGCGGACCGCCAGCCCGATGCCACCCAGGTCATTCCCGAGCCGGTCGCGAAAACCATGCAGGGCATGCTGCAGCAGGTGATCGAAGCGCCCAACGGCGTATTCCGCGCTCAGGTGCCGGGTTATCACGTGGCTGGCAAATCCGGTACCGCGCGCAAGACGGCGACGGGCACCAAGGGCTATGCCGAAAACTCCTATCGCTCCCTGTTCGCCGGCTTCGCGCCGATGAGCAATCCGCGCTTCGTCGCCGTGGTGGTCATCGATGAACCCAGCAAGGCCGGCTACTTCGGTGGTCTGGTCTCCGCGCCGGTGTTCAGCAAGGTGATGTCCGGCACCCTGCGTCTGATGAACGTGCCGCCGGATAACCTGCCGACGGCGACTCCGCAGCAACAAGCTGATGCTGCGCCCGCTGCCAAAGGAGGGCGTGGCTGATGCCGATGAGCCTGAACCAACTGCTGCCCCAGGCGGAAAGCGGCGAACTGATTCGCGAACTGACCCTGGATAGCCGTACGGTCAAGCCGGGCGACCTGTTCCTGGCCGTGCCGGGTGGTCGCCAGGATGGCCGTGCGCACATCGCCGCTGCGCTTTCCCTGGGCGCTGCCGCCGTCGCCTATGAGGCTGAAGGCGCGATCGATCTGCCGCCCAGCGATGTACCGATGATCGCCATCAAGGGCCTCGCCAAACAGTTGTCCGCGATTGCCGGGCGCTTCTATGGCGAGCCGAGCCGTGGTGTCGATCTGGTTGGCGTGACCGGCACCAACGGCAAGACCAGTGTCAGCCAGTTGGTGGCCCAGGCGCTGGACCTGCTCGGCGAGCGTTGCGGCATCGTCGGCACCCTCGGCACCGGTTTCTACGGCGCGCTGGAAAGCGGCCGCCACACCACGCCTGACCCGCTCGCGGTGCAGGCCACCCTGGCACGCCTGAAGCAGGCCGGCGCCAGAGCCGTGGCCATGGAAGTGTCGTCCCACGGCCTCGAGCAGGGCCGCGTCGCGGCGCTGGGCTTCGACGTGGCGGTGTTCACCAACCTGTCCCGCGACCATCTGGACTACCACGGCTCGATGGAAGCCTATGGCGCCGCCAAGGCCAGGCTGTTCGCCTGGCAGGGGCTGCGCTGCCGGGTGATCAACCTGGACGACGACTTCGGCCGCCAACTGGCTGCCGAGGCTCGTGAGTCGCGCCTGATCGGTTACAGCCTGAGCGACCCGTCGGCCTACATCTATTGCCGCGAAGCCATCTTCAGCGATGCGGGCGTGCAGGCGCAGATCGTCACCCCACAGGGCGAAGGCCTGCTGCGCAGCTCGCTGCTGGGCAGATTCAATCTGAGCAACCTGCTGGCCGTGGTCGGCGCGCTGCTGGGCCTGGACTACCCCCTGGGCGACGTACTCAAGGTGCTCCCGCAGCTGGAAGGCCCCATCGGTCGCATGCAACGCCTGGGCGGCGGCGACAAGCCGCTGGTGGTCGTGGACTATGCCCACACCCCGGATGCGCTGGAGAAAGTCCTGCTGGCCCTGCGTCCGCACGTACATGGTCGGCTGCTCTGCTTGTTCGGCTGCGGTGGCGATCGCGACAGTGGCAAGCGCCCGATCATGGCGCAGATCGCTGAGCAGCACGCCGATCGTGTGCTGGTCACTGACGACAACCCGCGCACCGAGAAGAGCGAGGCGATCATCGCCGACATCCGTGCCGGCTTTGCCAAGCCCGAAGTGGTCGAGTTCGTCCCCGGTCGGGGTGAGGCGATCGCCCGCCTGATCGACTCTGCCGGCGCCGATGACGTCGTGCTGCTGGCTGGCAAGGGACACGAGGATTACCAGGAGATCGACGGCGTACGCCATCCGTTCTCCGATCTGGATCAAGCCGCCAAGGCGCTGGCTGCCTGGGAGGTGAAGCGTGCTTAAGCCCCTGTCGCTCAACGAAGTCGCTGGCGCGCTGCAAGGCCGTGTGGTCGGTGCCGATGTCACGTTCGCTGCCGTGAGCACCGACAGCCGCGCCATCGCGCCCGGCCAACTGTTCATTGCCCTGACCGGCCCGCGCTTCGACGGCCATGACTACCTGGCTGACGTCGCTGCCAAGGGCGCGGTTGCCGCTCTGGTCGAGCGTGAAGTTGCAGGTGCGCCGCTGCCGCAGCTGGTCGTGGAAGATACCCGTATCGCGCTGGGTCAGCTTGGCGCGTTGAACCGTGCCGCCTTTACCGGGCGTGTCGCCGCCGTCACCGGTTCCAGTGGCAAGACCACCGTGAAGGAGATGCTTGCCAGCATCCTGCGGACCCAGGGCGATGTCCTGGCGACCCGTGGCAACCTGAACAATGACCTCGGCGCTCCGCTGACCCTGTTGCAGCTGGCCCCGGAGCACAAAAGCGCGGTCATCGAGCTGGGCGCCAACCGTGTCGGCGAGATCGCCTACACCGTCGCGCTGACCCGCCCGCAGGTCGCCATCATCACCAACGCCGGTACCGCCCACGTGGGTGAGTTCGGCGGCCAGGACAAGATTGTCCTGGCCAAGGGCGAGATTCTCGAAGGACTGGCCGCCGATGGCGTGGCCATCCTCAACCGCGACGACAAGGCCTTCGATACCTGGCAGGCCCGCGCTGCCGGCCGCCGCGTCTCCAGTTTCGGTCTGCACGATGCCCGCGCCGACTTCCACGCCAGCGACCTAAAGCGTGACGCCCGTGGTTGCCCGGGATTCACCCTGCAGGGCCCTGCCGGCGAGGCTGCCGTTCAGCTGAATCTGCTGGGTGAGCACAACGTCACGAATGCGCTGGCCGCCGCTGCAGCCGCTCACGCCCTTGGCGTGCCGCTGGTCGGGATCGTTTCCGGCCTGCAGAACCTGCAGCCGGTCAAGGGGCGCGCCGCAGCCCAGCTGGCGACGAATGGCATGCGTGTGATCGACGACAGCTACAACGCCAACCCGGCTTCAATCTGCGCGGCGATTGATATACTCGCGGGCTTTTCCGGCCGGACCGTCCTGGTCCTCGGGGACATGGGCGAGCTGGGTGCCTGGGCGGAATCTTCCCACCGCGAAGTGGGAACCTACGCCATTGGCAAAGTCGCTGCCCTGTATGCAGTCGGTCCACTGATGAGCCACGCCGTGCAGGCGTTCGGTTCCGCGGGCCGGCACTTCGCCGATCAGGCCAGCCTGATCCATGCCCTGGCCGAAGAAGCTTCGACAACCACCATTTTGATCAAGGGTTCCCGCAGCGCGGCGATGGACAAGGTCGTCGCGGCGTTGTGTGGTTCCTCCGAGGAGATTCACTAAATGCTGCTGCTGCTCGCCGAGTACCTGCAACAGTTCTATAAGGGCTTCGGCGTCTTCCAGTACCTGACCCTGCGCGGCATCCTCAGCGTGCTGACCGCGCTCGCCCTGTCGCTCTGGCTGGGCCCGTGGATGATCCGCACCCTGCAGATCCGCCAGATCGGCCAGGCTGTGCGCAACGATGGCCCGCAATCGCACTTGTCCAAGAAGGGCACGCCAACCATGGGCGGCGCGCTGATCCTCACCGCCATCGGCATCAGCACGCTGCTGTGGTCCGACTGGTCGAACCGCTACGTCTGGGTCGTGCTGGCCGTGACCCTGCTGTTCGGTGCCATCGGCTGGGTGGATGACTACCGCAAGGTGATCGAGAAGAACTCCCGTGGCCTGCCGAGCCGCTGGAAGTACTTCTGGCAGTCGGTATTCGGCCTGGGCGCGGCGATCTTCCTTTATATGACTGCCGAGACGCCGGTCGAAACCACCCTGATCGTACCGATGCTGAAGAACGTCGAGATCCCGCTGGGCATCTTCTTCGTGGTGCTGACCTACTTCGTGATCGTCGGCTCCAGCAACGCGGTAAACCTGACCGACGGCCTCGACGGCCTGGCGATCATGCCCACCGTGATGGTCGGCGGCGCGCTGGGGATCTTCTGCTACCTGTCGGGCAACATCAAATTCGCCGAGTACCTGTTCATCCCGAGTGTTCCCGGCGCGGGCGAGCTGATCATCTTCTGCGGCGCCATCGTCGGCGCCGGGCTGGGCTTCCTCTGGTTCAACACCTACCCGGCGCAGGTCTTCATGGGTGACGTCGGCGCGCTGGCGCTCGGCGCCGCGCTGGGCACCATCGCGGTGATCGTCCGCCAGGAAATCGTGCTGTTCATCATGGGCGGCGTGTTCGTCATGGAAACCCTGTCGGTGGTGATCCAGGTCGCCTCCTTCAAGCTGACCGGCAAGCGCGTGTTCCGCATGGCACCGATCCACCACCACTTCGAACTCAAGGGCTGGCCTGAGCCGCGCGTGATCGTGCGCTTCTGGATCATCACGGTAATTCTCGTGCTGATCGGCCTGGCCACGTTGAAACTGCGTTGAGGACTGATCGAGCATGAGCCTGATCGCTTCCGACCAATTCCGCATCGTTGTCGGCCTCGGCAAGAGCGGCATGTCCCTGGTGCGCTACCTGGCGCGCCAGGGCGTGCCGTTTGCCGTGGCTGATACGCGCGCGAATCCGCCGGAGCTGGCGACCCTGCGCGAGCAGTATCCGCAGGTCGAGGTGCGCTGCGGTGACCTCGATGCCGATTTCCTCTGCCGTGCCCAGGAGCTCTACGTGAGCCCCGGCCTGTCGCTGCGCGTGCCTGCGCTGGTGGAAGCGGCTGCGCGTGGCGTACGCCTGTCCGGCGATGTCGACCTGTTCGCGCGCCACGCGAAGGCGCCGATCGTCGCCATCACGGGTTCCAACGCCAAGAGCACCGTCACTACTCTGGTGGGCGACATGGCCAAGGCCGCAGGCAAGCGCGTCGCCGTCGGCGGCAACCTTGGCACGCCGGCGCTGGATCTGCTGGCCGACGACGTCGAGCTGTACGTGGTGGAGCTGTCCAGCTTCCAGCTGGAGACCTGCGAGCGCCTCAACGCCGAGGTCGCTACCTGCCTGAACGTCAGCGAAGACCACATGGACCGCTATGACGGCATGGCCGACTACCACCTGGCCAAGCACCGCATCTTCCGCGGCGCGAAGCAGGTCGTGGTGAACCGCGCCGATGCACTGAGTCGTCCGCTGATCGCTGACAACGTGCCGTGCTGGACCTTCGGCATCAACAAGCCGGACTTCAAGGCCTTCGGCCTGATCGAGGAAGGCGGTGAGAAGTGGCTGGCCTTCCAGTTCGACAAGCTGATGCCGGCCCGCGAACTGAAGATCCGTGGCGCGCACAACCAGTCCAATGCCCTGGCGGCGCTGGCGCTGGGGCACGCCGTTGGCCTGCCGTTCGAACCGATGCTGCAGACGCTGCGCGAATTCGCCGGTCTTGCCCACCGCTGCCAATGGGTGCGCGAGCGCAATGGCGTGAATTTCTACGACGACTCCAAGGCCACCAACGTCGGTGCCGCCCTGGCTGCCATCGAAGGCCTGGGCGCCGATATCGATGGCAAGCTGCTGCTGATCGCCGGTGGCGACGGCAAGGGCGCCGACTTCCATGACCTGCGTGGCCCCGTTGCCCAGCACTGCCGTGCCGTCGTGCTGCTGGGGCGGGATGCCGAGCTGGTGGGGGCCGCCATCGGCAATGCCGTGCCCAAGGTTCGTGTGAATACCCTCGAAGAGGCTGTCGAGCACGCCGCCGACCTGGCCCTGCCGGGGGACGCTGTGCTGCTGTCGCCGGCCTGCGCCAGCCTGGACATGTTCAAGAACTACGAAGAACGCGGACGCCTGTTCGCCAAGGCCGTGGAGGAGCTCGCCTGATGTTCTCCTTCCTGCGCCCGTACCCGTCCCCGCTGATCAGCCGCAACGGCATCGATATCGACTTCCCGTTGCTGGCGGGTTGCCTGGCGCTGCTCGGCCTGGGGTTGGTGATGGTCACTTCGGCATCCTCCGAAGTCGCCGCGGCGCAGTCCGGCAACCCGCTGTACTTCTCGGTCCGCCACCTGATCTACCTGGCCATCGGCTTCGTCGCCTGCGGCGTGACCATGATGGTGCCCATGGAGACCTGGCAGCGCTGGGGCTGGAAGCTGCTGGCCGTGGCCTTCGTGCTGCTGGTGATGGTGATCACCCCCGGCATCGGCCGCGAGGTGAACGGCTCCATGCGCTGGATCGGCTTCGGCCTGTTCAACATTCAGCCCTCGGAGATCGCCAAAGTCTTCGTGGTGATCTTTATGGCCGGTTACCTGGTGCGCCGCCAGGAAGAAGTACGCGAGAGCTGGCTGGGCTTCTTCAAGCCGTTCGTGGTGCTGCTGCCCATGGCCGGCCTGCTGCTGCGTGAGCCGGACTTCGGCGCCACCGTGGTAATGATGGGCGCCGCTGCGGCGATGCTGTTCCTCGGCGGCGTGGGCCTGTTCCGCTTCGGTCTCATGGTGGCGCTGGCCGTTGGCGCCGTGGTGCTGCTGATCCAGACCCAGCCTTACCGGATGGCGCGCCTGACCAACTTTACCGATCCCTGGGCCGACCAGTTCGGCGCGGGCTACCAGCTCAGCCAGGCGCTGATCGCCTTCGGTCGTGGTGGCTGGACCGGCATGGGCCTGGGCAACAGCATTCAGAAGCAGTTCTACCTGCCCGAAGCGCACACCGACTTCGTGTTCGCCGTGCTCGCCGAGGAACTGGGCATCGTTGGCGCCATGGCCACCGTCGGCCTGTTCGTCTTCGTCAGCCTGCGCGCGCTGTACATCGGTATCTGGGCCGAGCAGTCGAAACAGTACTTCTCCGCCTACGTCGCCTATGGCCTGGCTTTCCTGTGGATCGGCCAGTTTCTGATCAACGTGGGGGTGAACGTCGGGCTGCTGCCAACCAAGGGTCTGACCCTGCCGTTCCTCAGTTACGGCGGCAGCTCGCTGGTGATCTGCTGTGCCTGCCTGGGGATGCTCCTGCGCATTGAATGGGAACGCCGCACCGTGATGGGCAGCGAGGAATATGAATTCAGCGAAGAGGACTTTGCCGATGAAAGGTAACGTCCTGATCATGGCGGGCGGTACCGGCGGACATGTGTTCCCGGCCCTGGCCTGCGCCCGTGAGTTCCAGGCGCGCGGTTACAGCGTGCACTGGCTGGGCACCCCGCGCGGCATCGAGAACGACCTGGTACCCAAGGCCGGCCTGCCGCTGCACCTGATCAACGTCAGTGGCCTGCGCGGCAAGGGCATCAAGTCGCTGCTGCGCGCACCGTTCGATCTGCTCAAGTCGTTGTTCCAGGCACTGGGCGTGGTACGCCAGCTCAAGCCGGTCTGCGTGCTCGGCCTTGGCGGCTATGTCACCGGCCCGGGTGGCCTGGCTGCCAAGCTGTCTGGCGTGCCGCTGGTGATCCATGAACAGAACGCCGTTGCCGGCACCGCCAACCGCAGCCTCGCGCCGCTGGCCAAGCGTGTCTGCGAAGCTTTCCCGGATACCTTCGACAGCAGCGCCAAGCGCCTGACCACCGGCAACCCGGTGCGTGTCGAGTTGTTCCTGGAGGAGGGCGCCCGCGCGCCGTTGCAAGGCCGTCGCGTCAACCTGCTGGTGCTGGGCGGCAGCCTGGGCGCCGAGCCGCTGAACAAGCTGCTGCCCGAGGCGCTGGCGCAGGTGTCGGCCGAGATTCGCCCGGCCATTCGCCATCAGGCCGGTCGTCAGCATGACGAAATTACGGCGGAGCGTTATCGCGCTGCCGGGGTCGAAGCGGACGTAGCTCCGTTCATCGCAGACATGGCCGCCGCCTACGTCTGGGCCGATCTGGTGATCTGCCGCGCGGGTGCGCTGACCGTCAGCGAGCTGACCGCCGCCGGTCTGCCGTCCTTCCTGGTGCCGTTGCCCCACGCGATTGACGATCACCAGACCAAGAATGCCGAATTCCTGGTGCGGGAGGGCGCGGCCCACCTGCTGCCACAGAAATCTACCAGCGCCGCCGATCTGGCCGCGCAGTTGTCCGAGGTACTGATGCATCCCGACTCCCTGACCCGCATGGCCGCTCGCGCTCGTAGCCTGGCCAAGCCCGAGGCTACCCGCACGGTAGTCGATGCCTGCCTGGAGGTGGCCCGTGGTTAAAGAGCCCACCGGCGTCACCCGCACCATGCGGCGCATCCGTCGTATCCACTTCGTCGGCATCGGTGGCGTGGGCATGTGCGGTATCGCGGAAGTGCTGCTCAACCTCGGCTACGAAGTCTCCGGCTCCGACCTCAAGGCTTCGCCCGTTACCGAGCGCCTGGAGAAGTTCGGCGCGGAAATCTTCATCGGCCACCGCGCGGAAAACTCCGACGGCGCTGACGTGCTGGTGGTATCCAGTGCGGTGAACAAATCGAACCCGGAAGTCGCCGCCGCGCTGGATCGTCGCGTGCCAGTGGTGCCGCGCGCCGAAATGCTCGCCGAGCTGATGCGCTACCGCCACGGCATCGCCGTTGCCGGCACCCACGGCAAGACCACCACCACCAGCCTGATCGCCTCGGTATTCGCCGCTGGCGGCCTGGACCCGACCTTCGTCATCGGCGGCCGCCTGAACGCTGCCGGCACCAACGCGCAGCTGGGCACCAGCCGCTACCTGGTGGCCGAGGCCGACGAGAGCGACGCCAGCTTCCTGCACCTGCAGCCGATGGTCTCGGTGGTCACCAATATCGACGCCGACCACATGAGTACCTATGGCGGCGACTTCAACAAGCTGAAGCGCACCTTCGTCGACTTCCTGCACAACCTGCCGTTCTACGGTCTGGCTGTGGTCTGCGTGGACGACCCGGTGGTGCGTGAAATCCTGCCGCAGGTTGCCCGCCCGACCGTGACCTACGGCCTGAGCGAGGACGCCGACGTCCGCGCCATCAACATTCGCCAGGAAGGCATGCGCACCTACTTCACCGTATTGCGCCCCGAGCGCGAGCCGCTGGACGTCTCGGTGAACATGCCCGGCCTGCACAACGTGCTGAACTCCCTGGCGACCATCGTCATTGCCACCGACGAGGGCATCTCCGATGAAGCCATCGTCCAGGGCCTTTCCGGCTTCCAGGGCGTCGGCCGGCGCTTCCAGGTCTATGGCGACCTGCAGGTTGAAGGCGGCAGTGTGATGCTGGTCGACGACTACGGCCACCACCCGCGCGAAGTCGCGGCGGTGATCAAGGCCGTACGTGGTGGCTGGCCGGAACGCCGCCTGGTGATGGTCTACCAGCCGCACCGCTTCAGTCGTACCCGCGATCTGTACGACGACTTCGTGCAGGTGCTGGGCGAGGCCAACGTACTGATGCTGATGGAGGTCTACCCGGCCGGCGAAGAGCCGATCCCTGGCGCTGACAGCCGTCATCTGTGCCACAGCATCCGCCAGCGCGGCCAACTCGACCCGATCTACCTGGAGCGCGGTGGTGATCTCGCTTCGCTGCTCAAGCCGCTGCTGCGTCCGGGCGACATCCTGCTCTGCCAGGGCGCCGGCGATATCGGCGGGCTGGCTCCGGCACTGATCAAGAATCCGATGTTCGGTGCCGCCGCTGCTGGCACCGAGGGGAACAAGCAATGAGTGACGCCCTCAAATCCGCCCTCGAGCCCCGCGCCTTCGGTCGCGTGGCCGTGCTTTACGGCGGCAAGAGCGCCGAGCGCGAGGTGTCGCTGAAGTCCGGCGCCATGGTCCTGCAGGCCCTGCAGGGTGCCGGCGTGGATGCCTTCGGCATCGATGTGGGCGACGACCTGCTGGAGCGCCTGACCCGCGAGAAGATCGACCGCGCCTTCATCATCCTCCACGGTCGTGGCGGGGAAGACGGCACCATGCAGGGCCTGCTGGAAATCGCCGGCATCCCCTACACCGGCAGCGGTGTGCTGGCGTCCGCGCTGGCCATGGACAAGCTGCGCACCAAGCGCGTGTGGCTGAGCCTCGGCCTGCCGACGCCCGACCATGCCGTACTCGCCAGCGAGGGCGATTGCCGTACCGCTGCGGCGAAGCTCGGTTTCCCGCTGATCGTCAAGCCGGCCAGCGAAGGTTCCAGCATCGGCATGGCCAAGGTGAACAGCGAGCAGGAGCTGATCGCCGCCTGGGCCGCTGCCGCGAAATACGACCCGCAGGTGCTCGTCGAACAGTGGATCAGCGGCCCCGAATTCACCGTCGCGATCCTCCGTGGTCAGGTGCTGCCGCCCATTCGCCTGGGCACTCCGCACACCTTCTACGACTACGACGCGAAGTACCTGGCCAACGATACCCAGTACCAGATTCCCTGCGGCCTGGATGCCGACAAGGAGCAGGAACTCAAGGACCTGACCGCGCGCGCCTGCGATGCCCTCGGCATCCAGGGCTGGGGTCGGACCGATGTGATGCAGGACGCCCAGGGGCGCTTCTGGCTGCTGGAAGTGAACACTGCACCGGGCATGACCGACCACAGCCTGGTGCCCATGGCCGCGCGCGCGGCCGGCCTGGATTTCCAGCAACTGGTGCTGGCGATCCTCGCCGACAGCGTCGAGGCAAGGGGGTAAGTCATGAACGGCGCGCAGCTTCGTCACCAGAATCCCGGAATCGGCCGTGCCCCAGCACGCAAGCCGGTGCCGCGCGGCGCCAGCCGTCTGGTGGCCAAGGAGCCGCTCAGCGCCCGCATGCCCAAGCCCAGCTTCGGTTTCCTGAAGGTGCTGCTGTGGCCTCTGGTGCTGGGCGTGCTCGGCGGCGGTGCCTACTACGGCGCGCAATACGTGCTGCCTTATGCGGACCGGCCGATCGCCAAGATCAGCGTGGAGGGCGACCTCAGCTACATCAGCCAGGCAGCGGTGCAGCAGCGGATCAGCCCCTACGTCTCGGCCAGCTTCTTCACCATCGACCTGGCCGGTATGCGCCAGGAACTGGAGCAGATGCCCTGGATCGCCCATGCCGAGGTGCGCCGCGTATGGCCTGACCAGGTGGTTATTCGCCTGGACGAGCAATTGCCCATCGCCCGTTGGGGTGACGAAGCCTTGCTGAACAATCAGGGTCAGGCTTTTGCACCGCGGGAAGTGGCCAACTACGAGCACCTGCCGCGCCTTTCCGGCCCGCAGCGCGCTCAGCAGCAAGTGATGCAGCAGTACCAGATTCTCAGCCAGATGCTCCGTCCGCTGGGCTTCACCATTGCCAGCCTGGACATGAGCTCGCGTGGCGCCTGGACCCTGGGCACTGCCCAGGGCGTGGAGATCATGCTGGGCCGCGATCACGCGGTAGAACAGATTCGCCGGTTCGTGACCATCTACGACAAGGCGCTGAAAGACCAGATTACGAAAATTGCCCGCATCGACATGCGCTATCCCAACGGCCTGGCCGTGGCGTGGCGTGATCCGGTGCCGGAAGCGACGGTGGCTCAGACCACCGCCGCGCAGTGAGTTGAGGAGAATTCTATAAACATGGCAAGCGTGCAGAGCGGCAAAATGGTCGTCGGCCTGGACATCGGCACCTCCAAGGTGGTGGCGCTGGTGGGCGAGGTGGCGGCCGATGGCAAGCTGGAAATCGTCGGCATCGGGACGCACCCGTCGCGCGGCCTGAAGAAAGGCGTGGTGGTGAACATCGAGTCCACCGTGCAATCGATCCAGCGCGCCATCGATGAAGCCCAGCAGATGGCGGGCTGCCGTATCCACTCGGCCTTCGTCGGCATCGCCGGCAACCATATCCGCAGCCTGAATTCCCACGGCATCGTGGCGATCCGCGACCGCGAAGTGAGCGGTGCGGACATCGAGCGCGTGCTGGACGCGGCCCAGGCCGTGGCCATCCCGGCTGACCAGCGTGTGCTGCACACCCTGGCGCAGGACTATGTGATCGATAACCAGGAAGGCGTTCGCGAGCCGCTGGGCATGTCCGGCGTACGCCTGGAAGCCAAGGTGCACGTGGTGACCTGCGCGGTTAACGCCGCGCAGAACATCGAGAAGTGCGTGCGCCGCTGCGGCCTGGAAGTGGACGACATCATCCTCGAGCAGCTGGCTTCGGCCTACTCCGTGCTCACCGAGGACGAAAAGGAGCTGGGCGTGTGCCTGGTGGACATCGGCGGCGGTACCACCGACATCGCCATCTTCACCGAAGGCGCCATCCGCCATACGGCGGTCATCCCGATCGCCGGCGATCAGGTCACCAACGACATCGCCATGGCGCTGCGCACCCCGACTCAGTACGCTGAGGAAATCAAGATTCGCTATGCCTGTGCGCTGGCCAAACTGGCCGGCCCCGGCGAAACCATCAAGGTGCCCAGCGTCGGAGATCGTCCGCCGCGGGAACTGTCGCGCCAGGCGCTTGCCGAAGTGGTCGAGCCTCGCTACGACGAGTTGTTCACCCTGGTTCAGGCCGAGCTGCGTCGCAGCGGCTACGAGGACCTGATTCCAGCCGGGATCGTCATGACCGGTGGCACCGCCAAGATGGAAGGTGCCGTCGAACTGGCCGAGGAAATCTTCCACATGCCGGTACGCCTGGGTGTGCCTCACAGCGTCAAGGGACTGGCCGACGTCGTGCGCAATCCAATCTATTCCACCGGTGTGGGGCTGCTCCTGTACGGACTGCAAAAGCAATCCGACGGCATCTCGATGTCCGGCAGCAGCTTCAGCAGCGACGAACCCAAGACACCGGTACTGGAAAAGCTCAAACGCTGGGTCCAGGGCAATTTCTGATTTACCACCGCGGTAAACGTAGGCAACACAACTAGAAAGGAAGGAGAGGGGAAATGTTTGAACTGGTAGATAACGTCCCGCAAACAGCAGTCATCAAGGTAATCGGCGTAGGTGGTGGCGGCGGCAACGCTGTGAACCACATGGCCAAGAACAACGTTGATGGCGTCGAATTCATTTGCGCCAACACCGATGCGCAGGCGCTGAAGAACATCGCCGCGCGCACCGTGCTGCAGCTCGGCCCTGGTGTGACCAAAGGCCTGGGTGCTGGCGCCAACCCTGAAGTAGGCCGCCAGGCCGCCATCGAGGACCGCGAGCGTATCGCCGAAGTCCTGGAAGGCGCCGACATGGTCTTCATCACCACCGGCATGGGTGGCGGTACCGGTACCGGTGCTGCGCCGATCATCGCCGAGGTTGCCAAGGAAATGGGCATCCTCACCGTGGCCGTGGTCACCCGTCCGTTCCCGTTCGAAGGTCGCAAGCGCATGCAGATCGCCGACGAGGGCATCCGCTCTCTGGCTGAAAGCGTCGACTCGCTGATCACCATCCCGAACGAAAAGCTGCTGACCATCCTGGGCAAGGACGCGAGCCTGCTGGCCGCCTTCGCCAAGGCTGACGATGTACTGGCCGGTGCCGTTCGCGGTATCTCCGACATCATCAAGCGCCCGGGCATGATCAACGTCGACTTCGCCGACGTGAAGACCGTCATGAGCGAAATGGGCATGGCGATGATGGGTACCGGCTGCGCCAGCGGTCCGAACCGTGCTCGCGAGGCGACCGAAGCGGCGATCCGCAACCCGCTGCTGGAAGACGTCAACCTGCAGGGCGCCCGCGGCATCCTGGTGAACATCACCGCAGGTCCGGACCTGTCCCTGGGCGAGTACTCCGACGTGGGTAACATCATCGAGCAGTTCGCTTCCGAGCACGCCACCGTGAAAGTGGGCACCGTGATCGATCCGGACATGCGCGACGAACTGCACGTCACCGTAGTCGCTACTGGTCTGGGCGCGCGCCTGGAGAAGCCGGTCAAGGTCGTCGACAACACCGTCCAGACCCAGGCCGTCAGCACCCAGGCTCCGGTTCAGCGCGAGCAGCAGTCGGTGAACTACCGTGACCTGGATCGTCCGACCGTCATGCGCAACCAGAGCCACGGCGGCGCTGCCACCGCGGCCAAGCTGAACCCGCAGGATGATCTGGACTACCTGGACATCCCGGCCTTCCTGCGTCGTCAAGCCGATTGAGTCGATTTATCAGGAGTATCAATGTGATTGGTGTTCAGCAAAGGGCGGTTCTGCTATCATCGCCGCCCATTGTTGACAACAGTTCGCAACTTGCGCGAAAGCGGCCAAAGCCATGATCAGACAACGCACCTTGAAGAACATCATCCGGGCGACCGGTGTCGGCCTGCACTCCGGGGAAAAGGTTTACCTGACCCTGAAGCCGGCTCCCGTCGATACTGGCATCGTGTTCTGCCGGACCGATCTCGACCCCGTGGTGGAAATTCCCGCCCGGGCTTCGAACGTCGGCGAAACCACCATGTCGACCACCCTGATCAAGGGTGACATCAAGGTGGATACCGTGGAGCACCTGCTCTCGGCCATGGCCGGCCTGGGTATCGACAACGCCTATGTCGAGCTGTCCGCGTCGGAAGTACCGATCATGGACGGCAGCGCGGGTCCCTTTGTATTCCTGATCCAGTCCGCCGGCCTGCAAGAGCAGGAAGCGGCCAAGAAGTTCATCCGCATCAAGCGCGAAGTAACGGTGGAAGAGGGCGACAAGCGCGCTACCTTCGTTCCGTTCGACGGCTTCAAGGTGAGCTTCGAGATCGATTTCGATCACCCGGTCTTCCGTGGTCGCACCCAGAAAGCCGTGGTGGATTTCTCCAGTACTTCCTTCGTCAAGGAAGTCAGCCGCGCCCGTACCTTCGGGTTCATGCGCGACATCGAGATGCTGCGTTCGCAGAACCTGGCTCTGGGTGGCAGCGTGGAGAACGCCATCGTGGTCGACGAGTATCGAGTGCTCAACGAAGACGGTCTTCGTTACGAGGACGAGTTCGTCAAGCACAAGATCCTGGACGCCATTGGTGACCTGTACCTGCTGGGTAACAGCCTCATCGGCGAGTTCATCGGCTACAAGTCCGGTCACGCCCTGAACAACCGTCTCCTGCGCACCCTCATCGCAGACAAGGACGCTTGGGAAGTGGTGACCTTCGAGGACGCCAAGACCGCGCCGATCTCCTATATGCGACCCGCCGCGGCCGTATAAGGAAACCTCCTCCTTTCAGCTACAACTTCAAAGGCCACCCTCGGGTGGCCTTTTTTTATGCCTGCAGATTATTCCTCGCCCGATTCCGGCGGTTTACGGCGGCTGGCGAGGCGCTCGAGAGCGGCCTTGAGTTGCGGATTGCTGATGCCTTCGGCGGCTTCATGGAGGGTGGCGGAGGCGGACTCGCTGATCCGGTTGGTGTTTACCCGCACCGGTGTTTGCGTTGTCGGCTGCACCTTGAACAGGATGCGCGCCAGCCCCCGGAACTCCTCGAATGCAGCGAGTTGCCGCAGCAAGCGGTTCTGCTGGTAGCGTAGGCGTGTGGCCCAGTGGCCGTCGGTGACGACCAGCAGCAGGCTGCCTTCACGCCAGGAGGCGACGCGGCAATAGGGGCGCGCGGCGGGCTGCAGTTGCGAGTCGAGCAATTCCTGCAGGCGCGAGAGGCGTTGCGCCTCGGCGAACAGCGACTGCAGCGGCCTGGCTTCGCGCAGCAGCTTGGTCATCGCCTTGGCGGGCAGGGGGCGGAAGGCCATGAAGAGCAACCGGGAATGAATGAAGAAGGATGGTAACAGATGCTGTCTGGGCCAGATGCCACCGTCGGCCCTTGAAGTTCCTCCCGTGCGTCACCATATCACCCACTCGGATTCAAAGTTGTCGGCCCATGCATTGCTCCGGCGCTCGCAGAATGCGAAGCTTCGGAGGATGACTTCGGCACTTTTTTCCCGGAAGTTTCCGGGTAGAATGCCCGCTTCATTGCCGTTCCGCGCCGCGGCCAGCCAGTCGGGCAGCCCTCCAATTCTCCAGTTCGGATGACCCAGTCGATATGTTTGCGCCTTTGTTGAAAAAACTCTTTGGAAGCAAGAACGAGCGCGAAGTGAAGCGCATGGCCAAGCAGGTTCAGGCCATCAATGCACTCGAGCCCCAGATGGTCCCGCTTTCCGACGAGCAACTGAAGGCCAAGACCGAAGAGTTCAAGGCACGCGTCGCCAAGGGCGAGACTCTCGACCAGATTCTTCCGGAAGCCTTCGCCGTCGCCCGTGAGGCTGGCAAGCGCGTGATGGGCATGCGCCACTTCGACGTCCAGCTGATCGGCGGCATGACCCTGCACGAAGGCAAGATCGCCGAGATGCGTACCGGTGAGGGCAAGACCCTCGTGGGTACCCTGGCTGTCTACCTGAACGCCCTGGCTGGCAAAGGCGTGCACGTGGTGACCGTGAACGACTACCTGGCCCGCCGCGACGCCAACTGGATGCGTCCGCTGTATGAATTCCTCGGCCTGACCGTCGGTATCGTCAGCCCGTTCCAGCCGCCGGAAGAGAAGCGTGCTGCTTACGCCTCCGATATCACCTACGGCACCAACAACGAATTCGGCTTCGACTATCTGCGCGACAACATGGCGTTCAGCCTGGAAGACAAGTTCCAGCGCGAGCTGAACTTCGCCGTAGTCGACGAAGTGGACTCCATTCTCATCGACGAGGCGCGGACTCCGCTGATCATCTCCGGCCAGGCCGAAGACAGCTCCGAGCTGTACATCAAGATCAACAAGCTGATCCCGCGCCTGAAGCGCCACGTCGAGGAAGTCGAAGGCCAGGTGACCCAGCAGGGCCACTACAGCATCGACGAGAAGACCCGCCAGGTCGAACTCAACGAACAGGGCCATGCCTACGTCGAAGAGCTGTTGACCCAGAACGGCCTGCTGGCCGAGGGCGAGAGCCTCTACTCGGCGCACAACCTCAGCCTGCTGACTCACGTCTATGCTGCGCTGCGCGCCCACACCCTGTTCCACCGCAACGTGGAATACATCGTCCAGGGCGACCAGGTCCTGCTGATCGACGAGCACACCGGCCGTACCATGCCGGGCCGCCGCCTCTCCGAGGGCCTGCACCAGGCCATCGAGGCGAAGGAAAACCTGCCGATCCAGGCCGAGAGCCAGACCCTGGCCTCGACCACCTTCCAGAACTACTTCCGCCTCTACACCAAGCTGGCCGGCATGACCGGTACCGCCGACACCGAGGCCTTCGAGTTCCGCCAGACCTACGGCCTGGACGTGGTGGTGATCCCGACCCACCGTCCGGTCGCTCGTAAGGACTTCAACGATCTGGTCTACCTGACCCAGGACGAGAAGTACGCTGCCATCATCACCGACGTGCAACAGTGCCAGGCGCTGGGCCGTCCGATCCTCGTGGGTACCGCCTCGGTCGAGACCTCCGAGTACGTCTCGCAACTGCTGCAGAACGCCGGCATCGAGCACAAGGTACTGAACGCCAAGTACCACGAGAAGGAAGCCGAGATCATTGCCCAGGCCGGTCGTCCGGGCTCGGTCACCATCGCCACCAACATGGCCGGTCGTGGTACCGACATCCTGCTGGGCGGCAACTGGGAAGTGGAAGTCGCCGCGCTGGAGAACCCCACAGACGAGCAGGTCGCGCAGATCAAGGCCGACTGGCAGAAGCGCCACCAGCAGGTCATCGAGTCGGGCGGCCTGCATGTGATCGCCTCCGAACGTCACGAATCCCGCCGTATCGACAACCAGCTGCGCGGCCGTGCCGGTCGCCAGGGCGACCCGGGTTCCAGCCGTTTCTACCTGTCGCTGGAAGACCACCTGATGCGCATCTTCGCCTCCGACCGGGTGAAGAACTTCATGAAGGCCCTGGGCATGCAGCCGGGCGAGGCGATCGAGCACCGCATGGTGACCAACGCCATCGAAAAGGCCCAGCGCAAGGTCGAAGGCCGCAACTTCGATATCCGTAAGCAATTGCTGGAGTTCGACGACGTCGCCAACGAGCAGCGCAAGGTGATCTACCACATGCGCAACACCCTGCTCGCGGCCGACAACATTGGCGAGACCATCATCGAGTTCCGCGAAGAGACCCTGAACAACACCGTCAGCGAGCACATTCCGCCGCAGTCGCTGCCCGAGCAGTGGGATGTGGCTGGCCTGGAAGCTGCGCTGTACAGCGATTTCGGCCTCAAGCTGCCGATCCAGCAGTGGCTGGACGAGGACGAGAAGCTCTACGAAGAAACCCTGCGCGAGAAGATCCTCACCGAGCTGGTCGCAGCCTACAACGAGAAGGAAGACATGGCGGGCGCCGAGGCCCTGCGTACCTTCGAGAAGCAGATGCTGCTGCGGGTGCTGGACGACCTGTGGAAGGACCACCTGTCCACCATGGATCACCTGCGCCACGGTATCCACCTGCGTGGCTACGCGCAGAAGAACCCGAAGCAGGAATACAAGCGCGAGTCCTTCAACCTGTTCCAGGAACTGCTGAACTCCATCAAGCGCGATACCATCCGCGTGCTGTCCTTCGTTCAGGTTCGCCGCGAAGACCCGGCCGAGGAAGAAGCGCGCCTGCGCCGCGAGGCCGAGGAAATGGCCAAGCGCATGCAGTTCCAGCATGCCGCCGCGCCGTCCATGGACCAGGTCACCAGCGAGCCGGAAGAAGACGGTGAAGTGCCGGCTGACAATGTGGTGCCGATGGAGCCCATCCGCAACGAACCGAAGATCGGCCGCAACGAGCCGTGCCCCTGTGGTTCGGGCAAGAAGTACAAGCACTGCCACGGTCAGGTGGAATAACCATCCCCGACCTTGATACCAACGCCGCGACCGGCCCTGCCGCTCGCGGCGTTTTTCTCATCTGAATCGCTGATTCGTAGATTCACTGACTAGATAGGAGCGCGCCACATGGCTGTTGGTCTCGGCCCCATGTCCACCCTGCACCCGGTCCCCGGTTTCGAACTCGGCATCGCCTCCGCCGGCATCAAGCGACCCGGCCGCAAGGACATCGTGGTGATGCGTTGTGCCGAAGGCTCTACCGTAGCGGGTGTGTTCACTACCAATGCTTTCTGTGCCGCCCCGGTGATCCTGGCGCGCAAGCGCTTCCTCGGCCCGGTGCGCTATCTGCTGACCAACACCGGCAATGCCAACGCCGGTACCGGCGAGTCGGGCCTGGCCAACGCCACCCGCACCTGCGCCAAGCTGGCCGAGCTGGCTGGCGTGCCGGAAAACGCCGTGCTGCCGTACTCCACCGGCGTGATCGGCGAGCCGCTGCCGGTCGAGAAGATCGAAGCCGCGCTGCCCGCCGCACTGGCCAACCTGTCTGTGGATAACTGGGCCGACGCCGCTGCCGGCATCATGACCACCGACACCCTGCCCAAGGGCGCCAGCCGCCAGTTCGAGCACGACGGCGTGACCATCACCGTCACCGGCATCAGCAAGGGCGCCGGCATGATCAAGCCGAACATGGCCACCATGCTCGGCTACATTGCCACCGACGCCAAGGTTGCCCAGGGCGTGCTGCAGGACCTGCTGCGCGATGCCTCGAACAAGTCGTTCAACCGCATCACCATCGATGGCGACACCTCCACCAACGACTGCTGCATGCTGGTCGCCACCGGCCAGGCTGCACTGCCGGAGATCACTGCCGCCACTGGCGCGCTGTTCGCCGCGCTGAAGCAGGCCGTGCTGGAAGTTTCCATGGAGCTGGCACAAGCCATCGTCCGCGATGGCGAAGGCGCCACCAAGTTCGTCACCGTGCAGGTGAATGGCGGTGCAACCCACCAGGAGTGCCTGGACGTTGGTTACGCCGTGTCCCACTCGCCGCTGATCAAGACCGCGCTGTTCGCGTCCGACCCGAACTGGGGGCGCATCCTCGCCGCCGTCGGCCGTGCTGGCGTGCCGGACCTGGATGTCAGCCTGATCGACGTGTTCCTGGACGATGTCGCCATCGCCAGCCGTGGCGGCCGTGCCGCCAGCTACACCGAGGACCAGGGCGCCAGGGTCATGGCCCAGGAGGAGATCACCATCCGCATCGATCTTGGCCGTGGCACCTGCAGCGAGACCATCTGGACCACCGACCTGTCCCACGAGTACGTGAAGATCAACGCGGAATATCGGACCTGACGGCGGCTCCAGGCTGCAAGCTGCAGGCAAGGGTGCGTTGGTCTTCGCCTGAAGCTTGCAGCCGCTCCCCTCGCATTCCCGATTTTCATGAGTCGATGAAAATCGGGAATTTGTTTTCATGGCTGTCGCGCTCTAAGGTCTCCTGACTGACCTCCAGGAGCATCGCGTCCATGTCCCTCACCCTGATCATCGGCAGCAAGAACGTCTCCTCCTGGTCCCTGCGCGGCTGGCTGGCCATGCAGCTCACCGGCGCCGAGTTCGAGGAAATCCTCATTCCCCTGGGTGGCCAGGACACCGCGCGGCGCATCCGCGAGCATTCGCCCAGCGGCAAGGTGCCGGCGCTCAAGTGCGAGCACGGGCTGATCTGGGATTCCCTGTCGATCGCCGAATACCTCGCCGAACGTTTCCCCGAAGCCCATCTCTGGCCCCGTGGCGAAGCGGCCCGCGCCCTGGCACGTACGGTCTGCGCGGAAATGCACAGCGGCTTCATGGCGCTGCGCTCGAACATGCCCATGGACCTCCAGCGCAACCAGCCCCTGGCCGAGATACCTGAAGCCGTGACGGCGGATATCGCCCGCATCGTCGAGCTCTGGGCGCTGTGCCGCCAGCAGTTCGGCCAGGACGGACCGTTCCTGTTCGGCCACGCCAGCATCGCCGATGCCTTCTACGCGCCGGTAGCCACGCGCCTGCGCAGCTACTGTGTGACGTTGCCGATGGACGCGCAGAACTACGTCGATGCGATCTACGCCTGGCCAGCCTTCCGTCCCTGGCTCGACGCGGCGATGGTCGAACGTGCCTGATGCCGCCGGTCAATGACGGTAGAATGCCCCTCTGCGCGGGCCCTGCCTGAATCGGATTGAGGAGTAGCACTGTGAAACGAGTACATGTCGCCGCCGCCGTGATTCGCGGACTCGATGGCCGGGTGTTGATCGCCCGCCGTCCGGACGACAAGCACCAGGGCGGCCTCTGGGAGTTTCCCGGTGGCAAGGTGGAGGAGGGCGAGGCCGTTCAGGCTGCCCTCGCTCGCGAGCTGAAGGAAGAGCTGGGCATCGATGTCGAACAGGCGCGCCCGCTGATCCGTGTACAGCACGACTACAGTGACAAGCACGTGCTGCTGGATGTCTGGGAGGTCTCCGCATTCTCCGGCGCGCCCCACGGTGCCGAGGGCCAGCCGCTGGCCTGGGTCGCTCCGCGCGATCTGCCGGATTATGAGTTTCCTGCCGCCAACGAGCCCATCGTGCAGGCTGCGCGCCTGCCCGATCGCTACCTGATCACTCCCGATGGCCTGGAAATTCCCCAACTGGTGCAGGGTGTGCGCGCCGCAGTGGCCAATGGCATCCGCCTGATCCAGCTGCGCGCGCCGAACATGTACAGCCCCGAGTACCGTGACCTGGCGGTGGATGTGCAAGGTCTGTGCGCTGGCAAGGCGCAGCTGATGCTCAAGGGACCGCTGGAGTGGCTGGGCGACTTCCCGGCGGCCGGCTGGCACCTGACCGCCGAGCAACTGCGCAAATACGCGCCCAATGGTCGGCCGTTCCCGCGTGAGCGCCTGCTTGCGGCTTCCTGTCACAGCGCCGAGGAACTGGAGCTGGCTACCCGCATGGGCGTGGATTTCGTCACCCTGTCGCCGGTGCAGCCCACCGAGAGCCATCCGGGCGAGCCTGCGCTGGGTTGGGAAACGGCAGCGGAGCTGATCGATGGCTTCAACCAGCCGGTGTTCCTGCTCGGCGGCGTCGGTCCGCAGGATGTCGAACGTGCCTGGCAGGCCGGGGCACAGGGCGTGGCGGGTATTCGTGCGTTCTGGCCGAAGATCGATCAACCGTCGAGCTGAAGGATCTTCGTAGGACCGAGGAAGCGCCTAGCCCTTGCTCGCGAACAGGCCTGGCTGAGGTGCTGGGCGGTTCGCGAGCAAGCTCGCTCCTACAGGTTCGGCACCTCTCGACACCTCTCGGTGCCGGAGTGAGGATGGCGGGTGGGAGGCTCAGGCGGGCTTTTCCGCGGCTTGCCAGAGGATTTCGTCCACCCCCTGGCGGCGGGCGATGAAGCGAGCGGCGACGAACAGCAGGTCGGATAGTCGGTTCAGGTAGCGCAGCCCCGTACCTTCCAGCGGCTCCTCGGCGTTGAGCTGCTGGCAGCGACGCTCGGCATTGCGCGCCTGGGCACGGCACAGGTGGGCGAGGGCGACCAGTCGCGAACCGCCGGGCAGGATGAAATTCTTCAGCGGCCCGAGCTCTTCGTTCCAGCGGTCGATCACTGTTTCCAGGCGTTCCACTTCGGCATCGTTCAGCGCACGGTACTCCGGCATTGCCAGCTCACCGCCGAGGTCGAAGAGGCGGTGCTGGATCGGCGCCAATACGCTGATCACCTCTTCCAGAGCACTGCTGCGCGCTTCGTGCAGCCCGGCCAGCAGCAGGCCGAGGTGGCTGTTCAACTCGTCCACGGCGCCCATGGCTTCCACGCGCGGGTGATGCTTTGGCACGCGGCGACCGTCGGCGAGGCCGGTTTCTCCGGCATCGCCGGTACGGGTGTAGATCTTCGACAGGCGATTGCCCATGGCTCAATGCTCCTTGTCGTCGCGCGCCAATAGCGGCAGCGGCGGGGATATCTCGGCGGCCAGTGGCAGACGGATGGTGAAGCAGGTGCCCACACCCAGCTCGGACTGCACCTCCATCTGCCCCTTGTGGTTGTTGGTGACGATGAAGTACGAGACCGACAGACCCAGCCCCGTGCCCTGTCCGACTTCCTTGGTGGTAAAGAACGGCTCGAAGATGCGCTTGCGCACGTTCTCCGGCATGCCGCAGCCGTTGTCTTCCACGTGGATTTCCGCCCACGGTGGATTGAGCCGGGTGCGCAGGGTGATGCGGCCGTACTCGCCTTCCTCTTCGTCGTCACGCAGGTGGATGGCCTGGGCGCCGTTCTTCAACAGGTTGAGCAGGACCTGTTCGATCTCGTTGGCGATGACCGGAACCGGCCCCAGGCGCGGGTCGTACTCGTGGACTATCTCCAGCGACTTGAAGTCGAAGCCGCCGGTGAGGTCGAAGTCGTTGCCGGCAATCTCCACAGCCTGGCCCAGCAGCGCCGGCAGCTCGCAGGCGGCCATCTGGCGGTGGCTGCGGCGGCTGAAGGAGAGCATGTGGGTGACGATTTTCGCGGCACGGGAGCCGGCGTACTGGATGCCATCCATCAGCTTGGGAATCTCCCGCGCTTCCAGGTAGTGGTTGAGGTCGTCCAGGCGCACGCCCACTTCACCGGCCACTTCCAGGTTCTTCGGCAGTTCCGGCGACAGGCGCCGGCGGATGTTCTGCACGTTGTGCAGGATGGCGCCCAGCGGGTTGTTGATCTCGTGCGCCATGCCGGCCGCCAGGCCGCCGACGGAGAGCATTTTCTCCGACTGCACCATCATCTCCTCCATCCCTAAGCGGTCGGTGATGTCGTCGATACGAATCACCGCGCCGCGGCCGGTGCCGCCCATCAGCGGGTAGAAGGTCAGGGCATAGTGACGCGGGGCGTCGGTGAGGGCCCAGGTGACGCGCTCGACGCGCTCGACCTTGTGCTGCTCGGCGGCGCGGGTGAGCTGCGGCAGGAAGGGTTTGAGCGAGGGGAAGGCGAGGAACACCGGCTGGTTCACCGCATCGTCCA
The DNA here is from genome assembly GCF_021603645.1 of Pseudomonas pseudonitroreducens. GTDB lineage: Bacteria > Pseudomonadota > Gammaproteobacteria > Pseudomonadales > Pseudomonadaceae > Pseudomonas > Pseudomonas pseudonitroreducens. Next base: position 322,687 of record NZ_BQHJ01000007.1, on the reverse strand, counting down.
GGCTGGTGCCGGAAAGCTGGCTGGCCTCCTGGTTCCACTGGGTGACGTAGAGCTGCTCATCCACCGCGATCAGCGCCGAGGGCATGGAGTCGATGATGCTGTTGAGGTAGTGCTGGAAGCCGGTGAGCTTCTTCTCGATCTTGCTGCGTACCTGGACTTCCAGTTCCAGCTTGCGGTTCGACCGGCGGGTCTCCTCGGCCAGCGACTGAGCCTGCTCCACGGCCTCCTGGGCGTCGTCGCGAGCGCGCTTGAGCTGCTGCTCGCGGGCCTCGATGCGGGTCAGCATGGTGTTGAAGGCGTCGGCCAGGCGACCGATTTCGTCGGCGTTGCCACGCTCGGCGCGCAGGGCGTAGTTCTCCTCGCGGGTGACTTGCCGCGAGAGTTCTTCCAGGCTGCGGATCGGCCGGGTGATCAGGCGGCGGATCTGCTGGGCGATGAGCAGCCAGAGCAGCACCGAGACGGCGAGGATTACCAGGCTGGCGGTGAGGGTGCCGGTGTAGAAGGCGCCGGGCAGTTCGCTGCTCGCCACCAGCAATAGGTAGCCGCTGTTGCGTCCGGCTTGCGGCAGTTCGAACAGCGCGTTGAGGCGGTATTCGTGCTGGCGCCAGCGCTCCAGGTGATCGAGGCGCTCGGGCAGGGCAATCGGGCCGTTGCTCGGCGTCTGCGCAATGCGCTCGCCATTGCTGTCATACAGCGCCGCGGCGCGCAGCGGCTGGTAGTCGTCCAGCTGGCGCAGCAGGACCTGGGCCTGGATCGGCGAGGACAATGCCGGCTCGCTGAGCGCCGGGTTGGCGATCAGCCGGCCGATGGTCTGCAGGGCCTGGGGCGCAACGCTGTCCTGGGATATCCAGTAGGCCGCGCTGATGAAGGCGAGGTTGGCCACCAGCATCACGGTCGCCAGCAGCACCAGCAGGGCGGCGAGGATTTTCTGGCCGACCGGCAGGTCTTCCAGGCGCTGGCGCAGGTTCATGGGTGAAGGCATGGGCGCGTCAAACAGAGAAAATCGAAGAGGCGGGCAGGGTAGCCCGCCATCAGTTGTCGGGCAATCCGCGCGCCACCAGCCAGGCCCGCAGGTGCTGGTGCAGGGCGCGTAGCCGCGGCAGTGCCAGATGCAGGCGGTCACCCTCGCGGCAGGCGTGGCCGAGCAGGTAGGCGATCTCGCTGCGCCGGCCCTTGGCGACGTCCTGGTACATGGAGGAGAAATTCGCCGCGGTGGCGGCAATCACGCGCTCCACATCACCCTGCAGCTCCCGGGCGGCAGCGGAGTAGCCGGCGGCATCGAGCAACTGGCCCAGCTCATCGCAGAGTCCGGCGACCTCGTCGGGATGCTGGGCCAGCTCGCCGTTGCGGCATTGGTGCAGCACCGTGAGTGGGTTGATCGCGCAGTTCAGGGCGAGCTTGCGCCACAGGCGCTCGAGTATGTTTTCGCTCCACTGGGCCGGGATCCCGGCCTGCCCCAGTTCGGCCAACCAGCCCGGAGCGGGGCCGCCTTGCTCGTCGCCCAGCCAGGTCTGGCCAATGCCGGCGAACACTACGCGGAAGTCGGCTTCGCGGAATGCACCTTCGGTGCTGGAGGCGTACAGGCAGCGCGCGCGCGGTAGGTGGGCGCTGACCGCCTGCTGGCTGCCGAGGCCGTTCTGCAGCAGGATCAGCTGCGCACCAGGGGCCAGGCGCGCGGCCACGCTGGCGGCGGCGGATTCGGCGTCATAGGCCTTGCAGGCGAGCAGCAGGCGCTGGATCGGTGCACCCTGCGCGGCGGTCTCCGCCGGGATCGGGTAGAGGCTCTCGCGGCCGTCTTCGACCAGCGTGACGCCGCCCAGGGCACGGTAGGCGTTCAGGCGCTGGCGGTCGCGCAGCAGCAGGCGCACCGGCAGGCCGGCGCGGGACAGGCGGGCGGCCCACAGGCAACCGAGGCTGCCGGCGCCGAGGATGGTCCAGGACATGGGAAGGACTTCGCGGGTTCGGGGGCGTACCGCGAAGTTTAGCGCAGGCCGGTCAGGCGGCTGGCATTGATTCGTCCACTGGCGAAGGCGTCGGGCAGCAGCGCGCGGCCTTGCTGCATCAGTTGCTCGACTTCCAGGGGCAGCGCCTTGGCGTCCAGGCCTACCAGGCTGATGCCGGCCTTGAGGCTGATGAAGCCCTCGCTGGTCTTGAATGCCTTGAGGTTCAGGCCTTCATGCAGGCGGCGGAAGCTGCTGGGGGAGCATTCCTGCAGGTCTTCAAGCAGGGTGATCAGGGCGAAGTGCTGGTCGTCGATACGTGCCAGCACGTCCAGCGGCCGTACCAGTTGCTGCAGGCGGCGGGCGACGCCGTGGAGCAGCTCGTTCTGGAACGACTGGCCGTGCTTGTGCCCCAGTTCGGCGAGCTCCGGCAGGCCGATGAGCATGTAGCACACCGCGCCGCCACGGGATTCCACCTGGCGGATGCTATCGGCCAGCTTCTGCTTGAGGTAACGCTGGTTGCCCAGGCCGGTGGCGCTGTCGACCAGGTTGCGCTCTTCCAGGCTGGTGATGTTCTCGGTGAGCAGGCGGTTTTCCATCAGCAGGCGCTGCAGGGTGTTGCTCAGGCGGTCGGCGGCTAGCACGCGGGGTACCAGTTGCTCGTTCATCGCCGACTTGCTGACGAAGTCGTCCACGCCGCGGTCGAAGGCTTCGGCCAGGGCGTTGTCGCCTTCCTTGCCGGTGAGCAGGATGATGTAGGTGTAGTGATCGCCGCTCTCGTCGAGCTGGCGTACCCGGGCGGTGAGCTCCAGGCCGTCCATCTCGGGCATCAGCCAGTCGGCGAGGAGCACGCTCACCGGCTCCTTTTCCAGCAGGTCGAGCGCTTCGCTCGCACTGCTGGCGAAGCGTACGTTCTGGTAGCCGGCCTGGCTCAGCGCACGGCCGATCATGGCGCTGGAGAACTTGGCATCGTCGACCACCAGGATGCTGAGATGGTTGGTTGGCATGGAAAGGAATGTCTCGCAAACAGGTGGGAAATGCCGAGTCTCGACGTCAGAGGCCGGGCGCGGTCTTGTCTGTCAGTTATAATGACCGCGCATTTTTATCGTCAAGCCAGGCTCGATGCTGACTGTGAACCGTATCGCGCCGTCCATCTGGAGAGATGTCATGCCTTCGTTCGACGTGGTGTCCGAACTGGACAAACACGAACTGACCAACGCCCTGGATAATGCTGCCAAGGAACTGGACCGCCGTTTCGACCTGAAGGGCAAGTGCAGCTTTGAAACCAAGGACAAGTCCGTCACCTTGACCGCCGAGGCGGATTTCATGCTCGAGCAGATGCTCGATATTCTTCGCTCCAGCCTGGTCAAGCGCAAGATCGATGTGCAGTGCATCGAGACCAAGGACCCCTTCCCGTCGGGCAAGGTGGTCAAGCAGGAAGTGACCTTCCGCGAGGGCATCGACAAGGACCTGGCGAAGAAGATCGTTGCCCTGATCAAGGACAAGAAGCTCAAGGTGCAGGCCGCCATCCAGGGTGAGCAGGTACGTGTCACCGGCAAGAAGCGCGACGACCTGCAGGAAGCCATCGCGCTGCTGCGCGGGGAGTCCCTGGGCATGCCGCTGCAGTTCAACAACTTCCGCGACTGAGGCACGCTGCTTTGTAAGAGCTGCGGAACCTCAGCGCCCGAGCGACGTCGCAGTAATAGAGTCGCTCGGCGAACTCCCGACCGCCATGGCTTGCCATGGCGGTTTTGTTTTTGGAATGGCAATAGACAAGGGGCCTGCATCCATGGATATGAATTACGAGCAGATCATGAACGGCGCGGAGGCGTGGACTCCGATAGCCCTGACCTACCTGGGCAATGCCGTGCTGGCGTTGCTGACCCTGCTGGTCGGTTGGTGGGTGATCAACCTGTTTACCCGGCGCGTGGGCGGGTTGTTGTCCACGAAACATGTGGACAAAACGCTGCAGGGCTTCATCGGCAGCATGGTGAACATCATCCTGAAGATCCTGCTGATGGTCAGCGTGGCGTCGATGATCGGCATCCAGACCACCAGCTTCGTCGCCGCCATCGGTGCCGCCGGCCTGGCCATCGGCCTGGCGCTGCAGGGCAGCCTGTCGAACTTCGCTGGCGGCGTGCTGATCCTGCTGTTCCGCCCGTTCAAGATCGGTGACTGGATCGAAGCCCAGGGCGTTTCCGGCACCGTGGACAACATCATGATCTTCCACACCGTGCTGCGTACCGGTGACAACCGCACCGTCATCGTGCCCAACGGCGCGCTGTCCAATGGCATCATCACCAACACCTCGACCCAGACCACCCGCCAGGTAACCTTCGACGTGAAGCTGGCCTTCGACGCCGACCTGGAAGGCGCCCGCGCCATTCTCAAGGAGCTGGCCGAGGATTCGCGCGTGCTCAAGTCGCCGGCGCCGGTGGTGGTGGTCGCGGGCCTGGGCGAGAACTCGGTGACCCTCTCGCTGCGCCTGTGGACTGCCAATTCCGACTACTGGGCCGTCACCTTCATGCTCAACGAACAGGTACGCCAGCGCCTGCGCGACGACGGCATCGACCTGGCGCCGAACAAGGTGGTGCGGGTGGTCAAGGGTGAAGAGGACGCCGTCCTGGCGGACTGATCCCGCCCGCAGGAATGAAAAAGGCCGGCATTTGCCGGCCTTTTTCATGGGCGTTGTCGCATGAGCAAGGATCAGTGCCGTTCGGCGCTGGGTTGTTGCGCTGGCGCTTCTGCGGCGGCCTCGGCGGCGCCGTTGGTCAAGTCGTTGTTGCGGCGCAGCCACAGCCAGCCGATCAGCAGCAGCGTCGGCACGCCGAGCAGGGCGGTGAAGAAGAAGAACCGCTCGTAACCCATGCCCTCGACCATGGTGCCGGAATAGCCGCCGATGAAGCGCGGCAACAGCAGCATGGTGGAGCTGAGCATGGCGTACTGGGTCGCCGAGAACTTCAGGTTGGTCAGGCTCGACAGGTAGGCGACGAAGGCCGAGGTCGCCAGGCCGCCGCTGAAGTTGTCGAGCATGATGGTCACCACCAGCATGGTGACGTGGGGCTCCAGCACCTTGAGCAGGGCAAAGACGTTCTGCCCCATCAGGTGCGGATCGTCGATCGCGCCCATCTGCGCCAGGAAGGCGAACAACAGGTTGGTTGCCGCCGAGGCTGCGCCGCCGATGAACAGGATCGGCAGGATGCTGAAGCGGGCAATCAGCACGCCGCCGGCCGCAGCGCCCACCAGGGTCATCACCACGCCGAACAGCTTGCTGACGGTGGCGATGGTGTCCTTGGAGAAGCCCATGTCGATGTAGAACACGCTGGCCATGGTGCCCATGACGGTGTCGGACATGCGATAGGTGGAGATCAGCCCGAGCAGCAGCAGGGCCTGCCAGCGGTAGCGGCGGACGAACTCGGTAATGGGCGTCAGCACCGGCGCCATCAGCAGGCGGCCGGGCGCGGAGATGCAGCTCAGGGCGATCAGCAGGTAAAGGATGGCGAGCCACCATTTGCCGGCTTCGGTCATGTTGATGAAGGCGGTGCCGGTGACCAGCAGGATGATCAGCACGATCACCGAGACAGCCTGGTGGACGAAGTCGAATTGCGGCAGGCCGCGTCCGTGCACGGCCAGCAGCAGTGGGCGGCGCACTTTCGACAGCAGTTCGCGAACCGGGCGGATCTGCCGGCGGCCATGGGGTGTCATGCAGATGCCGATGAAAATCGCGTACAGCGCCGCGCGCGGCCAGGCCTGGGCGGTCAGGGCGGTGAGCATGGCCGGCACCGAGATCAGCAGCACCAGCAGGGTCAGCACCGAGAGCAACTGGTGGTTGAAGGCAAAGGCCGAGCTGCCCGCCTGCGGTTGCACGTTCACCGGCGGCTCTTTCATCAGCAGCGTGGTAAGCAGGCCGGGCAGGATCGCCAGCGAGCACACGGCGTAGGTCAGCGCCCAGGCCGACTGGCTGTAGTGCAGGGCACTGGAGCCGGCCCATTCGGCGAGGAACAGCACGCCGGCGGTGGCGAACAGTACCGCGACCCGGTAGCCGGTCATGTAGCACGCGGCCAATGCGGCCTGACGGGTGTTTTCGGCGATTTCCAGGCGATAGGCGTCGATGGCGATGTCCTGGGTGGCCGAGGCGAATGCCACCACCATCGCCAGGGCAATCAGCCAGTTCAGGTGCGACTGCGGGTTGCACAGGGCCATGCCGAGCAGGCCGATGGCGATCAGTCCCTGGGAGAACAGCAGCCAGGAGCGGCGGCGACCCAGGCGCCCGATGAAGGGCAGGCGCCACTGGTCGAGCATCGGCGACCAGACCCATTTGAACGCGTAGACCAGCCCGATCCAGCTGGCGAATCCGATGGTTTCCCGACCGACACCCGCTTCACGCAACCACACCGAGAGGGTGGAGAGCACCAGCATGTACGGCAGGCCGGCGGCGAATCCCAGCAGCAAAAGCGCGAGGCTGGCGGGAGACTTGTAGGCAATCCATGCCTCGCGCCAGGAGTGCTCTTTCATGGGGGGTGTTTTCCAGCAGGACGAAAAATTACGCGAACTCTACTAGGACTGCTCACCGCTAGGCCAGCCGTGCCGACGTATGTCCACCCGATCGTTATGGATTCTGACACCCTCCGCACGCAATCGTGCGCGCTGCTCGTTACCTGAAACGCTGCCCAGTGGCAGGCTGATGCGTCCACCCGCAGCGATCACCCGGTGCCAAGGCAGGCGCGTGTCTTCCGGCAACTGGCTGAGGATGCGTCCTACCAGTCGTGCGCCACGGCCCAGCCCGGCCAGCCTGGCGACGTCGCCATAGGTGATGACGTGCCCCTCCTGCACCTGGGCAATCACCAGGAAAATCGCCTCGCGACGCACCTGCAGGCTCTCCAGTCCGAGATCGGCAACCGGTGCGCTGGGTGGGAGCTTGGGCTTGGGCATCGAAAGCACCATGGCAGAGGGGCTGAACGTCAGGATATAGGTTGGCGCGGTGCTGACAAGCGGGCTCATTCTCCAGCCCCATCTGTCAGCCATGGTGAACTCCCTGCAACTGGGCCTGTCAGTCGTTGCTCTGGTGTCGGGTATCTGGATAATGCCCGGCTTTTTGCCCATTCAATCCAGTTGAATTCGACTCATGTTCCCCAGAACCCTGCTTTCCATTGCGCTTGCGTCCTGCTCCCTGTCCGCCCTCGCCGATACCGTCTGGTTGAAGAATGGTGACCGTCTCTCCGGCACCATCAAACTGTATGACGGCGGCAAGCTGCTGCTGGCGACCGATTACGGCGGGGAAATCACCCTCAAGTCGGACGCGATCAAGACCCTGGAGACTGACCAGAACCTTCTGGTGAAGTACGACGAGGAAACCGGCGAGCACTCCAAGGGCCTGAAAGCGTCCGACCAGGGCATGGTCACGCTGGTCAACGGCGAGGCGCGCACGGTGGAGCTGGCGAAGATCGAACAGATGATGCCGCCCAAGCCGATCCTCGAAGACTGGGTGTGGACCGGCAACGTCGACTTCTCCCTGGACCACAAGCAGGCCGAGAACGATGTCGAGGATTACGACGTCGACTTCAAGACCAACGCCCGCCATGGCCGTTGGCGCCACAACCTGCAGGGTGAGTACAACCGCGAGAAGAAGGACGACCAGGTCAGCACCAACAATTATTCGGCGCAGTACGCGCTGGACCGCTTCCTCGACGAGCACTGGTTCTGGCAGGGCCAGGCGCAGTACAAGCGCGACTGGATCGAGGACCTGCAGAAAAAGCGCACCGTCGGTACCGGCCCGGGCTACCAGTTCTGGGATAACGAACTGGGCGCGTTCTCCCTGGCCACGCTGGTCAACCGCAACGATTACGAATTCGTCGACGACGAGAAGTCGCACTTCTACAGCACCAGCGTGAAGTGGGACTACAACCGCTACCTGCTGGCCAAGCAGTTCGAGCTGTTCACCAACGGCGAGGTCAGCAAACCGCTGGAATCCAACGTCGAGTATGAGCTGGAGAGCGAGGCGGGCATCCGCTACAAGCTCACCTCCTGGGCATCGCTGAGCCTGAAGGCCGAGTGGGACAAGCTCAGCGGCAACGATGGCGACGTCAACGAGCGTCGCTATACCCTGGGCCTGGGCGTGGGCTGGTAACGGCGATTCATGTGGGAGCGAGCTTGCTCGCGAACAACCCTAACGATGGCGGGAAACGTTCGCGAGCAAGCTCGCTCCTACAAGAAGCACAAAAAAGCCCCGCACATGGCGGGGCTTTTTCATGGACAGGCGAATTACAGGCGCAGGCCGCCGTCCAGCTCCAGCACGCGGCCGGTGTAGTAATCGTTTTCGAGGATGTAGGCCACCGAGTGGGCGATCTCCAGCGGCTTGCCCAGGCGCTTGAGCGGAATGCCCGCGGTCATCTTCTCCAGGGCCTCGGGCTTCATGCTGGCGACCATGTCGGTCTCGATGAAGCCGGGCGCCACACCCGCCACGCGGATGCCATAGCGTGCCAGCTCCTTCGCCCACACCACGGTGTCGGCGGCAACGCCGGCCTTGGCCGCGGAGTAGTTGGCCTGACCCATGTTGCCGGCACGGGAAATCGAGGAAATGTTGACGATCGCACCTTCGTTCTTCAGCTCGATCATCTTCGCCGCTACTTCGCGGGTGCAGAGGAACACACCGGTCAGGTTGACGTCGATCACCGCCTGCCACTGGGCCAGGCTCATCTTGCTCAGTTCGCCGTCCTTGACCTTGATGGTCAGGCCGTCGCGCAGGATGCCGGCGTTGTTGACCAGGCCGTTGATGGCGCCGAAGTCGCTGGCGACCTGGGCCACCATGTGGGTAACCTGTTCTTCATTGGCGACGTTGCACAGATAGGCGCGGGCGTCACCGCCAGCGGCCTTGCAGGCAGTCACGGCTTCGTCCAGTTTTTCGGCATTGAGGTCGACCAGGGCGACGCGCGCGCCCTTGCCGGAGAGGTATTCGCCCATGGCACGGCCCAGGCCCTGGCAGCCACCGGTGATGATGATGACCTTGTCTTTCAATTGCATCGGAACAACCCCACGAACAGTTTCTGGTGAAAGGCCCCGCCGGCAGCTGTGCACAGAGTCAGTCCTGCCCGTCCGTTTGCGACGGATTCTTTGCGAGGAGTCATAAGTTGAGCGTGAAAGCTGCCAAGCATGCCCGAGAACTGCTGCTCAAGGAATACCGCGGCGTCCTCTCCACCCACTCGAAGAAGTGGAGCGGATTCCCCTTCGGCTCCGTAGTGCCGTACTGCCTGGACGAGGCGGGCCGGCCGCTGATCCTGATCAGCCGCATCGCCCAGCACACCCACAACCTGCAGATGGACGGCAAGTGCTCGCTGCTGATCGGCGAGCGCGGCGTCGACGACATCCAGGCCGCCGGCCGCCTGACCCTGCTGGCCGAGGCGCTGCTGATCGAGGATGTCGACGCCATCGCTGGCGCCGCCGAGCGCTACTACCGCTATTTCCCCGGTTCGCAGGATTACCACATCGTCCACGACTTCGATTTCTGGGTGCTGGAGCCGGTGCAATGGCGTTTCATCGGCGGATTCGGTGACATCCACTGGCTGGGTGCCGACAGCGTGCCGCTGGCCAATCCCTTCGTTGGCGAGGCGGAAAAGAGCATGGTCGAGCACATGAACAGCGACCACGCCAACGCCATCGAACACTACGTCGAGCTGGCCGGGTTGCCCGCCGGCAAGGACCCGCAGCTGGCGGGAATTGATACCGAAGGTTTCCACCTGCGTATCGGCCAGGGCCTGCACTGGCTGCCGTTCCCCGCGCCCTGCAGCAACTCCGGCGCGGTGCGCCAGGCGCTGGTGCAGTTGGCCAGGGCGGACGTCTGGCCGGGTAATGAAGTGATCCAGGCCTGAGCAATCCCTTGTCATTCCCTTGAAATCGGCGCGAGGCGTCGCCACCTTGCCTGTTATCTGGGTGAACGTCCCGCCAAGGAAACATCGATGCGAGTTCCTCTTTTCCTGATTCTTCTGTTCCCGCTGATCGAGCTGGCCGTGATGATCAAGATCGGCAGCGTGATCGGCGTGGGCTGGACCCTGCTGCTGATCATCGCCGGCGCCTTCATCGGTGCCGCAGTGCTGCGTGTGGCCGGGGTTGCCACCGCGCTGCGCGCCCGCGAGCGCCTGAACCGCGGCGAGCTGCCCGAGCAGGAAATGCTCGAAGGTCTGGTCATCGCCCTCGGCGGTGGCCTGCTGATGCTGCCGGGCTTCATCAGCGACGTCGTCGGTCTGTTCTGCCTGATTCCCTTCACTCGCCGCCTGATGCTGGGCCGCGTGCGCCAGCGCATGCAGGAACAGGCCGAGCGCCGCCGGGCCTTCGCCGACGATCCGGCCGCCCAGCAGCGCGGCGGCCCCAGCGTGATCGAAGGCGAGTACCAGCGCCGCGAGGAAGATCGCGATCGCCTGCGTTGAGCGTCGGGCGGCCAAGCCCGCCCGAAGCACCCTCCGTTAGCAAATTTTTTTTGGTCACACCCTTGAAATGCCTTGTAGCGACCTTATGTACCGGTCACCGCAAGGTCCCTGTCACTTGGACAGGCTGCTCTTTACGCGTCTCGCCAGCCGGGACGCAAACCGGCTCCGCCGGATTCAATAAAACCCGCCGGGCATCGATCTGGCCGTTGGAAATCACAGTTTGGGAGAGTTACGACTATGAAGCTTCGTCCTCTGCATGACCGCGTCGTCATCCGTCGCAGCGAGGAAGAGACCAAAACCGCAGGCGGCATCGTGCTGCCGGGTTCCGCCGCCGAGAAATCGAACCGCGGTGAAGTGGTCGCTGTTGGTGCCGGCCGTGTCCTGGACAACGGCGAAGTTCGCGCGCTGGCCGTCAAGGTCGGTGACAAGGTGGTGTTCGGTCCTTACTCCGGCAGCAACGCCATCAAGGTCGATGGCGAAGAACTGCTGGTGATGGGCGAGTCCGAGATCCTCGCCGTCCTGGAAGACTGATTTCAGTCCGTCCACTCCCCACCGAATTCGATTTAGAGGAAACAGAACATGGCTGCCAAAGAAGTTAAGTTCGGCGATTCCGCTCGCAAGAAAATGCTGGTCGGCGTAAACGTCCTGGCCGACGCGGTTAAAGCGACCCTCGGCCCGAAAGGCCGTAACGTCATCCTGGACAAGAGCTTCGGTGCTCCGACCATCACCAAGGACGGCGTTTCCGTCGCCAAGGAAATCGAACTCAAAGACAAGTTCGAGAACATGGGCGCCCAGCTGGTGAAAGACGTTGCCTCCAAGGCCAACGACGCTGCCGGTGACGGCACCACCACCGCTACCGTTCTGGCCCAGGCCATCGTCAACGAAGGCCTGAAAGCCGTCGCTGCCGGCATGAACCCGATGGACCTGAAGCGCGGCATCGACAAGGCCACCGTGGCCATCGTTGCCCAGCTGAAAGAGCAGGCCAAGCCCTGCGCCGACACCAAGGCCATCGCCCAGGTCGGCACCATCTCCGCCAACTCCGACGACTCCATCGGCAACATCATTGCCGAAGCCATGGACAAGGTTGGTAAAGAAGGCGTGATCACCGTTGAAGAAGGCTCGGGCCTGGAAAACGAACTGTCCGTCGTAGAAGGCATGCAGTTCGACCGCGGCTACCTGTCCCCCTACTTCATCAACAAGCCGGACACCATGGTGGCCGAGCTCGATGGCCCGCTGCTGCTGCTGGTCGACAAGAAGATCTCCAACATCCGCGAAATGCTGCCGGTCCTGGAAGCCGTTGCCAAAGCCGGCCGCCCGCTGCTGATCGTGGCTGAAGACGTCGAAGGCGAAGCCCTGGCTACCCTGGTCGTCAACAACATGCGTGGCATCGTCAAGGTCGCAGCCGTCAAGGCTCCGGGCTTCGGCGACCGCCGCAAGGCCATGCTGCAGGATATCGCCATCCTGACCGGCGGCACCGTCATCTCCGAAGAAGTCGGTCTGAGCCTGGAAGGCGCCACCCTGGAGCACCTGGGTAACGCCAAGCGCGTCGTACTGAGCAAAGAAAACACCACCATCATCGATGGCGCTGGCGCTCAGGCCGACATCGAAGCCCGCGTCCTGCAGATCCGCAAGCAGGTCGAAGAGACTTCCTCCGACTACGACCGTGAGAAGCTGCAAGAGCGTCTGGCCAAGCTGGCCGGCGGTGTTGCCGTGATCAAGGTTGGCGCTGCCACCGAAGTCGAGATGAAAGAGAAGAAAGCCCGCGTTGAAGACGCCCTGCACGCTACCCGTGCTGCGGTCGAAGAAGGCGTGGTTCCTGGCGGCGGCGTCGCTCTGGTGCGTGCTCTGCAAGCCATCGAAGGCCTGAAGGGCGACAACGAAGACCAGAACGTCGGTATCGCCCTGCTGCGTCGCGCTGTCGAAGCTCCGCTGCGCCAGATCGTTGCCAACTCCGGTGACGAGCCGAGCGTCGTGGTCGACAAGGTCAAGCAAGGTTCGGGCAACTACGGCTACAACGCTGCTACCGGCGTGTACGGCGACATGATCGAGATGGGTATTCTCGATCCGGCCAAAGTCACCCGTTCGGCGCTGCAAGCTGCTGCTTCCATCGGCGGCCTGATGGTCACCACCGAGGCCATGGTTGCCGAAGTGGCTGACGACAAGGCTGCTCCGGCCATGCCGGACATGGGCGGCATGGGTGGCATGGGCGGCATGATGTAAGCCACCCGGCACCTGTTGTAAGAAGAAGCCCCGCCTAGGCGGGGCTTTTTCATGGGCGTCGGATATGCCAGTATTCACCGCAGGAGATGGCATTCCTCCTTCAACCGCCCTTGTGGCTGATGATGCCTACGCATAGACCTGGAAAGGCGCGTAGGCGCTCGCCTGCAGCCTGTCCAAAAAACTTCCTTCCAGGACAGGACCATGTGGAAATCCATTCTCGCCGTATCCCTCGGAGCCGCCCTCGGAGCCTTGCTGCGCTGGGTGCTCGGGCTCAAGCTCAATACTCTTCTGCCCTCCATGCCGCCGGGCACGGTAGTCGCCAACCTGGTGGGCGGCTACATCATCGGCGCGGCCATCGCTTTCTTCGCCAATTCCCCTGGCGTAGCCCCCGAGTGGCGCTTGCTGATCATTACCGGGTTCTGCGGTGGCCTCACCACCTTCTCCACCTTTTCGGCTGAAGTCGTCGTGCTGCTGCAGCAGGGGCGACTGGCATGGGCCATGGGCACCGTTGCCACGCACCTCGCCGGCTCGTTGCTGATGACCCTGGCCGGACTCTGGTCGGTGCACGCGTTGATGGGCCGTTAGGCCCCGGGAGGAAAACATGAACGGCTATCAGTTGAAGTTCTTCACCCAGCAGGACCGCAAGCATGCCGGCCTGCCGCTGGCCCAATGGCTGCTGGAGGAGGCTCGCCGCCAGGGCGTGCGCGGCGCCACCCTGATGACGGCGAGCGAGGGCTTCGGCAAAACCGGGCGTATTCACTACGCGCACTTCTTCGAACTGACCGACCAACCCCAGGAAGTCACCATGGCGGTCAGCGAGGAGGATTGCGAACGCATCTTCGCGGCGATTCGCCAGGCAGGGGTGAAGTTGTTCTACGTGAAGACACCGATCGAGTTCGGCGTCACCGGTGAGGACGACTGAGGCGGCATCTGGCGCGGCCTTTCGCCTGTTGCTCGGGAAATCGGCAGGTTAAGTGTGAAAATTCCGTAAAAGGTCTTTAAGTTCCATTTAAGCTGGTTAGGCTAGAGTGCACTGCGTTCGAGGAGAGCATATGCGCATTCTGTTGGTTGAAGACAATCGGGACATCCTGGCCAATATGGCTGACTACCTGGGCCTGAAAGGCTACACGGTGGATTGTGCCCAGGACGGCCTGTCCGGATTGCACTTGGCGGCGACGTCCCATTACGACCTGATCGTACTGGACGTCATGCTGCCGGGGCTGGATGGTTTCACCCTGTGCCGTCGCCTGCGCGAAGACGCCCGCCGCGACACTCCGGTGATCATGCTCACCGCCCGCGACCAACTGGATGACCGCCTGCAAGGCTTCCGCTCCGGTGCCGACGACTACCTGCTCAAGCCCTTCGCGCTCTCCGAGTTGGCCGCGCGCATCGAAGCGGTCCTGCGCCGCAGCCAGGGTGGTGGCCGTCGCGAATTGCAGGTCGCCGATCTCAGCTACAACCTCGACACCCTCGAAGTGAATCGCGCCGGCAAGCCGCTGAAGCTCAACCCCATTGGCCTCAAGCTGCTGGCGGTACTGATGCAGAAGAGCCCGCATGTGGTGCGCCGCGATGTCCTCGAGGAAGCCGTCTGGGGCGACGACTGTCCGGATAGCGACAGCCTGCGCAGCCACGTTCATCAGCTGCGCCAGGTGATCGACAAGCCCTTCGCTTCCTCCCTGCTGCACACGGTGCACGGCGTCGGCTACAAGCTGGCAGAGGAAACGCATGGAGTATAAGCAGAGCCTTTCCCGACGGATTGTCTTTGCCTTTGTACTCATGACCGCCGCCGTTGGCGGCCTGTTCTCGGTAGGAATCGTCGGCGTCGTCCACATCGTCGAGGAGCGCCTGATCTCCCGCGACCTGGGCGGCGAACTGGACCGCATCCTCAATGAGGACCTGGGCAACGGCCAGGCACCCAAGCTCGATCCAGGCATGCGCTTCTTCATCAGCGATGGCGTCGGCGTTTACGCCATGCCGCCGGCGTTGCGCCGCCTGGATGCGGGATTCCACGAAGTGTTCGATGGCGAACTGTCGTTCCATGCGCTGGCGCGGGATATCGACGGCCGGCGTTTCGTCCTGCTGCAGGACCAGAGTGATTTCGAGGCGCGCGAGCAGATCCTGTATGCCGCCGTCGTCACCGGTTACGTGCTCAGCCTGACGCTTTCCGGGCTGCTCGGCTGGCTGTTGTCGCGCAAGGTCATGGAGCCGGTATCGCGCCTGGCGCGCCAGGTTCGTCACCGCGACCAGTTGCTGGAGCTGGCGCCGCCGATGTCGCCCGACTACGCCAACGATGAGGTCGGTGAGCTGGCGGCAGCCTTCGATTACGCCATGGGTCGGCTGCACGATGTGCTGACCCGGGAGAAGCTCTTTACCAGCGACGTCAGCCACGAACTGCGCACGCCGCTGATGGTGATCGCCACCAGCTGCGAACTGCTGGCGGAAGAGTCGGGGCTCAGCCCGCGCGCACGCGCGCAGTTGGCACGCATGAACAGTGCCTGCGAAGAGATGCGCGACCTGGTGCAGACCTTCCTGATGCTGGCCCGCGCGCAGCGCAAGGACATGGCGATCGTGTCCCAGGCTGGGTTGCGGCAGATTGCCGACGAACTGGTTGCGCAGTGGCGGGGGCCCATCGAGGCGAAAGGGCTGACGCTGGAATACGAAGCCGGCCAGGAGATGCTCGGACAATTCAATGCGCCTTTCCTGCGTTCGGTGATGAGCAATTTATTGCGCAATGCCATGCACTACACCGAAAGCGGCAGCATCCGCTTACAACTTGGGCCGAACGGATTCTGGGTCGAAGACACCGGCGCCGGCATCCCGGAAGAGCAGCGCGAGCGCGTCTTCCAGCCGTTCGTTCGCGGCCAGAACCCGCGTGGCGAGGGGCTTGGGCTGGGGTTGTCGCTGGTCAAGCGGATTTGCGCCTCCGAAGGCTGGGACGTCACGCTGCGTCCGGCCGAGCCTCATGGCTGTCGCTTCGAAGTTCGCCTAGCCGTCGTTTGACAAAATCTTCACAAGTGCATGACCCGGCTGTGACAGGCTGATTTGTATCGTTTGACCTGAATTCGGGAAAGGTAAATATCCGATGACTGATAAACCCGTCGACCTGGAGTTCTCCCAAAAGTACGACCGCCAGCACGCAGAGCGTTATCTGCGCAAGCACCAGGCCGGACTCTCGCGGAAACTTTCCCACTGGCGCGATGTCCAAGTTGCCCGCCAGGCACTCAAGCTGGCCGGCCAGCCCAACCTGGTGCTCGACCTGCCGTGCGGCGCCGGGCGCTTCTGGCCGATGCTGGCCGAGAAGGAGAACCGGGTGATCATCGGTGCGGACAATTCGCCGGACATGATCGCCGTCGCCTGTGCCGGTCAACCGAATGAGGTTGTAAAACGCGTCCGACCTTTGCAGACTTCGGCGTTTGCCATTGATCTGCCCGACAACGCCGTCGACAGCATCTTCTCGATGCGCCTGATGCACCATATCGGTGAATCTGACGACCGTTTGACGATGTTGCGCGAATTTCACCGCGTAACTCGTGATTCGGTGATCCTGTCGATGTGGGTGGATGGCAACTTCAAGTCCTGGAAACGTGCGCGCGCCGAGTCAACTCGCCAGAAACACGCCTACCAGAACCGCTTCGTGATACCTGCCAAGACCATCGAGGCGGAGTTCCGCCAGGCTGGTTTCAAGGTCCAGGATCACATTGATTTCGTCCCGCTCATCCATATGTGGCGGGTCTACATTCTGCGCAAGGAGTGATGGATGGCCGTTGATCTGGCATCGCTGCAGCAAATTTCCGGTGATAACGCCATCGACCGTTGGCTTCAGGTGCCCGGCAAATGGGTCGAGGAACCCAACCGTCGGCGCGGTGGCGAAAGCGGCGTGCAGCGAGTCCTGACCTCCGACGGCCGTCTGCTGTACCGCAAGCAGCAGGTGGGACACATCTATCGCGACCTGCTGCATCCTTTCGGTTACCCCACCGCCATCCGTGAACGGGACGCCCTGCGCGCTGCCGAGGCGCTGGGGGTGAAGGTGCCGACCCTGGTCTACGCCGGTTGCCGCAAGGTCGACGGCGAGTGGCAGGCGCTGCTGGTCACCGAATCGCTGGATGGCTTCAGCAGCCTGGAAGACTGTTACGCCCGTGGCGACCAGGAGCGTTGGGGCGAAGCCCTGCACCAAAGAATTCTGCAACATTACGGTAGTACCCTTGCAAAGCTTAATGCCGGCCGTTGGCAGCATGGCTGCCTCTACCTGAAGCATGTCTTCGTGAAGGTGGACGGCGACAAGATCGACGTGGCCCTGATTGACATGGAAAAAGCCCGTCAGCGTTTCAGCGCCCAGCGTGCTGCCCGTCACGATCTTCGCCAGGTCAAACGCCGCTCGTCGTGGACAGAGGCGCAATGGCAGGCCTTTGTCTATGGTTACCAAGCGGCGTTTGGCAGCGCCATCAAAGGGTTGCAGACATGAAGTTAGAAATTACGCGAGGTTTGCTCCTCATCGGCGCGCTCGGGGTGGCGACCCTGGCGGCGGCGGCCTGGCATGAGCCGGGGCCTTCGGTCATTTCCGGAAAAGGTGGCCTGGACAGCTGCCCGATGCCGCCCAACCTGCGCGCCAAGCAACAGGACATCCGCCCGGATGACGACCTGCTGCTTTTCCTGTTCGGAATGTCGCAGAGCAAGGCCCGCTGATTTCTGATTCGAACTCCAAACCCCGCCTCGGCGGGGTTTTTTGTGGGCGACCGGTTTAGACTGCCGGTTCGAAGCCTGCGATGAGACGAGCATGAGCGACAGCGCATTTTCCCGGCGGATCGTGCAGAACCTGCTGGATACCGATTTCTACAAGCTGAGCATGATGCAGGCGGTGCTGCACAACTACCCCAACGCCGAGGTGGAGTGGGAGTTCCGTTGCCGCAACGAAGAGGACCTGCGCGCCTATCTGGACCCGCTGCGCGAACAGATCGAGCGCCTGGCGGAGCTCTCCTTCGCGCCGCAGGACCTGGCCTTCCTCGAGCGCATCCCTTTCTTCAAGCCGGACTTCATTCGCTTCCTCGGTCTGTTCCGCTTCAATCCCAGTTATGTGCAACTGGGCGTGGAGAACGACGAGCTGTTCCTGCGCCTGAAAGGCCCATGGCTGCACGTGATCCTCTTCGAGGTGCCGCTGCTGGCGAGCATCAGCGAAGTACGCAACCGCCATCGCCACCCGGGCACGACGCTGACGATGGTCCGCGAGCGCCTGCAGGAAAAGTTCGACTGGTTGCGCCAGGAGGCCAGTGGTGAAGAGCTGGCCGGCTTCAAGATGGCCGACTTCGGTACCCGCCGGCGCTTTTCCTACCCGGTGCAGGAGGCGGTTGTGCGTGATCTGCGTGACGGCTTCCCGGGGCATTTCGTTGGCACCAGCAACGTTCACCTGGCCCGCGAGCTGGGCGTGAAGCCCCTGGGCACCATGGCCCACGAGTGGCTGATGGCGCACCAGCAACTCGGCCCGCGGCTGATCGACAGCCAGGCCGCCGCGCTGGATGCCTGGGTCCGCGAATACCGTGGCCAGTTGGGGATCGCGCTGACCGACTGCATCACCATGGAAGCCTTCATGGCGGACTTCGACCTCTACTTCGCCAAGCTCTTCGATGGCCTGCGCCACGACTCGGGCGACCCGCTGGAGTGGGCGGAGAAGGCCATCCGTCACTACGAGCAACTGGGCATCGACCCGCAGACCAAGACGCTGGTGTTCTCCGACGGCCTCAACCTGCCACGCGCGTTGGAAATCTACCGGGCGCTGCGCGAGCGCATCGATGTCAGCTTCGGCATCGGTACTCACTTCACTTGCGATGTGCCGGGCGTACAGCCGATGAACATGGTGCTGAAGATGACCGCCTGCAATGGCCATCCAGTGGCGAAAATCTCCGATGCGCCGGGCAAGACCCAGTGCAAGGACGAGAACTTCCTGCACTATCTCAAACACGTCTTCAAAGTGCCGGCGTAGCCGATTGCGCGGCGCGGCCGGACGCGCCACTCTTGTTCAGGCACTCACAGCGACAGGCCCACTGAAAGGGGAACAACGGATGTCAGCCACGAACGAACTCATCATCGGCGCGGGCCCCGACGGGCAGCCGATCGGCCAGTCCTGGAAGCTGGCCAACCGTCACGGCCTGATCGCTGGCGCCACCGGCACCGGCAAGACGGTGACGCTGCAGCACCTTGCCGAGTCCTTCAGCGACGCCGGCATCGCGGTGTTCGCTGCCGACATCAAGGGTGACCTCTGCGGTATCGCCGCCGCCGGCAACCCGCAGGGTAAGGTGGCTGAGCGCATTGCCAGCATGCCCTGGCTGAACTACCAGCCGCAGGGCTACCCGGTGAGCATCTGGGACGTCGCCGGGAAGACCGGCCACCCGCTGCGCACCACGTTGTCGGAAATGGGCCCGCTGCTGCTGGCCAACCTGCTGGAGCTGACCGAGAGCCAGCAGGCGGCGCTGTTCGCCGCCTTCAAGGTGGCCGACCGTGAAGGCCTGCTGCTGCTCGACCTGAAGGACCTCAAGGCGTTGCTCAATCACTTCAAGGAGCATCCGGAAGTCCTCGGTGAGGACCGCGCATTGTTCACGGCGGCTTCGTCCCAGGCGCTGCTACGGCGCCTGGCGCTGCTGGAGCAGCAGGGCGCCGAGGACTTCTTCGGTGAGCCGGCGCTGCAACTGGAAGACCTGCTGCGCCCCGAGGCCGACGGCCGTGGCCGTATCCACCTGCTGGACGCCAGCAAGCTGGTGCACGATGCGCCCAAGGTCTACGCCACCTTCCTGCTCTGGCTGCTGGCCGAGCTGTTCGAGCAATTGCCCGAGCGTGGTGATGCCGACAAACCGATCCTCGCGTTGTTCTTCGACGAGGCGCACCTGATGTTCAACGGTACGCCCAAGGCCCTGCAGGATCGCCTGGAGCAGGTGGTGCGGCTGATTCGCTCCAAGGGCGTGGGTGTCTACTTCGTCACCCAGTCGCCCAGCGACCTGCCCGACGATGTACTGGCGCAGCTGGGCCTGCGCATCCAGCACGGCCTGCGCGCGTTCACCGCCAAGGAGCAGAAGTCCCTGCGTGCGGTGGCCGATGGCTTCCGCCCGAACCCGGCGTTCGACACCCTCAAGGTTCTCACCGAACTGGGTATCGGCGAGGCGCTGGTGGGCACCCTGGAAGAGAAGGGCACGCCCGCGATGGTCCAGCGCGTGGCCGTAGCGCCGCCGCAGTCGCGCATCGGCCCGCTGACCGATGCCGAGCGCGCCGAGATCATCCGGCGCTCTCCGCTGGCCGGCCGCTATGACCAGCCGATCGACCGCGAGTCCGCCTACGAGAAACTGACCGGCCGCGCTGACGACAAGATGGCTACGACCCAGGAGAAGGAAGAGAAGGGCACTGATTTCGGTGGTATGGCCGGCGAAATCCTCGGTTCACTGGCCAGCCAGGTCAGCAAGACGGTGGTGCGTCAGGCGGCGAATCAGATCGGCCGGCAACTGGTGCGTGGGCTGATGGGCGCGCTGTTGGGCGGAAGCAAGCGGCGGTAATCGCGGAGCCGTCTGTCACGGATCAGATCGGTCCCAGTGAAAGCAGAGTTTGCCGGTGGATTTTTCGGGAGGCGGTTCGCGAGCAAGCTCGCTCCTACAAAGAGCACGCAGCGCCCTGTCGGACCGTGGGGGCGCCTAGCCCTCGCTCGCGAACAAAAAAGGCGCCTTCAGGCGCCTTTTTCGTTTTCCGCTGCGGTCAGATGCGGAAGCTGTCCACCAGATGGCGCAGGCGGCCAGCCTGGTTTTCCAGGTCGGCGCAGGCACGCAGGGTAGCCTGCAGGTTCTCCACGCCTTCCTGGTTCAGGGTGTTGATCTCGGTGATGTCCATGTTCAGCGAGTCGACCACCGCGGTCTGCTCCTCGGTGGCGGTGGCCACCGACTGGTTCATCGAGTCGATCTCGCCAATGCGGTGGGTGACGCTGGCCAGGCGCTCGCCGGCGCGGTTGGCGATTTCCACGCTCTCCAGGCTGTAGCGCTGGCTCTCGGTCATGGTGTCCACGGCTTCGCGGGCACCGACCTGCAACTCCTCGATCATCTTCTGGATCTGCTGGGCCGATTCCTGGGCGCGGTGGGCGAGGTTGCGCACCTCGTCGGCGACCACGGCGAAGCCACGGCCGGCTTCCCCGGCGCGGGCGGCCTCGATGGCGGCGTTCAAGGCCAGCAGGTTGGTCTGTTCGGAGATGCCCTTGATCACCTCCAGAATCTGCCCGATGTTCACCGTGCGGCTGTTCAACGCCTCGATGTTGGCGCAGGCGGAGCTGATCTTGTCCGACAGCAGGTTCATCGCGCTGATGGTCTGCTCGACCACCTGGCGCCCGTCGCCGGCCTGGTGCGAAGCATCGGTGGCGTGGTGCGAGGCGTCGGCGGCGTTACGCGCGATCTCCTGGGCGGCGGCGCCCAGTTCGTTGATTGCCGCGGCCACGCTGTTGGTGCGGTTGGCCTGCTCGTCGGAGTTGCTCATCGACGAGTTGGAGGCGTTCACCACCAGTTGCGAGACGTCGTGCAACTGGCGCGCGGTGGAGGCCACTTCGCGGATCGACTCGTGGATACGCTCGACGAAGCGGTTGAAGGCATTGCCCAGCACGCCGAACTCGTCGTTGCTGGCGACTTTCAGGCGCTTGGTCAGGTCACCCTCGCCCTGGGCGATGTCTTCCATGGCGCGGCCCATGGTGGTCAGCGGCTGCATCAGCACGCGGATCAGCATGCCCAGCAGGAGCAGGATGGCGACGATGGCGATGGCCGCGGCGATGACGGCCGAGGTGCGGAATTTGCTCAGCATCGAATAGGCAGCGTCCTTGTCGATGGACAGGCCGATGTACCAGTTCACCGATGGCAGGCCTTTGACCTGGGTGAAGCTGAGGATGCGGGTGTGACCGTTGAGTTCGGCCTCGCTGAAGCCGCCGCCGATTCTGGGTGTGTTCTGCGGGTAGATGTCGGCCAGGGACTTCATGATGAAGCTCTTGTCCGGATGCACCAGGATCTTGCCGTCGCCGCTGACCAGGAAGGCATAGCCCATGCCGCTGAAGTCCAGCGAGTTGATGATCTGCACCAGGGTCTGCAGGCCGAGGTCGCCGCCGACCACGCCCACGGTCTTGCCGCCGGCGCGTGCCGGGGTCGCCACGGTCATGATCAGTTCCTGGGTGGCCGCGTCGATGTAGGGTTCGGTCAGCGTGGTGCCGCCGGCGGCAACGGCATCCTTGTACCAGGGGCGGGTGCGCGGGTCGTAGCCATCAGGCATGGGGCTGTTCGGGCGCATGGTGAAGGTGCCGTCTTCCTGGCCCAGGTAGGTGAAGTTGAAGGTCTTGCGCAGGGTGTCCTGTTCCAGCAGCGCGCTCAGGTGCTCCGTTGTGCTGTCGCGGGCAATGGTCTGTGCGGTGCTTTCGATCAGCAGCAGCCGGCCGCTCAGCCAGTTCTGAATGTTGCTGGCGCTCACGTCGCCCATTTCCCGCAGGTAGTCTTCGAGGTCCTCGCGGATCGCGTTGCGCTGCAGGTAGTCGTTGTAGAGGGTGAAGAGGGCGAATGCCGAGAAAACAACAAGAGAGGCGGCCAGGAGAATCTTATGGCTGAATTTCAGGCTCTTGATCATGCTGCGTCGAGTCCGGAGGTAGTGGGATGCCTGAACGGCGTAGGTCCGGGCGACAGATCCGGTGTCGCCGCAGAACGTCCGTCCCCGTGGTGTGAAACGGACGGCGCCGACGCGGCGGGTAGCCGTGCGGGCGTGGCCGGTACTCCCTTGTGCCGGCGGTACTGACAGGCCCGGTTTGTTGGTTGCTATCAAAGGCCTTCACCCTTGCTTTCGGCGTGCCCAAGGGAAGCTTGAAAGAGTCGGACGAACGGTAGGGGTGGCTCTGTGGTGGGTGTTTCAGCGGTGATACAGGTTGCTGGGCCAGGCCCGAAAGTGCGGTTCAGCGGCGGTTTTGTCGCGGGGTGGTTCGCGAGCAAGCTCGCTCCTACAAAGAGCACGCAGCGCCCTGTCGGACCGTGGGGGCGCCTAGCCCTTGCTCGCGAACAAAAAAGGCGCCTTCAGGCGCCTTTTTCGTTTTCCGCTGCGGTCAGATGCGGAAGCTGTCCACCAGGTGGCGCAGGCGGCCGGCCTGGTTTTCCAGGTCGGCGCAGGCGCGCAGGGTCGCTTGCAGGTTTTCCACACCTTCCTGGTTCAGGGTGTTGATCTCGGTGATGTCCATGTTCAGCGAGTCGACCACCGCGGTCTGCTCCTCGGTGGCGGTGGCCACCGACTGGTTCATCGAGTCGATCTCGCCAATGCGGTGGGTGACGCTGGCCAGGCGCTCGCCGGCGCGGTTGGCGATCTCCACGCTTTCCAGGCTGTAGCGCTGGCTTTCGGTCATGGTGTCCACGGCTTCGCGGGCGCCAACCTGTAGCTCTTCGATCATCTTCTGAATCTGCTGGGCGGATTCCTGGGCGCGGTGGGCGAGGTTGCGCACCTCGTCGGCGACCACGGCGAAGCCGCGGCCGGCCTCACCGGCACGGGCGGCCTCGATGGCGGCGTTGAGAGCCAGCAGGTTGGTCTGTTCGGAGATGCCCTTGATCACCTCCAGAATCTGCCCGATGTTCACCGTGCGGCTGTTCAACGCCTCGATGTTGGCGCAGGCGGAGCTGATCTTGTCCGACAGCAGGTTCATCGCGCTGATGGTCTGCTCGACCACTTGGCGCCCGTCGCCGGCCTGGTGCGAAGCATCGGTGGCGTGGTGCGAGGCGTCGGCGGCGTTGCGCGCGATCTCCTGGGCGGCGGCGCCCAGTTCGTTGATCGCCGCGGCCACGCTGTTGGTGCGGTTGGCCTGCTCGTCGGAGTTGCTCATCGACGAGTTGGAGGCGTTCACCACCAGTTGCGATACGTCATGTAGTTGGCGCGCGGTGGAGGCCACTTCGCGGATCGACTCGTGGATACGTTCGACGAAGCGGTTGAAGGCGTTGGCCAACACGCCGAACTCGTCGTTGCTGGCGACTTGCAGGCGCTTGGTCAGGTCGCCTTCGCCCTGGGCGATGTCCTGCATGGCACGGCCCATGTCGGTCAGCGGCGCCATCAGCACGCGGATCAGCATGCCCAGCAGGAAGAGGATAGCGACGATGGCGATTACCGTGGCAATGATGGCGGTGTTGCGGAAGTCGCTCAGCATCGCGTAGGCCGAGTCCTTGTTGAGCACCAGGGCGACGTACCAGGTGACGCCCGGCAGGCCCTTCACCGGTGTCATCGAGACCAGTTGCTCTTCACCGTTGATGCTGACTTCCTGCACGCCCGGCTGCACCTTCGGTGCGCCTTGCTGGTAGACCTCGCCGAGGGATTTGAAGATCAGGCTGCTGTCCGGGTGCAGGAGGATCTTGCCGGCATCGCTGACCAGGAAGGCATAGCCGTCGCCGTCGAATTTCAGCGAGTTGATGATCGCGGTGATGGTTTCCAGCTTCATGTCGCCGGCGGCTACGCCGACCAGTTGGCCGTTGCGCATGACCGGCATCGACATGGCGAGAATCTGCTCGTTGGTGCCGGCGTCGAGGAAGGGCTCGGTGACGATCAGCCGGCCGGCGGCCACGGCGTCCTTGTACCAGCCGCGAGTGCGCGGGTCGTAGCCGTCGGGCATCGGTGCGTAGGGGCGCATGGTGAATACGCCGCTGGAGGCTTCGCCCAGGTAGACCGATTCGAAGTTCTTCTGGAATACCGCCTGCTCCAGTACATGCTGGATGCGTTCGGGCGTCGGCTCGCCATCGGCCAGTTGCGCGGCCTCCGCCTCGACCAACTGGATGCGGCCTTCCAGCCAGCTCTGGATGTTGCTGGCGGTCAGGCTGCCGACCTCGGAGAGGTAGGACTCGGTGTCGGAGTGGATGGCCTCGCGCTGGCGGAAGTCGTTGAAGAGGATGAAACAGGCGAAGGCGAAGGTGACCACCAGGGAGGCTGCCAGGAGAATCTTCCTGGAGAAGGACAGCGAACGAAGCATCGGTAAAGCATCCTGCTGCAAAACGGGTTTGAGCAGGTTGTATCGGCTGCGCCGGGAAAAACTTTAGCGGCGTTGCACAAACATGCAGCCGAACAAGTTCCCGCGCAGTAGCGCGGGAACTATCGATTCGAAATAATCGGGGTGGTCGAACTGCGGAAACTTATTTGACGGCTTTAGCCACTTCATCCTGGATGCTGGTCATGATCGTGCCCAGATCACCACCGATTACGCTGGCCCCCGCGATTACCACCACCGAGATCAATCCAGCGATAACCGCATATTCGATCGCGGTTGCCCCTTCCTTGTCGGCGGCGAATGCCTTGGCTGCGCAGTACAGCTTCAGGGACAGGTTCTTGATTTTCAGGTCCATGGCGGGTGCTCCCTCGAATACCACCGGGGCGGCGCCCCGACTTCATCGTCAGGCTAGGCGTCGTATGGCCGAATGCAATTGTTCAAATAGCGCTAATACCAAAGTTATAGCTATCTCGGCATATAAGTAATTGCATGGCGTAAATTTAACGGGCGTGGTTGACGCTATAAACACAGCTACTAGATTCAGCCTTGGAACAAACAGAGTCTGATTATGAGGAATGATTCTTATCGAACTTCCTCGACTGGCCGAAACAACAATAAAGGTCTGAAGGACAAGCATCGGCGATACCGGTGACGGAACTTCTTACGCTAAGGCCGTGGACTTCCGGGTCCGCATTCCCGACATCGCCCAAGGATGTGCTCATGAATAGCAAGGTGCTGATGGTGTTCGCCGGGCTGTTGTTGGTATGTGCCGGCGTGGTGGGGTATCTCGGGCTCAAGGTCGGCAAGCCCGCCGCTCCCGTCGCCGGAGTGGTGCAGGAGGTTGCACCGGCAGCGCTGGCGGAGGCCGATAAGCTGCAACGCACCGCCGTGGTGGTGGCGGCCCGCGACCTGCCGGCCCTGGCGGTGATCGGCAAGGACGATCTCACGGTCGAGATGCTGCATACCGCTCCCGCCGGCAGCTTTCCCAAGCCCGAGGCGCTGATCGGCCAACGCGTCTGGGTCGCCGTTCCGGCGGGCAACATCCTCACTTCCGCGGTGACCGAGCCGGGTGGCCCCCTGGCTCGCACCATCCGGCCGGACGAACGCGCCATGGCGATTGCCGTCGACGAGGTCATCGGCGGCGGCGGCTTCGTGCTGCCCGGCGACTATGTCGACGTCATGCTCTTCGTCCAGGACCAGCAGAGCAGCGAACGCAGCCTCAGCGCCCAGGTAGTGCTGCCGGGCGTGCGGGTGCTGACCTATGGCGAACAGATCGCCGTTTCTGCCGATGGCCAGGCGCGCAACGCCGGCGACCCCAAGGACAAGACCCCCAAGCCGCCGCGCACCGCCGTGCTGGCAGTGCCTGCCGAGTCGGCCGCGCGCCTGATGCTCGCCAGCCAGGCCGGCTCCCTGCGCCTGGCCGTGCGTAGCAAGGACGAGAATCTCTACGAGAAGGAGCAGCAAGGGCGTTATATCCAGGCCTCGCTCGGTGCCTCCAGCAGTCAGTCGATCACCCTCGACCAACTGATCGGCAAGCCGCGGCAGCCTCAGGCTCCCGCCGTGCGCCAGGTCTCCGCTCCGCAGGTCGACGCCGGTGTGGTGGTCTACCGCGGTACCGCCGTTACCCGTGAAGCACATTGAGCAAGGAGTGCATCGATGTCCAAGCGCTTCATCCTTCCCCTGGTCGCCATGCTGGCCTGTGCCGTTCACTCCGCGGCGCAGGCTGTGCCGAGTGCCTGCGCCGGCTTCGCTGACCAGCAACTGAACCTCGACGTCGAGCAGGGCGCGCAGCGCGACCAGCAACTACCGGTGCCGATCAAGCGCCTGGCCATCGGGGATCCGAACATTGCCGACGTGCAGGTGCTGGACAAGCGTGACTTCCTCATCACCGGCAAGGCCGAGGGCCTGACCAGCCTGCTGATCTGGACCAGTTGCAGCGACCAGCCGATACGCACCGTGGTGCGTGTCGGCGGGCGTGCGGTTGGCGATGTCGCTGGCGTTGCCGGCGTCGCTGCCGGCAGCCTGCCCAACCAGGTGCAGACCGATATCCGCTTCGTCGAAGTCAGCCGCAGCAAGCTCAAGCAGGCCAGCACATCGCTGGTGCGGCGCGGCTCCAACACCTTCGTGCTGGGCTCGCCAGGCAGCCTGGGCAACATGACGGTCGACCCCGTGGGTAACCTGGATGGCACCTTCGGCAATGCCAACGGTGGTTTCAACATCATCTGGGGTGGCGGCAGCAGCAAGTGGCTGGGCTTCATCAACGCCCTCGAAGGCAGCGGCTTCGCCTACACCCTGGCGCGGCCCAGCCTGGTTGCCACCAGCGGGCAGAGCGCTTCGTTCCTGGCCGGTGGCGAGTTCCCGATTCCGGTGCCCAATGGCGACAAGGACACCATCACCATCGAGTACAAGGAGTTCGGCGTGCGCCTGACCCTGACCCCGACGGTGATGAACGACAAGCGCATCGCCCTCAAGGTCGCACCGGAAGTCAGCGAACTGGACTTCTCCAGCGGCATCCGCACCAACGACATCGCCGTGCCCGCGCTGACCGTGCGGCGCACCGACACCAGCGTGATGCTGGCCGACGGCGAGAGTTTCGTGATCAGCGGGCTGATCAGCAGCAGCACCATCAGCAACGTCGACAAGTTCCCCTTCCTCGGCAGCATCCCGGTCATCGGCGCACTGTTCCGCTCCTCCAGCCTGGACAAGGACGACCGCGAGCTGCTGATGATCGTCACGCCCCACCTGGTCCAGCCGCTGGCGGCCAATGCCGCGTTGCCGAAGCTGCCGGGCGAGGGACTGCGCGACTACGACCCTGGGTTCGGCGAGTTCTACTTCCTCGAGGACGGTCGCTTCGACAAGCGCAAGGCCAGCAGCGGGATGTCGCACTGATGGATACCTACGAAGCGCTGACCCGCCAGAGAGCGGGAGGCAAGGCAAAGGAAGGGAGCA
This sequence comes from Pseudomonas pseudonitroreducens, assembly GCF_021603645.1. GTDB lineage: Bacteria > Pseudomonadota > Gammaproteobacteria > Pseudomonadales > Pseudomonadaceae > Pseudomonas > Pseudomonas pseudonitroreducens. The sequence continues at coordinate 295,163 of NZ_BQHJ01000007.1, read as the reverse complement.
CGGGCATGAGTCAGACTTTCGTGGCGCTGGTCCAGCATCCCGGCGAGCAGGAGTGGTTGCAGAGCAGCCTGGCCGGCTGCGGGCAGGTGGTGCTGGCCAACAGCGGGACCCTGGAAGAGCTGCTGTCGCTGCTCGACGTCACCGGCGCGACGGTGCTCTTCACCAGCCTGAACAAGGCCAACCTGGTGTCCCAGGGCTCGCTGATCGAGGGCCTGGTCTCCGCGCGGCCGCTGCTTTCGGTCGTGGCCGTCGGTGATGGCCTGGACAACCAGCTGGTGCTGGCCGCCATGCGCGCCGGCGCCAGGGACTTCGTCACCTACGGTGCCCGCGCCAGTGAGCTGAGCGGGCTGGTCCGCCGCCTCGGTGGACGCCTGCCGACGGTGCCGGTGAGCGCCACCCAGCAGGGCGAGCTGATCAGCCTGATCAGCGCCCGGCCCGATGCCGACGGCGCCTTCGTCGCGCTGCACCTGGCCCTGGCGCTGCAACGCCAGCCGGAGCATCGCGTGCTGCTGGTGGATATCGGCCAGCCCACCGGCGAAGCGCTGGCGATTCTCGGCATGGAGCCGGCCTTCACCTTCGCCGATGCGCTGCGCAACCTGAGGCGCCTGGACCAGACCCTGATCGACAGCGCCTTCACCCGTCACGAATCCGGCCTGCGCGTGCTCAGCCTGTCGGACGAGCCCGGCGTGCTGGAACGCATCACCACCGCCGAGCTGTACCTGCTGCTGGGCAACCTGCGCAGCGCGTTCAGCCACATCCTGATCAACCTCACCGGCGTCGCCGAAGGCGATCTCAGCGGGCAATTACTGATGCAGGCCAGTCGCGTGCTGTGGCTGGTGGACCAGAGCGTGCCGTCCTGCAAGAAGGGACTGGAGCGCCTGCGCCGCCTGCGCGAGCGCACGCCGACGCTGCCGCGTATCGAGCTGCTGATCGAGCGCTACTGGCCCTCGGTGCCGCCCGATGCGCCGGCGCTGGGCAAGATGTTCGGCCTGGAGCTGTTCGGCATCCTGCCGGCTTCGCCGGAAGCCCGCCTGCGCGCCAAGAACGTCGGCCAGAGCCTGTTCGACCTGGCCCCGCGTGACCCGCTGACGGTCAAGCTGCGTGACCTGGCCGAAGCGCTGGGCGCGGGCGTGGCCGAGAAGCGCGGGCTGTTCGGCTGGATCGGCCGCACCAAGGCCGTGCGCTCATGAGCCAGCACTACGGCGGGGGCCACGGTCGCCACGACCAGGACCTGCAGACGCTGAAAATGCGCCTGCACCGCTACATCATCGACGAGATCGACGAAGACGGCATGAACCTGCTGGAGGGCGCGCGGCCCGCGGTAGCGCAGTACGTCTCGGAGAAGGTCTGCGAGTACGCCTCGCGCCGCCAGCTGGCGATCTCCCGCTACGAACTCGACCGCCTCGCCGAAGAGGTGGTGGACGAACTGACCGGTTTCGGCCCGCTGGAAATCCTCCTGCGCGATCCGGGTATCTCGGAAATCCTGGTCAACGGCCCGGACCGGGTGTTCATCGAGCACGAAGGCCGGCTGTACCAGAGCGATCTGCGCTTCATCGACGATCACCACGTACAGCGCGTGATCCAGCGCATCCTCGCGCCCCTGGGGCGGCGCCTGGACGAATCCAGCCCGATGGTGGATGCGCGCCTGCCCGACGGCAGCCGGGTCAACGCGATCATCCCGCCGGTGGCGCTGGACGGGCCTTGCCTGTCGATCCGCAAGTTCAGCAAGGAACTGCTCAAGAGCGCCGACCTGCTGGCCTACCAGAGCGTCGACGAGGCCATGCTGGCATTCCTCCGCCAGGCCGTGGCGAGCCGCTGCAATATCCTCATCAGCGGCGGTACCGGCACCGGCAAGACCACGCTGCTCAACGTGATGAGCAGCTTCATCGACGAGCGCGAGCGCATCGTCACCATCGAGGACACCGCCGAGCTGCAACTGGGCCACGACCACGTGGTGCGCCTGGAAACCCGTCCGCCGAACGCGGAAGGCTTCGGCGAAGTCACCGCCCGTGACCTGATCCGCAACGCCCTGCGGATGCGCCCGGACCGCATCATCCTCGGCGAGATCCGTGGCGTCGAAGTGCTCGACGTGCTGCAGGCGATGAACACCGGCCACGACGGTTCGATGAGCACCGTGCATGCCAACTCGGCCATGGATTCGCTGCTGCGCCTGGAAATGCTGGTGGGGCTCACCGGCCAGCGCGTGCCGGAGCAGACCCTGCGGCAGATGCTCTGCTCGGCGCTGGACATCATCGTGCAGATCACTCGCCTGTCCAACGGCCGCCGCTGCGTCAGCGAGATTCTCGAGGTGCTGGAGGTGCGTGATGGCGTCTACGTCACCAATTCCCTGTTCAGCCTCGACCGGCGCGGCAGCGGGCAGTTCGTCCGCACTGCCCAGCCGGGCGGCCTGAAGTTCCGCCAGGTGTTGCTGTGAGCGGCGCGCTCTGGCTGGTCGTGGTCAGCCTGGCGCTGGCGGCGCTGGGTGTGCTGCTGGCGGGGATGAGCTGGCGGGCGCGGCACCATGAAGTGGTGATGCGCCGCCTGAGCGGGGAGAGTGTGGTCAGCGGCGGCGGTCGCGCCCGCAGCAGCCACTGGCTGGCCCGGCGCATGCGCCGAGCCGGCATCGGCGAGATGCGCCACTGGGTGCTGGGAGCGGTGGTGGTCTGCATCCTGCTGGCGCTGTTCGGGCAGCGCCTGGGCGGCCCGGTCGGGGCACTCTGCGGTGTCGGACTGGGCGTGCTGGGCTTCCATGGCTTGCTCAACCTGCTGTACCGCCGGCGCCTGCAGAAAATGATCCGGCAGATGCCCAATTTTCTCGACCAGGTAGTGCGCAGCCTGCACTCGGGGCGCACCCTGGGCGACGCCATCACCCAGGCGGTGAATGGCGCCGACGACCCGCTGCGGGAAATCTTCTCGCTGGTGAACAACCACGTGCTGCTGGGCATCAGCCTGCCCGAGGCGCTGCAGGAAGTGGCCGAGCTCTACGACGTGGAAGAACTGCACGTGCTCTCCCTCGGCGTGGCGGTGAACCATCGCTACGGCGGCAACACCACCGACCTGCTGGAAAACATCATCAAGGTCATCCACGAGCGCGAGAAGCTCGGCCGCCAGTTGCGCGCGATGACCGGCGAAACGCGCATGAGCGCCCTGGTCCTGGCCTTGCTGCCGATCAGCCTGGGCGGCTACATCCTGTTCAGCAATCCGGGCTACCTGATGAACATGTGGCACGACCATGGCGGCCGCCTGATGCTGCTGACTTCCCTGGGGTTGCAGGTGCTGGGGTGCTACACGCTCTGGCGCATGCTCAAGAGCATCTGAGGAGGCCGGCATGCCCCTGATGTACGGATTGATGGCAGTGATCCTGGCCCTGGCGGCGATCCTCCTGCTGCTCTCGCAGAGCCGCGCCGCCAGCCGCGAGCAGCGCCTGATCGAGCAGCGCCTGGGCAGTGACGCGTTGCCGCGCGGTGCCGGCCAGCGCGTGGCGCAGGCATTCGACCGGATGAGCGACAGCGGCCTGGGCCGGCGCCTGCAACTGCGCGACGAGGAAGTCCGGCTGCTGCTCAACCAGGCAGGCTGGTCCGGCAGCACGCCGCGCAGTATCTACCTGATGTCGATCTTCCTGGTGCCGGTGCTGTTCGTGACCATCGTGCTGGTGATCCTTGCCACCCCCGGGCATGCGCACACCTCGCCGCTGTTGCCGTTGTCCTTCGCCGCCGGCATCGGCTTCCTGCTGCCCAAGCGTGTGCTGGCCTACTTTGCCGGTCGGCGCCGGCAGCGCCTGGCCGACGAGGTGATCCTGTTCATCCAGCTGATCCGCATCCTCTTCGACTCCGGCCTCACCGTGGAGCAGAGCCTGCGCGTGGTCTGCCGCGAGGGGCGGAGCATCGTGCCGGTGCTGGTGGAAGAGCTGGACGGCGTGCTGGCCCATGCCGAGAGCGGCCTGGACCTGGCTGACGAGCTGGAACTGCTGAGCAAGCGCCTGGCGGTGGGGGAGTTGAGCGACTGCTGCAACGTGCTGCGCCAGATGGTGCGCCAGGGCGGCAGCGCGCGCGGGTCGCTGCTCACCCTCAAGCAACTGTTCGAGGACCGGCGCCTGACCGGCCTGCAGGAAAAGGTCAGCAAGATGTCGGCGAAGATGAGCCTGGTGATGATGACGCTGCTGTTTCCGGCATTGCTGATCATCCTTGCCGGGCCCGGTTTCCTCGCGATTACCAAGGCCCTGGGGAGAATGGGATGAGAAACGCCTGCTTGATCGGCCTGCTCGGCATGATGCTCGGCGGCTGCGCCAACTTCGACACCCTCGGCGGGCCGAGCGTCGGGCAGAACTGCGACGAGAAGCTCGGCCAGGCGGTGGAGCTGCAGCTCAACCTGGCCCGCGAGATGCTCGACAACGGCCGTGCCCATGCGGCCCTGGCCAACCTGGAAACCCTGCCGCCCAACTCGCTGGAAGTGCGCGAAAGCAAGGCGCTGGCCCTGCGCCGGATTGGCGACCCGAAGGCGCGGATGGTCTACGAGGGGCTGCTGGGGACCTGCAAGTCCGCCGAGGCACACCACGGCCTGGGGCAGATCGCCATGCGCGCCGGCAATACCGTTGAGGCCGAGCGCGAACTGCGTGAGGCGGCGCGCCTGCAGCCCACCGACAGTGCCCTGCGCAACGACCTGGGCTATGTCCTGCTGCGCCGCGGTGATCTGGAGAAGGCGCGCTTCGAGTTCATCACCGCCATGGAACTGAACGAGCACGACAAGCTGCCGGCCACCAACCTGCTCAGTGTCATGTTCATCCAGGGCGAGAACAGCGAGGCCGGCCGGCTGATCCAGAGTGTCGGGCTGTCTGCCGACCAGGTGCGCGCCGCCCAGGACCAGGCCAGGGACCTGCGCCCGGCAGGCCCCGCCAGCCCCGCCAGCCAACCGGCGGTGCAGGCCGAAAGCGTGAGCTATGTGGACGAGCCGGCAGAGGACGCGCATCCGGCCCTGGTCGAGTCGACGCCTGCGGTAGCGCGTGACGCCAAGCTGCTGGTCAAGGCCCGCTGAGGCGGGCAGGGAGGACGGGATGAAGACATGGATTCTGGCTGCTGCGCTGCTGGCTTCGCCGATGCTGGCCGAAGCCGTCGACAACACCCGCACGGAGGCCGGCACCACGGCTCGCGACCAGCAGGAAGTGCTGACCTGGCTGGAACTGCAGAGCAGCGGCCAGGCGGCCTCCAGTAACCGGCAGAGCGCCACACCGGCCGAGCGCGACCGCGCCTACCAGCGCTACCTGAAGAGCTATACCCGCGAGATTCCCGAGTATCTGCTCGACGACAACGGCTTCAGCACTGACAAGAAATGATCCCTTCCGGAGGCTGCCATGGGACGTGAACGGCAGCGAGGCGCAATCGGTGTCATGGCGGTGGGAACGCTGCTGCTGGCGCTGATCTGCCTGGCCCTGGTGGTCGACACCGGGCGCCTGTACTTCGAACAGCGCAAGTTGCAGCGCGTGGCCGACATGGCGGCGCTGGAGGCGGCGACGCAGAGTGGCATGTGCGGCACCCAGCAGGCGGCGGCGATCCAGGGGCTGGTAGTGGCCAGCGCGGCGAAGAATGGTTTTGTCCCGGCCGCCGGTGACACGCTCACCGGACAACTGGGCAGCGTGCTGCTGGATGCCGGCAACGGTGCGCCACAGTCGCGGCGGATCTTCAGCCCGGGAGGCGCTTTCGCTGACTCGGTGCAGGTGGAGGTTTCCCACAAGGTACCCTCCAGCCTGATCCTCAACGTGGCCAGCCTCTTCACCCAGGCACCCGCGCAAACCGAGCTGGTGGCGCACGCTGTTGCACGGCGCAGCGCAATTGGCGCGCTGTCCGCGGGCAGCGGCCTGCTGAACCTGGATACCAGCCGCTCGGCGCTGCTCAATGGGCTGCTCGGCTCGCTGCTGGGCATCACGCTCAATCTCGATGTCGCCAGCTACAACGGCATCGCCGGCGCCAACCTCTCTCTGCGTGACCTTGCCTCCCAGTTGAACCTGAGTGTCGGCACGGTCCAGGAGTTGCTCAACACCAACGTCGGCGTGGCGCAGTTGCTCGGTGCCGCCGTCAGGGCGGTCAGCGCTTCCGGAACGGCAGGGGTGAACACCGCGCTGCTCGGCAACGCGCTGGCGACGGTCAAGGTGCCCACGACCAACATCAGCCTGGCGTCGATCCTCAGCGTCGCCACGCCCAGCGCGCTGCCCGATACCGCACTGGACTCCAAGGTGAACCTGCTCGACCTGCTGATGGCCACGGCGATGGCGGCGAACCAGGCAACGGCGGTGACCGTCCCCGCCCTGAGCCTGACGGTGCCTGGCGTCACCAACCTGGGGGTGAGCCTCTACATCATCCAGCCGCCGCAGGTCGCCATCGGCTTTCCGGGCAAGAACACCGATGGCTCCTGGCGCACCGATGCCAAGCCGGCGCAGGTGCGGGTATCTCTGAAAGCTACGGCGAACCTGCTGGGTATCGCTAATACGACAATCAACCTGAGCCTCAAGGCGATCAGTGGCCACGCCGCGCTGGAGAGCATTCAGTGCGCGGGCATCGGCCAGCCTGCCAGCGCCACGGTGCAGGCTTCGGCCAGTCTGGCGACAGTGGAGAACCTCAGCTTCGTCACCAACCTGCTGCCCTCGGCGACGGCCAGCCTGGCGTCGATCAGCATTGCGCCCAAGCCGGGCGTGGTGCCGGCGATGATCGACCTGGGCAGCAACGCCGATCAGCAACTGACGTTCATCGTCGCCAGCCGCAATGACCTGCCCAGCGCCGTGCAGCGCATCACCACCCCGGTGGGTAACGCCCTGGCCAAGGGCCTGAGCAACATCGGCCACAACCTGGATATCCAGGTCGCGCTGGCGCCCTGCAACAACATTCTCGGTTGCCTGGTGGGGGATATTCTCGGCGGGCTGCTCAACGGCCTGTTCAAGACCGTAACGGCGCTGATCGGCGGGCTGGCCGATGCGCTGGCGCCGATCCTCGCTTCACTGGGCTCACTGGTACTCGACCCGTTGCTCAGCCTGCTGGGGATTCAACTGGGTACGCTGGATGTCCGCCTCATCGATCTGCAGACGCAATCGATCGAGATGCTCATCTGACGGCGCGGGCGCCCCGCAAGCGGGGCGCCCGGCACTCAGTGCACCGCGCTGCTCTGCGCGGCGGAAGGGGAGATGGCGAGGGCGAGCTGGGTGCGGTTGTGCATGTGCATCAGCCGCAGCACCTGGGAGACATAGAGCTTCACGGTGTTCTCGGTGATGCCCAGGTCGTAGGCGATCTGGTAGTTGGTCAGCCCTTTGCTCACCAGGCGCGCCACCGCCTGCTGGCGCGGCGAAAGCTTGTTGAACAGCGGGTTGTTGACCACCGGTGTCATCTGCTCCGCGTTGCTCGGCGCGCCGCTGGTGGCCGGCTCGGGCTGTTCCTGCTTGAGCGCGCCACTGCTGGCCGGCTGGCCGCTGCCATGGACCTCGTACTTGATCTTGTGGATATCCCGCGAGATCGAGTTGAGCGATTCGGCAAGGTACTCCAGGCGCTGGTTCACATGGCTCAGGCTGAGCTGGCTGCGGATGCGTTCGTGCAGGCGGGCTTCCAGGCGCTCCAGGCCCTTGAGCAGGTCCATCGGCGCCACCGGCTTCTGATAGTAATCGGCGACACCCACGCGCATGGCCTCGATCACTTCCTGGCTGCCCTGCTGGCCGGTGAGGATGATGGTCTCGAAGAACCGCGTCGAGCCGGCCAGGTCCTTGAGCGCCTCGACCACGCGGATGCCATTGTCGCGACCCAGGCCCAGGTCGCAGATCACCAGGCCGATCGAGGTGTCATCGCGGAATTTCTGCAGGGCGCTGTCCTTGCTGTCGCTGATTACGCAGCGGTAGCCGCTGTTCTCCAGCAACTCGGAAAGCTCGCTGGTGACTTGAGGCTCGTCATCGATGACCAGCACGCTGAAACGGCGATTGGCCGTTTTGTCCATGACTGCACGCTCCTTGAAAGAATACTTCCATTGTTTTTATCGTCCGGCTGTTCAATAACCGCAGCCGAATCGTCCCATCAGGCGATAGGTGGTATTAACCCTTAGCATATAGTCGTTAAGTTTGGATTCTGCCAATTGTCGGATTCAATTTTAATGGACGAACGACAGGGTCGTCAGAAGACCGGCGAATAGCGCAAAGATGAAGGGGAATGACTTGAACTTTGACGGTCGCAGACGGGCTAATTGCGATTTGCAATTAACCGGTACTTTGTCCGAATCAATCAAAAGTTTGCTGGCGAACATCAGCCCCACGCAGAACAGGCACGCCAGCGCCAGGGTGTACAGCAGCGTCAGCGGATCACTGGCCAGGGCCAGGGCGACCAGCAGTTTCACATCGGCTGCACCCAGCTTCCCCAGCCAGTAGCCCGGCACCGTGAGCAGCGCTGCGAGCAGCGCCGCCACTGCTGCGGCAACTGGCGTGAAGCCGGTCAGCGTATGCCCCTCGAGCATCAGGAACAGCAGGGCCGCCAGCGCCCCGCCGAGGGTCAGCCAGTTGCTCACACGCAACCGTGTGAGGTCCTGATAGGCACACACCGCGAACCAGCCCAGCAGGCAGAGTTTGAACAGCATCGAGCGTTTCCTTGTCTCGTTCGGCGAATTCGAAGCGCTGTGTGGAGTTTTAAGGTATCGACTATTCCAGCGCTATATTGCAATTCAAGCCAGAAGCAATCGAATTTGGCTCGTAACGTTACTCTGCTCAGCAGGAGGGCGAATTCAGCAAGAGCGCCTAGTATTGCTCGGTAGTGGAATTTATCCGACGGCGAGTATCTTCAGTAAAGTTTTGCCGCGCCGATAAGTTGAACGATCATTCAAGCTGGAAGTTGGCCTGGGAGTATTGCGCATGAACGGAGTCGGCGGGCGTGGCGGGCAGCGAGGCGCGATGGCCATCGAGTTTGCCGGCGTATTCGTGCTGTTCTTCGCGGTGCTCTACGGCCTGCTCGGCTATTGCGTGCCGCTGCTGATGCTGCAGTCGTTCAACGATGCCGCGGCGGCCGGCGCGCGTCTTGCCGTTTCGGTGAACCCGCAGGTGCCGAACTACAACGCTGCCTTGAAGTCCGCCGTGGACCGGGCGGTGACGCAGCGCCTGAGCTGGATGCCGGCAAGCTGGCGCAACGGCTGTTACAACGGCGAGTTCATGGCGACGCCGGTGACAGAAACGGTCTCGGGTCGCCAGTACACGCGCATCCAGGTGTGCGTCAGCTATCCCTACGCCACCAAGCCCATCGTGCCGCTGCTGACGCTGCCGGGAATCGGCACGGTGCCGCGCCTGCCTGATGTGCTCAGCGGCACCGCCAGCGTCCTGCTCTGAGGCTCTGGATGTTTGATTTCTGGCGATCAAGGTCGCGCGGCCAGCAGGAGCTGATCGACAACCCGCTACCCAGTCGGCCCCTGGCGGCTCGCCGGCGCCCGGCGTTGCCGCTGGAGGAGCTGGCCGAACCGCTGCCGAGCGGCCACTGGGACCTCTGGCTGGAGCTCGATAGCCGCGATCGGGTGATTGCCCGTGGCGGCAGCCAGGCCCACCGGCTCCTGCCACCGGTGCCGGGCAATGGTGATCTGCCGGGGCTGGGCGATTACCTGGACCGCCGCATCCCTGGCGGCATGCAGGTCTCCAGCCTGCGCGGCGGCGAGCGCCTCGACCTGGTGCTGCGCAGCACCGGCGACCTGCCGCTGGTCTGCCGTTTTCAGGCCGTCCTGCAGGCCAACGAGCATTGCCTGCTGCTCGGCACGGATATCTCCGACCTGAACTGGCAGTCCGACAGTCAGCAGCACAAGCTGCAGTGCCTGAACCTCAGCAAATTGCTCCTCGCCCGCCTGCGGCACAGCTCGCAGCGCCGCCTCGGCGAGGCTGTCAGCGAAGTGCTGGAAGCCTTCTGCAGCAACTTCCACATGCGCAGCATGGCCCTGCTGCTGGAAGCCCCGGACCAGAGCCTGCGGGTCTTCGCCTGCTACGTGCAGCCCGGCTTCGACAGCCTGCTGCGGGAAAACCTGGCGGTACCCGGCGACGAGCTGCGGGCGGCCAGCGGCGCCTGCCTGCTGGGGGCGGACGACAGCCCATCGGAGTTGCTCCGGTCGCTGTGCTGCGACCTTCTCTACCTGATCCCGGCGCCGGTGCGCGGTGGACGCCTGGCCGGGCTGCTGGCCGAACCGATGGAGCATGGCGGCAGCTGGCCGGGACTGTCGCCGAGCGATTGGCAGTACCTGGCAGAGATCCTCACCAACCTGGTTCACGAACGCACCGAACTGCACAGCCTGCGTGACAGCAGCCGGCGCCTGAACCTGCTGCAGGAGATGGTCGGCGGTGGCTGGTGGCGGTTGCGCGTCGACGACGGGCTGTTCGAACTGTCGCCAGCGGTGGCGGCGAGCCTGGGGTTGCCCGCCGGGCAACTGCAGCTGGCGCTGGCTGACCTGCTGAGCCAATTGCACCCGGCTGATGCCGATGAGCTGAGTTTGCGCCTGCGCAACCTGCAGCCAGGCGGGCGGCTGGTCCAGGACCTGCGTTTGCGCGAAGCCGCCTCTACCCAGACGCGCCGCTGGCTACGCCTGCAGGGCCGGCGGCAGGCCCGCGCCGGCGACCAGCTGATGGACGGCGTGCTGCTGGATATCAGCGAGGGCAAGTTGCAGGAAGAACAGGCGCTGGCTGCCCACGCGCGGTTGCGCAACCTGATCGATAGCGCGCCAGTGGTGATCTATGTGCAGCGGGTGGAGGAGGGGCACCTGATCCCCGAGTTCTACAGCGAGAGCGCCGGCAACCTGTTCGGCCTCGACCTGCTCGGGCAGAACTGGCAGGCGCTGGCCGAGCGGGTGCATCCCGAGGACCTGGAAACCTTTCTCGACCGCGGCCGCGAGCTGTTGCGCGAAGGCCGCGTGCGCACCGAGTACCGCCTGCGCGACAGCGCCGGCGAGTGGCACTGGCTGTACGACGAGGCCAAGCTGCTGCGCGATATCCAGGGCATTCCACAGGAGGCTGTCGGCCTCTGGCTGGACGTCACCGAGCAGCGCCTCGCGGCAATGCAGATCGCCGAGAGCGAAGAGCGCTATCGGGTGCTGGTGGAGGATTCGCCGGCGTTGATCTGTCGCTACGATCCAGACCTGCAACTGACCTTCATCAACCACACCTTCGCCCAGGTGCTGGGTGAACCGGTGGAGGCGCTGCGTGGCCGCAGGCTTGACGAGTGGCTGTCGGAGCAGGATTGCAGTGCCTTGCGCGCGCGCCTGGTGGGCGGCGGCAAGAGCACGGCGGACGACTCCTGGGAGCTGCGATTCTGTCTTTCCGGCCAACGCAACCTCTGGCTGATCTGGTCGGAGCGGCCATTGCAGGACGCCGAAGGGCGGCTGGTCGAGGTGCAGGCCGTAGGCCGCGACAACACCGCCGTACGTCACGCCCAGCAGCAACTGGCCCAGGGCGCGAAGATGGCCAGCCTGGGCGAGATGGTCAGCGGCATGGCCCACGAGATGAAACAGCCGCTGCACGTCATGCGCATGTCTCTCTACAACGCCCGGCAGAAGCTCGGCGAACCGGAATACCTGAAGGAGAAGCTGGAGCGCGCCGACGCGCAGATCGACCGGCTCTCGCGGGTGATCAGCCACATGGGGGTGTTCAGCCGCAAGTCGGAGCTGGAAGCCGCGCCCTTCGACCCCTACGACGCCTGTGAAGGCGCCGTTGCGTTGCTCGGCGAAAGCCTGACGCAGCAAGGCATCAGCCTGGAGTGCCGGCCACCGGCGCAACGCGTGGTGGTGCGTGGCTATGCCGACCAGTTGGAGCAGGTGCTGATCAACCTGCTGGCCAACGCCCGTGATGCGCTGCTCGGGCGTGCGGACGAGGGCGCGCGCTGGGTTGGTGTGTCGCAGGAACCCTGCACCGACACTGGCTGGGTGGAATTGCACGTGCGCGACAACGCCGGTGGCATCGACCCGGCGGTGATCGAGCGGATTTTCGAGGCTTTCTTCACCACCAAGCCCGTCGGCAAGGGAACGGGGCTTGGGCTGTCGGTGAGCCACGACCTGATCCGCAACATGGGCGGCAGCCTGTCGGTGGACAACTTCCGCGGCGGCGCCCGTTTCGTCATCCGCCTGCCGCGGCAGACGGTCAACCTTTGAGCACCCGGAAATGAAAAACGCCTGCGGATGCAGGCGTTTTTCGTGGTGCGCGACGCGGGCTCAGCCGATGAAGCGCGAGGACAGCCAGAACAGGCCGGCGGCCAGCGCGATCGACACCGGCAGGGTCAGTACCCAGGCCATGAGGATGTTGCGGATGGTGCTGCCTTGCAGGCCGCTGCGGTTCGCCACCATGGTGCCCGCCACGCCAGAGGATAGAACGTGCGTCGTGGACACCGGCAAGCTGTAGATGTTGGCCATGCCGATGGCGGCGGTTGCGGTGAGCTGGGCGGCAATGCCCTGGGCGTAGGTCATGCCCTGCTTGCCGATCTTCTCGCCGACGGTCAGCACCACGCGCTTCCAGCCGACCATGGTGCCGATACCCAGGGCCAGGGCCACCGCGATGATCACCCAGAAGGGCGCGTACTCGGTGGTGCTGGTCAGGTCCTTGCGCAGCTTCTCCAGGTCCGCCTTCTCGCGCGATGGCAGCTCGGACAGCTTGCCGACCTTCTTCGCGGTGTCGTCCAGGCAGAGCAGGTAGCGGCGTACCTGGACGCGCTCGTCGTCGTTCAGTTCGGTGTAGCTGGAAACGCCGTGCAGGTCGCTCAGCAGGCCCTTGAGGGTCGCTTCGGTCTGCTTCGGTTCGCAGCGGTACAGGTCCGGCAGGTCCGCTTCACCGGCCTTGCCCAGGGCGAGCATCTCGCCAAGGGTGTCGGAGTGGCGGTTGTAGAACTGTTGCAGGTGGATGGCGGCGTCGCGGGTGCGCTCGATCTGGTAGGTGGTGCTGTTCAGGTCGAGGACGAACTTCGCCGGGACGATGCCGATCAGCACCAGCATGATCAGGCCGATGCCCTTCTGGCCGTCGTTGGAGCCGTGCACGAAGCTCACGGTCATGGCCGAGATCACCAGCACCAGGCGGTTCCAGAACGGCGGGTGCTTCTTCTCGTCGACGTCGCGGCGGGTTTCCGGCGTCTTGTGCATCTTCGACAGCGGATACAGCCACTTCAGGCCGATCAGCAGGGCGCCGGCGACCAGGAAGCCGGCCAGCGGCGAGAAGATCAGCGACAGGCCGATGTCGATGGCCTTGCCCCAGTTGATCCCGTCGGCCACCGGTACGCCGTTGATCAGTGCATTCGCCAGGCCCACGCCGAGGATCGAGCCGATCAGGGTGTGCGAGCTGGACGCCGGGATGCCGAAGTACCAGGTACCCAGGTTCCAGGTGATGGCGGCGGCGAGCAGCGAGAACACCATGGCCAGACCATGGCCGGTGTTCACATTGATCAGCAGTTCCACCGGCAGCAGGTGGACGATCGCGTAGGCGACACCGACGCCGCCGAGCAACACGCCCAGGAAGTTGAAGATGCCGGAGAGGATCACCGCGCGGTACGGGGACATGGCCTTGGTGTAGATGACCGTGGCCACCGCGTTGGCGGTGTCGTGGAAGCCGTTGATGAACTCGAACGCCAGGACGAATGTGAGTGCCAGCACCAGGCTGATACCCACCCAGAGATCGAGTCCGCTGAAAAGATCGAACATGAAAATTCTATGACCGGTCGGAGACGGGGCGGCGATTATGCCAGAAGCTTTGAGCACCGTATTTAGCCTGAAACGGTTTCTCCAATTTGCGCGACGCCTCGTCGCACGGCGCTTTCAGGCAAGGTGGAAAAAGTTTGCAATGCTTCCACGCGGGCCGCCGGCCCATCGGATGAGTGTTTGCAGGCCAACCGGCGGGCTCCCCCACGGAGCGCCGCTCGTCCATCGCCCGCGGACTTCCCTGGGTGGATTCAGGGGCAGTCTTCAGGCCTGGAGCCGTACCTGCGATTTAAAGGGAAGCGGCTTCCTGATCCTTTTTCAGTCGTTCTTCTTCGATTCTTTCCAGTTCCCGGTCGAAGGCCTTGTCCTGCACGCTGGGGCGCTTGCGCCAGGGCTTTCTTTCCGGTTCGGGCTGGGCGGCATAAAGCTTCACTTCGCCGCCCTGTTCATCCTTGAAACGTTGCTCCTGGCGCTCCAGTTCCGCGCGCAGTTCGTCTTTGGTCACGGTGGTTCCTGATGACAAGAAGCTGATGAAAAAACTGATGACTCGAAGCCGATGACGATGGGTCGTGCACTGGCGATCAACGTCGCGCCGGGACGTCGTACTGGCAGTGTAGACGCTCAGATTGCACTGGCGTGCCGGCGGAAAAAACGGCGCGGATTATAACCTTTCGCAGGGGGAGGCCGGGCGGGGATCACCGACGGACGGTTTCGGCCCACGGCTGGCGCGGGCTGAACCGACCTCAGCCGGTGCGGCTGAGGTTCAGTTCACCGATCTTTTCCAGGCGCGCGCGGACGATGTTGCGGCTGATACCCAGCAGACGGCCGGTCTGCAACTGGTTGCCGTGGCAGAAGTGGTAGGCGGTGCGGAACAGCACTTCCTCGACGTGCTCGTAGAGGTCGGGCTTGTTGCTTTCGAACAGTTCCAGCAACGCCTGCTCCAGGGTGGCCTCGACCCTGGGAGCCAGGGCGTGGGGGAAGGCCTCGTGGCGCAGGGCTTCGTAGCGCGGCGCCGACGGCAGCTCGGCCAGTTGCAGGTCGCCCGGCTGCACCTGCTGGTTGCGGCAGACCAGCAGGGCATGGTGGATGGCGTTCTCCAGCTCGCGGATGTTCCCCGGCCAGGTGTGGCCGAGCAGCTTGCGCTCGGCTTCGGGACTCAGGGACGCGCGGTTGTAGCCCAGGCGCTGGCAGTGCTCCTCGAGGAAGAATTCGGCCAGCGGCAGGATGTCACCAGGGCGTTCGCGCAGCGGGGGCAGGCGGATCGTGGCGACGTGCAGGCGGTAGAACAGGTCCTCGCGAAAGTGCCCGGCGACCACGGCGTCGGCCAGATTGACGTTGGTCGCGGCGACCACGCGGACATTGATCGGCACCGGTGTGCGCGAGCCCAGGCGGACGACTTCGCGCTCCTGCAGCACGCGCAGCAATTTCACCTGCATGTTCAGCGGCAGGTCGCCGATTTCGTCAAGGAACAGCGTGCCGCCGTTGGCCGACTCGAACCAGCCCGCCTTGCTGCTGGTGGCGCCGGTGTAGGCGCCTTTCTCGTGGCCGAACAGCTCGCTCTCCACCAGCGTCTCGGAAAAGGCGCCGCAGTTGACCGCCACGAAAGGCGCGCCGCTGCGGCGGCTGAGCTTGTGGATATGCCGCGCGACCAGCTCCTTGCCGGTGCCGGTCTCGCCGATGATCAGCGCATTGGCTTCGCTGGGCGCCAGGCGTTCGATGCGGTTGAGCAGCTCCTGCGAGCGCGGGTCCTTGAACACCAGCACCGTGGCGCGGACCGACTTGGTTTGCTCGCGGGCATTGGGAAGGGTCAACAGCGACATGGTGGGTTCCTGGCGTACCGAAGGGGTGGCAGCGCCATACTGCGGCATTTTTGTTATTTCAAAAAATTATCAATTAGAATTTATATATAACCATTTTAAATTTCTGCGCCGCAAAAGGCGTCACGGAGCTGGCGCCGCGAACTGAGCTGCCGCGTTACAGGCCTCGCGAATGCTGGGCTGCGAGCTACGCTCAGAGTGGCAATTCCATCCTGGGAGACCACTCCATGACCACCGTTCGGATTCCGCTGCTCGTCCTGGCCCTGCTCTTTTCGGCGCAAGGCTTTGCTGCCACCGCCGCGCAGACCGCGCAGCAGGAGAAGATGAAGTCCTGTAACGCCGATGCCACCGCCAAGACGCTGAAAGGCGATGAGCGCAAGGCGTACATGAGCACTTGCCTGAAGGCTGGCGGCGGCGACGCCAAGAAGATGACCCCGCAGCAGGAGAAGATGAAGTCCTGCAATGCCGATGCAACCACCAAGGCGCTCAAGGGCGATGAACGCAAGGCGTTCATGAGCACCTGTCTGAAGAAGTAAGGATGGAACGCGGCAGGGCCGCGTGGGGTACGAAAAGGGCAGCCGTGGCTGCCCTTTTTTTGTTTGTGGCCGGTTCGCGAGCAAGCTCGCTCCTACAGGGGGGGACCTTGGCAAGCCCCTGGTAGGAGCGAGCTTGCTCGCGAACCTGACCGGGCCTACAACCCGGAAAAAACCAGCCAGGCGGTGGCCAGTGCGTAGAGGACGATCACCGCATCCATGCGCAGCGCAGGCGGGAGTCGCCGCACGAGGTTCATTTCTTCGCCACCGCGGACCAGAAGCCCTGGGCATTGCGGAAGGGCTGGCGGGCCATCTGTTCGGGACGGGTGATGCCGTCGGCACGCAGGGCGTTGACGAGGGCGGAAAAGGACTTGGCGCTGTAGCTCATGTTCGGCTCCCGATGCTTTCTCTCCTTGGGGTGGAGCTATGAAAACACCCGGGCCACCATCGACGGAAATGGATCGCCTTAAGGGTGACCATCGATGAAATTGATGGAAGGCCAGGAGAGCTCCAGCTGGCTCCTGAAATGCCGCGCCTCGCCGGTGAGCGGATCGCGGAACGCCAGCTGCCGGGCCAGCAGCTTCAGCGGCTTGTCGAAGTCCTCCGGCGGGCGTTCGCCGCGCGGCGGCAGGGTCGGATAGAGCGGGTCGAAGCACAGCGCCGCGCCCAGCCCCGACATGTGCACGCGCAACTGGTGGCGCTTGCCGGAAACCGGGTGCAATCCATAGCGCCACAGGTCGCCGCGGCGCTCGAGCACTTCGATGCGCGTTTCGCTGTTGGGCGTGCCGTCCACTTCCTGCATGCGGATGAAGGGGTCGCCCTCGACCATTCGCGAACGATGCACAAGGGGAAACTCCCGCTCCGGCAGCGCCGGCGCGATGGCTTCGTACATCTTGTCGATGCGCCGTTCGCGGAACAGCGCCTGGTAGGCATCGCGGTTGTCCGGGTTGGCGGAGAACAGCACCAGCCCGGCGGTGAGCCGGTCGATGCGGTGCAGCGGCACCAACTGCGGGTTGTCCAGGCGCCTGGCGAGGCGGGCGAGGAGGGTCTCCTCGACGTACTGGCCCGCGGGCGTCACCGGCAGGAAGTGCGGCTTGTCTGCCACCACCAGGTGTTCGTCGGCATACAGGATGCTTTCCTGGAAGGGGATCGGTGCTTCCTGCGGCACCTCGCGGAAGTAATGGATGCGCAGCGCTTCGCGATACGCATGCTCGGGGCCGATGGGTTGGCCGTCGTTGTCCAGCACCTTGCCGCGCGCCATGCGGTCCAGCCAGGTGTCGCGGCTGATCGCCGGGAAGCGCGCGCACAGGCAATCGAGCACCGTCGTCCAGGGGCCGGCGGGCAGGTGCAGGATGCTGGCGCGTTGCTGGGCAGTGGAGAAGCGGGAGCTGGACATGCGGGCAGGCGATCGCGGTTCGACAGGCTGCGCATTAGGCCGCAGCGGCGTGGCGGTCGTCAAAGCCGCCACGACTTCCGGTCTTTCCAGGGCTGCTCTCAGGCGGGGATCGGGTTGATCTCCACCGTGATGTGCGCGAGTTCCTCGTGCACTTGCAGGCGCTGGCGCACCAGTTCGGGCGTCAGCTCGCCGCTGCTGGCGAGGCTGAGGATGCAGGCGTAGCGCGACTTGCCGACTCGCCACAGGTGCAGGTCGGTGATCCGCGCCGGTTGCGGCAGCGCGGCGACCACCTCGCGGATTTCCTCCACCACCGGGTCGTTCATCTCCGCGTCCAGCAACACCCGGCCGCTCTGCCTGAGCAGGCCGACCGACCAGACGGCCACCAGCACGGCGCCGATCATGCCCATCAGCGGGTCGAGCCAGGCGGCGCCCCAGATCAGGCCGCCGATCAGGGCGATGATCGCGGCCACCGAGGTGGCGGCATCGGCCAGCACGTGCAGGTAGGCGGCGCGCAGGTTCAGGTCGTGGCCATGGTCGTGGCCGTGGTGGTGAGCGTGGTCATGCCCGTGCTCATGGCCATGGTGATGGTGCTCGCCGCGCAGCAGCCAGGCACAGGCCAGGTTCACCAGCAGGCCGATCACCGCGATGACGATGGCCTGCTGGTAATGGATCGGTGAAGGCGAGAGCAGCCGCGCCACGGACTCGAACATCATCAGCGCCGCCACGCCCAGCAGCAGGATGGCGCTGGTGTAGCTGGCGAGAATCTCGATCTTGAAGGTGCCGAAGGCGAAGCGCGCGTCGCCCTTGAAGCGCCGCGCCGCCACGTAGGCGAAGAAGGCCAGCCCCAGTGCCAGGGCATGGGAACTCATGTGCCAGCCGTCCGCCAGCAGCGCCATGGAGTTGAAGATCCAGCCGCCGGCAATCTCCACCACCATCATCACAACCGTCAGCAGCGCGGCGCGCAGGGTGTTGCGTTCGGCCAGGGGATTGCCTTCGTGGAACTGGTGGTCGTGGCGACCGTCTTGCGGGTGGGCGGCGTGCTGCATGATGATGGTCCGTAGATTCAGTCTGGATACTATACCCCAGTATACATTTGGAGTTTGAGCGTGGGACATACCATCAAGGACCAGAAGAAGCTGTTGACCCGGGTGCGGCGCATCAAGGGCCAGAGCGAGGCGCTGGAACGGGCGCTGGAGGCGGGCAGCGAATGCGCGGCGATCCTGCAGCAGATAGCTGCCATCCGCGGCGCAGTGAACGGCCTGATGGCCGAGGTGCTCGAAGGCCACCTGCGCGACCACCTGGGGGCCGAGGACCGCACCGCCGCGCAGCGCCACGAAGACCTGGAGCAGGTCATGGGCGTGCTGCGCTCCTATCTCAAGTGAGGTAGCGGCGGATCAGTCGGACAGCCGCACCGCCAGTTCGTCGGCTTCTTCGGTCCAGTCCGAGTCCTGCTGCAGCGCCTCGCGCAGGAATTGCGCCTGGGCGGCGTTCCAGAATGGCGCGTCCGGCAGTTTCTGGCCTTCGGCGAGGCGGTGGCTGCCGAGAAAGGCGTCGATCTCCTGGCGCCCGTCGGGCAGCCCCAGTTGCTTGAACAGGGCGCCCAGGCTGTGCTGGCTGGTATCCATGACGATCTCCTTGCTGCAGGTGGAGCGCACCGCTACGGCGCGCGGCAATGGAACAACTATAGGAGCCGCGGGCGGCAAGCAAGGTTCGGATTGGCAATCGCGACGGAAATAGATAGCCTGCTTTCAATCTGTCCCGCCACTCGTACTGCTACCCACCGTCAGGCCCGTCCATGAGCTCGTCCGAGCAGCGAACTGCCTCCGTCACCCTGCGCATTCTCGCCACCGTCGTCTTCACCTTTGTCCTGTTCCTGAGCATCGGCCTGCTGCTGCCGGTGTTGCCCGGCTTCGTCCACGAAGAGCTGGGCTACTCCACCGTAGTCGCCGGCGTGGTCATCGGCCTGCAGTACATCGCCACGCTGCTGTCGCGGCCGCTGGCGGGCTACCTGGCCGATACCTACGGGGCCAAGCGCGCCGTGCTGTATGGCCTGGGCGTGCTGGGGATGGGCGGAGTGCTGGTGCTGGCGTCTACCAGTGTCGATTCCGTGGCCTGGCTGAGCCTGGCGCTGTTGCTCGGCAGCCGCCTGCTGTTCGGCCTGGCGCAGGGGCTGCTGGGGATCGGCACGGCGAGCTGGGGCATTGCGCTGGTGGGTACGCAGAATACCGCCAGGGTGATTTCCTGGAACGGCATCGTCAGCTACGGCGGAATCGCCATCGGTGCGCCGCTGGGGGTGACCATGTCGGCATCGCTGGGCCTGTGGAGCCTGGGCGTGAGCATCCTGCTGCTGACCGCGCTGGGCTGGCTGGCGGCCCGAGGACGGGCCGAGGTGCCGACCATCGCCGGCACGCGCATGGCCTTCCACGCAGTGCTCGGCCGGGTACTGCCCTACGGGATGTGCGTGATGCTCGGCTCCATCGGTTTCGGCACTCTGGCAACCTTCATCACCCTGTATTACGGCAGCCAGGGCTGGGCGAATCCGGCCTGGTGCCTGACCGCCTTCGGGGTCTGTTTCGTCGGTGCGCGGCTGATCTTTTCCGGCACGGTCAATCGCTTCGGCGGCTTTGCCGTGGCGGTGGTCTGCCTGGCGGTGGAGGTTTTCGGCCTGCTGCTGCTCTGGCAGGCGCCGGGGCCAGGCTTCGCGCTGCTGGGGGCGGCGCTCACCGGCTGCGGCCTGTCGCTGGTCTATCCGTCGCTGGGGGTCGAGGCGGTGCTGCGTATCCCGGCCAGCAGCCGCAGCGCGGGGCTGGGCGCCTACGCGCTGTTCTTCGACCTGGCGATGGGCGTTGCCGGGCCGTTGATGGGGCTGGTCGCCGCCCGCCACGGTTACCCTTCGATCTTCCTGGCGGCAGCCGGGCTGGCGCTCTGCGGCTTCGTCATCTGCTTCGGCCTGTTGCGCTTCACCCGGCAGCGGCATGAGGAGCTGCCCAAGGACTGAGCCTCAGAGAACGTAGGAGCGGCCTTTGTCCGCGATAGCTCACAGGCGCGCAGGGAACCCATCGCGGAGGGAGTCCGCTCCTATGCCCGTGCCAGGGGGTCAGACCGGCGGGAACGCCTTGAACACCTCCAGCGCTTCAGCCTGCTGCGCCCAGTCGGCTACCGCCGGGTAGCTGTCTGCCGGGATGTCTTCCGAGTGCAGCAGCTGCACGAAGGTCCAGGCCACCGCGATGCTCAGCCCGGCCTGGTCCAGCGGTGCGGCAGCATCCAGCGACAGTTCGCGCAGTTCGCTCTCCAGTTGCGCCAGGGCGGCGTGCAACTGCTGGTCGACCCTTTCCTGCCAACTGGCGAGCTGCCTGTCCTGTGGCCGCTGCTGTTCGTAGTAACGCTGCACCGCCTTCTCCATGACCGCCAGGGCGAGGCCCAGCAGGCGCGTGGCGCGCACCCGCGCGGCCGGCTCGGTGGGCATCAGGCTACGCCCGGCAAGGTGTTCGAAGCAATCGATGATCAGAGTCGAGTCCATCAGCACCTGGCCATCGCCCATGACCAGGGTCGGCGCCTTCACCACCGGGTTGATGCCGCGGAATTCCTCGTAGGTGCGGAACACCGACAGCGACTGGTGGCTGAACTCGATGCCAAGCAGGCGCAGGGTGATGGCGACCCGGCGCACGTAGGGCGAGTCGAGCATGCCGATCAGGTGCGGAAGCTTCTGTTGCATGGGCACATCCTGTTAGTGGAAATTGCATGGTGGCTGGCGCGGTCCTCCGCGCGATGGCCATGAATCTAGCGGCTTTGACCGTTGGGTAATAGCGACGATTAGTGACCGATTCGGTTAGGAAAACTTACATGAGCGCATTGCCTCCGCTCGCCGCCCTGCGCAGTTTCGAGGCCGTTGCCCGGCTCGGCAGCGTGACCCTCGCCGCCAACGAACTGCACGTCACCCACTCGGCCATCAGCCAGCAGGTGCGCCAGTTGGAGGGCTTGCTGGGGATCACCCTGCTGCAGCGCGAAGGCCGCGGCTTGCGCCTGAGCGAAGAGGGCCGCCTGTATGCCCTGCAGATTCGCGGCGCGCTACGCGATATTGCCGAAGCGACCCGCCTGGCGAAGGCACGTCCGGGCGAGGATGAGCTGGTGGTGGCGCTGACTCCGTCGTTCGGCCAGAAGTGGTTGCTGCCGCGCCTGCCGGCGTTCCGCGCGAGTTATCCACAGTACCGCCTGCGCCTGCTGGCCAGCCTGGAGGTCATGGACCTGCGCCAGGGCCTGGCCGACGTGGCAATCCGCATTGGCCAGGGGCATTGGGAGGGGCTCGCGCAGGAGTACCTGTTCGAGGACGAAGTGGTGGTCGTTGCCGCGCCGGATTTCAACGGCGGCCAGTTGCCTCGCACCCCCGAGGAAATCCTGCGCTGCCCGCGTATCACCGGCTTCGAATCCTGGCTGGGCTGGTGCCAGGCGGCAGGGGTGACGGTACCCCAGGAGCCGGCGGAGTTCGTGGTCAACGACTCCAACCTGAGCATCGAAGCCGTGCGCATGGGGCAGGGAATCGGCCTCGAGCGGCGCAGCCTGGTGGCCGGCGCGCTGGAAAGCGGCGAACTGGTGGCTCTGAGCGACCTGCGCGTGCCCTATGGCTTCCCCTATTGGCTGGTCTGGCCGGAGCGCGAGTCGACCCAGGCCAAGGTGGCGGCCTTTGCCGAGTGGCTGGGCGCTGAGGTCGAGGGTTATCTGAGCGCCATTGCCTGAGGTGGGCATAAGGTGGGAGCAACTGTCTTTTCCTGGGGAGTCCGGACCAATGCATCCCCCTCACCCCAGCCAGGGTCAGGGTGAGGGCCGACCCGAGCGCAGAACTTTCACGTAGGAGCGGACTCTGTCCGCGATCGATTTCCGACCGCTCGGTGCTGGCCGGTGGCACATCGCGGACAGAGTCCGCCCCTGCAAAAAGGCCGCTCGGGCGTGCGCAAGTAGTCACCAGATCCGAACGATGCGGGGCCGGCGTGTGCCGGCCCCGGTTGCCATCAGAATTTCTCTTCGATGTAGTGGATCGGATAGTCGGGGCTCTTGTACTTGCCGATCTTGCCGCGCCTGGGCAGCTTCACTTCCTCGCGGGGGAGGTCCTTGTACGGCACGTGCTTGAGGACGTGGCTGATGACGTTCAGGCGCACGCGCTTCTTGTCCTCGGACGGTGCCACGATCCAGGGCGCCCAGGGCGAGTCGGTGGCGGCGAACATCAGGTCGCGGGCGCGGGTGTATTCGTCCCAGCGGGTGAAGGATTTCACGTCCATCGGCGAGAGCTTCCAGATCTTCCGGCCGTCGGTGATGCGATCCTTCAGGCGGCGCTCCTGCTCCTCGGGGCTGACCTCCAGCCAGAACTTCAACAGGATGATTCCCGATTCGGTGAGCATTCGCTCGAACAGCGGGGTCACGGCGAGGAACTTGTCGGCCTGCTCCTCGGTGCAGAAGCCCATCACCCGCTCGACGCCGGCGCGGTTGTACCAGCTGCGGTCGAAGATCACCACCTCGCCGGCCGAAGGCAGGTGGCGGATGTAGCGCTGGGCGTAGAGCTGGGATTTCTCCCGTTCGGTGGGCGTGGGCAATGCCACCACGCGGAACACCCGCGGGCTGACGCGCTCGGTGAGGGCCTTGATGGTGCCGCCCTTGCCGGCGCCGTCGCGGCCCTCGAAGACGATGCAGACCTTCAGCCCCTTGTGGACTACCCATTGCTGCAGCTTGACCAGTTCCACGGACAGCTTGCGCAGGTGCTCTTCGTAATCCTTGTTCTTCATCTTCCCGGTCTGTTCGGGAACCGGGTTCTTCGCTTTGCTCTTCTTGCCCATCGTTTCCTCCATGGCTGGCCTGGAACGGCCGTGGAATCAGCATAGCTGCTGGGCGGAGCAACGAACCGTAATCCAGTCAGTTTCGAAAATGTCGGAGAGGCCCGGTTGCCAGCGTGTTTGCGTGACAGCAGAGGTCAGGCGATTCGCGGCGACGGGGAAATCCTTCCGTCGAGTGGGAAAAAGGCTGCTCGCGGCCACGGTTTTTGGTGAAATGCCGCTCATCCCTCGCGGTGCGCCATCGCCGCCGCCTGACCCAGGAGATCCGATGAGCGAGCAGCGACTGACCCCCGGCCTGATGGTGATCCACGGCAACCATCCGGAAGCGCTGCGCGACCTGCTGGTGCAGTGGATGAGCCTGCACCCGCTGGCGCCGCTGGAGAACGAGGTGATCCTGGTGCAGAGCAACGGCATCGCCCAGTGGCTGAAGCTGGCGCTGGGGCGCGACGTGGAGGAGGGCGGCTGCGGCGTCACCGCTGCGCTGGACGTGCAACTGCCGGCGCAGTTTCTCTGGCGCGCCTACCGCGGTGCGCTGGGCCGCGACGAAATCCCCGAGGTCTCGGTACTCGACAAGGGCCCGCTGACCTGGCGCCTGATGCGCCTGCTGCCGACCCTGCTGGAGCAGGGCGAGTTTGCCACCCTGCAGCGCTTCCTCGCCGACGATGCCGACCTGCGCAAGCGCCACCAGTTGGCCGAGCGCCTGGCCGACCTGTTCGACCAGTACCAGGTCTACCGCGCCGACTGGCTGGAGGACTGGAGCCGCGGTGTCGACCAGCTGCGTCTGGCCAACGGCAGCGTGAAGGAACTGGACGCTGACAACCGCTGGCAGGCCGCCCTGTGGCGCGCGCTGCTCGACGACGTCGGCGCCGAGGGCCTGGCTACCAGCCGGGCCGGCGTGCATGGGCGCTTCATCCAGAAGCTCAAGTCCGCCGAAAACCCGCTGCCAGGATTGCCGCGTCGCGTGGTGGTGTTCGGCATTTCCGCCATGCCCGCGCAAACCGTCGAGGCGCTCGCCGTGCTGGCGCGCCAGGCGCAGGTGCTGCTCTGCGTGCACAACCCCTGCCGCCACCACTGGGCCGACATCGTTGCCGACAAGGACCTGCTGCGCCACGAATACCGCCGCCAGCGCCGCCGCGCCGGTACCCCGGAGCTGCTCAGCGACGACCAGCAACACCAGTACGCCCAGCCACTGCTGGCGGCCTGGGGCAAGCAGGGTCGCGACTACATCAACCTGCTCGACCAGTACGACGACCCGGAAAGCTACCGCGCACGTCTGGGCGCGGTGAGCAATGGGCGCATCGACCTGTTCAGCGAGGTGGCACCGAGCAGCCTGCTCGGCCAATTGCAGGACGACATCCTGGAGCTGCGGCCGCTGGATGAAACCCGCGAACACTGGCCGGCGGTCGACCCGCAGGCCGACGATTCGCTGCGCTTCCACGTTGCCCACAGTGCCCAGCGCGAAGTGGAAATCCTCCACGACCAACTGCTCGCACGCTTCGACGCCGACCCGACGTTGCGCCCGCGCGACGTGATCGTCATGGTGCCGGACATCAACCCCTACGCGCCGCACATCGAAGCGGTGTTCGGCCAGTTGCCGCGCGACGACAAACGCTTCATCCCCTACACCCTGGCCGACCAGGGGCAGCGCGGCCGCGAGCCGCTGCTGGTGGCGCTTGAGCACCTGCTGCGGCTGCCCGATAGCCGCTTTGCCGTGAGCGAAATCCTCGACCTGCTGGACGTCGCCGCCGTGCGTGCGCGCTTCGGCCTGGCCGACGCCGACCTGCCGCTGCTGCGCCGCTGGATCGACGGCGCCGGCGTGCGCTGGGGCCTCGATGGCCAGCAGCGCGAACGCCTCGGCCTGCCTGCCGCCGCCGAAGCCAACAGCTGGCGCTTCGGCCTGCGGCGCATGTTGCTGGGCTTTGCGGTGGGCGAGGGCGAGGCCTTCCAGGGCATCCAGCCCTACGCGGAAATCGGCGGTCTCGACGCTGCCGCGCTCGGTCCATTGGCGGGCCTGCTCGCCGCGCTGGAAAAGGCCTGCGATCTGCTCGCCGAGGAAGCCGATCCTGCCACCTGGGTGCAGCGTTTGCGCACGCTGCTGGAGGACTTCTTCCAGGTCACCGACGACTACGATGAGCTGCTTCGCCAGCAACTCCTGCAACTGCTCGAAGGCTGGCTGGAAACCTGCGGCCATGCCGGCTTCAGCGACCCGCTACCACTCTCGGTGGTGCGCGAGGCATGGCTGAGCGGGCTGGACGCCGGCGGCCTGAACCAGCGATTCCTCGCCGGCGCGGTGAGCTTCTGCACCCTGATGCCGATGCGCGCGATTCCCTTTCAGCTGGTCTGCCTGCTGGGCATGAACGATGGCGACTACCCGCGCCCGCAGTCGCCGCTGGACTTCGACCTGATGCGCAACGACTACCGCCCCGGCGATCGCTCGCGGCGCGAAGACGACCGCTACCTGCTGCTCGAAGCATTGCTCTCGGCGCGCCGGCAGCTCTACGTCAGCTGGGTAGGGCGGAGCATCCGCGACAATTCCGAGCGCCCGCCGTCGGTGCTGGTCGGCCAGTTGCGCGACCACCTCGCCGCCGGCTGGCAGCGCGCGGACGGCGGCGACCTGTTGCACGGCCTGACCCTCGAACATCCGCTGCAACCTTTCAGCCGGACGTATTTCGAGGCGCCTGCGGACCGCGGCATCGACGGCCTCTACACCTATGCCCGCGAGTGGCGTGACGTGCACCGCGAACATGATGACGAGAAGAGCGACGCGCCGTTGTCGCCGCTCGTGCTGGACGCCCCCATCGGCCTGCGCGTGCTTGCCGACTTCCTGGCCAACCCGGTTGGCGCCTTCTTCCTGCAGCGCCTCAAGGTGCGCTTCGCCGAGGAGCAACTGACTGGCCAGGATGAAGAGCCCTTCGAGCTGAACGGGCTGGACGTCTGGCAGCTGCAATTCGAACTCTGCGAACGCCTGCGCCCGTGGGTGGAGCAGCACTGGCAGGCCGACCAACTGGCCGCGCAACTCACCGGCCAGGTCGAACGCCTGCGCCGCGAAGGACGGCTGCCGCTGGCGGCCTTCGGCGACTTCTCCGCCCAGGCGCTGGTGGCGCCGCTGCACGACCTGCTGGCGCGCTACCGTGAGCAACTGGAGCACTGGTCGCAGGTGGAAGAGGAGCAGCGCGAGCTGCAGCATGAGCATGCCGGCATCGAACTGGCCGACTGGCTCGGTGGCCTGCGCCGCAACGCCGATGGCCAGCTCGCCAGCCTGCAACTGGTCAGCGGCAAACTCCACGAAGGCAAGGGCTACAAGTGGCACGGGCTGGTGCGCCCCTGGGTGCGCCACCTGGCGTTGCAGTTGTGCGGCGAACCGGTGACCAGTGTGCTGGTCGGCCTGACCGGCACCCTGGAATTTCCACCGCTGCCGGCTCAGGAAGCGCGCGCCGAACTGGACGCGCTGCTGGACGCCTGGTTCCAGGGCATGAGCCGTCCGCTGCCGGTGGCCTGCAAAACCGCCTTCGCCTGGCTGGCGGCTGGAGAAGATCAGGAACGTGCAGCCCGCGAAGCCGCCAAGCGCTATGACGGCGGTTTCAACCTGAGCGGCGAGGCGGCATCCTCGGCGGCCCTGGCGCGGGTCTACGCGGATTTCGCCACGCTCAATGCCAGCGAGGAATTCGCCGCCTGGGCCGAGGCATTGTACGGGCCGCTGTTCGCGATACTGCAGCGCAAGGAGGCCGAACAATGAGCGCTGTAGAGCTCAACCCCCTTGATTTCCCGCTGCACGGCAGCCGGCTGATCGAAGCCAGCGCCGGCACCGGCAAGACCTTCACCATCGCGCTGCTCTACGTGCGCCTGGTTCTCGACCACGGCGGCGAGCAGGCCGCCTTCGGCCGGCCATTGAGCCCGCCGGAAATCCTCGTGGTGACCTTCACCGAGGCCGCGACCCAGGAGTTGCGCGAGCGCATCCGCGCGCGCCTGGGCGAGGCCGCGCGCTGCTTCGCCGAGCCCGGGGAGAAACACGACGGCCTGCTGGTGAAGTTGCGCGATGGTTATGCGCCCGAGCGCTGGCCCGGTTGCGCACGCCTGCTGCGCCTGGCTGCCGAATGGATGGACGAGGCCGCCGTGTCGACCATCCACAGCTGGTGCTACCGCATGCTGCGCGAGCACGCCTTCGACAGCGGCAGCCTGTTCACCCAGGACCTGGCCGCCGACCAGAGCGAACTGCTCGCCGAAGCGGTGCGCGACTACTGGCGGCGCAACTTCTACCCGCTGGGCGTGGCCGCCGCCAATGCCGTGCGCCATTGCTACGCCGGCCCGGAAGCCCTGGCCCGCGCCCTGCAACCGCTGCTGGCGGCGCAGGAAGCCGGGTTCCGCTATGCCGATCAACCGCTGACCGCACCGGCCTCCCTCGGCGAGCTGCTGGAGGCCACCGGCCAGTTCTACGACGAACTCGACGCCGCCGAGACCCGCGCCCGCGAAGCCTGGGCGGCAGACCGTGCTGGTGTGGCCGAGCTGCTGCGCAACCTGCGCGGCGACCTCAACGGCAACAGTTATCGCGGCAAGGATGACGACAGCGTCTTTGCCGGCTGGATCGAGGCGCTGGATGCCTGGAGCGAAGGCGCAGATGCGCCGGACAACCTCGTCAAGTTCGGCCAGACGCGGATCAAGGTGAAAGCCAAGGCCGTGGTGCCGGAGCACCCGGCCTTGCAGGCCATCGACGCCTGGGTGGAGCGCGCCGAACAGCGCCCGGAGATCGGCCCGCAATTGCTGCTGCATGCGCTGAATGAAGTGCGCCAGAACCTCGAAGCGGAGAAGCAGAAGCGCGCCGAACTGGGTTTCGACGACCTGCTGGTGCGCCTCGATCGCGCCCTCGCCGGCAGCGGCGGCGAGCGCCTGGCCGAGCGTATCCGCGAGCAGTTCCCGGTGGCGCTGATCGACGAATTCCAGGACACCGACCCGCTGCAGTACCGCATCTTCGAGCGCGTCTACCGCATCGCCGAGAACCCGCGAGAGGGCTCTTCAGAAAAGCAATTGGGTCTATTCATGATCGGCGACCCCAAGCAGGCGATCTATGCCTTCCGTGGCGCCGACATCCACACCTACCTGCGCGCCCGCGCCGCTACCGCCGGGCGGCACTACACGCTGGGTACCAACTACCGCTCCACGCTGGCGATGGTCGAAGCGGCCAACCGCTGCTTCCTGTTCGCCGAAGGCCACCCGCGCGGCGCGTTTCGCTTTGCCGTGGACGGGCAGGAAAACCCCGTGCCCTTCCTCGAAGTGGGCGCGCGCGGGCGTGATGAGACACTGCTGCTCGAAGGCAGCGAAGCGCCGGCCATGACCTTCTGGCAGCTGGACAACGATGGCCAGGTCTGCGGCTCCACGCTGTACCGCCAGCAGATGGCCGAGCGCAGCGCCAGCGCCATCCAGCGCTGGCTGAGCTCCACGCAGAGCGGTTTCCGCGATGCCGAGGGGCAATGGCGCGCGTTGCGCCCGGCGGACATCGCGATCCTCGTGCGCGGTCGCGGCGAGGCCGAGGCCATCCGCGGCGAACTGGCCAGGCGCCGGCTCGCCAGCGTCTATCTGTCCGACCGCGATTCGGTGTTCGACAGCCCCGAGGCGGTCGACCTGCTGCACTGGCTGCGCGCCTGCGCCGACCCCGGCGACGACGCGGCCCTGCGCATCGCCCTGGCCACCCGCAGCCTGGCGCTGGACTGGGCGACCCTGGAGCGGCTGAACCAGGACGAGCGCTTCTGGGAAGACATGGTCCTGCGCTTCCGCGACTACCGCGGGCTCTGGCAGCAGCAGGGCGTGCTGCCGATGTTGCGTCGCCTGCTCGCCGACTTCAGCTTGCCGGCGCGCCTGCTGCGCGCGAGCGATGGCGAGCGCAGCCTGACCAACCTGCTGCACCTGGCCGAATGGCTGCAGCGCGAGGCCGTGGAAGTGGATGGTGAACATGCGCTGCTGCGCGTGCTGGCCGAGCAACTGGAAAGCCCCTCCAGCGAGGAAATCCTCCGCCTGGAAAGCGACGCCGACCTGATCAAGGTGGTGACCATCCACAAGTCCAAGGGCCTGGAGTACCCGCTGGTGCTGCTGCCCTTCATCTGCACCTGGCGCGAGCTGGACGGCAAGAGCGGCACGCCGCCGAGCTTCCAGGTCGGCGATGCGCGGGTGGTAGAGCTGTCCCGCGACAAGGAGCAGGCCAAGGCGGCCTTCCAGCAGGCCAACGACGAGCGCCTGAGCGAGGATATGCGCCT
This sequence comes from Pseudomonas pseudonitroreducens, assembly GCF_021603645.1. GTDB lineage: Bacteria > Pseudomonadota > Gammaproteobacteria > Pseudomonadales > Pseudomonadaceae > Pseudomonas > Pseudomonas pseudonitroreducens. Next base: position 265,697 of record NZ_BQHJ01000007.1, on the reverse strand, counting down.
GCTCTACGTGGCCCTGACCCGTGCGCGCCATGCGGTATGGCTGGGCATGGCGCCGCTGGTGATGAGCAACAGCAAGAGCCCCGAGCTGCACAAGGGCGCCATGGGCTACCTGCTCGGTGGCGGCAACGCGCTGAGTGTCGAGGAGGTGGCTGCGCGCCTGGGCGAGTTGCAGGCTGGCCAAGCGGAAATTGCCCTGCTGCCGGTACCGCAAGTCGGCTCCGAGCTGTTCGTCGGCGCACCGGCCGGCGAGCTGGGCGCGGCTCGCGAGCCGCGTCGCCGGGTGGCGGAGAAATGGTGGATCGCCAGCTACTCCGCGCTGGCCAACCTGGCCACCGAGGGCGCCAGCGAGGGCGACAGCGCCGTCACGCCGGCACCTGCCGCCGACGAGCCGATCAGCGCCAGTGAGGACCTGCTGCGCGAAAGCGGCCTGGAAGACCTGCGTGAGGTGGAAGCCGTGCCGGCGCCATTCAGCCTGCACGCCTTCCCGCGCGGGGCGAACCCCGGCAGCTTCCTCCATGGCCTGCTGGAGTGGGCGGCTGACGAAAACTTCGACGTCGATGAAGAACAGCTGCGTGACCAGGTCGCCCGGCGCTGCGCCCTGCGTGGCTGGGAAGAGTGGATCGAGCCGCTCAGCGGCTGGCTCGGGCAGTACCTGCGCACCGCCTTCCGCGTGCCCGCCGCCGCGCCGGTCAGCCTGGCCGGGCTGGCCAGCTTCCAGAAGGAAATGGAGTTCTGGTTCGCCACCCGCAACGTCGACAGCCAGCGCCTCGATGCCGTGGTGATCCGCCATACCCTCGGCGGCGTGGCGCGGCCGACGCTGCAGGCGAACCTGCTCAACGGCATGCTCAAGGGCTTCATCGACCTGGTGTTCGAGCACGAAGGCCGCTACTACGTGGCCGACTACAAATCCAACTGGCTGGGCGCCGACGACGAGGCCTACACGCACGATGCGCTGCGCGAGGCGCTGCTGGAGCACCGCTACGACCTGCAGTACGCGCTCTACCTGTTCGCCCTGCATCGGCTGCTGCAGGCGCGTCTGCCTGACTATGACTACGACCGCCACATCGGAGGCGCGATGTACCTGTTCCTGCGCGGCAGTTCCTCGGCAACCCAGGGCATGTACCTGGAGCGTCCGCCGAAGGTGCTGATGGACGAACTGGATCGCCTGTTCCGCGCGGAGGTGCCGGCATGAAGAGCACTGCCGAGATGCTCGCACTGATCGGTCGCTGGGCCGAACGCGGCTGGTTGCGCGAGCTGGATCGCGCCTTCGCGACCTTCCTCGTCGAGCGCGCGCCGGACGCCAACCCGCTGCTGATCCTCGCTGCCGCACTGGCCAGCCACCAGCTCGGCCGTGGGCACGTCTGTCTCGACCTGGAGGCAACGCTGGCCGACAGCCGCTTCGCTCTTTCACTGCCGCCCGAAGGCGACTCGGCGAAGGATGCCCCGGAGCTGCCCGGCGTGCTGCTGGAAGGCTTCGATCTCGACGCTTGGCGCCGCGTGCTCGACGACTCGCGGCTGGTCGGCGACGGCCCCGGCGATACGCCGCTGGTGCTGTCCGGCCGGCGTCTGTATCTGCGTCGCTACTGGCAGTACGAGCGCGAAGTGCGCAGCGCTATCGACCAGCGTCTGCAACAGGGCGACGCACTGCGCGCGGCGCTGCCCGTCGCCCAGTTGCGCCAGGCGCTGGAGGCGTTGTTCCCGAAAAAAACAGGTGCCCCGGCAGACTGGCAGAAACTCGCCTGCGCGCTGGTCGCCGGCAATGCCTTCGGCATCGTCACCGGCGGCCCCGGCACCGGCAAGACCACTACCGTGGTGAAGCTGCTCGCCCTGCTGCAAAGCCTGGCGCTGGGGGAGGGCGGCCGGGCGCTGCGCATCCGCCTGGCCGCGCCTACCGGCAAGGCCGCGGCGCGCCTGAACGAATCCATCGCCGGCGCCGTGCAGCGCCTCGACCTCTCCGGCCTGGCCAATGGCGAGGCCGCGCGCGCGGCGATCCCCACCGAAGTCACTACCTTGCACCGTCTGCTCGGCAGCCGCCCGGACAGCCGGCAGTTCCGCCACCACGCCGGCAACCCGCTGGCGCTGGAGCTGCTGGTGGTGGACGAAGCCTCGATGGTCGATCTGGAAATGATGGCCGCGCTGCTGGCCGCCCTGCCGCCGCGTGCCCGTTTGATCCTGCTGGGCGACAAGGACCAGTTGGCCTCGGTGGAGGCCGGCGCGGTGCTCGGCGAGTTGTGCAGCCGCGCCCGCGAAGGCCACTACCGCCCGGCCACCCGCGACTGGCTGCAAGCCGTGACCGGCGAAGCCATTGACGACGTGCTGCTGGATGCCTCCGGCAGCGACCTCGACCAGGCGGTGGCCATGCTCCGCCACAGTCACCGCTTCAGTGCCGGCAGCGGCATCGGCCAACTGGCCGAAGCGGTCAACGCCGGCGATATCCCAGCTTTGCGCCAAGTCTGGAAGGCGCAACACCAGGACCTCGCCCGCATCGCCGTGGACGCCCAGGAAACCCGCAGCCTGCGCGACCTGGTGATCGACGGCGGGCGTGGCGGTGACCTGTTCGGCCCGGTCGGCTACGCCCACTACCTGCGCGTGGTCAGCGGCGCGCGTCCGGCCCATGACGCCGGCCAGGCTGCGCTGGATGCCTGGGCAAGAACAGTGCTCGAGGCCCACGGCCAGTTCCAGTTGCTCTGCGCATTACGGCGCGGGCCCTGGGGCGTGGAGGGGCTGAACAACCTGATCGGCGATCTGCTGCAACGCGAAGGGCTGATCACCACGGCGAACGGCTGGTTCGCCGGCCGTCCGGTGCTGGTCACCCGCAACGACTACGGCCTGGGCCTGATGAACGGCGATATCGGCATCACCCTGGCGCTGCCGCAGACGGCTGACGATGGTTCGGTGCGCTGGGTGGCGCGCGTGGCCTTCCCGGCGGGCGACGGCAGCGACAATATCCGCTGGATCCTGCCCAGCCGCCTGCAGGCGGTGGAAACGGTGTTCGCCATGACCGTGCACAAATCCCAGGGCTCGGAGTTCACCCACGCTGCGCTGCTGCTGCCCGATAGCCTCAACCCCATCCTCACCCGCGAGCTGGTCTATACCGGCATCACCCGCGCCCGCCAGTGGTTCACCCTGGCCAGCGCCGGGCGTGGCAGGCAGGTGCTGGAAGCGGCGACGGAGCGACGAGTACAGCGGGCGAGCGGATTGCTGGACGGCTGACCGGCGAGGTAAGGGTTTCTGGGTGATCGCTCGCGAATCGGCACTTTTTAGATTTGTCTGATGTCCGTCTGGCCCGCTTTTCTCCAGGCTGGCGGACATGAAACTCAAGCAGTTCCTTCGTCGCCAGGATTCGTCCTTTTCCACCCCGAAGGCAGCCCGAAAGCTCCTTCGTCTGCTGGCCTGGGTGGTGATCGCCTGCCTGTTCTTCACGCTCAGCCTGTTTCTCGCCGCAAGCTTCAACAGTGAAGTGTCGCAGCTGCGTCGGCAGATGAACGCGGCCATGTACGAGGCCCAGGATTACCTCGGCCAGCGCGAATCGCTGCTCGAACACATCAGCCGGGGAGTGACCTGGAAAGTCCACGAGCCGCTGGTGCAGTGGCGCCAGCTGAGCGTGCCGGTGCCGCCCCATGAGCAGGTTTTCGTCACCCTGGGCGAGCCCGGTTCGAGCTGGAGCCTGGCCCTCTCCGGGCGCGACCTGTCGGAGATGGAAGCCAAGCGGCTGAACCTGATCTATGTCTCGCCAGGCCCCAATCGCTCGGTGACCCGCCTCTACGGCGCTCCAGCGCTCAACGCGGTGGTGCCGCCGTCGGTGCTCGAAGCGCTGGGGCAGCCCGGCACACCGAAGGAGGAGCGGCAGGTACGCTGGCTCGCCGACCCGACCGACCCGCAAGCGCGGCAGTACCTGTTCACCCGCGTGACCAACGAGGAAGACAACGGCTGGCTGGGCCTGGAGCTGTTCGGCGCCGATTTGTCCGCGGCCTTCGGCGTGCCCGAGGCGGGGCGTTTCCTGCTGCTCGACCGTGAGCACCGGGCGATCCTCGGCAGCGCGGTCACGCCACAGCTCGGCCTGCAGTTCAGCGACCTCTGGGAAGGCGACAACTTTTCCTTCAGCGGTGCCGGCCTGCTGCCCAGCCACCTGGCGCTGCTCAAGCACCTGGGCAGTTCCGACTGGTCGCTGATCTACTACTTCAACCTTGCCGAGCTGCTGGTGCCGATGTGGCCCCGGGTACTCGCCTCGCTGGCCTTCCTGATGGGTTGCTCGCTGCTGGTCTGGGGCATGTGCCGGCGCATCAACCGGCGCCTGATCGGCCCGGCGCAGCATCGCCTGAACGCGCTGGTGGAGAACGAGGGTTTCCACCGCGCGATGATCCAGACCGCGCCGGTGGCGCTCTGCGTGTTGCGCCGCAACGACGCCGAGGTGGTGCTGGAGAACCGCCTTGCCCAGCAGTGGCTCGGCAGCGGCGACGAGCGCCGCTACTGGAGCCACGGCTGGCTCGAACGGGGCTTCAACAGTGGCGAGGAGGGAGGCTCCGAGGAGGTCGAGACGCACACGGGGCGGCACCTCTACCTGAGCTACACGCCGACGCGCTACAAGGGCGAGGAAGTGCTCTGCTGTGCCTTCAGCGACATCAGCGCACGCAAGCAGACGGAAGCCGCGCTGGCCGAAGCCAAGCGCCTGTCCGACACCGCCAACGAGGCCAAGACGCTGTTCCTGGCGACCATGAGCCATGAGATCCGCACACCGCTCTATGGCGTGCTCGGTACCCTCGAGCTGCTCGGCCGCACGGCGCTGGACCACCAGCAGTCCGGCTACCTGCGTGCGATCCAGCGTTCCTCGTCGACCCTGCTGCAACTGATCAGCGACGTGCTCGACGTATCGAAGATCGAGGTCGGCCAGCTGGGCCTGGAGCCGGTGGAATTCTCGCCGCTGGAGCTGACCCTTGATACGGTCCAGTCCTACGCCGCTACCGCCCGCGCCAAAGGCCTGCAGATCTATGCCTGCTGCGACCCGCAGATGCCCGAGCGGATGCTCGGCGACGCCACGCGCATCCGCCAGATCCTCAACAACCTGCTGAGCAACGCGGTGAAGTTCACCGATAGCGGGCGCATCGTCCTGCGGGTGCGCTCGGAGCCGGGGGAGGGCTGGCATGACACCCTGCACTGGCAGGTCGCCGATACCGGTATCGGCATCCCCGAGGACCAGCAGGCGCACCTTTTCGATGCCTTCTACCAGGTCTCCGGCAACGCCCGCATGGCCGGCGGCACGGGCCTTGGCCTGTCGATCTGCAAGCGCCTCACCGAGTTGATGGGCGGGCAGCTGCGAGTCGTCAGCGACGTCGGCCTGGGCAGCAGCTTCGCCCTCAGCCTGCCGCTGCAATGCGTGGACCGGCAGGCGCACAACGAACCCCGGCTGTACAACTCGATGGTCTGGGTGCATGCGCCGACCCGCGAGCTGGCCGAGAGCCTGTGCGGCTGGATCACTCGCTGGGGCGGGCGGGCCCAGGTGGTGGCCTGTGAGCAGCCGGTCGAGGAAGACGCCTCCAGTGTGCTGGTGGACCTGCGCTTCAACCCCCATGACCGCAAGCCGCTGCCCAACTGGCGCGGCTGCCGGGTGCTGGTGACCGACCTGGGGGGCGAGCAGCCGCGCCAGGAAGGCTGCGACTGGCACGTCGGCCGTTACAACCTCGAAGGGCTGCGCCGTGCGCTGGCGGCGGCACAGGGCTGCCTCGGTGGTGAGGCGGCGCGCCTGGCCGAAGCCCTGCCGGACATCGGCCTCGGCCTGCGCGTGCTGCTGGTGGAGGACAACCCGATCAACCAACTGATTCTGCGCGACCAGCTGGAAACCCTCGGCTGTGCGGTCGAGCTCGCCGTGGACGGCCGGCAGGCGCTCACGCGCTGGCAGCCGGATGCCTTCGAGGTGGTGCTCACCGACGTCAACATGCCCCATCTCAATGGCTACGAACTGGCGCGTGCGCTGCGCCAGCGCGGCTATCGCGGGCCGATCATCGGCGCCACCGCCAACGCCATGCACGAGGAAAACGAGCGTTGCCTCGCCGCTGGCATGAACCTCTGCCTGCTCAAGCCGGTGGACCTGCGCACCCTGCGCCAATGCCTGACCAGCCTGCCCGCGGAGGTGCCGACATGCGACATCAGCGAATCCTGATCGTCGAAGACCAACCCTTCCAGCGCGAGTACCTGCTTAACCTGTTTCGCGAGCAGGGCGCGGTGGAACTGCGCGCCGCCGAGGATGGCGCCGAGGCGCTGCGCTGGCTGGAGCATGAACGCTTCGACCTGGTGGTCAGTGACCTGATGATGCCGGGCCTGGATGGCGTGCAACTGATCCAGCGCCTCGCCGCGCTGAGCCATCCGCCGCTGCTGGCGATCATGAGTTCGGCGTCGCGCCCGCTGATGGGCAGCGCCTGCATGGTGGCCCGCGCCCACGGCATCACGGTGCTCGAACAGATCGCCAAGCCGGCCCGTGCGCCAGTGGTCCGGCGCCTGCTGGACAAGCTCGTCTCGCGCCTTGAACGCGCCGAACAACACCGCGCGCCGGCCATCCCCGCACCGACCCGGGCAGAGCTGGAGCACGCCCTGGAACAGCGGCAGTTGTGTGCCTGGTTCCAGCCCAAGGCTTCGTTGATCGACGGCCGCATCGTCGCCGCCGAGGCACTGGTGCGCTGGGAGCATCCGCGCCATGGCGTGCTGCAGCCGGGCAGCTTCATGCCGGCTCTGACAGCGGCCGGGCTCGACGAGGCGCTGCTCTGGACGGTGCTCGAGCAGGCCCTGCAGGCCCAGGCCGACTGGAGCCAGCTGGGATTCCACCTGTCGGTGGCGGTGAACCTGCCGACCCATCTGCTGGACGATCCCGAGCTGCCCGATCGTCTCGCCGCCTTCGTTGCAGCCCGTGGCGGGGTTCCGGCACACATCGTCTTCGAGCTGCTCGAATGCAGCCACACGGCGACCCCGGCGAACTACTATGCCGGCACCTACCGCCTGCGCATGAAGGGCTTCGGCCTCGCCCAGGACGATTTCGGCCAGGGCTACAGCTCGCTGTACAACCTGGTCTCGACGCCCTTCACCGAGCTGAAGATCGATCGCGCGCTGGTGCATGGCTGCGTGGATGACGAAGGGCTGGCGGCGGCACTGGAAAGCATCGTCAAGCTCGGTCGGCAACTGGGCCTGGAGGTGATCGCTGAAGGTGTCGAACACCCGGACGAACTGGCCCTGCTGCGCCGCCTGCGCTGTGACTGCGCCCAGGGCTTTCTGTTCTCCGAAGCGGTGCCGCCGGCCGTGTTCACCCGCCAACTGCTCCAGGAGCGATCTGCCATGGCTCATTGATCCATGGCAGACACATCGTGCATGCAAGGGCGATCGTCGGCTTCAGCGAGGCCGTCGGGTCGCCTTATCGCGTACTCGCATCTACAGTCTGCTGGTATCCGGCGGGCCCTCCGCCGCTACTTTCCGCGACACCGGATACTGTGCATGAAGGAACATGACCACGGCTCGATTCGCAAGCTGGCCAGCACCTCGCTGCGCCTGAACGTCGTGCTGCTGTGCGCCGTCTCCCTTGCCCTGATGCTGGTCGGTGCCTGTTACTGGGCGCTTGGCCGGGTCGTGCAGGAGGAGCGAGACAAGGTGCACTTCCACTTCAGCCGCCTGGTGGGCGACATCCACGAGCACGAGGCCTTCCTCAACCGAGTTGCACAGCAGAGCGACGAGTCCACCCAGCGCCAGGACCTGGATGTGGTCCCGCTGCAGCGACGCATGCTGGTCCGTGAAAACGGCATGGAGATCCACGAAGGCCGGGAGTTCTCCTTCGCCATGTCCTTCACCCTGGCTCAACTGATGCGCCCCACTCCGCAGGAGCGGCCTGGCACCTTCTCGTTTGGCGTGATGCTGACGAATTTCTACAGTAGTTACTGGAGCACCTCGTCCTTTCCTTCGCCGCAGGTACTGGTCGTCGACCTGCACGGTTCCACCAGCCTGGCGGTGCCGTCGATCGGCAACTTCCGTGGGCAGCGGCCACTGACACGGGGCAATTACCTGCGGGTAATCGAACGGGTGCATGAAGCACTGGAAGAGCGCGCGCCCAAGCGCAGCGACACGCAGGTGCACTGGGCTCAGGCGCAGGCCTACACAGGTGGTACGACTCGTGAGCTGTTGGCCTACGTCAGTCTCGACCTGCCCGATGCGCTGTGGTGGGAATCCGACCTGGATCGTCGCGTCGTCGCGGTGTCGCTGCTCGACCTGGGGCGTATCAACGATCTCGAGCAGGTGCTCGACCGCCCGGTGTTCGACGAACTGCAGCTGGTCTCCCCCGACGGCCAGGTGCTGATCGATTTCTCCGGCGGTGAGAAAGACTATCAGGAGGGCCTGAACTTCAGTGTCGACGGCCTGGTGTTCAAGGTCCGCAGCGAGTTCACAGGCGGCTGGACCGCGCTCTACCGCCTGAGCTACGCCAGCTTCTTCCGCTATGCCAAGTGGCAGTTCCTCGGCGGGCTGGCGCTGATCCTCGGTAGCCTGGCCGGCGGCTGGTTCGCCATCCGCTGGTACTCGCGGCGGGTGATCCGGCCGGCGCGCCGCGCGCATCTGGAGATAATCGAGAGCGACGCGTTCAGCCGCGCGGTGATCCAGACCGCGCCGGTAGCGCTGTGCGTGCTGCGCCACGGCAGCCACCAGGTGGTGATGCAGAACCGTCTGGCCGAGCTCTGGCTGGGCGATGCCGAGGCGATTACCCGCATCAGCCGGGAATGGGACCTGGGTGAGCGCAGCGCCGACATGGGCGGTGAGGTGGTCTTCGAGGTGGAAGGCCGCGCGCTGCACGCCAGCTTCGCGCCGACCCGCTATCGCGGCGAGAACGTGGTGCTCTGCGCCTTCAACGATATCAGCGCGCACAAGCAGGCACAGCAGATGCTGGCCGACGCCAAGCTTTCGGCGGATGCCGCCAGCGAGGCGAAGTCGGTGTTCCTGGCCACCATGAGCCATGAAATCCGCACGCCGCTCTACGGCGTGCTGGGCACGCTGGAGCTGCTCGGGCTGACCGAGCTGACCGGCCAGCAGCGCGATTATCTCGCTACCATCCAGCGCTCGTCCTCGACCCTGCTGCAACTGATCAGCGACATCCTCGATGTGTCCAAGATCGAGGCCGGGCAGATGGCCCTGGAGGTGCTGGAATTCAATCCGCTGGAACTGGCCGAGGACGTGGTCGCCGGATATGCCGGCGTCGCCGAAGGCAAGGAGCTGCAGCTCTATGCCTGTATCGATGCGAACGTTCCCGGCCTAGTGCGTGGCGACGCTGCGCGCATCCGGCAGATTCTCGCCAACCTGCTGAGCAACGCGCTGAAGTTCACCGACATCGGTCGGGTGGTGTTGCGCCTGCGGGTCGTCGTGAGTGAGGCCGGCGAGACAGCCCTGCAGTGGCAGGTGACGGATACCGGCATCGGCATGTCCGACGCCCAGCAGCAGCGCCTGTTCGAGCCCTTCTACCAGGCCCATGGGCATGAGCACACGGTCAGCGGCACCGGCCTGGGGCTGTCGATCTGCGCGCGGCTTAGCCAGTTGATGGGAGGGCAACTGCGGGTGGTGAGCGAAACCGGGCTGGGCAGCAGCTTCACCTTCACTCTCGCGCTGCCGGTGCTGGAGCGCGTCCAGCCGCTGGCCGACGGCTCACCGCTGTTGCCGCAGCCGGTCTATGTGCGCGCACCGGTGAAGGAGCTGGCGCAGAACCTGGCTGCCTGGATCGATTGCTGGGGCGGTTCGGCGTTGCTGCAGGAGGAACTGCCATCGTCCACGCCGCCGGGCGCCGTGCTGCTGGACCTGCTCGAGGCTGGCGAGGAGCCGCTGTGGGGCGGGCCGCGGGTGTGCGCACTGACCGATGCCAGCGCGCAGCCGCAGGCGTCGGCGCAGGGTTGGGAGGTCAGCCTTTATCATCTGTCCGGCATTGCCCAGGCCTTGCGCCTGGCACAGCAGGGCGTGGGCAGTGAGGCCCGGCAGGTGCCGCGGGTGGCCCGACTGGGCAAGCTCGGCCTGCGGGTGTTGGTGGCCGAGGACAATCCGATCAACCAGGCGCTGCTCAAGGAGCAGCTGGAAGAACTGGGTTGCCGCGTCACCCTTACCAGCAACGGCCGCGAGGCCCTGCAGCGCTGGGCGCCCGGCGCCTTCGATGCGCTGTTGACCGATGTGAACATGCCGGTAATGAATGGCTACGAGCTGGTCGGTGAGCTGCGTCGGCACGACAGCTGGCTGCCGATCATCGGCGTCACCGCCAATGCCCTGCGCGAGGAGGGCGAACGCTGCATGGCGGTGGGCATGAACGCCTGGCTGGTCAAGCCGATGAGCCTGCGCACGCTGCACGATGGGCTGCTCAAGGTCTGCGGCCATGCCGCGGCAGAGCTGCCGGCGAGCGAGAACACGAGTGAAACGCCGGTGCCGGAGCGCATCCAGGTCTCGGAAAAGATGCGCGACCTGTTCCTGCGTACCATGCGCCAGGACATGCAGGGCGTGACCGATGCCCTGCAGCGCAATGACCTGGCGACCGTCCGTCAGCAGGTGCACCGCCTGCGCGGCGCCCTTGCAGTGGTCCAGGCTCATGGGCTCAGCGATGCCTGCGGTGCCGTGGAAGAGGCCCTGATCGCGCAGCCTGCCGGGCCGGAACTGTCCGCGGCGGTGACGATGCTGATGGGACGAATCGAGGCGGCCCTGGCCAGCCTCTGAGAGCCTGTCTGGTAACCGGGGCTACTCTGGAATAGTGGTCGTGCCCTGTGGCCGGCCGACGATCGCAAACGTTGGGACTCAAGAAACTCATGGAAAAAGTCAGAGTGGCACTAGCGGACGACCATCCCATCGTGCTGATGGGCGTTCGCGAGGTGATCGAACGGGACGATCGCTTCGAGGTGATCGGCGAAGCGCACAACTCCAGCGAACTGGTGGCCCTTTACCGCGAGCAGCGGCCGGCCATCGTCATCACCGACTACAACATGCCGGGCGACCAGACTTACGGCGATGGCATCAAGCTGATCGAGTACCTGCTGCGCAACTTCCCCGATACGCGCATCCTGATCCTCACCATGTTGTCCAATCCGCTGATTCTCTCCAGCCTGTACGACCTGGGGGTGTCGGGGGTGATCCTGAAGAACGGCGATCTCGACGAGATCCTGGTGGCGCTCAAGGCGCTGTCCCAGGATCGCATCTACCGGGGGCCGGGCATGCAGTCCTCGACCAGCGTGCTGGCCGGCGGGGACGATGTGGAGGGGCGCATCGCCAGCCTGTCGGTGAAGGAGTACGAGGTGTTGCGTCACTTCGTCTCCGGGATGAGCGTGCGCGACATCGCGCTGCTGCTCAACCGCAGCGTGAAGACCGTGAGCGCGCAGAAGATTTCCGCCATGCGCAAGCTCGACGTGGATACCGACCAGGCGCTGCTGACGTTCTGTGTGAAGGCCAATCTGTTTCAGTAGGCCGGGCCCAGGATGCGCCTGTAGGAGCGAGCTTGCTCGCGAACTGCCCCGATGCTGAAGTCCATGGTAGGCCAACTGTCCTCTTCCTGAGGCTCCGCTCCTGCCAGATCAAGAGCCCCTCACCCTGGCCCTCTCCCGCAAGCGGGAGAGGGGACTGTTCAGTGCAGAAACCAACGATGGCGTCAGCCGGCACGGACGGGTGCCTCTCTCAGCGCAGCTCGGCCTCGCCCTGCTGGCTGTTGCCGCCATCGTCGATCCACAGGTAACGCACCTCTCCGCCACTGGCGGGCAATGCCTGCCTGGGCGTCAGTGTGCGTTTCGAGAAGGGCGGCACTAGCTCGGCCGCAAGCGCCACGCCGATATTGCCCTGGCGAACTTCGGCTCCAGCCAGGGTGATGAAATAGGGGGTCGGATTGTCCGCCTGCACAACCTCGCCCTGGCGGCGGAAGGTGAGCTGCCGCGGCGCTTCTTCCGCGTCTTTCACCAGCGCGAGCGGCCGGTAGATGACCTTCATCTGGGTGCGCAGGGTGACCGTCAGGCGTGACTGCCCTTCGGCCAGGGGCTCGTTGGATTGCGGTGGAATCTCGTAGAGGTTGAGCCAGTACAGCGATTCGCGGTCAACGGGGAGTTTTTCCCCGGTATGCAGCAGGCGCAGGCTGCGCTGCTGGCCGGGGTTCAGGCGGAACACCGGCGGCAGCGGCATGATCGGCGCCTGGGCGGTCTGCGGTGCGCTGTTGAGGTCGCCATCGTCGATCCAGGTCTGCACGATGACCGGGTAGCTGTTCTGGTTCACCAGTGCCAGCGAGGCCTCGCGCTTGCCTTGCTCGAAGATCACCCGCGTGCGTTCGGCGGTGACGCCGGCATGGGCATTGGCGCCGACCAGCAGCGCCAGGCCGAGCAGGGCGGCGCACAGCCAGTTACTGGACACGGATCACCACCTGCGCGGTGGCTTCCACGCGGCCTGGGGTGACGGTGGGCATGCTGCCGAGGCTGAGCTTTTCCAGGCGGGCGCGGAACGTCTCGCTGTACTGCGAGATGCCGCCCACTTCGCCGGTCTTGTTCGAGGCGTTGCCGATTACCGGGTACCAGCCGCGCGCTTCGGCATTGCTGCCGTTGGCGGAATCCTCGCTGGCCAGCAGGTTCATCGCGCTGCCGTTGCGCAGCAGGCGGATGCCCACGCCCTGGGCCATGCCTGGTTCGCTGTAGCGGTCGGAGACGAGGTAGGACAGCCCGCCGCTGGCATTGACCAGCCCGAGCCCGGCGGAGGCGGCCAGCGCGCCGGCGGAAACCTTGATGCCCAGCGCGGTACCGCTGGTACCGGATTGGCTGGTACTGGGGGTGGTGCTGCTGAGCACGCCGCTCTGGCATTTGAAGTCGACCTGGAAGGGCATCTCGCGGTTGGCCCCGGCGTTGATCTCACCGATGGATATCGACGGGAACACCACGTGCGGCGTGACATTGGTGACCGCGCAGGTCGGGTAGCGCTTGAGGGTCACGTCACCGTACAGGCCGATGGCGCCCGGCCAGTTGTAATGCCAGCCGCTGTAGTTGGCGTAGTGGGTCTGGCCGACATTGGGATAGTTCAGGCCCGGCCCCTTGATGGCGATGTAGCCGGCGGGCTGGGTGCGGCCATACAGCTGCGATTTCGTATTCGGCGAATAACCCTGGGTGGTCTCCAGCGGCGCCCTGAAGAGTTCGGCGCGCACGGCGCTGAGGTTCTTCGCCTTGACCAGCTGGAAACCGCGCGAGTCGATGTCCAGCCCGCTGAGCTGACGCTCGCGCCAGACATCGGTGAAGTACTGGCCGGTTTCCACGTGGGTGAGGCGCAGCAGCACATTGGGCCAGGCGGTGCGGTAGGCGGATTGCAGGCCGATGGAGTTGCCCACGCTGTCGCCGCCCTGGTACCAGCCGCTGTAGAGGTCGTCGGCGTTGGTGGAGAACATCTCGTAGACCGCGTCCCCCGGTGCGCAGCGGAAGAACACGCGCTCGGCGTCGTAGCCGGCGGAGTTGCCGTACTGGGTGATGGGTGACACGGCGCTGGCGATCAGGGTGCCGTCGGGCTGGAAGCTGGCATCGCTGACGTTGATCACGCTGGGCAGGCCGAGCGAGCCATTGCAGGTGTCGCAGGCGCCATCGCCGGGCCAGGCCCCGGCCACGCCTTCGCCGGGACGGATCGAGGTGTTGGACGTGGTGGTGGCGCTGCCGACAGCGGTGACCTTGTAGCAGGTGGCCCAGGCGCTCGGTGCAAGCAGCAGGGCGAGCAGTGGCAGGCTGCGCAGGATGGGGTTCATGAAGCCTCCGGTAGGCAGGTTGCCTGCAGGCGCACCAGCACCTGGTCGAGGTCGGCGCCTTTCAGGTCGTACGGGAGCAGGCAGCCGTCTTCGGCCCGCTCGCCCCATTGCACGCGCAGCCGGCCCTGTTCGCCTTCGGCGCGGGCATAGACCTGCCCGCCCTGGCCGACCATGCCGATGTTCACGCCGTTGCCGTCGAGCACGTCGGCGCCCAGCGGCAGCGGCTGGCCATCGGGCAGCCTGGCCTGGATCAGCAGCGGGTGGCCGGTCAGGGTCTTGAACTCGACCTTCACGGCAGCGCCGGCGTAGGGCGCGATCTTGCGCTCGGTCTCCACCAGCTCGGCGTTCTCGTCGATGCCTTGCGGGTCGAGGCTGATGGGGTTGTAGCGGTAGGGCGAAAGCGACGGCACCACGGCGTAGCCATTGCTGTCGACGCGCGCGCCCTGGCCGCCGCGCACGCCGGCGCCGCTGGCGCCCTTGGCTTCCACCAGGGCGAAGGTATCGCCGACGTACGGGCCCAGGGTCAGGCCGCCGCTGTGCAGCACCGCCGCGCCGCGCAGTCCGCCGTTGACCTGGCGGTAGCTGGAGCTTTCGGCATAGCCGGCGTTGAGCGTGGCGACCGCGGTCTGCTTCTGCAGGCTGCCGTTGAAATCGGTGCCCTGGCCTTCGCTGTCGCGCCCGGCGGACAGCGAATAGCTCAGGGTGCGGTCTTCGCCCAGGGTGCCGTTGAGGCCGGTCTGGTAGGTGCTGCCGCTGCTGTCGCCGGAGCGCCGTGAGGCCATGGCGCTCAGGCTCGGCGCGCGGCTGCTGGAGCCCAGCGGCATGGAAACACTCAGGGTGAGGGTGTTGTTGCGGTTGCTGCCATGCTGCAGGTTGTACTGCGGCGGCTGCGACGGGTCGTAGTCGTCGTTCACGTCGCGGTACCAGGTGGTCTGCTGGCGCGAGTAGGCGAGGTTGTAGCTGAGCTGGCGCCAGGTATTGGAGTAGCCGACCTGCAACTGCGTATCGCGGCTCTTGCCGTCGTAGTAGTCGGCGGTGGAACCGGACAGGTAGAGGTTGCCGTACTGCCCCAGGCCCTGGTTGACCAGCAGGGTGAACTGGTTGCGCTGCTTGTAGCTGCTCGAGTCCCAGCTGTCGCCGTGGTTGTCGGCATCGCGTGCGGAAAGCGCATCGCCGAGGTCGCGGTAGCCTTCGGTGGAGTAGCGGTAGCCGGCCAGGGTCAGGGTGGTCTGGGTCGGCTGGAAGGTCCGGCTGTAGTTGAGGCCGACGCGCCAGCCCTGCTTGCGCTGGTCGTTCTCCACGGTGGCGCTGGAGAAAGTGGTGTTCATGCCGAAGGCGCCGTAGGGCGTGGCCAGCACGCCGCCGCCGAGCAGCGCCAGGTAATCCTCGGCAACCCGCGCGCCGAGGTTGGCGGTGAGGGCGTTGGTGAGGCCGCGCTGGTAGGTCAGGTCGCCGAACAGATCGTCGCCGTCGCCATACTGGCGCGCCTGGCCGAGCGTGGCGCTGTAGCGCGAGAGGCCGGGGCGCATGGATTCGGGCACGGCGGAGAAGGGTACGGAGAAGCGCGAGACGCTGCCGTCGGCCTCGATCACCTGTACGTCCAGGTCGCCGTCGTAGGCAGTGCCGTAGAGGTCATCGATGATGAAGGGGCCGGGTGCCACGGTGGTCTCGTGGATCTTCCGGCCATTCTGGCTGATGACCACCCGCGCATTGGTGTTCGCGGTGCCGCGTACCTGCGGTGCGTACTGGCGCTGCGAGTCCGGCAGCATGCGATCGTCGGTGGCCACGCGCACGCCGCGGTAGCCCATGCTGCCGAACAGATTGCCCTCGGTGTAGCTGTCGCCCAGGGTCAGTTCGCTGCGCAGTCCGGGCAGCGCGCGCTGGGCGTAGGTGCGAATGCTGTTCCAGTCGCTGCGGGTATTCCCCGCGTAGCTGGAGTAGGTGTAGTTGGACTGGTGGCGCAGACGCCACAGGCCGAGGTTCACGCCGCCGTTCAGGCCGAGGTAGCCGTAGTCCGAATCGCCGCCGCTGCCGGAGCCTGCGAAGCTCGAACGGTAGAGGTTGGCGTCGTAGTTGACGAAGCCCATGGTGCTGCCGGCATCCCACTCGTCCGGGCTGACGTAGCCGCGCGGCTTG
Organism: Pseudomonas pseudonitroreducens; assembly: GCF_021603645.1. Classification (GTDB taxonomy): domain Bacteria; phylum Pseudomonadota; class Gammaproteobacteria; order Pseudomonadales; family Pseudomonadaceae; genus Pseudomonas; species Pseudomonas pseudonitroreducens. Next base: position 249,823 of record NZ_BQHJ01000007.1, on the reverse strand, counting down.
ATGTCGAGCAGCGCCTGGGGCACCGAGAGGTCCAGGCGCAGGCGCGCGGTGTCGAAGTTCCAGGTCGAGTCGGGCAGGCGCTCGCTGAGCCAGTGGCAGATGCCCTGGTCGTCCTTGCCGGCCAGCGGGTCCGGGCGCGCGCCCAGGCTCTGGCGCAGGAAGCGCTCGCTGAAGCAGGGTTCGGCGCGTTCGCCGCGCTGGCGCATTTCCACTTCGGCGCGGGTGGCGTACTGGCCGTTGAGGTACAGGTCGACGTGGTAGCTGCCGGGGTCCACCTGGTCGGCGCGGTTGAAGCGCTCCAGGCTGCCGCCGGCCAGGCCCGAGCCCATCAGCAGGCTGTCGTCGAAGCGATACTCCGCATCACCCTGGGCCAGGCCCGCAACCACCATGGCGAGGGTTCCGAGGGCGAAGGGCAGCAGCGGTCCATGGCTGAGGTCAACGCGACAGATCATGGCGAAGTTCCACTCTTGCGCCGTAGTCGTTGATCAGCAGGGCAGACAGTCGCGGTGTGCCGGCGGGCAGTGCCGAAGGTTTTTCCGCCCGCCATTGGGCCTGCCCCATGGGCGCGACCATGCCTGGCTGCAGCTTCCACTGGCGCTCGCCGACGCTGAGCGTCGCGCCGCCGAAGGAGGCGTGGAAGCCGCTGGGGTTCTCCACTTTCACACTCCAGTCGTTGCCGCTCCGGACGAGGGAGAAACGCAGCTTTTCGGGCAGTTGTTCCGGGCTGCCGGCGATGCCCGCCGGGCGATAGAACAGCTTCAGGCGGTTGCGCAGCATCAGCAGCATCTGGTTCTGCTCGGCCTTGGCGGCATTGCGCGGCGGAATCTGCAGCACGTTGAGGTGGAACAGCGATTCACGGTCCTGGGGCAGGCCGGAACCGGTGTAGAGGATGCGCAGCGTCTGGCCGCTGCCGGGCGCCATGCGCGACACCGAAGGGTTCACCACGAAGGGCGCCTTGGCGGTATCCGGCGTGGATGCGGGATCGTCGACGTCGATCCAGGCCTGGATGACGTTGGGGAAGCCGTCCTTGTTGGTCATCTGCACGGTCTTTTCCCGTGCATCGCCGGGGTAGATGACGCGGGTGCCGGTGATCACCACGCTGGCCTGGGCGAGCGAGGCGGTGAAGGATGCCAGCAGGGCGAGCGCGAGCGTCGCCGCGCGAAGCGGGCGCAGTGGGAGGGCGTTCATCCGGTTCACCTTTGTGGCCGGGCCGCTCGGGACAGGTACGGGACGGTTGTCCCTGAGCGGGGCGGCTTGATGCGGGAGTGCGGCACCGGGGGGCGGTGCCGCGGGGTATCACTCGTAGCGCAGGGTGTAGGTCACCGAGCCGAGTACCGGACCGGGGGTCACGGTGGTGGCTTCGGAGATGTACTGCACCGCGTAGTCGTAGCTGGCGCTGGTTTCACCGTCAGCGAGAACGATGTCACCGGCGGCCACGGCCGCGCCGCCCGCCAGGTTCACCGGGACGCCGGCCGGGCCGTCGAGCAGTTGCAGGGCCACGCCGGTGGCACCGCCGGAAGCGGTGTTGGTCAGGTTGCCCGAGGCAGTGGCGTTGGTGGCCTGGAACAGCGCGGTGAAGTGCTCGTCGGCACCGCTGGGCGCGGCGCAGCCGGTCAGTTGCAGGGTGAAGCTGGTCTCGCCGGTGGTCTGCCCGACGGTACCGTTCAGGGCGCTGACGGGGACGCTGTCGAGGATCACGGTCGGGTCGGTGTTGCCGTCGACCACGGCCGAGCAGGTCTGGTCGGTTACCTCGCCGCTGAAGTTGATGGTGTTGGCGGCGAAGGCAAAGCCCGGCACAGCGAAGGTCGCTGCGACAGCCAGGGCGGTTGCGTGAAGTTTCATTTCCATGTGCTCCTAAGTCAGCGGTTGTCGCTGTGCATAGGGTGCGATGGCACGTCCTTCAGGTATTTCAGACAAATCCTAAAAATGATTGTTACGTCAAGTGCAATGGGCCTTTGCTAGATGCTTTGCGTGATTTTTCTCAATGAAAGTTCGAATTGTGGTAGCGGCTTATGAGATTCGTCTGATGTTTTCCTGACTCCCACGACAGCAAAGTGCGCCCCGTCCAAACCACCACCCGGCGCCATCCCGGCTCCAGGGTTTGGGCATTGGAAAGTGGCCGATCGATAAGGTCGCACCCCAATCGAGACTTTGTAATCGGGAGAGCAACACATGAAATCCAAGCTGCACGCTGCACTGATCTGCCTGGCGAGTGCCGGCCTTTGCACCCAGGCCATCGCGGCCACTCCGCAGACCGGGGTGATCAACATCACCGGCAAGGTCACCGAGACCAGCTGCGTGCTCGATTCCTCCGCCACCAACATCGACGTGAAGCTGCCGGCCGTGAACAAGGACCTGCTCGCCGCCGCGCAGAGCAGCACCGGCCGTACCGGTTTCACCATGAAGGTGACCGGCTGCGCCGATGGCGTGAAGGTCTCCGCGGCCTTCACTCCGGACAGCAACGTCGATGCCTACGGCAACCTGAAGAACTCCGTCAGCACTGGCGGCGCCGCCGGCGTCCAGGTGCAGCTGCTCGACCAGAACCAGGCGGCCATCAACATCAACAGTGACGATGCCACCTCGCAACTGGCTCGTGCAGTCACCGTCAGCGGCTCCAACCCGGTCACCCTGCAGTACTACGCCCAGTACTACTCGCAGGCGGGCAGCGCTGGCGCCGGTGATGTCGCCGCCATGGCGAACTACCAGCTGACCTACGAGTGATCCACCGGGCCCGGAGCGCAAGTTCCGGGCCACATGAGGTACCTGCAATGAAGTCCGTTCCTTCTCACTGGCTGTTTTCCCTGTTCGCTGGCGTGCTGCTGAGCACGTTCGCCCTCGCTGGCGCCCAGGCTGGCGTCATGATCGACGGAACGCGAATCGTCTATCCCGCGAAGGAACGCGAAGTCACCGTGAAACTCACCAACAAGGGCGCATCGCCCGTGTTGATGCAGGTCTGGGTCGACCGCGGCGATGCGCAGAGCAAGCCGCAGGATGCCGACGCCCCGTTCCTGATCACGCCACCGATCTTCCGCCTCGACCCGCAGAAGGGTCAGAGCGTGCGCCTGGCCTTCACCGGCGAGAACCTGCCGCAGGATCGCGAAAGCCTGTTCTGGTTCAACGCGCTGGAAATCCCGCCGGTGCCCCAGGACGCCAGCGGCAACATGATGCAGATCGCCGTGCGTTCGCGGCTGAAACTGTTCTACCGCCCCGCAGGCCTGCCGGGCGACCTGCCCAGTGCCATCGAGCAGGTGCGCTGGAGTGTGCAGAAGCAGGGCGCGGGCTACGTGCTGCGTGGCGAGAATGCCAGCCCCTATCACCTGTCCTTCAGTGCCCTGGCGCTGCAGCAGGGTGGCCGCAGCCACGACACCGGCGGCGGCATGATCGCCCCGTTCAGCCACCGCGAGTTCCCTCTGGCCGGCTTCGATGGCGGTAGCGGCGGCAAGCTGCGCTATCGCTGGATGAGCGATTTCGGTGCCTCCGCCGAGCAGCAAGCCGAGCTGCGCTGACCCTGAAACGGCACGCCATCTGCGCGTGCCTTCCCCGACCCATGCCGTAGGGATAGACCATGCCTCCGACGACCCGAACGCCGCGTGTCAACGCCGGCGGGCCGCCGAATGCCCAGCGTTTGCTGCTGGCGGTGGCCGTTGCCAGTGGATTGGCCGTTACCGCCAAGGCCACCGCCGACAGCGACCTGCAAGCCTCGTTCAACCCCGCGTTCCTGCAGGGGCCGGCAGGCCAGCAGGTCGATATCAGCCGCTTCGAGCGCGGCAATCCGGTCTCGCCGGGCAGCTACCGGCTGGACGTCTACGTCAACCAGAACTGGATCGGTCGCCAGGAGGTGCGGGTGCGTGAAGGCCAGCCGCCGAGCTACTGCTTCGCCCGCAAGCAACTCTCCAGTCTCGGCCTGGACAGCACGCGCTTGCCGGCCGCGCCGAGTGGCAGCGATGTCGAGGATGACTGCATCGATGTCGCGCAGCGCATTCCCAATGCCCGCGCCGACCTCGACCTGGCCGGCCTGCGCCTGGACCTGAGCATTCCCCAGGCCTACCTGAGCCGCGTCGCCCGTGGCTACGTCGACCCGCAGGACTGGGACCGCGGTGTCACCGCGGCCTTCGTCGACTACAACGCCAACGCCTACCGCAATGAAGGCGGCGGCCAGAACAGCACCCAGTACTACACCGGCCTCAACGCCGGGGCCAACCTGGGTGACTGGCGCCTGCGTCACAACGGCAGCTACAGCCGCAGCGCCGGCAACGGACCGACGACCAGCCACTACGACGCGGTGAGCAGCTACGCCCAGCGCGACCTTACCGGGCTGAAGTCGCAATTGACCCTGGGTGAGTACTTCACGCCTTCGGAGCTGTTCGACAGCGTGCCCTACACCGGCGTCCAGCTCGCCTCCGACGACCGCATGCTGCCCGACTCCCAGCGCGGCTTCGCTCCGGCCATCCGCGGCACCGCGGAAAGCAACGCGCGCGTCAGCGTGCGCCAGGGCGGCAACCTGCTGTATGAAACCACCGTGGCGCCGGGCCCGTTCGTCATCGACGACCTGTACAACACCGGCTACTCGGGCGACCTGGAAGTGACGGTCACCGAGGCCGACGGCCGCGCGCGCAGCTTCACCGTGCCCTTCGCCTCGGTGGCGCAGTTGCTGCGCCCCGGCACTTCGCGCTACAGCGTCACCGCCGGCAAGTACCGCGACGACCGCCTCGCCGATGAGCCCAACTTCGTCCAGGGCACCTACCAGCGCGGCATCTCCAACAGCTGGACCGGCTATACCGGCGGCATCATCGCCGACCAGTACCTGGCGGTGCAGGGCGGCCTGGCGCTGAGCACGCCAGTGGGCGCCTTCGCCTTCGACGCGACCCATTCCAGCGCCTCGGGCCTGGAAGCGCGCGATGGCCTGGACAGTTCTTCCAGCGGCCAGAGCTATCGACTGAGCTACAGCAAGCTGCTGGAAACCACCCGCACCAACTTCGTGGTGGCGGCGTACCGCTTCTCCAGCGAGGGCTACCTGAGCTTCGGCGACTATGCCCAGGCGCAGGATTCCAATGCCAATGCGCCGTACCGCCAGCGCAACCGCGTGCAGGTCAACGTCAACCAACCGCTGGCCGACGGCTACGGCAGCCTGTACCTGAGCGGCTCCTCGCAGAACTACTGGCAGAACGGCAAGTCCAGCGACACCAGCTACCAGGCCGGCTATTCCAACAGCTACCGCTGGGGCAGCCTGAGCCTGTCGGCCAGCCGCACGCGCATGGACCGTGGCGATAGCGACACCCAGTACATGCTCAGCCTGTCGCTGCCGCTGGGCCGCTCCAGCCACGCGCCGTACCTGAGCACATCCACCACCTATTCCGACAGGGGCGACCTGAACAGCCAGTTGAGCGTTTCCGGCTCGCTGGGCGACTTCAACGAATTCAGCTACGGCGTCTACGGGTCCCGCTCGCGGGTCGACGGCGACACCAGCACCGCCAACGGTGCCAATGCGCAATATCGCGCCGCGGCCACCAACCTCTCCGGCAGCTACAGCGAGGGCGACGGTTTTCGCCAGGTTGGCCTGGGCCTCTCGGGCAGCATCGTCGCGCACCCCGGCGGCATCACCTTCAGCCAGGCCCAGGGCGAGACCCGCGCCATCGTCGAGGCCAAGGGCGCCGAGGGCGCGCGGCTGCTCAACAGCAGTGGCGCGAAAGTGGACGGCAGCGGCTACGGCGTGGTTTCCAGCCTGATGCCCTATCGCCAGAACGAAGTGGCGCTGGACCCCAAGGGCACTGCCGACGACGTCGAGCTGCAACTCACCTCGCAGAACGTCGCCCCGCGCTTCGGTGCCGTAGTCATGCTCAAGTACCCCACGCTCACCGGCGAGCCGGTGTTGCTGACCCTGCGTGATGATCGCGGCGAGGCGCTGCCGGTCGGCGCCGAGGTGCTCGACGCCAAGGGCAACAGCCTGACGCTGGTGGGGCAGGGCAGCCGCGTGTTCATCCGCGCCGCCGAGCGCGAGGGCGAGCTGACCGTGCGCTGGGGCGAGGGCAGGGAGCGCGAGTGCCGCGTTCGCTACCAGCTGCCAGTCGCGCAAGAGAAGAACGCGTCCGCCTTCATCAAGGCCGAGGCACTGTGCTCCCGCAGCGACGGGCCGACGCAGATCGCCGCCCGCTGACCGAAAGAGGAAACCATGCGAATCCTGATCCTGCTTCTTGCCCTGTTCTGCGCGCCCTCCGCGCTGGCGGCGGTCTGCACGTTCCAGTCAGGCAGCGCCAGTGTGCTGGCGACCATGGCGCTGCCGGCGACCCTGAGCGTGCCGCGCAATGCCAGCAACGGCACTGCCCTGTGGGACAGCGGCTGGAAGGCCTATTCCGGCACCACCATCAATTGCAGCGCCGCCGGCACCGTCAAGGGTGGCAACGCCACCGGCGTCGGCACGGCGGAACCCGGCTACACCAGCAATGGCTTCGCTTCGGTGTTCAAGACCAACGTGCCCGGGATCGGGGTCTCGGTGTTCTGGTGCAACCAGCCTACCGCCGACTGCAACCCCGACCCGAGCAAGGTCACTCCCGTGCCCAGCCTCGCCTGGAATGTGTCGGCCGTGCAGTACCCGCTCAATACCAACTGGCGGGTGCGCCTGATCAAGACGGCGGACATCGATGCCAGCGCCGGGGCGGTCAGCGTGCCCGGCCTGTCCTACGTCTCCTACGCCGACCTGGGCGTGACGACGCTGATGCTCACCGGCACCTCGCAGATCAGCGGCCTGGGCTGCGAGGTGAATGCCGACAGCCGCAATATCGATGTACCGCTGCCGACCATCGCCAAGACCGATTTCGTGGACTCGCCCATTCCCCGCGCGAACGACAAGGCGAAGGCCTTCAAGATCAACCTGTTGTGCGACAGCGGGGTGAAGGTCAGCTACCAGGTCGATGGCGCGCAGACCACCGGTGATGGCAACGTACTGGCCAACGCGAGCGGCACGGGCATGGCGACTGGGGTCGGCGTCACGCTGTTCATGGGTGATCTGAGCAGCGTCACCCGACTGCCACTGGCCTCCAGGCTCCTCCACACTACGACCTCCAGCGGCAACCTGCCGGTGAGCATCCCGCTGACGGCCCGTTACTTCCGCACGGCCGCCACTCCTGCCGCCATGGGCGCGGGCCTGGTTTCCACCACGGCGACCTTCACGCTGTTCTACGAATGAGTGGCGGGGCCGCCCGGCCCCGTTGCTGTTTCCCGCCCGACGAGCGGCCCGGTGCCGCTTTCCAGACGCTGCGGCTGGCATCCATGGCCAGCGCCGCGCTCATTCTCGAAAGATTTTCGCCACGGCCTGTCGATTTCCCCGCCGCTGCTTCGACTATGAGGTAACTGCAAGCGCGCTGCGTGGGGAGACGAGCATGAAGTACCTCTGCCTGATCTATGTGGATGACCAGCGTCTCGCCCGTCTATCGGACGTGGAATATCGCCGGCTGATGGACGAGTGCTTCGCCAACGACGAGTACCAGCGCCGCGCTGGCCGGGTGCTCGCCTCCGAGGCGCTGGAAACCGTGGAGACCGCCACTACGCTGCGTCATGAGCCGGCGGGGCTGTCGATCATCGACGGGCCCTTCGCCGAGACCCGCGAGTACCTCGGCGGCTTCGTGCTGATCGACGCCCGCGACCTCAACGAGGCGCTGCAGATCGCCCAGCGCATTCCCAGCGGCCGCCTCGGTGCCGTGGAAGTGCGCCCGGTGCGCGATTGGGACCGATACTTCGCCGGGCGCTGAGGCCCGGTACTTCAAGTGATGGCAACGTCAGGAGGATGTGATGCTGAAGTGGATTGTGTTGGTGGTAGTACTGGCTGTAGTGGTCGTGCTGGTGTTGGCGGCTGGCCGCCCGGACAGCTTCCGGGTGGAGCGCAAGGTGCTGATCCAGGCGCAGCCGGAGAAGATCCAGGGGTATATCGAGGACTTCCACCTGTGGCCGCAATGGTCGCCGTTCGAGAAGCTCGACCCGGACATGAAGCGCACCTTCTCCGGCGCCGCCAGGGGCAAGGGCGCGGTGTACGCCTGGGCCGGCAACGGCAAGGCCGGCGAAGGGCGCATGGAGATCACCGAGGTGACGCCGGCGACGCGGGTGAGCATTGCGCTGGACTTCCTCAAACCGTTCAAGGCCAGCAATACCGCCGAGTTCACCCTGCTGCCGCGTGACGGCGGCACTGAAGTGACCTGGGCCATGTACGGCCCTTCGCCCTTCGTGGCGAAGCTCATGCAGTTGTTCTTCAGCATGGACAGCGTGGTTGGCAAGGACTTCGAGGCGGGCCTGGCCAGCCTCAAGGTGCTGGCCGAGAAGGGCTGATGCAAATCGCAAACTGAAGGAGGCGAGCCATGTGCCCTCTGTGCGTTTCGACCCTGACGCTGGCCGTGACCAGTGTCCTTTCCGCCGGCGGCGTCAGCGCATTCGCCGTCACCCGCCTGCGCGGCCGGCGCCGCGCCCGGTCCAGCGAGCAACGGGGGCTGTCTCAGGAGCCTCCCCAGGAGCGTGCAACATGAAACTGGCCAATCAAGACTTTCCCCGAGTTGTTTCCCAGGCCGCCTGGCGCCAGGCGCGGATACGCCTGCTGGAGCAGGAAAAGGCCGCCACCCACGCCCGCGACGCACTCAACGCCCAGCGCCGCGAGCTGCCGGTGGTGCGAATCGACAAGGACTACCGTTTCGAAGGCCCGCATGGTGCGTTGCGCCTGCTCGACCTGTTCGAAGGGCGGCCGCAACTGATCGTCTACCACTTCATGTTCCACCGCGATACGGGGCTGGGCTGCGAGGGCTGCTCCTACCTGATCGACAACCTTGGTCGCCTGGAGCACCTGCACGCCCGTGGCACCACCTTCGCCATGGTCTCCCGCGCACCGCTGGAAGAGATCGCGCCGTTCCGCGCTCGCATGGGCTGGCAATTCCCCTGGTATTCGTCTTTCGGCAGCGACTTCAACTACGACTTCCACGTCAGCGTCGACGAGTCCGTCGCGCCGATCGAATACAACTATCGTGACAAGGCGGAGCTGGAGAGCCTGGGCCAGGACTACCACGTGCGCGGCGAACAGCCCGGCATGAGCGTGTTCCTGCGCGATGGCGAGCAGGTCTTCCACAGCTACTCGACCTATGGCCGAGGGCTGGAGGCGCCGCTGTTCACCTACCACCTGCTCGACCTCACTCCGCTGGGCCGCGGCGAAGGCTGGGGCGGCATGCCCGACTACCAGGGCAAGGGCATGAACTGGACGCGCTTCCACGACGAATACGACGAAGCCCCGCAGCCCCATAGCTGCTGCGGGTCCTGATACTTGAGCAGGAGACATTCCATGACTGCCGCCGAAAACAACGCCGCCCACGCCGAACTTCACGCGCTGCTGGAAAGCTGGCTGAAGTCCGTGCGCGCCTCCGACGTGGAAGGCATCACCCGCCATTACACCCGTGACATCCTCGCCTTCGATGCGGTGAAGCAACTGCAATTCCAGGGTGTCGAGGCCTACGCCAGCCATTGGCGCGACTGCACGCAGATGTGCAGGGAACCGACTTTCGAGATCCATCAGCTGAGCTTCGAGAGCGGCGGCGATACGGCCTTTGGGCACTACCTCGCCTACTGCGGTGGCACCGACGACAAGGGCCAGCACAACGCCTCCTGGGCGCGGGTGACGGTCGGCCTGCGCCGTGAGGCGGGGCAATGGAAGATCGTCCATGAGCACTTCTCGATTCCCTTCGATCCGGCCACGGGGCAGTTGCTCTTCGATGCCAAGCCTTGAGCCCGACCTCGACTTGTAGGAGCGAGCTTGCTCGCGAACGCCGTACCCGAAAGCTCCGGCGTGAAGCGGGTTCGCGAGCAAGCTCGCTCCTACAGGGGAGGTCACACCATCTGCAACACCCCGCAACCCTCTCGGGCCGAACACCTGTCCGATGATTTTCCTCGGTGACGAAAACCCGTGCAGGATAGGCAGACCTTTCCTACGCCAAGGATTCTCGGCCCATGCACGATTACGCGCCCCAGCCCCTGCGCGACAAAGTCGACGAGGTCTACCGCCGTGAATCGCGCCGGGTGCTGGCCACGCTGATCCGCCTGCTGGGTGATTTCGACCTGGCCGAGGAGGCGTTGCATGAGGCCTTCGTCGCCGCCGTGGAGCAATGGCGGCGGGACGGCGTACCGGCCAACCCGCGTGCCTGGCTGGTCTCCGCCGGGCGCTTCAAGGCCATCGATGGGCTGCGCCGCCGTTCGCGCTTCGACGCATCCCTGGCACAGATTGCCGAGCAACTGGAGATCGACGCGCAATCGGTGGAGGAACTGGCCGATGAAAGTGTCGAGGACGACCGCCTGCGGCTGATTTTCACCTGCTGCCACCCGGCGTTGCCGGCGGACTCGCAGGTGCCGCTGACCCTGCGTGAAGTTTGCGACCTGAAGACCGAGGAAATCGCCCGCGCCTACCTCGCCGCCCCCTCGACCATCGCCCAGCGCATCGTGCGCGCCAAGGCGAAGATCCGCGACGCGCAGATTCCCTACCAGGTGCCGGAAGCCGCCGAGCTGCCGGAGCGCCTGGCCAGTGTGCTGCGGGTCATCTACCTGGTGTTCAACGAGGGCTATTCGGCCTCGGCCGGCGACTCGCTGACCCGCACCGACCTCTCCGCCGAAGCCATCCGCCTGGGCCGGCAACTGCTCGAACTGCTGCCGGAGGCCGAGGTAATGGGCCTGCTGGCGCTGATGCTGCTGCACGAGTCGCGGCGCGAGGCGCGCACCGCCGAGGACGGCGAACTGATACTGCTGGAAAACCAGGACCGCTCGCGCTGGAACCGCGCGCTGATCCAGGAAGGGCAGCAACTGATCAGTGCTGCACTCGCCACCCGCCGCGTCGGCCCGTACACCTTGCAGGCGGCGATATCGGCCGTGCACGCCGCTGCTGCCGACATGGCCAGCACCGACTGGGCGGAGATCGTCGGCCTCTATGACCTTCTGCTGGCGATGCAGCCTTCGCCGGTGATCGAGCTCAATCGTGCGGTGGCGCTGGCCATGCGCGACGGACCGGAAGCCGGGCTGGCGCAGGTCGACGCCATCCTTGCCCGCGGTGAGTTGCAGGATTACCACCTGGCCCACGCGGCCCGCGCCGACTTCCTGCGTCGCCTGGGGCGCAACGCCCAGGCGCGCGAAGCCTACGAGCGCGCGCTGGAGCTGGCGAAGCTGGAGCCGGAACGGCGCTTCCTCGAACAGCGGATTCGCGAACTGGGCAAGTGACTTGCACTGCAACATCGAGGTGCCAGACTGCCTGGCTGGTTTCCCTTGATCCTCAGCCATGACCGAAGCGACGCCGCGCGATTCCCTCTGGACCGTCTTCCTGATCTTCCTGCGCCTGGGCCTGACCTCCTTTGGCGGGCCGGTGGCGCACCTGGGTTACTTCCGCGAGGAGTTCGTGTGCCGGCGGCGCTGGCTGGACGAGCCGCACTACGCCGATCTCATCGCCCTCTGCCAGTTCCTCCCAGGCCCCGCCAGCAGCCAGCTGGGCATGGCTCTGGGGGTGTTGCGCGCGGGGCAGTGGGGCGCGCTGGCGGCCTGGGTTGGCTTCACTCTGCCGTCGGCCTTGCTGATGCTGCTGGTTGCCCTGGGGCTTTCGCGGTACGGCCAATGGTTGCCGGCGGAGGCACTGCACGGGCTGATGCTGGTGTCGGTCGCGGTGGTGGCTCATGCCGTCTGGGGTATGGCCAAAGCGCTTTGTCCGGACTGGCAGCGCCAGGGACTGATGATGGGAGTGACCGTCGTGGCGTTGCGTTGGCCCGGGGTGACCGTGCAGATGCTGGTGATCCTGGGGGCCGCGCTGCTCGGCGTGGCCTGGCTGCGGCCGGCGCCTGCGAGCGACTCAGTAGGGCCTGTTCATTCGATGTCGCGGCGCCGTGGCGGTGTCTACCTGCTGCTGTTCCTCGCCTTGCTGGCGCTTCTGCCGTTGCTGGCGGCAGCGTGGCGTTGGCCATGGCTGGAGCAGTTCGACGCCTTCTACCGTGTCGGCAGCCTGGTCTTTGGTGGAGGGCACGTGGTGCTGCCATTGTTGCAGAGCGCGACAGTGGATACCGGCTGGATTGATGCGCGGACCTTCCTCGCCGGCTATGGCGCGGCACAGGCATTGCCGGGGCCGCTGTTCACCTTTGCCGCCTACCTCGGCGCAACCATCGCCGAACCCGGCGGCGCGGTAGGCGCGCTGCTGTGCCTGGTGGCGATTTTCCTGCCGTCGTTCCTGCTGGTACTCGGCGCCTTGCCGCTCTGGGAGAGCCTGCGCCACCAGCGTCGCCTGCGTGCGGCGCTGGCCGGGATAAACGCCGCCGTGGTCGGGCTGTTGCTGGCGGCGCTGATCCATCCCATCGGCAGCGAGACCATCGTCGGCCTGCTCGACATTGCCCTGGTCGCACTGGCCTTGCTGGCACTGCTCAGTGGCCGCCTGCCGCCCTGGGCGCTGGTGCTGCTGGGGGCGCTGGGCGGTGGCCTGGTCAGTGCGCTCTAGAGACTGCTCACCAGGTGTCCGCCGTCCACGGCCAGCACGGCGCCGGTCATGAAGGCACCGGCGTCGCTGGCCAGTAGCAGGAAGGGGCCTTCCAGCTCCTGCAGTTGGCCGAGGCGGCGCATCGGCACGGTATCGCGGATGTAGGCCTGGCCCTTGTCGCTGTCGAAGTAGGCGTCGTTCATCTCGGTCTTGAAATAGCCCGGGGCGATGGCATTGACCCGCACGTTGAAGCGCGCCAGCTCCAGCGCCAGGGATTTGCTCAACTGCACCACGCCGGCCTTGGCCGCGCAGTAGTGGCTGTAGCCGCCGCCCACGCGCAGGCCGAGGATCGAGGCGATGTTGACGATGCTGCCGCCGCGCCCGGCCTTGGCCAGGCGCTGTGCCGCGCACTGGGCGACGCGCCAGACGCCGTCGAGGTTGGTGGAGAGCATGGCGCGCCAGTCGTCTTCGCTGACCTCCAGCGCACGCTGGCCGTTGCCGATGCCGGCATTGTTGAGCACCACATCGACCACGCCGAACTGCGCCTCGGCGCTGTCGAACGCCGCCTCGACACTGGCGCGGTCAGTCACGTCCAATGCCACGGCATGGGCCTCGCCGCCCTCGGCGCGGATCGCTTCTGCCAGTTGCGCCAAGCGCTCGGTGCGTCGAGCCGCGAGCACTACACGAGCGCCAGCCTGCGCAGCCACGCGCGCCAGATGGGCGCCGATACCGCTGGAGGCACCGGTGACCAGCACGGTCTTGCCGGAGAGGGAGAAAAGGTCGTTGCTCATGGCTGTTCCTTGGTCGGTCAAGCGTAATCGCTGACCGCCAAGGTTAGCCCGAGGCGCCCTCAAGGGCGTGCAGGGTGTGCCATTCGCGCGGCTGATGACGTTTTCCGCATGGGTATCGCCTAGGCTCCACCCATCCTACGGCCACGCTCCATCATGGCCGGCGGAACCGGACGTAGGATGGCGTGGAGCGAAGCGATACCCATCGATGAACGGGTATGCCGCAGTCGGATAGCCAAAGAAATCGCCTAGGCTCCACCCATCCTGCGACCACGCTCCATCATGGCCGGCGGAACCGGATGTAGGATGGTGTGGAGCGAAGCGATACCCATCGATGAACGGGTATGCCGCAGCCGGGATCGTCAAAGAAAAAGCCCGGCACAGGGGCCGGGCTTTTTCATGACGCGGAAGGCGAATCAGGCAGCCAGCTGGCGAGCCTGCTTCTTCTTCACCTGCTGACGGCAAGCATCGCCGAACGCCTGGAAGATCTTCACCGAGTCGGGGTTCTTCGCGGCTTGCCACTCCGGGTGCCACTGCACCGCGAAGAGGAAGGGCGACAGCGTCGGCGCATGGATCGCCTCGACCAGGCCGTCTTCGGCGTGGGCGATGGCTTCGATGCCCTTGCCCAGGTTTTTCAGGCCCTGGCCATGCAGCGAGTTGACGCGGATCTCGTCACCCAGCAGCCGCTGCAGCCAGCTGCCTGCAACCGGGCGAACGCCGTGGACCTGGCTGTACTGCACGTCGACCGGGTCTTCGGGATTCTCGCGATGGTCGTTGAAGCCGGGCTCGGCGTAGACCTTCTGGTAGATATCGCCGCCCAGGGCCACGTTGATTTCCTGCATGCCGCGGCACACGCCGAAGATCGGCAGGCCACGGGCGATGGCGGCCTTGATCAGCGGGATGTCGAAGTTGTCGCGGTCCTTGTCCTGGCCCTTGCCGGGAGTTTCGTTCTCCTGGCCATACAGGGTCGGATCGATGTTGCTGCCGGCGCCGGTCAGGTACACGCCGTCAGCCATGTCCAGGTATTGCTCGAGGTCTTCGATGCCGCAGCAGGTCGGTACCAGTACCGGCACGCAATCGGACTGTTCGACCAGGGGCACGATGTATTTGTGGGTCATTACCTGATAGTCGTGGCCTTTGCGCTCTTGGCTGCCCATGGACATCAGGACGACGGGTTTTCGGAGGGTCTGTTTCTTGTTGCCAATGTTGCTGTTGGACATATGTCACCTTTGGACGAGCTGCAGCCCATCGTTTTTGTGCAGGCGCGCAGCGGAAAGGCGCGCTACCTGAGGCCCCGAGCACTGCCGGGAGCGCACAGAAGGCGAAGTTTCCCGGTCGAAACCTGCCTACCAGCCTGCCAGAGCCGTTAAATATGTCAAACGAATTCGACGGAGGGCGTCAAAAATAATGGCCGAAATCCTGTCCTACAATTATTTTATCTAATTGTTTTTAAAGGATTTTTGTAAATATCCAAGAGTGCTGAAAAGTCCATTATTTAAAACGCCGGATCATAATGGTGAAAAATTCTGCACATTTTTTCATGGCTGCCGTTCAGGATCGGCAACGCCCCGCGAGCGGCGCGCTCTGCCTCGCGGGTTTGCCAGGGTGACGCCGGATCAGTGGCACTCGATGCGGTTGCGGCCGTTCTGCTTGGCCCGGTAGAGCGCGCTGTCGCTGCGGGAAAGACCGGCCTCCGCGGAGGCATCGGCGGCCTCCAGGGTGGCGATACCGATGCTGATGCTCAGCGGAATGCGTTGGCCACTCTGCAGTAGCGGCTGCTCGCGTAATTGCTGCTGCAGGCGTTGGGCGAAGACCTGGGCGGCGGCGATATCGGCATCGCCCAGCACCACGGCGAATTCCTCGCCGCCCATGCGCCCGGCGAAGTCGACGCGGCGGATGTCGCGGCCGAGGATGCTGGCGAAGTGGCGCAGGGCCTCGTCACCCACGGCGTGGCCCCAGCGGTCGTTGATCGCCTTGAAGTGGTCGATGTCGCACATCAGGATCGCCGCCTGGTGCGTCGCCGAGCGCTGCACGCGGCCCAGCTCGGCCTCGATCAGGCGCATGAAGTGGCCACGGTTGGGCAGTTGCGTGAGGAAGTCGGTGGTAGCCAGCACCTGCAGCTCGGCTTCGATGCGTTTGCGTTCGGTGATGTCGGTGATGAAGCCATGCCAGATCAGGCTGCCGTCGGCCAGGCGCTTGGGGTGGGCGTTGCCCTGGCGCCAGAGGGTGCCGCGCCCGGCGATCTGCACGCGGTATTCGTGCCGCCAGGGTTGCAGCTGGTTGGCGGAGGTTTCCAGCGAAGCGAGGCAGGAGGGCAGGTCCTCGGGGTGGATCAGGTCGCGCAGAAATATCGCGTCGTGGCGCATCTGCTCGGCGGGAATCCCGTAGATGTCCATCACCCCGGCGCTGACGTAGGGGAAGGTGCCCGTGCCGTCGGGGCGGCGGCGGAACTGGAAGACCATGCCGGGGATTTCGTTGGTCAGGTCGGTGAGCAGTTCCACGCTCTCGCGCAATTGCTCGGCCATGCCGCGCAGGGCCGTGATGTCGGTGGTGGTGCCGAGCATGCGCAGGGCGTTGCCGGCGGCGTCGCGTTCCACCACCTTGCCGCGGCTGCAGACCCAGATGTAGTGGCCATCCTTGTGCTGCAGGCGATGCTCCACCTCGTAGGCCTCGCTGCGGCCCTCGAAGTGCTCGCGCATGGTGGCCTGCACGTAGTCGAGGTCATCGGGGTGTATGCGGGTGTAGGCGTCCTCGATGCGGCTGCCGATCTCGTCCTCGCCGTAGCCCAGCAGGGACTTCCAGGCGCTGGAGTAGTGGATCTCGCCGCTGGGCACGTGGCGATCCCAGATGCCGGTGCCGCTGCCGTCCACCGCAAGGGCCATGCGCTGCTCGCTCTCCTTGTGCGGCGCGTGGTCGAGCAGGGCTTCGCCCAGTTCCAGCGCATCGGCGAGCAGGGCCTGCTGCTCCTGGCTGAGCGCCTGGTCAGGGTTGCCGAGCAGTACCAGGCGTGCCTGGGGGAAGCCTTCCTGGTCGCGCAGCGTCTGGCTGGCGAGCAGGTTGAGGGACTGGCCCTGGTGCTTCAGGGGACTGGTGGCGGCATTCAGGGAAAGCAGGGTGGCCAGGGAGAGCGCGCCGGCACCGTCGATGCCGAGTTGGCCAAGCAGCTGGCCGCGCATGTCGATGAGCAGGACGGCGCAAGCGCCACCTGCGTGGCGGGCGAGACGCAGCAGGCCGTCGTATCGCCCGTACTCCTTTACCCCAGGATTACTGGAAGTTCGCATCCGATAGCAGCTTCTTCAACGGAGGATGGGCGTTGTTCTGGATTGTAGTCCGAACCGCTGGTGCGGCAGTCGGACGCAGCTGGCTTTATGAAATCACGGGCAGGCGAGCGGCCACAATCTCCACCTGCGACATCGGCGACGAGCGCGCGTCGCCCGCCGGGCTGCCGGCGGGCGAAGAGGACGTCAGTTGAGCAACTGGTCGATCAGCACGGCGTTGGTGTAGATCAGGCTGCCGTCGCTGGCGCGGTGGCCGACGAGGTGGAACTGTCCGCGTTGCTCGGCACCGCCCAGGTACACGCGGAACATGCAGTCGGCCAGCGGTCCGTAGCCTTCGGGCATGTGCAGGTCGAGGGTATCGAGGTCGGCGTCGACCATCATTTCCCGCTGGCCGTTTTCCTGCAGGTAGACCTCTGCCTGTTCCAGGTGCAGGCGGTCGTTGGCGGTCAGGTGGAAACGGATATCTTCCAGCGGCGTGGGCTTCTGCTCGGCGCTGGTCTTGCACCAGCCTTCGAGGGTCATTGCGCTCATGATGAGGTGCCTCCTGGGGTCGCGGGCGGAATTGGCGCGTTGTCCTGAAGTTGGACCGCTGGAGCAGAAGGTTCGATCAATTTTTGTTCAGTTGCTGTTCGGGCGATAAATCCCGAGCATAAAAAAAAGCCGCTCCAGAGGAGCGGCTCGAAGGACGTCGAAGGAGCAATCACAATATCAACGTCAGGAGTTGTCTTCCGCAGGGAAAGTGCGGAAGCGGGAAGATGGGGTCATTCTAGAAAGTTGCCCGGGCGGGATAAACCGTTATTCCGGGAAGAGACTTTCTGCGCGGACGTAATAATCTCACCTGAACACGGGGCAAACTTTCAGATGAATCCGAAAGTTGCCCCGTGCATGGGCCGCACAAATTATCCGTGCTGAATTACAGGATCGACAGCGGGTAATCGACGATCAGGCGCAGCTCGTTGTTGTCGTCTTCGGCCTGGTCGCCGTTGGAGCGGTGGAAGGCCTGACGCAGGCGGAAAGACAGGTCCTTGGCCGGGCCCGACTGCACGACGTACTTGGCTTCCAGGTCGGTCTCGTGGTGGCTGCCGTCCTCGCCATAGCCATAGCCCAGGTACTTGCTGTCGGAGTCCATGTGGCTGCCGTCGATGCCGGTGCCGTTGATGTAGCGGGCCATGAAACTCAGGCCCGGTACGCCGTAGGTGTCCATCGCCAGGTCGTAGCGGACCTGCCAGGAGCGCTCGCCCGGGCCGTTGAAGTCGGAGTACTGCACGGAGTTGGCGAGGAAGATCGAGTCACCGCCTGCACCGGCGCCGTTGTCGCCGAATCCGACGTAGTCGAACGGGGTATCGCCGTGCACTTTCTGGTAGGCCAGGGTGACGGTGTGCGCCTGCAGGAAGGAGTACGCGGCAGCCAGCGACCAGGTGGTGTTGCTGATCTCGCCGGCCTTGGCCTGGCCGTAGTCGTTGGTGCGGTAGATGTTGAAGTCGAAGCCCAGCGACTGGTCGTCGGCCACCGGCAGCAGCCAGTTCAGGTTGCCGTAGTACTGGCGCCAGACGTCTTCGAGTTCCGAGCCGTACAGCGACACGCTGAGGTTGTCGTTGATCGCGTACTTGCCGCCGATGAAGTCGGCGCTGTTGGCTTCGACGTCAGCGTAGGTGGCGTAGATGCCACCATCACGGGCGGTGGTGATCGGGCTGGTGCCGGAGGTGAAGTGGCCGGCTTCGAGGTCCAGGCCTTCGATCTCGCTGCTCAGCAGGTTGAAGCCCGAGGCGGTCTGCGGAAGCAGACGGGTGCCGCCAGCGGCGAATACCGGGGCGGTCGGCTGCATGTCGCCGAATTTCAGCTCGGTTCTGGAGATACGCACCTTCAGCGCGCCGCCGGCCTTGCCGTAGTCGTCGTCCGGCTTGCCGTCGTTGCCCACCGGCAGGTTGCCGGTGCCCGCGCGGCCGCGGCCGGCGTCGAGCTTGATGCCCAGGTAGCCGAAAGCATCCACGCCGAAGCCGACGGTGCCCTGGGTGTAGCCGGAGGAGAAGTTCGCCAGGAAGCCCTGGGTCCAGTCGCGGTTGTCGGCTCCGCCGTTCTTGCCGTCGTGGTCGTAGTACTGGTTGCGCAGCAGGACGTCGAACTTGGCGTCTTCGACGAAGCCCTTGGCATCGGCCTGGGCGGAGACGAAGGGCTCGGCGCTGGCGAACTGGCTGGCGGCGGCGGAAACAGCGAGCACGATGGCGCTGCGTTTGAGGTGCTTCATGGATATTGCCCCTAGAGTCTTGGAGGACCGGCTCGATGAATAGCGTGAGAACCGGACGTTTTTATAGGCAGGCACAATGAATCCGAACATGGCTTGACCACGGCGGAAAGTCGCAGGAAGTTGCGTTGGCATTGTTGCAGTTAACTGGCTTTTAATTCCCCCGCGAATTGCTCCAGACGCGGAAGAGCCGACGTCATAATGCCCAAAGAGTTCGCTGTTTAAATCACGGATTATGAAAAGGTCTATGTCTCAAACTGTAATAATCAGGACATTGGTCCAATTGACATAATTAATCCGGAAGTTCTGCGGATATAGCCGATGTCACTGTTCCCGGGGGCTGCGGGCACGGTGACATGGCGCGTGGCGGGGCGATACGGCTAAGCTGCGCGACCCGGCCGCCACACCTGGTGCGGCGACGTGTCCCATTCACCGACAGCAGAGATTTGTCCCATGACGCCAACCTTCATCCCCGACGCGGACCCCGAATCCATCTCCTCCGACGTCGCCGGCTTCGGCGGCCTGCTGGTTTCCACGCAGATCCCCACCCTTGAGGACGGCAGCCTGGAGCTGGGCGACATCAAGGCCCAGAGCGAAGCCACCCTGCGCAGCCTGCAAGTCGCCCTGGAAAAGGCCGGCAGTGGCCTGGACCACGTGCTGCACCTGACCATCTACCTCACCAGCATGGCCGACCGTGCCGCGTTCAATGAGGTGTACTGCAGCTTCTTCGCCAAGCCCTACCCGGTTCGCGCTGCCGTTGGTATCGCCGAGCTGGCGGTGGAAGGCATGAAGGTCGAGGTCACCGCCATCGCTGCCAAGCGCGCCAGCTGACTATCCTGCCTTGGTAGAAAAGGGCCGCTTTGCGGCCCTTTTCTTTTCTGCCATCGCCAGGACAGGGCCAATGCCTCTGGTTCGCGAGCAAGCTCGCTCCTACAGGTCTGCCGTCTGTTGCTCTTCGCAGGAGCGAGCTTGCTCGCGAACCTCCCCGCCCCAGATTCCTGCCGCTTGTATTGCTTTGTATCTGCCGCTCCCTGAGCAGACACACGCATACAAAAGCCTCCAGTCGCCGATACGCCCGCGATACATCGTTGCGGCGAAATAGCCCTACCCGAACGAAACACGCGACGGCAGGGAAACCCTCCAGAGCATCGTTCCAGGGATTCGCCCTTGCGGCATGACCCGGCGCACAACGCGCCTCAGCATCTGGAGAAGCACAATGACTCGACTCTCGAAATCCCAACTGGGCCTGATCGCTGTCGCCCTGGCCGGCGGCCTGAACATGGCGTCTTCCGCCTTCGCCGTCGAAGCCCTGCCGCAGGGCTACCAGCTGGCTTCCGCCGCCAAGGCCGGGGAGGGTAAGTGTGGCGAGGGCAAGTGCGGCGCCGCCAAGCAAACCAAGGCCAGCCAGACTGAAGGCAAGTGCGGCGAAGGCAAATGCGGTGCCGACGGCGCTCAGGCCAAGGCCAAGGCCAACGGCGCCGAGGGCAAGTGCGGTGAAGGCAAATGTGGCGACGCTTCCTTCGCCCGTACCGACACTGACCACGATGGTCGCGTCTCCCGCGCCGAATTGCTGGCCGTGGCACCCAAGGCGAATGCCGAGTTCGATGCGATCGACGCCAACCACGACGGCTACCTCTCCGAAGCCGAGGTCTACCAGTTCCGTAAGAACCAGTTCGACTCCAACGGCAAGCCGTTCCCGGCCGACCTGTACAGCAAGCTGAGCCAGGCCAGGAACTGACATTCCCCGCAGACCTCCCCGCGCCGCTGGCCGGGGAGGGCACTTCGCCTAGGAGACCGCCATGACCACATCCCTCAATGGAGCCGGCCTCGGCCTGCGCCGCGCCCTGCTGCCCGAGTTGCTGAAAATGGACGACCGCGCCGTGGATTTCCTCGAAGTCGCCCCGGACAACTGGATCGGTGTCGGCGGTTCCTATGGCGAAGGCCTGGCGCGCCTGGCCGAACGCTTCCCGCTGTCCTGCCATGGGCTGTCGCTGTCCCTCGGCGGCCCGGAACCGCTGGACCAGGTGTTCCTGCGGCGTGTTCGCGAGTTCCTCGACCAGCACCAGGTGTCGCTGTTCAGCGAACACCTGAGCTACTGCTCCGACGATGGCCATCTCTACGACCTGATTCCCATGCCCTTCACCGACGAGGCCGTGCGCCACATCGCCGGGCGTATCCGTGAGGTGCAGGACGTCCTCGGCCGTCGTATCGCCGTGGAAAACATTTCCTACTACGCCGCGCCCTATCAGGCGCTGAGCGAAATCGACTTCCTCCGCGCGGTGCTCAGCGAGGCTGACTGCGACCTGCTGCTGGACGTCAACAACCTCTACGTCAACGCCCACAACCACGGTTACGACGCTGCCGGATTCCTGGCACGCGTGCCGGCCGAGCGCGTGGTTTGCCTGCATGTCGCCGGGCACTACGACGAGGCGCCGGACCTGAAGATCGACACCCACGGCGCTGCCGTAAAGGACGACGTCTGGAGCCTGCTGGCCAGCGCCTACCAGCATCTGGGCACGGTCCCGACCCTGCTGGAACGCGACTTCAACCTGCCTCCGCTGGCCGAGTTGCTTGGCGAGGTGGAGTACATCCGCGGCCTGCAGGCTGCCGCGCGCCAGCCGGAGGTGCGCCATGGCTGAGTCCCTGCGCGAACAGCAACTGCGCATGACCCGCTATATCCGCGACCCGCAGGGCAGCGAGCCGCCGCCCGGCATCGAGGCGCGGCGCCTGGTGGTGTACCGGCAGCTGTTCTTCGGCAACCTGCAATCGCTGCTGGCCGGCAATTTCCCGGTGCTGCATGCCAGCCTCGCGCACGAGCATTGGCAAGCGCTGACCGAGGATTTCTACGCCGGCTTCCGTTGCCAGACGCCTCTGTTCACCGAGGTCGCCGGCGAGTTCGTCGAGTACCTCGAAAGCCGCGGCGAGCAGCCCGGCTGGGTGGCCGAGCTGGCCCACTACGAATGGATCGAGACCGCGCTGCTGCTCAGCGACAGGATCGAACCGGCCCATGATCCGCACGGCGACCTGCTCGACGGCGTGCCGCAGCTCTCCAGTCTCGCGCTGCCGCTGGCCTACACCTGGCCGGTCAGCCACATCGGCCCCGAACACGTCCCGCAGCAAGCCCCGGCCGAGCCGACACTGCTGCTGGCACGCCGCGGCGCGGACCTGAAGGTGCACTTCTCGCGCCTGGCCCCGCTGGCCCATGCGCTGCTGGTGTCGCTGCAACAATGGCAACTTACCGGTCGCCAACATCTCAAGGCGCTGGCGGAAATCGCCGGCATCGAACTGGCCGCCATCGAAGAGCAGGGCATCGCCCTGCTGCGCAGCCTGAAAGAGCAAGGCGTGGTGCTCGGCACCCGCCCCAACTGCACCACATCGCGTCGTCCCCCATTGCATCGCCCCTGAAGGAGAAGCGCCATGACCGAAACTCTGGCAAGCGTGATCTACACCGCCCACACCCATACCACTGGTGGCCGCGACGGCCGCGGCCAGACCACCGATGGTGAGCTGGACCTGCCGCTGAGCCCACCTGGCTCGGGCCGCCCCGGCAGCAACCCCGAGCAGTTGTTCGCCATCGGTTGGTCGGCCTGTTTTATCGGCGCCTTGCGCCGCGCCGGGCAGAAGCTGAACCTGCGCCTGCCGGCCGATGTGGCGGTGGACGCCGAAGTCTCCCTGGGCAACACCGCCGACGGCGGCTTCGCCCTGGCCGCCCAGCTCACCGTGCACCTGCCAGGGCTGGACGCCGCGGACAAGGCCAGGCTGGTCGACGAAGCGCATCAGATCTGCCCGTATTCCAAGGCAACTCGCGGCAATATCGAGGTCGGGTTCGTCATTCCCTGATCAGATTTTTATTCACAACCCAGCCCGCGCACCCCCATCGGTGCGCGGGCTTTTTGCTTTTGCCTTTTTGTAGGAGCGAGCTTGCTCGCGAACCGATCCAGCGCCGGAGCTGCCGGGAGAACCGTTCGCGAGCAAGCTCGCTCCTACGGCGTTCGGCTGTGCCCGGCGTTTCCTGAGCAGAAACGGCCCATGCCCGGCGCACGATCTTTTGGCTTTTTGTAGGAGCGAGCTTGCTCGCGAACCGATCCAGCGCCGCAGCTGCCGGGAGCACCGTTCGCGAGCAAGCTCGCTCCTGCAGTGGTCGGTTGTATCCGGTGCTTCCTGAACAGAAACGGCCCATGCCCGGCGCCGGATCTTTTGGCTTTTTGTAGGAGCGAGCTTGCTCGCGAACCGACCCTGCGCCGCAGCTGCCGGGAGCACTGTTCGCGAGCAAGCTCGCTCCTACAGTGGTCGGTTGTATCCGGTGCTTCCTGAACAGAAACGGCCCATGCCCGGCGCCGGATCTTTTAGCTTTTCGTAGGAGAGAGCTTGCTCGCGAACCGATCCGGCGTTGCAGCTGCCGGGAGTACCGTTCGCGAGCAAGCTCGCTTGTATGTCATAGGGTAGGAACCTGTCGCGGGGCGGGACCAGGCTCGGTTCTGCAAGCCTGTACAACTTTCCTGCAGACAAACGAAAACGCCCTCTCCCAAGGAGAGGGCGTTGCCCGGTTCTCTTCAGAATCAGCAGCCGATCAGGCCATGCGCGAAGCCCCCATGAACCGCCGCACCAACCCATCCACACTCAGCGTGCCCGCACCCTTGAGCAGCAGCGGCAACAACGCCACCAGATAGATCAGCGGCAGCTTGTAGTTGCCGAAGCCATGGT
Source organism: Pseudomonas pseudonitroreducens (assembly GCF_021603645.1). Taxonomy (GTDB): domain Bacteria; phylum Pseudomonadota; class Gammaproteobacteria; order Pseudomonadales; family Pseudomonadaceae; genus Pseudomonas; species Pseudomonas pseudonitroreducens. Next base: position 226,351 of record NZ_BQHJ01000007.1, on the reverse strand, counting down.
CGGTGATCGAATAGCCCTGGGCGAGCTCGGACAAGGTCGACCACTGCGCCGGCCAGTGCACCGCGGCGATGGCCACGATGGTGACGACGATCAGCGAGGCGGACGCGAAGCGTGTCGCCAGGCCCAGCAGCAATAGCACCGGTGCGACCAGTTCGGCCCACATAGACACCTGCCAGTCGAAGCCGGCGGAGAAGTGGTTGAAGGGGAAGGGGAAGCTGGCGTGGATCTGCTCGAACCAGTTGTCGCCGTGCCATTTCTCCAGGCCTGACTCGAAGAACTCCCAGGCCAGGAACAGCCGCAGGGGAATGTCCCAGCCCCAGGCGGCGAGGCGGTCGAGTTGGTCGAAGGCGGTCTTGAGCGGGTTCAGGGTCAGCAGGGTCATGGTGCACCTCTTGGGCAAGGTCGTGGGCAAGGCTCGGGTGGCCGGGCGGCGGATAGCCCGGTTGTCGATGAAGTCGGAGTCAGGCGTTCGGCAGGGCGGGGCGCGCGCCACGGCGCAGGTGCACGGCCAGCTTGGCGACGAGCTTGAAGGCGATGGCGCTGAAGATCAGGCCGAAGCCCAGCGGGTACCAGGAGCCCATCGGCAGGCGCTTGTAGAAGGAGAGCAGGAACACCCCGGCGATCACCCAGGTGCCGGTGCTGTGCAGCAATTTCCAGGCACGGGCGCCGAGCAGTCTCACTGCATAGGGGAAAGAGGTGAGGGTCAGCAGGAGGATGAAGACATAGCCAACGGAGCCGGGGATGTTCGCGGCGGCGCTGCGGCCGTGCCAGAAGGTCTCGGGGAAGAACTTCACATAGAGAATAATCAGCAGCGCGTGCACGGCGTGGGAGAAGGCGAAGGCCAGCCCGAGGAAGCGCCGCTCACGCAACAGGCCGCGGGTGAAGCCGCTCGGTACCAATGCCATCAGGGACGAGGCGAGAAAGGTGGCGAGGAACAGTGCGAAGGACGTGCGGGCGGTGACGCGGATCGCGCTGCGCAGGGCTTCGACCCATTGCGGTTGGCTCCACAGGGCCAGCGCGGTGACGAGCAGCACCAGGGCTGACAGCAGGGAGAACAGGCGCCAGCCATGCAGGCTGGCGTTTTCGGTGGGACGGTTCATGGCAGGCTCCTTTGGGGAACGCGGCGGGCGGGTTGCCGCCGCTGTTCGTGGAGCCATCTTGGCGAGGGGCTTTATACCGGATGTGTCCGGGGATGGCCGTCTTGTATCTCTGTGTACACCTCTCTCAAGAGCAGCCTCAACTGGCCGGGGGCAATTCCAGCTGCGCACACAGCCCGCCGCTGGCGCGGTTGGACAGGCTCAGCGTGCCACCCAGGGCCTGGCTCAGTTGCTGGGCAATCGCCAGCCCCAGGCCGGTGCCGCCGGTGCCGCGGTTGCGCGAGCTTTCCACCCGGTAGAAGGGTTTCAGCACTTCGGTGAGCTCGTCCTCGGGAATGCCGGGGCCGTCGTCGAGTACACGAACACACACGACACCCTGGGCATCGCGCTCGACCTCCACCTGGGCGGAGCCGCCGAACTTCAGCGCGTTATCCACCAGGTTGGTGAGCACCCGGCGCAGCGCGTGGGGGCGGGTTTCCAGCACGGCATGGCTGCTGCCCAGCAGCTCCACGGCCTGGCCGCTGTCCTGATAGTCGAGCACCAGGCTGTCGAGAAAGGCGTCGAGGTTGACCTTCACCGCCGCCTCGCTGGCGCCGTCCATGCTGCGGGCGTAGGCCACGCCCTCGCGGACCAGATGCTGCATTTCTTCCAGGTCGCTCCACAGGCGTTCGCGTTCGGGCGAGTCGTCCATCTGCTCGACGCGCAGTTTCATCCGCGTGATGGGCGTCTGCAGATCATGGGAGATAGCGGCGAGCAGTTGCATGCGCTCCTTGAGGTACGAGCCGATACGACCCTGCAGCGCGTTGAAGGCGCGGGCGGCGTAGGCGACTTCGCTGGGGCCGCGCTCGTCCAGCTCCGGCGCCGGGGCGTCCGGGTCGAGATGATCCACCGCCTGGGCCAGGCGCGTCAGCGGGCGAATCGCCAGGCGCACCGCAAGCCAGGTGCAGAGCAGCAACAGCGCCAGTTGAACGATCAGTACCCAGGGCAGCCACTGCGCCACGGGCACGCCCTTGGGTGTCACGTCGATGGTCAGCGGCATGCCGTCGGCGAGTTTCAGGTGCACCTGGAAGTGCGGGGTGGCGCCGGGGATGTTCTCGAAGCGCAGCCCGTAGCGCGGGCCGATGGCATCGGCGATGGAGGTCGCCGCCATCGGCGCCTGCGCCATGTTCATCGGCTCGCCGGGCTGGCCGCCATCCAGGCGGTAGCGGTAGTTGGGGCGCTGGACCATGGGCAGCCAGCGCTCGCGTTCGTCCAGCGGCAGGCGATCGAGCAGTGCGACGGCGGTGCTGACGTCGGTTTCCAGGTTGCCCAGCATCATGCTGCGCGCGCTCTGGTAGCGCTCGTAGAACTGCGAGCAGAACGACAGGCTGTAGGCGAACACCAGCCCGGCGAGAAAGATCAGCGCCAGGCGCGCGGCCAGCGTACGCGGCCAGTGCAGGACGGATTTCATGCGTTGGGCTCGAGCAGTTCGACGGCCAGGGCGAAGACGTAGCCTTCGCTGCGCACCGTCTTGATGTAGGCGGGTTCGCGGGCGTCATCCAGCAGGCGCTGGCGCAGGCGGCTGACCAGCAGGTCGATGGAGCGATCGAAGATGTCCGCCTCGCGGCCTTGCGTGAGGTTCAGCAATTGTTCGCGGCTGAGCACGCGTTGCGGGTGATCGACGAACACGCGCAGCAGGCGGTACTCGGCGCCGCTCAGGGCGACCAGGGTGCCGTCTTCATCGAGCAGGTGGCGCGCGGTGGTGTCGAGCTTCCAGCGACCGAAGCCGATCAGCCGGCTCGCCTCGCTGACCTGCAGGTTCGGCGGCAGCATGCGCGTGCGGCGCAGCACGGCGTTGATCCGCGCGAGCAGCTCGCGGGCAGAGAAGGGCTTGGTGAGGTAGTCGTCGGCGCCCATCTCCAGGCCGATGATGCGGTCGGTCTCGTCGTTGCGCGCGGTGAGCATCAGCACCGGTGTGGACTTGTGCTTGCCCACGCGCAGCTCGCGGCACAGCTTCAGGCCGTCGTCGCCGGGCATCATGATGTCGAGCACGATCAGGTCGACCGAGTTGGCATCGAGGAAGGCGCGCATCTGCCGGCCGTCCGCCGCCAGGCTCACGCGCAGGCCGTTCTTCTTCAGGTAGTTGCCGACCAGCTCGCGAATCTCGCGGTCGTCGTCGACGATCAGTACGTGATCGACATGGTCCATGCCGGTGCCTCATTCACAGTGGGTTGAGGCGAGTTTATAGCGCAGCGCCACGCTTGCCTTCCGTGCTTTGTATTCCACTGTATCTACAGCCGCCGCCGATACCCGGCGCGGCAAACCAAGGGCCTGCGCGACACAAGCCCGATACCTCCTGAACGTGAAATGGGCAGCAACGGCGAGGCACACAGCCTTCGCCGGCCAAACCCGACACAGGACAGGAGAACCACCATGAAAGCCATCCAGATCGCCAATGCTTGCCTCTTCGCCGCCGTTGCCGCCTTCGCCAGCTTTGGCGCCCAGGCTGCCGACACGCAGCCCGTTGAGCAGTACCACTACGGCCAGAAACTCGACGTGAAAAAGGTCGTTGCCATCCAGGAAGAGGCGGCGTCGCCCTTCGACTGCGGCATTGTCAACGCCCGCATGGATTACCTGGATTCCCACGGCCAGCCGCACAGCCTGGCCTATCGCAAGTTCGCCACCAACTGCAACGAAGGCGGCTGATTCCCCTGAGCCGCAGCCACGGATGGCCGCGGCGTTTTTCCTGCTGTTCACTCCAGAAAAAGCCCACGGGCCGCCGGCCCATCGAGGTTTCCATGCTGCTCATCGCCTTTCTCGGCGGGGCGCTGACCCTGCTCAGCCCCTGCATTCTTCCTGTGCTTCCATTGTTGTTGCAGCGTGTCGGCGGTCCGGCGTGGTCGCCGTGGGTCACGCTGCTCGGCCTGGCCAGCGGGTTCGCCGTGCTGGCGAGCCTGGCGAGTGTTTCCAGCAACTGGGTGATTGCCGCCAGCGAATGGGGCCGGTGGTTTGCGCTGGTACTGCTGTCGGTCTCTGCACTGGCGCTGCTTTGGCCGCGCTTCAGCGACTGGCTGGCGCGACCCTGGGCCTGGCTCGGTGATCGTCTGCACGGCGAAGCCCGATGCATGCCGCCGGTGTTTTCCGCGTGGATGATGGGCTTTGCCGCCGGCCTGCTGTGGGCGCCCTGCGCCGGCCCGGTGCTGGGGCTGATTCTCTCCGGCGCGATGCTGCAAGGCCCGAGTGCGCAGACCAGCCTGCTGCTGTTTGCCTATGGGCTGGGAAGCGCCACGGTACTGGGCGTGGTTCTCTTCGCCGGTCGCCGGCTGATGCAGCACTTGCGGCCGCGCCTGGCGGTCGTCGAAGGCCTGCGACGCGCCACCGGTGTGCTCGCCCTGCTGGCGGTGGTCGGCATCGCCAGCGGCACCAGCGCGCAGCTGGCTTCGGGTAGCTCATCGACCCTGGTGAACAGTCTGGAGCACAAGGTCATCGACGGCGTGCCCGCGCTCATCAGCCAACTGATGCCCGGTGACATGGCCCACGGCGCAGAACGCCTGCCCGACCTGGGCCCGGCCCCCGAGCTGCAAGGCGCGGTGGAGTGGATCAACAGCCCGGAACTGAACCTGCGCGACCTGCGCGGCAAGGTAGTGCTGGTCGACTTCTGGACCTACGACTGCATCAACTGCCAGCACAGCCTGCCTTACGTGAACGCCTGGGCGAAGAAATATGCGGACCAGGGCTTGGTGGTGATCGGCGTGCATACACCGGAGTATCCGTACGAGCGCGTCCCCGCCAATGTCCGCGCCGCTGTGCAGAAGCACGATATCCATTACCCCGTGGCGCTGGATAACCAGTACCGCATCTGGAACGCCTTCGCCAACCAGTACTGGCCGGCGCACTACTTCATCGACGCCCAGGGGCGCGTGCGCCACCTGTCGATCGGGGAGGGTGGGTATGAGGAACAGGAGCAGGTGATTCAGGCGTTGTTGAAGGATCGCGGAGCAGTCAGCCCGCAGATCTGATCTTGCGGTCGGCTGTTGTTTGGCAAGTAGATTCCGGTGAGTGCGAACTCACCGGGACCGTCCATGGGTTATGCGTCGACGAGCTCGCCGACTGGTTTCACGATGAGAGCCAACTGTTCCAATTGATCTTGACTGTCGGCCGCAATGAATACCTGACCACAGTTGCCCAGATGGAGCATCCCCCCAAGGCTGGGGAAGTGAATGGAAATCTGTTCACCGTAGACCAGTAGGTGATTGATGAACTCTTCTTCGGCACTCTGCGCCGGGTCTCGATAACCAAACTCCGAGAAGTTGTAGTAGACGGAGTTGCTCAGGAGGGCATGGAGTATCTCAGGGGAGGTAACTTCATAGCCGACGATTTCCTCCTCCAGATCCTTGAAGACATAGGCTGGCAGGTGGGCGCCCAGGCAAGCCGCAAGCTGTTCACTCTCTTGCTCAGCGACCCTGGCAACATCGGCAATCGATACACCGTCGTACTTGAACGACGCTGCTGTTTCCGGGTCCACCGCAGACATTCGTCGATACAGGTCGGTATAAGCACCAAAGCTCCAACTACGCTTCAGGCGTTTCGCCACATAGCAGGATTGTCCATCATCCAGATCGGAAGCAAGATTCGGGTCCGCCCGCTGGATTTTGCCAGTTAATGAAGGAATTCGATGGAGATCGAGTCGAACGAAGCCCGGCTCGGTCAATGAGCGGTAGAGATGGGGAATGTAGGAGTCGAGCTCCTCATTGCCGTCATTCTTGCCTTCGTCTTCCAGTACTTCTTCCAGGATTGCAGTCAGTTCGTCCATGAAATTCGTCATTTCCGTTCCTTGATTGCCTGCTTGAGGGGCCGTTATCCAACTTGCCCAAATATCATAGTCAGTACCGGCTGATGGCCTCCAGTTTGATGTTGCGCATCTGGGAGGTGGTTGATCTTACAATGCTTGTGCGATCGGGATCGACTGGCGCACAGACCGTCATGCGACTTGATTGCGCCCCTGCTTCTTCGCCTCATACAACGAAGCGTCTGCCTTAGCCACCAGCGTGTCGGCGGAGGCTTCCTGCCCCGGCGCTGCTGCGGCGATACCGATGCTGACGCTCACCCGCCCCAGTGGTGAAAGCTCATGGGGAAGGGCGAGGGCTTCCACCGCCTGCAGTAGCTTGTTCGCCATGCCACGCACGCCGGCGAGATCGGTCATTGGCGCGAGGAAAACGAACTCCTCGCCGCCGTAGCGCGCCACCAGGTCGGTGGAGCGGTTGACCGTGGTGGCGAGCGCCTGGGCGATCTCGCGCAGGCAGGCGTCGCCGGCGGGATGGCCGTAACGATCGTTGTAGCTTTTGAACCAGTCCACATCGACTACGGCAAGCGCCAGCGACTCACCCGAACGGCGCGCGTGCCCCCATTCCTGCGCCAGCACCTGGTCGAAGCGTCGACGGTTGGCGATGCCGGTGAGGGCGTCGGTCAGGCTCATCGCTTCCAACTGGTTGTTCAGCTCGCGCAACTCATCGGTGCGCTCGGCGACGCGCAGTTCCAACTCGTGCTCGGAGCTGCGCAGGTTATCCACAAGCTGCTGCTGGGTACGGATCAATTCCTCCTGCACCCTTGCCTTCTCCCGGCGCATCACGTTGAAGCGGTCGGCAAGGGCGAAGGCCAGCACGAGCATCTCCATCGCCGAGCCCAGTTGCAGGCCGTCCACGGTAAACAGGTTGGTCGGCACGATGCCCATGGCGCGCAGCGAGGTCATCGCCCCGCCCAGCATCAGCAACGCGAAGGCGGCGAGGAAGAAGAATGCGCTGCGCTGGCGCTTGAACGCGGCGACACCGGCGCCTGCCAGGAGGATCACCGCCGTGGCGAAGTTCAGCAGGATGCCTGCGCGGGACACATACGGCAGCGCGATGGCATAAGCGATGAGGCTGAGCAGGTAGAGCAGGATCATCCCCCGCAGCACCCAGTCCAGACGCGGCAATATCCGCTCGAACTGCATCATCCGTCGGGCAAACTGCAGCAGTGCCGCAAGTGCCAGTGACACGCCGGAGTAGTAGATGACGTTGGCGTTGAGCGGCATGCCGAACAGCGACCAGTCCGGCGCCAGGCCATTCTTGATCGCCAGTGCCCCGGCGGTGCAGCTCACGAAGACTACATAGAGCAGGTAGATCGGATCCCGCAGCGCGAGGAGCAGCATCAGGTTGAACAGGATCATCGCCACTGCGATGCCGAAGTACCACGCCTTGCCGGTGTAGTCGTCGCGTTCGTAGGCGTGGAAGGCCTTCACCGGCCACAGTTGCAGCGGTACCAGTAACCCGATGCTCGACTCGACCCGCAGGTAAAGCGTTTGCTCCGAGTGCGCCGGCAGCGTCAGCGGAAAGACGAAGTTGCGGTTCGGGTAGACCTTGCTCGACTGCGGGACGTCGCTGCCGGTATTGATCGCCCTGTACGAGCCATCCGCCTGTGGGATGTTCGCCTGCACATGGGAAACCCTCGGGTTCTCCAGTACCAACAGGCGCTGCAACGGCATATCGCTGGAGTTGCTCAGGTTCAGCCGCAGCCAGAACGCCGAGCGGGTGAAGCCCATCGCCAGTGAGCTGCCCGGCGGCTGATCGGCCTTGAAGCGGTTCTGCAGCTCGGTGGACTGCACGTCTGCCAGTGTCAGCTTGCCGGTCGGGTCCTCAAGGACAGAGACGTAGCTGGTGAGCGTGAGCGGCTGGGTCACGACGCTGGCGGCGTCGACCATCGGTTGCGCCCACGCCAGGCGAGCAAGCAGGAAGAGGGGAAGCAGGAGCCAGGACATCAGCTGCCGGTGCAATGCGGAAGCGGGCATACGGTGAGTCCGGGCTGAAGATGGGAGCGCTCAGGCGGTGGAGAGGGGAATTCTACAAGAGCCGCCGTGCCGCTGCCAAAAGGCACTGTGACCGTGATCAATCCGCTTGCAACGGACTGGAGAGCGCTCGAGCAGAAACGAAAAAGCCCCGCATTGGCGGGGCTTTTCCTAACCGTAGCGGTTAGATCACTTGCACTTGCTCGGCCTGCGGGCCTTTGGCGCCGGCAGTGACGTTGAAGCTGACGCTCTGGCCTTCGTCCAGCGACTTGTAGCCGGTACCTTCGATAGCGCGGAAGTGGACGAAAACGTCCGGGCCGCTTTCCGGGGTAATGAAGCCGAAGCCTTTCTCAGCGTTGAACCATTTGACGATACCGGTTTGGCGAGTTGCCATGATGAAACTCCAATCAAGAATTAATCAGGCCATGCAGCATGCGTGGTCTGACTGGATGCGAAGTGAAGGGACCGCAGAGATGGAGAATCAAGAAGACAAATCATCGAACCGGTGCCGCTAAACCGAGCAGGCAGACGGGCAGCATACAGAGTTGGCAGGGAATAGGTAGCGATTTCGCGGGAAATTACATAAATCGGTCCGGCGGTCGGGATAGCGAGCATTCCACGCGTATAGTGGTTCGCTAGCCGCCAATCTGGTGGCTCATCACCTCGGGTGACCTGATGTCCGATTCAGAGACGAAAAGCGCACGTTTGGAGCTGGATAAGAAAATCTCGGCCTTTCTCTCCAAGGGCGGGGAGATCCAGGAGATCCCCGCTGGGAAACACGGTCGCAAGGAGCCCTACAAACGGGCCGAATTCACCATCGCGAGGCCCAGAAAGCCTGACGCCTGATGTCAGCGCTGGTGCAGCGAAAAAGGCCGTATCGTTGGATACGGCCTTTTTTGTGCGCCATGGAGCGGCGGGTATTACCGGCGTCGTTTCGCCTGAATCACAGCAGGTGAGCTGCCCGCTCGCAGGTTGCTCGATGGACCGCCCCAGAAAACAAAAGCCCCCGGCAACTCAGGCTGCCGGGGGCTTTTATATGGAATCTGGAGCGGGCGAAGGGAATCACCCAAGGCAGCCAACCCATTGATTAATAAAGATTTTTTCTGGTTATTAAAACCAGAAGTGGCCTCTGAATGTACCACATCACCCCTCTTGGCGAAAGGCATAAATCCACCGCCTTCTGCTGGCAGCTACCGACAGCCACTGCGATCAGGAAGGGAGCGCTTTTGCGATCTGCAGTGCCCTGCGCTCGAACCGTTCGGAAACAGGGTTCGCTTGCCCCTGGGGCCTATGCAGGTGCGCCACGATTTCGTAGGGGCCGTCGTCCAGTGGTCGCATGCTGACTCCCCATCCAGGGGCGTGCTTGATACGCGATTGTGCGGATACCCCGACACCGTAGCCGGCAGAAACCCATAGCGCCATCATCTCGAAGGAAGTCACGTACTGAAGGTTCTGCGGGTCAGCAGGCAGACGCGCGAGCAGCCGACGATCCAGCGAAGAACAGGTCTCAGCCTCCCAGCGAAAGATCGGATAGTTCTGGAGGTCGGCGATGGTGAGCGATGCCTGCTCAAGCAAGGGAAGCCTCAGCGGTATCGCAACGGCCATGTGCTCAATCCACAAGGGCTGGGTTTCCAGGGCCGGATCGCTCGCTCCTTGAAGCGACATTCCCACGTCGTAGCGGCCTTCACGAAGCCCATCAAGCAGCTCGTCACCTGCCACTTCAAAGAACGTGATGCTGACCTCGGGTTCTTCCGCTCGTTGCAGCGCGAGCAGCGCCGAGAGCTGAGATGACGATACGCCTGGCGCAATCGCAAGCCTGAGGTGGGCGGGTTGGCTGGTGATGTTGTCCACGGAGAACCTACAGAAGCGACGAAGCAGGTCAAGGGCAAACCAGCATCATAGTAAAGAGAGAACTTTAACGTCTATATGTTTAACGTGGTTAATTTAAGATGATTGTTTGACGCTTCTGTCGATGCAGAAGCTTACTATTCAGCCAGGTCGTCCACCTGGCACACCCACCTATGAATCCGAACCAGCATTAGCTTTCGGGCGGGCCGTGCGTGCCGCTCGCGTCGCGCAAAGCGTCGCTCAAGACGACTTTGCATTTCAGGCTGGAATATCGCGTTCACACATGGGCAAGATCGAGCGCGGGGAGCATGTGCCGACGCTTCCCCTGATACTGAAAATTGCTGCCGCGCTCGGGATCAGCGCCAGTGAGTTGATGGCGGCGACTGAAAAGAACCTCAACTCTGGCAGTGAACCGCAAGGCTCGCCATAAACAGCCGCGAACTTCAGTAGCAGCCCTTGCCGCCCGATCAATCGCCCGAGTGCGCGCGCAGGCGCGCAATGAACCGCTCCGCCGACACCGGCATATCCACGCTGACGGGCCGAAGCAAGTAGGTCGTGATGACTGCGGAATCCATGGCCAGGGGGCGGATCACCACATCGGGGCGCTGGCTCGCCGCGACCCTGGTTGCCCTGATGAAGCCGACTCCGTAGCCCGCACCGACCAGGGTGAGCATCATGTCCAGCGAAGACACATGCTCGGCGACGTCAGGCTGACGCTCCAGCGGCCGCAGGAGCCGCGCCAGTTCACGGTAGTAGCCTTCGTATACCTGTGGATCGCATAAGACCAGTGGGTAGCTCGCGAGCTTGTGCAGCGGAACAGTCTTATGTGAAAGCAAGGGGTGCCGGGCGGGCACCGCAACCACCAGCGAGTCGTGCCAGAGTGGCTCGGTCAGGATGTCATCGCCGACCTCCGCCGTGTGCGCAAACCCGATCGAGAAGTCGCCCGAGCGCAACCCACGCAACTGCTCGGCCAGCGGCACTTCGGACAGGCGAATCTCGATCTCCGGCTCTTCCTCGCGGCAACGGGCCAGGAGAGCCGACAGCCGTGGATCGATGGCGCCGTCGGACACGGCAATGCGAAGGTTTCCACTCAGGCCTGCGGCAACCGCCTGGACGTTCTCCTGAGCCTGCTTGAGGACGGTGAACACCCTGCGCACGTCTTGCAGGAACGTTGCTCCCGCTTCGGTCAGTACCGTACCTCGACGGTTGCGTTCGAAGAGCAGCACGCTCAGATCGTCCTCAAGCTCTTTGATGGCACGGGACAAGGGTGGCTGTTCGATATGCAGGCGCTCGGCGGCCCGTGTGAAGTGCAGCTCCTCTGCGAGAGCCACAAAGCAGCGAAGGTGTCGCAGTTCCATAGGCCGTACTCCTGTTTCCTTTCAAGGATCTATTCGCGCCAGTTTTCGTCCGCGATGGCCTACTGGATGCATGCTATTGCACGCCGCTTCTGGTGCGCTCCGCTGGGCTGATCGCCTACTCGTCCACGTCAAATCGCTCATTTGCGCCTCAAAAAATGGTTATCATAATGCGGCATACTAACAAGCTGAATTTGATTTATAGACGTCTTTTTACACGGGCCATATACTTCCGGCAGAAGTCTGCATAAGCATTCGTCAACCCGAACGAGCTACCCAGGATGTCCCAGCAACAGCTTACCGATCTAACCCAGCCACAGCGTGACCGGCTCGCGTTCGTGGAGTTGCGCCTGCGCTTCATTGGGGAGATGCGCCGCCAGGACCTGGTTGCGCGCTTTGCTATCCAGTCCGCTGCTGCGTCCAGGGACCTGGCGCTGTACAAGGAACTCGCCCCCGGCAACATCGACTACGACGGCAAAGGCAAGTTCTACGTCCTCGGTCCGAGCTTCCAGCCGATCTTCGATTTCCCGCCCGAGCGAGTGTTGTCGTGGCTGACACAGGGGTTTGGCGACGGTGAGCCGATGCACATCAAGGCCTGGGTGGCCAGCGAGAGCCCGTCCCGGCTCACCCACCCTGACCTGGACATCCTGGCGAGCGTGACCCGTGCCATCCACTATGAATGCCCGATGGGGATCGAGTACCACTCCATCTCCAGTGGCCGCACCGTGCGGGAGATCGTCCCGTTCGCGTTGATTGACAACGGCCTGCGCTGGCACGTCCGTGCCTTCGACCGCAAATCGCAGGAATTCCGGGATTTCGTCATCACCCGGATCAAGCGTCCTGTGGTGCGCAAGGGGCAGCCCGTGGCGCCCCACGAGATGAGCGATCAGGACATTCAATGGACACGGATCGTCGAGCTGGAGCTGGTTCCTCACCCGGATCAGCCCCGGCCAGAAATCACTGAAATGGACTACGGCATGCGAGGCGGCGTGCTGCACATGAAGCTGCGCGCCGCCACCGCTGGCTACATCCTGCGCAAATGGAGTGTGGACTGCTCCCCCGACCATAGCCTGCGCGGCCCTGAGTACCGGCTTTGGTTGAAGGACCACCTCGCCATCTACGGCGTGCGCAATGCAGTGCTGGCGCCGGGGTATGCATCGCCGAGTGCAGAAACGTCGATTGCTGACTGAACGGAAACGACCATGAAGCTGATCCAAAACACCGGAACACAGCGCGTCATCGACTTGATGCAGCCCCACCTCAAGCACGGCAACCGACTCGACTGTGTAACGCCTTCGTTCTCTCTCTATGCCTTCGCAGAAATCCGAGAGGCGTTGTCCGCTTTGGAGCGAGTCCAATTGATTGTGCCTCCCGATAACGAGGCGCTTGAGTTCCTGGGCTCGGAAGGCGACCGTGCCGCGCGCAATCGTCTGCAGGCACGTTGGTTGGCCAATCAGTGCGCGAAATGGATCAGTGAGAAAGTGGAGCTTCGGCGGGCATCAAGATCGGTGCCGCAGGGGGCTGCCGTCATGCGCGGTCCGGAAGGGGCTCCAGCACAAGTAGTCCTGGGCTCGTTTGCCTTCAGCACGTCAGGCCTTGGCCTGACGCCAGGCAACCCATTGAACCTGATTCAGGCGTCAGAAACGGCCGACGAAGCCGCGCAGCTCGCCCAATGGTTCGATCACCAGTGGGCAGGCCTGCAAGGTGTTGCTGCAACCGACTCCGAGGGTCAGAGCAAAGGGCGCGAAGCCGTGCTTGAAGCACTGCAGGCCCTGGGCGAGCACCGTGACCCCTTCACCATCTACACCGTGATGCTGCATCACTTGTTTCGTGACAGCGGTGACGAGATGGACGAGGAGCGTATTGTCAAGTCCGCCACCGGCATCCGCAATACCGTGGTGTGGAAAAAGCTCTTCAAGTTCCAGCGCGACGGTGTGGTGGGCGCCATCGACAAGCTGAACCGCTTTGGTGGCTGCATCATCGCCGACAGCGTGGGTCTGGGCAAAACCTTCGAAGCCCTGGCCATCATCAAGTACCACGAACTGCGCAACGACCGCGTGCTGGTGCTGGCGCCCAAGCGCCTGCGCGACAACTGGACGCTCTACAAGGCCAACGACAAGCGCAACGTCCTGGCGGCTGACCGGTTCAACTACGACGTGCTCAACCACACCGACCTGTCGCGCGATGGCGGGGTATCTGGTGACATCGAACTGTCGCATGTGAACTGGGGCAACTACGACCTGGTGGTGATCGACGAGTCACACAACTTCCGCAACAAGGCCACGCACAAGGGCAAGGAATCGCGCTACGACCGCCTGATGCGACGCATCATCCGCGAAGGCGTCAAGACCCGCGTGCTCATGCTTTCGGCCACGCCGGTCAACAATCGCCTGGCCGACCTGCGCAACCAGATCGCCTTTGTCACAGAGGGGGAGGACACTGCCCTGATGGAGCACGGCATCGCCAGCATCGAGGCCACGACCCGCAAGGCGCAGGCGCAGTTCAACCGCTGGCTGGCACTGGACGACGCTGAAAAGACACCCACCCAGTTGGTGGAAATGCTGGGTTTTGACTACTTCACCTTGTTGGATCATCTCACCATTGCCCGCTCCAGGCGGCATGTGGAGAAGTACTACGGCACCAGCGAGACCGGCCGCTTCCCCGACCGGCTCCCGCCCATCAACATCAAGGCCGATGTAGACCTTGCGGGCGAATTCCGCGCCATCCGCGACATCAATCAGGAAATCCGTCGGCTCACGCTCGCCAGCTACGCGCCGCTGCGCTATGTGCTGCCCCACAAGCAGGCGGCCTACGACGCCAAGTACAGCACCCAGGTGCGTGGCGGCGAAAGTTTCTTCCGTCAGGCGGATCGCGAAGAAAGCCTGATCCACCTGCTGCGTGTGAACGTGCTCAAACGCATGGAAAGCTGCGTTTCGTCCTTCACCCTGACCGTGCAGCGCCAACTCAAGGATGTAGAGAACACGCTGGCGCGCATCGAATCCCATGCCGAGGCGCTGGAGGAAATCGACATTGCCGACGTCGATATCGACGACCCGGCGTTCGAGACCTTGTTGGTCGGGCGCAAGGTCAAGGTGCTGCTGGGCGATGTGGATCTGATTCGCTGGAAGCAGGATCTGCTGGAAGACCGCAACCGCCTGGCGACCTTGCTGGCGGCAGCCCGCCAAGTGGATGCCGCGCGTGATGCCAAGCTGGCAGCCTTGCGCGACATGATTGCCCGCAAATGCCTTGAGCCCATCAACACGCACGATGGCAAAGCCAACCGCAAGATCATCGTGTTCACCGCCTTCTCGGACACGGCGCACTACCTCTACGCCCAGCTTGCCCCATGGGCCAGGGATACGCTGGGCATGCATGCGGCGGTCGTCACCGGTAGCGCCGGCATCCAGGTCACGTTGCCGGGCCTGCGCAAAAGCATGGGCGATGTGCTTTCGGCCTTCGCGCCGCGCGCCAAGGAGCGCCCGCAAGACATGGCGGGTGAAGGCGAGATCGACTTGCTGATCGCCACCGATTGCATCTCCGAAGGGCAGAACCTGCAAGACTGCGACTGGCTGATCAACTACGACATCCACTGGAACCCGGTGCGCATCATCCAGCGCTTCGGGCGCATCGACCGCATCGGCTCGCCCAACCAGCGCATCCAGCTCGTGAACTTCTGGCCCAACATGGAGCTGGAGGAATACATCAACCTGGAGCAGCGCGTCAGCGGTCGCATGGTACTGCTCGATGTCTCGGCCACGGGCGAAGAAAACCTGATCGAGCAGCAGTCCGGCAACGCCATGAACGACCTGGAGTACCGGCGCAAGCAGCTGCTCAAATTGCAGGACACGGTCATCGACATGGAAGACCTGTCCACTGGCGTGGCGATTACCGACCTCACCCTGACCGACTTCCGCATCGACCTGGCGCAGTTCCTTAAAAGCCACCCCGGCAAGCTGGACACCCAGCCGCTGGGTGCTTATGCGGTCACCACCACGCTGGATGTCGACATTCCGCCCGGCGTGATCTTCTGCCTGCAAGCCTGCGGTGGGGCGACAAAGACCGCCACATCGTCCGACTACCCGCTCGCGCCGCACTACCTGGTGCATGTCGGCGATGACGGTACCGTGTTGCTGCCGTTCCCGCAGGCCAAGCGCATCCTGGATCGCCTCAAGCGCTTGGCGCTGGGGCGCGAACGGCCGGATGACAGTGCCTGTGCGCGCTTCGACAAGGCAAGCAAAGGCGGCGAAGACATGCGCCACGCCCAGAAGCTGCTCGCAGCGGCTGTGGCATCCGTCGCCGGCAAGCAAGAGGAACGGGCCGTGGCCAGCCTGTTCACGCCCGGCGGCACACACGCCATGAAAGGCGAGTTCGCCGGCAGTGGCGACTTTGAGGTGGTGGCATTTCTCGTCGTGCTGCCCGATGAACAAAGTATTTGATTACAAGGACCCGCATGAGCTTTCGCACCGCCGAACCCGCATTGAAAGATGTCCTCGATGGAATTGCATCGGGGCAAATCCAGCTTCCTGACTTCCAACGCGGTTGGGTGTGGGATGACAACCATATTCGGTCATTGATTGCGAGCCTCTCGCTGTCCTACCCGATTGGCGCAGTGATGTTTCTGGAAGCAGGCGGTGTGCCGTTCAAACCTCGCCTGTTTGCCGGCGTCAACCTGCAGCCTGCGCCTGCTCCAAAAACCCTCGTACTTGATGGTCAGCAACGCTTGACCTCCATGTACCTGGCGCTGCGCAGCGGCCAGCCCGTGCCGACACGCACGGAGAAAGGCGCGAATATTCGCCGCCTGTACTTCCTTGACATGACCCAATGCCTGGATGAGTCGGCAGACCGGGAAGACGCAGTTCTCTCGCTGCCGGAGACACTGCAAGTCACGTCGGATTTCGGCCGTAAAGTCGATCTGGATGTCCGCACACCTGATTTGCAGTACGACCAGCGGCTCTTCCCGGTGGCATTACTCTTCGATATTCAAGGTTTTATGGCCTGGGAAAGCGGCTTCAGCGCGCACCATCAGTTCGCAGCGGAAGCCATGCAGTTCATGCAGCGGTTTCGTAACGAAATCTGGCTGCGCTTCCAACAGTTCAAGGTGCCTGCCATCGAACTGACCCAGGACACGCCGCGCGAAGCCGTGTGCCAGGTCTTCGAGAAGGTCAATACCGGTGGCGTGACGCTCACCGTCTTCGAGCTAATGACGGCAACCTTCGCGGCCGATGAATTCAACCTGCGCGATGACTGGGAAGCTCGGCAGGAGCGACTGACGGCCAAGCACGACGTGCTCACGGCGGTGGACGGCACCAGCTTTCTCACCGCAGTGACCCTGTTGGCCAGCTACCGTCGACACAAAACGCATGGCACATCCGTCAGTTGCAAGCGTGCCGACGTGCTGAAGCTGCCGCTGGCGGACTTCAAGGCGCTGGAATCTGATTTGGAGAAAGGCTTCAAGCGGGCAGCCGAGTTGCTGGCGGAGGAAAAAATCTTCGACGACCGAAGCCTGCCTTATGCCACGCAACTCATTCCGTTGTCGGCCATCTGCGCTCATTTGGCAGACCGCACCACGCAACATGGCGTCAAACAAAAGCTGCTGCGCTGGTACTGGAGCGGCGTTCTGGGTGAACTGTACGGTGGCGCCAACGAAACCCGTTTTGGCATGGACATCCAGGATGTGGTCGCCTGGGTCGAAAGCGGCAGCGAACCGCGCACGGTGCGCGACGCCAACTTCGCGCCGACGCGCCTGCTGTCCCTGCAAAGCCGCCTCGCAGCCGCCTACAAGGGGCTGGCCGCCTTGCTCATGAAACATGGCGGCCGGGATTTCGTCAGCGGTACGCCGATTGACCTCAACACCTACTTCAACAACGCCATCGACATCCACCATGTGTTCCCCCGTGCCTGGTGCGAAAAGCAGAAATTGCCCAAGGAGAAATGGAACAGCGTGGTCAACAAGGCCCCTCTGGCCGCTGGCACCAACCGTTTCATCAGCGGTGATGCGCCCAGCATGTACCTCGCCCGCATCCAGAAAGCCAAGCAGGTGGCCCCCGATAGCCTGGACGAGTTTCTGCTCTCCCACGTGATCCCGGTGACCGCGCTGCGCTCTGACGACTTCGATGCGTTTATCCGCCAACGCGCCGCCGCACTGTTGACGCTGATCGAACAGGCCATGGGCAAAACCATCGCCGGGCGCGACAGCGAAGAAACGGTCAAGGCATTTGGGGCGACACTCTCGTCATGAACAGGTCGGATGTCGTCAGTGCCCTGAATCTCCCGGATAGCGCACGGGTGGACCAGCGCGTGCCCAAAAAGCTGTTGCTGGAGAACGGTGCGCCCACGGCGTCCGACAAGCGCTTGATCACCGATGCCATTGAAGACATCCAGTGGCTGGCCGCCCTCAAGCCCAACACCATCGGCGTGCCCGAGTACCGCGATACGCAACGCGAGTACCTGGAAATCGCGGTGCTGGCGGTCACCTTGCGCGGTGCCATCAAGCCCACCAGTCTTTCACGCCTGGTCGAATTGGTGCATCGGGCCGTGCCTTACCCGGTGCTGTTACTGCTGGGTGAAAAGCGGGCTGAAGGGCCAACAATGACCCTCTCGCTGGCGCATAAGCGCTGGGCGCATAACGAGGCGGGCAAGATCGTGCTCGACGGTGACGTGGTGTCGGCCTCGCTGTTTCAAGCAGCCGATGGCTCACCTGGAGCTGATGCGAAGGCGACGTCCCACATTGAGCAGGGTTTCATGCAGTCGCTTGCGCTTGCGCGTCAGCCCCAGGCTTCGCTACATGCCCTCTATCAAGGCTGGGTCGAATGCGTGCAGGCCCTGCACGCAGCGCGAAGGACGGGAATCTATCAAACCGCTGCAACACCCGAACAGACCGCGGCGCGACGACAGGCATTGATCGATTGCCAGCGGCTGGAAGGCGAAATCAGTCGCCTGCGGGCCGAGGCGGCCAAAGAAAAACAACTGGCGCGCCAGGTGGAACTGAACCTGACGCTCAAGCGCATCCAGTCCGAACTGGCCGCTGCACAACAACAGCTTTGAAGATTGAACGAATGACGGAGAAGACCATGGAAAAACTCACGGCAGCCAGCCCCGAAGCCCAGTCCGCCGACTTGGTGGCGGCAAATATCGAACAGCTCAAGGCCCTGTTCCCGGAATTGATTACCGAAGGCGCGGACGGCGTGGCGGTGAATGTGGACGTGCTCAAGGCGTTGGTGGGTGATGCCAGCGTGACCGACGCCGATGAGAAGTACGGCCTCAACTGGCACGGCAAACGCCGCGCGCGGCAACTGGCGCTGACGCCCAGCACCGGCACCTTGCGCCCCTGCCCGGAAGACAGCGTGGACTGGGAGACCACCCAGAACCTGATGATCGAGGGCGACAACCTTGAAGTGCTCAAGCTGCTGCAAAAGAGCTATGCCGGCAAGGTTAAGCTGATTTATATCGACCCGCCGTACAACACCGGCAAGGATTTTGTGTACCCGGACAATTTTCAGGACAACATCAAGAACTATCTGGAACTGACCGGACAGGTAGAAGGTGGGCAGAGAATTAGCAGCAATACCGAGGCCAGCGGGCGGTTTCATACCGACTGGCTGAATATGATGTATCCACGACTTAAGCTGGCAAAAAATCTTCTTCTCGATAGTGGATTAATAATTATCTCCATTGACTCTTCTGAAGCCACTAACTTGCGGCTAATTATGGACGAAGTTTTTGGTCAAGAGAACTTCATCGGCTTACTGCCGACTATCATGAATCTGAAAGGCAATAACGATGCCTTCGCTTTCGCGGATACTCATGAATTTACAGTTGTTTATGCTCGGAATAAAGAAAAATGTGTGGTTTTTCAACTTCCAGTGTCAGAGGAATCGCTAGATGATTGGCTGGAAGATGAGCGTGGCCTCTACAAGCGCGCTGACACTTTAAGGCGGACAGGGCAGGATGCATCGAGGGAGCGCCGTCCTAACGGGTGGTTTCCAGTCTTTATTGACGAAAAGGGTGAAGTCTACGCGACGCTTGATGATGAGCCTCGCTCAGGTTCAGATTTAACTCTATGGCCAGTTTCAGAGGCAGGCGAAGAGCTCTCTTGGACGTGGAGCAAAAAGAAAATAAACGATGAAAACTTTAACTTGATTGTTGTTGAAGGTAGGTCAGGAAAGAATATCTACAAAAAACAACGAGCCACTCTCGGCGACCTCCCAACCAGCAAGCCCAAATCGATTCTCTACAAGCCTGAGTACAGTAGTAGTAATGGAACGGCCGAAATTTCATCGTTGCTGGGAAGCAATGTGTTCGATAGCCCTCCAAAACCTCGCTCATTAATTCGTGACTTTGTAACAATTGGTACGTCTCCTCAGGACATCATTCTTGATTTCTTTGCTGGAACTGGAACAACTGGTCATGCAGTAATGGCACAGAATTTCTTAGATGAAGGAAACCGTAGATTTATTCTTGTTCAACTCCCCCAGTATCTCGATCCGGAGGATAAGGGGCAGAAAAATGCAGCCGAATTCTGCGACCAGATCACCAAGCCTCGTTCTATCGCAGAACTCACTAAAGAGCGCTTACGCCGCGCAGGCACCAAGATTAAGGCTGAAAGCTCTGGCTGGCAGGGCGACACCGGCTTCCGCGTCTTCAAGCTCGACACCTCCAATATCCGCGTCTGGAATCCCAAACCAGACGATCTGGAAGCCACACTATTCGACCATCAGGATCATCTGCTCGAAGGTCGCAGCGAGGCTGATGTGCTTTACGAACTGCTGCTCAAGTTGGGGCTGGATCTGTGTGTGCCCATCGAACAGCGCAATATCGAAGGCCTTCACGTCCATGCCATTGGCGGCGGCGTGCTGCTGGCGTGCCTGGCTGAGACCATCACCCGCGAACAGGTAGAGCCGCTCGCCCAGGGCATCATCGGCTGGCACAAGGCGTTGGCCCCTGCCGGTGACACCACCTGCGTGTTCCGCGACAGCGCCTTTGCCGATGACGTGGCCAAAACCAATCTCGCAGCCATTCTGGAGCAACACGGCATCCAGAACGTGCGCAGCTTGTAAGGGGGCTTGCCATGAAACTGCACTTCGAGCCCAACCTCGACTACCAGATGCAGGCCATCGAGGCTGTATGCGATCTTTTCCGTGGTCAGGAGGTCTGCCGCACCGAATTCACGGTGACCATGAAATTGCCCGATGACGTGCAGATGTCACTGGGCGTGGCGCAGTCCGACCTTGGCGTTGGCAACCGCTTGACCCTGCTCGATGACGAGCTGCTCAAGAATCTGGCTGACATCCAGTTGCGCGGTGGCTTGCCGCCTTCCAGTTCGCTGACTTCGGGCGACTTCACTGTGGAAATGGAGACCGGCACCGGCAAGACCTATGTGTATCTGCGCTCGATTTTCGAGCTGAACAAACGCTACGGCTTCACCAAGTTCGTGATCGTGGTGCCTTCAGTGGCGATCAAGGAGGGTGTTTATAAAACCCTGCAGATCACCGAGGAACACTTCAAGGGGCTCTACGCGGGCGTACCCTTCGATTACTTCCTATACGACTCCGGTAAGCCGGGGCCGGTGCGCAATTTCGCCACGAGCTCCAACATCCAGATCATGGTGGTGACGGTGGGCGCCATCAACAAGAAGGATGTGAACAACCTCTACAAAGAGAGCGAGAAAACCGGCGGCGAGAAGCCCATCGACCTGATCAAGGCAACCCGGCCGATAATCATCGTGGATGAGCCGCAAAGCGTGGACGGCGGCATGGAAGGCCGTGGCAAGGAAGCACTGGACGCCATGAACCCGCTCTGCACGCTGCGCTACTCCGCTACCCATGTGGACAAGCACCACATGGTATTTCGCCTCGATGCCGTCGATGCCTACGAGCGCAAACTGGTCAAGCAGATCGAGGTGGCGTCGGCCACGGTAGAGGACGCGCACAACAGGCCCTTTGTGCGCCTGGTGAAGGTGGAAAACAAGCGCGGCCGCATCAGCGCCAAGGTCGAGCTAGATAAACAGACCGCCACTGGTGTGCAGCGGGCTGAAGTGACGGTCAGCGACGGCGACGACCTCCAGCAGAGCGCCGATGGCCGCGCGATCTATGCCGATTTTCGCGTCGGCGAGATCAACACGGCCAAGGGCGAAGCGTTCATGGAGCTGCGCTACCCCGGTGGCGAGGTGTTTTTGCAACCTGGCCAAGCCCACGGTGATGTGGATGCGCTTGCCGTGCAACGCGAGATGATCCGCCGCACGATCAAGGAACACCTGGACAAGGAGAAGCACCTGCGCCCGCTGGGCATCAAGGTGTTGAGCCTGTTCTTCATCGACGCGGTGGACAAATATCGTCAGTACGATGCGGACGGCCAGCCGGTCAAGGGTGTGTATGCGCAGATGTTCGAGGAGGAATATCGCCGTGCCGCCAAGTTGCCGGCTTACCAGAGTTTGTTTGCCGAGATCGACCTGGAGTCCGCCGCCGAAGAAGTGCACAACGGTTATTTCTCCATCGACAAGAAAGGCGGCTGGACTGACACCGCCGAGAACAATGCGGGTAACCGGGAGAATGCCGAACGCGCCTACAACCTGATCATGAAGGAGAAGGAGAAGCTGCTGTCCTTCGGTACGCCGCTGAAGTTCATCTTCTCCCACTCCGCCCTCAAGGAAGGCTGGGACAACCCCAACGTGTTCCAGATTTGCACCTTGCGCGACATCCAGACCGAGCGCGAGCGCCGCCAGACCATTGGCCGTGGCCTGCGTCTGTGCGTCAACCAGGATGGCGAGCGGGTACGCGGCTTTGAGGTCAACACCCTGACCGTGGTGGCCACGGAAAACTACGAACAGTTTGCCGAAAACCTGCAGAAGGAAATCGAGAAAGACACAGGCATCCGCTTTGGCATCGTGGAGCAGCACCAATTTGCCGCCATTGCCGTGACTGGCGCTGATGGGCACGCCGCACCGCTGGGCATCGAGCAATCAAAGGCACTGTGGGAGCACCTGAAAGCCGCCGGCCATATAGATGCCAAAGGCAAGGTGCAGGATTCACTGAAAACGGCGCTGAAGAACGGCACCTTGGAACTGCCGGACGAGTTTGATGCGCAAAAGGCCCAGATTGCTGAAGTGCTGCGCAAGGTGTCGGGCCGGCTCGATATCAAAAATGCCGATGAACGCAGGCAAGTGCCGCTGCGCAAGGGCAAGGATGGCAAGGCCGTTTATCTGAGTGACGAGTTCAAGGCACTGTGGGACCGCATCAAGCACCAAACAACGTACCGCGTGCAGTTCGATAACGCCAAGTTGGTGACGGATTGCATCGCAGCGTTGCAGAAGGCCCCGGTGATTGCCAAAGCACGACTGCAATGGCGCAAGGCCGACATCTCTATCGGCAAGGCGGGTGTCGCCGCGACGGAGAAAGCGGGCGCGGCGACCGTGGTGCTGGACGAGGCGGATATTGAGCTGCCGGATTTGCTGACCGACCTTCAGGATCGCACCCAGCTCACCCGGCGCACCATCGTCAGCATCCTGACGGGAAGCGGTCGCCTGAACGACTTCAAACGCAATCCGCAGCAGTTCATCGAATTGACTGCCGAAACCATCAACCGCTGCAAGCGCTTGGCCCTGGTCGATGGCATCAAGTACCAGAAGCTGGGTGACCAGCATGTCTATGCGCAGGAGCTGTTCGAGAAGGAAGAGCTCACCGGCTATCTCAAGAACATGCTGCTGGATACCCAGAAGTCGATCTACGAGCACGTGGTGTACGACTCGACCACTGAGCGGGATTTCGCCGATGGGCTGGAGAAGAACGACGCCATCAAGCTCTACGCCAAGTTGCCAGGCTGGTTCAAAGTGCCCACGCCGCTGGGCACCTACAACCCCGACTGGGCCGTGTTGGTGGAAGAAGACGGCACTCAGCACCTGTATTTTGTGGTGGAAACCAAGAGCAGCCTGTTCACCGACGATATGCGCGACAAGGAAAGCGCCAAGATCGAATGCGGCAAGGCGCATTTCACTGCGCTGGAGGGCGGCGAGAACCCAGCCCGGTATGTGGTTGCGCGCTCGGTTGGTGATCTTTTGACCGAGGCGGCAAAGGGGTAGGTTCTGCCGTCGCGACGGCACGATAAGTTTTCGTCATGCACACGAGCGGACACCGTAGCTTTGAATAAAGGAGTTTTTATATGAGCAATATCCCATTCGACCCGTCGAAATTCACGGCACCGAAAGCGAAGCCTCTACCAGTCGTGCTTCTTCTCGATGTCAGCGGCAGCATGAGCGGAGAGAAAATCCGCAATGTGAATGATGCCGTTCGCGATATGTTGGATACGTTCAGCGACACCGAGAACGGTGAAACTGAAATCCATGTTGCGATCATCACTTTCGGTTCTCAGGTAGCGCTGCATCAGCCGCTTGCCAGCGCCAGCGATATTCATTGGCAGGACCTTTCAGCTGGCGGCATGACTCCGCTTGGCACGGCATTGCAAATGGCCAAAGCGATGATCGAAGACAAAGATGTCATTCCTTCGCGTGCGTATCGTCCAACGGTCGTATTGGTCTCTGATGGTGGGCCTAATGATGCGTGGGAAAAACCTCTGAACGCGTTTATTAGCGACGGACGCTCTGCAAAATGTGACCGTTTGGCAATGGCGATAGGCGCTGATGCTGACGAGGCGGTACTTGGGAAATTTATCGAAGGCACCTCGAATCGCCTCTTCTACGCAGAGAACGCCAAGCAGCTACGTGACTTCTTCAAGTTTGTCACCATGTCGGTGACCATTCGCACGAAGTCACAGACGCCAAATAATGTACCTGAAGCGAGCACCATTGACATCCAGCCGGCCACAATCGAAGCACGCCAGGATAAACAGAACTCTGTGACACAAAGTTCTTCGACAGAAGATGGAGGGTATTGGTAATGGCACAAGCAATCGGCGATCCAGAAGAACTTGAGCGCTTCGCATATTCGTTACAACAATTTATTGATTCGCTCAACGATGCTGTCGGCAATCTTAACGGTGCCTTTGCTTCACTCGGAGACACCTGGCAAGACGAAAAGCGGGCGCGATTTGAGGAGGATTACAACGCGCTCGTTCAGCAGTTGCAACACTTCAACGACAACGCGTCTGAGCAGGTTCCATATCTGGCAGCGCTCGCGGCGCGGCTGCGGGATTATTTGCAAAGCTAAGGGCAGCGAGGTCGCAATGGCACAAGTTTCAATTGGGCAAGTGGAGAATTTGGAAGACCTCGTGCGCGATCTGCAGTCAGTGCGCGAGGCGCTAGAGGCCGCATGCCGCGAACAAATTGCTGTTGCGGAGCAGAAATGCGCAGAGGCTCGTGAAGAAGCGCAGAACAGCGCAAGCATGTTGGAAAGTGCCATCCAGCAGGAGCAAGCCGCCACGCAAAATGTTGACGGCGCTGAGCAAGCGCTCGATAGCAGTCAGAGCTCGCTTTCTTCCGCCGAGTCTGCGCTATCTGCTTGCCTTGCTCAGCCGCACGATGACGATGGACGTTGCCCGGACTGCTCCGGCGAGGACTCTGCCGTGGCTGAAGCAGAAGCCGCTGTTGAGCAGGCTCAGAGCATGCTGGAGCAAGCAAGAGCAGAGCTTGAGGTGGCGAAAGGAGATCGCATATCCATGGAGCAGCGCGTGGATCTTGCGAATCAGGCCGAGGCGATGGCGGAACATACCCTGGAGCAGACCCTACAAGCATGCAATGCGCACTTGGCAACTGTCGATCAGGCGATTGAAGCTGGCACTGCACGCTTGATATCCGCGCAACAAGCACTGGATGCTTATCTCGCGACAAACCCGTCCGCTGCGCAATTCCATGCTTGGTTGAAATGGGACCCTGCCAAAGATGGCCGCCCTGTGACTCCGGATATGTTGCGAGACCGCATGAACCTATCGTCAGAGCAGAGACGATTGCTTCAGGAATATCTTTACGACCGTGATCCAGCGTATCGCAAGCAGGTCGATAAATTTCGGAACCAATGGGTAGCCGCCAAGGGTGATGCAGAGCGAAACATCGTCGCACGTAAGGCACGGATACACCTGAGCGGTGAATTCGGGGAGCAGATAGTTCGGCACGCACTTGCGCCACTTGGCGGCCGGATCGAGACGCAAGGGCGAACCTTTGTGGGCGATAACGGACGCTACACAAAAACAGATTTGATAGTCACTGACTTGCGGGTTCCGGTCATTCTGGGACGTGGTGAGGGCATGGGGGCTCCTGTGGGAGGCTCGATGGCATTCGAAGTGAAATGCGGCAAGGCGGAATACCTCTATTCGCAGAAAGATCACATGATTTTTCAGGCCGAAGGGCACAAGCAAGCAGACGCGCAATGCACTCTTTGCTCACGAGACATCCACGATTTGCCAGAAGAAAAACAGAAAGAACTGCGCGATGCCCTGCGCGAAGCTGGCTCACCGATGGTGGGAATGCTGCCAAGGAAAAATGAAATAGATCAGTCCTGTCTTGATTTCATCCGCCAAAACGAGGAGGAGCAACCATGAAAATACGTTTCGCAATTATTAGCCATGACCTTCTCGCGCAAGTTCGAGCTGAGGTTGATGTCCTCCTGCATGCAGTAAATGTCGGAAATATGGACGGTGTGGATGCGTCCACCGCACGCCTCTTGGAGCTGACAGTTAATTGCAGATCGATTGAGTTGTCCGAGCAAGAGTGGCGCGCATTTCTAAGCGAACTCAGGGCCAAGAGCCCGGAGTTCGAATCGAGCTACCTTTTGCCTGGGACTATTTGCGCACCCCTGTTTCCCAAAGTCTCGGTAGCTGACCACTATGTTCTCGAACTTCCAATCGATGGTGATATGGAAGAGGAGGAAGCTGATGTTTGATGAGGCTTTTGGAATGGCTGCGATGTGTGCTGGAAAATTTCGCGAGGGAGTGCGTGATACGTTCGGCGCGTCCATTGTTGCCGATGTACTTGATCCGATTCTCAAGGAAGTCGATTCACTCTGCATTTTCAATGCTGCTTTTCAGCAACAATCGCTCGCCATTGATCGAACTTTGAATGACGTTCGCGAGCTTCAATTCAAAGACAGCGGGTGGAATCAATGAGTGGAAGCGCAAAGGATTTTCAGAGCATCATTTCCAAGCTACACAAGGCAGTTGCGGACTATCAAGAAGGTTGTGCGCGCATCGACCGCGAATTCGATACCACCAAAAAAGCATTAAGCGAAGACCAGGAACGCAATCGAAACATAAGGAGGTCGAATTGGCAGGCAGGTTTTTCCAAAGAGTGGGAAAGAAATGCAACTGCTATAGCGAACGCAAGCTCGCAGCTCAGACAACAACAACCTGCCTTCGTGGATTTTTGTGTAGATAAGCCATTGATGGCATCAGAAATTCCAGCAGGTCTTGTGCTTGGCACGGAGCAAGTCTCTTTTGAGAAGCTATCTTGTCAGGCCCCTAAATTCATCTCATTCCCCTTATCCAGTGCTCTTGTTTTTTCACAAGGCGATGCAGAGCAGAAACGCCTCGTGCATTGTCTCTTGTTACGGTTGCTGCAGGCTTTGCCAGTAGGTCAAGTAGAGTTGACACTGATTGACCCCCTGCAGCAGGGGCAATCGGTCGAGCCGTTCCGGCCATTGCTGAAGGTAGAGCAATTGGTGCCGCAAGGTCATGTTCTTACTCGTTCGGATGAAATCGAAGCTGCGCTCGGAAAGCTGACGGACGAAATTGAGGAGTTGATCCAGCAGCGGTTCAATGACAAGGCATCCAACTGGTCGGAATACAACGCGATCAACCCCGGCAATTCATTACCTCACAAGGTGGTGGTGCTTTTTGATGTGCCAGAGCAGATGTCGGAAAAATCTCTCTGGTTTCTTGGCCGCATTTTTGAAAACGGTCCACGCTGCGGCGTGCTGCCCATCGTTGCAATTGATGAGCAGCGCATGGAAGACCGGCGATATGAAAAGCTCAACGCCACGCTGAAAAACTCAACCATGCAACTGAATGATCTGTTGCAACGCGCTGGGGCTGGCGAGCTGTCATTCACATACCAGCCGGAGCAATGGCCGCGACAGGATGTGCTGGATGGCTTTCTCGCAAAGCTCGTTGAAGATTGTGCTGCTAAGACGCGCTTCAAGAAAACGATGCCTGATCTCTGGACGAGCTTCGGCAAGGGTGAGACGACTCTTGCTGGCTTTGATATTCCCATCGGCTGGACGACCACAGGCGACTTCGCTCCCCTGAGACTGGGCGCGACGGACTCCGAGCATCATGTACTGCTTGCGGGGAAGACAGGCTCGGGAAAATCCAATCTGCTCCATGTTTTGATTCACACGTTATGCGAGAAATACCCGACCGAGGAGCTTGATCTTTATCTACTGGATTACAAGGAATCGACTGAGTTCAATATTTACGCAACTCCCCCAGTCCCACAAGCCCGCCTTGTCGCTACGGAAAGTGACCCTGAATATGGCGTCACTGTATTAAGGCATCTTGTGGATGAACTGGAAACGCGTGCACGCATATTCAAGTCAAAAAATGTCAACGATTTCAGCGAATACCGAAAATCAAGCGGGATACGGTTGCCACGCGTCCTGCTAGTCATAGATGAGTTCCAAATTCTGTTCTCAGAAAGTCGCCAGGTGGCAGAAGCTGCTGAGCAGTTGCTGTCGAAGCTCTTGAAACAGGGGCGCTCGTTCGGTATTCACATCCTCCTGGCTACTCAGACTTTGAAAGGCATCAACGCACAGTCAATCGGAAGCATCATCACCCAGTTGGGATGCCGTATTGCACTGGCTTGTGGGCAGGAAGACTCCGCAATGATCCTCGGGGGCGGGAATTGGGCAGCCGCAGAGCTGCGCAGCCCACCTGAAGGCATCATCAACAATGCTAATGGTGCCAAATCCGGCAATGTGAAGTTCATGATTCCATTCGCCGGAGAAAGTGAGCATCGACGTGATTTGTTGACGAAGTTGATAGCGCGTACATCTCTTTCTGGGGTGGCTGAAAAAACCAAAATCTTCAGCGGTGCATTCCTTCCGCAGATACCGTCTCCCTTTGAATATCAGACAGCTTGTGCGCATGAAGAAGCTCTTCTTTTGGGCGAAAACCTCGCATTCGATTCAAAACCGTTGACGGTATCACTTACTCGTCGATCCGCGTTCAATGTTCTATTCAGCGGCTACAATGACCACATTCACGATGGACTCCTGTCCGCTACGCTTTTTAGTCTGACTTTCGTCGATGGCTTTGATGAAATCGTGTACTTCAACGCGCGCGGGATCCCCCCAGGAGGAGGATTCTCAGCCGCAGCGCAGATGCTCGGTGCACGCCTCAAGATATTCGACGATATATCCGAGCTACCACTTCAAGCGATATCAGACGATATTGGGAATCGCCGCGTAGCATTGATTATCGATGGCCTGGATTCCGAGAAAGTACTACAGCCAGCCCCAGCGTTTAGATCGCCCAAGCCTGGCGAACCACCTACCCCGGCTGACTTGTTAAAGCGTCTCGCCGAGGACGGCCCAAGAAAGGGGACGTTTGTATTTATTTTTGTTGACCGTTGGCAGCGCTGTGCCAGTGCCTGCAAAGACCTTTTCTCCTTTTTCGAATTGCGCGTGGCGTACTGCATGAATGAAGACGATGCCGGATCGCTTGTGAGTGGCGGTGTTGGTAAGTTCAAAGGTATTGAAAAACCGAGCCGAGCTGTATTCGTAAACAAAATGACGAATGACATCACATGGTTCCGGCCATATGTTCAGGAAAGCACTCAATGAAGAGATTTCTGCTCACGTGGTATGGAATCACCGATTTTCGCGCGTCTCTGGGGTTTGAGAATACCGACGGCCCTATTGCGAGCGCCCTTGCGGGCGCGTCCTACTCGGACATCATTATCCTGGGTTACACCCGGACGGATAATGATGCCAGCGAATTGATCGAGGCACAGAAGACGTTCACGCTTGAATTGGCGTCAATACGAAGCATGGGGCAAGAGAAAGACTGGAAGCTTACTAATCAGTTTGTCTCCAGGTTCGCCAATACCTCTGTCGCACATGAACATTTTGAAGCCTGGCTGAAAAAGAAAGCCGCCGCCCTGGGCTGCAACGCAAGGATCCGTTTAAATAGCGAGAAACTTTACCAGCTCAACGACACCGAAGGTATTTACGCTAGCGCAATGCGGGCGCTGGATGGGGTTGAACAGGAGCCAGGTGAAAAGCTCGTCACGCTCTATCTCAGCCCAGGAACTCCGGTGATGGCCTTTGTCTGGGCGCTCGCGGCGCTGAGCTACCCTGAGCTCAAAAAAAGACTCATAGCATCGTCCATCATTGGCAAAGCACCTGAAGTCATAGCGTTGCCTGCTGAGTGGCTTGAGCGACACAGCTCAAAACAGGCTGCGATCCGAGGCATCTCCAACGGGTTCGATGTGACATTCCATCTTTTTGGTGAGCAACGGATGCCTGCCTTGTTGAGCATCCGGCAATTTGAGTCGGCGCATCACATTTTTGTCAACTCAAAAGACTTCCCTGCTGCATGTATGCAAACCTTTATTGGCTCTCGGGACCTGCATGAACTTACCGTTGACCCCTGGGATGATCGCGCTGTTCACGAACAAATCACCGAGCTGGCAAAGCAATTTCCAGAAAAAACACGAATTGGAATCAATTTAACTGGCGGCACAAAATTGATGTTTGCTGGCGCGCTCTCTGCTGCACGTGAACTGGGCGCTGTTCCGTTTTATTTTGACAGCAAGAATCGTCGCGTCATATTCATTGACAGTGTTCGGCGCGAAAAAATCAGGCAGATTGATTCAATCGAGACATTTTTGCACCTGAATAGCGATGGTTTGGAGATTGCAGGCAGTTCCTTCATGAAGGATATATCGCCAAGTCGCCAACTTCTGACCGAGACCCTTTGGCTGCATCGTGACAAGGTGCGTAGATTTTATAGAGAACTGACCGACTATAACAATGCATTCAGGCCATTCGAGATTTGTCGTGACGGCTTCAATTTCAAGCTGGATGACATGGAGGCAGTATCCGTCCAGGGCTACGGATTAGATCTGAGATTTGAGAAGTGGCCTGATTTCGCCAAATACCTATCTGGCGGCTGGTTCGAGGAGTTTGTTTATTTGCAGTGCAAACCCTACGAGGATGCTGGAGTCATTCAAGACTTGCGCATCAATGTCAAGCTGAACTTGAATTTAGAAGAGTCAAAAGGCTATTCGAGCTTCGGTGTTGAATACAACGAGCTGGACATCACATTCACCGACGGTTATTCGCTTTATATCGTGGAATGCAAGGCGGGCAATGTAACGCAAGAGCAGATTATGAAGCTGCAGAACCTTGTGCGCTTCTACGGAGGAATTGAAGGTCGCGGTATCGTTGCCTGCTGTGTTCTCCCAAATACTGAGTCGGTCAAGAAAAAAATAAAAGATGCCAGGCTGATGCTTTGGAGTGGTGCATCATTTTCTGAGCAGATAACGGCAATGATGAACAGCATCACTGAGCGGGCTGAAGCGAGTGAGGCAACGCCATGATGCTCCATTTGGTTTGCGACATCTCCGGCAGCATGAGTGAAGGAGGCAAGCCCTTCATCCTGCGAACCTTGGCCACGACCGTGGCGCAATGGGTGCGGCATGGGTATGGACAGGCGGAAATCCGCCTTTGTGCTTGGAGCAGCGAGGCACGCAGCATCCCGAACTGGAGCGTCACGGACGATCTCCCGGTGGAAATGCTGGTTTGCCATGGAAGCACCAATGGCGAGGCGCTGGTTCAACTGTTGGGTAGCGAGCCGGATGGAAAGGTTCTGATTCTCACGGATGGATTCTGGACAAGAGACGGCGTGAAGACTCTGAGCCGCTGGCAGGAAGGCCTACCGCCGGATACGCTGCGCGTCATCCAAATCGGCGCGGATGCCAACCCGCATCTTTCCAAGGGGCTCAAAGGCGCAAAGGTGTTTGCCGCAGAAGAAGTGCTCGCCGTACTCGATAACTGGCTGCAGGCGGATGAGGAATGGGCATGACGCTTTGGAAAAGTTTTGGGGCAAGCGTTCGCGGCCCGAGCCATATCGCCGAAGGTTTGCCAAATCAGGATGCATGGGCGAAGTTTCACCATGTTTGGGGTGATGGCATCGTCGTGTCCGACGGGGTTGGCTCCAAGCCCTTCTCCAGCTTCGGCAGCCATGCTGCCTGTCTCGCCGTCGAGTTCGCAGCCCGGGCTTGTTGCACCAGTGGTGAAATCGAACACAACGCGCTGTTTAGCAACATCCAAGCTAACTGGCTGAGGCTTGTCGCTCCGCTGGAACCTCGCGATTGCGCGGCCACCTGTCTTTTCGCACTACGCCTGGATGGCGTAATCCACCTAGGGATGCTTGGCGACGGACTTGCCGCTATTGCCAAGTCCGATGGATCAGTCGTTTCGCTGTCGGAAAACAAGACACAAGGCTTCTCCAATATCACCATTGCGCTGTCCTCCAAGGTCTCCGCCAAAGACTGGCAGTATTTGTCGCTGCCGGGGGAGCAGTGCATCGCAGTATTGCTCTGCACTGATGGGGTGGCTGACGATTTGGATAACGCTGACGGGTTTGTGAGCAGTTTCGCCGAAACGCATCGAACCCTCGCGCCGGTAAGTGCCAACCGGCGCATCCACGAGATGCTCGAAAACTGGCCCACGCCCAAGCACAGCGACGATAAAACCCTCGCCTGCCTGTGCAGTGAGGAGGTTGCAGATGAGTAACGCCGAACACCAGGCTCTGAAGCCACTTGTGGATGAATACGACAATGTTCATCAGATGGCCGATGAGCTTGCGCGCGGTGGACAAGGCGTGGTCTATCGCACCAAGGATGCGGATTTGGCCGTCAAGCAGCCGCTGGACGCAGCCGGCCAGCCGGACAAAAACGCCAATCTGCGCGAGCGCTTCCAGCACGTCCGCCTGTTGCCCATACCACGGCGCATCCCCGTTTCCCTGCCACTCGCCATCCTGCGCGACGAGCCGGGCTATGTGATGCGTCTGTTGAGCGGCATGAAGCCCTTCGCCAGTTTCGATTTGGACGGCAGAAGCAAAAAGAAGCTGGAAGATCAAAGCCAAGCCTTGCCCCAATGGCTGACGAAGATTCCTGACAAGGACCTGGCGCTGCGACTGCTGCATTACGCACAAACTGGCTCCACCCGCCGCCGTTCGCTCGCGCTTGCCAAGTGCGCTGCCATCCTCGCCCGCCTGCACAGCGCGGGACTGGTCTATGGCGACATTTCCACCAACAACGCTTTCATTGGCGAAGACGACACCACCGATGTCTGGCTCATAGATGCCGACAATATGCGCCTGGAGTTACCCAGCGGCGGCGTGTCCGTCTATACGCCGGGCTACGGTGCACCGGAGGTAGTGCTGGGCCGTGACCAATCCCGCCCGCGAACCGACTGCTGGGCTTTCGCTGTGATGACATTCAAGCTACTGGCGCTTTGCCACCCTTTCATTGGCAAGAAAGTACTGGAGCCCGAAGATGAAGAAGACGGCTGGGATGCCGACCCTGCGCCCAATGGCACTGCCACCGATCTGAACGAACAGGCATTCGCTGGTTTCTTGCCTTTCGTGGATGACGAAGATGACGATTCCAACGAAGGAGTTGGAGGCCTGCCCCGTGTATTAGTCGCAACAGAAGGATTACGCCGCCTGTTTCAGGAAACTTTCGGTGCAGGACGTGAACTGCCGCACCGCCGCCCGACAATGGCGTTCTGGATATTGGAGCTTGCGAGGGCGGCGGATCAGTCGCTGGATTGCCTCGAATGTGGCATGAGCCATTTCGCCGATGAATACGCGCAATGCCCGTATTGTGGCGCGGCGCGCCCGGCTTTCATTCGCGTCAAAACGCCACGTTGGGAAATCCTGATTCCTGGTGGTGCCACGGAGTTCAGATTGCCGCAGCGGCTTTTTCACCCGTTTTCATTCGAGTATTTCGATAACACAGCATACGAAGCCATGCTGAACTTCGCGGCCAAAACCGCAGTCCCCGTGCGGGGCACGCTGCCTTTCCCGGACAACCTCACCTTTGAGTTCGTGGAGGCCTGCAAATGAAGTTTCAGGACATTCCTGTCAACATCATAACTGTCCGCATCAAGCGGTCTGACAATGTCGAAGCCCTGCAAGAGCAGCCAGTATTCTCGGTAGAGGCCAGCCTATCCCGCGCAGATGAATTTGAAATCCGCCTGAGAGACGCGGTTGTTTTCGTTCGCCCCGTCGCGGCTGTTGACATCCGCCGCCTCAACGCTGAACTTGCCAGTGGGCGTTCCCTGCTTGCACAACTTGAAAACCCTGCCGCCGATGGCAGCATCGAGCTGAAGATCGGTTTTTTCACTGGCGTCTGCCTGGAAATGGGCGATGTTGAAATCGGTGTGGATGAGTATGTGCAAGAAAAGATGCGGACGAAGGGCGAGGCACTTTACAAGAGGCTGGGCGAACTTTGCTGCTTCCAACTGGGAAACGACGCATTTTTCTTCCTGACTGCTGGCCCGGCGATTGATGAAGAACTGAAACCTGTCGGCGAGGACACGCCACGCGATGCAGCTGCGGAGCCGACCCGAATAAACGCTTTCTGTGTTACTGGCGAAGGTATCCGCTTCATTGCCACCGAAAAAGCAATGCCAGGCGGCCAAACCATCTACATCGCCACACGCATAACCAGGACCAAAAAAGAACCCGACCGCGCCCTGCGCCTCGCCAAAGGCCGGCTGCGTTTTGCCGATTGGACACAAGCAGGGCAAGTGCAAACTCTTGCCAAAGCGCAAATGCGCGCTCTTACCCAAGACGACAACAGCTACCTGAAAAAGTGGGATGAATTTGGTGACATGGAGGGCGAATTGCTGCTCAAGCAAGCGCGCGAAGTGGGGGCTTTACAATTCACAGAGATGGCTCAGGAGCGGGATGGAACCGTCACGGTTCGCATTTCACAGGCACTTGACTCTGCATTGAAAGCGCTGGGGAACGGTGCCGTACCTGAAGTCGAGTTGGTGGATGAACTGCCGGACTATTTGAAAGATGAACGCTTGAGCTTCAAGGATTTTGCAAGTGGAATTGAGCAAGCGGAGAAGATCAAGCAGGGCGACGGAAATCGCGAGCAACGTGAAGGAAAGACCTACCTTGATGTCGTCGGGTTTGACCAGGAAACCCGTGTACTTACGCTCAAAATCGAGGCTCTGCCCAAGGAATCCGGCACGCTCATCCTGTCGCTGGCCGGTGAAACCACCCAGATCAAACGGCGTATGGCGGCCCGTCAAGCCATTCTGGAAGGCCGTTCCGCCAATCCACAGCTTGGGCTATTGATTGAGGAACAGGGGCAAATCACACAAGTCCGCCCGCCGCAAAAAGTCCAGTCACTCACCGCATTCGTTCGCAACAAGGTCTTTCGCAATCCGCCAACCGTCATGCAGGAAAGGGCTATTGAGGTTGCGCTGAATACGCCAGATCTCGCGCTTATTCAGGGGCCGCCGGGAACGGGAAAAACCACCGTCATCGCCGCCATTCTGGAGCGGCTGAACGAGATGGCCGACAAGCGCGGCGCGAACATCAAAGGCCAAGTGCTGCTGACCGGCTTTCAGCACGATGCGGTGGAAAACATGATCGAGCGGCTCTCGCTCAACAGCCTGCCCGTGCCGAAATTCGGCAAACGGTCTGGCGCGACGGAAGACGATCTCAGCACCTTCGAGCGCAATCTTGAAGCCTGGTGCAGCTCGCTTGCCACCGAACTGCGCGAGCGCAATCCCCAGATTGCGGAAGCCGAGCAGGAGCGGGAAATAAAAAACCTGTGCCTGCAATATGTCCAAGCCCCGTCACGCGCGCTCGCCGCCAACCTTGCTGGGAAAATCACAGCGCTCGGCAGTGTAATTCTTGGCGAAGACGGCGCTCGGCGGTCGGCGAATTTGGCGAAAAAGCTCGCGCACGAGGAAAACCTCAACGATGGCTCCACCCAATGGCTTGATGCAGCGCGCCGTCTGCGTGTTCGCCATGAAAGCTTTTCTGACGACGGGCCAGAAAGGGCGATGGACGCACTGGATGACCTGCGTGATGTGCTTGAAGAAGACGAACGCAAACTGCTGGACAAAGCCAGTCTGTGGCGCAATGAAGATGGCCCAGCGCCATTTTTGGACAACCTGGTCGCGTTGAAAAAGAGGCTCTTCGCCCGGTTCACCGCTCCACCGATTTTTCGCGTGGAAAAGCAGAACGACGCAGTGCTTGCATTGGCAGAATTCGCCATACAACGCATCAAAAACGCCGAGTATTCGGCTAAGGATAAAAAATCTGCTGCGCTGGCCGAGTTTCTGGCCGAACTGGAAGGCAACCCCTATGGCATGGTAGATGCCCTGTCCGAATACAGTTTTGCCTTTGCCGCCACCAGCCAACAGAGCGTCAATCGTGATATGCAAAAGCGCAAAGGGCTTGTCGGGCGCGACGTCAATGAAAACCAGAAAGGCATGGAATACGAATATGTCATCGTGGATGAAGCCGCTCGCGTTTCACCCCGCGACCTGATGGTTCCGATGGCGCAAGGCAAGCGCATCATTCTGGTGGGCGACCATCGGCAGTTGCCGCATATCATTGATGAGGAGGTAGCACGCCAAATGGAGGCTGGCGAGGCAGCATCGGCCGACGAACCGGCACAGAATGAAACTGACTGGCTCAAGAAATCCATGTTCCAGTATCTGTTCGCCACCCGCTTGAAAACGCTGGAAGACGGCGACGGTATCTCCCGCCGTGTCACGCTCGACAAGCAGTATCGGATGCACCCACTGCTCGGCAGCTTTATCAGCCGCAATTTTTATGAACGCTTCGATCCGACGGAACAATTCGGCTCTGGACGGCCTGAAAGCGATTTCGCCCACAACCTGCCCGGCATAAACGGTAAACCTGCTGTGTGGCTGGACGTGCCAGCGGCGAAAGGCAGACACCAGCGCAGCGGAACCAGTTGGACGCGCCCGGCAGAGGCCACCGTTATTGCCCGCCAATTGCAGGCGTGGATGAGTTCAGATGCAGGCAAAGACCTCTCGTTCGGCGTGATTTCGTTCTACAAGGCGCAGGCCGAACTCATCAAGAGACAACTCGGCAGCATCGCGGACGACGAGAGAAAACTCCGCGTCGGCACGGTGGACTCATTCCAGGGCATGGAGTTCGATGTCGTCTTCCTCTCAATGGTGCGAACCTTGCCGCATAACTGGAAATCCAAGAGCGATGACCGTGAAAAGCAGGCCACAGGGTTGTTCGGACACCTTTGCCTTTACAACCGCCTGAATGTCTCGATGAGTCGTCAGAAGAAGCTACTGGTGGTCGTTGGCGATACGGGTTTGCTGCAAAGTGAACTCGCGGCGGACTTTGTGCCGGGACTGGTGGATTTCCTTCGACTATGCCGCGAGCAAGGAGTGGTGCTGCCATGCTGAAGCTCCTTGATTACGGTAAACCTGCCCCCTTCGGAGGGATCATCGGCAGGCCTCGCCACCTCGCGTGGCCGGTGAACGTATACCGCGTGACCTTGCCCAGAGTTCTTGACGATGGCGATGGCTTGAACGCATTTGAACGCGTCATCCTGAAACTGCTTGAAACTGTCGGCTTGATGAACGCCGATGCGCTGGCGGATGAAACCCGCATTCCAGTCGATTTGGTCAAGAGCGTTCTGCTCCGTTTGCAAGACAAGGACTTGATTGACGACCACCATGCCATCATTGAGCGGGAGCGCGAAGAAGAATGTGCCCCGGCATTCGTTACCGCGCTTTTGTTCCGCGAACTCGCCACTGGAAAAATTCTGCCCTTCCTGCATTGGCTGGACGACAGAAACCCCATGCGGAAAAAGGAAAACGAGGACAAAGACTTCCGGATAATCCGCTGGGATGGTGTCCAAAGAAAAGCGATACCCGCGCCGCGTGATGTAATCAGAACTTTGCGCGCAATGAAAAAGCGCTCGTCTGCGTTCGGCAAGGACACCAAGATGCCCGTAGTCCAGCAGATCACGATAGTCGCCGAGCCCGACCTGCTTCACCTTGACTGCCCTATCGCCATCCAGAAAAGCGATGGCGAATTCCGCATCGCCGACCCATTCGGCAACGGTTTTTCCTTGATTCTCGAAAAATCGTTCGAACAGTTGCTTGAGCAGGAGGAAAGCCTGACCACGTGGCTGCATGGTTGGAAGCAGTCATTGAGCACTCCTCGTCCAGAAAAGCAGGATGCCACGGTCAAAGAGCCGTTCGACAACGATGCCAACCGGCAACGCTACCCGAAGCTCGTCGCCAATTTGCGCCCCTTGCGGAATAGCCCGTTCCGCTCCATCGCCCAAATTCATGCCGCAATCGAATGGGCGCTGTTCTATACCTGCTGCCGCAGACCGGTTGATTCCGTTATTGCAAGGCTGAAATTCACTACGCAAGACCAACACGCAGCCCTGCTTGAGCAGGCCGCGAAAGCCCTCGGTCTTGAGCAGCCGCCGATTGGCTTCAGGCCGATTCGGGAAGGTAAGCTGCGGGAATTTGAGGACGGCGGCGCGTTCCAAGAGACGGTTCTTGCCATAGCTTTGCTTCAAGCGCAAGACGACGCTTTGCATCCCTTGCGCCGTGTTGCGGCCGCGTATTCAGACCTCATCACTCGCCTGTTCGCTATCAACGCCAAACGCAACGAGAAGGGCCACGGCAAGGGCGGCGCAGACGCACCGCAGCAGGCACTAACTGACGATTCGTTCATGCGCGAAGTCGTTCATGCGCTTGTGCCAGGCATCGTGTTTACCGACACGCCTCCTACCGCGCCAGACAAGGACGAGCAGGGTGATGCACTGCTGGATGCCCGCACTAGCATTCAGGAGGAGTTCGGCCACCAGTTGTTCAACCGCCTGGGCGCAAACTTGCAAGACCGGCTGGTTCACGCGGAACGTTTTTTCCAGTCTTGCCATGACGGGGATGACGCTTTGGCCTATGTCCGCGACCTTTATGCCGCAATCCAGTCATCATTTGAGAGAGCTTTGACAGGCAGGCTGCCGTCCGATACCAGTGACGCGCAGCTCAAAGACACGGCTGAACGCAAGGCTGTTGAGGCTGGTTTCTGCGAAGGCTTGTCGGAGAGCCTGCGAACCGTCAAAACATCGGCTGTGCGCCAGGCATTGCAAGGCGGCAGCCAAACGCTCGG
Organism: Pseudomonas pseudonitroreducens; assembly: GCF_021603645.1. Lineage (GTDB taxonomy): Bacteria > Pseudomonadota > Gammaproteobacteria > Pseudomonadales > Pseudomonadaceae > Pseudomonas > Pseudomonas pseudonitroreducens. The sequence continues at coordinate 188,156 of NZ_BQHJ01000007.1, read as the reverse complement.
GGCTTGCGTTCTTGCATGGCTGCTGGTGAGCGATGCTGATGAACTTGCCGCAATTCATGACACGCAGCCGTCCTTGATCGGCGATATGGCAAACCTTATCGCTCGGCGTGGGCATGGCAACGAGCCGCTGCCATTGCCCAAAGAGAACATCGCACAGCTTCGCAAAGCTGCTTTCACAACTATCAGAACACTTATGGAATCTTGAAAATGAACAGCCCCGTCCAACCCGACACCGAAGCCCAGCGGCTTGCCGATTTGAACGCGCGTGAGAGCTGGATAAACACCAAGGAAAGCGAAATCGCCAGCCGTGAAACCGCCGTGGCTACACGTGAAAGGGATGCGACTGCAGAGCGTCAAGTCATCGAGCAAGACAAGGCCAAGCTGGCGCAGCGCGAGCAGGCCGTCACGCAGGCTGAGCAAAAGTGTGATGCAGGTTTTGCCGATGAACGAGCCGCGCTGAATGATGAGCTGCGTGAAAAGCGCGCCCAGGGCGAAAGAGCAATTGCCGAGATGCGAGAGAAAAACCTTTCAGCGTTGGAGGTTGAAATTTCCGAGCTGAAAGCAAAGCGACTGGGTGCGGTTGCCCATGCCGAAAACGCCGAACGGGAGCGCATTCGGACAGAAATCGCCCAAGAGCGCGATGCATGGACAAAACAACAGGGTGACGCTCGAAAGCAGTTGAATGCAGAGCGCACGGAATTTGAGAAACAAAAAGGCGCACTCTCCGCCTTGCAAAGCGAAGTCGAAGGAAGACAGGCAGAGCTTGAGACTTCAGAGCGGACACTCGAACGCAAAGAACAACGGCTGGAACAGCAGAACCAGAGGCGCAGCGAGCAACTGGACGATGAGGTTGAGAGGCGTGTTGAGGATCGCCGAAAATCGCTAGAGGCTGCTCTGCAATCTGCCAAAGAGGAAAACATTCGACTGCGCGAGGCGTTTAAAACTCAAGACGAACTTCTCGGCGCGTTCGAACAGTTAAAGTTGCAACTTGGTGGCAAAGACCCTGCTGAAATTCTGCGTGCGCTGAACAGCCAGGCTGACGAACTCAAACGCCTACGAGAGGAGCTTGCTACCCGACCTACTGAGGAAATGCGCGAGCGGTATCAAGCCCTTGAATCAGAAGCCAAAAATCAGAAAACACGGGCAGACCAGTTAGAACGGCAACTTTCCACCAATGAGGCTGCGGTCGCTGAAATTGGCGAGCTGCGCCGTCAAGGCTCGGAGCTCAACGCCGAAAACAAATCTCTGGCGCAAAGGGCATCCATCTTCGAGGGAGCAGCCAACGAAGCGCAAGCCGAACTCAAGCGTTTGCGTGCAGCTTATGAGCGCCCTGCTGAAGTTACCGCTCGCTACAAAGAAATTGAGATGCCGCACATCAGTGTGGATAAGGTCAAGCAGCCGGTGCAGCACGAGATCGATGAGCTAACTTGGCTCACTGGGATTGGTAATGCTTGCGATACATACGGACTACATTTCAATCCACGTATTTTGAAAGCTTTTCATACAGCTCTCAAAACAGCGGAATGGTCGCCGCTCACTGTCCTGGCAGGGGTTTCCGGAACCGGAAAATCCGAACTGCCGCGCCTCTACTCGCACTTTGGCGGAATTTATTTCGAGCCGCTGTCTGTCCAGCCTAATTGGGATTCGCAGGAATCCATGCTGGGCTTTTTCAATTCCATAGACAATAAATTCGATGCACAGCCGGTGCTGCGTTTTCTCGCGCAAAGTCAGATATCAGGCCGCGAACAATATGAACAGCGCATTAGACGTTGGCAGAGTATGTCGCCAGATCAGCAAATAGCACTTGACCCTGAGAAGGACAAAGAGCTGATTGAAGCGTTGAAACAAGCAGATTATCCAGGATTGCAGGACGCAGTGTGTCTTGTTCTGCTTGATGAGATGAATCTGGCACACCCTGAGCTTTATTTTGCAGAGTTTTTGAGCAAGCTAGAACTGCGGCGTGGCAGAAAGGGTGATGATGTTCCGTTCATACCGGTGAAAATTGGCGCCGGCATGGAACCCTATAAGCTTCCCCTCGGTCGTAATGTACTCTGGACAGGGACGATGAACCAGGACGAAACCACCAAGTCCCTTTCGGACAAGGTGCTTGACCGTTCCATCATCATCAACTTTCCGCGCCCGACGGAACTCAAACGCCGCCTGAAGCTTGCTCCACTTGATGACAAAAATCGAGGCCCGGCGCTACACAAAACGTCGTGGCAGAGTTGGCTAGCACAGGGCAGCAACTTCTCCGACGATCAAGTCAGCCCGTTCAAAAAATTCATTGAAGCAATCAATGCTTCTTTAGCGGTTACAGGCCGTGCCCTCGGTCACCGCGTTTGGCAATCCATTGAATACTACATGGCCAATTACCCGGATGTCCGTGCTGCACGCGATAAAGATGCGCTTGCCAGAGCTATGCATGTCGCCTTCGAGGATCAACTCGTGCAGAAGGTCATGCCCAAATTGCGGGGTATTGATACACGCGGCAAGAGCAAGACAGAGTGCCTGGACAGGATTCGTGGACAACTCGTTACAGGAATCGGCAGTAACTCATTCAATCTGACAGAGGATTTCGACCTTGCCTGTGATCTTGGCTATGGTCAGTTTATTTGGCAGTCGGCAAATTACCTAAACGTCGGTGACACGGAAACCAATGATAGATCCACGGCCGGTCGAGACTCGGACAATGCTGAATTGCCACACTCCCTTTTTATGAAAGATGAACCAGATTCAGACAAGCGTCATAAAATGTGGAACTTAAAGACACCAGAGCAACGAGATGAGCTGCGCGTGAAACTTGAAGAAAATGCCAGAGCAGGAAGGATTCACGCCAAGCAATGAGTATTACTCTAGAAAAAATCTATACCGACTTCCGTGCCAAAGAAAAACTTGCCAAAAAACTGCTTGAGCAAATGAATTGGTTTGGTTCAATCACGGATTTCGATCCTAAGACCGGCGCGGCTCTGCCGAAATCCTTGTCAGGGTTCCTCGCCAAAGTCGCACAGCCAGAAGCGAGTGAGATAACCCGTGACCGCCTTTGGCGCATAACGGAACACTGCCGCGCTTCTGTCGAGCGATTATTTCATTCTCTCAACGAAAGTCCTCGCCGCGAACACGCTCTACTGCCTGTTCATGCTGTGCGTGAACTGGATGCCAACAGTTTTATTAAGCTGAGTAATCGTCCGGGTCGTACCATTCGGGAAAAACTGGCAGGTAACCCCTACATACAGGCTGTGCGTCGTTTTCAATCCGTCGACCTGCCGGAAAATCGCTTGCTGAAAGCCTTTGCCATTCGCCTTGCGGAAATGCTTGATTTACGCGGTGATTGTCTCGGTCAAGAGGATGAGCTTCTATCAAAAATCTACTTATGGTTGCGTTCTGATGAGGCGCAAGCCATCGGCAATTGGGAAAATCTGCCACCTAACAACACGCTACTAGCACACCGAGATTACCGTCACGTGTGGGATGCATGGCGCTGGCTGCAAACCCTCGATGAGGACATCACCAGCGACCTTTCTCAACTGGATGTCCGCGAGAAAACCATGCGCCTTTGGCAGCAATGCGCGCAAATGTGGCTTGATGGAAAGCATCTTTTTGCTGAGATACCGTTACTATTCGATTATGAAAAGTTTGAGATTCTTCCGTGGACTTCCAAGCCACCTTTGTTCAAGGAAGTGAAGTACAAGATGCCCCGGCATTTGCGACAAAGCGCGAGTGCCGAACCAATTTGTGTTGATATCACAGCCCTGCATCCCCGCTATGCCAGTGGTGACGGAAAAGGAGCGCAGTCGCTGGCGGCCCCCTTTCTTTGGCAGAGGTGGCAGCGCGAAAATGAAACCGTTGACATCGAACTCTTTGGTTCCGATGCCGTTTGGCTGAATCCCGATGCGACCACCATTTCTGCGCCAGATCTGTTTTTCGCCAAAGACAACGCCACTGAGCTTTTTGACCCCGCCGCCCGCGCGTTCACTACTCGGCTACGCGAAGAGTTCAAGAACGATACACTCATCTGGCTTGCGCCTGACTTTCTCAACGATTTCGAGCTTGAAGTCATCCGTCGCAACCTCAACGCGCGTTTCCCGAATGCCGAGCCGTTGCCGCGAAGTGTGGCGGCCGTGTTCGCTCAAGCTGACCCGGCCAAAATCACGGGCGAGGGTTACGCCATCATCGTCGTTGATTCCATTGGCGGCAAGACGACCGCCACCAAGCTCATCGCCAAGCGCGACAAAGACCTGGCGAAACGTCTTCCCATCACCAAAGGCTTTTATTGGGAGCGTTGCCCGCCGGTTGTTATCCCTGGCGAGGAAGCAGAAAGGCTAGGTGGCAGCGGCTACGACATCATCACGCTGGATGCCAACGGGCGGTGGCACGATGCGATCCGCCCGGCAAAGCCCCCATTCATTGAGGCAGCACACCTGAAGCGTATTCCAAACATCGGGAATTTCGCGTTCTGCATCAATTTGATGGAAAGCCCCGTTATGGGCGGAATCCATCTACATGCTTTACAACAACAGGTGGCTGATATTCCACTTTGGCGCGACCAGATTCCTGAGCTTTCAGTCAAAGTGATGAAGGATGGACATCAGCAACGATTCCACCTGGTTTTGCGCGGAACGACAGTCAAACCCATTCGGGGTAAACCCGTCACCATCCCGGTTGATGAATTCTTCACACTGCCCGCTGGCAGGCCGCATTACTCGTTTCCGCTCTATGTCGGCGACAAGGGTGACGACTTCGGTTTCTCTGCTCGTCTCGATTCACCCGCCTTCCCATTGGAAAACAAGGTTGACTGCGAGTTGAACCTGACCTTTGAATACGGCGCGGATGATCCCTATAAACTCGTCTTCACACCGCGCGACAAATCTTTCCCACCCATCCGCGCTACCTGGCGACGCACGGAAGAAATCACCGATGCCCCTGCGCCGGAATATCCGCAGCCAATGACTTGGGCGGAGTTGCAGCGGTTTCCGAAGCAAGACAGTAATAAAACCTCTGATCTGTTGGACTGGGTGGAAAGGGCAATTGAACAGCTTGACCGTGATTTTTACATCCGCCCCAAACAGAGGACGACTGGCACGGTAAACAGAAAGTGGCTGACCGACAAAATAGGCGGGCAGTTTACCTTTGCTACATGTAAATCCACCGATGAGTCTGTATTCATTCATCAGAACAGTTTTGTTCATGAACTGAGCTACGCCGACTTCACTGAGGGGGCAGAAATTTCATTCGAGCTACAGGAGCGCGATGGGAAATTCTCTGGCTGGAAAGTGGCAGGGCCGAGATACAAAGATGAAGTGCGTCTGAAAAACTTTGACGAAGAATCAGCAAAAAATCTGGTTGCCAGTATACGCAAGAGACTTTACTTTCCTGTCATTCAGGTTTGGCGCGATGGGCGCTCGACTGGAGACCGTGAATGTCCGAAAGGGTTTGCCGACGCAATGAAGGCCAGAGGAGAACACCTCGTTGCCCTGCTGAACGAGAGTGGCATTCCTGAGCAAGTAAAGAATGAAATTCGATTTCTAATGGCCTGTATGCACAAGGATGCGCCTGAAAATTGCGTTCAGTGGATAACCGGGCAGGTTGAGGGTCAGAAAATTCGTGACCTGCGAGCCGTCGGCTTCGCGCTTGGTGATGTTTCGCAGCAATGGCAGAAAGATTTGCTATCCCAGCTCGTTGCGAATCCGTCAAATGACGCGCTCAGTATTTTGGCCTATGCCATCTGGCGAGAGCAGCAGTTTGTTGAGAAATTCAGCCTCGCCAACTTGCAGTCCATTCTGAATGCTCTGAACATCATGCTCAACATCAAGCAATATCCGCCCCGGAAAGACGAGTGGACTGCTCGCAACTGGATTCGCGCCACGACAGAACCGCTTGAACTTCTGCTCGGCCTGCTTCGCACCCGTGCATCATCCACCCCCGAAATCAAGATTCTCCTTCAGCCGCATCAAAAAATCACCAAGGAATTGGCCAAGAAAATCGAGCGAGTGACAGAAATTGTCACACTGTCCAACATCAAGCTCTTCTCCCGTGTGAAAATCAACATCCAGAAACCCTCAGGCGACCGCACCCCCGATCTGCTCTACGCGCTGCGCCTGTACCTCACTGGTGACGATGGTGCGAACGCTATTCACATATCTAGTGTTTCTGATGGAAATACTGATGAGACCATTTAATTTTGATAGATGATTTTCATATCTTGATCTTCATAGGCCGGGAAATTTCATTGAAAATAGATATGGGTTATTTGGAGGCGTAAATTCGAAAACCATTTCTGGTTTGATAAGTAAATAGCCATGTAGCTTCCTCGATTTTCTGGCGCCTGTGACTTCGCAAGTCCAGATGTTCAGGCCACTTGGTTGCTTGCGATGCAATTGCAGTCGCTCGAAGCGCTTCTGCACCCACTGCCAATCCTGCAGGTTCTCCTGTTTGGCCAGTTTGCCTACCTGCGGGTGTTCCTGCGCATAGCGCTGGAACACGCCAGGGCTGACCAGGTAGGCGGTGTCGCTCACGGTATGCACCAGCGCTTTCGCATCGTTGATGATGAGCCGCCGCGTGGCGATGCCATGTTTCAGCCACGCCATGAAGTGCTCGCCGGATGGCTGTGTCGTCGAGGACGTGAAGGCCGGTGACGAAGGCGCAGCGGCGGCCAAGGGCGGCTGGGTCGCATCGGGGAGAGTTGCGGGTACTTCGTCCGGGACGGTTTCCACATCCTGATCTGTGGTTGGCGAGTTTCCCGTTCCCACCATCGCCAGCATGTCCGCTATGACGTCGGGGCTGGCCTGGGCCTTGGGTGGAGGGGCTGAGGTGATGCCACTACCCTCCGCTGGCGGAGCGTTTGGATTCTCCAAAGCGGACGTCGCGCCGTTCGCAGAAAGGGTGGCTCCTGCTTCGACATCTTCAACTGCGGTGGGCGTGTCGATCGTCAACGTCCCGGTGAACGGTGCCGGTCGCTCACCAGATTCCCAGATCAGCGCGGGTGCCAGCCGTAGCAACGTAAACGAGTGGCTCCAGCCGGTGGAACTGGTCACGGTCGCACGCCAGATCGCTTTGCCGTCCGGCGTGGGCTGCAACATGCCGTGATCCTGCAGCACGTTGAACACGGCGGTGTTGTTCGCTGGGATGCCGTCGATGCCTTGGGACAGCAGATGTGCCCGAAGCTTGTCCGAGACCGTCTTGCTCACCAGCCACAAACCATCCTCGGTGAGCCAGCCATCCGAGGCTTCGTGTTGGTTCAGCTTCAGCTCCTCCTTGAGCAGGTAACGCAGCCCGTCGAGCAGCTTGCGTTGCAGTGCGTGCTTGGGCGCGGCCATGGCGCGTGTGGGATCGCCGCCCAGTTCCTGGGCCACGGAAGCTCGGTCGGCCTGCACCACCAATTCGCCCAGCACGCCAGCGTGCTCGTACTGCCCGGCCAGGACGTAGAGCAGCGGTGCCCACAGCGACGGATAGCAGCTGAGCCAATCCAGGACTTCACGGTCAAGCAGTTGCCGGTAGAGCAAGCCTGTCGCGGCGCTGTGGAGCCGGTACTCGCGATCGTCTCGGTAGCGGAAGCGGTATGGCTGGCACAGCGGGCCGTGCCACGGATGCCAGATCGAGCCGTCGGCCAGCTCGACGTGCAGATCGACGGCGATCTTGCCGATGTCGTGCAGCAGTGCGGCGTAGGCGACGGCAGCGGTCCAGGCTTCGGCTTGCGCAGCCTGATCCTCGGGGTTGGCGCCGATGGGCAGCAGATGAGACTGGCGCAGCTTCAGGCTGTAGGCGACGATTTCCAGGCCGTGGTCGAGCATGCCGCCTGGGTAGGCATGGTGATGTGCTTCGGATGCAGGGAAAGCCTGAACCAACTCGGCATAACGTTCCATCGGCGTGCGGTACAGCGCGGCGAACTGCTTGCGCGAGAGCGAGGTGCGCTGCCAGATGTGTTCCAGCAGCTTCTGCCGGCGCGGTGTCGCCAGCAGCGATGCGGCCGATTCCGGTTGCAGCAGCCCTTTCGGGAGATCGGTGACGGGTGCAGGCGACGGAGCGGCAGCGACCGGAGGCCGTTTCCGCTGGAACAGAGAGAGCATGTGGGTGTCCTGGTGGCGGGCAAGCGGGCGGCCTTTTCGCCTTTTCGGGTAGGGCCTTTCCCCTTGCACCCCATTCCCTTGCCGTTTCGGCCCTTTGGCCTTTAGAAGCCTTTGGATATAGAGCGGTGAGCATTGGTTGTCCACCGTCAATGCGGGTATGGCGGGGCCGGATTGATGCAGGAAGGCTGGCTGTTCCCACCCTACGATGAGATTCATTGTTGGATGCTGGAGGACCCCGGTGAGACCTTTCATTGACGAGGTAAGGATATTTCCTTACAATACGGGCATTGCGATCAAGAGAGCCGCCATGCCTGCCATTCACGAAGTTGCCACGCTGACCTCCAAAGGCCAGATCACACTACCCAAGTCCATCCGACAGGCACTTGGGGCCGATACCGGCAGCAAGCTTGCGTTCGAGCTTCGTGGCAGTGAGGTCGTCGTGACCCGCGCCGATGCCGAGCACGAGGACCCGGCCATTGCCGCGTTTCTGACCTTGCTGGCCCGCGACATTGAAGCGGGTCGGAATGTGCGCGGCCTGCCCGAGAATCTGGCTCGCACAATGCTGGAGCACGCGGGGCACAAGGTGGACCTGGGCGATGATTTCGATGAGGACGTGGAAATCTGATGCAACAGCATGGCTGGACACTGCTGTTCCACGACAACCTGATCGAGCAGTTGATGAAGCTGCGCGCGGCTGTGCTGCGCGCCCAAGGCAACGACCCGGAAGGGTTCGGATCGAACGCCAACGTCAAGTTCTTCCGGGCCTTGACCCAGTTGATACAAGACGTGATACCGAGTGACCCGGCGCGCGATGAGTACCGGCAAGGCAACACCATGGGGCCGGCATATCGCCACTGGCGGCGGGCCAAGCTCGGAAGGCGATACCGGCTGTTCTTCCGCTACGACTCGAAGGCGAAGGTCATCGTGTACGCCTGGGTCAACGATGAACAGACCCTGCGGTCTTCGGGAAGCAAATCAGACCCGTATGCCGTGTTCGAGAAGATGCTCGGGCGCGGGAATCCGCCGGACGAATGGAGCGCATTGGTACAGGCAAGCAAGCAGGATTGGAGCAAACTGGAGTAGTGATTTCACATATAGCAGGTGACGACCATGAACACGACGACCCGCATCAGCACCGCAGAACGCCTCGGCCGTAGCTTTGGCCGTGGATGGCGCGCCTATGCGCGTGGCGAACGGCGGGCGTCGAGCTGGTTGGTGTACAGGGGCGTGCCGGTAGTTGGTGCCACCGTGCTGTTGTGGGTGGTCAAGCTGGCCGTGCTCGGTGTACTGCTCTATTCCGCGTTCTGGCTGGCACTGCTGTTGGTTTGTGTCGTGGCTGTGGGATGGGCAGCAAATCAGAGCCATTCAGACGAAGAGTTCCATTTGCAGTTTCCTACCACCTTGGAAGAACTTCGAGAGACACCGGGTTATGACCCGAATCTCTACAACGACACATCTCATGAGATGTACAAGGATGATGACTGACACTCGGCTTGAGCGTGCGTCACTTCAACTTCCTTGACATTGCGCCAGCTCCTTTTCCACCGGCAGCGCCTGCGTCCCTCGTACCTGCTGAGAAACTGTTTGCGATCGTTCCAGCGCGGATTCCGGCCCAGGTCAGCGCACCGATCCAAAAGGTGGGCAGCACGATGAACATCGTCCCCATAACGAAGTTCAACAACAGGTCGCCAAAGGCGTTGTTCAGCCCCACCAGTGGATCGAAGTTGGCGTGTGGCCGGTTCCAGCCGAAGCCCCAGCCATAAAGCGCATCGAGGATGGTGCTGTCGATCCAGCGCGCGAGCTGGAACCAGAAATCGACGAAGAACAGCGCGAACTGCACGACGCTCACGGTAACGACCGTCTTCAAGTCATAGGTGCCCACAACCAGCACCAGCGGGATGCAGATGACCAGCGCCATCTTGAGCAAGCCGAGCACCATGGGCAGCGCTTGGCGCACCACGTCCATGGCGGGAAACGCGGCAATCGCGCCGACAGCCATGCCGACGTCGCCCGTGGCCCGCGTCACGATGTTTGGCAGGGTCTTGTCGATTTGGCCGCCGTAGTCCGTATAGACGTTGCCCTGGTTCAGTTTCTGCTGCCGCGGCGAGGCGATGGTGCGGATTACCGAGTCGTCCACCTCGGCTCGGCTCAGAAAGCCGGCCCAGCCCGCCAGGCGATTCAGCAGGCTTGGGTCTACCTGCCCCAGCAGGCGTGCGCGCAGGCCATTGCTGCCATCGGCCCACCACTGCCTGCAGGACGGATAGCCGCCACCGCTGGCCACCTGCGCAAGCCCGGCATCACGGTTGCTGTCGTAGGGCCAGTCATCGCGTGGTGTGCTGGAGCGATAGCTGTCGTAGTAGCCGCCGGTGTCCGTGAAGAAGCGCGAGCCGATCCAGGTCACGTCGTGCATTTGTGTCTCATCGAGGTCCGGGCGCTGCATGAAGAGCTTGGCGCGTGCCGGTCCGTAGCAGTCCCGCGAGAAATCCGCCACTTCCTGAGCCAATACCGGGTCGTCGATGCGCGTCGCGTCGATCTCCATGCGCATCTGCCGCAAGTCGGTGCCGCAGGGAATCGCCGCCACAGAGGCACCGGTCACTGCTCGCGAGAGTGTGTGCATAAAGGCCCACCAGACGGGCACCTTCGCCGACTGGTTGTTGATAGTGCTGAAGGACTGCGACCAGCCGGTATCGGTGGGCTGCGGCACGCTGACTTGGCATTGGGCCGAGCGCGAGCTGTCGTAGCGGATGGTGTTGAGATCCACGTCGATGAATGGGATGCCGGCGAACATCACCACCACGATGGCGACGAACACCCGGTTCTCAATGCGCGCAGCCGAGAGCACGCCCTTGTTGCCTTCGTCGGCGCCCTCCGCACGGGCCTTCAGCCATTCCTGCACGATGATGGCAATGAAAGGCAGCGCGAATACGCCGCTCGCCACCAGCACGGCCCAGATGCCGTTATGGACGATCCACGACACCAGCGTCAGGTAGTACTCCAAGTAGTCGGTGGTGAAAAGCGTCATGTCCTCGCCCCTTCAAGCGGCCTGCATCAACAGGCTGGCTTCCAGCGCCACAATGGCGGCGACGCCGGCGATCTCGCTGCGCAGCAGGCGCCGTCGCGCCTGCCTATCAGCCCCGCGTTGGGCCTCACGCGCCAGCAGCCGGCGGCGCATCCAGACCCAGCCGTAGGCTGTCGCGCCGTACAGGCACATCCGCCACACTAGAAAGTAGCCTGCCGTGGCCGCCAGCCACCGCTCCCAGTTGGCAACGCTGCCGACGAGATAAATGCCGACGATGTTGGCGCCCACAGCGGCGGCAACGAGCAACACCGTCCACAGCAGCGCCTTCATCGCGCGCCGGTTGAACAGCCAGCGCGGGCGCAGCCAGCTGGCACGCGACGGGTTCATGGGTTGCCTCCCGGATTGCCCTTCTGGAGCCGGTCGAGGCGGTCGGGAATGGGATCGCCTTCGTAGATGCCACGTGAGCCAGCCGCGCGTGTGCCATGGCGCTGGATGATGGCCATGGGCGAGTTGTTCGCCAGCTCGCGGCGCAGCTCCAGCTCGGTCTTGAGGTTGCGGATTTCCTGGTCGAGCGTGTCGCTCTCGTGGTTCACGGCCTCGACCGCCAACTGGTTCGCCGCGACGTTGGGCTCCTTCTTGCCGGTCAGCAGGGTGCGCTGGAGCAGCAATGCCTTCTCCAGCACCGACGCCAGCGCGACCTCCGAGGCCAGGCGCCGCGCCAGCAGGTCTTGATCCGGCTCGTCGCGCAGCGCCTCGATGACGCCGCGTGTGATGGGCAGCGAGGTGCTGCCAGCCGCACGCAGGTTCTCGAAGGTGGTGTTGCGCGTTCCCGAGACCAGTTCCTGCAAGGCTTCCAGCTTTGCCTCGTACTCCTCCTGGATCAGCGGCGTCAGCCCGACGCCGGGCACCGTTTCGGTCTTGGTGCAGGCATCGCAAGTGCGCTGCACCTGTTCGCCGAGAACCCGTGTGGCCCATTCGGTCGCCTGCTGTGGCGAGGTCCAGGTCTGGCAAGACAGACTCGCGCAACTGGCGGCAGCGATGGACGATGTGTCGGTCACGCTGCGGCCGTTGACCAGGTTGTAGCCTGCGCGGGTGACGTCGCCGACCACGCGGATGGCCGACTGGCCTGCGCCGCCCGCATTGCTACCACCCACCCAAGGCACGCCGTCGTTGCCGCGGCGCGTCTCCGCCTGTTCAATTGCCGACACGGCATCCGTGCTCGACACCGCATCGCGCAGTGCCATGCCTTCGGCCATCTGGCTCCAGCCGAGTTGTCCGCCCGCCGTGTCGGCCATCTTCTCGGCCATGGCACGGCAGGTCAGCTTGGAGCGGTCGAAATCCAGGCGCGCCTGCAGCACGCCGTTGGTCAGCAGGTTGTACAGGCCGGGATCGGCGCGCTGGATGATCAGCGCAGGCAGCGATGCCACCGCGCTGGTGGCGCTCTGGATCACGTTGCTCATGATCTGCTGAAAGCCGTTGGTGACGCCGTTGAGCTGGTTGCGCAGCGTGGTCTGGATGCTCATGTCGCCGCAGATCAGGTTGCTGTTCCAGCCCACGCCAACGCCGATCGAGCGCATGCCGGCCGCGCGGCCCATGGACACCGCGCTGCCGCCGCCAATCGAATACATCACTTCGTCGCCGATCACGGAGCCGCCGGTCTGAAATCCGGCCTGCGCCCACGCCAGGCCGCCGCCAAGAACGAGTGCGCCAGCCAGCAGCCCAGCCAATACCGTGGGACGCAGCAGGCGGCACGCCTTGGTGGAGAGGTTTGTCAGTTCAGGACGCTTCATCGCCGTACCCTCATTGGAAATCGACGCTGCCGAGGAATACCTGGCCGCGACGTTCGCAGCACGCATAGGGCCGCCACAGCGCCCAGGCGTAATCGCCCTGCTGCGCCTGGGTCAGGAAGCCGCTGCGCGGGAACACCGTGCAGGACGAGGACAGGACGGGCGTGAGTTCCTGCCACTTGCCCGTCGAGGCATCGCCTTCCATCAGCGCGCCGGCAGGCCAGTAACCGGGCCGCGAGTTGGCGAGCAGCGGCTGATAGACGTGAATCTGCCCACGGCGCGTGACGACATCGCCGGCGCGCTGGGCCACCACGGCGCCGGCCTTGTGGTCGTCGGCCTGGTGCAGGAAGCCGCCGCGCGGATAGACGTTGCCCCACAGGTTCATCGTGGTGCGCGCGCCGACCTCGCGCCTGCCCGGAATTAGTGCCTCCGGGTAGGCCATATCCGGCACGTTGTAGCGCCAGGCCAGTGTGTCCAGGGTGCTGAGCAGATACGGCATGAACGCCGTGCCCGCGCCCTCGCAGAAGTAGCCCGACGATGAGACGAACTGGTTGAACACCTCGACGCCGGGATGGCCGATGACGTCCGCGTTCTTGAACTTGGCGAGATTGTTTTCGTGGTCTTCGTTGGTGGTGCCGTCCCCGCCGGCCTGCGCGGATGGGTTGGGCGCGCTCATCGCCCGGACTTCGACCCAAGGGTTCTCGCCGGTGTTGCTGTAGCTGGAGACGACCGCATCGGGGATGTAGTGGCGGACCTTGATGGATGTGCGCACCGTGCAGCCCGTCCAGGTGCAGTAGAGCCAGTAGCAGATGCCGACGACGCGGTATTCGAGGCAGTCCGGCGATGCCACTGAGCCAACGATGGTTGCGGTGTTGAGGGCGTAGCTGCCCGTGGCGCTGAGCAGCAGCACTGAGACCACGCCAGCACGCAGGCGGCGCATCCGCTCGAAGGGTCGGGTCATGGCTGCGGCCTCCGGTGTTGCTCGATGCGCGCGACGGCACGGGCCACGTCCGGCTCGCCATAGACCACGTAACGCTGATCCACCACGACCGCCGGGATGCTGGTGACGCCCAGGCTCCATGCGTCGGCGACGCCCTGGTATGCGGAAGCAATGCGGCGCTGGAGGTCGGCACCGCCGTTGTTCAGACGGCGCTTGACGATGGCCGTGGCCTGCTCAGGATCGGCGGGCAGCTGTGCGGAAAGCTCGGCTTCGATGCGCGGGCCTTCATCCAACTCGATCAACCGCTCGCCACCCATGGTCTTGACCGGGTGGCGGCTGTCGGTGACGACCACCACATCGGCGGCGAAGGTGGCTGGGCTGAAAACGGCCAAGGATGCCGGCAGTGCAACGGCCAGGCCAAGGGTTCGCCAGCCGGATGCGAAGCGGAATAAAGATGCTGGCATGTCGCGTGCCCTGGAAGTTGATCAGAGCCATAGTCGAACGCGAACCCGCTGCCGCCCCAACAAACAATGCGCATCGCGGGCACCCCGCATACCTGTTCGGTGCTGCCGCATGGAAAAAAGCGGAGGCCGAAGCCCCCGCTGTGATCAGTGAACCACGGGCCTTCCTACAAAAGACCAGACTCGGCGAACGAGTACGGTGTGCCCTGACCAATCACGAAATGGTCAAGTACCCGCACGTCGATAAGCGCCAAGGCCGTCTTCAACTGCTCGGTCAGCAAGCGATCCGCATTGGATGGCTCGGTGGTGCCCGAGGGGTGCTGATGGGCGAAGATGACCGCAGCGGCGTTCAGTTGCAAAGCGCGTTGCAGCACGACACGCGGATAAACCGAGGTCGTATTGATCGTTCCATGGAACATCGGCTCCACGGCCAGCACGTCGTGCATGCTGTTCATGAACACGACGACGAATATCTCATTGGGCTCGGCGACCAGCTTCAAGCGAAGGTAGTCCCTGACCGCAGCGGGCCGTTCAAGACGTGGCCCTGCTTTGAAAACCCGTCGCTCCAGCAACACGATGGCTTGCTGGACGATCCAGTCCTCGTTCTGAACAGAAATATCGGAAAGCGACTCCAGGCAGGAGTCATTGATGACGACAGACATGGCGAACCTCCAGGCAGGGAAATCGGAGGGCGCACATGCCCCTGGAGGGCAGGCCCTCCAGGGAATGGAACAAGGTGCATCCATCACCGCAGCAGCGGTGATCGTTCGCGGCCAGGATGCGGGGCGAACGGGTAGCGGTCAGCGCAGCGTGCTGCGCCGTAGCCTCAATGACCGCGGGCTACCTGGGCATGTCGCCGACGACGTCGGCAGGCATTTCCGTAGTGGGTGAAACGACCGAATCCTCAGCTGCCAGCATGTCCATGGCCGACAGCAGTGCATCGCCTTCGATAGGCCCCTGCAGCAGGATCGCCTGGCTGGTCTGGCGATCGTGTAGTCGCAGGGATGGCGTCGCGGTCACGCCGCCCTTGGTGGCTTCCTCGGCCTGAGCGCGAATCAACGTTTCGGGCCGCTCGCTGGCCAAACACTGCTCGACGGCTGGGTTTAGGCCGGGATAGCGCAGGCCCTCGGGCAAGCCCAGGCCGTCACTGCGCGTGTGCGCATAGACCCATTCAATGGCCTGCCAAAAGGCCACATGCCCGCCACTTTCGGCGGCGCACTCGGCCAGGCGTGCCTCGGCAGAGGCGGCCGGTTCGTGCGCGGCCAGCGGCTGGTGCTGCCATTGCAGGGCTACGTCCGCGTTGGCGCCCACCCAGCGTTTGAGTTGCGGAAAGTACTCCCGGCAGAACGGAAATTCGAGGTCGGCATAGAGCGTCAGCGTGAACCGGCCCTGCGCGTTGCCCATTTGCCAGGGCGGCCCGGCCACCTGCGCGGTACTGACCGGCGCGGGAGCCAACGACGCGGGTTCGCTGGGTGCGCGGGACACGAGCCAGATCAGCAGCAGCGCGATCAATCCAGCGGCCAAGAACCAGGGCCAGCGCTTGCGCGAGCGCCGATGGCGGAGCGCCTGGACTGGCATCGGAATGGAAGGATGTTTCGGTTTCACGGCAGTCTCCGGCGGCTATTGCGGCAGGCCCAAGGCCGGCGACTCGATGCCGCGCGCCTGGTCGATCTTCTCGGCCACCTTGAAGGCCGCGTCGAGTTCACTGATGCCGTGCTGTTGCATGAGTTGGTAACGCTCGGCTTTCTCCTCGGGTTCGGTCTGCGCAAGCGCGAGATAGAGGCTCGGTGGCACGGCCCGAAACAGCACTTCCAGGCTCTTGGAGAGGATGACGCCCTCGGTGAACTTCCCGGCTTCCTTGCGCGCCGAAAGCATCACCGCCTTCTGCGCAGGCGAGAGTTCGCGGAAGCGGGCGATCTTCTCCACCTCATCGGGTGGCATCGACAGGCAGATCCACCACTCGATCATGTTGAGCATGGGCTCTGCGGCGCGCGGCAGATCGTCGATGTTTTGTGTGGCGAGCCAGAACCAGGCCCCCAGCTTGCGCCACATCTTGGTGATCTTCACCACGTAGGGGGCGAGCAGCGGGTTCTTGGTGATGATGTGCCCTTCGTCGGTGACGTTGATGATCGGGCGGCCCAGGTACTGATCGCGCTCGGCAATGTTGTTCACCGTGCTGATCAGGCTTATGTAGGCAATGGAGAGCTGCGCGTTGTAGCCCTCGCGGGCATAGGTCGCCAGATCGACCAGGGTGATGTCGGCCTCGGGCCACGGCGAACCGTCGCGGTCGAACATTTCACCGTCCGTGCCTTGGCAGAACATGTCCATGGCGTCGGCCATCTCCAGCAGTCGCACACGCCGCATTTCCGGCAGCGTCGGGTCCTGGCTGCGCGTGCGCAGCGCATTGCGCACATCGCGCGTGAGCACGGTGCGCTTCTCGCCATCCTTGCTGTGGCAGTGTTCTGCGGCATCGAGGATGCACTGACGGATCAGCGAGCGGTCGGCCCGCGTCATCCGGGCTTCTTCCTTGTCTTCGCCACCGGTGATCATCAGCCTCGCGGTGATCTCCAATTCGCCCAGTACGTCGCGCTGCTCATCTGCCTCCATGGCCACAGCATCGGGCGGCAGGTCTTCGTCCAGGGCATCGGCGTCGAGCGTCTGCACGTCGCTGGGCGTCTCGATCAGCCGGCGCGCATCCGCGAACGGCGCCAGGGTAACGCCCGAGCCCGGCGCGAGCTTGACCCGGTTCACGGTCAGGCCCAGGCGCCGGGCAAAGTCGCTGAACAAGCCAAAGCTGTTGCCGGCCTCGACAATGAACAGGCGGGGTCGGTAGATCGCCGTGACCTGATTCAAGAGGTTGTTGAGGGTCGCCGACTTGCCCGAACCCGTCGGGCCGAACAGGAACAGGTGGGCGTTCATCTGCCGGTCCAGGCGGTTGAGCGGGTCGAAGGTGATCGGCCCGCCGCCGCGGTTGAACATCGTGATGCCGGGGTGCCCCGTACCCTGGGCGCGGCCCCACACCGGCGAGAGGTTCGCCGCGTGCTGGGCGAACATCAGTTGGGTGTACCACTTGCGCCGATCCTGGCCGGGGTTGTAGCAGCACGGCAGCCAGCGCAGGTAGCTGTTGAGCGGTGCCACCTCGTCGTCCTCGCGCACCGGCTGCAGGCCAGCGTTGAGCATGACGTTCGCCAGATCCAGGCCGCGTCGGTCCAGTTCCGCCTCATCGCGCCCGCGCAGGTAGAACGCCAGCGTGCCGCGATAGAGCTTGTGCGCGCTGCCGATCAGGGAACGGGCTTCATGCACGTCCTTGAGCGTCTGCTCCGACGCCAGGGTTTCGCCGACCGCTTTCTTGGCCAGGTGGTTCAAGTCCGCCTCAAGGACATCCTGCGGCGTGGCGACCATCGTCAGGCAAAGGGTGGTGTCCTCGGGCATCTGGTCGAACAGCGTGTTGATGGCATCGCCTTTGCGTGTCTCGCCGGTCAGGTGCCCTGTGCCCGGCGGCATGCGCAGGCGGTCGGTGATCAGCACGCGGTGCGGCAGGCCGTCGAAATGCCAGGTGCCCTGCGCCACGTCGGAGCGCGGCTGGCCGAAGAACAGCCGCTGGCTGAAATCCCGCCCGCTCGCCAATTCGATCTCGCCGTCTTCGCCGGCCTCCGTACTGTCGGGGTAGCGCGCCAGCGCATAGAAGCGCTCCCTGTCTTCGGCCCCAGGCCCAAGCAACGTGGGACGCGGGTTGAACCAGCGCAGCAGCCAGTCGTGAACATCCGCAGCCACCATGCGCCGGGCCTGAATGCCGGCGTTCGCCAGTCCGCCGCACAGGCGGTCGCAAACGATATTGAGCATCTGCTCGGGCGTCTGCCCGCGGCGGCTGTTTTGCCCTTGGCCGGTCACGCGGCGATAGACCACCATGCGCACACGCCGGGTCTGGCCGCGCCAGCGCAGCCGTGTGACCACCGTGTCCTCGAACAGACCGCCCGGCTTGGCCACCGCGCGCAGGTGATGGCCGAAGAAGCGCAGGTAGAACTCGGTGAACGCCGTCTCACGGGCGCGCGGCTGCACATAGTCGCGCAGGGTCTGCATGTACTGGTCGAAACTGGGCTCGTCCTGAGCGTAGAGCTGCAGCACCCAGGGGTTCTCATCCAGTTCATCGAAACTGTCCTGCAGCGCGTTTTCCAAGGCATCGCGGGCCTGCGCGAGCCAGCCAGGTTCCCGGCCTTCGGTGCCCAGCGGCACCAGCTCGTAGAACGCCGCCACCGATTGCCCGTCCTCCAGCAACATGGCTTTCGACTGCGCCAGGAACTCCACCCAGGGCAGCAGTTCCACGAACGACGGCGCGACCTCGTACAGCGCCTGCTCGTCTGCCAGGGTCGCCGGCCTGCGGCCTTGCACCGCCGTGCCGGGTTCGGGGATGCCGACCTGGCGCAGTGCCTCGACGTGGCGTTGCCAGCCGTCCGGCTGCTCGTCGTCGTCAGCATCGGATGCGGCCAGCTTCGGCGCGGTCGGCTTCGGTCTGGGGAGTTTCCAGCGCATCAGTAATCCTCCACGCGCTCGCCTGGCATGGCGTACTGCACGCGCTGGTACAGCGGGAACACGGTCGTATAGCCCGGAATCGGCACTGGGTCGGTGCCCGCCAAATGCGGATACACGTACATCACGAGATCGGGGTTGGGCAGGCGCTGGAACTGGCGGTAGACCTCGTTGCGCGCCGTGCGCGTGTAGCGCATCTGCTCGGCAGGCGCGGCCTGCACGTCCATCTCGGTCAGCGGCCTGCGCAGGCTCTGGCGCGCATCGAGCAACTGCCTGCGCGCTACCTGGCCGGCACCACCGCCGCCGTCGCCGGCGTTCTGCTGCCAGATGTTCATCATCGTGCTGTCGCCGTGGGTCAGCAGCTTTTCCTTGCTGGTGGCGCAGCCACCGAGCAGCGCGACGGCCAAGGCCAGCGCCAGGCCCTGAGCCCAGCTATTCAAGTTCGAGGGCATGGCTTTCTCCTGCGCGGTGATCGACCTTGCGGCCTTCGGGATCGAAGTCGATGGCGAGCGGCTTTTCGAGGTGGACGGCGACCTTGGCACCGGGCTGCACATAAACGGCAGCGAAGGCCTGGCCGTAGAGCTTGTTGACCCAGCTCGACATGTCCTGGACGCCGCTGGCGAGAATCCGGCCCACGGCTTCCTGGCCGCTGATGCCCACGCTGCCGATGGAGCCGTCGGCGCCGACATAGGACGCCCTGCCACTGTCGGATTCGATCAGCGAGGCCACGCCAGCCCCAGCCGCCGTGATCAGCGCCTGGGTGCCGAGGTACTGCTGCGCATTGCTGCGCCGCTCGCCGCTGACACAGGGAATGCCGTGCGGGTCGCTGATCCAGCCCAGGCCGTCGCGTTGTTGGTTGTTCTGCTGGTTGCCCTCACGATCCTCGGGGATGGTGCGGATGGTCCCGTCATGGAACACGAAGGTGATGCTGCGCACCTGGCCGCGCACGCAGGAGAGCGTCCAGTCGCCCGATGCGGTGCCGGAGAACACGGCCCCGGCCACATCGGGAATGTCGATGCCGTTCGCGGTCAAATTGTCAGGCCCGACCAAGACCTTGAAGGGGTATGGATCGTTCACCGTGCCGTCGATCGGCACGCGGCCAATCAGCGCCGTCATCGCCACCGACCCCATCAGCGTCGAGTTGGTCGGCACGGTATAGACGGGCGTCGGGCTCTTGACGCCTGCCGCGCGTGCGCCCGCGTTCGCCACGGTTTGCGCTGTGGTTTCCAGCGTGCTCTGTGCGGAACCGAAGCTGGTGGGGAAGCTTATGCCGCCATTCGACCTGCCACGCCCGTCGCTTTGTTTCGCGTCATCCGGCTCCACCCAGCGCATACCGCCTTCCATGCCGGCCTCGTCGCCGTCACGCAGGCCCAGCCCCACCGGCAAATCGGCATGGCCGCCGCCACGCCCGCCGATGCTGTCCAGGCGCTGCTGCAGGTCAGCGAGCAGCCCCTCGGTCTGCTGGCGCGCGCTGGCCGCCTGCTGTTGGTCGCGGCGCAGGTTGGAGCGCTCGGATTCGAGGGCGGAACTGATGCGTTGGTCGATGGCGTTCTCGCGCTGGCGCAGTCGCTGGTTCTCCTCACGCTGCGACCTGTTGTCGGACAGCGCGGTCTGAAGCTCGGTGCGCAACTGCTTCACCTGGGCAACCAGCGTCGCCACGGTGTCGCGCGGGGTGTCACCCTCGATGCCCAGCGCCTTCATTTCTTCCGGCGTAAGCCTGCCGCCGCCATCCGCGACAGGCGGTGCCGACGCACCGCCACCGGAAAACAGCCGGATGGCGACAAACAGCACCAGCAGGGCCACGGGGATCAGCAGCCACTTCAGGAGTCCGTTACTGCGCATGGCGGGCCTCCCTGTCGTCGCTGGCTGCTGCTTTGGGCTGCGGGAGATGCACAGCGGGGTCGAAGCGATGGATCGCCGGCAGCAGCGATTGCGCGAGGCCGTGCCCGCGCGTCACCAGGTACAGGACGGTGGTGTCCTCGGGGGTTCCGCGCGGGCCAAGCGCCTCGTGCTGGAAGGTGGCGGTGAGGAAATCCCCTTGCAGCACGCGCGGGTCGAGGCTGATCCAGTCGCTGCTACTGTTGGTCAGGCGCACGGCAGTGACCCACTGGTCTTCCAGGCGCCACGAGGCGAGCGCGACCGCGCGTGCCGGCAAGGTCGGCATCAGCGTGCCGAGGTCGAGGTCGCGGCGCAGGTTGACCCGCATGACGCCTGGCAAGGCTTCCACGGTGCGCAGCGGTGCGTAGAGGTTCTGCGCAGCAAAACGTGTCAGCACGACGGGGATTGGCGTTTCGCGCCGCGCCGTCCGGGTGCCCGCCTGCTCCTGAGCTCGTGCATGGGGCGCATCGGCACCGTCAGGCTGATCGCCATAGCGCGCTGTTGAGTTGTTGCCCTCGACGATTCGCACCGGTTCCAGCTCGGCTTCGCCGTCCTTGGGCGGCTCCGCCGCAATGTCGAGCAGGATCAGCGCGCCGGTGTCGGCGTCCTGCAATTGCAGCCGAGTGGGCTCGATCGGCTCGCTGGCGCGCAGGTACACCGCGCCGCCCGCGCTCTGCACGCGCAAGCGCTCACCGACGCCTGCGGGAACGCCCACGCGGACGTTTCGGTCGATGAACACGATGCGCTCCTGGCCGACCTTCAACGGCACCGCCAGCGGCATGCGCTCCCAACGCAGGATCTCCACCGCCTGGACAGCGGGGGACACGACCACTGCGGCGGCCACGGCCAGCAGCCCCAGCAGCGCGAGTACAGGATGCTTCATGGGCTTCATGGGGAATTACCTCCTTGAGGCGCTTGCGGCGTCAGGCCACCAGGCACCGGGCGCGTCGGCTCCGGTGCGCTGATGCGCTGGGGCGTGCCCTCGTAGCAGTCGATCACCAGGCCGAACGGGTTGCGTGCGGGATCGACGTCCACCCGCGCGACCTTTACGGGGTAGCGCACCAGGGCGCGTTTGACCTGCTCGGCGCCGTAGTACTCGTCGGCGCTGATGTCCAACGTCACCACCCAGTCGCGGTCGGAGATCACACGCACGCGCGCCGTGGGGTTGTCGCCATAGCTGCGACCGGGGATTTCGTAGATGCCGCGCACCCGCTGGCGCAGTTCGCCGGTGCTGCGGCGGTAGTCGTAGTCCGCCTTGAGGAATGCCTGGCAGGACGGGGTGAGGTACGGCGAGAGCGTATGGAGGTTGCGCGGGTAATCTTCTTCGCCATTCGTCGGCCAGCGGTTGAGGGTCTGGAACACGTAGAACGTGAACGCATAGACCGACTCGGGCGGCACTTCCCACCACTTGCGGGTACTGCCGGAGCGTAGGTCAGGCGGGACGTGGATGGTCAGATCGCGCGGTGCGCTCCACCAGCCGCCGCCCATGACCAGGGCGACGATGACCAGCGCACCCGCGCCGAGGCGCAGCGTCTTGATGTGCGCCTGCAGGTGGGTGATCTCGTTCTTGAAACGGCTCATCGCGCGCCCCCGTGCATGCCCCTGCGGATGGTCCAGAAGCCGGAGCGCGAGATCAGCACATGGCCGCCCACCCAACCGGCCATCAGCGGATGGCGCGTGGCAATGCGCCACTGCAACTGCCGGTACAGCCAGGTGTCGGGACGCCCACGCTTGAGACGGCGCAGGATGCCGCCGCCGATGAAAACGCCCAGCGCCACGCCCAGGACAACGAAGGTCGGCGCGATGGCAATGGTGCGTAACACCCAGGACAGCGGCGCGCCAACCACCAGGCCGGCAGCGCCGGACAGGCCGCAGCAAATCCACAACTCATCGGCAGTGAGGCCGCGCACGACCACCGGGTGCCTGTTGAGCCGGTGTGGAAGGAACGTGACTGTCCCATCGGCACGGACATGCTGTTGCTCGGACATAGCCCGTCCTCGCTTACAGGATGCCGGTGGCTTCGGTGAGCAGCCAGATGCCGATCACGAGCAGGACGGCGCCGATGGCGACCGTGAGACCGAACTGCCCCCAAGTCTTGCGACCGGTGTGGATTTCCGCGTAGGTGCCGTAGGCGTGGTAGCACACGCCAATGAACATCGACGCCACCACCAGGAGGGCCACGAGCATGATGATGTCGTAGCCGTAGTTCCTGATTGTTTCCATGATGCCGCTGCCGGCGCCGCGGGTCGGGTTTTCCAGCTGCGGCAGACCTTGCGCAAACGACAGCGCGGGCAGCGCGGCGGCACCCAGGGCGACGGCGGCGCGTTGGACAAAACGAGTAGTGAGGATGCGGTTTGGCATGGTCAATCCCTTCAGGTCAGGAGAGGAGGAAGAACGTCATGACGAGGTACATCGCGACGAAGCGGATGCAGACGCCGAGGAACTGGCGTTGGTTGAGGCGGTTCTCGGCCCACCCCACGTAGGCCGTTCGGATGGCCCAGACGCCCCAGACGAGCAGAACCGCAAACACGATGCCGACCAGAACGGTCGCCATCGCGGACGGCGCGATACCGCTGTTGGCTTGAAATGCCGAGACCTGGGCGCCGTTCATGGTCTGCCCTGCGCAGTCGTCGGCAGCGATGGCGGGGCGGTCCGCTCGGTGCGGTACTCACCAGCCAGTTCGGAGAGGTCGCGTGGCTGGGCGCGCGACGGTGTGAGATGGGCCTGGATGCCGGCGCGCACACGCGCCAGATCAGCCAGCAGTCGTGGGTAATCGAAGTGGTAGCGCTCGCCCGGCTGGATGGGTGCGTGTGCAGCGCCATCCGCGATGGTGCGCTCCAGCGCGTCGAGCTGGCGTAGCGCGGCAACCAGCTCCTGGCGCTGTGCCGGGGATTCGGCCAAGGCAACCGGGAACTGACCCATCAGCAGGGCCGTCACGAGAAAAGTGGGCACGCCGCGATGCGCGGCGCGCAGCCAGATCGGAGCCAACATCGCGCCATTCCTGTGTGATAAGCAATGGCTTGATCGTGGCGATCAAAGGCGTATCAGGCCGCAAACAATAAGAACCTGCGGATGACCGGATTGATGGCCTAGAGGTACTTCTTGAAGCTCCCTGCAGTCAGGCTCACGGCCAGCCCCAGCAAGCCGGCGCTGGGCAGCAGGATCAGCAGCGGATGCACCGAGATCGGCAGCGCCAGGTACGTGACCCAGGGCAGCACGGCCAGCGGCATCAGGCTCGCTTTCGCTCGGTGATAGATAAAGCCGGATTCCCGGCCTGCGCCGAACCGGCGCACATCCCGCCGTACCAAGCCGTCGATCAGGCCGACGAAAGCGGCCGTGAAGATCAGCGGCAGCGTGAGCGCCAGGACCAGCAGGCGCACGAGGAAAGTAAGCGTCGTGAAGGCTGCGGCGATCAGGTAGCTCTCCGTCCAGACATAGACCTGGCTGATGAAGTAGCGGAAGTTGCGCCCTCCGTCCTGGTTTTTCCCCTGGCTGGGCGCGCGGGCGCGCTCGGCGGTCTGGCTCATGCGCTCCAGGAGCCCTGATCGCACGAACACCCATTCATAACCCGTGTCCACCAGCTCGTGCGCCGTTCGCCCCGGCTCCTGCACGACCACGCTGCGCGTGAAATGCTTGGACAGGTGCCCCAGCTCGTACTGCAACATTTGCTGGGAGTGCTGCCAGCCCTGGTCTTTCCAGAACAGGTGCATGCCGATGCACTCCATCAGGATCGAGAACAGCAGCGAGCCGACCAGCACCCCGAGCAGCCGGAGCGGCAAGGTGATGGTGCCGACGATCAAGCCCTGGCGGCGGTTCTGCTCGCGCTGCGCAGTCGAGGCGGCATCGCTCATGGCGCGGCCTCTTCGCTGGCCGTGTCGCCCGTGCCGGTGATGGGTGTGGCGATGGCCGTCTCATCGAGCAGATCGTCCGGCAAGGCCGCGTCCTGCAAGACCGGGGAGCTGGTGAACTCCCACCACTGCGTGGCCTCGCTGTAGCTCTGGCGCATGTGCCCGGCCAGTTGCTGCAAGTCCGCCGGCATCACTTCATCCGGGTCTGGCGCCGGCAACGGCATACGCACCTTCCAAAGCTGACCGCCCTGCAGCAGCGCGAAGCACTGGCCTTTGGGCAGGCCGACGATGTGCGATGGCTCGATCATCGGCACGCTGGACATGCTGATGCGGTCCTGGGTGTTTGACGTAAAGTCTGTCGCTCCACGAATATCGGAGCTGTCGGTCGCGCCGCTGACGATGGTGGTCGTATAGACCTCGACCTTCGGCAATTGCCGGGTCAGCAATTCAGCGGTAGCCGTCTCGCGCACGCGCAGCATGAACAGGTTGTTGAAGTTGCCGATCACCTGACCGGCCTTCGCGCGGTTGCCAATGCGTGCTTCGATGTCCGAGAGCGTCTGTGTGTACGCGGTGACTTGCAGGCCAGCGCCGCCGCCCTTGTTGATCAGCGGGATGAACTCGTCGCCCATCAACTCGTTGAACTCATCGGCATGGACGTTGATCGGCACGCGCGAGCCAGCCGATGCGCCCGGCAGGCCGTCGTCGATCCCGTGCTTGTAGATGTGGCCGGCGACCGAAACCAGGTCGGAGAACATGGAATTGCCGACTGCGGCGGCGACCTCGGCGTCGGACAGCGCATCGAGGCCGACATAGACCACGGCGCGCTTTCGGATGACCTGCATCCAATCGAAGATCGGGCGTGGGTCGGCCAGGTCGGAGTAGTTCGGGGCCAGAAGCTGGGCGATCTTGCCGCTGGTGAGCTTCTCCAGCAGCGGCAGCAGCGATGCGACGATCTTGTCGAAGTAGGTCTTGTCGTAGCGCACTGCCGAGCGCAGGCCGTCGAGCACCGGGTCGTAGTTGCGCGCCTGCGAGAGGTACTGCTCCAGCGCCACCACGCGCTTTTCGCGCCCGATCATGTTGCGCGGGATGTTCTTCTCGTTGAGCTTGGCCTCGATCTGGACGATGACCTCCCAGGCCTTGGGCTCGGTCTTGGCGAAGTAGTGTTGGGCGTACTCGATGAACAGCGCGTCGATGTTGATCACATGGCGCTGGATCAGCATGTAGTCCGGGCGCTGCCCCAGTTCCACCAGGGCGCGGGCGATGATGTTGACGAAGCGCCACGCAAACTCGCGAAATGCCGCGCTGTTGCCTTCCCCGGAGAGCTGCCCTGCAACACGGGTGGCCACCTCGCTGATGCGCCCAAAGCGGCCCACAGCGTTGTAGCGCGCGGAAATGTCGGGCCAGCCCAAGTGGAAGACATAGAACTCGCCCTCGCGCCCCGCGCGCTTGGCCTCGACGTACACTCGCTTCAAAAGATCGGCGTCGCCCTTGGGGTCGATGACGATGACGACCTCGTGCTCGCCGTCGGCGTTCTTGCGCCGGATGTCCTGAGTCACGAACAACTCGGCCAACCGCGTCTTGCCCACGCGCGTGGTGCCCAGCACCAGCGAATGCCCGACGCGCTCACCCAGCGGTAGGCTGACGTCCACCTCATCGGGTTCGATGCCGTGCAGGCGCGGCAGGCCGCCCACAGGCGGCAGCGGGCGCACCGGGTTGAAAGGCACATCCCAGCCCGTGAGCGCAGGTAGCCGGGACAGCGGGAATGGCGCGAACTCCAGCCGTTCCTCCAGCCTGCGCGCTAGCCGGTAGGCCGGCGTCAGCTCGACGTAGCGGCGAAATTCCGGTCTGTATGTCTGCATCAGCCGATGGGTATGTTTCTGCTCCCACAGAAATCCGCGTCCCACGAACAGACGCTGCTGGCTGACCGGCACGTCCTTGCTGGTCATCACATAGCGCGGCAAGCGGCGAATGTTGCGTCGGTAGCGCAGGATGACGCGGGCATCGCGGTAGCGGATGGCACCGTAGATGCAGAACGCCAGCGCACTGCCGACGCCCATGGCGGGGCTCAGCGCGAGCGACCACGGGGCCACCAGGGACAGAAACGCGGCGCCTGCACACGCCGCGACGGTATAGAACTCCACCGCTGGGCGCAGCAGAACCTCGACCGGCTGTTTCCCCGACATGGCTTCATTGCTCGATGCCGGTGGCTGTGATCAGCACCGGGTAATGCCGCAGACCCAGGCGCTCGGCCAGGTCGTCACCGGCCACAGGCGCGAGGGGAACGCCGGGCACCAGGGCGCGCAGCCGTGCCAGGCCCTGCACGGTCTCGACGTTAACCACCAGGCCCACCGCGCCGCGCTCGCGCAGCGATGTTGCCTGGCGACGAAGCCAGGCGTGGGAAGCCTCGTCGTCGCCGACGACTACGAAAGGCCGCAGGCCCGGTGCCTCGATCACCCGCCGCGCGACGGTGCCAGGCGTGAGCTTGGCACTGCGCACCGGCAACATCGCGGCCTCATCCATGGGCGTGGCGGGCACCGTGAGTATCGGGATGGGCGGTCGGGCTGGAGCATCGGCGCGCGGCTGAAGATTCAGAGCCTCGTAGTACGGCAGCGCCGACGTGCCGCCACGGTCTTCGACCACGATCAGCTGATCGCCGGCACGTGAGGCCAGCGGCAGAGCCGCCAGCAGCACGAGCAAGCCCTTCAGTGTGAGATGGGTCAAATGGGATGTTTTCATGGGGTGCTCTCCTGGTGCACGGCGATGGCCGCGGCGGTTGGGTGTGTGCCCTGCACACGGGCAAGGTGGCGCGACACGCTGCGCCGGTAACGAGCCGCAGGTTCTCCGCCCGCAGGACGGTGGTAGCGACCGATCGCCGGCAACCAGTCCTCGCCCGAGGTGTGCTGCTCTTTCAGGATTTCAGCGGCGATGGCGAGGTTGCTGTATGGGTCGAGCAGGTCGCACGGGCTGGCGTAGCGCTGCTGGTGGTAGCCGAGGTTGATCTGGCCCAGGCCCGCGTCGATGCGTGTGTGCGGCGTGGCGCGCATTGCCTGCTGCAAACCAGCGCAGGCGTCGGCACGGGTGGTGAAGCGGCGCGACTGACCGGCGACGTTGAGGGACCACGGCCACGGGACGATGCGCCCGTTGCGGCGGATGCCGCTTTCCTGCAAAGCCACGGCGTAGAGCACCGTCGAGGGGATGCCCGCGCGCTGTGCGGCAAGCTGGTAAGCCGGTGGCGGAAGCTCCTGGGCATGGGCGGCGCAGGCGCACAGGCCCGCCGCGATCACCAGTGCGCGCAAGCACTGCGAAACGGAGGTGGCCGCTATGGCTGGCGCTGCCATTGACCGTTCACCTCGCGCACGACCGCAGGAAGGTCTCCGGGCAAGCTCAGCGACAGCCACCGCCCGCCATCATGGTTGAGCGTGATGCCACCGCTGCGCACGCGCGCCGGATCGACGTTCGCACGCTTGGCCCAGTCGCGGATGCGCGTGTCGTCTTGGCGGCTGCCGACCATGTACAGGTCGAACTCGGTGCCGGAGGATTGCAGGCGCTGCACGAGTTGCCCGCAGGCCGCGCAGCCGTCCTTGACGAACACGGCCGTGCGGCCTGAACCGCGCAAGGGATTGGCGCTTGTGCCGGCGCCGGGTTTTTCGTCAGGCAGGTTCACCCGCTGCATGCCGGGACTCAGGCGCTGCCAGGCCTGGTCGTAGGCACGCTGGTAGGCGAGCAGCTTCTCGATACGGCGCGCCTCGACCTGCACCTGCAGCTCTGCGTAGCGGCGCCGTTCCTCGTCGGTGCGCGCCTCGATGCCCAGGGCGGACAGTGGGTCCAGGTTGGGCGAGTAGATGCCCAACGGCCCGTCCATCAGCTCGCGATAGCGAGCCCACTCCTGCGGTTGCAGGCCCCAGTCGCCTGCCACTCGGTCGTCCAGGGAGCGAGTAACCAGCGGGCGCTCCTGGCTGTGCGCACTGCCGGCGGGAGCCGTGGCCGGCTGCTGCGCCCAGGCGGGCAACTGGGCAGACGCGAGCAGGAGCGCGGAAAGGATGATCGACGGTTTCATGTCGTGCGCTCCGCTCAAGGAATCGCCATGCGACGGGTCTGGTCGCCGGCCTGGAACACCGCAGTGTTGCCCTCGACTGCCTGCAGGCGCCACGGGCCGACGGCATCGCCGGGAAGCAGCACTTGAAGCTGGTCGGGCGTGAAGTTCCCGTTATTCGGTGTGACGGACAGGCTGCGCTGGCCGGCGCGAAGTTCGGCGCCGACGATGCGGAACGGCAGTGGCGGCGGTTCTGGTTTGGCGGTGGGCCTGCTCGGTGAGCGCGGCTGGGCGGGCGCTGCGGCACGCAGGGCGCTTGGGCGTGCCTTGATCTGCTCGACTTCCGCACGAAGCGCCTGAAGGTCTTCGGCAGCGGCATAGCCGCTCAGCGTTGTCTCGACCTGGGCGGCGCGTGCTTCCAGGCGTTCGCGGGTATCTTTGAGGTCTGCCGCTGTTGCGACGACTGGACGCTGCTGGATGGCCTCAATGGTCTCGGCCAGGCCCACCGCCTGCGCTTCGAGACGTTGCAGGCGGGAATCAAGCAGCGTCTGGTCGGCCTGGTCGTTCATGGTCTGGTAGCTCAGGGCAGCGAAAACGCTGAGGCTGATCAGCCAGAGCCACATTAGGCTCTGCAACACCACGGCGGAGATCGGGCGCCGGGGAGCCTGCGCGGTATTCATGGCTGGCCTCCCGAAACCGAAGGCATCAGCGGAAACGTCTGCACCGCCTCGGCAACAGGCGGCTCGTGTGCGTGCTCGGCGGTCGCACTGCCTCCAGGCTGCTCAAAGCAAATCTGCCGTGCCCGTTCATCCGCATGCAGTTCCCAGGCCGGGCCGGCCAGGGTGAGCAGCGCATCGCGCAAGGTCATGGGGCCAAGATGCCGGTGCGCCGCCGGCAGCGGCAGCGCATACAACTCGGTCACGGCGCTGGGCGTCTCGCAAAGCTGGTAGCCACTGCGTTTGAGCACATGCCGCAGCCCATCGCCCACCGTGGCGCGGGCATCCTCGGGCATGGACACGTCGATGGTCTGCAACAGCAAGTCACGCTGCGCCGCCGTGGGTGCCAGCTCGACCAGCGTGTAGCGGCCATAGCGCACGACGGGAATGAACTCGGGTGCCTCGGGTTCGGGAGCGGAGGAGACGCCTTCTATGGCGTCTGGCACCAGCGGCGCGGTGGTGGTCGCGCAGCCGCTGGCCAGCGCTGCGGCCAGGAGACCAGCGCCGACCAGACGCCGGGATACAGGGATTGCGGGCATGGCATCGGCTCTTCTGTTGCGATGCCGATACCTTGGCGGAGCGCCGTTGAGCGGTCAGCTAGGAATGCGGACTGATGGACGACCGCTTTTTCAGAAACATGCGAAGACCGTGCTGATTTGGACAGTACTCGCTACCAGCTGATTACAAAAAAATGCTGCGGTCTCCCGATGGCGTCAGGATTGTTGCTCTCTTCATAGCTCTTGTGACTGCGACCCGCAGTGCCAAAAGGGCTTGGCTTTGACGAGAAGTATCTGCATTCGCAGGCACAATTCGTCCAGCATATCGCCCCTCGTAAATCAGTACCTCGTCAAACTCCTTACCCTTTGCTTTGTGAATGGTCATGAGATGAACTCCACGCCATTCCTTGGCGGCTGCTGTGAAGTGCTCCTGCAGCAAAGCGCCCCGGACAGCTTCGATAGCGCCGACATACTGTCCTTGGGATCTCCAAAGCTCTGACAAAGACGCCCGCAGGTTTGAGCCCTTGTGAAGCAGGCGGAGATACTTGGCATCAGCGGCAACGCGCGACAGTTGGCCAACGGCAGACGTCGCGAGAAGCCCCCGCGCAGTCAACCAGTCTTCTTCAGGATGGCCGGTGAATACGACGTCCTGGCGAAGCGCTGCTAGGCGCGCGCACTCGCTGATCAACGCTTGGCGATTCTTGCCGCGGATCTTTCCGGAGACCAAGTATTGGTCGATGGCGTCGGCCATGTCGAGTTCCGCCTGCGCAGGGCGTTTGGTGCCACTGCGGCCCCGGATGTGGGTATGTAAGGCGGAGAGTAGCCGCGCAGCCAGAAGCTCCGAAGGGCCTCCTTCCATTAGCGTGGCGATGACGTTTGCCGCAAGCGCCGGGGATTCCGCGTCCATCGCCACCTCGTGGCGAAGGTTGGGCATGCCATCGGACTCCGCGGAGAGGTAGTCGGACACTTGAAGCATGAAGGCCTTGGATGGGACGAGCACTGCGATGGACCAGGCCGGCTCCTTGCGAAGTCGCTTGATTGCCTGGATGAGCTGGGCCTTCGCATGGAAATGCGGACCCCTTCCGTAGTACACGCCGTACTCGACCACCGACACATTGGCATAGACGGCGCCCTTGTTTTTCCCGGTGAGCAAGTCTGAACCGTACGTTGCGATGTCGGTTCCGGCACTGCGATGATTCTCCCCTTCAAACTCGACTGGCAAGGGGTCGAACTGGTCCACGAATTCCTTGAGCCGCTGAGGATCGGCGCCGCGGAATTCGTAAATACGCTGGTCGGGGTCGGCCAAGGCAATGATCCTGCAGCCGCGTCCAAGCTCGCGGACCATCGCCCATTCGTCGGCGTTCGTGTCCTGGAACTCGTCCACGACGAGTATCGGGTAGGTCGCTGTGTAGATACCTGCCAGCCGCCGGCTGCGGCGCAGCAGTTCAGCCGTCAACTGGGCGAAGAGGTCGAAGTGGAGCAGCCCCTCTTCATGGAAAAGGCGCAACTTCTCCTGGTGATGCTGCTCCTTGGCAAAGTGAGCCAAGCGCGCGGAGCCCTCGGGAGGTGGTAGGAGCTGGAGCGGCTTTCCGTTGCTGAGCAGATAGCCATGACTTCGCAGAACGCTCCATGCGAAGCCGTGATAGGTGTTGACATCTAGAAGTCTCAGATCATCCGCGGTGATGAGTTCCTTGGCTTTCTCAAGGACCCGTGCCACTGTGGGCCTCGCGAAGCTGAGAAACAGGATGCGCTGGCCTGATAGGAGCTTTGCTGATCGAATCTCGTCCCTGGCTTTGACCAGGGCGACATGCGTCTTTCCGGAGCCTGGACCACCCATGGCGAGCACGTGCCCCGTGCTTTGCAGAAAGTCCCTCTTCTGCGGTGTCCAGTCTTGTTCGACCGTCATAACTCTTCGTCATCGAACGGTGCTGCCGCCGCTGACGGCACGGGTGGCAGCGGCGGAGGTTCGACGGTGATGTGGATCACCCGCAGCGTGTCCCGGACATACTGCGGCATCTCCGCCTCGGTGCAGCACCCGAGCAAGTCGCCGGCATCGCCGCTTCCCTTGGCCCAGCCAAAGAATTGCCGCAATGCGTCGCGAATTTGCTCCACGGTCTGGGCGGCGTTAGGAGTTTTGGCGATCAGATGGTTCGGCCACGCGTTCTCCGCGACGAGGCTGAGCGCATATCGACGAAGGGCTGCCTCCGCGGTGTGGTGCAGCACTACGTTCTCGAAACCTTTCTCGGCAGATTCAAATGAGTGGTGCACGGCGGCCTTGATGGCAGCGGAAGCGGCTGGTTCCTGCTTGTCGAACACAGCAAAGACCGTCTTGCCCAAGTCTCTAAAGAACTTGCCGAGAGGCGCAACCTGCGCATCGGTTTGCGCATCGATGACGGCCACCCCCAGGGCCTCAAGCGTCTTGTATTCTGTGGGGTTCAAGTCGTTAAGCCGGCGCGCCGCTGCAGGTATCGCATCGAACTCCGTTCGACCTTCGACAACAAGTACATATCGGGCAAGCAGCGCTTCACAGAAGCGGGCCCTGAACTCTGCCTTGTATGCCTTGGGCTTGACCGCTGGTGGGTATGTCGCCAGCATCGCAGAAAGCTTGCCCCCGTCACGCCGCAGCACATGCATCTCGGACGGCGCGAATTCTTCGAGCACATAGGGCGAGTGCGACGTGAAAAGCGCCTGTGCCGACGTCTCGCGCACGCTGTTAACGATGCGCTTCTGGGTATGTGGCGGAAGGGCGATCTCGGGCTCCTCCATCGCGAAGATGACGTTCTGCTTCAGGCCCGCGATGATGGATAGCAGCGCCAGCACCAGTGTATTGATCGTGCCGGTGCCCTGATGGTGATATGGCGCGCAATAGGTGCTGCCGTCCGGACGCTTCGCGCCGGTGCCCATGAAAACGGTCAAATCCTTGCGCAGGGCCTCTCTAGTGAGATCCGACACGCGCATGTGAGGTTCCTCTGCCCAGTCAGAAGGAACGAATCGGCGAACAGCGTCCTGGACGTCCTTCAAGAGCGGGGCGATGCCGAGTTCCGGCTTATCGGCCACGGGGAGTTTGCGCAACTCGTTCAGCAGGTCTTCCCACATCGTCACGCGCTTGTCTTGAAGCCTGAGGATGACATCAAGCAACGACCCGCGCTCCAGGCTCAATGCCCGCGCCCCTGTCCTCAGCGTCCGGAGGTACAGGAAGCCGCACTTGCGCTTGTCGGTCGTTTTGAAAGTTGGGTGAGTACCTTCAGCTAGCACTGGGGTCGCGAAGAAAGTATTGCCCGTGAAGTCGTCTTCTTCCTTGTCGTAGCGACCCTCGAAAAACACCCGCAGCGCGGCCGACACGTCTGACGCATCCGTGCCTTCCGGGGGCGGGCCTACGAGTAGCGTCTTTTCCGTGGCGGACCACCACTCGATGTGGTCACGAAAGTGTCGCTGCTGCTCGGCGGACAGGTCACTGACGATAACTTCAATCCGAATGAGAACCGGATCTCCCTCTTCATCCAGGTAGCGCCCGGCGTGGAAGTCGTGCTCGTCGATGACGGGTCTTCGGGAGAGCCGTTCCGGGCCGAGGACGAGATCTATGGCCTCCAGCAGCGTTGACTTCCCGACGTTGTTGTCACCGAGAAATACGCTGTGGCCTGACAGCGTCACGATGCCGGATTCAATCCCACGAAACTTTTCGACCTTGACTTTTGCAATCTGCATTGGCTCCCCCGATTCTGCTCATGTGAGTTTAGCCAGTAACCAATCGTTTCTCCAAAGAGAGTCCACACTGAATCTGAAAGGACGCAGCCACGTCCTGCGGAGACTGCGGGACGTGGCTGCAAGGTGGGAAGAACAGAAAGCCGGCGGCGCTAGGCCGGCGATGGCGTGGAAATTAGGTAGCGACCAACTGCCGAGCCAGTGCGACCTCGACGGAATCACCGTCCTGGTTCAGAACATCCAGCCCCGATTCGGGCACATCGCCCGAGGTGGACTGCGAGACCATGATCTTCTTGGCCATCAGTTCCAGGCAGGTCATCTGCGAGGAACCGGCGTAGCCGAGGTAGATCACGCGCACGGGCTGTTTCTGCCCAATGCGCCAGGAGCGGCGTGCTGCCTGTTGGAGCGAGTACACGTTGTAGCCACTTTGCATGAACACAATCGTCGGGAACTCCAGCAGGTCCAGCCCCGTCTTGACCAGCTCGGGATTGGTGACGAGCACGTCGATGCCCCGGTCCAGTTGCTCGGCGATCCAGTCCTCGCGGCGGCTGGCATCCACGCTTGCGCGCAGTACCGCCACCTTGAATCCTTCCTGCTCCAGCAGCCCCTTCAGGCGTGACGTGGTGTCGCGCGTTCCGGTATAGACCGTGTAGGCCAGAACCTTGCTCCCCTGTTCCTTCTCCGCTTTGCAGATGTCGATCAGCTCGCGCTCCTTGGGGCTGATCTCGAACTCATTGAACTGAGCCGGGACAAACGCCAAGGTGTTGCGCGTGCGCGGATGCACCACGGTCTCCGACCGGAAGCAGCAATCCGGCCAGGCCAGCAGCACGTTGAGCACCACCCCCAGCAAGGTCGTATCGCGTCGCGCCAGAGCCTGTTTCAGCTCTGCGGTCAGCCGACCCGCCAAATCGCGGTAGGCCGCAGCTTGCGCCACGTCCATCTGGACTTCACGAAACTCCTCGTCATACGGCGGCAGGACGTTGCCACCGATGTCCTTGAGCTTGAGAAAGATCGTGAACGGCAGGATGCAGCGCAAGACGCCTTTCGGGCCGAAGCCGGGAGCCTTGACGGTGCGCACCGATACCTTGGTGCCCTTGGCCGTCTTGTGCGCCGTGCCGGCGCTCTCGGAGTAGATGTCCTTGAGGACGCCGTGATCGCGCATGAACGCCATCGCAGCCGAGGTCATGCTGCCGCTCGTGGTCGGGCGGTAGCCGTCTTCGATCATCCGTCCTGGCAGTGCCCGGAACAGCAGGTAGAACAGATCATCGCCGTAGCCGCCCATTAGCGTGCCGGTCAGCAGCAAGGTCTTGCGAGCCTTCGCCGCCAGCACGCCCATGGCCTGGCCCTGGGCACTGCCACCGTTCTTGTACTCGTGCGCCTCGTCGGCGATGAGCAGGTCGAACGTGCCTTGCGGCAGGTAGCGTTTGATGAATTCGGACGGTTGGTAGCCGCCCTCGCCAAAGCCAAACTCCATGTTGGCCATCGCACGTTCCATGCGCGTGGCCTGACGGTCGGAAAACACCAGCTCGCCGTTGCCATCCATGAGGTTGATGAACTCATGGATGTTGTCACCCAGCATCGAGGCCAGGAAGCCGTCACCGAACTTCTGCATCAACTTCTGCGCGGTGACTTCCCCGATGGTCGGGATGCGCTTCAAGGCTTTGAGGACGACCGAGGACTGGTCGCTGCCGGACAGGCTGCGCGGGCGGATCAGCGTCCACAGGGGCGCGGCGCAGTGGCTGCACTTCCTGCGGGACTCCTCGGCTTCGAGCCCGATCGGGTTGACCGGCTCGCCGTCGAGGTCGGTGATGAGCGTGCCGCAGTCCGGGCAGGCCGCCACGTCGCCGTGGCGGGTGCGCCGCTGGGTGAAGACCGGCTTCCAATGGAACCCCATCCGCATCCTGACGCGGCCCAGGATGAAAAACTCCTGGCCCGTGGGCTGCACACCCAACTGCTCGCGCAGCTTGATGAGCTTGACTAGCGTGTCCGGGCCATTGAGCACCCAGACCTTGGCACCAGCCACCGTCTCCTGGATCTCGCGCCGCCACTTGTAGACCAAGTGGGGAGGCGAAAGCACCAGGGTGCGGCGGTAGCCTTCGGCGTTGAGCACGGCGGCCGTGGCGATGCCGACGGTCGTCTTGCCGCAACCCATTTCGCCATTGACGATCGCAGCGCGCTCGCCTTGATCGACCAACAGCTCGGCGGCGGCATGGACAACTTCGGCCTGGGCCTGGAACAACTTGCGCTTGAGGCTGGCGACGACGAGTTGCCGCTGTGCTTGCGCTTGGCCGGTATAGACCGGCGGGTTGGCGCGGTTGAGAGAGTCGAGCAGTTCGTCGCCGAACTCGCCGACAAAATCCTGAAGGCTCAGGGTGAGAGGGTTGGATTCCACTTCGAGCAGTTCGCCCTGTACGGGCTCTGCATCGTTAGCGGTGGTGTCGAGATCAACGGACATGGTGATGCTCCAAAGAAAAATGGGACATGCACCACCCCAGCGGGGCGATGGCATGCCCCGTGGTGGGTAGAGAGACGGCGAACCGTCAGTGGTTGGACAGTGCAGGCGCTCGTGGCCTGCGGTGACAACTCGCGGTCAGTACTCGGACGGCAGCACGATGCGGGTCGCTCTGCGATCTGCTTCGGTGAAGATGCGGATGCTCAGGTCACGGGTGACGACGTAAAACGAATCGAGGCGTTCGCCAGACTCCAACGCAGCGTTGTTCTGCTGCCATTGGTAGTCCGCGACGTCGCCCCAGTCGCCACGCATGTGGCGTTCGAAAAGCGGCATGGGATCGAGCCGGCCTTCGTTCATCAGGCGTTCGACGCCTTCGCTGAACTCCAGTGCACCGATTTCGAACAGCCGTTTGCGGCGGTGCTTGTCATGTTGGTCGGATGTCATGTGGTTTCCTTCGGAGTGAAGGGGCTACAGCACCCTTGCGGGGTGTCGGTGGCCCCGCGTTGGAGAAGATCAGTACTCGCTGGGCAACAGCAACGTGGTGAGGCTGCGATCCCATTCGGTGATGATCCAGAGCTTCAGGCCGGGTGCGACCTGGTAGGAAGAGAACAGACGATCCTCACCGGACTTCAGCGCGGCATCGTTCTGCCGCCTGTCGCTGTCGTCGAGGTCGCCCCAATCGCCGCCGAGGTGGCGACGCAGGTAGGGAATCGGGTTGAATTGGCCTGTTGGACCAGGTCATCGACGCCGCAGGTCATGACCACCTGGCCGGGCGAGAAGCGCAGGCTCGGGGGCTGGCTGATGGAGAGTGCTTGGGCTGCCATGGGAAGGCTCCTGGATATGGAGGGGCCACGGCACCCCATCGGGGCGACTGGACCCCGGTGGGTGGAAAACTCGACGGCGAACCGTCGGCGGTGGAGAAACGATCAGCGAATGGTCAACACCTCGCCCCGCGTGGCGGAACCCGGCGTCATGTCCCAGGCTCGGATGACGGGAACGAACTTGTCGGTGAGGATGCGCGTCTCGGCAATCGAGCCGTCTTCGCGTTCGGTGAATTCCCGCTGGAGCGTCTTGTCCTTGTGGGTGTCACCTTTGACGACGAGTACGCGCCCCGTCTTGGATTGCACGACTCCCGAGATCGCACCCGCAGCCAGGGCCAGGGCGAGATGCCAGTGGGACAAGGCCCGCGCCGGTGGACGCAGCGTCTGCTGCGCGGCCCCCAACTGCGTATCCCGCGACGGCCAGAGGCCTTGCAGTCTGCCAACCTCATCGGCGAACTGCTCCGGCTCCATCGTCACGCGGAAGAAATGCCCCGGCTCCGCCGGACTGGCTGGGACGATGTACGGCAGGAACGGCCATTCGCCCGGCAGCTCCTCGGCTTCGACTTCGCCAAGCCCAACCTGCAGCAGCAGATTGCGCACGGCTTTGACGCCATCGGGTGCCTGCTCACGCTGGCGCACCCGCCGACCGAAGATCACCACCTGCTTGAACTGCGTTTCCACCGCTCGGTAGATCCGCAGGTCGGTGTAGTGGCGCGTCAGCCAGCCGACCAGCTCGGCGTCGAGCACGTAGCCGGGGATGATGAAGACCAGCACGCCGCCGTACTGCAGCAGGGGCAGCGTGCGCTGGTAGAACAGCTTTTCGAGGCGGGCACGGCCCTGACCCTGATAGCCAATGTTGCCGTTGACGTCCTTGGACAGGTCGCCATATGGCGGATTGAGCCAGAGCAGCCCAAAGGACTGCTTGGAGATCATCGTGTCCATCAGATCCGCGTGCAGGCAGTGATCGACCAGGCCGCGGGCATGGCGCGCCCGCTCTGCGTCGAACTCGACGGCGAACGCCCTGGCCTGCTCGCGCCCGAGGGCATGAGCAGCTTCGGCAATCGCCACGCCTTCGCCGGCGCAGGGATCGAGGATGCACATCGGCCCATTGGATTCAGGCGCACTGGGCATCAGTGCATTGAGGGCTCTTTCGAGCGTCGGTTCATCGGTTGGGAAGTACCCGTTCTTCACGAAGTTGCGGGCAAGCCGCGGGAACATGAGAGCCATGGAAGTCTCCTGGTTGGCGGGGATGAATAGAGAAGGCGCGCCTTGGCGTGCCTGCGCAGGTGGGTCAAGCCGTTACCGTTTCCGGCGTCCAAATCCTGGCCGGATAGGGATAGGCGGTGAGCACGTCACTGCGGATCAGCGAGCCGAGCGCCTGGGTCAGCGCCGGCACGTCGATGGCGAGCCGATGGCCCACCAAAGGCCCGAGGGCGAATGGCAGGCGGGTTAGCATCTCGCGGCTTTGCAGCAGTTCCAGCACGGTTTCGCGCCAGTGGTCGAGCAACGGCAGTGGGCAGGTGTCCTGCACCAACGGCCACAAGCGGTCAAGCCGGTGGTCGCTATCGCGGGGCAGCAATGCCAGTGCGCTGGCGTTGGCCTTGTCGGGCTTGACGCAGCGCCGATCGAACAGCCACACGTTGGACAGCGAACCGAACAGCGTTCGCCGGTAGGCGCGGGTCATGCGCTTTTCCAGGCGATCGACGTTGCCGACGAACACCGGGACGCTGCCACCCTGGTCGGTGATGACATGGAACTGCTCCAGCCCCTGCTCGTCGCGCCCGAGGGTCAGGCGAGCCAGGAACTGCTGGACGGCGGTGTCCCGCGCCCAGATCGACAGGAAGATCAGGTTGCCCTGGTCATCGCCGACGCAAGCGTCGGCCATCACTTCCGGGCATTCGTCGATGCGGTACAGCGTGGTGGAAGAAGTGTTTGCGGGCATGGTGGTGTCCTCGGATGAACGGGAACAGCACCGCCCGCAGGGGGCAAGTACTGCCCCTTGGGGTGGAAAAAAAGCGTCCCTGACTCAGGCCGTCAGCGCCGTAGCTGGAGCTGTGGCTTCCTTGGATGTGCGCCGCCGCACGTGGTAGGCGCGAACGCCTGCACGCCATTCGGCGGACTGCTCCGGTGCGAGGTTCAGATAGGACAGCGGGCACGAGTAGTAGTACGGGTGCATGGATTCGTCCAGCGGCTTGTAGCCCCACTGGCCGCCGCTGCGTTCCAGCAGATCGCAGCGGATGGTGCACAGGGACTGGCCCGGTGCGAGATCACGGTGTACGCCTTCGGCCTTGGCCGTCACTTGCACAACAGACCAGAGGACGTTGCCACGCAGCGCGTGGGCGATGACCTTGACGCTGGCGCGCTCGGTCTCTTGCGGTGCGATCAACTCCGCGATCAGTTCAGAGCGCGATTGGGGTGAGAAATACCAGCCCATGAGAGGCCTCCTGAAAAAATTGAGCCAGAAGCCTTCCCGTGGGGAAGACCCCCGGCGGGTGGATGAAGCACACCGCAGATGTGATGCCAGTACTACGCAGGTTGCAGTTCGGCCTGGCGGCTCCACTCCTGCGTCTTGAAGTCCAGCGCGTAGCCCAGTTCGCCCAGGCGGGCGATCTGCGTGCGCAGGGTGCGGCGGTCGATGGTCGAATCCAGTTTCACGGACTCGCCCAGCGGCCAGAGCAAGCTGAACAGCGCGGCGTCGCCATCTTCGGTACTGCCGGGAGCAGTTGCCGCAGCGGGCGTCGGCGCATCCACGCCGAAGGGCGTGGTATCGACCAGCGGGTCCGTGGATGCCTGCACGGGTGCTGGCTTGGCGGGCCTGGAAGTTTTGCTGGGCTTGGCCGGTGTTGCCGGTGTTACTGCAGGCTGTGCGCCCAACTCTTCATCAAGTGGATCGAGGTCCTGGGTGGCGAAGCTGCGTGCCTCGTCACGGCTCAGTTTGTCGATGTCGTAGAGCGTCATTCCGTCCAGGCTGGCGCGGATCTCGAAGCGCATGCCGCCACCGACCGGGTAGGACTTCGGGAAGATGTACCTGATGATGAACTCCCCGTCGTACTTGCCTTCGGGGTATTGCTCCAGCTCCGGGTCCTTGACCTCGAACGTACCGAGGTGCGTGGCGAGGCGTCCGACCGTGAAGGGGCCGTTCTTGCCGCGGATGGTACGCAGCGTGAGTTGGCCGGGGACGATGATGGGCGAAACCGATTTCTCGGGCGCCGATGTGACTGCCATGATGGTTCTCCTTGTGAATAGCAAGAGCGGCAAGGCCCCATGAAGGGCCATGCCGGATCAGAACGAAGCAGCCAATGCCGGCTCCTGCTCCTCGACTTCACCTTCGGGCTCACGCTCGGCGGGCTCGACAGGCTGATCGGAAGCGAGGTCGGCGTCCTCGGCTTCGGGCGCGGGAGCGTCCTGGGCCGGCGGCGAATCGGCTTGCGCGGGGCTCGTCGGATAGACCTTGGTGCCGTCGATCTTGATCAGGCCGATGTGGATCAGTGTCGAATCCAGGCTTGCGGCCGGTTCCCCAGCGCGCTCACCCTTGGTGCGGATGTACGGATCGATCTTCATGTCGTTGAGACGGAAGGCGATCAGCACCTTGCAGTCCCCTTCGATGGCCTGCACGCACCGGCGAACCAGATGCTCGGCTTCAGGGGTGGTAACGATGGTGTCGAAGTACCGATACTCCGGTTCATCGACAGGCCCGGCCAGCGCGGCGACGGTGCAAGAGAGGAACGGGTCGCCATCTTTGGGCGTGACGTCCTTCGGACGGCTGAGGTAGCCGATGCCGCGGGTGATCAGCTCGTGCTGCCTGATCGAAGCCAGTTCGGCCCGGTCAAGCGGCTCGGCCTTGAGCAGTCGCGCCTTGAGGGACGCGGCGGCTTGGCCTTTCTGCTCGCCCTTGTCGCGGATGTACGCATCGCCCCACAGGTCGCCGAGGCGAAAGCGCACCAGTGGGCGCTGCTTGGGATCGTCAACGCCGATGTAGCGCTCGACCAGTTTCTTGGCCTCGGCACCCGAGACCTTGACGTCGAAATAGCGATAGCTGGGATCCTTGGCGGGGCCGACCAGCGCGGCGATGGTGCATGCCAGGAAAGGCTGCACACGGCGGCCGCCCCGAACAGGTACTTCACGGGCACGCTGGATGTAACCGATGCCCGAAGTGTGGAGGTCAAAATACGATTTCTCGTTGGATGTGGTGGTCATGGTGAATCTCCATAGGGATGAAGCGGAGACACACCAGCCCCACGCTGCGGGGAAAGGTGCGTAACCCCGCGATGGGTTGATAAGGCGAAAGCATCCACCACCAGAGACTGGTGGCCGCTCGCGAATGGATGCGGTGCGAGCTGGCTCGGTCACGCAGTGGGAACTACGTCGCAACCTCGAAGACCGGTGGTTGCCTGGCATGTCGCTGACAACGTCAGCAGGCATGGGCTCAGCATGACCAGGCCTCGCGCGCGAGGCAGCCATCAATCGGTATCCGATCGATTCCCTTTGATGAAATCTCCCACGGCAGAAAAAAGGCCCTCCTTCCGAATGGAGGGAGAGCCTGTGGGGGCATGTCGCCTGGTACTTTTCGTGGTGTCACGCCGGTACAGCGCGGCGCCGTCGGGACGTCTTCGCGCCGATCACGCTCACGTCGATCAGGCGCCAGCGCCCGTCGTCTATGAGTCGCTCCAGCACTTCGCCGAGCATGTCGAAATACACCTCGTCGTGCCGATCGACCAACTCGCCGTCGCGGCGCAGCTCCACCGCATAGGTATCGCTGCCGCGTTGGTAGAGGATCGTCACCTGGCCGGCGAACTTCGCGGTCGAAACCGTGAAACTGATCGCCGGGGGCGTTTCGATGATCCTGGACGGCTTCGGATCGACCCAGGTGAAGTCGTGGGCGCCCGCATCGACCAGCATGTGGGTGATGCGGCGGAACCCGTCGGGCGCCGGCATTTCCTCCAACTGCTCGATGAGCTGACCCAGTTCCATGCACTGCGGCTCGGGAATGGGCAACTTGGCCGGCGCGGAGCCGAGGATGTGTGTCTTGACGGTGTAGGGCGTGCCGTCGGACATCATCTCGGTGCGCTCTTCTGGCGTGTCCGCACGCAGACCGTCGAAACGACGACGGGCATAGGGTTGGACATGCACCTTGGTGCCCTCGCTGGGAATGCTGGTCACCAGGTTGGGATCGAGTACCGCGAACTCGCTGGGCTTGAGCTTGACGACGATGGCGTCCTCGCTGGCGGCGACCACCCTGCCGTCGAAGGGCTGGGGATCGATAACGAAGCCCAGTGTCGAGGACTGTGGCTGATCATCGAACACGCGGTACTTGAACGACCGCACGTTGCGCGGCACATGGCCTGCGACCAGCGAAGGCATCAGGGTCTTGATAAGAGAGCGATCCATGTGAATCTCCTTGAGGAAGAACAAGGGATTCCCCGCCCGCAAGGGAGAGGTCCCTTGTGGGTGAATGGGCGCGGTGCGTCCGTAGGAAGAAACAACCAGCACGGTTTCCCGCGCTTGCAGCCTTGAAGGTCTTGGCTGCCTGGGCATGTGTCGGCAACGCCGACGAACATGGGGCAAGGATGGCCCTGGAGTGAGTGGCCTGCGCTCAGGAAACCGCACCGCGCCGCACCCGCTTTCCTGCGCCGCGACAAGAAAAGGCCCCTCGAAAGGGGCTGGGTGGTCAGGCTTGGCACACGAAGTAGTGTTCGCGCTGACGTGGAAAGAACACGTGCTTCCACGTGTCGCCGCCGGTGTTGCCACCGTCGAAGACGACCATTTCGTAGGCATCAATGTCGGTGTCTGCCAGATCGGCGCTGGCGATATGGCGCATGTGCAGCATGCCGCTCAAGCGCTCGAATACCAGGATCTGGCCGATGGCGTCGTCCTGGCCCATGGCGTTGACGCAGGCTCCAAGCTGATGCTCGAAGTCGCGCGCGGGCGAGATGAGGTCGGGGAACATAAAGTGCTCCTATGAAATAGGACCAGCCCGGCTCCCAGAAAGGAGACAGGCTGGCATGGAGGGCAAAGAGGAAGGTGGGCGCGTGGTGTGTTTGCTAGGGCTCGGCCAGCGGCAGGCCCAGCAACACGGGCGCGT
Organism: Pseudomonas pseudonitroreducens; assembly: GCF_021603645.1. GTDB lineage: Bacteria > Pseudomonadota > Gammaproteobacteria > Pseudomonadales > Pseudomonadaceae > Pseudomonas > Pseudomonas pseudonitroreducens. Next base: position 145,330 of record NZ_BQHJ01000007.1, on the reverse strand, counting down.
CAGCGTCGAGGATGAGGATGCGCACATCGGCCTGGCCAGCCAGTTCCAGGATGTTCGCCAGGTCGTCTGGCATGCCCTTGCTGCGGTGCTCCTGCCGAAGCTGCTCGGCGGTGATGCCCTCGGCGTATTCCAGGTTCTTGTCCGTCCAGGGCGTGGAGATCAGCTTGACGCCAATCGCCGGGCTGTACGGAACCCGAAAGGCGATGAACAGAAAGGCCTCCGGCGTGGCAAGGTCCGCCAGATTGGCGAGGTACAGGCCGGTTTCCTGGCTGATGTGCGCGCTGCTGATCTCCCAGCATCGGCTGTAGTAGCCGGTCTCGAAACTCAGGCGCTGCACGACTTCCCGCGCGGCCTCGACCGAATAGCTGTCACCGACGTGGATCAGGCGACCGTCGAAGTCCTCGCCATGAATGGCATAGACCACGGCACCGATCACGCCTTCGCCGTTAACGCCTTCATCGGCATCGCATTCGGCCAGCACCTCGGCGCTTATAGGTTCAGAGCCGTTCGTGACCACCGCGAAATCGCTGGTGACGATGCAGGACGATGAAATCAATTCCTCGTCGGAAAGGTGTTGCTGGCTCGGGTGGATGTTTCGCCAGACATGCGGGCTTCCGTCCTCGTAGCTGATGGACAGCGTGCGGACGATCTTCAAATTCCAGTAGCCGCGGAGAAAGGGATTGGGATTCTGGGACATGGGAACTCTCCAGATTGAATAATGGAGCCAATTCCCGCCACCGGGAATTGGACCCGGTGGGTTGAAAAGGGAAAATGCGTCAGTCGACGCTGATCGTTGGCTTTGATTCAGCCGCTTTACGCTGGGCAACGGAAAGGAAATCGAGGGACATGGCCGTGTGGGCGCATGTCCCTCGTGGGGAACGAAAAGACGGGGGTGTGCCGGAAACGGGTTCACCAGCCGCTGTAGTTCAGCATCAAGTCGGCAATGACCTTGCGGCGTTCCAAGTCGAGACCGTCGAAGTCCGACAGCCCGTGGAAGTGGCAGCGTTTGAGCATGGCACCGCCCTCGTGCGCGTTGTAGAAGCTGACCATGGCGGACAGAAACATGCGTTGCCCGCTGCTCAGGACACCGAGGGCATCGTTGAGCCGCAGCATGTTGGGACGCAGATCCCACTTGCTCTTGGCCTGGTTCAGGCCGTCACGGGTGCCGTCGCCAAACCATTCGGGGCCAGCGATCTCGGCACCACGCTTCCATGCCTCGAAGAAGGCTTGGGGCGCGGCAGCGAAATGCTGCTCTTCCCGCATGATCTGATCGACGACTTCTCGCGGCAGCAGTTGATTCATGGCGTGATTCCTCCAGTTGGATCAGGGAATGGCGAGCTGGGACCAGCCGCCTCTTTCGAGGGCACGTTGAGCCGCTGCATGGCTGCGGAAGTACTCGTGCGATTCCCGCGAAACGGGACCTTCGGTATCGCGCGTGCCGATGTAGTGGCCGGCGGCGCTTTGCAGGACTTCGAGCGGCAGGAACTTGCCGCAATAGGTCAAGGCCAACTGGCCGAAAGAGGCTTTGTGGGACATGGGTAGGCTCCTTGGAAAAGCGGGGCCTTGTCCCTCACGGGATGGCAGCTCCCGCACGCGGTGGATAAAAAGCATCGACGTCACGGGGACGCGCGTCCGCAGACTTGATGCGATACGGACTGGCGGGTTACGCGGGAAGAACCCGCGGCAGCCTGGAACCCATGGCTGCTGGCATGTGCTGACGAATCAGCGAACATGCGGGCAGCTTCGTCCGGGGGGCGCGCTGCGTCAGTTGGAAAACGGCATTCGGCCCAGCCCGGATTGGTGGGCGCAGAGACAGAAAACCCGCATCGAGTGCGGGCTGTCAGGGGGGTGCTTGGGTGCGTTGGCTCACTCGGGCGTGTCGCCCAGCACATGCTGCTTCCACAGGGCGAATGCCTCGTCCTGTCCCAGTTCGGCCAGGACCACAATGGGTTGCGCCTGCCGCGCACGCAGCGAAGCGAAATACGCCTTACGGTCGGCGATGGCCTTGAGATTGATGCCATCGATGAACAGCAGCTTGCCGCCCTTGATGAACAGCACCTTGTTGCCAAGGTCGCGCTCGAACGCGGCTCGTACTTTCTCCGGTTGTTGCATGCGTCGGTTTCCTGTTGCTGTGGCCGGCCATTGGCTCGGAACGTTGATCGGCGAGATAAAGGCGCCGAAGGCTCGCTGACCTTCGGCTCGGGAGGAAATAACCACCCGTGGGCTGTTGCAGGCCCGGTCGTCGCTAGAACCGTCTGCTCATCAGCAATCACACCCGGCCCATGTCGTGGCTGGGGCCGGCATCGTCTGGCGCACATCCGCGCACAAAGGGAGCCCGTTTTTGCGCCGGTGGGCACCGGCACCGAATACCGCTGACCACAAAGGGTCTCCGGGTGGCTCGCGCTGCCAGGCAAGCCATCGGGGGGCCCTTCGCAGTGGGCGGGAGAAACACAGACCAGCAGAACACGCGGGAGACGGTTCGCGGAAAAGCTACCTTCAAGTCCCGCAGCCGGGGACGGCTGGACGGGACGCGCACACGGACAAGAAGGCGTTGCGCGCTGGGCGACCCGCAGGGGCGTGCGGGACACGGGCCACGCCTTTGAAACAGGGCGCGGCCCACGGGAAACGGAGTCAGTCAGGCGCCTTTGCGGCCGCTGCTACGCGAGCGCGAAGCGCCACGCTTGGGCGTACCGGATTCGACCGGCAGCGTGCCTTTGCAGTCGGGGTAGCGACTGCACGACCAGAATGGGCCGCTCTTGCCGGTGCGCTGGCGCGTCGGTGCGCCGCACTGCGGACATGCTGGCCCATGGGGAAGCTTGATGGACAGGGACATGCTGCCGTACTGCGCGATCAACTGCGAAATCCAGGCGGCCTGCTTGCTGAGGAATACGTCCAGGGTGAGCTGTCCGGCCTCGATCATGTCGAGCGCCTGCTCCCACACCGCCGTTGTGCCGGGGTCTGCAATCGCTGCGGGCACGGCGTCGATCAGCGTGAACGCCGCATCCGATGCGCGAATGGAGCGACCCTTCTTCACGATGTAGCCACGGGCGATTAGCACGCTGATGATGTTGGCCCGCGTCGCCTCGGTGCCGATGCCCGTCGTGTCCTTCAGCTTCTGCTTCAGGCGCGGGTCGGTTACGAAGCGCGCAATGCCCTTCATTGATTTGACCAGTTCGCCCTGGGTATAGGGCTTGGGCGGCATCGTCTTGAGCGCCTTGATCTCGGCCTCGGCCACCTGGCACGCCAGGCCCTCACGCAGTGGGGGCAGCACCTGGCTGCGCGCCGCGTCGACGCAGTCCTCGTCCGCTTGCGGTTCGGCCAGCACCAGACGCCAGCCCTTGATGACCACCTGTTTACCGGCGGCCACCAGCGTCTGTCGGCCGCAGGAAAACTCAGCCACGGTACGGTCGAACTCGTGGTGCGGGAGGAACTGCGCCAGGTAATGCGCCCGGATCAGCCGGTACACCGCCAGTTCCTTCTCGCTCAGAGCAGAGAGGTTCGCGGGTTCGAGCGTCGGAATGATGCCGTGGTGCGCCGTGACCTTGCCGTCGTTCCAGGCGCGCGAACGCTGGGAGCGGTCGAGCTGACTCATGATCGGTCGCAGCGACGGGTCGGTTTTGAGCAGGCTGTCCAGGACGGCGGGCACCTCGGCGAACATGCTTTCGGGCAGGTAGCCAGAGTCCGAGCGCGGGTAGGTCGTGGCCTTGTGCGTCTCGTACAGGGCCTGGGCGATCTGCAATGTCTCCTGCACGTCCAGCCCGAGCTGCCTGGAACAGACCTCCTGAAGCGTCCCCAGGTCGAACAGCAGCGGCGGGCCTTCGCGCACGCGCTCGGTCTCGACCGACACCACCTGGGCGCTGCCCGCAGCACGAATCTGCTGCGCCGCCTGCTGGGCGACCGGCTGTTGCAGACAACGACCGGCGTCGTCGGTGCAGCCATCGGGCGCAACCCACTGCGCGGAGAAAGCCTGACCCTCTGCGGACAAAGACACGTCGATGGCCCAGAACGGCACCGACTTGAAAGCCGCGATTTCGCGGTCGCGATCCACGACCAGCTTCAGGGTCGGGGTCTGGACACGTCCGACCGACAGCACGCCGTCGTAGCCCGCCTGCCGCCCGAGCACCGTGAACAGACGGCTGAGGTTCATGCCGACGAGCCAGTCTGCCCGCGAACGCGCCAGCGCCGAGTAATACATCGGCAGCGTATCGGACGACGGCCGTAGCTTGCCGAGCGCGGTGCGGATCGACGCATCGTTGAGCGCCGACAGCCACAAGCGTTCGATGGGGCCACGGTAGCCGCACAGGTCGATGATCTCTCGGGCGATCAGTTCGCCCTCGCGGTCGGCATCGGTGGCGATGACGAGATGGGTCGCCTTCGCCAGAAGCGCCTTGACGACCTTGAATTGCGTGGCGGCCTTCGGTTTGACCTCGACCCGCCACTGCTGGGGAATGATGGGCAACTGTTCCAGCGACCAGCGCTTGAGCGCCGCGTCATAGACCTCGGGTGCTGCCGCTTCTACGAGATGGCCGATGCACCAGGTGATGGTGATGCCGGAGCCGTTGAGGCAGCCTTCACCGCGCCGCGTCGCGCCGAGAATCCGGCCAATATCCTTGCCCTGGGAGGGCTTCTCGCACAAGAACAGCCGCATGTCCGTCCATCCGATTTCCGTGGTTCATTGAGTTGCTGGAATCGAGGATGCCGGGCACCGCCAGGGGCAGCAGCAAACAAGTCGCAAGCGGTGGCGACCACTTTCACAGGATGGAATGGCTGGGGCGGAGATGGCGTGCAGCCGGGGTGTGCGGGCCGGGAGCCGCGATTTTCGGGAGCGCATGGAAGCCGGTGGACGTTGATGGAGCTATCCCCTGGGGATAGCTCGCGAGAGCATGGAACGGCGAACAGTGGCCGGCCCATGCCGGGTCACTTCCTACGCCGCGGCTCTTTTGGCGCAGCCGGTTCCTGGACTGCCTGGGACTTTGCCTCCGCATCCTGCGGCTTCGGGCTGAGGGTCACGGACTCGATGCGGAACGGCAGGATGCCGACGCTGCGCGCGTTGATCTGCCAGGTCTCGCGTGGCTGATCTTCGTTGTCCGTCCAGGGCTCGCGCTCCATGCGGCCGACGACCAGCACGCGCATGCCTTTCTGGTAGAGGTTTTTCCAGTGCGCGGTGTCACGGTGCCAGATTTCCACTGGCGCCCAAAAGCCGCCGCGATCCTCGAAGTCGCCGCCTTTGGTGGGAACGGGGTTGTCGAAATACACGTTCAGCCGCAGCAAGCGCCGCGGCTCGTCGTTGCCGTTGGGGAACTCCCGGTACTCGGGCGGGGAGCCAATGTTGCCTTCGCCCCAAAAATGCGTGCTCATGTTGCAATCTCCATGGTGATTGAAATACCCGAGCCGCGTCGGCGTCGGGCGCGTACTGGGGTGTCCGGTGTCATCACCGATCACGCATTCCAGGTGGGATGGACTTGAGCCTGCGCAGGTAGGCGTCTTCCGCCTTGGCGGCCTTGCTGGCGCACTCCTGGGCCTGCCTGCCCAAGGTGTGCAACAGGCTGATCTGCATGTTCAGCGTGATGCGCTGAAGCTCAATCGCGTGCAGCTCGGCCAACAGGTTGACCGGCGTGCCGATGTTCGCCATCAATTCCTGCCACAGGGCTACGCCCATGGCTGAGCGGTCGTGCTTGCGCCAGCGCAAAAACGCCGTGCCTGCGCCAGTGGTTTGCTGGGCCAACTCCACGGGCAGCAGGTGGAAGGGATGCCCGACTGCCTGTTGCAGCACCTGCCGCTGCGCCAAGCCAATCAACTCGTCGCGCATGGCGAAGCACTGGCTGGCCCAGCCCTCAAGATCCCCCTTACCCTTAAAAGGCTTTAAAAGGCCTTTTAGAGAGGCAGCGTGTTCCAGCTTCATGAAGGCAGCCTGTTGCAGGCCCTGGAAGTAGCGGGGTTCGCGGTTCGGATCGCTCATGCCTGCTCGCCCTCGACCTCGCCGGCGCCGACCTCGGGCACCGCGCCGGTGGCGGCCTCGTCGTTGGGGGCAGGCGCTGCAGCAGGACTCTCAGCACGCTGTTGCAGGCCACGGCGCACGATGGGCGGCGCGAACTTCGAGCGGCGCGTGCCTTCCAGCACGTCCTGCGGCAGTTCGCCGAATTTCTCCAACGCCGCCCGTGCTGCGGCGTTCTTCGACACGAAGTCGTCGCGCGTACAGCCCGAATAGCGGTATTGCTGGGCCAGCGAGAACAGGCTGCGCAGTGCATGGGCGCCCTCGTTGAGCCAGCGCTCCAAGGTGCTGCGGTCGATGAGCGCCGTGTGGTGGGCGAGGATCAGTTTGCGGGCGATGTCGTCGTAGTCGGCCAGCAGATAGACGGCGGCAAAGCCGAGCTGCGCATTGACGAACAGCGGCAACTTGACGGGCTGCACGTTGAGGTTCTCGCCCAGGCTGAGTGCCGGCGGCACGCTTGCCAGCGCCTGATCCACCTGCTCGCGCAGCGATTGCAGCGTGGTCTTGGTCTGGTCGAGCTTGACCTCGATGCGCAGCATCCACCAATCCGAGTACGGGTCGTCCTGCTCCGAACCGCGCCGCATCTTGTTCATTTGGGCGATGTAGCCGTTCAGGCCGACGATGCCGGGTCGCCCCTCGGCGGCGGCACGGCCATGCCAGATGCGCGAGGCGTGGTGCGTGTGAAGCGTCAGCGACATCGCGCTGCGCAGGGAGCCGAGATTCAGTTGCAGAGGTTCATTGGTTGCCATGGTGTCCGCTCGTTGTGGGAAAAGGAGCGGTCAGCTTCGGCAGGAAGCGGAAGGCAGTCAGTCAACAAACCGAAACCAGCCAGACCCCGGTTCAACGCGTGGTGGCCGCATGCGGCGCGAGCTATCCCCAGGGGATAGCTCCATGGAGCGCCAACGAACGCTGCACGTCGGGATCAGGACGGGCAACGCCGCTGCTGCGGCAGATGTTCGATGTCAGGTCTGCGACTGCACAGCATCCGCCCCAACGGTGGAACTATCCCCAGGGGATAGCTCTATTGGCATCCATGGGTGTCCACTTCACCGCCTTGCCAGCCTGCTCACTTGTTGGCGAGCAGATCTCGAAGCCGCTCGATGTGCTGCCTGGCGACTTCTGGTGGCACCGGCTTACCCTGCGTTTGGGCCGGCGGTGCGGGTGGTGGCCGTTCGTTTGGTTGAGTGGGTGCCGGTGGCGGGTCTTTCTTTGCCCAGGCATTGAACTCACCGTGGATGGCCCGCTGGATGATGCCGAACAGATACCCTGCGGGATTGCGGATGCCGTGGTTGCTACAACGCGCGGCCCATTCGTCCAGCACGTCCTGCCTCAGCGAGGCATCAACCTGCTGCAATGCCACCTTGGCACCCGCCTGCTGTTCCGCCTTCAGTTGCGCAAAGCGCTTGGGCCATTGCAGATCGTCCAGTGCGCGCGCCTGCGCAGTAGTACGTATTTCATTAATACAACTACTACGTACTGTACGGGCCTGCTTCGGATTCCGAAGAGAGACGTCTGGCGCGGGTTTCGGCCCTGCTTCGGAATCCGTAGTGGGGCGTTCGCCATTCCGAAGAAGGCTCGGAGCCCCTTCTTCGGAATCGTGAATGGCGTCTTCCTGTGGATAACTATCGCTGGCCGTAAGGTCCTGGTTGGCGAGGCGTTCGGCCATCACCTGCAACCGTGACGGGAGGGTGCGTCCGGCCAGCAATGGGTCTTCACCGATTTCCTTGAGCGTGTGCAGGCCCACGATCTGCACGGCCTTGGCAGAATGGCCGAGCGCCTGGCTGACGAGTTGCAGGTAGTCCGGGTCGAGCTGCATGGCCTCGAACGGTGTCAGAGGTTCGTCGTGCAGCACGTACAGATTGCCGAGGATGCGGCCAGTCTTGGGGTCACGCCGTCGCCGAACCAGGCTCAGCCAGCGGGTCAGGCGCATCAGTGTCAGCGCCCGTGCCACGGTTTCATGCGAGGCCTGGCCTGCGCAGGGCATGGACGCCAGCCAGGGCCGCAACTGCTCGTAGGTGGGAAATGCGGTCACACCATCGTCGTTGAGCATCAGCCGGAACACTTGCCAGGCGTTTCGTTCCAGCGGCGTCAGGCGGCGGTCGAGGAACAACTTGCGTGGCACCGTCTCGTGCCGGTTGCCACTGAAGAGGAAAGCATCGCCGGAGGTAGGCGTGGGCGACTGTGCCGGTGTAGGCGCAGGTGCGCTGGGGGCGGGCTTGGGCGCAAGGTCTTTCAGCGCAGCATCGAACAGCTCTGCGAGTGCGATGGGGCCTTGGCGTCGGACTCGTGGTGCGGTGTCGTCCACGGCCATGACTCAAGCCAATCCCTGATCGACCCAGCCCTTGATCGAGGCCCAGACCACCGACAGAGGCAGCGACATGCCTTCGGCCAAGTCCATGGCGGCATCGAGAATGGAGGTTTCGTCTTCGAGATCGACCGTCCTGCTGTTGGTCACGGCCTTCCATTGCCGCCACAGCTCCGTGTCCTGCTCCTCGTCCAGCACGGGATGTCGGCCCTTGCGCTTGGGCAGACCGAGGATTTCACGGCGAAGCGCTACTTCCTGATGCGTCAAGCCATAGAACTTGCTGACCATCTCCGTGCTCGCGCCCAGCCTGAGCATGCGATCGACTGTGGCGATTTCCTTCTCCACGTCCTGCGCCTGCTGGAGCAGCCGCCGCAGCACTTCGCGGTTGACCGTCACTGAGCACCAGGAGACGTTGGCGTTGGCCAGCACGCTGATCAGCGCGGGATGCTTGAGGGCGTCCAGCTCTGCCTCGCCAAACCCCATCAGTTTGCAGCGGCGCAGTTGCCCATTGCGCAGGTCATAGAGGGCCTGGGCGATGACAGCCTGGTTGAGTGGGTGTGCTGTGGACATGCTGGCCTCCCTCGCTTAGGTTCCAGAGTCCGCAGCGCCGGCTTCGAGATCGAGCAGGCGGCGGGCCAGTCGCAGCAGGCGGAACAGCTTGACCAGCGCGGTGTCGCTCAATCGTCGGGTTACGTCGCCCTGGCCGTGCAGCAGCGCCGGCAGGTCGATGACGAGTTGCCCGTTGTCCAGACCGACATCGGCGGGCTGCTGACCGGCCAGGCAAGCCAACAGCGTATGGACGGCACGGCCCAGCGGCGCTGGGTTTGTGGTGCGAGCACGGCAGGCGAAGCCGATGCCGTCTGGGCGGTCATCGATGCACTCGCCCAGGTCTGCCTCGACCGCAATCTCGCGGGCAAACTGCGCGACGTGGATGCGCAGGTGCTCGGGTGTGTCCAGGCCGGGGGCGATGTACCAGACATCCGAGATCGGATAGAGCCCGCCGGCCTGCACCGGGATGGACTGCAAGACATTCGCCGAGAAGTCGTGCGGCAGTGGATCGCCCAACTGGTCGGCGACCATGCGCTGGATGGACTCAAGCCGTTCGGTCGTCGGCGCTGGCGAGACGATGTGCTCCCGAAGCACGTCGTCATCTACCGCCGGACTGGCTGCGCCAGAATGACTGGCGTCCGCGTCGCTCTCGCCCGTCGAGGGCGTTGCCGTCGGCCTCGCAGCAGGTGGCGCAGTATCGGCCGGTGGGCGCGCGATGGCTTCTGGCTCTGGCAAGGCAGGCGGCGTCGAGGGCGGCGTCGGCTCGCTGACCAAGGCCCGCTGGCGGCTCTCGGATTCGGTCATGTCCAGAGCGAGCACGTCGTAATCGACGTCCAGCAATTCGGTCATCTGGCCGATCAGTTCGTCCTGTACGCGCTGCGCAGAGAACTCGTCGGCCTGGACATCGAATTGCGACAGCACATCCTGAAAGAACTCGTCGAAGTCCTGAACCAGTGAGCGGCCTTTGGCGTAGTGCTCCCAGGTGCGCTCGCAGGCCTTGCGCATGACCGACAACCGCTCGACCTGGTGACGCCCCAGGCCGGCGTAGAGCACGGTCGGGATTGCGGGCAGCAGGTAGCGTACGGCGTCGGCCATCCGGCTGATGTGCGACTGCTGCACGGGGTATCCGTCCGCGGCCAGGCGGCGGGCCAGCTCGGACTGGCTCAGGGTGGAGCGGATTTCCAGTTCGTAGAACTCGCGCGCTTTCTCGACGCCCAAAGCGCGCTCGATGAAGGTGAGGCCACCGCGCAGTTCGTTTTCCGCAAGATGCCCGGTGAGCGCGACGATCTCGCCACGCTCGGGCCATGGGCGGAACAGGCATGAGACCCGAAAAAAACGTTCGTCCCGGGTCTCCGACCAGAGTTCGCGCAGGATTGCCAGTCGCGTGTTGCCGCCATTGCGGATGATGTAGTGATCGTCGCCGGGCCGCCGGGTGATGGCCGGAGCCGCGTCCAGGCCACGCTCGCGGATGGATGCCTTGATTTCCTCGTACACCGGATTGCGCTTCTTGCGCGGGTCGTGGTCGTAGGGGCGCAACTGGTCGAGCGTCACGACCATGGGCGTGTCGGCGATCGGGTCGCTCAAGGTCGTTGCTGACGGGCCGCTGCGCTCGAACCCGGACGCAAGCAGTTTGCCGGCCATCTGCTGGGAGGTGATCTCAGTCATGGCCGCCCCCCTGCGCTTGGGATCGGGTCTCGCGCTCGGCACGACGGATCTGCGCACGGGCGTTGAGGGCTGCCCGGTGATCGCTGGCCGTCGAACTGGTGTAGATCGCGGCGCAGCCTGCCTTGGTGAACTTGAGGTGACCGCCCGCCGTGCGCTTGACGTGCCAGCCTTCGCCGACGGCGAACTCGATCAGGGCGCGCAGCCGATTGTGGCCTCGGGCCAGTTCATGTGCGTTCGCCATGGGGCCTCCTGATATCAAGAGGCTGTGGCGGACGGCCGGACACTGCGGCCAATCGATCCTGCCACTGCGGGAACAACTCGTCGGCAAGATCGCGCATGGTGGTGAGCGCGGCGGGAGCGACTCTGCCCACTGGCTGGCGGTACTCGACCCGATGCACCGGCAGGCCGCGCGTCGCGGCCCGCGGATAAGCCTCAATGGCCGGCACGTCGGTAGCCAGAACCCGAATGCCGGTGTGGCCCTGGAACAGATCGCGCAGCGCCTGCTGGATCAGCCGTGCGTTGGCGGACACCGGATGGACGCGGTTGATGAGCAGGTGCAACGGCGGCGGCTCGATGCCCAGGTGCCGGTACGGCGCAATGTCCGCCAGCAACTGCATGGTGCCGCGCCGCAGTTCGCGGGCGGCGAGGATTTCCGGGGTCACGGGCGACAGCGCGAGGTCGGAGGCCAGCACCGCCATCTCCAGCAGCACCGAGCGCGCGCCCTGGGTGTCGATCAGCACCAGGTCGTAGAGGGGGTTCAGTATCGGCAGTAGGTGTCGCAGCCGCAGTCGCCCGTCTGGCGCGTGCAGCAGCAAGGTGTTCAGTTCGCCTCGGTGGTCGTTGGAGAGCACCAAGTCCAGGCCCGCGATGATCGTGCGGGACACAAGCTGGCCGAGGTCGCGCTCGTTGAAGGCCAGCAATTCATAGATACCGCCCGGCGCACGATGGGCCAGCTCGTAGTAGGAGGACAAGGTGGGCTGCACATCGAGATCGAGCAGCAGCACGCGCAGCCCGGCGTCCGCAGCGAGACCGCCAAGGTTTGCGGCCGTGGTGGTCTTGCCGACCCCACCTTTGGTTGAAATGATGGATACGACCTGCATGGCGTTCTCCGGGTCAGGATGGAAAGTCCGCGAGAGAACGGGTCAGGCCCGGTTGTTGACGCGCTCGTCGATCCACTGATCGATTTCGATGGAATCCCAGCCCACGGCGCGCACGCCCAGACGCAGCGCCTGCGGGAACTGGCGTTTCTTCATCAGGTTGTAGATGTGGGCGCGCTTGAAACCGGATTTCGCTTCGACTTCTTCCAGGCGCAGGATGCGGCGTTCGTTTGGCTGCAGTACAGGTGTTTGCGACATGGCGGTCACTCCTGAACGCTCAGTGGCGTTTGTTGGCGTGACCTCTATTCAATAGACACGGCTGCGAAAAGACATTGCAAATGCAATCCCCGCGACTGCACATACAAGCTGGCAAATCTCAGAGGGAGGCGCTACGCAGTCGGCGCCTGGCGGTGGCGAACTTGCCGTTCAATGTCCGCTCCGCGATGCCCATGGCGCCGCTGTGATGGGCAACCAGCGCGCTGACCACGGCCTCCTGCGTCTTGAAGCTGGAGTACGGCGTGCCCGATGGCGACTGGCCGAGCATCAGCTCCAACAGGCCGCCAACGATGTTCAGGTAGGTGGCCTCGGCCCGATCACTGATCGGACACTGCGCGCATGCCGGAATCACCGTGGGCTGCTTGAGCAGCGCGTCATGCTTGTCCTGCAAATCGCGGAGCTGACGTTTGGTCTGTTCCAGGGCGGATTTCAAAGCCTGGCGTTCGACCAGCATGGCTTGCCCTGTTTCCAGAGAGATGGAGGGATGGGTGATGCGCTCGCCGCGGGAGAAGAGAAAGCCGGGCCGCTGCTCGGGGTAGTGCTGGCGCATCCAGCACTTCAGATCGACATGGCGTACCGTCAGATCAGGCGATTCGATCAACGCGGTGTCGCGCGTCGTGATGCCGTGCTGCCCGAAGGGCAGTTCCCCGTTGAGGATGCCGTCATAGATGCGGTCGGTGTACAGCCGCAGTTCGCCCAAACGTGGGCAGTCCAGCGACTGCGGCAGATTCATAGGCGACGAGACCGAAGCCAGGATCACCTGCTCGTATCGCAGCAGTCCGGCCCAGCGGATGGACGCTTCGAGCGGGCGGTAGAACACCTTTGATGTTGGTGCATCATTTTTGTTCTCGTGCATGCTCCGTCTCCTTCCAGGAGAAGAACTACAGGGCCGACTGCTTTTGCAGCCGTCCTCATGGTCGGCCTGTTGTCCGCGCAAGACGCGAGTGATGACGCCCGCTTTTGATTACTTCTGATCAGTTCGCGCAACGAGTAGGCGTTGTGTGCTCGATGTGCAAAAATCCATCGAGCACAAGAAAATCGAGCGTCCGTCGCGGCTCGACAGTGACGCTTGCACTATCAGGATCGTGAGAAGTGGCTGCTCTCGCAAAACCGTATCGGTATGGTCTGATGCGCCAGCGGTTTCAAAAAGCGGCGAACGCTCGGAATCTATTGATCGGGGCTTGAGATTGGCAACGAAAATCCGCTGGTGTCATATCCGATCGAGATACTGATATAGCGAGATAGCATTACCGAGAAGTCGCCTATGGTGACTGCCGAGCGCTGATCCGACGCTAAACGCTGCCTGCCAAAACGTGGAAATTGCGAGTTGGCCGCGCAGAAGACGGATGGGCGGCCATGCGAAGCGATCGACGTTCCCTCCTTTGACCTTGACCGGACGGTGCTGCCGCCCGGCCTCAGCTCAACGGGCGACGGGATCTTCGGGCATATCAACCAACATTGCCGTTTTTACCAGGCGCTCTACAGTCTGCCTGGCCAGCACCGGAGACGCCTCCGATTGCTCTGCAAGCTCATCGGTTTCTATGGCATGTGCGGCGACCAGTCGAGCTGCAAGATGCAGGTTGGTCGGATCGACGGCCTCGATGACTGGACACTTGCCCAGGGCATCGTATGGCCGCAGCAGTGCGTGATAGATGTGCCAGGTGTCGATACCGCGCGGCACCAGCTTCAGGACAGCCTGAATCAGCTTGCGCTTGATGGGGTCGAGTTGCCAGTCCGGGACGCGCTGCCCACGGTGACCCAGATGGATCGACAGGAGATTGCCGGCCTGAATCTCGTAAGTGATCCAGCGGCGGGACTTGCCAACCAGCTTGGCGTAATCGGCCACCGACAGGTTGTGGGATGCCTCGAATATCTCCAGCAATTGCAAGCGCTCGCGCTGCACCTCTGACAGCGTGGGTCGCGCGTACTCGGGCAGATGCACCGCCGAAAGTCGATAGACGGAAGCTGGAACCGCTGGTGCATCGGGTGCAGGCGCAACGATCAACTGAGGGGCGTTTGGATTCAGGGCGGGCGGCTGCGCTGCCGCCTGTCCGGCGATTGTGGGCAGGCCCTGCAACGTGATGGTCAAGTGCGTGCTGGCAACTTCGACCTGATTCTGCTCGAACAAGTCCAGCCGGTCGGCCCAGTCCTGCATCATGACGCGGCGTTGCTCGACGTACTCGGCGTGGTTGTAGGTCGCGCTGATCCGATCCGGATCGGCATGCGAAAGTTGGGCGTCTACCCACTTGGGCGGATACCCCAATTCATTGAGCGCAGTCGAGATGGTGGCGCGAACGCCATGCCCAGTGAGTTGGTCTTCATAGCCCATACGCTTGAGCGCGCCATTGAGCGTGTTCTCGCTCAGAGGGTTTTTCAGGCACCAATCACCGGGGATGAGATACACCTGTGCTGGCTTCAGATTTCCCAGCAAATGACGAACGACCTCTTGTGCCTGCAACGACAGTGGCACGATGTATGGCGGGATGTCGGCGAAACGCTGGCGCTTCTTCTTGGTGAGCTGCTTGCGTTGCTTGAGCCTGACAACCGGGATGATCCACAGACCGCGCTCCAGATCAAACTGATCGGGCGTGGCGTAGCGCAATTCACCGGTGCGCACGCCCGTGAGCAGCAGCAGACGTAGACCCAGTTGCGTATTCAGGCGACCGCTGTACTTGCGCAACGTCTGCAGCATTGCCGGCAGCTCGGGCATGCGCAAAAAGGGATTGTTCTCCACCGGGGGCAGCGGCATCGCCACCACGTCCAAATCCTTGGCCGGGTTGTCGCCCATGTTGGGCACCACCACCGAGGCGTAGGTGAATAGCTGGCTGAACCAGGTGCGCAGCTTCTCGGCCACCGACAGCGAGCCACGCTTTTCCACTCTGCCGATGATGTCCAGCAGGTGGGCGCGGGTGACGTCGTAGATGGTCAGGTGGCGCAATACGGGAAACACGTCCTTGGCGAAGACGCGCCCGATCTGCTTGGGCGTACTTTGGCGGCCCTCATTTTCCAGAGAGAGGCTGCGGTGGGCCAGCCATTTGTCGTAGATGGCCTGGAAGGTGTGCTCGCCCGCCAGGACGATGGCGTGGCGCTTGCGCTTGCGCTCCGAATGCGGGTTGATGCCCTTGGCCAGCATGGCCCGGGCCTCGTCGCGCAGATTGCGAGCGTCTTTCAGGGAAAGCGCGGGATAGCCACCGAAGGACATGCGCTCGCGCTTGCCGCCCCAAGTGAAGCGGAAGTGCCAGGCCTTGAAGCCGGTGGCGGAGATGTAGAAGTAGAGACCGTCGAAATCGACAAGCGAATACGCCTTGCCGGTCACCTTGGCCTGTCGAACCTGGAGGTCTGAAAGCATGAGTCCAACTCCTGCGAAGCGAGTTGGATGCCATGTTCCCGACGGAACCCCGGCTCCTCCAGCAACAATACGGTTTTGGGGACCTCCGTATTGCCAGTGTACCGCTCAACGTACCAGTTAGAACCGGCTGGGAGTGGATTTCGCTGGATGTCAGTGGATTGAGATCAGGTAAAAATCTCAATCCTGACAATGACTTACGACGTTCCCTGGCGTTCGGTGGAAGTCCCTGGAAAGTCGAAGTGGAGCGGGCGAAGGGAATCGAACCCTCGTCATGAGCTTGGGAATCTGTATAGGGTGAAATATCAGCCTTTCCCTCATGGTATCCGGTAGGGCTACAATGCCCGCCATTAGAGGGCTTCGGCGCCTTTCGGGTGTATCGTCTCATATCACTCCGGAGCGCCTTAGTTCGGGACAACTGTCACCGGATACTGTCACCAATGCTCACCGATAAACAAGTCCGCTCGCTCAAGCCCGAGCCCGGCCGGGACTACGTTAAGTCCGATGGTCGCGGCGCTCGCGGGGAGGGCGTCCTGCTGCTCAAGGTCCGCGAGAACGGCACGAAAGAGTTCTACTACCAGTGGCACGTCCAGGGGAAGAAGAAACAGCGCAAGCTCGGCACCTGGCCTGCGCTCGGTCTGGCCGAGGCGCGCGAGAAGGTTCGTCAGCAGTCGCCGAGCGCCGAGGGCGACGGATCACTGGCCGACTTGATCGATTCCTACCTGGGCAAGCTGGACACCGAGGGCGCTGCGTCGGCCGGCAATGTTCGGTGGGCGATGGGGAAATATGTCACCGGCCCATGGCCGCAGCTTGCGAAGCGAGCAGCCTCTGAGATCGAGCCGGGCGACATCCGCGACATCCTTGCCAAGATGATCGGTGACGGGGTGACAACCTACTGCAACCGCGTGCGCTCAAGCCTGCACGCGGCCTATCAGCACGGCCTCGGGCAAGAGTTCAACCCGCGCAGCTATGGCAGCACCTCGGTGAGGTTCGGGCTCAAATACAACCCCGTGGCCAGCATTCCCGTTCAGGAGGATTGGGAGCGCGCCGGCCAGCGCGCCCTCTCCACCGAGGAGCTGGCGACTCTCTGGAACCTCCTGCCTGAGCAGCTGAGCCTGGTCACCGCAGAGTTGATCAAGTTCCTGATTGCGTCGGGCGGGCAGCGGCCGGAGCAGCTGCTGGGGTCAGATCGGCGGATGTTCCAGAAGGATCACTACGCCATTCGGAGCCTGAAGGGTGTTGAGGGTGAGCGGCAGATCCACCTGGTGCCGTTCAACGTACTCAGCAAGGCGTGCCTTGCTCGGCTGGAGCCTATCACCGGCGAGGCCCCTTATCCGTTCATGGGGCGATATGAGAATGACTCGATCAACGCGCAGTCGCTTTCCCGCGCGGTGACCAAGCTCTATAAGCGGCATGTGGATAAGTTCGATGGGCCGTTCACGCTGCGAGATCTGCGGCGAACCTGCAAGACGCTGATGGGGGTGGCGGGGATCAGCAAGGACACGCGCGACCGGATCCAAGGGCACGCCTTCAACGACGTATCGTCGAAGCACTACGACCGTTACGACTACTTCAAGGAAAAGCGGGAAGGGCTCAGGGCGTGGGCCACCTGGTTGGTGAAGGTGGCCAAGGTGAAGCCCTAAGGCGGCTAGGCCGCCTTGGGTTTTGCGTATGCCTCGGGGTCATTCATCCACTGACTGATTTCCGAGGCTTTCCAGCCAACGCGGCCGGGGGAAAGGCGGATCTGCTTGGGAAAGCGCCCCGCCTTGATTTCGCGCCACATAGTTGCGTGGGACAGAGTTGTGCATTGCAGTACCTGCTCCTCGCGCAGGTAGCGCTCCAGCTCAATCGCCATTTCGATGGCCCTCGCTGACGTTTCTGTAGTCGCGCCGAACATCGACGTACCTTTCGATATGCCCGCAGGGGTTGCTCCAAGTGTGCACCTGCAGGCGTCTGCTGCCGTCGAAGCTGATACCGGACACCGGCTCTCCCCGTGGTCCGCCGCACACACGGCAGAGCCACGGCACAGTGATGGTCATGGCGTGAAGTCCATTGTGTTCCGTGCAAGCGGGGATGGTTACGGTTCGTTCCTCGCGATCAAGCATCGCTCACCTCCCATTTTTGAGCATCCAGCTCGGCTACGATCTTGATGGCCTTCGCCGTCCTGGTCCGGGCTTTCTCTGCGCAGGCTCGTGCATCACGGATCAGCCCCGAGACCTCCACACTGCCCGCGAGGCTGTCGATCTCTGCCAGCAGGCGCCGCAGTTCGTTGAGTTGGGTGTTCATGCGGCTTCGCTCCTGTAAAGGTCGATCAGGTCGGCGGCGTTAGCTGAGATCAGGTCCTCCGATTCGCAGGGACTGACACTGTTGCCTATGAGCTTGATCTGGTTGGTGGTGCTGACGGGCTTGCGCACCAGTTCGCCGGTGGCTTTGTCCTCGAACCAGCCCCAGTCGGTGATGTAATCCGGGTCAAAACCCTGGGCGATCTTCAGTTCGACCGGCTTGAGCATGCGGAGGGTGAAGTCGACGAGAACGTAGTCACCTAGCAGCACCAGGTCGGCCAACTGCGGGAAGTGCTCGGGCAGGTGCTTGTGCAGGAAGGCTGCGCACTTCCGGGCCTTCTCCATCAGCTCGGGGGGGAGGATTGTTGCCGGGACCTGGACAACAGTGACCAGTGCCATGCGGTCCTTCGTGGGGATGGTGTGCATCGGCTCGGCCAGGTCCTGCCATTGGCCGCCGGTGCTGTAGAACTTCACCAGGTAGGCGCTGGCCAGGCGCTGGTTGGACCCCGCCTGTGTGATTGTGCTGAGCGGTGCGTCTGCTGCTCGACCCGCCCCGTCGTAGAAACCCCCGTTGGCCTGCTCAAAGTGGCAGGCTGCAACAGCTCTATGGTTCGACGGCAAAAGGGTCCCGACGGGCTGGGTAACTGACTGCGGCTTGCCGCTGTAGCTCGGGCCGCCAGCGCCAACAACCATTGCGGTTACCAGTGCGTGCTTGCAGCCTCCCGCCACTACGGTGCCTAGCGGCTTGCCGAGTCCAGGCGCTCGCGGTTGCTGTCCCGGACGCTCTCCGTACCCGGTCTGAATCAGCGTGGCGGCAGAGAGGGCGAAGTGCCCCCCCTTCACCTGGGCGACCTGGGTGCGCAGTGGTTCTGCGGCGCTGAAAGTGCGCTGGTTACTCGCATTGGCAAACTCGGTGAGGTTGGCTGCGGCGAGGTGGGCGTCGTCCATCGGCACAAGGAAGGGCTTGTCCGCCATGACGGTGTGCCGCCAGAAGCCCTTCGCCACGCGCCGACAGGTGTTGTCGACGTGGGGGCGCTCGCGCTCGATCATGCTCTTGCCAAGGTCGCTCCAGTCGATGCACTCGGCTGCAGTGCGCCAGGGAGCCTGGCCAGACTTCGGCTTTTCGTGCCGCTTCGGGGTTGTCCAGATTATGGGGCGTCCGTCTGTGCGTCCGATCATGAACAGACGTTTGCGGATTGTCGGGGCGCCGGCATTCGAGGCGCGGCGCTCACGCCACTCCACGTTGCAGCCCAGGCCGCGCACCAGGGCGCTCTGCGGTACCCATAGGCCGATGGCCGCCATGATTTCCGGCATGTCCGGGTGATCGGCAGGTAGGCCGCTGGTGAGGCATGCCACGAACGCCTTGAAGGTGCGGCCTTCCTCGGCCTTGATTGGCTGGCCGTGCTCGTCGAGCGGACCCCACTTCTGGAACTCTTCGACGTTCTCGAGCAGGAACAGGCGTGGTCTGGTGGCGTGAACCCAGCGCACTACCACCCACGCCAGCGAGCGGACCTGCGGGCTGCGTGGGGCAGCGCCCTTTGCCTTACTGAAGTGGCGGCAGTCGGGGGATGCCCAGAGGATGGCGACGGGCTGCCCGCCGGTTGCAAGCAGTGGATCGACATCGAAAACGTCGGTGGTGAAGGTCCTTGTGTTGGGGTGATTTGCCTTGTAGACGGCAATGGCGACCGGGTTGTGGTTGATAGCAACGTCTGGGTCGCGATATGCCTTGCGGCCTCCGCTACTCGCACCACCCAGTCCGGCGAACAGGTCGACGTAGAGCTCTCGGTTGAACGGGAGGGAGCTTTGCTGGGAGGTGGCAGAGGGGATGCTTCGGAATGCGGTCATGCCTCACCCCCGGCTACCTGGTGCGCAGCGTGCGTATACCCCTCGACAGGCTGCGCGTGCGGCGCAGTGGGGGAGCGAAGCGTTGCAGCATCTTTTGCGCCTCGGCGCACGCTTGTCGTGGGGTATGCGACCTCTGCGCGGGCCTTGGGTTTGGGTAGGAATATGCCTGCTGCTGCGCAGCAGAGGCTTTTTATGGCGCCACCCTCGGGCATCGAGGGGTGGCCCGCGAGACTCAGAGTCAGCAGGGCGCGACGTGCCAGGCCACCGCCGCGCTTTCGCGCGGCCGCAGCTTGGGTGCTCAGGGTGGCGGGTGCCAGGGCGCCGCCCTGGTCTTGTGCCGCTACGCGGCGATCCGGGTGAAGGTGGGTCATGCGCGCAGTTCCTTTTGCAGATCGCTCAATGCGACGGACTGGCGGGCTTTGGTCTGGAGCGACCAGACGGCCTCGGGGCCGAGAGCATTGCGGATCTCGACAGTTAGGGCGGCCAGATAGCGTTCGGTCTCGTGCAGCTTCTTCGTGCAGCGCTCGTGGTCGTGCACGAGCTGGCCGGCAGCCTCCGGGCTCAGCCGGCAGAGGGGGTAATTGCGCCTCATGCTGCACTCTCCTCGGGCTGGGCTGCTGCCGCTTCGAAGACGCTCATCAGGCGCGCGCGGATCCCTTGAACGGCAAACTCCACCTCACTAGCACCCTGGGCAGCATCTGATGCGCCCATGGCCAGCCAGGTTTGCTGAGCGAGATTCAGGTTCTTCGTGGCGCGTTCTAGGGTGATCAGGTCGGAGGCTGTGAGCGGGTTAGAGCGACGCGAATAGAAGGCGATCCGACGATCTGCATCCTGCATCAGGCCCTCGCGGTCCTGGCGGTGGCTCTCTCTCAGCATGCCTATGTCGTTGTGAAGTGCCTCGACGTGCTCGGCCTGGTCGGCGAGGCCATCGGTGTAACCCTTCCCGTATACGACTGCCTCGGCGAGTAGTTTCCCTTTATTGATGCCGCATGCATAAGCGCCGATCAGCAGCAGAATCATCGGCAGAAGGATGCCCAGTACCAGGGCGGTGATCTGGTGGTTGGTCAACATAGTGGTGTGCTCCTAGTGGTGGATGCGCCGGTGGTGGCGGCGCGGCTTTGGTCTCAAGCGGATCCGATACGGCGTGCCAGCTCCTCGTCGGCGAGGTAGGCGCGCTGCTCGATGTAAGCGGCGAGGTGGTGGGCCTCGACGTACTGCAGTGCCTTCGCGCTGTCGTCCAGAGTGGTGATCGGCAGGCCAATGCGACCTTCCTTGATGGCCTTGGCGAAGTTGTCCTTGTTGAGGTTGCGGAAGTAGCGTTCGCGCAGCGCTTCCAGTGGAATCAGCACCTCACTGAAGGTTCGGTACACCAGGTCGACGGTTTCGCGCCTGGGTGCCGGCAGCAGGCGCAGCTCCGGTTGCTGGTCGGGGCGTTGGGTCATGCTGCCGCCTTAGCAGCATCGCGCCGCGCCTCGGCGAAGGCCGAGCCGGTATAGGGTGGCTGGCCATAGATCAGCTCCATCTGGCGTTCGTATCGTGCGTTGCCGGCCAGTTCGCAAAGTGCTGTGTGAGTAGGGGTGTCGATGATGTCGGCATGCAGGGCGAGCACGATGGCGCCTCGTGCACGGTCTGTCTCCGAATCGCAGACGTGCTCGTAATTGGTGGTCCGTGCAGTGGTGAGCAGGGCGCTAACCATGCGGATCAGTTCGGCCCGCACGGTCTGCTTGGTGGTCGGTTTGCGTTTCATGCCTTGCCTCCTTTCGGGTGGTTCCAGGCGATCTCTACGTGGGTTCTAACCAGGTCGCGCCACTCCGCCGGCACGTTCGCCAGGGCGGCTCTGCGCTCCTCCTGCGAGCGCAAGCCGATGATCTGGCGGGCGTAGTGGCGTGGGCGTAGGCCGTGGTCAGCCGACATCGCGGCGGTCCTGCTCGGCCGGTGGCATCGGCAGCGGGATGTCCAGCTTCTGCCGCAACCAGGCCAAACCAGCGGGTCGCACTCGGGTGGAGTAGCTGTACTGCGGGCCAAGCTCCGGGTGGTGCCAGTTACCCTCGTGCTTTTCGAGGTACAGCCGGTCTCGCAGTGGGTGCGTCGGCAGGTTGCGGTCGTCGAGCAGGCCAGCCTCGCGCATGCGCTTGATCAGGGCGGGGCGGGTGATGCCCAGTGCCTTGGCGGCATCCTGTAGGGATTGATTGCGCATAGGGCACCTCTCATGCCGCCCGCGCCGGCTTCGGCGTGGCGATGGTGATGAGGTGTTCCACGGACTCCTGCAGGCGGCGGGCACAGTAAGCGTCGCTCTCGCGGCGAATCGTCCAGCAGCAAGTCCGGGGCTTTCGCACGCCAACGCTGAGAATTGCGCAGATCCCCGACGTGTTGACGGTTCGGTGCACGGAGACGTTGATCGGATTCTCCAGCCCGACATCGAGGGCAAGGAAGCCGCCGCGACGAGCAAGGCCCTTGATCGCTTCCTGCTGCTCGGTGTCCAGCAGCGACTCGCGTTCGGGCATGTGCAGGAGGACGCGCGGGCGTGCAGGTTCAGCTGAGTCCACACGCCCATTGGCGATGGCGTCGATGAAGTCAGCCAGTAGCTGGTCGTTGTGGCTTTCGCCGTTGATGACGCTAATGGAGTGCTTCTCGCCGCCCATGGTGATGGTGACGTTCGTGCGTTCCAGATCGCGCTCGACCTGCATGACCAGCTCGATCTGCTGCTGACCGTAGGCTGAGCGGCAGGTGTGGCGGAATTTGCCGTTCAGCTCCAGTTGAGCTGCCAGCATGCGCAGGGAGTTATCGGAGAGGGTGAATTGATTGTTCATGCCGCGTCCCCCGGAGTGGTGGGGTAGGGCGGCACGGCGCGGAGGGCGCGCTTGCTACGACCGGATACGAACTGGCAGCCAGCAGCAGCGGCCAGCCGGCGCACCTCGAAGATGCGCCCGATCTCTACGTTCGGGAGAACGTGAACGGTTGCGGAAATGGACATGATTGCCTCGCTCTGTGGTGGAGAGTCGAGGCAATCAAACAATATGTTTGGTGTTTAGGTCAACACATTTTGTTTGGTTAGATGAGCGGTCCCGATTTCATCGGTCGGATCGTGGACCACCAGAAGACTCGCCCGAGCACGACAATCCGTTGCTCCAGGATCTTCTCGATCGAGAAATCCTCGGGCGGAAATTCTGATGAGTTGTAGCTGTGCATCCGCAGGCCGTGGCCCGGAAGGCGCTCAAGGATCTTCACGCGCAGCAGTCCATCATGGTCGAGCGCGTAGATCTCGCCGTCGACAATCTGCGTCATTCCTTTATCGATCCCCAGGGTTGCGCCATGAAGGATTAGGGGATGATTGCTGTGGCCCGAGTTTGTCGCGAAGAACGCGTTGTCGGGCAGCACGCCGCACTCTCGGAGCGTGGCGTAGGAGAAGCGCAGCTTTCGACCTGGTACCTCCTGAACGGCAGTCCGGCCATTCCCGGATGCCAGCTCGACTTCCTTGTACAAGGGCAATGCAACCTCGTCGTCATCAAGTGGGGTGTCGCTGTCCCACGGGTGAAGCGGCTCCAGTGTGTAACTGGCTCGCTCCTCTGCAAAAGCAGGGGTTGTGGGCTTTCCGTGCATGTTGCCGTGCCCAGATTCCAACCACTCCCGTGACACTCCAAGGGCTAAAGCCACGGCGGATAATCGCGCTGATGGCACGCCTCTCGACTTCCAATTGGTGATGTTTTGTTCGTTGTCGATGCCGAGGCGGCGAGCGAGTTCGGCCCCCTTCATCTCGGCCTGTTCGAGGGCCAGGGCGAAGCGCTCGGCATTGTTTGATTTCGGGCGTGTAGTCATAAACAAAATGTTAATGCCCTTGTGCAAGCTTGGTAATACACGTATTGTTTGGTTTGTCGTTTGGTTCTGTTTGATCAAGGGTTGATGCCATGACTGAAGAACAAAAGCCGCTGGAGGCCCTTTTAAAGGCCATCGAGGCAGCCGGCTCCCCCACCGAGCTGGCTCGCGCCGCGGGTGTTACACCTCAGAACATTTTCAACTGGAAGCGTCGGGGGATCCCGCCGGAGAAAGTGCCCGTGGTAGTGCGGGCATGCGGTGGCGTGGTTCAGGGGTATGAGTTGCGACCAGACCTGCCTGATCTGTTCCCCGCTCCGAGCAAGGCCGCTTAACGCCCTCGTCACCACCGAGGGTGGGGTAGCGGGCCGGCTGGCGGGAGCACACCAAATACCCACCACCAAGCCGGTCCCGCTCCCCGAACCAAGGCACGGATGCCTTGGGTTGCCAGCCTCTCCACCACAGAGCAGCTGGCTGTACGGCAAGGCGGGTGACGGATCACCTGCCTTGCCATTGGGGCGCGGATGGCCTTTCCACCACAGAGCAGCCATCCGCTACGTGACCACCTGACGATGACCACGCCGCAACTCTATCAAGGGCTGTTGGCACGGTCACGGGCAGACTTTGGGGATTAATGCCATGAGCCGTGTAGCTCTGAGTTGCACCGAACGCGCAAAGCGCGAAATTCTTCCGCTCAACCTCGCTCTCTACCATGCCAGCCGGGACTACCCAGGCGGCGCCAAAGCTATCGCGGCGATCTTCGGTCGCAACGAAACCACTCTGCAGCACAAGCTCAGCCCGACTCACTCCAACAGCCACATGAACCCGCAGGACATCGAGGAGGTCACCACGGCCACCCGCGACCCGCGCATCGTGGATTCGCTGATCGAGGCCTACGGCGACGCAGCCTGGGTAGATCTTCGGGGTGTAGTGGAGGAGATCCAGCGGGAGTCCAAGGAGGATCTGGACTCCGCCGCGGCGATCCTCAAGGCGATCAGCGAGACGCTGCAGCGCCAATCGACACTCACGCAGACCATCGCCGAAGACTTGGCGAACGACGGACGTATCGACCGGCGGGAGCTGGCACAGCAGAAGCTCCTGCTTCGCCGTGTGCAGGGTGCGCTGCTCGCCTTGGAGATGTTGCTGGAGCGTGAGGCGGAGGTGTCCCTTGGCTGATATCGCTGATCGCGCCAATGACCTGGTGCTGGAGTCCATGGATTCACTGCTGGCGGCGCGTCAGCCTGCCTTCGTTGGCCACTCGCTGAGCGAGTGCCTGGACTGCGGCGACGAGATTCCGCCCGCCCGCCAGATTGCGGCACCTGGTTGCACTCTGTGCACCTTCTGCCAGTCGATCACCGAGAAGCGGGGGCTTGCCAATGGCTGAGCAGGGGCTGGGCGAGGTTCTGGCGCAGCTGCAGGACTACGGCCTGGAGCCGTTCAGCAAGCGGCGCCCTGATTGGGTTTTCGGCAAGCTGACCCGCTGCAAGTCCTCCGGGGACAGCATGGGGGAGGAGACGGGCTGGTATGTGCTGCACCCGTACACCACTGAGAAGGGGGTGACGCTGTACTTCGGGGCTTATGGCGATTGGCGCTCGGGCGAATCGCAGAAGCTCAAGATCAAGGGAACGAAGCTCACCAGTGAGGAGCGCGAGCTGATGCGCGCCCGCCAGGAGGATGCCAAGCGCCGCGCTGCCGAGCGTGCCGAGAAGGCCGCCCGGCTGGCTGCTCGGCGTGCATCCGCAATGTGGGAGAAACTGCCCGATAAGGGGCGCAGCCCCTACCTGGACCGCAAGCAGATCGTCGGCATCAATGTCCGCTATGGTCGGGGCGGCCGGCTGCTGGTTCCGATGAAGACGGTGAAGGGGGTTGTCGGCCTGCAGGTGATCCACCCCGAGCGGCAGCCTGACACCGGGCGTGATAAGCAGTATTGGCCCTTCGGCATGCAGAAGGAGGGCGCGTACTGCCTGATCGGCCCCATCCCTGACCCTGGTGCGCCGATCCTGATCGCGGAGGGGTATGCGACTGGCGTCAGCCTGCACATGGCCACATCGCTTACGGTTTGTGTGGCCTTCGACGCGGGCAACTTGCTCCCGGCCGGTAAGGCGATGCGCGACGAGTATCCCGGACGTCCGTTGATCTTCTGCGCCGACGACGATTGGAAGACGACCAAGGCCGACAAGGTGACGCCGTGGAATCCCGGCGTTGAGAAGGCCAACAACGCGGCGGTGATTCTCGGCGGCCTGCACGTTGTCCCTGTGTTTGCTGGTGAGCGCGAGGAGAAGTGGACCGACTGGAACGACCTGCATCTGTCCGAGGGATTGGACGCCGTGCGGCGCCAGGTGATGGCGGTGGTCCGACCGGCCGCCGATGAGGGGTGGCGCACGCTGTTGTATCGCACGCAGAGCGGTGGCCTGTCGGGGCACATGATCAACGTGAGCCTGATCCTCGGCAACGATGAGTGCTGGAAGGGCGTGCTCGGCTTCGACCAATTCAGCAGTAAGACGGTGAAGCTCAAGACACCGCCCTACGGCGGCGAGCCGGGGGAGTGGACAGACCTTGACGACATGCTGACGACCGAATGGCTCGCGCAGTACTACAACTTGTTGGCCAAGTCCGGGACCGTGCTGGAGGGCGTCAGCGTCACGGCCAGCAAGAACACCTTCCATCCGGTGCGCCGGTATCTCAACGGGCTGGAGTGGGATGGTGTGCCGCGTCTGGAGAGCTGGCTGCACCAGGTGCTCGGTGTGCCGTTGTCGCCCTACAGCTCCAAGGTGGCCAAGCGCTGGATGATCGGGGGCGTTGCTCGGGTCATGAAGCCCGGCGCCAAGGTCGACAGCGTGATGATTCTGGAGGGCCTGCAGGGCGTGGGTAAATCCACGGCGCTCTCGGTGTTGGGCGGGGAGTGGTTCATGGACACGCCATTCACCCTCGGCGATAAGGAGGCCTTCCAGAT
The DNA here is from genome assembly GCF_021603645.1 of Pseudomonas pseudonitroreducens. GTDB lineage: Bacteria > Pseudomonadota > Gammaproteobacteria > Pseudomonadales > Pseudomonadaceae > Pseudomonas > Pseudomonas pseudonitroreducens. Next base: position 119,210 of record NZ_BQHJ01000007.1, on the reverse strand, counting down.
GATCCGGGGTAAGTGGATCGTCGAGTTGGGTGAGCTGGATGCCTTCAACAAGGCTGACTCGACCAAGGCCAAGCAGTTCTTCTCCGCTTCGGTGGATACCTTCCGTGAGAGCTACGGCCGCCGCACGGCGGATGTGCCGCGCCAGTGCGTGTTCGCCGGTACCACCAACCAGGAGGAGTACCTGAAGGACACCACGGGCAACCGCAGATACTGGCCCGTGCTGTGTACCAAGGTGGACCTCGACCTACTACGCGAGATCCGCGACCAGCTGTGGGCTGAGGCGGTGTTCTGCTACAAGGCGGGCGATATCTGGTGGGTGGCGCGAGAGGAGAAGGATCTGTTCGAGGAGGAGCAGGACGCGCGTTACACCGTCGATGCCTGGGAGTACAAGATTCTGCCGTGGCTGGAGGACTACGTAGGCGAGACCGTAACCAGTGACAAGATCCTCGGAGAGGCTTTGAACCTCGACTATGGGCACTGGGGTAAGCCAGAGCAGATGCGCGTGGGACACATCATGCATCGCCTCGGGTGGCGACGGAAACGCCTCAGCTCATCGGGGAAGTCCACTGTGCGACCTTGGGGGTACGAACGCCCACAGTCTTGGCGCCGTGGCGCGCAGCCTGTCCAAAAGGAGGCCGCATTTTGATCAAGGCCGTTGATGAGATGCTGAAGGTATGGGCGGCGGAACTTCACCCGCCGGAGAATACAAACATTGAAGTTGGTGGCGGCGGGAGTATGATCGCTACCCTGATGGCAACTAAAGGCGAGTTGATTCGAACCACTCGAAGTTCAACTTGCCATTGGGATCTTACGGCGGACATCGAGCTTATTGTGAATAAGCACCTGCCGCCGGATATGGAGCACCTGGTGCGCGTTCATTACACCGACTACGACAGCCCCGACTCCATGAAGTGGGAGTCTTGCCGCTGTAGCCGTCCGCAGTACTACCGTAGGCTGAATGTCCTTCATGCTGCCATTGCCGAGCTGCTGCTTGGCCGGCGGGCCGCCTGATCGGCCTGCTGCTCCATCGCCAGGCGCCATCCCGCGCGCCTGGCACTTCCTTCCTTGCGCTGTCCCACCGTCCCACTAAATCCTCTATGTAATGTGTGCGAGCATGAGCGCGCACGCGTTCGCGCTCGCGCGCACGCTTTCTTTTTATTCTTTAATTCGCGCACACATATATAGTAAAAAGGTGGGACAAGTGGGACAGAGCCGGAGGCTCTGTAATGCCGTAGTAAGATATTTCCGTTTCTCGCCGATACATTCCCAGTGCGAACTCCACATATTTCCGCGTGGCATTAAGTTGCGCTTGCTGCCATGAGAGAACGCCTGTAAAAAGTCCGCATGCTAGTTGAAGTGCGTGAGGGAATTGCCACTTCGACACCAACCAGAAACCCGGCCATCGCGCCGGGTTTCGCGTTTCTGGCGCCTGGGTTCCCCGCCCTGGTCATGGCGCCGGTTCTGCCCTCGTACTCGGGGGCGTCTTCTTCGAGGAGCTGTCATGCCATCCGAACAGCAAGCCCTGGCTGAGATGCCGCTGTGGGTTGTGATCCTGCTCGCCATAGCTGGCGGCGTCAGTGGTGAACTCTGGCGCGCCGACAAGGCGGGCCTGAGTGGTCGCGCCATCGTTCGCCGCCTGGTGCTGCGTTCCGGCGCCTCGGTGGTCTGCGGCGTTGCGGTGCTGTTTCTCGCTCTGGCACTCGGTGCTCCGCTGATGCTGGCCTCGGCCATCGGCAGCCTGACCGCTGCTGCCGGCGCCGAGGTCGCGGTTGGGTTGTACGAGCGATGGGCAGCCAAGCGCATTGGTGTCTGTGATGTGCCCGGCGATGACTCGGTCCGCGGCTCCTGAGCGTCGGGGCACCAGCGCCAGTCGTGGTTACGGTCACCGCTGGCGGCTGGCTCGGGCGGATCACCTGCGCCGCCATCCCTGGTGCTCGATGTGCAGCACTGACCATCGGCCCGTCGCGGCGGTGGTAGTCGACCACAAGGAAGCGCCGAAGCTCGGCGAAGCGAAGGCGAGCGGCGACCGTGATCGGATCGCCAATGCCTGGAGGTTGTTCTGGGATCGGGACAACTGGCAGTCGCTGTGCAAGTTCTGCCACGACTCGACCAAGCAGCGGCTTGAGCGCTCGGGTCGGCTGGCAGGCTGCTCGACGGATGGCCGACCGCTCGACCCTCGCCACCACTGGAACCGCTGAACGCGGCCAGGGGAGGGGGGGTGAAAAACTTCTGAGCGCGCCATGACTAGACCGCCACTCGCCCTCTCCTCGCAACGCCGGGAAAAATGAGGGGGGTGGGGGTCTGATTTTGTACAACATTTAGCCAGTTTCTGCCAGTCCGAAAGCCAGTAATGACGCGGGCTGCAGCGATTTCTGGAGGTGCCCATGGCTGGGAATGCCAACTCGGGTCGACCGCCGCTTCCGGCAACGGTGCACATGCTGCGCGGCGACCCCAGCAAGAAGGGGATGGCTGCGCTGATGTCGGCTGCGCAGGCCCCTGTGGTGCCCGTGGAGGCGCCGCCCAAACCGGACTTCCTGTCCGAGGAAGCGTCGCAGGAATGGGACCGCGTAAGCGCTGCGCTGGTCGCGCTGGGCTGGGTGAGCACGCTCGACATGATGGCGCTCGCCTCCTACTGCGAGGCGGTCGCGGACTGGGTTCGGTTCCGCCGCAAGATCGCCGAGCTGAGCAAGGTCGGTGACAGCGGGGACGTGCAGACCTACGAGAGCGGCGCGAAGCAAATCAGCGTGTGGCGACAACTGGCGAACGACGCAGAGCGCCGCGCGAACCAGGCTGGTGCGCTGTTTGGATTCTCTCCGGTCGCCCGGCGCGCCATGAAGGCGCTGGCCGGCCCGCAAGGTGAGCTGTTCGCCAATGAACAACGAGACGCTGCTGAGCGATATTTCAGCTGAGTGCAGGGTCAAGGCCTTCGCTGTCGACGTGCTCGAACGCCGGATCGTCGCCGGCCCCGATGTCCGCAACGCCTGTCGACGCCACCTGCGCGACCTCGAAAGCGGTGCGCTGCGCGGCCTGGTCTGGCGCCAGGACATGGCCGACCGCGCGATCGGGTTCTTTGAAGACGTGCTGTGCCTGAACGGCGGCGATTACGAAGGGCTGCCATTCCGGCTGGCGCCGTGGCAGGCGTTCGTTGTCGGAAGCCTGTTCGGGTGGTACGGGACTGATGGCTATCGCCGATTCCGCACCGCCTACATCGAGACCGGGAAAGGATCTGGCAAGTCGCCGCTGGTAGCTGGCATCGGCCTGTATGGCTTGGTGGCGGATGGCGAGCAGCGCGCAGAGATCTACGCCGCCGCGACCAAGCGGGACCAGGCGCAGATCCTATTCCGCGACGCCGTGTCGATGGTCGACATGTCGCGCTCGCTGTCCAGCCGCCTGGAGCAGTCCGGCCGCAACGAGAAGGTCTGGAACCTCTACTACGCGAGCACGGCCAGTTTCTTCCGGCCTATCAGCTCCGATGAGGGGCAGTCCGGCCCCCGCCCTCACATGGGCATTCTGGACGAGGTACACGAGCACAAGACGCCGTCGGCAGTGAACATGATGCGTGCCGGCACCAAGTCCCGCCGCAACGCGCTGATCCTGATGATCACCAACAGCGGATCGGACAAGAACAGCGTCTGCGGCCAGTACCACGACTTGGCGAAGCGGGTCTGTGCGGGGCAGGAGGACAACGACACCTTGTTCGGTTTCGTCTGCTCGTTGGATGAGGGCGACGACCCGTTCAAGGACGAGACCTGCTGGCCGAAGGTGAACCCTTCACTGGATTTCGTCGTTGAGGGTCAGACGGACGGAATCCCCGGCCGGAAGTACCTGCGCGAACAGGTACAGGAAGCACGCGGCCTGCCGGCGAAAGAGTCGGTCGTGCGGCGCCTGAACTTCTGCGAATGGACGCAGGCGGATTCCCCGTGGATCAGCTGGGACGTCTGGAGCCAGGCAGAGGAGCGCGTGCCAATGCGGGTGCTGCGTGATCGCCCGGCGGTGGCCGGGCTGGACCTCTCCAGTACGACCGACTTGACCTCGTTCGTCATCAAGTTCTACCCGGTGGCCTGGGACCCGCACTGGCGGATCCTGCCGTACTTCTGGATCCCCGACTTCCAGCTGGAAGAAAGGGAGCGCCGCGACCGAGTGCCATACAGCGCCTGGATCCGCGACCGGTACCTGGAGACCACGCCGGGCCGGGCCATCAGCAAGCTGCATGTGCTCCGGCGCCTGCAGACGATCTGTGACTACTTCCAGATTCAGAAGATCGGTTACGACCGTTGGCGGATCGAGGACCTGCTGCAGCTGATGAGCGAACACGGCATCACGCTGCCCGAGCTGGTGCCCTTCGGCCAGGGCTTCAAGGACATGGGGCCGGCTGTCGATGAGTTCGAGCGCCGCCTACTGGGGTTGGCGCCACCGACGGATGACGGCGAGGGCTCAGGGGACGAGCTGGAGCTGGTGGCACTGGAGCCGGTGGAGGTGGAAACACTCCGCCACGACGGCAACCCGGTGCTGACCTGGAACGCCGGCAACGCAGTGGTCGTCAGCGACCCAGCCGGCAACCGCAAGGTCGACAAGGCAAAGGCGATCGGCCGCATCGACGGCGTGGTCGCTGCAGTCATCGCAACGGGCATCAGTGGCCAGGCCACCGAGTCCGGATCTTCCATCTACGACGAGGGTGTAGGGATATGAAGCTGGTCATTCTGGCCTGGCTGGCCGGCCTGCTGGGCTTCGCGCTGCTCGTCACCGGCGTGGCGCTGATCTACCGGCCGGCAGCATTCATCGTTGCTGGCATCTGCCTGGTGGCTTGGGCGCACCTGGCTGATCGGGCATCTGCCGTGCAGCGGGCACAAGGGAAGGGGGGCTGAGCATGTTCTTCTCCAGCCTACTTGGCGGGGGCAAGGGCAACCTGGTGGAAGCTGAAAGCAGCTTCTGGCAGGGGATGCTCGGGCGCCGCTCCAACAGCAGCGGGGTAGTGGTGACGCCGGAAACGGCGCTGGCACTTCCCATCATTCAGAACTGCGTCACCCTGCTGGCAGAGAGCATCGGCCAGTTGCCGCTTGAACTGTACCGCCGCAAGGACAAGGGGCAGCGCGAGCCGGCCACCAACCACCCGCTCTACGACGTGCTGCGCTTCCAGCCAAATGGGTTCCAAACGCCCTACGAGCTGCGGGAGTGCGAGCAGATGTCGGTGGGCCTGCGTGGCAATTCCTACACCCTGGTGGAGCGCCGGGGAGACGGCAACGTGTCGGCGCTTTGGCCCCTGACCTACGAAAAGGTTGTGGTCTACAAGGGGGCCGATCTGCTGCCCTACTACCAGGTGGGCAACTATGCAGAGCGCCTGCCCATGCGCATGGTGCACCACGTTCGCTGGCACAGCCTGAACCACTACACCGGGTTGTCGCCGATCGAGCTGCATGCCGAGGCGGTGGGCTTGGCGCAAGCGGTGCGGCAGTACACCGGCAAGTCTTTCGCCAATGGCGTGTCGGTGTCAGGTGTGATTGAGCGGCCGAAGGAGTCGCCTGCGATCAAGGATCAGGCGAGCATCGATCGCATCACCGACCGTTGGGCTGAGAAGTACAGCGGTATCGACAACGCTCACAAGGTCGCGTTGCTGCAGGAAGGGATGACCTTCCGGCCGCTGTCGATGACCAACGTCGACGCCGAAGTGGTCAACCTCCTGAAGCTGTCAGGAGCCGATGCTGCGCGGATCTACAAGATTCCGCTGCCGCTGGTGAACGACCTGGACAAGGCGAACTACAACACGACCGAGCAGCTGATGATCTGGTTCGTGGTGTTCGGCCTGATGCCATGGGTCAAGCGGCACGAAGAAACGATGATGCGCGACTACCTGCTGCCGGCAGATCGTCGCGAGTACTTCATCGAGTTCAACCTGTCCGGCTTGCTGCGCGGTGACCAGAAGAGCCGGTACGAGGCCTACGCCATCGGCCGCCAGTGGGGGTGGTTGTCGGTCAACGACATCCGCCGCTTGGAAAACATGCCGCCTGTGGACGGAGGCGATGTGTACCTGCAGCCGCTGAACATGGTCGACGCCTCGAAGGGCATGCCTGACCTCAATAACCCCAACGTGCGCGCGCAGCTGGAGCTCCAGCAGCGCGAGATCGAGAGGATCCTGGCGCAATGAGACAGTACCTGCGAGCAGCCAACCTGCTATTCAATCAGCCGCTGCTGGTGACGCCCGACATGCTGGATCTCGGCGTGCGTTGGGCCAACCAGGCGATGAATCTCAACATCATCAATATCGGCCCGGCCGTCTCCGACAAGCTGTGGCACGACGACGATGACGACCGCTACAGCTCCCGGATGGAGCGAATGGAGGAGCAGCGCCGCGCGGCCATCGGCAAGACCGGGGTGGAAGTCATCCCGGTGCACGGCGTGTTGGTGAGCCGTGGCAGCCACCTGAACGCCTGCGAGACGATGACCAGCTACGAGGATCTGCGTGCCCAGCTCAAGCTGGCGGTAGCGGATCCTCTGGTGGAGCGCGTCGTGCTGGACATCGACAGCCCCGGCGGCGCGGCCGTCGGCGCCTTCGAGCTGGCCGCCGACATCCGCGCGATGGGCCAGATCAAGCCGATCACCGGCCTGGTCAACTTCATGGCCTACTCCGGCGGCTACCTGATCGGGAGCGCCTGCAGCGAGTTGGTGGTGAGCCAGACCAGCGGCGTCGGTTCCATCGGTGTCATTGCCAGCCACATGGACCGCTCCGCCATGGAGGAGAAAGCGGGCGTCAAGGTGACCACTGTCTACCGGGGCGCCCACAAGAACGACCTGAGCCCACACGAGCCTCTGACGGACCAGTCCATGCAGGTGCTCGAAGCCATCGTGCAGGAGAGCTACGAGCTGTTCGTCAACGCCGTGGCCGAGTATCGCGGCCTCTCTCCGGCGCAGATCATGGCGACCGAGGCAGGCCTGTATCGCGGCAAGCAAGCGATAACCGCCGGTCTTGCCGACCGTCTGCAGAGTCCGCAGGACGCTGTCGATGAGATCTCGCGCGCCGTGGCCATGAGCCGGGCCGGTCGGTCGGGCGGTATCTCGGTGCGAGCTAAAGCCGCTGCCATCCAATCCAATCTCTGACCGCGTTCGCGGCAGTCAACCAGCCCGCCTTGTGCGGGTTTTTTTATGCCCAGGAGGCAACATGTCCCTTGTTCTTCAAATGCGTAGCGAACGCGCCAAGCTGAACGACCAGCTCCAGGCGCTGGCAAGAATCGAAGCCGAAGGTGGCAGCCTGACCGCCGAGCAGATGGCTGAGTTCGGCAGTCTGGAAAGCCAGATCATCGCCCTGACCGACAAGATCGGCCGCGCCGAGACCGCCGAACGCGCGGCCGCGGCCGCGGCGGCTCCGGTCGATGAAGGTGCGCGCGGCATCACCGGTCCGCCGGAAAGCCGCGTAGAAGGCCCGTACGGAAAGCCCGTGGCCGGGGCCAAAGTCGCACAGATGGTTCGCCTGCTGGCTGCCACCCAGGGCAACCAGAGCGAGGCGGCTAAGCTGGCCAAGGAAGGCGGTTACAGCAGCGACGTGCAGATGGCGCTCAGCACCGTGACCCCCGGCGCTGGCGGTGTCCTGGTGCCGGAAAACATGGCGACCGAGGTGATCGAGTCCCTGCGCCCCCGCTCCATTGTCCGCAAGATGGGCGTGCGTAGCGTGCCGCTCAACAACGGCAACCTGACCATGCCGCGAATCTCGGGCAACACCGTGGTGACCTACATCGGCACCGAGACTGACATCCCGGTCACCGGCATGACCTTCGACGACACCAAGCTGTCGGCGAAGAAGGCCGCAGCGATCGTGCCGGTTTCCAACGACCTGATCCGCATGTCGGGCGTCAACCCGCGTGTCGACCAGATCGTCGCGAACGACCTGACCGTCAGCATGGGGCTTTCCGAGGATCTGCACTTCATCCGCTCCGACGGCTCGGGCGTGCTGCCCAAGGGGCTGCGTTACTGGGCGATCCCGGCGAACGTCCTGCCGGCTCCCGTGGCACCGTCGCTGGAGCAGATCGATCTCTACCTGGGCGGCATGATGCTGCGGGTGGAAACGGCGTACATCGACATGACCGGCTGTGGCTGGCTGATGCACCCGCGCACCCTGCGCTGGCTGCAGGCGCTGCGCGATGGCAACGGCAACAAGGCATACCCGGAGATCGACGCCGGCATGCTCAAGGGCTACCCGGTCGGCCTCAGCACTCAGATTCCGGTCAACCTGGGCGCCGATGGCGACGAGTCGGAGATCTACTTCGTGAACTTCGGCGACGCGATGATCGGCGAGGACATGGACCTGGTCATCAACTTCTCCGCCGAAGCCTCCTACAAGGACGCCCAGGGCAACATGGTCAGCGCCTTCCAGCGTGACCAGACCCTGGTGCGGGTGATCGCCAAGCACGACTTCGGACCGCGTCACGTCGAGCTGGTTGTGGTGGGCACCGCCGTCAAGTGGGGCGCCGGCATGTGATTCGCGCCCCGTCCAGGTGGCGGGGATCCTTCTGACTTTCATCTGCAGGTGATGCGATGAGCAAGAATGTACCGGTGCGCTTCCTCAAGGCGTGGCGCACTTACTTCACGAACGACGTGGCGGGTTTCGACAAGGATCGCGCGGAGGAGCTGGTAGAGGGTGGCGTCGCTGAGTACGCCTCCGAAGCTGCACCTGCCGCACCGGGCGTGCGCAAAAGCAACCGGAAGCCTCAAGCTTTGACGCCTGCGCCGACCCCGCCTGCCGGTTCGCCGGAGTCGACGCAGTCCGCTGCGGAGGCCGGTGAAGGCAGCGACAGCGACGACGAAGAGAAGCCCTAACCGTGGCTCGGCGTGTCGCGTATAGCGGCGATGCGCCGATCACCTTGGAGGACGTGGCTCGCCAGTGTCGGGTCGAGGTCGAGGACCTGGAGCCCGAGCTGATCGAGCACGTCATCATTCCTGGTGTGGTCGCGCAAGCGGAAGGGCGGACTGGGGCGGCGATCCGGCCGGCCGAGTATTCGGAGGAGTGGCCGGAGCAGTATGCCTCCGGCCACGCGCTGGACGTCGGTCAGGCGACCGAGGTTCTGTCAGTGCATCGCATCGCTGCGGATGGCTCCGCTGCTGAGCTGGATGTGCCGCGATACCTGGAGCAGGGGCAGCGAGAAAGCTTTCTGCATTTCCCTGGTGGCCGACCCTCTGGAGTCCTCCGCATTCGGTACAAGGCCGGACTCGATCCGGAGGTATATCCGGGGCCTCGGTTGTGGCTGCTGATGAGTGCCGCCACGGCCTACGAGTTCAGGGAGACGATGGTGGCGGGAACAATCCTCGCCGAGCTGCCGTCGACTTTCCTCGACGCGCTACTGGCCGAAATCGAAGTGCCAGCGAGGTTCTGAAATGGCTAGAGCAGGAGCGTTCAGGCACCGCGCCTCGCTGCAGGAGCAGCAGAAGATCCCTGACGGTGGTGGTGGCTTCACCGAGCAATGGGTGGAGCTGCGCAGGGTTTGGGTAGAGATCACTCTGCCCAGCGGTCGGCTCGCTGACGTGGCTAGTCAGCTGCAGGCTGTGGTCACAGCGGAGATCCGTGTGCGCCCCCGAAGCGATCTGATTGCCGGGAGACGCTTGGTGCATGGTGGCGTCACCTACGTGATCGAGGCCGCGCTACCCGATAACAAGCGCAGCTTGCTTCGCCTGCTGTGCTCCAACGTAACTCCAACCCCGAGGTAACCCCGATGGTAATGCGAGCGACTGGGCGCTTGAGTGGCGCCGTACAGGCCGAGAAAGGCGACGACCTGAGCAAGCTGGAACCTGACGTGCTGGAACGGCTGAAGGCCAGGGGCTTGGCCAAAGACGACGATGCACCCGCCCCGGCGAAGTCTGCAAGGCGGGGCGCCGAAAAGGAGTAACCCATGGCTCGGCGATCGCGCATCAAGGGCGACTTCAAGTTGCGGGGTGTGCTTCGCCGGATCGCCGCCATCGACAAGAGCGACCTGCCCAAGGCGATGGCGGAGGCCGCCGACCTGGTGCTGGCCACGCAGCAAAACCTGATTGCCCGTGACACTGGCGATGGCGCCAACGCGCTGCAGGTGAAGGTCAGCAAGAACGGACTCGACGCCAGGATCGGCATCATCGGCAAGTCCGACAACCGCGAATTCTTCTACCTGAAGTTCATCGAATACGGGACCAAGGGTTACAGCGGGACGCTCTATCGCCGGCAGGACGCTGATGCAATCGGCGGCGGCCACACGGTCAACCGTGATCGCAGCAAGCTCTCCGGCCGCAACCGGCTGGGCCGCCGCGAGACAGAGAACAAGTCGGACGGCACGCACTTCTTCGGTTACTACCCGGACATTCCGGCCCGGCCGGCGCATCCCTGGTTGCGCCCGAGCTGGGAGCTGAACCGCGACGACATCCTGATCATCATCCGTGGCGCCATCAGCAGCACCTTGGCGCGGGCAGCGAAAGGAGCCAGCAGTGGCTGACAACGGATTCCCTCTGCAGCAGGCCGTCTACCAGCGGCTGTCCGCCGAGCTGAGCGTGCCCGTATACGACGCGGTACCGGCCGACACGCCTTACCCCTACGTCACGCTGGATCGCGAGGTGTCGCGCAACACCAGCCCGATCTCGGGCCGCAAGCGAAAACTGCGCCTGCTGTACCTGAGCGTCTGGAGCGACCACCAGGGGCAGGCCGAGGTCAAGCAGATCCTCGGCGAGATCGAGGACGCCCTGGACGAGCGCCCGCTCGCGCTGTCGGTAGGTCGTGCCGTCTCGGTTCGCCTGGTCGACACGGACACCAACCGCGAGCCAGATGGCCGGACCTACATGGGGTCGGCCACGGTGCGCGTCATCACCACTACCTGAGCACCACCAACCCAACGCCAGTGGAGGACACCATGGCAGAAGACAATCTCAACACGGCTGCCGGCTGCCGCGTGGCCCTCGGCAGCAAAACGCCGGCGGACACCGAGGCAGAATATAAGGCGGACACCTACGTCGACATCGGCGAGATCGAGGACATCGGCGAGTTCGGCGACACCTTCAGCAATGTGAACTTCACCTCGCTGGCCGACGGTCGTGTGCGCAAGTACAAGGGCACCGCCGATGCCGGCGATCTGACCCTCACCGTCGGCCTGGACAACGGCGACGCCGGTCAGAACGCGGTCAAGGTGGCGCACAAGGACCGCTCCAAGGGCAACTACAACCTCAAGATCACCCTCAACGACGGCGACCCGTCTGCCAATCCGGTGATTCTGCCGACCACCTACTACTTCGGCGTGAAGGTGATGAACAACACCGTGGCGCCGGGCAGTGCCGACAACGTGGTGCGCCGCAACATGACCTTCGGCATCAACACCGACATCCTGGAAATCGCTCCGACTCCGGTTGCCGGTCCCTGATCGACGGGGCTCTGCCCCGTCTCCTCTGACGAGAAACGACTATGAGTGAAGCCCTGCACGGCACTGTCACGCTGGTGATCGGTGCCCGTACCTACACGCTGCAGCCGACCCTGGAGGCCGCGCTGAAGATCGAATCGCGTTTCGGTGGTCTGCGCCCGGCGATGGAGTCCATGCGCTTGCTGAGCATTGGTGCCTGCGCTGACGTGGTGATCGCTGCCGCCGGACTGAAGCCGGAGGAGCACACCACCCTCGCCACGCAGATTTTCGAGACTGGCGTGGTCAAGGTCTCGGCGCAGCTCACCGACTACATCACCGGCCTGCTGAGCCCGGTGCCGCCGAGTATCGCTGAACGGGGAAAGCCCGAGGCGGCCAGCACAGCGCCGTGAGGAATGGCAGCTACGTGGACTACCTGTTCGGCGTGGCTACCGGCTGGCTGGGCTGGCCGCCTGAAACCGCATGGCGTACCCCCATCCCGCAGATCCTGATGGCGCTGGATGCCCGCCTGGATTGGATGGGGGGCGGCAAGGCTCAGCAGCAGGCCGCGCCGAAACAGAAGGCCAGCGTGGCCGACCGCCTGAAAGCGTTCCTGCGGGGACGACAGGAACCATAGCGCCGCCTTCGGGCGGTTTTTTTTCGCCCGGAGAACACGATGTCCGACCAAGAAGTCCAGGGGATGCTGATCCAGCTGGAGGCTACCACTGCCCAGCTGCGCCGGGAGCTGGCGAGCGCGGACAGCGTAGTCGCCAAGACGACCCAGAGCATCGACCGCAACCTGGCGCAGGTCGATTCTGCGTTTGATCGGACGGCCCAAGGTGCGCAGCAAGCCGGAACGCTGATACGTGGCGCCTTCGCCGCGATCGCAGGCGCCGGCCTGGTGGGCAGCATCATCCACCAGGTGGATGCCTACGGGCAGATTGCCGATCGCCTGAAGATGGTCACCGGCAGTACCGAGCAATACAACGAAGTCCAGCAGCACCTGCTGCGCACTGCGCAGGAGACCTACCGGCCGTTGGCCGAGGCGCAGGAGCTGTACATCCGCACGGCGGACGTGATGCGTTCGCTGGGCTTCGACACCCAGCAAACCCTCGACATCACCGACAGCTTCAGTTTCCTGCTGGTGACCAACGCCGCGTCGGCTGACAAGGCCAGCTCGGCGCTCGGTGCCTACTCGAAAGCTCTGCAGACCGGCAAGGTCGAGGCCGATGGCTGGGTGTCCATTCAGGATGCGATGCCGACCATCGTCAATGCGATCGCCAGCGCGACCGGAAAGAGCGCCGAGGAGATCCGCAAGCTCGGTGTGCAGGGCAAGCTATCCCTGGATGACATCAACACCGGCCTCCTGCGCACGGTCGAGGTAAACCGCAAGGCCGCAGCCGACATGTCGGTGAGCGTGCAGGATGCGCTGGTCAACATCCAGAACGCCCTCGGTGACTTCTTCGGTCGCATGGAGGAGAGCACTGGCGTAGTGGCTGGGTTGGCCAGCGTCATCAGCGTGGTGGGCGACAACATCGGCGCCGTTGCTGCTGTCATGGCGGGGGTGGGTGTCTCGGCGCTGACGGTCTACACGGCCCGCGCTGCGCTTGCGATCAAGACCTCTTTGGCCGATCGCGCCGCGCGCATCGCCCAGGCCGAGGCCGTCATGCAGTCGGCGATCGCTGACCAGCGCAAGGCCGAGACGCTGACTGTATTGGCTGCCAGGGAAGCGGCAGCGGCGCGCGGTACCGCAGTACAGACCGAAATGTCGCTGGCACTCGCCCAGGCGAGGCAGCGCGAGGCAGCGGCTATCGCGACTGTGGCAACTGCTCAGGCTGGCCTGCGCGCTGCCTCTGCCGGTCTGCTGACGGTGCTCGGGGGGCCGATGGGGCTGGCCCTGCTTGCGGGCACGGCGGCGGCATCGTTCCTGCTGCTGCGCGACAACGCCGATCAGGCGGGCGTCAGCCTGGACGACCTGCACAAGCCTGTACAGCAGCTACGGGAGGAGTTCGCCAAGCTCAACCGCGACCAGCGCGAAGCCTCGCTGGTGAAGTGGCAGCAAGAGCAGATCAACGCCACCGACAAGGTCAAGGAAGCCTACGGCACGCTGTCCCAGTCTATCCGCTCGGCGATGGTCACCGCGCCGGCGCGGGACTCCAACGGGCTGTACACCCAGCAGTTGCGCGATTACCAGTCGCTGATCGAGCGGCTGAACCAGGCGCGGGCCTCTGGCCAGGATCTGTCGCCGATCTTGAAGGAAGTGGCCGACCGTATGCAGGTGCCGGCCGGCACCTTGCAACAGTGGATCAGCCAGGCCGGTGCCATCGGCGATGCCGATCACCGCTCGGGCCTGATCGCCGAAACCTTGCGTGTGCTGACCGGCGTCACCCAGGAGAACACGGCTGCCACCAACGCCAACAACGCCGCGAAAACCGGCATGAGCAGCGCCGGTCAGACCTACCTGGAGACGCTGCAGAAGCAACTGGGCGGCCTGCAGGACAACAACGACGCGATCAAGGCGGCGAATCGGTTCATTGCCGACAACACTGACCTGACCGACACCGACCGCCAGGCGATCCTCTCGGCGGCGAGCGCGATCGAGGCGCAGAAGAAGGCCAACCAGGCGGCGACGGCGAGCGGCAAGGCTCGCACGAAGTCGCTGCAGGATGAGGTCAAGGCGCTGGATGCGCTGATCGACAAGGCCCTGCCGGAGAAGAAGCGCCTCGAGGACCTGGCCGAGGGCGTGGAGAAGCTGCGCAAGGCCCAGGCTGCCGGCAAGATCACCAGCGCCGAGATGGAGCTGGGCATCAAGAACCTCAACGAGGCCTATGCCGACGGCTCGATCCAGAAGCGCATTCAGCAGGAGCAGAAGCTGGCTGAGCAACGGCGCAACAGTGCCGAGGCATATCGCAAGGCCATGGAGGTGGTACTGCAGGCGCGCCAGGATGCGATCAACTCTGACGTCGCCGGCATCGGCCTCGGCGACGATGAGCGCGACCAGGCGCAGCGGCTGGACGCCGTGCGGAAGAAGTACGCCGACCTTCGGCGCGAGCTGGAGGCCCAGCAGGAGGACGCCAGCCGGCGCCTCGGCCCGGCGGCCTACGAGCAGCGGCTGGCGGATCTCGCCGACTTCCAGGCGCGCGAGCTGCAAATGGAGGTCGACGGCTACGGCGCGCGGCTGGAAGCACAGCGGGACTACCGCAACGGCGCCCGCCGGGCGTGGCAGAACATCCAGGCGGACGCGGCTGACGTCGCATCGGCCACCGATGACATGCTCACCACCGGCTTCAACACCGCGAGCAACGCCCTAGCCGACTTCGCCACCACGGGCAAATTCAAGTTCCGCGACTTCGCCAGCAGCGTGATCAACGACATGGCGCGGATTGCCAGCCAGCAGGCGGCAACGGGACTGCTCAGCGGTGTGATCGGCGCAGGGATATCCGCCTACAGCGGCTGGGCCGGTGGCTCGGCCTCCGCTGGTGCTTCGGCTTCCGGTTACACCGGCAATGCCTACGCGAACTGGGCAGCGGCCCAGGCCGACGGCGGTGCCTGGGCTAATGGCGTGCAGTTCTTCGCCAACGGCGCGGCCTTCACCAACTCCATTGTCAGCCGGCCGACTGCCTTTGGAATGGCGGGTGGGCGCACTGGAGTCATGGGCGAGGCCGGGCCGGAGGCGATCCTGCCGCTTGCCCGCGGCGCCGATGGCTCGCTTGGCGTTCGCTCGGTGGGCGGAGGTGGTGGTACCGCGCTGCAGGTCAACGCGCCGGTAGCGGTCAACGTGGAAGACCGCAGTTCGGAAGGCATGGAGCTGGACCAGGAGGCGCTGCAGAAGAACATGCAAATGCAGATGCAACTGGCCGCTGAGCGCGCCGTCGCTGATTCGTGGCGCCCTGGTGGCGTCAGCTACCGCAACGCGGCCGGGAGGGGCTGATGGCTATCGAAACGTTCACTTGGGTGTCCGACGATGAGGCGGATGTCGACGGCACTCTGCGCACGCGCACGTCGCAGTTCGGCGACGGGTATGCGCAGGTGTCGGGCGACGGGCTCAACGGCGAGAGCCAGAGCTGGTCGCTGACCTTCGGTGGCCTACCAGATGAAGTGGGGCCGATTCTCGACTTCATCCGTCGGCACAAGGGCTATCGGTCGTTCCTGTGGACTCCGCCCGGCGGCGAGCTGGGTATGTACAAGTGCCAGGCCTGGCGCAAGCAACGTCGGCCAGGCGCGATCGAGGTCCTTTCGCTCACCTTTGACCAGGCCTTCCACCCATGAGCCTCATTCTGCAGCTCCAGAAGCTGGAGCCCGGCTCCGAGATCATGCTGTTCGAACTGGACGGCAGCGAGTTCGGCGCCGACGTGCTGCGTTTCCATGGCCACGCCATTCCGCACACTCCGCAGGAACTGGCAGCAGCCGGCGCCAATGCGGACCAACTGCCGGCCAAGTCGATCTGGTGGCAGGGCCAGGAGTACGCCGCCTGGCCGGTGCAGATCAGCGGGATCGAGGCCAACGGTGATGGCACGGCTGTCCGACCGAAGTTCTCGGCTGGCAACGTCAGCGGGCGCCTGACGGCTCTCTGCCTCGCCTTCGATGACTTGGCCAACTTCCAGCTGACCATCCGCGAGACGCTGGCCGAGTTCCTGGACGCGGAGAACTTCCCGGCCGGCAACCCGGACGCTGACCCCACTCAGGAGTCGATCAGCATCTGGTACTTCGACCAGAAGACTGGCGAGGACAACCAGGTTGTCGAGTGGGAGCTGGCCAGCCCTGGCGATGTCGGCAACGAAGCCGTCGGCCGGCAGATGACCACGCTCTGCCACTGGTGCATGACCGGCGGCTATCGCGGTCCTGACTGCGGCTACACCGGCCCCTATTTCGACATCGACGACAACCCGACTGACGACCCGGCGAAGGACCAGTGTGCCGGCCTATATCGATCCTGTAATGCGCGTTGGGGGCAGGGCAACCAGTTGCCATTCGGCGGCTTCCCGGCCGTGTCTTTGATCGCCCGGAGTTGACCATGCGTAAGCAGATCCTGAGCGCCATCCAGGCGCACGCGATGGATGAGTACCCGCGCGAGGCCTGCGGGCTGCTCGTCGGCGCCGGCAAGGCGCAGCAATACATCCGCTGCCGGAACACGGCCAGCCAGCCGCAGGAAGAGTTCCGGATGCACCCGGAGGATTATGCGGCGGCGGAAGACCTGGACGAGGTGGTGGCCATCGTGCACAGCCACCCGGACGCGACCAGTCGACCGTCGCCGCACGATCTCGCCATGTGCGAGGCTTCGGGCCTGCCTTGGCACATCCTCAGCTGGCCGGAAGGCGACCTGCGGACGATTGCGCCGGCGGGCAACATTCCGCTGCTGGGCCGCCCCTTCGTCCATGGCGCCTGGGATTGCTGGCAGGTCTGCGCCGATTGGTACCAGCGCGAGTGGGGGCTGGAATTCGAGCGCTTCGAGCGCCAGGACGGCTGGTGGGAACTGGCCGACGGGCCGAGCCTCTATGAGCAGTACTTCGAAGCGGCAGGCTTCGAACCGGTCAGCACGCCCCAGCGGGGCGACATGATCGTCTTCGAGGTCGGCCGCACGTTCCACCCGAACCATGCCGGTATCTACTTGGGCGCCGACGCAACTCTGCCCGGCGAGGACAGCAAGGTTTTCGGCGCTGGGCCGTTCCTCCTACATCACCTTTACGGCAAGCCCAGCGAGGTCATCGTCTACGGTGGAAACTGGGCTGAGCGGGCGCGGCTGGTGCTGCGCCATCGCTCCGTCTTACTGACCGAGAGAGACCAAAACCTGTCGGATGAGGGAAATCGCGCCAGGTAGGTTTTCCATTCCTAAGTCCACAAGCTTGGTAGTGAGTTGCTTCAATGCCTCGCTAGGTAGTTCTTTCACAGTTTTCAGAAGGGTGACTTTCTCACCCTCTGGCATTTCCGCCTCCTGAATATGCCTCTCGATCAGCTGAGTTATCGAGTCTTGATGAATCTTGATCGTGACGACTCCGAGCACAGCGCCGAGGCCTCCGTCGTCTGCCAGAAAATCTAAGCCTCGCGCGGTAATGCCAGCTAATGCAGGTGTTGGATATTTAGGACCGATCTCGCGTGTTCTGTTCACACGTATTAGGCCGTGCTCCGCGAGGTAGTAGAGATTCTGTGAGCCTGTTTTTGCGTCAAGCCCCAATTCTTCCGAGGGATCAGAGACATCACTGGGATAGGCTTCGGCAAGCATCGTGAGAATCTTTAACTGGATTTCTCGGTTCAACATGGCGTCCCTCACAGTATTCGGTGGATAGCGACAAACTATGGCACACATCTGTCGTGCTACCCTCCGGCCACCTGAAAGGAGGGAACCATGAAGAGACTGATCGGAGCGTATGCGTTGTTGGCGATAGCGGGCTGTGCAACAACCCCTTTGCCGGCAGAGCGCGCCGACCCGGTGCCGGCGAAGCGCTTGCATGCTTTCCAGCAGCAGACTGCAGATTCAGCCGTGCTAGTGGTGACGCGAGATAAGGGATTCACAGGGTCAGCCTGCAATACGCTGTTGACGGTAGACGGGCAGTTGGCGGCCGAAATTGCCTCGGGTGAGTCCGCACGATTCTACATCCCTGCTGGTGACGTCATTCTCGGCGTGAATAGCACCTCGATGTGCGGCGGTGGTCTGAAGGAGCGCGAGGTGAAGCTGGTCGCTGGGAAACCGAAGCGATATCGAATATCGATCGATACGTCCTTCAGTATGGACCTGTCGCCGACTGCCATGTAGCTAAGTCCGAAGCCGCCGCCAGGCGGCTTTTTTTTGCCAGGAGAAACTATGTCAAATCTTCAAGTGGCAACTGCGATCAAGCTTTCTGGGCCGCTCGCCAGGGAGTTTGGCAGAGATCACTCCCGCTATCTCGACACTGGCTCCGTTCAAGAGGCCTTCAGCGCGCTTCGCAACACGCTGCCAGGTTTCAAGGAAGCGATCACAAGGCTTCAAGGGCTGGGCATGAGGTTCGCGATTTTCCGCAACCGAAAGAACGTGGGGATGGACAGCTTCGATGCAAATGGCACTCGTGAGGTACGAATTGTTCCCGTGATTGCAGGGAGCAAGCGAGCCGGCCTGCTCCAGACGATCATTGGTGCGGTGATGGTTGTTGTCGGGGCATATTCGTCTCAGCCCTGGCTGGTCCAAGCTGGTTCGGCTCTGGCTCTCGGTGGTGTCGTCCAGTTGCTCAGCCCCCAAGCCAAGGGCCTGAGTCAGTCGGCTGCCCCTGAGAACCTGCCCAGCTACGCCTTCGGCAGCGCGAAGAACACCACCGCCAGCGGCAACCCCGTGCCGTACTGCTGCGGGAAGCGCCGCTGGGGCGGGGCGATCATCAGCGCCTCGATCTACGCCGAAGACAAGACCTGACCCGACCATCCAAGAACAGCCGCCGCGAGGCGGTTTTTTTATGC
Source organism: Pseudomonas pseudonitroreducens (assembly GCF_021603645.1). Taxonomy (GTDB): domain Bacteria; phylum Pseudomonadota; class Gammaproteobacteria; order Pseudomonadales; family Pseudomonadaceae; genus Pseudomonas; species Pseudomonas pseudonitroreducens. The sequence continues at coordinate 100,455 of NZ_BQHJ01000007.1, read as the reverse complement.
CTGGAGAAACGCATGGGCGCCGACGTTCAGCAGCACCTCACCGGCCGCAAGGGCGGCAGCAGCAAGCCCAAGCAACCCTCGATCGCCCGCGACAGCCTGCAGTCGGTGGCCACCGCGAAGCTACTGCTGGCGGTGGGGGAGGGCGAGTTCGCCGAGGGGCCGAGCGACCAGGACATCTACCTGGACAACACCCCGCTGATGGACGCCAGCGGCAACGTCAACTTCCCCAACGTGAAGTGGGAGTGGCGCAACGGCAGTGTCGATCAAGCCTACATCCCCGGCATCCCCTCGGTGGAGAATGAGACCACGGTGAACGTGGAGATCCGCAGCGACACCCCGTGGGTGCGCTCGGTGACCAACACCCAGCTTTCCGCTGTGCGCCTGCGCTTCGCCTGGCCAGCCCTGCAGAAGCAGGAGACCAGCGGGGACGTGAAGGGCTACCGGATCGAGTATGCGGTCGACGTGAGCACCGACGGCGGCGCCTATCAGCAGGTGCTGCTGGATGCTGTCGACGGCAAGACCACCAGCCGCTACGAACGCAGCCAGCGCATCGACCTGCCGGCGGCGACCAGCGGCTGGCAGGTGCGGGTTCGCCGGATCACCCCGAACCAGAACAGCAGCCTGATCGCCGACACCATGCTGATCGCCGGCCTGACCGAGGTGATCGACGCGAAGCTGCGCTACCCGAACACCGCGCTGCTCTACATCGAGTTCAGCGCCGAGCAGTTCAGCAACATTCCGGCCGTGACCGTCGAGTGCAAGGCCCGCAAGGTCCAGGTGCCGACCACCTACGACCCGGAACTGCGCACCTATACCGGCGTCTGGGATGGCAGCTTCAAGAGCGCATGGACCAACAACCCGGCATGGATCACCTACGACATCAGCACCAACGCCCGCTTCGGCCTGGGCAAGCGGATCAAGCCCTGGATGGTCGACAAGTGGGAGCTCTACAAGATCGCCCAGTACTGCGACCAGCTGGTGCCGGATGGCAAGGGCGGCCAGGAGCCACGCTTCCTGTGCGACCTGAACCTGCAGTCGCGCTCCCAGGCGTGGACCCTGCTGCGTGATATCGCCGCGATCTACCGTGGGATGAGCTACTGGGCGCAGGGGCAATTGGTGTCGCAGGCCGACATGCCGCGCACCGCCGACTTCGACTACGTCTTCACCCGGGCGAACGTGATCGACGGGAAGATGACCTACGGCAGCGCTTCGGCGCGCACCCGGTACAGCCGCGCCCTGGTCAGCTACGACAACCCGGCGAACAACTACGACACGGACGTCACTGGCTACTCCGACGCTCCGCTGCTGCGCCGTTACGGCGATAACCCGGTGGAGGTGAGCGCCATCGGCTGCACCCGCGAAAGCGAGGCGCAGCGCCGCGGGAAGTGGATTGTACTGACCAGCGTGCAGGACCGGACCATCACCTTTGCCACCGGCATGGAAGGCCGCATTCCGCTGCCGGGCTACATCATCCCGGTGGCCGACTCTCTGCTGGCCGGCCGCGAGATCGGCGGCCGGATCTCCACCGCTGCCGGGCGAGTGGTGACGCTCGATCGTGTCACCCAGGCCAAGGCCGGTGATCGTCTGATCATCAACCTGCCGAGTGGGCGCGCCGAGGGCCGCACCGTGCAGTCGGTCAACGGCAAGGCCGTCACCGTCACCACGGCCTACTCGGAGACGCCGGAGCCCGAACTGTGCTGGGCCCTCGACGCCGATGACCTGGCCGTCCAGCTCTACCGGGTGATGAGCACCAAGCGCGATGACAATGGGCAATGGACCATCAACGGCTTGCAGTACGAGCCGAGCAAGTTCGACTACATCGACACCGGCGCGCGCCTGGAAGAGCGTCCGATCAGCGTCATCCCGGTTACCACCGTGCAGCCGCCGGCGAGCGTCACGCTGTCGTCGCGCTGGGCGATCGATCAGGGCCTGGCCGTCAGCACCATGTCGATCAGTTGGCCGGCAGTGGAGGGGGCGGTGGCCTACGACGTCGAGTGGAAGAAGGACAGTGGCAACTGGATTCGCCTGCCACGCCAGGGCACCACCAGCGTCGACGTAACCGGCATCTACGCCGGCGCTTACCTGGCGCGCGTGCGTGCGGTGAGCGCCTTCGAGATCACCTCGATCTGGCGCACCTCAATCCTCACCAACCTGGTTGGCAAGGATGGCCTGCCGCCGGTGCTGGCGTTCCTGCGCACGACTTCAGGGCCGTGGAAAATCCAACTCGATTGGGGGTTCCCGGCCGGGGCAGAAGACACCGCGCTCACCGAGCTGCAGCAATCGACCACGCCAGGTGGCAGCGAGCAGACGGCGACCGCGCTGGGCTTGTTTGCCTACCCGACGGACACGCACACGGTCATGCCCATGCCGGCCGGCGCGCGCCTGGCCTTCCGCGGGCGCTTGATCGACCGCACCGGCAACGTGGGCGCCTGGTCGGAATGGGTGGATGGCATCACCTCGACGAGCGCCACCGAGTACAACGAGCTGATCACGAAGGAATACGTGGAGTCGGCGCTGGGTCAGGAGTTCTTCGACAACATCGAGGAGATCCAGACCAATGTCGACGAGCTGATGGAGCAGTACTTCGACCCCGCTGTCGCTTACTCGAAGGGGCAGATCGTCCGGCAGGATGGTCGCCTGTATCAGGCGCTGCAGAACGTGCCGGCCGGCAACCCGCCTCCGAACCCGGTTTACTGGGGCGACGTCGGCGAAATAGTCGAGACGGCCAATGGGCTGGCCATCCAGGTGCAGGAGAACACTGCCGATATTCAGGAGCTGGACGGCAAGGTCACCGCCAGCGCTAGCCAGATGAGTGTGCTGGTCGCTGCCTATCGCGACGACAGCGGCGAGGGTGACTTGCAGGATGCGCTGCGCGGGGCAGAGTCCACCGCGCAAATCGTCCAAGAAAGCCAGGTGCGCGCCACCGAGAATCAGGCCATGGCTCGGTCGGTTGAACAGGTGTCGGCGGCGACGTCGAAGAACGCCGGGACGATCCAGCAGGTGTCCCAGGTGGTGGCGGACGTAAACGCGGGTGTACAGGCGATGTGGAGCGTCAAGCTCAACGTCTCGCAGGGCGGCCAGCAATACGCCGCGGGCTTCCAGCTCGGGTTCGACGGCGGTACCACCACGACCACGCTGGCCTTCCAGGCTGACCGGTTCCTGTTCTTCAACAGCTCCAGTGGCCAGACGGTGGCGCCGGTCTCGATCGTCGGCGGCCAAATGTTCATCAACAACGCCATGATCCAGGACGCGAGCATCACCAACGCCAAGATTGGGGATGTCATCCAATCCAACGCCCTCGGCAGCAACGGCCAGCCGTTGTGGCAGTTGAACAAAGCGGGTTCCTTCCTGCTGAACAGCGCGGGCGGAGGCGGGCGGATGCAGATGACGGCCGAGGCAATGAAGGTGTTTGACGGCAATGGCGTGCGACGCGTGCAGCTTGGGAATCTCGACGTATGAGTTACGGCCTGCAGGTGTTCGACGGCGGGGGCGGGCTGATCTTCGACAGCAACTCGCTGACGTGCCGCATGGTGTACCGGGTGGCGTTTCAGACATCCACCAATCAGCAGACGATCGTGATCCCTGGATTCGATCCGGCGAAGGGGGTGGTCTGGCTGGACACTACCTGGTCTGGCAGCACCACGACCTTCGCGCAGCGCTTCACGGTGTCGGGAAACACCGTGACGATCCTTGGAAGCTTCTTCAACACCAACCAGACCGACTACTTGAATGCGGTGATGTTCTCATGAGCTATGGCGCACTCTTCATCGGCAACTCTGGCCAGGTGCAGATCGACGACAACTACCCCTGCTACCTGGAAGTGGCTTCAGGTAGCTATGACGGTTCGAGTGGGACGGTGACGGTCAACTATCCGGAGGCGATCAACAGCCCGAACCCGCCGGCGATCTTCATCCGCCCGGATGGCGCCCACATTCTGCGGTACATGCGAAACCTTGGGGGGCCTGGCAACTGGACCGGGTGGACGGCCCTTGTCTACACGGACAGCGGGTTTACCGGAATTGTCCGCTCGGGTCAGTACAAGGTCGCGGCGCTCTATCTGCCTCGCACTGGCGGGTATGGGCTGCAGGTCTTCGATTCAAGCAACCGGCTGCTGTTCGATAGCAACCGTCGAGTACTCACGATCCTTGCGGGTGCTCAGACGTGGTCGAAGGTTGGCTACAACGGCAACTACCAGGGCAACTGGACGACTGATACCTGGGGCAATGGCTACGTGGCGGGCTCCTATGTCATGGCCAGCCACTTCATGGCCAGTTTCGTCGCTCCGCCGAACAGTGCCGAGGTGGGCATCGGCTTCCTGAATGGCACCACCAAATCTCAGATCAACGCCTTCGCGATGCGGGTCGGCCGCGGTCTGGCTGAGATCACGAACTTCAACTGGCCCTTGGTCATGGTGAATTAAGGAGGGGGTATGCCCTGGTATTCCACTGGCACCGTAGCGGTGACCAACAACAGCCCGACCGTGACCGGCTCGGGCACCGCCTTTTCGGCGAACGCTCGCGTAGGGGATGCCTTCAGGGGGCCTGACGGCCTGTGGTACGAGGTCACCAACGTTGCCAGCGCTACGGTCTTCTCAATCAAGCCCAACTATCAGGGGGCGAACAACGCCGCCGGCAGCTATGCCATCGCGCCTATGCAGGGCTATGTGAAGGATTCCGCGGATGCGCTGCGGGGCTTCGTCAATCAATACGGAACCACGCTCGCCGGCATCAAGCCTTGGGCTACTGCAGCTACTCCGGACGCGGCGAAGGCTGCTTTGGAAATGAGCCTCGCCAAAGAAGTGACCAGCGGCAGCGCGCTGGCCGCGTATGACAATGGCATTTACCAGTTCGCAGGGGCGTGCACCGAGCTGCCGGTAGCGGGCGTTGGTTTCCTCTGTACCTACATGAGGCGATACAACGGCACGGTGTCTGAATACGTCGTTGAGGGCATGACCAACGCGAACCCTTCGCGGCGTTTCAGTAATCGGTATGTCAGTGGGATCGGTTGGTTGGGGTGGAAGGAAACGCTTTTCGCTGATGCATTCGTGGGGCCGTGGATCGCCCCGACACTGCTGAATGGCTGGCAGTCGTTTTCTGCCTCCCTCACTGTTCAGTACCGAACGGTGCTGGGGGCGATCGAGTTGCGCGGTTGGCTCAAGTCAGGAACGACCGGCCCGAACAGCGCCGCCTTCGTTCTCCCGGCCGGCGCCTACCAACGCGATCTGATTCTGCCGGCGAACGCCGCTGACGCCTTCGCCAGCCTCCGCATCAGTTCGCCCGGCTACGTCATCCCCTACACGGGCAGCAGTGCCTATTTCTCGTTGGACGGCATAAGGATTCCGCAGTGATCAAGCTCAATGAACTGGACGAAGCGGGGTACTGGGTCGGCGATATCTTCCTGGTGGGCGAGGACGATGGTCCCGGCGTGAGCAACTGGACGGCGGATCTTGCCCCTGACGGATTGTTCAAGGGGCGATACACCGGAGGACGGGCGTTGAGTGGGGAGTGGGCTGGTGGCGAGTGGGTCGAGGAGGGTGCGCCGGCACTCCCTATCGAGGAGTCGCAACGGCATGCCCAGAGCATCCTCCGGGAGAGCGCGGATTACCGCATCGCTCCCCTGCAGGATGCGGTCGACCTGGAGGAGGCGACAGCGGAAGAGGCTGCGCTGCTTACCCAGTGGAAGCGTTATCGAATGGCACTGAACCGCGTCGACAGTCAGCCCGGATGGCCGGAGATCGTCGAATGGCCATCACCCCCAACGCAAGAGCACTGACAGCCCGCTAACCGCGGGCTTTTTTTTGCCTGGAGAATACTATGCCTCGAATTACTGCGGCCGCTGCTGGCGGCCAAAACGTGCTTGCCTGCCTGGACATGATCGCCTGGGCCGAGGGCACCAGCACCAGCCCGGCCACTCTCTGCGACGGTTACGACGTGATCGTGACCGGCTACGGCGGCCTGCCCGAGATCTTCAACGACTTCACGGATCATCCGTTCGCCGGCGGGCGTCCGTCGAAGCGGATCGACAAGGCGAACACTATCAAGTCGAACGCCAGCGGCCGCTATCAGCAGATGCTCAAGGACTGGCCGCACTACAAGGCGCTCCTGCAGCTGCCCGACTTCGGACCGCTGAGCCAGGATCTGCTCGCAATCCGCCACATCAAGGAATGCCGCGCCCTCGATGACGTCAAGGCGGGGCGGATCGTGGCGGCGCTGGAGAAGATCCGCCGGATTTGGGCGAGCCTTCCGGGTGCCAACTACCCCGGCCAACCCATGCGTGGGCTTGATGACTGCGTGCGGATCTACCGGCTCGCCGGTGGGGTGGTGTCCAAGTGACCCGCGCCCGCCTGGTTGCGGCCTTGGTGATGGCGGTGGCGATCTTTGCCGCCGGTTTCGGCTCGGCCTGGGCTTGGATATCCGCTCAGGCTGAAGCGGACCTGGCCGCGCAATCGCTGGCCCATGAAAAGGAGCGAGGCGAGATCAGCCAGGCGGTTGCCGCCGAGCTGCAGCGCCGCGCGAAGGACCGTCAGGAGCTGCAGGCGCAGTACGACGGCATTGACCAACAGCGCTACGGGGAGTTGCGCCATGCTCAAGAAGTCAACGATCAGCTTGCTCGGGATCTCGCTGCTGCTCAGCGCCGGATGTACGCCCCTATCACGGGCAGTGGTTGCGCCGGCAGTGCCGTGCGAGCCGGACCCAGCGGCGCCGGCGTGGATGATGCAGCCGGTTACGCCGAACTTCGACCAGAGGCTGCGGCGGATCTTGCCCGTCTCGCCGCCGACGCCAACGCCTGCGCCGTTGCCCTGACAGGGCTGCAGGAGCGAGAGCGGGCTAGATTGGATCGTTGATCTGCGGCATTGCGCGGGGACTTTTGGCTGTGATAGTTAATTGCCACCACTCATGGAGGATTTGTGATGTCGCTAACTTTTTTCACCAGCAAGCCGCAGCAATTGCTCAATGCATTCAATGAAAAAATTGAGCAAGAAGAGCCGGCGGGAAAGATCACAACATGGGAGCGAAGCGACGATAAGGCCTACTACACCCATAAAGCGAAGGACTGGACGAAGAAGGCTTGGTTCAAGCCTTCAGTGCAGGAAGGGAAGCTTGTCTTTAACATCATCAAGCCACAGAACATGAACGTTACTGCTCTCGTCTACGCCTATTATCACGGACATTTGACCGAGACGTTCCTAAATCACTTTGATAAAAGCTTCACCTCAGCCCAGTCATCGGCATTGCCCACGACTGGTGATTTGGTGAGCAACCCCAAGAAGTAATCTAAGATGGAGCGCCTTTAAAGCGCTCCATTGCTTTCGCTGATCTAGGGACAATCCCTAATCCGGCGCAGACGTCACAGTCCTCTCTATCTGCAAATCGATCGCCGCATTTTGAGCAGCGACTGAAGTGCCCTATCTCAATCCGCAACGCCCATGCTTTTGCCTGGGTTGTATCTCCTTCCTCCTGCGCCACCTGGTGCGCGTCCAGCGCAAGCCTGAACGAATCGGCATCAGCGATAGCGCGCACTGCCTTCCCCGCGACAATCCTGCCTGTCTCAACCAGCAGCGCCTGCTGGCCATCGCTTCGTGTCCACGTCAGCCCGCAGATGTCGCCCATCCATGCCGCCGGTGATCCGCTGAACATCGCGAGTTGGCCGTGTTCGTCATAGGTGACGCGTCCGAGGATCCCGCGCGGCTCGGGCGGCACGCTCATGAAGGTGCCCGACAGGATCTCGCCCAGTAACTCGCCAGTCCCTTCGGCCACGACGTCATAGATTCCGGAGCGCTGGAAGGCTTGGTGCGCCAGATCCTCCAGCACGGTCAGGCGTCCGGCTTCGGCTATCTCGCACATCTCCACAAACTCCCCTTGATCGATCATCCGCAGCTCCAGCGCCTTCCTCGCCAGCCCTTCCAGCTCGGCGCGGTGGTAGTCCGGCGTAAGCTTCCATTGCCGTCGGTCGTCTATGAGGCGGCGCCATTGTGCGAGTGGTGAGTCAGTCATACGGCCAATAATACTGTTTGTATATACAGTGTTTGTTTTGCGTGACCAACGGTAGGGGGTGCCTGCAGAAGGGGCGTAGAATGCGCGCCTTCGATTTGAGGAGGTCACCCGATGAGCGCTTGGAATCTGGCCCTACGTCCTGCCGATGAGCGGCAGGCGATGGAGGATGAGAAGGCGAGGCTGTTCGAGTTCTGGCAGCTGAACCTAGACCGCGCGAAAGGGGAGGCCGGTAAGCTGTTCGCCGAGCGTTCGAAGCGGAAAGGGAAGTGGAGCGATTGGGCGCAGGGCGAGATTTCGGAGATCAGCCCGCCGGAGCTGAAAGATCTGGTGCGGCGGGAACTGGCTCGTCTGGAGCGCACGAGCGCATAGCCTGATGGTGTAGGCGCCTTGCTCACCGAGTTAGACGCCTATCCATTTAGCCTTTTTGCAGTTGTCCTAACGTGAAGCCGGAGATCGACGCAATCGTTCCGCGCCAAAGTAAGCCTTCATTGTTTGGAATTACTCCACCTGGGGAAAAGTGCTTCGCATCTTTTAAGTGAATATACTGAGGTGGGGCCTCGCCAATTGGCTCATCTGCTTCAGGTTCTGCCTTTGGAGGCGGGGTTCCTAGACTGGCATAATAGTTTCTGATGCCGTCTGTGGTTTCATCTGCGTCGAATCCCCTGCAGAAGTTATCTGCAAAGATTCGAAAGTATTCTTCTGCGCTTATGAGCGTGCCTGACAGAATGCCGCTTACCGTGAAAAGAGTAAGGTTCATTCTGGCTTCTGGGAAGCGGTTTACACCGCTCACCAGTTCCTGCAGAAACCAATCAGTTGTCCTGCCGTTCCAGCGGAAACTGGTAAAGACAGGATCAGCGATATCTTGCCGTGCAGTTTCGTACCAATTTGAGGAGGCTTCGGGTTCTTCCATCGATAACTCCTTTTAACCGGATATGGCGGGTGATGACGGAGGAAGGCTTTGACCAGGCTTTGAAGCTTTGAATTTTTCATAAACTTCGAAGTCAAACTTTGTAGCCGAGATTATTGCCTCTTGACGCAGTATTAATGTTACATCAGCTCCGGCTTCTTTATATTGAGTGGTAAAGGTTACCGTGAGGTTATCCTTCTCTCTATATCCACTCATGATAGGCTTAATAGCGATCTCCTGATCAGCGCCTTGAGTCTCGTTTGGTTCGCCCATCGTGGCGATCACACCAACGTAAACCTTCCTATCGTCCATATGAAGCATAACCACATCTAGACTGATGGCGGATTTAAAGAGAAAGTCGTCCAGTGGACTGTCTTTGAAAATGTCGGCCATTGCGGCTAGTTTTATTTTTGTTGGGGTGTCTAGCTTAAGTCTGATTCGATAGAAGAATAGTCTGGTCAAGTATCCCCATATGTGGGGCACTGGATATAGCGAGAAAATCGTAGCCCATATGGCAATGGAGTACGTCGAAGATTTATCCTGCTCGACTAGACCAATGCTTACAAGGTGCTTGGCTGTCCAAGAAAATAAATTGATATTCTCCAGGTCAAAGCAGCCAATTTTGTAGTGGGTAAGGAGTTGATACAGCGATGCGCAGGCGGAGAAGGAAATTATAAAGCTATAGAGTCCTAGCCTTGCACATTGTATGTATAAGTACTGCCCTTCATGGCGATGAAGCTTGAAGAAAAAAGATGGATGGTGGTGACAAACTAAAAAGCCGCTGACAAGCAGCGGCAGTATAAGTATTAGGCCCATTATCGTTTGACGATCTTGGCGGCGCGCTCCAGCGCAGATTTGAACTTCGCCGATTCGAAGATCGACTCGGGCTCAATCACAATGGTGCCTCGACCTACCACAGCTAGATCGTCCGTGCTGGGAAGCTGCGAAAGGAGTTGCGAGAGTTCCCGCTCTTCTTTTGTCTTCGCTTTGAGGAGCTGAAGAAACATAGTGACCTCCTTGGCCCGTGAAGCCTGCTTGGCTATGGGGTGATCATAGCTCTTTAGGCGGCTTCGGCGGGTGAAAGTTTGATGCCAGAATTTACCTAACTGTCACCAAAACTGTCACTGAAAATGGACACCTAACCCTAGATGTCCCATTGATTCTGGAGCGGGCGAAGGGAATCGAACCCTCGTCATGAGCTTGGGAAGCTCAGGTAATGCCATTATACGACGCCCGCTTGGGGGTGCCTTTTTACCAGAAGGGCGGGGCTTAGTGAAGCCTTGGCAGGCGAGCTGTGCGGTCGACGGCGCTTGTGTTGCGGATTCGACGCAATGAAAAGCCGGGGCGGAAGGTCTGGGGCCGGCCCCCGGCTGTGTGCGCTGGTTGCATCAGCCCACCATGGCGGCGATGGGCACGCCCTGGCTGCTGGGCAGGTAGGGGTTGGCCAGGACCGGCTGGCGCTGCGGTTGGAGGAAGGTCAGGAGGGCGTCCTGGGTTTCCTGCCAGGCCTTCTTGTGTTCCACGTCGATGAAGTGGCCGGCGTTGCGGATGGTGCGGAATTCGCAATCGCGGATCAGCTGCTGGAACAGCTTCGCTTCGGCCGGGGTGGTGTAGATGTCCAGCTCGCCGTTGAGGAACAGTAGCGGGATGTCGATGGCGGCGAACTTCTCCATGTAGCTCTCGGCGCTGAGCTTGAGTACCTGGCAGACGTGGAAGTGCATCTGCCGGTACTCGTGCTCGTCGAGCCCGCTGACGTGGCGGAAGTTGTAGCGCTTGAACAATTGCGGCAGGTAGCGGCCGATGGTGTCGTTGACCAGGTTGCCGATGTTTGTGCGGTCGCACGCCGAGAGGTAGTCCAGGCCGCGGTGCAGGTAGTCGAGCATCGAGGCGTTGAGCAGCGGTGAGAAGGAGTTGATCACCGCCTTCTGGATTCGCGCCGGGCGTTCGGCCAGGGCGAGCAGGGTGGCGACTCCGCCCCAGGAGAACGACATCACCACGTCGGCCTGGTAGTGCTCGATCAGGCCGAGCAGCAGCTGTGCCTCGTATTCCTTGGTGATGAGCTCGCGGCAGTCGTTGTGGACCCTGGACCGGCCCGCGTACGGCTGGTCGTAGCAGACCACGTTGAAGTGCGGTTGCAGGTATTTCACTGTTTGCGCGAAGGAGGCGGTGGTTGCCAGCGAGCCGTTGACCAGGATGATGGTCTGCCGCGCTTCCCTGTTGGCGTGAAACTCCGTGTGTACCCGGTGTTGCTGAATCTCGACGACGGCGGTTTCCGGCCTCATGTCGTATTCCTCCAGACGCAGGTCATGGTGCGCATCCACCAGCGGATGCGAAGAAAGTACCCAGGCAGAGGAAAGCGTCTTGACGTGACAGCTTCATGTCACTCGACGAAAGTTAATAATCTCTTGATTTTCAATTGCTTACGACATCAAAAGACGACGGTCCGAAGCCCGTTGGGGCGCGGAGACTGGCTTCTGATCAGGCGGGGGAAGGTGCGGCATGGGGAACGGCTGCCGCGAAAATCATTGTTGGTTGCGCTGCGTGACTCGGCGGTCACGCTTGAGCCAGAGTTAAGCAGGCTGGTACGGCAGCCGCAACAGCCAGCGAGCGCTTGAGTCACATCGTTTGGCCGAATTCCGACGAAATGACATTTGTCTTGGCGATTGTCCGGCGCTTTGGTGAAGCCGGATTACACTCATGTGATAGCTGTAACTTCCCTTTGCCGAAGACGAGCGATTTCGCCGTGCTCCCCCCTGAGGCCGATACCGCGTGCGGAGCGGTTCAATGGCACTTCATCCACGGTTACGCATATCGCTGGTCCTGGCCCCGGCCGCATGGCTGTGTGCGGAAGCCATGGGCGAGGATCGCTATGGCTGTGAGCAACCGATCAGCGTCGCCTACACCCGCAACGTGGTGTTCTTCCATGACGACGTGGGTATCGATCCGGACCTGATCGCCGAATTGGGCAAGCGTACTGGCTGCCGGTTCGAGACGTCCGTCCGGCCGCGTGACGAAGTCTGGCGCCGGCTCGAGAGTGGCGAGTTGCAGATGGGGACCAGTGGCGTCGCTACGCCGCAACGCCGCGCCTACACCTATCTGCTGCCCTACCTCTACATGCGCAACAAGCTCATCGTGCGCAATGACCTGGGTGACATGAACGGCCTGGACGCCTTCCATGACATGCCCGGCGCACGCCTGGGGGTGATTGCCGGCTACCGCCATGGCGCCTATATCGACGGCATGCTGCGCATTCTCAAGGCCGAGGGGCGGGTGGTGGAATACCAAGACGATACGACCCGTTTCAGTGCCTTGCTCAACGGCGACGTGGAGGGGGTGATCGGCCACGAGATGAATCTCGAGGGTGCGGTGAGCGATCGTCGTCAACGCGAACGCTTTCGTGTGGTAGATGTGATGCCCGGCCCGGCGACGCCCCACAACCTGATGCTCTCGCGCAAGCGCTTCACCCCGGCGCAAAGCGCCGAGTGGATGCGCCTGATGGAAGTGTTATGGCTGGACGGAAGCCTGGCCCGGATCATGCGTAACAACGCCCCGCCGCCAGTGGCGGAAGGATTGCTCGACAGCGGCTATCGCTACAGCTCCACGGACAGAGGCTGGTAAAGGATGAAGGCATTCGAACGGGGTATTCCGCTGCAATTGCTGGTGGCCGGGGCCATTATCGCCAGCATGCTGGTGCTGGCGGGGGCATTGCTGATCCAGGGGTACCGTGGCGTGGAGGGCGCGCTGGTGACGGCGGCCGGGGAGTCGGCCAGCCAGTTGGGCGCGACGATCAACGAGCGCATCCGCCGGCTGATCGACCCGGCGGAAAGCGCGCTGTGACTGTTGACCCACGATCCCATCTCGCAGACCGACAACCTGCCGGCGCGCCTCGATCGCCTGCCGATGCTGGTGGAAAACCTGCGTGCCAATCGCACCCTGAGTGCGGTGTACATCGGCTATCCGAACGGTGAGTTCCTGCTGATTCGTGCGCTGCGCGTGCCCGAGGTGCGCCAGACCCTGCAGGCGCCGGACGCGGCCAAATACCTGGTGCAGAGCCAGACGCTCAACGGCCAGGGCGGGCTGCTCGGCGAGTGGCGCTTCTACGACAGCGAACTGCGCCTGTTGCGTGTGCAGGAGCGCCCGGACTATCAGTACGACCCGCGCCAACGCCCCTGGTATGCAGAGGCGCGCGGCACCAGCAAGACGGTGCTGACCCAGCCCTACGTGTTTTTCACCACGCGCGAGATCGGCCTGACCCTGGCACATCGCAGTGTGGATGGTGCCGCGGTGATCGGCATGGACGCCTCGGTCAACGATCTGGGCGGCGAAATGGGTGATCTTCGCCAGACCGCCAACACCGAACTGGCGGTGGTGGACGGCAAGGGCACGGTGATCGCCTATCCGGACCTCGCCAGATTGATGGTGCACGAGGGCAAGGAGCTGCGTCTGGCTACCCTGGCCGAGTTGAAGGTGCCCGCATTGAGCGAGCTCAACGCTGAATCGGTACCCTCCGGCACGCCGCAGGCCTACCGGGTGAATGGCGAGAACTGGTACGGGATCTGGGTGCCGCTATCGAACTTCACCAGCAACGAAGTGAAGGTGCTGATCGCCATTCCCGCCGTGGAGCTACTGGCCGGCGCACGCCAGCTGCTGTTCAACCAGGCGCTGTGGAGCGGCACGCTGCTGCTTGTCCTGTTGCTGATCGGCTGGTACATCGGCCGGCGCATTGCCCGCCCGTTGACTGCACTGGCTGATCAGGTCGGCGCACTGGCGGCCTTCGACTTTGCCCGACCGGTAGGCGTCGAGTCGAAGATCGCCGAGGTTCGCGACCTGAGCAGCGTGATGGGCAGCATGTCGCGCACCATTCACAACTTCCAGGCGATCACCCTGACCCTCAGCCGCGAAACGCGTCTGGAGAGCATGCTCGAAGGCGTGCTCTCGCGCCTGGTGGAAGCCACCGGGGTGATGGGGGGTGCGGTATACCTGCTGGACGACGAGGAATGCCGTCTGCGCCTGGCCTGCTCGGTGAATGGCGAGCAGTACCCGCAATCCATGCTGATCGAAGGTTTCACCGAGGCGGAGCTGGCCGAGCGGGTCGACCTTGCGCTGGCCAATCGCGGGCAGTATCTGGAGGTCTCCCTGCGCAACCGTTCCGACGAGTTGCTCGGCATCCTGGTGTTGCAACTCGCCGAGGAGGGCGAGCTCAGCCGCCAGCCGCGAAAGCCGTTCAAGCGCTTCGTCGAGGAGCTTTCCGGCGCTGCCGCCGTGGCCATCGAGACCCGCCAGCTGATCGAAGCCCAGCAGCGCCTGCTGGATGCCATCATCAAGCTGCTGGCCGACGCCATCGACGCCAAGAGCCCCTACACCGGCGGCCACTGTGAACGGGTGCCACAGCTGGCTGACCTGCTGCTGCAGAAGGTCATCGACTCGCGCGATGGCGAGTACGCCGGCTTCACCATGAGCGATGCCGAGCGCTACGAATTCCAGATCGCCGCCTGGCTGCATGACTGCGGCAAGATCACCAGCCCCGAGTACGTGGTGGACAAGGCGACCAAGCTGGAGACCCTGTACAACCGCCTGCATGAGGTGCGCACGCGCTTCGAGGTGATCTGGCGGGATATCGAACTGGACTACTGGCGTGGTATCGCCGAGGGCAGCGACATTGGCCTGCTCGCCGCCCGGCGCGATGCCCTGCACGAGGCGTTGCGCGAGGACTACGCCTTCGTCGCCCAGGCCAACGTCGGCGGCGAGTTCATGAAGGATGAGGATATAGAGCGCCTCAGGCAGATCGGCGAGCGCCGCTGGTTGCGCTATTTCGACGACCGCCTGGGCATCTCCCACGACGAGGCCGAGCGCCTGCAGGGCCGGCCCGAGCGGCCGCTACCGGCCGAGGAGTTCCTCCTTGCCGACAAACCCGAGCACCGCGTGCCGTGGGGCGAGCGCAAGCCACCGGTGGTGAAGGACGATCCACGCAACGTCTGGGGCTTCGACATGCGCCTGCCGCCCTACGCAAGCAACTATGGCGAGCTGTACAACCTGGGCATCCGCCGCGGCACGCTGAACGACGAGGAGCGCTTCAAGATCAACGAGCACATCGTCCAGACCCTGATGATGCTCACCACGCTGCCTCTGCCGCGCAATCTGCGCCGCGTGCCGACCATCGCCGCCAACCATCACGAGAAGATGGATGGCACCGGCTACCCGCGCAAACTCTGTCGCGAGCAGATGAGCATTCCGGAAAGAGTCATGGCGATCGCCGATATCTTCGAGGCGCTGACCGCCGCCGATCGCCCGTACAAGGCGCCGAAGACGCTGTCCGAGTCGCTGAAGATCCTGGCCTTCATGGCTCGCGACCAGCACATCGACGCCGACCTGTTCCGCCTGTTCATCAGCCAGGGCGTCTACAAGGAATACGGCGAGCGCTTCCTCAACCCCGAGCAGATGGATGCGGTGGATGTGCGGGCGTTGCTGCAGATTCTGGATGGGGTCAAGGCCTAGCTCCACCCCGGAACACCCTGAAACGCAAACCGCCGGCTGATGCCGGCGGTTTGCGTTACATCAGGGGTATCGATCAGCGCTTGGCGAGGTTGGTGGCGTAGCGGTTGATCTGCGGGTTCTTCGCCACGGTGCAACTTGGCCCGGCGAGGAACTGGGAGGTCCGCAGGTACTGCTGTTGCGGGTAGTAGGCAAAGACGTAGCTGCCGTTCTTCAGCGTGTCGATCAGCTGCTGCGCCACCTGCGGACGCACTGCCGGGCAGCCGAGGCTGCGGCCCAGGCGGCCAAGACCGGGGACGACCTTGGGATCGGCGTAGGCGGCGGCGTGCATGACGATGGCGCGCTCTTCGCTGTTGTCGTTGAAGCCCGGCTCCAGGCCCAGCAGGCGCAGGGAACGGCCGTGCTTGCCGCTGTAGGTCTGGCCGGTCTGGTAGAGACCGATGGAGGACTGGTTGCTCTCCGGGCGATTGGAGAAGGAGGTGGCCATGTCATCGCCACTCTTCTTGCCATGGGCGACCCACTCTTCGAAGAGCAGCTTGCGCTGCTTCAGGTCGAAGACCCAGAGGCGCTTGTCGCGGGACGGTTTGGAGTAGTCGATCACCGTCAGCAGTCGGTTCTGGCCGCCCAGCTGGGTGCTGGCGCACTGCAGCGCGCTGAGCGCCAGGCGCAGGGTTTCGGTGTTGGTCGCCGGCGCGAGGCGGTGCAATTCCTCTGCCGTGGGCAGGCGGGCGGCGGACGCGGTCTGCCAGCTGCCGATCGCGAAGAGCGCGGCACTGGCGAGCGAAATCCGGAAGAACCCCCGTAACTTCAAGAAAGTCAGCATGAATACAACATTCCCGTTGAATAGATATGGTTTTTTCTGGGAAACGCCGCATTGTGCGTGATTTTTGACCAGTGGTGTGGCTGTTTTTTAATCAAGTATGGTTCCACCCGTCGGTAATTACGAACTTTTCAGCACAATAAATCGCCACGAAGCTCCGATGTTCCGGGCATGAGGGCGAGTGGAACTCACCGCGGACAGGCGCCTGGACTCTTTGTGTTTCGAGATTCTTCGGCTGCTTGCACGGCCGGCTTGAGGCCGTCTGTCCGCAGGTGAGGACTGGCAGTGTGGCTGGAGTGGATGGTGGCGGGGGGAGGGAAACGATGAAGACCATGTAGGGATAATCCGGAGCAACGCGAAGCCGCTCCGGTTCTACCCGTTACTCGACACTCTGGTTCTTGACCGGTTTCTGTTCCGCCTTGCGGTCGTTGGTGGTGATCACGGTGAAGTCCGGGTTGCTGCGCGTGTCGCGGGTGGACGGCAGATCGGTGATCACCAGGGTGCTGCCCACATCCATGCTGGTCAGCAGGCTGCGCAGGAACTCACGGTCGAGGCTGAACTTGCCCAACTGCTCGGCGGGCGTCAGGCCGCGTTGCGGATCGCTGACCTGCACGCTGGTCCAGCGCAGGTTCGGGTTTTCGCTGTCGATCTCGCTTTGCGAGGGTTTCTCCATGAGGGAGAAGGCGGCGACGCCGGTCTTTTCCTCCGCGTGCTCGAAAGCTACCGGCGCAGTGCCGATCTGCAGGCCGCCACGGTAGACGTAGAGGCGGCGGTCGGCGCGGCTGACCAGTACCGAGACGGGGCCCTTTTCCGCACCGGGGTCGCTCCAGAACGGCACCACCATGCCGCTGTCGTCGTGCGGGCCGGCGGCGCGGCCGCCGCTGACGATGGGGGCGAGCAGGCCGGGGTGGTAGACCTCCACGGGTGAGCTCTTGGCGTCGGAGATGATCACGGTGGTGGAAGTGAAGCCGGTGACTTCGTAGAGCTTCTTGGCGAACGCCATGGGCAGGCGGATGCAGCCGTGGGAGGCCGGGTAGCCGGGCAGGTTGCCGGCGTGCAGGGCGATGCCGTCCCAGGTCAGGCGCTGCATGTAGGGCATCGGCGCGCTGTTGTAGAGGTCGGAATGGTACTCGACCTTCTTCTGCAGGATGGAAAACACACCGGTGGGAGTTTCCTTGCCCTTCTTGCCGGTACTCACGGTGGCCACACCGATGGCGATGCCGTTGCGGTACACGTAGGCGCGCTGCTCGGTGAGGCTGACCACCAGGGTCACCGGGCCCGCCGGGGAGATTTCCGGATACCAGAGGAACTGGCCGGGCTTGAGGGTCTTCAGCGCGGCCTGCAGGTCCGAGAGCGGCGAGGGCTTGCCCGGATTGGCAAAGGCGACGCTGGCGCTCAAGGCGATCAGCAGGGCAACCGACAGTTTCTTCATCACCTTTCCTTGGAACGCGGGCGTGGCAGGCAGCTTAGCCAAGCGGCGTGGGCGCCTGCAAACCGCCGGGCTGAATGGTTTGCGTAGGAGTTTTCGGAATGTTGCGCGGGGCACGAGATGTAGGAGCGGACTTTGTCCGCGATTGATTTCCGCTCGCTCCGAGCAGACCGGTGGGCCATCGCGGACGGAGTCCGCTCCTACGAGATACCTCTGCGCTTGGGCCATCCCTCACCCCAGCCCTCTCCCAAGGGGAGAGGGGACCGTTCGGTGCAGGATGAAACCTCAGTGTCAGCCGGCTCGGGCTGCCCCCTCTCCCTGAGGAGCGGGGCGCGCAGCCAGGGCTGGGGTGAGGGAGATACATTGGTACGGCCCCCCAGGAAAAGACAGCTGCTCCTACGCGTCCAGCTCGGCGATTTCCTGCGCAGTCAGCGCGCGGTATTCGCCGGGCTGCAGCGCCGGGTCGAGCAGGAGGCTGCCCATGCTCTCGCGGTGCAGGCGGGTCACCTTGTTCTGGAAGTGACCGAACATGCGCTTGACTTGGTGGTAGCGGCCTTCGTGCAGGGTCAGGCGCGCGGCACGAGTGCCGAGGATTTCCAGCTGGGCGGGCAGGGTGGTGAGGTCTTCGAAGGCAAAGTACAGGCCCTGCTCGAAGGTCTCGATGTAGCACGTCTCGATCGGGTCTTCGGTCTCGACGTAGTAGACCTTGGGCAGTTTGCGCCCGGGCAGGGTCATGCGCCGTGACCACTGGCCATCATTGGTGATCAGCAGCAGACCGGTGGTGTTGTAGTCCAGGCGGCCGCCGATGTGCAGCTCGTGTTTGTCCGGCTCGTCCAGCAGGTCGAGCACGGTGCGGTGCTCGGCGTCGCGGGTGGCGCTGACGCAGCCGGCGGGCTTGTGCAGCATGAAGTAGCGCGCCGGCTTGCCGGCCTGCAGCAGCTCGGCGTCCAGCTCCACGCGGGAGAACTCGCGCACTTCGTGGCGTCCATCGCGCACCACTTCGCCGTCCACGCGCAGGCGCCCTTCGGCGAGCAACTGGCGGGCCTGCTGGCGGTTCAGGTGGGGCAGGTTGGCGATGAAACGGTCCAGACGCATCAGGCGAGCTCGTCGTCCTTCAGCCCGGCGGCGCAGCGCGGGCACAGGCAGGCGCGGTCGATCAGCTCAGGCGGAATGCGCTCCAGCGCGTTGCGCTCGATGCTTGTGCTGAAGCACCAGCAGGGTTGGCCTTCCAGTGCCGGATCGGACTGGGTGCAACGATTGGACTGGCCGCAGAGCGGGCAAAGGCTGGGATCGGGAATGACGTCGTTCATGACCGGTCAGGCGGGAATTGGCGGTGATGCGGGCGTTCAGGGTGCAGCGCCGACCCGCATCGCGCAAGCGGATTCGGATCGGCGCGGCCGTTGGCTCAGGGCATGTCGACGCGCTGGATCCATGGTTCCAGGCGCTGGCCGAAGGCGACTTCGGCGACGAAGGGCTGGGCTCGACCATCTGCGGCCCGGTGAGGCTGCGCGGTGATCTGGTCCAGGCGTTCGCGCCACTGCCGCGGCACATTGAGGTTGTCGGTACCGACGGCGCTGGCCGTGCCGCCAAGTGTCCAGATGTGCTGGTAGTAGTTGGAGACGGGGCGCACCTGGCCGTGGACGATGAGATAGCGCTGGCGGTCGGGGTAGCGCGCCCGCAGCGTCGGCAGGTCCAGGCCGACGTCCTTGAGCAGCAGGCGCGTGTCGGTTTTCTCCTCGCTGTCCAGTTCGCGCCGAATGAAGTCGCGTTCGTCCGCCAGGCGTGCATTCTGTGGCGCGGCATCGGCGGCCAGGCGAGCCTCGTCGAGGCGTTTGCGGGTCAGTTGCACTTCGCGCTCGTACAACGGGCCGTTGAGCTCCAGTACCAGTAGCGCCTCGCGCGATTGCTGGCGGCCGAAGCGCCGGGCACTGTCGTCGTCCACCTGCTCGGGTATGGCGAAGCCGAGTTCGGCCATCTTCTGGCCATCGATGGCCGGCTGCCAGCCGCGATTATGCTGCCGCGCGGCTTCGTCCCGGCTGGGCGTACGCCAGCGCAGGCGCAGGCTCAGGCCGCTGTTTTCCTTGTACCAGTCGCTGTTGCGCAGCAGTTCGCGCTGGCTGAGCGACAGCACGCTGTCCGGCTCGCCGGAGCGGTTCCAGGCAACGCCGCCCAGGGCGACAGCGTTCACCAGCAGGATCAGGCCGACGCCGCTGGCCAGCGCATGAGTACGGGTCCAGTTCATGGGCGGGCTCCCAGCAGGCCGTGGGCGCGGCGCAGGCGCCGCAGCACCAGCAGGATCAGCACCGCGCACAGACCCAGCACGAGGAAGAACAGGTACTTGGGCATGACCTCCCACCACCAGTCGAAGAACTTGGTATAGAGGAAGATCACGAAGAAGGTCAGCCCGGTGTTCACCACTTCCGGCCATTCACGGCGCGCGCCCAGCCAGATCACCAGCGCCGACACAGCGAAGCCCAGGACCTGGTAGGCGCCCTCCACCGCGCGTGGGTGGAAGGGCAGGTAGCTGCTGCTGCCCCAGTTGGCCAGCACCAGCATCGGCAGGAACACCCCGAGCAGGCCGAATACCCGGTAGATCGTGGCGAATCCGTCGAAGCGATGCTGGGAGATGAACGACGGCACGAGGAAGATCAGCAGCGCCGCGGGGAAGAAGTTTTCCGGACGTTCGCCGACGTCCAGCCAGTACACGCCGCTCCAGGTACCGACTCGCGCGGCGACATAGCCCATCACGCAGATCAGCGCGGCGGCCAGCAGCAGCCGGGTGTTGCAGGTGTAGGCCAGCAGCAGGGCATACGCGGCCCAGGGCAGCAGGGCCTTGTCGGACGGCGTGATATTGAAGATCTGCCCGACCATCACGACGTTCAGCACGAAGCAGGCGAAGGCCAGCATGGCGCCGAGCCTGGCGAAGTAGCCGGAGGCGTCGCGGCGTTGCAGCGCGAGGGTCAGCAGCAGGCTGATCAGCGAGGCGCCGATGAGGATAGCGACCTGCACGCCTTCGCTGAACAGCCCCCAGAACTGGTAGAAGAGAAAGAACAGGCTGGCGGCCAGGGCCAGTGCGCCGAGGAAGGAGGCGATGCGCATGCCCAGGGACAGTCGGTGGTCCTGGCTGTCGCGGTCGATGTCGAAACGCGCGCGGTAATCGGCGAGCAGGCGTTGCTGGTGTTCGTGCAGGTGCTGCTGCTGGGCGTTGTCGAGAACCAGGGCGCCTTCGTCGTGCAGGCGCTGGAGTTCGCGGTCAAAGGCGAGGATGTCGTTGACGCGGTGCTGTGCCTGCTGGTGGCTGAGGTCGGACATGACCGGTCCTTGCGGCGGATGATGCTGGGACTCTAGCTGGTGGTGCGGCGGGGTTCCATGCTCCGACGCCGGTAACGCAAAGAGCGTGGCGTTCGCGACCTGCTATCCGTCCACATGCCGATGATGCAGCAGCATTGCAGGATGGGTGGAGCGCAGCGATACCCATGCTGGTGGTGCGTGGATTTGATGGGTATCGCTGCGCTCCACGCCATCCTACGAAAGCCCTCTGTGATCAGCTGCGGCTGGCCAGCTGCACACGTCAACCACTGAGCAGTTTCGTGTGAGCGGGTCATCGCGGACGGAGTTCGCTCCTGCGCCGGGATCGGTTTTCGCAGCATTGTAGGATGGGTGGAGCGCAGCGATACCCATGCTGGTGGTGCGTGGATTTGATGGGTATCGCTGCGCTCCACGCCATCCTACGAAAGCTTTCTGTGATCAACTGCGGCTGGCCAGCTGCCCCGTCAACCACTGACCATTTTTGTGTGAGCGGGTCATCGCGGACGGAGTCCGCTCCCGCGCAGTGATCGGTATTTCGCAGCATTGCAGGATGGGTGGAGCGCAGCGATACCCATGCTGGTGGTGCGTGGATTTGATGGGTATCGCTGCGCTCCACGCCATCCTACGAAAGCTTTCTGTGATCAGCTGCGGCTGGCCAGCCGCACACGTCAACCACTGAGCAGTTTCGTGTGAGCGGGTCATCGCGGACGGAGTCCGCTCCTGCGCCGGGATCGGTTTTCGCAGCGTTGTAGGATGGGTGGAGCGCAGCGATATCCATGCTGGCGGTGCGTGGATTTGATGGGTATCGCTGCGCTCCACCCATCCTACGAAAGCTTTCTGTGATCAGCTGCGGCTGGCCAGCGGCACACGTCAACCACTGAGCAGTTTCGTGTGAGCGGGTCATCGCGGACGGAGTCCGCTCCTGCGCCGGGATCGGTTTTCGCAGCATTGTAGGATGGGTGGAGCGCAGCGATACCCATGCTGGCGGTGCGTGGATTTGATGGGTATCGCTGCGCTCCACGCCATCCTACGAAAGCCCTCTGTGATCAGTTGCGGCTGACCAGCCACGCGCGCCAGCCGCCGAAGCGGCTGATGTCCTCGGCGCCGTCCAGGCCCCAGGCGTCGCAGATGAAGCCGGTCTCCCAGCTGCCATCCTCCAGTTGCACCTTGCCCAGCCCCAATGGCGCGGGAATGCCAGTGAGGAAGGAGCCCAGTTCGGCGCTGGGCAGCTCCCAGACTTCCACTTCGATGGCCGCGCCGCCCTCGGCCACGCGCAGCATGCCCGGGCGCAGCGGCGGGCCGCCGGCCAGGGCGTAGAGTTTGTAGGCGGGTGCGCTTTGGGTTGCGCGCAGCAGGCGCGCGCCGCGCTGGCGCAGTTGCCAGTTCAGCGCCAGGCCGTCCAGGTGGGCGCCACAGACCACCAGGCGCGCTCGGTCGTTGCGCGCGGCGTTGGCGGAGGACGCCGGCGCCAAGGCGTTGCCGCCGGTGAGCGGCAGGTTGTGCCGGCGCTGCAGCGCATCCGCCACGCCGAGCAGGTACTGATCAGTGAAGGCGCGGCCGAACAGGGTCACGCCCCAGGGCAGGCCGTTGTCCATGATCGCGCTGGGCACGGCGACGGCGGCGTAGTCCAGCAGGTTCATGAAGTTGGTGTAGTAGCCCAGGTCGGAATTGCGCTTCACCGGTTCGGCGTGCAGCTCGTCCAGCGTCACCGGGCGGCCGATGGTGGGGGTGAACACGCAGTCGAGGTCGGCGAGGATCGCGTCGCACTGCGCCTTGAGTTCCTGCAGGCGGTATTGCGCGCGGAACGCTTGCACGGCGGTTGCGCCGGGAGCCTTGGCCAGCACATCGCGAATCACCGGCAGCACGGCGAGCGGATCGCGCTCGATCAGTTCGCCGGCCACGCTGTAGCGCTCGGCCACCCAGGGGCCTTCGTAGAGCAGGCGCGCGGCTTCGAGGAAGGGTGCGAAGTCGATTTCCTGCGCCTCGCCACCGAGGGCCTTGAGCTGGTCGAGGGCATCGGTGAACAGCACCGGGCCTTCATGGCAGCCGAAGAATTCCAGTTGATCGGCACGGGGAACACCGAAGCGGAAAGGTTTGGGCGCACCGAAGGCGCTGGCGTTGTTCCACGTCGGGTTGGCGCGGCTGTAGCCGTCCTGTGGATCGAGCTTTGCAGTGAGAGCGAGCAGCTCGCTGGCCTCGGCGGCACTGGCGGTGAAGTAGGTGATGCAGTCCAGCGTGCGGCAGGCCGGCACCAGGCCGTGGTTGGACAGCAGCCCCTTGCTCGGTTTCAGCCCGACCAAACCGTTGAGCGCTGCCGGCACGCGACCGGAGCCGGCGGTGTCGGTGCCCAGGGCGAAGCTCGCCACGCCCAGCGCCACGGCCAGCGAGGAGCCGGCGCTGGAACCGCCCGACGGGTACTCGGGAAGCACACTGTTGCGGCATTCGCCATAGGGCGAGCGGGTGCCGTTGAGGCCGGTGGCGAACTGGTCGAGGTTGGTCTTGCCCAGCGGGATGGCGCCCAGATCGATCAGTTGCTGCACCAGCGTCGCGGAGGTTTCCGGCGTGTAGGCGAAGGCCGGGCAGGCGGCGGTGGTGGGGATGCCGGCGAGGTCGATATTGTCCTTGATGGCGAAGGGGATGCCGTAGAGCGGCAGGCTCTCCGGTGACTGGTCGTCCAGTGCGGCAAGGTAGGGCTCCAGTTCTTCCAGGCTGAGCAGGTGGATGAACAGGTGGTAATCCGGGTTCAGCGCGGCGGCCTTGTTGCGCAGCTGGGCGATGAGCTGGCGCGGCGTGGTGCGGCCTTCGCGGTAGGCGCTGCGCAGGGTGGTGAGGCGGAGATCGAAGGTAGTGGGCATGGTCGTGTTTCCTTGGGCCGATCAGTTCTCTGGCTGGGCTGCCCTCACCCCGGCCCTCTCCCGGAGGGAGAGGGGGAAGAGCAGCCCGGCGCGGTGTTGGTTGCGAACCATGGCTGGCCGGGTGGCGCGGACTGTGGTTCAGGTTGAATCCAGCGCTGAGGCCCACTCCGTACGGTCCCCTCTCCCGCTTGCGGGAGAGGGTTAGGGTGAGGGGCTCTGCGCAACGGCGGTTATGTCGGTTCAGGCTTCTTCCATCACTACCACCCGCTGCCCGGCGCGCACCGGCGAACCGGGCTGCACGCGGACCTCGCGCACTACGCCGTCGCGTGGGGCGGTGAGGGGGATTTCCATCTTCATGGATTCGAGGATCACCAGGATGTCGCCGGCCTTCACGCTGGCGCCGGCTTCCACCTGTACCTGCCAGAGGTTGCCGGCGATGTGGCTTTCGACGGCATGTTGGCCAGCGCCGAGCGGGGCGTCCTCGCCGGTGTCGATGGCGGCTTCCTCGCTGTCGAAGTGCGCCTGGCCGGAGGCGATCCAGCGCTGGCGCTCGGCGTCGAAGGCGGCGCGCTGGTGGCGGCGGAAGGCAGCGATGCTGTCGGCTTCCTCGGTGAGGAATTGCTGATAGTCGGCCAGGCGCAGTTCGCTTTCCTCGATGCGCAGCGGATAGCGGCCCAGCGGGAAGTCGCGGCGGATGCGCAGCAGTTCGTCCGCCGAGACCGGGTAGAAACGGATCTGATCGAAGAAGCGCAGCAGCCAGGGCTTGCCGTCGAATGCGGCGACTTCGCGGTAGCGGTTCCACATCTGCAGGGTGCGGCCGACGAACTGGTAGCCGCCGGGGCCTTCCATGCCGTAGACGCACATGTAGGCGCCGCCGATGCCCACGGAGTTTTCCGCGGTCCAGGTGCGCGCCGGGTTGTACTTGGTGGTCACCAGGCGGTGGCGCGGGTCCAGCGGTGTAGCCACCGGCGCGCCGAGGTAGACGTCACCCAGGCCCATCACCAGGTAGCTGGCTTCGAACACGGTGCGGTACACCGCCTCCAGGTCCGGCAGTTCGTTGATGCGGCGGATGAACTCCAGGTTGCTCGGGCACCAGGGCGCGTCCTTGCGCACGGTGGTCATGTATTTCTCGATGGCCAGTTGGCAGGCCGGGTCGTCCCAGGACAGCGGCAGGTGGACGATGCGCGACGGCACCTTGAGGTCCTGCGCGGCGCACACGGCGTCCCAGAGTCCGGCGACGGTTGCCAGCAAGGTTTCCAGCGACAGGGTTTCCGGCTGGTAGTGCACCTGCAGCGAACGGATGCCGGGAGTGAGGTCGATCACGCCGTCGAGGTTCTTGGCCTCCAGCGCCTGCATCAGGGCGTGGCCGCGGAAGCGCAGGACGAGGTCCAGCTCGGGCTGGCCGATTTCCAGCAGCAGGTGGGTGTCGCCGGAGAGGCGTGCTACCAGGCGGGTGTCGTCCTGGCCGAGGTCGAGGACGATGGGGGAGGTGAGCACGGTGCTCGGGCTGCCCTCACCCCCCGCCCTCTCCTGGAGGGAGAGGGAGCCGTCTGTGCCATCGGAGAACTCTGTGCCCGCCGGCAATGCCGAACGGCCCCCTCTCCCCACGGGAGAGGGCTGGGGTGAGGGGAAATCGGCTGCGCCGATGCTGGGCGTTGCCTGTGTAGGAGCGAGCTTGCTCGCGAACCCGCCCAACTCCAGAACTTCCGGCATAAAGCGTTCGCGAGCAAGCTCGCTCCTACAGAACTGCGCCAATCTGCGGGCGGTGGCGATATCCACCGGCACGAAGCGAATCTTGTCCCCCGCCTTGAGCTGGCCGAGCTGCCAGAGGTCGGCCTCGATCACCGTCACCGGGCAGACGAAGCCGCCCAGGCTCGGGCCGTCCGGGCCGAGGATCACCGGCATGTCGCCGGTGAAGTCCACCGCGCCGATGGCGTAGGGGTTGTCGTGGATGTTGGACGGGTGCAGGCCGGCCTCGCCGCCGCTCTCGCGCACCCATTCCGGCTTCGGCCCGATCAGGCGTACGCCGGTGCGGCTGGAGTTGAAGTGCACTTCCCAGTCGGTGGTGAAGAAGGTCTCGATGTAGGCCGGGGTGAAGTATTCCGGTGCGCCGTGGGGGCCGTAGATCACGCGGATGCTGCGTACGGCGGGGAGGTCGGTGCGCAGCTCCACTGGCAGGCTCTCACCGTGACTTCCGTCTTCCAGCTCGGCGATGTGCAGCACGTCGCCGGCGCGCAGGGCGCGACCGCCGTGGCCGCCGAACTGGCCGAGGGTGAAGGTGCTCTTGCTGCCCAGGTAGTCCGGCACGTTCACGCCGCCACGCAGGCACAGGTAGCTGCGCGCGCCAGCGCCGCCGACAGTGCCGAGGCTGAGCGTGGACCCGGCGGCTACGAACAGCGACGTGTCCATCGGCTGCTCGACGCCATCCAGGTGGATCGGCAGCGGGGCGCCGGTGACGCTTACCACCGCGTCGGTGTTGAAGCGCAGGGTCGGGCCGCTCATGGTGATTTCCAGCGCGGCGGCGCCTTCGGGGTTACCCAGCAGGGTATTGCCCAGGCGCAGCGCGCGATCATCCATCGGCCCCGATGGCGGTACGCCCACGGCCCAGTAGCCGAGGCGGCCGGGGTAATCCTGCACGCTGGTCTGGGTGCCGGCGCTGAGCACTTCGAGTGTCTGGGCGCGGTACTGCAGGCCTTCCAGGCAGCGCGTCCAGGGCGAGCCGCTGGCGAAGGGCGCGTCTTTGATGATCTGCCGCAGGTAGTCGCGGTTGCATTCCACGCCGTACAGCAGGCTGTCGGCCAGCGCGCGGTCGAGGCCGGCGCTGGCCTGCTCGCGGGTCGGCGCCCAGGCGATGAGCTTGGCGATCATCGGGTCGAACCAGGGCGGAATCTCGCAGCCGGCCTCGACCCAGGTGTCGATGCGCAGCGCCTTGCCGTCGGCCGGTGGGAACTGCACGGCAGTGAGCAGACCGGGACAGGGTTGGAAGTCGCGGCCCGGATCCTCCGCGTAAAGACGCGCCTGGATCGCGTGGCCGCTGGGTTTCAGCCCGGCGATGAGGTCGGCCAGCGGCGGCAGGTCGCCGGCGGCCAACTCGATCATCCAGCGCACCAGGTCAACCCCCCAGACCTGTTCGGTGACGCCGTGCTCGACTTGCAGGCGGGTGTTCACTTCGAGGAAGTAGAAGCGCTGCGCCTCGCTGTCGTAGACGAACTCCACGGTGCCGGCGCTGCGGTAGCTGACGGCCTTGGCCAGTTGGACCGCCGCCGCGCAGAGAGCGTCGGCCATGCCAGAGGGCAGGTTGGGTGCAGGGGTTTCCTCCAGCACCTTCTGGTTGCGCCGCTGCACCGAGCAGTCGCGCACGCCGAGGGCGATCACCTCGCCCTGGCCATCGCCGAATACCTGCACTTCGAGGTGGCGGGCGCGCTGGATGTACTTCTCGATGAACACGCCCGAGTCGCTGAAGTTGTTCTGCCCCAGGCGCTTCACCGCGTCGAAGGCGTCGCGCAGTTCGTCCGCCGAGCGACACACGCGCATGCCGATGCCGCCACCGCCGGCGGTGCTTTTCAGCATCACCGGGTAGCCGACTTCTTCACCGGCGAGCAACGCGGCTTCGAGGTCGGGCAGCAGGTCGGTGCCTTCGAGCATCGGTACGCCTTGTTCGCGGGCCAGCGCACGGGCGGTGTGCTTGAGGCCGAACACACGCAGTTGCTCCGGCGTCGGGCCGACGAAGGCGATGCCGGCGGCTTCGCAGGCTTCGGCGAAGGCGGCGTTTTCCGAGAGGAAGCCGTAGCCGGGATGGATCGCCTGGGCGCCGCTGTCGCGGGCCGCGGCGAGGATTTTCTCCACGACCAGATAAGTGCTGGAGGCCGGGCCTTCGCCGAGGCTGATGGCCTGGGCGGCCTGCTGCAGGTGCAGGCTGGCGGCATCGGCTTCGGAGTACACGGCGACGCCGCCCACGTTCAGGTCATTGAGCGTGCGCAGGATGCGGCAGGCGATGGCGCCGCGGTTGGCGATCAGGAGCTTGTCGAACATGAGGGCGTCCCCATGGGGTGGCGGGCCGTCCCGCCATGATTCGGTGTGCACTACGGTCGTCCGGAGTGCCGAAGCGCTTTTCGTCGGATCGAGGGGGGCGCCTAGCCCTTGCTCGCGAACCCGCTTAGCGCCGGTGTGTCAGGGGAGCTTGTTCGCGAGCAATAACGATGGCGTCCCCCTCGCTCCTACAGGTTTCGTCCGCGCGCAGCGCGGGGCTGCATTGGCCACTCCGGCTCTGGCTCAGGACGTACAGCCAGCGCCGTAGCGCCTGCAGCCCGACGCCTGCCGCCTGCAGCCGCTTCAGTCCCATACCAGCAACTCCGCCGGCGTCGGGTTCCAGCCGTTGCAGGGGTTGTTGAGCTGCGGGCAATTGGAGATCAGGACGATCACGTCCATGTGCGCGAGCAGCTCGACGTACTTGCCGGCAGCGGAGATGCCGTCCTCGAAGGTCAGGCCGCCCTCGGCGGTGACCGGCACGTTCATGAAGAAGTTGATGTTGTGGCTGATGTCGGCCTTGCCCAGGCGGCCGTCGTGCAGGCTGGCGCGCAGGAAGTTGTCGCGGCAGCTGTGCATGTAGCGCTTGTCCAGGGCGTAGCGCACGGTGTTGCTCTCCTGGGCGCAGGCGCCGCCGAGGGTGTCGTGGCGGCCGCAGGTGTCGGCGACGATGCTCAGCATCGGGTTGCCGAGGTTGGAATACAGCACGCTGCCGGCGCTGAGGTAGACCTGCCCCTGCTTGCGCAGGGTGCGCTGTACGTCGTAGCGCTCGCGCGGGTTGGCGGCGCTGAAGAACAGCGTGTCCACCGCCTGGTTGCCTTCCAGGTCGAGGATGCGCAGGGTCTGCCCGGCCTTGAGTTCGGTGAGGCTGGGTTCGCCGGCCGGGATCAGGGTGCGCGAGACGCAGGCTTCGGGGTGTTTGTCGCTGGGAACGATGGGCATGCTCGCGCTCCTTACAGGTACTGGCGTTCGGTGTTGTGGAAGCCGCGGCCGTTCTCCGCGCGGGACGTGCGGCAAAGCACGCTGATGCCGTCGGCGGCGACCTGCTGCCAGGTCAGGCCGATGGGCTTGGGCGCGTACTGCGGGTTCGGGTCCATGGGGTGTTGCAGGGCGGTGAGCACGACGAGGGTGTCCATCGGCGCGTAGAGCTCGACGTAGTCGCCGGCTTTCGAGTTGCCCGGCGCGAAGCGGAAGCAGCCATCGGCATCGACGTCCACGCGGCTGAACAGGTTCAGGCACATCAGCAGGTCCTGCAGGCGCATGTCCCACTTGCCCATTTCCACCAGCAGGTTGTCCACGCCGTTGCGGTAGAAGCCGTTGCGCAATTCCTGGTAGCGGCCCTCGCCGTACTTCTCCTGCACTTCGGCGGCGTTCAGCACGCCGCCGAAGCTGTCGTGCCAGCCGCAGCTGTCGGCGCTGATGGCGGCCAGCACGCGGCCCATGTCCGAGTACAGGCAGTGGCCGGCGGTGAGCTTGGCGGTGTGCTGGCATTTGAGGCTGTCCGGCAGGTTCAGCCGCTCGCTTTTCTCGACGGCGTTGAACAGCAGCAGGCTGACGTTGCCGCCGCCTTCGATGTCGGTCAGGCGCAGCAGCTGGCCGCGCTTGAGGACGAAGGAGGTGTGGCCGCCGCCGGGGACGGTTTCTTCGTAGAGGGTGGTGCGCAATTCGTTCATGGCGGGCTCCTTAGTAGGCCGGCGTGATCAGCGGGGCGGCGGCCGTTTCCAGGCGCGCGGCAAGCGGTTCGGGCAGGGCGGCGCGGGCGGCCTTGCGGTCGGCGTTGAGCGGAATGTCGTAGGTGATGCGCGCGCCGTAGGCGCTGGGTGCCTGCGGGTCATGGCGGACCTTGTCGAAGACCAGCAGGCGGGTGCCCAGGCTGAAGCCCTCGGCGAGGTCGTGGGTGACCATGAACACGGTGAGCCGGGTTTCCTGCCACAGCTCCAGCAGCAGGGCGTGCATGTCCTTGCGGATGCCGGGGTCGAGCGCGCCGAAGGGTTCGTCGAGCAGCAACACGCGCGGCTTCATCACCAGTGCCTGGGCGATGGCCAGGCGTTGCTGCATGCCGCCGGACAGGGCGCTCGGATACTGCTTCAGCGCGTGACCGAGGCCGACGCGTTCGAGCAGGGCAGCAGCCTGCTCGCGGGCCTCGCGCTTGGCGTTGCCCAGCAGCCGGCCGAACAGCGGCGAGCGCGGCAGTTCCAGGCCGAGGGCGACGTTGTCGAGCACGGACAGGTGCGGGAACACCGAGTAGCGCTGGAACACCACGCCACGGCTCGGGTCCGGCTCACCCGGCAGCGGCTGGCCTTCGAGCAGCAGCTCGCCACGGCTGGGGCGCTCCTGGCCGAGCAGCAGGCGTAGGAAGGTGGACTTGCCGCAGCCGGAGGCGCCGACCAGGGTGCAGAACTCGCCTTCCTTTACGTCGAGATTTAGGCGTTCGAGCACCACGTTGCCGTCGTACTGCTGCCAGACATTGCGGACCGAAATGAAGCTCATGCCTTGCCTCCTTCGTACCAGGGGAAGGCACGCCGGGTGAGCAGGCGCAGGCCGTAGTCCATCAGCCAGGCCAGGGCGGTGATCCACACCACGTAGGGCAGGATCACGTCCATGGCCAGATAGCGGCGCACGAGGAAGATGCGGTAGCCCAGGCCGTCGGTGGAGGCGATGGCTTCGGCGGCGATGAGGAACAGCCAGGCCGAGCCGAGCATCAGGCGCAGGGAAATGAGCAGGCGCGGCATCAATTGCGGCAGCACCACGCGCAGGATCAGCGTCCAGGTGCTGGCGCCCAGGGTCTGCGCCTTGATCAGCAGTTCGCGGGGGATTTCGCGGGCGCGCTGTTCGATGTCGCGGGCGATGCAGGGGGCGACGCCGATGACGATCAGCACCACCTTGGACAGCTCGCCGAGGCCGAAGACGATGAACAGCACCGGCAGGATCGCCAGCGGCGGGATCATCGACAGCACGGTGAGCAGCGGCGACAGCGGCGCGCCGAACAGCGGCACGCTGCCGGCGGCGATGCCCAGCACCAGGCCGAGCAGGGCGGCGATGGAGAGGCCCATGCCGAGGCGCTGCAGGCTGGCGCCGGTGTCCTGCCAGAACAGCACTTCGCCGGTGCGCTTGTCTTCGCTGAAAGCCAGGCGGTTCACCGCGTCGGCCATCTGCGCGGCGCTGGGCAGCAGCTTGTCGTTGGGGTTCTCCGCCAGGCGCGAGGTGGAGCCCGCGAAGTAGGCGAACAGCAGCAGGGCGAAGGGCAGCAGCACCAGGAACAGGCGGCCGCTGCGGTCGGGGGTTCGGTTGATCAGGCGCATGCTTCGTACCTGTTTATTGCGGGCCTTAAGGGCCGGTAACTTCGTCGCGTGACTTTGTACCGATGCTTCCCCCTCACCCCTGCCCTCTCCCTCAGGGAGAGGGGGCTGCCCGTGCCGACTGAGGCCAGGGTTTCAACCTG
The DNA here is from genome assembly GCF_021603645.1 of Pseudomonas pseudonitroreducens. Lineage (GTDB taxonomy): Bacteria > Pseudomonadota > Gammaproteobacteria > Pseudomonadales > Pseudomonadaceae > Pseudomonas > Pseudomonas pseudonitroreducens. The sequence continues at coordinate 69,181 of NZ_BQHJ01000007.1, read as the reverse complement.
CACCGAACGGTTCCCTCTCCCTCTGGGAGAGGGTTAGGGTGAGGGGCTCTTGCAGGCTCCGGCGTCAGAGCATCCCTTCCGCCGCCATCTGCACGTAGCTCGGATCGAAGCGCAGCTTGAGGTTCTTCGCGTCGCCGGTGGACAGCCCGCCCGCGAAGCTCATGCCCACCGCGTCGGCGCTTTTCGCGCCTTCGCCGAGCAGGCCGTGGGCGAAGGAGAAGGCCGCCACTTTGTCCATGGTCGCCGGCAGTTTCGGGCTGGTGGCGAAGGCCAGCGCCTCCTGCGGCGTGGCGAACAATTTGGTGGTGGCGAGCTGGCCCTGGTAGCCGGCGAGGTCGGTGCCCGAGGCCTTGGCCATGTGCTCCAGTGCGGCGCGGGTTTCGGCGCTGTCGCCCTGCATCAGCGCCACGGTCTCGAACCAGGCGCCGGTCAGCGCCTTGCCCAGTGCCGGGTTGTCCTTTAGGACCGCGCTGTTGACCACCATCATGTCCATGATCTCGCCGGGGATCTGGCTGGAGTTGAACACCTCGGTGGTGCCCGGCTTGGCGCGGGCCTCGGCGAGCATCGGGTTCCAGGTGGTCACGGCCTGCACGTCGTCGGTGTTGAAGGCGGCGGCGATGTCGGCGTCGGAGGTGTTCACCGTCTTCACGTCCTTCTCGGTGAGGCGGGCGTTTTCCAGCGCGCGGGCGAGCAGGTAGTGGGAGACGGAAAGCTCCACCAGGTTGACGTTCATGCCCTTGAGGTCGGCCAGGGTCTTGCCGTCGCCCTTGAGGACAATGCCGTCGTTGCCGTTGGAGAAGTCGCTGACGATCAGCGCGGTGGAGTCGACGCCGCCGGCGGCGGGAATGGTCAGGGCGTCCATGTTGGTCATGGTGCAGCCGTCGAACTGGCCGGCGGTGTACTGGTTGATCGACTCGATGTAGTCGTTGAGCTGGGTGACCTTGATCTCGATGCCGTACTTCTTCGCCCACTTGTCGACGATGCCGTGGCTGGCCGCGTATTCCCAGGGCATCCAGCCGGCGTAGATGGTCCAGCAGAGGTTGAAGCTGTTTTTCGCCGCGGCGGAGGCCGAGACGCTGAAGGCGGCGAGGCCGGCGGCGAACAGGGCGGTCAGAAGGGGCTTGCGCATGGAGCTTCTCCAGTCGATTGTCGGGCAGGCAGGAGTCGGGCGGCACGTGTCGCTCTCGTCTCCCGGGCTTTTGTCCCGCCGTGTAACCTCGCTGGAGGTCGATGACTCTCGGACCAGTCACTCGCCGTGCGAGCCGGAACCCTAGTCATCCATTGTCAGATTGTGGTGCCGCTGTCCGCTTGGTTCGGATCGTTCCTGCACAGCCGAGACAAAGCGAGCGGCGTGCCAAGTTGGCGAAAGTGCCGGTGCAGAAGGGCTGCGGCAGAATGCGGGGGGCTTTTCGCTGCACGCGAGTGCGTTTGCCCGCCCTCAAATGAAGCGCGGCGCCGCATCCTGGTGCGCGGGCCAGTCGAAAGGCAGGAGCGGGCGCGGCTTGCCGGGCGGCAGACTGCAGCAACCTTCACCTCGAGGAATCTATCGCCATGTCCGAGTTGCTGAGTTTCGCCAAGGGCGCGCTGACCATGTTCTGGGTCGCCGCCGTGCTCAACCTGATCTACCCCTTCGGCGAGCTGCACCGGCCGCTGCTGTGGCTCTCGGTGATCCTGCTGGTGGTGCATGTCGGCGAGGTGCTGTTGCTCGCGCGCCGGCGTTCGGTCACCGAGAAGGTGCAGGTGCTGCTGTTTGGCGTGTTGCATCTGCAAAGCCGCAAGGTTCGCCGTCTGGAAACTGTAAACGGCTGATTTACCCAAGCTTTACCTTTCGGCGCGGCACCGTGTTCTGAGCGAAATGTCTGATCTTGCGAGACCGGAAGAATGTACGCCCCGCATCCCGGCGGGGCGGCCGGCTCGCTTGATGGAGGCGCCATGCGTCGTTTCTTCGCTGCTGTATTGATGATCCTTCCGTTGACCGGTTGCGTGGTCTACGAGCATGACCACGATCGTGGAGGCTGGCGCGATCGCCCGCACTACTATCGCCCCGCGCCGCCACCGCCGGCCTACTACGGTGGCCCCTACCAGGGCTGGCACCGGTGAGTTGCCGGTTCGATCGGAGCGTGGGGCCGATGGCTATCACCGCGCTCCACTCCCTCCTGCGGAAGCACTCATGACGCGGCATTGAATGCCGCGTCTTCCTCCAGCAACAACTCGACGAATTGGCTGGCCGCCGGCGACAGGCTGCGGCCGGCGTGCCGCACCAGCGCATAGGCGGAGCCGCGCCCGGCCACTTCGCCATTGGGCCAGGGCAGCACGGCGAGGCTGCCGGCTCGCACATCGGCGGCCACCACATCCCAGGTTGCCAGGCAGAGCACGTCGCTGCCCTTCACCAGCTCCTTGAGCATCAGCACGTCATCGCATTGCACGCTCAAGGGTTGTGCGCGGCCGAGGATGCGCGAAAGGCCCTCGTGGGCGTCACGCGGCAGCCGCGGCCCGGCCAGCGGATAGCTCAGCACGCTGTCGAGCGAAGGCTGGCCGGCCATCAGCGGGTGCTCGGGCCGGCAGAACAGCACGCCGCGATGCACCCGTAGCGGCAGGATATCGAGGCGGCTGTCGCCCTCGAGTTCGCGGTAATCGGCGACGAACAGTTCGAGTTCGTCGTCCAGCAGGCGCTGCTGCAATTCGCCCCAGTTTTCGATGGAGAGCAGGATCGATACCTTCGGGTGCGCGCTGCTGTAGCGCGCCAATACCTGTGGCAACAGTCGCGCGCCGGGGAAGGGACCGGCGCCCAGGCGCAGCTCGCCGGTTTCCAGGTCCGCCAGTTGCAGCACCGCATTGCGCAGCGCGCGGTCGCCTGCCAGCAGGCGGCGGGCGTGTTCCAGCACCAGCCGGCCGTGGGCGGTGAGGGTGACGCCGCGCGGGTTGCGGTCCACCAACTGGCAGCTCAACTGGCCTTCCAGCGCCTGGATACTGCGTGACAGGGCGGGTTGGCTAAGATTCACCGCATCGGCGGCACGGGCGAAGTGGCCGTGCTCGGCGAGGGCGACGAAGTGGCGTAGCTGGCGAAGATCGCTCATGCGCTTCCTGCATTGATTGTGAAATTGGAATGCATTGGAATTATTAGCGCGACGGCCGGCATAGTGCGAGCACAACTACAAATACCGGAGTCTTCCGATGTCTCGTCTTTCTGCTGCCGTCCTGCTGGCCGGTCTCTGCCCTGGCCTGCTGGTCGCCGCCGAGCAGCCCAAACCGCCGACCACCTTCACCGAAGCCGCCCAGGCGCAGGTGCGCCAGTCGTTGCCGATCAATGACCGTGCGGACTTCGACCGGGTGGAGAAGGGCCTGATCAAGCGCCCCGACAACCTGGTGATCAAGAACGACGACGGCAGCGTCGCCTGGCAGCTGGGCGCCTATGACTTCCTCAAGGCCACCCAGGACATTCCCAGCGTCAACCCCAGCCTGCTGCGCCAGGCCCAGCTGAACCTCAGCTACGGGCTGTTCAAGGTCACCGACGGCATCTACCAGGTGCGCGGCTACGACCTGGCCAACACCACCTTCATCGAAGGCAAGACCGGCTGGATCGTCATCGATACCCTGACCACCCCGGCGACCTCCAAGGCCGCCTACGCCCTGGTCAGCCAGGAGCTGGGGCAGAAACCGATCCGCGCGATCATCTACAGCCATGCCCATGTCGACCACTTCGGCGGCGTGAAGGGCCTGGTCAGCCAGGAACAGGTGGACAAGGGCGAGGTGCAGATCATCGCGCCCAAGGGCTTCATGGAGGCGGCGATCAAGGAAAACGTCATGGCCGGCAACGCCATGATCCGCCGCGCCACCTACCAGTACGGCACCGTGCTGCCCAAGGGCCCGCAGGGTCAGGTGGACATGGCCATCGGCAAGGGCGTGGCGCACGGCCCGCTGAGCATCATCGCGCCGACGAAACTGATCGATGGCGAGTTGCAGGACCTGGAAATCGACGGCGTGCCCTTCACCTTCCAGAACACCCCGGGCACCGAATCGCCGGCGGAAATGAACGTCTGGCTGCCGCAGCAGAAGGCGCTGCTGATGGCCGAGAACGTCACCGCCACCCTGCACAACCTCTATACCCTGCGCGGTGCCGAGACACGCGACCCGCTGGGCTGGAGCAAGTACATCAACGAGGCGCTGCACCGCTTCGGCGACAAGGCCGAGGTGATGTTCGCCGTGCACAACTGGCCGCGCTGGGGGCACGAGGACATCGTCCGCACGCTGGAGAAGCAGCGTGACATGTACGGCTACCTGAACGACCAGACGCTGCACCTGGCCAACAACGGGGTGACCATCAACCAGATCCACGAGCGCCTGAAGGTGCCGCCGGAGCTGGCCAACGAATGGTTCAACCGCGGCTACCACGGCAGCGTCAGCCACAACGTGCGTGCGGTGGTGAACAAGTACCTGGGCTACTACGACAGCAACCCGGCGACCCTCAACCCGCTGGCGCCGGAGGATTCGGCGAAGAAGTACGTCGAGTTCATGGGCGGTGCCGATCACCTGCTGCAGATGGCCAGGGCCTCGTTCGACAAGGGCGAGTACCGCTGGGTGGTGGAGGTGGTGAACAAGCTGGTCTTCGCCGACCCGAGCAACCAGGCCGCGCGCAACCTGCAGGCCGACGCCCTGGAGCAGCTCGGCTACCAGGCGGAGAACGCCGGCTGGCGCAACAGCTACCTGGTCGCCGCGCAGGAGCTGCGCAACGGCGTACCGCGTAACCTGCCATCACTGCGTGTGAGCAATCCCGATGCGCTGGCGGCCATGGATACCGGCCTGCTGTTCGACTACCTCGGCGTGCGGATGAATGCGCAGAAGGCCGAGGGCGAGGACTTCAGCATCAACCTGGTGCTGCCGGACAGGAACGAGCAATACCTGCTGGAGCTGAAGAACTCGCACCTGAACAACATCAAGGGCGTGCAGAGCGAAAACGCCGGGCAGACCGTGACCATCGACCGCGCCGACCTCAACCGGCTGATGCTCAAGGAGGTCTCGCCGGTGCGCCTGGTGTTCGAGGGCAAGCTCAAGAGCTCGGGCAACCCGCTGCTGCTGGCCAAGCTGTTCGGCCTGCTGGAGGACTTCGACTTCTGGTTCGACGTTGTGACCCCGCCTGAAAAGAGCTGAACGCGCTCCTCTCTCCGCCGAGGCTGGGATATCTCCAGGCCGCGTCATCCGGTGATGGCACAATGCAGTGATTGCATTGTGCCATTGTTTTTTTCGCGCCCAGTCTGCACCATGCGACCCCTGCGCCTGCAGCTGGTTGCCGGCGTTCGCAGTCGGGTAGTCGCGATCGTGTTCAGCCGTTGTTCGAGGATGTTGCGCCGTTGCTGGCCAGGGTCGTTGGCCCTGGTGCTGGCCGCATCGTTCGTGCTGGCGGGGGCACAGCAGGTCGAGTGGGACTTCAAGCTGATCAGCGCGCAGTCCGCGCGCCTCTACGGCCCGCTGGGCGATGGCCAGGTGCGTATCGATGCCTGGCAGAAAATGCTCGCGGAGCAATCCACCGCTGCAGAACGTGACCAGCTGCAGGCGGTCAATCGCTTCTTCAACGACCAGCTGCGCTTCACCGATGACCTCAGCCTCTGGCACGAAGTGGATTACTGGGCCACGCCGGTGGAGGCCTTGTTCAAAGGGGCCGGCGATTGCGAGGACTTCGCCATCGCCAAGTACATCAGCCTGCGACATCTCGGCGTGCCGGCGCAGAAGCTGCGCATTACCTACGTCAAGGCATTGCGTTTGAACCAGGCGCATATGGTGCTGACTTACTACCCGAGGCCTGATGCCGTGCCGCTGGTGCTGGACAACCTGATCGGCAGCATCCTCCCGGCCAGCCAGCGCAGCGACCTGCAGCCGGTGTACGCGTTCAACGGCGAGGGCCTGTGGCTCGCCGGCAGCGGCGCGGGTGGCGGCAAGCAGGTGGGCGACAGCAAGCGGTTGTCGCGCTGGCAGGACCTGTTGAAGAAGATGAAGGCCGAGGGCTTCCCTTCGAATGAATAGCTTTTGCATGAGTCGCCCCTGAACGAATCACCATAGAACGCCTAGCTGCACCGACACGAATAGCTCCCGCGGGAGGAGCCTGGAGACACGATGTCCCTGTTCAAACAGTTGTTGATCGCCATCTGCCTGTTCCTGGTGGTCGCCTTCAGCGGTAGCTTCATGGTTGGCCTGGAAAGCTCGCGCGAGCAGTACGGCAACCAGCTGCGCTCACACGCCCAGGATGCGGCCACTGCGCTGGGCCTGTCGCTGACACCGAATATCGACGACCCGGCAATGGTCGAGCTGATGGTCAGCTCGATCTTCGACAGCGGCTACTTCGAGAGCATCCGGGTGATCGACCTGGCCACCGGCAAGGTGATGGTGGAGCGCACCGGGGTACCCGACGCGGTGGCGGCCAAGGTGCCGCAGTGGTTCATTGCGCTGATCGACCTGCATTCGGCCGGCGGTGACGCCATCGTCAGCCGCGGCTGGACCCAGGCCGCACGGGTCGAGGTGCTCAGCCACCCGATGTTCGCCATCGCCAAGCTCTGGCAGAGCGCCCTCGGCAGCCTGCTCTGGCTGCTGCTGTGCGGCATCGCCAGTGCCGTGCTCGGCGCCATCCTGCTGCGCCGCCAGCTCAAGCCGCTGGACTACATGGTGGAACAATCCCACGCCATCGCCCGCCGCGAGTTCCTCAGCCTGCCGGAACTGCCGCGCACCCCCGAGCTGCGCCGTGTGGTACAGGCGATGAACCAGATGGTGGAGAAGCTCAAGGCGCTGTTCCAGGAGCAGGCCCAGCGTAGCGAACGCCTGCGCGACGAGGCCTATCAGGACAGCCTGACCGGGCTGGGCAACCGGCGCTTCTTCGACATGCAGCTGAACAACCGGCTGAGCGCCGAGGACCAGGTCAGTAGCGGTGTGCTGCTGGTGCTGCGGGTCAACGACCTCGCCGGATTGAACCAGCGTCTGGGCGGCCAGCGTGTCGACCAGTTGCTCAAGGCCGTGGCCGACCAGTTGCGCCTGGCCGGACAAGGGCTGGGCGCGGGCCTGACCCTGGCACGCAGCCGTGGCGGCGAGTTCGTCATGCTGGCGCCGGGGCTGATGCCCGAGGACGCGCCGGCCCTGGCGATGCGCCTGGAAGGCATGCTTGGTGCGCTGGCCAGCACCGGCGCCAGTGATGTGAGCCCGGTTGCCTGCCTGGGGCTGGTGCCCTTCGTTTCCGGCGAATCGGCGCAGGCACTGTTGCAGCGTGCGGACGAGGCGCTGGTGCAGGCCGAACGGCAGAACGACAGTTGCTGGGCCTTCCTCCAGGGCGGCGCCAAGCCGGTCGCCGAGGAGCGCCACAGTTGGCACCAGTTGCTGGACGAGGCGCTGGTGCACAAGCGCTTCCAGTTGCACTTCCAGGCGGTGGTGGCCTGTGCCGACCCGCAGGTGGTGCTGCATTACAAGGTGCTCTCGCGCCTGCCGGACGGGCAGGGCGGCAGCATCGCCGCCGGGCGCTTCCTGCCCTGGCTGGACCGCTTCGGCTGGACCGCGCGGCTGGACCTGCTGATGCTCGAAAGCGTGCTGGCCGACATGGCCAAACATAACCGTCCGCTGGCGCTGAACCTGTCGGCCGCATTGCTGCGTGACGAGTGGGCGACCACCCGCGTGTTCGACCTGCTGAAGCAGCATCCGCAATTCGCCGGGCGCCTGACCCTGGAGCTGGAAGAAGACCAGCTTCCGGCGCAGCCGGTGCTCGAGGCGCTGACCCGTCGCCTTGGCGAGCTGGGCTATCGCCTGAGCCTGCAGCACTTCGGCGGGCGCTTCAGCATGATCGGCAACCTGGCTCGTCTGGGCCTGGCTTATCTCAAGGTGGACGGCAGCCACATCCGCCATATCGATCAGGAGAACGACAAGCGCCTGTTCATCGAGGCCATGCAGCGCGCCGCGCACAGCATCGACCTGCCGCTGATCGCCGAGCGCGTGGAGACGGCCGGGGAATTCCGGGTGTTGAAAGAGATGGGGATTCAGGGCGTGCAGGGGCAGCTGTTTGGTGGGCCGGCGCCCTGGTGATCGACGCCGGGGCGGGGCGCTTTTCGTAGGAGCGGACTTTGTCCGCGATGTTGTTGCCCGAGCTTCGTTGTTCCTTCGCCGCTTCGGCGTACGCGCGAGATTCTTGTTTCGCCCCCTCGGGCGAGTCACTTCTTCCAGACGCCGAAGAAGTAACCAAGAAGGCTTGCCCCTCCATCCGGTTTTTCGCTTAGGCGAAAAATACCCTCGTTGAACCGAAGTTTCAGAGGCACACCACGACGGGCCATCCCTGGCCCATCGTGGCTCTCACGACATCCATGTCGCTCAACCCCTGAAACTCCGCTTCAACGAGGCCTCCTGAAAGGGGCCGTCCGGAGTGCGCGGGCGTTTCTCTGGAAGTCTTCAGAGCCAAAGCCAAAGCCAAAGCCAAAGCTGATGCGGAGCTGCTTTCTGTAGGAGCCGTCGCGGAAAAGAAAACGGGGCTCAGATCAGCCCCGTTTCCTCGTCGTCGTTGATCAGCCGGGTCAGCCCGCCGAGGGCTTCCCGTGCCTGGGTCCGGTTGAGCAGTTTTGAGCGCGCCGCCGGCGGCAGGTCGGTAATGCGGATCACGCCCTTGGTGATCAGCACCGAGATCAGGTCCTCCAGTACCCGGATCATGTCCAGGTCGCTCTGCTTGAGCTGCAGCAGGCTGCTCTCGGCCGCCCAGGCCTGGATATCCGGATGGTCCGCCGGCAGCGTGCCGGTGGCGCCTTCGAATTCGGCGTCCTCGACGCGCGCCACTTTTCCCTCGGCGTTGCGCTGGATGTACAGCATCGACCCGTCCCCATGTATGAAGTGAAGGAGCGAAGGCGGGGCCATCCCGAAGGATGGCCCCGCCTTCGCCATGTCAGAGCCTGACCGTTTGCCTGCCGTGCGGCAACTGCGGGTCAGTGATGCTCAGTCTTGACCACCGGATCGGAACCCGCCACCAGCTTGTTGACGATCTCGGTGGAGGTCGAGCCGTAGGCGGAGAGGTCGACCCCGCTCAGCTTGATGGTGACGTCCGCGGCCCCGCCGTTGTTGATCTGCCCGGTGGTGCTCACCTGCAGGGTCGAGGTCGTGGTGTCCACCTTCAGGTAGCTGAGGATGTCGTTGTGCGCGGTCTCCGGCAGCAGGTCGCTGATATCGATACGGTCGCCTTCACCGGCCTTGAAGTCGGTGATGGTGTCGTTGCCGATATCCCCGGCGCGCCAGATGAAGGTGTCGGCACCCGCACCGCCGGTGAGGATGTCGTTGCCCTTGCCGCCGGTGAGCTGGTCGTCGCCGGTGCCGCCGATGAGGATGTCGTTGCCATTCTCGCCGAACAGGAAGTCGTTGCCGCCCTGTCCGTAGAGGATGTCGTTGCCATCGCCACCGTAGAGGCTGTCGCTGCCGCCACGGGTATCGCCATCGACGTTGAACAGCGTGTGGTTGTTCTTGATGTAGTCGTACATCTCGTCGCTGGTCGCCGCGTGGCCGTTCTTCAGCTCGAGGAACGCCGACAGCGCGCTGACGCCGGAGCCTGCCGGCATGTCGGCCGGTTTCGCCGGGTTGCCGTTGACGCCCCACGGCAGGTTGTCGGTGTTGATGGTGTCCCCGAAGATGATGTCGTCGCCGGCACCACCGTGGATGGTGTCGTTGCCTGACGGCGCCAGCTCGGTGCTGGTGGAGCCGCCATGCAGCGCGGCGCTGAGGTCGCTGGCCTGCTTGACGATATCCACCTGCCCGGTGGGGGCCTGGGTGGTGGTGATCTGCTTGAGGTTGTCGAGGGTGACGGTGGCGGTGCCGGCAGTGGTGTTGTCGGTCAGCACGTAGTCGATGCGATAGGTGCCTTCGCCGACCGCCTTGTCGGTGCTGTAGGTGGTGTTGCTCGACGACGAGGTCAGCGTGTGCGTTTCGACCGTCGACCAGGCGCCGTTGACGAGCTGCTTCAGCGTCCAGGTGAAGGTGTCGCCGCCGCGCATGCTTTCGCTGAAGTCGAAGCTGAAGGTCGAGGTGCTGTTCTTGCCGACGGTCAGGTCCGAGGTGATGGCGGTGGTGGAGCCGCTGGCACTGGTGTCGGTCATGGACAGCTTGTTGCCGGAGATGCCGACCGAGCCGGTGGAGCTCTTGGTCAGCGTCCAGCCCGGCAGGGCGCTGTTGTTGTCGAAGGTGAACAGCGTGGAGTTGGTGGTGTAGGACACCGTGCCGACGCCGGTGACGTTGGTGTTGTCGAAGTACTTGAGCGTGCTCTCGTTGACATTGGTGCCGATGCCGATGGCGCGGACTTCGCTGAGCGCCGAGAGGCTGGCGAAGGCCTGCGTGGTGTTCTGCATCAGCGTGCCGCTGCCGCTGGACTCGGTCGGGTCACCGTCGGTGAGGAACAGGGTGACGTTCTCGTAGCCGTTCTTCTGGGTATTGAACCAGCTGACCGCCTGGCCGAACGCTTCCTGGTAGTCGGTGCCGCCGGTGGCCTGCAGCCCCTGGGACTGGGATTGGCCGATGGCGTTGAGCAACTGATTGATGTTGGCATCGGACAGGTCGCTGATGCTGACCTTCAGGCTCGCGCTGCTCTGGAATCCGATCAGCGAGATGTTGATGACCCCGTCGTGGCCCTTGAGCTCGTTGGCCAGGTTGATCAGCGCGTCCTTGACCAGCTTCATCCGCGAGTCGGCGTAGGCCGCGCCGGACTGGCCGGCGAGGTTGTAGGCCATGCTGCCGGAGGTGTCGACCACCAGGGCGATGTTGTAGTTGGTACCGCCCTGGGTGAGCGTCTTGATGCCGCCGACGTCGCCGAGAATCACGTCGTCGCCCGAGCCACCGGTCAGGGTGTTGTCGCCGTTGGGCGTGGTGCTCGGAATCTGCACCTGGCCGACGTGGATGTCGAAGCCATAGGTGCCCGAAGTATCGACGCCACCGTTGGCCACGCCACCGCTGTCCTGCACCGCGAACTCGAAGTGCGCGTTGCTGCCCGAGCTGTCCGGTACGTAGGTCAGCTTGCCGGCGGCAATGTCACTGGCGCTGACTGCCTTGCCGGCGCTGATGGCCTGGCCGTTGAGCAGCAGGCTGCCGGTGGTCGGCAGGGCCTTGATGAGGATGTTCTGCAGGTTGTGGTTCTGCCCGTTGGCGGAATCCGCGGTATCGCTGAAGGCGAAGTCCTTGAGGGCGAAGGTGTAGGTCTTGCCGGCGTAGACGCTGGCGGAACCGTCCGCCGACAGCGGCGCATCGTTCACCGGGGTGACGTTGAAGGTCAGGGCGCTGGACGAGCTGGAGAAGCCGTCGTGGCTGTCCTGTACCGAGAACTTCAGGGTCGCGTAGGCGCTGCCCGCGGCGTTGGCCACCGGGGTGTAGACCAGGCTGGCGAGCAGGCTGACGGCGATCACCTGGCCGGCGGTCACCGACTGGCCGTTGAGGGTCAGGCTGCCGGCGGTGGGCAGGTTGTCGATGCGGATTGCCTTGAGCGCATCGCCGGCATCCTTGTCGCTGAAGCCGAAGTCGCTGGCGCTGAAGCTGCGCTTGCCGTCCTCGTTGAGGGTCAGGGTGCTGTCGGTGGCGGTGGGCAGGTCGTTGCTGCCGGTCACGGTGATGGTCACAGTGGCCGGAGCGCTGACCGCGCCCTGGGCGTCCTTCGCGGTGTAGGTGAAGGCCACCTGGCGCGATTCGCCGACATTCAGCGAATCGAAGTCGGTGCCCGGGTTGAACACATAGCTGCCGTTGGCGTTGAAGGTGAGGGTGCCGTTGCCGGCGCCCACCCCTTGTACCAGGGCGTAACCATTGAGGTTGATCGCACTGTCGATGTCGGTGGCAGCCGGTACCTGGCCGTTGAGTGTGTTGTTCTCGCCGGTGGTCTGCAGGTCGTTCTTGGCTTCCGGTGCATCGTTCACCGCATTGACACCCACGGTGACGGTGGCGGTGCTGATGGCGCCGTGGCCGTCGCTGATGGTGTAGGTGAAGCTGCCGGCGCCGTTGAAGTCCTTGGCCGGGGTGAAGACGACGTTGCCGCCCTCGAGTTTCACGCTGCCATTGACGGCGCCCTGGACGCTGATGATCGAGAGCTTGTCGCCGTCCACGTCGCTGTCGTTGCCTAGCAGGGTCTGCGGGGCGATGGTCAGCGGGGTGTCCTCGTTGGTCACCAGCTCGCCCACGGCGTGGGTCAGCGCGGTGCCGCCGACGGTGGTGTAGGTGCCGCCCTGCGGACGCATTTCCACCTGCAGCTGGGCCTGGCCGCCCTGATCCCAGTAGACGATCTCGATGCTGTGGTTGCCGCTCTGGGCGATGTTGAACACCGCCGACTCGCGACCGGTCGGGCTCTGGATGGCGTCGTACTTGAACACCTCCACGCCGTCGATCTTGATGCTGAAGCCGTCGTCGGCGTTGACCCGCAGCTGGTAGTTGCCGGCGTTGAGGCTGATCGCGCCGGTGAGCTGGATGATCGCATCGGAGGTGTTCGCCGGGTCGGTGTTCAGCGAACCGGCATCATTGCCGAGGAACTTCTGCAGGTTGCCGTCACCGCCCAGGTCACCGCCGCTGAGGTTGTAGTTCAGCGTGGTGGAGGTGAAGGTGGCGCTCGGGTTGTGCCCGGCCATGAAGGTGGTCACCTGGCTCAGGGTGGTCAGGTTGGCGCCGTCCGGGCCTTCGTTGTAGCCCCAGTAGCTGCCCTTCAGACCGCTGACGGTGAAGTTGTCGTTCACCGCCACCGGTGCATCGTTCACCGGGGTGACGTTGAAGGTGATCTTGTTCGGCGTGGTATCGAACGCGCCGTTGCTGTCCTTCACCGAGAAGGTGAAGTTGGCGTAGTTGTCGCCATTGCCGTTGGCCGCCGGGGTGAAGACCAGCTTGCCGAGGTCGGCTGCGTTGATCACCTGGCCGGCGCTCACCGCGCTGCCGTTGAACTTCAGCGTGCCATTGGTGGGCAGGCTGTCGATGCGCACGGCGCTGAGGGCGTCGTTGTGGTCGACATCGCGGAAGCCGAAGTCGCCGGCAGCGAAGGCGCGGCTGCCACCCTCGTCGAGAACGATGGTCTTGTCGGCGCCTTCGGGAGCGTCGTTCGCACCGTTGACGGTAATGGTCACGGTGGCCGGAGCGCTGACCGCACCCTCGGCGTCCTTCGCCGTGTAGGTGAAGGACACCTGGCGGCTTTCGCCCGGAGCGAGGCTGTCGAAGTCAGTGCCCGGATTGAACACGTAGCTGCCGTTGGCATTGAAGGTGAGGGTACCGTTGCCGGCGCCGACGTCCTTCACCAGGGCGTAGCCGTTGGGGTTGATCGCGCTGTCGATGTCGCTGGCGACCGGCACGGATTTCGATAGCGTGGCGTTCTCGCCGGTGGACTGCAGGTCGTTCTTGGCTTCCGGCGCATCGTTCACCGCTGCGATGCCGACCGTGACCAGTTGCTCGACGCTGCCGCCATGGCCATCGCTGACCACCACGGTAAAGCTGTCGCTGCCGTTGTAGTTGGCGGCGGGGGTGTAGGTGTAGTGGCCGTCGCTGCCGAAGGTCACCGTGCCGTTGGCCGGGCCGCTGCCGTTCTTCACGGCATAGGTGAGGCTGTCGCCGTCCACGTCGCTGGCGTGGATCTGCCCGGAAACCGGGGTGTCCTCGTCGGTGCTCAGGTTCTGTGCACCGCTGACGGTCGGCGCATCGTTCACCGGGTACACGGTGACGTTCAGGTCGGCGGTGCGGGTAGCGGCGTCACCGTTGCTGGACTCGGTCGCCGTGGCGCTGACTTCCAGCTTGATGGTGCCGTTGAAGTCGGCCGGCGGAGTGAGTGTCAGGGTGTCGAGGTTCCAGCCCTTGAGGTCGACGCTGTTGTGGGTGGCGTCGGCGGTGAAGCTGTTCTTGCCATCGCTGAGGGTGGCGCCGGCCGGGATCTTGCCGATGCTCACCGACAGGGTTTCCGAGCCGTCGGTGTCGACCAGCGCTGCCTTGATCTTCGACAGGTTGATCGCGGTGTCCTCGTTGCCCTCGTTGAGGCCGAAGACCTTGTAGTGGCTCTGGCCGGCGTCGCCGGTCAGGTCGGACAGGCGCTCGCCACTGCCGGTCAGTTCGCTGGTGTTGTGGTACACCAGCGCGTTGCCGCTGCCCAGTACCTGCGCGGCGCTGCCGTTGTCGGAGATGCTCAGGCTGTAGTTGCCCGGGCCGCTCTGGTTGTGCTGGTAGAGGGCGATCGGGTAGTAGCCGCTCTCGGTCGGGGTGAAGCTGCCGCTGAACTGGCCACTGGTGCCGCCAGTGCCGCCCCAGGTGGCCTGGGCGACGGTGCTGCCACCGATGACCAGGCGCACGCTGTCGTCACCCACTCCGCTGAAGGTGTAGGTGTGGCCGGCCTCGAGGAAGATCAGGCCGCTGACCTTGGTGGCGGTGCCGGCGGTGACGTCGGTGTTGCGCACCGTGTCGGTGGAGCCGTGGGTGGTCGGGGTGCCGGCGGCATCGATCTTCGCCTGCAGGTCGGCCGGCGCTGCGCCGTTGCCGCCACTGCCCAGGGCCAGGCCGGTCCAGGTGTCCACGGTCAGGCCGGTGGCTTTCGGGTGGCTGCTGCTGCCGTCCAGGCTCAGGTTCGGCTTGTCCGCCACCGCCTCGATGGTGACGGTGACGGTGGAGCTGGAAGTGCCGCCCTTGCCGTCGCTGATGCTGTAGGTGATGGTGTCGGAGCCGCTGAAGTTCTCCTTCGGCGTGTAGCTCAGGCTACCGTCCTGGTTGATCACCACGGTGCCGTTGCCGGCGCTGGCGCCGGTGACGATCAGGGCGTCGTGTTCGGCATCGGTGTCGTTGCCCAGCACGTCGATGCGGATCGCCGTGTCTTCGTTGGTGTGCGCGGTGTCCGGCACGGCAACCGGGGCGTCGTTGGTCCCGGTGACGGTGATGGTGATGGTCTGCGGGTCACTCAGCGCGCCGTTGTTGTCCTTCGCCTGGTAGGTGAAGGTGACGTTCTCGCTCTGCCCGGCGGCCAGGTGATCGAAGGCGGTACCCGGGGTGAAGGTATAGCTGCCGTTGGCGTTGAAGGTCAGCGAGCCTTTGCCCTGTGCCACGTCGGTGGCCAGCTGATAACCCGCGATGGTGCCGTCGACGTCGGTGGCAACCGGGACCTGGCCGTGGAGAACGGTGTTCTCTTCGGTGGTCTGGCTGTCGGCGTAGGCGACCGGCTTGTCGTTGGTCCCGGTGACGGTGATGGTGATGGTCTGCGGATCGCTCAGTGCGCCGTTGTTGTCCTTCGCCTGGTAGGTGAAGGTGACGTTCTCGCTCTGGCCCTGGGCCAGGTGGTCGAAGGCGCTACCCGGGTTGAAGCTGTAGCTGCCGTTGGTGTTGAAGGTCAGCGTGCCCTTGCCGGCGGCAACATTGGTCGCCAACTGGTAGCCGGTGATGCTGCCGTCGATATCGGTCGCGGTCGGTACGCGGCCATTGAGGACGGCGTTTTCGTCGGTGGTGGCGGTATCGCTGAAGGCGACCGGCTTGTCGTTGGTGCCGATGATGTTCACGGTCACGGTGGCGCTGGTGCCATCGGCAGACTTCACGGTGAAGGTATCGGTCAGGGTCTGGCCCTGCTTCAGCTCGTTGTAGGCGCTGCTGGCGACGTAGGTCCAGTTGCCGTCGCTGCCGAGGTTGAAGGTGCCGTACTTGCCGGCGACGTTGCTCTGGGTCTGGAAGGTGGCCGGGCTGTCGACATCGCTGACAGTCAGCTTGCCGCCGGTGCTGATCGGCGTGTTGGTTTCGCTGACGCTGACGACGTTCATGCCGCCGATGACCGCGGGATCATTGCTGCCGGTCACGGTGATGGTGATGGTCTGCGGGCCGCTCACCGCACCGTTGTTGTCCTTCGCCTGGTAGGTGAAGGTGACGTCTTCGCTCTGGCCGGCGGCCAGGTGGTCGAAGGCCGTGCCCGGGTTGAAGGTGTAGCTGCCGTTCTCGTTGAAGGTCAGGCTGCCCTTGCCCTGGGCGATGGTGTTGACCACCTCGTAGCGGACGATGGTGCCGTCGACATCGGTGGCGACCGGCACCTGGCCGTGGAGAACGGTGTTCTCTTCGGTGGTCTGGGTATCGGCGAAGGCCACCGGCTTGTCGTTGGTGCCGTTGATGGTCACGGTGACGCTGGCGGCGGTGCCGTCGGCGGCCTTCACGGTGAAGGTTTCGGTGAGCTTGTCGCCGATCTTCAGTTCGTTGAAGGCGGAGTTGGCGACGAAGCTCCAGGTGCCATCGGCGGCCAGGCTGAAGGTGCCATAGCTGCCGACGGTGCCGGCCTGGGGCTGGAAGCTGGCCGGGCCGTCGACATCGGTGACCTCGAGCTTGCCGGCAATGGTGACCGGCGCATCGGTTTCGTTGGCGCTGCCGCTGGTCTGCCCGCCAATGATGGCCGCGTCGTTGCTGCCGGTGACGGTGATGGTGACGGTCTGCGGGTCGCTCAGCGCGCCGTTGTTGTCCTTCGCCTGGTAGGTGAAGCTGACGTTTTCACTCTGCCCGGCAGCCAGATGATCGAAGGCGGTACCCGGGGTGAAGGTGTAGCTGCCGTTGCTGCTGAAGACCAGGTTGCCCTTGCCCTGGCCAATGCCGCTGGCCAACTGGTAGCTGGCGATAGTGCCGTCGATGTCGGTGGCGATCGGGACCTGGCCATGGAGAACGGTGTTCTCCTCGGTGGTCTGGGTATCGGCGTAGGCCACCGGCTTGTCGTTGGTGCCGTTGATGGTCACGGTGACGCTGGCAGTGGTGCCGTCGGCGGCCTTCACGGTGAAGGTGTCGGTGAGTTGATCGCCGACCTTCAGTTCGTTGAAGGCGGAGTTGGCGATGTAGCTCCAGGTGCCATCGGTGCCGAGGCTGAAGGTGCCGTGCAGGCCGGCGACATTGCTTTGCGCCTGGAAGCTGGCCGGGCCGTCGACGTCGCTGACCTCGAGCTTGCCGCCGAGAGTGAGCGGGGCGTCGGTTTCGTTGACGCTGGCGCTGGTCTGGCCGCTGATCACCGCCGCGTCATTGGTGCCGGTGACGGTGATGGTGATGGTCTGCGGATCGCTCAGCGCACCGTTGTTGTCCTTCGCCTGGTAGGTGAAGGTGACGTCTTCGCTCTGGCCGGCGGCCAGGTGGTCGAAGGCCGTGCCCGGGGTGAAGGTGTAGCTGCCGTCGCTGTTGAAGACGAGGGTGCCCTTGCCCTGGGCGACATCGGTAGCCAACTGGTAGCCGGCGATAGTGCCGTCGACGTCGGTGGCGATCGGAACCTGGCCATGGAGAACGCTGTTCTCTTCGGTGGTCTGGCTGTCGGCGTAGGCGACCGGCTTGTCGTTGGTGCCGGTGACGGTGATGGTGATGGTCTGCGGGTCACTCAGCGCGCCGTTGTTGTCCTTCGCCTGGTAGGTGAAGGTGACGTCTTCGTTTTGCCCGGCGGCCAGGTGATCGAAAGCCGTACCCGGATTGAAGGTGTAGCTGCCGTTGGCGTTGAAGGTCAGCGAGCCCTTGCCCTGGGCAACATCGGTAGCCAATTGGTAGCTGACAACGTTGCCGTCGATGTCGGTAGCGGCCGGAACCTGGCCGTTGAGCACGGTGTTCTCGTCGGTGCTGGCGACGTCAGCCGAAGCCACCGGGGCATCGTTGGTGCCGTTGATGGTGACGGTCACGGTGCTGCTGGTGCCGTCGGCAGCCTTCACGGTGAAGGTGTCGGTGAGCTTGTCGTCGACATTCAACTCGTTGTAGGCGCTGTTCGCGATGTAGCTCCAGGTGCCATCGGTGCCAAGGCTGAAGGTGCCGTGCAGGCCGGCGACATTGCTTTGCGCCTGGAAGCTGGCCGGGCCGTCGACGTCGCTGACCTCGAGCTTGCCGCCGAGAGTGAGCGGAGCATCGGTTTCGTTGGCGCTGGCGCTGGTCTGGCCGCTGATCACCGCCGCGTCATTGGTGCCGGTGATGGTGATGGTGATGGTCTGCGGGTCGCTCAGCGCGCCGTTGTTGTCCTTCGCCTGATAGGTGAAGGTGACGTCTTCACTCTGGCCGGCGGCGAGGTGATCGAAGGCGGTACCCGGGGTGAAGGTGTAGCTGCCGTCGCTGTTGAAGACGAGGGTGCCCTTGCCCTGGGCGACATCGGTAGCCAACTGGTAGCCGGCGATGGTGCCGTCGACGTCGGTGGCGACCGGAACCTGGCCATCGAGAACGCTGTTTTCCTCGGTGGTCTGGCTGTCGGCGTAGGCCACCGGTTTGTCGTTGGTGCCGGTGACGGTGATGGTGATGGTCTGCGGGTCGCTCAGCGCGCCGTTGTTGTCCTTCGCCTGGTAAGTGAAGGTGACGTCTTCGCTCTGGCCGGCGGCGAGGTGATCGAAAGCCGTACCCGGGGTGAAGGTGTAGCTGCCGTTGGCGTTGAAGGTCAGCGAACCTTTGCCCTGGGCAACATCGGTAGCCAATTGGTAGCCGACAACGTTGCCGTCGATGTCGGTAGCGGCCGGAACCTGGCCGTTGAGCACGGTGTTCTCTTCGGTGCTGGCGACGTCAGCCGAGGCCACCGGAGCATCGTTGGTGCCGTTGATGGTGACGGTCACGGTGCTGCTGGTGCCGTCGGCAGCCTTCACGGTGAAGGTGTCGGTGAGCTTGTCGTCGACACCCAGCTCGTTGTAGGCGCTGTTCGCGGTGTAGCTCCAGGTACCGTCGGTGCCGAGGTTGAACGTGCCGTGCAGGCCGGCGACGTTGCTCTGCGCCTGGAAGCTGGCCAGGCCGTCGACATCGCTGACGGTCAGTTGGCCGCCCGTGGTGATCGGTGCATCGGTCTCATTGACGCTCACGCTGGCTACGCCGCCGATCACGGCCGGGTCGTTGCTCCCGGTAACGGTGATGGTCAGGGTCTGGGTATCCGTGGCGCCATGTTCGTCGGTGACGATGTACTTGACCACGATGTCCTTGCTCTCGCCTTCGGCGAGGGACTGGTAGGCCGGGTTCTTGCCGTCGAAGGTCCAGCTGCCGTCGGTCTTCAGCACGAAGCCGGCCGGCGGGTTGCCGGAGACGCTGAAGCTCAGCTTGGCGCCGTCGTCCACGTCGGTGGCGGTGAGCTGGCCCTTGCTGACCTGGTCTTCCACGGCGGCAGCGGTCGCGGCGTCGGCGCGCGGGGCATCGTTGGTGCCGGTGACGGTGATCGCCAGGAAGCTCTGGGTGCTCGCGCCGTGCTCGTCGGTGACGGTGTAGGGCACGTTGATGATCTGCACCGCACCCGCCTTCAGGTGCTGGTAGGCGGCATCGCTGGCGTCGAAGCTCCACTTGCCGTCGCTGCCCAGGGTCAGGCCCGCCGGGGCGGCCTGGTTGAGGCTGAAGGTCAGCTTGGCGCCGTTGTCGACGTCGATGGCCTTGAGCTCGCCGCTGATCTGCGCGTCTTCGCGGACGAAGGTCAGCGAGGGCAGGGCGAGCGGCGTGTCGTTGGTGCCGGTGACGGTCAGGGTCAGGGTGTTGCTGCTGGTGGCGCCATGCTCGTCGGTGACGGTGTAGTCGATCGACAGGACCTTGGTCTCGCCGGCGGCGAGGCTCTGGTAGGCCGGGTTCAGGCCGTTGAAGGCCCAGGTGCCGTCCTTGAACAGGGTGAAGCCGGCCGGCGCCTTGTCGTTGAGGCTGAAGCTGAGCTTGGCGCCGTCGTCCACGTCGGTGGCGACCAGCTTGCCGAAGCTGAGCTTGTCTTCAGTGCCCGCTGCGTTGGCGGCCTGGGCCACCGGTGCGTCGTTGGTGCCGGTGATGGTGATGGTCAGGCTGCTGGAGCTGCTGGCGCCGTGTTCGTCGGTGACGGTGAACGGGATGCTGATGGTCTGGGTGGCACCGGCTTTCAGGTGCTGGTACTCGCTGACGCTGGCATCGAAGCTCCACTTGCCGTCGGCATCGACGCTGAAGCCGGCGGGTGCGGTCTTGTCCAGGGCATAGCTGAGCTTGGCGCCGTTGTCGGCGTCGGTGGCGGCGAGCTGGCCGCTGATCTGCGCATCTTCCTTCACGGCGCCAGTGGTGGCGCTGGCCACCGGTGCATCGTTGGTGCCGGTGACGGTGATGGTGATGGTCTGCGGGTCGCTCAGCGCGCCATTGTTGTCCTTCGCCTGGTAGGTGAAGGTGACGTCACGGGATTCGCCATCGGCCAGGCTGTCGAAGTCCTTGCCGGGGTTGAAGCTGTAGCTGCCATCCGGGTTGAAGGTCAGGCTGCCGTTGTGGGTGCCGACGTCGGTGGTCAGTTGGTAGCCGGCAATGGTGCCGTCCACGTCGGTGGCGGCCGGGACCTGGCCCTGGAGAACGCTGTTCTCCTCGGTGGTGGCGGTATCGGCGTAGGCAATCGGGGCGTCGTTGGTGCCGGTGACGGTAAGCGTCAGGGTCTGGGTATCGGTCGCACCGTGTTCGTCGGTGACGATGTACTTGACCACGATGTCCTTGCTCTCGCCTTCGGCGAGGGACTGGTAGGCCGGGTTCTTGCCGTCGAAGGTCCAGCTGCCGTCGGTCTTCAGGGTGAAGCCGGCCGGCGGGTTGCCGGAGACGCTGAAGCTCAGCTTGGCGCCGTCGTCCACGTCGGTGGCGGTGAGCTGGCCCTTGCTGACCTGGTCTTCCACTGCCGCAGCAGTGGCGGCATCCGCGCGCGGGGCATCGTTGGTGCCGGTGACGGTGATCGCCAGGAAGCTCTGGGTGCTCGCGCCGTGCTCGTCGGTGACGGTGTAGGGCACGTTGATGATCTGCACCGCACCCGCCTTCAGGTGCTGGTAGGCGGCATCGCTGGCGTCGAAGCTCCACTTGCCGTCGCTGCCCAGGGTCAGGCCCGCCGGGGCGGCCTGGTTGAGGCTGAAGGTCAGCTTGGCGCCGTTGTCGACGTCGATGGCCTTGAGCTCGCCGCTGATCTGCGCGTCTTCGCGGACGAAGGTCAGCGAGGGCAGGGCGAGCGGCGTGTCGTTGGTGCCGGTGACGGTCAGGGTCAGGGTGTTGCTGCTGGTGGCGCCGTGTTCGTCGGTGACGGTGTAGTCGATCGACAGGACCTTGGTCTCGCCAGCGGCAAGGCTCTGGTAGGCCGGGCTCAGGCCGTTGAAGGCCCAGGTGCCGTCCTTGAACAGGGTGAAGCCGGCCGGCGCCTTGTCGTTGAGGCTGAAGCTGAGCTTGGCGCCGTCGTCCACGTCGGTGGCGACCAGCTTGCCGAAGCTGAGCTTGTCTTCAGTGCCCGCTGCGCTGGCGGCCTGGGCCACCGGTGCGTCGTTGGTGCCGGTGATGGTGATGGTCAGGCTGCTGGAGCTGCTGGCGCCGTGTTCGTCGGTGACGGTGAACGGGATGCTGATGGTCTGGGTGGCACCGGCTTTCAGGTGCTGGTACTCGCTGACGCTGGCATCGAAGCTCCACTTGCCGTCGGCATCGACGCTGAAGCCGGCGGGTGCGGTCTTGTCCAGGGCATAGCTGAGCTTGGCGCCGTTGTCGGCGTCGGTGGCGGCGAGCTGGCCGCTGATCTGTGCATCTTCCTTCACCGCGCCAGTGGTGGCGCTGGCCACCGGTGCATCGTTGGTGCCGTTGATGGTCACGGTCACGCTGCTGCTGGTGCCGTCGGCGGCCTTCACGGTGAAGGTGTCGGTGAGCTTGTCGCCGACATTCAGCTCGTTGTAGGCGCTGTTGGCGGTGTAGGTCCAGGTGCCGTCGGTGCCGAGGTTGAAGGTGCCGTGCAGGCCAGCGACGTTGCTCTGCGCCTGGAAGCTGGCCGGGCTGTCGACGTCGCTGATGTCCAGCTTGCCGCCGAGGGTCAGCGGGGCGTCGGTTTCATCGGCGCTGACGCTGCTCTGCCCGCTGATCACCGCCGCGTCGTTGGTGCCGGTGACGGTGATGGTGATGGTCTGCGGGTCACTCAGCGCGCCGTTGTTGTCCTTGGCCTGGTAGGTGAAGGTGACGTCGCGGGTTTCGCCATCGGCCAGGCTGTCGAAGTCCTTGCCGGGGTTGAAGCTGTAGCTGCCGTCCGGATTGAAGGTCAGGCTGCCGTTGCCCTGGCCGACGCCAGTGGTCAGCTGGTAGCCGGTGACGCTGCCGTCCACGTCGCTGGCGGCCGGCACCTGGCCGTTGAGAACGGTGTTCTCCTCGGTGGTGGCGCTGCCCGGCTGGGCGACCGGGGCGTCGTTGGTGCCGGTGACGGTGATGGTGATGGTCTGCGGGTCACTCAGCGCACCGTTGTTGTCCTTCGCCTGGTAGGTGAAGGTCACGTCGCGGGTTTCGCCCTGGGCGAGGCTGTCGAAGTCCTTGCCGGGGTTGAAGCTGTAGCTGCCGTCCGGATTGAAGGTCAGGCTGCCGTTGCCCTGGCCGACGCCAGTGGTCAGCTGGTAGCCGCTGACGCTGCCGTCCACGTCGCTGGCGGCCGGCACCTGGCCATTGAGCACGGTGTTCTCTTCGGTGGTGGCTGCGCCCGGCAGGGCCACCGGCGCGTCGTTGGTGCCGGTCAGGGTCACGGTCAGCGTGGCGCTGCTGGTGGCGCCGTGCTCGTCGGTGACGG
The DNA here is from genome assembly GCF_021603645.1 of Pseudomonas pseudonitroreducens. Lineage (GTDB taxonomy): Bacteria > Pseudomonadota > Gammaproteobacteria > Pseudomonadales > Pseudomonadaceae > Pseudomonas > Pseudomonas pseudonitroreducens. The sequence continues at coordinate 46,749 of NZ_BQHJ01000007.1, read as the reverse complement.
TGTAGGGCACCTGCACCACCTGGGTTTCGCCCTCGGCCAGGTGCTGGTAGGCCGGGTCCTTGCCATCGAAGGTCCAGCTGCCGTCCGGCTTCAGGGTGAAGCCCGCCGGCGGGTTGCCGTTGGTGGTGAAGGTCAGGGTGCTGCCGGTGTCGCGGTCGGTGGCCTGCAGTTGGCCGCCGATCACGCTGTCCTCGGTGACGCTGGCCTGGCCATCCTGGGCAACCGGCGTGTCGTTGGCGCCCTGCACGTTGATGGTGATGACGCGGGTGTCGGTAGCGCCGGACGGGTCGGTCACGGTGACGGTAAAGCTTTCGCTCGGGTTCTGCCCCAGGGGCAGGGCGTTCACCGCATTGGCGTCGACCACGTAGGTGTAGCTGCCATCGGCGTTGACGGTGAGTTCACCGTAGGCGCCCTTGGCGCTGCCGCTCCAGGTCAGGTTGGTGTCGTCGACGTCGGTGGCGGTCAGTTGGCCCTTGATGTCGGCGAAGCTGTCGTTGGCGGCGGTGTCGGTGACGGTGCTGGTATAGGTGCCAGTGGCCACCGGGGCGTCGTTTACCGGGGTGATGCCGACGTTGACCACGAGCGTGCTGGACGCGCCACGGGCGTCGGTGACGATCACGGTGAAGCTGTCGGCGCCGTTGTAGTCGCCGTTGGGGTTGTACTGCCAGGTGCCGTTGGGGTTGAGCACCAGCAGGCCGTTGGCCGGCGCCTGGCCGACGCTGTAGCTGATGGTGTCGCCGTTCGGATCGCGGGCGGCGAAGGTGCCCGTGAGCAGGGTGTCCTCGGCGGTGGTGAGGTTCAGCACACCGTTGCTGCCTTCGCCGAATTCGGGCGCGAGGTTGGGCGGCAGGTCGCCCTGGCGCTCGTCGCCGGCGGAGCCACCGTTGTCCAGGCCGGCGGTGGTGTAGCCGATGGTCGGGTCGACGTGCCCGGCGGTGGCATCGAGCACCACGAAGCTGTGACCGCCGCCAACGCCACCATTGCCGCCAGCTGCCGACGGAGCGGCAGTCGGGCCCGCTGCGGTGGGGGCGAGGGCCTGGGTCGGGTCGAGACCGGCGGCGATGGCCTTCTGCAGGTCCTCGGTGCTCGGCGCGTTGTTTGCCTGCACGGCTGCGTGGTGCGTCTCGGTCTGCGGCAGGTCGGCGCTGCTCCACTGGCTGTCGCGGCCCAGGTCAACCAGCTTGCCCTTGCCGACGTCGAGCGTCACCGCGCCGGAAGCGCCAGTGAGCAACTGCTCGCCCTGGTAGATGCGGTCACCTTCAACCAGGACGCGCTGGACGCCCTCGGGGGACACCGCAATCACTTGGCCGATGATGCTTTTTACGACGGCGACGACGCTGCTCATGCACTTCTCCTGGTGAGGCTTGCCTGGTTGCCGACCGGCCGCGTGCGAGGTCGGCTCAGGAGGCATTCCCTTGTCTGTAAGAGCAAAAAAGTTGGCGTCAAAATCATGGCTTATAGCGGATGGAAATTACGTATATGCCAATGTATTGACCATTCGATTGCCATCCTAAACAATTGGCAAATCGATGTCACTTTGATATCGGTGGCTCGCCCAAAAAAATTTAGCGTGAAATTCATCACGCTTTTTGATGCTTTCCTTGCAGCCATTCGCCGGTCTTTTGACGCTGATTGCGGCAATCGAATCGCTGCGGCTATCTCACTGATAAGGATGTTTTCCTCATGCGCATGCGATTCGCCCCTGTAGTGCCCTTCGCCCTGGCATTCGTGCTCCCCGTTCAAGCTGACTCGCTCAACCAGGCCATGCAGAAGGCCCTGGAGTACCACCCGGAAATCCAGGCCGGCGTGAACTCCCGCCTCGCCGCGGACAAGCAGCTGCGCGCTGCGAAGGGTGGCTACCTGCCGTCCGTCGACCTGACCGCCGGTTACGGCCGTGAAGGCTCCGACAACACCACCACCCGCGGCCAAGGCGACCACTGGGAAACCCTGAACCGTGGCGAATCCAACCTCGCCCTGCGCCAGATGGTGTTCGACGGCTTTGCCACCTCCAGCGAGGTCGGCCGCCAGCAGGCCAACGTGAACTCCCGCGCCTACGCATTGCTCGGCACCTCCGAACGCACCGCGCTGGATGTCGCCCAGGTCTACACCGATGTGCTGCGCCGTCAGGAAATGGTTCGCCTGGCCGAGGAAAACCTGAAGAATCACCAGCGCGTCTACGACCAGATCAGCCTGCGCAGTTCCCGTGGCGTCGGTCGCCTCGCCGACCAGGACCAGGCCGAGGCCCGCCTGGCCCAGGCGCAGAACAACCTGATGACCGAGAAGACCAACCTGGCCGACGCCCGCACCAACTACTACAGCGTGGTGGGCAGCGACCCGGTGGACCTGAGCGACCCGAGCGGTCTTGCCGGCCAGCTGCCGGATGACCTCCAGGCCGCCCGTCGCCAACTGGTCGAGAACAGCCCGATCCTGCGCTCCGCGGAGTCCGACGTGGCTGCCGCCGAGAAGCAGTACGAAGCAGCGAAATCGACCTTCTATCCGAGATTCGATGCAGAACTTTCCCGCGGTGCCGATAACAACCTCGACGGAGAAGAAGGCCACAACAACGAATGGCAGGCCATGCTGCGCATGCGCTACAACCTGTTCGCCGGTGGCAGCAACAAGGCCGAGCTGGAAGCCAAGTCGTACGAGGCGAACCAGGCCCTGGATATCCGCAACAACGCCCTGCGCCAGTTGAACGAGGAACTCGGATTGTCCTGGAACGCCCTGAACAACGCCCGCGATCAGCTGCCGATCGCCCGCCAGTACGTGGACTACAGCACCCGCGTGCGCGAGGCCTACCAGAAGCAGTTCACCATCGGCGAGCGCACCCTGCTCGACCTGCTGGACAGCGAGAACGAACTGTTCAACGCTTCGCGCCGTCTGGCCGACCTGAAGTACACCGAGCTGTTCACCCAGTACCGCATCAAGGCCACCCTGGGCGAACTGCTCAAGAGCCAGGGCGTGGTCGCGCCGATGGCCGCGGTGGCTTCCGAAGACGTCAAGCCGAAAGTCCAGCTGCCCGGCCTCAACTAACCTGCCCGAGAGAGCATCCGCGTGGATCAAGAAGTCAGCGCCGTACCCCTAAGCCACGATCCACGCGGTCTGCTCGACGACCCGCTGCTGGACAGCCTGCTGACGCTCTGTCAGCTGCACCAGAAGCCGGCCAGCCGGGCCATGCTCACCAGCGGCCTGCCGCTGCCCGGCCAGCGCCTCTCCGCCGAGCTGCTGCCCCGCGCGGCGGCTCGCGCCGGCCTGCAGGGGCGCCTGCTGCAGCGTAAGCTGGAGCAGATTCCCGCCCTGGCGATGCCGGCCATGTTGCTGCTGCGCGAAGGACGCTGCGCGGTACTGCTGGGCTGGGAGAGCAATGGCGATGCGCGCCTGCTGCTGTCCGAGAGCGACGGCGGCGAAGTCCGCGTCAGCCGCGAACTGCTCGGCGAGGACTACGCCGGCCAGGCCTTCTTCGCCCAGCCGCAGCACAAGTTCGACCTGCAGCACGGCGAACTCATCCCGCGCGCCAAGAGCTGGTTCCGCGACACCCTCAAGCGCTCGCGCTGGCTGTATGTCGACGCCGTCGCCGCGAGCCTGCTGATCAACCTGATCGCCCTGGCCGCGCCGCTGTTCGTGATGAACGTCTATGACCGCGTGGTGCCCAACCAGGCCGCCGCCACCCTCTGGGTGCTGGCCATCGGCATCAGCGGCGCCTACCTGTTCGACCTGCTGCTCAAGACCATGCGCGGCCTGTGCCTGGACCTGGCCGGCAAGAAGACCGACCTGATCATCTCGGCGACGCTGTTCGAGCGTATCGTCGGCATGAGCATGAAGTACCGCCCGGCGCGGGTCGGCTCGTTCGCCCAGAACATCCACGAATTCCAGACGCTGCGCGACTTCCTCAACTCGCTCACGCTGACCACCCTGATCGACATGCCCTTCACCCTGCTGATCCTGCTGGTGATCGGCATCATCGGCGGGCCGCTGGTGTTCGTCCCGCTGATTGCCTTCCCGCTGGCCGCCGGCCTGGGCTGGCTGATGCAGCGGCCCTTGGTGGAAACCATGAACCGCACCATGGCGCTGGCCGCCGAGCGCCAGTCGAGCCTGATCGAGACCCTCGCCAGCCTCGACGCGGTGAAGGTCAACAACGCCGAGAGCGAGCGCCAGTACCTCTGGGAGCAGACCATCGGCACCCTCAGCCGCCTGGAGCTGCGGGTCAAGCTGCTGTCGACCCTGGCGATGAACATCACCGTGCTGATCCAGGCGCTGGCCGGGGTCATCATGATCATCGGCGGCGTCTACCTGATCATCGCCGGCGACCTCTCCATGGGCGGCCTGATCGCCTGCTACATGCTCAATGGCCGCGCCCTCGGCCCGCTGACCCAGCTCTCCGGGCTGATCCAGCGCTACCAGCAGGCGCGCCTGTCCATGGCCACCACCAACCAGATGATGGAGCTGCCGCAGGAGCGCAACGCCGACGAACGTCCGCTGACCCGCTCGCAGCTGCGCGGCGGCATCGAGATGCGCGGCCTCGACTTCGCCTACCCGAACCAGCAGGTTGCGGCGCTGCATGGCATCAACCTGCAGATCCGCGCCGGCGAGAAGATCGGCATCATCGGCCGCAGCGGCTCGGGCAAGAGCTCCCTGGCCAAGCTGATCGTCGGCCTGCACCAGCCCGACAACGGCAACCTGCTGGTCGACGGCGCCGACGTGCGCCAACTGGATATCAGCGAGCTGCGCCACAACATCGGCTACGTGCCGCAGGACATCAGCCTGTTCAGCGGCACCCTGCGCGACAACCTGGTCAGCGGCGCGCGCTATATCGATGACGAACGCGTGCTGGAAGTGGCCGAGCTGACCGGGGTGAACGAGTTCGTCCGCCTGCATCCGCAGGGCTACGAACTGCAGGTTGGCGAGCGTGGCCACAACCTCTCCGGCGGCCAGCGGCAGAACGTCGCCCTGGCCCGCGCATTGTTGCTCGACCCGCCGATCCTGCTGCTGGACGAACCCACCAGCGCCATGGACAACGCCGGCGAGGAGCGCCTGAAACAGCGCCTGCAATCGATCATGGGCGAGAAGACACTGCTGCTGGTCACCCACCGCGCCTCCATGCTCAGCCTGGTGGAGCGCCTGGTGATCATCGACAAGGGCCGCATCATCGCCGACGGTCCGAAGGACGTGGTCATGGATGCACTGAAGAAGGGGCAGATCAGTGTCGCTTAATCCTCTGGGCAGTATCCGCCACTCTGTCCGTGGCTATTTCAAGGGCGGCGACAACCTCGCCGGCCAGCCGCTCCCGGAAGTCAGCAAGGCGCTGATCGAGGACGCGCCGCGCGTGGTGCGCCTGACCATCTGGATCCTGATCGGCTTCGTCGCCTTCCTGCTGCTCTGGGCACACTTCGCGCAGATCGACGAGGTCACCCGCGGCGAGGGCAAGGCCATCCCCTCGTCCAAGGTGCAGAAGATCCAGAACCTGGAAGGCGGCATCGTCTCGCAGATATTCGTCCACGAAGGGCAGGTGGTGCAGGCCGGCGAGCAGCTGATGCGCCTGGACCCGACGCGCTTCCAGTCCAACGTCGGCGAAACCGAGGCCGACCGCCTGGCGATGTTCCTGCGCGTGGAACGGCTGTCCGCCGAGGTGGAAGAACGCGCGCTGAACATCCCCGATGACGTTCGCGCCAAGGTGCCCGGCCAGGCCAGCAGCGAAGAAGCGCTGTTCCACAGCCGCCAGCAGCAGCTCAAGGACGAAACCGACGGCCTGCAGCAGCAACTGGTGCAGAAGCAGCAGGAGCTGCGCGAGTTCGTCTCCAAGCAGGCGCAGTACCGCAACAGCCTGAACCTGCTGCGCCAGGAGATTTCCATGTCCGAGCCGCTGGTGGCCCAGGGCGCGATGTCCCAGGTGGAGCTGCTGCGCCTCAAGCGCGGCGAGGTGGAGAACCGTGGCCAGCTCGACGCCACCACCCTGGCGATCCCGCGGGCCGAGGCGGCGGTGAAGGAAGTGGAGCGCAAGGTTGCCGAAACCCGCTCGCGCTTCCGCAGCGACGCGCTGAAGGAGCTCAACGAAGCCCGCACCGAACTGAGCAAGGCCACCGCCACCGGCAAGGCGCTGGAAGATCGCGTCAGCCGCACCCTGGTCACCTCGCCGGTGCGCGGCATCGTCAAGCAGTTGCTGGTGAACACCATCGGCGGCGTGATCCAGCCGGGCAGCGACCTGATCGAGATCGTCCCGCTGGACGACACCCTGCTGGTGGAAGCGCGCATCCGTCCGCAGGACATCGCCTTCCTGCGACCCGGCCAGCACGCCATGGTCAAGTTCACCGCCTACGACTACACCATCTACGGCGGCCTGCAGGCGGACCTGGAGCAGATCGGTGCCGACACCGTCACCGATGACGACGGCAACAGCTTCTACCTGATCAAGCTGCGCACCCGTAAAAGCCACCTGGGCAGCGACGACAAGCCGCTGCTGATCATCCCCGGGATGATCGCCACCGTGGACATCATGACCGGCAAGAAGAGCATCCTCAGCTACCTGCTCAAGCCCATCCTGCGGGCCAAGGCGGAGGCGCTGCGCGAACGCTGATCGATTGCTGCGGCAATGGTGAAGCGGGCGCCCTGCGGGGACGGACCAGCTCCGGTGTTGCCCGTTGCGTAGGAGCGGACTCTGTCCGCGATGGATTCCGTCGCGATGCGGACCGATCGCGGACGGAGTCCGCTCCTACCCAGAAGGCCCTGAGCCGGCGTTACTGGCAGCGATGTTCAATACGCCACGGTAAACCGCTGCTGGTGATGGTTGGCCTGCTCGGCCTCGTCGAGCATCGCCACCGCCAGGTCCGGCAGGGAGATGCGGCTCTCGCCGTTGCCATCGAACAACACCTGGTCACCGCCGACACGGAAGCTGCCGCTGCGGGTTTCGCCGTCGAGCAGCATCGCCGGGCTGAGGAAGGCCCAGTCCAGTTCCTTCTCGGTGCGCAGCTGGTCCAGCGCGTCGGCGGCGCCCAGCGCACCCTGTTTCCATTGCTCGGGGAATTCCGGGCTGTCCACCAGTCGTTGGCCAGGGGCGATTTCCAGGCTGCCGGCGCCGCCGAGCACCAGCAGGCGCTTCACCCCAGCCGCCTTCACGCCGTCGAGAATGGCGCGGCTGCCCTTGGCGTGGGCGCCACGGATATCCGGATTGCCCCAGCCGGCATTGAAAGCGCTGATGACGACATCCTGGCCAGCGGCGGCACGGGCAACCTGCGCCGGGTCGTAGACGTCGGCCTGGACCACCTTGAGGTTGTCGCGCGCCGGCAGCTTAGCCGGGTCGCGCACCAGTGCGGTCACGCTATGGCCACGGCGCAGAGCTTCTTCGAGGAAGTAATGGCCGACGTGGCCGGTGGCGCCGATCAGGGCAATGTTCATGGAATCACCTATTCGTGGGAGGGAAGGCCGCGCCTTGCAGCTATGGCCGGCAGGTGATTCATCTTCGACCGGGTGCGGCTGTGGATAAAGCCACCCTCACGCCATGCACTCGTAAGCGTGGCTTCACAATAAGGTCAGTTATCGAAGAGTTTCTGCACCACCGAGAAGTCCTGCTCGCCATGGCCCTGTTTTACCAGCAGGCGATACAGCGCCAGTGCCAGGCTGCCCATGGGCGTGCTGTTGCCGCTGACCTGTGCCGTTTCCAGCGCCAGGCCCAGGTCCTTGGTCATCAGCGACGTCATGAAGCCACCGCTGTAGCCGCGTGAGGCGGGGGCATTCTCCATGACGCCGGGCCAGGGGTTGTACACCTCCAATGCCCAGTTGCCGCCGGAGCTGCGGCGCATGATTTCCGACAGCACGGCAGGGTCCAGCCCGTTGGCGGCGCCGAGGGCGAGGGATTCGGCGGTGCCGATCATCAGCACGGCGAGCAACTGGTTGTTGCACACCTTGGCGACCTGCCCGGCGCCGTCGCCGCCGGCGTGGAAGATGTTCCGGCCCATGGCGGAGAACACCGGGCGGGCGCGTTCGAGCACCTCGGCGTCGCCGCCGACCATGAAGGTCAGGGTGCCGGCGATAGCGCCGCCGGTACCGCCGGAGACCGGGGCGTCGAGCATGGCAATCCTGCGTTCGGCGGCGGCCTGGTGGACCTTGCGCGCCGAGGCGGGGGCGATGGTGGAGCACTCCAGCACCAGGGTGCCGGGGGCGATGTGCGCCAGCAGGCCCTCATTGCCCAGGTAGAGCCCCTCGACGTGCCCGCTGGCTGGCAACATGGTGACCACCACGTCGGCGCCGTCCACTGCATCATGAGCGCTGCGCGCAGCACTGGCGCCCTGGGCGACCAGGCCGTCGATGGCGCTCTGCACCAGGTCGAACACGCGCAGCAGGTAGCCGGCCTTGATCAGGTTGGCGGCCATGGGCGCGCCCATGTGGCCGAGGCCGATGAAGGCGATGGTTTGCATGCTGGTTTCCTCCTGTTGGGCCGCAGGGCGCTCCAGCGCCAGGAGAAGTCATGCCAGCTCCGGGCGGCGGCTCGCGTAGGGCGCATAACGCGCAAGCGTTATCCGCCGCTCGGGTGGGCGGCGGATAACCTGTTCCAGGTTATGCGCCCTACGCTGCTGCGAGGCCGTTCGCGAGCGAGCCCGCTCCTGCAGGGGGCTAGAGGTCCGCCAGCGGATGCTCGCCCTCCCAGGTCGCGTCGAAGTGCGCATTCACCACAGCATCAGGTATGGCAGCGATATCCGGCCAGTGCCAGTGCGGGGTGTTGTCCTTGTCGATCAGCCGGGCCCGCACGCCTTCCGGGAATTCCGGGTGGCGGCAGCAGTTCAGGCTCATCGCGTACTCCATGCGGAACACCTCGGCAGTCGACAGATGGCGCGCGCGGCGTATCTGTTCCCAGACCAGATGGGCGGTCAGTGGGCAACCTGCGGCGAGGGTTTTCGCCCCGCGGGCAATCAGCGCGTCCTCGTCGTCGACCAGCGCGGTCAGCGCATTCCAGGCCTCGGCGATGTTGGCGCTGTCGAGCACCGCGTCCAGGCGTTCGCGGCGCGGCAGCAACTGGGCATCCGGCAGCTCACCGCGAGCCTCGTTTTCCAGTGCCTGCAACAGGCTATGCAGCTGCACCTCGGCCTGTTCGCGCCAGTTCAGTTGCACCAGGCCGTCGATCAGGTCTTCCTGCTGGGTGTCGAGCAGGAAGCGGTCGGCGAGGTCCAGGTCCAGGGCGTCGTGGGCGTTCATCTGCGTGGCGGTCAGGCCGAGGAACAGGCCGAGGCGGCCGGGCAGGCGGGCGAGGAACCAGCTCGCGCCGACATCCGGGTACAGGCCGATATTCACTTCCGGCATGGCCAGGCGGCTGCTCGGGGTGACGATGCGTATGCCGGCGCCTTGCATCAGGCCCATGCCGCCGCCCATCACGTAGCCGTGGGCCCAGCAGATCAGCGGCTTGCCGTAGGTGTGAAGGAGGTAGTCCAGGCGGTATTCGTCGGCAAAGAAGCGACGGGCCAGCTCCGGCACCTCGCCGGGCTTCTCGCGGCAGGCATCCACCAGCTTGCGTACGTCGCCGCCGGCGCAGAAGGCCTTGCCGCCATTGCCGCGCAGGACCACGCAGGCGATCTGCTCGTCGGCCTGCCAGACGCGCAGCTGGTGGTTCATCGCCTCGATCATCGGCAGGCTCAGGGCATTCAGGCTCTTCTCCGCATCCAGCGTCACCACGCCGATGCGGAAGCCGTGCAGGCCGGGGCGTTCTTCGAACATCACATTCATGGTCGGGGCCTTATTGGTTGCGCCAGTGCGGGTCGCGTTTTTCCAGGAAGGCATTCACGCCTTCACGGGTGTCGTCGGCGTCGAACAGGTCGACGAAGCGCTCGCGCTCCTCCGGCAGCCAGGTGCTCGGGCCGCGTTCGCGGGCGCCCTGGATCAGCGGCTTGATGGTGCGCACCGCCACCGGGCTCTGGCGCGCGACCTTGGCTGCCAGCAGCAGCGCCGTGCCGCGTGCTTCGCCGGTGTCGACGACCTGCTCGACCAGGCCGATGCGCAGCGCCGTCTCGGCATCCACGCGCTCGCCGCAGAGGATCATGCGCTTGGCCCAGCCTTCGCCCACCAGCCAGGGCAGTGCCTGGGTGCCGCCGGCGCAGGGCAGCAGGCCCACGGTCGCTTCGGGCAGGGCCATCTGCGCCTGACGTTCGGCGATGCGGATGTCGCAGGCCAGCGCGCATTCCAGGCCACCGCCCATGGCGTAGCCGTTGATTGCGGCGATCGACACGCCACGGAAATCGCGCAGCGCCTCGAAGGCTTCGCCGAAGCGCCGGGCCATCTCGCGGGCGCGGGCCTTGTCACCGTCGGCGAACATGTTCAGGTCGGCGCCGGCGGAGAAGAATTTCGGGCCCTGGCCGGTTACCACCAGGGCGTAGATGTCGTCGTCGCGGTTGAGGTGCTCGATCACCTGGCGCAGGCCGATCAGCGAATCGCGATCCCAGGTATTGGCCGGCGGATGGTTGATGGTGATCAGCGCGGTGTGGCCGTGCTTTTCCACCGTCAGCTTGTGGGTCAGGTCGAAGACTCCGGGCTTGTAGGGCTCGAGGGCGTTGCTCATGGGCATCTCCTTGTCGGTCATGGGCATGGACTCTAGGTGTGCGCGGCAGGGCGCGTCCATGTCCGATCTGTTCGATCGCACCCGCATTGGCGGGCGGTTTTTCCAGTGCCAGGCTCTTCGTAGGAGCGAGCTTGCTCGCGAACCAACCCCGCTGCGGAGATTGTTCGCGAGCAATAACGATGGCGTCCCCCTCGCTCCTACAGGGAAGGTTTCACAGCAAACGGTCCAGTTACGTAGGGCGAATAACGCGCCAGCGTTATCCGCCATCCAGGCGTCGGCGGATAACCTGTTCCAGGTTATGCACCCTACGGTTCGGCCATTTGATTTCAGAGCAGGCGGTCCAGCATCCCACCCTGTTCCAGTAAACGGCGGGCGACGATCACCCGCATGATCTCGTTGGTACCTTCGAGGATCTGGTGCACGCGGCTGTCGCGCACCCAGCGCTCCAGTGGGTAGTCGTTGAGGTAGCCGTAGCCGCCGTGGAGTTGCAACGCCTCGTTGCACAGGGCGAAGCAGCGGTCGGTGGCAAAACGCTTGGCCATGGCGCAATACAGCGTCGCCTCGCCGTCCTTGTGGTCCAGCTTGTGCGCGGCCAGGCGCACCATCTGCCGGCTGGCGGTGAGGTCGGTGAGCATGTCGGCGAGCTTGAACTGCAGGGCCTGGAACTCGGCCAATGCCTTGCCGAACTGCTTGCGCTCCTCGACATAGCGCAGCGACTGCTCCAGCGCCGCCTGGGCCGCGCCGAGGGAGCAACTGGCGATGTTCAGGCGGCCGCCGTCCAGGCCCTTCATGGCGTAGACGAAGCCCTGGCCCTCCGGCCCGATGCGGTTGCCGGCGGGAATGCGCACGCCTTCGAAGGTGATAGTGCGGGTCGGCTGGGCCTTCCAGCCCATCTTGTCCTCGTTGCGCCCGTAGCGGATGCCCTCGGCGTTGGCCGGCACCAGGAAGCAGGAGATGCCCTTGGCGCCTTCCTCGCCGGTGCGCGCCATGACGATCAGCACGTCGGTGCTGCCGGCGCCGGAGATGAAGGTCTTGGCGCCATCCAGCACGTAGTCGTCGCCATCGCGCCTGGCGCGGGTGCGCAGGCGCGCGGCGTCGGAGCCGGCGTCCGGTTCGGTGAGGCAGTAGGAGGCCAGCAACTCGCCGCCGATCAGGCCCGGCAGCCACTGCTCCTTGAGCGCGGCGTCGGCGAAGCTGGCGAGCATCCAACTCGCCATGTTGTGGATGGTCATGTATGCCGTGGTGGCGACGCAGCCGGCGGCCAGTTGCTCGAAGATCAGCGAGGCGGACAGCCGCGACAGGCCGAGGCCGCCATCTTCCTCGGCAATGTACAGGCCCAGGTAGCCCTGCTCGGCGGCGCGGCGGATCACCTCCACCGGGAAGTGGTGCTGGCGATCCCAGTCGGCGGCGTGGGGCGCCAGCTCGCGGCTGGCGAAGGCACGGGCGCTATCCACCAGCAGGCGTTGTTCTTCGGACAGATCGAAATGCATGCAGCTACCTCTGGTTGTTCTTGTCGGCTACAGCAGCGTGCGCAGGGCACGCCTGGTTGTTCGGTTATAGCGGTTGCGCCTGCCGCTGTGGATTGACGATCTTGTGTAGGGGATGGACGATCTTGGTCTTGCCGTCGCCGGAATACCGAACATGTCCCGTCCGCTGATTTCCACCTGGCCGCTGCCGCAGCAAGGCGTTCGCTTTATCACCCCACCGCGCCTGCGCCGTGCGCTGGACCGCCATCCGCTCGGTCAGGCCTGCTATCCGCTGGCCCTGGGGTATTACCCGGCGGCGGTGGGGCACCGCATGGAGCGGCAGGTGCCGGACGATCACCTGCTGATCTACTGCAGCGCAGGGCATGGCTGGCTGGAAACGCAGGATGGACGATTCGAGGTAACCGGCGGCGACCTGCTGGTGCTGCCCAAGGGCCGCGCGCATGCCTATGGCGCCGATCCCCAGCGGCCCTGGTCGATCTTCTGGGTGCACCTGGAGGGCCGCCTGGCCGAGGACTTCCTGCGCCCGCTGGGCAAGTCGCCGCGCCTGCGCGTGGGTGTGCAGCCGCGCCTTCTCGGGGAGTTCGATGCGTTACTGGCGCTGCGCCGGCAGGGCCTGAGCCTGCCGCACTTCATCCATGCCGCCCACCTGTTGCAGAGCCTGCTGACCTCGCTGGCCCTGCGCCCGGCGCGGGCGCGGCTGAAGTCCGGGCGGGTGCTGGACGTGGAGGCGGTGCAGGCGATGATGCACGAGCACCTGCACGATGCGCTGAACCTCGACGAGCTGGCGGCGCAGTTCCGCCTGTCGCGCTTCCACTTCGCCAAGACCTATCGCGCACTGACCGGGCAGGCACCGATCCAGGATTTCATCCGGCTGAAGATGACCCACGCCTGCCGCCTGCTGGACCAGGGCAATCTCGAAGTACGCCAGGTCGCCGAGCAACTGGGCTACGCCGACCCGTACTACTTCTCGCGGCTGTTCAAGAGCGTGGTGGGCATGGCGCCCAGTCACTACCGGGCGCTGCATACCGGCTGAGTCATTGCAGGGTCAGCGGCTTTCCCGCGGCGCTGCGTTCGGCCTGCCACTCGGCGAGGCTCGGAGCCGCTTCGGGGCCGTCCATGTGCTCGACGATCTCGAAGTAGTCCTGGTGCAGCGGGTCGCGCAGCACCTCGTCGCGCGGTTTTACCTTCACCACATAGACGCGCTGGATGTTCTGGTGGTCGAAGTCGCGCCATTGCTGCTCGCCCTTGAGCAGGTTGTAGCGGTGACCCTCCAATGCCTTGACCAGCGCGTCGCTGTCCAGGCTGCCGCTGCGTCTGGCGGCGTCGGCCCATTGGTAGACGATGCTGTAGGCCGAGGCGGCGGAGCTGGCCGGGTAGACCCCGTAGCGCTGGGTGAAATCGCGCACGAAGGCCTGGCCGCGTGCCGAACCTTCGCGCTCGGGCACCTGCCAGGTCCAGGGTTCGGTGCCGATCACGCCCTGCATCAGGCCGGGGCCGGCCAGCTCGACCATGCTCTGGGTGAGGTTGGGCGCGATGATCTGGTGGTTGCGCGTCAGCCCCAGTTCATCGGCGATGCGCATGGCGTGCACGAGGTCCTCGCCGAACAGAGCCAGCACCAGCACATCGGCCTGGCTCGCGGCCGCCTGGGTCAGTGCGTCGCGATAATCGGAGAGGCGCGCGCCGGGGAAGGGCACCTTGATCGACGGATGCCGGGCGGCGTCCTCGGTGCCGGTGTAGTGGCGCAGCGAGCTTTCGGTGGTCAGGCCCCAGGTGTAGTTGGCGGTGACGTAGAAGTAGCGCTTGCCCGGCAGCGTGCGGCCCAGGTAGCTGCCCAGGGCGCGGGCGCTCATCCAGGCGCTGTTGCACTCGCGGAACATGTAGCGCTGGCCGTCCTTGCCGGTGGTGTCGTTGGAGTAGGTGAGGGTGCCGAAGTACAGCAGCTTCTTCTGCGCCGCGCGTTCGCCGGCGGCGATGGCCACCGCGCTGGAAGCCCCGCCAAAGAACATCGCCGCGCCGTCGGCGGCCATGGCGTCGATATTGCGCAGGGCCTTTTCCGGACGCGAGGCGTCGTCCTTGCTCAGCAGGTGCAACGGCCGACCCAGCACGCCGCCCTGGGCGTTGATCTCGTCGATGGCCAGCAGCGCGCCGCGCATCTGTGCCAGGCCCTCTTCCTTGTAGGAGCCGGTGCGCGGGTAATTGAGGCCGAGGTTGATCGGTTCGGCGGCTTGCGCCAGGCAGCTGAGGGCAGCCACCAGCGAGAGTGCGGCAGTCAGAAATCGCATGTTCGTTCCCTGTTGTTTTTATTGGCGGGTGAAGCGAAGAAGGGACTGTGCACAGACTGGCTGGCCACTCCCATTGGCCTTTGGTCGAATCCGGGCGTGGCGAAAGGACGCAAGCTGGCGCATGGCGTCACCTGCGCTGGCGTGCCTGAACGTGCGCGCTGCCCTGTGGCTCGCTAGTCTTCGCCGACTACCCGGAGAAGGAATCCGTTGATGCTGCCTGTGATCGCCGAACTGCTGCTGACCCTGGCTTGCGCTGTCGCCGCCTGGCTTGCCCTGCGCGGGCAAATGGGCTGGCGGGCGCTGGGGTTCCTGTCCATGGGCGTGGCGGCGCTGCTGGGCGCGCTGGAGTATGGCGGCGTTGCGGCGATGGCCGAGCCGCACCACCTGGCCAGCGTCGTATCGGGCGCCGTCGGTTTGCCATTGATTGCGCTGGGGCGGCTGAGCGGCGCTCCGGTGCAGCGGGCGCTGGTGCTGCTGGCGTGCATGGCGCTGGTGCTGTTGCCGTCCCAGGTCACGCTGCTGAGCAACCTCCTGGCGTTACTGGTGATCGCCTGGCCCGGGCGTTCGCGGCGCTATGCGCTGGCCCTGCTCGGTGCGCTGCTGTTCATCGGCAGCGGGCTGCTGATCGGCACCCGTGGTGAGTTGGCCGGTGTACCGCGTCGCGAACTGTTCCACCTCGGGCTGACGGTGGCGGTGCTGGCCTGGACGCTGGCGGGCCTGGGCAGCGGGCTGCCGCGCCTGTCTCAGGCACTGGCGGCGCGGCACAAGGCGCCTTGACTTGGCGGGGGCGCTTGCTTAGCGTGCCGGTTCGTTTCACCAGGCAGACGCACCATGACCAACGAAGATCGCATCAAGCTGGAAGCCAGCTGGAAAGAAGCCCTCCACGAGGAATTCGACAAGCCCTACATGAAGCAACTGGGTGAATTCCTGCGCGCGGAGAAGGCCGCCGGCAAGGTGATCTTCCCGCCCGGGCCGCTGATCTTCAATGCGCTGAACACCACGCCGCTGGAGCGCATCAAGGTGGTGATCATCGGCCAGGACCCGTACCACGGCCCCGGCCAGGCCCACGGCCTGTGCTTCTCGGTGCAGCCGGGTGTGCCGACGCCGCCGTCGCTGCAGAATATCTATAAAGAGCTGCAACGCGACCTCAACCTGCCGATCCCCAACCACGGCTATCTGCAGCACTGGGCCGAGCAGGGCGTGCTGCTGCTCAACACCTCGCTGACCGTCGAGCAGGCCAACGCCGGCTCCCATGCGAAGGCCGGCTGGCAGCCCTTCACCGACCGGATTATCGAAGTGGTCAGCGAGCGCTGCGAGAACCTGGTGTTTCTGCTCTGGGGCTCCCACGCGCAGAGCAAGCAGAAGCTGATCGACCCGCAGAAGCACCTGGTGCTCAAGTCCGCGCACCCGTCGCCGCTGTCGGCCTACCGCGGCTTCCTCGGCAATGGCCACTTCAGCCGCACCAACAAGTTCCTCGAACAGCACGGCCTGACGCCCATCGACTGGTCGCTGCCGCCGGTGTGATGCCGATGCTCCGGCGTGCATGGCTGGCTGTCCTGCCGGGGCTGATGCTCGGCGCGAGCGGCTTTGCCGCCGGCTCCCACCTCGAAGAGTGGCGCTCCACCGAATCGGTCCAGGGCCTGTACGAAATCGACCAGGCGGCCCGCGCCTTCGTGGCCGCCGAGAACGCCCGCAGCAACACCGCCTGGACCGTCGCCGAAGCCAATCTCAAGATCCTCGTCGCCCGCTGTTCGGTGCCGCTGGATGCCCGCTGGGGTGAGATTCGACTCTCGGCACCAGACGGGCGCGCGCTCACCCGCAAGGTCGTTGAAGTCGTCTGCCCCAAGCCGGTCAGCGGTGAGCGCTGGAAGGTTCCGCTGCGCGTTTCCCGCGCATCCTGATCCCGCAAAAAAAGAGGCCCGCACGAAGGCGGGCCTTGAAAGTCGCCGCGCGTCTCGACGCGGCGAGCGTGGTTGTGTTTACGCGGCGTCAGCCAGCGCCTCGCGGGCGCGGCGGGTGCGCTTGCGCCAGGCGCGGTACAGCGGCAGGCCGAGCATCAGCGCGACCAGTGCCCAGGTGCCGATGGCGATGGGGCTGGACCAGAGGATGCCCAGTTCGCCGTTGGAGATGGACAGCGCGCGGCGCAGGTTCTGCTCCATCAGCCCGCCGAGGATGAAGCCCAGCAGCAGTGGCGAGAGCGGGAAATCCAGCTTGCGCAGGATGTAGCCGAGGATGCCGATGGCGACCATCAGGAACAGGTCGAAGGTGGTGGCGTGCACTGCGTAGACGCCGATCGCGGTGATGATCGCGATACCCGGCACCAGCGCCCAGTTCGGCACCGAGAGGATGCGGGTGAACACCCGGACCATCGGCACGTTGAGGATGATCAGCATGACGTTGGCGATGAACAGCGAGGCGATCAGGCCCCAGACGATGTTCGGCTGCTCCTGGAACAGCAGCGGGCCGGGGGTGATGTTGTACAGGCTGAGCGCGCCGATCATCACCGCGGTGGTGCCCGAGCCGGGCACGCCGAGGGTCAGCATCGGCACCAGGGCGCCACAGGCGGAGGCACCGATGGCGGTTTCCGGGGCGGCGAGGCCGCGCAGGTCGCCCTTGCCGAACTTGCCCGACTCCCCGGCCATTTTCTTCTCGGTCATATAGGCCACGGCGCTGGCCAGGGTCGCCCCGGCGCCGGGCAGTACGCCCATGATGAAGCCGAGCAGGCCGCAACGCAGGTTGACCACGGCGACCGAGGCGGCTTCCTTGGCGTTGAACAGCATGCGCCCGCTGGCTTCGACCATCTTGTGGCCGTGGTGGGTCTTCTCCAGCAGCAGGAGGATTTCGCTCACCGAGAACAGACCCAGTACCAGCACCACGAACTGGATGCCGTCGGAGACGTGGATGTTGTCGAAGGTGAAGCGGTACACGCCGCTGTTGGCGTCGATCCCGACGCTGGAGAGGAACAGCCCGAGCAGCGCTGCCAGCAGCGTCTTCAGCGGCCGGTCGCCGGCGAGCCCGCCGAGGGCGACGATGGCGAAGACCATCAGCACGAAGTATTCCGCCGGGCCGAAGGCGATCGCCCATTTCGCCAGCAGCGGGGCGAACAGCACCATGCCGCAGGTGGCGATGAAGGCGCCGATGAACGAGCTCCAGGCCGACAGCGACAGGGCCACGCCGGCGAGGCCGTTGCGTGCCATGGGGTAGCCGTCGAGGGTGGTCATCACGGTGGAGGCTTCGCCGGGGATATTCAGCAGGATCGAGGAAATCCGCCCGCCGTACTCACAGCCCAGGTACACGGCGGCCAGCAGGATCAGCGCCGACTCCGGCGGTAGGCCCAGGGCGAAGGCCACCGGGATCAGCAGGGCCACGCCGTTGATCGGGCCCAGGCCCGGCAGCAGGCCGACGACGGTGCCGATCAGCGTGCCGATCAGTGCGGTGATCAGGTTGTAGGGAGTCAGGGCAACACCGAAGCCCTGGCCGAGGTAGCTCAACGTATCCATGATTCAGTCCTCAGAGCAGGGGATCGAGGATGCCCAGCGGCAGCGGGACGTCCAGGGTGCGGTCGAACAGCACGTAGAGGCCGATGGCGAGCAGCGTGGCAGTGACCACGCTGGCAAGCGGGCGGCCACCGTAGATCAGCGCGATGAAGGTGCCGACCAGGGCACTGGCGGGGATGAAACCCAGCGGCTCGAACAGCCCGGCGTAGACCGCCAGCAGCGTGACGCAGAGCACCACCTTGGCCAGCAGCGCGCCTTCCAGCGCGGGCTCGTCGTCCTCGCGCTTGATCGGCGTCGGCCGCACGATCAGCCAGGCGAGGCCGGCGGCCATCAGGCCCAGGCAAAGCAGCGGATAGGCGCGCGGGCCAACCGGTTCGTAGGAAAAGGGTGCCTGCAATTGCCAGGCGATCAGGGCGAAGGCGACGCAGGCGAACAGCCAGGCGCCGGCGAACAGCCGCTGGAAGAGGCTGGTACGGGACATGGGGAGTCTCCTTGCGCCGCCTTCGCTGAAGGCGGCGCCGCACGGGGCGTTACTGGATGAGGCCGAACTCGCGGGCGAGCTGCTTGTACTGGGCGACCTGCTGCTTCACGTAGGCGTCCAGCTCCGGGCCGGTCATGGCGAAGGGGAACAGCTCGCGCTGGTCGCGCAGCTTGGCGAAGTCTTCCGAGGCCAGCAGCTTGTCGAACGAGGCCTTCCAGAACTGGTAGTCCTCGTCGCTCACCTTCGGCCCGACGTAGAAGCCGCGCACCACCGGCCAGACGATGTCGAAGCCCTGCTCCTTGGCGGTGGGGATGTCGGCCATGCCTTCATCCTTCAGGCGCTCTTCGGAGAACACCGCGAGGATGCGCATCTTGCCGGCGCGGATGTGCGGCATGGAGTCGGAGATATCTGTGCTGCCGACCTGGATGTGCCCGCCCAGCAGCGCCGTGGCGATCTCGCCGCCACCTTCCAGGGCGACGTAGCGCAGCTGCTTCGGATCGATGCCGGCAGCCTTGGCGATCAGCGCGGTCTGCATCCAGTCCTGGCTGCCGACTGTGCCGCCGGAGCCGATCACTACCTTGCCCGGGTCGGCCTTCAGCGCAGCGACCAGGTCCCCGAGGTTCTGGTACGGCGAGTCGCTGGGCACCGCGATGGCGCCGTAGCTGGTGCCTACGGCGGCCAGCCATTTCACGGCGTTCTCGTCGAAGCGGCCAAACTTGCCCTGGGCGAGGTTCAGCAGGGAGCCGCTGGAGAAGGCGGTGATGGTGTTGCCGTCGGCCGGGCGCTGGGCGACCACCGCGTTATAGGCCACGGCGCCGACACCGCCGGGCATGTAGGTGACGCGCATCGGCTTGGTCAGCAGCTTCTCGTCCACCAGGGCGCTCTGTGCCAGCTTGCAGGTGAGGTCGAAGCCGCCGCCGGGAGAGGCCGGGGCGATGCATTCCGGGCGCTTGGGCTCGGCCATCAGTTGGCTGGC
Organism: Pseudomonas pseudonitroreducens; assembly: GCF_021603645.1. GTDB lineage: Bacteria > Pseudomonadota > Gammaproteobacteria > Pseudomonadales > Pseudomonadaceae > Pseudomonas > Pseudomonas pseudonitroreducens. The sequence continues at coordinate 27,489 of NZ_BQHJ01000007.1, read as the reverse complement.
GGCGAGCAGGGTGGCGCCAGCCAGGGTCAGGTTGCGCAGGACGGTGGACATGGTGCGATTCCTCTTATTGTTGTCGGTTTACCAGATCGCCAGGGAGTAGCTGAGGTAGATACGTGTCTCGTCGGCGTCCCGCGCGAAGCTCGAACGGTAGGTGGCGTTGCGCACGCGCACTGCCACGTCCTTGAGCGGGCCGCTCTGGATCACGTACTTGATGTCGGTGTTGCGCTCCCATTCCTTGCCGTGACCATCCATGCCGTTGATTTTGGCATTGTCGCCGCTGATGTAGCGATTCATCAGGGTCAGGCCGGGGATGCCGAGGCCGGCGAAGTCGTAGTCGTGGCGGACCTGCCAGGAGCGCTCGTCGGTCTCGGCGAAGTCGCCGACCTGGACGAAGTTGACCAGGTAGGGGTTGCTGCCATCGATGTAGGGGAAGGCGCTGTCGCCGCTCATCTGCTGCCAGCCGAGGCTGAACTTGTTGGCGCCCAGGGCGTAGCCAAGCAGGCCGTTGAAGGCGCGGTTGTCGATCTCGCCGCCGCGCGTCTCGCCCTGGTCGTCGCTGACGGCCAGGCGTACATCGGCGCTGAACTTGCCGGGGCCCAGCGGATAGGCCGCGAGCAGGCCGACGAAGTGCTGGCGGTAGACCTCGTCCAGCTGCGCATAGTGGTAACGGCCGGTGAGGTTATCGGTGAACTTGTAGTCGCCGCCGGCCAGGTCGTAGTGCTTGCCTTCGGCGCTGCCACCGGAGAAGCGACGGTTCTTGTTGTTCAGCGCCAGGTCGGTGTAGTCGGTGGAGTCGCGGTCCTTGACCTTCTCCAGACGCCCGCCAGTGAAGTTCAGGCCCGGCAGGTCGGTAGAGTTGAGCAGGCCGCCCTCGAAGGTCTGCGGGAACAGACGGCTGTCGTTGGGCTGCAGGGTTGGCAGGTCGGGGATCAGGCTGCCGATCTTCAGCTCCGTCTCGGAGGCCTTGAACTTGGCAGTCAGGCCGAGCTTGCTGTACTCGTCGGCGGCGCGGCCGTCATCGTGGGTCGGCAACAGGCCGGTGCCGGTGCGGTCCGGCGAGGAATCGAGCTTCAGGCCGAGCATGCCCATGGCATCGAGGCCGACGCCGATGGTGCCGGGCGTGTAGCCGGACTGGAAGTCGAGGATGAAACCCTGCGCCCACTCCTCGCGCTTGGACTGGCCGGCGCCATCACGGAAGTCGCGGTTGAAGTAGATGTTCTGGGTGCTGAGCGTGGCGCTGCTGTCTTCGATGAAGCCGGCGGCATCGCACAGCGGGGCGACCCCGGCGAAAGCCAGCAGGGCGGGAGTCAGGCAACGGCAATTGGGCTTGGCGAAAGCCGGTGCAGCCAAAGGCTGGGCGGTGGGCATCTGTGGTCTCCGTTCTTGTTGTTGTCGCGCAAGGGCACCACGCCGCCTTGCGCTCTGTTGACGGTCTTCGCCGTCGTCGAGTCCGCTTCTCCCGCCGTTGCGCCTGGGCAGTCGGCGCTGAAATTTCGGGGTTGGGAGGCGGCTCGTTGGCGATGCTAACGGGCTAAGCTTTCGCCAGGCTTTCAGTCTCCTTTCGCAGTGATTTCAGCGAATTTCCCCCATTCACAGCGGCTCGCGGATGGGTAAACTGCCGGCCCGAACCTGTAGTCCGAGGGGTAGAAACGCGTGCGAATTCTCCTGGTTGAAGACCATCCGCAACTCGGCGAAAGCGTCGCCCAGGCGCTCAAGGGCGCCGGCTGGACGGTGGACCTGCTGCAGGATGGCGTGGCCGCCGATCTGGCGCTGGCCAGCGAGGACTATGCGCTGGCGATCCTCGACGTCGGCCTGCCTCGGCTGGACGGCTTCCAGGTGCTGGCGCGTCTGCGCGAGCGCGGCAAGACCCTGCCCGTGCTGATGCTTACCGCCCGCGGCGAAGTGCGCGATCGCGTGCACGGGCTGAACCTGGGCGCCGACGATTACCTGGCCAAACCCTTCGAACTCACCGAACTGGAAGCGCGGGTGAAGGCCCTGCTGCGTCGCAGCGTGCTCGGCGGCGAGCAGCAGCAACGCTGCGGCGAACTGGTCTACGACCTCGGCGCGCGGCGCTTCACCCTCGCCGAACAGGCGATGAACCTGACCTCCCGCGAGCAGGCCGTGCTGGAGGCGCTGATTGCCCGGCCGGGGCGGGTGATGAGCAAGGAGCAACTGGCGGCGCAGGTGTTCGGCCTGGACCAGGACGCCAGCGCCGATGCCATCGAGATCTACGTGCATCGCCTGCGCAAGAAGCTCGAGGGCAGCTCGGTGCGTATCGTTACCTTCCGCGGCCTGGGTTACCTGCTGGAAGCCCAGGATGGCTGAACGGCGCTGGGCCTTCCCAGGCACGGGCAGCCTGCGCGGGCGCCTGCTCTGGCGCCTCGGCGGCCTGCTGCTGGTGCTGTTGCTGATCGGCAGTGCGGCGACCTACTGGCGCGCCCGGCACGCGGCCGACATCGCCTATGACCGGACCCTGCTGGCGTCGGCGCGGGACATTGCCGATGGCCTCTACGCCAGTGACGGCACCCTGCGCGCCAATGTGCCCTACGTGGCGCTGGACAGCTTCGAGTACGACAGCGCCGGGCGCATCTTCTACCAGGTCATCGACCCCCAGGGAAAGATGATCTCCGGCTATGAGAACCTGCCGGCGCCGCTGCCGACCACGCCGCGCACGGACGACTACCCGGCGCTGGCCAAGTTCTACGATGCCACCTACGAAGGGCAGGGCGTGCGGGTGGTCAGCCTGCTTCAGCCGGTGAGCCAGCCGACGGTCAACGGCATGGCGGAAATCCGTGTCGCCGAAACCATGGGCGCGCGCGAGCGGCTGGCGCGCAACCTGCTCGCCGACACCCTGCTCAACCTGGCGCTGTCGGCCATCGCCGCGCTGATGATGGTCTGGTACGCGGTAAGTGCCGGCCTGCGCCCGCTGGATCGTCTGCGTGAGGCCGTGGAAGATCGCCAGCCGGACGACCTGCGGCCATTGCCGGAAGTCCGCGTGCAGAAGGAGCTGCGTCCGCTGGTGGCGGCGCTCAACCACTTCACCGTGCGTCTGCGCGGGTTGTTCGACCGGCAGTCGCAGTTCATCGCCGAGGCCTCCCACGAACTGCGCACCCCGCTGGCGGCACTCAAGGCGCGGCTGGAACTCGGCCTGCGCGAGCAGGACCCGCAGCAGTGGCGCGCTACGCTGGCGGATGCGGTGCAGAACACCGACCGGGTGACCGGTTTGGCCAATCAGCTGCTGTCGCTGGCGCGCGTGGAGAGTGGCGCGCGCGCCATCGCCGAAGGCGCCGGGGAGCGCATCGAACTGGGCCAGCTGGCCCGCGAACTGGGCCTGGCGCTGGCGCCGCTGGCCTATTCGCGCGGCGTCAGCTTGGCGCTGGAGGCTGCCGAGCCGGCCTGGGTGAAGGGCGATCCGACCCTGCTCAACGAGCTGCTCAGCAACCTGGTGGACAACGCCATTGCCCACGCCCCGGCGGACGGCAACGTGATCATCCGCGTGCGCTCGCCGGCGGAGCTGGAGGTCGAGGACGACGGCCCCGGCATCCCGCCGGAAGAGCGCGACAAGGTATTCCGCCGCTTCTACCGTCGCCGCCAGCAGGGCACCGGCCTGGGGCTGGCCATCGTTGGCGAGATCTGCAGCGCCCACCGCGCCCGCATCGAGCTGGGCCAGGGCGAGCTCGGCGGGCTGCTGGTGCGGGTAACCTTCCCCGCGGAAAACGCCTGAGCCAGAAACGCGAAACCCGCCGGTGAGGGCGGGTTTCGGTGTTGGGCGAAAGCATCGCGGACGGAGTCCGCTCCTACCCGGAGCTTGATCCCTGCGTAGGAGCGGACTCCGTCCGCGATCGATCACCGCCGGCGCAATGGTCTGCCGTTACTGCAGCATGCTCATCGCCGCTTCCATGGCGGCGGAGAGGTCTTCGTCTTCCTTCACGTCCGCTGTCGGGTCCAGGCCCAGCTTGGCGAAGGCCGGGATGGTCGCCCAGTCCAGCTCGGTGTAGGGGTGCTGGCTGCCGAGGTAGCTCTGCAGGGTGGCGACCTGGACGATGTCCACGTAGTCGACCTTGGCCGAGTCGCGGGTGAAGTCCAGGTGTTGCCCCGGCACCGCAGCGATCGGCGCCGGGAAGTCCCAGGCCTTGAGGATGCGGTCGCCGATGATCGGGTGGATGCGCTCGATCACGTGGTTGAGGCTGATGGAGTCGGCCAGCAGTTCGCTGTGCTCCTCGGCGTAGGTGAGGATCGGCAGCACGCCGATCTGGTGCACCAGCCCCGCGAGGGTCGCCTGGTCCGGCGCCAGGCGGGTGTAGTGGCGGCACAGGGCATGGCAGATGCCGGCGATCTCGGTGCTCTTGTTCCACACCTCGCGCATCTTGCGGTCGACCACGTCGGACGTGGCCTGGAACATCTGCTCCATGGCCAGGCCGGTGGCCAGGTTGCAGGTGTAGTTGATGCCCAGGCGGCTGATCGCCATCTGCAGGTCGGTGATTTCCTTGTTGGTGCGCAGCAGCGGGCTGTTCACCACCTTGATGATGCGTGCGGTCAGGGCAGCGTCGTTGCCGATCACCTTGCTGAGGTCCTGGATGCTGATGTCCGGGTCTTCCGCCGCCTCGCGGACGCGCAGGGCGACTTCCGGCAGCGTCGGCAGCACCAGCTCATCGTTATCGATAGCCCGCAGCAGTTCCTGTTGTACTTTTTCGGCAAGCTTGCTCATGCAGTGTCCTTCAGGGAAAGCCGGGCTCCCCGCCCGGCACGGAATTCAGCGCTGGATCTCGCGGTCGCTGTCCAGAACGTAGGGCAGGTCCAGCAGGCGCAGGGGCTGGTCCTCGCCCAGGCGCACATTGCCGTCGGCAGCGGCGTCTTCCTGCAGCACGGCGAGCAGTTCCACGCCATCGGCCGCGCGGGCCGCCAGTACTACTTCGCCGACGCTGCTGGAATGCACCGGCGAGAACAGCTCGCGGCCCGGCTCCGGCAGGTCGGCACCATCGAGTTTCAGGCGCTGCAGGCGGCGCTTGAGGCGGCCGAGGTACTGCATGCGCGCGACGATTTCCTGGCCGGTGTAGCAGCCTTTCTTGAAGCTCACGCCGCCCACCGCCTGCAGGTTGATCATCTGCGGGATGAACAGCTCGCGGGTGGCGCCGAACACCTGGCCGACGCCGGCACGGACCTGGCCGAGCAGCCAGTCGTTGAGCTCGGCGTGGGGCAGGCGAGCCTGCAGCAGGTCGGCAATGGCGGCGGCGCGTTCGGCCGGCGCCCAGAGTTCGACGCGGCCCTGGCCAAGGCCGATGGCGATCAGGCCGTCGGCCCGTGCTACCTGGTCGGCTTCGCCGGAGAGCGCCAGGCCCTGCTCGGCGAGTACGGCATCGGCACCGCTCAGGCCGAAGCGCGCCCACTGGGCGCTGTCATCGGCGAGGGTGGCCTTGGAAAACACCGCGTACTTCTTCAGGTCGGTCAGTTGGCTGTCCAGCAGGTCCCTGGCCATGGCCAACAGGAAGCCTTCGCCCTCGGCGAGGATGCGGAAGCTGGAGGTCATGCGGCCCTTGGGCGTGCAGCGAGCGCCGAGGCTGGAGTATTCGGCGTTGAGATAATTGAGATTGCAGGTCAGCTGGCCCTGGAGGAATTTGCCGGCGTCCGCGCCACGGACGGCGAGAATCCCTTCGTGATTGAGTTCGGTGTAGAAAGCAGAGTCGGTCATCACGATTCGCTGGAAGAAAGTTAGGGGCCTCATGATAGAGCCCGGGCCGTGCCTTGTCAGCGGGTGCCGGGGGAGTCGAGCATGCGTATAATGCCGCTCGGCTCGCGCCGTCCGTCGACTTCGCGAGCGACAACATGTATTCGCCCGCTGTTAATCGAGGTGCCCGCAGATGACCGACGAAACCGAACTCAAACGCCTTTTCTGGCACAGCCGCCGCGGCATGCTGGAACTGGACGTCCTGCTGGTGCCCTTTGTCCAGGAAGTCTACCCGGGCCTGCCCGCCGATGATCAGGCGCGCTTCCGCAAGCTGCTGGAATGCGAGGACCAGGACATGTTCGGCTGGTTCATGCAGCGCGGCGAGCCGGAAGATGCCGACCTGCGCATCATCGTTCGGATGATCCTGGACCGTGTCCAGCCGAAGTGACCCCTTCGAATGCCGCTGGCAACCGTCCGTCGGTTTGCTGGCGGCCTATCTCGCCGCGCAGTTCGGTGCCGCCCTGGCGCTGCTGCTCGCGGAGATTCCCCTGCACTGGAAGACGCTCGGCCTGAGCCTCTGCCTGCTGCACGCCTGCTGGGTTGTGCCTGGGCGGATTCTATTGCGCGCGGCGGATTCGGTACGTGCGCTGCGCCACAACGCCGAGGGCTGGCAGCTGTGGAGTGCGCGGGAGGGGTTCCAGCCGGTGCAGTTGCTGCCGGACAGCCTGGCGTTGCCCTGGTTGATCGTCCTGCGTTTCCGCCGTCCCGGCGACTGGCTGGCGCGCAGCGTCTGCGTCCCCGCCGATGCCCTGGCGCCCGAGCTGCACCGGCGCCTGCGCGTGCGGCTGCGCTTCAGTCGCAGTAGGTGGATGGCGCCAGGATAGTGTCGCGGGCCTCGGGCAGCAGGTCCGGGTAGTCCAGCGTGTAGTGCAGGCCGCGGCTCTCGTGACGCTGCATGGCGGAGAGGATGATCAGCTCGGCCACCTGGGCGAGGTTGCGCAGCTCGATGAGGTCGCGGCTGACCTTGTAGTTCGAGTAGAACTCGTCGATTTCGTCCAGCAGCAGACGCACCCGGTGCTGGGCGCGGGCCAGGCGCTTGTTGGTGCGCACGATGCCCACGTAGTCCCACATGAAACGCCGTAGCTCGTCCCAGTTGTGCGCGATGATCACGTCCTCGTCGGAATCGGTCACCTGGCTGGCATCCCAGCACGGCAGCGCGACCAGGGGCTGTGCCTTGGGAAGCTCGGCGAGGATGTCGGCGGCAGCGGAGCGGGCGTAGACGAAGCACTCCAGCAGCGAGTTGCTGGCCATGCGGTTGGCGCCGTGCAGGCCGGTGAAGGTGGTTTCGCCGATGGCGTAGAGGTTCGGCACGTCGGTGCGACCCTGGGAATCCACCAGTACGCCGCCGCAGGTGTAGTGCGCCGCCGGCACCACCGGGATGGGTTCGCAGGTGATGTCGATGCCGAAGTCCAGGCAGCGTTCGTAGACGGTGGGGAAGTGCTCGCGGATGAACTCGGCTGGCTTGTGGCTGATGTCCAGGTAGACGTAGTCGATGCCCAGGCGTTTCATCTCGTGGTCGATGGCGCGGGCTACCACGTCACGCGGGGCGAGTTCGCCCAGGGCGTGGAAGCGCGGCATGAAGCGCTCACCGTTGGGCAGGCGGAGCAGGGCGCCTTCGCCGCGCAGCGCCTCGGTGATCAGGAAACTCTTGGCCTGCGGGTGGTACAGGCAGGTCGGGTGGAACTGGTTGAACTCCAGGTTGCCGACCCGGCAGCCGGCGCGCCAGGCCATGGCGATGCCATCGCCGGAGTTGCCGTCGGGATTGCTGGTATAGAGGTAGACCTTGCTGGCGCCGCCGGAGGCGAGCACGGTGAAGCGCGCGCTGAAGGTATCCACTTCGCCGGTGGCGCGGTCCAGCACGTAGGCGCCCAGGCAGCGCTGGCCGTTCATCGCCAGTTTTCGCTCGGTGATCAGGTCGACGGCGACCCGTTGCGACAGCAGTTCGATGTTCGGCCGCTGGCGTGCCTGCTCCAGCAGCGTATTGAAGATGGCGGCGCCGGTAGCGTCGGCGGCGTGGATGATGCGCCGGTGGCTGTGACCGCCCTCGCGGGTCAGGTGGAATTCGAAGCCGCCGTCCTCGCGGCCCGGCTCGTGGTCGCGGGTGAACGGCACGCCCTGCTCGATCAGCCACTGGATGGCCTCGCGGCTATGCTCGACGGTGAATTTCACCGCGTCCTCGCGGCACAGGCCGGCACCGGCTACCAGGGTGTCCTCGACGTGGGATTCCACGGTATCGGTGTCATCCAGCACGGCAGCGACCCCGCCCTGGGCCCAGAAGGTGGAGCCCTGGGACAGTTCGCCCTTGCTCAGCACGGCAATCCGCAAGTGCGAAGGCAGCGTCAACGCCAGGGTCAGGCCGGCGGCCCCGCTGCCGATCACTAGGACATCATGCTGGAAATGCTGACTCATACCCGGCTCCACAAAATGGCGCCCTAGTATATAGAAGGGGGCCACGGCACAATACTGGCGAACCGATGACACCGAAGGTGCGTGCGGCGGGACGGCAGTCGCAGGGCGGGAGGCATTCTTCCCCGCTCAAGCCGGCCTGGCGGGCGTCCGGGTGGCGTCGAAATCATTGAAGGATCACGGTAAATCCCCGGAACTTTTTCAGGCGTTCCGGTTCGAACGCGGAATACCCAATCAGCTTTGCGCGCAGATTGACATTGCGCGGAAGGGGAGCGGGTGTTCCGCCCGGTACAGTTGAATTTGACGGGCTTCGGACGCATGTCGGGGTCCGGTTGCCGCCAATGTGAAAAAACTGTGCGGCGTATGCTTGGAGGGGAGAACTTTTGCAAAAGACCCGAGTCTATCTTGGCAGGACGATTCACCAGGGTGCTCGAAGCTCCTCCAGGTTTTCAGAGGAGCATTCATGCTAACCCAGGAAACGGATCAGCAACTGGTTGAACGGGTACAGCGCGGAGATAAACGGGCCTTCGACCTGCTGGTGCTGAAGTACCAGCACAAGATTCTGGGGCTGATCGTGCGATTCGTGCACGACGCCCAGGAAGCCCAGGACGTCGCACAGGAAGCGTTCATCAAGGCGTATCGCGCCTTGGGTAACTTCCGCGGTGACAGTGCCTTTTATACCTGGCTGTACCGTATCGCCATCAACACCGCGAAGAACCATCTGGTTGCGCGCGGTCGGCGGCCGCCGGACAGCGATGTCACGGCAGAGGACGCGGAGTTCTTCGACGGCGATCACGCCCTGAAGGACATCGAGTCGCCGGAAAGAGCCATGCTGCGGGATGAGATCGAGGAAACGGTCCATCGCACCATCCAGCAGTTGCCCGATGATTTGCGCACGGCCTTGACCCTGCGTGAGTTCGAAGGCCTGAGTTACGAAGATATCGCCACCGTGATGCAGTGTCCGGTGGGAACCGTCCGCTCACGGATCTTCCGTGCGCGGGAAGCGATCGACAAAGCTTTGCAGCCTTTGTTGCATGATGAAGTCTGATACAGCGGCAGAAGCCAAGAGAGGTACCGCTATGAGTCGTGAAGCCCTGCAGGAGTCGCTGTCCGCTGTTATGGATAACGAAGCGGATGAGCTGGAGCTGCGGCGTGTGCTTGCAGCCTGCGGCGAGGACGCCGAATTGCGGGCCACCTGGTCCCGTTACCAACTGGCCCGTGCAGTGATGCACCGTGAGCCGGCCATGCCCAAGCTGGACATTGCAGCTGCCGTCTCCGCCGCATTGGCCGATGAGGCCGTACCGGCGCCGCGCAGTCGCAATCCCTGGCGCAACGTTGGCCGCCTGGCCGTCGCCGCCTCGGTGACCCTGGCCGTGCTGGCCGGTGTGCGCATGTACCACCAGGATGACAGTGTTGCCAACGGCCTTGCCCAGCAAGGCGCCACTCCGCAGATCGCCCTGCCGCAAGTGCAAGGCCCGGCGGTATTGGCAGGCTACACTCAGGACGAGGCGCCGCAGGTGATCACCAATGCCCAGGGCGGGCAGACCACCTGGCACGAGCAGCGTCTTCCGGGTTACCTGCGTCAGCACGCGCAGCAGTCCGCCGTCAGCGGCACCGACAGCGCCCTGCCTTACGCACGCGCCGCGAGCCTGGAAAGCCGCTGATTTGCGACCTTAAGGAGCGACATGCGCGCTACGACAGCACTGTTGTTCTTCCTCGGCGGTCTGCTGGCATTGCCAGTCCAGGCCGCCGATGCGTTGGACTGGATCAAGCGCCTCTCCGAGGCTGATCAGCAACAGAACTTCCAGGGTACCTTCATCTACGAGCGCAGCGGAGCCTTCACCACCCACGATGTCTGGCATCGTGTGGAGAGCGATGGCTCCGTGCGCGAGCATCTGGTCCAGGTCGATGGGCCGCGCCAGGAAGTGGTGCGCGTCGATGGCGCTACCCAGTGCGTAGGTGGGGGGATGTCGGGCCAGGTGTCGACCGGCGAGATGTGGCCGGCACGCAAGCTCAATCCGACCGATCTGTCCGCCTACTATGACGTTCGCGTCGCCGGCGAGTCGCGCATTGCCGACCGCCCGGCAGTGGTGCTGGCGGTGATCCCGCGTGACCAGCATCGCTACGGATTCGAGCTGCACCTGGACAAGCAGACCGGCTTGCCGCTCAAGTCCCTGCTGCTCAACGACAAGGGCCAGATCATCGAGCGCCTGCAATTCACCCGCATCGACATGGCGGCGCCGGACGACGGCGAGCTGCAGCCGAGCTCGGCATGCAAGCCGGTGAAGGAAGCGAAGGTCGCCGAAGTGAAGACCAACTGGCACTCCGAATGGGTGCCGCCGGGCTTCACCCTGAACAGCACGCTGCAGGAACGCAGCCCGGTTTCCAATGACCAGGTGCTTTGCCTGGCCTATGGCGACGGCCTGGCGCGCTTCTCGGTGTTCCTCGAGCCGCTGCATGGCGCCAAGGTCGATGATGCCCGCACCCAGTTGGGCCCGACCACTGTGGTGTCGAGGCGGTTCGCCAGCGAAGACGGCGGCACCATGGTGACAGTCGTCGGCGAGATACCCAGTGGTACTGCCGAGCGCGTGGCGTTGTCCATGCGGCCATCGGGAGCCCAGCCTCAGTGATCCAGGAGCGGGGGAGGGTGATTGCGGTCGAGCCTGGTGCTGTCCAGGTCGAAACGCTGCGCCGCTCCACCTGCTCGGGATGTTCAGCCAACGCCGCTTGCGGTCATGGGCTGGGTGAGCGACTGGGGCTTCTCCAGCGGCGTGGCCGCGTAACCACGTCGATCCCCTGGAGTCCGGCTTCATCGAGCCTTAAGCCAGGCGATGAAATCCTGCTTGGCATGGACGAAGAGCTTCTGCTCAAGAGCGCCCTGCTTTTCTATCTTTCCCCACTGATCGGACTGTTCGCGCTGGCGCTGCTGGCGGCATGCTTCGATCTGAGGGAACCTCTCATCATCGTGGCCGGGCTGGCGGGATTTCTGCTGACCTGGCTGCTGGTGCGTCACTACGCGCGACGCCATACGGATGATCCGGCGATGCAACCGGTTGTGCTGCGTGCGCTGGTCGGTGGGCCGCCCGGCCCTGTTTAGTGATCTTCCCAATCAACATCACGGGAGCTGTAGTCAATGCAAACCCTGAAACGCAGCATGGCTGCGCTGGTCGCCCTGCTGGCCCTGAGCCTGTCGGTCACCGCGCGGGCTGAACTACCGGACTTTACGCCGCTGGTCGAGAAGGCTTCGCCGGCGGTGGTCAACATCAGTACCACGCAGAAGCTTCCCGATCGCTCCAACGCGCAGATGGGCATTCCGGACCTCGACGGCCTGCCGCCGGGCCTGCGCGAATTCTTCGAACGCAGCATTCCCCGCGGCCAGGGGCAGGCGCCCCGTGGCCAGCAGCGTGAAGCCCAGTCGCTGGGCTCGGGCTTCATCATTTCCGATGATGGCTACATCCTCACCAACAACCATGTGGTGGCCGACGCTGACGAGATCCTCGTGCGCCTGTCCGATCGCAGCGAGCACAAGGCCAAGCTGGTCGGTGCCGATCCGCGCAGCGATGTGGCCGTGCTGAAAATCGACGCCAAGGGTCTGCCGACGCTCAAGCTGGGCGATTCCGACAAGCTGAAGGTCGGTGAGTGGGTGCTGGCCATCGGTTCGCCGTTCGGCTTCGATCACTCGGTGACGGCCGGTATCGTCAGCGCCAAGGGCCGTAGCCTGCCGAACGAGAACTACGTGCCGTTCATCCAGACCGACGTGGCGATCAACCCGGGTAACTCCGGCGGCCCGCTGCTGAACCTGCAGGGTGAAGTGGTGGGCATCAACTCGCAGATATTCACTCGTTCCGGCGGCTTCATGGGGCTTTCGTTCGCGATCCCGATCGATGTGGCGCTGAACGTCGCCGATCAGCTCAAGGCTGGCGGCAAGGTCAACCGTGGCTGGCTGGGCGTGGTGATCCAGGAAGTGAACAAGGATCTGGCTGAGTCCTTCGGCCTCGACAAGCCGGCCGGCGCGCTGGTGGCGCAGTTGGTGGAAGATGGCCCGGCAGCCAAGGGCGGCCTGCAGGTGGGGGACGTGATCCTCAGCCTGAATGGCCAGACCATCAACGAATCCGCCGACCTGCCGCACCTGGTGGGCAACATGAAGCCCGGCGACAAGGCGTCCCTGGAAGTCATCCGTGACAATAAGCGCCAGACCCTGAGCATGACCATCGGCAGCCTGCCGGACGACGACGATGCCGTTGCCGCGGTCGAAGGCAAGGGCGCCGAGCGCAGCAGCAACCGCATGGGCGTGACCGTGGCGGAGCTGACTGCCGAGCAGCGCAAGTCCCTGGATATCAAGGGCGGTGTGGTGATCAAGGAAGTGCAGGGTGGACCGGCGGCGATGATCGGCCTGCGTGCGGGCGACGTCATCACCCACCTGAACAACCGTGCAGTGGATTCTTCGAAAACCTTCAGCGAAATCGCCAAGGCGCTGCCGAAGGATCGTTCGATCTCCATGCGCGTGCTGCGCCAGGGCCGTGCGAGCTTCATCACCTTCAAGCTGACCGAATAAGGTTGGCGCACCGAAAAAGGGCGGTCTCGACCGCCCTTTTTCATGCCTGACCGTCCGGCGCGGCGTGACGCCCCTGGCTGTATTCAGGTAAACTCCCCGGCTATTTTTCGGCGGACCGCCGCCTTCAGCCTTCCGAGTGTGTTCGCCGTGAGTGACCTGAGTCATATCCGCAATTTCTCCATCATCGCCCACATCGACCATGGCAAGTCGACGCTGGCAGACCGCTTCATCCAGATGTGCGGCGGCCTGTCCGACCGCGAGATGGAGGCCCAGGTTCTGGACTCCATGGACCTGGAGCGTGAGCGCGGCATCACCATCAAGGCGCACAGCGTCACCCTTCACTACAAGGCGAAGGACGGCAAGACCTACCAGCTGAACTTCATCGATACCCCCGGCCACGTCGACTTCACCTACGAAGTCAGCCGCTCGCTGGCCGCCTGCGAAGGCGCGCTGCTGGTGGTGGACGCAGGCCAGGGCGTGGAAGCGCAGTCGGTCGCCAACTGCTACACCGCCATCGAGCAGGGCCTGGAAGTGATGCCCGTGCTGAACAAGATGGACCTGCCGCAGGCCGACCCGGACCGCGTGAAGGACGAGATCGAAAGCATCATCGGCATCGACGCCACTGACGCCGTAGCCTGCTCGGCCAAGAGCGGCATGGGCGTGGAAGATGTACTGGAGCGCCTGGTCACCGCCATCCCGGCGCCCGAAGGCGAGATCGACGCCCCGCTGCAGGCGCTGATCATCGACTCCTGGTTCGACAACTACCTGGGCGTGGTCTCGCTGGTGCGCGTCAAGCACGGCCGGGTGAAGAAAGGCGACAAGATCCTGGTGAAGTCCACCGGGAAGGTCCACCAGGTGGACAGCGTCGGCGTCTTCACCCCCAAGCACACCGAGACTCCGGACCTCAAGGCCGGCGAAGTGGGCTTCATCATCGCCGGCATCAAGGACATTCTCGGTGCCCCGGTGGGCGACACCCTGACCCTGAACAACACGCCCGACGTGGACGTGCTGCCGGGCTTCAAACGCATCAAGCCGCAGGTCTACGCCGGCCTGTTCCCGGTCAGCTCCGATGACTTCGAAGACTTCCGCGAAGCCCTGCAGAAGCTGACCCTGAACGACGCCGCGCTGCAGTACGAGCCGGAAAGCTCCGAGGCCCTGGGCTTCGGCTTCCGTATCGGTTTCCTCGGCATGCTGCACATGGAGATCATCCAGGAGCGCCTGGAGCGCGAATACGACCTGGACCTGATTACCACCGCACCGACCGTGATCTTCGAGATCGTGCAGAAGAACGGCGACATCCTCTATGTCGACAACCCGTCCAAGCTGCCCGACCTCTCGTCCATCGATGAAATGCGCGAGCCGATCTGCCGCGCGACGATTCTTGTGCCTCAGGAGCACCTGGGCAACGTCATTACCCTGTGCATCGAGAAGCGTGGCGTCCAGCGCGACATGCACTTCCTCAGCGGCCAGGTCCAGGTGATCTACGACCTGCCAATGAACGAAGTGGTGCTGGACTTCTTCGACCGCCTGAAGTCCACCAGCCGTGGCTATGCTTCGCTGGACTACAGCTTCGATCGCTTCGAGCCGGCCAACCTGGTGCGTCTCGATGTGCTGATCAACGGCGAGAAGGTCGACGCCCTCGCTCTGATCGTCCACCGTGACAACGCCCCCTACAAGGGCCGTCAACTGGTGGAGAAGATGAAGGAATTGATTCCGCGGCAGATGTTCGACGTCGCGATTCAGGCAGCCATCGGCGGGCAGATCATCGCTCGTTCGACGGTCAAGGCGCTCAGGAAGAACGTGCTGGCTAAGTGCTACGGTGGTGACGTGAGCCGTAAGCGCAAGCTGCTGGAGAAGCAGAAGGCCGGTAAGAAAAGGATGAAGCAGGTCGGTAGCGTGGAGATTCCGCAGGAAGCCTTCCTCGCTGTGCTCAAAGTGGACAGTTGAACCCTATGACCCTGAATTTCCCGCTGTTGCTGGTGATTGCCGTCGCAGTTTGCGGCGTTCTCGCCCTGGTGGACCTGGTGCTGTTCGCACCGCGCCGCCGGGCAGCCATTTCCGCCTACGAGGGCACGGTCGGCGAGCCCGACCCGGAAGTGCTGGAGAAGCTCAACAAGGAGCCGGTGCTCGTCGAGTACGGCAAGTCGTTCTTCCCGGTGCTGTTCATCGTACTGGTGCTGCGTTCGTTCCTGGTCGAGCCGTTCCAGATTCCGTCCGGCTCGATGAAGCCGACGCTGGAAGTGGGTGATTTCATCCTGGTGAACAAGTTTGCCTACGGCATCCGCCTGCCGGTGCTGGACACCAAGGTGATCCCGGTGGGAGACCCGCAGCGTGGCGATGTCATGGTGTTCCGCTATCCCAGCGACCCGAACATCAACTACATCAAGCGGGTCATCGGCGTGCCGGGTGACACCATCCGCTACACCAGCGACAAGCGCCTGTACATCAACGACCAGGCCGTGGCCGAGTCGCTGGTGGGCGAGGAGCCGGGCACCCTGGGCAGCGTGACCCTGTACCAGGAGAAGCTGGGCACCGTGGAGCACATGATCCGCAAGGAAATGACCCGCTTCCGCATCGAGCCGGGCAAGCAGTGGAAAGTGCCGGCCGGCCATTACTTCATGATGGGCGACAACCGCGACAACTCCAACGACAGCCGCTACTGGAACGATCCGAAGATTCCGAAGGAGCTGCTGGGCATGGTTCCGGACCGCAATATCGTCGGCAAGGCGTTCGCGGTCTGGATGAGCTGGCCGGACCCGAAGATGCGTAACATGCCGAATTTCTCGCGAGTTGGTGTGATTCACTAAACTTGTGAGACGGTCCAGGCCGGCAACGCTGGAACGATGCTAGAAAAAAGGGCGGGGCTGCACGCGGGGAGCGAGGCAGCCCCGCTTTACTTGGACCCGCCGCGCCTGGCGGGCAAATAAGAAAGATACCGACATGAGGTCGATATGACGTACGCACGTTCGCAGAAGGGAATGTCGTTGCTGGGTTGGCTGGTCGTGCTTGCCGTCGTGGCATTCCTTGCCAGCGCCGCGTTCAAGATCATTCCGCACTACATGGACTACTACGCCATCGAGAAGGCCGTTACTTCGGTGGAAACCGACAAGGCCGCGGAAGTGCACTCGGTTCCGGAGTTCTACGCCTATGTGAACAAGGCGCTGATGCTCAACAACATCCGTGACCTCAATCTGGAAGATGCCCTGGACGTGAAGCTCGAGAACAACGAGTTCCGCGCCCACCTGAAATACGAAAAACGCGAGCCACTGGTACAGAACATCGACCTGGTGGTGAAATTTGACAAAGAATTCCGTGTACGAATGCCGTGAGTAACAACAGCCTGGATCGACTCGAGCGCAAGCTTGGCTACACCTTCCGCGACCAGGACCTGATGGTCCTGGCGCTGACCCATCGCAGTTTCGCCGGGCGCAACAACGAGCGCCTGGAGTTCCTCGGTGACGCCATCCTCAACTTCGTCATCGGCGAAGCTCTGTTCACCCACTTTCCCCAGGCCCGCGAAGGCCAGCTGTCACGCCTGCGCGCGCGACTGGTGAAAGGCGAGACCCTGGCCCTGCTGGCTCGCGGTTTCGAAATCGGGGATTACCTGCGACTGGGCTCGGGCGAGCTGAAGAGCGGCGGTTTCCGTCGCGAGTCGATCCTGGCAGACGCCATGGAGGCGCTGATCGGCGCCATTTATCTGGACACCGGCATGGACTCCGCCCGCGAGCGGATCATGGCCTGGCTCGGCCCGCAGTTGCGCGAGTTGACCCCGGTGGATACCAACAAGGATCCCAAGACCCGCCTGCAGGAGTTCCTGCAGTCGCGCGGGTGCGAACTGCCGCGTTACGACGTGGTGGATATCCAGGGCGAGCCGCATTGCCGCACCTTCTTCGTCGAGTGCGAGGTTGCCCTGTTGAATGACAAGACCCATGGTCACGGCGGCAGCCGCCGTATCGCCGAGCAGGTGGCCGCTGCCGCCGCCCTGGCGGCCCTGGGCGTGGAGAATGGCCATGAATGATCACGAGCAAGACCAGCACGACCCATCCGAGCAAGATGAAGCAGGAGTCGTTCGCTGCGGCTACGTCGCGATCGTTGGTCGCCCCAACGTCGGCAAATCGACCCTGCTCAACCATATCCTCGGGCAGAAACTGGCGATTACCTCGCGCAAGCCGCAGACCACCCGCCACACCCTGCTGGGCATCAAGACCGAGGGTGATGTACAGGCGGTGTATGTCGACACCCCTGGCCTGCACAAGGACAACGACAAGGCGCTCAACCGCTACATGAACCGTTCGGCCAGTGCCGCGCTGAAGGACGTCGATGTGGTGATCTTCGTCGTCGACCGCAACCGCTGGACCGACGAAGACCAGATGGTCTACGACAAGGTCAAGTACGTGAGCTGCCCGGTCCTGCTGGCGGTGAACAAGGTTGACCGCATGGAAGACAAGGGCGACCTGCTGCCGCATCTGCAGTGGCTGGCCGAACAGCTGCCGAACGCCGAAGTCGTGCCGATTTCCGCCCAACACGGGCAGAACCTTGACGTGCTGGAGTCCCTGGTGGCCGAGCGCCTGCCGGAGAGCGAGCACTTCTTCCCGGAAGACCAGATCACCGACCGCAGCAGCCGCTTTCTTGCCGCCGAACTGGTGCGCGAGAAGATCATGCGCCAACTCGGCGCCGAGCTGCCGTACCAGGTCACCGTGGAGATCGAGGAGTTCAAGCAGGACGGTCCTATCCTGCACATCCATGCGCTGATCCTGGTCGAACGCGACGGCCAGAAGAAGATCATCATCGGCGAGAAGGGCGAGCGCATCAAAAGCATCGGCCAGAACGCGCGCAAGGACATGGAAGTGCTGTTCGATTCCAAGGTCATGCTCAACCTCTGGGTGAAAGTGAAGGGCGGCTGGTCCGACGACGAGCGCGCACTGCGTTCGCTGGGCTACGGCGACCTCTGACCCTCGGCGCCCCGCGATCTTTCGCGGGGCGCACCCTTCGGGCGCCTGAGGGCGTCCGCCTCCCGACTTCCACTCCAGGCGTAGCGCCATGAGCCTCGCTTCCACTGCCCAAGCCGCCTTCGTCCTGCACAGCCGTCCCTACAAGGAAACCAGCGCGCTGGTGGATTTCTTCACCCCGCAGGGGCGTCTGCGTGCTGTGCTGCGCGGCGCGCGGGGCAAGGCCGGTGCGCTGGCGCGGCCGTTCGTGCCGCTGGAAGCCGAGTTCCGCGGGCGCAGCGAGCTGAAGAATGTCGTGCGCCTGGAACCCCATGGCATTCCCAATCTGCTCAGTGGCGAGGCGCTGTTCAGCGGCCTGTACCTGAACGAGCTGATGATCCGCCTGCTGCCGGCGGAAGACCCGCATCCCGTGCTGTTCGAGCACTACCGCGCGACCCTGCCACTGCTGGCGGCTGGCAGGCCGCTGGAGCCGCTGCTGCGCTCCTTCGAATGGCGCCTGCTGGACGACCTGGGCTATGGTTTTTCCCTGGACACCGATATCGTCGGCCAGAGCGTCGCCCCCGACGGTCTCTACCGCCTGCTGCCCGACTCGGGCCTCGAGCCGGTCGGCAGCCTGCAGCCGGGCCTGTTCCATGGTGCCGACCTGCTGGCCATGGCCGAAGCCGACTGGAGTGCCCCCGGTGCCCTGGCGGCAGCCAAGCGCCTGATGCGCCAGGCTCTGGCGCCCCATCTTGGCGGCCGACCGCTGGTCAGCCGCGAGCTCTTCATGAATCGCAAGGACAACTCCCGTGACTGAAGCCAACCGTATCCTGCTCGGCGTGAACATCGACCACGTCGCCACCCTGCGCCAGGCCCGCGGCACCCGTTATCCCGACCCGGTGAAAGCCGCGCTGGACGCCGAGGAAGCCGGCGCCGATGGCATCACCGTGCACCTGCGCGAGGACCGCCGGCACATCCAGGACCGCGACGTGCGCGTGCTCGCCGAAGTGCTGCAGACGCGCATGAACTTCGAGATGGGCGTCACCGAGGAGATGATGAAGTTCGCCGAGATCATCCGCCCGGCCCATGTCTGCCTGGTGCCGGAAACCCGCCAGGAGCTGACCACCGAAGGCGGCCTGGACGTCGCTGGCCAGGAAGCACGCATCCGCGAAGCGGTGCAGCGCCTGGCGGCCGCCGGTTGCGAAGTGTCGCTGTTCATCGATCCGGACCAGCGTCAGATCGAGGCTTCTGCACGTATTGGTGCGCCGGCCGTCGAGTTGCACACCGGCCGCTACGCCGATGCACACAACCCGGCTGAAGCCGCCCATGAGCTGGCGCGCATCCGTGATGGTGTGGAGTTCGGTCTGTCCCACGGGCTGATCGTCAACGCCGGCCACGGCCTGCACTACCACAACGCCGAGCCGGTAGCGGCGATCGCCGGGATCAACGAGCTGAACATCGGCCACGCCATCGTTGCCCACGCGCTGTTCGTCGGCTTCAAGCAGGCGGTTGCCGAGATGAAGGCGCTGATCGTGGCAGCGGCGAATCGCTGAGTGTTGCCGGCTTTGCTTCGCGAGCAAGCTCGCTCCTACACGGGGCCGAGCTTGCTTGCGAACCGCTGAACCTAGGCTCGCAGGGCGAATAATGCTTCAGGCGTTATGCACCCTGTGACAGCCGCTCTTCGTAGGAGCGAGCTTGCTCGCGAACCGATCTAGGGTTTACGCGCCACCAGTGTGGCGCGCAGCGGCGCCGGCAGGCCTTCGATGGTGCGGCCATGGTCGTCCGGATCGAGGAAGTCCGGCAGCGACTGGTAGCGCATCCACTCGGTCGCTCGCTGTTCTTCCACCGAGGTGCGGCTGATGTCCACGCTGCGCACGTCGGTGAATCCGGCGCGGCGCAGCCACAGCTCCAGCGCCGGCACTGACGGCAGGAACCACACGTTGCGCATCTGCGCGTAGCGGTCCTCGGGCACCAGCACGGTGTTCACGTCGCCTTCCACCACCAGGGTTTCCAGCACCAGTTCGCCTCCCTTGCGCAGGCAATCTTTCAGCGCGAGCAGGTGGTCGATGGGCGAGCGGCGGTGGTAGAGCACGCCCATGGAGAACACGGTGTCGAAGCCTTCGAGCTTCTCGGGCAGGTCTTCCAGGGCGAGGGGCAGGTGCCAGGCCGGCAGGTCCGGAAGGTAACGCTTCATGGCGAGGAACTGGCAAAAGAACAGCCAGTTGGGATCGACGCCCACCACACTGCGCGCGCCGGCGCCGAGCATGCGCCACTGGTAGTAGCCGTTGCCACAGCCGACATCCAGCACGCGCTTGCCGGTCAGATCGAGGTGCGGCGAGACGCGCTGCCATTTCCAGTCCGAGCGCCATTCGGTGTCGATATGCACACCGAACAGGTGGAACGGACCTTTGCGCCAGGGAATCAGCCCTTGCAGGGCCAGCTTGAGCTGGTCGCGGGTGGCCTCGTCGCAGGCGCCTTCCAGATTGAAGCGTTCGCGCAGTTCGATGGCGGCAGGCTGCAGTTCGGGCAGACGATCCACCGCCGCCAGCCAGCGCTCCAGGTCACCGTGGCCATCGTCGACCTTGGCAGCCAGTTGCGCGGGTAGCGTGGCAGCCCAGGGTTCCAGCGGTGTGCCGGCCAGTTCAAGGCAGAGGCGGTCGAGGTCGAAGCGTTCGATCATGGCAGGGCAATCAGGGAAGCGAAGTTGAGGCACTGGAACCAGGGCACGACCTTGGAGAATCCGGCGGCCAGCAGGCGCTCGCGGTGGGTTTCCAGGGTGTCGGGACGCATGACGTTCTCGATGGCGGTGCGCTTCTGGGCGATTTCCAGTTCGCTGTAGCCATTGGCGCGCTTGAAGTCGATGTGCAGGTCGGTGAGTAGCTCGTGCTCCTGTTCGTCGGCGAAGCGCAGTTTTTCCGAGAGGATCAGCGCACCGCCCGGGAGCAGGGCGCTGTGCAGCCGGGCAAGCAGTTCCAGGCGTTGTGCGGGGGCGATGAACTGCAGGGTGAAGTTCAGCGCGATCAGCGAGCAGGGCTTGAGGTCCAGGGTGAGGATGTCCGCCTCGATCAGTTCGACCGGCAACAGCTCCTGGTGCATGGCATCCTGGGCGCGCAGGTATTCACCGCAGCGCTCGATCATCGGCGCGGAGTTGTCGACGCCGATGACGCGGCAGCCATCGGTCTTCACGTGGCGGCGCAGTGCCTGGGTCACGGCGCCCAGTGAGCAGCCGAGGTCGTAGAGCACACTGTTCGGCGCTGCGAAGCGCGCACCGAGCACGCCGATGTTCTCGACGATGGTGGGGTAGCCCGGCACCGATCGCTTGATCATGTCCGGGAAGACGCGCACCACGTCCTCGTTGAAGGTGAAGTCGGGAACCTGGGCTTTCGGCTGGGCGAAGATGCGGTCGGATTCGCTCACGCTGGATGGGGCCTCGTTACGCTGAACAGGCAACAGGGCGCGGCGCGCCCGGTGTGCCGGGGCGCGCATTGTAGCCGAGGCGCGAAGTGCGCCCAAGCGTCAGCCGATAAGGGTCACTTGAGCTGGTCGGAGAAGTATTCGCCGGCGCCCTGCAGTGGGCCGAGGGGGTTCTTCTTGTCTTCCATGCGGCGGATATTCGGCTCGCCGTTGCTGGTCTTGTGCACCACCACGTCATCGATCAGCACGAACACCGGGCGGAACGACCAGCCCTGCACCTGGCGGCGCTTGCGGAAGTTGAAGATGTCGGCCCAGAAGCTGCCGACGCGCTGGCTGTCGGTCTTGTTGAAGTCGAAGGCGTACCCCACGCAGCGGTCCTTGGCCTGCAGGCAGGTCACCAGGCCGTCGGGCAGGTAGTCGATGGGGATATTCGGCTGCACGAAGAGCAGGCGCACATCGATGAACGACAACATTTTGGCATTGCCCTGGGACAGCGGATCGAAGCCCAGCGCGTAGAGCTGCGACTTGGTGGTCTTGCCAGGATCAACCTGGTTGTAGCGGCTCTGTGCATCCTGGTAATCCAGGAATGGTGATTGCACTTCCGCGCGTTCGCTGGGCAGCAGGCTGCCACAGGCCGAGAGAGTCAGGCAGGCTCCCAGCAACAACATCGAGCGAACTACTGCACGCATGGAGCTCCCCTTTTCCCAGTCTCTTATGATTGATCTATAGCCGATGACAGAGGGCTCTGCCGGACTTTTCTCACGCCTTCGCAGGACTAGTCAACGGCGATGCCATAACCCTGCATCAGGGGCTTCCACTGGTCGTTGCGGCGCAGCTCGCGCAGGCCTTCGTCGAGGTCGCTCAGGCGCTCCTGCACAGCCTCCAGGCGCGGATTGAGAGCAACGTACATAGGGCGTTTATCGGCGAGCTCGCCGACGGCTTTAATGCTCCCCGACAGGCCATGACGGTGCAGGTAGTGTTCGACGATCTGGCTGTCCTCGAGCAGCACCGTGATGCGCCCCAGCAGCAGTTTCTGGATATTGCGTTCGAGCACTTTCTCGCCGCTGAGTACCTGTACCTGCTCATGATTGGAGAGGTGCCGGTCGCGCCAGGCGTCGAGTTCCCTGCCGTACGAATAACCCTGCGCCAGGCCGATGGACTGGCTGCTCAGCGAGGTCGGGCCCTGCCAGGTCCAGGGGTTGTCCTTGCGTACATAGAAGCGCATGGTCACCCAGCCGATGGGCTCCTCGCCGATCAGCAGTTCCTCGGACTCTTCGCTGTATGCGCCGACTACGCCGTCGACCAGGCCTTCGCGAGCCATCTGCAGGGCGCGCGGCCAGGGCAGGGGTTCGAACAGCGGTGGTTGCGGCAACACCTGGCCGAGGGCTTCGAGGAGGAAGCCGGGCTTTTCCGGATTGTCCGGGCAGAGGTAGGGGCACCAATCGTCGCCGGCCAGGCGCAGGGGCTCGGCGCTGGCCAGCGCCGAGCAGAGGAGCAGCAGCGGTGAAGCGATTCGCAGCATGTCAGGCCCGGGAAGTGGTTTGTCCTTCCGAGTATGGCAGAGCGATATGACGGGATGTGACCGACGCGGCGATACCGAACTGGCCGAGCCAGTAGGTGAGCATGATGGCGTAGGAGGAGCCATCGAAGGCGGCGACGAAGCGGCTGATGCCGATCATCGAATCGGAGCTGACGAACAGCAGTGCGCCGAGGGCGGCGAATATCCGGCTGGCATTGGCGATCGAGGGCACGCCAAGTCGGGCAATGGCACGCCAGAGCATCGCGCTGATGGTCAGGCTGTACAGTGCAATGGGTAGCAGCAGGGGGCCGAGACCACGGCTGTAGAGCAGGGCGAACAGGGCGCCGCCCACGCCGCCTGAGATCAGCAGGCCTAGCGGGGCTGGGCGGCGGGTGTCGCCCAGGTAGGCGACGAGGTAGGCCAGATGCGCGAGCAGGAAGGCGGCCAGGCCGGGGACGAAGGCATTGATCGGCCATTCCAGCAGGATGTCGCCGAGCATCGACAGCACCAGGCCGATGGCGACCCAGCGGCGATAGCCGTCAGCCGGGGTACCGAGGATCCAGAACAGCATGGCCAGCACCGGCAGCGGTTTGCACAGCATGCGCAGGATGGGCAGGTCGAAGGTCACGGCAAACAGGTAGGCGGCACCGCCGATCAGTGCCAAGAGTGCCCAGCGCATGGGGATCCCTCCGGAGGAAATGAACGCCCACTGTGCCGCAGCGCCGCGCCCGGCCTACAGGCCGAAGGCGCCAGCGCGAGCGGCTTATGGCGCCGGGTATCGCCGCATTACTTCACGGCGATGGGGCAGACGAAAGTCTGCGCGGGGGCCACTTCTGCTTCCCACGGCCGGCGGTAGGCCAGTTCCAGGGTGTCCTCGCCGGCGGCGGTCACGCGGAAGCGCCAGGTGGATTCGCCGGCGCTGCCGACCAGGCCTGCGTCTTCCGGGTTGCTGTAGACCTCTGGTCCGAGGGCGCGCAGCAGGCCGTTGGCGGCGTTGCGCAGTTCCCAGCGGAAGCCGGTGGTGGGGTTGCTCGGCAGGATCAGCACAAGCTCCTGGCCGGTGTGCAGTTTCAGTGGTTTGCAGTCGCTGGCGTCTTCCAGGGTGACCACGGGTTTGCTCTGTCCGGCGCAGCCGGCGAGCAGGGCCAGGGTGAGGGGCAGCAATGGGCGGTACGACGGCATGACGGCTCCTGGGAGGGGGACAGGTTGGGCCGCAGGATAACGCAATCGGGGTTTCAAGCGGACTTTGTCCGTTTTGTGTGCTGTTGGGGTATTGGTATTTCCGCGCCGCTGCGGAGTGTGCTGATGTTTTATGTTTCGCCCCCTCGGGCGACCCACTTTGGCAAACGCCCCAAAGTGGGCAAAGGTCTTGCCCCGGACATCCGGTTTTTCGCTTGGGGCGAAAAATACCCTCGTTGAAGCGGGGTTTCAGGGGCACGCTGCGAAGGGCCATCCTTGGCCCATCGCAGCTCTCGCGACATCCATGTCGCTCAACCCCTGAAACCCCGCTTCAACGAGGCCTCCTGAACGGGGCAGTTCGGAGTGTGTGGTGGTTTCTCTGGAGCCAAAGCCGAGGCAGAGGTGTAAGCGCGCGCCGTTTTTGGCACTGCCTTGCGAGATGCTTGGCACTGCCTTCCGCCGCTCAGTCCGCCCGATGTTTGCACGACAATTGGCACCGCCGCCTCACACCCACCCGAAGGTCGGCTGATCGAGATGGCGCAGAACCTGATGCGTTACTGGGTTGAAGCTCGCCAGGTCAAGCCCTGCGCTCTGTCCCTCGGATGTTGTGTAGCTGAATGGCTCGCCGTGAACCCCGCTCGGCGTCAGTGCCGAGGAGTAGTACCGCAGCTCCGGGACAAAGACGGTCGTGACGTTCTCCGGGTATCGCAGCAGGACTTCGACCGCGAGATTGGAAACCCCCGCGAAGGTCAGCAGAGGGTGGACGCTGCGAAAGCCCCCTGAGGGGTAGGCATACATGGCCGGAATCAAGGCGGGGATAGCGTCGTCTTCTGGCGCACTGAAGTAACCAATCTCGTCAATGCCTCCAGGTGTATCGCTGCTGCCCGCCTGGCTCTGCACCTCCATTTGGCCGAATGTCGTGCGCATCGTGCCGCTGTCCACTGTGCGCTCGCCATTCTCGCCATAAGCTGTAGCGTCGCTGGATAGCTGGGAGCTAGCGGACACCGACAAAGAAACGCCGCCGCCAGAGATTTCATAGGTGTAGTCGTAGCTCTCCTGCTTGGACGATATGAACACCATGTCAGCGCCGCCCCCTGTTACGGAGGCCGTGCGCGTAACGGTGCCCACCGCGCGGGCGGTAAAGCGCAGAACTTCCGCCTCGCCCGACTCCCCATACCAAGCCCAGTAGTCGGAGGCGATGGAGTAGTCGCACAGGAATTCCCCTACGCGCGCGCGGCTGATTCCGCCCCTGACAATGGTCCCCGGATCATCTCCAGGGTCGGCTGCAACGGTGATCCTGCCGCGACAGTCTTTACCACTGGCAAGAATGGTATGGCTGACGCCCAGGTTGTCGAAGGCCCCGGAAAAGCGCACCTCCAGAAGCGCGAGGGTTTCCTGCGCTGACAAGGTGGGCTGGTAGTTGCGATAGAGCCGCAGGATGACTCCTGTGCCATCCGGCCGACGATCAAGTACATCGACCTCCACCCCCGTGACGGGCTGGTCTGGAATGGGAATGTCCAACTCCGTGAAGGTCAACGTCAGTGTGCGCTCGGAGGTGGTCCAGAAGTTCGGAGCGTTCATCACTCCTACGCCGAAGCTCATCCTCAACAGCTGAGTCTCGTTGTCCGAGGTCACTGTGAGGCCAAAGTCGCCTACCTGACCTTCCAGCAGAACACGGCCTGCGTTGATTGCCTGGCCGCCATAGGCATACACGGCGCGCCCACCACGAGCAGCGCGGAGAACAGCGGCATTCCACCATTGTTCGTCCGGGTCGTCTGTCTCTACCAGAGAGACTGGCATTCCCATATCCCAGAGGAACGTCCAATGCGTGACGTTCGTGACCGGAACGGTCCGCCCGCTGGGCAGAGCTACCCACCCACCCGAGCCGTTCCAGGTGAGAGGGCCATGCCATGGCCAGCCCCACACGGCGATTTCAGGATCAAGCGGTGTATTCGGGAAGGCCATGATCAGCTCAGCGGCGGCACGCCGACCCACTGGGTCGGACCAGGATCACTGGGAACGACTGTCGCATAAGCCATCGTTGGGTCGCCGCCCTCGGCGGCGTACTCAATACCCTTGAAGGTCAGGCGGATGTCTTGGGTGATGGTGAGCCGCAGGAAGTCTTCGCCGACAGCGGCTGTAACACCTTCCGCCCCCTCGGGCATGGTGATGCCGCCCATGGGAAATGGAAACTTTACGTCCACCCGCGCGGTGACGGAGCGGCCGTTGATGGCCAGAACCTCCAGCACCAGGTCTTCGCGGATCACTGGCGAATCGGGAAGCTCAACCATCGCCAGGGCCTGCGCCCCTTCCAGGTCAAAGCCCACACTCAGGCTGACCAGGCGCGTCATGCGGTCGACTGCCTGAGTGGCGCTGACGTGGTTGATATCGGCATAGAGCCCTTTCGCGTTGCCCTTGACCAGTACCCAGTCTTCCGGGTGCTCGGCAGCGACCGCAAACCACAGCGAGCCGGTAGGGTTCTCGTCGGCATCCACCATGATGTAGTGCGCGCCAACGGAGGGCGGTGCTGTGCTGGGCCAGGTGGCGCCGGTTACGACGTGCGTGATGTTTGGCATAGGGTCACTCCTGCATGATCAATGTGTTGCCCTGGCCGTCGACCAGGGTATTGCCTGCGCCATCGGTCAGCACCGAGGCTGTTGGATCAGGGCCGGGACCGCCTTGCTCAAGCGCCGCAACACGCTCCGTCAGCGTATTGAGGGCTTGCTGCAATGCGTCGTTGTTCTGTTGCAGTTGGCCCTGGACCTGCTCGGCAGCGTCCAGGCGGGCCAGCACCTGGTTGAGAGCCCCTGCGGTAATGGTGCAGAACACCCGCGCGCCTTGTGCCCAGCTGCTCTCGACGCCCTCAACTGCGCGCACGATGGCGACGACAGAGCCTGTGCGCCTGGCCTTCACGACCTCCCAGCTGGACTGCTCTGCGGGGTCGGCGCTGTTAGTCAGCGTGAGCAGGTAGTCCACGCCCGCTGTGAGCCGCGCGACGGCCTCGGTACTTATTGGCAGTTGCAGCCCACCGAGTGCCAAAGGGGCCGTCAGGACTGCATCCAAGTTATTGAGGAACCTCATTTCTGCACCCCGTTCTTGAACTCAAAGGCCACGGGCGCGTTGTTCGCGTCGACCATGTGGATTTTCTTGAGGCTCTTCCAGCGTGCCCAGATCAAGCCGTCAGTGGTCGGAACCAGCACCGAGTCGAAGTACTCGCGCGTGGCGGCATCGGGCTCCGTAAGCGGGCTTGCTATGCCCCCGCCAACTGGCGCTGCGGGCGCGGCGTAGTCGGCCCGGCTTCGCTGGCCTGCCAGTGCGCCCCGCTGGGGAACTTGCGACAGGCGCCTCTCCTGGGTGTTGCTGTCCTGGATAGCGCGAAGGTCATCGATAAGGGCCTTACCGCTGGCGCGGCGGCTGGCCTCCATTGAGTTGCCGCTAGCGCGGCGGGCATCTGCTGCACTCATGTCAAAGCACCAGGTGGTCGTTGGGGATGCCGACCTGGTAGAGCCCAGCAACCGCGACCTTCCGCTCATCTCGCAGCTCGGCGGGAATCTCCGAGGCGGTGATGGTCATGCGGCGCGGGAACTCTTCCAGGTTGGGGTTGATGTCGTCGTCGCGGTTGTCGTAGTTGCCCGCGAAGCCGTCCAGGTCGTCGTCGTAGATCGGGCTTTCGTTGCGCATGCCCAACTGAGTAGGCAGGCCCGGATGCCCGATGTGGGTCGGCGCGGCGTCGACCACCGGCTTGGCCGGGACCGTCAGCGGG
>NZ_BQHJ01000006.1 GCF_021603645.1 Pseudomonas pseudonitroreducens | reverse complement strand
TCCTGATGCCGATCGAAGACGTGTTCTCGATCTCCGGTCGTGGCACCGTGGTAACCGGCCGTGTTGAGCGTGGCATCGTCAAGGTCCAGGAAGAAGTGGAAATCGTCGGCATCAAGGCGACCACCAAGACCACCTGCACCGGCGTTGAAATGTTCCGCAAGCTGCTCGACGAAGGTCGTGCTGGTGAGAACGTCGGCGTTCTGCTGCGTGGCACCAAGCGTGAAGACGTAGAGCGTGGCCAGGTTCTGGCCAAGCCGGGCACCATCAAGCCGCACACCAAGTTCGAGTGCGAAGTGTACGTGCTGTCCAAAGAAGAAGGTGGTCGTCACACCCCGTTCTTCAAGGGCTACCGTCCGCAGTTCTACTTCCGTACCACCGACGTAACCGGCAACTGCGAGCTGCCGGAAGGCGTTGAGATGGTAATGCCGGGCGACAACGTGAAAATGGTTGTCACCCTGATCGCTCCGATCGCCATGGAAGATGGCCTGCGCTTCGCGATTCGCGAAGGCGGCCGTACCGTTGGCGCCGGCGTGGTTGCCAAGATCATCGAGTAATCGCTGATCTGCTCCAGAAAAAGGGACCCTTCGGGTCCCTTTTTCGTTGAGTTGGTTAAATATTGACACCCCCCAGGCGCATCCGTACAATTGCGCCTCCTTTTAACGGGCGGAGTCCGTCCGTTGGGAATGGCAACTTGGAGTCTGAGGTCAAATGCAAAATCAACAAATCCGTATTCGGTTGAAGGCTTTTGATCACCGCCTGATCGACCAATCTACCCAGGAAATCGTGGAAACCGCGAAACGTACTGGCGCTCAGGTGCGTGGTCCGATTCCTCTGCCGACCCGCAAGGAACGTTACACCGTGCTGATTTCCCCGCACGTCAACAAGGACGCTCGTGACCAGTACGAAATTCGTACCCACAAGCGTGTTCTCGACATCGTTCAGCCGACCGACAAAACCGTCGACGCGCTGATGAAGCTCGACCTTGCTGCTGGCGTCGAAGTACAGATCAGCCTCGGCTAATGCCTTCGGCATTGGTCGTGTAACGCTCTGAAATGGGCGGCCATAGCGGGTGAAAGCCCCGTACACTAAAGAGGTTCTAAAGATGACAATTGGTGTTGTCGGTCGTAAGTGCGGCATGACCCGCATCTTCACCGAAGATGGTGTCTCCATTCCGGTCACGGTCATTGAGGTCGAGCCGAATCGCGTCACCCAGTTCAAAAACGAAGAGAGCGATGGCTATCGCGCTGTGCAGGTAACTGCTGGCGAGCGTCGTGCTTCTCGCGTGACCAAGGCGCAAGCCGGTCACTTTGCCAAGGCGAATGTCGCCGCCGGTCGCGGCGTGTGGGAATTCCGTCTGGGCGAAGAGGAGTTCAAGGCAGGCGATTCCATCTCTGTCGATCTGTTCCAGGCAGGCCAGCTGGTAGACGTTACCGGCGAGTCCAAGGGTAAAGGCTTCGCCGGTACCATCAAGCGCTGGAACTTCCGTGGTCAAGATAACACCCACGGTAACTCCGTTTCCCACCGCGTCCCGGGTTCCATCGGCCAGTGCCAGACTCCTGGTCGAGTGTTCAAGGGCAAAAAAATGTCGGGCCACATGGGTGCTGAGCGCGTAACCGTTCAATCCCTTGAGGTCGTGCGTGTCGATGCAGAGCGCAATCTGCTGCTGGTCAAAGGTGCCGTTCCTGGCGCTACCGGTGGTGATGTGCTGGTGCGTCCGGCAGCCAAGGCTCGCGGTTAAGAGAGGAAGCTGAGATGCAACTGAATGTAAATGGCGCTCAGGCGATCGAGGTTTCCGAGCGTACCTTTGGTAGCGAATTCAACGAGACCCTGGTTCACCAGGCAGTCGTCGCCTACATGGCTGGCGGCCGTCAGGGCACCAAGGCTCAGAAAACTCGTTCCGAAGTCTCCGGTGGTGGCAAGAAGCCGTGGCGTCAGAAGGGCACTGGTCGTGCTCGTGCTGGCACCATCCGTAGCCCCATCTGGCGTGGCGGCGGCGCGACTTTCGCAGCCAAGCCCCAGGATCACTCCCAGAAGCTCAACAAGAAGATGTACCGCGCTGCTCTGCGCTCCATCCTCTCTGAGCTGGTTCGTCTGGATCGTCTGGTTGTCGTTGCCGACTTCGCTGTCGATGCACCGAAGACCAAGGGTCTGGTCAGCAAGCTGGAAGGCCTGGGCCTGAAAGATGTACTGATCGTCACCGAAGGCGTCGATGAGAACCTGTACCTGGCAGCTCGCAACCTGGCCCACGTCGATGTACGTGACGTTCAGGCTTCCGATCCGGTCAGCCTCATCGCCTACGACAAGGTGCTGGTCACCGTGTCTGCCGTGAAGAAGTTCGAGGAGCTGCTGGCATGAACCAGGAACGCGTATTCAAAGTGCTGCTGGGCCCGCATATCTCCGAGAAGGCCACTGGCCTGGCGGACGGCAACAGCCAATTCGTTTTCAAGGTTGCCACTGATGCAACCAAGCTGGAAATCAAGAAGGCCGTAGAGAGCCTGTTCGGCGTGAAAGTACGTCGCGTCACCACCCTGAATGTTCAGGGCAAGACCAAGCGTACCGTTCGCGGCCTGGGCAAGCGTAACGACTGGAAAAAAGCGTACATCGCTCTCCAGCCGGGCCAGGATCTCGATTTCGCAGCTGGCGCTGAGTAAAGGGGTGCATCATGGCAATCGTTAAATGCAAACCGACTTCCGCTGGTCGTCGTTTCGTCGTCAAGGTAGTGAACCAGGACCTGCACAAAGGTGCTCCGTTCGCTCCCCTGCTCGAGAAGAAGTCCAAGTCGGGCGGCCGTAACAACAACGGTCGTATCACCACCCGTCATATCGGTGGTGGTCACAAGCAGCACTATCGTCTGGTCGACTTCCGCCGCAACAAGGATGGCATTCCTGCCATCGTTGAACGCGTCGAATACGATCCGAACCGTACTGCTCACATCGCTCTGCTGAAATACGCGGACGGCGAGCGTCGTTACATCATCGCCCCCAAAGGCGTGGTGGCTGGCGATCAACTGATCTCCGGTATCGGCGCTCCGATCAAGGCCGGCAACAACATGCCGCTGCGCAACATCCCGGTTGGTAGCACCATCCACGGTATCGAACTGAAGCCTGGCAAAGGCGCTCAGATCGCTCGCTCCGCTGGCGCTTCGGCTCAGCTGGTTGCCCGTGAAGGCGCTTACGTCACCGTGCGTCTGCGTTCCGGCGAAATGCGCAAAGTCCTGGCTGACTGCCGTGCGACCCTGGGTGAAGTCTCGAACTCCGAGCACAGCCTGCGTTCGCTGGGTAAAGCTGGTGCCAAGCGCTGGCGTGGCGTTCGCCCGACCGTTCGTGGTGTTGCCATGAACCCGGTCGACCACCCGCATGGTGGTGGTGAAGGTCGTACCTCTGCTGGTCGTCATCCGGTATCGCCGTGGGGTCTTCAGACCAAGGGTAAGAAGACTCGCGCGAACAAGCGTACCGACAACATGATCGTCCGTCGCCGCAAGTAAATAGAGGGATACGACAGTGCCACGTTCTCTGAAAAAAGGTCCTTTTATCGATCTTCACCTGCTGAAGAAGATCGAAGTGGCGGTAGAAAAGAACGACCGCAAGCCGATCAAGACCTGGTCGCGCCGTTCTATGATCATGCCGCACATGGTTGGTCTGACCATCGCTGTCCACAACGGCCGTCAACACGTGCCGGTTCTGGTCAACGAAGACATGGTCGGTCACAAACTCGGCGAGTTCGCTGCTACCCGCACTTATCGTGGGCACGCTGCGGACAAGAAAGCCAAGCGTTAAGGGGTAAGGAAGATGGAAGTAGCCGCTAAGCTCTCGGGCGCTCGTATCTCCGCCCAGAAAGCCCGCTTGGTCGCCGACCAGATCCGCGGGAAGAAGGTGGGCGACGCGCTCAACCTCCTGGCTTTCAGCAACAAGAAAGCCGCCGAGATCATGAAGAAAGTGCTGGAGTCGGCCGTTGCCAACGCCGAGCACAACGAAGGCGCCGATGTAGACGATCTCAAAGTCTCCACCGTCTTCGTCAACGAAGGTCGTTCGCTCAAGCGCATCATGCCGCGTGCCAAAGGCCGTGCTGATCGCATCGTCAAGCGGTCTTGCCATATCACTGTCAAGGTTGCGGACAAGTAACGGAGTCGATCAGATGGGTCAGAAAGTACATCCCAATGGCATCCGCCTGGGTATCGTCAAGGAGCACACCTCCGTTTGGTACGCAGATAAGCGCACTTACGCCGATTATCTGTTCGCCGACCTGAAGGTACGTGAGTATCTCCAAGACAAACTAAAAAGCGCGTCCGTAAGCCGTATCGATATCCATCGCCCGGCCCAAACCGCACGCATCACCATCCACACCGCTCGTCCCGGCATCGTGATCGGCAAGAAAGGTGAAGATGTTGAGAAGCTGCGTCAGGACCTGACCAAGCAAATGGGTGTGCCTGTGCACATCAACATCGAAGAGATCCGCAAGCCGGAACTCGACGGTATGCTGGTTGCGCAAAGCGTAGCTCAGCAGCTGGAGCGCCGCGTTATGTTCCGTCGCGCCATGAAGCGCGCTGTACAGAACGCCATGCGTATTGGTGCCAAAGGCATCAAGATCCAGGTAAGCGGTCGTCTGGGCGGCGCTGAAATCGCTCGTACCGAGTGGTATCGCGAAGGTCGTGTGCCCCTGCACACCCTGCGTGCCGACATCGACTATGCAACCTACGAAGCGCACACCACTTACGGTGTGATCGGTGTGAAGGTTTGGATCTTCAAAGGCGAGGTCATTGGTGGCCGCCAGGAAGAGCTGAAGCCCCAAGCGCCCGCTCCTCGTAAAAAAGCTGCTAAGTAAGGAGTACGCAAATGCTGCAACCCAAGCGTACGAAGTTCCGCAAGCAAATGACCGGTCACAACCGTGGCCTGGCTCATCGCGGTTCTAAAGTCAGCTTCGGCGAGTTCGCCCTCAAGGCAACCAGCCGTGGCCGTCTCACCGCGCGTCAGATCGAGTCCGCACGTCGTGCGCTGACCCGTCACGTAAAACGTGGCGGCAAGATCTGGATCCGCGTATTCCCCGACAAGCCTGTTACCAAGAAACCCCTGGAAGTACGTATGGGTAAAGGTAAGGGCGGCGTCGAGTACTGGGTAGCCCAGATTCAACCGGGCAAGGTCCTGTACGAGATCGAGGGTGTATCCGAAGAGCTGGCGCGTGAGGCATTCGCCCTGGCTGCTGCAAAGCTGCCGCTCGCCACCTCCTTTGTTAAGCGGACGGTGATGTGATGAAAGCGAATGAACTTCGTGAAAAATCCGTTGAGCAGCTGAACGAGCAACTGCTCGGCCTGCTGCGCGACCAGTTCAATCTGCGCATGCAGAAAGCAACTGGCCAGTTGGGGCAGTCTCACCTGCTCTCGCAGGTTAAGCGCGATATCGCTCGCGTGAAAACTGTGCTCAACCAGCAAGCAGGTAAGTAATCATGGCTGAAGCTCAGAAAACCGTCCGTACGCTGACTGGCCGCGTCGTCAGCGACAAAATGGACAAGACCATTTCCGTTCTGATCGAGCGCCGCGTTAAGCACCCGATCTACGGCAAATACGTGAAGCGTTCGACCAAACTGCACGCACACGACGAAACCAATCAGTGCCGCATTGGTGACCTGGTCACCATTCGCGAGACCCGTCCGCTGGCCAAGACCAAGGCCTGGACCCTGGTTGATATCGTCGAGCGCGCGGTTGAAGTCTAAGGGTCGGAGATAGAAGATGATTCAGACTCAATCCATGCTCGAAGTCGCTGATAACAGCGGCGCGCGTCGCGTAATGTGCATCAAGGTACTCGGCGGTTCGCACCGCCGTTACGCCGGCATTGGCGACATCATCAAGGTCACCGTCAAGGAAGCAATTCCGCGTGGCAAGGTGAAGAAGGGCCAGGTAATGACTGCCGTGGTCGTTCGCACCAAGCACGGCGTACGTCGTACCGACGGTTCCATTATTCGCTTCGACGGCAACGCCGCCGTCCTGCTGAATAACAAGCAGGAGCCGATCGGCACCCGTATCTTCGGGCCGGTGACTCGTGAACTTCGTACCGAGAAGTTCATGAAGATCGTCTCCCTTGCCCCTGAAGTGCTGTAAGGAGTAGCCGTCATGCAAAAAATTCGTCGTGACGACGAAGTCATCGTCATTGCCGGCAAGGACAAGGGCAAGCGTGGCAAAGTGATCAAGGTTCTGGCTGACGACCGTCTGGTCGTTGGCGGTGTGAACCTGGTCAAGCGCCACACCAAGCCCAACCCCATGCTCAACCAGCAAGGCGGGATCGTCGAGAAGGAGGCGCCTCTGCACGTCTCCAACGTCGCCATCTTCAACGCTGAAACCAACAAGGCTGACCGCGTTGGTTTCAAAGTCGAAGACGGTAAGAAGATTCGTGTCTTCAAGTCGACCCAGAAACCGGTTCAGGCTTGAGGGAGCTAGGTAGATCACCATGGCACGATTGAAAGAAATTTATCGGAAGGAAATCGCTCCCAAGCTGAAGCAAGAGCTTCAGCTGGCGAACGTGATGGAAGTTCCGCGCGTTACCAAAATCACCCTGAACATGGGTCTTGGCGAAGCTGTCGGCGACAAGAAAGTCATCGAGAGCGCCGTAGCTGATCTGGAAAAGATCGCGGGTCAGAAGCCGGTCGTGACTTACGCTCGTAAGTCCATCGCTGGTTTCAAGATTCGTGAAGGCTGGCCGATCGGCGTGAAAGTCACCCTGCGTGGCGATCGCATGTACGAGTTCCTGGACCGTCTGCTGTCGATTTCCCTGCCGCGCGTTCGTGACTTCCGCGGTCTGAATGCCAAGTCCTTCGACGGCCGTGGCAACTACAGCATGGGCGTCAAAGAGCAGATCATCTTCCCGGAAATCGATTACGACAAGATCGATGCCCTCCGCGGTATGGATATCACTCTGACCACTACCGCGCGTTCGGATGATGAAGGTCGTGCGCTGCTGCGCGCCTTCAAATTCCCGTTCCGCAACTGATTGGAGTAGGACCATGGCTAAAGAGAGCATGAAGAACCGTGAGCTGAAGCGTCAGCGCACGGTAGCCAAGTACGCCAAAAAGCGTGCCGAGCTGAAAGCGATCATCGTTAATCCGAGCACCACTGCGGAAGATCGTTGGAATGCCCAGGTCGCCCTGCAGAAGCAACCGCGTGACGCGAGCGCCAGCCGCCTGCGTAACCGTTGCCGTCTGACCGGTCGTCCGCACGGTTACTACCGCAAGTTCGGCCTGAGCCGTAACAAGCTGCGTGAAGCAGCAATGCGCGGTGACGTACCGGGCCTGGTGAAAGCCAGCTGGTAAGTGCTAGACGGAGCTGGCAACAGCTCCGTTGATCGCTTTGCGAAGCAAGCCCCCTCGTGGGGCTTGATTCGTTTTTGAGCGATCTCTAGAATACCCGGCTCCCCCGAGCCCGG
Organism: Pseudomonas pseudonitroreducens; assembly: GCF_021603645.1. Taxonomy (GTDB): domain Bacteria; phylum Pseudomonadota; class Gammaproteobacteria; order Pseudomonadales; family Pseudomonadaceae; genus Pseudomonas; species Pseudomonas pseudonitroreducens. The sequence goes on along the minus strand of NZ_BQHJ01000006.1, from coordinate 432,453 downwards.
GTTTAGATCGCCCGGCGTTTTGAGGGCGAGTTTTGTAGTTGAAGGCTTATCTTTTGTATCAGGAGCATTAAGCCCATGAGTATGCAGGACCCGTTAGCAGACATGCTAACTCGCATCCGTAATGCCCAGATGGCTGAGAAGACCGTCGTGAGCATGCCGTCTTCCAAGCTGAAAGCGGCAGTCGCCAAAGTCCTCAAGGACGAAGGTTACATTGCGGATTTCCAAGTCACCGCCGAGGCCAAGCCTCTGCTGTCGATCGAGCTGAAGTACTTCGAAGGCAAGCCTGTCATCGAGGAAGTGAAGCGAATCAGCCGTCCTGGCCTGCGCCAGTACAAATCCGTAGACCAGCTGCCGAAAGTTCGCGGCGGCCTGGGCGTTTCGATCGTCTCCACCAACAAAGGTGTGATGACTGACCGTGCTGCCCGTGCCGCTGGCGTTGGTGGCGAAGTGCTCTGCACTGTGTTCTAAGGGGAATCAGCATGTCTCGCGTTGCTAAGAACCCCGTCATTCTGCCTGCCGGCGTTGAAATCAAGCTGGCTGGTCAGGAACTTTCGATCAAGGGTGCCAAAGGCGCTCTGGAGCTGAAAGTACATCCGTCCGTCGAAGTCATTCAGGACAACGGTGAGCTGCGTTTCGCTGCGCGTAACGGCGACCAGCAGACCCGTGCCATGGCCGGTACCACTCGCGCTCTGGTCAACAATATGGTGATCGGCGTCAGCCAAGGCTTCGAGCGCAAGCTCCAGCTGGTTGGTGTTGGTTACAAAGCGCAGGCCAAAGGCCAAGTGCTGTCCCTGGCTCTCGGCTTCTCCCACCCGGTTGATTACGAACTGCCTGCCGGCATCGTCGCGGAAACCCCCAGCCAGACCGACATCCTGATCAAGGGTATCGACAAGCAGCTGGTTGGCCAGGTTGCCGCGGAAATCCGCGACTTCCGTCCGCCGGAGCCGTACAAAGGCAAGGGCGTGCGTTACGCCGACGAAGTCGTCCTTCGTAAAGAAGCCAAGAAGAAGTAGGGCATAGCAAATGAGCGTCAAGAAAGAAACCCGTCTGCGCCGCGCTCGCAAGGCTCGCCTGAAGATGCGCGAACTGGAAGCCGTACGCCTCTGCGTGTACCGCTCCTCCCAGCACATCTACGCCCAGGTTATTGCAGCCGACGGCGGCAAGGTCCTGGCCAGCGCCTCGACCCTGGACAAAGAACTGCGCGAAGCTGCCACCGGCAACGTCGACGCAGCCAAGAAAGTTGGTCAACTGGTCGCGGAACGCGCCAAGGCTGCCGGCGTCACTCAGGTGGCGTTCGACCGTTCTGGCTTCAAGTACCACGGTCGTATCAAGGCCCTGGCTGATGCCGCTCGTGAAGGCGGTCTGGAGTTCTAAGTTATGGCAAACAACGATCAAAAGCGCGACGAAGGCTACATCGAGAAGCTGGTTCAAGTGAACCGCGTCGCCAAAACCGTAAAAGGTGGCCGTATCTTCGCCTTCACCGCGCTGACCGTGGTTGGCGATGGCAAGGGCCGTGTTGGCTTCGGTCGTGGCAAGGCGCGTGAAGTGCCGGCCGCTATCCAGAAGGCAATGGAAGCTGCTCGCCGCAACATGATCCAGGTTGATCTGAACGGCACCACCCTGCAGTACCCGACCAAGTCCGCCCATGGCGCCTCCAAGGTGTACATGCAGCCGGCTTCCGAAGGTACCGGCATCATCGCCGGCGGCGCCATGCGTGCTGTCCTGGAAGTGGCCGGTGTGCAGAACGTTCTGGCGAAGTGCTACGGCTCCACCAATCCGGTGAACGTGGTCTACGCAACCTTCAAGGGCCTGAAGAACATGCAGTCCCCTGAGTCGGTAGCGGCCAAGCGTGGCAAGAGCGTCGAGGAGATTCTCTAACCATGGCAACTGTCAAAGTTACCCTGATCAAGAGCCTGAACGGCCGTCTGGCCAATCACAAGGCTTGCGTCAAAGGCCTCGGCCTGCGTCGCATTAATCACACCGTCGAAGTTCAGGACACTCCTGAAAACCGCGGCATGATTAACAAGGCCTACTACCTGCTGCGTGTGGAGGGTTAATCCATGCAACTGAACGATCTGCGTTCCGCGCCGGGTGCCCGCCGCGAAAAGCACCGTCCGGGCCGTGGCATCGGTAGCGGTCTGGGCAAGACCGGTGGCCGTGGTCACAAAGGTCAAACCTCCCGCTCCGGTGGCTCCATCGCTCCGGGCTTCGAGGGTGGTCAGCAACCGCTGCACCGTCGTCTGCCGAAGTTCGGCTTCAACTCGCTGAAAGCCATGGATCGCGCAGAAGTGCGCACTTCCGAACTGGCCAAGGTCGAGGGTGATGTCGTTACCGTGCAGTCCCTGAAGGATGCCAACGTGATTAACCAGAACGTACAGCGTGTGAAAGTCATGCTGTCGGGCGACGTTACTCGCGCGGTCACCCTGAAAGGCATCGGCGCCACCAAGGGCGCTCGTGCGGCTATCGAAGCAGCTGGCGGCAAAATCGAGGACTAAATGGCTAAGCAAGGTGCTCTCTCTGCGCTGAGCAACGGTGGTGGTTTGTCCGAGCTCTGGGCACGTCTGCGTTTCCTGTTCCTGGCGATCATCGTCTACCGGATCGGCGCGCACATCCCAGTCCCGGGCATCAACCCCGATCGCTTGGCGGCACTGTTCCGGCAGAACGAGGGGACCATTCTTAGCCTCTTCAACATGTTTTCCGGCGGCGCGCTGGAGCGCATGAGTATTTTTGCACTGGGGATCATGCCGTACATCTCGGCATCGATCATCATGCAGCTCATGACCGCTATCAGCCCGCAGCTGGAGCAGTTGAAGAAAGAGGGTGAGTCTGGGCGTCGCAAGATCAGCCAGTACACCCGCTACGCAACTCTCGCTCTGGCACTCGTCCAGGCCATTGGCATGTCCATTGGTCTGGGTAGCCAGGGTGTGGCCTTCTCCAACGACTTCGGCTTCTACTTCGTGTCGGTCACCACCTTCGTGGCGGGTGCACTGTTCATGATGTGGCTGGGTGAGCAGATCACCGAGCGGGGTGTCGGCAACGGCATCTCCATGTTGATCTTCTCCGGTATCGTCGCGGGCCTGCCCCGAGCAATCGGTCAGTCCTTCGAGTCCGCGCGTCAAGGTGACATCAACATCTTCGCCCTGATCGCCATCGGCCTGCTGGCCGTGGCCATCATCGCGTTCGTGGTGTTCATCGAGCGTGGTCAGCGCCGTATCGCCGTGCATTACGCCAAGCGCCAGCAAGGTCGCAAGGTGTTTGCCGCCCAGACCAGCCATTTGCCGCTGAAAGTGAACATGGCGGGTGTAATCCCCGCGATCTTCGCCAGCAGCATTCTGCTGTTCCCGGCATCCCTGGGTGCCTGGTTCGGTCAGTCGGAAGGCCTGGGTTGGCTGCAGGACGTTGCGCAAGCGATCGCTCCTGGTCAGCCGCTGAACATTCTGCTGTTTAGTGCAGGGATCGTCTTCTTCTGCTTCTTCTATACAGCGCTGATGTTCAACCCGAAGGACGTGGCGGAAAACCTCAAGAAGTCCGGTGCATTTATTCCGGGTATTCGTCCGGGCGAACAGTCGGCGCGCTACATCGATGGCGTACTGACCCGTTTGACCATGTTCGGTGCCCTGTACATGACGGCTGTGTGCCTGCTGCCCCAGTTCCTGGTCGTAGCTGCCCACGTTCCGTTCTACCTTGGCGGGACCTCGTTGCTGATCGTGGTCGTGGTTGTGATGGACTTTATGGCCCAAGTACAATCGCACCTCGTTTCTCACCAGTACGAATCCCTCATGAAGAAAGCCAACCTGAAGGGCTATGGCAGCGGCCTGCTGCGCTGACCCGTAAGGTTCGAGGAGTCACTGATGAAAGTTCGTGCATCGGTTAAGAAGCTGTGCCGCAACTGCAAGATCGTCCGTCGCGAAGGCGTCGTTCGTGTGATCTGCAGCGCGGAGCCGCGTCACAAGCAGCGCCAAGGCTGAGTGTGATTCACGCGTGATAGCCCGGCAGCTAGTGTGCTGCCGGGTTGATTATTTGTTTTTACAGCGCTAATATCCGCGCCCTTTCTTGGCTCCCTGGGCGCCGGGTAGCTGTCAATTGGAGTTTTTCTGAATGGCCCGTATTGCAGGCGTAAACATTCCGGATAACAAGCACACTGTTATCTCGCTGACCTACATCTATGGTGTTGGTCGCACTACCGCACAGAGCATCTGTGCAGCCACCGGCATCAGCCCGGCTGTAAAGATCAAAGAGCTGAGCGAAGAGCAGATCGATTCGCTGCGTACCGAAGTGGCCAAACTGACCACCGAAGGTGACCTGCGTCGCGAAATCAACATGAATATCAAGCGTCTGATGGACCTCGGTTGCTACCGCGGTCTGCGTCATCGTCGCGGTCTGCCGGTTCGCGGTCAGCGTACCAAGACCAACGCGCGCACCCGTAAGGGCCCGCGTAAGCCGATCCGCAAGTAATCGCTTAGGAATATAGTCATGGCAAAACCTGCTGCTCGTCCTCGCAAGAAAGTCAAAAAGACGGTGGTTGACGGGATCGCGCATATCCACGCGTCCTTCAACAACACCATCGTTACCATCACTGATCGTCAGGGCAACGCCCTGTCCTGGGCCACTTCCGGTGGTTCGGGCTTCCGTGGCTCGCGTAAGAGCACCCCGTTCGCTGCCCAGGTAGCGGCCGAGCGTGCCGGCCAGGCTGCTCTGGAATACGGTCTGAAAAACCTTGACGTCAACGTCAAGGGCCCGGGCCCGGGTCGCGAGTCGGCTGTTCGTGCGCTGAATGCCTGCGGTTACAAGATCGCCAGCATCACCGACGTAACCCCGATTCCGCATAACGGCTGCCGTCCGCCGAAAAAGCGTCGCGTGTAATAGGAGACAGTGAGAAATGGCTCGTTACATTGGTCCCAAGTGCAAACTGTCCCGCCGCGAAGGCACTGATCTCTTCCTGAAGAGCGGCGTTCGTGCCCTCGACTCGAAGTGCAAGGCAGAACAAGTTCCCGGCCAGCATGGCCAGCGTCGTGGTCGTCTGTCCGACTACGGTCTGCAGCTGCGCGAGAAACAAAAAGTTCGCCGCATCTACGGCGTTCTGGAACGTCAATTCCGTGGCTACTATCAGGAAGCGTCCCGCCGCAAGGGCTCCACAGGTGAAAACCTGCTGCAGCTGCTTGAGTGCCGTCTGGACAACGTCGTCTACCGTATGGGCTTCGGTTCCACTCGTTCCGAATCCCGTCAGCTGGTGTCCCACAAGACCATCAGCGTCAACGGTCAGACCGTAAACGTACCGTCCTACCAGGTCAAAGCCGGTGATGTGGTTGCTGTTCGCGAGAAATCGAAGAACCAGCTGCGTATCGCCCAAGCTCTGGACCTGTGCGCCCAGCGCGGTCGCGTTGAGTGGGTCGACGTGGACACCGACAAGAAAGCTGGCACCTTCAAAAGTGTCCCGGCTCGTGCCGATCTGTCCGCCGACATCAACGAAAACCTGATTGTCGAGCTCTACTCCAAGTAAGGGCTAGAAAATAGGTGCATCCATGCAGAGTTCGGTAAATGAGTTCCTGACCCCCCGCCACATCGATGTGCAGGTGGTCAGCCAAACCCGCGCCAAGATCACTCTCGAGCCTCTCGAGCGTGGTTTCGGCCATACCCTGGGCAACGCGCTGCGTCGCATCCTGTTGTCCTCCATGCCTGGCTGTGCGGTAGTCGAGGCCGAGATTGACGGTGTACTCCATGAGTACTCCGCCATCGAAGGTGTGCAGGAAGATGTCATCGAGATCCTGCTCAACCTGAAAGGCCTGGCCATCAAGCTGCACGGCCGTGACGAAGTGACGCTGACCCTGGCGAAAAAGGGCTCGGGTGTGGTGACCGCTGCCGATATTCAGCTGGATCATGATGTCGAGATCGTCAACGGTGACCATGTTATCGCCCACCTGGCCGATAACGGCGCGCTGAACATGAAGCTGAAAGTCGCTCGTGGCCGTGGCTACGAGCCGGCTGATGCCCGCTCGAGCGATGAAGACGAAAGCCGTAGCATCGGCCGTCTTCAGCTCGATGCCTCGTTCAGCCCCGTACGTCGTGTTGCCTACGTGGTCGAGAACGCCCGTGTCGAACAGCGTACCAACCTGGACAAGCTGGTCCTTGATCTGGAAACCAACGGCACCCTGGATCCTGAAGAGGCTATCCGTCGCGCCGCTACCATCCTGCAACAGCAGCTGGCAGCGTTCGTGGACCTCAAAGGCGACAGCGAGCCCGTCGTTGAAGAGCAGGAAGACGAGATCGATCCGATCCTGCTGCGTCCGGTCGATGACCTTGAGCTGACCGTCCGTTCGGCCAACTGCCTGAAGGCAGAGAACATCTACTACATCGGTGACCTGATTCAGCGCACCGAAGTAGAGCTGCTCAAAACGCCGAACCTGGGTAAGAAGTCCCTGACCGAAATCAAGGATGTTCTGGCCTCTCGCGGTCTGTCCCTCGGTATGCGCCTCGACAACTGGCCGCCGGCAAGTCTCAAGAAAGACGACAAGGCTACTGCCTGATCGTCGTAGCTACCGAACGTAAAGTTTGGAAAGGAATTGAACCATGCGCCATCGTAAAAGTGGTCGTCACCTGAGCCGCACCAGCGCGCACCGCAAGGCTATGTTCCAGAACATGGCTGTGTCGCTCTTCGAACACGAACTGATCAAAACCACCCTGCCCAAGGCCAAGGAACTGCGTCGCGTTGCCGAGCCGCTGATCACCCTGGCTAAAGTGGATAGCGTTGCCAACCGCCGTCTCGCTTTCGACCGTACCCGTTCGAAAGAAGCCGTAGGCAAGCTGTTCAACGAACTGGGCAAGCGCTACGCCAACCGTCCGGGCGGCTACCTGCGCATCCTGAAGTGCGGCTTCCGCGCCGGCGACAATGCCCCCATGGCATACGTCGAACTGATTGACCGCGCTGTTGGCGGCCAAGCAGTAGAAGCTGCAGAGTAAGGCTCTCGCCTTATAAGAAACCGGGCCCTGTGCCCGGTTTTTTATTGCCTGTAGAAAAGTTTTTCTCTATCGATCAGCTCGAATCAATAAATTGGCTGATCCATCGCCTTGTCACCGATCCTTAACGACGCCGACTTCTACTGCTTGCTGAGCTGGATCAACAGCCGCATTGCCGATGGAGGCGCTTAATTGTCCGATTGGGATGTTGGGTTGCACTCACCGCTCGGTGAAGTGTCGGACTTCCAGCACCCCGCCGTTGAGGAGAGTAACGATGAGTGACAACACCCGCCTGACGACCGCTGCTGGAGCGCCGGTCGCCGATAACCAGAACGTGCAGACCGCCGGCCCGCGTGGTCCGATGCTGCTGCAGGACGTCTGGTTCCTGGAGAAACTGGCACATTTCGACCGCGAAGTGATCCCGGAGCGCCGCATGCACGCCAAGGGTTCTGCTGCGTACGGCACCTTCACGGTTACCCATGACATCACCCGCTACAGCCGCGCCAAGCTGTTCTCCGAAGTTGGTAAGCAGACTCCGCTGTTCCTGCGTTTCTCCACCGTTGCCGGCGAGCGTGGTGCGGCTGACGCCGAGCGTGATATCCGTGGGTTCGCGATGAAGTTCTACACCGAGGAAGGCAACTGGGATCTGGTTGGCAACAACACCCCGGTCTTCTATTTCCGCGACCCGCTGAAATTCCCCGACCTGAACCACGTGGTGAAGCGCGATCCGCGCACCAACCTGCGCAACGCCACGCTGAAGTGGGACTTTTTCTCGCACCTGCCTGAAGCGTTGCACCAGCTGACCATCGACTTCAGCGACCGTGGCCTGCCGCGCAGTTACCGCCACGTTCACGGCTTCGGCAGCCATACCTTCAGCTTCATCAATGCCGGCAACGAGCGTTTCTGGGTCAAATTCCACTTCAAGACCCAGCAGGGCATCGAGAACCTGAGCAACGAGGAGGCCGCCAAGCTCGTCGGGGCCGACCGCGAAAGCTCGCAGCGCGACTTGTACGACGCCATCGAGCGCGGCGACTTCCCGCGCTGGAAGATGTACGTGCAGGTGATGCCTGAGAAGGAGGCGGCGAGCTACCGCTACAACCCGTTCGACCTGACCAAGGTCTGGCCGCATGGCGACTATCCGCTGATCGAGGTGGGTTACTTCGAGCTCAATCGCAACCCGGCGAACTATTTTGCCGAGGTCGAGCAGTCGGCTTTCAGCCCGGCGAACATTGTTCCCGGTATCGGCTTCTCGCCAGACAAGATGCTCCAGGGCCGTCTGTTCTCCTACGGCGATGCGCACCGCTATCGCCTGGGTGTGAACCATCACCAGATTCCGGTGAACGCTGCGCGCAACAACCCGCGGATCTACCACCGCGACGGTGCCATGCGGGTGGATGGCAACAATGGCGACATGACTGTCACCTACGAGCCCAACAGCTTCAACCAGTGGCAGGAGCAGCCGGATTACTCCGAGCCGCCACTGACCCTGGAAGGCAGCGCGGACCACTGGAACCACCGTGTCGACGATGACTATTACAGCCAGCCGGCTGCGCTGTTCCGCCTGTTCGACGAGGCACAGCGGCAGCGCCTGTACGAGAACATCGCCGGGGATATGGCGGACGTGCCGGAGGCTATCCAGCGTCGGCAGTTGGCGCTGTTCTGCAAGATCGATCCGGCGTACGGCGCAGGCGTTGCCAAGGCGCTGGGTCTGAAGCTGGACTAACCTTAAGCGACAAAACGAGCCGCCCCATGAGGGCGGCTTTCTTTTGCGTGCGATCCGCGCTTGACCCCGGTCATGGCCAGTCGCGACCATAGCGCCGTTTAATTCGCTGTCACGTCCCAGGGAGAAGGCTGATGCAAGGCCATGCCGAGGTTATCGATTATCTCAACACGCTGCTGACCGGTGAGCTGGCCGCTCGCGACCAGTACTTCATCCACTCGCGCATGTACGAGGATTGGGGTTTCACCAAACTCTACGAGCGCCTTAACCACGAGATGGAAGAGGAAACCCAGCACGCCGACGCCTTGCTGCGCCGTATCCTGTTGCTCGAAGGCACTCCGCGCATGCGCCCGGACGACATCCACCCGGGCAAGACCGTGCCGGAGATGCTGGAAGCCGATCTGAAGCTGGAGCGCCATGTCCGCGCTGCCTTGGCCAAGGGCATCGCCCTTTGCGAGAAGCACAAGGACTTCGTCTCCCGCGACATCCTTCGCGTGCAGCTGACCGATACCGAGGAAGACCACGCCTACTGGCTGGAGCAGCAGCTCGGGTTGATTGCCAAGATGGGGCTGGAGAATTACCTGCAGTCGCAGATCTGATCCGGGCCTGAAGAGCAAAAGAAGCCCTCGAAGCAAACGCCTCGGGGGCTTTGTTTTTGTAGGAGCGAGCTTGCTCGCGAACAGGGTCACCCGGTAACTCCAGCGTTGAGCGACTCGCGAGCAAGCTCGCTCCTACAGGTGCCAAAGAAAGAGCCCCTGCGCTGGAAGGCGACAGGGGCTTTTTTCATGCCGGTGCGAATCAGGCTCGATCACGCTCCAGCAATGGTTTGAGGAAGTGCCCGGTGTGCGACACCGCCAGTTCCGCGACCTGTTCCGGCGTGCCGGTGGCGATGATCTGGCCGCCCTTGGAGCCGCCTTCTGGGCCGAGGTCGACCAGCCAGTCGGCGGTCTTGATCACGTCCAGGTTGTGCTCGATCACCACCACGGTATTACCGTGGTCGCGCAGGCGGTGCAGCACGTCGAGCAGTTGCTGGATATCCGCGAAGTGCAGGCCAGTGGTCGGCTCGTCGAGGATGTACAGGGTCTTGCCGGTATCGCGCTTGGACAGCTCGCGGGACAGCTTCACCCGCTGCGCCTCACCACCTGACAGGGTGGTCGCGCTCTGCCCCAGCTTGATGTACGACAGGCCGACATCCATCAGCGTCTGCAGCTTGCGGGCGATGGCTGGCACGGCGTCGAAGAACGCGCGGGCGTCCTCGATGGTCATGTCCAGCACCTCGGTGATGCTCTTGCCCTTGTAGCGGACTTCCAGGGTTTCGCGGTTGTAGCGCTTGCCCTTGCAGACGTCGCAGGGGACGTAGATGTCCGGCAGGAAGTGCATCTCCACCTTGATCACGCCATCGCCCTGGCAGGCCTCGCAGCGGCCGCCCTTGACGTTGAACGAGAAGCGCCCCGGGCCGTAGCCGCGCGAGCGGGCTTCCGGCACACCGGCGAACAGCTCGCGGATCGGCGTGAACAATCCGGTGTAGGTTGCCGGGTTGGAGCGCGGGGTGCGGCCGATCGGGCTCTGGTCGATGTCCACCACCTTGTCCAGGTGCTGCAGGCCGTCGAACGAGTCGTAGGGCGCGACTTCCAGCGTGGTGGCGCCGTTCAGCGCGGTGGCGGTGATCGGGAACAGGGTGTTGTTGATCAGCGTCGACTTGCCCGAGCCGGAGACGCCGGTGATGCAGGTGAACAGGCCGACCGGGATTTCCAGGTTGACGTTCTGCAGGTTGTTGCCGCGAGCACCCTTGAGTTTGAGCAATTGTTTCTTGTTGCGCGGGGTGCGCTCGGCGGGCACGACGATCTTGGTACGGCCGGAGAGGTAGGCGCCGGTAACCGAGTCCGGATGGTCCATGACCTGCTGCGGTGTGCCCTCGGCGACGATCTGGCCGCCGTGCACGCCGGCACCCGGGCCGATGTCCACGACATAGTCGGCGAGACGGATGGCGTCCTCGTCGTGCTCGACCACGATCACCGTGTTGCCCAGGTTGCGCAGGTGGGTGAGGGTGCCCAGCAGGCGCTCGTTGTCGCGCTGGTGCAGGCCGATGGAGGGCTCGTCGAGGATGTACATGACGCCCACCAGGCCGGCGCCGATCTGGCTGGCCAGACGGATGCGCTGGGCTTCGCCGCCGGACAGCGTGTCGGCGCTGCGGTCCAGGGTCAGGTAGTCGAGGCCGACGTTGACCAGGAATTGCAGGCGTTCGCGGATCTCCTTGAGGATCTTCGAGGCGATCTCGCCGCGACGACCCGTCAGAGTCAGGCTCTCGGCGTATTCGCAGGCGGTGCCCACCGGCATCGAGGTGATTGCCGGCAACGTCTTGTCACCCACCCATACATGCCGCGCCTCGCGGCGCAGGCGGGTGCCGTGGCAGTCCGGGCACGGCTGGGTGCTGAGGAACTTGGCCAGTTCTTCGCGCACGGTGGCCGACTCGGTCTCGCGGTAGCGGCGTTCCAGGTTCGGCAGAATGCCCTCGAACGGGTGCGCGCGCTTGACGATGTCGCCGCGGTCGTTGAGGTAGCGGAACTCGACGTTCTCGCGGCCCGAGCCGTTGAGGATGAACTTCTGGTGATCCGGGTCGAGATCCTGGAACGGCTCCTCCAGGCTGAAACCGAAGTGCCCGGCCAGCGAGCCGAGCATCTGGAAGTAATAGACGTTGCGCCGGTCCCAGCCGCGGATCGCGCCTTCGGCCAGGGTCAGCTCGCCATTGACCACCCGGCGCGCGTCGAAGAATTGCTTCACACCCAGACCGTCGCAGGTCGGGCAGGCGCCGGCCGGGTTGTTGAAGGAGAACAGCTTGGGTTCCAGCTCGCTGATGGAGTGCCCGCAGATCGGGCAGGCGAAGCGGGCGGAGAAGATCATCTCCTCACCTTCCTCGTCGTCCATCGGAGCAACCAGGGCGATGCCGTCGGCCAGGTTGATCGCGGTTTCGAACGACTCCGCGAGGCGCTGCTGCAAGTCGCCACGGACCTTGAAGCGGTCGACCACGATATCGATCGAGTGCTTGAGCTTCTTGTCCAGCTTGGGCACTTCATCCAGCTCGTAGAGCTTGCCGTCGACGCGGGCGCGGACGAAGCCCTGGGCGCGCATCTCCTCGAACACTGCCAGGTGCTCGCCCTTGCGCTCGCGGATCACCGGGGCCAGCAGCATCAGCTTGCGGCCTTCGGGCAGCGCCAGTACCTGGTCGACCATCTGGCTGACGGTCTGTGCCTCGAGCGGGATATCGTGATCCGGGCAGCGCGGGATACCGACGCGAGCGTAGAGCAGGCGCAGGTAGTCGTAGATTTCGGTGATGGTGCCCACGGTGGAGCGCGGGTTGTGGGAGGTGGATTTCTGCTCGATGGAGATCGCCGGCGACAGGCCTTCGATGGTGTCGACGTCGGGCTTTTCCATCATCGAGAGGAACTGCCGGGCGTAGGCCGACAGGGATTCCACGTAACGGCGCTGGCCCTCGGCATAGAGCGTGTCGAAGGCCAGGGAAGATTTGCCGGAACCGGACAGCCCGGTAATCACGATCAGCTTGTCGCGCGGCAGGGTCAGGTCGATGTTCTTCAGGTTGTGGGTACGTGCCCCACGGATGAGGATCTTGTCCACTACGGCCTCGCATGGCGGGCGAAAACTATCGATTATACGGGGCGTTTCCGGCACGCGGCAAAGTAGCGCGTGTGTGCCGTTGGACCGTTGGGCTGATAGAATGCGCGGCTATTTTTCGGCGTTGGCGACAACCGGCCCCGCAGGGCCCGGCAGGCGCGTCGCCACGGGGGCAATGTAGCGCATTCCCGTTTTTCGTCTTTCCATGAGGGGCCTATGCACGATTCCCACACTGAGCGCATGAGTGGCACCGAAACCCGCGCGGCCGCCGGCCTGTCCCTGGTCTTCGCTTTCCGCATGCTCGGCATGTTCATGGTCCTGCCGGTACTCGCCACCTACGGCCAGGACCTGGCGGGCGCCACCCCGGCACTGATCGGCCTGGCCATCGGCGCCTACGGGCTGACCCAGGCGATCCTGCAGATCCCGCTGGGTACCTTGTCCGACCGTATCGGCCGCCGCCCGATCATCGTCGTCGGCCTGTTGGTGTTCGCCGCTGGCGCCGCGCTGGCGGCCAATGCCGACTCCATCTGGGGCATCATCGCCGGTCGCGTCCTGCAAGGCGCCGGGGCGATCTCCGCGGCGGTGATGGCGATGCTCTCCGACCTTACCCGCGAGCAGCACCGCACCAAGGCCATGGCCATGATCGGCATGAGCATCGGCGTGTCCTTCGCCGTGGCGATGGTCGCCGGCCCTGTGCTGACCCACTGGTTCGGCCTGCACGGCCTGTTCTGGTTCACCGCCGGCATGGCCCTGGTGGGCATGCTGATCATCCTGTTCTTCGTGCCGACGCCCGACCATCGCATGCAGCACCGCGAGTCCAGCGTGGCCAAGCAGTCGCTGCTGCCGACCCTGAAGAACGGTGAGCTGCTGCGCCTGGACGCCGGCATCCTGGTGCTGCACGCCATCCTCATGGCCAGCTTCGTGGCACTGCCGTTGGCGCTGGTGGAGCGGGCCGGTCTGCCCAAGGAAGAACACTGGTGGGTCTACCTGACGGCACTTCTGGTGGGCTTCTTCGGGATGGTCCCGTTCATCATCTACGCCGAGAAGAAGCGTCAGATGAAGCGCGTCCTGACCGGCGCCGTGGCGACCCTGATGCTCTGCGAACTGTTCTTCTGGGAGTTCGGCAACAGCCTCAAGGAACTGGTGTTCGGCATCATCGTCTACTTCACCGCGTTCAATCTGCTGGAGGCCTCGCTGCCCTCGCTGGTGAGCAAGGTGTCGCCGGCCGGCGGCAAGGGCACGGCGATGGGCGTGTACTCCACCAGCCAGTTCCTCGGCGCGGCAGTAGGCGGCATTCTTGGTGGCTGGATGTTCCAGCACGGCGGGCTCGACGGGGTGTTCATCGGCTGCGCGGTGCTGGCTGCCATCTGGCTGGCGATTGCTGTTACCATGCGTGAACCGCCTTATGTAACGAGTATTCGCCTGCCTCTTTCCGATGAGGCCCTGCGCGATGCTTCGTTGGCTGAGCGTTTCAAGGCATTGCCCGGTGTGAGCGATGTGATGGTGGTCGCTGAAGAAGCGGCCGCTTATGTCAAAGTGGATTCCCAACAAGTTGATCGCACGTCCCTCGAGCGCCTCGCTGGCGCCGAGCAGGCGACGTGCTGAAGCCTTTAGGAGAGCGTCATGGCCCGTGGGGTTAACAAAGTCATTCTGGTGGGTAACGTCGGTGGCGATCCGGAAACCCGTTACATGCCCAACGGCAACGCGGTGACCAACGTCACCCTGGCCACCAGCGAGAGCTGGAAGGACAAGCAGACCGGCCAGCAGCAGGAACGTACCGAGTGGCACCGCGTGGTGTTCTTCGGTCGCCTGGCGGAAATCGTCGCCGAGTACGTGCGCAAGGGTTCGCAGATCTACGTCGAAGGCAGCCTGCGTACCCGCAAGTGGCAGGGTCAGGACGGCCAGGACAAGTACACCACCGAAATCGTGGTCGACATCAACGGCAACATGCAGCTGCTCGGCGGCCGTCCGGGCGCCGGTGGTGACGATGCTCCGCGCGCTCCCCGCGAGCCGCAGCAGCGTCCGCAGCAGGCCCAGCGTCCTGCGCCGCAGCAGCAGTCCCAGCCCGCGCCGCAACCGGCTCCGGACTACGACAGCTTCGACGACGATATTCCGTTCTGACGGAACGATCGCCAGCCAGCTTCACCGAACCCCCTGCGACGCAAGTCCCAGGGGGTTTTTGTTGTGCACAGCCGCCCCAACGCGCCGCTGGAAATAGCGCTTCAGCTGAATCGCTGCTGCATGGCCTTGTCGATCGCGGCCAGATCGTGGATCTGCAGCGGGCTGCCGGCCTTCTGCAATTGCAGGTGCGGCCAGTCCTTGAATTTCGGCCAGTGCCCGCCGGCGTCGAGTTTGACGGACTCCGCCAGGTTGGCCATCACCTGGTAACCATTCTGTCCGCCGACGAGGCGCTTGGTGGACCATTCCGCCTTGCCGTCCAGCAGCCAGAAGCAGTCCAGCGCTTCCCCCCATTGATGCCAGGAAAGCCCCGGAATGGCATTGGTGACGTGCTTGCCATCCTGTGGCCCGACCGACTCGATGCAGTGGGCGAGAAACGGGGCTTTCTGTTGCTTCAGCGATTTGATCTTCTCGCTGATCTCCTCGATCGACCGCGACTGCCTCCATAGTCGTCCTTGTTCCAGCGGGTCTCGCAGCCCGGTGCTCGGGCGCATGGTGACGCCCGCCTTGGCGCATGCGCCAAGCAGTACAGTCACCTTGTCGCGGAACTCCGCTACGAGTTCATTCAGGTCGGCGGCCATGATTCGTCTCCAATGAAATAGAGGGCGCTCAGGAATCAGTTGGACACTTCAGTGAGGATCTCCTCGATCAACTGGTTGGTCTTTGGTGTTTCGACGGACTTCAGCTGTTCGACTTTCTCCGCCAATGCCTGCTTCTGCTCCGGGCTGGCTTGCGCAAGCGATCCCTTGATCACCAGCAGCAGGTTGTACTTGCCGTTGGCCGAAGACGACGGGAACTTGTTCAGGGCGGGTGTGATGGCGCGTGGGTCGCCGATCCGGTAGAGGAACTCGGAAGCGTATTTGCGCAGGGTTTCATCGTTGTGGGCAGTCGCGCCGACCAACTCTTCCAGTTCGACGTCGCTTATCCCGGCCTTGAATGTCTCGGCATCGGTTTTCTGCCGGGCCATCGAGTTGAGCGCTACCAGCGCGCCGAGTTGGGTGCGGTAGCTGACGTTGGGCTGACTGAAGCTATCGAGTAACGGCTCGATGGCCGGTACGCCGGATTCGCCCAGCCGGGTTCGTGCGTCACGCCTGACGAGACTGCTGTCGGAGTCGAGGTCGGCGATGAGGTCCTGAATCTTCGCGTCGTTCGCAGGCACTTCGTCGTCGGCCATGGCCTCGTTGATCATCCTGAAGGCGATCATCTGCCTGGTGGTTGCAGGCTGCCGGGCGAAATCCTCCGGTGTTTCACAGCCGATGATGCCGACGACCTGGTTGGTTTCCACATTGACCAGGCGATTGTTCTTCTTCGAATACTTCCAGTGGATGGTCTTTCCGGAAGCAAGATACGGAGTGATCTGCTCCGATTTGATGCAGCCGAAGTCGGCCTCCAGATCTTCCTCACCGGTGAACACTATCTTCAGGTCGACGGTCGGACTTCTGATTTCCCTGCCGAATATATAGAAGCTCCAGGAGTTGCGGTTGCTCAGCAGACTTCCAGGATATTGATTGTCGCCATACAGTTCGACGGTCTTGACTTGTTTCGGCTGAATGTCACCGCTGAGTTTGATGTGGACATAGCGGTCGGACATCTGGTTGATCAGGGTCACGAAGATAATGATCGCGATAGCGGCAACCCCTACCAGCACTCCCGCCTCGCCCAGCACCTTGACTTTGGCTCGGGCACCGAAGGCGCCCAGTATGATGCTCAGCCCTGTGCAGACAATGAAGGTTTCCAGCATCCAGCTGAATGGGGCGAACCTTGCCACCAGCCAGCCGAACAGGATCAGGATGAAGCCGATCACGATGGCGGTGCAGATAATCGGCGTGGCAAAGGCCGGCCAGCCGTCTTCGGTGGGGCTGGATTGTGGTGGCGGAGGGTTGGGCGTGGGGTCGCCGGGCGGGTCTGATACTCCGTTCATGATGAATCTCCCTGGCAAGCCTGATGACACTTCGAGTGTTTAAGGCAAGCTCAGGTTGGTTTGGCTTTCAAGCAAATAATCCAAGGGCTTAGTTGAAGTTGAAATACAGCCAATTCCAATGTTTCGCGACTATGTAAAGTGGCTGAAACAATACCTGTAAAGTGTTCGCGACGACGTGTTTTAAAGTTGATTGGACTCTCTCTTCGCGCGAGTGCAGTGGCGAAACTTGGTACGCTCGTTTCGGCGAAGTCTTGTAAAAGTCTTTCTCGAAATCGACTATTTAATTAGCTGGCTAACTGAATGATTCTGGAGCTGCCTTGATGTACGGCAACACCGGAGAAGAAAAGACATGAGCATTACAGTGACCGAGCGTGACGATGACCATAAATCCCGCGAGTTCCGCGCCCTCGGTGGGCGTTGCTGGGATGTGCACCAGGAAGGCCAGCTGGTCGGTATCTTCCACACCGAAGGTGAGGCGCAAGCCTATCGAGTATCCCTGGAACTGGAAGCGCGCTACCGCCACGCGGCGGAGTTCTGAAGGGTAAAAAACCGTGGCGCCGGCTGCGCCACGGGGCTAATGAGTGCGAGGTTTGCCTGTAGGAGCGAGCTTGCTCGCGAACCGGGTTGGCACGGTGTGACGCGTTCGCGAGCAAGCTCGCTCCTACAAAAAGTGCAACCCGGCGAGCTGGGCGGCGAGCGGTCAGAACCGGTAGTTCACCGTCGCGGTGACGTTGCGCTTTTCGCCGAAGTAGCAGAAGTCCAGGCTGTAGCAGGACGCCACGTAGTCCTTGTCCAGCAGGTTGTTGGCGTTGAGGCTGACGTCCAGACCTTTCAGACCGACGCGGGACAGGTCGTAGCCGATGCGCGCATCCACCAGGGTGTAGTCCGGTACGCGCAGGGTATTTTCCTTGTCCGCCCAGGTCTCGCCGACGTAGCGGGCGCCGCCGCCAAGAGTCAGGCCGTCCAGCAGGCCGGCGTTGAAGCCATAGTCGGCCCACAGCGAGGCCATGTGCTTGGGCGCCTGGTTCGGCGTGTGGCCCTGGTTGCCGTCCAGCGACCTGGTGTAGGTGATGTCGGTGTAGGTGTAGCTGCCGAGCACCTTGAGGTTGTCGGTGACCTGGGTGTGGGCTTCCAGTTCCAGGCCCTGGGAGCGCACTTCGCCCACGGAGGTGTAGAAGTTGTCCTGCGGCTCCTTGGAGGCGACGTTCTCCTGGGTGATGTGGAAGATCGACGCGGTGTACAGGCTGCGGCTGCCTTCGGGCTGGAACTTCAGGCCGGCTTCCCACTGCTTGCCCTCGGTCGGCTCCAGCGGCGTACCGGACTGGTCGGAGTAGGCGTTGGGGTTGAACGACTCGGAGTAGCTGATGTACGGCGCGATGCCGTTGTCGAACAGGTACAGCGCACCGATGCGCCCGGTGAACTTCTTCCAGTCGTCGTCGGCCTTGCTGCCGCTGCTGCGGTTCTTGTCCTCGACCGTCACCCAGTCCTCGCGCATGCCCAGCGAGAAGCGCCAGTTGTCGATGTCGATGAGGTCCTGCAGGTAGACGCCGGTCTGCTCCAGGCGACGGGTATGGTTGTCGTCGGGGTAGTAGCTGATGGCGTCGTTGCCGTAGTGCGGGTCGAAGGCATCCAGCGGTTGCGCCGAGCCCGAGCGCCAGTCCACGGTGGTGCGACGCTTCTGGTAGTCCAGGCCCATCAGCAGGGTGTGCCTGGCGGCGCCGGTGTTGAACTCGGCCTGGGTCATGTTATCGATGATGTACGCCTGCAGGTGTTCGCTGGCGCCGGAGAAGTAGCGGTTCAGGGTGTTTTCGCCAGGCGCGGTCCAGCCGTAGGCATAGACCTGGGAGAGGTCGACGTCGGAGTCCAGGTAGCGGAAGTTCTGCCGCGCGGTCCAGACGTCGTCGAAGCGGTGCTCCAGCTGGTAGCCGAACATGCGCTGCGTACGGTCGAAGTCGTCCTTGCTCGGTTCGCCATCGAAGAATTCGCGGGAGATCTTCTGGCCGTTGTGGTGGAACAGCGCGCCATCCGCCGGGACGCCCCCGTGGTAGCCGCCGTTCGGATCGTGCTGCAGGTAGCCCTGCAGGGTCAGCGTGGTGTCGTCGGTGAAGTCGATGGCCAGGGTCGGGGCGATGGCGTAGCGCTCTTCCTTGACGTGGTCGAACTGGGTGTCCGAACCCTTGCCCAGGCCGACCAGGCGATAGGCGATGCGCTTTTCCTCATCCAGCGGGCCGCTGAAGTCGAAGCCCATCTCCTTCTGGCCCATGTTGCCCACGGTGCCGGTGATCTGGTGGTAGTCCTCGTACAGCGGCTTCTTGCTGGTCAGCGCCACCAGGCCGCCGGGCAGGCTGCGGCCGTAGAGCACCGAAGACGGGCCCTTGAGCACGTCGATGCGTTCGAGGAAGTACGGATCGATCTGCATCGAACTGAAGGTGCCGCTGTCGCCCATGGCCTTCAGACCGTCGAGGTAGATGTTGTCCACGCTGTTGTCGGCGAAGCCGCGCATGACGATGTAGTCGTAGCGGTTCGAGGCGCCGACCTGGCCGGTGAAGATGCCGGGGGTGTAGCGGATCGCCTGCTGCACGGTCTTCGACGCGGTGTCGTCGATCTGCTCGCGGGTGATCACCGAGACGCTCTGGCTGGTTTCCAGCAGGGACTTGGAGGTCTTGGTGGCGATCTGGCTGTGGGTTGCCAGGTAGCCGTCTGCCTCGCCCAGCGCGTTGCCCAGGGCGAACACGTCGCTGGAGGGCATGGCCAGCACATCGGTGGGGGCAGCCGGGCGCAGCACGAAGTTGCCGTTGCCCTGGTCCACGGCTTCCAGCGGGGTGTCCGCCAGGAGGCGTCCGAGGCCCTGATCCACCGAGTAGGTGCCGTTCAGCCCGGACGAGTTCAGGCCACGGGTTTGCTCGGGAGTAGCCGACAGGGTAATTCCCGCCTCACGGGCAAAACTGTTCAGTACCTCGCCCAGGGGCCCGGCCGCAATCGCGTAGGCGCGGCTACTGGTGACAGTCGCGGCATCGGCGGCGACGGCGCTCAGCGGCAGGCTGGCTCCCAGGCTGGCGCAGAGCAGCGCGCCGCGCACGGCATGGGCCAGCCGGCTGGCGCGGGGCAGGGCGGGGGAGGGCATCGGGACGTGAACGGCTCGCATGTTTGGGGATTCCGGGGACAAGGGAAATGATCGGGGTATTCCTCCTTGCCGGCCGAGGCGGTGAAACCCGACAAAAATAATTCTCGATTGCGAAGAGATATTATTTGAGGGTCGTGTGTAGGAGCGGAATTCTCAGCCGCGGGCATTCACCGTCACCCACCAGTCCGTCCGCTTCTCCACCCGCACTGGCAGGGTCTGCGGCAGCAGGGCGAGCAGTTGGTTGGTGTCATCCAGACGGAACACGCCGGACAGGCGCAGGTCGGCCACGCTGGCATCGCAGTGCAGGTGCCCGTGTCGATAGCGAGCGATTTCAGCGAGGAAGTCGGCCAGGCGCATGTCGCGGGTGACGATCAGGCCGTCGGCCCAGGCGGCGCTGTCCATGTTGCTGCGTTCGGCCAGGAGGGCGCTGTCGCCGTTGATCTCGAAAGTCTGCCCGGACTCGGCGATCGCAGTGGTCCGGCCGCGCACGCGCGGAGCGATGGCCACCGAGCCTTCCTCGACGCTCAGGCGTGTGCTGCGCTCGTCCTGGCGCAGGACAAACCGCGTACCCAGCGCCTCGAACAGACCATCCCGGTTGCTCACCCGCAGTGGGCGTGAAGTGTCCTTCGCCGTGCTCAGGAGGATTTCGCCGCGTTCCAGGGTCAGCAGACGCTGGCTCGAGTCGAAGCGCACATTCACCGCGCTGTCGGTGTTCAGTTGCAGCACGCTGCCATCGGCCAGGGTGAAGCGCTGGCGCTCGCCCATCGCTGTGCTGAAGTCCGCCATCCAGCGTTGCCAGGGTGCGACTTCGCGGGCCAGCCATAGCGCAGAGGCGCCGACGGCGAAGGTCGAGAGCAGCTTGAGCGCCTGGCGTCGCTGCAGACGCTGAGTGGAGTTTTCCAGGGTCTCCAGCACCACCCGTGCGCCCGGTACGGCCTGGTAGCCGGCCGCCAGCTCGCTGTTCAGCGCTTGCACCCGCAGCCAGGCGATTTCGTGCTCGGGGTTGGCCTGGCGCCAGTGCTCGCAGGCGCTGAGGAGCTCGGGATCGGCATTGCCGTTGAGCCGCAGGGTCCACTGGATGGCCTGCTTCACCACCCGTGGATCGGGCGTGGCGCTGGCGCCGCTCACTCGGCGTACCGCAGCTGGTAGCAGTGGAACAGCGCCTCGGCGATGTAGCGCTCCACGGAGCGAACCGAGACGCCCAGTTCCTCGGCGATCCGCGCGTGGGGCATGCCTTCGCACTGGGCCAGCAGGAAGGCGTTGCGCACCTTCGGCTTGAGGCCGTCGAGCAGGCGGGCGATGTTCTCCAGCAACTGCAGGATGCTGTGCTGCTCTTCTGCCGACGGCACCTGCGCCTCCGGCAGATGGGCAAGGGCGTCGAGGTAGGCGCGCTCCAGCTCCTGGCGACGCCAGTGGTCGATCACCAGGCCACGGGCGACGGTGCGTAGGAACGCGCGTGGGGTGTGCAGTTCGACGCGCTCGGGTCTGAGCAATACGCGCAGGAAGGTGTCCTGGGCCAGGTCCGCGGCATCGGCGGCATTGCCCAGCCGGCCGCGAAGCCAGTTGTGCAGCCAGCCGTGATGGTCGCTGTAGAGCGACTGGACGTCGAAGGTCGAGGACATGGGCGCGCAAAGGTTACAAATGATAATTTATCGCATTTTCAACAAGGCGATGGCCATTTGCAAGATGTGTCTGAGGCTCCAGTGTTCCCTGTAGGAGCGAGCTCGCTCGCGAACTGCTTGGCACCGGAACTGCCGGGAAATCCGTTCGCGAGCAAGCTCGCTCCTACAGATCTGCGCAGTTCGTAGGATGGGTGGAGCGAAGCGATACCCATCGGCCTGATTGGCAGGACATTGATGGGTACCGCTTCGCCCCACGCCATCCTGCGGCGGCTGTCGCAGACGATTGCGGCTCGAGGAGCTGATCGTCAGCGATACCAGCGCGGGGTGTACACCCAGTCGCCACCGCCAGCACGGGGGAAGCGCCGGGTCAGCGACGAGCCGATGATCACCAGGGTGCGCATATCGACCATCTCCGGCGTCAGCTCGCCGAGGGTGACGACGCGCAGGGCCTCCGCCAGGCGACCGATGTCGCGGCCGAGCACCACCAGGGTTTCCGGGCTGCGGTGGCGGCGGACGATTTCCAGCGCGCGCCCCAACTGCCACGGTCGCGCCTTGGAGATCGGGTTGTAGAAGGCCATGGCCAGGTCGGCGGCACCGGCATGGTCGAGGCGTTTCTCGATGGTTTCCCAGGGCTTGAGGTTGTCTGACAGGGAGATCAGGCAGAAATCGTGCCCCAGCGGCGCCCCGGCCTTGGCGGCGGCGGCCAGTGCGGCGGACACGCCCGGCAGCACCTCAAGCTCCACGCCATGCCAGTGCGGGTCTTCGCTCTCGTGCAGGGCTTCCATTACCGCGGCGGCCATGGCGAATACGCCGGGGTCTCCGGAGGAAATCACCACGACGCGCCGCCCGCTGGCGGCCAGTTCGAAGGCGTGGCGGGCGCGCTGCATTTCCTCGCGATTATCCGTGCAGTGGCGCACCTGGTCTTCACGCAGGGGCTCGGCCATCTTCACGTAGGTCTCGTAGCCGAGCAGGTCCTGGGCTTCGTCCAGTGCACGGCGTACGGCGGGGATCATGAAGTCGCTGGCGCCGGGGCCGAGGCCGATCACGCTGAGCCGCCCGCGTGGCTGGCCAATGCCTTCGGCTTCAGCGGGTGTAGCGGCGCGGTGGAGGTGGAAGGAGTCGCCATGCAGCACCTCCGGCGGCAGCGTTTCATCGGGGGCGATGAAGCGCAACGGTAAACCCATCTCGGCGGCGGCGCTGGCCAGCGCCGGGTCGGCCATGCGGCAGCGTGGCGCAATTACCGCGGCCAGCGCACCTTCCGCCAGGCCCGTCTGGGCAAGGCCCTGGCGAATGCGCTCAGGTAGCTGGGAATCCACCAGCGTGACATGGGCGAGCACGACGCGCGGATGGATGCGCAGCTCGTTCTGCGCGATGCCTTCGGCGCGGGCGTCGATGCGCAAGGTGTGCGCGGCGTCTTCGGCCAGCGGCAGGTCCAGTGCGTCCAGCCATGGCGCATCGCCCTCGATGCGCAGGGTGTCGCCGCCGAGCAGGTCGGCGACGAAGCGCTTGCCCTGTTCGATATCAGCCAGGGCGTAACCTTCTGGCGGGTCGAGCAGGCAGGCGCCGAAACGCAGCTCGCCGCTGGTGGTGATCGCTGGCGCTACTTCCAGCGTGGCGGCGATCTCGCGGGCCATGCGGTTCACCCCGCCGAGCCCGCCGATCAGCGGCACCACGGCGCTGCCATCTTCGGCGACCGCCAGCACCGGTGGCTCCGCAACCTTTTCGACGAGCAGCGGGGCGAGCGTGCGGATGACGATGCCGGCAGCGCACAGGGCGATGATCGGGGTGTCGTCGCGGTAAAGCTGGCGCAGGGTATCGCCGAAGTTCGCGTAGGACTCATCGGCACCTACGACGCGGTCTTTCAGCCCCATCACGCGCGCCTGTGGATAAACGCCCTGCAGGCGCCGGGCCGTGGCCAACGCGCCCTGGCCGAGAATGACGATAGCGGCGCGCATCAACCGTTCCACCGCTGGCCGGGGATGACGATCATCGAGAAGTAGGGCGAGGCCATCGGGTCAACGTCATCCAGCGCGACGATGCGCTGCTCGCGCATGGTCGCGCGCTCGACGTAGTGCGCGCCGCCGTCACGGCCCAGCTCGCGCAGTACACGGCGGACCTTGTCGAAGTTGCGGCCGAGCTTCATCACCACGGCCGCATCGGCGTCGGCCAGGCGGTGCTTGAGTTCGTCCTCCGGCAGCACGCCGGAAAGTACCGACAGGCTCTGGTTGCGGTACACCAGCGGCACGCCGAGCACCGCCGCGCTGCCGAGCATCGAGCAGACGCCGGGCACGACTTCGGTGTCATAGCGATCCGCAAGGCGGTCGTGCAGGTACATGTAGGAGCCGTAGAAGAACGGGTCGCCCTCGCAGATCACCGCCACGTCGCGGCCGGCATCCAGATGCTCGGCCACCTGTGCGGCTGCGGTGTCGTAGAAGTCGCTGATCACCCCTTCATAGGTCAGCGGCGGCTCCAGCTTTTCGGTGGTCACCGGGTAGACCAGCGGCAGGCGTTGCTGCTCATCGAGCAGGTGCTGCTCGATGATGGCGAAGGCGTTACCGCCCTGGCCGGCGTGGTGCTTGGCCTTGGCCACGAAGTACGCGATCACCGGCGATGCACGCAGCAGGCGCAGGGCCTTGAGGGTCAGCAGTTCCGGATCACCCGGGCCGACGCCCAGGCCGATGAGGCGGCCGGTCATCACTCCACCTCCGTGGCCAGGGCGTTCACCGCTGCGGCCGCCATCGCGCTGCCGCCACGACGACCACGGACGATCACGTAGGGCACGCCACGGCTGTCGGCGGCGAGGGCGTCCTTGGACTCCATGGCACCGACGAATCCCACCGGGAAGCCGAGGATCAGTGCCGGTTTCGGTGCGCCGGCGTCGAGCATTTCCAGCAGGTAGAAGAGCGCGGTCGGCGCATTGCCGATCACCACCACGCTGCCTTCGAGGTGCTCACGCCAGTGCTCCAGCGCCACCGCCGAGCGGGTGTTGCCCAGCTCGCGAGCGAGTTCGGGGACATCGGCATTGTTGAGGGTACAGATCACTTCGTTATGCGCCGGCAGACGCGCGCGGGTGATGCCCTCGGCGACCATCCGCGCATCGCAGAGGATCGGCGCGCCAGCGGCCAGCGCTGCGCGGCCGATAGCCCCGGCGCCCTTGGAGAAGCGCAGGTCCTGCACGACGTCGACCATGCCGCAGGCATGGATTACGCGCACGGCCAGTTTCTCCAGGTCGGCAGGAATACCGCTGAGGTCGGCTTCGGCGCGGATGGTGGCGAAGGACTGGCGATAGATCGCCTGGCCGTCGCGGATGTAATCAAGCATCGGGTTGAGCTCCGGGTGCGGCCAGCAGATCGCCGGCGGCATCGAGGGAAAGGTTGCGCGCCAGCGGCAGGCCGAAGCCGGCCACGCCATCGGCGCGACGGAACAGGTCATAGCGGCCGTCGGCGACGGCCAGCAGGGTGTAGGGGGCGACGTGGGCGGCGGCGCAGGAGCGCGGGCAGCCGCACAGGTGCACGCCGGCCGGCGGCGCATGGCGCAGGCGCTCGGCCAGGCGCAAGGCATCGGCCTTGGTATCGGCCAGCCCACGCGCGCAACCGCTGGAGCCGCTGCAGGCGATGAGACGGGACAGCGGTTGCGCGGCATCGACCAGCAGGCCGAGGTTGGCCAGCGCACCGAGCACGACGGCGGCATCGGCTTGCGCCACGTTGGGGAGGATCAGGCTTTGCCAGGGGGTCAGGCGCAGCTGTCCGCCGCTGAAGCGCTCGGCGAGTTCTGCCAGGCCGAACAGCGTGGTGCTGTCGAGACGTCCGAGGACGAATCCCGCGCCGACCATGACGCGTTCCGGTTGGCGCTGAGGCTGAATCCCCAGATGGCCGAAAGCATTCGGTGCAGGACGTCGCCAGTTATCCACAGCCGGCCCGAGACGCAGCGTGAAGGGCAGGCGCTGCTGCAGGCGCTCCAGCAGCACTTCGTCGCGAAGCATCGCTTGCAGGTGGCGCATGCGTGTCTGGCCATCGCCGGCGAGATCGAGGAACAGGTGCAGCAGGGTTTCCACCAGTTGCGGCACCTGCTCGGCGGAGACGGCGGCGAGGGCGGGGCGGTCGCTCTCGCGCTGCGGCGGGCAACCGGCCAGGCCGAAGGCGAACAGTGGCGTCGCGTTGTCTGCGATGGCCGACAGCCAGATATCGTTGGGGTGGTCCAGCATCGCCAGCGCCTCGCCGGCATCCAGCTGGATGCCGAACTTGGGTGACAGACCATGGAGGCGCGGGGTGCGCTCCAGCAGGTCGAGCAGTTGGCGGGCCAGCGGGGTCGCATCGAAAGTGCTGCAGGCGTCCAGGCCCAGGGCCGGGCTGACCAGCAGGTTGCGCACGTCATCCGCTGCCAGCTCCCGCGGGCCGAGTCCAGCGGCCAGCAGTTCGCGGCTCAACGCATTCTCGGCGCCGGCCTGCACACCACGAATCTGCAGGTTGGCGCGGTTGGTCGCTTCCAGCACGCCAGCGGCATGCCGCTCGGCGGCCAGGGCGATGGCGCGTGCGGCGCCGGCGTCGAATTGCCCGCAGGGCAGCTTGATGCGGCAGATGCCGCCATCGCGGGAGGCCACGATGCGCAGCAGGCCGGGGCAGGCATGCGGGCGGACGGGCAGGGCTGAGGAGTCTTGCACTGAGGTCACCAGGGCTGGGTCGCGGTGACCTGCGAATCCCCCATAGGGGGACTTCACGACACCGATACACCCCGCTCGATGTCTGCACGCGCGACTGGTTTCGTCGGCAGGTCTCCTGGCTGGCAGGTCCTCATCCAGCGCGGCCTTCCCGGTTGCCCAGTGGCCTGGCCGGCGGCACGGAACGCTGTTCTCGTGTCGCCGCATTGCGCGGACTCGCTGCTTACAGTTGCGGGGGCAGCCACGGCTTAACCGTGTTCCCTCTTCGGCTCTGGGAAACCTCACCACGAAAGGCGAAGCGTCCTACGAGCACCGACGAAGCGGGTATTATGCCTGCTTTGCCCGAAGGCAGGAAAAGCCTGCCCGTCGGATCGATCGTCGCACCCCTGAGGACATTTCATGACGCCCTGGCTGACCATCGTCGGCATCGGCGAGGACGGTTATGCCGGCCTCGGCAAGGCCGCACGCCGCGCCCTGCTTGCCGCCAGCGAAGTGATTGGCGCACCGCGCCAGCTGGAGCTGCTGCCGCACTGCCTGGGCGCCCGCCGCCAGGCCTGGCCGAGCCCGTTCAGCCTGGAACCGGTGCTGCGCCGGCGCGGCGAGCCGACCTGCGTCCTGGCCAGCGGTGATCCAATGCTGTTCGGCGTTGGCGCGAGCCTTGCCCGTCAGATTCCGCCCGCGGAAATGCTCGTGCTTAGCGCGCCGTCCTCCGCCTCGCTCGCCGCCGCGCGAATGGGCTGGGCGTTGCAGGACTGCACGCTGCTGTCGCTGGTGGCGCGGCCGTTGGCCGCACTCAACGCGCAGATCCACGACGGTACGAAGCTGCTGATCCTCAGCAATGATGGCGACAGCCCGGCGGCCATCGCCGCGCTGCTGCGCGAGCGGGGCTTCGGTGCAAGTCGCCTCAGCGTGCTGGAGCACCTGGGTGGCGAGGCGGAGCGCCGCATCGATGGGCTCGCCAGCGACTGGTCGCAGAGCGAGACCGCTGCGCTGAACCTGGTGGCTGTGCAGTGCGTTGCCGGCATGGGCGCGGTTCGTCTGCCACTGACCACCGGCCTGCCTGACGACGCTTACCGCCATGACGGCCAACTGACCAAACGCGATGTGCGCGCCGTGACCCTGGCGCGGCTGGCGCCGAAGCCCGGCGAGCTGCTCTGGGACGTCGGCGCCGGCTGCGGCTCCATCGGCATCGAATGGATGCGTGCGCATCCGAGCTGCCGCACGCTGGCCATCGAAGCCAACGAAGGGCGCCAGGAGCACATCCGCTTCAATCGCGATGCCCTCGGCGTACCGGCGCTGCAATTGGTTTGCGGCGCCGCGCCGGAGGCGTTGCAGGGGCTGGAGCGCCCGGACGCGATCTTCATCGGCGGCGGTGTCACCCTGCCCGGCATCTTCGAGCACTGCTGGGAGCAACTGAAGCCCGGTGGCCGGCTGGTCGCCAATGCCGTGACCCTGCAGAGCGAGGCGGCGCTGGTGAGCTGGCGCGAGCGCGTGGGTGGCGAGCTGACCCGTCTGTCGGTATCACAGGCGCAACCGCTCGGCGGCTTCGATACCTGGCGCGCGGCGTTGCCGATCACCCTGCTGGAAGTCTGGAAGGAATGAAGCGTTTTTCGTACCGCGACTGCATGGGTATCGCTTCGCTCCACCCATCCTACGATGCTGCTCGTTATGCGTGACGAGACGCCCGAAGAACCCCGCCCGCTGCGCAGCGGCTACACCACCGGCAGTTGCGCTACCGCCACCAGCCTCGCCGCAGCGCGCCTGTTGCTCACCGGCGAAGTGCTGGATGCCGCGCAGATCGTCCTGCCGAAAGAACGCAACGCGACGCTGCGCCTGGAGTTCTGCCGGCGCACCGCCGAGGGGGCTGAAGCCGGTACGCTGAAGGATGCCGGTGATGACCCGGACGTGACCCACGGTGCGCTGGTCTTCGCTCGCGTGACGCTGGGCGTCGAGCCCGGCGTGCGCTTCCATGCCGGCGTTGGCGTCGGCACGGTCACCAAACCGGGGTTGGTCCTGCCGGTGGGCGAGCCGGCGATCAACCCGGTGCCGCGCCAGATGATGCGCGACAACCTCGCGGCACTGGCGGCCGAGTGCGGCTATGCCGGTGGCTTCGAGGTCACCATTAACGTAGAGGGCGGCGCCGAGCTGGCGCTGAAGACCATGAATCCGCGCCTGGGCATCCTTGGCGGCCTGTCGATCCTCGGCACCACCGGCATCGTCCGGCCGTTCTCCTGCTCGGCTTACATCGCCTCGATCCAGCAGGGCATCGATGTCGCCCGTGCCAACGGCTTCCGTCATCTCGCCGCCTGCACCGGCAACGCCAGCGAGGACGCCATGCGCCGTCGCTACGGTTTCGACGATACCGCGCTGATCGAGATGGGCGACTTCGCTGGCGCCGCGCTCAAGCACCTGCGCAAGGGGCCGGTGGCGCGCTTCAGCGTCTGCGGTGGCTTCGGCAAGATCAGCAAGCTCGCCGCCGGCCACATGGACCTGCACAGCCGTCACTCCAGCATCGACCTGCCACAGCTGGCCGAGTGGGCCGCGGAAGTCGGCGCTTCGGCGGACCTGCAGCAGCGCATGCGCGAGGCCAACACCAGCCAGCAGGCGCTGGCGTTGTGCCGCGGGGAGGGCGTCGCCCTGGGCGATGCAGTCTGTGCCCGTGCACTGGCCATTGCCCGGCGCATCGTGCCGGCCGACGTACAACTGGAAGTCTTCGCCATCGACCGCCAGGGCAACCTGGTGGGCGAGGCGCTGGAGGCGCGATGAAGCGCATATTGCTGCTGGGCGGAATCGGAGAGGCACTGAGCATTGCGCGCCGTCTGGGGCCTCAACACCTGTACAGCCTCGCCGGTCTGGGCAAGGTGCCGGATGGTCTGGCCTGCGAGGTACGCGTCGGTGGATACGGCGGTGCCGAAGGTCTTGGCCAGTTTATCCACGAGCAGGGCTTCGACCTGCTGCTCGACGCCACCCATCCCTATGCCGCGCAGATCAGCGCCAACGCTGCCCGCGCCGCGCAACTGGCTGGCGTGCCCTGTTGGGCGCTGCGTCGCCCCGGCTGGCAGGCTGGGGCAAGAGACGACTGGCGTGAGGTCGCCGACTGGCCTGTGTTGATCGAGGCACTCAAGAATTTCCGCCGTCCGCTGTTCACGATGGGGCGCGAGCCGCTGGAGCACCTGGACGAGATTCCCGCACACCAGCACTGGACCGTGCGCTGTCTGCAAAGCCAGCCTGGCACCGCGCGCGCTGAAGTGCTCGGCGCGCGCGGCCCGTTCACCCTGGAGGGCGAGCGCGAGTTGTTCAATCGTCTGGGCACCGACGTGCTGGTCAGCAAGAACAGCGGTAGCCAGGCCACCGAGCCGAAGCTGCAGGTCGCCCGCGAGCGCGGCGTGCCAGTGCTGATTCTGGCGCGGCCATTGCTGCCCGCGGTGGATTGCGAGTTCGACAGCATCGACTCGCTGTGGGCTGCCTTGGAGGGTCGCCTTTTGTAGGAGCGAGCTTGCTCGCGAACCCATCGGCCTTCTCCGAGCCGCCAGTGCTTCTGCCACTGAGCCACGAGGAAGGCTCTGTGGGGCGACCTGTTCCGGGGAGTTCACCGCTTCGTAGTGGTTCGCGAGCAAGCTCGCTCCTACAGCTGTAGCGTCTCTTCTCCGCCGGCGCACCTGGCTCTATGCTGGGCCCCGGTTTTCACAGGGAGTGACACCATGCTGCGTATCCTCGGACGCGCTTCATCGATCAACGTGCGCAAGGTGCTTTGGGCCTGCGCCGAACTGAACCTGCCCTACGAGCGGGAAGACTGGGGCACGGGCTTCCGCTCCACTGCTTCGGCGGAATTCATCGCGCTCAACCCCAACGCCATGGTGCCGGTCCTCGTCGACGGCGACTTCGTGCTCTGGGAATCCAACGCCATCTGCAGCTACCTCGCCACCCAGTACCCGCGGGGCGAATTGCTGCCGACCTCGCCGCGCGAGCGGGCGCTGGTGGAACAATGGATGGGCTGGCAGGCCACCGAACTGAACAACGCCTGGCGCTATGCGTTCATGGCCCGCGTACGCAACAGCCCCAGCCATACCGACGAATCCGCCATCGCCCTGAGCGAGGCGCAGTGGAACCACTGCATGGCCCTGCTGGACCGACAACTGCAGCGTACTGGCAGCTATGTCACCGGGGCCTGTTTCAGCCTTGCCGATGTCGTGCTCGGCCTGTCGGTAAACCGCTGGTACCTGACGCCCATGCAGCGCCCGGAACTGCTCGCAGTCGCCGCCTACTACGAGCGGCTGAGCGAGCGACCGGGGTTCCTGTTGCATGGGCGCAATGGGGAACCTTGAGATGAGCGGAAATCGGTGCCAGGGGACGACCCTCACCCCAGGCCTCTCCCTGGGGGAGAAGGGGGCGTTTTGAGTGGGGCAATGTATCGGCGTTAGCCGGCGAACGTTGTTCGAGCAGAGCGCACAGGACTGTTCCCTCTCCCTCTGGGAGAGGGCTAGGGTGAGGGGCTCTTGGTGACTCTTGGTGACTCACGCAGGGAGTTCACCAATAGGCCGATACTCCGCGCCCAGTTCCTGCGCCAGTTTTTCCGCACGGCCAAGCCGCACCGCGCCACCCTCGATATCCACCACCAGCGCCGGGCAAGCCAGCGGCTGCAATGCCGGCCAGTCGCGCAGGCGGCCATCTGTGAGTACCAGCAGGCGCTGGCGCTCGCCCGGTTTCTGTCGCTGGCGCTTGTCCAGCCACTCGCGGGCTTGCTCAAGCGCCTCGATCAGCGGCGTGCCGCCGCCAGCGCCGAGTTGCTCCAGCCACTCCTGCAATTGAGCAGAGGCCTTCTGGCCCTGCCACAGCCAGCGCGCTTGCGCGCCGGTAGCGTGCAGCACGGCGAGGCGCGCGCGTCGGCGATAGGCCTGTTCGAAAGTGTCGGCCAGCAGCCCCTTGGCCTGGGCGAGGGCGCCGTGGCGGCGGGTGCTGGCAGAGGCGTCGACGATCACCAGCCAGAGTTCACCGGGCTTGCGGCTGCGGGCGCGCAGTACCAGCTCGGCGCGGCATTGCGGGCGGCCGTTGCGCAGGGTCGCGGGCCAGTCGATTCGGCCGTGCGCGCCCGGCTGGCGGGCGCCGCTGCGGCCGCCGGCGAGCTGGCCGGGTCGGGGGTTGGCATCCGCGCCTGGGGCCGGGCGCGGGCGGATGCTCAGGGCTTTTTTGGCCAGCCCGCCAGTTGCCGACGCTCGCCCACGGCGACGCTCTGGGCGGGGAGTTCACCCCACTGGCCTTCGCCGTTGGAGGCTTTGGACTGCGCTTGTGCCTGGCTGGGCGAAGACTGCGGAGGTGTGGCTGATTGCGCTGGTGCATGCCGGCGACGATGGGCGAGGGCGAAGTGCTCCACTGCATCGATATCCTGCTGCTCGATGACGCTGGCGCCGCGCCAGGCTGCATGGGCACGGGCTGCGCGCAACCAGACCAGGTCGGCGCGCAAACCATCGACGCCGGCGGCGTGGCAGCGCTCGGCGATCTCGTTCAATGCAGCATCATCCAGCGCAATCGCGGCAAGGCTCTGCCGGGCATCGATGCAGCGCTGTTGCAGTGCCTGTTGCGCACCTTGCCATTGAATGAGGAAGGCCTGCGCATCGGCATCAAAGGCCAGCCGGCGGCGAACGATCTCGGCGCGCTCGGTCGGCGCCGGGGTGCCGTGCAGTTGCACCTTGAGGCCGAAGCGGTCCAGTAGCTGCGGGCGCAGTTCGCCTTCCTCGGGGTTCATCGTGCCGATCAGCACGAAGCGCGCCGGGTGGCTGTGGGACAGGCCGTCGCGTTCGATCAGGTTGACCCCGCTGGCGGCCACGTCGAGCAGAAGGTCGACGAGGTGGTCAGGCAGCAGGTTCACTTCATCCACATAGAGCACACCACCGTGTGCGTGAGCCAGCACGCCGGGGGAGAACTGCGCGCGGCCTTCGCCCAGCGCCGCGTCCAGGTCGAGGGTGCCGACGATGCGTTCCTCGCTGGCGCCCAGCGGCAGGGTGACGAAGCGCCCGCCGTCCAGCAGGTCGGCGACACCGCGCGCCAGGGTGGACTTGGCCATCCCGCGCGGCCCTTCGATCAGCACGCCGCCAATGGCGGGGTCGATGGCCGCCAGGCACAGGGCCAGCTTCAGCTCATCGGCGCCGACGACGGCGGCCAGGGGGAAGTGGGGAAGGGCGCTCATGGGGGATTTCCTGCGGATTTCGTCCGTGCATGGTAGCGAACCGGGCGCAGGAGGTGCGACCAATGTCCATCGGAACGATAGAGCCAAGTCATTGATCGGCACGCCGCGATGCAGTAACTTGGTCCCACTTCCACGGAGAACATCATGCCGTCCAGCCTGTCCATCCAGTCCCTCGCCCGCCTCGGTGCCATCGGCTCCGTGGTCGCTCGCGCGCAGGTCCTGGCCGCTGCTGCCGGTTATTTCTTCTATGGGTATTGGTTTAGCCAAAGGCGCGCCTGATACCCCACAGGCGCCCTAGCAAGCAGGGTCGCCAACCAGACAGTTTCCCAAAACCCCGGTCGGCAACCCGACCGGGGTTTTTGTTTTTCAAAGCCCACAAGGCCCAACGCATTGCAACGAGCGAAAACGCTCAGACCGAGGATCGACACATGACCGCCTATACCACCGACTACCGCTATTACCGCAACTCCGACTGGCGATTTAGCAGCGCGCTGCGTGCCACCCAACGAGCCTTGCCACGAACACTTAGATAGAGCGCCGAGCGCGGAACGACCACCGCGCCGGCCAAGGATGCCAGTCAGATGAACGCTTCCACCTCCACCCTGATCCGCCAAGCACACGCAGCCACCGCCGAAGTCCTCGACCTGCCGCTGCCCTCCGCTCGTCGCCGCGAACAACCGCTGCCGAGCCCCGCCGAACTGCGTCAGCACCTGCCGTTGTCCGCTGCCATGGCCCACCGCGTCCGCGAAGGCCGCGACGCGATCCGCGCCGTACTCGATGGCCGCGACCCACGCCTGCTGGTAGTGATCGGCCCCTGCTCGCTGCACGACCCTGTCTCCGCCCTCGAATACGCCGACCGCCTCGCCGAACTCGCCCCGCAAGTGAGCGACCAGCTGCTGCTGGTGATGCGCGCCTACGTCGAGAAACCGCGCACCACCATCGGCTGGAAAGGCCTGGTCTACGACCCGCAGCTGGACGGCAGCGGCGACATGGCCGGCGGCCTGGAGCTGTCGCGCCGGCTGATGCTGGGCATGCTCGAACGCGGCCTGCCGGTCGCCACCGAACTGCTGCAACCGCTGGTGGCCGGCTACTTCGACGACCTGCTGGGCTGGGCCGCCATTGGTGCGCGTACCAGCGAATCCCAGGTGCATCGCGAGATGGTCAGTGGTCTCGATCTGCCGGTGGGCTTCAAGAACGGCACCGATGGCAGCATCGGCATCGCCACCGACGCCATGCGCTCGGCAGCGCACCCGCACCAGCACTTCGGCATCGATGCGCAGGGCCGACCTTCGCTGGTGCAGACCCAGGGCAACCCGGACACCCATCTGGTGCTGCGCGGTGGGCACGCCGGGCCGAACTTCGATGTGGCCAGCGTGCAGCAGATTCGCAAGGGGCTGGAGAAGCTCGGTCTCGACTCGAGCATCATGGTCGATTGCAGCCACGCCAACAGCGGCAAGGACCCGCTGCGCCAACCGGCGGTACTGGACAGCGTGCTCGACCAGCGCCTGGCCGGCGACGGCTCGCTGCGCGGCGTGATGCTGGAGAGCCACCTGTTCGACGGCTGCCAGCCGCTGTCCGGCGAGCTGCGCTACGGTGTTTCGATCACCGACGGCTGCCTGGGCTGGAGCGGCACCGAGGCGCTGCTGCTGAACGCGGCGGAGCGGCTGCGCCGGGGCTGAGGCTCTTCCTGCAGGAGCGAGCTTGCTCGCGAACATGGCCCCGCAGCGGTGGCGGGTTCGCGAGCAAGGACTAGGTGTCCCCTCGGTCCCGCAAGATCAAAAGCCCCTCACCCTAACCCTCTCCCGCAAGCGGGAGAGGGGACTGACCGGTGCAGGATGAAACGATGGCGTCAGCTGGCACGATCTGCTCCCTCTCCCTCCGGGAGAGGGCTGGGGTGAGGGGATGCATTCGCGCGGAAACGCAGGTTTCTTCGATGGCGCGCGCCCTCACCGCTCCTCGCTATCCACCAGCAGATTCTCCAGCGTCTCGCGGTATTCCCCCGGCTCTTCCCACAACCTGCGCTGCTGCGCTTCCACCAGGCGCTCGGCGATATCGCGCAGGGCTTCGGGGTTGTGCTGGCGGATGAACTCGCGGGTGTCGTCGTCCAGCAGGTAGGCGTCGGCCAGCAGGCAGTACTGGTGGTCGTCGACCAGTTCGCTGGTGGCGTCGAAGGCGAACAGGTAGTCCACCGTCGCTGCCAGTTCGAAGGCGCCCTTGTAGCCGTGGCGCTTCATGCCGGCGATCCATTTCGGGTTCACCGCGCGCGCGCGCACCACGCGGCCCAATTCTTCCTTCAGGGTGCGGATGCGCGGGTTGTCCGGCTGGCTATGATCGCCGTGGTAGCTGGAAAGTGATTGCCCCTGGATGACCTCGGCGGCGGCGAGCATGCCGCCCTGGAACTGGTAGTAGTCGTTGGAATCGAGGATGTCGTGCTCGCGGTTGTCCTGGTTGTGCAGCACCGCCTGCAGGCCGGACAGGCGCTGGGCGAAGCGCTCGCGCGCCGGGGTGCCGTCATCGCCGGCACCGTAGGCGTAGCCGCCCCAGTTCAGGTAGGCCTCGGCCAGGTCGGCGCGGCTGTCCCACTGGCGCGACTCGATCACGCCCTGCACGCCTGCGCCATATGCGCCGGGTTGTGCACCGAAGATGCGCCAGCCTGCCTGGCGGCGGGCTTCGGCGCTTTCCAGACCTTCGCTCAGCAGGCGTGCCTGATCGGCGCGCACCCGGGCGGCCAGCGGGTTCAGATCGTCCGGTTCGTCCAGCGCGGCGACCGCCTGCACGGCGGCGTCGAACAGGCGGATCAGGTTGGCGAAGGCATCGCGGAAGAAGCCGGACACCCGCAGCGTCACGTCCACCCGCGGGCGGTCGAGCAGGCTGATCGGCAGGATCTCGAAATCCTCCACGCGCTGGCTGCCGGCCTGCCACACCGGGCGCACGCCGAGCAGCGCGAGTGCCTGGGCGATATCGTCGCCGCCGGTGCGCATGGTCGCCGTGCCCCACACCGACAGGCCGAGCTGGCGCAGGTGGTCGCCGTGGTCCTGCAGGTGGCGTTCGAGCAGGCGGCTGGCGGATTGGAAGCCGAGGCGGAAGGCGGTGGGCGTGGGCAGGTTGCGCACGTCGACGGTGAAGAAGTTGCGCCCGGTGGGCAGCACGTCGACCCGCCCGCGACTGGGCGCGCCGCTGGGGCCGGGCGGGACGAAGCGGCCGGCGAGGCCGGCGAGCAGGTGGCCGATCTCGCTGGCGCCGCAGGCGTCGAGGGTGGGCGCGATCTGCTGGTGCAGTTGCGCGAGGACCGCCGCGCTGGCGTCTCCGGGAGCGCTGGCCGAGCCTTCGATCAGGCGCAGGGCGAATAGCTCCAGGCGCTCGCGGGTGTCGCCGTTGCTGCGCCAGGGTTCGTCGCTGACGGCGCTCAGCACATCAGGGCGCGGACCTTCCCACGGCTCGGCGAAAGCTTCGTCCAGCGGGTCGCGGCCCAGCTTCAGGTCTTCGCTCAGCGCCCGCAGCAGGCTGGCGTTGCCGCCGCGTCCGTCGCCGCGTGGAATGCGCACCAGCGACAGCAGTGTGTCGCGGCGCAACTCGCCCACCGGTGATTCGCCGAACACATGTAGGCCATCGCGAATCTGTGATTCCTTGAGGTCGCAGAGGTAGGCGTCCAGCTGCGGCAGCCAGCTTTCCGGGTCGTCGCTCAACTGCAAGCCCAGCTCGCGGTCCAGCGCGGTATCGCGCACCAGCGTGAGGATGTCGCCACGCAGTTCGCTGGCGCGGCGCGGGTCAAGCAGGGAGGC
Source organism: Pseudomonas pseudonitroreducens (assembly GCF_021603645.1). Taxonomy (GTDB): domain Bacteria; phylum Pseudomonadota; class Gammaproteobacteria; order Pseudomonadales; family Pseudomonadaceae; genus Pseudomonas; species Pseudomonas pseudonitroreducens. Next base: position 396,681 of record NZ_BQHJ01000006.1, on the reverse strand, counting down.
GTCGTAGTACTCGTCGGCCAGGCGCTCGAGGTCGCGCAGCGGGCCGTAGTTTTCCGCACGGGTCAGCGGCGGCATCAGGTGGTCGATGATCACCGCCTGGGCGCGGCGCTTGGCCTGTGCGCCTTCGCCGGGGTCGTTGACGATGAACGGGTAGAGGTTCGGCAGCGGGCCGAGGATCGCATCCGGCCAGCACTCCTCGGAGAGCCCGACGCCCTTGCCCGGCAGCCATTCCAGGTTGCCATGCTTGCCGACGTGGATCACTGCGTCGGCGCCGAACACTTCGCGCAGCCAGAAGTAGAAGGCGAGGTAGCCGTGGGGCGGCACCAGCGACGGATCGTGGTAGATCGCCGCCGCGTCCAGCTGGTAGCCACGCGCCGGCTGGATGCCGACGAAGCCGAGGCCGAAGCGCAGGCCGGCAACCATCATCCGCCCGCTGCGGAACATCGGGTCCTGCTGCGGTTCGCCCCAGCGCTCGCGCACGGCTTGCTGGTTGGCTTCGGGCAGGCGGGCGAAGCAGGCGAGGTAGTCGTCCAGCGCGAGGCTCTGCGCGCAGGGCCGCAGGTCGAGGCTGTCGAGGTCGTTGCTGACGCCGCCGAGCAGTTGCTGGATCAGCGCGGTGCCGGAGTCGGGCAGGCCGGCCACCGGATAACCCTGGGCCTCCAGCGCACGCAGGATGTTCAATGCGGCGGCCGGCGTATCGAGGCCGACGCCATTGCCGATGCGCCCGTCGCGGGTCGGGTAGTTCGCCAGGATCAGCGCCACGCGCTTGTCGGCGTTGGCCTTGCGCGCCAGCAGCATCCAGCGCCGCGCCAGTTCGGCGACGAAATCCATGCCCGGCCGGTGCGCCAGGTAGCAGACCACGTCGCTCTGGCTGCGCTCGCTGCGCCAGGCCAGGCCCTTGAAGCTGATCGGCCGGGTGATGAGGCGGCCATCCAGCTCCGGCAGCGCGATGTGCATGGCCAGGTCGCGCGGGTCGAGGCCCTGCGGATTGGCGCGCCAGAGCTCGAGGTTGTCCAGCGAGCAGATGGCTTGCAGCACCGGCACGTCGCGGCGGAAGGGGCGCTCCTGCGGCGATTCCGGGTTCGATTGGGCGAAGCCGGTGGTGTTGATGATCAGCTCGGCGTCGGCGCTATCGAGCAGGTTTTCCACCGTCTCCAGGCAAGCGGATTCCTTGAGGCTGGCCACGGCGATAGGGAGCGGATTGATGCCCTGGGCCTGCAGGCGCTCGCAGAAGGTATCGATGAAGCCGGTGTTCGCCGCCTGCAGGTGCGTGCGATAGAACAGCAACGCGGCCACTGGGCACTCCGGGTGCCAGTCGGCCTGCCAGCGGGCGAGGTCGCAGCTGCCGGTCTGCGGGTGATAGAGCGCGACGCGGGGCAGCGTCTGCGGCTCGCTCCACGGATAGTCGCGTTGCAGGTGGCGCGTGGCGAGGCAGGCGAAAAATTGCCGGGCGTTGTCCATGCCGCCCTGGCGCAGGTACTGCCAGAGGCGCTCGGCGTCCTGCGTGGGCACATTGCACAGCGCGGCCAGTTCGGGGTCGGGCTTGTCGTCGCCGGGTACGGCGATCAGCGCGATGCCGCGTTCGGTCAGTGCCGCGAGTTGCTCCATGCCGTAGCGCCAGTAGCCGACGCCGCCATGCACCGAGATCAGGATGACTTTCGCGTGCTGCAGCACCTGGTCGACGTAGAGGTCCACCGAGGCGTGGTTCTGCAGCTGCATGGGGTTGGCCAGGCGCAGGCTCGGGTAGTCCTCCGGCAGCTCGCGGGCGGCCTCGGCGAGCAGCGCCAGGTGCGAATCGCCGCTGCAGAGAATCACCAGGTCGGCAGGCGTCTGGGCCAGGTCGGCGATGCCGTCGTCAGGAACGAAGCCGCCGGGTTGGGTGCGCAGCAGGTGCATGGGCTTGCTCGATGGTGGCTCTTCGTAGGAGCGAGCTTGCTCGCGAACATTGCCCCGCTGCGGGGTTGGTTCGCGAGCAAGCTCGCTCCTACAAAAACAGTGTTATGCCAGGGCGGTACGCAGTTCGTTGGTGATGGCGGCCTGGTCCAGTTCCTGGCCGATCACCACCAGGCGGGTGCTGCGGGTTTCATCGCTGCGCCAGGCGCGGTCGAAGTGCTTGTCGAAGCGCTTGCCGACGCCCTGCACCAGCAGGCGCATGGGCTTGCCGGGGATGGCGACGAAGCCCTTGATACGCAACACAGCGTGGCGCTCGACCAGTGCGTTCAGTGCGTCGAGCAGGGCGCGCTCTTCCACTTCCGGCAGGTCGACGTGGAAGGAGTCGAACTCGTCGTGGTCGTGATCTTCATGACCCTCGTGGTCGTGGTGCGTCGGGCGGCTGTCGATGTGCAGCTCGGCCTCGGCGTTCAGCCCCAGCAGCACGGAGAGCGGCAGCTGGCCGGAATTGGCTTCGACGATCTTCACCGCCGGCGGCAGTTCCTCGGCGACTTCGGCGCGGACCCGGGCGAGCGCGTCGGCGTCGAGCAGGTCGGCCTTGTTCAGCACCACCAGGTCAGCGCTGGCGAGCTGGTCTTCGAAGAGTTCGTGCAGCGGCGATTCGTGGTCCAGGTTCGGGTCCTGCTTGCGCTGCTCGTCCACCTGTTCGGGATGGGCGGCGAAGGTGCCGGCGGCCACGGCCGGGCTGTCGACCACGGTGATCACCGCGTCAACGGTGCAGGCGTTGCGGATTTCCGGCCACTGGAAGGCCTGCACCAGCGGCTTGGGCAGGGCCAGGCCGGAGGTCTCGATGAGGATCTGGTCGAGGTCGCCACGGCGTGCCACCAGTTCGCGCATCACCGGGAAGAATTCTTCCTGCACGGTGCAGCACAGGCAGCCGTTGGCCAGCTCGAAGACGCGGCCGACCGCTTCTTCTTCGCTGCAACCGATGGAGCACTGCTTGAGGATTTCGCCGTCGATGCCCAGCTCGCCGAATTCGTTGACGATCACCGCGATGCGGCGGCCTTCGGCGTTATCCAGCATGTGGCGGAGCAGGGTGGTCTTCCCGGCGCCGAGGAAGCCGGTGACGATGGTGACGGGGAGTTTGGCCAGGGTCTTCATGCGCGCCTCGCAAGCAGAGAGTTGGAGGGCGGATGAAGGGCGCGCGCGCGGGTTCGCCGCGCAACGAAGGTCGCCACCGGATCACCCCGCCCGGTTGTCGTGATACTGGTCGAGGCAGGTCTCCTGGCTCACAGCCCTCTTGAGTTCTTTCGCCTTCCCGCCGTGGCCGGCAGTGGCTTGTGAAAGAACAGGCTGTTCACAGTTGCGGGGGCAGCCGTGGCACATCCGAAGATTTCCACGTTCCCTCTTAGCTCCGGCCAGCGCCGGAGAACCTCGAAGCAGGGAAGGCTACGCAGCGACGGCGGGGCGGTCAATCGCCGGGGATCGGTTGACGCTTGCAGGGCTTCGTGGTCAGCTAGCGCGGTTTCAGGTGTCTCGCGCCACGCGCGCGAGGTGAAACGGGAAGCCGGTGCGTCCGCAAGGACCAGTCCGGCGCTGCCCCCGCAACGGTAAGCGATCGTAGGGTCATCAGTAGCCACTGTGCTCCGGCATGGGAAGGTTGACCCGCTTGGCCACTGGCCGACATCGCAAGCCCGGAGACCGGCCTGGAATTCTTCGTTTTTGGCAAACCCGCGGTGGGCGGGCGCAGGCCGTGGCGCGACCGTTCCGGCGCGTTCGAATGCGTTCAACCTCTGCGTTCTCTTACTTTGATTTCCAGAGGGAACGTTCATGTCCAGCAGCACCCTGACGCACGCGTCGAGCACTTCCATCCCCCTTTCCAAGCGCATCAGCCTGGCCGTTGGCGCCAGCCTGCTCGGTGCGCTGCTGGTGTATTTCGCCGGCTTCTCGCACATCGATGCGGTGCACAACGCCGCGCACGATACCCGCCACAGCGCCGGTTTCCCCTGCCACTAATGCTGTTCTGAGCCCAATCGACTGCGCGTCGGCCAGGCTGCGTTGGAGTATCGCCGTGGACTGCTCATTGACTTCAGTCAGCTCCGCGTCCCCGCCGATCCTCCGCCTTGCCTGGCGCTAGCCCGCTCGATTCGAGAGTTCGGAAAGGAAAGGAAAAAATGATCAAACGTATCGCCCAGACCGCCGGGTTCGCCGGTCTGATCGCGGCGCTGGTGCTGACTGTGGTTCAGCTGCTGTGGGTGTCCCCGCTGATCCTCAAGGCGGAAACCTACGAGAAGGCCGAGCCGGCCGCCGCGCTGGTCGAGGAACACCACGAGCACGCCCACGACCACGCCGCTGGCGCAGTGGCCGCCCACGAGCACGACGCGGAAGCCTGGGAGCCGGAAGACGGTTGGCAGCGCATCCTCTCCACCACTGGCGGCAACCTGGTGGTCGCGGTGGGCTTCGCCCTGATGCTGGCTGGCCTGTTCACCCTGCGTGCGCCAGGCAAGACCTCCGAAGGCCTGCTCTGGGGCCTGGCCGGTTTCGCCGTGTTCACCCTGGCACCGTCTCTCGGCTTGCCGCCGGAGGTGCCCGGCACCGCCGCCGCCGACCTGACCCTGCGCCAGACCTGGTGGATCGGCACCGCCGCTGCCACCGCTGGCGGCCTTGCGCTGCTGGTGTTCGGCCGCAACTGGGCGCTGCGTGGCATCGGTATCGCCCTGCTGGTGGTGCCGCATGTAATCGGCGCACCGCAGCCGGAAGTGCATTCCAGCCTCGCGCCGGAAAGCGTCGCCCATGAGTTCATCGTCGCCTCGCTGATCACCAACGCGGTGTTCTGGGCGGCCCTGGGCCTGGTTGCCGCCTGGCTGTTCCGTCGCTTCGCGCCGTCGGCCTGATCCGCGCGTTATGTTCGACCCCCGCAGCCGGCACCGCCGCCTGCGGGGTTTTGTTTTGTGGAGATAGACAATGACGCTGGTTGCCGGCCTGGGTTGCCGTCGCGGCTGCTCGCTCGATGAACTGCGCGAGCTGCTGCGCGATACGCTGGTGGAAGCCGGGCTCGATGAGTCGGACCTTACCGCGCTGGCCAGTGCCACCTTGAAGGCGGACGAAGAGGGCCTGACGGCACTGGCCGCCGCCCTCGACCTGCCGCTGGCGCTGTTCACGCCGCAGCAACTGGCCGCGTGCGAATCGCGCCTGGACCGTACATCCGAAACGGTCCGCACGGCCATCGGCGCTGCCAGTGTGGCCGAAGCCGCGGCACTGCTGCAGGCCGAAGCCCAGGCCGGTGCGCCGGCGCGCCTGCTGGTGGGCAAACGCCGCAGCGATCAGGCCACCTGCGCGCTGGCCTTCATCCCCATCGAATTCGCACAGGAGCAGCCATGACGGTCTTCTTCATCGGCGCCGGCCCCGGCGACCCCGAGCTCATTACGGTCAAGGGCCAGCGGCTGGTCCGTTCCTGCCCGGTGATCCTCTACGCTGGCTCGCTGGTGCCGTCGGCGGTGCTGGAAGGGCATCGCGCTGAGCGCGTGGTGAATACCGCCGAGCTGAACCTGGAGGAGATCGTCGCGCTGCTGGCGCAGGCCCATGCCGAGGGCAAGGACGTGGCACGGGTGCACTCCGGTGATCCCTCGCTGTACGGCGCCATCGGCGAGCAGATTCGTCACCTGCGCGAGTTGGGCATTCCCTACGAGATCGTTCCCGGCGTCACCGCTACGTCCGCCTGCGCGGCGATCCTGGGTTGTGAGCTGACCCTGCCGGATATCTCGCAGACGCTGATCCTCACTCGTTACGCCAGCAAGACGCGCATGCCTAACGGCGAATCCCTCGCCGAACTGGCGCAGCACCGCGCAACCCTGGCCATTCATCTGGGCGTCGGCCAACTGCCGAACATCGTCGCCGAACTGCTGCCGCACTATGGCGCCGACTGCCCCATCGCAGTGATCCACCGCGCCAGTTGGCCGGACCAGGACCAGGTTACTGGCACCCTCGGCGACATCCTGCCCAAGGCCGAAGCCAAGGGTTTCCGACGTACGTCGCTGATCCTGGTGGGCAAGGTGCTGGGGGCGGAGGGCTTTGCCGACTCTTCGCTGTACAGCGCGGGGCATGCGCACCTGTATCGCCCGTAAGCCTGCTTTGTGATGCCACTGCAAGCGTAGGGAGCAACTGTCTTTTTCAGGTAAGTCCGTGCCAGCGCCTTCCCCTCACCCCAGCCCTCTCCCAGGGGGAGAGGGAGCCTCCCGTGCCGGCGAACGACAAGGTTTCCTGTACCGAACAATCCCCTCTCCCCTTGGGAGAGGGTTAGGGTGAGGGCTGATCCGAGTACAGGACTGTCGGGTAGGAGCGGACTCCGTCCGCGATCGACTCAACGCCGCCTCGGTATATCAGGCAGCTCGGGCAACCCATCGCGGACGGAGCCCGCTCCCACGCAGGGTTGGGCTCCTTGCTCAGGCCAGCCAAGCCTCCCCGCGCGGCGCCATGCCGCGCCGCAGGTACCAGCGCACCCACAGGTGCACGCCGAGTGCGGCGCACACCGTGAGCAGGATCATCAGGCCTTCGGCATCCATGGCAGCGTCCCTCGTCCGGGTTTCCTGCCTGTCAGGGTAATGCCTGCGACAAAGCGCCGCACAGGTACAGATCGTTTCCGAATGTGCGGATCAGTCAGAAAGCCGAGGCCTTCAACCCTGCAGCGAGTGAATGATCCGCCCGAGGGTCTCCATCGCCTGTTCGCTGCTGGCCGTCCACGGATGCCCGTAGTTCAGCCGCAGGCAGTGGCCGAAGCGCCGTGTGGCGGAGAATATCGGCCCCGGCGCCAGGCTGATGCCCTGGGCATGGGCGAGCTGGAACAGCTTGAGCGCGTCGATCTGCTCGGGCAGCTCCAGCCACAGGAAGTAGCCGCCGCTGGGCCGGGTGACGCGGGTTGCCGCGGGGAAGTGCCGGGCCACGGCGGCGAGCATCGCGTGCTGCTGGCTTTCCAGCGCGTGGCGCAGCTTGCGCAGGTGGCGGTCGTAGCCGCCGTGCTGCAGGTAGTCGGCGATGGCGGCCTGGGCCGGCACCGAGGCTGACAGGCTGGTCATCAGCTTGAGCCGCTCGATCTGCTCGGCGTAGCGCCCGCCGGCGACCCAGCCGACCCGATAGCCCGGCGCCAGGCTCTTGGAGAAGGAGCTGCAGTGCATCACCAGCCCTTCACTGTCGAAGGCCTTCACCGGCTTGGGCGCCTGGGCGGCGAAGTACAGTTCGGCGTAGACGTCGTCCTCGATCAGTGGCACCTGGTGCTGGGCCAGCAACGCGGCGAGGGCGCGCTTCTTGTCCTCGGCCATGCTCGCGCCCAGCGGGTTCTGGAAGTTGCTCATGAACCAGCAGGCCTTGATCGGCAGGCGCGCCAGGCTGTCGGCGAGCACATCCAGGTCGATGCCTTCGCGCGGGTGCACGGGGATTTCCACCGCCTTCAGTTTCAGGCGTTCCAGCACCTGCAGGCTGGCGTAGAAGGCCGGTGCTTCTATGGCCACGAGGTCGCCGGGTTGGGTCACCACCTGCAGGCACAGGTTGAGCGCTTCCAGCGCGCCATTGGTGACCACCAGTTCCTCCACCGGCAGGGGCATGCCGCCGACCATGTAGCGCAGGGCGATCTGTCGGCGCAGCGCATGGCTGCCGGGGGCGAGGTCGGCGACCACCGAACGCGGGTCCATGTCGCGCACGGCATGGGCCATGGAGCGCGCCAGGCGCGGCAGGGGGAACAGCTCCGGTGCCGGGAAGGCCGAGCCGAAGGGCACGGTGTCCGGGTCCTTGATCGAGCTGAGCACCGAGAACACCAGTTCGCTGACGTCCACCTCGGTGGTCTGCGCGTCGTGGCGGGCGATCTCCGGCTCGGCCAGGGCGCGCTGCACGTGCTCGCGGACGAAGTAACCCGAGCGCGCGCGGGCGACGATCAGGCCGCGGTCTTCCAAGAGGTAATAGGCCTGGAACACCGTCGAAGCGCTGACCCCATAGGTGCGGCTGGCGTGTCGCACCGAGGGGACTTTCTGGCCGGGGGCGAGTACGCCGCTGCGGATCAGGCCGGCGATCTCGTCGGCGAATTTCTCGTAGCGCTTCATCTTGTCCTGCGGGGCGGCCTGGGGGGCGGAAGAGTCCGCCCACTCTAGGCGCTGCGCCGAGGTCACGCCAAGCTCCCGTGCCATGTTCAGCGCCTCGGCGAGACGAAGGTGCTGGCAGCGTCGATGGCCTCGTTGCCGTCGCTGACCCTGAAGTGCAGCGGCAGCGAACCACCGGCACTGCGCTGCGCTTCGCTGGCCACCGATACCGCGAAATCGCGGATCTCGCCCGGCTGCAGCATCAGCTCCGGCACGCCCTGCAGGCGGTAGCCGGCGCCGTCGGCGAGGCTCAGCTGGTAATGCTGCGGCTGCTGGGTCTTGTTGATCAGCTTGAGGTTGTAGATGTTCTCGATCTCGCCGGCAGCGTTCTCGCGGAACAGGCCACGGTCGCGGGCGACATCGAGGTTGATCAGCGGCCGCGCCTCCAGTGCCCAGACAAAGGCGCCGATCATCACCAGCAGCACGGCCGCATAGCCGATCAGGCGCGGGCGCAGCAGGTGGGTCTTGCCGCCCTCCAGCGCGCTTTCGGAGGTGTAGCGCACCAGGCCGCGGTCGTAGCCCATCTTGTCCATCACCGAGTCGCAGGCGTCGATGCACGCGGCGCAGCCGATGCAGGCTATCTGCAGGCCGTCGCGGATGTCGATGCCGGTGGGGCAGACCTGCACGCACTGGAAACAGTCGATGCAGTCGCCCAGCCCCTGGGCCTTGGGATCGGCGTCCTTCTTGCGCGCGCCACGGGATTCACCGCGCGCCGCGTCGTAGGAAATGATCAGGGTGTCCTTGTCGAACATCACGCTCTGGAAGCGCGAGTACGGGCACATGTGGATGCACACCTGCTCGCGCAGCCAGCCGGCGTTGGCGTAGGTGGCAGCGGCGAAGAAGGCGACCCAGAAGGTGCTTTCCAGGTCGAGCCTGAAGGTCAGCAGGTCCATCACCAGCGGGCGTACCGGGGTGAAGTAGCCGATGAAGGTGACCGCCGTGGCCAGGCTGATCAGCAGCCAGAGGCCGTGCTTGGCACTCTTGCGCAGGACTTTCTCGGCGCTGGCGGGGCCCTTGTCCAGTTTCATGCGCTGGTTGCGGTCGCCCTCGGTGACCTGCTCGGCCCACATGAAGATCCAGGTCCACACGCTCTGCGGGCAGGTGTAGCCGCACCACACGCGGCCGGCGAACACCGTGATGAAGAACAGGCCGAAGGCGGCGATGATCAGGATCGCCGAGAGCAGGATGAAGTCCTGCGGCCAGAAGGTCGCGCCGAAGATGTAGAACTTGCGCTCGGGCAGGTCCCAGAGCACCGCCTGGCGGCCGTTCCACTGCAGCCACAGGGTGCCGAAGAACAGCAGGAAGAGCAGCGCACCGCCAAGCCGGCGGAGGTCGCGGAAACGCCCCGCGAAACGTTTGGTGTAAACGGTCGGAGTGACCGCCGACAGCGGTTTCGGCGGCGGGGTGAAGCGTTGCGGTGCGTCGATCTGGATGACCTTCGCGGGGATTCTTTCGCTCATTATCGTGGCCCATCAGGCAGAAGAGGCGCCGCGACTGTACGAATCGTCTTGCACTCGAAACAGATTCAGGTTCGCTGGAAAAAACCATATCAGATGCCGAAAAACGCTCCGTGCCGCGGCGCCACAGGCCTGGCGCGCTGCGCGATGGGCCGGCTGATCGGGCCTCTTGCGGCAACCGGTCGCAGGCCCGCAGGAGCAGGGGGTTGGCTGATCTGATCCGGTTTTTCCCGTGTTATCTGCCGCTGTTTTGCACAACAGGCCCCGGCCATAGTTCGGTCAACCGCAACGTGGCGCGCCCGACGACAGAAGCAGGCTGCCACGCAATGATCCGAAGGTGGCCTGGCGATGTACCGATACGATGATTACGACCGCGCCCTGGTGCGCGAACGGGTGGCGCAGTTCCGCGATCAGGTGCAGCGGCGCCTGGGCGATGAGCTGAGCGAAGAGGAATTTCTCCCGCTGCGCCTGCAGAACGGTCTGTACCTGCAGAAGCACGCCTACATGCTGCGGGTGGCGATTCCCTACGGCACCTTGTCCAGCGAGCAGATGCGCACCCTGGCGTGGATCGCCCGTGAGCACGACCGTGGCTACGGCCACTTCACCACGCGGCAGAACATCCAGTTCAACTGGGTGGAGCTTGCGCGTGTGCCGGACATTCTCGAACGTCTCGCCGATGTGGAAATGCACGCCATCCAGACTTCCGGCAACTGCGTGCGCAATATCACCACCGAGGCCTTCGCCGGGGTTGCCGCCGACGAGTTCCTCGACCCGCGCCCGCTGGCGGAAATTCTTCGCCAGTGGTCGACGGTGAACCCCGAATTCCTGTTCCTGCCGCGCAAGTTCAAGATCGCCCTCTGTGCCGCCGAGGAAGACCGCGCGGCGGTGATGATGCACGACATCGGCCTCTACCTGCGCCGCGCCGAGGACGGCGAACTGCGCCTGAAGGTGCTGGTGGGCGGCGGGCTGGGGCGCACGCCGATGCTCGGCCAGGTGATCCGCGACGACCTGCCCTGGTGGCACCTGCTGTCCTATCTCGAGGCCATCCTGCGGGTGTACAACCGCTACGGCCGGCGCGACAACAAGTACAAGGCGCGGATCAAGATCCTGGTGAAGGCGCTGGGCATCGAGGCGTTCTCCCGCGAGGTGGAAGAGGAGTGGCAACACCTGCGCGATGGCGAGGCGCAACTGACGCTCGACGAGTACCAGCGAGTGGCTGCCGCCTTCGAACCGCCGGTCTACGCTGCCGCCGATGATCTTGCCTACGGCAGTGCGCTGGCTGCCGATGCAGCGTTCGCCCGCTGGGTCTCGCGCAACGTGCGCCCGCACCGCGTGCCGGGGTATGCCAGCGTGGTGCTGTCCACCAAGCCGGGCGCCGAGGCACCGCCGGGGGATGCGACGGCCGAGCAGATGGAGCGAGTGGCCGACTGGGCCGAGCGCTTCGGCTTTGGCGAAATCCGCGTCGCCCATGAGCAGAACCTGGTGCTGCCGGACGTGCGCAAGGCCGATCTCCATGTGCTCTGGCAGGAAGCCTGTAGCGCAGGACTGGGCACGCCGAACCAGGGCCTGCTCACCGACATCATCGCCTGCCCGGGCGGTGACTTCTGTGCGCTGGCCAATGCCAAGTCGATCCCCATTGCCCAGGGCATCCAGCAGCGCTTCGAGGACCTCGACTACCTGCACGACCTGGGCGATCTGAGCCTGAACATCTCCGGCTGCATGAACGCCTGCGGCCACCACCACATCGGCAACATCGGCATTCTTGGCGTCGACAAGAACGGTAGCGAGTGGTACCAGATCACCCTGGGCGGCGCCCAGGGCGTGAAGAGCGCGCTGGGCAAGGTGATCGGCCCGTCATTCAGCGCGGCGGAGGTGCCCGGTGTGATCGAGGCGCTGGTGCAGACCTATGTCGAGCAGCGCGGCGCCGGTGAGCGCTTCGTCGAAACGGTCGAACGTATCGGCCTGGAGCCGTTCAAGGCACGGGTCTACCGCCAGGCGGAGGTGCCGGCATGAAGAACCTGATTCGCCTGCGTGATGGTGTCGCCGAGCTGGCGCCGGATGATTCCTGGACCTTGCTGCGCGAAGTGCCGGAGGAATTGCCCGACGGCAACCTGATCCTGCCGCTCAAGGCCTGGCTGGACCGGGGCACCTGTAGGAGCGAGCTTGCTCGCGAACAGGATTGGCCGGTGGGGTCTGAGCTGGGAGGTTCGCGAGCAAGCTCGCTCCTACAATGGCATGGCGTATTGCTCGGGCCGGATGACGATCCGCAACAGCTTGCCCAATGGCTGGATGAGATCCCACTGATCGCCATCGACTTCCCCAGCTTCCGCGATGGTCGCGGCTACAGCCTGGCCTATCTGCTGCGCAGCCGCCTGGGCTGGCGCGGGGAGCTGCGTGCGGTGGGTGACGTGCTGCGTGACCAACTGGCGCATCTGCGCCAGTGCGGTTTCGACGCCTTCGCCGTGCGCGAGGACAAGTCCGTGGAGGACGCCCTGAAGGGCCTGGCGGGGCTGAGTGTGCTCTACGGCCGCTCGGTGATTGAGCCGCGCCCGCTGTTCCGGCGTCGCTCCTAGGACTCGACAATCGCGCGCGGCCAAGGCTGCAGCGGGTCGGCCAAGCTTGACGGTGTGCCGGGGGGCAGGAAAAATGCGGGCATCATCCACGGAGCCGCTGTGCGCCGCTGGTAACCCACGTATTCGAGTGACCCCCAGAATATGCGCATGCGCCTGATGCTGTTGGGTGGCGGTAATGCCCTTGGACAGGCGCTGATCCGCCTGGGCGCCGAGGAAGATATCGGCTTCCTCGCACCCCGACCGCCCGACCAGGGCTGGGACGCCGCCAGTCTTACCGTCCTGCTGGACGAGACCCGTCCCGACGCGGTGATCAACCTCGCCTATTACTTCGACTGGTTCCAGGCCGAGGCCGTCGATGCCGCCAGGCTGGCCAGCCAGGAGCGCGCGGTGGAGCGTCTGTCCGAACTCTGCCAGCACCACGAGATCCTGCTGATCCAGCCGTCGAGCTATCGCGTGTTCGACGGTGCCCGTGCCACTGCCTACAGCGAGAAGGACGAGCCGCTGCCGCTGGGCCCGCGTGGCCAGGCGCTATGGCGCATGGAGCAGTGGGTGCGGGCGACCTGCCCGCGCCATGTGCTGCTGCGCTTTGGCTGGCTGCTCGACGACAGCGCCGATGGTGTGCTCGGGCGCTTCCTCGAGCGCGCCGAGAAGGAGCAGGTGCTGTTCCTCGCCGACGACCGGCGTGGCAATCCGACCCCGGTCGATGATGCCGCACGGGTGATCCTCTCCGTGCTCAAGCAGCTCGACTGCCAGGCGCCGCTGTGGGGCACCTATCACTACGGTGGCCTGGAGGCCACCACGACTCTGTCCCTGGGCCAGGTGGTGCTCGGCGAGGCTCGCGCCTTCCATACCCTGGCCGTCCAGGAACCGAGCCCGCAGGCCCATGCCGCGCGCCCGGACGCCGGCGATGAACCGCAGCATGCGGTGCTTGCCTGCAAGAAAATCCTCCATACCTTCGGTATCAAGCCGCGCGCCTGGCGCGCCGGCCTGCCCGCCCTGCTGGATCGCTATTACCGCCATGTCTGATCGCCTATCTCCCTCTGCGCAGCCCATCCTGATCACCGGCGGCGCGGGGTTCATCGGTTCCCATCTGGCGGACGCGCTGCTGGCACTGGGTTTCTCCGTGCGCGTGCTGGACGACCTGTCCACTGGCAAGCGCGAGAATCTCGACAGCCGCGTCGAGCTGATCGTCGGCAACGTCGCCGATGAGGCGGCGCTGCGTGGCGCAGTGAGCGGTTGCCAGGGCGTCGTGCACCTGGCGGCCATTGCCTCGGTGCAGGCCTCGGTGGAAGACCCGGTGGGCACCCACCGGGCGAACTTCATCGGTACCCTGAATCTCTGCGAGGCCATGCGCCAGGAAGGTATCCACCGCGTACTGTTCGCCTCCAGCGCAGCGGTCTACGGGCAGAATGGCGAAGGCACTGCCATCGACGAAGACGTGGTCAAGGCTCCGCTGACGCCCTACGCCTCGGATAAGTTGGCCAGCGAGTACTACCTGGACTTCTACCGCCGCGAGCATGGGCTGGAACCGGCGATCTTCCGCTTCTTCAACGTCTATGGCCCGCGCCAGGACCCGTCCTCGCCGTATTCCGGGGTGATCAGCATCTTCGCCCGGCGTGCCGAGCAGGGCCTGCCGATCAGCGTATTCGGCGACGGCGAGCAGACCCGTGATTTCATCTATGTCGGCGACCTGGTGAAGCTGCTGGTGAAGGCACTGCTGGCGGAGGAAGTGGCCGAGTCGGCGATCAACGTCGGCCTCGACCAGTCGACCAGCCTGAACCAGTTGCTGGCCGAGATTGGCAAGCTCACCGGCGGGCTGCCGCAGATCACCTACCAGCCGGCGCGCCATGGCGATATTCGCCATTCCCGCGCCGACAACCGCCGCCTGCTGCAGCGCTACCACCTCGACGCGCCAACGCCGCTGGCCGAGGGTCTGGCCCAGTTGATCACCACCAGGGTTTGTTGATCGCCAGCACGAAGATGCTGGCCAGCGAGGACAGCGCCAGCACGCTGAGTACGGCCTTGCTCGGCTTCGAGACGGAGCGCAGGGCAAAGGCCGCCAGCACGATGTAGAGCACCAGCAGGCCGAGCTTCACCTGCAGCCACACAGGCAGCGGCCAGGGCATCGCCAGGTGCACCAGGCCCAGGGCGCTCAGCAACAGCAGTGTATCGATCAGATGAGGCAGCCCGCGCTGCCAGCCAGCGGGACGCTTGCCCCACCAGCTCAGGCCCAGGCGCAGGAGGAAGAGCAGGGTGCTGATGATCGCCAGGCTGACGTGCAGTGCTTTGAGTTCGAGGTACATAGCGGTTCCCAGAAAGTGAAAAAGGCGCCCTTGGGCGCCTTTTTCATGTTTGCTCCGTTAGAAACGGTAGCCGAAACCAACCATGTAAACCCAGGGGTCGACATCAACATCGACCTTGGTTTTCTGGATGCCCAGTGCGGACGGACCGTCGACGCTGGCTTTGGTATCGATATCCATGTACCAGACCGCGGCGTTGACGAAGGCGTGCTCGTTGAGCATGTAGTCCATGCCCAGTTCGGCGGCGAGGCCCCAGGAGTCCTGCAGCTTCAGGTTGCTGAAGCCCTGGTCCTTGCGGGCACCGGTGAGGTCTTCGTCGAAGAAGGTGGTGTAGTTCACGCCCAGGCCGCCGTACGGCTGGAAGGCGGAGTTGGTACCCCCCATTGGGTAGTACTGCAGCAGCACGGTCGGCGGCAGCTGCTTGATATCGGCCAGCTTGCCATCGAGACCGCCGCCCAGGCCCTTCACGTCGACCTGGTGCTTGAACGGAGTGGCCGCGACCAGTTCGATACCGATCTTGTCGGTGAGCAGGTAGGCGAAAGTCAGGCCCAGCTGGGTGTCGCTGTCGACGGTGGCCTTGGTGCCACGGGCTTTCGCGCCGTCGAACTTGAGATCGCTGCTGCTATCGTCCGGCGCAACGGTGGCGATACCGCCGCGGACGAGGAAGTCGCCAGCCTGGTGGCCGCGGATGTCGGCGGCCTGGGCTGCGATCGGCGTTGCGACGGCGAGGGAGAGAAGCGAGGCGGTGAGCCAGGACTTACGCATGATGAGCTCCAATATCTCTTTGGTATAAGTGTTGGTGCCCAGAATAGTAGACAGCGCTAAAAGCGCACTTTTGACCTGGCTCAATAAAGCCCACAAGCTTTGTAGGAATGAGGGGTGCGGCAAAGTGCCGCGTCCGCTTACTGCCCGGTGTACTCGTAGGGTTCGATACTGCTGGCCTGCATCTGGTAGCCGGCCTCGGCAAGGTCGCTTTCCGCCGCCTTCACGCTCAGTTTGCCGATGATCCAGAAGGGTTGGTAAAGCTCATCGACTTTTACGCCCTTGCCGCCTCGAACATAGACGATCTGGTTGGACGGTGGCGCTGGTACGTGGATGCAGGCGCCGTAATAGGGCACCAGCAGGAAGTCGCGGACGGTCTGGCCGTCTTCCTCGACTTCCAGCGGCACGATGTAGCCCGGCATCTTCACTTCCTGGCCGTCCAGCTGCTGCACCACCGGGGCGTTGGATATCTGCTGCTTCACCGCCGGGCCACTCTCCGAATTGAGTACATCGGAGAGCTTGGACATATCGTGCAGCGGCACCGGCGGCGGGGGCGGCGGTGCGCCCTCGGGGATCAGCTCGGGCCAGGTCAGCTCGCGCGGCGCCGCCCAGACGGTAGCGCTGGTGGCGAGCAGCAGAAGGAACAACAGGCGGCGCATGGGACTTCTTTGTACGGTGTTGGCTTGCACGGGGATGGCTCGCATGGGGCTGGCTCAGAGGCGGATCGACAGCCCATCGGCCAGCGATTGCCGATAGGCACGCCACGCCGGCACGCAGCCGATCAGCAGCGCGGCCAGGAGTATGCCGCCGAGCAAGGACCATTCATAGGCGCTGGGCAGCGCCAATGGCAGGAAGATGCCGTAGTTCGCCTGCACGTAGGCCTGGCTGCCGGCGATGCCGGCGTAGAGCAAGCCGACACCCAGCGCCACGCCCGCCAGCGCCAGGGCGAAGGCTTCGGCCACCAGCAGGCTGAAGATGTGCCAGGGCCGCGCACCCACCGAGCGCAGGATGGCCATTTCACGGCGGCGCTCGTTGAGGCTGGTGAGGATCGCCGTGAGCATGCCGATCAGGCCGGTCAGCACCACGAACAGCGAGACCACGAACAGCGCCTTCTCCGCCGTGCCCATCAGGCCCCAGAGCTCCTGCAGCGCGACACCGGGGAGGATCGCCATCAGTGGCTCGCCGTCGTACTCGTTGATCTGCCGCTGCAGGGTGAAGGTCGCCACCTTGCTCTTGAGCCCCAGCAGGAAGGCGGTGATGGCCTTGGGCTGCAGGTCCATGCTGCGCGCCTGGTCTTCGCTGATGCGTGCAGCGCCGCGAGCCGGGACGCCGTTCTGCCAGTCCACATGCAGCGCTTCCATGCCCTGCAGCGAAATGTGCAGGGTACGGTCCACCGGCGTGCCGGTGCGCTTGAGGATACCGACCACGGTGAACGGCTTGTCGTCGTGCTGCACCAGGCTGATGGTGCTGACGCCGTGGGCCAGGACGATCTTGTCACCGAGCTTGTAATGCAGGGCTTCGGCCACTTCCGCGCCGAGTACCACGTCGAACAGGTCCTGGCCGAACGGCCGGCCCTCGGACATTTCCAGCAACTGCCCGCGGCCGAAGCGGTAGTGCTCGAAATAGCCGGTGTCGGTGCCCATGACGCGGTAGCCGCGGTGCGAGTCGCCCAGGGAAATCGGGATCGCCCACTTCACCAGCGGGCTGTGGGTGACAGTCTCGTAGCTTTCCCAGCGAATGTTGTTGGTGGCATTGCCGATGCGGAATACCGAGTAGAGCAGCAGGTTCACCGAGCCCGAACGCGCGCCGACGATCAGGTCGGTGCCGGAAATGGTGCTGGCGAAG
The DNA here is from genome assembly GCF_021603645.1 of Pseudomonas pseudonitroreducens. Classification (GTDB taxonomy): domain Bacteria; phylum Pseudomonadota; class Gammaproteobacteria; order Pseudomonadales; family Pseudomonadaceae; genus Pseudomonas; species Pseudomonas pseudonitroreducens. The sequence continues at coordinate 379,729 of NZ_BQHJ01000006.1, read as the reverse complement.
CTGGCCTTGGCCTCGGTGCGCACGCGCTCCACTGCCAGCAGCAGGCAGGCGGAGAGGGCGATGGCGAAGATCGTCAGCAGCGCGGTGAAGCGGCGGTTGGACAGGCTGGCGAGTGCCAGGCGCAACAGGTACATGCTCAGATTCCCGGAGCGCGGGCAGCGCGGTTGAGGTCGGCGAGGGACAGGCTGCGGTCGAACAGCGGCGCCAGGCTCTGGTCATGGCTGACGAACAGCAGGCTGGCGCCGGCCTCGCGGCACTCGGCGAACAAGAGTTGGAGGAAGGCCTCGCGGGTATCGGCGTCCAGCGCCGAGGTCGGCTCGTCGGCGATCACCAGTTCCGGCTGGCCGATCAGTGCGCGAGCGGCGGCGACGCGTTGTTGCTGGCCGATGGACAGGCTGTCGGCGCGGCGCTCGATCAGTGCGGCGTCGCCCAGCCCCAGGTGCTTGAGCAGCGCCTCGGCAGCCCTGGCCACGCTGCCATGGCGCAGGGTCGCCCGTTCGGCGCGGCTGTGGGAGAAATGACAGGGCAGCTCGACGTTCTCGCGCACCGAGAGGAACGGCAGCAGGTTGAACTGCTGGAAGATGTAGCCGGTGTGGTCGACGCGAAAATGATCGCGGCGTGCCGACTTCATCTGTGCGATGTCCTCGCCGAGCAGCTTGACGCTGCCGCGCTGCGGGCGCTGCACACCGCCGAGCAGGCCGAGCAGGGTGGTCTTGCCGCTGCCGGACGGGCCCTTGAGGAACAGGGTCTCGCCATGGGCCAGGGCGAAGGCGGGGATGTCCAGCAGCTCCGCCTGGCCGGGCCAGGCGAAACCGAGGTTGTCGAGTTCGAGCAGTGCGGTCATTTCAGCGCGTCGTGATCAGAAGTTCAGGGTCGGGTTGGCGGCGGTCAATTCTGCACCTTGCTGGCCGCTCGGGCCGATCAGTTGTACCTGAATCTTCTGGGTCGCCGGGAAACGCTTGAACAGCGGTGCGAAGTCGAGAGTGGCGAGGTCCTGCGGTTGGGCGCAGGTCAGCTGGTAGTGGGCGTCGATGTCGGCGTGGTGATGGCCTTCGTGTTCGTCATGGTCGCCGTCGTCATGGTCGTGCTCTTCTGCCTTGGGCGCATCGCCGAACAGCGGGCTGGAAAGCTCCACCGACTGCACGCTGCACTTGGCCGAAGCGGGCAGGCTGAGCAGTTGCAGCGGCTGCTTGAGCTGGGCCTGCACAGTGGCGACGGTGGCCTTGTCGGCAGCGCTGGTGGCAGCATGCTCGAAGCCGACGAGGTTCATTGCCGGGCTGTCCATCTGCAGTTCCAGGGTCTTGCCGTCGAGGGCGACGTTGAGCTGGGCGACGCCATGCTCGTGCTTGCCGAGGCTGCCGTGTTCATGTTCGTCGTGGGCTTGGGCGGCGAGGGGCAGCAGGGCGACAGCGAGGAGCAAGGGGCGCATGGGGAACTCCGGTCCGTTGAATGATTTTGTTACGTTATAACAGATGAAAAATTAAGGCTAGCTTAGCGTGTGTTTGGCGTGGCGCCGATGCCGTGGGAGCATGCGCGAAACGGCGCGAGGAGAAGGGCGATGCTGAGAATCAAGGGCACCATCGGCGACTGGCCGGTGGACCTGACTGTGGAAATGGACGCCGCCGACTGGGCTCGGCTGGCGCAGAACCTGCCGGTGGCGGCCGTGCTGCCGTCCACTCCGGCCGCCGCTCCTGCGGCAGCCGGCAGCGGCCCGGCGGACAAGCTGTGGCTGGCCGCGCAGGACCTGCTGCGCCGCAGCGGCAGCACGGAAGGGCCGGAGCTGATGGATGAACTGGAAGCGCTGGCGGGCAGCACGGGAGCGGCGAAGGGTTTGCTGGTGCGCCTGCGCCATAGCCCGAAGGTGAGGATCGAGGTGCGCGAAGGTGTGCAGGTCTTCACTTGGGCAGATGAGTAGCCCGGAGACTTGTAGGAGCGAGCTTGCTCGCGAATCGAACCCCGCTGCGGGGCTGTTCGCGAGCAAGCTCGCTCCTACAAAAAGCTCGCTCCTACAGAAAGAAAAAGGCGCCTCGCGGCGCCCTTTTCGTCAGTACAGCAGGTTCGCCAGCTTGCGGCGGTAGGCGATCACCAGCGGGTGGTCGTTGCCCAGCAGGTCGAACACTTGGACCAGCGTCTTGCGCGGCAGGTCCTCGCCGTAGCTGCGATTGCGCACGAACAGCTTGAGCAGGGCGTCCAGCGCCGCCTCGTACTGCTGGCGCGCCAGTTGCTGCACGGCCAACTGGTAAGTGGCTTCGTCGTCGTTGGCGTCGGCGGCCAGGCGGGTCTTCAACGTGGCGGCGTCGGGCAGGTCGGCCGCCTGGCGCAGGAAGGTCAGCTGGGCCTTGGCGGCGGCCAGTGCCTGCTTGTGCTCGTCGCTCTTCACTGCGTCGAGCACGGTTTCGGCCTCACCCAGCTCGCCACGCTCGGCGAGGCAGCGGGCGTAGAGGATCAGCGCAGCGGCGTTGCTGTTGTCTTCGCCCAGCAAGACCTTGAGCTGCGCTTCGGCTTCGGCGAAGCGGTCTTCGTTGAAGGCGGTCTGCGCCAGTTCCAGCGGATTGCCGGCAGCCGGTGCGGGCGGCTGGACGTGTTGCTCGAGCATCTGGCGGATCGCCGATTCGGGCTGCGCGCCGGCGAAGCCGTCCACCGGCTGGCCGTCCTTGAACAGCACCACGGTGGGCAGGCTGCGGATGCCGAAGCGCATCACGATGTCCTGCTCGACGTCGCAGTTGACCTTGGCCAGCAGCAGCTCGCCCTGGTAGGACTCGGTGATCTGCGCCAGCAACGGCATCAGCGCCTTGCACGGGGCGCACCAGTCGGCCCAGAAGTCCACCAGGACCGGCTTGTGGAAGGAGTTCTCGATGACGACCTGATCGAAGTTGGCGATGCTGGCGTCGAAGATGTAGGGCGTATCGCTCATGGGGAATCTCGGGCGAGTGGGGCGATGAAGGTGGTTGCCACTATAAGTGGGGGCGCTGCCTGACGGAAACAACCCGGGCTGGTCGGGCAGCGTAATTCCCTTCAGGAGCAATATGGGCCGATGATGCGGCCGGGGTGCGATCGCGGACGAAGTCCGCTCCTACGCGCGCGCTTGCGCCGTGCCAACCGGTTAGGTAGGAGCGGACTTCGTCCGCGATCGTCTCACCCAACGCGCCGATGTCACCCGCGACGCGCGTGATACAGGCTCACATGGCGGAATTCGGCTGGCTCGGCCAGGTCGGGCCAGGTACAGCCATCGAGGATACCCAGGCGCTCATAGAGCGGATGGCTGAAGTCGCGGACTCGCGAGTCGGCCACCAGGGCCTCGCGGCCACGGCTGAGGAATTCGTCCAGCAGTGGCAGGTTGGCGCGGTCGTAGAGCACGTCGGCGACGATGATCAGGTCGTAGCGATCGTCTTCCTGGAAGAAATCCGCCGAATAGAGCAGCTCTACACCGTTCAGCTCGGCGTTGGCACGGCAGGCGTCCAGCGCCAGCGGGTCGAGGTCGCAGGCCACCACTTCGGCGGCACCGGCCTTGGCCGCGGCAATGGCGGCGATGCCCGAGCCCGCGCCGAAATCCAGCACGCGCTTGCCGCGCACCCATTCGGGCTTTTCCGCCAGCCAGTGGGCGAGCACCAGGCCGCTGGCCCAGCAGAAGCACCAGTAGGGCGGCTCGTCGAGGATGCGACGGGTTTCGTCGGGGCTGAATTCGCGGTCCATGTTCTGCGCATCGATCAGCCAGAGTCGGATGTCGGTGCCAGGCAGCATTTCCGCGGACAGGCGCGCGTCGCCCAGCAACTCAGCGAGCGCTGTCTGCAGGGAAAGCGGCGGCGTCACGGCGCGCTTACCAGGCGCAGTTCGCCCAGGGCGCGGGTTTCCGCCTGGGTGATGCGCACCGGCGGCAGGCGCCAGGCCAATTGCCCGGATTGCGAGACACGGCCGTGCAGTTCGACGCGGGCGCCGGCCGGGAACGACTGCGGGTTGAACACCACACGGAACGGCAGGGCCTGGCCGGTGGCGATGATCTTTTCGCTGGAGAGCAATTGTTGCGGGCGGTCGCGCTGGTCGATCACCAGCAGCGCCAGCTCCACTTCGCTACCCGCCGGCAGGAAGCCCTGGGAGCTGCTGAGCTGGCCGGTGAGGGCGCGCAGGTTGGCTGGCAAGGGCTCGTCCAGCGGGGACGTGGTTTTTTTCGATACGGCGACTGGCTGGGCAGTCGACGCAGGTTTCTCGCTGGCACAGGCAGCCAGCAGGACGGTAAGGGACAGACACAGCAGGCGGGCGAACATGGCGGGCTCCATCGCGGCAGATTCCAGGCGGGCGCCTATATAGCCTAATGCCTGCGGCTTGTCTGCGGGGAGCGGGGTTTATTCGGCCAGTCGATGCGCTACCATGAGCCTCTTACCTTTTCCTCCGACAAGACTGCCCAAGACTCGCCATGCACTGTCCTTTCTGCGGCGCCCACGACACCAAAGTCATCGATTCGCGCCTGGTCGCCGAGGGCGACCAGGTCCGCCGGCGCCGCGAGTGCCTGGCCTGCGGCGAGCGATTCACCACCTTCGAGACCGCCGAACTGGTCATGCCGCGCCTGATCAAGCAGGACGGCAGCCGCCAGCCCTTCGACGAGGACAAGCTGCGCGCCGGCATGCAGCGCGCGCTGGAGAAGCGCCCGGTGAGCATCGAGCGGCTGGAGGAGGCGATGGCGCACATCAAGCACAAGCTGCGCGCCACTGGCGAGCGCGAGATCAAGTCGCGGGTGCTCGGCGAACTGGTGATGGCCGAGCTGCAGAAGCTCGATGAAGTCGCCTACATTCGCTTCGCCTCGGTGTACCGGCGCTTCCAGGACCTCAACGAATTTCGCGAGGAAATCGAGCGCCTGGCCCGCGAGCCCTCGAAGGAATGAGTGCCATGGATGAGGTGTGGATGGCCCGCGCCATCGAACTGGCCCGCAAGGGCTGGTACACGACGCACCCCAACCCCCGTGTTGGCTGCGTCATCGTCCGTGATGGCGAGGTGGTTGGCGAGGGCTGGCATGTGCGTGCCGGCGAGCCCCACGCGGAGGTCCATGCCCTGCGCCAGGCCGGCGACAAGGCCCGTGGCGCCACCGCCTATGTCACCCTGGAGCCCTGCAGTCACTTCGGCCGCACCCCGCCGTGCGCCGATGCGCTGATCGGCGCCGGCCTCGCCCGCGTCGTCGCGGCCATGCAGGACCCTAATCCGCAAGTCGCCGGCAGCGGCATGCGGCGCATTGCCGAAGCCGGTATCGAGGTGCGCTCCGGTGTGTTGGAAAACGAGGCCCGCGCGCTGAATCAGGGTTTCCTCAAACGCATGGAAACCGGCCTGCCCTTCGTTCGTGTGAAGCTGGCGATGAGCCTGGATGGCCGCACCGCGATGGCCAGTGGCGAAAGCCAGTGGATCACCGGCCCGGCCGCGCGCCGTGCCGTGCAGCGCCTGCGTGCGCAATCGAGCGTGGTGCTTTCCGGCGCGGATACCGTGCTGACCGACGACGCCCGGCTTACAGTCCGTCCGGACGAACTGGGCTTGGATGCCGAACAGACCGAGCTGGCCTCGCAGCGCCAGCCGTTGCGCGTGCTGATCGACGGGCGCCTGCGGGTGCCGCTGACCGCTACTTTCTTCCAGGCCGGCCCGGCGCTGGTGGTGAGTACCCAGGACGACCCGAACTACGCCGTGGTCGGCCACGAATTGCTCAACCTCGCCGGCCTCGACGGCCAGGTCGATTTGCTGGCGCTGCTGAGCGAACTCGGTCGTCGTGGTGTCAACGACGTGCTGGTGGAGGCCGGCCCGCGCCTGGCCGGCGCCTTTGCCCGTCTCGGCCTGGTGGACGAGTACAACATCTTCATGGCGCCCAAGCTGCTCGGCTCCTCCGCGAGACCGCTGCTGGAGCTGCCGCTGGAGCGCATGAGCGAATCCCGCGAGCTGAAGATCGTCGATATTCGCGCCGTGGGTGACGACTGGCTGGTCACTGCCAGACCACTGTGATGGCGCGCCGGCGCCACCCTCGTTGGCTCGCCGGCGGGTGCGCGGCAATCAATAGGAAGCTTCCGACTTGCGCCGGCCTGTGGTAAAACGCCACACGCGGTCGACGCTGTAACGACCGCGATTGACGTTCTCAGGGCGGGGTGAAAGTCCCCACCGGCGGTAATGACGCGCAATGCGTCTAGCCCGCGAGCGCCTGTCCAGACCGGTTCGCCGGATGGCCAGGGTCAGCAGACCCGGTGTGATTCCGGGGCCGACGGTCATAGTCCGGATGAAGAGAGAACGGGATGAGCCATCGGGGCGTGCCTGCGCGCGCCCGAGAAGTCCCTTCGATCGAGACGCCCTGTTTTTTAATCAAAACAGGAGTTCGCCACATGCATCATCTTTCCCAGTTGGCTACGCGGCCTGGCCGGCCAGCGGCCTTTGCCGTTCGGGAGGCCTCATGTTCACCGGCATAATCGAATCCATCGGCACCATTGCATCCATCACCCCGAAGGGCGGTGACGTGCGCCTGTACGTGAAGACCGGCAAGCTCGACCTTGCCGACGTCAAGCTCGGTGACAGCATCGCGGTCAACGGCATCTGCCTGACTGCGGTCGAGTTGCCCGGCGACGGCTTCTGGGCCGACGTCAGCCGCGAGACCCTCGCGCGCACCGCCTTCGCGCAACTCAAGATCGGCAGCCGGGTGAACCTGGAGAAAGCCCTGACCCCGACCACCCGCCTGGGCGGTCACCTGGTCAGCGGCCACGTCGACGGCGTCGGCGAGATCGTCAAGCGCGAGGAAAACGCCCGCGCCATCCAGTTCACCGTGCGCGCACCGCGCGAGCTGGCCAAGTACATCGCGCTCAAGGGCTCGATCACCGTGGACGGCACCAGCCTGACGGTGAACGCGGTCAACGGCGCCGAGTTCGAGCTGACCATCGTCCCGCACACCGTGCAGGAGACGATCATGGCCGACTACCGTGGCGGCCGCCTGGTCAACCTCGAAGTCGACCTGCTGGCGCGCTACCTGGAGCGTCTGCTGCTCGGCGACAAGGCGGCTGAACCCAGCGCTGGCGCCGGCGGTATCACCGAAGCATTCCTGGCCGACAACGGCTTCCTGAAACACTGAAAAGGCTCGTCCCCGTATGGCACTCAACAGCATTGAAGAACTGCTCGACGACATGCGTCAGGGCAAGATGGTCATCCTCATGGATGACGAGGACCGCGAGAACGAAGGCGACCTGATCATCGCCTCCGAGTGTGTCCGCACCGAAGACATCAACTTCATGGCGCGCTTTGCCCGCGGCCTGATCTGCATGCCGATGACCCGCGAGCGCTGCGAGCGTCTGGGCATCCCGCTGATGGTGCAGCGCAACGGCTCCGGCTTCGGCACCAAGTTCACCGTCTCCATCGAGGCTGCCGAAGGCGTCACCACCGGTATCTCCGCCGCTGACCGCGCGCGCACCGTGCAGGCCGCCGCGGCGAAGAACGCCGTCGCTGCCGACATCGTCAGCCCCGGCCACATCTTCCCGCTGATGTCCCAGCCCGGCGGCGTGCTGGCTCGCGCCGGCCACACCGAGGCTGCCTGCGACCTGGCGCGCATGGCCGGCTTCGAACCGTCCGGGGTGATCTGCGAGATCATGAACGACGACGGCACCATGGCCCGTCGCCCGGAACTGGAAGAGTTCGCCAAGCAGCACGACATCAAGATCGGCACCATCGCCGACCTGATCCACTACCGCCTGATCCACGAACGCACCGTCGAGCGCCTCGCCGAGCAGCCGCTGGATACCGAGCTGGGCCAGTTCAAGCTGATCACCTACCGCGACTCCGTGGAAGGCGACGTACACCTGGCGCTGACCCTGGGCAACATCTGCGCCGAAGAGCCGACCCTGGTGCGTGTGCACAATCCCGACCCGCTGCGCGACCTGCTGATGGTCAACCAGGCGGGCCGCTGGAGCCTGCGCGCGGCCATGGCCAAGGTGGCCGAGGCGGGCACCGGCGTGGTCCTGCTGCTGGGCCACCAGGTCGGCGGCGATGACCTGCTGGCGCACGTCCGCGAGATCACCAATACCCCGGCGCCGGCGCAAAAACCGACCACCACCTACAGCACCGTGGGTGCCGGTTCGCAGATCCTGCGCGACCTGGGTGTACGCAAGATGCGCCTGATGTCGGCACCGATGCGCTTCAACGCGATATCCGGTTTCGACCTGGAAGTTGTAGAATACCTGCCCGCTGAATGAACCTCGCCGCCGTGCCCTGGCACGGCGGTGCCGTTCTTCTACCCTATTTGCGGAGCGTCACGCTGACGCTCCGGCTCTTTAACAGTGAGACTTGCCCATGACCCTGAAGACCATCGAAGGTACCTTCATCGCCCCCAAAGGCCGCTTCGCCCTGGTGGTTGGCCGCTTCAACAGCTTCGTGGTGGAAAGCCTGGTGGAAGGCGCCATCGACGCGCTGGTGCGCCACGGCATCGCCCAGAGCGACATCACCGTGATCCGTGCCCCGGGCGCCTTCGAAATCCCGCTGGTGGCGCAGAAAGTCGCCCAGCGCGGCGAGTTCGACGCCATTATCGCCCTCGGTGCGGTGATCCGCGGCGGCACCCCGCACTTCGAATACGTGGCGGGTGAGTGCACCAAGGGCCTGGCGCAGGTTTCCCTGCAGTTCGGCGTACCGGTTGCCTTCGGCGTGCTGACCGTCGACTCCATCGAACAAGCCATCGAGCGCTCCGGCACCAAGGCCGGCAACAAAGGCGCCGAGGCTGCCCTGTCCGCCCTGGAAATGGTGAGCCTGCTGTCGCAGCTGGAGGCCAAGTGAGCACCCAGGACGGCAACACCCCGGCCAAGCCCGCCAAGCCGAACAAGATCGCCATGCGTCGCAAGGCCCGCAGCCTTGCGGTGCAGGCCCTGTATTCGTGGCAGATGGCTGGCCAGCCGCTCAACGAGATCGAGGCGACCTTCCGTACCGACAACGACTTCAGCGATGTCGACGGCGCCTACTTCCACGAGATTCTGCACGGCGTACCGCGCCTGAAGACCGATCTGGACCAGGAATTCATTCCCTGCCTGGATCGCGCCCTGGAAGAGGTCGACCCGGTGGAGCTGGCCATCCTGCGCCTGGCCACCTACGAGCTGCGCAACCGCCTGGACGTGCCGTACAAGGTCGTCATCAACGAAGGCATCGAGCTGGCCAAGACCTTCGGCGCCACCGACGGACACAAGTTCGTCAACGGCGTGCTGGACAAGCTCGCTTCGCGCCTGCGCGCCGCCGAACTGCGTGGCGCCAAGCGCTGAGGCATGGGTGAGTTCGAGCTGATCCGTCGCTACTTCGCCTCGGCCGCCTGTGCGGCCGGCGGCGAGGCAGTGGCATTGGGGATCGGCGACGACTGCGCGCTCCTCGCCCCCAAAGCCGGCGAACAGCTGGCGATCTCCACCGATACCCTGGTTGTCGGCGTGCATTTCCCCGCCGTCTGCGATCCCTTCCTGCTCGGCCAACGAGCCCTGGCGGTGTCCGCCAGCGATCTGGCGGCCATGGGCGCAGCGCCCATCGGCTTCACCCTTGCCCTGACCCTGCCCGAGGCCGACCCGGCCTGGCTGGAAGGTTTTGCCCGTGGGCTGAACCAGAAAGCGCAGGAGTGTGGTTTGGCGCTGATCGGCGGCGATACCACCCGCGGCCCGCTGGCGATGACCGTCACCGTGTTCGGCGGCGTGCCCGCCGGACAGGCGCTGACTCGCGCCGGAGCGCGGCCGGGCGACCTGCTCTGTGTCGGTGGTCCGTTGGGCGAGGCGGGCGGCGCATTGCCGCTGGTGCTGGGCGAGATGACCGCCGAGCCGTCGATTGCCGAGCCACTGCTGGCGCGCTACTGGTCACCGCAACCGCAACTGGACTTCGGCCAGGCGCTGCGCGGCAAGGCCAGCGCCGCACTGGATATTTCCGACGGGCTGCTCGCCGACTGCGGGCACATCGCCCGCGCCTCTGGCGTGGCGCTCATCGTCGAGGCCGACAGGCTGCCGCAGAGCCCGGCGCTGGACGCCCTCCTGGGCGCCGAGCGCGCACTGCAGCTGAAGCTGGGCGCCGGTGACGACTACGTGCTCGCCTTCACCCTGCCTGCCGAGCACCTGCCGGCACTTATGGCGAACTGGCCGGCCCTGCGTGTGGTCGGTAGGGTGGAAGCCGGTTCGGGCGTACGCGTGCTCGATGGCAGTGGTGCCGATATCACGCCGCGTCAGGGCGGCTACCTGCATTTCATGGAGTGACCGTGACAGAACACCCCAACCAGGCCCCGGCCCAGCCCGTCCCCCATTCGGTGTGGAGCAATCCCTGGCACTTCCTGGCCTTCGGCTTCGGCTCGGGGACCCTGCCGAAAGCGCCGGGCACCTGGGGTTCGCTGGTTGCGCTACCCTTCATACCACTCTGGCAGATGCTGCCGGACTGGGGTTACTGGCTGATGCTGGGCGTCACCATGCTGTTCGGCTTCTGGCTGTGCGGCAAGGTCGCCGACGACCTGCGTGTGCATGACCACGAAGGGATTGTCTGGGACGAGATGGTCGGCATGTGGATCACCCTCTGGCTGGTGCCTGAAGGCTGGTGGTGGCTGCTGGTGGGTTTCGTGGTGTTCCGCATCGTCGACATTTCCAAGCCCTGGCCGATCAGCTGGATCGACCGCAACGTCCACGGCGGCGTGGGCATCATGCTCGATGACGTACTGGCCGGGGTCTTTGCCTGGCTGGTGATGCAAGGCCTGACATGGGGTTGGGCCCACTGGCTGATCTGAGGAAGATCGATGCGCCGACTGCTGTGCCTGCTCCTCTGCCTGTGCTGGCTGCCGGTGACTTCGCTGTCGGCGGCGCCGGCCGCCGACCAGTCCGCCGAAGCGCAGGCCGCCCTGCCCGGGGAAATCCATGTGGTCAGCGAAGTCTGGGTCAACTACACCCAGGCCGACGGCCGGGGCCTGGCCTGGGACCTGCTAAGAGCCGTCTATGACCCCGAAGGCGTGCGCCTGAGCCTGCGCAGCGAGCCCTATGTGCGTTCGGTCGGGCTGGTGCAGCGCGGCGAGGCGGATGCCTGGGTCGGCGCCTACCGCAATGAAATCGATCACATCATCTATCCGCGCTGGCCCTATGACGTCGACCCGATCGGCGCCCTGGGCCTGAAGACCTCGCCCAGGCCGAGCCTGGTCACACTGGACCGCTACCGCCTGGCATGGATGCGCGGCTATGCCTTCGACCGCTACCTGGACCACCTCCAGCAGCGTAACGAACTGCAGCGCCGCAGCTCGGCACTGCCGATGCTCGACGGCCACCGTATCGACTACTTCATCGACGCACGGCCCGAACTGGAAGAGATGATCGAGGCCAAGGGCGTCGACGCCAGCGTCTACCAGATCACCGATGTCGGTTCGATTCCGCTGTATCTTGGCTTCGCCAACAACGACCGCGGGCGGGCACTGGCGAAACTCTACGATGCACGCATGCAGACGCTTTACCGCAGCGGCGAACTGGAGCGTATCTTCGCTCGCTGGCACTGGCCCTACGCCCCGCTGAAACCCCTGCTGCCGCCCAAGGAGTGATCGTCATGCGTCTGCACGCCCTGATCTGCCTGTCTGTCTGCTCCTTCGCCGCCCTGGCGGCGCCCCAGGTTCAGGTGGTGGGCTTGTTCCCCGGTGCAGCCGTGCTCAACATCGACGGCCAGCGCAAGCTGGTGAAGGTCGGACAGACCGGGCCGGAAGGCGTTCAGGTGGTCAGTGCCGACAGCCACAAGGCAGTGCTGCGCGTCGGTGGCGTCGAGCAGACCTACGAGCTGTCCCGCGAATACAGCGGAGCCGGTTACGCAGCGCCGTCGGCCCGTGCCGAGCTGGGCATTGCCCGCGGCACCGGCGGTCACTACTGGGTCGCTGGCACCATCAACAACCAGAACGCGCAGTTCCTGGTGGACACCGGCGCTACCACGGTGGCCATGAACGAGGGCCAGGCGCGGCGCCTGGGCATCGACTACCGCGCCAGTGGCACGCCGATGATGGCCTCCACCGCCAGCGGCACCGCCAAGGGCTGGCGGGTGACGCTCAACAGCGTAAAGCTGGGCGGCGTCGAGGTGCTCGGGGTCGAGGCCATTGTGCTCGAAGGCGACTTCCCCACCGAAATTCTCCTGGGCATGAGCTACCTCAACCGCGTCGGCTGGCGCGAAGACCAGGGCATGATGTACATCCAGGCCAAGCACTGATCCCGCGGCTTCTATCAAAAGCATCGATGCTTATCTTGCAGAATTCGCAATGACGGTGCGGCCGGCGCTGCTGCTACAATGCCGGTCCTCCTTCCTTAGATAAATCTTTCAGGAGTTTCCGGTGTCTGTCGTTTTCGTCGCCGCCTCCAAGCTGCCCACCCCCTTCGGCGAATTCACCATGCATGGCTTCCTCGACGAGGAAACCGGCAAGGAACACGTCGCCCTGACCATGGGCAAGCTCGATGACGGCCAGCCGGTGCTGGGACGTCTGCATTCCGAGTGCCTGACCGGCGATGCGCTGTTCAGCCTGCGCTGCGACTGCGGTTTCCAGCTCGAAGGCGCGCTGTCGGCCATCGCCAAGGAAGGCCGCGGCGTGCTGCTGTACCTGCGTCAGGAAGGCCGTGGTATCGGCCTGCTCAACAAGATCCGCGCCTACGCCCTGCAGGATGAAGGTGCGGATACCGTGGAGGCCAACCTGGCCCTGGGTTTTGGCGCCGACCAGCGTGACTACGCCATGTGCCTGCCAATGCTCAGGCACCTGGGTGTCTGCTCGCTGAAGCTGATGACCAACAACCCGCGCAAGGTGAAGGCGCTGGAAGGCTATGGCCTGACCGTGGCCGAGCGCGTGCCGCTGCAAAAGGGCCTGAACCCGCACAACAAGCGCTACCTGCAGACCAAGGCGGGCAAGCTGGGCCACATGCTGGGCAACATGCATCAGGGCGAAGCCGAGGTCGAGGCGTCCGCTTCGTGAACCGCGCCGCTGCCCGGCGCCGGCTGAATCTGCTCTGGTGGCTGCTGCTGGCGCTGGCGTTGGCGCCGCAGCAACTGATGCTGGCGCTGGTGGGTGATGCGCCCTGGCCGGAGTCGCTGGCGACGCCGGTGTTTGTCATCGGCCTGCTGTCGATGTTCCTCACCCTGCCGCTGTTCCGTCGCTACAAGCACGCGCTGATCGCCACCGGCAAGGCCCGCGATGGCGCCGACGAGCCCGCGGCATGGCAGGCGCTTGGCGCCGCGCAGCGCCATGGCGCGCTGGTGGGCAGCCTGCCGGCCTGGATCAGCGCCCTGGCGGTGCTGGTCGACCTGCATGGCGTGCCGGTCCTGCTGCTGGGCTTTGCCAGCCTGGTCATCCTCTGGCTGTATCGCCTGCCGCGCCAGCTGGCCTGATGCGCGGCTTCCTCTGCCTGCTCCTGCTGCTCGCCGGTCTGCCCGTCGCAGCGGCGGAGCGGGTGGTCAGCCTGGCCCCTTCGCTTACCGACATGGTCCTCGAACTGGGCGCCGCCGACCGGCTGGCCGGCGTGCTCGATGGCGGGCCGCGTCCGGAGCAGCTGAAAGGCCTGCCGTCCGTCGGCCGCTACGGCCAGGTCAATCTCGAACAGATCCTCGCCTTGCAGCCCGACCTGCTGCTGGTCTGGCCCGGTGCTGTGCCCGAGGCGCAATTGCAGCGCCTGAAGGCCGTGGGTATTGCGCTCTATGTGGCTGATCCGCACCAGCTTGCGGATATTTCCCGGCAGTTCCACGAGGTGGGCGAGCGCCTGGGGCGTCCCGAGAAGGGGCGTGAACTGGCGGAAGCGTTCGATGCGCGTATCGCGCAATTGCGCATGCACTATCGGCGCGAGCAGCCGCTCCGGGTGTTCTACCAGGTCTGGGATCGCCCGCTCTATACCGTTGGTGGCCGGCAGATCATCAGTGAAGCGCTGGAGGTCTGTGGTGGCCGCAATCTGTTTGCCGACCTCGACCTGCCGGCGCCGCAGGTTGGCCAGGAGGCCGTTCTGGCGCGTGATCCGCAAGTGATCCTGGCGGCCAGCGAAGACCAGTTGCGCGGCTGGGCCGACATGCAGCCACTCAGCGCCACGCGGCTCAAGCAGCTCTGGGTGGTGCCGGACCGCAACCTGGAAAAGCCGAGCTTCGCGATGCTCGATGCCACCGAGAAGCTCTGCCGGTTGCTGGCCGGAGCCAGGGACACGGACTGAGCCGGCCTGGGTTCGCGAGCAAGCTCGCTCCTACAGGTTGCCGGAGGTACCGGGGTGGTTTTTCGTAGGAGCGAGCTTGCTCGCGAACAGCAGCGCACTCGTGCTTCCCCTGTCGCCACCTCCGAAGGGCGCACACGCTCCAGGCGTTATGTGCCCTACAGGGAAGCGCCGGGTCAGAACCCTTCGAGCACGATCTTGCCCTTCGCCGTGTTGCTTTCCAGCAGTGCATGGGCGCGGCGCAGGTTGGCGGCGTCGATCCTGCCGAAGTGCTCGCCCAGGGTGGTCTTCAGCACGCCGCTGTCGATCAGTCCGGCCACGCGCTGCAGCAGCTTGTGCTGCTCGATCATGTCGTCGGTCTGGAACATCGAGCGGGTGTACATGAACTCCCAGTGCAGTGACAGGCTCTTCTGCTTGAGCAGGCGCACGTCGAGGTTCTCCGGGTCGTCGATCAGCGCGAGGCGGCCTTGTGGGCGCAGGCCGGCGACGATCTCGGGCAGGTGCTGCTCGGTCTGGTTCAGGCTGGCCACGTGGGTGACTTCGCCGATGCCGATACGCTTGAGCTCTTCGCTCAGCGGCTTGCGGTGATCGATCACATGGTGCGCACCGAGGTTGCGCACCCATTCCTGGGTTTCCGGACGCGAGGCAGTGCCGATCACGGTCATGCCGGTGAGCTGGCGCGCCAGTTGGGTGAGGATCGAACCGACACCGCCGGCCGCGCCGACGATCAGCAGGGTCTGGCCCTTGCTGGCGCTGCCCTCGGCCACCTGCAGGCGGTCGAACAGCAGTTCCCAGGCCGTGATGGTGGTCAGCGGCAGGGCGGCGGCGTGGGCGAAGTCCAGGCTCTGCGGCATGGCGCCGACGATGCGCTCGTCGACCAGTTGCAGTTCGGCGTTACTGCCCGGGCGGGTCAGGTCGCCGGCATACCAGACCTTGTCGCCCGGCTTGAACAGGCTGACTTCGCTGCCCACCGCGCGGACCACGCCGGCAGCGTCCCAGCCGAGTACCTTGTACTGACCCTCGGCAGGCTGGGCGCGCTGCCGCACCTTGGTGTCCACCGGGTTGACGGAGATGGCACGCACTTCCACCAGCAGGTCGCGCGGGCCGGGCGTGGGTTCGGGCAGCTGGATGTCGAGCAGCGAGTTGCTGTCGCTGCTGGGCAGGCTCTGGGTATAGCCGATGGCTTTCATGGGGAATTCCTATTCGCTTTGAACGATCAGTCGATGCGGTTCATCAGGCGGATATCGAGTTCCGCCAGGTCAGGTTCTGCGGCCTTCACGAAGGCCTGGAAGTGCGGGCTGGCCTCGTGCTCGGCCAGGGCATCCTCGTCGCGCCATTGCTCGATCATGTAGATCAGCTCGGCGTCCTTGATGTCGCGATGCAGGTCGTACTGCAGGCAGCCGGCTTCGGCGCGGGACGGCGCGAGCATGCCGTGCAGGCGCTCCTGCAGGCTGTCGGCGCGGCCGGGCTTGGCGCGAATGATGGCGATCAGGGTCAGGCTCATCCGGGAATCTCCAGGTGGGGCGGGGAAGGTGAGGGCATGCTGCTCTCTTTCGCCGTGTAGAAAAACCGCGTAAGTAGAGAGTCTCTTTCAAAGGATTTTTGAAAATGCTGCGTTTCGACGACCTGCTGATCTTCGTTCGCACCGCCGAGCGTGGCAGTCTTTCCGCCGCCGCCCGTGAGCTGGAGCTGTCGCCGGCGGTGGCCAGCGCGGCGCTCAAGCGCCTGGAAAGCGAACTGGATGTGCGCCTGTTCGCCCGTTCCACGCGCAGCCTGCGCCTGACCGCCGAGGGCGAGCTGTACCTGGCCCACGCCCGCGCTGCGCTGCAGAGCCTGGACGACGGACGCCAACTGCTGGCAGGCGGCAAGAGCGAGATTGCCGGCAACTTCCAGGTCTCGGCGCCGTCGGACTTCGGCCGCAATGTGCTGCTGCCCTGGCTGGACGAATTCCAGGCGCTGCACCCGCGCATGAATCTGCGTCTGCTGATCAGCGACCGCCAGGCCGATCTCTACCGGCAGCCGGTGGACGTGGCATTCCGCCTCGGCCTGCCGGGTGACTCGAACCTCGTTGCGCTGCCGCTGGCGCCGGACAATCGCCGCGTGCTCTGCGCCGCGCCCGAGTACTTCGCCCGCCATGGCAAGCCGATGCACCCGGACGAGCTGCAAAAGCACAACTGCCTGCTGTATATGCTGGGCGGCCGCGCCCATGAACGCTGGCGTTTCAGCGACAGTCGCAAGCAACACGAGGTAACGGTACGTGGCGATCGCCTCTGCGACGACGCCGACGTAGTGCGGCGCTGGGCCGTGGCGGGACAGGGGCTGGTGTACAAGTCCTGGCTGGACGTCGCCGCCGACGTGCGCGCCGGTCGGCTGGAGGTGGCGCTGGCGGACTACCTGGGCGAGGCCACGCCGATGAACCTGTTCTGCACCCACCGCGCCCAGCTCAGCCGGGCGGTAACCCAGCTGCGGGAGTTCGTGCAGTTGCGCTGCGCCGAACTGATGGGCGAGCGCCCCTGGGCCTGAAGCCGCGTCAGAGCGGCGTGTAGCGGTGAATCGCTGCCGACAGGCCCCAGGCGCTGGCCACCGCCAGCAGCACCATGGCGGTCGGCAACAGGCTCCACCAGATGCGCGGCGCCAGGGCCGGCAATTCGACGCGGCGTTGGCTTATCCACAGGCTGGCGGCGCACACCGAGGCGCCGAGCAGGGCGCCGGCGATGATGTCGCTGGGCCAGTGGGCGCCCAGGTACACGCGCGACAGCGCGATGCTGGCGGCGGGGATCACTGCCAGCAGCATCCAGGTCAGGCGCACGCGTGGCGATTTCTCCCGGCTGGCGAGCACACCGAGCACCAGGAAGAACGCGAAGGATGCCGAGCTGTGCCCGCTGGGCATGCTGAAGGCGGACAGCGGGTCGGCGATCACCTCCGGCCGGGCGCGGCCGAAGAAGTGCTTGAGGGTGGTATTGAGCAGCGCCGTGCCGACCATGGTGCCGGCGGCGAAGAAGGCGTGGCGCCACAGTCGTAGCGCGGCCAGCAGCACCGCCAGCAGCGCGCCGGCAATGAACTGGGTACGGAAGTCGCCGACGCGGGTGACGGCCACCATCACGTGGTCCAGCCAGGCGTGGCGGTGTTCCTGCACCAGTGCCATCAGACCCTTGTCCAGGGCGTCGAGGTGCGGCCAGCCGATCAGCATGGCGAACAACAGAATGAAGCAACCCACGGCGCCGATCAGCGCGGCATTGCGCTCCTTGCGCAGCTCGGCATGGATGACCAGCGCAAACACCACGGCGATGCACCCGGCCACCACCCCGGCCTCCGGCCAGAAGCCTTCGGGCAGCGGCAGGCGCATGGCCGCGCCGGTGGCCCAGCCGGGCACCAGGTAGGCGATCGACCAGCCGGCGGCGGCCACGATCGACACCGCCAGGAAGCGTCCGAAAGGCATGTCGAGCATGCCGGCGATCATCGGCAGGAAAGGCCGCAGCGCGCCGATGAAGCGGCCCACCAGCAGGCTGGCGACGCCATAGCGGTGGAAGAAGCCTTCGGCGGCGGCCATCCATTCCGGGTGGTGGCGCAGCACCGGCAGGCGGCGGATGTCCTGGTGGAAGTGACGGCCGATCCAGTAGGACGACAGGTCGCCCAGCAGGCCGCCGAAGAACGCCAGCGCCAGGGTTTCGCCCAGCCCCAGGGCGCCGCTGCCGGCCAGCACGGCGATGGCGAAGAGCATCACCACACCGGGCAGGATAATGCCGATGACGGCAGCGCACTCGAGGAACGCGACCAGGAACAGGACCAGGGCGAGCCATTGCGGATGGGTGGCCATCCAGGCGTTGAAGGCGGCGAGATCGATCATCGGAAGGTGGCGTCCTGGGTTCCGAGCAGGTGGTAGTCATGGCCTTCGACCTGGCCGCGGCGCAATGGGTTGCGCGTGCAGAAGGGCGCGAAGGCGGCATCGACGAAGCGGTATTGCAGGTGTTCGTCGCGGCCGTGGGGAATGCCCAGGCGTGCGGCCTGGATGACCAGCGAGGGCTGCTCGGCGAGGTCATCGACGAACAGGCGCTGTGGGTCGAAACGCCGGGCGTCCCAGTCCGGCACCTTCAGGCCCAGGGAGCGGCACAGCAGGGTCTGGCCCGAACACAGCTTGCCCAGCGCGCGTTCGCTGCCGTCGGCGGCCGGGTTCAGCTGGCGCATGCAGGCCAGGGCGTCGTCACCGGAGATGCGGTCCATCCAGGGGTGCCCGGACTTGATCAGCACGGCATTGCCCGCGCCGCCCGCGCTGAAGTTCAGCGAGTCGCCGCCGCGCGCGTAATACATGTAGATATGGCCGCCATCGAGGAACAGCGCCTTGCGCTTCTCGGTGTAGCCGAGCGAGGCGTGGCTGCCCTTTTCGGCCAGGTAATAGGCCTCGGTCTCGATGATCCGTGCGGAGAGCCACAGGTCGCCGACGCGGTGGCGGATCACCTTGCCCAGCAGCTCGCGGGCGACGGTCAGCGCGTCGCGGTCGAAGAAGGCGTCCGGCAGGGGATTGGCCCCGGGCCAGGGCAAACTTAGGTTGGGTTCGGCGGGCATTGGATTGTCGCGGTTCTCGGGCCGGTCTTAGGCTGGGGAATCATAACAACAAGATTCTTAAGCATGGCTGAACGAATCCGGGCCGACAGCGCCCACATCACCCCCAGCGCGCACTACACCGGCTACGTCTGGTATCGCCACCAGTTGGCCGATCCGGCCTTCGCCACGGCCTTCGGGCGCTGGGTGCACGGCTGCGTGGCGCCGATCAACTGGGGCGCGCGGATCGGTTTCGGCCTGAATATCGAAGACTTCCTGTTACAACGTCATTTGCTGATCGATGCCCGGCTGACCCAGGCCATCGAGTTGCGTGGCGTTACCCAGGTGGTCGAGATCGCCTGCGGGCTCTCGCCACGCGGGCGGCGCTTCCGCGAGCGCTATCCGCAACTGACCTACCTGGAAGCCGACCTGCCGCCCATGGCCGCGCGCAAGTCCGCACTGCTGCAGGAACAGGGCTGGCTGGATGGCAAGCACCGCGTGCGGGCTGTGGATATCCTCGCCGAACAGGGCGAGCAGAGCCTGGCGGCGCTGCTCGGTGAGCTGGACCCGGATCGCCCCGTCACGGTGATCACCGAAGGGCTGGTGAATTACTTCCAGCGGCCGGTGATCGAGGACTTCTGGCGCCGGCTGGCCGCGGCCCTGCGGCTGTTCCCGGAAGCGACCTACCTGACCGAACTCTACCCCGACCTGCGCGAACACCCGCGCTACCGGCAGATCCGCTGGGGTGTCGGGCTGATCGGCAAGCTGACGCGCGGCGGCTATCCGCTGCATTACCGCAGCGCGGCGGAGATCGAGCAGGCCTTCATCGGTTGCGGGTTTGGTCGGGTGGGCGTGCTCGATCCACAGGTGGATGGCGTGGGGCTGGGCTTGCCGAAAGGGCGGATGCCGAGCCTGGTGCGGGTGGTCGAGGCGCGGGTTTAGGTTCGACGTTGGGCGGTTCGCGAGCAAGCTCGCTCCTACAAAAGAGCCTCGGCGGTGCATCGGGGCAGTTGTAGGAGCGAGCTTGCTCGCGAACAGTGCCAATGCCTGAGGTCTGTGTCGGGGTATCCCCCTCACCCCAGCCCTCTCCCGGAGGGAGAGGGGGACCGATTGTGCCGGCTGTGGTTTCGCCTCATGCCGAACAGTCCCCTCTCCCTCTGGGAGAGGGTGAGGGCATGGGCCGGGCTTGGCTCATGAGGGTTTCTTTTCAGGTTCAGGCCGCACACGCCCCCTGCTGCAGCGGCACCACCATTGCCGCCAGCGCGGCGCTGGCCTGTGGATCGCCGTGGGCAAAGATGAACGCCAGGCCGTCGCCGCTGTAGCGCAGCGGCAGGATATCCAGCTCAGGCAGACCGGCGGCAGCCAGCTTCCAGCCGCGCGCAGGGCGATCCGCCGGCAGCTCGACGCGGATCAGCCCACCGAAATAACCCAGCTCCGCCAGCTCGCAGCGCCACTCGCCGCCCTCGCTGTTGCTCAGCACGGCGCGGGTATCGGCTGGTGCCAGGCGCGGTTCGAAGCGGCGTTCCAGGTGCAGCAATTGCTGGCGCTGGAAGCGCGTGCTGCCGGCAGCGCTGCGCGGTAGCGCTTCGCCGCGCAGGAAGGGGTTGTACAGCCGCGCACAGGCGTCGCGGCGCTCGAACTGGGCCAGGTGATCGGCGTTGTGGATCAGCGCGAACTCGGCGTTGGCACAGGCGTGGGCGAATTCGGCGTGCTCCCAGGGTTGGGTGAAATGGTCGTACTCGCCGGCCAGCACCAGGGTCGGGCATTGCGGGTGGCAGTCGAAGCCGCCGAAGGCGAGCAGGCGCTGGCTGTTCTGCCGGTAACGCTCGATTTCCCCTGGGGTCAGGCGTTGCAGCTGGCGCAGCAGGGCTTTGCGGAATACCGGCGACACACCGGTATCGGCCAGCCGCAGCGGGTTGATCAGGCCGGTCAGGACGCCGTGGGCAAACGGCGTCTGCTCGCCCAGTTCCAGGCGTGCCAGGGCTTCCACCAGCAGCGCGCGGGCGCCGGGGCGGCCGAAGGCGGTGATGCCGGCCAGCAGCAGGCGGCCGCAGCGCGCCGGGTGGCGGGCGGCGAACAGGGCGGCCAATGCCGAGCCGTAGGACAGGCCGATGGGCATCAGCGGCGGCAAGTTCAGGGTTTCGGCGAAAGCGGCGATGAGATCGGCCAGGTCTTCCAGGCTCAACTCGGGCGCCAGTTGCAGGTTGCCGCCCTGGCTGGGCAGGTCGAGCAGGATCACCGGGTGCCCGGCGAGCAGCTCCGAGACCTCGCTGGCGAAGGAGCGGAAGCTCTGAAACGCGCCGCCCAGCAGCAGGACCGGTGGACGGGTGTCATCTTCCCTGGAGGAAAAGGCCTGGTAGTGCAGTTGCCAACCGTCCAGTTCCAGCACCGCCGGGGCGGCGGTCAGGGCCTGGGCGCTGTAATCGGTGCGATAGCGCATGGCAGTTCTCCGGCGGTGGACCGCCTCTTGTTGTTCTTCCCTGGCGCGCCTCCCTGGCAATGCGATCGCAACGGGGGCAATGAGCCATGCTTGCAAAGTAACCAGCCGATACGAATTTGGTTACCCAACCTTCGGGCGGCGGAGGGGCCTGGAGAGCCGGGGGATGTCACCGTTTCACCGATGGGGCGTGGCGTGGGAGGTGGTTGGCGTTACGCGAAGCGCACCGCTGACCGGCCGGCTGCTGCGGCTGGCCGCTGAGGGGGCGCTCCCGCTATACTTGCGCATTTCCCTCACGCAGACGCGTTAGATCATGACCGAGTCCGTTCTCGACTATATGAGCCGCCTGGGCCGCGCCGCCCGTGAAGCGTCGCGCGTTGTCGCGCGCGCCACGACCGCGCAGAAGAACCAGGCCCTGCTGGCCGCAGCCGATGCCCTGGACGCCGCGCGCGCCCAGTTGACCGAAGCCAACGAGAAGGATCTGGCCAATGGCCGTGCCAATGGCCTGGAGCCAGCCATGCTCGACCGCCTGGCCCTGACCCCGGCGCGCATCGACGACATGATCGAGGGCCTGCGCCAGGTCGCCACGCTGCCGGACCCGATCGGCGAGATCCGCGACATGCGTTACGTGCCGTCCGGCATCCAGCTGGGCAAGATGCGCGTGCCGCTGGGCGTGGTGGGGATCATCTACGAATCGCGGCCGAACGTGACCATCGATGCCGCCAGCCTGTGCCTGAAATCCGGCAACGCCACCATCCTGCGTGGCGGCTCCGAGGCGATCCATTCCAACCAGGCGATTGCCGCGTGCATCCAGACGGGCCTGGCCAAGGCCGGCCTGCCGGCCAGCGTCGTGCAGGTGGTGGAAACCACCGACCGCGCCGCCGTCGGCGCGCTGATCAGCATGCCCGAGTACGTGGACGTCATCGTTCCGCGTGGCGGCAAGGGCCTGATCGAGCGCATCAGCCGTGACGCCAAGGTCCCGGTGATCAAGCACCTGGACGGCATCTGCCACGTCTACATCGATGTTGCCGCCGATATCGACAAGGCGATCCGCGTCGCCGACAACGCCAAGACCCAGCGCTATGCGCCGTGCAACACCATGGAAACGCTGCTGGTGCACGCCGGCATCGCCGACCGCGTGCTGCCGCCGCTGGCTGCCATCTACCGCGACAAGGGCGTGGAGCTGCGCGGCGACGCTGCCACCCGCGCGCTGCTGGGCGCCGATGTGCTGGAAGCCACCGAGGAAGACTGGCGTACCGAATACAATGCGCCGATCCTGTCGATCCGCATTGTCGACGGCCTGGATCAGGCCATCGAGCACATCAACACCTATGGCTCGCAGCACACCGACGCGATCATCACCGAGAACTTCACCGATGCCCGGCGCTTCCTCACCGAAGTGGACTCGGCCTCGGTCATGGTCAACGCTTCGACCCGCTTCGCCGATGGCTTCGAGTACGGCCTGGGGGCGGAGATCGGCATTTCCACCGACAAGCTGCACGCCCGCGGCCCGGTCGGCCTGGAAGGCCTGACCAGCGAGAAGTACGTGGTGTTCGGCGACGGGCACGTGCGGACCTGATGGACAAGGCGCGTTCCCGTCGTGTCGGTCTGTTCGGCGGCACCTTCGATCCGGTGCACATCGGCCATCTGCGCAGTGCGCTGGAGATGGCCGAGCAGTTCGAGTTCGACGAATTGCGCCTGATCCCCAATTTCCGCCCGCCGCACCGCGACACCCCCCAGGTGAAGCCGGAGCAGCGGCTGGCAATGGTCGAGCTGGCGGTAGCCGGCGTAGACCCGCTGGTGGTCGATGACCGCGAGCTCAAGCGTGACAAACCCTCCTACACCATCGACACCCTGGAGTCGTTGCGTGGGGAGCTGGATGAGCAGGACCAGTTGTTCCTGCTGGTCGGCTGGGACGCATTCTGCGGCCTGCCGACCTGGCATCGCTGGGAAGAGTTGCTGGAGCACTGTCATATCGTCGTGCTGCAGCGCCCGGATGCCGACAGCGAGCCGCCGGAAGACCTGCGCGACCTGCTGGCGGCGCGCAGTGTTGCCGACCCGAAGGCGATGACCGGCCCCGCTGGGCAGATCACCTTCGTCTGGCAGACGCCGCTTGCAGTATCCGCCACGCAGATCCGCCAACTCCTGTCGCAGGGGCGCTCGGTGCGCTACCTGGTGCCGGATGCGGTATTGAACTATATCGAGGCGCACGGCCTGTACCAGGCGCCCCACTGAACGAGTCAGAGAGTCATACATGCAAACCGAACAACTGGTCGAACTGACCATCGCCGCCCTGGAAGATCTCAAGGCGCAGGACATCACCGTCATCGACGTGCGCGAGAAGACCAGCATCACCGACGTCATGGTCATCGCCACCGGTGCCTCCAGCCGTCAGGTCAAGTCGCTGGCCGACAACGTGCTGGAGAAGGTCAAGGAACAGGGCGTGCGCCCGATCGGCAGTGAAGGCCAGGAAGGCGGCGAGTGGGTTCTGATCGACCTCGCCAACGTCGTGGTCCATGTCATGCAGCCGGCCACCCGCCAGTTCTACGACCTGGAGCGCCTGTGGCAGGGCGCCGAGCAGAGCCGCGCCCAGCACAGCGCCGAGTAAGCTCGTGCGTCTGCGTCTGATCGCGGTCGGCTCGCGCATGCCGCGCTGGGTGGAAGAGGGCTGGGCGGAGTACGTCAAGCGCCTGCCCTCGGAGCTGTCCCTGGAACTGGTGGAGATTCCGCTGAACACGCGCGGCAAGAATGTCGACGTGGCGCGGCTGATCCGCCAGGAAGGCGAGGCCATGCTGAGCAAGGTCCAGCCTGGGGAACGCATTGTCACCCTGGAAGTCGAAGGCAAGCCCTGGAGCACCCCCCAGCTGGCGCAGGAGCTCGACCGCTGGCGCCTGGACGCGCGCACCGTCAACCTCATGGTCGGCGGGCCGGAAGGCCTGGCGCCGGAGGTCTGCGCGCGCAGCGAGCAGCGCTGGTCGCTGTCGCCGCTGACCCTGCCGCACCCGCTGGTGCGGATCCTGGTCGGCGAGCAGATCTACCGCGCCTGGACAGTCCTGTCCGGGCACCCTTACCACAAGTAGTCGTAGCCGTTTTCGATGCCGCAGCCGATACAGCTCAAGGACCACGAGAAGGACGCCCGTCTGGTCCGCGCCCGCGTCATCGTCGGCGGGGTGGCGATCTTCCTGCTCGCCCTGGTGCTGGTGGCGCGCATGTATCACCTGCAGGTGACGCAGTACGACTACCACTCGACGCTGTCGGAGAACAACCGCGTCCACGTGCAGCCGATTCCGCCCAATCGCGGGCTGATCTTCGACCGCAACGGGGTGATCATCGCCGACAACCGCCCCAGCTTCAGCCTGACCATCACCCGTGAGCGCACCGAGAACCTGCAGGAGACGCTCAAGACCCTGGTGGACATCCTCGGCCTCACCGAGGAAGACAAGGCCATCTTCGAGAAGCGCATGAAGCAGGGGCGCCGGCCGTTCGAGCCGGTGCCGATCATGTTCGAGCTGTCCGAGGAGCAGATCGCCCGCATCGCGGTGAACCAGTACCGTCTGAACGGCGTCGACGTGGCCGCGCAGTTCGTCCGTCATTACCCGCTGGGTGAGCACTTCGCCCACTCGGTCGGCTATGTCGGGCGGATCAACGAGGCCGAACTGAAGAGACTCGATCCGGTGGCCTATTCGGGCACCCACCACATCGGCAAGACCGGCGTGGAGAAGTTCTACGAGGATGCGCTGCACGGCACCGTGGGTTACGAGGAAGTCGAGACCAACGCCCGTGGCCGCGTCCTGCGCGTGCTCAAGCGTACCGAGCCGATCTCCGGCCGCGATATCGTGCTGAGCATCGACAGCAAGCTGCAGGCCGCCGCCGAAACCGCTCTGGCCGGTCGTCGCGGCGCTATCGTGGCGATCCAGCCGTCTACTGGCGAAGTGCTGGCCATGGTCAGCCAGCCGGCCTACGACCCCAACCTGTTCGTCACCGGCATCAGCTTCAAGGATTACGCGGCCCTGCGCGACTCCGAAGACCGCCCGCTGTACAACCGCGTGCTGCGCGGCCTGTACCCGCCGGGCTCGACGGTGAAGCCGGCAGTGGCCATCGCCGGCCTCGATGCCGGGGTCGTTACCCCGGCCAGCCGTGTGTTCGACCCCGGCTACTACCAGCTGCCGAACTACGACCACAAGTACCGCAACTGGAACCGCATGGGCGACGGCTGGGTGACCCTGGAGACCGCGATCATGCGCTCCAACGACACCTACTTCTATGACCTCGCCCATAAGCTGGGGATCGACCGCCTGCACGACTACATGAGCGAATTCGGCTTCGGCCAGCGCGTCGCCCTGGACATGTACGGCGAGGCCGAGGGCCTGATGCCATCGCGCCAGTGGAAACGCGCCCTGCGCCGGCAGGCCTGGTTCCCCGGCGAAACCCTGATTCTCGGCATCGGCCAGGGCTACATGCAGGCCACGCCGCTGCAGCTGGCGCAGATGACCGCGCTGCTGGCCAACAAGGGCAAGTGGATTCGTCCGCACCTGGCCAGGACCATCGACGGCAAGCCGCCGGTCGACGAGGACCCGATGCCGGACATCAAGCTCAAGGACCCGAACAACTGGAACCTCGTGGACTACGGCATGCAGCAGGTGGTCCACGGTGCCCGCGGTACCGCGCACAAGGTCGGTGCCACGTCGGTCTACCGCATCGCCGGCAAGTCCGGTACCGCCCAGGTCGTGGCGATCAAGCAGGGCGAGAAGTACAACCGCTCCAAGCTGCTCGAGCGCCACCGTGACCATGCCCTGTTCGTCGGCTTTGCGCCGGCGGACAACCCGCAGATCGCCGTGGCGGTGATGGTGGAGAACGGCGAGTCCGGCTCCGGTGTCGCCGCCCCCGTGCTCAAGGCCGTTACCGACGCCTGGCTGCTCGACGAGACCGGCAAGCTCAAGCCCGAATACGCACCGCAGGCCACGGCGGAGGCGCCCAAACCATGACCATGAACGGAAATTTCGACCGCACGCTGTCCAGCGAAGACGTCATGAAGCGGCGCTCCAGCCTGCTTCAGCGCCTGCATATCGACGGCCTGCTGCTCCTGCTGCTGGTGACCCTCGGCTCGGTGGGCCTGTTCGTCCTGTATTCCGCCAGCGGCAAGAGCTGGGACCTGCTGGTCAAGCAGGCCTCGTCCTTCGGCCTGGGGCTGGGCGCGATGTTCGTGCTGGCGCAGATCGAGCCGCGCTTCCTTGCCCGCTGGGTGCCGCTGGGCTACCTGATCGGCGTGGCCCTGCTGGTGGTAGTGGACGTGATGGGCCACAACGCCATGGGCGCGACCCGCTGGATCAACATTCCCGGGGTGATCCGCTTCCAGCCGGCGGAATTCATGAAGCTGCTGATGCCCATGACCATCGCCTGGTATCTCTCCAAGCGCGCCTTGCCGCCCGGATTCAAGCACAGTGTGATCGGCCTGGCGCTGATCGTGGTGCCCTTCGTGCTGATCCTCAAGCAGCCGGACCTGGGCACCGCCATGCTGGTGCTGGCCTCCGGCTCCTTCGTGCTGTTCGTCGGCGGCCTGCGCTGGCGCTGGATCATCACCGCGATCTCGGCCGCGGTGCCGGTCGCGGTGGGCATGTGGTACTTCGTCATGCACGACTACCAGAAGCAGCGTGTGCTGACCTTCCTCGACCCGGAAAGCGATCCGCTGGGCACCGGCTGGAACATCATCCAGTCCAAGGCGGCCATCGGCTCGGGCGGGGTCTTCGGCAAGGGCTGGCTGCTGGGGACGCAGTCCCATCTGGATTTTTTGCCCGAAAGCCATACGGACTTTATCATTGCCGTGCTCGGCGAAGAGTTCGGCCTGGTCGGGGTATGCCTGCTGCTGGTGCTGTATCTGCTGGTGATCTACCGGGGGCTGGTGATCACCGCGCAGGCCCAGACACTGTTCGGCAAGTTGCTCGCCGGCAGTATCACCATGACCTTCTTCGTGTATGTGTTCGTCAACATTGGTATGGTCAGCGGATTGTTGCCAGTGGTGGGGGTGCCGCTGCCCTTCATTAGTTACGGCGGAACTTCGCTGGTGACCCTGATGTCAGGGTTCGGCGTTTTGATGTCGATCCACACCCACCGGAAGTGGATCGCCCAGGTTTGATGACAAGAGTGAAGAAAGGAATGCAATTACTGCGCGCCTGGGCTGCCAGGGGGGTGCATTGGGTCGGAATCGCGGGGGCGATCGGCATGTCCGGCGCAACCCACGCGGGCGACTACGATGGTTCGCCCCAGGTTGCCGAGTTCGTCAGCGAGATGACCCGTGACTACGGCTTCGCCGGCGAACAGCTCATGGGCGTCTTCCACGACGTCGAGCGCAAGCAGTCCATCCTCGACGCCATCTCGCGCCCCGCCGAACGGGTGAAGACCTGGAAGGAATACCGGCCGATCTTCGTCACCGACGCGCGTATCAACCGCGGCGTGGACTTCTGGAACCAGAACGCCGAGGCCTTGGCCCGCGCCGAGCAGGAATACGGCGTGCCGGCCCAGTACATCGTCTCGATCATTGGCGTGGAGACCTTCTTCGGCCGCAATACCGGCAACTTCAAGGTGATGGACGCGCTGTCCACCCTGGGCTTCGACTATCCGCCGCGCGCCGAATTCTTCCGCAAGGAGCTCAAGCAGTTCCTGTTGCTGGCCCGCGAGCAGCAGGTCGACCCGCTCAGCCTGACCGGCTCCTATGCCGGCGCCATGGGCCTGCCGCAGTTCATGCCGAGCAGCTTCCGCGCCTACGCCGTGGACTTCGACGGCGACGGCCACATCAATATCTGGAGCGACCCCACCGATGCCATCGGCAGCGTCGCCAACTACTTCAAGCAGCACGGCTGGCATACCGGCGAACCGGTGGTGTCGCAGGCGGAAATCGGCACCTCCACCGCCGAAGACGCACTCACCCAGGGCCTGGAGCCGCAGATGAACCTCGGTCAGCTACGCTCTCAGGGCTGGCGCACCCATGACGTGATCCGCGACGACCTGATGGTCACCGCCATGCGCCTGGAAGGCGCGCAGGGCACCGAGTACTGGGTTGGCCTGCCGAACTTCTACGTCATTACCCGCTACAACCGCAGCGCCATGTACGCCATGGCGGTCCACCAGCTGGCCGGCGAGATCGCCAAGGCGCGAGGTGTCCATTGAGCAAGCGAATCGCAAGTCCCGGCCTCTGGTCGCTGGCCGCCTGCGTTGGCCTGAGCACCGTATTCCTCGCCAGCTGCACCGGCAACCGTGCGCCGCAGCAGCAGCCGGTGGCCAGCAGCGGCATTTCCGGGCCCTATGACTACAGCCGTCCGCACCGCGACGGCGCGCCCTGGTGGGACGTGGATGTCTCGCGCATCCCCGATGCCGTGCCGATGCCGCACAACGGGCCGTTCAAGAACAATCCCTACACCGTGCTGGGCAAGACCTACTACCCGCTGAGCAACTCCAATACCTACAGCGTGGTCGGCACCGCCTCCTGGTACGGCACCAAGTTCCACGGCCAGGCCACCGCCAACGGTGAGCAGTACGACCTGTACGGCATGACCGCCGCGCACAAGACCCTGCCGCTGCCCAGCTATGTCCGCGTGACCAACCTGGACAACGGCAAGAGCGTCATTGTCCGCGTCAACGACCGCGGGCCGTTCTATTCCGACCGGGTGATCGACCTGTCCTTCGCCGCCGCCAAGAAGCTCGGCTATGCCGAGACCGGCACCGCCCACGTCAAGGTAGAGGGCATCGACCCCGACCGCTGGTGGGCTGCCCAGGGCAAGCAACCGCCGATGATCATGGCCCTGCCGAAGATGGCCGCGCAGCCCGCCGCCGCGCAGCCGCAGGCAGTTGCCATGGCCCAGCCGATCGAAACCTACACCCCGCCGCCGGCGCAGCACGCTGTGCCCGTGGCACCGGTCCAGATCGACTCAAAAAAAAACGCTTCATTACCAGTCGATGGCCTGTATCTCCAGGTGGGTGCCTTCGCCAACCCGGACGCTGCGGAGCTTCTCAAGGAGAAGGTCGGCGGCCTGACGGGGGCGAAATCCTTTATCAGCTCGGTCGTGGTCAACCAGCAGACCTTGTACCGGGTGCGCCTGGGGCCGATCGGAACGCAGGATGAAGCAAGCCGGATGCAGGACAGCATCCGCGTGGCCAACCTTGGCCAACCCAAGCTCGTGCGCCTGGACTGAGATTCCAGCGCACGCGCAATAGCGGCACGCAGAGGCCGCCTCACGAGTTCCCCCGCGGGGGATTGTTTGACCATTAGTAAACCCCAGAGAGACGGATGAACATCTTCAACTTCGCCAAACGCCTGTCCTTGCTCGTGCTGTTCAGCGCCCCCGTGGCCAGCTGGGCAGCTGAAGTCGTTCCCGCCGCCCCGCAGCTCGCGGCCAAGGCCTGGGTGCTGATGGACGGCGCCAGCGGCAACATCCTGGTCGAGAACGCCGGCGACGAGCGTCTGCCGCCCGCCAGCCTGACCAAGCTGATGACCGCCTATATCGCCACCAAGGAAATCGAAGGCGGCCGCATCGCCGAATCCGACCTGGTCACCGTCAGCGAGCACGCCTGGCGTACCGGCGGTTCGCGCATGTTCATCAAGGTCGGCTCCCAGGTCTCGGTGAGCGACCTGCTGCACGGCATCATCATCCAGTCCGGCAACGACGCCTCGGTCGCCCTGGCCGAGCACATCGCCGGCAGCGAAGACGCCTTCGCCGACATGATGAACACCACCGCGCAGAAGCTGGGCATGAGCAACTCCCACTTCATGGACGCCACCGGCCTGCCCAACCCGGATCACTACTCGTCCGCCAAGGACATGGCTGTCCTGGCCCGCGCGATCATCTACGGCGAGCCGACCCACTACGCGATCTACGCGCAGAAAGAGTTCTTCTGGAACAACATCAAGCAGCCCAACCGCAACCTGCTGCTGTGGCGCGATAAGACCGTCGACGGCCTGAAGACCGGCCACACCGACGAAGCCGGCTACTGCCTGGTGGCTTCCGCAGTGCGTGACGGCCAGCGCATGATCGCCGTGGTGTTCGGCACCAACAGCGAGCAGGCCCGCGCCGCCGAGACCCAGAAGCTGCTGACCTACGGCTTCCGCTTCTTCGAAACCCAGACCTTCTACAAGAAGGGCGCCGAGCTGACCAAGGCCATGGTCTGGAAAGGCTCCGACCACGAAGTGAAGGCCGGCCTGTCCGACGACCTGACCATGACCGTGCCGCGCGGCCAGCTCAAGCAGCTGCAGGCCAACATGGTCGTCGAGCCCAACCTGGTGGCGCCGATCCAGCAGGGCCAGGTGATCGGCAAGGTCGAGGTCAAGCTGGGTGACAAGGTGGTCCGCACCTCCGACCTGGTCGCCCTGAACGCCGTGGAAGAGGGTGGTTTCTTCCGCCGCATCTGGGACAGCCTGCGCATGTTCTTCTACGGTCTGTTCAACTGACCGCTCGTCCCGGCCTTGCACTTTTGTATACAAGGCTGGGATTGACCTGCCCGCGCAGTCGTAAACTCGGGTAAAATGCCCGCCTGCGACTGCCGGGTCCCCCCGTGGCCCGGCGGCCGCCGTCCGATCCACCCGGAGCGCCCCGATCCCGGACGCTCATGCGGAGGCGGGCCACCCGCCCGCGAGAGCCATGACTGATACCCCTGATTCTGTCGATCGTCTCAATACCGAGAATGAGCAACCCGCACCGAAGATCGAGTTCCCCTGCGAACGCTATCCGATCAAGGTCATCGGCGACGCCGGCGAAGGTTTCTCCGATCTGGTCATCGAAGTCATCCAGCGCCACGCGCCGGACCTCGACATCACCACCCTGGTCACCCGTGACAGCCGCAACGGCCGTTTCCTGTCCGTGCAGGTGCTGATCACCGCTACCGGCGTTGACCAACTGCAGAACATCCATAAAGACCTGCGCGCCACCGGCCGCGTCCACATGGTGCTCTGATGGGCGAAACGCTGGGCTTTCGTGAGCTGGGAATCCTTCCTTACGAGCCGACCTGGCACGCCATGCAGCGCTTCACCGCCGAGCGCGAGCCCGGCACGCCCGACGAGGTCTGGTTGCTCGAGCACGAGCGTGTGTTCACCCAGGGCCAGGCCGGCAAGGCCGAGCACGTGCTGTTTCCCGGGGACATCCCGGTGGTCCAGGTCGACCGTGGCGGCCAGGTGACCTATCACGGTCCCGGCCAACTGGTCGCCTACCTGATGCTTGACGTGCGCCGCTCCGGCATCGGTGTGCGCGACCTCGTCTCGCGCATCGAACAGAGCCTTATCGGCCTGCTGGACAGCTACGGTGTTACCGCTGTGTCCAAACCCGATGCTCCGGGCGTCTATGTGGACGGCGCGAAGATCGCATCCCTCGGCCTGCGCATCCGCAATGGCCGCTCCTTCCATGGTCTGGCCTTGAACGTGGACATGGACCTGGAACCCTTTCGACGCATCAATCCCTGCGGTTACGCAGGCATGGCCATGACCCAGCTCAGTCAGCTGGCTGGCCCCATCGCATTGGCCGATGTGCGCGAGCGCCTGCGTGGCGAACTCGTCGAACGCCTTGGCTACGCGGCACAGAAGACCCTAACGGGCGGGATCTAACCTAGATGAGCACTGTTGTGGAGAACTCCGGTCAGGCCGCCCCGGCCGCCAAGCCCGGCAAGGTGGAAGTTGGCGTCAAGCTGCGCGGCGCAGAAAAGGTCGCGCGCATTCCGGTGAAGATCATCCCCACCGGCGAACTGCCGAAGAAGCCCGACTGGATTCGCGTGCGCATCCCCGTTTCCCCCGAGGTCGACCGCATCAAGCAACTGCTGCGCAAGCACAAGCTGCACAGTGTCTGCGAGGAAGCCTCCTGCCCGAACCTGGGCGAGTGCTTCTCCGGTGGCACCGCGACGTTCATGATCATGGGCGACATCTGCACCCGTCGCTGCCCGTTCTGCGACGTCGGCCATGGCCGTCCTAAGCCGCTGGATGTCGACGAGCCGACCAACCTCGCCATCGCCATCGCCGACCTGCGCCTGAAGTACGTGGTGATCACCTCGGTGGACCGCGACGACCTGCGTGACGGCGGCGCCCAGCACTTCGCCGACTGCCTGCGCGAGATCCGCAAGCTGTCCCCTGGCGTCCAGCTGGAAACCCTGGTGCCGGACTATCGCGGCCGCATGGACATCGCCCTGGAAATCACCGCCAACGAGCCGCCGGACGTGTTCAACCACAACCTGGAAACCGTCCCGCGCCTGTACAAGTCGTCCCGTCCGGGCTCCGACTTCGAGTGGTCGCTCGACTTGCTGCAGAAGTTCAAGCAGATGGTGCCGCACGTACCGACCAAGTCCGGCCTGATGCTCGGCCTGGGTGAGACCGACGAGGAAGTCATCGAAGTCATGCACCGCATGCGTGAGCACGACATCGACATGCTGACCCTCGGCCAGTACCTGCAACCCTCGCGCAACCACCTGCCGGTGCAGCGCTTCGTCCACCCGGACACCTTTGCCTGGTTCGCCGAGGAAGGCGAGAAGATGGGCTTCAAGAACGTCGCTTCCGGCCCGCTGGTACGTTCCTCGTACCACGCCGACCAGCAGGCGCACGGCACCAAGATCGGCTGAGTAGCCGGTCGCGGAATGAAAAAGGCGCCCTTGGGCGCCTTTTTTCCTTCAGCTCTTCTGCCGCAGCTGTCCCAGTAGCGCCGGGGTCGGATAGCCGTCCGCCGGCGAGCCGACCGACTGCTGGAAGGCCCGGATCGCCTTGCGCGTGTTGGCGCCGATGATCCCGTCCGCGGTGCCCGGTTGATAACCCTGCTGTGCCAGCAGTTGCTGCAACTCGATGCGTTCGGAGCGGCTCAGTGGTGTGTCTTCCAGCGGCCAGCTGCCCGCCAGCCGGCCGCCGCCCTTGAAGCTGTCTGCGAGCAGGCCGACGGCGAGGGCATAGGACGTCGAGTTGTTGTACTTGAGAATGGCGCGGAAGTTCTCCGTTACCAGGAATGCCGGGCCGCGATAGCCGGCGGGCAGCAGCAGCGACACGCTGGCTTGCGGATCGCTCGGCAGGTTGCCGCTGGCCACCTTGATGCCCTGGCGCAACCACTCGCTCATCGGCTTGCGGATGTCCATGTCCGCCTGGGCGTAGTCGAAGCCTTGCGGCAGGCGTACTTCGAACCCCCAGCTCTGGCCGCGCTGCCAGCCTGAGCTCTTCAGGTAATTGGCCGTGGAGGCCAGGGCGTCGGAGGAAGAGCCCCAGATGTCGCGCCGGCCGTCGCCGTCGAAGTCCACGGCAAAGCGGTTGTAGGTGGTGGGGATGAACTGCGTCTGGCCCATGGCGCCGGCCCAGGAGCCGACCATGTTGCTGGCCGGGACGTCGCCGTGCTGGATGATCTGCAGCGCAGCGATCAACTGGTCGCGGCCGAAGTCCGGGCGGCGGCCTTCGTAGGCCAGGGTTGCGAGGGAACGGATGACGTTCTTGCTCCCCATCTGCTGGCCGAAGTTGCTCTCCATGCCCCAGATCGCGACCACGGCTTCACGCTCGACGCCGTAACTGCTCTCGATGCGTTGCAGTGCTTCGGCGTTCTCCAGGGTGCGATCCTGGCCGTTGCGCACGCGCGCAGGCGACACGGCGCTTTCCAGATACTGCCAGACCGGGCGGGTGAACTCGGGCTGGCTGCGATCGGCGGTGACCACCGAGTCATCAGGCTCGATGCCTGCGAACGCAGTGTCGAAGGTTGCCGCGCTGATACCTGCGGCGAGCGCTTGCGCGCGGAAGCCGTCGCGCCACTGGGCGAAGCTCTGCGTGGGTTGCGCATGCTCGCTGGTGGCACCCTTGGCAGGAGGCTCGGTGCAGGAGGTCAGCAGACCGAAGCTGGCCAGGGACAGGACGGCGACGAGCAGGCAGCGTTGGCCGACAACAGATGAAACAGGCTTGCGCATTGCTCTCCTCGGGAACTGGCAGGGAGGGGCCACCTTAGCATGGCCTCTGTGACGCGTCTGCGTTGAGCAGAAATGCAGGGTACGCAGGGTTCGATGGCGCGGCCGGAGGAAAATTCCCAGCGTGGCGAGGCTCCCGTCGGACGGTTCCGCTGATCGCGGCCGCCGGGCAGGGTCCTGACGCGATTTTTCGCGGGCCGGCGCCCGGTGATCCCTGGGTCAGTCCGCTTCTGCTCAAAGGGCGGTGCAGGGGCTATTGCTTGGGCTGGCTGCCGGTTTCCTGGTCGACCTTGGGCGCGCTCTGGTTGAGTTCCTTGAGCATGTCGTCGTACGCGGCGCAGTCGTCCGGGCGCTGTTCGCTGGAGCGGGACTTCTTCAGCTCGGCGAGCTTTTCGTTGAGCTTCTGCGCGCGCTGGGGATCACTGCGGGTGACTTCGGTGACCTTGGCAGCGACCTGCTTGCCCTTGGCTTCGGCTTCCTGGTCGGAGCAGAACGCATGGGCGGAGAGGCTGAAGGGGAGGGCTAGGATGGCGACGATGACGGCAGCTTTCATGATTGGACCTCCAGGTGCGTGGCTGTCCGGTTGAAAGCGAAAGGGCGGGGGAGGTTCAGGTTTTTTAACGTTTTCAGGCCGCCAGAAGCGAAGAAGCCTCCCAATTTCGGGAGGCTTCGCGGCGGTAGCTGCCTTTGCCTTTGAGCGGCTGCTCCTGGCGGCTGCGGAACAGCGGTTGTGCGACCAGGGACTTGGCCTTGTTCGGCCGTTTGGATTTCTTCGCCATCTGTCTTTCCTCGTTGAGGCCGGCGCCGTTGCCGGCGCGCGCATCTTCCGCCTATCTGGCACGCTTGTCCACGCCGTTGGTCTAGCGGCGGGCGGGCCAAGGCAAGCGCAGGCCATTCGGGGCTACGCTGGGGGCAGACCTTTCTGGCAACGCGAACAGGAACGAGGGCAAGGGCGATGAAGTTTCTCTGCATGATCTACTTCGACGAGCGCAAGGCGGCTGAGCTGCCGGAAGCCGAGCTGCGTGGCATCGTCGACGAGTGCATGACCTATAGCGAACAACTGCGGAGCAGCGGCAACTACATCGCGGCCAATGCGCTGTTACCGACACCGACCGCGCGCACGTTACGCGGTCAGGGTGAAAAGCTGGCCGTCACCGACGGACCCTTCGCTGAAACGCGGGAACAGTTGGGTGGCTTCTATCTGATCGAGGCGCAGAGCATCGAGGAGGCCGAGCGCATCGCCGCGAAGATTCCGCCGGGCCGGCTCGGCTGCGTAGAGGTTCGCCAGGTGCGCGAGTGGGAGTGAAACGCTGTGCGGGTCGCGGGCAAGCTCGCTCCTGCAGGGCGCCTTGGAGGGGCTGCGTGATGTAGGGGCGGACTCTGCCCGAGCGCTCCTGAGGCCGGCTCGTGAAGCGCTACAATCAGGCCGAAGGCAGGCTGATGCGCTGGCCGGCGACCAGCAGGGCGAGGCGGGCGAGGCTATTCCAGACGTTGCCGGGCGCCTGGCCCTTGATCTGGGCATCGATCAGTTGGGCGTCCTGCAGCATCTGGTTCCAGCGTTGTGCGGTGTGCCGTTGCAGGGCCTTGCTCATCAGCGGGCGGCGCTTGTCCCAGATCGGCGGGCGACACTGGCTGAAGGCCTTGTCCAGCGGCACGCCCTGGCTGAATTGCTGGGCGAGACTGGCGAGTACGCGGATTTCCCGGGCCAGGGCCCAGAGAATCACCGGCGGTTCGACACCTTCGCCGC
Source organism: Pseudomonas pseudonitroreducens (assembly GCF_021603645.1). GTDB lineage: Bacteria > Pseudomonadota > Gammaproteobacteria > Pseudomonadales > Pseudomonadaceae > Pseudomonas > Pseudomonas pseudonitroreducens. The sequence continues at coordinate 343,974 of NZ_BQHJ01000006.1, read as the reverse complement.
GCAGGCCTTCGAGCATGCGCAGGCAGTGTGCGGCTTCGCCGTTGAGGGCGGCATCGATCAGGCCGAAGACATCGAAGCGCGCACTGTCGGCCACGGCCGCCTGCACGGTGTCGGCGTCAATCTGTTGGCCGTCGGCGAGCAGCTTGAGCTTTTCGATCTCCTGGGCGGCGGCCAGCAGGTTGCCTTCGACGCGCGCGGCAATCAGGTCGACCGCCTCCTGGCTGGCAGCGAGGCCGGCCTGGGACAGGCGCTGGCGAATCCACTGTGGCAGTTGGTGCACGTCGATCGGCCAGATCTGGATGAACTGTGCAGCATCGCCGTCGATCAGGGCCTTGGCCCATTTGGTCTTCTGCGTGCTGCCGTCGAGCTTGGGCAGGCTGACCAGCAGGACGGTGTCTTCCGGCGGGCGCTGCAGGTACTCCTGGAGGACCGCCGCGCCCTTGTCACCGGGTTTCCCGGAGGGCAGGCGCAGTTCGATCAGGCGCTTTTCGGCAAACAGTGAGAGGCTGGCGCCCGCTTCGATCAGTTGGCCCCAATCGAAGTTGGCCTCGGCGTTGAACACCTGGCGTTCAGAGAAATCACGCTGACGGCAGGCGGCACGGATGGCATCGCAGGCTTCCTGGCAGAGCAACGGTTCGTCGCCGCTGACCACGTAGACGGGCGCGAGGTTGCCTTGCAGGTGCTTGGCGAGTTGTCCGGGATTGAGCTTCATAATGAGAAAGGGGCCGGTTGGCCGGCCCCTTGTCGCTTACTGTGCTTTCGGGAATTCGATCGGCGACTGCTGCGGTTGAGACTTGGCAGCCTCGTCCGCGGCCTTCATGGCGTCTGCTTCGGCCTTGGCCTTGGCTTCTGCCTTGGCCTGCAGGTCATCGAGCTGGGCCGGGGTGACCATCTGCAGGCGGGTGACCATCTGCTGGACCAGATCACGGCGCATTTCGGCGCGAATCTGCTGGGCTTCCTGGTCGGAGCCGATCAGGTTGTTCTCATCCTGCACGTAGACCTTGCGGACCTGGACCTGGTTGGCGAGCAGCAGCAGGTTGTTGGTGCCGCGAATTTCGTAGCTCAGGGTGTTGGTCAGTTCGTTTTCCGCGCTGCGGGCGGAACTGGTGTAACTGACGCTGCGCTGGGTCACGTCCTCGCGGGCCAGGATCAGGTGGTAGGGCGCGCGGGAGACGACTTTCACGCCGCTGCCTTCAAGCACCTGCTTGAGCTGCGTGACGGTCTCGCCATAGGCGTTTCGCGCACTCACGTCGATTTCCTTGAGCGCAAAGTTCGTATCGCCCAGGCCGCGCAGTTGGAAACCGCAGGCGCTCAGCACGCTGGCCAGGCCGATCAGCGCGAGGCTGGTCAGGATACGTTTCATCAAGCTTCCTCACTCCTGTTGATCCGATATGCCCGTGGCGAAGGTGCCACGGGCGAATGGGTCTTTTCCAGCGTTGCTTTTAGTTGGCGACGATATTGACCAGCTTGCCCGGCACCACGATGACCTTGCGAATGGTCAGGCCGTCGGTGAAGCGCAGGACATTTTCGTTGGCACGGGCGGCTGCCTCGACTTCCTCGCGGCTGGCGCTGGCGGGCATTTCGATGTGGCCGCGCAGCTTGCCGTTGACCTGTACCACGAGTTGCAGGCTGTCCTGCACCAGGGCGGCTTCGTCGACTTGCGGCCAGCTGGCGTCGATCACGGCGCCGTCCTTGCCCAGCTCTTCCCAGACCACGTGGCAGATATGCGGGGTGATCGGGGCCAACAGCAGGGTGACGGTTTCCAGGCCTTCCTGCAGCAGGGCGCGGTCGGCGGCGGATTCGGCCGGGGCCTTCTCCAGCACGTTCATCAGGGTCATCACGGCGGCGATGGCGGTGTTGAACTTGTGGTGCTGGCCGACATCCTGGCTGGCCTGACGAATCGCCAGGTGGATGGCGCGGTGAATGGCCTTCTGTGCATCGTCCAGCGCAGACTTGTCCACGGCGCCGGCAGGGCCTGCATTGACGTGGGCCTGGGCCAGACGCCAGACGCGGCGCAGGAAGCGGTTGGCGCCTTCGATGCCGGAGTCGGACCATTCGCAGCTCATGTCCGGCGGCGAGGCGAACATCATGAACAGGCGGCAGGTGTCGGCGCCGTAGGCGTCGATCATGGCCTGCGGGTCCACGCCGTTGTTCTTGGACTTGGACATCTTCTCGGTGCCGCCGATCTCCACCGGCAGGCCATCGGTCTTCAGGCGTGCGCCGATGACCTTGGCCTTGGCGTCACGCTCGACTTCCACGTCCGCCGGGTTGAACCATTCCTTGCCACCATTGGCGGCAACGCGGTAGTAGGTCTCGGCGACCACCATGCCCTGGGTCAGGAGATTCTTGAACGGCTCGTCGGAGTCGACCAGGCCTTCGTCACGCATCAGCTTGTGGAAGAAGCGCGCATAGAGCAGGTGGAGAATGGCGTGCTCGATGCCGCCGATGTACTGGTCGACCGGCAGCCAGTAGTTGGCGGCCTTCTTGTCCAGCATGCCGTCTTCGAATTGCGGGCAGGCGTAGCGGGCGAAATACCAGGACGACTCGACGAAGGTGTCCATGGTGTCGGTTTCGCGCTTGGCCGGCTGGCCGCATTTAGGGCAACTGCACTCGTAGAACGACGGCAGCTTGGCCAGCGGCGAACCGGCGCCGTCCGGTACGACGTCTTCAGGCAGGACTACCGGCAGTTGGTCGGCCGGCACCGGCACGTCGCCACAGCTGTCGCAGTGGATGATCGGGATCGGGCAGCCCCAGTAGCGCTGGCGGCTGATGCCCCAGTCGCGCAGGCGGAACTGGGTGCGCTGCTGGCCAAGGCTCTTGGCGGCGAGATCGGCGCCGATGGCGTCGAACGCAGCCTGGTAGCCCAGGCCATCGTATTTGCCGGAGTTGACGGTGATGACGCTGTCGTCCTTCAGGCCGTACCACTCTTTCCAGGTGCCGGCTTCGAAGTCGTTGTCGCCTTCGACTTTGGCGATGACCTGGACGATCGGCAGGCCGTACTTGTTGGAGAACTCGAAGTCGCGCTCGTCGTGACCCGGAACCGCCATCACGGCGCCTTCGCCGTAGGTCATCAGGACGTAGTTGGCGATCCACACCGGCAGTTTGTCGCCGGTCAGCGGGTGTTCGACGAACAGGGAAGTGGCGACGCCTTTCTTCTCCTGGGTGGCGATGTCGGCTTCGGCGACGCCGCCGCGCTTGCATTCGTCGATGAACGCCTGCAGCGACGGATCACGCTCGGCGGCCAGGGTGGCCAGCGGATGCTCCGCGGCCACGGCGACGTAGGTGGCGCCCATCAGGGTGTCCGGACGGGTGGTGAAGACCTTCAGCTGGCCGGCTTCACCGATGGAAGCCTGGTCGTAGGGGAAGGCGATCTCCATGCCGCGGGACTTGCCGATCCAGTTGCGCTGCATGGTCTTGACCTGTTCCGGCCAGCCCGGCAGATCGTCGAGGCTGGACAGCAGCTCTTCGGCGTAGGCGGTGATCTTGAAGTAGTACATCGGGATTTCGCGCTTCTCGATCAGCGCGCCCGAACGCCAGCCACGGCCGTCGATGACCTGCTCGTTGGCCAGTACGGTCTGGTCCGCCGGGTCCCAGTTCACGGTGCCGTTCTTGCGGTAGATCACGCCCTTTTCGAACAGGCGGGTGAACAGCCACTGTTCCCAGCGGTAGTAATCCGGCTTGCAGGTGGTGACTTCGCGGGACCAGTCGATGGCCAGGCCCAGGCTGTTGAGCTGGGCCTTCATGTAGGCGATGTTGTCGTAGGTCCAGGCTGCCGGTGCGACGTTGTTCTTCATCGCGGCGTTTTCCGCCGGCATGCCGAAGGCGTCCCAGCCCATCGGCTGCAGGACGTTCTTGCCCTGCATGCGGTGGTAGCGGCTGATCACGTCGCCGATGGTGTAGTTGCGCACATGCCCCATGTGTAGCTTGCCGCTCGGATACGGGAACATCGACAGGCAGTAGAACTTCTCCTTGGCAGCGACTTCGTCGACGCGGAAGGAGTTGTGTTCATTCCAGTAGGTCTGGGCCTGGGATTCGATCTCGAGAGGCTGGTATTGCTCGTGCATGGCGCGATTTGAACCTGTACGGAAGAGAATTGTGTGGCCGGGGAGGTCGAGTGGCTCTCCGCTCCACCGACCCCTGAGAAGACACGGGTCGGGCGGCTACAGAAAGCCTCGTAGCATACATGACCCCACCCACAGTCGGTAGCCCGCGCCGTTTGTCGCACGCTCGGTGCCCGCTGGGGTGGCCCGCTAAGCTTTGCCTGAGGGCGGGAGGTTTCCGCCTGTCTTGAGGTGACTGATGGCTGAGCTGCATCGCGCAAGTGCTTCGGGTTCCGGTCTGTATGAACGGTTGTTGCAACGACTCGCGCTGGCTCTGGATGAAGCCGATACCGCCGAGCGACTACGTGACGAATGCCCCATGGAGCTGGAGTTGCGCGGCCTGAGCGAAGCGGAAATGGCGCTGATCCGGGCTTATCTCGAGCAGGATGTGAACTGGTTGCGCGGCTGGCATGCCGCGGCTGAAGAGTTGGCATTGCTGGAGCGCTCGTCTTCCCGCGCCCCGCGCCCGGTACGTCATCCCGTGCCGCCGAGCCGCCCGCGCCTGGTGCCTCGTCCGCAATCGCTGCAATGCGCGCTGTGTGGCTCGCCGGTGGCCTGGAGTCGCCACCAGGGTGTGCTGCCCTGCACCTCCTGCGGTTCACAGCTGTTCCGCAACGCGAAAGCACGCTGAGCGTTTCCCGATCCGTTAGGCTTGGCGCCTCGACAAGGAGTCGCCAATGCCTATCCGCTTCATCCTCAAACAGATTTTCATGCCGCCGGGACTACTCCTGCTGCTGTTGCTCCTGGGCTTCTTGCTGCGCCGGCGCTATCCGCGTTTTTCTCTTTTCTGCTTCTTTTCCGGGTTCCTCGGCCTGCTGCTGATGAGCCTGCCGGTGACGGTGGAGTGGGGCGCGCGACAGCTGGAACAGCAGGAGCCGCTGAAGCAGACGGACTGGGCGGGGTTGGCGCAGCGCGCTGACGCCATCGTGGTGCTGGGTGCCGGCCGAGTGCGCGGGGATCGTGCCTGGGGCGAGGACCAGCCCGGCCTGATGGCCCGCGAACGTATTCGCTACGCCGCGCGCCTGGCCAAGGCCAGCGGCCTGCCGGTACTGGTCTCTGGCGGGCTGCATTACGACACGCCGCCTTCCGAAGCGCGGATCATGGCGCAGAGCCTGCTGGACGACTATGGCGTGCCGGTGCGCTGGGAGGAGGGGCGTAGCCGCACGACCTGGGAGAATGCGCTGTTCAGCGCGCAGATGCTGCGCGAGGCCGGTATCCAGCGAGTGGTATTGGTCACCAGCGCCATTCACATGCCGCGTTCGATCTGGAGCTTCGAGAAGGCCGGATTGGAAGTGCTGCCGGCGCCTGCGGGCTACATCGGTACGGATGATGTGGTGCCCATGGGCGGCTGGCTGCCGGAAGGCCGGGCGATCTGGCAGAGCGGGCAATTGCTCAACGAGGCGATCGGGCTGGTGGGGTATCGGTTGTTTTACCGATAGCTGGCTTTAGGTAGGAGCGGACTTCGTCCGCGATGGTTTCAGGCGCGAGGCGGACCGATCGCGGACGGAGTCCGCTCCTACGCAGGTTTTTGCCTTATCCCAAGAAGAAGGGCCTCGCAATGAGGCCCTTTTTCGTGGGAGTCAGCCGAACAGTCGGCGTTCTTCCGGGTGCGTGCGACGGCGTACCAGGGCCCACACCAGCAACACGGCGCTGAGGATCGCCAGCGGCCAGACGCGCCACTTCAGGTAGGGCGTCAGGCCCTGCATCGGTACCACTTCGCCGTGCAGCACGCCTTGCTGGAACTGCGGGATCTGTACTGCCAGCTTGCCGAACGGGTCGATCAGCGCGGTGACGCCGTTGTTGGTGCCGCGGACCATCCAGCGCCCGGCTTCCAGGGCACGCATCTGCGCCATCTGCAGGTGCTGCAACGGGCCGATGGAGGTGCCGAACCAGGCGTCGTTGCTGATCGTCAGCAGCAGTTGGCTCTGTGCGGCGAGCTCGGCGGCGAATTCCGGATAGACCACTTCGTAGCAGATGTACGGTGCCACGGAATAGCCCTTGGCCTTGAGCAGCGGCTGGTCGGCCGGACCGCGGGCGAAGTCGGACATGGGCAGATCGAAGAAGGCGATCAGACCGCGCAGCACGTCCTGCAGCGGAACGTATTCGCCGAAGGGCACCAGTTTCTGCTTGAGGTAGTTGCCGCCGCCTTCGCCGACCACGGTGATGCCGTTGTAGTAGCGGATGCCCTCGGCAGTCTTCTCGCGCACCGGCACGCCAGTGATGAGTGCGGCCTTCTTGGCGCTGGCGACGCCGTTGATCATCTCCAGGTAGCCGGTGGCCTGGTCCTTGAGCACCGGCACGGCGGTTTCCGGCCAGACGATCAGGTCAACGCCGCTCTGCTCGGCGGTCAGGTCGCGGTACAGCTCCAGCTGGTGAGTGATGGCTTTCGGGTCCCACTTCATTTCCTGGGCGATGTTGCCCTGCAGCGCGGCGACCTTCAGCGCTGCTCCGGCGGGGCTGGTCCAGGCGTGGCCTTTGTAGCCCAGCCCCACGGCCCAGGGCGCGATCAGCAGGATCAGGCCGGCGACCAGGCGCGCCGGGCGTCGGCTCAGTGCCGGGATATTGATGATCAGCGCAGCGCTCAGGGCAATGGCGAACGACACCAGCCATACGCCGCCCAGGGGGGCGAGGCCGGCCAGCGGACCTTCCAGCTGGCTGTAGCCAGCGTAGAGCCAGGGGAAACCGGTGAGGAACCAGCTGCGGAACAGTTCCAGCACTACCCACAGCGCGGCGAAGGCCAGCGCATCGCTGATCGGGGCGTTGTTGCGGCGCAAGAAGCGCGCCCAGACCCAGGCCGGCAGGGCGAAGAAGAAGGCTACACCGGCACTGAAACCGGCCACCAGGAAGCCGGCCAGTGGCCCGGAGGCGCCGCCGAAGTTATGGATGCTGAAGTAGATCCAGCTGGTGCCGGCGATGAAGGCGCCGAAGCCGTACCACCAGCCGCGCCACAGTGCCGAGCCAGCGGTGGTACCACGCAGGCCGAGGTAGAACAGGGCCAGCGACAGCACCGCCAGCGGCCAGTAGCCGAACGGTGCCAGGAACAGCGGAGTGAGCGCGCCGGCGGCCAGGGCGAGCAGATGGCCTGGCAGGCCGGGGCGGGTGATCCAGCGCATCGGAAATCCTTGTTGCGTTTTAGCGATGCGCAAGAGTAATGGAGAGACGAACGGTAGGCTATGGGGATGAAAGCCAAAAGCCATGAGCCGACTGCGGCAGGGTGTTGCAGGAAAGGTCCGAGCTGATTGTAGGAGCGAGCTTGCCCGCGAACGACCCCGCAGCGGAGTTGGTTCGCGAGGCCGAATCCGTTCCCTGCGGATAACGGCATTTCCCACATCCCTGTGGGGCGCAAGCTCGCTCCTGCCTGGCCTGCCCCTTAGTCTTGCAGCGGGGTGAGGCGCAGCAGGTGCAGTCGGCGACTGTCCGCGTTGAGCACGCGGAAGCGGAAGCCGCCCAGCTCGGTGGTTTCGTTGCGCTTGGGCAGGTGACCGAAGGCGCTCATCACCACGCCGCCGACGGTGTCGAACTCTTCGTCGGAGAACTCCGCGCCGAAGAAGTCGTTGAAGGCTTCTACCGGGGTCAGTGCCTTGACGATGAAATCGCCGCTGGGCAGTGGCTTGATGTAGCTGTCCTCCTCGACGTCGTGCTCGTCCTCGATATCGCCGACGATCTGCTCCAGCACGTCCTCGATGGTCACCAACCCCGCCACGCCGCCGTACTCGTCGATGACGATGGCCATGTGGTTGTGGTTGGCACGGAACTCGCGCAGCAGCACGTTGAGTCGCTTGGATTCCGGGACGAAGGTGGCCGGCCGCAGCAGGTCCTTGATATTGAAGGCGTGTGCGTTGTCGTGAAGGATCAGCGGCAACAGGTCCTTGGCCAGCAGCACCCCCATGACGTCGTCCAGGCTCTCGCCGACCACGGGGTAGCGCGAGTGCGCCGCCTCGATGATCGCCGGGAGGAACTCGCGCGGGGTCTGGGTGGCCTTGATGCTGATCATCTGCGAGCGCGGCACCATGATGTCGCGGACCTGGAGGTCCGCTACCTGGATTGCGCCTTCGACGATGGACAACGCTTCGCTGTCGAGCAGCTTGTTGTCGTGGGCTTCGCGCAGCAGCTCGAGGAGCTCCTGGCGGTTTCTCGGCTCATGGGCAAAAGCCTGGGTGATCTTGTCCAACCACGACTTGTGCCCATTGCTCGATCGGTCTTCGCTCATCATTCCTGCTCAGTGGCTTTTATTCTTCATCGGCCGCGTACGGGTCGGGGTGACCCAGTTCGGCCAGCAATTCCCGTTCCAGACCTTCCATTTCCTCGGCTTCCACATCGTCGATGTGATCGTAGCCGAGCAGGTGGAGGCAGCCATGGATGACGAGGTGGGCCCAGTGGGCCTGCACGGACTTGCCCTGTTCGGCGGCCTCGCGGGTGACCACGGGGGCGCAGATCACCAGGTCGCCGAGCAGCGGGATATCCAGCAGCTCATCGGGAACATCGGCGGGGAAGGACAGTACGTTGGTGGCGTAGTCCTTGTGCCGCCAGGTCTTGTTCAGTTCGCGCCCTTCGGCTTCGTCCACCAGGCGGATGGTGAGTTCAGAATCATTCTGGCGCTGGCGCAGGGCCAGTTCGCACCAGGCTCTGAACTCGGCCTCGCTTGGCAGGCCGGCCGCTTCGGAGGCGACCTGCAGGTCCAGTTCAAGCATTCTTGTTGCCCTGGCCTTCTATGCCGGTCAGACGGTTCTCATAGGCGTCGTAGGCATCGACGATGCGCTGCACCAGCGGGTGGCGCACGACGTCCTTGGACTTGAAGTGGGTGAAGCTGATGCCGGGGACGTCGCGCAGCACTTCCATCACGTGCTTGAGGCCCGAGCGGGTGCCCTTGGGCAGGTCGACCTGGGTGACGTCGCCGGTGATCACCGCGGTGGAGCCGAAGCCGATCCGAGTGAGGAACATCTTCATCTGTTCCATCGTGGTGTTCTGGCTTTCGTCGAGGATGATGAAGCTGTTGCTCAGCGTGCGGCCGCGCATGTAGGCGAGCGGTGCGACCTCGATGACCTGGCGTTCGATCAGCTTGGCCACGGTCTCGAAGCCGAGCATCTCGTACAGCGCGTCGTAGAGCGGGCGCAGATAGGGGTCGATCTTCTGCGACAGGTCGCCGGGCAGGAAGCCGAGCTTCTCGCCGGCTTCCACCGCCGGGCGCACCAGCAGGATGCGGCGGATCTGCTCGCGCTCCAGGGCGTCCACGGCGCAGGCGACGGCAAGGTAGGTCTTGCCGGTGCCGGCTGGGCCGATGCCGAAGTTGATGTCGTGGTCGAGGATCGCCTTGACGTAGCGCTGCTGGTTCGCGCCGCGCGGACGGATGTGTGCCTGGCGGGTCTTGAGCGTCACCAGCGGGACGACGGGCTCGGCGGCGAGTTCTTCCAGGCCGGACTCCTGCAGGAACAGGTGCACCAGGTCGGGCGTCATCTCGGTGCCGTTCTGCACTTCGCGGTAGAGGCGCTGCAGGAGGTTCTCGGCGGCCTGGGTGCGCTCGGGGTCGCCGACCAGTTCGAACTGGTTGCCGCGGTTGCGGATCTCGATGCCGAGGCGCTTCTCGATCTGGTGCAGGTGTTCGTCGAACTGGCCGCACAGGTTGGCGAAGCTACGGGCCTCGAAGGGCTCGAGCATGAATCGATGGATATCCAGGGGGGCGTTCAAGGGCTGTCTAGGTCGCCGTGCTGCAAAGGGAGATGGTCGAAGAATAACCCCCGGCGAGCGAGTACGAAAGTTCAGTCGCCAACGGGGGATTCAACGGTCGAGGTTCAGTGACGTGCTTCCACCAGGGTCGCGCGCAGGGAATTGGGCAGTGCCTCGTAGATTTCCACGTCGACGAACTGGCCGATCAGGCGCGGATTGTCGCAGCGGAAGTTGACCACGCGGTTGTTCTCGGTACGGCCCTGGAGCTGGCCCGGGTCGCGCTTGGCGTAGTCGGTGACGAGGATGCGCTGGATGCTGCCGACCATCCGTCGGCTGATCTCGAAACCCTGCTGGTTGAGGCGGCTGTTGAGGATCAGCAGACGCTGCTTCTTCACTTCGTCGGGGGTGTCGTCCACCAGGTCGGCGGCCGGGGTGCCCGGGCGCGAGCTGTAGATGAAGGAGAAGGAGAAATCGAAGCCGACGTCTTCCACCAGCTTCATGGTCTGCTCGAAATCCTTCTCGGTCTCGCCAGGGAAGCCGATGATGAAGTCCGAGCTGATGCAGATATCCGGTACCGCCGCCTTCAGCTTGCGAATGAGCGACTTGTATTCCAGCGCGGTGTGGTTGCGCTTCATTGCCGCGAGGATGCGGTCGGAGCCGGCCTGCACCGGCAGGTGGACGAACTTCACCAGCTGCGGCACCTCGGCGTGGGCGGCGATCAGCGAGTCGGAGAACTCCAGCGGGTGCGAGGTGGTGTAGCGGATGCGCTCGATGCCATCGACCTCGGCGACCACGCGGATCAGTTCGGCAAAATCGGCGATTCGGCCGTCGTGGGTCTGGCCACGGTAGCCGTTGACGTTCTGGCCCAGCAGGGTGACTTCCTTCACGCCGTTCTCGGCCAGGTGGATCACTTCGGCCAGCACGTCGTCGAACGGCCGGCTGACTTCCTCGCCGCGGGTGTAGGGCACCACGCAGAAGGTGCAGTACTTGCTGCAGCCTTCCATCACCGAGACGAAGGCCGTCGGGCCGTTCACCTGTGGCTCGGGCAGGCGGTCGAACTTTTCGATCTCCGGGAAGGACACGTCCACCTGCGGTTTGCGCGTGGTGCGGGCGGCGTCGATCATTTCCGGCAGGCGGTGCAGCGTTTGCGGGCCGAAGACTACGTCGACGTAGGGCGCTCGCTCGCGAATCGCCGCGCCTTCCTGGCTGGCCACGCAGCCGCCGACGCCGATGACCAGGTTCGGGTTCTGTTGCTTCAGCGTGCGCCAGGCGCCCAGTTCGGAGAACACCTTCTCCTGGGCCTTCTCGCGGATCGAGCAGGTATTGAGCAGGATGACGTCGGCTTCTTCAGCCTTTTCGGTGATTTCCAGGGCCTGGTGTTCACCCAGCAGATCGGCCATGCGCGAGCTGTCGTACTCGTTCATCTGGCAACCGTGGGTCTGGATGAAAAGCTTCTTGGCCATGGAGTCTTTCTTGGTCTGGTTAAAAAATGACCGCGCATTATAAGCCCGAGGCGAGTCGTCTGCCACCGGCTGGGGCAGGGGCCGGCCTGGAGGTCGCGCGGCTGTGCTATGCTGCGTGCCCTTTTTGCAAAGCTGTCATCCTTCGTTCATGAGCAAGCGCGAGAACCCGATCTACAAGGTGGTCTTCCTCAACCAGGGCCAGGTGTACGAGATGTACGCCAAACAGATCTACCAGAGCGATCTGTGGGGCTTCCTGGAGATCGAGGAGTTCGTCTTCGGCGAGCGCACCCAGGTAGTGGTCGACCCCAGCGAGGAGAAGCTCAAGGCGCAGTTCGATGGCGTCATCCGCAGCTTCGTGCCGTTGCACTCGATCATCCGCATCGACGAGGTGGAGCGCCTGGGTACCGCGAAGATCAGCGATGCCAAGATCACCGGCAACGTGATGCCGTTCCCCATGCCGATGCCGAGCAAGGACAGCTGATTCATCACTTCGTAGGAGAGAGCGTGCTCGCGAACCGCCCGACGCCGACATCAGCCGAATAGCCCTGTTCGCGAGCAAGCTCGCTCCTACAGGGAGTGGTGTTTGGCGTGTGGCTCAGGGCAGCGGCGAGAACGGCGAGTTGCCGGCGGTCTGCAGTTCGATCAGGTAGTTGCGGAAGATCTGCCCGAGCACCTTGGTGGCGATGTCCAGCTCGTCCTTGTTCATCTGCTCGGCGACCAGGTCGGCACTGTCCATGGCGTCTTCGGCGCCGTTGACCGCGGCCATCTTCAGCACGATGTAGGCCTGCACATTGTTGGCTTTCACACCTTCACCACGGAAGAACATGGTGCCCAGGCGCAGCTGTGCATCGGCGTGGCCCTGCAGCGAAGCCTTCTCGTACCAGTGCAGGGCGGCCTGGAAGTCGCGCGGGGCGCGTTCGCCGGTATAGAAGAATTCCCCCAGTTCGAACTGTGCCTGTGCGTCGCCGGCATTGGCAGCCTGCTGGCAGCTGGCCAGAGCCTGCTGCAGCTGTTCGGGCACGGTGTTCAGGGTGCAGCGCCCGGTGGCTGGAATCAGCAGCGAGTTGCCGCCCGCCTGAGTGAACAGGGGCAGTGCGAGCAACAGGCAGCCCAGCAGGGTGCGACCAGAACGGTACATGGGGAGAAACGGCCTCCAGGATCGGGGCGGGTAAAACCCGGCCAGCGAAATGCGCCAGCCTTCACATTATGAAATAAGCCGGCGCCTCCTTACAAAGTCTTTACCTTCTTTTCTGTTTTTTTGCTGGAAACGGCTACGGCGGCGGGGGCGGTGTAACGCCAGGATAAAGCCCCGAAAGCCTCGGGGCAGAGCGCAGGGCGCCCGGATGGGCGCCCTGCGTGGAGCGGCTTACTTGAGGGCGGCGAATGCGCGCTCGGCGGCGTCCAGGGTCAGTTTCAGCTCGGTTTCGCCGTGGGCGATGGAGGTGAAACCGGCCTCGAAGGCGCTCGGAGCCAGGTAGACGCCGGCATCCAGCATCAGGTGGAAGAAGCGCTTGAAGCGTTCCGCATCGCTGGTCATCACGTCGTCGAAGGTGACGATGGCGTCGGCGCCGGTGAAGTACAGGCCGAACATCGCGGCGCCCGCCTGGGTGGTCACGAAGGGGATGCCGGCAGCGTCCGCGCGCTCCTGCAGGCCTTGCAGCATGTGGGTGGTGTAGGTGGTCAGCTCGTCGTGGAAGCCGGGGCGGCTGATCAGGCGCAGGGTGGTCAGGCCGGCGGCCATGGCCAGCGGGTTGCCCGACAGGGTGCCGGCCTGGTAGACCGGGCCGAGCGGGGAAATCTGCTCCATGATCTCGCGCTTGCCGCCAAAGGCGCCCACCGGCATGCCGCCGCCGATGATCTTGCCGAAGGTCGACAGGTCCGGGGTGATGCCGTAGTGCGCCTGGGCGCCGCCGAGAGCGACGCGGAAGCCGGTCATCACTTCGTCGAAGATCAGTACCACGCCGTGCTTGTCGCACAGGCTGCGCAGGCCTTCGAGGAAGCCCGGCGCGGGCGGCACGCAGTTCATGTTGCCGGCGACCGGTTCGACGATGATGCAGGCCACGTCCTTGCCGACTTCGCCCAGGGTCTTCTCGACGGCGGCGATGTCGTTGTAGGGCAGGGTCAGGGTGTGCTTGGCGAAGGCTGCCGGCACGCCGGGGGAGTTCGGCACGCCGAAGGTCAGGGCGCCGGAGCCGGCTTTCACCAGCAGGCTGTCGGAGTGGCCGTGGTAGCAGCCCTCGAACTTGATGATGCTGTCGCGGCCGGTGTAGCCACGGGCCAGGCGGATGGCGCTCATGGTGGCTTCGGTGCCGGAGCTGACCATGCGCACCATGTCCATGGACGGCACCAGCGAGCAGACCAGATCGGCCATTTCCACTTCCAGCGCGGTCGGCGCGCCGTAGGACAGGCCGTGGTCGAGCTGCTTGCGCACGGCATCGAGCACGTCCGGGTGGCTGTGGCCGAGGATCATCGGGCCCCAGGAACCGACGTAGTCGACGTAGCGCTTGTCATCCTCGTCCACCACGTAGGCGCCTTCCGCGTGCTTGAAGAACAGCGGGGTGCCGCCGACGCTCTTGAACGCGCGCACCGGCGAGTTCACGCCACCGGGGATGTGTTTCTGGGCATTGGCGAAAAGCGTTTCGGAACGGGACATGGTGTACCTCGCGAAGCTGTGAAGGGCCGGGCGCGTGGGCGCTCAGCGGGTTTCGAAGAGTTGGCTGAAGGCGCGTGCGCGCTGTTCGACTGCGGCCGGGGAGTCGGCGGCGAACAGCGCGTGGATCACGGCGATCATGTCGGCGCCACGGGCGATCAGCTCGGGCGCGTTATCCAGGGTCACGCCGCCGATGGCCACCAGCGGCACGTTGAAGCGGGCCTTGGCCTGCTCCAGCAGTTCGAGGCTGGCGGCGGATGCGCTGGGCTTGGTCTGGGAGGCGAAGAAGCGGCCGAAGGCGACGTAGCTGGCCCCTTCGGCGATGGCTTTCTCGGCCAGCTCGAGGCTGGCATGGCAGGTGCCGCCGATGACGGCATCACGGCCAAGCAGGGCGCGGGCCGCGGCCAGCGAGCCGTCGGTCTGCCCCAGGTGCACGCTGACGCCCAGACGCGCGGCCAGTTCGGCGTCATCGTTGATCAGCAGCGTGGCGCCATGGCGCGCGCAGAGATCGCGCAGGGCCTCGGCTTCGCGCAGGCGGCGCGAAGCGTCGTCGGACTTGTCGCGGTACTGCAGCAGTTTGGCGCCGCCCTTCAGGGCGGCCTCGACGTAGGGCAGCAGGCGGCCGCCGTCGAGCAGCTGGCTGTCGGTGATGGCGTAGAGTCCGCGCAGTTTCATCGGTGCCTCGATCATTGGTGCGGTTGAATCAGTGGCAGTAGTCCAGCGGCAGCCGGCGTGGAACGTACTGGCCATGGCCAGGGGCTTCCGCGTCGCGCAGGGTGCGCCAGGTGTAGTCCAGGGCGCTGCGTACCGCGCTCACCAGTTCCTCGCCCAGGGCCAGGCGGCCGGCAAGCGTACTCGCCAGGGTGCAACCGGAGCCGTGGTAGCTGCCGGGCAGGCGCTGGCAGGTGAAGGTGTGGCGCTGGCCGTCACGGGTGTACAGGCGATTGTGCACCTCGGACTCGTCGCCATGGCCGCCGGTGATCAGCAGGGTCTGGATATACAGCAGCAGCTTGTCGGCGCACTCGTCCGCGGTGCCCTCGGGCAGTTCGGCGAGGATGCGCGCTTCCGGCAGGTTCGGCGTGGCCACGGCGGCGATCGGCAGCAGGCGTTCGCGCATGGCGTAGCCGACGTCGTCCTTGCCCAGCGAACCGCCTCCACCGGCGCGCAGCACCGGGTCACAGACCAGCGGGATGCCCGGCAGGGACTGCATGATCTCGACGACGGTATCGACCATCTGCACCGAGCCGAGCATGCCCAGCTTGACCGCGGCCACCGGCAGGTCGGCGATCACGGCGTTGGCCTGGGCCAGCACCCACTCGCGGTCGAGCACGCGGAAGTCGGAAACGTTGACGGTATCCTGAACGGTCAGTGCGGTGACGGTAGGCGCCGCGTGGCAGCCTTGGGCGATCAGGGCTTCGATATCGGCCTGCAAGCCGGCGCCGCCACTGGGATCGTGACCGGACAGGCAGAGCACTACGGGACGGGAGGCAGGTGTTTTCATGGCGCGGGAGCTTATCACCAAAATGCGCCGCTGAGCTGACCGAACGGTCCATTGCGCAACGCCCGGCCGTTGCCTGGCCGAATGGTCGAATGCCACGGGGCACAAGGCCTGTGCTAGAGTTCGCCGATTCCAACACAACGCCTCCACGGCGCGCCAAAGCGGGAGATGGGGATCTCCGGCGCGGCTGTCGGTGGCACTGCGGGGCACCATGCGGCACTGGCTGATCTTCCTGATCCTACTCATCCTCTCGCCAGTGGCGAGCGCCATCAGCTTCGATGAGCACGTCGGGCAATTGCCCCTGGGGCGGGCGATGGACGTCTTCGAGGACGTGCGCGGCACCGCCGATATCGCCGAGATCAGCTCGCCGGCGCTGGCCGCCAGTTTCCGCCGGCATGAGCGCGACGTGCTCAACGCCGGTTATTCGCGCTCGGTGTTCTGGCTGCGCCTGGACCTGGATTATCAGCCGCAGGTCTCGAAAGATCCGGCCAACTGGCTGCTCGAACTGGCCTATCCGCCGCTGGACAAGCTCGAGCTCTACCTGCCCGATGGCAATGGTGGCTTCAAGCTGGCCCAGCGCACCGGCGACACGTTGCCGTTCGACAGCCGGCCGATCCGCCAGAACAACTACCTGTTCGATCTCAAGCTGGAGCCGGGCAAGCCGCTGCGCGTCTACCTGCGCCTGGAAAGCCAGGGCTCGATCCAGGCGCCGCTGACGCTCTGGTCGCCCAAGGCCTACCTCGAGGAACAGCCGCAGCGCATTTATGTGCTGGGCATCATCTATGGCGTGCTGCTGGTGATGCTGATCTACAACCTGTTCATCTTCCTCAGCGTGCGTGACACCAGCTACCTCTATTACATCCTCTATATAGCCTCGTTCGGTTTCTACCAGATATCGGTCAACGGTGCGGGCATCGAATACTTCTGGCCGAACAACCCCTGGTGGGCCAACGCCTCCACGCCGTTCCTGATCGGTTCGGCCGGGCTGTTCGGTTGCCAGTTCGCGCGCAGCTTCCTGCACACCCGCGAGCACAGCCTGTGGATCGATCGCATCCTGCGCGTGCTGATGGCCGTCGGCGCGCTGGTGATGGTGCTGGCGCTGACCGTCAGCTACGCCGTCGCCCTGCGCCTGGCCACCTACCTTGCGCTGGCCTTTACCGTGGTGATCTTTGCCGCCGGCATCCTCGCCTGGCTGCGCGGCATGCGCGTGGCGCGCTACTTCATCTTCGCCTGGAGCGCCTTCCTGCTTGGTGGGGTCATCAACACGCTGATGGTGCTGGGCTTTCTGCCGAACGTCTTCCTCACCATGTACGCCAGCCAGATCGGTTCGGCGCTGGAAGTCGGCCTGCTGTCACTGGCCCTGGCTGACCGTATCAATGCGATGAAGGAAGAGCGCACGCGGATCCTCCAGGAAACCAGTCGCAAGCTGGAGCAGTTGAACCTGGAACTGGCCAGCAGCAACCGCCTGAAGGATGAGTTCCTCGCGACTGTCACCCACGAGCTGCGCACTCCCATGAGCGGGGTGATCGGCTCGCTGGAGCTGATGCAGACCGTGCCGATGGATGTCGAGCTGGGCCAGTACCACAAGACTGCCACCGGTTCGGCGCGGGACATGATGCGCATGGTCAACGACATCCTCGCGCTGATCGAGCTGCAGGCCGGCAAGCTCTATCCGCGCCGCGAACCGTTCAGCCTGCGCGGCCTGTGCGATGGCCTGCGTGCGCAGTACGCGCCGCGCGCCGAGGAGCGCGGGCTGCGCTTTGTCCTGCAGCTGGACGAGAGCCTGCCCGATACCCTCGAGGGTGATGCCGGCAAGCTGACCCAGGCGCTGGGTTACCTGATCGACAATGCCATCAAGTTCACCCACCAGGGTGGTGTCAACCTGCGTGTGGGTGGCGTGCCGGGCAAAGAAGGGCTGGCCTTGCGCATCGAGGTGCAGGATAGCGGCATCGGTTTCTCCACCCCGCCGGATGGTGCGCTGTACCAGCGCTTCTTCCAGCTCGACGGTTCGCTGACCCGCGAATACGGCGGCCTGGGTATCGGCCTGGCGCTGTGCCGCAAGCTGGTTGCATTGCTGGGCGGCACATTGACCCACGAATCCGTGCCGGGGCAGGGCAGTCGCTTTACCCTGGAACTGCAGGTCGGCCAGCCGGTGCAGAACATTGCCCCGCCGCCGCGCCGTGCGGGCGGCCAGGTGTTGCGCAGCCCGGACCAGTGCACGGTGCTGGTGGTGGAAGACAACGCCATCAACCAGCTGGTGATCCGCGGCATGCTGCTCAAGCTCGGTTACCGCGTGCGCACCGCTGACAACGGCGCCGAAGCGATCGAGTTGCTGCGCCGGGAAACCATCGACACCGTGCTGCTGGACTGCCAGATGCCGGTGATGGACGGTTTCGCTACCTGCCGGGCGATCCGCACGCTGCCGGGTTGCGCCGATCTGCCGGTGCTGGCCATCACCGCCCATAGCCACAGCGGCGACCGCGAGCGTTGCCTGGCGGCCGGGATGAGCGACTACATGGCCAAACCGGTGAAGTTCGAGGAGCTGCAGGCGCTGCTGCATGACTGGCTGCTGTGCCAGCCGGCGCTGCCCAGTCACGCCTGAGGCTGGACAATGCGTAGGAGCGGACTTCGTCCGCGATAGGTTCGCATCGCGCCGGATAGCATCGCGGACAGAGTCCGCTCCTACGCGATGACAAATCCCTCTGCCGGGCCAATGAAAAACGCCGCGATCCCTTTCGGTATCGCGGCGTTTCTGTTTCAGCGAGCAGTCAGGCTCAGACCTTGACGACCCAGCCTTCCGGGCCTTCCACGTCACCCTTCTGGATGCCGGTCAGCTCCTCGTAGAGGCGACGGGTCACCGGGCCGACGTCTTCGCGGCTGAAGAACACGTGCAGGTTGTCCTTGTACTGGATGCCGCCGATCGGGGTGATCACCGCGGCGGTGCCGCAGGCGCCGGCTTCCTTGAAGCGCGCCAGGTCGTCGATCTGTACGTCGCCTTCGATCACTTTCAGGCCCAGGCGCTGTTCGGCCAGCTGCATCAGCGACAGGCGGGTGATGCCTGGCAGCACCGAGCTGGAGCGCGGAGTGACGAATTCGTTGTCGTGGGTGATGGCGAAGAAGTTGGCGGAGCCCACTTCCTCGATGCGGCTGTGGGTGGCCGGGTCGAGATAGATGCAGTCGGCGAAGCCGTCTTTCTTGGCCTGCGCGCCCGGCATCAGGCTGGCGGCGTAGTTGCCACCGACCTTGGCGGCGCCGGTACCGTTGGGCGCGGCGCGGTCGTAGGTGGAGATCACGAAGTCATGGGGCTTCATGCCGCCCTTGAAGTACGCGCCAACCGGGATGCAGAACACCGAGAAGATGAACTCCGGAGCCGGGCGCACGCCGATGTTGTCGCCCACGCCGATCACGAACGGACGCAGGTACAGGGCGCCGCCGGAACCGTACGGAGGAATGAAGCGCTCGTTGGCGCGGACGACCTGGCGGCAGGCGTCGATGAACTGCTCTTCCGAGACTTGCGGCATCAGCACCCGAGCGCAACTGCGCGCCATGCGCGCGGCGTTCTGGTCCGGGCGGAACAGGTTGATCGAGCCGTCCTTGCAGCGGTAGGCCTTCAGGCCTTCGAAGCACTGCTGGCCGTAATGCAGGGCCGAGGAGCCTTCACTGATGTGCAGGGTGTTGTCTTCGGTCAGCTTGCCGTCGTCCCACAGACCATCGCGCCAGTGGGAGATGTAGCGGAAGTCGGTCTTGATGTAATCGAATCCGAGCGTGCCCCAATCGATGTCTTTCTGTTCCATGGTTGCCTCATTCAATGGGATTACCTGCGGCTGCCGCGAGCCGTGCAAGGCCGGCGAGCATCCGGGCAGAGTGTTTGGCGGGCTCTGGCGGCGGGCTGCCCGAATCGGCGGGGATTCGGGCGTGCGGCGGGAACGGCGTTCTCCGCGGGATGGTCACCGCCAGGACTCCATCAAGACTTGCCATGATACCGGCGATATTCGCGGCTGTGGGCCCCTGCTGGCGAATATCGCTGCCATCAGTCGCATCGACCGCTTGAAGGCTGAGGTTCAGGCGATATCGGCTGAGCGGGGCGACATCGCATGGCTTTCACTGTTTCAGGTGAAATGACCAGGTTTCCTGAATGTCATTTCACCTGGTGAATATCATTTGCTCAGTCTGCTGGCGTGGCGACGCTCTGTGGGAACAGCGAGCGGCTGATGAAGCGGGCGGTCTCATGCAGGCTGGTGCCGATCTGTTCCAGCTTTTCGCGGTCGTGCTGGGCGCTGATGCCGATGCCGGAAATGATGAAGCGAGGCTGGCGGTCGTGGTCGATGATCGCGCTGGCGACCATGCTGACGCCGCGGTAGAGGTGGTCCAGGTCGATGGCCCAGCCGCGTTCCAGGGTGGCGCTGGCGCCGCTGCAGTACTCCTCGAAGCTGGGTGGGTTTTCCCAGCGCACGCGGGTCAGGCGGCGGCGCAGTTCATCCTCGGGAAGGTTGCGCAGGCCGGCAATGCAGCGCCCGGCGGCGCCCGCCAGTTCGGGCAGGCGCGAGCCGATGGCGACGTTGACGTGCGCCACGGTAGGCGCGGAGACGGCGATCACGCGGATGTGCGCGTCGTCGGTCACCTGCCACAGGGCGATCAGGATGTGGTGGTTGGTGCTCAGGCGCTCCAGTTCCGGCTGGATCAGGTCGGCGTAGCTGCGGCCGATGAAGCTGACTGCCAGCTCCGACAGGCCCAGGCCCAGGCGGTAGGTCTTGGTCTCGTTGTCGAACGAGGTCAGCTGCTCGTTGCTCAGCGTGCGCAGGATATTGAAGGTCGTGCTCGGGCTGATGCCGGTGGCGCGGGCGATGGCGGTCGCGCCCTCGGGGCCTTCGGCGTTGGCCAGGTGGCGGAGGATCTGGATGGCGTTCACCACGGCGCCGACATCCTTGGCGCTGCCGGTGCGTTTGCTGCTGGCTTCTTCGACGGTCTTTTCAGTGGTCATATTCTGTATTCTGATTGACATTCAGTATTGTGAATGTATTCTGACCCTGCGACGCCTGCAACGGCTTCCGTGAAGCTGGCTTGGCATGGGCGGTAACGCACTTTGCAACAAAGGCAGAACAAGAACAAAGGAGAAACCTCGATGGTGGATTTCCCCGACCGCAGCATGCCAGGGCCCGAGGCGCAGTACCTCGCGTTTCTCGCCCAGGGTCGTTTCATGTTGCAGCGCAGCGCCTCCACCGGCCGGCACGTGTTCTACCCGCGCACCCAGGTGCCCGGCAGCGGCGAAACCGACCTGGAATGGGTCCCCGCCAGTGGCCTCGGCACTCTTTATGCCCTGACCGTCAACCGCGCCCGCAGCGGTGACTACAACGTCGCGCTGATCGACCTCGATGAAGGCGTACGCATGATGTCGCGCATCGAAGGGCATCTCAGCCTGCCCATCGGCACCCGCGTCAAGGCGCGCATTGCCCAGCAGGACAGCGGCGCCGTCGTGGTCTTCGAACCTCTCGCGGAGGTGCCAGCATGAGCCAGGTCCTGCGCGGCAAGACCGCCATCGTCGGTATCGGCAGCGCCGGTATCGGTGAAGCCCACGGCTATAGCGCCATGGAACTGCTCGGCCAGGCCTCGATGAAAGCCATCGCCGATGCCGGGCTTGCGCTCTCGGACATCGACGCGGTGTTCTCGGCCACCAGCTCCCACGCCTTCCCGACCCTCTCGGTCTGCGAGTACCTGGGTATCAAGCCGAAGTTCGTCGATGGCACCAACGTCGGCGGCTCCAGCTTCGAGCTGCATCTTCTGCAGGCGACCCTGGCCCTGGAGGCCGGCCTGTGTGACGCAGCGCTGATCTGTTACGGCTCCAACCAGCGTACCGCGGGCGGCAAACTGGTATCGATGAGCGAGCCGCAGTGGCACGAAACGCCCTACCAGCCGCGCCACCCGATCACCGCCTACGCGCTGGCTGCCAGCCGCCACATGCATCAATACGGCACCACCCGCGAGCACCTGGCCGAAGTGGCCGTGGCCGCGCGCGGCTGGGCCAACCTCAATCCCGAGGCCTTCGCCCGTGGCCCGCTGAGCATCGATGACGTGCTCGCCGCACGGATGGTCAGCGACCCGCTGAGCAAGGCCGACTGCTGCCTGGTCACCGATGGCGGTGGCGCCTGCGTGATGGTGCGCGCAGACCGTGCGCGGGACCTGCCCAAGGCGCCGATCTACTTCCTCGGCGCCGCCGGCGCGCAGTGGCACCGCTCCATCGTGGCGATGCCCGACCTCACCGTCACTGCCGCTTCCGAGAGTGGCCCGCGCGCCATGCAGATGGCCGGCGTGCAGCACGCGGACATCGACCTGGTGATGGTCTACGACGCCTTCACCATCAATACGATCCTGTTCCTCGAAGACCTCGGCTTCTGCCCGAAGGGCGAGGGCGGTCGCTTCGTCCAGGGCGGGCGCATTGCCCCTGGCGGCGAGCTGGCGGTGAACACCAACGGCGGCGGGCTGTCCTGTGTGCATCCGGGCATGTACGGCATGTTCCTGATCATCGAGGCGGTCACCCAGTTACGCCGACAGGCCGGAGAGCGCCAGTTGAAAAAGGCCGATATCGCCCTGCTGCACGGCAACGGCGGCACCTTGTCCAGCCAGGTCACCGCGCTGCTCGGCACCCAGAACGTGCTCTGAAATCCGGGCAAGACGCCCTCCCGGTGGCCACCTGCGACAAGCGGGCGGCCCGCCGTGGACGCGTTCGCCCTCGCGCCGGCACGCCAGCGTCCGGCATCCGTCAATGTTTCAGGTGGAACGTCATGTCAGTGAGTCACTTGCAACACACCGGCTTCTCCAGTCTTACCCCTCTGGTGCAGCCGCGCTCGGTCGCCGTGGTCGGCGCCTCCAGCGACCCGCACCGCATCGGCGGTCGCCCCATCGCCTACATGCTGCGCAACGGTTTCAGCGGTCGCATCCTGCCGGTGAACCCCAACCGCAGCGAAATCCAGGGCCTGCCGGCCTACGCCAGCGTCGATGCGCTGCCCGAGGCGCCGGACGTGGCGATCATTGCGGTGCCGGCGCCGCAGGTGCTGGAGACCGTCCAGGCGCTGGGCCGCAAGGGTGCACGCAGCGCCATCGTGTTCTCCTCCGGCTTCAGCGAAGTCGGCGAGGAAGGCGTGGCCATGCAGGACGCCATCGTCGAAGCCGCCCGCGCGGCGAACATGCGCCTGCTGGGGCCGAACGCTCTGGGCGTGTTCAACGCCAACCTGGGCTACTACGCCTTCTTCTCCACCAGCCTGGAGCGCGGCATCCCGCTGGCCGGGCGGGTCGGCATCGCCACCCAGTCCGGCGCCTACGGCGCGCACCTTCTCGGCCTGTCGCGGCAGCGTGGGCTGGGTACGCCGATCTGTGTCGCCACCGGCAACGAGGCCGACGTCACCCTGGGTGATGCCATCGGCTGGCTGGTGGAATCGCCGGACATTGATGTGGTGATGGCCTACGCCGAATCCATCCGCAACGTCGACAGCTTCCTCGCCGCCCTCGAAGCGGCCCATCGCGCCGGCAAGCCGGTGATCCTGCACAAGGTCGGGCGCAGCGAGCTGGGCGGTCGTGCGGCCATGTCGCACACCGCCTCCCTGGCCGGTGACGACAAGGTGCTCGACGCGGTGCTGGCCGACTACGCCGTGGTCCGCGCGCGCACCACCGAGGAGCTGGTGGATATCGCCTACCTGGCCACCCAACGCATCTACCCGGTGAACAACAGCCTGGGGATGATCACCGTCAGCGGTGGCGCCGGGATCATCGTCAGCGACGCCGCCGAGGATTTCGGCCTGCCCATGCCGCCGATGCCCGAAGCGGCCCAGGCGCGCCTGAAGCAGCGCCTGCACTATGCCTCGCCGCTGAACCCGGTGGACTGCACCGCCCAGGCGCTCAACGACCTGAGCCTGGTGCACGACTTCACCGAGTCCATGGTGGTGGACGGCGGCTATCGCTCGCTGATCGCCTTCTTCACCCAGGCCGGTACCGCCGCCTCCATCGGCCCGCGCCTGGCCGAGCAATTCGCGCGGATCAAGGCCGATCACCCGGACCGCCTGTTCGTGGTCTCGGTAATGGGCGAGGGTGAGGAGCTGGTGCCGTACCAGAACGCCGGCTTCGCCCTGTTCGAGGACCCGACCCGCGCCGTGCGCGCCATCCAGGCCATGGGCCAGTTGGGCGAAGCATTCGCCCGGCCGCTGCGCAGGATTCCTCTGCCCGGTGGCGTCGAGCTGCCGGCCAGCACGCCCGGTGAGGCGGAAGCCAAGCAATTGCTGGCGCGCGCCGGCATCGAATCGGCGCCCGAGCGTGTGTTGAAGAACGCTGCGGAAGCCGCTGCGTTCGCCGAACAGATCGGCTTCCCGGTGGTACTGAAAATCGCCTCGGCGGACATCCTGCACAAGTCGGAAATCGGCGGTGTGCTGCTCAACGTCGGCAGTGCCCAGGCCGTGCGCGAGGGCTACGAACTGCTGCTGCAACGCGCTGCCGAACACGCGCCGAAAGCTCGCCTCGACGGCGTGTTGGTGGCGCGCCAGCTTCAGGGCGGCGTCGAGTGCTTCATGGGCATCCAGCGCGACCCGCAGTTCGGTCCGGTGGCGGTGTTCGGCCTCGGCGGCATCTTCGTCGAGGTGCTCAAGGACGTGGTGTTCCGTCGCTGCCCGTTCGGCGTCGACGAAGCCGAGCAGATGATCCGCAGCATCAAGGGTGCGCCGCTGCTGCTGGGTGCCCGTGGTCGCCCGGTGACCGATATCAAGGCCCTGTCGCGGGTGCTTGCGCAGCTCTCGCAATTCGCCGCAGAAGCCGGCCCGCGCCTGCGCTCGGTGGACCTCAACCCGGTCTTCGCCATGCCTGAAGGGCAGGGCGCCTGGGCCGCCGACGCGGTGCTGGAAGTGGAGGAGGTGGCCCATGGCGCTGAATCCTGAGCACCTGCTGAACTACCCGATCCCGGAAGTACGCCAGCGCTTCAGCCGTCACGACAGCGCCTTCTACGCACTGTCGGTCGGCCTCGGCGCGGACCCGATGGACGAGCACCAGCTGACCTTCGTCGACGCCAATCGCGAGCTGCAAGCGCTGCCGTGCATGGCGGTGGTGCTGGGCCATCCCGGCTTCTGGCTGGGCAACCCGGACACCGGTGTCGATGCCCTGCGCCTGGTCCACGGTGAGCAGAGCATCGAGTGGCTCAAACCGCTGCCGGTGGAAGGCGAAGTGATCGGCCGCACCCGCGTCACCGGGCTGGTCGACAAGGGCGCCGGCAAGGGCGCGCTGCTCTATAGCGAGAAGGTCGTCAGCGATGCGCAGAGCGGCGAGGTGCTGGCGATTGCCCGCGGCACCACCTTCCTCCGCGGCGATGGCGGCTTCGGCGGCGACAGCCAGTCGCTGAGCCAACCGCACCGTCTGCCCGAACAGGCGCCGGACCTGGTCATCGACCTGCCGACCCGCCCCGAGCAGGCGCTGCACTACCGCCTGAACGGCGACGACAACCCGATCCACGCCAGCCCCGCGGCGGCGGCGCGCGGTGGCTTCCCGCGGCCGATCCTGCATGGCCTGTGCACCCTCGGCGTGGCCTTCCACGCGTTGCTGCGCGGTTACGCCGATTACCGCGCGGAGCGTTTCGCCCACCTGCAGGTGCGCTTCTCCGCACCGGTATTCCCCGGCGAAACCCTGCGTACCGAAATCTGGAATGACGGCTCCTTCCGCACCCGCGTCGTCGAGCGCGACGTGGTGGTGCTGGACAACGGCCGCGTGCGCCTGACCCCGGAGATGGGAGAACACGCCGGGCGGGCCTAGCGCGACGACGACCTCAACCAACCTGCGAGAACAACAACAATGAACGCACCCGACAGCTTGGCCCAGCGTGCCGCGATCCCGCGGCGGACCCTGGTGATCGCCTTCCTCTTCTGCTTCCTGGGTCTGCTTGCCGATGGCGCCGACCTGATGTTCCTCGCCTACAGCCTGAACAGCCTCAAGGCGGAGTTCGGCCTCTCCAACTTCGAGGCCGGCTCGCTGGGCAGCATCACCCTGGCCGGCATGGCCATCGGCGGCATCTACGGTGGCTGGGCGTGCGACCGCTTCGGCCGGGTACGGGTGGTCACCTGGACCATCCTGGTGTTCTCCTTGGGCACCGCGTTGCTCGGGCTGGCGCACAACTTCTGGGCCTTCGCGCTGATCCGCTTCGTTTCCTCGCTGGGCCTGGGCTCGCTGTTCGTCGCCTGCAACATCCTGATGTCCGAGTTCGTCACCGCCAGGTACCGCACCACCATCCTGGCGACCATGCAGGCCGGCTGGACCGTCGGCTACCTGGTGGCGACCGTGCTCGCCGGGCAGATCATCCCCGACTACGGCTGGCGCGCGCTGTTCTTCACCGCCATCGGCGCGGCGCTGATCTGCCTGGCGCTGCGGCCCTGGGTGCCGGAATCGCCGTCCTGGCTGGCAGCCCGTGCACAACGGGTGCAGCAGGCCAGCAGCGGTCGCCAACAAGCGGTTACCAGCGGCGGTATGCGCCAGTTGCTGGTCGATCCGTCCACGCGGCGCATGTTCCTGCTGTGGAGCATCACTTCGTGCTTCCTGCTGTTCGGCTACTACGGCACCAACAACTGGATGCCCTCGTACCTGGAAAGCGAGCTGGGCATGAACTTCAAATCCATGACCGGCTACATGGTCGGCACGTACACCGCGATGATCCTCGGCAAGGTGCTCGCCGGCATCGCCTCGGACCGCTTCGGCCGCCGCGCCACCTTCGCCGCCGGGGCCATCGGCACCGCCATCTTCATGCCGGTGATCGTGTTCTGGCACACCCCGGACAACATCGTCTGGATCCTCGCGCTGTTCGGCTTCATCTACGGCGTACCGGTGGGCGTACTCGCCACCTACATGACCGAGAGCTTCTCCACCCAGGTGCGCGGCGCCGCCGTGGGCACCTCCTACAACCTCGGCCGCATCGGCGCGGCGGTGGCCCCGGCGGCCATCGGCCTGCTGGCCTCGCACGTGTCCATCGGCGCCGGCTTCCTGGTGATGGGCATCACCTACGTGATCACCGGCCTGATCCCGGCACTGCTGATCCCCAACCGCCTGTATGACCCGAACCGCGAAGCGCGCACAGCGCAGCCCGGCACACCCGCACGTGCGTCGACGCACAGCGCTGCCCGCCCGCTGGGCCAACCCGTTACCGAGGAAAGCCTGAGATGACCGATCTCACTTGCGCTGCCAATCCGCCCGGCCCGGACATGTTCCCCCGCGATCGATACACCTTCCAGGAGTTCCTCGGCCTGGAACGCTGGATCGATGGCGAGGTGGTGCGGGTGCGCCTGCGCCATCGCCCGGAGCTGATGAACTACATCGACAGCTTCCACGGCGGCGTGCTGATGAGCGTGCTCGACGCCGCCATGGCCGGGGCGATCCGCGCGCAGATGCCGGGTTGCTCGATGGTCACCATCGACATGGCCACCCACTTCATGGGCAGCACCCGCGGTGAGATCAACGCCGTCGGCCGGGTGCTCAAGCGCACCCGCACGCTGTGCTTCTGCGCGGCGGAAATCTTCGATGCAGCCGGCGAGCTGATCGCCAGCGCCACCGGCAGTTTCAAGTACCGGCCCGCGGCGGCCGGAGCTGTTCAACCGACACGGGAATGATGAAATGACCGACCACACCGCGATGGCCGAGGAGCGCGAAGAGCGCCTGCGGCTGATCCGTGACAGCGCCGCTTCCCTGGTCCCGCGCGGCGGCGACCTGGGCCGGGTGCGCCGTCTGCGCTTCCAGCAGGCAGGCGTCGACCGCGACGCCTGGGGCGAAGTCTGCGCCATGGGCTGGCCGGGCCTGCGCCTGGCGGAAGAACTGGGCGGCAGCGGGCTGGGCATGGCCGAGTACGCGGCGCTGCTGGAAGAACTGGGCCGCGGCCTGCTGCCCGAACCGCTGATCGAGGTGAGCCTGATCGCTCCGCTACTGCCGGCGGACGAGCGCGAAGCGCTGCTGGCCGGCGAGCGGCTGATCCTGCCCGCCGGTATCGGTTATGAAGCCGGCGCCGCCGTGCCGGTGCTGCACGACGGCCAGTTGCGCGGCGAGATTGCCCATGTGGTACTCGGTGCTGCCGCCGATGCCTGGCTGGTCGCCTGCGACGCCGGTCTCGCTCTGGTGCAAGGCAATGCCGAAGGTCTGAGCGTTCACCAGGAACCGACCCAGGACGGTGGCCACCTGGCGCGCCTGCGCTTCGACGGCACGCCGGCACAGCTTGTCGAAGCTGCGCCAGCGGCGCTCGATGAGTCGGCACTGGCCTGCTCGGCCTATCTGGTCGGGCTGATGGATGCGGCCTTCGAGCAGACCCGCGACTACCTCGGCGTGCGCCGCCAGTTCGGCCGCGAGATCGGCAGCTTCCAGTCGCTGCAGCACCGCATGGTCGATCTGAAACTGCAGATCGAACTGGCCCGCGCCATCGTCGGCGAAGCGGCTACCGCGCTGGACGACGGTGCGCCGATTGCCCAGGTACAGCGCCTGGTGTCCACCGCCAAGGTGCGCGCCGCCGAGGCCGCCATGCTGGTCACCCGCCAGGCGATCCAGCTGCACGGCGGCATCGGCTACACCGACGAGGCCGACATCGGCCTGTTCCTGCGCCGCGCCATGGTGCTGCTCAACAGTCAGGGCTCGCTGGCCTTCCACCGGGCGCGCTACATCGCCCTGCTGCATGCGGAGGTGGCGTGATGAGCGAGATGCTGCTGCAGGAAACTCACGGTTCTGTGCGCCTGCTGCGCTTCAACAATCCGGCGCGGCGCAACGCGCTGTCCCCCGCACTGCGGGCCGAGCTGCTCGACGCGCTGCGTGAAGCGGACGCCGATCCCACCGTGCGCAGCGTGGTGCTGACCGGTTCGGCGGAAGTCTTCAGCGCCGGCGGCGATCTCAGCGACATGCACGTCACCGACCTCAACGCCGGCCGCGTGCGCATGCAGAAGAACGCCGACCTGATCCGCCAGATGCTGCGCATGGGCAAGCCGATCATCGCCGCCATCGAAGGCTGGGCGGTGGGCGCCGGGCTGTCGGTGGCGCTGGCCTGCGACAGCCTGGTGTGCGGTGTCACGGCGCGCTTCGCCGCCGGCTTCGGCAAGGTCGGCTTGATTGCCGATCTCGGCCAGCTGCACACCCTGCCGGCGCGCATCGGCAACGGGCGGGCGCGGCAGGTGCTGATGTTCGGCCAGGTGATCGAGGCCGAGGAAGCGCTGCGAATCGGCCTGGTGGACCAGCTCTGCGCACCGGGTGCTGCTCTGGATGCGGCGCTGGCACTGGCCGCGAAGGTCGAGCAGCAGGCGCCGCTGGCGCTGTCGCTGACCAAGGCCCTGCTGGCCGATGGCCTGGAGCTGCTGCTCGAACGCGAAGGCGACCTCCAGAGCCAGCTGTTCCTCAGCGCCGACCACGCCGAAGGCAAAGCGGCCTTCCTCGAAAAACGTTCCCCGAATTTCCGGGGCCAGTAATCAAGAGAGCAGTGACATGACCGATTACAACGCCCTTGAAGATGGCGAATTCCGTCGGCTGGTGCGCGACTGGGTCGCCGCCAATTACCCGCAGCGCATCCGCAACCTGGCCCACCGTCTGGGCCGCGACGACACCTGGGAGTGGTACCAGGCGCTGTCGCAGCAAGGCTGGCTGTGCCCCGGCTGGCCGGTGCAACACGGCGGCATGGGCCTCTCCGCCGGCAAGCAGCTGATCATGATCGAGGAGATGGAAAACTACGGCTGCGCGCGCCTGCCCGACAGCGGCATCACCATGCTCGGCCCGCTGCTGATCCGCTACGGCAGCGACGCCCAGCGCGAGCGCTTCCTGCCGCGCATCTTGAGCGGCGAGGACATCTGGTGCCAGGGCTACAGCGAGCCCAATGCCGGCTCCGACCTTGCCAGCCTGCGTACCGAAGCGGTGTTGCGCGACGGCGAATGGGTGATCAACGGCCAGAAGACCTGGACCACCATGGGCACCGAGGCCAACTGGATCTTCGTGCTGGCGCGCACCGAGCGCAGCGCCAAGGCACAGCAGGGCATCAGCTTCCTGCTGGTGCCGATGGACAGCCCTGGCGTCGAGGTGCGGCCGATCCTCAACCTGGAACTGCAGGGCGAGTTCTGCGAGGTGTTCTTCAACGACGTGCGCGTGCCGGAGGAAAACCTCGTCGGCGCGGTCAACCACGGCTGGGGCATGGCCAAGGCGCTGCTGGGTTTCGAGCGCATCTTCCTCGGCTCGCCGAAGCAGGCCACCTTCGCCCTCGAGCGCCTGGTGCGCCTGGCCCGTCACCAGGGCCTGTGGGACGACCCGGTGTTCGCCCAGCGTTTTGCTGCGCTGAGCATGGACCTGGACTGCCACAAGGCGCTCTACGAGCGCTTCGCCGAACGCCTGCGGCGCGGCGAGGAACTGGGCCCGGACGTTTCCCTGCTGAAGATCCACCAGTCCGAGCTGTACCAGCGCATCAGCGAGCTGGGGCTGGAGATCGCCGGTCTCGATTCGGCGCTGCTCAACCCCTTCAGCGACGATCCCGAGCTGCACCCGGCGGGCATCTTCATCCAGTCGCGGCCGACCACCATCTACGGCGGCACCAACGAAATCCAGCGCAACATCCTGGCCAAGGCCGTGCTCGGCCTGCCGAGCTGATCGTGCGCACGACGAACCTCAAACACGAATTGAAGTAAGGAACGAGCAATGACCCAACGACTCAACGAAGGCAAGGTAGCGATCGTCACCGGCGCCGGTGGCGGCATTGGCCGCGAGATCGCCCTGGCCCTGGCCGACAGCGGCGCGCGGGTACTGATCAACGATATCGGCGTGTCCCTGCAGGGCGAGGGCGGCTCGGCGTCCCCGGCCGAGGAAACCCTCGGGCTGATCCGTCAGCGCGGCGGCGACGGCGCGATCAATACCGACAGCGTGTCGGACTGGGACAGCGCCCGGCGCATCGTCTCCAGCGCCGTCGACGCCTTCGGCCGCGTGGACATCGTGGTGAACAACGCCGGCATCCTGCGCGACACCATCTTCCACAAGATGAGCGCCGAGGACTGGCTATCGGTGATCAACGTGCACCTCAACGGCAGCTTCTTCGTCAGCCGCGCCGCCGCCGAGCACTTCCGCGCGCAGAACAGCGGCGCCTTCGTGCACATGACCAGCACCTCGGGGCTGATCGGCAACTTCGGCCAGGCCAACTACTCGGCGGCCAAGCTGGGCATCGTCGCCCTGAGCAAATCCATCGCCCTCGACATGCAGCGCTACAACGTACGCTCCAACTGCATCGCGCCCTTCGCCTGGAGCCGCATGACCGACTCCATCCCGGCCGAGACGCCGGAGCAGAAAGCGCGGGTGGAAAACCTGCAGCGCATGACCCCGGACAAGAATGCGCCGCTGGCCGTGTACCTGGCCTCCGATGCCGCCAGCGCGGTCAACGGCCAGGTGTTCGCCGCGCGTAATCACGAGATCTTCCTCATGAGCCAGAGCCGCCCGCTGCGCAGCGTGCACAGCGACAACGGCTGGACCCCGCAAAGCATCGCCGAGCACGGCATGCCGGCGCTGCGTGGCAGCTTCATGGACCTGGCGCGCAGCCCGGACGTGTTCTCCTGGGACCCGATCTGACACTTCGGAGGCAGGCCCATGTTCAAGACCCGATTCACTGAAACCTTCGGCGTCGAACACCCGATCATGCAGGGCGGCATGCAGTGGGTGGGGCGCGCCGAGATGGCTGCGGCAGTGGCCAATGCCGGTGGCCTGGCAACGCTCTCGGCGCTGACCCAGCCGACGCCGCAGGCGCTGGCCGACGAGATCGCGCGCTGCCGCGAGCTCACCGACCAGCCCTTCGGCGTCAACCTGACGCTGCTGCCGACGCAGAAGCCGATTCCCTACGCCGAGTACCGCGCGGTGATCATCGAGAGTGGCATCGGCGTGGTCGAAACCGCCGGGAACAATCCCGGCGAGCACATCGCCGAATTCCGCCAGCACGGGGTCAAGGTGATCCACAAGTGCACCGCCGTGCGCCATGCGCTGAAGGCCGAGCAACTGGGAGTCGATGCGGTGTCCATCGACGGCTTCGAGTGCGCCGGCCATCCGGGCGAGGACGACATTCCCGGCCTGGTATTGCTGCCCGTCGCAGCCAACCGGCTGCGAGTGCCGATCATCGCCTCCGGTGGTTTCGCCGACGGCCGAGGGCTGGTGGCGGCGCTGGCGCTGGGGGCCGATGCGATCAACATGGGCACGCGCTTCCTCAGCACCCGCGAATGCCCGATCCACCCGCAGGTCAAGGCGGCCATCCGCGCCGCCGACGAGCGCTCCACCGACGTGATCATGCGTTCGCTGCGCAACAGCGCGCGGGTTGCGCGCAACGCCATCAGCCAGGAAGTGCTGGCCATCGAGGCGCGTGGCAATGCCACCTACGCCGACATCGCCACGCTGGTCAGCGGCCTGCGCGGGCGCACGGTCTACGAGCAGGGCGACACCGACCTGGGCATCTGGTCCGCCGGCATGGTCCAGGGCCTGATCGATGACGAACCGACCTGCGAGGAACTGCTGCGCGGCATCGTCGAGCAGGCGCAGGGCCTGATCCGCAAACGACTGGAGGGCTTGCTCGCCGATTGATCCCGAGTGCGGCGCCTTCAGGAGCGGCGCCGCCTTCATCTCACCTGACGAAGAGACAACAACAATGAAAAATCTTCCCGTACGGGCGCTCGTATCGAGCTTCGCCTGCCTGCCCCTGTTCGCCCACGCGGACTTCATCGCGGACAGCAAGGCCAACCTGGAACTGCGCAATTTCTACTTCAACCGCGACTACCGCCAGAGCGGTGCCGCGCAGTCGAAATCCGAGGAGTGGGCGCAGGGATTCCTGCTGCGCTTCGAGTCCGGCTACACCGAGGGCACGGTCGGCGTGGGCGTGGACGCGCTCGGCCTGCTGGGCATCAAGCTGGACTCCAGCCCGGATCGCACCGGCTCCGGCCTGCTGCCGTATTCGGCCAGCGACAAGCGCGCCGCCGACGATTACAGCGACCTGGGCGTGACCGCCAAGCTGCGCGCCTCGAAAAGCACCCTGAAGGTCGGCACGCTGCTGCCGAAGCTGCCGGTGGTGCAGTACAACGACACCCGCCTGCACCCGCAGACCTTCCAGGGTGGCCTCGCCGAGATCAACGAGATCGACGGCCTGACCGCGCAACTCGGCCAGCTGCGCCAGGTGAAGCAGCGCGACTCGAGCAACGACGAAGACCTGTCGATGACCCGTGGCAACAAGCGCAACATCGTGCTCGGCAGCCACACCAGCAGCGACCGCTTCAACCTCGCCGGCGGCACCTACCGCTGGACCGACAACCTCAGCACCAGCTACCACTACGGCGGCCTGGAGAACTTCTACCGCCAGCACTACCTGAGTCTGGTGCATACGCTACCCATCACCGAGGGGCAGTCGCTCAAGTCCGACATCCGCTGGGCGCGCTCCACCGACGACGGCGGCAGCAATGTCGACAACCGCGCGCTCAACGCACTGTTCACCTACCGCATCGGTGGCAGCGGCTTCGGCGTGGGCTACCAGCGCATGTCCGGCGACACCGGTTTCGCCTACCTGTCCGGCACCGACCCGTACCTGACCAACTTCGTGCAGATCGGCGACTTCGCCAACAAGGACGAGCGCTCCTGGCAGGCGCGCTACGACTACGACTTCGCCGGCCTCGGCCTGCCCGGCCTGACCTTCATGACCCGTTACCTGCAAGGCGACCACATCGACCTGCTGAACGGCCAGGGGCGCGGCAAGGAGTGGGAGCGCGACACCGACATCGGCTACGTGGTGCAGAACGGCCCGCTGAAGAACCTCGGCTTCAAGGTGCGCAACGGCGCCTTCCGCAGCGATTTCGGCAACGACATCGACGAAACGCGGGTCATCGTCAGCTACCAGATGCCGCTCTGGTAATAGTCGTTACGGGCGGTGGCGGTTTGGCCAGAATCGCCCCGCCCGTGGCGGGAATGTCCCTTTCAGACAAAGTCTGAACCATGATTCACTGCTTTCAATGCAGTGAATCAGGATTCAGACCATGGCATACCGGCAAACCCAGGCCCGGCTGCAAAAGGACGGCGAACTGCGCGAGCGCATTCTCGAGCTGGCGTTGGCGCGGGTCGTCGACGGCGGCTTCGCCGCGCTGACCATGCAGAGCCTGGCGGACGCCGCCGGTATCGCCACTGGCAGCCTCTATCGGCATTTCAGCGGCAAGGGCGAACTGGCCGCCGAAGTCTTCGCCCGCGCCAGCCAGCGCGAGGTCGATGCGCTGGGCGCGCTGCTGAACGACTCGGGCAGCGCCGCCGAGCGCCTGAGCCGCGGCCTGCACCAGTTCGCCGCCCGTGCCTGGGGCAGTCGTCAGCTGGCCTTTGCGCTGATCGCCGAACCGGTCGACCCTGAGGTGGACGAGCAGCGCCTGGTCTACCGCGAAGCCTACGCCGCCCTGTTCGTCACCCTGCTGGAGCAGGGCATCGCCGCCGGCGAATTCCAGCCCCAGCCGGTGCAACTGACCGCCGCCTGCCTGGTCGGCGCGATTGCCGAGGCGCTGATCGGCCCGCTCTCGCCGCCAGCCCGCGCCGCGCGGGATGCCGGCGAATCCAAGGTTTCCCTGGAGGACGTCAGCGACGCCCTCGTGAACTTCTGCCTGCGCGCCGTCGGTGCGTTCCCTGCTGCTTTGCCAAAAACTGCCAGGCCCACGCCTGTGATGGAGGACCAGCCATGATCCCGCACCAGTACGCCGAAACCCACGAAGTGACCAACCAGGTGCCGCCGCTGGATGGCGCCAACCTCTATCGCGTCGACGTACCGCTGCAGGAGTGGGTGCGCCGCTACGGCGGTGGCTTCGCCGAGCAGAAACTCGACGCCTACGGCGCGCTGGCGGGCGGGCCGCTGATGGCAGCGGGCTTCCTGGCCAACGAGAACAAACCGGTGTTCAAGTCCCATGACCGCTACGGCCATCGCGTCGACCTGATCGAATTCCACCCGGCCTACCACGAGCTGATGCGCGCCTCCATCGAGGCCGGCATCCCGTCCATGCCCTGGACCGACCCGCGCGCCGGTGCCCAGGTCGCCCGCGCCGGCCTCAGCTACCTGCACAGCCAGGCCGAAGCTGGCACCGGCTGCCCGCTGACCATGACCTTCGCCAGCGTGCCGGCCATCCGCCTGCAAGCGGATATCGCCGAGAAGTGGCTGCCGAAAATCCTCTCCACCGAGTACGATCCGCGCAACCTGCCCATCGAGCAGAAGGCCGGCGCCACCATCGGCATGGCCATGACCGAGAAGCAGGGCGGCACCGACGTGCGTGCCAACACCACCCGCGCCTATCCGGTGGGCATGCCCGGCCCGGGCCAGGCCTACGAGCTGGTCGGCCACAAGTGGTTCTGCTCGGCGCCGATGTGCGACGCCTTCCTCACCCTGGCCTACACCGACAAGGGCCTGACCTGCTTCCTGCTGCCGCGCCACCGCCCGGACGGCAGCCGCAACGAGTTCTACATCCAACGCCTGAAGAACAAGCTGGGCAACTGGTCCAACGCCTCCAGCGAAGTGGAATACCGTGGCGCGCTGGCCTGGATGGTCGGCGAGGAAGGCCGCGGCGTGCCGACCATCATCGAGATGGTCGCCATGACCCGCTTCGACTGCATGATCGGTTCCAGCTCGCTGATGCGCCAGGCGCTGACCCAGGCCGCGCACCACTGCGCCTACCGCCAGGTCGGCGGTCGCGTACTGGCCGAGCAGCCGCTGATGCAGAACGTGCTGGCCGACCTCGCCCTGGAAAGCGAAGCCGCGCTGGCCCTGACCATGCGCATGGGCCGCGCCCTGGACCACCTGCATGACGAACAGGAAGACAAATTCGCCCGCCTGGTCACCGCCGTGGGCAAGTACTGGATCTGCAAGCGCGCCCCCGCAATGATCAACGAGGCCGCCGAATGCCTGGGCGGCGCCGGCTACGTCGAGGACACCATTCTCCCGCGCCTATACCGCGAGGCGCCGGTCAACTCCACCTGGGAAGGCTCGGGCAACGTGCAGTGCCTGGACGTGCTGCGCGCCCTGTCCAAGGAGCCGGGCGTGCTCGATGCCCTGTTCGCCGAACTCGGCGACGGCCATGGCGATGCGCGCCTGGCCTCGTTCATCGGCAACCTCAAGGCGTCCTTCGCCGATACCCAGGACATCCAGTACCGCGCCCGCCAGCTCACCGAGAACGTCGCTGTCGCCCTGCAGGCCAAGCTGCTGCTGGAAGCGGGCAACTCGGTAGTCTCCGACGCGTTCATCGCCAGCCGCCTGGACGACGGCGGCCGCGTCTACGGCACCCTGCCGCGCGGGGTGGATGTGGAAGCGCTGGTGGCGCGGGCGACGCCGCACCTGGCGTGAGGTTGAGCGATAGGCTCAGGGCGGTGCTATGCCGCCCTCGGCTTGACCTCGTCGATGATCTGCTGCCCTGATTCCAACTCTGCGACGCGCAGATCGAAGGCTGTCTGCAGGTTGACCCAGGACTGAGCGTCCCCTCCGAAGTAGCGTGCCAGGCGCAATGCGGTGTCTGCCGTAATGCTGCGGCGTTCGTTGACGATCTCGTGGATTCGCGTGGCGGGAACCCGCAGGGCTGTAGCCAAGGCGTTGGCCGACATTTCCAGCGGTGCCAGATATTCCTCCCGGAGGATTTCGCCCGGGTGAACCGGGCGCATGCGATTTTGCGTCATGTCTGTTTACCTTCAGTGGTAGTCCACTATCTCAACGTCGTGCACGTTGCCATCGACCCAGCGAAAGCAGATTCGCCATTGCCCGTTGATACGGATGCTGTGCTGGCCAGCCCTGTTACCCTTCAGCAGCTCCAGGCGATTGCCCGGTGGCGACTTGAGAAAGTCCAGCGTCGCCGCTGCGTCCAGCATTTGCAGCTTCCGTTCCGCCTGCGCCTGAAAGGATCGGAATGCTTTCGGACAGGCTCCTTCGAACAGCGCTTGCGTGTGCTTGCAGGCAAACGACGTGATCATGGTTGAACGTTATCACGGCTAGCGTATAACGCAATGCGTAATATGCTTTGCGTTAAGGTGTCGTTGGAAAGACGTTGTGACATGGTTTCGGGCTTCGTGCCGACGGTGTGTACCTGGTTTCGTAGGGCGAATAACGCGCCAGCGTTATCCGCCGTGGAGATTCCGGCGGATAACCTGTTCCAGGTTATGCGCCCTACGGGGGCGTCAGGCGCCAGCGCAAGGAGCGCCACCAGCCGGAGCGTGGTGCGGTAGCGGTTTTGGGCTGCAGGAGCTGCGGCACGTCGCTGTAGCGCACCCAGAGCTGGTCGTTCCATTCCAGCAGCGCGATGTCGCGGCTTTCCCAGCGCAGCAGGGAGCGGCGTGGGGGCTGGACGGGGAGGGTGGGGCCGCGCAGGGCGGGGATGACTTCCTGGGTGATCCACTGCCGCAGGCTGCGGTTTTCCGGGTGGCGGTAGCGGGACAGGAGATTGAAGAAGCCGGCTTCGCAGACCAGCCAGGTGTCCTGCTCGCCATTGTGGGTCTGCAGCCGCTCCCGGCGCTTCAGGTCGGCGTCGAGGCGATGTACGGTGAAGTGCTCCGCCGGGCAGCCCATCAGGCCGCCCAGATCGCTGGCGGCGAACCAGGGTTGGTTTTCCAGCATCAGGGCCCGGAGCGGGCGCTGGTGGCGGATAAATACAGTTGCATTGAGAGCTTCTTGATTCATAGAGGTAGCAGCCCAAACAAAGTGAAGGTACCTGCTGCCCTCCGCCGTCAATCGAAGGGTGGCAGACCGCGCGGGGTTGACGGACCGGCGTTTGGACGAACCGGCAGACCCATTCAATGAATGAATCTCCCTGCGCGATCTGCCATTGAGCGTGACTGCTTGAGTTGCAGACGCAGAACGGCTTGCAAAGATGGGCATCATCTTCACGTGCATTGCTAGACGCATAAGTGCCCAAACCATCAGGCCGTCAAACCCGGCTGCGGGATTGACCGCAGCGCGGCCAATCTAGCGGCGGCACCTTGATAAACAAGACGCTTCCAGCAGCTTGGGACGACCTGACAAGCGATATACGAAAATGGAATGCCGTCGATTCCTTTCGGCTGTCATCCGCACTCGCGGTCGCGGATTCTGTCATAGGCTTTCTTCAACCCTTCCGCTCGTCCTGCCGGTTCGGAATCTGTCATCCCTTTCTGTGACGGAAGCAGGCAAGATGGAGCTGATCGTTCAGACAGGATGCCCACCATGAGTCTTACGACTGGCGACGAGTTCTTCGTCGCGCAGACCGCCGAAGAGGCCGTCGATCGACTGGCCGTGCTCCACGAGCGCGCCACCGGCGCCCTGAACCAGGCGCTCAAGCGGTACCTGAAGGACCGCGAAGTCCCCGACGCGCAGCAGCGCGAACAATTCCGCTACCCGCTGCTGCGGGTGACCTACCTGTGCCAGGGCGAAGTGCCCTCCACCACCCGCGCCTACGCCAAGGTCCAGGTGCCCGGCACCTACGCGGTGACCATCACTCAACCCAAGGCCTTCCGCAAATACCTGCTCGAGCAACTGCGCCCGCTGATGGAAGACTTCACCGTGCGTGTGGAAGTCGGTGTCAGCCAGCAGAACATTCCTTACCCCTACGTGGTGGAGAGCGGTGACGAGCTGGGCGGTTCCGGGGTGACCGCCGCCGAGCTGGCGCGGGTGTTCCCCAGCACTGATCTGTCGGCGACGTCCGACGGCGTTGCGGATGGTCTGTACGAATGGGAGAACGCCGACCCGATGCCGCTGGCGCTGTTCGACGCCGCGCGCACCGACTTTTCCCTGCGCCGCATGGTGCACTACACCGGCAGCGACTGGCGCCATGTGCAGCCGTGGATCCTGCTGACCAACTACCACCGCTACGTCGACCAGTTCATCCACCTGGGCCTGGAGCGCCTGCGCGATGACCCGCGCTTCGTGCGCATGGTGCTGCCGGGCAACGTGATCATCGAGCGCGGCCTCGATGCCGGCGAGGCCAACGCCATTGTCGCCAGCGTCGAGTGGCATCGCTTCCAGATGCCGGCCTACCACCTGATCGCCGAAGATGGCGACGGTGTGACCCTGGTGAACATCGGCGTCGGCCCGTCCAACGCGAAAAACATCACCGACCACCTCGCCGTGCTGCGCCCGCACTGCTGGCTGATGGTCGGCCACTGTGGCGGCCTGCGCCAATCGCAGACCATCGGCGACTACGTGCTGGCCCACGCCTACATGCGTCGCGACGGCATTCTCGACCGCGTACTGCCGCCGCACATCCCGATCCCGGCGCTGGCGGAAGTGCAACTGGCGCTGCAGGAAGCCGCGGCGGTGGTCACCGGCGAGCGCGGCGACCAGCTCAAGCGCCGCCTGCGCACCGGCACCGTGCTCACCTACGACGACCGCAACTGGGAGCTGCACTGGGCCCAGGAACGTCCGCTGATCAACCTGGCGCGGGCGATCGCGGTGGACATGGAAAGCGGCACCATCGCCGCGCAGGGTTACCGTCTGCGGGTGCCCTACGGCACGCTGTTGTGTGTATCGGACAAGCCGCTGCACAGCGAGATCAAGCTGCCCGGCGCGGCCACCGCGTTCTACCAGCGCGCGGTGAGCCAGCACCTGTCCATCGGCATCGCCGCCGTCGATCTGCTGCGCACCCAGCTCAACTCGCTGCACTCGCGCAAGCTGCGCAGCTTTGACGAGCCGCCGTTCCGCTGACCTGCGACAGGGCGCGGCGCGGCTGCCGGGGCGATGGTGATTGCCCCGGCTGCATCAAGGAAGCCGCGTAGGGCGCATAACGCGCCAGCGTTATCCGCCGTGGCGGTTGCGGCGGATAACCTGTTCCAGGTTATGCGCCCTACGGTGCAGGCCGTCTGAAGAAAGCCGATGGAGAGTGTTGCCGATGACCGATCCTCGCAAGACCCCGGCGGGCCGCGTGCTCGCCCTGCTGGACCTGACCTCGCTGAATGCCGGCGATGACCTGCAAAGCACCGTGGAGCTCTGCCGCCGCGCGCTGACGCCGTATGGCGAGGTGGCGGCGGTGTGCGTCTGGCCGAAGCTGGTGCATGTAGCCCGGCGCACGCTCAACACCTTGGGCGGACGCGGCGTGAAGGTCGCCAGCGTGTGCAACTTCCCCGCCGGCACTGCGCCGTTGGCGGAGGTGGTGGAGGAGGTGCGCAAGACCCTCGCCGAGGGCGCCGACGAGATCGACCTGGTCTACCCCTGGCGCAAGCTCAAGGCCGGCGAGGCAACCGCTGCAGTGGAGCTGATCCGTACCTGCAAGACGCTGTGCGGACCGTACCACCGACTCAAGGTGATCCTGGAAACCGGCGAGCTGGCCGATTCGCAGCTGATCCGCACGGCCTGCCGCGAAGCTATCGCCGGTGGCGCCGACTTCCTCAAGACCAGCACCGGCAAGGTGGCGGTGAACGCCACGCCCGAGGCGGTGCGGGTGATGCTCGAAACCATCGAGGAGGAGGGCGGCAAGGTAGGGCTCAAGGTGTCCGGCGGCCTGCGCACGCTGGCCGATGCGCAGCTCTACCGGGCGCTGGTGGAGGAGCGTTTCGGCGCCGGCTGGATCACTCCGGAGCACCTGCGCTTCGGGGCTTCATCGCTGCTTGACGACCTGCTGCGCGAGTTGGGCACGCAGGCCAAGCCGATTTCCACGCGCAGCTACTGAATCGCCCGCGTTGACGCAGCCCGAGGCGAGCCTAGAATGCTCGCCTCCCGCGCCATGGGGAATCGTGGCGCGTCCTTCCGGTCGGACTTTCGCCGACCTCTTCCGCTGGTGATTGCATGCCGTTTCGCGCCCCCTCGCACCTGACCAACCCCTTGCGCCGCTTCGCCCGCCGCCTGGTGGAAAACGGCACGCCCGAAGTCGCCGCACCGCTGCCGCTGCCGGACAGCATCGCCGGCGAACCCTGGTTCTCGGTGGGCAAGGCGGTGGAGGGGCTGGGCGGTGAGCGGGTAGACGGCTGGTGCCTGGAAGAGTGGCCGGGGCTGGCCCTGCGCGCCCGCTTCAGCGCCTGCTGGCGCGATGCCCAGGGCCGCCTGTGGAATGTGCTGCCGGGTGGCGAAGCCATCGCCTTCCTGCCCGACCCGAAGCGTCGCTACGAAGGCGTGCCGCTCGCCGAACAACTGCATGCGCTGGAGCGTGACGAGCTGCTGGAGGATTACCTCTGGCTCAGCCGCGAGTTGAGCAAACCGCAGATGGATGACGAGCGCCGGGAAGTCCGCGAATCCATGCGCCAACGGCTGGAAAGCTGGCTGGAACTGGGCGGCCGCGGCGACAAGCCGTGCCCATGCAACAGCGGCAAGCGCTATCGCAATTGCTGCAGCAAGCGGGTGCGGGAGAACTGAGACTGCTCTTCGCAGGAGGGAGCTGGCTCGCGAACCGGGTGTTGTCGATGGACCGGTGTTGGCCTGACGCCAATCGCGGACGAAGTCCGCTCCTACCCAGAGACAACCGCCGTGCGCTTTTGCAGGGGCCTTACGCCCGGCTTTCTGTAGGAGCGAGCTCGCTCGCGAACCGCCCAGCACTGCCGCCGCCGGAAAGCACGTTCGCGAGCACATTCGCTCCTAGAGGGAAGCATCCGGCATCGGTGGCACGAGCCACTGCTCGCCGGGCTTGGGCGCGCGGAAACGCTCTGCGGCCACGCCGTGCTGCTCAAGGGCCTTGGCCAGGTCGCTGAGCGGCGTGAACTGCCCTTCATCGCTCAGGCGGAAGGTACCGAAGTGGATCGCCATGCTGCACTGCGAGTCGAGATGCTGGTGCGCCTGCACGGCGTCGTCCGGGTTCATGTGGTGGTGGCGCATGAACCAGCGCGGCTCATAGGCGCCAATCGGCAGGGCGGCGAAGCGCATGGGGCCGAAGCGTTCATGCATCAGACCGAACTCTTCGCCCAGCCCGGTATCGCCGGGGAGCAGCAGCGGGCCGTCCGGCGACTCCAGCACGAAGCCCATCCACAGCGTACGGTTGGTATCGCGCCGCGAACGCGCCGACCAGTGCTGCGCCGGCACGCCAGTGAGCAGCATGCCCTCGGGCATCGGCAGGCTCTGCCACCAGTCCAGCTCGGCGATGTCAGTGAAGCCGCAGGCGCGGATCAGCTCGCCATTGCCCAGGCCGGTCACCACCTTCGCCGACGGGAAGCGCCGGGCCAGCTCGCGCAGGCTGTGGATATCCAGATGGTCGTAATGGTTGTGGCTGACCAGGATCAGGTTGATCGGCGGCAACTCGTCCAGCGCCAGACCCGGCGGATGTACGCGCTTGGGGCCGACGAAGCTGAACGGGCTGGTGCGCTCGCACCAGAGCGGGTCGGTGAGGATGTTCAGGCCGCGGTGCTGAATCAGCAGGGTGGCGTGGTTGATGTAGGTGACGCGCAGCTCGTCGCCTGCGACGCGCGCTGGTGTCTCCGGACGGGCGTCGGGGCCGGGCTGGGTGATCCATTCCTGCTGGCGGCCGCGCTCACGCTGCCATTTGAGGAAGGCGCGCAGGCCGTTGTGCGGTTGGCGGTCGAGATTATGGAAGCGCGTGCCGTCGAAGTGCGCCGACTGCGGGCCGCGATAGCGGGCGCCGAGGCGACCGCTGAGGTTCTGCAAGGTGATCAGCCAGGTGGGGTGGCTCATGGGCATGCTTGTGCCTGCTCTTGCGATGAGTACTCGGCACAACCTAGCATGCCGGGCATTCGCCGTACCCCAACCTCGGTTACCAGTCTTTTCGCCATGCCTCGTCCTCCGCGCCCCGCCAATCGCCGTCCTGCCGCCCGTCCCGCGCCCCGCCGCGTGGCCAAGGCGCCGCCGGCGCAACCCAGGCTGATCCTGCTGAACAAGCCGTTCGACGTGCTGACGCAGTTCAACGACAGCGACGGTCGCGCAACGCTGAAGGATTTTGTCGATGTGCCGGGCGTCTATCCGGCCGGGCGCCTGGACCGCGACAGCGAAGGCCTGTTGCTGCTGACCAACGACGGCCGCCTGCAGGCGCGCATCGCCGATCCCAGGCACAAGCTGCCGAAGACGTATTGGGTGCAGGTGGAAGGCGAACCGAGCGACGAGCAGCTCGAGCAGTTGCGCAAGGGCGTGCAGCTCAACGACGGCCCGACCCTGCCGGCCGAGGCGCGGCGCCTGGATGAGCCACAGCTGTGGGAGCGCGACCCGCCGGTGCGTTTCCGCAAGTCGGTGCCCACGGCCTGGCTGGAACTGGTGATCCGCGAGGGACGCAACCGCCAGGTGCGGCGGATGACGGCGGCGGTCGGCCTGCCCACGCTGCGCCTGGTGCGCGTGCGCATCGGGCCGTGGCAGTTGGACGGACTGCAGCCGGGAGAGTGGCGGGAAGTCAGCCCCGAGCTGTGATCATCGGGGCGGGGACGTGCTTCAGAAGCCGCCTTCGAGTCCGGCGACGACCACCGACTTGATCAGGAAACCGAGTACGCCCAGGCCCAGTGCGAAGAACAGCACCATGGTGCCCATGCGGCCGGCCTTGGACTTCTTCGCGAGGTCCCAGACGATGAAGGCCATGAACAGGATCAGGCCGGTCACCAGGCCATACATCATCCAGTCTTCGAAACTTTCGTTCATTGCTGCTCCTGCCCGGTACGGACGTGTCTCGTGGGGCGCCGGGACTGAGGGTGGTGGTGGAGAAGGCGCGCATTATACGCATGCGACGCTTTGTCGTTCAGAGCCGTTCATAAATTGACCAGTTCCTCCTGCGCGACGGACGCAATGCCGCGAAAATTCCCGCCGCAGCCCGGCTGGCGGGGAAATTTCCGGTATCGATTTCGTTCGGCGGGAGACAGGGTGCGCTGCTGTGTCGCAGGGGCGGTGCAAGTTGTAGGAGCGAGCTTGCTCGCGAACAGAGCTCGCCTGACAGACTGATGCTTGGCGGTTCGCGAGCAAGCTCGCTCCCACAAAAAACTGATCA
The DNA here is from genome assembly GCF_021603645.1 of Pseudomonas pseudonitroreducens. Lineage (GTDB taxonomy): Bacteria > Pseudomonadota > Gammaproteobacteria > Pseudomonadales > Pseudomonadaceae > Pseudomonas > Pseudomonas pseudonitroreducens. The sequence continues at coordinate 300,745 of NZ_BQHJ01000006.1, read as the reverse complement.
GACGCGCAGGTGATCCAGCGGCAATTCGGTGCTCGCCAGCACGTTGCGCAGCACGAAGCTCGACCGCACGCTGGTAACGCCCTCGATGCGCGTGACCGTGCCGAGCAGGAAGTGCTGATAGTGCTCCATGTCCGGCACCATCACCTTGAGCTGGTAGTCTGCGTCCATCCCGGTCACCAGGCTGCATTCCAGCACTTCGGGACACTTGCCGATGATCTGCTGGAAGTGCTCGAAGCGCTCCGGGGTGTGCCGGTCCATGCCGATCAGCACGAAGGCGGTAAGGCTCAGGCCGAGTTTCTTGCTGTCCAGCAGGGCGACCTGACGGACGATGTAGCCGTCGTCCTCGAGCTGCTTGACCCGCCGCGAGCAAGGAGAGGGGGACAGGCCGATGCGTTCGGCCAGTTCCTGGTTGGAGATGCGCGCATCGCGTTGCAGTTCGGCAAGAATTCGCAGGTCGTAGCGGTCCAGCTTGTCCATGAAAGCCTCGGATTTTAATTGAATTGCGCTTTTGGCGTAATTTTTAGCTGTTTGTTGCTCAGGTGGTGCCTGTGTGAGCAATCTTAGCAATCATTTCCTTGCTCTGTCGCCGTACTATTTCTTCCAGATTCACAGCCCGGACATTACGTCCCCTGCGATCCGCCCAATCAGGCGCTTCGCGGCCCGCCGAACCCACAGGATCGCGCCGGCCACCGGGCTACGCACTGCCCAGAAGGCGGAGCGAGGTGAGCCGGCGCCAACAGCGACGAGCAGGACGAGATTCCACAAAGGGAGGCTGACGAGCCTCCCTTTTTTCTTGCCCGCGATTTGTCCCCATCTTTACCCTGACTTTACCCAACACCTTGCAATGCGGGCGTTGCGCCGTGGTCTATGGCATTGTCACATCACTGTTTTCGGCCGTCGCCGAAGTGAGGAATTCATGAAGTCGGGCATCGGGCGGTTCGCCTCCTTCGCTGTGCTTTCGCTGGCGCTGGCTGTGCAGACCGCCACGGCTGCCGGTTTTGGCGGCGCGGATACGCAGGGCGGCCAGGGCCAGCCGCCGAGCCAGGGCAGTGGTCAGGGACGTCCTTCCGGCGGTTCGGGCAACGCTGGCGGTGGCAAGTTCGGCTCCCACGAAGTCCCGAGTGGTTCTGGCGGTGGCTGGCAGGGGCGTCCGCCCAGCGGTGGCAACAATGGCCAGTGGCAGGGCCGACCTCCTGGCGGCGGCAACAATGGCCAATGGCAGGGGCGCCCACCGGGCAATGGCGGTAGCAACAACGGCCAATGGCAAGGGCATCCGCCAAACGGCAACGGCCATGACAATGGCCAGTGGCACGGCCGCCCTCCGGGCCAGAATGGCAATAACGGCAATCAGTGGCAGGGTGGTCAGGGCCGCCCGCCGGGCTATGGCGACAGCCAATGGCAGAACCGTCCGCCCGCCAATAACGACAACGCGGGCAAGTTCGGTTCCCATGAAGTGCGCCCACCATCCGGCAACTGGCAGGGGCGGCCGCCGCCCCACGGCAACTGGGGCCCACATCCGTCCTACTGGCGGCCAGGCTATGTGGTGAATGCCATGCCGAGCGGGCACTACCGCGTGCCTTATCGTGGCAATGACTACTACTTCAACGACGGCTACTGGTACCGCCCCTACGGCTCGCGCTACGTGGTAGTGACGCCGCCCTACGGGGTGCGCGTGCGCTATCTGCCGTCCTACTCCGAGCAGGTGTGGGTCGGCAGCATCGGCTACTTCCTGGCTGCCGGCACCTACTACCTGTGGCAAGCCAGCTCGCAGGACTACGAAGTCGTGGCACCGCCCCAGCAGCAACCGGTGGCCGTGGCGCAGACCGGCTATGACGTGATCGCCTACCCGCTGTACAACCAAGGGCCGGACCAGCAGGCCCGCGATCGCTACGAGTGTCATGGCTGGGCGGTGCAGCAGAGCGGCTTCGACCCGGCCTCGGCGAGCTACGCGCCGCCGGCCGACGTCGCCGACAACTACCGCCGCGCGCTGGGCGCCTGCCTGAGTGGCCGCGGCTACAGCGTCAACTGATCGTCTCTTTGCCCACCACTTCCTGCGGGTCGGCGTGCACCAGCACCTCGGCCCGCGGGAATTCCTTGTGGATCGCCAGCACCGCCTCGTCGCACAGGTGATGGGCCTTCGACAATGACAGCTCGCCGGGCAGTTCCAGATGCAGCTGGACGAACCAGTGCGTGCCGGAAATCCGTGTGCGCAGGTCATGCGCGCCCAGCACGCCGGGCACTTCCTTTACCAGTTCGAGCATGCGCGTGCTGACGTCCGGGGGCAGTTCCTCGTCCATCAGCACGGCGACGGATTCGCGGGCGATCTGGAACGAACTCCAGAGGATGTAGAAGGCGATGCCCAGGCCGAAGATGGCGTCCATCTGCTGCCAGCCGAAGTTCGCCAGCAGCAGGGCGACCAGGATGCTGCTGTTGAGCAGCAGGTCGGAGCGGTAGTGCAGGGAGTCGGCGCGAATGGCGTTGGAGCCGGTGATCTTCACCACATAGCCCTGCACCATCAGCAGGCCGGCGGTGAGTGCCAGGGACAGGATCATCACGGCGATGCCCCAGCCGGCGGCTTCCACCGGTTCCGGGTGTTGCAGGCGGTCGATGGCCTGCGCACCGACCAGCACGGCGCTGACCGCAATGAACAGTGCCTGAGCCAAACCGGACAGCGATTCCGCCTTGCCGTGGCCGTAGCGGTGGTCGTCGTCCGCCGGGCGGATGGCGTAGTGCACCGCCAGCAGGTTGAGGAAGGAGGCGGCGCCGTCGAGCAGCGAATCGGTGAGGCCGGCGAGCAGGCTGACCGAGCCGCTGAGCCACCAGGCGATGGCCTTGGCGACGATCAGGGTGCTGGCGACGCCGAGCGACGCAAAGGTCGCCAGCCGCATGAGGTGGGCGTGGCTGGCGTGCTTGAGCATCAGGTGTCCAGGCGGTTGGGCAGGAAGTAGATGTAGTCCAGCAGCGGCGCCTTGTGGCCCAGCGCGGTGATCGCCGCACTCATCTGACCGCGGTGGTGGGTGCCGTGGTTGACCAGGTGCTGGACGATGTTCGCCAGGCTCTGGCGGTGTTCCTGCCCGGCCATGTTGCGGTAGTCCAGCTGGGTGCCGAGGGTGGCGTCGCTCTGCTTGCTCAGCCACAGGCGCCAGGCGCCGACACCGTCATTGAGGAAGTCTGCGAGGCCGGCGCGATCGGGCGCGGCCTCGGCGTCGAGCCGTTCGAACTGCCAGGGCTCGCGCTGCACACGGGCGAACCAGATGCGATCGACCACCGCTAGGTGGTTGAGGGTGCCGTGCAGGCTGCCGAAGAACAGCCCGCGCGGCGCGCGATAGGCCTCTTCATCCAGGGGCGCGACAGCCTCCAGGATGCGTTCGTAGGCCCACTGGTGGTACGCCAGGAGTTGCTGCAGGTGTGAAGCGAGAGCGCCGTGCATATCAGGCCTCCGGGCGCAGGCCCAGGCTGGCGAGTTGTTGGAGGCCACCGCTGCGCTGGATCAGACGCGGGTCGTCCAGGGGCAGGCTGCGGCCGGTTTCACGCTCGAGGATCGCCTTGAGTTTAGCCTTGTCCACGCTGCCGTCTTCACCCACGGCATCCTTGAGCTTTTCCGGCGCGACGGAGTACTTCGCATCGGGCAGGTAGATCGCGCCGGTGGCGAAGTCTACGCCGAAGGCGATCAGCCCCGGGATGATGTAGAACAACAGGCCGATGGCGTCGAAGGCGACGATGGCCGGGTCGATGCGGCCGTCGATCTGGCCGCGACGGTCGGGATAGAACAGGGTGCCGCAGGCGGTCAGCTGGCTGAACAGGGCGGCGCTCAGAACGGCGCAGGACACACGGGTGGCAAGACGCATGGAAAACCTCCGGGAGGATGATGCGGACAACTATAACAACGAGTCCTGAACAGCTGCTGGCAGTTTCGCACTAGTCAGCGTTCTGGTTGCTTCTATGACTGCCGAGTTGGCAGCCTGGTTCGCCCGCTATAATCGCCGCCCCCCGCGCAAGCCGGGTTACCGCCTTATGACACTCGAGTTCCAGGAGCCGGCATGATCGCCCTACCCATCGACAGCGTTCTCCCCGAGCTGCGCCAGGCCCTGGCCGCGCGCCACGAGGTGGTGCTGGAAGCGCCGCCCGGCGCGGGCAAGACCACTCGCGGGCCGCTGGCGCTGCTGGACGAAGTGTGGCTGGCCGGGCAGTCGATCCTGATGCTGGAACCGCGCCGCCTGGCCGCCCGTGCCGCGGCTGAGCGGCTGGCCAGCGAACTGGGCGAGAAGGTCGGCGAGACCGTCGGCTACCGCATCCGCCTGGACAGCAGGGTCGGCCCGAAGACGCGCATCGAGGTGGTCACCGAGGGCATCCTCGCCCGCCGCCTGCAGGACGACCCGGCGCTGGAAGGCATCGGCCTGGTGATCTTCGACGAATTCCATGAACGCTCGCTGGACGCCGACCTGGCGCTGGCGCTGACCCTCAACGGCCGCGCGCTGCTGCGCGATGAGCCACCGCTGAAGGTGCTGGTGATGTCCGCCACACTGGAGGGAGAGCGCCTGTCCGCGCTGCTGGACGACGCCCCGGTGGTGCGCAGCGAGGGCCGCATGTTCCCGGTGGATATCCGTTGGGGCCGGCCGTGGCAGGCTGGCGAGTTCATCGAGCCGCGCGTGGTGCAGACGGTGCAGCAGGCGCTGGCCGACGAGCCGGGCAGCCTGCTGGTGTTCCTGCCCGGGCAGGCGGAGATTCGTCGCGTTGCCGATCAACTGAGCGAGGCGCTGACCGGCCGCGCCGATATCCTCATCTGCCCCTTGCATGGCGAACTCGACCTCGATGCCCAGCGCGCCGCCATCGAGCCCGCGCCGGCCGGTAAGCGCAAGGTGGTGCTGGCGACCAACATCGCCGAGACCAGCCTGACCATCGACGGCGTGCGTGTCGTGGTGGACGCGGGGCTGGCGCGGGTGCCGCGCTTCGATCCGGGCAGCGGCATGACCCGCCTGGACACCCAGCGCATCTCCCGTGCCTCTGCTACCCAGCGCGCCGGCCGTGCCGGACGCCTGGAGCCGGGCGCCTGTTATCGCCTGTGGTCCGAGGCGCAGCACGAGCAACTGCCGGCTTACGGCGCGGCGGAAATCCTCCAGGCCGATCTCGCCGGTCTTGCGCTGCAACTGGCGCGCTGGGGTGTTGCCCCGCAGGATCTGGCCTGGCTCGACCTGCCGCCTGCTGCCGCTTATGCACAGGCCCAGGACCTGCTGGAGCGTCTCGGCGCGCTGGCCTCGCGCAGCGGCGGGGGGGCACTGACACCCCACGGTCAGGCGATGGCCGAGGTGCCGGCGCACCCGCGAATCGCCCACCTGCTGCTGCGCGGTCACGCCTTGGGACTGGGACAATTGGCCTGTGATCTGGCCGCACTGCTGGGCGAGCGCGACATCCTGCGCGGCAACGACGCCGACCTGCATCACCGCATCGCTTTACTGGCCGGCGAGCAGAGCGGCCAGCGCGCGAGCCGTGGGGCAGTGCAACGGGTTCGCCAGTTGGCGCGGCAGTTCAAGGGCTACCTGCGGGGGCCCGCCCGTGAACCGGTGGCCGACCCGGAACATCCGCGCTGGCTCGGCGGCCTGCTGGCCTTCGCCTATCCGGACCGCATCGCCCGCCAGCGCCGCGCCGGTGGCGGCGAGTACCGCCTGGCCAACGGCCGCGCCGCGCTGTTCGGTGAGCCGGATGCGCTGATGAAGGAAGCCTGGCTGGTGATCGCCGATCTCGGCAGCCGCCAGGGCCAGCGCGAGGAGCGCATCTACCTGGCGGCGGCGCTGGAGCCGGCGCTGTTCGAGTCGACTCTCGCCGAACAGGTCAGCGTCCACGACGAGCTGGAGTGGGACGAGCGTGAAGGCGTGTTGCGCGCCGAGCGCCAGCGCAAGGTCGGCGAGCTGGTGCTGTCCACCGATGCGCTACCCAATCTCGACGCCGAAGCCCGCAGCCGCGCTTTGCTGGGGCTGGTGCGCCGCAAGGGCCTGGAGTTGTTGCCGTGGACGCCGGAGCTGCGGCAGTGGCAAGCGCGCATCGCCTTGTTACGGCGGCTCGATCTGGATGGCAAGGGCGAGAGCGAGTGGCCGGACGTCAGCGATGCCGCGCTGCTGGATTCGCTGGAAGACTGGCTGTTGCCGTATCTGGGCAAGGTGTCGCGACTCTCGCATTTCGGCAACCTGGAGTTGAGTGGGATTCTCCATGCGCTGCTGCCCTGGCCATTGCCGCAACGCCTGGACGAACTGGCGCCGCGCACGTTGCAGGTGCCTTCGGGCTCGAACATTCGCCTGGATTACAGCGAGTTCCCGCCGGTGCTCGCGGTACGCCTGCAGGAGCTGTTCGGTCTGGCCGATACGCCGCGCATTGGCCAGGGGCGTGTGGCGGTGAAGTTGCACCTGCTCTCTCCGGCGCAGCGGCCGGTGCAGGTGACCCAGGACCTGGCCAACTTCTGGCGTAGCACCTACGCCGAGGTGAAGAAGGACCTGAAGGGGCGCTACCCGAAGCACTACTGGCCGGACGACCCGCTGATCGCCGAGCCCACGGCGCGGGCGAAGCCGCGCAAGAGCTAAGGATGGCGCTGCTACAGGTCATCCGTGATATCGGGGAGTGGCGGGGAGTCGATCGCGGACGGAGTCCGCTCCTACGGGATAACCTCGGCGCAGGGGGCGTCCTCACCCTAACCCTGGCTGCGCGCCCCGCCCAGAGGGATAGAGAACCGTTCGGCGCAGGATGAGACCATGGCCTCAGCCGACACAATCTGCCCCCTCTCCCCAAGGGAGAGGGCTGGGGTGAGGGGGAATCACCGGCACGGACTGACCTGAAGAAGACAGTTGCTCCCACCCAGGGTTCAAGCTCCACAGAACGGCTTTTTTGTAGGAGCGAGCTTGCTCGCGAACGGATTCCGCGGTGGTGTTGGGGCGAAGGTTGTTCGCGAGCAAGCTCGCTCCTACAGGTCATCCGTGATATCGGGGGGGGCGGGGAGTCGATCGCGGACGGAGTCCGCTCCTGCAGGCGTGCCGTTTTCAAGATTCAGGGCAATTTCATCTCGTAACCCGCCGCCTGCAATTCGTCGTAGGCGTGGTCCAGCTGTGCGCGCAGCGCTTCGGCGCCGGGCGCATGGCGGGAGACGATCAGCTTGGTCGGCACGCTGTACAGGTTGTCGAAGGCCAGCGGTGCCATGTTCAGCTCCCGGCGTGCCTGTTCCACCGGAGTCTGGTAGTCGATCAGGTAGTCGCCACGGCCACGCTCGAGCATCTGCAGGGCGGCGGTATGGGTGCTGGTGCGGTGCAGTTCCAGTTTCAGCTTCGGGTCGGCGAGCAGGTCGGTGATCGGTCGCCAGTAGCTGTAGCCGCTGATCAGGATGACCCGGCTGCCGGTCAGGCCCTCGGGGACTTTCGGCGACGGCTGCGCGGGCCTGCGGTAGAGATTCAGCTCGACATGGCCGAGCACGCGCTCGCACTCCAGGGTGCTGCCCGCCAGTTCCTGCTTGCCCGGTGCGCCGGCCCAGAGTTGCACGCTGCCGTCCTGCAGGCCGAGGTACAGGCGGGCGCTGGGCAGTGGGCGGAAGTCGGCGCGGTAGCCGGCCTTGAGCAGGATGCGCCGGACCATTTCAGCGCCGCTGCCGCGGGTGCTGCCGTCCGCGGCGGTGTAGGTGTAGGGCGGGAATTCGTAGTAGCCGACGGTCAGCGCGGGTAGCGGATGCGGTAGGCGGTCGGCCAGCGTGGGCCTGTCGACGGCGCTGGCGTTGAGGCAGAAGAGGGCGATGATCAGCCCGGCGAGACGGCTCAAATGCATGGATGGCCTGGTGTGCTCGTTATCGTTTTTGTTCGAAGCGAGCCGAGCATGCGACCGCAGTGCCGCGGTTGTCCAGTTGCCGCCAGTGGCGATGTGCCGCAATGCTCAGTGGGGCAGCAGGAAGCGCGCGGAAAGCGGCAGGTGGTTGGAGATGCGCAGGGTGTCGTGGCTGCGCACGGCGGCGTCCAGGCGGCTCAGGCTGGGGCTGTGGAACAGGTAGTCGAGGGTGCGGTCGGGCTGGTGCACGCGCGGGTCGTTGGGGAAGTGGGTGTACCAGTCCGCCTGGGCCGCGCCACTGGACTCCTCCACCGCCGGGACAACCGGGAAGCGCGCCGCCAGCAGGTTCAGCTCGCTGTTGGCGCGGTAGGGCGCACGCAGGACTTCCGGCAGGTACGGGTACTGGCCCAGGGGCAGCAGGCCGAGGTCGCCGCCCAGCAGCCACGGCCGACCGGCGGCCTGCAGGGTGCTCAACTGGGCTTCGACGGCTTCCACCTGGCGCTGCGGGGTGTCGTCGCCGTTGGGCCGTTCCAGGCGCGTGTTGATCACGCTGAGCTGGCCGCCGCCGCGAATCGGCAGGTCGCTCTGCAGCAGCGCCGGTTGCGGGGCGAACAGACGTAGCAGCGGGATGGATGAGCGCTGTGGCAGGGCAATGCGCTCGCCGTGGCTGATCTGGAAGCGGCTGAAGGTCACCAGCTTGCGCCCGGCGCTGCCGAACACGTGGGGATTGGGGTCGAAGCGCGCCTTCCAGTCGAAGGCAGCCATCGAGCAGGGATAGAGGTCGCTCAGGCGGTCGCCGATCAGCGCCTGCTGGTCCTGCTTGCCGGTGGCGGCGGCGCCGTCGTCCACTTCCTGGAGCAGGACGATGTCCGGCGCTTCATCGCGAATCACCCGCACCACTTCGTCGAGGCTGTAGGCGATGTCCTCGGGACTGGGGCTGTCGTCGGGGCCGGTGGTGTCCGGCAGGTCGTCCCAGAAAATGTAGCGTTTGCCGGCCAGGTACTGGACGTTCCAGGTCATCACCTTGAGTGCCTGGCCCGGCTGCAGTTGCGGCGCGGGCGCGCGGCACTGCGCGGCGACCGTTTCGCGCCCGGGCGGATGCCAGGCCAGCAGCCAGGCCGCGGCGGTGATGGCGAGCAGCAGGGCGATGAACAGCAGGAACAGGGCGCGACGGCGAAGCGAGAGGCTCATGGGTGACCAGGGGCTATGCTTGTTGGGGCCAGAGGATAGTGGCTGTGGCTTTGTATTTCATCTCTGCGTTCCTTGTGGGAATTATCCTGAAACCTTGTGAGATGTAGTTCGCAAGACGCTGCACTCGCGCCCTGCGGGCTTTGGGAGATCGCCATGCCCCGCACACGCTTTTCCCACTCCGCTTATCGGCACAAGGTGGTGCTGGTCAGTGGCGGCTGTTCCGGCATCGGTCGCGCCCTGGTGTTGCGCTTCGCCCAGGCCGGCGCGCACCCGGTGATCCTCGACCTTGACCAGGCTGCGCTGGACAGTCTGGTGCAGCACCTGCGCGAACACCTGAATGTCGAAGCACTCGGCCTGCGCTGCGACATCGCCGATGCGGAGGCCGTGGAGCGCGCGGTGGCGCTGGCGGTCGAGCGCTTCGGCGGCATCGACGTATTGGTGAACAACGCCGGGATTACCCACCGCAGCCTGTTCATCGAGACCGAGCTGGCGGTGTTCCGGCGGGTGATGGCGGTGAATTTCTATGGCGCGCTGCATTGCACCCAGGCGGCTTTGCCCAGCCTGCTGGCGCGGCACGGGCAGATCGTCGTGCTCAGCTCGCTGACCGGCTTCGCCCCGCTGCTCTATCGCAGCGCCTATAACGCCAGCAAGCATGCGCTGCACGGCCTGTTCGACACGTTGCGCATGGAGCTGGGCGGCACCGGTGTAGCCATCACCCTGGCCTGCCCGGGCTTCACTGCCACCGACCTGCGCAAGAACGCGCTGGTCGGCGACGGCTCGGTGATCCGCCAGCCGGCGGTGGTATTGGGCGCGGAAGTCGCCTCGCCACGCGACGTCGCCGAAGCGATCTACCAGGGCGCGGTGCGCCGTCGGCGATTGCTGGTGCTGTCCAACGTCAACTGGCGGGCGCGCCTGCTGGCGCGCTACTTCCCGCGGCTGTTCGAGAAACTGCTGGTGCCGAAGATGTCGGGGCTCAGGCCGGGGCACTAGCTTTTCGCAGGAGCGAGCTTGCTCGCGAACGGATTCATCGGCGACGCCGGAGCGGTGCGGGTTCGCGAGCAAGCTCGCTCCTACAGGTTCGTTGCCGGCCCGGAGCGCGGTGGCTGATCGATGGGTAGGAGCGGACTTCGTCCGCGATCGATTGCACCTCGCGCCGAGGCCAATCACGAACGGAGTCCGCTCCGGCGCTCAATGCGAGTGCGTGTCGAAACCACCGCCGGCCAGGGCCATGTCCCAGAACGATGCCTCGATCTTGTGCCCGTCGAGGTCGCGGATGAAGCAGCCGTAGTAAGGGTCGCCATACAGCGGGCGTGGGCCGGGGGCGCCTTCGTCGGTGGCGCCGGCGGCTATCGCGGCGCGATAGAACGCGTCCACTTCCGCGCGGGAATTGGCCATGAAGCCGAAGTGCGTGCCGTTGCCGACGCTGGCGGGGCGCCCGTCGATAGGCGTCTGCAGCCAGAATTCGGGGAACTCGCGGCCATAGGCCACCGCGCCGGGATGCTCCATGATCTGCCGGCAGCCCAGGGTTGGCAGCACGGCGTCGTAGAACGCCTTGGCGCGCGGGTAATCGTTGGTGCCGATGGAAATGTGCGAAAGGCAGCTGGGCGGGAAGTCGCTCACGGCGAGTCTCCATACTCGGGGAAAGGAGACTCCAGCGTAGAACCCCGGCCCGCGACGTGCCGGGGTATTTGTTGCGACGTGCTGCCGCTCAGGCGGCCTCGCGGCCGAGCAGGATGAAGATGCGGTAGGCGGCCACCGTCAGCAGCAGCTGGAAGAACCCGCTCAGCGAGTGCAGTGCGACACTGAGCAGCGGCGCGTCCTGGCTGGCCTCGGCGATCCAGTTCTCGGCGATCCACACCGGTGCAAGGATGGCCAGGGAGGTCATCAGCAGCAGGAAGAAATGCCCGGTGGTCAGGCTGAAGCTCTCGCGCATCGCATCGATGGGCGCGCGGCCGCGCTGTACCAGAAGAAACTCGGCGAAGGCCAGCTTGACCATCACGAAGATGCCCGGCAGCACCATCAGGTACAGGCCGATCACGATCAGCAGCGAGCTGATCGCCGAGAGCAGGGCGAAGGCCGGCCACAGGCGCAGCGCGGCGCTCCACAGTTCACGCACGCTGCGCTGCACACCTTCGCCGGTGTCGATCATGTAGAGAATCAGGCTGGCGGTGTAGATCGGATAGAACACCAGGCCCGCGGCCATGCCCCAGGGGGCGATGTTCTGCGGGCCGGCGGCGACGTTGATCTGCTGCTGCACCAGCGTCTCGATGACGATCCACGGCAGGCACAGTGGCACCAGGATGCCGAGGTGGCGGGAGAAGAAGAACCAGGTGTCGCGAAGGATGGAAAGGGGATTCATCAGTAACCCGATACTGTCCGAGGGCTTCGACTCTAACTTAAGCAAACCCTCAGATAGAAGGCGCGAGAATTCTGCGACCGGAACTTGTTTTTTTCCGACCCGATCCAATGTTTCGCTACAGCAATCCGTTTTGATTCACCCGCTCACTCGAGGCCTGCCATGAATTCCGAAGAGCAATCCCTGATCGATGGTCTGTTCGCCCGCCTGCGCGACGCCGAAGCGCAGACCGCGCCGCGCGACGCCGATGCCGAGGCGCAGATCAACAGGCACCTGGTGCAGCAGCCTGCCGCGCCGTACTACATGGCCCAGGCGATGCTGATCCAGGAAGCGGCTATCAAGCGCCTGGACCAGCGCGTCAAGGAACTGGAAGCGCAGCAGGCGCGGGCGCAGGAGCAGCGCCCCAGCAGCGGCGGTTTCCTTGCCGGGCTGTTCGGCGGCGGGCAGAGCCAGGAGCAGCGTCCGGCGCAAGCGCAGCAACGCCCGGATGGCTGGGGCCAGACGCGCTTCTCGCAACCCGGCGGCAATGCGGCCTACGCGAACAATCCCGGCGCCAGCAACCCGAACGACTTCAGGCCTGCCCAGCCGGCCCAGGCCGCACCGCAGGGCGGCGGCTTCCTGCGTGGCGCCCTGCAGACTGCGGCGGGCGTAGCTGGCGGGGTGATGGTGGCGGACCTGCTGACCAGCATGTTCCACCACAACCAGCCGCAGGAAATCGTCGAAGTGATCCAGGAACAGCCGGTGCAGCCGGAGCCTTCGAGCTTCGATGACTCGCAGACGGACGACTCCTTTGGTGGCGGCGACCGCTATGCCGACAGCAACTTCAGTGACGCCAACTACGACGACGGCGGCAGCTTCGGCGACGATTCCGGCTTCTTCGGCGGTGACGACGGCGACATGTTCAGCTGATCCCGCCCGCCGGGACTGGCGGGGGCCGCGCGCACTGCCGATAATGCGCCCCCGCTGTTCGAGTCCCGGAGTCACCGTTGAAGACCATCGCCCTGTTCGCCGACGTGCAGAACCTCTACTACACCGTGCGTCAGGCCTACGGCTGCCACTTCAACTACGCCGCGCTGTGGGCCGAGCTGAGTGCCCAGGGCACTATCGTCCAGGCCTACGCCTATGCCATCGACCGGGGTGATGCGAAGCAGCAGCAGTTCCAGCAGATCCTGCGCAAGCTCGGCTTCACCGTGAAGCTCAAGCCCTACATCCAGCGCGCCGATGGCTCGGCCAAGGGCGACTGGGACGTGGGCATCACCATCGACATCCTCGACGCTGCGCCGAACGTGGACGAGATCGTCCTGGCCTCCGGTGACGGCGATTTCGACCTGCTGCTCGAGCGCGTCCGCGCCGGCGGCACCGATGCCACCGCCTACGGCGTGCCGGGCCTCACTGCCCAGGCGCTGATCCGCGCGGCCAGCCGCTACGTGCCCATCGAGGGCGGGCTGCTGCTGCGCTCCTGATCCTTGCGGCTACAATGCCGCCCATTCCGAATTCGTATTGCGAGCGCTCCATGACCTTCGCCAACCTCGGCCTGATCGATCCTCTCCTGCGCGCCCTCGACGGGCTCGGCTACCAGAACCCGACGGCGGTGCAGGCCCAGGCCATTCCCGCGGTGCTCAAGGGCCGCGACCTGCTTGCCGCTGCGCAGACCGGCACCGGCAAGACAGCCGGCTTCGCCTTGCCGCTGTTGCAGAAGCTGCTGCAGGAAGGCCCGCAGGTGGCGGCCAACTCGATCCGTGCGCTGGTGCTGGTGCCGACCCGCGAGCTGGCCGAGCAGGTCCACGAGAGTTTCCGCGCCTACGGCCAGCACGTGCCGCTGCGCACCGCCGTGGCCTATGGCGGGGTCAGCATCAACCCGCAGATGATGAAGCTGCGCAAGGGCGTCGACGTGCTGGTGGCCACACCTGGCCGCCTGCTCGACCTGTACCGGCAGAACGCCCTGAAATTCAACCAGCTGCAGGCCCTGGTGCTCGACGAAGCCGACCGCATGCTCGACCTGGGCTTTGCCCGCGAGCTGGATGACGTCTTCGCCGCACTGCCCCGGCGCCGGCAGACCCTGCTGTTCTCCGCGACCTTCTCCGACGCCATTCGGCAGATGGCCCGCGAGTTGCTGCGCGACCCGCTGACCATCGACGTGGCGCCACGCAACACGGCGGCGAAGACGGTGAAGCAGCACCTGGTCACCGTCGACAAGAAGCGCAAGGCCGAGCTGTTCCTGCACCTGCTGCGCGAGCAGGGCTGGCGCCAGGCGCTGGTGTTCGCCAAGACCCGCAAGGGCGTCGACGAGCTGGTCGGCCAGTTGCAGAAGGAAGGCATCCGCGCCGACGCGATCCACGGTGACAAGCCGCAGCCGTCACGCCTGCGCGCGCTGGCGCGGTTCAAGGCCGGCGAAGTGGACTTCCTCATCGCCACCGACGTCGCCGCCCGTGGCCTGGATATCGAGGAGATGCCACTGGTGGTCAACTTCGACCTGCCCATCGTCCCCGAAGACTACGTGCACCGTATCGGTCGTACCGGCCGTGCCGGGGCCAGCGGGCAGGCGATCTCGCTGGTCTGCGCGGACGAGGTGCAGCAGCTGGCGGCCATCGAGACGCTGATCGGCCAGACCCTGCAGCGCCAGGAAGAAGATGGCTTCGAGGCGGAGCATCGGGTGCCCGTCACCGCTCCTGGCGGCCAGATAACCAAAAAGCCGAAGAAGCCCAAGCAACCCAAGGTGCCCGAAGGCAAGCCGGGCAAGGTGCACCTGGGCTCGCTGCTGGACGACAAGCCGCAGGTCAAGGCGGTGCGCAAGGCGCCGGGGTTCGGTCTTGGCGGAAAACCGGCAGGCGGCAAGTCTCCGTCTGGCAAGTCGCCTGCTGGAAAGCCGGGCGGCAAGGGCGGTCGCCGCCCCTGAGCCGTTAAGGCGCGCGTCTGCTTCATCGCGGTGCGCCGCCGAGGGCTGAGTCGGGGGCTGCCAGCAGGCGTGGCGGGGCCTTGCGCGGTGTGGCGCAAAAGCTGCATTTCCGTGTGGAATCCCGAACGCCTATAGTGTGCCCATCGCGCACACAACAAGAACGACAGCCCATGCGCCACAAGGAACTCAAAGCCTGGACCGGCGGAGTCGCCCATCTGCTCCCGCTGGCCGCCGGTCGCCCGCGCCTGCTCGGCCTCAGCCAATGGCTGCAGCAGGTCTGTGCGGTGGATAACTTCGTGCTCTTCGTCTACGAAGGCAACCACCGGCCACTGGACCTGTTCGACACCTTCCCGGCCGACATCCGCCACGTCTACGTCGAGGACTACCAGGTCGGCCCCTACCTGCTCGATCCCTTCTACCTCGCCTGTACCCGCCACCAGGCGCCGGGGCTGTGGCGCCTGCGGCAGTTTGCGCCGGACCACTTCTACCTGGGCGAGTACTACCAGACCTACTACCAGCAGACCGGCCTGACCGAGGAGATTGCCTTCTTCATCGACCTCGCCGACGGCGCCACCGCGGTGCTCTCGCTGATGCGCAAGACCTCCAGCCCCGCCTACAGCCGCGACGAGATGCAGTTGCTGGAGTGCGCGCGGCCGGTGGTCGAGCAGGTGGTGCGCGAGGCCTGGGAGCTGCGCCGCGCGCAACCACGCCCGGCGCAGGACCTGGACTACCAGATCCGCGAAGCCTTCGACCAGTTCGGCGCCCAGCTGCTCACGCCCCGCGAGCAGGAAATCGTCCAGCTGCTGCTGCGCGGCCACTCCAGCGCCTCGGTGGCCGAGCAACTGGATATCAGCCCCGGCACTGTGAAGATCCACCGCAAGAACCTCTACGCCAAGCTCGGCATCGGCAGCCAGTCGGAGCTGCTCGGGCTGTTCATCCGCGAGCTGGCGGGGCGTGACGTTGCAGGTGGGATGCGCGCGGTGGGCTGAGTGTCGGCAACCCGTAGGGCGAATAACCGTTCACGGTTATCCGCCATTGCCTCTGGTTACGCTGCAGGCGGCGGATAACGCCTGGGGCGTTATGCGCCCTACGTCGCTGGCGGGGCGTGACGTTGCGGGTGGAATGCGCGCGGTGGGCTGAGTGTCGGCAACCCGTAGGGCGAATAACCGTTCACGGTTATCCGCCATTGCCTCTGGTTACGCTGCAGGCGGCGGATAACGCTTGCGGCGTTATGCGCCCTACGGCGCTGAGTGCACGGCTCTTCGTAGGAGCGAGCTTGCTCGCGAACCGATCACCACCGGAGTTGCTGGAAGCTCGTTCGCGAGCAAGCTCGCTCCTACAGGTACGCTCCGTACTGCTGTCTTTCACTCACCCCAGCCCTGGCTGCGCGCCCCGCTCCTGAGGGGGAGGGAGCCGTCCATGCCGGCTGAAGCAAAAGGTTTCATCCTGCGCTGAATAGTCCCCTCTCCCGCTCGCGGGAGAGGGTTAGGGTGAGGGGCTTTTGATCCGGTAGGCACGATCCAATCCCGCCATCTATCCCCCGAGGGATATATACACCCCGAAACCCCGGTTGTTAGCGTGACCACCAACAAGAACAAGGTGGGAGCGCGGTGATGGAAAGCGGTCAGGATGTCGATATCGAATTCCGTAACGTGGTCAAGCGCTACGGCAGCGTGCCGGCGGTTAACGGGCTGAGCTTCAAGGTCAAGCGCGGCGCTTTCCACTCCTTCCTCGGCAGCTCCGGCTGCGGCAAGACCACCACCCTGCGGATGATCGCCGGCTTCGAGCAGCCCAGCGAAGGCGAGGTGCTGCTGGCCGGCCAGGCGGTGGCCGGGGTGCCGGCGCACCAGCGTGCGGTGAACATGGTGTTCCAGCACTACGCGCTGTTCCCGCACCTGACGGTGGCCGAAAACATCGCCTATGGCCTGCGCTACCGCACGCCGCGCCCGGACCGCGCGCAGCAGCGCCGCATGGCCGACGAGGCGCTGGAGATGGTCCGCCTCTCCGGCTTCGGCGCGCGCAAGCCCCACGAGCTTTCCGGCGGCCAGCAGCAGCGCGTGGCGCTGGCCCGCGCCCTGGTGAACAAGCCTACCGTGCTGCTGCTCGACGAGCCGCTGGCGGCGCTGGACCGCAAGCTGCGCAAGGAAATGCAGTCCGAGCTGCTGCGCCTGCAGCGCGAGGTCGGCATCACCTTCGTGCTGGTCACCCACGACCAGGAAGAAGCGCTGTCGATGAGCGACAGCATCAGCATCATGAAGGACGGCCTGATCATCCAGACCGCCACTCCCGAAGCCCTCTACGAGACCCCGGCGAGCCGCTACGTGGCGGACTTCATCGGCGAGTCCAACCTGTTCGCCGGCACCGTCCGCCGCCTCGATGGCGGCCGCGTGGTGCTGGGCACCCCGGCCGGGCTGGAACTGAGCAGCCCGCCGACGCCGACCGGCCCCTCGCTCGCGCTCCAGGCCGAAGGCTGCATCGCCGTGCGCCCCGAGCTGGTCGGCATCGCCGCCGTCGATTCGGAACTGCAGCGCGAAGTGCGCCTGAAGGGCCGCGTCGAGGACCGCATCTACCTGGGCAACGTCACCGAATACCGCGTGCGTACCGACGCCTTCGGCATCGTCTGCGTGCGTGTGCCGCGCAAGGCCGGCGGCGAGGCCGAAGCCTTCGAGCACGGCGCGCCGGTGCAGGTCGGCTGGAACCAGGCCAGTGGCCTGGCCATGGCCCTTTGAACCGGGCTCGGCCCGACGATCCAAGCATAACGACAATCAGCAGACAGGCGGGGAGTGACGATGGACAAGAAGAGCTTCATCAAGACCATGCGCAGCTGGGAAAACGGCTCCATCACGCGGCGCGACTTTCTCGGCAAGACCGGGCTGGGGCTGGCGATGGCGGTGGTCGCCGCCAACACCCCCGGCCTGCTGACCGGCAAGGCCTACGCGGCCGAGGGCAGCAATATCGGTGACCGCCTGGCGCTGGCCACCTGGCCGAACTACCACAGCCAGGAAAACTTCGACGCCTTTGCCAAGTCGACCGGCGCGCGGGTGCAGATGAACGTCTTCGGCTCCAACGAGGAGATGCTCGCCAAGCTGCAGGCCGGCGGCAGCGGCTGGGACGTCTTCGTGCCGACCAACTACACCATCAGCACCTACGTGCAGCTCGGACTGATCGAGCCGCTGGACCTGTCGCGCATCCCCAACTTCGACCCCAAGGCCTTCGAGGAACGCTTCATGGCCCAGGGCACGGTGGACGGCAAGGTCTACGCGGTGCCGAAGAACTGGGGCACCACCGGCATCGTCTATGACGCCAGCCGCGTGAAGGGCAGCCCGGATTCCTGGAAGCAGTTCTGGGACCTCACCCTGACCAGCGCCTCGGGTCGCACCATCGTCCACGACTACCAGCTCACCGCCATCGGCAACGCACTCAAGTACTACGGCTACAGCTTCAATTCGCTGGACCCGAAGGAACTGGCCGAGGCCGAGAAGCTGCTGATCCAGGCCAAGCCGCACCTGTTCGCGATCAACTCCGACATCCAGCCCTCGCTGCGCAACGGCGATGCCTGGATGGCCATGGCCTGGACCGGCGACGCCTCCCAGCTGCACCGCGACAACCCGGACATGACCTTCGTGCTGGGCAAGGAAGGCGGCGAGATCTGGAGCGACTTTTTCGCCATACCCAAGAGCGCCGAGCACAAGGATGCCGCCTACGCGTTCATCAACTACCTGCTCGACCCGCAGCACAACAAGCTGGAGGTGCTCTCCCACGGCTACCCGAGCGGCGACAAGCGCGTCGACGCGCTGCTCTCCAAGGAGATGCTCGACGACCCGATCATGTACCCGGCAGCCGAGCGTCTGTCACCGCTGGAGTTCGGCGCCGCGGCGACCCTTACCAGCCCGGTGCGCGCCGAACTGATGGCGCGGTTCAAGGCCGCCTGAGGATGCCTTTCGTGTAGGAACGAGGGGGGCGCCTAGCCCTTGCTCGCGAACGCTTTTCCCGGCAGTTCTGAGCTGGGCGGGTTCGCGAGCAATAACGATGGCGTCCCCCTCGCTCCTACAGGGGAACTGCGTAACTCCATGCGTAGGGAATCGAACATGAACATCGCTGTCAGCGCCCCGTTGCCACAGACCCAGGCGACGCCCGCGGTCTCGCGCGCGAAAAGCCTCGGCCGGCGCGTCACGCTCCTGCTGCTCCTGCCGTCCACCCTGTGGTTCCTGCTGCTACTGCTGATGCCGCTGGTGATCATCCTGGTCTTCAGCTTCGGCGAGCGCAGCGCCGTGGGCGGCTACGGCGGCGGCCTGACGCTGGAGAACTACCTGAACCTCGGTTCCCGCGCCCAGGCCTTCTGGAACACCCTGACCCTGGCGCCGCTGGGCACCCTGGCCTGCCTGCTGGCAGCCTACCCGCTGGCCTACTTCCTGGCGGTGAAGGTGCGGCGCAACAAGTCGCTGCTGCTCACGCTGGTCATCGTGCCGTTCTGGACCAGCTTCCTGATCCGCACCTACGCCTGGATCTTCATCCTCAGCGGCCGCGGCATTCCCGCGCTGCTGGAGAGCTTCGGCATCGCCGACGTGCGCCTGATCAACACGCCCTATGCGGTGCTGATCGGCATCGTCTACGGCTACCTGCCGCTGATGGTGTTCCCCATCTACGTGACCCTGGAGAAGCTCGACAAGCGCCTGCTGGAAGCCTCCGGCGACCTCGGCGCGAGCGCCTTCGAGACCTTCCGCCGGGTGACCCTGCCGCTGTCCGCGCCGGGGGTGATCACCGGGGTGATGCTGGTGTTCATCCTGCTCATGGGCGAATTCCTGATCCCGGCGATCCTCGGTGGCGGCAAGGTGTTCTTCGTCGGCAACGCACTGGTCGACCTGTTCCTGCAATCACGCAACTGGCCGTTCGGCAGCGCGGTGGCGATGACCCTGGTGGCGATGATGCTGGCGATCATCGGCATCTACCTGAAACTCGTGGCGCGCTACGGCGGCTCACGCAACGACGGAGTGCTCTGACATGTGGCTGCGCAGTTACTCCACCTCGGTCTACCTGTTCCTCTACGCGCCCATCGCGCTGATCATGCTCTTCGCCTTCAACGCCGGGCGCAGCGGGCTGAGCTTCCAGTGCTGCTCGGTGCAGTGGTTCGGCCGCGCCTTCGGTAACCCGTTCATCATGGAGGCCCTGGGCAACAGCGCGCTGATCGCCTTCTGCTCGGCGCTGATCGCCACGTTGTTCGGCACGCTTGCGGTGTTCGGCCTGCAACGCGTGGGCAAGCGCGTGCGCCTGCTGTTCGACGCGCTGACCTACTGCGCGATCATCGTGCCGGGCATCGTCATCGGCATCGCCACGCTGATCGCCTTCATCACCCTGTTCGACGTGCTCAACCCGCTGCTGGCGCTGCTGGACATGGGTTTGCCGAAACTCAACATGGGCTTCGGCACTGTGGTGGCGGCGCACTCGCTGTTCACCATGGCGCTGGTGATGGTGATCGTCCGCACCCGTGTCGAGGCGATGGACAAGTCGCTGCTGGAAGCCTCCGCCGACCTCTACGCGCCGCCGCTGGACACCTTCTGGCGGGTGACCCTGCCGCAGATCGCCCCGGCCATCCTCGCCGGCTTCCTGCTGGCGTTCACCTTCAGCTTCGACGATTTCATCATCGCCTTCTTCGTCGCCGGCTCGGAAACCACGCTGCCGATCTACATCTTCTCGTCGATCCGCCGCGGCATCACGCCGGAGATCAACGCCATCTCCACGGTGATCATCTGCGCCTCGCTGGCGCTGCTGTTCACCTCCCGCTACCTGCAGAACCGCCGCACCGGCGTTCAGGCCGCCTGAGGGCCGACTTCAAGGAGACTCGAGGATGCGCGAGCAGCTCTACATCAACGGGCAGTGGGTCAGGCCGGACCTGGGCGGCCGTTTCACCAGCTACGACCCGGCCACCGGCCAGCCGCTGCGCGAAGTGCCGGCGGCCACCGAGGAAGACGTCGACCACGCGGTGCGCGCGGCGCGTACCGCGTTCAATCGTGGCTGGGGGCAGAGCCGTGGCAGCGAGCGCGCCGAATGGCTGGAGGCGCTGGCCGAGGAGCTTGCGCGCAACCAGGACTCGCTGGCCGAACTGGAAGTGCGCGACAACGGCAAGCCGCTGCCCGAGGCGCAGTGGGATGTGGCCGACGCCATCGGCTGCTTCCGCTACTACGCCGAGCTGGCGCGGGAACTGGACGAGCGTCAGGACCAGATTCTGCCACTGCCCGACGAGCGCTTCCGCTGCCGTATCCGCCAGGAACCGGTGGGCGTGGCCGGGCAGATCATCCCCTGGAACTACCCGCTGCTGATGGCGGCCTGGAAGGTCGCGCCGGCCCTGGCGGCAGGCGCCACCTGCGTGCTCAAGCCGTCCGAGCTGACGCCGTTGAGCGCGCTGGAACTGGCCGCTGCCGCAGATGCCATCGGGCTGCCGGCCGGCGTGCTGAACGTGCTGCCAGGGCTGGGCGCGGAGGCCGGCGGGCCGCTGAGCCAGCATCCGGGCGTGGACAAGCTGGCCTTCACCGGCAGCGTGCCGACCGGCTCGCGGATCATGTCGGCGGCGGCCCAGGACATCAAGAACGTCAGCCTGGAGCTGGGCGGCAAGTCGGCCTTCATCATCTTCGATGACAGCGATGTCGAGGCGGCGGTGGAATGGATTCTCTTCGGCATCTTCTGGAACCAGGGCCAGGTGTGCAGCGCCACCTCGCGCCTGCTGGTGCAGGAGGGCATTGCCCCGCGCCTGATCGAGCGGCTGGTGGAAGCCTCCCGTGCCATCAGCATCGGCAACGGCATGGAGCCGGGCGTGCTGCTCGGCCCACTGGTCAGCCAGGGGCAGCACGAGAAGGTGCTCGGTTTCGTCGACAAGGGCCGCGCCGGTGGCGCTCGTTTGCTCACCGGCGGCAAGCGCCCGGCGGGGCTGGAGCAGGGCTGGTTCATCGAACCGGCGATCTTCGACGAGCCGGCCGAGGACGCGTTGATCTGGCGCGAGGAAATCTTCGGCCCGGTGCTCTGCGTGAAGCGCTTCAAGACCGAGGCCGAGGCCCTGCGCCTGGCCAACGACAGCCGCTTCGGCCTGGCCGGCGCGGTGATGTCCGGCGACCCGCAGCGCGCCGCGCGGGTGGCGGACGGGCTGCGGGCGGGGATCGTCTGGGTCAACTGCTCGCAACCCACCTTCACCCAGGCGCCCTGGGGCGGCATGAAGCACAGCGGCATCGGCCGCGAGCTGGGCGTGTGGGGGCTGGAGAACTACCTGGAGGTGAAGCAGGTGACCGAGTACATCTCCGAGCAGCCCTGGGGCTGGTACTTGAAGTGATCGCTTCAGGTCAGGAGCAACTGTCTTTCTCGGGAAGCTCGTGCCGATGCTTTCCCCTCACCCCAGCCCTCTCCCAGGGGGAGAGGGAGCCGTCCGTGCCGACTGTTGCCGACGTTTCATCCTGCGCCGAACCGTCCCCTCTCCCCTAGGGAGAGGGTTAGGGTGAGGGCCGACGCAAGCGCAGAAGTGTCTTGTAGGAGCGGACTCTGTCCGCGATGGTTTCAGGCCGGCCTTGCGGCTGGATCGCGGATGAATCCGCTCCTACAGGAACACCGCGTGCGAACGCGTCAGTCGAGGTTATGCCCGATCCGCCAGAGCACGCCGCTCGGGTCGTGCAGGGTGAAATCGCGCATCTTCCACGGCTGGTCTTCCGGCGTGCCGAGGCGCACGCCGTAGCGTTCGGCCAGGCCGGCGTCGCGCACCCTGGCGTACCAGGCGTCGGCGTCTTCCACCAGCAGGTGCAGCATCAGGTTCTCGGCGAATTCCTTGACGTAGTAGTTCTGCAGCAGGAAGGCGCAGTGATCGCCATGGTGGAAGTAGGCGAGTTCCTCGGAGTTCCACGGCGAGAGGAATCCCAGGTCCTTGTAGAACTGCTGGGAGAGCGCGAAATCGCGGGCGGGGACGAAGACTTTCAGTTCAACGCTGGCAGTGCTCATGGGCAACCTTCCTGGTAAGTCGTGAGCAGGCTTCTCGACGGTGTTCTCTACGGGATCCGGGCGCCTCTGGCGGGCGCCTGGCCGCGAGTCTAGCTCAGAGCTGGCGCTGCATGTAGCGATGGCTGGAGACCCCCGGCAGCGTCGAGACACGCTCCACCTGTACCGCGAAGCCGAAACGCTCGTAGAGTGCCTGGGCCTTGGGGTTGGCCACCGAGACATCCAGCGCCGCCATGGGCAGGCCATTGCTGCGGCCGATCTGCAGGAAGTGCTCGATCAGCTGGCTGCCGAGGCCTTCGCCGCGCAGGCTGGGGGTCACCCCCAGGTGCGCGAGATAGAGCGTCCGCCGGGGCGGCGGGCAGATGATTTTTTCCAATTGCAGGCCGCGGCGGATCACCCCCGCCGAACCCAGCCCGAAGTAACCGAGAATCTGCCGCGTAGCGGCCAGCAGGTAGCCCAGGTTCGTTTCGCCGCCGAACACCGTGCCGGCCGCGACCACTTGCCCGTCCTGTTCGCCGACCCAGTGCTGGCGCCAGCCGAACTGCCCGCCGCCCTGGACGAAGGCGTAGCGCAGGAAGTCCTGCGCGCTATTGCGGCCGGGGCGGGCGAAGGCGTAGTCGAAGGCGTCGGGGCCGGCGCTGTAGATCAGCGGGATGGCGGCGTCGACGTCATCGGGGCGGGCGCGGCGGAAGGTCAGCGGCATGCAGGCGACTCCTGAGTGGGAGTCGAGAATCTAGCACTATGGTTCCAGGAAGTGCAGCGCTCAGTCTTGTGCTTCGAGCCAGTCCAGCGCGCCGCGCCCGGCCGCGCGACCGCTGGCGAAGCAGGCGGTGAGCAGGTAGCCGCCGGTGGGCGCTTCCCAGTCGAGCATTTCGCCGGCGCAGAACACGCCCGGCAGTGCCTTGAGCATCAGGCAGTCGTCCAGCGCCTCGAAGGTCACGCCACCGGCGCTGCTGATGGCTTCGTCCAGCGGACGGGGGCGCACCACGCTCAGCGGCAGCGCCTTGATCAGGCCGGCAAGGCGCTGCGGGTCGGCATAGTCGGCGGCTGTGGACAACTCTCGCAGCAGCCCGGCGCGCACACCGTCCAGGCCCAGGCGGCCGCGCAGGTGATTGGCCATGGACTTGGAGCCGCGCGGCTGCGCCACGGCTTTCGCCACCTGTTCCAGGCTGCGGTTGGGCAGCAGGTCCAGCTTCAGCGTGGCGCTGCCGGCCTGCTCGATTCGCTCGCGAATGGCAGAGGACAGCGCATAGACCAGGCTGCCTTCGATGCCGCCGGCGGTAACCACGAATTCGCCCTGGCGCGGCGCGCCGTCATCCAGCGAGAGCGCCACCGGCTTGACCGGTGCTCCCGCGAACTTGTCGCGGAAGAACTCGCTCCAGCCTTGCACCTCGAAGCCGCAGTTGCTCGGGCGCAGCGGCGCGATATCCACAGCCCGTTCGGCCAGCAGCGGCACCCAGGCGCCGTCCGAGCCCAGGCGCTGCCAGCTGCCGCCGCCGAGGGCGAGCACGGTGGCGTCGGCCGTCACGCTGCGTTGGCCTTCCGGCCCTTCGATCAGCAGCGCGCCGTTGACCTCCCAGCCCAGCCAGCGGTGGCGGGTATGGATGACCACGCCGGCTTCGCGCAGGCGCTTGAGCCAGGCGCGCAGCAGCGGCGCGGCCTTCATGTCGCTGGGGAAGACGCGGCCGGAGGTGCCGACGAAGGTGTCGATGCCCAGGCCATGAATCCACGCGCACAGCGCCTGGTTGTCGAATGCCTCGATCAGCGGCGCCAGGGTTTGCGCGCGCTTCCCGTAGCGCGACAGGAACGGCTCGCGCGCTTCCGAGTGGGTGATGTTCATGCCGCCGACGCCGGCCAGCAGGAACTTGCGCCCGACCGAGGGCATGGCATCGAACAGTTCCACCTGCACGCCGGCACTGGCCAGGACTTCGGCCGCCATCAGGCCGGCGGGGCCGCCGCCGATGACGAGGGCGGTACGGGAGGCGAGGGGGCGCGATACGGTCATGCAGGGGCCAGGCGAAGGTGTGCGGGAAAGGGCGCAATTCTAGCGCAGGGGCGCTGCGGGGCGGTTGCGCATTTTTTGTCCGGCCCTGCGGAAGCCTGTGCGGGCGGGCGCGGCAGGCGCTTCTCCGGCGCTTATCCACAGTCCGCTGCAGCGTTGTCGTGGAAAATCCGCAGGCCTGGGGAAGTGGATTTCCGCACCCTGAATGATGGGGGTTGCGAGAATTCCTACAGGTTATCGGGATTGCGCCGATGTTGGCGCTTTTGTGAATCCATCAGCATGCGGGCCTCTTGCAACCTTGGTCCGATTGTCGATGAAAGTCCGTGATTACCTTCGCTCTCATGAGGCCCACCTGTGGGTGGAGGGCAGCGACACCCGCGTGCGCGTGAATGGCCTCGACATTGTCATCCGCAGCCTTCCCAGCGAGGAGATTCGCACCCTTCTCAACGAGGCGGTGGCCCACATGGTGGTGCGACTGAACAAGAACCTGCAGGGTTCGAAAGTGAAGTTCGAGCAACGGATACTCGAGTTGCTGTCGATACAGATCGCGCTGCACAACCTCTATGTGTTCACCAACTGGAGCCGCCTGCTGCCGCGCTACCTGCAGTATGCAGGTCCGCTGCGTGCCCAGGAGCTGCTGCAGCACCACGTACCGGAGCAGGTGGCGCGCTTCTGCGAGAAGCACTACGCCGCCGATAGCCGTTCCCGGACCGCTGCGCTGCTGGGCTACTCGGAGCATGAACTGCTGCGCTGGGAGCAGCAGCGCCTGCCGTCGCGGATGGACACCAACAATTCGCGCTACCGCAGCAGCTGAAGCTCGCGTGCCACTCGCGCGGCGCTGTGGTGCAGGATGCCGTGGCGCCGGGCCAGCGCGTGGCGGTCCTTGTCATAGCCGCCGCCGATTACGCCGAGCACCGGGATGTCGCTGGACAGGCAGCGGCGGATGACGTGCTCGTCTCGCGCGGCCAATCCCGCATCGGTGAGCTGCAGGTAGCCCAGGGCATCGTCCTTGTGCACGTCGACGCCGGCGTCGTAGAGCACGATATCCGGCTGGTACAGCGGCAGCAGATAGTCCAGCGCTTCCTGCACCACCTTCAGGTAGTCCGCGTCGCCCAGGTGCAGCGGCAGGGGAATGTCCCAGTCGCTGTGCGCCTTGCGCGCGGGGAAGTTCTTCTCGCAGTGCAATGACACCGTGACCGCGTCCGGCACGTTCTCCAGGATGCGCGCGGTGCCGTCGCCCTGGTGCACGTCGCAGTCGAAGATCAGCACGCGGTTGGCCCTGCCGCTTTCCAGCAGGTAGAGGCTGATCACCGCCAGGTCGTTGAAGATGCAGAAGCCCGAGGCGTGATCATGGTGCGCGTGGTGCGTGCCGCCCGCGAGGTGGCAGGCCAAACCGTTCTGCAGCGCCAGTTCTGCCGTCAGCAATGAGCCGCCCACCGCGCGTACCGTGCGCCGCGCCAACGCTTCGCTCCACGGCAGGCCGAGGCGGCGCAGCTCCTCGCGTTCCATCGCGCCGCTGCAGTAGCGCTCGATGTAATCGCGGTCGTGGGCCAGGGCGAGGATATCCACCGGGCAGAGTTGCGGGCGCAGCAATTGCTCGTCAGTGACCAGCGCACTGTCCACCAGGTGGTCGCGCAGCAGGCGGAACTTCTCCATGGGGAAGCGGTGATTGTCTGGGAAGGGCGGACTGTAGTCGTCGTGGTAGACCAGGGGCAGCGGCATGGCGTCGGCGGCTCGGGAATATGCTGCACAGGGTACGTCGGCGCGGCGCGCAGACGAAAGGGCCGGCATCGCGCCGGCCCTCTGCTTTTCAGCCTTCGCTGGAGGCCGTGGCGTTGCGGCTCGCCGCACGGCTGCTGGCCACCGACACCGACCACAGCACGAAGCCGCCGATCGCCAGCAAGCTGCCGACCCAGCCCGGCGAGGTCCAGCCGTAGCCGGCCGCCAGGGCCAGGCCGCCGAGGTACGGGCCCAGCGCATTGGCGAAGTTGAAGGCCGAGTGGTTCAGCGCTGCCGCCAGGCCCTGGGCGTCTTCGGCGACGTCCATCAGGCGGGTCTGCAACACGGTGCCCAGGGCGCCGCCGAAGCCGACGAAGAACACGCAGATCGAGATGGTCCAGATGTTCCCTGCGGTGAACGGGAAGATCGCCAGTACCACCGCACTCCACACCAGCAGGCCGCCGGCGGTGGGCATCACGGCGCGGTCGGCGAGCACCGGGATGAACAGGTTGCCCAGGGTCATGCCGATGCCGAATACCGCCATTACCAGCGGCACGATGCTCGGCGAAACGTGGGTGACGGCGCCGAGGATATCGGCCAGGTAGGTGTACACCGCGAACAGCCCGCCGAAGCCGATGGCGCCGATGCCCAGGGTCAGCCAGACCTGGCCGCGCTTGAGCGCACCCAGCTCGCGCAGCGGGCTGGAATCCGGCTCGGCGGGCGAGTAGGGCGCCAGCAGGCGCACGCAGATCATGGTCAGCACGCCCAGCGCCGCCACCAGGGCGAAACTCCAGCGCCAGCCCACGGCCTGGCTCAGCCAGTTCGCCACGGGCACGCCGATGATGGTGGCAACGGTGAGGCCGAGGAACATCCGCCCGACTGCCACGGTACGCCGGTGCGGCGGCACGATGGAGGCGGCGACCAGCGCGGCGATGCCGAAGTAGGCGCCGTGGGGCAGGCCGCTGATGAAGCGGAACAGCAGCATCCAGTGGTAGGTCGGCGCCAGGGCGCTGAGGCCGTTGCCGACCGCGAACAGTGCCATCAGCAGTACCAGCAGGGTGCGCCGTGGCAGGCGCGCGCCGAGCACCGCCAGCAGCGGCGCGCCGACCACCACGCCAAGGGCGTAGGCGCTGATCACGTGGCCGGCGGTGGGGGCATCGATGCCCAGCGCCGGGGCGAAGTAGGGCAGCAGGCTCATGGTGGCGAATTCGGTGGTGCCGATGGCGAAGCCGCCGACAGCAAGGGCGAAAAGCACCAGAGCCGTACTGCGTTGCAGTCCGGTGGTGGAGGTCGTCATTGGGTTTCCTTGGTCTTTTTCGAGGTGCGCCCGGGCGGCGCGGCTGTCTGCGTGAGCACGGTCAAGGCAGTGACCGACAGCGAAGGTAGGAGAAAAATACCAGATGACGGCGCTCGATGCTGAATCGATTGCGCCTGGTCTGACGGATTGCCTCCTACTGGCCCGTGGCCGGGTATCATGCTCACCTTTGCTGACGCGTGGTGCCGACCATGGATATCCCGAGCCTGACTACCGAGCGCCTGCTGCTGCGCCCCTGGCGTGCGGAGGACCTCGTACCCTTCGCTGCGCTGAACGCCGACGCGCAGGTGATGCGCCACTTTCCCGCCTGCATGAGCCGCGAGGAGAGCGACCAGCTGGCGGGACGCATCCTCGTGCACTTCGACGAGCATGGCTTCGGCCAGTGGATCGTCGAGCGCCGCGAGGATGGCGCATTCATCGGCGTGCTCGGGCTGGCGCGGGTGTCCTTCGAGGCCGCCTTCACGCCGGCGGTGGAGATCGGCTGGCGCTTCAACGTCGCCTACTGGCGCCAGGGCTATGCGCTGGAAGCGGCCCGCGCCGCGCTGGCGTTCGCTTTCGAGCAGTTGCAGCTGGAGGAAGTGGTGGCCTTCACCGTACCGGCCAACCTGCCGTCCCGGGGCTTGATGCAGCGCCTGGGGATGATTCGCGATGAAGCCGGCGACTTCGAGCACCCGCGCCTGCCGGAAGGCCACGCCTTGCGACCCCATGTGCTGTACCGGATTCGCCGCCCATGAAGGCGGAAGACGGCGTGCGCGCCTATCACCAACTGAGCAGCCATCGCCCGGAGCGCTTTGCCCCCGGCCCCGGCCAACTCGACTGGGCGACCCAGCCGGCCGCCTTTCGCCGCTATGCCGGCGCGCGCTGCATCGAGTTGCTGCAGCGGCCGCAGGAAGAGTCGCCGGGGTATGACGACGCCTTCTCCGGCCCCATCGGCCAACCGGCGCCGCTGAACCTTGCCAGCGTTTCGCAGCTGCTCTACGACAGCCTGGCGATCTCGGCGTGGAAGGAGGCCGGCGGTAGTCGCTGGGCGCTGCGGGTCAACCCCTCCAGCGGCAACCTGCACCCGACCGAAGCCTATCTGCTGCTGCCTTCCGGGGCTGTGGATAACGCCGCACTGCTGGCGCATTACAGCGCCGATGAACATGTGCTGGAGGTGCGCGCCGAACTGCCCGCGCCGCTGGCCGATCAACTGAACGGCGCCTTGCCCACGGGCGGCTTCCTGCTGGCACTGGCCAGCATTCCCTGGCGCGAAGCCTGGAAGTACGGCGAGCGCGCCTATCGCTACTGTAATCACGACCTCGGCCATG
The DNA here is from genome assembly GCF_021603645.1 of Pseudomonas pseudonitroreducens. Taxonomy (GTDB): domain Bacteria; phylum Pseudomonadota; class Gammaproteobacteria; order Pseudomonadales; family Pseudomonadaceae; genus Pseudomonas; species Pseudomonas pseudonitroreducens. Next base: position 272,194 of record NZ_BQHJ01000006.1, on the reverse strand, counting down.
CGCTGGCCGGCCTGGGTATTGCCGCGGCGATCCAGGGTTGGGAGGTACGCCTGCTGCGTTGCATTGCCGAAGCGCAGCTGGATGCGCTGATCGGTCTCGACCGTGAAGGCTTCAGCGAGCATGAGTTCGCCGACGCACTGCTATGGATCGGCCCGGCGCAGCCGGCCGAATTCCCATTGCCCGATACCCTGCTCAAGGGCCTTGCCGAGTTGCCGATGGAAGGCACGCCCAATCGCCTGTCCCGCGACTATCGCCACTGGCCGGAGCTGGAGCGCGTGCACCAGCTGTGCCGCGCGCCCGTGTTGCCCGCCGGCCAATGGAGCGCCGCGAACGCCGATCCAGCTGTGGATAACCCCGGCCTGCCATTGCGCCCGATTCTGCATCGTCGGCGCAGCGCGCAATCCATGGACGGCCGCAGCGGCATTCACGCCGAGCTGCTATATGCCTGGCTGCGCCGCCTGATGCCCGAGCGCTCGCCGGTCCCCTTGGCCTGCACCGGTGAGCCGGCGCGAATCGACCTGCTGCTGTTCGTCCACCGCGTCCAGGGCCTGGAACCGGGCCTGTACTGGCTGGGCCGCAGCGGCCGAGCGGCAGGCGGCTTGCGTGAGGATTACCTGTGGCAGGCGCTGGAGGAGAGCGGGTTGCCGCTGTACCGCCTGCTCTCCGGCGATGCCCGCGGGCTGTCGGCGTTCCTTTCCTGCGGGCAGGACATCGCCAGCGACGGCTGTGTTGCCTTTGCCATGCTGGCCGACCTCGACGCCGCGCTGACCGAGGGCGCCTGGACTTACCCGCGTCTGTACTGGGAAGCCGGCCAGCTCGGCCAGTTGCTCTATCTGGAAGCTGAAGCGGCGGGCCTGTCGGGCACCGGCATCGGCTGCTATTTCGATCCGGCAGTACACCAACTGCTGGAAGGGGGTCCGGACTGCCCGGTCAGCCTCTATCATTTCACCATCGGCCGCGCGGTCTGGGATGAACGGCTCACCAGCCTTCCCGCCTATCCGTCGCCACGCCGACCCCCACTTCAGCAAGACCGCAATTGAGGAAACAACGCGCATGACCCAGATCCTGGACAACCTGGTGGCTCTGCTGAGCCTGGAGCAGATCGAAGAAAACCTGTTCCGCGGCACGAGCCAGGACCTCGGGTTCCGCCAGCTCTACGGCGGACAGGTGCTCGGCCAGGCGCTGTCGGCGGCCAGCCAGACCGTCGAGCCGGAACGCCATGTGCACTCGATGCACGGCTACTTCCTGCGCCCGGGCGATGCCAGCAAGCCGGTGGTCTACCAGGTCGACCGCGTGCGCGACGGCGGCACCTTCAGCACCCGCCGCGTCACGGCGATCCAGAAGGGCCAGCCGATCTTCGCCCTGAGCACCTCGTTCCAGACCGACGAGGAAGGCTTCGAGCACCAGATCAGCATGCCCGACGTGGTCGGCCCGGAAAACCTGCCCACCGACCTCGAACTGAAGAAGGCCGGGGCGGAGAAATTTCCCGAGCGCATCCGCGACAAACTGCTCTATCCCAAGCCCATCGAGATCCGCCCGGTCACCCAGAACGACCCCTACGAGCCCACCGTCGGCGAGCCGATCAAGTACCTCTGGCTGCGCGCCGACGGCAAGCTGCCGGACGTCCCGGCGCTGCACAAGTACATCCTTGCCTACGCCTCGGACTTCGGCTTCCTCACCACCTCGCTGCTGCCCCACGGTCGCTCGGTTTGGCAGAAGGACATGCAGGTCGCCACCATCGACCATTCCGTGTGGTTCCACCGCGACCTGCGCGCGGACGAATGGCTGCTGTATGCCATCGACAGCCCCTGGGCCGGCAATGGCCGTGGCTTCGTGCGCGGCAGCATCTTCAACCGTGACGGCCAGCTGGTCGCTTCCTCGACCCAGGAGGGCCTGATCCGTCGCCGCGAGGACTGGGCATGACGCTCGCCCTGCCACTGGGAGAGATTCGCCACTGGGTGTTCGACATGGACGGCACCCTGACGCTCGCGGTGCACGATTTCCCGGCGATCAAGCGGGCGCTGGGGATACCCCAGGAGCATGACATCCTCACCCACCTGGCTGCGCTGCCGGAGGATGAGGCAGCAGCCAAGCACGCCTGGCTGCTGGAGCACGAGCGCGAGCTGGCGGTGGCGTCCAGGGCGGCGCCGGGCGCCGTGGAACTGGTGCGCGCGCTGCATGGCGCCGGTTATCGCCTGGGCATCCTGACGCGCAACGCCCACGAGCTGGCGCTGATCACGCTGGCAGCCATCGGCATTGGCGATTGCTTCCTCACCGAGGATGTTCTCGGCCGTGGCGAGGCCGATCCCAAGCCCAGCCCGGACGGCCTGCTGCGCCTGGCCGCGCGCTGGGACGTGGCGCCGCAGAAGATGCTGATGGTCGGCGACTACCGCTTCGATCTCGATTGCGCGCGGGCTGCTGGGGCGCAGAGTGCGCTGGTGAATCTTGCTGAGAATCCCTGGCCGGAGCTGACCGACTGGCACGCGCAGGACTGCGCGGAGCTGGGGCGGATGGCGGGGGTACTGGCGTAACCCGAACGCTCACTGTAGGAGCGCCGATAGGCGCGATCGCGGGCATCGCCCGCTCCTACAGTCTCCGGGGAGCTTGATCGTAGGATGGGTGGAGCCTAGGCGATACCCATGCTGGCAGTGCCAGGCACGATGGGTATCGCTTCGCTCCACGCCATCCTACGAAATGCCTTGCGCCCTACAGCTCCGGCGTCCAGGTCACCGCCAGCAGCGCGGTGCGGCCGGGTTCGCGGTAGGGGCGGGCTTCGCCCATGAAGTCCATCGGGCTGGTCGGGCGCAGGTAGTCGCCCAGGGTGTAGTTGCGGTCGAGGGCGTTATCCAGCTTCAGGTCGAAGCGGATTTCATTGCTGGCCAGCCAGCTGCTGCGCAGGTCGAGCACGCCGTAGCCGGAGAGTTCGCGGGTGTTGGCTGCGTCGTCGTAGCGCTGGCTGACCGCGCGCCAGGTGCCGCCGACGCCGAAGGCGCCGAACTGGCGATCCAGGTCCAGGCTCAGGGTGCGGCGCGCGCGATAGGGCAGGGTGTGCCCGGTATCGCGGTCGCGCGGGTCGATCAGGCTCAGGCCGAGGGCGGCCTGCCAGCCCAGCACGTCGCGCGCAACGCTGGCCTCGAAGCCATTGATGCGCGCCTTGTTGATGTTCTCCGGCTGATTGCTGGTGCTGTCCCAGGCGATCAGGTCGTCGATCTCGGTGCGGTACAGCGAGGCTTCCAGGTGTGTGCCTTCGATGTCGCCGCGCCATTGCAGCTCATAGGTCTTCGAGGTCTCGGCCTTCAGGTCCGGGTTGCTCGCGCCGGGGTAGTAGAGGTCGCTGAAGGTCGGCGCGCGGAAGCCCTCGCCGTAGCTGGCGATCCAGGTCTGGTTGTCGCCGACCGGCAGGCTGAAGGCGGCGTTCCAGCTGTTCTGGCTGCCGTAGGCCTGGTTGTTGTCGTGGCGGATGCCCAGCTCGGTGCCGAAGTTGTCGCCCTTGAAGCTGTGCTGGGCGAAGAACGCGCGGTTGCTGCGCTGGTCGTCGGCGAAGGCGGTGCTGCCGTCGACCTTGTCCTGGTACCAGTCGGTGCCCAGGGCCAACTGATTGGCCTCGTCGAGCTGCAGGCGGTTGATCCAGCTCGCCGAGTGGCGGGTGGTTTCCAGGGTGCCGTTGTTCCAGCTATCGGCGGCGCCCACGGCCTTGTTGCGGTCGAAGCTGCGGCCGAGTTCGAGGCGGCTGTTCCACATTTTTGTGATCTGGCCGTCGAGGTAGGCGCTGTAGCTGCTGACGCGGAATTCGTCCTGCGGCGTACCGGGCTCGAAGTTGTAGGCGTCGTCGTATTCGTTCTTGCCGCGCTGGTCGTTGAGATTCAGGCCGGCTTTCCAGTCCTCGCTGAAGCGATGGTCCAGGTTCAGGTGCAGGGCCTTGTTGCGCTGGGCGTCGTGGTCGTTGTCGGCGCCGACGTTGTCGCTGGTGCGGTCCCAGCCCTGGCTCTCGTCGAGGCTGCCACCGAGGTTGTAGCGGGTCTGCTCGTTGCCGCCGGAAAGGCTCAGGCTGCGCTCGAAGGTACCGTGGCTGCCTGCGGCCAGGCGCACTTCCGGATGCAGCCCGGCTTCGCCGCGGCGGGTGAAGATCTGGATGACCCCACCGATCGCATCGGCGCCATACAGCGCGGAGCGCGGGCCACGGGTGACCTCGACGCGTTCGATGCTGTCGACGCTCAGGTAATCCAGGCGGGCGATGCCGCTGCTGGCCGAGGCGATGCGCTGGCCGTCCACCAGTACCAGGGTCTGCGCGGTGCTGGTGCCGCGTACGGAATAGGACACCACGCCGCCGGAGCTGCCCATCTGCACGCCGGGCACGCGGGCGAGCAGGGCGGGGACGCTGCGCACCTGCAGGCGTTCGATATCGGCGCGGGTAAACACGCTGTTGGCCGAGGTGGCTTCGGCGCGCGGCTGGGCCTGGCGGGCGGAGGTGATCACCTGGTCGGAGAGCGTGTAGATGTCGCCAGCGGCGAAGGCCATGCCGGGCAGCAGGCTGGTGGCCAGGGCGAGTCGGGTCAGTTTCATGGAGCGTCCTCAAAAGCGGTCGGATGACTTTCGAGGAGGGCGTGACAAGGGCGGACGATGCAGCACCGCGCTTGACGGTGCGGCCCTCCGCAACACCTGTCGGGGCGTGTCGAGGGCGGTCTCCGGGCTGCCGGCATCACATCGCCGCCTTCCCGCGTTCATGCAGTGGCGGATGGCGATGTTGCACCCCCGCAGGGAGTGCGCCGGTTACCGTTGCGGGGGCAGCGCAGGTCTTTCACCTGCTTCCCGTTACCTCGAACGAAAACGGGGCGAACCTTACGAGCTAGTTCCGGTGCGGGCAAGTACCAGCAGTCCCCCCATTGCCAGGCGGGCAACCCGGGCAGGCGCCTTCGCGCCGCATTGAAAGCTGCGCCACGGCAGGGCCCGCCTCGCTTTCCCGAACTGCGACGAAATCGCTCAGACGGCGTGACGATCAGCGCGAAAGTTGACCGGGCGCAAGGGTGCCGCGGCAGCGCTGCAGATTTGCCGGAAATAGATAGGGCCTGTCGATCCTTGCTCCTTAGCCTTCGGGTCAAGTCAGGAGGGCCAGGCAATGTCCAGAGAGCGAATCATCCAGGAGTTTGTACCGGGGAAGCAGGTCACCCTGGCGCACCTGATCGCCCATCCGCAGGAAGACCTCTCGAGCAAAATCGGCGTCCCCGGCGCTCAGGCCATCGGCATCATGACGCTGACCCCCGGAGAGACCGCGATGATCGCCGGTGACTTCGCCACCAAGGCGGCCGACGTGCAGATCGGTTTCCTCGATCGCTTCAGCGGCGCCCTGGTGTTGCACGGCAGCGTCGGCGCGGTGGAAGAGGCGTTGCAGCGGACCTGCGAGGCGCTGGGCCGGCTGCTCGACTACAGCGTCTGCACGGTCACCCGGAGCTGATGATGAGCACCTTGCGATACGCCCTGGTGGGTGGCGTCGGAGCCGGCAAGACCACCCTGTTCAATGCACTGCGCGGGCGCGACGAAGCCGCCCGCAAGACCCAGGCGCTGGATTACGACCCCTGTGGCGCGCTGGATACCCCCGGCGAATTCGTCAGCCATCCGCGTCTTTATCGCGCGCTGATCACCAGTACCGATGACGTCGACGTGCTGGTCTACGTGCACCCGGCCGACTCGAACGAATGCCGGTTGCCGCCGGGCCTGCTGGACATCCATGCCGGCAAGCGCGTGCTCGCGGTGATCAGCAAGTGCGACCTGCCCGGTGTCGATCTGCCCGCCGTCGAGAGCCTGCTGCGGCGCCACGGCATCGAAGGCCCCTTTGTCCATACCACGCGCGACGACCCCGCCAGCATTGAACGCTTGCGCCAACTGCTGAGCGAAGGCCATCGGATCGAGGAAGAGTTGAAATGAAGAAGCTGATTACCGCCGGGACCATCCGCGAGGCCGTCGCTGCCGGCCAGACTGCGCTGCAGGTCGAGTTGCCGCACTGCATCGTCACACCCGAGGCGCGAATGATCGCCGAGGAAGCGGGGCTGGCACTCATCGAGCGGGTGGTCGGCGTGACCGCGCAACCCGCGATGACCGTCGAGAAGCAGGAGACCCCAGGGATTGCCGGTGAAAACGACCTGGCACAGATTCGCGCCGCGGTCATGGCGCGGCTGCCGGCCGGTGTGGATGAAGCCCTGGTGGAGCAATTCGTGCGCAAAGCCGCCCAGGCTGGCCCTGCCCAGGCCAGCGCCGCGCAGGCCGGGTTCGAGGCCCGCACCGGTTCGGGCGGGATCAAGCTGGTCAAGGGTGACTCGGTGCGCTTCGGCCTGCTGGATGGCGTCGAGGGCGGTGGCCAGATCGGTATCACCGACGTGGTCGGCAGCGAAGATGGCAGCAGCATGGGCGCCGGCTTCATGCAGTGGGAGAACGCCTTCTTCCCCTGGACGCTGAACTACGACGAGGTTGACCTGGTGCTTGAAGGCGAGCTGCACATTCGCCAGAACGGCGAGACGCTGATCGGCAGGCCAGGCGATGTGCTGTTCATTCCCAAGGGCAGCCACATCGAGTTCGGTACGCCCAGCCGCGTGCGCTTCCTTTATGTGGCCTGGCCGGCCAACTGGCAGGAACAGTGAGGCAGCCATGAGCACCTTCATCACCGAAACCTGGTTGCGCGAGCGCCACGGCCTGAGCGAGGGCACCGAGCTGCGCCTGCCGGCCGACGCGAGGCTGACGCCGGCCGCCCGCACGCTGATCGAAGAGCGGCGGCTTTCGGTGAAGTTCCTCGATGAGCAGGGGCGCCTCTACCGTGAAGTACAAGGCGAGGAGGGCGCCCAGCTGCAACCCGTGCACGGGCTCACCGGCAGCGCCGAGAAACCGCGCGCTTGCTGCCAGCTGTGTGGCCACGCCCCCGAGCGCAAGCCGGCGGGAATGACGCACCTGAGCGCCACCGAGCTGGTTGCCAAGAGCGACCCGCGCCTGCGTTTTCGCGCTGAGCTGGATGCGGCGATCGCGCTGGCCGTCTGGCTGCAGGTGGAGTTGCGCGAGCCGAGCGAGCTGGCCCTGTGGCTCGCCGATATCCGCTCGGTGCTGGGGCAACTGATGCGCGCCGACGCCGTCGATGAACCCTTGGCCGGTTTCACGGTGGGCGGGCTGGACGACGCGCTCATCCACCGGATTTCCCACGCGCCGCTGAAATACCTGGGGCATGACCATGTCGTCCCCGAACTGGGCCTCGGCCGTCCGGCGGCCTTGCTCAACCTGTTGCGCGCCAAGGTGCGTGAAGTGGAAATCAGCGCGGCCCAGGTGTTCACCGCACCCGGTTTCCAGGTCCGCCGCGCGGACCTGCTGCACGTGCTGAACCGACTCTCCAGTGCCCTCTATGTGGCGATGCTGATGAGTGCAATGAATCTGCGTGGCAAGCCCTGGCCGAACAGCCAGACGCTGCGCGAGCGTGTCGAAGGAGAGCGGCCGTGAGCCTGATCGATGAGTGTCGCCGGGCTGCCCGGCTGAATCCGCCGCGGGTGGTTTTCCCCGACGCCCTGGACCGCCGGGCTATCGAGGCCGCGCAGTACCTCAAGTCCGAAGGGCTGGCCGAGCCATTGCTGGTCGCGGACCCCTTCGCCCTGCGCAGCTATTGCCTGGAGCGGCGTATCCATCTCGGCCAGGTGCCGGTGCTCGATCCGCGTCACTCGCCGTGGCGCCAGCGTTTCGCCGAAAGCCTGGCGCAGCGTCAGAGCCGCCTGACCCCGGAGCAATCGCTGGAGCAGCTGGGCAATCCGCTGTGGTTTGCCGCGGCGATGCTGGAGGCCGGGCAGGTCGACCTGTGCATTGCCGGCAACCTGAGTTCCACCGCCGACGTACTGCGCGCCGGGCTGCGCGTGGTGGGCCTGGAGCCGGGCAACCGGACACTGTCCTCGGTGTTCTTCATGTTGCCTCCGGGCGACGGCCAGGTACTGGGCTTCGCCGATTGCGGCGTGGTGCCACGGCCGACGGTGGAGCAACTGGCGGACATCGCCATCAGCTCGGCGGCCAGCTTCGAACGCGTGACCGGCGAGCCGGCGCGGGTGGCGATGCTGTCGTTCTCCAGTAATGGCAGTGCGCGGCATCCCGATGCCGATGCGGTTCGCGAGGCCTGTGCCCTGGTACGCCAACGCCAGCCCCGGTTGTGCATCGATGGCGAGCTGCAGTTCGACGCCGCCTTCGTCCCGCAGGTAGCTGCGCTGAAGGTACCGGACAGCCCGCTGGGCGGTGCGGCCAACGTGTTCGTCTTCCCCAGCCTGGAGGCGGGAAACATCGGCTACAAGATCGCCCAGCGACTGGGTGGGATGAGCGCCATCGGCCCGATGCTGCAGGGCATGCGCGCGCCATTGCATGACCTGTCGCGCGGTTGCACGAGCGAAGAAATGATTCAGACGGTTCTGCTGGCCAGCAAGATGGGCGGCGGTTCCACGGAGGTGGAGCGCGTCGCCTGAGCGACCGTTCCGAAGCAGACGGTGCCCCCGCCGTTCCGGGGGTGAGGCGAGTGGTCAGCCACTCGATTGAAGTCCGCAAGGGCTGTCGATTGTGAGGAGTGAGTTATGGAAGCTTTAGGCATGATTGAAACCAAGGGCCTGGTGGCGCTGATCGAAGCGTCCGACGCCATGGTCAAGGCTGCCCGCGTCAAGCTGGTGGGCGTCAAGCAGATCGGTGGCGGCCTGGTGACCGCGATGGTCCGTGGCGACGTTGCCGCCTGCAAGGCCGCTACCGATGCCGGCGCCGCCGCTGCCCAGCGTGTGGGCGAAGTGGTTTCGGTGCAGGTGATCCCGCGTCCGCACTCGGACCTGGAAGAAGTGTTCCCGATCAAGCTGACCAGCGATCGCCTGGTGGATTGACCGGCCGTTCGCGAAGTCCCGTGCAAGGGGCGCTTCGCGCCTTGTACCGGATAACGCGCCGCGTACTTCCCGCCGCCTCTCCGCGTCGGTGGCCCACGACGGGCACCGACGCTGGCGAGCGGCCTAGCAAGGATATTGGCAATGAAACTGGCAGTGGTCGTGGGACAGGTGGTCTGCACCGTCAAGCACCCGGGGCTCGGGCTGGATCGCTTGCTCCTGGTGCAGGGCATCGGTGCCGATGGCCAGCCCGCCGGCGAGCAGCAGGTCGCGACCGACACCATTGGTGCCGGTAACGGCGAATGGGTGCTGTTGGCCAGCGGCAGTTCCGCGCGCCAGACCAGCGCCGATGGACGCGCACCGATCGATCTGTGCGTGGTCGGCATCGTCGACGAGGCGGTGATCGACGGCGGAGTGTTCTACCGCAAGTAGCGGTTGCACCCCACAACACGAGCGCCGACAGGCGCCGACATTTTCTGGACGCTCTCTCTGCTGGCCCTCGCCGGACGGAGTGGGCCGACTCATCCCTGAATTCTGTGAGGCATGACGTGGATATCAACCCGAAGGAAATCGAACAGGTGGTCAAGGCGGTACTCGCTTCGATAGGGGCGAGCTCCGCGACCGACGCGACGCCCGCACTGGGCGAGACCTGCGCGCCGGGCGTTTTCCTCGAGCTGGATGACGCCGTCGCCGCTGCCACCCAGGCACAGAAGTCGCTGCATTCGGTGGCGCTGCGTGATCGCGCCATCGCCGCGATTCGCGCGGCCGGCGAGCGCCATGCCCGCGAGCTGGCCGAGCTGGCGGTGGAGGAGACCGGCATGGGCCGTGTCGACGACAAGACCGCCAAGAACATCGCCCAGGCTCTGCATACGCCCGGCACCGAGTGCCTGCAGGCGCAGGTACTGACCGGCGACCACGGCCTGACCCTGATCGAGAACGCGTCCTGGGGGGTGATTGCCTCGGTGACGCCATCGACCAACCCCGCGGCCACCGTGATCAACAACGCCATCAGCATGATCGCCGCCGGCAACAGCGTGGTGTTCGCCCCGCACCCGGCTGCCAGGCGCGTGTCGCAGCGCACCATCAGCCTGCTCAACGAGGCGATGGTTGCCGCCGGCGCACCGGCCAACCTGATCACCACGGTGAAGACCCCCGACATCGAGACTGCCCAGCGCCTGTTCCGCTATCCGGGTATCGGCCTGCTGGTGGTCACCGGCGGCGAGGCTGTGGTGGAAGCCGCGCGCAAGCACACCGACAAGCGCCTGATCGCGGCCGGCGCCGGCAACCCGCCGGTGGTCGTCGACGAGACTGCCGACCTTGCCCGCGCCGGCCGCGATATCGTGCGGGGCGCCTCGTTCGACAACAACATCATCTGCGCCGACGAAAAGGTGCTGATCGTGGTCGACAGCGTGGCCGACCGCCTGAAGGCCGAGATGCTCAAGCACGACGCGGTCGAGCTGAGCGCCGAGCAGGCTCGCCAGTTGCTGCCCCTGCTGCTGCCGAAAATCGACGAGCACGGCCGCGGCTCGGTGTCCCGCGACTGGGTGGGCCGCGACGCCGTGAAGATTGCCGCGGCCATCGGCCTGCAAGTGCCGGCGACGACCCGCCTGCTGCTGGTGGAAACCCCGGCCGAGCATCCCTTCGCCATCACCGAAATGATGATGCCGGTGCTGCCGCTGGTGCGCGTGACCAACGTCGACCAGGCCATCGACCTGGCGGTGAAGCTCGAAGGCGGCTGCCACCACACCGCCGCCATGCATTCGAGCAACCTGCGCAACCTGGACCGCATGGCCAACGCCATCGACACCAGCATCTTCGTCAAGAACGGCCCGTGCATCGCCGGCCTGGGCTTTGGCGGCGAAGGCTGGACCACCATGACCATCACCACGCCCACCGGCGAAGGCGTGACCTCGGCGCGGACCTTCGTGCGCCTGCGTCGCTGCGTCATGGTCGATCAACTGCGCATCGTCTGAGGCCGCCATGCAACGCGATCTGCAGCAATGGCTGCTGCCACGCCTGCGGCGTGCAGCCTTCTACCTGTCCGAGCCCGAGCAGGCCGTCGTCGAGCCGGGGCCACTGACCCTGGGCATCGACCTGGGCACCTGTGACGTGGTGTCGATGGTGCTCGACGCCGATGGCCTGCCGGTCGCGGTGCGCCTGGACTGGGCCGACGTGGTACGCGACGGCGTGGTCTGGGACTTCTTCGGCGCGGTGAACATCGTGCGCCGGCAACTGGACAGCCTGCAGGAGCAACTGGGCGTGCGTTTCACCCAGGCAGCGACTTCCTATCCGCCGGGCACCGAGCCGCGCATCTCGATCAACGTGCTGGAAGCGGCGGGCCTGGATGTCAGCTGCGTGATCGACGAACCCTCCGCCGTCGCCCGCATGCTGCAGCTGGAAAGTGCCGCCGTGGTCGACATCGGCGGCGGCACCACCGGCGTGGCCATCGTGCGCGATGGCAAGGTCATCCACTCCGCAGACGAACCCACCGGCGGGCATCACATCAGCCTGGTGCTGGCCGGCCATCTCAAGGTGTCGCTGGAGGAAGCCGAGCAGCGCAAGCGCGCGGACGGCGAAACGCTCTGGCCGCTGGTGCGGCCGGTGTTCGAAAAGATGAGCGACATCGTCCGCGAGCATCTGACGGGTTTCGAGGTGGCGGAAATCTACCTCTCCGGTGGTTCCTGCGCCCTGCCCGGCGTGCAGTCGTTGTTCGCTGCCGCTTTCCCCGCCCAGCGCGTGGTGCTGCCCGCGCCGCCACTGTTCACCACGCCATTGGCCATTGCCAGCTGCGGCCTGCGGGAAACACAAGGAGCTTCGCGATGAATGCTCAGGATGTCGGGCGGGTCATCTACCGCGCCCTCGATATGCTCAATGCTCGCGCCGTGCGCGAATTCCGTGTGCCGCCCAGCACCTACATCGGCTCCGGCGCCATCGTGCGCGCCAGCGAAGCGATCCAGGCCTGCGGCATCAGCCGGGTCTTCGTGATGGTCGATGGCCTGCTGCACGAGCACGGCCTGGACCAGGGGCTCTTGCGCTCGCTGGAAGATGCCGGCGTGGTCTGCGAATACCTGATCTATCCCGGCGGCGAGCCGCACAGCGAAACCGTGGAAGCCGCCAGCCGGCAACTGCTCGCCGCCCATTGCGATGGCGTGCTGGCCTTCGGAGGCGGTTCGGTACTGGACGCGGCGAAGGTCACCGCCATGCTCGCCGCCAACCCGGGCCACGACCTCGGCAGCCTGGGCCAGGATGGCCGTGCGGTGCGCCGCCGCGTACCGCTGATCGCGGTGCCGACCACGGCCGGCACCGGCTCCGAGGCGACCAATGTCGCGGTCATCACCGACAGCCTGCGCCAGGTGAAGCAGGTGCTGGTCCACAGCGACCTGATTCCCGACCTGGCGATCATCGACGCCTGCCTGACCATAGGTGTGCCGCCGGGCGTCACCGCCACCACCGGCATCGATGCCTTGACCCATGCCATCGAGGCCTACGTCTCGCCCACGGCCACACCGCTGACCCAGGGCCTGGCCTTGCGCGCCGTGGCACTGATCGGCGAGGCCCTGCCGCTGGCGGTGGGGCAGGGCGGCAACATCGCCGCCCGCGAGTCGATGATGCTCGCCTCCTACATGGCCGGCATGGCGTTCGCCAACTCCGGCCTGGGCCTGTGCCACGCCACCGCCCACCCGCTCGGCGCGCGCTACGGCATTCCCCACGGGCAGGCCAACGCGCTGATGTTGCCGGCGGTGATGCGCTTCAACCAGCTGGTCTGCAAGCGCGCCTACGGCGAGATCGGCCACGCCCTGACCCGCGACACGCTGGATAGCGAAGCGAGCATCGCGGCGGTGCAGCAGTTGATCGACGAGGTTGGCGCCGGGCGCGCCCTGGCCTCCTTCGGCGTGCTGCGCGAAGACTTCGCCGCCCTTGCCGAAGTAACCCTGCAGGACCTTTGCCTGGCCGGCAACCCGCGCTCCGCCAGCGCGCCACAGATCATCGGGATTTACCAGGATGCCTGGCAGCGCTGAGGCGGCTGCCGCGAAGGAATTAAAAGTCGTTCAGGAGCAGTAGCAGTCATGAGCATCAATGAAATCATCATGGTCGTCATGATGGTCTTCCTGCTGATCGCAGCGGTTGACCGGATATTCGGCCAGTTCGGCGGATCGGCGAAGGTCCTCGGCCTGATCGGCCTGGGCAAGGTTGGCCGGAGCATCGAGGGGGCCGGCTCGCAATTCGAGGAAGGCTTCATGGCCATGGGCGCCCTGGGCCTGGCGATGGTTGGCATCACCGCGCTGGCGCCGGTGCTCGCCACGCTGCTCGGGCCGCTGGTGATACCGCTTTATGAAAGCGTCGGCGCCAGCCCGGCGATGTTCGCCGGCACCCTGCTGGCCAACGACATGGGCGCGTTCTTCCTGGCCAAGGAACTGGCGGGCGGCGATACCGCGGCCTGGCTGTACTCGGGCCTGATCCTCGGCGCGATGATGGGACCGACCCTGGTGTTCATCATCCCCGTGGCGCTGGGCATCATCGAGCCCTCTGACCGGCGCTTCCTCGCCATCGGCACGCTGGCCGGCATCGTCACCATTCCGCTGGGCTGCATCGCCGGCGGGCTGGTGGCGATGGTCTCGAACATCGAGGTCAACGGGCTGCCGGTGGAGTTCACCGTGGCGATGATCTTCATCAACATGGTGCCGGTACTGATCGTCGCCGGGCTGATCGCCCTGGGCCTGAAGTTCTGCCCGGAAAAGATCATCGCCGGCTTCGAAGTCTTCGCCAAGATCCTGGTCGGCCTGATCACCGTCGGCCTCGCCGCCGCCGTGGTGCAGTACACCGTCGGCTGGACGCTGATCCCCGGCATCGACCCGATCTTCATGAGCAAGGGTGACCAGCCCGGGGAAACCATGCGCGCCATCGAGGTGATCGGCTCGATCGCCTGCGTGCTGCTGGGCGCCTATCCGATGGTGATGCTGCTGACCCGCTGGTTCGGCACGCCGCTGATGAAGGTCGGCAACCTGCTGGGCATGAACAAGGACGCCGCGGCCGGCATGGTCGCGAGCTTGGCCAACGTCATCCCGATGTTCGGCATGTTTGGCAAGATGGACAACCGCGGCAAGGTCATCAACTGCGCTTTCGCCGTGTCCGCCGGCTTCGCCCTGGGCGACCACCTGGGTTTCACCGCGGCGAACATGTCCGCGATGATCTTCCCGATGATCGTCGGCAAGCTGATCGGCGGCATCACCGCGGTGATCGTGGCGATGATGATCGTGCCCAAGTCCGAGCCGGCCACCCTGACCGCCGATGCCCCGGCATCGCTGCCGGCCAAGTAGGAGGCGCGGCGATGAGCAGGAAGGAGTTGCGCAGCGTCGGCATCGACATCGGCACCACCACCACGCAGGTGATCTTCTCCCGCCTGGTGCTGGTCAACCGCGCCTCGCTGTCGCAGGTTCCGCACTACGAGTTCGCCTCGCGGGAGGTCACCTACGAGAGCCCGGTGACCTTCACCCCGATCGATTTCGAAGGGCACCTGCGCGAGGAGGAACTGCTCGCCTTCATCCTCGGCCAATACCGTGCTGCCGGGCTCTCGCCGGAGGATATCGAGTCCGGCGCGATCATCATCACCGGCGAAACCTCCAAGGCGCGCAATGCGCGCCCGGCAGTCCTGAAACTGGCCGAACGGCTCGGCGATTTCGTCGTGGCCAGTGCCGGCCCGCACCTGGAATCGGTCATCGCCGGGCGCGGAGCGGGCGCCGCCGAGCTATCCAGCGCCACGGCCGGTCGCGTGCTGAACATCGATATCGGCGGCGGCACCGCCAACTATGCGTTGTTCGAAGCGGGACGGGTGGTGGCATCGGCCTGCCTGAATGTCGGCGGCCACCTGGTGGAAGTCGAGGCGAACGGGCAGATCAAGCACCTGCACGCACCGGCTCGGGCCATCTGCGAGGAACTCTTCGGCCACGTCGACGAAGGCCGGGGGCTGTCCATCGAGCAGTTGCGCAGGGTGGCGCAGCGCATGGCGCGGTTGTTGTTCGAGGTGATCGACGGCGACCTGTCGCCGCTGGCCCGGCAACTGCTGATGACCGAGCCGTTGCCGCCGCTGATGCCGTTGTACGCGGTCACTCTCTCCGGCGGCGTCGGCCAGTGCTACTACCAGGACCGTGGCGAGGCTGCATTGCGCTTCGGCGACATCGGCCCGCTGCTGGCGACGGCGCTGCGCGAGGATGCCGGATTCGCCGGGCTGCCCATGCGCGAGCCGAGCCAGACGGTGCGCGCCACGGTGATTGGCGCGGGCGCCCACAGCCTGTCGCTGTCGGGCAGCACCATCTGGCTGCGCGACCTGCAACTGCCGCTGCGCAACGTGCCGGTCGTGCATGGCATGGCCGGCCGGACCGCGGTCGATGCCTGGCTTGCACGCCTGCAGCAGATGGACCTGCGCGCCGGCGAAGACCTTTACGCCCTGGCGCTCCCGGCCGACCTGCCGGTGGCCTACCAGGCCCTGCAGCGCTGCGTGGAGCAGCTCGCCGAGTTCCAGCGGCGCTATCCCAACCCCTATCCATTGCTGGTCGTCGCCAGCCAGGACCTTGGCAAGGCGCTCGGCATGTTGCTGCAGCCGCACCTGGCCGGACGCGCCCTGGCAGTGATCGACGAAGTGGCGACCAGCGATGGCGATTACATCGATATCGGCAGCCCGATCTTCGACGGCGAGATCCTCCCGGTCACCGTCAAGTCCCTGGCTTTCCCTTCCTGAGCTTTCTGATTGAGGCAGTGCGATGAAACTCAAGACCCAGTTGTTCGGCAAGATCTACCAGTTCGGCAGCGTCAAGGAGGTTCTGGCCAAGGCCAACGAACCGCGCTCGGGCGACATCCTTGCCGGTGTCGCCGCCAGTACCGCCCAGGAACGCGTGGCGGCCAAGCAGGTACTGTCGGAGCTGACCGTTGCTGATATCCGCATGAACCCGGTGATTCCCTACGAGGAAGACTGCGTCACGCGCCTGATCCAGGACGGCATCAATGAAACCGCCTATGCCCGTGTCGCCAACTGGAGCATCGGCGAGCTGCGCGAATACATCCTCGCCGACAGCACCGACACCGATGCCATCGCCTTCCTGCGCAAGGGCCTGAGCTCCGAAGTGGTCGCGGCGGTGGCGAAGATCTGTTCCAACACCGACCTGATCTACGGCGCGAAGAAGATCCCGGTGGTCAAGCGCGCGAACAACACCATCGGCCTGCCGGGACACTTCAGCGCCCGCCTGCAGCCCAACGACACCCGCGATGACGTGAAGAGCATCGCCGCGCAGATGTACGAAGGCCTGTCCTACGGCATCGGCGATGCGGTGATCGGGGTCAACCCGGTGACCGACAACGTCGAGAACACCACCCGTGTACTCAACACCGTCTACGAGGCCATCGACAAGTTCGACATCCCGACCCAGGGCTGCGTGCTGGCCCACGTCACCACCCAGGTCGAGGCGATCCGCCGCGGCGCGCCGGGCGGGTTGATCTTCCAGAGCATCTGCGGCAGCGAGAAGGGCCTGCGCGAGTTTGGCGTGGAACTGGCCATGCTCGACGAGGCTCGTGCCGTGGGCGCCGAGTACAACCGCATCGCCGGCAGCAACTGCCTGTACTTCGAAACCGGCCAGGGCTCGGCGCTCTCCGCCGGTGCGCACTTCGGTGCCGACCAGTTGACCATGGAAGCGCGCAACTACGGCCTGGCCCGGCACTACGACCCGTTCATGGTCAACACCGTGGTCGGCTTCATCGGCCCGGAGTACCTCTACAACGATCGCCAGATCATCCGCGCCGGCCTCGAAGACCATTTCATGGGCAAGCTCAGCGGCCTCTCCATGGGCGTCGACTGCTGCTACACCAACCACGCCGATGCCGACCAGAACTCCAACGAGAACCTGATGATCCTGCTCGCCACCGCCGGCTGCAACTTCATCATCGGCATGCCGATGGGCGACGACATCATGCTCAATTACCAGACCAGCGCCTTCCACGACACCGCCACCATCCGCCAGCTGCTCGGCCTGCGCCCGGCACCGGAGTTCGAGCAGTGGCTCGAGCGCATGGGGCTGATGCACAACGGCCGGCTGACCCCGCGCGCGGGCGATCCCTCCATTTTCTTCTAATAGGTGAACTGACATGCATCAGCAGCAGATCGAGGACATCGTTCGCTCCGTGCTGAACGAACTCAAGGGACGCCCGGCCAATGCACCCCAGGCGGAGCCGGTGAGCGTGCAGGCGGGCGTCGAGGATGGCCTGTGCTCCTGGGACCTGGGCTCGGCCGAGGCCCGCCAGTGGATCGGCATCGACAACGCGCAGCGCCCGGAAGTGCTCCAGGAATTCCGCAAGTCCACCGCCGCGCGCGTCTGCCTTGGGCGCGCCGGTGTGCGTCCGCGCACGCAGGCGCTGTTGCGCTTCCTGGCGGACCACTCGCGCTCCAAGGACACCGTGCTCAAGGAGGTGTCCGCCGATTGGGTGAAGCAGCAGGGCCTGCTGGAAGTGCAATCGGAAGTGGAGTCCAAGGACCAGTACCTGACCCGCCCGGACATGGGCCGTCGCCTGGGCGAGAAGGCCGTGGCCACGCTGCTGGCGGAGTGCAAGAAGAACCCGCAGGTCCAGGTGGTGATTTCCGATGGCCTGTCCACCGATGCGGTGACGGTGAACTTCGACGAAATCCTTCCGCCGCTGCTGCAGGGCCTGAAGAGCGCCGGGCTGGATGTCGGCACGCCGTTCTTCGTGCGCTACGGCCGCGTCAAGGTCGAGGACCAGATCGGCGAGCTGCTCGGCGCCCAGGTGGTGATCCTGCTGGTGGGCGAGCGTCCGGGCCTTGGGCAGTCGGAAAGCCTGTCCTGCTACGCCGTGTACAAGCCGACCCTGGCCGGCACGGTGGAAGCCGACCGCACCTGCATCTCCAACATCCACCGTGGCGGCACCCCGCCGGTGGAAGCGGCGGCGGTCATCGTCGACCTGGCCAAGCGGATGCTGGAGAAGAAAGCCTCCGGTATCGCCCTGAATCGTTGAGAGAGTAATCCTGATGAGCATCCTTGATCCGATCAAACCCAGCGTTACCGCGATGCGCCTGATCGCTTCGCTGCAGGACGATTTCCGTCGCGAGCTGAAACTCCCCGACGATATCCGCAGCCTCGGGCTGATCAGCGTCGACTCCGACGATGTCGCCTACATCGCCGCCGACGAGGCCACCAAACAGGCCCTGGTCCAGGTGGTGTATGGCCGCTCGCTCTATGCCGGCGCTGCCAATGGCCCGTCGCCCACCGCCGGTGAGGTGTTGATCATGCTGGGCGGGCCGAACCCGGCCGAGGTGCGCGCCGGCCTCGACTCGATGGTTGCCACCATCGAAAACGGCCCGGCATTCCGCTGGGCCAACGAGGCGCAAAGCATTGCCTTCCTCGCCCACGTGGTATCGCGTACTGGCAGCTACCTGGCACAGACCGCCGGGATCAGCGAAGGCGACCCTATCGCCTACCTGGTCGCCCCGCCGCTGGAAGCCACCTTCGGTATCGATGCCGCGCTCAAGGCCGCCGATGTGCAACTGGTGACCTACGTGCCGCCGCCCTCCGAGACCAACTACTCGGCCGCGTTCCTGAGCGGCAGCCAGGCCGCCTGCCTGGCCGCCTGCAACGCGTTCCGCGAGGCGGTGCTGGACGTGGCGCGGCAACCGATCCAGTTACGCTGAGGAGGTAAAGCTCATGCTCAATGCCATCGGTTTACTGGAGGTCCGGGGGCTGGTCATCGGCATCGAAGCCGCCGATGCCATGCTCAAGTCGGCCTCGGTACGGCTGCTGCGCCAGACCATCACCAACCCGGCGCTGGTCAGCCTGGTGGTGGAAGGAGACCTCGCCGCCTGCCGGGCCGCGCTGGATGCCGGTGCGGCAGTGGCGCTGCGGGCAGGGGCGCTGGTCAGCCGCAAGGAGATTGGCCGGCCGGAAGACGACACCGCCGAGCTGGTGACTCGCCTGCTGGCGCCGGAGCCGCCGAAAGCGCCGCGTGCGCCGATGGCCGTCGCCGAGGCGATGTCGCCGGTAGCTGAGCGCCCTTCGTTGCCGACTGTCGATGTGCCGGTCGAGGCGCTGCTGGCGTTGCTCGCGCGCAACCGCCAGGGCTGCAGCGCCAGTGAAGTATCGGCGGCCTTCGACGTACCGGTGGAGACCGCGCGCGCCTTGCTGGATCGGCTGTGTGACGAGGGGCGCCTGCGCAAGCGCGGTAGCCGTTACCGGCGAGCGGGGGGCGCCAGCGCATGATCGACATCCGCAGCCCGGGGCGCGAGGAGATCCGCCGCCGGGTATTCGAGGCGGGCGTGGTGGGGGCCGGCGGCGCCGGCTTCCCGACCCACGTCAAGCTCAACGCCGAAGCCGAGATCTACCTGGTCAACGGCGCCGAATGCGAGCCACTGCTCAAGGTCGACCAGCAGATGGCCGACGAGCAGGCCGAGTGGCTGCTCAAGGGCTTGCTCTATGGCATGGCTGCCACGGGTGCCGCGCAGGGCATCATCGCGCTCAAGGCGAAGTACCAGGCCGCCATCGATCGTCTGACCCCCTTGCTCCCCGAGCGCGTGCGCCTGCACATCCTGCCGGACATCTACCCGGCCGGCGATGAGGTCATCACCATCTGGCTGGCCACTGGCAGGCGCGTACCGCCCGCACAACTGCCGCTGTCCATCGGCGTGGTGGTGAGCAACGTGCAGACCCTGATCAACGTCGCGCGCGCGGTGGAGCTGGAGCAACCGGTAACCCACCGCACGCTGACGGTGAATGGCGCGGTTGGCGAACCACTGACCGTCAGCCTGCCGCTGGGCACGCCGCTGCGCGAAGCCCTGGCGCTGGCGGGCGGGCCGAGCGTGGCCAACCCGGCCTACATCAATGGCGGGCCGATGATGGGACGCCTGGTGGACGATCTGGACGAGCCGGTGACCAAGACCACCGGTGGCCTGCTCGTACTGCCGGACGATCACCTGCTGGTGCGCCGTCGACGGCAGAGCATGAGCACCGTCCTGAGCATGGCGCGCAGCGTCTGCGAGCAATGCACCCTGTGCACCGAGTTGTGCCCGCGGCACCTGATCGGCCATGAACTGCCGCCGCACCTGATCGTGCGCGCGACCAACTACCAGCACCTGGCCCAGCCCAGCGTGCTGCTCTCGGCACTGACCTGTTCGGAGTGCGGCATCTGCGAGGCCTACGCCTGCCCGGTGGAAATCTCGCCGATGCGCCTGAACCAGGCGCTCAAGGCGCGCCTGCGCGCCGAAGGTGCTCGCTACGAAGGCACGTTGCGCGATGCCGACCCCATGGCCGAGTACCGCTTGTTGCCGGTCAGCCGGTTGATCTCTCGGCTGGAACTGAAACCGTTCAATCACAAGGCGCCCATGCGCGCTGCCGCCCATGCCCCGCGTGAAGTCAGCCTGCCTCTGCGCCAGCACATCGGCGCCGCCGCGCAGCCCTGCGTCGTGGCCGGGCAGCAGGTACGCCTGGGCGAATGCATCGCCACGCTGCCCGACGGCCAACTGGGCGTCCCGCTGCACGCCAGCATCGACGGACGGGTGGCCGAAGTCGGCGCCGACGTCATACGCCTGGTTGCCCATGCCACCGAACCGAGTCTCACAGGAGTGCCGCCATGCACCACGCCATCGGCTTGATCGAACTGACCAGCATCGCCCGCGGCGTCCAGGTTGCCGACCTGATGCTCAAGAGCGCCGATGTGCAATTGCTCTCGGCCAAGACCATCTGCCCCGGCAAGTACATCGCCATGGTCGGCGGGCAGATCGCCGCGGTGCAACAGGCCGTGGCGACTGGCGAGGAAGCGGGTGGCCACATGCTGGTCGACCGCTTTGTCCTGCCGAACATCCACGAGTCGGTGCTGCCGGCGATCAGCGGCGTCACCCAGGTCGAGCGCACGCAGGCGCTGGGCGTGGTGGAAACCTTCAGTGTGGCGGCCTGCATCGAGGCCGCCGATGCGGCCGTCAAGGCGGCCAATGTGGTGCTGGTGCGGGTGCACATGGCCTTCGGCATTGGCGGCAAGTGCTACCTGGTGCTGACCGGGGATGTCGCCGATGTGGAGACAGCTGTGCGGGTCGCCTCGCAGAGCGCTGGGGAAAAGGGCCTGCTGGTTCACAGCATGACGGTGCCGAGACCTCACATTGATCTGTGGCAGCACCTGCTTTAGCGCCAGATCCCAGGCTGGTCAGGCGGCCGCAGAGTCGCCCCCCGTGAGTCCGAGACGTTGTGCCTTGCATGAGAAGTTGGCGTTTCGACGCCTGATTTCGTTGTTGCCCCGTGTGGGGGCGTGGCAAGGCAAGCATGTGTAACAAGAAGCGCGATATCGATCTGCACCACCTCTGGCTGGCGCGACAGGCCGGCGAATCCTCCGAGGCTCCCCTGGGCCGCAGCGACAGCGTCAGGTTGCGCCGCACCGAGGATGTCTATGCGCATGCCTGCCACATCACGGCCTGGCAGCAACTGTATGACCAGCTCAAGCCCGGTACCTTCCAGGGCGAACTGAACGAAGTCTGGCTGAAAGGCCTGCAGTTCTTCCGTGAATACACCAGCCACGCACTGCACCAGTCCTGCATGGTCTGGCCGGATGCCTTCTGGTTCGGCATTCCCTGCGCCACTCAGGCCCTCGGCTACATCGGCCGGCGGCAGATCGACACCCAGTCCATCGCGGTGCGCCCCGGCGGCCGTGAGTTCGAGCTGAGCACTCCGGACGACTACAGCATTCTCGGCCTGGTGGTGAACAAGCAACTGTTGCAGGAACAGGCGGAATTCCAGGGGCTGCCGAACCTGGCGAGCCGGCTGGACGACAACACCCTGCTGCACATTGACCCTGCACTCAAGCAACGCCTGTGCGCCTTCGTCGACGAGGCGCTGCGGGTCGCCGCGGCCGCGCCGGCGAGCATGGCGGCGCCGGCGGTCGGCAAGCAGCTCGGTCACGAACTGCTGCTGGGCCTGCTGCTGGCGTTGCAGGGCGCCGAAGTGGTTCGCCAGGAGTGCTCGGCGACCCTGCTGCGCAAGCGGCAGGTCGTTTCCCGGGCACGCGAGTACGTGCTCGACAACCCCAGTGAATCGGTAACCGTGCTCGACCTCTGCCAGCGCCTGCATGTCAGCCAGCGCACATTGCAGAACTGCTTCCTGGACGTGATCGGCAGGAGCCCGATCGCCTATCTCAAGGCGGTGCGCCTGAACGCCGTGCACCGCGAACTGGGCAGCCCGTACTCGTCGTTCCACACGGTGCAGGACGCTGCCATGGCCTGGGGCTTCTGGCACATGGGCCAGTTCGCCCGCGATTACCTGATGCATTTCGGTACCCGGCCCTCGCACACCCTTGCCGAGCGTGATCGGCTCTGCGGCGCCTGGTAGCCACTGGTTTTCCCTCTTCCACCTCTCTGCCCGACTCGCGCCTGCCCCGCAGGCGTGATGGGGCGCCTTTAATCCAGGAACCACCGATGTCCACGCGAAATATCCTTGTCATCAACTGTGGCAGCTCTTCCATCAAGTTCGCGCTGGTCGCGGAGGGTCGCAGCCAGTTCAGCGTCTCGGGGATCGCCGAGCGCCTTGGCTCTCCCGAAGCGCTCTTGCGGGTACGCGAACAGGCCAGCGAAGAGTGCCTGGCAATCCCCAACGCCGGGCATGCCCAGGCCCTGGGGCGACTGCTGCCGCTGGCGCGGCTGGCGGCAGGAGGGGAGCTGCACGGCGTCGGCCACCGCGTCGTGCATGGTGGCGAGCATTTCACCCGCGCCTGCCGGATCGATGGCGCGGTGGTGGACACCATCCGCGCCACCATCGATCTTGCACCGCTGCACAACCCCGGCGCGTTGGCAGGTATCGAGGCGGTACTGGAGTTGTTCCCGGCGCTGCCCCAGGTCGCCGTGTTCGATACTGCTTTCCACCAGACATTGCCTGCGCACGCCTATCGCTACGCCGTGCCGGATGCGCTGTATAGCGAGCATGGCGTGCGCCGCTACGGATTCCACGGCACCAGCCATCGCTGCGTCAGCCAGCGTGCCGCGATGCTCTGCGGACTGCCCATCGATGACAGTTGCTGGCTCTCGGCGCACCTGGGCAACGGCAGCTCCACCTGCGCCATCGTCGATGGCTACAGCCGCGATACCAGCATGGGCATGACGCCCCTGGAGGGGCTGGCGATGGGCACCCGTAGCGGCGACGTCGATCCCAATCTGCACATCCACCTGATGCGCACGCTGGGCTGGTCGATCGAACGGGTCGAGCGCCTGCTCAACCATGAAAGCGGCCTGCTTGGCCTGTCCGGATTGTCCAACGACATGCGTACCCTGGAGCAGGCCCGTGCCGACGGGCATGAAGGCGCGACGCTGGCCATCGAAGTGTTCTGCTACCGCCTGGCCAAATCGCTGGCGGCAATGAGCTGCGCCATGCCCCGTGTCGACGGCTTGATCTTTACCGGCGGTATCGGTGAAAACTCCGCGCTGGTGCGCTCGCGCACCGTGGCACACCTGCGTGCGCTGGGCTTCGTCCTCGACGAACAGGCCAACGAGGTGCGCGGCGCGGACGGCGGGCACCACATCCACGCGGCAGGCAGCCACCGCGTACTGGTGATTCCGACTGCCGAGGAGGAAATGATCGCCATGGATACGCTGATGCTCCTCGGCTGAGGAGCATCAGGCGCGGCCAGCGCCGCTTGCCGGCGCTGGCTTACAGCAGGTTCAGGCGCTGCTCGACCGCCAGCCGGATGCCGGCCTCGTCCAGGCCGCATTCGGCCAGCATCTGCGCGGGCTTGGCGTGCTCGACGTAGTAGTCCGGCAGGCCCAGGTGCAGGATCGGCTGCAGCAGGTTCTCGCGAGCGAGGAACTCGCTGACGGCGGCGCCGGCGCCACCCATCACCGAGTTTTCCTCGATGGTCACCAGCAGGTCGTGGCTGGCCGCCAGCTGGCGCACCAGTTGCTCGTCCAGCGGCTTGACGAAGCGCATGTCGGCGACCGTGGCGTCGAACTGCTCGGCGACTTTCAGCGCTTCTGCCAGCTGCACGCCGAACACCAGGAAGGCGACCTTGCCGGCCTTGCCTTCACGGCGCACCACGCCCTTGCCGATTTCCACCGGAGCCAGTTCGGCCTCGATGGCGGCGTTGGGGCCGGTGCCGCGCGGGTAGCGCACCGCCGCCGGGCCTTCGAAGTGATGGCCGGTGGTGAGCAGCTTGCGCAGTTCGTTCTCGTCGCTGGGGGTCATCACCAGCATGCCGGGGATGCAGCGCAGGTAGGAGAGATCGAAGCTGCCGGCGTGGGTCGGGCCGTCTTCGCCCACCAGGCCGGCGCGGTCGATGGCGAACAGCACGTCGAGGTTCTGCACCGCGACGTCGTGGATCAGCTGGTCGTAGCCGCGCTGCAGGAAGGTGGAGTAGATCGCCACCACCGGCTTGGCGCCGTCGCAGGCCATGCCGGCCGCCAGGGTCACGGCGTGCTGCTCGGCGATGGCGACGTCGAAGTAGCGCTCCGGGAACTTGTCGGCGAAGGCCACCAGGTCGGAGCCTTCCTTCATCGCCGGGGTAATGCCGACCAGGCGCGGGTCCTGGGCAGCCATGTCGCACAGCCATTGGCCGAACACGCTGGAGTACTTCGGCCCGCCGGCCTTTTTCGGCACGGCGTGGGCGGGGGCGCCCTCGGGTTCCAGCTTGGTGATGGCGTGGTAGCCGATCGGGTCGATCTCGGCGGGACCGAAGCCCTTGCCCTTCTTGGTCACCACGTGGAGGAACTGCGGGCCCTTGAGGTCGCGCATGTTGCGCAGGGTGGCGATCAGGGTCGGCAGGTCGTGGCCATCAATGGGGCCGATGTAGTTCCAGCCCAGTTCCTCGAAGAGCGTGCCGGGGACCAGCATGCCCTTGGCGTATTCCTCGGTGCGGCGGGCGATTTCCCAGGCGCCGGGCAGGCGCGAGAGCACCTTCTTGCTGCCTTCGCGCATGCTGCTGTAGGTACGGCTGGAAAGGATCTTGGCCAGGTAGTTGGACAGGCCGCCGACGTTGTTGGAGATCGACATGTCGTTGTCGTTGAGGATCACCAGCATGTCGGCCTTGACCTCCGACGCGTGGTTGAGTGCCTCGAAGGCCATGCCGGCGGTCAGCGCGCCATCACCGATCACCGCCACCGACTTGCGGCCCGAGCCCTGCATGCGCGCGGCGATGGCCATGCCTAAGGCGGCGCTGATGGAGGTGCTGGAGTGGCCGACGCCAAAGGTGTCGTATTCGCTTTCCGAGCGGCGCGGGAAGGCGGCCAGGCCGTCCTTCTGGCGCAGGCTGCCCATGCGCTCGCGGCGCCCGGTGAGGATCTTGTGCGGGTAGGCCTGGTGGCCGACATCCCACACCAGACGGTCATCCGGGGTGTCGAAGACGTAATGCAGGGCGACCGTCAGCTCGATCACGCCGAGCCCGGCGCCGAAGTGGCCGCCGGTCTGGCCAACGCTGTACAGGAGGTACTGGCGCAGTTCGTCAGCGAGGGTCAGCAGCTCCGCTTCCCCGAGCCGACGCAGTTCGACCGGCGTGCTGGCGCGGTCGAGCAGGGGCGTGGCAGGGCGCTCGCGGGGAATCTCGTGGAACGTCGTGGGCATCAGGCTGATCGTTATGAAAGGCAAAGATGCGGAAGTTTACCTGATGCTCCGGATTGGCCCAAGCAACGTAGGGCCAATCCTTCGGACGACCGGATGGTCGGGATCTGGTCGCCAGGCTGTGCCGAAATCGTCGTCGCCCCTGCCGATTGCAGGCAAGCCAGCCCCGGCGCCAGGCGCCACTGTAGGCACGATGACCGACCGGCGGCGGATTGCCGCAGCCTTTTGTAGCAATCGAGGAGGATGGCGTGACCCGACTGAGCCTGGAAGAACTGCGCGAATTGTCCGAGGCGATCCTGCGTCGCCACGGTTTCAGCGAGCCCCACGTGCAGGGCGTGAGCGAGACGGTGCTGGCCGGCGAGCGCGATGGCTGCACCTCCCACGGTGTCTGGCGCCTGCTCGGTTGCATCCATACGGCGCGCGCCGGCAAGGTCTCGCTGGATGCCGTGCCAGAGCTGTCGGAACCGGCTCCGGCGCTGGTGCGGGTGGACGCCAAGGGCGGCTTCTCGCAGTGCGCCTTCGACCTGGGCCTGCCGACACTGGTGGAAAAGGCGCGCAGCCAGGGCATTGCCGCGCTGGCGGTCAACCATTGTGTGCACTTTTCGGCGTTGTGGGTGGAGATCGAGCGGATCGTCGCCCATGGCCTGGTGGCCCTGGCCGTCACTCCGGCCCAGGCCTACGTGGCGCCGGCGGGCGGCACGCGGCCGCTGTTCGGTACCAACCCCATTGCCTTTGGCTGGCCGCGTGTCGGGCAGAACCCCTATGTGTTCGACTTTGCCACCACGGTCGTGGCGCGCGGGGAAATCCAGCTGCACGAGCGCGAAGGCAAGGCGATTCCGCTGGGCTGGGGGATCGATGCGCAGGGCAACCCCAGCACTGACGCAAGCGCCGTGCTCGACGGCGCCATGCTCACCTTTGGCGGGCACAAGGGCTCGGCGCTGGCGACCATGGTCGAACTGATCGCCGGCCCGCTGATCGGCGACCTGACCAGCGCCGAGTCGACGGTATTCGACGAAGGAACGAAATCCTCGCCGTACCACGGCGAACTGCTGATCGCCATCGACCCGGCGCGCTTCCTCGGTGCCGAAGCGCCGCAACACCTGGCGCGGGCCGAGACGCTGTTCGAATCCATCCTCGACATGGGCGCGCGCCTGCCGTCCCAGCGGCGTTTCACGGCACGTGAGCGCAGCCTGAAAGAGGGCGTGGAGATCAGCGATTCGCTGTATGCCGATCTGCGCGCGCTGCTGGCGTAAGTCTGTAGGAACGAGGGGGACGCCTGGTTCCAGCTCGCGAACCGACCTCCGCGGCGGGGCTCATCACGTAGGGCGAATAACCTGGAACAGGTTATCCGCCATTGGCTGGTCGGCGGATAACGCTGACGCGTTATTCGCCCTACGTAAGGCGGGATCGCTGTGGCCGCCCTGCAGGAACGAGAGGGACGCCTGTTTCTTGCTCGCGAACCGACTTCCGCGGCGGGGTTCATCACGTAGGGCGAATAACCTGGAACAGATTATTCGCCGCAGGTTCGGCGGCGGATAACGCTGGCGCGTTATGCGCTCTACGTAAGGCGGGATTGCTGTGGCCGCCCTGTAGGAGCGAGGGGGACGCCTGGTTCTTGCTCGCGAACCCAAGTTCCTCTGCGGATGCCGGTTCGCGAGCAAGCTCGCTCCTACGAAAAGCACCACATAAAAAAGCCCCGGCGCAAGGCCGGGGCTGAGCATCGGCGCGGGACTGGCCGACAGTTCACTCCCGCGCCGACGAACCTTCAGCGGGAAACCGAATCCCGCGTCGTTTCGCCGTCCACCAGCCGGGCGATGCCCAGCGGATTGGCGTCCTTCAATGCGTCGGGCAGCAGAGTGTCGGGGTAGTTCTGGTAGCACACCGGGCGCAGGAAGCGGTCGATGGCCAGGCTGCCGACGGATGTGCCGCGCGCATCGGAGGTCGCCGGGTAGGGCCCGCCGTGAACCATCGCGTCGCAGACTTCCACGCCGGTCGGGTAGCCGTTGATCAGCAGGCGCCCGGCCTTGCGCTCCAGCACCGGCACCAGGGCGGCGAAGTGCGAGAGGTCGCTCGCTTCGGCGATCAGCGTGGCGGTGAGCTGGCCGTGCAGGCCGTCCAGCGCACGGCGCAGTTCGGCCTCGTCAGCCACTTCGACGACGATGGTGGTCGGGCCGAAGACTTCTTCCTGCAGCAGTTCCTCGCCCTCCAGCAGCAGGCTGGCCTTGGCCTGGAACAGTTGCGGGAACGCCTGCCGGCCCTCCTGCGGGTGCCCGGCGAGGTGGCGCAGGCCGGGGTGGGTGAGCAGCTTGGCGATGCCCTTCTCGTAGCTTCGCAGGGTGCCGGCGTTGAGCATGGTCTGCGCCGGGCGCTGGCCGATTTCGGCGATCAGGTTGGCGGTGAACAGGCTGAAGGCCGGCGAAGCGATGCCAATCACCAGGCCGGGGTTGGTGCAGAACTGGCCGCAACCCATCACGACGGAATCCACCAGCTCGCGGGCGACCTTTTCGCCGCGCGTTTGCAGGGCGGCGGGCAGCACCAGCACCGGGTTGATGCTGCTCATCTCGGCGAACACCGGGATCGGCTGCGGGCGCGCGGCAGCCAGGTCGCACAGTGCGCGACCGCCCTTGAGCGAGCCGGTGAAACCGACCGCCTGGATCGCCGGGTGCCTGACCAGCGGCTCGCCCACGCCGGCGCCATAGATCATGTTGAACACGCCGGCGGGCATGCCGGTGGATTCGGCGGCGCGGACGATGGCTTCGCCGACGAGTTCGGCAGTCGCCATGTGGCCGCTGTGGGCTTTCACCACCACGGGACAGCCGGCGGCCAGCGCGGCGGCGGTGTCGCCACCGGCGGTGGAGAAGGCCAGCGGGAAGTTGCTGGCGCCGAACACGGCTACCGGACCGACGCCGGTGCGGTACTGGCGCAGGTCCGGGCGGGGCAGCGGCTGGCGTTCGGGCAGTGCGCGGTCGATGCGCGCGCCGAGGAAGTCGCCACGGCGCAGGACCTTGGCGAACAGGCGCATCTGGTTCGCCGTGCGGCCACGCTCACCCTGGATGCGTGCGGCGGGCAGGGCCGTTTCGCGGCAAACGATGGCGATGAACTCGTCGCCGAGGGCTTCCAGTTCGCTGGCGATGGCGTCGAGGAACTGCGCGCGGCGTTCCGGCGACAGCGCGTTATAGACAGGGAAGGCGGCTTCGGCGGCGCGGGCGGCGGCGTCGACTTCGGCTTCGGTGGCCTGGAGGAATTCGCGCGGCAGGGCTTCGCCAGTGCTGGCGTCGAGGCTCTGCAGGCGGGTGGTGCCGGCGCCTACGCGCTGGCCGGCGATGAAGTTCTGGGCGGTCATGGGTGGGCTCTCCGGTGGAAAAGTGCAGGCGAGGAACGAAAACCCCTCACCCCAGCCCTCTCCCGGAGGGAGAGGGGCCAGACCGAGCGACCGGAGACGCTGGAGTCGGCCGGCCATACAGTGCTCGGAAACCGCGACCGTACCGGCGAGCACCAGGGTTCGAGCCGGCACGTACGGTCCCCTCTCCCCTTGGGAGAGGGTTAGGGTGAGGGTGGTTCAATCGCCACTCAGAGTCCGACGTCAGGCAGCTTCGGCCGGTTCGCCAGCGCCTTGGCCATGATCGTCTCCACGTGCTCGCGATCCGCGCCTTGCAGCGCCAGGCGCGGCGGGCGGGTGAGGGCGGTGCCGCGGCCGGCGATCTCTTCGCAGAGCTTGATGCATTGCACCAGGTCCGGGCGTGCGTCGAGGTGGAGGATCGGCATCAGCCATTCGTAGATCGGCATGGCCTCTTCGTAACGGCCGGCCTTGCACAGGCGGAAGATGGTCTCGCCTTCCTGCGGGAAGACGTTGGACATCCCCGAGATCCAGCCTTCGGCGCCCACGGCGATGCTCTCCAGCACCACGTCGTCGAGACCGGCGAAGAGGATGAAGCGGTTGCCTACTTGATTGCGCACGTCGATGAAGCGGCGGGTGTCGCCGGAGCTGTCCTTGAAGCAGACGATGTTCTCGCAGTCGGCCAGGGAGATGAGGATGTCCGGGGTGACGTCGTTCTTGTAGATCGGCGGGTTGTTGTAGACCATCACCGGCAGGTCGGTGCTGGTGGCCACGCTGCGGAAGTGCGCGGCGGTTTCATGGGGCTTGGAGGAATAGACCAGCGCGGGCATCACCATGATGCCGTCGACGCCGACCTTCTGCACCGCCTTGGCCACCTGCGAGGCGCCGTGGCTGGTGAACTCGGCGATGCCGCAGATCACCGGCACGCGGCCACCGGAGGCGTCCTTGGCGACTTCGGTGACGGCCATTTTTTCCTCGATGGACAGCGAGGTGTTCTCGCCCACGCTGCCGCACACCACCAGGCCTGAGACGCCGTCGCGCACCAGGTTGGAGATCACCTTGTGGGTGGCTTCCAGATTGACCGAGTAATCGTCGTTGAACTGAGTGGTCACCGCGGGGAACACGCCACTCCAATTGACCTTCTTGCTCATGTTTTTCTCCAATTGTCGTATTTCGTATACGAAACGTCTGAAGGAAATCCCGCAGCATTTCGTCGTCGGGTGCCGCTACGCGGCGAATCAGGGGTGAAAGGGGAAATCAGTAACCGTTGGGCCAGGTGTCCGAGAGCCGGTAGCCTTCGGGCCAGGGATCGCTCGGGTCGAGCAGGTGCTGGTGGGTGCCGGTGATCCAGGCGCGGCCAGAGATGCACGGGTGGATCGCCGGTTTGCCGCCGACGCTGGTGAGGCCGTCGATGCGACAGTGGAACTGGGAATCGATGATCGAGTGGCCGACGAAGCGCTCGCCGTCCTTCAGCTGGCCCTTGGCATGCAGCACCGCCATGCGCGCCGAGCAGCCGGTGCCGCAAGGCGAGCGGTCGATCTTGCCGGGGCGGATGACCACGGCGTTGCGGCCGTGCAGCACGCCGTCGATGCGCTCCACCGGCGCGGTCAGCTGGCAGAAGGAGATGTGCGCCCAGTCGTGGTTTTCCGGGTGCTTGAAGCCCAGTTGCTGGTTCGCCGCCTGGGTGATCTTCAGGCCGGTGGCGACCAGGTCGGCGGCCTCCGAGGCGTGCAGGGTGAAGCCCAGTGCGTGGGCGTCGGCCAGCACGAAGCTGTCACCGCCGTAAGCGGTATCCACCTGCAGCGAGCCCAGGCCTTCCACTTCGATCCAGGCGTCGAGCTTGTCGGCAAAGGAGGGCAGGTTGCGCACTTCCACGCGCTGCACCTTGCCGTCCTTGCAGTCGGCCACCGCTTCGATCAGCCCGCCCGGCGCTTCCAGGGTCAGGCGCGTCTGCGGTTCCTGCATCGGCAGGATGCCGCTGTCGAGCAGCACGGTGCTGACGCACAGCGAGTTGGAGCCGGACATCGGCGGCACGTCGGCCGGCTCCATGATGATCCAGGCCATCTGCGCGCGCGGGTCCTTCGGCGGCACCAGCAGGTTCACGTGGCGGAACACGCCGCCGCGTGGTTCGTTGAGGACGAAGTTGCGCAGCACGTTGTCGCTGGCGATGAAGCGCGACTGCGCCCACACGGTGTCGCCCGGCGGCGGGGCGACGCCGCCGACGATGACGTCGCCGACTTCGCCTTCGGCGTGGCAGCTGACGACGTGGATGATCTTGCTCGAACGCATTGTCTTTCTCCCTACGTTGTGGAGCCCGGCCTCCCTCACCCCAGCCCTCTCCCAGAGGGAGAGGGGGCAGGCCGTGCCGGCTGACGCTGTGGTTTTGTCCTGCACCGCTCGGTCCCCTCTCCCCTTGGGAGAGGGTTAGGGTGTGGGGCTCTTGTTTCCCGTTCGCCGACGGCCTAGTTCACCGACCTCAGAAACTCCGCCGTCTCCGCCCGCTGCGGGTTGCCGATCACCTGCTCCGGCGAGCCGATCTCGTGGACCAGCCCGTCTCGGAAGAACGCCACGCGGTCGGACACATCGCGGGCGAAGCGGATCTCGTGGGTCACCAGGACCATGGTCATGCCCTCTTCGGCGAGCAGGCGCATGGTGTCGAGCACCTCGCCCACCAGTTGCGGGTCGAGTGCCGAGGTGGCTTCGTCGAACAGCATGTAGTCCGGCGACATCGCCAGTGCGCGGGCGATCGCCATGCGCTGCTGCTGCCCGCCGGAGAGCTTTTGCGGGAACACCTTGAGCTTGTCGCCCAGACCGACGTGCCTGAGTTGCTTCACCGCCATCGCCTCGGCTTCTTCCCTGGACAGGCCGAGCACCTTGCGCGGGGCGAGCATGACGTTCTCCAGCACGGTCAGGTGCGGGAAGGCGTTCCACTGCTGG
This sequence comes from Pseudomonas pseudonitroreducens, assembly GCF_021603645.1. GTDB lineage: Bacteria > Pseudomonadota > Gammaproteobacteria > Pseudomonadales > Pseudomonadaceae > Pseudomonas > Pseudomonas pseudonitroreducens. The sequence continues at coordinate 240,482 of NZ_BQHJ01000006.1, read as the reverse complement.
AAGACGATGCCGATCTTCTGCCGCAGCTTGTTCAGGTCGGTGGTCTTGGCGTGGACCTCGATGCCGTCGACGCGGATCTTGCCGCGCTGGATCGGCTCCAGGCCGTTGATGCACATCAGCAGGGTGGACTTGCCCGAACCCGAGCCGCCGATGATCGAGACTACCTCGCCCTTCTTCACGGTCAGGCTGACGCCCTTGACCACTTCCAGATCGCCGTAGGCTTTGTGCACGTTGTCGATTTCAATCATTTTCCTGCCACCTTTTTTCCAGCCGGGCACCGAGGCGCGCCACGACCCAACTCATGAGGTAATAGATGACCCCGGCGACGCACAGCACCAGCAGGGGTTCCTGGATGCGCGTCACGATGGTCTGCGAGGCGCGGAGCAGTTCGACGATGCCGATCCACATGACCAGCGCGGTGTCCTTCATCACCCCCAGCACCAGGTTCAGCCAGCCGGGGAAGGCCACCCGCGCGGCCAGCGGCAGCACGATGTAGCGCAGGTCCTGCCAGTAGGTCAGGCCCAGCGAGCGGCTGGCGCGGCGGATGTTCGGGCCGACGGCGAGGATGCCGCTGCGGATGATCTCGGTGCAGAACGCCGCCGCGTACACGCCCAGTACCAGGCAGCCGACGGTGAAGGCGCTCCAGTTCAGGCCGACGATGCTTTTCAGCGAGTTGAACAGCACGAACTGGATCAGCAGCGGCACGCTTCTGAAGATGTCGAGGAACCAGCCGACCGGCATCGTCGCGCGCGGCAAGGTGGCGCGCAGCCAGCCGAGCACGATGCCGGCGAGGGTGCCGATGAGCATGGCGCCGACGGTCAGCTTGACGGTGACCCAGGCCCCTTGCAGCAGGAACATCAGGTCGTTTGCGGTGAAGCTCGTGGAAAACATGCGTGCTTCTCCTAGTAGCGGAACAGTCGCCAGCTCAGCAGGCGGGCGACCACCACGATGACCTTGGCGATGAGGTAATAGAGCACCGCGGCCAGGGCGAAGTACTCGAAGGTGCGGAAGGTGCGCACGTTGAAGTCCTGGGTCACGCCGGTGAGGTCGTTGTTCAGGCCCACCACCACGCCCAGCGAGGTCATCAGCACCGCCCAGACCATTTGGTTCGTCAGCGGGTAATAGACGATGCGCAGCAGCTGCGGAACGATGATCATCCGGTACGCCTGGAAGGCGCTCATGCCCAGCGAGCGCGCGGCGCGCATCTGGGTGTCCGGCACGGCCTTGAGGCCGCCGCGGAAGTTCTCCGCGAGGTAGCCGGCGTTGTTGAAGGTGATCCCCGCCAGCAGCGCCACCCAGGAGCTGACATGCAGGCCGAAGGAGCCCAGGCCGAAGTACAGGATGTAGATCTGGAACAGCGACGGGGTGTTGCGCGCGATGGATACCCAGGTGTCGGCGAAACCCTTGAGCAGCGGATTCTTCATCTGCCGCATGACGGTCAGCAGCAGCGCGATGAGCACGCCGAGGATCATCGACAGGGCGGCGGTTTCCAGCGTTACCCAGGCGCCGCCGAGCATGTCCGGCAGGGCCTTGAAGGCGGAGCGCCAGTGGAAGCTGTAGTTGAACATCAGCGCACCCCTTCGCTCAGCCAGCGCGGCACACCAGCGTCACCGCGCCCGCTGCAGGCCGCCTCGACGCACGCGGCCAGGCTGCCGAAATGCACCTGGCGCCCGGCCAGGCCCGGACCGTAGTGGGCGTACTTCGCCGAGTTGGTGATCAGTGTGGTGCAGTCCGGCGGGATCACCGGCTCGCCGATCATGCACCAGCAGGTGTCGTTGAGCAGTCGCGCGCCGAAGTCTTCCAGCACCTTCACGTCACCAGCGGCGCGGGCCTTTTCCTGCACGGCGCGGCCGAGGGCGACGACCAGCGCGACGCCCGGATGCTTGCGGCGCCCGGCGACCAGCCTGGCCAGCTCGGCACACTCGCTGGCGGAGAAGTGCGGGTTGCCGAGGGACACCAGTTGCACGCTGGGTTCTGCCGCGTGGTCCAGCTCGCGCCAGGAGGCGATCAGGTCCGCCGGGGTGACGCGCAGGTGTTGCTGCGGGGCCTTGCCGCCCTGCGCGGTAGTGACGTCCGGCGCTTCCGGGGTGACGCCGGCGATGTGGAACATCGGCGCAGCGGAGGTGGTGGCGAAGGCCGCGCCGAAGGCTTTCAGCGCGTCGCTGTCCGGCGCCAGCGGCTGCAGGCCGTCGACCACCGGGATGCGCGAGCCGCACAGCTCGCCGATGTGATAGCCGAGCAGTGGGAAGATCGATTCGTCATGTTCGGCCGGCAGCTCGACATCGATCCGCAGCACGGCCAGCCGGCCTTCGTCGCGGTGGCTGCCGACGTTCGGCGCGCGGCCGGTGAGGGCGATGCAGATATCGAGGTAGTCCGGGTATTTAAGGGTCCGCGCGCCGAGCACGCTGTTGGCGTAGACCACGGCGTTGGACTCGGCCCACACGACCTGTTCGCCGAGACTCGGCTTGCTGTCCAGCAGGTAGGGCGCACAGGTGTAGCTCATCTGCGCGCCCATCTCCATGTAGGCATCGCCCAGCGCGGCAGCGGGCTCGCCGAAGGCCTTGTCGACGCCCAGTTCGCGCCAGCGGCGGTGATCCACGGAGATGGAATTGAGGGTGGTCGGCACCTTCACCTTGCCGCCCCAGTCCGCCAGTTGGCGGGCGAAGCGCAGGCTGGCGGGGCCGGTATAGATGCAGCCGTCGATGTGCGCCTGGGCGATGTCCAGCAAGTCCTTCGCGCCTTGCAGCGCGGCCATGCGCAGGACGATCTGCATGGCGGCCTGGGCGGCCTTGCCGTGCTGGCCATCGAGCAGTTCATGGTCGCCGGCGCTGAGCGCCAGGCCTTCCGGCAGCGGGCCGGCATCGCTGGCCATCACGCCCTGCCAGCCATCGGCAGGGCGCTCGGCGGTGAGTGTTACCTGTCCGTCTTCGATACGGGCCCAGCCGCCCGCGGACAACTGCTCGAAGCCCTCGCTCCCCAGGCACAGCACCGGGATGGAGCGGCCGAACAACGCCTGCGCCACCAGCACGCCGAGGGTGAGGATCTCGTCCGGCTCGGCCAGCAGCAGGGCTGCCGGCGCGTGGCCGTTGAGCAGTATTTCCAGCATCACGCTGCTGCCGGTACAGGAGCCGCGTCCGCTGGGAATCGCCAGCACCCGTCCGGGCAGGAAGCTGCCGGAGAGCGGATGGTGGCGGTCGATGACCTCGCCCGTGAAAGGCTCGACGCCTCCCCAGAAGCTCAGCCCGGTGTCGGCATGGAGTAGCGCCCCTTCGGCGCTACCCCCCATCAGGACCCGCCCTGTCAGGCGTGAGTCCCGCACCCTTGAAGCCTGCATCGAAGACATGTCGCACCCGCTGTCAGTAGTACACGTGGGGAACGGTGAGATCGACCGGGGCGCCGCCCACCCACTTCTCGTACAGCTCGGCGTAACGGCCGGTGCGGACCTGCTGGTTGACGAAGAGGTTGAGGTAGTGGATCAGCCCGTACTCGTTGCGCGCGGCGGCCAGCGACACGTAGTCGATCACGTAGGGTGCGTTGCCGACGACCTTCAGGCCCTTGTACTTGCCGGACTTGAGGGTGGAGGCGGCGACGGTGTTGGTGACCACGGTGGCGTCGATGTGGCCCTGGGCGACGGCGAGGATGGTGTCGTTCTGGCTCTGGTAGGCGCGGAAGGAGCCCTTGCCGGCCCATTTCTTCACGTCCTTCTCCAGCGCGATGGCTTCATAGGTGCCGCTGGTGTTGCCCACCGGGCGGTCCTTGAGGTCGTCGTACTTGGTGATGCCGGTGTCCTCGCGGGTCAGCACCACCATCTGGAAGGCGAAGTAGGGGATGGTCATGGCGACCGTCTTGGCGCGCTCCAGGGTGTCGGAGGTGGAGGCGACGATCACGTCGGCGCGGCCGGAAACCAGTGCGGGGATACGATCCGGGAAGGGCGTCTCGACCACTTCGGCGGTAACACCGAGGACTTTCGCCAGGTCGTTGCAGTAATCCACGTCGAAGCCGACCGGGTTGTTCTGCGCATCGCGCGAGCCCATGGGCGGGAAGTCCAGGGTGACGGCGCAGCGCAACTTGCCGGATTCGATGATGTCGTCGAGCTTGTCGGCCTGGGCCTGGCCGGCGAGGAACACAGCGGTGAGGGCTAGAGCAATTCGGGTGAATTTCATGGGGGCCTCTCTGAGTCAGTGTTGTGCAGCGATTTTTGTATTATGGATTTCGTATACGATATTTCTTAGAGCAAGGCATGTGCCAGAAACCACCCGGGCGTGACTCATGGGTCGCAGGGCCCGGTGTTTGGGGGATTGCTGGCAGAGAGCCTGCCTAATCAACTGTAGGAGGGTTCCGCGCGCTGTTACCAAATGAAGCAGGAGCGTGTTCCGCTGCCCCGTATGGGAGCACTCACGTGCCGCACGCTGATCGGGGCTGACGAGTGTTCGCGAGCAAGCTCGCTCCTACGAAGAGCCGCCGCCGCGCAGGCCTTCTGTAGGAGCGAGCTCGCTCGCGAACCGCCCAGGCACAAACTTTCAGGACGTGTAGTCCCGTAGGGCGAATAAAGCGACACGCTTTATCCGCCGTTTGCGCATTCGTGCCTTGGCTGGCGGCGGATAACGCCACAGGCGTTATTCGCCCTACGCGGAGGGAAGTGTTCAGTTGGGCGAGGTTTGTGACTCGCGATACTGCGTCGGCGACAGCCCGGTCAGCGCGCGGAACTGCCGGCTGAAGGCGCTGTGGTCGGTATAGCCGCAGCGCAGGGCGATCTCGGTGATCGGCAGGTCCTCGCCGAGCAGCCGCGTGGCTGCACCCAGGCGCGCCTTGTGGATCATCTGCCGGGGCGTGAGCTGGAAGATGCGCTTGCAGTGGCGCTCCAGCTGGGCAACGGAGAGGCCGGCCAGCTCGGTCAGTTCGGCAAGGTTGATCGGCTTGTCGAAGTGCTCGCGAATATAGGCGTCCACCGCTGCCAGACGTTGATACGCCGGGTGCGTGGATTGCGCCGCCTGCAGGTCGCTGGAAATCCCCGCCATGCCGATCACCACGCCTTGCGCATCGCGCAGCGCCAGCTTGTGGGTCAGGCACCAGCCCGGCAGGCGGCCGGGGTAGAGGTGCAGTTCCAGCTGATCGCTGAGCTGGCCGCCGCTTTCCAGTACGCGGCGATCCTGCTCGGTATAGATCGGCCCGAAGCGCGACGGGAAGACTTCCTCGGCGGTGCGTCCGAGCAGCTCGCGGGCATCCTTCACGCCGCAGCGTCGCGCCAGGGTCTGGTTGACCAGCACGTAGCGCGCCGCGGTGTCCTTGATGAAGAACACCACGCCGGGCATGGCATCGAGCAGCGGGGATATCTGCGCAAGGGTCTGCAGCAGGCTGTCCAGGTCGCGGGCGTCCTGGGGGATCAGGTCGTGCATCGGGAGGCGAGTCGGCTGTCGGAACATGGAGAATACGGGGCGAAGGGCCTTCGTGGTAGGGCGAATAACGCCTCGGGCGTTATCCGCCGTGGTCAATTTGCAGAGGCAAAGGCGGCGGATAAGGCGTGCCGCTTTATGCGCCCTACGGAGTGTGATGCGTAGGGCGCATAACGCCCCAAGCGTTATCCGCCATCCTTCAGTCTTCGGCGAGCTGCAGCAGGGTTTCCACCCGCGCCGGGCTGAACGGCGGGCGCGGCGCTGGCGGTTGCCAGCCGAACAACTGCTTGGCCGCCGCGCCGCACACGCGGCCCTGGCAGGCGCCCATGCCGCAGCGGCTGGCAAGCTTGGCGGCGGTCCAGTCCGGTTTGCCGGCGAGCGCGGAGTACGGCACGTCTTCGCAACGGCAGACGAGGGTGTCCGCTTGGGCGAGCTGGTTCAGGCGCGGGTCGAGGGCAAAGTCCTTTTTCAGTGCGCCGGCGAAGCCCTGCCAACGCTGGCGCTGCGACCAGAGTTCGCGGGCGCGGTCGTGTTCTCCCACGGCGGCATGGCCGGCGATGCGGCCTTCCACCAGGGCTTTCTCCGAGCCGCCGAAGCCGGTGCATTCGCCCGCGGCGTAGATACCGTCGCGGCTGCTTGCCTGCCAGGAGTCGACGCGGATTGCGCCGTCGTCCACCGCGCAGCCCAGCGCCTGGCCGAGTTGCACGTTGGGGATCAGGCCGAAGCCGCAGGCCAGCCGGTCGCATTCGATTTCCTTCAGCTTGCCACCCTGGCTGATTCGCACGCCTTCCAGGTGCTCGATCCCCAGGGCGGCGATGACGTGGCTGTCGGCACGGTAGGCCGGGTCGTACAGGCCGAAGGACTGCAGCAGCTTGTTCGGCCAGCGTGGCAGCTTCACGGCGAAGCTGGCCAAAGCGGCCCACGAGGCCTGCTCGGCGATGCGCACAATCCTTGCGCCGTTGGCGCGGGCGGTGGCGGCGCTGGCCAGCAGCAGCGGGCCGCTGCCGGCGATCACTACACGCTGGCCGTCCACCGGCACGCCGCCTTTTACCAGAGCCTGCAGCCCGCCTGCACCGGTGACGCCGGGCAGCGTCCAGCCGGGGAAGGGCAGCAGCAGTTCGCGGGCACCGGTGCAGAGGATCAGTTTGCGATAGTCCAGCCGCCAGCCACGTTCGAAGTCTTCCAGCAGCAGGCCGCGTTCGCCGGCCAGGGCCACCACACGGGTGGCGTTGTGAATCCTGATGTTGGCGCAGGCGGCGACCTTTTCGCGCAGCTCTAGAGCGGCGCGCGGCAGGTGCGCATTGGGCCCGTCGCGCCAGATCTGCCCGCCGGGCAGCGGGTTGTCGTCGAGGATGACGATGCTCGCGCCGCTGGGCGCGGCGGCGAGGGCGGCGGACATTCCCGCCGGCCCGGCACCGATGATGAGGATATCGACGGACTCGCTCATGGGCGCGTCTCCACCTGCATGCCGTCGCGGCACAGCGTCTGGCAGGCCAGGCGGCGCTGGCCATCGATGGTCACCCGGCACTCCTGGCAGACACCCATGCCGCATAGCGGCGCGCGGCGCTGGCCACTGACCGAGGTGCGTGTAGTGCCGTCGCCACCGAGGGCAAGCGCGGCGGCCACCGTGGTGCCGGCGACGACACGCAGTGGGCGGCCGTCAAGAATCAGCTCAGGCATGGACGGTGGCTCCGAGGAAGCGGCGCGGGGAATAGGGTTCGGCCGGCAGCGGCAACGGCTCGTCGCACAGCTGCGCGGCGAGCAGGTCGGCGGTTCCCGGTGCGGTGGTCACGCCCAGGCCTTCGTGGCCGACAGCGAGCCACAGGCCGGGGCGCTGCGGATGTTCGCCCACCAGCGGCATGCCGTCCGGGCTGGCGGCGCGGAAGCCGGCCCAGCTGCGGATCACGTTGAGGTTGGCCAGGCCGGGCATGTAGTCGACGGCACGGCGCAGCATCTTCGCCAGCATCCAGCCTTCCACCTGTGGGTCGGTGGTGCCGAACTGCCGGGATGCGCCGATGAACAACTGGCCGGTGGGGCGCGGCTGGATGTTGCAGGCCACCGAAGGCCCGCTGGCGTTGTGCGCGCTGGTCACGTAGCCCAGCTCCACCAGGGTGCGGCGCACCTTGCCGGGGTAGCGGTCGGTAATCAGCAGGTGGCCTTTCTTCGGTTCGATGGGCAGGTCGGCGCAGAGCTGCGTGGCCTGGATGCCATTGGCCAGGACGATGGCCTTGGCGCTCAGCCACTGGCCGTCGTCCAGGCGCACGCGGGGTTCGTCGATTTCCACCACCTTGGCCTGGCGCTGGCGGATCGGTTTCAGCGCCGACTCCAGCAGCCAGGCGGCGGCGCGCGGCGCGTAGAGAATGCCGTCGCCGGTGATCTCCAGCCCGCCGTGCAGGTCGTTGCGCAGCGCGGGTTCTTCCTGCTGCAGCTCCGCGCTGTTCAGCAGTCTTGCGGCGACGCCGTGCTCGCGCAGCACGGCAAGCTTGCGCTCGGCTTCGGCTATCTCTTCGTCATTGGCCGCCAGCCACATCGTGCCGTTGCTGCGGTACGCGCATTCGGCGGGCATGTCCTGGCCCCACTCGCGCCAGCGCTGCAGCGAGTAGTTACTCAGCGCCAGTTCGGCGGCATTGTCGTCGAGCACCAGCAGGTGGCCCATGCCGACGGCGGTGGCGCCGGGCAGGCGCGCGTCCAGCACCAGCACATCCAGGCCGCGGCGGGCCAGGGCGTGGGCGCAGGCGGCGCCGACTATGCCGGCGCCGATGACGATGATGTCCGCATCGCTCACGAACGGATGCCCCAGGCGAACGGGTCGTCTTCTTCCAGCAGCAGGATGGCCTCGGCGCTGATGTTGGCGCGCCCGCGGATGGTCGGGATGATGCGCCCCTCGGCAGGCTCGCCGAGCCACTCGAAGCGGCCCTCGAACTGGCTGCCGATCACGCTGGCCTGGCGCCAGGCGGCGCCGGCGGCGAGTTTGCCGTCAGCGGCCAGGCACGCCAGCTTGGCGCTGGTACCGGTGCCGCAGGGCGAGCGGTCGTAGGCCTTGCCGGGGCAGAGCACGTAGTTGCGGCTGTCTGCTTCGGGGTCGTCGGCGAACAGTTCGATGTGATCGATCAGGCCACCGTCTTCGCCGCGGATGCCCTGGTCTTCCAGCGCCTTCTGCACGGCGACGGTGTAGGCAGTCAGCTCGTCCAGGTTGTCGCCGGCCACGCGCAAGCCGTGATCGGCGATCAGGAAGAACCAGTTGCCGCCCCAGGCGATATCGCCGTGTACCAGCCCGTGGCCGGGCACTTGCACCGGTACCTGCTTGCGGTAGCGATAGGAGGGGACGTTGCGCACGCTCACCGAGCGGTCGTCGTGCAGGGTTGCTTCGACGGTGCCCACCGGCGTCTCGATCTTGTGCGTGCCGGGACCGATGCGCCCCAGGTGCGCCAGCGAGACCACCAGGCCGATGGTGCCGTGGCCGCACATGCCCAGGTAACCGGTGTTGTTGAAGAAGATCACCCCGGCACAGGCGCTCGGGTCCACCGGCTCGCAGAGCAGCGCGCCGACCAGCACATCGCTGCCGCGCGGCTCCAGCACGGTCGCGGCACGCCAACTGTCGTGCTCCCTGGCCAGCAGCGCGCGGCGCTCGGCCATGCTGCCCTTGCCCAGATCGGGAAAGCCGTCGAGCACCAGGCGCGTGGGTTCGCCGCCGGTGTGGGAATCGAGAACCTGGATGCGTTTCATGCTGCCCCCTGAGGTGGTCTTGTGGTTGACCCTAGGGTGGCGCGGGGCGGGAATCGGAGCTTGAGGGTTTTCCGCCGGGCCGATGATGAAATCGGCACAGCGGGCCTTTTCGATCAGCTCGGCGTTGGCCGGTTCGGCAGGTGCTCGTAGAGCGTGCGGCAGACGCCGTTGATGTGCTCTTCCAGCAGGCGCGCCGCACGATCGGCATCGCCGGCACGGCAGGCGTCGAGGATGTCGTGGTGCTCGTGGTCGGCGCGTTCCTTGCCGTCGGACATGCTCATCTGCAGGCGCAGGTAACGCTCCACCTTGTCGTGGATCGAGCGGATCAGCCCGACCAGGTATGGTCGCTGCGCCGGTTCGTAGAGGCAGGCGTGCAGCTCCCAGTTCAACTCGGCCCAGCGGCCGATGTCATCCTCGCCGACGAACTCGGCACAGATGCTCTCGGCGCGGGCAAAGGTCTGCGCGCTCATGTTGGGGATCGCCAGGCGCAACGCCTGGACCTCGAGGACCACGCGCACTTCGAACATCTGCGCCAGTTCAGGCTCGGAAATCTTCGTCACCAGCGCACCCTTGTTGCGCTGGAACTCCACCAGCCCCTCGGCCTCCAGACGCTTGAGCGCCTCGCGCACAGGGATCTTGCTGACGTTGAAGATCTGCGCGATGTCGTCCTGGCGGATCGGCTCGTGTTCCGCCATCTGGCCGGAAATGATCGCCTCGCGCAGGTGCTTGGCGATGGTCTCCGAGGCGGAGGGGACGATACCCAGGTTGGGGGCGTTGCGTAGCGGCACGATGCTGTCCGGTCAGGTGGCTAGTGTCGGATATGGTATACGAAATCCCTGCAATGCAGTGAAGCACCGGCAAGCGCTCATCGCAATCGGCGTATCACGGGATTTGCACACGCAATGCGCGTGCCGGGGAATCAGTTGCGGCGTTCGACGATGTAGCGGGCGAGCGCACGCAGCGGTTCGGCGGTGTCGCCAAAGCCTTCCAGCGCGGCCAGTGCCTGGTCGCGCAGGGCGAGGGCGTAGGCCTTCGCCGCGTCGAGGCCGAGCAGCGCGGGGTAGGTCGGCTTGTCGTGGGCCTGGTCCTTGCCCTGGGTCTTGCCGAGGGTGGCGGTATCGCTTTCCACGTCGAGGATGTCGTCCTGCACCTGGAACGCCAGGCCCACGGCCTCGGCGTAACGGCGCAGGGCTTCCAGCGCGTCGGCGTTGGCGCGGCCGCTGGCCAGGGCGCCGAGCTGCACGCTGGCTTCGATCAGCGCGCCGGTCTTGTGCCGGTGCATGGTTTCCAGCGCCGTCTGGTCGATCCTGCGGCCCACGGATTCCAGGTCGATCGCCTGTCCGCCGACCATGCCGGCGGAACCGGCGGCGCGGGTGAGGATCATCAGCATGTCGAGACGGGTCTGGGCATCCTGCGGATTGAGCTGGGCGTTACCGATCACCTCGAATGCCAATGCCTGCAGGCCGTCACCGGCGAGAATCGCGCAGGCTTCGTCGAAGGCAATGTGGGTAGTCGGCTGGCCGCGGCGCAGGGCGTCATCGTCCATCGCCGGCAGATCGTCGTGTACCAGGGAGTAAGCGTGGATCAACTCCACCGCGCAGGCCGCGCCGTCGGCACGTTCGGCTTCGCCCCCGAGGGCTTCGCAGGCCGCGTAGGCCAGTAGCGGACGCACGCGCTTGCCGCCGTTGACCACGCTGTAGCGCATGGCGGCGTAGATGCGGGTGAGTTCTTCGCGGGGGGCGACGAAGAGTTTTTCCAGCGCAGCATCGACACGCGCCTGGCAGCGCGCCTGGTAGGCCGAGATCATGCGTCTTCGCCTTCCGGATCGAAGGGTGCTTCGCTCAGCTCGCCATCGCGTTCCAGCAGGATCTGCACCTTCTGCTCCGCCTGGGTCAGTGCCGCCTGGCAGTCACGGGTCAGGCGAATGCCCTGCTCGAAGGCACCCAGCGAGTCCTCCAGCGACAGCTCGCCGCTTTCCAGGCGCTCTACCAGCGTTTGCAGCTCGGCGAGGGACTGTTCGAAGTCGAGGGAAGCTTTCTTGCGGGCCATGCGGACATCTCGGCGGGGGTATTCGGAAACCTCGCGACACTAGCAGAGACGGGCCTTGCGGGCAAATCCCCGGTCAGCCGACAGCCCGCCGTGCAAGCAACGCGGGCGGCTTTCCGGGGCCGGCTGTCTAGTCGCCGGCGTCGCGGACGCCCTGATGTTCCGCCACCAGTTTCAGCATGCGCAGCGATTCGAAGGGAGCGTCCACCACGAACTGGTTCGCCAGCCAGGACGGCACGCTGCCGCCGGGTTCGCCACGCATTTCATAGGTGACTTCGGTGAGCTTCGGGCCCTTCGGGACCATCTGCCAGGTGCCGGAAACACTGGGTACGCGGATGCGACCCTGCACCGGCGGGATGTAGTCCGGTGCGGCCTGCAGGTGGCGGATCATGCCGCCGTCCGGGGTCTGCTCGGTGCTCACCTTCAGCACCAGGTCACGCGGGGCGGCGGGCCAGGGGAGCTTGGTGTCGAGGTAGACCCAGATGGCTTCGTCGCTGTACTTGAGCAGGCGCATCTGCGCGCAGGCATAGAGCCACGCGCAGGAAACGCGCAGGTTCTCCTGCAAGTGGCCGAGCGTGGCGACATCGGCCTTCACCAGCGTCACGCCACGGAAGCTCTTGTAGCGCGAACCAGGCACTTCGCTGAGGTAGACCCGCACGCCGTCCTGGTCCTTGGCGAGCTGCCAGTCGCTGCCTTGGGCCTGGACGAACAGAGGCGTCATGAACGGTATGGCGAGTAACAGCAGAATAGATTTCATGACGAGGTCACCACGAAAGACGTTGGTCGACTCCAAGTGCGTACCCTGGCAACTGCGTGCATGAGAACTCTAACCTGCAGTCGGGGCCCTCTGCGCTGTGCCGGGCTTTCTTCAAGGTCGGAAGTCATGTGTAATGGCCGGCTATTCGTGCTGGTTTTCGCATGTGTCTGTGCGGCGCAGGCTCGGTGTCTCTATTCGAATGGCGGTCCGTATCCTGTGTCGACTCTATCCCCACTGTATCGCCGATTTCGGCGTAGTGCCTGGATGATTCCGCTGCTGGCACTGCTGGGGGTAGTGGCGGTGAATCTGCTTTGCCTGTTTGGCGCCAGACTGCTGGCAAGCTATGGGTTCTGGCAAGAGAACAAAGTGTGGAAAGGGCTGCTGCTCGACGTTCAGAGTCCGCCGCCCGACGTCGTAATAGTCGGTTCATCGCGGACGTTGAACCAGTTCGATACTGTGCTGATGAACCGTTCCGGGATGCGCTTCTTCAATTTCGGCATACCCGAGGTTTTGCCCGATGAGATGCCCGGAGTATTGGAGCGGGCCGCCCGTCGTGCGCAACGAACCGTGGTTATCCCGGTACCGGCACAGTTTCTGTTCTCCGCTCCTTCATGCCCTCGGATGTGGACGTGGGACGATCTCCGCTTCTACGCATCCCATGCCCCGCAATGCGTCGGCTCGCTGTCGCTAACGGATTGGTTCGGGCTGCTGCCGATCAATACGCTGTTCACGGCGGTGACGCCGGATATACGAGCCCTGCCTTGCCGGAGAGCAGGGTTGGCCGATGAGTTGGCGCGCCTCGGCGCCATTCTTGGCGGTAACCCTTGTGACGATCCGCGCAGGCCGATGCTGCTGCGTGGTAACGCGCAGCGCAGCGTTGTGGTGTATGCCAACGGAGATGGTGTCATCGTTTCCACGAGCACTACTGACTGGCAGCGGCAGGTCGTTTGGAGAGATCGCCGGGATGAGGCCTATGACTTCGAACGGGTTGCGCAGTTGCGCAACCTGATTGCGATCGTTCGCGGGCATGGCAAGGAACCGGTACTGCTCATCGAGCCTGACCCGATTGAGCATTCACTCATTCGTCAGGATCTTGGGGCACTGTTGGGCGTTCGGACGCTTTATCTGAACGAGTGGACCTTCGGCAACGACGAGATTGCCGATCTCCATCACCTCAACCGCAAGGGCGGTGTGCGAGTAAGCCAATACGTTGCCAATGAACTGTTGCCTTAGCCGATAGGCGAGGTCTCCAGTTCCCGGAGCGGAATCAACTGTCTGCTCATTACCGGCGTGTGATCGAAGCGGGCTGGCAGATCGCCCCAGAACAACTGGTGCCACAGCTTCCACAATTGCAGCCACTGATCGAAATCCTTGCCCCGCCGGGAGCTGCGAGTCTGCCGTTGCAACGCGCTCCCCAGCGACTGCGCATACAGACGGCAAGATTGGCAGGCGATGTTGGGAGTGCAGCATTTCACTTCACCGGCGTCGCTGAGGTCGACGTGAAAGTGCCGATAGTGGTGGGTAACGCGGGCGGCGCAGTTGGTGGCGATGCCCGTCTGCGGGTCGATGTCATACAGGCTGTTCTGGTGGACCCACTGGTTGAACCGGGCGTTGTATAGAATGTGCCCGGGGTACTCTTCCAGCGCCTCTGCAATGAGCGATTGCGAGCGGGCGAGATGTTCCGGTTCGAGCAATAGATTGTCTTGGTCATCGCTGAACCGGAAATAATCGGAGCGCTCCCTGGCGCCTTGCTGCAAGCGGGTTAGATAGTCCTGGGTCGGGCTGTAGTGGTTGAAGCTGAGTCGGACGCCTTCATCCGCACAGAATCTGGCCATCTCGGGAATGCTGGAGATGTTCTGGCGCGTTACCGTGAAGACGAATATAGCTCGCGGGTCGTTGCGGTAGTTGCGCAGCTGCTTGCCGACGATATTGGCGCCGCGCAGCTTTCGGCTTTCCTCCGGCAGCCCCCAAAGCGAGATTTGCAGACGATAATTGAGTTCGTTGCTTAGCTTGCGTGTCCCGTTGGTATAGATCACGCCTCGCGGGATGTGTCTCGCCATGACCAGCAGCTTGTTCTCCACAAGAGCCGGCTCTGCACCGGCCACTTCCGCGTAGTTCACGCCGCGTGCCGCTTCCCCAGCGAAAAAACGGTCGACCTTGTCCAGATCATTTTCCGGTACATGACCGTCATGATCATCTCCCGCGAAGAACAGACAGCCCTCGCAGACAAGGTTGCAGGTATTCGACAGGTCGTACTGGGAAGGACGCAATGGAAGCACTTCAGCCCGCAGGTACTTGAAGAACGCGCGAGACCATTCACTCGAGTCCAGTGGTTGTTGTCTTTGTTGTTTCAGGCTCATGGGATAGCTCCGTCGAAGGCTTCAAACTGTCGACAGTGGAACGTGTGTCGGACATTTTTGTGCCGCCGATACTACGGGGCAATCTGGCATCCGGCCATTATATGAATGTTTCAACTCTGATACTTGGGCGTGAACGGGGGCAGAGCGGAAAACCGGGCTATTCATGTGTGCACCAATGGTGTGGAATACCCAGCTTTGGCTATGTGAGGCCGCCCTTGCAGTTTGCCGTGAACTTGTGTGGATGGTTCGACAAGGAACGTGGATGCTCTTCAATACCCTTCAGTTCATGCTGCTCGCGGCCTGCGCGCTCTCGCTCACACTCTTTGTACGTCGCGCCGGTCCGGCCGCGCCAAAATTCTGCTTGATAGCGGCGTCTGTTGGCTTCTATGGCTTGTGGAATCCGCATGACATCCCGGTCCTGCTGTTATCCCTGGCAGGGAATTATTGGCTTGCAGGGGTACTGTGTGGTGCGGCGAAAGAGCAGCGACGTTCCTGGTTGGCCATTGGAGTGGTGGCCAACCTGCTGCTGCTGGCATGGTTCAAGGTTGGCCATACCTGGGGTGGATACTTGGCCCTGGTTTGGCCGCAGTTCCCGGTGCCTGCGGAACGCGCTTTGCCGTTGGGAATTTCGTTCTTCACCTTCCAGCAGATCGCTTATCTGGTGTCCCTCGGCAAGAGTGGCGAGCGCATTCGTCTGCCGGACTATACGTTTGTCATCTGCTTCTTTCCGCATTTAGTCGCGGGGCCGCTGGTTCGTCATCGGGACATGCTTCGGCAACTTGGGCGGCCGAGTACCTTTGCCCTGCGTGCTTCGAATCTTTTCGCCGGAATCAGTCTTTTCATCATTGGCTTGGCGAAGAAGGTGCTTATTGCCGATCCGCTGGGGCTTTACTCCACGGTGCTGTTCCGCGCATCCGATGCGGGCCAGTCCCTGGACCTGCTGTCGGCATGGATCGCGGCAGTTGCCGGTTTCCTCAACTTCTATTTCGACTTCTCAGGTTATTCGGACATGGCCTGTGGCCTGGCACTCGTCGTGGGTATCCGATTGCCGCTCAATTTCTACTCGCCTTTCAAGTCGGTCAGCATGGATGAGTTCTGGAATCGCTGGAACATCACCGTCACCCAATTCATCCGCGAGCATGTGTTTCGGCCTCTTGCCGGCCGACGATTGGTCATCAGGCGACACCTTGCGGCCTTGCCGATCACCATGATTCTGGCTGGTATGTGGCACGGGGCAAGTTTGACGTTCCTGGCCTGGGGGGCGCTGCATGGCGTCATTGTCACGGCACAGCATGCGCGCCGACTGGTCTGGCGCAAACGCGCGACGCGTAACCTGGGCCGTGCACGTCAATGTCTGGGGTGGGCTCAGACTCAGCTCCTGCTGATCGTCCTGGGCTGCTTTTTCATGTCGCACAATCTGGGGGGAGCCTGGCGCATGCTGGAGGGTATGGCGGGCGCTAGCGAAGCGGCTGCGCTTCCCATGTTGCCGTCGTTGCTGCCCGCGCCGATGACGCTGGCGGTTGGCATGCTGGCCGGGATGTGGGGCGGTGAGTGGGTGACTGCCTGGATTGGTACCGTCGAGGCGCTGCTTTTCATCGCATTGGCCTGGGGTATCAGCGCCTGCGCGCCGAACTCCATCCAGCTTCTGGGGCGCTACCGCCCGGTCCAGGATTCCACCAACCTGCTGCATGCGGGCTTGATACCCAGGCTGCCGGGTGTCCAGTGGTTTGGCCGTCAGGTCGTAGTACCAGGGCCATTCTGGACGCTTGCCCTGGGAGCTGTCTTTGCGCTGTGCCTGTTGCGAATCCTGTCCAACGCAGCCTCGCCATTCAACTACTACAACTACTGACGGGTAAATCGCAGGCATTAAAAAAGCCGGCTTGTGGCCGGCTTTCAGGGGGTGGTCCAACCTTACTTCTGGTAGGGCAGACCGCCTTGATTCTGTGGCGATGCAGTGAGCTGCTCGCGGGGCGCAGATGGTAACAAAGTCGGGACGAAAAGCCTAATCGCGGTCACAAAAAAGCCCCGCCGGGGCGGGGCTTCTTCACGGCGGGGGTTACCCCGCAACCATCACTTGGCCTGGAAGGCGGCGACGGCCTTGGTGATGTAGTCGTGAGCCTGGGCGGCGTCGCCCCAGCCTTCGACCTTCACCCACTTGCCCTTCTCGAGATCCTTGTAGTTCTCGAAGAAGTGCTTGATCTGCTCCAGCAGCAGGGCCGGCAGGTCGGTGTATTCCTTCACGTCCTTGTAGAGGACGGTCAGCTTGTCGTGCGGCACCGCGATCAGCTTGGCGTCGCCGCCGGCTTCGTCGCTCATGTTCAGCACGCCAACCGGACGGGCGCGGATCACCGAGCCCGGAGCGACCGGGTACGGGGTCACGACCAGCACGTCCAGGGGGTCACCGTCGTCGGCCAGGGTGTTCGGGATGAAGCCGTAGTTGGCCGGGTAGAACATCGGGGTGGCCATGAAACGGTCGACGAACAGGCAGTCGGTGTCCTTGTCGATTTCGTACTTGATCGGCGCGTGGTTGGCCGGGATCTCGATGGCGACGTAAATGTCGTTCGGCAGGTCTTTGCCAGCCGGGATGCTGCTGTAGCTCATGGACGACTCCAGATAGTGGTCGGGCCGAAAAAGTGCGGCGGATTATAGGCAGATTGCCGTGTCCAAGCCACAGACATCGCCTAGTGCGCCTGAGTTTCCTGATATTCGGGGTGCTCGGCTTGCAGGCGGTGCAGGCGCGAGAGCGGATCTTGCCGGTAGAACAGCGAAAGCTGCTCATAGACTTTGGGATAGGCCGCCTGAAGGAGGTCCGGAGCAGTAAAGAAGTACTCGCTGGTGACGGCGAAGAACTCGGCAGGATTCTCGGCCGCGTATGGGTCGATAGCGGTGTGCGCCTGCGGGTCGCGGTCGAGCTGGCGGTTCATGTCGTCGTAGGCGGCCTGCATGGCCGCGGCCCAGTCGGCGACGCGCATGTCGCGGTGCAGTGGCGGCAGGCCGTTGGCGTCGCCGTTGAGCATGTCGAGCTTGTGTGCCAGCTCGTGGATCACCAGGTTGTAGGCGTCCCAGCCGCCACCGCTTTCCACGCCCGGCCAGGCGAGGATCACCGGACCCTGCAGCGAGGTTTCGCCAGCGCGCTCGTCGTCGAATTCGTGCATGACGCCGGCGGGGTCGCGGTGCTTCTGTGGGCTGACGAAGTCGTCGGGATACACCACCAGCTCATGGAAACCGCCGTACCAGTTGAGGTCCGGCAGGTGCAGCAGCGGTAGCTCGGCCTGGGTGGCCAGCAGCAGGCGGCGGTAGTCATCCAGTTCGATGCCGGGCAGCGGTGAGAGGCGCTTGTCGCGCAGGAACAGCCGCGCCCGCTCGCCGAGCCGGCGCA
Organism: Pseudomonas pseudonitroreducens; assembly: GCF_021603645.1. Lineage (GTDB taxonomy): Bacteria > Pseudomonadota > Gammaproteobacteria > Pseudomonadales > Pseudomonadaceae > Pseudomonas > Pseudomonas pseudonitroreducens. Next base: position 222,821 of record NZ_BQHJ01000006.1, on the reverse strand, counting down.
GTTCCTCTTCGCTCAGGCCGTCGAGGATCGGCAGGTGCCGGCGCACCTGCGTCCACAGCTCTGTGTCGAGCGGATAGCGGGCGAGGAAGCGCCGGCGGCGCCAGGCGCTGAGGGACCACATGGTGGATCAGTGCTCGCCGGGCTGGGCCTTGGCCGCGGGGCGCAGTTTGTGGCGGATGAAGCCGATCAGCATGGGCACCAGCGAGAAGGCAATGATGGCGACGATCATCACCGAGAGGTTCTGCTTGATGAAGGGCACGTTGCCGAAGAAGAAGCCCAGGGTCACCAGGCCGCCAACCCAGGCGATGCTGCCGGCCACGCTGAAGAACAGGAAGCGTGCGTAGGGCATGTAGGCCATGCCGGCGACGAAGGGCGCGAAGGTACGCACGATGGGCAGGAAGCGCGCCAGGGTCACGGTCTTGCCGCCATGGCGTTCGTAGAAGGCGTGGGTCTGGTCGAGGTAATCGCGGCGGAAGACCTTCGAGTTCGGATTGCTGAACAGGCGCTTGCCCAGGGTCCGGCCGATCACGTAGTTGGTGCTGTCGCCGCTGATGGCGGCAATCAGCAGCAGGCCACCGAGCATCCACGGGTCCATGCCGCCGGTGGCGCAGATGGCGCCGGCGATGAAGAGCAGGGAGTCGCCCGGCAGGAAGGGGGTCACCACCAGGCCGGTTTCGCAGAAGATCACCAGGAAGAGGATGGCGTAGATCCAGGTGCCGTAGTTGGCCACCGCCAGCGACAGGTAAGTGTCGAGGTGGAGAATCAGGTCGATCGGGTTGAATTCCATGAGAAGCCTGTCTGACAACAAGGAGAACGGCCGGGCCGTCCATTATAAGGCGCGGTCGGGCTGCCGGGGGCACGCTCCGTCGAATCCTGCGACGAAGGTCTGCGGGAGGATATTACAGCTTCTGCGTGAAAATCCTGTCGCTGTTGGCGCGGCAACGCCTTGTGACAAATGCTGGAGCGCCGCGCAATGGCTGCTCAGAGCAGGCTGGCCTGCCAGCTCAGCAGGTCCGGCGTGGTCCTGGGCGACAGGGCCGCACCGTGCTCGGCGCCGGCCTTCGGCAGTTGCTCGGCCAGTGGGTGGGCGGCGACTTCGCGGGTGTTCATGGCCGTTTCCAGGCGTGCCTCGGCGATCAACTGCTGCAGGCGGCCACTGCGGCGCAGGGTGCGCAGGCCACGGTCGAGGCTGGCGGCCAGGGCTTCGCCTTCGGCGCGCTTCTTCGGCACCAGCACGTAGAGCGGCTTGACCTCCAGCGGCGGGTCGACGAACTCCAGTTGTTCGCGCAGCGCCGGGGCGTTCTGGCTGAGCAACTGGTAGCCGGTGTAGCGGTCGACCACGGCCAGGTCGATGCGCCCGCGCAGGAGTTTTTCCAGGTTCTGCCAGTCGCTGCTGACCACGTCCTTGTTGAGGAAGTCGGCGGCGTCGAAGCCCACCTGGTTGACGTAGCCGCGCACCACGCCGATGCGGTAGGGACGAAGGCTGTCGAGGTCGCGGGGGTTGATCGGCAGGGCACGGTCGCGGCGACGGAAGAAGCCGAGCTGGGAGTCCAGCAGCGGCATCGAGGTGTAGAAGTCCTGGCTGCGGTCCGGCGACAGGTAGGCCGGCATCAGCGCGTCGAAGCGGCCTTCGCGGGTTTCGTTGAGCGCCCGTTGCCAGGGCAGGAAGACCAGCTCGGCCTTGTCGCCATTGAGCGCCAGGGCTTCGTTGAGGATACGGCTGGCCAGGCCATTGCCCGGCAGGTCGCTGCCGACGTAGGGCGCCCACTCCAGGGTGGCGACGCGCAGGGTCTGGGCCTGGGCCGTGGCGCCCAGGAGCGTGAGGCAGAGGCAGGCGGTGCGCAGAACGTGCAGGGAAATACGCATGGGATCCCTTCATGCGGAGGCCGCGGAAATTCCGATACTGGCACTCTAATGCTCCGGGCCCGCTGATGCCAGCGGGCCGGTCCCGGCCTCAGTTCAGGTCGTCGCTGATCGGCAGGATGTAGTTCTTGAACTCGCTGTCCTCGCGGAAGCCGATGGACTCGTAGACCTTCTGCGCCACTTCGTTGTTGACGCTGGTGGATACGCGCATGCGCACCGCCTGGGTCTCGCGGGCCATCTGCCGGGCGGTCTGCAGCAGGTGGTCGGCGACCAGTTGGCGGCGGGCATCTTCGGCGACGTAGATGTCGTTGAGAATCCACACGCGCTTGAGCGACAGCGAGGAATAGCTGGGATAGAGCTGGCAGAAGCCCAGCAGCTTGCTGTCGTCGTCATCCGGCAGGGCCAGGTAGATCACCGATTCCTTGCGGCGCAGGCGCTTCTCGAGGAATTTCCGCGAGGACTCGGGGTAGGGCAGCATGCCGTAGAACTCGCGGTATCTGACGAACAACGGAGCGAGCAGATCGAGGTGGTCGAGCGTGGCTTGCACGATGCGCATAAGCGGGCCTCGGCGGGAGGTGGGTGGGCTGGTATGGCAATGCAGGGGCTATGCCAGCGAATAGCCATTGGTCCGATGCTGCACCAGAATTTGTGGAAAGCGCAATCCAAGCGAGCGTTTGATCAGCGCCAGCAGCTATCCACGCTGCCGGCACTGGTGCCGCGCTGGCCCTGGTGGTCGAGAGTGAAGTCGCCGCACTCGCTGTCGCTCTGCTGAGCGCCATGGCGCACGGCGCTCAAGCGGTAGCTGCGGGTGTTGCCGTCCACGTACTCGATCGCCAGTTGGTAGAGCTGGCGCGTGGAGTAGCGCTTGCCGTCGCTGGCGAGTGGGTAGGTGAAGGCCAGTTTCGCGGGCGTGTCGGTGTATTTGCTGTACTGCGCCAGGTAGCGCTCCTGTTGCGCGGCGGCATCGCGCAGGAGTGTCTGGGCTTCGCTGCGGTTGGCGCGCAGGACGTACTGCCGGTAGGTGGGGATGGCGATGCCGGCCAACAGGGCGAGGATGCAGAGCACCACCATCATCTCGATCAGGGTGAAGCCGCTGGGCCGGCTTGAACTTGAAAGCGCTACGCGCCGTGTCTGCCGGGGGTTCATGGATAACTCGTGGGCAGGTTGAAGTTCATGATCCGCCAGTTGAAGCGTCCCTGGTTCTGCGGGTCGAACAACTGCACGGGGATGCGGTTGCCCGCGGGGGTATAGAGGTTGTCGCCGATGCGCGTCACCGGCCCGTCGATCTGGATGCCGCTGGCGGTTTCGCTGTAGGTGCCATCGCCCGCCAGGTCGAACACGTTGAAGTTCAGGGCGCCGCCGGTCTTCGGATCGACCGCCAGGAGCCAGTAGGTGATGCCCGCACTGCAGGGATCGGCGTTGGGTTGGCTGACAGTGACGAAGAGCACGTCGCCGAGCATGAACGGTTGGTCGAGAATCATCTCGCTGTCCGCCAGATCGAAATACCAGCCGCGGATACCGACGCCGCGCTTGCCGCTGCTGTCCCAGGCGACGCGCTCGCTGCTCAGTTGACGGACTCGGGTGCTACCGCCGCTGTGGTTGACGGTTTCCTCGCTCAGGGTCTGGCGTTGCAGGTCGGCCAGCTTGCTCAGCACTGCCGGGCTGCCGGCGCCGTCGACATGGGCGAGGTAATCGGTCTGGTCCCAGAAGCCATACAGCGACTGCCGGTTGGCGGAGCCTTCCTTGTCGCTGCCTTCGAAGTACTTGCCGGTGCCGGCGATCACCAGTTGCCCGCCGCGAGGGTGCTGGGTGACTTCGGCGAGAGCACTCAGCGGCTGGCTGCGCGAGGCCGGTATGCTGCTCAGCAGACCGGACCCGGTGTCCAGAGCGGATTGTCGATAGAGCTGTCCCTGCAGGCTGCCGTAGTAGCGCTGTGCGAGTTCGCCGGGGCTGGATGCGAGGGTCCAGGCGACCGTGCCGCCCAACTCGCCGTCACCGGCGGCTGATTGGCTGGCGGTGGTGATCCGGCCGTCCTCCAGGCGAATCGACAGGGAGTAGCCTTTGGCGGTCCCGTAGCCGTTGCCCGTCAGCACGTAGGGAACGCCACCGGAGAAGGTGATGACCGGGCGATCGAGCAGGTAGCCGAACTCGACTTCCTTGCCGTCGTGGCTGTTCACCTTGGTGGCGTGCTCCCAGAGCAGCTTGGGAGCGTCCGCGTCGGTGATGTCGAGGGCGAACAGGCCGCGCCCGCCGCGCCCGGGGGCCAGCACCAGGACGGTGCGCCACTGCCCGTCGAAGTAGACGTCGCGGGTGACGGCGCTGCCGTCGACGTAGAAGCGGTGCAGGCTGTTGGTGTTTTCCTCCTCGGAGCGGGCCGCGTAGTCGGGGGAGGACAGGTAGTTGAGCTTGTCGAACACCGCCGCGGGAATGAACGCCCACTGTTCCCCGCCGGTTTCATCGAAGGCGTGCAGCATGCCGTCGTTGGCGCCGACGTAGAGACGCTTCTTGCGGGACGCCTGTTCCTTGCGGAAGGCCTCGTAACCAGTGGCGCCAGCGGCCTTCTCCAGGTAGTAGGTGACGGCGCTCGGAGGACCGACGACGACTGGTGAGGAGTAGATGATGTCGCCCAGCAGGTGATTGCGTGCGCGGAAGATCGAACCTTCGGCGCTGCGATCCCCGCGCAGCCAGGCCACCCGTTGCTGTCCCAGCTGATCGTCGCGGTGGGTGCCCGGGGCGGCGTCGAGAAGGGCCTGCTGGGAGGCGTCGAGGTTGTCCCAGGTGAACGCCTGCAGCTTGCCTTGGACATTGTCTGGCGCGGTGTTGGCGTAGATCTTCCGGCTACCGGGTGAGCGCTGGTTCAGCAGGTTGCGGAACGACAGGGCCGTGTTCGCCTGGGCGTTGCCGCTGGCATCCAGGCGGTATTGCAGGATGTCCCCGCTCCAGTCGGTGGACTGGTAGCTGGCGCGGTACAGGAAGGTGTCGGTGTTCAGCGACGTGGAGCTGGCACCCGCCGCCGCGACCGCCAGCTGGCCGCTGGAGATGCTGCTGACGATGGCCTGGAACGCCTGCACCAGTTCGTTGGTGGAGTCGGCGCTGAAAAACTCTCCGCGCGAGTTCAGCGCCCCATGCCAGAGCGCCGCCACCTTGCCCTCGTTGGCGGTCACCGTCATGCCGTCCAGGCTGGTGCTGCCGCTGGGGTTGGGCCAGCTCTTGCGGCCGTCGAGCAATTGCGCGTAGGAGCCCGAGTAGGTGTCGCCGTCCCATTGCAGGTACTTCAACGTGGGGCCCAGGCCGAGCCCCACGGTATAGGTGGTGACGTGCTGCCAGGTGGCGGGGTCGTTCTTCGGATTCCAGTAGTCGTTACCCTCGCGGTAGCGCGGCGGGACCTTGTTATCCAGGTCGGTGCGCGCATCGGTGGCCCAGCCGATGAAGATGTTGTCGGCCAGCGTATTGGACCACTTGTCGTAGTAGGGCGCCTGGGCGGCGAAGGATTTGCCGTCCGGCAGCGTGCGAGTGGTGCCGTCGGCGTTGCTGCCACCGGAGCCATCACCGAAGCCGTCGGTCATCAGCAGGTGATAGGTGGGACGGCAGGCGTATTCGGTCTTGACGTCGCGCGTGCTGCCCGGCGCACGGGCATAGGGGTTGTAGGCGGTGGTGTTGCCCAGGTAGCTGTTGACCCGGTTCTGCGCGGTGCCCAGCGGCGTGCCGCCACTGGCGGCCAGGCGGCTGGTGAAGTTGAAGAAGTCCGCCTTGTGCTGGTTGGCGAAGGCGGCCAGCGTCTGGTTGCCGCAGGCCGTGGAGCTCTGGTTGAAGTTGGTGCTGTAGCAGCTGTTCAGGGCTTGCCAGGTGACACGGATGTGATCGGGCAGGTCGAACAGTGCCAGGTTGGCGGCAGTGCGCGTGGCGAGCTGACGGGTGCGGTAGAAGGAAAACCAGTTGGCGTAGTTCTGCTTTTCCTCTGCCGTGGTGACCCAGCGCGGCGCGAAGCAGCTCTTGGTGCAAGCGTTGGCGTTGCTGTACGAGGAGTCGGCGGCGCAGTTCTGTACCGCGCTGAGCGTGCTGGTGGCGGTGTTGCGGGCATGCGGACAGGCAGCGTCGAACTGGTAGTAGTGGGCGTACTGCTTGTAGCTGTCGGTGGTGTTGACCGTCTGGATCGAGTTCTGCCCGTAACCGTTGCCGGTGTACTTGTTCAGGTCCAGCGTCCCGGTCTGGATGGTGAGGAAGCCGTCGTAGAACGCCTTGTCGAAGGACGTGGTGTAGCGCTCGCTGATCAGCCGGCCACCGCTGAAGGTGACCTTCCAGGGCGCTTCATAGGTGATCGCCGGGTTGTAGTACATCGGGTTGTACGACGAGGAGCGGTTGGCGATGGTGTAGGAGCTCATGCCGTCGGGCGTATAGGCGCTGGTCATGCTGCCGGAATCGTCGAGGGTGACGATCAGGTTGGGCGACACGCCTTCGACCAGGAACAGTGGCGCCTGACTGGGCGACGCGCTCCAGCCGGGGCCACTGGCAAGCACCAGGGCAACGCCGAGGACAGCCCCACGCCATGCCGGCCAGATGATCGAGTCAGCGTTGGACACGGGCGTACTCCTGAAGCCGGACCAGGGCCTGGTCGGTGATGCCGGTGGCGAGGGCGTTCATCTGCAGCAGCAACGTACCGTTGCCCGCCAGGCAATCGGCCAAGGCGCTGGAGGAGCGGCTCTCGCACTGTGCCGCGACATACCAGCGTGGCGCGCTGCTCAGCTCTGCCAGTTGATCGGGCGCTCCGAGGTTGTTGCCCTGGTAAGTGCGTGCCTGGGTGAGCAGCGCCGCGCTGTCGGAGTTGCCAGGCTCCAGCCAGAGCCGGTCGCAGAGCAGCACTTGCTGCTGATCCTGCTGGGTGCTGGCGCAGGTAGCGGTGTCGCCGACCGCCATCGACTGGCTGTAGCGCGTCCGGTCCAGCGCCTCGCTGATTGCTGAGCCGGCACCGCCCTGCGCTGCCTGGAAGTCCCGCGATTCGGCCAGGGTGTTGTCCAGCAGCATGCCACTGCGCAGGTTGCCCAGGGTGAGAATGCTCAACCCCAGCAGCAGTATCAGGGCGACCAGCAATATCTGACCGCGTTGTCGGTTCATGGCTGGTTCCTCAGGTAGAGCGTCTGCGCGAAGGCGCTGCACAGGCCGCGCGTGTCGGTGCTTTTGTTCGTGGCGGTGTTCAGTGGGTCCTGGTAGGTGCAGTTCTCCGGAAGCAAGGCACGGGTCGAGGTGAGCACCAGGCCGGCGCGAATCTGGTTGGTCGAGCCAACAGCGAACATCAGGTCATGGATGCCGCCCGCCAGGGCGATCTCGCCGGCAGACCGCGGGTTGTTGGTCTTGCACAGCAACTCACCGTTGGACAGCCGAAGATGGCTGACCAGCGTCTGTGGCGTGGCGCTGTCGTCATCGCCGTAGAGCGCGCCGCCGGTGCAGTCCTGGTGGATCTGCGCATCGTCGCGTTGAGCGCGCTGGTAGCGCAGGCAGATTCCCCGGCCCCCGGCGTCGAGGCTGGCGACCTGCCCGGCGTTGAACACGCAGCCTGTGGCCGTGTCGGTGAGGCTCGGGAAGGGGGCCTCGCGATCGATGACGAAGTCGTACTGCTGGTCGTCGTCAGCCGAGACGTGGCGCTCCCAGGCGCTGTAGCCGGCATGGCCGCTTTCACGCTGCAACAGACTGAGGATGAAGCGGGCGTTGGCCTGGTTCTGTTGCTGGGCATGGTTGAACGCGGCGTGGTCGCTGCCGGACAGGTAGACCTGCAGGACGCCCAGCAGGACCACGACACTCAGTGCGATGGCGACTATCAGTTCGATCAGGGACAGGCCCGACTCCCGGCGCAGGTTCATGGCTGGAAACTCAGGCGATAGCGCTCGATGCCGCCCTTGTCGCTGCCCGACAGGCAGGCAGCGTTGGCATCGTCGACGGTCGTCGGGCTGCCCGCCTGGCAGTTGCGGCTGTGCCAGGCCAACTGCACCAGCAGCAGCGGCTGGAGCGAGCCTGCAGCGCAGGTCCGACCGTCGCGGCTGGGGCAGATGAATGTTGAATCGCTCAGCAGGGTATCGTCGGTATTGAGCTTGAGCCGCACCTGCGCGGCCCAGCAGGCAAGTTCGCGCTGGGCCTTGTCGGCGCGTCCCAGCCCGCTGGTCGAGCAACTCTCGCCACTGCCCAGGCTGGGGAAGGTGCTGCCGGCGGCCACCAGGTAGGCGGAATCGGTCTTGAGCTTGCCTTTGCTGACCAGCGATTCGCGGTTGGCCTGGATGCTCCGGGCAAGGTCCGCGGCGAGCAGGATCGCATTCTGTCGCTGTTGGCTGTCATGGCTGTAGGCGATGCTGCGGCTCTGCAAGGCAAGCATGCCAAGCAGGGCGACGCTGGTGAGCATCACCGCGACCATGACCTCGATCAGATAGAACCCTTGTTCGTTCGCGCGCGCCAAGCCGGTCAGTCGCATGAGTTCGCCGCGCCGCTGCGTTGCAGGCAGATCTTGCTCACGTAGTTGCCCGCGGTGAGGATGAACACCCGGGGGAAGTCGCCTTCGCCCATGGCGATGCCATTGCCGTCGAACGCTACAGTGGCGGCCTTCTCCTGAGCGATGAGCAGTTTTCCCGAGTCGTCGAGCCGATTCCTGCGCAGTTCGATCTCCCGATGTCCGCTCAGCTCGCCGCCGCGTAACCGGGTGACCAGTAGTGGCGACGTCCAGTCACCCTCGGTTTGCGGCTTGACGTGTACCGGCTGGCGGCCGATCTGCGCCTGCGCGCGAGCGTACTGCAGCACCGCGAGCAATTGCTTGGCGGTGCTTTGTGCGCGGTTGCGGTTGGTCAACAGGTCGAAGGAGGGCACCGCGATACCCAGCAGGATTGCCAGAATCGCGATGGTGACCAGGGCCTCGATCAGGGTGAACCCGTGCTGGGTGCGCCTGACGGTGGCCGGCGTGATGAGCCGGAGAGTGTTCGCTGAATCCATCTGTTCGCCATCGATACGAAGCGCGGCGGATCGGCGCTTCCCTGCGTGCCCGAGGCACGGTGCGTGATGGCTTGGTTTTTATCGCGATGAACGGGAGGGGCGATTTAAGACAAATCTTAAAGACCACGCCCGAGTGCGCGGCATGTGGTCGCGCGAGCCTCGGAGCGTGTCGGGCGTACTCAGCCGCTGATGAGGAAGTTGCCGCGTGACGGCGTGTCTTCGCCTTCCAGAACCGGAACTTCCGCCTCGTCCTTCAGGTTCACCCCCGACAACTGCCGGCGGCACGCCTCGCGCATCAGGTAGAGCAGGCGGTGCGTGGCCAGGCCGTAGCTCAGGCCCTCCAGTCGGACGTTGGAGATGCAGTTGCGGTAGGCGTCGTTCAGGCCGACCTTCGGTGCCCAGGTGAAGTACAGGCCGAGGCTGTCCGGCGAGGACAGGCCAGGGCGCTCGCCAATCAGGATGACCACCATCTTCGCCCGCAGCAGCTCGGCGACTTCGTCGGCGACGGCGACGCGGCCCTGTTGCACCAGTGCGATCGGCGACAGGCTCCAGCCTTCGTTGCGCGCCTGTTCCTCCATGCGTTCGAGAAAAGGCAGGCTGTGGCGTTGCACGGCCAGCGAGGAAAGGCCGTCGGCGATCACCACGGCGAGGTCGTAGCCTTGCGGATGGCGGTCGGCGTAGCGGCGCAGGATCGCTACTGATTCCTCGTTCAGGCGGCGGCCGAGATCGGGGCGTTGCAGATAGGTGTCGCGGTCGGCGGCGGCGCTGTGCAGCAGCAGTGTCTCGCGGCCGCGTTCGGCCAGTTGCGCGGCGAGGCCATCGCGGTCGAACGGCAGGTGCACGGCGTCGCGCGCCTGGGCGTGGGCGAACTGGAAATCCAGCTGCGCCCGGGTCGGCAGGCTGGTGCCGGCGCGGCCCAGGGCGATGCGTGCGGAGGTCAGTCGGCGCAATTCCTGCCAGGGGTTGGGGGTGAAGCTATCGCTCATCGAAAACTCCTCTGGCGAATGGTCTTCATGACAGTTGCGCGAGCGCGTGGCGGAAGGCGCCGGGCAGCTGGCTGGCCATGTGCACGCGGCCGTCCTGCTGGCGGAGGATATCCATGCGCGCCAGCCATGCCTCGAATTCCGGTGCCGGTTTCAGGCCCAGTGTCTGGCGCGCGTAGAGCGCGTCGTGGAACGAGGTGGTCTGGTAATTGAGCATCACGTCGTCGGAACCGGGGATGCCCATGATGAAGTTGATGCCGGCCACGCCCAGCAGGGTCAGGAGCATGTCCATGTCGTCCTGGTCGGCCTCGGCGTGGTTGGTGTAGCAGATGTCGCAGCCCATGGGCACGCCGAGCAGCTTGGCGCAGAAGTGGTCTTCCAGGCCGGCGCGGATGATCTGCTTGCCGTTGTACAGGTACTCCGGGCCGATGAAGCCGACCACGGTGTTCACCAGGAACGGCTTGAAGTGCCGCGCCACCGCGTAGGCGCGGGTCTCGCAGGTCTGCTGGTCGACGCCGTGGTGGGCGTTGGCGGACAGCGCGCTGCCCTGGCCGGTCTCGAAGTACATGAGGTTGTCGCCCCGGGTGCCGCGCTTGAGCGACAGCCCGGCCTCGTAGCCTTCCTTGAGGATCGACAGGCTCACGCCGAAGCTGGCGTTGGCCGCTTCGGTGCCGGCGATGGACTGGAATACCAGGTCCAGCGGTGCGCCGCGGTTGATCGCCTCGATGGAGCTGGTGACGTGGGTGAGCACGCAGGACTGGGTGGGGATCTCATAGCGCTGGATGATCGCGTCGAGCATCTCCAGCAGCGTGCAGATCGATTGCAGGCTGTCGGTGGCCGGGTTGATGCCGAGCATGGCGTCGCCGTTGCCGTAGAGCAGGCCGTCGAGCACGCTGGCGGCGATGCCGGCCGGGTCGTCCGTGGGGTGGTTGGGTTGCAGCCGCGTGGACATGCGCCCGCGCAGGCCCATGGTGTTGCGGAAGCGGGTGACCACGCGGATCTTCTGCGCGACCAGCACCAGGTCCTGCACGCGCATGATTTTCGACACCGCCGCCGCCATTTCCGGCGTCAGCCCCGGCGCCAGGGCGCGCAGGCTGGTTTCGTCGGCGGCATCGCCGAGCAGCCAGTCGCGCAGGCCCCCCACCGTGAGGTGGCTGACCGGCGCAAAGGCCTGGCGGTCGTGGGTATCGATGATCAGCCGGGTGACCTCGTCGCTCTCGTAGGGGATCAGCGCTTCGTCGAGAAAGTGCTTGAGCGGGATGTCAGCCAGCGCCATCTGCGCGGCGACGCGCTCGGCGTCGCTGCCGGCGGCGACCCCGGCCAGGCGGTCGCCGGAACGCGCCGGGCTGGCCTTGGCCATCACCTCGCGCAGGCTGTCGAAGCGCCAGGTCTGGCCACCGACGCTGTGGACGAATCCGGACATGGCGCTTCTCCTCAACCCTGGCTGGCGAACGATGCGTCGGTGCCGCGATTGAGGCTGATGACGATGCTGCAGCAGGAGCAGCCGCCGATCATCAGCACCAGGAATACCGAGGCGATGACGCTGTTGAACCAGAGCATCGCGGCCAGGCAGACCAGCGCCAGCACCAGTGCAATGGCCGGCACCACCGGGTAGCCCGGCGCGCGGAAGCTGCGCTCCAGGTCCGGCTCGCTGCGGCGCAGCTTGAACAGGCTGAACATGCTCATGATGTACATGACGATGGCGCCGAACACGCTCATGGTGATCATCGCCGCAGTCAGGGTCATGCCCTGCAGGCTGATCAGGCTGTCGCTGAAGATCGCCGCGATGCCCACCGCGCCGCCGGCAAGAATCGCCCGGTGCGGGGTCTGGAAGCGCGACAGCTTGGCCAGGCTGCGCGGCAGGAAGCCGGCACGGGCGAGGGCGAAGAACTGCCGCGAGTAGCCGAGGATGATGCCGTGGAAGCTCGCCACCAGACCGAACAGGCCGATCCATACCAGCATGTGCATCCAGGTGGAGTTGTTGCCGACTACGGCCTTCATCGCCTGCGGCAGCGGGTCATTGATGTTCGACAGCGCGCGCCAGTCGCCCACGCCGCCGGCGAAGATCATCACGCCGATGGCCAGCGTCACCAGGGTCAGGATGCCGGCGATATAGGCACGCGGGATGGTGCGTTTCGGGTCCTTGGCCTCTTCGGCGGCCATGGCGGCGCCCTCGATGGCGAGGAAGAACCAGATGGCGAACGGGATGGCGGCGAAGATGCCGGCCATGGCCGGCGCGCCGAACACGTCCGAGCCGGCCCAGCCGTTGAGCACGAAATTGCTGAAGCTGAAGCCCGGTGCGACCACGCCCATGAACACCAGCAGCTCGGCTACCGCCAGCACGGTCACCACCAGTTCGAAGGTGGCGGCGATGCTGACGCCGAGGATGTTCAGGGTCATGAAGATCAAATAGGCACCGGTGGCCGCCCACTTCGGATCGAGGCCGGGGAACTGCACGTTGAGGTAGGCGCCGATGGCCATGGCGATGGCTGGCGGGGCGAAGACGAACTCGATCAGCGTGGCGATGCCTGCGACCATCCCGCCGGTCTTGCCGAAGGCCCGCAGGCTGTAGGCGAAGGGGCCGCCGGCATGAGGAATGGCGGTGGTCAGCTCGGTGTAGCTGAAGATGAAGCAGGTGTACATCACCGCGACGATCAGCGTGGTGACGAGGAAACCCAGGGTGCCGGCGGCGGCCCAGCCGTAGCTCCAGCCGAAGTACTCGCCGGAGATCACCAGGCCCACGGCGAGCCCCCAGAGGTGCAGGGTGCCAAGCGTTGGTTTGAGTTGTGATGCGCTCATTGTTGTTATTCCTCTCTCCGCAAGGGATAGGCCGCAGATGGCGGGTCGCAGGGGCGTGGACGGATACCTGAGACTCGATGGTAGTGGCGCGCTGCCGCGCAAGACTTGACCGCTGGAACCGGCTTTCGCCGCGCAGGGTCAACTGGCTGTTACCCATCGCCCCACACCGCGCCCGGCGCCCGATTGTGGTGCCGGATTTGCCCTGACTGCCCCCGCTGTGGCAGCTGCAGGCCAGGCGCGGCGCCGTATGCAGCTGAGCGCTAATGCATGGCGAGGCACGGGAATTGCTTTGTTTATTCGTTCCCTTGTTTCCGGGAGCCATGTGCCCTGCGTGTCTCAAAACAAGATCGGTAATCGACATGAGCCAGCCTCTGTTTTCCCCGTCCGGCCTGAGCCTGCCCCTGGCCAGCAACATCGGCGTGCTGTCCGCCGCCGCCAGCGGCCTGGGTCGCTTCATCGGCGACCAGGGTGGCGACATCGACCGCGTCTTCGGCCGCGCCGGCATCGACCCCGAACGCCTGCTGCATCCCACCCTGAGCCTGGCGCTGACCAACTACTGCCAGGTGCTTGAGGAGGCCGCGCGGCAGTCGGGTTGCGACAACTTCGGGCTGCGCTATGGCGAGCAGTTCCTGCCTCGTGAGCTGGGCCTGCTGGGCTATGTCGGGCTGTGCTCGGAGACGCTGGAAGACGCGCTGAAGAACTTCGCCGCCGCCTTTCCCTATCACCAGCACGACACGCTGATCCGCCTGGTGGATTGCGGTGAGTGCTATCGCTTCGACTACCAGGTGCGCCACGGCGCGATCCTCGACCGCCGGCAGGATGCCGAGCTGACCCTGGGCATGGCGCTGAACCTCATGCGCCACGCGCTCGGGTCCGAATGGGCGCCGCGTGCGGTGAGCTTCGAACACGCGCGGCCAGAGAGCTGGCAGGAACATGGCCGGGTGTTCGACGCGCCGGTGCTGTTCCAGCGCGGCTGCAACTCGATGCTGATTCCCAAGCGCGACCTCCATGGCCGGCAGATGCCCGAGCGTGACGCCAACCTGCTGTTCCTGGTGCAGGACGTGATCCGTCGCCTGGGCGAGCACGGCGGTGCGCCCAACCTGGTGGAGGACGCCGGCACGCAGATTCGCCTGGCGCTGGCGGATGGCGAGCCTTCGTTGGAGATCATCGCCGAGCAGCTGGAACTCACCACTGCCGGTTTGCAGCGGCGCTTGCGCGAAGCGGGGCTGAGTTTCAGCCAACTGGTGGAAAACACCCGCCGCGAACTGGCGCTGCATTATCTGCGTCAGCCGCAACGGCCAATTTCCGAGCTGGCGCCGTTGCTTGGCTACTCCGAGACCAGCGCCTTTTCCCGCGCCTTCCGCCGCTGGTTCGGCGTGAGCCCGCGGCAGTGGCGCAGCGACGCGCATTGAGCCGCTTTTTGTAGGAGCGAGGGGGGGCGCCTAGCTCTTGCTCGCGAACGGATTCCCCGGCGGTTTCTTTAGCTCGGCAGTTTCGCGAGCAAGCTCGCTCCTACAGGCTTCGCTTCGCGCTTGAACCTTGCGTAGGAGCGGACTTTGTCCGCGATCGATTTTCCCACCACGCGGAGCCGGCCGGTTGCACATCGCGGACGGAGTCCGCTCCTACGGAAAGACTCTTTTTCCGAGCATAAAAAAGCGCGGCCCGTGGGCCGCGCAAAGATCGATTCGGGGGAGACCGCCCGGCGCACCGGGCGGGGTCAATCAGCAGCGCGCGATCAGAAGAAGCCCAGCGGGTTGATGTCGTAGCTCACCAGCAGGTTCTTGGTCTGCTGGTAGTGGTCGAGCATCATCTTGTGGGTCTCGCGGCCCACGCCGGATTTCTTGTAGCCGCCGAAGGCGGCGTGCGCCGGGTACAGGTGGTAGCAGTTGGTCCACACGCGGCCGGCCTTGATGCCGCGACCCATGCGGTAGGCGCGGTTGATATCGCGGGTCCAGACGCCGGCGCCCAGGCCGTACTCGGTGTCGTTGGCGATCGCCAGTGCTTCGGCTTCGTCCTTGAAGGTGGTCACGCCCACCACCGGGCCGAAGATTTCTTCCTGGAATACGCGCATCTTGTTGCTGCCCTTGAGCAGCGTCGGCTGGATGTAATAGCCGGTGGAGAGGTTGCCATCGAGCTTCTCGACCGAGCCTCCAACCAGGATCTGAGCGCCTTCCTGCTGGGCGATGTCGAGGTAGGAGAGGATCTTCTCGTACTGTTGCTGCGAGGCCTGGGCGCCGACCATGGTGTCGGTGTCCAGCGGGTCGCCGCGCTTGATCGCCTTCACCTTCTTCATCACCACGTCCATGAACTGCGGATAGATGGACTCCTGCACCAGCGCGCGGGATGGGCAGGTGCACACCTCGCCCTGGTTGAAGAAGGCCAGCACCAGGCCTTCGGCGGCCTTCTCGATGAAGGTCGGCTCGGCCTGCATGATGTCTTCGAAGTAGATGTTCGGGCTCTTGCCGCCCAGTTCCACGGTGGACGGAATGATGTTCTCGGCGGCGCACTTGAGGATGTGCGAGCCCACCGGCGTGGAGCCGGTGAAGGCGATCTTGGCGATGCGCTTGCTGGTGGCCAGCGCTTCACCGGCTTCCTTGCCGAAGCCCTGGACGACGTTGAGCACGCCCTTGGGCAGCAGGTCGCCGATCAGCTCCATCAGCACGCAGATGCCCAGCGGGGTCTGCTCGGCCGGCTTGAGCACGATGCAGTTGCCGGCGGCCAGCGCCGGGGCGAGTTTCCACGCGGCCATCAGCAGCGGGAAGTTCCACGGGATGATCTGCCCGACCACGCCCAGCGGCTCGTGGATATGGTAGGCAACGGTGCTGTCGTTGATCTCGGCAGCAGACCCTTCCTGCGCGCGGATGCAGCCGGCGAAATAGCGGAAGTGGTCCGCAGCCAGCGGGATGTCGGCGTTGAGGGTTTCGCGCACCGGCTTGCCGTTGTCCCAGGTCTCGGTGACGGCCAGCAGTTCCAGGTTCTGTTCGATACGGTCGGCGATCTTCAGCAGCACCAGCGAGCGGTCCTGCACCGAGGTGCGGCCCCAGGCGTCGGCGGCGGCATGGGCGGCGTCCAGCGCCTTGTCGATGTCTTCGGCGGTGGAGCGGGGGAATTCGGCGATGGGCTGGCCATTCACCGGCGAGGTATTGGTGAAGTACTGACCCTTAACCGGCGGGACGAACTCGCCGCCGATGTAGTTGCCGTAGCGCGCCTTGAACGAAACGATGGCGCCTTCGCTACCGGGATGGGCATAACGCATGGTCGGATCTCCTGGGTCTTGTGCTTGTTGGGGAGGACGTTGAACAAGCGTAGAGCAAGGGCCGGGCCATGCCAGTGAAAGGCGCGCCGGGCATGGCCTGGGCGGGTCGCCGGGAATACCGCGGAAAGTCCGCTGTCACGCGACTGGAGCAGTGCCTGGTGACACTTTGTCCCGTATTCGTGACAGTCGTGACCTGACGGTCGGCCAGGCGTTGCATTGGGCTGGCGCGTGGGGGATGCTGTCCTGCGTTCCGACGAATTGTCTGACAGAAATTCGCTGGAACCCGGGGCTGCCTCCCCGTCCCCCAAGCGGAGAACAACAACAATGCGCGCCAACGATTTGAGCCGCCACGCCCGCCAGGTCATGACCGTGGCCGAGGGCAAGGCCCGCGCCGGAGCCCCCGGTGCGGACCCGTCGATCGCCCGCTCCTGGATGCGCTGCCTGGAGCAGTATCACCTCGACCCGGCGCAGCCCATGGCGCCGGCCGTGCTGGAACACGCGCGCATGCTCGAAGTGCGCGAGCGCCACCGCCAGGTGCTGGAGATCGCCAGCGGCGAGATGAACAGCCTGCACCAGCAGCTCTCAGGCGCCGGCCATGCGGTGCTGCTCACCGATTCCCGCGGGGTCATCCTCAACTGCGTCAGCGAAGCCGCCGAGCGCCGCACCTTCGAGCAGGCCGGGCTGTGGCTCGGCGCCGACTGGAGCGAGGCGCGCGAGGGCACCAACGGTATCGGCACCTGCCTGGTGGAACGTCAGGCGCTGACCATCCACCAGGACGAACATTTCCGCAGCCGCCACACCGGGCTGACCTGCTCGGCCAGCCCGGTGTTCGACCCGCAGGGCGAACTGCTGGCGGTGCTCGACGTTTCCTCCGCGCGCCGTGACGTGTCGCGGCAGAGCCAGTTCCACACCATGGCGCTGGTCAACCTGTCGGCCAAGGCCATCGAAAGCTGTTATTTCCTGCGGCATTTCGAGGACCAGTGGCTGCTGCGCTTCCACCTGCAACCCGACGGCCTCGGCCTGTTCAGCGAAGGCCTGCTGGCCTTCGGCGCTGACGGGCGCATCCGCGCGGCGAACCAGAGCGCGATCAACCTGCTCGGTAGCCGCCGCGACAGCCTGATCGGGCGCTCCCTGGAGCAATTCTTCGATTGCCGGCTGGACGACCTGTTCAGCCGCGCTGACCCGCAGCCCAATGCCAGCTGGCCGTTGCGCACCCACGCTGGCCGCACTCTCTATGCGCTGCTGCGCGGCCAGCGTCCCATCGCCGCCGCGCCGGTGCTGCCGCGTGCGCCGCTGGCGAAAGGGCTGTGCATCGACGATCCGCAACTGGCCCATGATTTCCGCCGGGCGCTGAAGGTCTACGCCCACGACGTGCCGCTGTTGCTGCAGGGCGAGACCGGCACCGGCAAGGAAGCTTTCGCCCGCGCCGTGCACCTGGGTGGCGAACGTGCCGGCAAGGCTTTCGTCGCGCTGAACTGCGCGGCGATCCCCGAGACCCTGATCGAGAGCGAGTTGTTCGGCTACCGCGGCGGCAGCTTCACCGGCGCGCGCAAGGAAGGTATGCGCGGCAAGTTGCAGCAGGCCGACGGCGGCACGCTGTTCCTCGACGAGATCGGCGACATGCCGCTGGCGTTGCAGACACGCCTGCTGCGCGTGCTGGAAGAGCGCCAGGTAGTGCCCATCGGCGGCGAGCCGCAGGACGTCGACATCCGCCTGATCAGCGCCAGCCACCGTGACCTGGAAGCGCTGGTGGCCGCTGGGCAGTTCCGTGAAGACCTGTATTACCGCCTCAATGGGCTGGTGGTCGGGCTGCCGCCGCTGCGTGAGCGCGAGGACCGTGGCGCGCTGCTCGAGCACCTGCTGGCCGAGGAGAGCAAGGGTCGCACCGTGCGCCTGGATGATGACGTGCGCCGGCACCTGCTGGATTTCCCCTGGCCGGGCAACGTGCGCCAACTGCGCAACGTGCTGCGCACGCTCTGCGCGTTGTGCGAGGGTGGACGCATCCAGATGGCCGACCTGCCGCCGGACCTGCGCCGGGTTTCGCCTCCTGCCGTTGTCGAGGTGGCGACAGTCGAGGAGGGCGGCGACACCCTTGGCGCCGCCGAGCGCGACGCGCTGCTGGCGGTGCTGGAAGCGCAGCGCTGGCACGTCAGCCGCGCCGCGCAGCAGCTGGGCATCAGCCGCAACACCCTGTACCGCAAGCTCAATCGCCATGGCCTGAACCGGAAAACTCTTTCGTAGGATGGCGTGGAGCGCAGCGATACCCATCAAGGCAGCGCGCCGAAACAGCATGGGTATCGCTGCGCTCCCCCCACCCTGCGGTCCTCGCCTGTGACGGCTTTCGCTGCGCACCGGGAACCGCCTCCCCACCTCGTCGTCTGATGCCCCGGCGGCGGGCCGCGCGGGGGCGCGCTGTGCTACTCTGCCGCCCATTCGAAGCGCCTGGAAAGGCTTGATTGCAGGAGTCTGCATGCATATCCACATCCTCGGCATCTGCGGCACCTTCATGGGCTCGCTGGCCGTCCTCGCCAAGGAGCTGGGCCACCGCGTGACCGGCTCCGATGCCAGCGTCTACCCGCCCATGAGCACCCAGCTTGAAGCCCAGGGCATCGAGCTGATGCAGGGCTACGATCCCGCCCACCTGGAGCCGGCACCGGACCTGGTGGTGATCGGCAACGCGCTGTCGCGCGGCAACCCGGCGGTGGAGTACGTGCTGAACAAGGGCCTGCCCTACGTGTCCGGCCCGCAGTGGCTGGCCGACCATGTGCTGCAGGGCCGCTGGGTGCTGGCGGCCGCCGGTACCCACGGCAAGACCACCACCAGCAGCATGCTGGCCTGGGTGCTGGAGCATGCCGGCATGAGCCCGGGCTTCCTGATCGGCGGTGTACCGCAGAACTTCGGTGTCTCCGCGCGCCTGGGCGGCACGCCGTTCTTCGTGGTCGAGGCCGACGAGTACGACAGCGCCTTCTTCGATAAGCGCTCGAAGTTCGTCCACTACCACCCGCGCACGGCGATCCTCAACAACCTGGAATTCGACCACGCGGACATCTTCCCCGACCTCGCTGCCATCGAGCGGCAGTTCCACCATCTGGTGCGGACCATTCCCGGTGAAGGCCTGGTGATCCATCCCACCGCCGAAACCGCGCTCAAGCGCGTGCTCGACATGGGCTGCTGGACCCCGGTGCAGACCACCGGCGAAGGCGGCCAGTGGCAGGCGCGCCTGCTCAGTGAAGACGGCTCGCGCTTCGACGTGCTGTTCGACGGCAAGCCCCAGGGCACCGTGGACTGGGAACTGACCGGCCAGCACAACGTCGCCAACGCCCTGGCCTGCCTCGCGGCGGCCCGCCATGTCGGCGTGGTGCCGGAGCTGGGCTGCGCCGCGCTGTCGACCTTCAAGAGCGTCAAGCGGCGGATGGAGAAGGTCGCGGAAGTCAAAGGCGTGACCATCTACGACGACTTCGCCCACCACCCGACCGCCATCGCCACCACCCTCGACGGCCTGCGCAAGCGCGTCGGCGACGCCAAGGTGATTGCCGTGGTCGAGCCGCGCTCCAACTCGATGAAGCTCGGCGCCCACCGTGACGGCCTGCCGGAATCCGTGGTGCAGGCCGACAACGTGTTCTGGTACGCCCCGCCGAACCTCGGCTGGGACCTGGCCGCCACCGTCGCCAGCTCCAGCGTGCCCACGCAAGTGTGCGATTCGCTGGAGGCCATCATCGACGGCGTCAAGGCCATCGCCACGCCGGGCACCCAGGTGGTGGTCATGAGCAACGGCGGATTCGGCGGCCTGCACGGCAAGCTGGCCAAGGCGCTGGAGGGCTGAGCATGGCGGGAGCCGAACGCGTCACCCTGGCCATGACCGGCGCCTCTGGCGCGCAGTACGGCCTGCGTCTGCTCGACTGCCTGGTGCAGGAAGACCGCGAGGTGCATTTCCTCATCTCCAAGGCCGCGCAGCTGGTGGTGGCCACCGAGACCGACGTGACCCTGCCGAGCAAGCCGCAGGCGATGCAGGCTTTCCTCAGCGAATACACCGGCGCTGCCCCCGGGCAGATCCGTGTCTACGGCAAGGAAGACTGGATGGCCCCGGTGGCGTCCGGCTCCGGCGCGCCGAGTGCGATGGTGGTGGTGCCCTGCTCGACAGGAACGCTCTCGGCCATCGCCACCGGTGCCTGCAACAACCTGATCGAGCGCGCCGCCGATGTGGCACTGAAGGAGCGCCGCCAGCTGATCCTGGTGCCGCGCGAGGCGCCGTTCTCCAGTATCCACCTGGAGAACATGCTCAAGCTGTCCAATATGGGGGCGGTGATCCTGCCGGCTGCTCCGGGCTTCTATCACCAGCCGCAGACGGTGGACGACCTGATCGACTTCGTCGTGGCGCGCATCCTCAACCAACTGGGCATTCCCCAGGACATGCTGCCGCGCTGGGGCGAACACCATCTTGTCAGTGACGAATAAGCTCCTCGCCGCCCTGCTTCTGATGCAATTGGGCGGTTGTGCCACCGTGAATACCCTCAATGACAGCCGCCCTGGCGATCCGCTGATCTACGCCGGCACCCGGCTGGACTGGTACTCGCTGAATGGCGGCTGCTGCCCGAAGGATCATTTCGGCACTGACGCGCCGGCCTATCCCGGCCTCGACCTGCCCGGCAGTGCGTTGCTCGATACGTTGCTACTGCCGCTGTCGATCGCCGCGGAACTGGGCATCGGCCTGCAGGTGTGGGGCGGGAACTGAGTCCGTTCAGGTAGGGGCGAGGAGTGGCGGATAACCTGCTCCAGGTTATCCGTCCGACAGAGCAGGCTGCCCTGATGAGCGTTCAGAGTGAGACCTCGTAGGATGGGTGGAGCGGAGCGATACCCATGCGGTCATCAGTGTGATTGATGGGTATCGCTCCGCTCCACGCCATCCTACAAAAGCGTTGTACGCCCTGCGGTTGTGGGGTTACTTGCCCAGTTTGCGCAACTCGTCCGATTCGACGACGCGGGTACCCTTGCCGGTTTCCAGCGCCAGGCGCCAGAGCGCGCGGGCCAGGGCGATGGCTTCGATGCCGTGCAGCTTGCCCGGCAGGATGCGCGAGAAGGGCGCGGCGAGCAGCTCGGCGAGGCGGACTTCGTCGCGCTGACCGAGCAGCAGCGACGGCCGCGCAATGGTCAACTGCTGCCAGCCTTGCTGGCGCAGGGCATCCTCCAGCTCGCCCTTGACCCGGCTGTAGAAGATCGACGACTTGCTGTCCGCACCCAGCGCGCTGACCACTATGTAGTGTCGTGCGCCGAGGGCCAGACCGCGCTCGCCGAGGGCCAGCGGCAGGTCGAAGTCAACGCTGCGGAAGGCTTCCTCGGAACCGGCTTCCTTGAGCGTGGTGCCCAGGCAGCAGAACACCGTGTCCACCGGCTGGAGCAGGTGCGGGATGAGCTCGGCCAGTGGGCCGATGGGGTTTTCCAGGCGTGGGTGCTCCGCCAGCTTCCTTCGGGCCGGAGCGATGACGCGCTTGACCGTGGGCTCGTTGAGCATGCGGTCGAGCAGATGTTCACCAGTCAGGCCGGTGGCGCCAGCTAGCAGGATATTCGTCGGTTTCGAGTACATCTGTGTTTCCCCTCTGACACACATTCCAGCTTAGTTGCCGCCTGGGCGTTTTTCCTGCGCACCGCCATTGCCGAGTGCCAGCGCTGCGTGTGAATGCTGCGCGCGCAGGGCCTGCCAGCGAGTAATGACCGCGTCCGGCGCCCAGAGTTGCGGCTCCGATGCTTCGAACTCTTCCTCCTTCTCGCGCTTGGCCACGGTCGCGCTGGCCAGCGTGAAGGCCTGCCTGAGGTCGTCGGTCTGCTGGAGCGCCTTGGCGAACAGCGCATCGCCGAAGTAGGTGAAATCGGCTTCCTCGGAGCAGCCGAAAGACACCCGGTCGCTGCGCGCGGCGGTCATGATCAGGGTCTTGTCGTCCTTGAGCACGGGGATGAAGCCGCCGCTGTAGCAGGCGGAGATGACCAGCACCTTGTAGCGGTCCTTCAGCGGGGCAAGCAGGCTGGCCAGTTCGCTGGCCGGCAGGTCATCGAGCTTGAGCCCCGGCATGTCCAGCACCAGCTGGTGGTCATGGGAGCCATGGCTGGTCAGGTAGATGAACACCAGGTCTTCCGGGCCGCTGCGTTCGGCGATGGTGCGCAGGGTGCGGGCGAGGGTTTCGCGGGTGGCCATGGGGCGGTCGGCGAGGTGATCGCGGTGGTTCACCAGGCGCACCACGCCGCGGGCGCCGAAGCGCTCGCCGAGCAGGTCGGCGACGTAGTCGGCCTCGCGCAGGAACACGCTCTGCTTGCCGTCGCCCCCCAGGCTGACGCCGTAGAGTTCGATTGCCGGGGTGGACTGCGGGATAGCGGCCAGCGCCTTCTCCAGCATTGCGCCCTGCTCCAGCAGACCTACCTCCAGCGGGTTGGGCAGCAGCTTGCCGGCGGCGTCCTGGCGCAACTGGCCGTCGCGCCAGATGCCTTTCTGCAGGCTGCCATCACGGCGGGTGAGGGTGCCTTCCCCCGAGTATTCGCCACGGGCGAAGCCGCCCTGGTAGGTCTGGCCGTCGGGCTGGGTCAGCGTGCCCCTGCCGTGGAAGCGCCAGGCGCGGAATTCGCCCTTGTAGCGGCTGCCGTCGACGCCGCTGAATTCGCCCGGTCCGCTCAGTGCGCCTTCCTTGAAACGACCGAACCAGACATCGCCGTTGGCGTTCTGGAAGCGCCCGGTGCCGTCGAACTGGTCGTTGCGGAATTCGCCGCTGTAGTAGTCGCCGGCGTCGTCGCGGAAGGTGCCCTTGCCCTCCAGCACGCCGTTCTTGAACTGGCCGCCGTACTGGTTGCCGAGGCTGTCCTGGCGGGCGCCTTCGCCATTGGCCACGCCCCTGGCAAAGTAGCCCTGGTGACGAGTACCGTCGGCCTGTTCGAGACTGCCCAGACCTTCGTAGACGCCTTTGCGGAAGCCGCCGCTGTAGGTGGTGCCGCCTTGGGTAAGGCGCCCCTCGCCATTGAATTCACCGTGTTTGAACTGGCCCTCGTAGACGCTGCCGTCAACGTATTGCAGGCGGCCGCGCCCGTCGAAGTTGCCGTCGCGGAATTCGCCTTCATAGACCGTGCCGGTGCTGTCGACCCACTTGCCCTGGCCGCTTTGCAACCCCTTGTCGAAGCCGCCCTCGTACCAGGCGCCATTGCTGTAATCGAGCCGCCCCGGGCCCTGCAATTGACCGTTGACCAGCTCCCCGCGGTAGCGCGCGCCGTCGGGCAGGCGGGCGTCCGGTGGCGTCAGCGGTTCGCCCTCGCCGCAGGCGGCAAGCAGCAGGACGAGGCTCAAGGGCAGGAGTTGGCGTGGCATGGGGACTCTCGAATCGACGGTGGGGCGCCGATTGAGTGTGACGGAAAAAAGCCCGCGATCGCGGGCTTTTTTCTCAGACCTGCATGGCACGTCGATGGCGAGGTATCAGACGAAGCACAGGCTCAGCGATTCGGCGATGTAGGCAGGCTTGGGCAGGCCTTCGATCTCCAGGGTGCAGCGCGCCTTGATCAGCCACTGGCCGGGGTTCTTCTCGGTGATGTCGGTAATGGTCACCTGCAGGCGCACGCGCGAATCCACCGGTACCGGCTGGATGAAGCGCACGCTGTCCAGGCCGTAGTTGACCACCATCTTGGGGTTCTCCGGCAGGACCAGCAGGCCTTCGCAGAGTTTCGGGATCAGCGACAGCGACAGGAAGCCGTGGGCGATGGTGCCGCCGAAGGGCGTCTTCTTCGCCTTCTCCGGGTCGACGTGGATGAACTGGTGGTCCTCGGTGCACTCGGCGAACTGGTTGATGCGCTGTTGATCGACGGTGATCCACTGCGAATGGCCCAGGTCCTTGCCGATGTAGTCCTTCAGTGCGCTTACGGGTACGAATGCCATGTTTCCTCCGGGGATATCGTTGTTCTTCTAGTGCGGCCTGCGTAAGAGTCCGACAACAGATCAGCATGGGGTCCGCGGCCGGTCAAGCCGCAGCGGCATTCATGCTTTGGGCGAATGCCGCGCCATAGCGGGCGCCGGGCGGGCATAATGGCGTCTCCTTGCGCTGGAGATGTTCCCTGATGTTGCTACGCGGCCTGACCTGGCTGGTGCTGTTCCAACTGCTCGGCACGGGCCTGAATGCTCTCATCCTGCACATGATTCCCGGCCCCATCATTGGGCTGGTGCTGCTGTTCGCCTTCCTGGTCTGGAACGGCGAGGTGAGCAAGCCGGTGAACGAGGCCGCCGCCTCGCTGCTGCGCTACCTGCCGCTGTTGCTGGTGCCGGCGGCGGTGGGCGTGATGGCCTACGCGAAGCAGATCGCCGCGGACTTCTGGGCCATCGCCGGGGCCCTGGCGCTGTCGCTGCTGGTGTCCTTCGTGTTCGCCGGCTGGCTGATGCAGAAGCTCATCGACCGCCAGCGCAAGCAGAAGGAGAACGCCTGATGTTCGACTGGCAAGGCGCGCTGAACGCCGTCATTCATCATCCGCTGTTCTGCGTCAGCGTCACCCTGGGCGCTTATCAGTTGGCGCTGGCCGCCTACGAGCGCACGCGCTGGGTATTCCTGCAGCCGGTGCTGGTGTCGATGCTGATCGTCATCGCGGTGCTGCTGGCCTGCGGCATCGACTACAGCGAGTACAGCAACAGCGCCAAGGTGCTGACCATCCTTCTCGGCCCCGCGACCGTCGCCCTCGCGGTGCCGCTGTTCCTCAACCTCAAGCGCATCCGCCAGCTGTTCTGGCCGACGCTGATCACCCTGCTGGTCGGCGGCCTGTTCGCCACCGCGCTGGGCATCGGCCTGGGCTGGCTGTTCGGCGTCGACCACGAACTGCTGATGAGCCTGGCGCCCAAGTCGGTGACCTCGCCCATCGCCATGCTGGTGGCCAGCCAGATTGGCGGCGTGGCGGCGCTGGCGGCGGTGTTCGTGCTGATCACCGGGGTGCTCGGCGCCATCCTCGGTCCGGAATTGCTGCGCCGCGTCGGTGTCCATCACCCGGCCGCGCAGGGCATGGCGCTGGGCATGACCGCCCATGCCGTGGGCACCTCCCGCGCCTTGCAGGAGGGCGAGGAGTGCGGCGCCTTCGCTGCCCTGGCGATGAGCCTGATGGGCGTGGCCACCGCTGTGCTGCTACCGTTGGCGGTAGCGCTGATCGCCTGAGAGCCTGTTGACGATCTGCTGCGCGTCGGCCGTAGGGCGTTGGCAAACGCCCTCAGATGCTCATTTACAGCAGTAAACTCCGCTCTTCAGGCGCTTGCCGCCTACTACGGCTCTAGCTCGCACGATCGTAAACAGGCTCTGATCGAAAATGGGAGTATCCATGAGTTTTCCGCTCTTCCCCCTCAATACCGTGCTGTTCCCCGGCTGCCGCCTCGACCTGCAGATCTTCGAGGCGCGCTACCTGGACATGATCGGCCGCTGCATGAAGCAGAACGGCGGGTTCGGTGTGGTGGCCATCGTCGAGGGTGAGGAAGTCGGCGACGCGCCGGAGCGCTATAGCCTGGTGGGCTGCGAAGCTCACATCAAGGACTGGAAGCAGCAGTCCAACGGCCTGCTGGGCATCCGTGTCGAAGGCGGACGGCGCTTCCGCGTGCTCTCGGCGAACGTGCAGCCAGACCAGTTGACGGTGGCTGAAGTGGAATGGCTGGACGAGCAACCCGACCAGCCGCTGACCAAGGAGCACGATGACCTCGCCGCGCTGCTCGAAGCGCTGTCCATGCACCCGATGGTTTCCGCCCTGGAGATGGGCGGCGAGGTGAATGGCCAGCAGGCCCTGGCCTGCCAGCTCGCCTATCTGCTGCCCTTCGAACGTGACCAGAAGCAGGTATTGCTGGAGATGGACGATCCCACCGTGCGCCTGGCGCGCATTCAGGTGTTGCTGGAGCAGCTGCAGGGCGATTTCGTCGCCTGAGATTGGGGCGGCAGGCTACAGGCTACAGGCAAGAGCTTTGCCTGCCGCCTGAAGCCTACCGCTTGAAGCCGCCTTTAGAACGAATCGCCCGGTACCCGTACCCAGCCTTCCATGAGGATGCGCGAGCTGCGGCTCATAATGGCCTTGGTCACGCTCCACTCGCCGTTCACCTGCTTCGCCTCGGCGCCCACACGCAGGGTGCCGGAGGGGTGGCCGAAGCGCACGGCGCTGCGTTCGCCACCGCCGGCGGCGAGGTTCACCAGGGTGCCGGGAATGGCGGCGGCGGTGCCGATGGCCACGGCCGCGGTGCCCATCATGGCGTGGTGCAGCTTGCCCATGGACAGCGCGCGCACCAGCAGGTCGATGTCGCCGGCCTGCACTTGCTTGCCGCTGGAGGTGACGTAGTCCTTCGCTGGCGCAACGAAGGCGATCTTCGGCGTGTGCTGGCGGGTCGCGGCTTCTTCCGGGGTCTTGATCAGGCCCATGCGCAGGGCGCCGGCGATGCGGAATTGCTCGAAGCGCGCCAGTTGTTCGGGGTCGCCATTGATCGCTTCGCGCAGTTCGGCGCCGGTGTAGCCGATGTCCTGGGCGTTGACGAAAATGGTCGGGATGCCGGCGGTGATCATGGTCGCCTTGAAGGTGCCGATGCCGGGGACTTCCAGGTCGTCCACCAGGTTGCCGGTGGGGAACATCGAGCCGCCTTCCTCGCCATCGTCGGACGGATCGAGGAATTCCAGCACGATCTCGGCGGCCGGGAAGGTTACGCCGTCCAGCTCGAAGTCGCCGGTTTCCTGGACCTGGCCGTTGCTGATCGGCACGTGGGCGATGATGGTCTTCTGGATGTTCGCCTGCCAGATGCGCACCACGCAGGTGCCGTTGTCCGGGATGCGCGACGGATCGACCAGGCCGGCGTGGATGGCGAAGGAGCCGGCAGCGGTGGAGAGGTTGCCGCAGTTGCCGCTCCAGTCGACGAAGGCCTTGTCGATGGAAATCTGCCCGTAGAGGTAGTCGACGTCGTGATCCGGCTGGGTGCTTTTCGACAGGATCACGCACTTGCTGGTGCTGGAGGTCGCGCCGCCCATGCCGTCGATGTGCGCGCTGTACGGATCGGGGCTGCCGATCACGCGCATGAACAGCTTGTCGCGGGCTGCGCCAGGCACCTGGCAGCGCTCGGGCAAATCCTGCAGGCGGAAGAACACGCCCTTGCTGGTGCCGCCACGGATGTAGGTGGCGGGGATCTTCACTTGGGGTACGTGGGGCATGGGATTCGATCCTGAGTGCTTGTTGTAGGAACGAGGGGGGCGCCTAGCCCTTGCTCGCGAACGGCCTCACTGCGGACTTTGGTTCGCGAGCAAGCTCGCTCCTACAGAAGTTGTGCCGGCCCGCGAGCGGGCCGGCGGTTACATCACGCTACCGCGCCTTCCAGGAAGTCCTTGGCGAAGCGTTGCAGCACGCCACCGGCCTTGTACACCTTCACTTCGGCGGCGGTGTCGAGGCGGCAGGTGACCGGGACTTCGACGACTTCGCCGTTGCGGCGGTTGACCACCAGGGTCAGGTCGCAGCGCGGCGAGACTTCGCCTTTGATGTCGTAGGTCTCGGTGCCGTCCAGGCCCAGGGTCAGGCGCGTGGTGCCCGGCTTGAACTCCACCGGCAGCACGCCCATGCCCACCAGGTTGGTGCGGTGGATGCGCTCGAAGCCTTCGGCGACGATCACTTCCACACCGGCCAGGCGAACGCCCTTGGCTGCCCAGTCGCGGGACGAGCCCTGGCCGTAGTCGGCGCCGGCGACGATGATCAGGTTCTGCTTGCGGTTCATGTAGGTTTCGATGGCTTCCCACATGCGCATCACCTTGCCCTCCGGTTCCACGCGGGCCAGCGAGCCTTTCTTCACTTCACCGTTGACCACGGCCATTTCGTTGACCAGCTGCGGGTTGGCGAAAGTGGCGCGCTGGGCGGTCAGATGGTCGCCGCGGTGGGTGGCGTAGGAGTTGAAGTCCTCCTCCGGCAGGCCCATTTTCGCCAGGTACTCGCCGGCGGCCGAGTCCGCCAGGATGGCGTTGGACGGCGACAGGTGATCGGTGGTGATGTTGTCCGGCAGGATCGCCAGCGGCAGCATGCCCTTGAGCGTGCGCTCGCCCGCCAGCGCGCCTTCCCAGTACGGCGGGCGGCGGATGTAGGTGGACATCGGGCGCCAGTCGTACAGCGGGCTTTCGGCCTCCTGCACGCTGCCCAGGTCGAACATCGGGATGTAGACCTGCTTGAACTGCTCGGGCTTGACGCTGGAGGCGACGATGGCGTCGATCTCTTCGTCGGACGGCCAGAGGTCCTTCAGGGTGACGGGGTTGCCTTGACTGTCGGTGCCCAGCGGGTCCTGCTCGATATCGAAGCGCACGGTACCGGCGATGGCGTAGGCGACCACCAGCGGCGGCGAGGCGAGGAAGGCCTGCTTGGCGTAGGGGTGGATACGCCCGTCGAAGTTGCGGTTGCCCGAGAGCACGGCGGTGGCGTACAGGTCGCGGTTGATGATCTCTTTCTGGATCGCCGGGTCCAGCGCGCCGGACATGCCGTTACAGGTGGTGCAGGCATAGGCGACGATACCGAAGCCGAGCTTCTCCAGCTCCGGCAGCAGGCCGGCTTCTTCCAGGTACAGCTTGGCGACTTTCGACCCGGGAGCGAACGAGGTCTTCACCCACGGCTTGCGGATCATGCCCAGCGCGTTGGCCTTCTTCGCCACCAGGCCGGCGGCGATGACGTTGCGCGGGTTGGAGGTGTTGGTGCAGCTGGTGATGGCGGCGATGATCACGGCGCCATCGGGCATCAGGCCTTCGGCTTCCTCGACCCGGCCGGACTCCAGCTTGGCTTCGTCGGCGATGCCGCGCTCGGCCAGTGCCGAGGTCGGCAGGCGGCGGTGCGGGTTGGACGGGCCGGCCATGTTGCGCACTACGCTGCCCAGGTCGAATTCGAGCACGCGCTCGTACTCGGCGGTTTCCAGGGCGGCGCTCCACAGGCCGAGGGTCTTCGCGTAGTTCTCCACCAGCTCCACCTGCTCGGGCTCGCGGCCGGTGAGCTTGAGGTAGTCGATGGTCTGGCCGTCGATGTAGAACATCGAGGCGGTGGCGCCGTATTCCGGGCACATGTTGGAGATGGTCGCGCGGTCGCCGATGGACAGGCTGTCCGCACCCTCGCCGAAGAACTCGACGTAGGCGCCGACCACGCGCTCCTTGCGCAGGAACTCGGTGATCGCCAGGACGATGTCAGTGGCGGTGATGCCCGGCTGGCGCTTGCCGGTCAGCTTCACGCCGACGATGTCGGGCAGGCGCATCATCGACGGGTGGCCGAGCATCACGGTCTCGGCTTCGAGGCCGCCGACGCCGATGGCGATCACGCCCAGGGCGTCCACGTGGGGGGTGTGCGAGTCGGTGCCGACGCAGGTGTCGGGGAACGCGATGCCGCCGCGCGCCTGGATCACCGGGCTCATTTTCTCCAGGTTGATCTGGTGCATGATGCCGTTGCCGGCCGGGATCACGTCGACGTTCTTGAACGCGGTCTTGGTCCAGTCGATGAAGTGGAAGCGATCCTCGTTGCGGCGATCCTCGATGGCGCGGTTCTTCTCGAACGCGTCGGGGTCGAAGCCGGCGGCTTCCACAGCCAGCGAGTGGTCGACGATCAGTTGGGTCGGCACCACCGGGTTGACCTTGGACGGGTCGCCGCCTTTCTCGGCGATGGCGTCACGCAGGCCGGCGAGGTCGACCAGCGCGGTCTGGCCGAGGATGTCGTGGCAGACCACGCGCGCCGGGTACCAGGGGAAGTCGAGGTCGCGCTTGCGGTAGACCAGCTGCTCCAGCGAGGCGGTGAGGTCCGCCGGCTCGCAGCGGCGCACCAGCTGTTCGGCCAGCACGCGGGAGGTGTAGGGGAGCTTGTCCCAGGCGCCGGCCTGGATCGCCTCGACCGCCTCGCGGGCGTCGAAGTAATCCAGCGCGGTGCCGGGCAGGCGCTTGCGGAATTGGCTGTTCACGGAAGTAGTCATGTTGTTATCCAGGAAGGCTATTTGCGGTCCTTGAGCGGCACGAACTTCAGGTCTTCAGGGCCTGTGTAGTTGGCGCTCGGGCGGATGATCTTGCCGTCGATGCGTTGCTCGATGACGTGGGCGGACCAGCCGGCGGTGCGGGCGATGACGAACAGCGGGGTGAACATCGCGGTGGGCACGCCCATCATGTGGTAGCTCACGGCGCTGAACCAATCGAGGTTGGGGAACATCTTCTTGATGTCCCACATGATGGTCTCCAGGCGCTCGGCGATGTCGTACATCTTGGTGTTCGACTGCTCGTTCGACAGCTGCTGGGCGACTTCCTTGATCACCTTGTTGCGCGGGTCGGACACGGTGTAGACCGGGTGACCGAAGCCGATCACCACTTCCTTGCGCTCGACGCGGGCACGGATGTCGGCCTCGGCTTCATCCGGGTTGTCGTAGCGCTTCTGGATCTCGAAGGCCACCTCGTTGGCGCCGCCGTGTTTCGGGCCGCGCAGCGCGCCGATGGCGCCGGCGATGCAGGAGTAGATGTCCGAACCGGTGCCGGCGATCACCCGGGAGGTGAAGGTCGAAGCGTTGAATTCGTGCTCGGCGTACAGGTTCAGCGAGGTGTGCATGGCGCGCACCCAGGACTCGCGCGGCTTCTGCCCGTGCAGCAGGTGCAGGAAGTGACCGCCGATGGAGTCGTCGTCGGTCTCGACGTCGATGCGCTTGCCGTTGTGGCTGAAGTGGTACCAGTAGAGCAGCGCCGAGCCCAGCGAAGCCATCAGCTTGTCGGCGATGTCACGGGCGCCCGGATGGTTGTGGTCGTCCTTCTCCGGCGACAGGCAGCCGAGCACGGACACGGCGGTGCGCATCACGTCCATCGGGTGCGCCGACGGCGGCAGGGTCTCCAGGGCGGCCTTGACGCCGGCCGGCAGGCCGCGCAGGGCTTTCAGCTTGGCCTTGTAGCCAGCCAGTTCGGCGACGTTGGGCAGCTTGCCGTGGACCAGCAGGTGGGCGATTTCCTCGAAGTCGCAGCGGTTGGCGAAATCCAGGACGTCATAGCCACGGTAGTGCAGGTCGTTGCCGGTGCGGCCGACGGTGCACAGGGCGGTGTTGCCAGCGGCGGTGCCACTCAGGGCCACGGACTTCTTGGGTTTGAAGGCGGTGGTGGTTTCTGCGGTAGCGCTCATCGCGTGTCTCCTCATCAAATCCGGTTGCTTGTTCTTGTTCCGCCGACATTGGCCGTGCGGTCGGTTCGAATCTGGTGTGGCGGATAACGCCTGTGGCGTTATGCGCCCTACGGTGGTTCAGGTTCTGGCGTAGGGCGAATAACGCAAAGCGTTATCCGCCGCCGTTGCCAAAGGTGGATAACGCCGATGGCGCTATGCACCCTACGGTTTGTACAGGCTCGCTTACTTCTTGCCGGCGGCGAACAGCGCGTCGAGCTTCTGCTCGAAGGCGTGGTAGCCGATGCGGTCGTACAGCTCGGCGCGGGTCTGCATCAGCTCGATCACGTTCTGCTGATGGCCTTCCTCGCGGATCGCGGTGTACACGGCTTCGGCGGCCTTGTTGGCGGCGCGGAAGGCCGACAGCGGGTAGAGCTGGATGGCCACGCCGACCGAGGCCAGCTCGTCGCGGGTGAACAGCGGGGTGGCGCCGAATTCGGTGATGTTGGCCAGGATCGGCACGTTCAGCGCGTCGACGAAGCGCTTGTAGGTCGGCAGGTCGTAGGCGGCTTCGGCGAAGATCGCATCGGCGCCGGCCTCGACGTAGCGCTGGCAGCGCTCTATGGCGGCGTCCACGCCTTCGGCCTGGATGGCGTCGGTGCGGGCGATCAGGAAGAAGTTCGGGTCGGTCTTGGCGTTGGCGGCGGACTTCACGCGGTCGACCATCTCCTGGGTGGAGACGATTTCCTTGCCCGGACGGTGGCCGCAACGCTTGGCGCCGACCTGGTCCTCGATGTGCGCGGCAGCAGCGCCGGCCTTGATCAGGGCCTTCACCGTGCGCTCGATGTTGAAGGCGCTGGGGCCGAAGCCGGTGTCGATGTCCACCAGCAGCGGCAGGTCGCAGACGTCGGTGATGCGACGTACGTCGGTGAGCACGTCATCCAGGGTGTTGATGCCCAGGTCCGGCAGGCCGAGGGAACCCGCTGCCACGCCGCCACCGGAGAGGTAGATGGCCTTGAAGCCGGCGCGCTTGGCCAGCAGCGCGTGGTTGGCGTTGATCGCGCCGATCACCTGCAGCGGCTTTTCTTCGGCAAGGGCGTCGCGGAAACGTTGGCCGGCGGTCTTGTAGCTCATTGTTCACCTCGTTCGTTGGCTGTCTTGGCTTGGGCGTCCAGGTAATGGCGCTCCATATTGCGTTTCGAGGCGCCGATGTGACGGCGCATCAGCAACTCGGCCAGTTCGCCGTCACGATCGGCGATGGCATCGAGAATCCGGTGGTGTTCGGCGAAGGCCTGGCGCGGCCGGTTGGGCGTCGCCGAGAACTGCAGGCGATACATGCGTACCAACTGGTACAGCTCGCCGCAGAGCATGCGGGTGAGGGTGCGGTTGCCGCTGCCCTGGATGATCCGGTAGTGGAAGTCGTAGTCGCCTTCCTGCTGGTAATAGCCACGGCCGGCCTGGAAGGCTTCGTCGCGCTCGTGGGTGTCGAGCACCCGGCGCAGCTCATCGATCTCGGCCGGCGTCATGCGCTCGGCCGCCAGGCGGCAGGCCATGCCTTCGAGGGACTCGCGGATCTCGTAGAGCTCCAGCAGCTCCTCATGGCTGAGCGAGACGACCCGTGCACCGACGTGCGGTACGCGCACCAGCAGCTTCTGGCCTTCCAGGCGGTGGATCGCCTCGCGCAGCGGGCCGCGGCTGATGCCATAGGTGCGCGCCAGCTCCGGCTCGGAAATCTTGCTGCCGGGGGCGATGTCACCCTTGACGATGGCCGACTGGATCTTGCGGAACACGTGTTCCGAGAGGGTCTCGCCGTCGTCGCTGGCGGGGGTGGGCAGAATCAGGCTATCGCTCATGGTGTCGACAATCTTCTTGGTGTGCGGCGAAAGCTACCCCTGGAAAAGCCTTCGGTCAATGAAGATCTGATGAATTGTCGACAATCGTCTAATGAGCTACCCGGCTTATGCGTGCGGGTTCATCGCCGCAAGACGCAGCGCCCGGGTTCTGCGAGTATGCGTTTGCGCTGGCTGGCTCAGGGAAGGCAATTCAGGTGAAGGAACGCGTTGGACGAGTCGCTGCCAGCACCCTCGGGTTTCTGGCGCTGGGATGGCTGCAGGGCTTCTGGGCATTGCGTGCCTATGGGGAAAACCTGCCTGCCGACATGGCTGACCGAAGCATTTCCGCTGAAATGATGCCGTTGCTGCTGTTCTGGGCGGTGTTCATCGGGCTGCTGGCGTGGCCGATGAGCTGGCGCCGCGGCTGGCGCGTCGGCCTGTCGTCCGGTTTTGCCCTGGTCGGTTGGTTCTGGGTCGATCTTTGTGTGTATGACAGCCGCGTGGCGAGCTGGAGTACTTACACGCTTGCCGAGCTGGCACTGGAAGTGGCCGAGCTGTGTCATCGACCGTTGCTGCTCGCGGCTGCTTTCTATCTGGGGGGATGGGGCCTGCTGGCCTGGAGGAAGACGCGTGATCAGAAGCTGGTATGACCGCCACGCATTGCCGCGCTTGATCGACTTCGCCTGCGGCATGGGCGATGTGATGAAGCAGCGTTCGCTGTTGGTGCCCCGTGCGCACGGGCGGGTGTTGGAGATCGGCATGGGCACCGGGCTGAACCTGTCGTTCTACGATCCGGCGAAAGTGTCGACAATCGTCGGCGTCGACCCGGCGGCACAGATGCAGAAGCTCGCCCGCCATCGCGCCGAGGCGATCGCCATTCCCGTGGAGATGGTGGCACTGGAGCTGGGGCAGATCCGCGCCGACGCCGGCAGCTTCGACAGCATCGTCTGTACTTTCACCCTCTGCAGCATTCCCGACGCGGAGGCAGCACTGAAGGAAATGCGCCGGGTGCTCAAGCCCGGCGGCGAATTCCTCTTCTGCGAGCACGGCCTGGCGCCGGATGCCGGTGTGCGCGCCTGGCAGCAGCGGCTGACGCCGGTATGGAAGCCGCTGGCGGGCGGCTGTCACCTGGACCGCGACATGCCGGCGCTGATCGAGTCCGGCGGTTTCAACCTGCGCGAACTGATCCAGGACTACCTGCCGGGGCCGCGCCCGATGACCTACGTCTATCGCGGCATGGCCGACTGAGACGGCGGCAGGCGGTCGAGGACCTCGATGCTGAGGATATAGGCGCTGCGCAGGAACAGATCTTCCGGCCGCTGGACGAAGCCCGAGTCCGACTGGCAGTCGTTCAGGCGCACGACGCCGGGAGCGTGGCCGCTACACAACGCGCGGTAGTCGCCCTGGCTGATCCAGCCCTGAAGCACAGAGGACTCGCGGTTATGCGCGCGAACCACGACTTCGACCTTGAGATGCTCGTTCATTGCCACGTCGCTCCACCGAAAGTGAGAAGAGGTGGCAGACCTTAACGTCGGTCCTGTACGGCCTCTGTCAGGTTCCTCTGAATGGCCTGTGGGACTATCCCCGGTACTTCAGGCCACCCGCTCGGCTGGGGTGACATTGAGGATGTGCGTGCCGCTGAGGAACAGGTCCTGCACCGGGCCGGTGGGGCAGTGGCGGCTCTGGCAGTCGCCCAGGCGCACCTCGAAGGGCGCGCGGCCATCGCGCAGGGCGAGGTAGTCCTCGCGGCTGATGCGGCCGTGGAGGATGCGTTGCGGACGATAGGGAGACCAGGTCTCCACATCGACCCAGAGACTGTCGGAAGCGTGGTTCATGGCGGTGGTCCGGCCGTTTGCAAATGGGCGAGTACTCTAGACAGCGGACCAACGCCAAATTCATCGGAGCCTTCCGAGATATTTGTAGGAAATTATGTTGCCAGACTGGCGGCGCTGTCTTACGGCAAGGCTCGATAGGCCTCGGCCCAGGCGAGGGCGAAGTCCTCGAAGCGCGTCGCCGTGGTATTGGCCGGCGTGCGCGCCTCCTGCGCCCGAACCCGCCCGCTGCTGATTGCCTCGGCCAGTTCGGCGTAGCAGGCGGCGACGCTGGCAGAGCAACCCGCCTCCTGCAGCGCCACGGCCAACTCCTGCGACGACACCGGCACGTAAGGCAGGTCCGGCCGGCCGATGGCCGTGCCCAGCAGCCGGGTCGCCTCGGCGTAGCTGATATCACGCTGGCCGAGCACTTCACGGGTCACGCGGCCCTGCCAGTCACGGTCGAGCAGGGCGCGGCTGGCGGCATCGGCGACATCCTGCGTGGCGACCATCGGCACCGCTACATCTGGCGCCACGGCGTCGCTGTAGCAGGCGTAGGCACGGACGATCTCCAGTGCGCCATACAGGTTCTCGAACAGCGCGCCGGAGCGCAGCATCAGCACGCTCACCGCCGGCGGCAACTGCAGCAGACGCTGTTCCTGGTCGTGCATGCTGATGATCGGCCCCGTGCCGGAGGGCACCTCGGCGCCCACGCTGCTCAGGAACACCACCCGGCGCACGCCGCTGCTGCGGATGGCGGCGAGGATCGCCTCGCCCTGGGCCGCCTGCTGATGGAGGTAGTCCTCAGTGTCCGGGCCGTAGGCGAGCAGGGTGTAGACCGCCTCGGCACCACGGAAGGCCTGGCCGAGGAAGGCGGCATCATGCGGTTCGCCCACGGCGATCTGCGCGCCGGCAGCCGCCAGCGGCGCCAGGCGCTCGGCGTTGCGGCCGAGCGCGCGGACGGGCACGCCGGCCTCCAGCAGGGTCTGGCAGATTCTCGAACCGGTGCGCCCGGTGGCTCCCATTACGCTGATCATGATGCTGTCCTCGTTGCTGGCCGCCCCGCGGCGCCCGCCGCAGGTTCGTTGGCCTGGGCTCAGTTTCCTGCTGAACGACTGGACGGTTAATGCCTGAAAGTCGGTCCTTCATGCTCATTCGTCCAGGAATGCTGGACGCCGCCCAATTGCCGGGCCAGTCTCCAGGCCATGAACGCACTCGACGCCATTGCCGACCTGAGCGACGCCTGGGTTTCCACCGATCCCCTGGGCGAGGCCCTGCATTTCCTGCGCATGAGCGGCACCTTCTACTGCCGCTCGGAGTTCAGCGCGCCCTGGGGGCTCGACCTGCCGGCCATGCCGCAGTGCCTGATGTTCCATGTGCTGACAGTGGGCGAATGCTGGCTGGAAGCCGAAGGTGATGAGCCGCGCCGGTTGGCGCCGGGCGATCTGGTGCTGGTGCCCCACGGTGAGGGCCACCGCTTGGTGAGTGCGCCGGGTGAGCCTGCGACGGGGTTGTTCGACCTGCCACGCGCCTACGCCAGTGACCGCTACGAAGTGCTGCGCCAGGGCGGCGCTGGCGAGCCGACGGCGATGCTCTGTGGCGCGGTGCGCTTCGACCATCCCGCCGCGCTGCAACTGGTGCGCCTGCTGCCACGGGTGCTGCAAGCCCAGGTGCGCGACCCCGCGCAGCACGACTGGCTGATGAGTACCCTGCAACTGATGGAGAGCGAGGCGCGGGCCATGCGCCCCGGCGGCGAAACGGTGATCACCCGGCTGGCCGACATCCTGGTGATCCAGGCCATTCGCGCCTGGATCGCGCAGGACCCGGCGGCGCAGACCGGCTGGCTCGGCGCCCTGCAGGACCGGCAGTTGGGCCGTGCGCTGAGCCTTATCCATCGCGAGCCTGAGCGGGATTGGAGCCTCGCAGCCCTGGCCGGCGCGGCGGCCATGTCGCGCTCGGCCTTCGCCGCGCGCTTCGCCGAGAAGGTCGGCATGCCGGCGATGCACTACGTGACCCGCTGGCGCATGCACGTGGCGCTGAGCTGGCTGCAGGAGCAGGAGATCACGGTGGCAGAGCTGGCCGAGCGGCTTGGCTATCAGTCGGAAGCGGCGTTCAGTCGAGCGTTCAAACGCTGTATCGGCGTTTCACCGGGAAGCGTGCGGCGCTCTGCGTAGAGCTTGGTATATCGGCAGGGCGAATGACCTGCGGCAGGTTATCCGCCGTTGGTTTCACGGCGGATAACGCTGGCGCGTCATGCGCCCCAGGTGACGTTTTCAGCGGATCAGAGCTGGATATCGTCGCGGATCAGCACGCAGGTACAGCCGTGCTCGTCTTCGCGCCAGTCGTGGAGGAAGTACATCTGGATCTTGCCGGCGTCCATCACTGCCAGGTAGTCGCCCACTTCCGGGACGAAGAAGCCCGAGGTGCCCGGCTCGGCTTCGCATTCGATGCGTACGCTGAAGAACAGCGCCGGGTCGGCGTCGTCGAAGAAATCCTCGCGCTCGGCGGCATCCCACTCGGTGGGCGCTTCGAAGGGGCCGAGGAAGAGGACCTTGGCGTCGCCCATGTCCAGTTCTTCGGCGTCCGGGTCGTTGTCGTCCGGGCGGTAGACGGTGGCGTCCAGCGCCTTGGTGTCGGCGAGAATGGCGCGGCGCGCGGCCATGCGCTGCTGCGGGTCGACGCCGGCGTCGGCGCAGAGCTGGTTCCAGAGGATTTCGGCTTGGGTGGACATGAGGGCTCCCGCTCGTGCGGCCGGTTCAAAGGTGGGTAGTGTCCGGGACCGGACAGCGCAGATCAATGGGAGCGGCTCTTGCAGCTGATGCCGGCCCCAACGGGCATGTAGGAGCGGACTCCGTCCGCGATTGGTCCAAGGCCGCTCAGCGGGCGGAAAATCATCGCGGACAGAGCCCGCTCCTACGAGATACCTCTGCGCTTGGGCCATCCCTCACCCTGGCCCTCTCCCAAGGGGAGAGGGGACCGTTCGGTGCAGGATGGAACCTCAGTGTCAGCCGGCTCGGGCTGCCCCCTCTCCCTGAGGAGCGGGGCGCGCAGCCAGGGTTGGGGGGAGGGGGAAGACGCAGCGACGGACTATCCAGAGAAGACAGCTGCTCCTGCATGACGCGGCATCACTGGGCTAGCCTGCAGCTTCGCGGGCGTGGGTCATTCGCCCTTGAGGCCGTACTTCTTCACCTTGTCGAACAGCGTGGTCTTGGCCATGCCCAGCGCGTGGGCGGCCTGGCTGAGGTTGCCGGCGTGGCGTTCCAGGGCGGTGGACAGCAGGCTCTTCTCGAAGGCCTCCACGGCTTCGGCGAAGCGCGGCTCGCCGGCGTCCGGGCCGAGGTTGCCGCCGGCCAGCACCGGCAGGCCGAGGGCGAAGCGTTCGGCAACGTTGCGCAGCTCGCGCACGTTACCCGGCCAGTCGTGGGCCATCAGGGTGGCCGCGGTGGCATTGTCGATGTCCGGCGCCGGGCGGTCGAAGCGCAGCGAGGATTGCTGCAGGAAGTGCTCGAAGAGCATCAGGATGTCTTCGCGGCGCTCGCGCAGCGGCGGCAGGTTCAGGGTGATGACGTTGAGGCGGTAGTAGAGGTCGCTGCGGAAGCTGCCGTCGCGGCCCATGGCGGCGAGGTCGGACTTGGTTGCGGCGATTACCCGGCAATCCACGCGGATCAGCTCGTTGGAACCCAGGCGCTCCAACTGCTGTTCCTGCAGCACGCGCAGCAGCTTGATCTGCAGGTTCAGCGGCATGCTCTCGATCTCGTCGAGGAACAGACTGCCGCCATCGGCGTGCTCGATCTTGCCGATCCGCCGCTTGCCGGCGCCGGTGAAGGCGTGGGCCTCGTGACCGAAGATTTCGCTGTCGATCAGGCTTTCCGGCAGGCCGCCGCAGTTGAGTGCGACGAAGGGCTTGGCCTGGCGCCGGCTGTAGTCGTGCAGGCAGCGCGCGACCAGTTCCTTGCCGGTGCCGGTCTCGCCCTCGATGAGCACGTTGGCGGAAGTGTCGGCGACGTTGGCGATCAGCTCGCGCAGCGCCTGCATGGCCGGCGAGCGGCCGATCAGCCGGCTGTCCAGGGCCTGCTTGCCGGCGAGCTGACGGCGCAGCTGGCTGACTTCGCGGGTCAGTGCGCGCTGGGCGAGGGCGCGGCGCGCGGTGTCCACCAGCTTTTCCGGGGAGAAGGGTTTCTCCATGAAGTCGTAGGCGCCGTCGCGCATGGCCTTGACCGCCATGGCGATATCGCCGTGGCCGGTGATCAGCACCACCGGCAGGCTGGGGTCGCGTTCCTTGAGCTTTTCCAGCAATTGCAGGCCGTCCATGCCGGGCATGCGGATGTCGCTGACGACGATGCCGGGGAAGTCGGCACCGACTTTCTTCAGCGCTTCCTCGGCGCTGCCCACGCTGTCGGTCTCGATGTCTTCCAGGGCCAGCGCCTGCTGGCAGCCGAGCCGTACGTGCGGGTCGTCCTCGACGATCAGGACGCGCAGGGATGGATCGCTCATGCGGGTGTCTCCAGGGCGGGCAGCAGCGGCAGGTGCAGCTCGAACGCGGTGCCGCCGGTTTCCGGGTAGGCCACGCCCAGGGAACCGCCGGCGGCGGTGGCGAGGCTGGCGGAAAGGGTCAGGCCCAGGCCCAGGCCGAGTTCGCCGGGCTTGGTGGTGAAGAACGGCTCGAACAGGTGCACGCGGGCGTCCGGCGGGATACCGGGGCCGTTGTCGCGCACCACGAGGCGATAGTGGTCGCCACCTTCGCTGCGTCCCTCCAGCCAGAGCTGGCGGTCGCTCTGGTTGCTCATGGCGTCCAGGGCGTTGGCGATCAGGTTGACCAGTATCTGTTCCAGACGCGTCTGGTCGATGGCCAGTCGTGCATCGGGGTAGTCGCGATGCAGCGTCACCGGCACTTGTGAAAGGCGCACCTGCAGCACCATCACGGCGGCATCCACTGCCTTGCTCAGCGTGGCCTGGCCGTGGTCGTCGGCGCGTCGGGCGAAGGCGCGCAGGCTGGCGGTGATGCGGCCCATGCGGTCGACCATCTCGGCGATGGCCTCGAGGTTGCTGCTGGCAACGTCGAGCTTGCCGCGTTCGAGGAAGCGCACGCTGTTGCTCGACAGGGTGCGAAGCGCCGCCAGCGGCTGGTTGAGTTCGTGGGCGATGCTGGTGGACATCTGCCCGATCACCGCCAGCTTGCCGGCCTGCACCAGGCGGTCCTGGGCCTTGCGCAGGGTGTCTTCGGCCTGGCGGCGCTCGCGGATCTGCTCGCGCAGGTGCTGGTTGCTGGCGCGCAGGTCGGCGGTGCGCTCGGCGATGCGCCGCTCCAGGGCGTTATTGGCCTGCTCCAGCGCCTCGCGGGCGGCAAGGCGGGTGGCGATGACCTTGCGCCGCTCGTTCCAGGCGATCAGCAGGAAGGCGAACAGGGCGAAGCCGGCGGCGGCGAGCATGCCGTGGATCAGCGCTTCACGGCGCAGGTCGGCCAGCGGCGTGAGCAGCGTGAAGTTCCACTGCGTATCGCTCAACTGGCGCGTCTGCATCAGGTAGCTGAGTGGCTTGCGGCTGTCGGCGTGTTCGCCCGGCGGGAAACTGATTTCCTCGACGCCGGCGCCGAGCGGGTGGCGCGCCAGTGGCTGCCATTCGTTCAGCGCCCACCAGTAGTACTGCAGGCTGCGGGCCAGGCGCTCCTTGTCCGTATCGCTGAGCGGGCGCACGGCCTTCAGGCGCAGGGTCGGGTCGCTGGAGAGGATGATGATGCCGTTCTCGTCGCTGACGAAGGCTTGCAGGCGGGCCTTTTCCCAGCGCTCTTCAAGGGACTCCATGCGCACTTTCACCACGGCCACGCCGACGATCCTGCCGCCGTGGACCAGGCCGTGGGCGAGGTAGTAGCCGGGTTCGCCGGTAGTGCTGCCGATGCCGTAGAAGCGGCCGGGGCGGCCTTGCACGGCTTCCTGGAAATAGGCGCGGAAGGACAGGTCTTCGCCCAGGTAGCTGTCGGCGTCCTGCCAGTTGCTGGTGGCCAGTACGCGGCCGGAGGTGTCCAGCAGGTACACCGCGCGGCTGCCGGCGCGGCGGTTGAGGCCTTCGAGGTAATGGTTGACACGATCGCGGTGCAACGGCGTCGGATCCACCAGCAGGCGGCTGACGCTGCCTTCGAGTTCGAGCAGGCTGGGCAGGTAGGTGTAGCGGCTGATCTCGCTTTCCACACCGCGGGCGTGCAGTTCCAGCTGGCGTTCGCCGGATTCGATCAGGCTGCGGGTGCCGGCGCCTTCGCTGATCAGGTAGCCGCCGTAGCCGAAGCCCAGGGTGAGCAGGAGCAGCAGGAAGGGCAGCAGGTAGTTGCGCACGAGGCGTGGCTTCACGGTGAGCGGCGGCGGCAATGGGCTGGAAGCGCATTGCAGCACAGTCGTCGGGGCCGAGCCAGCCCAACGCCGGGGGGCGGCGATGGACTGGCTCGGGTACCACACGGTGCGCGCTCGCGCGGATTACGGAGTAACCACCAGACCGACGCCGCGGCCGCGCGGATCGGAGGCGGTTTCCAGGGCCTTGCCGTTCACACGGATGGCCTGGATGTCACCCATGTTCCAGCCCTGGTCTTCCAGGGTGTAGCCCATGGCCTTGAGCTCGTCGGCGACCTTGCCGGTGAGCGGTGCGTACGCGTCGTAATAGATGGTGTCTTTCGGCAGCAGTTGGTGATGCACACGCTGCGCGGCCACGGCCTTCTCCAGCGGCAGGTGGAAGTCGTAGACGTTGTTCAGCACCTGGAAGATCGAGGTGAAGATCCGCGAGCCACCCGGGGTGCCGAGCACCAGGCTGACGTGACCGTCGCGGGTGACGATGCTCGGGCTCATCGAGGAGAGCATGCGCTTGCCCGGCTCGATGGCGTTGGCATCGCTGCCCACGACGCCGAAGGCATTGGCCACGCCCGGCTTGGAGCTGAAGTCATCCATCTCGTCGTTGAGCAGGAAGCCGGCGCCCTTGACCACCACGCCGCTGCCGAAGTCCCAGTTGAGGGTGTAGGTGTTGCTGACGGCATTGCCGTCCTTGTCGACGATGGAGAAGTGCGTGGTCTGGTGCGGCTCGAGGCCCGGGCGGACTTTTTCGGTGGCCGAGATGGCGTCCGGGTTCACTTCCGTGGCGCGCTTGGCGATGTATTTCGGGTCGGTCAGCTGGGCCACCGGCACCTTGGAGAACTGCGGGTCGCCCAGGTAGTCGGCACGGTCGGCGAACACGCGCTTCTCGATCTCCGAGAGCAGGTGGATGTACTTCGCGGAGTTCAGCTCCACGCCTTTGAAGTCGGCGGCGCGCTGTTCCTTGATGCCGATCAGCTGGGCCAGGGCGATACCGCCGGAGCTGGGCAGCGGCGCGGTGTAGAGGGTGTTGCCCTGCCAGTCGATGCGCATCGGCTCGCGCCACTTGGCCTTGTAGTCGACCAGGTCGTCGGCAGTGATCAGGCCGCCATCCTGCTTCATCTGTGCGATGAGCAGCTTGGCGGTCTCGCCCTTGTAGAAGTCATCTGGGCCGTTGCCTGCGATGCGCTCCAGGGTCTTGGCCAGTTCCGGCTGCTTGAACACTTCACCCGGCTTCATGGTGCCGAAGTAGTCGCCGAAGTTGGTCTTGCCGTTGAACAGCGCGATGGCGTCCTGGCGGTACTGGTACTGCTGGTCGGCAACCTTGAAGCCGCTCTGCGCGTAGCCGATGGCCGGGGTCAGCAGCTCGCTCCACTTCAGCTTGCCGAAGCGCTGGTGCGCTTCCCACAGGCCCATCACGGTACCCGGCACGCCGGCGGCCTTGGCGCCGACCAGGCTGAGGTTCTCGATCACCTCGCCCTTCTCGTTCAGGTACATGGTCTTGGTCGCGGCCTTGGGCGCGATCTCGCGGTAGTCGAGGAAATACGGCTTGCCGTCGACGTACAGGGTCATGAAACCGCCGCCGCCGATGTTGCCGGCCTCGGGGTAGGTGACCGCGAGGGTGAAGGCGGTGGCGACCGCGGCGTCGACGGCGTTACCGCCTTTCTTGAGGACCTCGGCGGCGACTTTCGCGCCGTACTGGTCCGGTGCGGCAACCGCACCTCCGTCGAGGGTGACGGCGAATACCGACGAACTCGCCGCGAGGATCGCGACGCCCAGGGGCAGTTTGCTGAAATGGAACACGCGCATGGGACTTCCTTATTTATTCTTGTGCTTGCGGTGAGGTTGAGTGCCCCGGCGAGCCGGGGCACTCAGGTAGAACAACAGCGGGATCAGTGCGGCAGGATCTTGGCGAGGAACTGCTGGGTGCGCTCGGCGCGGTTCTGCAGGTCACCGAAGAATTCCTCCTTCGGGCAGTCCTCGACGATCTGCCCGCGGTCCATGAAGATCACCCGGTCGGCGACCTTGCGGGCGAAGCCCATCTCGTGGGTCACGCACATCATGGTCATGCCTTCCTGGGCGAGCTGGACCATCACGTCGAGCACCTCGTTGACCATCTCCGGGTCGAGTGCCGAGGTCGGTTCGTC
The DNA here is from genome assembly GCF_021603645.1 of Pseudomonas pseudonitroreducens. Classification (GTDB taxonomy): domain Bacteria; phylum Pseudomonadota; class Gammaproteobacteria; order Pseudomonadales; family Pseudomonadaceae; genus Pseudomonas; species Pseudomonas pseudonitroreducens. Next base: position 179,742 of record NZ_BQHJ01000006.1, on the reverse strand, counting down.
GAACAGCATGACGATCGGGTCCATGGCCAGTGCGCGGGCAATCGCCACGCGCTGCTGCTGGCCGCCGGAAAGCTGGCCGGGGTGCTTGTGGGCGTGAGCCTGCAGACCGACGCGGTCGAGCAGCTTCATGCCCTTTTCCATCGCCTCTTCCTTGCTCCGCCCCAGCACCTTGCGCTGGGCGATGGTGAGGTTTTCGGTGATGGTCAGGTGCGGGAACAGTTCGAAGTGCTGGAACACCATGCCGACCCGCGAACGCAGCTTGGGCAGGTCGGTCTTGGGGTTGGCGATGGAGGTGCCGTCGACGGTGATATCGCCCTTCTGGAAGGGCTCCAGCGCATTGACGCACTTGATCAGGGTCGACTTGCCCGAACCGGACGGCCCGCAGACCACCACCACTTCACCCTTGGCGACCTTGGTGTTGCAGTCGGTGAGAACCTGGAAGTCGCCGTACCACTTGCTGACGTTATCGATGGAGATCATACGGTTAACCTTTTCTGCAGGCGCTTCACGCCGAGTGACGCGGCGAAGCTGATGACGAAGTAGACGAGACCGGCGAAGATCAGGAATTCATGGGGCTGGCCGATGATGTCGCCACGCGAGCGGGCGGCATTGAGGAAGTCCATCAGGCCGACCGAGTACACCAGCGAGGTGTCCTGGAACAGGATGATGCTCTGCTGCAGCAGCAGCGGGGTCATCTTGCGGAACGCCTGGGGCAGGATGATCAGGCGCATGGACTGGCCGTAGGTCATGCCCAGCGCGTAGGACGCGCCGATCTGGCCCTTCGGGATGGCCTGGATGCCGGCGCGGACGATCTCGCAGTAGTACGCCGCCTCGAACATCATGAAGGCCACCAGGCACGAGGTGAACGCGCCCACGGGAGTGTCCTGGCCGGTGATCCAGCGCAGGATGAACGGCACCGCGAAGTAGAACCAGGTGATCACCAGCAGCAGCGGGATCGAGCGGAAGTAGTTCACGTAGAAGCCGGCGATGTTCGACAGCAGCTTGCTGTTGGACAGGCGCATCAGCGCGAGGATGGTGCCCAGCACCACGCCGCCGAGCACGCCGAGGATCATCAGCTGCAGGGTGGTGAGCATACCTTCCCAGAGGCCGGGGAGGGCGGGGACGATCTGGCTGAAGTCCATCATTTACCTCCCACGGAGATCAGGCCCGGCACGGCGACTTTCTTCTCGACCATGCGCATGATCAGCATCAGGCTCATGTTCAGGGTGAAGTAGATCGCGGTGGCGAGGGTGAAGGCCTCGAACAGGTTGGCGCTGAATTCGGCGGTCTGCTTGGTCTGCGCCAGCAGCTCCATCAGGCCGATCAGCGAGGCCACCGAGGAGTTCTTGAAGACGTTGAGGAACTCCGAGGTCAGCGGCGGAATGATGATCCGGAAGGCCTGCGGCAGCAGCACGTGGCGGTAGATCGAGGGCAGGCGGAAGCCCACGGCGCTGGCGGCGGCGAGCTGGCCCTTGGGCAGCGCCTGGATGCCGGTGCGCACCTGCTCGCAGACCCGCGCGGCGGTGAACAGGCCCAGGCACACGACGACGCTGATGAAGGCCGAGGTTTCCGGGGCGATGCCCAGTTTGAACCAGTCCTGGATCGGCTGTGGCAGGTAGTCCGGCACGAAGAAGTACCAGAGGAACAGCTGCACCAGCAGCGGCACGTTGCGGAACAGCTCCACGTAGGCCGTGGCGATGCCCGACAGCCAGCGGTTGGGCAGGGTGCGCATCACGCCTAGCAGCGAGCCGAGCGCCAGGGCGATGACCCAGGCCGCGAGCGAGACGGCGATGGTCCAGCCCAGGCCGGTGATGTACCAGTCCAGGTAGCGTTCGTCGCCGATCCCGGTGGACTTGAAGAACACGCCCCAGTCCCAGTTGTAATCCATGACGGGTTTCCCCTCGATTGCGTTGCACGGTGGCTTTGTTCGGTACGGGGCCGGATGCGGGCACAAGGTCGCCCGCCACCCGCGGGTAGCGGGTGTTCCGGCATCGTCATCAGGAGTAGCGGGCCGGGAGCGCATGGCGTGCGCTCCCGATCCCCCGCGTGGCTACGCCTTGTGGGCGCAGCTACGCGCGACCGTTACATCTGCTCGGCAGACTTGTCGGTCGGATTGGCGATCAGCTTCTTGAGCTCATCACTCATCGGGAAGTTGAGGTTCAGGTTCTTCGGCGGGATGGGCTGCATGAACCACTTGTCGTAGATCTTGTTCACCTCGCCCGAGGCGAAGGTGTCGGAGATGGCCTTGTCGACCACCTTCTTGAACGGCGCGTCGCCCTTGCGCACCATGCACGCGTAGATCTCGTAGGACTGCGGCTTGCCGACCACGTGCCAGTCGTCCGGCTTCTTGGCCTTGGCCATTTCGCCGTAGAGCAGCGCGTCATCCATCATGAAGGCCACGGCACGGCCGGACTCGAGCATCAGGAAGGACTCGCCATGGTCCTTGGCCGAGATGATGTTCATGCCCATCTTCTGGTCGGCGTTCATCTGCTTGAGCAGGCGCTCGGAGGTGGTGCCGGCGGTGGTCACCACGTTCTTGCCCTTGAGGTCCGGGAAGTCGTTGATGCCCGAGCTGGTCTTGGTCAGCAGGCGGGTACCGACCTCGAAGATGCCGACGGAGAAGTCGACCTGCTTCTGGCGCTCGAGGTTGTTGGTGGTGGAGCCGCACTCGATGTCCACGGTGCCGTTCTGCACCAGTGGGATACGGGTCTGCGAGGTCACCAGGTTGTAGCGGACCTTCAGGTCGGGAGCGTTCAGCTCTTTCTTCAGGGCTTCGACGACCTTGATCTGCAGGTCGTGGGAATAACCTTCCGGCTGGCGCGGATCGCTGCCGAGGTAGGAGAAGGGGATGGAGGCGTCACGGTGGCCGAGGACGATGGTGCCGGAGTCCTTGATCTTCTTCAGGGTACCGGTCAGTTCTTCGGCGACGACGGGAGTGGCGAGCAGGGCCGCGACAATGGCGACACCCAACGCACGGGGTGCGAAACGCATGGAGACTACCTCGACTGGTTGTGTTTGTTATTCAGTCCTGCGCCGACGAGGCTCACTCCAGGCCGGTCGCATGTTCGAGGTAGAGCACAGCAGGCTCCGTGCCAAAGCTCGTTTATTTATTTAACTTGTTGAATTTAAACGACTAATTAATTCTTGTCGGGGTTGGCTGGTGCGCGCGGTGTTCGGCCAGCCGGATATTTGCGCAATTGTCGTTCGGAAATCCGAACGTGGCGCCGGCTCAAACGTCCGGCTGGGCGGCCCACTGGCCACGCTGATAGGGCTGGTCGCGACCGGCCAGGTGCGCGGCGATGCGTTCCAGTAGCTGGTGCGTCGGGGCCCGTACGCCAGTGACCGTCTGCCCGAGAGCGAGCACGACGACCAGCATCAGGGCGGCAGGATGGAAACCCGGCAGATGCGCGCGACTGGCGGCGAGGAAGGCTGCGCTGGTGCCCAGGCCCAGCGCCAGTCCGGCGTAGACCTCGGCGGGCGAGTGCACGTTGATCGCCAGTCGCGACAGACCGACCAGCACGGCGATCATCGCTGCCAGCGCGGCAGCGGCCAGGCCGCTGCGCCGACTGGCGAAGAGCTGCGCGGCCAGTGTCGGCAGCACGGCGCCAGCCAGCATGCTGTGGCCGGAGATGCCGGTGAAGTTGAGGTTCGGAATACCGACTCCCCAGCCCATGAACGCCAACTTCGAACCCACCACCAGCACGGTCGAGAATCCGAACAGCAGCAGCCACAGCCCGGCCTTCGCGGTCTCGCGGCGATACAGCAGCCAGCAGAAGACCAGCACGGCGGCTGGCGCCAGCAGGGAGCTGTCGCCGAGGCGGGTGATCAGGGGCCAGAAATCCATGCGGTTCCGAGGAGGGGCGGGGAGAGGCCGGAACCTTAGCACGACGCTCCCGCGCCCCGTGCGTGACCGAGGTCAATCCGCCTCGGCGGCCTGACCAGCGGCATGCTCCTCGCGCCGCAGCAATTCACGCTTGCGCGGCAGGCCCCAGCGATAGCCGCCTTCGCCGCCGGCGCCGACCACGCGGTGGCAGGGCACCAGCAGACCGACAGTGTTGCTGGCGCAGGCGCGTGCGATGGCGCGCGGATGGCTGCCCAGTTGCTCGGCCAACTCGCCGTAGCGCAGTGTCGCGCCGCTGGGAATGCGCGTGAGGGCGCGCCAGACGCGTAGCTGGAAGGCGCTGCCGTGCAGGTCCAGCGGCAGGTGTGCCGCTTGCTCGGGTTCTTCCAGCTGGGTGATCACGGCACGCAGCCAGTCGCCCAGCCCGGCGTCGTCGCGGGTGCGCTCGGCGGCGGCGAAGCGTTCGGCCAACTGGCGTTCCAGCTCGCTGGCGTCGTCGGCGAAGAGCAGGGCGCAGACGCCCTTGTCGGTGGCGGCCAGCAACACCAGTCCGAGCGGGCAGGGCGCGATGGCATAGCGCAGGCGCTCGCCGGCGCCTTTCTGCCGTCGCTGCGCGGGGCTCAGCGAGGTACTGCCTTCATACAGGGCGCGGGTTCCGGAGTAGCCGGCTTCCAGTGCGGCATCGAGCACCGAGCGCGCTTGCGGCAAGACGGCGGCCAGTCGCTGTTCGCGGCGGGATTCCGCCCAGGCGCGCGGCGTGAGGCCGGTGCGCGCCTTGAAGGCGCGGGCCAGGTGCGAGGCGGACAAGCCGATGCGCCCGGCGAGCTCATCCAGGGTCAGCGGCTTCTCGGCCTGGTCGAGCAGCTCGCAGGCCGCGGCAACCAGCGCATCCAGCTGTTCACGAGGGCTCGGACCGCGCGGCGAGCAGCGTTTGCACGGGCGGAAGCCGGCCGCTTCGGCCGCTTCGGGGGCGGCGTGGAAGGCCACGTTTTCCCGCGACGGCCGGCGCGCCGGGCAGTTCGGCCGGCAATAGACACCGGTGGAGCGCACGCTGAAGACGAAACGCCCCTCGTAGCGCGCATCGCGCTCACAGACCGCCTGCCAGCAGCGCTCGGGGTCAAGTTGGGTGGTCGTCATGGCAGCTCTCCGGGGTAATGGCTGTTGGGCAGATTCTCCGTCCCGACACGGCGTGCAGCAATCCGCATCGCGTTTTCAAACTCGAAGCGTGGCGGCAGGGACTACGCTTGCTGGGTATTCCCTGAAGAAGACTCCATGCCCTTGCGCCGATTCTGCCTGTGCTGCCTTCTGCTGCTGCTCGCGCTGAGCGCCCAGGCCCGTGCCGCGAGCCTGGAGCTGAGCGAGCAGGAGCGAGCCTTCATCTCGGCCCATGAGCCGATTCGGGTCGGGCTGTTCCGCGCCGGCTGGCCGCCGTTCGAGGTGATCGACGAGTTCGACCAGTTCCACGGCATCAGCGCCGACTACCTGCAATTGCTCTCCGAACGCCTGGGCATGAAGGTCCAGCCGGTGCTCTACAACACCTGGGAGGAGGTGCTGGCGGCGGTCAAGGCCGGCGAGGTGGACCTGGTGCCGTCCATGGCCGCCACCGAGGAACGCCAGCGTTTCCTGAGTTTCACCCAGCCCTACGTGACCACCAGCAGCCTGATCTTCGCCCGGCGCGACAGCACCATCCGCACGCTGGACGATTTGTCCGGCCGCCGCGTCGCGGTGGAGCAGGACTATGCCGTCCATGAACTGCTCAACAAGGCGGTGCCGGGCATCGACTTCGTGCTGGTGGAGGATTCTCCCAGCGCGCTCAAGGCGGTCTCCACCGGGCGCGCCGATGCCTACGTGGGCAACCTCATCAGCACCACCTTCCTGATCGAGCAGCTCGGCCTTTCCAATATGGAAGTGCGGGGCGACAGCGGTCTGGGCAACAGCCAGGTGCGTTTCGCCACGCGCAAGGCGCTGGAACCGCTGGTGCCGCTGCTGGACCGCGCGCTGGGCAACATCACCCGGCATGAGCAGGAGGCGATCCAGGCGCGCTGGCTGCCGTCGCTGGATGTGTTCGACTGGATGCATCTGCTGCAGATCGCCTGGCCCTGGGTAGTGGGCGTGCTCGCCCTGCTGACCTTCGTGCTGGTGTGGAACCGCCGGTTGTCGATCCAGGTGGCCGAGCGCGCCCGCGCCGAGGCGGAGGAGCGGCGCCAGCGCAGTACGCTGCTGGCGCTGATCAACTCGATCCCCGACCCGATCTGGTTCAAGGACACCCAGGGCCGCTACCTGGGGGTCAACCAGGCTTTCGCCGACTGCCTGGGGCGGCCGCCTGAGGACATCGTCGGGCGCAGCGACCAGCAGATGTTCAGCCGCGCCGCCGGTGCCGGCCGGCAGGAACGCGACCGCCAGGCGCTCAACGAGAGCGAGCCCTATGCCAGCGAGGGCTGGGTGGTCTATCCCGATGGCCGGCGGGTGCTCTTCGATACCCTGCGCAGTGCCTTCCACGATGACCACGGCCGGCTGCTCGGGCTGGTCGGCGTCAGTCGCGACGTCACTGCGCGCAAATCCACCGAGCTGGCGCTGGCCCAGGCTCGCGACCTGGCGGAGGAGGCGGCGCAACTCAAGAGCGACTTCCTGGCCAACATGAGCCATGAGATCCGCACGCCGCTGAACATCATCATCGGCCTGGCACACCTGCTCCAGGAGACCACCCTGGACCCGCAACAGGTGGACTACCTGGGCAAGATCCAGGGCTCGGGCCAGTACCTGCTGGAGCTGATCAGCGACATTCTCGACCTGTCCCGTGTCGAGGCCGGCAAGCTGGAGTTCGAGCATATCGGCTTCGATCTGGAGCGCCTGCTCGGCGAGCTGTTCGACCTGTTCAACATCCGCGCGGCGAGCAAGGGCCTGGCGGTGCGCTGCGAGATCGACCCGCGAGTGCCCGCCCAGGTGGTAGGGGACTCGCTGCGCCTGCGGCAGATTCTGATGAACTACGGCAACAACGCGCTGAAGTTCACCGAACAGGGCGAGGTGGTGCTGGTCGTTCGCCTCGAGGACGAGGACGAAGACAGCCTGCAGCTCTACTTCGCCTTCCGCGACACCGGTATCGGTATCTCCGAGCCGCAACAGGAGCGCCTGTTCGAGTCCTTCCAGCAGGCGGACAGCTCCATCACGCGCCGCTACGGCGGCTCGGGCCTGGGGCTGGCGATCTGCAAGAAGCTGGCGGAGGCGATGGGCGGCAGCGTCGGCGTGGAGAGCGAGCCCAACCGCGGCAGCCTGTTCTGGTGCCGGCTGCCACTGGGGCGAGTGGACGACTCGGTCAGCCTGAGCCTGCAGAACATCAGCCACGAACCGCTGCCGGTGCCCATGCTGCCGGCCGCCGCGGCCGCACCAGCGATGCTGGAGAGCGGCAACGTTGCCGAGGTCGAACAGGTCTGCCGACGACTGGCGCACCTGCTGGCGGCAGACGATCCGCGCGCCGGACGGTTGCTTGGCGAGCGTGCAAGCCTGCTGCGCAGCGTCTTCAATGAGGGCTACGAAGGTATCGCTACCAGCGTGCGACGCTTCGAGTTCGAACGGGCCCTGGAAAGTCTGGTGAACCTCGCGAGGGAGCGCGACATCCGCATATAGAGAGGCGGGCTATGAACACGCGGACAGGGCCGTGGTCCGATCACCCATGGCATGTCACGAATCTGACCGATGCGAGGAGTTGCGATGGACAGCATGCTGGACCGGCCGGAACAGGAAATGATCCTGGTGGTGGACGATCAGCCCGATAACCTGATGCTCATGAGCGAGCTGCTCATGGACCGTTACCAGGTGCGTGTCGCCTCCAGCGGGCCGAAGGCGCTGCGCCTGATGCAGAGCGACCCGCGCCCGGACCTGGTGCTGCTCGACATCATGATGCCGGAGATGGACGGCTACGAGGTCTGCCGCCAGCTCAAGGCCGATCCGCTGACCCGCGACATCCCGGTGATCTTCCTCACCGGCATGGTCAGTTCCGCCGACGAGCAGAAGGGCCTGGACCTGGGCGCGGTGGACTACCTGACCAAGCCGATCAGCCCGCCGGTGACCCTGGCGCGCATCCGTGCTCACCTCAATCTCAAGGCCAACGCCGACTTCCTGCGCGACAAGAGCGAGTACCTGGAACTCGAGGTGCGCCGCCGCGCCCGCGAGTTGCAGGCCATCCAGGACGCCACCCTGGAAGCCATGGCGACGCTCTGCGACCTGCGCGACAACCCGCACAGCAACCACCTGGTGCGCATCGAACACTACATGCGCCTGCTGGGCAGTTCGCTGTCGCTGCACGACGAGTTCGCCGCCGAGCTGTCGGTAGAGAACATCGAGCTGCTGGTGCGCTCGGCGCAGTTGCACGACATCGGCAAGGTTGCCGTGCCTGACCGCATCCTGCACAGCCCCGGGCAGCTCGAGGAAGCCGATCGGCTGATCCTCGAAGGCCACACCACCGTGGGGCGTGACGCCCTGGCGGCGGCTGAGCGCAAATTGGGCTCGCCGGTGGATTTCCTGCGTTTCGCCAAGGAAATCGCCTACAGCCACCACGAGCACTGGGACGGCAACGGTTTCCCCGAGGGCCTGGCTGGCGAGCAGATTCCCCTGGGCGCGCGGATGCTCTCGCTGATTGACAGCTATGACGAACTCACTTGCCGCCACGCCTACCGCACCTCGCTGACCACCGATGAAGCCGCTGAACGCATCAAGGCCGCTGCTGGCAGCCAGTTCGACCCGCGGGTGGTGGAAGCCTTCGTCGAGGTCGCCGAAGGCTTCGCCAGCATTGCCCAGCGCTACGCCGACAGCGATGCGGCGCTGGGCCTGGAGCTGCAGCGGCTGGAAGATGCGGTGACCGAAAGCATCGAGCTGATGCCCCCGGAACCCTGATCGCGCTGGGCGGTTGTCGACGATTGCCGTATAAGGAGCGCAGCGCCCCAGAGAGGTACGCCAGGAAGCCCGATGAAGACCCCGAAACGCCTAGAGCCGTTGATCGAAGACGGCCTGATCGATGAAGTATTGCGGCCGCTGATGAGCGGCAAGGAAGCAGCGGTCTACGTGGTGCGCTGCGGCGAAGAGCTGCGCTGCGCCAAAGTCTACAAGGAAGCCAACAAACGCAGCTTCCGCCAGGCCGCCGAGTACCAGGAAGGCCGCAAGGTGCGCAACAGCCGCCAGGCCCGTGCCATGGCCAAGGGCACCAAGTATGGCCGCAAGGAGCAGGAAGAGGCCTGGCAGAACGCCGAGGTGGCCGCGCTGTTCCGCCTGGCCAGCGCCGGGGTGCGCGTGCCCAAGCCGTACGACTTCCTCGACGGTGTGCTGCTGATGGAGATGGTCGCCGACGAAGACGGCGACGCCGCACCGCGGCTGAATGACGTGGTGATGGAGCCGGAGCTGGCCCGTGACTTCCACGAATTCCTCATCCGCCAGATCGTCATGATGCTCTGCGCGGGCCTCGTGCACGGCGACCTGTCGGAGTTCAACGTGCTGGTCGGCCCGGATGGCCCGGTGATCATCGACCTGCCGCAGGCGGTGGACGCCGCCGGCAACAATCACGCCTTCCGTATGCTCGAGCGCGATGTGGGGAACATGGCCGCCTACTTCGGCCGCTTCGCCCCTGAGCTCAGGTACACGCATTACGCCAAGGAAATGTGGGCCCTCTACGAAGACGGCAAGCTGCTGCCGGATACGCCGCTGACCGGGCATTTCGATGATCCGGAAGACGAGGCTGACGTGGACTCCGTGCTGCGCGAAATCGCCGAGGCGATGCGCGAGCAGGAACGCCGTGAGGCCGGCCGCGCCGCCCAGGACGGCCCGCAGCAGCGCGACGAACCACCCCCCCCACCGTGGGAACAGGCCTGAGCCAGTTGCCTGGCGAGGCGGCGCTTCTCGCGCTGATCGCCGGGCAGCCTCAGCGCATGCACCTGCTGCGGGTCGTGCGCGATCACGGCCCGCAAGGTGCCTGGGTCGCCGCCGGTATCGTGCGCAACGCAGTGTGGGATGCCCTGCATGGCTACGGCGAGCCCTCGCCACTCAGTGATATCGACGTGCTGCACTTCGCGGCCGACAGCCTGGAGCCCGAGGCGGATTACGCCTGGGAGCGCTGGCTGCTGGACATCTGCCCGGACGTGCCGTGGTCCGTGCGCAATCAGGCACGGATGCACTTGCGCAATGGCGATTCAGCCTACCGTGATTGCGCTGACGCCATGCGCCACTGGCCGGAAGTCTGCACGGCAGTTGCCGTACGCCTGCGTGGTGAAGCCCTGGAGTTGCTGGCGCCATTGGGCACCGACGACCTCTGGGAACTGCGCGTCCGGCCGACCGAACATTTCCGCGGCAAGCCGCACCTCTACCGCGAACGAATCGCCGCCAAACACTGGCTGGCGCGCTGGCCGAAACTGCGCATCGAACCACTCTGAAATCCTTCTCGCCGACCCCTCGGCGTAGGATGGGTGGAGCGCAGCGATACCCATGCTGTCGTTCGCCGGACTCGATGGGTATCGCTGCGCTCCACGCCATCCTACAAACAGTTCCCACTGTGGCTTGGGCGTGGGCTATCTGGGTTCCCGCCCGGTCATGTGAAAAAACTGTAAGCCCGCAACTGTATCCATACATTTCAGGCGTGGACTGGTAATTTTTCCCTATCCCACCCCGAGCGCTCTGCCATGCCCCTCCGCCACATTCTCCTCGCCCTGCTGGTCACGCTGATCTGGGGCGTCAACTTCGTCGTGATCAAGGTCGGTCTGCACGACTTTCCGCCGCTGCTGTTCTGCGCCTTGCGCTTCGCCCTGGCGGCGCTGCCACTGATCTTCCTGCGCGGCCCGCTGCCGGCGCCGTTCTGGCGTATCGTACAGATCGGCGTGCTGCTGGGGGTGGTCAAGTTCGGCCTGCTGTTTGTCGGCATGCACATCGGCATGCCTGCCGGCCTGTCGTCTCTGGTGCTGCAGAGCCAGGTGTTCTTCACCGTGCTGATCGCCGCTGCCTTCCTCGGCGAGCGTCCCAGCGCTCGCGCCCTGCTGGGGCTGGCGCTGGCTGCCGGCGGGCTGCTGCTGATCGGCCTGGAGCGTCCCATGGGCGACAGCCTGGTGGCCTTCCTGCTGGTGATCGCCGCAGCACTGGCCTGGGCCTTCTCCAACATCGCCACCAAGCGCTCCGGTGCCAGCGACATGCTGCGCCTGATCAGTTGGGTCAGCCTGATCCCGCCATTGCCGCTGCTGGTGCTGTCGTGGATCTTCGAAGGTCCGGAAGCCATCGAGCACGCCGTGCTCAATATCAACTGGACCGGCGCTGGCGCGCTGCTCTACATCGCCTTCCTCGCCACCACCGTGGGCTTCGGTCTGTGGAGCTTCCTGCTGCGCCGTTACCCGGCCAGCCAGGTAACGCCCTTCGCGCTGGCCGTGCCGGTGTCCGGGTTGCTGTCGGGCTGGTTGTTCCTGGGTGAAGACCTCACCACCCAGGACTGGATGGCCTGCGTGCTGGTCTTCGTCGGGCTCGCCGTGACCGTACTGCCGGCGTCGATCTGGCGCCGCCGTGCGGTGTCGACCGCCTAGGGATCATGCCTTACCTGTAGGAGCGAGCTTGCTCGCGAACACTGGTCGACATCGGGAACCGACCTGTTCGCGAGCAAGCTCGCTCCTACGAAAAGCCAGTGCGTAGGGTGGATAATGCGGAACGCGTACGGTTGGGTTGTCAGACTGCCTCGCCGAGACGGTCGACTACCCACTGATTGATGCTCTGGTTGCTCAATTCAGCCTTGATCGCCACCTGCGCGTGCAGTTGTGGGTCCAGGCGCAGGCTGAGCTTGCCGGAGAACGGCCGCTGCGGTTCGCGGCCGAGTTTGTCGCAGGTCGCCAGATAGTCATCTATCGCTTCTTCGAACGCTTCGCGCAATTCGCTGACCGATTCACCATGGAATCCGATCACGTCGCGGATCCCGGCAACATGACCAATGAACAGCCCGTCATCGTCGCTGTATTCGATGCGCGCCGCGTAGCCTTGGTACTTCATGGGAGTCATGGATGGATTCCTGCCTGTTCGAGCAAGGTGCGTGTATCACGGACCTGATAGGGCTTGGCTTCCTTGGCTGGATGCGGGCGATGGAAGGTGGCGACTATGCCGTTCAGTTCGAAACGCACCCGTGCGCCATTGCCCTCGATCATCTGGGCGCCGAGCGCGATCAGCAGCGACTCGATGCGCAGCCATTCCAGTGATGCCGGGACGGGGAGGGAGTAGATCAGCTCCAGTGTCCTGCGTTGCCGGGCATTCATCCCGTGCTCCGTCAATTGGTATCAGATTATGCTACCAATTAACGTCGTGAGCCAGATGTCGGACAGATCGCCGAGCGCCGCCTGAATTGTCCTCAGTGACAGCACGTCCCCGACTCCAGATCCTTGAGGATCGGGCAGTCCGGGCGGTGGTCGCCCTGGCAGTGGTCGCTCAACTCCTGCAGGGTGTCGCGCAGGCTGCTGAGCTCGGCGATCTTGCGGTTCAGTTCGTCGATGTGCCGGGCGGCCAGGGCCTTGACGTCGGCGCTGGCGCGCTGGCGGTCCTGCCAGAGGGCGAGCAGTTGGCCGACTTCTTCCAGTGAGAAGCCGAAATCCCGCGAGCGGCGGATGAAGGCCAGGGTGTGCAGGTCCTGCTCGCTGTAGTGGCGGTAGCCGCTGGCGCTGCGGCCGGCGGGGGCGAGCAGGCCGGTGGATTCGTAGTAGCGGATCATCTTCGCGGTCAGGCCGCTCTTCTTCGCCGCTTCGCCGATGTTCATGCCGATTTCTCCTGAGCGAACGCCCCTGCCTTGAGCGCGAGGGCGCGTGTCTTATTGGTGATCCTGCGGCTTCCAGCGCTTGAGCAGCAGGGCGTTGCTCACCACGCTGACGCTGGAGGCGGCCATTGCCGCGCCAGCGACCATGGGATTGAGCAGGCCGAAGGCAGCCAGCGGGATGCCCACCAGGTTGTAGATGAAGGCCCAGAACAGGTTCTGGCGAATTTTCGCGTAGGTGCGCCGCGAGATATCCAGCGCTGCGGGGACCAGGCGCGGGTCGCCGCGCATCAGGGTGATGCCGGCGGCATGCATGGCCACGTCGGTGCCGCCGCCCATGGCGATGCCGACGTCCGCCGCGGCCAGCGCCGGGGCATCGTTGATGCCGTCGCCGACCATTGCCACGACTTTGCCTTCCTGGCGCAGCGCGCCGACCACGGCGGCCTTGTCGCCGGGCAGTACCTCGGCGTGGACGTCGTCCAGACCCAGCGCGTCGGCCACGACCTTGGCGCTGCCGCGGTTGTCGCCGGTGATCAGGTGGCTGCCGATACCGCGCTCGCGCAGGGCGTCGATGGCGGTCTTCGCGCCTTCCTTGAGGCTGTCGCCGAAGGCGAACAGGGCGATCACGCGGGCCTGCGGCTCGCGTTCGATGAGCCAGGACAAGGTGCGGCCCTCTGCTTCCCATTGCGCGGCGGAGTCGGCCAGCGCGCCGGGTGGCAACTGCGCTTCGTCGAGCATCCGCCGGTTGCCCAGGGCAAACAGGCGGTCACCGACGCGGCCTTGGATACCTCGTCCGGTAAGTGCTTGGGTAGCCTCGGCGGCGGTCGGGTTGAACCCGCGTTCGGCGCATTCATCCAGCACGGCTTTAGCCAATGGATGCTCGCTGCCGCGTTGCAGTGCTCCGGCCAGTGCCAGTGCCTGCGCTTCGTCTTCGGTGGCCGCGAGGTTGGTGATGCGCGGCTGACCGGAGGTGAGAGTGCCGGTCTTGTCGAAGGCCACTGCAGTCACAGCGTGGGCGATTTCCAGGGCCTCGGCATCCTTGATCAGGATGCCGTGCTTGGCCGCCACGCCGGTGCCGGCCATGATTGCGGTCGGTGTGGCAAGGCCGAGGGCGCAGGGGCAGGCGATGACCAGCACGGCCACTGCGTTGATCAGCGCCTGTTCCCAGCCGGCGCCAGCGATCAGCCAGCCGACCAGGGTGACCAGCGCAATGCCGATCACCACCGGGACGAAGACATTGCTGACCTTGTCCACCAGCTTCTGGATCGGCGCCTTGGCGGCCTGGGCGTCTTCCACCAGGCGGATGATCCGTGCCAGCACGGTTTCGCCGCCGAGCGCGGTGGTTTTCACGCGCAGCACGCCTTCGCCGTTGATGGCGCCGCCGGTGACCGGGTCGCCAATGTCCTTGGGCACCGGCAGGCTCTCGCCAGTGATCAGTGCCTCGTCGGCGTGGCTCTGCCCGGAAAGGACTTCGCCGTCCACCGGGAAGCGCTCGCCGGGGCGCACCAGCACTTCGTCGCCCAGGCGCAGTTCGGCGATGGCGACGTTTTCTTCCACGCCATCGCGCACGCGGGTGGCGCGCTCGGGGCGCAGGGCTTCCAGCGCCCGGATGGCGGCGGCGGTCTGGCGCTTGGCGCGGCTTTCCAGGTACTTGCCGAGCAGGATCAGGGTGATGACCACGGCGCTGGCTTCGAAGTACAGGTGCGGCATCTGCCCCGGCAGGGCGGCGTACCAGAGGTACAGGCTCAGGCCGTAGCCGGCGCTGGTGCCGAGGGCGACCAGCAGGTCCATATTGCCACTGCGGGCGCGCACGGCCTTGTAGGCCGACACGTAGAAGCGCGCGCCGATGATGAACTGCACGGGCGTGGCGAGGAGGAATTGCGCCCAGGCCGGCAGCATCCAGTGCTGACCGAACCAGTCACCGACCATCGGCAGCACCAGCGGCAGCGACAGCAGGATGGCAGCGGCCAGCCACCAGCGCTCGCGCGCCAGGCGCGCCACCGCCGGGTCCACGGCGGGCTGGTCGGGTTCGATCGGGCGGGCCTTGTAGCCGGCCTTGTCGATTGCGGCGATCAGCGTGGCGGCATCCACCGCGCCGAGCAGTTCGACGTGGGCGCGCTCGCTGGCCAGGTTGACGCTGGCCGAGCGCACGCCGGGAACCTTGTGCAAGGCGCGCTCGACGCGGCCGACGCAGCTGGCACAGGTCATGCCCTCGATGGCCAGTTCCAGACTGTGGGCCGGCACCTGGTAACCGGCCTGCTCGACGGCGGCGACCAGTGCCGGCAGGGTCTCGCCGGTAGAGGGTGCGGCGAGCTGTACGCGAGCCTGTTCGCTGGCGAGGTTGACGCTGGCATCCTGCACACCGGGCACTTTGCGCAGGGCGCGCTCGACCCGGCCGGCGCAGCTGGCGCAGGTCATCCCGGAGACGGGCAGGTCGAGTTCAATGGGGTTGGCGCTGCTCATGGGGCTTTCTCCCTGAAGTTCCCCGATAGCATCAACCTTGACACGAGGGTAAGGTCAACCCTCGTCTGTTGCCATCTTGTCGCAGGTCAAACCGCTGGGCAGAGGGACCGTCAGCTGCCGCTCGAAACAGGCATCAGGTAGAGGCCGCTTTCGCTGTTGGCGATGCGGAACTTGCGTACTTCACCCGCGTGCAACTGCACGGACTGGGCGCGCAGCGGCTGCATGCCGCTGCGGCAGAGGCCGGAATTGGCGGCCTGCAGGCGCAGGGAGACTTCGCCCGGTGGCAGGTTGAGGGCGATTTCACCTTCGGGTTGCAGGCGCGAGACCTTCTGGTCCTGCACGTAGAGGTCGATGTCGCAGGCGGTGCCGGTATCCACGCGTTCGCGGCTGACGATCAGCACGGCGTAGGTCACCGGCTGCGCGTCGGGCACCGGCCAGGAACCGGGCGTGCTCGGGGGCGGAGCCGCTGGCATGCTGGGCGCCGGCGGCGCCGAGGGTTCTTCGGGCATGCCGTCGGCCCAGGCATGGAAGGGCAGGGCGGCGGCGAGGCTGGCGGCGAGCAGAAGGGAACGGCGCATGGGCCTTCTCCGATGAGTCAGCTGTTTCCGCAGCTTGGCTGAGAGGCTGACGTAGGACAAGTGCAAGGCGATGGCAACGCGAGAAGCTTGACCTTGCCATGGTGGCAAGGTCGAGACTGCACCCAGTGTTTCAACCCATCAGAGGAGACATTCCATGCATACCTTCACTGTCAAAGGCATGAGCTGCGGCCACTGCGTGCGGGCCATCACCCAGGCGGTACAGGCGCTGGACGCCGCGGCGGACGTGCAGGTCGACCTGGGCGCCGGCGAAGTCCGCGTCGCCAGCCGGTTGGACGATTCAGCGATCCTCGCGGCGATTCGCGAGGAAGGCTACGAGGCCGAGGCGGCCTGACGCTTCATCCCTTGCGGGCCGGCGCCCTGCCGGCCCTCATGCCTGCGCGGGGTGCCAGTCGCGCACCAGGCCGCGGAACACCGCATCGAACAGCTCGCGGGTTTCCTGCAGCGGATCGAACAGGGCCGGGTCGCGCAGCCAGTCGCTGAGCAGGCCGAAAATCATTGCATGCACGGCGCGCGAGGCCACCTTGGGCGTCACGCCTGGCATGAGCCGCGTGAGGCAATCCGCGCGGTTGAACAGCTGCTCGCAAAGTTCGATGAACTGCCGGACGAACTGGTTGTGGCGCTCCTCGGCGTCGCGCAGTTCATCGGTGAATTCGCAGCGTTGCAGGAGGATGGTGAGGATGCGCCGCCGCTGCTCGTCGCGGGCGAGGTTCTCGACCACTTCCACGCTGAGCTGGAACAGCGATTCGATCGGATCGTGGCCGTCGCAGCCAGACAAGCGCTGCGCCAGTTGCTCGGGTGGCAGGCGAACCTGGTTGAGCATGTCGTTGAACAGATGGGCCTTGTTCTGGAAGTGCCAGTAGACCGCTCCACGGGTGACGCCGGCCGCGCGGGCGATCTCTTCCAGGCTGGTATTGGAGACGCCTTTGGCAAAAAAAAGGCCTTCAGCCGAGTCAAGAATCGTCTGACGTGTACGTTCCGAATCTTCTTTAGTTCTTCGCATGGCGCTTGTTGGTATACAGGCTAGGATCACTGAGTGACAGGCAGTTTACTGATTTTATTGCGCTAACAGTGCTTTACAGACACTGGCGTAGGTAAAAGTCGCACTGTCTTCGTCCCTCGGGTTTCGCCGTCAGTCATTTCCATGGAGAGGTTACATGCCGTTTGCCCGTCGTTTGCCCGTCGCGCTTGCTGTCGTTGGGTTGCCAGCCCTGTTCGTTGCCTGGGCCCAGGCCGAGGACAAAGCAGCGGCGCCAGCGCCTCCGCCCCCGGCGGTGACGGTCGAAGTGGCCAGGAGCGCCCCGGTGCCGCTGACCTTCGAGTACGCCGCGCGTACTGCCGGCTACCGCGAAGTGGAAGTGCGCGCCCAGGTCAGCGGTATCCTCCAGCGTCGCACCTATGAGGAAGGCCGGCCGGTGAAGGAGGGCCAGGTGCTGTTCCGTATCGACCCGCGCCCGTACCAGGCTGCACTGGGCCAGGCCAAGGGTTCGCTGGCGCAGACCCAGGCGCGCTATCGCCAGACCGAGCGTGACCTCAAGCGGATTCGTGAACTCCAGGCCAAGGGCTTCGCCAGCGAAAGCGAACTGGACCGCTACACCTCCGATTTCGAACAGGCCAAGGCCGACGTCGAGGCCGCCCGCGCCAACGTCCAGGCCAAGCAGATCGACCTCAACTACACCACGGTGACCGCGCCGATCTCCGGCATGGCGAGCAAGGAAGTGCGCTCCGAGGGTAGCCTGGTAGTGGCCAGCGACCCCAACTCCAGCCTGTTGACCAAGCTCACCCAGCTCGACCCGGTGTACGTCAACTTCGCCTACCCGGATACCCAGGCCGCGCAGATGAACGACGGGGTGAAGAGTGGTCGCTATATCCTGCCCAAGGACGGCAAGCTGACCGCCGAGTTGCGCTTCGGCGACGGCAGCAAGTACCCGATCGAAGGCGTCGTCGACTTCACTGACAGCTTCGTCAATACCGGCACCGGCACCGTGAATGCCCGTGCGGTGGTGCCCAATCCGCACAACCAGCTGATCCCCGGCCAGTTCGTGCGCATCCTGATCACCGGCATTACCCAGAACAATGCGGTCACCCTGCCCGAGCGTGCGCTGGCCCAGGGGCCGCGTGGCACCTTCGTCTATGTGGTGGACAAGGATGGCTTCGCCCGCGTGCGCCAGGTCACCACGTCCAAGACCGTGGACGGTCGCTGGATCATCGATGCCGGCGTAGACGATGGCGACCACGTCATCGTCGAGGGCATTCCCAAGGTAAGGCCGGACCAGCCGGTCAAGGCCAGCGAGGCACCACCGCAGACCCCCGCGACGCAACCCGCCCAGGCCAAGTCCTAAGGAGCGCCCATCGTGATCTCGCGCTTCTTCATCGAACGTCCCGTGTTCGCGATGGTGATATCCATCGTGATTCTGCTCGCCGGCCTCGTCGCCATGCGCGCACTGCCCATCGCCCAGTACCCCGAGATCGTGCCGCCGCAGGTGTCGGTGTCGGCCTCCTATCCCGGCGCCAGCTCGCAGGTGATCGCCGAAACCGTGGCGGCGCCTCTTGAACAGGAAATCAACGGCGTAGAGGGCATGATCTACCAGCTGTCGAACTCCGACAGCAGCGGTGCCATGAGCCTGACCGTGTACTTCGAGGTAGGCACCGACCCGGACCAGGCCACCATCGACGTCAACAACAAGGTGCAGGCTGCGCTCGCCAAGCTGCCTGAAGAAGTTCGTCGGCAGGGGGTGCAGGTGGAGAAGAAATCCTCCGACATCCTGCAGGTGGTGACCCTGTTCTCGCCGGACAACTCCCGCGACCCGATCTTCATCAGCAACTACGCGCTGATCAACGTGATCGACGACCTCAAGCGGATTCCCGGGGTGGGTGACGTCAGCCAGTTCGGCTCCAAGGATTACTCCATGCGCATCTGGCTGCGGCCGGACAAGCTGGCGCAATACAACATGACTCCCTCGGACGTCGCCAGCGCGATCCGCGAGCAGAACTCGCAGTTCGCCGCCGGCAGCTTCGGTCAGCAGCCCATGAAGGAGCCGCAGGACTTCACCTACATGGCGACCGCCCAGGGGCGGTTCACCGATCCCAAGGAGTTCGAGAGCATCATCCTGCGCAGCGATCCAACAGGTGCCAGCCTGTTGCTCAAGGATGTGGCGCGAGTCGAACTGGGGGCCCAGGACTACTCCCTGGTGACCTCGCTCAACGGTCAGCAGAACGCCGCCTTCGGTATCTACCTGCAGCCGGGCGCCAACGCACTGGATACCGCCCAGGCCGTGCGCGACCACATGGACGCCATGGCGAAGCGCTTCCCCGAGGGCATCACCTACAAGATTCCCTACGACACTACCATCTTCGTGCAGGTCTCCATCGAGGAGGTGATCCATACCTTCATCGAGGCGCTGATCCTGGTGATGATCGTGGTCTTCGTGTTCCTGCAGAGCATCCGTGCCACGCTGATCCCGGTCCTGGCGATTCCCGTCTCGCTGGTCGGCACCTTCGCCGGCATGTACCTGATGGGGTTCTCCATCAACCTGCTGTCGTTGTTCGGCATGGTGCTGGCAATCGGCATCGTGGTGGACGACGCCATCGTGGTGCTGGAAAACGTCGAGCGGGTGATGCGCACCGAGAAGCTCGGGCCCAAGGAAGCGGCGATCAAGGCCATGGAGGAGGTGACCGGGCCGATCGTTGCCATCGTGCTGGTGCTGTGCGCGGTGTTCATCCCTGTCGGTTTCCTCGGTGGCCTGGCCGGGCAGATGTACAAGCAGTTCGCGATCACCATCGCGGTGTCGGTGGTGATCTCCGGCATCGTCGCGCTGACATTGTCACCGGCACTCTGCGCACTGATTCTCAAGCCCGAACACAAGGAGCCGGCGGCACCGTTCCGCTGGTTCAACCGCATGTTCGAGAAGGCCACCAATGGCTACGGCGCCGGCGTGCAGTTCTTCCTCAAGCGCGCTGCGCTCGGCCTGCTGCTGTTCGGCGGGATGATCGCCTTGCTGGTCATCCTCTTCGGCCGGGTACCGGGCTCGCTGGTGCCGGACGAGGACCAGGGCTACGTACTCAACGCCTACTTCCTGCCGCCGGCGGCGTCGCTGACGCGGACCGAGAAGCTCACCAGCGACGTCACCCATCAGTTGATGAAGCACCCCGCGGTGCAGGACGTGGTGACCTTCGCCGGCTTCGACATTCTCACCTTCGGCACCCGCAGCAACGCCGGGGTGTCCTTCGTGCCGCTGAAGGACTGGAAGGAGCGCACCACGCCCGAACTGGACGCGCGCAACCTGACCCATGAATTCATGAAGATGGGCGCGGGCCAGGAAGATGGCGTGGTGATGTCCTTCAACCCCCCACCGATCACCGGCATGAGTACCACCGGCGGCTTCGAGGCGTATATCCAGGACCGTAGCGGCGGCACCTCCGAGCAGTTGGAAGAGGTGACCATGAAGTTTCTCGCCGCCGCGGCCAAGCGCCCGGAACTGGCGGGGGTCAACACCACCTTCAACGCCAACGTGCCGCAGTACTACATCGACCTGGACCGTACCAAGGCGCGCTCGCTGGGAGTGGCGATCAACGACGTGTTCACCGCCATGCAGTCGACCTTTGGCAGCTACTACGTCAACGACTTCACCCTCTATGGCCGGACCTGGCAGGTCACCCTGGAATCGGAGCCGGAGTTCCGCCGCAAACCGGATGACCTGAGCCAGGTCTTCGTGCGCTCATCCACCGGTGATCTGGTGCCGCTTTCCACGCTGATCTCGGTCAAGCGCATCCTTGGCCCCGACTCCTATGCACGCTTCAACGTCTTCCCGGCGGCCAAGCTGCTCGGTGGCCCGGCGCCGGGCTACAGCTCCGGGCAGTCGCTGGCGGCGATGCAGGAAGTGGCCAACCAGGTGCTGGGGGAGAACTACACCCTGGCCTGGATCGGCTCGGCGTACCAGGAACTGGCGACCCAGGGTTCGGGCAGCACCGCATTCATCTTCGGCCTGATCCTGGTGTTCCTCATCCTCGCTGCGCAGTACGAGCGCTGGACCTTGCCGCTGGCGGTGGTTACCGCCGTGCCGTTCGCGGTTTTCGGCGCGATCCTGGCGATCTGGCTGCGCGGGCTGGATAACGACGTGTACTTCCAGGTCGGCCTGGTAACCCTGATCGGCCTGGCGGCAAAGAACGCCATCCTGATCATCGAATTCGCCGTGCTGTGCCGCGAAGAGCAGGGCATGGGGCCGGTGGAAGCGGCACTCGAGGCGGCCAAGCTGCGTTTCCGCCCCATCGTGATGACCTCGCTGGCCTTCATCCTGGGTTGCGTGCCCTTGGCCATCAGCACCGGCGCCGGCTCCGCCAGCCGGCACTCGATCGGTACCGGCGTGATCGGCGGCATGCTCGCCGCGACCCTGCTGGCAACCTTCCTCATCCCGATGTTCTACATGCTGGTGGAGTCGGCGGCCGACAAGCTCAGCGGGCGCAAGAACAAGGCCAAGCCCGCTGCAGAAGGGACGCACGAGGTCTGATATTGCGACAGGTCCGGCCTGCGCGGCCGGACCTGACTCTCCCACTATTTTGGGAGTTGCCTCGGGAAGTGCTTAGGGAGCTTGCTAATTTTTCGGGCCAAGCCACAATGCATGGCTTCGCCGCGCCACCCGTGCGGGCCAACAAGATATCCACATCTGCCTGCCCGCGGTCCCCACCGCTTTTTGGCGGTCGCGTGTGACCAGGTGATCCATGAACCTCCGCATCCTGCTGATCCTCGGCGCCCTCAGCGCCTTCGGGCCCATGGCCATCGATTTCTACCTGCCCAGCTTCCCGGCGCTGGCGCTGGCGTTCGGCACCGATGTCGAACATGTGCAGTTGAGTCTCTCGGCCTACTTCGCCGGCCTCGCCATTGGCCAGTTGCTCTATGGCCCGCTGGCCGATCGAATCGGGCGGCGTATTCCGTTGCTGCTGGGTGTGAGTATCTTCACCGCGGCATCCCTGGCCTGTGCCTCTGCGCCGAGCCTGGAATGGCTGATCGGTGCGCGTTTCGTGCAGGCGCTCGGGGGCTGTGCGGGGATGGTGATTTCGCGGGCAGTGGTGCGTGACCTGTGCGATCCCATCGCAGCCGCCAAGGCTTTCTCGCAACTGATGCTGGTGATGGGGCTGGCGCCGATCCTCGCTCCGCTGGGGGGCGGGTTGCTGCTCAGCCTGTCCGGCTGGCAATCGATCTTCTATTGCCTGACGCTGTTCAGCGCACTGGCGGGCGGGGCCATCGCGCTGTGGTTGCCGGAGACCATTCCGGCTGGGCCGCGCGCGCCACTGCGAGGGGCGCTGAAGCAGTACCGTGCGCTGTTCCGCGACCGCTCCTTCATCACCTATGCACTCACCGGTGGGGTCGCCATTGCCGGGATGTTCTCCTACATCGCCGGCTCGCCCTTCGTGTTCATCGAACTCTACGGCGTGCCGGCGGAGCACTACGGCTGGATCTTCGGCAGCAACGCGGCAGGCTTCATCCTGATGGCGCAGGTCAACGCGCGGCTGCTGCGCTATCGCGGGCCCGGGTTCTGGCTGCGCCGGGCGGTATGGGTGTACTTCGGCTGCGGCGTGGCGCTGCTGGTCATCACCCTGGCCAAGCCCGAGCACCTGTGGCCGCTGCTGGTACCGCTGTTCGGAGCCATCGCCAGCCTTGGCTTCCTGATGCCCAACTCATCGGCTTGCGCGATGGCCAGCCAAGGCCGGCACGCCGGGAGCGCGTCGGCGCTGATGGGCAGCCTGCAGTTCACCGTCGCGGCCGGTGCTTCTGCGCTGGTCGGTGCCTTGCACGACGGCTCGGCGCTGCCGATGGCCGTGGTCATTACTGTCTGCGGCCTGGTGGCCGCGGTGCTCGGCTGGCTGAGCGGGCAGATCAGCGAGCGCGCGGCCTGATCAACTGGCGGCGCGTTGCACCAGCTCTGGCAGTCGGTGCGGCGCTTTCAGGCGGGCTTCGAGGGTAGCGACGAAACTGCGCGCCTCCCGCTCGCTGCGGAAGCGCACGGCCTGCTGATCGAGGCAGACTTCCCACGGCTGGTCTTTGCGGAGGCTGGACGGACGGACGAGGATGTTCACGGTGCGCACCCCTGTGCTGTCAGGTGAAAAGGGACTCTCAGTGTAGTCCCGCCAGATGGCGGTTGCGGGTGCGACCCGTGGTCGCCGACATGCGGTGGCGGCTCCGCTGGAAAGCCCTCCAACCTCCGTTCCAGAGCGCTGCGTCGATTGTCGCGCCGCTTCGCTGAAAAATCCTGCAAAGCAATAGTGCCCGGCCGCCTGCGCATCGTGCGGGAGGACTACGACCAAAGGTTGATGGTGGGGTGGCGATCCCCGTCCATACTCGTTGTTCGACCTCGATAACAACAATAAGAGGCAGTGACGATGAGTTACCGGCAGTCCCATGAGCGCTCCATCGCCGAGCCTTCCGCCTTCTGGGCCGAGCAGGCCGGCCGCGTGGCCTGGTACCGCGCCCCGCAGGACACCTTGCAAGCCTTGCCTGATGGCAGTCATCGCTGGTTCGCCGATGGCCGCCTGAACACTTGCTACCTTGCCCTCGACCGGCAGATCGAGCTCGGCCGTGGCAACCAGGCCGCACTGATCTACGACTCCCCCGTGACCAACACCCAGCAGCGCTTCAGCTACCTGGAACTGCGCGATGAAGTGGCGCGCCTGGCTGGCGCCCTGCGCGCGCTGGGTGTGGAGAAGGGCGACGGGGTGATCATCTACATGCCGATGGTGCCCCAGGCGGCCATGGCCATGCTGGCCTGCGCGCGCCTTGGCGCCGTGCACTCGGTGGTCTTCGGCGGCTTCGCGCCCCACGAGCTGGCGCTGCGCATCGACGATGCCAAGCCCAAGCTGGTGCTCACCGCCTCCTGCGGCCTGGAGTTCGAGCGGGTGATCGAATACAAGCCGCTGGTGGACAAGGCCCTGGAGCTGGCCAGCCACCAGCCGGCCCACGTACTGCTGCTGCAACGCCCGCAGGCGATGGCTGAGCTGTGTGCCGGCCGCGACCTGGACTGGCGTGAAACCCTGGCCCACGCGCAACCGGTCGACCCGGTGGAAGTCGCCAGCGGCGACCCGCTGTACATCATGTATACCTCCGGCACGACCGGGAAACCCAAGGGCATCGTGCGTGACAACGGTGGCCATGCGGTGGCGCTGAGTTACGCGTTGCCGAGCATCTTCGGTCTGCAGCCGGGAGACGTCTGGTGGGGAGTTTCCGACGTTGGCTGGGTGGTCGGTCACTCGCTGATCGTCTACGGCCCGTTGATGCACGGCTGCACCACGGTGTTCTACGAGGGCAAGCCGGTGCGTACACCGGATGCCGGCAGCTACTGGCGGGTGATCGAGGAGCACCGGGTCAACAGCCTGTTCTGTGCGCCCACGGCGATCCGCGCTATTCGCAAGGAAGATCCCCAGGGTGATCTGCTCAAACGTTACGACCTGAGTTCGCTGCGGCACCTGTTCCTGGCCGGCGAGAAGCTCGACAGCAGCACGCAGCACTGGCTCGAGGAACTCACCGGCAAGCCTGTGCACGATCACTGGTGGCAGACCGAGACCGGCTGGCCGGTGACCGCGCCTTGCACCGGCCTGGGCGGCCATGACCTGCGCGCCGGCTCCACCAACCGCGCGGTACCCGGTTATGACGTGAGGGTAGTGGATGACGAAGGCCGGCTGCTGGGGCCGAACGAACAGGGCTCCATCGTCATCGCCCTGCCGTTGCCCCCCGGTTGTGCGCAGACGCTTTGGAACGATCATCCGCGCTACCTACAGGCCTACCTGAAGACCTATCCCGGCTACTACCACACCGGTGACGGCGGCTACCTGGACGAGGAGGGCTTCGTCTACATCATGGGGCGTACCGATGACGTGATAAACGTCTCCGGCCACCGCCTTTCCACTGGCGAGATGGAGGAGCTGCTGGCGCTGCACGAAGCCGTCGCCGAATGCGCGGTGATCGCCGTTCAGGACGACCTCAAGGGACATGTGCCGCTGGGGCTGGTGGTGCTCAAGGATGGTACGCAGGTGACCGAAGGCAACCTGCAGCGCGAACTGGTGGCGCTGGTGCGCGAGCGTATCGGCGCACTGGCCTGCTTCCAGCGGGCGCTGGTGGTGAAGCGCCTGCCCAAGACACGCTCCGGCAAGATCCTCCGCGCCGTGCTGCGCAAGATTGCCGATGGCGAGGCTTACGCGCCGCCGTCCACCATCGACGATCCGGCTATTCTCGGCGAGATCGCCGAGCGCCTTGGCCAGGCAGGTCTGGCCAAGGCTGGCTGATATCCCACGACGCCGGCCTGGCCGGCGTATTTCCAGGACCGCACTCGTTGCGGCCCTTTTTTATTCCGTCTATCGCCAAACCTTGGTCCGGCAGGAATGCCAGACGTTTGCCATCTAGAATGATGTCATCTGGCCTCTATCGGTAGTATTGCGCCCATGTCCAAGCGCGTTGTCCTCGATGACGAGGAGCTCCAGGCTCTGCGCGAGATCACTGCGCGCGCACCCAGGCGGCCCGTGGTGCTGCTGGTGGACGATGACCGCGTCGTGCTGGCCCGCATACGCCGGTTGATCGAAGGGGCCAACCTGCGGTGTCTCACCGCCAGCAGCGCAGCATTGGCGTTGCGGCGTATCCATCGGGAAGAAGCGACCATCGACCTGCTGGTCAGCGGCCTGGCGCTGGAGAGCGACGGGCCGGGGCTGGCGTTCATCCGCGAGCTGAACAGGGCCGGCACCTTCCTGCCGATCATCGTGCTGTCCGCGCGCAGCGATCTTGGGGACTCTCTCTGCGATACACCGCTGAACGTGCTGAGTTTCCTGTCGAAACCCGTTGATCCAGCCAGTTTCCTGCATGCGCTCAGCCATAGCCTGTAGGAGCGCGCCATGCCCGCGGTGCGTGCATGGCGTGCTACTGCAAGAGGTTGATCCAGCGGCGATGGCGCCGGAGCGGTGCGCTACAGTGTCTGTGCCTTGAAGGTGTCGCACTTGCCCGGCGAGCCGCTTTCGAAGCCGAGCTTGAACCAGCGCACACGCTGTGCGGACGAGCCATGGGTGAAGGAGTCCGGCATCACCGTACCGCGCGCCTGGCGTTGCAGGTGGTCATCGCCAATGGCGTTGGCGGCGTTCAGCGCCTCTTCCACGTCGCCCGGCTCCAGCCAGTTCAGGCGCTGCTGGGCGTGGTTGGCCCAGACGCCGGCGAAGCAGTCGGCCTGCAATTCCTGGCGTACCGAAAGCCCGTTGGCGCCTTCCATGCGCGCGCCGCGCTGGCGTGCGGCGTTGATCTTGGCGGAGATGCCCAGCAGGTTCTGTACGTGGTGGCCGACTTCGTGGGCGATCACGTAGGCCTGGGCGAAGTCGCCAGCGGCGGAGAACTTCTGTTCCATCTCGCGGAAGAAGCCCAGGTCGAGGTATACGCGGTGGTCGCCGGGGCAGTAGAACGGGCCCACGGCCGAGGAGGCGAAGCCGCACGCCGAGTTCACCCCACCGTTGAAGAGGATCAGCTTGGGCTGTTCGTACTGCTGGTTGCTGCGGGCGAAGATCTCGCCCCAGGTGTCCTCGGTGTCGCCGAGGATCGACTGGACGAACTCGACCTGCGGGTCGCTGCCAGTGGCTGGCTTGCCCTGGGTCGGACGGCTCGGTGCCTGCTGCTGGGAAACGTCCATCTGCCCCAGCAGAGAGCCGAGTATGGTCATCGGGTCTTGCCCGGAAAGCAGGCCGATCACCACCACGATGGCCACGCCACCCAGGCTCAGGCCGCGGCCGCCGATGCGCATGCCTCCGCCGCCGCCCATGCCGCCACCGGTTTCATCGCGGGCATCCACTACGTTGTCGCTGCGTCGTCCTTTGCGCCATTGCATGGCGGCATCTCCATCGAACAGGTGGGTTCAGTGTTGTCTCGGGTGGGGCAGGCCGCCAGCCCGGTCGTCAGGCGAAACGGTGCAGCAGCTCTGCGCGGGCCAGTAGCTGGACGTCGCCGCCGACGCGGACGTCATCGTCCTGGCCGACCTGTACGTCGAGTCGGCTCGGGCGGCCGACAAAGCGCCCCTGGGTGAGGTGGAACAGCTCGCCGCGGCGTGCCTTGCCCAGCTCCACCAGGTAGGCGGCGACGGGGCCGGCGGCACTGCCGGTGGCGATGTCCTCGATGATCCCGGCGCCGTCCCAGGTACGGCCTTCGCGATTATCCACATCCAGGACGAAAACGAAGGCGGCATTGAGCCTGGCCAGTTCGGCCGTCAGATCTGTGCACTGGCGCACGCGTCCCAGGGCTTCCGCGCGGACCGGCAGCAGCAGATAGGGCAGGCCGGTACTGACCACCGCGGCGGGGTAGTCGGCTAGGTCGGCGGCAGACAGCGAGAAGGCCTCGGCGAACCAGCGGCGCGCGTCATCGTCCAGCACAGTGCCGAAGTCGGCAGGGCCCTGATTCATCTCGGCGTGGAAGCCCGTTCCGCGGCGGCGCGTGACCACCTTCACCGCCTTTGCCGGCAGCTCCAGTGTCCAGTGTTCCTCTTCGCCGCGCTGGTGCAGGTGGTGCAGCAGCGCCGCGGCGCCCAGTACCGGATGGCCGGCGAAGGGCAGTTCCTCGTCGACGGTGAAGATGCGCGCCGAATAGGTGTCCAGCGTGGCCGAGGGGAACAGGAAGATCGACTCGAACTGGCGCAGCTCCTGGGTCAGCGCCAGCAGGGTCTGGGCGGGGATGCCGCGGGCGTCGGGGAACACCGCCAGGCCATTGCCGGTGAGCGGCTGGTCGGCGAAGACGTCGAGTTGCCAGTACTGTTGCGCGGACATGGGCCTCCAGATGCCGCCCTTGAGCGGCGCAAAGAAAAACTCGACAGCCAGCCTAGCGAGCTATATGTTCGCCGACAAGAAAGCGCAGGTCACAGCGCCGCGCTTTCCAGGCCACCGCAGTGGCCGGCGTCGCTCGGACGGTTCCGGGCGCCTACGTTAATCAGAGGACACCATGACTGAACCCCGTTCAGCTCGTCGCTTTGCGCGCATCGATCGCCTGCCCCCCTACGTTTTCAACATCACCGCCGAGCTGAAGATGGCCGCCCGCCGCCGTGGCGAGGACATCATCGACCTGTCCATGGGCAACCCGGACGGGGCCACGCCGCCGCACATCGTCGAGAAACTCTGCCAGGTCGCCCAGCGCGAAGACACCCACGGCTACTCCACCTCCCGTGGCATTCCGCGCCTGCGTCGCGCCATCTCGCACTGGTACCGCGACCGCTACGAGGTCGAGATCGACCCGGAGTCCGAAGCCATCGTGACCATTGGCTCCAAGGAGGGCCTGGCGCACCTGATGCTGGCGACCCTGGACCACGGCGACACCATTCTTGTGCCCAACCCCAGCTACCCGATCCACATCTACGGCGCGGTGATCGCCGGCGCCCAGGTGCGCTCGGTGCCGCTGGTGCCGGGAATCGACTTCTTCAACGAGCTGGAGCGGGCGATCCGCGAGTCGATTCCCAAGCCGAAGATGATGATCCTCGGCTTCCCCTCCAACCCCACCGCGCAGTGCGTGGAGCTGGACTTCTTCGAGCGCGTGGTCGATCTCGCCAAGCGCTACGACGTGCTGGTGGTGCACGACCTGGCCTACGCGGACATCACCTTCGACGGCTGGAAAGCCCCGTCGATCATGCAGGTGCCCGGCGCCAAGGACATCGCGGTGGAGTTCTTCACCCTGTCCAAGAGCTACAACATGGCGGGCTGGCGCATCGGCTTCATGGTCGGCAACCCGGAACTGGTCTCGGCCCTGGCGCGGATCAAGAGCTACCACGACTACGGCACCTTCACCCCGCTGCAGGTAGCTGCCATTGCCGCGCTGGAAGGCGACCAGCAGTGCGTGCGCGACATCGCCGAGCAGTACCAGAAGCGCCGCGATGTGCTGGTCAAAGGGCTGCACGAGGCTGGCTGGATGGTGGAGAACCCCAAGGCCTCGATGTATATCTGGGCAAAGATCCCCGAGCCCTACGCCCACCTGGGCTCGCTGGAGTTCGCCAAGAAGCTGCTCAAGGATGCCAAGGTCTCGGTGTCGCCCGGCATCGGCTTTGGTGACTACGGCGACGACCACGTGCGCTTTGCCCTGATCGAGAACCGCGACCGCCTGCGTCAGGCCGTGCGTGGGATCAAGGCGATGTTCCGCGCCGACGGCCTGTTGCCGGCCAAGGCCGAGTGAAAGCCGCATGAATGAAAAGGGCGACCCGACGGTCGCCCTTTTCATTTGGAGTCCCTCACCCCTTCGTGCTCGCGGAGCATTGCCGCGCGGGAACCTGGAGAGTGCCCCGTGCGCCGGAAGCCCCATCCCACCTCCGCCAGCGCTCAGGGGTGAGGGATAGCCCTGGCGTCAGTGTGCCGGGTAGTCGGCGATCACTTCGCGCTGACCGGCCTTGTTCAGGCCCACGACCTGGTAGGCGTCATGCCGGTCGCCCATTTCCATGCCCGGCGAGCCCATCGGCATGCCCGGTACGGCGGCGCCGATCAGGTCGGCTCGCTCGCGCAGCTTGAGGACGTCGGCCGCCGGCACGTGGCCTTCGACGAATTTGCCGTCGATCACGCCGGTGTGGCACGAGCCCATGCTGTAAGGCACGCCGAGTTTGGTCTTCACTGCACTCATATCCGCCTCGACATGGTCGTTGACGGTGAAACCATTGCTTTCCAGATGCTTGATCCAGTCCTTGCAGCAACTGCAATTGGCATCGCGGTGCACGTCGATGGTCAGCGGCTCGGCGGCCTGGGCGGCGCCGGCAACAAGGGCAGTGAGCAGAAGCAGGGTGCGCATGGTTGGAACCTCGAAATTCGAACGCGACCGAGCATACTCCCGCGGGTGTCGCGGCCCCACCCGCGGTTTGTTTCCCCATATGACGCGGGCGTCGAACTTGCCGTGCCGTGCGGGGTCTCTAGCTGATCGGTGGTGCGTCCGCGACTCCCGGTCGCAGGTACGGACGCTCGGCAATGGCTGCATGGCCAAGGAGAAATCGGATGCTCTTCGCCCGTCTCGTCCTGCTGGTCCAGGCTCTGGTCTGGGGTGGCCTGGGACTGCTCTACTGGATTCGCCCCTACGAAATGGCCAACCTCAGCGGCATGCTACTGATGGAGCCGTCCTCGGTAAGCGATGCCCGCGTCTTCTACGGCGGCCACCAGTTCGCCCTCGCGCTGTTCCTGGTCTTCGCCCTGCGTCGGCGCCTGCTGGTGAGGCCGGCGCTGATCCTGGTGATCCTGGTGCAACTCACCCTGACCCTGTCGCGCCTGCTCATCGCCTGGACCGAAGGCGGCATGGAATGGGACGCGCAACTGGCCGGCGTAGTCTACCGCGGGGTGATCTCGGCGCTGGCGATATTCGCCCTCTATTGGCTCGAGCGGCAGTCGCGCAATCGCCAGGTGGTGGTGCGTGAGGAGCAGGAGCCGGAGGAACGCAAGGCGGACTTCGAAGGGCTCTGAGCTTCGGATGAGTGGCGACGCCCAGATGCAGCGCCGCTGCCGGGCCGCCCCCGCTCCGTGCTATCGTATTGATTTTGCGGTAGTAGCAGCGGAGTCAGCATGAAGTTCGTCCATCAGCGTGAACACCTCAACGAAGGCGACCTGGTCGTCATCGAGTGCTCCATGACCTGCAACATCCGCCTGATGACCGACGCGAACTTCCGCAGCTTCAAGAATGGCGGCCGTCACTCCTACCACGGCGGCGCGTTCGACCGGTTCCCGGCCAAGATCAAGGTGCCCACTACCGGCAACTGGAACATCACCATCGACACCGTCACCCGCCGTGCCATCAGTGTCACGCGCAAGGCCGACTTCAAGTACAGCATCAAGTTCGTGCGCAAGTCGCCGTCGAACTTCAGCTGATCCTCAGTTCCCCGGCCCATTCATTGGTGCGCGGGGAAATCCTTCAGCAGGCGGGCGATGCCTTCGTCCACGGCCTGCTGGGTGATCTTCGGGTCGTGCAGCTGACGCGCCACTTGCGCCTGGTACAGCACCTGGCCGGTAGCCTCGTCGAGAATCCTCAGCGCCAGGCGCGCCTGTTCCTGATCGGTGAACTGGGTCTGGGTCATCACGCCTGCACTGGTCGCCACCGGCCGCTGGACGATGCCGGTCTGGCTGTCCAGGCCGACGGCATAGATCACCCGCAGCTCTGCCGAGTTTTCCTGGTAGTGGTAGCCCTTGGCTTCCAGCGCGCGGCGCACGGCGAGATCGAAGCGATCTTCGAGGTCTTCGCGGTGGCCCTGCGCGCGCACGGCCTGGATGAAGAAGGTGCTTTGCCGGCCATTGGCGGCGGGGGAGACGCTGATATCGGCAGGGTCGCTACCGGCGCAGGCACTCAGCAGCAGGAACAGCAGGGGAAGGATCAGGCGGGACATGGGCGTGCCTCTTGTCGTTGTTCCGCAAGCCTAGCTGCAGAAAACCGAGGCGCCGCCCAACCCTAGGTTGGGCGGCCCGTGCTCGAGGTCGGTGCTCAGCGGCGGGTCAGCAGCACGCCGGCTTCCATGTGGTGGGTGTAGGGGAACTGGTCGAACAGGGCGCAGCGGCTCACCTGGTGGGTGTCGTGCAACTGGGCGATGTTCTGCGCCAGGGTCTCCGGGTTGCAGGAGATATAGAGGATGTTGTCGAAGCGCCGGGTCAGCTCGCAGGTGTCCGGGTCCATGCCGGCGCGCGGCGGATCGACGAACACGCTGCCGAACGCGTAGGACTTCAGATCGACATCGGCCAGGCGGCGGAACGGGCGTACGTCGTTGAGCGCCTGGGTCAGCTCCTCGGCGGAGAGCCGCACCAGGGTCACGTTATCCACAGTGTTGTCGGCCAGATTGGCCAGGGCGGCGTTCACCGAGGTCTTGCTGATCTCGGTGGCCAGCACCTTGCGCACGCGGGTGGCCAGCGGCAGGGTGAAGTTGCCATTGCCGCAGTACAGCTCCAGCAGGTCGTCATCGCGCTGGCCCAGGGCTTGGTAAGCCCAGTTGAGCATCTTCTGGCAGACCTCGCCGTTGGGCTGGGTGAAGGCGCCCTCCGGTTGGCGGTAGCGGAAGGTGCGGCCGGCAACGGTCAGTTCTTCACTCACATAGTCACGGCCCACCACCAGGCGCTTGCCACGGGAGCGGCCAACGATGCTCACACCCAGTTCGGCCGCCAGCTTCTCGGCGGCGACTTGCCAGGCTGCATCCACCGGGCGGTGGTAGCACAGGGTGATCAGCGCATCGCCCGCCAGGGTGGTAAGGAATTCCACCTGGAACAGCTTGTGGCCCAGCGTCGGCTCGGCCCAGGCGGCCTTCAGGCGCGGCATCAGCTCGTTGATGCGCTGGCTAGCGATGGGGAATTCCTCGATCAGGATCGGCGTGTGCTTGTCGCCCTGCTCGAACATCGCGTAGTGACGCGCCTCGCCCTCGCGCCACAGGCGGAACTCGGCGCGCAGGCGGTAATGCTCGCGGGGCGAATCGAACACCTCCGGTTCCGGCGCGGCGAAAGGCGCCAGCAGCTCGCGCAGGCGCGCGGCCTTGTCGGCCAATTGACTGTCGTATTGGGAGGGATCGAAACGCGGACTGCTCATGGGACGGGTAACTCGTGTAGTCGGCGGCATTTGATGGGTATCGCTGCGCTCCACGCCATCCTACGTTGTTCCCATTTGTAGGATGGGTGGAGCGCAGCGATACCCATGCCGCGAAAGTAAAATCAGGCGTTGAACCAGCCCAGCTTGATCACGAACAGAATCGACAGGATCACCAGCGCCGGGTTCAGCTCGCGGAAGCGGCCGGACAGCAGCTTGCAGGCAGTCCAGGTGATGAAGCCGAAGGCGATGCCGTTGGCGATGGAGAAGGTCAGCGGCATGGCCAGGGCGGTCACTACCACCGGGGCGGCGACGGTCAGGTCGTCCCAGTCGATCTCGGCCAGGCCCGAGGCCATCAGCACGGCGACGAAGAACAGGGCCGGCGCGGTGGCGAAGGCCGGGACGTTGCCCGCCAGCGGCGCGAAGAACAGCGCCAGCAGGAACAGCAGGGCGACCACGATGGCGGTCAGGCCGGTGCGGCCGCCAGCGGAAACGCCCGCCGCCGACTCGATGTAGCTGGTGGTGGTAGAGGTGCCCAGCAGCGAGCCGACCATGGCGGCGGAGCTGTCGGCGATCAGCGCGCGGCCCATCTTCGGCATGTGCCCGTCCTTGCCCATCAGGCCGGCGCGCTTGGCCACGCCGATCAGGGTGCCGGAGTTGTCGAACAGGTCGACGAAGAGAAAGGCGAAGATCACGCTGAACAGGCCGATGTCCAGCGCGCCCTTGATATCCAGCTGCAGGAAGGTCGGCGCCAGCGACGGCGGCATCGATACCACGCCGCCGAACTGGGAGACGCCGATGGCGATGGAGATGAAGGTGACGACCAGAATGCCGATCATCACCGCGCCGGTCACGCGGCGGGCTTCCAGGGCGACGATCAGGATGAAGCCGAGGATCGCCAGCAGCGGCGCGGGCTTGGCCAGGTCACCCATGCCCACCAGGGTGGCCTGGTTGGCGACGACGATGCCCGATTCCTTCAGCGCGATCAGCGCGAGGAACAGGCCGATGCCGGCGGCGATCGCCGAGCGCAGGGCCAGCGGGATGCTGTTGATGATCCACTCGCGGATGCGGAAGATCGAAATGATGAAGAACATGCACGCGGAGAGGAACACCGCGCCGAGCGCCACCTGCCAGGTATGGCCCATGTGCAGGACCACGGTGTAGGTGAAGAAGGCGTTCAGGCCCATGCCGGGAGCCAGGGCGATCGGGTAGTTGGCGATCAGGCCCATGATGGCCGAACCGATGGCTGCGGCCAGGCAGGTAGCGACGAAGATCGCGCCCTTGTCCATGCCCGTCTCGCCGAGGATGCTCGGGTTGACGAAGAGGATGTAGGCCATGGTCAGGAAGGTAGTGATACCCGCCAGGATCTCGGTGCGCACATTGGTATTGTGCGCCTTGAGTTGGAACAGCTTTTCCAGCATGTTTGGCTCCCCGTGACGCTCTTGCGCCGTTATCGTTCTGGCCGGGAAAAGCAAGGTGCGTGCCCAGGTGGGCCGTGCGCCTTTTCTTGTGACCGGCAAAAGGCGCGCATGATACCAGCTTGCCCTGAGCCGGAGAATTTCTGACCGGACCGCCAGCATCCGTTCGTCTGCAAGCTTAGTCGCGGGTGCCGACCAAGGGAGTGCAACTTGTGCAACTGCTGTGGTCTGACTCTCCATAACCCTGGCCCGACCGGGTCGTCCTGTCCGATTCGTACTCGATGAAACGCTCTATTCCGATCCTTCTCGCCTCATTGTTGGGCGCCTGCGCCGGTGCGCCGCCGTCGGCCCCGCAACACACCTTCGACGTCCATGCGGTGGCCGAGAAGCCCACGGCCAGCACCCGCACCCTGGCTGACCCGCAGGGCAAGGCCGTGCTACTGGAAACCCACCCGGTGCTGACCCAGCACGACGTGCAGCGAGCCGAGCTGGCCAGCGTCGCCGACGGCAAGCCGGCAGTGCGAGTGCGCTTCACGCCCGAAGCCAGCCAGCGCCTGGCGAAGCTGGCCGAGGAAGAGCAAGGCAAGGCCCTGGCGGTGGTGATCGATGGGCAACTGCGCCTGCTACCCAAGGTGACGCGTGTGGTGACGGATGGGCAGGTGATGCTCAAGGGCTTTGCCAGCCAGGTCGAGGCGGAGACGCTGGTGCGCCGGCTCAATGAACTGCGCGATGTGCCGGTGCAGCCGGAGCAGAAGTCAGGCGGGCAGCCATAGCCCGTCCTTTATGGGGCGTATCCCAGTGCAGGGCGAATAACCTGGGAGCCGGCGGCTCGGCGGCGGATAGCGCTGGCGCGTCATGCGCCCTACGAATCCTTATTTCTGTTACCGGTGCGCAGAGGATTTTCCGTAGGAGCGAGCTTGCTCGCGAACCGCACAACACGGGTGCCAGGCCGGAGCCTGTTCGCGAGCAAGCTCGCTCCTACAGGACTCAGCCACTTTCTCAGTGTGGCGGCCATGAAAAAGCCCGGTATCTGCCGGGCTTTTTTTATCGCGGTTCGCGGTTTGGGCTTAGGCGCCGTAGACCGGGAACTTGGCGCAGATGGCCTTGACCTTCTCGCGCACGCCGTCCACCACGGACTCATCGCCCATGTTGGTGAGGATGTCGCAGATCCAGCCGGCCAGTTCGCGGCACTCGGCTTCCTTGAAGCCGCGGGTGGTGACGGCCGGGGTGCCGATACGCAGGCCGGAGGTAACGAACGGGGAGCGCGGGTCGTTCGGCACGCTGTTCTTGTTCACGGTAATGAAGGCGCGACCCAGGGCGGCGTCGGCGTCCTTACCGGTGATGTCCTGCTTGATCAGGGACAGCAGGAACAGGTGGTTCTGGGTGCCGCCGGAAACCACGTCGAAGCCGCGCTCGATGAACACGCTGGCCATGGTCTGGGCGTTCTTCAGAACCTGCTGCTGGTAGGCCTTGAACTCGGGCTGCAGGGCTTCCTTGAAGCACACGGCCTTGGCGGCGATCACGTGCTCCAGCGGGCCACCCTGGGCGCCCGGGAAGACGGCGGAGTTCAGCTTCTTCTCGATCTCTTCGTTCTTGCGAGCGAGGATCAGGCCGCCGCGCGGGCCGCGCAGGGTCTTGTGGGTGGTGGTGGTGACCACGTCGGCGAACGGTACCGGGTTCGGGTAGACGCCAGCGGCGACCAGACCGGCCACGTGAGCCATGTCGACGAACAGGTAGGCACCGACCTTGTCGGCGAT
Source organism: Pseudomonas pseudonitroreducens (assembly GCF_021603645.1). Classification (GTDB taxonomy): domain Bacteria; phylum Pseudomonadota; class Gammaproteobacteria; order Pseudomonadales; family Pseudomonadaceae; genus Pseudomonas; species Pseudomonas pseudonitroreducens. Next base: position 144,396 of record NZ_BQHJ01000006.1, on the reverse strand, counting down.
GGCGCGGAAGCGGGCGAAGTCCAGTACCTGGGAGTAGGCGGAGAAGCCGGCGACGATCATCTTCGGCTTGTGCTCGACGGCCAGGCGCTCGACTTCGTCGTAGTCGATCAGGCCGGCGTCGGTGATGCCGTACTGCACGGCGTTGTACAGCTTGCCGGAGGAGGAAACGCTGGCGCCGTGGGTCAGGTGACCGCCGTGGGCCAGGCTCATGCCCAGGATGGTGTCACCGGCCGACAGCAGGGCCAGGTAGACAGCGGCGTTGGCCTGGGAACCGGCGTGCGGCTGGACGTTGGCGTAGTCGGCACCGAACAGCTCCTTGGCACGGTCGATGGCCAACTGCTCGACGACGTCGACGTACTCGCAACCACCGTAGTAGCGCTTGCCCGGGTAGCCTTCGGCGTACTTGTTGGTCAGCACCGAACCCTGGGCTTCCATCACCGCCGGGCTGGTGTAGTTCTCGGAGGCGATGAGCTCGATGTGCTCTTCCTGGCGCTGGGCTTCCTGCTCCATCGCGGCGAAGAGTTCTGCATCGTAGCGGGCGAGGGTCAAATCACGGCTGAACATGGCGGTCCTCTTAAGGATCGGGTGCTGGGGGAAAGGCGCGCATTCTAACCCAAGGCGCTGGTGCTGGCACATGAAAGGCGGTCATGTGGCTGACAAGCGGGGTTCAAGGCCAGCTGGCGTGCGGAAATGGGTGTAACGCCGATGGTGGGTTGGATGTAGGAGCGGACTTCGTCCGCGATCGCTTCCCGGCAGCTCCGAACCGGCCGGTGGCACATCGCGGACGGAGTCCGCTCCTACGCAAAGCCGAACATCGAGTCGATGGGTCAGCCCAACAGGAACAACGCGTTGCTGGCGAACAGCGCGGCGAACTGGTCGGCTGGCACCGGGCGGCCGAAGAGGAAGCCCTGCACCTCGTCGCAGCCGTGCTCGCGCAGGAACTCCAGCTGTTCGTGGCTCTCCACGCCCTCGGCGATCACCATCAGGTTCAGGCTGTGGGCCATGGCGATGATGGCGCGGGCGATCTGCGCGTCCTGCTCGCCGTGGGGCAGGCCGTCGACGAAGCTGCGGTCGATCTTCAGCACATCGATGGGGAACTGCTTGAGGTAGTTGAGCGAGGAGTAGCCGGTGCCGAAGTCGTCCACCGCAATCGCCAGGCCCAAGCGTTTCAGCCCGGAAAGTATCTGCATCGCCTGGGAAACGTCGCTCATCAGGATGCTTTCGGTCAGTTCCAGTTCCAGGCACGCCGGGGCGATCCCGGTGTCTTCGAGGATGCCGGCGATGCGCTCGCCCAACTGGCCGTCGGCGAACTGCCGGGCCGAGAGGTTCACGGAAATCTTCGGCACCCGCACCTTGTCGCGGTGCCAGGCGCGCAGTTGCAGGCAGGCCTGCTCCAGCAGCCAGTCGCCGACCTGGGCAACCAGGCCGAGCTCTTCCAGCACCGGAATGAATTCCGCCGGCGGGATCAGCCCGCGCTTGGGATGCTGCCAGCGCAGCAGCGCCTCGGCGCCGGTCAGGCGGCGGCCGTCGCCGGTGAACTGCGGCTGGTAGTGCAGGACGAATTCGTGCAGTTCGATGGCGCGGCGCAGGTCGCTTTCCAGTTCCAGGCGTTCCAGGGCGCGGGCGTTCATCTCGGCCTGGTAGAACTGGAAGTTGTTCTTGCCCATTTCCTTGGCGTGGTACATCGCCGTGTCGGCGTTCTTCATCAGTTGGCTGAGCTCGGCGCCGTCCTGCGGCGAGAGCGCCACGCCGATGCTGGCGGTGACGAAGAACTCGCGGCCTTCCAGGGTGAAGGGGCGGGCGAGGCTGGAGAGAATCTGCTCGGCCACCTGGATCGCCTGGCGGAGCGCCTTCTCGCGGTCCTTCTGGCCTGGCAGCAGCAGGGTAAACTCGTCGCCGCCCATGCGCGCCACGGTGTCGTCATCGCTGACGCAATGGCTCAGGCGCTCGGCCACTTCCTTGAGCATGCGGTCCCCCGCGGCGTGGCCGAGGGAGTCGTTGATCGGCTTGAAGCGGTCGAGGTCGAGGAACATCAGCACGACCCACTGCTGGTGCCGTTCGGCCTGCAGCAGGGCGGTGTGCAGGCGGTCCTGGAACAGCGTGCGGTTGGGCAGGTGGGTCAGGGCGTCGTAGTAGGCCAGGCGGTGGATGCGTCGCTCGCTGGCCTTGCGTTCGCTGATGTCGCTGAAGAAGCAGACGAAGCTGACCAGGTCGCCTTCCTCGTCGTGCACCGCGGTGATGCCGACCCAGCTCGGGTACAGCTCGCCGCTCTTGCGCTTCTGCAGGATCTCGCCTTCCCAGCTGCCGCTCTTGCGCAGGCTTTCCAGCACGTGCTTGAGCTGATTGGCTTCCTGGCGGTCGGCGGTGAGCAGGCGCGGCAGCTGGTCGAGCACTTCCTCGGCGGAATAACCGGTGAGGCGGCTGAAGGAGTCATTGATCTGCACGATGTAGCCGGCGGGGTCGGTGACCATGATCGCCGCCGTGGAGTGCTCGAACACCGTTGCGGCCATGCGCATTTCGCGCTCGGCGCGGCGTTGCTGGCTGACGTCGCGGGCGACGCCGAGCAGGCCTTCGAAGCGGCCGTGGTCGTCCCACATCAGGGCAATGCGCAGCTCCACGGGAATCTTGTGGCCGTCGGCGTGCAGGCAGTCGAGGCTGAACAGCTGCGGCTCGGCGCTCTCGCGCAGTTCGGCCAGGCGCTTGGGCTCGCCGATGGCGCCCTGCACACGGTTCAGCAGTTCTTCCAGGCGCTCCAGCTGCGCCGGGTTGGCGGCTATCGGCTGGAAGCCGTTGGCCAGCACCCACTCGGGACTGTAGCCGAACACCTGCTGGATCGACGGGCTGATGTAATTGAGCTTGACCTGGGCGTCGGTGGAGAGGATCACGTCGCTGATGCTCTCGGCGAGCATGCGGTAGCGGCGGCCGCTCTCGCGCAGGGAGTTGTGCGCCTCGACCGTGTCGGTGATGTCCTTGGCCACGCCGATGAGCCGCGCCACACGGCCGGAAACGTCGCGGGTGAAAGCCTGCTCGCGGATATCGAACCAGTGCCAGTTGCCGTCGCGGTGGCGCCAGCGCAACTGGCTGTCCAGCAACAGGCCGTCGCCCACCACCTGCTGCAGGTTGCGCACGCGCCAGTAGTACTCGACGTCGTCCGGGTGCAGCACCTTCTCCCAGAAGCGCTCGCCCATCTCGCGCAGTTCGTCGCCGCTGTAGCCGAGCTGGTGGCCAAGGTTGTGGTTGCTGAAAGTCACCCGGCGCGCGGCGATGTCGTGGATATAGAGTGTATCGGGTACCGCGCGCACCGCGTCGGACCAGAACTTCTCGCGTTCGATCAGCGACAGCTCGACCTGTTTGCGGCTGGTGATGTCCGACAGGCTCAGGGTCACGGCGTGGAAGTCCTGGATCATCTCCGGCACGCGCAACTGCAGCCACAGGTGGCGCTGCTCGCCCTGGCGGGTGTGGATGCAGGCTTCCAGCTCGACCATGCCCTGGCCGTGCAGCACGGCTTCGAGCACCTTGCTGCGCACGCCGTCGGGGCGCATGCCGGCACTGCCGACGAGGATCTGCCAGGCCTGCTCGGTAGTGCTCACGCCCATCAGGCGCTTGGCAACGTTGTTGATCTCGGTGATGCGCACCTGGCGCAGCAGCCAGGGCAGGCGCTCGGGCTGCGAGGCGATCCACTCGCGCAGGTCGCTCTGCCGGCGCAGGTTGAGGTCCACCAGGCTCTGGCGCAGGGCGGAGAGGTCGAGCACACAGAGTGCGACGCCAACGCCATCGAAGATGTCCTGGTAGCGCCGGCGGGTCTCCTCGAGGATGTGCAGCGCCTGCTGCTCCTCGGTGACGTCGCGCAGTACCCAGACCTGTCCGCCCTGGGGCAGGTTGCCGCGCAGCACCCAGGTCTGCTCCGGCGCCAGCGGGCTGTCGTCCAGCGAATGGTGGCTGACGGCGAACAAGCGAGCCTGACCGGTATCGTTGACGCGGACCAGTTCGGAGCTGCTGTCCGCCGAGGTATCGCTGCCATGCAGCAGACCGCCCAGGCCGGGCAGCAGCTCCAGCAGGTGATGCTCGCCGGCCTTGTCGGCGCTGATGCCGAACAGTTGCTCGGCCTGCGGATTGAGGTAGGCGAGGCGGCCGTCGGCGCGGGTCACCAGCACGCGCTCGTCGATGGCGCCGAGGGCTTGCGCGGCCTGGCGCAGGCTCTGCTGCGACTCCACGGTCAGCGCCCGCAGGTTCTGCTGCTCGCGTTGCAGGCGCAGCAGGGCGGCGCCGGCAATGCCCGCCAGCACCAGCAATAGCGCCAGCTCGCCGCCCAGGCGCGGGAGCAGGGTGGCGCGGATCTGCCGGTCGTCGAATTGCGGGAGCAATCGCCAGTCGGTGTTCTGGATCTCCAGGCCATCCAGGCTCTGCGCCTGCTCCAGCGGCGAAGCCGCGGACAGCGGGCCGGGGCGCAGGCCACTGGAGCGGCCGAGGACCTTCTGCTGGACATCGTCCAGCAGAATCCAGTCCGGCGACTCGGGGCGGATCTGTTCCGCCCAGCCGCGCCGGGCGACCTTCTCGTCGAGACGGATGATGCTGTCGCCTTCGCCCGGTTCGGTGGCCTTCAGCCAGACATAGAAGTGGCCGCCGTTTTCCTCGCTGAACGCATAGTGATAGGCCTGCCGTGCGCTGCGCTGGCGCAGGGCCTCGATGAACGCGCCGTCCTTGAGACCGCTGGCGGAGTCCTGCACGGATACGCCGTTGGCGTCCAGCCGCACCAGGCTGTGGAAGGACGGGTAGATGTGCTTGAGGCCGGCGATCAGCGGTGCGTGGCGATCACCGTGTTCGCGGTCCTGTTCCTGCTGCAGCAGGGCCTGGGCCGCCACCGCCTTGAGCTCCAGGGTCAGGGAAATCCGCTGGGCCATCTGTTCGCCGTGCAGCACCACCCGCTCACGCTCGAAGCGTTCCTGGCTGCGGAACTCCTGATGCAGTTGCCAGCCCAGCAGGCCGAGCATGAACAGCACCAGCAGCACCAGCGCGGTCCGGGTCGCCACGCGGCCAGGCCTGGCCAGGGCGTCCGGAGGAAGACGGGGGAAAATAGACAAGGACTTAAGGACCCGGGGCGATACGGCTGAATTCGGCGCAGGCTAGGATGCCCGGAAAGGCGGCGAAGTGCCAGTATGGCCGACGAGCGTCGTTTGCCCTTCCCGATTCATTCCGGTAGCTTTGCCGCACGCGCGCGTGATGTACGGCCAAAGTTCGGGGCATAAAGTACATCCCCGCAGAGTCTCGCGCGAAGGGCCGTCCATCGGCCGTTCGCGCCCTTCGGTGGCCCGCAGTGCCGCCGTTCCGGCCCCAAGTGCCGGCGGTGCCGTCGTCAGTTCCGGCCATCCCGATCACAATTCATCCCAGAAGTCAGGTATCCATGGCTCAATACGTCTACACCATGCACCGGGTCGGCAAGGTCGTGCCGCCCAAGCGTGAAATCCTCAAGAACATTTCCCTGTCGTTCTTCCCCGGCGCCAAGATCGGCGTGCTCGGCCTGAACGGCGCGGGTAAATCCACCCTGCTGCGCATCATGGCCGGCGTCGACACCGAGATCGAAGGTGAAGCCCGTCCGATGCCCGGTATCAACGTCGGTTACCTGCCGCAGGAGCCCAAGCTCGACCCGCAGGCTACCGTGCGCGAGATCGTCGAAGAGGCCGTTGGCCAGATCAAGCAGGCCCAGGCCCGCCTGGACGAGGTCTACGCCGCCTACGCCGAGCCGGACGCCGACTTCGACGCCCTGGCCGCCGAGCAGGCCAAGCTGGAGGCCATCCTCCAGGCTTCCGACGGCCACAACCTCGAGCGCCAGCTGGAAGTCGCCGCCGACGCCCTGCGTCTGCCGCCGTGGGACGCCAAGATCGAACACCTCTCCGGTGGTGAGAAGCGCCGTGTGGCCCTGTGCCGCCTGCTGCTGTCCGCGCCGGACATGCTGCTGCTGGACGAACCGACCAACCACCTGGACGCCGACTCGGTCGCCTGGCTGGAACACTTCCTCCACGACTTCCCGGGCACTGTGGTAGCGATCACCCACGACCGTTACTTCCTCGACAACGTCGCTGGCTGGATCCTCGAGCTGGACCGTGGCCAGGGCATTCCGTTCGAAGGCAACTACTCCGGCTGGCTGGAATCCAAGGCCAACCGCCTGGCTCAGGAAGCCAAGCAGGAGGCTTCCCACGCCAAGGCCATGAAGGCCGAACTGGAGTGGGTGCGCCAGGGCGCCAAGGCTCGCCAGTCGAAGTCCAAGGCCCGTCTGCAGCGCTTCGAGGAAATGCAATCGCAGGAATTCCAGAAGCGCAGCGAGACCAACGAGATCTATATCCCGGCCGGTCCGCGCCTGGGCGACAAGGTCATCGAGCTGCACAACGTCAGCAAGGGCTACGGTGATCGCCAGCTGATCGATGATCTGTCGCTGAGCATTCCCAAGGGCGCCATCGTCGGCGTGATCGGCGGCAACGGCGCGGGTAAATCGACCCTGTTCCGCATGCTGACCGGCAAGGAGCAACCAGACTCGGGCACCATCGAGATCGGTGAAACCGTGCAGATCGCCAGCGTTGACCAGAGCCGCGAAATCCTCGACGGCAACAAGACCGTATGGGAACAGGTGTCCGACGGCTTCGAGCAGATCAAGATCGGCAACTATGAAGTCCCGTCGCGCAGCTACGTCGGTCGCTTCAACTTCAAGGGCGGCGACCAGCAGAAGTTCGTCAAGGACCTCTCCGGTGGTGAGCGTGGCCGTCTGCACCTGGCCCTGACCCTGAAGCAGGGCGGCAACGTGCTGCTGCTCGACGAACCGTCCAACGACCTCGACGTGGAAACCCTGCGTGCGCTGGAAGAAGCGCTGCTGGACTTCCCCGGCGCCGCCATCGTGATTTCCCACGATCGCTGGTTCCTGGACCGCATCGCGACCCACATCCTCTCCTACGAGGACGACGGCAAGGTGGTCTTCTTCGAAGGCAACTACACCGAGTTCGAAGCCGATCGCAAGAAGCGCCTGGGCGACGCGGCCTCGCAGCCGCACCGCGTGCGCTACAAGAAGCTGGCGTAAGCCACTTCGCCATGAAAACGGGGCCTTCGGGCCCCGTTTTTTTTGCGTCTTTTCCGGAGCGGGTCAGCGACTGCGCTTGAGATCGTCCAGGGTGCGCCGCTGCTCCTCCAGCTGGCGCTGCAGTGTGTCGATTTGCCGCGCCTGGTCCTGCAGCGTGCGCTGCTGCTCTTCCAGCTGCCGCGACATGCGTTGCAGGTCGTCGGTGCTGAAGTTCGACTTGTGGATCACTTCGCTGTCGAATGTATCCGCTACCACCAGGGCGCCGGACTCGGTGAAGTTGCCCAGTTTCATGGCCGCCTGGGCGGGCAGGGCGAAGGCACAGGTGAGAGCGACGAGAAGCGCGAGCGGGCGTGCGGGCATCGGAAGCATCCTGATGGGAGGTTGTTTGAGTGCAACTGTCTATTGATTTTGTATACAAGAATCTGTTTTTCTGCGGGTCCGGCAGAAGTGGGATTTATATTTTTGCACCATAAAGATTCATAAAAGCGTCACGCTGCACTATCTCGGGGCGGCGTGGATTGCTAGAGTCTGCCGGCAAAAAGCATCACATAACCAGAAAAGTACCGGTGTAGACATGACGCAATCCGTTGACTCGTTCCTCGAGCGCCTCAAGCGGCGCGACCCCGATCAGCCCGAGTTCCACCAGGCGGTGGAAGAGGTGCTGCGCTCCCTCTGGCCCTTCCTCGAAGCCAATCCGCACTACCTGCAAGCCGGCATCGTCGAACGCATTGTCGAGCCCGAACGGGCGATCCTGTTCCGCGTACCGTGGGTGGATGACGCCGGGCGAGTGCGGGTCAACCGTGGTTTCCGCATCCAGATGAGCAGCGCCATCGGCCCGTACAAGGGCGGCCTGCGCTTCCATCCCTCGGTGAACCTGGGGGTGCTGAAGTTCCTGGCCTTCGAGCAGGTGTTCAAGAACTCCCTGACCTCCCTGCCCATGGGCGGCGGCAAGGGCGGCTCGGACTTCGATCCGAAGGGCAAGAGTGACGCCGAAGTCATGCGCTTCTGCCAGTCGTTCATGAGCGAGCTGTTCCGCCACGTCGGCGCGGACCTCGACGTGCCGGCCGGCGACATTGGTGTGGGCGCCCGCGAGATCGGCTATCTATTCGGCCAGTACAAGCGCCTGTCCAACGAGTTCACCTCGGTGCTGACCGGCAAGGGCATGTCCTACGGCGGCAGCCTGATCCGTCCGGAAGCCACCGGCTACGGCTGCGTGTACTTCGCCCAGGAGATGCTCAAGGCCCGCGAGAGCGGCTTCGACGGCCAGCGCGTGGCAATCTCCGGTTCCGGCAACGTGGCCCAGTACGCTGCGCAGAAGGTCATGGAACTGGGCGGCAAGGTGATTTCCCTGTCCGACTCCGAAGGCACGCTGTTCTTTGAAGCTGGCCTGACCCTGGAGCAGTGGGAGGAAGTCATGGAGCTGAAGAACGTCCGTCGTGGCCGCCTCAGCGAGATGGCCGGCCCCGGCCTGCGTTTCATTGCCGGCGAACGCCCCTGGTCGCTGGCCTGCGATATCGCACTGCCCTGCGCCACCCAGAACGAGCTGGACGCCGCCGACGCGCGCACCTTGCTGGCCAACGGCTGCATCTGTGTGGCTGAAGGCGCGAACATGCCGTCGACCCTGGAGGCTGTGGATATCTTCCTCGAGGCCGGCATCCTCTACGCGCCGGGCAAGGCTTCCAACGCCGGCGGCGTCGCCACCAGCGGCCTGGAGATGAGTCAGAACGCCATGCGCCTGCTGTGGACCGCCGGTGAAGTGGACCAGCGCCTGCATGGCATCATGCAGAACATCCACCATGCCTGCGTCGCCTACGGCGAGGAGAATGGCCGGATCAACTACGTGAAGGGTGCCAACATCGCCGGCTTCGTCAAGGTTGCCGACGCGATGCTGGCACAGGGCGTGGTCTGACCGTTCCCCGGCTATGAAAAACGGGCCCGAAGGGCTCGTTTTTTTTGCGGTCTATCTGAGAGCTGGGGTGAAGGCCGACCAGAGCGCAGAGCGTACTTGTAGGAGCGAGCTTGCTCGCGGACAGTCCCCGGCGCGATCCGGGAAATCTGTGCCGATACTTCCCCTCACCCCAGCCCTCTCCCATAGGGAGAGGGAGCTGTCCGTGCCGGCTGACGCATGGTTACCTCCCGCACCGAATAATCCCCTCTCCCTTTGGGAGAGGGCCGACCAGAGCGCAGAACGTACTTGTAGGAGCGAGCTTGCTCGCGAACCTCTCGACGCCGGCGTGGGGCTGTTCGCGAGCAAGCTCGCTCCTACAGGTTCGGCGTCGAACCGATCAATCCACCGGCTTCGGCGTAGTTGCCGTGCTTGGCGGCAGCAGTGGGTACTCCACCTTCGGCTGCTTGCCGGTGGCGGTCTTGAGGAAGGCGACGATGTCGCCGACTTCTTCCGCGTTGAGCTGCTTGCCCAGTTGCGCGGTGCCCATGATCGCTACCGCTTCTTCCAGATCCCACACCTGTCCGCTATGGAAATACGGTGCGGTCAGGGCGATGTTGCGCAGCGGCGCGGAACACGTACTGGTCATTCTGCGTCTTGGTCACTTCGAAACGCCCCTTGTCGCCGGTGGGGAGGATCTTGCCATCGGGCTTCTTCACCAGCCCGAACGGGAAGTAGGCCTGGCCGCCCAGGTTCACGCCGTTGTGGCAACTGATGCAGCCGGCGCTCATGAAGGTCTGCAGGCCTTTCTTCTCCTTGGCGTCGAGGGCGTTGTCATCGCCCTTGAGATAGAGGTCGAAACGCGAGTCCGGAGTGATCAGGGTCGACTCGAAAGCCTGCAGTGCGCGGGCCATGTTGTCGAAGCTGACCGCTTGCTTGTCGCCGGGGAAGGCCTTTTCGAAGGAGGCGACATATTCCGGCATGCTGCGCAGGGTGGCCTCGACGTTCTTCGGTGTGTTGTGCATCTCCACCGGGTTCTGCACCGGGCCCTTGGCCTGTTCCTCCAGGTCCTTGGCGCGGCCGTCCCAGAACTGCGCGACGTTGAATACCGCGTTGAACACGGTAGGCGAGTTGCGTGCACCTTTCTGCCAGGCGTGGCCGCTGGAGGCGGGCACGTTGTCGGCGCCACCGGTGCCGATGTTGTGGCAGGTGTTGCAGCTGATCACATGGCTGGAGGACAGGCGTGGCTCGAAGAACAGTTGCCGCCCCAGTTCGATCTGGTTGGGATCGAGCTTGTCGCTGGCCTGCTCCGGGATGGGGTTGAAGATGCTGTTGGCGCTGTCGCGCAGGGTGTCGGCATGTGCTTGTGCCGCTGCCGTGCTCACGGCCAGCAGCAAGCTGCCCAGGGCCAGTTTGAGGGGCTGCATGTGGAGTCTCCTTGTCTCAGGCTTTTGATTTCTTCTGAGTTCAAGGAGAGGCCAGGCGGGCAAGGCCCGGCTTGACCGAAGTCAAGCGGGCGTCCCTGAGCGGGTGCGGACGGTTGCCGCAGCGGTCAGTTGCCGCGCAGGGCCCGTCCCAGCGCGCGGTCCTTCTGTTCCTCCCAGTCGCGGTCCCGGTCGCTGTTGCGCTGTTCCTCGTACTGCTGGCGCTCCTGGCTCACGCGCATGGCCTGGCATTGTTGGAAGCCGTCATTCCAGCCCAGCGCGTACTTCGGTTCGTCCAGGTAGCGCGGCACGTCCTTGCGGAACTCGCCGGTGATGGCACCGGCTGCCTGGCGCCCGCTGCCGCAGCCGTCGTCATAGCCGTCGGCGTAGGCGGGTGGGTAGCCTTGGGCGATGAGGGTTTCATGGGTCGTTGCGCAGCCGCCGAGCAGCGCGGCGCAAAGCAGGATGAGGGTGGCGCGCGGCGCCATGGAGACTCCCGTGTGCCGGGTAGGCGGGCACACGCGCCGGATAGGGTGACTGGACGGCACTCTATCCAGCGTTTGGTGAGGAAAGCGTCAAGCGGGCGTGATACGGATGTGCTGGCCGCCTGCCACGCGTGCCTGGCACTCGATGCGCACCGGCAGGAAGGCTTCGACTACTGCGCGGCTGCTCAGCAGATGATCGCTCAATGCTGGCGTGGTGAAGCTGCCGCCGCCGGCCAGTGCCATCGGTAGCAGCAACTGGTCGGCGAGGTGTTCCTCTACGCTGGTGCCGCTGCTGCGCCAGTCTTCGGCCTGGCGCAACGCCTGGCTGGCGACGCGCTCGGCGCTGACGCCGGCTTGGCCGAAGGCGCAGAACACCAGGCTCAGTTGCTCGCACTCGATTTCCAGCAGCAATGCATTGCCCGGGCCCTGGTCCTCCGGCAGGCGGACGACCTGAACGGAAGCGGCGTGCCAATCCTTATGTCGCTTCACTTTCTCCAGTTCGCGATCCGCCACATGACCGGGGATGGCGGCCAGCAGGGCACGGGCCGAGCGTGAGCGTTCGGCACCGGCTTCCGGCAGGTGCAGCGGCTGCAACTCGGCTGGCTCCATTCGTACTCGCAGCTCACCGCCTCCAGCGGGCATGAAGCCATGGCGCAGCAGCTCGAAGTCGACCTTCGCGCCCATGCGCCGCAGCAGCGGCAGCCAGCTGCGCTCGATGAAGTCCGCCGGCGGCGCCAGCGGGTTGTGCGTACCGCCGCTGATCGCCAGGCTGCTCGGCACATCGGCGAACAGCAGGGCCGGCAGCAGCGTCTGTAGCACCAGCACGGCGCTACCCGCGCTGCCGATGGCGAAGCGGTAGTCACCGCCGCGAATCGCGCCGGGGCGGAAGGTCAGGCTGCGCGAGCCCAGCTCGTCGCCTTGCACCGCCGCGCCACAGACTTCCGCCGCCGCGCGCACCGCCGTCAGGTGCTGGCGCAGCAACCCCGGCCGCGAGCGCCGGCCACGGATGTTGACGATACGCAGCGGCTTGCCGGTGATCATCGACAGGCTCAGCGCGCTGCGCAGTATTTGCCCGCCGCCGTCGGCGCCGTCGAGTTCGATCAGGTCCGTTTTCATCTTGCGTGTTCCCTAACTTGTTCGCGCAGGAAGCGATCCAGGCGCTCCGTGTCGTGGCAACCGCCTCGGGGCGCGCCAAGATTTTCCGCGCGTTGCAGCTCGTTCTCGATCAGCCGATGCAGGGCCGCGCGCGCCGGGCCGTATTCGGCCTCGACCGCCTGGCGCTTGAGCGCCAGCAGTTCCTCGACTTCGGCGCGCTGCGCGACATCGTCGAGAGTTGCCTCCATCAGTGTCTCGAAGACCATGGGCGGCATGCCCAGGCCCTGGTCGATCCAGCGCACCGCCAGCAAGGGTCGCAGCACGTAGAGGTACTTCTTGTAGCGAACCTCCTCGCCCTGCAGATAGCCACGGAAATTCTTCTTCGCCATCGACAGGTAGTGCGCTCGTGCAGCGGCGGGCGAGTAGAAGTCCTGCGCCAGTTGGCGCAGGCCCTCGGTCGCCGCCGATTCGCTGCGATATACCAGCGGTGAGTCCAGCCACTCCAGCAGCGTCGGGTTGGATTTGCGCAGCAGGCGCAGCGCCTTGCGCAATTCCCAACCGCTGAGGTCCAGCTCGTCGGTCAGCGGGCGCTCCAGCACGTCGCGTGGCTCGTCCACGCACAGGTACCAGTCCGGTTGCTGCACATAGACGAAGCGTACGTCGTAGTCGCTGTCCGGAGAGGCGAAGCCCCAGGCGCGGCTGCCCGATTCGCAGGCGTAGAGCACGGTGACGTTGTGCTCCTGTTCCAGTCTTTCCAGTTCCTCCAGGACGCGCTCACGCATGGCGGCGGGTAGTGGATGGCGGTCTTCCCTGTTCATGTCCTTGTTCCTTGTCTTGCAGTGGAGGCGGGCGGTTTGCGCCCGACTCGCTTTATCCCTTCACACACACCACCTGACGCAGGGTATGCAGCACTTCCACCAGCTCGCGCTGGGCGTCCATCACGGCATCGATGTCCTTGTAAGCCATCGGGATCTCATCGATCACGTCTTTGTCCTTGCGGCATTCGACGTGGGCGGTGGCGCGCACCTGGTCCTCGACGCTGAACAGCTTCTTGGCCTTGGTGCGGCTCATGGTCCGCCCGGCGCCGTGGCTGCACGAGCAGAAGGCTTCCTCGTTACCCAGGCCGCGGACGATGAAGCTCTTGGCGCCCATCGACCCCGGAATTATGCCGAGCTGGCCCTTCTGCGCGGACACCGCGCCTTTACGCGTTACCAATACCTCTTCACCGAAGTGGCGTTCCTTCTGCACATAGTTGTGGTGGCAGTTCACCGCTTCCAGGCTGGCCTCGAACGGCTTGCGAATGACTTGCCGCGCCGCTGCGATCACTGCGCGCATCATCAGCTCGCGGTTCTGCCGGGCGAAGTCCTGGGCCCAGCCCACGGCTTCCACGTAGTCGTCGAAGTGCTGGCTGCCTTCCTCGAAGTAGGCCAGGTCGCGGTCCGGCAGGTTGGCGATGTGCTGGCGCATATCGGCCTGGGCCAGTTCGATGAACAGGTTGCCGATGGCGTTACCTACGCCGCGCGATCCGCTGTGCAGCATGAACCAGACACGGTTGGCCTCGTCGAGGCAGACTTCGATGAAGTGGTTGCCGGTGCCGAGGGTTCCCAGGTGCTTGCGGTTGTTGGTTTTCTCCAGCTTCGGGTGCTTGTCGGTGATCACCTTGAAGCGCCCGGCCAGCGCCTTCCAGGCACCATCGGCGTGCTCGGGCACGTCCTCCCAGGCGCCCTGGTCGCGGCGGCCGAAGGTCTTGCCGTGGGGCACGGCCTTCTCGATGGCAGTGCGCAGGCCGTGCAGGTTGTCCGGCAGGTCCGAGGCCACCAGCGAGGTGCGCGCCGCGATCATCCCGCAGCCGATGTCCACGCCAACGGCGGCCGGGATGATGGCGCCTTTAGTGGGGATCACGCTGCCGATGGTCGAGCCCTTGCCCAGGTGTACGTCCGGCATCACGGCCAGGTGCTTGAAGATGAAAGGCATCCTTGCGGTGTTCATCAGTTGCTGCTTGGCGTCTTCTTCCACCGGTACGCCCTGGGTCCAGAGCTTGATCGGTTTGCCGTTGGCGACTTCCAGCAGTTGGAAGGTCTTGTTGCTCATGCTTCGATTCTCTGTTTGTTGAGGCCGGAAGCGGGTTGTGCCCGGCCATCGCGAATTCGTTTGTTCAGTCGGCAGGCGCGGCAGCGTATCGCCGTGGCAAACACCTGTCCCTGACAGTCTTCGTACCACCACTTCTGCTGGGCGGCGGTCCAGGTCTGTTCGGCGCCGCAGTCGTGGCAGATGAAGTGTTGGTCCTCGTACCAGCCGCGGCGCACGAATAACGGGTCGCCGTAGCTGTTATAGGGCGCCAGGTTCGAACGCGTGACCGGCAGGCTGCCGGGCGGTGCCAGGCGGCTTTCGGGGTGCCTGGCGTGCTCGGCCTTCCAGGCCTTGCGTCGCTCGCGCTTCTGGCGGATTTCCTGGCGGCGCTGCTTGTTGCTTTTCACGGTGCCGACTCCTGCGCCTGGCAGGCCCTCGTCAGGCCTGCTTCAGCGTAACCAGTCCATTCAATACCTGATCCAGGCCGCCGAATACCGAGATGCGGTCGATTCGTTCGGCCACCCGTTCCAGGGTTTCCAGTTCCTTCAGGCGCAGGGCGGTGGGGTTGTCTTCCATCACCTTGGCCGTGTTCAGCAGCGAGCGGGTCGCCGAGGTTTCTTCACGACGACGGATCACGTTCGCCTGCGCGGCCTTCTCCGCCTCCACCACCTGGGCCAGCAGGGTCTTCATCTCGCCCGGCAGGATGATGTCGCGAACGCCCAGGCCGCTGACCTCGATGCCGGTGCCCGGCAGCCGCTCCTTCAGGTAGGCGCTGACCGAGTCGTCGATGAACTGCTTGTTCTCCAGCAGCTCATCCAGCGAGCGGGTGCCCACCGCTGCGCGCAGGCCGAACTGCAGTTCGCGGTAGAGGTGCTCCAGTGGCTTGGACAGGCTGGAAAACGCCGTCAGCACGTCGCTGTAACGCCAGTTGGCGGCCAGATTCAGGCGCAGGCTCACCTTGTCGCGGGTGAGGATTTCCTGGCCGCTGACCTCCAGCGCCTGGATCCGCGTATCGATCAGTTCCACGCTGACCTGGCGGTTATAGCGCCAGAAGCCGTACTGGCCCGCCGGCAGCAGCTCGACCACCGCGCCATCGACCTTCAGCACACCGACCTGGTAGGCCGGCACCAGGGTTACCAGCAGTGCCTCGACACCGATCACGCTGCGGCCGCGCAGGTTGCCTTGCAGCTGCTGCAACAGCGACGCAGCGACGCGGTACTCCTGGCTCAGGTCGATGCGCTCCAGGCGCTGCTCGGTCTGGCCTTTCCAGTACAGCCGGCGGCTGCCCGGCGCGAGGATTTCCGCCAGTACACCGTCCTCGAAGCGCAGGCCGACCTCGTTCTCGGCCAGGTCCATGCGGCTGAAGTAGCGTTCGACCAGCGCAGGCTCCGACTGGCGCAGGTAGCCGGCCAGGCGGTGTTCGAACAGCGGGGTGTTCAGGCTGAAGGTTTCCACGCTCAGGCGGTTGTACAGGTCCAGGTAGCGGTGGATGCCCGGCTCGAGGATCGCCAGGAAATCGCCCTCGGAGTACAGCAGGCCGCGTTCGTTCTTCTTCACGGTAAAGCGCTTCAGCAGTTTCATCTCGTTGTCTTCCTTCTTCTCTTTGTCCTTGGGTGCCGGTGTTCGCCGGCCCGTCGGGTGGCGAGGCGGGGGCCTGCGAGAGCCAGGTACTGCGGACGTCCTGTCCATTGCGCCGAATCCATCGGCCAGCACCTGCCTTGTCGCGGGCCCGGTCCTCGTACCGGGCGGGCCGGCGGTGGCTTCGGGTCCCTGGCGTATCTGGCCTTCCTGGCCTCTTTGCGCCTATCCCGTCGCCCAACGGCGGGGTGTTGCTTTCATGAATAGCTGCCTTGACAGGGCAGTGTTCGAGCGGGAGTCGAACCCGCGACAGGCCATCCGAAAATGGCTGCTCTACCGGACTGAGCTATCGAACGGCGCGGGCAGGATTCGAACCTGCGACGGCTCCCTCGAAGGGGAGTGCTCTACCGGGCTGAGCTACCGCGCCATCGACCGTGACTGCTGCAGCGGCATGCACGAAGCCGACACCAGGGGTGGGCTCGGGCACCGGCGGGAGTTGAAGTCCCTGCCCGTGGGCTGCATCAGTGATGCGGTCGAGGGAGATATAGCGAGGGGCGTGCCAGGTTTGTTTTCGATGGCTGCGAAATATTTATAACTATTTGATAAATAAGCATTTAATTGTTTTTATCGGGCGACTTTTCGATTTCGTCGATTGGCTGAAGTGGCTATTTATGGATACTCTGGAATCGTTGTTTATCTTGATGGATAAAAGATGAAAGCCAAGAAAACCGTCGCCATCGGCTTCCTCGGTTCGACCCTGGATCGCGTCGGCAAGGGTGCCGCGCGCTGGCAGAAGTGGCGGCCGACGGTCGGGTTGTGCCAGCAGCAGGACTTGCTGATCGACCGCCTGGAGCTGATCCACGGCGTGGATGCACGGGATGCCAGCCTGGCCGAACGCATCGCCGCTGACGTGCGGCACATCTCCCCGGAAACCGAGGTGCGCCTGCAGCCCATGGCGCTGCGCAATCCGTGGGATTTCGAGGAGGTATACGGCGCGTTGCACGATTTCGTCGCTGGCTACAGCTTCGACACCGAACGCGAGGATTACCTGGTGCACATCACCACCGGGACTCACGTCGCGCAAATCTGCTGGTTCCTCCTGACTGAAGCGCGTTACCTGCCGGCGCGGCTGGTGCAGGCCTCGCCGTCGCGGCGCAAGGACGAGGCGCGGCAGCCGGAAGGGACAGTCGCGATCATTGATCTCGACCTGTCGCGCTATGACCGCATCGCCACGCGCTTCCGTCGTGAGCAGGAGGAGAGCCTGGCTTTCCTGAAGTCCGGCATTGCCACGCGCAACGCCGAATTCAACCGTTCCATCGAACAGATCGAGCGGGTTGCCGGGCGCTCCCGCGCGCCGATGCTGCTGATCGGTCCGACCGGTGCGGGCAAGTCGTTCCTTGCCCGCCGGGTGTACGAACTCAAGCGCGCACGTCACCAGTTCCAGGGACGCTTCGTCGAAGTGAACTGCGCGACATTGCGCGGCGACGGTGCCATGTCGGCGTTGTTCGGCCATATCAAGGGGGCCTTCACCGGCGCGCAGAACGCCCGTGAAGGCCTGCTGCGCGCGGCGGATGGCGGCATGCTGTTCCTTGACGAAATCGGCGAGCTGGGTCTCGACGAGCAGGCCATGCTGCTCAAGGCGATTGAAGAGAAGCGCTTCTTCCCGCTGGGTTCGGATCGCGAGGTGGGCAGCGACTTCCAACTGATCGCCGGGACCCACCGGGATCTGCGCGAGAGGGTGGCGCAGGGGCTTTTCCGCGAGGACCTGTTCGCCCGTATCAACCTCTGGACCTTCGATCTGCCGGGGCTGGCCGGACGTCGTGAGGACATCGAGCCGAACATCGACTTCGAACTGGAGCGCCACGCCCGCGAGCAGGGTCGCCTGGTGCGTTTCAACCGCGAGGCACGCACGCGTTACCTGGCCTTCGCCAACTCGGCGCAGGCCTTGTGGAGCGGCAACTTCCGCGAGCTGTCGGCGTCCGTCACACGCATGGCGACCCTGGCCGACAGCGGGCGCATCGACGAGACGCTGGTGGAAGAAGAGATCGGTCGACTACGCCGCTCCTGGGGTGCTGCCCAGGCGCAGAGCCCGCTGGACGGCCTGCTGGGAGAGCGCGGCGCAGCGCTGGACCTGTTCGACCGCCTGCAACTGGAAGCGGTGATCGATGTCTGCCGGCAGGCGCGCAGCCTGTCCGACGCCGGTCGCCAGCTGTTCGCCGTCTCGCGCCAGGAAAAGCAGAATCCCAACGACGCCGACCGCCTGCGCAAGTACCTGGCACGCTTCGGCCTGGATTGGCCCGGAATCACCGGCGGGGTGCGCTAGAATCGGCGTTTTGCGCTGACGGCAAGGAGCCGATCATGGATGAGCCGATGAATGTCGAGCAGCTGTGCCGACGCATCGAGGCGGGCGAAGCGTTCAAGTACCTGTGCTTCTGGGGGCATCGTCCCAAGCGCTCCGTGGAAGTCGACAAGAGCTGCTTCAGCCAGTGGTTCGAGGCGGACTTCGAGATCGACGGCGTGACCTACAGCAGCGCCGAGCACTACATGATGGCCGGCAAGGCCCGGCTGTTCGGCGACGAGGCCGCGCTGGCGCGGATTCTCGCGGCACGCACGCCGGCCGAGGCGAAGTCCATCGGCCGCGAGATCCTCGGCTTCGACGACGTAGCCTGGAACGCTGGGCGCCTGGATATCGTGACCCGCGCCAACGTCGCGAAGTTCGGGCAGAACCCTGCCTTGCGCGAGTTCCTGCTGGGCACGGGCGATCGCGTGCTGGTCGAGGCCAGCCCGGTGGATGCGATCTGGGGCATTGGCCTGGCGGCCGATCATCCAGATGCGGGCAATCCGACACGCTGGCGTGGGCTGAACCTGCTTGGCTTCGCCTTGATGGGCGCGCGCGCCACACTGCGTGAGGAAGGGCGAGATGCCTGAGTTCACACCGGCGCAGCAGCAACTGCTGCGCGAGCATCGCCTGGCCTGGTTCGCCGGGCGCATCATCCACGACGCGCAGCCGCCGATCAGTGCTGCCCAGTTGGCCGAAATCGAACGACGCCTGGGCAGCTCGCTGCCGCCCGAGCTGGTCGCCCTGTGGCGCTGCGCCTTCGGTGGTCGCCTGGACTACGAGCTGTGCGTGGACTACGGCGGTCATCTGCATCCCTATTCCTTCAACGAGTTGTTCTATCCGGACAGCGACGGCTACCACGACCTGTGGGGCTGGCTGGAGCATGAACAGGAATGCGCGGCGGAAGTCGCCGACGAGAATGGCCAGCAATGGGATGGGCGCGTGGGCTTCCTGCCCATCGGCGGTTTCGAGTACCTGGAGCGGGTCTACGTTTGCGTCGAGGCGGAAGAGTTCGGTGCTGTCTACGCCTGGAGCCGCGCATTGCCGCCAGCCTGGCCGCTGCGCCTGCACGAGGATGCGCTGACCCGGGTGGCCGACGATCTAACCGGTCTGTTTGCGCTGCTGGGCTTCGATGAGGACCCGTTCGTCGAGGGCGCGGACTGCGGGCAGGAACTGCTCGAGGCACTGGATGAGCTGGCCGCCTCGGGCGCCGAGGGCGAGGCGCTGGCGCAACGGCTGCAGGATTCGCTGCGGCTGCTGCTGCGCGACTGGCGCGCGGCGCTTGAGCGGGGGCACATCGCCGGGGAAGCGGAGCTGCAGCGCCTGGCCCTGATGCACGCGGTGCGCAGCAACGATATCGCGTTGCTGGAACAGCTGCGCGACCAGGGTTGCGACCTTGGCCGGCTGTTGACCGGCGGTGGAAATGCGCCGGTGCACGCGCGGGTGATGCAGCGCGAAGCCCTGGTGCGGTGGTTTGCCGAGCAGGGCATCGCGGAGCGCCAACTGGATCAGTAGTGGTACCAGCGCAGCTCCAGCATCACTTCGCTGCGGGGGCTGGCCTCACGGCTGAACTCACGCTGGGCCGACAGGCGCAGGCCGAGGTTGCGGCCCAGCTCCACCTGCTGGCCGAAGCTCAGGGTGCGGCGTACTTCGCCGTTGTGGAAGTAGTCGCCCTTGCCTTCGAGGCTGAGATTGCCCAGCGGGTTGCTCCATAGCACGCCGGTGTCGAAGCCCATGGCCGGGGCGATGGTGGCGGCGAAGTCCTGGTTGTTCTCGATGCGCGCGGTACCCAGGGCGTAGGCCTGCAGGTCGTCGGTCAGCTTCCAGCTGCCGCCGGCGCCGCCATTGAGGTGGCCGACCAGGGTGTCGTGGTCGTTGTCGCTGTGTTTGCCGATTACCCGCTCCCAGCCGCCGGCGACCTGCCAGGACAATGGCTTGAGCAGCTCGTTGCGCGGTGTCATGGAGCGGATGGTGACCAGGTCCAGTTGTTGCAGTTGCCAGCGGTTGCCTTCGTACTGGCGCAGCTTGAGCTGGCCGATCTCGATCTGTGCGCCCAGCGGGAAGCCGTAGGCGTTGTCGTCGAGGTCGTGGTAGGCCATGCGCAGCCCGTACTGGGCAAAGGCTTCGCCGTCGCGGCTGCCGGCGCCGACCTGCCAGGTACGCGATTCATGGCCGTTCTCCGGTTGGCCGGGGCGCTCCACGTCCAGTGCCGGCGGCGGGTTCTGGTTGATCGCCTTGAGCAGGTTGTAGCTGCGCGAGGCGGTGGATTGGTCGCGCTCCTGGCCGGTGGCACGGTAGCGCACCAGGCGGAATGCGGTGTCCTGCACCAGGGCCTGGCGGTCGGCAGGCAGGGCGGCGAATTCGGGGCTCTGCAACTGGCCGTCGTCATCGGCGATGCGCCGTGCCAGCACTTTCTCGTCGTGGCTCAGCGGCTCGCCACGGGCCAGCAGCTCACGCTCGCGGGACGGCCGGTAGTCCACCCGGTCGATCAGCCCGGCGTCCTTCACCGCGCGCACCGTGTCGGTGGGGATGGCGGTGAGCGGGAAGTGGTCGGTGAGTTCGGTGCCGGGGCGGGCGATCTCCAGCAGCTCCAGCAGGCGGAAGGAGCAGTTCTCGTCGAAGAAGTAGTACTTGAAGCGGATCTGCTTCAGCTCCCAGACGTGCTCGACCATGCGCGCGGTTTCTTCCGGCGTCAGGTTCAGGCGGTATTCCCAGAGGTCGCGGTTCTCCAGGCGGCTGTATTCGGCGAGCTTCTCGCGGTAGGGCACCAGGGCGAACAGGCCGGGGTAGCCGCCCATCAGGCCCTTCCAGGCGTAGAGGATGCTGTTGTCCATGCCCTCGATGTAGGCGCCGAAGTTGAGCGCGTAGCTGAGCAGGGCGGTGTTGTCGGAGTCGACGTCGGCCTGGTCGATGCGCAGCAGGGTGTGGCCGAACATCGAGGACGGGCTGTTCAGGTAGGCGGCCGGGAACACCAGCACGGCGCTGTGCGGGTTGATGTCCTGGTACCAGGTGGTGAATTCCTTGCACTCGACCGCCGGCAGGTCGTCGAGCTGCAACTGCTGGCGCAGCCAGCGGGTGCGCGCCGGGTAGACGCACTGGGCATGTTTGTCGCCAAGGCTCGCGGGGGCGTACAGGGCTTTCACGGTGGCGGCCAGTTCGGATTGCGGATGGCGCTCTCCGTCCTTGGCGAGGAAGAACTTCGGGTCGTCGACGAAGCTGCGCCAGCCGCCGAGCTTGGCGTGTTCATAGTGACCCAGGGCCAGCCAGTAGGGTTCGTCGGCCAGTGTCTGCAGACGTTGTGGATCGATCGCCGGCGAAGCCAGCAGTGGGGTGCAGGCGCACAGCGCCATCCAGGGCAACAGGCGTTTGGGCATCGAGTGGGCTACTGGAAGGGAAAGGTGAGCCCGCCCGGAGCGGGCGGGCTCGCGTTGGCCGTCAGGCCTGTTCGGCGTACTTGGCCAGGGTGCTGTCCTGTTTCAGGACGGCCTGGGTGTTGGCGTAGACGTCCTCGGCAGTCACGTCGGACTTGTTGAAGATCTGTGCGAAGTGCTCGTGGGTGACCTGGGCGAAGTGCGCGCGATCCTCGGGCTTGACGCCCAGCACCACGGCGTAGGTGGTCAGCGCTTCGCCGTCACCCTTGGCCATGTCTTCGGACAGCTCGTCCATCATGCTGCTGAGCACGATCATCGGCTTGCCGCCGTAGGTCAGCGCGCCATTGGTGTGGCAGCCGTTGGTGCCGGTGGTCATGCCGAAGGTGTTGTTGCCGCTGGTGCCGTTGGTGGTGGCGGCCAGGACGTGGGTAGCGGTGCCGCGCTGGCCCTTGAACAGCATGTTGCCCCAGCCGCAGCCGTCGCTGCCTGGAGCATCGGCGAGGGCACTGAGGGACGCGGTGGCGAGGAGGGTACCGAGCAGAATCCTTTTCATCTTTTTTCTCTCTTTTTGAGGTCGGGGACCGTTGATCAGTCGCTGACAGCGAAACAGCGCCTGGCCAGAGCTTTTCTCCAATGCCTTGCAGGTGTCAAGGCAGCCGCTGCCGCAGCGAGTATGGCCGGACTCGACTGGAAAGGCTCGGATGACCCGCAGTTGATCGGTATCAGCGGCGGAAGGCTTGGAACCGACCACACTTGAATCAGTTCCCTTGCGAGGAAGTAGTCATGGTCGATTTCGATCCACGGCCAGCGCTGGACCAGTTGGCAGCCGAATATTCCAAACGCGCCGAGGCCATCCGCCGCGATCTGGGCCGCAGCCATTCGCCGGACTTCGCCGAACAGGCCCAGCAGCGGCAGAACGACGATGTGTTGCGCGCCCTGCTGGCCGAAGCCGAGGCTGGCATGCGCCTGGTGGGGCTGGCGCGGCTGCGTTTGGCCGACGGCACCTATGGTGAATGCGCACGCTGTGGCGAAGCCATCGAGGAGCGCCGGTTGCATGCCTTGCCGGCCGCCGAGCACTGTCTGCGCTGCGCCGATGCAGTGGACTGAAACTGTCACCAATACTGCCTTGCCAGTGGCGCGCGGGCGGCGCGAGAATGCGGACGAATCTCCGCGGCCTCGCGCCGCCCGAAGCAAGGACCTCCAATGCCCGATTCCGTTGCTGCCGGCCTGCGCCTGGCGCCCGATGAACTGACCCGCCCCTTCACCCCCGAACAGTTTCCCTTCAAGACCACCGAAGAACTGGAGCCTTTCCTGGGCGTGCTCGGACAGGAGCGTGCGGTCGAGGCGCTGCAGTTCGGCGTGGCGATGCCGCGTCCGGGGTACAACGTGTTCGTCATGGGCGAGCCGGGCACCGGCCGTTTTTCCTTCGTGCAGCGTTACCTGAAGGCCGAGGGCAAGCGCCTGCCGACGCCGGCCGACTGGGTCTACGTCAACAATTTCGATGACTCGCGCGAGCCGCGGGTGATCGAGCTGCCGCCGGGCAGCGCCGCCGAGTTCGGCACCGACATCGACCATCTGATCGACAACCTGCTCTCCACCTTCCCCTCGGTGTTCGAGAATCCGGCGTACCAGCAGAAGAAGAGCGCCATCGACCGCGCCTTCAACCAGCGCTATGACAAGGCCCTGGATACCGTCGAGCGCCTGGCGCTGGAGAAGGAAGTCGCCCTCTACCGCGACAGCGCCAACATCGCCTTCACCCCGATGAAGGACGGCAAGGCGCTGGATGAAGCCGAGTTCGCCCAACTGCCGGAAGAGGAGCGCGAGCGCTTCCACGCCGACATCGCCGACCTCGAGGAGCATCTCAACGAGGAGCTCTCCAGCCTGCCGCAATGGAAGCGCGAGTCCAGCAACCAGCTGCGTCAGCTCAATGAGGAAACCATCACCCTGGCGCTGCAGCCGCTGCTGGCGCCGCTGGTGGAGAAGTACAACAACAACTCCGGGGTCAGCGCCTACCTGCAGGCCATGCAGCTCAACCTGCTGAAGACCGTGGTCGATCAGCTGGTCGACGCCGAGCGCACCGATCCACAACGCAAGCAGAGCCTGGAGGAGCAGTACGCGCCGAACCAGGCGATTGCCCACCACGCCACCAGCGGCGCGCCGGTGGTGTTCGAATCGCACCCGACCTATGACAACCTGTTCGGCCGCATCGAGTACGCCTCCGATCAGGGCGCGCTGTACACCAGCTACCGCCAGCTGCGCCCCGGTGCGCTGCACCGTGCCAACGGCGGCTTCCTGGTACTGGAAGCGGAGAAGCTGCTCAGCGAGCCGTTCGTCTGGGACGCCCTCAAGCGTGCGCTGCAGTCGCGTCAATTGAAGATGGAATCGCCACTGGCCGAACTCGGCCGCCTGACCGCGATGAGCCTGACGCCCCAGGTGATCCCGCTGAACATCAAGGTGATCATCATCGGCTCGCGGCAGATCTACTACACGCTGCAGGACCTGGACCCGGACTTCCAGGAGATGTTCCGCGTGCTGGTGGACTTCGACGAGGACATCCCGCTCGCCGAAGACAGCCTCGAACAGTTCGCCCAGTTGCTCAAGACCCGCACCTCGGAAGAGGGACTGGCGCCGCTGACCCGCGAGGCCGTCGCGCGCCTGGCCACCTACAGCGCGCGCCTGGCCGAGCATCAGGGGCGGCTCTCGGCGCGCATCGGCGACCTGTTCCAACTGGTCAGCGAAGCGGACTTCATCCGCCAGCTTGCCGGCCAGGAAGTGACCGACCTGGGTCACATCGAGCGCGCCCTGAAGGCCAAGGAAACCCGCACCGGCCGCGTGTCGGCGCGAATCCTCGACGACATTCTCGCCGGCATCATCCTGATCGACAGCGAGGGCGCCGCCGTGGGCAAGTGCAACGGGCTGACCGTGCTGGAAGTCGGCGACTCGGCCTTCGGCATGCCGGCGCGCATTTCCGCGACGGTCTATCCCGGTGGCAGCGGCATCGTCGACATCGAGCGCGAAGTCAACCTCGGCCAGCCGATCCACTCCAAGGGTGTGATGATCCTCACCGGCTACCTCGGCAGCCGCTATGCCCAGGAATTCCCCCTGGAAATTTCCGCGAGCATCGCCCTGGAGCAGTCCTACGGATACGTGGACGGCGACAGTGCTTCGCTGGGCGAGGTCTGCACGCTGATCTCCGCCCTGTCGCGCACGCCACTGCGGCAATGCTTCGCCATCACCGGCTCGATCAACCAGTTCGGCGAGGTGCAGGCAGTCGGCGGGGTCAACGAGAAGATCGAGGGCTTCTTCCGTCTCTGCGAGGCGCGTGGCCTGACCGGCGAGCAGGGTGTGATCATCCCGCGCGCCAACGTCGCCACCCTGATGCTCGACGAGCGCGTGCTGCAGGCGGTGCGCAACGGCGAGTTCCATATCTACGCCGTGCGCCAGGCCGACGAGGCGCTGAGCCTGCTGGTCGGCGAACCGGCCGGTGCGCCGGATGCCAAGGGTCATTTCCCCAAGGGCAGCGTCAATGCCCGTGTCGTCGAGCGCCTGAAGGAAATCTCCGAACTGGGCATGGACGAGGAAGAAAAGGAAAAGCCGGCCAAGGAGCCAGCCGCAGCCAAGCCCGCCAGCAAGCCGAAGGCGCCGGTGGAAAAGGCCCCTGTGGACAAGGCTCCTGTCGACCAGGCGCCAGTGAAAAAGGAACGTGCCCGCAAGAAGAAAGACGCCGACTGAGTGCGGCCAGGGCAGGGCGCCGGTGGGGACATTCCACCGGCGCCATTTTCATGCCGTTGCCCGCAAGATGGCCGGATAAATCCGCACTTTCGCGTGTCAGAACCTGGGTGTAGTCTCAATCCCAGGACAACCGCGAGGGTGCCGCCATGCCGCGTAACCTCTGCCTTATCCGCCCCTGTCTGGGGCTGACCACGCGCATCGAGTGCGAGATCAGGCCGCTGGCCGGAGAGAATGGACTCTGGACCTTGTTGTGCGCCGCCGGCATGTCCGGTGCGCAGCCCACCGCCATCAAGGCGCAGGGCCCGTTCTGCGGGCCTTTCGTGGCCGAAGGCGTGCTCGAGGCGATCTCCGACTGCCTGGCCCAGCAGGGCTACATCGTGGCAGACGATCCCCCCATCTGGCAGTTGCACCTGCAAGGCGAACTGCGCCGCCTGAACGGCGAACGCTCGCGCCATGTCGGCAACTTCCAATTTCGCCCTGAAGGTTGAGGCTCTCAAGGCTCAGAGAGCGATTGGGCAGTCCCTGCACGATCCGCTGAAGGCCGCGGGGCGCTTGGCTGCTACGGTTTCATACCGTGGCCGCCCACCTATTTATCCACAGACATATTTATCTATAGAAAGCCGGGATAACTCGCAAAGGTCATCCGCTATACTGCGGCCGCCCTTTTCCCACGACCTCCCTGCGAGCACCATGGAACGATTCGTCGAAAACTCCCTGTACGCCGCGCGCTGGCTGCTGGCGCCGATCTACATCGGCCTGTCGCTGGCCCTGCTGGCGCTGACCATCAAATTCTTCCAGGAAATCTTCCACATCCTGCCCAGCATCTTCAGCATCGCCGAGGCGGACCTGATCCTGGTGCTGCTGTCGCTGATCGACATGGCCCTGGTCGGCGGGCTGCTGGTGATGGTGATGTTCTCCGGCTACGAAAACTTCGTGTCGCAGCTGGATATCGACGAAGGCAAGGAAAAGCTCAGCTGGCTCGGCAAGATGGACGCCAGTTCGCTGAAGAACAAGGTGGCCGCCTCCATCGTGGCGATCTCTTCGATCCATCTGCTGCGCATCTTCATGGACGCCAAGAACATCGAAGACAACAAGCTGATGTGGTACGTGATCATGCACCTGACCTTCGTCCTCTCGGCCTTTGCCATGGGCTATCTGGACAAGGCCACGCGCCACGATCACTGACGGTATTCCGCGCTATCCGCACCGCCCGGCCGTTGCAAAACGGACGGGCGGTTGCGTTTTCGGCTTGCGGTGAGCGCCTGCTGGTCAAGACTTTCCGCGGGGATCAATCCGCAGGAGGTGCAGCACATGAATCTGCAGGAACTGACCAGCCGCTCCGTCGCCGGCGACATCGACGAGATCAACCTGGTGTCGCTGGAGGGTGATATCTACGTGCTGGAGGCACGCATGGGCGCGCGCTTCTATCCAGTCCAGGACGAGGCCGGGCATGTCATCAGCGTGCGCTCCGTTGCCCATGCGCGAGAAGTGCTCCGCGCGTTGCCCAATGTTCCCTTCCATCTGGTACATGCCGTGGTGCACGACGAGATGTGCGGCATGGACGATGAGCGCGACATCGGCGCGGGCGTGACCATCCCGTTGCATTAGGTTCCGGGCGTTGGGCCCGTCCCGCTGCGCGAGGCTCGCGCGGTGGGGGCGGCGGTGCATCTGTGCTAGGCTGGCGGCCCTTTTTTGAACCCCCAGCGGAGCGCCGCCATGAGCGAACTCAACCTTTCCACCGACGAAGCCCGCGTCAGCTACGGCATTGGCCGTCAGCTGGGCGACCAGCTGCGCGAGAACCCGGTTCCGGGCATGACCCTCGACGCCATCCTGGCTGGCCTGTCCGACGCCTACGCCGGCGCCGAAAGCCGCGTTCCGGGCGAGGCTCTGTCCGCCAGCTTCCAGGTGATCCGCGAGCGCATGCAGGCTGAAGCCCAGGCCAAAGCCGAAGCTGCCGCCGCCGTTGGCCGCGAGTACCTGGTGGACAACGCCAAGCGCGAAGGCGTGACTGTCCTGCCGTCCGGCCTGCAGTACGAAGTACTGGTCAGCGGCGAAGGTGCCAAGCCGTCCCGCGAAGACACCGTGCGTACCCACTACCACGGCACCCTGGTCGACGGCACCGTCTTCGACAGCTCCTACGAGCGCGGCCAGCCGGCAGAATTCCCGGTGGGTGGTGTAATCGCCGGTTGGGTCGAGGCCCTGCAACTGATGAACGCTGGCAGCAAATGGCGTCTGCACGTGCCGAGCGAGCTGGCCTACGGCGGCCAGGCCGTCGGCAGCATCCCGCCGCACAGTGTGCTGGTGTTCGATGTCGAGCTGCTGGAAATCCTCTGATTCCCGAGGGTTCACTGCGGAGCGCCATCCCTGGCCGCTCCGCAGGAAAAGGGGCGCTTCGGCGCCCCTTTATGCATCCGCCTCCCGGGCGGCGGAGCACCGGCGGCGCGTCCTGCGCCGCCGCAATCTTCACGCTGCCCCCGCTTTTTGTAGGACCGAGGGGGCGCCCAGCCATTGCTCGCGAACCTCTCGGCACCGCTGCAAGGGTTGTTTGCAGCCGTGGTTGTGGTCGACTAGCGCAGTGCGCGGGCGTAACAGAACAGGAACAGGTTGCGCACCAACTCCTTGAGTACCAGTGGCTCGCTGGTGCTCAGTTCGGACAGCTCCAGGCCACCCTGTTCACGCAGTTCATCCAGGGCTTCTTCTTCGAGTACCGCGCAGACTTCCCCGGTGTCCCGATGCAGGATGCGCAGGTAGGGATGTGGGCGATCCAGCCAGGCGTCGATCATGTAGGTCATGGCGTGTTCCTCCGTGCAGACCGTTTAATGAGAATAATTCTTATTATCTCAATAGCAAGCCTGAATTGGAAAAATTTTCACGCAGGCGACGACCTGTTGTTCCCGGTCAACGGCGAGGCAATAAAAAGCCCGCCGCGGCGAACCGGGGCGGGCTCTGGCGAAGCGGCGGATCAGTGCGTGCGGGCGACCGAGAACTCGGCCAGTTCGATCAGCGCGGCGCGGTATTCGTTGTCCGGCAGTGCCTTGAGGTGCTCGATGGCGCGGGCGGCATAGTCACGAGCCAGGTTGGCGGTGTAGTCCAGGGCGCCGGCAGCCTCGACGGCGGCGCGGATGCCTTCCAGGTCCTGGCTGCCGCCCTGCTGGATGGCCTTGCGCACCAGCGCGGCCTGTTCCGGGGTGCCGTCGCGCATGGTGGCGATCAGCGGCAGGGTAGGCTTGCCTTCGGCGAGGTCATCGCCGACGTTCTTGCCCAGGCTGGCGGCGTCGCCGCGGTAGTCGAGCAGGTCGTCCACCAGCTGGAAGGCGATGCCCAGGGCGTCGCCGAACAGGCGCAGCGCCTCGGCCTGCTCGGCTGGCGCTTCGGCCAGCGCAGCGGCACTGTGGGTGGACGCTTCGAAGAGCATCGCAGTCTTGCCGCGGATGACTTCCATGTAGGTTTCTTCGGTAGTGCTGGCGTCGCGAACCTTGGACAGCTGCAGTACTTCGCCCTCGGCGATCACGCGGGTGGCCTGGGAAATGATGCGCATGACCGGCATGGAGCCCAGCTCGACCATCATTTCGAAGGAGCGCGCATAAAGGAAGTCGCCCACCAGCACGCTCGGTGCGTTGCCCCATTGGGCATTGGCAGTGGCGCGGCCGCGGCGCAGGCCGGAAGCGTCGACCACGTCGTCGTGCAGCAGGGTGGAGGTGTGCAGGAATTCGATGGTGGCGGCCAGCAACTTCAGGTCATCGCCCGAATAGCCCAGGGCCTTGCCCGAGAGGAGCACCAGCAGCGGGCGAAGGCGCTTGCCGCCGGCGGAGATGATGTAGTCGCCGATCTTTTCCACCAGGGGAACGCGGGAAGTGAGTTGGCGACGGATGATGCCGTCGACGGCGGTGAAGTCGTCCGCCACCACGCGATAGAAAGCCTGGGGTTGCATTAAAGACAGCGCTCCTCGTAGATTGCGCGGCATGCTAGGTGGCGGGGGGAAGGCCTGTCAAGGCAAGGCCCCATGGGGCTTGATCCGCACCGAGTGTTTGCGTAGAATCGCGGCCCCGAACTTCCCTGGCATATCCTGCCTTACGCAATTGCACGGGCGTCCTTTCCGGCCCCATGCAGCCATGCCGACCGATTCCTCTTTCTATAAAGCGTCGGGTGAGCAGGTCTAACGGAGACATCCAGATGTACGCAGTAATTGTTACTGGTGGCAAGCAATACAAAGTCACCGAAGGCGAATTCCTCAAGGTCGAGAAACTCGACGTCGCCACCGGCGAAGCGATCAACCTGGATCGCATCCTGCTGGTCGCCAACGGCGATGACGTCAAGATCGGCCTGCCGGTGGTAGAAGGCGCGAAAGTGACCGCAGAAGTGGTTTCCCACGGTCGTCACGACAAAGTGCGCATCATCAAGTTCCGCCGCCGCAAGCACCACATGAAGCGTCAGGGCCACCGCCAGTGGTTCACTGAAATCAAGATCACCGGCATCCAGGCCTAATTCCTCTTCAGGAGAATTGACTCATGGCACACAAAAAAGCTGGCGGTAGTACCCGCAACGGCCGCGACTCAGAAAGCAAACGCCTTGGCGTGAAGCTGTTCGGTAGCCAGGCTGTGAAAGCAGGCAACATCATCGTGCGTCAGCGCGGTACCCAGTTCCACGCTGGCTACGGCGTTGGCATGGGCAAGGATCACACCCTGTTCGCTAAAGTCGACGGCGTGATCAAGTTCGAAGTGAAAGGCGCCTTTGGCCGTCGCTATGTAAGCGTCGTCGCTGCCTAAGCGAGCTCTCACTGAAAAAGCCCTGTCTCGCGACGGGGCTTTTTTGTTTCTGGCGTTTCCAGGCGAGGTGCTGTCGGTTCGGGCGTTTGCGCGGACTTGGCTGTATCCTATGCTCCTTTTCTTATTTTCAACCCGCCGGCTCGGCGGGAGGCGTTCGCAATGAAATTCGTCGACGAAGTATCCATCCACGTGAAAGCCGGTGACGGCGGCAACGGCCTCATGAGCTTCCGCCGCGAGAAGTTCATCGAGAAAGGCGGTCCCAACGGCGGTGACGGTGGCGACGGCGGCTCGGTGTATCTCGAGGCCGACGAGAACCTGAATACCCTGGTGGACTACCGCTACACCCGTCGTTTCGACGCCCAGCGCGGCGAGAACGGCGGCAGCAAGGACTGCACGGGCGCCAAGGGCGACGATCTCGTCCTGCCCGTGCCGGTCGGTACCACCATCATCGATGCCAATACCCAGGAGATCATCGGCGACCTGACCGTTGCCGGTCAGCGCATCATGGTTGCCCAGGGTGGTTGGCACGGCCTGGGCAATACTCGCTTCAAGTCCAGCACCAATCGCGCGCCGCGCCAGACCACTCCAGGTAAGCCTGGCGATGCGCGTGATCTCAAGCTGGAGCTGAAAGTGCTGGCGGACGTCGGTCTGCTCGGCCTGCCCAACGCCGGCAAGAGCACCTTCATCCGTGCGGTGTCTGCCGCCAAGCCGAAGGTCGCCGATTATCCCTTCACCACCCTGGTGCCGAACCTGGGCGTGGTCAGTGTTGGTCGCTTCAAGAGCTTCGTGGTCGCCGATATTCCTGGCCTGATCGAGGGTGCTGCCGAAGGTGCCGGCCTGGGTATCCGCTTCCTCAAGCACCTGGCGCGTACCCGCCTGCTGCTGCACATCGTCGACATGGCGCCGCTGGACGAAAGTGACCCGGCCGATGCTGCGGAAACCATCGTCCACGAGCTGGAAAAATTCAGCCCGGCGCTGACCGAGCGTGATCGCTGGCTGGTGCTGAACAAGATGGACCAGATCCTCGAGCCCGAGGAGCAGGAGCGTCGCAAGCAGGCTGTGGTCGAGCGCCTCGGTTGGGAGGGGCCGGTCTACGTGATTTCTGCTCTGGAGCGCGAAGGCACCGAGAAGCTGAGCCAGGACATCATGAAATACCTCGACGAACGCACTCTGCGGATCGAGGAAGAGCCGGCCTATGGCGAAGCCCTGGCGGCCCTGGATCAGCGCATCGAAGACGAGGCTCGCGCCCGTCTGCAGGCTCTGGACGACGCCCGTGCACTGCGTCGCTCTGGTCTGAAGAATGTCGACGATGTGGATGACGATGATTTCGAGGATGACGAAGACGACGGCGATGGGCCGGAAATCTTCTACGTGCCTTGATCGGAGCTGCGCCCGCCGGTCCGGATGAAACGTGTGAAGCCTGACTTCTAGAGCCTGTTCAAAGTCTCGCCGAGCGCAGCTCAGGCAAGGCAAAAGCAGGTGAAAAAGCGCAGTTTACGAGTGGTAAATGAGCATTTTGAGCCTGCTTTTAACGCAGCATGGGCAAGCGCAGGCAGACATTGGACAGGTTCTAAGGTTGAGGGTATGCGTGAGAAGGTAACTGGCGCCAAGCGCTGGGTAGTCAAGATTGGCAGTGCGTTGCTGACCGCCGATGGTCGCGGTCTGGATCGCGACGCCATGGCGGTCTGGGTCGAGCAGATGGTCGCGCTGCATTGCGCGGGCGTCGAGCTGGTGCTGGTGTCTTCCGGTGCTGTGGCGGCGGGCATGAGTCGCCTGGGTTGGGTTGCTCGACCTAGTGACATGCACGAGCTGCAGGCGGCCGCCGCGGTGGGGCAGATGGGTCTGGTGCAGGCCTGGGAGTCGAGCTTCGGCGTGCACGGCTTGCAGACCGCTCAGGTGCTGCTGACCCATGATGACCTGTCCGATCGCAAGCGCTACCTGAACGGGCGCAACACCTTGCGCACGCTGGTGGATCTGGGTGTGATTCCGGTGATCAACGAGAACGACACCGTGGTCACCGACGAGATCCGCTTCGGCGACAACGACACCCTGGCGGCGCTGGTGGCCAACCTAGTCGAGGCTGACCTGCTGGTGATCCTCACGGATCGCGATGGCATGTTCGATGCCGATCCGCGCAATAACCCCGATGCCCAGCTGATCTTCGAGGCTCGTGCCGATGATGCGGCGCTGGATGCCGTGGCTGGCGGTACGGGCGGTGCGCTGGGGCGTGGCGGTATGCAGACCAAGCTGCGCGCGGCCCGTCTCGCGGCGCGTTCCGGTGCGCATACGGTCATCGTTGGTGGTCGTATCGAGCGCGTGCTGGATCGCCTGCGTGTGGGTGAGCGTCTCGGTACGCTGCTGACTCCCGAGCAGAGTCGCAAGGCCGCGCGCAAGCAGTGGCTGGCCGGCCACCTGCAGATGCGCGGCACCCTGGTGCTCGACGATGGTGCGGTGAAGGCGCTGTCGCAGGATCACAAAAGCCTGCTGCCGGTCGGTGTGAAGGCTGTGCAGGGCAGTTTCCGGCGCGGTGAGATGGTGGTTTGCGTGGATCAGCAGGGGCGCGAGATCGCCCGTGGGCTGGCCAACTACAGTGCGCTCGAGGCGCAAAAGATCATCGGCCAGCCGACCGACGCGATCGAAGGTCTGTTGGGTTATGTCGATGGTCCGGAGCTGGTGCACCGCGACAACCTGGTTCTGGTCTGAGGAGCGTTCGCATGCGCAAGGGATTGATCGCTGCACTGCTGTTGCTGCCGGCATTGGCCCGCGCCGATGTGGTCGGTGAGGTGTCCACTGTTTTCAAATGGGTCGGGCCTAACGACAAGATCGTCGTTGAGGCTTTCGATGATCCCAAGGTGGAGGGTGTCAGTTGCTACCTGTCGCGAGCCAAGACTGGCGGTGTGAAGGGTGGTCTGGGACTGGCGGAAGATCGTGCCGAGGCATCGATCTCCTGTCGCCAGGTGGGGCCGATCCGCTTTGCAGGTGAGCTCAAGGACGGCGAGGTGGTGTTCCAGCAGCGTACCTCTCTGGTGTTCAAGACCATGCAGGTGGTGCGTTTCTTCGACAAGAAGCGCAATGCGCTGGTCTATCTGGTCTACAGCGACCGGGTGATCGAGGGCAGTCCGCAGAATGCGGTGACGGCGATCCCGATCATGCCGTGGCCTGAGAAGTAAGAAAGAAAAGGGCGGGTTGACCGCCCTTTCTTTTTGCCTGCAGAAAAACAGCCCTGTGGATAAGTGTCCGGCAGGCAAATCGCAGGCAATAAAAAACCGGCCCTGGGGCCGGTTTTTCAAGAACGGAACGCTTACGCGGTGGCCAGGGCCTTCACGTGGGCGTTCAGGCGGCTCTTGTGGCGAGCGGCCTTGTTCTTGTGGATGATGCCTTTGTCAGCCATGCGGTCGATGACCGGTACGGCAGCAACCAGAGCGGCCTGGGCCTTCGGCAGGTCCTTGGCGTCGACTGCTTTGACTACGTTCTTGATGTAGGTACGAACCATGGAACGCAGGCTGGCGTTGTGGCTGCGACGCTTCTCAGCCTGTTTGGCGCGTTTTTTGGCGGAAGGTGTGTTGGCCACCGTCGAGCTCCTCGAAAAAAACTTGGGATGTTGCGAATAAATTAAGGCCGCGAATAATGCCGTTGCATCAAGGCCTTGTCAAGGGTATGGGCAACCTCCGACGAGTGGTGCGACGGGCGCACACTGGCCGGTGGACGGGGTGATTTATTCGCACCGCGGCCCTACACTGCTGCGCTTCGCCTGGCGCTCGAGCAGTCGCTCGAAGCCAGTGCCGCGCCCGGCAGGGGCGGCCATTCTACCTGTTTTGGACGCTATGAACCTACTCAAATCGCTGGCCGCGGTCAGCTCGATGACCATGATCTCGCGGGTGCTCGGCTTCGTGCGTGACACGATCGTCGCGCGCATGTTCGGCGCCGGCATGGCCACCGACGCCTTCTTCGTCGCCTTCAAGCTGCCCAACCTGCTGCGCCGCATATTCGCCGAGGGCGCCTTCTCCCAGGCTTTCGTGCCGATCCTGGCGGAGTACAAAACCCAGCAGGGCGAGGAGGCGACGCGCACCTTCATCGCCTATGTGTCCGGTCTGCTGACGCTGATCCTGGCGCTGGTCACCGCACTGGGAATGCTGGCTGCACCCTGGGTGATCTGGGTGACGGCGCCCGGCTTTGTCGATTCGCCGGAGAAGTTCGAACTCACCAGCTCCCTGCTGCGGGTGACCTTCCCTTATATCCTGCTGATCTCGCTGGCCTCCCTGGCGGGGGCGATCCTCAATACCTGGAACCGCTTCTCGGTGCCGGCCTTCGTGCCGACCCTGCTGAACGTCAGCATGATCCTCTTCGCGCTGTTCCTGACGCCGTACTTCGACCCGCCGATCATGGCGCTAGGCTGGGCGGTACTGGCTGGCGGCCTGGCGCAGCTTCTTTATCAGCTGCCGCACCTGAAGAAGATCGGCATGCTGGTGCTGCCGCGCATCAACCTGCGCGATTCCGGCGTCTGGCGCGTGATGAAACAGATGGGGCCGGCGATCCTCGGTGTCTCGGTCAGCCAGATTTCGCTGATCATCAACACTATCTTCGCCTCGTTCCTGGTTGCCGGTTCCGTGTCCTGGATGTACTACGCGGATCGTCTGATGGAGCTGCCGTCCGGCGTGCTCGGCGTGGCGCTGGGCACCATCCTGCTGCCTTCGCTGGCCAAGACCTACGCCAGCGATGACCGTCACGAGTATTCGCGGCTGATGGACTGGGGCTTGCGCCTGTGCTTCCTGCTGGTGTTGCCGTGCTCCCTGGCGCTGGCCGTGATCGCCGAGCCGCTGACCGTCGCGCTGTTCCAGTACGGCAAGTTCAGCGCCCACGACGCCCTGATGACCCAGCACGCGCTGATCGCTTATGCGGTCGGCCTGCTCGGCATCATCCTGGTGAAGGTGCTGGCGCCGGGCTTTTATGCGCGGCAGAACATCAAGACACCGGTGAAAATCGCGCTGTTCACCCTGGTTTCCACCCAACTGATGAACCTGGTGTTCATTGGCCCGCTCAAGCATGCGGGCCTGGCACTGGCCATCAGCCTGGCGGCCTGCCTGAATGCCGGGCTGCTGTTCTGGCAGTTGCGCAAGCAGCAACTGTTCGAGCCGCAGTCGGGCTGGGGCAAGTTCATCGGTAAATTAGTCGTAGCTGTACTGGTGATGTGCGCGGTGCTGATTGGCATGATGCACTTCATGCCGGCCTGGGATCAGGGCGGCATGCCGATTCGCCTGGTGCGCCTGGGTGCGCTGGTGGTGGCCGGTGTGGTCGCCTATTTCGGTATGCTGGCGCTTCTCGGCTTCCGCCTGCGGGACTTCTCCCGCCGCGCGGTGCTGTAGCCTTCGCCGGGCAAAGCATTGCATCCGTTTGCGGCGACGGCATTTTGCCTGTCGCGCGGCGGCGGGTGCGGGTATAATCGACCACTTTCTGAGCAATACGCGCGCTATGCAGCTGCTTCGAGGCCTTCACAACCTGCGGCCCCTGTCCGGGGGCTGTGTCGCCACCATCGGTAATTTCGACGGCGTCCATCTCGGCCACCAGGCTATCCTGGGGCGTCTGCGCGAGCGTTCGCTGGAGCTGGGCGTGCCCAGCTGCGTGGTGATCTTCGAGCCGCAGCCGCGCGAATATTTCGCGCCCGATGCCGCGCCGGTGCGCCTGAGCCGCCTGCGCGAGAAGCTCGAACTGCTGCGCCAGTACGGCGTCGACTTTGTCCTCTGCCTGGCGTTCAACCGCCGTCTGCGCGAGCTGTCGGCCGCCGAGTTCGTTCGCCAGGTGCTGGTGGAGGGCCTGCGCGTTCGCCATCTGGAAGTGGGCGATGATTTCCGCTTCGGCTGCGACCGTTCCGGCGACTTCGCCTTCCTGGTCAACGCCAGTGCGGAGCAGGGCTTTACCGTCGAAGCCGCGACCACCGTGGAAGTCGACGGCATGCGTGTGAGCAGCTCGCGTATCCGCAAGGATCTGGCCGACGGCGACCTGCACATGGTCGAGCGCCTGCTGGGTCGCCCGTATCGCCTGAGCGGCCGCGTGCTGCACGGACAGAAGCTGGGGCGCACGCTGGGTTCGCCCACCGCGAACATCCAGCTCAAGCGCCGCAAGGCGCCGCTCAATGGCGTTTACCTGGTCAGCACGATGGTGGCTGGCCTGCGCCAGAACGGGGTTGCCAACATCGGCACCCGGCCGTCCGTGAATGGCGACGGTCGGCCCCATCT
Source organism: Pseudomonas pseudonitroreducens (assembly GCF_021603645.1). Classification (GTDB taxonomy): domain Bacteria; phylum Pseudomonadota; class Gammaproteobacteria; order Pseudomonadales; family Pseudomonadaceae; genus Pseudomonas; species Pseudomonas pseudonitroreducens. The sequence continues at coordinate 108,353 of NZ_BQHJ01000006.1, read as the reverse complement.
GGAAGTGCATCTGCTGGATTTCGCCGGCGATCTGTACGGCCAGCACCTGGATATCACGTTCCACCAGACGCTGCGTGATGAGCAGCGTTTTGCCTCGCTCGAGGCACTCAAGGCGGCCATCCTCGCCGACATCGCCGCCGCCCGAGCCTACTGGCTGGGCCAACCGCTTGATTGAAGATCCTGAACAGGCCCTGAGATGACCGATTACAAAGCCACTCTGAACCTTCCCGAAACCGACTTCCCGATGAAAGCCGGCCTGCCGCAGCGCGAGCCGCAGACCCTGAAGCTCTGGAACGACATTGGCCTGTACCAGAAGCTGCGGAAGATTGGCGAAGGTCGCCCGAAATTCATCCTGCACGATGGCCCGCCCTACGCCAACGGCAGCATCCACATCGGTCACGCGGTCAACAAGATCCTCAAGGACATCATCGTCCGCTCCAAGACCCTGGCCGGCTACGACGCCCCTTATGTGCCGGGCTGGGACTGCCACGGCCTGCCGATCGAGCACAAGGTCGAGACCACCCACGGCAAGAACCTGCCGGCGGACAAGACCCGCGAGCTGTGCCGCGAATATGCTGCCGAGCAGATCGAAGGGCAGAAGGCCGACTTCATCCGTCTGGGTGTGCTGGGTGACTGGGACAACCCCTACAAGACTATGAACTTCTCCAACGAGGCTGGCGAAATCCGCGCCCTCGCCGAGATGGTCAAGCAGGGCTTCGTGTTCAAGGGCCTGAAGCCGGTGAACTGGTGCTTCGACTGCGGTTCGGCCCTGGCCGAGGCGGAAGTCGAGTATGCCGACAAGAAGTCCGACGCCATCGACGTCGCCTTCCCGGTGGAAGACGAAGGCAAGCTGGCCGCCGCCTTCGGCCTGGCCAGCCTGCCCAAGCCGGCCGCCATCGTCATCTGGACCACCACCCCCTGGACCATTCCGGCCAACCAGGCGCTGAACGTCCACCCCGAATTCACCTACGCCCTGGTCGATACCGGCGAGCGCCTGCTGGTGCTGGCCGAGGAGCTGGTCGAGTCCTGCCTGCAGCGTTATGGCCTGGAAGGCAAGGTCATCGCTACCGCACAAGGCGAAGCGCTGGACCTGATCCGTTTCCGTCATCCGTTCTACGAGCGCCTGTCGCCGGTCTACCTGGCCGAGTACGTCGAACTGGGCGCCGGCACCGGCGTGGTTCACTCCGCCCCGGCCTACGGTGAGGACGACTTCCGTACCTGCAAGCAGTACGGCATGGTCAACGACGACATCCTCAGCCCGGTGCAGAGCAACGGCGTGTACGTGGCCGACCTGCCGTTCTTCGGCGGCCAGTTCATCTGGAAGGCCAACCCGAATATCGTCGCCAAGCTCGACGAAGTTGGCGCGCTGCTCAAGCACGCGGCCATCAACCACAGCTACATGCACTGCTGGCGCCACAAGACCCCGCTGATCTACCGCGCCACCGCGCAGTGGTTCGTCGGCATGGACAAGCAGCCGCAGACCGGCGCCACCCTGCGCGAGCGCGCGCTGGAAGCCATCACCCAGACCGAATTCGTGCCCAACTGGGGCCAGGCGCGCCTGCACGGCATGATCGCCGGCCGTCCGGACTGGTGCATCTCGCGCCAGCGCAACTGGGGCGTACCGATTCCGTTCTTCCTGCACAAGGCCACCGGCGAGCTGCACCCGCGCACCGTCGAGCTGATGGAAGAAGTGGCCCTGCGCGTCGAGAAAGAGGGCATCGAAGCCTGGTTCAAGCTCGACGCCGCCGAACTGCTGGGCGATGAAGCCGCGCAGTACGACAAGATCAACGACACCCTGGACGTCTGGTTCGACTCCGGCACCACCCACTGGCACGTGCTGCGCGGCTCCCACGCCGAGCTGGGCCATGCCAGCGGTCCGGCCGCCGATCTCTACCTGGAAGGTTCCGACCAGCACCGCGGCTGGTTCCACTCGTCGCTGCTGACCGGCTGCGCGATCGACGGCCATGCGCCGTACCGCCAACTGCTGACCCACGGCTTCACCGTGGACGAGTCCGGCCGCAAGATGTCCAAGTCCCTGGGCAACACCGTGGTGCCGCAGACCGTGATCGACAGCATGGGCGCCGACATCCTGCGCCTGTGGGTTGCGTCCACCGACTACTCCGGTGAGATCGCCGTTTCCCAGCAGATCCTCCAGCGCAGCGCCGACGCCTACCGTCGTATCCGCAATACCACGCGCTTCCTGCTGTCCAACCTGTCCGGCTTCGACCCGGCCAAGGACCTGCTGCCCAACGACCAGCTGCTGGCCCTGGACCGCTGGGCCATCGACCGCGCGCTGCAGCTGCAGCGCGAGCTGGAAGAGGCCTACCGCGACTACCGCTTCTGGAACGTCTACTCCAAGGTGCACAACTTCTGCGTGCAGGAGCTGGGCGGCTTCTACCTGGACATCATCAAGGACCGCCAGTACACCACCCAGGCCAACAGCGTTGCCCGCCGTTCCTGCCAGACCGCGCTGTTCCACATCGCCGAGGCCCTGGTGCGCTGGATCGCGCCGATCATGGCCTTCACGGCCGAGGAAATCTGGAGCTTCATGCCGGGCGAGCGCGCCGAGTCGGTGATGCTGACCACCTGGTACGACGGTCTCGCGGAACTGCCGGCCGACGCCGAGCTGGATCGCGCCTACTGGGATGAAGTCATGGCTGCCAAGGCCGCCGTGAACAAGGAACTGGAGAACCTGCGCAGCGCCAAGACCATCGGCGGCAACCTGCAGGCCGAGATCACCCTCTACGCCGAAGACTCCCTGGCCAAGCGCCTGGAGAAGCTGGGCAACGAGCTGCGCTTCGTGCTGATTACCTCCGCCGCCACCGTCGCGCCGCTGTCCGCCGCGCCCGCCGATGCGGTAGCGAGTGAACTGCCGGGCCTGAAGCTGCAGGTGGTGAAGTCCTCCCACGCCAAGTGCGGCCGTTGCTGGCACTTCCGCGCGGATGTCGGCAGCAATGCCGCTCACCCGGAACTGTGCGGCCGCTGCGTCGAGAACATCGAAGGCGCGGGCGAGGTGCGTCACTATGCCTAACGCCGATCGCTTCGGTCGCCTGCCCTGGCTGTGGATCACCGTGCTGGTGTTCGTCCTGGATCAGGTCTCCAAGGCCTTCTTCCAGGCTGAGCTGACCATGTACCAGCAGATCGTGGTCATCCCCGACCTGTTCAGCTGGACCCTGGCCTACAACACCGGCGCCGCGTTCAGCTTCCTCGCCGACAGCTCCGGCTGGCAGCGCTGGCTGTTTGCCCTGATCGCCATCGTGGTCAGCGTCGTGCTGGTGGTCTGGCTCAAACGCCTCAAGCGCGGCGAGACCTGGCTGGCCATCGCCCTGGCCCTGGTGCTGGGCGGCGCGCTGGGCAACCTGTACGACCGCATGGTCCTGGGCCACGTGGTGGACTTCATCCTCGTCCACTGGCAGGACCGCTGGCGCTTCCCGGCCTTCAACCTGGCCGACAGCGCCATCACCGTCGGCGCCATCATGCTGGCGCTGGACATGTTCAAATCGAAAAATTCCGGAGAGACCGCCAATGGTTGATGTCCGTATTGGTGGTGATTCCCAAGTCACCCTGCATTTCGCCCTGAAACTCGAAGACGGCAACGTCGTCGACAGCACCTTCGACAAGCAACCGGCCACCTTCAAGGTCGGTGACGGCAACCTGCTGCCGGGCTTCGAGCAGGCGCTGTTCGGCCTCAAGGCTGGCGACAAGCGCACCCTGACCATCGAGCCGGAGGCGGGCTTCGGCCAGCCTAACCCGGCCAATGTGCAGGTGATGCCGCGCGACCAGTTCCAGGGCATGGAACTGGCCGAAGGCCTGCTGGTGATCTTCAACGATGCCGCCAAGACCGAGCTGCCGGGCGTCGTCAAAGAGTTCGACGAGCAACACGTCACCATCGACTTCAACCATCCGCTGGCTGGCAAAACGCTCGCCTTCGAAGTCGATATCATTGATGTGAAATCAGCCTGATCGTGCGCCTGGCCCGGATTCAGTGGGCCGTTTCGCATCAGGCGATGTATTCCTACCGGCCCCTCGTGGGCCGGCTTGCGTAGCACCCGAGGCCACCATGCAAATCAAACTCGCCAATCCCCGCGGCTTCTGCGCCGGCGTCGACCGGGCGATCGAGATCGTCAACCGCGCCCTCGACGTCTTCGGCCCGCCGATCTACGTGCGCCATGAAGTGGTGCACAACAAGTTCGTGGTGGAGAACCTGCGCAACCGCGGCGCCGTGTTCGTCGAGGAACTGGACCAGGTACCGGACGACACCATCGTCATCTTCAGTGCCCACGGCGTTTCCCAGGCCGTGCGCAAGGAGGCCGAGAACCGCGGTCTGAAGGTCTTCGACGCGACCTGTCCGCTGGTGACCAAGGTGCACATGGAAGTCGTGCGCTACAGCCGTGACGGCCACGAGTGCATCCTGATCGGCCACGAAGGTCATCCGGAAGTGGAAGGCACCATGGGCCAGTACGACGCCTCCAACGGCGGTGCCATCTACCTGGTGGAAGACGAAGACGACGTCACCGCGCTGGAAGTGCGCAACGCCGAAGCGCTGCATTTCGTCACCCAGACCACCCTGTCGATGGACGACACCTCCAAGGTGATCGACGCACTGCGCGCGAAATTCCCACACATCCAGGGCCCACGCAAGAACGACATATGCTACGCCACCCAGAACCGCCAGGACGCGGTGAAGGAACTGGCCGACCAGTGCGACCTGGTGCTGGTGGTGGGCAGCCCGAACAGCTCCAACTCCAACCGCCTGCGCGAACTGGCCGAGCGCATGGGCACCCCCGGCTACCTGATCGACGGTGCCGAGGACATGCAGAAGGAATGGTTCGATGGCGTGCAGCGCATCGGCATCACCGCCGGCGCCTCGGCTCCGGAAGTGCTGGTGCGTGGCGTGATCCAGCAACTGCGCGACTGGGGTGCGGAGCCTGAAGTGGAGCTCGACGGGCGAGAGGAGAACATTACCTTCTCCATGCCCAAGGAACTGCGCGTCAAGGCGCTCTGAGCGCGGATTAGTCCTGGCAATAAAAAAGCCCGATCAGTTGATCGGGCTTTTTTGTTGGGCACTTACTTCCAGCAGTCTGTGACGCTGGCGCCTGTAGCGCTTACGCCTTTGACTCCAGCACCGTTGAGCGTGAGGTTGCCGCAGGCTGTATCAGCAACCTGGGAGCCTGCTCGAGTGGCTGTCAGGATGTAGCCGCTGTTATCGGTGCCAACGCTCAAGGTGTACTTCCCGGTGTCCGACTTGACTGCCGTCGAGCTACCGGTGCCCGTGGTGTTGCGCATACCGAGCTTGCCCAGATCGGTAGCGCTGACGACATAGGCGTAGTTCTGCGCGTAGTAGCGCTCCTGCCGCGCAGCAGCGTCATTGAGCATTGACTGAGCTTCACTGCGATTCGCGCGCAGAACATAGTTTGCATAGCTTGGGTAGGCGATGCCCGCCAGGACGCCGATAACCGCGACCACGATCATCAACTCCATCAGCGTGAAGCCTGCGGACATGCTTGCAGAGGTTTTCATCGTGCTTCCTCAGGGATGGCTCGCCAAGTCTGGCGCCCGGTGGAGGTCGGGCCAGAGCTGTACATCATGCCGCTGCCCAGACCTGGAGAGGTGTAAATCTCACCATTGTTGGTAGTGAAACCGCCTGCGCCGGGTTTCTTGTAACCCGACACCACGCTGTTACCACTACCGTAGGTGTCACCATCATTAATGGTCTTGTCATTGTTCAAGTCGAACACGTTGTACTTGGTCCGACCACCTGTGTACGGGTCGAGACCATAGATCCACGAGTCGACACCTTCCTTGCATGGGTCGGCATTGGGAGTCAGCGTGTTGACCAGTAGTGTCGTGCCGCGAGTCGACATCGGGTTGATCATCATTTCGCCGCTCAGGGTGCTCGAGCCATCGATCTTCAGGTCCAGGACCCAACCCCACTTGTTCACGCTGCTGTCCGTCGTGTCGGTGGCGTTGGTGGTGTACCACTGGATCGAGTTCTGACTGACTGTGCGAATACCCTCTACGTTGGTATTGCTGGCGAACGGATTGTTCGCAGCTTCCTCGGTGATGGTCTGGGTAACAAGATTGCTGCGCGCCAGTGCCGGGTTCGGGGCCGAAGTGCTTTGCGCGCGGGTCTTGCGGTCCCAGATGCCGTAGATGCTCTGGGCTCGGGTCGAATCGACGTTGCCGTCAGTGGTTTCGAAGTATTTACCGGTTCCGAAGATCACGAGGTAGCCCAGGGTCGTCGGATGCCGTACCAGCGACGGTGCCGCCATGATGGTCTGTGCAGTCGCGCCGGTAGCGCGGCTGTCCTTGGCGGTGTAGAGCGGCTTTCCACCGTAGGAGACGGCGAAGTCATTGGCATTGCTTGTGGAATCCACGATCCCCCCGGTACCGCGCTTGAAGGGATCGGTTCCGCTGTTGTCGCGGGCGCTGGCGGGGAACAGATCGAAGCGCCAGAGGTTGCCTTGCAGGTCGCCCGCGTAGGCGTAGTCGGCCACGCCATCGCTGTTGTTATCGGCCAGCTTCACGCTGGACATGCCGTTGGCCTTGGTATTGTCGCCGGTGACGACCAGCTCCTTGATCATGTCGCCGGTTTGCACGTCCAGGATCATCAGCGATGCCTTGTCGGCGTCGGTTGCGCTCTGGTTTCCGTAGCCGTTGCCGGTGACTACCGCCCATTTGCCGTTGTGCAGGCGGGCAATGGACGGCGTGGGGAAGGTGTAGCCCATGTTGGTGTAGGTGCTGCTGGTATCGAAGCTCTTTTCCCAGAGCAGGGTGATGGCATCCGGATTGGTAATGTCCAGCGCGAACATCGAGCGGCCGCCAGCGCGGAGGGTACCGACCAGCACGGTATGCCAGGCATCGCCGTAATAGACGTCCGATACCACAGGCGTGCCGTCGACAAAGAACTGGTGAGCGCCGCCCTTGTACTTCTTGGCGGGCAGCTTGTAGAGGTTCTCGATCACGGCGCTGGGCACGTAGGAGAAGACTTCGGCCCCGGTGCGGGTGTCGAAACCATGCAGCATGCCGTCGTTACTGCCGACGTAGACCATCGGACGGCGGGCCGGGTTGGCGCCCTCCGCGCTATTGGCGGTACGGAACGCCGCGTATTTGCTGCTTCCATCCGTGGTGGCGCCATCGATTGCGTCGGCAAGGTAGGCCAGATACTTCGGTGTACCGACGAGTACCGGCGACGAGTTGATGATGTCGCCAACGACGCTGCTGCGCTCGCGGAACTGGCCGGAGGCACTGCCTTCGTTGCTCTGGTCGCCACGTACGTAGGCGACGCGCTGGGCACCCTTGGTATCGGCAGTGGAGTTGGTGGTGTCGTAGTCGCGGTTCAGCAAGGTCTGCTGGGCTGTGCTGAGGTTTGCCCAGGTGAAGTCCTTCAGCTTGCTGGTGCCCGAGCTGCTGAACATCTTGATATTGCGGGTCGAGGCCTGCACGCCATTGAGGGTCGTTGCCAGGTCCCAGGATTGCGTGCGAGCCCCATTGCTGTCGATGGTGTATTTGATCAGGTTGCCGGACCAGTCTTCGCTGTTGAACTGGGTCTCGTAGACCTCGCGAGTAATGGTGTCCTCTACCACCGAGGCAGTTACGCCCGGGGCGCTGGCCGATGCAGTGCGGTTACTGATGCGGTTGATGATCGTGCGGAAGGCTTCGACGATCTTGTCCGGGCTGTCGGCGCTGAAGAACTCGCCGCGGGAGTTGATTGCGGTGTGCCAGAGGTCGTAGACGTTGTTGGCGCTGTCCGCACTGGCTGCCGGCCAGGCGGTGCCATTCTTCAGCGCGGTATAGCCTGCGCCACCATAGGTGTCGCCACTCCACGGAATGCCCGGCTTGTCGAGGGCGCTGGTCAGGCCCAGGCCGATGGTGTAGTTCACCAGGTGTTGCCAGGTGGCCGGGTCGTTACGCGGGTCCCAGTACTCGGCGGTCGCATCGCTGGTGTTGGGGGCGACCAGAAGCGGCTTCACATCGTTGTCGAGGCTGGTATTGGCGTCAGTCGCCCAGTAGTGGAAGGCCAGGTCGGCCAGGGTGTTCTGGGTCGCGTCGTTGAACGGCGCCTGCTTGCTGTAGGTCTTGCTGTCGGGCAGGGTCGTGTTGTTCTGGTCAGGCTTGAGGGTGGCGCTGGTGGAGCCGTTGTCGCCGTTCCACATACCGTCAGTCATCATGATCTGATAGCTGGGGCGGCAGGCGTAGGTCGGACTTTGCACCGTGGTGCCGCGGCCGCCACTGGAGGTGAACGGGTTGGGGTCATATGCCCAGGCGTCCGAGGTCTTCAGGAACTCGCCGGCACGGCTCATGGCCAGGCGCAACGAGGTGCCGTCCACGAAGGGAACACCCGCCAGCCAGGTGAAGAAATTGCCCCGGTGCTGATCGGAAAACTTGCGGAAGTAGTTCGTGCCGCAACTGCTGGAGTTCAGAGTGGTGCAGCTGTTCAGTGTCTGCCAGGTCAGGCGGATGCTGGTGGGCAGGCTGTTGAAGGCCAGGTTTGCCGCGCTGAGGGTGGCGAGGGCGCGAGTACGATAGAACGAATACCAGATGGCGAAGTTCTGGCGTTCGTCCGTATTTCCTACACCGGAGGTGGCGGATACCGTAACCAGTCGATAGCAGTTGTCGTCGGCAGTGCTGGAGGTACAGCCAGTCAGGGTCGAGTCATAGACGTAGTAGTACGCCGGTACTCTGCTCTGGGTACGATCTGGGCTGCTGACTGTGGTGGTGGTAGTGGTGGTGGTCGTCGCGTTGACGATGAGTGTGTAACGGTTGCTACTGCCGCTGTTCTTCTTGCAACTGACATAGGCGTAGGTGGTGGTCGTGCTGGTGTCGACCTTGGTGATATTGCCGTCGCTCCCCGTGGTCGAGTTGGAGTTCGTCGAGGTGTCGGGGTCCACCGTGTTGTTGCTGGGGCAGCTACGCAGGTTGGTACTGTAGGTGTAGTTGTTGGTGACTTGCGGATTGCCCGTCGTGGTGGTCTGGCTCAGGACCCTGGGGCCGAAGTCGGCGTCGGGGTTCTGGACATACTGACGCCAGCCGTAAGTGGGGTCGGTGGAGGTGAAGTTGGAGCCGGGGGCGCTGGCTGGGTCGGAGTTGCGTGTGACCCAGTAGGAGGTGCTCAGGTCCGTGGTGCCAGTACTGGTCTTCAGACCGTTGGAATAGGCCGCCGTAAAGGAAGTCGAGTAGCCCGGATTTGCCCGCGAGCCGTCACTGTTCACCTTGGTCGGGATCAGATAGGTCACTGCCGGGTTGTAGTACATCGGGTTGAACACAGCTGCCTTGAAGCGTCGGTAGGCGCCATTGTCACCCATGCTGTCCGGCGCAAAGGCGTAACGCATACTGCCCGAGTCATCCAGGGTGAGGACGAGGTTGGGGGCAACCGATTCGGAAAGGATCAACGGCGATTGCGCGACGTTGAGCAACGTTGCCTGAGCTTGTTGAGTGCCGCCGAACAGTGCCGAGCAGGTCAGCAGGCTGATCGCTGCTTTGCGAGAGAAAGTCGTCAGTTTCATCAACGGTCACCGTTGTCGAAAAGTTTGGCGGTGGTCGAACGCAGGTAAGCGGCATTGCTCGTGGTGGTCGTCGAAGCCTTGGCATTGACTTCGTAACGGAACGTGCCCGTCTGGTTCATCATGTTGCCGTACTCGGGGTTCTCGGCTTCGCCGGATTCCGCACCGCCTGGCGCAGGTAGTGCGTACCAGACGATGGGCATTCTGCTATCGGCTTGCGTACCGTCCTTGGGGTAGTACGCGCGCGACAGACCTGCGGTTGCGAACAGCAGCGAATAGGTGGCGGTGTTATTGCGCAGCTTGAGCAGGCACGGGTCCGGCACGGTGCCGGCGGCGGCTGTTGCGCAGGACGCTGTCGGCTCCAGCGGACGCAAGCGGTTGATCATCGAGTATTCGCCATCGCGCAGACCTGCCTCGGCACCGTTCGACAGGCGCTGCTGTTCCACGAAGTTGGCAGTAATGCGCGACTCCAGCGCCACTTCTCGAGTGCTGGAGAGAGCCAGCAAGGTGACCAGCAGCAGGATAACCAGCGCGATGAACAGCGAGGCGCCGGTTTGCTTGTTCCGCGAGCCGTAAGACTTGCTGAGGGGCTTTGCGGTCATCATGGCGTCAGGTTCCTGAGAGTGACGGTGTTCTGGCTGAATTGATAAAGCTGGCTCTTGTCGGCGTTTTTCAGCGCGGTGACTTCGGCGGCTGTAGCGCCGCTGTAATCCTTCCAGTTCTGCAGGGCGTTGTCGGCAGTGCTGGCATCGCGCACATAGTTGGAGCTGCTGCGAGTCAGCGTGATGAATCGCACAGCAAGAATCGGCTGGGTCGTAGTGGGGCTCGCCGTGTATTGAGTGATGTTGCGCGGGCTGGCGGCGCTGCCGACGCCGAAAACGAAGCGAAGGTCTGCCAGGCCGCTCATCATGATCGCGTCCTTGGTGGTGGTGCCGGCCTGGCGTGTGCACACCAGATTGTTGTTGGCACTGTCGAACCAGATCCGCTCTACGAAGTTCTCGGTCGACTTGGTGTAGGGCGATGTGAAGTCGGCGGCGGTTGCGACTGCGTTGCCCTGGCAGTCTCGATCATTGCTATCGCGCGGCTGGTAGCGGATGCAGACCGAACTGGCGCTGATGCGCATCACGGTCTGGCCGGCGGCGAAGTTGCAGCCTGACAGGTTTTCCGCCTTGAATGCCGAATCGATCGGCTCATCCGGGCGGCGGCGGTAACCTGCCTTCGCCAGCTCCTGCTGCAGGAAGATCAGGGAATAGCGAGACCCTTCCTGATTCTCCGACTGGCTTTGCTGGAAGGTATAGCTGCGCTTGTTATCAATGTAGATCTGAGTAACCCCTACGATGAGAAAGCTGCTGATGGCCAGCGCGACCATCAGTTCGATCATCGAGAGGCCGCGCTGCAGGTGTCGGTTGTTCATCTCGAATTCCTAGATTTCGGTGCGCAGGCGGTAATAACAGGTGGTTGCCGTACTGTTATCCATGCACTCTCCGGGCTTGACGGTCCATGCCAGCTGGATCTCTACGGCCGAGCCGTCGCCACAGCTGTTGGCGTTAAGCGATCGGCACACGTAAAAGTCGCTGGTGAGCAGCGAGCTGGCACCGGGCAGCAGCTTTCCGGCCTTCTGTCCCCAGCAGGCCAACTGTTCTGACGGAACATTGGTGGGGGTGCTGCAACCAGCGGTAGGGGCGTCGGGGAAGGCGCTGTTGGCAGCCTTGTAGAACCCCGAGCTTGCTGGCAGGCCGGTCGGGTTGGCACGAATCATTTCGACCAGATCATTGGCCAGCGCGGCGGCAGTATTGCGCTGCACTGAGTCCTGGGTGTAGCTCACGGTCCGTCCCTGCAGGGCGACCATGCCGAGCACGCCGATGCAGACCAGCACCAACGTGATGAGTACTTCGATCATGCTGAAGCCGCGAATATTCTTCATCGTGGATCTCACGAAGGGGTGCAGGAGCTCAGGGCGGCGCTACCGTCCTTGCCCTGGGCGTTGAGTTTCACGAAACCGCTGGCCTGAATGCTCAGCTTGTAGCCGGACGAGGCCGTGCTGTTCGCGCAGGCGATGAGATCCGCGGAGCCGCTGGCGGTACCATTCGAGCGGAAAGTCAGGCTGGTTACCGATGCCGACACCGTGACGCCGGTGGGTGGGGTAAATGAACGCAGGACAGTTGCACTGGCGTCGGTGCAACTCTTGCGAACGCTCCATACGCCGCTGCTGGCACAGATGTTCATGCTCTGATTGTTCTGTACCGCGGCGCTTCGCGCGTACTGAATCAGACTGGCCAGTTCGTTGCTGGCTGATTGAAGGCGGGAGTTGGTGATGGCGGTGCTGAAGCTTGGTAGTGCAACGGCGACGAAGATCGCCGCGACAAACACCACCATCATCAGCTCGATAACGGTAAACCCCGCCGATGCCTTACGGCGCGACATGGCGCATTCCTCGCTTTTTAGATAGCGGCAATGCTGCCTTGTCTTGTGGGAAATGTCCTTTTTCTATGGATGACCGTTCGCGATAGGGCGATATCCGGTCATGTGCGCCAGGGTTGTGTGAACTGTGTCGCTGGGGGACTGCGAAGTCGATCAGCGGGAGCAGAACTCCTCGGTGCTTCCTGATTCCGTGCGAATGCGCCCCACCTTGTTGAACACGACGCGAAAGCTCGACTGACCCTCACCGCAGATGGTCAGTGTGCTCGAGTGGAACGCGCCATTGGGCTGGATCGCGTTACCGCGTGGGGTGAAGTGAATGTAGCGGCGCGAGGTGTTGTCGGTGCGGATGCTGATGCCGTTCAGTGGGCCGTGGGCGGCGAGCGGTGATAGCGACGACTCTCGTGTTCCGCGGTTGCCGGAATCGGCGAAGACCTCCCAGCCGGCGGCCCAGTCGCCGCTGATTGCGGCGATGCTGGTCGGTTGCCCGCTGTGTGCGGCGGACTCACGGGTGTAGTCCAGGGCGTTGCGCAGCTCCTGGGCAGCAGTAATGGCGCGCTGGTTCTTCAGCATTTCGCTGAATGACGGTGCCGCGATGGACAGGGCGATGGCAAGGATCGCGAGCGTGAAAAGCAGTTCGATGAGGGTGAAGCCTTTTCCCCTGGGCATGGTTCATTTCCGGGCGACCGAGATGGGGGAAGTATTGGCGGCGACCCGGTTGGCGCTTGTCGTCGAGTTGGACACGCTGTGTAGGAGTGGTCCGATGCCGCACCGACTTCTGTCTGGCTCCGTCAGCGACTCATGCCCGGTATAGTGTGCGGCCGGCGATGGGCCGTTGAATTTCCTGTGATGTGGGGCGTGGTATGCCGGACATGATCGTAGTGGGCGGTGGCGTAGTCGGGATGCTGACTGCCTGGACTCTGGGGCAGGCGGGCGCCGAAGTGGTACTGCTGGAAAAAGGCGAGACCGGTCGCGAGGCCTCCTGGGCCGGCGGCGGTATCGTTTCGCCGCTCTATCCGTGGCGTTACAGCGCGGCAGTTGCCAACCTGGCCCACTGGTCGCAGGACTTCTACCCGCGACTGGGCGAACGGCTGCTCGCCGACACCGGGCTTGATCCGGAAGTGCATGTCACCGGCCTCTACTGGCTGGACCTCGATGACCAGGCCGAAGCCCTGGCATGGGCCAAGGCCCATGGCCGCCCGCTTGCGGAAGTGAACATCGGCGCCGTGCGGGAAGCCGTCCCGGTGCTGGGGCAGGGGTTCGAGCGCGCCGTGTACATGTCGGGCGTGGCCAACGTCCGTAACCCGCGCCTGGCCAAGTCGCTGCGCGAGGCGCTGCTGCGACTGCCGAACGTCAGCGTACGCGAGCAGGTCGAGGTGGTCGGCTTCCTCCGCGAGGGTGAACAGGTGAAAGGCGTGCGCACCGAGCAGGGCGATTTCGCTGCTGATGCGGTGGTGCTGGCTGCTGGCGCCTGGAGCGGTGAGCTGCTGGCAAAACTGGGCCTGGTGCTGCCGGTTGAGCCGGTGAAGGGGCAGATGATCCTCTATCGCTGCGCCGCGGATTTCCTCTCCAGCATGGTGCTGGCCAAGGGGCGCTACGCGATTCCGCGCCGCGACGGGCATATCCTGGTGGGCAGCACGCTGGAGCATGCCGGTTTTGACAAGACTCCGACGGGCGATGCCTTGAGCAGCTTGCGCTCCTCGGCGGAAGAACTGATTCCCGCGCTGGCGGGCAGGGAGCCGGTGAATCACTGGGCCGGATTGCGCCCGGGCTCGCCGCAGGGTATTCCGTTCATTGGCGAGGTGCCCGGTCATTCGGGGCTGTGGCTGAACACCGGCCACTACCGTAACGGCCTGGTGCTGGCGCCGGCGTCCTGCCAGTTGCTGGCGGATCTGATGCAGAAGCGCTCGCCGATCATCGAGGCGGCGCCGTACGCGCCCGAAGGGCGCCTGGTGGCGACGCCCATCGTCTAGGGGCGGCTGGGGATCAGTCGATCCCCAGTTTCTTCAGGCGATAGCGCATGGAGCGGAAGGTCAGGCCCAGGCGCTGCGCCGCCGCGGTGCGGTTCCAGCGAGTCTCTTCCAGAGCCTGCATGATCAGCTTGCGCTCGATGTCCTCGAGGTAGTCCTCGAGGTTGTCGATCTGCGCGAGGCTCGCTTCGCCGCCGCTGTCCGCAGTGCTGGTCTCGGCCAGTCGCAGGTCGTGGGGCTGGATGACGTCGTCCTCGCAGAGCGTGTAGGCGCGCTCCAGCATGTTCTCCAGCTCCCGCACGTTGCCTGGGAAGCGATAGCTCTTGAGCTTCTCCAGCGCGTCGGCGCTGACCGAGGCCGCCGCCAGCCCGCTGTCGCCGGCGAGGCGCTTGAGTACGCGATCGGTCAGCAACGGGATGTCTTCCCGGCGCTCGCGCAGGGGCGGAACCCGCAGTTCGATGACGTTCAGGCGATAGTAGAGGTCCTGACGGAAGCGCCCGGCGGCCACTTCGGCGGCCAGGTCCTTGTGGGTCGCGCAGAGGATGCGCACGTCCACCGCGACTTCCTGCTGGCCACCCACGGCGCGCACGGCCTTTTCCTGGATGACCCGCAGCAGCTTGACCTGCATCGGCAGCGGCAGGTCGGCAACCTCGTCGAGGAACAGGGTGCCGCCGTTAGCCGCCTGGAACAGGCCGAGCTTGTCTTCCACGGCACCGGTGAAGCTGCCTTTCTTGTGGCCGAAGAACTCGCTTTCCATCAGCTCGGAGGGAATGGCGCCGCAGTTGACCGGCACGAAGGTCTGCACCTCCCGTGGGCCCTGCTCGTGGATCAGCCGCGCCACCAACTCCTTGCCGCTGCCGGACTCGCCGCTGATGTACACCGGTGCCTGGCTACGGGCCAGCTTGGCCACCTGGTTGCGCAGTGTGCGCATGGGCGGGGAGTCGCCGAGCAGGCGGCTGTCCACCGGGGCTTCCTCGGCTTCCGGCGCGCGCAGGCGCAGGGCGGAGTTCACCAGCTCGCGCAGGCGGGCGAGGTCCACCGGCTTGGTCAGGAAGTCGAAGGCGCCAGCCTTGAGCGCCTGTACGGCGGTGTCCAGGCTGCCGAACGCGGTGATCATCGCCACCGGCATCTGCGGATGGCGCTGCTGGATGTACTGCACCAGGTCCAGGCCGGTGCCATCGGGCAGGCGCATGTCGGTGAGGCAGAAGTCGAACGGCTCGCGGGCCAGGAAGTCGCGGGCTTCCTTGACGTTGCGGGCGCTGCGGGTATCCAGCTTCATGCGGCCGAGGGTGATTTCCAGCAGTTCGCGGATATCGGGTTCGTCGTCGACGATCAGGGCTTTTTGACGGCTCATGTTCTTTGCGTCTTCTTAGCTTTGTTTGCGCGGGTGGGCGAAGGTGATGCGGAAGCAACTACCGCCTTCGTCACGCGTCTTGTAGTCCAGTCGAGCCTGATTGCTTTCGCACAGCTCGCGGGAGATGTACAGGCCAAGGCCCGTGCCCTTGCTTTCGGTGGTGAAGAACGGCTCGAACAGCTTCCCCCGCTGTTCGGCGGCAATGCCGGGGCCGTCATCGAGCACTTCGAGTACCGGCAGGTCGGTCTCGCTGTCGCGGAACAGACGCAGCCAGACCTGTCCGGTGCCGTTTTTCTGAGTGCTGTACCGTAACCCATTCTGCACGAGGTTGGTCAGTACCTGCGTCAACTGGTGGGGGTCCATGCGCGTCTGCACTGTGCCTGAGCCAGTTTCGACATGGATCTGCTGGCCATCGCGCAGGCTCTCGCGCAGTTCTCCGGCGTAACGGTGAAGCCAGTATTTCAGGTCGAGCAACTGCGGCTCGGCCTGGCGCCGGCGCGACAGCTGGAGGACGTTCTCAATGACCAGGTTCATGCGCCGCGACTGGTCCTGGATGATCTGCGTCAGGCGCCGGTCGGGCTTGTCCAGTTCTTCCGATTCCAGCAGCAGTTGCGCTGCGTGGCTGATCGCCCCCAGCGGGTTGCGGATTTCGTGGGCGATGCCGGCGGTCAGCCGGCCGAGGGCGGCGAGCTTGAGCTGTTGCGCCTGCTGGGCGATCTGCGAGATGTCCTCGAGAAACATCAGGATGTGCTGTTCATTGCCCCGGCGCAGCGGGATGAAGCTCGGCTGCACGGTAGGGCCGGATTCCAGCGGTTGCAGGCTTGGCGGGCGCAGGGCGGGGTTCTGTTGCCATTGCTGGAGGCTGGAGACCAGTTGCGGACTGTACTCGGCCAGCGAGTGGCCGGGCAGGTCGTGGCCCCCCAGCAGGGTCGTCGCACTCTGGTTGGCCAGCAGCACGCGGTGACGGTCGCCCAGTACCAGGATGCCGGTGCGCATGCGCTGGAGGATCAGCGCATTGAGCTCTTCGAGGTTGGCTACCGTGGTCGCTCGCTGTTCGGCAATGCTCTCGACGATCTGCTGGCGCCGGGCCAGGGCCTGGATCAGCAGGGCCGAGGCAAAGCTCAGGGCCCCCAGGCCGCCGGCCTGCACGTAGTGGTTGATCGCCGTGGGCTGGCTGAGGCTCAGATAGAAGGTCAGGTAGATCAGGCCGATGGCGGCGATGGCCGCGATGAGCAGGCCGACGCGACCGCGCAGGAGGATATTGGCAATGGCGACGGCGACCACCATCAGGTTGCCGATGCCGCTGGGAATGCCGCCGGCGGTATAGAACAGCGCACTGAGCAGGAGTATGTCCAGTGCCGCCAGGAGGAAGATGGGCAGCAGCTGGCGCGGTGTTGGCATCAGCACCGCGATCAGGATGTTGAGGACCAGGTAGACCCAGCAGCCGATGTGAAAGAGTTCGGGGTGGGCGAGCTTGAGGAGTTCATCGTCCAGGCTGCTGGAGATCAGCAGCACCAGCACCAGCCCGATGGTCAGGCGGTACAGATGGTACAGGCGCAGGACCCGCAGGCCCTGGCCCGTGAGCGAGATGCCTTCAGCGACCACGGTCGGTGTGGTCCTGTTCGAGGTGCGCCCGGCTGCAGTACCACTTGCTCTCATCCTTGAGGGCATGGCTCTGCGGCACATGCACGCCGCACTGTGCGCAGCGAACCATCGGCGCAGCCTGGTCGTCACCCTTGGGTTTCTCCACGGGGCGCGCCGGCCGGGTGGCCTTGCGCCACAACCACCAGCCCAGGGCGAAGAGGGCGATCCAGAACAGCAGACGAGTCATGGCAATCCCTTGAACATAAAGACCGGCAGTTTATCCAAGCCGCGCGATGCCGGACAGTGAGCTTGCGCGCGCACCCTCCGATCCTGGGTGAAAGACCCGCCATGGCCAGCCGGGATGAAAAAAGGGAGGCCGAAGCCTCCCTTTTTCGTCGAGCCCGACGGTATCAGTCGAAGATACCGAAGGTCATGTAGCTGAACCAGGAACGGTCGCTGCCGCCGGCGTTGCCTTCGGACTCGTGCTGTTCCTCTTCCACGTCGCTCTGATTCTCGGGCTTGAGCTCGGCGGGGATCTGCTGTTCGGCGTCCTCGTACTGCTTGATCACGTCCTTGGATGCCTGGGTTTCCATGTGCGGCGGGGCATCGTTGGTCTCGATCAGGCCCAGAGTGGCCTTGGCCAGCCAGGAACGATTGTCGGCTTCGTCTTCACGCGGAACGAACTGGCCATCCTTGAGGCTGGGGTTGTCCGGGTAGTTCGCTTTCAGGGTCTCCAGGCTGGAGTCGGCCAGGTCGTTCAGGCCCAGGCGCTGGTAGGCCTCGACCATGATCGCCAGGCCATCGCCGACGGCCGGGGTTTCCTGGAAGTTCTCGACCACGTAGCGACCACGGTTGGCGGCGGCGACGTAGGCCTGGCGCTTGAGGTAGTAGTGGCCGACGTGCACTTCGTAGGCGGCCAGCAGGTTGCGCAGGTAGATCATGCGCGCCTTGGCGTCCGGGGCGTAGCGGCTGTTCGGGTAGCGGCTGACCAGTTGGGCGAACTCGTTGAAGGAGTCGCGGGCGGCGCCCGGGTCACGCTTGGTCATGTCCAGCGGCAGGAAGCGCGCCAGCAGGCCGCGGTCCTGATCGAAGGACGCCAGGCCCTTGAGGTAATAGGCGTAGTCGACGTTCGGATGCTGCGGGTGCAGGCGGATGAAGCGCTCGGCAGCGGCACGGGCGGCCTCGGGCTCCATGTTCTTGTAGTTGGCGTAGATCAGCTCCAACTGGGCCTGCTCGGCGTAGCGGCCGAACGGATAGCGGGACTCCAGCGCCTTCAGCTTGGCGACGGCGTTGGTATAGCTCTTGTTATTGAGGTCGTCCTGGGCCTGCTGGTACAGCTGGCTTTCGCTCAGGTTCTCATCCACCTTCTCACCCTTGGAGGAGCAAGCGGTGACGAAGGCTAGGATGGCGATCAGCAGCAGGTGTTTCACTTGCATGGCGGCTTGCGTCCCTGGACGGTCGGCTGTCGCGGCCGCAACCGTCTGTTATGATTGGCGCCCCAGGGGTACCCCTGGGACAAAGGCCCCGTATTTAACCACAGCGTGCCGCTGAACCAAAAGGCCGCGCGCCCTTCGTGTCCCGTCATGTCCAATATGATCCAACTCGCGGCAGAAGTGCCGTTCGACCTCGGTGGTCAGCGTCTCGACCAGGTCGCCGCCCAGCTCTTCTCCGACCACTCCCGTTCCCGCCTGGCTGGCTGGATCAAGGACGGCCGTCTCAAGGTCGACGGCGCCGTGCTGCGTCCGCGCGATATCGTCCATGCCGGCTCGCGCCTGGAACTGGATGTCGAGCTGGAGGCCCAGGGTGAATGGGTCGCCCAGGACATCGAGCTGGACATCGTCTACGAAGACGAGCACATCCTGGTCATCGACAAGCCGACCGGCCTGGTGGTTCACCCCGCCGCCGGCCACCAGGACGGTACCCTGCTCAACGCGCTGCTGCACCATGTGCCGCACCTGGCCAACGTGCCGCGCGCCGGCATCGTGCATCGCCTGGACAAGGACACCACCGGCCTGATGGTGGTGGCCAAGACTCTGGAAGCCCACACCAATCTGGTCGCCCAGTTGCAGGCGCGCAGCGTCAGCCGCATCTATGAAGCCATCGTCACCGGCGTGATCGTCGCTGGCGGCACCGTCGATGCGCCCATCGGCCGCCACGGCGTGCAACGGCAGAAAATGGCGGTGATCGAGACCGGCAAGGTCGCCATCAGCCATTACCGCGTACTGGAGCGCTTCCGCGCGCACACCCACACGCGGGTAAAGCTGGAGACTGGGCGTACCCATCAGATCCGCGTCCATATGACGCACATCGGCCACCCGCTGGTGGGCGATCCCACCTACGGCGGGCGCTTCCGGATTCCGCCGGGTGCCAGCCCGACACTCATCGAATCCCTGCGCGACTTCCCCCGCCAGGCCCTGCACGCGCGCTTCCTGGAGCTGGACCACCCGGCTACCAACGTGCGCATGAAATGGGAATCACCGCTGCCGGACGACTTCACCTGGCTGCTGAGCCTGCTGCGGCAGGACAACGAGTCGTTCGTATGAGCCCCTGGCTGACGCCCGACTGGCCGGCTCCGGCGAACGTCCGCTCCTGCGTGACTACCCGTGCCGGCGGCGTCAGCGCCTTGCCTTTCGACAGCTTCAACCTCGGTGACCACGTTGGCGACGCCCCCGCCGCCGTGGCCGAGAACCGTCGCCGCCTGACTGACGAACTGGGCTGCCAGCCGGCCTGGTTGAGCCAGGTGCATGGTATCGAGGTGGTCGAGGCTGACCCGTCCGCCGTCGCTACGGCGGACGCCAGTTGGAGTGAAACCCCCGGCGTCGCCTGCGCCATCATGACCGCCGATTGTTTGCCTGCCTTGTTCTGCGATCGAGCCGGCACTCGCGTCGCCGCCGCTCACGCCGGCTGGCGTGGCCTGGCCAGCGGCGTGCTGGAGGCAACAGTGGATGCCATGGGCGTCGCGCCGGCAGAACTGCTGGTCTGGCTGGGTCCGTCCATCGGCCCGCAGGCCTTTGAAGTCGGCCCGGAAGTGCGTGAGGCATTTCTGGCCGAACATGCCGAGGCCGAACGAGCCTTTGTGCCCAGTGCCAATGCCGGCAAGTACATGGCTGATATCTATGAGCTGGCGCGCATCCGCCTCGCCGCAAAAGGCGTCACCGCGGTCTACGGTGGAGACTTCTGCACCTTCACAGACGCCGAGCGCTTCTATTCCTACCGCCGCAGCTCGCGCACCGGCCGCCTGGCCAGCCTGATCTGGCTCGCCTGACGCCCTATTCGTAGGAGCGGACTCTGTCCGCGATGGTCTCAGGCGCGATGCAGGCCTATCGCGGACAGAGTCCGCTCCTACGATCATTTCGAGAGCATCATCTGACGGGTGTCATGGCCAAATGGCTTGAACCGACCAAAATCGTCCTTATCTATCTGGCATCCCGGCGGGTTAGTCGTGACCAGGGGCACTCATCGCTCCGGCCCGCTCTAGACAGGAAGGACGACCCTCATGCGAATCGACCGTTTGACCAGCAAGCTCCAGCTTGCCCTCTCCGACGCCCAGTCCCTGGCCGTTGGACATGACCACCCGGCCATCGAGCCGGTGCACCTGCTGTCCGCGCTCATCGAGCAGCAGGGCGGCTCCATCAAGCCCCTGCTGATGCAGGTCGGCTTCGATATCCCCGCGCTGCGTTCCTCTCTTAATAAGGAGATGGACACGCTGCCGAAGATCCAGAACCCCACTGGCGACGTAAACCTGTCGCAGGACCTGGCGCGCCTGCTCAACCAGGCCGACCGCCTGGCCCAGCAGAAGGGCGATCAGTTCATCTCCAGCGAACTCGTACTGCTCGCCGCCATGGACGACAGCACCAAGCTGGGCAAACTGCTGACCAGCCAGGGTGTCTCCAAGAAGGCCCTGGAGAACGCCGTGGCCAACCTGCGCGGCGGCGAGGCGGTAAACGATCCCAACGCCGAAGACTCGCGCCAGGCCCTGGACAAGTACACCGTCGACATGACCAAGCGTGCCGAGGACGGCAAGCTTGACCCGGTGATCGGCCGCGACGATGAAATCCGCCGGACCATCCAGGTCCTGCAGCGCCGCACCAAGAACAACCCCGTGCTGATCGGCGAACCGGGCGTCGGCAAGACCGCCATCGTCGAAGGCCTGGCCCAGCGCATCGTCAACGGCGAAGTGCCTGACGGCCTGAAGGACAAGCGCCTGCTGGCGCTGGATATGGGCTCGCTGATCGCCGGCGCCAAGTTCCGCGGCGAGTTCGAGGAGCGCCTGAAAGCCGTGCTCAACGAGCTGTCCAAGCAGGAAGGCCGGATTATCCTGTTCATCGACGAACTGCACACCATGGTCGGCGCCGGCAAGGCCGAGGGCGCCATGGACGCCGGCAACATGCTCAAGCCGGCCCTGGCCCGCGGCGAGCTGCACTGCGTGGGCGCCACCACCCTGGACGAATACCGCCAGTACATCGAGAAGGACGCCGCCCTGGAGCGCCGCTTCCAGAAAGTCCTGGTGGATGAGCCGAGCGAGGAAGACACCATTGCCATCCTGCGTGGACTGAAAGAGCGCTACGAGGTGCACCACGGTGTCACCATCACAGACGGCGCGATCATCGCCGCGGCCAAGCTCAGCCACCGCTACATCACCGACCGCCAGTTGCCGGACAAGGCCATCGACCTGATCGACGAGGCTGCCAGCCGCATCCGCATGGAGATCGACTCCAAGCCGGAAGAGCTCGATCGCCTGGATCGCCGCCTGATCCAGCTGAAGATCGAGCGCGAGGCACTGAAGAAAGAGGATGACGAGGCCACCAAGAAGCGCCTCGCCAAGCTCGAAGAAGACATCGCCAAGCTCGAGCGCGAGTACGCCGACCTCGAGGAAATCTGGAAATCGGAGAAAGCCGAGGTTCAGGGTTCCGCGCAGATTCAGCAGAAGATCGAGCAGGCCAAGCAGGAAATGGAGGCCGCGCGGCGCAAGGGCGACCTGGAAACCATGGCGCGCATCCAGTACCAGACCATTCCGGACCTGGAGCGCAGCCTGCAGATGGTCGACCAGCACGGCCAGACCGAGAAGCAGTTGCTGCGCAACAAGGTGACCGACGAGGAAATCGCCGAAGTCGTCGCCAAGTGGACCGGTATTCCGGTGTCCAAGATGCTTGAGGGTGAACGCGAGAAGCTGCTGCGCATGGAAGACGAGCTGCACAAGCGCGTCATCGGTCAGCACGAAGCCGTGGTGGCCGTCTCCAATGCCGTGCGGCGTTCCCGCGCCGGCCTGGCCGACCCGAACCGCCCCAGCGGCTCGTTCCTCTTCCTCGGCCCGACCGGGGTGGGCAAGACCGAGCTGTGCAAGGCGCTGGCCGAGTTCCTCTTTGACACCGAGGAAGCGCTGGTGCGCATCGACATGTCCGAGTTCATGGAGAAGCACTCGGTGGCCCGCCTGATCGGCGCACCGCCGGGCTACGTGGGTTACGAAGAGGGCGGTTACCTGACCGAAGCCGTGCGCCGCAAGCCTTATTCGGTGGTGTTGCTGGACGAGGTCGAGAAGGCCCATCCGGACGTCTTCAACGTCCTGCTGCAGGTGCTGGAAGACGGCCGCCTGACCGACAGCCATGGGCGTACCGTGGACTTCCGCAACACCGTGGTGGTGATGACCTCCAACCTCGGTTCGGCGCAGATCCAGGAGCTGGTGGGTGACCGCGAGGCGCAACACGCTGCGGTCATGGATGCGGTGAATGCGCACTTCCGTCCGGAATTCATCAACCGGATCGACGAAGTCGTGGTCTTCGAGCCGCTGGCCCGCGAGCAGATCGCCGGTATCGCCCAGATCCAGATGGGGCGTCTGCGCAAGCGCCTGGCCGAGCGCGAGCTGAGCCTGGAGCTGAGCGACGAGGCAATGGACAAGCTGATCGCCGTCGGTTTCGACCCGGTGTATGGCGCGCGACCGCTCAAGCGCGCGATCCAGCGCTGGATCGAGAACCCGCTGGCGCAACTGATCCTGGCCGGCAGGTTCAACCCGGGGGCGAAGATCAGCGCCAAGGTAGAGAACGACGAGATCGTCTTCTCCTGATCGACAAACCAGCAAAAAGCCCGCCAATTGGCGGGCTTTTTCATGGCTCCCTGTAGGAGCGAGCTTGCTCGCGAACACCCCCGCTGCCGGGCCGATAGTTCGCGAGCAAGCTCGCTCCTGCATGAAGAGTCCTGAGCGTCAGCCGGTCTCGCGGGCACCACCGAGCATGACCAGCAGTTGCTCGAGCAGCTCGGCCTGGTCTTCGGCGATATCGATGATGTGGAAACCGGCCCAGCCCAGTTGGCCATCGGTGCCGGCACGGCTCCACAGGCAGTCGGCACCGAGTTGGATTTCGCCGATTTCGTCCAGCGGCGGTGCTGGCACGAGCTGACAGTCCCAGACGGAGTCAGCTTCCGGAACCTCCACGCCGCAGAGCATGAAACCCTCTGCGGACAGATCGGCAAGGCGGCCCAGGCTGCGCCCGGAATGGCGGTCGAAGACTTCCACGGTCAGCCCGGTCTGCTGCCGGCTGTGCTGGCGACGTTCTCCCATCGACTGCTCCTTCAGGTCTGTGCCGGGCTGCGCCCGGAAGTAAAGCGTTGCAGGACCCGGTAGATCGCGTTCAGCGCACGATCCATCAGCGGGGCGGACTGTTCCGTCGGTACCAGGCGGACCTTGCCCGCTTCCATTTCCTGGGCCAACTGCACTATCGGTTTGACCGCTACCCGCTGCCCGGTGTGGTCGACGAACATATAGTTGCGCGTGGTCGGGCTGAACCACGAAAGCTTGAGGCGGCGTGCCGGTGTGGTGTCGCTGAACTCGAACCAAGTGCCGAACTCCAGGTGGCTCAGTTCCTTCATCAGTACCCGCACGCGTTCGGACAGGGGCTCGGCGCTGGGTTTGCTGAGCGTATGGCCTTCGGCGCCGAGCATGGCGCCCAGCGGGCTTTCCGGCAGCTCCTGCTTGAGCTGTGCGGCAATCTGCGGCTGCTGGGCCTGGATCGCGTGCTGGCAGGCGACCAGGTCCTGCAGCAGGCGACGAATGCCGTCCTCGTGGTATCCGCCCAGGACTTCCAGGCCCTTGCGCAGTTCTTCCAGCAGCGCCAGGCGGATGGCCTGCAGGTGCTCACGGCCGGCGGCGTCCAATGGCGTCACGCTCCACGCCAGTTGCTCGCCGACTTCGCAGGCGCGCCGCCATTCATCGCTGTGTTCGCCGCTGCGCAAGACAATAAAGGTGAGAGCATCGCACCAGCTCATTTCGAGGAAGTTACGTACCAGCTCCGGCAGTTCGCGGTCGTGGGTCACCTTGGCGATGGCATCCAGTGCCTGCTCCCGTGCCGCCAGCAGACGGTCACGGCCACGGGCGGCTTCCATGGCGCGTCGTTCGCGCAACTCGACCTTCTGCCGCAGGTTGGTGACGTACTCGTTGAAGTCGCCCAGCAGGTTGTCGAACAGAGCCAGGTCGCCAACGAAGTCCTGGATCACCCGCTCGACCACCCAGTGCATCTTCGCCAGCAGGGCGCGCTCCTCACCTTCTCCGCCGTAAAGCACACCGGCCTGGGCCATGGCGTTGAGCAGCTTGCGCGCGGGATGGTGGTGCTGGGTGAACAATTGCTTGTCCAGCAGCGCCACCTTGAGGAAGGGCGTGTGCAGGTGGGAAAGCGTGGTCTTGCAGCTATCAGGCAGGTTTTCGTCGTCGAGGATGAAGTCGAAGACCATGCCCACCAGGTCGATGACATCGGCTTCCTGGTCGGTCAGCCGGGTGTTGTTCGGTTGCGCGCTGCCGGCTTCCAGCTGGCGCTGCAGATTGGCCTTCAGGGCGTCGACCGGTTGCGGTTGGCGCAGGCGATGTGCCAGCTCCTGGGCGGATTCGCGCTGCAGGCGATTCAGTGCCTCCAGCAGTTCGTTGGCGCTGTAGGTTGTCGTGGCCGAGCTCGGGCCGAAGCTGACGATGCTCTGGGTGTTGCCGAACAGCGTCGCCTTGTTGCCGCGTCGGCGATGCTCGGCGAGCAGCACCGCGAGTCCGCCGAACAGGGCATTGCGGTCGCCGGGGGGCATGTCCGGCAATTCGCCCGCCGTGTAGGGCGCAGATGCCGCTGGCCCGCCCTCGGTCGTCACGGTGTTCTTCTCGGGCGGGGCCGAGCGGGGTGTTGGCGCCGAACGCTGCCCCTGTGGGCGGTATTTCAGGTTTGGCAGGATGCCGCCGTCGGCCAGGCGCTTGTTCAACTGTTCATACAAAGGCAGCAGGTGCTGCATCACCTGCTGGTCGAACAGGACATAAAGGATGGTCTTGATCCGCAGCGGGAAGTCACTGCGTGCCAGGGTGTCGCGGAAGGCCTGGGCAATTGCCTGGGGGCCGAAGGGGTTGCGATCTTCCCCCAGCTTGCTGCCATTGTTGAGCAGCGCCAGGCGCTGATCCAGGGCGAACAGCGGCTGGGCGCAGTGGGCCCGCACCTGGTTGACCATGTTGGTCACCAGCAGCGTCTCTTCATACTCATCGTTGCCGACCAGGGTCAACTGGTCCATGTCGAGATCTTCCAGCGGCGCTGCGAGTGGCAGTTTGCCCTCGAGGAAGTCGCTCAGCCCCTGGGCTATTCGCTGGTGATAGAAGCGCTCGAGATTTGGCCGCTCTCGGCGGACTTCGCGCATGGCGTCGAAGAACAGTGCCTGGACCTGATTGTTCTCGGCCTTCTCGGCGCATTCGAAGAGCGTGTCGTCCACCTGGGCGAAGACATTCCCCAGGAGCTCGGCGAGGTGGTTCATCGCCAATTGGCGGCAGCCCTGTACCAGTTCGCCGAAGCGGGGCTGGATTACCCGGCTGGCGATAGGGGAGGGCGGTGGGGTGTCCTTGTTGCTCATGGCCATCCTGTGCGTGATCGTTCCGTTTACACCCGCGGCGGATCACTTGTGCTTTTCCATGCACATATAGCAACCAGCCCGGCCACCTGCAAAGCAGAGAAAAACTTTTTGGATCAGAGTGTTGACAGGCGTTTCGATATACGTAAAATGGCGCGCCTCTGATACGGGATTCCGGTGAAGCCGGAAGCGAAGTGGAGGAGATTGAAAGGTTCATCGTTCCGCGATAGCTCAGTCGGTAGAGCAAATGACTGTTAATCATTGGGTCCCTGGTTCGAGTCCAGGTCGCGGAGCCAACTTTCAAACGGGGTATAGCGCAGTCCGGTAGCGCGCTTGCTTTGGGAGCAAGATGTCGGGAGTTCGAATCCCCCTACCCCGACCAAATTTTGGGTCGTTAGCTCAGTCGGTAGAGCAGTTGGCTTTTAACCAATTGGTCGTAGGTTCGAATCCTACACGACCCACCATATTCAAGGCATCTACTTGTAGATGCTGGAAGCGGGTTAAACCGTTTCAAAAAAAGCCCACCTGATGGTGGGCTTTTTTTTGCTCTCAATTCTTCACCATTGCACTAATTGTCATGGCGGCTTGGTATCGATTCGCTTCGACTTCCCGGTCGTGGATCCTTTATGAAAGTGGCTCATCCGCCCTGACCTGCTTTCGTCATTCGCCATTCCTGGCGGCCTACGGCGCCGATCAGAAAAGCCAAGTGCTTTGTCAGGACATTCTGATCTGCCGGGCTGTGGCGAAAATTTAAGCTGCTCACCTCACAAAGCGTGTACCCGAGGTGGGTCAAATGGCAATTGAAAATATCGGTGTTATCGCCGCAACCGAGAGCGCGTCGAAGAAAATTGCGCTCAAGTCTGGCGATAAGATCAAGGCAAAAGCAGGCACCAAATACCTGCTCCAGGTCGACAGCAAAGACGTCGCTCCCGAAAACGTCACGGTCAAACGGGTCGGCAAGGACCTGCAGATTTCGTTCGAAGGCAGCGAAAAGCCTGACCTGACCATCGAAGGTTTCTTTGCCGAAGGTATGGACGGCCAGTTGTATGGCGTGTCCGAGGACGGCCAGCTCTACGCGTACGTGCGTACAGACGGCGAGGGCTATGCTGGCCCGCTGCTGATGCTCGATGGCGAGTCCGCCCCGATTGCCCTGGGTGGCGATGGCGTGGCGTACAACGCCGCCCTCGTTGGCGATTCCGACGATGCATTCGGCTTTGCCCTGTGGCCGCTGCTGGCCGGCCTGGCCGGTGTGGGCGCCGCTGCTGCCATCATTCACAACAACCGGGATGATGGCCACAAGAGCACGACCAAGACCAGTCCCGCGCCGACCAATGCCAAGGTTACCGACCACGTCGGCCCGATCCAGGGCGATCTGGCCAATGGCGCAGTCACCGATGACCCCCGCCCGAGCATTTCGGGCGAAGGCGTGCCTGGCGCAATCATCCATATTGCCGATAATGGTGTCGAAATCGGCACCACCACGGTCGGCCCGGATGGCAAGTGGGAGTTCGTTCCCACCAGCGATCTGAGCGACGGTGGTCACAGCATCGATATCACCCAGAACGTCCCCGGCGAAAACCCCAGCGCTCCGGTGCATGTGATCGACTTCGATGTCGATACCATCCCGCCCGCCGTTCCGGTAATCGGCGACATCACCAATGATCTCGACCCGGCGCACCCGATTCACGTCGAGCCTAACGCCCCGACCAACGACAACACCCCGGTGATTTCCGGCGGTGGTGCCGAACCGGGCGACACCATTCATGTGATCGACAACGGCACCGAAATCGGTACTGCCGTGGTGGATCACAACGGTAACTGGAGCTTTACCCCGGATTCGCCGCTGGCCGATGGCGAGCATGACATTACCGTGGTCGCCGAAGACCCGGCGGGTAACTCGAGCGAGCCGTCGGCTCCGTATCCGATCGTTATCGATACTGTCCCGCCTGCCGTTCCGGCGATCAGCGACATCATCAATGATCTCGATCCGTCTAACCCGGTTCACGTCGAGCCTAACGCCCCGACCAACGACAACACCCCGGTGATCTCCGGCGGTGGTGCCGAACCGGGCGACACCATTCATGTGATCGACAACGGCACCGAAATCGGTACTACCGTGGTGGATCCCAACGGTAACTGGAGCTTTACCCCGGACTCTCCGCTGGCCGATGGCGAGCATGACATTACCGTGGTCGCCGAAGACCCGGCGGGTAACTCGAGCGAGCCGTCGGCTCCGTATCCAATCGTCATCGACACAACTCCTGTCGTTGGCGGGCTGACATTTGATGTCGTGGCTGGCGATGACATCGTCAATGCGGCCGAAGCCGCCGCCATGCTGACCATCTCGGGCGGTTCTACCGGCGCGCGCGCCGGGGATGTGGTGACCCTGATCATCAATGGCAACCACTACAGTACAACTGTCGGTGCGGACGGACGCTGGAGCATTGCCAATGTTCCGGGTTCCGATCTTGTCGCTGACACCGCCCATCGTATCGAGGGTGTGCTGGTCGCGACCGACGCGGCGGGCAATCGGGATGTCGTGGTCGCCTACCATCTCTACGACGTGGACACCCAGGCACCTGCCGCGCCGGATGCCTGGCTCGACCCGGACTCCGATACCGGGGTCAAGGGCGACGACATCACCAGCGAGACCAAGCCGACCATCGACGGCAAGACCGAACCGGGCGCTGACGTGGTCGTTACCTTCCCCACTGGCGAAGTGGCAACCACCACCGCCGATGAGAACGGTGATTGGTCGGTAACCCCGACCCAGCCGCTGCCTGAAGGCAATAACGACATCACCGTCGTGGCGACTGAGCCGCCGGTAGCCGGCCTGATCATCAACGTGATCGCTGGTGACGACGTCGTCAACATCGAGGAATCGAAGGTCAACCAGATCATCAGCGGCAAGGCTACCGGCCAGTTCAAGGCCGGGGATCTCGTCAGCTTCAGCCTCAACGGCCATGCTTACAGCGCCGCCGTCAACGCCTCGGGGGACTGGAACGTCTCCGTCAGCGGTGCCGACCTCGCCAAGGGCAGCAGCATCAACGCCACCCTGGTGGCGCACGATGGCGCCGGCAACGCCTCCGAAGTCCCGGCTAGCCGTCCGTACGGTGTCGACCTGACTCCGCCGGTTGCCACCCTCGCCGGGCGCGAAGACATCATGAAGCGCACAACGCTCACTTCGCCCATGAAGGGCATCGTCAAGAACGTCCGCGTGACCACCATCGGCGGTGTGATTCAGCAGGGCCAGGACATCATGGAAATCGTCCCGCTGGAGGATCGCCTGCTGGTCGAGGCGAAGGTCCTGCCATCGGATGTGGCCTTCCTGCGCCCAGGGCTTCCCGCCACGGTGAAGATTTCCGCCTACGACTACGCCATTTACGGCGGCCTGCGCGGCAAGGTCGAGCTGATCAGCCCCGACACCATCAAGGATGACGAGAAGACCCGCCAGGGCAAGCCGGATTCGTATTACCGCGTGCTGATTCGTACCGATGCGGCCGAACTGGTCAAGGGTGACAAGCACTTCCCGATTATCCCGGGCATGACTGCGGTGGCAGACATCCGCACCGGCGAAAAAACCATCCTGGACTACTTACTCAAGCCCGCGCTCAAGGCGCGTGAGGCGTTCCGCGAGAGATGATGAAATGAAAACCCGCAAATTTCCTACGCGTCAAAGCAAACCCTGGAGGTTCTGTCGCTCGGCCCTGGTCATCGCGATGACCTCGCTGTCCGGCCTGGCCAGCGCCGCGTCTTCAGACAACCTGGAAGGAGCGCTGAGCTTCTACTCCAAACCCAAGGGCGCTGCCAATCAGGTGGCCGGCACCGATCCCAATGCCAGTGGCGTGACGGTGACCGCTGCCCCGGCCGTTCCCGCCGCAGCGGTAGCCAGGGCTCCGAAAGTGGAGCTTGCCCCCGTGGCGGCTGCTCCAGTGGTGACCACGCCACCAGTGAAACAGGCTGCGGCACCCAGGCTGGACTTGAGTTTGCCGGCCGGTATGGGCGCCGGTACTTCGTTTGGTGCTGGTAGCGGTGTGGCTGCTTCCAGCCTGGGTGACGCAGAAGCCTCGCTGGCCTACATCCGCCAGATGGTGGGGACCGCGCTGCAGATCAGCCCGGAAATGAAGCAGGCCGACGCCAACTGGCAGGCCGCCAAGGGCGATGTGGACCAGGCCAAGGGCGCTCGTTGGCCGCAGGTCCAGGTCAGTGCCGCGTCGAAGTCCTGGCAGAGCAAGAAGTCCGACGATTACGACAATAGCGGTAGCACTACCGTGCAGATGACCACGCCGATCTACGACTTCGGCGCGATCGGCCATAGCATCGACAGCCGTGAGAAGACGGCGAATGCGCAGGAAGAGGCGATGGCGCAGTCGGAGGTAACGGTTGCCTATAACACGGCTACCTCCGTGGTTGAACTGGCCCACCAGCAGCAATCGCTGGAGATCAGCGATCGCTATGTAGCACGCATGCGCGAGCTGGTAGACATGCTCTCGCAAATTGCCGAAGTTGACCCGGGGCGCAGAAGCGAGGTCACTCAGGCGCGCTCACGCCTGCTGCAGGCGGAGACCGCACGCGACACCGTGCAATCCAAGCTGCAGGAAGTGAGAACGACCCTGGCCAAACTGGTTGGCGAAGATGTAACGGTCCCGGCGAACGCGAAATGGGACTGGGCACCCATGCCGTTGGAAGAGGCGCTGGCACAATTGTCGGATACGCCTTCCATTCGCCAGGCGCGCTGGGAGAAGGATGCGGCACTGGCCAATGCCGACGCGGTGAAGTCCTCGCGCATGCCGAAGCTGAACTGGGTGGTAGGACGCAGCGCAGGCGGCAATATGCTGAACAACGACGTGCCCTGGTCGACCGGCCTGGCCGTGGAGTGGAATGCCTTCTCGGGTGGTTCGGCTTCGGCGGCACAGCGTGCAGCCTATTCGCGAGCCAGTGCGGCCGAGCAGAAGATGGAAGCAACCCGTCGCGAGTCGGAGTACCTGATCCGCAACCTGGCCGAGCAGCGGGACCT
This sequence comes from Pseudomonas pseudonitroreducens, assembly GCF_021603645.1. Taxonomy (GTDB): domain Bacteria; phylum Pseudomonadota; class Gammaproteobacteria; order Pseudomonadales; family Pseudomonadaceae; genus Pseudomonas; species Pseudomonas pseudonitroreducens. The sequence goes on along the minus strand of NZ_BQHJ01000006.1, from coordinate 77,651 downwards.
GTCGATGGAGCGCGTAGGCGACTACAAGGAGTTGCTGGGCGAATCCGACCGTGTTCGGAAGATGTTCTATGACCAGTGGTACCACCTGGGCAAGCGTACGCTCCTCGACGTGCTGATTGCCGAGAACGAGTACTACACGCACCAGATCGCGGCGTCCGACACCTACTACAGCGCCAAGGCTTCCGACCTGCGTATCCGTGCGGCGACCAGCGGCCTGATGGCCTGGCTGGCTCCGGCCAGCCACTGATTTCACGGTCGGCCGACGATCGTTCCCCCCTGAGATATCTCTGCTCTCCCGGCATGTCCGCTTCGGTGGTCATGGAGGCCTGCCTCGTCCTTCCTCGAGGTGCTCATGCCGGGGCATTTCCCCTGATCGTTGCAAGTACGATCGTCACAATTTGAATGACTTTGCCCCTTGCTAAAGTCGCTGTGCGTCGATGTGTCGCAGGGTGCGCAGGGGGATTTCTCGACTTTCGCAAAGGTTCTTGATCGTCATCATGGCAAGGTCTTTGCCGACGGTTCCTGGCCCTCATGCGCAGCCGTTGAAAGTCTGCTGCAAGCCCCGTTCTTCATGGATTTGACACACTTCCATGGCATGCCCGCGCAAGCCCCTGGCAGGGAGGGAATAACCCTGCACAAGTCCTGTGAATTGGTTGTTTTCTGAGCGATTCTGCCCGGGACTGTTTCTCTGCCTGAGAAAATATCTTGTTAAAAATGAGTGGAATGGGCCTTGAAAGGCGTTTCTGAAATGCTTTGTAATACCCGCCGTCCATTTCCTACCCCCAAATCGCTGAGTCGCACTGACGCAGATCATTGCCAGTGTTCACCCTTCGGTGCAGCGGCATAACAACAGGGGGCTGCCATCGGTGGGCTCCTGTCATAAGACGAGTCGGGCAATCCGCTCGTGCATCCGGTGTGCGACGTGCGCGCTCTAACGGGCCGCCAGTCCAGACACCACACGCTGAATAACACGGAACGAATCAGCTGACGAAATCGGTTTCGCATCGCGAAGACCGGGCGACCTCCCTTTGCCTGGAATCCTTGCGGCCGCGTTCGTGAATCCATGACAGCCCTGGCAGGCGGCTTGGAAAAGTCGCGGGTAACGAGTCGTCGAGCATGCGTGGCGAAGGCTCATGGGCGGTGAAGCGATTTTCATCCACTAAGGCCGCAAGATGAAAAAAGAGCAGTACACAGGAATTTTGAAGAGACTTGCGTGGCTGCCGATGCTGATGCTCGGTGGTTGCAACATGGCGCTGTTCGACCCGAAAGGGCAGGTCGGCGCTGACGAGAAGTCCCTGATCATCACGGCAACCCTGCTGATGCTGATCGTGGTGGTGCCGGTCATCCTGATGACCCTCGGGTTCGCCTGGAAATACCGGGCTTCGAACACCAAGGCCACCTACATGCCGGACTGGTCTCACTCGACCAAGATCGAGCTGGTGGTATGGCTGGTTCCCTGCCTGATCATCGCCGTGCTCGGCTGGATCACCTGGGAGAGCACCCACAAGCTGGACCCTTACCGTCCGCTGGACTCCGAGGTCAAGCCGGTGACCATCCAGGCCATCTCGCTGGACTGGAAGTGGCTGTTCATCTACCCGGAACAGGGTATCGCCACCGTCAACGAAATCGCCTTCCCGAAAGACACTCCGGTGAACTTCCAGATCACCTCGGATTCGGTGATGAACTCGTTCTTCATCCCGCAACTGGGTAGCCAGATCTACTCCATGGCCGGAATGATGACCAAGCTGCACCTGATCGCCAACGAAGAAGGCGTGTTCGACGGTATCTCCGCGAACTACAGCGGCGGCGGCTTCTCGGGCATGAAGTTCAAGGCCATCTCCACCTCCGAGCAGGGCTTCCAGGATTGGGTCGCGAAGGTCAAGGCCTCGCAGCAGACCCTGAACCTGGACCAGTACCCGGAGCTGGTGAAGCCGACCGAGAACGTCCCGGCGACCTACTTCGCAACCGTCAGCCCCGAGCTGTTCTCCCATGTGCTGAACAAGTGGGAACACGCTGGCCACGCGATGGCCAAGGCCCACGAAGCCAAAGAACAGGCCGAGAAGGGCGAGCACGGCGAAGCGCATGAAGAGGCCGCCATGGCGGGCCACGACATGAGCAACATGCAAGGCATGCAGGGCATGCAAATGAATCCGAGCCAGGAGTAACCGCAGATGTTCGGGAAACTGACACTGTCGGCCGTGCCGTATCACGAGCCGATCATCGTCATCACGCTGGCCGTCGTCGCCCTGTTGGGCCTCGGTGTGTTCGGCGCGATCACCTACTACCGCAAGTGGACCTACCTGTGGACCGAGTGGCTGACGTCCATCGACCACAAGAAAATCGGCGTGATGTACATCATCGTCGCCCTGGTCATGCTGCTGCGCGGCTTCGCCGACGCCATCATGATGCGCGGCCAGCTCGCGCTGGCTGAAGGCGCCAACCACGGCTACCTGCCGCCGGAACACTACGACCAGATCTTCACCGCTCACGGCGTGATCATGATCATCTTCATGGCCATGCCCTTCATGACCGGTCTGATGAACCTGGCCGTGCCGCTGCAGATCGGCGCACGCGACGTGGCGTTCCCGTTCCTGAACTCGCTGAGCTTCTGGCTGCTGGTCGTCAGCGCCATGCTGGTGAACGTATCCCTGGGCCTGGGCGAATTCGCCCGTACCGGCTGGGTCGCCTACCCGCCGCTGTCCGAGCTGGCCTACAGCCCGGGCGTGGGTGTGGACTACTACATCTGGGCTCTACAGATATCGGGTATGGGTACCTTGCTCACGGGTATCAACTTCCTGGTGACCGTGTTCAAGATGCGCACCCCCGGCATGAAGCTGATGCAGATGCCGATCTTCACCTGGACCTGCACCTTCGCCAACATCCTGATCGTTGCGTCGTTCCCGATCCTGACCGCGGCCCTGGGCCTGCTGTCGCTGGACCGCTACTTCGACATGCACTTCTTCACCAACGAGCTGGGCGGCAACGCCATGATGTACATCAACCTCTTCTGGGCCTGGGGCCATCCTGAGGTGTACATCCTGATCCTGCCGGCTTTCGGTATCTTCTCCGAAGTCACCGCGACCTTCGCCGGCAAGCGCATGTTCGGCTACACCTCGATGGTGTGGGCGAGCGCCGCGATCACCTTCCTCGGCTTCACCGTGTGGCTGCACCACTTCTTCACCATGGGTTCGGGCGGCGACGTCAACGGCTTCTTCGGCGTTGCGACCATGCTGATCTCCATTCCGACCGGGGTGAAGCTGTTCAACTGGCTGTTCACCATCTACCGTGGCCGCCTGCGCTTCGATACCCCGATCCTGTGGACCCTGGGCTTCATCATCACCTTCACCATCGGTGGCATGACCGGCGTTCTGCTGGCCATTCCGGGTGCTGACTACCTGCTGCACAACAGCCTGTTCCTGATCGCCCACTTCCATAACACCATCATCGGTGGTGCGGTGTTCGGCTACCTGGCCGGCTTCGTCTTCTGGTTCCCGAAAGCCTTCGGCTTCAAGCTGGACGAGAAGTGGGGCAAGCGTTCCTTCTGGTGCTGGCTGGTCGGCTTCTACATGGCCTTCATGCCGCTGTACGTCCTCGGCTTCATGGGCATGACCCGTCGCCTGAACCACTATGAAAACCCGATGTGGCAGCCGTACATGGTGGTGGCTTTCTGCGGCGCCGTGCTGATCTTCTTCGGCATCGCCTGCCAGCTGATCCAGCTGCTGGTGTCGATCAAGAACCGCAAGGCCCTGGCAGACGAGACTGGCGACCCGTGGGGTGGCCGTACCCTGGAGTGGTCCACTTCCTCGCCGCCGCCGTACTACAACTTCGCCGAACTGCCGAAGGTCAACGACATCGACGCGTTCCACGAGATGAAGCAGACCGGTACCGCGTACCGCAAGCTGCCGGCCTATGCACCGATCCACATGCCGAAGAACACTGCCGCTGGCTTCTCCATCGCCGTGTTCGCCTTCCTCTTCGGCTTCGCCGCCATCTGGCACATCTGGTGGCTGGTGGGTGTTGGCTTCGTCGGCATGATCGCTTCGGTCATCGTGCGCAGCTACATCACTGACGTGGACTACTACGTCCAGCCGGATGAGATCGAGCGCATCGAGAACGCCAACTTCCAGAAACTCGCCTCCGCGCAGCAGGTATAAAACCATGTCGACGGCAGTACTGAATCAACACCTGGTCGATACGCACGAAGCGGCGCACGACCACGACCACGCCCACGACAGCGGCGGCATGACGGTCTTCGGCTTCTGGCTGTACCTGATGACCGACTGCATCCTGTTCGCGAGCGTCTTCGCCACCTACGCCGTGCTGGTCAACCACACGGCCGGCGGCCCGAGCGGCAAGGACATCTTCGAGCTGCCCTACGTGGCCGTCGAAACCGCGATCCTGCTGATCTCCTCCTGCACCTACGGCCTGGCCATGCTGGCCGCGCACAAGGGTGCCAAGGGCAAGGCCATCGCCTGGCTGGGCGTGACCTTCCTGTGTGGCGCCGCGTTCATCGGCATGGAGCTCAACGAGTTCCATCACCTGATCGTCGAAGGCTTCGGCCCGAGCCGCAGCGCCTTCCTGTCGTCCTTCTTCACCCTGGTCGGCATGCACGGCCTGCACGTATCGGCTGGCCTGCTGTGGATGCTGGTGCTGATGGCGCAGATCGGCACCCGTGGCCTGACCGCGCAGAACAACACCCGCATGATGTGCCTGAGCCTGTTCTGGCACTTCCTGGACATCGTCTGGATCTGCGTCTTCACCGTCGTCTACCTGATGGGGGCTCTGTAATGTCCGCTGCTGCACATCATCACGACTCCCACGGCGCCCACGGCCACGATTCCCACGGTGCCGGCCACGGCAGCCTGGGTTCGTACGCCATCGGCTTCGTGCTCTCGGTGATCCTCACCGCGATCCCGTTCTACATGGTCATCGACGGCGGCTTCTCGCGTCACGCCACCCTGCTGACCATGGTGATCCTGGGCCTGGTTCAGGTCGTCGTGCACCTGATCTGCTTCCTGCACATGAACTTCAGTTCCGAAGGCCGCTGGAACGTCATGGCATTCATCTTCACCGCCATCATCATCCTGCTGGTGGTCGGTCTGTCGCTGTGGATCATCTACACCGCAGACACCCTGATGATGCCGATGCCCTGAGGGCCGATGCCGTGAAACTCAAGCGTTATCTCCTGGTCGCCAAGCCGGGCATCATCTTCGGAAACCTGATCGCGGTGGCGGGGGGATACTTCCTCGCCGCTCGCGGCAGCGTTGACCCGATGCTGCTGCTGGCCACCGTGATCGGCCTGTCCCTGGTCGTTGCCAGCGGTTGTGTGTTCAACAACTGCATCGACCGCGACATCGATCGCTTCATGGAGCGTACCCGCAGCCGCGTCACCGTGACCGGGCAGATCTCGCTGAAGGCCGCCCTGGCCCACGGTGTGGTCCTCGGCGCGGCGGGCTTCGGCCTGCTGGCGTGGAAGACCAACGTGCAGGCGACCCTGCTCGCTGCGTTCGGCTTCTTCGTCTACGTCGTGCTCTACAGCCTCTGGCTCAAGCGCAGTTCGGTCTACGGCACGCTGGTTGGCAGTCTCTCCGGAGCCATGCCGCCGGTGGTGGGCTACTGCGCTGCCAGCGGTCACTTCGACATGGGCGCGGCGGTGCTGCTGCTGATCTTCTGCCTCTGGCAGATGCCGCACAGCTACGCCATCGCGATCTTCCGCCTCAACGACTACCGCGCCGCCGGGATTCCCGTGCTGCCGGTGGAGCGGGGCATCGAAGCGACCAAGAAGCAGATCCTCTACTACGTCGTGGCCTTCGGCCTGGCGACCCTGCTGCTGACCGTGACCGGCTTCGCCGGCTACGGTTACCTGGTGGTGGCGCTGGCCGTCAGCGCCTGGTGGCTGTTCATCGCGGTGAAAGGCTTCAGTGCCGAAGACGATCGCCGCTGGGCCCGCCAGTTGTTTGCCTTCTCCATCATCGCGATCAGCGTGCTGAGCCTGATGATGTCCATCGACTTCCAGGCCATCCCGGCCCAGTCGATGCTGGCGGCGCTGTAAGGCTGCTCTGCTGCAACGAAAAAGCCGCCCCTCGGGGCGGCTTTTTTGTGCCTGGGATTTCTCAGCGACGGTTTTTGTAGGAGCGAGCTTGCTCGCGAACCGCCCCAGCGTTGGATCTGACCGGAAGAGCGTTCGCGAGCAAGCTCGCTCCTACAATGGGGTGGCTCCCTCGCAGAAGCAACTGTCTTTCCCGGGAAGCCCGTGCCGATGCTTTCCCCTCACCCCAGCCCTCTCCCGGGGGAGAGGGAGCAGTCCGTACGGGCTGACACCCGGGATTCATCCTGCACCGAACGTTCCCCTCTCCCCTTGGGAGAGGGCTAGGGTGAGGGACGGCCCAAGCGCAGAGGCATCTCGCTGGAGCGGGCCCCGTCCGCGATGCTGGTGTAAACGACCCAATGAAAAAAGGCGGCCACCTTTCGGTGGCCGCCTTTCTCTATCCCGCTGGATCAATGCAGCTTCAAGCGCGGCTCCGTACTGCGCCCGATCCGATCGGCAATCATCAGCAACGCCGTGCGAAACGGCCCGTACAGCGCCATCTGGTGCATGCGGTAGAGCGATACATAGAACATCCGCGCCAGCCAGCCTTCCAGCTTCACGCTGCCCATCAGGTTACCCATCAGGTTGCCCACCGCGCTGAAGCGCGACAGCGAGATCAGCGAGCCGTAGTCGGTATAGCGGTACTCCGGCAGCGGCTTGCCATCGAGCTTCGCGACCAGTGCCTTGGCCAACAACGAAGCTTGCTGGTGAGCGGCCTGGGCGCGCGGCGGCACGGTGCGCTCGCTGCCATCGCCCAGCGGGCAGGCGGCGCAGTCACCGAAGGCGAAGATGTTGTCGTCGCGGGTGGTTTGCAGGGTAGGGCGCACCACCAACTGGTTGATGCGATTGGTCTCCAGGCCGTCGATGTCCTTGAGCAGGCTTGGTGCGCGGATGCCTGCTGCCCAGACCTTCAGGCTCGCCGGAATGAACTCGCCTGCTGCCGTGCGCAAGCCGTCGGCCGTCACTTCCTGTACCGCCGAACCAGTGGCTACGCGTACGCCGAGCTTCTCCAGCGTCTGGTGCACCGGCTGGCTGATGCGTTCGGGCAGCGCCGGCAGCACACGCGGGCCGGCCTCGATCAGGGTAATGCGCATGTTCTGCGGCTGGATGCCGGTCAGCCCGTAGGCCGCCAGTTCCTGCGCCGCGTGGTGCAGTTCGGCGGACAGCTCGACACCGGTGGCGCCGGCACCGACGATGGCAACGCTGATCTGGTCGTCCTTGTCCTGCCCGGCGTGGGCGCGCAGGTAATGAGTGAGCAACTGCTTGTGGAAGCGTTCGGCCTGCTCGCGCGTGTCGAGGAAGATGCAGTGATCCGCGGCGCCTGTGGTGCCGAAGTCGTTGGTGGTGCTGCCGATGGACACGACCAGTGTGTCGTATTCCAGGCTGCGCGCCGGCACCAGTTCCTCGCCCTGCTCATCGAGCGTGGCGGCGAGCTGAATGCGCTTGCTCGCGCGATCCAGGCCATCGAGGCGGCCGAGTTGGAATTCGAAGTGGTTCCATTTCGCCTGGGCGACGTAGTTCAGCTCATCCTCGGAAGAGTTGAGCGAGCCAGCGGCGACTTCGTGCAGCAGGGGTTTCCAGATGTGGGTGAGGTTGGCGTCGACGAGCGTAATGCGCGCCTTGTCCTTTTTACCCAGGGTGCGGCCGAGACGGGTCGCGAGCTCCAGCCCGCCGGCGCCGCCGCCGACGATCACGATACGATGGGACATGGTGCATTCTCATAGCTTAAGGAATCCTGTATCGGCCCGTGGCGGCACGGCGCTCACGCAAGGTAGGCCAGGAGGCGGCTCAGCAAACCCAGGGCGATGACCACAGCAAGCAAGGCCCCCATCATCAGCCAGGGCTTGAATGGCGCACGCTGGACCTGGTGTACGGGGGAGCTGAGGTACTGATCGACCTTCTGCTGGTCTTCGGGGCTCAGGCGACTGGGCATGGGCGGCCTCCGTTTATAATGTCGAGCATTCTAGTAGGGCTTGGGCGGCCTCTCAATGCGCCGCCGATCAATGCAGCATTGCATGAGCGCCTATTTACAGGCCGACGCCCATGTCGAAAAGGATGCTTCGGCCCAGGCTGCCGCGCAGGAAGTCCGGGGCGTCACTGTGGGCGAACAGCACACGGGCGAAGGTCGGGCCGACTACCGACAGTGAGCGCCAACCCTGGCGCAGGTACTCGGTAGGCGGCGGAAAGGGTGTGTTGAAGTCCGGCGTCTCGCGCTTGAGGCTGACGAAGGCGAGCAGGTCCAGTTCGCGCGGGTCGATACCGCGCTCGGTGTAGTTGTGTGCTTTCTTGCGCAGCGTCGGTGCCAGCCGCGCCTGCAGCTCCGCGCAGGGAATCCGTCGCGGCCGCTGCTCACGGCGGATCAGTTGGTTGATGCTCTGGGCCATGCGTCGGCGCAACAGTTCTTCCTTCCACTCCTCGTTGAGCCGGCGGCCCTGGTCGAGAACGAAGAACACCTCGAAGGTGGCATCACGAAACAGCACGTCCGGCGGCTGCTGGGTTGGCGCAACGAAATCTTCCTGGCGATACGGCACCTTCAATGCCTGCAGCAGTCGCTGGCAGGCCCAGCACTCCCGTTCCCACTTGCGGGCATTGGAGAGGAAGTCATTGGCTTGTTCCGCCTGGCGCGTCAGCAGGCGCAGATAGTCGGACTCGTTCATGCCTAAAGCATAGTTGCTGCGAAGCGCGGGCGGGTGGCAGAGGCGCGTGTAGACTGTTGCCAATCGTTGATGCCAGGGCTGAGGGGGAAGCGTGAAACGACTGTTGAGCGGGTTGCTGTTGATGGTGCTGGCGAGCCTGGCGACGGCGCAGGAGTCGCCAGCCATCGGCTGGACGCTGTTGGACCAGTTCGACAAACCCTACACGGCGAACGCCGATCTGAAGGTATTGCTGGTCGCCCACGACATGGCCGGTTCGAAGCTGGTAAAAGCGGCTCTGGCGGATCGTCCGCAGGGTTACCTGGAGTCGCGTGGCGCCGCTTTCGTCGCTGACATCAGTCGCATGCCGGCACCGATCTCGAGCATGTTCGCCATCCCCGCCATGCGTGACTACTCCTATCGCGTGCTGCTCGACCGCGAGCCGCGCGTGGCCAGTCGCTTCCCGGCCACGGCAGATGCGGTGACCTGGTTGCAGCTGGAACAGGGCAAGGTCGTCGCCAGCCACAGCTTCGGCTCGGCAGATGCACTGCGCCAGGCGCTGGAGCGGGGCACGCCGTGATCGCCGCACAGCTGCTGTCCGAAGAAACCCTTGAGCTCGGCTGGGCGATCTACTTGCCCGTCGTCGCCTGGGCCATCTGGCGCGCACCGTGGCTGGAACTGGTCAGCGATTTTCGCCGCCAGCACCTGGTGTTCGGCACCATGCTCGGACTATTCCTGCTGTGGCTGGTGCGGCGGGACTTTGCTTCCGGGGTGTCTTTCCATTTCATTGGCATGACCGCCGTGACCCTGTTGCTGGATTGGCCGCTGGCAATCATCGTCGGGCTGGTCGCGCAGATCGGCCTGTGCCTGATCGACCGACAGGATTGGGCCGCCATCGGTGTCAACGGCATCCTGCTGATCCTGATTCCGGTGCTGATCACTGAAGTGGCGGCGATCCTCGTCGAGCGCCGGCAGCCGCGGAACCTGTTCGTCTACATCTTCTGCTCGGGTTTTTTCCCGGCGGCACTGGCGGCGGTCTGCAGTCTGTTGCTGGGGCTCGGCCTGCTGTGGATGGACGGGTTGTTCCCGATGCCGCCGTGGATCGAGGATTTCATCGGCTACCTGTGGCTGATCATGTTCCCCGAGGCCTTCATCAACGGCACCATCGTCACCGGGCTGGTGGTCTTCTATCCGGACTGGCTGGAAACCTTCAACCGCACGCGCTACCTGCAGGCTCCGTGGAAGGACGATGATGAGTCGCGCTGATGCGCGACCATCGACCGCCCGCATCGTCCGCGTGATTTGATCCAGGTCAGTTCGGGAACCTCCTACGATCAGGGAAGCTTGGCCCCCCATTCGCAAGGAGATTGCCGATGAGCATTCACAGCTGGGCCGAACAACGCCTCCACGAACTGCTGATCGAAGCCGAAGCGGCGGGCCAGGACCCGCAAATGGTCTTGCGCGCCATGCTCAGCGCCGTGGTGCGCGCCAACGCCCAGGTGCGCACTCAGGAGGATCTGGCGCACGAGCTGCAGTTCCTCGCCGACAACCTGGATGACGAGCGGGATTACGCCTTCATGCGTCCCTGACGCCAGCGCTCGTCTGGATTTCCTGTAGGAGCGAGCTTGCTCGCGAACGCTTTTACCGGCAGGCGCCGTGATCGCGCGATTCGCGAGCAAGCTCGCTCCTACAAGATCCAGACCGCTTGGGCCTGAAGAAGATGGCCGAAAAAAAGCCGCCCCTCGGGGCGGCTTTTTCCTTACGGCTCAATGCCCGCGCGGCGGTTTTTCCAGATCGCCGGAGAACAGCTCGTCTTCCTGATTATCGCCGGGAATAGCGTGTTCTTCCGCGGCCCAGGCGCCGAGGTCGATCAGTTTGCAGCGGTGCGAGCAGAAGGGGCGGAACTCGTTCTTGGCGTTCCATTCAACAGGGGCGCCACAGGTGGGGCATTCCACGGTCAGGGGTTGGCTCATGGTTGTCCTCCACGCAGGCCTAGATAGATCTGATGCAGACGCTCGACCTGCTGGTGCAGGTGGCTGAGGTCGCCATCGTTAAGCAGCACGTCGTCGGCGTGCTTGAGTCGGTCGTCGCGCAAGGCCTGGGCCTTCAGAATCGCACGGACCTGTTCTTCGGACACCTGGTCGCGGCGCATCGTGCGCTCCAGTTGCAGGTGTTCGGGGGTATCCACGACCAGCACGCGCTGGGTCATGCGGTACTGCCCGGACTCCACCAGCAGCGGCGACACCAGGATGGCGTAGGGCGACTGCGCCTGCGCCAGGTTGCTGGCGATCTCCTGGCCAATCAGCGGGTGCAGCAGTTGCTCCAGCCAGCGACGTTCGTCTTCCGCCTTGAAGATGCGCTCGCGCAGGGCGGCACGGTTGAGCTGGCCGTCCGGCAACAGCACGGCTTCGCCAAAGCGTTCGACGATCTTCGCCAGGGCAGGGCGGCCGGGCTCGACCACCCAGCGCGCGGCGTGGTCGGCGTCGACCATGTGTATGCCCAGCGCGGCGAAATGCTCAGCGGCGGCGCTCTTGCCGCTGCCAATGCCGCCGGTGAGACCGAGGATCCAGGGTTTCATGCTTCTCCTTTCAGCCGGCCCGGTGGCCGTCCAGATGCGCCGACGAAACTCGGCGCGGGAGAAGGCTAGCGGAAACCGGCGAACTGCAGATAGGTCGCGGTTATTTGATCACCCCAGAGCAGCGCAATCCAGCCGGCGATGGCCAGGTAGGGACCAAAGGGGATCGGCGTACTGGTTTCGGCGTTGCGCAGGCGCAGCATGATCACGCCCAGCACCGCACCCACCAGCGACGACAGCAGGATGGTCAGCGGCAGCACCTGCCAGCCACCCCAGGCGCCGAGCATGGCCAGCAGCTTGAAGTCGCCGTAACCCATGCCTTCCTTGCCGGTGAGCAGCTTGAACAGCCAGTACACCGACCACAGGCTCAGATAGCCAAACACTGCCCCCCAGAGCGCATCGCCCAAGTTGGTGAACAGACTGAAGTAATTGACGATCAGGCCCAGCCACAGCAGTGGCAGCACCAGGGCGTCCGGCAGCAGCTGGTGGTCGACGTCGATCATGCTCATCGCCAGCAGGCCCCAGCTCAGCAGCAGCATCGCCCCGGCCTGCCAGCCGAAGCCGTAGTGCCAGGCGATGAAGGCCGAGAGCGCGCCACAGGCCAGCTCGATCAGCGGATAACGCTTGCTGATCGGTGCCTTGCAGGACGAACACTTGCCCCCCAGAACCAGCCAGCTCACCACCGGAATGTTCTCCCAGGGCTTGATCTCGTGGGAGCAATGTGGGCACTGGGAATTGGGTAGGACCAGGTTGTAGGTCGGACGCTTCTCGTCCTCCGGCAGGCCCAGGGTCTCCCGCGCCTGCTGCTGCCAGTCCAGCTCCATCATCCGCGGCAGACGGTGGATCACCACATTGAGGAAGCTGCCGACCAGCAGACCGAGGAGGGTCACGCACAAAACAAAGGCCAGCGGAGTGCTGGCCAGGAACTCGAGAACAGGCATAGATTAGACGACAGAGCCCAGTTGGAAGATCGGCAGGTACATGGCAATGATCAGGCCGCCGACCAGAACGCCCAGGACAGCCATGATCATAGGCTCCATAAGGGTGGTCAGGTTGTCGACGGCATTATCGACCTCTTCCTCGTAATAGCTGGCCACTTTATCGAGCATGGCGTCCAGCGAGCCCGACTCTTCGCCGATCGATGCCATCTGGATGGCCATGCTCGGGAAAACGCCAGTCGTGCGCATCGAGAAATTGAGCTGCGTGCCCGAGGAGACGTCCTGTTTGATCTTGTTCACTGCGTTGCGGAACACCACGTTGCCGGTTGCGCCGGAAACCGAGTCAAGCGCCTCGACCAGTGGAACGCCGGCGGCAAAGGTTGTTGACAGCGTGCGGGCGTAACGCGCTACGGCGGACTTGTACAGGATATCGCCGACGATCGGCAATTTGAGGATGGTGCGGTCTGTCCCATCCCTGAATTTCTCCGAGCGGCGGTGGAATTCTCGCAGAGAGAATGCAATGACGAATATTCCTATCAAGAAGGCGAACCACCAAGCCTGAAGAACTTCAGAAAGAGCGATTACCATTTGCGTAAAGGCTGGGAGTTCTGCTCCGAAACTGGAGAAAACGCTTTGGAATTGCGGAACCACCTTGATCAACAGAATGGACGAAACGATCACTGCCACGACGACTACCGCAATTGGGTAGGTCATGGCTTTCTTGATCTTGGCCTTGAGCGATTCGGTTTTTTCCTTGTAGGTGGCGACCCGGTCCAGCAACGTTTCCAGGGCACCGGATTGTTCGCCGGCGTCGACCAGGTTGCAGTACAGGTCATCGAAATACATAGGCTTCTTGCGCAGCGAGTTGGCCAGGCTGTTACCTGCGGCAACCTCCTGTTTGATCTCATCTACCAGTTTGCGCATGTTTGGGTTATCGAAGCCTTCGGCAATGATGTCGAAGGACTGCAACAACGGAACGCCAGAACCCATCATGGTTGCCATCTGCCGGGTGAAGAGCGCGATGTCCATGGGCTTGATCTTTTTACCAGCACTCAGCAGGGAGATGCCCTTCTTGCGCACCTTGATCGGATTGATCCCCTGTTTGCGCAGTTGGGCCTTGATCAGCGCAGTGTTGACTCCGGAGAGCTCCCCTTTGACCTTGCCGCCCTTGCGATCAGTGCCTTCCCAGGTAAAGACACTGTTCTTCAATGCTTTTTCCGCCATGGATTAATCCTTGGTCACGCGGTTGACTTCCTCGAGGCTGGTAATGCCTTGCATGGCTTTCAGCAGGCCCGAGGTGCGCAGATCGTTGAAGCCTTCTTTGCGGGCTTGCTCGGCGATCTGAATGGAGTTGCCCTCCTCCATGATAATGCGCTGCAGGGCCGGCGTGATTTTAACCACTTCATAAATACCTAAGCGCCCTTTGTATCCATTCTTGCAATTTTCACACCCTACTGGTGCGTAGAGCTTGAAGGTGCCGATCTTTTCTGCCGGGAAACCTTCGTGCAGCAGCGCTTCCTGCGGGACATCATGCTCTTTTTTGCAGTGTGCGCAGAGTTTGCGTGCCAGTCGCTGGGCAATGATGAGGTTAGTGGAAGTTGCCAGGTTGAACGAAGCAACTCCCATGTTGAGCAGGCGAGTCAGCGTCTCGGCGGCGCTGTTGGTGTGCAGGGTCGACATCACCATATGGCCGGTCTGGGCGGCCTTGATGGCGATTTCGGCGGTTTCCAGGTCGCGGATCTCGCCCACCATGATCACGTCCGGGTCCTGGCGCAGGAAGGCGCGTAGGGCCTGGGCGAAGTCCATGCCTTGGCGCGGGTTGACGTTGACCTGGTTGATGCCCTCGAGGTTGATCTCCACTGGGTCTTCGGCCGTGGAGATGTTGATGTCCGGGGTATTGAGAATGTTGATACCGGTGTACAGCGAGACGGTTTTGCCCGAACCGGTGGGGCCCGTCACCAAAATCATGCCTTGCGGCTGCTTGAGAGCATCGAGGTAGAGTTGCTTCTGCGGCTCCTCGTAGCCGAGGGCGTCAATGCCCATCTGTGCACTGGACGAGTCGAGAATCCGCATCACGATCTTCTCGCCCCAAAGAGTGGGTAAAGTGTTGACGCGAAAGTCGATGGACTTGGTTTTGGATACCCGCATCTTGATGCGGCCGTCTTGGGGTTTGCGACGTTCAGAAATATCTAGGCCGGCCATCACCTTCAAGCGTGCAGAAATCCGGCTGGCCAGTTGGATAGGCGGCTTGGCGACCTCGTGCAGCATGCCGTCGGTGCGGAAGCGCACGCGGTAGACCTTCTCATATGGCTCGAAGTGAAGGTCGGAGGAGCCACCTTTGATAGCGTCCAGCAACATCTTGTTGACGAAGCGCACCACTGGGGCGTCGTCGGCGGCTTCGCCGACACCGTCGTCCTTGGGCTCAATGTTGCCGCTTTCGATATCCAGTCCTTCGAGATCAACATCGCCGAGGTCATCGAGGCCTCCGGAGACGCTCTCGAAGACCTTCTCGATCATCTCGCCAAGCTTGTCGTCTTCAACAAGGATGGCTTCGGTGGTCAGGCCAGTGCTGAATTGAACATCGGTTATCGCCTGGTGATTGGTCGGGTCTGACAAGCCGACGAAGAGTTTATTGCCTCTCCGCCAGAGTGGGATCACCCGGTGCTGGCGGATAAGCTTCTCGCTGACCAACTCTTTAGGAATTGCTTCTCGATCAATGCCCGACAGGTCGCAGTAAGCGATGCCGAATTGGTCCGCCGCTAGCTCTGTCAGTGGGCGGCTCTTCACCAGCTTGTTCTGCACAAGGTAAGTGACCAGCGACAATTTGTTCCGCTGTGCCTGCAGTTGAGCTTGCTGGGCGCTCTTTTCGTCCAGAAGCTCGGAGTGCACCAATTGTCGGGCGAGTCCGGATAGTACGACTTGATCGTTCATTGCAGGTGGCCACACGAGGAGTTGTGTGCCTTATATCGTAGATGCTCTTGAGTTCCAAATGTGGCTAAAGGGGCTGCCCAAAAATGTCACTTCCTGCGAAATTTCGTATTTGTTTGTCTCCTGATTCTCTGGAAGAGCGGCATATCGCTGGGCTGGGGTAATTGGCATGGAAGCTGCTTGAGGGTGATTAGGTCTCGTGGCCTCGTCTAAAATCCTGGAGAGAAACATGAAAGCTCAAAAAGGCTTTACTCTGATCGAATTGATGATCGTTGTTGCGATCATCGGTATCCTGGCTGCCATTGCTCTGCCGGCCTATCAGGACTACACCGTTCGTGCTCGCGTATCTGAAGCTCTGGTTCTGGCTGCTGCCGCCAAAACTACCGTTGCCGAAAATGCCACTAGCGGCGTTTCTACCCTCGGCCTGGGCTACACCTTCGCTACCGCCACTAAAAATGTATCTACCATCACCGTCGCTGCCGGCACCGGCGTGATTTCGGTGACGACCACCGCAACGGCGGGCGCCGTCACTCTGACCCTGACCCCGAAATCTGCCGGTACCGGTCTCACCGGAGGCAATATTCCGACCGCTCCGATCGAATGGACTTGTGCCGTCAGCAACGCGGCTTCCAATAAGTACGTTCCTGCTGAATGCCGCATCTAACGGCTAAGCACTTTTGATCTTGATCAGGCCCCGCTAGTCGGGGCCTGATCTTATCTGCGATCTGGAAATATGGAACTGACGATTTTGATGCCCTGCCTCAATGAGGCGGTCACTTTGCAGCGATGTATCCAAAAGGCCCGGCGATTCTTGTTGGATAACAATATCGACGGCGAAGTGCTGATTGCCGACAACGGGTCCACAGATGGTTCGCCTGAGTTAGCCAGGAGCGAGGGGGCCCGCGTTGTACACGTGCAAAGCAAGGGCTATGGCAGTGCCTTGAAGGAAGGCATCCGGTCGGCCCAGGGGCGATTCGTGATTATGGGTGACTCCGATGATAGCTACGACTTTTCGCGCATGGAGGGATTCGTCAGCAAATTGAGGGAGGGATATCAGTTGGTAATGGGGAACCGCTTTCGCGGTGGGATTGCTAAGGGGGCTATGCCTCCACTGCACCGTTACCTGGGGAACCCTGTCCTGAGCTTCATTGGGCGTCTGCTTTTTTCGACCCCGGCGAGAGATTTTCATTGTGGCCTTCGCGGCTTCGAGCGAGAGGCAATTCTTCGTTTGGGGCTTGCCTCTGGCGGAATGGAGTTCGCCAGTGAAATGGTGGTTAAGGCATCTTTGCAGGGGCTGCGTGTTTGTGAGGTCCCAACAACCCTTTCCCCGGATGGGCGTGATCGTGCGCCGCATTTGCGTAGCTGGCGGGATGGCTGGAGGCATCTGCGTTTCCTCCTGATGATGAGCCCGCGTTGGTTGTTGTTGTATCCCGGGGTGTTTCTGTTGCTGGTAGGCGGGCTGGGGCAGTGGCTGATTTATCAGGATACCGTTGTAATCTCGCATGTTGGTTTTGATATCAACACTATGTTGTTCCTTTCCAGTCTTACAGTGCTGGGAGTGCAGTTGACGTTATTCGCATTAATCGCCAGAGCCATCGGTTGTGTGAAGGGGCTGCTGCCCTTCGCTGGAGTGAGTCTCAGGTTTTTCCGGGCTTTTACTCTGGAGCGAGGGATATTTCTGGGGCTGATAGTGTTCTTGTTAGGTGCGGGGCTGGCTGTATTGGCTGTTTATTTTTGGGCAAAAACTGGTCTTTCTGCATTGGACCCGCGCGGGATGATGCGAATCACGATCCCATCGATTACCTTGATTCTTGCTGGTCTGGAAGTGATTTTCGCTTCATTTGTCCTAAGCTTCATCGATCCTCTGTCGATCTACGATAAAAAATAAAGGATATAATTCGGTGAAGGGGGTTCGCGAGTTTTCAGCAGTTTTCGGGGTAGGGGCAGTTGTTTGTGTACTTGTTGCGTTATATTTTGGAAAGGATATAAACTGGGATCAGTTAAATTATCACGTTTATTCTGGTTTCAGTGCTTTCAATGATCGGTTTTCCCGGGATTTTTTTGCGGCCAGTTTCCAGGGGTACTTGAATCCTTATGCGCACTATCCATTTTACTGGATGGTTATGCATGGTGTTGCTCCTTGGTTGATCGTTTCTGTCCTTGCTGTCTTTCACTCCATTAATCTCGGGTTAGTCTATTTCATTGCCCGAGAGCTTGTGCCCGATGAGGGGAAATGGCTCGCCGTTTTCGCCGCCATCCTTGCATTCCTGAATCCGATATTCCTGCAGGAATTGGGTTCGACATTTTCGGATATTACCGTCGCTTGGTTGGTTCTGCTTGCCTGGTGGCTTCTTCTCTCTGGTTGGCGGAAAGGCCTCGGCGTGCTATGCGCGGGCGGGCTTCTAGGGATTGCCTTTGGCTTGAAGATGAGCAACGGGCTGTTTGCTCTGGTGAGTGTGGTCTTGCTGGGAAGGGGGGCAACTGGCTTTTCATCTTGGGTGACTTCTCTGCTTCTGTTTGCAATGGGTGGAGTGATCGGTTGGCTTCTTGCTGATGGATATTGGGCCTGGCGGCTTTACACGGAGCTTGGTAACCCACTTTTCCCGATGTTCAACGGCGTCTTTCACTCTAACGCCATGACTGTCGAGCCGTTCAAAGACACGCGCTTCATTCCCGGAAGCTGGCTGGAGCTGGCGCAAAGGCCATTCCGCATGATATTGCCTTTGCGCTTGATTCACACCGAACCGGCGGCGCCGGATACGCGCTATGCCTGTCTGATCGTGCTGGCGGTGGCGTACCTGATATTGCTCAGGCTCAGGAGTGACGCTACGGGCAAAACATTGCGTGCGCTGCTTATGTCTGGCGTAGGTTTGGTTCTGTGGCTGCTTTTGTCGGGGAACAGTCGGTATTTTATGCCGATGGCCGCATTGGTGGGAGCGTTGGTCATTGCTTTGGCTTGCCAGGTATTCCGTGGTCGACCTCGCTTGGTCGGATACTTACTGGTTCTTCTCATGGGGCTGCAGGGGGCTGCTATCTATTGGGGGGGGCAGCTTCGTTGGGCACCTCATCCTTGGGGGCGGCAGTGGTTCGACATTACTGTTCCAGAGCCATTGAGGGTGCAGGCAAATCTGTATCTGTCCACTGATGTTCAGTCTGCTTCGTTCCTTTTGCCTTTCCTGGGGCAGGATGCTGCTCTAATGAATCTCTCAGGACAGTACGTGCTAGCGCCCGATCTCCCTGGTGGCCAGCAGGCGAAGGCCTTGATTGCCCGCTATGAGGGGCGGCTGAGGACGCTGTCCGCGCAAGGCATCACTATACGGGGAGGCGATCAGGGGGTTTTGGACCGCAATAAGGCGGCTCTGAGGTTTGGGCTGGTGCCTGATCTTTCTGACTGCCGGTACATATTTGCCGAGGGGTTGTCTATGTCGGATGTTCGGCTTTCCTCTGAATCAGAGGCCCCACCTGGGCAGTATTTTGAAAGCTGTGCGCTGAAAAGGGCTTCTATCGACGAGGTAAATGCGCTCCGCGAGCAGGATCGACTGGCCTCGACTGTGTTTGATGCTGTTGAGGCGGCATGCCCGGGAGTCTTCCAGCCGAAGGGGCTGGCGAACAGTTGGCGAGGAGGTACGCCGGGGCGCAGTTATGCCAATACCGGTATGCAAATGTATATCACTGCTCAGGACGAGGTTAAGTATATGAACGTGGTGATGGGTGGTGATTCGATATCGGCGGGGATGGCCTCCACATGGCGGAATGGAAACGGCGTTGTCGATTGCAATAAATTACATGCGTCACCATTTGGCGGGATGTTCAAAGAGCTTCGCTAGAAAATCGATAGCCGTCGATTTGGTTATGCTTTCGATGTGGCTACTAAATCTGCTGATGCCGAGGTCAGAGTGAACGCTTACAGAGTGCGGGTTCTAAACTGTTTGTCTCCAATATTGGCCGACCTGGAAGGGGTTGAGCACGCCCTCGACTTCGGAAGTGGCGATGGCTGGTTCGCCAGCCAAATCAGTCGAATGAGTGAAGTGGGGCAGTTGACTGCTATTGATGTGAGGCGGCGGCCTGACGTTCATTTCGAACCGATGATCTATGAGCCTGGGGCTCCTCTACCGTTCAAGAATGAGAGTTTTGATCTGGCATACTCAATAGATGTGCTGCATCATTGTGCTGATCCGCTATTTCAACTGAATGAGCTTTGTCGTGTGTCGCGAAAGTATATTCTCATAAAGGATCATACTTACAGGACATTCTGGGGGAGGTGGGCTCTCGCTGTGCTGGATGAGGTCGGCAATAGAAGGTTTGGAATCCCCTCGCCGTACAATTATCAGATTGGTGATAGCTGGACAGAACACATGAACAAGAGGGGGTGGTCTGTAAAGCTATCGATTCCAGATGTTCAATGCCACGTAGGGCTGCTCGGGATTATGACTAACAGCTTGCAGTGCCTGCATCTTTACGAGCGTGCCTACTAGACTTTCTTGAAGCTCCAGTCGCGGTGGATGATGAAATTCACGGCGGTCATGCCGATAGCAATCACTGCGCTGGCAACAAGATAGTTTATGCCTAGGCCTGAAACCAGAAGCGCCATCAGAGCCATGCTTGCGAGGAAAAGCAGCATATTTGCCGAGAAGTACTTGAGGAATTCCTTGGTGGCGGGGAGCCCTGAAGGTGAAAATGTCCAGCGTCTGTTAAGTGCCCAGCCTGTCGTGTTGGCAATTACGATGGACGCCAGCATGGATGCCAGATAATGAACGCCAAGAACTCCGGTTAGGATATACAGGGTGGCCAGGTTTATGCCAAAGCAAAGGCCGCCTACCATAATGAATTTATAGTATCGACGGTCTTGGAGTAATTTAAATGCTTCGATCAATTGGTTCGTCTGTAGGAGGGTGCTGTGGCTGGTAGGTTGAACTCGCCGATCTGGCGCCATGATGCCTTTGTCCTTAGGCGTTTGCAAACTGCTATACAGGCCGTGGTGTCGAAATTAGATTCGTGCGGGGTATTGAAGAAGGAGGCTCTTGTTGTGGACTTTGGTTCCGGTGAGGCTCCGTACAAGAGTTTATTCGAAGCTTCTTCCTGTGACTACTTGCGATGCGATCTGGAGGGAAATCCACTGGCAGATGTGCATTTCAAAGAGGGCGGACGGCTGCCTTTTGATGCGGGATCCGTAGATTGCGTAGTCTCCTTCCAAGTGCTCGAGCATGTCTGGGAAGTTCAACAGTATCTGGCTGAATGTAAGCGAGTGCTCAGAGTGGATGGGCGCCTGGTGCTGTCGACTCATGGTGTCTGGTTGTATCACCCCCATCCTGGAGACTATCGCAGGTGGACTGCGGATGGGCTTCGCAAGGAGCTTGAGTTGGCGGGGTTGGAAGTGCTGGAGACTCAGCCGATAGTTGGCCCCCTTGCGTGGACGACTCAGTTTCGCAGCCTAGCGTACCATCACCTGTTTTCGCGCATGGGATCGCTGGGTAAAGTGTTATCAGCGGTCGTCTGTACCTTTATGTATGCGCGGATGTGGATTGAAGACAAGATTACTCCTGCCTCCATCAGAAATACCAATGCATCCGTCTATTTGCTTGTTGCCAGGACAGTGGTGAAGTAGTTGTCAGTAGACGTAGCGTTGTCCAGAGTTCTTCAGGTCAGTGCCTTCTATCCCGCGCATGGCGGGGGGATCGAGGTCGTGGCAGGTAAGCTGGCCGAAGGCTTGGTCAACGAGGGTATTCAACTGACCTGGATGGCAGGTGGGGCTGTGGAAGAAGAGCCGGCAGAGCGCAATGATATGCAGATCGAGCGAGCTGCCTCTGTCGATTTCTGTGAGCGGTACTTGGGCCTGCCGCTGCCCTTGTGGGGGCTGGCAAGCTTGCGCAAGCTATGGAATGAAGTTCACCGCGCTCAACTGGTTCAGGTTCACGATTATCTCTATTTTCCTTCCCTCATTACTCTATTGTTCGCGTGGTGGTTGCGGCGTCCAGTAGTGCTGACCCAGCACATTGGCTGGATCGAGTTCAACTCTGTTGTTGCCCGGTGCATCTTGCGTTTGCTCAACCACACTTTAGGCCGACTTGTGCTCTCTCGGGTCGGGAGGGTGATCTATGTATCGCGTCCCGTAGCGGATTACTGGGCTGCCGTTCTGCGTACCGAGCAGTCAGGTAAAGTCATCGCCAATGGCGTCGATCATCAGCGCTATAGCCCGTCAGCGCGTGCACCAGGAAAGGGAGTATTGGAGTTCCTCTTCGTGGGCCGGTTTGTCGAGAAAAAAGGTATCGACCTGCTGAAGTCATGCTTGGATATTCCGGGTGTTCACTGGACCTTCGTCGGCAGGGGGCCGCTATCGCCCAGACAATGGAAAGAGGCTGAGCAGATTACGGTACTTGAGGGGCTGAGGGCGGAGGAGGTTGTTCGCTATTATCAGCAGGCTGATCTTCTGGTCCTTCCTAGCAAGGGAGAAGGTTTTCCCCTTGTCATCCAGGAGTCACTGGCTTGTGGCACGCCGGTATTGGTCAGCGACGAGGTGAGGCTCGCGTTTCCTCATGTAGATGAGCGTTGTGTATTCTCAGCTGACGTCTCTGGGCGGGATGCAGAGAACCAGCTGCGCCAGACATTGCGGCAATTGGCGGGTGCACCAGAGGACCTGCGCCAGGCGAGAAGCTTTGCGGAACGGCTTTCGCGGCAATGGTCCTGGGAGTGCTGTGTTAAGGCATACTTGCGCAGCTATCGCGAGCTTGTGTGTTCGTTCTCGGGCTGCAATTGATTAGCGCATAGGTCGCTGATAAAGTGCCTCCGCCGCCGGTGTAGCTCAGTCGGTAGAGCAGCTCATTCGTAATGAGAAGGTCGGGGGTTCGATTCCTCTTACCGGCACCATCTTCAGCAAAAAGCCCCGCTTTCGAGCGGGGCTTTTTGTTTTCCGGCGGCTGCGGCGTCAGGCGTAGCCGTTGGGGTTCCGGCTCTGCCAATTCCAGGCGTCGCGGCACATGTCTTCGATATCGCGGGTGGCACTCCAGCGTAGTTCGTTGCCTGCCAGGGCAGGGTCGGCGTGGTAGCTGGCGATGTCGCCGTCGCGACGCGGGAGGAACTGGAAGGGCAGTTCCCGGCCGCAGGCCTTTTCGTAGGCGCGGATGATTTCCAGCACGCTGTAGCCGCGGCCGGTGCCGATGTTGAAGGTCTTTGCGCCGCTGGCGCCGTCCAGCCAGCGCAGGGCGCTGAGGTGGGCGCTGGCCAGGTCGGCGACGTGCAGGTAGTCGCGCACGCCGGTGCCATCAGGAGTGGGGTAGTCGTTGCCGAATACGCGGATGAAGGGTTGCTTGCCGGTGGCGACCTGGGACACATAGGGCATCAGGTTGTTGGGGATGCCGTTGGGGTCTTCGCCAATGCGGCCGCTGGCGTGGGCGCCGACCGGGTTGAAGTAGCGCAGGATGGCCATTTTCCAGTCGGGATCGGCGTTGGCGATATCGCGCAGGACGATTTCCGCCATCAGCTTGGACTGGCCATAGGGGCTGGCGGGGCCAGTGGGGGCGTCTTCGCGGATCGGGCTTTCGGCAGCCAGGCCGTAGACCGTCGCCGAGGAGCTATAGATGAAGCGCTTCACCCCGTGGCGCTGCATGACCTGGCAGAGGGTGACGGTGCCGGTGAAGTTGGTCTGGTAGTAGGCGATCGGGTCGGCCACCGATTCGGCGACGGACTTCAGGCCCGCGAGGTGAATGGTGGCGGCGATCGGGTGCTCGCGGAACAGGCGGTCGAGTACGTTCTCGTCACGGACATCGCCTTCGATGAACGGAATGTCCTGGCCGGTCAGCTCGCCGATGCGCTGCAGCGGGATAGGCGAGCTGTTGCTGAGATTGTCGAGGACAATCGGGTGGAAGCCCTGCTCGATCAGCTCCAGGCAGATATGGGAGCCGATGTAGCCACAGCCCCCGGTCAGCAGAATCCTTTTGGTCATGATCGCGCTCTTGCTCCCTTCGCTGTTCGCCGATTCGTGAGCGTCTGAGTATGTCAGAGGCTCGTGAGTCGGCACTATCGAGGGCGGCGTGACCGTTTCGGCAGGTCTGGAAAGTTGTACGAAAACCTACAGGCTCAGACGCATCGACAGGTCCAGGGCCTTGATGTCCTTGGTCAGAGTGCCGATGGAGATGTAATCCACGCCGGTCTCGGCAATGCTGCGCAGGGTGCTTTCGGTGATGCCGCCGGAGGCCTCGAGCTTGGCGCGGCCGGCGGTGAGCGCGACGGCGGTGCGCATGTCGTCCTGGCTCAGCTCGTCGAGCATGATGATATCGGCGCCCGCGTCGAGGGCCTGGCGCAGCTCGGCGAGGTCTTCCACTTCGATCTCTACCGGCTTGCCCGGGGCGATACGGTGGGCCGCTGCGATGGCCTGGGCGATGCCGCCGCAGGCGGCGATGTGGTTTTCCTTGATCAGGAAAGCGTCGAACAGGCCGATACGGTGGTTGTGGCAGCCGCCGCAGGTGACCGCGTACTTCTGCGCCAGGCGCAGGCCGGGCAGGGTCTTGCGGGTGTCGAGCAGTTTCACGCCGGTGCCGTCTACCAGGTTGGCATAGTGGCGGGCGCGGCTGGCGGTGCCGGAGAGCAGCTGGAGGAAGTTCAGTGCGCTGCGCTCGCCGGTCAGCAGTGCGCGGGCCGGGCCCTCCAGGGTGAACAGGGTCTGGTCGGCGCTGACCTGCTCGCCATCGCGGACCTGCCATCGCACCTGCACGCGCGGGTCGACCTGGCGGAAGACCTCGTCGACCCAGGCGGTACCGGCGACGGTGGCGTTCTCGCGGGTGATGATGCGGGCGCTGGCATCGCGCTCGGCAGGGATCAGCTGGGCGGTGATGTCGCCGCTGCCGACGTCTTCGGCCAGTGCGGCGCGGACGTTGGCCTGGATTTCCGCGGAAAGCTCGGCGAGGGTGAGGTTCGGCATGGAGGACTCCTGTTCGCAGTGGCGCGATTATACGGAGGAGGCCGGCTGGCGGGCAGTGCTCCGATCTTTTTGCGTCGCCACTCGATTTGTCTGACGGACGGCGGCTTTCCTACTGTGAATTTCTTCAAGAATGCGTGAAATGTCTCTTGGTTGTGTAAGAAGCTTCCCTATAATGACGTTGAAGATTTCCGCTTTTTGACGCCACGAATTTGACGTTACGGATGACGCCTCGATGACTGTTGGTGCCGCCAGAAAAGTCTGACGGCAGGAGACTTGCGATGCAGAACGACGCGAACGTAGTGCCGCTGAACAAGCCGGCCACGGAACCCTCGCAGACTTCCTTCGCTGGACGCGTTCCGGCGGGGCTCGTCGCTGTCCGCGATAAGGTCGCCGTTCAGTTGCGTCACGCCATGCAGGCCCTGTTCGACAATGCCGACGACACCCTGTTCGAGATGGCCGATCGCGCCGCCAACAACGCCGAACAGAGTGCCTATTTCGAAGCCATGCGCGACCTGCGCCTCAAGCGCAAGGGAATCGAGCGCGGCTTCCTGCAGAAGGTTTTCGAGAATTTCGCCAACCTGAACCAGTATGAAATCGGCCGTGCGCCGGTGCTGGATACGGTTTCCTACGAGAATCTCACCCTGGTGCAGAACGACGAACTGGAAGAGTCCGTCGCCCTCGACGCCATGGTCGCCAAGGTGGTGAGTCGCGACGGCGTCGCTCTCACGCACCTCACCACCCGCTTCAATACCCTGGTCAGCAAGAAGGTCGAGGACAAGAGCAACCCGCTCGGTCCGCGCCAGCTCTGCGAGGCCTTCCTCGAGGCCTGCCGCGGCCTGGGCGTGGAGATCAAGGTCAAGCTGATCATCCTCAAGCTCTTCGAGAAGTACGTGCTGGCCGATGCCGAGCACCTCTACGCGGAAGCCAACCAGACGCTGATCGCCCTGGGCGTGCTGCCCGAGCTGAAATCCGTGCCGCTGCGTCGCCCGCCGCAACGTACCGTGCCCAGCAGTCAGGGCGCAGCGCCCGCCGCTGCCGCCGAGGCAGGTGAGCAGGCTGCCGGCCAGCAGATGGACGCCGACAGCCAGGCCGCCTTCGCCGCCCTGCGCGACCTGCTCTCGCAAGTGCGTGGCAGCGCATCCCCTGCACGTCCGATGCCGGCCGACGCGGTGCCGATTTCCAGCAACGACCTGATGCGTCTGCTGTCCCACCTGCAGTCGCATCTGCCGGCGCAGAGCATCGACGAGATCGACGTACGTCAGCATCTGGATCACCTGCTGACCCGCGTCAGCAGCAAGAGCGGCCGTTCCCGTGTGGTCGGCCAGGTGGATGAGGACGTCATCAACCTCGTCTCTATGCTCTTCGAATTCATCCTCGACGACCGCACCCTGCCGGATTCGCTGAAGGCCCTGATCGGCCGCATGCAGATTCCGATGCTCAAGGTCGCGGTGCTCGACAAGAACTTCTTCAGCCGGGGCAGTCACCCGGCGCGTCGCCTGCTCAACGAGATCGCTTCGGCCGCCCTGGGCTGGGCCGAGCAGTCGGACGGCCAGCGCGACCACCTGTACCAGAAGATCGAGCAGGTGGTGATGCGCCTGCTGAACGACTTCGTCGACGACCCGGCGATCTTTTCCGAGCTGCTCGACGAGTTCATCTCCTTTACCGGCGACGAGCGCCGCCGCAGCGACCTGCTGGAGCAGCGCACCCGTGATGCCGAGGAAGGCCGCGCCCGCGCCGAACTGGCTCGTCAGGACGTGGAAGGCGTACTCAATGAGAGGCTGCTCGGCCGCACTCTGCCCGAAGTGGTAGTGCGCCTGCTGCAGGAGGCCTGGAGCCAGGTCCTGTTGTTGACCTGCCTGAAACACGGCACCCATTCCGCTGAGTGGGAAGCCGCCCTGGCAACCATGGACGACCTGATCTGGAGCGTGGAACCCCACGAGGACCCGGACTCACGCCTGCGTCTGCTGGAGATGGTGCCGCAGTTGCTCAAGTCGCTGCGTGAAGGCCTGGCATCGGCCGCCTTCGATCCGTTCTCCACCGGCGAATTCTTCAGCCGCCTGGAAGGGCTGCATGTGCAGGCCTTCCAGCGCTACAAGCAGGTCGAGGAAGCACCGCTGCTCGACCTCGACGACGACCTGCCGTTGCTCGATGATCCGCTGGATGCGCCGGCAGCCATCGCACCCGCTGCGGCGCAGCCGGCCATGGTCGCGGTCGTGGAGGAGATCGTCCTCGCCTCGCCGGAGCCGGCCCGTGCGGTAGAGCCCGAAGAGGCCTTCGCCGATGACGACGAGTCGCTGCGCAAGGTCGATGACCTGCGTGTCGGCAGTTGGGTGGAGATCCAGGAAGACGAAGAGCACAAGCTGCGTTGCAAGCTGGCGGCGGTGATTCGCCCGAGCGGTCGCTACATCTTCGTCAACCGCACCGGCATGAAGGTGCTGGAGAAGACCCGCATGAGCCTGGCCGTCGAGTTCCGTCGCAACGCCGTGCGCCTGCTCGACGATGCGCTGCTGTTCGATCGTGCCCTGGAGTCGGTGATCGGTAACCTGCGCCGTCTGAAGAACGCCTGAGCCCGCTGGCCCCGCGCCAGCGAGTGCATTTCCCCCGTCGCCTGCTTTAGAGTGGGGCTCTGCCAAGGAGTCTCCATGCAGATCGACCCCGAATCCGGCTGGTGCCGCGAAGCCCAGCATTGCCCCTCGCCGAACTTCAACGCCCGCCCCGAAGGCGAGGAAGTTTCGTTGCTGGTCATCCACAACATCAGCCTGCCGCCCGGCCAGTTCGGCACCTGCAAGGTGCAGGAATTCTTCCAGAACCGCCTGGACGCCGATGAGCATCCGTACTTTGCCAGCATCTGCAGCCTGACGGTCTCCGCGCATTTCCTCATCGAACGCGACGGCTCGCTGTTCCAGTTCGTTTCCTGCAACTCGCGCGCCTGGCATGCCGGTGTGTCGACCTTCGACGGGCGGGAGAACTGCAACGACTTCTCCATCGGCATCGAACTGGAAGGTACTGACATCGAGCCCTACAGCGACCGCCAGTACGAAGTGCTGGCCGAGCTGACACGGCAGTTGCGCAAGGTTTATCCCGCGATCACTGCAGAACGCATCCAGGGGCATTGCGACATCGCGCCGGAGCGCAAGACCGACCCCGGCGAGGCGTTTGACTGGACGCGCTTCCTGGCGGATATCGGTGCGAAGAAGGAGTCGACATGAGTTTCCTGGTGCTGTTGCTGGTCCTGCTGGTCGAGAAGTTCTCCAACTGGCGTGCGCGGGTGCAGCGTGACGGCTGGTGGCTCGGCTGGCTGGATACCGTGGGTGGCGTGAAGTCCCTGGTGGCGCAGCCCTGGCTCGGCCTGCTGGTGGCCATCCTGCCGCCGCTGCTGTTGCTGGCGCTGCTGCTGACCATTCTGGAGCCGGTGGCCTACGGCCTGCTGGCGCTCCCGGTGCAACTGCTGGTGGTGGTCTGGAGCCTGGGGCGCGGCGATGTGCTGCGTGCCATCGGGCCGTTCCGTGATGCCTGGCGCCGTGAAGATGCCCAGGCTGCCTACCACGTCGCCGAGCGTGACCTGGGTGTGCAGGTCCAGGCCGATGGTGACGACGATCTGTTCGCCGTGGTGCAGGGCACGCTGGTGTGGGAGGCCTACCAGGCCTTCTTTGCGGTGATCTTCTGGTACGCGCTGCTCGGCCCGGTGGCCGCGTTGGCCTATCGGCTGCTCGCCATCGCCGCCGAGCGGGGGCGCCAGCCGGCACTGCGCGAGCGTGCCGCGCAACTTCGGCATGCCTTCGACTGGCTGCCGGCGCGGGCGCTGGTGCTGAGTTTTGCCCTGGTCGGCAATTTCGTCGCAGTGACCCGCACCCTGCTGCACGACCTGCTGGCCTGGGACGTGCCTGCCGCTCGTCTGCTGGCGCGTGCCGGCTACGTGGCCGAAGACTTCAACGAGGGCGGCCTGGGTGCCAAGGGCGTCGCCAGCCTGGATGCGCTCTGGCAGTTGCTGGTGCGCTCTGCGGTGCTCTGGTACGCGGCCTTCGCCATCTGGACATTGCTGCTCTGATCCCGCGAGTCGGGCCGGCTGCCGCCGGTCCGATGATGGCATTTTAACCTTAAGTTACAGAACTCCCCGCCGATATCAGGTACACATCGATTCCAGAGCGCGAGATGACGGCCGCAGCATGACAGTGGCCGCGCTGCCGAGCGCACGTGGCGACAACCCGTCCAGGGGCGCGCCGCACCATCCCCGACAAGCGACATAACAATAACGGGAACAGGAGACGTCTTTCGTGAGGACCGTGCTCTATCCGGCCATCGCGCTGATGAACCGTCTGAGCTTCGGCATGAAGTTCAGCCTGATCAGTGTGCTGTTTTTCCTGCCGATGCTGATTACCAACTTCTACCTGGTGCGCGACTCCTACGGGCAGTTCGTCAGTACTCGCGCCGAACTGGAGAGCCTCCAGTTGATCGGCAACGGTCTGCAGGTGCGCCGCCACCTGGAGTCCTACAACGATCTGTTGCAGATCAACGGGATTCTCGGCCAGTCCAGCAAGACCGCCGGCCTCGACTCGCGCATCAGCCAGTTGCACAAGGACCTGCAGGCGCAGATCAGCGCCCTGCAACCGGTCACCCAGGATGCCGAGCAGATCACCGAGTTCAATGCCAAGCGCGATGAGCTGCTGGCCAGCCTGAAGGGCGTCGACGCCGAGGGCTCGCTGCAGAGCAAGTCGGCCATGGCGTCGCGCCTGCTCAGCGAAGTACAGGTGTTCAACAAACTGCTGGTGTCCCAGGCTGGCTTGAGCCAGGACGACGCCCGCGACCTGCGTCAGCTTGCCGAACTGATCACCTCCGGCACTCCGCAAGTCACCGAGACCCTCAGCCAGGGCCGCACCATGGGCGCCGGCGCGCTGGGGCAGGGGTTCCTCAATTCCTCCACCAGCAGCAAGCTGGATGACCTGCTGCAGGAACTGGAAAAGCTCCACGCCGAGTACGGCCTCAAGCTGCAGGACGCCCTGGGTGCCAGCACGGCGGCGCAGAGCGCGTTGTCTGCGGATGCCCAGGCCAGCCGTGAAACCATCAAGAGCATGGGCAAGCTGTTCGAGGACAAGGTCGTCATGGCCGATACCCTCGATACGCCGTGGGCGGAGTTCTATGAGCAGGTCAGCAAAGCGATGGAGCAGACCTATCGCCTCGATGACCACGTTCTGCAATACGTCGACGGCGCCCTCCAGGCGCGCCTGGCCAGCAAGCAGCGGCAGATGCTGCTGCTGGTCGTCGCCCTGCTCGTGGTGTTCGTCTCCATCGTCTACCTCTACGGTGGCTTCTACGTCTCCACCCGCACCACCCTGAAGAGCCTGGGCAAGATGATGGAACGCGTCGCTTCCGGCGACATGACCGTCAACTTTCAGGCCCAGAGCCGCGACGAACTGGGCGAACTGGGCGATGCCTTCAACCAGACCGTATCGAAGATCCACGACCTGATCGAGCAGGTCGGCCGCACCGTCAGTGAAGTGGAGCGGCAGACCGTGCGCGTGGAGTCGGTGTCCGCCGAAAGCAATCAGGCGGTGGCTGGCCAGCGCAACCAGATCGAACAGGTTGCCACGGCGATGAACCAGATGGCCGCAACCGCCCAGGAAGTCGCGCGCAGCGCTGCCGTGGCGGTGGGTAGCGCGCACAACGTGAATCAGGAAACCACCAGCGGTCGTGCCCTGGTGGAGTCCCAGGTGGGCAGCATCCAGCGCCTGGCGGGGGAGATCGACGAGTCGGTGGCGGTGATCAACCAGCTGGCCGCCGACAGCGCCTCCATCAGCCGCGTGCTGGACGTGATCAAGGGCATCGCCGAGCAGACCAACCTGCTGGCGCTCAACGCCGCCATCGAGGCCGCGCGCGCCGGCGAGCAGGGCAGGGGCTTCGCCGTGGTCGCCGACGAAGTGCGTACCCTGGCCAAGCGCACCCAGCAGTCCACCGAAGAGATCGAGCAGATGATCGCGCGCTTGCAGAACGGCGTGGGCGCGGCGGTGAAGGCGATGGGCAGCAGCCATCAGACCGCCGACGGCACCGTCAGCCAGTCGGCCCAGGTGCAGCAGGCGCTGGAGAATATCCTCAGCGCGGTCGGCGCCATCGTCGATCAGAACCAGCAGATCGCCGCCGCGGCCGAGCAGCAGACTGCTGTGGCCCACGACATCGATCAGAACATCGTCGAGATCAACCAGGCCGGCGAGCGCACCTCCGAAGGCGCCAGCGAGACCGAGCGCGCCAGCCGCGAACTGGCCGGGCAGGTGGTGGAGCTCAAGCGACTGATCGGCGCGTTCCGCGTCTGATCTGCAAGGATTCGGGACGGGCTCGGTGGCCCGTCTCGTGACAGGGTTTTCGCCAGCAGACCGATGTCCGTGGGTCGCACGGATGCACCCCATCTCACGGGCATCGGTTTGTCGGTGAATTCGACATGCGGCTTTCTGTAGGGCGGTTCAGCGCCAGCCGAACAACTCCATCGCGTTGCGCGTGCTGGCGTTGGCCAGCTCTTCCGCGCTGATGCCCTTCAACTCCGCCAGTGCCACGCAGATGTCCGGCAGATGCTCCGGGCTGTTGCGCACGCCGGGGTACATCGACGGCGCCATGTCCGGCGAGTCGGTCTCCAGCACGATGGACTCCAGCGGAATCTCCGGCACCACCTTGCGCAGGCGATTGGCCTGCGGCCAGGTCGGCGCGCCACCCAGGCCCAGGCGGAAGCCCAGCTTGAGGTATTCGCGGGCTTCCTCGCGGCTGCCGGCGAAGGCGTGGACGATGCCCTGGCGTTTGGGCTTGTAGCGTTTGAGCGTGGCAATCATTGCCGCATGGGCGCGGCGTACGTGCAGCAGCACCGGCAGTTCGAAGTCGATGGCGAGGCGCAGCTGTTCCTCGAAGATTGCCTGCTGGCCGTCGCGGTCGAGGTCTTCGAGGTAATAGTCCAGGCCGATCTCGCCCACCGCGCAGAGCTTCGGATGACCGACCAGGCGCTCGAGCCATTCGCGCAGCGCAGCGAGATGCTCCGGCCGGTGTCGCGCCAGGTAGATCGGGTGCAGGCCCAGAGCGGCGTAAAGGTCCGGTTCGTTTTCCACCAGTGCCCAGACGTCTTCCCAGTTCTCGCGGAACACCCCCAGCAGCACCTGCCGTTCCACTCCCCGTTCGCGGCTGCGTTGCAGCACCGCGGCACGGTCCTGCTCGAAGTCCGGGCAGTCGAGGTGGTTGTGGGTGTCGATCAGGCGCATCGGCTTACTCCGTGCGCAGTTTGAGGTTGCGCGGGATCGGGTGTACGCCGGGGGTGTAGCTGTTCTGCTCGATGGCGGCCAGCGCCAGGTCCAGCGCGCGCTCGGCGATCAGCGCGTGCTGCTGGGAGATGGCGTTGACCTTCAATGGCACGAAGTCCAGCAACTGGGTGTCGCCGAAGGTGGCGATGCGCAGCTCCGCCGGCCAGCCGCTGGGTAGCGCCTGGAGCACGTCGAAGACGCCTTCGAGCAGTACGTAGGAGGTGGTGATCAGCGCGTCGGGCAACTGCCCCTGGCCGGCCAGCAGCTCTTCCATCAGGCGACGGCCGCAGGGGCGGCTGAAGGTTTCGCCGTGCTCGATCAACACCTGGCCCTGGTAGTCGCGCAGGGCGCTGCGGAAGCCGGCGGCGCGCTCCTGGGAGATGATCAGTTCCGGTCTGGCGCCGAGCAGCGCGATGCTGCGCGGCGCCGGTTTCAGCAGGCTGGCGGTGAGGCGCTGGCTGGCGTCGCGGTCGTCGCTGACTACCGAGCAGAAGCGTTGCGGGTCGAGCTGGCGATCCACCGCGATGATCGGCACGCCGTCGGCTTGCAGGCGCGCGTGGCTGTCATCACCTGCAGGCAGGCAACTGGCGACGATCAGTGCGTCGCAGCGTCGCGCGCGGAACAGGTTGAGCACCTGACGCTCGGTGTCCGGCTCGTCGTCCGAGCAGGCGATCAACAACTGGTAGCCACGTGCGCGCGCGCCTTGCTCGAGCAGCTTGGCGAGCTTGGCGTAGCTGGGGTTCTCCAGGTCCGGGAGGACGAAGCCCAGGGTCCGGGTCTGCCCGCGGCGCAGGCTGGCGGCCTGCTGGTCCGGGTGGTAGCCATGTTCCTCGATCACCGCGCGCACGCGTTCCACCGTGGCGGCGCTGATGCGGCGCTGGATGGCCTTGCCATTGATCACATAGCTGGCGGTGGTGACCGATACACCGGCCAGGCGGGCGATATCACTGAGTTTCAACGCGGGATGCTGCCGACAATTGGGGGCTTCAAGGATCACGCATTATCGAGTAACGTGCCAGTCTCAATAGGTGAAACGATTCAGCATTGCGCACGCAGTATTGCCTGAACCCTGTTCCTGCGCCGCAACCTCTAAGCTGATCACCGTACAAGCGGATAACCGCCCCAGCGCCGGCGTGCGCGAACGCCGGTGAGGAGAATGCGATGCTCGAATTCAACGCGCAGCAGGTCCGAATGGGCCAGCGCGCTGCCGACAAGCAGGCCGCCCTGGCCATGCTTGGCGCTGTCCTCGAAGACGATGGGTTGGTCGCCGAAGGCTATCTGGCTGGCTTGCAGGCCCGCGAGGCACAAGGCTCCACCTACCTTGGGCAGGGCATCGCCATCCCCCACGGCACCCCGGAAACCCGGCACCTGGTGCAACGCACCGGCGTACGCCTGATGCACTTCCCCGAGGGGGTGCAGTGGGGCGATGGGCAGACCGTGCACCTGGCGATTGCCATCGCGGCCAAATCCGACGAACACCTGCGGCTGTTGCAGTTGCTGACCCGTGCGCTGGGCGACGGCGAAGTGGGCGCGGCATTGCGCGCGGCGCAGCAGCCGGATGACCTGATCCAGTTGCTGCAAGGCGGAGCGCCACAGCCGCTGTTGTTCGATGAGCACCTGGTCGGGCTGGGCGTTGCCGCCGAGGACTTCGACGAGCTGGCGCTGGTTGGCGCCCGCCGCCTGAAGAAGGCCGGCTGCGTCGTGCCCGGCTTCGCCGCCGCGCTGCATGACCAGGAAGCCCTGCCGCTGGGCGGTGGGCTCTGGTGGCAGGACAGCGAGCAATGCGTCACTCGCCCCGGTCTGGTCTTCGTCACCCCGGTGCGCGAGCTCAGCCACGCCGGCCAGCCGGTGCGTGGCCTGTTCTGCCTGGCCCGCCAGGGCGACGCCCACGAGGAGGTGTTCGCGCGTCTGTGCGACCTGCTGGTGGATGGCCGGGCTGCCGAGCTGGCGAGCGCTACCTCCGTTCGCCCGGTGCTGGAAGCCCTGGGCGGGGAGTTGCCGGTGGATTGGCCGAGCATCCGCGTGCCGCTGGCCAATCCGCATGGATTGCACGCGCGCCCGGCGCAGGTGCTGATGCTGCTGGCGCGGGACTTCAGCGGGGAAATCCGCGTGCGCCTCGCCGAGGGCGAGAGCGCTGCGGTGTCGATCCGCAGCCTGAGCAAGCTGCTCAGCCTTGGCGCACGACGCGGACAGATGCTGGAGTTCTTTGCCGAGCCGGAGATTGCCGAAGCCGCACTGGCCGCCGTGCGCACGGCCGTGGAACAGGGCCTGGGCGAAGAGGTCGAGCCGCTGCCGGAAAGCATCGAGCCGAGCGTCGAAAGCGTGCAGCCGGACGAGCCCGAGTCGCCGGCGGTGCGAGCTCCCGAAGCTGGCGCGCAGCTCCAGGCTATCCCGGCGTCGCCGGGCATTGCCCATGGGCCGGCCTACGTACAGGTGGTCCGTGCTTTCGAGTTCGCTGCCCGCGGCGAGTCCGCGGAAGCCGAGCGGCAGCGACTGGATGCGGCGCGTGCGGTTATCAGCGAGGAGATCGACAGCCTGGTGGAACGCAGCCAGGTCAAGGCGATCCGCGACATCTTCGTCACCCACCAGGCCTTGCTGGACGACCCCGAACTGCTCGACGAGGTGCAGGCGCGACTGGTCGAAGGTGCCAGCGCCGAAGCGGCCTGGAGCCAGGTGATCGAGCGTGTGGCCGGCGAGCAGGAGGCCCTGCGCGATGCGCTGCTGGCCGAGCGTGCGGCGGACCTGCGCGATGTGGGCCGGCGTGTGCTGGCGCGCCTGTGTGGCGTGGAAAGCGCGCTGGAGCCTGGCGAAGCCTACATCCTGGTGATGGATGAAGTCGGCCCGTCGGACGTGGCGCGGCTCGACCCGGAGCGGGTCGCCGGCATCGTTACCGCGCGCGGCGGCGCCACCTCGCACAGCGCGATCATTGCCCGGGCATTGGGTATTCCCGCGCTGGTGGGCGCCGGAGAGCGCGTGCTGGCGCTGGAGTCCGGAACGGCCTTGCTGGTGGACGGCGAGAAGGGCGAGCTGACAGTCGCCCCCGATGCACAAACGCTGCACGGCGCTGCCGCCCGGCGCGACTTGCGCGAGCGCCGCGCTGCGCAGGCCGAGGCTCGCCGTCATGAACCGGCGGTGACCCGCGACGGCCATGCCGTGGAGGTCTGCGCCAACCTTGGCGACACTGCCGGGGCGGTGAAGGCCGTGGAGCTGGGCGCGGAAGGCGTGGGCCTGCTGCGCACCGAGTTCGTCTTCATGGACAGCCCCCAGGCGCCGGACCAGGCGACCCAGGAGATCGAATACCGTCGCGTCCTCGATGCCCTGGAGGGGCGTCCGCTGGTGGCCCGTACCCTCGATGTGGGGGGCGACAAACCGCTGCCCTACTGGCCGATTCCCGAGGAAAGCAACCCTTACCTGGGTATCCGTGGCGTGCGTCTCACGTTGCAGCGTCCGCAGATTTTCCGTACCCAGCTGCGTGCCTTGCTGGGCGCCGCCGCAGGCCGCCCGCTGCGCATCATGTTTCCCATGGTCGGGCAGGTGGAGGAGTGGCGTCAGGCCCGCGACCTGACCCACGAGCTCTGTGCGGAGCTGGGTGGCGAGCATGATCTGCAACTCGGCATCATGGTCGAGGTTCCGTCCGCCGCGCTGCTGGCGCCGGTGCTGGCGCGCGAGGTGGATTTCTTCAGCATTGGCACCAATGACCTGACCCAGTATGCCCTGGCCATCGACCGTGGCCATCCGAGCCTGTCCGCCCAGGCCGACGGCCTGCACCCGGCGGTGCTGCAACTGATCGACATGACGGTGCGCGCGGCGCATGCCCATGGCAAGTGGGTAGGAGTGTGCGGTGAGCTGGCCGCCGACCCGCTGGCGGTGCCCTTGCTGGTCGGCCTGGGCGTGGACGAGCTGAGCGTCTCGGCGCGCAGCATTCCGCTGGTGAAAGCGCGGGTACGTGAACTGGACCTGCCGACTTCCCGCGAGCTGGCGCAAGCGGCACTGACCCTGTGCTCGGCGGCGGACGTGCGCCAGAGCGTGACCCTCGCACTGCCGGAGGTGCACTGATGGCGCGGATTCTTACCCTGACCCTGAACCCGGCGCTGGACCTCACCGTGCGCCTGCCGCAGATGGAACCCGGCGAGGTGAACCGTAGCGAATCGGCGCTCAGCCAGGCGGCCGGCAAGGGCCTGAACGTCGCCCAGGTGCTCGCCGACCTGGGCCATTCGCTGACCGTCAGCGGTTTCCTCGGCGCTGACAATGCGCTGCCGTTCGAGGCGCTGTTCCGTCGGCGCAGGTTCGTCGATGCCTTTGTTCGCGTGCCGGGGGAGACGCGGCGCAACATCAAGATCGCCGAAGGCAGCGGCCGTATCACCGATATCAACGGTCCCGGCCCGGAGGTCAGCCCGAGCCAGCAGGATGCGCTGCTGGATCGCCTGGACCTGATCGCCGCCGATTTCGACATCGCCATCGTTGCCGGCAGCCTTCCGCGCGGCATCGATCCGCAGTGGTTGCGCGAGTTGTTGCTGCGCCTGCAAGGACACCGGCTGAAGGTCGCCTTCGATTGCAGCGGTGCGGCCCTGCGGGCCGGCATCGAGGCCGCGCCCTGGCTGATCAAGCCCAATGACCAGGAGCTGGGCGAGGCCTGTGGAAAACCCGCCGCCAGCGAGGCGGAGCGGGTGGCGCAGGTCGAGTCGCTGCGCGCGCGCGGCATCCAGCACGTAGTGCTTTCCCAGGGGGCCGAGGGCGTGCGCT
The DNA here is from genome assembly GCF_021603645.1 of Pseudomonas pseudonitroreducens. GTDB lineage: Bacteria > Pseudomonadota > Gammaproteobacteria > Pseudomonadales > Pseudomonadaceae > Pseudomonas > Pseudomonas pseudonitroreducens. The sequence continues at coordinate 41,561 of NZ_BQHJ01000006.1, read as the reverse complement.
GGTTCGGCCCGCAAGGTGTCTGGCAAGCGGTTCCGCCGAAGGTGGAAGTGGCCAGCACCGTAGGCGCTGGCGATTCGCTGCTGGCCGGCATGGTCCACGGCCTGCTCGCCGGTTGGCCGGCCGAGCGCGTGTTGCGCCAGGCGACGGCGGTGGCGGCACTGGCGGTCACCCAGTTCCAGTTCGGCATCGGCGACGCGCAGCGACTCAAGCGCATCGAGGACGCGGTGCAGGTTCAGGCGTTGGCGCCGTGCCAGCCCTGAGCGATAGAACAACAAGAGGTATGACGATGAACCTTGCCCTGATCACGGCCTGCCCCAATGGCCAGATAGCCAGCGTACTCAGCGCTCGCCTGCTGCGTGCGGCGGCCGAGCGACTGGGCTGGTCGGTGTGTGTCGAGCAGCGCGACCCGCAGCATCCCGAACGTCAGTTGAGTGAAGGGCAGATTGCCGCAGCTGACTGGGTGCTGGTGGTCAGCGCGCAGCCGCAGGATCTCTCGCGCTTTGTCGGCAAGCGGCTGGTTCAGGCTCGGCCTGCCGAAGCGCTGGCCGAGCCTGCCGCCTTCCTTCGGCGCGCGCAGGAAGAGGCGCAGGTCTGGCAGCCCGGTGAGTCCTCAAGCGCACCTGCCGCCGTGCAGCGCGCGGCGAAAGTCGTCGCGGTGACCGCCTGCCCGACCGGTGTGGCGCACACCTTCATGGCGGCCGAGGCGTTGCAGCAGGCAGCGCAGCAGATGGGCATCGAGTTGCGGGTGGAAACCCAGGGCTCGGTGGGCGCGCGCAATCCGCTGAGTGCGGAGGAAATCGCTGCTGCCGAGGTGGTCCTGCTGGCGGCGGACATCGAGGTGAACCCCGAGCGCTTTGCCGGCAAGCGCATCTTCCGTTGTGGTACGGGCGTTGCGTTGAAGCAGCCGCAAGCGACTATCGAGCGCGCGTTGCAGGAAGCGACGGCGGAGTCCGTTTCGTCTGCCGGCGGCAGCGTGGCGCCGACGAAAAGTGAAGCACGCGGCGTCTACAAGCACCTGCTCACCGGCGTGTCCTTCATGCTGCCGATGGTGGTGGCTGGCGGCCTGTTGATCGCGCTGTCGTTCGTCTTCGGCATCGAGGCGTTCAAGGAGCAGGGCACGCTGGCGGCGGCGCTGATGCAGATTGGCGGTGACGCGGCGTTCAAGCTGATGGTGCCAATGCTGGCGGGCTACATCGCCTGGTCCATCGCCGACCGTCCGGGGCTGGCGCCGGGGATGATCGGCGGGCTGCTGGCGAGCACGCTGGGTGCGGGTTTTCTCGGTGGCATCGTCGCCGGTCTGCTTGCCGGCTATTCGGCACGGGCGATTGCCCAGTGGATTCCGCTGCCGGCCAGTGTCGCGGCGCTCAAGCCGATCCTGATCATCCCGCTGCTGGCCAGCCTGTTCACCGGGCTGGTGATGATCTACGTGGTGGGCTCGCCGGTGGCGGCGATGATGGGCGCGCTGACCGATTTCCTCGCCGGCATGGGCACCACCAATGCCATCCTGCTCGGCCTGCTGCTGGGCGGGATGATGTGCGTGGACCTGGGTGGGCCGATCAACAAGGCCGCCTACGCCTTCTCGGTCGGCCTGCTCGCGTCGCAGAGCTATGCACCTATGGCGGCGGTGATGGCCGGCGGCATGGTCCCGCCTATCGGCATGGGCATCGCCACGCTGCTGGCGCGGCGTAAGTTCGCGCAAAGCGAGCGCGAGGCCGGCAAGGCGGCGCTGGTACTGGGCTTGTGCTTCATCTCCGAGGGCGCGATTCCGTTCGCCGCCAAGGACCCGCTGCGGGTGATCCCGGCGAGCATCGCCGGTGGTGCGCTGACCGGTGCGCTGTCGATGCTGTTCGGCTGCAAGCTGCTGGCGCCCCACGGCGGGCTATTCGTGCTGCTGATCCCCAACGCGATGAACCATGCGCTGCTCTACCTGCTGGCAATTGCCATCGGCAGCGTGGTGACCGGGGTGCTCTATGCACTGCTCAAGCGTGGCGAGGCGGCGCCGATGATGGTGATGGGCGAGCAGGCGCCGGGGCGGGGTTGAACCGGAGCTCCCGGGCGCGTAGGAGCGGACTTCGTCCGCGATAGGTTTATCCACGCGCCAGGCTAACCCGCGAGCGCCCGATGGGACATCGCGGACGGAGTCCGCTCCTACGTCAGGTCAGGCGCTACGGCGCGGGCGTTGTTCGACGACCTGCGCCGGTACCGGCAGGCGGTGCGAGTCGCCACGGCCCATGGGGAAGTACTCGAAGCCGTAGCGCGCCACGCGCTCGGGGTCGAACAGGTTGCGGCCGTCGAAGATCACCGGTGCCTTTAGGCGGCTGGCCACCAGGTCGAAGTCCGGTGCCTTGAACTGCCGCCACTCGGTGCAGATCACCAGGGCGTCGGCGCCGCCCAGGGTGGCTTCCGGGGTGCCCATCAGGGTCAGGCGCTCATCGTGACCGTACAGGCGCTGCGCCTCGGGCATGGCTTCGGGGTCGAAGGCGCGGACCTTGGCACCGGCGGCCCACAGGGCTTCCATCAGGGTGCGGCTGGGGGCGTCGCGCATATCGTCGGTGTTGGGCTTGAACGACAGGCCCCAGAGCGCGAACGTACGACCCTTGAGCTTGCCGCCGTAGTAGCTGCGGATGCGCTCGAAGAGCTTGCTCTTCTGCCGCTGGTTCACCGCTTCCACCGCGCGCAGCAGGTCGCTGGAGCAGTGTGCTTCATCGGCGCTGTGGATCAGTGCCTGGACGTCCTTGGGGAAACACGAGCCGCCGTAGCCGCAGCCCGGGTAGATGAAGTGGTAGCCGATGCGTGGGTCGGCGCCCATGCCCTGGCGCACGGCTTCGATGTCGGCGCCCAGGTGCTCGGCCAGCTCCGCCATCTGGTTGATGAAGCTGATCTTGGTGGCGAGCATGCAGTTGGCGGCGTACTTGGTCAGCTCCGCGCTGCGCAGGTTCATGCTGAGGATGCGGTCGTGGTTGCGGTTGAACGGTTCGTAGATCTCGCGCATCACGTCCAGCACCTCGGGGCTTTCGCAGCCGATGACGATGCGGTCGGGTTTGCGGCAGTCGGCCAGCGCCGAGCCTTCCTTGAGGAACTCTGGGTTGGAGACGATCTCGAAGTCCAGGCTGCGGCCCTGCTCGGTGAGCACCGCGAGCACCTGGGCTTTCACCCGGTCACCGGTGCCCACCGGCACGGTGGATTTCTCGACGATGATCACCGGTTGGGTGCGATGGCGCGCGATGCCTTCGGCCACCGCCAGCACGGCGCGCAGGTCGGCCGAGCCATCGGGCAGCGGCGGGGTGCCGACGGCGATGAACTGTACGCGACCGTGGGCGGCGGCTTCGGCGACGTCGCTGGTGAAGCGCAGGCGTCCGGCTTCCAGGTTGTCTTTCACCAGCTCGGCCAGGCCCGGCTCGAAGATGCTGATCTGGCCGCGCTTGAGCTTGGCGATCTTGTCCTCGTCGATGTCCATGCACAGGACATCGTGGCCCACTTCGGCCATGACCGCGGCCTGCACCAGGCCCACATAACCGATTCCGAATACGCTGATTTTCATGATGTGCTCTCCCGAAAAGGGACTCGAAGCGGGATTGAGGTCAGTCGAACTGCGCGTGCTCGGAGCGAGCGTCGCTAGGTTTGATGACGGTTGTTCTGTCAGGTCGGCGTGGTGCGTTGATCGCGATCACGCCGGCAATCACCAGGCCGACGCCCAGGGTGCGCGGCAGGCTCAGGGGTTCGCCCAGCCCCGGCAACAAGGCGGCGCCGAGGTAGACCAGGGCGTAGCTCAGGCTCAGCCACGAATAGGCGCGGCTCAGCGGCAGGTGTTTCAGCGCGAGCAGCCAGCAGAGCATCGACAGCGCATAGGCCAGTACCGCGCCGCCAAGCGCCAGCAGGGCGGCGAGGTGGAGTTGCGCCAGGTCGAACGGCCAGTGCGACGGCAGGCGCGTCACGCTCCAGCGCATGCCCAGTTGCGCGCCGCTCACCAGCAGGACGCTGCCCAGGGCGAAAGCGATGCCGCGCTTCACGAGTGCATCCCCAGCAGGGCGACGCCGGCGACGATCAGTGCCACGCCGAACCAGTGGCGCGCGTCGATACGTTCACCGAACAGACGGCCAGCCAGCAGCGTCACCAGGACGAAGTTGAGGCTCAGCATCGGATAGGCGACGCCCACGTCCAGGCGCTGCAGCACCAGCAGCCAGAGCAGCAGGCTGCCGCCCAGGCAGGCGACGGCCAGCAGCAGCCAGGGCGAGAAGAGTTTTGCCGCGATGCCCAGCGGTGCATCGCGCCAGCTTTCCACGGCGAATTTCTGCGCCAGCTGGCCCATGCAGGTCAGCAGGCAGACGCAGGCCAGCAGCAGGGCCGTCATGGGCTGGCCTGCGGAATCAGCAGCACCACCAGGTGGTTCTGCCGGTAGCTGATGGCGTCGCTGGGTAGCAGCGCCAGGTCCTTCTCGTCGGCGTCGTCGTTGACCCGCATGACCACGCCGATGGAGCCCTCGGCACGGGCGCGGTCGATCCAGGCGCGTATGTCCTTGGGCGCGATGCTGCGGCCCTGACCTTCGGGGTAGGCCAGGCCGTACTTCAGCTCGCCCTCGGTATTGAACAGGGTGATGTCGCTGCGCCGGGTGCGCCAGGCCAGCGAGGTCGCCGCCCCCAGGTCGTTGCTCAGCAGGCTGCGGGCGCCCTGGAGCTGATCGAGGTGTTCGGCGATGAACTGGTCCGGCATCTTGCTGTTGACCAGCTTGTTCGGCATGGCGTTGGGTACCAGCGCCACCAGCAGCCAGGTCGCGAACGCCGGCGCCGCCCAGAGGCGATTGGGGCGCAGCAGTTGCAGCAGGCCGGACAGCAGCCAGGCGGCGCAGACCAGGACGATCATCAGCACGCTGGGCAGTTCGTCGTGATACTGCGGATGGCGGGCCTGCATGAACAGCAGGCCGGCCAGGGCGCTGCTGCCCAGCAGCAGGTTGAGCGCGCCGTTGAGTTTCAGCACGAGCAGGTTGCGCTGCTGCAGGGCACGCCCGACGGCGTCGGCCATCAGCAGGGCCAGCGGGGCGAAGCAGGGCATGATGTAGGTCGGCAGTTTGCCCTTGGCCAGGCTGAAGAACAGGAAGGGCATGGCGAACCACAGCAGCAGGAACAGCAGCCTGGAGTCGCGCCAGCCTTTGAGTCCGTTGCGCAGGGCCGGGAAGATCAGCAGTGCCCAGGGTAGTGCGCTGGCGAACAGCAGCGGGACGAAGAACCAGAACGGGCGGCCGTGCTGGGCGTCGTCGCCGGCGAAACGGCGGATGTGCTCGTGCCAGAAGAAGAAGTTCCAGAAGTCCGGCTCGCGGACGTGGATCATCAGCACCCAGGGGGCGCAGACCAGCGCGGCCACCAGCACGGCCAGCGGCCCGTAGCGCAGCATCTCGCCGAAGCGTTTCTGCAGCACGGCGTAGGGCAGGCCGACGATCACCGGCAGCAGGAAGGCAAGGAAGCCCTTGGTCATGAAGCCGAAGGCGCAGGCGGCGCCCAGCAGGCTCCAGGCGGCGAAGCGCCCACGGCTGCTGGTCGCGTCGAAGGCGAACCACAGGGCGCCGATGCTGAGGTTCACGCAGAAGGTGAACTGCGGGTCGAGGTTGGCGTAGCCAGCCTGCCCGGCGATCAGTCCGAAGCTCAGGTACAGCAGGCCCGCAGCCCAGGTACGGCGCGGGTCGTTCCACAGTCGGCGGGCGACCAGTATCACCAGCAGGGTACTCAGCGCGGTGACCAGCGCCGAGGCGAAGCGCACGCCGAACAGGTTCTGTCCGAACACCGCCTGGCTGGCCGCGATCAGCCAGTAGCCGCCGGTGGGCTTCTCGAAGTAGCGCAGGCCGAGTAGGTGCGGGGAAACCCAGTCGCCGCTCTGCAGCATGGCCTGGGTGATCTGCGCGTTGCGCGATTCATCGGGGATCCACAGGCCGTGGAACGCCATCGGCAGCAGGATGCACAGGACGAAGGCGGCGAGCAGTGCCGGGTAGGCCAGGCGCTTCATGCGTGCTGCACCCCCAGCCAGCCTTCGCGGCCGGCCAGTTCGCCGCGCACCAGGCTGGCGACGGGCAGGGCAGTCAGGTCGTCCGGCAGCAGCCGGCCCAGCGGAACGAAGCGGATGCCGCCGGCCCGTGCCTGGGCCAGCAAGCGGCGGAAGTCGTGGGCCATGAGAATGCCCTCGACCTCGGCGTGAATGGTGTACACGTTCAAGGCGTCCATGTCGAAGCGGGAAAGGATGTAGTCGTTGAAGGCAGACGGAGCCACCTGCGGGCCAACGACCTCGTCGAAGGTGGGCATGTCCACCGGGATCTGCGGGATGCCCGCACGGCCGTCGGCCAGGCGCGGGCGGAACAGCGAGCGGCCCCGGCAATCGCTGTTGTAGCGGAAGCCGAAGCGCTCCTTGGCTTCCACGGTGCGCTCGTCGGCGCGCCAGCCGGCCACCGCCGAGCACTCCACCGGGTTGCCGAGGATGTCGGCGAGGGTGTCGACGCCACGACGGATCTGTTGTTCCAGCTGCTCAGCTCTCCAGCGGCCGGCATTGGCCTGCCAGCCGTGGTGGTCCCAGGCGTGCAGGCCGACCTCATGGCCGGCGTCCTGGGCGCGCCGCATCAGGTGACCGAGGTCGCGACCGATCGGCTTGCCCGGCCAGGCGGTGCCGGCCAGGAGGATGTCCCAGCCGTAGAGGCCGGCGGCGTTGGAGCGCAGCATCTTCCAGAGGAACTGCGGGCGGATCAGGCGCCACAGATGCCGGCCCATGTTGTCCGGGCCGACGCTGAAGAAGAAGGTCGCCTTGACCTCGGCCTCGTCGAGCATGTCCAGCAACCGCGGCACGCCGTCACGGGTGCCGCGGTAGGTGTCGACGTCGATGCGCAGTCCCGCTCTCATCAGGCGATGCTTTTCTTCAGCGGAAAGGCATGCGGCAGGCCGCCCGCACGTTCGGCCAGGGCCTCACGGAGGAAGAAGTCCAGAGTCTTGCCGATGGTCTCGGCCAGCTCCACGCTTGGCTGCCAGTTCAGCAGGCGCCGGGCATTCTCGATGCTCGGCTTGCGGTGCGACACGTCCTGGTAGCCGTCGCCGTAGAAGCTGCGGCTTTCCACTTCGCGGAAGCCGGCGAAGGGCGGGAACTGGTCGCGCAGCGGGTGCGCCTCGAACTGCCGCAGCAGCTCCTCGCCCAGCTGGCGGATGCTCGCTTCGTTGTCCGGGTTGCCGATGTTGACGATCTGCCCGTCGCAGCGGCTGCCCTCGTTATCGATGATCCGCGCCAGCGCCTCGATGCCGTCGTCGACATCGGTGAAGCAGCGCTTCTGCTCGCCGCCGTCGACCAGGCGGATTGGCGTGCCTTCCACCAGGTGCAGGATCAGCTGGGTGATGGCGCGGGAGCTGCCGATGCGTGCCGAATCCAGGCGGTCCAGGCGCGGGCCCATCCAGTTGAACGGACGGAACAGGGTGAACTTCAGGCCCTTCTGGCCGTAAGCCCAGATGACGCGGTCGAGCAACTGCTTGGAGACCGAGTAGATCCAGCGCTGCTTGTTGATCGGGCCGACGATGAGGTTGGACTTGTCCTCGTCGAAGTTGGCGTCGGTGCACATGCCGTACACCTCGGAGGTGGACGGGAAGATCACGCGCTTGTTGTACTTCACGCAGTAGCGGACCAGCTTGAGGTTTTCCTCGAAGTCCAGCTCGAACACGCGCAGCGGGTTGCGGGTGTATTCGATGGGCGTGGCGATGGCCACCAGCGGCAGGACCACGTCGCACTTCTTGATGTGGTACTCGATCCACTCGGTGTGGATGCTGATGTCGCCTTCGACGAAGTGGAAGTCCGGGTTGCCCTTCAGGCGTTCGATGGCGTCGGAGCCGATGTCCAGGCCGTAGACCTCGTAGTTGCCATCACGCAGCAGCCGCTCGGAGAGATGGTTGCCGATGAAACCGTTGACCCCGAGGATCAGCACGCGGGTCTTGCGCTTGGGCTTGCCGGTCGCGCCGTGCAGGCGCGAGCCATCCACCAGGCCCATTTCGCGGGCCAGCTGCGGGCCGGCGAGGAACAGGCCGCTGTCGCCCTGCTGGCCGGAGAGGATTTCCAGCGAGTCTTCGCCACAGGCGATACGCAGCGGATCGACCGCTAGCACCGAACCAGGCGCCTTGCCGTTGTTGCCGGCGACCACGCGCGAGCTCCAGACGATCAGCTTGCGATCGCCCACCGGGGCGAATGCGCCGGGGTAGGGCTGGGTCACGGCGCGTACCAGGTTGTGCAGTTCGCGAGCCGGGCGCTGCCAGTCGAGCTGGCCGTCCGCCGGGGTGCGGCGACCGAAGTAGCTGGCGCGGGATTCGTCCTGGGCGACTTCCTGCAGCTCACCGCGAGCCAGGCGCGGCAGCGCGGAGGCGAGCAGCTCGCGAGTGGCTTCGCGCAGCTTGCCGTGCAGCACCAGTGCGGTGTCATCCGGACCGATGGCGACGCTTTGCTGGGCGAGGATGCCGCCGGCGTCGGCGCGCTTGACCATGCGGTGCAGGGTCACGCCGGTTTCGCTCTCGCCGTTGACCAGCACCCAGTTGGCCGGGGCGCGGCCGCGGTAGCGCGGCAGCAGCGAACCGTGCAGGTTGTAGGCGCCCTTGCTGGCGCAGGCCAGCAGCTCTTCGCTGAGCAGGTGGCGATAGTAGAAGGAGAAGATGTATTGCGGCTGCAGTTCGCGGATGCGCGCGACCCACAGTGGGTGGTTGACGTCTTCCGGGGCATGTACCGGGATGCCCAGGCGTGCGCAGAGCTGGGCTACCGATCCGTAGAAGCGATTCTCCTTGGGATCGTCGGCGTGGGTGAAGACGGCGTCGATCTGGTAACCGGCGGCGAGCAGCGCCTCGATGCCGGCGCAGCCGAAGTCGTGATAGGCGAAGACGATGGTCTGCTGGGTCATGGCTGGATGGACTCGAAAGAAGGGGAGGAAGTGGACATCTGGGCACGCGGCGCGTCGGCGCGGACGATGCGTTCGATGAAGAAGCGCGGGCGTGCCCGCACGTCGTTGTACATGCGGCCTAGGTACTCGCCGAGCAGGCCCATGCCGACCAGCTGCACGCCGGTGAACATGAACAGCACGGCGAACAGCACGAACACACCGTGGCCGGCCCAGGCGGCGCCGAACAGCAGGCGCAGCACCAGCAGCATCAGGGCGAAGGCGAAGCCGGCCACCGCCATGCCACCGCCGACGAAGGACAGCAGGCGCAGCGGCGAGGTGGTCATGCAGGTGACCAGGTCGAACATCAGGTTGATCAGGCGCAGGAAGTCGTACTTCGACTCGCCGTGCTCGCGCTCGGCGTGGGCGACGTGGATTTCGCTGGTATGGCGGGCGAAGCTGTTGGCCAGGATCGGGATGAAGGTGCTGCGTTCGCGGCAGGCGAGCATCGCCTTGACGATGCTCGCGCGGTAGGCGCGCAGCATGCAGCCGTAGTCGTTCATCGCCACGCCGGTGGAGCGCTGCACGGCGAGGTTGATCAGCTTCGACGGCCAGCGGCGCAGGGCGGAGTCCTGGCGTTGCTGGCGCACGCTGCCGACCACGTCGTAGCCCTTGGCGGCTTCTTCCACCAGGCGCGGGATTTCTTCCGGCGGGTTCTGCAGGTCGGCGTCGAGGGTGATCACCAGGTCGCCCTGGCACTGCTCGAAACCGGCCATGATCGCCGCGTGCTGGCCGTAGTTGCGGTTGAGGATCACCGCCACCACATGGCTGCCGGGAGCCTCGGCGGCTTCCTGGAGCAGATCGGCGGAGCTGTCGCGACTGCCGTCGTCGATCAGCACGATCTCGTAGTCGCGGCCCAGCTGTTCGCAGGCGGCAGTGGTGCGGCGCAGCAGCTCGGGCAGGCTGGCCTCTTCGTTGTACACCGGGATGACGATGGACACACGGTTGATCGGATAGGCTTTCACGGTGGCGTTACCGGAGCAGGGTTTCGATGGCGTCGACCACGCGGTCCTGGTCGGCCCGGGTCATGTCGGGGAACAGCGGAATGGAGACGATCCGCGAGGAGTTCCATTCGGTGTTGGGCAACTGCACGTGCGGGTAGCGCTGGCGGTAGTAGCTGTGCAGGTGACTGCCGATGAAATGGATGCCGCTGCCGATGCCGCGCTGCTGCAGGCCCTGCATGAAGGCATCGCGGTCGATGCCGCAGCGCTCCTGGTCGATGCGCAGGACGTACAGGTGCCAGGCGTGCTGCTGCGGGTAGTCCGGCAGCGCCAGCGGTTGCACGGGCAGGTGTGCCAGGCGCTCGGCGTAGCCGGCGGCCAGTTCGGCGCGGCGGGCGTTGATCGCTTCGAGCCGGGGCAGTTGCACCAGGGCGATGGCGGCGTTGATGTCGGTGAGGTTGTACTTGAAGCCCGGCTCCACCACCTGCGCCTGCGGCTTGCGGCCGTGGGTCAGGCGGTCGTAGGCGTCGACGCCCAGGCCGTGGAACTTCAGGGTGCGCACGCGGTTGGCCAGGGCCTCGTCGTCGGTGACGAACATGGCGCCCTCGGCGCAGGTCAGGTTCTTGATCGCGTGGAAGGAGAAGATCGCGGTGCCGCGCTGACCCACCGGCCGGCCACGGTAGAAGGTGCCGGCGGCATGGGCAGCATCCTCGATCACCGGAATCGCATGGCGCAGGGCCAATTCGTTGATCGGGTCCATGTCGCAGGCCGCGCCGGCGTAGTGCACCGGGATGATGGCGCGGGTGCGCGGGGTGATCGCCGCTTCGATGCGTGCGGCGTCGGTCATCAGGGTGTCGCGGTCGACATCGACGAAGACGGGGGTGGCGCCCAGCAGGCAGATCATGTTGGCAGTGGACACCCAGGTCTGCGACGGGGTGATCACCTCATCGCCTGGGCCGATGCCCAGGGCCAGCAGGGCCAGGTGCATGCCGCCGGTGGCCGAGGAGAGTGCCACGGCATGGCGGCAGCCGATGGAGTCGGCGAAGCGTTGTTCCAGTTCCTGGTTCTTCGGCCCGGTGGTGATCCAGCCCGAGCGCAGGACTTCGTTGACTGCCTGGATCTCTTCTTCGCCGATGCTGGGGCGCGAGAAGGGGAGGAAGGGCGTTTCCATGTGGTGTTCCAAAGGCCGCGACGGCTCTGTCAGGGGGTGAGAGAACGCTACGGGGGAGATCGTTAAGAAGCCGTTAAGTGGATGTCGTTATTCCGTTCGTCGGTCGTACTTGCGATAAGCAGCACCCGAAGATTGGAAGGGAGGGGAGTGAACGGTCTGAAAACGACATATCTGATGTCGGAAAACGCTGTTGAACACTCGTTCATCCTTGGCTATGGTGGCCCAACGCTCCTGCGGACCCTCCCGCAGGACATTCCGTCATTCGGATGAGGCCCTTGCATGCGTTATTCGTCGCTTGTGGACAGGATGGTCGGACCCGGCGTTGCCGCCTGGGACATTCATTACGCCGCCATCGCTGCCCAGCGAGCCGGCCGCGACGTGATAGTGCTCAGCGTCGGCGACCCCGATTTCGCTACCCCGGACTTCATCACCGATGCCGCCGTTTCCGCTTTGCGCGACGGCGACACCCATTACAGTGATGTAGCTGGCCGCCCGGCACTTCGCCAGGCGATTGCCGAACTACATGGGCGGCGATTCGGCCAAACAGTGGCCGCCGAGAACATCATCGTGGTCGCCGGCGCGCAGAACGGCCTGTTCGCCGCCGCGATGTGCCTACTGGAAGCGGGCGACGAGGTCATCACCTTCGATCCGGTCTACGTCACCTACGAGGCCACGCTGAAGTCCACCGGTGCCGTGCTGGTGGGGGTGCCGACCCGCCCGGAAAACGGCTTCCGCCCGCTGGCTGCGGATATCGCCACAGCGATCACGCCGCGCACCAAGGCGATATTCCTCGCCAACCCGAGCAACCCCACCGGTGTCGTGCTGGACCGCGACGAGCTGCTGGCGATCGCCGAACTGGCCGAGGCTCACGACCTCTGGGTGGTGGTGGACGAGGTCTACGAAGGGCTGACCTTCGAACGCGAGCACCAGAGCTTCGCCGCGCTACCCGGCATGGCCGAGCGCACCCTGAGCATCGGCAGCCTGTCGAAGTCCCACGCCATGACTGGCTGGCGCGCCGGCTGGATAGTCGCCAACGAGGTCCTGGTCGGGCACCTGGAAAACCTCGCGCTGAACATGTTCTACGGCCTGCCGGGCTTCGTGCAGGAGGCCGCGCTGGTGGCAGTGCAGCGCCACGACGAGGTGGTATCGGCGATGCGCGAGATCTACCGCCGCCGCCGCGACCTGGTAGTCGCCGCGTTGAGCGATTGCCCGCGGCTGAAGGTGCTGTCGCCCGAGGCCGGGATGTTCGTCATGGTCGACGTGCGCGACACCGGCCTCAGCTCGCTGGATTTCTCCTGGCAGCTGTTCCACGCCACGGGCGTTTCGGTGCTCGACGCGGCGGCCTTCGGTCCGCAGGCGGAGGGCTTCGTGCGGCTGTCCTTCGGCTTGAGCGACGAGAGCATGGCTGAGGCCTGTGCGCGGATCATCCGCTTCGTCGAATCCCTTCCCGCACGTGCCGAATCAACTGTAGGAGCGAGGGGGACGCCATCGTTATTGCTCGCGAACGCTCCTGATGCTTCTGCGGATGTGGCTGGTTCGCGAGCAAGCTCGCTCCTACAGAAAGCAGGTCCGTCAACGGCGAAGCCGGTGATCGAAGTGCGCGATATCCACAAGCGCTTCGGCGACTTCGAGGTGCTCAAGGGCGTATCGCTGTCGGCCCGCGAAGGCGAGGTGATCTCGCTGATCGGCGCCAGCGGCTCGGGCAAGAGCACCCTGCTGCGCTGCATCAACATGCTGGAGATTCCCAACCAGGGCTCGGTCACCGTCAACGGCGAGACCATCAGCCTGACACAGAACCGCCACGGCGAGCCGCAGGTGGCCGACCAGAAGCAGCTCACGCGCATCCGCTCGCAACTGGGCATGGTGTTCCAGAGCTTCAACCTGTGGCCGCACCGCACCGTGCTGGAGAATCTGATCGAAGCACCGACCTTCGTCCTCCACGAGAGCAAGACCGAGGCCCGCGAGCGCGCCGAGGCGTTGCTGGAACGTGTCGGCCTGGCGGAGAAACGCCACGAATACCCGGCCTTCCTTTCCGGTGGCCAGCAGCAACGCGTGGCCATCGCCCGCGCGTTGGCTGTGCGGCCGAAAGTGATGCTGTTCGACGAGCCGACCTCGGCGCTGGACCCGGAGCTGGTGGGTGAAGTGCTGCGGGTGATCCGCTCGCTGGCCGAGGAGGGGCGCACCATGATCCTGGTCACCCACGAGATGGCCTTCGCCCGCGACGTGTCGAGCCATGTGGCGTTCCTGCACAAGGGCCTGATCGAGGAGCAGGGCACGCCCGAGGAAGTGTTCTCGCGCCCGCGCAGCGAACGCTGCCGGCAGTTCGTCAACGCGCACCAGAATCGCTGACCGATGCCGCGCTGTCGGCGCATCGATGAGCGTGACCCAACACTAAATAAAACAATGCAGGGGATCACGATGAACAAGAAAGGTCTGTGCAATCTGATGGTGGGTGCGGCGATGCTGGTGGCCGGCGTGGCGAGCGCCCAGGCCGAGACGATCCGCTTCGCCCTGGCCGCCGAACCCTATCCGCCGTTCTCGCAGAAGCAGCCCGATGGCAGCTGGGTCGGCTTCGAGCCGGACCTGATCCACAAGGTCTGCGCCGAGATGAAGGCAACCTGCGAAATCGACGAAGTGGCCTGGGACGGCATCATCCCGGCGCTGCTGGCGAAGAAGATCGACGTGATCTTCAACTCGCTGTCGATCACCGAGGAGCGCGAGAAGCAGATCGCCTTCAGCCGTCCCTACTACGACACCCCGGTCGCCGTTGCCGCGCCGCAGGCGGTGGACGTGCAGATCAGCCCCGAAGGCCTGAAGGGCAAGGCCATCGGCGTACAGATATCCACGGTCAGCTCCAACTACCTGAAGAAGTACTACGAGAAGATCGCCGACGTGCGCTACTACGACACCCAGGACTCGGTGAACGCCGACCTGGTGGCCGGGCGCATCGACCTGATGATGGCCGACGGCATTGCCGTGGCGTCCTTCGTCAAATCGCCGGATGCCCAGGCCGCCGGCATCGTCAACAAGGGCGAGGTGAAGTACGACCCGCTGTTCGGCCGTGGCGTGGGCGCGGGCATGCGCAAGGGCGATACCGAGCTGAAGGCGAAGATGGACGAGGCCATCGGCAAACTGCTCGCCAGCGACGACTACAAGGCGCTGTCGGACAAGTACTTCGGCATGAGCGTCGCGCCCAAGCAGTGACCCCGGCGCGAGCCGCTTCCGTGCCCACGCGCCGATCCGGCGCGCGGGCACGAACCTGAGCCTCCCACCCTGGAGACGGCCATGCAAAGCATCTTCGACCTGATCGGCTTTGGTCCCAGCGGCTGGGGCCCGGCCCTGCTCAAGGGGTTGCTGGTCACCCTGCAGATTTCCGTCGGCGCCTTCCTGGTCGGCCTGCTCATCGGCCTGGCCGCGGCCAGTGCCAAGATCGGCGGCCCGCGCCCGCTGGCGATACTCGCGCGCGGCTACACCACACTGTGCCGGGCGGTGCCGGAGCTGCTGCTGATCCTGCTGCTGTTCTACGTCGGCTCCATGGGCCTGAACCAGTTCTTCGAGTGGCTCGGCTACGGCCAGGTGAAACTGAACGGCATGATGGTGGCCATCGTCGTGCTCGGCCTGGTGCAGGGCGCCTACGCCTCGGAAATCTTCCGTGGTGCCATCCAGTCGATTCCATTCGGCCAGATCGAAGCGGCGCGCGCCTACGGCATGCACGGCTTCGGTCTGTTCCGCCGGGTGACCCTGCCGATGATGGCGCCCAACGCGCTGGCCGGCATGGCCAACCTGTGGGTCAACCTGATCAAGGACAGTGCGCTGATCAGCGTGGTCGGCACCAACGAGCTGCTCTACACGGCCAAGCAGGCCGCCGGCTCGACCCGCCATTACCTGACCTTCTACCTCACCGCGGCGGCGCTGTACTACGTGCTCACCGTGCTTTCCAACCTGTTCGCGGGCTACCTGGAGCGACGTTTCCGTCGCTGGATTCCGGCGGTCTGAGCGAGGCGCGGCGATGAACGAACACTGGCTATTCGTCTACGGTGCCCTGCTGCTCAAGGGCCTGGGCACCACCCTGGTGATCCTGCTGATCTCCGCCATTCTCGGCTTCGCCCTGGCGCTGGTTGTGGCGCTGGCGCGGATGTCGCGCAACTTCCTGGTCTCGCGCCTGGCGCTGGCCTACACCAGCGTGATCCGCGGCACGCCGCTGCTGGTGCAGATCTACATCTTCTACTACGGCCTGGGCAGCCTGTTTGCGCAGTTCCCGCTGATCCGCGGCAGCTTCCTCTGGCCCTACCTGCGCGATGGCTTCTGGTACATCGTCATCGCGCTGATCCTCTCGGTCGGCGCCTACGTCGGCGAGGTGGTGCGCGGCGGCCTGAAGGCGGTGCCGCGCGGTGAGCTGGAGGCCGCTTCGGCGTTTGGCATGAACCGCTCGCTGGTGCTCTATCGCGTGTGGCTGCCGCGTGCGATTCGACTGCTGCTGCCGACCCTGGCGGGAGAGAGCGTGATGCTGCTCAAGTCCACCGCACTAGCGTCCACCATCGCCGTGGTCGACCTGCTCGGCGCGGCCAACGTGGTGCGCGCGCAAACCTTCCAGGTGTATGAGCCGCTGCTGCTGGTGGCGGCGATCTACGTTTGCCTGACGTTCATCATCGAGGCGCTGTTCGCCGTACTGGAGCGCACTACGCCGGTCCGCCGCGAAACCCAGAAGTCGGCGCAGCGATCATGGTTGGGCAAGCGCAGGACAAGGACGGCAGTTTGATAATGCATAGTTCACCTTACGATCTTGCGAGCTAGAGCTGGATTAGGCGGGCGGCGCTCGAAGAGCGGAGTCTGCGCCAGTAAATGAGCATCTGAGGGCGGCGCCCAACGACATCCAGCCGACGCGCAGCAGATCGTCAGGCGTAGGCGCCGCGACGGAGGCCTTCGACCCAGCAGCGGCTGAGTTCGAGGCCATCGGCGGCGCTGAAGTTGGTCGGGTTCAGGCACCACTCCAGCCACAATCCGTCGAGCATGGCAGAAAGGCCGATGGCGGCCAGGCGCGGGCGCGCCACGCTGAAGTTTTCGGCGTGGGCGAGCTCGCTGATGAGTGTTTCGAGGATGGCAAGGTAGCTCTGATAGCCGCGCTCGTGCGCCTCGTTCACTGGCGGCGAGTGGCGGATCAGGCTCCAGAACACCACCCAGGGGCTGAGTAGGTCGGGGTCCAGCACTTGCGGTGAGAAGGAGCCGGTGAGGAAGGCTTCCATGCGCGCAGCGGGGTCGCCACCGACGGCGTCCACCTGCTGGTAGAGCGCCTGGGTAACCTCGCTGGCGAGGGTTTCATAAGCCTGGGCGACCAGCGCATCGATGCTGCCGAAGTGGTGATTGACCAGACCCACGGCGACCCCGGCTTCCCTGGCGATGCGGCGCACCGAGATACCCGCGTGGCCATCGGCGACCAGGCACTTGAGGCAGGCGCGGACGAGATGGTCGCGGCGTTCCTCGGGTGTGACGCGCTGGGCTTTCTGGCGGGGGATATCCAAGGGCTGGCGTCCTTTTGCGGCGTCGCTGAAATCGGCAAGTGGTTCCGATACTAGGAGGCGCCGCCGAAGATTTCCATGGGCGATTCGGACAGAGGAGAGGGCTTGATGATCGAGGATGTGTCCTTCAGCGTGGCAGGGGACTCGGGCGCGGAGTTGCGCGTTCTGGCGTGGCGTATCGATGGCGGCAGGCCGGGCCCCAGGGTGCACCTGCAGGCCGGCGTGCACGCCGATGAGATCGCCGGGATGCTGGTGCTTCACGAACTGTTGCCGCGCCTGCGCGAGGCGGCCGAGCGCGGTGTGCTCAACGGCAGCGTGACGGTCGTGCCGCAAGCCAATCCCATCGGCATCGGGCAGTTCCGCCAGGGGCGGATTCTCGGTCGCAACCACGACGCGACCTCGCGCAATTTCAACCGCGGCTTCATCGCCTCGGCAGCGGCCAGCGGGACCCTGGACAACCTCACGCTGTGGCAGAAGCGCCTGGCCGAACTGGCCGCGCCGGCGGACATCGTGCTCGACCTGCACACCGACGACGAGGCGCTGCAGTATGTGTATGTCCACGAGTGCTTCTGGCCCGCCGCGCAGGACCTCGCTGCGGCGTTGCGCGCGGAGCTGGCGATCATCTGGGAAGGCGATGGCGACGGTGCTTTCGAAGAGGTAGTGATCGCGCCCTGGTTGGCTGAACAGCGCTTCGCGGGGCGGCTGGTTGCAACCGTCGAACTGCGTGGCCAGGGCGACGTCAGCGACGCGCTGGCGCGGCAGGATGCCGAGGGAATCTACCGTTTCCTCGGCGCGCGCGGTGTGCTGGGCGATGCAGGTCCGTTGCCGGAATGGAAGGGCGTCGCGACGCCTATGGGCTTCATGGAAACCGTGTTTGCACCGGCCGCTGGGGTGCTGGTTTTCGAGCGTGAACTGGGCGAGTTCATCGAGGCGGACGAGCGCTTCGCGCGCATCATTTCGCGCCCCGGCGATGCCAGTAGCGAACATATCCTGCGGGCGCCGCAGAGCGGACTGTTCGCCACCCGTTACCGTGACCGCCTGATTCCCCTGGGCGCCATCGCGGGCAAGTTCACCGGTACCGCGCCGTCCAGCACCTGGAGCTCCGGGGCGCTCGACCCGTAAGGGCTGCTCTTCGTAGGAGCGAGCTTGCTCGCGAACACCTTGACCCCGCTGCGGAGGGCGGTTCGCGAGCAAGCTCGCTCCTACAGGGCTATGCGTTACAGCCAGACGGCGTTCCAGAAGGGATAGTTTCGAACAGAGCGAACAAGTCCGGCGCGCACGGGGTTGGCGACCAGATAGCGGGCTGCCGCTTTCAAGTCTTCATCGCGGCGTAGGGCGTGGTCATGAAAACCGGACTGCCAGACTTTGCCCGTGCGCCCTAGTGTCTTGTTGAGTGATATCGCGGTGATGGATTTCAGCCGCTGCATGAAGTCACTCAATGAATCGTTTTCGAGTTGGACCAGACAGTGAAAATGATCTGGCATCAATACCCACGCGAGGAGGTTGGGCTGTGCGACTTGGTGGATCGCTCGGGCAACGGCGCATGATGCGCTCCATTGCGTGAACAGGGACTCGCGTTGGTGAGTGACCGCGGTCACCAGATAAATCTGCCCGGTGATCGAGTGACGTCCACTGCGCAAATCCTTGCAATGAAATCCCATCTCGAATCTCCTCTGCGTATTGATGGATACGGTGCAGAGGTGTGGAGGCCTGACTGTAGGAGCGAGCTTGCTCGCGAACCTGCGGGGGCCGGTTCGCGAGCAAGCTCGCTCCTACAAAAACAAACGGCAAAAACAAAAACGCCCGCGCAAGGCGGGCGTTTTCGTGAGCGGCGAACTCAGTGGTGTTCGCGGGTGGCGCGGAAGGTGACGTCCGGCCAGCGCTCTTCCATCAGGCTCAGGTTGACGCGAGTCGGGGCCAGGTAGGTGAGGTGGCCGCCGCCGTCCACGGAGAGGTTCTCGAAGGCCTTGTCCTTGAACTCCTTGAGCTTCTTCTCGTCCTTGCACTCGATCCAGCGCGCGGACCAGACGTTGATCTGCTCATAGGCGCACTCGACCTTGTATTCCTCTTTCAGGCGGCTGGCGACGACGTCGAACTGCAGCACACCGACGGCGCCGAGGATGATGTCGTTGTTGCGCTCGGGGAAGAACACCTGCGTTGCACCTTCCTCGGCCAGTTCCTGCAGGCCCTGGCGCAGTTGCTTGGATTTCAGCGGGTCTTTCAGGCGTACGCGGCGGAACAGTTCCGGGGCGAAGTGCGGGATGCCGGTGAAGCCCAGCGCCTCGCCTTCGGTGAAGGTGTCGCCGATCTGGATGGTGCCGTGGTTGTGCAGACCGATGATGTCGCCGGCGAAGGCCTCTTCTAGCTGCTCACGCTCGCTGGAGAAGAAGGTCAGCGCATCGGCGATCTTCACGTCCTTGCCCAGGCGCACGTGGCGCATCTTCATGCCCTTCTCGTACTTGCCCGAGCAGATGCGCATGAAGGCGATGCGGTCGCGGTGTTTCGGGTCCATGTTCGCCTGGATCTTGAACACGAAGCCGGAGAACTTCTCCTCGGTCGGCGCCACGGTGCGCTCGTGGGCGCCACGCTCCAGCGGTTGCGGTGCCCAGTCGACGATGCAGTCGAGCACCTGGTCGACTCCGAAGTTGCCCAGCGCGGTACCGAAGAACACCGGGGTCATCTCGCCCTTGAGGAAGGCGTCCTTGTCGAACTCGTGGCAGGCGCCCTGCACCAGTTCCAGCTCTTCGAGGAAGTTGTCGTAGAGGTCGCCCAGGTGCGCGCGGGCTTCGTCCGAATCGAGTTTGTCGATGACCCTGGTCTCGATGCGCTCGTGGCCGTGGCCCGGCACGTAGACGATGATCTTGTCCTGGGCGAGGTGGTACACGCCCTTGAAGTCCTTGTAGCAGCCGATCGGCCAGGTGATCGGCGCGGCCTTGATCTTCAGCACCGCTTCGATTTCGTCGAGCAGCTCGATCGGGTCGCGGATGTCGCGGTCGAGTTTGTTGATGAAGCTGACGATGGGCGTGTCGCGCAGCCGGCAGACTTCCATCAGGGCGATGGTGCGCGGTTCGACACCCTTGCCGCCGTCGAGGACCATCAGCGCCGAGTCCACCGCGGTCAGGGTGCGGTAGGTGTCTTCGGAGAAGTCTTCGTGGCCGGGGGTGTCGAGCAGGTTGATCATGTGCTCGCGGTAGGGGAACTGCATCACCGAGGTGGTGATGGAGATGCCGCGCTGCTTCTCCATCTCCATCCAGTCGGAGGTGGCGTGGCGGTCGGACTTGCGCGACTTCACGGTACCGGCGACAGCAATCGCCTTGCCCATCAGCAGGAGCTTCTCGGTAATGGTGGTCTTACCGGCGTCGGGGTGGGAAATGATCGCGAACGTGCGGCGCTTCGCGACTTCGGCGGCTTGGATGCTCATGGATGGGTGCCTGGTCGATTCGGTGAAGACGGGCGGCAAGCGGCCCGAAAAGCGCGGGATTATAGCCTGAATCGAGGCGCCGCCGGCAGACCCGGCGACGCAAGGCTCCAAGCCATCAGTGCGGGGTGTCGGCGGCGGGCTCGGCGCCCTTGTAGATGCGCCGCACCAGCGGGCCGATGGACAGGCCCTGGAGCAGGATCGACACCAGCACCACCACGTAGGTCAGGCTGAGGATCAGGTCGCGTTGCTCGCCCAGCGGCAGAGACAGCGCCAGGGCTACCGAGACGCCGCCGCGCAGGCCACCCCAGACGAGGATGCGGATGGTCCCGGCGGGCACCTGGCGGCGGCCGTTGTCGGTCTGCCGCAGCACGACGATGGCCGGGGCCACGGTGAGCAGGCGCGAGATCAGTACCGCGCCGCCGAGGACGAAGGCGGCGACCACGTGCAGCCAGTTGAATGGCAGCAGGAGCAGCTCCAGGCCGATCAGGGCGAACAGCAGGGCGTTGAGGATCTCGTCGATCAGCTCCCAGAACTTGTCGATGTAGCGTCGCGTTTCGTCGGACATCGCGTACTGCCGCGCCTGGTTGCCGATGATCAGGCCGGCCACCACCATGGCGATCGGCGCCGATACGTGCAGCCGCGCGGCCAGCGCCGCGCCGCCGATCACCAGGGCCAGGGTGAGCATGACTTCCACCTGGTACTGGTCGATGCCGCGCATCATCAGGAACACCCCGTAGCCCAGCGCCGCGCCGAACAGGATGCCACCGATGGCTTCCTGCACGAACAGCCAGGCGATGCTGGAAGCGGTGGGCGTTTCGCCGGCCAGCAGGATGCCCAGCAGGATGGTGAACACCACCACGGCAGTGCCGTCGTTGAACAGCGACTCGCCGACGATGGTGGTGGCCAGCGGCTTGGGCGCGCCGGCGGACCTGAGGATGCCAAGCACCGCGATGGGGTCGGTGGGCGAGATCAGCGCGCCGAACAGCAGGCAGTAGATGAAATCCACGTGCCAGCCGAAGAGGGCGAAGGTGTAGTAGGCCAGGTAGCCGATCACCGTGGTGGCGATCAGCACGCCGAAGGTTGCCAGCAGGCCAATGGGCCACTTGTAGTTGCGCAGGTCGGCGAGGTTCACGTGCAGGGCGCCGGCGAACAGCAGCGCGGGGAGGAACCAGGTCATCAACACATCGGAGAAGTCGATGCGGCTGATGATCTGCTGCATCTCGACCTCAAGCACCGGATAGCCGATCAGCGACATGCCCTGGGCGATGAAGGAAAAGATCAGCGCGGTGGCCATGACGCCGATGGTTGGCGGCAGGCGGATGAAGCGGTAGTTGACGTAGGTGAGCAGGGTGGTCAGCGCGATGAACGCCGCAGCCAGATCAAGCATGGCGATGAATCTCCGTGGTAGGCAAGAACGCCGGCCCCGAGTGACCTATCCATGGGTCGGGGGCACGCGAAAGGATCCCGATGATAACCGCTGAGCGAATCTGCGTGCGTTTTCGCCGGGCGCATCCGCCGTTGGGCAAGTAGCGCAGGGTGATGGTTCAGCCTGATCGCGACTTTTTTCAAAAAAAAGTTTGTCCGCCACAGCCCCCGGACCATGGGGGCTGAAGCCGAATGCGCGGCCGCGCGATGGCACAAGGATGGCAATTTTATTGAACGTAACGGCACGTACGGGGGTCCACCCCTTCGCGACGACAATCCGCAGGCGCTTTCGCAAGTACTTGATTCTCGTCGCGTTTAATCGAGGTCCCAGGTAAGTCTCAGGACGGGATCGAGCGTCACTTGAGCGCGGCGATGCCAGTCGCCGCGCACCCGAAGGGAGTCCCCCAACCATGGTGAAGTCCACCACGGGCAAGGCCCTGTTCGGCGTCTGCTTCGCAGTCGTTGTGCTGGCTTTGCTGATCCACTGGATCACCCCCGCCACTCTGTGGCAGTACCGCGAAGACCTGCTGTTCTACCTGCAGGCGCACCTGATCCTGGTGTTCGCGTCCATGTTTGCCGCCATCGTGGTCGGCATCCCCGCCGGCATGCTGCTCAGCCGGCCCGCCCTGCAAGGACAGGCCGAGCGCCTGATGCAGGTATTCAACGTCGGTAACACCATCCCGCCGCTGGCCGTACTGGCCATCGCCCTGGCGATAGTCGGGATCGGCAACGGCCCGGCGATCCTCGCGCTGTTCCTCGCTTCGCTGCTACCCATCGTGCGCAATACCTACGAGGGCCTGCGCGCCGTGCCGGCCTCGCTCAAGGAAGCGGCCACCGGCATCGGCATGACGCCGCGGCAGGTGCTGCTGCGGGTCGAGTTGCCCAATGCGGTGCCGTTGATCATGGGCGGCGTGCGCATCGCCCTGGCGCTGAATGTCGGCTCCGCGCCGCTGGCCTTCCTGATCGGCGCCAACAGCCTGGGCAGCCTGATCTTCCCCGGCATCGCCCTGGACGACCAGTCCAAGCTGCTGCTCGGCGCCGTGTGCACCGCGCTGCTGGCGCTGGTGCTCGACGGCCTGGTGGTGCTGTTCAGCCGCGGCTTCCTGGAACGGGGGCTGGTGAAATGACCATGGCCTATCTGAAAGGAGCCCGCATGACACGACGTCTGCTCGGCGCGCTGGGCCTCGTGCTCGCCGCTTCAACCGGTCTCGCGCAGGCGGCCGATGTGATCCGCATCGGCGGCAAGCCGTTCACCGAGCAGCGCCTGCTCACCGCCATCACCGCGCAGTACCTGCAGAGCAAGGGCTACGAGGTGAAGGTCACCAATGGACTGGGCAGCACCCTGGCGCGCAGCGCGCAGCAGAGCGGCCAGCTGGACCTGGTCTGGGAGTACACCGGCTCGTCGCTGATCGTCTACAACAAGGTCAAGGACAAGCTCGATGCCAAGCAGTCGCTGGCCAGGGTCCGCGAACTGGACGGCAAGAAGGGGCTGGTCTGGCCCACGCCTGCACCGTTCAACAACACCTATGCGCTGGCGATGCCCGAGGAGCAGGCCGAACAGCTTGGGGTGCGTACCCTCAGTGACCTCGCCCGGGTAATGAAAGAGCAGGGCGACAAGCAGACCCACCTGTTCGCCATGGACCCGGAGTTTGCCGGCCGCCCGGATGGCCTTGCGCCGATGAGCGAGCTGTACGGCTTCCACTTCACCCGCGACGACGTGCGGCAGATGGATGCCGGGCTGGTGTACACCGCGCTGAAGAACCGCCAGGTGTTCGTCGGCCTCGTCTACACCACCGATGGCCGCCTGAAGGACTTCAAGCTGCGCGTGCTGGAAGACGACAAGCAGTTCTTCCCGTTCTACAACGCCGCGCCGGTGATGCGTGCCGACCTGCTGCAGAAGCATCCCGAGCTGAAGACGCTGTTCGACCCCATCGCCAGGCTGCTCGACGACAAGACCATGCAGGCGCTCAACGCCCAGGTCGATATCCAGCAGGAGCCGGTGCAGCGTGTGGCGCAGCAGTTCCTGCGCGAGCACCAGCTGATCGGCGACAACGCGCAGACCACGCAGAAGCAGCCTGCCGGGGAGGAGAACTGACATGGACTTCATGACCGTGATTTCCCGCCTCGACTGGGTGCAGGTCGGCCAACTGACGCTGCAGCACCTGATGCTGGTGTCCGTTGCCGTAGGCCTGGCGATTGTCGTCGGCGTGCCGCTGGGCGTGCTGATGACGCGCTTCAAGTGGCTCGCCGGGCCGTTGCAGGGCGCCGCTACCGTGGTGCTGACCATCCCGTCCATCGCGCTGTTCGGCCTGATGCTGCCGCTCTACTCGAAGATCGGCCAGGGCCTCGGCCCGCTGCCGGCGATCACCGCGGTGTTCCTCTATTCGCTGCTGCCGATCCTGCGCAACACCTACCTGGCGCTGACCAACGTCGAGCCCGGTATCCGCGAAGCCGGCAAGGGTATCGGCATGACCTTCTGGCAGCGCCTGCGGATGGTCGACATCCCCATCGCCGTGCCGGTGATTCTCGCCGGCGTGCGTACCGCCGTGGTGATGAACATCGGCGTGATGACCATCGCCGCGGTGATCGGCGCCGGCGGCCTGGGCGTGCTCATCCTCAATTCCATCAGCCAATCCAACATGCCCATGCTGGTGGTCGGCGCGGTCCTGGTGAGCCTCCTCGCCATCGCCGCCGACCTGCTGCTGCAGTGGCTGCAGCGTGCGCTCACCCCGAAGGGCCTGCGCCCGCAGACAGGAGACTGAACATGATCGAACTCGACCAACTGACCAAGACCTTCACCCTCAAGGACGGCAAGGAATTCCGCGCCGTGGACAAGGTCAGCCTGACCGTGGAGAAGGGTGAGATCTGCGTGTTCCTCGGCCCCTCCGGCTGCGGCAAGACCACCACGCTGAAGATGATCAACCGCATCATCCAGCCTACCTCCGGGCGTGTGCTGATCGACGGCCAGGACACCCGCGAGCTGGACGAAGTGACCCTGCGCCGCCACATCGGCTACGTGATCCAGCAGATCGGCCTGTTCCCCAACATGACCATCGAGGAAAACATCATGGTCGTGCCGCGCCTGCTCGGCTGGGACAAGCAGAAGTGCAAGGACAAGGCGCGCGAGCTGATGGCCATGGTCAAGCTCGAACCCAAGCAGTACCTGTCGCGCTATCCGCGCGAGCTGTCCGGTGGACAGCAACAGCGCATCGGGGTGATTCGCGCGCTGGCGGCGGATGCGCCGCTGCTGCTGATGGACGAGCCGTTCGGTGCGGTGGACCCGATCAACCGCGAGTCGATCCAGAACGAGTTCTTCGAGCTGCAGCGCAAGCTGGGCATGACCGTGATCATGGTCAGCCACGACATCGACGAGGCGATCAAGCTGGGCGACAAGGTGGCGGTGTTCAAGAGCGGCCGCCTGCTCCAGTTCGATCATCCGGACACGCTGCTGGCGCACCCGGCTGACGAGTTCGTCAGTGCCTTCACCGGCCAGGACAGCACGCTCAAGCGCCTGCTGCTGGTGCGCGCCGAGGATGCCGCGGACAGCAGCATCGTCACCGCCAACCCGCAGACCACGGTGGCAGAAGCGCTGGAGAAAATGGAGGAGGACGACCGCCGCTACCT
Source organism: Pseudomonas pseudonitroreducens (assembly GCF_021603645.1). Taxonomy (GTDB): domain Bacteria; phylum Pseudomonadota; class Gammaproteobacteria; order Pseudomonadales; family Pseudomonadaceae; genus Pseudomonas; species Pseudomonas pseudonitroreducens. Next base: position 16,531 of record NZ_BQHJ01000006.1, on the reverse strand, counting down.
GGTGGTGGTCGACGCCAACGGCAAGGGCCTGGGCTACGTGCGGCGCAAGGACATGCGCCGCAAGGATGGCGTGTGCAGCGACTTCCTCAACGAGTTCCGCGTCACCGCCAGCCACGACGAGCACCTGCGCATCCTGTTGTCGCGCATGTACGAGTTCAACAGCTCGTGGCTGCCGGTGCTCGATGCGGACGGACAGTTCCTTGGCGAGGTGACACAGGAGTCGATTGCCGATTACCTGAGCTCGGGGCGCTCGCGTGGGCGCAAGACCAATATCGTCTCGCCGGCGGAAGTCGCCCAGGCATCGTAGGGGGCTACCTGTAGGAGCGAGCTTGCTCGCGAACCCGATTCCCTGCTGCGGGGCCAGGTTCGCGAGCAAGCTCGCTCCTGCAAAAGCTTCTTTATCCCACTCGTAAACGTTCTCCCGCACCACCCATCCCGAACAGCTGAACTCCCCCCTCTGTCACCGGTCGTTAACTCAGTAGGCCGATGATGCTGAAACCCGTCGAAAGCCCCGTTCTGTGCGGTATTCCGTGCATTTTGTTGAGTATCCAAAACAGTCAACCGGCAGTGCGACAAAGGGATGTAAAAAAGCGGCAATTCAGGGTTGAACTCATGAACTTCAGGTCCTAAAGTTCGCGCCCGAACGTCCATGCTGGAAACGATCCATCCGGCTCAAGTACTGACGACGAGAGATAGCCGGTGCCTTGCCCCGGTATCGGTAATGCTCGGCGACATGCCTTGGGAAGTAGGCGAACCAAAGTGGGGAAACGGATTCGACGTTCAGCTTCACCCCTACGAATAACCTGTTCTGCCATTTGGAGTCCCAACCATGTCCATCAAGGTCGAGGATTACTTCGCCCCCGAAACCTTCCAGCGCATGAAGGCATTCGCCGACAAGCAGGAAACCCCCTTCGTCGTCATCGACAAGCAGACCATCGCCGATGCCTACGACCAGCTGACCGGCTGCTTCCCGTTCGCCAAGATCTACTACGCGGTGAAGGCCAACCCCGCCACCGAGATCACCGAGTTGCTGCGCGACAAGGGCTCGAACTTCGACATCGCTTCCATCTATGAGCTGGACAAGGTGATGAAGACCGGTGTGCGCGCCGAGCAGATCAGCTACGGCAACACCATCAAGAAAGCCCGCGACATTCGCTACTTCTACGAGAAGGGCGTGCGCCTGTTCGCCACCGACTCCGAAGCCGACCTGCGCAACATCGCCAAGGCCGCGCCGGGCTCCAAGGTCTACGTGCGCATCCTCACCGAGGGCTCCACTTCCGCCGACTGGCCGCTGTCGCGCAAGTTCGGCTGCCAGTCCGACATGGCCATGGATCTGCTGGTGCTGGCCCGCGACCTGGGCCTGGTGCCCTACGGCGTGTCCTTCCACGTTGGCTCGCAGCAGCGCGACATCGGCGTGTGGGACGCAGCCATCGCCAAGGTCAAGGTCATCTTCGAGCGCCTGAAGGAAGAAGACGGCATCGAACTGAAGCTGATCAACATGGGCGGCGGCTTCCCGGCCAACTACATCGCCAAGACCAACAGCCTGGAAACCTACGCCGAAGAGATCATCCGCTTCCTCAAGGAAGACTTCGGCGATGAGCTGCCGGAAATCATCCTCGAGCCGGGCCGCTCGCTGATCGCCAACGCCGGCATCCTGGTCAGTGAAGTCGTGCTGGTGGCGCGCAAGTCGCGTACCGCGGTGGAGCGCTGGGTGTTCACCGACGTGGGCAAGTTCTCCGGCCTGATCGAAACCATGGACGAGTCCATCAAGTTCCCGATCCACGTGGAGAAGGCGGGCGAGCTGGAAGAAGTGGTGATCGCCGGCCCGACCTGCGACAGCGCGGACATCATGTACGAGCACTACAAGTACGGTCTGCCGCTGAACCTGGCCGCTGGCGACCGCCTGTACTGGTTGTCCACCGGCGCCTATACCACCAGCTACAGCGCGGTGGAATTCAACGGCTTCCCGCCGCTGAAGGCGTTCTACCTGTAAGCCCAGCTTCAATGAAAAAGCCCCGCTGATGCGGGGCTTTTTCATTTCGTGTGCGGTGGGCTGGTGCTCCGTCGCAGGAGCAACTGTCTTCTCTGGATAGTCCGCCGCTGCGTCTTCCCCCTCACCCCAACCCTCTCCCAGGGGGAGAGGGAGCCGTCCGTGCCGGCTGTTGCCGACGTTTCATCCTGCACCGAACGGTCCCCTCTCCCCTTGGGAGAGGGCTAGGGTGAGGGTGGCCCAAGCGCAGAAGTATCTCGTAGGAGCGGACTGCGTCCGCGATCGATTCAAGACCGCCGAGGACATCCAGGGAGCACGATGCCCTTGTAGGAGCGAGCTTGCTCGCGAACACCTTGACCCCGCTGCGGAGGGCGGTTCGCGAGCAAGCTCGCTCCTACAGAGGACCCTGTGATCATGCCAGGCAGAATGAAAAACGCCCCGCGTTGCGGGGCGTTTTTCATGACATCAGCAAAGACTCAACCCTCGTTGGGCTGCGCCTTCACCGGTGCCTGTGCGGTGGCTGGCGCCTTGGTGCCGGTGGCGATTTCCTGCTGTTGTGCGGCCTTGTCCAGCGGCAGCTTGTCGAACTCGTGCAGGCCGTCCTTCTTGTACGGGTCGCCGATCCAGCGCGGCGCAGCGGCGAACTGCTGGTTCACCAGGCTCTTGGCCGGCTCGAAACGGTCATAGCTCAGGCCGGCGAGGTCCGACAGGGTGTGGATCAGGTGCGAGCTGCTGTAGGAGCGGTTGGCCACCGCCTGCAGGTCGCGGGGGTGCTCCGCCTGCCAGCTCGGCGAGGTCCAGACCATGAAAGGAATGGTGTACATCGGCCGGGTCGGGTCCATCTCGTTGCGGCCCAGGCGATCATGGTTGCCCGAGCTGTAGACCTCTTCGCCGTGGTCGGAGAGGTAGAGCATGAAGCCATTGGCGTTGGCGGCCGAGTAGCGCTTGATCAGGCTCGACACCACGAAGTCGTTGTAGCGCACCGCGTTGTCGTAGAAGTTGTAGGTCTCCACCTGGTCATCCGAGAGTGCCGAGGGCGCGCCCTGGCGGTCCTTGAAGTAGGCGAACTCGTCCGGATAGCGATAGCGGTAGTCCATGTGCGTGCCCAGCAGGTGGACGACGATGAACTTCTTCTGCGCCGGGTCCTTGAGGGCCTTCTCGAACGGGTCCAGCACCACGCCGTCGTACTGGCTGGCGTTCTGGTTGCGCTGGTTGTTCAGGTACGCCTGCTCGTCCGTCTGCTGGGAGAAGGTGGTGAGCATGGTGTTGCGCTTGGTCATCGTCTGCTGGTTGGTGATCCAGAAGGTCTTGTAGCCTGCCTGTTTCATCAGGTTGATCAGCGACGGATCAGTGAGGAATTTGTCCGGGTTCTGCTCATCACCGAAGGTGAGGATCTGCTGCATCACCTCGATGGTATAGGGGCGCGGTGCGACCACGTTCTGGAACACCGTCAGGCCCTGGCCGCTGGCGGCGAGGGCGTCGAGGTTCGGCGTGGTGTCGCGGCCGTAGCCGTACAGGTGCATGTGCTGGCGAGTGGTGGATTCGCCCAGCACCAGTACCAGGGTGCGCGGCGCGTCGCCGCTGCTGTCCTTGAGGTTCTGCAGGGGCGGCAGGGAGGCGTTCTGCTGCAGCAGCTTCTGCATGTTTTCCAGCTGCTGGCGGTACTGGACATAGCCGACCACCAACTGCCAGGGCACCGCCGGCTCCATGCGCGACTGTACCTTCTCCACGGCCTGGGCGAAGGTGCGCTCCTGGGTGACCATCTGCTTGTAGAACGGATAGACCAGGTTCAGCGCGACCAGCAGGATGGCCAGCGGTACGCGGGCATAGGCCGGCATGCTGACCGGGCGGATGCGCCTCCACAGCAGTACGGCGACCACGCTGTAGGCCAGCAGGGCCAGGCACAGCCAGAGGCTGAAGTACTGGCTGAAATACTCGCCGGCCTCGGCGGTGTTCGACTCGAACATCACGAAGATGACGCTCTGCGAGAACTCCTGCTTGTAGATGCCGAAGTAGCTCAGCCCCACCAGCGAGGCGCCCCAGAGCACCAGGCCGATGATCGCGGCGATGCCCTTGGTGAAGCGCGGCAGCAGCAGCGGCGGTGCGAGCCACAGGCTGCTGAGGAAGAACGCGTCGCGGAAGCCGGCGAAGCCGGTAGTGCCGCTGAACAGGATCAGCGCCTGGGTAACGCCGGAGAAGTACCAGAAGAACAGCAGGAGCCAGCCCAGGGCGGCCCAGTCCACGCGTTTGCGCGCTGCGGGAGATGATGTGTTCGACACTTGCGCCTCGTCGTTGCCAGGCGGCTGCCGAACGTTCCGGCAGCCAGGTTAGCCGGCGAAGCTAGCAAGACGGGCGTGAAAATTACGTCAAAGGGTGTCAGGCGACACCCATCTGTTTGGCAAGGTGATGCAGGTCCGACTCATCGCCCAGTTCGGCGGCGCGCTGGAAGTAGGCCAGGGTCAGCTCCCGCAGGCTGGGCGGCATGGAGGCGGCGAGCTGCTCGCGGGCCACGCGGAGGAAGTTGAGGTTGCCGCCTTCCAGCGCACGTTCCAGCCAGATACGCGCGGCTGGCAGGTCGCCACGCTCGGCAAGCACCGAGGCGTGGCTGAACTGGCCGCGGAAATCACCGGCTTCGGCCGACCGACGGTACCACCGGTGGGCGGCATCCAGGTCGCGCGGCACGACCAGGCCTTCCTCGTGGAAGCGCCCGACCAGGTTCATCGACTTGGCATGGCCCAGCGCCGCTGCGCTCTGGTACAGCGCCAGCGCGCGGGCGTCGTCGCGCTCTACGCCGCGCCCGGTGGAGAGCAGGTTGGCCAGGTTGTACATCGCCCAGTCGAGCTTGCGCTGCGCCGCTATCGCGTAGTGACGGGCGGCAGCGGCCTCATCCTGCGGGCAGCCCCAGCCGTGCTCCAGGCAGCGTCCGAGCATGTTGCGCGCCATGGCGTGGCCACGCTCGGCGGCGATGCCGAACCAGGTCAGGGCGAGGCCGGCATCCTGCTCGATGCCGTGGCCGTCGAGGAGGATCTGGCCGAGCAGTGCCTGGGCTTCGAGGTCGCCATCGCGGGCGCCGGCAAGGATCAGCCGGGCAGCCTGTCGTGGGTTGTCGGCGAGTTGACCGGTGAGGTCTTCGGCGTTGATTTCTTCAGTGCGGCGCAGGACAAAGCTCATGGCGGGTCAGACGTCCACCCAGCGGCGCAGCAGGTTGTGGTAGGTGCCGGTCAGCTCGATCAGCGCCGGATGCTCCGGCACATCGCGGGTCAGCGCCTGGATCGACTGGTCCATCTGGAACAGCAGGGCGCGCTGGCTGTCTTCGCGCACCAGGCTCTGGGTCCAGAAGAACGAGGCGATGCGCGCGCCGCGGGTCACCGGGTTGACCTTGTGCAGGCTGGTGGCGGGGTAGAGCACCAGGTCGCCGGCCGGCAGCTTCACCTGCTGGGTGCCGTAGGTGTCCTGGATCACCAGTTCGCCGCCGTCGTAGTCATCGGGGTCGCTGAAGAACAGCGTCGAGGACACGTCGGTGCGCACGCGCTCGCGGCCGCCCTGGGTGTCTCGCACGGCGTTGTCGATGTGGAAGTCGAACGAACCACCGCCGGTGTAGCAGTTGAACAGCGGCGGGAAGACCTTGCTCGGCAGTGCGGCGGACTGGAACAGCGGGTTGCTCCACAGGCGCTGCAGCATGGCCTCGCCGATCTCGCGGGCCAGCGGATGGTCCTGCGGCAGTTGCAGGTTGTGCTTGGCGCGGGACGACTGGTAGCCGGCGGTGACCTTGCCGTCGGCCCACTCGGCCTGCTCCAGGGCGGCGCGGATGCGCGCCACCTCATCGCGGGTGAAGACGCCAGGAATGTGCAGCAGCATGGGCCGGTTCCATCAGGTTCGATAATTTGCCAATGATAATGATTTGCAACAGATCGGTACAACCGCCATACCCCTACTTCCGACAGGGAGAAAGTGTAAAAGTTGTAAATCATCTGCGTATGGTAATGAATGTGAATTGATACAAATTCTTATTTGCAATAGATTGCGCGGCCTTCATGAGCCCCTGGGGAGGGAGTTTCGATGTCGCGTCAATCCACCGAGTTCGCCGGCAGCAAGCCGCGCCTTCTAGTCAGCGCTGTCGGCGTGGCGATCACCGCCATGTCCGGTACCCATCTGGCCCACGCCGCCGAAGCTTCGTCGAAGAAGTCCGGCCAGGACGTGCTGTCCCTGGACGCCGACACCGTCGTCGGCACCCAGCAGCAGGACCCGACCACCTACAACGTCGAGAAGTCCGCGTCGAAGAAGTACACCGCGCCGCTGCTGGATACGCCGCGCTCGGTAACCGTGGTGCCGCAGCAGGTGATCAAGGACACCGGCGCGCTGACCCTGCAGGACGCCCTGCGTACCGTGCCGGGCATCACCTTCGGCGCCGGCGAGGGTGGTAACCCGACGGGTGACCGTCCGTTCATCCGTGGTTTCGACGCACAGAGCGACACCTACGTCGACGGCGTGCGCGACACCGGCGCGCAGTCCCGCGAAGTCTTCAACCTCGAACAGATCGAAGTCAGCAAAGGCCCGAACTCGGCCTTCGGTGGCCGCGGCTCGGCCGGTGGCAGCCTGAACCTGATCAGCAAGCAGGCCAAGGCCGGCAACTTCACCGACGGCAGCTTCACCTACGGCTCCGACCAGACCCGCCGCTACACCCTCGACACCAACCAGGAATTCCTCGACGGCAACGCCGCCTTCCGCCTCAACCTGATGACCCACGACCAGAACGTCGCCGGTCGCCAGGCGGTGGACGCCAGCCGCTGGGGTATCGCGCCGTCGCTGACCTTCGGCCTCAACGGTCCGACCCGCGTCACCGTCAGCCACTACCACCTGGAAAGCGACGACACCCCGGACTCCGGCATCCCCTACGCCAAGAGCGCCGACCGCAGCAAGCACAACCCCGACAAGCCGGTGAATGTCGACCGCGACAACTACTACGGCCTGGAGGACCGCGACTTCCAGAAGAGCCGCATCGACACCAGCACCATTACCTTCGAGCACGACTTCAACGATGCCCTGGGCCTGCGCAACACCCTGCGCTACGGCACCGCGCACCAGGACTACATCTGGACCCAGCCCGACGACAGCCAGGGCAACATCAACAACGGCACGGTCTGGCGCCGCAACAACAACCGCGTCAGCACCACCACAACCGCGACCAACCAGACCGACCTGTTCGGCGAGTTCTACCTGGCCGGCTTCAAGAACAGCTTCACCACCGGCCTGGAATTCACCCGCGAGGACAGCAAGCGTGACGGCTATACGGTGAACACCAACACCGGTTCCAGCGCTGGCGCCAACAAGTGCCGCCCGGCCATCGTCGGCGCGCCCAGCGGCTACAACTGCACCAGCCTGGAAAACCCGAACCCGCACGACCCGTGGAACGGCAGCATCGTCCGCAACTACAAGCCGCTGAACACCGTGGCCACCACCAAGGCGATCTACGGCTTCGATACCATCGACCTGAACGAGCAGTGGCAGGTCAACGTCGGCGCGCGCTTCGACAGCTTCGAGACCACCGCGAAGAACCATGGCGTGTCGCCGACCACCAAGTTCGAAGACAGCTCCAGCTTCTGGAACTGGCAGGCTGGCGTGGTCTACAAGCCGGCGCCCAACGGCAGCATCTACGCCTCCTATGCCACCTCCGCGACCCCGCCGGGCTCGATGCTGGACAACGGTGACACCGGCAACGCCGTGGACACCTTCGCGGTGAAGAACAACCTGGAGCCGGAAGAAACCACCAACTACGAAATCGGCACCAAGTGGAACTTCCTCGATGAGCGCCTGGAGCTGACCGCAGCGATCTTCCGCACCGACAAGGACAACGCCCGCGTACTGGTCGCCAACCAGACCTACGACAACGCCGGCCAGTCCCGCGTCGACGGCATCGAGCTGTCCGCCAGCGGCAAGATCACCGACAAGTGGAAAGTCTTCGCCGGCTACAGCTACCTCGACAGCGAGCTGGTCAAGGCCGGCAAGGCGGGTCGTACCGGCACGGTGAACGCCACTGCACCGTCCAACGACGGCAACAAGATGCCTAACACCCCGGAAAACAGCTTCAGCCTGTGGACCACCTACGACGTCCTGCCCAATGCCACCATCGGCGGCGGCACCTTCTACGTCGACAAGGTGTACGGCGATGTGGCCAACACCATGTATGTCCCGGACTACTGGCGCTACGACGCGATGGCTTCCTACAAGCTGAGCAAGAACCTCGACTTCCAGCTCAACGTGCAGAACGTCTTCGACAAGCAGTACTTCGACAAGGCCTATGCCGCGCACTACGCGTCGCAGGCGGCCGGCCGCACCGTGCTGCTGTCCACCAACTTCCACTTCTAAGGGCGCGCACTCCTGGCGACCCGCCCCGGCCGATGCTCCTCGGCCGGGGTTTTTCTTTGTCCGGGCCTTTTCCGCTGAGGGTAAGGCCAGGGTAAAGATTGTTAAAACGGCTGCGTTTGCGAGCCATTCTCATTAAAATGCCCGCCCTGCGTGATGGGTGTCCGAAGGTGAAGCCGCGGTGTTGAAGAAAGTCCTTTTCCAGTTGCATTGGCTGTTCGGTATCAGCGCAGGACTTGTGCTGGCGCTGATGGGCATCACCGGGGCGATGCTGTCGTTCCAGGACGAGATCCTGCGCGCCATCAACCCCGACAGCCTGGTGGTGGAGAAGCGCGCCGAGTCCGTGCTGCCGATGGACGAACTGATCCGCCGGGTGGAAAGCGCCGAACCAGGCAAGAAGGTCGCCTTCTTCTGGCTCAAGACCGAGGGCGTGGAATCCGCGCGCATTTTCTTCACTCCGCCACCGGGCCAGCGCCGTGGCGAATCCCTGTATGTCGATCCCTACACCGCAGAAGCCCTGCCCGCGCCAGTGGGCGAGGGCGCCTTCATGTTCATCATGCAGCTGCATCGCTTCCTCGCCGCCGGCGAAGTCGGCCAGCGGATCACCGGCGCCTGCACCCTGATCCTGATCTTCTTCTGTCTCTCTGGCCTGTACCTGCGCTGGCCGCGCAAGGCGCTGAACTGGCGCACCTGGCTGACCTTCGACTGGCGCAAGAAAGGCCGCGCCTTCAACTGGGACCTGCACGCCGTGGCCGGTACCTGGTGCCTGGTGTTCTACCTCCTGGCCTCGCTGACCGGCCTGTACTGGTCCTACGAGTGGTACCGCAACGGCCTGTTCAAGCTGCTCGACGACGCCCCCGCCGGCCAGGCCAAGGGCGGCCAGCGTGGCGGCGGTAAACGCGGCCCGGCGCCCGAGGGCCCGCCGCCGGTAGTCGATGCCACTGCCATCTGGAACACCATCCAGCAGACCGGCGGCTCCGCCATGACCGCCTACAACCTGCGCCTGCCGCCGGTGAAGGGCCAGCCGGCCACCGTCTTCTACCTTCTCGATGACGCTGCCCACGAGCGCGCCTTCAACGAGATGACCATCGACCCGGCCAGCGGCAAGCTGCTCAAGGACCGCCGCTACAACGACAGCAGCGCCGGCAAGCAACTGCTCACCAGCGTGTACGCCCTGCACGTCGGCAGCTATTTCGGCCTCACCGGACGCATCCTGATGATGCTCGCCAGCCTGGCCATGCCGCTGTTCTTCATCACCGGCTGGCTGCTCTACCTTGATCGCCGCCGCAAGAAGCGCGCAGCGCTGGCCGCCCGCGGCGAGCTGGGTACTACGGCTGGTGGTGCCGACTCCTGGTTGATCGGCTACGCCAGCCAGAGCGGCTTCGCCGAGCAACTGGCCTGGCAGAGCGCCGGTCAGCTGCAGGCTGCTGGCCTGCCGGTACGCGTCGAACCGCTGGGCAAGCTGGACCGCGTGCAGCTGGAGCAGACCCGCAATGCGCTGTTCGTGGTCAGCACTTTCGGCGAAGGCGAGGCTCCGGACAGCGCCCGTGGCTTCGAACGCCAGGTGCTCGGCCAGGCCCTCGGCCTCAACGACCTGCGCTTCGCCGTGCTGGCCCTGGGCGACCGTCAGTATGAGCACTTCTGCGGCTTCGCCCGGCGCATGCAGGGCTGGTTGCAAGGGCAGGGCGCGCGCCCGCTGTTCGATGGCGTGGAAGTGGACAACGGCGACGCCGCCGCGCTGCATGACTGGCAAGTGCGCCTGGCCGAACTCTCCGGCACCGCGCCGCAAGCGGCCTTCAGCGCACCAGCCTTCGAGGTGTGGACGCTGAGTGGTCGTGAGCACCTCAATCCTGGCAGCCAGGGCGAGTCCACCTGGTTGCTGCGCCTGACTGCGCCCAGCGATTCGCAGGTCGACTGGGCCGCCGGCGACCTGGTGGAAATCCTTCCGCGCCAACCGGAATTCCTCGTCAGCCAATGGCTCGAACGCCTCGGCCTCGACGGCTCCGGCAGCGTGCAGGTGGATGGCCTGGCCATGCCACTCAAGGACGCCCTGGCCGGCTGCCTGCTGCCGGGCAACCTCGAACATCTGGTCGGCCAGCACGGTCAGGCAGTGGTTGATGCGCTGATCAAGCTCTCGGTGCGCCAGTACTCCATCGCTTCGCTGCGCAGCGAAGGCGCCCTGGAGCTGATCGTGCGCCAGGAGCAGCACGCCGACGGTTCGCTGGGCATCTGCTCCGGCTGGCTGACCGAGTACCTGCCCGAGGGCGGCAGCCTGCTGCTGCGCTTGCGCCGCAACCGCAGCTTCCATCTCACCGAGGATGACCGTCCGCTGATCCTCATCGGCAACGGTACCGGCATCGCCGGCCTGCGCGCGTTGCTGCAGGCGAGCGTAGCCGAAGGCCGCTCGCGCAACTGGCTGCTGTTCGGCGAGCGCAACATCGCCCACGACTTTTACTGCCGCGACGAGCTCGAAGGCATGCTCGCGCGCGGCGAGCTGCAGCGCCTGGACGTCGCCTTCTCCCGCGACCAGGCCGAGAAGGTCTACGTGCAGGACCGCCTGCGCGCCAGCGGCGAAGCGCTCGCCCAGTGGCTGCAAGAGGGCGCGGTGATCTACGTCTGCGGTAGCCTGCAAGGCATGGCCGAGGGAGTCGATCGCGCCCTGCGCGAGATGCTCGGCGATGCCGAGGTCGAGATGTTGCTGGAGAGCGGTCGCTACCGGCGCGACGTGTATTGAGCGGGCGTTGGGCGTAGCCCATCGCGGACGGAGTCCACTCCCGCGCTCAGAATGACCGGCTTTTCGTAGGAGCGAGCTTGCTCGCGAACGGATTTGCCGGCGACTCCAGCGCCGGACGGGTTCGCGAATTTCGTAGGGCGCATAACGCGTCAGCGTTATCCGCCGATTGGCAGCCGAGCCGGCGGATAACCTGTTCCAGGTTATTCGCCCTACGCAGGGCTCCTCACATGGCGCAAACAAAAAGGCCCCCGCGAATGCGGAGGCCTTTCTTTTGCTATCGGAGCGTTTGAATCCAGCCGCTCAGATCCACAGGAACAGCGCCAGCACCGCCGCGAAGAAGCCCCATTTCTGCAGGTAATACAGCTTGCGGTTGCGCTTCTTCAGGGCCTTGCCCTGCAGGCGGATCTTGTACAGCGAGGCGAAGGCGCGGTTGATGCCGCCGGTCTTGTCGCCCGCGTCGTTGGGCGAGGCGGCAGCGGCCATTACGTTGCGGCTGAACCAGCGGTTGAACGCCGTCACCCAGCCGTACTTCAGCGGCCGCTCGATGTCGCAGAAGAGAATCACCCGGTCATGCTCCGTGGTGTTCTCGGCGTAGTGGATATAGGTTTCGTCGAACACCACCGCCTCACCGTCGCGCCAGTGGTAGCGCTCGCCGTCCACTTCGATGAAGCAGCCCGGATCGTTCGGCGTCAGCAGGCCCAGGTGGTAGCGCAGCGAACCGGCATAGGGATCGCGGTGGCGCACCAGGCGCGAGCCCGGCGGCAGCTCGGCGAACATCGCCGCCTTCACCGACGGAATCTGCCGCAGCAGCTCGGTGGTCTTCGGGCACAGGGCGTCGGCGGACGGATGGCTGTCGTCGTACCACTTCAGGTAAAAGCGCTTCCAGCCGGTCTTGAAGAACGAGTTGAAGCCAACGTCGTTGAGCTGGTCGGAGCGCTTGATGCTGCCGGCGTCGCGCAGGTGCAGGGCTTCGCTGCGGATGGCTTCCCAGTTCTCGGTCAGCAGGCGCATCTCCGGGAACTGCTCGGTCGCCAGGTACGGGCGGCTGGGTACCCTGGAGAACAGGTACATCAGGCAGTTGATCGGCGCCAGGAAGCTGGAGTGGTCGCTCAGCTGGCGCGTGAACTTGTGGCGCACCCGCCCACGCAGGTGGACATAGACGATGCTCAGGCCGAAGGCGGCCAGGATGGCGGCTTTGATCATTCGGAGGAGGTATCCGCTACTACAGACCGTGGATAGTACTCCTCCTGAACGTGACTGAGTATTCTCCGAAGGCCAAAGGCCATGCTCTGCTTTAACCTGTAGAAAATCTGGAAGGATGGCGACACCGATGAGCGAGCGCACGACGCGAATCCTGCTGAACTGCGACATGGGCGAAAGCTTCGGCGCCTGGCGCATGGGCGATGACGCCCACGCCATGCCGCTGATCGACCAGGCCAATCTCGCCTGCGGCTATCACGCGGGCGACCCGCTGACCATGCAGCGCACCGTCCGTCTGGCGGTAGAGCAGGGCGTCAGCATCGGTGCGCACCCCGCGTACCCGGACCTGGCCGGCTTCGGTCGCCGCCACATGAACTGCTCACCCGAGGAGGTCCACGCCCTGGTGCTCTACCAGATCGGCGCGCTGGACGCTTTCTGCCGCGCCGCCGGCACCCAGGTGGCCTACGTGAAGCCCCACGGCGCGCTGTACAACGATCTGGTGCGCGACGATGCGCTGCTCGCAGCGGTGCTCGATGCCTGCTCTGCCTACCGCAAGCGCCTGCCGCTGATGGTGCTGGCCCTGGCCGACAACAGCCGCGAGCTGCAACTGGCGGATGCCGCCGACGTGCCGCTGATGTTCGAAGCCTTTGCCGACCGCGCCTACCTGCCCGATGGCCAGCTCGCCCCGCGGCGGCTGGCCAACGCCGTGCACCACGAGCCGCAACGCATCCTCGACCAGGCCCTGGCTATCGCCCGTGGCGAAGCCTTCCCGGACATCGACGGCAACCCGCTGCGTCTGCGCGCCGACAGTCTCTGTGTGCATGGCGACAACCCCGAATCCCTGGCGGTGCTGCGGCGCCTGCGTGGCCTGCTGGACCAGGCATGATCCGTATCGAAGCTTTCGGCGCCACGGCGCTGCTGATCACCCTCGCGGAGCAGCCCGACGATACCCTGCTGCTGCGCATCGCCTGGCTGGCCGAGCGCCTGCGCATTGAGTTGGGGGCGGCGCTGACCGATTGCGTGCCGGGCTGGACCACGTTGCTGCTGCACTACGACCTGCTGCGCATCGACCTGCCGCAACTGCAAGGCCACGTGCAGGCCGTGCTCGCGCAGTGGCCCGATGACTCCCACGCCGACCGTGCCGGGCGCCTGCATGATATTGCCGTGTGGTATGCCGGCGAGGATCTCGCGGAAGTCGCCCGGCTGTGCGGGCTTACCTCCGCCCAGGTGATCGATCTGCACGCCGGTCGCGACTATCGCGTCGGCGCCATCGGGTTCTCTCCCGGCTTCGCCTACCTCGGCGAGCTGGACGAACGTCTCGCCCTGCCGCGTCGGCCGACACCGCGCACGCACGTGCCTGCTGGCAGCCTGGCGATTGCCGAGCGGCAGACGGCGGTTTATCCACAGGCCTCGCCCGGCGGTTGGCATCTGCTGGGGCGTACCGCGCAGCGCCTGTTCGATCCGCGCGAGGAGCCACCCTGTCCGCTGGCCGTGGGCGATCGGGTGCGCTTCGTGCCTATCGACGAAGCGGCCTTTCGAGCTGCGGGCGGTGTCGCATGAGCCTGAGGGTCAGCGCTTGCGGCCCGCTTTGCCTGCTGCAGGATGGCGGGCGCCAGGGCTGGCAGCGGCTCGGCGTATGCCCCGGCGGCCCTGTGGATAAGCAGGCCGCGGCCTGGGCCAACCGCCTGCTCGGCAATCCCTGTGGCAGCGCGTTGCTGGAGATTGCCCTGGGCGGCCTGGAGCTGGAGGCGCAGGACGATACCTGGCTGGCGCTGACGGGAGCCGAGCTGCCGGCGACTCTCGATGGTGAGCCCCGGCAGGGCTGGTCGCGCTTTCGCGTCCGTGCCGGGCAACGCCTGAAGCTGGGCTTCGCCCGTGCCGGGCAGCGTGCCTATCTGGCCGTCGCTGGCGGTTTTTGCGCGGCTCCCGTGTTGGGCAGCGTTGCAACCCAGACGCGGGAACGGCTCGGCGGCCTTGCCGGTAATGGCGAGCCGCTGGCCGCAGGGGATGTGCTGGCGTGTGCCGCTATCGGCGAACAATTGCTGCGCGGTGCCAGCGTGCCCTGGCCTTATCGACCGGACTACTGCGAGCCCCCAATCCTGCGCGTGCTGCCCGGTCCGGATGCTTTCAGCGAGGGGCAGCGCCAGGCCTTCTTCGAGCAGAGCTGGCAGGTCAGCCCGCAATCCGACCGCATGGGCGTACGGCTGCGCGGCGAGGCGCTCAGCGCGCCTCGCCGGCAATGGTCGCTGGGGATCGTGGAGGGGGCCATCCAGGTGCCGCCGGACGGCCAGCCGATCATCCTGCTGGCCGACCGCCAGAGCATGGGCGGCTACCCGTTGCTGGGCGTGTTGCACCCGCTGGACATCGGCCGTCTGGCGCAATGCCCGGCGCGCAGCCAGGTGCGCTTCGTCCCGGCCAGCGTGGAACAGGCGCAGGCGGACCTGCGCGCGTTCCTGAGGTTTTTCGCTACTTAGGCAGATGCCGCAGCGGCAGCGGCGCAGATTCCTTCACCGTCTGGATGGCGAAGTTGCTGCGGATGTCGCTGACGCCCGGCAGCTTGAGCAGCGTGCCGGTGAGGAACTGTTCGTAGGCGCGCAGATCGGGCAGCACCACCTGCAGGAGAAAGTCTGCCTCGCCGCTGACCAGGTGTACCGAGATGACTTCCGGCAGGTCGATCACCGCCTGGCGGAAGGCGGCGGCGCTGGTGTTGCTGTGGCGCTCGACCTTCACCCCGACAAACACTGTCAGGCCCAGGCCGACTTCGTCACGGCCCAGCGCGGCGTGGTAGCCACGGATCATCCCGGCCTCTTCCAGGAGGCGCACCCGGCGCAGGCAGGGCGAAGGTGACAGGCCAATCTCTTCGGCGAGCTGGACGTTGGTCAGGCGGCCATCGCGTTGCAGAGCGGCGAGGATACGGTGGTCGTAGGCATCCAGTTTCGGGGTTGGCATGGGTGGCTAGTCGATTGCTTCAAGATTGGCAGGACATGCCAAATTGATGCCTGATACTGGTCGAATACGCAAGCACCTGCCCTGGGCTTCAGGCATAGAATCCTTATCCGCAATGACTTCTTCGGAGTGGCGATTGTGGATATCGGTGTCTTCCTGCTGGCCTTGGCGATGGTCTACCTGCTGCCCGGGCCGGACATGCTTCTCCTGCTGCACACCGGTGCCCGCGATGGTTGCCGCGTCGCTCTGGCAACCGCCGTGGGTCTCGGCGTGGCCCGTGGCTGCCATGTCGCCCTGGCCGCGACCGGGCTGGCGCTGCTGTTCCGCAGCGCGCCGTGGACGTTCGATGTGGTACGCATTGGTGGCGGGTGCTACCTGGCCTGGATCGGCCTGCAACTGCTGCGTGCGCCGGTGGGTTTGCCGGTGGCACCGAGCGCGGCCGGGTTATCCGCCGTCAGCTACCGGCGCGCATTTCGCCGGGGCCTGCTGACCAACCTGCTCAATCCCAAGGCGTTGCTGTTCTGCTCGGTGCTGCTGCCGCAATTCATCCATCCGCAGAATGGCCCGCTGGCGCTGCAATTCGGACTGTTGGGCGGCGCACTGGTGGTGGTCGGGCTGGGCTTCGACAGCTTCTACGCCGTCAGCGGCGAGCGCATGGGCCGCTGGCTGGCGCGGCACCGGACGATGCAGCGCGTGCAGCAGTGGGGCTTCGGCGCCGTCCTGCTGGGTTTCGGCGCGCGCCTGGCGCTGATCCGTGATCTGTAGGGACAGTTTCGGTGCGGTGGTGAGCCAGTTGGAGAACAGCGCAAACGGCTCTTCGTAGGAGCGAGTTTGCTCGCGAACTGATTCCGTCGCTGGGCCTGTTCGCGAGCAAGCTCGCCCCTACAGGTCTTCCGGGAGGATTTTCCACAGGCGTGCCACGGACGGCTTCTGTGGATTGCGTGCAACCACCAGCAGGCCGACGTCGCCACCGCGCAGCTCTCGCACCAGCTGTTCGCCCCTGCGCTGCTGCATGCCTGCGGCGAGGTATCCCAGGGCGATACTCGCGGCGGCGGGATGGGTGGCGACCGGCACGTAGCTGCCGTCGTCCATATCCAGCACCACATGCTGTTCGCCGGGTTCCGGAGTGGGGAGGTGCAGGTTGGCCTTGAGCAGGTGCGCCAGGGCCTCTCTGCGATGTGCGGCGGACATCTGCTCCCGGAGGGCGCGCTCCAGTGGCAGGAATTCGTCCCTGGCCGCCACTTTCGGCTTCACCTCAGGGAGTGGCGCAGGTAGCTCGGCCTTCACGGGGGCGGGTT
>NZ_BQHJ01000005.1 GCF_021603645.1 Pseudomonas pseudonitroreducens | reverse complement strand
GCCATGCCGAAAGCGGCGTGTTCTACGCCCAGTTGGCCCACGAGCGCTACCTCAACGACCAGCTTCGCCTGAGTGGCGCCAGCAGCAGCGCCGCCCTGGCCCCCGGCCAGGTGCTCAAGGTCGAAGGCGGCGCACCGGCCGCCTTCAGCGAAGGCGCGCTGATCGTCCGCACCCACTGCACCGCCGCCCGCGACCGCAGCTTCGAAGTGCGCTTCGAAGCCATACCGGACGGCACCATCGCCTTCCGCCCGCCAGTACCGGCCAAACCACGTATCGCCGGCACCGTGCCCGCGCGCGTCACCAGCCCGCAGCAGAACGACCCCTACAGCCACATCGATGGCGAAGGGCGCTACCGCGTCAACTTCCTGTTCGACCGCGACACCTGGCCCGCCGGCCGCGAAAGCATGTGGCTGCGCCTGGCGCGGCCCTACGCCGGCGACACCCACGGCCTGCACCTGCCACTGCTGGCCGGCACCGAAGTGGCTGTGGCCTTCGAACAGGGCGACCCGGACCGGCCCTTCATCGCCCACGCCCTGCACACCAACCTCGAACCCGACCACGTCACCATCCACAACCACAAGCGCAACGTCCTGCGCACGCCGGCCAACAACAAGATTCGCCTGGACGACACCCGTGGCCAGGAACACATCAAGGTCAGCACCGAATACTCCGGCAAGAGCCAGCTCAACCTGGGTCATCTGGTGGATGCGCAACGCAAGAAGCGTGGCGAAGGTTTCGAGCTGCGCACCGATGGCTGGGGGGCAGTGCGCGCGGGCAAGGGCATGTTCATCAGCGCCGACGTACAGCCCGGCGCCCAGGGCCAGGTACTGGCCATGCAGGAGGCTGTCGCACGCTTGGAGCAGGCCGGCGATGAGATGCAGAAGCTCTCCGCCGACGCCGAAACCGCCAAGGCTGACCCGGCTGATTTCCTGGCGCAAATCGCATTCATGCGCGAGGAGGTCAATCAGTTGCAGGCATCGGTGGCGTTACTCAGCGCACCCAACGGCATCGCCCTCACCAGTGGCAACCACCTGCAACTGGCTGCCCAGCGCAACCTGATACTCAACGCCGGCAACGAGGCGGACGTCAGCGTGGTCAAGCGCCTGTTCATCGGTGTGGGCGAGGGCATGAGCCTGTTCGTGCGCAAGCTCGGCATGAAACTCATCGCCAACCAGGGCGCGGTGCAGATCCAGGCGCAGAACGACCGCATGGAAATACTCGCCCGCCAGGGATTGGACATCGTCAGCACCGAAGACGAAATCCACATCACCGCGAAGAAGAAAATCATCCTCAATGCCGCCGGCACCTACATCCGCATGGACAACTGCGGCATCGAGTCCGGCACCCAGGGCGACTACCTGATCAAGTCGGTCCACTTTGATTTCCAGGGGCCGGCGAGCATGCCGGCGACCCACCCGCAATACCCCAGGCTCGAATCCACCCAGCGCATCAAGGTTCGTATTTCGCGCGCGCCCACTGCCCCGCAAAACACCTGGGCAGGCATGCCTTACACGCTGTACGCCGATGGAGCGCCACTGGAGAAAGGCGTGCTGGACAAGACCGGCTTCCTTGCCTTCGACCACCAGGTCGTCACCCGGCAGTACCGGCTGGAGTTGGCCAACGGCGTCAGCTATCGCATTCCCGTGCCTGAGGATTACAGCAACCCGGAGCAGGGGGAGCTGGCGAATCGGGGGCTGCACAATCATCCATCGCTAACCGGCGATCCCGAGATAGGTCCGCCTTCGCAGCACACAGAACATCGCACTGACTACGCCCAATTGCTGAAAGAAATCGCCAAGCGCGCAGGAGATCAGTCATGACATCGTGTGAAATCGTAGCGCCGCTGGCACTGCAATATGGCAACGAAGTTACCTGCAATTCCCCCTGGTTCGTTCCGGATACCGAATACCGGCCCAGGCCCGCCACCTACAAACCGTTGATCAATGGCGAGGAAGCCTTCCGCGCCGTGCACGAGGCCATCGCCAAGGCAACGAAGTCCGTGGACATCATCTGTTGGGGTTTTCAGCCCTCGATGTATTTCATTCGCGACGGCAGCGCACCCTGTATCGGCGATCTGCTGATAGCCAAGGCAACAGACAAGAACAACCCAGTGCGGGTGCGCATTCTGGGCTGGGAGGCGCCCTACAACCTGACAGGCTTTGTTGTGGGCGAGTCCAACCTACCCAGCAAAGAAGTGGTAGGTCCCGGGCAGCGCGCAGGGCAAACCTCCACGGACGAGCAATATGCCTATGACCGCAGATGGTTCCGCGATTGCTCTGCCATGGCCAGCGAGGCAACGGTCTGGGACAAAGCCTGTCCGATTTTTATCAGCCGTGACTTCAATCTGATGCAACGAGCTGAAATCGCCTATCAAGCAGCCCTGCGCAGCCTCGACCCCGACCTCAGCAAATGGACGATATTGTCTTTGGCTGGGGCTCCCTCACACCACCAGAAGACCGTCCTGGTCGACTACGAAATCCCCGAGTTGGCGGTTGGCTTTGTCATGGGCCACAACATGCTCGACGAATACTGGGACACCGACCTGCACTCGGCCAAAGGCCGCACCAGCGATATGCCCGCACCCAACAAAGGCCCGCGCGGTCGGCTACCGCGCCAGGACATCTCCAGCCGAGTTACCGGGCCGATACTGGCCCACCTGCACCATAACTTTGCCTCCGCCTGGCGCCGGCAGACAGGAGAGGATCTGTTTGTCGCGCGCAACGCCACCATGGTCGCGCATCAGTTGCAGCCCGGCCGTGAAGACTCGCTGCTCATGGCTCAACTCCTGCGCACCCAGGTCCAGGAGGACACCCCGGAGCCTGATAACAAGGCGGTTTACTCCCAGCCGATCGACAACAAAAAACCTCATTCCCCTTGGCCGGAACAGTCTCCAGAGAAGAAACCAAAGCGCGACATCGAAAAGCTCTACCTCCAGACCGTCAACAACGCCACCCAATTTATCTACATCGAAAACCAATACTTCCGTTGGCCAGCGTTGGCCGACGTCATTCTCGACATCACCGGGAGGCAGACCAAAAAAGGCCGCGAACCCGGCCTGCACGGCGCGTTGCACCTGTTCGTGGTCACCAATGCCAACAAGGATGGAGTTGGTGACGGCGTCGTCAACACTCAACGCATGCTCGAACGGCTGGGCCGTGAAGACAGCATGCCGACCGTCACCAAGCTGCGCCGTATCGAACAGGCCAAGCAACGCGCCGCCGAACTGGAACCGGCCTGGCATGAACGCCTCGGGCGCAAGGTCACCGAACTGGCAACAGCGCTGCCCGATGCCCTGCAAGGCACGAACCTCGGCGAGCGCGCACGTGATGCCCAACGCGAGGCCGACGCGCAGGCACGCCAACGCAGCATCGAACTCCAGCAGGAAATCGAAGCCATCCAGAACAACGAGGTCAAGCGCCCACCGGAGCGCCCCGGCCTGAAAATCCACATCTGCTCCCTGGTGGCCAAGGACTCGCCGCCCGGCGCCTGGATGCCGGTGTACATCCACTCCAAGCTGATGATCATCGATGACGTCTTCACCACCCACGGCTCGGCCAATATCAACACCCGTAGCATGCAGGTGGATAGCGAGATGAATATTGCCCACGAGGAGATGGGCGTGACGCAACCCATGCGCCGGAGATTGTGGAGTCTGCATACCAATGGGAGGGGGGCGCAGGATGAGCCGGAAGATGCGTTTGACGCTTGGGGTGACGTTATCAATAGAAACAAGGGACTTCAGAACGACAAGAAAAACGGCGTGCCCTGTGCCCCCATCATCGAGTTCTACTTCGACCCGACTGAACTGAAGAACAAAGACTGATGCGCCGACTCTTCCTGCTTACCTGCCTTCTCCTCGCTGCCTGTGACTCCGGCAGCACCGCCAATGCCCCGCAAAAGGATATTGCCATGGACCCGCTCACCCAGATTCGCGCCAACCTGGCCTTCACCTGCAAACACGAAGAGTTCCCCACGCCCACCGCGGATAGTGACACGCTGTTCCATTACGCCCGCTGGCTGCAGAAGAACAATCAGCTCAAGGAAGATCCGGCCGTGGATAGGCAGGTGGAGCGGCTCTACCGCATCGCCGCTGAACACGGCCACGCCAAGGCCAATATCAACCTGCAGAACGGCTCCATGCAGGGAACGTTCAAGATACGCACTGCCGAACATCTTCGGCTGACCGAGGAATTGATCAACGCCAAGGTTGCCGCCGGCTATGCCTTCATCGCCATCGCCTTGCAGCAGGGCGCGCTGGGCTTGGTGCAGGACAAGGACATGGCCCTGCGGTACTACCGCAAGGCTGCCGATATGGGCAGTCCGGAAGCCCAGGCTTACGTGGCCGACAAGCTCGCACCCAGCGATATGGCGCCGGATATTGCTCGCCAGATGCGGCGTTGTGCTGCGGAGCAGGGAAATGAGGCTGCCGCCACTGACCTTGGTGTTGAGCTTCAAATTCAGAAGCGATTTAAAGAAGCTCTGGAGGCATTCCAGCTTGGCGTAGCGGCAGGCGATGAGAGCTCAGCTTCCGTTCTAAACAACGGATTTCGCAATCCGCCTCTTTCCGATGAGCTGTATTACTTGGACCAGAAAGAAGATCTCGAACGGGCTAATCGTTACAAAACTATTTTGCGTTTCCTTGCGCGGTATTCCTACGCCTCGCCCAAAGTCCCCGAGATCAACGATATTCTCCCGCTGCCCCCTGCCAAGCTGCCACCCTGGGACGGCAAGTTGAAATGGCTGGAAGAGCGCAAGGCCAATATCCCACCACCCAAGCCCAGCGAAGCGTTGATCCAGCAGCTGGCCAAGGACAAACACCTCGACCCCGCCACCGGCCGCCCCACACCGGAGTCGCCCAACTTCGTGCGCCTTCCTTCATACCCCGTCCCACCCGTCTGCGTCAGCGGCGAATCCTGCCCGCGCAGCGGCTATTGGGAGGCCATGGACGTGCACTTCGCCTGGATAAACGTTGAGGGCCAGACGCTACGCCGCTTCCAGCAGGGCGACACCTTGCCGCCCCTGGTACTGGAGCGGCACACCAGACGCCTGTGGCCCTTGCCGGACAAGGTCACAGCCGGCCCCGAACAAGTCAGATGGAGACTGCTTGGCGATGCCTAGGTTTTGGTGGGGCACTTGCTTGGTCCTGCTGCTGTCCGCCTGCGACAACGGCAGTGCCCGGCCACCGCCGAAAGCGACTGTGGCCGTGGACCCACTCACCCAGATTCGCGCCAACCTGGCCTTCGCCTGCAAACACGAAGAGTTCCCCACGCCCACGGCGGACAGCGACATGCTGTTCCACTACGCCCACTGGTTGCAGAAGAACAACCAGCTCAAGGAGGACCCGGCTGTGGATGTGCAGGTCGAACGGCTCTACCGCATAGCTGCCGAACACGGCCATGCCAAGGCCAATATCAACCTGCAGAACGGTTCCATGCAGGGCAAGTTCAAGCTGCGCAACGCCGAGCACCTGCGCTTGGCTGAAGAGTTGATCGAGGCCAAGGTCGGCGCAGGTTATGCTTTCATTGCTATTGCCTTGCAACAGGGCGCACTGGGTTTGGCGAAAGACAAGGACATGGCCTTGCGGTATTACCGAAAGGCCGCCGATATGGGCAGTCCCGAGGCACAATTTTATGTTGGGGAAAAGCTGGAGCCCGTTGAGGCTGCTCCTCCAGTAGCAATGCAAATGTTTCGTTGTGCCGCCGAACAGGGAGATGGGCGAGCAGCCCTAGCCCTCGGAATTTCTCTTCAAATCAGTGAGCACTTTCGTGACGCGCTAGACGTATTTCAACTAGGCGTAATGGCGGGTAACGAAACGGCAGCTTATGTCTTGGAACAGGCATTTCGTGTGCCAAGTGCAGATGATCGATCGAGCTATCTTGGCCAAGAGATAGATATTGAGCGCTCCAATCGGTACAAGGAAATCGGCAAAGTACTCGGAAGCTACTCCTACGCCTCACCCAAAGCCCCCGAGATCAACGACATCCTCCCGCTGCCCCCTGCCAAACTGCCACCCTGGGATGGCAAGCTGAAATGGCTGGAAGAGCGCAAGGCCAATATCCCGCCGCCCAAGCCCAGTGAAGCGTTGATCCAGCAACTGGCCAAGGACAAACATCTGGACCCCGCCAACGGCCGCCCCACACCGGAGTCGCCCAACTTCGTCCGCCTCCCGTCATACCCCGTCCCCCCGATCTGCGTCAGCGGGGAAACTTGCCCGCGCGGCGGCTATTGGGAGGCCGTGGAGATGCGCTTCGCCTGGATTATCGTCTACCGCTTTGCCACCTTGATTTGAAATCGGGTCAATTTGGCCTGCCAATAACGTTACTGACTACCGATAAAAGCATAATGGAAAAATTACCGACTGATTCAACGCCGCCCACCACTGTACGTCGCTCAACATCGATCATAGTCACGCTGTTGCTCTTGGCAGGCACGGCTCTAACCATTTATCTCATTGCCATGGCTTTTGTACCTGGTAATCGAGGATATGGTGGCCTTCTTTATTTGTTCGGGTCGGTCTTGGCTGGCGGCGCGGTTATCTGGAGTTTTATCACTTGGCTGGCGTACCGCCAATGCGAACTGCGGGGCGAAGGAAAGCTGTCAGTATGGCGCTATGGATTTTATTTCTGCCGCTCATTGTACTGATAGCAACTATGGTTTTTGGCTTGCTGGCACAGATACTCGGTGGGGGCTAGTAGTAAGTGAGCTTTCGAGCAAGTCCTTAGGGCGCTTGGTGTGCTTTCGCCTCGCTACAGATGAAGGAAATCGGTCTTTGAGAAATCTACCCAATGGGCGATGCTGGCCAGCCATCGGCAGGGTCTCGAGCGCTATAGGAATAGGTATTCCAGTAATAGAGATTTTGTCGGCCTGAGCGGAGTTTGGCGGGGGCGGTTATGATCGTAAATTTAATGAGTCATATGCCTTTCTAATATATTCATGCAGGCCGTTTCTTTGGCTGGTTACTTTTACCTCTCTTCTAACGCTTCTGGAGTGGATGCAGGAGTGTGAGAGAAACCCTGATAAGGGTTGCCGTCACGGCGACTAACGAATTGGCCATATTGCTTAGATTTCACGGCATTGGTGCTGTGCGTGTGACCGGCTAGGTAGGTTACCCGGCCTCGGGCCCCGCAGTGATCAACGACCAGGTATTCCCGTGGCCTTTCATGGGCACCGCAGCACTAATCTATGTGCGTTGTTGACTAAATTCCTTGGAGAAACTTGAGCTGAGCGCGGCAATACATTGCGCACCTGGTGCCAATCGGTTGGTTGGACTGTGCAGCCTTAGGCCTTCTTGTCTGGACCGAGCTTCAGCCTCGCCACCAACGCCGCCGTCAGGTCCAGCGCCGAGCACAGCAGGAAGTAGAGCAGGGCGACGAACAGGAAGACTTCCGTGGGATGCACCATCACCCGGTTGCTCACCTGGGTGGCGACGAAGGACAGTTCGCCGACGCCGATCACGTAGGCCAGGGAGGTGTCCTTGATCAGCGAGACCCACTGGTTGAGGAACGACGGCAGCATGATCGGCAGCGCCTGCGGCAGGATCACCAGGGTGAGCACCTGCCAAGGGCGCAGACCCAGTGCGCGGGCCGCGTCCCACTGGCCCTTGGGCAGGCTTTCGATGCCCGCGTGCACCGAGTGCGCCAGATAGGCCCCGCCGATCAGCGACAGCGCGCAGACCACTGTGCCCAGCGCCGGCACATCGATGTGCAGGACGATGGGCAGGAGGAAGTAGACCCAGAAGATCAGCATCAGCACCGGAATGGCGCGGAAGAAACCGAGGAACGCCACCAGCAGCAGGCGTGGTTTGCCGCGTAGTACCGACAACGCGATGCCCAGTGCCAGGCCGATCACCGCCGAGGCAAGGCCGGAGGCGAGGGCAAGGATCACCGTGAGCGCCGCGCCGCCCAGCGGGCCGTCCGGGTAGGCGCCGATGAGGAAATAGGACAGGTTGTCCGAGATCACCGAAAAGTCCATGTCAGGCCCCCTGGCGATAGCGGCGCGTTTGCTGGATCGCCTGGCCCAGCGCCTCGATCAGCGCGATGGCGCCGATGTACAGCAGGGTGGCGATGCCGAACGCCTGGAAGGTCTTGAAGGTCTGCGTCTCCACCTGCCGCGAGGCGTAGGAAAGCTCCGCCAGGCCGATGGCCATGGCCAGCGAGGAATTCTTCAGCGCATTCATGTATTGCCCCATCAATGGCGGCAGCGCGGTGCGCAGTGCCTGCGGCAGGATCACCCAGCGCCACACCTGCAGCGGACGCAGGCCCAGGGCCATGCCGGCCTCGCGCTGCTGCGCGCTGACCGAGGCGATGCCGGCGCGGAATTCCTCGGCGATGAACGCCGTGGTGTAGAGCGTCAGCCCCCAGGCGGCGGCGAGGAATTCGAAGGACGGCCAGGCCAGCCAGCCAAGCTCATGGGGCGAGTTGAGCCAGAAGACGAAGTCCTCCGGCAGCAGCGCCGGCACGCCGAAGTACCAGAAGAACAACTGCACCAGCAGCGGTGTATTGCGCAACAGCGCGAGATAGGCCCGCGCCGGCCAGGACAGCCAGCGCGATTTCGCCTGCCGGGCGATGGCCAGCGGCGCGCCGAGCAGGGTGGCGATAACGCAGCAGAACAGGGAGATACCCAGGGTCAGCAGGAAGCCGTCGAGCAACCAGCGCAGGTAGGTCGGGGCGAGCAGTTCGCCGAACATGTCACGAATCCATCAGTGGAAGAAACGGCCACGCCCCGGCGAGCCGGGGCGTGGGGTGGTGCGCAGTGGAATGTGGGTCAGCTCTTGTCGCCGATCTTGTACAGACGGGCCAGGGGGGTCTTGGTGTCCGGGCCGAACCAGGTGTCGTAGATCTTCTGCGCCTGGCCCTGGGCTTCCAGTTCGGTGAGGCTCTGGTTGACGAACTCGGCCAGGGCTTTCTCGCCCTTGGGAATGCCAACGCCGATCAGGTCGTTGGAAATGGTGAAGGGCGGCACTTCGTACTTGTCCTTGTCCGGCACGTTGGCCAGCAGGCCGATCAGTTTCGGGCCGTCCTGGGTGATGGCCTGGACCTGGCCGTTGCGCAGGGCGGTGAAGGCGAATGGAGTGTCGTCGTAGGCGATAACCTTGGCGCCGGGGAATTTCTCGCGCAGCACGCCTTCGTTGACGGTGCCCTTGTCGACACCGACGCGCCATTTGTTCAGCTCGTCCGGCGACTTCAGGCTGCCCTTGCGCACGATGAACTGCTGGCCGGAGGAGAAGTAGGGGATGCTGAAATCGACCTGCTCGGCGCGTTCGGGGGTGATGGTGAAGTTGGCCAGCACCAGGTCGACCTTGTTCGCGGTCAGCAGCGGAATGCGGTTGGCCGGGTTGGTCGGCAGTACCTGCAGCTTGACGCCGAGCTTCTCGGCCAGCGCCTTGGCGTAATCCACGTCGAGGCCTTCGATCTGCTTGCTCTTGGCATCGACAAAGCCGAACGGCGGGTTGCTGTCGAAGGCGGCGACACGCAGCACGCCGGCCTTCTTGATGTCGTCCAGGCGGTCGGCGTGGGCCAGGCCGGAGATGACGGCCAGGGCGAGGGCGGTAACGGCAGTGAGTTTCTTCATGAACATCCAGCTCCTTGTCGGGCCGCGCTCGTTTGACGGGGTCCCGGAATGATCGAGAGCGGGCGCTCGAGGGTGGGAGAAGCCCGCTGTAGAGCGGCGGGGGTCGCCCGCCGGCGGAGCCGAGTGTGGCAGCGCGACAGGGCGGCGGAGAAGGAATGAATTGGTCTATCTAATAACCAGACGAAATATCAGAAATAAGTCAGATAACCATTTCCATGTTTTTCGCATGCGCGCAGGAGCGGACTCGTGGAAGTGCACCTGTAGGAGCGAGCTTGCTCGCGAACGAAGTTCCCGGCGACTCAAGCGCTGGGCGGTTCGCGAGAAAGCTCGCTCCTACGAAGAGCAGACGCTGTCAGGGTTTCCAGCGGGCGGCACTGATGTCGACGGCGCGCGGCAGGATGCGTTCGGCGAGGAACAGGTCGGCGGTGCGTTGCTGCGTGGCGATATCGGCAGCGTCCAGCGGGCGGATCGGCGAAGGAGGGCGGTGCTTGAAGGTTTCCGCGATCACTTGCGGGGCGAGGCCGGTGACACGCGCCATGATCGCCACGCTGCCGGCCTCGTCGCTGCGAGTCAGTGCTTCGGCCTGGTTGAGGCTGTCCAGCACCTGGCGGATGAACTCGGCATTCTTTCCAGCGTACTCACGGCTGGACAGGTAGAACGGCCCGCTCAGCCCCACCTCGGAACCATCCGCCAATAGCCGCGCGTTGCCGCCCAGCAGCAGCGCCGAGTACCACGGGTCCCAGATCGCCCACGCATCAACTTTTCCGCTCTCGAAGGCGGCGCGGGCGTCGGCCGGTGTGAGATACAGCGGCTGGATATCGCGCAGGGTCAGGCCGGCCTGCTGCAACAGGCGCAGCAGCAGGTTGTGCGAGCTGGAACCTTTCTGGAAGGCCACGCGCTTGCCCTTGAGCTCGGCCACGCTGTGGATCGGGCTGTCCCTGGGCACCACGACGGTTTCCGCCTGCGGCTTGGGCGGCTCGATGCCGACGTAGAGCAGGTCGGCGCCGGCGGCCTGGGCGAAGATCGGCGGGATGTCGCCGGTAGAGCCCAGGTCCAGGCTGCCGACGTTCAGCGCTTCGAGCATCTGCGGGCCGGCGGGGAATTCGATCCACTGGATCTGTGTCTGCGGGAAGCGCTGCTCCAGCAGGCCATGCTCCTTGGCCAGTACCAGGCTGACGGAAGCCTTCTGATAGCCGATGCGCAATTGCGCCGGGTCCTGCGCCTGGGCGGCGCCGGCCACGAGCAGCAGCAACCCGGCGAGCAGTCGTTGAAGCGGTTTCACAGGCTCATTCCTTCCAGTCGTGGGAGGGTTGTTCCCAGAGGTTGATCCCGCCTTCCACGGCAAAGCGATCGATCTCCGCCAGTTCTTCTGCGCTGAAGGTGAGGTTGTCCAGGGCGGCGACGTTCTCGACGATCTGCTCGGGGCGGCTTGCGCCGATCAGCGCGGAGGTCACGCGGGCATCACGCAGCACCCAGGCCAGCGCCAGTTGCGCCAGGCTCTGGCCGCGGCGCTGGGCAATTTCGTTGAGCGCGCGGGCGCGGCGCAGGTTGTCCTCGGAGAGATGCTCCGGCCGCAGCGAGGCGCCGCCCGGCTGGTTGACCCGCGCATCAGCCGGCACACCATTCAGGTAGCGGTCGGTCAGCAGTCCCTGGGCCAGCGGAGTGAAGGCGATGACGCCCGTGCCCAGTTCGTCGGTGGTGGCCAGCAGGTCCTTCTCCACCCAGCGGTTGAACAGGTTGTAGGCCGGCTGGTGGATCAGCAGCGGCACCTTCCATTCCTTCAGTAGCGCGGCCAGTTCGGAGGTCTTGCCGGCGGAATAGGACGAAATACCGACGTACAGCGCCTTGCCCTGCTGCACGGCGCTGGCCAGTGCGCCGGCGGTTTCCTCCAGCGGCGTGTCCGGGTCGAAGCGATGCGAGTAGAAGATGTCCACGTAGTCCACGCCCAGGCGTTGCAGGCTCTGGTCGAGGCTGGACAGCAGGTACTTGCGCGAGCTGCCGCCCTGGCCGTAGGGGCCGGGCCACATGTCCCAGCCGGCCTTGGTGGAGATGATCAGCTCGTCGCGGTAGCCGGCGAAGTCCTCGCGCAGCAGGCGGCCGAAGTTGATTTCGGCGCTGCCGTAGGGCGGGCCGTAGTTGTTGGCCAGATCGAAGTGGTTGATGCCCAGGTCGAAGGCGGTGCGCAGCAGGGCGCGCTGGCGGTCCAGCGGTACGCTGTCGCCGAAGTTGTGCCACAGGCCGAGGGAGAGGGCGGGCAGCACCAGACCGCTGCGGCCGGCACGGCGGTACGGGATGCGCTGGTAGCGGTCGGGGTGGGCGAGGTAGGTCATGAATACTCCATTGGGTACGGGCCGCCATGGAGGCCGGCCCGTGAATCGTCAGATCGTGTAGCGATTGGCCGGGCGCTTGAGCCCGAGGTGGTCGCGCAGGGTGCTGCCGCTGTAGTCGCGACGGAACAGTCCGCGACGCTGCAGTTCCGGCACCACGAAGTTGGCGACATCTTCCAGTCCGCCCGGCAGGTGCGGCACCAGTACGTTGAAGCCGTCGGCGGCGCCGCCTTCGAACCAGGCCTGGAGTTCGTCGGCGATCTGCGTCGGCGTGCCGATCAGGCTGTAGTGCCCGCGACCACCGGCGATGCGCCGGCCAAGCTGGGCCAGGGTCAGGTTCTCGCGCCCGGCCAGTTCGGTGAGCAGCAGCTGGCGGCTACGCTGGCCGCTGTCGGTCAGCGGCAGCTTGGGCAGGGGGCCGTCCAGCGGGTAGACGGAGAGATCGAAGTTGCCGAGCATGCGCGAGAGCAGGGCGACGCCGACATGAGGCTCCACCAGTTCCTGGAATTCCTCGAATTTCTCCTGCGCTTCGCTCTGGCTCTGGCCGACCACCACGAACACGCCCGGCATGATCTTCAGCTCATCCGGCGTGCGGCCGAACTTGCCCAGGCGGCCCTTCAGGTCGCTGTAGAAGTCGCGCGCGGCAGCCAGTGAAGTCTGCGCGGTGAACACCACTTCGGCGGTCTGTGCGGCCAGCTCGCGGCCGGTCTCGGAACTGCCGGCCTGGACGATCACCGGGCGGCCCTGGGGCGAGCGCGCGACGTTCAGCGGGCCTTGCACGCGGAAGTGTTCGCCTTCGTGGTTCAGCACGTGCAGCTTGGCCGGGTCGTAGTACTGCCCGCTGGCCTTGTCGCGGGTGAAGGCATCGTCTTCCCAGCTGTCCCACAGTCCCGTCACCACGTCATGGAATTCCCGTGCGCGGGCATAGCGCTCGGCGTGGCCGAAGTGTTCCTGGCGGTTGAAGTTCAGCGCCTCGGCGGCGGCATCGGAAGTCACCAGGTTCCAGCCTGAGCGACCGCCGGAAAGGTGGTCGAGCGAGGCGAACTTGCGCGCCACGTGGTAGGGCTCGTTGTAGCTGGTGGTGACGGTGGCGACCAGGCCGATGCGCTCGGTCACCGCGGCCAGCGCCGAAAGCAGCGTCAGCGGTTCGAAGTGATCGGAGCGGGCCATGCGGCTGGCGATCTCCGCTGTGGGCGCGGCGACGCTGTCGGCAACGAAGACCGCGTCGAACTTCGCCGCCTCGGCGATCTGAGCCAGGCGCTTGTACAGGCGGAAATCCAGGCCGCCATCGGCCGGGACGTCGGGGTGCCTCCAGGCGGCGACGTGGTGACCGGTGGCCATGAGAAAGGCGCCAAGGGAGAGAGTGCGTGTCATGTCGGGTTTCCTGTGTGTCCGTTGGGAGGACGCAAGGCAGCGGGGTCGATCTCATGGGCGGCGCCGGGGCGAGCCGGCGCCGCATCGGCTCAGAAGTCCTTGCGCAGCTCCACGCCGAAGTAGCGCCCGTCGTCACGCGGCACCATGCGGTAGATGTAGCTGCCGCCGCTGGCCAGCAGCGGCGAGTAGGACTTGTCGGTGAGGTTCTTGCCGAGCAGGGCGACGCGCCAGCCGTCGTTGTAGTCGGCCAGGGCGACGCTGGCGTTCCACAGGCCGTAGGCGCCCTGGATGGTGTCGGGGTTCTGGCTGAGGTCGTACTGCACCTTGTCCTGCCAGCTGTAGTCGGTGCCCAGCTCCACATCCAGGCCGTTGTCCAGCGGGATGCTGTAGTCGGCGCGCACGTAGCTCTTCCAGTCCGGGGTGAAGGGCAGCGGCTTGCCGTCGACATTGCAGCTGGACGCCGCACCCGGCGGGCAGGCGAAGCTGTCGACCCGGGCCTTGGTGTAGGCGAGGGCGCCGGAGAGTTTCAACTGGCGGGTCGCCTGGTAGCTGAAGTCCAGTTCGGCGCCTTCGGTCTTGACCTTGCCGGCGTTGATCAGGCGGGTCACCACCTGGCCGGCGACGGTGTCGTAGAAGTTCGCCTGGTAGTTGTCGTAGACGGTGTGGAACACCGCCAGGTTGGCAGTCAGGCGATTGTCCAGCGCGGTGGCCTTCAGGCCGGCTTCCCAGGAGTTGGAAGTTTCCGGCTTGAGCGCGTCGGTATCGCGCGGCTGCATATTGAAGAACACGTTGTACGCCGGGCCCTTGTAGCCGCGCGAGTAGGTGACGTAGCTGGTGAGCTGCTCGCTGAGGTCGTACTGCAGACCGAGGCGGCCGGACCAGCCGTCCTCGTCGGTGGAGCCGGAGCTGGACGTGGACGGCTGGATGCCGGTGACCGCCGTGGCCGAGGTGGAGCGCCGGCGATGGTCGTACTCGAGGTCGTCGTGGGTGTAGCGCAGGCCGGCGATGCCGCGGAAATCATCGGTGAAGTTCAGCGTGCTCTCGCCAAACACCGCGTAGGTGTCGCTGCGCGTGCCGTAGTCGGCCACGCCGCTGTTCTGCGTGGTGGTTGAGGTCACCACGCGGCGGTAGGTCTCGTCGTCCACGGCATGCATGTAGTACAGGCCACCGACGTACTCGAGGAACTCCCCCTTGGGCGAGGCCAGGCGAAGCTCCTGGGAGTACTGGTCGTAATTCAGCTCGCCCTTGTCGTGGGAGCTGGGAATGCTCGCGGTGACCTGCGACAGGCGATCGCCATCCTGCCACTGGGTGTTGTCCCAACCGCGCCAGGCGCTGATGGACGTCAGGGTGTAGTCGCCCAGGTTCCAGTCCAGCTGCGCCGACAGGCCCTTGTTGGTGTCGTCGACGTGGGTGCGGTAATCGCTGATGATCTTGCGGTTGTCGCTGTCCGGTGTCACCGGGCGCAGGGCGTTGGTGAAGGCCGCGCTGCTGCTCTGGGTAATCACGCCGCTGGGGCCGTCGTCGTTGCCCTTCATGTAGTCGGCGATCAGCGTGACCTTGAGGTCGTCGTTCGGCGTGAGCTCGAACCTGGTGCGCGCGCCGGCGCGGTTGTAGCCGTTCACCTCGTGGCCGTTGTGGACGTTGTCGACGTTGCCGTCGTAGCTGCCCACCAGGGTGGTGACGCTGGCCTTGAGCTTGCCGGGGATCAGCGTGCCGCCGATGCCAAAGCGCGTGCGGTTCTCGTTGCCGCCGCCAAAATGCGAGTAGTCGATATAGCCGGTGGTTTCGTCGGGCACCGCGCGGGTCACCACGTTGAGCACGCCGGCCGAGGCGTTCTTGCCGAACAGCGTGCCCTGCGGGCCGCGCAGCACTTCGATGCGTTCCACGTCGAGCAGGTCCAGGGTCGCCTGGCCGGGGCGGCCGAGCACCACGCCGTCGATCACCGTCGACACGCTCGGCTCCACGCCGGGGGAAGTGGAAATGGTGCCCACGCCGCGGACGAACAGCGAGGTGTCCTTGTTCGAGGCACCGGTGCGGAAATTCAGGGTCGGCACCTGCTGCACGATGCTGGAAATGTTGTTGCGGTTGTCGCGCTCCAGCTGTTCGCCATCGACCACAGAGACGGCCACCGGGACCTTCTGCAGCGACTCCTCGCGGCGGGTCGCGGTGACGGTCACTGCCTTGAGCGTCGGTGCCGAGTCGGCGGACTGGGTGTCGCTGCCGGTGGTTTCGGCGGCCTGCACGCTGCAGGCCAGCGCACCGATCACGCTGGCGATACCCAGGGCCAGCGCGCTGCGTCGGCCAGTGAATTGCGGACGACCGAGCGTCCCCCGTTGTTGCGAATGCATAGCCACTCCTTCGTGCCCTGGTCCGCCCTCGGCTCTCTTTGCCGGGGCGCCTTTTTCTACGGGACTGTTTTCTACGGGGCTGTCACGAGCGCTCGCTCGTGCGAGTGGCTGGGATCGTTGCGGACAGTTTGTGTTGTTAGCGCTAACATCGGCGAGTATCCTGAATCGCCAGATAGATCGTCAAATAATTAAAAATTACGTTTATATTCCTGAAATACAGAAACGGGAGCGCCGAATTGGCCAACCAGACACCGCGCAAACGCCGTGGGGCAGGGCGCGTGACGCTGACCGCCGTGGCGGAACTGGCAAAGGTCTCCGCCATCAGCGTGTCGCGCTACTTCAACCAGCCGGCGCAACTGTCGGATGACCTGCGCGAGCGCATCGGCGCGGCAGTGGAGGAGCTGGGCTACGTGCCCAACCAGGTCGCCGGCGGGCTGGCTTCGGCGCGGGGCAGGGTAGTGGGGATGGTGGTGCCGAACATTTCCGGGCCGATCTTCGCCGACACCATCCAGGCCTTCAGCGACACCCTGGCGGCCCACGGTTACCAACTGCTGCTGGCGTCCAGCTACTTCTGCGAAGACAAGGAGGAAAACGCCGTGCGCGCCTTCCTCGGCTGGAACCCGGCAGCGCTGGTGTTGACCAGCCATTTCCATACGCCCGCCACCGAGAAACTCATTGCGGCGGCGGACATGCCGGCGGTGGAGGTGTGGGACTACCAGCCCGGGCGCGCGCCGATCCAGGTCGGCTTTTCCCATTACCAGGTCGGCGTGGATGCCGTGCACTACCTGCACGGCAAGGGCTACCGGCGCATCGCTTTCGTGCAGAACAGCGCAGCGGGCGACTTCAGCGCCCTGGATCGCCGCGACGGCTATGCCGATACCTTGCGCGAACTGGGTGGCGAGCCCTGGATGTTCGTGCCCACCGAAAGTGCACCCTTCGAAGCCGGGCGGCAGGCCATGGAAGCATTGATGGCACGAGGGGCGGAGCGCCCCGAGGCGATCGTCTTCGCCAACGACAACCTCGCCGCCGGTGGCCTGCTCGCGGGCCAGCGCGCGGGGCTGAAGATCCCCAATGAGTGCGCGGTGCTGGGGTTCGGTGATTATCCCTTCGCGCCGATGCTGCTGCCCAGCCTGTCCACCATCAAGCCGCCAGCCCGCGAGATTGGCGAGATCGCCGCGCTACGCGTGCTGCAATCCATCGGCGTGGTGCCCCTCGACGGCCCAGCGGAGCGACTGAACCTGCTCGGCTGCCGGGTGCTGGAGCGTGAAAGCGCCTGAATCCCGCAGCCGGCCCATCCCCTGTAGGAGCGAGCTTGCTCGCGAACCGCTCAACTGCGGAGCCGCCGGGATACTCGTTCGCGAGCAAGCTCGCTCCTACGAAATCTCAAGCGCTTACTTCGCCAGCAGGTCGATCACTTCCTGGTCGCTGAGTTGGTGGAAGTCCCGGTAGTGATCGCCCACCGCACGGAACGGCGACGGGGTATCCAGGCACACCAGCGCGTCCACTTCATCACGCAGCTTCTGTACGGTTTCTGCCGGGCCGACCGGCACAGCCAGCACCACCTTGTGCGGATGATGACTGCGCAGGCACTGCAGCGCGGCACGCATACTGCTGCCGGTAGCCAGGCCGTCATCGACGACGATCAGGTCGCGATCCGCCAGGCGCGCCGGAGCCTTTGCACCGCGATAGAGCAGGCGTCGGCGCTCCAGCTCGCGGATCTGCTCCAGCACCTGTTGCTCGAACCACTCTGGCGGCGGGTCATAGCGTTCGAGCATCTGCTCGTCCACCACCCAGTTCGGCTCCGGACCATCGACGATGGCGCCCAGGGCGAACTCCTCGTTGCCCGGCGCGCCGATCTTGCGCACCAGCAGCACGTCCAGTGGCGCGCCCAGGGCGCGGGCGATCTCCTTGCCAACCGGTACGCCACCACGGGGCAGGGCGAGAACCAGTGGATTCTCCAGCGGCATGTCACGCAGGACCATCGCCAGTGCCACCCCGGCATGGCGACGGTTGGTGTATTGCACTGAGGGCATCTGAACCTCCTTTCGCGAGTCTCGGCAGCGTGTCCAGGGTAAAAGGGCCGCTCGCGGATGCGTTTCCCGATTGCAGGGTAGACGGACCTGGCGGCGCCTGCGACCTGCCGGAAAGCGTTTGCCCGAGCCCGAGCGGAAGGAGCCGGGCGCGCGCGGTCTGTCCTGAGCTGTGAGCGGTAACCCGATCGAAGGTTCGGGAGTTGCGCCCGAACGGCTGCCGGCGCGTGCGAGAACCGGGGAGATACGCCAGCGTGCCGTCGCCGCCGAGGGAGCGCGGTGCGTTTCCTCGATCATGAGTGTGCTGCGGGGGCGGGCAGGCGAGGAGCAGGGCAAAAAGAAGCCCCGTGGGAAAGGGGCCAGGGGAAACGCTGGGAAGTCCGCTCACCCTAACAGCCTGAGCATGTCAGCCAAGCAACTTGTGGCGATAGCCCGCTCCGGTTGGGGGCATATGCGCTGCGCTGGAGTTTCAGACGTCATGCCTGGGTCGGCCGGCTTCGAGGCCACCATTGGGCAGACGCTGGCCGGTTCGCCCGTGCCGCCCCGGCAACTGAACTAGACTGCTGCGCACAAAGGCCATCCACCCACTGGCATGGCCACCTTCGCCGGGAGGAATCACCATGCACGCGTACTTGATCCGCTACAGCCGCAATGGCCAACCCATGAGCACGGTGCTGCTGCAGGAGCGCCTGAGCCGCGAGCAGGCGCAGCAATTCGTCCGTGCGCTGCATGGCCCTGTGGGGCGTGACTCACGTTCGGATATCCAGGTGAATGAGGTGCTCTGCACCCAGTGAGCGGGTCTTTCGAGCCTTTGAACGAATAAAACGGCGCCGATCCTTCGGCGCCGTTTGCGTAGCGGCGGGGAGCGCTGTTCAAGCGCCGGAACGCCCGCTCACCGGGAGTTCAGCGGCCACCACCGTGACTGCGCTGACCACCCTTGCGACCCGCGTCAGCTGCGCGTGCCGGATCATTCTTGAAGTTGCCGCCGCTGTGCTGGCCGCCTTTCCTGCCGGCTTCGGACGCACGCTGGGGGTCTTCTGCAAAGTTGCCTTTACCGCCTCTATGTTCGGCCATGGGAACTACTCCGTGGGAAATATCCGTGAGAAGTGAATAGGTGAATGCCGTGCATTCACTTCATCCGAAACATATCGCGCAGGGGTGTTCGACTCTTTTTCAGAACGATCCGGCATGGCGTTGGCGAAATGCCGTTATATGTAAAGTCTTGCCGCCGGTCCGGGTTGTTTTATTGGCGGTCCCCGGAAAATGCCCCTGCATCCCGCTCAAATCCCTCAATTCATTGATATTCGCCGCAGCGGAAATGAACGCTGCGCAGCAGCTAATGGCAAGTGGCCACGGTTTCATTTTCAGCGCAGCGGCGCACGATGACTCGGGCCATGCAGGAGAGACCGATGAATCCGCCAAGCTGTCACGACGTTGCCGAGCTCCTACAGCGCAGTTACCCGCTATTCGACTTCACCTGTAACCGCCAGGAAGATGGCCGCTACCTGATCAGCCTGCAGAGCCGCTACTCATCAAGGCCGCCAACCCAGGTAATCGGGGTTCACGGCAATGAGCTGCGCACCGATCGGCAGGTCAGGAAGCTTGGCATGGAGCTCATAGGTGCACTGATGTAAGAGCGCTCAAACGACGCGCTTGCGCAGGCGGGCAATGAGTTTCTGCCGCTGTTCGCCGTCGGCTTCCCAGACCTTGCCATCCAGGGCATGGCAGATCAGCCATATTTCCTCGTTATTGAGCATCACGGCGCCGCCACCTGCTTCCGCCCGGCGCTTGCGATAGGCAGCCTGTTTCTCGGCATTGGTCATGGCGCCTTCCTTGCGGGGGCGGCCCTTGCGGGGTGCTTCGAAAGCGTCGCGCGTGGCTTTGTCCTTGGCGTCTTTCATCCGTGCTCCTTTTGCATGGTAACGCGTTACGCTTTTCGGGATGAACTTCAGGTAACGCGTTACCGATCATAGGCGCGAACGCCGGCTACGCCAATCGCCGAGAGGCGGAGCAAGGAGATTGCGCAAGCCCGTTCCGGCGATCCCCACCCACACGCAATGGAGGCTGAAGTGGAGCGACTGCGAAAGGTACTGATGGCCTCGGCTTTCAATGAGACCTGCGTCGTCCAGGTGCTGCGCGAGGCCGCACTCAAAGCTTCCACTGTCGATACCGCCACCGCGCTGATGGCGGCCGCGCAATTGCTCGAGCGCGACGCGGAAACCCTGCTTCACGCCGCCCACCGGATTGATCTCGTCCTGCACCATGCAACTGGCGAAGGCGGCGCCGTCGCGCTGGTTGTGATGGACTGACCGGCAAGCCGATAGCCGCCTTTCATTCTGTTTGAACCGTCCATGCCGGCGCCCGGTCAGTGCTTGAAGTACAGCCAGCAACCGGAGGCCCCCCATGCAGGACGAATCCCTGACAAAGCGCTACCACGTCAGCTTTGTGAGAGATGGGCGGGAATTCGAGTTCGAAGCCGAGGACGAGTCCATGAGCGAGGCGCGGGCGTGGAGTCATGTCGCGCGCCACCTGCACATCCCGACCCATGATCTTCGCGGCTACCAGCAGCGTTACCACACCATTCGGCGCAACGTGGAGGCGCACAATGTGCAGGACGTCTCCTTTCGCATCGCCTGAACAGGGCGCCTGCCAATCAGCTCAGGCCTGAGAGGAGATAAGGCGGACGTCGCTGATGGTGATGCCACAGGCGCCCAGCCATGACTCGACCCTGGCGGAGGAATGCTGCGGCCGGGGTTGCTCGGGAAATTCCCGGACGTAGATGGAGAAGGCGATCGCCTTGAGGTGGGGGATAGTCCGCGACCGCATGAGCAGGTGCCGGTCCTCGCCATTGAGTCGATACTCGATCAGCCATTGCATGGTCGCGCTGCTTCCCTGGCAGAGCCGAACTCCGATAAATGCTGCAGCAAGAGTAGCCCCTGATCGCTCAGGGGCAATGTCGTCAAGGGCTCGCCGTGACGCACCGGCGACTCAGGTGGCCGCCTCCTTGCCCTGCGCGCGCCCGGCGCGGACATCGAAAGCGCCGCCGGTGAGCACGCCATCGACTGTCACGCGACCTTTGCCTGGCAGCAGCGGAAACACCAGTTCGGCAAAGCGGTAGGCCTCTTCCAGGTGCGGATAGCCCGACAGCACGAAACTGTCGACACCCAGGGCGGCGTACTCCAGCAGGCGCGCGGCAACCGTTTGCGGGTCACCCACCAGCGCAGTGCCGGCGCCGCCGCGCACCAGGCCGACGCCCGCCCATAGGTTCGGTGCCACCTCCAGCTTGTTGCGATCACCTCCGTGCAGCGCAGCCATGCGCTGCTGACCCACCGAATCCATCTTCGCGTAGTTGGATTGCGCAGCGGCGATGGTGGCGTCGTCCAGGTGGCTGATCAGTTCGTCGGCGGCGGCCCAGGCTTTCTCGTTGGTCTCGCGGACGATCACGTGCAGGCGCACGCCGAATCGCACCGTTCGACCCTGGCGAGCGGCACGCTCGCGCACGTCGGCGATCTTCTCGGCCACCGCGGCAGGCGGTTCGCCCCAGGTCAGGTAGGCATCCACATGCTTGGCGGCCAGGTCGTGGGCGGCAGGGGAGGAGCCACCAAAATACAGCGGCGGATAAGGCTTCTGCAGCGGCGGGAAAAAGTTCTGCGCGCCGTTCACCTTCAGATGCTTGCCGTCGAAGTCTACGGTTTCGCCCGACAGCAGGCGGCGCCAGATGGTCAGGAACTCGTCGGAAGCGCTGTAACGCTCGTCGTGACTGAGGAACACGCCGTCAGCTTCAAGCTCGGTACTGTCGCCGCCGGGGACGACATTCAGCAGCAGGCGACCGCCGCTGGCCTGGTCCAGCGTGGCGGCCTGGCGCGCCGAGGCAGTGGGATTGCCCAGCGACGTGCGCAGGGCCACCAGCAGCTTGATACGCCGGGTGACCGGCACCAGGCTGGCGGCGGTCACCCACGGATCGAGACAGCTGCTGCCGGTGGGAATCAGCAGGCCGTCGTAGCCGAGCTGATCGGCAGCCACGGCGATCTGCCGCATGTATTCGTTGGTGGCCGGGCGGCCGCTGGTGGAATGACCCAGGTAGCGGGTGTCGCCGGAAGTCGGCAGGAACCAGAAAATATCGAGACTCATGGGGTGTCCTCGTTGCCATCATCGAAGTGGGGCGCTGCCCCGTCGGTGCACGCGTGGCAAGTCTTCATTGGAATTCGGGCCCGGCAGCCGTCCTTGTCGGTACGCTCGGTCAGGCAGAAGGGAAAGGGCAGCTGCGTTGCGGGTTCTGCACGGCAGCAAGGCCTGTGCCAGAGCGGCAGCTCGCGATTTTCGGGCATCTGAAGGCAGGGTGCTGTTGCTGCAGCAACAGTGCTGTTGGTTCAGTGTTGCTGTGGAAACACTCCGTACTACGAAAAAGGCATTAGGTTATGCCTTCCGGCGATTTGTCCTGGGCGGCGCGACCGATCAGGATAGGCAATCGTGATTGAAGCCTCTGAAGATCAAGGAACACAGCAAGCGATGAACGACGCCAACCGACTGAACGAACATGGCCCGGTGAACTGGCAACTGGCGCAGATCGTCGACGACCTGCGCGGCGCGCGCAATGAATGGCGCAGCCGTACTGGCCGCCATCCGGAGCAGGGCGGCCGCGAACTGCCGTCGCGCCAGTCCATCGAGGAAGTAGTGGAACGTCTGGCGAGCGCACTGTTCCCCATGCGCCTGGGGCCGAACGACCTGCGCGAAGAAAGCGAGGACTTCTTCGTCGGCCACACCCTGGACGCCGCCTTGAACGCACTTCTGCTGCAGGCTCGCCTGGAATTGCGCTATAGCGCGCGGCAGCGCGGTGACGTGGTGGATAGCCGGATCGACGAGCATGCCGTGGTGCTGGTGCGCGACTTCGCCAGGGCTCTGCCGGAGATGCGCAAACTGCTCGACGCCGATGTGCTTGCGGCCTACCAGGGCGACCCGGCAGCACGCAGCGTTGACGAGGTGCTGCTGTGCTATCCCGGCGTCGTGGCGATCATTCACCACCGCCTGGCGCATCACCTGTACAACGCCGGCTTGCCGCTACTGGCGCGGATCATCTCGGAACTGGCGCACTCCGCGACGGGCATCGATATCCACCCTGGCGCGCAGATCGGCAGCAGCTTCTTCATCGACCATGGCACTGGTGTGGTGATCGGCGAAACCGCGATCATCGGCAAGCAGGTGCGCATCTACCAGGCGGTAACCCTGGGGGCGAAGCGCTTCACCTCCGACGAGAGCGGCCAGTTGCACAAGGGCGAGCCGCGCCACCCGATCGTCGAGGATGAAGTGGTGATCTACGCCGGCGCCACCATCCTGGGGCGCGTCACCATTGGCAAGGGTTCGACCATTGGCGGCAATGTCTGGTTGACCCGCAGCGTGCCGCCTGGCAGCCAGGTGAGCCAGGCCAGCCTGCAACACGATGAGAGTCGCTGCGGAAAGGACTGAAAGCGGCGAAGCGGAGCGGGGGAGTTGACAGCCCCACCGCTCCTTCAGCAGTATCCGTCAGACATTTCGCGCAACGGCAATTTCATGCTTCCCATCCTCGACCACTCGCTCTCCGCTTCGGGCCTTCCTGCCCGGGCATGCGCGTGCGTCGTCGTTGCCAAGAAATCGAAGAAACAGTCGCTCATTTGACCGGGGCGCTGTCCCGTCAGATGGGCTGACAGGACACAAGGCGCAAGGTCGATCCCCCCGCTTGATTCCCGCATCCCACCCTGACGGCGACCCGACGGTCAGCCAACAGGAGTTTTTGCATGTCGAATTTTCGTGGAATCTGGGTGGCACTGATCACTCCCTTTCGTGATGGCGCAGTGGACTACCCGGCACTGCAGGGGCTGGTTGCCCAGCTACTAGAGCAAGGGGTCGCCGGCCTGGTGGTTTGCGGCACCACAGGTGAGGCCGCCGCGCTGAGCCAGGAAGAACAGCTCGAAGTGCTCGATGCCGTTCTGCAGTGGGTTCCTTCGCAGCAGGTAATCATGGGGCTGGCTGGCAACAACCAGCGCGAGCTGCTGGCCTTCCTCGAAGATATTCAGCGTCGCCCGATAGCCGCCGTCCTGGTGCCCGCGCCGTACTACATCCGACCGTCCCAGGCCGGGCTGGAAGCCTTCTTCCGCACCGTGGCTGATGCCGCCAGCGTCCCGGTCGTGCTTTACGACATTCCCTACCGCAGCGGGGTGCGCATCGAGCGCGAGACGCTGCGCCGCATCGTACGCCACCCCAATATTGCCGCGATCAAGGATTGTGCCGGCGACCCGGAAACGACCATGGCCCTGATCGCCGATGGGCAGGTCTCGGTTCTCACCGGCGAGGACCTGCAGATTTTCAGCAACCTCTGCCTGGGAGGCGCCGGAGCGATCTCGGCGTCCTCGCATGTTCGCGCCGACCTCTATGTGAAGATGTTCCGGCAGATGGAGGAGGGCGACGTGAACTCCGCCAGGCGCACCTTCTACCGGTTGCTGCCGTGGATGCAGGCAGCGTTTGCCGAGCCGAATCCGGCGGCTGTGAAAGGTGCACTGGCACTCCTGGGTTCGATCGCCAATGAAGTACGCGAGCCGATGCAGGCCTGCACGCCGGCGACTCTGGAGCGTTTGAAAGGCGTACTGGCGGAACTGGCTGACTAGGCGTTACTGGCGCTCGCGCAGCGACCAGGAGATTGCAAGGAACGCAACAGGTAACGCGTTACCATTATTGGTCACAATAAAACGTAACGCGTTACTTTTATCGACAAGACCTTGTCTTGCACAGGCGTATCGTCGAAGCCTGCCGGTAGCAGCGACCCGGCGCAGTGATCGCGTCCGGGCAAACTGTTTGTGGCCTCGATGCCTTGCCGACAATTGCCAGGAACATTCGCCGAGAATCACTTCGGCGCAGCGAGAGACTGGCCGCGAGGAATGCGGCACTCAATACGCCACAGGAAACGATACGGCGCTGATCGAATCGATTGCTGGTGCGCGCTCATCACGATGTCGAACGATGGATGAATTCGTCCAGTGCAGCGCGGCGATTCTTCGTGAAGAGAATCGCAGGACAAATTTCCCCACGAACGAGCAGGACCGCTAGCCGCCATGAAGCCAGACTGAGGCAATGATGCAAAACACAGAAAACAGCCGAACTAGAGGTTTCTGCAGGTTAAAATCCGCGACACTGGGCTCAGCGTTCCCCATAGGTAAGTTCGCATAATGTATATTATGTTAAATTGCATATAGGGATACAGAAAGCTCTCTACCCAGGTCTCTGTTCCTGCCGAACTGATTCGCCACACTCTTACCCTATCCACCGGTTCCGGCAAAACAGCTCAGCCTCACTTTGCCTGGGCGGCCAACCCCTCAACTGCTTCGCCAGGGAATTCCCTTCACAGGATGTCGGGTTTGCCATTTCCCAGCGCAAACCCGATCGATACGTCCTTCCGCTGTCAGTTGCTTCCACGTGCGGTTGAGTTCCACGGTCGCGCTTCGATGCGCAGCGTGCCTGTCACGCCCGGGCGCACTTTCTGCTCGATGGGGATATCGAAGCCGATACCGCCGGCAATCACTTTGCTGTTTGCGGCAATGCCCGGCTTGCCGGGGTTGTTCTCCTGGAAGCCGTACTTCAGGCTCCAGCCGACCGGTGATGCCGGATCACGCACGGCCTCGACCAGGATCTGCTTCTGCAGGATGTAACTGCCCTCGTAATGGCGCTTGAGGAAAAGCACGCCATCCACCTCGTAGTCCGGCACCAGAATGCGTAACTCGAAGGCGAAACTGACCGACTTGGAGGTCTTCACGCTCTTGTCCGGGTCGAGGAATACCGAAAACAGATGCGGGCTCTGGCTGCGGTCTGGCGGCCTGACGCCGCCGGCGTTACCGGGGAACAGTTGTTCGTAGGAGCGAAAAATCGCCGAATTCTCCCGCACTTCTCGCCGTGTGATCTGCCACTGGCTGCCGCGGATGCTCACCGCCACCTCGAACTGGTATGACGCCCTCACCTGCTTGCCGTCCTTCATCTGCTTGTCGACTTCGGCAGGCAGGGTGATGTCGTCAATGTCGAGCACGCCGTCGAAGCGCAGTTTGCCGAAGAGGAATCGCGTCAGGTTCTGGAAACCCTCCTCGGAATTGACGATGCCGTAGTACCCGGAATGACTGCGATGGACGAAAGCCCTGGGTGAGCCGACATCCTTGCCGTCGGTGTCCGTACCATGAGTCGTTGCGTTCTCGATGCGTACCAGGCCGTCGCTTTCGTCGCCGGCGGCCCAGGCCGATGCGCCTGCCATGACCCTGTAGTCCTTGGGATTGGTACCGACCAGATTGAAAATCCAGTCGGCCGGAAAGCCACGGACTTCGGACACATCCTCGGTGCCCTTGGGCAGGCTCAGGTAATCGGCCATGCGCTCACGGTTGAAGTTGTTGACGTCGCCGAAGGTCAGCCAGCCCGGTACGTTGCGCACGATGCGCATGTCGATGCCGTTGTGCGGCGTGGCATAGGTGAAGAGTTTTTCTACTGCATCGCGTGCCTCCTGTGTGCCCAGGCTGGCGTTCTGCAGAAAGGCCCGGCAGACCAGGCCGCCCATGGAATGGGCCACCAGATTGACGCGGAAATTCTGCGCGGTTACGCCGGCGGCAAGGTTTTCCGGGTTGTCCAGGACCTTGCGCTTGAGGGCGAGAATCAGGTCGTTCAAGCCTTGGGCGAAGTGCGTGATCGGTGGTGTCTCACCAGAGCCGAAGACGCTGGAGGCCTCATCGTAGAAACGATGGATGACCACGCAGCGATAAGGAACCGCTTCGTTGCCGACGCCAAGCTTGTCGATGCCATCGAAGTACAGGTCGTCGTACTGGTATTCGCCCATCAGGCGCACCAGCGGCGATTCGAAATAGAAACGCTGGGTTTCGCCAGTCCAGCTCCGGCGCGACCGGGTGGAACCGATGTTGAATCCCATGTAGGGATCGGAAACGGTATCTTCGATTTCCCCGGCGGTCGCGGCAAAACCGCGGACGTAAATGATCGGATGGAACGGGTGCAGTGGTGATGCAGGCATGACGAGGCTCTCCTTGCTGGACATGGCCGGGCATGACCCGGGCTGTGTGACGAGGAGCAACCTCCCGCTCTTCCTGGCAGAGCCACACCTGCTCATCGGCGTTGATCAATAGAGTTAGTCGAGGGGCTGGCGCGCGTCTACCGAGCGTCCTGGCCAGACGACGAATTGCATCTGCTGCAATCGCGCAAGCCAGGCGCCCTGCTCCGCCTGGCGCTATCCAGCGCGAGCGGCGAACTTCGTCCGGCGTCGAGGCGAGACGCAGCTATCCTGAGTTCGAACGGCCCAACGGCGACAAGGAGACGCTGCTTGAATCGGACCCGACTGTTCATCGCATCCTGCCTGTTGCTGACACCAATCCTGAGCCTTGCCGACAGCGCGGCGGCCTTCCTGCATGGCCGCGTCTACGAGCTGCGCCGCGATATGAAGCAGCCCTCCTGCGTCGAGTGGCCAAGCGGCCTTCCGAATGGCGTCTGGGGCAACGGCGGCGAATACCTGCCCGACAGTGACTATCTGAGCGCCGATGGCGAGGTGCTGATCACCTCCGCGATCTACAAGCCCGCCGGCGTTCGGGTCTCACACACCTTCTACAGGAGCCGCCAGGCGTGCCAGGCCGAGCTCGCCGGAAAGCCTTCCGCTGTACCGAGCGCAGTTTCAGCAAAGGACGTCGCCCAGGGCACCTACGTCGACAGGCTCCAGCGCGATGTCGGCAGCCGCCTGTATTTCAGCTCTGCCGAAGCCGAGACGCTGGTGAAGAAGATCAATATCGACTGCAAGGCTCCGGATGGACGCTACCTCCCCCTCTATAACGCGCTGCTGGCCCGCCTGGATGAAGCCAGTACGCCCGAGGCCTGGATGGAGACCAGCGTGGTCAATACCGGCAAGAAGCTGCAGGTGTTCGACAGCGTTCGCCTCAAGAGTGGCAAGGAGCTCACCCCGCAATTGACCCTGGAGATCAATGAATTCGGCGGTTATGAAGCCCACGGTGTTCGCCAGCAAGCGTTGTCGAACGCGTGCTTTGGCACCTACGGCCCCATCTGGAAGCTCTAGCGGCGGCGGTATCGGCGCGTAACCCCTGCCCCGCCTGCTGCCCGGCTGATTTTTCCTGCGCCCTGCTGATCAGGGCTTCCAGTCCACGCCGGAATCGGCCAGATAGGCGTCCACGGCGGCCCCCACGGTCGGATGGAACGCCGATTCGCCGAGCCCCTCGAACAACTCGAACTGTTTCATCTTGTCCTTCACCGGGTCTTTCATCTCGGCGAACTGCAACTCGA
This sequence comes from Pseudomonas pseudonitroreducens, assembly GCF_021603645.1. GTDB lineage: Bacteria > Pseudomonadota > Gammaproteobacteria > Pseudomonadales > Pseudomonadaceae > Pseudomonas > Pseudomonas pseudonitroreducens. The sequence goes on along the minus strand of NZ_BQHJ01000005.1, from coordinate 507,774 downwards.
CGCCACGCTGCTCCAGGATCCTGTCCAGTTCGGCGAGCATGTCGGCGGAGGTAATGTCGATGCTGGTCACCGGGCCGGCGGCGATCACCAGCCGCTGCACAGGCGTCGGCGACTCGGCCAGCGCGGCCAGTACCTGGGCCTGGAACTGTTCGGCGTTGGCAAAGAACAATGGCGCATCCCAGCGCAGCAACACAAGGCCGGGGATGCGCCGGGCATTCGGGTAACGCGTTACATCATGATAGCCGCGCACCCCGTCTACCCGCGCGAGCACGGCGTGGTGCGGCCGCCAGCCATCCCAGAGGAATTCGATTACGGAGATCGCCACGGCGATGCAGATGCCCGGAATCGCACCGAACACCGCCACGCCGGCAAAGCAACTGATGGATAGCCAGAACTCCCACTGCTGCAAGCGGAAGATGCGCTTGAGGTCAGTGAACTCGAACAGCCCGATCGCGGCGGCGATCACCACGGCTGCCAGCGCGCTGTTAGGCAGGTATTGCAGGAGATCGGGGGCGAACAGGAGCAACAGGGTAACCGCCAGGGCGCCGACGACACCGGTGAGCTGCGTCTTCGCCCCGGCCGCTTCAGCCACCGGCGTGCGCGAGGAGCTGCTGCTGATCGGAATGCCCTGGAACAGCCCTGAGGCGACGTTCGCCACGCCGAGACCGAACATTTCCTGGTTCGGGTTCACCGGGGTCTTCAATCGCGCCGCATAGGTGCGCGACAGTACGCTGGTGTCGGCGAAGGAAACCAGCGCCACTGCCACGCCACCGAGCAGTACTTCGACCAGGTCGATATCGCTCAGCCACGGCAAGGCGAACGACGGCAGTCCTTGCGGCAACTGCCCCAGCACCTTCACGCCGTGGCTGCCGAGGCCGAACAGGCTGACTGCCAGTGTCGCCAGGATTACCGCAATGAGGATGCCCGGAATGCGCTTGCAGGGCTTGAGCAGCAGGATCAGCAGCAGGCTGCCGGCGCCCACGGCGAAGCTGGTCCAGTTGGCCTTCCCCTCCAGCAACGCCTGGCCGAGGTGCCAGAGATCGCGCAGTGGCCCCTCGCTGTCGAGCGTAAGGCCGAACAACCTGGGCAGCTGACTGATCAGTACGGTGAGCGCGATGCCGTTCATGTAGCCGTAGCGGATCGGTTTAGACAGCAGTTCGGTGATGAAACCCAGGCGCAGCAGCCCGGCGATCATGCACACGGCACCTGACACCAGCGCCATCAGACTGGCGATGGCAATGGCTCGCTGCGGGTCGCTCGCCGCGTATTGCACCACCACCGCGAGGATCGGCGCGGCCAGCGCCGAATCGGGGCCGAGCACCAGGATGCGGCTGGGTCCGAACAGCGCGTAGGCGAGCAGCGGGATGATGGTCGCGTACAACCCGTAGATGCCCGGCACGCCGGATGCCTCGGCATAGGCGATACCCACCGGCACCAGCATGGTGGTCAGCACCAGGCCGGCGGCCAGGTCCTTGGGCAGCCAGCGCGCCTGGTAATCGCGCAAGGTGGCGAGGCCTGGCAACCAGCGCTGCCAGTCGAAGCCGGAACGGGCTCGCGACGGGGTCTCGGACATCGGCAATGTGACTCCAGGCGAAGGCGGCGCGCTGTTCGAGCGAAGCGGCCAGCTGACCGTGATGCAGCGTAGTTCAGCGTTCGGGCAAAGAGTGGCGCGGGTTCGGCGCCGGACTGCCGATTCGCACCTAAACTCCAGTCCAGCCCGACACCAGCGGAGGCGCCCGGCCATGAGCAGTTTGTTCGACGCTATCCTACTTGGGCTGCTCGCCTTGCTGCCCCTGATCAATCCACCGACGACAGTGGCGCTGTTTCTTGCCCTGTCCCAGGGGTTCAGCCACGAAGAGAAGAATCAGCAGGCGCTGCGGACCGCCTGCTACGTGTTCATCATCATGGCGCTGACCTACTACATCGGCGAGTTCATCATGGGGGTGTTCAGCATCTCGATTCCGGGGCTGCGCGTCGCCGGGGGCGGCATCCTCTGCATCATCGGCGGGCGCATGCTGTTTCCCGCCCCCATGCCCTCCCCTGATGCCCGTGAAGAAGCCCCCGAGCGCACCAGCTTCGCCTTCATCCCGCTGGCCATGCCCAGCACCGCCGGGCCCGGCACCATCGCGATGATCATCAGCTCTTCAGCCAGCATCAAGCACAGCACCAGCTTTCCACCCTGGGTGATTCTGGTCGCGCCACCATTGATCTTCCTCTGCACCGCGCTGATCCTCTGGGGCTGCCTGCGTGCCTCGGACCTGATCATGAAAGCCACGGGCAAGTCCGGCATCGATGCGATTTCGCGGCTGATGGGCTTCCTGCTGGTGTGCATGGGTGTGCAGTTCGCCATCAACGGCTTGGTGGAGGTCATGCAGGGGCTGATCAATGCCAACGCGCATCTATTGCAGCAGCCTTGAGATCGACCGGCGCCTGCTGGGAGCAAGAGCAAGCATGTTGGCGAACGATTGACACCGCTGCCGGCGGAAAAATGTTCGCGAGCAAGCTCGCTCCTACAGATAGTCGCTCAGTTGCCGGCGCTGGCCAGCAGCCGACGGGCGCGGCCGAGCACTGGCGCGTCGACCATCTGGCCGTCGACCTGGAAGGCTGCCGCGCCGCTCTCCGCCGCAGCCACCACCCGCCGGGCCCAGTCCAGTTCGTCGGTGCTGGGGGCCAGTGCTGCATGGGCGACGCCGACTTGCCTGGGGTGGATGCACAGCGCACCGAGCAACCCGAGGTCGCGGCCATGGCGGATGGTCGCGGCGAAGCCTTCGGCGTCGTCGAACGCAGGGAAGACGGTATCCAGCGGTGGCTGCAGGTCATTCACCCGCGAATGCAGCAGCAGGCTCAGGCGAACCTGGTCGTAGACCACGGCGGCCGCCGCAGTGCCGCTGCTCATGCCGATATCCAGCGCCAGGTCGAGGCCGCCGAACGTCAGGCGCTCCACGCCTTCGCAAGCGGCAATCTCGCCCAGCGCAAGCAGGCCGCGGGCGCTCTCGATCAGCGGCCACACCGGCTTGCCGCAGGACGCGGCGATGCGCACCTGCATGGCGCGCTCGGCCTTGGGCAACAGGATGCCGATGATGCCAGGCAGGCGCCCGCACAGCTCGAGATCGGCCGCCTGCTGCGGATCGCCAGCGGCATTCACCCGCACGCGCACACGGGCGTCAGGATTGGCGCCGAGGAAGGCTTCAAGGTTGTCGCGGGCCTGGCTCTTGAGCGACGCCTCGACAGCATCCTCGAAGTCGACGATCACGGCGTCGGCACCGCTGGCCAAGGCCTTGGCGAAACGTTCCGGGCGGCTGCCGGGCACGAACAACGCGGTTCGCACAACTGGATTCATGGGGCTTTCCTGACTCACGGGGTTCTCCTGGGTCATACCGCGCCCTGCTCATGCAGGCGCTGGATATCACCGGGGGTATAACCCAGTTCCTGCAGCAGGTCATCCGTCTGTTCACCCAGCGCCGGCACGGCATCCATGCGCGGGGCGTAGGCATTGCTGTTCACTGGGGGCAACAGCGCGGGCAGGCGCCCGGCCGGACTGTCGATGTCACGCCAGCGGTTGCGAGCGGCCAGTTGCGGGTGCTGCCACAGACCGCGCATGTCGTTGACGTGGGCGTTGGCAATCTGCGCCTGCTCCAGGCGTTCGATGACTTGCCCGGCGGCCAGCCCCGCGAAGGATTCCACGATCAGCGCGCGCAAGGCATCGCGATTGGCCACACGCAGGCTGGTCGCGGTGAAGCGCGGGTCGCTCGCCAGCTCCGGCCGCTGCAACACCACCTCGCAGAACTGCTTCCATTCCCGCTCGTTCTGCACACCGAGCATGACGCTGCCGCCATCGCCAGTGGGGAACGGCCCGTAGGGATAGATGGTGGCGTGGGCGGCGCCGGCGCGTGGTGGCTGCGACTGCCCTTCGAAGGCGTAGTACATGGGGAAGCCCATCCACTCGGCCATGCCTTCGAGCATCGACACTTCGACGCGGCTGCCCTCCCCCGTGCGGCCGCGCAGCAGCAGCGCGGAGAGAATGCCGCTGTAGGCGTACATGCCGGCGGAAATGTCGGCGATAGAACAGCCGGCCTTGGCCATCTCGTCGGCTCCAGGCCCGCCGGTGACCGAGAGGAAGCCGCTCTCGCTCTGGATCAGCAGGTCATAGGCTTTCTTCTGTTCGTAGGGGCCACCTTCGCCATAGCCGGAAATGTCGCAGACGATCAGCCGCGGGAAACGCTCGTGCAGTGCCTCGAACGACAGCCCCAGGCGTGCCGCAGCACCTGGCGCGAGGTTCTGCACCAGCACGTCGGCACGCTCGAGCAACTGTTCCAGCACCGCCTGGGCCGGCTCCTGCTTGAGATCCAGGGACAGGCTTTCCTTGGAACGATTGGTCCAGACGAAGTGCGAGGCCAGGCCGCGCACGCGCTCGTCATAGCCACGGGCGAAATCGCCGACGCCAGGGCGCTCGATCTTGATCACACGGGCGCCGAGGTCGGCCAGCTGGCGGGTGCAGAACGGCGCGGCAATGGCGTGTTCCAGGCTGACGACGGTAATCCCGTCGAGGGGACGCGAACTCATGGGCAACTCCAGACGCCGGCCGAGCGGCCGACGCTACGATTCAGTGGGATCGGGCGGCGGAGTCGCCCGCGAGTCTCTTTCAATGGAAGTCGTCGAGGTTCGACAGCTGGTGCAGCCGCCAGCTGGCCTGTACCAGTCGATCCGCTTCGCTCTCGCTGCGCTGGCCGGCGAAGGCCAGCAGGCGGCGGAACTTGTCCTCCAGCTCCGCCCGGCTCAGGCCGTTGCCCGGGTCGCCCTTGGGTTCATCGATGGCGCCGTGCAGTTGGCGGCCGTCGGTGGTGAGCACATCGACCCGGCCGAGCCAGCGGCGTGGGTAGGCGCCGTCCACTTCCCCATCGAGCTGCATGCTGACCTTCTCGCGGAACGCGGAAACCGCGGCGTCGCTCAGGGCGAACTCTTCGAACTCCACCAGCCCGGCCTTGCCGTGCACGGCAATCAGGCCCAGCACGGTGCCCATGGAGAACTTCGCCTGGTGCACAGTCTGCGGCACCACCACGCGGCCGAGCACATCGATGGCGCCCTGGTGCACGCGGGTGGTGACCTTGGCGATATCGCCGTGCGCCAGCCCTTCGCGCTGCATCAGGCCGAGCAGTGCGTCGGCGGCAGGATGGGTGTGGCGGCAGGAGGCGTGGAACTTGTAGGAGGTCTCGCAGAGCGCCCAGCGGGTGCCCAGGCCATCCACCAGCCGGCTCGGATCGGCGTCGCTGGACATGCCAGCCGCCATGCCCTGCTCGCCTTCGAGGATATTCTGCGCGCCGGTCAGGCCATCGGCCGTCAGGTAGGCGGCGAGCAGACCGTCAGCCGCAGCTTTCGCGGTGTGCAGTTGTTTGGAGTCGGCGGCGTCGCGGAGGAACTCCCAGAGCCCGGCGGCCTGGGTACCGGCACTGCCCAGGCAGTTGACGAACTGCCGGCTATCCAGCCCGAGCAGCTTGCCCACCGCCACCGCGGCGGCCAGGGTGCCGACCGTGGCCGTGGTATGGAAGATGCGGTAATGCGAGCGACCCAGGAACTCGCCGATGCGGATGCCCGCTTCATAGCCGGCAACGCTGGCAAGAATCAGCTCGCGGCCGGATTTGCCGAGTTCCTGCGCGGCGGCCAGGGCCGCCGGAAAGACCACGGTGGCCGGGTGCAGCACGGAGCTGTTGTGCAGGTCGTCCTGCTCCACCAGGTGCGAACTGGCGCCGTTGACCAGCGCGGCGAAGTAGGCGGACGTCGAGCTGCCGTCCACCAGCACGCGGCTCTTGCCGCTCGCCGGCCCCATGCGCTGGGCATAGCGCTGGAACAGCGGGATCGGGTGGCGGCTCTGGCTGGCCAGGGCCGAGCCGAGCCAATCGAGGAACAGTTCTTCAGTGTACTCGACCACTGTCGTGGGCAGGTCTTCGTAACGCAGGCCGGCAAGGAATTCGGCGAGGGCGTGGGTATTGTTCATCGCTTGTCGTCCCCGGTCAGAAAGAACGCGGCAGTTCGAGCAGGTGCTCGGCCACGTAGGACAGGATCAGGTTGGTGGAGATCGGCGCCACCTGGTACAGGCGCGTCTCGCGGAACTTGCGCTCGACGTCGTATTCGTTGGCGAAGCCGAAGCCGCCGTGGGTCTGCAGGCAGGCGTTGGCCGCTTCCCAGCTGGCCTTGGCTGCCAGGTACTTGGCCATGTTGGCGGCGGCGCCGGCGTTCTTGCCGCTGTCGTACTCCTGGCAGGCGCGCCAGCGCATCAGGTCGGCCGCCTCGATCTCGATGTGGGCCTCGGCGATGGGGAACTGCACGCCCTGGTTCTGCCCGATCGGGCGGCCGAACACCACGCGGTCGCGGGCGTACTGTGCGGATTTTTCGGTGAACCAGCGGCCATCGCCGATGCACTCGGCGGCGATCAGCGTGCGCTCGGCATTGAGGCCGTCGAGGATGAACTTGAAGCCCTTGCCCTCTTCGCCGATCAGGTTGCCGGCGGGGATTTCCAGGTTGTCGAAGAACAGCTCGTTGGTCTCGTGGTTGACCATGTTGGCGATCGGCTGCACGGTCAGGCCGTTGCCGATGGCTTCGCGCAGGTCGACCAGGAAGATCGACATGCCCTCGGACTTCTTCTTCACCTCGGCCAGCGGCGTGGTGCGGGCCAGCAGGATCATCAGGTCGGAGTGCTGGATACGCGAGATCCACACCTTCTGGCCGTTGATCACGTATTTGTCGCCACGGCGCACGGCAGTGGTCTTGATCTTGGTGGTATCGGTGCCGGTGGTGGGCTCGGTGACGCCCATGGACTGCAGGCGCAGTTCGCCGCTGGCGAGCCTGGGCAGATAATAGGCCTTCTGCTCGGCGCTGCCGTTCCGCAGCAGGGTGAACATGTTGTACATCTGCCCGTGGATGGTCCCGGAGTTGCCGCCGCAGTGATTCACCTCTTCGAGGATCACCGACGCCTCGGCCAGGCCGAGGCCCGAGCCGCCGTACTCTTCCGGGATCATCGCCGACAGCCAGCCGGCTTCGGTCATGGCGCGGACGAAGTCCTCGGGGAAGCCCTTCTCTTCATCGATCCTGCGCCAGTATTCAGCGGGGAACTCCGCGCAGAGGGCGCGCACGCCGTCACGGATGGCCTGGAGTTCTTCGGGGGTGGACGTCATCGAATCACCTCATGTCTTTCTTGTTGGAGGCACCGGAGGCGGTGCGGTCAGTCGAATTCCACTTCGCCGCGCTGGGCGATGCCGGCACCGTTGCCAGCCCAGACCTCGGCCTTGCCAGGGCCACTGAGGCGGCCACCGACGGCGAACGGTTCAGGGCTGATCAGCGGGCGCAAGCCACGGTAGGCATAGCGGCGCAGGCGCGCTGCGGGGTTGGCGCGGCAGAACGCGCGCAGATTCAGGGTGCCGATCAGCGGGCCGTGCACCACCAGCCCGGGATAGCCCTCGGCCTCGGTGACGTAGGGCCAATCGTAATGGATGCGGTGGCCGTTGAAGGTCAGCGCGGAATAGCGGAACAGCAGGATCGGTGTCGGCTCGACGGTCTCGCTCCAGTCGCCGGCGGGCAGCGCTTCGCCGCTGGAGAGCTTGGGTGGAGTCGGTTCGCGGTAGACGATGTCCTGCTCCTCGCTGAAGGCCAGGTGGTTGTCCTGGTGAAAATCGTGGCGCAGGGTGACGAACAGCAGCGAGCCGGTGCGGCCGTGTTTTTCCTCGACATTGAGGATGGTGGTGGTGCGCTTGGCCACGCCGCCGACGCGCAGGGGCTGGTGAAACTCCAGGCGGCCACCGGCCCACATGCGGTTGCGCCCATCGGCCGGCGGCAGGAAGCCTCCGCGCGCCGGATGGCCGTCGGCCCCCAGGCCCGCCTCGCCTACTTCGTCTTGAAAGAACATCCAGTGCCACAGCGGCGGCAGCGCTTCACCCTTGGCCGGCACCTCTTCGCCAAGGGTTACGGCCAGGCGGCGGACCAGCACGGCACTCAGTTCTTCCTCGCGCTCCTGGGAGCGGCCGATCCAGTCGGCGTAGGGCGAATCGCTCATTTCGGACCTCTTGGCGTTGTGGTGAACGGAGCATGCAACAGGGCTTGCGTTCGTCGAATCCACATTTTCATAATCCAGCATTCGGAAATCCCGAACGCCAATCCTCCATTCAAAGACTAGCGGGGACCTGTTCCATGCACTTCGACCTGGCCGACCTGCGCCTCTTCGCGCATATCGCCGAAGCCCCTAGCCTCACCCAGGGCGCACGCCGCGCCCATCTTTCGGCGGCTGCCGCCAGCGCGCGGATCAAGGCGCTGGAAGGACAGCTCGACTGCCGCCTCCTGTATCGCGACAACCGCGGGGTCGAGCTGACCCCCGCCGGCCAGCGCCTGCTGCAGCACGCGCGGCTGATCCTGCGCCAGGTGGACCACCTGAAAAGCGACTTCAGCGGCCAGGCCGGCGACCAGGTCGGGCACATCCGCATCTTCGCCAACACCACGGCGGTGACCGAGTTCCTCCCGGAGCTGCTGGCGGACTTTCTCGCCGATCGCCCCGGCGTCAGCGTCGACCTGCAGGAACGCCTGAACCGCGATATCGTCCGAGCCATCCTCGATGGCTCGGCGGACCTCGGCATCGTCGCCGGCCCGGTACGTGCGGAGGGGTTGCAGGTGGTCCACTTCAGTACCGACCGGCTGGTGCTTGCCGTCGCACCGGATCACCCGCTGTGCGCCCTGCCCCGCCTGACCCTGGCCGACACGCTGGATTACCCGCACATCGCCCTGCATGAGGGCAGCACCCTGCAGAGCTTTCTGCGCGAACGGGTTGACCGCATGGGTGGCGAGCTCAACCTGCGCATCCAGGTGGCCAGCTTCGAGGCCATCTGCCGGATGGTCGAGGCCGGGGTCGGTATCGGCGTCATCCCGGAAACCGCCGCCGTGCGCCACAGTCGCACCATGAACCTGCGAATCCTGCCGCTGGACGAGCCCTGGGTGGTCCGCGAACGCAGCGTGCTGCTGCGCGACCGTGAAGCCCTGCCCGCCTGCGCCCGCGCGCTGGTTGACCTGCTGCGCGGTCTGCAGGACAGCCCCCCGGCGCAGCCCTCCGCTTGAGCGCGAGGGCAGGTCGCTTTTGCATTGAACCTGCCGAAGCCATATGCTTGATATATGTTTTGTTATGTTTCATATGGAGATTCGCGACACATGGGCATCATCAACCTGGATGACGACCTGCACGATCAACTGCGCCGCGCCAGTTCGGTGACCTGCCGCTCGATCAACGCCCAGGCCGCGTTCTGGATCAGGATAGGCATGCTCTGCGAGCTGGAGCCGACCCTGAGCTTCAACCAGATTGTCACCCGCGAACTGCAGGAAGCCGGGGTGAAATGCCCGGCCGCGGTCGGCGCAAGATGATCAAGAGCACGGCGGAACTGGCGTTGATGGCCGAGTCCGGCCGGCTGCTGGCGAAGGTTTTCGGCTTCGTCGACACGCTGCCGCTGGAGGGCATGACGACCCTGGAAGTGAACGACCGTGTCGAGCGCTACATCGTCGACGAACTGCAGGCGCGGCCAGCCAGCAAGGGCCAGTACGGCTTTGCCTACGTGCTCAACTCCTCACCCAACCAGGTGGTCTGCCATGGTGTGCCGTCCGCGGCGGACCGGCTGCAGGATGGCGACATCGTCAACTTCGACATCACCCTGGAGAAGAACGGCTTCATCGCCGATTCGAGCAAGACCTACCTCGTCGGTAACGTTTCACCCGCCGCCCGGCGCCTGGTGGACATCACCTACGAGGCCATGTGGAAAGGCATTCGCACGGTGAAGCCCGGCGCCCGCCTGGGTGATATCGGCCACGCCATCGAGCGGCATGCCCGCCAGCACGGCTACAGCGTGGTCGAGGACTACTGCGGCCACGGCATCGGCCGCGAGATGCACGAGCCGCCGCAGGTGCTGCATGTGGGGCGCCCGCGCACCGGGCAGGTGCTCCGCCCAGGCATGGTCTTCACCATCGAGCCCATGCTCAACGAGGGGCTTTCCGGCGTGAAAACCCTGAACGACGAGTGGACCGTGGTGACCCTCGACGGCAAACTCTCCGCGCAGTTCGAACACACCGTGGCGGTGACCGCTACGGGCTTCGAAGTGCTCACGCTGCGCCCCGAGGAGCGCAGCGCCGGACGCTGACTTGCACCTCAGCCGTCGGTGGAACGAGTCAGCGTTTCCCAGCGGGTGATTTCCTCTTCCAGTGCTGAAAGCTTCTGCCGCACCAGGCCCAGCGCATCGTTGCCCAGCAGGAGGTGCCGCGGCGGCACGGCTGCCTCGATGGCCGCCAGCATGGCCCGCGCGGCTTTCCTCGGGTCGCCCGGCTGCTTGCCGCTTTTTTCCTGCCGCGCCTGGCGTACCGGGTCGAACAGCGCGTCGTAATCGGCAATGGAGCGCGGGCTGCGGACCATGGAGCGCCCTGCCCAATCGGTGCGAAAGGACCCTGGCGCCACGGCGGTCACCGCGATGCCGAAACCTTCGACTTCCTTGCCCAGCGCATCGCTGATGCCCTCCAGGGCGAACTTGCTGCCGCAGTAGTAGGCGATACCCGGCATCGTGATGTAGCCGCCCATGGACGTGATGTTGAGGATGTGGCCACGCCGGCGCTGGCGCATGCACGGCAGGACTGCCCTGATCATCGCCACGGCGCCGAAGACGTTGACCTCGAACTGCCGGCGCATTGCCTCCAGCGGCGATTCCTCGAGGATGCCTTCATGGCCGTAGCCGGCGCTGTTCACCAGCACATCCAGCGGGCCGACGCTGGCCTCGACCTCCGCGACCAGGCCCGGAATGGCATCGAAATCGGTCACGTCGAGCAGGCGCCCGAAGATTTGCCCGGGTGCCAAGGCTTCAAGTTCGGCGCGGGCCTGTTCGTTGCGAACCGTACCTACCACGCGATGCCCGGCGGCGAGCGCCTCGCGGGCCAGGGCGAGGCCGAAGCCACTGCTGGCGCCGGTGATCAGCAGGTTTTTGCGAGATGACATCAGGTGACTCCACTTCAGGGATTTGAGTGCACAATACTCAGCATCACCGCCATCTCGCAGACCTCAATCTCTGACTTTATTGCCTGATTCTATGAATGCGGAAATCGAAGCACCCTGCGCCGGGCAGGCACGCATGGCCGCCCTGCTCGGCGCATTGGCTCCCCAGGAGGGCTACAACCTCACCGCGCTGGCGGGCGTGCGACTGCTCCGCTCGAATCGCCCGCTGGCGCGCACCCCGGTGCTCTACGACCCCGGTATCGTGATCGTCTGCCAGGGCCGCAAGCGCGGCTATTTCGGCGATGAAATCTACCTCTACGACGAACAGCACTACCTTGCGGTCGCCGTGCCGGTGCCCTTCACCATGGAAACCGACGCCACACTGGAGCGCCCGCTCCTGGCCATCTACCTGCACCTGGACTTCCAGCTCGCCGCCGAACTGATGTTGCAGATCGACCAGATGGGCAAAGCTTCTGCCGAGGACGCACCACGCAGCCTGTTCTCCAGCCCGATGGCCCCGGCGCTGACGCAGTCAGTGCTGCGATTGCTCGAAGCGCTGAGCGAGCCGCTGGAAGCGGCAATCCTCGCGCCGGCGCTGCTGCGCGAGCTGTATTTCCGCGTGCTCACCGGCGCCCAGGGCAATGCCATGCGCGCGGCGCTGGCCATGCGCGGCCGCTTCGGCAATATCGCCAGGGCCCTGCAGCGCATCCATACGAGCTACGCGCAACCCATCGACCTGCCGCACTTGGCGAGCGAAGCCGGTATGAGCGTTCCGTCCTTCCATAGCCACTTCAAGGCCGTCACCCGCACCTCGCCCATGCAATACCTCAAGTGCACGCGGTTGCACCAGGCTCGGCTGCTGATCGTGCGCCAGGGCATGACGGCGCAGGCGGCGAGCCTGGCCGTCGGCTATGCCAGCGCCTCGCAGTTCAACCGCGAGTTCAAGCGCCTGTTCGGCCGAACACCGCTGGCGGAGGCACAGCGCATGCGGGAGAACTTCGCGATTCCGCCAGCGCAGGAGGCCTCGGGTTATGTCTCCTCTCACTGAACAGAACAATACTTATCGATAATCCCAATATTCTTCTGATTTTTGATGCGTTATTGCTCGCGACTTATTATTCCGGCAATACAACGCCAATTCATGCCGGATTGCCTCATTTAGAATGCTGGCTCAACCAGGAGGCCCCCGTGACGCCGCTCGACATTCCCTACCGCCGTAAAGGACAGGCAGCATGACCTGCGCCATGTCCCTCGAAGCGCTGGCCTACGACCACCGGGATGGCGAGGAAATCCTCCCGCACTGCCACAACCAGGCGCAGCTGATTCACTCGATTTCCGGCGTAATGCTGGTTGGCGCCGCCCAGAAGAACTGGGTGGTGCCGCCCGGCCATGCGCTCTGGGTTCCGCCCGGTACCGAGCATCAGATCCGCATGTTCGGCAGCGTGCGGATGCGCACGCTGTTCATGCCGGCATCAACCTGGCCCTGGGGCGGCCAGCAGTGCCAGCTGATCGAAGTGACGCCGCTGCTGCGCGAGCTGCTGGTCGCTGCCAGTGCGATGCAGGCCGGCGCTGGCAACGAGCAGCGCCGCCGCTGCCTGCACGAACTGCTGCTGGTGGAGATGGACGCGGCGCAGACGGTCGGCATTCACCTCGCCATGCCCACCGACCCGCGTCTGCAGCGCCTGTGCAATGCGGTGATCGGCGCTCCGGCAGATGAAACCGGCATGGAGGATTGGGCGCAGCGGCTGAACATGAGCAGCCGCACCCTCGCCCGCCTGTTCCAGCGCGAGCTGGGGATGAACTTCGGCGATTGGCGCACCCGCGTGCGCATGGTGCTCGGCCTGCAAAGGCTGATCGCCGGCGCTTCGGTACTGGAAGTCGCCCTGGAACATGGCTACCAGAGCCCGAGCGCCTTCTCGCAGACCTTCAAGCGCATCCTCGGGCAATTGCCCAGTCATTACCTGGCTGCGCGTTCCTGAGGCGGGCAGCCAGCTGGTTGTCATTTTCGCGAGGCTGGTTGTCAGGGCGGCGAGAGAACCGTAGCGGCGCAATCCCTAACCTGCGGGAGTCCGAAACGAAATGACTCCCCGATATGCCAATACCTACATCCAATCCACGCCATGCTCTGCTCACGCTGGCCTGCGCCGGCCTGCTGCTGGGCGGCTGTGCGGCGGTCAGCGAGCATCAGCCGCCCTCTTCCGGCACTTCCCCCGGTGCCGACTGGCGAGCACTGGCCAGCAACGTCGCTGCGCAGGACCCGCCCGCCCACTGGTGGCGGCTCTACCAGGATCCGCTGCTTGACCAACTGGTGATCCAGGCCCTGCAACACAATCAGCAGTTGCAGGCGTCCCTGGCCCATGTCGACGAACTGCTCGCCTTGCTCGGGCAGGCACGGGCGCAGCGCTGGCCGACGACCACGGCGAGCTGGCAGGCCGTCTACGGCCGCAGCAGCGACGACCAGACCGAAGCCAAGGCCCGCGGCAGCCGCGCCGGCTCGCAGTGGAACCAGATACCGGGGTTCGCGCTCGACTACCAGATCGATCTCTGGGGTCGGGTGCGCCAGTCGATCCTCGCCGCCCAGGCCAACGCCGAGGCGGCACAGGCGGCCCACGACCAGTTGCGCGTGAGTGTCGCCGCCGCCACGGCGCGCGCCTACGCCAATGCCTGCGCCTATGCCGGCCGGGCCGTCATCCAGCAGCACTCGGTGGCGACCGTCGAGCGCAGCCTCGATCTCACCCTTCGCCAGCGCCGCGCCGGGCTGCTCACCGACCTGGAAGTGGAGCGCATGCGCAGCCTGCTGGCGGAAACCCGCGCCGCTCTGCCGCGCCTGCAAGCCGAGCAGCAAGCCGCGCTGGAAGAGCTCAACGTGCTCACCGGTAGCCAGGCAGGGCAACTGCCGGCTGCGCTCAGTGACTGCCGCAGCGTGCCACAGCTGCACCAGGCGCTCCCGGTTGGCGATGGCTGGGCGCTGCTGCAGCGGCGTCCGGATATTCGCGCGGCGCAGCGCGAGCTGGCCGCCGCCGGGCACGAAGTCGGCGTGCGCCAGGCCGACTTCTACCCGAGTGTGTCGTTCGGGGCGTCGATCACCTCATCGGCCTCACGCCTCTCCGACCTTGGCGCGCACGAGGCGATCACCTATGCCGTCGGGCCGCTGATCAGCTGGAGCTTTCCCAACCTGCTTGGCACTCGTGCCCGTCTCGCCGCTGCGCAGGCCCGCGAGAATCAGCAGCTCGCACGCTTCCAGCAGCAGGCGCTGGTGGCGCTCAAGGAGGTTCGCCAGAGCCTCGCGCGCTACAGCGGCGAGGCTGGCCACCGCGCGGCACTGGGCAGCGCCCTGGACAGCAGCCGCAACGCCTATCGCCTGGCACAGGTGAACTACCAGGCCGGTGCGCTGGACTTCCTCGACGTGCTCGATAGCGAACGCGCCATGGTCCGCCTTGAAGCGGACACGGCCGAAGCCGACCAGCTACTCGCTGAGCGCCAGATCGATCTCTTCCACGCCCTCGGCGGTGGCTGGCAGGACACGCCAGCCAACCAGCTGGCCGGGCACACCACCACTGCCACGGAACCCGCAAGATGAATATGGCCGTCGCCGAACAACAAGCCGAAGCCGCCGAACACAAAGCTCAGCGCGAAAGCAGGCGTCGCCAGCGCCGCCTGCTGTGGCTGGGCAGCTGCGTGCTGCTGCTCGCCGTGCTGGGGTACGGCTCCTACTGGGCGAGCATCGGTCGCTACCTGGAGGAAACCGATGACGCCTACGTGCGTGCCGACTGGATCACCATCAGCCCGAAGGTGTCCGGCTACGTCGCCGAGGTGCTGGTCGCTGACAACCAGAGCGTCAGCGCCGGCACGGCGCTGGTACGCATTCAGGATCGCGATTATCAGGCACGACTGGCGCAGGCCCGGGCACGGCAGGTCGAAGCGCGTGCCGCCATCGCCGCGCAACAGGCCGCGCTGGTGACATTCGACGCCCAGTTGCAGGAACAGCAGGCGCTGATCGACCAGGCCGTCGCCGAGATCGACAGCGCCCGTGCCGAACGCCAGCGCGCGCAACTGGACTTCCAGCGCTACCGCGACCTCGTCGCCCAGCAGGCCGCCAGCAGCCAGCGCCTGGAGAGCGTCACCGCCGACTTCGCGCGGGCCCGCTCCACGCTCAGCCGCGCCGAAGCCGCGGCCAGCCGGCAGCGCACCCGCCTGAACGTACTCCAGGCCGGCCGCGCACAAGCCGCCGCGCAATTGCAACAGCGTCAGGCCCGCGCCGCCGAGGCAGATGCCAGCCTGGCCCTGGCGGAACATGAACTGGAGGACACCTTGATCCGCGCGCCCATCGCCGGCGTCGTTGGCCAACGCCGGGTACGCCAGCGCCAGTACGTCACGCCCGGCCTGCCACTGCTGGCCCTGGTGCCGCTGGAGCAGTCCTACGTGGTGGCCAACTACAAGGAAACCCAACTGCGCCGCATGCGCCCCGGCCAGTCGGTGGAGCTGCGCCTGGACAGTTTCCCGCAGGTGCGGCTGCATGGCCGTATCGAGAGTGTCTCGCCCGGCTCGGGGTCGATCTTCGCCTTGCTGCCGCCGGACAACGCCACGGGCAACTTCACCAAGATCGTCCAGCGCTTCCCGGTGAAGATTGCCCTGGACCCCGGCGCTCGCGAGCAGTTGCCGATCCTCCCCGGCATGTCGGTGATCGCCGAGGTGGATACCCGCGATGGCGGCGAGGCGCAAGCCGATGGCCAGTGAGAGCGAAAAAACCTCGCTGAAAGCCTGGGTAGCGGTGATCGGCGGGCTGCTCGGCTGCTTCATGGCCGGCATGAATGTGCACGTGACCAGCGCCGCCCTGCCGGAAATCCAGGGTTCGCTGAGTGCCAGCTTCGAGGAAGGCTCGTGGATTTCCACGGCTTACCTGGTCGCCGAGATCGTGATCATCCCGCTGACCGCCTGGCTGGTCGAAGTGTTTTCCCTGCGCCGGGTGATGCTGGTCGGCTCGGGGATCTTCCTGGCGGCCTCGGTGGCCTGCTCGTTCTCGCCGAACCTTGCCACCCTGATCGCTATCCGCGTGATCCAGGGGGCGGCCGGCGCGGTGCTGATCCCACTGTCGTTCCAGCTGATCATCACCGAGCTGCCGGCATCGCGGGTAGCCATGGGCATGGCGTTGTTCAGCCTGTCCAACAGCGTCGCCCAGGCTGCCGGGCCGTCCATCGGTGGCTGGCTTACCGACGCCTACAGTTGGCGCTGGATCTTCTACCTGCAACTGATCCCCGGCCTGCTCCTGCTGGCTGCCGTGGCCTGGGCGATAGCGCCGCAAGCCATGCAGGTGCACAAGCTGCGCAACGGCGACTGGCTGGGCATCGTCAGCATGATCATCGGCCTGGGGGCGATCCAGGTCGTGCTGGAGGAAGGTGGGCGCAAGGACTGGTTCGGTTCCGACTTCATCACTGGCATGTTGCTCGTCGGCGTACTCGCGCTTCTCCTGTTCATCCATACGCAGCTGT
The DNA here is from genome assembly GCF_021603645.1 of Pseudomonas pseudonitroreducens. GTDB lineage: Bacteria > Pseudomonadota > Gammaproteobacteria > Pseudomonadales > Pseudomonadaceae > Pseudomonas > Pseudomonas pseudonitroreducens. The sequence goes on along the minus strand of NZ_BQHJ01000005.1, from coordinate 491,286 downwards.
TCGGCCGGCGCTCGTTCATCAACCTGCGCCTGCTGGCCGGCTACAACTTCGGCGTGGCCAGCGCGGCAATGTTTATTTTCGGCGCAGCGACCTTCGGCCTGGTGTTCCTGGTGCCGAACTACCTGTCCCAGTTGCATGGCTACAATGCCCGCGAGATCGGCGTCAGCCTGATCGCCTATGGCCTCGTGCAATTGCTCCTGGCACCGCTGATGCCGCGCCTGATGCGCTGGCTGAACGCCAAGCTGATGGTCGCCAGCGGCTTCGCCATCATGGCGCTGGGCTGTTATCTCGGTGCACACCTGGATGCCGACAGCGCGGCCAACGTGATCATTCCCTCCACCGTAGTCCGCGGCATCGGCCAGCCGTTCATCATGGTGGCGCTGTCGGTGCTGGCGGTTTCCGGGTTGTCCAAACAGCAGGCCGGTTCTGCCTCGGCGCTGTTCTCCATGCTGCGCAACCTCGGCGGCGCGGTGGGGACGGCGGCGCTGACACAGATCGTCTCGCAGCGCGAGCGCTTCCACTCCGAGCGCATCGGCGAACAGCTGACGCTCTTCTCGCCAGCCCTGCAGGAACGCCTGCAAGACGACCCCGGCAGCGCCTTCGCGCTCAACGAATGGCTGCCGGCGCAGGCCGAAACCCTCGCCCGCCTGGGCGCGAACATTCGCCACGAGGCATTCCTCATGGCCTACGGTGATGCGTTCTATCTGTCTTTCATCGCCCTGCTGGCCTGTGCGGTGGCCGCACTGGCCCTGCGCGGCAACCCGCGTTCCTAGAGGAATCTGCATGCCTTTCGATATCTTCAAGCACAATCAGCTTGCCTGGGACCGCCAGGCCCGCGAGCAAGGGCCATGGAGCCAGCCGGTCGGCCCGGAGATCACGGCGGCCGCGCGGCGCGGCGACTGGCAGGTGCATCTCACGCCTTCCCCGCTGCCGCCGGCATGGCTGGGCGACGTCGGCGGCCAGCGCATCCTCTGCCTGGCCTCCGGTGGCGGGCAGCAGGCGCCCGTGCTGGCGGCCGCCGGGGCACAGGTGACGGTGCTGGATGCGAGCCCCGAGCAACTGGCGCGGGATCGCCACGTAGCCGAGCGCGACGGCCTGCAATTGGAAACCGTGCTGGGCGACATGCGTGATCTGTCGGCCTTCGCCGATGGCCACTTCGACTGCATCTTCCAGCCGATTTCCAATCTCTATGTACCGGATATCCGCCCGGTCTGGCGCGAGTGCTTCCGCACCTTGCGCAGCGGTGGCCGGTTGCTCGCCAGTTTCTACAATCCGGTGGTGTTCATCGGCGCGCGCGACCCGGCGCTGGCCGAGCAAGGGCTGCTGCGCCCGGCCTTCAAGCTGCCCTATTCCGACCTGCGCGACCTGCCGGCCGAGGCCCTGAAGGACAAGCAGCAGCGCGGTGAGGCACTGGTGTTCGGCCATAGCCTGGCCGAGCAGATCGGCGGGCAACTGCAAGCGGGCTTCGTCCTGCGCGGCTTCATCGAGGACGAACAGCCCAACCCACGCTTCGTGGTGGATCGTTTCCTGCCGACCTTCCTGGCGACCTGGGCCGAGAAGCCCTGAGTCGCCAGCCAGGCGGGTCGCGTGTCACTCGATACTGAAGTGGATGCTGTAGTTCACCGTTTCGCCGCGCCGTGCGCTCGCACGCATCTGGTAGACCTGCACGCTGTAGGTTCCCGAGGCCGGCAACGCGCCGCTCCAGTCCTGACCGACGGAGCCAGCGCCCAGGGCCGTCGACTCGCCCGGCTTGTCGCCCGGAACGAAGAGGTTGAAGTTGGCGTTGCTGCTACCGGTGACGCCGACTTTCATGTGTTGCCCGGCCTTGGCCGAGAGGGTGTAGAGGACCGTGTCGTAACCCTTGAAGCTGCCCTTGATGGCGGTGCTGCTCGCGCCCTTGGCGAAGTGCACCGGGACCGTCGTGACGGTGTCGGCAGCCAGTGCGAATGAAGGCGTGACGCCGAGCAGGCAGAACAGCAGCAGTGAAGTTTTCATGGTGATCAAGCTCTCGTTTGGCTAACAGGAAATGGCAAGCCTCATGACGCCGCCCGCCAGTGGTGGCTGGCGACATAGGCCAGGAACTCGTCGCGTGGCATCGCCTTGCCGAACAGCCAGCCCTGGCCGTAATGCACGCCGCGCTGACGCAGGTACTGCAATTGTTCGTCGCTCTCGATGCCTTCGGCCACCAGTAGCAACTCCAGCTGGCGGGCCATGGCGATAGTGTGGTCGGTCACCGGGCAAGGCGTACCGGCCGACAGCGACTGGACGAAGGAGCGGTCGATCTTCAGCAGGTCCAGCGGCAGGCGCCGCAGGTACTGCAGGCTGGAATAGCCGGTGCCGAAGTCGTCCAGGGCAATCGGGTGGCCGGCCTCGCGGCTTTGCGCCAGCGTGCGGTGCGCGGCGTCGATGATCAGCAGGCTGCCCTCGGTCACTTCCAGCCAGATGCTCTGGGCAGCGATGCCCGCACGCTGCCGCGCTTCGAGCAGGCGCGGGAGGAAGTTCCCGCTCGCCACGTCCTGCGCCGACAGGTTGATCGACACATGCTGCAGCTGCCCGGAAGCGAGGCTGGGGCCCAGCTCGCGGCAGGCCGTCGATATCACCTGCGCGGTGATTGCCTCGATCAGGCCGCTGGATTCGGCCAGCGCAAGAAAACCTTCCGGCATGACCACCGAGCCATCCGCGCGAGCCCAGCGCACCAGGGCTTCTGCGCCAATGCAGCGGCCGTCGCGCAGGTCCAGGATGGGCTGGTAGAAGGCGCTGAACTCGCCGTTGGCCACCGCTCGCGTCAGCATCGCCAGCGGCGACAGACTGGCACGCACTCGGCGCGCCACCAGCCAGCACCAGAGGCCGGACAGCAGCAGCGCCAACGGTGCGAGCATGAGCAGCTCGCGCCACAGATCGCGAAGAATTTCCTCGCGGGTGACGGCCGCCACCGTCTGCCAGTTGCCATGCCTGACCCGGGTATACAGATAGGCGTCGCGCAGCGCGGTGTGCGGTTCGCCGTGGATTCGCGCGAGGAAGTGGGCGAAGCCGTTCGCGGGCGTTCCCAGCCAGTGCCCAGCCGGCGTACCCAGCGCCAGGCTGACACCGGGCGCGAGGGAGGTCTCGAGGAAATGCTCGGGGTCGAGCAGCAGGTTGAACGCGGCGTCGCGCAGGGCCAGCATCGGCTTGGCCGACGTCACGGAAGGCTGCACGTTGATCGACACTCCGATGCCGTCAGCGGTACGCAGGTCTTCCGGCCACTGCTCCAGCGCGTGCCCTTCCACACCCCAGGAGCTGCAGGCGAATACCTCTTCCTCGACGTACCCCACCGCCTTCACCGCCAGCGTGTCGATCACCAGCAGGCGCATCTGCTCGATGCCCTCTGCCGAGCACGGCGGTAGCGGTGAACGGTTCAGCTCGCGCAATGCAGCGGCAGCCTGGGCGACGGTGCTGTCGGCGCGCTGCGAGGCGAGCCTGGCCAGGGTCTCCAGACGCTCCGCGGTGTGCTGCACAACCAGGGTCCAGGCCAGGTAACCAGTGCCGGCCATTAGCAGAGCGACACCCAGCAGGCCGGCACCGATGCCGGTCCTGACGATGCGAGCGCGACTCATGTGGGTCACCTTGAGGAGAAAGTGGGAGAGCTTTGTAAGCGCATTCTTTCCCTGCAATCGCCTCGTGAGGATGCGAAATCCAGTCAAGATTTGTAGGAAAATGATTACACGAAGGCGATCAGCATGCCCTAGAGTCAAACCCACACCAGGGGGACGAGATGGCGCGAATACTGATTGCCGACGAACACCCGATGACCCGTTACGCGGTGCGCATGCTGCTGCAGGCGGAGCGCCACACGGTCATCGGCGAGGCCTGCAACGGTCTCGAGGCGCTGAGCCTGACCAGCCGCCTGGCGCCGGACCTGCTGATCATCGATATCGACCTGTCGCAGCTCACCGGCCTGGACGTCATCGCGCGCCTGCGCGGCCGTGGCATGACGCTGCCGATACTGGGCTACAGCACCCAGGACTCCGAGCACTATGTCGGACGCTTCCTGCAGGCCGGCGCCTCGGGCTTCGTCAGCAAGCACCAGGACATCGACCGGCTCAAGGAGGCCCTGGCGGTGCTGCTGCGCGGACACAGCTACTTTCCCGCCGACATGCTCGGCAGCGTGCACCGCGGCAGCCTGCAGGAGAACGACGCCGAGCGCGTCGCCGCGCTGTCCAACCGCGAGCTGAGCGTGCTCAGCCTGCTCGCCAGCGGTTACAGCAACCAGGAGATCGCCCACGAGCTGACCATCAGCGAGAAGTCCGTCAGCACCTACCGGGCGCGCATGCGCAGCAAGCTCAACCTCTCCAGCATGCTCGAGCTGATCGACTTCGCCCGCCGCAACCGCCTCGCCGCGCCCGCCAGCGAAACTCACCCAGCGGCCGCCGAGGGAGGCGAAGCGCCCCTGTGGCGCGCCATGGTCGAGAGCCTGCCGGCGGCCTTCTACGTTCGCGATACCGAAGCACGCCTGGTGTACGCCAATCCGGCGCACCTGGAGCTGTACCAGGCGCAGCTGGACGATGTGCTCGGCACCCGCACCACCGAGGTGGACTGGTACCCGCCCAGCGACGCGCGCAACATGCTGCGCTTCCTGCAACGCGCCATCGCCCAGGAGCAGCCTTTCAACAAGGACATCGAACTCAGCGTCCATGGCGAGCGCCGCGTGCTGCACCACTGGGGTACGCCGTATCGCGATGGCGACGGCAAGTTGCTCGGGATGATCTGCTGCAGCACCGATATCACCGAGCGCTACGACCAGCTCAACGAGCTGCGCAGCCGGGCCGAAGCCAGCGAACTGGCGCACCAGCAACTGACCGACCTGTTCAGCAGCGCGACCAGCCACCTGAACGAGCGCATCCAGGCTCTCGCCGACACCCTCGAGCAGCCCGGGCCGTCGTCTCTCGACCAGGCCCTGTCGATCCTCGAGGAGCTGCGGGTACACGGCGCCTCCCTCAAGCGGGCGCTCATCGCCCAGGAACAGGTTCCCCTGCTGCCGACGCGGCTGGACGAGCTCGCCACCGAGGTGCTCGACATTCTGCACGGCGCGGCCGAGCAGAAGCAGCTGCGCCTTGAACTGGACATCGACAGGCGCTCGCGGACAACCCTGCTGGTCGACGCCAAGTCCCTGCGCGAGGCCCTGCGGCACCTGGGCCTGTATGTGATCGACCTGGCCGAGGACGGCGGCGTGCGCCTGCGCATCGCCGCCAGCCCGAAGCAGGAGCGGATGGACGTGCGCATCACCATCGAAGGCCTGCCGGGCACCCGGCGCCGCGAAATGCGCGCCTATTCCCTCGCCGAACTGACCCGCGACTATCCCGCGCACACCTCGTCGCGCAACAGCCTCAGCCTGAACATCGCCCAGCACCTGATCAGCAGCATCGGCGGCGAGCTGCAGGTTTCCCATGCCCCCGGCCAAGGCTGCTGCGCCGTCGTGGACCTGCAGCTGTCTCGCCAGGAGCAGCACCCCTAGCACGGGCTCGGCGCGCGCCCGTCTGCCGGACCGCCGCACGGGAAAAGCCTCGTTCATACGATCGTACAGGCCCCTGCGCGGCACTTCTTACCTTGGGTGAATTGTCCCTCCGGGCCCATCCCTGCACCCTCTGCCTCCCCCTTGCCGGCCTCTGGATACGGGCTCCTGCCGCCTGTAGCCGGCAAAAGAAAGCTGCCTGCCCGGCCACTTATAAATTCAACAAAGGTTGTACCCATGAGCGTGTTTGATGTCATTGAACATTCCCCGGTATCGAAATTTCACCGGAAACTGCTGCTGGCCTGCTGCGGCGGGCCCTTCCTCGACGGCTACATTCTCAGCCTGATCGGCATTGCACTGATCGGCTTCGGCCAGGACATCGCCGCCACTTCGGTGGAAACCGGCCTGATCGGCGCGGCCTCGCTGCTGGGCATCTTCTTCGGCGCGACGGTGTTCGGCGCCATCACCAACCGCATCGGCCGGGAAACCATGTACGCCCTCGATCTCACCGTGCTGGTGCTCGCCTGCGGCCTGTCCGCCTTCGTCACCGAGGCCTGGCAACTGATCGTGCTGCGCTTCGTCATCGGCCTCGCGGTGGGTGCGGACTATCCCATCGCCACCTCGCTGCTGACCGAGTTCACCCCGTCCAAGCGCCGTGGCTTCATGATCGGTGTATCCGGCCTGGCCTGGTCCTGCGGCGCGATGACGGCGTTCATCGTCGGCTACCTGATGGTTTCCTGGACCGGCGACCATTCGCTGTGGCGCTGGATGCTGTTCAGCGGCGCAGTGGTCGGCATCATCGTCGTACTGATCCGCCGCGGTATCCCGGAATCGCCGCGCTGGCTGGCCAGCAAGGGGCGTATCGAGGAAGCGCAGCAGGTGATCAGGCTGGTCTACGCCAAGGACGTGGTGATCACCCCGGCCGACGTCGCCGAGCTGAACGACGGCGGTCGCCACCGCTCGTGGAAGAGCGACCTGAAGATGATTTCCTCGGGCGGCTACCTCAAGCGCACCATCATGTGCGGCATGCTCTACTTCGCGCAGATCACCCCGCAGTACGTGCTCTACACCTTCGGCAGCATGATCCTGCTGACCGCCGGTATCAAAGGCGAGAACTCCTCGACCCTGGGCGAGCTGATGATCGCCATTCTCTTCGCCATCGGCGTGATTCCGGCGCTGAAGCTGGTGGAAACCTGGGGCCGCCGCCCGATGGTGGTGGTGCCCTTCGCGCTGATGGCACTGCCGCTGCTGGCCCTGGGCCTGTGGGCGGACGCACCGGCCTGGTTCATTGTCGGCGCCTTTGCCTTCTACGCCTTTGTCTCCGGCGGGCCGAGCATCCTGGAATGGATCTACCCCAACGAGCTGTTCCCCACTTCCGTGCGCGCCACCGCTGTTGGCGTGGCGGTCGGCTTCAGCCGCATCGGTGCGGCCACCGGCACCTACCTGATGCCGATCGGCATCGAGTCCATCGGTTTGCAGGCAACCCTGCTGATCGGCGCGGCGATCACCCTGCTGGCCTTCTTCATCTGCCTAGCCTGGGCACCGGAAACCAAGGGCCGCTCGCTGCAGCAGTCGGCATCGCTGAGCCTGGCGACCTGATTCGTTTTCCAGTCTGACCCGAAGCCCACCGGTGACCCCGGTGGGCTTTTTTGTGGGCGAGCTACCGGCGTTCCGGTAAGAGAAGGCCTTGCCCGCAAGCCGTTCCCGGCCGTGCCGGTCCTGGTTCGCGAGCAAGCTCGCTCCTACAAGAAATGCCAAGCCCATCTGCAGGGCCGAGGGGGCGCCTAGTCCTTGCTCGCCAACATCGAGGCACGTGGCATCCGGATGGACAGGCGAAAGTCGAGCACCGAAGCAGTCGTCTCACCTCGAAATCCCGCCCCGCCACCCACAAAAAAGGCCGCCCGAAGGCGGCCTGAAAGTGCGGGCGGGACCGCACACCGGGAAACTTACTGCTTGGCGGCCCAGGCGTTGAAGCGCTGCTCCAGCTGCTCGCCATGGTCAGCCCAGAAGGCGGCGTTCATTGCCACCTGGCCGGCCAGGTTGGCCTCGTCGGTGGGCATGTTGGCGCGGCGCGCGGCGTCCACCAGCGGGACGGCGGCACGGTTCACCGGGCCGTAGGCAATCTGCTGCGCGTAGTTCTTCTGCTGCTCGGTCTGCAATACGTACTGGATGAAACGCAGCCCTTCCTCGGTGTTCTTCGCGCCCTTGGGAATGGCGAAGGCGTCCATGTCGTAGATGCCGCCGTTCCACACCACGCGCAGCTGGCTTTCATCCTGCACGGCGGCGATCCGGCCGTTGTAGGCGGAGCTCATCACCACGTCGCCTGACGCCAGGTATTGCGGCGGCTGCGCACCGGCTTCCCACCACTGGATGCTCGGCTTGATCTGGTCGAGCTTCCTGAATGCGCGGTCCTGGCCTTCCTTGGTGGCGAGCACGCTGTACACATCCTTCGGCGCCACACCGTCGGCCATCAGGGCGAACTCCAGGGTGTACATGGCGCCCTTGCGCAGGCCGCGCTTGCCGGGGAATTTCTGCGTGTCCCAGAAATCCGCCCAACCGGTGGGCGCGCTCTTCAGCTTGTCGGCGTTGTAGGCCAGCACCGTGGACCAGACGAAGAAGCCCACGCCGCAGGGCTGCACCGCGCCGTCCAGCAGTTCAGGGGCGAGCTTGGCAATGCCCGGTTGTTCGCCGATTTCCTGCAGCAGGCCCTCGTCGCAGGCGCGCGCCAGTTCCGGCATCTCCATCTCGACGACGTCCCAGGAAACGCTGCCGGTGTCCACCTGCACCTTGACCTTGGCCATTTCGCCGTTGAACTCGTCGGCGATCAGCCGGCTGCCACTCTGCTGCATGTAGGGCTGGTAGAAGGCCTTGACCTGGGCGGCCTTGTTGGCGCCGCCGTGGGAGACCACGGTGAGGTCGGCCAAAGCAGGGAAAGTCGCCGCGCAACCCAGGGCGCAGGCGATGGAGGAACTCAGGATCTTGTTCATTGTTATGGTCTCCGGTGAGTAGACGGCCCGCCTCGCGGCAGGCGGCGCCATCCGCGGCCTCGAAGGGCCCGCATGGCGCACTGCCAGCTAGTCTTGGGGCACGCGGGCAAGCTCCACAATCAGACGGAACTACAATTCGGAAGACCCCGCTCGTATCCCGGTACGAAGCCTGCGATATCCACTCAAGCCAGGCGCGACAAGGCCTCGCGCTTGGTGGCATGCTTACCGGCCGTCTCTCTTCGCTGCGGACCCGCCATGCCTTTCCATATCCAGGACATCCTCGACAACGCCTCCCTGCGCACCCGCCTGCTCGGCGGCAGCGAGGGCGTCGGCCGGCGTCTGCGCTGGGCGCACGTGTGCGAACTGGCGGACCCCACCGAATGGCTCGGCGAAGGTGACCTGCTGATGACCACCGGCATCGGCATTCCCGCGCAGGCGCAGGCGCAGCGCGACTACCTGCAACGCCTGGCCGGGGCACGGATATCAGGGCTGATGATCGGCGAGAACATGCAGGCGCCGGCGGATATCCAGGCACTGCAGGACGAAGCCTGCCGGCTGGGTTTCCCGCTGCTGATGACCGACTACGCGGTGCCCTTCTCCGCCGTCACCCGCGCCATCGTCGACGCCAGCAAACAGGAAGAACACGAACGCCGTAGCGCCGTCACGCGCATCTATGAAAGCGCACGCATCGGCTTGCGCGGGCTGGGCCTTGCCGGGCTGCTGCGGCGGCTGTGCAGCGACGTTCGCGCCCAGCTCTACCTGTTCGATACGGCCACCCTGCAGCCCTGGCAGGAGGGTTTGCCGCCGCTGCCGGACAGTTGGCGAGCGATGCTCGCCCAGCGCCGTTCGGTGCCGGACACCGTGACCCGCTGCAGCAATGGCGAGCAGGAAGCATTGGTGATGCTGCTGCCGTCGTTGGCCACCTGCGAGATTCTCGCTACCGGCGGCGAGCTGCTCGATTACGGCCTGCTGCACCACATCGTCGCGGTGCTGGGCATCGAGCTGGAACGCGCCCAGGTCGAGCACGAGCGCATGCTGCGCCTGGGCTCGGAGTTACTGGATGACCTGCTGCAGCAGCGTCTCACCGAACGCGCCGCGCAGGAACGCCTGGTACAGCTGAACTGCCCGCTGGATGCCGCCTGCCTGGTGCTCGCGCGCGCCACCGGCGAACTGCCGAAGCACTGGCAGCAACGCCTGCAGCGGCTGGGAATGGGGCTGCTGGTGCGCCACCAGGGCAACGAGCTGATCCTGCTGCTGAGCGACCCGGCACAGGCCCAGGCCCTGCAGGCTGAACTGGATTGCACGCTCGGTCACAGCAACCCGCTGGGTCATGCATTGCGTGCGGTGGAGGCACTGCGCGAGGCACGCCTGGCGCTGGCCCATGCCAACCACCAGCGTCCCCTGGTGGCTTACGCCGATGCGCAGGGCGAGCAGTCCTGGCTGCCGGCGAGCCTGGAAGAAGCGCGGCGCGTGCATCGCCGGGTACTGGGTGCGCTGGCGGATTACGACGCGCAACAGGGTGGCCAGTTGCAGCACACCCTGCGCGTCTTCCTCGAACAGAACCGTTCCTGGCAGAAAGCCGCGCAGCTGCTCAACGTACACAAGCAGACGCTGGTCTACCGCATCCGCCGCATCGAGGAAATCACCGAGCGCTCGCTAGACTCCACCGAGGACGTGGCCGTCCTATGGATCGCGCTGCGCTCGGCGCAGATTGCCGGGATGGACCTGGGAATCAGGGAATGATCACGAAGCTCTTGCGCACCGTCTCGCTGATATCCCAGGTGCCCTGACAGTTCGCCGGGAACAGCACGGCGTCGCCGGCGCGCAGTTCGATGGGCTCGCCGTCGTCCGGGATGAAACGGCAGTGGCCGCTGATGAAGTGGCTGAATTCCCGTGACAGCACCTGGCGTCGCCAACGGCCGGGCGTGCATTCCCAGACACCGGTGAGCAGTCCGCCCTCGCCTTCCTCGGCGTGGGTCGCGGTGCTGGACACGGGCGCACCCAGGGGTTCCTTCACCGGCTGCGGTGCCGGCAGTTCAAGTCCGGCGGTGCCGGTAAGCAGAATCGGTTGGGGCATCAGGCGCTCCTTCACAGGTCTTTGTCTTCGAGGCCCGCCGGCGCGAAGCCAGCGAGAATGCGGTCGAGCCAGGCACCCTTGCGGTTCTGCGCCTCGGCCTGTTCCTTGCGTTGCACCGCACCGCGCACCATCAGGCCGCCGACATAGCGCAGTGGTTCGAGCGGGAAGCGCTTGGGCTGCCGGCCGACCAGGCCGCAGCGACTCCATTCGTCATCGAGGCCCAGCGCGAGGCTGGCAAGGATCCGCCCGCCCAGGCGGCTCGGGCCGACGCCGTTGCCGCTCCAGCCGATGCCATAGACGATGTGCGGCGCGCCGTTCAGGTGACCGAACACCGGCAGGCTGTCGTAGGTGCGGTCGATGGGCCCGGACCAGCTGTGGGTCACTGGCACGTCGTGCAGTTGCGGGTAGGTGCGGCGCAGGTCCTGTTCGGTGTCGTCATTGAGCTGCGGGTTGTGGTCGTAGCTCTCGTCGATGCGGCTGGCGAAGCTGATCATCCCGGTGCCCTTGCCAAAGGCGATACGGCCGTCCCGGGTGGTGCGGTAGTAGTCGACCATCAGCTGCGAATCGGTGACGGCTTCGCCGCCGGTCCAGCCGATCTGCTCCAGGCGCTCGGGAATCGGCGCGGTGGCGACCACCGTGCTGGTCACCGGCAGGATGGTGCGGCGCAGTTCGGGAATCGCCGCCGCCCAGGCATTGGTCGCCATCACGACCTTGGGGGCCCGCAATTCGCCGCCGGGCGTGCGGATCACGGCCGGCTGGCCGCGATCCAGGCTGAGCATCGGGGTGTTCTCGAAGATGCGCACGCCCTTCTCCAGCGCCACCCGGCGCAGGCCGCGCACCAGTCGCGCTGGCTGTACGGTGGCGTTGCTGGCCTCCAGCACGCCTTCGAGGTGCTTCGGCGAGCCGGCGCGGCGGGCCACTTCGCTGTCGGAGAGTGACTGGAAGACCGGCTCGCCGAGGCGCTCGCAGGTCTCTTGCACGCCCTTCCAGGCGCCACGTTGCGCATCGGTGGTGGCAGTCCACAACCAGCCGGCGCGGCGGAAGTGCGCGTCGATAGCGTGGGCCTTGCAGAATTCATCGATCTCGCCGATGGCCGCCGCCGAGGCACGCGCCAGGCGCAGCGCCTCATCCTTGCCGCACTGTGCGGCCAGGGAACTGATCTTCGGCCACCAGGACATGACGAAGCCGCCGTTTCGCCCAGAGGCGCCGCCACCGCAGATGTCGCGCTCGATGATCGCGATGCGGCAGTCGGGCTTGAGTTCCAGCAGACGCAGCGCGGTCCAGAGGCCAACGAAGCCGCCGCCGACGATGGCCACGTCGACATCGAGGTTGCCCTCCAGGGCAGGCAGCGGAGTCAGCTCGGAGGCGATTTCCTCCAGCCACAGGGAACGTTTCATGTGCGGATTCCAGGTTGAACGGTAGTGCGCCACTGTCCTGTGTCAGGCCAGTGGCGAACAATCGTCCGTTCCATGCAATCCGGGGTAAGGCCTCATACGAAGATATGAAGCCGTAGGAGCGGACTCCGTCCGCGATGAGCCGGCCGCGCTCCCTGTCTGGCCGGAGCAGCGGCAAATCGATCGCGGACGGAGTCCGCTCCTACGCTCAGTTGCGGGTCTTTTTGGGCGCCAGGCCCGGTTTGGCGAACTTCACGATCAGCCAGTTCTCCGACTTGCCGTGCTTGACCGTGACCTCGGCCACGCGAATGTTCGCCGGCACCGTGGCCAGCACCTGGCGGGCGTCCAGGCCCGGCTTGATGTACTTGTCGAGCTGTTCGTAGAGGCGGTAGCTGATCATGCCGTTGCGCAGCGCATGGGTCTCGAAGTCGCCGATGGCCTTGGCGTCGGCCTCGGTGCGGTTCGGGTTGAGGGTATGCGCCAGCACGTCGACCACGTTCTTGTCGTCGGCGATCGCCACCAGCATGAAGCGCTTGGCCACTTCCTGCAGCACACGGCGGTACGCCGCGTCGTTGTATTGGCTGTACAGCACCGCCTCGACCAATTTCTGCTTGTCGAAGGTCAGCGCCAGGCGGAAGCGCGTGCCGGCGTAGTCCACGCCATCCTTGCAGCGCGCAGTGACGCCCATGGGCTGCAGGCATTCGACGAAGCCCTGCTGCTTGCCGAAGCCTTTCTGCGCCGCGCCATAGTTGTACTTGCCGAACAGCGGGTCAGCCGCCGACGCCCAGCCCGCCACGCACATCAACAGTGCGCCCATTGCCCATCTGCCCATTACGAACTCGTCTCACCAAATGCAAAGGACGCGAGGATAGAGGATTTGGCGCAATCATGGCTCCTTGCAGACGATGATCGGACGTGGAGGGAAGCAGGTTCGCGAGCAAGGACTAGGCGTCCCCCTCGGTCCTACGAAGAGCTACAAGCCCACCTGTAGGAGCGAGCTTGCTCGCGAACCCGCACGGCACCGATCAGGACCGTAGGCCGGATAACCTGGAACAGGTTATCCGCCGACCGATTTGCGGCGGATAACGCTGCAGCGTTATGCGCCCTGCGCAAAACCTCGGTCAGGACGCTCAATCGAACCGGTATTCCAGCCCCGCCCCCGCATACCACGACCGCCCTGGCGCCGCCTCGTAGTAGCGGCCGTTGCTGTCACCGACGATCACCGAGCCGACGTACTGGCGATCCAGCAGGTTGTCCAGCCGCACCAACTGGTGGAAGGTCCAGGGCCCGACATGCTGCTCGAAGCGCGTGCGCCAGTTGAACACCGCATAGCTGGGCGCTGGCTTGTCCTCGTTGCTGTCCTCGACGTAGACCTTGCTGCGGTACTGGCCTTCGAAGCCCATGCTGATGTCGTCCTGCGGCTTCCACACCAGCTCGCCGAACAGGCTGCTGCCGGGCACGCCGGGCAGGTGGTTGCCCTTTTCGATCAGGCTGCCGCTCTCGACGAAATCCTCGTCGTAGGTGGCGTCCAGGCGCGTATAGGCGAGATTGGTCTGCCAGTGTTCGGAGAGATCGCTCTGCACGCCCAGCTCGAAGCCTCGGCGCAGGGTCTTGCCAGCGTTCTGGTAGCTGGTGCGGCCGTCGGTGGAGGTGGCAACGACGATCTCGTCGTCGGTACGGATTTCGAATATCGCCGCGTTGACCCGCGTGTTGCCGGCAACCTTCGCCTTGAGGCCGACTTCGTACTGGGTGCTGGTGGCCGGATCGAGGCCGAAGTTGAAGCTTTCCGCCAGGCCCGGCGCGTAGGCCATCTCTGCCTGGGTCGGCGTTTCGAAGCCCTTGCCGGCACTGACATAGCCATGCAGGTTCGGGGTAAAGGCGTACATCACCGACAGCGACGGGTTGTTCTGCTGGTACTTCTTCGAGCCGCTGGAATCGCCGTTGCTCAGGTAATGGTCGTCCACTTCCATCTTCATGGTGCTGTGGCGAAGGCCGGCGTCGAAGGTCCAGTTGCCCAGCTCCCAGCGCGCCTGCACATAGGGATCGAGGCTGGTGGCGATATCGTTCTCGTTGCGGCGCATCTCGCCCTTCACGCCGAGCTGGTCGCCGCTGAAGTTCTGGAAGCCCTTGCGGTCGTCTTCGCTACGGTCGTAGTCCACCCCGCTGGTGACGGTCAGCTCACCCGGCACGCCTTGCACCGGCTGGATCCAGCGCAGGGTACCGCCGTGGAATTCGCGGTCGAAGTCCACCACCCCGCCGCCGCGCTGGGCATTGGACGCCACGCCCTTGGGGATCGACAGGTACTGCACCACGCTGCGCTGGCCGGCGTAGAGGTTGAACTGCAGGGTCGCGTCGCCGAAATAGCGCTCGTAGTTCATGCCCAGCTGCTGGTGGTCGATGCTCTTGCGCGTGTTGTACAACTCGGCAGCCGGCGCCACGGAACGCGGGTCGTGCTGGTACGCGGCCCAGGTCTGGCCCAGCGGGTCCTGCGTGCCGTTCTGCTCCAGGCTGCTGTAGATCAGCGCCAGGCGGCTGTCTTCGTCGGGCTTGAAGTTGAGCTTGGCGAAGGTCTGGTCGCGGCGCGCGGCGCTGTGGTCGCGGTAGCCGTCGGTGTCCATGCGCGAGGCGTCGAGCAGGAAGCCGGCCTGCTCGGTGCCGCCCTCGGCATACAGGTGGTTCTTGTTGAAGCCGTCGCTGCCGAAGGTGGTTTCCGCACCGACTTTCGGCGGGCCATAGCCGTCGCGGGAGAACATCTGGATCACCCCGCCGCTGTTGCTGCCATAAAGCGTCGAGGCCGGGCCGCGGAGCACTTCGATGCGCTCGGCGACATCGAGGTTCAGCGTTGCCGCCTGGCCCTGGCCGTCCGGCGTGCTGGCCGGAATACCGTCGCTGAGCAACTTCAGCCCGCGAATACCGAAGGCCGAGCGCGCGCCGTAGCCACGGGAGGAAATCTGCAGGTCCTGGGCGTAGTTCTGGCGGTTCTGCACCACCAGGCCGGGCACCCGTTGCAGCACTTCGGAGGCATTCACGCCGAGCTGGCCGTCACTGAGCTGCGGTTGCTGCACGGTGTCGATGGAGAACGGCAGGTCAAAGCTCGATACCGGCGCATAGGCGCCCGTCACCACCATGGGCGCAAGCTGCACTTCACTGTCCGCCTCCGCGGCTTCGGCGCGGGCCAGTTGGCCGTGGGCGACGCCGCAGATCAACAGCGGCAGCAGTTTGAGTGGGACAGGTACGACAGAGCGGGTAGCAGGCACGGCGACGGGATTCTTCTGTAGGACCGAACGGCGATGCTGCCAGTCTCGACAGCCGCTGCACAGGGCTTTCGTGGGTCGGGATGTTGTGAGTGGTCGAGCGTGCAAAAGGCTAATCCATTCGTCTGCGCTCTGATCTTCGACGATTGTACTATCTAGTTAATTAGCATGCTAAGCGTATAATCGACCGATCCAACAGCGAGAACCTTCTGTATGAAACCGGTACAGCGTGCCTCCCGTGCAAGCATATTCATCCTCCTCGGCCTGGGTGTGGTCATCGCCCTCCTCGGCCTCGCCCTGGCCGCTGGCGGCATCCGCCTGGTCAGCCTCGGTGGCTCCTGGTACTTCCTCGTCGGCGGCCTGGCCATGGCGCTCTCGGGTCTGCTGATCTCGTTGCGCAAGCCGGCCGGCGCCTGGCTGTTTGCCGCCTTCCTGGTGGCCACGGCAATCTGGGCCGTGGCCGACAGTGGCCTGGTGTTCTGGCCGCTGTTCTCGCGGCTGTTCATGTTCAGCGCCATCGGCGTGGTGGTCGCGCTGGTCTATCCGTTGCTGGCCCGCTCGGCAGGCCGCAACGCTGGGCGTGGCGCCTATGGCATCGCCGGCGTGCTGGCCGTGCTGGTGGTGATTGCCGCCGGCAACATGTTCGTCGCCCATCCCAGCGTGGCGCCCACTGGCAAGGGCCCTGGCCTGACGCCGGTGGACCCGGCCCATGCGCAGAAGGACTGGGCGCACTATGGCAACACCGAGGGCGGCAGTCGCTTCGCCGCACTGGACCAGATCAACCGTGGCAACGTCGATAAACTGAAAGTGGCCTGGACCTACCACACCGGCGACGTGGCGGTCAGCGACGGCAACGGCGCGGAAGACCAGCTGACCCCGTTGCAGGTCGGCGACAAGGTGTTCATCTGCACCCCGCACAACAACCTGATCGCGCTGGACGCGGACACCGGCAAGGAGTTGTGGAAGAACGAGATCAACGCGCAGTCCAAGGTCTGGCAACGCTGCCGTGGCATGGCCTATTTCGACGCCACCAGGGAAATCGCCCAGCCGACCCAGCCGAACAGCACACCGATCATCGCCGCCAGCGTTCCGGCCGGCGCCAACTGCCAGCGCCGCCTGCTGACCAATACCATCGACGCGCGCCTGATCGCGGTGGACGCCGACACGGGTGAGTTCTGCCAGGGCTTCGGCAACAACGGCCAGGTCGACCTGAAGGCCGGCCTGGGTGATGTGCCCGACTCCTACTACCAGCTCTCCTCCGCCCCGCTGATGGCCGGCACCACGGTGGTGGTCGGCGGCCGCGTCGCGGACAACGTCCAGACCGACATGCCCGGCGGCGTGATCCGTGGTTTCGACGTCATCACCGGCGCCATGCGCTGGGCCTTCGATCCGGGCAACCCGGAAGACAAGCAGGCCCCGGCGGATGGCAAGAGCTACGTGCGCAGCACGCCCAACAGCTGGGCGCCGATGTCCTACGACCCGGCGATGAACACCGTCTTCCTGCCCATGGGCAGCTCTTCCACCGACATCTATGGCGTGGAGCGGACGAAACTCGACCACACCTACGGCGCGTCGATCCTTGCCGTGGACGCCACCAGCGGCGCCGAAAAGTGGGTCTACCAGACCGTACACAACGACCTCTGGGACTTCGACCTGCCGATGCAGCCGAGCCTCGTGGACTTCCCCGTGGCCGACGGCAAGACCGTTCCGGCAGTCGTCATCGGCACCAAGGCCGGGCAGATCTACGTGCTCGACCGCGCCACCGGCAAGCCGCTGACCGAGGTCAGGGATGTGCCGGTGAAGCCGGGCAACATCCCCGACGAGCCCTATTCGCCGACCCAGCCGAAATCCGTCGGCATGCCGCAGATCGGCGCGCAGACCCTCAGCGAGTCGGACATGTGGGGCGCCACGCCCTATGACCAGCTGCTGTGCCGCATCGACTTCAAGAAGATGCGCTACGACGGCCTCTACACCGCGCCGGGCACCGACCTGTCGCTGAGTTTCCCCGGCTCCCTGGGCGGCATGAACTGGGGCAGCCTGTCCACCGACCCGGTGCACGGCTTCATCTTCGTCAACGACATGCGCCTGGGCCTGTGGATCCAGATGATCCCCTCGGCCAACAAGGGCGCGGCCGCTGGCGGCGGCGAAGCGCTGAACACCGGCATGGGCGCCGTGCCGCTCAAGGGCACGCCCTACGCGGTGAACAAGAACCGCTTCCTCTCGGTGGCCGGCATCCCGTGCCAGGCACCGCCGTTCGGCACCCTCACCGCCATCGACCTGAAGACCCGCCAGGTGGCCTGGCAGGTGCCGGTGGGCACGGTGGAAGACACCGGCCCGCTGGGCATCCGCATGCACCTGCCGATCCCCATCGGCCTGCCGACCCTTGGCGGCACGCTCTCCACCCAGGGCGGCCTGGTATTCATCGCCGGCACCCAGGACTTCTACCTGCGCGCCTACGACAGCAGCAACGGCAAGGAAATCTGGAAATCCCGCCTGCCCGTCGGCAGCCAGGGCGGCCCGATGACCTACGTGTCGCCGAAGACCGGCAAGCAGTTCGTCGTCATCACCGCCGGTGGTGCGCGGCAGTCCAGCGACCGTGGCGACTACGTGCTGGCCTACGCGCTGCCGGACGGCCAGTAACCCTCCCATCGCGCCCGCCGCGTGCGGGCGCCTCCTTCCGGCGCGGCACTCCCACCGCGCCTTTTTTTATTCGCTTCAAGCTCAGGAAATTCCATGCGCACTTCCCTTCGCCTCACGCCCGGCCTGCTGCTGTGCGTCGCCTCGCTGCCGGCGCTGGCCGCAGAAGGCCTGCTCGAACGTTCCACGATGACCGGCGACTGGGGCGGCCTGCGCCACCAGTTGGAAGAAGACGGCGTCAGGTTCACTGGCGACTACAGCGGCGAGACTGCCTACAACGCCCACGGCGGCCTGCATCGCTCGGCGCGCTATTCGCAGAACGTCAAGCTGGGCGTGCAGTTCGACTTGTCCAGAATCTACGGCCTGGAGAATGGCGGCAAGGTCCAGCTGACCATCAACGACCGCCGCGGCAACAGTGCCTCGGAAGACCTGGTGGGCAACCGCCTGCCGATCCAGGAAAACTACGGCGGCCTCTACACCCGCCTGACCGAGCTGAGCTACGAGCGCGACCTGGGCCAGGCGCTGAACCTCAAGCTCGGCTACATGGCCATGGGCAATGACGTCGGCGGGCTCGACAGCGGCATCCTCTGCAACTTCATGAACGCCGGCTTCTGCGGCCATCCGCTGAACATGTCCGGTGGCAGCGGCTGGACCAACTACCCCAACGCGCACCTTGGCGCACGGGTGAAGTACAGCTTCGCGCCTGACTGGCAACTGCGCATCGCCGCCTTCAACGTCGACCCGCAAAGCAACGGCAACTCCAGCCGCGCCTGGCACCTCACGCCCAAACATACCACCGGCACCGTGGTGCCCATCGAACTGGTCTACAAGCCTCAGGGCGAATTGCCCGGCGAGTACAAACTGGGCTGGTACTACGACAGCTCCAACGTGCAGCGCATCGGTAGCGCCAAGGAAGAGTCCGGCCGCAGCGGCCACTACCTGCTGGTCGACCAGGCGGTGTGGAACGACCCGGCCTCGAAAGGGCGCAGCCTGCACCTGTTCGGCCAGGCCTCGGTCGCCAGCAGCGCCGCCTCACCCTTCACCAAGTGGTACGGCGCGGGTGTCGTCCTCTACAAGCCCTTCGAAGGCCGCCCGAAAGACAGTCTCGCGCTGGGTTACGGCCGCGCCGTACCCAGCCCGCGCAGCCGTGAAGTGCAGGAGAACAGCGCCCTCGCCAACGGCCAGGACTACCCGAACCTGGACAGCGGCGAACAGCTCATCGAGCTGAGCTACGGCTACCAGGCCACGCCCTGGCTGACCCTGCGCCCGGACCTGCAGTACGTCATCGAACCGGGGGCCTTCTCCGGCCAGGGCATCGACAACGCCCTGCTGCTCGGCCTGCAGGTGAAAGCCAGCTTCTGAGAAAGGCGATCCTGAGACAAATTGATACAGTAACCCCATGAT
This sequence comes from Pseudomonas pseudonitroreducens, assembly GCF_021603645.1. Taxonomy (GTDB): domain Bacteria; phylum Pseudomonadota; class Gammaproteobacteria; order Pseudomonadales; family Pseudomonadaceae; genus Pseudomonas; species Pseudomonas pseudonitroreducens. The sequence continues at coordinate 472,045 of NZ_BQHJ01000005.1, read as the reverse complement.
TCATAGGACTTTTCCTATACAAATAGCACGCCTGTACTCCTAAACTGGCCTGTCACCCTGCGGGACCACCCGCAGGACGTTGACACCGGTTATATGGAGCTACACATGCCCGGTTGGTATGAAATCAAGGAACTCAGCAGCGGCAACCGTCGCGTTCTGCTCAAGAACACTGCCCACGGCACCCTGCTGGAAACTCTGGCCTACCCGACACAGGAGGCAGCCGAGCAGGCCATCAACAGCCTCCGCAGCTCCTGTGCGGCCGTCGAGCGCTACAAGCGCCAGATGTCCCCCGGCGGCAAGAATTTCTTCGTGATCCGCGATAACACCGGTGCAGAACTGCTGACCAGCAAGCTGTACGACTCCGAGGCCGCACGTGACCAGGCGATTGCAACGATCGCCCAGGCCGGCCTCAGCTCCGAGCTGCGTGCGCACGCCTGAGTAACGAGCCAATGAAAAGCCCCGTGCAATGCGGGGCTTTTTTGTGGGCGTGCCGCCGGCAAAGCATTGCCCGAGCCACCGCCGGGGCCGCACACGCCGCCCCTCGGCAACGTCGTCCGGGGCACGTCGCCTGCCGGCAATGCCCAGCAGGCGCTGGCCAGCCCGGACCGCTGAATCGACCCGCAACATGTGACTGGCGGCGCATCCCTGCCTATCCTCAAGCTCAGCCCGTCTCGGACAGACGGACCAGCCAGCCCGCCCCAGCACGGACCCGGCCCCATGGACAGCCCCCTGACATCGCGCTCCGGCGCAGAGAACTGCTTCCCTGACGAGGCCCCCGGCGCGCCACGCCCAGCCACGGTGGCCGCATGAAGCGCTGGAGCCGCAAGCCCCTGACGTTACGGGTGCTGATCCTGGTCTTCGTCCTGCTCGCCGCCCTGGCCACTCTCGGCAACAGCCTGTACGTGGCCTACACCGTGCAGCGCTCGGCGCTGATCCATTCGACCCTGGAGGCCAATCGCGCCTATGCCGCCAAGGTTGCCTCGAGCATCGGCGAGTTCATCGACTCGGCGCAGCGCAACCTGGCCTTCAGCGCCAGGATCCTCGCGGCGCACCAGGGTGATCGCACGGTGCTGCGCGCCGAGGCGATGCGCCTGCAGTCGCAGGACGCCTACTTCAACTCGATCGCCATCGTCGACGCCCAGGGCAAGGTGCTCGAAGCCTACCCGGACTCCCTGCAGATAGTCGGCACCACACTGCGCTCGATTGGTGTGCAGCAGGCCCTGCAACTCAAGCGGCCGATGGTCAGCCAGGCCTATGTATCCATCGCCGGCAACCTGGTGGTGTTCATCTCGCAACCCATCGTCAGCCCCACCGGCGAGTACCTCGGCCTGGTCGGCGGGTCGGTCTACATCTTCAAGCAGAGCGTGCTGCATACCATCATCGGCAGCCACTTCCACCACGAGGGCACCTACGCCTTCGTCGCCGATGCCAACCGGCGGTTGCTGCACCACCCCGAGGCGCAGCGGGTCGGCGAGGTGCTGAAGGGCAACCCGACCGTGGAGGCAGCGCTGCGCGGAGAAACCGGCTCGATGGAGGTGCCCAATACCCTGGGCGTGGAAATGCTCGCCGGCTACGCCCAGGTGCCCGACGCCAACTGGGCAGTGGTGGCGCAACAACCTCGCGACCTGAGCCTGGCGCCGCTGGGCCTGCTGATGAAGGACATGTTCTTCGGCCTGATCCCCGCCAGCCTGCTCGGCGTGCTGCTGATCTGGGGCGGCGCCCTGCTGATCACCCGTCCGCTGCGGCAACTGGCCTACAGCGCCGAGCGCCTGTCGGCGCCGGAAACACCGAGCGAGCTGCGCGCCATCAATACGTGGTACCGCGAGGCCGCCGCCATCCGCCAGGCGCTGCTGAGCGGCGTCGGACTGATGCAGCAGAAGCTTGGCCGGCTCAGCCAGGAAGCCCAGAGCGATGCGCTCACCGGGCTGGCCAACCGCCGCGCCCTCGACGCCGCCCTGGCCGCGCTGGAGCAGTCCGGTCTGCCCTATGCGGTGTTGCTGCTGGATATCGACCACTTCAAGCGGGTAAACGACAGCTGGGGCCACGACGCTGGCGACGAAGCCCTGCGCCGGGTCGCCGCTGTGCTGCGTGACTCGTCCCGCGCCGAAGACCTGGCCTGTCGCTCGGGTGGCGAAGAGTTCGTCCTGCTGCTGCCGGGAACCAGCCTGGAAGCAGCCCGCAGCATCGCCGAGCGCATCCGCGAAACGGTCGCCGGCACGCTGATTCCCCGCGTCGGCAAGGTCACCCTGTCCATCGGCGTTGCCGATCTAGGTGAGCCGGCGCCGAGCGCCGAAGCGGTGCTCAAGCTGGCCGACCAGCGCCTGTACAGCGCCAAGCAGGCAGGCCGCAACCGGGTGGTCAGCAGCGACCGCCCCTGACCTGCGTCCAGCGGCCAGGGCTGGCTGCAACCGTTCGTCCCGTGCGCTGAACAGCGCCGCATCCGACCGGTCTTCCAATAAGGCGGCGCAACAGACGTCGTCCACTGCCGGAACTCATAGCGAGCCGCTCACGCTGAACCACTCTCGCTGCAACAGATTTGGGAGGTGCGAACGATGGGCTGCAACGAACACCGCGACCTTGAACGCTCAGACGGCCTGAATCGACTGCTGGACAGCGGAACACTGGCTGCCGGAAGTCGCCAGGAAATCCTCGCCCGCTACATTCTCAATCACGGCTTTGCCGCGCTCTCCGAGGCTCAGCAGCAGGAGTTTCACGATGACCTGCTGCCATTGATCGAGCGCCGCGATCGCAGTGAAGGCCTGATGCCCCAAGGCAACCTGGACCCAGCCCTCGCCGACCCGCTGATCAACGACCCGGGCAATGAAGACCCCGGCTCGCTGATCGAAATGGAGGTTGCCGAAGGCCTGCGCCCGGCGCGTCGTGGCACACCGCACTGAGGTCCGGTGCGCACCACCGCCTGCGGCGCAGTGGCTGCACAGCGGAACGCCTGGCGCATTCCCGGAAACCTCCGCCGGCCGCTGCCCGCGCGGCGGAGGTTGGGTTTTTCCTATTCGCTGTTCTTCACCCGCAGCAACAGCCCGAGCAATTGCTCACGGTCGAACGGCTTGGGCAGGCGCAGCACCGAATCGGCCAGGGTGTCCAGGCGCCCGGCGTAGCCAGTGGTGAGTGCGCAGGTCAGCGCAGGATACGCCTGGCGCACCTGCTGGATCAGCAACATGCCGTCCATGTCGGGCATGGCGAAGTCGGTGATCATCAGGTCGAAGTCCGATTCCCCCAGCAATTGCAGCGCCGCTCGCGCCGAGTCGCTGCGCACGGGCTGGCAGCCGAGGTCCGCCAGCAGGGCACTGGTGCCGGCCAGCACCAGTGCATCGTCGTCCACGACCAGCACCCGCAGCCCCAGGGGTTCGGCGGGTTCGCTCTGGGTGTCCGCGGCCAGCACTTCGTCGACAACGCCGGGTTGCGTCCCCGCCTTCACCGCCGGCAACCAGATTTCCACAGTGGTGCCGGATCCCGGTGTACTGCGCAGCAGCAGCGCCCCGCCCTGCTGCTGCGCCAGCCCGTGGACGATGGAAAGCCCCAGCCCGGTGCCCTTGCCGGTCGGTTTGGTGGTGAAGAAGGGTTCGGCGGCGCGGCGCAGGGTGTCCTCGTCCATGCCCTGGCCAGAGTCGGTCACGGCCACGCACACGTAGTCACCCGGCGCCAGCTTGCCGCTCTGCCGCGGCCCGACCTGGGCGTTGCGCGCCGAGAAGGTGATGCTGCCGCCGCCAGGCATGGCGTCGCGGGCGTTGGTGGCGAGGTTGATGATCGCCAGCTCCAGCTGGTTCTGGTCGCTCATCACGCTATCCAGCTGCAAGGGGAAGCGAGTCTCCAGGCTGATGGTCGGCCCCAGGGAGCTGACCAGCAACTCACTCATGTCCTGCAGCAGCGCCGGTAGCTGGATGGGCTGCGGGAACAACCGCTGCTTGCGGGCGAAGGCCAGCATCCGCTGGGTCAACTGGGCACCTCGGCGGGTGGCTTCCAGGGCGTTGCGCCAGATGCCCTGAACCTTGTCGTTATCCTTCGGCAGTTGCCGTTCGAGCAGTTGCAGGCCGCCAAGGATCACCGTCAGCAGATTGTTGAAGTCATGCGCGACGCCGCCGGTGAGCTGGCCCAGCGACTCCATCTTCTGCGACTGGATCAGCTCGTCGCGGGCGCGCTCCAGCTCTTCCTGGGCTCGCCGCTTGTCGGTGATGTCGCGGGTGATCTTGGCGAAGCCCAGCAGCTTGCCGGCTTCGTCGAACACCGGGTCGATGACGATGTTGGCCCAGAAGCGCGAGCCGTCCTTGCGCATCTGCAGGCGCTCTTCCTCGTAACGCCCTTCGGCCAGCGCGGTGTTCAGGCTGGTCTCCGGCACGCCGCCCTGGCGGTCATCGTCGCAGTAGAAGCAGTCGAAGCGACGGCCAATGATTTCTTCCGGGTGGTAGCCCTTGATCCGCTCGGCGCCGGGGTTCCAGCTGGTGACATTGCCTTCGGGGTCGAGCATGTACAGCGCGTAGTCGGTGACGCCATTCACCAGCAGGCGGAAATGCTGCTCGCTGCGGCGCAAGGCCTGCTCGGTCTCGTGCTGCTCGGTACGGTCGCGGGTGATCTTGGCGAAGCCCAGCAGCGCGCCGGAAGCATCGCGGATGGCGTCGATCACCACGTGCGCCCAGAACGAACTGCCATCGCGGTGCAGGCGCCAGCCTTCACTCTCGTAGCGGCCCACCCGCGCCGCTTCGCCCAGGGCATGCTCCGGCAAGCCGGCGGCGCGGTCGGCCGGCGTGTAGAAACGCGAGAAGTGCTCACCGAGGATCTCGTCGGCGGCGTAGCCCTTCAGGCGCTGCGCGCCGGAGCTCCAGCTGCTGACCCGGCCATCGGGGTCGAGCATGTAGATGGCATAGTCGGTCACGGCTTCGACGAGCAGGCGGTAGCGCGCGTCTTCCACGAGTTGGGCGGTGCTGGCGGTCGTTTCAGGCATGCAGTCGGCTCTCCTGGCTCATTGCAGCAAAGCATAGGCGCGAGCGCGCCACCGCACCTGCCGCCAGACGGCGTGCCGCGCTGCCTGGCCGGCTTTCAGCCGCGCTCCACGGGCCGCGCCTTGAGCCACAGGCCGAAGGTCCTGATGACCTCCACTACCGGGCGCAGTCGGTCACCGTCGGCGCTGAGGCAATACTCCACCCGTGGCGGAACGTCGGGATAGACCGTGCGAATCACCAGCCCCGCGTCCTCCAGTGCCCGGAGTTCGGCCGTGAGAATGCGCTGGGATATCTCCGGCATGTCACGCCGCAACTCGTTGAAGCGCTTGCTGCCCTCAAGCAGGTACGACACCAGCAACAGGCGCCAGCGGCCGCCGATCACGCGCATGGCTTCCTCGACTGAACAGCCCGAAACGTTCTTCTTCATCGCTACTTCCCGGTAACCTTTTTGTGCCCAGGCCACAAAAAAGTGCGTTCTTACGCGCTGCATCGGGCTCGGCAATACTGGCCGCCCTTTACCGGCCAGAGCCTGCCCCGATGAAACTCTACTTTGCCCCCAATGCCTGCTCACTCGCCCCGCACATCATCCTGCGCGAGCTGGGCCTGCCGTTCGCGCTGATACGCGTGAACAACCAGAGCAAGCGAACCGCCGATGGCCGGGACTTCTACCAGATCAACCCGAAGGGCTACGTCGCAGCGCTGCAACTGCCCGACGACACGGTGCTCACCGAGGGCGCGGCAATTCTACAGTACCTCGCCGACCAGCGACCCGAAGCGGGCCTCGCACCGCTCAATGGCACGCTGGAGCGCACGCTGCTGCAGGCGCAGCTCAACTTCATCGGCAGCGAACTGCACGCGGCGATGAGCCCGCTGTTCGACAGCGCGATAGCCGAGCCGGTGAAGGATCTGCTGCGATCGAAACTCGCCCGGCGCCTGGGCTACCTGGACCAGGCCTTGGCCACCAGCGGCTACGCCTTCGGCGACCGCTTCAGCATCGCCGACGCCTACCTGTTCAGCGTGCTGGGCTGGTCCGAACAGCTGAAGGTCGACCTCGGGGCTTATCCGGCGATCCGCCACTTCCGCGAAACGGTCGCTGCGCGCCCGGCGGTCATCGAGGCGTTGCGCGCCGAAGCCGAGGCGCCCGCCGTCGCCTGAACCGCCCGGCGGCCAGCACTCGCCCAGGGCGCGCAACCGCTCGGCGGAAAATTCGCCGTTGCATCGCGCAAGCTGCACCTTCCGTGGTCCATCACACTAGCCCGGCCCGCCATGTGCCGGGTTTGCTGCAATGAGCACAGGAGATAGTGGATGAGCGCTGACCCCGAGAGTTTCGCCAATGCCTACCAGAGCGCCCTGGTGGAAGTGGCCCTGCCCGTCTTCGCCCGCGCCAGCGAGTTCGCTCGCAAGCACGGCCTGGAATGCAGCGTGGAGTTGCTGGATGGCCGCCGCGACCTGCCGCAGCTGAGCCTGAAGGTGCGCCACTCCTGCCATGATGCCGAATGCATCTGCCGCATCAGCGCCGACCCGCAGACGCAGCGCCTGTGCCACGAAAACCGCTGCGGCGAGACCGAAGCCGACGTGCAGCAGGTGATCGGATCACTCGCTTCGCTCAACGAAATGGTGCTGGACACCCGCCTGCTGGAGTTTTTCCAGAGCTCCTTCGCCCTGCACCTGGACTACGCGTCCAGCCGGCACGCCGGGGGCTTCTGGTAGCCGGCAGAGGTAGCTCAGCAGCCGCAGGCCGCCCGGCGTGCGGTCCAGGACATGCGAGTCTCGGGATGCCCGGTGTGTTCGTCCGCGCGTTCCTCCAGCACCTCGAAACCATGCCGCTGGTAGAACGCCAGCGCGCCGGCATTGGCCGAGTAGACTGCCAGTTCCAGCATCGGCAGGTGGATCTTGGCATCGCTCAGCAGGTGCGAGCCCAGCCCCTTGCCCTGGCATTCCGGGGCGACGAAGAGCGCGGCCAGGGCGCCATCATGCAGGCTGTAGAAACCGCTCACGCAGCCGTCGCTCTCGACGACGCGCGAGGCGGCGGCCGGCAGATAGACGTCGCGCATGTCCTGCAGACGCTGCTGCCAGAAATCGCTATCGATGAAGTGATGGGCCTGCTGCGAAGCGCGCAGCCAGATATCCAGCACCCGCTCCATGTCGTCGTCGCGAAAGTCACGGATCAGCATCGGCAGTCGTCTCCCGGTTCGTTGAAGTGCTCATGGCGTGGCGGGCGGCATCCTCGCACAAGCGATCGCCCCTGCGCGCCCCCGCGCGCTGCCACCAATCGTCGCACCTGCTCAGCCTCCAACGATGGCAAAAAACGGCCGGCGAGCGCCTTTTGCACTCAAGCACGCCCGGCAGCGGCCGTCAGGTTCCACTCATCAGAATCAGTGAACGCCTGCAGGCCTGGAGGTTCTCTGCAATGGGTCCGGCAAATCCGCGAACGCGCAACGCAGAGCGGCCACGCCCCCTCACAGCGCGACAGCGAACGGCGCTGCCGGCTCGGTGAAATTCATTCACAAACACTCAAGGAGACACTCGAATGGGCAGCTATCGCTGGTTCCCCTCCAACCGCCAGAGTGGCGTGCAGGAACTGCAGTCCCTGGTAAACGACCTCGAAGCCCTGCTGGCCGGCAGCCGCGAGCTGACGACGGAACAATTGCCGGCCTTCAGGAGCAGGCTGCGCGAACTGGTGGCCGACGGCCGCGACACCAGCGAGCACCTGATCCAGCGCAGCCGCCGGGCCATACGCGCGGGTGGCGAGTACGCCGGTGAACACCCCTGGCAGACTGCGGCAGTGCTGGCGACGGCCGCGGGCCTGCTGGCGGCGGTCTGTGCGTTCAGCCGCCAGCAACGCTGAGTGAGGCGCCTGGCGCTGGCATGGCGCACGCACGCTAGTCGATGAAGCTGTCGATCAGCTCCAGCCCCAGACTGCGCACCCGCCCGGCGCTGCTCAGCTCATCGCCATGGATGCCGACCACGATGGTCGAGGGCATGTCTGCCGGTTGGCTGCTGAGGCGAATCGAATAGCGACCGCCGGCCTCCCGGTAGCAGGAGAAATTGAACAGCGGGTAGGCTTCGTGGAGCACCGCTTCCACATCCAGGCGTCGGAACTGCGTCATGGCCACCTCCTCTCCCTGGCTAAACCCTGCCCGCTCGGCCAAGCGAGGGAAATACTGGCGATTGGCCCAGGCACTGCGCCTCGCGGCGGCCTCCAGGCGGATCGCCAGCGCTGGCAGGCGCGCTGGGCGTCACGATGTCGACCGAGACAGTTACGGATTTCAGACGGAAGGCCCGGTCCTGTGGCAAACGGCTTGGGGCAGCGCCTGGCCGTGCATTTTCCAGCGTTTTGCCGCTGCGACCTTGCATCCTGCAAATGACCAATCGCCAGCATGCCTGGGCGATTCCCTGCAATAACAACCTGTTAAGCGGATGAAACAGTCTCTCCCGGCGTGGCACGGCTGATGCGAGGTTCCAGGCTAAAGCCAGCGCCCTGGCTTTTGCCAACCAGCGGGAGGGAAAGATCATGTCCAGTTGCCGAGACACGGCCATCGAACATCTCAGCCAGCAGTTCCGCGACTACCGCCCACAGTTCTCGACCAGGCCCGATGGCACGCTGCTGATCAGCCTGCGCAATACCGCAGGCAAGCGCCTGATTTCCCGTGTGATCCAGCACGCGGAACAATCCAGCAGCGTGTTGCTGAACGATCTCGTGGAGCGTATCCGCCGCGACCTGATGACCGTGGAGGGGCCGCTGGAAGAGGTCAACGTCGAATGGTTCCTCAAGCGTATCGAGTTGCAGACGTTCATCCCGCTGAACCCGACCCACCGGCCGCGCAAGGTTGTGGTGGCCGGTGCACGCCTGCGCGCCCAGGCTGGTAAACAGGCCCGGCATGCGCGCTGAGAATGAAAACATCCCAGGACACCCCCGTCCCCGATCCCCGGGTGCCCCGCGAGGAGTCGCAGGTGGAACAGGTGGACATCGAACTGCAGGGCAGCCGACTTGTCCGCCGCCCGCCAGGACGGCCTCAGGGAAGAGCCCGCATGAGCGGGTGGGACACAGCAGCAAACTGGCCCGCCCGGCTCGAGGCCCATGCCGGTGCCGCCGTCAGTCCGGGCAGTCGGGCGGCTACCGGCTTTCTCCGTGCCGGATGCGTGGCGCCAGATGCGTGCCAACGTCCCTCCCGCCAGACCGCGGGCAGGAAAGGTCGGCGGGACGCCGGCCTTCAGCGCGCCAGGAATGGCGGCGGCGCGTCGATCACGCCGGTTTCGTTGACGTACTGCTTGTAGTGCTCGATCAGTGCTTCCAGCTTGGCCGGCTCGCTCTTGGCCAGGTCGCGGGTCTCGCCGGGGTCGCTGGCCAGGTCATACAGCTGCCAGGTGGCCGGGCCGACCGGCGCCGGCAGGTAGACCGCCTTCCAGTCGCCCTGGCGGATGGCGCGCATGCCGAACAACTCCCAGCCGGTAACGGTCTTTTCGTCGTGGGCCTGTTCGGTCTCGCCGGACAGCCAGCCCAGCCACGACTTGCCGCGCACCTCGGCCACCTCGCGGCCATGCCAGTGCTTGCCCGGATGGCGCACGCCGGCCAAGTCGAGAATGGTCGGGGTAATGTCCATCACGGTGGAAAACGAGTGGCTGATCTCACCCTGGCGTTGCAGCGCGGGGTAGCGCACCAGTGCCGGCACGCGGATGCCGCCCTCGGTGGTGAAGGCCTTGTACAGCCGCGACGGCGCGGTGGCCGCCTGTGCCCAGCGCGGGCCGTACCAGATGTACGAGTTGGCGCGGCCGATGTTCTCCAGGCTGTTGTCGTAGTGCTGGTCGAGGAAACTCAGCAGGTCCGGACCGAAGCGCGGGAAGGCTTCCAGCAGAGCACCCTCGGCGCCATTGTCGGACATGAACAGGACGAAGGTGTTGTCCAGCTCGCCCTGCTGGCGCAGGTACTCGACGACGCGGCCGACGTTCCAGTCCAGGCGCTCGACCATCGCCGCGTAGACCTCCATGGCCCGCGCCGATTTCGCCCTCTCCTCGTCGGTCAGGCGCGTCCACTCCTTGCTGATCGCCAGTACCGGATGCGCCTGCACGTCAGCATCGATAAGGCCCAATTGCTTGAGCCGCTCCAGGCGTTCCAGGCGCAGCGCCTCGGGGCCGGCGTCGTAGCGGCCCCGGTACCTGTCGACCACCTCCTTGGGCGCCTGCAGCGGCCAGTGCGGCGCGGAGAACGGCAGGTAGGCGAAGAACGGCCGGCTCTGGTCGCGCTCCTTGAGGTACTCGATCAGCTTGTCGCCGAAGGCGTCGGAGGAATAGAAGTCGGCCGGTAGTTCGTCGATGAACTGATCGTCTTCGACATACAGCGCCGGTGTGCCCTTGAGGATGCGCGGCGTGGTTTCGTCATAGGGCGGCTCGAAGCCATAGTGGTTGGCCGCGCCGGGCAGCAACGAGAAGGAGCGCTCGAAGCCGCGCGCATGGGGCGCCTGCTCCAGCTTCAGGCCCAGGTGCCACTTGCCCGACAGCAGGGTCTGGTAACCCGCCTCGCGCAACAGCTCCGGCAGCGCCACCACGCGGTCGTTGAGGTAGCCCTCGTAGCCCGGCTTGCCCTCCAGTTCCGGGGTCAGCGCCTCGGCCATGGTGCCGATGCCGGCAATGTGGTGGTCGGTGCCGGTGAGCAGCATCGAGCGCGTCGGCGAGCAGGTCGGCGCGGTGTGGAAATCGGTCAGGCGCAGGCCTTCAAGGGCCAGTGCATCCAGGTGCGGCGTGGCGATCTCGCCACCGAAGGCGCCGAGATCGGAGAAGCCGAGGTCGTCGGCGACGATGACGAGGAAGTTGGGGCGTTTGCTCATGGAAAGCCTCGTGAAATGGAAAGGTCGGTGTACTCGGCGCACCCTCACCCCAGCCCTCTCCCAGAGGGAGAGGGAGCCGTCCGTGCCGGCTGAAACCACAGTTTCAACCCGCGCCAATCGGTCCCCTCTCTCTCTGGGAGAGGGTTAGGGTGAGGGAACTCGTGCCCTCAGCAGGCGAGAAACTCGAACGGCAGGTCCTCTACCCGCTTGAGCTGCGGCGCGACGTAATCGCCCTCGCCCGTCAGCTCGTGCAGCAGCGCCTCACGCTGGCGCAGGAAGTCGTAGCCGCCGCGCTCGCGCGGGTGCCCCAGCGACACCCCGACAATGCGCTTGATGCGCCCGGGTCGCGGGGCCATCACCACCACGCGGTCGGCGAGGAACAGCGCCTCCTCCACATCGTGGGTCACCAGCACCGTGGTGATGCGCTCGCGCTGGCGGATGCGCAACAACTCGCCCTGCAACTGCTGGCGGGTCAGCGCGTCCAGTGCGCCGAAGGGTTCGTCCAGCAGCAGGATGCGCGGGCTGGCGACCAATCCGCGGGCAATCGCCACGCGTTGCGCCATGCCGCCAGAGAGCTGGTGCGGATAGGCTCGGGCAAAGGCGGACAGGCCCACCAGTTGCAGATAGTCGGCAACCTTCGCGGCCTTGCCGGTTTCGCTCAGCGCTTCGTTGACCAGTCCGAGGGCGACGTTCTGTTCCACCGTCAGCCAGGGGAACAGACGGTGCTCCTGGAACACGATGCCGCGCTCGCCACCGATGCCGTCGATGGGCGCGCCATCAATGCGGATCTCGCCCTGGAACTCACGATCGAGCCCTACCAGCAGACGCAGCAGCGTGGACTTGCCACAGCCGCTGGCGCCGACGATGGCGATGAATTCGCCATCGGCGATCTCCAGGTCGAAACGTTCGATGGCCTGCAACTCGCGACCGTCCACGGGGAAACTCTTGGCCACCTGGCGAAAGCTCACCAGGGCCGGGGAAGCGAAGGCGTTCATGCGTGTCTCCAGCGCGTCACGCGCGCTTCGATGTGCTGACCGAGGGCGGCCAGCAGGGCTCCGGTGAGGCCGACCAGCAACATGCCGGCGCCGACCAGGTCCATGCGGAAGAGTTGTTGTGCGCCGATCATCAGGCTGCCGATGCCGCCATCCGAGGGCATGAAGTACTCGGCGCCGATGGTGCCGAGCCAGGCGTAGATCAGCGCCAGGCGCACCCCGGCGAACACCGAGGGTGCGGCCCCCGGCAGTACCAGTCGACGCAGGCGCTGCCAGGGCGAGAGGCGCAGGGCGATGGCCGCCTCGCTCAGCTGCGCCGGCAGGCTGGCGATGCCGCGCTGGGTCGCCAGCAGCAGCGGGAAGAACGCAGCCAGGCCGACGAACACCACCTTGGCCAGTTCGCCCAGGCCGAACCAGGCGGTGAGCAGCGGCACCCAGGCAAAGATCGCCACCTGCCGCAGTGCGGCGAAGGACGGGCCGAGCAGCCGTTCCGCCGGGCGCCACAGGCCCAGCCCCAGGCCGAGCAGGAAGCCCAGCGAGCCGCCGAGCAGCAATCCGCCGAGGGTACGTTGCAGGCTCGCCAGCAGCGCACCGGTCAGGCTGTTGTCGAGCAGGCCGCTCCACAGCGCGCGAGCGACCGAAGCCGGGCTGGCGAGAATCGCCGGATCGACCCACTCCAGCGCGCTCGCCGCCTGCCAGATCACCAGCAGGGCCAGCGGCAGTAGCCAGGGCTGCCAGCCCTGCCCCGAGGTACTGCGGCGAAACTCGCCGACGGCCTGCTGCGGCCAATGCACCAGGTGCCGGTCCAGCGCCTGGATGCCACGGTCCATGGCTGCCCCCACCAGGCCGATGACCAGGATGCAGACGAACACGATGTCGAGCATGAAGAGTTGCCGCGCCTGCACCATCAGGTAACCGATGCCTTCGCTGGAGGCCAGCAGCTCCACGGCCAGCAGCGAAGTCCAGCCTTGCGCCAGTGCCAGGCGCACACCGGTAAGGAACGCGGGAAGCGCCGCCGGCAGGATCAGCCGCCACAGCAACAGCCGGCGCGGCAGGCGCAGCACGGCGGCGGCTTCGCGCAGACGCGGCTGGGCATCGCGCACGCCCACCAGGGTGTGCAGCGTCACCGGCACGATGATCGCCTTGATCAGCACCACCAGCTTGAGCAGCTCGCCGATGCCGAAGAACAGCATGAACAGCGGAATCCAGGCCAGCGTCGGAACCTGCGCCAGGGCACTGAAGGTGGGCAGCACCAGACGCTCGGCGCGGCGGCTGAAGCCGAGCCAGGCGCCCAGTGCCAGCCCGCTGAGGATGCCGGCCAGCAGGCCCCAGAGCAGACGCTTCAGACTGATGCCCAGTTGCTGCCAGAGTTCGCCGGCGAACAGCTCGCGGCCGGCCTGCAGCACCAGCTCGGGCGTGGGAAGAATCTGCGCGGACATCCAGTGCCGGTGGCTGGCGGTCCACCAGAGCGCCGCAATGGCCAGCGGCACCAGCCACGGCAGGAGGGCGTCCAACCCGCGCCCAGCGGTAAGGGAAGGCCTCGGGCGAGAACTGGGAAGAGCAAGGCGATAAGGCTTCGAGATATTCTTCATTGGAATATAAATAGTTATATCAATGCATTTATGAGCTAACACAGGCCATTTAAGGGAAGGCCCCCGCGCTCATCCAATGCATTCGCCGAATATTTTTTATGCCCTCCGGGCATCTGCCCGCGAAGCCTTGTGCTCTCTCGCTTAGCTCGAATAATTACTAAAAAATGAATTTTTATTATTTTGTTGGCGATCAGCCCCATGCCTTTAGTGCGGGCGCCGGAGCCGCATGCGCTCCCCTACTGCAGGAGGCAGGCGCCATGAAGGCCCTCACCCAACAATTGCTCTCCCTCTTCGCTGCGCCAGTACTGGCCGGCCTGCTCGGCGCCTACCCGCTGGTGACCCAGGCGGCCGACCCGCTGAAGGAAATCCGCATCGCCGTGCCCGACGTCAGCGCCGGGCAGAACCACTCCGGCGGCGGCGTGGTGGACATCCTCTATACCCGCCAGTTGCTGGAGAAGGAGTTCGCCAAGGACGGCATCCAGGTGAAATGGAGCTTCTTCAAGGGCGCAGGCCCAGTGGTCAACGAAGCCTTCGCCAACGGCCAGGTGGACTTCGCCTACCTGGGCGATCTGGCCGCGATCATCGGCAAGTCCAGCGGGCTGGATAGCCGCGTGCTGGCCGCCACCGCGCGCGGCGTCAACCATTACCTGGGCGTGCAGCCGGGCTCGGGGATCAAGACCCTGGCCGACCTCAAGGGCAAGCGCGTGGGCATCTTCCGCGGCACCGCCAGCCAGCTGTCATTCGACAATGCCCTGGCCAGCGCCGGGCTCTCCGAGAAGGACCTGAAGGTGATCAACCTCGACTTCAGCGCCGCTCTCGCCGCCCTGGCGGCCAAGCAGATCGACGCCACCTGGGGCCTGGCCGGCCTGTTCGCCCTGCGCGACAAGGGCCTGGCGGAAATCCCCCTGAGCACCCATGACCTCGGCGGCGCCGGGACCCTGCAGGCATTGCTGGTGGGCAACGGCGAATTCGTCGACGCCCACCCGGAGATCACCGAGCGTCTGCTCAAGGTGCAGCTGCAAGCCGTGCAGTGGGCCAGCGCCGAGGCCAACCGCGATGCGTACATCGAGCTGGTATCCAGGCAGGCCAATTATCCGTCGGTGATCTTCAAGAGCGAATTCCAGGGCCGTCCGCTGGTGAAGGTCCTGTCACCGAAGCTGGACGATGATTTCCTCGGCCGCCTGGATGCGTCCATCACGGCCGCCAGGAGCTACGGCCTGATCCGCCGCGAATTCAAGGCCGCCGACTGGGCCAGCCCGGCGCTGCAGGACGCCGCCAGCCGCGACTTGGCTGCGCAGCCGGTGGCGGCGGTGCAATAGCCTTCCGGCCTTCATCTATAGGATGGGTGGAGCTTGCGATACCCATGCTGCCCCGAGCGCATCACCATCGATGGGTATCGCTGCGCTCCACGCCATCCTACGTTCGCTCTCCACCGTGACGCAGTATCGTAGGGCGCCTAACGCACCAGTGTTATCCGCCGCCATGTAGCCGGTGGCGGCACTCCAATAGCCAACCCCGTGCTCTTCGTAGGAGCGAGCTTGCTCGCGAAGCGCACTCTGCCGATATCCCGGCTCGGGCGGCGGAGGGTTCGCGAGCAAGCTCGCTCCTACAGGGAAGCTCACCAGCGCGCCGCAAGAAACTCCGCCACGCGCCGGTAATACCCCTCCACCTCCGGCACCAGGTTGCCCATGCGCAGGAAGTCATGGGTCATCCCGCAGCAGCGCTCGGCCTCCACTTCCACGCCCTGCGCCACCAGCGCGTTGGCATAGGCCAGGCCTTCGTCCAGCAACGGATCGAACTCCGCGGCAAACAGCAGTGCCGGAGCGCTGCCTTGCAGGGCAGCAGCCGCATGCAACGGTGAGCAACGCCAATCGCGGCGCTGGGAAGCGTCAGGCACGTACTGCTGGTAGAACCAATCCAGGCTGGCCGTTTCCAGCAGATAGCCTTCGGCGAACAGCTCCTGGGATTCGCTGCGTGCACCGGCATCCGCCGCCGGATAGAACAGCAACTGGGCGCAGGGCTGTTCGGCGCCCTCGCCCGCCAGCTCGGCGCAGAGCACGGTCGCCAGGGTGGCGCCGGCACTGTCGCCACCGACCGCCAGACGGCGCGAGTTCAAGCCCAGGCTGGCGGCAGAGGCCAGCAACCAGTTCCAGGCATCGCGGGCGTCGTGATTGGCGGCCGGGAAAGGCGCCTCCGGTGCCAGTCGGTAGCCCACTGAAAGCACCGGGCAATTGCAGTGCTTCGCCAGCAGCCGGCACAAGCCATCGTGGGAGTCCAGGCTGCCGACCGTATAGCCGCCGCCGTGGAAATACAGGATCGCTGCGTCCCCTGCGCCGTTTCCTGCGAAAGCGGGCCGATACAAGCGTGCGGGCAGTTCGCGCCCCTCCCGAGCCGGAATCCGCAATGCCTCCACGGGCATCGACGGCGCCCCGGCCCTGAGCGACTCCGAGGAAGCCTCGAAGTCCGCCCGCGCCTGTTCCACCGGCAGTTCATGCAGCGCCGGCCGACCACTGCGGCGGCCCTCGTCGACCATATCGAGAAATGCGGAAATCTCCGGATGCAGCATGCCGACCTCTTTCATCAATGCATTCATACCGTGGCCTTTTCCTTGGCGGTTTCAACCTGCGCGCAGCAGTGGCCGATCACCCCGACCAGCTCTTCTCGCAGCTGCGCCATCAGCGCCTCGATGCGCGACGGGCGGAACACCCGGCGGCTGAACATGCAGCGCAGGGTCAGCTCACCGTCATAGACCTGGCCGACGATCTCCAGCCAGTTGTTCATCGGCGTGCTGGCGGCATAGGTGTCTCCGGGCTTCTCCTGCAAGGGCACGAACAGCGCCTGGTCATCGAAGCTCTGGTCGAACTGGCCGAGGTAGTTGAAGGTGACGCGCGGCTCGGCGCGGGCGGCGAGCTGGCGGCGCAGCGCGCTGTCGCCCAGGTAGCGCAAGGCGCCGTAGCCAATCCCCTTGTCCGGCACCGCGCGCAGTTGCTGGCGGATCGCCGGGATGGCCTGGGCGTAACCGCCCTGCCCCGGCGTCAGGCGCAGCGGGAACAGGCTGGTGAACCAGCCCAGGGTGCGGCTGTGGTCGACGCTGTCGAGGATGTCTTCGCGGCCGTGGCCTTCCAGGCCGATCAGCACCGACTCGCTGTCGCACCACTGGCACAGCGTGCGGCCCAGGGCGGTCAGCAGCAGGTCGTTGATCTGCGTGCGGTAGGCCTCGGGCGCGACCTTCAGCAGGCGCTGGGTCTGCTCGCGGTCCAGGCGCAGGAACGTCTGCTCCAGCTGTGCCATGCGCTCGGCGCCGCGCGGGTTGTCGCGCTGCGGCTGGCCCAGGCCGGCGCTGTCGGTCTGCTCCAGCCAGTACGGCAGGTCGCCTTGCGCCAGTTGGCTGTCGGCATACTCGCGCAGGCCTTCGGCCCAGGCGCGGTAGGCGCTGGTACGCTCGAAGCGTGGCGCCGGCTCGCCGCTGACCTGCGCGGCGTAACGCTGTTGCAGTTCCTCCAGCAGGATGCGCCAGGACACACCATCCACACCCAGGTGGTGGATCACCAGCAGCAGGCGCTGGGTGCCGTCGGCCATGTCGGTGAGCACGCCGCGCAGCAGGCGGCCTTCGCTCAGGTCCAGGCTGCGCTGCGCCTGGTTGGCGATCAGCAGCGCCTCCTCGGCATTGGCCGCCTGACGCTGCCAGAGCAACGCACCGGTGATCTCGCTGGCCTCGCGATAACGCTGGTGCCACTGGCCGTCAGTCCCGCGCGCAAACGACAGGCGCAGGCTGCCGTGCTCGGCCAGCAGGCCTTGCAGCGCCGCCTCCAGCGCATCGGCATCCAGACGCTGACGGCACTCCAGCAACACGGCCTGGTTGAAGTGGTTCGGCTCCTCCAGCTGCTGCTCGAACATCCATTGCTGGATCGGCACCAGGCCGAAGGATTCGCCGTCATCGACGACTTCCACGGTATTCACCGGCGCCGCCTCGGCCACGCTTTCGGCGCGTTCCAGCAGGCCGGCGATGGTCTGGTACTGCAACAGATCGCGCAGACGGATTTCCACGCCCTCGCCCAACGCCTGCCGGGCTCGCGAGACGATCTGCAGGCTGAGGATGGAGTCGCCGCCGAGGTCGAAGAAGTTGTCGCGGATGCCGACGCGCTCTACCTGCAGCACGTCCTGCCAGATATCCGCCAGGGCCTGCTCGCGCTCGTTGCGCGGCGCCTCGTAGGCCTCGCCCTGCCAGGTCGGCTCGGGCAATGCCTTGCGGTCGATCTTGCCGTTGGGCGACAGCGGGAAGCGCGCAAGCTGGAGGATCTGCGCCGGCACCATGTAGTCCGGCACCTGCTCGCGGAGGAAGCTGCGCAGCGTGTCGCCGTCCGCTTCGCCAACCACGTAGCCCACCAACTGCTTGCCGCTGATGCCGTCGCGGGCGACCACCAGCGCCTCGCTGACCTGCGGGTGATCCTGCAGGCGCGCCTCGATTTCGCCCAGCTCGATGCGGAAGCCGCGAATCTTCACCTGATGGTCGATCCGCCCGACGTAGTCGATCACGCCGTCAGCGCGGCCGCGCACCAGGTCGCCAGAGCGGTACAGACGGCCACCGCGAGCACCGAACGGGTCCGCCACGAAACGCTCGGCGGTCAACCCGGCGCGTTCGTGGTAGCCCCGCGCCAGACCATCACCACCGATGTACAGCTCACCCGCTACGCCCAGCGGAACCTGGCGTAGTTGCTCGTCGAGGATGTACAGCGTGCGCGCGCCAACGCCCTTGCCGATGGGGGCATAGGCGGCATCGCAGGCCGTGGCGCGATCAGCCTTCCACAGCAGCGGCGTGACCACGGTTTCCGTGGGGCCGTAGCCATTGATCAGGTGTTCGGCGCGCAGGGCGCGCTTGGCCAGTTCGAAGCTGGCGTTGGGCACCGCATCGCCCCCGAAACAGTAGATGCGCACCGGTGGCGGGTTGCCGTCACGCAGGGCGTGCTCGGCCAGTTGTTGCAGGTACACCGGCGGGAAGGCCGCCACGCTCACCTGCTTGTCGTGCAGCACGCGGTAGGTCTGCTCCGGCGTCCACAGCTCATCGCCGCGCAGCACCAGACTGCCGCCATGCACCAGGGTGGTCAGCCAGCGCTCGTGGGCGCCGTCGAAGGCGAAGGACATGAAGTGCAACTCGCGAGTCGCCGCGTCCATCCGGTACAGCTCGCCGATAGCCGCACAGTGCATGGCCAGTGGGCCATGGCTGACTGCCACGCCCTTGGGCTTGCCGGTGGAGCCGGAGGTGTAGATCAGGTAGGCGAGGTTTTCCGGCTCCAGGCTGACCACCGGCAGATTGCTGTCTTCGCCCGTCAGATCAAGGCCATCCAGCTCCAGGCAAGCCACGCCCGCTGGCAGCGGCAGGCGCTCGCGCAGGCGGCTGTCGGTGATCAGCAGCGCGATGCCGGCGTCACTCATCTGGAATTCCAGGCGCTCGCGCGGGTACTCGGCGTCCAGCGGCACGTAGGCACCGCCGGCCTTGAGCACCGCCAGCAGCGCCAAGGGAATGCGCACGCTGCGCGGCAATGCCACACCGACGCGGACCTCCGGGCCGACACCCAGCGCTATCAGCCGATGGGCCAGGCGGTTGGAGTCGCGCTCCAGCGCCGCGTAGTCGATCTCCTCGTCGCCGCAGATCAGCGCCACGTCAGCGCCGCGCAGAGCGGCCTGGCGCGCGATGGCCAGGTGCACCGGCTCCGCCGGCGGCAAGGACTGCTGCGGGCCACGGCAGGCGGCCAGCGCCGCGCGGTCATTGGCGG
This sequence comes from Pseudomonas pseudonitroreducens, assembly GCF_021603645.1. Taxonomy (GTDB): domain Bacteria; phylum Pseudomonadota; class Gammaproteobacteria; order Pseudomonadales; family Pseudomonadaceae; genus Pseudomonas; species Pseudomonas pseudonitroreducens. Next base: position 452,907 of record NZ_BQHJ01000005.1, on the reverse strand, counting down.
ACAGGCACTGGAGCTCGCCGACGCGCTTGCCGGCGCCGTGCAGCAGGCTGTCCAGCACCTGTTCCAGGTTGCCGCGCAGGCGCGCCACAGCCGGTGCGCTGAAGTGCGCGCGCAGGTACTGGTATTCGATCTCCAGTCGGTCGCCGACGCGCACCGCGAGGTCCATCGGGATGCTGGTCTCGTCCTTGGACTTCAGCTCGCCGAAGCGTGGCCCCTGGACGCTGCGCAGCACCTCGTCCACCGGGTAGTTCTCGAACACGATGATGCTGTCGAACAGCGCCTGCCCGGCCTGGCCGGCCCAGCGCTGGATGTCGTACAGCGGCGTGTGCTCGAACTCGCGCACGTCCAGGTTGTAGGCCTGCAGTTCGCGCAGCCAGTTGCCCAGGTCGGCGTGTTCGGCCGGCGCCTGGACGATGGGCAGCGTGTTGATGAACAGGCCCAGCAGGCTGTCGGCGCCGGCCAGTTGCGCGGGACGGCCGGCAACGGTGGCGCCAAAGGCCACGCGCTGCTGCCCGGTGTAGCGTTGCAGCAGGAGAATCCACGCCGCCTGCACCAGGGTGTTCAGCGTTACCCGCTGGCTGCGGGCGAAGGCCTTCAGACGCTCGGTAGCCGCCGCATCGTAGCGGCTGTATTCCAGGCCGTGGCCGCTGCCCTCGGCCGGGCGCGCCAGGCTGTCAGCGAGCACGGTGGGTTGGGCGAAGCCTTGCAGGCGCGCGCTCCAGAAGTCCTGCGCCTGCTGCTGATCCTGCGCTTGCAGCCAGTGGATATAGTCGCGGTAGCGGCCCTGCTCGGCGATGGTCTCGCCGTTGTAACGGCGCAGCGCCTCGGCGAACAGCTGGGCGTTGCTCCAGCCGTCGAGCAGGATGTGGTGATGGGTGTAGACCAGCTGGTGGCTGTCCTCGGCGCTGCGCACCAGCACCAGGCGCAGTAGCGGCGGACGCTCCAGGTCGAAGCTGCGGCTGCGTTCGGCGGTAGCCAGCTCGTCCAGCGCCGCATCCATGTCCTCGCGGCCGCGCCAGTCCAGGACTTCCAGCGGCAGCTCGACGCGCTTGTGCACGGCCTGAAGCGGCTTATCGAGGCCTTGCCAGTGCACGCCTGCACGCAGGTTGTCATGGGCATCCAGCGCGGCCTGCCAGGCGCTGCGGAAACGCTCGACGTCCAGCCCGTGCACTTCCACGCGCAGCTGGTTCACGTAGACGCCGCCTTCGCTGCCGTCCACGCCGTGGAACAGCATGCCCTGCTGCATGGGCGACAGCGGGTAGAGGTCTTCGATCTGGTCGGGGTTCAGACCGAGCGCGGCCAGTTGCGCGGCATCCGGCGCATCGATGGCCGCGCTGCTTACCGACGGCGCTTCAAGCGCTGCGAAATCACCGGCCACACGAGCCAGTGCCTGCAGCGTCTGATGCTGGAACAGATCCTTCGGGCTCAGCTGCAGGCCAGCGGCGCGGGCGCGGCTGACCACCTGGATGGAAACGATGGAGTCGCCGCCCAGCTCGAAGAAGTTGTCGTCCAGGCCGACCCGTTCCAGGCCCAGTACGGCGCACCAGATGGCCGCGAGCGTCTGCTCACGCTCGCTCTCCGGTGCGCGGTAGCTCTTCTGCAACAGGCTGAAGTCCGGCTCCGGCAGGGCCTTGCGGTCCAGTTTGCCGTTGGGCGTGAGCGGCATGCGCTGCAACTGGACGATCTGCGCGGGGACCATGTAGTCCGGCAGCTCTTCCAGCAACGCGGCGCGCAGGTCGCTATCGATCTGGCCGGTCACGTAGCCCACCAGCTGTTTCACCTGCCCCGCGTCGCGGGCGATCACCACCGCCTCGCGCACGCCGGGTTGGCCGAGCAGGCGCGACTCGATCTCGCCCAGTTCGATACGGAAGCCGCGAATCTTCACCTGGTGGTCGATGCGACCGAGGTATTCCAGCACACCATCGGCGCGCCAGCGCGCGAGGTCGCCGGTGCGGTACATGCGCCGGCCTGGCTGGCCGTATAAACCAGCGTAGGGATCGGCGACGAAGCGTTCGGCGGTCAGTTCGGGGCGCCCATGGTAGCCGCGCGCCAGGCCGTCGCCGGCGATGTACAGCTCGCCGGCCACGCCAATGGGCGCCGGCTGAAGCTCGCCGTCGAGGATGTACAACTGGGTGTTGGCGATGGGTTTGCCGAGCAGTGCGCGGGCGCCCTTGTCGATCTTCCAGGCCGCCGACCAGATGGTGGTTTCGGTGGGGCCGTAGAGGTTCCACAGCGCATCGCCGCTCTCCTTATCGAAGCGTGCGGTGAGCTTGTCCGCCAGTTCGGCGGACAGCGCCTCGCCGCCGCAGAAGAAGCGGCAGCCAGTCAGGCGCGGGAATTCCTCGTGGCCGCTGAGCAGCGTCCAGGTGCTCGGCGTCGCCTGGATCACCGTCACGCCCTGTTCCAGCGCCACGCCCAGCAGGCGCGCCGGGTCGCGGGCGACGTCGCGGTCCACCAGCACCACGCGGCCGCCGACCAGCAGCGGCAGGTACAGCTCCAGCGCGGAGATGTCGAAGGACAGCGAGGTCAGCGCGAGCACGCGGTCCCGCGCGTCCAGCCCTGGTTCACGGGCCATGCTGAGCATGAAGTTGACCACCCCGCCGTGGCGCACCGCGACGCCCTTGGGCTTGCCGGTGGAGCCGGAGGTATAGATGACGTAGGCGAGATCGTCCGGGCGCGCGAGATTCGCCAGGTCGCTGTCGGCATAGGCTTCCAGCTGCGCCCAGTCGCGGTCCAGGCAGAACACGCGGGCACCGCTCTGCGGCAGTTCGCCGAGCAGGTGCTGCTGAGTCAGCAGCAGGCGCACGCCGCCGTCTTCGAGCATGTGTGCCAGGCGTTCGGCGGGGAATTCCGGGTCCAGCGGCACATAGGCGCCGCCGGCCTTGAGCACGGCGAGCAAAGCCACCGGCAGTTCGACGGAGCGTTCCAGGGCGACGCCGACGCGGCTGTCCGGGCCGACGCCCTGCTCGCGCAACCAGTGCGCGAGGCGGTTGGCGCGGCTGTTGAGTTCGGCATAGTTGAGGCTGCGCTGGCCGTCAGTCAGCGCAATGTCATTGGGCGTGCGCGCCACTTGCTGCTCGATCAACTCGTGCAGACAGGCGTTACGCGGATAGTCCATCCCGGTGGCATTCCAGCCGTAGAGCAGTTGCTCACGCTCACTGCCCTCCAGCAGCGGCAAGCGCGCCACCGGGCAGTGCGGCTCGGCGACGATGCCGCGCAGCAGGTTGAGGAAATGCCCGGCGAGACGCTCGATGGTCGCCGCGTCGAACTGGTCGGTAGCGTACATGAACTGCCCGCGCACCTGGCCGTCGCGGCTCTCCTCGGTGTTCAGGGTCAGGTCGAACTTGGCAATACCGCTGTCCAGCTCCAGGCTTTCCAGCTGCAGCCCACCGGGCAGCTCACGCAGCGCGTCGCGGCGGCTCGGCTGGTGGTTGCAGGCCACCTGGAACAGCGGGTTGTAGCTCAGGCTGCGCTCGGGCTGCAGCGCGTCCACCAGTTGCTCGAATGGCAGGTCCGGGTTGGCCTGGGCGCCCAGCACCGCTTCACGGGTGCGGGCCAGGAAGGCGTTGAAGGATTCGTCGCCGTCGATACGCGCGGACAGCACCTGAGTGTTGACGAAGAAGCCGATCAGCCGCTCGCTCTCGGCGCGGCCCCGGCCGGCGATGGGCACGCCGACGCGCAACTCGCGCTGACCGCTGTAGCGCGACAGCAGCAACTGGTACGCAGCCAGGATCAGCATGAACAGCGTGGCGCCCTGCCCCCGCGCCAGTTCGCGCAGGGAGTCGCTCAGCGCGCGCGGCAGCTCGAAGTCCAGGGTGGCGCCGCGGTAGCTCTGCACCAGCGGGCGCGGCCGGTCGCCCGGCAGGGTCAGCAGCAGCGATTCGTCGCCCAGCTGTTCCTTCCAGTACGCCAGCTGCCGCTCACCCTCGCCGGCCGCCAGCCACAGGCGCTGCCAGCGGGCCATGTCGCTGTACTGGATCGGCAGCTCGGCCAGGTCGGCTTTCGTGCCCTGCACCTCGGCGCTGTACAGCGCTGCAAATTCATCGATCAGTACGCCGATGGACCAGCCGTCGGCAATGATGTGGTGCAGGTTCACCAGCAGCAGCGCCTCACCCGGCAGGCGCGCCAGGTGCAGGCGCAATAGCGGGCCCTCCGCGAGATCGAAGGAGCGTTGCGCGCACTGGTTCAACCATTGGCGAGCCTCGGCCTCATTCGCGAAGTCCTTTCGCTCCAGCTGCGCCGGCACCGGCGGCAGGATGCACCGCATGACCTCGCCATCCGATTCCCGTAGGGCGGATAACGCGCCAGCGTTATCCGCCGTTGCACCCGGCCCAGGTTGCGGCGGATGACGCTGCGCGTCATTCGCCCTACCAGAGCGGCCCTCCACCGTGGGCGGAACCTGACCATCCGGCCCTCGTAGGGCGCATAACGCGCCAGCGTTATCCGCCGTCGCACCCGGCCCAGGTTGCGGCGGATGACGCTGCGCGTCATTCGCCCTACCAGAGCGATCTTCTACGTTGCGGAAGACTGTGCGCAGGCTTTCATGGCGCGCGATCAGCGCGGTGAAGGCACGCTGCAGCGCGCCCTCGTCCAGCGCGCCGCGCAGGCGCACGGCGGCCGGGATGTTGTAGGCGGCGCTGTGCGGCTCCATCTGCCAGAGGAACCACAGGCGCGCCTGGGCCGCCGACAACGGCGCGTGCTCGCGGCCCTCGCGGAGGATCGGCAGGCGCGACAGGCTCACGCCTTTCTCGCGGAGCTGGCGCAGGAAGATGATCTGCTTGTCCTCGGAAAGCGCGCCAAGGCGCTCCGCGACCTGTTTCAGCTGGGCGTCCATCGGATGGTTCATTCCCCCACTCATCAGAGATTCTCCAGCTCGCCGAGCAGTTCATCCATCAGGTCCAGTTCCTCTTCTGCGCAGGCGGAGCCTGCCCGCTGGCTTTCGATCCAGGCGGCCAGCGATTCGATGTTGCTCAGCTCGAACAAGCGGTGCAGCGGCAATTCCAGGCCCAGGCGCTGACGCAGGGTGAGGCCGACCTGGGTGAGCAGCAGCGAATGCCCGCCCAGTTCGAAGAAGTCGTCGTGCAGGCCAACGCGATCCACCTGCAGCACGTGCTGCCAGATGCCGGCCAGCTCCACTTCCAGATCGCTGCGCGGCGCCACGTACTCACGCTGGCTATCGCCCAGCTGCGGGTCCGGCAGGGCCTTGCGGTCCAGCTTGCCGTTGGGCGACAGCGGCATGGCGTCGAGGACGATGATCCGCGACGGCACCATGTAGTCCGGGAGTTCGCCTTGCAGCGCCTGGCGCAGCGCCTCGGGCTTGGCGCTGGCAACCACATAGGCCAGCAGCACGCCGTCCTTCGCCACCACCACGGCCTCGCTGACTTCCGGCTGCGCTTGCAGGCGCGCCTCGATCTCGCCCAGCTCGATGCGCAGGCCGCGAATCTTCACCTGGTGGTCGAGACGGCCGAGGTATTCGATGGCGCCATCCTCGCGCTGGCGAGCCAGGTCGCCGGTGCGATACAGGCGCTCGCCCTGCCCGTGTGGATCGGCGACGAAGCGCTCGGCGGTCAGGCCGGGGCGTGCGTGGTAACCGCGCGCCAGGCCCACGCCGCCGATGTACAGCTCGCCGGCGACGCCTTGCGGAACAGGCTCCAGGCGCTCGTCCAGCAGCACCAGGCGCAGGTTGTCGATGGACCGACCGATGGGCACGACCTGCCGCGCGTTGTCCTCGTCGCAGGCCCAGAAGCTGACGTCGATCGCCGCCTCCGTCGGGCCGTAGAGGTTGTGCAACTTCGCGCTGCTGCGCTGGCGGAATTGCTGTTGCAGTTCATAGGGCAGCGCTTCGCCGGAGCACATCACCTGCAGCAGCGAGGTGCAGCGCTCCAGTTCGCCGGAAGCGACGAAGGCCTGCAGCATCGACGGCACGAAGTGCAGCGTGGTGACCTGACCGGCTTCGATCACCTGGCGCAGTGCCGCCGGATCGCGGTGCGCACCGGGCGCGGCGACCACCAGGGCAGCGCCGGTCATGAGCGGCCAGAAGAACTCCCACACCGACACGTCGAAGCTGAACGGAGTCTTCTGCAACACGCGGTCGGAGGCGTCCAGCGCATAGGCCTTCTGCATCCAGTGCAAGCGGTTGACCAGCGCGCGGTGGCTGTTGCCAGCGCCCTTGGGCTTGCCGGTGGAGCCGGAGGTATAGATCAGGTACGCGAGGTTCTGCGGGCTGCCTTGGATGACAGGATTCTGCGCGGAAGCCGTGGCGATTTCGCCCCACTGGCTGTCCAGGCACAGGGTTTTCGCAGTGTTCTGCGGCAGGCGTTGCAGCAGATGTTGCTGGGTCAGCAGCAGATTGACGCCGCTGTCGGCCAGCATGTGCTGCAGGCGATCCTGCGGGTAGTCCGGGTCCATCGGCACATAGGCGCCGCCGGCCTTGACGATACCCAGCAGGGCCACCACCAGCTCCAGCGAACGCTCGGCGCAGACGCCGACCAGCACATCCGGGCCGACACCCGCGCAGCGCAGCCAGTGCGCAATCTGGTTGGCGCGGGCGTTGAGCTGCGCGTAGCTCAGGCGCTGCTCGCCGAATTGCAGGGCCAGCGCGTCCGGAGTCGCCGCAACCTGGCGCTCGATCAGTTCCTGCAATTGAGTGTCTGCCGGGAAAGCGGCCTCGGTGGCGTTGAAGCGTTGCAGCAGTTCGTTGCGCTCCGCGTCGGCCAATTGGCTGAGGCGACCCAGCGGGCGCTCGGCGTCTTCCACCAGAGCCAGCAGCAGACGCTCGAAATGGCCGCGTAGCCGTTCGATCTGGCTCGCGCTGAAGCGGTCGGCGCGGTAGGTGTAGCGCACGTCCAGCTGCTCGCCGGCACTGGCCACCAGGGCCAGGGCGTAGTTGGTGCCGTCTACCGGACGATGGCCGAGGATGCGCAGTTCATCGTCCGCGGACGACGACAGCGCCGCGTCCATGGGGAAGTTCTCGAACACGATGAGGCTGTCGAACAGCGCCTGGCCACCACGGCCGGCCCAGCGCTGGATGTCGTACAGCGGCGTGTGCTCGAACTCGCGCACGTCGAGGTTGAAGGCCTGCAGCTCACGCAGCCATTCGCCGGCGCGCTGGGCGTCGTCCGGGGTCTGCAGGATTGGCAGTGTGTTGATGAACAGGCCGAGGCTTTCCTCCGCCCCCGGCAGGCTCGCCGGGCGGCCGGCGACGGTCGCGCCGAAAGTCACGCTGCGCTGGCCGCAGTAGCGTTGCAGCAGCAGCGCCCAGGCGCCCTGCACCAGGGTGTTGAGGGTGATGCGCTGGGTCTGGGCGAAGCGTTGCAGCGGCGCCGTGTCGAGACGGCTGTGCAGCTCGCGCAGCGGTTCCTCGCGGAAGCTGGCGTTGCAGGCGGTGGCCAGCAGGGTCGGCTCGTCGAAGCCTTTCAGGCGCTCGCGCCAGAAGGTTTCGCCGACGGCGCCGTCCTGGGCACGCAGCCAGCCGATGTAGTCGCCGTACTGCGCGGCGGGCGTCGGCAGCGACTCGCCACGGTACAGGGCGAGCACTTCACCGATCAGCCGCGCGCTGCTCCAGCCGTCCAGCAGCAGGTGGTGGCAGGTCCAGATCAGGTGGTAGCGACGTTCGCCAAGGCGCAGCAACGCCAGACGTTGCAGCGGCGGCTGGGCCAGGTCGAAGCCCAGGTTGCGCTGGGCCTCAGCGACACTGTCCAGTTGCTGCTCGCTGACCTGCTGGTCGCGCCAGTCGAAGGACTGCGCCGGCAACTGCACCTCACGCAGGACGAACTGCAACGGCGCCGAATCCGCACTGGCGAGGAAGCCCGCGCGCAGGTTGGCGTGGCGCGCGACGACCGCGCGCCAGGCGTCGAGGAAGCGGGCTTCATCGAGACCGTCCAGGTCGACGCGCAGCTGGTTGACGTAGAGCGAGGAGCCCGGCACGTCGAGGGCGTGGAACAGCATGCCTTGCTGCATCGGCGACAGCGGATAGAGGTCTTCCACGCCGGCCGGCAGCGGCAAGGCGTCGAGCTGGGCCTGACTCAGATCGGCCAGCGGCAGCTCGGCGGCTTCCAGCTTGCGTGGCGTGGTCATGCAGTAAGCCACCAGCGCCTGCAATTCGGCGCGCAGCAGCGCTTGCAGCTCATCGATGACGGCAGCGTCGAACATCGCGCTGCTGTAGGTGACTTCCAGGCTCAGCTCGCCACCCAGCACACGGCCGGCGTAGACCAGCGCATTGCCCAGCGCGGCATTCAGCGGCTGGCTGCGGCCCACGCCTTCAAAGGCCGGCAGGAAGTCGGCGTCGGCGAAGGCCTGATCGAGCTGGCCGAGGTAGTTGAAGGTCACCTGCGGCGTGGGCAGCTCGCGCAGGCTGGCGGCGTGCTGGCTGAGGTAGCGCAGTTGGCCGTAGCCCATGCCGGCGCGCGGCAGGTTGCGCAGGTGCTCGCGGGTGGCGCGCAGGTCGTCACCCGGCTCGCCGCCGGCATGCAGGCGGACTGGATACAGCGCGGTGAACCAGCCCACGGAGCGGCTCAGGTCCAACGCTGCCTGGTTGTCGAAGGCATCGCGGCCGTGGCCTTCCATTTCCACCAGCGCGGAAGATTCGCCGGTCCAGGCGCACAGCGCGCGGGCCAGGGCGGTCAGCAGCAGGTCGTTGATCTGCAGGCGTTGCGCTTTCAGCACCGGGCCGAGCAGTTGGCGGGTGGTTTCGGCGTCGAGGCTGAAGCGCGCATTGGCGGCTTCTTTCCAGGTGCCCGGAGCGTCGGTGCGGGCACGCTCGAGCGACGGCGCACCGCGCAGTTCGCCTTGCCAGTAAGCCAGCTCGGCGGCAACTTCGGTGCTGTTGGTGGCTGCCTGCTGGCGGGCGCTCCAGACCTGGTAGCTGTCGCTGCGCGGTAGCGCTGCGGGTGTGCGCCCGGCGCGCAGTTCGCGGTAGGCGTATTGCAGGTCTTCCAGCAGGATGCGCCAGGACACGCCGTCCACCGCCAAATGGTGGATGACCAGCAGCAGACGTTCGCCGCCGCTTTCCAGCGTGACGTGCATGGCACGCAGCAGCGGGCCGTTGGCGATATCCAGGCTGGCCTGGGCGTCGTCGCACAGGCGCTCCAGGGTGCGGGCATCGGCAGCGCGGCGGCGCCACAGGAGGGTCATGTCCAGCGCCCCCTGTTCAGCGTAACGCTGGCGGCTGCCGTCGAAGCGCAGGCGCAGGGCGTCGTGCTGGCCGACCAACCAGTGCAGCGCGCGGGCCAGTGTGTCGCCGTCCAGCGCTTCGCGCGGTTGCAGCAGCAGCGCCTGGTTCCAGTGGTGGCGCTGGGCGCCCGGTACACGCTCGAAGAAGCGCGCCTGCACCGGCGACAGCGCCACTTCGCCACTGACGGTCACGACCGGCGCGGGTGCCGCGGCGGCAGCCGGCGCACGGCTCTCCAGCCACTGCGCGAGCTGGCGGACGCTCTGCCGCTCGAACAGCTGTTTCGGGCTGAGCTTGTAACCCAGCTTACGGATGCGCGCGATGATCTGCAGACTGAGGATGGAGTCGCCGCCCAGTTCGAAGAAGTTGTCCTCGGCACCGACCTGCTCGACTTTCAGCACGGCCTGCCAGATATCGGCAATGCGTTGTTCCAGCTCGCTCAGCGGCGCGCTGTCTCCGGCCTTGGCGACCGCTTCGGCGCGCGGCAGGGCCTTGCGATCCACCTTGCCGTTGGCGTTCAGCGGCAGGCGTTCCAGCAGGATCAGCTGGGCGGGCAGCAGGTATTCCGGGACTTCGCCGGCCAGGGCTTCGCGCAGCGCTTCCACGCTCTGGCCCTCGGCGACGGCCCAGGCCAGCAGCTTCATCGGGCCATCGCCTTCACGTTCGGCCAGCGCCACGGCATCGCGCACGCCCGGCAGGCGCTTGAGCGCCTGCGCCAGTTCGCCCGGCTCGACGCGGTAGCCGCGAATCTTCACCTGGTCGTCGACGCGGCCGAGGAACTCCACGTCGCCGCGACGGTTCAGGCGCACACGGTCGCCGCTGCGGTACAGGCGCTCCCCCTCGATCTCTACGAAGCGTTCGGCCGTCATTTCCGGCTGGCCGAGGTAGCCCAGCGCCAGGCCGGCGCCAGCGATGTACAGCTCGCCCGGCACGCCCGGCAGCAGGTCGCGGCCGTTCTCGTCGAGCACGCGGACGGCAGTGTTGGCCAACGGCGTGCCGATGGGCAGGCTCGCCGCCGGCAGGTCTTCGAGCAGCGACCATTCGTGGGTCAGCACGCCCACGGTGGACTCGCTGGGGCCGTAGTGATTGACGATGCGCAGCTTGGGTGCGAGCTCGCGCAGCGGCTGCAGCAGCGCGCGGTCGCAGGCTTCCCCGCCTACCACCAGCAGACGGCGCGGCAGCACGGCGGCAGCATTCGGTGCGGCCGCCAGCAGGCCGGCGAGATGGCTGGGGACGATCTTCAGCACGTCCACGTCCTGCATGAACGCGGCAAAGCGCTCGGCATCCGCCACCGCCTGGGCATCGGCCAGGTGCAGGCGACCACCGCCGCACAGCGCACCGAACAGCGTGGTGTGGCCAAGGTCGGCGGCCACCGAGGAGACCATCGCCATGCCCAGGCCGTGGGCGCGGCCCTGGTCCAGTTGCAGGCGCTCGAGCACGGCTTGCACGTAGTTGGCCAGCGCCGCGTGGCTGACGCGCACGCCCTTGGGCTGGCCGGTGGAACCGGAGGTGAAGATGACGTAGGCGGCCTGCTGCGGATCGATGTTCCGCGCGGGCGCGGCATCACCGCCCTGCTCCGGGCCACCGGCCGGGATCAGCATGGCGGCTTCGCCGAAGGTCTCCAGCAGCGCCGCGTCGCTGACCAGCACGCGGCCGATGGCGTTGTCCTGGAGCAACTGGCGCAGGCGCTCGGCTGGCTGCGCCGGGTCCAGCGGTACATAGGTGGCACCGGCCTTGAGCACGCCCAGCAGCAGGAGAATCCACTGCGCGCTGCGTTCCTGGCAGATGGCGACGCACGCGCCCTGCTCCACACCGCTGTCGATCAGCGCGTTGGCCAGGCGGCTGGTGCGCGCATCCAGTTCCGCATAGCTGTAACGGACGTTATCGTCCTGCACGGCGATGGCATCCGGTTGCGCGACGACTTGCGCAGCGAACAGGCCGAGCACGTCCTGCTGCGGCCACTGCCGCGCCTCGCCACGACGATGCGAAGCGATCGGGCGCGGCAGCTCGCCCAGAGCGCGCTGCGGTTCGGCACACAGCTGACGCAGCAGCGCTTCGAACTGGCCGGCGATGGCGGCGACGCTGTCCTCGTCGAACAGGTCGCGGGCATAGACGAAGCTGCCGCGCAGTTCATCGCCCGGCTGGCCGCTGGCGTCCAGCGCCTCGGCCATGTCCAGGGCGAGGTCGAAGCGCGCGCCGTACTGTTCCTCGCTGAACAGTTCCAGCTTCAACGCGCCGGCGTCGGGCAGGCGGCTGACGTCGAAGCCGAAGTTGAATTTCACCTGCACCAGCGGGTTGTAGGCCAGGCTGCGTTCGGGTTGCAGCGCCTCCACCAGCTGTTCGAACGGCAGGTCCTGACTGGCTTGCGCACCCAGTGCCAGCGGCTTGAGACGGGCCAGCAGCGCGGCGAAGGATTCGTCGTCCGCCAATGCGCACGGCATCACCTGGGTGTTGACGAAGAAGCCGATCAGGCCTTCGGTTTCCAGTTGCTGGCGGTTGGCGATGGGCACTGCAACACGCAGGTCGCGCTGGCCGCTGTAGCGCTGCATGAGCACGGCGTAGGCGCCGAGCAGCAGCATGAACAGGGTGACGTCCTGCTCGCGGGCCAGTTGCTTGAGGCGGCTACCCAGCCCGGCATCCAGGCTGAAGCCGAGGCTGCCGCCGCGGTAACTCTGCACGGCCGGACGCGGGCGGTCGGCGGCCAGTTCCAGGACAGGCGTGTCCTGGCTGAGTTGCTCGGTCCACCAGTTCAGCTGACGCTGGCCCTCCTCGCCCGCCAGCAGCTCGCGCTGCCACTGGGCGTAGTCGGCGTACTGCACCGGCAGCGGCGGTAGTTGCAGGTCTTCGCCAGCAGCGAAGGCGCCGTAGAGACGGCTGAACTCGTCCACCAGCACACGGATCGACCAGCCGTCGGAGACGATGTGGTGCATCGTCAGCAGCAGCACGTGGTCGGCGTCGGCCACTTCTTTTGGAGACAATCGCATGAGGGTCAGGCGCAGCAGCGGGCCGTTGCGCAGGTCGAACGGACGCTGTGCTTCTTCCTCGGCCAGTCGGCGCGCGGCGCTTTCACCGTCGACTTCGGTGGACAGATCGACCCGCGCCAGGTCCAGCGGCTGCGCCGGCCGGATGCGCTGGAAGGCCTGGCCGTCCACTTCGTCGAAGGTGGTGCGCAGGGTTTCGTGGCGCGCCACCAGGGCATCGAAGGCGCGGCGCAAGGCGTTTTCGTCCAGCTCACCGCGCAGACGCAGCGCGCCCGGCACGTTGTAGGCGGCGCTGGCCGGCTCCATCTGCCAGAAGAACCACAGGCGGCTCTGCGCGGCCGACAGCGGCAAGTCGCCGTCGCGGGCAACGGCGCGCAGCGGCGGGCGAGCAGAAGGATTAGCAGCGCCCAGACGGGCAGCGAATTCGTCCAGGCGACTGGCTTCGAACAGGTCGCGCAGCGGCACTTCGCAATGCAGGTCGAGACGCAGACGGGAGATCACCTGGGTTGCCAGCAGCGAGTGGCCGCCCAGCTCGAAGAAATCATCCTCGCGGCCGATGGCCGGCACGCCGAGCACTTCGGCCCAGACGGCGGCGACGCGGCTTTCCAGGCCGTCGCGCGGGGCTTCGGTTGTGCTGGCGGCGTCCTGTGGCTCGGGCAGCGCCTTGCGGTCGATCTTGCCGTTGGCGTTGAGCGGCATTTCGCCAAGCACGAGGATGCGCGACGGCACCATGTAGTCCGGCAGTTGCGCACGCAGCGCGGCTTTCAGGGTGTCTTCGGCGACGCTTTCAGTCGTCACGTAGCCCAGCAGGCGCTTGCCGCGCTCGCTGTCGCGGGCGATCACCGCTGCTTCGCGCACACCGGGCAACGCCCGCAGGCGGGCTTCGATCTCGCCCGGCTCGATGCGGAAGCCGCGGATCTTCACCTGCTGGTCGACACGCCCGAGGTAGTCCAGCGCACCGTCTTCACGCCAGCGCACGCGGTCGCCGCTGCGGTAAAGGCGCAGGCCGTCCGCGTAGGGGTCGGCGACGAAGCGCTCGGCGGTCATGCCGGCGCGCTGATGGTAGCCGCGCGCCAGACCGTGGCCGCCGATGTACAGCTCGCCGGCCACGCCGCGCGGCAGCGGTTGCAGGCGGTCGTCGAGGATATACAGGCTGCGTTCGCCGACCACTTCGCCGATGGGCGCATAAGCCGCGCCGCACGCGGTGCGCGCGTCGGCCTTCCAGAGCAGCGGGGTGACCACGGTTTCGGTGGGGCCGTAGCCATTGATCAGGTGTTCGGGTTTCAGCGCCTGGTGCGCCAGCTGGTAGGCCGCTTCCGGCACCGCGTCGCCGCCGAAGCAATAGATGCGCATGCTCGGTGCGTGGCCGTGGATCGTTGCTTGTTCCGCCAACTGTTGCAGGTAGGCCGGCGGGAAAGCAGCGACCGTCACAGCATGGCGGCGCAGTTGCTCCAGGGTCTGCTCGGCGGTCCACAGCGCGTCGTTGCGGATCAGCAGGCTGCCGCCGTGGGACAGCGCGGTGAGCCAGCGCTCATGGGCGCCGTCGAACGCGAAGGACATGAAGATCAGCTCGCGGTCGGCGTCGCTCATGGCGTAACGCTGGCCGATGGCGCGGCAGTGCGCGGCGATCTCGCCATGGGCGACGGCAACGCCTTTCGGCTGGCCGGTGGAGCCGGAGGTGTAGATCAGGTAGGCGAGGTTCTGCGGCTCGATGCGCAGCAGCGGGCGCACGGCCAGGGCATTGCCGAGGTCAGCCTCTTCCAGCAGCAGGCGCTCGACGCCGGCGGGCAGCGGCAGGCGCTCGGCCAGCGCGGCATTGGTCAGCAGCAGGTCGACGCCGGCGTCCTGCATCAGCCAGGCCAGGCGCTCCTCGGGGTAATCGACGTCCAGTGGCAGGTAGGCGCCGCCGGCTTTCATGACGGCCAGCAGGGCCAGCGGGATATCCACGCCGCGCGGCAGCGCCACCGCAACCCGGCGCTCCGCGCCGATGCCGCGCTGGATCAGGCGCTGCGCCAGGCGGTTGGAGCGGTCTTCCAGCTCGGCGAAGTTCACCTCGCGTTGCTCGTCGATCAGCGCGATTTTCGCCGGATGGCGGCGGGCCTGAGCGGCGATGGTCTCACTCAGCGCCTCGAAGGCTGGTAACTCGCCGGCCACGGCGATGCTCCAGTCGCTGGCGGGCAGCCAGTCGCGGGCGTCGAGGACGGCGTCGGCGTTCATTTGCGGCAGCGTGCGCAACAGCTCGAGGAAGTGCCCGACGAGGCGCTGCATGCCGGTTGCGGCGTAACGCTCGCGGGCATAGCAGAAGCTCAGACGCAGGGTCTGTTCGCCCTCACGAACGCGCAGCACCAGGTCGAACGGGGTTTCCAGGTCGAGCTGTTCCAGGGCTTCCACGGTCAGGCCCGGCAGGCCGTTGCCGGCGCGCGGCTGCCATTGGTGGTCGAAGGCAACCTGGCACAGCGGGTGGCGACCGTGGCCGCGCTCGGGTTGCAGCGCCTCCACCAGTTGCTCGAACGGCAGGCTCTGGTGCGCCTGGGCTTGCAGCAGGTCGTCGCGCAGCTGGCGGAGCACGCCGCGCAGGCTGGCGCCTTCGGGCAGCTCGCTGCGCAGCACCAGCAGGTTGACGAAGAAGCCGACCAGGCGCTCGCTGTCCAGCTGTTCACGGCCGGCCTGGGTCAGGCCGATGCGCAGGTCGTGCTGGCCGCTGTAGCGCTGCAGCAAAAGGTTGTAGGCGCTGAGCAGGAGCATCGGCAGGGTGGCGCCGTGGGCCTGGGCCAGAGCGCGCAATTGACGCGTCAGGTCGGCATCCACTGCGCATTCGATCAGCTCGGCGCTCTGGCCTTTTTCGCCGGTTGCGAAGGGCAATTCCAGCGGCGAATGCTGGTCGCCCAGACGCTCGCTCCACCAGTCCAGCAGACGCGCGCCTTCGCCCGCCTCCAGCCTGGCCTGCTCGGTGGCGGCGAGGTCGAGGTACTGGCGCGACAGCGCGGGCAATACCGGCTCGCGCTGTTCGACGATGGCGCGGTAGCACTCGGCGAACTCATCCAGCAGCAGGTTCAGCGACCAGCCGTCGGCGATGATGTGGTGCACGCAGAGCAACAGCGCCTGGCGGCCACCGCCGAGGTTCTGCAGGCGCAGGCGCAGCAGCGGGCCGGTGGCCAGGTCGAAGGGTTCGCCGGCAAAGGCCTGCGCATCTTCGCGGGCGGCGATGTCGCGGCGGGCGTTGCCCAGGGAGCTGAAGTCGCTCTCGGTCAATTCCACTTGCGTGTCTTTGGAGAGGCTCAGCGACACTGCGCCGTCCGACTGCTCGATGAAACGGCTGCGCAGGGTTTCGTGGCGGCCCAGCAGCACGGCAAAGGCCTGCTCCACCGCCGGGCGGCGCAGCTCGCCGCGCAGGTTCATGCGCCCGGCGATGTGGTAGACCGCGCTTTGCGGTTCCAGCTTCCAGAGGAACCACAGGCGGCGCTGGGCCGGCGACAGCGGCAGCAGGCCGTCACGCGGGAGCTGCGGCACAGCCTCGACCTGAATGGTCGGCAGGGCCGCCAGCGCGGCGACGAAGGCGCCCAGTTCCGGCGCTTCGAACAGCAGGCGCAGCTCAACCGCGCGACCAAGGCGCTCACGCAGGCGCGCCATGAGTTGGGTGGCCTTGATCGAGTTGCCGCCCAGGGCGAAGAAATTGTCATCGCGGCGAATCGCCGGCAGCTCCAGCACCTCGCTCCAGAGTGCGGCGATGGCTTGCTCTTCGGCAGTCAGTGCAGCAACCGGCCTGGCGCTGGCGCCATCGCTGATCGGCTCTCCGGCGCGCTGGATGGCGTAGGCCTGCAGGCTGCCATCGAGCAGTTGGGCGCGGCACGCCGACCGCTGCAGCTTGCCGCTGGAAGTCTTGGGCAGCGCACCCGGCTCCAGCAGCGCCACCACCAGCGGCGCCTCCTGGAAGGTCTCGGCCACGGCGGCGGAGATGGCTTTCGCCAGCGCCTCGGCGGAGATCAGCTTGCGCACGCTACGCCCGACTTCGGCGGCGATGCCGATGCCATCGCGGCCCTGGTGTTCGATGGCGAAGGCGGAGACGCGGCCCTTGCGTACCAGGTCCACCTCTTCTTCCACACAGCGTTCCAGGTCCTGCGGGTAGAGGTTCTGTCCACGGACGATGAGCATGTCCTTGAGCCGGCCAGTAACGAAGAGTTCGTCGTTGTGCAGGAAGCCCAGGTCGCCGGTGCGCAGCCAGGTGCGGCCGTCCTTCTCGACGAAGGTGCTTGCGCTGGCCAACGGGTTGCGCCAGTAGCCCAGCGCGACGCTGGGGCCACTGCTCCAGATCTCGCCGACGCGGTCCGGGCCGAGGGTTTCGCCGCTCTGCGGGTCGACCAGTTGCACGTCGTGGTCCGGCTGGGTGCGGCCGCAGTTGATCAGCGAAGTACCGCGCCCCGGGCGGGCGATGTTTTCGCCCAGGGCGTTGAGGTCCACTTCCAGTTGGCCGATGCCCTCACCGCGCACGCCGCCGGTGACGAACAGGGTGGCTTCGGCGAGGCCGTAGCAGGCGTAGAAGGACGCGGCGTCGAACTGCGCCGGGGCGAACCAGGCGGCGAAGCGCTCCAGGGTGTCCGGGCGGATCGGCTCGGAGCCGGAGAAGGCCACGCGCCATTTGCTCAGGTCCAGGCCTTCCAGAGCGGCCTCGTTGACCCGCTCGCAGCACAGCCGGTAGGCGAAGTCCGGGCCACCGCTGACGGTGCCGCCGAAGCGGGCGATGGCTTCCAGCCAGCGGCGCGGGCGTTCGAGGAAGTAGCGCGGCGACATCAGCACGCATTCGATGCCGCTGTAGATCGGTTGCAGCAGCCCGCCGATCAGGCCCATGTCGTGGAACAGCGGCAGCCAGCTGACGATCACGTCGTCATCGCCGATGCCGAAACCGTGGCGGATCAGCCGTTCGTTGGCGACCAGGTTGCCGTGGCTGACCTGCACGCCCTTGGGTGTCGAGGTGGAGCCGGAGGTGTACTGCAGGAAGGCAATGTCGTCGTCGGCCAGTTCCGGCATCTGCCATTCGATGGCCAACGCCGGATCGGCCTGGTCCACCGCCAGCAGCAACGGGCTCTCGCCGTTCTCGCGCACGCAGGCCGGGCGCAGGGCCTCGATCAGCGTCGAATCGGTGAGCACCAGGCTGGGTTCCGCGTCATCGAGGATCGAGCGCAGGCGCGCCAGATGCTGCGGGCGCACCGATTCCGGCGGATAGGCCGGCACGGCGATGATGCCCGAGTAGAGGCAGGCGAAGAACGCCGTGACGTAGTCCGGGCCGCTGGGCAGCAGGAGGACGGCACGGTCGCCCTGCTGGCCATGGCGCAGCATCCAGGCGGCCATGGCACGGGCGCGCTCGTCCAGCTCGCGGAAGCTGATGGGCTGTTCGACATTCTCGGCGATGAATCGCAGGGCGGTCTTGCGCGGCATTTCGCAGGCGCGTTGCAGCAGGGCCTCGACCAGGTTTCCGGCGGCTTCGTAACGGTCGTTCATGACATCACCTGTTCTGGCGGCGAGTGCGTGGGCGCTCGCCGGAGGAAATTCTTGATTCGCTGTTCTTTCGGAGCACCGCCATCAACGCTCGCTCCGATCGGTCCCCTCTCCCCCTGGGAGAGGGTTAGGGTGAGGGTGCTACCGGCGACTTCGGTGCCCGGCCATTTCCCTCACCCCCGCCCTCTCCCAGAGGGAGAGGGAGTTGTCCGTGCAAGCCGACACGTCAGGCGTCCGCCCCGTGCCCCTCGGCCATCGCCACCACCACCTTGCGCGGCCCGGAGAACGGCGAGCGCGCATGCGCCGCCAGCATGTTGTCGAGCATCAGCACGTCGCCGCTGTACCAGGGGAAGCTCACCTTGGCCTCCTCCAGCACGCCGCGGATTTCGTCGAGTACGGACGGCTCGATGGGGCTGCCGTCGCCGTAGTAGACGTTGCGCGGCAGGTCTTCCTCGTCGACGATTTCCAGCAGGCTCTCGCGCACTTCCGGCGGCAGGTTGGAGACGTGGAACAGGTGCGCCTGGTTGAACCACACCCAGTCGCGGGTCACCGGGTGCTGCGCGACGGCCTGGCAGACCTGGCGGGTGCGCAGCTCGCCGTCTTCCTTCCATTCCCAGCCGATCCTGTGGGCCCTGCAATAGGCCTCGACCACGGCTGGGTCGTCGCTGTTGAACACCTGCTCCCAGGCCACGTCCAGGCCGTTGCCGAAGTTGCGCGTGTACATCAGCCCGCGCTCGCTGAAGCGGCGGCGGATGCCTTCGTCAACCCGGCGGTAGATTTCGCGGCTGTCGGCGATGGGGGTCTCGCCGCCGCTCTGCGCGGCCTGCACGCAATAGAACCAGATCTTCAGCGGCCACTCGCGGGTGTAGGCCTGCTCGTTGTGCAGCGGGATGTGCTGGTGCGGCGGGTATTCGGTGGAGGTGTACACGCCGCTGGTGACGTTGCTGCGTGGCGTGGAACCGAATTCGTAGTTGAGCAGCGGGTGACCGAAGCCGGCGGCGAATTCACGGAAGCGCTCCGCCGCGCCGACCTGGAAACCACGGAAGAGAATGCCGGCGCACACCGGCAGGCGCTCTTCAACCAGCGGGCGCAGTTCGGCGAGGGCATCGAGCAGGTCGATACCCTCGCCGCGTGCCTGCACCAGCAACGGCAGGCCGCCGCGCGCTTCAGCCAGGGGAGCGATATCGAACAGAGTGGAGGTAGGCATCGGGGGTCTCCGCTTGAATCGATCAGGCCAGCGCTGCGCTGGTCGACTGGCCAGGCAGGCGCAGCCGGCCGAGCATCAGCTCGAGCAGGCGCGCCTCGTCGGTGTTGATGAAGAAGTGCCCGCCTTCGAGCATCTCCAGGGAGAAACCGGCGCAGGTCTCGTCCTGCCAGGCCGACAGCGACTCGACCGAAAGCCGGTCGCCCTTGCCACCGAACACATGGATCGGACAGGTCAGCTGCGGGTGCCGGCGGTAGTCGTAGAGACCACAAAGGAGGAAATCGGCGCGCATCACCGGCAGGGTCAGGGCGAGCATTTCGGCATCGGCAAAAACGGCGGAGGCGGTCCCGCCCAGGCGGCGCATGCGTTCGATCAGTTGCGCGTCGCTCTGCTCCTGCGCCAGTTCACGATGGCTGTCGCGGCGTGACGGCGCGGAGGCTGCCGAGGCGAACAGCGCCTGCGGCAGCGGCAGGCCGCGCTCGCGCAGGGCGTGGACCAGCTCGAAGGCCAGCAGGCCGCCGAGGCTGTGGCCGAAGACGGCGTAAGGCTGATCCAGCCGGGCGGCGATCTCATCGGCCAGTTGGCTGGCCAGCGCGCGCAGGTCGGTCTGCAGGGGTTCGGCGAAGCGCCGGCCACGACCGGGCAGCTCCACCGGGCAGACCTCGAGCCAGGCCGGCAGCTGGCGCTTCCAGCGGACGTAGAGCATGGCGCTGGCGCCGGAGTATGGCAGGCAGAAAAGGCGCAGCACGGATCAGTGCCCCGCTGCCTGGCCGTCCATCTTCTGGCGCAGGCTCAGCGGGCGCATGTCGGTCCAGTTCGCCTCGACGTAGGCCAGGCAATCGGCCTTGCTGCCGCGCGGACCGACTTCGCGCCAGCCGGCCGGGACTTCCTTGTAGTCCGGCCACAGCGAGTACTGCTCTTCGCCATTGACCAGCACCTTGTAAACCGCATCTTCGCGATCGAAAGCCATCGCTCTTCTCCTTCAGCTGTATGGAATGCCGGCCACCGGCCACTACCGATGTTTTCCAGCTCTGCCATGAAGACGAGGGAGGCGATGAAATAGTTAGTGTTCTCGGATGCGATTAATTCTCATAAGATATGCACCGGCGAAATTTCCTGGCTTGTCCTTCACCTGTAAGTCGAGAGTTCTGACGAATGGATGCGAACGAAAAATCTTCACACTCGTGTGGGAACCCTGTTCCAGAGCGAGTGTCGGACTCTTCCGAATAAATTGATAATAATTATCATTTGATCTAGATTGACCGCCTCAACCCATGTGGACGTCCCCGCCTCCGCCGCCGCATAGGAACACCTTGCATGTCCAAGCCAATGCCCGCCGAGTCGCGCCCTGCTCTGCACGAGCTGTTCGCTACCCACCGGCAGACTTTCATCAATGCGGCCGCACGCATCCTCGGCTGCCGCAGCCATGCCGAAGACGTGGTGCACGATGCGTACATCAAGCTCAATGCGAGTGACCTCACTCCCGGCATCCAGTCGCAGAGCGGCTACCTGATGCGTGTGGTGCGCAACCTGGCCATCGACCTGTATCGCCGCCAGGCGCTGGAGAAGCGCTACTCGGGTAGCGAGGAAGAAGGCATGCACATCGCCACGCCGTCCGCGTCACCGGAGATCGAGCACGAGGACCGGCAGACCCTGGAAGCCATCTCCAGCGCCCTGCAGACGCTACCCGAGCGCACCCGCTATGCCTTCGAGATGTACCGCCTGCACGGCCGCACGCAGAAGGAAATCGCCGAGGAACTGGGCGTGTCCCCGACCCTGGTGAACTTCATGGTGCGCGATGCACTGATCCACTGCCGCAAGACCCTGAAGAGCCTGGAAGACGGCAAGCGCTGAGGGCCTGTCCACGATCTGCGGCCCAGGCGGCGTTGCAGGCCGCTGGAGCATGCTCCTTCAGAGCGCCTGGACTGCGCTTTTAGCCGATCCCAGCTGGCCCGTGCCGCGCGAGGCGGGAATCTTCAGCCCTGCGCCAGGGCGCGGAAGGTCGAGCGGTACTGCTCCGGCGTCGTGCCGGAGAGCCGCCGGAACATCGCGATGAACGCCGACGGGCTGCTGTAGCCCAGGTTGAAGGCGATCTGCTGCACCCCTTCCCCCGAGGCCAGCGCCTCGATGGCTGCAAGAAACCGCAGGCGCTGGCGCCATTCGCCGAACGACATCCCCAGTTCCCGCTGGCAGGCCCGCGCCAGGGTGCGCTCGGTGCTGTGCACGCGCTCGGCCCATTGCGCCAGGGTGCGGTTGTCACCCGGCGCGGCCTGCAGCGCGCTCAGCACTTCCCCCAGCGCCCCGCTATTGGCGTAAGGCAGGTAATCGTCGTGGGGCTGGGCGGCCTTGAGCTGATCGATCACGACCTGCGCCAGGCGCAGGTCGGCGGGGGTTTGCGGCAGCTTCACGCGGCGTGTGGCGAAGTCCGAAAGAATGGCCTTGAGGATATCGCTGATCGCCAATGTACAAGGCGCGGCCGGCAGCTCCCGCGCCAGTTCGGCGGACACGTACAGCGAGCGATAGACGATGGCCTGGCGGTTGTAGCAGCTGTGCTCGAGCCCTGGCGGAACCCACACGGCGTACTGCGGCGGCGAGAGGAAGCGCTGGCCATCGACCTCCAGCTCCATCACCCCGTGTGACGCATAGTTGAGCTGGCCCCAGGCGTGGCGGTGGCTGGGCGAATGGGTGCCGGCGTCGAATTCGTCGTAGCGAAAGTACAGATCGGCTGGCAGCCGGTCGATGTCGGGCAGCGGGAGAGGCAGTACGCGGGTCATGTCCGAATGCCGGGGTGGATTGTCCGGTATTCATTATACGTCTGGATTTGGACGAGGAGAAAATGGCTGCCATCTGTGGAGCACCCTCTCCCCAGCCCTGGCTACGCGCCCCGCTCCAAAGGGAGAGCGGACTGTCCCGAGTGATCGGATGGCCATAGGCCCGCCGGCTGGCTCCGTAAAATAGCTGAGCGCGGAACGCCTCCCGCTCCCTTCAGGGAGAGGCTGGGGAGAGGGAGAGGCAACCCGTCCGACGTCACTTTGAGACCCGCAAGAATCCCATGAATTACCTGTTCCCCCTGCTGGCCGTGGTCATCTGGTCCGGCAACACCGTCGTCAACAAGCTCGCCGTCGGGCAGATCGCCCCGGCGGAAATCGGCTTCTTCCGCTGGCTGCTGGCCGGTGCGCTGCTGACGCCCTTCCTGCTGCGCGCCGCCCTCGCCCATTGGCCGGTGATCCGCGCCAACCTCGGCAAGATCATCACCCTCGGCCTGCTCGGCATGGCCGTCTACCAGTGCCTGGCCTACTACGCCGCGGCGCTCACCTCGGCGACCAACATGGGCATCATCCTGTCGTTGATGCCGCTGATGTCGCTCGCCCTGGCGTCGATCCTGCTGCGCCACAAGCTGAGCGTCGCCGCTCTGCTGGGTGCGTTGCTGTCGCTGGGTGGGGTGCTGCTGGTGATCACCCAAGGCAGCCCGCAGCAACTGATCAGCCATGGTGTGAACCTGGGCGACGGCATGATGATCGTCGCTACCCTCGCCTACGGCGTGTATGGCGTGCTGCTGAAGAAGTGGAACCTGCCCCTGCCGCCATTGCTGATGCTCTACCTGCAGGTACTGGTGGCCATCGTTGCACTGGCGCCGCTGTACATCGCCTCACCGCACCACGGCCTGACCAGCGCCAACCTGCCGCTGGTGCTGTATGCCGGGCTGCTGGCCTCCATCGTCGGCGCCCTGGCCTGGATGCAGGGCGTGCAGCGCATGGGGCCCAGCCGCATGGCGCTGTTCTTCAACCTGCTGCCGGTGCTGACCGCCGCTATCGCCGCCGTGGTGCTGGGCGAACGGCTGACCAGCTATCACCTGGTCGGTGGCGCCCTGACCCTGGGCGGTGTACTGCTGGCCGAACTCTGGCGCCCGCGGGAGAAGCCTGCCGCGGCGTCAGCGCCCGCTGATTCAGGCGCGCCATCCACCAATCACCTCAGCCCGAAGCGGGGCATCAGGCCCTTGTAGGAGCGAGCTTGCTCGCGAACGGAGCGCCTGGCGGCGCTGGCGTCAGGCGGTTCGCGAGCAAGCTCGCTCCTACAGGCTCGTGCCGGTGAGGAATTCGCGCATCAGGGTCGCCACCAGCTGCGCCGCCGGCATCTCCCGCGCCAGCGGCGCGCCCTGCCCGGCCCACTGCACGGCGAAGTCGCTGTTGCCTTTGGCGGTCGCCGCGGCGGTCAGCGCCTTGGCCGCGTCATAGGTGATCGGGTAGTCCGGCAGCGCCGGCGCATCGGCTCTGCCCACGTCGGTGAACAGCCGATTGACCATGCCCCGCGCAGCGCGGCCGGAAATCGCCGCCGTCACCGCGGTGCGCTCACCCCGCTCGCCTCGCAACGCTGCCTTGAAGGCGGCGTTGGCCGAGGATTCGTCCGCGGCGATAAATGCCGTGCCCATCTGCACGCCCTCGGCGCCCAGCTCGAACATGGCGCGCATGCCCTGCCCATCCATGATTCCACCCGCCGCGATTACCGGCAGGCCTGTGCCTTTGACCAGCGTGCGGACCAGCGCGAAGGTGCCGATACGCGCGTCCTTCTCCGGCTCGAACACGCCCCGGTGACCACCGGCCTCATAGCCTTGCGCGACGATCGCGTCGATGCCCGCCGCCTCGATGGCACGGCCCTCTTCCAGGCAGGTAGCGGTAGCCAGCAGGCGGATACCGGCGGCCTTCAGGCGATCGATCCAGCTCTGCGGCGGCAACCCGAAGTGGAAGCTGACCACCGCCGGGCGCGCTTCGATGAGGAACTCCAGCATGTCCGGATCGGCCAGGAAGCTGCGATAGATCTCGCTGATCTGCTGCGGTGGCTGCGCATCGAACTCGGCGAACAGCGGACGCAGGTGTTCCAGCCAGGCCGCTTCGCGCACCGCGTCGGCCACGGCCGGGCGGTGGCAGAACAGGTTGAGGTTGAGCGGCTTGTCGGTCAGCGCGCGGGTCTGCTCCAGCAGCGCGCGGGCCTGCGTCGCGCTGCTCGCGCCCAGGCCGATGGAGCCCAGGCCGCCGGCATTGGAAACCGCCGCGGCCAGCGCCGGGGTGGACACGCCCACCATGGGCGCCTGGATGATGGGGTGCTGGATGCCGAGCAGTTCGGTAATGCGCATGACGGGGTCCTCGTTTTCGGTGCCGGCGAAATCGCCGCCTGGCTTGCTGACGCTTGACACAACATCTCATAGAGAGATTATTCTTCGCAACATATTCTCTATTGAAGATTAATCATGGATCTCTCCAGCCTGGAAATCTTCCGTTGCGTCGCCGAAGAACAGAGCGTCACCCGCGCCGCGGCCCGCCTGCAGCGCGTGCAATCGAACGTCACCACGCGCATTCGCCAGCTCGAGGAAGACCTCGGCGCGGCGCTGTTCCTGCGCGATGGCAAGCGCATGACGCTGACCGACCAGGGCCGCGAGTTCCTCCGCTACGCCGAGCAATTGCTCGCCCTCGCCACCGAAGCCCGCCAGTCGCTGCACCCGAGCAGCGCCACCGGCAGCCTGCGCCTGGGCAGCATGGAAGCCGCCGCCGCCAGCCGGCTGCCGGAAATCCTGGCGCGCTTTCACCGGGCCTATCCCGACGTGGAGCTGCACATCACCACCGGCCACAGCCAGAAGCTGATCAATGAAGTACTGAACCGCCAGCTCGACTGCGCGCTGATCTCCCATCCGGACATCCTCCACGCCGAACCTGGTTTCGAATCGCTGCTGGAGCGCGGCCTGTGCGCCGAACCGGTGTTCCGCGAGGAGTTGCTGCTGGTGCTGCCGGGCGACCATCCACCGGTAACCCGGCCCGAGGATGTGCAGATCCGCACGCTGGTGGGCTTCGCCCGCGGCTGCACTTACCGCCAGTTGCTGGAGCGCTGGTTGCAGGGAGCGTCGCTCGTCGTGCAGGAGGTCGGTTCGTACCATGGCATCCTCGCCTGCGTTAACGCCGGGTCCTGCTTTGGCGTGCTGCCCCGTTCAGTGCTGGAGCTGCACCGGCATATGCCCGCCCTGCAGGTGGTGCCGCTGCTGGAAGTGGACACCCTGCTGATCTGGCGCGAAGGCTATGCCACCGGTGCCTTCCAACGCTGGCGGGAAGCCCTGGAGGCACGCCCGTGAGCCGCGCACGCCGCCTGCCCGCGGCGCTGTCGGCGGCACTGATCCTTGCCGTGGGCATGGGCTTTGGCCGATTTGCCTTTACCGGGCTCTACCCGCTGATGGTGCGCGACGGCGTGCTCAGCGTCACCGGCGGCTCGCTGGCGGCCTCGGCCAATTACGCCGGCTACCTGCTGGGTGCGCTGCTGCTGGCGCGCAGCCACGAACGACATGCTGCACGCATCTGCCTGATCGCCCTGGTCGGCACCTTGGCCGCCCTCGCCGCCATGGCCATTCCGGCAGCGGTCTGGTTTGCCGTGGGCGTGCGTCTGCTGGCCGGCGTGCTCACGGCCATGGTGCTGGTCAGCGCGGCGCAATGGCTATTGCAGAGCATGGGCGAAAGCCATGGCGCACCAATGATGTTCGCCGGCGTGGGCGTCGGCATCCTGGTCTCGGCGGAACTGATTGCCGCCGGCAACGCCTTCGGCCTGGGAAGCGCCGCGATCTGGTGCGTGCTGGCGCTGGCCGGGCTGGCTCTGTCGTTACTGGCCACCCCTGCGCTGGGTCGCGCAGCACCGCCAATGCCGCAACACATAACGAACGGTTCGGGGCAGGTGCCCGAGCTGTCCGCGCCGATCATCCTGCTGGTCTACGGCCTGGCCGGCTTCGGCTACATCATCACTGCCACCTACCTGCCATTGCTGATGAAGAGCGGCCTGGGCGCCATCGACCCGCTGCAGGTCTGGGCGGCGTTCGGCCTGGGCGCTGCGCCCTCGTGCTTCCTCTGGCACCGCCTGCACCTGAGGCTCGGTGGCCGCCGTGCACTGGCGCTGAACCTGCTGGTGCAGGCCGTCGGTGTGATGCTGCCGGCACTGGGCGAGTCCGCCGTCCTTTACCTGGGCAGCGCGGTGCTGGTGGGTGGCAGCTTCATGGGCACCGTGACTATCGCCATGCCGGCGGCCCGCGCGGTGGCCTCGCAGGTGCGCTTCAACATGCTGGCGGCGATGACCGCGCTGTATGGCGTTGGGCAGATCGCCGGGCCACTGGCCGCCAGTGCGCTGCGCGGGATGACCGGCAGTTTCATTCCAGCCCTGGGCGCCGCGGTCAGCGCTTTGCTGGTGGGCGCGCTGTGCTGCCTGCCATTGCGCCTGCCTCAAACAGCACGGGACGTGTAGGAGCGAGCTTGCTCGCGAACGGATTAACAGGCAGCCACGTTGCTGGGGTTGTTCGCGAGCAAGCTCGCTCCTACAAAAAGCTGCGGCTCAGGCGGGCGGCTGCTGGCGGAAGGAAACGCCCAGGCGGTTCCACACGTTGATCGCACCAATGGCCACGGTCAGGTCCACCAGTTCACGCTCGCTGAACTGTTCGCGGGCGATCTGGAAGACTTCCACGGGCACCTTGGATTCGGAGAGCAGTGTCACCGACTCGCACCACGCCAGCGCAGCACGCTCACGCGGGGTGAAGAACGGCGACTCGCGCCAGACGCTGACGGCGAACAGCCGCCGTTCGGTCTCTCCGCTGCGGCGCGCCTCCATGGCGTGCATGTCGGCGCAGAAGGCACAGTTGTTCACCTGGGAAACCCGCAGGCGCACCAGTTCCAGCAACGGTTTTTCAATGGACAGGTCGAAGATCGCGGCTTCCAGCGCCAGCACCGCCTTGAGCGCTTCAGGCGAGGCCGTGTAGTAATCCAGGCGAGGCTCCATGGCGACGCTCCCGTAAAAGGCTTCGCGCCATTGTGCGCGCCACGGCCAGTTCGCCAGGTGACCAATTCGGCCTATTTCCGCCACGCAGCTTCACCGCCCCCGCGTGCGGGCGCTACGCTTGCCCATCAGTCCCGAGCCGCCGGAGCCTTTCCTTGGAGCTGCACCTGATCATCCATGGCCAGAAGGACCTGGCCGGTCAACTCTATCGCCAGTTGCGCGAAGCCATCGACACCGGCCGCCTCGCCCCCGGCACACGGCTGCCGCCCAGCCGCCTGCTGGCCGAGCAACTGGGCATTTCACGCAAGACCATTTCCGACACCTACGCACAACTCACCTATGAAGGCGTGCTGGTTGGCAAGATCGGCAGCGGCACCTTCGTCAACGCCCGTGCCGCGCGCCCGGATCGGCGCCGCGATGGCGCAAGGTTCGCCAGCCAGGACAACATCGAGCGCTGGGCGAATCTCAACACCCGTCTCAGCCACCCCGGCAACGAGGGCACGGCACGCGCCGACTTCATCGGCGGCGCCACCACCCAGCTGCAGTTTCCCCAGGAGGAATGGCGCCGCTGCGTGAACCACGCGATGCGCCAGATGACCGGCCAGCGCGGCCATTACAGCCGCCCCGAAGGCATCACGCCGCTGCGTGACGGCATCGCCCGGCACGTCGCCTATGCGCGCGGTGTCAACTGCACGCTGGACGACGTGCTGGTGTGCAATGGCGCGCAACAGGCGCTGGACCTGCTCGCCCGCGTGATGCTCCGCCCCGGCGACCGGGTAGCCATGGAAGACCCTGGCTACACGCCGGCACGCCTGCTGTTCCAGACGCTGGGCGCGGAGGTGGCGAGCGTTCCGGTGGACGCCGAGGGCATTCGCGTCGACCTGATTCCCGACGGGACGCGGATGATCTACACCACGCCTTCGCACCAGTTCCCGCTCGGCATGCCGATGAGCGCGGCACGCCGCGAAGCGCTGCTGGAGCGTGCGCTGGAGCTGGGCGCGCTGGTGATCGAGGACGACTACGACAGCGAATTCCGCTACGAAGGCCGCCCCACCGACGCCCTGCAGAGCCTCGACCGCCATGGCGTCGTGGCCTATATCGGGACCTTCTCCAAGGTGCTGTTGCCGGAGCTACGCCTGGGCTACCTGATCCCGCCGCCGAGCCTGTTTCCGGCGCTGGTGCGCGTTCGGCAGATTTCCGACTGGCACAGCTCGACGCTGCCACAGTGGGCGCTGGCCAAGTTCATCGGCGAGGGCTATCTGCTCAAGCATATCCGCCGTTGCCACGGCATCTATGCCGGGCGCCGCGAGCGCATCCTCGCACGCCTTGCCGGCGATCTGGCGCCCTGGCTGGAAACAGTGCCCTCGGTGGCCGGTTTCCACCTCACGGCGCTGTGCCGCACGCCCATCAAGGTGCCGCTGCTCGCCGAGCTGGCACGCAAGGTCGACGTCGGCCTCTACGGGCTGGCCTCCTTCTATGACCATGTACCCGCGCGCGAAGGCCTGCTGCTCGGCTTCGGCGCCATCGACACGCTGGACATCGACCCGGCCCTGGACAAGGTGCGCGACCTGCTGCAGCAGTTGAGCTGACGCCAAAACCCAATTCCCAGGGTGCGTAGGAGCGGACTCTGTCCGCGATCGTTTTCCGACCATTCCAGGCCCGCCGGTAGCACATCGCGGACGAAGTCCGCTCCTACGCACCCGGTAGCATCGCAGCGCGCAGCGGAAGGATTGGCCCAACGCTTTTCCCGGGAATTGGCGGTTCATGCCCGGGCGGCGCGCACTTAACCTTTCAGCATCGGTTTTGAAAGCCGGTTCCGGCCTTTACCGGATTGCGTCGTCAGCGCCCAATGGCCCCACGTCCGGCCAGCAGAAAGGAGCCTTGCCATGTCCCCGTCCGCCATTGCCATCGTCCGTGTCCAGGCGTTCCCCGGCCAGGTTGCCGCGCTGGGCCGTCACCTGAATGACTTGCTGGAGCAGGTACGCCAGCAACCCGGCTGCCAGTCCGGCGAGTTGCTGGCGCTGGCCGCCGACCGCTGGCAGGTTTCGACTTGCTGGGCCAGCCAGGCCGCGCTGGACGCGCACCTGGCCGGCGCGAAAGCGCAACAGTGGCTGGGCCAGCTTGGCAGCAGTGAGCTGGCGCTGGGCCTGGAGTTCGAGAGTCGCCGCGGCGAGTGACTCAGAACGGCGAGCGCACCACGCCGCCATCCACCCGCAGTGCCGCGCCATTGGTGGCCGATGACGCCTCGGAGCAGACGTAGACCACCAGATTGGCCACCTCCTCCGGGCGCGCGAAGCGCTGCAGCAGGGAGCTGGGCCGCGCACTGCGGAAGAACTCGGCCTCGAACTCCGCGAACGGCTGACCGCCGGAGAGTTTCTCGACGAACTCGTTGACGCCTTCCGAGGCAGTCGGCCCCGGCAGCACCGCGTTCACCGTCACGCCGGTGCCGGCACAGGTTTCCGCCAGTCCGCGGGACAGGCTGAGCTGGGCGGTCTTGGTGACGCCGTAATGAATCATCTCCACCGGGATCACCATTCCACTCTCGCTGCTGATGAACACCACCCGGCCCCAGTTCTTCTGCTTCATGCCCGGCAGGTAGGCGCGGGACAGGCGTACCCCGGAGAGCAGGTTGACATCGAGGAAGCGCACCCAGTCTTCGTCAGGAATCTCTTCGAAGGGCTTCGGATCAAAGATGCCCAGGTTGTTCACCAGCACGTCCACCGCCGGATAGCGCTGCACCAGCGCGGCGACCTGCTGCGGATCGGAAAGGTCGCCGGCGAAGCCTTCCACCCTGGCGTCGGCCTGCCCCGAGCGCAGCCTGGCCAGTGCTTCGTCCACCGAGCCCTGGCTGCGGCCATTGACGATGACCCTCGCGCCTTCGCGGGCCAGGCCCTGGGCAATGGCAAAACCGATGCCCTTGGTCGAACCGCTGACCAGGGCGAGCTTGTCGGACAGATGCAGGTTCATGAAATGTCTCCGGCGCGGGCAAGTGGATCGGGCCCCGCACTGCAACCGGGGCCCGTGGATCGATCAGCATAGATGAGCGCCGGCATCTCGCCGGACTCAGCGATCGGACGGCGCCTCGGGCTTGGCTGGCGCCGCATGCCATTGATCGCGCGGCACCCACTTGGCCTGCTGGGGGTCGCCCAGGTAATGCGGCGACATGATCTGTACGCCGTACTCGTTGAACACGTCCTGGATATTCGCGTGCAGTACGCTCAGCAGCAGCGCGCGCGGGCGCGGCTCGCTGGGGATGGCCTGGGCCACCAGGCGGTATTCGGGGTAGAAGTCCGACAGCGCCGTCTGGAACACCTGTGGCGCCGGGGTTTGCAGGATGCCGTCGGTGCGCCGTGCCGCCTCGATCAGCATGGCCTCCACCTGCCGCCACGGCGTGTCGTAGCCGATGGTGACGACCGTATCCACCACGTAGCCCTGGCCTTGCACGATGCGCGAATAGTTGCGCGTCACCGAGCCGGTGATCATCGAGTTGGGCAGCGTCAGCACTTCGCCCAGGCCGGTGCGGATGGTGGTGTTGAACACCCCCACCTCGGTCACCGTGCCTTCGTTGTCGCCGATGCGGACGAATTCACCGACCCGCAGGGTGCGCGAGTACGTGAGGATCAGCCCGGAAGCCGCCTGGCCGATGACACTGGAAGCGCCCAGGGAAATCATCAGGCCCACCAGTACCGACAAGCCCTTGAAGGCCTCGGTGCCGGAACCGGGGAGGTACGGATAGGCCATGACGATAGCGAACAGCCAGATCGCCAGGGAGGTCAGCCGTGTGGTCGGCTGCAGGGTTTCCTCGGTCAGCCAGCGCAGGTTGCCCGGCCGCGCCATGCGCTGCAGCACGTGGCGGGCGAAGCCGCTGATGGCGCGGGCAATCACCAGGATGCTGAGTGCCACCGCCAGCCCCGGCAAGGCATCGAGCATGCCGTTGATGAGATAGCGCGCCAGGTTGACCAGGTGCACGTTGAGGCTCTCGCCCCACGGCCGGGTGTAGGGGAAGCGCGACAGCACGAAGCTCAGCCATTGATAGCTGAACAGGAACACCAGCAGCCAGTAGACCAGCCAGATCAGCCGGCCGACCAGGTAATAGAGGTAGCGGCTGCCCAGCAGCGGCGTCTGCCCGACCTTGAGCCGACCGCTGTGCCGGCTCATCACATCCGGCAGGCGCTGCAGCAGCTTGCTTCTCACGTAGCCGATGCCGCGCAGCAGCAGGAGGTAGGCCACCGTCGCCGCGGCCGCCAGGCCCAGCGCGCTGAGCAGGTAGCGCACGCTGCTCGCCTCGCGGTTCTCGGCCACCGCCAGGCGCAGGTTGGCCGCTGCCACCTCGGCGGCGGCACGCACCGAACTGCCCGGCGGATCGACATCCTCCGGCGAAATGATGAAGGCACGGCTATAGCCGAGCAGGACCATGTAGCTGTCCTGGATCGGGTCGAGATTCACTTTCAGTTCATCGCCGCCCTGCAGCGCTTCCTCGATGGTCGCCTTGGCGCGATGGGCCCGCACCTGTGGGGACTCGCCGAGCAGCGTGGCGCGAAACACCAGGATGTCGCGGTTTTCCACCTTCAACGGCGCCGCCGCATCCTCTGGCGCCCGCACCGCGGTTGCCGGCGGCTCCGCGGCCAGCCCGGTCTGCCCTCCGACCAACAGCAGGCCCATCAGTAGCAGACATCTGCCCAGCTTTTTCCCCATGGCCACTCCCCAACCTTCCTGCGCCCTGATCCGGTCTCTGCCGGACCGTTCGCTCAAGCGTAGCCAAAGTCGGAATTTGCGCCGGGCCTGTGGCGAAACGTCCGCATCTACCGTTCGTTCGGCGGAAGCCACGGCGGGCGTAGAACTGAGCCATTCAGCTGTAAGATTTTTGATACTTAGCTGTCGCTTATGTCGCTGTTCTGCTTGCGATAATTCGGATTGGTACTAGCGTAAATTGCGTAAGCAGATATGCGTAGGACTGCTTTCCTCGGGGACTTACTTAGCCGGAAGTTAGGAAATGCAGGCCAAATTCCGTTCGAAACTATTCCAGCCCGCCGCCCACGCGCTCGCGCTGGAGCAACGCATTCTCTTCGACGGCGCTGCCGCAGCGGCTGTCGATCAACAGCATCATGACGCCACTGCGGGCGCCGACGCCAAGGACACGGCCAAACCGGCCACTGCGGTGGAAGCGCGCGCGCAGGCAGCGGCCCCCGCCCAGGCGGCGCCGCGCAACCTGGTGGTGATCGATGCGCGCTTGGAGAACCGCGACCAGTTGGCCGCCAACCTGCCGGTGGGTACCACCGCGCTGGTGGTCGACGCCGGCCAGGATGCCATCGCGGCGATCAGCAGCGCCCTGGCGCAACTGGGCAAGGTCGACTCCATCCAGATCTTCTCCCACGGTGCCACCGGCCAGTTCACCCTGGGCAACCAGACCTTCACCAGCCAGAGCGTCGACCAGCTCGGCGAACGCCTGAGCGCCTGGCGCGGCGAGCTCAATGCCGGCGCGGACATCCAGCTCTACGGCTGCGACGTTGGCGCAGGTAGCGCCGGGCAGGCGCTGGTGAACGAGCTGGCGCGCTGGACCGGCGCCGATGTCGGCGCCTCGAGCAACGCCACCGGCTCCCGAACTGCCGGTGGCGACTGGAACCTCGAAGTACGCGCCGGCGACGTCGACAAGACCATCGCCCTCAGCGCCAGCACACTGGTGGACTTCCAGGGCCTGCTGGCCAATGCCAGCCCCACCGTGGCCATGGGCAGCGGCGGTTCGGCAGTGCGCCTGGGCGATCAGTTCACCTTCGACGTCATCTTCAGCAACCCGTCCACGCAAGTGGGCTACGCCCCCTACATCGATCTGTTCATGCCGGCCACCGGCCGTGACGGCAACGACGGCGCCAGCTTCATCTCGGCCACCTACCTCGGCCAGGCGGTGAAATCCACCGTGCTGACCTTCGGCGCCGACGGCAACGTCACCCACCCGTTCGCCAAGGACGCCAACGGCAACGCCCTGGTGATCAACGCCGCCAGCGTCGGCATGAAGCCCGGCGACCAGATGATCGTGCTGCAACTGCCCTACGGCAGCGTTACCAACGGCCAGCCGGCGATCGACATCCAGGTCACCGCGCAATTGAGCAACCTGGCCGACACCAGCTACTCCGATGGCGCGCCGAACCTCACGATCAATGCCCGCGGCGGCTTCGAATACGGCAACGATTCGCTGAACAACCCGACCCAGGACCCCTCTCTGGTGGAGTCCGCGCTGCACAGCTTCGTGGTGACACCGACGCTGCTATCGATCACCCAGACGGTCAACATGCCCGAGGGTGAGACCGTCACCGGGCCGAACTACACCCGCACCCAGACGGTGACGGTGACCCCGGCCACCGGCCAGACCCTGACCAATGTCAGCGTCACCCAGACCGTGCCCGACCAGGTCCACGTCAGCCAGATCACTCCCGGTGCCGGCGGCACCCTGGAGTCGGTGACCCTGCACGACGGCACCGTGCTCACCGATCCCGCGCTGATCGCTGCCGCCCTGGCCAACCCCAACGCCTTCGTCGCCAGCTACACCATCCACTACGACAACCTGAACAGCGCCAGCAGCACCCAGGTGAGTTTCTACGTCCCGGAGATCGACGCCAACGGCCGCCCGGTGATCGACCCGACTACCGGCAACCCGGTGACCATCAACTTTGGCACCGCCACCGCCAGTGGCGACTGGAACCCGCTGGACCCGCGCGACCGGCCGACCGACCCCGATGGTTATCCGTTCACCGAGACCGGCAATGGCCAGGGCATCACCTTCGTCGCCAAGTCCATCACCCTGCTCAAGGAAGTCAACCTGCAGAACGATGTTGGCCAGGCCGGCCTGACCCCCGGCGATACCCTGCGCTACACCATGGAAGTGGCCATCTCCGACTTCTTCGCCTTCGGCAAGAACATCCTCGGCCAGGGCCAGTTCACCATCACCGACCATCTCAGCGACGGCCAGACCTTCAGCACCCTCAATCCGCCAACCATCGTCATCCGGACGCAAGGCGGCTCCCAGGTGATTCCGCTGATCTACACCGCCACGCAGAATGCCGACGGCAGCACCACCCTGGTCTTCGATATCTCCGAGTCGATTGCCACTGCCGTCCAGGGCCCCGGCCTGTACGCCCTGTTCGGCGACCTCTGGGACGATAACCAGCAGGAAGGCGCGACGACCCTGACCATCGTCTATGACGCCATCGTCGACCTCACCTACACCTCCGACCACCCGCCCCACGACCAGCTCAACGAGGGCGACAGCGTCGGCAACAACGCCACCGTCGATGCCACGGTGCTGCGCGACGCGGTGAACATCGGCGGCACCCAGACCGATGGTTCCAGCACCACCAGCACGATCCAGACCTCGACGGTGGATATCGACCTGACCAGGGTCAATGGTGGCCTGCCACCGGCCAACGGCGAGCTGCGCCCCGGCGACGTGGTGACCTTCACCATCACCTACGACCTGCTGGTGGCGGACTACGAGAACTTCACCCTCACCGCCTACCTGCCGCTGCCGCTGCTGGATGCCACCGGCATCAACTGGACGCAGGGCACCGGGGTCGGGCAGTGGCTGATCACCAACGGCAACACCATCGCCGATGTTCCCGACAGCGTCACCACCGGTCCGGGCAACTCGATCATCTTCAACTTCGGCAACTTCGCCTCCGGTGGCCTCAACGGCGGCCGGGTGCAGGTGCAGTTCACCATGCGCGTGGGCGACCAGCCCTTCGCCGACCAGCGCGAACTGGACGTGCTGGCCCAGTCCAGCCAGACCACCACCATCGACAAGACCGTGCTGACCTCTTCGGACGTAGCAGTCATCGAGTCGGTCGCCGAACCGGTGCTGGACATCAAGCACGGCGTGGTTTCCACCACCCACGGCACAGTCACCGGCACCAGCGGCAGCTGGTCGGCGCCTGGTACCAGCGGTGTGCCCTTCAGTGGCGGCGTACCGACCCTCACCTCGGTGGACGGCAACGTCAGCGGCATCGATGGCGGCGACACCTTGCGTCTGGCGACGGCGATCAAGAATACCGGGGGGGGCGGCGCCTACGATGTCACCACCAGCATCACCCTGCCTGCCGGCGTCAGCTTTACTGGCGGCAGCCTGGACGCGCTCACGACCCGGCTGCAGATCTACCGTGGCGACGGCACCCAGCTGATCGCCGGGGTCGACTACAGCGTCAACGGCAATACCATCACCTTCCTCGACGCCAACGGCCAGGCGACATTCCTCGCCGGCCGTGCCAATGCCGCCGACGGCAACGACGCCGCCGGGCGCAACGTGGTGGTGATCACCTACGACGTCACCGTCAACAATGCGATTCTCGCGTCGAGCACCCTGCAGAGCAGCGCAGCGCTGACCAACTACGCCAGCGTCAACGGCGGTCAGGACTTCACTCCGACCGACCTGGTAGACCTGGCCAACCAGCAGGTCGCCGCCCCCACCATCACCAAGGTCTACAAGGACGGCAGCCTCAGCGCCGACGACTCCAGCGCCAACCACACCACCGGCAGCGACCTGGTGATCGGCGAGAGCATGACCTACGACATCGTGGTGACACTGCCCGAGGGCACCACTGGCAACCTGCGCATCAACGACCTGATTCCCCCGGGACTGCGCCTGGACACCAGCTTCAATAGCGGCCGGGGCTATCAGATCATCCTCACCCGCGCCGGTAGCGCTGCACTGGGCCAGGACTTCGGCGGCAGCGTCAATGTCTCCAGTTTCGTGATCGACCCCGGCGACGGCGGTGATCTCCACCTGGTGTTCGACGTCGCGGGCTCCAATGCCGACAACAACACCGGCAACAACGCCTTCGTCATCCGCCTGGTACTGATCGCCAACAACGTCAGCGGCAACCAGCAGGGCGTGGTACTCAACAACGGCGCGCAACTGGTCTATAGCGACCCGGATGGCGATACCCCCAACGGCGCCACAGCGATCGACCGCAGCCTGGCCAGCGCCCAGCAGCCCAGCGTGACAATCGTCGAGCCGACGCTGGCGGTGACCCAGCAACTGACCACTACCCCGGCGTTCGGCGGCTTTGGCGAAAACGCGCCGATCAGCTGGAACATCACTATCAGCAACACCAGCGGCATCAACGCCTTCGACCTTAGCTTCCTCGATACCCTGCCGATCCAGATCAGCAACTACACCATCACCAACATCAGCGGCGCTGGTGCTGGCAGCTTCGCCATCGTCAACGGCGTCCTGCAGACGGTCGGCAAGGTCGACCTGGCAGCGGGCGGCAGCATCATCATCAGCCTGTCCGGGGTGGTCAACAGCCAGGTCGGCAGCGTGCCCGTCATGCGTAACGTCGCGGCCGTACAGTGGACCAGCCTGGACGGTGCCAACAGCGGCGAGCGTACCGGCGTCGACGGCATCCTCGCCAGCGGCGTGCTCAACGACTACAGCATCGACAACACCCTGCTGATCCCGGTCTCCAACCAGATCCTGATCTCCCGCGTCGGCGGCATGCCGGATACTCCGCCGGCCACCAATGCCAGCGGCGTTGTGGATACCTCGGCACCGTTCGAGCAGGTAGCCGTCGGCGAAGTGATCCGTTACCGCGTGGCCGTGCAGATCGCCTCCAGCGGCACGGGCAACACCAACTACCAGATCGTCATCGACCTGGCGCCCGGCCTGGAATTCCTCGCTGCCGACCTCAACGAGGTCCTCATCGCCTTCGTGTCTACCCTCAAGGGCGGCCTGAACAGCAGCAACGCACTGCTGGACGTGAACACCGTCGCTGGCCTGTGGATCCAGGGCAACCAGCTCAGCGGCGTGGCCCGGCCAATTGACCCCAACGTGCCGGTCGACCCGTCCAATCCCGGCGCCTGGCCAGGCCCCACAGCGGTGCTGAACTCCTCGCTGTACAGCATCGCCGCCACCGGTGGCCTCAACGGCGGTCAGCGGGTCACCATCAGCCTGGGCAACATTACCAACACCGAGCAACTGCCGGGCGATGACGACATCGAAGGAGTGGTCATCGACTTCAACGTGCGGGTGCGCAATACCGTCGGCAACCAGGCCGGCACCCAACTGGGCATGCAGGTCAGCGAGTATGTCGACAGTAACAGCGAGCCACGCGGCCAGAGTGGGGTTCTCTACGAAACCGTGGTCGAACCAGGCTTCACCGACCCGACCAAGTCGGTGATCGACCTGACCTTGAGCCCCGGCAACACCACCAATGCCACCCTGGAAGTGAGCTTCCAGCAGAACGGCAATGTGCCGGCCTACGATGTCCACCTGCAGGACAAGCTACCCGGCGGCAGCAACTACACCTTCGTCGGCGTCACCATCAGCGACGTCAACGGCAACAGCGTCACCTACACCGCTGCGGACTTCCTGCCCGGCGGAGCCGCGACCCTGGCCGGGCTGACCCTGAGCATCGACCCCAACCCGGCCAACGGCATCGGGCTGGACATCACCAGGCTCAATGTCGGCGACAAGGTCAGCTTCCGCTACAGCGTCACGGTGCCTGACGCTCCGATCGCCAACAACGCCGCGAGCTCCGCCGTGCTGACCTGGACCAGCCTGCCGCAAAGCTTCACCGCCTGGGGCGGTTCGGCGGTCGGCAGCGCCGGCACCGCCACTGGCGAACGGACCGGCCAGGATGGCCCCGGCCCGGACAACAGCGTGCTGAACAACTACATCAAGAGCGTCGGCATCGCCTTTGGCGTGGTGCGCGGCACGCTCTGGGACGACACCGGCTCCGCCACTATCAGCACGACACCGGACGGCCCCGGCCTGGCCGGCCAAACCGTCACCCTCACCTGGGCCGGCGCGGATGGCCTGTTCGGCACCGGCGACGACGCGCAACTGGCGACGACCACCACCGACGCCAACGGCCAGTACGTTTTCAGCATCCTCCCCAGCGGGCTGTACCGCGTGGACGTTGCCGCGCAGGTCAGCAACCCGACAACGGGCGACCCCGGCAATACGCTCAAGGTGCGCATCGACACCGACGGAGCGGGCAACACCTTCAACCAGGTCCAGCTGACGCTCGATGGCGGCACCGCCACCGATGGCCCGACCGGGCAGGCAAACTTCGGTTACGTGCACCTCAACGAAGCACCGATCAATACCGTCGCCAACCAGCACGGCCAGGAGGACACGGTACTGCACATCGTCGGTCTGGCTACCAGCGATGTCGACGCCGGCAACGGCGTGCTCACCGTCACCCTGACCGTCAACCACGGCGTACTCTGGACCAGTGCCACGACACCTGCCCCCAACGCCACCCCGCCGAGCGGTGCCAGCAACCAGTTGGTGCTGAGCGGGACGCTCGCACAGATAAACCTCCTGCTCAGCCAGCTGTATTACAAGGGTAACCAGGACTTCAACACCTTCCGCGACAGCGAAACCCTGACCATGGTCACCAACGACCAGGGCAACTTCGGCGACCACCCGCTCACCGGTGATGGCACGCCGGGTCAGAACCCGGCGGACGCGCTGAGCGACACCGATACCCTGAACATCGTCATCGACCCGGTCAACGACGCGCCCGTTGCCCATCCGGACATCGCCATCGCCGTCGAGGCCGGCGGCAGCCTCAATGCCGATCCAGGGATCAACCCCACCGGCAACGTGCTGGACAACGACACCGACGTCGACATCGCCACCAACAATGACTTCCTCCGCGTAAGCCGTCTGGAGAACGCCGCTGGCGGCGGTGTCAACGTTCCGGCCAACGGCACGGTCGTCAGCCTCGCCGGCCGTTACGGCACGCTGTACATCACCGCCAACGGCGGCTACCAATACGTCGTCGACAACAACAATGCGGCCG
Organism: Pseudomonas pseudonitroreducens; assembly: GCF_021603645.1. Taxonomy (GTDB): domain Bacteria; phylum Pseudomonadota; class Gammaproteobacteria; order Pseudomonadales; family Pseudomonadaceae; genus Pseudomonas; species Pseudomonas pseudonitroreducens. The sequence goes on along the minus strand of NZ_BQHJ01000005.1, from coordinate 414,468 downwards.
TCCAGGCCCTGCGGACCGGCACCGACCAGTTACGCGACTCCTTCGGTTACTTCGTCGTCGATAGCGGCGGCCTGAGCAGCTCGACCTCCCTCACCATCGACATCCACGGCGCCAACGACACCCCGATCGGCGTTCCGGACTTCGGTACCGCCATCGAGGCGGGAGGCACCAACAACGGCACTCCGGGCCAGGACGCCACCGGCAACGTACTCACCGGTGACCCTGTCACCGGCGCCGGCGCGGACACCGATGTCGACTCGGTAGCCCTGGGCGAAACCAAGACGGTCAGCCTGGTGCGCTACGAAGGCGTCGGCGGCGGGCGGATCTTCCCGGTCGCACCCGGGGCGCCCGCCACCTTGCAGACGGCCTTCGGCACCCTGACGCTCAACGCCGACGGTTCTTACCGCTACGTGATCGACAACAACAACCCGGCGATACAGGCACTCTCGCCAGGCGACCCGCCCATCACCGAGGTCTTCACCTATCAGGTCACCGACAAGGGCGGCCTGAGCGCCCTGACCACCCTGACTATCCGCATCCAGGGCGCCAACGATGCCCCGGTGGCCGTCGACGATCACAACACCGCCACTGCTGGCGCCAGCGACGGCAGCCCGGCGCCGGTCAATGCCAGCGGCAACGTGATCACCGGCGCTCCGGGCACCGGCGTGGATACCGACGTCGACAACGCCGACAAGCCCAACGCCGACAAGCTCAGGGTCGATGGCATTCGCTCCGGCCTGGAGACCGCCGGCGGCACCCTGACCACCGTCCCCGGCACCGGCACCATCGGCGTTACCGGCACCGCGGCACGGCTGGCCAACGGCACGATCATCAGCGGCAACTTCGGCCAGCTGACCATCGGCGCCGACGGCAACTACCTGTTCGAGATCAACAGCGCCGACCCGACCATCCGCGCGCTGACCGCCAACCAGTCGCTGGACGTGATCTTCACCTACCGCATCCACGACAGCGGCGGGCTGACCGACCAGGCACAACTGATCATCACAGTCACCGGCGTGAACGATCCGCCCATCGTGCAGCCGGTGGTGATCCATGCCACCGAGGCTGGCGGCCTGCTCAACAATGTCCCGGGCCTGGACCCGACCGGCAGCATCCGCGGCTCCTACACCGACCCGGACGGTGACACCCTGACCATCACCGCCGTGGTCAGCCCCACCGGCGCCAACGGCACCGTGGGCACCGACCTGGCCGGCAGGTACGGCATGCTGCTGCTCAACGCCGATGGCAGCTATCGCTTCGCGGTGAACAACCTCGACCCGACCGTGCAGTCCTTGCGCACCTACAACGACACCCTCACGGAGGTCTTCACCTATACCGTCAGCGACGGCCACGGCAAGGCCATCACCCGCACCTTCAGCGTCATCATCCATGGGCAGAACGACACCCCCATCGCTGGCGATGACACGAGTACCGCCATCGAGGCCGGCGGCACGCTGAACACCACACCCGGCGCCCCGGCCACCGGCAACGTGCTGCTCAACGACCTCGACGCGGATGGCGCGGCCTATGGTGAAACCAAGGTGGTGGATGCCGCGCGCAGCGGAGACAAGAACGGCAGTGGCGCGCTCATCGACCTCAGCGTCAGTGGCGGCGTGCTCACCGGCAGCTACGGCACCCTGGTGCTCAACGCCAACGGCACCTACACCTACACGGTGAACGACAGCCTGGCGGCGGTGCAGGCCCTGAAGCTGGGCGACAGCCTGGTGGAAACCTTCACCTACCGCATGCACGACACCGCCGGCGCCTCCTCCATCGCCCAGCTGACCATCACCATCGATGGCCGTTACGACGCGCCGGTGGCCAACGACGACATCAACTACGCGGTCGCCAACCTCGACGGCAGCGGCGGGCGCAACCCAACCGGCAACGTGATCACCGGCCTGACCGGGATCTTCGACGGTATCGGCAAGGACACCGATGTCGATGCCGGCGACCATATGCGCGTCACCACCATCGCCAAGGGACCCGAGGGCGCGCAGGTGAATACCGTCGCCGTGGTGCCGGGCAGCCCGCAGACCATCCTCGGCGCCTTCGGCACCCTGGTGATCAACGCCGACGGCAGCTACCAGTACTTCGTCGACAGCAACAACGCCACCATCCGCGCGCTCGGCCCGCTGGCCTTCGCCATCGAGGAGTTCACCTACCAGGTCACCGATGACGGCAACCTCAGCGACCAGGCCACCCTGGTCATCCTGATCCGCGGGCAGAACGACCCGCCGATCACCGCGCCGGACTTCGGCACCGCCGTGGAGGACGGCGGCCTGCACAACAACGTGCCGGGCAGCAATCCTTCGGGCAACGTGCTGGCCAACGACACCGACCCGGACACCATCACCACCATCCCGCAGGACGTGATGCACGTGGTTTCGTTCTGGGCCGGCGACAGCCCGACGTCCACCACTGTCACCGCGCCCGGGCAATCGTTGCGCGGCCAGTACGGCACGCTGACACTGAACCAGGACGGCAGCTGGAGCTACGCCCTGGACAACAGCCTGCCGGAAGTCGAAGCCCTGCGCGCCAGCGGCCAGACCCTGCAGGACAAGTTCACCTACCTCGGCTCGGACATCTGGGGCGGCGCCACGCCCGGCCTGCTGACCATCACCATCGACGGCCGCAACGACACGCCCATTGCCAGTGACGATACCGCCACCGCCGTCGAGGCTGGCGGCGTGAACAACGGGACGCCCGGCGTCGACCCGCGCGGCAACGTGCTGGACAACGACACCGACGTCGATGGCGTGCAGTACGGCGAGACCAAGACCGTCGTCCACTACACCGGCGAGAATGGCAACAGCGCCAGCGCCGGCCAGGTGCTCCAGGGGCTCTACGGCAAGCTGACGATCAACGCCGACGGCAGCTATCAGTATGTCGTGGACAACGCCAACCCCACGGTGCAGGCCCTGCGCACTGCCGGCGAAACCCTGCGCGAGATCTTCACCTACCGCATGCGCGACACCGCCGGGGCGACCTCCGACGCGCGCCTGACGGTGACCATCCAGGGCGCCGACGACAACCCGATCGCCCGCGACGACAGCAATGTCGCCAGTGACGAAACCCCGGCGCCACAGGCCACCGGCAACGTCCTGCCCAACGACAGCGACGTGGATGGCGGCGACCACCTGACCGTCACCGGCATCCGCACCGGCGCGGAGAACGGCAGCGGCAGCGCCGGGGTAATCGGCCAACCCATCGTCGGGCGCTACGGCACCCTCGTGCTCAACGCCGATGGCAGCTACACCTACACCATCGACCAGAGCAACCGCGAAGTGCTGGCCGCTGCGGGTCTGGGACAAGTCCTCAAGGACTACTTCACCTACACCATCAGCGACCTCACCGGCCTCACCGACCAGGCGCAGCTGACCATCACCCTGGACATCGCCACGCCGTACATTCCGCCGGGACCGCACTTCGACCGTTTCGGCGACGACGGCTACCCGCGCGATCGGATACCCGACGTCGACCCGGCGATCTTCGTGCAACCGGTGGTCGAGCGCATCGATGATCGGCTATCGCTGTCGGCCTGGGGTGCCGACGGCAGCAACATCGACATCTTTGCCACGCCGGAGATCGAAAGCCCGTCGCTGGGCGCGCAACTGGGCCAGGTGAAGGGCCAGTTCGTCGCTCGCGCCGTGGCCGAGAGCCGCCGCGCCGCCGACCTGGACACGCGCTGGGTGGATGGCCGCCATGGGGTCATCAGCCTGAGCGCCGACGGCCTGCTGCCCGACCCATCGCTGTGGGCACCCTTCCCCGCCGACATGGTGGGCAAGGCAGAGAAACCCGCGCAGACCGCACCGGGCTTCCGTGCCCAGCTGCGCGAGGCCGCCCAGCGCAGGAGCGGCGGCCAATGAGGAACATGCGACCCATTCAGATCGATCAAGGACAGAACATGCCCGCCTATGCACTGAAATGCCTGAGCGCCACCATCACCGTGAGTATTCTGCTCAGCGCCTGTTCGGCGTTCGAGCCCAAGCCTTACACCGAGGAGGAGATGCGCCAGCGGGTGATCGAAGACCAGGCACGGATGTACAAGGAGCAGGAACCGGTCAGCGGGCCGATCACCTTCTACGAAGCCTCTGCGCGAGCGTTGAAATACAACCTCGACTACCGCCTCAAGCTGCTGGAAAGCGCACTGGCCTCCGACCTGCGCGACGTCACCAGCCACGAGATGCTGCCGCGCGTCGTCGCCTCGGCAGGCTACGCCGGACGCAACAACGACTCCGGTGGCACCTCCATCGGCATCGAGGACCGCCAGGTCAGCTTGCGTCCCTCGACGTCAGAGGAGCGCTACCGCCAGCTCTACAGCCTGGGGCTGTCCTGGAGCCTGCTGGACTTCGGCGTCGCCTACTACCGCACGCAGCAGAAGAACGACCAGATGCTGATGGCCGAGGAGCGCCGCGAGAAGGTTGCGCAGAACGTCCTGCAGGACGTGCGCAACGCCTACTGGCGCGCCCTCGGCGCCCAGCGCCTGCTGCCGGAAGTGGACGGCCTGCTGATGCGCACCCACCGCGCCCTGACCTCCGCCCGCGAGGCCGAAGGCAAGGGCCTGCTGCCGCGCCAGGACATCCTCGCCTACCAGCGCGCCCTGCTCGACTCGGTGTACATGCTCACCGTGCGCCGCCAGGACCTGGAGTTCGCCCGCGCCGAGCTGGCCGCGCTGATGTCACTGCCGCCGAATACCAAAATGGTCCTGGCCGACGTCGGCGAACAGCCGCTGCCGCTGGTGACCAACAACATCGACCAGCTCGAACGGCTCTCCCTGGAGCGCCGTCCGGAAATCATGGAGGAGTGGTACCGCAAGCGCGTCGACATGAACGACCTGAAGATCGCCAAGGCCCAGCTGTGGCCCAACGTGAGCTTCAACTACGGCTACGAGTACGACTCCAACAAGTACCTGTACAACAACGACTGGAACCAGACCGGCATCAACGTCTCGATGAACCTGCTGCGCCTGGCACAGTACCCGGACATCAAGGCCGCCGAGGCGAGCCAGGAGAAGACCGACGACATGCGCCGCACCGCGCTGTCCATGGCCATCCTGACCCAGGTGCGGGTCGGCCTGCTGCGCTACCAACTGGCCCGGCAGGAAGTCGAGTTCGCCGACGAGAGCCTGCGCGTCGACCAGAGCCTGCTCAGCTATGCCCAGTCCGCCCGTGGCGCCGCACTGGGCAGCGAGCTGGAGCTGATCCGCGCCGAAGGCCGCTACCTGCTCTCGCGCTACCAGCGTGAAGCCGCCTACTCCGACGCCCAGGCCGCCTGGGGCCGGCTGTACAACTCGGTGGGCTTCGAGGTGATGCCCAAGGAAATCGAGAACCACGACGTGAAGACCCTCGCGCGGGAAATCCAACGCACCCTGGAACAGCAGACCAGCACCAATCTGCTCGCCAGCAGCGGCGCCGCTGCCGGGCAACCCGCGATTAGGCAACCCTCGATCGGGCAAGCGACCGTTGGCCAGAAGGAAACCGTCAATGCCGCGCAGTAAGCCGTACCTGCTTCTCCCGTTGTGCCTGATGTTGCTCCAGCCGGCCCTGGCCGATGACGCCAGCGGCCTGCCGCCACTCCCCGACAACCAGGACCCGGGGGCCATCCGTGTGCTGCTGGTGTCGAACTTGGAAACCACCCTTTCCGCCCAGATGAACGGCACCCTCGGCGCGCTCAAGGCCAGCCTCGGCGACAAGGTCGCCAAGGACGCCGAGCTGGCCCAGCTCAACTGCGTCGAAGTCAACGCCCGCGCCAAGGTCGCCGCTGCCGAACTGAACATGGCCCGCGCCAACCTGGCGGCCAAGCAGAACCTGCGCAAGCTCGACGCGGTGGGTGACCTGGAAGTAGCCATGGCCAACACCGAGCTGCAGAAGGCCGACGGCGCGCTCACCCTGGCCCGCGCCCAGGCCGGCTACTGCCTGGTCGATGCTCCGTTTGCCGGGCGCATCGCCAAGGTCTACGTCAAGCCCTACCAGACAGTGACGGCCGGCACGCCGCTGTTCGACCTGGTCAGCGATGGCGCGCTGAAGGTCCGCCTCAACGTGCCCTCTTCCATGCTGCCCAACCTGCGCCCGGACATGCCGCTGGAAGTGGACATCCACGAAACCGGCAAGCACTACCCGGCCAAGGTCAGCGTGATCAACGCGCGGGTCGACGCCGTGGCGCAGACCGTGGAGCTGGAGGCGAAGCTGGACGCCAGCTACCCCGAACTGATCGCCGGCATGAGCGGGGTGGCGCGCTTCCCCGAAAGCCATGAGTGAGCTGCTGCCGCCACCCCAGCTGCTGCTGAGCCTGGCCAATGTGCGTGACAAGGCGCTGGCCGCCGACTCCCTCGGCGGCCTGGCCTTCAGCATCGCCAACGACCTGTTCCCGCTGCTGCGCTTCCACCAGGCGCTGGTGTTCGCCTGCCACGAGTCGCGCAACGAACTGCTGGCGGTGTCCGGCCTGGCCAAGCCCACGGAAGACTCGCCCTACCTGGTCTGGCTGGAGCGCGCCAGCCGCTGGGTCGCCGCGCAGTTGCCCGACGCCACGCCCAGCTGGCTGGCTCGCGACGCCATCGCCCCGCCCGCCGACATCGCCGAAGGCTGGAGCGAATGGTGGCCGGCCGGGCTCTGGTGCGTACCGCTGCACGACCGCAGCGGCAAGCGCCTGGGGCTGGTGCTGTTCCTCCTGGACGAAGCGCCGGCGCGCAACCTGCAGCCGCTGCTGCAGGGTATCTGGCAGACCTGGGCGCATGCCTGGGCCTCGTTCGGGCCGCGTACCCGCCTGCGCTTCTGGCGACCGAGCAAGCGCCAGGTGCTGGTCGGTGTGATCGCGCTGGCGGCGCTGCTGCTGATCCCGGTACGGCAGACAGCCCTGGCGCCGGCGGAAGTCGTCTCGCGCAACGCCCAGGTAATCAGCTCGCCCATCGACGGGGTGATAGTCAAGATGCTGGTTCGTCCCAACCAGAACGTGGACGTCGGCACGCCACTCTTCGAGCTGGACGAAACCACTCTGCGCAGCCGCGCCGACGTGCTGGCCAAGGAAGTCGCCGTCGCCGACGCCGAGCTGATGGCCGCCAGCCAGCGCGCCTTCGACAACCCGCAGAGCAAGAGCGAGCTCACCGTGCTCGACGGCCGCGCCCGCCAGCGCCGCGCCGAACTGGCCGCCGTACAGGCACAACTGGCGCGTACCCGCGTGCTCGCACCGCGCGCCGGCGTTGCCGTGTACAGCGACCCCAACGACTGGCTGGGCAAGCCGGTGGTGACCGGCGAGCGCATCCTGCAGATCGCCGACCCGAAGGCGCCGGGCATGCGCATCCAGCTGCCGGTGGCCGACGCCATTGCGCTGGAGCCGGGAGCGAAAGTGGCGCTGTTCCTCACTGCCTATCCGCTCGACCCGCTGCACGGGGAAATCCTCGACACCAGCTACCAGGCCAAGCCCAGCGACGAAGGCGTCGCCTCCTACCGGCTGCTCGCCAGCGTGGAGGACCCACCGCCACATGCACGGCTCGGCCTGCACGGCACCGCCAAGCTGTATGGCGAGCGCGTGGTGCTCGGCTACTACCTGCTGCGCCGCCCGCTGGCTTCGCTGCGCGCCTGGACCGGCTGGTAACGGAGGGCCGGATGGAAATTGCCGCCGAAGACCTGCCCACCCCGCCCCTGCGTGACGACCTGCGCCTGGATGAAGCCGCGCCCGGTCCGGACGGCGAGCCGGTGTGGGTGATCCAGGACAGCGTGCTCAATCGCTTCTACCGCATTGGCTGGCTGGAATTCGAATGCCTGTTGCGCTGGGAGCAGACGCCCCGGCAGATCAGCGAGCAGATCGCCGAGCAGACCGCGCTCAAGCCCGAGGCCGAGCAGGTGCTGGGCTTCCGCCAGTTCCTCGAACACCACCAGTTGCTCCGCCCTGGTCCCGAGGCCCTGGCGCGCCTGGCTGCGCGCAGCGAAGGGAAACAGTGGACGACCTGGAACTGGTGGCTGCACCACTACCTGTTCTTCCGCATCCCGCTGCTCCGCCCGCAGCGCTTCCTGCGCGCTATCGCCGGCAGCCTCGACTGGCTGTTCAATCGCTACGTGGCCCTGCTGGTGCTGCTCCTGAGCCTCGCCGGGATCGTCCTGGTGACGCACCAGTGGGACACCTTCACCCACGACGTGGTGGAGTCGTTTTCCTTCGAAGGGCTGCTCAGCTTTGCCGCCGCGCTGGTGGTGGCGAAGACGCTCCACGAGCTGGGCCATGCCCTGGTGGCGACGCGACTGGGGCTCAAGGTGGCGCACATGGGCATCGCCTTCGTGGTGATGTGGCCGATGCTCTACACCGATACCGGCGAAAGCTGGAAGCTGCGCAGCAACCGCCAGCGCCTGGCCATCGCCAGCGCCGGGATCATCACCGAACTGGGCCTGGCCGGGCTGTCGACGCTGGGCTGGGCACTGGCCGACCCCGGGCCGTTGCGCAATGCGCTGCTGTACCTGGCCACCACCAGCTGGGCGCTGTCGCTGGCGCTGAACGCCAGCCCGTTCATGCGCTTCGACGGCTATTTCATCTTCTCCGACCTGCTGGACTTCCCCAACCTGCACGAACGCGCCGGCGCCCTGGCGCGCACCACCTTGCGGCGCAACCTGCTGGGGCTGGACGAGCCCTGGCCGGAGCACTTCCCCACCAGCAAGCGCCGGGCGCTGGTGGCCTTCGCCTTCGGCACCTGGGTCTACCGTCTGCTGCTGTTCCTCGGCATTGCCGTGGCGGTCTACTACTTCTTCTTCAAGCTTCTGGGGATCTTCCTGTTCGCCGTGGAAATCAGCTGGTTCATCGTTCAGCCCGTGTGGCGCGAACTCAAGGTCTGGTGGCAACGCCGCGCGGAAGTGAAGCCGCGGCGCAAGCTGGTGTTCCTCACCGTGCTGGGCGCCCTGCTGCTCCTGCTCGCCATCCCCTGGCGCACCCAGGTGCACGCCATGGGCGTGGCCCGTGCGGCGCAGCAGTTGCACGTCTACGCGCCCTTCCCGGCGTTGTTGCGCGACCTGCGCCCCAGTGGCGCGGTCGGCCAGGGCGAGACGCTGGCGGTGATGGAGGAACCCGATATCGCCGCCAAGATCCGCGGCAGCGAAGCCGGTATCCGCGGTTACCAGGGCCGCCTGGCCGGCATGCTGGCCGACCCGTCGGGGCTCTCCGAGGAAGCCGTCACCCGCCAGCGCCTGGGCGTCGAGTACCAGCAGGCGCGCGCCGCGCGCAACGAGATGGCCCGTCTCAACCTGCAGGCGCCCTTCGCCGGGCGCTGGATGGACGTCAACCCGGACTGGAAACCCGGCCAGTGGATCAACACCCGCGAGCCCATCGGCGTGCTGGTGGACCCGCAGCACTGGCTGGTGGATGCCTACGTCAAGCAGGACGAAGTGCAGCGCCTCACCGACGGCGGCCATGTGCGCTTCTACCCGGAAGGCGTGCCGCACCCCATCGAGGGCCAGGTCGTGCTGATCGGCACCACGCGCATCAGCCAGCTGGAACAACCGATGCTCGCCTCGCGCTACGGCGGCCCGTTGAACGTCAACCCGCAGGGCGAAGCCCTGGTCCCCAACCCGGCGCTGTTCCATGTGTTGGTGAAGCTGGACGCGGCGCCGCCCGGGCTGCACGAAACCCGCGGCCACCTGCAGATCGAGGGCGCCCGGCGCAGCTGGCTCGGCGAGGGCTTTACCCGCCTGCTGGCTGTCGCCCTGCGTGAGAGCGGGTTCTAGTGACTGAGCACCTTGCAGGCCCGGTACCGCCGGTGAATCAATCGCGGACAGAGTCCGCTCCTACGCATATCGCGCTCGCTCAGCAAGGATGGAGCTCGTCCCGCTGAAGCGTCAGGTTACGTAGGAGCAACAGTCTTCTCTGCATAGTCCTCCGCTGCATCTACCCCCTCACCCCAACCCTGGCTGCGCGCCCCGCTCCTCAGGGAGAGGGGGCATTCCGATCCGACTGACGCTAAGGTTTGATCCTGCACCGAACGGTCCCCTCTCCCCTTGGGAGAGGGCTAGGGTGAGGGGTGGCCCAAGCGCAGAGATATCTCGTAGGAGCGGACTCCGTCCGCGATAGGCCTCAGGCCGCAGAGGAGCATCGCCGAATACCCCCGCGAGCGAGCCTCACGCCACCTCGCTCTCCACGCCCGCATCAAGGTCCACCAGCAGCTCGATCATCGCCCGCGCCGCTGCTGAAAGGCGGTCGCCGCTGCGGGTGACGATGCCGCAGCGGGCCTGGAGGATGTCGACGTTCTGCGGCAGGTTGCGAAAATGCAGCCTGACCAGTTCCCCGCGCGCCATCGGCTCGCTCAGCGCCTCCTCCACCGCGATACCGACGGCATCGGTCTGGCTGACGATGCGCACCAGCGAGGCCATGTCCTCGCACTGCACATTGGTGCTGATGTCGATCTTGCCGCTGAGGTTGGCGAGCATCTTCCGCGCACTGGGGGGAATCAGCGTGGCCGCCAGCGGGTAGGCGAACATGTCGTTGGTGGAGAGGCTCTCCTTGGCCAGCAGCGGGTGCCCCGCACGACAGAAGAACAAACCGCTGCGCGGCTTCAGCGCGCGCGTCTGGAAGTTCGGGTCGGCTTCGAAATGGCGGATGTCGGCGACGAAGAATTCGATCTCCTCGCGGCTCAGGCTGCGCGCCAGGCGCTCCCAGTTGTCCACGCCGAACTGGATGTGGATGCGCGGGTAGCGCTGGACGAAGCGCGACACCGCGTCGGACACCAGCTTCTGCGCCGGCGCCGGGCCACTGCCGAAACGCAACTCTCCCGAATCCAGCTTGTTCAGTCTTGCGACTGCGTGGCTCAGGTTGTTCGCCCCCTGCACCAGGCTCAGCGCGTGCTGCAGCACCACCTGGCCTTCTGGCGTGGGGCGCAGGTCCTTGCTGCCACGGTCCACCAGGCGGCAGCCCAGCTCCTGCTCCAGGCCCTGGATGCTGCGGCTGAACGCCGGCTGGGTAATGCCCATGGCGTCGGCCGCGCGAACGAAGCTGCGGTGTTCGTTGAGGGCGATGAAGTAGCGGAGTTGGCGCAAATCCATGATGCATTTCCGGCATTGAAAATAGTGGGCAAAGGCATTTGCCGCTCGTTATGCGCTGGTTTTAAATGCAAGCTCTTATTCCGTCAATGAAGAATAAAACAAACATCTATTCTTTTATGAACTAAGAATATAGCTCAGACCAGGAGTCGCCCGATGCCAGCCTTGCACCTCCTTTACCCGCGAATGCGTCAGTCGCGCTGTCGCTGACAGTAGAAGCCGCACCCACCCCTACTGAAAACGTCGCTCGCCACTTTCCTGTGGCGCGGCCCCCTTTTGCCCGCGATCGGCGCGGACAGACAAGGACACAGCATGATTTCGACACATTCGCCCTTCCCCTTCGCCCCGCGCCGGCTGCGCGCCCCGGATTATGCCGTGGTCCTGCTGCTGGCCCTGGGCGGCGCCCTGCCGGTGCTCGCCGAGGAAAGCGAGGACAGCACGACTGCCGCCCAGACCGATAAGGCCGTTAGCGCCGCGCCGGCCAAGGCCGACGCGACCCTGGGCAAGGTCACCGTCACCGCCCGCCGCCGCGAGGAGGACTCGCAGAAGGTGCCCACGCCGATCACCGTGGTCGGCGGCGAAACCCTGGAAACCCAGCGCGTCTACAAGGTGCAGGACCTGCAGCAGATCCTGCCCAGCGTCAACGTCGCCTTCATCCATGCGCGGCAGTCGAGCATCGCCGTTCGCGGCATCGGCAACAACCCGGCCAGCGACGGCCTGGAAGGCAGCGCCGGGGTCTACCTGGACAACGTCTACCTGGGCCGCCCGGGCATGGCGGTATTCGACCTGCTGGACATCGAGCAGCTGGAACTGCTGCGCGGCCCGCAGGGCACCCTGTTCGGCAAGAACACCACGGCCGGCGTGCTGAACATCAGCACCCGCGCACCGACCTTCAGCCCCGAACGCAGCGTCGAGGTTTCCGGCGGCCAGGATGGCTACTTCCAGGGCAAGGGCACCGTCTCCGGCGCGCTGACCGACACCCTGGCCGGGCGCGTCTCGGCCTACCGCACCCGCGACGACGGCTACATCAAGAACGTCCACGACGACAACTACCTGAATGGCGGCGAGCGCCAGGGCATTCGCGGGCAATTGCTGTTCAAGCCCAACGAGGACTTCGACCTGCGCTGGATCAACGACTACAACGAGGAGGATTCGAGCAACGGCAGCATGGTGGTGTATGGCGCCGCCGACCGCTTCTGGCAGCGCGCCGCCGCGGTAGGCGCTTCGCCGATCCGCGATCCCGACCGGCACAAGGTCAACATCAACAGCCGCCAGCACGTCAGCGTGCACCAGGGCGGCAGCTCGGTGGAGGCCAACTGGAACCTCAACGGCGGCTACAAGCTGACCTCCATCAGCGCCTACCGCTACTGGCACTTCACCCCGGCCAACGACGAGCAGCTCAACGTCTCGGCGATCAACAACACCGGCGTGGAAGTCCACGACCGCCAGTTCTCCCAGGAAATTCGCCTGGCCTCGCCCACTGGCGGCTTCTTCGACTACATGCTCGGCGCCTATGCGTTCAACCAGAACCTGGGCAACAAGACCTTCACCGATTACGACCCGCTGGCCGATCCGTACCTGCTGGGGGCGAACCTCAACGCCCTGAACAACACCTACTCGAAAGCCAACGGCAAGATCGAGACCGACAGTTTCGCGCTGTTCGCCCAGGGCACCTGGCACCTCACCGACAAGCTGGACTTCACCGCAGGCCTGCGCGGCACCTACGAGGAAAAGGACGCCAAGGTCGAGCGCTTCGATCCGGTGGGTGGCGCTCCGGTGAGCGGCACCGCCGCGCTGGTGCGCCGCAACCAGTTGGGCGCCTATGACTCGGGCGACCTCAGCCTCTACAGCTTCGCGCCGTCGGCGCTGCTGAGCCTGAGCTACCAGTTCACCGATGACCTGCTCGGCTATGCCTCGCTGTCCCACGGCGAGAAATCCGGCGGCGTGAACCTGGCCGTGGCCAGTGCGCCGACGGCCGGCGCCGACTCCCTGCTGGTCGGCCCGGAGCGCGCCAACGACGCCGAACTGGGGATCAAGACCACCCTGTTCGACAACCGCCTGCAACTCAACACCAACCTCTTCTGGACCGGTATCCACGGCTACCAGGCGACCACGCTGTACCAGCCGCCGGGCTCCACCCAGCTGGTCTCGGTGCTCTCCAACGCCGGCAGCGTGCGCTCGCGTGGCCTGGAGTTCGAAGCCACCGCGCTGCCGATTCGCGGCCTGACGCTGAACGTCAACGGCTCCTACAACGACGTCACCTACCTGTCGTTCAAGGATGCGCCGTGCCCGGCGGAAGTCTCCACCCAGCCTGGCGCACCGGCCTCCTGCGATCTCACCGGCCAGCGCGTGGTGGGCGCCTCGAAATGGATCGCCAACCTCAATGGCGAGTACGCCTGGAACCTCGACGACGGCATCCGCCCCTACGTGACCGGCAGCTACTCCTACCGCTCCGAGGCCGAAGGCACGCTGGACAACTCCGACCTCTCGAAGATCGACGGCTACGGCCTGGCGAACTTCTCCGTCGGCCTGCGCAAGGACCTCGGCGACGGCCAGCTGGACGCCTCGGTCTGGCTGAAGAACGCCTTCGACAAGGACTACTACCTGGCCGCCTTCGCCAGCATCAACGGCTCCTACACCGCCTCGGTGGGGCAGCCGCGCACGCTGGGCGCGTCGGTCCGTTACGACTTCTGATCCCCATCCGCCGCGTCTTTGGCGCGGCGCAATTGCCACAGCAAGAGGACGATGAGATGAGCAATGCAGCACAAGCCATTCAGCAAGACCTGGCCCACCTGGATATCCACCCGGTAGCCGGGCGCATCGGCGCGGAAATTCGCGGCGTGAAGCTTTCCGGTGATCTCGACGCCGCCACCATCGAGGCTATCCAGGCTGCGCTGGTACAGCACAAGGTGATCTTCTTCCGTGGCCAGACCCAGCTCGACGACCAGGGCCAGGAAGCCTTCGCCAAGCTGCTCGGCGAGCCGGTGGCGCACCCCACCGTGCCGGTGCAGGAAGGCACCCATTACCTGCTCGAACTGGACGGCGCCCAGGGCCGCCGCGCCAACTCCTGGCACACCGACGTGACCTTCGTCGACGCCTATCCCAAGGCTTCGATCCTGCGCAATGTGGTGGCACCGGAGTCTGGCGGCGATACCGTCTGGGCCAACACGGCCAGCGCCTACGACGACCTGACACCGGAGCTGAAGGCGCTGGCCGACTCGCTCTGGGCCGTGCACAGCAACGAATACGACTATGCCAGCGTGCGCCCGAACGTCGACCCGGCGCGCCTGGAGGAATACCGCAAGGTGTTCACCTCCACCGTCTACGAGACCGAGCACCCGGTGGTGCGCGTGCACCCCATCAGCGGTGAGAAGACGCTGCTGCTGGGGCACTTCGTCAAGCGCCTGAAGGGCCTCTCGCAGCACGACTCGGCGCACCTGTTCGCCGTGCTGCAGAGCCACGTCACCCGCCTGGAAAACACCGTGCGCTGGCGCTGGCAGCCGGGCGACGTGGCTATCTGGGACAACCGCGCGACCCAGCACTACGCCGTCGACGACTACGGCAGCCAGCCGCGCATCGTGCGCCGCGTGACGCTCAGCGGCGAAGTGCCGGTGGGCGTCGACGGGCAGCGCAGCCGGACGATCAAGAAGGTTTGAGCCTTTTCCCAGAGCCCCTCACCCCGCCCTCTCCCAGTGGGAGAGGGAGTAGATCGGCGCAACGGGATGCCCCGCTGCATCGGACTGCCCCCTCTGCCTCCGGGACAGGGTTGGGGTGAGGCAAGCCGCAAACTCAGGATTATCGAGATGACCCAATCCAACGCCGTACAACAACCCACCCCCGAACCCTTCGCCATCATTCCCCTCGACGCCCCGCTGGGCGCCGAAGTGCGCGGCCTGGACGCCCGCGAACCACTGACGCCGGAACAGATCCTGGCGATCAGGCAGGCGCACCGCGAGCACCACATCCTGATCTTCAAGGACCAGCAACTCGACGATCAGCAGTACCTGCGCTTCGCCACCCTGTTCGGCGCGGTGTTCCAGCCGCCGGCGGACGTGCCGGTGCTGTCCTCCGGCGCCGACGGCAAGGCCCCGGACATCGTCAAGGTGGCCAACACCGAGGACGGCGAACTGGGCAACTTCGCCCTGCCGGCCCACGTCGACCACCAGTGGACCCCGGTGCCCTCTTCCGGCTCCTTCCTCTACGCGCTGGAGGTGCCCAGGACCGGCGGCGAAACCCAGTTCACCAACCTCGCCCGCGCCTACGAAACACTGGACGAGGCAACCCGCGCCGAGATCGATCCGCTGCGCCTGATCAACTACAACCCGTTCATCCGCCTGAAGAGCGGCGGCTACAACGGCACCTTCGTGCGCTACCGCACGCCGGACATCGAGCCGATCCAGGGCACCGAACATCCGCTGGTGCGCACCCATCCGGAGAACGGCAAGCGCGTGCTGTTCCTCTCCGTGCACACCGAGGTGGAAATCCCCGGTGCCGATCCGGTGCAGGGCGCCGCACTGGTGGAGAAGCTGCGCGAGCATCTGCAGAAGCCCGAGCTGATCTACAGCCACAAATGGTCGGTCGGCGACATCGTCTGGTGGGACAACCAGGCCGTGCTGCATGGTCGTAATGCCTTCCCGGCCAGCGAGAAGCGGCGCCTGAAGCGCATCAGCCTGAGCGGCAGCCGGCCGTTCTGAAGCCAGCGTAGGGCGCATAACCTGGAACAGGTTATCCGCCACCCCATGCACAGTGGATAACGCAGGCGCGTTATCCACCCTACGGAACGGGGATATCTTCGCCAGGGCTTGCCCTCACCCCAGCCCTCTCCCAGAGGGAGAGGGAGCCATTCGGTGCGATTGGGAGCAACGAAGTCAGCCGGCGAGCGACGATCTCTTCACCGCTCAGGACAGTACCCTCTCCCGCTTGCGGGAGAGGGTTAGGGGCCTTGGGTTTTGTAGGAGCGAGCTTGCTCGCGAACGGATTACCCGGACGCGGCGGAATCAAGCGGTTCGCGAGCAAGCTCGCTCCTACGAAAAGCCGTACGCCTCCTGCTGACGGCGCTTTCTATGCTTATGCGAAATCGTTTCTTGTCCTGAGTCAGCTATTCCTTTTATAGTTTCGGCATCTCGTCATAACAAGTTATGAACTATGGCCGAACTACTCCCCCTCTCCCCCGTTCCCCTGTACAGCCAGCTCAAGGAAATCCTCCGCACGCGCATCCTCGACGGCACCTATCCGCCGCTCAGCCGCATGCCGTCCGAAGCCGAGCTGGGCAAGGCCTTCGAGGTCAGCCGGATTACCGTGCGCCAGGCGCTGGGCGACCTGCAGAAGGAAGGGCTGATCTTCAAGATCCACGGCAAGGGCACCTTCGTCGCCAAACCCAAGGCGTTCCAGAACGTCAGCACCCTGCAGGGCCTGGGCGAATCCATGACCCAGCGCGGCTACGAAGTGATCAACCGCCTGCGCAGCTTCAAGAGCGTGCCGGCCAGCGCCCAGGTCGCCGCGCGGCTGCAGGTGGCCGAGGGCGAGAACGTGGTGCAGATCAAGCGCGCCCGCCTGGTCAACCGTGAGCTGGTGTCGCTGGAGATCACCTGGCTGCCCGAGGCCATTGGCAAGCGGCTGGAAAAGGCCGACCTGGTCAGCCGCGACATCTTCCTGATCCTGGAAAACGACTGCGCCCTGCCCCTGGGCCATGCCGACCTCGCCATCGACGCCATCCTCGCCGACGCCGAACTGGCCCGCGCGCTGGAGGTGGAAGAAGGCTCGCCGGTGATGCGCATCGAACGCCTGACCCACACCGCTGACGGCGCGCCGCTGGACTACGAACACCTCTACTACCGCGGCGACGCCTTCCAGTACCGCCTGCGCATCGACCGCCACAAGGGACAGCACCAATGACCCAGTTCGATCTCTCCCAGATCCCCGAGGACAAGGAACTCGCCTACGACATCGTGGTGATCGGCGGCGGCACCGCCGGGCCGATGGCGGCGATCAAGGCCAAGGAAGCCAACCGCGAGCTGCGCGTGCTGCTGGTGGACAAGGCCAACGTCAAGCGCAGCGGCGCCATCAGCATGGGCATGGACGGCCTGAACAACGCCATCATCCCCGGCCACGCCACGCCCGAGCAGTACACCAAGGAAATCACCGTCGCCAACGACGGCATCGTCAACCAGGCGGCGGTCTACGCCTACGCCACCCACAGCTTCGAGACCCTGCAGCAACTGGACCGCTGGGGCGTGAAGTTCGAAAAGGACGAAGTCGGCGACTACGCGGTGAAGAAGGTCCACCACATGGGCGCCTACGTGCTGCCCATGCCCGAGGGCCATGACATCAAGAAGGTGCTGTACCGCCAGCTCAAGCGAGCGCGTATCGAGATCACCAACCGCCTGGTGGTCACCCGCCTGCTCACCGATGGAGAAGGCGCGGTCAACGGCCTGCTCGGCTTCGACTGCCGCACCGCGCAGTTCCAGGTGATCCGCGCCAAGGCGGTGGTCCTCGCCTGCGGCGCCGCCGGCCGCCTGGGCCTGCCCTCGTCCGGCTACCTGATGGGCACCTACGAGAACCCCACCAATGCCGGCGACGGCTATGCCATGGCCTACCACGCGGGCGCGGAACTCTCGAACCTGGAGTGCTTCCAGATCAACCCGCTGATCAAGGACTACAACGGCCCGGCCTGCGCCTACGTCACCGGCCCGCTGGGCGGCTACACCGCCAACAGCAAGGGCGAGCGCTTCATCGAGTGCGACTACTGGAGCGGCCAGATGATGTGGGAGTTCCACCAGGAACTCGAAGGCGGCAACGGCCCGGTGTTCCTCAAACTGGATCACCTCGCCGAGGAAACCATCCAGACCATCGAGGAAATCCTCCACAGCAACGAACGCCCCAGCCGCGGCCAGTTCCACGCCAACCGTGGCACCGACTACCGCCAGCAGATGGTGGAAATGCACATCTCCGAGATCGGCTTCTGCTCCGGCCATTCGGCCTCGGGCGTGTGGGTCAACGAGAAGGCCGAGACCAGCGTCAAGGGCCTGTACTCGGCCGGCGACATGGCTGCCGTGCCGCACAACTACATGCTTGGCGCCTTTACCTACGGCTGGTTCGCCGGGGCCAATGCCGCGCAGTACGTGGCCGGCCGCGAGTTCAGCGAGGTGGATGCCGCCCAGGTCGAGCGCGAGCGCGAACGCGTCTTCGCCCCTTTGAAACGCGAGCACGGCCTGCCGCCGGCACAGGTGGAGTACAAGCTGCGGCGCATGGTCAACGACTACCTGCAGCCGCCCAAGGTGACGAAGAAGATGGAGATCGGCCTGCAGCGCTTCGCCGAGATCGCCCGCGACCTCGACCAGCTCAAGGCCAGCAACCCGCACGAACTGATGCGCGCCATGGAAGTCAGCGTGATCCGCGACTGCGCCGAAATGGCCGCCCGCGCTTCGCTGTTCCGTACCGAGAGCCGCTGGGGCCTGTACCACCACCGTGTGGATTACCCGCTGCGCAATGACGCCGACTGGTTCTGTCATGCGCACCTGAAAAAAGATGACGACGGCGAGATGACCAGTTTCAAGAAGCCCATCGAGCCTTATGTGATCGCGCTGGATGAGGATGAGCAGCAGGCTTACGAGAAGCTGCGGGTGAAGAGCGAGGCGGCTTGAGATTTTCTCTCACTGAAGCCCCCCTCACCCCAGCCCTCTCCCAGGGGGAGAGGGAGCCGTTCGGCACGATTGGCTGAGAGGGGGTGAGATATTCCAGAGGGGAGGAGCGCGATAATACCGAGCTATATCGGTCTGGGCGGGGCTATATCGGGATGGGAAAGTGAAAATACATTTCCACAGATGAAAAGGATTAGTCGAGCGTTCTGACCCAGGAAAGCAGGCGTTCTGCGACTAGCATCAACCCCTCTGGATCGTCTCCTTTATATACCGAAGCGGCAACCTCTAGACAGCTCAGGCGGACCTGCTCGGCAAACATCTGTTGCTCGGGAGTGAGTGGGATGCTGCTCCTGGTGGTGAGGTAGCGATGAACCGCAGATCTGGATATCTCGAAGCCCTTATCAGACAGCCAGTCGGTATGGTCGTTGATCGTCCAAGCGGGGTACGTCCGGTAATTGCTCAACAGCTCCGCGCGCAGACCTTCTGGCAAAGTGTCGATTGTGGATTTCTTGCCCATTCCCACTGCTCCGAATGAAAAAGAAAGGCCGGCTAGGTCGCCGGCCGATCGAAGTCCAGTTTACCTTGGTCCCGATCATACTTCCGATCCTGGATCCTCTTCAGCAGCTTATATATAGAGCTTGGAGTCAGATCGTACTTGCGAGCCAGGGCGTGGTGGTTGCGCCCGTTGAATTCCGCGAGGATCTGCAGGTCGCGCTTGGTGAGACGGTGGTGGTAGTCGGACGGGATGTACAGCGTCGCGCCGCGCCACTGGTTCGCTAGATGGTCAGCAACGGCGCTACCGGCCTGCTCAGCCAGGGACGCCTCGATACCATGTTCCGTCAGAACCGTTGCCGTATGGGCTGCAATGTCGTCGAGCAGCTCATGGCGCGTCTCTGCCAGTATGGATCCCTGCTTCATACGTCCCCCTTCACTTGGCTTCAACCGCGGCGCTCAGCGCATCCACCAGGGCCTTGAGAATTGGACGCTGGCGCTGCCAGCCCTTCGGTAGGTGATCCAATCCAGCAGCCTGTTCTGGATGCTCGATGCCGAGGCGTTGGCAGAGGCGATCCACTTCGGCCAGCAGGTGCCGTTTCTCCTGCTCGACGTGCAGCGCTGCCAGGACTGCCTTCACCTGGTCCGGCTTTTTGGCCAGCCAGGCGACCTTGGCTACGCCGAACATCTGCTTGGCGATCTTGTCCGCGTAGCTCCAGGGAAGCCGCATTTCGGTCAATTGGGCCTCGATGACCTCGATCTCGGCCGGGAGCTTGCTGAAGTTGTGCGGCTTCCCGGCGCTGCGCTTGCTGGGCTGAGGTTTCCAGCCCAGGCGCTTGAACTCCTCCAGGAGCTTTTCGGCCTGGCGCGGGCTCAGGTCCTTCGAGGAGGACTTGCCGAACATGCCCTGGAGCTTCTGGCGGTACACGTCCTCGGCCAGGCCGAGCTGCTGGCGGGCGATGTGGATCTTGCTGAGGAGTCCCTTAGCGAGCGCCATAGAACATCACCCCCACACCATGACGACGGGCAAGCCGTCGAAGCTCTGTATCACTGATGCCAGACTGGCGCGCCAGCTTCGAGATCTGCTCGGCGACTACGGCATGGGCCTTGATCATCCCGACAAGCCATTCTGTTCTATCCAGGCTCGGTGCGACGGGTTGCGGATTGGGGGCCGGTTCCACCTGTTGCGGTGGCGTGGCGACTATCACCACAGCTTCAACGACACGCGGGGTGTAAGGCTTTGCTTTGACCGCCCGCTCCGCAGCCAGAGCGCCGTTGTAAACGGGCGTGGTCATTGGGTTGATGACGATTCCGGTTGGCGGCTTGTCGCGCATCTTGAAGCCGACCTCCTCGATCTTCCCGCCGTCGGCCAGGAACTGTTCGACCAGGGAGCAAAGCTTTTCCGCCTCCTGGCGTTTCGCGTCGATGTCGCGCCGGGGCGGGTCGCCAGCTGTCTTGTGATAGCGCTCCATGATCACTCCCCCTTCGCCGGCTGAGGCGTGGCGGCGTACTCAATCACTGCCATGGCACAGGCTTCCGAGACAATCTGATCTAAGTCGTCTCCAGTCAGCAGGTAGCTGCCGTCGTCCACACCGCCAGCTTGAGAGGCCAGTTGCCGGGCATGATCCATGACCTCATCGGAAGGCTCGGCTTTGATCTCCAGGTCGCACTTCGAGCAATGCACGGTGAACATGCCGTCATCGGTGAAGACGTGATTGCAGGGTTCCGACACATGCCCAGCCTGGGTGGCCGGCACAAACGGTACCGAGTAGTGCTCGCTTTTTTCCGGGCGAAGGGTGATATCACCGCCCCATTGGATGTCGTCCAGACATGCATAACCAATGACCTCAGGCCGCTCCAGCACCGGCGCCAACGAGGATTCCGCGGAGTCAGCACATACGCTGGTGCTTGCGAGCTTCTCTAGGGCGCGAATGCGGATGCGCAGCTTCTTCTCGACCGTCGCCTGCAAGCCAAGCACTTCCAGGGCTGCGTGACACTGTTCCAGGTTGAATTCCTCCAGGGCGCGCAGACGGCTTTCAGTGTCTACCGCGCCATAGTCTTTGCCTGGAGGAATAAACGGATTGGCTTTGGCCATCTCACACCTCCTCTGCCTGCTCGTTGCGAGTGATCTGGAGAGGGAATGAGCCGAACCACTCCTGGGCAATCATCAGCCCGACGCGGAAACCCTTCAGCTTTTCGCCAGTCAGGATGATGGGATTGTCTTCGCCAAGGCGGATCTCGGCGTCCTTGGGCATGCCAAGCACCTGCTCGATGTTCCCCATCTTGTTCTGGTGCCAGGTGATGAGGAGTTCAGCAACGCGCTTCAGCTCGGCGTTAGAGAAGAAGTCCTCAAGCATCTCGCGCAGTTCTGCCTTGGCTTCTTCCGCATTTTCCAGCGCGTTGCCGCTGTCGAACGGACCATCGACAAGGGCCCAAGCGCTGGCGAAGACTTGGGCTTG
Organism: Pseudomonas pseudonitroreducens; assembly: GCF_021603645.1. Taxonomy (GTDB): domain Bacteria; phylum Pseudomonadota; class Gammaproteobacteria; order Pseudomonadales; family Pseudomonadaceae; genus Pseudomonas; species Pseudomonas pseudonitroreducens. The sequence continues at coordinate 392,865 of NZ_BQHJ01000005.1, read as the reverse complement.
CTCCATAACTGCGTCGACGCTGATAGTGGTTTCTTCGGTCATGTCACACCCCCGCGATGTCGAGATTGATGGTTTCGTACTGGCCATTGCCCTGGCGTTTCTGGACGCGGATGTACACCGCAGAGCCGCTGACGATCAGGCTGTCCTTGACCGCCTCCATGGCCTTCTTCCACTCCGGGTCATCGATCTCGGCCCGCATCATCTCGGCGACGCGGGAGATGCTGATCTCACCCTGGCGATTCAGGCGGAAGGCGTTGGTGGCCAAAGTCAGCAGATGCTTGTTGGACTCCTCGCCCCAGGAGCGGATGCATTCGAAGACCTTCGCCTTCGCCACTTCCATCTCCTCGGTGTAGGTGACGCGATCGGCATGGACTCGCATGACCTTCAGCTGGCCATCGAACGACAGCAGGCTGACGTTGCCCTTGGGCCCGCCAAGCTTCATGTCGTACTTCTCGCCAGCGATGCTGACCAAGTCCTCAATGTCGGCCAGGGCCTTCTGCTTCAGAGCTTTCAGGGCTTCATGCAGGCGGATAGCTTCGGCGGCAATGTCGGTCACCACGCGATCCCGCAGCTTGTCCTGCTCACGGATTTCAGTTTCATGCACGAGGTTGCCGACGGCATTGCGCACCCAGCCTTCGGGAATCGGGATGTGTTTGGCTTCAGTCATGGGTCGGCTCCTGCAGTTCAACATCGATGGCGCGGTCGATCTGGCTGATCGCCGCAAGAATCAGAGCGCCGGCCTTCACCAGGTTGCGGCGCGCGTCCAAGCTGGGCTTCCAGCTGGAGGCCTCCCACGGCCAGTAGTTCGGCACCACCTGGGAGATCTCAGGTAGGCGATCAGGGCTGTGCATCTGAAGAGAGGCCTCCTCGGCGTAGCAGGCGGCGGCGATTGCCAGCTCGCCGTTGAAATGCTCGTCATCGTGCTGCTCGGTGTAGCCCTCTACGTGGATCTGGCGGCGGCGTTCAGCGAGAACGTCGACGCCCGCGGCCGAGTACTGCTCGGCCGGGGATATCAGAGCAATTGCATCGGCGATCTTGGTGCTGAGTTCCTGGCCGGGACCGCTGGAGGCGCGGCCCACGTAGGGCTGGGCTTGGCGCAGCAGATCGATAAGGAGCACGTTCGCAATGGGGGCGTTCATCAGTGCGCCTTCCTTGCGGCCTTGGCCGCGCGTTGTTCCTGCAGGTATTCAGCCATCGGCTTCATATCCGCATGGAGCTTCGAGAAGTTCTCAGCGATGAAGGAATCGAGGAGCTTGACCAGCAGGCTGTCCAACTTGTTGCAGCAAATCTTCAGCTCGATGAGCTGCTGGTCCTTCGCGAAGCCGTCCTGCAGAAGGTCCTTCAGGGCCTGACGACAGTCCTGCTCGCTCATGGCGTCGACGTTCATCAGTGGGGTGTAGGCGTGCGTGATGACCTCGTTCATTGGTCCTGCTCCTTCACCGGGGTCAGCCAAGCCACGTCAACGCCACGGATGGTGACGACGTTGTGGGTGTGCTTGCCCTTGGTGCGGTAACGCATGCCACGGATTTCCGAGAGGAAGTTGGACTTCACCAGGTCGGAGTCCTCGGCGCGGATGTAGATGCGGTTATCCAGCTGCACCAGCGAGACGATCTCGATGCCAACAGCGTGCAGCTCACGGGTCATGGCGTTGAAGGAGGCCAATTGCTTGGCCAGTTCGTCTGTGAGGTAAATCAGCGTCGGTGCGGCCTGAGCCTGGCGCTCAATCGGCATCTGATGGACGGTGCCCATGTCACACCCCCTTAACGACTTCGGCAGTGACAAGGGGCTCGCCCAGCTCGGCGGCGAGGTTCATGGCAGCCACCACCAGGTTGCCGATGGCCAGCGGATACAGCTGGCTGGTCTTGTCGCGGCCGCTGGTGCTCAGGCGATCGATCAAGGCCTGTACACCACAGGCGCTCATGACCTCCTTCAGCGGCTTCTGGATCCGGCTGAGGCGGAACTCCAGGTGCTGCTCGACACCGGCAACCGAGATCGGATGGAGTTCTGCGATCTCGATACGCTGGACCACCTCTCGCACCTCACCGTTGCGAGGGCTGAGCTTCACTGCCAGCTCCGGTTGGCCGATCAGGATGATGCTGACCAGCTTGGTGAACCCGGACTCCAGCTCGCGCAGGCGCTTCAGCTGTTTCAGGGTCGGGACCGGGAGGCTATGGGCCTCCTCGATGATGAGTACGTGCCGGAAGCCAGCAGCGTGGCTGGTCTTCAAGGCTTTGTGCAGTTGTAGGAAGCGAGCCTCGGGCGAGGACTTGGCTTTCTCCAGGGGGGCCACGGCCGCCATGATCGATTCGGCGATGTGGGTCGACTTCAAGGTCTTGCCCTTCACGTCGTTGTCTTCCATGGCCAGGACGTAAGGTTCGATGACAATCACCGGGGCGGACTCGCTCTCCAGGCGGTTCACCAGGTCGCGGCGCAGCGTGGACTTGCCGGCGCCGGATTCGCCGATGACAGCGAGGAAGCCGTCATGCTTGGCGACCTGGTACATGCTCTCGCGGACGTAGCGGATGTCGTTGCTGAGGAACATGTCCTCGGCCGACTGCAGGTCATCGAAGGGATCCCGGAACAGGCCAAACGCCTTGCGGGTGGCTGGCAGCAGGGGTTGTTTCGGCATTAGCATGGGCTCGCACTCCTGGTCGTTTACTTGGTCGTTCTCGGTCGGGGATGCAGGGGCCACCGCGTTGGCGCGCGGTGGCTCCACTTCTTCGAAGGCCTGGCGCGCGTGGTCGAATTGCGCGCCTTGCCCCATCAGGTATTCGGTGATGCGCCAGGCCAGCTGCTGCTGGTCCAACGACTTCGGCCACTGGCCGTGGTTGATCAGTTGGGCGATCGCCGCCGGGCTCAGCTCGACAGCTCGCGCGAGGTCGGCCTGGGTCTTGCCGACGTTGGCCAGCACTTCCTTGAGCTTCAGCATTACGAGTTACCTCCTACAACGCGCAGGCCAGGCCGGGCAGGCTTGCGCAGTTGATGAGTGATGGCGTCGAGCTGCTCCTCCGGCACGCCGTTGGGATAGTTCTCCTTGAGCCAGGACATGGACTTCGAGGTCCAGGCATCGCCCAGGCGCGCGCGCAGCTGCTTGGCAGCCTCGATGTGGTTGAGCGGCGGGATCTCGATGGTCGGCAGCACCAGGTCGTGCTGAGTGCCGCGCCGAGGCATGAAAGTCGGTAGCTGGGCGTCCTCGATCCGCTGATAGGGCTTCAGCTTGCCGCCGAACGGAATGGCGCCGTCCTTGCTGGCCTGCTTGGCTTCCTCATCGGTCTCGGCGCCCATGGCTAGACGGTCGGCCTCTTTGCGGGCGACCTGAGCTGGCGTATCGGCGTGGCGCTTGAAGGACTGGCCAATTACAGGCGAGCCGACCGCGAAGCCGTTGTCGTCGACCTTCACTTCCGGCACCACGTAGAACACCTCGTGCCCGTCCCCGTCGGTGGCCACCACCTGAGCAGCATCGCTGGCCCAAGGGTTGCGAGTGACCATCACCCAGTCACCGACCATGACGTTCGGCACCGCCGACACGTCGTATTCCCTGCCATCAAACGGCACGCGCAGCTTCGAGGTGACCTTGCGGCGCTCGGGCTCAGCGACGGCCAACTGGCGGCACACCTCGACACTGGGGACCTTCACCAGCTCCTGCTCGCGGATGCGCAGCCAGGCCGCGGTGCGGTTCATGCCGTGGCGTGAGTGGACTGCGGTGGCGTTGAAGTACTCCCGCCAGCGCTTGGCCATGGCGTTAAGTTCGTCCAGGTCGGCCACCGGCTGGAAGCGCAGGCCTGCCTCGAACTTCCGCTCGATGATGTTCCGGGCGTTCTCGACCTGGCCGGTAACACGCGCTGCGCCTGGGGCATGGACGATCATCTGGATGCCTAGCGAGCGGCACAGGTTGCGGGCCATGGCCGAGGTGTTCGCCGAGCCGGGGTCCATCATCAAAATCTCGGGACGACCATGCATGACGTCGGCGCCACCGCGCTCCTGCATGCAGTTGATCAGCACGTTGCAGAGGTTCTCGCCGCTCTCCGCCCCCATCACGTATTCCAGGTAGATCCAGCCGGAAGAGTGCGAGGTGATCTCGTAGGACCAGACCCGGTTGGCTGCGATGCGCGCCAGATTCTTCGGCTTGTTCTTGTAGAACTGGTCGTGATCCATCACGCGCAGGCCATTGGCCTTGGGGTCAGCGCCGGGCTTGAGGTAGTAGAGGACGCACAGCGAGGCGTCGACCTGCCAGACGTGGTTCGGGTGCAAGCTGGCCAGCTCGGTCACGGGGGCGGGCTGCATAAGTTGCTCGGGGTGTAGCTTGTAGCTGTATAGCGCGCGACCGATGGCGCTCAGCGAGAGCGGCCGGATCTCGCCCGACTTCGTGTCGAAGGTGTCAGCCTTGATCATTCCGCTAGCCCGCAGCGCGTCGACGGCATCCTCCAGGCCGTACAGGCGCTTTTCGTTGCGGCGCGCAGACTTCATCAGCGTGGTGCTGATCAGAAGCGCCTCGTCTCGGCTCAGGGCGCTCTTGCCAGCGTCAGCCCGACGTTTGCGGGCTGACGTGTCCACGGCGACATCACCGAGCTTGCGGTAGATAGAAGCTGTGGACATGCCCAGGCGCTGCGCCGCCGCTTCGACCAACTGGGTACGCTGGCCGCGCGGGGCTTCACGCAGCGCGCGCTCCAGGTCCACAAGGGCATGGGTGATGACGGCGCTCATGGCTTAGCCCTCGCTCGCGGAGTTCAGCGGGTTTACACCGGCAGGAGGAATCCAGCCGAAGTCACTGGCGTCTCCCGTTGCCTCAGCTTCGGGCAGCTGGAACTCCTCGCGGATCTGCAGGAGCAGCAGCTCCAGCTGGCGGACCAGACCGGCCTGGAAACCACGGTGGTCTGTGCCAGTCTCCTCGGCATGGGCAGCCATCACCGAGAAGGCCTCGCGCAGCTTGCCGCTGATGTCGGCTTCCGCTTCAAAGGCGATGCCGATCACCTCCTGGCGCAGTTCCTTCACAGCCTCATCTGCGGCCATGGTTTCGATGCGGCGGCGGGCTTTGGCGAGCTGCTGGGTGGTCTCGTCGAGTTCGGCCCGCTTCTTGGCGAGCACTTCGCCCTGGGCGTCGTAGTCGGCCTGCAACTCCTCGGCTTTCTTCACCAGGACGTATTTTTCCTTGGCGTGGGTGGCGATTAGCTCCTCGGCCAGATACTCCACCGCCTCCTTGTTGCCCTGCTTCGCCGCTTCGATCAGGGCGCTGCGGGCGTCTTCCGGCAGGCGGCGCCACTGACGCAGCTCGCGATAGCCGATGCCCATGCGGGACATGGATTCCAGGGCCTCTTCGCCAAGGACACGGAAGTTGGCAATGTCTTCATCAACCTGGGCGACGGACCTACCAAGCAAGTTGCAGAACTCCTCCCAGGTTCCAGACAGAAATGCCTGACCGTCAGGAGTTCTCTTGCCCTTGAGAGCCCGGTAGAGCTTGTTTTCCTTAACGAAGGCGAGCTTCGAAGTCCTGACCGTCAGGGAAAATTGAGCATAGGCGTCTGCCATCTGTGCCTGGCCCAGCAGTTGATTCACCAGATCTCGTTCTTCCCCCATGTCCGAGGCCAGGGCAGCAGCGTTCTGCACCAGATTCAGGGCCTCGTCGTTCAGTGGTGCGTCTTGCACCAGTTCAGCGTTCTGCTGAGCTTTGCGTCCCATGTTGTTCTCCCCTCAGGTCAGCGGCTGGCGCCTGCCAGCACTCGTTGATTGATCTCGTTGATGCGGTTCTGCGCGTTCGCCATTTCGTTGGCATGCGCCTGGGCGATCTGCAGGAGCGCGATGCCAGGGGCGTACCGGCCCGTGTCGAGCTTGGTTGCCAGCCCCGAATCGACCAGCGTGGACAGGTAGCGGGTGATGTTGGCGGGACTTTCGTCGAGCGCCTTGGCCAGCTCCCCGTTGGAAAGGCCCATCAGGCTGTGGCCCTTCAAGGCCTTGAGGACACGCAGCACACGCAGGGCGGTGTCGTTGGTGCGAGGCTTGTTCATGCGCAATGCTCCATCGGCACGACAACCAGTGCGCCAGACTTCGTGATGCCGCACTGACCACCAACCGCATTGGCCAGCTGTTGCTGCAGCTCCAGGGCTTCTTCACGCCAGCCTTCGGCGCAGCTCTCAGCGCGTGCCAGCTCAGCGCGCAGCTGATCGTTCACTTCGGCCAAGCGCGCAGCCTCAGCACAGAGCTGCTCATAGGCTTGCTCGTCCAAGCGGCGCAGCAGCGCCAGGGTGTTGATCGGCTTACTCATCGTGAGTACCCCCGAGGTCAAGTTGCGGATGGTCGTGCTGGGCGACGTTGGAGTGGTGCCAGCCCATGCCCTCCATGGCGGTGCGTATAGCGGCGAGCGTCTGCTGGGCATCACGCTTGCGGCTGTGGAATTCGAGGAGTGCGCCAATGGCTGCGTTGACCTCGGTCTGCAGCTGGTGCAGGTCATCGCTGGTGCAGGGGCGGCCAGTGGGGATGTCGATCAGGAGCTTTCCGCCAGCCGCAGCCAGCCAGCGGCTCACCAGGTTGATGCCGCAGGCGTTCTCATAGCCAGGGATCAGCAGGGCCGGCATCCGGCCGTTGGAGAGCCACTTGTAGAGGACGGCGTGGTCCGGGAGCCCCATGCGCTCTGCAATACGCTCCACCCCCATATTTCGGGTCTCGCGTGCATGGTCTTTGCACAGCTCCAGGGCGTGGCGCAGGGATGTGGGCTGGATGGCTTTCCAGTTACGGCGCCTCATCTGACGGCCCCCGCCAGCGAGCGATGAGCGGCGTCAGAACAAATAGCCGTTTTCACCCTTGGCAAAGCCGTTACCAAATTGCCAGCCTGTTGGGGTACATTCATCCCTGCCGGAGATACGGACATGACTACCCCCGATCAGCTGATTCTTGATGCTTCGATGCGCTCGGCATTTGTTGCCCTTGCGCGCCGCCTTGCTGTTGATCACGGCCTGGACCTTGGAGGTCTGGCTGACGATCTGGATACGCTGGCTGATGCTCAGCCTGGCGAGACCTGGCAAGGACCTCATCGGGAGCTGGCTGGCGTGCTGCGCCATGTCGCCGAGCGGGCTCAAGCAAGCGGTGGCTGATCTGATGTGCTTCGCCGCGGCTGAGGCGGTTGCCCAGCAGACGACCGGCGCTGATGAGCATCAGGCGATCGACCAGGCGCTCTGCGCCGGGGCTGGCCACGGTGCGGTCTACCAGGATCAGGCTGCTCTGGTGAGCATCAGCGAGGTGCCAGGCGATCGAGGAGGTATCACCAGGAGCGCAGGCGATCAGCGCATCGAGCGCGGCGCGCCAGGTGTCCATCGGAGTTGGGATCAGGTCGATGTGTTCGACCGGCGGTTGAGTGCGGGACATGGCAGTGTTCCTCACGCAGCAACAGCGGGTTTGAGGCCGAGTTTCACGGCGATTTCGTGAGCTTTGCCGTAGTTGCCCTTAGCTTGGCCATTGAGTACGCGGTACACCTCCTTGCGGGTGTAGCCGTTCTCGGCGGCCCAGGCGGTGAAGGTCTTCCCGGCGAGCCGGAACCGTTCCTTCACCTGGTCAGCGGTTAGGGCTTTGTTTGCAGCGGCCATGGCAGTGGCTCCTGTGGTGCAAAGATGTTTAGGGTTTGTATGGGTGATGATGGTACTCAAATGAGTACCTGTCAATATGGAATGTACGCAAATGACCTCAACAGGGGAGCGGCTTCGCGAGGAGCGGGAGAGGCTCGGCTTCAACCAGACAGCTTTTGGGGCCATAGGCGGGGTGCAGAAGCAGGCGCAGCTCAAGTACGAGAAGAGCGAGCGCAATCCAGATACGGCGTACCTAGAGGCAATCGCGAAGATCGGGGCCGATGTTCAGTACGTGGTCACCGGTCAGCGAAGCGCTGGGTCATTGAGTACGGACGAGCAGGAGCTGCTCGCGCACTTCCGATCGGCCCCGTTGGCCGTGAAGGCGGCAATGCTGGCTGCTGGAGCAGCTGGTAGCGCCGGAGCGTCAACAAGCGTTCAGAAGGTAAGGAAGGGCGTAGGACAACAGTTCAACGGACCGGTGGCCACCGTGACCTCCGGTGATGTCGTGAACCATGGAAAGTCGAAGGATTGAGGTATGAATACTCAGCAGTTCCACGGGCGGGTTGACCAGGTCGCTGCAGGCGACATCAAGAACTTCATTGAGGTCCCTAAGCCCGAAAAGCCTCCTCTGCTGTCATCGGCTCAGCGCCACTCTTTGAACATTCTGGTAGAGGAGATCGCCAAGGAATGCGAGAAAGAGCCGCGTGTCATCTGGCGTGAAGTCGTGCATGCAAAGGTCGGTGTCGACACTGTTGGGGAAATCCTTCGCGACAGCTTCAATGATGCCCAGGATGCCTTGGTCTGCTATCGAGACAACCACCGCCGCCAGGCCAACCATCGTCTCATGGTGGCCCGCATTACCAACTTCACCAAGGAGAAAGGCATCTACAGCGAGCGAGATGCCTGGTGTCTAAGACAGTTTGGGGAGAAGCATCTGAACGCCATGGAGACCGAGCATCTCCGTCAGGTGCTGGCCTTCGTTGAGGATTACCGAGTCTCCCCCCCCGAGGAACAGCCTAATCCGGCAACGGCCGAGGCAATTGCTCCCCTGAAGAAGGGCTTCTTCGCAGAGTTGCAAGGGGTAGTGATTTCCTATCCCTTGCAGTCCGTCGCCATCGGCGCAGCGCTAATGATCTTGGGGAAGATTATTTAAATGGCATTCCAAATGGAGCCGTTGCCCAACGCCTTCGCAAGAGCAGCCTGGGAGCGAATTGCTAAGGATGTTGAGGCTCCGTCAGAGCTGAAAGAGCAGATGCTCGAAGTACTGCTGCGTTTACATAGTAAGTCGGCAGGTAGTCGAGAGGCAGTTCGGGCTTTAGGTGTCGTAGTGCACCGAACCTCATGGGGAATACCTCGGCTTGAGCAATTGCTGAGCGAGCAACTAGATGCCACACCAACTGATGAGGATAAGCTAGAGGCAATATTCCATTGGTACACCCAGGCTACACATAAGCTTTGGCGGCGAGGGCAGATTAGAGCAATCCTGAAGGATTGCCCTGCCAGGACGATTCGCGTTCGCGTAGGTACGGATGAGGGAGAGGTTGCCCCATGCGGATTCAAGGATGGGGAGCGTTTGCTCGCGTCAGAAGAGACTCTGAAGCGGATCCCACCATGCAACCATCCGTTTTGTAGCTGCAGCTGGACGCTCGGCTGACATCTCATCGTATGCCAATAAAATCAAGGGAAGGCTCAATGAAAAAAGAAGTTCGGAAGGCAGCAACGCTGCTCGGAACAGCCCTACTAGCCGCATCCGGCTTCGCTCATGGCGGGGAATTAACTGACAACGTGGACCGCTTCTCCGGTGATCGAAACATCGTCTGGAGAGCGCTACCCGCAACAAAGGATGAATTCTCCTTCTCGTCCACCGTAGTTATTCGTGAGGGCGGTGCGCGCCGCGCCTACGATGGGAATCTCATTACTTATGGGAGTCGCGGGCGATTCGCCAACTGCAATCAGTCCCTGTGGCTGGTTGATGGGCGAAGGGCTCCGAATATTCAGACCGAGTACAAGTCCACGCGGACGTCAGACAGCGTCATTGAGCTTTTCTACCTCACCAACCCTAAAGAAACGCTCCCTGTCTTAGCTGCGGCAAAGACTGTTGAGTTCAGGATTTGCAATCAAGAAGGCCAGATCAGCAAGGCTGATCTAGATGGTATTCGGCAGGTTCTACAGCGCGCAGGAGAAAGCAACTAGCTACCAGCCCTGCAAGGCTAAAGCCTGAGGCGTTAGGATTTTCGCCTGTTCCAAAATACCTCCCGCTCTTCCGTGGGGATGATCGTCCTGCCTGCTTCTGCAGGAAGGACCTTCACCCAGGCCAAGGATGGCCACCCACGCGGAGAGCGTCATGCCCCATTCCAGCCGTAAACCCATCTACCGCCGTGGCCCGCGCCAGACGGTGATGGCCGTGCTTACCCTTCTCCTGTTCCTCGCCCTGGCCGCCATCCGGCCGGAGCAGCTCCTGGTCGTGCTCTACAAGGCCGGACTGGTGACTCTGGCGGTTGTAGTCGGCTACTGGGCCGACCGCAGCTTGTTCCTGGTTGAAGCCCGCCCGCACGAGTGCATTGGCGGTATTCACATCGTTGGTGCTTGGGTTCGTCGCGCGATCATTGTCGGCGCTGTCGTCCTCGGCATGACGCTGGGGCTCTGACATGCGCATCCTTGTCATTGGAAGCGCTCTGGCGCTGGCCCTTATCGGCTCTGCTGGTTTCGCAGCCGACACCATCCCGGTGCAGGCTGAGCAATACCGTCGCACACTCGTCCGCGCTGCCCACGCCGAGTGGGGCCTGGACGCACCGGTCGCCACCTTTGCCGCTCAGGTACATCAAGAGAGCCGCTGGCGTGCTGATGCACGGTCGCCGGCTGGCGCGCAGGGCTTGTCGCAATTCATGCCAAGCACTGCGGAATGGGTTTCGGGCCTGTACCCCGCAGCCTTGGGGGCCAACCAGCCTTTCAATCCCGGCTGGGCACTGCGCGCCCTGGTCACTTATGACCGCTACCTCTACGCCCGTAACCAGGCCACCAGCGAGTGCCACCGCTGGGGATTCGTCCTGTCCGCCTACAACGGCGGTCAGGGATGGGTGAACCGCGATCGCAGACTGGCCTCGGCTTCCGGCGCCGATCAGCTGGCCTGGTTTGATTCCGTCGAGCGCTTCAACGCGGGGCGCTCGGCCTCGAACTTCCGCGAGAACCGCGACTACCCCCGCCTGATCCTGCTGCGCTACGAACGCCTCTACAGCGAATGGGGCGATGGCGTATGCGCCGAGAGGTACGTGCTATGAGCGAGATGAAGACGCCGTTTGCCGAAGTCCGCGCTGAATTCCGTGCGCGCTCTCCACACCGCTGGTTTTGGTTCCGGGAATGGCTGAAAGAGACCATTGGGCCAGCGCTGAAGGACGCCCTTCGCATCGTTGTTCTGTCCATTGTTCTGTATGCATTGGGGCTTTCCCTCGGTAAGGGCTTCGCCACCGGCGTCAGCCAAAGCTTTCACTTGAACGTGCGTCTGCAGGTGTCCGAATGAAGCGCCTGTACCTCGGCTGCCTGATGGCGCAGGCCTTCTCGTCGATGGCGCTCGTTGCCGCCTCTGCCAACTTCCTCACCGCCAAGGAGCTGTACTGCTCGCCGGTCCCGCGCGATCGGCACGGCAAGTCAGGCGTGGCCAAAGCGAAGCGCAAGGCCCGCCAGTACAAGCGCCGGAGAGCACACCATGGTCGTGCCTAACTGGATTCGGGGCTTGGTGCCTGTTCTGGTCTGTGCGGCCTTGGTGGCCACCGTGATGCTCAATGGCCAGGCGCGTTACGACGAAGGGTTCAAGAAGGCCAAGGCCGACGGCGACAAGGCGCTGGCCGAGCTGCGCGAGCAACACGCCAACGAGCGCACCAAAGCCGCCCAGGACAACCTCCAGCAGTACCAACAACAGGTCGCACGGGCCAACCAGGCCGAGGAGCGCTTCCTCGGCGCCCAGGACCAGATCGACAACCTGCAGCACCAGCTCTCGGAGCGCATCGCCCATGTCTCGACTCAATACCGCCCGGCACCAGGTGCTGCCCCTGTGCCTGCTCCTCGCTTCGTTGTCACTTGTGGCTGGCTGCGGGACTACAACCGCGCCCTCGGCGCCGATCTGCCCGCCCCAGCAGCCTGCCGATCTCCCGCCAGCGCTGAAAAAACGACCTGGCCCGCCCCCGGCGCTGACACCGAGCTACTGGAAAGCGGCGTCAGCGCGGCTGACATCCTGGCCCATGCCCGCGACTACGGGAAATGGGCCCTCACCAACCTGGCGCAGCTGAACGCGCTGCTGGACGTACACAACAAGGAAACTCGCTGATGGATCTGGACTTCGTGCTGCGCGCCGGTCAGTTCGCATTTACCGCCCTGGTGGGCCTCTATTCGCTGGCCGCCGCACGTCGATCCAGCACGAAGGCCGAGGCCGATCAGCTGACGGATCGGCTGTCGTCCCAGGACAACCGAATCCTCACCCTGGAGCAGCAGATGCTCCATTTGCCGGACAGCCAGCAGCTGTCGGAGCTGGTCGGCGACATGAAAGCCATGCGTGCTGAGCTGTCGGGGTTGGCCAAAGCGCTGGACCCTTTGACCCGCTCGGTCGATCGCATCAATGACTACCTGCTCAGCGAGAGACGCTCATGACCAACACCTACTCCGACTTCATCAGCCAGGACCGCCGCCTGGTGATCCTTCGCATCCTGGCCGAAATGCCGACCTACCAGGCCAATAGCTCGGTGCTGCACACCGTGCTGGGGCAATGGGGCCACGATCCGAGCCGTGACCAGGTCAAGGGTGAGCTGCGCTGGCTCGAGGAGCAGCAACTGGTGAAGATCGAGGACGTCAGCAACGGCGCAGTACTGGTGGCGAAACTCACTGAGCGTGGCGCCGACGTTGCCGCCGGGCGCGCTCGCGTCGACGGCGTTAAGCGTCCGGGGGCCTGACCATGGGGCGCAAGTCCAGCATCGAGAAGCTCGAACCAGCAGTCCGCTCGCACATCGAGCGCTGCCTTCGCGAGAACAGGCTCACCCTGGATGAGCTGATCGACGACCTGGTGGCGCGCTTCCCGAGCGAGCAGAAGCCCAGTCGCTCGGCGATCGGGCGTTACAAGCTCAGCTTCGACGAGATGACCAAGCGGCTGCGGGAGCAGGAAGCCATGGGCCGGCTGCTGGTCGAGGAACTGGGCGAGAACCCGGACGACCGAGCTGGCGCTCTGATGGTGCAGTCCATTACCACCCTGACCACCCATGCCGCCATGGGGGCACAGGTCGACAAAGAGACTACAGTCGATGACGTGCGCAAGCTGGCCCGCGCCGCCAAGGACGTACTTGCGGCCCGTAAGGTCAGCCGTGAAGAGCGGCGAGCGATCGAGCGCGAGGCCCGCGAGAAGTTGCTCCAGGAGCAGGAGCAGCGCCTGGAGGAGCAACGCGGCAGTGACGGCATGAGTGAGCAGCTCGAAAACCGCATCCGCGGCATCCTGTTGGGGAAAGCCTGACATGGCCATGCGTGCGACTGCAGCCGATCTCGGCAAAGGCATCAAGGCCACCAGTGTGCCGCGGAAGATCGATCTCGCTGAAGAGATGGCGCTGCACGGTGTTGAGGTGCCCCAGGAAATCGCGGAGGCCATTCCGGTCAACGACGCCGTCTTCCTTGGATACCAGCAGCGCTGGTTCGAGGACGAGAGCCAGATCATGATCGCGGAGAAGTCCCGCCGAACCGGCCTGACATGGGCCGAGGCTGGACGCAACGTGATCAACGCCGCAAAGCCCCGCAGCCGCGGTGGCTGCAACACCTTCTACGTTGGCAGCAAGCAGGAGATGGCGCTGGAGTACATCGCCGCCTGCGCGCTATTCGCCAAGGCCTTCAACGAGCTGGCCGAGGCGGACGTCTACGAGCAGACCTTCTGGGATGACGGTAGGAAAGAGGAAATCCTCACCTACATGATCCGCTTTCCGAAGTCCGGCCGGAAGATTCAGGCGCTGAGCAGTCGCCCGAGCAACCTGCGTGGCCTGCAGGGCGACGTCGTGATCGACGAGGCCGGTTTCCACGAGTCTCTGGAAGAACTGCTGAAGGCCGCCCTGGCGCTGACCATGTGGGGCAACAAGGTCCGCTTGATCAGCACCCACAACGGCGTGGACAACCCGTTCAATCAGTACATCCAGGACGCCCGCGAGGGCCGGAAGGACTACAGCATCCACCGGATCACCCTGGACGATGCGATCGCCGAAGGCCTGTACAAGCGCATCTGCTTTGTCACCGGGCAGACCTGGTCGCCTGAGGCTGAGAAGAAGTGGCGCGACGGCCTGTACAAGAACGCCCCCAACACCGAGTCGGCCGAAGAGGAGTACGGCTGCGTCCCGAAGAAGTCCGGCGGCGCGTACCTTTCGCGCGTGCTGATCGAGCAGGCGATGGTCCAAGACCACTCGATTCGGATCTACCGCTACGAGGCGCCGGCCGGCTTCGAGAGCTGGACTCCTGCGATGCGCGAGGCCGAGATCCGCACCTGGTGCGAAGAGAACCTTCGACCGGAGCTGGCTCGCCTCAGCGACCAGGATCGCCACACCTTCGGCGAGGACTTTGCGCGCCGTGGCGACCTGTCCGTCTTCACGCCCTTGTCGATCTCGCCGACCCTGCGCAAGCGTGTGCCGTTCCAGGTCGAGCTGCGGAACCTCACCTATGAGGCCCAGCGCGACATCATGTTCTACATCTGCGATCGCTTGCCGCGCCTCAGTGGCCTGGCATTCGATGCCACTGGCAACGGTGGTTACCTGGCGGAGCAGGCCGCGCTGAAATACGGCGCAGGCTTGGTTGACCAGGTGCAGTTGAACCTCTCCTGGTACGCCCTGTGGATGCCGAAGCTCAAGGGCGAGTTCGAGGCATTCAACCTGGAGATCCCGCGACACCAGAGTGAGCTGGATGACCTGCTCTCGATCAAGGTCGAGAAAGGCATCCCGGTTATCGACAAGGGCCGCACCAAGGACCTGGAGTCCGCCAGCGGCAAGGGCAAGCGCCACGGCGACGCAGCCATCTCTCTGGTCATGGCCGTCCGGGCCAGCTTCATGGAAGGCGGCGAGATCGCCTTCACGGCGCTGCCACGGCAAAGCCGCGGCTTCGACAACGTCCAGGACCACGACAACGACATTGAACTACCGGAGCCATCCGCATGGTGATGCAAACGCTACGCGCCACTGTCGCGCGCATTTTCGGGCAGCAGAGCATGGCCGATGCTGACCTGAAGGAAGCCCAGACCGCCCACCTGACAAGCCTTCACCAGGAAGTTGCTGGCCACCCTTCGCGCGGCCTGACGCCCTCGAAGCTCGCTGCGATCCTGGATGCCGCTGAGCAAGGCGACATCGTTGCCCAGTACGAGCTGTTCGAGGACATGGAGGAGAAGGACGGCCATATTCACGCCGACATGTCCAAGCGCCGCCGTGCTGTGGCCCAGCTGGACTGGGATATCGTTCCGCCGGATAACGCCACTGCCAAGGAGAAGGAAGCCGCAGCCACGCTGTACAGCCTGATGCAGGGGCTGGACGACTTCGAGGAGGTGCTCTTCGACACCACCGATGCGATCGGCAAAGCGTTTGTTTGCCAGGAGTTCGACGGCTGGGAGCGCATCGACGGCAATTGGCTGCCCAAAGCGATCATCCATCGACCCCAGTCCTGGTTCCAGCTGCCCCGCGGCAACCGTCAGGAGATCCGCTTGCGCGGCCCCCTGGATGGCACTCCGTTGCAGCCCTTCGGCTGGATCACGCATGTCCACAAGGCCAAGAGCGGATACCTGGAGCGCGCTGCGCTGTTCCGAGTCCTGGTCTGGCCCTATCTGTTCAAGAACTACAGCGTCGGCGACCTTGCCGAGTTCCTGGAGATCTACGGCATCCCCATGCGGGTGGGCAAGTACCCCACCGGCGCGACCGAGAAGGAGAAGCTCACGCTTCTGCGCGCTCTCGCGGCGCTTGGCCACAACGCCGCCGGGATCATTCCCAATGGTATGGAGCTGGATTTCCTTGATGCCGCCACGGGCGACCCTGCGGCCTTCCAACTGATGATCGAGTGGTGCGAACGCACCCAGTCCAAGGCCATCCTTGGCGGAACCCTGACCAGCCAGGCCGACGGCAAGACGTCGACCAACGCCCTGGGCAACGTACACAACGAGGTGCGCAAGGACCTGCGGGACTCAGACGCCAAGTTGGTGGCCAAGTCGCTCAGCCGCGACCTGGTGTATCCGATCGCGGCCCTCAACGGTCTGGTCGATAGCTGGGGGCGCTGCCCGCGCCTGGTCTTCGACGTCCAGGAAGCGGAGGACCTGACCGCCTATGCGACTGCACTGCCGGCATTGGTGAAGATCGGCTTCAAGGTTCCTCGCAGCTGGGCGCAGCAGCGGCTGGCAATCCCCGAACCGGCCGAAGGCGAGGAAGTGCTTGGCGTAGCAACGGATCCAGCAGCGCAGCCGGAATCTGTAGCTCCTTCCGGCACTGCTGTTGCCACCGCACAAGTCGCGGCGCCGAGGACTGCGGTGGAGCAGCTGGACGACGCAATGCGTCCGAGCACCGATCAATGGATCGATCAGATCCGCGCCCTGGTGCAGAACGCAGCCAGTCTGGACGATATCCGCGACGGCCTGGAGCAGCTGCTGCCGGGCATGAGCCTTGATCAGTACGCAGCAGCCATGGCCCAGGCCTTGGCCGCTGCTGCGCTGCAGGGCCGCGTCGAGATCCTGCAGGAGGTGGCAGGTGGCGCTTAAAGCGACCAAGCTGCAGTTCGCCGAGCAGAACCAGTTCTTCCGGCGCAAGCTCAACCTGCCGACCAATGCCTGGACGGACATCTACACCCGCGAATATGACTATGCCTTCGTCGTCGCAGGAGCCAACCGCGACGACCTGGTGCAGGACTTCCGCCAGGCGGTGGAGAAGGCGATCGTCGACGGAGTCATCCTCGAAGACTTCCGCAAGGACTTCGACCGTATCGTCGCCAAGTACGGCTGGAGCTATCGGGGCGGCCGCAACTGGCGCAGTCGCGTGATCTACGAGACCAACATGCGCAGCAGCTACATGGCCGGGCGCTATGAGCAGCTCATGGCCGTGCGGGAGGATCGGCCTTACTGGCAGTACCTGCACAGTGATGCGGTCGAGCACCCACGGCCGGAGCATGAAGCCTGGGATGGCATGATCCTGCGCTGGGATGATCCCTGGTGGCAGTACCACTTCCCCATCAACGCCTGGGGCTGCCAGTGCAGCGTCCGCGCGCTCAGCGATGACGACCTGGCCCGCATGGGCAAGAAAGGTCCGGATGAGGCTCCGCCGATCGTTTGGCAGACCCGCACCATTGGCCAGAACAGCCCGGACGGGCCCCGTGTTGTCGAGGTGCCAGAGGGTATTGATCCAGGGTTCGAGTACATGCCGGGGCAGGCCAGGCTGGATACAGCCGTACCCCAGCCTCGGGATGATGGGCCCACGCCGCCCGCGCCTGCATTGCCCAACCACCCGGCAACGGATCCGCTGCCTGCTCCGCGTCCAGTTCCCGCCAGTCAGGTCCTGGACGAAGACATGCTCGACACCGATGCGATCAAGCGCTTCCTGCGCCCCTTCGGCGCAACGCTGGAGCAGCCTGCAGTTTTCAGGGGCGTAGGTGGTGAGTCCCTGGTGATCGGCAAGGAGATGTTCGAATCCTCCGCCGATGGCGAGCTGATGATCCATCAGCCTGACCTGGAGAAAAAATGGCTGCTGTTGGTGTCTGAGGCGCTCCAGCAGCCAGCAGAGGTCTGGGTTCGACTGGAGTGGATCGAGGCCCTGCGCAAGGCCGTAGTCCGCCGCCGGTACCTGGCGAGCTTCCAGGTCGAAGGCGAGGATGCTCCCGTCCAGGTGGTTGTTGAGTCGGATGCCAACGGCTGGGCCACCAGCACCAGCAACACACCGGAGAGCCTCCGAGCGATCGAGCAGTATCGCCAGGGTGTGCGGCTCTACCGCGAGGAGTGACGATGAGCGGGATAACCCTGGAGTTCGACAGTGCCCGCGTCATGGCGTCTCTGCAGTCGGCCGTCGACCTGCTGCAGAACCCCGCCTCGATGTTCCGGGACATGGGCGAATACATGCTCCTTGCCCTGGACGTTCGATTCGAGACCAAGACCGCGCCGGACGGAACGCCTTGGCAGGCACTGTCGCCGGCCTACCTGAAACGCAAGAAGAAGAACCAGGACAAGATCCTGGTGCTCGATGGCTACCTGAAGAACACGCTTCGATATCAAGCCAGCGAGAACGAATTGCTCGTTGGCTCGAACCGACCCTATGCCGCCATCCATCACTTCGGCGGTGAGATCCAGATCGCGGCCCGCAGCCAGCAGGCGTACTTCCGTCACGACTCCAAGACCAATGAGGTCTCTCAGCAATTCGTCAGTAAACGGAAGGCCAACTTTGCTCAGTGGGTGTCCTTGGGGCCCTACACGATCAAGATACCGGCACGCCCTTGGCTCGGTACCAGCACCGAAGACGACGACGAGCTGCTCGCCATCGCTCACAAGCACCTCGACAAGGCATTTTCCGGCTTCGGCTCCTGAGCGCCCCAGAGAGGCCTCTGAGGGCGTTTATGGCTGCCGTGGTTCACGTCAGTAGCCAATCGGCGCAGCGACAGCGTTTATAAATCCGCCCTGACGCTTTTCCGCGCTGAGTCGCAGGCGCGATTGCCTCGTTTCCCCGCTCGACCCATCCCCTGCGATTTTCGCACCTTCCAAAATACAGCCGACCTACCAGGCGCCAGAGTGGCGCCATGAACAAAACACAGCTCTCCACCGCCATCGCTCTCGCCGCCTGCAGCTTCGACCTGCAGGCGCCCACTGAGGGCAACCTCATCACTCTCCAGGTGACTCCTGCAGGGCACTTCAAGCCGCGTGATGGTCGGGAGATGAAGGTCCCGTCCTGGTACATCGACCAGGCACTGGCTACGGCGGTGATCAAGCGCTTCGACGCGAAGAAAACGCCGCCGGTCATCGACTACGAGCACCAGACCCTTTGGAAGGAAGAGAACGGCCAGCCAGCACCGGCCGCCGCGTTCTTCCGCTCGCTGGAGTGGAGAGAAGGCAAAGGCCTGTTCGCCACTGCCGAGCTGACCTCCCGCGCCAAGCAGTACATCGCTGAGGGCGAGTACCGCTATTTCAGCCCCGTTTTCCAGTTCGACCTGGTGACCGGTGCCGTCCTCGATCTCCAGATGGGGGCACTCACCAACAACCCGGCGGTAGATGGCATGCAAGCACTCAGCGAGCGTGCCGCCGCCACCTTCCAACTGAACTTCGATCAACCCAACGAGGAAACGCTCGTGAATCCACTGCTGCTTGCGGTGCTTGCCGCCCTCGGCCTGGCCGAGACCACCACTGAAGAGCAGGCCGTTGCCGCGCTCACCGCCCACAAAACCGATCTGGGCTCGCTGCGTAAGCAGCTGGGTGTCGAAGACACCGCTGCCTGCAGTGCGATGGTCGCCGCGTGTACTGGCCTGAAAGCCAAGGCCGCGACCTCCGTTGATCCAGCCACGCACGTCCCGGTCTCCGTCGTCGACCAGCTGAAGGGCGAAATTGCAGCCCTGACCGCTCGCATCGGTGAGCGCGATGACAAGGACATGGACGGCGAGATCAAGGCCGCCCTGGACGATGGCCGTCTGCACAAGAGCATGGAGCCCTGGGCGCGCGAGCTGGGCAAATCCAACCGCGCCTCGCTCACCGCCTACCTCAGTACGGCCAAACCGATTCCCGCTTTGCGTGGATCGCAAACCAATGGTGAACCGCCGGAGCTGGACGAGAAGACCGGTCTCACCGCCGACGAGCTGGCCGTTTGCTCGGCCATGAACATCACCCATGAGGCCTTCAAGGCCGCGAAGGAGGCCTGACCATCATGGCCCTGACGAAAGATCGCAACACGTCGCGCCGCGACGGCATCCAGTTCAGCGACCCGATGGCGGCCGCCGCGAAGATCTTCGCGGGCAGCCTGGTCTGCCTCGACGCTTCGGGTAACGCGGTACCGGGCAGCACCTCGACCACCATCAAGGTCCGTGGCGTTGCCCAGGAGCAGGTCGACAACACCGGTGGCGCTGCAGGTGCGAAGCGCATCGAAACCCGCCGTGGCGTCTTCCAGTTCGCCAACAGCGCGTCGACCGACCAGATCACTCGGGCCGAGATCGGTACCCAGTGCTACATCGTCGACGACCAGACGGTCGCCAAGACCTCCGCCACCAACACCCGCTCGGTTGCCGGTGTCGTCCGCGATGTGGACGACGGCGGTGTCTGGGTCGAGATCTAAGGAGTAGGACTCAGATGATCATCAACCAGCAGAACCTGCGTAACCTCTTCACCGGTTACCGCGCTTCGTTCCAGAACGCCTTCGCGGGCGTTAAACCCGACTTCGAGCAGTTCGTGCTGACGGTGCCGTCCTCGAACTCGGTCGAGCAGTACGGCTGGCTGGGCAGCACCACCGCCTTCCGCGAGTGGATCGGCGATCGCGTAATCCAGAACCTGGCGCTGCACGACTACAGCATCAAGAACAAGACCTTCGAGAACACCGTCGGTGTCAGCCGCGAGAGCATCGAAGACGACAGCTACGGCTTGTTCACTCCGCTGATGGGCCAGCTCGGCCAGGACGCGGCCAACCACCCGTCCACTCTGCTGTATGCGCTGCTGGCTGCCGGCTTCGCCACTACCTGCTACGACGGCCAGTACTTCTTCGATACCGACCACCCGGTAACGACTCTGGCCGGTGGCGAGGGCTCCGTCAGCAACTTCCAGGGTGGCTCGGGCCAAGCCTGGTACCTGCTCGACACCTCCCGGATCATGAAGCCGCTGATCCTGCAGAAGCGTAAGAACTACAACTTCGTCAGTCTCGACAGCGAGAAGGACGAGAACGTGTTCATGCGCAAGGAATACGTCTACGGCGTCGATGCCCGCCTCAACGCCGGTTACGGCCTGTGGCAACTGGCCTATGCGTCCAAGGAGGACCTGGATGTCGACAGCTTCAACGACGCCTACGCATCCATGCAGGGCATGAAGGGTGACAAGGGCAAGGTGCTGGGCATCAGTCCCAAGCTCCTGGTCGTACCGCCGTCCATGCGCGCCCAGGCTCTCGAAGTGGTGAAAGCCGAGAAGAACGCCGCTGGCGCCACCAACATCAACCGCGACGTGGTGGACGTGCTCGTCACCCCGTGGCTGGCCTGATCGAGGGCGGCGACATGGCTCGTAAAACTCAAGAGAAAACTGCAGAGAAGCCCGCCGCCAAGGCGGGTCCTGCGACCGCCGAACAGCAGGGAGGCCTGCCGGCGGGTGCATCGGACGCTGCAGCAGCTGCAGCTCTGGAAGGTGGGGCGCTGGCTGATCCGCCTGCTGCCTCGGCCGGCACGCCCGGCCTGGCGGCGATCGATCCGGCGCTTGCCACCAATCTCGTACAACCCACCGCGAGCGAGGCGCCTGTCGCGGGCGCCGCCCTGGAGCTGGACACCACCAGGGGCACAACCGGGCAGGACGCCCACCTTGATCTTTCGACCGAGGACGTTCGCCCGGTATCTGGCGCTGCCCAGCAGCTTGTGGCCGGTACCGGTGCATCGGAAGACGAGATCGAGGCGTTGTTCATCCGTTCGGTACCCGAGAGCTTCCGTCGTTCCGGCCATCGTTTCACCCGCGAAGGTCACGGCATCGCTCTCGATCTGCTGAGCGATGACCAGGTCGAAGCGCTCGTCAATGACCCGAACCTGGTTGTCGAGCACTGCTGGTTCCCGCGGAAGGACGTGAGCTGACCATGGACTACATCACCCTCGACCACCTCGCCGAGCGTCCTGGTGCGAAGGAGCTGGCCCAGGTAGCCAGCTCCCAGCACCTGCCGATCATCGACTACGCGCTGATGGATGCTTCGCTGCGCGGCGGTGATCGCAGTACCTGGACGCCCGAAGAGGTGGCGGGGGCTGATCTCGTCCTGGACCGAATCACCGAAGCCATGACCGAGGCCGAGAGCATCGTGAATGGCTACCTGGTGAAACGGGGCTACGGCCTTCCGCTGAACCCTGTGCCCAGCCTGGTGACCGGCTGGGTGCGCGATATCGGCCGCTACCTGCTGCACAAAGATCGAATCTCTGATGACAAGGACGCGATCCTGCGCAACTACAAGGACGCGCTGAAGTTCCTGCAGATGGTTGCCGACGGCACCTTCAGCCTTGGCGCGCAGGATCCGATCGCGACCAGCCCCGACCTGGCTGACGTGCGCTTCGATGCCGATGAGAACGTCTTCAGCCGCGAACAGCTGAGGAGCTTCCGGTGAGCAACGCTCCTTTCGACCACCGCCTGGTCATCCAGCGCCTGAAGGAAGCGGTACCGGCCTTGCGCCAAGTCGGGATCGAGGCGGACTTCAAGTCGGTCAAGCAACTCCGGGATTTCCCCACCCCAGCCGCCTACGTGTTGCTGGCCGAGGAGACCGGCGACCCCAAGCCCACGGGCAACAGTGCCGGCGCGGCGCGTCAGCGGGTCGGTGCCTTGTTCGGCGTCGTGCTGGCTGTCCGCAGCTATCGGTACGACCAGCTGGCTGATGCGGCCGATGACCTGCGATCAATCCTCGACCAGGTACGCGGCGCGTTGGTGGGCTGGGTGCCGGATCTGCCCCTGGCCAGGGGCGCCCAGTTCGTCACCGGCAAGGTGCTGGACTCCGACGACACCACGCTCCTCTGGGGCGAGATCTACACCACCCAACACTCCATCGGGAGATAACCATGACCACCCCCGCCAAGAACACCCAAGGCGCCAATTCGGGCGATGCGCAGCTGGAGAAGGTAAAGCTCATCGCCCCCCACAAGCACGCAGGCAAGAAGCTCCAGGAGGGTGAAGAGATCGAGGTCAACTCGATCGAGAAAGCGTTCCTCCTGCAGCACAAGAAGATTGCCGGCACCCCTCAGAACGCGGCCGCAGCCGCCAAGGAGTAACCCATGTCGCAGCTGTTTTCGTTCCAGGGCAAGGTCTGGTCGGGCGAGCGCCTGGCCAATGGCAGCCTCAGTCGCCCGGTCTGGGCCGGCAACGTGCCGGCATGCAGCCTGAAGCTTTCCACCAGTGCTACCGACAAGGTCGAGTCCTTCAGCGGTAAGCGGCTGCAGTATGGCCGCCTGCAGAAGGGCACCACCGCGCAGATCGACATCACCTTCGATGAATGGCTGCCGAAGAACATCGCGGCCGCAATCTGGGCAACCCAGGTGGCGCTGAGCGCGGATACCGTGACCGGTGAGCTGCTGGAGGCTGGCCTGGTCGCAGGCGACTTCGTGAAGCTGGATGGCAACTTCGTGTCCTCGGTGGTGCTGACCGACAGCAACCCGACCCCGGCCACACTGGTGGCTGGCACCGACTACCGCGTCGAGTCGCCCAACTCCGGCCTGATCGAGCTGCTCAACGTCACCGGCAAGACCCAGCCGATCAAGGCCGCTTATGCGACTGCGGCCGCCGAAGCCTTCACCATGTTCACTGCGCCGCCGCCGGAGCGCTACATCCTCCTGGATGGCGTCAACACCGAGACCAACGAGCCGGTCATCGTCACGCTCTACCGCTGCAAGTTCGACCCGGTGAGCGACCTGGCCTTCATCAACGAAGACTATGGCAACTTCCAGCTGACTGGCAGCGTGCTCTACGACGAGCTGAACGCCGCCAACGAAGAGCTGGGTGGCTTCGGTCGTATCGTTCAGAAGACCGCCTGACCGTGGGCAAGAAGGTAGATCGCCCCGCCAAGCCCGCACCGGCCGCCAAGGCCGGTGCGGACGATCTTCAGGTTCTGAATCCGAACCGTGAGCTGGAGATCGAGGGCCGCAAGATCACGGTTCGAGAGTATGGCTTCGTCGAGGGGCTGGGACTTCGGCCGCTGATGCAACCCTTCCTGGATGACCTGTACGTCATCATGAAGGGGGCCGGCGTGCCGGAACTCGAAGCGGTCATCGGCGTGCTCGGCAAACACAACGACATGGTCGTCACGTTGATGGCGACCTCGGCAAACGTGGACGAGTCGTGGATCCGCAGCCTGCCGCAACGTCCTGGCAAGCTGCTGCTCTACGTGTGGTGGATCGTCAACGGCCCTTTCTTTGTGGGCGAGGTAACCGATCGCCTGCAGCAGGAGCGGTTCGTGGCGCAGCTAAAAGCGCCCGCTGGGCAGACATCTATGCCAGCCTCATCGCCGGAGGATATGGAACCCCCGCCACCATCGGTCTGATGACCGAGCGTCAGATCCTGCTCCTTCATGACGCCGAGCTACGGCGCCGCAAGCGTCAGCGCGCTGAGGATCTGATCGACATCAACCACGCATTCGCTGGTGGTGACCACGCCTCGCAACAATTGAAGAAGCTCCAGGCCTAACGGCCTGGGGCGTTTTCGCGCGTTCCAGAATACCTCCCACAGCCAGTAGGCAAACATTCGAGCCATCCCTATCCAAGTGGCTCGACATGTCCGGCAAAGAACTCGACCTCGCCCTGCGCGTTCACGCAGATCTCACCCAAGGCAGCCAGGCCCTGGAGACCCTGAGCGAAACTATCGTCGGCGTCGGCGAGGGCGCGCAGCAGGCAAACAGCAAACTCGCTGAAACCAGCCGGGTCATCGATGACCTGGGCGCATCAGGTGCGAGCGCGAGCCAGCAGCTCGGCCAGGTCGGTGAGTCGGCCGAGCAGCAAGCCCAGCGGATCCAGGCGATGGTTGCCGCCAGCCTGCAGGCGCAGGCCGCCATCCAGGGAGCAGTGGCCACCAATCAACGCCTGGATGAGTCGCTGAAGGCAAACAACGCCAACTGGCAGGAATCGGCCGACTCCCAGACGGCCGCCATGAACGAGTACCACAACGCCGAGCGAGCACTTGCTGCCCAGGCCGTGGCGCAACAGCAGGCTGCAGAACAAGCTGCTGCTGCGGCCGAGGCCTTCGAAGAGCAGGAAGCCGCACTCGCCAAGCTGCTCGGCCAGATTGACCCGGTCGTCCGCGAGCTGGGACGCCTGGACCAGATGGAGGAGCAACTGCGCGGCTTCAAAGCTTCCGGCATCCTGGATCCGGAAGGCTTCGACATCTACAACGCCAAGGTCCAGGAGATGCGTTCGCGCCTGGGCGAATCGGCTGATGCCATGCAAGACTCGGCGGCCGCGACGAGAGAGCAGGAAGCGGCTCTGGCCCGCCTGCAGGGGCAGATCGATCCTGTCGTGCGCGAGCTGAATCGCCTGAACCAGATGGAGCAGCAGCTCCGGAGCTTCAAGGACTCCGGCCTCCTCGATCAGGCCGGCTTCGACTCCTACAACCGGAAGCTCCAGGAGCAGCGCAACCGCCTGACCGAGTCCTCTGAAGCGATGCGCACTGCCGGCATGACTGCTGGCCAGTACCGGCAAGCCATCCAGCTACTTCCTGCCCAGCTGACCGACGTGGCCACCAGTCTGGCGACCGGCATGCCGCTCTGGATGGTCGCCATCCAGCAAGGCGGACAGATCGTGGACAGCTTTGGTGGGGTCGGGAATTCGCTGAAACTCCTCGGCCAGCAGATCAAGGGTTTCTTCGGCATCACTTCCGCCGGCGGCAACGGCGTTTCCTCGCTGGGCGAAGAACTGGCAGTCCTTGCTGCTGAACAGGTGGCCGTCGCCAAGGGCTCTGCGCAGGCTGGCGAGAGCCTTTCGGACATGGCGGAGAGCGCCAACAACGTCGCCGAGGCTTCCAACAACGCCAAGGAAGGCGTGTCCTTCCTGCGCACCACCGGCGGCGGCCTGGCCATCGTCTTCACTCTGGCTGCCGCGGCAGCGGTTGCCCTTGCGCTGGCCTACAAGCAAGGCAGCGGTGAGGCCGATCAGCTCAACGAAAGCATCATTCTGACCGGCAACTATGCGGGCACCAGCGCCGGCCAGCTCCAGGGCATGGCGGCCTCGTTGGCGAAGGTCAACGGCACCCAGCATGAAGCGGTTGCTGCTCTCGCAGAGATCAACAGCACCGGCAAGTTCACGGTCGACCAGCTCCAGCAGGTCGGCACCACCGCCATTGCGATGCAGGACGCCACGGGCAAGGCGGTTTCCGACACAGTGGCCGAGTTCGTCAAGCTCGCTGACGATCCCGTCAAGGCAGTCCAGGACCTCAACAACAAGTACCACTTCCTGACTGCAGCGGTGTATGCCCAGATCACCGCGCTCTACCAGGAAGGCGACGCCCTCGGCGCATCGCAGGTGGCCATGGATGCCTACAGCAAGGCCATGGACGAGCGCGCCGCCAAGATCACCGACAACCTGGGGATCATCGAGAAGAGCTGGAAGGCGATCCAGGACGGCGCCAAGTCGGCCTGGGACGAAATGCTGGGCGTCGGCCGCTCGGAGTCGCCGGAGGAGCGCCTGCAGTCGCTCAATCAGGGCAAGAGCTTCGACCTCGGGAAGCTGGCTGCAAATGGCGCGGTCCTTGGACCTCTGGGCGCGGCATGGGAAGGCTATCAGCAGTACAAGAACATGACCCTCACCGACGGGGAGCGGGCGGCTCTTGCTGCACCTATTCAGCAGGAAATCGAGGCACGCGATGCCAAGGCCAGACAGGAAGGTGAACGCGCCCGGACAGAGCAGCAAGCGACGAAGGCACAGGGAGCGATGGATGGGCTTCTCGAGTCCGTCCGCACTAATAAAGAGAAGCGGGACAAGCTGAATAAGCAGCTTGATCGGGACCTCGAAGCCATTCGTAAGGCGTATCCGGAAGACGAGCGTCTCAAACCCGAGAACATCGCCAAAGCGCGGGAAGCGATCGACCAGAAGTACAAGGATCCCAAGCAGCCCAAGACTCCCACCACGCACCTGGACAACACCGATGTCACCGCGTCGAAGAACCAGCTGGAGCAGCTGCAGGCCGACTTCAAGAACTCCCAGGCCAACCTCGATGCGCAGCAGAAGGCCGGGCTGCTCTCCTATTCGGACTACGTTGCCAAGCGATCTGACCTGATTCGTCAGGAGAAGGACGCGGTCACCTCGGCCTACCAGCAGCAGATCGCTGCCCTGGAAGAGCTGCGGAACAAGAGCACCACCAACGCCTCGCAGCGTATCGACCTGGACCAGAAGATCGCCCAGTCGCGCAGCGACATGGTCAAGGCTCAGAAGAAGGCTGACTCCGACCTGTCTGTCCTGCTCACCAATGAGCAGGGGCGCCTTATAAAGGAAGCGCAGGCGGTCAAGACCTATACCGATGCCCTGCGGCAGCAGTACGACGCCCTGGTGCAGCAAGGTGCTCGCGCGGCCGCCTCGGTCGGCATGGGCGCGAACCAGCGCAACCTGTTCGAGCAGCAGAGCAACCTGGACGATCGCCTCGCGCAGCAGCGCCTGGAGCTGGCCAGCCAGTACGGTGACGGCGCCAGGGGCATGAGCCTGGACGAGTACAACGCCAAGGTCCAGGCACTGGAGAGCAACCACGCTGCTATGACGCAGCAGCTGCGGAGCAACTACGCCGAGCTGCAGGTCGCCCAGGCCGACTGGACGAATGGAGCCAGCGCCGCGTTCGCGGACTATGTCGACTCGGCCAACAACGCCGCGGGGCAGACCTACCAGCTCTTCAGCAACGCCTTCTCGGGGGTCGAGGACTCCATCGTCCAGCTGGTCACCACCGGCAAGGGGTCGTTCGACGACCTCCTGCTGACGGTCTCCCAGGACCTCGCTCGAATGGCAGTCCGTCAGCTCGAAGTGCAGGCAATGAGTGGCCTGATGGGCATGTTCGGGGGTGGCGGGGAAGAGAGCGGCGGTGCAGGCCTGACCACCGGGGCCGCAGCAGTCACCGCGTCTGCAGGAGCACTATCGATTGCGGGAGGGACGCTGCTCACCGGCGCCGCCGCGATCGAGGCTGCCGCGGTGTCGCTCGCGACTGCCAGTGCTGGCAGCTCATTGGGCGGTGGTTCCAGCACGGGTTCGGGTTCCAGCAGCTGGTTCAGCATGGCCGCCTCGGCTGTCGGCAGTTACTTCGGTGGCGGCTACGCGGAAGGTGGCCACGTGCGTGGGCCAGGCACTGATACCAGCGACTCAATCAATACGAAGCTCTCTAACTGGGAGTACGTCACGCGGGCAGCCGTCGTTCGGCAGCAGGGCGCTCTACCTTTCCTTGATGACTTCAATGCCCGAGGTATGGCAGCTCTAGCTGATTGGGCTCCCTACTACCATCACGCCACAGGTGGTCTGGCGGGTGTACCGGCTCCTGCAATGTCCGCCCCAACCATGCCTGGTGGTAAGCCCGCCGACCCTGCCGCCTCGATGAGCGCGACCCTCAAGAACAACCAGAACTTCTACCTCCTGGACGATCCGAATCGCATCCAGGACGTCGCGTTCAGCGATGCCGGCATCGAGAAGATGATGATCCGGATCTCGCGCGACCCGGCTCGCTTCCGTTCCGTCCTCAAGCTGGATTCCTAAACATGCCCAGTGCCATTGGCTACGTCGACAACACGGGCGGCACGCTCGCCCACTACAACATGCTCCAGCAGATCCGCGACTTCGCGGCCGCCAACGGCTGGACGATCCTTCGCTACAACACGGTGCCGGCGAATCGTGAGCTGATCATGAAGGCGCCAGGCTTGAGCGGCGAAGAGGACATCTATGTCGGATTCCGCACCTACCAGGACGCCTCCGCGGACTACTACAACCTGGTGGCGGCGGCGTTCACCGGTTACCTGTCGAGCAACACCTTCGACGCCCAGCCTGGGGCGATGCTGTCCGGGGTGCCATGCCACAACAACCGGGTGGATTACTGGCTGACCCTGAACGGCCAGCGCTTGGCTCTGGCAATGAAAGTGGGGACGCCGGTCTATGAATCGGTCTACCTGGGCAAGTTCCTGCCCTATGCGATGCCTGATCAGTACCCCTATCCAGTCATCGTCGCCGGAATGCTCAACGGCATCCCGGCGACTCGGTTTTCCGACACCGTTCACTCGATGCCATACAAAGGCACGCGTCCGAACATGCGCATGCGCTTCAACTCGGGAGCCTGGCTACAGCCGGATTGCTCACCCTGGATCGGTGGCGTGATCACTGGAGACACCACCCAGGCACGCGATACAGGAGGCATCTACGCCCTTACTCCAGTGGTGATGAGTGACGGCAACGGCATCTACGGAGAGCTGGATGGGGTCTTCCATATCTCGGGCTTTAACAACGCCGTGGAGAACACCTTGGTCATCGGCGGCGTTACCTACGTCGTGATCCAGGACGTGGGCCGCAATGGTTTCTCCGACTATTACGCCCTGAGGATGGACTGATGGCTTTCTATACCGGTTCCACCAACAGCTTCGCGGATCTGCGGACAGCGCTCTTCAGTGCCTGCGTGGCTGAAGGCTGGACGCTCACCGATGACGTACTGAGCAAGGGTGCAGCCTTCGTGAAGTGCACCACCAGCTCGGCCGACACAGGTACTCAGGGCATCGGCCTGGTACTTCAGGGCGCTACCGGCTACTCATCCGGCTCCCTGGTAAATCCGTCCCCTGTAACGCCGCGCCTGGGCACTCCATCGCGCGATACCACGCTGGCTTCATGGCCGATGGAGTACTTCATCCACATTTTCGACAATCCGGACGAGGTGTACCTGGTCGCCCGATACAACCTGGACTACTTCCTCTGGCTGGCCTTCGGCTTGTCCAGCGTCGCAGGACTGTCAGAATCGGGGCTCTGGACGACGGCCGTCAGCCGCCTCAAGCGGGGCCCCCAAGGCCCAGGAATCACCATCGGCCCGGTGAGCGGTGGCTCCAACGGGAGCGACAACCCGAACTATGGGTTTAGTGCGTCGGTCGGCGCCCCCTTCTGGAACACGGTTACCAACTTTGATGCGGGCTCGCACCAGGACGCGATTTGCTCAGGGATTGACGGCGTGCGCTGGCCATATCGCACTCTCCCTTTCTCCAGGGCCGTCGATAGCTTCCAGGCGGTGGAGCCTTCCTATCCGTTGATCTCGCGGAGCCCTTCAGCCTGGAACAGCGAGGCCATTTTGCTGCCGATCCAGGGCTACGTGTTCCGAGCCAGTAACAAGGCATCGCTGGTGGTCGACTTGGAGAACGCCCGCTATGTGCGAGTTGACAACTACGAGCCGGGCCAGATCATCACCCTTGGTTCTGATCGGTGGCGGATTTACCCCTTCTATCGGAAGAACACCGCCGCGCGTGATGGGGGCATGGGTATTGACCATAGTGGCACCTTCGGCTGGGCCATTCGCTATGACGGGCCCTGAACATGACAGCACTAACCGGCATCGTGGCTCTGTCGCCAGCAGGCGGCATCAACAATCCTTACCTCACCGAAGACATGCACGGCTTTGTGCTGGACTGGTGGCCACCGCATGAAAGCTTCCATGGTTCGCGCCCCCGAGGAACTCTGACCAGTAGCTGGCCGGTTGAGGCCAACGGTCGAGTCGTGAGCGCCCAGAAAGGCACAAGCTACAGCGATGACTTCTACCACCGGATCCATGTCAGGCCCCAGCAGGTGGCCTTGGGCAACGTGGCATCGGTTCAGACCACTCCGATCTATGTCTGGAATGCCTTCCTGGAGCCAAAGACCCTGGAGGCGATCGACGGCGTTGACGAAGGGCTGCTGGTCAGCGGCCAGGCCGAGCCGCCGCTGTTGTTCCAGGCATTGAAGGAACGCATCTGGCAGCTGAGCGTGACGCCTGACGGCCAGCCGGTGCTAGATGCCCGCGTGATCTGGAGCTTCGGCCCTGGAACAGGTGCAACCGTGAGGGTCACGGCGAACCGGATCATTGCCTGGAGCTTCGTGCCGGACTGGGGCGATAGCATCATCGAGCGGCTTAGCGCTTCGACCAACATTCTGCAGAGTGAGACCAACGTCGAGCAGCGGCGGGCCCTGCGCACTGTGCCGCGGCGGGAGTTTCAGGCGCAGATGTTCGCCGAGGATCGTGAGCGGCAGCTCCTCGATCTCGCGCTTTTCAGCTGGGGCGCGCGCACCTGGGCGATGCCTATCTGGCCCGACATCCAGCTTCTCCGTGTTGCGGCGTCTGCAGGGGAAAGCCGAATCACCTGCGATACCGAGTACCTGGACTTTCGCGTGGGCGGCATGGCGATGCTGCGCGGGGAGTCCGCCTTCAGCTACGAGGTTGTCCAGATCGAGGAGCTCGATGCCGGCGGCATCACCCTGAGCCGTCCACTCCAACAGAGCTGGAGAATCGGCTCGCGCCTTTATCCAGCGCGCTCGGCGCAACTTACCGAACAGCCACAGCTCACCCGCCTCACTGACCGGGCAAGCAGTGCTCAGGTCAGTTTCCTGCTGATGGATCTGACTGACTGGCCCTCAGTCATGCCCACCAGTAACTACCGTGGTTGGCCGGTGCTCGAGCAGCGGCCAGACGAGAGCCAGGACCTGACTCATACCTTTGCACGCCTCTTGCGCGCGTTGGATGGCGGCATGTCGCTGCCGCTCAACACCGACTTGGCTGGCCGGGCTTTCCCGGTCGTTGGCTGGCGGTGGCTGGAGATGGGGCGGGCCGAGCGCGCGGCGTTCCGGTCGCTCGTCATGGCTCTGAACGGCCAGCAAGCTGCAGTCTGGGTTCCTACCCATGCCGACGACATCACGCTGCTCTCCACCGTCAGCGATGCCGGCGTCACCCTGGATATCGCCAACATCGGCTACACCCGGTTTGGCCAGCTGGCGCCCGGTCGCAGGGACATTCGTATCGAGCTGGTCGATGGAGCAATCTTCTACCGCCGCATCATCAACTGCACCGAGACCAGCGCCGATGCCGAACGCCTGGCGATCGATATGGCACTGGGGCGAATAGTTGAGCCGAGGCAAGTCTCCCGGATCTGCTGGATGACGCTGGCCCGCTCCAATAGCGACGTGGTCGAGATCGAGCACATCACCGACAGCGAAGGCCTGGCCAGCTCGTCGCTTACCTTCAGAGGAGTCCGCGACGATGAGTTTTGACGTGCGCGAGCAGTCGCTGGCGCTGGGCAAGCCCATCCGCCTGTATGAGTTCAGCCGTGGTGTACTGCGCTGGAGCTACAACAGCAGCGATCGAGACGTGACCTATAACAACCAGGTCTTCAAGTCCGTCCAGGGAGGCTTGGTGGACTCCGGAATCATCCAGTCAGGCGATCCTGAGTCAGACCGACTCACCATCACTGGCCCGGCCGGGCTGGAGGTTGCACAGGTATACAGGGGGATGCCGCCCAGTGACGTCATCGAGCTGGAGATCTACGACGTCCACTGGCAGGACACCGAGGTGCTGACCGCCTGGGTGGGCCAGGTGACCTCGGTGAACTGGCCGAAGCTCGAATCGGTAACCGTGACCTGCACCAGCCTGGACACGTTGATGGATCAGCCAGGCCTCACCGACACCTACTCGCGCACCTGTACTGCGGTTCTTGGGGATGTCTGGTGCGGGGTGAATCTCGACGCCTACCGCGTGGAAGGTGCGATCCAGTCTATCGACGGGGCGAAGATCTCTGTCGGCGCCGCGGCCGGCTACACCGACGGCTACTTCACAGGTGGCTATGTCGAGTGGCCAGTCGACGGTGGCAACTTCGATCGGCGGCACATCGAGAAGCACCAGGGTCCCGATCTCACCATGCTGGCCGGCACAGCGGGCATCCCATCTGTCGGTGTCCTGCGGCTCTATCCGGGCTGCGACTTCCTGCCGACCACCTGCCGCGACAAGTTCAATAACGCCCAGCGCCTGCGCGCCATTCCGCAGCTACAGGGCTCATCTCCCTTTGATGGCAACCAGGTCTGGTGAGGTAAAGCACCATGTGGGTTCAGATCGTCATCATCATCGCGTCGTACATCATTTCGACAGCGCTGGCTCCCAAGCCCAAGTCCCCCAAGGCCCCAGCCTTTGAGGACTTCGATTTCCCTCTCAGCGAAGAAGGCGGCGAGAAGTCTGCGGTATTCGGACAATGCTGGACCCCGTCTTGGACCGTCCTGACGGTAGGCAATTACCGAACCAAGGCCATCCGCAGCAAAGGCGGCAAGAAATGATCGTAACAATCCAGCACCTGCATTCGGTACCGACCTGGACGGGGCGCCAAGGCTTCTGTCACTCAGCGGCACGAGACTTCTTCGCCCGACACAACCTGGACTGGCTGGATTTCGTCCGCAACGGCATTGACGAGAAGGTACTGGTAGCTACCGGCGATGCCCTGGCAATGATTCTCGTCGAGTATGCACGGGAGGTTGGTGATGGGGTCGAGTAACAAGTCTCAGACGGTCGGGCGCCGCTATATGTTCGACATCCATATGGGCCTGGGCCTTCCGCTGGACGAACTCTGTCAGATCCGCGCAAGCGGCAAGACGGCCTGGAAGGGATCAATCACCAGCAACGGCCAGATCACCATCGCTGCCGGAAACCTGTTTGGTGGTGATAAGGGCGAAGGCGGTATCGAGGGCACCCTGGATGTGATGTTCGGCGAAGAGGACCAGGTCCCAGTCTCCAAACTGACCTCGATGCTTTCGCAACTGGGTGGCGTGGTGCCTGCTTTTCGCGGCATCACTTCAGCTTTCTTCTCTGGCCTGGTTGCCTCAAACAACCCCTATCCCAAGGCCTGGGAGTTCCTCCGGCGAGGCGGAAACCGGCTGTGGTTGCCGGACAGCCCCTGGTATCCGGAAAAGCAGTTCATCTGGCTGGCGGACAACCAGATCAAGGCCATGAACCCGGCCCACATCCTTTTCCTGCTCTACACGGGCCAACGATTTGGCAAGCGCCCGCGAGCCCGTATGGACGATGCGTCCTGGCGCGCCGCCGCTGACACTCTCTACAGCGAGGGACTCGGCCTCTGCCTGGAGTGGAAGCGCAGCGATACCTTCAAGTCCTTCCGGGACACCGTCCTGGGGCACATCAGCGCCGAGGTCTACCTGAGTCGTCGCACTGGGCTGATCACCATCCGTCTGCTCCGGGACGACTATGACGTCGACAGCCTGCCACTGTTTGATGAAGAGAGTGGCCTGCTGGAGATCACCAAGGAAGAATCAGGTAGCAACGACAGCAGTAGCGTGCCAAGCGTCCTCTACGTGAAGTACGTCGACGCGATCGATGGTGAGACTAAGCAGGTCAAGGGCGTGAATAGTGCGGTCGCCAAACGTGATGGTGGCCAGTCTGCACAGACGATGGACTACGTTGGTGCGCCTACAGGTGACATCGCTGGCCGACTGTTGCAGCGGGACATGCGCCTCAAGACCTCGGGCCTGAAGCGCTTCAAGATCGTCCTCGATCGCCGCGGCCGCAACCTGGAGCCTGGTCAACCTTTTCGTATCCGTTCGCTTCGCCGCGGGATCGAGCAGATTGTGGTTCGAGTTGGACGTTACGAAGACGGGACGCTACTTGACGGTCGAATCACCGTCACAGCGCTCCAGGACGTCTTCAGCTTGCCGCTCACAAGCTTTATCGCAACACCGCCTGCAGGCTGGCTTCCGCCTGATCGTGAGCCCCATGCCATCACTCAGCGCCGCATTTTTGAGCTGCCCTACCGGGAGCTGGCGGGCGTGGTGGATCCGGCCAACCTTGCCAAGCTGGATGTGACTGCTGCGCTGATGACCGCTGTGGCGGCGGCCCCGACCTCGATGTCAGTGAGCTACACGCTGACCGACCGCGTTGGCACTTCGGGTGCCTTCGCCGATCGGGGAGAGGGCGACTGGTGTCCGACCGCGGTTCTTGCAGCGGCACTTCCGATCGGTGCTGGGCCATCTGTCGTAACGCTGGCGAGCGGTGATCGCATCGAGGAGGTCTTCGTCGGCCAGGCTGCCTTGATCGACAGCGAGATCGTCCGGGTGGATGCCATCAATTACAGCACCGGCGTAGTCACGCTTGCCCGTGGGTGCATCGACACGGTACCTGCCCAGCACGGCGCTGGCGCACGGATCTGGTTCTACGACAACTTCGAGAACGCCGATGAAACCGTGTACTCCAGCGGCGTTACACTTCAGGCGCAGCTGCTGACCAACACCGGCATCGGCCAACTGGACCCTAGTCTCGCCGGGACAGACAGCCTCACGCTCACCGGCCGGCAGGGGCGCCCCTATCCACCAGGGCAGTTCAAGCTGTCCGGCAACTACTACCCCACGGCTGTTGTCGGCGAGCTGATCCTCACAGGCGTGCATCGCGATCGCTTGCAGCAGGCGGACCAGTTGGTGGACACCACCGTCGGTGCCATCGGGCCCGAGAGTGGCACCACCTACAGTGCCCGGCTGGTTCGGGCTGACACCTTGGCTGAGCTGACCTCGGCCACTGGCATGTCTTCCCCCTCAGTGACGCTCTCCACGGGTTACGCCGGGGCGATCATTGCAGAGATGTGGTCTGTGCGGGGTGGGCTGCCCAGCGAGCAGCGCCAGCGACACCAGTTCGTATATACCCCGCCGAGCGTGGGGGAGCATCGCTACTGGCGGGTTTACATCTCGGCCGGTGAGAGCAGCTATGTGGGCTTCTGCGAGGTGCAGTTCCTCAACGCAGGTGTCAACCAGGCTACTGGTGGTACCCCGGCGGCGAGCAGCACATTCGCAGGCCTGTCGCCGGCAAACGCCTTTGATGGCAGCACCAGTACCGACTGGGCGAACAACAGTGGCTTCCCGGCTTGGCTTTCATATGACTTCGGCAGCCCGAAGCTGATCGACTCGGCGATGCTGCAGGCGCGCGCCTTCACCGGGCAGGGGCCGAAGACCTTCAAGATCCAGTACTCCGACGACAACTCAGCCTGGACCGACGCCCTGACGGTGGCCAGCGCACCGACATGGGGCTCTCTGGAGGCTCGCACCTACACGTTGTAGCGGTAGAGAGGGGCGACTGGCCGCCATGCGTCAACATGACGGTCAGCCGCCAACCTGCAGGACACAGCTGCAAGCCAGCCAAGGCCCCCCGCTCTCGCGAGAGCGCCGCGAGCCTAGCAAAATTGAAAAGGCTTTGCAGAGGATGAAAGAGATACGTTGCGGCGGGTGCAACCGCCTACTGGCCCGAGCGGGCCTGTTCGACCAGATCCAGATCAAGTGTCCTCGCTGCAGGACCTTGAATCACCTGAAGGCCGAGAGCCTCCTGCAAGCGCCGCCGAGCGCCTCATGCCGCCAGGAGGCATCATGTCCGCCCAACCCATCATCCCCTGGATAGGGGGCAAACGTCGGCTCGCTGACCGCATCTTCCCGCTGTTCCCTCGTCACTCCTGCTACGTGGAGCCGTTCGCAGGAGGAGCGGCTCTGTTCTTCCTCCGGCCGGTACCGGCCGAGGTCGAGGTCCTCAACGACGTCAACGGCGACCTGGTCAATCTGTACCGGGTTGTTCAGCACCACCTGGAGGAGTTCGTCCGCCAGTTCAAGTGGGCCCTCAGCTCGCGCCAGGTCTTCAAGTGGCTCCAGGAGACGCGCCCGGAAACGCTGACAGATATCCAGCGCGCCGCCAGGTTCTACTACCTGCAGCAGAGCGCCTTCGGCGGTCGTGTGGATGGGCAGAGCTACGGTACGGCTACCACTCAGCCGCCGGGTCTGAACTTGTTGCGGATCGAGGAAGCGCTCTCAGCCGCCCACCTGCGCTTGAGCAGTACCTATATCGAGCACCTGACCTGGCAGGACTGCCTGAAGCGCTACGACCGCGAGCACACCCTGTTCTACATGGACCCGCCGTACTGGGAGACAGAGGGCTATGGTGTGCCGTTCGGCTTCGAGCAGTACCTGGAGATGGCGGAGATGCTGAGGAAGCTAAAGGGGAAGGCGATCATCAGCCTGAACGACCATCCAGATATCCGGCGCTGCTTTGCCGACTACCACATCGAGGCGACGGACATCCGGTACACGGTCGGGGGTGGCAAGGGAAGTGATGCGAGGGAGGTGCTGATCTTCAGCTGGGATATCCAGGCGGAACCCGTCGGGCTATTCTGAAATTCCTTTTCCACCAATGAAAGGAACGCCGCGCTAGGTTTATCGCGCATCAGGGCGACGAATTTCGCGCGGCGCTACAATTGGCGACGACGGAATCAGCCGTCGAACGCCAATTTCTTCACCGCTCAGGACAGTCCCCTCTCCCTCTGGGAGAGGGTTAGGGTGAGGGAAAGCCCGACAGCCCAGAACCACCGAACAGAATCAGCCCGCCGCCAAGACGGCCGGCAAGCAACACGATGAGGACCGCGTGCAATGGCCTACCAACCCCAGGAAATCTTCTTCCGCTCCAGCGCCCCGGTAACGGTGGACGAAGACAAGTGCATCGCCGACAAGGGCTGCACCGTCTGCGTCGAGGTCTGCCCGATGGACCTGCTGGCGATCAACCCCGCCACCCAGAAGGCCTACATGGCCTTCGACGAATGCTGGTACTGCATGCCCTGCGAGAAGGACTGCCCGACCGGCGCGGTGCGTGTGGAGATTCCGTACCTCCTGCGCTGATCCAGCAGTCGCACCGGCTCCCGTAGGGCGCATAACGCGCCAGCGTTATCCGCCGTGCAGGAAGGAGCCGGCGGATAACCTGTTCCAGGTTATTCGCCCTACGGGGCTGCGCTGAACCGAACCTGTAGGAGCGAGCTTGCTCGCGAAGCAACTCCTGCGGCGAGGCTGTTCGCGAGCAAGCTCGCTCCTACAAAGGGCCCAATAAGAAACGCCATCCGGCCCCACCGCCGGACGCCTGATGCACCGCCCCTCGTTTCCCACCGCAAGGCCTGCGGCGGAGACGATTCCAACACTCATGATTCGAGGGGAACTCCCATGACCTTGCGCACCACCCTGGCCGGCCTCGCGCTCGCCATTGCCAGTATCACCGCCCACGGCGAGACCATCCGCGTCGCCATCGGCACCCAGGACACCACCATCAACTGCGCCGCCGGCGGCCTGCTGATCCGCGAACTCGGCCTGCTCGACAAGTACCTGCCGCACGACGGCAAGTACCAGGACGCGCAGTACGACGTGCAGTGGAAGAACTTCACCAGCGGCGCGCCGCTGACCAACGAGATGCTCGCCGGCAAGCTCGACTTCGGCGCCATGGCCGATTTCCCCGGCTCGCTCAACGGCGTCGCCCACGAGGCCGCCGGCAAGCGCAGCCTGTTCATCAGCGTGCTCTCGGGGAGCATCGAGGGCAGCGGCAACGG
Source organism: Pseudomonas pseudonitroreducens (assembly GCF_021603645.1). Lineage (GTDB taxonomy): Bacteria > Pseudomonadota > Gammaproteobacteria > Pseudomonadales > Pseudomonadaceae > Pseudomonas > Pseudomonas pseudonitroreducens. The sequence continues at coordinate 355,307 of NZ_BQHJ01000005.1, read as the reverse complement.
CATCGTCGTCCCGGCCTCGTCCAAGGTGCAATCGCTGGCCGAGCTCAAGGGCCAGACCATCTCCGTGCCCTTCGCCTCCACCGCCCACGGTCTGCTGCTGCGCGCCATCGCGGCGCAAGGCTGGGACCCGGAGAAAGACGTGACCATCATCGCGCAGCCACCGGAAGTCGCCGGCTCCGCGCTGCAGGCCAACAAGATCGCCGCCCACGCCGACTTCGTGCCCTTCGCCGAGCTGTTCGAAAGCCGTGGCATCGCCCGCAAGATCTACGACGGTTCCCAGGCCAAGGCGCCGACCTTCCATGGCGCGCTGGTGGAAGCCGACTACGCGCAGCAGTACCCGGAAATCGTCGAGGCCTACCTGCGCGCCACCTACGAAGCCAACCAACTGCTGGCGAAAGACCCGGAGAAATACAGCGAGCTGATCGAGAAGGTCGCCGGCATTCCCGCCGAAGTGAACTACCTGTTCCACGGCCCGCTCGGCCTGCAGACCCGCGACCTGACCTGGAAGCCCGAATACCGGCAGGCCGTCACCACCGCCATCGACACCCTGAAGCTGCTGAAGAAAGCCGACCGCGGCCTGAACGTCGAGCAGTTCGTCGACGACCGCTACATCCGCGCCGCCTTCAAGGCCTCCGGTGCCGACTACGACGCCGCGCTGAAGAACTACGCGCAGCAACCGTTGCTGGGTAACGACGCTCTGACCAACAAGCCGATCAGCGATACGCGCAAGGTCGCGCAGATCTGGGTGCGCGGCGAAGCGAAAGTGCGCAGCTATGCGACCGCCAGGGAAGCACTGGGGCAACTCGCCGAACTGAAGCAGCAAGGCAAGGACATCCGCGCGGTCTACGCCCAGGCCAGCGACAGCGGCATCAAGCTGCTGGCCAGCCAGGCCTGGTTCGTACGTGGCAAGGACGGCGCGCTGGACGCCTTCCTGCTGCACGAACAGGCCGACGCCTTCGCCCGCCAGCACGGTGGGGAAGTCGCCGACTTCGCCGCTGCCAGCCAGCAGGCGGTCGCCAGCCGCTGAGGTGCAGCCCCGGTGCCGCGCGCACCGGGGCTCGACGGAGAACGATGATGAACACCACCACCCTCACCCGCTGGAGCCTGCGCCTGGCCTCGCTGCTGGTCTGCCTGGCGTTCTGGCAGGTGCTCAGCGCGCGCCACGTGAACCTCGGCGTGGTCACCTTCGCCAACGTGCCCGGCCCGCGTGATGTGCTGGAAGCGGCCTGGAACCTGGCGCAGTCGAGCAAACTCGGCCGCCACCTGGGCAGCAGCCTGCTGCGGGTACTTGCCGGCTACCTGCTGGCGGCCTTCGCCGGCATCGCCCTGGGCCTGCTCATCGGCCGTGGCCGCTGGGCCCGCGACAGCCTGCTGCCGCCGCTGGAAGTGCTGCGGCCGATCCCGGCGGTGGCGTGGATACCGCTGGCGATCCTGATGTTCCCCAGCTCCGAGCTGTCGATGATCTTCATCACCTTCACCGGCGCGCTGTTCCCCATCCTGCTCAACACCATCCACGGCGTGGAAGCGGTCGACCCGCGCCTGCTCGCTTCCGCCCGCAGCCTCGGCGCCGGGCGCCTGGCGCTGCTGCGCGAAGTGGTGCTGCCGGGCGCGGCACCGAGCATCGTCACCGGCCTGGCCATCGGCATGGGCACCTCGTGGTTCTGCCTGGTGACCGCCGAGATGATCTCCGGGCAATGGGGCATCGGCTACTACACCTGGGAGTCCTACACCTTGCAGAACTACCCCGACATCGTCGTCGGCATGCTGCTGATCGGCGTGCTCGGCATGGCCAGCAGCCTGCTGGTGCGCCAGCTCGGCAGCCTCGTCACACCCTGGCAGCGCCAGGCCGGAGGCAAGCCATGACGCTGCCTGCCAGTGCGCCGGGGCGCGTGCGTGTCGATGGCCTGTCGATCCATCTCGGCAGCGGCCGCGACGCCTTCGAGGCCGTGCAGTCCCTGAGCTTCGCCATCGAGCCCGGCGAATTCGTCTGCGTGCTGGGCCCCTCCGGCTGCGGCAAGTCCACCCTGCTCGGAGCACTGGCCGGGCACTTGACGCCCAGCGCCGGAACGCTGGAAGTGGACGGTGCCAGCGTCGCCGGCCCCTCGCCCGAACGCGGCATGGTGTTCCAGCACCACACCCTGCTGCCCTGGCGGCGCGTGCGCGACAACGTCGCCTTCGGCCTGAAGATGCGCGGCGTGCCCCGCTCCGAACGCCATCGCCAGGCCGACGAGATGCTCCAGCTGGTCGGTCTGAACGGCTTCGCCGAACGCTGGCCCTCGCAGCTCTCCGGCGGCATGCAGCAGCGCGTGGAAATCGCCCGCGTGCTGATCAACCAGCCGCGCCTGCTACTGATGGACGAACCCTTCGGCGCCCTCGACGCGCAGACGCGGATGATGATGCAGGAACTGCTGCTGGACATCTGGACGCGCCTGCGCACCAGCGTGCTGTTCATCACCCACGACATCGACGAGGCGCTGTTCCTTGCCGACCGCATCCTGGTCATGAGTCCGCGCCCCGGACGCATCCTCGAAGACATCCGCCTCGACTTCCCACGCCCGCGCCACGCCGACCTGCTCACCAGCGCGGAATTTTCCCGGCTCAAGCGCCACTGTCTGGAACTGCTGCGCCACGAAGACGGCCGCCAGCTGCCACGCCTGACGCCCCTGGGCCTGCCCACTCCACAACGGATACCGCGATTCGCCATATGACTGCCTTCAATCACAGCACAGACAACCCCGACATCCTCGACCTGCAACCGCGTCTGCAGGACGCCGACGCCGGCGTGCGCCGCATCGCCCTGATCGAGCTGGCCGACCTCGAAGACCCTGACGGCCTGCCCTGGCTCGCCCACGCGCTGACCCACGACGCCGCCGCCAGCGTCCGCGCCGAAGCCGCACGCCTGCTGGAGGCCTGGGAGGAGCCGGAGGTCGTCGATGCCCTCTGCCAAGCCCTGGCCGACCGCGACGAAGACGTGCGTGAAGCTGCCGCCCAGAGCCTGAGCGAGCTGAAGACCAGCGAAGCCGGCGTGCGCCTGCTGCCCTGGGCTGCGCACAGCGATATCTTCGTCCGCCGCAGCGCTCTGCGCGCCTTGCGCGAACTGCGCCTGGAAGCCGCCGCCGAACCGGCGCTCACTGCGCTGCAGGACACTGATGCCGGCGTGCGCCGCGAAGCCGTGGGCATCCTCGGCTGGCTCAAACGCACCGACGCCCTGCCGCACCTGGCGCGCCTGACCCGCGACGACCCGGACGCCGAGGTCCGCCGCGCGGCCGCCGGCGCCCTGGGTCTGGCGATCGACGCCAGCGTGCTGCCAGCCTTGCAGGCCGCCCTGGCCGATACGGCCTGGCAAGTGCGCGAGGAAGCCGCCGGCACCCTCGGCAAGCTGGCCCTGCCCGAAGCCGGCGAAGCCCTGGTGCAGGCACTGGAAGACGACTTCTGGCAGGTTCGCCTGCGCGCCGCCCGTTCTCTGGGCAAGCTGCGCTACCTGCCGGCGCTGGAGGGTTTGAAGGTTGTGCTCGGCCACGGCATCAGCAACCTGCGCAAGGAAGCCGCGCTGGCCCTGGGCGAGCTGGGCAGCGGCGATGCCATCGACACCCTGCGCAACGCCGAGCAGGACGGCGACCCGGAAGTCCGCAAGGCCGTGCGCATCGCCCTCGCTCAACTCGGACAGCACACATGAACACGCCGGTCGCGCTGCATCGTTCCAGCGCCGACGGCGAACTGCGCATCCGCTGGGATGACGGCGTCGAGCAATGCATTGCCTTCACCCGCCTGCGCGGCGCCTGCCCCTGCTCGCAATGCCGGGCAGCGCGGCTGCACGGCCGCATCGAGCTGGTGCAGGCCGGCGTAGCCCTGCAACAGCTGAACCTGCAGGGCTACGGCGTGCAATTGGTGTTCGACGACGGCCATGACCGCGGGATCTACCCCTGGGACTATCTCCGCAGCCTGGCCTGAATCCGCACGGGCCGGCACACAGATGACGCGCTGCCGCATCCAATCTGGCGCGCAGGAACATGCCGCGCGGCGGCAGGATGATTAGCGTTCGCAGCATACCCACAAGAACGTCAACCACCGAGCGTCATTCATCATGCATCCATCGCTTTCGCAACGCGTCATCGCCATCACCGGAGCCTTCGGCAACCTCGGTGCAGCGCTGGCCAACCAGGCCGCCGCAGCCGGCGCACAGCTTGTGCTGATCGACCGGGCCGAAGCACCGCCCGCGGACTTCCGCGCGCCCGACGGCGCCCTGCTGCTGACCGCCATCGACCTCGCCTCGCTGGCCGACGCCCAGGCCGCAGCGCGCCGGATCGACGAGCGCTTCGGCCGGCTCGACGCGCTGGTGAACGTCGCCGGTGGCTTTGCCTGGCAGACTCTGGCCGAAGGCGATGTCGAGTGCTGGGATCGTCTCTACACCCTCAACCTGCGCACAGCCCTGTGCGCCTGCCAGGCGCTGCTGCCGCTGATTCGCCAGTCCGCCGCCGGGCGCATCGTCAACCTCGGCGCCGGCGCGGCCAGTCGCGCCGGTTTCGGCATGGGCGCCTACGCCGCCTCCAAGGCCGGCGTGCTGCGCCTGACCGAAAGCCTCGCCGAGGAGCTCAAGGACCAGGGCGTCACGGTCAACGCGGTGCTGCCGAGCATCATCGACACGCCGCAGAACCGCGCCGCCATGCCCGAGGCGGACTTCGGCCGCTGGGTCACGGCCGAACAACTGGCGGGGGTGATCCTCTTCCTGCTCAGCGATGCGGCCGCCGCCATCACCGGCGCCGGGATTCCGGTCAGCGGCCGCGTCTGAGCGTGCCGACGGACGCCGCTGGCTTCGGCGGCGCCCGACTTGCTAGATTGCACCCGCTCTCCAACCGGACCACCGGATCGCCCCACACGCCATGCATCCCGCCACCGCCAGCGCCGCCTTCGTCAACCACGTGCTGAACACCGCCGAGCAATACGGCTGTGACGGCGAACTGCTGCTGAACGAAATCGGCCTGCAGCGCGAACGCCTCGCCGACCCGATCCTGCGCATCCCTATGCACCAGCTGCGGGCCCTGCTGGAGCTGGCGGTGCGCATGAGCGGCCTGCCGCACTTCGGCCTGCTGGTGGGCGCAGCGGTTCGCCCCGGCAGCTACGGCGTGCTGGGGGCGGTATCAATGACCAGTGCGACGCTGGGCGAGTCCATGAGCATGATCCGGCGCTTCGGCAAGATCGTCTTCGACAGCCCGTCGAGCCAGACACATATCGTCATCGGCGACGGCCGGGTGCTGCTGGAGGACCAGCGCATCACCGAGCTGGAACCCTACTGCGCCTGCCAGCAGGACGCCGTGCTGGCGGGCTGGACGGCTTTCGGCCGCTGGCTGATCGGCAGCAGCGCAGCGCTGCTGGAAGTGCAGATGATTCACCCAGCGCAGGGCGACGCCGCTCTCTACGACGACTTCTTCGGCTGCCCCGTGCAGTTCAACGCCCCGCGCAACGCACTGGTTTTCCCCGAGGCGATGCTCGCCGCGCGCATCCAGGGCGCCGACCCGCGCACCCACAAGAGCCTGCTGCTGGAAGCGGACCTGCAGTTGGGCCGCTCCTACGCCCCATTCTCGGTGATCGGACGGCTGCGGGCGCTACTGATCGAGCACATGCCCGGGGGCGAAGTCAGCCTGGAGGGGCTGGCCAGCGAGCTGGCCATGTCGCCGCGAACCCTGCAGCGCAAGCTGGCCGCCGAAGGCGAAAGTTTCTCCCAGGTGCTGGAGACCATGCGCATGGAACTGGCCGACCATTACCTGCGGCGCACCGATTCCAGCGTCATGGAGATCGCCCTGATGCTCGGCTTCTCCCAGGCCAGCGCCTTCAGCCACGCCTTCCGCCAGTCCCGCGGCATCTCCCCGGCAGACTTCCGCAAGACCCTGCGCGCCGGCTGATCGCCCCGCCCTTTGTAGGAGCGAGCTTGCTCGCGAAGCGCTCTCCTGAGATGCCGTGCAAGGCTCGGCAGAACGTAGGGCGCATAACGCCCCAAGCGTTATCCGCCGGCCTGTTTGCCTTGTGTGCATGAACATCGGCGGATAACCGCAAGCGGTTATACGCCCTACGCGAGTCAACCCACCAAGCCGCTATACCGCGTCATCAATCCTCCGAATTCCGCGATGATTGACGTCACGCGACATGCGCACTGGCGCCCTGCATCACGCCCGCCCTGGCGCATCGCGTTAGCCTCCGTGCAACAAAAAAAGGAGGCAGAAACATGCCCAACATGATCGTCTACGCCGTGCCGGCGTTCCTTGTGCTGCTGCTGGTCGAACTGCTCTGGAGCGTCTGGCGGCGGCGCCAGACCTTCGCTCTCTCCGACAGCCTGTCGAGCGCGTCGCTGGGGCTCAGCGGCCAGGTGGTCAACCTGTTCGTGCGCGCCCTGAACTTCGGCATCTACCTGCTGGCCTACCAGTACCTGGCGCTGTTCGACCTCTCCACCTCGCAGTGGTGGGTCTGGGTCATCGGCCTGCTCGGCTACGACTTCTGCTACTACTGGCACCACCGCATGGGCCACGAGGTCAACCTGGTCTGGGCGTCCCACGTGGTGCACCACTCCAGCGAGGAATTCAATTACTCCACGGCGTTGCGCCAGACCAGCACGGGCTTCCTCACCAACTGGTTGTTCTATTGGCCGCTGGCGCTGATCGGCATTCCGCCGAGCGTGTTCATCGTCGCCGGCGCGGTGATCCTCGGCTACCAGTTCTGGATTCACACCCGCCACATCGGCAGCCTCGGCTGGTTCGACCAGTGCTTCGCCTCGCCGTCCAACCACCGCGTGCACCACGGCCAGAACGCCTACTGCGTGGACAAGAATTACGGCGGCGTGCTGATGCTCTGGGACCATCTGTTCGGCACCTTCGCCAAGGAGCGCCCGGCGTCGGAGGAGCCGATCATCTATGGCATCCACGGCCAGCTGAAAACCTTCGACCCGCTCAAGGCGAACCTCCACAAGTACCGTGACCTGCTCGCCGATGCCCGCCTGGCCGATAACTGGAAAGACCGAATTCGCGTCTGGTTCGCCCGCCCCGGCTGGCGTCCGGCTGCCGCCGAGCGCCTCGATCCGAAACCGCCCCACGACATCACTGCATTCCGCATCTATCGCCCGCGCATTTCCGCTGCAACGGCCTTCTATTGCCTGCTGCAGATGCTTCTGCTGATGGCGCTGGGCATGGGCTTCCTGGCCTTCGCCTACCAGTTGCCGCTGGCCTGGAAAGTCGTCGGTGCGCTGTGGATCATCGCCTCGCTGTGGGTACTCGGCCGCAGTCTGGAAGGCGCGCCTGGCAATGGCCGCTGGCAGTTGCTGTGGCTGTGTTCGCTGGCGATTCCGGCGGCCATCGGCCACCTGCAATGGGGCCTGCCGGTAGCCTGGGCAGTAGCGCTGTTCTGCGCCGCGACACTGACCCTGTTCGGCATGCTGCTGCGTTCGCTGCGCCAGTCCGCCACCCTGGAGGTGTGAGATGAACTCCAGCGTGCTCTGCGAACTGTTGTTGTGCGCCGCCAGCCTGTGGGCCGCAGTGGACAGCCTGAAGCATGCGCACGGATGGCGCGCCGGCGGATTCGCCCTGATCGCCGTCACCGCGCTGCTCGGCGCGCTGGTCTATGGCGGACTGGAGACGGCACGACCGGCGCACCAGAGCATGACCGGCATTTCCGCACGCATCAGCCTGCTGCTCATCGCCATCGGCAGCCTGCACGGCGCGCCCCGCCATCTGCTGCTCGCCGCCCTCGCCGCGCTGATGCTCTGGTTGCCGGACAATCTGGCGCTGGCCGGCAACCTGCTGGCGCTGCTCGCCATTGCGTGGCCCGGCCGCTCGCAGCGCTGGCCGCTGGCAATCGCCGGCGCCCTGCTGTTCGTCCTCGCCGGGCTGGGCATTGCCGGCCGTGGCGAATGGTGGGGCATCCCGCGCGTGGACCTCTATCACCTCACGCTGCTGCTGGCGACGCTGTGCTGGACGCTGGCACGGCTGCGCGGTACGCGCTGGCTGCCTGGCACGCCAGCTTCCCTCGCCCGCTGAATACGGGCGCCACCGACCACCGGAGACCAGCACCCGGCGTGAACCCAACACGCCCATTTGCCTTCGCAGAGCACTATCCGAAGGGGCGCCGCCACGAGGCCCCGGCTGATGACACACACAATAAGAACCAGTCGTTGGAGTAGCCTCACATGACCACCAGATCCCGCAAGCGTCGCTTGCAGACCGGGTCCGCCTTTGCCTGCGTTTTACCCCTGATGCTCAGCGGCCAGTCGAAGGCTGTCGAGTTCAGTTTCCTCGACAACCAGCTCAGCGGTTCGCTGGACACCACCGTGTCCTACGGCGCGCTGTGGCGCGTGCAAGGTCAGGACAAGACCAACAACGACGTCAACAGCAACGACGGCAACCGCAATTTCAGCACGGGGCTGGCCTCGGAGGTATACAAGATCACCTCCGACCTGGAGGCCACCTACCAGAATTACGGCCTGTTCATGCGCGGCTCGGCGTTCTACGACACGCAGATCATGGACAAGCGCAACGACTACTACGACCACAACGAGCCACCACAGCCCAGCCAGAGCTACCCGCACAACGACCACTTCACCGACGCCACCCGCGACACCGCCGGGCACCGCGCGGAAATACTCGACGCCTACCTCTACGGCAACTGGGATATCGCCGAGCATCCGCTGAGCGCGCGCCTGGGCAACCAGGTCTTCAACTGGGGCGAAGGCGTGTTCTACCGCGGCGGCATCAACACTACCAACCCGGTGGACGCCGCCAAGTTCCGCCTGCCGGGCTCCGAGCTCAAGGAAGTGCTGATGCCGGTGGAGGCGGTCAGTTTCAATATCGGCCTCACCGACAACCTGTCGATGGATGCCTTCTACCAATGGAACTGGAAGGAAACCCGCCTCGATCCGGCCGGAACCTTCTTCTCCGAGACCGATCTCTTCGCCGATGGCGGCAACACCGGCTACACGCGGGTGAAGGCACTGTCCGACCCGACCTTCCAGAGCCTCTACCCGATGCTCTCGGCCAGCCATTTCGCCGGCCTGCAGGGTACCGACTACCTGGACCAGAACGGCTACTTCAAGGTCAGTCACATCGGCAAGGACATCAACGCGAAGAACGACGGCCAGTTCGGCGTGGCCTTCCACTACATCGCCGAGCAGCTCAACTCCACCGAATTCGGCTTCTACTTCGTCAACTACCACGCCAAGGACCCGGTGATCTACGCCGACCTGAACCAGAGCTACGCCGGGCTGGACATGGATCAGCTGGCCCGGCTGGTCGGCTCGCCGTCTTACGACGCGCTGGTGCAGAGCGGTGGGCCGATGCTCAGCCTGATCAACGCCGCCGCGGCGGTGGACATGGCCAACCAGGCCAACGCCCGCCGCGAGTACGTCGAGAACATCCGCATGTATGGGCTGAGCTTCAACACCACGCTGGGCGACGCCTCGCTGTTCGGCGAGATCGCCTACCGGCCCAACCTGCCCATTGGTGTGGCGACCACCAACGACCTGCTCGGCGACATGCTTGCCCAGGCCGGCAAGATCGCCGACGGACAGAAGGTCAATGTCGGCGGGCAGATGGTCGGCCTCGGCGGAGCGGTGCACGACTACGAGCGCGTGGAATCCTTCAACAGCTCGCTGGGGACGATCTACAACTTCGGCCCGTCGCTGTCCTTCGACTCCTTCATGGGCGTGTTCGAGGTGGCCGCCGAGCAGCTGCGCGGCAGCAGCCTGCAATACACCGCCTATGACGGCAGCACCCGCTACTACTCCGGGCGCAGCAACGGCGCGTACGTTTCCGGCTTCGACCGCAGCGACCAGGTCAACCGCAATGCCTACGGCGCCACCCTGCTGCTGACCGGTACCTGGAACGACGTGTTCGCCGGGGTCAACCTCTCCCCCTACGCCGTCTACAAGGACGACTTCAGCGGCAACTCGCAGCAGGCCGGCAACTTCATCGCCGGGCGCAAGGCCTACACCCTGGGCCTCAAGGCGACCTACCTGAACAGCCTGGAAGCCGAGCTGCAGTACACCGAGTTCTACGGCGCCGGGCAGGAAAACGCCGCCCGCGACCGCGACAACGTCGGCTTCAACGTCAAGTACTCCTTCTGAGCGGAGATTCACCATGGGCAACATTCGTACCCTGGCCGGCGCCGTTGCGCTGGCCCTGTCCGCCGGCAGTGCGCTGGCGGCGGTTTCCCCGCAGGAAGCGGCCAGGCTGCAATCCACTCTCACGCCGCTGGGCGCGGAAAAGGCCGGCAACGCCGCCGGCAGCATCCCCGCCTGGACCGGCGGCATCACCCAGGCCCCGGCCGGCTTCAAGCCCGGCCAGCATCCCATTGACCCGTACGCGGCGGACAAACCGCTGTTCACCATCACCAGGGCCAACCTCGAGCAGTACAAGGCCAACCTCACGCCCGGCCAGTTGGCGATGTTCAACAACTACCCGGACACCTTCCAGATTCCGGTCTACCCGACCCGCCGCAGCGGTTCGGCGCCGCAATGGGTCTACGACAACACCCTGAAGAACGCCACCACGGCCAAACTGGCGGAGAACGGCAACGGCTTCGTCGATGCCTTCGGCGGCATTCCCTTCCCGATTCCGCAGAGCGGCGTGGAAGCGGTGTGGAACCACATCGCCCGCTATCGCGGCACCTTCATCGTGCGCCGCTCTGCCGAGGCAGCCGTGCAGCGCAACGGCGACTACTCGCCGGTGGTCACCCAGCAGGAAGCGCTGTTCAAGTACTACCAGCCAGGCGGCAATTTCGAAGGCCTGGGCAACCGCATGTTCTACTTCCTCGCCTTCACCAAGAGCCCGGCGCGCCTGGCTGGCAGCGCCGCGCTGGTGCACGAGACGCTGGACCAGGTGAAGGAACCGCGCCAGGCCTGGGCCTACAACGCCGGCCAGCGCCGCGTGCGGCGCGCGCCGAGCCTAGCGTATGACACGCCCATCGCCTCTTCCGATGGCCTGCGCACCGCCGACGACACCGATCTGTACAACGGGGCGCCGGACCGCTACGACTGGAAGCTGCTGGGCAAGAAGGAGGTCTACATCCCCTACAACAACTTCCGCCTCGCCAGCGGCGAGGTGAAGTACAAGGACCTGCTCACGCCCAACCACCTCAACCCGCAGTACACCCGTTACGAACTGCACCGCGTGTGGGTGGTGGAAGGCACGCTGAAGCCGGGCGCGCGGCATATCTACTCCAAGCGCGTGCTGTTCCTCGACGAGGACAGCTGGGGCGCCGCCGAGGTGGACCAGTACGACGGCCGAGGCGAGCTGTGGCGCGTATCGATGGCCTACCTGCGCAGCTACTACGAGCTGCCCACCACCTGGACCTCCATCGACGTCTTCCACGACCTGCAGGCGCGCCGCTACGTGGCGATGAACCTGGACAACGAGGAGCCGGCCAGCATCGACTTCACCCAGGCGCTGCCGGACGGCGAGTACTTCAGCCCGTCGGCCCTGCGTCGGCGCGGCACCCGCTGACCCTCAGCCCATCGCGGGGCGCTCGGCCCCGCTTCCCCGCAAGGAAACCTGAACGATGTCCAGCCCCGCCCTTACCCTCAACTGGTTCGGCTGCTACCTGATGCTGCTGGGCCTGGCGCTGATGCTGATGCCCAACCTGCTGCTCGGCCTGTTCCACATCGCTGCCACGTCGGAGGTGTGGATACGGATCGTCGGCGTGCTGGCGTTCAACATCGGCGTCTACTACCTCGCCGCCGCGCGCAGCGAATCGCGGCCGCTGTTTCTCGCCTCGGTGTATACCCGCGCGCTGGTGCTGGCCAGCTTCGCCGCCTTTGCCCTGCTGCAATTGTGCGAACCGATAGTGGTGCTGTTCGGCGCCGTGGACTTCTGCGGCGGCCTGTGGACGCTGCACGCGCTGCGCACGGAGAACAGCGCTCGCGCCGTCAGGAACTAGACTTGCTGCTTCCCCTGTCAGCCCTGGAGGCCGCCAGCATGCAACCTGTCACGCTCACGCTTGCCGCCTGCGTCCTGCTCCTGGGCGCTTCGGCCGGGTACGTCCACGCCGAGGGCGATGTCGCCAAGGACGTCCGCGACCTGCATCGCGATATCGACAAGGGCGTCGACCACGACGCCAAGGAAATCGACAAGGGCTACCAGCACGACAAGCACGAGGTGGAAAAGACCGATGACCACCTCGACAAGGAACGTCACAAGGAAGACAAGCACCTGGACAAGGAGATCAAGAAGGACCTCTGAACCTGCCTAGGACAGCGCGCCCTGCAGGTGCTGGATCACCCTCTCCACCGCCTGCTCCAGGCAGCCCTTGAAGAAGTGATCGGCGCCGGTATAGAGCAGCACTTCGCGCTGCTGCGGCCGCGCCCAGTCCAGCAGGTTGGCCAGCGGCGCCATTTCGTCCGCCTCACCGTGCAGCAGCAGGCAACTGGCGGGCACCGCCTGTGCTTCGTAGTCGCGGCCGCCGGGGACCGTTCCCACCGGCAAACCCATCAGCACTAGCGCTTGCGCCGCGGGTGACAGCTCGCTGGCAACGCGGGCGAACACATAAGCGCCGAAGGAAAAGCCCACCAGCGCCAACGGCAGGCCGGGATACTCGCTACGCAGATGCTCGATCACCGCCAGCATGTCCTGCGCCTCGCCGATGCCTTCGGCGTACTCGCCTTCACTGCCATCCACGCCACGGAAGCTCGGCCGCACGGTCAGCCAACCGGCTGCGCAGAGCTTGCGCGACAGGGTCAGCGGCACGCGATGTCGCGGGCTGCCGCCCAGCAGCGGCTGCGGATGGCTGATCAGCGCGACACCTTGCGGCGGCACACCCGGCCGGTCGATCAGCAGTTGCAGCTTGCCCACCGGGCCATCGATCAGTTGTGTGCGGCGCTCTTCTTCGGACATCGACTCTTCTCGCGGAACGGAAACGGAGCGCCGATTGTAGCGCCCCGCCCGCTCCCTTCAGCACCACAGCCTTGCAGTGGACCGCACTCGTAGGGCGCATAACCTGGAACAGGTTATCCGCCGCCAGCCAACTAACGGCGGATAACGCTGGCGCGTTATGCGCTCTGCGAACCGGGAATACGTCAGGCCCTGTAGGAGCGAGCTTGCTCGCGAACCGCTTGACGCTGGAGCGGCCGGGTAATCCATTCGCGAGCAAGCTCGCTCCTACGAAGAGCCCCCAGGGCAGCACCCAGCAAGGTGCTGCACTGGCGTTACAGGATCGACAGCGGATAGTCGACGATCAGGCGGAACTCGTTGACGTCGCCTTCCACCTGGTCGGCATTACCCCGGTGGATCGCCTCACGCAGGCGCAAGGACAGGTCCTTCGCCGGCCCGGACTGCACCACGTACCTGGCCTCCAGGTTGGTCTCGTGGTGCTTGCCATCCTCACCATAGCCATAGCCGCGGTACTGGCTGTCGGCAGCCATCTTCGTGCCGTCGATGCCGTGGCCGTTGACGTAGCGGGCCATGAAGCTCAGGCCGGGAATGCCGTAGGTGGCCATCGCCAGGTCATAGCGCAACTGCCAGGACTTCTCTTCCGGGCCGTTGAAGTCCGAGTACTGGATGGAGTTGGCGAGGAAGATCGAGTCGCCGGTGTCGCCGGGGCCGTTGACGCCGAACGCTACGTAGTCGAACGGCGTATCGCCATGCACCTTCTGGTAGGCCAGCGTCAGCGTGTGGGCGGTGAGGAAGGTGTACGCAGCGGCGGCGGACCAGGTGGTGTTGCTGATCTCGCCGGCCTTGGCGCTGCCGTCGTCGTTGGTGCGGTAGATATTGAAATCGAAGTTCAGCGACTGGTCGTCCGCCAGCGGCAGCGTGTAGTTGGCGTTGCCGTAGTACTGGCGCCACACGTCCTCCAGCCTGGAGGCGTAGAGCGAGAAGTTCAGCGCGTCGTTGACCGCGTACTTGCCGCCGACGTAGTCGATGCTGCTGGCCTCGACGTTGGCATAGGAAGCCCAGATGCCATGGTCACCGTTGGTGGTCACCGGGCCGTTGCCGCCGGTGAAGTGACCGCCGTCGAGGTCCAGGCCCTCGATCTCGCTGCTGAGCACGTTGAAGCCGGTGGCCGTCTGCGGGAACAGGCGCGTGCCGCCGGCGGCGAACACCGGCGCGGTGGGCTGCAGGTCGCCCCAGCGCAGCTCGGTCTTCGAGACGCGCCATTTCACCGCACCGCCGGCACGCCCGTACTGGCTTTCCGGCGAGTCATTCTCGCGCACCGGCAGGTTGCCGGTCCCGGAGGTGCCGGCGCCGCCATCCAGGCGGATACCCCAGTTGCCGAAGGCCTCGACACCAAAACCGACGGTACCCTGGGTGAAGCCTGAGCTGTAGTTCAGCGTGAAGCCCTGGGTCCAGTCCTTGCGGTCACGGTCCCCGGACTTGTGGTCACTGTTGTAGTAGTAGTTGCGCATCAGCAGCGAAGCCGTGCTGCCTTCGATGAAGCCGGTGGCTTCGGACTGGTCGGCAACCACGGCCGCATGGGCCAGTTGAAACGGCATGCCGGCGGCGGTTGCCCCCAGGCACGCGCCGAGCAAGGTGAGTCGGAACGCGGACATCTGCTACCCCTTTTTTGGACTTGTCTTGGCAGGTGTATCGATTGGGTACTGCACAACTTTCTTATGTTTCCCTGCCCTAGGCAGAGCGAGCGAAGAAATAACAATCCGCTGCTTTGCCCTCCAACCAGCCTTGTCGATAGTCGATATCGAAACGAATGATTAAGCATTTGTCGCTAGCGCCATTAAGCTTGCGCCCCGATGAAGAACATGAGTCCCGGATGCCCGCTCCAGAGCGTCCGGAGGATTGCTCCACTTCATCATCCTTTGGTTTGGCCGCCTCCCCAGGCGGCCTTTTTTTGCCTGCTGGAAAGTTATCGAACACACCTTCCAGGCTATTTCCGGATAATTCTTTCGGCCAACTTCCTGCTCTTGCAAAGACAGTTTCAAGACAACTTCGCAGAACTTCTTCGTACAACTTCTGCAGCATTGGGCAACTTTTCCGTGGTGGTCATAGCGCCTCGGCATACCGCTCATCTCCACGTCCGTTTCCCCTTCGATGAGTCACTTGCGCAAAGCAAGCGACCCCATTAGATTACAACCATAATCTTTCAAGCCGCCGTTCGCCTGCTGCCCTGCCAGGCCCGTAGCCAGGCGGACTCATTAGATGATGATATTCATGTAAAGAGAGGTCACCATGCGCCGATCCAGCTTCGAAAACCTGCCCTGCCCGGTGGCCCAGGCGCTGGACCTGATCGGCGATAGCTGGAACGTACTGATCCTGCGCGAAGCCTTCTACGGCTCCACCCGCTTCGACCAGTTCCACGCACAATTGGGCATCGCCAGCAACGTACTGACCCGGCGCCTGCGCGCACTGGTGGACAGCGGCCTGCTGCAGCGCCGCCAGTACCACGACCATCCACCGCGCTTCGAATACCTGCTCACCGATCGCGGCCGCGACCTGCGCCCGGTACTGCTGACCCTGCTGCAGTGGGGCCAGCGCCATGCCGCCATGGCCACTGCCGCCGCGCTGGTCGACACCCGCACGGGCCAACCCGTGCGCATCGCCCTGGTGGACGCCGACAGCGGCGAAGCCATCGGTGCGCACCACCAGATCCATCGCCGCGAGGGCGACCAGCTCGTCCCCGTCTTCCCGCAAACCGTTTCCCAAGCCGATCACGCCTGAGCGAGGCCGCCATGAACCAGCCCGTCACCATTCCCGCCACGCCAGCCGTCGACACGGCGAAGCCGAAGTCGCGCAAGGCCCTCAAGCTCGCTGTCGCCGCGGCAGCCATCCTCGGCGCGGGCGCATACGCCGGGCACTGGTGGCTCGACGGTCGCTTCCTGGAGAAGACCGACGATGCCTACGTCGGTGGTGACGTGACGGTGATCAGCCCGCGGGTGGCCGGCTATATCGCCGAGCTGAAGGTGAACGACAACCAGCTGGTGCATGCCGGCGACCTGCTCGCCCGCATCGATGATCGCGATTACCGCGCCGCGCTGGCCAAGGCGGACGGCGCGGTGCATGCCGAGGAGGCGGCGCTGACCAATGTCGATGCCCAGGCCTCGCTGCAGGAAGCGCTGATTCGCCAGAGTCAGGCGGAGATCGACGCGGCGGCTGCCGAAGAAGTGCGCACCCGCGACGACCAGCACCGCTACGCCACCCTGGTGCGCACCAATGCCGTGTCGGTGGAAGCCGCGCAGCGCGCCGACGCCAGCTTCAAATCCGCCCGCGCCAACAGCGACAAGGCCCACGCCAGCCTGCTCGCCGCGCGCCGCCAGCTGGACGTGATCCACAGCCAGCGGCTGCAGGCCCAGGCCGCGCTGGAGCAGGCCATGGCTGCCCGCGACCTGGCGCGCCTGGACCTCGGCTACACCGAGCTGCGCGCTCCGGTGGACGGCTACATCGGCAACCGCCGCGCGCGAGTCGGCAGCTATGTCGCCGCCGGCACCCAGTTGCTCGCCGTGGTCCCCGCACAGGGACTGTGGGTGGACGCCAATTTCAAGGAGGATCAACTGGCGCGCATGCAGCCTGGCCAGGCAGTGACCATCGCCGCCGACATCCTGCCGGGCAAGGTCTTCCACGGTCATTTGGACAGCCTCGCCCCGGCCACCGGTGCGCAGTTCAGCATCCTGCCGCCGGAGAACGCCACCGGCAACTTCACCAAGATCGTCCAGCGCGTGCCAGTGCGCGTGCAGCTGGACGACGCCGACGGTCGTCTCGGCAACCTGCGTCCGGGCCTTTCCGTACTGGTGGAAGTGGACACCCGCAGCCATGAGCATGGCGCTGCCGACCCGCGCGTCGCCCAGAGCCTCCGGCCGTGAATTTCTGGAGCAACGAGGTGGTCCCGGTGGAAAGTCTTGCCACCGGGCGCAAGGTGATTTCCTTCGCCTGCATGTGCCTGGGGATGTTCATCGCGCTGCTGGACATCCAGATCGTCTCCGCCTCGCTGCGCGACATCGGCGGTGGACTCTCGGCCGGCGCCGATGAACTGGCCTGGGTACAGACCAGCTACCTGATCGCCGAGATCATCGTCATCCCGCTCTCCGGCTGGTTGTCCAAGGTGCTGTCCACGCGCTGGCTGTTCGCCGCCTCGGCGCTGGGCTTCACCCTCACCAGCCTGCTCTGCGCCATGGCCTGGAACATCCAGAGCATGATCGCCTTCCGCGCGCTGCAGGGCTTTCTCGGCGGCTCGATGATTCCCATGGTGTTCACCACCGGCTTTCTCTACTTCGACGGCAAACAGCGGGTGATAGTCGCTGCCACCATCGGCGCTATCGCCTCACTGGCACCGACCCTCGGCCCGGTGGTAGGCGGCTGGATCACCGACATTTCCTCCTGGCCCTGGCTGTTCTACATCAACCTGGTGCCGGGGCTGTTCGTCGCCATCGTGGTTCCGATCATGGTGCGCATCGACAAGCCCGACCTGTCGCTGCTCAAGGGCGCCGACTATCCGGCGATCCTGCTGATGGCGCTGTTTCTCGGCTGCCTGGAATACACCATGGAGGAAGGCCCGCGCTGGAACTGGTTCAGCGATGACACCATCGTCGCCACCGCGTGGATTTCCGCGCTGTGCGGCGTCGCGTTCATCTACCGCAGCCTCACTGCCGCGCACCCCATCGTCGACCTGCGCGCCCTGAAGGAGCGCAACTTCGCCCTCGGCTGCCTGTTCAGCTTCGTCACCGGCATCGGCATCTTCGCCACCATCTACCTGACCCCGCTGTTCCTCGGCCGGGTGCGTGGCTACGGCGCGCTGGACATCGGCCTGGCGGTGTTCTCCACGGGCATTTTCCAGATCATGAGCATCCCGCTCTACGCCGCCCTGGCGCGGCGCTTCGACCTGCGCTGGATCCTGTTGCTGGGCATGCTGATGTTCACCCTGTCGATGCTTGAGTTCGCCCCGCTGACCCACGACTGGGGCGCCGCGCAGCTGATGTTCCCGCAGGCCCTGCGCGGCATGGCCCAGCAGTTCTGCGTCGCCCCCACGGTGACGCTGGCTCTGGGCTCGCTGCCGCCGGAACGCCTGAAGCTCGCCTCCGGGCTGTTCAACCTGATGCGCAACCTCGGCGGCGCCATCGGCATCGCCGCCTGCGCCACGGTACTCAACGACCGCGCCAATCTGCACTTCCTGCGCCTGGCGGAACACCTGAACAGCAGTAACGAAGCGCTCAATCACTGGCTGGCGCCGTCGCTGGAGATCAACGGAGAGCCGTCGCAGCAGGCGCTCAAGCACCTGTGGGAGCTGACCTGGCGTGAGGCGCAGACACTGACCTTCGCCGACGCCTTCCTGCTGGTCGGTGCGTGCTTCGCGGTGACCCTGCTGCTGGTGCCACTGATGCGCAAGATCGCCCCGCCGGCGCAGCCCAGCGCGGACAGTCACTGAGCGCCGGCGATGCCGGTGCGCCGACCGGCGTGCGGCATCAGGCCATGTCGCTCTGGATGAACTCCTCGGCAAGGAAGTCGATCAGCGTGCGCACCGACGGCAGCAGCCCGCGGCGCGAGGGGAAGATCGCGTGGACGATGCCGCACTTGGGCCACCAGCCCGGCAGCATCTCCACCAGCGTCCCGGCCGCCAGGTCCTCGCGCACCGCCACGCGCGGCACATGGGCGACGCCGACACCGGCGATCACGGCATTGCGCAGGGCCAGCAGGTCGTCGGTCACCATGCGCGGCTTGTGCGCGATCAGCAGGCGCTCGCCTTCCTCGTTGAACAGCTCCCACTGGTACTCGCGCTGCATGCTGCCCCAGTGCAGGCTGGGCAGTTGCCCCAGGCCCATGGGCGAGCTGTCGCCGGCCAGGCGCTCGAGCAGGTCCGGGCGCCCCACCAGGCACTGGGTGCTGTTGCCCAGCACCTTCATCACCATGTCGGTGTTCTCCAGCGGCGGGAAGCGCACCCGCAGGGCGATGTCGAAACCCTCGTGGAGCAGGTCGACACGGCGGTTGGTGCTCTCGATGAACAGTTCCACCAGCGGGTACTTGAGCAGGTAGCGGGTGAGCATCGGCCCGACCCAGGAATTGAGCAGCGTCGTCGGGCAGGCCAGTCGCACCAGCCCGCGCGGCTCGCTGCGATTGCGTTCGATCACCTCGGAAGCGCCTTCCGCCTCGATGCGCATGGCCACGCAGCGCTGGTAGTACTCCTGGCCGATTTCGGTCAGTGAACAGTGCCGGCTGGTGCGATGCAGCAGGCGCACGCCGAGGCGTTCTTCCAGCTGAGCGATGCGCCGGCTGAGCTTGGACTTGGGGATGTCCAGCGCACGGCCGGCAGCGGCGAAACCACCCTGCTCCACCACCTGGGTGAAGTAATAGAGGGTGTTGAGGTCTTCCATGGATCGTTCTCCGCATGGAACGCTGGGAAAGCGCCGGATCTTACCGTATCAGACGCGCTCCCAGACCAACCCCGGCGTACCCCTCGCGTAGGAGCGGACTCCGTCCGCGATGGGCTGGCCTCGCTGCCTGTTTATCCGGAGCGGCGCCGCGTCAATCGCGGAAGGAGTCCGCTCCTGCGAAAACCCTCTGCGCTTGGGCCATCCCTCACCCTAGCCTTCTCCCAAGGGGAGAGGGGGAAGACGCCGCGACGGACTCTCCAGAGAAGACAGTTGCTCCTACACACCATTCACCGCACGTTCGGGCTTTCTGTAGGAGCGAGCTTGCTCGCGAACCGCACGGCACGACGGCACGGAGTCGGTTCGCGAGCAAGCTCGCTCCTACAGGTGATGCCTTGGCGCTGTGCCGTAGCGTATGGCGGCCTCCCTGATTGACGGGAGCGGAGTGAACAGTTCGCGGACGGAGTCCGCTCCTACGTACAACTCACCGCACGTTCCGGCTTTTCGTAGGAGCGAGCTTGCTCGCGAACCGCACGGCACGGAGCCTGTTCGCGAGCAGGCTCGCTCCTACAGGTGATACCTTGGCGCTGTGCCGGAGCGTAGGGCGGCCTCCCTGATTGGCGGGAGCGGAGTGAACAGTTCGCGGACGGAGTCCGCTCCTACGCGGCCAACGCCATCGACGGAGCGGATTCCCGCACTCATGAACCGGTCATGCAGGCGATACCGATCAGCCCTTCGCCGCCCAGGCGTTGAAGCGCTGTTCCAGATCCTCGCCGTGGTCCACCCAGAACTCGAAGTTCACCGGCACTGCCTGTTCGAGGTTGGCCGGTGCCGTGTTCAGGCGCTCCACCAGCTTCGGATCGAGCAGCTTCGTGGTCCCCAGGTTCACCGAGCCGTAGCCCAGCTTCACGGTATGGATCTTCTGCTGCTCGGGCTGGAGCGAGAAGGCGATGAAGTCCTCGGCGGCCTTTTTGTTCGGGCTGCCCTTGGGGATCGCCCAGGAGTCGATGGCATACAGGCTGCCGTTCCACACCACCTTCATCGGCGCGCCCTCTTCCTGGGCGGCGAAGGCGCGGCCGTTGTAGGCGGTGCTCATGGCCACGTCACCGCTGGCAATGAACTGCATCGGCTGCGCGCCGGACTCCCACCACTGGATCGACGGTTTGATCTCATCGAGCTTCCTGAACGCGCGGTCCACGCCCTCTTTGGTCGCCAGCACCTTGTACAGGTCTTCCTTCTTCACGCCGTCGGCCAGCAGGGCGATCTCCAGGGTGTACTTGGCGCCCTTGCGCAGCGAGCGCTTGCCGGGGAATTTCTTGGTATCCCAGAAGTCGGTCCAGCCGGTCGGGCCGTTGGCGAAGCGCTTGCCGTCGTAGACCATGGCCATCGACCAGACCAGCAGGCCGGCGCCGCAGTCGGAGATGGTCCCGGGCACGTAGTTCTCGGCCTTACCGAGAATGGCCGGGTCGAGCGGTTCGAACAGGCCGTCCTCGCAACCGCGCAGCAGTTCGGGGCCTTCCACCTGGACGACGTCCCAGTTGACGCTGCCGGTGTCGACCATGGCCTTGATCTTGCCCATTTCGCCGTTGTACTCGCCGGCGATCACCTTCATGCCTTCCTTCTTCTCGAAGGGTTTATAGAAGGCTTCGGTCTGCACGTCCTTGCTGGTGCCTCCAAAGGAGATCACGGTCAGGTCAGCAGCCATGGCGCCGGACGCCACGCCCATGAGCAGGGCTCCCAGAATCGGGTTTTTCATTTCCACCTCTTGGCTTTGTTGTTGGCAGATGGTTCAAGCACGCAGGCGCCCGGTCTCTGCGGACCGGGGCACGATATCAGGGTCAGCTGCGGTAGACGGCCTCGCCATCCTCGATCAGGCGCAGCGCCGATTCCCAGGCCAGCAGGTGCAGGCCGTCGGTCAGCGCTTCTTCTTCCTGCACGGCAACGCGTTCGCAGACCGCGGGTGCCGGGTAACGCAGCTGGCGGCCGCCGGCCAGGGCCTGGACCTGCGCCTGGCAGGCGCGTTCGAGGAAGTAGATCTGGTTGAAGGCTTCGGCGATGCAGCGCCCAGTGGCCAGCAGGCCATGGTTGCGCAGGATCATCACCATGTGGCTGCCGAGGTCGTTGACCAGGCGCGAGCGCTCGTCCGGGTCCAGGGCGATGCCTTCGTAGTCGTGGTAGCCCAGGCGGTTGTAGAACTTCAGCGCGTGCTGGCTGATCGGCAGCAGGCCGTCTTCCTGGGCGGACACCGCAATGCCGGCGGCGGTGTGGGTATGGATCACGCAGGCCACGTCCTCGCGGGCGGCATGCACCGCGGAATGGATGTTGAAGCCGGCACGATTGACGCTTTTCGGCCCGAAGCGCGGGTCGATGACGTCGCCCGCGTGGTCGACCTTCACCAGGTCGGAGGCGCGCATTTCGTGGAACAGCACGCCGTAGCGGTTGATCAGGTAGTGGCCCGGCTCGCCCGGTACCCGCGCGGAGATGTGGGTGTCGATGTGATCGGTCCAGCGGAAGTGCGCGATCAGCCGGTACAGCGCGGCGAGGTCGCAGCGGGCCTGCCACTCTTCGGCGGAAATGCTCGATGGGTCGATGTTGTAAGCTGTGTCACGCATGACAGGCGGTCCTTGTTCTTATTCAGGCTGTGCGGCGTATTGCCGCCGTCTGGGAGCGAGTGTGCTGGGCACGCCCGGCCCGCGCCATGCACAGGGACAACGCAGATTCTGCAGTGCTGTTATGGTCTGGCGACCTGTACAGATTGCCCCACCGCCCACCCACACAAGAATCGGACCTTTGGATGCTGTTGCTCGACCCCACCTCGGACATTCCCCTGGTCACCCAGATCGTCGATGGCATTGCCCAGGCCATCGACGAGCAGCGCCTGCGCCCCGGCGCCAAGCTGCCCTCGATCCGCAAGTTCGCCCAGGCCAATGGCGTCAGCCATTTCACCGTGGTCGAGGCCTACGACCGGCTGGTGGCGCGCGGCTGCCTGAACGCCGTGCCCAACGCCGGCTTCTACGTTCGCGGGCCAGCCGTGGACGAGAGCAGCAGCGATGAAACGCCCACCGAGTTCGACTTCGACGCGCACCTGCTGCTGCACAAGGTCTTCCAGCCGCTGGGCATGGAGATCCGCCCCGGTGTCGGCCTGCTGCCGGAGCACTGGCTCGACGGCGAAGGCTTGCAGCGCGGCTTGCGCAGCCTGGCCCGGGAAGAGCCGACACAGTTCGGCAACTACGGCCACAGCAAGGGCAACCTCAAACTGCGCGGCAAGCTGGCCGACCGCCTGGGCGACGCCGGCGTGGCCGCCAGCCCGGAGCAGATCCTGCTGACCGCCGGCGCCAGCCAGGCGCTGGACCTCAGCGTGCGCTACCTGGTGCAACGCGGCGACCCGGTGCTGGTGGACGAACCCGGCTACCACAACCTGTTCCTCAACCTGCGCCTGCAGGGCGCGCAACTGCTCGGCGTGCCGCGCAGCGCCGACGGGCTGGACCTCGACCGCCTGGAGCAACTGGCCCGCGAGCACCGGCCCAAGGTCTACTTCACCCAGGCGCGGCTGCAGAGCCCCACCGGCGGCAGCCTGTCGCTGGCTGCCGCGCACCGCCTGCTGCAACTGGCGGAGAAGTACGATTTCCTCATCGTCGAGAACGACATCTATGCCGAGCTCGACCCCGCCGGCCAACTGCTGCTGGCCAACCTCGACCAGCTGGCACGGGTGATCTACATCGGCAGCCTGTCCAAGGTCATCGCCCCGGCGCTGCGCACCGGCTTTATTGCCGCCCACCCGGAGTTGATCGAAGAGCTGGTGCCCTTGAAGATGGTCAGCGGACTGACCAGTTCCGAACTCACCGAAACCCTGGCCCTGGATATCCTCCTGCAGGGCCGCCATCGCAAGCATGTGCGCCAGCTGCGCGACCAACTCGGCGAAGCCCACGACAGCGTGGCGCGGCGCCTGGAGGCAGCCGGTCTGGAAATCTTCCACGAACCGCGCGCCGGGCTGTTCCTCTGGGCCCGACATGGCGCTGTGGACGACGCCACGCTGCTCGCCGGGCGCGCCAAGGAGGCGAAGATCCTGCTGTTCCCCGGCCAGCTGTTCATGCCCGATGGCCGCAGCGTGCCGTGGATGCGCTTCAACGTGGCGCATTCATTGGATGAGCGGCTGTACAGCTTCCTCTCCGCTCAAGGAGATGCCCCCGTGTAGGAGCGAGCTCGCTCGCGAACCGCCCAGGGCCCGGAGCTTCCGGGAGAGCCCGTTCGCGAGCAAGCTCGCTCCTAGCCAAACTACCGAGCCGCTCTTTCGGCCTAGCGGTCACAAAGTTCGTGAGTGCCGAGTCCAAGGAAGAACAGCCGGAATTTCCCCGGCCACGTCAGGAGGACACCGTGAAATTCCCAGCCATCGACAACGAACAACTGCAACGCGCCCAGCAGGGCGAACCCGCCGCACTCGACGCTTTGCTGCTGGCCTTGCAGGCACCGGTCTACAACCTCGCCCTGCGCATGCTCGGCCGCCGTGAAGACGCCCAGGACGCCAGCCAGGAAATCCTCCTGCGCATCACCACCCACCTCGCCAGTTTCCGCGGCGACAGCCAGTTCTCCACCTGGGCCTTCCGCATTGCCAGCAATGCGCTGCTGACCGCGCGCACCAAGGTCCGCGAGACGC
This sequence comes from Pseudomonas pseudonitroreducens, assembly GCF_021603645.1. Classification (GTDB taxonomy): domain Bacteria; phylum Pseudomonadota; class Gammaproteobacteria; order Pseudomonadales; family Pseudomonadaceae; genus Pseudomonas; species Pseudomonas pseudonitroreducens. Next base: position 331,374 of record NZ_BQHJ01000005.1, on the reverse strand, counting down.
CCACCGTGTCGCTGGAAGCCCTGGCCGAAAAGCTCGACCTTGGCCTGCGCCTGGCCGAGGCCAATGATCGTCCGCTGGAGCCGGCGGACAAGCTGGTCGCCGAACGCATCGCCCTGGCCTGCACCCAGGGCATGCTGATGTGCCTGGAGCGCGATCAGCGCCTGGCCTACGTCCTCGACATCGCCTTCGGCCTGGATTCGGAAACCGCCGCCGCCGTGCTGGAGGTCGAACCGGCGACCTACCGCAAGCGCCTGTCGCGAGCGCGCCAGCGGCTGGATGAGTTCATGCAACAGCATTGCGCCCTGGTGAATCCCCAGGCGCCCTGCTCCTGCCAGCGCCAGGCGCTGGCCCTGCCACCCGGAGCCAGCGACACGCGCAAGGCCGAAAGCGAGTTGCTTGCCCTCACCCGCCTGGCCGACGCGGCGGCGGTGTTCCGCGCGCACCCGGATTACCAGGTGCCGCAACGGGTGATCGAAACCGTCCGCGCCGTGCTGCAGCAGCACACCGGAGGCTGGCAATGAACGCTTTCGCCGATCTGGGCTATCCCGAGGGTTTCCAGCCGCTGCAACGGCGCAACCCGCTGCTCGACCTGCTCGGTCCATTCCTGGTGCGTGGTGAAGGCGAATCGCTGGAGCTCGGCCTGCTGCTGGACGAGCGCCACACCAACAGCCGCGGCGGCGTACACGGCGGCATCCTCGCCACCCTGGCCGACATCGGCATGGGCTACGCCATGGCTTTCGCCAGCCAGCCGCCGCAGCCGCTGGTCACCGCCAGCCTGACCCTGGACTACGTCTCCAGCGCGCAGGTCGGCGACTGGCTGAGCATCCGCCTGCTGCACAGCCGCCGCGGCCGGCAGATGGCGTTCGCCAATGCCCTGCTGTCGGTGGGCGACAAGGTGGTGGCCCAGGCCAGCGCTGTGTTCGCCGTGCCGGCGCAGCGCTGAACCGCCGGATATCGCCGCAAATATCGCCAGAGCCCGCGCGAGGCCTTAGACTTGCAGCCCATCAGCAACCGCCAGCAAGAGATCACTATGGGCGCCCAGTGGAAAGCCAAACATAAAGAAGTCGCCGCCAACGCCAAAGGCCGCGTGTTCGGCAAACTGTCGAAGGAAATCATGATCGCCGCGCGTAACGGCGCCGACCCGGACATGAATCCGAAATTGCGCCTGGTCGTCGAGCAGGCCAAGAAAGCCTCGATGCCCCGCGACACCCTGGAGCGTGCGATCAAGAAGGGCGCCGGCCTGCTGGACGGCGCCGCCACCTTCGAGCGCGTGGTCTACGAAGGCTTCGCCCCGCACCGCGTACCGGTGATCGTCGAGTGCCTGACCGATAACGTGAACCGCACCATCGCGGAAATCCGCGTGCTGTTCCGCAAGGGCCAGCTGGGCGCATCCGGCTCGGTAGCCTGGGACTTCGATTACCTGGGTCTGGTCGAAGCCACCCCGGCCAGCGCTGACGCCGACCCGGAACTGGCCGCCATCGAAGCCGGCGCCCAGGACTTCGAGCCGGGCGAGGAAGACGGCGACACCCTGTTCCTCACCGACTCCACCGACCTTGACGCCGTTTGCCGCGCCCTGCCCGAGCACGGCTTCACCGTTGCCTCGGCCAAGCTCGGCTACAAGGCGAAGAACCCGGTGAGCCTGTCCGGCGCGGAACTGGAGGAAGTCGAAGCCTTCCTCGATGCGCTGGACGGCAACGACGACGTACAGAACCTCTACGTCGGTCTGGCCTGATATCGCTGCCAGCGAGCAAGCTCGCCCCTTCAGGAACCGGCACGACCGGCTCTTCATAGGAGCGAGCTTGCTCGCGAACCTGCCTCGCACCTGACGCATCATGCGCATGCTGTGCGCGAGCAAGCTTACTCCTGCAAGTTTCCGCCTCCATCAGAGCCGCCTGGCTCCCCTCTGCCTTCTCCCGCGAAAATCCCCGCCTTGCGTCTTTGCGCATTTCTGATATCGCCCATCCCGCGCCCTTCGTACCTTCTCCCTGCCCGCCGTACCTGACGGCGTGCGCGTGCATACCCCATAAAACAACAAGAAGGGCCGCTCCATGACTTCACGCATCCGACCGTCGGCAATCGCCGGCGCCCTCCCTTGCCCGCTGCGCTCCGGCGCACGCGGCTGACTGCCGCTCCCCCCCTCATCACTCACAGGCAAGGGACACTCAACATGCTCAAACAAGGCGTACTCCGCTGGCCCCAGATCGCCGGACTCGGCATTTCACTGGTCGTCGCCGGGCAGTTCTCCGGCTGGAACTACGGCCTGGCCAGCAGTGGCTGGGCCAATATGCTCATCGCTACCCTGCTGATGGCCGTGCTCTGCGGCGGCCTGGCGCTGTGCGTGTGCGAACTGTCCACGGCGCGGCCGCACGCTGGCGGCGTGTTCGCCTATGCGCAGCTGGCCTTCGGGCCCTTCGTCGGCTACCTGGTCGGGGCGGCGTGCGCGCTGGCACTGACCATCGGCACCGGCGCGGCGGCCAACTTCCTCGCCGCCTACATGGAGTCGGTATTCGGCTTCGGCGGCTGGCCGGTGCGCATCGGCCTGTTCGCGGTGATCATCGGTATCCACCTCATCGGTGTCGGTGAAGCCCTCGGCCTGACCCTGCTCGCCGGCGCCGTGGCGGCCATCGCCCTGCTGGCCTTCGGCGGCGCCATGCTGCCCCACGTGCACTGGGAAAACCTGCTGGCAACCACCGATAGCACGCTGCCCGGCGTGAGCGTCGCCGGCGTGTTCGCCTGCGTGCCCTTCGCCATCTGGATGTTCATCTGCCTGGAGCAGGTCGCCTCCGCCGCCGAAGAGGCAGCCGATCCGGGGCGCAACATGCCGCGCGGGATCATCGCCGCTGTCGGCACCCTGTTGCTGACCGCGCTGACCGTGGTGATCAGCGCGCCGGGCGCAGCCGGCGTGGAAGTGGTCGGCAATGCGGGCGACCCGCTGTACGCCGCCATGACCCACGGCGGACTCTACGGCGAGCGCGACTGGCTGCCGCTGCTGGTCGGCTCCGGCGCCGTGTGCGGCCTGCTGGCGACCTTCTTCTCGGTGGTGTTCTCCGCCTCCCGCCAGCTGTTCGCCCTGTCCCGCGACGGCTTCTTCCCCGCTGCTCTGGCCCGCACCAACCGTCGTGGCGCGCCCTATGTCGCGCTGCTGGTGCTGAGCGTGATCGGCCTGCCGCTGACCCTGGTGCCGCCGGAAAAACTCCTGCTGTGCATCGTCCTGCTGCTGGGCAGCTGCCACCTGGTGCTGTTCGCCGCCTACCTGCGCCTGCACCGCCGCCAGCCCGGCCTGGCCCGCCCGTTCCGCCTGCGTGGCGGCCCGCTGATCGCCAGCGTCGGCATGCTGCTGACACTGGTGGTGATCGCCGCCTGCTTCCAGCTGGAAGTGGCGATGCTCAGCGCCCTGGCCCTGGTGGTCGCCGCGCTGGTCCTCAACTACCTGCTGCGCGCCGCCCGCGCAGAAAAGCCTCTGGAGAATGCCGAGAATGTCTGAACCGACCCTGTTGCAACGCCGCCACCAGGTGATGGGCGATGCCTCGCCACTGTTCTACGACGAGCCGCTGGAACTGGTGAAGGGCGAAGGCGTCTGGCTGATCGACGCCGCCGGCAAGCGCTACCTGGACTGCTACAACAACGTGCCCTGCGTCGGCCACTGCCACCCGAAAGTGGTGGCCGCCATGGCCGAGCAGGCGGCGACGCTGAACATCCACACCCGCTACCTCAACGAGCGCGTGGTGCGTTACGCCGAGAACCTCACCGCGACCTTCGCCGAGCCCCTGGACAGCCTGATGTTCACCTGCACCGGCAGCGAGGCCAATGAGCTGGCCCTGCGCATGGCGCGCTTCGCCACCGGCAACCGGGGTGTGATCGTCAGCGACTACAACTACCACGGCAACACCACCAGCCTGGCAGCGGTCACCACCGCGCTGCCCAGCTCGGAGTCATTCTCGGCCCATGCGCGGGCCGTGCCGATCCCCTGCCTGTATCACGCCAACGGCACGCCCGAGCAGGTCGCCGAGCGCTACGTGGCCAAGGTCGCCGAAGCCATCGCCGAACTGCAGGCGGCGGGTGTCGGCCTGGCCGCCATGCTGATCGACACCCTGTTCGCCAACGAAGGCATTCCGCGCCTGCCGGCCGGCTACCTGGAGCGCGTGGCGAAGCTGGTGCGCGAGGCCGGTGGCCTGCTGATCACCGACGAGGTGCAATCGGGCTTCGCCCGCACCGGCGAGCATATGTGGGGGCATCAGTCGCACCCGCTGGTGCCGGACATCGTCACCCTCGGCAAACCCATGGGCAATGGCTTCCCCCTGGCCGGCGTGGTGACCAACCGCGAGCGCGTGGAAACCTTCGGCCGCAGCAATATGTACTTCAACACCTTCGGCGGCTCACCGGTGGCCGCAGCCGTCGGCCAGGCGGTGCTCGATGTGATCGCCGAGGAAGACCTGCAGGGCAACGCCCGGCGCCAGGGCGCGCTGCTCAGCGCCGAACTGCATCGACTCGCCGAGCGCCACTCGATCATCGGTGACGTACGCGGCCAGGGCCTGTTCTTCGCCGTGGAACTGGTGCGCGACCGCACCAGCCGCGAGCCGGCCGGGCTCGAGGCGCGGCGCATCGTCAATGCCATGCGCCAGCGCGGCGTGCTGATCAGCAAGATCGGCGGCGCCGACAACATTCTCAAGATCCGTCCGCCGCTGGTGTTCGAGGCCGAGCACGGCGAGCACTTCATCGACGCCCTGGACCAGGTCCTGGGCGAGCTCTGAGGCCATACCGATGGAGAGAATGCCCATGACTGACTTCTCGATGCTCGATCACGACCGGCAGATCGCCTGCCTGCGCGACCTGGCGCTGGACGCCCTGCGCCACTGGGACGGCGATTTCGTCGGCCTGGAACTGCTCAAGTACCGCGAGAACGCGGTGTTCTGCGCCACCCGCAGCGACGGCACGCGCAGCGCCCTGCGCGTGCACCGCGGCGGCTATCACAGCGAAGCGGCGCTGCGCTCGGAGCTGACCTGGATGGAGCAACTGGCCGCCGGCGGTATCGGCGTGCCGAGCATCATCCGTACCCGCAACGGCGAACACCTGGCCGAAGTGCACAGCGCCGCCCTTGATGAACCGCGCTACGTCGACATGCTCGGCTGGCTCGGCGGCAGCACCCTGGGCTCCGCCGAGCAGGGCCTGAGCGCCAGCGGCGACATCGAAGCGCTGTTCCATCAGGCCGGTGCCGTCGCCGCGCGCATCCACCTGAACTCGGCCCAGTGGCACCAGCCCAACGAATTCACCCGGCATGCCTGGGACGAAGAAGGCCTGGTCGGCGCCAAACCGTTCTGGGGGCCCTTCTGGGAACTGGACCTGCTCAGTGACGAGCAGCGCGAGCTGCTCCAACGCGCCCGCCAGGAGGCGCGCATGGACCTGCGCCGCTACGGGCGGAGCCTGGGCAACTTCGGCATGATCCACGCCGACCTGGTGCCGGAGAACCTCTTGCTCGAAGGCGACGAACTGCAACTGATCGACTTCGACGATGCCGGCTTCGGCTGGCACATGTTCGAACTGGCCACCGCGCTGTACTTCTGCCTGGACGATCCGCGCCTGGCGCAGATCCAGGCGGCACTGCTGGCCGGCTACGACTCGGTCAAGCCGCTGTCCGCCGCCGACCGCGCCGCGCTGCCGCTGTTCCTCGCCCTGCGCGGCACCACCTACCTGGGCTGGGTGCACACCCGGCGCAACAGCGAAACCGCTCGGGAACTGGCGCCCATGCTCATCGAGCGGGCCTGTACACTGGCCGCCGCCTACCTCGCCGGCCGCTGAAACTGGCAGAGCGCCGCAATACCCTGGCGCGCAGGCACAAGCCTGCGCGCCAGCGCTGACCGATACTCGGCGCACAACCGAGGTGAACCGCCATGACCGGCATAGCCCGCCACCAGGCAACCGACTCCGATGAACTGGCCTGCGCCCTCGCCGGCTGGAGCCAGGACTACACCCAGCTCGGCCACGGCCGCCTGCAGGCGGAGCTGCTGCATGTGCAGTTGCCCGATGCCGCGCTGATCTACGAACACTCCAACCTGCACCTGCACGAGAACATGGCGCCACCGGCCGGCCACCTGGTGATCGGTATTCCACTGCGCGCCAGCGCCGATTCGCGCTTCAACGGCCAGGCGTTGCACGACGACACCCTGCTGGTGCTCGAAGGCGGTCGTGAAATGGAAATCTGCGCTGCCGGGGAAATCCACATGCTCGGCCTGACCTTCAGCCAGCCGCAGCTGGAACGCCTGCTCGGCGCCGAAGAGCGCGAACTGTTCGAGCGCGCGCTGTCCGAGGGTCGCCTGCAACTTTCGCCGAGCGGAGCCGGGTGCCTGCGGCGCAGCCTGTGCGATGCCATCGCCGCCTTCGAGAGCGAGCCCTGGCGGGTCGACGACCCACAGCAGGCCGGGCATGCCGTTGCCCTGGTGCTCAGCCATGTGCTGCAGGCGCTGGAGGAAATCCTCCCCGGCAATGGCCGTGAAGGTGCGCCGCGCTCGCTGCAGCAACATCGCCGGCTGGTCCTCGCGGCCATCGAGCGCATGCAGGCGGACTTCGCCCAACCGCTGTCGCTGCTGGAGCTGAGCCAGAGCCTGAACACCAGCCAGCGCACCCTGCAGTACTGCTTCCGGCAGATCTGCCAGAGCACGCCGCAGCAGTTCTTCCTCAGCCTGCGCCTGGCCGAGGCACGGCGGCGGCTCAAGCAGGAGCCGCAGCAGAGCATCACCCACCTGGCGCTGGACCTGGGCTTTGCCAGTTCCAGCCATTTCTCGACCTTGTACAAGCGCCTGTACGCGGAACAACCGTCACTGATCTCGCGCTCGCGCTGAATCCTGCCCCCTGTAGGAGCGAGCTTGCTCGCGAACCCCGCTTGACGCTGGCACCGTCGGATGACTCGTTCGCGAGCAAGCTCGCTCCTGCAAAAAGCACCACTGTCGGTTCTGGCAACCACACCCAATCACTTGGCAGACAGGAGCAACGGCACAACGCCAGCCCTTACTTAGCATCGGCAGAAGTCACATCCCCTCAATCGACAATAACGAAACGGATGCCTTCACCATGACCCACGCCGCCGTGCTGCGCCCCACCCTGCTCGCCCTGCTCATCGCCGGGGCCAGTTCCGCCAGCGCCTACGAGCTGTACGCGACCGACGACACGCACCTGAATGCCGACCTCTCCGCGACCTTCGGGCTGTTTCACAGTCAGGAACGCTACAACATGACCGGCACCCTGGATGAAGGCTCCTCCTCCTGGCAGGAAGGCTTCATCAAGTACGGCCTCAGCGGCGACCAGAAGCTGGGCGGCGCAGGCACCGCCTATGGCGCCTTCAACCTGCTCAGCTCCGGCACCTGGGGCGACGGCGATGCCGCCGGCTTCAGCGACGGTTCCGAGCGCACCACCAAGATCGAAGACGCCTATGCCGGCTGGCGCTCGGCAGGCCTGTTCCCGATGCTGGGCGAGGATGGCATCGACCTGTCCGTCGGCCGCCAGAACATCGTGGTCGGCGACGGTTTCCTGATCGACGGCGACGCGCTGAACATGGGCAAGGGCCTGGCCGATGGCGAATACAACCGCGGTGGCGGCTATTACCTGGCGGCACGCCGTGACTTCGACGAAACCGCGGTGCTGCGCATCGGTGGCAAGGAAGGCTGGCGCGGCGACCTGATGCGCCTGAAGTCGGACAACCGCGCCCAGGCCAACTCCGAGCTGTACGTCGCCACCCTGGAGCACGTTGCCCCGGAAGCGACCTTCGGCCTGACCTACATCGACGTCACCGACATCGATGAGCGCTACGCCTCGCCGATCCAGCTCGACCGCAAGGACATGAAGACCTACAGCCTGCGCGGCACCGGCAATGCCGGCGTGGAGAACCTGTTCCTCTCCGGCGAATACGCCTGGCAGGACAAGGACAACGCCCAGTACAGCGACGACACCGCCAATGCCTGGTACCTCGAGGCCGGCTGGACCTTCTCCGACGTCACCTGGAAGCCCTACGTCAGCTATCGCTTCAGCCGCTTCTCGGAAGGCTACGACACCCTCTTCTACGGTTTCAGCCGCGGCTTCGGCACCTGGTTCCAGGGCGAGGTGGCGGGCAACTATTCCGGCCCCTTCAACAACAACACCCGCGTACACAACATCGGCGCCAAGGTCACGCCGCTGGAAAACCTCTCCATCGGTGCGCAGTTCTTCGACTTCCACACCCTGGATACCGACCTGGGCAACACCGACGGCCGCGAGCTGGACCTCTACGCCGAATGGGCAATCAACGAGCACCTGGTGATCATCCCGCTGGTGGGCCTGTACCAGCCGAAGAAGAGCGCGGCCGAAGGCGGTACCCAGATCGGCAACGACAACAGCAACCTGTACAGCCAGTTGCTGTTCTCCACCACCTTCTGAGCCGACGACAACGAGCCCGCCATGCCCAGCCTCCTGACTTCGATCCAGGGTCGCATCACCTGGCTGGCGGGCCTCTGCCTGCTGCTGGTCGCCAGCGTGCTGATCGGCCTTTCGCTGTACCAGGCGCGCCAGGACAGCCGCACCATCGCGCACGACAGCGGCGAACTGTTCGCCGTTGCCGCGCGGCACAACCTGGAAACCCAGGGCCAGGTGCAGGCGCTGCTGATCCGCGAGCGTCTGCAGAACAACCTGCTGCTCGGGGAAGGCCTGCTGCGCACCGTGCAGACCCTGCGCGCGCAGCAGCATCGGGGCGTCCTCGATTCCGCCACGCTGCGTACCGAACTCAACCAGGCGATGGCCGACACCCTCGGCGCACACCCGGAACTGCTCGGCCTGTTCCTGGTGTTCCAGCCCAATGCACTGGACACCGCCGACAGCCAGTTCGCCGCCCGTGAAGACCTCGGCAGCAACGAAACCGGGCGTTTCGCCCTTTACCTGCTGCAGAACGGCAAGGACACCCAGCGGGTCATCGGCACCGAACAGGTGCTCGGCGACACCACGCCCGGCCCCGCCGGCCAGCCCTACAACGCCTTCTTCACCTGCTCCACCGGGCACGCCCGGCCCTGCGTGCTCGACCCCTACTTCGACGACGCCTCGGGCCAGCGCCGACTGGTCAGCAGCGTCACCCTGCCGTTGCTGGAGAACGGCAAGGCGATCGCCGCCGTAGGCTTCGATATCGACCTGGCGGCCCTGCAGCAGAGCAGCGCAGAAGGGAGTCGCAGCCTGTTCGACGGCCAGGGTCGCATCCGCATCCTCAGCCCCAACGGCCTGGTCGCCAGCGACAGCGGCGACGCCTCGAAGCTGGGGCAGAAGTTCGACGACAAGGCCGTGCTCGCGCAGATCGCCGCCGGACGCTCGCAGTCCAACGACGACGGCGAGTCCATCAGCGTGCTGCACAGCCTCGCGCCGGTGCCGGACGCCGCGCCCTGGGGCATTCTGCTCAGCGTGCCGCGCGCGGTGCTGCTGGCACCGGCGGAGCGCCTCAAAGGCACCCTGGATGACCTGCGCTGGCGCAGCACCGCGCTGGAAATCGGCATCGGCATCGCCGCCGGCCTGCTCGGCATGTTGCTGGTGGCGCTGACTGCACTGGGCATCAGCCGGCCGATCCTGCGCCTGGCCGGGATGCTGGAAGACATCGCCGACGGCGAAGGCGACCTGACCCGCCGCCTGGACTACCCGCGCCGCGACGAACTGGGCCGTCTGGCCAGCGCCTTCAACCGCTTCCTCGACAAGCTGCAACCGAGCATCGCCGCCGTGCAGTCGGCAACCCGCGAGGCGCACTCCAGCGCCGACCGCTCGGCGCAGATCGCCCGGCAGACCAGCGACGGCATGCAGCAACAGTTCCGCGAGATCGACATGGTCGCCACCGCGCTCCAGGAGATGTCCGCCACTGCCCAGGACTCCGCGCGCAGCGCAGCACGCGCCGCCGACGCCGCACGCACGGCGGAACAGGCCTGCGATGACGGCTTCCGCACGCTCGACGCGACCAACAGCGGCATCGACCTGCTGGCCGCCGGCATGCACCAGGCCATGGCCGAGTTACAGCAACTGGCGGCAAGCAACGAACAGATCGGCTCGATCCTCGAAGTCATCTGCGGCATCGCCGCGCAGACCAACCTGCTCGCCCTCAACGCCGCCATCGAGGCGGCGCGCGCCGGCGATGCCGGGCGCGGATTCGCGGTGGTCGCCGACGAAGTGCGCGGGCTGGCCCGGCGCACCCAGGAGTCGGTGGAGGAAATCCGCAACGTCATCGAGAACCTGCAGGCCCGCGGCCACTCGGTCACCCAGGCAATGCAGGGCAGCTTCGCCCAGGCCCAGGGCAACGTCGATCAGGCGCGCCAGGCCATCGACGCGCTGCGGCGGATCGGCGAGGCGGTGAACCTGATCAGCGAGATGAACCTGCAGATCGCCAGCGCAGCGGAGGAACAGAGCAGCGTCGCCGAGGAGATCAACCGCAATATCGCCGGCATCCGCGACGTCACCCAGAGCATTTCCGAGCACGCACAGCAGGCCGCCAGCGCCAGTCGTTCGTTGAACGACCTGGCCAGCCGGCAGCAGGGATTGGTCGAGCAGTTCCGCGCCTGACTCAGATGTCGCTGCAGCACGGGGTCTGGCGCAGGTACTTGAGGGTGTGCTGCTGGCCCTGGGAATCCAGGTAGACCATGGTGGCCTGGCTGACTTCGCAGCGCTCGTTGGGTTGGCTGATGCTCAGCACCTTGGCCACGTCCAGCGGCATGCCGTAGTGGTAATCGGCCGCCTCCTCGGCGAAAGCGGTGAAGGACAGCAGCAAGGCGGGAATGGCGAACAGCGCGCAAAGGGTGGGTTGCATGGCAGGCACCTCGGGGGATCACGCGGGTCGCGTCGATCGTGGCCCACTGCGATAAATCTAGCCGATGAGGCCCTACCGACCCAGAGCGACTTCGACAATGCATTTCTGCAGCTCACGCAACAGTAACGCCTTGCCGGTAGCCCTTCGTCTTTGATTGTCACGCCGCCCGCTGCCTGAATGGCAGGATTCGCTCCCGCTGACCGATTGCAGCCAGGGCGATACGCCGCAAGAATGAACGCCATCGATCGGATCGGGAGATGCCATGAAACGCGTAGCCATGCTGCTGTTCCCCGGCGTGCAGGCGCTGGATGTCTCCGGGCCGCTGGATGTGTTCGCCGAGGCCAATGCCTTCGTGCCTGCTGGCCAGGGTTATCAGGCTCTGACCCTCGCCGCGCAGCCCTTCCCCTTGCGCGCCTCCAACGGCCAGTTGCTGGGTGCGGACTCCAGCATCGACCAGGGTCCCGGCGCGGCCGATATCCTGCTGGTGCCAGGCGGCGCGGCACTGCCTGAAGAGTTACCGCCAGCGCCGTTGCTCGACTGGCTACGCACGGCCTGCGCCCAGGCACCGCGCTACGGCTCGATCTGCACCGGCGCGTTCCTGCTTGGCCACGCCGGGCTGCTGGACGGCAAGCGCGTGACGACGCACTGGAGCGACGCCCGGCGACTGGCGGAGTTGTTCCCTCTGGCGCAGGTCGAGCCGGATCGCATCCATGTTCGCGATGGCGCGCTGGTGACCTCGGCGGGCGTCACCGCCGGCATCGATCTCGCGCTGGCGCTGGTGGCGGAAGACCACGGCGCGGCGGTGGCGCTATCCGTTGCGAAGCGCCTGCTGGTGGTGGCGCAGCGTCAGGGCGGGCAATCGCAGTTCAGCCCCTTCCTGCAGGCCCCCGCCGATGAAACTTCACCCGTGGCACGCATCCAGCGCTACGTGCAGGAGCACCTGGAGCAGCCGCTGGGGGTGCCGCAATTGGCCGCCGAAGTGGCGATGAGCCCGCGCAGCTTCGCCCGCACCTTTGTCCGTGAGGCCGGAATAACGCCCGCGGAGTTTGTTCAGCAAGCCCGTATCGATGCCGCACGAGGTCTGCTCGAAGGCGGTGACCTGGCGCTGAAAGTAATCGCCTGGCGCTGCGGCTTCGGCAGCCCGGCACGGATGCGCCTGGTGTTCGTGCAGCACCTTGGGGTGACGCCGACGCAGTATCGCGAGCAGTTCCGCCGCAACGGCTGATGCGCAGGTCTGTGGTGCTCTTCGTAGGAGCGAGCTTGCTCGCGAACCGCGCTCCGCCGACGTTTCAGTGCCTGCGGCGAGCCATCGCGGATGAATCCGCTCCTACGCCTGGCGGGAAAGGTGCCGGCTGCTGTAGGAGCGGATTCATCCGCGATCGGGTCGAAGTAATGCCGGGCCACAGGTTCGCGAGCAAGCTCGCTCCTACACCGAGGTATCCGGCTAGATCGGCGGTGCCGAACGCAGCATCACCGACTTCAGGGCGAAGGCCGATTTGATCCCGGCCACGCCGGGAATCTGCGTCAGGGTGTTGGTCAGGAACAGCTGGTAGGCCGACAGGTCCTTCACCACCACCCGCAGCATGTAGTCGGCGTCGCCGGTCATCTGGAAGCAGCTCATCACCTGCGGCGCCTGGACGATGCGTTCTTCGAACCGGGCGAGGTAGTCGCCGGTCTGTTTTTCCAGGGACACCGAGACGAACACGCTCATGCCGCCGGACAGGCGCTCCTCGTCGAGGCGGGCGAAATAGCCCTGGATGTAGTGCTCCTCCTCCAGGCGGCGGACCCGGCGCAGCGTCGGGGTCAGCGACAGGCCGATGTTCTGCGCCAGATCGCGCCAGGACAGGCGGCCATCGTCGGCCAGGGCGCGGAGGATCTTCAGGTCGGTGCGGTCGAGATCAGCCATTTTCGGTCGTACTACTCAGTGCTGTTTTTATAGTGCAAACACACTAATCCGTAAGCTCTGAGCTAGTCAATTTGGAGCAAAAAACCAATCGGTCACACCTATACTGAAACCACAACTACAACAACCGAGGACCTCACCATGAGTGATGTCACCACCCGCCACGCGACCCCGCGCGGCACCCGCACCGTAGCCTTACCCGGCCGGGTGCGCCCGCCAGGCATGGCCTCTTCCGTCTGCTGATCCACACCCACGATCACAACTGGAGACCCGCCATGACCGACTACGCCCCACTCCGCCTGCACGTCCCCGAACCCACCGGACGCCCGGGCTGCAAGACCGACTTCTCCTACCTGCATCTCTCGCCCGCCGGCGAGGTACGCAAGCCCGCCATCGACGTCGAACCGGCGCAGACCACCGACCTGGCCTTCAGCCTGGTGCGCGTGCTCGATGAAGACGGCAACGCCGTCGGCCCCTGGGCCCCGGAGCTGAGCCACGAGCAGTTGCTGCGCGGCATGCGCCTGATGCTCAAGACGCGCATCTTCGATGCGCGCATGCTCACCGCCCAGCGCCAGAAGAAGATGTCCTTCTACATGCAGTGCCTGGGCGAAGAGGCCATCGCCACCGCCCACACCATGGCGTTGCGCGACGGCGACATGACCTTCCCGACCTACCGTCAGCAAGGCATCCTGATCACCCGCGACTACCCGCTCAAGGACATGATCTGCCAGCTGCTCTCCAACGAGCAGGACCCGCTCAAGGGCCGCCAGCTGCCGATCATGTACTCCAGCCGGGAGAAGGGCTTCTTCTCGATTTCCGGCAACCTCGCCACCCAGTTCATCCAGGCCGTCGGCTGGGGCATGGCCTCGGCAATCAAGGGCGACACCAAGATCTCGTCCGCCTGGATCGGCGATGGCGCCACCGCCGAATCCGACTTCCACACCGCCCTCACCTTCGCCCACGTCTACCGCGCGCCGGTGATCCTCAACGTGGTCAACAACCAGTGGGCGATCTCCACCTTCCAGGCCATCGCCGGCGGTGAAGGCACCACCTTCGCCAACCGTGGCGTAGGCTGCGGCATTGCCTCGCTGCGGGTGGACGGCAACGACTTCCTCGCCGTCTACGCCGCCTCGCAATGGGCCGCCGAGCGCGCCCGCCGTGGCCATGGCCCGAGCCTGATCGAATGGGTCACCTACCGCGCGGGCCCGCACTCCACCTCGGACGATCCGTCCAAGTACCGCCCCGCAGACGACTGGACCAACTTCCCCCTCGGCGACCCCATCGCCCGCCTGAAGCAGCACCTGGTCGGCCTCGGCATCTGGTCCGACGACCAGCACGAAGCGCTGAAGAAGGAACTGGAAGCCGAAGTGATCGCCGCGCAGAAAGAGGCCGAGCGCCACGGCTCCCTGGTCGACGGCCACGTGTTCAGCGCCGCCAACCTGTTCGACGACGTCTACAAGGACCTGCCGGAACACCTGCGCCGGCAGCGCCAGGAGCTTGGGGTATGAATGCCATGAACCCGCAACACGAGAACGCCCAGGCCGTCACCAGCATGACCATGATCCAGGCGCTGCGCTCGGCGATGGATGTGATGCTGGAGCGCGACGACAACGTCGTGGTGTTCGGCCAGGACGTCGGCTACTTCGGCGGCGTGTTCCGCTGCACCGAGGGCCTGCAGAAGAAGTACGGCACCTCCCGCGTATTCGACGCGCCGATCTCCGAGAGCGGCATCATCGGCGCCGCCGTGGGCATGGGCGCCTACGGCCTGCGCCCGGTGGTGGAAATCCAGTTCGCCGACTACGTCTACCCGGCCACCGACCAGCTGGTTTCGGAAGCCGCGCGCATCCGCTACCGCTCGGTGAACGACTTCACCGTGCCCATGGTGGTGCGCATGCCCTGCGGCGGCGGCATCTACGGCGGGCAGACGCACAGCCAGAGCCCGGAGGCGATGTTCACCCAGGTCTGCGGCCTGCGTACCGTCATGCCGTCCAACCCGTACGACGCCAAGGGCCTGCTGATCGCCTGCATCGAGAACGACGACCCGGTGATCTTCCTCGAGCCCAAGCGCCTGTATAACGGCCCGTTCGACGGCCACCACGACCGCCCGGTGACGCCCTGGTCCAAGCACCCGGCCAGCCAGGTGCCGGAGGGCTACTACAGCGTGCCGCTGGACAAGGCCGCCATCGCCCGCCCCGGCTCCGAGCTGACCGTGCTGACCTACGGCACCACCGTCTACGTGGCCCAGACCGCCGCCGAGGAAACCGGCATCGACGCCGAGATCATCGACCTGCGCAGCCTCTGGCCGCTGGACCTGGACACCATCGTCGAGTCGGTGAAGAAGACCGGCCGCTGCGTCATCGTTCACGAAGCCACGCGCACCTGCGGCTACGGCGCCGAGCTGATGTCGCTGGTGCAGGAGAACTGCTTCCACCACCTCGAAGCCCCGATTGCCCGCGTCACCGGGTGGGACACGCCCTACCCGCACGCCCAGGAATGGGACTACTTCCCCGGCCCCGCCCGCGTCGGCGCGGCCTTCAAGCGCGCCATGGAGGTCTGAATGGGCACTCACGTCATCAAGATGCCGGACATCGGCGAAGGCATCGCCGAGGTCGAGCTGGTGGAGTGGCATGTCCAGGTCGGCGACGAGGTCCATGAGGACCAACTGCTGGCGGAAGTCATGACCGACAAGGCCACTGTGGAAATCCCCTCGCCGGTGGCCGGGAAGATCCTCGCCCTGGGCGGCGTACCGGGCCAGGTGATGGCCGTGGGCGGCGAACTGATCCGCCTGGAAGTGGAAGGCCACGGCAACCACAAGGAAGCCGCGCAGGCCAAGCCGCACGGAGAAGCACCGATCCAGCCGGTGACCAAGCCTGAACCGGTAGCAGAAGCACCCAAGTCGGCACCGCGCGTCGAGAACAAACCTGTCGCCCCGGCCGCACGGCCCGCTCCCTCTCCGGCGCCGCGCCGTGCACCGGGCGAGAAGCCACTGGCTTCGCCGGCCGTGCGCCAGCGCGCCCGCGACCTGGGCGTGGAACTGCAGTTCGTCCAGGGCAGCGGCCCGGCCGGGCGCATCCTCCGGGAAGACCTGGAACACTTCCTCGAACACGGCGGCGCGACCATTGCCTCCGGCTACGCCGCGCGCCACGACGAGCACCAGATCCCGGTAATCGGCCTGCGCCGCAAGATCGCGCAGAAGATGGCCGAGGCCAAGCGGCGCATCCCGCACTTCAGCTACGTCGAGGAGATCGACGTTACCGACCTGGAAGCCCTGCGCGTCCACCTCAACACCAAGCACAGCGCGGCGCGCGGCAAGCTCACTCTGCTGCCCTTCATCGCCCGCGCCATGGTCGTCGCCCTGCGCGACTTCCCGCAGCTCAATGCGCGCTATGACGACGATGCCGACGTGATCACCCGCTACGGCGCGGTGCACCTGGGCGTCGCCACCCAGAGCGACAACGGCCTGATGGTGCCGGTGCTGCGCAACGCCGAATCCCGCGATCTGTGGGGCAACTCCGCGGAAGTCGCGCGCCTCGCCGAAGCTGCACGGCATGGCAAGGCCAGCCGCGAGGAACTGTCCGGCTCGACCATCACCCTGAGCAGCCTCGGCGCGCTCGGCGGGATCGTCAGCACGCCGGTGATCAACTACCCGGAAGTGGCCATCGTCGGGGTCAACCGCATGGTCGAGCGGCCCATGGTGATCAACGGGCAGATCATCGTGCGCAAGATGATGAACCTGTCCTCCTCCTTCGATCACCGGGTGGTCGACGGCATGGATGCAGCGGCCTTCATCCAGGCCGTGCGCGCCCTGCTCGAACATCCCGCCACCCTGTTCATCGACTGATGAGTGGAGCCAGAGACGTGAAACAGAACCAGACTCTCGAAACCACCCTGCTGGTGATCGGTGGCGGCCCCGGCGGCTACGTCGCGGCGATCCGCGCCGGCCAACAGGGCATCCGCACCGTGCTGGTGGAAGGCGCCGCGCTCGGCGGCACCTGCCTGAACATCGGCTGCATCCCGTCCAAGGCGCTGATCCACGCCGCCGAGGAATACCTCAAGGCCCGCGAATTCGCCGGCAAGTCGCCGCTGGGCATCAGCGTGCAGGCGCCGAGCATCGACATCCAGCGCACCGTGGAATGGAAGGACGGCATCGTCGACCGCCTGACCACTGGCGTCGCCGCACTGCTGAAGAAGCACGGCGTCACCGTGGTCAACGGCTGGGCCAGAATCGTCGACGGCAAGACCGTCGAGGTCGACCTCAGCGAAGGCGGCGTGCAGCACATCCACACCGAACACCTGCTGCTGGCGGCGGGCTCGAAATCCGTCGAGCTGCCCTTCCTGCCGGTGGGTGGCAATGTGATTTCCTCCACCGAAGCGCTGGCGCCCAAGGCGTTGCCCAAGCGCCTGGCGGTGGTGGGCGGCGGCTACATCGGCCTGGAACTGGGCACCGCTTACCGCAAGCTGGGCGTCGAGGTCACGGTGGTGGAAGCGCAGCCGCGCATTCTGCCGGCCTACGACGAGGAACTGACCAAGCCGGTGGCCAACGCCCTGCGCAAGCTCGGCATCGAGCTGTACCTGGGCCACAGCGTGATGGGCCTGGAGCCGGACGGCAAAGGCCTGCGCGTGCAGGATGGCGCCGGCTCGCAACGGGTGATCGAGACTGACCAGGTGCTGGTCGCCGTCGGCCGCCACCCCAACACCGCCGGCTGGAACCTCGACACCCTGCGCCTGGACATGAACGGCCGCGCCGTGCGTATCGACGAGCAGTGCCGCACCTCCATGCGCGACGTCTGGGCCATCGGCGACCTCGCCGGCGAACCGATGCTGGCCCACCGCGCCATGGCCCAGGGCGAGATGGTCGCCGAGATCATCGCCGGCAAGCGCCGCGCCTTTACCCCTACGGCAATCCCGGCGGTGTGCTTCACCGATCCGGAAGTGGTGGTGGTCGGCCTGTCGCCCGAGCAGGCGCAAGCCGCCGGTTACGAGGTGCTGACGGCGAACTTCCCGTTCGCCGCCAACGGCCGCGCCATGACCCTGGAGTCCAGCGACGGCTTTGTCCGCGTGGTGGCGCGCCAGGACAATCACCTGATCCTCGGCTGGCAGGCGGTGGGCAAGGCGGTCTCCGAGCTGTCCACGGCCTTCGTGCAGTCCCTGGAAATGGGCGCCTGCCTGGAAGACATCGCCGGCACCATCCACGCCCACCCAACCCTCGGCGAAGCAGTGCAGGAAGCCGCACTGCGCGCGCTGGGGCATGCCTTGCACGTCTGAAGCCGCACTCTCCAGGCTTCCCCTCTGACCCGCCGCATGGCGGGTCGTTTTACCCAACGCTTTTCGTAGGAGCGAGCTTGCTCGCGAACCTGTGGTCCCGTACGGCGCTGATTCGCGAGCAAGCTCGCTCCTACAGGGGATTGTGCTTGCTGGAAATTCTCGGCGGTCTTGAACCGATCGCGGACGGAGTCCGCTCCTACCCATGGTCGATCACCGCACGGAAAGTGGACTTCCAGGCATCTTCGAATCCGGCGTGCAACCGGGGCAATCCCCCGATGTTCCCTGCGCATTAGGCACTCTTATTGGATTTTCGCCGCAAGCTGCCTTGAACCTCGCTCACATTGACCAAATTAACCATTTGGTACATTTTTCTCCTACAGGCCTTTCAATCACGGCCATACAAGAACAACGGAGCCATTCCCCATGCCTCACACTCTGCTCGTGCTCAACGGGCCGAACCTCAACCTGCTCGGCACCCGTGAGCCGGCCACCTACGGCCACGAAACCCTCGACGACATCGCCGTGCTTTGCCAGCACACGGGTGCCGAAAGCGGCCTGGAAATCGACTTCCGCCAGACCAACCATGAAGGCCAACTGATCGACTGGATTCACCAGGCGCGCGGCCGCTGTGCCGGCATCCTGATCAATCCTGCCGCCTGGACCCACACCTCGGTGGCGATCCGTGATGCGCTGGCTGCCGTGGAGTTGCCGGTGATCGAAGTGCACCTGTCCAACGTGCACAAGCGGGAAGAGTTCCGCCACCACTCGCTCGTTTCCGCTATTGCCGTGGGCGTAATTGCCGGGCTTGGCAGCGATGGTTACCGCGCCGGCATCCAGCACTTCACCAAGCTGCTGCAGGAGCGAGCCCGATGAGCGAGCACCGCACCGTCCTGGCCGGCCTGATCGGCGCCGGCATTCAGGCTTCGCGCACTCCGGCACTGCATGAACGGGAAGGCGACGCCCAGGGTTTTCGCTACCTCTACCGGTTGATCGACCTGGACACCCTGGGCGTCGACCCGGGTGCCCTGCCCGACCTGCTGGCCGCCGCCGAGCGCATGGGCTACACCGGGCTGAACATTACGTTTCCGTGCAAGCAGGCGGTGATTCCGCTGCTGCACGAACTCTCCGATGAGGCACGCGGCATCGGCGCGGTGAATACCGTGGTGCTGCGCGATGGCAAGCGCATCGGCCACAACACCGACTGCCTGGGTTTTGCCGAAGGCTTCCGACGCAACCTCAGCGATGCGCCGCGCGAACGCGTGGTGCAATTGGGCGCCGGCGGCGCGGGCGCTGCGGTGGCCCATGCGCTGCTCAGCGAAAGCGTTGGACAACTGACGATATTCGAAGTGGATTCGGCCCGCGCCCAGGCATTGGTGGACAACCTCAACGCGCACTTCGGCGGACAGCGCGCGCGGGTTGGTCATGACCTGGCCGGCGCGGTCGCCGAAGCGGACGGGCTGGTCAACACCACGCCCGTCGGCATGGCCAAGCTGCCCGGCGCGCCGCTGCCGCTGGAGTTGCTGCACGCGGGCCTGTGGGTGGCGGAGATCATCTACTTCCCGCTGGAGACCGAACTGCTCCGCCACGCCCGCAGCCTGGGCTGCCGCACGCTGAATGGCGGCAATATGGCGGTGTTCCAGGCGGTGAAGGCGTTCGAGCTGTTCAGTGGCGTGAAGGCGAACGCTGAGCGGATGCTGGCGCATTTCGCGACGATGTGAGTTTACAAAGCGCGTAGGAGCGGACTCCGTCCGCGATCGATTCCCGGCCGCTCGGAACAGGCCGATGGCACATCGCGGACGGAGTCCGCTCCTACACCTGACCTTAAATCGAGCGGTTCCCGTAGGAGCGAGCTTGCTCGCGAACGATCCCCGCTCCGAATCCTGCTGGCCTAGGGCTGCACGTAGCGCAACACCGCCTCGACGATCATCTCCTTGTGCCGCGCCTTGATCACCGGGTCTTCCAGCTCGACCTGGAACAGCGAGCCGACGGTATGGCGGTTGGACACCCGATAGAAGCAGAACCCACTGATCAGCATGTGCACGTCGATGGCCGGCAGGCCGTCGCGGAAGGCGCCGCTGGCGGCACCACGCTGGAGGATGTCCTCGATGGTGCGCAGAATGTTGCTGTTCATCGAGCGGATCGCTTCCGAGCCGGAAGCGAACTGACCGTAGTGGATGTTCTCGATGCTGACGATGCGCACGAAATCGACGTTGCGGTCGTGGTGGTCGAAGGTGAAATCCACCAGCCGGCGCATGGCCTCCAGCGGCTCCAGCTCGGCCAGGTGCAGCGTCTGCTCGGTACCGCGGATGTCGCCGTAGAGCTTCTCCAGCACCGCCTGGTAGAGCTGTTCCTTGCTGCCGAAGTAGTAGTAGATCATCCGCTTCGAGGTGTTCATGCGCTCGGCGATGGCGTCCACCCGCGCGCCGGAAAGGCCCTGCTGGACGAACTCGACGATGGCCGCCTGGAGAATGTCCTCGCGGGTCTTCTCCGGGTTGTTCTTGCGCCCCCGGCGGGCGGTTTCGGCGGGAATCGGCTGGGTGGCGCTGTCGGCAGTCATGGGCTTGGGCATCGGTCCGCCGGCGCCAGAGCGCCGGCTGTGCGGTGAAGGGATGCGCGGATTATGCGCGCCCGCGCGCCCTTCAGGCAAAGCTCGCCAGCTCAGACCTTCGGCCGCCGTGTGGTGCCGTTGCGCGCCTGGGCCATCGCCGCCAGGCGCACGGCGACGTTGGCTGCGCCGTATCCCGCATAGCCGCCGCGACGCTGGATGATCTCGAAGAAGAAGCGCCCCTCGAATGGTTCGGTATAGACATGGAACAGCTCGCCGCCGTTGGCATCGCGGTCGTAGAGCACGTTGAAGTAGGCCAGTTCGCTGAGGAATTCGTCGTCGAAGTCGAAGCGAGCGGCGAGGTCGTCATAGTAGTTGAGCGGGATTTCCAGCAGCGGCACGCCGGCGTCCTTGGCCCGCGCCACCTCGGCGAAGATGTCCTCGCAGGCGAAGGCGATGTGGTGCACGCCGGAGCCGCGATAACTGGACAGCGCATGGGAGATGGCGGTGTTGCGATTCTCCGAGATGTTCAGCGGCAACCGCACGCTGCCGTTGGCACTGCGCAGTGCGCGGCTTTTCACCAGGCCGTAGGGGTCGGGCAGCACCACTTCGTCGTCGGCCTCGAAGTCGAACAGGCTCTTGTAGAACAGCACCCAGCTGTCCAGCCCGTCTGCCGGCAACGCCATGGCCATATGGTCGATGCGCTGCAACTGGCCACTGGGTTTCGCCTCCGGGTCGAGACGGAAATCCACGTCATAGAGGGTCTGCCCGCTGGCGCGCTCTTCCACCAGGTGCTCTTCAACCAAGTAGATCAGGCTGCCATCCGGCGCACGCACCGCAGGAATCTCCCGCTCGTTGGGGCCGACCAGCCCGCGATACGGCTGACCCTTGTAACCCTGCGCACGCTCCAGGGCGCTGGCGGCATTGCGCACGCGCAACGCGGTGGCGCACAGCGACGGGCCGTGGGCCTCGAAGAAGCTGTGGCCGAAGGAATAGGGTTCTGCGTTGAGCACGATGTTGATATCGCCCTGGCGCAGCAGGCTCACCGCCTTGGAGCGGTGTTCGCCGGCGCGAGCGAAGCCCAGGCGCTCCAGCCAGTTGCCCAGGCGCGCGCCAAGGGCTTCGTCGACGGCGAATTCGAGGAACTCCACGCCATCCAGCTGGCTGGCCGGTGGCGGCGAGAACAGGCAGTCCAGTTGTTCCTGCGGCATGCCTTCACCGAGCAGGCGCGTGCGGGTCTTCTCCTCGAGATACAGCAGCGAACGCAGGCCATCGGCGGCATTGGCGCGCGGCGGCGCGGCGCGGAAGCCGTCGTTGAAGATTTCCAGCGACAGCGGCCCGCGATAGCCACTCTTGAGGATCGGCGCGAGGAAGCCCGGCAGGTCGAATTCGCCCTGACCGGGGAAGTTGCGGAAGTGCCGGCTCCACTCCAGCACATCCATGGCCAGGATCGGCGCGTCGGCCATCTGCACGAAGAAGATCTTCTCCCCCGGAATCTGCGCGATGCCGGCCGGGTCGCCCTTCAGCGAGAGGGTGTGGAAGCTGTCGAGGATCACGCCCAGCGCCGGGTGGTTCAGCTCGCGCACCAGGTCCCAGACCTGCTGCCAGGTGTTCACGTGGCGACCCCAGGCCAGGGCTTCGTAGCCCACGCGCAAGCCACGGGCGCCGGCACGTTCGGCGGCGAGGCCGAGGTCTTCGAGGAGGAATTCGCGTTCGCCCAGGGCGTCGGCGGCAACGTTGCTGCACATCAGCACCAGGTCGGTGCCCAGCTCCTGCATCAGGTCGAACTTGCGCTCCAGGCGGTCGAGGTTGCGCGGCAGGCGATCGCGGCGGCAGCCCTCGAAATCGCGGAACGGCTGGAACAGGGTGATCGCCAGCCCCAGGTCGGCGCACAGGCGGCGCACCTCGCGCGGGCTGCCGCCATGGTAGAGAAGATCGTTCTCGAAGATTTCCACGCCGTCGAAACCGGCGGCGGCGATGGCTTCGAGCTTGTCCGGCAGGGTTCCGCTCAGGGAAACGGTGGCGATCGAACGTTGCATCGGTGGACTCCTGCCGGGCGGTGTGAGGGGCTTGTTGGAATCGGTCTCCGGCTGAGTCTGATTATTCTGGCGGTCCGGGCCGGCAGCAATTTAAAGTGTACTAACTGGTTAGTTTTGTGTTCGATTACCGAACCAAAGGCCGTTTATCGAATTGACGCTGTTTCGGGCGCTGCTCAAGATTTAGCCACGTCGACGCAATCCGGCTCCCCGGGGACCTGCCTCAATCCCTGGAACCACGGCAGCCGCTGCGAGATGGCCTGCGTGTCATCCATAACAATTTCAAGAACGGGTAAATGCTCATGTACGTACCTCACCCTCGCCTCGCCGCCTCCATTCCCCACCGCCAGACCCTCCTGGCGCGCCTGATGCCGGGTCTGTGCAGGCTGCTCGGCCACCGCCGCGCGCACTGATTTTCGCCAGCCACCGCACGTCACTTCCTGCAACTCCCGCCGATTGGCGGTGGAGCGGGACGCCTGCGGCACGACAATAATTCCCGAGGCTGCGCGTCAGCCCGATAACGGATGGCCCGATCATGATCCAGTCGCAATCCGCTCCCCTCGCTGCGGTCGCTCCGCACGGTTCCTCCATTTTCGCCAAGGTGCGTGGCGCCATGGCCGTCGGCAAGGTGCGCTGGGGCATGCTCGCCCTGGTGTTCTTCGCCACCACCCTGAACTACATCGACCGCGCCGCACTGGGCGTGATGCAACCCGTGCTCGCCGAGAAGATGGCCTGGACGGCCATGGATTACGCCAACATCAACTTCTGGTTCCAGGTCGGCTACGCCATCGGCTTCGTGCTGCAGGGCCGGCTGATCGACCGTATCGGCGTGAAGCGCGCGTTCTTCTTCGCCGTGCTGCTGTGGAGCTTTGCCACCGGCGCCCACGGCCTGGCCAGCTCGGCGGCTGGCTTCATGGTCTGCCGCTTCATCCTCGGCCTGACCGAAGCGGCCAACTATCCGGCCTGCGTGAAGACCACGCGCCTGTGGTTCCCGGCCGGCGAACGGGCCATGGCCACCGGCATCTTCAATGCCGGCACCAACGTCGGTGCCATGGTCACCCCCGCCCTGCTGCCGCTGATCCTCGCGGCCTGGGGCTGGCAGGCGGCTTTCCTGTGCATGAGCGCGCTCGGCTTTGTCTGGGTGGTGCTGTGGAGCCTGAAGTACTTCAACCCCGAAGAACACCCGACGGTCAGGCAGAGCGAGCTGGACTACATCCAGGAAGCCGACGAACCGCCGGCCGAGCGCGTGCCGTTCACTGCCGTACTGCGCATGCGCGGCACCTGGGCCTTCGCCCTGGCCTACTCGCTGACCGCACCGGTGTTCTGGTTCTACCTGTACTGGCTGCCGCCGTTCCTCAACCAGCAATATGGCCTGGGCATCAGCGTCACGCAGATGGGCATACCGCTGATGCTGATCTGGCTGACCGCGGACTTCGGCAGCATTGGCGGCGGCATCCTTTCGTCCTGGCTGATCGGCCGCGGCATGAACTCCATCCATGCGCGCCTGCTGTCGATGTTCATCTGCGCCTGCGCGATCATCGGCGTGATCTTCGCCGCCAAGGCCAGCGGCCTTTGGATCGCCGTGGCCGCCATCGCCCTGGGCGTGGGCGCGCACCAGGCGTGGACGGCGAATATATGGAGCCTGGTGATGGACTACACGCCCAAGCACCTGATGAGCACGGTATTCGGTTTTGGCGGCATGTTCGCGGCGATTGGCGGGATGTTCATGACGCAGATCGTTGGCTACATCCTCACCGTCACCCACAACAACTACGCGATCCTCTTCACCATCATCCCGACCATGTATTTCCTCGCGCTGGCCTGGATGTTCTTCATGGCCCCACGCAAGGTGCCCGGCGCGGCGGAGTGACCCTCAGCCTGCGTAGGACGCATAACCTGGAACGGCTTATCCGCCGGGCATTCCAGCGGCGGATAACGCTGGCGCGTTATGCGCCCTACGAATTCCTCCCCGGACCTTAAGGCAGAACCCCGCCAATCGGCGGGGCTCTGCGTTTTGCGCCTACTGCTTCAGCGGCGTCAGCACCGGCGCGCCTTCGTCCAGCAGCATCCACACCAGCAGCTTGGCCGGCTTCTTGTCGCTGGCGTTGCGCGACACCAGGTGCGGCGTGTTCGGCGCCTCGTACCAGGACTGGCCGGCCTGGTAGGTCACCGGTTTCTGCCCTTCCAGCTGGGAGATCACCGCACCCTCGAGCACGTAGGCGAACACCGAGCCGCTGTGCACGTGGGCGCCGGAGGACTGGCCCGGCTCGTAGGCGACGGTGATCATCAGGCCCTTCTTGCCAGCCGCGTCGGGAAGCTTCTGCTCCTGCTGGACTTCGATCTTCTCGGGATTGCCGCCATCGCCGTGGGCGAATACCGGCAGGCTCAGGGCCAGGCCGAGGCCGAGGCCGGCGAACAGGAGTTTCAGGGGCGTGGATGTGGGCATGGCGGGTACCTCGGGCAGTGGGAACGTGGGGTTCACGCTACGCCTCGGGGTGTGGCGGACCAACAGCCAATTTCGCCGAAGATCGGGGGGCCATTGCATCGGGGGGCGGTGCCGTGCAGTTCGCGAGCAAGCTCGCTCCTACAAGGGTTACCCCGAGGCTCTTCTGCAGGAGCGAGCCTGCTCGCGAAGCAGCGTGCCAGCGCCCACAAAAAAGCCCCGCACACTGGCGGGGCTCTCGGGGACAGCGGCGGATCAGCCGAGCAGCGCGCTCAGGTCCAGCAGCCCGTCCTTGCACGGCGGGCACCAGTAGTAGCCGCCGGTGAGCGGGCGGCTGAAGCGGTACAACGCGTCGGTGATGCCGTCTTCCAGGCCGCTCATGCGGCGCAACTGCACCTCGAAGGCATCCAGCGTGCAGCCAAAGGCGAGGAACATCAGCCCGGCGTCCTGGCCCTGGGTCCAGGGCATGGAGCGGCGCACGATGAAGGCTTCGGGGTCGAAGCTCTCCTGGGCAGTGCGCTTGACGTGGGCGGATTCCGGCGCGTCGTCCAGTTCCTCGTTGTCGCTCAGGCGGCGGCCCATGATGTCGTCGCGCTCGTGCTGCGGCAGCGCGGCGAAGTCCTGCAACTGGTGGCGCCATTGCTGGATCGCAGCAAAGCTGCCGCCAGCCAGGCCCGTGGCACCTTCGACGATGGCAGCGGCGATGGCATCGTCATCCTGCGGATTCTCGGTGCCGTCCTCGTAGCCGGTCAGGTCGTGGCCGCTGCCATGGCGGAAGGCCTCGGTCAGGCTGGTCAGCTCCAGCGCCGGTGCCAGCAGGGACTGGAGTTCCTGGGTGCGCAGCAGCAACTCGCCGCGCTCGTCACCACGCAGCCAGACCCACAGTGCATGCGGGGTGGACGGGTTGTCGACGCCCACGCCGGAGATCGCCGGGAACTCGCGCAGCCCCTCGACGTGGCGGCCCAGCGCGCGCACCAGCGACTCGCCAAAGCCGACTACCGCGCGCGCGCCATCGGCGAACTGCATCAGCCGATCCAGCGCGGCGGGCAGGTCCTGCAGCGACTTCAGATCGAAGAACAGGTGGCGGGCGTGGGCGGGAACCGGGGTGGCGAGAATGCCGGGCTGGTAAAGGCTCATGACAGCGTCCTTGAACGAAAGAGCGGCGATTCTAATCGCCTCGCGCGGGAATCCAAACCGCTCTGCATCAAGGCCTGTGCAATCTTTCCCGCGACTCGGGCGAATGTGCCTTGCGCCGCTGTCGATGGCGCCGCCACAACTCCAGCCCACCGACCAGCACCAGCACCGCGAGGAAGATCGGCAGGCGGTACGGCCGCAGGTTGCCGAGCCAGCGCTCCAGCACTTCGCCGGCCCAGTAGCCGGCACTGGCGAAGATCAGCGCCCAGCAGAAGGCGCCGAGCAGGTTGATCAGCAGAAAGCGCAGCGGCCCTACCCGACTTGCACCGATCAGCAGCGGCCCGGCCAGGCGCATGCCATAGAGAAAGCGCACGGAAAAGATCGCCAGCATGGGGTGCCGCTCGATCAGCCCGGTAACCCGTTCGATGGCCAGGCCACGGCGTTGCAGCCAGGGCACTGCACGATCACCGGCGCGCCGGCCGCTCCAGTAGAGCAACTGGTCGCCCAGGGTGCCGGCCAGGGTTGCCCAGAACACCACTGGCGCATAACCGAGCAATCCCTGGTGAGCGGCGAGGCCGGCGAGGATGAGGATGGTTTCGCCTTCCAGCAGGCAGCCGATGAACAGGGCCAGATAGCCATAGCTGGAAAGCAGTTGCGCGAGATCGAAGTGCTCGAACATGCGGGTCCTTGAAAGCGTGCCGTGCCAACAGCCTAGCGGCTTGGCGAATGTTCTGCTTATCGAACATCGACTGTAAAAAATAAACGACTAAACAGTCAGCAAAGATCGTTAGCAACCAATCAAATCAATCCTTTAGCTACACCATTCGTCTAAGGATGTAATTTTTTTCGCTCATGAACGATTCAAGTGTTTGACATATTTAACGGATTTGGCAGACTGCGGCCCGTTGTCGCAACTGGTTACGTTTTTCCGGCTCCACTGCCTGGTGCACCGGATGACCTCGGCCGCGCAACCCAACAAAAACAACTTTGTCAGTCGTGGCCCACCTGCCCGAGTTTCGTCTCGGCAGTACGGTTCCCGGCGAGCCAACGGAACGAACAAATGCTGATCTGGTTTGTAGCGGTGTATCTGGTGATCACCGTAGCTGTCGGTTTCTACGCCACCACCCGCGTGCACAACTCCTCGGACTACGCGGCCGCCGGTCGTAGCATGTCCTTCCCCCTCGTCGTGACCATGGTGTTCGCCACCTGGTTCGGCTCCGAAGCCGTGCTGGGGATTCCCGCCACCTTCCTCGAAGAAGGCTTCGCCGGGATCATTGAAGACCCCTTCGGCTCCTTCGGCTGCCTGATGCTGGTCGGCGTGGTCTTCGCCCGCCCGCTGTACCGCCTCAATCTGCTCACCATCGGTGACTTCTTCCGCAAGCGCTTCGGCCAGCACGTGGAAATCTTCACCAGCCTGGTGATCATCATTTCCTACATGGGCTGGGTCGCCGCGCAGATCACCGCGCTGGGCGTGGTCTTCAGCGTGCTCTCCGACGGTGGCCTGACCACCACCCAGGGCATGATCATCGGCACCATCATCGTCCTGCTGCACACCCTGTTCGGCGGCATGTGGTCGGTGGCCCTGACCGACTTCCTGCAGATGATCATCATCGTCTGCGGCCTGTTCTACCTCGTCTGGCTGATCGGCGACATGGCCGGCGGCCCGGTCAACGTGATCAGCCACGCCGCGAGCGAAGGCAAGTTCACCTTCCTCCACGGCACCTCGGCGAAGGACATCGTGGCCTTCCTCGGCGCGGCGGTGACGATGATGTTCGGCTCCATCCCGCAGCAGGACGTGTATGCCCGCGTGATGTCGGCCAAGACCGAGAAGATCGCCCAGCGCGCCACCATGACCGGTGCCTGCTGCTACCTGGTGTTCTGCATGCTGCCGATCTTCCTGATCTATGCCGCTTCGATGATCGAGCCGGAGATGGTCAAGCACTGGCTGGCCGAAGATTCCCAGCAGATCCTGCCGCATCTGATCCTGGAACGTACCCCGCTGTTCGCCCAGATCATGTTCTTCGGCGCCCTGCTCTCGGCCATCATGTCGTCCGCTTCCGGCGCCCTGCTGGCCCCGTCGGTGACCCTGACCGAGAACATCGTCAAGCACTTCCTGCCCAACATGAACGACCGCCAGGCCCTGCTGGCCATGCGTTGCAGCGTACTGGCGATGACCGTCGCCACCTGCCTGTTCGCCCTGCTGTCCAACGCCAGCATCTACGAGATGGTCGGCAACGCCTACAAGGTGACCCTGGTCGCCGCCGTGGTGCCGCTGTTCTTCGGCCTGTTCTGGAAACGCGCCACCACCCAGGGCGCCCTGACTGCCATCGCCTGCGGCCTGATCGGCTGGGTGTCGCTGGAACTGGGCCACCAGGAAGGCGACTTCTGGCCGCCGCAACTGGTGGGCCTGATCTGCAGCGCCATCGGCATGATCATCGGCTCGCTGGCACCGCAGTTCAGCGCGCACCG
The DNA here is from genome assembly GCF_021603645.1 of Pseudomonas pseudonitroreducens. GTDB lineage: Bacteria > Pseudomonadota > Gammaproteobacteria > Pseudomonadales > Pseudomonadaceae > Pseudomonas > Pseudomonas pseudonitroreducens. The sequence continues at coordinate 302,787 of NZ_BQHJ01000005.1, read as the reverse complement.
TGGCGAAAGCGTCTCGGACATGGCCGCCGCAGCCGCCGCCAACTGATCGCGTAATAGATGAAGAAGAAGCCCCGCCTCATGCGGGGCTTTTTTGTGGGCATTGCCCAGGATGGCAACGACGCGCCCCACGGATGAACCCCCAGCGATGCCCCATTGTAGGAGCGAGCTTGCTCGCGAACGCCCCCGCTGCGAAGCCAGGTTCGCGAGCAAGCTCGCTCCTACAGGCCAGGGCCGGCGACGGTACTCATGCTCTTGCCGTCCACCCGTCGCGTGCGTTTTTTTGTGGGCCGTGGCGCAGGATGGCAACAACGCGCCCCTCGGATGCCCTCCAGCGGGGCCTCAATTGTAGGAGCGAGCTTGCTCGCGAACAGCCCCGCTGCGAGGCCAGGTTCGCGAGCAAGCTCGCTCCTACAGGCCGGGGCCGGCGACGGTAGTCATGCTCTTGCCGTCCACCCGTCGCGTCGGGATCGACTCGGGGTCCAGGCCGTCGATGCAACAGGCATTCACGCTGAGCAGCGCCGGGTTGCTGCGGCGCTGGTGGTAGACATAGATTCCGCACGCCCCGCAGAAGTAATGCAGGGCCACGCCGCTGTTCCAGCGATACAGGCGCAAGGCCTGATCGCCGCGGGTCAGGCGGAAGCTGTCCTTTGCCACGGTTGCCATCAGCGCATTGCGCTTGCCGCACAGCGAGCAGTCGCAGCGCACCAGTTCATCGAGCTCCGCGTCGAATGCAAAGGCCACCGCGCCGCAGTGGCAAGTACCGGTGTAATGCATGGCTGATCTTCCTGATGGATGCATGCCGATGAGTGCGAGCAGCATAGCCGCTCACTGATTCGCGCCCCGATTCGTGAGCTGCGATCAACTATCCTTTGTCGTTTGCCGCGTTTTTCTCAAGGGCCGACTTCCGGACAATGCTCCCATCGCATCCCCATTCGACCGGAGCCCCAGCATGCCCCTCGCTCTCCTGGCACTGACACTCAGCGCATTCGCCATCGGCACCACGGAGTTCGTCATCGTCGGCCTGATCCCCACCATCGCCAGCGACCTGGACGTCACCCTGCCCTCCGCCGGCCTGCTGGTCAGCCTCTACGCCCTGAGCGTTGCCATTGGCGCACCGCTGCTCACCGCCATGACCGGGCGCATCCCGCGCAAGGCGTTGCTGGTCGGCCTGATGGCGCTGTTCACCGTCGGCAACCTGGTGGCCTGGCAGGCACCCAGCTACGAATCGCTGATCGTCGCGCGCATCCTCACCGGCCTGGCCCACGGCGTGTTCTTCTCGGTCGGTTCGATCATCGCCACCAACCTGGTGAGCAAGGACAAGGCCGCCAGCGCCATCGCCACCATGTTCAGCGGCATGACCGTCGCCTTCGTCACCGGCATTCCGCTGGGCACCTTCATCGGCCAGCATCTGGGCTGGCGCGTGACCTTCCTGGTGGTGGCCGCCTTTGGCGTGGTCGCCCTGCTCGGCAGCCTGCTGTTCGTGCCGAAGAACATCCAGCACACCCCGCCGGCTCCGCTGCTGCGCCAGGCCCGCGTGCTGCTGCAGCCGCGCCTGCTGCTGGTCTACGCGATGACCGCGGTGGGCTATGGCGGCTCGCTGATCGCCTTTACCTTCCTCGCGCCGATCCTCCAGGACCTCGCCGGCTTCAGCCCGAACATGGTCGGCGCCGTGCTCCTGGCCTACGGTGTCTCGGTGGCCATCGGCAATATCTGGGGCGGCCGCCTGGCTGACCAGCGCGGCCCGGTGAGTGCGCTGAAGATCATCTTCGGCCTGCTGGCGTCGGTGCTGCTGGTGCTGACCTTCACCGCCGGCAACCCCTGGCTGGTGGTGTTGACCGTGCTCGCCTGGGGCGCCGTCGCCTTCGGCAACGTGCCCGGCCTGCAGGTCTACGTGGTGCAACAGGCTGAACGCGTGGCACCGGACGCCGTGGACGTGGCCGCCGGCTTCAACATCGCCGCGTTCAACCTCGGTGTGGCTGGCGGTTCCTGGGCCGGCGGCCTGGTGGTCAGCCACCTGGGCCTGGCCCATACGCCCTGGATCGCCGCTGTCGTCACCCTTGCCGCATTCGGCCTGACCGCCCTGAGCGGTCGCCTCGACCGGCGCAATTCCACGGAACCGAGCCCCGTCGGCGCGGTTCCCACTCACTGATCGACCACAAGGAGTTCTTCCATGAGCGTTCCCGCCTTCGGCCTCGGCACCTTCCGCCTCAAGGGCCAGACCGTCATCGATTCGATCCGCAGCGCACTGGAACTGGGTTACCGCGCCATCGACACCGCGCAGATCTACGGCAACGAAGCCGACGTCGGCGAGGCCATCGCCGGCAGCAAGGTCAAGCGTGACCAGCTGTACCTGACCACCAAGATCTGGACCGAGAACTACGCCGCCGACAAGCTGATCCCCAGCCTCAAGGACAGCCTGCACAAACTGCGCACCGAGCGCGTCGAGCTGACCCTGATCCACTGGCCATCGCCCAAGGACCAGGTACCGGTCGCCGAGTTCATGGGCGCCCTGGCCGAAGCCAAGGCCCAGGGCCTGACCGGCGAGATCGGCGTGTCGAACTTCACCATCGCCCTGATGCAGGAAGCCATCGCCGCGGTCGGCGCCAGCCAGATCGCCACCAACCAGGTGGAACTGCACCCCTATTTGCAGAACCGCAAGGTGGTGGAGTTCGCCCGGAGTCAGGGCATCCACATCACCTCCTACATGACCCTGGGCTACGGCAAGGTGCTCAGCGACGAGGTGATCATCGGTATCGCCCAGCGCCACGGCGCAACACCAGCGCAGGTGGCGCTGGCCTGGGCCATGCAACTGGGCTATTCGGTGATCCCGTCGTCCACCCGGCGCGAAAACCTGGAGGGCAACCTGCGCGCCGTCGACCTGCGCCTGAGCGACGCCGACATGGCCGCCATCGCCGCGCTGGAGCGCAACGAGCGCATCACCAGCCCGGAAAGCCTGGCCCCGGCCTGGGACTGATCCATCACTGATCGACAGCCGCTCCTCGGAGCGGCTTTGCTGTTTGCAAGGAGTATTCATGAGCGCAAATGACTATTCGGCCTGGAGCTGGACCCCCGGCGCCGGTATCGACGGCCTGAAGCCTGTCCGCCTGCCGTTGCCCACGCCCGGGCCGGACGAGGTGCTGGTGGCCAATACCGCCGTCGCGCTGAACCCGGTGGACTGGAAGATGATCGACTGGGGCCGTGACGACTGGCAGCAGGGCCAGGTGCCCGGCGTGGATGGCGTCGGCATCGTCATGGCGGTGGGCGACGAAGTGAATCTGCGCGTCGGCGCCCGCGTCGCCTACCACCAATCCCTCACCCGTGGCGGCAGCTTTGCCGAGTACACGCTGCTGCGCGCGCGTGCTGTCTATCCGGTACCGGATTCGCTGGACGACGCCTCCGCCGCCAGCCTGCCCTGCCCCAGCCTCACCGCCTGGCAGGCGCTGGACAAGCTGCCGGTCTGCCACAACCGTGACGTGCTGGTGACTGGCGCCGGCGGTGCGGTGGGCTATCTGCTCGCGCAACTTGCCCTGCAACGCGGCCTGCGCGTGTGGGTGACGGCCTCGGCGAAACACCGCGAGCATCTGCTGCAACTGGGCGTCACCGGGGTCTTCGACTATCGCGACGGGCAGTGGACCCAGCAACTGCGTGAGGCCCTCGGCCCGCGCCGCCTGCATGGCATCTTCGATACCGTCAGCGGCAACCACGCCGCCGGCCTCGCCCCGCTGCTGGGCTACAACGGCCACCTGGTGTGCATCCAGGACCGCCAGGAAAGCGCCCCGTTACCCGCCTTCAGCACGGCCATCTCGCTGCACGAAGTGGCGCTCAACAGCATCCACGCCCATGGCGAAGCGCTGGACTGGCAGGAGCTGCACGTTGCCGCGACGCGGCTGATGCAAGGCGTCGCCAACGGCCAGTTGCAGGCGCCGGCGAAACAGTTCTTCGCCTTCGCCGAACTGCCCGCAGCGCTGCGTCGCTTGAAGTCCGGCGAAGGGACCGGTAAATGGATCAGTCTGCTGCCGGCACCGAAGGTCGTAGCCTGACCGCGCCGCGCCGCGGCACGATCATGCGTAGGAGCGGACTCTGTCCGCGATAGTTTCGCCACGGCTCCGGCCAACCATGGAGCACGACCAGCCTATCGCGGACGGAGTCCGCTCCTACCGATGCCGGACGCTCCGGCGACTCGCAATGAACAGGAGAACAACATGGATCTGGGCATCAAGGGCCGCTGGGCCGTGGTCTGCGCCGCCAGCAAGGGCCTGGGCAAGGGCTGCGCCCTGGCGCTGGCCCGCGAAGGCGTGAACCTGGCGATCAACGCCCGTGACGTCGACACCCTCGCCGCTACCGCCACGGAACTGCGCCAGCTGGGCGTGGAAGTGCGCGAAGTGGCCGGCGACATCAGCCAGCCGGAGGTGCGTGCCGCACTGCTCGCCGCCTGCCCGCAGGTGGACATCCTGGTCAACAATGCCGGCGGCCCGCCGCCCGGAGACTTCCGCGACTGGGAGCGCGAAGACTGGCTGCGCGCCCTGGAGCTGAATATGCTTACCCCCATCGAGCTGATCAAGGCCTGCATCGACGGCATGGCCGAGCGCGGCTTCGGCCGTATCGTCAACATCACCTCCGGCTCGGTAAAAGCCCCCATCGCCACCCTGGGCCTGTCCAACGGCGCGCGCAGCGGCCTCACCGGCTTCGTTGCCGGGGTTGCCCGACAGCCGCAGGTAGCCGGCAACAACGTGACTATCAACGGCCTGCTGCCCGGCTCCTTCGACACCGATCGCCTGCGCAGCGGCTTTCAGCGCGCCGCCCAGCTCAGCGGGCGCGATGAAGAGGAGCTGGTGGAGGCCGGCAAGCAGGAAATCCCCGCCGGGCGCTTCGGCAGCGCCGAGGAGTTCGGGGCGTTCTGCGCCTTCCTGTGCAGCGCCCAGGCGGGCTATCTGACCGGGCAGAACCTGTTGCTCGATGGCGGGGCTTATCCGGGGACGTACTGACGCTAACCTCACCCTGGCGCTCCTACGACAACCGAAGCACCGAAGCACCGAAGCACCGAAGCACCGAAGTCAGCCTGTAGGAGCGAGCTTGCTCGCGAACCAACCTTCGCTGCGATGCGGTTCGCGAGCAAGCTCGCTCCTACAGAAAAGCGCCCCCCCTGGACCAAACCTCTAGAATCCACCCCGCCGCTCCCGAACAGGCCCGCCGATGAAAGCCCATTCCGACGAACTCAAGACCTTCGCCACGGTGATCGACTGCGGCTCCATCACGGCCGCCGCCGAGCAACTGGGGCTGACGCCATCGGCCGTGAGCCGGGCGCTGTCGAAGCTGGAGGAAAAGCTCGGCACCACCCTGCTCAACCGCACCACACGGCGCATGAAGCTGACCGAGGAAGGCGAGTTCTTCCTCGAGAACGCCCGCCATATCCTCGAACAGATGGACGCCCTGGAAGAGCGCCTGGCGCTGCGCCAGCAATCCCCGGCCGGGCGCCTGCGGATCAACGCCGCCTCGCCGTTCATGCTGCACGCCGTGGTCCCGCACATCGGCGCCTTCCGCGAGCGCTACCCGGACATCGAGCTGCAGCTCAATACCAACGACCTCAACATCGACCTGCTGGAGCAGAGCACCGACATCGCCATCCGCATCGGCCACCTCGCCGACTCCAGCCTGCACGCGCGCGCCCTGGGCAGCAGCCGGCTGAACCTGCTGGCCGCGCCGCAATACCTGGAGCGCCACGGCACTCCGACCAGCCTGGATGAGCTGCTCGGCCACTCGCTGCTGGGCTTCACCCAACCGGAAGCCCTGAACATCTGGCCGATCCGCCATGCCGGCGGGGACACCCTCACGGTCACCCCGTCGCTGTCCGCGTCCAGCGGCGAAACCCTGCGCCAACTGGCCATCGGCGCCCAGGGCATCGCCTGCCTGGCAAGCTTCATGACCTGCGACGATATCCGCGCCGGGCGTCTGGTGCGCGTGCTGCCGGAGCTGACCAGCGAACGCCGCCAGCCGATCCACGCGGTGTACTACCGCAACTCGCAGCTGGCGTTGCGCATCCAGTGTTTCCTCGACTTCATCCAGGAGCGCCTGGCGCAGTCCCTGCACGCCACCGGCTAGGCTAAGAAAATTCCCACAGCCGGAAAACCTCGACCACACTGAACAGGGTTCGCGACGCTCTAGCGCCCGTGCGTCTTCCCGCCACGATCGAGGGAGTCGGCATGTCACCCATGCTGCTGTACCTGCGCGCCATCATCCACCCTGGCCGCGACACCCTGCTGTTTGCCCTGCGCACCGTGCTCGCGGGGCTGCTGACGCTATACCTGGCGTTCCTGCTGGACCTCGACCAGCCCAAATGGGCGACCATGACGGTGGTCATCATCAGCACCCCGCTGGCCGGCATGACACTGCAGAAGAGCTTTGCCCAGGTGATCGGCACCAGCATCGGCGCCATGGTCGCCGTGGCCATCATGGCGCTGTTCCCCCAGGCACCGCTGCCCTTCATCGTCACCCTGGCGCTGTGGCTGGCGATCTGCACGGCCGGCGGCACCCTGATGCGCTTCACCTACTCCCACGCCTTCGTGCTCAGCGGCTTTACCGCCGTGATCGTCGCGCTGCTGGCCCAGCCCTCGCCCGAATCCACCTATACCCTGGCCATCACCCGGGTCACCGAGACCCTGCTGGGGGTGGCCTGCGTGACCCTGGTCAGCCTGTTCTTCGCGCGCCCGCAAAGCGTGGCGCGCGGCTACTTCGCCAAGGTCGACCAGCTGATCCGCCTGATCGCCATTCATGCCGCCACGGTGATCCGTGGCGAGGAACTGGAGGAGGACTTCCAGCAACGGCAGAAGCAATTGCTGGGCGAGATCGCCGCGCTGGAAATGCTCCGCCGCCACCTGTATTTCGACGCTCCGCGCCTGCGCGGCGCCGACGAACTGGTGCAGCAACTGGCCAACCAGTTGGTGCTGATGACCTCGCGGCTGGCCATCCTGCGGCGCCAGCGCAAGCTGATCGAGGCGCGCCTGAGCGGGCCGCTGCCGGAATCCGTGCGGCGCCTGCGCGAGGACGAACTGGCCTGCCTCGCCGAGCTGGCCGAGTTCGGTCGCGACCTGCCCAGTGCCACCCGCAAGCGCATCACCCAGCTGCGCCAGCGCTTCGACGCCGCCGCGCGGCAGGCCGAAGAACTCGCCGACGGCCTGCCCACCTCGCTGCGCTCCCTGGCCTGGGCGCTGCGCTTCGAACAGGCGCGGCTGATGCAGCAACTGGACGAGATGATCGAACTGAGCGAAGCGATCCAGGAAGGCCGCCCCGGCAGCAGTTCGTACCCGCAAAGCCAGGCCCATGCGCTGCACCTGGACTTCCACCTGGCCGCGATGAATGCCACTCGCGCCTTCGTCGCGCTGTGCTGTGCCGGCTGGATCTGGGTGGAAACTGCCTGGGACGGTGCCCGTGCCGGGATGATCCTGATCGGCATCCTCTGCTCCCTGCTCGCCACCTTCCCGCGCCCACTCATGGCCAGCCTGGCGTACATGCGCGGCCTGGCCATGGCGCTGCTGGCGGCGGCGTTGCTGCAGTTCCTGCTGCTGCCCAGCGTCGGCGACTTCGAGATGCTCGCACTGTTCCTCACCCCGCTGCTCTACGTGATCGCGGTCGGCCTGGCCAATCCGCAGACCGCCGGCATCGGTATCGGCCTGGGGCTGTCGACTTTCCTGCTGGTCGGCCCGCAGAACCAGGGCGCGTGGATCAACACCTCGCTGCAATGGTTCGAGTTCGCCGGTGGCTATGTCAGCGCCGGCGTGCTGGCCTTGCTGGTGTACGCCTGGGTGTTCCCCTTCGATGCCGATGCGCGGCTGCGCCGGCAATCCCGCCGGACCCGTGCCGAGGTGCGCTCGGTGCTGCTGTCGAAACCCAGCGAAGCGCGGCGCTTCCTGTTCGAAAGCCGGATGGTCGATCGCCTGGCGATCATGCTCGGGCTACTGCCGGCGGCGCGCGATGCGCAGTCCGGCGAGCGCTTCCAGTGCAGCCTGGCAAGCATGACCCTGGGCGTGGTGCTGCACCAGTTGCGCCGCGAAAGCCTCAACCCCGGCGGCCTGCCACAAGCCCTGCGCGCCCGCCTGTCGCTGCTGCTCGATGAGCTCGCCGCCTGCCTCGACCAGCCACCGGCCGCGCCGCTGCACCGCGTGCTGCCGGCAATGCGCGAGCTGGGCAACGAACTGGACGAGCTGCAAAGCCACGGCAACTACCCCAGCGGCGATGCCATGCGCCCGCTGTTCGTCAGCGGCGTGGCGCTGCTGGTGGCCGCCGACCTGCTGGAGCGCTTCCGCGATCTCTACGGCGAATCCACCGCCTTCCACGACGACCCAGGGGAAGCCGCGCTGCATGCCCGTTGATATCGAACTGGGCGGGGTCTACCTGCCGCCACTCGCCCAGGCCCTGCTGCTGGCGCTGCCGATCTTCCTGCTGCTGGACTGGAGCCTGCGCCGCCTCGGCGTGCTGCGCCTGGTCTGGCACGAGGCGCTGTTCGAAGGCGCGCTCTACGCCTGTATCTGCGCCGGCCTTATCCTGCTCATGGGAGCCCTGCACTGAATGGCCAGCCTGCGCAAAGCCCTGCCGACGCTGATCACCCTGGCCGTGGTGGCACTCGCCCTGGTGCTCGGCTACTTCGCCTGGACCTACTACACCCGCGCGCCCTGGACTCGCGATGCGCGCGTGCGCGCCGATGTGGTGACGGTCTCGGCGGACGTCACCGGGCGCATCGTCGAACTGCGGGTGAAGGACAACCAGCACGTCAGCAAGGGCGAACTGCTGCTGACCATCGACCCTGCGCGTTACGAACTGGCGGTGCTGCACGCCGACCGCGCGGTGGAAGTCGCCCGAGCCGCGCTCGGCCAGTCCCAGGCAGCCATCGCCGCCAATCAGGCGCTGCTGCGCCAGCGGCAGAGCGAGGAAGTCCGCCGCAAGGAGCTCAAGGCGCGCTCGGCGATCTCCAACGAAGAATGGGAAAAGGCCCAGACCGACGTCACCGTGGCCGAGGCGCAGCTATTGCGCGAACAGGCCAACCTGGGCCTGGCGCAGGCCAACGTGGCCCTGGCCGAAGCCGCGCAGAAACAGGCGCGCCTGGACCTCGAGCGGACCCAGGTGGTGGCACCGGTGAACGGCTATGTGACCAACCTGCTGACCCGCGCCGGCGACTATGCCAGTGCCGGGCACTCACTGGTGGCGCTGGTGGACAGCGATTCCTTCTATGTCGGCGGCTACTTCGAGGAAACCAAGTTGCCGCGTATCCGTGAAGGCGCTGCGGTGAACGTGCAACTGATGAGCGGCGAGCGCTTCGATGGCCGCGTCGAGAGTATCGCCTTCGCCATCACCGACCGCGAGAACGCCCCGGGCGCACGCCTGCTGGCCAATATCAACCCGAGCTACACCTGGGTGAAACTGGCCCAGCGCATCCCGGTACGCATCGCCATCGACCCGCAGTACAAGGGCCGTGACCGCCTGCGCGCCGGCACCACCGCCACCGTCAGCGTGGTCGAGAGCGCTCCCTAGTCCCCGCTATTCCGATGGGCTGGCGGAACTTTCATCACCGCCTGGTCATCAACTCATCGCGTGATTGTCACCCACCCGGTGCAGCATCGCGCAAAGCTTCCCGCATCCCGCGCGGACGCCTCCGCACGAGGATGCCCCTTGCCCCGCCTTCGCCTTCTGGCCGTCTCCCTGCTGACCTGCACCACCCTCGCCCTGGTGGCCTGGCGCGCGCTGCCTTCGCCACTGGAGGACGTACCGAGCAGCAGCCTGTTCGCCCACAACTGGGCCCGCGGCGGTGTGGTCCTGCTGGTGCGCCACATGGAGCGCTGCGACCGTTCCAGCGCGCAATGCCTGGGCGCCGCCGATGGCATCACCGCACGCGCCGCGGCCCTGGCGCAGAGCATGGGCGACAGCATCACCCGCCTGGGCCTCAGCGCCACCGACATCTACAGCAGCCCGGCCAACCGCACCGCACAGACCGCCGACCTGATGTTCGATCAGCCGATAGCGCGCCAGGACTGGCTGCTCACCTGCAAGGACGGCGACCTCGCCACGCAGATCCGCGAGCACAAGGCCGCGCACCGCAACCTGGTGCTGGTCACCCACAGCGAATGCTTCGACCTGCTGCGGGAAAACCTCAAGGTGCGCGAGACCGATACGCCGGAGTACGGCAGCGCCCTGGTACTGTTCGACGAGAGCGAGCCGAAGCTGCGCATCGCCGGCGAAGTCGAGACCGATGAGTGGCTGCAACTGCTGGGCTCGCACAACCCGAGCTGAGGCCGCTGCCAGAAAGCGCATTCTGTGCCATCTTCTTGCGATCGCTCCAAGGAGAGGCTCGATGCCCGCGCTGCTCACTAGCCACCCGCTGTTCACCGCTCCCGTGCTGCTGCTGATCGACCTGCTGCTCTGGCGGCTGGTCGGTTCGGCCCATCCGCATTGGCGCCTGGCCGTGCGGCTGGTCGGTTTCCTGCTGTTCAGCCTGCTGCTGTTCAATGCCGGGATGAATCCACTGCGCGCCGCGCCCTGGGCCGACGACCTGCCCAGCCACATGGTCGCCACCGCCGTGCAGATCATCTGGTGGCTGTTCGCCGCGCGCTGCCTGACGGTGGTGCTGGGCTTCCTGCTGGTGCAGCGCATCGGCCATGGCGGGCGGCTGCTGCAGGATGTGGTGGGCGCGCTGATCTTCCTCATCGCCATCATCGCTGCCGCCGGCTACGTGCTCGAGCTGCCGGTGAAGGGCCTGCTGGCCACTTCCGGAGTGGTCGCCATCGTCCTCGGCCTGGCGCTGCAGAGCACCCTGAGCGACGTGTTCTCCGGCATCGTGCTGAACACCACCAAGCCCTACCAGCTGGACGACTGGGTCTCCATCGACGGCGTCGAGGGCAAGGTCACCGAAATCGACTGGCGCTCCACCTACCTGCAGACCTCCCAGGGCACGCTGGCGGTGGTGCCCAACTCCCTCGCCGCCAAGGCCAAGGTGCTCAACCTGAGCCGCCCGGCGAATCTGTATGGGGTCAGCGTCAGCCTGACGGTCAGCCCGCACATCCGCCCGCGCAAGGTGATCGAGGCACTGGAACATGCCCTCGGCGGCTGCCGCGCCCTGCTGGCCAGTCCGCCACCGGCAGTCAGCGTGCGCAGCTCCGCACCGGATGGCGTGGAATACGAAATGAGTGGCTTCGTCGCCGCCATGGGCGAGAAGCGCGAAGTGCGCAACCAGCTGTTCGACCTCGCCTACCGCCACCTGCAGGCTGCCGGCATCAACCTGCTGGCCGAGGCCGACGCACCGATGCGCGAAAGCGCCTCGCGGGCGCGGGCCTTGCTGGTGCGCTCGGGGTTGTTCGACGCGCTGCGCGATGAGGAGCGCGACGAGCTGGCGCAGCGCATGCAGCGCCGGCCCTTCAAGCGCGGCGAAGTGCTGCTGGCGCCGGGGGATGTCAGCGACCGCCTGTTGATCATCGACTCGGGCGTGGTCAGCGTCACCCTGCCCCAGGACGCCCAGAGCATCGAAGCCGGACGCATGGGGCCGGGCGAAGTCTTCGGCGAGGCCGGCGTGCTCACCGGCTCCGGCTGGCAGGCGCAATTCACCGCCCTCAGCGACGGTGCGGCCTATTACCTCGACAAGGAAACCCTGGCGCCCTGCATGGAAGCGCGCCAGGAAATTGCCGAGGCCATGGGCCGCCTGCTGGACTTCCGCCAGAAGGCCAGCGCCGCGCTATTGGTGGAGCAACCCACGGTAGTGCAGCAACGCGGGCTGATGGCCTGGCTCAGGCAGCACGCCGGGCGCCGCTACAAGGCCTGACTCGATTGCAGATCAGGCGTTGCGGGGTCAGGCGCTGACTTCCTGCAGGCAGTCCAGCGGCACCCAGCCGGCCTCGCCGCCGGAACGCACGCACCAGAGCCAGCCACCCAGCTCGCGGCCGCCTTCGAGCCGCTCGCCCACCTCGACGTCGAGTTCACGGGCGGTGTAGTCCTCCATCGCCACCGCGGCACCCGGCGCGGTCATGTTGAACACCTGCGCCGGCACCCAGCCCTCACGCTGCCCGGGCGTGGAGCAGAAATACCAGTCCTCCCAGCCCTGGCTGCCTTCGTAGCGCTCGCCGACGAACAACGGCGCGCCCTTGGCGAAGGTGATGGGCGTGGGGTACTCGCTGCGGTGACGCTGAATCACTTCGTAGTGCATGGCGATCTCCCGATTCCCTGGACCGATCCATGCTACTCCTCACAGCGCATCGTGGAAGATCAGCCCGAGGGTGAAGCGCTCGCCGGTATGCAGGCGGCTGACGCCATGGCGCAGGCTGACCCGGTGATAACCGCGCGCGCCGCGTACCGGCCGCTGGGCCACAGCGAACAGCACGGCGTCGCCCTGCTGCAGCGGCACCACGGACGCCCGCGATTGCATGCGCGGGCGCTGCTCGGTGAGGACCAACTCGCCGCCTTCGAACTCCCCGCTCGGACGGGACAGCAGGATGGCCACCTGCAGCGGGAACGCCAGTTCCCCGTAAAGGTCCTGGTGCAGGCAGTTGTAGTCACCGGCGCGGTAGCGCAGCAACAAGGGAGTCGGCCGCCGCTGCCCGGCGGCATGGCATTGAGCGAGGTAGTCGGCATGCTCCGGTGGGTAATGGATGCCGGTACCCATGCGTTCGTGCCAGGAGTTGGCGATGGCGCGCAGTGGCGGATAGAAGGCTTCGCGCAGCGACTGCAACAGCGCCGGCAAGGGATAGGCGAAGTAGCGGTACTCGCCCAGGCCGAAGTTATGCCGGGCCATCACCACGCGGCTGCGAAACGGCGCGTCCTGCTCATAGAGCGCGCGGAGCATTTCGCACTGTGCGCGGTCCAGCAGGCCGGGGATCAGCGCGTGCCCATCGGCGTCGAGCCGGGCGGTGAGCGTCGACCAGTCGAGGCTGGCCAGTTGCTCGGTGAGGCTACTACGGTTGGGCATGTCGGCGGTCCGTGAAGGCAATGCCTCAGTCTAGGGCCGCGCCTGAATGCACCGCGCTCCGAGGCCGACTTTCAAATTGCCTGCGCAGGAGGCGGTCAATCCGGGCGCCTTTGCATCCGTATTGGTGTAGCAGCGGACTCCGTCCGCGATGGGCTGGCCGTACTCCCGGGTGACCGGCGCGGCGATGAATCGTTCGCGGACAGAGTCCGCTCCTACGGCGCATTGCCGCTGTAGAATCAGATATCTCGTCCTGACCGATCACCGCCATGAACACCGAAGACCCGATCCTGCGCGACATCAGCCGCGTCACCTTGCAGCACTACCAGGAGCGCGCCGAAGCGTTTCGCGAAGGCACCTGGGACCACGATGTCAGCCAGAACATCGCCGCGCTGTTGCGGCATATCCGCGGCGAAGCGCCCTTTGCCGTGCTCGACTTCGGCTGCGGGCCGGGGCGCGACCTGTGTGCGCTGAAAGGTATGGGGCATGCGCCGGTCGGCCTGGACGGCTGCGCCGACTTTGTCGCCATGGCGCGCGCGGCGAGCGGTTGTGAAGTCTGGCAGCAGGACTTCCTCGCCCTCGACCTGCCTGCCGAACGCTTCGACGGCATCTATGCCAATGCCAGCCTGTTCCACATCCCGCGCAGCGAACTGCCGCGTGTATTGCGCCAGTTGCATGGGACGCTGAAACCCGCTGGTGTGCTGTTCAGCTCCAACCCGCGCGGGGAAAACCAGGAAGGCTGGAACGGCGGCCGCTACGGCTCCTACCACGACCTGGAGAACTGGACGCGGCTGCTGGAAGACGCAGGCTTTGGCGAGCTCGAACACTACTACCGCCCCGCCGGCCTGCCGCGGGAGCAGCAGCCCTGGCTGGCGAGCGTGTGGCGGCGGATCTAGCCGCCTGAGCCTGGCCGCCCCTGCCGGGGTGCGGTCGCCTGCCGGGTTGAACCCGGCATCGCTGAAAGCCTAGAATCACGCGGCCCACTTCCGGGCATCAGCTGATCCGTTGAGACAGGTTTCATGTTGGAGATAGCAGTAATCCGATAACCCTCCTGCGCCTTGCCACAAGGCGGGACGGTTATCGACGCGCATAAACGCTGGCGGACACGACGTCGTGTCTGCGGTTTCTACGCACCTACTGCCTACAGGTTTCCACCGTGAACATTTCCAGACCGGAACAACGGACCCTGCACGTCCTCGCCAAGGGCGGCCATATTTCCTTCCAGCGCGACGACTCCGGGCGCGTCATCTTCGTCGAGTGCTATACCCGCGACGGGCATGTACTGGCTGACTGCACCCTGGCTGTCTTCAGGAAGCTCAAGAACAAGCGGCTGATCGTCTCGCGCGGCGGCCTGCCCTATCGCATCAACGCCACCGGACTGGGCGCCGTGCGCCCGCAACTGGATAACCGCTGACTGCCAGCCGGGCTGCCTGGCGGCCCGGCTGCACAAAAAGGAATTGCAACATGCCTACAGATATCCGCAACGAACGGCCCGAAGACGCGGCCGGCATCCGCCAGGTGACCGCGGCAGCCTTCGCCGTGGCCGAACACAGCGACGGTCGCGAGAGCGACATCGTCGATGCCTTGCGCGAAGCCGGGGCGCTGAGCATTTCGCTGGTCGCCCAGCGCAACGGCGAAGTGCTCGGCCATGTGGCCTTCTCGCCGATCACCCTGGATGGCGCGGACCTTGGCTGGTATGGCCTCGGCCCGGTTTCCGTGCGTCCGGACCTGCACGCCCAGGGCATCGGCAGCGCACTGATCCGTGCCGGCCTGGAACAGTTGAAGGCTCTGGGAGCCCAAGGCTGCGTAGTGCTCGGCGACCCGCGTTACTACCAGCGCTTCGGCTTTGCCGTGGACCCGTCGATACGCTACCAGGGGGTACCGCCGGAATTCTTCATGGCGCTGCCTTTGGGCGGCTCCGCGGCCAGCGGCCAGGTCGCCTACCACCCGGCCTTTTCCGCGTCCTGAAAGCGCAAACGGCAACGCATGGAGGGAATCCGCATGAGCCCCGTAATTCGTCGCGCCAACGTCGCCGACATCGACACGCTTTTCGACATCCGCACCAGCGTGCGGGAGAACCACCTCAGCCGCGAACAACTGACCGAGCTGGGCATCACACCGGCCGCACTGGTCGAGGCGATCGAAGCCGCGCCGTGCGCCTGGATCAGCGAAATCGACGGTATCGCCGCTGGCTTCGCCATGGTGGACAACGCGGCGGGCGAACTCTTCGCCCTGTTCGTGCGCCCGCAATACGAGGGCCTGGGCATCGGCCGCCTGTTGCTGGCGGCCGCCGAGGAGCAGTTGTTCCGCGAGCACGCGAGCATCTGGCTGGTGACCGATGGTGGCGAGGGAATTCGTGCCAACGCCTTCTACCGCCGCCATGGCTGGCAGTTCGCCGAACGCGTGGATGAGCGGGATGTGCGTTATGAGAAAAGGCGCTCGGCGTAGCAGGCCGCAACGCCAGGGAAATCCAGCGCGGACGCCGTCCGCGCTGGATTCCGTTCAGGCCGCGGCACGGCTCAGAGCAGCGACTTGCCCTGGCTGAGGACCTTGTCGCAGACCTGCCTGGTCACCTTCTCCTTGATGCCGCTGCCGGACAGGTCGAGGCTCTTGCCGTCGCTGCCGGTGAGGATGCCCTTGGCGCCGTCCTTGTAGCCGCTGTCGCTGGTGGTGGTGTTGCCGGGCAGCTTGCCCAGCAGCTTGTCCTTCACCTGGGTCGCGGCGTCGGCATTCAGGTAGTTGTTCTTCGCGCAGTACTCCAGCAGGCCGGCGACGTTGCTACTGCTGCTGGAGGACACCGACGAGAGGTTGCCGAGACCACCAAGGCTGCCGGCGACGTCGCCGAGGGACGCGGCCTGGGCCAGCGACCAGGGCAACAGGGCGGCGGCGAGAACGGTAGGAATCAGTGTGCGGGCATTCATGACGATCTCCTGGTTGCGTTCGATGCGTTGCGGGGCGCCACTGCGAGTGTAGACATCAGCGGCCGCGTATCGCCCGGTAGACCAGCGCCCCCACGCTGCCACCGACCAGCGGAGCCAGCCAGAACGCCCAGAGCTGCTGCAGCGCCCAGGGCGCCGCGTAGACCGCCACCGCCAGGCTGCGCGCCGGGTTCACCGAGGTATTGCTGACCGGAATGCTGATCAGGTGGATCAGCGCCAGGGTCAGGCCGATCGCCAGCGGCGCGAAGCCGGCCGGGGCATCGCGGTCGGTGGCGCCCATGATCACGAAGAGAAACACGGCGCTCATGATCGATTCGCAGAGCAGTACCGCGCCCAGGCTGTAGCCTCCGGGCGAGTGCTCACTGTAGCCGTTGGCGGCGAAACCGCCAGCCGCGTCGAAGCCCGCCGCGCCGCTGGCGATCAGGTAGAGCACAGCGCCAGCCAGCAGGCCGCCGGCGACCTGGGCGAGGACGTAGGGCAGCACATCGGCCGCCGGGAAGCGGCCACCGAACATCAGGCCCAGGCTCACCGCCGGGTTGAGGTGGCAGCCGGAGATCGGGCCGATGGCATAGGCCATGGTGACGACGCTCAGACCGAACGCCAGGGCTACGCCGAGCAGGCCGATGCCGTGTGCGCCGAAGTTGGCGGCGAGCACAGCGCTGCCGCAACCGCCGAGTACCAGCCAGAAGGTGCCGATGAATTCGGCGGCAAGTTTCCTGTACATGATTGTCTCCGTGGAACCGGGTACCGGTTCCCTTGGCAATAACGGGGGATGGGCCACGCGGGAGGGTGCCAGCACCCTCCCCGTCGCCGGGCTACCAGAGGTAGCGGTAGCCGAGGGTCACGGCCCAGGGCTGCTCGAGGTGGTCGCCCTTGGCGTAGTCCAGCTCCAGCGATACCTTCTGCTGGCGGCTGAGCTGCAATGCCGCGCCGGCCCCCAGCTCACCGCGCGAGCCGGGCAGTTCGTTGTTGAGCTTCTCGCCGTTGACCCGTACGTGGGTGTTGCCCGCCAGCTCATCGATGTAGGACGCGGTGGCGTAGGTCTGCAGGCGCATATCGCGATCCAGCTGGATTTCCTTGCCGCCACGCAGGCCGATCCGCCCCTGCAGGGAATCGCTATCACTGGCGCGCACCTTGAGGCCATCGCTGCTGGTGTAGCGTGGCCCTTCGAAGTGGCTGGCACTGAGCTGCACCTGGGGCTCGACGAACCATTGGTCCTGCAGGTCGATGCGCTTGCCTCCCTCGACGCTGACGCCATAGGCGTTGGCCTTGTAGTCACCCTTCACCGGCTGACCGAGGTTGGTCGGCACCTTCACGTCGCCGTCCATGCGGTTGTACTTGATGACGTTGTCCAGGTACCAGCCATCGTCGCGCAGGTAGGTGGCATAGACGCCGACACTGGTGCTGTCGATATGCCCGCGGCTGTTCTCGGTAAAGCGGATGCGCGACTCGCTGGCACCGACCATGGCCCCCAGGTAGAGCCGCGCGCCGTCGAGCTGGACAGCCTTGTCGGCGCCGATCTCGATGCCGTCGAGGTTCTGTTCAAACGCGCGACCGTAGTTTTCCCCCATGTGCATGCGCTTGCCGAGGCCCCGCACCCAGACACCGCCCTGGTCCTGGCCGAGGCGCAGCTCGCCAAGGCGTTGCACCAGGGTCCCGAGTTCCGCGTAGTACAGGTTCGCCGCAGCACTCTGCATGCCCAGGGCGACGTTGGAGCCCTTGGAGATGATGTCGGGCTGGCTGGTACTGCCATCGCCCGGGGAACCGGGGTTGCCACCGTCGCTGCCGCCCTGGTCGCCGCCGGGGTTACCGCCGTCGGAGCCACCAGGGTTGTCACCGTCGGAGCCGCCTTGATTGCCGCCTTCATCGCCCCCCGAGCCGCCGTCGCCCGGATCGGGTGTGGTCGTCCCGGGGTCGCCGCCGTCACCGGTCCCCGTGGAGGGCTGGTCGGGGTCCTCCGGATCGGTCGGGTCGCCCGGGTCGACCACATTCTTGCCGCTGGCGACCAGGTACCAGTCGTTGCCCTGCTGTTCGAGGGTGTAGCGATAGGCACCGGCGTCCACGTGCTCGCCGTAGAGGCTGAAAGCGCCCGGGCTGCCCTGCGTGCCGACTACCCGAAGCTGATCGCCACCGGCCTCCTTGCCACTGTCGGCGACGACCAGCGTGTGATCGCCATAGGCCTGCCCGCCGACCAGGATCAGGTCGGTCTGCAGGCTGGACAGGTCGGTGTTCATGTCGAAAGTACCGGCGCCGGTGAGGTCGCCGGTCATGGACAGCGTGTGATATCCGTTGGCGCCAAAGGAAACCCGCGAACCGTCCAGGTCCAGGCGGCTCAGGCTGGAGTCGCCGTTCAGCTGCCAGTGGGCGTTGTGCAGCGTCATGTCCAGCACTCCCTGGGCCCCGTCCTGCAGGCGGGTATCGCCGTGCAGGTCGCTGCCCTCACTGGTCAGTTGCAGCGAACCGTTGCCGGCGACATCCGCCAGCAGGCCGGCGTCGCCGACATCCAGGCTGGAATCGCTCAGGCTGGATTGCAGCCTGGCGCCGGCGGCAATGGCGTATCCCACGCCATTGCCGGCCTGCAGTTGGCTGCCCGTGGCGTTGAAGCTGCCCGAGCTGCCCGTCTGCGCCGTCACCACTGCCGCATCGCTGGTGACGCGGCTGGCACTCAGCTGCAGGTGAGCGTCGCCGCCGCCTTGCTGTGCACCCGCGCTGAAAAGGATCGCCGAACCGCTGCGCGAGTCGATCTGGCTGTTGCTGGCGGTGATCGTCCCGCCATTGTCCAGATGCACTCCCGCCCCGTCGCTGCCAGTGCTGGACAGTTGGCTGGCATCCACCCTGATGCTGCCGGACGCTGCAGCGTGCACGGCTGCCGAGCCGACTCCGCTGCTTTCCAGGCGGCTGCCGGTGATATCGATGCTGCCACCCTCGGCCGTCCAGGCACCATCGGCATTGGCGCCATGGGTTTGCACCTGGCTGCCCTGGGTGAGTTCGATATGGGTGCCCTGGCGGGTGTAGAGCCCGTGGCTGCCCTCGCCTTCGGTCACGATCCGGCTGTGCTGCACCTTCGCCGAGCCGCTGGCGTTGTTGACCATCACGCCGATGCTGGCCGCACCGTGGGTAGTGATGCTGGAGTCGGCCAGCGTGTTGTCCGCGCCATTGCTGGACACATGCACGCCATGGCTACCCTGCCCGGAGGTCTCGAGGGTAGCGCCGCTGACCTGCAGCGAAGCGCCGTTGCTGGCCTGGATGGCGGTGCTGTCGTCACCGACAGTGGTCACCTGCGAACTGTCCAGTAGCAGCGTACCGTTGTTGTCCAGCAGCACGCCGGCGCTGTGCTCGCCCTGGGTGGCCAGTGTGCTGCCACTGATCTGCGCGCCGCCGTTGTTGTGCGCGCGGACGGCGGCGGAGTTGTCGCCATCGGTAGTCACGCTGCCATCGACCAGCTCGACCTGGCCGCCACTCTGGGCATCCAGCCCCGGATCATTGTCGCCGTGGCTACGAATCTGCGATTCGACGATGTGCACCTTGCCGCCATTGGTCTGCAGGCCGAAGCTGCCGGCGCTGTCGACCTCGACGTGGTCGATCTCGTCCTGCTTGCCGCTCCACAGGTTGAACAGCAGGCCACCGCCGCTACCGGTGTTGTGGACCCAGCCGCCGTCCATGGTGAATTCCATGTCGTTGACGGTGATCGCCGACTGGTTGGCCTGCACATCGACGTGCGCATCGTCCAGTTCGCTGGTGTTGTTGTCCCACGGGGAAAACGACTGCGGGGTATCGAAATCCTCGGCCAGCGACGGCAGGGCCGTCAGCGAAGTGATGATCACAGCCAGCAGTGTGGGAAGGAATGGCGGCGCGTGTCGGCCCACCAAAGAAATCGTCCGGGTATTCATCTGGTTGCCCTCCAGAGTCCATGTCTGGCCGGCTTCGGAGCCGGTCTCCGGGGGCAATTCTTCTCGGCACAAGGCTGCCTGAAGATGGGAAAGCATTTAGCGTTAAGTAGGAAACTTCCTACACAAATCCTGCAGGACTACGCGAAATGGCCTAGCGTTGATCGAGTATCCGACTGAGGAGTTGTCATGGGGCAGGTGCTGATCGCTGATGGACATCCGGTCACCCGCCATGCCGTGCGCGTGTTGCTGGAAAGTGAAGGCCACCGCATCGCCGGCGAGGCGGAGGATGGCGTGGATGCCCTGCGCCTGGGCCTGGAGCAGCCCGCCGACCTGCTGATCCTGGATATCGACCTGTCGCGCCTCAACGGCCTGGACGTGATGGCCCGGCTCAGGGCGCGTGGCGTCAACCTGCCGGTGCTGGCTTTCAGTGCACAGGACTCGGAGCACATCGTCGGGCGCTTCCTGCAGAGCGGCGCATCCGGCTTTGTCAGCAAGCACGACGACCTGCGCGAGCTGAGCCTGGCGGTCAGCATGCTGCTGCGCGGGCGCAGCTACTTCCCCATGCACCTGCTGGGCACGGTCAACCTCCAGGAAGTGCGCAGTGGCGAACACGAGCGGGTTGCCAGCTTGTCCAACCGCGAGCTGTCGGTGCTGTATTTCCTCGCCAGCGGGCGCAACAACCACCAGATCGCCCACGAGCTGACCCTCAGCGAAAAGACCGTCAGCACCTATCGCACTCGCCTGCAGCACAAGCTCAACCTGCACAGCCTGGCCGAGCTGATCGATTTCGCCCGGCGCAACGCGCTGGTCGCCGCGCCCCAGGCGGCCCCCGTCCCGGCCGCACCGGCCAGCGACGAGCTGGTGATGCTGCGCAGCCTGGTCGACAGCCTGCCCGACGCGCTCTACGTGCGCGATACCAGCGGCCGCCTGGTGCACGCCAACCGGGCCTTCCTGCACCTGTATGAGGTGGAGCTGGGCGATGTGCTGGGCACTCGCGCCATGGACGTGGACTGGTATGCACCGGCCCAGGCCGAGCTGCTGCATCAGTATTTCCTGCAGGCGGTTGCCGCCGAACAGGCCTTCGCCCGCGACATCGAGCTGCGCATCCACGGCCAGCGCCGCGTGCTCCACCACTGGGGCAAACCCTACCGCGACGCTGCGGGCCGGCTGCTCGGGATGATCTGCGGCAGCGCCGACATCACCGGCCGCCAGGACCGTCTGCGCGCCATCGAAGCGGACAGGTTGCAGGCGCAGTTGAGCAACCAGCAGAAACTCAACTTCCTGCTGCGCGCGAGCAATGAATTCAGCCTGCCCCTGGGCGCCATGCACGGCCTGCTGGAAATGGTCCTGCAGCGCGCCAGCCTGGCCCCTGCCGACCGCGAGGCGCTGGAGTGGATCGACGGCACCAGCCGCAACCTGCTCAAGCTCACCGCCGACCTGCGCCAGAGCGCCCGGCTGGAGAACGGCGAGGAACAGGCGCAGGCGCTGCCACTCAGGCTGGACCAGCTGCTTCGCGAGGCCATCGAGTCCGCCGCGTCGGCGCTCCAGGCCAGGAAGCTGGCCGTGGACCTGCAGATCGCCGCCGAGCTGGGCCAGACGCTGCTGGGCGATCCGCAGCTACTGCGGAAAATCCTCGACTACCTGCTGGCGTATCTGATCCGTGAAAACTCCGCCGGCACCCTGCGCATCAGCCTGCACGGGCAGCTCGAGGCGTCGTTGCTGGCGATCCGTCTCAACGCCGCCCCGTTGCTCGGCAACAGCCCTGACCCGTTGACAGTCTATTCGCTGGAGGAACTGGCCGCCGATGCTGCACGGCAGATGCTCCAGGACGCGCCCGTCGGGCTGATCGTCGCCCGGCGCCTGGTCGATCTGCTGCACGGCGAACTGGTCCTTGCCAGCCCACCGGGCGAAGGCACCACGGTGAGCCTGCACCTGTCCCTGCCGCTGGCCCGGCCATTGTCTGCATCGATGCCCCGCGCTAGCGATCCGCCCTTGTAGGATGGCGTGGAGCGCAGCGATACCCATCAGCCTCCTTGCTGGCAGCGTGGGTATCGCTGCGCTCCACCCACCCTACGAGTCTGGCGCTCCCCATCGCGCCGACCTGTTCGTTGCAGGAGCGAGCTTGCTCGCGAACAGGAGCCACGCATAGCGCCGGTGCCGTGCGGTTCGCGAGCAAGCTCGCTCCTACAGATGGCCGATCAGGCGGCGGGAGCTCTCTCACGACGCCCGAGATAGCGGGCTCAGTAGCCCACAGACTTCAGCACCTCGTCCACGCCCTGGCTTGGCGGGCGGCCAAGGAAGCGCAGCAACTGGTCGGTGCGGTTGGTGAAGAAGCCGTCCACCCCCGCCTTGCTCAACTTGTCGAAGTCCACGGCGTCATCGACGGTGTAGGCATGCACGAACAGGCCGCGCTCATGGGCCGCCTGGTTCATCCACGGTTGCACCAGGTCCATGTAGCTCTGGTCGCCACGGGCGCTCAAGGTTGCCGAAGGGCCACTGCCCAGCGCGCCGTGGGCCTTGGCCCAGTCGAGCCAGGCAAAGAGTTCCTCCCTGGACTTCACTTCCTGCCCGGCATAGAAGTCCGCCTTGATCTTCTCGCCGGACTGCGCAAAGGACGTCGCTTTCTTCGCTGCCATATAGCCATCGCCGACCCACAGCAGCAGGACCTTGGGCACTTTCGGCAGGCTCTTGTGCAACAGCTCCAGGCTGCTCTTCTCGAAGGTCTGCAGCACAATCCGGCCCTGAGGCTCGCCGTCGGCGTTCAGCCAGCCACGATTTTCCAGGACCTTGCGCAGGTCTTCCTCGATACCGGGAAACTGCCCCGGGGCCTTGGTCTCCAGGTAGAGACCGGGCGTTTCACCACCGCCTTCGGCAATGTCGATCAGCTCATCGAGGGTGAGGATGCGCACACCCGCGTACTTGGAGCGGGCGCGCTCGGGATAGGTGGCATTGAACCAGCTGCCGGCATCCAGGCGCTTGAGCTCCGCCAGGGTGAACTGGCTCACCGGTGCCTTTTCGCGGCCGGGGAAGACCTTGGCGACATCGGTGGTCCGCTCCAGGGTGTCATCGTGCACGGCCACCAGCACACCATCCTTGGTGCGCTGCAGGTCCGCTTCCAGGTAGTCCGCGCCCAGGTCACGGGCAGCGAGATAGGCCGGCGCGGTTTCCTCCGGGGCATCGTGGGAAGCACCGCGGTGGGCGATCACCGTCGGCCAGGGAACGCCGGCGGCCTCGCTCAGAGCGCGGCCAGGCGACTCCTCGGCGCTGGCGGCAAGGCTGGCGCAAGCCAGGGTGAAACTGCCCAGTACAGCGATGATGCGGCGGCGCATAGGCGAAACCCCTTCGGTCGATAACGGCTAAGCGGACCAGTCTGGCGCGTGAGCGTGACGCTCGTGCATCCAGGCGCGAAGTAAAGCGGCAACAGCACAGGAACATGGCCTCCCCTGAGAGCAGCTCCTGCAAGAACGGAAACCTGGAGAATAGGACCCTGCCCGCTCCGCGCAATTCCGTCTGGATGCCCCAGCATGAAAAAACCCGCTGACAATCGCTTGTCAGCGGGCTTTTCGTAGGAGCGAGCTTGCTCGCGAAGCGCATGGCAGATGAGCCTGGTTCGCGAGCAAGCTCGCTTCTACAGGATTGCCGTCAGCGCGGCAGGTCGAAGCGGTCGAGGTTCATCACCTTGGTCCAGGCCTTGACAAAGTCAGCGACGAACTTGCGCTCGCCGTCCGAGCAACCATAGACCTCCGACAACGCCCGCAACTGAGAGTTTGAACCCAGTAGCAGGTCGATGCGGCTGCCGGTCCACTTCGCTTCGCCGGTCTTGCGGTCACGGCCTTCGAACTGTTCGTTGTCCGCCGAGGTCGGCTTCCACACGGTGCCCATGTCCAGCAGGTTGACGAAGAAATCGTTGCTCAGGGTGCCGGGACGCGCGGTGAACACGCCGTTCTGCGAGCCGCCGCTGTTGGCGCCCAGCACGCGCAGACCGCCGATCAGCGCGGTGACCTCCGGCGCGCTAAGGGTCAGCAGTTGCGCCTTGTCGATCAGCAGCGCTTCGGCCGGCACCGAGAACTTCGACTTCTGGAAGTTGCGGAAGCCATCGGCCACCGGCTCCAGCATGCCCACCGAGTGCACGTCGGTCTGTTCCTGGCTGGCGTCCATGCGGCCCGGCGCGAACGGTACGCTGACCTTGTGGCCGCCCTTGCGCGCGGCCTCTTCGACGCCGGCATCACCTGCCAGGACGATCAGGTCGGCGAGGGAAATCTTCTTGCCGCCGGCGGCGGCGGCGTTGAACTCGGACTGGATTTCACCCAGCACGCCGAGGACCCTGGCCAATTGCTCTGGCTGGTTCACCGGCCAGTCCTTCTGCGGCGCCAGGCGAATGCGCGCACCGTTGGCGCCGCCACGCTTGTCCGAACCACGGAAGGTGGAAGCCGAGGCCCAGGCGGTGGAAACCAGTTCGGCGACCGACAGCCCCGAGGCCAGCACCTTGGCCTTGAGTGCGGCGATGTCCTGCTCGTCCACCAGCGGGTGGTTGACCGCCGGGATCGGGTCCTGCCAGATCAACTCTTCTTTCGGCACCTCCGGCCCCAGGTAACGTGCCAGCGGGCCCATGTCGCGGTGGGTCAGCTTGAACCAGGCACGGGCGAAGGCGTCGGCGAAGGCGTCCGGGTCTTCGTAGAAGCGCCGGGCGATCTTCTCGTAGGCCGGGTCGACACGCAGCGAGATATCCGTGGTGAGCATCGACGGCGCACGGCGCTTGGACTTGTCATGGGCATCGGGAATGCTGCCGGCGCCCGCGCCATTCTTCGGCTGCCACTGGTGGGCGCCGGCCGGGCTCTTGGTCAGCTCCCATTCGTAGCCGAACAGGTTCCAGAAGAAGTTGTTGCTCCAGCGCGTCGGCGTAGACGTCCAGGTGACTTCCAGGCCGCTGGTGATGGCATCGCCACCGGAGCCCGTGCCGAACTTGCTGACCCAGCCCAGGCCCTGGTCTTCCAGGCCGCCGGCTTCCGGGTCGACCCCGACGTTATCCGCCGGGCCCGCGCCGTGGGTCTTGCCGAAGGTGTGGCCGCCGGCGATCAGGGCGACGGTTTCCTCGTCGTCCATGGCCATGCGGGCGAAGGTTTCGCGGATATCACGGGCGGCGGCCACCGGGTCGGGGTTGCCGTTGGGGCCTTCCGGGTTCACGTAGATCAGGCCCATCTGCACGGCGGCCAGGGGGTTCTCCAGGTCGCGCTCGCCGGTGTAGCGCTTGTCGCCGCCCAGCCAGGTGGTTTCCTCGCCCCAGTAGACATCCATGTCCGGTTCCCAGACATCCTCGCGGCCGCCGGCGAAGCCGAAGGTCTTGAAGCCCATGGATTCCAGGGCGACGTTGCCGGTGAGGACGATCAGGTCGGCCCAGGACAGCTTGGCGCCGTATTTCTGCTTGATCGGCCAGATCAGCCGGCGCGCCTTGTCCAGGCTGACGTTGTCCGGCCAGCTGTTGAGCGGGGCGAAGCGCTGCTGGCCACGGCCAGCGCCGCCACGGCCATCGCCGATGCGGTAGGTGCCGGCGGCGTGCCAGGCCATGCGGATGAACAGCGGGCCGTAGTGGCCGAAGTCGGCCGGCCACCAGTCCTGGGAGTCGGTCATCACGGCGCGCAAGTCGGCCTTCACCGCTTCCAGGTCAAGGGTCTTGAAGGCCTCGGCGTAGTTGAAGTCCTCGCCCATGGGGTTGGACTTGGAAGAATGCTGGTGCAGCAGGTCCAGCCTCAGCTGGTTCGGCCACCAGTCACGGTTCGATGTGCCACCACCGGCGGTCTGGTGGAAGGGGCAGCTACCTTTCTTTTCTTCACTCATTGCAGGCTCCTTGTGGACGCCTGTGCGGCGCCTCGTATTCGCACAACCCATCAGAAGATAGATCAACTGGGGAAGGCTGCTATTGCAGTTATTGATTGGCTCGAGCGGTAAAAGGCTATCGATGGGAGATGGCGCAAAGCCTCATCCCGGGAGACGGCAACGCACGCGGTGGTCATCGGTGCTGTAGGAGCGAGCTTGCTCGCGAACCCGCTTCACGCCGAGTTGATCCGGTATTGGGCGGTTCGCGAGCAAGCTCGCTCCTACGAAGAGCCTCGCCCATTGGCTGAACGATTGCTGTCCGGCCCTCGCTGGCCGGACCGCTACGTCATCAGAACGCGAAGCAGGAACAGCCGAAAGCGCCCCAGAAGCCCTGGAAGTCACTCACCGGCACGCTCGACTGGCGCGCGCGCTCGTGGCTGTGGCCATGCACGCCGCAGGAGCCGACGCACTGGTGCACGGCCTGCTGCAGCGGTGCCTGCGGGCGCCAGTGGCCGGGGACCATGGCCACCGGGGACCACTCCGGCACCACCGGGATGCTCGGCGGCGCCAGCTTGTCGAACTCGCGGTCGCCATGGACGATCTTGCCGCCCACCACGGTAAGCACCGACTCGATGGTCTTGATCGCCTCTTCCTCGACGCTGAAGAAGTCCTCCGAGAGCACCGCCAGGTCCGCCAGCTGGCCGGCCTTGAGCATGCCCTTCTTGCCCTGCTCGCTGGAGAACCAGGCGCTGCCATGGGTGAACAGCTGGATCGCCACGTCGCGGGACAGGCCCTCCGGGTACAGGCTCAGGCCGCCCACGGTCTTGCCGCTGACCAGCCAGTACAACGAGGTCCACGGGTTGTAGCTGGACACACGGGTGGCGTCGGTGCCGGCGCCGACGGGAACGCCTTCGGCGAGCATGCGCTTGATCGGCGGCGTGGCTTCGGCGGCCTGCTTGCCGTAGCGGTCGACAAAGTACTCGCCCTGGAAGGCCATGCGGTCCTGGATGGCGATGCCGCCACCCAGGGCGCGCACGCGCTCGATGTTCTTCGGCGTGATGGTCTCGGCGTGGTCGAAGAACCACGGCAGGCCGTTGAACGGGATATCGCGGTCGACCTTCTCGAACACGTCGAGCATGCGCGAAATGGATTCGTCATAGGTCGCGTGCAGGCGGAACGGCCAGCGCTGCTCCACCAGGTGGCGCACCACCGGTTCCAGTTCCGCTTCCATGCTGGCGGGCAGGTCCGGGCGCGGCTCGAGGAAGTCCTCGAAGTCCGCTGCCGAGAACACCAGCATCTCGCCGGCACCGTTGTGCCGCAGGTAGTCCGTGCCCTGGCCGTAGGTCACGCTGGAGGTCCAGTTCCTGAAGTCGGCCAGTTCTTCCTTGGGCTTCTGGGTGAACAGGTTGTAGGCGATGCGCACGGTGAGCTGGTCGGCGTCGGCCAGTTGCTGGATCACCTGGTAGTCGTCCGGGTAGTTCTGGAAGCCGCCGCCGGCATCGATCACGCTGGTCAGCCCGAGGCGGTTCAGCTCACGCATGAACTGGCGGGTCGAGTTGACCTGGTACTCCAGCGGCAACTTCGGCCCCTTGGCCAGGGTCGCGTAGAGGATCATCGCGTTGGGGCGGGCGATCAGCATGCCGGTGGGCTCGCCGTTGCTGTCGCGGACGATCTCGCCACCGGGCGGGTTCGGCGTGTCCCTGGTGTAACCGACGACGCGCAGCGCGGCGCGATTGAGCAGCGCGCGGTCATACAGGTGCAGGACGAACACCGGAGTGTCCGGCGCCGCCTTGTTCAGCTCTTCGATGGTCGGCAGGCGACGCTCGGCGAACTGGAATTCGTTCCAGCCGCCGACCACGCGTACCCACTGCGGAGACGGCGTGCGCTGGGCCTGCAGGCGTAGCATTTCCAGGGCGTCGGAAAGCGACGGCACGCCTTCCCAGCGCAGCTCGAGGTTGTAGTTCAGGCCGCCACGGATCAGGTGCAGGTGCGAGTCGTTGAGGCCGGGGATAACGGTGCGGCGGTTGAGGTCGACCAGCTTTGTCGAGGCGTCGCTGTAGGCCATCGCCTGGGCGTCGCTGCCGACCACCAGAAACTTGCCGTCGGCAATGGCCACGGCGGTGGCGTGCGGGCGCTCGGGGTCGACGGTGTGCAGCTTGCCGTTGAACAGGATCAGTTCTGCGTTGCTCATGCTCGGGTACCTCAGCGTTGCAGGAAGGCCAGCAGGTCTTCGTTGAGTTGCTGCGCGTGGGTAACGGCGAAGCCATGGGGAGCGCCGGCGTAGACCTTCAGTGCGGCGCCCGGGATCTGTTCGGCGGCCAGCTTGCCGGTGGTCTCGAACGGCACGATCTGGTCGTCGTCGCCGTGGATCACCAGGGTCGGCACGTCGACCTTGGCCAGGTCGGCGCGGAAATCGGTTTCCGAGAACGCGGTGACGCAATCCACGGTGCCCTTCAGCGATGCCAGCAGGGCAATGTTGAGGGTCTGGGTGAGTACGCCGGCGGAAACCTTCTGGCCGTGGTTGGTGCCGTAGAACGGCGCGGCGAAGTCGGCGATGAATTGCGCACGGTCCTGCAGCAGGCCGGCCTTGATGCCGTCGAACACGCCCTTCTCCACGCCCTGCGGGAAGTCCGCGGTCTGGCCGAAGATCGGCGTCACCGCACCCAGCAGCACCAAGCCGGCGACGCGGGCAGTACCATGCCGACCGATGTAGCGGCTGACGTCACCGCCGCCCATGGAGAAGCCCACCAGGGTCACTTCGCGCAGGTCGAGGTGCTCGATCAGGCCGGCGATGTCATCGGCAAAGGTGTCGTAGTCGTAGCCGCTCCACGGCTGGCTGGAACGGCCGAAGCCGCGGCGGTCGAAGGCGATGCTGCGGTAGCCGCGGCTGCTCAGGTACTGCATCTGGTATTCCCACATGTCGCCGTCCAGCGGCCAGCCGTGGCTGAACAACACGGGTTTGCCGCTGCCCCAGTCCTTGTAATAGATCTCGGTGCCGTCGCGGGTTACGAAAGTGCTCATGGAAACTCCTCTGCCTGCCATGCAGGACGATGTGGGTACGGGCGCCAGGCAGGCGCCGCGGGAGGGGAAAGCTCAGTCGGCGTTGAGCCAGCCGGCGCAGCGGCGGGTCACCCAGGGCATGATCAGGTAGACCACCAGGAGGACGATGCACAGGGTCACCAGCAGATTGCTCGGGACCACTCCGGCAAGCACCGGGAAGCGCTCGAACGCCGGCGCCCAGAGCGGCGGGATGAGCATGGTCAGTGGGCTGATCACCAGATAGGTGAGCAACGCCTGCTTCCATTTCGGTGGCTGGCGCACGCTGCCGTGCTCCGGGGTGAACCAGAACTCGGCGTCGTTGTGGATCAGCGGGTGGTCACCCTCCTCCAGCAGCGGCAAGACCTCGGCGACCAGCTCGGCGCGCTCGCGGGAGTCGATCCAGGCCTGCAGCTGGCCGGCGCGGGCGAAACGCACCACGGTAGTGAACATCGCGCCCTCGCCGTCCGGGCGGATCACGTTGACGCCCAGGTGCCCCGGCTGCCGCCGCGCCGCGGCGACGGTGCGGCGCAGCCAGGCCTCGTAGCTGGGCAGGGCTTCGCAACGCACCTTGTGGTGAACCACCAGCGTCACCACGCTGTTCAGATCGATGGCATCGGCGCTCATGGCTGTTCCGGGCTCAAGTTGAGGTCCGGTCACTATGGCGGGGACGACGGCTGCCCTATTGGACGCATGTGCTGGGTTATGGCCCTTGCTTTCGCCGGGCGCCTGAGCCGAAACAGGTTATCCGCCCCACACTGCTGATCGGGCGACCTGTAGGAGCGAGCTTGCTCGCGAACGCTCTTCCCGGGCATTCCGGCGCTGGGCGGTTCGCGAGCAAGCTCGCTCCTACGAAAAGCGTCAGCGTGTGCGACATGAAGCACGGGACGTACGGCTTCAGCCTCAGCAGCTGGCCTATGGGACGGATGTGCTGGGTCAGGGCCCTGCATGGGTGACCGGGCAACCTGTAGGAGCGAGCTTGCTCGCGAACGCTCTTCCCGGGCGTTCCGACGCTGTGCGGTTCGCGAGCAAGCTCGCTCCTACGAAAAGCGTCAGCGTGCGCGATGTGAAGCACGGGACGCACGGCTTTGGCCTCGGCAGCGGCTGCCCTATTGGACGCATGCGCTGAGTCAGGACCCTGCATGGGTGACCGGGCGACCTGTAGGAGCGAGCTTGCTCGCGAACGCTCTTCCCGGGTGCTCCGGCGCTGGGCGGTTCGCGAGCAAGCTCGCTCCTACGAAAAGCGCCGACGTGTGCGACGTGGAGAACGGGACGCCGGGTTTTTGTAGGAGCGGACTCCGTCCGCGATAGGTCCGCAGTGCGCCGAAAATTATTGCGGACGGAGTCCGCTCCTGCGCGCCTTCAGGCCGCAGTGCTGGCCATGTCGACCTGCCGCAGGTAAGCGCGCGCGGTGTGAGGCACGCGGTAGCGCACCTCGCTGTCGCCCTGCTCTACCCACAGCAACGACTTGTCCGCCAGTTGCCGCACGGCGGCGAACACGCATTCGCGGCACCAGCGCTTGTCGTCCAGCGAAGCGACCGCCGCGTCCAGGGTGAAGCCATCGGCGATCTGCGCGAGCAGGCCCAGGCAGCGCTGCTCGGCAGCATCCAGCAGGCCATAGCTCCAGTCGTAGGTCGCGCGCAGGCTCTGCTGCCGCGCCGGGGCGGTGCGGCGGCCGGGCATCAGCAGTTGCATGGGCGTGTCCAGCAGCGCCGGCAAGCCGGCGAGGCCGAGGATGCCTACCTGCCGCGCCGCTATCTCGATGGCCAGGGGAATGCCGTCCAGGCGCCGGCAGATGTCGATGATTGCGCGCACCTGGCCAGGCTTGAGTTCGAAGCGGTCGCAGACCTCCCGCGCGCGCATCACGAACAGCTGCACCGCCGAACTGCACATGGCCAGCGCCAGCGGCGCATCGTCCCGCACGGGCACCTCCAGCGGCGGCAGGCGCAGCACATGCTCGCCCTCCGCACGCAGCGGCTCGCGGCTGGTGGCCAGGATGCTCAGCGCGGGATGCAGGCGCAGCAGGTGCTCCACCGCCTCGGCGCAGCGTTCGGCGAGGTGCTCGCAATTATCCAGCAATAGCAGGGTCGGCTCGAAGGTCGGTTCGCGCAGCAGGATGGCAAGGCTCTGGCTGAGGGAAACGCCGTCCGGGTCAATGGACAGGTCGAGAAAACGCACCTGCGCGAAGTGCTTGCCGAGCTGTTCCGCGGCATGGATCGCCAGCGAGGTCTTGCCCATGCCGCCGGGGCCGACCAGGGTCAGCAGGCGCGTCGCCGGCATCTGCTTGAGCACCCGCTCCAGCAGCGCCTGGCGCCCGACCAGGCCCATCAGCAGCACCGGCAGATTGCTGGCGCGCACCTCGCACGGCAGTGCGACGGCCTGCAGCGGCGCGCTGACGGTTTCCACCACGCCGACGAAGCCATAACCGCGCAACGGCACATTGGCAATGTAGCGCTCGCCGGTGCGACCTTCGCCAAGGGCGCGACGCAGGGCGGCGATGTGCACGCGCAGGTTGATCTCTTCGACCACGGTATCGCCCCAGACCTGGGCGATGATCCTGTCCTTGCCGATGATCTCGCCGGGCTGGCGGATCAGCACCTGGAGAATGTCCAGCGCGCGGCTGCCGATCCGCACCGGGCGATCCCCCTGCAGCAACTGGCGCTTGTAGGGGTGGAACTGGAAGCGACCGAACTGCAGGACGGTCTCGGTGCGGTTTTCCGTGCTTGCGCTCATGTCCTGCTCACGTCTGCGGATCTGACGGATCGCTCTACTACGGGTCCTCCAGGCGATCTGGCCAGTACCGAGGTGACGCGCCCCTGATTGGTGGTCAGGGTATTTTCCCGTCCTCGTGTGACAGCGCAAATCCCGCAGGGGGAAGGATTCGGCCAATCAGGGTGCACCGGACGGTCAACCGGCAGGAAATGCGGCGCACTGCCATCAGGCGAAGCCGAACTGCTCGCGGTACTGGCTCGGCGTCATGCCGATGCGTTCGCCGAATACCGTGCGCATGTGCCGGGGGCTGCCGAAGCCGCTGCGGCAGGCCACCTGCTTGAGTGGCAGGTCGCTGCCTTCCAGCAGCTTGCGCGCGTGGTCGATGCGCGCGCTCTGCACGTACTGCATGGGCGTCATGCTGGTCTCGCGCTGGAAGGCGCGGGCGAAGTTGCGCGGGCTCATGGCCACCTGCTCGGCCAGGCGGTTCACCGTCAGTGGCTCGTCGATGTGGTCCACCACGTAGGCCTGGGCACGGGCGATCACCGAGCCGTCACGCACCACCGATACCAGCAGCGGGCCGAACGGTGTCTGCCCGCCCTGGCGCTTGAGCACCACCAGCAGCACCTTGGCCACTTCCAGGGCGACATCCTTGCCGTGGTCCTCGGCGACCACCGCCAACGCCATGTCGATGCCGGCGGTAACGCCGCCCGAGGTGATCAGGTTGCGGTCGATGACGTAGATGCGCTCAGCCTGCACCTGGGTGCGCGGGTACAGCTGCGCCAGGCGCTCGAGATAGTTCCAGTGGGTGGTGCAGTGGTAACCGTCGAGCAGCCCGGCGGCGCCGAGCAGGAAGGCGCCGGTACACACCGCGCCATAGCGTTTCGCCGCGCGCGCCGCTACCGGCAGCCAGGCAGTGAGCGCGTCGTTGCGGCCGTTGTAGGCGCCCGGCCCGCCGGGCACCAGCAGCAGGTCGACGCCGGCGAGCAGTGCTTCCAGCGGCAGGTCGGCGCTCATCTTCAGGCCGCTGGAGGCGCGCACGCCCTCGGGCTTCGCCGCCACCGTCAGCAAGCGGTAGTGCCGCTCCGGCGGCAGGTAGCGGTTGGCCATGGAGAACACTTCCATCGGCCCGGTCACATCCAGCGCCAGCACATCGTCGTACAGCACCATGGCCACTGTTTTCATTCTTCTGCTCGCACGCAAACGGAGCTTGGCGGTTTCGCCTGCCCCGGTATCGGAAATCGCCACTGTACCCATTCGCGCTCCTGGCGAATCGCACGTTTGCATCATTCTCCGCCAGGCGGGCCGAGCACACAGGTCCAATAAATGCCCTGGCGGCGAAACCATAGTCTGCCCCTCGGCGCCTTCGGGCAGGTCTTGCAGAACTGCAAAGTGGCCGTGCAAGGCTGTCTGTTCCGCGCCTTTCGCCGATCGGCAAAGATGCCTCCACGGTTCGGCACTGACTTCCGCAGGCCGCACCCACCGACCACTCGAAGCGCCTCCACCCACATCATCCACAAGGACCATCGCCATGACCGCCATCGCCAAAGCCACTCCCGGCAAGACCCTGCTCAACCCCACCGACCACACCCTGATCATGATCGACCACCAGTCGCAGATGTCCTTCGCGACCAAATCCATCGACGCCGTGACCCTGCGCAACAACGCTGCCCTGGTGGCGAAGGCGGCCCGGGAATTCGACGTCTCCACCATCCTCACCACCGTCGCCGAGAAGAGTTTCTCCGGCCCGATCTTCGACGAGATCAAGTCGGTCTTCCCCGAACACAACGTCATCGACCGCACCAGCATGAACACCTGGGAAGACCCGCGCATCGCCGTGGAAGTGAACAAGTTCGGCAAGCAGAAGATCGTCCTCGCCGGCCTCTGGACCTCCGTTTGCATCGTCGGCCCGGCCCTGTCGGCCATCGACCAGGGCTTCGAGGTCTACGTCATCGCCGATGCCTGCGGCGACGTCTCCACCGAGGCTCACGAGATGGCCCTGCAACGAATGATCCAGCTGGGCGCGCGCCCGATGACGTCCCTGCAGTACCTGCTGGAACTGCAACGCGACTGGGCCCGCGGCGAGACCTACGATGCCACCGTGAAGACCTCCATCGAACACGGCGGCGCCTACGGCCTCGGCCTGATCTATGCCAAGACCATGTTCAACGCCAGCGAAGGCCACTGAGCCGACGCACCAGAAGGGGGCGGCGTGGCCGCCCCCTTTTTCATTCCCGAGGGACAGACCATGCCGACCCAAGACCGCAACGGCGCCCTGGCGCTGCTGTTGATGCGCGTTGCCGCCGCCGTGCTGCTCCTGCAGGTACACGGGCTGCCCAAGCTGCTGCACTGGCAGAGCGAGCTGCAGCGCATCGAAGACCCCTTCGGCCTCGGCGCTGTGCCAACCCTGGCGCTGGCGGTGTTCGCCGAAGTGCTCTGCCCGATCCTGCTGATCCTCGGCGTGTTCGCCCGCCTCGCCTGCCTGCCGGTGATCGCCGTGCTGCTGGTGGCACTGCTGTTCGTGCACCCGCAGTGGTCGCTGGAGGAAGGCCAGTTCGCCTGGTGGATGCTGATTCTCTTCACCGGTCTGGCGATTGCCGGGCCGGGGCGCTATCGCTTCGCCCTGCCCCGCCTCGCTGTTTTCCGCACGGAGTCCTGAGCGTGAGAAACGTCCTGTTTCCCTGCGCCCTGGCACTCGCCTGCGCGCAGGCCCACGCTGCCGACTGGTCGTTGCTGTCGCGCAATTACTTCCTCGACAACGACTACCGCAGCCCCGGCCCCAACGGCCAGAGCCTGCGCCGTGAATGGGCGCAGGGCTTCATCGGCAAGTTCAGCAGCGATGTCACGCCCGGCGCCATTGGCCTGGGCGTCGACGCCCACGCCTTCCTCGGCCTGAAGCTCGATGGCGGGCGCGGCCATGCCGGTACCGGCCTGCTGCCGCTGGACAGCGACGGGCGCAGCGAGAGCGACTACTCCGATGCCGGCGCCGCGCTGCGCCTGCTGCATGAGAAGAGCAGCCTCGCCTGGGGCGAGATGGAAGTGGAAACGCCGGTATTCGACACCGGCGACAAACGCCTGCAACCCGAATACGCCACCGGCTGGTTCCTCGACGATCGCAGCCTGCCTGGCCTGCGCCTGCAAGCCGGGCGCTTCACCGCCTTCAAGAACCAGAACTCCAGCTCCAGCCACGGCGAATTCGAAGGCTACGGCGCCAGCACCCGCTTCGGCGGCCTGAGCCTGGCCGGCGCCACCTGGAGCGCCCCGGGTTCGAACTGGGGCGGCGCACTCTATGCCAGCCAACTGGACGATGTCTGGCACCAGGCCTACGCCAACCTCAACGGCCACCTCGGCCGCTGGTCGGTGGACGCCAACCTCTACAAGACCGGCGACACCGGCAGCGCCCGCGCCGGCAACATCGACACCCTGGCCTGGAGCGTGCTGGGCAAGGTCGCCCTGGGCAGCCACGCGCTGAGCCTTGCCTACCAGAAGGTCAACGGTGACACGCCCTTCGATTTCGTCGGCGGCGACTCCATCTATCTCGCCAACT
This sequence comes from Pseudomonas pseudonitroreducens, assembly GCF_021603645.1. GTDB lineage: Bacteria > Pseudomonadota > Gammaproteobacteria > Pseudomonadales > Pseudomonadaceae > Pseudomonas > Pseudomonas pseudonitroreducens. Next base: position 267,915 of record NZ_BQHJ01000005.1, on the reverse strand, counting down.
CCATCAAGTACGCCGACTTCAACGGCCCCGGCGAGCATTCCTGGCAGGCGCGCTACCAGTGGGACGGGGCCAGCGCCGGACTTGCCGGCCTGACCCTTTCCGCACGCTACGTGCGCGGCAGTGGCATCGACGGCACCCACGCGCCTTGCGGCGGCGCGTACAACCCCATGCAGGGCGGCACCTGCCAGCCGGCCTACGGCGACGACGGCAAGCACTGGGAGCGCGATCTCGACGTGCGCTACGTGGTCCAGTCCGGCCCGGCCAAGGACCTGGCGCTTAGCTTCGCCCAGGTCTCGCACCGCGCCAACGACGCCCAGGGCGGCGCGGATATCGACCGCATCTACGTGATCATCGAGTACCCGCTCAAGGGCGTGTTCTGAGCTTGCGGCGCCGCCTACGCAGGGCGCGTTATGCGCCCTGCGTTACTGGAAAAGCACGTTGTAGGATGGAGTGGAGCGAAGCGAAGCGATACCGATCATTACCCTGCTCCAACGGCATGGGTATCGCTGCGCTCCACCCATCCTACAAATGCCGATGAATTCCGTTCACGGCAGCGGCGCGCTCATGTACTCGACCATCCGCTCGCGCAGCCAACGTTCGGCCGGGTCGTTGTCGTGGGCGGCGCTCCACACCAGCGACAACTCCGCCGGCTTGATGTCCAGCGGCGGGTCCTCGGCACGCAGGCAGCTGTCTTCCACCAATGCGCAGGCGGCGTAGTCCGGCACGGTGGCGATCATCTCGGTGTTGCGCAGCAGCGCCCGCAGGCTGCCGAACTGCGGCACGGCGAGAACCACCCGGCGGCGGCGCTCGATACGCTCCAGGTCGAGGTCGATGGCGCCGTTCAGGTCGCCGGAGAACGACACCATCACGTGCGGCCGCGAGCAGTACTCATCCAGCGTCAGCGGGCCGGGGCGGTCGTCGCCGCGCAGCACCTTCACGCCGATATCGCGCAGCTTGCGGCGCTTGGCGTTGGCCGGCAGGTCGGTGGTGTAGCTGACGCCGACGGTGATTTCGCCTGAGGACAGTAATGCCGGCATCAGCAGGAAGTTGGCCCGGCGTACCACCACGGTGATGTTCGGGGCGTCCTGCTGAAGACGCGCCAACAGGGCGGGGAACAGGCCGAACTCGGCATCGTCGGAAAGGCCCAGGCGGAAGATGTTGCAGCTGGTCTCGGGTTCGAAGGACTTGGCGCGGCTGACCGCCGCAGAGATCACGTCCATCGCCGGGCGCAGTTCCTCGAAGATGTGCAGCGCCCGGCTGGTGGGCTCCATGGCGCGGCCAGCGCGGACCAGCAGCGGGTCGTCGAACAGGTCGCGCAGGCGCGCCAGGGCAGCGCTGACGGTGGACTGGGTAATGAACAGCTTTTCGCCGACGCGGGTGAGGTTTCGCTCCAGCATCAGGGATTCGAAGATCACCAGCAGGTTCATGTCCAGGCGGCGCAGGTCGTTTCGGTTCATGGCTGGTCGCTCGGGCTGTGGGAGTGGGAGTGGGAGTGGGAGTGGGCATCTTTGCACAAGACAAAGGTCACGCCAGTCGAGCATGCCTCACGGTGTTTTTCTTGGACGGATGTGCTTGAAGACGGAATGCCTGGCGAATTCGATTGAGGATCGGATCACCTTGATTTACCTTGAATTTTTTATTTCCAAGGCGGTTTTTCCCGCCACTGCAAGCCGACCGGAAGAGAGACATCATGCCCGCACCTGCCCACCAGGTAGCGACCATGCTCGCCCCCCAGACCCACCGTCTGGTACAGCAGCTCATGGAGGAGCTGGAAAGCCAGGGAGAAGGCATCCGGCAGGCCAGCCAGCGCCTGTGCCGGCACCTGCTGGAACACTACCGCCTGCCACCGCCGTGCTACGACGCACCCAGCGAGGGCGAACGCCTCGCCCTCGCCCCCTGGCAGGAGCGCAAGGCCAAGGAGATCCTCGCCGGCTGCCTGCTCAGCCGCCTGTACATTGCCGACGTCGCCGAGCAGTGCGGCCTGTCGCGCAGCCATTTCTCCCGCGCGTTCAAGCAGGCCACCGGCCTCGCGCCGCGGGAGTGGGCCCTGCGCCTGCGTATCGAGCGCGCCCGCGAGCTGTTGGCCAACGGCGCCGCGCCGATTTCCCAGGTCAGCCAGGAGTGCGGCTTCGCCGATCAATCGCACTTCTGCCGCAGCTTCCGCAAGCTGGTGGGCTGCACGCCGAAGCGCTGGCGGCAGGCCAGCCGGGTCGGTGGCGCGCGGGAGCTGGAGCCGTCGGCATTGTAGGAGCGGACTCTGTCCGCGATGGTTTGCCCCACTCCGGGACGGATCGGAGCGATGCTGAGTCGATCGCGGACGGAGTCCGCTCCTACGCCAGTCGCCATTTCTGATGGCAATTCCTACGCCGTTCAGGAAGCGTTCAGCCAGGACGGGAAGAACCTTGAGGTATGACAGGTCCGACGTCATCCCCACCGTCTAGTCTGGGTGCAGTCCTAATTTCCCAACAGGCAGGAGCCGGGAGTCAGCGCATGACTGCACAGCAAACCACCGACGGCAAACCGCAAACCACCGACTGGTACCGCAAGAGCGTCGACCAGGCCATGGCCGATCTGCAGACCAGCGCCGAAGGCCTCTCCCCCGACGAGGCCGAGGCGCGCCTGCAGCGCGTCGGGCCCAACGCGCTGCCAGCCAAGGATGTCGATCCACTCTGGCTGCGCTTCGCCCGGCACTTCAACGACGTGCTGATCTACATCCTCCTGGCCGCCGCCGTCGCCACCGCGCTGATGGGCCACTGGACCGATACCATCGTCATCCTGCTGGTGGCGGTAATCAACGCCGGCATCGGCTTCTTCCAGGAAAACAAGGCGGAGAAATCCCTCGCCGCCCTGCGCGGCATGCTCAGCAGCACCGCCCATGTGGTGCGCAACGGCAAGAAAATCGAGATGGACGCCGCCCAGCTGGTGCCCGGCGACATCGTCATCCTCCGCCCCGGTGACAAGATCCCCGCCGACGTGCGCCTGTTCGACGTGCATCACCTGCAGGTCGAGGAATCCATGCTCACCGGTGAATCCCTCACCGTCGGCAAGCACGCCGCTGCGCTGGACAAGGACGCGCTGCTGGCCGACCGCACCAACCTCGGCTTCTCCGGCACCAACGTCAGCGCCGGCAACGCCCGTGGCGTGGTGATCGAGACGGGCGGCAACACCGAGCTGGGCCGCATCAACAAGCTGATCGCCAACGTCGACGAAAGCGAAACCCCGCTGCTGCGGCAGATCGCCGAGCTGGGCAAACGCATCTTCCAGCTGATCGTCGGCATGATGGTGGTGCTCTTCATCATCGGCTTCTTCTGGCACGACTATCCGTTCGGCGAGCTGCTGCTGTCGCTGATCAGCCTGGCCGTGGCCTCGGTGCCCGAAGGCCTGCCGGCCATCGTCTCGATCATCCTGTCGCTGGGCGTGCAACGCATGGCGCAGAACAAGGCGATCATCCGCAAGCTGCCGACCGTGGAAACCCTGGGCGCCATGAGCGTGATCTGCTCGGACAAGACCGGCACCCTGACCATGAACGAGATGACCGTGAAGAGCGTGCTGCTCGCCAACGGTATCTACGCCGTCGAGGGCCAGAGCTATGAGCCCAGGGGCCGCATTACCTTCGGCAGCACCAGCGACGAGCTGGACTGGTCTCGGCATCGCGCCCTGCAGGACTTCATCCGCGCGGTGGACATCTGCAACGACAGCAGCCTTGCGCTCAACGACGAAGGCCGCTGGGGCGTGGTCGGCGGCCCAACCGAGGGCGCGCTGAAGGTCCTGGCGCGCAAGGCAAACCTGCCGGAGATCGAGTTCCAGAAATTCGGCAAGATCCCCTTCGACTCGGCCTACAAGTACATGGCGCGGCGCTGCGACGTCGCCGGGCAGAGCCTGGTCTACCTCAAAGGTGCGCCGGACGTGCTGCTGCGCATGTGCCAGCAGCAGCTCGGCGGCAATGGCGTGGAGCCGCTGGATCGGCAGTACTGGGAGCGCGAGATGAGCTTCATCGCCGGGCAAGGCCTGCGCATGCTCGCCGCCGCCTACAAGCCGGTGCAGCCCGATGACGGCGTGATCGACCACGAGGACGTGCAGGACGGCATGATCTTCCTCGGTGTCGCCGGCCTGCTCGACCCGCCGCGCCCGGAGGCCATCGAGGCCATCGCCCTGTGCAAGCGCGCCGGTATCCAGGTGAAGATGATCACCGGCGACCACCCGGACACCGCCGTCGCCATCGCCGGCATGCTCGGCATGGGCAACGACCTGCGCGCCATGACCGGCCAGGAACTGGAACAGGCCGATGATACGCAGCTGAAATCCCTCGCCCTGCAGTACTCGGTGTTCGCCCGCACCAGCCCCGAACACAAGCTGCGCCTGGTGCGCGCGCTGCAGGCCAACGAGGAAGTGGTCGGCATGACCGGCGACGGGGTCAACGACGCCCCGGCACTGAAGCAGGCCGACGTCGGCATCGCCATGGGCATCAAGGGCACCGAGGTGACCAAGGAGGCCGCCGACATGGTGCTCACCGACGACAACTTCTCCACCATCGCCGGCGCCGTGCGCGAGGGGCGTCGGGTCTACGACAACCTGAAGAAGACCGTGCTGTTCATCCTGCCGACCAACATGGCCCAGGGCCTGCTGATCGTCATGGCGATCCTCGCCGGCGCAGTGATTCCGCTGGCGCCGCTGCAGATTCTCTGGATGAACATGGCGACTTCCACCACCCTGTCCTTCGCCCTGGCCTTCGAGCCTGGCGAGCCGGGCATGATGCGCCGGCCGCCGCGCAACGCGAAGGAGTCGATCCTCAACGGCTTCGCCGTCTGGCGGGTGCTCTACGTCGGTGGCCTGCTCACCGCCGCGGCCTTCCTGCTGGAAGCCTGGCTGGTCAGCAACGGCCACGACACCGACTACATCCGCACCATGATCCTGCACACCCTGGTCACCGCGCAGTGGGCGTACCTGTTCAACTGCCGCCTGCAGGAAGAGTTCTCGCTGAACCTGGCGCTGCTGCGCAACGGCGCCCTGCTCACGGTGACCCTGGCGCTGATCCTGCTGCAGTGCCTGGTGATCTACGTGCCGTTCATGCAGACCGCCTTCCACACCGTCGCCCTGCCCTTCAGCGGCTGGATGATCTCGCTGGGCATCGGCATCGCGGTGTTCTTCGCGGTGGAGCTGGAGAAACTGGTGATCCGCCGCTGGAAAGCGGCGCGCGGCTGATGTGGCGCGCGCAGGAGCGAACTCAGCTCGCTGGGAGATTGGAGCGGCGATGAGTCGATCGCGGACGGAGTCCGCTCCTACGCTTGGCCATGCCCTTGTGGGAGCGAGCTTGCTCGCGAACGAGTTTCCCGGTAGCTCCGGCGCTGGGCGGTTCGCGAGCGAGCTCGCTCCTACAGGAAGAGCCGCAGCGGCGGCAGGAGCTTCTCGTGTGGGAACGGACTTTGTCCGGGATGATCGCGCACAGCTCCCTGGGAGATTGGAGCGGCGATGAGTGAATCGCGGACGGAGTCCGCTCCTACGCTTGGCCATGCCCTTGTAGGAGCGAGCTTGCTCGCGAACGAGTTTCCCGGTGGCTCCGGCGTTGGATGGTTCGCGAGCGAGCTCGCTCCTACAGGAAGGGCCGAAGCAGCAGGTGTTTCTCGCGTGGGAGAGGACGTTGTACGCGATGATTGCGATCAACTCCCTGGGAGATTGGAGCGGTGACGAGCCGATCGCGGACAGAGTCCGCTCCTACGCTTGGCCATGCCCTGTAGGAGCGAGCTTGCTCGCGAACGAGTTTCCCGGTGACGCCGGCGCTGGGCGGTTCGTGAGCGAGCTCGCTCCTACAGGAACAGCCAGAGTGGTGGGAGGATTGATTGGCCGCCGTAGGAGCGAGCCCGGCGGCAAGCCCCGCCCGGATACCCATGGCCGGCGGGCTCGCCCCTACAGTGCCACGCCTTTCCCTCCCCAGGTCCCCGGCCCTTTCCTGTCGCGGGAAGGAGGCGTACGCCGGGTGTTCCGATTGCTGCCAGTTAGCAAGCCTGGCGTAGGAGCGGACTCTGTCCGCGATCGACTCATCCCCGCTCCGACCAAACCCGACGCAGGGTGAAACCATCGCGGTCGGAGTCCGCCCCTACCAGGGCGATCCGTGCACGATGGCCGCTACATCAACCGCGCCTTGAGCAGCGGCCGCAGCAGGTAGTTCAGCACGCTGCGCTTGCCGCTGAGGATGTCTACCTCGGCGACCATGCCGGGGATGATCGGCAGCACCTCGCCGTTGCGCATCAACTGGCTACCGTCGGTCTTGATCAGTACCTGGTAGTAGTACTCCTTGCCATGCACCGTATCTTCTTCGATGGTGTCGGCGCTGATCTGTTCCAGGGTGCCTTTCAGATCACCGTAGATGCTGTAGTCATAGGCGGTGATCTTGACCTTCGCCGGCATGCCCGGCACCAGGAAGGCCACGTCGCGTGGCTTGACCTTGGCCTCCACCAGCAGGCGCTCCTCCACCGGGATCACTTCCATGATCGGCTCGCCCGGCTGCACCACGCCGCCGCGGGTACTGATCAGCACGGTGTTCACCCGCCCGCGCACCGGCGAGAGGATTTCCGTGCGGCGCAACTGGTCCTTGCGCTGCTGGACGATGGGTTCGATCTGCGCCAGTTGGGCCTTCTTCTCCTGGCGCTCGGTGTAGGCGTCCTGGAAGTAGGTGTTCTTCAGCTCGGTGAGCTTGCCGCTCAGGGTGGCGATGTCCTGGCTCAGCTTGAGCGCCTCCATCTGGCTCACCGCACGGCGCGCCACCAGCGGCTCGACCAGCGCCAGCTGGCTCTGTGCCAGGCGAATCTGCTTCTGCAGCGAACGGGTGTTTTCCTCCAGCTTGTCGCGGCGCGACTTGAACAGTTCGCGCTCCGAGCGTGCCACCGGGCCATCGGCGGCGATGCTGTCGGGGAAGACGATATGGTCCTGGCCCATCACCTCGGCGTCGAGCCGGGCGATGGCGGCACTGAGCACCTCGGCCTGGTTGGCGGCCTCCTGCCAGGAGGTTTCGAAGTGCGTGCGGTCCAGCCGCACCAGCGGCTGGCCGACCTGCACCAGCTCGCCCTCCTGCACCAGCAGGCGGTCAAGGATCCCGCCCTCCAGGCTCTGGATCTTCTGCATGCGGCTGAACGGCACCACGCGTCCATCGCCGCGGGTCACTTCGTCCAATTGCGCCAGCGCGGCCCAGGCGATGGCCGCCCCCAGGCTCAGCAGCAATGCCCACAGCAGCGGGCGCGACAGCGGATGGCTGGCGGCCAGCAGCGGGTCCTGCAGTTCGCGGCGCAGGCGCGCGGCGGCGCGGCTTTCACTGGCCATGGGCAGCGCCCTCCTGCTCGGGAATCTGCACCGTGCGGTCCTGGACGATCTGCTCCAGCGCACCGTCCATCACCACCCGGCCCTGGCTCAGCACCACCGCGCGGGTGGCCACTGCCAGCATGCTCTTCTTGTGTGTGGTCATGATCAGGGTGCGGCCCTCCAGCCAGCGTTGCAGGTAGCCGATCACGTGCAGCTCGGTGCTCTGGTCGAAACTCGCGGTGGGTTCGTCGAGCAGCACCACCGGTGGGTCCTGCAGCAGCACCCGGGCCAGGCCGACGGCCTGGCGCTGGCCGCCGGACAGGCTGCCGTTGCCCAGCAATGGCAGGTCCAGGCCGAGCGGATGGGCGCGGACGAAATCCCCCAGGCCGACGCCATCCAGTGCCTCGAACATCTCCTCGTCGCTGATTGCCGCGCCCTCCAGGTTGAGGTTGTCGCGCAGTGTGCCGTAGAACAGCGCGACGTCCTGCGGCAGGTAGCCGATATGGCGGCGGCGATCGGACGGATCGATCTGCGCCAGGGCCACGTCATCCAGCAGCAGGCGCCCGGATTCCGGGTCATACAGCCCGGCCAGCAAGCGCAGCAGGCTGGATTTGCCGGCGCCATTGCCACCCAGCAGGGCGATGCGTTCGTAGGGGCGGATTTCCAGCGCGGCGATGTCCACCGCCGGCGGGTTCTCGCCGTGCACCAGGCGCACGCGCTCCAGGCGGTAATGCCCGGCAAGGCGCTCCTTGCTGACGAAGCGCTTGTCCTGGGGGCGCTCCATCGGCGCCTGCATCAGTTGGTCGAGCCCCTCCATGGCCACCTTGGTGTGCTGCCAGCGACCCAGGATGCCTGCCGCCTGGGACAGCGGCGCCACCGCGCGGGAAGCGAGGATCGAGCAGGCGACCAGGGCGCCGACGCTCAGCTCGCCCGCGCTGATGCGGTAGACACCGAACACCACCACGCCGACGTAGCACAGTTGCTGGACGATGCTCGCGCCATAGGACAACGCCGTGGTCAGCGTGTGGGTGCGCATGGCGTTGCCCGCCAGTTGCGCGGTGAGCGTTTCCCAGAGGTGCAGGCAACGGCCTTCGGCATGGGTCGCCTTGACCGATTCGAGGTTCTCGATCGACTCCAGCAGGATGCCGTTCTTCACCGCGCCCTCGCGCAGGTTCTCCCGCGACAGCCGCGCCAGCAGGCCCTGGCAGAGCAGGCCCGGCAACAGCATCAGCACAGCCGCCACCGCCGGCACCCAGACCAGGTGACCACCGATCAGCGCGATGATCAGCAGGAACAGCAAGACGAACGGCAGGTCGCTGATCATCGCTGCGCTGGACGAGGTGAAGAACTCGCGCACGCCCTCGAACTCGCGCACCTGGGTGCTGAAGGCGCCCACCGAGGCAGGCTTGGCCGCCAGCCGGGTATTGAGCACGCGCTCGAACAGCAAGGTCGACAGCTGCAGGTCGATGCGCTTGCCCATGGTGGTCAGCAGGTGGCCGCGCAACGAGCGGATCACGCCTTCGAGGATGATCGCCAGGCCGACACCGCTGGCCAGGATCCACAGCGTGTCCATGGCCGCATTGGGCACCACGCGGTCATACACCTGCATGGCGAACAGCGCCGAGGCGATGGCCAGCAGGTTCGCTATCATCGCCGCCATCGCCACTTCGAAGTAGGAGCGCCAGAGCTGTCGCAGCGGACCGAAGAACCAGTGCTGCTGGGCCCGCTTGGCGAAGTCGCCAACCCGGCCGTCGGCACGGTAGCGGCACTTGGCGAAGACCGCGAGGCCGCTGTAGCGGCTCTGCAATGCCGCCAGCGCCAGGCGTTCGACGCCGCCGTCGCTGTGCGGCACCAGGACGCTGGCGGACTCACCGTCCAGCTCGCAGAGCACCAGGGTGGCGCCGTCCTCCAGCACCAGCAGCGCGGGCAGCAGGTAGCTGTCCATCTTCGCCAGCGGCAGGCGCTCGACCCGCGCCACGATGTCCGCACGGCGCAGCGCGCGGGGTACGAAACGCAACGGCAGGCGACCCTGTTGCAGCGGCATGCCCTCGCCCAGCTCGGCCACGCCCAGCGGGCGGCCCAGTTGCCGGCACAGCAGGGCCAGGCCCAGGCGCAGCGGGTCGGTCTGGGCTTCGTGTTCCGCCAGCAGTACCACGTTGTCGGCGTTCATCAGGAGGCTCCCGGAGCGAGGTGATTTTCCAGCAGTGGCCCGAGCAGGCCGATCTGCGCAGCGGCGCGATACTCCACGCGCTTGCGTTCGAAGCGCAGGTTGGCCAACTGGCGTTCGGCCTCGAAGCGTTCGCGCTGCACATTGAGCAGGTCGATCACGTCGCGTCGGCCGACTTCGAACTGGTCGCGGTAGACGCCGCTGACCTGGTCGGATTCGTGCACCTGCTGGACCAGCGAGTCCTGCCGCCAGCGCAGGGTGTCGTCGGTGTCGAACAGGGTCTGCAGCTTGCGCCTGATATCGCGCTGCATGGCGTCGCGCGTCCAGCGGGTGGACTCCAGGTGCTGCTGGGCGGCGGTGGGCCGGCGGAAGTTGGAGAGGCCTTCGAAGGTATCCATGCGCAGGCGCAGCGATACCACGGAGTCATTCTCCAGGTGCCCGCCGATCTCGCGGCGCAACGACGAGGCCTCCAGGTTCACCTGCGGCAGTAGCGAGGCCTTGCTCTCGCGCAGCTTGGCCTCGGCCACTTCGGCGTCCTCGGCGGCCTTGCGATACAGCGGGCTGTCGACGATCAGACGATTCATGTCGGTCCCGACCAGGTAGCGTTGCATGGACAGCGGCTCCGGTTCGGCGAGGTCGGCGGGCGCTTTGCCGACCAGCACCTCGTACTGGTTGCGGGCGTCCTGCAGGGCGCCCTTCTCCAGCGCCAGCTGCTCCTGAGCGCGGGACAGCTCGAGGTTGGCGCGGTCCAGCTCGCTGCGGTCGGAATAGCCGTCGCCGCCGCGCGCCCGGGTCATCTCGCGGATGTCGCCCAGGCGCTGGATATGCTCGCGCACGGTCTCGATCCGCGCTTGCGCAGCGAGCACGTCGAGGTAGGTCTCGACGATGTCCAGCGCCGCGTCCTCGCGGCTCACCAGCGCGCTCTCGTCGAGCTGGCGGTGAGTCGCCTTGGCGCTGTCCACCTTGCTCTTCATGCGCCCCCAGTCGTAGAGCATCTGCGACGCGGTCAGGTCATAGACGACTTCGCCGAAGTCGAATTCGTCGGGCCCGCCGGACATGCTCACCTGCGGGTAGTAGCCACCTTTGCTGATCTCCACGTCGGTCTTGCCGCGCTCCGCTTCCGCCACTGCGGCGCGGACTTCAGGATGGATGGCGAGGCCTGCGCGCACGGCCTCCTCCAGTGTCTGCCCCTGGCCTGCCGCGCTCACCAGCAGCAGGCCATACAACCAGGCGTTGCGTAATGTCATGCAGTACTTCCTTGTTCAGGACACGACGACGTGGACGGTGTTCTCCTCCACCAGCAGGGTGCTGGTGCCAAAACTGTAGACGTCATAGCTGATACCGCCATGCACCTGGTTGACGCCGGTGTCCACCGCGCCCCTGACCGTCAGCGTGTCGTTGGCGTCGCCGGTGATCTGCAGGGTGTGGTTGGCATCGGTCACCGCGTTCACCTGGGCGGCGGTGAGGGTCAGGTTGCTGCCCGCGTCACCCTTGACCATGTCGAAGCGCTCGATGTTGGTGAAGGTGCCGGTACCGACCGCGCCGTAGTTCAGGTTGATGCCATTGCCGAGCATCACCGTGTCGAAGCCGGTACCGCCATCGATGCTCTTGAAGTTGGTGGCCTGCAACTGGATGGTGTCGTTGCCATCACCGGCCTGGACGATGTCGCTGGTGCCAACGTGGAGGAACAGGTCCGCCCCGGCGTTGCCGTAGAAGTGTTCGGCGCCGCTCTGGCCGACGAACACGTCGGCGCCTGCCGTGCCGGTGACGCTGACCTCGCCGATAGCCAGGGTCAGGCCGGAGCCGGTGAGCGACAGGCCATAGGTCGCGCTCGGGTGGCCGGCGGCGTCATAGGCGATCAGCTGCAGGCTGAGCTGGCTGCCCAGGTTGAGTATCTGGGTCACCGACAGGCCGAGCTGCGCCAGCAGGTCCGGTGCCAGCAGGTTGATGGTGAAGTGCCCGGTGGCGTCGACCGTGGGATGCAGCGTCACGTTTAGCGCCGGGGTGATCACCTGCACGGCCAGGCTGCCGCCGGCAATCGCCGCACCGCTGATACCCAGGGTCGGCGGCAGCAGGCCCACGGCGAGGCCGAGGCCGCCGATGGTCACGGTGTTCTGCGTGAGCACACTCTCCAGGTTGAGGCTCGCTGCGGTGCCGACGTTGCCGGCGGCGTCACGCGCCGCCACCGCGATGCTGGCGTCGAGTAACTGGTCCCAGGTCAGGCTGACGCCGGTCAGTCCAGTCAACAGGTCCAGCGTAGTGGCACCGCTGCTGCCGGCCGGCACTTCCGTATGCGAGCTCAACCCGCCGAGATTGACATCCACCAGCAGCGTGCTGTTGGCCTCATCGGTGATGCCCAGCACGCTGCCGACCAGCGCCAGCACCGGTGCGGTCGGCGCCAGGGTATCGACGGTAAAGGCCGCCGGAGTCGCCGTCAGGCCGCCGTTGACGTCGGCGGTGATGCTCGCCGCCCCCTGTGGGAACACCCCGACGCCGGCGCCCGGCAATACGGTCACCAGCGCCACTCCGGCAAGGATTTCCGCCGCCGTGAGTACATGCGCCTGGGTGTAGGTGAAACCGCCCGCGCCGCTGTAGCGCAGGGTCAGGGTCTGCCCGGCCTGCGCCCCGGCTGTCAGGCCCACACGCACCTGGATACCGTCGGAGAGTTCGGTCTTGTTGATGTAGCCGTCTGCCGCTTCGGCAATGCTCAGCACCGGCCGGGTCAGGTCCGGCGCCTGGATCTGGATCGCCGAACCGACATTGCCGGCGGCATCCACGGCGTTCACCGTCAGCACCTGGCCGGCGGTCAGCGCCGGGCTGAGGTTGACCGTGAAGTTGCCGCTGCCGTTGGCCTGTACGGTGATCGGGTTGTTCGTGTCGCCGTTGATGATCACCTTCACCGTGCTGTTGGCTTCGGCGATGCCGGTGAGCAGCGTGCCGTTGGCGCTGACGCTCAAGCCGCTGGGCGCCACCGGGGCGACGCTGTCGATACTGACCGTGGTCGCCACGCTGACGTTGCCGGCGGCGTCTTTGGCGGTAACGCTGACCTGGGTGTTGTTGGCCAGCGCCGTACCCGGCGTGAAGCTCCAGTGCCCGCTGCCATCGGCGGTGACTTGCGCGATGATCGCGCCGCCGACCTTGAGAATCACCGTCGAGCCGATCTCCGCCGTACCGCTGAGCAGCGTGCCATTGCTCGGCGCGACGATCGGCGCGGTGGGCGCCACGGCATCCACGGTGACGCTGGCGGCGACGCTGGTGTTGCCCACCGCGTCCTTGGCGACGATGCTCACCTGGGTGTTGTTCGCCACTGCCGTAGCGGGGGCGAAGCTCCATTGTCCCTGGGCATTGGCGGTCACCTGGCCGATGACGGCGCCACCGACGCTGAGGATCACTGTCGAACCCGCCTCGGCGGTACCGCTGAACAACGCGCCATTGCTCGGCGTCACCACCGGTACGCTGGGCGCCAGGGCATCCACCGTAGTGCTGGCGGCGACGCTGATATTGCCCGCGGCATCCTTGGCCACCACGCTGACCACCACGCCATTGCCCAGCGGCACGCCGGGGGTGAAGCTCCAGATGCCGCTGGCGTTGGCGGTGACCTGGCCGAGCAGCGCGCCGTTGGCGCCGCTGATGATCACCGTCGAATTGGCTTCGGCGGTACCGCTGAAGGTGACACCATTGCTGGCAGCGATGCTCGGGGCGTTGGGTGCGACGCTGTCCACGGTGACGCTGGCGGCACCGCTGGTATTGCCGGCGGCATCGCGGGCCACGACGCTGACCTGCACGCCATTGGCCAGCGCAGTACCCGGCGCATAGCTCCAGTGCCCGCTGGCATCGGCAGTGACCTGGGCGATGGGAGCTCCGCCCACGCTGAGAATCACCGTCGCACCCGCCTCGGCGGTACCGCTCAGGGCACTGCCGTTGCTCGGTGTCACCACCGGTACCGCCGGTGCCAGTGCATCGACCACCGCCACGGCAGCAGCGCTGAGGTTGCCGCTGCCATCGCGAGCGACCGCGGTGACCACCGCACCATCGGCCAGCGCCAGGCCGGGGACATAGCTCCAGTTGCCGGCGCCATTGACCGACACCTGCGCGACCTGGACGCCGTTGACACTGATCAGGACCGTCGCATTGGCCTCCGCGGTACCGCTGATGGACAGGCCGTTGCTCGGGTTGATGACCGGGATGGCCGGAAGGCTGGCGTCGACCGTGACATCGCTTGGCAGCCCGACATTGCCTGCGGCGTCACGCGTACTGGCGCTCACCAGCACACCGTCGCCCACCGGGACGGCCGGGACGTATTGCCAGTTGCCGTTGGCGTCGACCTTCACCTCGGCCAGCACACTGCCGCCGATGCTCAGCACCACGGTGGCGTTGGCCTCTGCGGTGCCGGCGAAGACCGTGCCATCGCTCGCGGCGATGACCGGCGGCGGCGGTGCCACGGCGTCGACCGTGACGCTCACGGCGCTGCTGAGGTTGCCCGCCGCATCGCGCGCCACCACGCTTACCTGGACGCCATTCTGCAGCCCGATAGGTGGCGCGTAGTTCCAGTGGCCGCTTCCATCCACCTGCACTTGCGCCAGCGTTACCCCGCCGACACTGATCAGGATGGTTGCCCCCACCTCGCCGGTGCCACTCAGCAGGGTACCGTTGCTCGGGTCGCAGACGGGCGGATTGGGCGCCAGGTTGTCGACCACGGTGGACGCCGCGCCGCTGGTGTTGCCGGCGGCATCCTGGGCCACGGCATTCACCGTGGTGCCGTTGGCCAGCGCCGGGCTCGGGGTGAACGACCAGTGGCCGCTGCCGTCGGCCTGGGTGGTGCCGATCAGGTTGCCATTGCCATCGTGAAGAATGACCGTCGCGCTGCTCTCGGCGGTGCCGGCCAGTTGCGTGCCGTTGCTCGGGTCGATGGTCGGCGTCGGCGGCGCCACCGAATCCACCGTGGTAGTGGCGATACCGCTGCCGTTGCCGGCGGCATCGCGCGCCTGCACATTCACCACGGTGCCGTTGGCCAGTGCCGTGCCGGGAGTGAAACTCCAGTGACCGCTGCCATCGGCGGTGGTCTGGCCGATGGGATTGCCGCCGCCATCGGTGAGAATCACCCTGGCGCCGGCTTCGGCGGTACCGGCCAGGTGCGTGCCGTTGCTCGGCTCCACGGTCGGTGTCGGCGGCGGCACGGTATCCACGGTGGTAGTGGCCACGCCGCTGCTATTGCCCGCGGCATCGCGCGCAACGACGTTGACCACGGCGCCGTCTGGCAGCGCAACGCCAGGCGTGAAGCTCCAGTTGCCACTGCCATTGGCGGTGGTCTGGCCAATCGGATTGCCGTTGCCATCGGTGAGGATCACCGTGGCATTGGCTTCGGCCGTGCCGGACAGCAGCGAGCCGTTGCTCGGGTCGATGGTCGGGGTAGCCGGCGCCACGCTGTCGATGGTGGTGCTGGCGGCGCCACTGGTGTTGCCGACCGCATCGCGCGCCACCGCGTTGACCACGCTGCCATTGGCCAGCGCAGTGCCCGGGGTGAAGCTCCAGACGCCACTGCCATTGGCAGTGGTCTGGCCGATGAGGTTGCCATTGCCATCGGTGAGGATCACCGTGGCGTTGATTTCCGCGGTGCCGTGCAGCTCGGTGCCATTGCTGGCAGCAATGGTCGGATTGCCAGGTGCCACCGAGTCGACGGTAGTGCTGACCGGCCCGCTTGTGTTGCCGGCGGCATCCCGGGCCACAGCATTGACCTGGGTGCCGTTGGCCAGCGCCGGGCTGACTGCCAGGCTCCAGTTGCCGGAGCCATCAGCGTGTACCTGGCCAATAGGATTACCGTTGCCATCGGTGAGTATCACCGTGGCATTGGCCTCGGCGGTGCCGCTGAGCGACGTACCGTTGCTGAGATTGATGCTGGGAGTGGGCGGCGAAACTGCATCCACGGTGGTAGTGGCAACGCCACTGGTGTTGCCGGCGGCATCGCGCGCCACGACATCCACCACGACGCCATTGGCCAGCGGTGTGCCAGGCGTGAAGGTCCACTGCCCGCTGCCATTGGCTACGGTCTGGCCGATGGGGTTGCCGTTGCCGTCGGTGATGAGGATGGTGGCATTGGCCTCGGCGGTGCCACTGAGTACGACGCCATTACTCGGATCGACGGTGGGCACGCCCGGCGCAACGCTGTCGATCGTGGTGCTGCCGAGCACACTGGTATTGCCCGCGGCATCCCGTGCCACGGCATTCACCACGGTGCCATTGGCCAGCGCCGCGATCGGGGTGAAGCTCCAGTTGCCGCTGCCATCGGCACTGGTCTGGCCGATGACGTTGCCGTTGCCATCGGTCAGCAGGATCGTGGCGTTGGCCTCGGCGGTACCGGCGAGCACGCTGCCATTGCTCGGCGCAACGACTGGTGCAGCAGGCGCCACCGCGTCGATGGTGGTGAGTCCCGGGATGCTGGTGTTGCCTGCGGCATCCGTCGCCAGCACCTGCACCTGGGTACCGTCAGCCAGCGGGGCCCCGGGGCTGAAGCTCCACTTCCCGGTTGCATCGGCGGTGGTCTGGCCGATCAGTTGGCTGCCGCCAGTGAGCAGGGTAATGATGCTGCCGGCCTCTGCGGTACCGCTGAGAAGGATGCCATTGCTGGGCTGAACCACCGGCTGGGCCGGGGGCTGCGCATCGATGGTGACGCTGCTGACGCCGCTGACGCGCGTCCCGTCCACCACCACGGCGCGCACCTCCACGCCGTCGGCCAATGGCACGCTCGGCGTCCAGCTCCAGTGGCCGGCGCCGTCCGCGTTGACCTCGATCAGCACGTTGCCGCCGGCGTCAAGGATCCGCACCAGCGCCAGGGCGTCAGCGCTCCCGCTGATCGTCGCGCCGTTGCTCGGCTCAATGACGGGCGGGTTGGGCAACGTCGTATCGACCACGATACTGGCGCTCGGGCCGGTGTTGCCCGCGGCGTCCTGCGCCACGGCAGTCACACTCGTACCGTTGGGCAACGGCACGGGAGGCGTGAAGCTCCAGTGGCCGGAGCCATCGGCGGTGACCTGGCCGATGACAGTACCACTGCCGTTGGTGAGGATGACCGTGCTGCCCTCCTCCGCCGTGCCGATCAGCACGGTGCCGTTACTGTCACTGATGGTCGGCGCAGCTGGAGCGACAGCATCGATAGTGACCGTGGTGGGCGCGCTGGCATTGCCCGCGGCATCCACTGCCACCACGCTCGGCTGCGTGCCGTCGCCCAGGGTCGGGCTGAGCGGGAGCGTCCAATGACCGTTGATGTCGGCCTGGACACGCCCCAGTTCCACGCCACCCAGGCTGACGATCAGCGTGTTGCCTGCCTCCGCGGTGCCGCTCAGGCTGCTGCCGTTGCTCGGCAAGACCGTGGGCGCCGACGGAGCGATGCTGTCGATGACGATGCTCGCCGAGTTGCTGGTATTGCCGGCGGCGTCCTGGGCAACTACGGTGATGACGGTGCCATCGGGCAGCGACGGGATCAGGCTGAAGGTCCATTTGCCGTTGGAGTCGGTGGTCGCCTGGCCGATCAGCACATTGTTCGCGTAGACCAGGGTAATGGTGCTGCCGATCTCCGCCGTCCCGCTGACGCTGGAGCCATTGCTCGGGTTGATCAGCGGTGCCGCGGGCGCATCGGCATCCACGGTGGTGCTGGCGACGCCGCTGCTGTTGCCCGCCGCATCGCGCGCGATTGCGTTGACCACGGTGCCGTCGGGCACCTGGGTGCCGGCGCTGAAGGTCCATCGGCCATCGGCATCGGCGGTGGTCTGGCCGATCGGATTGCCGCCGGTGTCGGTGAGGATCACCGTCGCGCCTGCTTCGGCGGTGCCGGAGAAGGTGAGGCCTTCGCTGGGGAGAATGGTCGGGGTCGGCGGCGCCACGCCGTCGATGACGCCACTGACCGTCTGGCTGCTGTTGCCGGCGGCGTCCACCGCCACCACCGAGACGTTGGTGTTGTTCGCCAGCTGGCTGCCCGGGGTGTAGCTCCAGTGGCCATCGCTGCCCACCACGGCCCGCGCCACCTCACTGCCGGCGACGCTGATGATCACCGTGCTGCCGATCTCGCCGGTGCCGCTGAGCACCAGGCCATTGCTCGCATCCAGGATCGGATTGGCGGGCGCAATCGCATCGACCGTGACCTGCACCGTGCCGCTCTGGTTGCCCGCCGCATCCTTGGCGACGACCGTCACCACAGTGCCATCGGCCAACGGCTGGTGCGGCGTGAACGACCATGCGCCGCCGGCCCCCACGGTGGTCTGGCCGAGGGTGTTGCCACTGCCATCGGTGAAGACCAGCGTGCTGCCCTCCTCGCCCGTGCCGCTGAGGCTGGTGCCGTTGCTGGGATTGACCAGCGGCGTGCTCGGCGCGCTGGAGTCCACCACCGTACTGGTGCCTTGGCTCGGGTTGCCGGCGGCGTCGGTGGCGACCACGGTGACCGTGCTGCCGTTGGGCAGCGGTGTGCTCGGTGTGACGCTCCAGTTGCCCTGGCCATCGGCGGTGGTCTGGCCGACCGGGTTGTTGCTGCTGTCGGTCACGGTGACCGTACTGCCCGGCTCGGCGGTGCCGCTGATGCTGCTGCCATTGCTGGGATTGACCACGGGTGCGGCCGGCGGCGTGCTGTCCACCGTGACCGTGGTGGTGCCGCTGCGATTGCCGGCGGCATCCACAGCGACCACGCTGAGGGTCGCGCCGTCAGACAACGGGGTGCCCGGCGTATAGCTCCAGGTGCCGCCAGGGCCGACCGGCACCTGGGCAATCACCTGGCCATTGGCGGAAATGATCACTACCTCGGCATTGGCTTCGGCGGTGCCACTGAGCTCGCTGCCGCTGCTCGGTTCGACCACCGGCGCGGCTGGCGCCTGGGCATCCACCGTCACACTGGCCGTGCCGCTCTCATTGCCGGCGGCGTCACGGGCCTGCACCGTCAACTGGGTACCGTTGGCCAACGCCGGCTGCGGCGCGAACGACCAGTGCCCGCCTGCATCGGCCGTTACCTGGCCGATCACGTTGCCGCCGGCATTGCGCACCAGGATGGTCGCGCCCGCTTCGGCGCTGCCCTCGACCAGCGCACCGTTGCTCGGCTCCACCGTGGGCGTTGGCGGCGCCACGCTGTCCACCGTGGTGCTGACCGGCGCGCTGGCGTTGCCGGCAGCGTCGCTGGCCACGGCGTTGACCACCGTGCCATTGGCCAGCGGGGTGGCCGGGGTGAAGCTCCAGTGGCCAGTACCATCGGCGCTGACCTGGCCGATGAGGTTGCCGCTGCCATCGCGCAGCGTCACCGTCGAGCCGGCTTCGGCACTGCCGCTCAGGGACGTGCCGTTGCTGCCGTCGATGGTCGGCGCGGCCGGGGCGACCGAATCCACCGTGCCGCTGACCGGCACGCTGCTGCGGCCACTGCCGGGGTCGACCGCGACCACCTGGTAGGCCGCACCGTTGGCCAGCGCCGCGCCGGCCGAGAAGCTCCAATGGCCATTGCCGTCAGCGGAGGTCTGGCCGATGAGGTTGCCGTTGCCGTCGCGGATGACGATCTGCTGGCCCGCTTCCGCAGTGCCGCTGAAATCCACGCCGTTGCTGGCGTCCACCTGCGGCGGCGAGACCAGCGCGCTGTTCACCGTAGTACTGGCGGCGATGCTGGTATTGCCCGCGGCATCGCGCGCCGTGACCTGCAGAAGCGTACCGTCCGGCTGTTGCTGGCCGAAGGTGAATGACCAGGCGCCATTCACGCCCGCCGTCACCTGGCCCAGCGGATTACCGTTGCCATCGCTGATCAGCACGGTGCTTCCCGGCTCCGCGCTACCACTGAGCTGCAGGCCGTTGCTCGGGTTCACCTGCGGCGCCGGCGGCGCCACGGCATCCACGGTGGTCTGTGCCGACACACTGGTATTGCCGGCAGCGTCGCGCGCCACGGCATTGACCACGCTGCCGTTGGCCAGCGGGACGCCCGGAGTGAAGCTCCAGTGACCCGTCCCGTCAGCAGTGACCTGGCCAATCGGATTGCCGCTGCCATCGGTGAGAATCACCCTGGCATTCGCCTCGGCCGTACCGGAAATCACGCTGCCGTTGCTCGCAGCGATGACCGGCGCGGACGGCGCCAGGCCATCCACCGTGACGCTGCTGGCCAGGCTCGGGTTACCCGACGGATCGACGGCGACCACGCTCAGCACTGAACCATTGGGGATCTGTGTGGGCGGCGTGAACGACCAGTTGCCGGAACCATCGGCGCTGGTCTGACCGATCAGGTTGCCGCCGGCATCGAGAATCCGCACGGTAGCGCCCGCCTCCGCGGTGCCGGTCAGGACCAGGCCATTGCTCGGCGCCACGATGGGCGGCGGTGGTGCAATGGTGTCCACCGTTACCGTACCGGCCAAGCTGGAGTTGCCGGCGGCGTCCCGGGCAATGGCATTGACCAGCGTGCCGTTGGCCAGTGGTGTTTGCGGGCTGAAGCTCCAGTGCCCGTTGGCGTCGACGGTGGTCTGGCCGATCGGATTGCCATTGCCATCGAGCAGGATAATCGTCGCGCCGATCTCGCCGGTCCCGGCGATCACGCTGCCATTGCTCGCGTCGACGTGCGGCGCGGCCGGCGCCACGGAGTCCGTGGTCACCAGGACCACACTACTCTGGTGGCTGTTGGTGGTGTCGACCGCGGTCACCTGCAGTTGCGTGCCATCAGGGAACTGCGTGCCGGGGGTATAGCTCCAGCTGCCGTTCGAGTCGGCGGTGACCGCAGCGAGCAGCGTACCGTTGGCATCGCGGATCTCCACCCGCAGTCCGGGCTCGGCATGGCCGAAGATCATGTGGCCGTCGCTGGGCTCGACAATCGGAGCGGGCACCGTGCCGTCGTCGACCACGACCGTGGTCGGAGCGCCGACATTGCCGGAAGCGTCCTTGGCGAGGACTTTCACCTCGCTGCCGTTGGCCAGCGGCGGGGAGAAGGTGAACGACCAGGCACCGCCGCCGTCGGCCTGGGTCTGGCCGATCAGTTGGCCATTGCCATTCAACAGCAGGATCGTCGCCCCTGGCTCAGCGGTGCCGGAAAACAGTCCGCCATCGCTCGGGTTCACCAGCGGCGCCGCAGGCGCCAGCGCGTCGACGGTGACATGCCCTGGCAGGCTGGTGTTGCCAGCAGCGTCACGTGCCGTAGCAGTGACCTCGGTACCATTGGGCAGTGCCGAACCCGGAGCAAAACTCCAGTGGCCGCTGCCGTCGGCCTGTACGGTGCCGATCGGGACTCCACCGGGCCCGGTCAGCACCACAGTGCTGCCCGGCTCTGCAGTACCTTCCAGCAGGCTGCCGTTGCTCGGCGCGATGCTCGGCGCGTTCGGCGCCAGCGCGTCCACCGTCACGCTCGAGGTGCCGCTGCTGCCCATCGGGCCACGCACCATCGCAGTGACTACCGTGCCATCGGGCAGCGGCGCGGCGGGCGTAAAGCTCCAGTGGCCGTCGCCGCCGACCAGCACCACCCCGATCACCACGCCCTGCGCATTGCTCAGGTACACCGTGGTGCCGACCATGGCGGTACCCTGGATGACGTGGCCGTTGCTCGCCTCGATCACCGGCGAGGGCAGGCTGCTCGGGTCCGGCGCGATCACCTGTGCCTGCGGGCTGGCATTGCCGGCGGCATCGTGGACGATCACCGAAACCGGCTGGCCGTTCAGCAACGGCGGATTCAGCGTCAGACTGAAACCACCATCCGCCCCCACGGTGAGCGTGATATCGGGTACGCCATCGTTGTTCAGGTCGATGGACACCGAGCTTCCTGGCTCGGCATGGCCCGTCAGCTGGCTGCCGTCGGTGCTGATGGCCAGGCCGCTGGCCGGCGCCGGCGGCGTGGTATCGGGCGCGCTGACCACGGTGGCCGGGCCGGTATTGCCGGCGTGATCGGTCACCGTCACCGACACGCTCTGACCATCGCTCAGCGGCGTGGGCAGGGGAATCTGGAAGTGCCCGTCGGAACCGGCCACCCCCGTGGCGTCGGGAATGCCATCGCCGTTGGTGTCGACCTTGACGGTCGAGCCTGGCTCGGCGCTGCCGCTGATGCTGCTGCCATCTGCAGAAACCACGACGCCCGTGGCCGCGCCGGGCGCGGTGGTGTCCGGCGCGCTGGTCGATACAGCGGAACTGCTGCCGCCGGGATTGCGCACAACGACGGTGACCGTTTCACCGTTGCTCAACGGCGGGTTCAGCGGAATCTGGAAATTGCCGTTGCCATCCACTGGCGCGCTGTAGTCCGGGGTGCCGTCGCCATTGACGTCGACGTCCACGGTCGAGCCAGGCGCGGCACGCCCACTGACCATCGAGCCGTCGGCGCTGACGGAGACTTCCGTAGCCGGTGCCGGCGGCGGAGTGCTGCCACCACCTCCGCCACCGCCACCACCGCCGCCGCTATTGGCAATGGCGGCACCGGCACCGACTACCGCCACGCCGGCCAGGATGGTTCCGGCCAGGCCCAGGCCGCCGATACCACCGGCGGTTCCTGCGGCGGCGCCCGCCTCGGCGCCGGTAAGCGATTCGAATCCGCCATCGATGGGTTCGGCGGCATAGGTCGGCGTCAGCGTGCCATCGGCTGCGACCTGGTCCAGGTCGGTCACCACCAGGTCGCCCTTCTCATTCACCAGGTAAAGCTGGCTGGGCGGTTGGTTCGGCGCGTAGAAGTTGGCGATGCGGATGGTTTCGCCATCCTTCAGGTGTACCACCAGGTCTGCGCCGACCTGCTGGTAGCTGGCGACCGCATCCGCGGTGACATCCAGGGCCACGTTGCTGGCCTGCTCGAGAACGATGCTTCCTTGAACCGTCTGCTGCGTGGCGGTGGCTACCTCCACCTGAGATGCCACGACCTTCGCCTGGATCGCCATGCTGACTTCCTCTGACCAGAACAATGTTGTTGTTTATGGCCTGAAAGAAATAGCAGCTTCTGTACAAGTCGCCGGAGGCACTCCAATAGGCTCTTGGACAAAAGGTTTAATCGAAAGGTAGTAGCCTAAGCACCCGCCGAAAAGTTCTGAGTTCATTGCACAGCGACAGATATAAGCGCTGTTATCTGCCTATTTCACTCTCGACAATTAATTGACATTAGCTGCAGGCAGCGCCAATCCGGGAAGATCTTCCCGATATCATCGATTGCCTGCTTCACTTCGCGGCCTCGATATCGTCATGACAATATTCAGTCACTGCTCCAGCTATCACCGATGGCTTACATGGTCGTAATCCAGGGACTACAAAATTACCGTTCGTCGGAAAACTCCACTGGGAAAACCTGTCGGTACGGTCATGCCATTCCCAGGCTGCCGCCCACCGCCGGTGCGCGCTCCAGAGCGAAGCGGCGGAATAGACAGCTGGACATGCAAAAATGAATGTAAATTCCGGCGCTGCAATGGCATGGGCAACAGCTCGTCGTCAGCGAGTGCGTGAGCGCGAAACTTCGACTAATGCGCGGATTACTTCGTGTCGATATTCAGTCGTGCCCGATCGGCACTCGCGAGATGGCCCGTCCCTGCGCAAATACACACCAGGCGTCATGGTTGATGCGGGAATACAGCGTGAGAGCCGGGAGATTATCCGGCCACTGGCACCCGACTTTAGTTCGGCCACTACGATAGTGGATGGATATTGAGCGGGAAATGCCGAAGGCCGGGTTTTAAATCCGGCCTTCGAAACTTGCTTATTCAGCGCGACAACTTAAAGCGCCATGTCGCTGGAGGCCTTTTCCGCCGCGGGTACATCGGCGGCCGACGGCGCGGCGGGAGCCTGGTCGATGGCCGGCGGCGGGTCCAGTTGCAGGACCTTGGCGGTGTAGCTCCACTCCTCGAAGGTTTTCTCCGGGCTGTCGTTGAGCTTGCTGCCGTAGCTCGGAACGATCTGGTGGACCTTGGCCTGCCACTCGGGCGTGGCGAGCTTGTCCTTGAACACCTTCTCCAGCACGTTGAGCATGATCGGCGCGGCGGTGGAAGCGCCCGGCGAGGCACCCAGCAGGCCGGCGATGCTGCCATCGGCGGAAGCGACGATCTCGGTACCGAGCTTCAGCACGCCGCCCTTGTCCGCGTCACGCTTGATGATCTGCACCCGCTGGCCGGCCTGCCACAGGCGCCAGTCCTCGGCCTTGGCCTCCGGGAAGTATTCGCGCAGCGCGGCGAGACGGTCGTCATCGGAGAGCATCAACTGGCCGGCGAGGTATTCCACCAGCGGGTACTCGTCGATGCCCACGCGGGTCATCGGCCAGACGTTATGCACGTTGGTGCTGCCCAGCAGGTCGAGGTAGGAACCTTCCTTGAGGAACTTGGTGGAGAAGGTCGCGAACGGCCCGAACAGGATCACGCGCTTGCCGTCGAGCACGCGGGTGTCGAGGTGCGGCACGGACATCGGCGGTGCGCCGACGGATGCCTTTCCGTAAGCCTTGGCCAGATGCTGCTGGGCGATGGTCGGGTTCTCGGTGACCAGGAACGAACCACCCACCGGGAAGCCGGCGTAGTCCTTGGCTTCCTCGATGCCGGATTTCTGCAGCAGGCGCAGCGCGCCGCCGCCAGCACCGATGAAGACGAACTTGGCGTCGGTCTCGGTAACGCTGCCGTCCTTGAGGTTCTTGTACTCGACGCGCCAGGTGCCATCGTCGTTGCGGGTGATGTTCTCGACTTCGCTGGAGAGCTTCAGGCTGAAATTCGGCTTGGTCTGCAGGTAGCCGGCGAACTGGCGGGTGATTTCGCCGAAGTTCACATCGGTGCCGATCGGCGTCCAGGTGGCGGCAATCTTCTGCGAAGGATCGCGGCCCTGCATCATCAGCGGCACCCACTTGGCGATCTGCGCCGGGTCCTCGGAGTACTGCATGCCGCGGAACAGCGGGCTGGCCTGCAGCGCTTCGTAACGCTTCTTGAGGAAGGCGATGTTGTCGTCGCCCCAGACGAAGCTCATGTGCGGGGTGGAGTTGATGAACGAGCGCGGGTTCTTCAGCACGCCGTTCTGCACCTGCCAGGCCCAGAACTGACGGGAGATCTGGAACGACTCGTTGATCTCCACGGCCTTGGCGATGGTGACGTTGCCGTCCTTGTCTTCCGGCGTGTAGTTCAGCTCGGCCAGGGCCGAATGGCCGGTGCCGGCGTTGTTCCAGCCGTTGGAGCTTTCCTGGGCGACGCCGTCGAGGCGTTCGACCATCTCCATCGACCAGCCCGGCTCCAGCTCGTTGAGCCAGACGCCCAGGGTGGTGCTCATGATGCCGCCGCCGATCAGCAGCACGTCGACTTTCTTGGTATCCGCAAAGGCGGGCGCGCAATTCACTGCCAGAGCGAGGCCCAGCAGCGCCCCGCTAACTTTCTTGATCATCGAAAGGTTTCTCGTCGTTAGGGCTTGGCCTTCCCCACCGGCGTCATTCAGCGTGAAGGCCGAACCCGGCGCGCAACGTGCGAGCGATGGGCAAGGCGACAGATGACGAGGATGAGTCGGGACTCAGTTCCCTCCTCCGCCGGCTCTGAGACCTGCTTGATGGAATGAGGGACGTCCTGCGCAGAGAGACACGCAAAGCCTTCGGCTTTGGCTTTTGTTGTGGGAGGGATGCATGGTCTGCTGAAACGTTTGTGCATTCTATAGAAAGCGGCGGCCATTCACCAAGCGCCGTAGTCAACTATCGACCAGCCGGTATGCCTGTAAGCTGTTTCAGGTTATTGCCTCCAATATTTCCCTCGGCGCGTAGGAGCGGACTCCGTCCGCGATGGGCCGGCCCATTTCCTTGACCAATCGGAGCGATTTTGAATCGATCGCGGACAGAGTCCGCTCCTACGTAGATGTCTGCTTCAGGTGCCGAACACCTCGCCAGCGCTCCTACAAAATGCGGCGCCCTTGCTGCACCACAACGTTACCGAAACGCACCGCAAGCGCGCACGAATCGCACCGTCCGTTACCGTTCCGCCCCGCTCCCCGCCATAGTTCCTACGCCACTTTCCTGGGCCCGCCGCTCTATTCCGGTCACTTCCAATCATTTCGCCATCATTGGCACGGCAACTGCTTGATTGCATGCATGGATAATTGGATCCAAAAATCCACGAGGACACACCCCATGCGCCTGGTGCCCACTGCCCGCCCACCGATGAGTGCCGAAGACGAGGCCTACGACTACCTCCTCCAGGCCATCTGCACCGGCCGCTACAAGACTGGCGACCGCCTGGTGGCCGAGGACATCGCCAGCGAAATCGGCATGAGCCGCATGCCCGTGCGCGGCGCCTTCAAGCGCCTGGACGCCGAAGGCCTGGTGACCCTGCGGCCCAACCGCGGCGCCATCGTCAGCGGCCTGAACATCGAGGAAATGCGCGAAGTCTTCGAGATGCGCAGCGCCCTCGAAGGCCTGGCCATCCGCATTGCCGTGCCGCAACTGAGCGACCGCGACCTCTCGCGCCTTGAGCGCATGCTCGACGAGATGGACGACTACCGCGACGACAGCGCCGAGTGGGTCAGCCGCCACCGCGCCTTCCACGAATACCTCTGCAGCCTCGCCGGGCGCCCGCGCCTGCTGCGCCAGATCACCGCGCTGTACTCGGTGATCGAGCCGCACATGCGCCTGTGGCTGCAGCACGTCGACAAACCCATGAGCGCCCGCGAAGAACACGCGGTGATCCTCGACGCCCTGCGCTCGGGCGATGCCCGCGAAGCCGAGCGGGTGATCTGCGATCACATCGAGGGAACCATCCCGTCCCTGGCGAAGTTCCTCGAGGCGCAGGCCTCCTGAGCCGCGATCCACCGAAGCCCAATCCACCGACGAGCTATCCACCGAAGAGAATCGAAGCAACGGGCGCCTAGACCCGTACTTCTGTGTCCCTGAACTGCCCCTGGCAACCCCACCCCGGAGAGCAACATGTTCGAACGCAGGATCCCGCAGTGCCTTCTCGCCCTTTGCCTGGCCGCCCCACTGGCGCACGCCGAAGTGAAGATTCCCGACCGCTTGCAGAACGCCAGCAAGGTCACCTTCTGCGGCGGCATGGACTCCCCGCCCATGGGCTTCTATGACGCCAACCAGAAGCTCACCGGCGTCACCATCGACCTCGGCGAGGCGATCGCCAAGCGCCTGGGCGACAAGAAGATCGACTGGCGCATCACGCCCTTCTCCGGGCTGATCCCGGCGCTGCTCGCCGGCCAGTGCGACATGCTGGTGGATCAGCTGTTCGACAAGCCCGAGCGGCGCGAAGTGATCGACATGGTCAACTACATGTACTCCAGCCAGGCGGTGGTGGTCGGCAAGGGCAACCCCGAGGGCATTCGCACCCTGGACGATCTCTCCGGGAAGAAGGTCGCGGTGCTCAACGGCTCGACCATCCGCACCCTGCTCGACGCGCACAACGAGAAACTGGCCAAGGCCGGCAAGCCGCCGATGAAGGTGGTGGTCTACAACACCGACACCGACGCCTTCCAGTCCCTGCGTATCCGCCAGACCGACGCCTACGGCACCACCGTGGAAACCGCCGGCTACTACCAGAGCATGGCCCCGGACCTGTTCGAGATCGGCGTGCCGGCCTTCGCACGCATCCTCACCGGCCTGGGCATCCGCAAGGAAGACAAGCAGCTCAGCGAAGCGGTCACGCAGATCATCAAGGACATGCAGGCCGACGGCAGCTACGCCGCGCTCCTGGCCAAGTGGCACATCGAAGGCGACAAACTGGACTGAGGTAACGAGACATGAACTTCAGTTGGGACGTGTTCTGGCAATACCTGCTGCGGCCGAGCGACATCTACCTCTACGGCCTCTGGCTGACCTGCGTGATCGCCGTCAGCGCCATGCTCCTGGGCTGCGCGCTCGGGCTGCTGGCGGCGCTGATGCGCCTTTCCACCAACCCTCTGCTGCAATACCCGGTGCGCTTCTACGTGTGGCTGATGCGCGGTACGCCGCTGCTGGTGCAGATCGTCTTCCTCTACACCGCACTGGCCGCCGGCGGCCTATTCCGCTTCGAGGACCTCGACCTGGGGCTGTTCATCCTGCCCGGCAACATCCAGGCGGCGATCATCGCCCTGGGCCTCAACGAAGGTGCGTACATGGCCGAGATCATCCGCGCCGGCATCGGCGCGGTGGACAAGGGCCAGTATGAGGCCGGCAAATCCCTCGGCATGACCTTCCCCAAGCTGATGCGCCGCATCGTGCTGCCACAGGCCTTCCGGGTGATCGTTCCGCCGCTGGGCAACGAGTTCAACGTGATGCTGAAGAACACCACACTGGTCAGCGTGATCGGCGTGCAGGAACTGCTGCTGAGCACCCAGATGGTCACCTCGGCGACCTTCCGCGTGTTCGAGTTGTACCTGGTGGTGGCGATCTACTTCCTCGCCCTGACCACACTGTGGGGCTTCTTCCAGCGCTGGCTGGAAGTGCGCTTCGGCAAATCCGACGGCCAGGCCGCCGCACCGAACCGCATGTTCGGTCGCCAGGCGATGAAACTGCTGAGGGGGCGTTGAGATGATCCCGGACATGAAAGACGTGGTGATCCAGGCCCGCGACGTGCACAAGGCCTTCGGCGAGCTGGAAATCCTCAAGGGCGTTTCCCTGGAAGTGCACCGTGGCGAAGTGGTGGTGCTGATCGGCGCCTCCGGCTCGGGCAAGACCACCTTCATCCGCTGCATGAACCACCTGGAAGACATTCAGGGCGGCAGCATCCGCGTCAACGGTGAGCTGATGGGCTACCGCGAGCGCCCCGACGGCAAGCTGGTACGTGACTCGGAAAGCAACATCGCCCACCGTCGCCGCGACATCGGCATGGTGTTCCAGCGCTTCAACCTGTTCCCGCACATGACCGTGCTGGAAAACATCATCGAAGCGCCGACCCAGGTACTCGGCATGCCCCGTGGCGAAGCGCTGGAGCAGGCGCGCCGGCTGCTCGCCCGCGTGCGTCTGTCGGACAAGGCCGAGCACTATCCCGGCCAGCTTTCCGGCGGCCAGCAGCAGCGCGTGGCCATCGCCCGCGCCCTGGCGATGAAACCCCAGGCGATGCTCTTCGACGAACCCACCAGCGCCCTCGACCCGGAAACCGTTGGCGAAGTGCTGCAGGTGATGAAGGAGCTGGCCGACGAAGGCATGACCATGGTGGTCGTCACCCACGAAATGGGCTTCGCCCGCGAAGTGGCCGACCGCGTGGTGGTCCTGCACCAGGGCGAACTCATCGAAGAAGGCCCGCCCGCGCAGGTCTTCGGCAATCCGCACCACCCGCGTACGCGGGAATTCCTCAGCCGTGTTCTCTGACTAATGAAGAAAGGAAAGCTCATGCGTAATGGAGTTCTGCTGTTCACCCTTCTCGCCTGCGCCACCGCCGCGCAAGCCGACGACAAGCTGGTGCGCTTCTACAACTGGTCCGACTATATGGGCCCGGACACCCTGAAGAACTTCGAGAAGGACACCGGCATCAAGGTCCAGTACGACGTCTTCGACACCAACGAAATGCTCGAAGCCAAGCTGCTCTCCGGGCACTCGGGCTACGACCTGGTGGTGCCGTCCAGCCAGTTCCTCACCAAGCAGATCAACGCCGGCGTCTACCAGAAGCTCGACCGCGCCCAGTTGCCCAACTGGAAGCACCTCGACCCGCGCCTGATGAAGCGCCTGGAAGCCGCCGACCCGGGCAACCAGTACGCCGTGCCCTACATGTGGGGCACCGTGGGCATCGGCTACAACTACGACAAGGTCAAGGCCGCGCTGGGCGACAGCGCGCCGCTGGACTCCTGGGACCTGATCTTCAAGCCTGAGAACCTGGCCAAGCTGCACGGCTGCGGCGTGGCCTTCCTCGACGCACCGGTGAAGATCATCCCGCAGGCCCTGCACTACCTGGGCCTCGACCCGAACAGCACGAATCCCGAGGACTACACCAAGGCCTCGGCGCTGCTGCAGAAGCTGCGTCCGTCGATCACCTACTTCAACTCCTCGAAGTACACCACCGACCTCGCCAACGGTGACATCTGCGTGGCCGTCGGCTACTCGGGCGACGTCATGCAGGCGCAGACCCGCGCCCAGGAAGCCGGCAAGAAGATCGACGTGCGCTACGTGATCCCCAAGGAAGGCGCCAACCTGTGGTTCGACATGCTCGCCATCCCGCGTGACTCGAAGAACCCCAAGGGCGCCCACGAGCTGGTGAACTACCTGCTGCGCCCGGAAGTGATCGCCCCGGTGAGCGACTACGTCGGCTACGCCAACCCCAACCCGGATGCCACGCCGCTGCTCGATGCGAAAGTGCGCGACAACCCCGGCATCTACCCCAGCGACGCGGTGATCGAGAAGCTCTACGTCTCCGCCGACCTGCCGCCGAAAATCCAGCGCGTGATCACCCGCGAATGGACCCGTATCAAGACTGACCGCTGAACCGAAGAGAGTTATCCATGCTGAGCTTCTCTGCCCACGAGTACCCCTACGCTTCCCAGCGCCAGAGCGTGTTCGCCCGCAACGGCATGGTCGCCGCCTCGCAGCCGCTGGCTGCCGAGGCCGGCATCGCCATGCTGCGTGCCGGCGGCAACGCCATCGACGCCGCCATCGCCACCGCCGCCGCGCTGACCGTGGTCGAACCCACCGGCTGCGCCATCGGCGGCGACGCCTTCGCCCTGGTCTGGGTCAAGGACCAGTTGCACGGCCTGGACGCCAGCGGCCACGCTCCGGCGTCCATTTCCATCGACAAGGTGAAAGCCGCCGGGCACGACAAGATGCCGGTGCACGGCTGGCTGCCGGTCACCGTGCCGGGCATTCCCTCGGCCTGGGCCGAGCTGTCCGCGCGCTTTGGCAAGCTGCCCTTCGCCGACCTGCTGCAACCAGCCATTGCCCTGGCCCGCGACGGCTTCCCGGTGTCCCCGGTGGTCGCCCACCAATGGGAAATCGCCCGCCGCGAATACCAGGAAAGCCGCGCCGCCGTGCCGGTGCTGGAAGCCTGGTTCGACACCTTCACCATTGACGGCGCAGCGCCGCGCGCCGGCCAGCTGTTCCGCAATCCGGCCCAGGCGAAAACCCTCGCCGAGCTGGCCGAGACGAAGTGCGAGAGCTTCTACCGTGGCGCCCTCGCCCAGCGCCTGGCCGCACATTCCGCCGCTACCGGTGGCGAGCTGAGCGCTGCGGACCTGGCCGGCTACAAGCCGAAGTGGGTCGAGCCGATCAAGACCAACTACCGTGGCTACGACATCTGGGAAATCCCGCCGGCCGGCCAGGGCCTGATCGCCCTGATGACCCTGAACATCCTTCAGGGCTACGACTTCGACCAGCGCGACAGCCAGCTCACCTGGCACCGCCAGCTCGAAGCGATGAAGAAAGCCTACGCCGACGGCCTGCACTACATCACCGACGCCGAGCACATGCGCGTCAGCACCACCGCGCTGCTCTCCGACGACTATGCCGCGCGCCGCCGTGCCGAGATCGGCGAGCACGCCGCCGAGCCCAGGCATGGCGACCCGCACTCCAGTGGCACCGTGTACATCGCCACCGCCGATGGCGAAGGCAACATGGTCTCCTTCATCCAGAGCGCCTACCACGGCTTCGGCTCCGGCGTGGTGCTGCCCGACAGCGGCATCGGCCTGCAGAACCGTGGCTCGGAGTTCAGCCTCGACCCGGCGCACTCCAACGCCCTGGCGCCGGGCAAGAAGACCTTCCACACCATCATCCCCGGCTTCCTCAGCAAGGATGGCGTGGCCGTCGGCCCGTTCGGCGTGATGGGTGGCTACATGCAGCCCCAGGGCCACGTGCAGATGGTGATGAATCTGGTGGACTTCGGCCTCAACCCGCAAGCAGCGCTGGACGCCCCGCGCTGGCAATGGCTGGGCGGCATGAAAGTCGGCATCGAGCAGCACGCCAACCGCGACCTGGCCTTCGGCCTGGCCCGGCGCGGCCACGAGGTGGAGATCGCCTGCGACCTCACCGACTACGGGCGCGGCCAGATCATCGTCCGCGACCCGCAGACCGGCGTGCTCTGCGGTGGCACCGAACCGCGCGCGGATTCGCACATCGCGGTGTGCTGATGCCACCTTGCGCCGCAACGGACGCCAGCCACGGCTGACTTCCGCTGCGGTGCAAGCCTCAGCCTTCCGGGCGCGCCTTGTCCTTGCGGCAGGCTCTGCCCTCGGGAGCCAGGGTGATCTCGACTCGCCGGTTGGCATTGCGCCCCTCCTCCGTCTCGTCGCTCGCCACCGGCTGGCTGTCTCCGGCGCCGCGGACCTCGAAGCAATCGTCAGGGATGTCGCCCATTCGCTGCATCCAGTCGCGAACAGCGGCTGCCCGATTTCGCGAGAGTTCCAGGTTGCGCCGGGCATCGCCGGTCGAGTCACTGTGGCCGGTGATGATGATCAGCCAGCCGGGCTGCGCCTTGATGTCGATCAGGCTGTTGACCAGTACCTTGTCCGACTCGGGGCGCAGCACGGCCCTGCCCGGCGGGAACAGCAATTGGCCGTCCAACCGCAGCGCCCGGGGTTCTGGCTGCGGCGAAGCAGGTTCGACCTGCACAGTCTGCCAGCCGCGGCTGTACGCCCAGGCAAACAGCCCCGTCAGCAGCATCAGCGCAACCAGCGCCAACAGCCATGGCCAGAGCCAGCGACGCCTGCGCCCGGCCGGCAAATCGCCCTGCTCCGGCTCCAGCGCCTCTGCTGCGGGCACTTCGGCATCAGGCTCACGCAGCACCGCAGGCAACGCCACAGGCATTGTGGCCGCTGGCGGATCGACCTTCGGCAGCGACGCTGCAACGCTGGCTCCCCGGGAGGCCGGCGGGTCCACTTCGGCCGACAGACGCCTGATCAGCCCCTGCACCTGGCTGCGCAGGGCCTCCAGCGAGGCCGGGGATACCTCCGCCCGGCGTTGCAGCAGTGCCTCCAGCTCCTCCAGTGGCTGCCCCAGTTGCAGCAGCTCCGGCAGGTCCGCGTCGGACAACGGCAGGCTGCGCAGCCACGCGCGCAGCTGTGCAAACAACCAATCGAGAATCTCCACGCGAACTGCCGCAGCACGTGGCCAGAGGCTGTTCCATTCGCCGGCCAGCAGCGTGCAGGTCAGCCGCAAGCCCTGGCTGCCCCCCGGCAGCCCATACAGGTGCGCCCTGGCCAGGGCAAAGGCCGTCACCGACTGCAACTCCATGCCGTGCTCGCGGAACAGCACCAGACCGAGGTGTTCTACCCGCGCCCAATCGACATCCGGCTGCGCCGGGTGGCTCAGTTTCGCCAGCTCGGAGCCCAAGGCGAGAAACAGGGCATGCCCCTGGGGATTGCCGCCCAGGCGCAGTTTCTCCTCGACTACCGCCCCTTCGTCATCCAGTTGCGTTGCCATCAGTGCACCAGATGATCGTGCTGCCTCGGATGGCGCATGAGCACCTTGCCCTGAGGGTCCAGCGTCGTGCCGAAAGTAGCGCGGGTACCGTCGCGAAGTTCGACTTCCAGGTTGTACTCCAGATGCCCCGGGAGCCTCTGTGGCAGCAGCTGCAGCACACTGTTGAAGTTGTTCTTGTTGATATCGAGCTTGCTTCGCTCGGACAGCGGGCGCTGCTCCTTGCCATTGCTGTAATCACCCATGACCATGAGTTTCAGCGGCAGCTCGACTTTCTTTTGCGCCCCGCCTGTGTGCAGGTCGAGCTTTATATTGACCCGTGCCTTGGGAACTTCATTCTGGAAACTATCAGATGCCATGATTACTCTGCCTTACAATCCCTTTGTTAATGCAAGCACGCCAACCAACTGCAGTTTCTAAACAGCCAACGCGCGCGACGAATCAGTACTTCAAGCCACTCCAGGTAAATGCCCCGCTCACCCGTTACATGCCTGCGGGCGGACATTCTCGAAGAGCTGTTGGAGACTGCCACGATCCGAAACTAATTCAACCGTGGCCATTAACCTTGGAGGACTTTGGGAATCGCCTTACAGGTCTAATTCGAAAATCTCTTCAAGAAATAAGATTTTTAAAATACCGGGAAGAAATTGTTCGTCTGAAAATTCAGATTTATTCATTCCCATATCTTCAATAAAAATTCGGGAAACGCGTCATCTCCCCAAGCCCCCGACGGCAAGATTCACCTCGTGCAAATTGTCTCGCTGCAGGGCTTGTGAGCCGAGCTGGGCAACCACTATCATGAGAAGCATTCTCAAATGATAAATATTCCGCCATGCACCCGCTCGACGCTCCGCTACACGCCGCCGTCAGTGAGCTCTATCAGCACCATCACGGCTGGCTGCAAGGCTGGCTGCGCCGGCGCCTGGGCTGTCACGAACAGGCAGCGGACCTGGCCCAGGACACCTTCACCCGTCTGCTCGGCTCGCGCCGGGTGCTGGAGGCCCGCGAGCCACGGGCCTACCTCACCACGGTGGCCAAGGGGCTGATGATCAACTGGTTCCAGCGCCAGTCGCTGGAGCGCGCCTATCTCGAAGCCCTCGCCGGCCTGCCGGAGGCACTTGCGCCCTCCCCGGAGCAGCGCTACCTGGTGCTGGAGACCCTGCATGAGATCGACGCCCTGCTCGCCCGCCTGCCGGACCCGGTGCGCCAGGCCTTCCTGCTGGCGCAGATCGAGGGGCTGAAGTACGAGGCCATCGCCGAGCGCCTGGGCGTTTCCCTTGGCTCAGTGAAACGCTACATGCAGCAGGCCTTCCGCCACTGCCTGGAGTTGATGGAGTGAGCGCCGCGGAGCCCATTGCCCCGCGCATCCTCGATGAGGCGGCGGACTGGCTGGTGCGCCTGCACCAGGACGCCAGCGAGGAAACCCGCCGCGCCTGCGCCGACTGGCAACGCCAGAGCCCGCAGCACGCCCGCGCCTGGGATCGCGCCGAGCGCCTGATGGGGCATCTCAGCAGCCTGCCGCCGGCACTGGCCTTGCCGACCCTAGGGCGTGAACGGCAACTCGACCGCCGCCGCGCGCTCAAGCAGCTTGCCGTGCTATTGGCCATCGCCCCGGTCGGCCTGACCGCCTGGCGCGCGCAGCCCTGGCGGGATTGGCTGGCCGACCAGCACACAGCAGTGGGCGAGCAACGCAAGCTGCCGTTGCCCGACGGCAGTCTGCTCACGCTCAATACCGACACTGCCGTGGACATCGCCTTCACCCCGGCGCAGCGCCTGGTGCGCTTGCTGCGCGGCGAAATCTTCCTCGACACCCGCGCGGACCGCCAGCCTTTCCTGGTTACCACCCGCGAGGGCCGGATGCAGGCCGCCGAAGCACGCTTCAACGTGCGCCAGGGCGACGACGCCACCAGTGTTGCGGTACAGCACGGGCGCGTGCAGGTCTCGCCGCTACGCGGTATCGGCCAATGGCTGGGGGCCGGGGAATCAGTGCTGCTTTCCGCCCAATCCATCAGCGCAACAGCGCCCATGCCAAATCCGGATGCCTGGACCCACGGCATGCTGATGGCCGACCGCATGCCTCTGCAGGCACTGCTGGGCGAGCTGAGCCGCTATCGGCGTGGCGTGCTGCGCTGCGATCCGGTGGTGGCGCAGCTGGCGGTCTCCGGGGCCTTCCCGCTGCTGGAGAGCAATCTCGCGCTAGCGATGCTGCAGTCCACCTACCCGTTGCGAATCCGCCGGGTAACAGACTTCTGGATCACCCTCACGGCGGCCTGAGAGTTGTCGCGAAGTGTTGATGGAAAATAATCACAAAAATAACTGAGACTTTTTCTCATTTCAGCTGGCAACAGGGGAACATCTCCCGACACCAAGCCCGCAGAGGCCCGAAGGTACCCCGTCCATGTCCAGCAGCAGAAACGCCCAACCCTCGTCATTGTCCCTCGCCGTGCGCACCGCCCTGTTCTCCCTGGCGGTGGCCGTCGCAGCCCCGGTGATGGCCGCGCCGGCCGCCGGCGAAGTGCGCAGCTACAGTATTGCTCCCGGCCCGCTGGGCCGTGCACTGGCCTCGTTCGCCGCCGAAACCGGCGTGCGCCTGTCCTTCGATCCGGCGCTGACCGATGGGCTGCAGAGCCCTGGCCTGATGGGCGATTTTTCCACTCGCAGCGCCCTCGAGCGCTTGCTGCAAGGCAGTGGCCTGGAGCTGGAGCAGCGCGGTGACGGCACCTTTACCCTGATCCGTTCGCCCAGCCCCGATGCCTTGCAGATGCAACCGTCGCTGATTACCGGCCAGGCCGCAGGGCCGGAAGACCTGCCGGCGGAGTACGCCGGCGGCCAGGTGGCACGCGGCGGACGCCTGGGTCTGCTGGGCAACACCGATCTGATGGATGCCCCATTCAGCATCACCAGCTACACCGAGAAGACCATCCAGGACCAGCAGGCGCGCAGCGTCGCCGATGTACTGCGCAATGAGCCCTCGGCGCAGATCGGCAGTGCGCGCACCAACCTCAACGAAGACTTCTCCCTGCGCGGCTTCCCGGTGGTCAGCGCCGACGTCGCCCTCAACGGCATGTACGGCCTGGCGCCATTCTTCCGCGTTCCAGTGGAAATGGCCGAGCGCGTGGAAGTGGTCAAGGGCCCGAGCACCATGCTCAACGGCATGCCGCCCAGCGGCAACGTCGGCGGCGCGGTGAACCTGGTGACCAAGCGTGCCGGCGACGAGCCGCTGACCCGCGTGACCATGGACTACCTGTCGGATTCGGTATTCGGCACCCATGTCGACGCCGGCCGCCGCTTCGGCGAAGGCAAGGAGTTCGGCGTGCGCTTCAACGGCGTGTACCGCAATGGCGATACCGCCATCGACAAGCAGGAACTGGAAGACGGCCTTGGCTCCCTTGGCCTGGACTACGCCGGCGAGCGTCTGCGCCTTTCCGCCGATTACATCTGGCAGCGCGAGGACCTCACCAACGTGGTCCGCCAGTTCACCGCCGGCCCCGGTGTGACGAAGATCCCGCATGCCCCGGACAACGACCTGAACTATCCCGGCTACGGCGATTCGGAGATGACCGACCGCACCCTGGTGTTCCGTGGCGAATACGACATTGCCGACTGGCTCACCGGCTACGCCGGCTATGGCGACCGCCGCAGCGAGATGGATGCGCTGGCCGGCAACCCGGTGCTGACGGGCAACCACGGCGACTTCGTTTCCAGCCCGGCCTGGCAGGTCTACGACGTTGGCTCGCACTCCGCCGAAGCCGGCCTGCGCAGCACCTTCGACACCGGCCCGGTGCAACACAGGCTGAATTTCGGCGCGACCCGCGTGGTGCAGAACTCGGACATCTTCTTCCTCTACACCGCCTTCCCGTCGCGTGCGTCGAATATCTACCACCCGGTCTACGAAGGCACGCCGAGCACCGACGGCTACCCGAAGAATGTGCAGAAGTACACCGCCCAAACCCTCACCAGCTATGCCCTGGCCGACACCCTGTCGATCCTCGACGGGCGCGTCGAAGTGACCCTCGGCGCCCGCAAGCAGCGTGTCGAATCGCAGAACTACGAGATGAACGTCGGCACTCCGGCGGGCGACGGCTACGACGAGGAAAAGACCACGCCGATGGGCGGCATCGTGGTCAAGCCGTGGCAGAACATCTCGCTCTACGCCAACTACATCGAGGGCCTGAGCCCGGGGGAAACCGCGCCCGTCGGCAGCGTAAACGCCGGCGAGATGCTCACGCCCTACGTCTCCAAGCAGAAGGAAGTCGGCGTCAAGGGCGAATGGGACGGTTTCGGCGCGACCCTGGCGGCGTTCGAGATCAAGCGCCCGAGCAGCGTCAACGACAACGGCCGCTTCACCCGTGGCGGTGAACAGCGCAACCGTGGCCTGGAGCTGAGCCTGTTCGGTGAAGTGAGCGAGGGTGTACGCCTGCTCGGCGGCGCGTCCTATACCCAGGCCAAGCTGACCAGAACCCAGGACGGCCAGTACGACGGCAACAACGGCATCGGCGTGCCGCGCCGGCAGCTGAACCTCGGCGGCGAGTACGACATCACCCAGGTGCCGGGCCTGACCGTCACCGCCCGCACTGTCTACACCGACGAGCAGTACGTGGACCAGGCCAACAACCTGAGCATCCCCGACTGGTGGCGCCTGGACCTGGGCGCACGCTACCGCTTCGACACCCTCGGCAAGCCCGTGGTACTGCGCGCCAACCTCGACAACGTGTTCGACAAGGACTACTGGGGCACCTCCACCGCCGGGTACCTGTACCTGGGCGAAGGGCGCACCCTGCAGTTGTCCGCGAGCGTGGACTTCTAACGAAGAAAGAGCCTGACGATGACCGCCAAAGCCCTCCGCACCTGGTACCTGGTGCACAAGTGGACCAGCCTGATCTCCACGGTATTCCTGCTGATGCTCTGCCTCACGGGCCTGCCGCTGATCTTCCACGAAGAGATCGAGCACACCTTCGAGCCACACCCGGAGCTCAAGCCGCTCACCGAGCAGTCGCCGCAGATCGACTACGACGACGTAGTGGCCCGCGCACTGGCCGCGCGCCCCGGCGAGGTGGTGCGCTTCGTGTTCTGGGAGCAGGACGACCCGCTCGGAGCGGTCATCACCGCGCCAACCCTGGTGCCGCCGCCGGACGATGGGCACGTGCAGCCGTTCGATGCGCGCACCGGGGAATTCTTCGACGCCCTGCCGCCGCCGGGCGGCTTCATGTACGTCATGCTCAAGCTGCACACCGACCTGTTCATGGGCCTGCCCGGATACCTGTTCCTCGGTGTCATGGGCTTGCTGCTGGTAGCCTCGCTGGTCTCCGGCGTGGTGGTCTACACACCGTTCATGCGCAAGCTGGACTTCGCTACCGTGCGCTCCCAGCGCAGCTCACGGCTGAAATGGCTGGACCTGCACAACGTGCTGGGCATCGTCACCCTCGCCTGGGTGCTGGTGGTTGGCGTCACCGGCGTGATCAACACCC
This sequence comes from Pseudomonas pseudonitroreducens, assembly GCF_021603645.1. Lineage (GTDB taxonomy): Bacteria > Pseudomonadota > Gammaproteobacteria > Pseudomonadales > Pseudomonadaceae > Pseudomonas > Pseudomonas pseudonitroreducens. The sequence continues at coordinate 229,763 of NZ_BQHJ01000005.1, read as the reverse complement.
TGGCGCTGCCGATCCTGATGCTCTGGCAAGGCGGCCAGCTGGCGGAAATGACCGCGCCGTACAAGGACGCACCACCGCTGGAGCGGCTCGGTTCAGTGCATAAAGCCATCGATACCGCGCGTAAAGCTGCGCCGGATATGGAGGTCAGCTTCGTCGGCTTCCCCGGCACGCAGTTCAGCAGCAAGCACCATTACGCCGTATTCATGCGCGGTAACACGCCGCTCACCGAGCGCCTGCTCAAGCCGGCGCTGGTGGATGCCGAAACCGGCGAGCTGACCGACATGCGCGAGATGCCGCTGTACGTGAAGACCCTGCTGCTGTCCCAGCCGCTGCACTTCGGCGACTACGGCGGCATGCCGCTGAAGATCGTCTGGGCGCTGCTGGACATCGTCAGCATCGTCATCCTCGCCAGCGGCCTTTACCTGTGGCTTGGCCGGCGCCGCACGCCCATCGAGAAACGCCTGGCGGAACTGGATTCCGGCGGCCTGGCAACGGAGGGCAAGGCATGAGACGCGGACTCTGGATGATCTTCCGCTGGCCCATCGCGCTGGCCGTGCTGAGTACCTTCGGGCTGCTCTCGGCACTGCTTGGCGACGGGGTTTTCGATGTGCTGTCGTGGATTTCCCTTGGTGTTCCGCTGCTGCTGATCGTCTTTGTAGGGATGAGAATGCCCCGCCGACCCAAGGAGCCCCGCTGAAATGACCGCCATGCCACCCCAGGCGCCGACCCTCAACCTGCGTCCGCTGATGTTCGAAACCTTCGTCTGCACGGTGGCCGTGATGTCCTTCGTCGCGCTGATCGGCCCGGTGGCGCGCACCCTGGGCCTGGCGCCCTGGCAGGCGGGGATGACGGTGACCGTCGGCGGCATCGCCTGGATGCTCATGGCCCGCGTCTGGGGCATCGCCAGCGACCGCCTGGGCCGCCGCCGCGTACTGCTCAGCGGCCTGGCCGGCTTTGCGCTGACCTACGCCCTGCTCTGCGCCTTCATGGCCCTGGCCCTGAACACCTCGATGTCACCGCTGCCGGCATTCATCGGCATCGTTGCGCTGCGCGGCCTGGCAGGCGGCTTCTATGCCGCCGTGCCGGCCTGCTCGGCGGCGCTGGTGGCCGACCATGTGAGCGCTGACAAGCGCGCCTCGGCCATGGCCGGGCTCGGTGCAGCCAGCGCCGTGGGCATGGTGGTCGGGCCGAGCTTCGCCGGCCTGCTGGCCATGCTCGGCCTGGCCCTGCCGCTGCTGCTGACCTGCCTGCTGCCGCTGTTGGCCCTGGGGGTGCTGTGGAAGTGGTTGCCCGACAGCCAGCGCCTCAGCGAACGCAAGGGCCCGGCCCTGGCGATCAGCGACCGGCGCCTGCGTCGTTCGCTGACCCTGGGCTTCATTGCCATGGTCTGCGTCACCGTCGCGCAGATGACCGTCGGCTTCTTCGCCCTCGACCGCCTGCAACTGCCGCCCGCTGATGCCGCCCGCGTCGCCGGCATCGCCCTGACCTCGGTGGGGGTGGCGCTGATCTGCGCGCAGATGCTGGTGCGCAAGCTGAACTGGGCACCGCTGCGGCTCATCGGAGTGGGCGGCGTAATCTCGGCACTAGGCTTCGCCTCGGTGTGCTTCGCCATTGCACCGTGGATGCTCTACGCGTCGTGCTTCGTCGCTGCTGCCGGCATGGGCTGGGTTTTCCCCGCCGTCTCGGCGCTCAACGCCAACGCCGTGGAAGCCGACGAACAGGGCGCCGCCGCCGGCAGCCTGGTCGCCGTGCATGGCCTGGGCATGATCACAGGCCCGCTGCTGGGTACCCTGCTGCACCAGGTCGACAGCCGCGCGCCTTACCTGCTGATTGCCGTGCTGCTGGTCCTGGGCGTGGCCTGGACCGTGCTGCCGCGCAAGGGCGCGGTTGCATGACGATCGCCGACGGCCTGCTGCTGGTGCTGCTCGCCGTCGCCCTGCTGGGCTGGTGGCTGCGCCGCCGCCCGCTGGTGCTCGGCTCTGGCCTGCTGGCGCTGCTTCTGGCGCTCTACGACCTCTGGGATGATCGCTGGCAAGCCGGCATGGCAGCCACCACCGCCCTGCTGCTGGTTCTCGGGCTGCTGTTGCGGAGAAAGCGCCCGGTTCGGGTAGCGGTCTGGTCAGGGGTATTCTTTACCCTGCTGGTGGGTGTGGCCGTCGCCGCCCTGTATTTCTTCCCGCTGTCGCCAATGCCCAAGCCCAGCGGGCCCTATCCGGTGGGCGTGCGTGACTTCGAGCTGATCGACCCCAGTCGCACCGGCCTGCTCGGCGCCCCCGCCGGCAAGGCGCGCCGGCTCCTGGTGCGCGTTTGGTATCCCGCGAGGCCGGCCATGGGCGCACAGCCCCGCAACTACTTCAGCGAAGCCGAAAGCCGCAGCACCGCACACGGTTTCGGCGAGCTGTTGCATTTCCCACCGTTGCTCACGCACCTCCGCCACCTGCGCACCAATTCCTACGAGAGCGCGCCACTGCGGGATGACCTCGGCCGTCTGCCCGTGGTGCTCTACAGCCACGGCTACGGCTCGTTCGCCGGCATGAACGGACGAATCATGGAAGAGCTGGCCAGCCACGGTTATGCGGTCTATTCCGTGCAGCACACCGGCGATGCCTCGCCCACGCTGTTCCCCAACGGCGAAGTGGCGCCCACCGACCCGGCGCTCTACGACCACCTGCGTGATGCCTTTGAACACGGCTTCTCGCCGCTCCTGCTGCAAGGCTACGGCGAGGACGACCTGGCCCGTCGCCTCGACGGCCAGTTGCGCTTCGCCACCGAGCTCAAGCCGCCGGCGGACCGTGCCATCCACCTCAGCGCGCCGATCTGGCTCGCCGACCGATTGTTCGTCCACGATCGCCTGCAGGCCGGCGAAGTGCCGCCGAATGTGGCTGACCTGGTGGCCGCCAGCGATTTCAGCCGCGTCGGCGAGATGGGCATGTCCTTCGGCGGCTCGACTACCGGCGCCGTGTGCATGGTCGACAAGCGCTGCGCCGCGGCGGTCAACCTCGACGGCGGCGACTTCGATTTCACGCCATTCGATGCCGACCTGCCGGTGCCGCTGCTGATGCTGCATTCGGACCTGGCGCTGTTCTACCGCATGCTGGGTCTTGCGCCACCGGCGCAACCTCGCAGCTTCAACGACTTCTCTTACGAACGTATCGAGCACGCCGGGCAGAATCCGCGCATCCATCGTCTGGTCATGCGCGATGCGTTGCATGCTGGCCTCACCGACAATGCGCTGTACATACGCCGGCCACTGCGCGACAGGCTGATCGGCAGCGCGCCCACCGATGTGCTGATCGAGGCGCCCGCGGCGCTGGTGCTGGGCTTCTTCGACCACTACCTGCGCGGTAGCGACAACGGCTTCCCGCAGGCGCAAATGGCGCCCTATGCCGCCTGGCTGACGCCCTACAGCAATCGCGCAGTGAGCCAATGGTGGGCGGGCCTGCCGGAAGCCGAACGGGAACAATGGCAGGAGCGCATTCGCGCTATGCAGGCGCAGCGGCAGGCGCTGGACCAATAGTCCGATCACGGATCGGCACGTAAGGCCCCCCATCGCGGACGAAGTCCGCTCCTACGTGAAAGTTCTGCGCTCGGCTCGGCCCTCACCCTGACTGCGCGCCCCGCTCAGGGGGAGAGGGAACCGTCAGGTGCAGGATGAAACCTCAGTGCCAGCCGGATAGGGCTGCCCCCTCTCCCTGAGGAGCGGGGCGCGCAGCCAGGGCTGGGGTGAAGGGGATACATTGGTACGGACTCCCCAGGAAAAGACAGTTGCTCCTACACGAGCCTCCATGAGCGTAGGAGCGGACTCCGTCCGCGATTGGGCGCGCCTGGCTCAGAAAGCCAGCAGCGAATCACGCATGCCAGCAGCGATACCAGCCATCCTGCTCGGTCACTTTCAGCGGAGCCTGGTACAGCGCCGACAGGTTTTCACTGGTCAGAATCTCCGCCTTCGGCCCGTCGGCCACCACCTTGCCATTGGCAATCAGCACCACCCGTTCGATTTCCGGGATGATCTCGTCGAGGTGGTGGGTGGTGATGATCATGGCGTGCTGCGGGCCGCAGAAGCGTCTCAGCAGCGTGAGCATCTGCAGGCTGGCGCCCATGTCCAGGCCGTTGGCCGGCTCATCGAGGATCAGCGCACGAGGCCCGTGGATCAACGCGCGAGCCAGCAGCAGACGGCGTTTCTGGCCGGTGGACAGGCGCTGGAACATGCGCTCGGCATAGCCATCCATTTCCACCGTGGCGAGCAGTTCATGGGCCTTCGCGACCTGCTCCGGCGTCGGTTGCAGGTGTCCGTGGCTGCCAATGGCGCCGAAGAAGCCGGAGATCACCACATCCAGCGCCTGGGTGAACGGCGTGTAGTCTTCCTGCAGATCCTGGGAGACGAAGCCGATGCGGCTGCGCAGGTCCCACAGGGTGACATTCTGCAGACCGAACAGGTCCAGCGAGCTGCCCGGGCGATCCACCGGATAGAGTTCGCGGCTGATCAGCTTGAGCAGCGTACTCTTGCCGGCGCCATTGGGGCCAAGGATCGCGACCTTCTCGCCTTCGCCGATATGCAGGGAAAATCCATCCAGCACGCAGGTCTGCTGTTGGTAGACGGTGACATTGTTGAAATCGATCATTGGGCAATTCATGTCCGGGCCTGGGGCAGCCGCTGACATTAGGCGCCTTGGGCTTCCTACTCAAGCCTTCATCGAATCGCAACTACGCTTTCCACATTTCCCAGCCACGAGCGCGCCGCGATGAGTGAACAGGAACCGCCCAGCCTAGATGACGATATCTGCGTCCATATCTTCTCCGTCTCGGCCACCATGGTTGGCGTGTGCCTGACGGTGATCGGCATCATCCGGGTGATCCTCACGCTGCGCCGGGAAGACCTGATCATCGATGACCTGGTGGCCGTCAACATGATGTTCTACTTGGTCGCGGCCTTCTGCTCCTACTGGAGCCTACGTACCCACCGCACCCTGCGCGGCTGGCGGATGATGCGGGTCGCAGACGCGACCTTTCTGGCAGCGCTGGTGTTCACTGCCGTCAATGCCGGGTTCATCACCTGGATGATGACCTCCGCGCCCACGCCTGCCTGAACCGTCCGCGGGCCCAGCCCCTGCATCTGGTCCGCAGAGGTAATAACAGGCGGGTCTTTGGGAAAATACCGACTGTTTCGTCTCGCCCTCCTCTCGACAATCGCCGCACTCCTGGCACTGGCTGCCGGAGCCGTTCCGCCCCTGCGCGCGCCAAGGCCCAAACGGCCACGCCGGGTCGAATTTTCCATCGATTGGAGACTCAGATGTTAGAAGCAATCATCCAGCAGGCCGCCGAGCGCGGCATGCACCACAAGGCGGGGCGTTTCATCGGTCTGTTGGCCGAATCCATCGTCAACACGCGCACCGGTGGCTTCGCTGGATTCCGCAATCGCTTCGAGGCGGCTGGCCTGGCCGACCTGCTGCAGCAATGGATCGGCATCAAACCCGCCGACAACGTGCTGCAACCGGACCAGTTCAATGCCGGTCTGGGCAGTGATGAGTGCAACCGCATCGCTCGTCTGCTCGACGTCCCGGTCGGCGCGGTGAACATGGCCGGCGCCGAGGCACTGCCCAAGGTGATCGGCCTGCTGACCCGCGAGCAAAGAACCCCCGTCACCCTCCCGCCGGCTTTCTCCGCCCTGCTGCACAACGCGCCAGTCAAACAGCGCAAGGGCCTGGGCTGGCTGTTCTGGCTGCTGCTCGCCGGCCTGCTTGGGCTGTTCATCCTCGCCGTGAGCAACTGCCAGCCGCAGCCCAAGCAGGTCGCCGCACCGCTGCCAACACCGGCTGCGCCGCAACCCACGCCCGCCCCCGCCGAAGTGCCCGCGCCGGTCGAGCAGGCCGCCGTCCAGGAACCCGTGGCGCACCTGCCCGCCGAACTGGAACTGCAGAGCACCGACGGCCAGGTGGCCATCAGCGGTCGCCTGGGTGACGAAGGTGAGAAGCAGCGGCTGATCGATGCCCTGCAAGCCCACTTCGGCGCAGACAAGGTCAGCGGCGACATCCAGATCGATCCGCAGACTCTCCCGGCCGGCTGGCTGGACAAGCTGATCGCAGCGCTGCCGGCACTTGGCGTCAACGGTCTGAAGATCGGCTTCGACGGCGACAAGCTCAACATCGATACCTCGGCACTGCCGGAAGATCAGCGCTTCGATCTCAGCCAGAAACTGCGCGAGCTATTCAGCGGCTATTCCATCAGCGGCCTGTGGGAGCGCGCCACTGCCGCCCTGGCCGGCCTGAAGCAGGGCTTCGGTGCGCAGGACCTGGTCAACGCCCTGAACCTGATGCAGGTCCACTTCGAGAGCAACTCCGATCGCATCTCCGCCGACAGCCAGGACATCCTCGAGCGTGCGGCAGACGCTATCCAGGCCGCTGCACCGGGAACGCGCATCGAGGTAGGCGGCCACAGCGACAGCGTGGGCACCGATGAGGCCAATCTCACCATGAGCCAGAAGCGCGCCGACGCGGTAGCCGCCAGGCTGGCGCAGCTGGGTGTGGCGGCCGATTCGTTGATCGCCAAGGGTTACGGGCAATCGCGCCCGGTGGCGGACAACAGTACCGAGGAAGGCCGGGCGAAGAACCGCCGTATCGAGTTCACCGTGCTGACGCAGTAAGCGTCACCGGCGCCATCGGGCCTCGCCTGAGGCCCGATGGCGCCTCACACCGCTCATCTGAAAGCGCTCGCCAGCCGCCCATTTCGTAAAACATTCGTTACACCGGCAACCCCGGCGCACCATCAGTCCCGCGCCTGCCGGCAACAGCGAAATGCTTGCCTGGCTATTGAAATCCATTGCCGTTATGCCGGAATGATCATTGACAGCCTGATGGGGCTTCAGTGAGATGGCCTTTCGTTCAGGCAAATGGCATTGCCGACTGACTGTGTGTGCGTTGTGTCTGCAATGCCGCGATGACGAAACTTCGGCGATCCCGACGGTCGCTTCCGGACGTTTCATGGTTTCATCGACACAGGAGATGCCGGCGATGTTGAACCAGGCACCCCGCGATACCCAGGACGTTGAATTCGACGAGCAATTCTTCCTTGCCTTCGAGATCCAGGTTCTGCAGAAGGCCCTGCCGGCCTTCGAAGAGGCCTCGCGCTTCGCCCGCGACCGAGGTCTGCGCTGCAGCGTGGAACTGATCACCAATGCCGAGGGGCACCCCGAACTCAGCCTGTCGGCCACCCAGCGCAACGACTTGCCGGACAGTTGCTACCGTCTGATCGCCGATCCGGCGTCGCAAGGCGTCGTGCATGAGGAGTTCACCGCAGTTAACCGACGCACGCGCCGCCAGGGCGCGCGTTTGTCGACGCTGACCTCGCGCTCGCTGGAACTGCAACTGGAGGCCTTCTTCATGCATGCCTTCGGCATGCGCCTGGACTACAACGTCCTGCGCCTGGACTACTCTTACGAGCATGTTTCCGGGCTTTAGGCCTTATCCGACACCACCGGTCGTCGGTTCGGCCGGTGGCGGACCGAGCGTTCCGTCGGACAGTTCCTGCGAAGGATGATTTATGGCAACGATGAACGCGCCGAAGTCGCTATTATTCGCGCCCTGTGCGCCACCTCGTGCGTGTTTCCTCGTCGTCGCTTCGCCATGAATGAATTCCTCGTGCATTTTCAGGACGGTCACTGCCTGGGCAAGACCGTGCTGCGTTCGTTTTCCCGTCAGATGACCCTTTCCGAGGCGCGTGTGCGCCTGCAGGCCTGCTACCCGCTGCGTGTTCCGCACCTGCTGAACATCCTGCACCTGACGCCGATGCTGCCCGGCCGCTGATCCGCCGGCACCCGTACAGTTTTCCTGCGCCACTGTGCCTGCCTCGCGCGGCCAGCCGTGGCTAGAGTCGTTCGTCCCGATTTCGTGCCGACTTACAGGAATACGCCATGGCCGACCTGCAGATTCGCCCCGCCAGCGCCGAAGACGTGCCCGCCATGCTGGCACTGATTCTCGAGCACGGCCCCAATGACTGGAACTTCCTGCCCGCGGGGCCGGTGCGTGAGCACTTCGAGGCTATCGCCAGAGGGGAAATCCAGGCCCTGGTCGCCGTCGCTGGCGACGACTTGCGCGGGCTGGTCACCTACCATGAAAGCGCAGCGTTCAGCCGCTTCCAGCGCGATGGCGGCGGCCGCCACGCCTACATCGCCGAGGCCACGGTGCATCGAGGCGAAGCCAGGCGCGGCCTCGGTACGCGCCTGCTGCGCGCCGCCATCGCCGACCTGAGCGCCCGCGGCCTGCCGGACATCTACTGCGAGCGCCACGAAGAGAATCCCGGTTCCGCCGGCATGATGCGCAAGGCCGGTTTCCGCGAACTGGCCACCTTCGACGACCCGCAGCGCCGCCCCAATGGCTCGCGGCGCACGACGATCTGCTACCTGGATGCCCGCGCAGCCTCCGTCTGAACCTCAGCCAACGCCGCCAGAGCCTGGCGCGCCGCTTCACCGGCCTGCGTCAGCACCTGGCGCTTCCAACCGTCCTCATCCACGTAGAAAGCATCGCGCAATTGCCTGCGGATGCGCTGCGCCTGTTGCGCCGGCGCTGCGGGGTTGTTGTTCAACCACTGCTCCGCCCGCAGCGCCTTGAGCACCTGGATGCCCGGCAGCGTGCCGTACTCCAGGGTGATTGCGGTCAGCTCCGCCTGCGGGCATTCGCTGGCGGCGGCCAGCATCATCTGCCCCTTGAGCGGCACCGACACCGAATCGCCCTTCTGCGAAGACGTCACCTGCGCCCCCCACCAGCGTCGCGCGCGCTCCAGCGACTCGCCAGCGTTCTCGCCCACATGGATGCGCTCGCCGTGGCCCTTGGGGCCAAGCCCGGTGTGCAGGTCGATCCAGCCGATCCGCGCGCATTCCCGCGCGTGCCGGCGCAGCACCTGGCGCACCGCCAGGTTGCTCCAGGTCGGCTGATCACCCATGTAGAACAGGCCCCGCGGGTGGCTGTCCTGGCCACTGGCGATGGCGGCCTGCAACTGCTTGCGACCATGGCGCATGGTATAGCGCAACAGACGCAGGTGACTGCCGATGGATGGCCAGCGACGGGGTACCAGGATCGCGTCAAGCGCCGCATAGGCCTGGTTGCGCTGGCGCGGCTGGGAAAAGTCGAGGAAGTTGCGGTTGAGGTCAACGTTCTCGTGGGTCCAGCGGCGCCACCAGGAGAAGCCATAGGGATTGGCCGCATGCAGGTAGAGCACCGCGCAATCGGTCTTGGCGCAGAGCTCCAGCCAGTCAGGGTCGTTGAGCAGCGCGATCTGCACTGCCGAGCCGCAGAAGCCCTCCACCCCGTGGCAGCCGCTGCTGATGATCAGCAGGTTCTGCGCATCGGCAGGGCCGCTGCGTGCCACATCCAGTGCCAGGGGCTCGCCTTCGCGGCCAGGCAGCGGATGCCGGTGGGATTCGACGACCAGGCCAGCCGACAGGCAGGCCGCAAGGAACTTGCCACGCGCTTCGGCGTAGCTCTGGGAAAAGCAGGCAGACGGGGTCATCACCGCTCCGGATGATCGCATTCAAGTCAGGGGAAACGGGCCCGACGCACGGGCCCTCCGTGGAAACTCAGGCGTGGCTGACGGCGCCCGGCAGCGGGGCTTCGCTGTGCTCGCCCTGCAGGGACTGGCGGGTGCGCTCGGGGGCGATGATCCGGCAGCCAAGGATGGCGCAGACCACGGTGAGCACGCCGAACAAGCCCAGCGCCGTCTCGAAGCCATGGGCGATGTCGCCACCGCGCAGTTCGACCAGTTGGCCGACGATCCACGGCGCGAGCATGCCGGCGCTGGTCATTCCACCGATATGGATGGCCAGCATCGAACCACGCTGCGCACTCGGCGCGATATACGCGACCAGGGTGTTGCAGAAGGTCGGCAGGACATTCACCAGGATCGCGCCCAGAGCGTAGAGCACCAGGATCGCCAGGCGATCACCATGCAGCAGGGTCAGTGCGCAGAAGGCGACACCCGCGACCGCCGCGCAAGCCATCGGCGGCAGCACCATGGCGCGCTGCACCGAAGCGCCGCGCTGCATTGCCCGCTGCGACAGCGTCGACAGCAGCAGGTTGGCGAGGATCACCCCGACCGTCACCACCATGACCGTATAGCCCGACTGCATGGGCGTCATGCCCTGCCCCTTCTGCAGGTACACCGGTACCCAGCTGTACACCAGCGCAGTGGGCAGGTAGCTGAGAAAGCCCATCAGGGTGATCCAGACGAAACTGCGGTTGAGCAGCAGCCGGCTGTAGGGCAGGCGCAGCGTCGATCCCGGCCCCTCTTCCTCGGTCTGCTGCCCTTCGCGGCCGAAGATCAGCCAGACCACCAGCCAGACCAGACCGAGCAGCGCCAGCAGGAAATACGCGGTGCGCCAGCCGAAGTGCTGGATCGCCAGCGGCAGGCTCAGCGCGCCGAGCACGGCGCCGAGCATGATCGACACCTGGATCAGCGCCGAAGGCAGCACGCGCTCCTTCGGGCCGAACCATTTGAAGCAGGCGTGCTGGGTGACCGCAGTGCCCGGCCCGGTGCCGGCCCCCAGCAGCAGGCGCCCGGCAACCAGTGCGGCAAATCCGCTGGACAGCGCCACCAGCAGTTGCGAGGCCATCCACACCACGGACATGCCGGCGAGAATCCAGCGCGCCGGGAAGCGGTTGGCGAGAAAGCCCACCAGTACGCCGGAAATGGAATAGAGAAAGAAGAAGGCACTGCCGATGAAGCCAAACTCAGTCGGCGAGAGCTTCAGCTCGTCGATGATCTGCGCACCGGCAAAGGCGAAGATGGTCTTGTCCAGCACGCTGATGACCATCATCAGCATCAGCAGCAGGAGCACGGCGTTGCGACGATTCATGCCGGGGCTCCACTGCGGGGGGACGTGCACAGGCTCGCTTCCACAAGCTGCACCCAGAGGGCCGCGCCGAAGGGAATGGCTGCGTCGTTGAAGTCATAACCGGGGTTGTGCACCATGCAGCCACTGGGACCGCTGTCGCCATTGCCCAGGGCGATATAGCAGCCGGGACGGCGCTCCAGCATCCAGGCGAAATCCTCGCTGCCGAGGAAGCCCGAAGGCACTTCCGACAACAGGCGTTGCGGGCCGACCAGCTCGGTCAGCACCTGGCGTGCAAGGCGAGTTTCTTCCGGCGTGTTGACCAGTACCGGCACCAGCTCCTCGTATTCGTACTGCAGCTCCATGCCGTGCACGGCGGCAACGCCACGGGTGATTTCGCCGATGCGCCGCTTGAGCAGCTCGCGTACTTCAGGCCGGGTGGCACGCACGCTCAGGCGCAGGTCGGCATGGTCGGGAATCACGTTGGCCGCCTCCCCCGCCTTGAGCATGCCCACGCTCACCACGGCGACTTCGGTGGACGGCACGTTGCGCGCGACGATGCTCTGCAGCGCCAGCACCAGTTCGGCGGCGGCAACGATCGGGTCTTTGGTCAGGTGCGGCATGGCGCCGTGCCCGCCGACACCGACCAGGCGGATCGACACCCGATCGGACGATGCGGTGAGCGCGCCCTCGCGGGTCAGGAAGCAGCCCACCGGCAGGCCCGGCGCATTGTGCAGCGCGTAGACCGCATCGCAGGGGAAGCGCTCGAACAGGCCGTCATCCATCATCGCCACGGCGCCGCCCAGGGTTTCCTCGGCGGGCTGGAAGATCAGGTTGAGGGTGCCGTCGAAATTGCGCGATGCAGCCAGTTCACGGGCGGCACAGAGCAGGATCGCGGTATGCCCGTCGTGGCCGCAGGCATGCATGCGCCCGGCGTGCTGGCTGGCGTAGGAAACGCCGCTGGCCTCATCGATGGGCAGTGCGTCCATGTCGGCGCGAATGCCGATGCTGCGGGCGCTGCTGCCCTGGCGCAGCACACCGACCACGCCGGTGCCGCCAACGCCCTCGTGGACTTCATAGCCCCATTCGCGCAGGTAGCCGGCGACGATGGCGCTGGTGCGCGCCTCTTCGAAGCCCAGTTCGGGGTGCTGGTGAAGGTCCCGGCGAATCCGCGCGAAATCCTCGGTGCTTGCCGCAAGCCTTTCTATCGTGGGGTGCTGACTCATGCCGCATCCTGCTCATTGTTCTGCTGTGGCCGGCAGGATGCCCCACGGGCGCGACGCTGAATAATGACGTTCGCGCATGCTTATCGAAGCTGGTTATCGATGACCGTCATTCACCCTTGCGCAGGTGCGGGCCCTTGAAGGCATAGACCAGTTCGTCCACCAGCGTCTGCGCCTCGCGGGTCATCAGCTCCGGCGGCCGGCAGACCAGGGAAATGTCGGTGCCCGGCACGGTTTCGGCGATGTCCAGTGCTTCCAGGGTGCTGGACACGATAGGCAGATCGAACACCCGCCGCGACCAGAAACTCACCGCATCGGTATTGGCCGCCAGTTCCGCATAGAGCACCACCGAGGCACACTCGATGACGCGCTCGGGATGGCGCACCTGATACTGCTCGAACATCTGCCCGGCGAGGGAAACGTCGAGCGAATCGGGCACCAGCCACTCCTCGTCGAGCAGTTCATGCAATGAGCGCGCGTTACGCAGCGGATGACCCTTGCGCACCGCCAGCGTGGTGGGCTGGGCGTAGAGCTCCTGCCAGTGGAAGCCGTCGACGTTGCGCGAAGACGGCTGCGAGGTCAGCACCAGGTCCAGCTGGCCTTCGCGCAGGCCTTCGAGCAGCTTGGCCGGGCGCAGCTCGTTGATCTGCAGTTGCACCTTGGGGTAGCGCTTGCGGTAACGCAGCAGGCTGGCAGCGAATTGCTGGCTCGGGGTCACCGGTGACACGCCGATCGCCACGCGGCCGTCCATGGCGCCCTTCAGTGTCTCGATTTCGTCCCGCGCGCGGCGTACTTCCTCCACCACCAGACGAGCGCGGCGCACCAGGCGTTCGCCGTACTCGGTAGCGGTGATACCGCGGTTGGAACGCACCAGCAACGGTACGCCCAGCTCGGCCTCCAGCTCCTTGATGCTCTTGGACAGGGCTGGCTGGGAGATATGCAGCAGGCGCGAAGCTTCCTGGATACTGCCGCTCTCGCAGATGGCGACGATGGCGCGGAGTTGATGCAACTTCATGGCGTGGACGACGGCTCGCAGATCGGTAACAGGTCGGAACATAAAGCAAAATCGAGGCCGGCGTGAGTAACGGTTGGTAAACGGACGCAGACCGACGGGTCGCGTAGCGTGCTTTTCGTAGGATGGCGTGGAGCGCAGCGATACCCATCGATCCGTTGCGCCGGCAGCATGGGTATCGCTGCGCTCCACCCATCCTACAAATTGCGCAGGGGTCAGTTCGTAGGGCGCATAACGCGCCAGCGTTATCCGCCATTGGGGAGTGGCGGATAACCTGTTCCAGGTTATTCGCCCTACGAGTCAGTCCGGGATAATGGCGAACGAAAAAAAGCGGCCCGAAGGCCGCTGAGTCAACACAAGGAGCGCCGGTGAGCGCCAGTACAGCCCGCCGTCAGCGGATGCCGGTAGCGCGCAAGGCGTTGGGGGTGAAGTCGTTGCTGCTGGACTTCACCGCGAAGTCGTAGCTGCTCTTCTCCTCGTTGCGCAGGCCGGACACCGTGTAGCGGCCGGACAGCACGTCATAGTGGGTTTCCGCCGTCAGCCAGGTGAACTGCTGGTCGTAGAACGGCCGTGCATGGCCTTCGGAGACACGCCAGAGATTGCCGCGACCGTCATAGGCATCGGCCTCGGCGATCTGCCAGCTGTCCTCGTCGATGTACAGGTCGCGCTTGCTGTAGATGTGGCGCTGGCCCGGTTTCAGGGTCGCCACCACGTGCCAGACGCGGTGCAGCTCGTAGCGGGTGTGGTCCGGGTTCAGGTGGCCGGGCTTGACGATGTCGTCATACTTCAGCGCCGGCGAGTCGAGCTTGAAGCTGTTGTAGGGGATGTACAGCTCCTGCTTGCCCACCAGCTTCCAGTCATAGCGATCCGGCGCGCCATTGAACATGTCGAAGTCGTCGTAGGTGCGCATGCCTTCCGCGCCGGGGCTGTCGTAGCCCACTTGCGGAGCGCGACGCACGCGGCGCTGGCCGGCGTTGTACATCCAGGCCATGCGCGGTTCCCTGACCTGGTCGATGGTCTCCAGCACCAGCATCACGCTGCCCGCACGGCGCGGCGGCGAGAGGATTTCCTGGCGGAAGTAGTAGAGGATGTTGTCCATCTTCGCCGGATCGTAGTCCTTGAGCCCGAACGGAAAGGCGAACTGCTCCTTCATGTAGCTGATGGTGTAGTCGCCATTGGTCTGCGGGTTCATCTGCGCGGTGGTGCGCAGCATGGCGTTGCTGCGGTAGCGGGTGACGTGGTTCCAGATCACCTCCAGGCCGTTCTGCGGGATCGGGAACGGGATGGTCATGGTGAAGTTGTTCAGCCCGTTGCCGCCCTCGGCCAGCGAGGTTGCAGTGGCGTTCTTCTTCGCCGCATCAAGCACCGTTTGCGGATAGCTCGCGCTGCGGTGGCTCGGGTAGACCGGGATGCGATAGGTCTCGGGGAAGCGCTGGAACATCGCCAGTTGGCCAGGCGTCAGCTTCTCCTTGTACTGGCTGGCGGTCTGCGCGGTGATGGTGAACAGCGGCTGGTCGGCGGCGTAAGGGTCGGCGAGGAAACCGCCGGCATCGACCTTGCCGGCGTTCGGCGCCAGGCCGCCGGTCCAGGCCGGGATGCTGCCATCGGCATTGGCGGATTTCTCCGCACCGATGGGGGTGAGTTGATTGCCCAGGCGCGCGGCCTGGTCGGCGCCCACCGCGGCCATCACTGGCCCGGCAAGCAGGCCCAGGGTCAGGCAGCCGGCCTGCAACCATTGCTTGTTGTTCATGCTGATACCTCTGGCTCTGTATCGAAGAGACTGACGGGCGTCAGAAGCTGACGCCCAGGCTGACGGCGAGGAAGTCGCGGTCGGTGTTGACGTTGTAATCGCCGCCGAAGTAGTCGGTGTAACTGATGCTCGCGGTGTAGCGGCTGAGGTACTCGGCATCGACGCCGACGCTCACCGACTTGTCGCCCTCGTTGAAGGTCGGCCCGTAACCCTCCACGTCGTGGGAGAAGGCCAGGTTCGGGCGCAGCGAGATGCCGCCGATCAGGTCGTTGTATTCCAGGCCCGCGCGCAGGCGATAACCCCAGGAGTTCTGGCTGTAGAAGCCCTTGTCGTTGCACTGCCCAGGGTTGGCGGTATTCACCACTTTCTCGCACAGCGCGTTGCCCGACAGGCCCAGCAGCGACGAGCTGCCGGCGCTGGCCAGTTCGCCGTTGCCGTACACGCTGCTGCGCCCGAAGCGCAGGTCGGAACCATCGGTGGAACCCAGGTCGCCGATATGGCCGAAGCCGATCTCGCCGACCAGGGTCAGGCGCTCGGCAGCGATCACCGGGATCTGGTCGAAGGTGTTGGTGAAGGTCATCTGCGCCTGGGTATAGGGCATGCGCTTGTAACCCTGGATCAGCGAGCCGTAGCTCGAATCCGCCCAGCCGCTGGCGAAGATCGGCAAACCGGCGTTGACCATGGCGCTGGTGGAAGCCGAACCCAGCGTTGCGGCGCCGGAAACGTCGCTGGAGTTGATGCCCATGGGCATGTTCGGCCGGTAGCTGATCTCGCCCTGCACCGCGGTGCTGCCCCAGGTGGTGTTGAAGCCCAGGCCGTAGAGGCGGATGTCTTCCGGATAATCCAGGTACCAACTGGCGGTGCTGCGCCCGCCCTGGCCGATCAGGCCGCCCACCGGGTCGGCCAGCGCGCCCTTGCCCACCACCCAGTTACTGGTCGGCGTGCGGCTGTGGTAGTTCATCGCGTAGGCGGAGAACTCGGTGTCGTTGACCATCCAGCGCAGCGCCACGCCGAACTGGCCGCCATCGCGGGCATCGTGGTCGCCGGTGCGCGGCACGTAGCCGTAGCCGCCCTTGACGCCGGTGCCATCGATATCGCGGTCGAAGTCGCTGCCGTTCACCGCCATGTTGATGTCGCAGCCCTTGGCGGCCACGTCGCTGCCGAAGAAGGTGCCGCAGTTGTCCGGCACGGTCTTCTCCCATTCGAGCTGGTAGAAGGCTTCCATGGACAGGGTATCGGTCAGCCCCTGGTTGAAATACAGCATGCTCACCGGGATCAGCGCTTCCTTCACCTCGGAACCCGGCCGGCGCAGCGCGGCGACGTCCACCGGGTTGATCGAGTTGATGCCGTTCTGGATGAAGGTGCTCTCACCCCAGCTCACCACCTGGCGGCCCAGGCGCACGGTGCCGGGCAGGTCGCGAAAGTCGTAGTTGTGGTAGATGAAGGCATCGAGCAGCTGCGCACCGGAGGAACGCGCCGCCATGTCGCGGCCGTTGTCGTCGATGTCGTAGAGCGGGCGGTGTTCATCCTTCAGTTCGAAGTCGTACCAGTACTTGCCACGCAGGAACAGGCCGCTGTCGCCGTACTTCAGCTCCAGGTCGTGCAGGCCCTTGAAGATCTTGGAGAAGGTTTCGCCCTTCTTGAAGTTCAGCCGGCCATCATCGGAGGTCTGGCTGGAGGCCGTACCGCCGTTGCGCGAGCCGATGAACTTCTTGTCCGGGCTGTCCATTGCCCAGCTCGCGCCGATGGACAGGGTCGAGTCGAAGCGCCCCTCGATTTCCCCCACGTTGAAGCTCACTGCCTGAGCCGAAGATGCCCCGCCAAGGGCCATGCTGGTTGCCAGCGCCAGCGCGTGCGGCCTGAAGCCTGCGGCGCCGGTTATTGTTTTTTTCATGCTGCTCTCCGCCTGGAACGTGCTGGTCACGGCAAGCCGTGCCACTCCTGCGTCCCGGTTCTCAAGCCGGGAGGCGGTCGCATGGTAAGAGCGCTGTCACAAAGCTGACTGCTGAAAAAAAGTGATGCCCATAGCCAGAATCGAAACGCCTTCGACCAGCAGCCCGTGAGGTTTCGCGGGTGATAACCAGTAGCTATCGCGATACCCAGGATTCAGCCGACCGCCGCCGCGCATTGGCCTAAAGTCCGCCGCCATCAGCGACTCCCCAACCCTGAGGTGGACCATGAAGATTGCGTTGACCGGCGACAGCATCCTGCAGCGCCGCCTGAACAGCCGCGACGATGAAACCCTGCGCCCGCTGTTCGACCTGCTGCGCGGCGCCGATGTCAGCTTCACCAACCTGGAAGTACTGCCCAACGACTTCCAGGGCGACGCAGTGCTGGAAAGCGGCGGCTCGCACTTCGGCGCGCCGTCGTGGATTCTCGATGAGCTGGTGGACGGAGGCTTCGACCTGTTCTCCACCGCCAACAACCACAGCCTGGACTACGGCATTGCCGGCCTGCACGCCGCCCACGCGCAGCTGGAAAAACGCGAACTGCTGTTCGCCGGCACCGGCCGCAACCTCGAGGAAGCGCGCCGCCCGGTGTACTGCACCAAGCCTGCCGGCACCGTCTCGCTGCTGGCCTGTACCTCCACCTTCGGCAAGGGCCAGGAGGCCAGCGAGCAGACCCGCGACATGCCCGGCCGCCCCGGCCTCAACCCGCTGCGCTACGACACCGTGCACCAGCTGGACGGCACGCAGATGGAAGCCATGCGCGGGATCATCGCCAGCCTGGGGCTCGACCGCCTTTACCAGGGCGCGGTCGACCTGGGCTTCGCCCACCCGATTCCCGACCCGGCGCTGGCGGTATTCGGTCCCTTCACCCCGCTGCTGTTCCGCCAGGGCGAGAGTTCGCGCCTGCGCACCCTGCCACGCAAGAAGGACATGGACGATATCCTGCGCTGGGTCGAAGAGGCACGCACGCTGTCCGACATCGTGGTACTAAGCATCCACGCCCACGAGCTGGGCCACGACGCCACCGGCGAGTGGAACCTGGAGGCCGCCGCCGAGTTCATCCAGCCGGTCGCTCGGCGGATGATCGACGCCGGCGTCGACATCGTGGTCGGCCACGGCCCGCACCTGCTGCGCGGCATGGAGATCTACAACGGCAAACCGATCTTCTACAGCCTGGGCAACTTCATCGGCCAGAACGAGCTGGTGGAGCGCCTGCCGGCGGACAGCTACGAGCAGTTCCGCGTGGAGCGCAACCAGACGCCGTCGAAGGTCTTCCTGCAACGCACGCAGAACGACACCCGCAGCTTCCCGTCCGATGCGCGCTTCTGGGAAAGCCTGGTGCCGGTCTGCCAGTTCGATGGCCGCCGTCTGACCGGCATCGAGCTGCATCCGGTAAGCCTGGGCCTGGGCGAGGCGGTCCACCGCCGTGGCCGCCCGCGCCTGGCCGAAGGCGAGCACGCACAGGCGATCCTGCAGCGCTTCGCCGCGCTGTCGGAGCCCTACGGTACGCGCCTGGTGCTGGAGGGGAACGTCGCTCGCGTGGCGCTCTGATCGCCGTCGCGCACTTCCACTTGTAGGAGCGAGCTTGCTCGCGAACAGCTCTTCGCCGATGAGTCTCTGCCGTGCGGTTCGCGAGCAAGCTCGCTCCTACTCCAGCAATAACTACGACGTTCTCCATCGCAATCCCGGCTCTGGCTCTGGCTATTTGGACTTCCAGAGAAACGTCCGCACGCTCCGGACCGCCCCTTTCAACGAGGGAATTTTTCGCCTAAGCGAAAAACCGGATGGAGGGGCAAGCCTTCTTGGTTACTTCTTCGGCGTTTGGAAGAAGTGACTCGCCCGAGGGGGCGAAACCCAATACATCCGCACGCACCGAAGCGGCGCAGAAACACGAAAACCCAAAAGCTTCGCGGCGAAACTTCGCTCCTACGAAAAGCCTCCCGCATCCGGTACGCTTTGGGCTCGTTCCACGCAGAGCCCAGGAAAATGCCCGCCCTCACCTGCCCCCACCTCATCGGCCAGCACGTCGAACTCATTCCCCTGCGCGCGGAACACCGCGACGCACTGCTCGCCGCAGCCACCGACGGCGAACTGTGGAACCTCAAGGTCACGGTCGTGCCCGGCCCGGACACCGTGGACAGTTACCTCGCCAAGGCCGGAAAGGGCCTGGAGGAAGGCACCGTCCTGCCCTTCGCCATCCTCGACCGGCGCACCGACCAGATCGTCGGCAGCACCCGTTTATGGAAGGTCGACCGCGCCAACCGCAAGCTGGAAATCGGCCACACCTGGCTCGCCCTGTCGGCGCAGCGCACGCCGATCAACACCGAGGCCAAGCTCCTGCTGCTCAGCTACGCCTTCGAGCAACTCGACTGCGTGCGCGTGCAGTTCACCACCGACGAGCTGAACGAGAAGTCCCGCGCCGCCATCCTGCGCCTGGGCGCCGTGCAGGAAGGCATCGTCCGCCACGAACGCATCATGCCCGACGGCCGCAAGCGCAACTCGGTGCGCTTCAGCATCATCGACAGCGAATGGCCCGAGGTGAAGGCGCGGCTGCAGCAAAGGCTGGGCCGCGCCCCGACCTGAGAGCCACTCAGCCCTGGTAGAACACCTCGTCGCTGTACGGATACCACCAGGAGTGGATCTGCGGCTGGTGATCGATGATCACCATCTTCGAGCGGCGGAACGCATCCAGGCCCTGACGGCCCAGTTCGCGGCCCATGCCGGACATCTTCCAGCCGCCAAACGGCAGCGCATCGTTGTCGATCAGCGGGTTGTTCACCCAGACCATGCCCGCCTCCAGGCGGTCCGCCGCTTCCATGGCTTCGGCCAGGTCAGTGGAGAACAGCGAGGCGCCCAGGCCGAAGGGCGAGTCGTTGGCCAGGCGCACGGCCTCGTCGAAGTCCTTCACCTTGCAGATCGCCGCCACCGGGCCGAAGCATTCCTCGTGGAAGATCGCCATGGCCGGGGTGACGTCGGTGAGGATGGTCGGCTCGTAGTACCAGCCCACCGGGAATTGCGCCGGGATGCGCCCGCCGCAGACCAGCGTGGCACCCTTGGCGATGGCGTCGTCCACCAGGCGGATGACCTTGGCGCGCGCCGCCTCGCTGACCATCGGGCCGATCTCGGAGCGCTCCAGGCCATGGCCTATACGCAGCGCACGGGTGCGTTCGGCGAAGCGGGCGACAAACTCATCATGCACTTCGTCGACCACATAGAAGCGCTCGGCCGAGGTGCAGATCTGCCCGCTCAGGTGGAAGGCGGCGGTCACTGCGCCGGCCGCCGCGACTTCCAGTGGCGCATGGCGGGAGATGATCATCGGGTCGCTGCCGCCTGCCTCGATCACCGCCGGTTTCATCCGTTCGGCGCAGGCCACGGCGACGGCCTTGCCGGCGGCGACGCTACCGGTAAAGGCCACGGCGTGGGTGCGTTCGGACTGCACCAGGCGTTGTGCGGTGCCGGCATCACCCGGTACGCAACTGACCATCCCGGCTGGCAGCACCTTGAAGTGCTCCATGAATTTCAGCGTGCACAGCGTGGTGCTTTCCGCCGGCTTGACGATGCAGGCGTTGCCTGCGGACAGTGAAGCGGCCAGGGTCCAGCACATCAGCAGGATCGGGAAGTTGAACGGCATGATGTGCACGCTGACGCCATAGGGCTCGTAGCGCACATGCTGGAACGAGCCGAGCTGGGTGGTGCCGGCCACCTTGCCCGCTTCATCGCGGGCCATCTCGGCGTAGTAGCGGAAGATCGGCGCGCAGTTGGCCAACTCGCCCATGGCCTCGGGGAACGGCTTGCCCATCTCCAGCGTCATCAGCCGCGCCACTTCGCGCTGGGTCGCCTGGTCGGTCTCGATGGCATTGGCCAACTGGTGCAGGATCGCCGCGCGGGATTTCGCGTCGACGCGCTTCCACTCGCGCTGGGCGGCGTTGGCGGCATCGATGGCGGCGTCCACGTCCTCCGCATCGCACAGGGCAATCTGGCCCACGGGCGTGAGGTCGGCGGGGTTGAAGATGTCGCGCCGGCGCTGCGTGGCCACACTTTGGTAGTGCGGGCCGATGAAACGCAGGGGCACGTCGCTGAGGAAGTCGGTCATGGAATGCTCCGCAGGGATTCGGAAGAAGCCAGGCGCTGGGCGATCACGTCGCTCTCCAGCGGCTGGCGCCAATTCGGCAGATGGGCGTCGAGCAGCGCTGCCAGCGGGCGCAGTTGCTCGCTGTCGAGCGCGCGCTGGAACAGCCGCAGGACGCGTGGCAGGTGCTTGAGGTAGCCGTGCTTGCCATCGCGCTTCGCCAGGCGCACGAAGATGCCCAGCACCTTGGCGTGGCGCTGCGCGGCGAGCACCTGGAAATCAGCCATGAAGCGCCGGCCGTCCACTTCCGGGCGCTGGCTGAGGTATTGGCTGAGCAGGGTCACGCGCAGTGTTTCGGGAATGTCGCGGCGCGCGTCTTCGAGCAGGGACATGAGGTCGTAGGCTGGTGCACCGAACAGGGCGTCCTGGAAATCCAGCAGCCCACATGCCGCGACACCCGCCCTGCCCTCCAGCAGCATCAGGTTGTCGACGTGGTAGTCGCGCAGAACCAGCACCTCCCGGCGCAGGGACACAGCGCGCCAGAGTGCGGCGAATTCCGCCAGATAACGCTCGCGTATCTGCGCAGCGGACGTCTCGCCCACCAGCAGCGGTGCATACCAGTCGATGAACAGGGCAGCCTCGTCAGCCAGCTTCTGCCCGTCATACGCCGGCACGCCTTCCGCGCCCTGGGGGCCGGCGCGGTGCAGGCGCACCAGGGCTTCCACGGCGATGCGATACAGCGCCACCTCGTCGTGGCCGGCGGCCAACAACCGGGTGTAGGTGGCGTCGCCGAAGTCCTCGATCAGCGCCAGGCCCAGCTCGCGGTCGGCAGCCAGCACATTCGGCGCCGAAAGCCCGCAGTCGCGCAGCAACTGCGCCACCCGCAGGTACGGCGCCAGCGGCTCGGCGCCGGGCGGCGAATCCATCAGCAGCAGGCCCTTGCCGTCGACGCGGAAATAGCGCCGCGCCGAGGCATCCGCCGGCAGCGCCGTGATTGGCGCGGCGGCCAGGCCGCTACCGGCGAGGAAGGTCTCGCGGGCGGCGGCGCGGGTGGTTTCGCAAGGCAGGTTCATGGCATCACCGGATCATGTAGACCTTCTTGATGGTCTCGTGCACGGTGCACACGCCCTTCCAGTCCTTGGGGAAGAAGGCCGCAGTGTCCGGCTCGATCTCGATTACCTCGCCGGACTCGTGCACGTAGGTGCAGCGGCCTTCGAGGAAGTGGCAGAACTCGTCGCTGGTCACATGGCAGAACCACTTGCCCGGCGTGCAGTGCCAGATGCCGCATTCGGACTGGCCTTCGGGGCCCTTGTGCAGGACCACGCCACTGACGTGGGACTCGCCCTCGAGCATGGTCGGGATCACGCCCCAGTCCTTGAGTTCGGTGACTTGCAGCGGGCGATGAATAACGGGGGTCTTCATGTCTTTCTCCAACAATGGCCACCCTCTCGGGCGGCCGGTTAAGGCGTAGGGCGAATAACCGCTTGCGGTTATCCGCCGACAGGTTCGGCGCAAGGTCGATGGCGGATAACGCTTGAGGCGTTATGCGCCCTACGAACTGCGGTGGCCGCCTGCACAGGCGGCCGGCTATGGCGTAGGGCGAATAGCCGCTTGCGGTTATCCGCCGATGGGTTCGGCGCAAATCTCGAGGGCAGATAACGCTTGGGGCGTTATGCGCCCTACGGGTTCAGGCCAGCATGTAGAGGTTGCGCAGCGTGGTGTGCACGGTGCACTCGCCAGTCCAGCCGGCGGGGAACAGCACCAGGGTGTCGGGCTCGACCTCGGTCACCTCGCCTTCGTCCGAGCGGTAAGTGGCCCGGCCAGACACGAAGTGGCAGAGCTCGTCGCGCGGGATCGACAGCCGCCAGCGGCCGGGGGTGCAGACCCACAGGCCGGTCTCGGGGCTGTTGTTCGGACCCTTGAACAGCAGGCGGCCGCTGGAGTGCGAGACACCTTCGAGGGCGTCGGACTGCACGCCCCAGTCCACCAGGTCGTCGTAGTCACGTGCGCCGCGGATGTGCGGCGCACTGGCCGCTCCATTGAAGAAGGAGCCCTTGAACTCAGGCATGGTTCACCGCCTTGCCCTGGACGAGCTGGTCGAGAATCCGTGCGGCATCTTCCGGCCCCTTGCGCGAGCGCATGTAGTCGCTGGTACGCGCCAGTCGCCCCTGCATCAACTCGTCGCCCAACAGTTGAGCGATGTTGCGCGCCAGGTCTTCCTCGCTCCAGTCGTAGCGGTCCATGCGCAGGCCATGACCACTCTCCTGGGCACGCATGGCATTGTCGTGGCCGTCCCAGACGTAGGGCATGACGATCGCCGGTTTGCCGAAGAACAGGCACTCGGTGAAGCTGTTGTTGCCGCCGTGGTGGATCACCCCGTCGACCTGGGCGATCACCGAGGGCTGCGGGTACCAGTTGGAGACGATCACGTTGTCCGGCAGGTCGGTGTACTTCTCCACGTGCTCGCCGACATTGAACAGCGCGCGGTACGGCAACTTGCCGATGGTGGTGACCAGGCGCTTGAGCAGGTCGACGTCGCCCGAGCCCAGGCTGCCGAAGCTGACGTAGAGCAGCGGCTTGTCGTTGTGCGCCTTGAACTGCGGAATCTCGTAGGGCTTGTCGCTGCGCACGCAGCCCTGCAGGTAGTGGAACTGCCGCGCCGGCAGCGCATGGCGGCGCTGGAACTTCACCGGGTCCGGATAGAGCAGCAGGTTCATGTAGGGCGACTCCTCGAAGAAGGTGCCCAGCGGGTACGGCCGCTCGCCGCACTCGGCGAGGAAGTCGTTGAAGTCGGCGTGAATCGGCGCGATCACTTCCTCGAAGCGTTTCTGGAAGCGCGCGTGGCCCTCCTTGTCTTCCACGCTCATGCCCGACAGGTACGGCGGGATGTCCGGGTCGTGCACTTCGTTCTCCGAACAGGAGATGATCCGCACCCACGGCTTGCCGTAATGCTTGATGGCCGGGAAGAGGATCACGTTGTCCACGCAGATCAGGTCCGGCTTGATCTTGTCGAGGATCGCCGGCAGCTCCTTCTGCGCCCACTTGGAGGTGGAGACGATGGCCTCCCAGCACTCCTTCACGTAGTTGTCGAGCTGGTCGATCGGCGCCTTGCGGAAGTTCGGGATGTGGCCGTTGATGAAATCGGTCCAGTAGCGCGCCATCTCCTCCGCCGGCATCGGCTCGGACATGTTCACGTAGTGCTCCTCGAAGCCGTAGGCCGAGTACACCCCGGTCATCCCCGGATCGGTGAGGAACACCGCCTTGTGCCCCAGCGCCTCGCAGGCCTGGGCAATACCCACGGAGTTCAGGGCCATGCCGCGCATCCCAGCCCAGGCGCACCGGCATGCCGGCGGCCAGGCGCAAGAAGTCGTAGTCCGAGGACGGCACGCGGACGATCAGCGGCTTGCTGGACAGCGCCGTGTTCACGTGCAGGTTGGTGTCCAGGCCGTGGTAGGCGACCTCCGCCACCTCGCCATGGATCTGGTTGTCGGTGGCCGGCGTGGCGTCGGTGAGCACCCGCAGGCGTTCCGGGCGCAGCGCCAGGGTCACGCTTTCGGGGCTGGACTCGGCGGTAGTCTCGATATTCAGCACCTGGTCGCCCGCCTGCAGGCGATTGGTGCCCAGGCGACGACCCTCGATCAGGTTGCTGACGCCGATGAAATCGGCGACGAAACGGCTGCCCGGGTTCTCGTAGAGTTCGCTGGGGCTGCCGCACTGGCAGACCTTGCCGTCACGCAGCACGGCCATGCGGTCGGACATCACCAGGGCTTCTTCCTGGTCGTGGGTGACCATGATGAAAGTGATGCCGCTCTCGTGCTGCAGGCGCTTGAGTTCCAGCTGCATCTTCTCGCGTAGCTTCTTGTCCAGCGCGCCGAGCGGTTCGTCCAGCAGCAGCACGCGCGGGCGCTTGACCAGCGCGCGGGCCAGGGCGACACGCTGGCGCTGGCCGCCGGAGAGTTGGTCCGGGCGACGGTTGGCCAGCGCGCCGAGCTGCGCAGTTTCCAGCACTGCATCCACGCGCTGGCGGATCTCGCCGGCGGGCAGCTTCTCCATCTCCAGGCCGTAGGCGATGTTGTTGCGCACGGTCATGTTGGGGAACAGCGCGTAGGACTGGAACATCAGGTTCAGCGGGCGCTTGTTCGGCGGTAGCGGCGAGATGTCCTGGCCGCCCAGGTAGATGGCGCCGGAGCTGGGCGTCTCGAAGCCGGCGATCATCCGCATCAGCGTGGTCTTGCCGCAGCCAGACGGGCCGAGCAGAGCGAAGAACTCGTTCTCGCGGATCGCCAGCGACACCTGGTCCACCGCCGTCAGGCCCTCGCCATAGGATTTGCTGACCTGGTCCAGCACCAGCAGGTCGGAAGACTTAGTCATGGGCTTTGGGCACCTTGTTCAGACGTTGGGAGGCGAACAGCGCGGTGAAGCTGACCAGCATCACCAGGGTGGCGAGGGCGTTGATTTCCGGGGTCACACCGAAGCGGATCATCGAGTAGATCTGCATCGGCAGCGTGGTGGAGGCACTGCCGGAGCCGGAGTTAAAGAAGGCGATGATGAATTCGTCCACCGACAGGGTGAACGCCAGCAGCCCGCCGGCCAGTACGCCGGGGAAGATCGCCGGCAGCAGCACGCGGCGCGCGGTGGTGAACCAGCCGGCACCGAGGTCGATGGACGCTTCGAGGATCGAATAGTCGAAGTGCTTGAGGCGCGTGCGCACCACCGCGCAGACGAAGGCGATGTTGAACACCACGTGGCTGAGGATGATCGAGTGCAGCCCCAGGCTCATCTTCAGCAGGTTGAAGAAGCTCAGCAGCGCGATGGCCAGGACGATGTCGGGGATGATCATCGGCGCCATCAGCAGGGTGTCGGCAATGTTGCTGCCTTTCTTGCCGCTGCTGCGCGCGCGCATCTCCACGCCCAGCGCAAGCAAGGTGCCAAGCACGCAGGCGATAAAGGTGGAGGTCAGTGCGACGATCAGGGTGTTCAGCGCCGCGTGCTGGATCGAGGCATTGGCCAGCAGCTTGGCGTACCACTTCAGCGATGCGCCGCCCCACGCGGTGGGCAGGCCGCTGGCGTTGAACGACAGCAGGATCAGCACCAGGATCGGTACATAGAGGAAGGCGTACACCAGCCACAGGTGCGTGCCGAGGGCGATGCCGGACGGATTACGCATGGCGTTCGCCCTCCGCGCCCTGGGCCCGGCGCGAGACCATGGCCTGGATGAACAACAGCAGCAGCATGATGCCGATCAGGAAGAAGCTCAGCGCCGCGCCGAACGGCCAGTCCCGCGCGGTGAGGAACTGCGCGTAGATCAGGTTGCCGACCATCTGCACCTGCTTGCCGCCCAGCAGGTCGGCGGTGATGAAGTTGCCGATGGACAGGACGAAGACGAACACCGCGCCGGCCGCCACACCGGGCACCGACAGCGGCAGGATCACCCGGCGGAAGGTGGTCCAACCGGACGCGCCGAGGTCGCGCGAGGCTTCCCATAGTTCGTTGTCGATGCGCGACAGCGAGCTGTAGATGGCGAGGATGACGAAGGGGATGTAGTTGTAGACCAGCCCCAGTACCACGGTGGCGTCGGTGTACAACAGGTTGATCGGCTCGCCGCTGTAGCCCAGCAGGCTGAACAGGCGGTTGAGCAGGCCTTCGCGGTTGAGCAGGACGATCCAGGCGTAGGTGCGGATCAGGTAGTTGCTCCAGAACGGCAGCATCACCAGGAACAGGTACACCGCCTGCCGGCGCGGCGTGGTGCGGGTGATGGCGTAGGCCGCCGGGTAGCCGATGAGCACCGCGAAGAGCATGGCAAGACCGGCGATCTTCGCCGAGCGCAGAAGAATGTCGAGGTACAGCGGGTCGACCGCGCGACGGTAGTTTTCCCAGGTGAACACATAGTCGATGCCACCATAGGCACCGCGCTCGAGAAAGCTGTAGACCAGCACCAGCAGGCACGGCAGCAACAGGAACAGGGCCAGCCAGCCCAGACCGGGCGCGAGCAGCCAGGCCGACAATTTGCGGTCGGCGGATAAAGCGGTCATGTGTAGTTCCCCCAACCCCACGCCAGGCGGGGTGCTTCAGGGTGGTTGTCTTCGGTGCGATTCTTCGCTGAATCACCGGGGCGCCATCGCAGCGCCCCGTTGGCGCGACTTATTGCGCAGCCATGATTTCCGTTACCGCGCGGGTATAGGCCTTCTGCGTCGAACCGCCTACGTCACGCAGCTGCTGTTGCTTGACCAGCTCGGCCGGTGTGGTGGTGAGGTTGGGATACTTGGCCAGCAGGTCCGGCTTCAGGGTCGCCATCGCCGCCTGGTTGGGCACCTTGTAGAGGATGTTCTCGGCAACCCAGGCGTGGTTCGCCGGCTCCAGCATGTAGTTGATGAAGCGGTAGGCGGCGTCGGGATTCTTCGAGCTCTTCAGCACGACCATGGTGTCCACCCAGAGGTCGGAACCTTCCTTGGGCACGACGAACTTGATCGCGTCGTTGGCCTGGGTACCGTAGTTGCACCAGCCGTCCCAGGCGTGGGCCATCAGCGCCTCGCCCGAAGCCAGCTTGGAGTAGAAGGTGGTGTCGTCGAAGGACAGCAGGCGCTTCTTGGTGGCGATCAGTTGGTCGCGCACCGCGTTGATCTGGTTCGGGTTGCCGTCGTTGACCGACCAGCCATTGGCCAGGAAGCCGGCGCCGAGCAGCCAGCGGTCGGTGGCGAGCATGGTGGTCTTGCCCTTGAGGGCGTCGGAAGGCTTGAGCAGGTCGCTCCAGCTGGAGGGCGCCGGGCTGACCTTGTCCGAGCGGTAGCAGATACCGGTGGTGCCCCAGGTGTAGGGCACGGAGAAGTGGTTGCCCGGGTCGTACTCGAGCTTCTGCGCCTCGGGGTAGAGATTCTTCAGGTTCGGCACCTTGGCCGGATCGATGTCGGCGAGCAGGCCCTGCTTGTGCAGGATCTCGGCGAAGGGAGAAGAGACGAACACCACGTCGTAGCCTTCGCCGCCGGAGGCCATGAGCTTGCCCATGATCTCTTCGTTGGTGGCGTGGAGCGACTTGTCGGCTTCGAGGCCAGTCGCCTTCTGGAACTTCTCCAGGTTATCCGGGGCCATGTAGCCGTCCCAGATGGAGATCACCAGATCCTTGGCGCTGGCCGTGGTCGCGGACAGCGTGAGCGCGAGGGTCGCCCCTGCGTAGAGCATGGTCTTCAGCTTCATCTTGCGCACCTGACGATTGGTTGTTGTTGTGTCGACGGCAGCGGAACGAAAAGCGTACTACATGTCTTTTTTTCAAAATAAAAACCGAACCGATGGCGAAGTCAACAATTTCCTACAACCATTTCCCACATTCTTGTTGGACCACCCTCGCTGTGGCATAAGGGTTCGCCCCGCGACCACCAGCCCGCCGGGGCCTGCCGGAGAGAAGCCGCTTGAACAAGGACACCGAGAAAAAACCCCGCACCAACCACCTGGAGCTGGCCCGGCGGATCATCGAGCACGCCCAGGACAGCGGCCTCGGGGATGGCGACGGGCTGTCAGAGCAGCAACTGGCGCGCACCTTCGGCGTCTCGCGCACACTGATCCGCGCCGGCCTGGACCTGTTGCTGGAGCAGCAACTGGTCGCCCACGAGCCGGGCAAGGGCTACCGTCTCGCCGCCGACCCCGCCGCCCAGGTGCTTGGGCCCGCCCTGCCCCAGGCCGAGGAACAGGCGCTGGCCGCCTCGGTGCTGCGTGACCGCATGGCCGGAAGGCTCGGCAACAGCCTCAGCGCCAGCGAGCTGATGCGTCGCTACGACATCGGCCGCGCCGCTGCGCAGAAGGTGCTCGCGCAGCTCAGCGAGGATCAGGTACTGGAGCGCGGCGCCGGGCAGAGCTGGTCGTTCCGCCCCTTGCTGAACAACCTCGCGGCGCTGGAAGACAGCCTGCGCTATCGCCTCATTCTCGAGCCCGAAGCCCTCCTGGCCCCAGGCTTCGACCCGGACCTGGCGCGCCTTGCCCTGCTCCGCGGCGCCATGGAGGAACTGCTCGGCGCGCCCATCGAACGCTTCGACGTAGCGCAGTTCCGCGAACTGGACATCGGCTTCCACGAGCTGATCGCCCAGGCCTGCAGCAATCGCTTCGTCGCTGATGCCCTGCTGCAGCACCAGCGCCTGCGCCGCCTGCCCAACCTGCTGCCGATGGTCAGCGTGCACCGCCTGCAGGAAGCCCTGCGCGAGCACCTGCGGATCATCGAGCAGATCGAGCGCGGCCAGCTGGAAGTCGCCGCCGACCTGATGCGCCTGCACCTGCGGCTGTCCTTCGCGCAGCGTCCGCAGACCGCCAACCGCGGGATTCCACAGTCATTCGGCGGGACGCGCCGCTAAGTATTTTTCACTCACGGTGTTTTTTTTAACGAAAAAATGCAGTATCAGTTTCACCCAGTGCCCGTGAGCAACACCCGGATGTGCCCATGACGCAAAGAACAAGAACCATCGCCTTCTTCCCCGAGGCCAGCTTCGGCGCCGCGCTGAACTGCATCGGCATCGCCCAGGCCCTGCGCGAACTCGGCGCACGCCCGGTGTTCATCTGCCATGCGCACTTCCAGGGCATCTTTGCTGAATACGGATTCGCCGAATACCCGCTGCAACTGGACTCGCCACTCTCCGCCGCCGATCACCAGCACTACTGGGAGCGCTTCATCGAGCGCAACGTGCCCTACTTCGACCAACCGCCCCTGGCGCAGATCGACAGCTACGTGGCGCCGGCCTGGGAAGCCATCATCGACACCGCCATCGAGTCGGAAAAGCCGCTGCAGCAGCTGCTTGCCCGGCTCAAGCCGGACGCCATCGTGCTGGACAACGTGGTCACCTTCCCGGCTATCACCGCCGCCGGCTGCCCCTGGGTGCGCATGGTCTCCTGTGCGGAAACCGAACTGCCCGACGCCGCCGTGCCGCCCTACCTGTCCGGCGCCAGCAGCAGCGATGCGCAGGCCTGCACGAGCTTCCGCGAACACTACCTGCAGGCAACCAGACCGGCCCATGAGCGCTTTGCCCGCTTCCTCGCCGAATGCGGCCACCCGGCCCTGCCCGCCGGCCAGTTCCTCGAGGACTCGCCCTGGCTGAACCTGCTGCTGTCGCCGACGCCGGTGCGCTACGAGCGCAAGACCCCCCTGCCGGCCGAGCGCTACCTGTACCTCGATGGCTGCGTGCGCAGCGAGGCACCGTACATTGCGCCGCAGTTCCCCCGGCATGACGACGCACCGCTGATCTACGTGAGCTTTGGCAGCCTGGGCGCTGCCGACGTGGCGATGATGCGCCGCTTGATCGACGCCGTGGCGCAACTGCCCTACCGCTTCCTGATCAACGTCGGCGCCTACCGCGAGCACTACGACACGGTGCCGGACAACGTCTACCTCGACAGCTGGTACCCACAGCCGGCGGTGCTCCGCGAGTGCCAGTTGTTCATCCACCACGGCGGCAACAACAGCTTCTGCGAAGCGCTGTACTTCGGCTTGCCATCGGTGATCATCCCCTACTGCTGGGACGGCCACGACAACGCCCGGCGCGCCGAGGAAGTCGGCGTGGCGCGCTACCTGCCACGCTTCGAGAACCCGCTGGCGGCGCTGCCCACTGCCCTCGCCGAACTGCTTGCGGACACAGCCATGCAGCAACGCCTGACCGCCGTGCGCGAACAGATGCAGGCATCGCGTGGCACCGAGACAGCGGCACGGGCGATCCTGGAAGTCTGTGCCGACTGAGGGTGGCAATGGCACCTTCGAAGCGCCGCGCATTGGCTCTCTGCAAGGCGACGCCGCGTCCGTAAGCTGGTCTGCAGCAACCTGGAGCCCGGCATGACCGCCTTCGATGACCAGCCGAGCCTGCTCGGCGAAAACCTGCAATTGCGCCCACTGCGCGCCGATGATTTCGAGGCACTGTTCGCCGCCGCCGGCTCGCCGGAAACCTGGGCCGGCCACCCGGCGAAGGACCGCTATCGCCGCGAAGTCTTCGAGCCCTACTTCCAGTTCCTGGTGCAGGCCGGCGGCTGCCTGCTGATCCTCGACCGGGCAAGCGGCAAGGCCATTGGCTGCTCACGCTATTACCCGGTGCCGGACCAGCCGGACGACATCGGCATCGGCTTCACCTTCATCCACCACCGTTACTGGGGCGGCGCGACCAATCGCGAGCTGAAGACGCTGATGCTCGGCCACGCCTTCGGGCACTTCGAGCGCGTCTGGTTCCACATCGCGCCGAGCAATATCCGCTCGCAGAAAGGTACCGCGAAGCTGGGGGCAGTACTGGCCTACGAGGCCACGCTGGACCTCTCCGGCACGCCCGCGCAATGGCTGTGCTACGCACTGCCGCGCGAGCGCTGGGCAAGCGTCGCGGCCAGCTAGGCAAGCCCGCGGAGCCGGCTCGCCCAGTTGGCCGAGGTCAGACCCGCTCGATGGACGGCAGCGTCCACTGCCCGGCCACCACCGGCTGCTCCGGCCCGTAGATCCGCAGGATGACGTTGAACGGCCCCTGCCGCGTCGACGGCAGCCAGTTCGGCTGCTCTGCCGTCGCGGGAGCATCGGCCTGGATGTACAGCGTCACCCCGCCGTCGGCATCGCGCACCAGCGGGTCACGGCTGCTCAGGCAGTAACGCTGGATCGGATTGTCGACCAGCTGTCGGTCAGGCAGGTCGTACAGGGTCAGCGACCAGAATTCCCTGGCTGGCGGCAACTGGCCGGGAGCGAAACGCAGGCGATAGCGCTGCCCGCCCTGTAACGGCTGTTGCCTGCTGTCCTTGCGGCTGCCCAGGTAGATCGCCTCTTCCACGCTGTTGCCATAGATGCCGCTGGCCGCCGCTGCGGCGCGGCTCAGGTAGTCGTTGTGCATCGCGGCGCGGGTGCCGAACAGGCCGGCGGATGAGCGCAGCGTGGCGCCCTTGGCCTTCAGCTCCTCGACGCCCTGCTGGATGCCGGCGGCCAGCGCCTGGCGCTGGGCCGGGCTCAGCGCCGCGGGGTTGAACAGGAGCCCGGCACCGATGCCGGCGCCAGCAAAACGCTGGCGCAACTCCACCTCGCTCGGGTCCGTCGGGCAGAACGCGAGGATCTGGTTCAGGTGCGCAATGAATCCCGCGCCGAGATCGCGCGGCAGCTCCCAGGGCAGCCATTGCACCGCTGGCGCGGCAGCCGGCGCCGAGCCGCCAGCGAACTCATGCAGCGGGCACAGACGGTACTGTTGCTGGAGTTCGCGCACCGCCGGCAGGTCGGCGGCGCTGCGCAGGCCGGT
The DNA here is from genome assembly GCF_021603645.1 of Pseudomonas pseudonitroreducens. Lineage (GTDB taxonomy): Bacteria > Pseudomonadota > Gammaproteobacteria > Pseudomonadales > Pseudomonadaceae > Pseudomonas > Pseudomonas pseudonitroreducens. Next base: position 197,716 of record NZ_BQHJ01000005.1, on the reverse strand, counting down.
GCGACCCAGGAGCATGGCGATCTGCGTTTCACTGCGCAGCACCTGGCGGATGCCGGCGGGCGTCGCGCCGTTCCAGTCGGGCCCGGCAATCAGGTAGTCGCCCGCCTCGCGGCCGGTGCTGAGCACGCCGACATAGCCGAAGTTGAAGGTGTACTGGTCCACCAACTGGTGCACGTAGTAACGGTCCTCGGCCACCGCCGGCACGCTGAGCACCCAGGGCTCGGCGCGCAGGTCGAGCCAGGCCCAGGAGTACGGCGTGTCGTTGTTGGGCGTTACCACGTCGCGGTTCTTCGGGGTGAAGAGTTCGCTGTAGTGGCGGAATACGCCGAAGCCGCCGACGTACTCGGGCGAGGCGGAATCGAGCGCCTGCTTCTGCATCGTCTGGTAGTGCATCAGCATCGGGTAGGCATAGATCCATGCCTGGCGAACGATATCCTGGAACGCCACGGGGTCGCTTTCCAGCGCGACGGGGGCGGCCAGCAACCAGCTCGGCGCGCAGCCCAGGCCGAAGCCGAGCGCACCGCTGGCGCCGAGGAAACGGCGGCGGGTGAGAATCGCGGACATGGCTTACTCCTGGCTGGAAACGGGCTGAACGGCCGGCGGCTGGTAGTCGCCCTTGAGGGCCTTTGCCTGCGGCAGGTACATGCGCAGGATCAGGTTGAACGCTCCCTGCGGCGCCGGCAGCCAGTTGTCGCTGCTGGCCGGACGGGCATGCTGGATGCTCAGGGTCAGGCCGCCATCGGCATCCTTCTTCAGGTTGCTCGCGCTGTTGATGGCGTAGCGGTTCAGCTCATTGGCAGAAAGCATCTGGGTCTTGCCGTCGTAGAGCGTGACCGACCAGAACGCATCCACGGGCGGCAACTCGCCGGGCGCGAAATGCAGGGTGTAGGACCGGCTGCCGTCGAGCGCCTGGCCGCTGGCATCGACGCGCGTGAGCGGGTACATCGCCTCCGCCGGGTCGTTGGCGTAGATGTACTTCCAGGCGACCGCCGCCCGCGTCAGGTCATCGTTGCCGTAGTGGCCGATGTTGATCGGCGAGTTCTGCCAGCCATTGACCGGTGCAGCGAAACGCTCGGTGGCGGCGCGAATCTTCTCTCGCCCGGCCTCGGCGCCCTGCTCCACTGCCTGGGCGATATCCGCCGGCAATTGCCGAGCGTCGAACGGCTTGCCGGTGCCCACGCCGATCTGCGCGAACTGCTTCAGACGTTCCTGCTCGTCGGCACTCCAGGCATGCCAGGCGGAGAGGCCGTTGAAGTCGATGAAGGCGTTCTCCGCCGGGCCTTCCTTGGTTGGCAGATACGCCGGCACCTCGATCTTGTGCGGCAGCAGCGTGGGCTTGGTGCTGCGCAGCTTGTAGCCGTCCATTACGGCCTTGGCGGCATCGAGGTCGGCTTCGCCGTCAACCGCGGTGCGGCCGAGCAGGAAGACGATACGGCTGGGCGAGCGAATCACCTTGCCGTGGAAGCCCTCAGGCGCCTGGCCATCCCAGTCGGGGCCGGCGATCAGGAAGCTGCCGGCCGCCCGCCCGGTGGCGCGGGTGCCGATGTAGTCGAGGTTGTTGGTACGCATGTCGATCAGCTGGAAGCTGTAGTAACGCTGCGGCACCGCCGGTACGTCGAGAACCACCGGGTGCTCGCGCAGATCGAGCAGCGCGTAGGAGTAAAGCGTGTCGTTGTTCGGCGAGACCACGGTGCGGTCTTCCGGGCCGAGCAGCGTGGTCTTGTTGTAGAGGTAGTTGACCGGCAGCTTGGCGGCGATGGCTTGCAGGGTCTTGCCGTGCTCGGCCGTGGCGAAGGCAAACAGGTAGGCCTGCTCGGCCAGCTCGCGGGCGTCTTGCGCAGTGGGCGCGGCGGCCCAGGCATGACCGGCGAACAGCGGCAGGATGGCGAGTGCAGGCAGCCAATGACGCATGGGAGTTCCTCGTTCTTCTTGTTGGACCGCCCGGCCATGCGGCGCCGAGAGCGGGTGCTGGAGCAGAGTGCGGCATCTCCGGCTGGCGCTGGTTAGCGCCAGCGGACAAAAAGCGATCAGGGCGCCCCCGCGCCTGACGGCCAGCGCAGAAACGACAACGCCACCCCGGCCTTGCCGGGATGGCGCTGTAGCCCCGGCCACAGTGGTCGGGGGGTGAGCGCAAGGTTACTTGGCCCAGCGACGCAGGTCGGATGGAGTGTAGTCGCTCATCTTGGCGCGCTGCCCGGTCTTCAGGGCGCTGTTCTCTTCGTTCATCAGGCCATTGACGAAGTAACGCCCGCTGATCAGGTCGTAGGCCGCTGCCAGCGCCTCGTAGGTGAACTGCTTGTCGTAGTAGGGCATGGCGTGGGACTGGTAGTTGCGCCAAAGCTCGCCACGGCTGTCGTAGAGCTCGCCGAGCAGGATGTTCCAGCTGTCCTCGTCAAGGTAGTAGCGGCGCTTGCTGTAGACATGCCGCGCGCCGGGCTTGAGGGTTGCCTCGACGACCCAGACGCGGTGTTTCTCGAAGCGCATCAGGTCCGGATTGAGGTGGCCGGTCTTGAGGATGTCGGCATATTTCACCGAGCGATCGTAGAGGCGGAAACTGTTGTAGGGGACGAGCAGCTCCTGCTTGCCCACCAGTTTCCAGTCGTAACGGTCCGGTGCGCCATTGAAGCCATCGAGGCTGTCGGCGGTGACCATGCCATCGCTGTAGCGCGCACTGTTGTCATAGGCAATCAGCGGCGCCCGGCGTACCCGGCGCTGGCCAGGGATGTACTGCCAGGCCGCGCGCGGCTCGGCAACCTGGTCCATCGGCTCGTGGGTCAGCACCGCTTCGCCGGAAAGCCGGGCCGGCTCCAGCACACGGGTCTTGAACATGAAGAGCAGGTTGGCGTTCTGCGGCAGGTCGTCGACGGTCTCCGCGTAGTTCATCTCGGTCTGCGAGCGGACCAGGCTGTAGACGCCATTCTCCTTCACGTTGGCCGAACTGAACGTGCGCTCCAGGCTGCCGCCACGGTAGCGCGTGATGTGGTTCCAGATCGCCTCGACGCCCGCCTTGGGCAGCGGGAATGGCACGCCACGATGGTAATTCAGCACGCCGTTGCCGCCGTCGGCGAGCTTGCTCTGCTCGACGTTTTTGCGGGTCTCGGCGTTGATCTCGTCGGGCAGCCGTGCGCTGCGGTGGCTGGGGTAGACGTTGATCTTGTAGGTATTGGGGTAGCGCTTGAGCATCGCCTGCTCACCGGGGCTGAGCCACTGGCTGTACTGCGCGGCGTTGGCCGGAGTGACGGTGAACAACGGCTTTTCGGCGGCGTAGGGGTCGGCATAACCGCCCTTGGCGTCAACCTGCCCGGCGTCGGGCTTGAGGCCTCCGGTCCAGGCCGGAATGCTGCCGTCGGCGTTGCCGGCTTTCTCGGCACCGACCGGCGTCAGGCTGTTGCCGAGGTCGGCCGGGGTGGTGGCATGGGCGCAGAACGCCAGGCCCATGGCCAGCGCCAGGGCAGAAAATTTCATGAAATGCATGGTGCGGTTCCTCAGAAGTCGACCTTGGCGCTGACGCTGTAGAAGTCGCGGTCGTCGAGCGTGCTGTACTTGTTGGAGCCGAAGAAGCTGTTGTAGCCGAACTCCAGGCTGTAATCGTTGAGGTAGTTGAAGGCCAGCGACAGGCCGGCCGCCATCTGCCCCTCCTGGAACGGGCCGCCCGGATCGTAGGAGTAACCCTCGACGTCGTGGCGGAAGTTCAGGCTGGGCAGCATGTTCACCCCCGGCAGCACATCGCTGTACTCCAGGCCGGCGCGCAGGCGATAGCCCCAGGACCAGGGCGTGGTGAATCCGTCATCGGTGCAGTAGCGGTTGGTCACGCCGCTGGCCACGGTGTTGCACTGCGTGCCGTTGAGCGGCGCGCTGCGGCCGAAGGCGGAGTTGCGCCCCAGGCGCTCGTCGCCGACATCGCCCACGTGCACCACGCCCGCCTCGCCGAGCAGGGTCAGGCGGGTGGCACCGAGGACGTTGTCGACGATCTGGGTGGCGGAGGCGGTCATCTGCCAGGCCGGCTTGCGCACCCAACCGTCCAGGGTCTGGCCGGTGGTGGTGGCGCTGGCCGGAATCCCCTCGATGGCCGAACTGCCGGATGGGCCGGTGATCATCGCCACGTTCATGTCGGGGCCGTTGTAGGCCACCGGCATGTTCGGCCGGTAGCTCAGCTCCGCTGCCAGCGAGGTGCCCCAGCCGGGCAGCGCACCGTTGATGCTCATGCCGTAGAGGTGGATGTTCTCCGGGAAGGCAGCGGCGTAAACCGGCCCCTGTACGCGGCCGATGGGGAAGCTGCCGGGCTTGCTGGCGTCGCGCGCGGTGAGCTGCAGGTAAGGCAGGCGCGCGTGGTAATTGACGTAGTAGAACGCCGCCTCGGCATCGTTCAGCGAGCTGATCAGCGTACGCAGGGCAACGCCCCACTGGCCCTGGTCGGACGGGTCCTGGTCGTCGCCGTGGGACGCATACAGGCCGCTGGCCTGCATCTGCGCGTCGGTCTGCACCTGGCTCAGGTACAGCGGGCCGCAACCGGGCTGGACGGCGTCGCTGGTGGCGAAGAAGGTGCCGCAGCCGTCGAGCACGCTGGGCCGCCAGTTGTACTGGTAGAAGCCTTCCAGGTTCACCTTGTCGGTCAGGCCGAGGTTGAACGAGAGCATTTCGACCGGCAACTGGCCTTCCTTGATGTCCACGCCGGGCTTGTTGAAGGCGCTGTAGTCCAGCGGGTTGATCACGTTGATGCCGTTCTGGATCAGTACCGCCTCGCCCCAGGACATCACCTGCTTGCCGAGTTTCAGGTTCAGCGGGTGTTCGGCAACGTCGAAGTCCTTCCACACATAGGCATCGAGCGTGTCGAAGCCATGGAAGCGCGCCAGGGTCGGCCAGCCGTCGTCGTCGAAGTCCTTGAAGCGGCCATCGCCAGTCTCGTAGGCGTGGTCGTACCAGTACTTGAAGCGAACGAAGGCGCCCTGCCCGTCGCCCTCCAGGCTGAAATCGGTAAGGCCCTTGAACATCTGCGAGATCGGATCGCCCTTCTTGAAGTTCAGGCGGTTGTCGTCGGCGCTCACGCTGGTGCCATCGGCATTGCCGATGTGCTGCGCCTGGACGGCGTTGGCGTGGGTCATCAGATGGCGATCGGGGTCCTGCGCCGACCAGCTCGCCCCCAGGCTGAGGGTGGTCTTGGTCGACAGGTTCCAGTCGTCGTTCAGCTCAAAGGTGGTGGCCTGCGCGTCGAACGCGCCAGCGACCGCGAGGGCAAGCAGGAGAGGTCTGGCGATGCAGTGCTGGCGCCGCCCCATGTATGCATGGGGAGCGGGGGCCAGATGGATTCTTGTCATTATTGGCTCCGGATGGGTGGTACCGCCGCTCAACCTTGAGGGGGACGAGCACGGCGACCACAAGCCGGGGCCGACAATTTTCGATCATGTCGAGTATTGGCCGAGACGGAACTGCTTGGGCGTGACCCCAAAACGCTTGCGGAAGGCGCGGATGAAGTTGCCGCTCTGCCGGTAGCCGATACGCTCGGCGATGCGTTCGATCGGCTGGTCGGAAGAGCGCAGCCAGATGCGCGCCAGGTTCAGGCCATCACCATTGCCGGTCTGCGCCGCATCACCCCATTGGCGCCGCAGGCTCTGGTAGAGGAACTCGTTGGCTCCCGCCAACGGCGTCGCCAGCAGTGCCGTGGGCAGCAGCAGGAAGGGCGAAGGCGCCACCCGCCAGGGCACGCCCCACTCGCCCAGCGTCGTCGTGCAGCGTTGTTGCGCAGCGATGCCGACTTCTTGGCACACCAGCGCCGCCGGCAGCCCGACGCGCCGGGCAATATTGCGGATCAGGGTCAGCACCGCGGCATCCAGGCCGAAGTGATGCAGGTCATCGCGGACCAGTTGCAGGGTCAGGCGTGTGACGTCGCCCTCTTCCTCCAGGCGCGCTTGCACGCAGTTGGTCACCGTCGGCAGGTATTGGCAGAACGCAGCCAGGCTGGTGCCCAGGTCCGGGGCGGAGTCCAGCAGGATGTTCAAGCCCTGCAGGCAATGGGTCGCCATGCTGTTGAGCAGCTCGCAGCCGAACCGCGGATTGCCGCTGGCACGCTCGCACTCGCTCCACAGGCGCTCCACCTGTTCCGCCGGGATGCGCGCCCGATGGTCCGCCAGTTGCGCTTCGGCAATGCCAGCGCGCAGGCGCAATTCTGCGGCGCACAGTCCGACGCGGGCGGCGTGCAGGAGGATGGTACTGGCGAAGGCGCTGGAAGCGAAAAGCAAGGGCGACATGGGGCGGGTTCCGGCTCGACGGGCTGTTTACTAGACCAGCCACCTCTGCTATCCATCAAATTCATTCGACTCAACACTTCTATGCGCAGGACGCATCATGGAACTCAGACAGCTCCGCCACCTGGCCGCCCTCGCGGACTTCCAGAACTACCAGCGCGCCGCCGACGCCATCGGTCTCAGCCAGTCGGCGCTGAGCCGCAGCATCCAGTCCCTGGAGCGCGACCTCGACTGCCTGCTGGTGGACCGCCAGAGCCGCGACTTCCGCCTGACCGGCCAGGGCGAACTGGTGCTGCAGCATGCGCGGCGCCTGCTCGCCGGTACCCGTTCGCTGCGCAACGAACTGCAGCAGTACAACGGCCTGGATGCCGGCGAGCTGCGTTTTGGCTGCGGGCCTTATCCGGCGCAACTGCTGGTGCCCGAAGCCATGGCTGACTTCATCCGCGCCCACCCGGCTATCCATGTCGGCTTCCTGATGGGCGACTGGGAACAGATGGCGCAGTTGCTCAAGGAAGAACAGGTGGAATTCTTCGTCGGCGACGCCCGCGAATTCGCCGGCGACCCTGATTACCAGGTGCGCTGGATGGAATTCCGCCCCGGGCGCTTCTTCTGCCGCTCCGGCCATCCGCTGGCGGCCGCTGAGCATCTGCAACTGGCCGACCTGCTCGACTACCCGCGCGTGGGTACGCGCATTCCGCCACCGCTGCGCAAGGTGCTGGCCGAAGTGATCGGCGAGCGCGACTTCCACATGAACATCGAATGCGCACAGTTCGCGGCGATCCTGCATATCGTCGCGCGTTCCGACGCGGTCGGCCTCGCGGCGGTGGAGGCGCTGCACGCGCCGGTGCAGCGCGGCGAAGTCGCCTTGCTGCAGATCGCCGACATTCCCCAGGACCGCACCGAGCTGCGCCTGCACTACGGTATCGTCAGTCGTGCCGGCTTCGGCCTGTCGCCGGCGGCGCAGGCCATGATCGAGGCCATCTTCGCGGCGGATGAGCGCCTGCCGCGCGTGCTCGGACGGACCATTGCGCCCTAGCAACCTGCGTACTTGAGCACACTCGCCGCGACTCCCTTGTCGCTGCCAGGCGCAATGCGTATGGTCGTCCGCCAGCCCCGCCGAGTCATGGTCCGCAATGAGCCCAGCTGCCGCCCCTCCGTCCAACGCCTTCTACGCCCCGACGCTACTGCCGGCCGTGGAAGAGCTGCTGGCGCGCGGTATTGCCGCCGCGGAGCTGGAAGCCTGCATGCGCCGGCCCCTGCTGGAGTTGCGCACGCCGCTGGTGCGCGTGCCGCTGTTCCTCTCCCGGCGCTTCTGGGACCTCGCCGAGCGAGCCAGCGGCGAAACCGCCATCGGCCTGCTGGCGGGCAAGCGCTTCGTGTCGACCCTGACCAACGGCCTGACCTACCTGTTCGACGTGGCACCGACCCTGGAAGCCGCCTGCACCTATTTCGCCGAGTACTTTCCCTACTTCAACGGATCACTGCGCGTCGAACTGCGCGCCCAGGGTGAGCAGGTTGCCCTGGTTCTCTCCGAGTGCGGTGCCCTGCTGTCCGGTCGGCAGAGCCGCGAGTACACCGTGGTCGGCATCTGCAGCCTGCTGCGGCGCAAGCTGCTGGCCAGCGGCGTTGCCCAGGACGCGCTGCTCGGCATCCAGTTGCCCGGCCACGCGCCAGCGCACACCGAACTCTACGCACAGGCCCTGCGCGCGCCGCTGCACTGGCGCAGCGATACCACCGAGGTCGTGCTGCACCTGCAACCGGCGCTGTTTCGCCAGCCGCTGTCGCCGGCCAACCCCGAGCTGGAGGCGATCCTGGTCGGCATCGTCGAGGCCGCGCGCGGGCAGACCCAGCGAACCCTGCTCGACGAAGCCACCGAGCATATCGCCAGCACCCTGGCGGAAGGCGCGAGCTTCCAGTCCTTCTGCAGGACGCGCCACCTGACCGAGCGCACCGCCGCACGCCGGCTGCTCAGCCAGGGCTGGCGCTACAGCGAGCTGCTCGACGAGCAGCGCCGCTACAAGGCGCTCGACCTGCTGGGTGTCGCCGAGCTGTCGCTGGCACAGATCACCGACCTGCTCGGCTACGGCGACCTGCAGAGTTTCTCCCGCGCCTTCGGCCGCTGGTACGACAGCAGCCCGGGGGCCTGGCGCGAAGCTCAGCTGCGCTGAACCTTCACGGCCAAGCCCGGTGACGGCAGCGCAAGCAGGTTGCCACGCAACCTTGCGCTACGCTGGCAGACGTACTGGCGGATTGCCTTCCCGCAGCGCATATGGTTAGGTTCCGCGACCCCGAACAACTTCGTCGAGCACGCCAGGTGCAGCCGGGAACCCCGCCGCGCATTCACCCCGCCGACCGTGCTCGACTCCCTTGGCTGCACCTTCCCTGACGCGAGCCCATGGTCACCACTGTCATCCTCAGCATGCTCTGCGTGCACCTGTTGTGTTTCTGCGTGATGTTCCTGCTGATCAGCACACGGCTGAATGGCAAGAAAATGGGCATGGAAGTCTTCGCCCTGGGCAATTTCCTGCTGGGCATGGCGTACATCCTGCAGTTGCTCGGCGGACCGGCGAACGGCACGGCGATGAGTATCGTCAATCACACGCTGACGCTCTGCGCTCCGTTCGCCTACGTGCTGGGCGCCATGCGCTTCTTCGACCGCCCGACCCGGGTGTGGCGCCCCTTGCTGGCACTGGCGGCGCTCTACACGGCGCTGCAACTGGTGGTGCAAGCGACACTCGGGACCGAGGCACGTCATGCGCTACTGGCAGGCTCGTGCGCCCTGCTCTTCCTGCTCATGACGCTGGCCGTGCTGTACGCCCGGCGAACCGTCGCCCGGGACCTGCGCGTCGAGATGATCGTGTGCGCCATCCTGATCGGCGGCATCTGCGCGCTGAACGCCGCCAAACTGCTGATGATTGTCCAGGGCGGGCTGGCCGCCCTCGACATGAACAGCGGCTTCCAGAAGGTCTTCTACATCTACATGTCGTTCCTCGGCACCGTGCTTCCCCCCTGCGCCGTCTGGCTGGTGCTGCGCCGCCTCACGGACGAACTGCGGACCATGGCGGCCCACGACCCGCTCACCCAACTGCTGAACCGGCGTGGGCTGATCGAGGGGCTGGATGGGCATTTCCGATCCCGCTCTGCCGGGCCCGCCTACCTGCTGATCGTGGATATCGATCACTTCAAGCAGATCAACGATAGCCACGGCCACAAGGTGGGCGATCTGGTGCTCTGCCACGTCGCCAATATCCTCAAGGCCACTGCGCGCAAAGGCGATCTGACCTGCCGGCTCGGCGGCGAGGAGTTCGTGCTCGTCGGCCTCAATACCGACAGGGCCGGAGCCGTGCAACTGGCCGAGCGCACCCGCGCCGCGATCGAGCACAGCGAGGTGCCTGGCCTCCACTTGAAGCAGCCGATCCGCTGCAGCGTAACCATCGGGGTCTCGGAAGCGTTCAGCAGCACCCAGGCTCTCGATGCCTGCATGCAGCAGGCGGATGCCGCGCTCTATCGGGGCAAGACGGCCGGGCGTAACCGCGTCGAGTGCGCCAGCGCACAGGAGGCCCAGGGCGCCAGGACATGACCAGCCGCCGCCCGACCGCAGGCCGCCACGACAGAAGGCGGCCGAGGCCGAACATGGAACTGCGCGTCAGGGCGAAATGAACTGGCGAACCGCCTGGATCGTCTGCGCCGGCGCTTCTTCCATCAGCCAGTGCCCGGCACCCGGCACCACCACTTCGGTGACGTTGTCGGCGGCATTGCGCATGACGATGGCTTCGTTGGCGCCGAACGACTTCTCGCCGCCGACGGCGAGCACCGGCATCGTCAGGCGAGTCTTGTTCGACGCTTCATTGTCCACGGCATCCTGGCGAATGCTGCGGAACTGCAGGAAGGCCGCGTGCATCGCTCCAGGGCGGGCGTAGAGCTTGGCGTAGTGTTGGCGAGTCGCCTCGTCGACCTTGCGCGGGTCGCCGGCGAATTCGTTCCAGAAGCGGTCCAGGTAGATGCGTTCGCGCCCTGCCACCAGCCGTTCCATATCCGGCCCGCCAAAGTCGAAGTGCCAGAGCAGCGGGGAACGGACGATTTCATTCCACGGCGGAATTCCGGGTACCGGAGCGTCCATGACCACCAGGCGCTCGGTCTGCTGCGGATAACGCGCCGCATAGGCGTAGGCCACCATGGTGCCGATATCGTGGCCGACCACCACCGAATGCTCGATACCCAGCGACGCCAGCACCGCGCGGATATCGCCGGCCTGGGTCTTCTTGTCGTAACCACCGGCCGGGATCGATGACAAGCCCATGCCACGCAGGTCCGGCACCACCACGGTGTGGTCCCTGGCGAGGTCCGTGGCCAGTGGCGCCCACATGTCGCCGGTATCGCCAAACCCGTGCAGCAGCACCACCGCCGGCCCACTTCCGCCAACGCGCACGTGAATGGTGCCACCGTCCACGGCGACCTCCTGTGTACGGAAGGCGGCCGGGAACGCCACCACCCCGGCCTGGGCGGGGATGCTCAGAGTCAACAGCAGAGAAGCGGCCAGCAGAATGCGGATCATCATGTTCTCTCCAGGGGTATCGACTGGAGGAGCGTAGTCCGGTTTGCCAATCCCATGCGGGCTCGCCCTGCCGGTTCGGTGTCAGGCCGGCGGACAACAGGCGATCGACCAGCGCGTCCAGCCAAGACTACGGCGGATCGATGGCACTCAGCGACAGATCGGAGAAACTGATCCTCGGCGTCAATCTGGGGTTATTCGCCTACACACTCGCCATCCTCATGACTGTCGCTGCCGTGGCTATGGATCACCGGCAGCGACTGGCCGGGACATCCATACCACGCTGAAGCCTGGCAAGGCCTCTGCCGCACATGAGGCCTGGCCGCACGTACTGCAACCTGAACGGGTTCATCTCGCCAATCGAGAACCCGCAGGGACCACGGGCAGACGGCTCGCTTGAAGCCGGTGCCTGACTCCAGCCTGAGGCGGGCAATATCATCGGTGCATATGCCACTTCAGGTGGAACCTTGACGAGGACAGGCTTCCGCATGTCGGTGCACGGAGGGCGTGGGGGCCAGACGCCACGGGTTATCCGCAAAGCCCGTAGCCGATAGACTCCACGTCCTGCCACCGAGAGAAATCACCACTGACGAAGGATCGTTCATGTCTGCAAAAGCGCTTCTGCGCATCGGCGCGCTCGGCTTCGGCCTCACCGCACTCGCCGGGTGCTCCCACTACTTCCAGAGCATCCCGGACATCATGGCGGCGAGTGACTGGGAAGGACGGCCCCTGCAGGAGGCCATCGATACCTTCGGCAAGCCCACCGATGTCGTTAAGGATGAGCAGAACAACTCGGTTGCCCGCTGGATCTACAGTGAACAATTCACCCGTACGCAGGGCTATAACGAACTGTCAGCCGGCCCGACAGCCGGGAGCGTGATGGTTACGCCGCACTCCTACCAGGAGTCCTACGGCAAGGAATGCCGTCTGGAGCTGACCTTCAATTCGCAGAACGTCATTACCGATTTCAAGACCTGGAAAAGCGTGGGCGACGCCTGTAACTCCTACTCGTTCTCCTACCCGAAAAAGTAGCCGCACGCCCCGGATAGCCGGGAGCCCGCACTCCACTTGCATGGGGTACGGGCCAGCGGATTCAGCGCTTTTCCTGCAGTGAAACAAGTCCTCGTCGAGGCCTGGCTATCGACGCCTCCAGCGTCGCCGCACCTAGTCAATACGCTTGACCACGCCATCCGGGTAATAGGCGATCTGCAGGGTCCGACGCAGCCCCATCAAGTGACCTTCCCCATACCAGGTGATGTTGTCCTGGCGCAGGGTCATGCCATCGTTGCCATACTCGTACTCACCGCCGTTGGAGGTGCTGAAGGCGAAGCGTTGATCGTCCAGGCGCCTGATCTGATAGCGCGTGCCGGGCAACGGCATCTGCTCCTTGGCCCGTTTGAGGTAGGCCGGCGCCAGCTCGGAGAACAGCTCGCGGGCTTTGCTCTGGTACTGGGCAGACGTCAGGCCGGGAGTCCGCTGGAGCTTTTCGGCGATCAGCGTGAAGTACTCGGCATCGGTGCGCGCCAGGGCCATGCGCACTGCCATGACTTCGCCCAGACGACGCGGATCGACCTGCAGCTTGCCATCGGCCGTCTTCTGCGCAGCGACGAAGTCCTGGCTGTTGGCCTGGATCAGCGGTGCTGTCGCCAGGAACGCGGCGCAGGCGATCTCCTGGGCCTGGTGATTGCCGTTGACCAGCAGCGCGGTCACCCCGCCCTTCTGCTTCAGGGTCTCGGCGGTCTCACCACTGGCACTGACGAAGCGGTCGACATCGGCCTGCTTCAGCTCGCCACGGGCCAGCCCGCAGATGTGCTGCATCACTGCCGGGTTGCGCTTGCCGTCCACCAGCGGCGACATGCTGAAGACCGCATTGCGGATTACCGGCAGCGCAGGATACTCGAGGGTACCGAGGGCCTGGTCCTTCACCTGGGTACTGCTGGCGTTGCGCGCACTGTCATTGCAGCCGGCCAGCAGGCAAAGCGGCAACAGGCTGGCGACCAGCCACTTGCTGGAAATGCTCATGATTCATTCCTCACTCGAGATGGGCTGAGCCGCGCTGGCGGCGAGTTCGACGACGACCCGGCGGTTATTCGCCAGACACTGGATCAACTGCTCCCGCGGTGCATCCGGGCAGCTCACCAGCGGCTCGGCGGCACCGACCCCACGCACCTGCATCAGCCCCGCCGGTACGCCCAGCGCGGCCAGGTAATCGCGCACCGCTTCGGCGCGGCGTCGCGAGAGGTCGAGATTGTGGGCGCGCGAGCCAAGGCGGTCGGAGTGCCCGGTAACCGCAATGCGTTGCGGCTGTGCACGGCGAATCTGCGCAGCCAGGCGATCCAAGTTGCCGCGACCGGCAGCGCTCAGGTCCGCCCGGTCGAAGGCGAAGCTGGCATCGGCGGACAGCGTTACCTGCTGCACCGACGGGGCAGGCTGGACAACAGGACTGGCCACCGGCTTGAGCTGATCCAGGCAATTGGCCGGCGAGAACAGGAAGCTCTGGGCTTGCAGGTCCTTGTCGAACAGCACCTTGTACTGGCAGACCAGATCGGCCTGGCCGGCACGGCGGAAGCGCAGGATGTAGTCCCATTCGCGAACGGCGAACATCCCTTCATGGAAGTGCGGTGCGCCGATCAGCTCGTAGAGCTGCGCCTTGCTCATGCCCGGCTGGATCTTCGCCAGGTTTTCAAGATTCGCGTAGCTGCCCTGCGGACGGTAGGACTCGCTGACGGCGGGGAATCTGGGTTCGCTGCTGTGGCCTTGATCATCCACCTGGCTGAGCGAGCCGCAGGCTGACAGCAGCAGCCCCGCACACGAGAGGGTCAGCAGGCGCAGCACGACGGAATTGAACGTATTCATGTTGATCTCCTGGAACTGGCCCGGCCATAGCCGGGCCTGGATGGAATGACTCACCACTGGTAACCGACGCCGACGGCAACGCCGGTTTCACCCTGGCTGGTGGTGCTGCCCTGCAGCTTGGTGACCCACTTGCCGTTGTCGGAAATTTTCGACACGCCCACTGCCAGCGCCCCCTGGCCGCGGAAGTTGCCCAGCCCGACGTTGGTCATGCTCGCGCCAGGCGAGTACGGCTGCGGCAGGGTCGCCATGGCCATGGCGCCGGCGATGCCCGAGCTGAGGATGTCGTCCTGTTTCTTCAGGTCGTGACGCAGCGCGTTGTAGCGGGAGTCGGTGTAGTCGTAGAACTGGTTGGAGATGTCGCCCATGCTCTTGTTCAGCTGGCCGAGGTTCACCGCATCGGTCGACGCGGTCCCGGCGGCGACGTTGGTGATCTGCCGCTCAGCCCCGACGCTGCCGACCGACACACTGTTGTCGCGCTCGGCCACCGAGTTGGCGCCGATGGCCACCGAGTTGCGCCCCCTGGCCTTGGCGTTGGAGCCCACCGCCGTGCTGTTGTCGGCCAGCGCTTCGGCGCCGGCACCGCCGGCCACCGAGTCGGCGCCGGCCGCCTTCGGCTTGGGCAGGTGGCTGCTGTTGTTCACCTGGAACATGCCGTCGGTACCGTTCTGCACGTTGCTCACGTCGCCTTCGACATGGGTCACCCGGTTGTCGAGGTTGTTGACATTGGTGGTGACGTTGGCGACTTCGGTGTTGACGTTGTGGATGGAGTCGTCGGTGTACTGCTTGGACTCCGTCACGGCACCATCGAGTTGGCGCAGGTTGACCGCGTCGGTGGCCTCCTTGCCGTCGGCGACGTTGCTGAGGGTACGGGTTTCGCCGGTTGCGGCGTTGCCCACCGAGACAGTGCCAACGCTGGCGTTCTCCGCGTTGGAGTACTTGCCGGTGTAGCTTTCCGCACCGCGTCCGCCGTCGCTGGCACCTTGCCCGAGGGCGACGCTGCCGTCGGCCGCGGCACTGGCGCCGTCGCCCATGGCCATGGCGCCCTTGCCGCTGGCCTGGGCGTTCGGCCCTACGGCCACCGAGTCGGCACCGCTGGCGACCGAGTCGGCCTTGCTCGAGTTGGCGTGGAAGTACTTGATGCCCCCGCCATTGTTGATGTTGCTGATGCTGCCCTCGACGGTGGTGACGCGGCCGTCGATGTTGGTGACCTGGGCGTTGGTCTCGTTGAGCTGGGACATGTTCACCGCATCGCTGTCGTTCTCGCCGCGCGCGACGTTGGTGATCTTGGTGCCGCCAGTCCTGGTGACGCTGTTGTAGGTGGTTCCCCCCATGGTCACGCTGTTGTAGTTGATGCTGCCATCGCCATTCAGGTCGTACTTGACCGAGCCTTCGGTAGCGGCGCCCGATACCTGCTTGAGCTGGGCGACGTTCACCGCATCGGTATCGTCGGCACCGGCAGCCAACCCGGTCACGCGGCGCTCGCCGATATTCACTTCGCCCGTGGCCGTGCCTCCTACCAGGTAGGCCTGGTGGCCAAGGGTGCTGCCATCGGCGACGGAGCCAGCGCCCAGGGCGACGCTGCCGTCATGGCTGGAAACTGCGCCCATGCCGATGGCCACCGAATCCACGCCCGTGGCGGAAGAGTCGACACCGGTGGAGTTGGCATGGAAGTACTTGGTGCCGGTGCTGTAGATGTTCTCGACGTGGTCGCCGAGGTTGGTCACGTCACCTTGCAGGGTGGTGACATCGCCCTCCACGTTGGTCACACGGCCATCGAGGTTGGTGATGTGGGTGGTGTTGGCGTCCACCTGCTGATTGGTCTCGTGCAGCTGCGAACCATTGATCGCATCCGTGGAGGTGGCCGTGATCGAACCCGCCGCCACGTTGGTCAGCACTTGCGCCGCGCCCGGTGCGTAGGCATCGCCACCGGCGGCGATCAACGACAGCTGATCGGTGCCGGTACGCTGCACCGGACCCACCGTGCCGTTGCTGATGTTGGTGTTGAAGTTGCTGATATCGGTGGTGTTCTGCTCCACCTGCTGATTGGTCGCGTTCAGCTGTGAACCGTTGATCGCGTCGGTGGAGCCGGCGCTGACATCGCCCGGCGCCACGTTAGTGATCTTCTGATTGCCGGCATCGATGCCGACCGTGGTCACGCTCGGGCCGCCAATGATGGTCAGGCCGTCATTGCTGATCGTGGTGTTGCCGGTGGTCACCGAGTCGAACAGCGGGTTGTCGGCCATCTGCAACTGCAGGTTGCCGTCGGCATCCACCTCGGTTTTCAGGTTCGAGCCAGAGTAGGTGCCGCCAGTGGTGGCAGCCCCTTCGATAACGAAGGTGTCGCCCAGTTTCTTGTCCACTGCGCCGGAGTTGCCGACGAAGGTGATCGGCGTGTTGGCCAGGTCGTTGAGCTGCGCGACGTTGACCGCATCACTGTTGTTTACGCCATTGGCCACGTTGGTGATGGTGGTGCCGCCGGTGTGCGTGCTGTTGTCGTAGCTGTCACCACCGAGGGTGATGCTGTTGTGGGTGCTGTTGTCGTACATCACCGCATCGGCGGTAGCACTACCGACCACGCCTTTGAGCTGCGCGACGTTGACCGCGTCGCTGTCCTGGGTGCCGGCGGCGAGGCTGGTGATCTGGCGGAACTTGCCGGTAGCGGCGTCGCCGACGGCAATCGCCCCGAGGGTGCTGGTGGTGGCGCCAATCGCGGCGGCCTGCGCCTGGCTGGCACCACCGGGAACAAATCCGGGCACTCCGGCCGATTTCCCGGCCACCGAACCCGAACCCAGCGCAACGCTGTCCTGGGCCAGCGCCTGCGCTGCGGTCCCGAGAGCCAGCGCATTCTGCTTGCTGGCTATGGCGTTGTTGCCGATAGCCACCGAGTCCACGGCAATCGCCTGGGTGCCGGTAGCAGCGCCCGCGGCATCGGTGCCGACGTTGCCGATGGCCAGAGAGTTGGTGCCATCGATCTTGTTGTTCAGGCCGATGCGGCCCCCGTTCACGTACAGCTCGTTGCCCAGCGTCAGCGAGTTGGTGCCATCACTCTGGGTACCGGTTCCGTAGAAGAGCACCCGGCCGGTCTGAGTGGACTTGTCGGAGGATTTGCAATTGCTGTTGTTGCCGTCGTACTTCCAGCCCTGGTCGCCGCTTACGCCGGTGTCGTGGACAAACACGCAGCCTGAGTCGGTGCTGTCGTTGACGTAGATACCGGCGTTACCGGCGATACCTTTCTCATAGGCCGAGCCGCCGGCAGCGAAGGCGTCGCCGAAGAAAAGGCCGCCCAGGGCGCCCAGCCCGAGGACCGCCAGCGCGCGGCCGCCCTTGCCCGATTTTCGGGCGAACTCACAGGCCACGCACCAGCAATGCTGTGCTCTCGACCAGACGAGACGATAAATCCTGTTCACGAGGGGACTCCTTCCAGGGACTGGCCCTGGCATGGGTAGGGGAAATCAGCGAGAAGAAAGTTCCAGGGCGCGGCTGGACTGGATCAGCAGCTGGCGCTCCATGGCTGCTGGGCGCGATTGCCCCAGGGCCAGTTGGTAGGTGCGCAGGGCGCCCTGGTGGTCCTGGCGGACGTAGTCGAGGTAGGCGCCGGCGAACAATCCGGCTTCACTGCGCAGGTCGCGCTTGACGGCCTCGGGGACCTGCAGCGCATCGATCTCGGCGAACACCGCCGCGCTGTCGGTCTTGCCCAGGTAGAGAGCGACCAGCGCACTTTGCTGTGGCGTGACCGGTTTGATAGCGCGGGCGAGCTTCTGCACCCGCGCCTTGGCCGCCTCAGGCTTGAGCCCGCTGTCACTGGCGCCACGCGCGCCAAGCCAGAGGCTCCACAGCCCGGCATAGGCCTTCACCTGCGGGCTGGGCGAGCGCTTCTGCAGATCGGCAAAGGCCCTCTGGGCCTGGTCGAATCGCCCCAGTGCCGTCAGGTTCACCGCCGACGGCACGGCGATGACCGCTGCCTGGTCGCTGTCCTTGAGCGCATCGTAGAACTGCCGGGCGCGCATATGACGGCCGTTGGCGTCTTCCAGGAAGGCCTGCTCGGCCAGCGCACGGGTACCGCCCTGCCCTTTGGCTCCGGCTTCGCGGAGCAAAGCCTGGGCAGCGGCGAGATCGCCTTCGAGCAATTGTTGATGGGCCAGCATCACCAGCGGCTGGGCAGGTTTCTGCGGCGTCGGCGCTGGTGCGGCCAGAGCAGAACCGCTGGCGATCAGCAGGGCAATGGCAAGCGTTGAGAGTGCGCCGGCACGGCGCTGGGCATTGATTTTCGAGCTGGACTTCATGGTGGCAACTCCGGAAGTGATCGGGTTGCGCACATGCTAGGAAGGCTGGAGTCGGAGCGAACTCAGAGTCCTTCAGGCAGCGCCATCAGACTTCTTCGATAGTCACTCCAGGCTGGCCATGAGCAGTTCGAGTTCGAGGGTAACGGTGACGTCATCGCCTTCGCTCGCATAGCTGAAACGCCCGTTGAGATGCTCGGCGAGCCGCTCGGCGTGACAGCGATCGATGATGCTCTGCGGAGCCATCCGGCCGTGAATTGTCAGCTGAGCGCCAAGCCGTCCATGATCCCGCGCGGACATGCCCAGGCGCAGGGTGACTGGTGTGTCGCTGTCCGCCTGGACCAGAGCCAGGGCGCTCGCCATCCATTCGGAAAACACTTTCACGTCGAGCCAGACCCGGTCGACATCGATGTCGGGGGCACCGAAGAGGCTCGCTGGCTGCCCGGCCAGGCAACGCCCGATCAAGGCGCGCAACTCACAGGCCACCGGCATCGAAGGCACCTGACCATCCTCCAGGTTGCAGATGCGCCGAAGCCGCGCCAGACGCGCGGTCAGGTCCGCCAGGCCGGGGGTAGCCGGATGCAATCCCATGCCCTCCAGGCGCCCGGCCAGTTCGGAGAGCGATGACAGGTAGAACTCGCTGCGTTGGCGCAGGCGCGCCTCGGCGCCGAGCGCCCGGTCACGCAGTTCGATCAGATGCTCTTCGCTGGAGGTGATGTCCTGCAGTCCGCCGAGCATGCCCGCCGGCTGACCGCTGGAATCGCGATAAGGCACCATCCAGTAATGCAGCACGCGCGGCACGCCGAATATCTCGACCCGATTGGTTATGGCAATGGGCACGCCATCGTTGACCAGTCGCCGAAACGCCTCGGGAATCGTCTTGCGTACTGCGGGCGGAAACCAGCGCGCATCGGCAAGCCCCGAGTTCAACGCCTCTTCCGCGGTGATGTGGTAGTAATCGAGAAAGCGCTGGTTGCAGAACAGCAACCTGCCATCAATGGTGCGCACGAACATCGGATTCGGCGCGGCATCCACCAGGCCGCGCAACATGCCCAGTTCCAGGGGCAGGGCCTCTGCCGAAAGAGCGCCGACGTGGCTCTCCTGCCCCGCCACCAGACCATTGCGTCGCGCGATTTCGGCCAGCTCCACACTGGAGCCCACATGCAGTTTCTCCAGCAGGTGGCCCTTGTAGGTACTCACCGTCTTGAAGCTGATCCGCAACTGTTCGGCTATGCGCAGATTGGTGTGACCCTCGGCGATCAACTGCAGTACCGCCAGTTCGCGGGGCGTCAGGCTCGCCAGCTCTCCACCATTCCCCGGCTGCATGTATTCCCGTGCGAAGTGGGCGCGGCCGGCCAGGACGTCGGCGATGGCCTTGCGCAGGCCGGCAAGGTCTTCGTCCTTGCTGACGAAACCGCTGGCGCCGGCCTGGAAGCACAACGGCGCAAAATGCGCCGGGTTCTGCCGGCTATACACCAGCAGCTTCTGCAATGGATCGCGTGCGCGCAGCCGGCGCAACAGATCGAGACCGCCCGCCCCCGGCAGCGCCATCTCGAGGATGACCAGCCCTGGTCGGTGCTCGCGGGCAAGCAGGAGTGCCGAAGGCACGTCGGTCGCCTCGGCGACGCTGGCGAGGCCCATGCTCTCCAGCAGGTCGCGCAATGCGCTGCGCACGATGGTTGTCGGGTCGACAAGGAGCACCGTGATCATTCCCTACCTCCGTCCTGACGCGTCCTTCGACAGATGAGCATAGGCGAGCGCCACGATTGGCAACCCAGCATTGCTGGGCAGCCCCGGAAACGGCCAGTGCAGGGAGCAGCCGTTCACTCAAGCGCGCCTGCTTTCACCGGCGTCCGGGGCAGCCGGTTCGACGCCAGCAGGCGCTGTCAGCCCCTGAAACCCTTCACTCCTTCGGGGTGCCCGCGCGCATCAGTCCGGTACCTGCTGGTCGAAGCGCGGCAGGCTGGGGTCAATGGCTACCCAGGGCTGCGCGGAGGCGCACCACAGGTGCAGATTCGGCGCGATGCTCGCGGGGTCCGCCAACGTGCCGGCCTTGACTGCCAGCATGCCCGGCAGGGCCGCCATTTCGGTGTACAGCGGCGAACCGCAGTGGCTGCAGAAGAACCGACGCACCGGCATACCGCTGCCACCGCGGACCCGGTAGCTGGCGAGGGTCAGCCCATCTACCTGGAAGCCCTCGGCCGGTAGCATGAGGTTGACTGAAAAAGCACTACCGGACTGTTTCTGGCAATCGCTGCAGTGGCAGACGGCCGTCATGCTGGGACGCTGGGAGCTGGAATAACGAACGCTGCCGCACAGGCAGTTACCCTGGATAGTGCTCATGAGTGCTCTCGTGGATTGCAAGGGGTGATAGTGGCGTTGCGGCAGGAATCCCACTCCCGCGCCTGCACTGCCGTGGCCTGGAAGGTCTTGCGTGCACGCAGCAGGAGTGGGCATGCCAGTGCGCAGGCAGCAAGCGTGACCATCAGAATGGAGTAGCGAATGGCGCCAGGGTCGGCCAGTACGTAGTCGGTGATAATGCCTATAGCCAAGGGGCCTATGCCGACACCGAGCAGGTTGAGCGCACCGGTGAACAGCGCGATGAACTGCCCGCGCATGGGCGCGGGAGCGATCTCGACGATCAGTGCCGGACCGATGCCGAACAGGCAGACCCACAAGGCTGCGGAAAGCGCCAGGAACGGCAAGGCCAATGCGCCGCTGGGCGCCAGCAGCAGCGGTGTGGCGCATAGCGGCAGCAGCAGGCTGGCGATGATCGCCACACGCAGATTGCCATTGGCCACCCCATGCCGGCGCCAGTATTCGCCCAGCCAGCTGGCGGCGATCACGCCCAGCGGTGAGCTGACGCACATGACCAGTCCCATCGCCATGCCGGCTTCGGCATAGCTCCAGGCAAACTCGCGGACCAGGTAAGTGGGAACCCAGGCACCGCTTCCATACACGGCGGCGTTGTAGAAGCCGATGCCGGCGACGACCGCCACGAAGGTGCGGCGGTTGGCGCGCAGGAAAGCCAGCACCTCAGCCAGTGGCACACCCGGCACCCGCGGCGCCGGCATGCCCCCTGCCCCGCGCTCACGTCGCGGCTCCGGTACGCCGAACATCAGCACCAGCACAACCAGGCCTGGCAGCCCGATCGACATCAGCGTGCTCTGCCAGGGTTGCAGAGCGCCAATCAGGGGAAGGCTCAGGGGATGGGCGTTGAAGTAGCCGAGCACCAGGCCGGTGGCGAGCAGGCCAGCGCCGACGCCGACTGGCCCGCCGGCGCCAAACATGCCGAGCGCGCGCCCGCGACGTTCCGCAGCGAACAGATCGCTGAGCAGCGATACGGCACCGGGCAGCAAAACCGCCTCCCCCACAGCCACCCCGACTCGCGCCAGGAGCAGATGCCAGAACTGCGTGGCCAGCCCGCTGGCAGCCGTGGCCAGGCACCACAGGCCGATACCGACGATGATCACCCGGCGGCGGTTGCCGCGGTCGATCAAGCGCGCGATCGGCAAGCCGGCCAGCGAGTAGAAGGCAGCGAAGGTGAAGCCATGCAGCAGCCCCATCCAGGCATCGTTGACCTGAAGTGATTGCTGGATCGGGCCGACCAGCAGGCTGAGAACCTGTCGGTCCATGATCGAGAAAACATAGGCGAGCACCAGTACGCCGAGAGCGTAATTGGCTCTGCGTCGACTGGGTAACGCGCGCACGCGGTAGGGTGTATCCGTCGTCTGGATAGTCGTTGTGCTGGACATCGACGCTTCGCCTCGCTGGCTTGTTCTTGTAGTCGAGGCCGGGCGGCAGTCCGCCGCCGCGGCGTTGGGTCAGCTCGCTGCCGGGGTCATGGCGGGCTGCTGCCAGAGGTTGTTGTCCTGCCAGAGATTTTCCTTGCGCCAGTGAGCCGGCAACTCCGCTCCGGTGCGCTGGATGACGCCGCCGATCAATTGCTTGAGCTGTTGCGCCTGATCGCCGGTCAGCGTCTCCAGGGCGCCGATTTCTGCCGCCTTGGCGCAGGCAAGCCACTGGATAGCCAGTTGCCGACCTCGCTCGGTGAACAGCACTCGCCGGTCCTGCAGCGTCAGCAAGTCCTTTTCCTGCCAGGCCTGCAGCTGTGCATCCGACAACGTCTTGCCGGTGAACTCGAAGACACGGCGCAGCTCATCGAGCGTCCGTCCTTCGCTGAAGCTGAGAATGCCCAGCAGCTCGAAGTCCTGATCCTGTACCCCCATCGTCTTCAGCAGCTCGCGGATCGGCAATTGCAGCTGGTAGTAGGCACGCCCGAGGAGGAATCCAAGCCAGCTTTCGCCGTAGGTCACGCTCGGCGTGTCGGCAGCGGTGGCTGGCAACAGGCGTCGATAACTGCCGCCATGAAACACCAGGGGAGGCTTTTCGAAGCGATCGAATGCGAGCACCTCGCCCACCAGGATGATGTGGTCGCCCCCTTCGTACTGATAGGTCGTCCTGCACTGAAAACGTGCTGCGCAGCCAGCGAGTAGCGGAATATCAGCGGGCCCGCGTTGCACCTCGAGCTCAGCGAACTTGTCGCGGCCGCTCCTGGCGAAGCGGTTGGACAGGGGCTCCTGATCAGTGGCGAGGATATGCACGGCAAAGTAGGCGCCTTCAGTGAAGGCCGACGCAGAAGAGGACGTGCGGTTGATGCTCCACAACACCATCGGCGGATCGATCGACACCGAGCTGAAGCTGTTGGCGGTCAACCCGTAGTCCTGGCCATCCGCGCCACGGGTGGTAACGATGGTCACGCCAGTCGTGAAACAGCCCAGCGCCTGGCGAAAATGCCTGGGATCGAAGTTGGAAGTATTCATCGATTACGACTCCACCGCTGCCTGCCGGGCAGGCAGCGGTTGCTTGCATTCAGGGCGGGGCGGCTCAGCGCTTGAGCAGCGGCATGACCAGGCGGCCGAAGCGTTCGGCCTCCTCGTGGTGCGGGTATCCGGAGAGGCAGAATCCGCTGCAGCCAGCATCGACGAATGCCAGCAACTGATCGGCGACCTGTTGCGGATTGCCCACCACGGCGATACCGGCACCGGGTCGAACCTCGGTGATGCCCGTCCACAGATGGGGGGTCATCTTGCGCCCAACGGTACGGGAGAGCTCCTTCATCCGCTGGTTTGCAACCGACTCGGCCATCATGTCCCTGACCTGATCGACCCAGCCCGGGTCCGCCCCGTTGACCAGCGTATCGGCCGCTGCCCAGGCTTCCTCCTCGGTTTCCCGGCAGATGATCTGCAGGCGCATCGCAAACTCGATTTCATCGCCGCGGCCATATTTGCCAGCGCGCTCGCGCATCTCGCCGATCTGCTCGGCAATGCGCTCCGGGTAATCGCCCCAGAACAGGTGCACGGAGGAGTGCTTCGCGGAAATCTCCGCCGCATGCTCCGAACCGCCGCCGAGGAAGAACGGCGGATGCGGCTGCTGGAATGGCGCCGGGATGACTTTTGGCGCATGCGCCTGGTGGTACCTGCCCTGGTACTCCACGCCCTCCTCCGTCCACAGGCGTTTCATCAGCTCGACTTCTTCCTCGAGCTGCTCGTAACGACTTTCCTTCGAGACGATCTGCCCCTCGGCATAGGCGTCTTTCTCGCTGAGGCCAGCAATCAGGTTGATGTACACCCGCCCCTGGGATAACTGGTCGAAAGTGGCGAACATCTTGGCCTGTGCAACCGGATGTATGAAGCCAGGCTTCACCGCCACCAGCGCCTTGAGCTTGCGGGTACGGGCGATCAGGAACGAAGCGGTTACCCAGGCATCCCAGCAGAATGGCGTAACGGGGACCAGGACGTAATCGAAACCGGCCTCTTCGGCAGCCACCGCCACTCGCTCGAAATGCTCGAGAGACTGGGCAATGCTCTTGTTCGGATCGCTGAAGGCCGTGGTGTCGCCGATGGTCGGGATGAACCAACCCATCTGCAGGGGTTTCTTGTTATTCATGTTGGACTCTCACGCAGTGGACCTGGACGCGACTACAACAAAGCCTTTGCGATGAAGGAAGTGAATATCTAGAATTCCACGAATGCACAAAATTAATACCAGAAACCTCGACCTGAACTTGCTGGTGGTTTTCACCACGCTGTGGGAAACCCAGAATGTCACCCGCGCCAGCGAGCGCCTGTCACTCAGCCAGTCAGCCGTCAGCCATGCATTGCGCCGCTTGCGCGAGCGGCTGGGCGACGAACTGTTCGTCATCGGCCGTGGCGGCCTGGTCCCGACGGCACGCGCCATCGAGCTGATTGGCCCGGTGCGCGATGCGCTGGCCCGCCTCGACGAGGCTCTGGAGGGAGCCGCGCCCTTCGTGCCCACGGCGGCACAGCGCAAGTTCCGCATCGCTTCCGGCGATTTCGTCGAGTTCCTGATCCTGCCGCGGCTGATCCAGCACATCGCGCGCGCGGCGCCGGGGGTGATGATCGAGGTGGTCCCCCTGCCCCCCAACAGCGCGGTTTCGGCGCTGCTCGAAAGCGGCGAGATCGACCTGGTCATCAGCGCGCCAATGACATTTGGAGCAGGCTTGCGCCATGAGCTGATCACCACTGTTCCCTTGCGCACCCTGATCTGGCAGCGCGAAGGTCTGCTGCCTGGCCCATTCCCGCTGGAGCTTTATCTGCAACGGCCCCATGTGGTGATCGAAACCCATCAGCGCGATATCAACCTCATCGACCAGGCGCTGCGGGCTCGGGGCCTGGCCAGACGCATCGGGGTACTGGTGCAGAACTTCATGGCAATGCCGGTGATTGCCTCGCAAACCGGCTACATCTGCAACCTGCCAGGGCCGATCGCAGAGACGTTCGCTGCAACCTTCGGCCTGAGTTGTCATGAACCGCCAGTCGACTTCCCGGCACCGGAGCTGGTGGCGTACTGGCACTCGCGGTTCGATGCCGGCCCGGGAATGCTGTGGCTGCGCGAACAGGTGAAGCAGCACGCTCTTCCGCTCTAGCCGGAAGCTCAGCCAAACACCCCGTGAGTCATTGCAGCCGGGAGTCGCCCTCGTGCTGTGCGCTGGACGTCGAACAGGCGATTACACTGGCCACTTCCAGCTCATGACCCGGTACAACAATGACTGCACAATCAAACGTGCGCCTCGCCGTCAGCAGCGACCTCGATTCGCTGATTGAACTGGACGCCATCGCCAGACGTGAAGCGCGCCGCCGGGAGTTCATCGCACAAGCCGTCTCGGCCGGCCAATGCTGGGTCGCCGTGGAGCCACGTGATGCCTCGATGTTGCTCGGCTATGGCGTGTTGAACGACTCGTTCTTCGAACAAGCCTTCATCCCGCTCATCGTGGTGAGGGATTCGGCGCGACGCCGCGGAATCGGATCCGCAATCCTCCTCGCGCTGGAGTCTCAGTGCGGAGCCGCGAAATTGTTCACGTCGACGAATGCCTCGAATGAGCCCATGCGCAGGCTGCTCGACAAGCACGGTTTCATCGCCAGTGGTCAGATCGAGAATCTCGATGAGGGCGATCCCGAGCTGGTATTGGTGAAACTCCGCTACTGACATCGCTGCAGGAGCGCAGACAACTGGCACGGAGCAGACCGTACGGATCATTTGTGCTTGCCCTTGAAGACGAGATTTTCAGCAAATCACCCTCCGATCAGCCTCAGGAAACGAGACGCTGAATTTCAGGACCTTCTCAGAAAACTGCTTTGTCGCGACGTTCAGTGCGGATGCCCAGTATCGGGTTGTGACAGAACCCTTTCTCCTGGAGATTTACGCACTTGAATAGCACGCGGCGTCGAAGGCGAGGCCGTCCGCACCACATGCCGCGCCGGCGTTTGGCATTGCCTGCAGGCAGCTTTCGGCCAGAAGCGGACATATAAAATCTGGAAAGCTATAGCGCTGACATAGTCTTACTCGGAGCGTGAATCGATGAGCAAACTCGCCGCACTAATTGCAGAAGCTCAGGCCGGAATTTCGATCCAGGAGCGGATCCCTGAGGAAAAATGGGAGGCGATTGCCTCACAATGCGGGGCTGCAGAGGCAGCTGAAATCAGGGAGCGGATAGTGTTTCTCAAAGCCGAACTCGAAAAAATTGAAGATTGGGACGGTGAAACGAGGGATGACATCAACACGGCTATCTACCGCTTTTCTCAACTTCTGAGGCGCATTGCCTGCTAGCTCGACAAGTGCCCAATGATGCTTGTGAACGTCCGCCTGAGTCGACTTTAACTGGTTCTGCTCGGCAGAACGCGGCTAGAATCGAGCGTGACCGGATGGAATTGCGGTCGTACACGCGTCGTTTCCGATCAGACCACGTCGTATATTTCTGGTTTCATATAGCACGGACTGGAAAAGCAACCAACTCAAAAACTAGCGAGCAATTACAACATGAACAAGGAACGTTACTCAAAACGACTGCGCGCCGGTCAACCCATGGGGAAATTTTTAGATTTAATTATTGGCTCCATCACGACAATCCCACTCATTCTTGCGTCGTCAAATTGCTTTGCTGAGAGCCCTGAAATGCAAGCCCAGGCGCTTCAGGAGATATTTGTAAATTTTTGCGTTGAAAATATAGAGAACTTGGATAATTTAAAATCCAGCCTGAAAAACTCATCACTCCTCCCTCCAGAGCAAGCTAAAAAATACTTGGGGCTCAGAGCGGGGAGTTCTTGGGTAGTGCCAAATGAACAAGGTCTATTTGTTCTTTCAATCCCCGAAACTCAAGACGCTTGCCATGTTACTGCACGGCGTGCCGACCCACATGTAGCCGAGAGGCTGTTTATAAAATTTGCCTCTTCTGCGCCTCCTTTGTATAGCGCAAAGAAAACGGCCGATTTTAATACTGAGTTGGATGGCGCTGGCAGTACTCATAGCGTCGGCTATGCTTGGGTCTCAGGAAGTTCCACAAAGAAAATAATATTCGCGCTAACTGCGAGCGAGCATGAAATTGCCGACATACAGGCTATAGCGTATGTCAAAATATCTTCAAAGCAGTAGAATTAAAAACAGAGCGCTAACGTAGTATTATGTGGTGATATCGCTGGGAGTTATTAAATACTCCGAATTTTTTATTCTGGCCGGGCATATTTATCCGAAGCGAAACCTCCCTTTTAGTGAGTGAAACCATCTCAAGCGTATTTATGAGCGGCCCAGTCTGGACTGGTCTAAGTCATCTGCCAACGGCCGCTTTGGGTCGGTAGCTGCCTCCCCGCCGAATCAGAGCACAGCAGTCTCTCGATCCAGGAAGCATTCGAACCCACGAGCCCATACCTTAAATCGCACGCGCATCCCCTCTTGCGCCCAAAACAGCGTGTAGGTGTGTTCGCTGTCGTCCCGATAGGTAGCGGAGACGTTCATGGAATTCAAATGCCGGCGTGCAGCTTTCAGGTCTACGGCCACATTGCCGACTGTGTAGATTTCAAAGGATTCACGGTTGCCATTCGACAGCGAGATGCAGTGACCGAAGCCGTTGAAGGAGTAGGCCTGGACTCTACTCAGCAGCTCAAGAAGTTCGGTAAAGCCCATTCCCAGAATCGACGCAGCCCCCATTCTCTGAATGAAGGCATCAGGCTTGCCTCCCAGCTCGTCGAAGTAATACGTGATCAAGGGGCCGAAGACATCCGCCATAAATGCCTGGTTACGGCCAGTGAAAGGGACTTTCCTCACCTTCGCTGGAGCTATGCTTCCGAGCTGCACCTTGGTGGGCCGCTGAGCGAACGAAACACACTGACCGTCATACTCGCCCGGCTCGAATACGGCGGAAAATGTGCAGGTTTTCTCTTGATCATCCGCCGTCATCGCCGTCAGGGCTGATGCCCCCTTGTAGATGAAATGCCGTCCATCTTCTGCCTGCATCCTCATGACGCAATAGCGCTCGAATCGGGACTCCTTCCATTCATGGCTGAGCAAGGTGGCCTTGACCGACACTCGGCCCTCGGGCAAGAACAGATCCGTCGACGGCGGCAGCGGGGGCTTCGCCATCAATGCGGCGCTCGTTTCGAAGGCCTTTCTGGATACTTTCTTGAGGCCGATGAAGTGATACTGCGTGCCGCCGTCATCGGCAGATTCGCTCATCACCGTTCGCGTAGCCCCAAGGTGTACCAAGGCGGGAATCAGCCACAGCGGTGGGTCAATCCTTCCGGCGTATCCCGCAATCGCAAGAAAGGCGCCCTCGCGCTCCAAGCGTTCGATGTCAATCGCCTGGCCGGCGCCGCTTTGTGGCGTTATAGAAGCCAAGGCCGCCGACAAGTCATGGCCGTGCGCAGTGGCCGCTGTTACCAGGGTCTCCAATGCCTGTAGCGCAACAGACTCTTCGCGGAACTGTACTCGCAGGTTGATGGATGTTTCAGACATCTTTCCCTTTGCCTCCATGCATTATCGGGCGATCCGCTTGGGAAGACAGACTACCTTAAAAACGAGAAACCGCACCCTCGGGATGCAGCTCAAGGACTTCCAGCCACGGAGACTGCAACCCTACCCACGATGAGTCGGTAGCCACCTATCACCATTGACAGCAATCGGCCAGAAGCGGACACCAGACCTTGGTAAGATCGGTGCTAATTCCAGCGTTTGAAAGGTCCCAGAAATGACCCGCCATAAGGACACTGAGCAGCCCGAAATTGAGGCGATCCTTGAAGGATTGGACAAGCTACCCGAGGGTGTTGGTCGCTTGTCACTGCTCACCAAGCTGCTGCTGGACGACAGACACGACAGGCATGAGGACGTCGTGTTCGAACTCGGTCTTCTTGGTGATGCCTCAGCAGTACCTGCTATTGCGAAGGCTGTGACCATCCCATTCCCAAGTCTGTTGCAATGGGGAAACCTTACGGAGTTCCGACGCAAATGTGCTTATGCGCTTGCTCGAATCGGCACTGCAGAGGCTCGCTCAGTGCTGGAGCAAATGTCGCGTAGCCTGGAACCAGACCTGAAGGAATCCGGGGAGGAAGGAATGAAAAAGTGGCCGCTGAAGTATTAAAAGTACTCCTGCCCAGTAACGGCAGCTTGTCCGCTATGGGTCGGTAGCCGACGCTTGTCACCAGCACGACCGGGCAGCACAAAGTGCCGCCGTCGCGAATAGCTCGGACGACGGCAAGGTGCGCGAGCGTTCTATTGCAGCGGGATGTAGATATCCGTCTGCCACTCTTCCAGCGGCGTCTCAGGAAAGGCGCTCAGGTAGTGGAAGAACAGCGGGTGGTCACGGAGTTCTTCGTTGCTGCCGGGCAGCCAGTCGCGATAGATCGGATAAATGCTCTCTCCGATGTGATCGGGTGAGCCGACGTGGCGAACGACCACACAGCGACCGCCGGGAATGACCAGTTCGCGGACGCCGTAATCATTTGGCGCCACGGCTTCGCCGATCTCGCCGCAGATGTCGAAGCGAAACTCTTGCGCTGGTGTTGTGTCGGGGTTGCCGTAGGGAATGCCGAAGGTGCGGCTCGTGTCTACGGGCGACTGCCCGCTGCCCATGCGCCACTGGATGAACTGGCGCACGCTCTCGTCGAGCAGTGCGGGGGGCCCGCAGTGTTCGAGGGCGGCGACCCGGACTTCAGCGAAATCGACAATACGTACCTGCATGGTGATGCTCCTGGAAAAATGGGGAATGGCGAAAACCGCGTGCCAGGTCTGCCAGTTCGGCTGCTGCCGGAAGGCACTGGGCGCCATGCCGAAGTCCCGTCGAAAGGCCCGGGCGAATGCCTCGGGACTTTCAAAGCCGGCGTCGAGCGAGGCATCCAGTACCGAATATTCCGCACCCGACGCCAGGCGATGAGCCGCGCTCCGCAGGCGCATCAGCTGCACATAACGCGCAACCGGCACGCCCACGTAGGCGGTGAATTGCCGATGGAAGTGAAACGCCGAGAAATGCGCCACCTCGCTCAGCGCGTTCACCGAAAGATCACCCTCGAGATGACCATCGATGTAAGCAAGCACGGCATCGAAGCGTTTGGCGTAGGCAGTCGGAATATCGGGCACCGGGTGGAAGCTCCTGGTTATGCGGTCGGCGACAGAATCACCCAATCCCCAGTGGGCGCACCTAGCCGGATTTGCTCAGGTTACACCTGTGGCGGTCTTCCTCCCCTGCCGGGGCCCATCATGGCGATGACGGCAGCCATAAAGGAAAACCAGCGGTGAAGGAATCGTCCGGCCAGAAACGCACTGACCTGGTGTCCAACAGACACATTCAGGTCGACAGTGTCCCCCTTCGTAGCGAGGCGTGTCGGCAGAGAACCGGAGCGCATTGAAGCGAGGCCGGCATATTTGGGCCAGGAAGCGCAGGGAGCCATGCAGCTGCGTGACGCTTCCGAGTTTGAACTCAGGCAACGTCCTCGAGCGCGGCGCGGGAAACCGCTCCAGCATGGCCGACAACCTTCATAACCTGAGCTACGGGGAGCTGTTCTTTGCGGCTTCGCCCATCTCGCCCGACACGACTGTCGAGCTTTGCTGGCAGCCTCGCTGCGGAACCTTCTGGCGGCCGGATCGCAGCCGCTTGAGGGTATGGGGTAATCCCGAGGGCGAGTCACCGGGGCGTGGCATCTCGACTGACAAACGATCTCGAAGCATCTCGTCGCGCTTTCATTCGCCAGGCTGCGTGCTCCCCCTGCCCCTCACGCCTCAGCGCAGCACGCCGAGCATGACCCACACCCGGCGCGCTTCCGCATCGGCGTTGACCAGTTCGTCGAGCAGGGCACTCAACGGCATGCCGCCCCACTCCACGGCACGGCGGATGACATAGGGTACCGGGCTGTGAGGTTCGGTGCGCGCAAGGAAGTCAGCGATGGCGGCGAGCTGGCGGTAGGCCTGCTCGCGGTCACGGAGCACATTCTCGGCATTCACCGGCTGCGCAGGCGCCGCGCTGGCTGCGGCATCGACGACTGGCTCGGGGTTCACTGGCGCTATGGTTTCCTGCTCTTGCGGTGCCATGTTGCGGAACCCCTGGAGGATGCTGACGATGCTTTGGATGGAGGACGCCAGAGGCTGCAGGCTCGGCGCTTCGTCTTGCAGTTGCCGCTCGCACCATGCCTGCAGCCGCTGCAGATGCAGCAGCGCCGATTGGAACTGCGCAAGCGTGGCGCCCCAACCTGCCCCTGTGCCACTGCGGATGGACTCGTCCAGGCGCTTCTGCTCCAGCCGCGCGGCTTCGGCCAGGGCCTTGTCGGCCTTGTTTTCGCTGGCCAGCACCTGCTTGCGCTGCAAACCATTCCAGGCCGATAGAGTCAGCTCGGGCCACGCCGGTGACAACGGCAGGCGCGTTGCCAGAAGCTCGACATAGCGCCTGGAGACCCACACCAGCGGCGCTGCCTGCCAGGCCAGGTCACCATCCGCCGCCTGCGGATGGAGCCGCTCGGCGAACGACTCACCAAGGTCGGCCAGCAGCCGCAGCGCCGTCGCCAGCCCAGCGGCACCATCGAGGAGAATCCAGGCTTCGCCCAGATAAGCGGCGACCATCAGGTCCTTGCTGCGCAGAGCTAGCACGTCCTGCGCCAGTACTTCGACGGCCCGCCAGTCGGCACGCTTGGGTTCGGCCTGCCAGACCCCGGCGGGAAGACTGAGATCATCTTCCCGACGCAGCTCTCGCAAGCGATCCAGCATCGGATCGTGACGCATCGATGCGCCGCAGATTTCGTCACCGGGAAAGGCTTGCAGCAGGGCCTGGTAGGCCTCGTCCGTGATCATGGCGACTCCTGGGTGCCGGCGAAGGTGGCGATACCGACGCCACTGAACGGCGTGCGTGGCGCACGGACGGGGAGCGGCTGGATCGACAGCGGTTGCTTGGCGTCCTGCGTCATCAATGACACGCGGACAAACAATCGGGCATCCGGCGCACGGCCGTTGGGCACTCGCACCGGCACCTGCAGCGCCAGCGGGAAATCGGTGTAGTCGGTACTGGGTTGGCGCTGCAGCGTGACGTGCGAGCGCAGCAGCCGCAGCAGCGCCCAGGGACCGTCGTATTCCCAGCCCGCTTCGAGGTCGGCCACGGCCATGCTCGGCTGCTGTGGATCGATGTCCGGTCGCTGCGGGCTGTCCTTGGCCCAACGCAGCATGAGTTTCACCGGTTCCCCGACGCTCCAGTGCAGGCGCTGGCCATCGGTGCCGGGGAAACTCAGTTGGCGGTCGGCGGCATACAGGTTCCAGACGATGACCTGGTCCGCGCCACGCTCCGCTTCACGGTCGGTGCGCCAGCGCACATCCAGGTCGACGCCTTGCGCGCCACCCTTGTCCCGCACGAATAGCGGGCCGAGCCAGGCTTTCGCCAGTTGCAGGCGGGCGAGGAAGTCCGCCGCCGCCACCCGGTCCGCCGACTGGCTCACCTGCAGGCCGGCCTGCGCCCGCTGCAGGTGCTGGTCAAGCAGTTCGACAAAATGCTGCACCCGCGCGGGGTCGGCATCCTCGGCCTGCAGGCTGTAGGCGAAGGGGAAGCGATTGGCCAGGTACTGGTCGAAGTAGTCGGCAATGGCCGCCCAGGCCGCCGCGGCATCCTTCTGCTGCAGCTCCAGGCAACGCTGCTGCGCCTGATCATGCAGGCTGCGGGTAAAGCGTGCGAGATCGCCCTGGCCGAGTACCAGCGTCGAGGTCTTCAGAATGCCGGCGCAGGAGCTCGCATCCATCTCGATGAAATCGCGGCTGAGCAACTGGTCGAGCAACATCGGCGAGCTGGTCGGGTTCTGGGCCTTGTACTTGGTCAGCTCGTCATTCAGGTCGGAGAAGCGTCGCACCTTGTCCTGGTCGGCGAACCCCAGATTGCTCCGGCCGCGCAGCCAGGCCAGCGCCGGGGCATGGGTTTCGCTCTGGGCGAGCATGGTCTCGAACTGCTGGTTCAGGGTGCGCTTGAGGTCCTGGGTATCTGCCGAGCGATACAATTGCAGGCCGAAGTTACGCGAGCCATCCCAGGCGGAGACCTCGTTGCGCACGCGGAACAGCGGCAGCGCATTGATCGTGGCCAGTGCCTGGTCGACATCGGCCAGGGCGCTGCGCGTCAGGTGCGCATCCAGCGCACTGGCCAGGTCCTTGCGCTGCAAGGCATCAAAGGCCTCGCGCAGTTGCTCTGCCGGCGCCAGCGGCACGTCGAATGCGCTCGCGGTAGACGCCACGCTCGGCGCCGCCGACTCGGTGAGGCTGGCCCACATGGCGCTCGCGGCCGCCGCGGCGGCACTCTCGGCGAGGGCATCACGGTACTCCGCGGGTACTCTCGCCTGCTCCTGCTCGCGGTACTTGCGGTAACTGTCGTAGTAGGCCAGTGCCGTGTTGAGCGCGTGGGCGTCCAGGGAGCCCAGCCCGCGCGGGTCGC
The DNA here is from genome assembly GCF_021603645.1 of Pseudomonas pseudonitroreducens. Classification (GTDB taxonomy): domain Bacteria; phylum Pseudomonadota; class Gammaproteobacteria; order Pseudomonadales; family Pseudomonadaceae; genus Pseudomonas; species Pseudomonas pseudonitroreducens. Next base: position 164,548 of record NZ_BQHJ01000005.1, on the reverse strand, counting down.
TGACCGAGTCCTGCTGGCGCAGTGCGGTGCCGGCGAAATCCTGACGCAACAGCGAGTCGATTGCACTGCCCAGCGCCACCACGTGGTCCTGCAGCATCAGCGTTCCGCCAGGCTGCAATTGCAGCAGGTTGTCCCGCGAACCAGCGGCGGCGATCCACTGATCGTGGAAGGCGCGCTGCAGTTTGTTCGCCTGGCTCACCACGGCGGACTCGACCGCCGGGCCGAGCAGGTAGCTCTGCCGCGCGTCATCGAGCAGGGCACGGTAGCCCGGCACGATTTCCTGGGCGTTGCCGTGGCTCCAGGCAGCGTTGGTCAGCTCGACCATGTTGCGCAGGGCATCGACCAGGGCGCCGGTTTCCTCCAGTTCCTCCAGGCGATTGCCCTGGCGTGCCTTGAGTTCGTTGAGGTGCAGACGCAGGAAACCCGCCGGGCGAACGAAGTTGTCGGCGAGGAAGAACTGGTCCAGCCACAACCCCATCAACTCACGGAAGTTGCGTGCCAGCGGGCCGTCCTTCGGCCCCGGGTCCACAGCCACCGGCGCGCCGGGAATGCCTTCGCCGAGAACCGCTTCCAGATAGCCGGCATCGCGCAGGCCGGCCGGATCCAGGCTCAACCCGTAAGCCTCGTTGCCGAGTTTGGCGAGGCTCTCCAGGGCATTTTTTGCGGTGCCCGCGCGCAACTCGGTGTACCAGCGATTGCGCTGTTCGAATGCCAGTACGCCGGTGGCCAGGTCGCGGGCAGCAACGAAATTGGGCCATTGTTCGGGGCTGTCACTCTGCACATTGGCACGGCGCTCGGTGCTGCGGATCGCCTTCAACCGCGCCAGGTCGGCCACCTGCGACTGCTGCAGGGGCAGCAGCACTTCGCGCCGCGCCAGGTCGCGGAGCAAGGCATCCATTCGGCTGTCGAAATCGGAGAACCAGGAGCTGGGGTATACCAGGGAAGAGAAATGCCAGCGCGAGGAGCCCTGCAGCAGCGACCAGTAGGCCTGCAGGCGACGGCGTGCCATGTCGCTCGACGGCTCGCCGCCTTGCGCAGTATCGCCGTGCTCACGCTGCATCGCCTGGATGCGCTGCCCGAGCACTTGCGCTTCCTTCGAGTCGACGTGCCAGACCCAGAGCATGCCCAGCAACCAGACCACGCCAACCACGCCGGCCACCGCGCCCATGACGCGCTGCGAGCGCTGTCGCAGGCGCAGGATGCGCGAAACGGCCTGGGCCAGCCCACGCTCGGCGAGCAGGCGCGATTGCCAGAGCCCACGGGTGAAAACCTGTTGTGCCGGGGCCGCTTCGAGTGCGGACATGCTCCATGGGTCGCTATCGGCATTTCGACAGGCACCACTGAAATACAGGCCGCGCAGCCGCGGCGCTTCGCCCAGGGCGTTGCCCTGGAATACCGGCCCCAGCCGTTGGCGCAATCCATCACGCAAGCTCGCCAGCGCGATGGGGAACCGATACAGGGCGTCGCTCAGTTGCCCCTTGAGCACACCCGCTTCGAGGATCGACGCCTGCAACGCCTGCAGCACCTGCTCGAAGCCGCGTTCGAGGTGATCGTCCTGCCACGCGGCGTCGATCTGTACGGCGGACGACCAGCCCAGCGGCCGTTCGCGGGCGTCCTCCGGCAATTGCGCGCGCAGTTCGGCAAACCCTTCCAGCTCTTCCAGACCGGTGACCACCACGTACACCGGCAGACTCAGCCCAAGGCGCTGCAGCAGGTCGTTGAATCGACGGCGCAGTTGCAGGTTTTCCTGGGCCAGGCTGGCAGGGTCGAGCAGCCGCTGCACGGGCAGCACCCACACCACGCCATCCAGCGGGCGTCGCGGGCGCAGCCGCAACAATAGGCTGAGCAGGCGGCGCCAGGCCCGTGGCGAGGTGGCCGCCCCCTCCTCCGCGAGGAACAGCGACGGTGGCACCGCCAGCACGGCGCCGTCCTGGTCGGCCCACCAGCGGCCGAACCACGCCGGGCGCCCCGCGGCGGTCAGCCCCCAGTCGAGGCCGAAGCGTTCGCCCAGTAACGGATCACCCAGCAGCAGGAACCACGGCACTTCGTAGCGATCGACGACATCCTGGTCCTGCTCCATCTGCCGGACGGTCAGGTAGAACGCGCGCACCGCCTCGCCACCCTTGCTACGCCACCAGAGGAAGAGTCCAACTGCGAGCAGCGCCAGCAGGAGCAGTACCAGCGCAAGAACCAGCCAGCCACTCACACGCTGTGCCTCGGCAGGAAGCCGGCGCTGGCGAGGTCCAGCACGGGCGCCAGCGCCCCCTGTACGTCGCTCCACAACCAGTGCCCGATCAGCACCAGCAGCAGCAAGCCGGCGGCGATTGCCAGCAACAGCCGAAAACCGTCGGGCAAGGCGCGTCGCAGCGGCAGCTGGATTGCTGCCGCGCTCGTCGGCCGAGCCAGCGTTTCCAGCAGGCCCTGGTTGTCGGCATCACGCTGCCAGGCATGGGCGAACAGAGCCTGCCGCCATTTCTCGTGCAGCGCCTCGCCCTTCGGCCCCCGCAGGCGTCCATGGAATCCCAGCAGCAGGCACTGCAGGTAGACGTTGGCCAGGTCGCGAGTCCCCGGAGCGCGGGTATCCAGCAATCGATGGATCGCCTGCGGCACCCGTTCTCCGGCATTGCGCGAGGCGTACAGGCGCGCCTCCAGCGGGTGCTCCTGCCACAGCGGCTGCCCGGCCCAGGGCTCGAACAGCAGGTTCTCGTCGAGCAGCGCAACGAACGCATAGACCATCGCCTTGACCTGCTCGCCCGCGGCGTCCCCTACCTGGGCGAAGGCGCTGCGCCACAAGCGACGAACCACGACCTGGGCCTCGTCCGCGACCTTCTCGCTGATCGCCTGTTCATCTCCGGAAGACTCCCGCAGCGCTTCCCAGTGCTGCCGCCACTCCACCCAGGCAAGCTGGAAGGCACGGCTCAAGGGGGCCTCGCCGAACGTCGCGGGATAAATCGCCGAACTCCCTTCGGACATCTCGCTTCCTGCCTCAGGCGCCGCCGGCGCCGTCCACGATGAACAGGACCACCTGCCAGGGGCCAGTGCCGACCGACTGCAGTGGCGCTCTCAGACACAGCCGCTGGGCTGGATCGAACCAGTCCCCGTCGGCGTGCACGACGAACAGATGGGTGTCCTCGCCGACGCTGTAACCGATCTGCTCGGCGCGGCTCATCGGCTGGTGCTCCAGGCCGGACATGCGCTGTCGGCCCAGGGTCGCCAGGCTGCCTTCGGAACCGACGATGCAGCCGGACAGCCACTCCTGCGCGTGCCCTTCACCGTATCCGGGCGACATGCGCAAGCCGATGACCAGGCGCTGGCTGAACGCTTGCAGGTCCGGCAGGAGCAGCATGAAGTCATTGCCATGACGCTCGAAGGGAAGACTGCGGTAGCCCGCGCGCACCCGCGCCAGGGTGACGTCCAGCCACTCGATCAGCGGCGCAAAGGTGCGCAGCAATTCGTTGAAGTCGAACGCGGGAAATGCTGGCACGCCGCCCAGCGGGTCGAGCGCACTCCAGCTGCCCGCCATGCCGCACAGCAGGCCGTGTAGCTGCGCCGGGCTCGCGCTGCCGCTGTAAAGAGCGGCTTCCAGCTCGGGCAGGCGCGCCCACAGCGCAGCCAATTGGCGGCGAATCTCCTGGCTGTCGTCGTTGTTCTCCGCCTGCTGCGCCTGACGCAGGCGGCCGGCGAGAAACACGCACTTCTCCCGAGCCCTCGCACACAGCGACACCAGTGCTTGCCCAAGCACGGAGCTGGGCGCGATCCGTGGTGTCGGCGCCACGTAGGGCTGGCAGACGAAGCCCCCCGCCTGCTTGCCCACGCGCAACAGCGGCAAGCACACCGAGTCGGCCCGCTGCGCCTCGGTCACCAGTCGCAACGCCGGGCGCCAGACCACGATGGACTCGGGGTTCTCGCCACTGGCCAGATCCGGCACCGCCAGTGCATTGGCCGACTGCAGGCGGCCGCGCAGTGGCAGCACCTGGCCGGCGCGGCCCAACGGGGTGACGGCGAGGAACAGCATGACGCTGGCATCGGCCGCCTCGGCGACGGCTGCCTGCACATCGAAGGCCAGGGTTTCGCCGGCCGCCAGGCTGACCGGCAGGCCGTCGGGGAGGATCGCCTCGAGGGCGAGCAGGCGAACGACCCCGCCGCTCAATGCCGAGGGGTCCAGCTCCAGATGCTCCAGGCCCCAGAACCAGGGGTTGGCAGCATGGGCCAGGCGCGCGGCGAGGACTTCCCCGCGCAACCCCTGGAGCTGAAAATGCTGGGGAAGCAGTTGCATCCCTTCGTGCCAGCACACCGCGTCAGGCAGAACTTTCACACTACTCCCCCTACGACGTTCCAGGTTGTCACGGGTCCGCCCGCAGGCGTTGGCTCAGTGCGCGTCGGCACGGAGCAGGCGCATCTCCCGGCTGTCGAAGCGCAACCAGATATCCGGCTGCTGCTCCAGTCGCATGCGATGGGCGCCGGGAGTGTTATAGCCAGCAAAGACCAAAAGTCCAGCCGCCGACTTGCCCGCCAGCGGGAAATCCCTGGCCTCCATGAACTGCCCGGGCACCAGTTCCAGGCTCCACACGCTCAATTGCTGCTGGTAGTCGCGGCGATACTGTTCGCGATCGCTGAACCACTGCTTGGCGGTCATCGAGGACAGCAGCTTGAGCAGGTCGGCGTCGCTTACCGCGATGAAGTCCACGGCAATCGGCGCATCGCCATTGGCCTTGCTCGCCACGTCCAGGGTCAGGCGGTCCACCTCGACCTTCGGACCCAGCCAGGAACAACCACCCAGAACCACCATCAGCACAACACACAGGCAGGCTTTCGTCGACTTCATGAAACGTCCTTGTGAAATGACTGTCGGAAAAATTTTTCCGGTTTGCGTTTTTATAAACCTGATCTAGCGTGCTTGGGTAGCTCGTCGACTGACGAGCGCCAGATGGGATCGCCAAGGACAGGCCCGATTCATCCCCTTGCCTGTCGTGTGCGATTCAGCGAAGGAGCGCGACGATAGCGACCCCGCTGCGGCGTGCCCGTTTCATTTGCAGCGGAGTCCGCCAGCATGGCAGAGAGCACACAGCACAAGCTCGACCGGGTACGTCCTCCCCGGGTCCAGATCACCTACGACGTCGAGATCGGCAACGCCATCGAGAAGAAGGAATTGCCACTGGTCGTCGGCATCCTCGCCGACCTCTCCGGCAAGCCGGCCAACCCGCTGCCCAAGCTCGGCGAACGCCGCTTCACCGAAGTCGACCGCGACAACTTCAACGCCGTGCTCGCCTCCACCGCCCCCCGTGCGGCGCTGCAGGTGGACAACACCCTGAGCAACGACGGCAGCCGCCTCAACGTCGAGCTCAACTTCAAGCACATCGACGATTTCGACCCGGTCAGCATCGTCAACCAGGTCGTCCCGCTGCGCCGTCTGTTCGAAGCCCGCCAGCGCCTGCGCGACCTGCTCACCAAGCTCGACGGCAACGACGAACTCGATCAGTTGCTGCAGGACGTGGTGAGCAACACCGAAGGCCTGCAGGAAATCCGCGCCACCCACCCGGTGACCGCCGACGCCGGTGCCGCCAACGACGCCAGCGACGCCGCCGACGGCGAAGCACCCGCCGACCCGCAAGCCTGACCCCGCCCAGGAGAGCAACGCAATGGCCAACACCAGCTCCGCTGCGGCGCAAGGCGCCGAAGGCAGCACCCAGACACTCGACCTGCTCGACCGCATCATCGCCGAGGGCCGCATGGCCCACGACGACAGCCAGCAGGAATACGCCCGCGACATGCTCGCGGAGTTCGCCACCCAGGTCCTCGACGAAGGCATGACCGTCAGCAAGGACACCGTGGCGATGATCAACGACCGCATCAGCCGTATCGACGAGCTGATCAGCGCGCAGCTCAACGAAATTCTCCACCATCCCGAACTGCAGAAGCTCGAGGCGTCCTGGCGCGGCCTGCACCAACTGGTGCAGAACACCGAGACGGGCACGCGACTGAAGCTGCGTCTGCTCAACGTCAGCCAGCAGGAGCTGCAGAACGACCTGGAGAAGGCCGTCGAATTCGACCAGAGCACACTGTTCAAGAAAATCTACGAAGAGGAATACGGCACCTTCGGCGGCCATCCCTTCAGCCTGTTGCTGGGTGACTATGACTTTGGCCGCCACCCGCAGGATATCGCCCTGCTGGAGAAGCTCTCCAACGTCGCCGCCGCAGCACACGCCCCGTTCATCGCCGCCGCCAGTCCGCGCCTGTTCGACATGGGCAGCTTCACCGAGCTGGCCGTGCCGCGCGACCTGAGCAAGGTGTTCGAGAGCCTGGAGCTGATCAAGTGGCGCTCGTTCCGCGAGAGCGAGGATTCGCGCTACGTCACCCTGGCGCTGCCGCGCTTCCTCCTGCGCCTGCCGTATGGCCCGGATACCCAGCCGGTGGAAGGCATGAACTTCGTCGAGAAAGTCGACGGCACCGACCACTCCAAATACCTCTGGGGCAATGCCGCCTGGGTACTCGCGCAACGCATCACCGAGGCCTTTGCCAAGTACGGCTGGTGTGCCGCCATACGCGGGGCCGAAGGCGGTGGCGCGGTGGAGGGGCTGCCCGCGCATACCTTCCGCACCCACGCCGGCGACCTGTCGCTCAAGTGCCCGACCGAGGTTGCGATCACCGACCGTCGCGAGAAGGAACTCAACGACCTGGGCTTCATCGCCCTGTGCCACAAGAAGAACACCGACCTCGCAGTGTTCTTCGGCGGCCAGACCACCAACAAGCCCAAGGTCTACAACACCAACGAGGCCAACGCCAACGCGCGCCTCTCGGCCATGCTGCCGTACGTACTGGCGGCCTCGCGCTTCGCGCACTACCTGAAGGTGATCATGCGCGACAAGGTGGGCAGCTTCATGAGCCGCGACAACGTGCAGACCTACCTCAACAACTGGATCGCCGACTACGTGCTGATCAACGACAACGCGCCGCAGGAAATCAAGGCGCAGTACCCGCTGCGCGAAGCCCGCGTGGACGTCACCGAGGTGGCCGGCAAGCCCGGCGTGTATCGCGCCACCGTGTTCCTGCGGCCGCACTTCCAGCTCGAGGAACTCACCGCGTCGATCCGCCTGGTGGCCAATCTGCCGCCACCGGTGGCTGCCTGAGTCACGGGGCCGGCCGCCTGGCCGGCCCCTCGCCTACCCCATTTTCCCTAAGCAGCGGAGTTCCACCCCATGGATGCGATCATTCTCGACTTCGGCGACGACATCAAAGGCGATTGCCTGCTGACCGGCTACGAAAACAAGATCGAGGTCATGTCCTACAGCCACAACGTGGCCATGCAGGTGACCAACGATGTCAGCAACTCGGAGCGCACCTCCGGCAAGCCCCACGTTGGCGAGTTCACCCTGACCAAGTTCGTCGACACCTCCACGCCCACGCTCAACGAGTACTGCTGTGCGGGCAAACCCATCGCCACCACGACCGTCACTATCGGCCGCAACGCCGCCGAGGGCGACGGCAAGATCATGCCGTTCATCGTCTACACCCTGAGCAATGTCGTGCTCTCCAACGTCAGCGTCAGTGGCGGCGCGGGCGGCAAGCCGGTGGAAACCCTGTCGCTGAACTTCACCAAGATCAAGTGGGAGCTCACCGCGCAGAAGGACGACGGCAGCAAGGAAGGCACCGCCGCGTCCACCTGGGACATGGCCGCCAACAAGCTCGCCAGCTGATAGCGGCGCCGCGCGATGTCCGCCCATGGACTGCCGCCCCTGTTCGAACGCCTCGCCACGCAGGAAGACGACCAGGCGTTCGACCTCGAAGCGCTGTGCGCCTCGGTGTCGCGCGAGCTCTCGCGGTTGCTCAACAGCCGCAGCCCGGCTCGCGGCGGCTGCGGCATCCTCGACTACGGGATACTCGACTGGACGGCGCTGCAGGCCCGGCGCGACAGTGATCGGCGCCTGCTGACGCGGGAAATTCGCCGCGCCATCCAGCGCTACGAGCCGCGCCTGGAGATGGCCGACGTGGTGGTCGAGGCCGACCCGCAACAACCCCAGCGGCTGCGTGTGCGGCTGCTTGGCAACCTGCGTCAGGATCCGCGCCGCGCGCCTTTGCTGTTCGATCTGACACCCACCGGCGGGACATTGGAAGTACGCCATGAGCGACTCGATTGATGCCGAACTGCTGGACTATTACCAGCGCGAACTGACCTGGCTGCGCCACGCAGGCGCCGGCTTCGCCGCGCGCTACCCGAAGGTTGCCCGGCGCCTGGAGCTGGGCGCCGGCGAGTGCGCGGACCCGCATGTCGAGCGCCTGCTGGAAGGCTTCGCGCTACTGACTGCGCGCCTGCAACGGCGGCTGGACGACGACTACGCGCAGTTCAGCGATGCCCTGCTGGAACAACTCTACCCACTGGCACTGCGCCCTCTGCCCTCCTGCGCGATCGTGCGCTTCGAGCCGGACCCCGGCAAAGGAAGCCTCAGCGCCGGTTATCACCTGCCACGCGGTACTCCCCTGTTCGTCAGCGTGCCGGCGCAGGAACGCATCGAGTTGCCGAAGGAACTACGTGGCCAGACCGTGCACTGGCGCACCACCGACGACGTCACCCTGTGGCCGCTGGAAATCACCGACGCTACCTTGCTCGGCGCCGAGGAGGCTCAGGCCCTGACCACAGTGGCCGGCGCCCGTGCGGCGCTGCGCCTGGAACTGCGTTGCCTTGAGCCCGGTGGCTGGGCCGCACTGGCCATCGACAACCTGCGCCTGCACCTGTGCGCAAATGCGGTGACCAATGCCGGCCTGCTCGATCTGCTCGGCGCCCATGCCAGCGCCCTGCTGGCCGGGCCGCCGGACGCCATTCCGCAGCGCTTGCTCGGGCTGCCACGGCTGGCCGGCTTCGCCGCGGAGCAGGCGCTGCTGCCGGAGGACGATCTGGTTCACCCCGGGCTGCGCCTGTTGACCGAGTACTTTGCCTTCCCCGAGAAGTTCGCCTTCTTCGACCTGCCACTGGCCGATCTGCGCGCCAGCGGTGAACGGCTGCAGCTCTACATCACCTTCGAGCGTGCGGCGCCGGGACGCCTGCCACTGCAAGCCAGCGACCTGGCGCTGGGCTGCGTGCCGGCGATCAACCTGTTCCCGCGCACCTCCGAACCCCTGCGGCCGGATGGCACGCAAAGCGAATACCGCCTGGTCGCCGACGCCCACCGCGAGAACAGCGTGGAGATCCACAGCATCCGCTCGCTGCGCGCCAGTTCGCCACGGGGAGTGCGCGAGGTCGCCGCCTATCACGGCGGGCAGCACCAGCCCGGCGACCTCGGACTGTATTGGCACGCGCGCCGGGTCGAGGGCATGACGCCGAACCGAATGGGCAGCGACCTGCTGCTGAGCCTGGTCGACACCGCCCTGCAGCCGTTGCAGGACGCCCCCGAATACAGCCTGACCGCCGACCTGCTGTGCACCAACCGAGGCCTCGCCGAGCGGCTGCCCGCCGGTATCGCCCTGGTATTCGAGCGCCCCGGCCCGGTCGCGCGCATCAGCCTGCTGCGCGCACCGAGCCGCCAGCTGCAACCTCGCCTGGACGGCCCGTCGCGCTGGCAACTGGTATCGCACCTGACGCTCAATCACCTGTCGCTGGTAGAAGGTCCGCAGGCGCTCGATGCGCTGCGGGAAATCCTCGGCCTGCACAATTTCACCGGTGACAACGTTGCCCACCGCCAGGTGGAAGGGTTGCAGCAACTCGACTGCGCGCGGGTGATCGATCGCGTCGGCGAGGACGCCTGGCGCGGCTGGCGCAATGGCCTGGAGGTGCGCGTGCACCTGGACCGCCAGGCATTCGTCGGGGCCAGCGCCGTGCTCTTCAGTGCCGTGCTCGCACAGTTCTTTTCCCTTTACGCCAACCCCAATCGCTTTGTGCGCACGGTGCTCGTGCAGTCCGACCAGGAGATCCGCCGATGGCAACCCCAGGCCGGCCAGACGCTCGCCCTCTGAGCCAACGGCTGCGCGCCGAACCGCACACGTTCGAGTGGCTGCAGGCGCTGCTCCTGCTCGAACGCGAGCAGCCCGACGCGACCCCGCTGGGCCAGGGCAGCCTGCCGCAAGCCGAAGCGCTACGCCTGCGCGGGCCGCTGACACCGGTGTTCGAAGCCAGCCAGATCAGCGCCCTGGAGGAGATCGACGGCCGCCCCCAGCTGCGCACGGCGATCTTCGGCCTGGGCGGCGCCGATGGCGCCCTGCCCTACGCCTACCAGGAATGGCTGCAACAGCGCGCACGCCTGAAGGATCACGCCCCTGGCGAGTTCCTCGACCTATTCCAGCATCGCCTGCTCAGCCTGCTTTACCGCGTGCTGCGCAAACATCGCCTCGCGCTCGGCCACCAGGCGCCTGCGCAGGCCCCGCTGCAGCGGCCACTGCGCGCGCTGGTCGGGCTGCTGCCCCACGGCCTGCAGGAACGCGGCGCATTGCCCGACAGTGCCATCCTTGCCCGTGGCGCACGCTTCGCCGGTAACCGTCGCTCACTTGCCGGGTTCGCCAGCATGGTCCGCCAGCAGTTCGCCGTAGCCGCCCGTTGCGATGCCTACGCCGGTGCCTGGCGCGACATTCCACCGGCCAGCCGCAGCGTGCTCGGGCGCGGCGCTGCCAACCTCGGTCTTGGCCGCGATGCAGTGGCGGGTACCCGCGTCTGGGACGAGCACTCGGGATTTCACCTGCAACTCGGACCGTTCGATGAAGCCACGGCGCGCCGCTTCCTCCCCGACGGCCAGGCTTACCCGCTGCTGCTCGAACTCTGTGCGCTGTACTTCGGTCCCGACCTGCAATGCCGGCTGCGCCTGCTAGTGCGCGCCAGTGGCCCACTGGCACTGCGCGCCGGCACGGCGCCAAGGCTGAACTGGAACACCGGCCTGCGCCGCGACACCGATGCACTGCAAGCAATCGACCTGAACCTGCGCCCCGCGGAGATGACCTGATGGACCTTGCCAGCCTGATCGGCCGCCTCAATCCGGAATCCCGCCGCGCCCTGGAGCGCGCCGCACAACGCTGCCTGCAGCGTACCCACCACTATGTGGAGATCGAGCATCTGCTGCTGGAGTTGCTGGATATCGACGGTGGCGATCTTGCCCTGCTGCTACCGCGCTTCGGCCTGGAGCGCGACCAGCTCGTCGGCGAGATCAACACGGCGCTGGAGTTGTTCCGCATTGGCAGCACGCGCACGCCCGCGCTCTCTTCGCAAACCGTCAGCCTGCTGGAGGACGCCGTTTTGCAAGCCAGCGTGCTCGGCCAGCCAAGCGTCCGCTCCGGCCTGTTGCTGCTGGCCCTGCTCGACCGGGAAGAGCGCCGCACGCTGCTGCTCAACAGTGCCTCGTCGCTGCTGCGGATTCCCCACGAGGCGTTGCGCGAGAACCTGCTGGACTGGAGCGCCGGATCGCGCGAACAGACGCCCGGCACGCAACCCGCGGCCAAGGCGCGGCGGGGCCGGCCGCAACCCCAGGACGACCTGCTCGACCAGTACACCCAGGACCTCACTGCCGATGCCCATGCCGGGCGCATCGACCCCATCGTCGGGCGCGACGGCGAAATCCGCCAGTGCGTCGACATCCTCCTGCGCCGCCGGCAGAACAACCCGATCCTGGTCGGCGCACCGGGCGTCGGCAAGACCGCCGTGGTCGAGGGCCTGGCCTTGCGCATCGCGGCCGGCGAGGTACCGCCGCCGCTCCAGGACGTCGTGTTGCGGGTACTCGACCTGGGCCTGCTGCAGGCCGGCGCCGGGGTCAAGGGCGAATTCGAGCAGCGCCTGAAGGGGGTGATCGATGCCGTGCGCAGCAGCGAACAGCCGATCATCCTGTTCATCGACGAAGCCCATACGCTGATCGGCGCCGGTGGCACGGAGGGTGGCAGCGATGCCGCCAACCTGCTCAAGCCTGCCCTTGCGCGGGGCGAGCTGCGCACCCTGGCCGCCACCACCTGGCTGGAATACAAGAAGTACTTCGAGAAGGACCCGGCCCTAGCCCGCCGCTTCCAGCTGGTGCAGGTGGAAGAGCCCGACGAAGCCACCGCCGTGGATATGCTGCGCGGTGTCGCCGCCAAGCTCGAACTGCACCACGGCGTGCAGGTCCTCGACGTGGCCATCCAGGACGCGGTGAAGCTTTCCCACCGCTACATCTCCGGGCGCCAGTTGCCGGACAAGGCCATCAGCGTGCTCGACACGGCCTGCGCGCGGGTCGCCCTGGCCCAGCACGACGTCCCCCCAGCGCTGGAGAATCTGCGCCACCGTGAACTGGCCGTGGAGGAAGAGCTGCAGCGCCTGCGCCGCGAACAGGCCACCGGACTCGAGCACAGTGCGCGCATCACCGGCCTGGAGCAGGAGTCGGTGGGCAATCTGTCGGCCATCCGCGCCCTGGAAAAACGCTGGGGCGAAGAACGCGAGGCAGTGCGCGAACTACTGCAATCACGCCGCGAGCTGCTGACCCTGAGCGAGAGCGCCGACGCCGCCAAACCCGATGAAGAACTCGACGGCCGCATCGACCACCTGGCCGCCGAACTGGCGCGCCTGGAGGCCGGGCTCGAGGCGATCCGCGAGGACGACCCGCTGGTGCCCGAGCAGGTCGATTCGAAAACCGTGGCGGCGGTGATCGCCGGCTGGACCGGCATTCCGGTGGGCAAGATGCTTGCCGACGAAGCCCACGCCATTCGCACCCTGGGGCAACGCATGGGGCAACGGGTGATGGGCCAGGACGCCGCGCTGGGGACCATCGCCCAACGCATCCAGGCCTACCGCGCCGGCCTCACCGATCCGGCCAAGCCGGTGGGCGTGTTCCTGCTGCTCGGCCCCACCGGCGTGGGCAAGACCGAAACCGCCTACGCCCTGGCCGACGCGTTGTACGGTGGCGAGCGCAACCTCATCAGCATCAACCTTTCCGAGTATCAGGAAGCCCACACCGTCAGCCAGCTCAAGGGCGCCCCGCCCGGCTACGTCGGCTACGGCACTGGCGGCGTACTCACCGAGGCCGTGCGCCGCCGCCCCTACTCGGTGGTGCTGCTGGACGAGATCGAAAAGGCCCACCCCGATGTGCTGGAAGCCTTCTACAACGTCTTCGACAAGGGCGTGATGGAAGACGGCACCGGCCTGGTGGTGGACTTCAAGAACACCGTGATCCTCGCCACCAGCAACGTCGGCGCCGAACTGCTGCTGGACACCCCACCCGAACAGATCGCCACGCCAGTCTTCGACGAACGCCTGCGCCAGGTACTGCTGCAAGCCTTCCGCGCCGCCTTCCTCGCGCGCATGACCGTGGTGCCCTACCGGCCGCTGGAGGAAGCGACGCTGGAAGGCATCGTCATCACCAAGCTGGAGAAACTCCGCGAGCGCTACAAGGCGGCCACCGGCAAGCCGTTCGACTTCGACCCGGCCATCGTCAAGGCAGTACTCGCCAAGTGCAGCTCGGCGGGGGCACGGGATATCGAGAATGTGCTGATGGCGGAAGTGACGGGGAAGCTGGCGCAGTGGGTGTTGGAATGATCTACCGTCGGCCAGCCATAGAGAAAAGGAAATCGACACGACAATGAGCTACCAGAACGTCCTGAATGGCGCCGTCAATCTGGCCGCAGCCAACTTCAACGGCCCCCCTGCCGTTGCCTCGCTGGGCCGGCAGTTCGTGATGAGCTGCCTGCTGGCACGTCTCACGCCCGCTAACCACATGGTTCAGATCAACAACCGCTTTCATCAGTTTCTCAGCAACCGTGGCTGGCGCTGGGAGCCCGGCGTCGCCGGCGCTTCGTACATCGCCGGCGCACGCCTGCTGGACGGAACGGTCACGCAGGGAGAGTGCGGTTTTCCCGCCTATGCCCTGGCTTACTTGATCCAGGCTCCGCCTCCCTACGGATTCGGCATGGGGATCGGCAGCGCAAGCGTCATCACCTACCGCGGCACGAACAACAGTGGATTCATTTCGGACCATGCCAACGCACTTCCCGGTCCCCAGCCCAATATCACCAGCCCGGCCGGAGCGCCGCTCGCCGGCTTCTATTACTGGGCCAACCACAAGGTCGTGCAATACGCAGGGCAGATTTACGATCCCTGCTACAACGCTGTATATGCGACTCCCGCTGGCATGGCAGCGGCTTCCCTCCTGACCGTGCGACAGCGGGCCCGGCTGCGCGACCTGGAAAACTACGACCCAGCGAGCCCCTGGGGATTGCTGCTCGGCTGGGGGTTGCCCAGGCTCACCGCCCTGAAGATTAGCGACCTGCTTTGGGGCAACAGCCATACGATCACCGTCACCCAGGCCGTCAACGTGACCGATAACGCCGTCAACGGCCATTTCATCGAATGGGACGAGCAATGGGCCCGGCCAGGGCTCGCTGGGCGGGGAAACATCTACGGCCCCATACCGCACAACCCTCTGGTCCGCTGATGGCGACGCCCCCTTCGCCAGCCCTGTTAGTTCCCTATGGAGCCCACTCCCATGGACCCAGGCGCTCCCTTCAGACCGAACGACCAGCGAGTGCCGCGCATGCCCCGCCCCGCCAACAGCACTAACAGCCTTTCCCGTACAGCATCGACGCTGGCGGATTTCTATCCGCAGGTTATTGCCGGTCGGGAGGCGCTGAACGATCTCGCCAATCTGCAAGTTCTGGGCTTTGCCAGCAGTCCGCTCCCCCTTGCTAACGCCGTTATCACCCACGTCACCACCACCCTCCACAATGACAGCCAGCAACTCAGGCTCAGGGACTGCGGCGACGAAAATCGACTTTACGATCCAACATTCTGCACCACCACAGGGAACAACTACGATGCCATCGAGGGCAGTACGCAACCTTTAGTAACGCAGAATGACCAAGTAATTGCCGAGGTATTCGGAGAAAAGCATCTGGTCGTCGCCCAGGGGCAAACAAGGGGCATCTTCCAGGCAAGCCAATCAACGCTAAACAACCGATATATCATTCAGGATTCTTCTTATGTATAGCAAGGGCACTTACGGACAATCAACCTACTCCGGACATGGAGTAGCGACTGCACTTCAAGAACACTGAAACAATCGCACACATCACGCCAATGGAGTCAGTATGCCTCTGAAGATAATGATCTGGAACGCACAGCACTTCGACAACCAGAAATATTTCCGATCACAGGCATACACCGATAAACTTGATTTTCTCAGACATTATCTGACACAAGAAGAAATTGACATCATTGCCTTGATGGAGACCGGAAAAACCGGAGATATCAACCAAACGCTAATTGACGACCTCTCCTCCGAGTACACGATTATCGGAGCTGCATCGCAGGAGGGCGGGGCGAAGAAAAATACGACATTGGGGACCATGGTTTTTCTGAAAAATAAAATATCCAAGAAATTCTCCCTGATTGACAGCTATGTCCTCTCCCCAACCGAACAGCGCGGAGCCGTGATAATAAAGCACAATGAAACCCACCTGGGATTTGCCTTTTATCATGCAAACTCTTCGTATCGAGCAATGGCCAACATTATCGATACAGTGCAGTACATCCAACTCAACCTGAGTTCGCTCGGCATCTCGAAGCTCTGTTATTTCGGCGGCGACCTGAATACAGACGGAAAGTACGAGAGCAAGGAAATCTCCAGCAGAAAGACCCTGAGTGACAAGAACAATCCCTATGCAAGAGTGTTCCAGGTGGCAGGTCCCTCTCTGTACAAACTGCTGCCAACGGGCAGCGGCTACACCCATGCAAGTATCAAGGAAGTATTCGTACCGGATGCAAAAAGCCGCAGATTGCTCAAGAGTGCCGAGCAGCAGAAGAAACAACCAAGGGTTTCGATGAAGAGAACTGTACCTAAAACTTTGGTCCTCACAGGAAAAGTGACCGGATACACCACAACGTTTCGCCTCCTCGATTTTGCCTATGTCGATGACCTTGGAGCCTGGTCGGCCACTTGCGACGCCTCCCTGTCGGCACCAGGAGGTCTAATCAGGCCCACCCGAATGAGCAAAGGAAAGGCCATGCGCAGTGACCACTATCCCGTCGTGTTCACCCACAACGGTAATTTCGACTGAGTTAACGAGCCTCTCTGAAAGATGCAATCGCCACCAATAACTGTCCGAGACAATCCATGACCCGGCCCACCGATACCACGTCCAGCCTTTCCTTGACGGCGTCGGCGCTCACGGAACTCTATCCGCAGACCATTGCTGGTCGGGAGGCGCTGAACGATCTCGCCAATCTGCAAGTTCTGGGCTTTACCAGCAGTCCGCTCACCCTGGCTAACGCCGTTGCCAGCCACGTCACCACCACCCTTCACAATGACAGCCAGCAACGTCCCTTCGACGCCCTGGTTGCCGAAATCCACCAGCTCCCCGCCGACGCCAGCGCCGAGCGCTACCAGCTCATTCTGCGTCCCTGGCTGTGGTGGCTGATCCTGGCCAGCAACAACCGGGTGTTCCAGAACCTCGCCACCGGCGACATCGTTACCACGATCTTCAAGGCCCACGGCTTCACCGACTTCAAGCTGTCGCTGAGCGGCAGCTACGAGCCGCGCGAGTATTGCGTGCAGTACGGCGAGAGCGATTTCGCCTTCGTCTCGCGGCTGCTGGAAGAGGAAGGCATCTTCTGGTTCTTCACCCATGAAGAGGGCACGCACACCCTGGTGTTGGCGGACAGCAACGACGCCTTCCCGCCCATCCCCAACGGGCCGAAGGTGCCGTACCTGGGCCAGGAGCTTGGCGTGCGCGAACTGCACGGCATCCGCTCGGCGCAGTACTGTCTGCAGGCGGTGGCCGGGACCTACAGCGCCACCGACTACGAATTCACCACGCCCAGCACCTCGCTGTATTCCCAGGCCCAGGCCGACGCCGGGCCGCGTGCGCAATACGAACACCCCGGCGGCTACACCGCCAAGGCCCGTGGCGATGCGCTGACCAAGCAGCGCGTGGACGGCCTGCGCAGCCAGGAGCAGCGCCTGATTGGCGAGAGCGACTGCCGCTGGCTGGTGCCGGGGCACTGGTTCAGCCTGACCGGGCATGACGATGCCGCACTGAACATCGACTGGGTACTGACCTCGGTGACCCACGAGGCGGACCATGAGCACTACCGCAACCGTTTCGAAGCCATCCCCAAGGCCACTGCCTACCGCCCTCCCCGCACCACGTCCAAGCCACGCATGCACACCCAGACCGCCAAGGTGGTCGGCAAGGCCGGCGAGGAAATCTGGACCGACCAGTACGGCCGCATCAAGATCCAGTTCCCCTGGGACCAGCAGGGCAAGAACGACGAGACCTCGTCCTGCTGGGTGCGAGTGGTACTGCCGTGGAGCGGCAAGGGTTTCGGCATGCAGTTCATCCCGCGCATCGGCCAGGAGGTGATTGTCACCTTCATCGACGGCGACCCGGATCGCCCGCTGGTCACCGGCTGCGTCTACAACGGCGACAATGCCCTGCCCTATGCGCTGCCGGACAACCAGACGCAGTCCGGCATCAAGACCAACTCCTCGAAGGGCGGCGGCGGTTTCAACGAGCTGCGCTTCGAAGACAAGAAGGACGCCGAGGAAGTCTTCCTGCAGGCGCAGAAGGATATGAAGGTCAACGTGCTCAACGACAGTACTGCCACCATCGGCCACGACGAGACGCTGACGGTGCAGAACGCCCGCACGCGCACCGTGAAGGACGGCGACGAGACCATCACCCTGGAAAAGGGCAAGCGCAGCGTCGCCATCCAGACTGGCAGCGACACGCTGGATGTGAAGGACAGTCGCACCGTAACGGTGGGCGCCGACCAGACCCACAGCACTGGCGGCAACTACAGCCACAAGGTCAGCGGCAACTTCGAGCTGAGCGTGGACGGCAACCTGACCATCAAGGTCAGCGGCACCCTGACCCTGCAGAGCGGCGGCAGCCTGACGCTGAAGACCGACGCCGACCTCGCCGCCCAGGCCGGAACCTCGGTGACCAGCAAGGCCGGTACATCGCTGACCAACCAGGCGGGCACCGCGCTCACCAACAAGGCCGGCACCACACTGACCAATGACGCCGGCGTCAGCCTCACCAACAAGGCCAGCGCCGAGCAGACGGTGGACGGCGGCGGCATGCTGACCCTCAAGGGCGGCCTGGTGAAGGTCAACTGAGGACAACAACATGGCCAACAGCGGAACCCTCGACCTCAAGCGTGGCGACAGCACCCTGCGAGGACGCCTGCAGGATGGCGAGCTGGAGGGCCCGCTGCGCATCGCCGAGCGTGATCGCGCGCAGGCCAGTCTTGCCTACCAGGGCGGCGAATTGCACGGCAGCAGCAGTCTGTTCCATCCCAACGGCAAGGTCAGTGCGCTCATGCCTCATGTGCGCGGGCGCCTGCACGGCGAGGCGCGCTTCTACGCTGCCGATGGCGCCCTGCAGCGCAAGGTGATGTACCGCGACGGACTGATGCATGGCGAAGCCTGTACCTACTTCCCCGATGGTACGCTGGCCGAGCAGTGCTTCTACCGTGATGGCGTGCAGGAAGGACCGTATCGGCGTTTCCACGGCAACGGCCAGTTGGCGCATGAGGCTCACTACGCCAAGGGCGCCGCACTTGACGCGCCCGCCGCCTATGCCAAGGACGGCCGTCCACTGGAGCCTGACGGGAAACCCATATCCCGCCTGCGTTGGTGGCTCAGCAGCAGTGATGCCTGAACCACCGCAAGCGCCGGCCTTTCCTCCGCAATCCACCACGTCGGCCGCTAAGGAGCACCCCGATGTTTTTCACGCTCGAAGGGGAAATTCTTATCCTGCAGAACAGCCATGGGACTTATCGGGTCAACTGCCGGGAAATCCTGAAATGGCTGCAGTCCGCGACGATCCAGCGGATAGATTTCCTGAAACTGGCGGCGGACGTTCCCGGCTATTCGAAACTCATCTCCGATGAGTCGACGATCCCCGGCTCGAACATCATCATCCCGGCCGAGCGTGCCATTCAGATCAACTCGGCCGGCGACTTCTTCGCCCTGCAATCCCTCCTCGCAAAAGGCGTGTTCGCCAACTCAAACATCACCCTCATCGTGCCCCGCTGGAATGTGTCGTACAGCATCATGCGCACCCAGCACGGGCTGAACAACATCGACATCAAGCTGGTTTCCAGAGCCAAGTCCCTGGCGCACGGCTCCTACGAGGAAATCATCGAAACGATCCGCTTCAACATCGATTACTTCTGGGACAACGGCCAAGGTGGCCAGATGGAGATGGCGCGGGAAGTGCGCCGACTGCTGAAAGGGAAGTTCTATGGCGACGAGCAGTCGAAATGGAACGCAGAGTTCATGGAGCTGATGGGCAAGGTACTCGGCATCACGCTTGGGGCGGAGGTCATCCGCTCGTTCGTCATGCTGCCCATCGGCATCCTGGTCAATGAGCTGCTCAAGTATGGGGTGATCGATTACGCCAGTTACGCCAACCTCAACATCGAGAAAAAGCACTACCAATGGAAAGGCCAGGTCATTCCCCACTACTACGAGTGCGTGAAAAACGCCTCAGGTCTGAGAAGCGCTGCCGAATACCTGTGCACCGATGCGGTGACCGGTACCAATGATCTGAGCGAAGCGCGCAAGGTCGTCAACCACATGATGAAAATCATCGAGCTTTATCTCAACGCGTACTTCAGCCATGGCAGGAATGCCAACGCAAAGTACAACCTGGATGCAATCGACTCCGACGCAGCGTTGCTCAATCTCATAAAAGAGGTGCTGACGCAGAAGGCACTCTTCTGCATCGCTCTGATTTTCGAAAAGTGGTGACGCGTCAGGTCAGGGAATCAGCATCTGCACCTGGCCCGGCATGCTGATCTTGATCACCCCCGCCCAGTTGCACATCAGCGTGCCATTCGCGTCCAGCGCCGGCACCCCGCCCAGCAGCACGGTCGGCGGCCCGCCGGGAATCCAGGGCGACGCCGTTGCCGGAATGCACGGCATCGGCGTGAGCACTCCCAGTGCGGCCGCCGTGGCGGCCGCCACCATGGGGTTCGCCGGGCTGCTGCAGAGGCCGAACGGCAGGATGTTCACCAAGGGAATGTGATCCTGCAGGTTGGCCGCGGGCATGCCGCTGGTCAGCGTGCGGTTGATCGGCAACACGTTCAGCGGCGACGGCGCCACCCCGAAACTGCATTGCAGAACCGCACCACTGCATACCTGCGGGCATCCCATCGCTGCATCACCTCTGTGCGTGGAAGATCACCGGCGCGCATGGAGCTGGCGCTCCGGTGCGCACCGACGGAGGCTTACTGCACGTTGCCGCTGTCGAGCTGGCGCTCCTTCTCGGCCAGGCCGTTGGCCAGGGTCGACAACCGGGTGTCCGGGGCATTGCTGGGCAGCGGGTCGACGCCGGCCGAGGCGAATACCTGGCCGTAGCTGTTGCGCAGTTCGGCGTAGGCCAGGTCGCGGCGCAGGTCGGCCTGCAAGGCGTTGAGTTCACCCTGGATCAGGTCCAGCTCACCGATGCCCTGCGCCTGGTGCCGGTTGCGCAGCTGACCGACGATCTGGTTGTCCAGGCTGGCCAGTTCCTGGGTGGTGACGAACTGGCGGCGCGCCTCGTTGTAGTTGGCGTTGGCCACGTAGAGCTGCGCCAGAACGGCCATCGACATGGCCTGGCGACGCGCCACGTTGACGTCTTCGCCGGCCTTGGCGACATCGATGGCTGCCGGGGCGGACAGGACGTTGAACAGGTTCCAGGTAACCTTCACGCCGTAGTCGGCCCAGCGGTTGTTGACCAGGAAGCTGTTCGAGTCGTAGTGCCCGCCAGCAGAGAACTCCAGGCCCGGCAGCAGGCGCAGCATGGCCTTGCGGGTTTCCGCGGCGCTGATGCGGGCCTGGTAGTCCTGCTCGCGCAATTCGGGACGGCTGGCCAGGGCCTGTTGTTCCAGTTGCTCGAGGCCCACTTTCAACTCCGGCACGTCGTAACCTTCCGGCGCTGCCAGGGTCAGGTCGGTGCCCAGCGGCAGGTTGATCAGCGTGGCCAGTTCGGTCTTGGCCAGGGACAGCGCCCGGCGCTGTTCTTCCAGCTGGCGGCTGGCCTCGATCAGGGCGCGCTGGTAGCCCAGCGCCTGGACCGGGTCGCCGATGCGCTGCTGGCTCATCTGCTGGCTGTCCTTGCGCGCACTGTCGACCCGCGCCATCAGCGCGTCGATGCGATCCAGCAGGCGTTGTGCGGCGACGGCGCGCCAATAGGCCGAGCGCACGTCCTGGATGATCGTCTGCACCACCTTGCGCCGACGTTCCTGGACGATCAGGCGCTGGTCGGCCTGCTGCTTGGCGCTGACGTAGCTGACGCCGAAGTCCAGCACGTTCCACACCATGGTCAGATCGGCGACATCGCGGTCACGGTCCTGCGAGGTGGAAGGTTCCAGCGACTGGGTGTTGGTCAGCACGCTCTGGCTGCTGGAGGCGCTCTGGTTGTTGCGCCCGGCGTAGCCCGCTTCGAGCGCCATACGCGGCAGCATGTCGAAGGTAGCGAGGTCGAGTTGCCGGCGCGACAGCGCCTCCTCCATTACCTTCAGGCGCGACTCGAGGTTGTACTTGACCGCGCGGGCCATGGCCTCGTGCAGGGTCAGCGGGCCGCTGAGCGGCTCCTGGTCCTTGAACATCGCCTGCAGGTCGTCACGTGCACGCTGCTCGCTGACACTGCGATCGATAGGTTGCGTGGTAACGGCGCAGCCGGACACGGCAAGTGCCAACAAGCTGATCCCTAGCAAAGTCGTGTGTTTTTTCATCCCTGGCCGTCCCCCTGGTTACGGCTTCGTTCTTGTGCTTGTTATGCTTTTTGATGTGCTGATCAGGATGCGTCGCGGCCCTGGGCAACCTGCCCCAGCGCCCAGGCCAGCTCACGCACCGGTTGTTGTTCGGAGTCATGGATCTGTTGCAATTGCTGCGTCAGGCTCGGCGCGCCGAAGATGCCGCGGATGCCCTGGTCGATATCACCGCTGCGGCGGTCGAAAGCCTTGAGCGGCGAGTTCTCGTCGCTACCGTTGCGATCGAAGATGCCCGCCAGCGTGCTGCTGCCGAATACCCCGGCATCGCCGCCGCCGAAGCCGAGGAAGCCGCTGCCGCTGCCATCGCCGAACGATGAACTGCCAAAGGCCTGGGCGATGAAGCTCTGCGACAGCCCACCGTCCTGCACGAAGATATTGCCCAGCGGCGGCAGGCCACCGGGACCTTCGCTCTGGAACAGCGAGGACGGCAGCACCGGCGAAGTGCCCTGCGGCGTGACCAGCACTGGCACGTTGGGCTGCAACGGCGTCGTCGACGGCGTTGTCGGTACGCTCGGCGTGGTGATGCGGAACTGCGGATCGCCGTCGGACAGCGAGCCGATCACGTAACTGTCGCCGCGCAGGGAATTACCCAGGGCATTGCCGGCGGCATCATTGATGCCGCCGGCGTTGACCGTCAGGCCCAGGCTGCCCTGCCCGCTCACGCTGCCGACGGTCACGCGGTAGATGCGTGCGTCCAGTTGCACGACCGAGACGATACTGCCGCTGGCCGAGTTGCTGGTGACCAGGGAGAAGTCGCCGGCATCGACGCCGCTGACGTCTTCGTCGAAGGTCACCAGGAAATTCACCGTGCTCGCGCCGGTGGGTGACGGGTCCAGGCGCACGATTCCGGTCGCCGTGGGCGCGCGGGTGTCCACCAGCACGCCGTGGCTGTCGCCGACGCCGTTCAAGGATGGATTCAGCGCATTGCCGGTGGCATCACGCAGGGCGCCGCCATTCGCGGAAAGCCCGCTGACCTGGATGCCATCCGCGTCGTTGTCGCCAGCCTGGACGGTGTAACGGAACACCAGGCTGTTGCTGCCGGAACCGCTGACGTAGTCGGCGAATACCGTGCGCCCGCCCATGTCGATGGCCAGCTTCGGCGAGCCGTCCACCAGCACCGCTTCGCTGGTCTGAACCACGAACTCGAGGGTGTCGCCGGCCTTGTGCAGCGCGCCCGGCGGCACGCTGACCGCGGTGATGGTCGGCGCATCGCGGTCGACGCTGTATACCGCGCCAGCCAGGCCGCCGCTCAACGGGTTGCCCGCCGCATCGACAATGCCGGTGGCGCTGCCATTGAGGTTCAGGCCCAGGGTGCCGGTCCCCGAGATGCCGCTGACGGTGATCTGGTAAGTGCGCGCGTCGATCTGCTGCAGACCGCTCAGGCTGCCGGCGGCAGTACCGCTGCCGACCAGGGTGAAATCACCCAGGTCGACGCCACTGACGTTCTCGCTGAAGGTCACGGTGTAACGCACGCTGCCGGCATTGGTCGGCGACGGATCGAGGGTGACGATGGCGCTCGGGGTGGGTGCAACGGTATCGACGATAACGCCATTGGTGCCGCCCACATTATTGAGCGTCAGGTTCATGTCGTTGCCGGCGACATCGCGCAGGGTGGCGCCGTTGGCCGACAGTGCGCCCACGCTGATGCCGTCGGCGTCGTTGTCTCCCGCCTGGACGGTGTACTGGAACACCAGGGTCGAAGTGCCGGAGCCTGCGACCAGATCGGCGAATACCGTATGGCCGCCGATATCCAGGGCCAGCCGCGGGGCACCGTTGACCACGACGGCCTCGCTGGTGTTGACCACGAAGGTCAGGGTATCGCCGGCATTGTAGGGAACGCCGACCGGTACACTGACGCTGCTGACCGTGGGCACCACGGCATCGACCAGCACGCCGGAGGTGCTCGCCACGCCGTTCAGCCCGGTGATGATGTTGTTGCCGGCAGCGTCGCGCAACACACCGCCGTTGGCCTGGATGGATGAGCCAAGGCTGATGCCGTTGGTATCCAGTTGCCCAGTGGCCACCACCAGGCGGAACACCAGTGCGCTGCCGCCGCTGCCACTGACGTACTGCGCAAAGACGGTGCCGCCGCTGTCCAGGGTCACGGCGATGCGCGGTGTACCGCCACTGCTGTCGACGATGACGTTCTCGTTGAAGTTCACCGTGAAGTCGAGGTTCTGCCCCGCCACGTAGGTACCGTTGGCCGGTACGCCGACGCTGGTGACCGTGGGCGCCACGCCATCGATCACGATATCGCTGCGACCACCGAGGGAGTCCGCACCGCCGATGGTGGGCAACGTCAGGATCGCCAGGTCGTTGTTGGCGTTGGCCAGGACCGCGCCATTGAGTCGCAATGCCGTGGTGCTCTGGGCGTCGAGATCGGCGCTGCGGTCGCCGGCCTGCACGATGTACTGGAACGTCAGGATGTTGCTGCCCGAGCCGCTGATATAGACCGCCTCGCGATCGACCAGGCCGGTTTCCAGCAACAGGCTGGGGACGCCGCCACTGGTGTTGACGAACACCGAGCGGTCGAACTGGACCTGTACCACAATCAGGTCGCCCACCTTGTAGGTGCCATCCGGATTGCCGGCGCTGACACTGACGATACGCGGGTTGGGCTGCTCCACCGTGATCAGGATGAAGTCACTGTCGGTCTGGCTGCCGCCGCTTCCGGACTGCCCCAGGTCGTTGCTGACGATCTGCAGCGAGGCCGGACCGTTGTAGCCGGCCGTAGGGCTGAAGCTCATGCCGGCCAGAGCATGGTTGATATCGGCGAGACTTCCATCGAAGGTGACGGTGCTGTCAGCGGAACCACTGCCGACGCTGAACGCCAGGCCGCTGACACTGCCCAGGGTGATCGTCCCGTTGACGGCGGTGAGTGTCACCCGCATGGTTCCAGTGCCCACATCCACGTCCGAAATGGAAATCGGGTTGCCGCTGCCGACACCGAAGAACAGCGTCTGGCCACCAAGCACCGACTGGCTTCCCGGTACGCTGTTCACCGGGGCGTCGTTCACCGGGCTGATGGCCAGGTTGAAGGTGCTCGACGCATACAGGTTGCCGCCCATACCGGTATTGCCAAGGTCATCGAGCCTGACCGTCACGGTAACAGTGCCCGATGCATTGGCCGCCGAAAGGTAGCTCACCGCGCCGCTGGCGATGAAAGCGTTGATATCGGCCAGGGTGCCGCTGAGCACAAGGTGGTTGCTGCCCGACCCCGTCAGCGTCACGCCGCCTGCCGCCAACGCGCTGAAGGTGCCTTTGTCGGGCAGTACGCTGAAACTTGCCTCGACCTGTCCGGAGCCAGCGTCGATATCGCTGAAACTGATACCGGTCAGCACCAGGGGCACGTCCTCGTTGGCGTTCACCGGGGACGACGGCACCACGGGGAGGTTCGGGACATCGTTCACCCCTTCGACGTGCAGCGTCAGGCTGCCGCTGCTGGTCTGCGCCGGGCCCCCGCTGTTGCCCAGGTCACTCACGCGGACGTCGAGGCTGACGTCGCCGAAGTAGTTCGGCGACGGCATGTAGGTCAGGTTGTTGCCGGCAAGGTAGGCGTTGATGTCCGCGACCCGCCCGGTAAGGATCACGCTGTACATCGCCGTGCCGACGGCGACGGTGCCGCTGACCGCCGCGTTCAGGGTGCCGTAGCCGGCAGGCAGAGTGAAGGTGACCTGGACGTTGCCGGTGCCCGCATCGACGTCGGAAACGCTGATGCCGGTAATACTGCCGGAGCTATCTTCAATGAGGTTGATCACCGTGGGGAGGCTGAGCTGCGGAGAGTCGTTGGCAGCCGTCACGGTCACCGTGCGCGTGGCTGAGGCACTGTCGAGCGAGCCGTCGCTCACGCTGAAGCTGATGCTGCGGGTGGAGGTGTTCGGGGTGTCCGAGCTGTTGCTGTAGGTCACCGAGCGCAACGCCGCCTGCCATTGCGCGGCGGTGGCGCCGGCGGCGGAACTCAGGATCATGGTGCCGGTGGTGCTGTCATAGACGCCGACAATGTCGCCCATGGTAGCCGGATTGCTGGTGAAACCGAGCGCATCCTCACCCATCTGGAAATTGCCGGCGATCTGCACCCTGGCGCCCTGCAGCAAAGGCGAGTCGGCGTCGGTCACCGTGAGGCCGCTGTCGATCACCACCGGAGTCGAAGCGACGTCAGCGCCTTCGACGAACGCGGCGCTGCCGCCGCTGCTGGTCACCAGAGGCGCATCGTTGACGGCAATCACGGTGACGCTGGCGGTGTCGCTATCGACGGAGAACGGCGTGCTGCCACCGCTGCTGGATGCGTTGACCTTGCTGCCCTGCTGCCCGGCGGTGGCACCGCTCTGGTCCCAGGCCTTGAACGTGAAGCCGGCATTGCTGCCGTTGACCCCGTCGGGCACATAGCGCACGCGATCGATGCTGCGCAGCAGCAACGCCGAAGCGCTGGAAACGCTACCGACATCCTGCCAGCTGGCGCCGCTGTCCACGCTGTACTGCCAGGTACCGCCGACGCCCGAATTCAGATCGGTGATGGCGATGCCCTGCTGCGCGAAGTTGTCCACGTCGCTGACGTGGCCGCTGATGAGGCTGGAAACCGCCTGGCCGACATTGTTGATGTCGCTGTCGGTGAGCGGGTTCAGGGTTGGCGCGCTCGGGTGCAGCACCGGCGCGTCGTTGACGTCGCTGACCGAGATGAGCGCCTGCGCAGTCCCGCTCGATAACGCCGTGGAGCCACCATTGGTGGAGGCATCGATGGTGCTGCGAATGCCGTTGCTGGAAGCGTTGCCGGAGCTGCGGTCCCAGGCGCGGAACGATAGCGCGGCGTTTTCACCGTTACGCCCATCAGGCATGTAACGCAATTGGGTGCTGGCGGACAGCAGCAACGCCGCGGAGTTGGACACCGCGCCGATGTCGGTCCAGCTCACCCCGTCGGTAGAGTATTGCCATGTGCCGTTGCCGCTGCTCGCCATCAGGGCGATGCCACTGCCGGGGCCGTCGACATCGCTGTAGTTCAGGCCGGCCAGCAGGGTGCCCACGGTGGTCGTCTGGGAGCTCACGTCTTCCGAGGTAGCCGCCCATGTGTAGGGTCCGCCGGAAAGCGTCGGTGCATCGTTCACCGCACTGATCGATACCAGCGCGGTGACCAGGTTGGAGTCCGCGCCGGCGCTGTCGGTGACAGTGAAGGTGATCAGCCGGGAGTTGTCTGTACCGCCGAAGGTCGGATCGTGCGAGGAGGACGAGAAGCCGATCGAGCGCAGAGCGGCCTGCAGCGCCACCGCGTTGCCGGTACCCGTGATGATCAGGGTGCCGGTCGAGCCGTTGTAGGTCGCGGAGAAGCCGTTCTGGGCGACAAAGTTCAGCATATCGCCGCTGCGCACATCGGTGATGACGACCGTGGCCCTCTGGAAGCTGCTGCCATCGTCCACCAGCGTCAGGCCTGGGCTGAGGAGCGCGTTGCTGCCGTTTTCGGTGAAATTCACCATGCTGTTGGCCGGCGCCAATACGGGCGCGTCATTCACCGCCACCACGCTGAGCGCGACGGTGGCGCTCGCGCTACTGCCGCCGTCGCCATCGGTGACAGTCACACTGATGTTGCGCGTCGTTGTATTCGGATCGAAACCGTTGTTGTTCACATAGGTCAGGTTGCGCACCAGTGCCTGGGCGGCAGCGGCAGTGGCCGAGGCGTTGAAGGTAACCACCAGGTTGTTGCCACCATTGCCACCGGTGAAGGTACCGATGACCACGCCACCGTAGGTGACGCTGCCGCCGGACACGCCGATCTCGCCTGCCCCGCTGCCCTGGTTGCGAATGCCCAGCACATCCTCCAGCGATTGCCCGCCCGAGGAGATGGCCACGCGCAACTGGCCGCCATCGAAGTTCGCCGAGTCGCTGTCGGTCACCGTGGCCACGCCCGTGGCGTCGATCAGCGTGGCGCCGCTCTTCTCGGTGTAACTCGCGGTCTGGCCATTGAGCCCGCCCAGCACCGGATCGGCGTTAGGCCCCTTGAGGTCGGCCAGCAGGATCTGTTGCAGGTCCATGTTGGCGACCTGCGGGCTGCCGGAAAGGTTGGTGACCCGCACGGTGAACGCGCTGATGTCGTTGAACCGCGTGTTGTCGATATCGAGGAGCAACGGCCCCTGAGCGCCATTGAAGGAGAAGGACTGGCTCACCATGTTGCCGCCGGAGACTGCCGAGACGTCCAGCCGGTAGTTGCCAGCGAAGGTCTGGACCCCGATGCCGTCCAGGTCGAACTTGGCGAGGTCGACGTTATCCGCAGTCCAGGTCAGTTCGTAGTAATAGTTGCCATCCCCGTCAAGCGCGCCACTCGACCTGAAATAGATCGAGGTTGACGAGCTTTCCCGGGTAGCCCCGGTGGACTCGCTGAGGGTGAACCCATCCACCGTGTTGGCGCCGGTGTTGTTGGTCCAATAGGTGTCGCTCAGGAACTGCGTGGAGGATGGCAGCGCGAGCAGGTCGGCATAGTCGGGGCCACCATCGGCAGCCCAGGGTCGGCTCGTCTCGATGTTGCCGGTGTGCGCCTCCAGCGTCCAGTTGCCGCCCAGCGCCGCGGCGCCGGTGCGGTCGGTGGAGGCCGCGACGTCGGCGCGGGTATACGCCGAGAGTTGCTGCAACAGCACCTCGCCGGAGCCCTTGGCCACATCACAGCCATAGATGAGGATGTCGCCGTTGGCGTCCAGGCTGTCGCCAATGGCGGAAAGCTCGCCGGCCTTGCTGGCCAGGTTGTTGGCGCTGAGCACGGTATTGCCCAGGTGCACCTCGCCCTCTTCGCCGTGACTGAGGATATGGATGGCGTCGATGCCGCTGCGGCCATTGAGGTACTGGGCGATCTGCTGCAGGCCGTCCTTGTTGCCATCCAGCACCACTACCTCGGTGCCCGGCTTCAGGCTGGCGACCAGTTGCTGGTAGTTGGCGACCTTGCTGTCGACGAACACCACTTCATGGCGTTGGTCGCTGGAGGCGGTGGGAGCAGCAGCGAGGCTGTCGTGGGAAGGCTGATCGGTGGGGGTGCTGTCCTTGCCGGCGGGATGATCCGCGCCCTGGCTGGCGGCGGTATCCGCCACGGTCGCGGCGACCGCGCCGTCGAACATCATCCTGGCTTCGAGACTCATCGCCAGTGGGGAGCGCATGGCGCCGGACTGATGTTTGCGAACGGCCGACGATCCAAACCAATGCCTGAACATATGGCCTCCTCCCTGAGAGCACACCCACACTGCCGTACCGCTCCGGTACAGCGACTGCAAGCTGGCAAATTGTTATTGGAATGATCTCGCCATAATGCCTGAAGGCCATGTGCCGTCAATGGCCAGAATGCCGGAGCATCGGGTATTTCGATCAAAGGATGGGCAGGCAACCGATCGCCCTGCGCTCTGGCGGATTTCGTCTATGTTTCCAGGCGGCCCAGCCGCCAGGGGATTGGTGGCCGGGTCGCGTCTTCCGTGATGAAGCAATAACAACTCAAATTAGGGAAATGATCATGAGTGAACAGTCTTATCTCGGCTCGATCAGCGGTTGGGCACCGAGCTTCGCACCCCGCAACTGGTTGTTCTGCCAGGGGCAGACCATCAGAATCCAGCAGTACTCCGCCTTGTTCTCGCTGTTGGGCGTCGTGTACGGCGGTGACGGCCAGAACACCTTCTGCCTGCCCAACCTGCAGGGCCGCACCCCCATCGGCGCAGGCCAGTCACCGGGCACCTCGGCGTTTCCGCTGGGCGCCGCCGCCGGCGCGGAGAGTGTCACCCTGACCGGCACGCAGTTGCCGACCCACACGCATACTGCAGCCGCCACCATCAGCGCCTCGCTGCCGGCCAATAGCGCAGCCGCCAACTCGGCGTTTCCCGCCGACAACCTGATACTGGCGGCAGCCAATGGCGCCAGTGGCCGCGACTCGATCGACGTGAAGATCTACGGGCCGGCACCAGGCTCGGTGAACCTGGCGCTGTCCAGCTCAGCGACGGTCACCGTCCAGCCAGCCGGCGGCTCCACGCCGGTATCCATCATGCAGCCGTTCCTGGCGATCAACTACATCATCTGCATGTCAGGGATTTTCCCCACTCGCAACTGACGGATCGAGGAGCACCGTATGGATTACGAAAGCTACATGGGTACCGTCGCACCGTTCGCCGGCAACTTCGCCCCGCGCAACTGGATGACCTGCAATGGCCAGACAATAGCCATCACGCAGAACCAGGCGCTCTACGCACTGCTGGGTACGGTCTATGGCGGCAACGGTACCAGCACCTTCTGCCTGCCCAACCTCGGCGGGCGTGTCGGCATCGGCCAGAACAACGCCAACTACCCCCTGGGGGCCATGGCCGGGACCGAGCAGGTCACCCTGCTATCCACCAACCTGCCGATCCACACCCACAGCGCCACCGCCGAAGCCACCATCGTGCTGAAGCAGTCCAGCGCCGCCGCCAGCAGCAGCCAGGCGACGGCCAGCGATACGCTGGGGCAGGCAGTGGCCAGCAGCGGGCGCGATAGTGTCACGGTGAATATCTACGGCCCCGCTCCGGGTACGCTGCAGATGCCGGCGCAGGCGCAACTGGGCGTGCAATTGGCACGTACCGGGGACAACCTGCCGTTCAGCGTGGTGCAACCCTTCCTGGCGCTGACCCAGTGCATCTGCGTGTACGGGATCTACCCCAGCCGCAACTGACCCGCACGGCGCACTACCAGGCCCTAGTTGAACAGGGCCTGGTAGTGGCGCTGGCCGTCGCTGGTGGCCGCCAGGGGGGCCAGGTACATTTCGTAATCGCGACCGCTCGGGCTGCTCAGACGGTAGTGAGCCTCGAGCAGCAGTACGCTCAATGGCGAGGTGAAGACCAGCGTGAACGGCGTGCGAAAACCGCCAACCGCGGCGCGGCCTTCGATCACGTTGTGCAAGGTCAGCTGCACCGGATTGGGAACGGTGTGCGCGGTGAACAGCTGGCCGAGTTCGGAGCTGAAGGACTGGGCGGTCAGGCCCTCGAGGTCGATGAGCATATGGTCACTCCCTGATCGTTGGATGGCAGGCTCCGGCCTGCGCCGCGTTGAATACCGAAGCCTGGAAAACTACAGCAGCCCATGAGCGAGATAAAGCCCCACCCCACCCTGTTTCGCCGCACCGCCGGCAGCGCCGACCAACCCTGGCTGAAGCGCCTTTTCGCGCAGCTGCGCGGCCTGGACGCGGCAATGGTCGAAGCCTGCCCCGCCCTGCTCGAGCAGCAGTGGCAACTGCAGCAACGGATCTTCGCCGGCGACTTTCCCGGTGCGCGTACCGAACTGATTCTGCTCGACGGCCAGCCGATCGGCGTGCTGACCCTGGACGAGCGCCAGGACAGCCTGCGCATCGTTGAAATCGGTCTCGAACCCCACCAGCGCGGACGCGGAGTGGGCGAGCAGCTGCTGCTCGAAGTGATCGCCCATGCCGACCTCCAGGGTAAGCCGCTGGAGCTTGCGGTGATGCGCCACAACCCCGCGGTGCGCCTGTACCAGCGCCTGGGCTTCGAGAGCCTGCCGAGCGCCCCGGATGAAGCGCAGTGGCAGATGCGCCGCGAGCCCGCTCACCCCGCCTGATCCTTGCGCAGTGCCTCCAGCGCCTGGTAGGGAGCGTCGGCCCAGCGCCCCACTGCATCGCGCAGCAGCGCCGAGGCAGACTCGCGCTTGTCCTGGGAGTCCGCCACGAAAGGCTCGCCCGGACGCTTGGCATTCAGCCGGCTGACCGCCATGGCTTGCTCGACTTGCTCAGGCGTCAGCCGCAAGTGCTCGCGCAAGCGCCCACCCAGCACCTGCGGCAGCTCCTTGTAGGCCACAGCCAGGCCCCCATGTTCCCGGCACGCCTCCACCGCCAGCGCCAGCAGGCGCCCCAGGCGCCGGGCGATGTACTCCTCGCGCGGGGCCAGCGGCTCGTCGTCCAGGTTCAGCGGCGATGGTTGCAACTGCCCGGGGATCATCTGCATGCCCGGCATTCGCAGGTGCGACGCGGCAATCTCCAGCGGGTCGCGGTAAAGGTACAGCCAGGGCGTGTCGGGGAAACAACGGCGCAACAGCGGCAGCTCGAACAGGTTCCACGCATCCAGCTTGACCACCAGATGCTCCGCCGGCGGCCCGGCGTTCTGCGCCAGCGCCGAGAGCATCGCGGCGACGGCCTGCTCCTGCCGGCCCTCCTCCCAGTCGTGGCGGTAGTGGCTGCGCAGCAGGCTGTCCAGCGGGCCGGGCTCGGAGAGCACCAGGTGGCTATCGAGCCCCGCGAGCATCTGCGCCAGCAGCGTCGAGCCACAGCGCGAGGCGTGGAAGACCAGCAGGCTTGGCGCGAGCCCCGGGCTTGTGCGCTGCCAGTCGAGCAGCTCCGCCAGCCCCGTCTCGCGGCGGAAGGCCAGGTTGAAGGGCAGGCGCAGGGCCTGCGCCACGTCGTCATGGAAGAATGGCCGGGTCAGGCGCTGCTCGCCGAACCAGCACCAGTCCAGGCGCCAGTCCTGCTTGTCACACCAGGCACGGATGGGGCGCCAGCCACGGAAATCCAGCGCCGGGCTCAGGCTCGCCATTGGTCACTCCAGGCGCGCCGGCCAAGGTGCATTGCCGCGCGCACGTCGGCTTCGGAAAAGTGCAGGTCACGGGCCGCCCCCAGTGCAACGGCCAACTCGACAAAAGCCGCGCTGTCGCTCAACGAGTGCAGCGCCTGGGCGAGTTCCGGCTCCCGCGCCACCTGCTCGCGGAAGCGCGCGAATGCCAGCACCGTCCGCCCGGGGGCGAGGCTCGGCGTGTCCGCCAGCCCCTTCTCGATGAGCGCCAGCAGCCAGTCATTGCGTTGGCAATCCAGCACCAGGTGAATGCGTTCGCCGGGACCGGGGTTGTCTACCCGGTGCGGTCGCGCGAGATCGATAAACCAGCACTCGCCGGGGCGCATCGGCACTTGCAGTCCGTCGACCAGGAACTCCACGCCATCCGCGCTGAGCAACGGCAGGTGCAGGCGCAGGTCGCTGTCGGGCAGCCCCAGGTCCGGATCGCAATGCTCGTGGATTCGCGAGCCAGCGCCCAAGCGCAGCAGGCGCGCGCTGCGGATCGTCGTACGGAAGGCACCCAGCGCGGCCTGCCACACCGCGCTGCGCCTGAGCAGGTCACTGGCCAGCGGCGCGCCCTGCCCCGGCGCCAGCGGCAACGGCGCGTCCTCGGGGGTGATCAGCGCGACGCCACTCCAGTCACCTGTATAGAAGCCACTGTTGAAATGCCGCTGCCAGGCCGGCTCATCCACCGCGGCCAAAGCACTGAGCAATGGCTGCAGCGGGATATCCAGCCCA
Source organism: Pseudomonas pseudonitroreducens (assembly GCF_021603645.1). Classification (GTDB taxonomy): domain Bacteria; phylum Pseudomonadota; class Gammaproteobacteria; order Pseudomonadales; family Pseudomonadaceae; genus Pseudomonas; species Pseudomonas pseudonitroreducens. The sequence goes on along the minus strand of NZ_BQHJ01000005.1, from coordinate 131,575 downwards.
AGCCGGGCACAGCGGGGTAATGCTGTCGCGCTCATGGAACCCTCCTTGCTCCGAGAAAAGACGCCGCCTCAGAATCCGCTCTCGCGCACCCCCAGCGCCGCCAGCCGCCGCCATGCCAGCCCCAGGATCGATTGCCCGCTGCCCTCCAGCACCACCATGCCGCGCTGCGGTTGCGCCGGCTGCCAGGGCTCCTCGCTCGGGCTCAGGCGCACGCCGTATTGCGCCTGGACCGGCTCGGCGCGGTGCTGGGCATCGCGGCGCACGGCAATCGGGCCGTGGTGGTCGGAGCTCAGCGCCTCCAGGTCGACGAACAGCGTACCGTTGGCGTCCACCTCGTCCAGCCTCACCGGCAACGCCGGGCGTGCCGGGTCGTCGGCGATGAAGCGCCCTGGCGCGCCACTCTGCACCCGCCACAGATCGGCCTCGGCTAGGTAACCACGCAGGCGCAGCCCGGGCTCCACCACCCGCACCAGCACGTCGGCCGGCTTCAGCCAACGGCCCTGCCCCAGGTCCGGCAACAGGTCGCGCACCACCCCGGCGTGCGGCGCACGCAACTGCAGACGCTGGCGCTGGGCGGCAAGGCCACGGTACTGGGCGACCGCTTCGGCCAGCCGCTGCTCGAGAACGCCGACGTCGGATGCCGTCTCGCTGCGTCCCGCCTGGCGGCGCAACTGCAATTGCAGCAGATCGATCTCGCGGCGCACGATCAATTGCTTGGCGTCCAGGTCCGGCGAAATCAGTTCCAGCAGCAGCTCGTCCTGTTCCACCCTCTGCCCGTCATGCACCAGCAGACGCCCGACCTGCGCAGCCAGTGGAGCATGCAACGCCGAGGTGCGTGTGGCCTCGAGCATGGCCGGCACTTCCACGGAGCCGCGCCAGGGCACGACCAGCAACGCCAGCACGGCCAGCACGGCGAGCCCGAGCCCGACGACCTTGTGCGGCGCCGCCTGTTCGCGGCGCTGCCACCATTCGCGCAGCTCCCGCCAGATCGGCAGGCCGATGAACCAGACCAGCTCCACCAACATCAGGAAGATGCCCAGCAGCTTGAAGAACAGGTGATAGACCGCCAGGGCGATACCGAAGAACAGCACGGCGCGCCAGATCCACGAGCCGTAGCCCCAGATCAGCAGGCGCCGGCGCAAGGTCGGCGGCCAGGGCTCGGGCATCGGTTCGCCATAGCCGAACAGGGCTTCGCGCAGCCGCCAGCGGCACAGTGCGAACGCCCGCGCCTGGAGGTTCTCCACGCCCAGCAGATCGGTGAGGAGGAAGTAACCGTCGAAGCGCATGAACGGGTTGAGATTCACCAGCACGGTGGTGATCCACGTCGCGCTGGCCAGCATGAACGCCGAGGTGCGCAAGGGGCCGTCCGGCAGCAGCGACCAGGCCAGCAGCGCGAGCACCGCCAGTACCAGTTCGGCGAGTACGCCGCCAGCACCGATCAGCAGACGCGAACGACGGTCGCTGACCCGCCAGGCGTCGCTGACATCGGTATAGAACATCGGCAGCATCACCATGAACGCCAGCCCCATGCTCTGCACCCGGCAGCCGGCGCGCTTGGCCATGAAGGCGTGGCCGAACTCGTGGCAGAGCTTGGCAAAGGTCAGCGCGACGCCGAAAGCCAGCGCCCCACCCAGGCTGAACAGGTGCGGAAAGGTCGCCAGGAAGCGCTCCCAGTCGCGTGCCACCAGGAAGGCCCCGAGGCTGAAGATCAGCGGCAAGCCCCAGCGCAGCATCCACGGGCCGTGGCGGCGCAGTACCGGCCAGGCGCGATTGAGGAAGGCATCCGGGCGCCAAAGCGGAATGCGGAAGAACAGGTACTGGTGCAGCACTTTCTGCCAGAGGCTGTGCCGCTGCAATGCGGCTTTCTGCCCATAGCTGGCGCGCTGTTCGGCATCCACGGCGGCGATCAGGTCATGCCCGCGCAGGAAGCGCAGGAACTCTTCCAGCTCCTGTGCCCCCAGGGCCTCGCCAGCTTCTGCATTGGCCGCCCCCAGCACCCGCTGCGGGTCGCCGAGCGTCCAGTGGCGCAGCAGACGCACGGCAGCACCACCGAGTTTGAAGTAGCGCCCGCGCAACGGGTCGGCCAGCGTCCATTGCGGCGCGCCGTCGAGCCCCGGCGCGGCTGGCGACAACTGCAGGTCCGGGCGCAGCGCCGGCAGCATCACAGCCCCAGGCTCTGGCGCGCGGCGACCAGCGGCCGGCGCAACAGGTAATAGGCCAGCGGGGCGCGATCGCCATACAGCTTAGCCGTGCCGCGCAGGCCGATGCGCGGAGGCGCCTCGGCGAACGCCGCGTCAAGCCGGTACGCCAGTTGCCCGGCGGCGGTGCTCTGGGCCTCGTAGGCCGCGCGCTCCAGGCGAGCGTCATGGCGGCGCAGCGGGTCGCTGTCGAGCAGCAGCACGACTTCGGAGCCCGGTTCGAGGGCGATGGCGTCGCCCACCGCGAGGTCGATGCGCAGCTCGGCCTGGCGCGGATCGGCCAGCTCCATCAGGCGCTCGCCGGTCTGCACCGGTTTGCCGGTCCAGCGTTCGGCATCGGCGAATACCGCGATGCCGTCGCGTGGTGCGCGAACCTCGGCGCGCCCCAGCAGGTCGCGGGCGTAATCACGTTCGGCGCGCTTCTGCTCCACCCGCGCCGCCAGCAGGTCGACCCTGGAGCCTGACTCGGCGTCGGAGAACGCGCGCTGCGAATTGGCCTTGAGCTCAGCCTCGGCCACGCCCAGGGAGCGCTCGGCCACGTCTGCCTGGGCTTGCAGGGTGGTGGCGTCGAAACGCACCAGCAGATCGCCGGCCTTGACCGTCTGGTTGGGCTTGACCAGCACCTGCTGAATCACCCCATCCAGCGGGGCGGCAATCACCTGGCCGTCCAGCGGCACGACCTCCGCCGGCGCCAGCACCGACTGGCGTACCGGCACGAGCAGCAGCAGGCACAGCCCGGCGGCAATCATCAACAACTTCTTCTTCGGCCAGCGGGCTCGCCACGGCTTGCGCGGCTGCAGGGCCTTCCAGGCATGCGCGTAGGCGTCGCCCAACTGCACCAGCAACGCCTGCTCCGCCTCGCTCCACGGCTGCTCGCGGGCCAGCCAGAGGCCGCCGAAGGGCGCACCCTGGGAGTCGGCCAGGGGCAACCAGAACACATCGCCGGCGGAAAGCGCCTGCCAATCGGCCTGCTGCTGCGCCCCCAGGGCCTGGAAGTCGACGCGCTGCGGCTGGTCCAGCGCAGCGCGCGCCTGTAACTGGGCGCAGGCCTGTTCGACGAAGGCCACGAACGGCGCATTCGGCTCGACAACGCTGATGCCGGTGAGCGCCTGGACCTTGCCGGCGATCAGCAACGCCGCGTGTCGATAGCCGAACAGCTTCTGTCCGTCATTGACGATGTGATAGGCCAGTTCCTCGACCGTTCGCGCCGCGCGGGCCTGATGCTCGAGATCGAGAAATTGCGCGAAGACCCGCTCGGCCAGGCCGACCTGTGGTGCGTTCATGGCGTCTCCGCGAAACGCGCAGTGCCGCTCATGCCCGCCAGCAAGCCCTTGGCATCGCCGGGCAGGGACGCAATCAGCGGCAGCATCTGGCTGCCTTCATCGATGCGCGCGCCCAGGCGCTTGATCTCGACCTGCAGGGCCTGCCCGGTTTCGTCGGGCACGAAAGTGAAGGACTGCCCCACCTTCAGCCGCGCGACCCAGCGCGAGGGCACCAGCAGGCGGATTTCCAGGCTGCGGTTATCGACGATCTCCAGCAACGGCGCGCCGCCCGCGACACTCTCGAAGGGTTGCGCCTTGCGTTGCACCACCTGGCCATCGAACGGCGCCACCAGCGAACAGCGGCGCACCTGGACCTGGTAGACCTGCGCTTGTGCCTGCGCCTCGGACAGCTTGGCTTCCGCCAGTGCAACCTCGAAACGCCCTACCGAATTCAGCGCGGCCAGCTGGCGGTTGTGCGCCAGTTGCTCGCTGGCCGCCTTGGCGCCGGCCTGGGCGGCACTCAACTGGGCCTGGTAGGCGGAGCAATCGAAACGCACCAGCACATCGCCCTTGCGGAAGGATTGCCCCTCGGCGAAGGGCATCTCGAGGATGCGCCCGGCCAGCTCGCTGGACAGCATCGCCTGGTCGCGCGCCCGCAGGATGCCGCGCACATCGCTGGTGCCACCGGCCGATGCGGGGCTCGCCAGCAGCGGATCGTCCTGGGCAGGTTCGACGGCCCCGGCCACACCCACGACAGCCAGCGACAATCCCAGCCCCAACCAAATCCCTTTATGCATTATTTTTCTCTCCGGCAGATCGCCGGAGTCTACGGGAGTCGATCGTCGTCGGAAATTGGCTACAGAAGATTTCCTCAGTACGCTCGACTTTCGATCGCTGCCAGCGACGCAGCACCGGCCAATGCGCCTGCACCACAAGGGCCTGTATCAGGAAGGCAAAGGACAACAGGGAATGGATGACTGCATGCTCGATCGCCAACAACTCCATGAAAATGGCTATGCACTGCTGCGCCAGGTGATCCCGCGCGCAACAGTGGACGAGCTCCGCACGCTATTCGATGCCAACGTCCTGGCGTCCGAGCACTGGCCGGCGCCCCGCGGCCAGGACTGGCGCCACGCGCAACTCGATCTGGAGCCGGCAGTGCAGGCGATGTGCCGGCTGCCGCTACTGCTGGCGACAGTCGGCGAGCTCATCGGCGAGCGCTTCTTCCTTGCCCAGGCGGAGGGACGCGAGCCCCTGCCGGGCGGCGGGCACCAATCGCTGCACCGCGATCTCTCGGCCCAGCGCCCAGGCGACAGTGTGAGTGCCCTCGCCTTCCTCGACGACTACGCCCCGGGCAATGGTGCCACGCGCATCATTCCCGGCAGCCATCGCCCCGCAGCGGGGGCGCCGCCAGAGGAATTCAACGAGGAATCCCGCTGCGTACACCTGCAAGGCAGCGCCGGCGACATCCTGGTATTCGACGTCGACCTGGTGCACGCCGGCAGCCTGAACATCAGCGGCGCCCGTCGACGCTCGATCCTGGTCAGCTACCGGGCCGAACCGCTCTACGCCATGCACCTGGAAACCACCAGGCTGCGCAACGTGCGGATGGACACCGCCGAGCGCTTCACCCCGGCGGCCTACCCCGTTGATGTCGCAGCGCCATCTTGACGACTGGCGTCGGGTAGGACTTCTGCGGCGGATCGAAAGCCTCGCGAAGATCGGATATCGTCCCGAGCTGACTCGAACGACTGCAGAGGCGGGCTCCTTATGAACATCGTCATCCCCGACGACTACCAGGACGTGATCCGCACGCTGGACTGCTACGCCCGACTGGCCGGGCATACGGTCCGCGTGCTGCATGACCTGGGGCCCGCCACGCCGGACGAACTGGCCGCGCGCTTCGCCGACGCCGACGCGCTGGTGCTCACCCGCGAGCGCACCCGCATCGACGCCGAGCTGCTCGACAGGCTGCCGAAGCTCAAGCTGATCAGCCAGACCGGCAAGGTGTCCAGCCATCTCGACCTGGACGCCTGCACCGCGCGCGGCATCGTCGTGACCGAAGGCCGAGGCTCGCCGGTGGCGCCGGCCGAGCTGGCCTGGTCACTCATCCTCACTGCGCGCCGGCAACTCGTCCCGGCCATCGAAGCGTTCAAGGCTGGCCAGTGGCAGGTCAACCTCGGCCAGGCCGTGGCCGGGCAGACCCTGGGCATCTGGGGCTACGGCAAGATCGGCCAGCGCCTGGCGCGCTATGCCCAGGCATTCGATATGCCGGTGCTGGTCTGGGGCAGCGAGAACAGCCGCGCAGCCGCCGTCGCCGACGGCCACCGGGCGGCCACCTCGCGCACCGCCTTCTTCGCCGAAGCGGACATCCTGAGCCTCAACCTGCGGCTGTCCGAGAGCACTCGCCACGAGGTCACCTTCGAAGACCTGGCGGGCATGAAACCCAGCGCCCTGCTGGTGAACATCAGCCGCGCCGAACTGCTCGCTCCCGGCGCCTTGCTGCAGGCCCTGGACGCCGGGCGGCCAGGCTACGCCGCCGTGGACGTGTTCGAGCAGGAGCCGCTGCTCGGCGTCGACAACCCCTTGCTGAATCACCCCCGCGCGCTCTGTACCCCGCACCTGGGCTACGTGGAGAAAAACGGCTACGAGCTGTACTTCGGCGATGCCTTCGACAACCTGCTGGCGTTTTTCGCCGGGGCACCGAAGAACGTGGCGAACCCGCAAGCCCTCGAGGCGTCACGGCCCGCGTAGCGCAGCCCGCCTCGTCCGTGCGCCTGGCCGCTCAACGGGTCCACAGCGGGTCAGTGGTGAAGGCGATGGTCAGCCAGCGGTTGGGGCCTTCGCCGCCGATGGCCTCGCCGATCTCGTCACGCAGGCGGTCCCATTCGGCCAGGGTCTGCGCCGGCCAGTTGGGCGGCACGATGAAATACAGCTCGATCTGCTGTGCCCGACCGACCTTGGCGACATAGGCCTGGTAGGCACTGAAGCCGTGTTGCGTAACTACCGCCGCCGCCACCTCGTCGACGTGCTGCTTGAGTTCGGGCGGAGTCACCAGGAGGATTTCCTTGAGCGCCTGGCGAATGGTCAGGAACGGAATCGGCAGGATCACCAGACAGATCAGCGCCAGCACCGCCGGGTCGACGTACGGGCCGATCTGCGCGTAGCCGCTCACCGTGGCCAGGTCACCCACCAGGAAGGCGATCAGCAAGGCCAGGGAGATGCTCCCGGACATCACCCAGGACTTGGCGTCGAGCGCCACGAAGTCCGAGCCGATGCGTCGGTTGGCGCGGAACTGCACCGCCGCCAGGGCAAAGCAGACCAGCGTGGCCACCGCCGCGTAGAGGATGGCGAAACCGAATTCCAGCGCATGGCCACCGCTGAGCAGCCGGCCAATGGCGTTGATCAGTGCGTACAGCGTGACGCCGCACAGCAGCGTGCCGTTGAGCGCCAGCACCATCGGCTCCAGGTGCCAGAAACCCATGTTGAAACGCTCGGCCAGGCGCCGGCTGGCGTCGCCTTCGGTGGTGTGGCGGCGGATCAGCGTGGCCACCATCAGGGCCAGGCCGCTCATGCTCGCATCGGCCAACGAGTAGACACCGTCGAAGACGATGGAGAAGGATCCCGACAGCAAGCCGACGATAATCCCGAAACCGGCCAGCAGCACGGTGACGATGATGGAAAGCCGCAGGATGCCCTGTTCTGTTTTCATGACTGGCGTGCTCCTCGCGCCTCGGTGGTTGCGTTGCCGGAAACAGGCCTGGACGGCACTGGCGGCTTCGCTGGGGGGCGCGACTATAAGCCAGCGCCCGGTGCAAGACCATTGGCACCTGGGCAATCCCGCCCTGCACGCTCGCAAGGGCGCAGCCCGCTGGGCGGGGGGCCCGTGCATCGGGCGATGCGCCACGCTGTCCGGCCAATGGACAGGCTGCCAGGGGCTTCGTAAGCTGCGCGCACCGCCGCCCGCTGCCGACCCCGGTCTCGACAGGCGGCGCCGCAATGCACTGCACGGGGTCGCCGGAGTACCTGGCGCGTCCGTCCAGCAGCGTACGTATCCCATGCCATCGGCACACTCAAGGAAGAGTCATGCGTCGCTTCAATCTCGTGCTCATGTTCGCGGTCTGCGTGATCAGCGCACTGCTGGGTGCGAACAATCTGCTCAGCGGCATCCGTCACTACCCCAATAGCCTGCCGCTGACGGCGTCCCTGGTCGGCCTTGCGCTGATCTCGTTTGCCTACGCCCTCGTCCTGCTGCGGTACGCCACAACGCACAACGCAGGGCAACTCCTCATCCTGCTGTTGTACGCGGTCAGCGCCGCTTCCGGATTCGTCGCGTGCGGCAGCCTCGGCCTGCTGCCCTATACCATGCAGAGCCTGTCACTGAGCCTGGTCCAGGCGCTGGACTACGTCTGGCGCAGCGTCCTGTTCTGCAGCGCCTTGTCCCTGGCCTCTTGCGTCCTGGCGATCCTCTACCTGCGGTGCCAGCGAGCCGCCCTCCAGCCGCTCCCCGGCCCTTGAGCGCGGCAGCGGCGCCGGCGGCCGGAAAAACCTCGGCGCGCCGCCTTCCCAAGCGTCCTGGGTGCCCGGCAAGATAGCGGCATTCGCCGCCGCGCTTCGGTGGCCCTCTTCTGCCTTGTGCCACCGGAGTCGTATGCAACCGCGCGACCTTGCCGCCTACCTGTTCCTCGCGATCGGCTGGGGGCTGTCCTTTCTCGTCCTGCTCAAGGCCATCGCCGGGTTCGGCTGGGTCGGCGCAGTCAGCTTCCGCGCGCTGATCGCCAGCTTCACGCTGTTCGCCGTGGCGCGGCTGTCCGGGCGCCAGCTGAACTTCGCAGGGCTGTGGAAGCCGCTGTGCGTGATCGGCGCCACCACCGTGGCCGGCCAGTTGATCGGCATGACCTACGCCACCCCGCGCATCGGCACCGCCATGGCGGCGATCTTCGTCGCCGGGATTCCGCTGTTCTCGATGCTCATCGGCCGCCTCTGGGGCCTGGAACGCATCACCTGGAGCGGCCTCGGCGGGCTGGTGCTGGGCTTTTTCGGCATGCTGCTGCTGGTGGGCTTCCCAGCGGTGCCGATCACGCACGAGTTCATGCTCGGCAGTGCTGCGTCCGTGTTCGGTGCCGTCTGCGCGGCCTTCGGCAGCAATTACGCCAGCCTGAAGCTGCGCACCGCCGGCCCCTGGGAAGTGACCTGTGGCGCCTTCGGCATCGGCGGGCTGCTGACCCTGCCATTGCTGATCTGGGTGCCGGTGCCCGGCACGCCGCAACCAATCGATGTGTTCTTCCTGCTGATCTGCGGCTGCATATTCAGCGCGGTGAACTACGTCGTCTACTTCCAGCTCGTCTCGCGAATCGGTGCGACCAGAACCATCAGCGTGGAGTTCGTCGTCACCGTGGTCGCCGTCCTGATCGGCGCCCTGGTGCTGGGCGAGAGCCTGTCGCTGGTGCAGGGCGTGGGCGCGCTGATCATCCTGATCGGCTGCGCCCTGGTGCTCGGCCTGGTACCCGGCACCAAAGCCCGCGCCGTGACTTAACCGACCTGCGCCTGGGCGACGCCCGGAGCGGCGTCGTCGCGGTCGATCAGATCCATCGGCAGGTGCGCGGTCTCACGCAGCAGCCAGGAACACAGCGCCACCAGCAACAGCGCCGCCGCGCCGTAGAGTGCCACGCCGAAGGGGTTGCGCCCGGTGGCGATGAGGATGGCCGTGGCGATGCTCGACGCCGTGCCGCCACCCAACGCCGCGCCGATCTGGTAGCTGAAGGAAATCCCCGAGTAGCGCATTTCCCGCGGGAACTGTTCGGCAAGGAAGGCCGGGATCGGTCCCTGGGTCGCCCCCATGAAGAAGCCCACGGCGATATACGCCAGCAAAGCCAGCGGCAGGTTGTGCAGGCCGATCAGCGGGAAGAAGGCGAACAGCCCCAGCGCCATGATCGCCGCGCCGAAGATCATGACCGCACGGCGGCCGAAGCGATCCGACAAGTGACCGAAGAACGGCGCCGAGGCAACGATCGCCACTGACAGCGAGAAGTCGAACAGCAGGGCGTGGCTGCTGCTGTAGCCGATGTCGGTCGCGTAGGCGAGGAAGAAGGTGCTGCCGATATAGGCAATGGTGACGTAACCGAAAGCGATGCCGATACACAGCAGCAGCTCGCGCGGGCGGCGGCGGAAGGCCTCCATCAGCGGCATGCGCGCCTCGGCTTTTGGCGCGGCCTTGGGCTGCGGCGCGGTGTTCTGCAGGCGCGCATAAAGGCCGATCAGCACCAGCAGGCCACCGAGCCAGAACGGAATACGCCAGGCAATACCGCTCAGGTCATCGTCGAAGGCGAAGCTGACGATGGCGAACACCGCCGAACCGAAGATGCCGCCGATGCCGATGCCCATGCTCGTGAAGCTGCCCCACAGGCCGCGGCGGCCCTTGGGCGCGACCTCGATGCCGAACAGCGCCGCCCCGCCCCACTCGCCGCCGGCGGCGAAGCCCTGCACCAGGCGCAGCAGCACCAGCAGGATGGGAGCGGCGGCGCCGATGCTGGCGTGGGTCGGTAGGAAGCCGATCAGCAAGGTGCTCGCGCCCATCAGCACCAGGGTGGCGACCAGTGCCTTCTGCCGGCCGTAGCGGTCGCCCAGGTGACCGAACACCACACCGCCCAGCGGACGGGCAAAGAAGCCGGCGCCGAAGGCCGCAAAGGCGACCAGCACAGCGGTCAGCCGGTCCATGCCGGGGAAGAACAGTTGCGGGAAGATCAGCGCTGCGGCGTAGCCGTAGATGACGAAATCATAGAACTCCAGCGCGGTGCCCATGCCGGAGACGCAGAAGGTGCGAAAGGCCGAGCGCGAGCCAGGAGCTGCGGGCGTGTGGTCGATCATGGCGGTTCACTCTTGTTTTTGTGGCAACACGAAACCCGCGCGGCGGCCGGAGGGCTGCCACGGAGGCGTCAGTTCTGAAATTGAGAAGTTGCGTTGTGACGTTTGCGATCTGCGCTGAAGCGAACTTCAGCGCTCGGACATTGCCCTCGCCCCAGCCCTCTCCCAAAGGGAGAGGGAGCCGCATGTACCGGCTGACGCTGTTGTTTCAAGCTCTGCCGATCAGTCCCCTCTCCCCTTGGGAGAGGGTCAGGGTGAGGGGCTCCCACCCGTTTGCCTCAGAAGCGCAGGAAGCCCTCATCCGCCAGCTTCTTCGGCGTGCCGGCGACGTACTCCAGGGCGCACCCGACGGTGTCCAGGCCGATGCTCAGCAGGGTTTCCCAGCGCTCGGTATCCGGTTCGGACATGTCCGGGTGGAAGCACACCACTGCCTGGTCGCCGTCGGCGCCGCAGAAGGCGTCGGCGCGCTCGCGCAGGGCCTTGCCGGTCATGCCGGCGGTGGCAGCCCTGAGGTGGTCCAGGCGCGCGTAGGTGGTGGACACGTCCGCCGTGCGCTCGCCCCAGCTCAGTTCGCCATCGAGGAAGTGGTTGGTATGCAACAGCCAGCCATCTTCGCGCGGCACCACCACGGCGGTATGCGCCGGGCTCATCTCGATGCTGGCGGCGCGGGCGCGCACGTCGTTGCGGGTGAACACGCTGAGCACGGTGGACGCGCTGACCCGCGCCGAGCGCGCCAGGTCGATGGCCTCGGTGACGCTGCTGGCCTCTTCCAGCACGCGACGGGCGATGGCATGCACCGGCACGCCGGCACTGCCGTCGTCACTGGCGTGGTGCAGGATGTTGAAGTGCACGCCGAGGCCTGCGCTGTTCACGCCGATCTTGCCGAGCATGCCGAACTCGGTGAACAACTTGGCGGTGAGGCCGGTGCTGCCGGTGAAGCCCAGCAGCAGGCCGTGCGGTACCAGGCTGTCGTGCCAGTCCCAGGTCTGCAGACTGCGCGGTGCAGCAGCACCCGCCGGGGCGTGGACGGAAGTGGAGCACTCGCCTTCCACCGGCTGCTCGGGCATCACCGCCAGCACTTCGGTGCGGGCGTTCAACGCCGCCAGCTGCCACAGCGGCAGGCCGACGCCCAGGGCCAGGCCTTCGACTTCCCTGGCCAGCGCCGGGCACCAGTCGGCCAGCGCCGACAGGCTGCCTTCACCGATGGCCCGCGCCTTGTCGATCTCCACGCCAACGCGGGGGAAGAAGTCCAGGTACAGCGCCACGCTCTGGCGGATCTGCTCGGCGAAGGTTTCGCCGATCTGCCGGCCACGCTGCAGCGGGTCGCGGATGTCGGTGGTGAAGGTGTGAAGAATCACGGCAAGGCTCCTGTAGAACTATCGAATCAAATCACAGAGTGCTTTGTAGGATGGGTGGAGCGCAGCGATACCCATCGATCCGGCGTCGCTACAGCATGGCTATCGCTGCGCTGCACCCATCCTACGAGTTGGCAACGATCACGGTTTGTCGCTCGGACGACTATAGACTTCGCGGCCGGCGAACCAGGTCTTGAGCACCTGGGTGTCACGCAGCGCTTGCGGCTCGACGGTGAACACGTCGCGATCGAGCAGGATCAGGTCGGCCTGCTTGCCCGGCTTCAGCGAACCGATGCTCCCCTCCAGGCGCATAGTGCGCGCCGCGTTGAGGGTGTAGGCCTGGAACATGGTCTGCCGATCGATATCCTCGGCGGCATTGAGCACACCCTTCGGGCCGACACGCTGGATCGCCTGGTAGATGGCTTTCCAGGGGTCGGGCGTGGTGATCGGCCAGTCGCTGGCGCCGGAAATGGTCGCGCCGTTCTTCAGCAGCGAGCGCGCCGGGTACATGTGCAGGAAGGCCATGGCGCTGACATAGGGCTTGACCAGGTCGACGCTGTTCTCGTCGGCAGCCGCCCAATAGAGCTGCATGGCGGCGATCACATCGAGCGCCTTGAAGCGCGCGAAGTCCTTCGGATTGACCATCTGCAGGTGGGTGATGGAGTGCGGGATGCCGCTGTGGCGATCCTTGCGCGCCTGCTCGATGCCGTTAAGCGATTCGCGCACCGCGCGGTCGCCGATGGCGTGGATGTGCACCAGCCAGCCGCGGGCATCGGCGGCGCTGACCAGTTCGCCGAAGTGCTCGGGGTCGATCAGCAGTTCGCCGTACTTCTTCGAGTTGCTATAGGGCTCGAGCATCGCCGCGCTCTGCGCCGGCACTTCGGCCACGCCGTCAGCGAAGATCTTGATGCCCGGCAGCGTCAGGTTGGGAACATCGATGAACTGCTGGCGCACCTTGTCCAGCTCGTCGAGGTCGGCCGGGGTCGCCTTGGAATCGGCCATCAGCAGTGCGGCGACATGAGCGGTCAGCCCGCCCTCCTGCGCCAGCAGCTTGTAGGCCGGCAGCACGCCGACGGAATCGTTGTGGATGTCGCCGCCGGGATTCTCGTTCGCCAGGGGCTCCATCCAGGCGGTGATGCCCAGCTCGTGGTAGTAGCGCTGCGCGCCTTTCAGGGCCTTGAGTAACTCGTCGTCGGTCGGCAGCGGCAACAGCGCCTGCACCGGGTAGAGGCCGGCATCCACCAGGAAGCCATTGGGCTTGCCGTCAGCGTCATGACCGATGGTGGCCTGTTCTTCGCCTTGCAGTGACCTGACCTTGGCAGCGTCGATACCGGCCAGTTTCAGCAAGGCCTGATTGGCCCAGCCGGTGTGGTAGTCACCACCCGCCAGGAGGATCGGCTGATCAGCCCACTCACCCTGGTTGAAGCGCTGCTGCAGCTCGCCGATCTCGTCCCAGTACGCCGTGGGCACACCACCGACATAGAGAAACTGGCCACGTCGCGCGCGGCCGTCGTCGCGCCACTGGCGCAGCTTGTTTTCGAACTCGGCCAGCGGCAGGTCCTGGTTGTCCAGGTTGGCCTGGAGCATCTGCAGGCCACCCTTGACCAGGTGGGTGTGAGCGTCGATGAAACCGGGCATCAGCACCTGGCCATGCAGGTCGATGAGCTGGGTCGCCGGTTGCTGGAGTTTGAGGATCTGCGCGTCGGAGCCAACGGCGAGGATGCGGCCGTTCTCCACCGCCACCGCCTGTTGCAGGGCCTGGCCGGGTTCGGCGGTGTAGACCTTGCCGCCATGGAAGATGAGGTCGGCGGCGGCCATAGTTTCCATCGAGGAAAAAGCGCAAGCCGCCGACACCAGCGCCGGAATCAGTAGTTTCATCGCAGAGCCTTCGTTATTGTTGATCTGTGACGAAGGTTAAGCAAAAGCCCTGGCGGCTTTAACACTGACTTCCCGCACAACTTCTGTTCCTGCCAGGAAGCAATCCATGGACAAGATGACCGCCCTCACCATGTTCGTCGCCACCGCCGACCACGGCGGCTTCAGCCGCGCCGCCGAACAGCTGGGCAAGACGCCATCGGCGATCACCAAGGGCGTGGCGCAACTGGAAGCCGACCTTGGTCAGCGCCTGTTCGAACGCACCACGCGGCGCATGGCGCTGACCGAGGCCGGGCACATCTACCTGGAAGGTGCTCGCTCGGCGCTGATGCAGTTGCAGCGCGCCAGCGAGGAAGTCGAGCAGTTGCAGACCGAGTTGCGTGGCAGCCTGCGCATCGTCTCGCCGCCCTCCTTCGCCCCGGCCTTCTTCAACGCGGTGTGTTGCCGTTTCCTGCGCGAGCACCCGCAGGTGCGCCTGGAGGTGGACCTGCTGGACGAATTCGTCGACCTGGTGGAAGGCGGCTACGACATTGCCTTGCGTGACGGCCCCATCGACCTGCCGGACGTGATCGCCCAGCCGCTGCTGGAAAATCGCCTGATGCTCTGCGCCAGCCCGAAGTACCTGGCGGAAAAGGGCCTGGAGGTGACATTGGAGAACTACGAGCAGCACGACTGGCTGATCTTCCGCCATCCGCTGCTGAACCGGAATTTCTGGTGGGTGCAGAAGGACGGCGAACGCCTGCGCATCCGCCAGCCGGTACCGCGCATCGCCAGCGACAACTACGACTTCCTGCTCTCCTGCCTGCTCGACGGCCAGGGCCTGCAGTTCCTGCCGCAATGGAGCGCACTGCCCTACCTGGAAAGCGGCGAACTGGTGGAACAGTTGCCCGACTGCTGGCGCGACCAGAGCGCCTTCGGCCCCTGGGTGCACGTGCTCTACCTGCCGCACCGGCGCAGTACGCGCAAGGTACGGGTGTTCATCGAGTACCTGCGCGAGCATTTGCAGGGGAAGGGGTTGATCTGATCTTGCGACTGGCGCGGCGGTGAAGTCGATCGCGGACAGAGTCCGCTCCTACGCGGTCTGAAACGACGGAGTGCAGCGACGCGCGCTTCGGCGTTGGACGGGTTCGCGAGCAAGCTCGCTCCTACAGGTGTCTGCCGGACTGCCCCGGGTAGGAGCGAGCTTGCTCGCGAACAATGGCTAATCGAGAAATCGAGGCCGGGGCGCCAGGCGCAGCCAAGGCCGCGCTGCGCCTCACATCACTTGATGTACCAACCCCACGGCTGGTCGCTGAGGTACTCGGTGACTTGCTTGGTCTCCAGGTAATTGTCCAGCCCCCACACGCCCAGCTCGCGGCCGATGCCGCTCTGCTTGTAGCCGCCCCAGGGCGCCTGGGTGAAGGTCGGCTGCGAGCAGTTGACCCAGACGATGCCGGCACGCAGGCCACGGCTCACCCGCTGGCAACGCGCCGGGTCGGCGGACATTACCGCCGCCGCCAGGCCGAACTGGCTGTCGTTGGCCAGGCGCAGCGCCTCGGCTTCATCCTTGAAGCGGCGCACGGCAAGCACCGGGCCGAAGATTTCCTCGCGCCAAACGGCGCTTTCCAGCGGCGCGTCGATGAATACCGTCGGCTCGACGAACCAGCCCTTGTCCCGATGCGCCGGGCGCTTGCCGCCAGTGGCCAGTTTCGCCCCATCGCGCACGCCGGCTTCGATGGCCTGCAGTACCTTGGCGTGCTGGCCGGCGCTGACCAGCGGGCCGAGCAGCACGCCCGGCTCCAGGCCGTTGCCGATGGTGATGCGGCGGGTTTCCTCCACCAGGCGTTCGATCAGCCGGTCGTGCAGGCCGTCCTGCACCAGCAGGCGCGAGGTGGCGCTGCAAACCTGGCCCTGGTTCCAGAAGATGCCGAAGAGAATCCACTCCACGGCGGCCTCGATATCGGCGTCGTCAAAGACAATGAAGGCCGACTTGCCGCCCAGCTCCAGGCTGACGTTCTTGATGTCCTGGGCCGCCGCCTGCATGATCGCGCGCCCGGTGGGCACGCTGCCGGTGAAGGCCAGCTTGTCCACGCCCGGATGCGCGGAAAGTGGCGAACCGGCATCGCGGCCCAGCCCGGTGACCACGTTGAGCACGCCTTTGGGCAGGCCCACGGCATCGGCGGCAGCGGCCAGCTCCAGGGAGGTCAGCGGAGTCAGCTCGGAAGGCTTGAGCACGGCGGTGCAACCGGCAGCCAGCGCCGGCGCGACCTTCCACGAAGCCATCAGCAGTGGGTAGTTCCACGGGATGATCTGCCCGGCAACACCGACCGGCTCGCGCAGCACACGGCAGGCGAAACGCTCGTCGGGCAGCGCGACCACTTCGCCCTCGTCGTTCAGCCCTTCGGCCAGCTCGGCGTAGTAGTCGAAGCAGCCGATGGCGTCGTCGATATCCCACTGCGCTTCAGGCAGCGGCTTGCCGTTGTCCTGCACTTCCAGGCGGGCCAGGTCTTCGCGGCGGCCACGCAGGTTGTCGGCGATGGCGCGCAGGTAGCCGGCGCGCTCCTTGCCTGTACTGCGGCCCCACTCGCCTTCATCGAAGGCCCGACGCGCGGACTGCACGGCGCGATCCACATCCTCGCCGGTAGCGGCGGCGACCTCGGTCAGCACCGCTTCGCTGGACGGTTCGTACACCTCGAAGCGGCCGCCCTGTGCGGGTGCCTGCCACTGGCCATCGATATAGAGCTGGTCGCGCATGCGAAGGTCTCCTGAGCTTGTTGGAATGCTTGTCGGCCGAGCATAGGGAAATGGGCACAGGATTGATAACGCGGGCGCCGTGCATGCGGGCACGCGCGGAGCGGGCAGCAAGGTAACTAAACGCGTTGCGATATCAGGACCACTCCCGTAGGAGCGGATTCATCCGCGATGTCTTGAAGCGGCTCCAGACTATCGCGGACGGAGTCCGCTCCTACACGAACGTCACGTCCGCTGTTGCTCCAGATAGGCCTTGGGCGACAGCCCCGTTTCCTCGCGGAAGCAGCGGTAGAAGGTCGACAGCGAACGAAAGCCCGCCGCCCGTGCCAGTTCATCGATGCGCGTGACGCTGGTGGCGCCGTCGAGCTGGCCGAGCAGGTGGCGCAGGCGCAGTTGGTTCAGGTACTGGTAGAAGCTCAGGCCCAGCACCTGGTTGAGGAAGTAGGAAATCTGGTTGCGCGTGTAGCCGGTGGCCGCCGCGACCTGGGGCATGTCCAGGTCGGGATTGAGGAACGGCCGGGTCTGCTGGAAATACTGCTGGATATCGCCACCCAACTGGCTCAGCTGCCGCGCTGAAAGCCCCAGGCGGCTATCGGCCATGCGCGGTTGCGGCTCACTGGCCGCCTTCTGCGGCTGACCGATCAACGCCGCGTGCTCGTTGACCCGGATGATCCGGCCATCGCGCACGGTATAGGCCTCGGTGGTGCGGAAAGACACCAGCCCCTGCGTGCCGCGCAGGGTCACCTGGTACTGCAGGAAAGCCGTGTCGCCGTCCACACGCAGGCGATCGGTGTAGACCTGCGATTCATCCCCCGCCGCCGGCATGCTGGTCTGCAGGTACTCGCGCAGTTCGCTCGGCGCAATCCGCCGCCCCTGGAAGAAATCGTTGTACTCCACCTGCGGGTCGAACAGCGCCATCAGCGCCTCGATGTCATGTCGGCGCCAGGCCTGGTGATAGCGCATCACCACGGCGTGAGTAGCGGCGCTGGCCGGGTCGGGCTGGTGGGTCGTACCTTCGAGCGAGGTGCTCCAGCCCTGTTCTTCGATCATTGCGTTCCCCTGCCGGTCTCGGCCGGCCTTTCCTGCTCCGGGCGTGCCCGCAAAGAGCGGCAAGCCGTATGCCTGGGCACCCCGGAACGATTACAAAACCTCGACGCGGCCCGAAGACCGTTTTTTCTTCCGACATTCTGCCGGAGTTTTCCGATGACATCCGCCCCTCTTGCGCACGCCATTCCCCGACCCTTCTGGCTCGATACCCTCGATCCCGCTCCCGCCGCACCGGCACTGGAAGCGGATCGCCGCTTCGACCTGGTGGTGGTCGGTGGCGGCTTCACCGGCCTCTGGACTGCCTTGCACGCCCGCCAGCGCTGGCCCGGCGCGAGTATCGCGGTGCTCGAGGCACGGCGCTGCGGTGGCGAGGCCAGCGGGCGCAATGGTGGCTTCTGCGCGCCGAGTATTTCTCACGGCGTAGGCAATGCCCTGCGCCGCTGGCCGGAAGAAGCCGAGACTCTTGTACGCCTGGGTCGTCAGAACCTCGATGAGTTCGAGGCAGACCTGAAGCGCTTCGGCATGCACGTGGAGTTCGAGCGCCGCGGCAAGCTCAGCGTCGCCATGCAGCCCTGGCAGGTCGACGGCCTGCGCGGCATGCAGCGCAACTACGAGCGTTTTGGCATCGACTGCGAGTTTCTCGACAAGGCGAAGCTGGCCGACAAACTGGACTCACCCGCCTACCAGGCCGGCGTATTCGAGCCCAACTATGCGTTGCTCAACCCGGCGAAAATGGCCGCCGAACTGCGCAGGGTTTGCCTGCAACAGGGCGTCGAGCTGTTCGAGAACACCCCCGTGCACGAGCTGCACCAGCGCGGCGACCGCCTGCTGCTGCGCTGCGATCGTGGCGAACTGGAAGCCGGGCAGATCGCCCTGGCGACCAACATCGCCCCGCCACTGCTTGGCCACCTGAATTCCAGCGTGATCCCGGTGTACGACTATTCGCTGGTCACCCAGCCGCTCACTGACGACCAGCTGCATGCCATCGGCTGGATCGATCGCTACGGCATCGCCGATGCCGGCAACCAGTTCCACTACCTGCGCAAGACCGCCGATAACCGCATCCTCTGGGCCGGCTTCGACGCCATCTATCACTTCGGCAGCCGCCGCGACGAAGCGCTGACCCAGCGCCCGGAAAGCTTCGAGCGCCTGGCCGGGCAGTTCCGCGAGGCCTTCCCGCAGCTCGGCCCGATGGAGTTCAGCCATGCCTGGGGCGGCATCATCGACACCTCGGCGCGCACCACACTGTTCACCGGCTGTGTGCTGGGCGGCCGGGTTGCCTATGCATTGGGCTTCACCGGCCAGGGCGTGTCGGCCAGCCGTTTCGCAGCGCTGAACATGCTCGACCAACTGGGTGGCGAAAGCACCGAACGCACCCGGCTGCGCATGACCTCGCAGAAGCCCTTCCCCTTCCCGCCCGAGCCGCTGCGCTATCTCGGCGTGCGCCTGGCCCAGCGTTCGCTGGCCAAGGAAGATCGCAACGGCCGCCGCGATCTGTTGCTCAAGACCTTCGATGCCTTCGGCATCGGTTTCGATTCCTGATGGAGAACCTCATGTCCACCCTGCCCCGCCACGTCATCGACTTCGGCAATCCCGCCCTCGCCCCGCAGGAGCGCGAGATCAACGACCCGGCCATCGTCGATGCGCCCTACCAGAGCCGCAGCTGGCGGCACTTCAGCGCCCCCGAGAAGAACGCCATCGCCGGTATCTGGGAAGCCGGCGTGCACCTGGAGCGCTGCGAGTGCGACTACGACGAGCTGTGCCACATCCTCGAAGGTACGGTGCGCCTGACCGACGCCGACGGCGTGGCGAAGACCTTCGGCCCGGGGGACTCGTTCGTCGTGGCAGCGGGCTTCAAGGGCACCTGGGAAAACCTCACGCCGGTGCGCAAGGTGTATTTCATTCTCGGCTGAGTCGCTGCTGCATAGGTTCGCGAGCAAGGACTAGGCGTCCCCCTCGGTCCTACAGCCGCGTGTCAAACGCCGTAGGAGCAGACTCCGTCCGCGATCGACTCACCGCCACTCTGATCGACCCGGGAGCCGGAGGGACGCCATTGCAGACAGCGTCCGCTCCTACTGAATGGCTGCCGTCAAACACCTCGATCTGTTCCGCCTTTCGCAGTACTGGCAGGCCGTACGTCTGCACAAACTCCGCTGCAGGTGGAAAGGGCTATAACTAGCGAACCGAAACGGCGGGCTGCCCGGGATGAACCCTGCAACGGCAGCCCCTATTGGCTTTTCCCATTTGTCCGGATCAGGCGCCCCAGCCTGATCGGCGCCCGTGGCGCGGAGCGGTGTAATGAGTTCCAGAGCATGGCGATGGGCTCGCAGGAGCCTTCCTGGCTGCATCGGACTGGCCTTGCTGGTCGCACCGCTCTACGCCAATGCCCTGTTCAAGTGCCACGCACGGGACGGAGCCGTCAGCCTCAGCAGCCAGGCCATCGCCGGCGCGCGCTGCACGCGCCAGAAAGACCCGACGGGCACCGCTGGCAGCACGCGGGCAAAGACCGCATCCACGCTGGAGCGGGGCAACGGCCAGAGCGCAGATCGGATCCGGGTGTACACCTTCGTGCACAAGGGCGTTCGCCAGTATGTGAGCCGCCGCCCGGTTGGAATCTCAGCGCGGGTCGATGTGATCGATGTGTATTACATCAAGGGCTGCTACCTGTGCATGGCACCGAAGGATTTCAACGTCGCCACACTGCGCCTGGACACCCGCTCCTATCGCCGGGAGATCGAGGCTGCATCGGTGCGCTACGGTGTCGACCGGGCGCTGGTGCGCGCGGTGATCCATGCCGAATCGGCCTTCCAGCCCAACGCCATCTCCATCGCCGGCGCCCAGGGCCTGATGCAGTTGATGCCCGATACCGCCGAGCGCTTCAACGTCAGTGATCCGTTCGATGCGCGGCAGAACATTCGCGGCGGCGTGCGCTACCTGGCATGGCTGCTCAAGCGCTTCAACGGCAACCAGCGGCTGGCGCTGGCCAGTTACAACGCTGGCGAGATGACGGTCGACAAGTACAACGGCATCCCGCCCTACGCCGAGACGCAAACCTACGTCGTCCGCGTACAGTCCCTGACCGAACGCTATCGCAACCATCCGTAGGGCACCCCACTCGAACGGTTAATCCGTCCCACCTTTGCAAAAGCGGGTGCGGCCGGCGTAGGAGCGGACTCCGTCCGTGATGGGTTTGCCCGCACTCCATGGCCTGCCGGAGCGGTGGTGAATCGATCGCGGACGAAGTCCGCTCCTACGCCAAGCCCACCCCTGCGCCCTACCGCTCAGCATGTAGGGCGCATAACCTGGAACAGGTTATCCGCCGGCTTTTCGGCGGATAACGCTGGCGCGTTATGCGCCCTACGAAGGGCGCCAAGGTTTCAGCCGAACTTCCACCCCGCTGCCGCCAGCCGTGCATCCAGCGCGGCGAGGTCGGCTTCCACCCGCGTCGCCGGTTCCGGCATGTAGGCCAGCGGATCGGGCAGCGAGGACGGCTGGCCGAGGAAGCCTTCGATCGCCGCGTGCAGGCAGTAGGCGCTGTAGGCCGGGTTGTAGCCGCCCTCCTGCACCACCAGCAGCCGCCCGGCGCACAGCTCGTCGGCCAGCGCGCGGGCGCGCCGCGCCAGGCGGTTGAAGCCCTGCATGGTCACCAGTTGGCGGCCGTTGGGGTCGAACTGCGAGGCGTCCAGGCCGTTGGCGATGATCAGCAGGTCCGGCTTGAAGGCGCGTAGTGCCGGCTCGACGAAGCGGCTGAAGACCATCTCGTAGAGCTGGTCGCCAGAGCCCATCGGCAGCGGCAGGTTGAGGTTGCTGCCCAGCCCCGCGCCATAACCGCGCTCGTCCACCGCGCCAGTCTGCGGGTGGCTCGGGCCCCAGGCGCCGTGGTCCATGTGCAGCGATACGGTGAACACCGAAGGATCATCGTAGAAGCCTTCCTGCGTGCCGTTGCCGTGGTGCACGTCCCAATCGACAATGGCGACGCGTTCCAGGCCGGCCGCCTGGGCCGCGCGTGCGGCGATCCCGGCATGGTTGAAGAAGCAGTAGCCGTCGGCCATGGCCGGCGCGGCGTGGTGACCCGGCGGGCGCACCAGGGCCATGGCCGGGTTGCCGCTGGCCAATACGCTTTCCAGCGCTGCGAGGCTGGTGCCGGCCGCGGCCAGCAGCCCGGCGAGGCTGCCGGCGGACATCAGCGTGGTGCTGCTGAAGCGCTTGCCGGCGGCGTCCGCCGCGAAGATGCCGCGCAGGTAGTCGGCATCGTGGAAGCTCAGCAGATCCTCTTCGCTGGCGTGGCGCCCTTCGTGCCAGCGCAACGAGCCGGCGACCGGCCCGCGCTGGAGGATGGCGCGCATGTTGAGCAGCCGGGGATTGCTCTCCGGGTGCAGCAGCTGTTCGGCCAGCAGGTCGCTGGGCGGCGCCTCGAACACGCCGGCGGCGGTGTCGTGGCGCAGCACGTCGTCGTGCCAGAAAACATCCATCGTGTGACTCATCAGAAGCCCTCGGATTCCATCACTGCGCCCGCAGGCGCAGACACGCTTCAAACATGTTCATACGGGTTCGCATTCAGCCGGAGAACTAGGCGGGCGGCCGAACACAGTGCAATAGCACGGCAAGGCCGCCCAACGACGTTATACGGCTGAAGGCGACCCCGTATCAGTCGATGATCGTCAGCTCCGGCGGTATCTCCGACAGGCTCGCCGAGCCCTTCTCGCCGCACAGCACGGTGTCGCCGAGCTTGATGCCGAAGCCTTCGTTGTACAAGGACAGGTTCGGCTCGATGGAGAACGACATGTTCGGCTGGAACACGTGGTCGTCGGCCTCGTCCACCATCATCGCTTCCAGCCAGGTCGGCGGGTACGCCAGGCCCAGGCTGTAGCCGATGCGGTGCACGCGGGTGCGCGAGAGGTCGATGCGGTCGAGGATCTGGTTGCACACGCGGTTGGCCTCGCCCACCGGGGTGCCCGGCTTGGCGATCTCGATGGCGGCGTTGAAAGCCTCGGTGAGCAGGGTCGCGACTTCCTTCACGCGCGGGCTGGGTTTGCCGATCACCGCGGTGCGCATGAGGATGGCGTGGTAGCGGTTGCACACGCCGGCGTGTTCGAGGATCACCACGTCGCCGTGGCTGATGGTCTGGCGGTGCGGCATGGCGTGGGTCATGGTGCTGCGGCGGCCGGTGGCGCACATCGGGCTGATCGCCGAGTACTCGCTGCCGGCGCGGCCCAGGGCGTTGGCGACGATGCCGGCCACTTCCACTTCGGAGATGCCCGGACGCAGTGCCTCGAAGGCAGCCAGCATGCCCTGGTCGGCCATGCGCGCGGCGCTGCGCTGGTATTCGATTTCCTCGGCAGTCTTGATCAGGCGGTTCTCGGCGACCAGGGGGCCGGCGTCTTCGAAGCGCGCCTCGGGCATGTAGCCCAGCAGCGCGTTGTACTGCGCCGGGGAGAAGGTCGAGGCGGTCATTTCCAGGCCGATGCGCGCCTGGGACAGGCCGGCCTGGGCCAGCACGTCGGCGACGATCTTCAGCGGGTCCTGCTTGGCGATGTCATAGAAGATCGCCTCGTTGATGCACGACAGTTCCCAGGTGCAGGGCTCTTCGCTGGTGCGGGTGAGAAACACCGGCTCGGCCAGCTTCGGCGAGATGATCAGCGCCTGGTACCAGAGGAAGCCCAGGCTGTCGAAGCCGCTCAGGTAGTTGATGTTGTCCGGGTAGTTGACCACCAGGGCATCCAGGCCACGGTCGGCCATGCGGCGTTTGACGGCTTCGACGCGTTGACGGTAGGTGCGAGCGGGGAAAGCAGTAAGCATGGGGACTCCCTCCTCAGGGACAAGGTGCAAGCGACACAGGTGTTTTTGTTTGGGGCCGCCATCCGGCGGCCGTGGGGTGTCAGGTGAAGCAGTCAGCTGGGTGGTTGCTGTCGCGCCAGGTACAGGCGTACCAGCATCACCACCAGGGTGAGGACGATCATCAGGGTGGACACGGCGGCAATCGCCGGGTCGAGGTTGTAGCGCAGGCCGTCCCAGATGCGCTTGGGCAGCGTCACCACGTTCAGGCCGCTGGTGAACAGGGTCACCACCACCTCCTCCCAGCTCATCACGAAGCCCATGAAGAAGCTGCCGAGCACGCCGCCGCGCACATTGGGCAGCAGCACGTTCCACAGCGTCTCCCAGAGCCCGGCGCCGAGGGAACGCGATGCCTTGTACAGGCTCTGGTCGAGCCGCGCGTAAGCCACCAGCATGGCGATCACCGAGTACGGCAGCGCCATCAGCAGGTGGCCGAAGCCGACCCCCAGCAGACTGTCGAGCACGCCCAGGCGCGCATCCAGGTAGTAGATCGACATGGCCGAGACCACCTGCGGGACGATCATCGGCAGCAGCACGATGGCGGTCAGCAGTGTGCGGTGCCGGCGCTGCAGCCAGATGCCGGTGGCGAACAGGAAGGCCAGCGCCGTGGACAGCGCGCCAACCACCAGGGCCAGGCCCAGGCTCTGCAGGATCGACACCAGCCAGGCGCCGTCGAACAGCGTCGCGTAATGGCGCAGCGACCAGTCGCCGTCCGGGAAGGCCAGGTAGCGCTGGTTGCCGAACGACAGCGGGACGATCACCAGGATCGGCAGCAGGAGGAACAGCGCGGACAGCGCCAGCGCCGCCCAGGACAGCCAGCGGCCGACCTGCGGGCGTGGCAGTTGCGGTTTTTTCGCGCCCTTGGGCATGGCGGAGAGATAGGTTCCCTGCGGAGTCACAGCTCAGCCCTCCCGAGCAGGCGGCGGTAGCCGATGAGTTGTCCGAACAGCAGCGCGCAGCCCACCACCAGCAGCATCAGCACGATGCTCAGCGCGGCGCCCAGGCCCCAGTTGGAGAGCTGGAACATCTGCACGTAGATGTACTCCGCGAGCATCGCCGCCTTGCCGCCGCCCAGCAGCGCCGGGGTGACGAAGCAGCCGAGGCTGAAGACGAAGACGATGGCCGATGCGGCGGCCACGCCGGGCAGCGTCAGCGGGATGAAGATATCCTTCAGCGTCTGCCAGTGGCTCGCGCCCAGGCTGCTGGAAGCACGCAGCAGGCTGTCGTCCACCTGCTTGAGTGACGACAGCAGCGGCAGCACCGCATACGGCACCATGAAGTGCACCATGCCGATCAGCGCGCCGAGTTCGTTGCGCACCAGCGGCGGTGGCGCGTCGAACCAGCCGGTGGCCATCAGCCCCTGGCTGACCAGGCCACCGTTGCGCAGCAGCACCAGCCAGGCGAAGGCGCGGATCAGCATCGACAGCCAGAACGGCAGCAGCACGAACAGCTCGATCAGTTGCCGGCCACGCGGCGTAGCGAACCGCCAGCGGTAGGCGATCAGGTAGGCGATGGCGACGCTGATCGCGGTGGTCAGCAGGCAGATGCGCAGGGTGCGCCAGATCACTGCCTGCAGGTTGGCGTTGTCGGCGATCGCCGCGTAGTTCTGCGTGCCCCACTCCGGCAGGCTGAAGCTCCAGCCCAGCACGCCGAGGGTCGGCAGCAGGTAGCCGATGATCACCAGCAGCGGCAGGGGCAGGATCAGCAGGCCGTAGACCGGCAGCACGCCCGGTGCGAAACGTCGCATCTCAGCCACCGATCAGCGCGAGGTAGCGCTCCAGGGTTTCACCGTAGTGTTCGGCGTGCCACTTGTTATTCAGCGACACCTGCTTCTTCAGGTTGTCCGGCGCAGTGGGGTTGATCGCCTGCAGCTGGGCGCTGAGCAGGTCGTTGGCTTTCAGGTTCACCGGGCCCATGTTGTAGACCTCCATGAGCTTGGCCTGCACTTCCGGCCGCAAGGCGTAGGCGATGAACTCCATGGCCGCCTTGGCGCCGGCCGGGTTGTTCTTCGGCACCATCCAGACTGATGGCGAGACGACGCCGCCGTCGAAGCTCCAGTCGATCTTGCCGGCGGTGTCGTTCTTCACCAGCTCGGCGCGGGTGTGCCACATCTGCGCCATGCTCACTTCGCCATCGCGGATCAGTTGCTGCGACTCGGCGCCGGTGGACCAGTGGGTGGCGATATGCGGCAGCAGTTCCTCGATCTTGCGCAGGGCACGGTCCACGTCCAGCGGGTAAAGCTGCTCCGGCGGTACGCCGTCGGCCAGCAGCGCGCACTCCAGGTTGGCGCTCATCCATTTGTAGAGCGTGCGTTTGCCCGGGTACTTCTTCACGTCCCAGAAGTCGGCCCAGGACTTGGGCGGGTTCTTGCCGAACTGCTCGTGGTCGTAGCCGATCACGTAGCTGTAGGTGTAGTTGGCGAGGCCGAAATCATGCACGTCGCCATAACCGATCAGCGACTTGTCGACGATGCCGAAGTCGATGGGGGTCAGGAACTTGTCCTTGCCCAGGCGGTAGGACGAATACATCTCGCCATCGCATACGTCCCAGCGCACCGCACCACTGCTGACCTGGGTCTTCAGCGCACCCTCGGTGGGGCCGCTGCCGTCCACTTTCAGGGTGAGGCCGGAGGCCTGGTCGAAGCCGCCGAAGCTCTTCTCGAAAGCCGGCACCGCATCACCGCCCCAGTTGGCCAGCACCAGGCTGCCGCCGGCAGCGAACGCGCGACTGCCGGCGCCGAACGGCAGCGCACTGGCGGCGGCGAGCAGCAGCAGGCTGCGGTTGAAATCGCGACGGCTGATGCCGGCACGCTCGCTCTTGTCGGCGGCGATTTCGATGGCGTCTTCGATGAAGCCTTGGCGTTCGTTCATGGTGATTGCTCCCCGATCGTTGTTTTCGTTATGCGAATGTCAGGCGGACAACAGGTGGCAATGCTGCGGCGACCAGCTGCACCAGTAGCGCTGGCCGCTGCGCAGGTCGGCCAGCAGCGGGTGCGCAACCGGCAGGCGCAGGTCGAGGCGCTCGCCCTGCTCCAGGGTCAGTTCGAGGTTGACGTGGGCACCCTGGTAAGTGGCATTGCCGACGGTGGCGCACAGGCCGTTGTCGCGGCCGGCGTCCTGCAGCGGGTGCAGGTCGATATGCTCCGGGCGTACCGCCAGCCAGCTCTTGCCGCCCTGGGGCGCTGGCGTCGTATGGGCCACGCGCAGGTGCTGGCCGCGGAAATCGCAGAGGGTCGTTTCAGCCTCTCGCCCAACCACGCCCACCTCCAGCAGGTTGGTGTCGCCGAGGAAGTTGGCGACGAAGCGGCTGGCCGGGCGTTCGTAGACTTCGCGCGGCGTGCCGACCTGCTCCAGGCGGCCCTTGTTGAACACGGCGATGCGGTCGGACAGCGCCAGGGCTTCTTCCTGGTCGTGGGTGACGAAGACGAAGGTGGTGCCGAAATCCTTGTGCATGCGCGCCAGCTCGCCCTGCATTTCCTGGCGCAGACGGCGATCGAGGGCGGACAGCGGTTCGTCGAGCAGCAACAGCTTGGGCTTGAACACCAATGCACGAGCCAGCGCCACGCGCTGCTGCTGGCCGCCGGAGAGCTGGGCAATGCCGCGACTGCCCATGCCGGCCAGGCCGACGCGCTCCAGCACCTCGGCCACCCGGCGCTCGATCTCCGCGCCCGGCACCTTGCGGATGCGCAGCGGGTAGGCGACGTTCTGCGCCACGCTCATGTGCGGGAACAGCGCGTAGCCCTGGAACACCACGCCGAAATCGCGCTGGTCCGGCGACAGCTGGGTGATGTCGCGGCCGTCCATCTCGATATGCCCTTCGCTGGGCTCGACGAAGCCGGCGAGCATCATCAGCGTGGTGCTCTTGCCCGAGCCCGAAGGGCCGAGCAGCGTGAGGAATTCGCCCTGGCGAATGCTCAGGCTGAGGTCGCTCAGGACCTGCAGGTTGCCGTAGCGCTTGCCCAGGCCGAGCAAGTCGACGAAATGCTGCATGGCGGATCTCCAGCCGTTTTTCTTGTTGATCGGTATTGGCTTGGGGACATCTTCTGTGCAAATTTAACTAACGACAATTCAATAGATTTCCGCCTGAATCGTTAGTCAAATTCACACAAAAAGGCCTTCCATGCGTCAGAACAGTGCGTTCCGAATGCCCTCCCTCATCGCCCTGCGCGCTTTCGAGGCGCTGGTCCGCCAGGGCAGCATCAGCCGTGCGGCGCTGGAGTTGCACGTCACCCACGGGGCGGTCAGCCACCAGGTGAAGAAGCTGGAAGAAGAGCTGGGCATGGCGCTGGTGGAGCGCCAGGGCAAGGGGGTGAAACTGACCGCCGCCGGGCGCCAGCTGAGCCAGCAGATCAGCAGCGCCTTCGACCAGTTGCGCGACATCCGCCGTGCCCTGCCCAGCGAGGAGCCCGCCGGCGAACTGCGCATCGCCTGCGCCCCGGCGCTGCTCGCCCGCGTGTCGTCGCTGCTGGAGAAGTTCCTGCGCAACTACCAGGAAGTCGCCCTGCACCTGCTGCCGATGAGCAGTGACCTGGGCCAGGTGGACATGGTGATTTCCTTCGGCGAGACGCATATCGAGGGCCAGCGCTTCGCCGCGCTGGGCGATATCCGTTACTTCCCGGTGTGCAGTCCGCGCCTGCTCAACACCCACCAGGAGCACCTGCGCAAACCGCGCGACCTGGCGCGCCAGGTGCTATTGCACGAAGACATCGGTTTCGACTGGAGCCGCTACTTCCTCGCCGCCGGGGTACCCGGCCTGCAGGCTCGGCAGAACGTCTTCCTGCCCGACGCCTACCTGACCATCCGCGCCGCGCTGGCCGGCGGCGGCGTGACCATCAGCGACCATATCCTGGCTGGCGAGGAACTGGCGGAAGGCCGCCTGGTGCGCCTGTTCGACATCGACTTCCCGGCGCCCCACCCCTACTTCCTGATCATCCCGCCCCATGGCAACCAGGCCCTGGCGCGGGAGTTCGCCGACTGGCTGCTGCACGAGCTGGAGGCGATTCCGGCGTTTGATTGAAACGGGATAGCCCTCTGCGCCCTGCACCCGATCGCGGACGGAGTCCGCTCCTACGCAGATGCGAGGACCTGTGTAGGAGCGGACTCCGTCCGCGATCGACTCACCGGCAGCTCAGAGCTTCCGCCCACCGAGCAGGAAATGCGATAGCGCCGGGATCAGGATCAGCGCCCCGAGCATGTTCCAGAGGAACATGAAGGTCAGCAGGATGCCCATGTCCGCCTGGAACTTGATCGGCGACCAGGCCCAGGTGATCACCCCTGCCGCCAGGGTCACACCGACCAGCGCGACCACCTTGCCGGTGAACGCGACGGCCTGCTGGTAGGCCACCGACAGCGGCAAGCCAGCCCGCTGCATCTGCAACTGCACACTGAGCAGGTACAGCGCGTAGTCCACGCCGATCCCCACGCCCAGCGCGATCACCGGCAAGGTGGCGACCTTCACGCCGATACCCATCATCACCATCAGCGCCTCACAGAGAATCGAGGTAAGCACCAGCGGCAGCAACGCCACCAGGGTCGCGCGCCAGCTGCGGAAGGTGATCAGGCAGAAGATGCCCACGGCCGCATAGACGTAGAACAGCATGCGATGGTTGGCCTCGCGCACCACGCGGTTGGTCGCCGCCTCGATGCCGGCGCTGCCGGCGGCCAGGAGGAACTGGCGATCCGGCGTGCTGTTGGCGCGGGCGAAGTTCTCGGCGATGCCGGCCACTTCGTCCAGGGTCTGCGCCTTGTGGTCCTTGAGGAAGGCGATCACCGGCATCAGCGAACAATCGGTATTGAACAGCTCCGGGGTGTTCACCGAGGCCTGCTGGGCGGCGTAGTTGAGCACGTCCTGATTGCGTTGCAGGCTGGCGAACTTGGGGTTGCCCTCGTAGGTGCCGGCGGTGATCTGGCGCACCGCGTTGACCAGCGAAGTGGTGGCCTGCACGCCGTCGTGCTGTTGCAGCGCCCACCCCAGACGGTCGGCGAGGATCAGCGTGCGGTAGTTCAGGCAGCCTTCGGGGGCGGTCTTCACCATCACCGCGAAGAGGTCGCTGGACAGCGCGTAATGGCTGGTGATGTAGGCGTTGTCGCGGTTGTAGCGCGAGTCGGCGCGCAGCTCCGGCGCACCGGCGTCGAGGTCGCCGATCTGCAGGTGCTGGCTGACCAGCAGGCCACCCGCGCCGAGCAGCGCCGCCACGGCCAGGGCGACAGTCGCCCAGCGCCGCTCGGTGAAGTGGTCGAGCAATGCCCACAGCCTGCCGATGCCCTGCTGGCGGTCCACCTGGCGTTCCTCGCGCAGCGCACGCTCGGCGGCACGCTGGCTGACGCCGACATAGGAGAGCGCCACCGGCATCATCAGCAACGAGGTGAATATCAGCACCGCCACGCCGATGCTCGCGGCAATCGCCAGGTCCTGGATCACCGGGATGTCGATCAGCATCAGCACGGCGAAGCCCACTGCATCCGACAGCAGCGCAGTGACGCCGGCGAGGAACAGGCGGCGGAAGGTGTTGCGTGCGGCCACCTGCTTGTGGGTGCCACGGCCGATGTCCTGCATGATGCCATTCATCTTCTGGGTGGCGTGGGACACGCCAATGGCGAAGATCAGGAACGGCACCAGGATCGAGTACGGGTCCAGCGCGTAGCCCAGCCACGCCACCAGGCCGAGCTGCCAGACCACCGCCAGCAGCGAACAGCCGATCACCAGCAGGCTGCTGCGCAGGCAGCGGGTGTAGAAGAAGATGATGACGAAGGCGGTGACCACCGCCAGTCCGAAGAACAGCATCACCCGCAGCAGGCCGTCGATCAGGTCGCCCACCAGCTTGGCGAAGCCGATCACGTGCAGGCGCACCGGGCCCTTGCCCTCCTCGCCGGCGGCGAAGGCGCGGGCATCGCCGAGGTATTCGTACTTCAGGCGCAGCTCGTCGAGGGCGCGGGAGAACTCGCGGTAGTCGATGCCCTTGCCGGTGGCCGAGTCGCGATCGAGCAGCGGCACCACCAGCATGCTGGAGCGGAAGTCGTTGCCCACCAGGCTGCCGACGATGCCGGCGCGGGCGATGTTCTCGCGCAACTGGCCGATGGCCTCGGGTTTGCCGTCGTAGCCGTCGGGCATCACCGGGCCGCCCTGGAAACCTTCCTCGGTGACCTCGGTCCAGCGCACCGCCGGCGACCACAGCGACTTCATCCAGGCGCGATCGACGCCATGGCTGAGGAACAACTGGTCGCTGATCTGCCGCAGGCTGGCGAGGTAGGCCGGGTCGAAGATGTCGCCGTTGGGGTTCTCCACCACTACCCGTACCGAGTTGCCCAGGCCACGCAACGCGGCGCGGTTATCCAGGTAATTGCGGATGTAGGGATCGCCGTGGGGGATCATCTTCTCGAAGGCCGGGCGCATCTCCAGGCGGGTTACGGCCATGTAGCCCAGCACCAGGGTGACCAGCGCGATCATGGCGATGAACAGCGCGCGGTGGTTGAACACCAGGCGCTCCAGCAGGTTGCCGCTGTGGGTGTCGAAGTCCCGCAGTTCGCGGACTACAGGCATCTCGCCTTGCTTGAGGTCGACCATCAGGCTGTCTCGCTTGCTCTTGTTCTTATGAAAGGCCGGCGCGCTCAGCGCACCGGCATGGCGTTCTCGCGAACGCCGCGGGTGCCCACCAGCAGCAGGCGACCGGGGCCGGCCACGGCGCCGCTGACGGGCAGGCGCTCGGCCAGTTCCAGGGGTTTGAAGCTCGCGCCACGGTCATCGCTGACCAGCCCCTGGCCAGCCTGGCTGAACAGGTACAGCCGGCCGCTGGCGTCGAAGCTGGCGGCGGTCAGGCTCACCGGCAGGCCGGTATCCACCGCGCTCCAGCTGGCGCCGCCGTCGAGGCTGCGGATAGCGTGGCCGCGCAGACCGTAGGCGAACACCAGGCCGGGCCGCGCAACGATGCCGAAGAAGCTGCCGGCGTAGGGCGACGGCAGGGCGACGAAGCGTTCCTGCTGGCCCTCCTGTTGGTGGGAAAGGCGCAGCAACAGGCCCTGCTCGCCGACGATGAACAGGTCATCGCCGCTGGCCGCGATGGCGGTCAGGTGCAGCGCCTGCGGGTTGTCGATGCGATGGTTCCAGGGCTCCCAGCTACGCCCGCCGTCACCGGTATGCAGGATCAGGTTGAAGGCACCGACCACGAAGCCTTCGTTGGCATCGCGGAACCACAGGTCGAGGAACGGCTTGTCGGCGCCCTCCTCCTTGAATCGCCGCGCCTGCTCCAGCCAGGTGGCGTTGTCCGGCTGCGGATGGGCGGCGTAGTAGTCGAGCATCAGCTGGCCGATCTGCCGGCCATCGAGCTGGCGCTCCCAGTGGATGCCGCCGTCGGCGCTGTGCAGCACCACGCCATCGTGGCCCACCGCCCAGCCGTCCTGCGGCGTGGGGAAGCGCACGGCGGTCAGATCCGAGCTGACCGGCACCGCGGCCTGGCGCCAGGCGCTGCCAGCGTCATCGGAGTAGAGAATGTGGCCGCGCGCGCCGACGCTCACCAGCCGCGAGTCGGCTTCGGTGATCGCCAGCAGCGGTACGCGGCTGGGGGCTTTGCTGTACGCCGCCGGCAGGTCGAGCACGTCGACGAAACCGTCAGCTGGCGTGGCGGCGTGGGCACCACCGGCCAGCAACAAGGCGCACAGCAACACCAGGGGCTTGAAGGGAATCTGCATGAAGCTTTCCTCGGGTAGAACAGCGGCGGCCCCGGCTGGAGCCGCCGCCCACGGTCAGCGGATGCCGCTGCCGGCCAGCGCCTCGGGGGACCACTGGGTCTTGGCCAGCGGGTCGATGTAGCTGATGCCGCCGTACGGGCCGACCACGCCGTTGATGTTGTACGAGCCGGCGGTCAGGTCGTAGATCATGAACGGCGTGGCGTCCGGGATACGCTTGTCGTAGCTCTGGCTGAGGAAGGCAAAGGAGCCGCGATAGAGCTGGCCGCGCGCGTCATATTGGTCGGAGGCCAGGGCCACCCAGCTGTCTTCGTCGAGGTAGAAGCGACGCTTGGCATAGATGTGCCGCGCACCGGATTTCAGCGTGCCTTCGACGACCCACACGCGATGCTTCTCCCAGCGCACGTAGTCCGGCGACAGGTGGTTGGGCGTGACCACCGGCTTGATGTCGCTGGCGTAGGTCAGGCGGTAGGTGTTGTAGGGCACGATCATTTCCTGCTTGCCCACCAGCTTCCAGTCGTAGCGGTCCAGCGCACCGTTGAAGACGAACACGTCGTCGTAGGTGCCGGCGCCGGCCATGCCGGGGTTCGGCGTGTCGTAGGCAAGGTTTGGCGCCAGCTTCACGCGGCGCTGGCCGGGCAGGTACTGCCAGGCGCGGCGCGGCTGCTGCAGCGGGTTGGCGGCGTCCTTGAGCATCATCGCCTCGCCGGCGCGACGGGCCGGGCCGCTGTAGTACAGCTTCATCTGGTAGTAGACCTCGGAGCCTTTCACCGGCTGGGTGAGGTCTTCGTACACCGGGTAGTTGATGAACGCCTAGCCGGTGGTGGCGAGGTTGGCGCTGCCCGAGGCGTCGACGTTCCAGGAGTCGTACTTGGCCTTGATGTTCACGCCCTGGTAGCGCAGCAGGAAGTTCCACATGGCTTCGGCGCCGGTTTTCGGAATCGGGAACGGCACGCCCGGCAGCGCGTTGTCGATCGCCGTGCCGCCTTCCAGGGACTGCGCGGTGACGGCGTTCTTCCTGCTGTTTTCCAGCACGGTGTCCGGCAGCGCGGCGCTGCGGTGAGTCGGGTAGACGTCGACGCGGAAGGTCGGATAACGCCTGGCCAGCTCGACGGTGGTGGCGGACAGCTGGTTCTTGTACTGCTCGACGTTCTTGCCGTCGATCACCAGCAGCGGCTTTTCACTGGCAAATGGGTCCGGACGCATGCTGTCGCCGGCCTTGAAGCCGGCCGGGGCGCTGGTCAGGCCACCAGCGTAGGCGGGAATCGCACCATCGCTGCTGGCGGCCTTCTCGGCGCCGACCAGGGTCAGGCTGCTGCCGAGCTGGGCGGCTTCCTGCGGGGACACGGCGGCCTGGGCCGCGCCACAAAGAGCCAGGCCGAGGGCGGTGGCGATCAGGGTGGGCTTGAAGTTCATGCTGTGTTTCTCCTGCTTCGAGGACGAAGCCTTACGTGAAATCAGAAGGTGGCCTTCAGGGAGGCAGTGACCATGCCGCGGTCCTTCAGCAGGGGCGCGAGGCCGCCCTGCGAGGTGATCTGGCCGGGGATGCACTGGTACTGGCCGTTGGCGCCGGGGGTGTTGTTGTCGCGGCCGCTCTCGCAGGTATCGAAGGGGCCGAAGGCGTCGACGTATTTCAGGTCCAGGCGGTACTGCTGGTGGAAGTCCGCGGCGACACCCACCGAGTAGCTGCCGGCGTCCTCGTTGCCGCCCAGTTGCACCGCCGAGTTGCCGTGCAGGCCGACGTTGTAGGACATGGGCATGGACAGGTCGACGCCGGGGAAGGCCTGGTACCAGGTCGGGGTGAAGTTGGCGGACATGGCGTAGGCGTTGGTGGTGACCTTGTCCACGCCGCGGTAGCTGGAGTCGCCCTTGAAGGTCTGCTCGCCTTCGGTGACGTCGATCAGGTGCGTCAGGGTGCCTTCCACCGCCAGCGAAGAGGCGTCCCACAACGGAGTGGCGCCGAAGGTCACCAGGCCGTTGAGCACGACGTGGAAGGTCTTGCCGCGAGCCAGGCCGGTATCGCCATCGCTGGGCAGCTCGCCGATCAGGTTGGCGCCGTTGATCGCGCCGCGCTTGGCGGCCGCGTAGAGCGTCGAGTTGACCGTGGTGAAGTTGCTCGCCAGCGGCATGTTCTCGCGGTAGTTCAGGTCCATGCCGACGCTGACGCCGGCGACTTCCTTGGACAGGCTGATGCCGTAGATATCGATATCGTCGGCGTAGGCGGTGATGTAGTTCATCCCCGGCAGGCCGGCGAGGCCGGGCTTGTGCAGGTTCGGTGCGTCGATGAGCACCGCCGGCAGGGTGTCCGAGGTCTTGCGGTAGTAGAAGCCCAGGGTGCCGTCGAGCCACTCGGGGCTCCACTTGGCCATCAGGCCGAAGTCGCCGGTGTTGCTCGGCTCGCGGTCATGCCCGCGTGGCGCGGCGTAGAAAGCGTTCTGCGCGGGCAGCGGCAGCCAGAAGACGTTGCCGCCGTCGTTGAGCATGTCGTAGGGGCCCATGTAGGTGCCGCCTTCGGGGAAGCGCGAGTTCTCGAACTCGAGGAAATACTGCGCGGCCAGGGTCAGCTCGGGGTTCACCGTCAGCGACGCGGACAACTGGTTGCGCGGCATGAACAGCTCTTTCGCCTCGGTGCCCGGCACGTTGTACAGCTTGCCCAGGTCCAGGGCCGACTGGCCGTAGTTGATGCCGTTGGCGGCGCTGAACAGCGTCTCGCCCCAGTAGATGGTGTGGCGGCCGAGCTTGCCGCTGAGCTGCATGTCGTCGCCGACCTGGTGGCTGGCGAAGACGAAGGCATCGAGCAACTCGCCGGACGGGCCGTTGTAGTAGCGGTCGGCGAAGTTGCTCAGGCCATGGGTGGCCGGCTGCGCGCCGCGCGGGGCGATGACCGTGCCGTCGCGGGTGACCAGGTGACCGGCATTGCCTTTCTGCCCGGGGAACGGGTTGCCGCCACCGACATCGTCGTAGGCATGGTCGTACCAGCCGGCGGCGCTGAGGCGGAAGCCCATGCTGTCGCGGTAGACGAAGTCCAGCTCGCTGAGCAGATCGAAACGCTGGGTCACCGGCGTGCCGGAGGAGAAGTTGCGGTCACCATCGTTGGTGTTGGCGGTCCCGGCGATCTTGCTGTTGGGCGACTCGACGCGCTGCCCGTAGCTGAGCTTGACGGTGTTGTCGAAGCGGATCGAGAAGTCCGGGTTGCCGGTGTCCAGCTCGAAGGCCTGCACGGGCTGGCCGGCCATGGCGGCGAGGATTGCGGTTGCCAGCAGGCAGCGCTGCAGGGAGTTGCTCTGGTGATGCATGCGTGTGCTCCGTTTCTTGTTGTGGTCGGGACGCTTTCCGGGCCCGTCCCGCGGCCCTTTATTGGCGATTGAAGAGTCCTGCGCCGGGGCGCACGAGGTCCTGCCCCGGCGCGAACGCCGGAACCGGGTTGCTCTTGAATCAGTTGCTGGTTGGATCGGTTGCCTGGGTGAGTCAGTGGTCGAGCATCTGGATCAGCGCCTCGGCCTCTGGCCAGTCACCGAATCCCGAAGCCGGGTTGAGGTGGCCGACGCGGCCCAGCTCCACCAGGCTGGCGCGCCAGTGGCGGGCCATCTGCTGGACCGCCGCCGGGCTGGCCAGCGGGTCGTTGTCGCTGCAGGCCACCAGGGTCGGGAACGGCAGCGGCTCCAGCGGCAGCGGCGCCCACCCCATCTCGGCAAGAACCGTCGGCTTGGGGTAATGCGCCGGCCAGTCGCCGTCCAGATCCGGCGGGGTGGCCAGCAGCGCGCCCTTGATCGGCCGGCGGTAGCGCGCCGCCCAGTGCGCGACCATCAGTACGCCAGCGCTGTGGGCGACCAGGATCACCTCGCCGTCGATGCTCTCCAGCTCGCGCTGAATGGCTTCGACGCGGGCGTTCAGGTCGAGCTTGTTCTCGCTCAGTGGCGGCACGCTGCGAGCATTGGGCAGGCGCTGCTCGAGCAGGGTCTGCCAGTGCTCGGCCACGTGGTCGCGCAGGCCGGGCACCATGAGGACGGTGGTGGAGGTCTTGTTGTTGTTCACCGAATCACCTTTGCCTGGATTTCGAACTTGTTGGACAGACAGTAGAGATGCCCCGGTGACGGTGCTTTGCATTGAGCGTCAGGCACTTCGCATTTGGTGACAGGCAATGCCCCGCCTGGCATCCCGCCACTCCGCCAGGTCCCTGCGTTACGGGACGTACGGTGCATTCCAGAGCGCCGCAGGCACTGGTCGAACTGCGAAACTTCGTACACGCTTGGTTACAGCTGTCGCTAGAATCTGACGTCATCGACCCAGCCAGCGTGCATTCCGGTCGCCAGGCGCCCACGAGCCCTGTCGATACGGTGCAACCACAAGAACAAAAAGGCGATTCACGCATGACCCCAATGGTTCGCATTGCGGCCCTCACCAACTACCTGGAAGTGGCCCGGCACCTGGGCCTCAACCCTCAGCAGCAACTGAGTGCGGTGGGCCTTTCCCAATCCATGCTCGAGCATCCGGAGCAACGCATTCCCGTTGCCGCGGCGGTGACCCTGCTGGAAGAGTCGGCACGCATCAGCGGCTGCGAGACGTTCGGCCTGCGCATGGCCGAATCGCGCCAGCTCGCCGATTTCGGCGTGATCAGCCTGCTGCTGTCGCACCAGGCGACGCTGCGCGAGGCGATGGATACGATCATTCGCTACCGCCACCTGCTCAACGAATCCCTGGCGCTGTACGTCGACCAGGAAGGCAAGATGGCGATCCTGCGCGAAGAGCTGCTCACCGTACCGCCAATGCCGATGCGCCAGGGCCTGGAGTTGGCCCTGGGCACCCTCTACCGCCTCTGCGCCGCCCTGCTCGGCCCGCACTGGCGGCCGATCAGCGTCAACTTCAGCCACGACGCCCCGGCGGACCTGCAGGTGCACCGCCGGCTGTTCGGCTGCAAGATCGAGTTCGGCAGCGAGTTCAACGGCATCGTCATCCCCGCCGCCGACCTGGACGCCGCCAACCCCATGGCCGACCCGGCCATGGCCCGGCACGCGCGCAGCTTCGTCGACTCCCTGCCCGGCGCCACCGACGGCAGCACGCTGAACGAGGTGCGCAAGTCGATCTACCTGCTGTTGCCCATGGGCCGCGCGACCATCGAGCAGATCGCCCAGTCGCTGGGGCTGAACGTGCGCACGCTGCAGCGGCGGCTGGAAGACAACGGGGTGACCTTTTCCGACCTGATCAACGAGGTCCGCCGCGAGCTGGTGCTGCGCTACATGGAGAACCCGCGCTATTCGCTGGGACGCATTGCGGATTTGCTGGGGTATTCGATGCCCAGCTCCTTCACCCGCTGGTTCGCCGTGCAGTACGGGATGTCGCCGGCGGCGTGGCGCAAGGAACATCTGGGGCGGGAGGGGGAGTGATTGATTCCTGATGGGGCGGTGCCGTGCGGTTCGCGAGCAAGCTCGCTCCTACGAAGAGCACGCCTTGGCTCTGGCTCTGGCTCTGGCTCTGGCTCTGGCTCTGGCTCTGGCTCTGGCTCTGGCTCTGGCTCTGGCTTAGCAAGGCTTCCAGATAAACATCAGCGCACTCCAAACGCCCCGTTCAGGAGGCCTCGTTGAAGCGGAGTTTCAGGGGTTGAGCGGCATGGATGCCGCGAGAGCCGCGATGGGCCAGGGATGGCCCTTCGCGGCGGGCCCCTGAAACTTCGATTCAACGAGGGAATTTTTCGCCTAAGCGAAAAACCGGATGTCCGGGGCGAGCCTTCTTGGTTACTTCTTTGGCGTTTGAAAGAAGTGACTCGCCCGAGGGGGCGAAACCCAATACATCCGAACACGCAAATGCGGCGCTAAACACCAACTCAAAACATCGCGGGCATGGCGTGCGCCTACAAATTGGCTCCCCCAGGAGCGGACCTTGTCCGCAGTGCTTTTGCTTGGGGTTGAGTGTTTCCGCGCCGCTTCGGCGTACGCGCGAACGTCTTGTTTCGCCCCCTCGGGCGAGTCCCTTTTGTCAACCGCCACAAAAGGAACCAAAAAGTCTCGCCCCTGACATCCGGCTTTTCGCTTCGCGAAAAGTACCCTCGGTTCTTCGGAGTTCCAGGGGCCCGCGGCGAAGGGCCATCCCTGGCCCATCGCCGCTCCCGCGACATCCATGTCGCTCAACCCCTGAAACTCCGATCACCTTCGGCCTCCTGAAAGGGGCACTCGGCGTGCGCGGAGGTTTCTCTGGAAGCCATCAAAAGCCAAAGCCAAAACAGGATTCTTTGCGTAGGGCGCATAACCCGGAACGGGTTATCCGCCGATACCACGTCGGCGGATAACGCTTGCGCGTTATGCGCCCTACGGCTTACGACCGACGCAGCGGGATCACCCCGCGACCTTCAACATCCCCAGCACCAGTACCGCCAGGAACACCGTCTCCCCCACCATCAGCAGGATCGGCTTCACCCCCACCGTTGCCAGCGCCTTGAGCTGAGTCTTCATGCCCAGCGCCGCGATGGAAATTACCAGGCACCACTGCGACAGCTTCCCACCCGCCTCAACCAGCATCGACGGCAACCAACCGGTGCTGTTCACTGCCGCCAGCAGCACGAAGCCCACGGCAAACCACGGCAACAGCGGTGGGCGTTTGTCGCCCGGCTCCACGCCGCGGGCGCGGGTGATCATCGCTGCGCAAAGAATCACCGGCAGCAGCATCGCCACGCGCATCAGCTTGACCACCGTGGCGCTGTCACCGACTTCCTTCGAAATGCTGTAGCCGGCACCAACCACCTGGGCCACGTCATGGATGGTACCGCCGAGGAAGATGCCCGCCTGCAACGGCGGCAGCCCCAGGGAGCGGACGATCATCGGGTAGAGAATCATCGCCAGGGTCGACAACGCCGATACCCCGAGCACGGTGAACAGCGTGGCCTTTTCCTTCTGCGTGTGCGCCGGCAGCGCCGCCGCCAGGGCCAGGGCCGCCGAGGCGCCGCAGATGGCGGTGGCGCCACCGGTGAGCAGGCCGAAGAGGAAGTTGAAGCCCATGGCGCGCGCCGCCGCAATCGACACCAGGATGGTCACCGTGACCAGCACCACCACCATGACCACCGGCTGCCAGCCCAGTTCGGCGATCTGCCCGAAGGTGATGCGGATGCCCAGCAGCGCTACGCCCAGGCGCAGGATTTCGCGGGCGGTGAATTCGATACCGGCCTTGCACACGCTATCGGCGGCGAGGAAGTTCAGCGCCAGGCCAAGCAGCAGCGCAAAGAGCATCACCGGTGCGCCGTAGTGCTCGGAGAGGAAGGTCGCGGCCGCCGCGACCATGGCGCTGACCAGCAGGCCCGGCAGCAGCGTGCGGCTGCGCGTGCCGAGCGCGGAAATCGTCAGCGCAGTCATGCCGGCACCTTTTCATCGCTGATCACTACATGGCACTCGCCGGCAATCCAGGAGATGCCATGCCGGCGCAGGCCGAAACCCCTGATGCCAGCCGGGCAGCCCGTGGCCAGGTCGAAACGCAGGCCGTGGGCCGGGCACTGCAACCAGCGGCCCTCCAGACGCCCGCTGAACAGCGAGGCGCCGGCATGGGGGCAGCTGTCATCGATGGCGTGCAGCTCACCATCGATATCGAACAGCAGGAAGGCGCCTTTCTCATGGAGGAACAGGCTTCTGCCGCCGCGCGCCGGCAAGCGCTCGGCGGGAACACGGACCACACCGCTCATGCCGGAATAGCCTCGGCAAACTGCCGCTCCAGCGCGCGATAGAGCGCTGCCAGCAACTGCTCGGGGCTCTGCCCGCCGAGGGCGAAGGCACGGCCTTCGAGGAGGAACATCGGCACGCTGGAATCGGCCAGGGCCACGCGCCGACCGATGAACTGGCGCGCACCGTCGGCCAGGGCTTCATCGAAATCGGCCAGGTTGAAATCGCAGGCGCGCAGCAGGCGGCACAGGGTGTCGCGATTGCCGATGTCCTGGCCCAGCTGGAAGTGCGCGCGGAAGATCATCTCCAGCAGCTGTTCCTTCTGGTTGTCGCTGCCGACGTGCGCCGCGCGCTGGAATACCCGATGCGCATAGGTGGTGTTGGGCATGCTGAGGATACGTTCGAGATCGAGGTCGACCTTGGCGCCCTCTGCCGCTCGCCGCACTTCACCCATGCGCGCCTTCACCGCACGCTTACCGCCCAGGCGGCGCTGGTAGAACTCGGCGAAGGGCTCGCCCTCCATCGGCAACTGCGGCAGCAATTGCAGGCCGAGCCAGTTCACCCGCACCCGCAGCTCGGGACGCTGGCGGGCCAGCAGGCGCAGCGCGACGTCGAGGTTGCGCTTGCCGATCAGGCACCAGGGGCAGATGAAGTCGAAGGTCATGTCCAGGTTGAGTGTCGGCATCAGGCGCCCTCCTCTTCGCCGCGCAGGCGGCGCATATCACGGTGGTAGTGACGGCGCGCGTAGAGGAACACCAGCGCGGCGAGAATGCTCAGCAACGGCACCAGCTGGAAGGCACGGTCCAGGCCGAGATGATCGGCCAGCACGCCGGTGAGCAATGGCCCGGGCGCCAGGCCCAGCAGGTTGTTGGCCAGGGTCAGCGTGGCGAAGGCCGTGCCGTGCACCGCCGGCGCGGTGAGGTTGGCGACCATCGCGCCGGACGGCCCGGAGGTGCCGGCAGCGACCAGCATGCCCAGGCAGATCAGGCTCAACTGCGCAGTGCCCGGCGGCAGGTGGAAGGCGATGGACAGCAG
The DNA here is from genome assembly GCF_021603645.1 of Pseudomonas pseudonitroreducens. Lineage (GTDB taxonomy): Bacteria > Pseudomonadota > Gammaproteobacteria > Pseudomonadales > Pseudomonadaceae > Pseudomonas > Pseudomonas pseudonitroreducens. Next base: position 91,053 of record NZ_BQHJ01000005.1, on the reverse strand, counting down.
CACGCAGCTGACCAGGCAGAAACCGATGGCGAGGATGATCTTGCGCGGCGGGTTGGCGCGGCCCAGGCGGTCGCAGAGGATGCCGCAGAGCACCATGCCGGTCCCGCCGACCAGCACGATCACCGCCGAGATCATCCCGGCCTTGCCGGTATCGAGGTGGTAGTAGCGATTCAGGTAGCTGGGAATCCACACCATCACCGCGGCGGCAACGAACAGTTGCAGGCCACTGCCCAGGTAGGCGGCGATCACCGAGCGGCTGCCGAACAGGCTGCGCAGCGAGCGCCCGCCGACCTGGCGTGGCGCCTCGGCGGCGGCCACCGGGGCAATGCGTTTTTCGCTGACCACCAGCGGATAGAGCAACGCCAGCAGCAGGCCGAACAGCGCCATGCCGGCGAATGCCCAGCGCCAGCCCAGGTGCGCGGCAAGCACACCGCCCAGGCCCATGCCGAGCACCGAGCCGAACATGCCGCCGGCCATGAAGGCGCCAGTCAGGGTGGCACGCAGGTGCGCCGGGAAGACCGAGATGACCACGGCGATACCAACGCTACCGTAGGCGGCCTCGCCGACGCCGACGAAGAAGCGCGCGGCGAACATCTGCGGGAAGGTTTGCGCCACGGCGCAGCCCAGGGTGGCGAGACTCCACAGCATGGCCATCAGCGCCAGGCTGCGCACCCGCCCCCAGCGGTCGGCGAGCAGCGACAGGGGGAAGGTCAGCAGGCCGACCATCACCGCGACGATGCCGCTGAGCAGGCCGAGCTGCGCGTCGCTCAGGGCCCATTCGACCTTGAGCAGCGGGAACACGGCGTTGAGCACCTGGCGCGACATGTAATCGGAGATCAGCAGGCCGAAGGTCAGGGCGAACACCACCCAGGCATAGCGGCGCGGCACGCTGGGCGCGGTGGCAGGGATGTCGCCCAGGGCGACGGAGTGGATGGCCATGGTGCTAGCTCTCCGGGGGAGTCAGTGGATTCTTGTTGTTCTTGGATAAAGCCAGTGCGGGTTACTGGCAGAACCCGCACTGGAGCCTGTCACGCGCGTTGCGGGACGGACTTCTGGCCCGGCTGGCGGTTGGGCGCCATGCCGTTCATGCGCAGGGTTTCCTCGATGCTGTCGTACTGCACGCCGATCTTGTAGATGGCGCGCGCTTCCTTGCCGCTGGCGACCTCGCGGCCCAGTTCATGGGCAACGCGGACGCACTGCTGGATCTGCTCCACCGAAGTCATGCGCTGGCCGTGCTGGCCGATGATGGTGTCCTCGATGCCGCAACGGGGGTGCAGCCCCATGGCCATCGCCATCATGTTGAACGGCAGCACGTTCTTCAGCAGCGACTCGGCGGTGACGGTGGCGCCGTCCGGTGCGCGGTGCACGAAGTTCATGAAGTTGAACGGGTTGGGGCCGTCGAAACCGCCGCCAATGCCGATCCAGGTCAGGTTCAGCGGGCCCTTGTAGACGCCCTTGCGCACCAGGCGCTCGAGGGTTTCCAGGGCATGCATGCCGGTGAGCTGGAAGTGCGGCTGGATGCCCGACGCCTGCAGGCGCTTGAGGTGCTCCTCGACCCAGGCCGGGCCGGCCGGTACGGTCATCTCGCTGTAGGCCGCCTGGTACAGCGGGTTCTCCAGGGAAGTGCCCTTGAGGTACTCCGGATAGAGCAGCTCCATGATGTTCATCTGGGTGGTGTTGATCGCCACCGTCACCTGGTCGGGCTTGGGGGTCAGCTCGGCGAGCATGTGGCGGGTGTCGTCGGACAGCCACTTGGCCGCCTCGCCGTCGCTTTCCGGGGCGAAGGAGATCGAGCCGCCGACCTGGATGATCATGTCCGGCACCGCTTCGCGCACGCCGGCGATCAGCTCGTTGAACTTGGACAGGCGCTTGGAGCCCTTGCCGTCCAGCTCACGCACGTGCAGGTGGAGCACGGTGGCGCCGGCTTCGTAGCAGTCCACGGCCTTCTGCACCTGCTCGTCCATGGTCACCGGGATGTCTTCGGGGAAGTCCTCGGGCATCCATTCCGGGCCATAGGGAGCGGTGGTGATGACCACCTTTTCCTGGTTCTCGGGGTGCAGCGAATCGTCGAAGAATTGCATGTCTGTCTCCTGGAATTGTTCTTGTCGAAGTCGGTTTCAACGAGGGCTCAGAACGGCTTGTCGCCGATGATTCCGGCGCGCTCCATGCGGCGCACGCAGGGCGGGTAGTCCATCACTGCGTAGTGCTGGGTACAGCGGTTGTCCCAGATCGCCACGTCGTTCTTCTTCCAGCGCCAGCGCACCTGGAATTCGGGGATGTACACCTGGCTCACCAGGTAGCGCAGCAGGTCGGACGCGCCGGGGTTGGCGTCCTGGCCGAAGCGCACGTTCTGCGGCGCGTGGTAATTGCTGAAGTGGGTGGTGAAGGCATTGACGAACAACACCTTCTCGCCGGTTTCGGGGTGGGTGCGCACCACCGGGTGCTCGGCATCCGGATACATCGCCTTGAGCGCCAGGCGTTTCTCGATCGGCATGGCGGCGCCGAAGCTGGCCTCGATGCTGTGGCGGGCGCGCAGCTTGGCGATGCGCTCCTTGATCTCCGCCGGGAGCATGTCGTAGGCCAGCGCCATGTTCGCCCACATGGTGTCGCCGCCTACCGGCGGGCACTCCACGCAGCGCAGGACGCAGCCCAGCGGCGGCGCCTCGCGCCAAGTGGCGTCTGTGTGCCAGGCGTTCTCGTAGCGGTCGTTGGGCAGGTCCGGAGTCTTGTAGATGCGCACCAGGCCCGGATGCTCCGGGTCGCTGCCGGCCACCGGGTGGTCTTCCAGCTCGCCGAAGCAACGGGCGAAGGCAACGTGCTCGGCGCGGCTGATGTCCTGGTCGCGCAGGAACAGCACCTTGTGCTTGAGCAGCAGCTCGCGCAGCTCGGCGAACAGGCCTTCGTCGCGCGATGCCTCGCCCAGGTTCACTCCAGAGATTTCGGCGCCGATGCTGCAGGTCAGACGTTCTACGTGCATGGCGGCGCCCTCAGATGACGAAGATCGACGAGCCGGTGGTCTTGCGCGACTCGAGGTCGCGGTGGGCTTGCACGGCATCTTCCAGCGCGTAGTGCTGGTTGATCTCGATGCGAATGTCGCCATTGCCCACGTGGGTGAACAGCTCGTCCAGCAACGCCATCTTTTCCGCCGGATCGGCGATGTAGTCCGCCAGGGCCGGGCGAGTGAGGAAGATCGAGCCCTTCATCGCCAGCAGCACCGGATCGAACGGCGGGATCGGGCCCGACGCGGTACCGACGCAGACCATCAGGCCGCGGCGCTTGAGCGACTCCAGGGAAGTCATGAAGGTGTCCTTGCCGACGCTGTCGAAGACCACGTCCACGCCACGCCCGTCGGTGAGTTCGCGCACGCGCTCGGCGACCCCCTCGTGGCTGTAGTTGATGACCTGCTCGCAGCCGTGGGCGAAGGCCACTTCGGCCTTGGCCTCGCTGGAAACGGTACCGATCACCCGCAGGCCGAGCAGCTTGGCCCACTGCGCGACGATCAGCCCGACACCACCGGCAGCCGCGTGCAGCAGGATGCTCTGGCCGGGCTTGAAGTCATGGATGCGGCGCAGCAGGTAGGCCGAGGTCAGGCCGCGCATGGTCATGGCGGCGGCCGTTTCGAAGGCGATGTTCTCCGGCAGACGGATCAGCGGCGCCGCCGGCACCAGGCGCTCGGTGCTGTAGGCGCCAAGGGTGTTGATGAAGCCGGTGTAGGTCACGCGGTCGCCGGGCACGACGTTGGTCACGCCCTCGCCCACCGCCACCACCACGCCGGCGGCTTCCACGCCCATGCCGCTGGGCAGCGGAACGGCGTAGGTGCCATTGCGGAAGTAGGTGTCGGCGTAATTCAGGCCCACCGCCACATGGCGGATGCGCACTTGCCCCAGGCCGGGCTCGCCGACCTCCACGTCCTCGTAACGCAGGACTTCGGGTCCCCCTGTTTCATAGAAACGAACGGCTTTGGCCATGGCCGGAATCTCCAGTTGTCTTGTTGTTGTGGGCGCTTTGGTTTGGAGCGGGCAAGCGCCCTTTGAGCGGACAATAGGCAGGGGCCGGGCGGGCAGCTTCACATGGTGCGACAGGGGCTTTTCATTTCATGACAGGCACGCCAGCGCAAGGCTGAAGCGTGCCTGTAGGAGCGAGCTTGCTCGCGAACCATGTCTGCCCGGCAGCTCCAGGCATCAAGCGGTTCGCGAGCAAGCTCGCTCCTACAATTTTGCGGTGACTGCGGAAGGAACGGCTGCGGCCGGGCGGCCGCAGCGCGGGGGCGGATCAGTGGAACGGGAAGATGTAGTTCATCCAGGCCGCCATGCGCAGGAGAATCTTGCGCATGATCGCCACATGGTGGAAATGCTCGCTGTAGATCGCCGCCTGGCCGTAAGCACCACCGGGCATCAGGTTGGCGTACTGGGCATAGTCCGGATCGGTAATCTCGATGATCACCGGCACACGCCCCGCCGGCGGTGATCCGGTATAGCTGAGCAAAGTGCCCGAGGGCTGAATCTGGCCCTCGCCGATCACCCCGATCGCCTGTTTCACCTTGCCGCTGAAGACCTTGCCGGGAATCCCGTCGAAGGCGACTTCCGCCTCGTCCCCGGCGGTCAGGCGCAGTTGGCTGTTCTGCCGCATCCAGGCGGCGAAATACTGCCCCTCGTCCGGCACGAAGACCATCGACGGGCGCAACGGCAGGCGTGTCGCCATCATCCCCGGACGCAGCGACACATGGGTGACGAAGCCTCGGGATGGCGCACGCACCACGGTGTTGTCGAGGTTGAACTGGGCGAGCGCCAGTTGGGCATTCAGGTCATCGACACGCGCGGTGGTCAGGTCGACATCGCGCTTGTTGCCGACGTTGCGCAGCGCCAGCTCGCGGGCGCGGGACTGGTCGGCACGCGCCGACACCAGTTGCGCCTTGATCGAGTCCAGCTTCAGCTGGAACGGTTTGGGATCGATGCGGAACAGCACCGTGCCCTTCTCGATCATCTGGTTGCCCTTCACCGGCACTTCGATCACCTGGCCAGTCACCACCGGGATTACCGGGGTAGAGACGAAGTAGGAACGCGCCACCTCGGAGTACGGGTGGTTGTAGTTCATGGTGAAGATCAGCGCGCCGATCAGCACCACGCCGCCGAGTACGGCGGTGGGCACGGTCCATTTGTTCAGTGGGATGCGGAATATCTTGAAGATGGCGATGCAGATGGCGGTGTAGGTGAGGATCAGCAACAGGTCCATGCGTCAGCCCTCCCCGCCCGGTTGCGATGGTGCAGGCGCTGGCGGAGGCTCGGCAGCGGCGGCAGCCGTGCGCCCTTCCAGCACCTCCAGGCGCTGGCGCAGTTCGGCCAGCTGCCCCTCGAGATACTCCGCCTCGGCCTGCGGCGTCCTGCCATGGTGAAAGCCCCAGCCGCGGTCCTTGCGGTACAACATGGCCCAGATCCAGAGGAACGGCCAGAGCGCATGCAGGGTGAACAAGCTGACCCAACCGGCCGCGTGGATCGCGTCCTGGTGGGGATGATCGCGATGCACCGCGATCTCGTAGGGAATGTCATGCAGCATGATGATGCCGTAGAACAGCACCACGGCGGCAAATATGAGTATCCCCAGGGCAACGTAGTCGAGCATCCCATACTCCTTGATCCCGGGCCCAACGCCCAGGTGGTCCGGATGAGTATGGCTGAGCGCTGGCGATCTGCACGAGCGCGCGCAGCCCCGTGCGGCGGAGTTTCGAGCAATCGCCAGGCCCTCCCGGCCGTAGTGTTGCAGGGGCCTCCATTCGTCAGGCCAGCCATCCTCCGGCCGCGATTTCGCGTTCACTGAAACCAGGCTTCACCGGGGAGCATCGACATGCGCAAGTCCACCCTCCTGCTGCTGGTCGGCGCGCTGGCCGTGCTGCTCGGCGGCTCGTCCTGCGGCGGCAACAACGGCCACCCCGACGCCCCGCCACCGCCGCCCATGGACGACGGACAGATGGGCTACCAGCGGATTCCGCAGCAGCAGATGCAGCCGCAGGTGCAGTCGATTCCGCGACGGTGAGCCCGCGCGGACAGCGGCGTTGACGGAGGCCAATCGCGGACGGAGTCCGCTCCTACGCTGGCCTGGGCCTCAGCAGGATCACCCGTGCCACCACCAGCGCCAGCAAGCCCGCCACGGCGAATGCGACGATGGTCGCCACACCGCCGCCCTGCTGCAGAAAGTCGGTCAACGCCGCAAGGGCTGCGGCCAGGAACAGCAACACCAGGCCAAACCACTGCATCCGCAGGGCGCGCAGGCGCCAGGAGTGAGGGTGATCGGCCAGCAAGGAAGTCTCGGTGCCCATGGCGGTATCTCCATGAGGGGGTGTCACTCCACGCTATCAGGCAATCCGGCCGCGGGATCGGGAGCTGACGAAGCGCCACTTTTGCAGGAGCGCGCTTGCTCGGGAATCGTCCCACTCCAAAAGCGTTCGCGAGCAGATTCACCCCTGGCTCGCCCTGTCACGGAGCGAGACGCTCGTTGATCCGCGGGGTGATTTGCTCCTCCGCAAGGCCCGCCGAGACGGTCGAGACAGCGCAGCATTCAGTTGAAACCTTCGCTCCCTGCAGCTGCCGAACGGTCATCGAAACGGCCGACCCTGCGGGCTAGAGCGTTTCGCCATTGATACAGGTCCTCATGCTTCGCGTGGAACTGTCTATCCTTCACCGGGCTGTCACGAAACAGGGAAGGCCTGCATGCCTAAGAAGCTGGTGCTGGTAGCGCTGGTGGCGCTGCTGCTGGGGGGCGGAGTGTGGTGGTACCTGCACTCGCGCGAGAGTGATGACAAACGCCTGGTGCTCTACGGCAACGTGGACATCCGCCAGGTGTCGCTGGCCTTCACCGGCAGCGAGCGCATCGCCAGGATGAACGTCGAGGAAGGCGATGCGGTGAAAGCCGGCGATGTGCTGGCCAGCCTCGACACGCGCACCCTGCGCCTGCAGATCGACAAGGCCCAGGCGCAGATCGCCGCCCAGGAGCAGAACCTGCTGCGCCTGAAGAACGGCTCGCGCCCCGAGGATATCGACCGCGCCAAGGCGCAGGACAAGGCCGCCCGCGCCCAGCTCGACCTCGCCACCACCCAGCTGCGCCGCCTGCAGAGCATTCGCGCCAACAGCCCCGGCGGCCGCGCCGTCAGCCAGCAGGACATCGACAGCGCCACCTCGCAGCAGAAAGTTGCCCAGGCCGAGCTGGAAGACCGCCAGAAATCCCTGCGTCTGGCGCAGATCGGCCCGCGCGCGGAAGACATCGCCCAGGCCGAGGCCCAGCTCGCCGCCGCCCGCGCCGATGTGGCGCTGCTGCAGCATAACCTCGACGAGGCCGACCTCAAGGCGCCGCAGAACGCCACCGTGCGCTCGCGCCTGCTGGAACCCGGCGACATGGCCTCGCCGCAGCGCCCGGTGTATTCACTGGCGCTGACCGACCCAAAATGGATTCGCGCCTACGTCAGCGAAACCAACCTGGGCCGCATCAAGCCGGGCATGAAGGCGCAGGTGTTCACCGACAGCCACCCGGACCAGGCCATCGACGGCCATGTCGGCTTCATCTCCTCGGTGGCCGAGTTCACCCCGAAATCGGTACAGACCGAAGAGCTGCGTACCAGCCTCGTGTACGAAGTGCGCGTGCTGGTCGCCGACCCGGACAACCGCCTGCGCCTGGGCATGCCGGCCACGGTGCGCTTCGCCGACGAGCCGCGTTGATGGCCTCGACTCAGGGAACCCACCACGGAGGCCCGGTCATCCGCGCCGAGGGCCTGGCCAAGCACTTCCTGGTGAAAGAGTCAGGCAAGACCGTGCAGGCACTCAAGGACATCTCGCTGGACATTCCGCGCGGCCAGCTCACCGCGCTGGTCGGCCCGGACGGCGCCGGCAAGACCACCTTCCTGCGCCTGGTTGCCGGGCTGCTGCAGGCCGACGCCGGCACGCTGACCGTGCTCGACCTGGACGTCCACGCCCACCCGCAGCAGGTCCAGGACCGCATCAGCTACATGCCGCAGCGCTTCGGCCTCTATGAAGACCTCAGCGTGCAGGAGAACCTCGACCTCTACGCGGACCTCCACGGCGTGCCGCACAAGGAACGCCAGGAGCGCTACCAGCGCCTGCTGGAGATGACCGACCTGGCGCGCTTCACCGACCGTCCGGCGGGCAAGCTCTCCGGCGGCATGAAGCAGAAGCTCGGGCTGGCCTGCACGCTGGTGCGCTCGCCGGACCTGCTGCTGCTCGACGAACCCACCGTCGGCGTCGACCCGCTGTCGCGCCGCGAACTGTGGGAGATCATCCAGCAGCTGATCGAGCAGGAGCAGCTCAGCGTACTGGTCTCCACCTCGTACATGGACGAGGCCGAGCGCTGCGCCGAAGTCTTCCTGCTGCACCAGGGCCAACTGATGGCCAAGGGCGACCCGGCATCGATCCGCGAGCACGCCGACAACCTCTGCTTCATCGCCACGCCACCCCAGGACGAGCCCGCGCGTACCCTGCAGGCGCGGCTGCTGGACGATCACCAGAACATCGTCGATGCCGTGCCGCAATCGGGCGAAGTGCGCTTCATCCGCCAGCCCGACGCGGATCAGGGCAAGCTCGACCAGCTACTCGATGGCGCCCCGGTACGCCAGGTGGACGCACGCCTGGAGGACGGCTTCATGTTCCTGCTGCGCGCCCGCAGCGATGCCGAGCAGGTCGACATGGAATCGCTCAAGGCCGGCACCCGTCGCCACGGCGAGGGCCACGCCGACAACGACGAAACGGTGATCGAAGTGAAGGACCTGGTGCGCAAGTTCGGCGACTTCACCGCCGTGGCCAGCACCAGTTTCAGCGTGCATCGCGGGGAAATCTTCGGCCTGCTCGGACCCAACGGCGCCGGCAAGACCACCACCTTCCGCATGCTCTGCGGGCTGTTGCCCGCCACCAGCGGCACGCTGCAGGTGGCCGGGGTCAACCTGCGCAATGCTCGGGCCCAGGCACGCCGCAAGGTCGGCTACGTGTCGCAGAAGTTCTCCCTCTACGGCAACCTATCGGTGGCGGAGAACCTGCGTTTCTTCGGTGGCGCCTACGGGCTGGGCGGCAAGCAGCTGAAGCAGCGGATGGAGGCGGTGTCCCGCCAGTTCGACCTCGCCGGCCAGGAAGACTCGCCCAGCGGCCAGCTCCCCGGCGGCTTCAAGCAACGCCTGGCGATGGCCGTGGGCCTGCTCCACGAGCCGGAGATCCTCTTCCTCGATGAGCCCACCAGCGGCGCCGACCCCCTCGCCCGCCGCGGCTTCTGGCAGCGCATCACGGCGCTGGCGGCCTCCGGCACCACCATCATCATCACCACGCACTTCATGGAAGAGGCCGAATACTGCGACCGCATCGTCATCCAGGACGCCGGCAAGCTGCTGGCCATGGGCACCCCGCGGGAAGTGCGGGAACAGGCCGGCGGCAAGGGCAGCACGCTGAACATGGAGCAGGCCTTCATCGAAATTGTGGAAAGCAACCGTCATCACGCCAAGGCAGGCGCCGCATGAGCGCCGGCGGCTTCTGGCGGCGCCTCGCCTCGCTGACGCGCAAGGAAGTGCGGCAGCTGGTGCGCGACCGCAGCAACCTGCTGATCGGCATCGGCCTGCCCATCGCGCTGATCCTGATCTTCGGCTACGGCCTGTCGCTGGACGTCAAGCGCGCCATCGTCGCCATCGTCCTCGACGACCCCTCCCCCGTGGCCCGCGACGTGGCCGCCGGGATCAGCCGCACCGAGTACCTGGAGCCGCACCTCGTACGCTCCTACGCCGAAGGCGAGAAACTGATGCGCGCCCGCGAGGTGGACGCGGTGGTGCAGTTCCCCTCCGATTTCACCCGCAACCTCAACGACGGCCACGCGCAGATCCAGGTGCTGGTGCAGGGCTCGGACGCCACCCGTGCCGCCAGCGTCTCCACCTACGTCAGCAGCGCACTGGCCGGCTACGCCGAGAAGCAGGCCGACCGTGGCGCCGGTTCGGCGAGCCAGGCTGGCGCGGTCACCATCGTCCAGCGCATGTGGTTCAACGCCGCCAACACCAGCACCTGGTACCTGGTGCCGGGGCTGATCGTGCTGATCATGACCCTGGTCGGCGCCTTCCTCACCGCCCTGGTGATGGCCCGCGAATGGGAACGCGGCACGCTGGAGGCGCTGTTCGTCACGCCGGTGCGGCCGGTGGAAATCCTCCTGGCGAAGATCATCCCCTGCTTCGGCATCGGCATGATCGGCCTGGCGCTGTGCCTGCTCGCCGCGCGCTTCCTGTTCGACGTGCCGATCTACGGCTCCTTCATCGTGCTGGTGATCGCCTCCATGCTCTACATGCTGGTGGCGCTGGGCATCGGCCTGCTGATCTCGGCGGTGACCAAGAACCAGTTCCTCGCCAGCCAGATCGCCCTGCTCGCCAGCTTCCTGCCAGCGATGATGCTCTCGGGCTTCATCTTCGACCTGCGCAACGTACCGACCGCCATCCGCGTGATCGGCAACCTGCTGCCGGCGACCTACTTCATGGAACTGGTGAAATCCCTGTTCCTGGCCGGCGACTTCTGGCCGATGATCTTCAAGAACTGCGCCATCCTCGCCGCCTACGCCGTCGCCCTGCTGGGCCTGGCGCGGCTGGTGACGCGCAAGCGGCTGGACTGACTGACATGGAATTCCTCTGGCGCATCCTCAACCTGTGGCGCAAGGAACTGCTGGTGATCCTCAAGGACCCGGCCAACCGCATCGTGCTGGTGGCGCCGGTGCTGATGCAGAGCGTGCTGTTCGGCTACGCGGTGACCTTCGACCTCAACGACGCGCCCTACGCCGTGCTCGACCTGAGCCACAGCGAATCCTCCACGCGCCTGATTTCTCGCCTGGACGGCAGCGGCATCTTCCACCGCGTGGCAACGCTCACCCGCGTGGAGGAAATCCAGACGGTGATCGACGAGCAGAAGGCGCTGCTGGTGATCCACATCCCGTCGGACTTCCAGACCCGCCTCGCCCAGGGCGACCCGGCGCCGATCCAGGTCATCCTCGACGGCCGCAACTCCAACACCGCCGGCTCCGCCGCCGCCGGGCTCGCCGTGGTGGTGGATGAGTTCAACCGCGAGCAGGGCCTGGCCTCGGCGCCGATCAGCGTGGTCAGCCGCTCCTGGTACAACCCCAACCTGGAAACCCGCTGGCCGCTGATCCCCGCGCTGATCGCCACCCTGAGCATGATGCAGACGCTGATGCTCACCGCCCTCTCGGTGGCCCGCGAGCGCGAACAGGGCACCTTCGACCAGTTGCTGGTGACGCCCTACACGCCGCTGGAAATCATGCTCGGCAAGGCCATTCCGCCGCTGCTGATCGGCATGCTGCAGGCCACGCTGGTGCTGCTGATGGCGCTGTTCTGGTTCCGAATACCCATGGCCGGCTCGCTGTTCAACCTCTACGGAGGGCTGGCGGTCTTCACCATCGCCTGCGTCGGGCTGGGCATGTCGATCAGCGCGGTGTCGCTGAACATGCAGCAGGCAATGCTCTACACCTTCGTGCTGATCATGCCGCTGACGCTGCTCTCCGGCCTCGCCACACCGGTGCGCAACATGCCCGAGTTCCTGCAGATCGTGACCTACGCCAACCCGCTGCGCTTCGGCATCGACCTGATCCAGCGGGTCTACCTCGAAGGCGCGACCCTGGCCGACGTGGGGCTCAACCTGATCCCCATGCTGGTGGTCGCCGCCGTCACCTTGCCGCTTGCCTCGTGGCTGTTCCGCCACCGGCTTGCGTAACGGGTCACCCGGCATGGCCAGCGAATGCAATACCCTGGCAGGGGACTTTTTCGGAAATGGACAGCCATGAGCGACACCAGCAGCTTCATCGTCTTCCTCATCACTCAGCTTCTGCTGCCGTTCTGGCTGGGCCACCGCTACTGCCGCAGGAAAGGCATTCCCACCCAGTCCTGGCGCGCCGGCGGCATCTACCTGATCGCCTTGTCGGCGGCGATGCTGTTGTTCATCGGCCTGCTGGGCCTGCCCACCCACGTGAAGAACGTCGGCATGGTGACCAACCGCTCCATGGGCCTGGCCTGCGGCGTGATCGGCATTTTCGGCGGCCTGCTGATGGGCTATGTCGCGCGACGCTTCGAGGACACTTCGGATGACTAGGTCTGCAAGAGGGTGTCAGGCATGAACCTCACTTTCCGTTTCGTCTCCCTGGCCCTGCTGGGTAGCAGCCTCGCCGGTTGCGCCGTGGGCCCCGACTACGAGGCGCCGAAAACCCAGACGCCGGCCAGCTGGCAGGCCGCCCACTCCGGCAGCGGCCAGTTGCATCCGGCCGAAGGCAGCACCCGCCTCGGCGCGGACTGGTGGAGCCTGTTCAACGACCCGGTACTGAACAACCTGCAACGCCGCGCCGACAAGGCCAGCCCGGACCTCAAGACCGCCGTGCTGCGCTTCGCCCAGAGCCGCATGCAGCGGCAGATGGTGGCGGCCCAGCGCGGCGTCGACGTCAACGCTTCGGCCGCGGTGAATCGCCAGCGCCTGAGCGAGAACGGCTCCAACGCCCTGATGATCCAGCGCATCGCACCGACCGGTGACAGCGACCAGATCGCCAAGGTCCTGGCCGAGCCCTTCACGCTCTACCAGGCTGGCTTCGACGCTTCGTGGGAACCCGACCTGTGGGGCCGCATCCGTCGCTCCGTCGAGGCCGCCGATGCCAGCGTCGATGCGCAGCAGGCGATGTTCGAGGAAACCCGCCTGGGCGTTTCGGCGGAACTGGCGCGCAGCTACTTCGAGCTGCGCGGCGTGCAGCAGCAAATTGCCGTGGCGCAGCAGGACATCGCCGCCACCGAGGAGTCCATGCAATTGATCCAGGTGCGCGCCGACGGCGGCCTGGTGGACGACTTCGACGTCGAACGCCAGCGCGGCCAACTCGCCGAACTGCGCTCCAGCCTGCCGCAACTGCAGGCCAGCGAAAGCGCGGCGATCAACCAGATCGGCGTACTCATCGGCGCCGAACCGGGCAGCCTGCGCGAGGACCTGAAACCCGTCGCGCAGAACGCGCCGCAGACCCCGGACCTGAGCCTCGGCCTGCCCTCGGAAGTGGCTCGCCGGCGCCCGGACATCCGCGCCGCCGAAGCCCAACTGCATGCCGCCACCGCCAACATCGGCGTGGCCGTGGCCGACCTCTATCCGAGTATTCGCCTGGGCGCGAACTTCGGTTACGAATCGGTGGAGGATGGCAAGTTCAGCGACTGGGGCAGCCGCACCTGGAGTGTCGGGCCGAGCCTGTCGTTGCCGATCTTCGACAATGGCCGGCGCCGTTCGCAGATCAACCTGCGCAAGCTGGAACAGCAGGAAGCCGCCGTGTCCTACCAGCAGACCGTGCTCAAGGCCTGGCAGGAAGTCGACGATGCACTGAGCCACTACGGTGCCGAACGCCAGCGCAACCAGCGCCTGCAGGAAAAGCTGCGCAGCAGCGACGCCGCCTATGGCATGGCCAAGGCCCGCTATGCCGGTGGCCTCACCGATTTCCTGGTGGAACTGGACGCCCAGCGCGCCTACCTGCAATCACGCCGCGACGTGGTGGACAGCGATACCCAGCTGCGCCTGACGCTGATCGCCCTGTGCAAGGCGCTGGGCGGCGGCACGCCGCCGGCGGAAGCGTCCGCCAGCCGATAGGAACTCAGGGCGCTGGCGAGGCCAGCTTGCCATCACGCAGGTCCTTCGCCACGCGCCGCGCCATTTCGTAGGCCGGCGCCTCCACGGCGTCGAAGTCCTCGGTATAGCGTGTGGCGAAGCCCTGCACGCCCCACTCCTGGTACTGCTTGACGTGCCACAGTTCGTGAGCCCAGAGCGCGACGTCCTTCTGCGCGTCTTCCTCGCGGCGGAAGACGATCACGTCGACCAGGGTAACGGCCTCGGTGTCGGGGTTCTGCATCATCGCCTGGGCGGCATTGAGCTGGTCCAGCGCGCCAGTGGAGTAGCGCGCGCCCATCAGCACGTCATCGGAAAAGTAGCCCTGCAACTGCGCACGGATCTCCAGCGGGATCGGCTCGGTGCCGCCCTGCTCCGCCTGCTCGCGGGACTGCTGCAGCCATACCGCCAGGGCCTGGGCGGCCATCTTGCGGGTATCGGACAACACCGGGCCGAGCACGGCGCCCAGGTCGGGCAGGCACATGCAACTGTCCAGGCAGACCTGGCGCTGCCCCGCCGGGCAACTGGGCGCAACCGCGGAGGCTGGCGCGCAAACGGCCAACCCGGCCAGCAGCGTCAGCGCGCGCAGGAGGCGGGTCGGTAGGAAGGATGGCATGGAAGGCTCCGCTACAGCGTGGAGGAAGACTGGGCGTTTGGACCACGGCGCGGCGCGATCATGCCACGGCGCGAGGAAAAAAGAGCACTGGCGCAGCGCAGGAATTTTCTGCTAGCTTCTGCCCCATGAATGCCGCCAACCGCACCTTCCAGCAGATTATTACCACCATCGCTCCGATGGTGGGTTAGCGCATTCCGCGAACAACCAAACCCGCCTCCCGGCGGGTTTTTTAATGCCCGCCGTCCGAGGCTCCCGATCGAGGAGACACTGATGGACCAGGCAACCCACCCCGAGCAGCATCCCCTGCAAGCGCTCATCCTGGCCGCCGACGAAGCCATCGGCCGCGAGGATTTCGACGCGCTGATCGACTTCTACACCGACGACGCCCTGCTGGTGGTCAAACCCGGCCTGCTGGCGCGTGGCAAGGAGCAGATCCGCCAGGCCTTCGTCGCCATCACCGAGTATTTCGGGCACAAGCTGCGAGTGCGCCAGGGCCGCCTGGAAATCCTCGAAGCCGGCGACACCGCACTGGTGGTCGCACAGACCCTGCTCGACACCAGCCACGGCAAGCTGAGCCGCCGCGCCACCTACGTCTTTCGCCGCGAGGCCGATGGCGCCTGGCGCTGCGCCGTGGACAACTCCTACGGCACCGACCTGCTGGAGGCGACGACATGAGTACCGGCACATTGCACCTGCTGTGTGGCAAGGCGGCGTCGGGCAAGTCCTGCCTGGCGCGGCAGCTGGCCGAGACGCCAGGCACTGTGATGCTGGCCGAGGAACAGTGGCTGGCGGAGTTGTTTCCCTGGGGCATCAGCAACCCCGACGACTACCAGCTCTATGCCCGCCGCGTGCGCAAGGTGATGGGGCCACACGTGGTCGGCCTGCTGCGCGCCGGCACCAGCGTAGTGCTGGATATTCCCGCCAATACCCTGGCCGACCGCCGCTGGCTGATCGACCTGGCACAACAGGCCGGCGCGGCGCATTGCCTGCACTTCCTCGACGTCGACCCGGCCACTTGCCGCAGCCGCCTGCTCGCCCGCCACGCCCTGGCGCCGCTGGCCGCGCCACTGGACCCGGCCGGCTACGAATCCCTCAACCGCTACTTCGTCGCCCCGCGCCCGGAGGAAAAACTGCAGGTGCAGCGCCATGACGCCTGAGCGCGTAGAATCGCCGCCCCGATTGCCCCCGATCGCCTGAATCAGAAAGACCGGAAAGATGAACACCGACGCCATCGCCACTCTGCGCGAGCAACTGCTTGCGGCCCTCAACCCCGCCCCCGTGGAAACCCGCCGCCTGTTCCACGGCCGCGGCCGGCGCTGGCCGGGGCTGGAGCAGGTGACTGCCGACTGGCTGGAAGGCGTGCTGCTGGTGTCGCTGTTCCGCGAGCCGGCCGAGGACGAATTGGCCGCGCTGCGAGCGATGCTGCTGGAACTGGCGCAAAGCGAAACCTGGCGTGCCACCGCTGCCCGCAGCCTGATGCTGCAGCACCGCTACACCCTGGAAAGCACGATGGAAGTCCTCCACGGCGAAGCATTCGATGGCTGGCAGATCACCGAGCACGGGCTGCGCTATCAGCTGGACCTTGGCCGCAAGCAGAACAACGGCCTGTTCCTCGACATGCGCTACGGCCGCCAGTGGGTACAGGCCAACTCGGCCGGCCTGCGCGTGCTCAACCTGTTCGCCTACACCTGTGGCTTCTCCGTGGCGGCGATCGCCGGTGGCGCGCAGAAAGTGGTCAACCTCGACATGGCCCGCGCCGCGCTCAGCCGTGGCCGCGACAACCACCGCCTGAACGGCCACGACCTGTCGCGGGTCAGCTTCCTCGACCACGACCTGTTCAAGTCCTGGGGCAAGGTGAAGAAGTCCGGCCCGTACGACCTGATCATCATCGACCCGCCGAGCTTCCAGAAAGGCAGCTTCGTCCTCGACAAGGACTACGCCCGTATCCTGCGCCGCCTGCCGGAATTGCTGGATGGCAGCGGCACCGTGCTGGCCTGCGTGAACGACCCGGCAGTGGGCGTCGACTTCCTGCTCCAGGGCATGGCCGCCGAGGCGCCGCAGCTGCGCTTCGTCGAGCGCCTGGAAAACCCGCCGGAATTCGCCGACATCGAGGAAGACAGCGGCCTGAAGGCGCTGGTGTTCCGCCTGGGTTGATCCGCTGAGTCGGTGCGATGCGGTAGAGCAAAGAGCGACCGTAGGATGGTGTGGAGCGAAGCGATACCCATCGATTCCGAGCACCCGCCGCATGGGTATCGCTTCGCTCCACCCATCCTACAGAGCTGATGCCGCTGCTCCTGAAGGAGCGGGTCATGCCCGCGATCGCGCCCATGGGACGCTCCTACAGAAAACCCCGACATCTCCCGATGAAAGGCCGCCAGAACCCTTGCGGCCAAGCCCCCATCGCGCCATCCTTGGCACTGTATGTAAAACCAGTGCCCGCCGATGTCCGCGCCGCTCGACCCCAGCCTCTACTACCTGACCAACTTCCACCGCGCCCTCGACTGGATCGACGAACGCTACGCCGACCTGCTCGACGCCGAGGAAGCCCGCTTCATCACGGACTTCCGCACGCTGCCGCGGCCCTCGCGGGCGCTGCTGGTGCGGTTGGTGATGCGCAAGGGACCGCACTTTCGCGCCGGCAAGCTGAGCTATGCCGAGATCGGCGATATCCCCGAAGCCGCCGCACCGCTGCTGGAGCTGGGCTGGCTGGCCGACGACTACCCGCTGACACTGGACGAACTGCTGCCGCTGCTGCTCAAGGACGAACTGCTCGCGCGCTTCCGCGACGACCTGCCACGCGCCTCGCTGAAGAAGGCCGAGCTCTACGAGCACCTGTACGCCTATCACCAGCAGGTGCAGCCGTTCGAAAGCTGGTATCCGGATCTCGACCGCCTCTACACCCTGATGGCGACGCCACTGTGCGACCGCCTGCGCCTGCTGTTCTTCGGCAACCTGCAGCAGGACTGGTCCGAGTTCGTGCTCGCCGACCTCGGCATCTTCCGCTACGAAACCGTCCCTTTCACCGCCGATTCCCGCGCCTTCCGCCGTCGTGACGAGCTGGAGGCCTACATCCACCTGTGGAACGGCGCCGTCCGCTTCGACGCTGGCGAGCCCATCGCCGACCTGCTGGCCGAACTGGGCGAGTTCCGCAGCGACAACGCCTACCTGCAAGCTCGCCACGCCCGCCTGTTGTACCGCATGGCCTATCAGCTGGAGCGTGAAGGCGAGCTGGACGCCGCCCTGGCGCTCTATCGGCAAACCTCCGCAGGTGGCTCGCGGCAGCGGCAGATCCGCGTGCTGGAACGCCTGCAGCGCTTCGATGAAGCGCATGCACTGGTCCAGGCCGCACTGACCGCGCCGGAAAGCGACGGCGAGCTGCAGCTTGTGGAGCGCGCGCTGACACGACTGGTCCGCCAACTCGGGCTACCGAAGGAAAAAGCGGCCAAGCCCGTACCGCCGTTGCGTATCGACCTGGAACTGCCGCGCCCCGACGTCAACGTCGAATTCGCCGTGCAATCCGTGCTCCACGAGGAAGAAGCACCGGTGCACTACGTGGAGAACGCACTGGTCTGCAGCCTGTTCGGCCTGCTCTGCTGGGACGTGATCTTCGCCCCGCTGCCCGGCGCCTTCTTCCACCCCTTCCAGGCCGGGCCGAGCGATCTGTATCGCGGCGATTTCGTCAGCCGCCGCGCCGAGGCCTTCGCCGCACGCCTGGCACTGCTGGACAGCGACGCCTATCTGGCGGCGATCCGTGAAACCTACATGGCCAAGCACGGCATCCTCTCGCCCTTCGTGCACTGGGAGCTGCTCGACGAGAGTCTGCTGGCGCAGGCCTTGCACTGCCTGCCGGCCGCGCACCTGAAGCTGTGGTTCGCGCGCCTGCTGGCCGACCCCAAGGCCAACCGCGCCGGCATGCCCGACCTGATCCAGTTCTGGCCCGGCGAGGCGCGCTACCGGATGATCGAAGTGAAAGGCCCCGGCGACCGCCTGCAGGATAATCAGAAGCGCTGGCTGGCCTTCTGCGCCGAGCACGGCATGCCGGTGGAAGTCTGCTACGTGCGCTGGCAGGGCGAGGCGGACGAAAGCCAATGAGCTACGCCGTCGCCGTGCGCGCGCTGTGCGAATTCACCGCCAAGGAAGGTGACCTCGACCTGCGCTTCACCCCCGCGCCCACTGCCCAGGAAGGCATGGCCGGGCACGCCACGGTGGTCTCGCGCCGGGGCCTGGGCTATATCGCCGAGCTACCGCTGCGCGGCGAGTATCCGGGGCTGGTGGTCAGCGGCCGCGCCGATGGCTACGACCCCGAAGCCAACCTGCTGGAAGAGATCAAGACCCACCGCGGCGACGTCGCGCGCATCCCGCAGAACCACCGGCTGCTGCACTGGGCACAGGTGAAGGTGTACGGCTGGCTGCTGTGCCAGACGCTGGAGATCGACGCCATCGATCTCGCCGTCGTCTACTTCAACGTCATCACCCAGAAGGAAACGCTATTCCGCGAGCGCTTCGCCGCCGATGACCTGCGCACCTTCTTCGAGCTGCAATGCAGCCGCTTCGTGAAATGGGCCGAGCAGGAAAGCGCCCACCGCGTCGAGCGCGACCAGGGCCTGGAGGCGCTGCGCTTCCCCTACGCGGACTTCCGCCAGGGCCAGCGCATGCTCGCCGAATCGGTATTCCGCGCCGCCCGCGACGGCCAGACGCTGATGGCCCAGGCCACCACCGGCATCGGCAAGACCCTCGGCACCCTGTTCCCGCAGCTCAAGGCCTTCCCCGGGCAGAAGCTCGACCGCTTGTTCTTCCTCACCGCCAAGACCCCCGGCCGGCGCCTGGCCCTCGACGCCCTGGCGACCCTGCGCCAGCAGGACGCCGCGCAGCCCTTGCGCGTGCTCGAACACGTCGCCCGCGACAAGGCCTGCGAACACCCGGACAAATCCTGCCACGGCGACTCCTGCCCCTTGGCCAAGGGTTTCTACGACCGTCTGCCCGCCGCCCGCGAGGCCGCGCTCAAGCAGCGCTGGCTGACCCAGGAAGCACTGCGTGACGTGGCGCTGCAGCACCAGGTCTGCCCCTACTACCTGAGCCAGGAACTGTGCCGCTGGGCCGACGTGGTGGTGGGTGACTACAACTACTACTTCGACATGAGCGCCCTGCTCTACGGCCTTACCGTACTCAACGACTGGAAGGTCACCCTGCTGGTGGACGAGGCGCACAACCTCATCGAGCGCGGCCGCGGCATGTACAGCGCCGAGCTCGACCAGTCCGAGTTCAACGCCCTGCGCAAGGTCGCCCCGGCCGGGCTGAAAGGCGTGCTGGAGCGCGTCGGCCGGCACTGGAACCAGATGCACCGCGACCAGGAGGTCGACTACCAGATCTACCCGACGGTGCCCGACCTGTTCATCGCCGCGCTGCAGAAGGCCGTCAGCGCCATCACCGACCACCTCACCGACCAGCCCACCGGCAACGAGGCCGAACTGCTGCGCTTCTACCTCGACGCCATGCTGTTCTGCCGGCTGGCCGAAGCCTACGGGCCGCACTCGCTGTTCGACATCACCCGCCACGACGGCAGCGGCCTGCGCACGCTCTCCACCCTGTGCCTGCGCAACGTGGTGCCGGCGCCCTTCCTCGAACCGCGCTTCGAGGCGGCCCACAGCACCACGCTGTTCTCCGCCACGCTGAACCCGGCCAATTACTACGCCGACCTGCTCGGCCTGCCGGAAGACACCACCTGGCGCGAAGTGGAATCGCCCTTCCGCGCCGAGCAACTGGAAGTCCACGCGCTGAGCAACCTGTCCACCCGCTACCAGCACCGCGAGGCCAGCCTGTCGCCGATCAGCACGCTGATGGCGCGGCAGTTCCGCGCACGCCCCGGCAACTACCTGGCGTTCTTCAGCAGCTACGCCTACCTGCAGCAGGCGCTGGAGCGCTTCGCCGCCGAGCACCCGGATATTCCGCGCTGGGTGCAGTCGCGCAGCATGAACGAGATCGAGCGCCAGGCCTTCCTCGACCGCTTCACCCCGCACTCGCAGGGCATCGGCTTCGCCGTGCTCGGCGGCGCCTTCGGCGAAGGCATCGACCTGCCGGGCGATCGCCTGATCGGCGCCTTCATCGCTACGCTGGGCCTGCCGCAGGTGAACGAGGTCAACGAGGAGATCAAGCAGCGCATGCAGGGCATGTTCGGCGACGGCTACGACTACACCTACCTGTTCCCCGGCCTGCAGAAGGTCGTCCAGGCGGCCGGCCGGGTGATCCGCACGCCGACGGATTCGGGGGTGATTTACCTGCTCGATGATCGATTCAACCAGCCCGCCGTGCGGCGGTTGTTGCCGGGGTGGTGGAAGCCGCAGCGGCTGAAGTTCGTTGCCGACCCGCCGCGTTCGAAGGAGCCGCAGGGGTATCTGTTGCTGTAGGCCCGCGCAGTTCTCCTCCTTGCTTGGCTTTATGCCGTGGGGTTCGCGAGCAAGCTCGCTCCTACGAAGAGCACTCCGAGTATCCCTGTAGGAGCGAGCTTGCTCGCGAACCCGCCCGATGCCGGCCCTGCCGGCCAATCGTGGACATGGTCTGCTCTTACTAAATTTTGCACGCCATACCGCTTTGGCCTTGGCTCTTGAAGTCTTCCAGAGAAACGTCCACACACGCCGAACGCCCCTTTCAACGAGGGAATTTTTCGCTTAAGCGAAAAACCGGATGGAGGGGCAAGACCTTTGGTTACTTTGCGTCGTTTGGCAAAGTGACTCGCCCGAGGGGGCGAAACAGGAAGCCTGCGCGCACTCCGCGCGCGACGCGGGAAACAAAAGCGCGAGGCACACACATCGTGGACGGAGTCCGCTCCTGCAGAAAGCTCGCCAGCGCACCCAGCCCCATCCAGACCAACCGCCATTGACGGCGCCACCCCACCGGATAAACTGTACATCCATACAGTTATTTCCGAGCAAACCCATGCAATACCCACCCATCCTTCGCCCCCGGCCCTCCTGCCGGGCGCATGAGCGTCGCCGCTCGCCGGCCAGGAGGCCGTGATGGGCAGCGTGGTCGCGCTCGACACCCTGTTCCACCAGCGCCAGGTCTGGAAAGGCCAGCCCCAGGGCCTGCCACCCAGCCAGCAGCCCACCGGCCACGCCGTGCTGGACCAGGCCCTGCCCAGCGGCGGCTGGCCGGAAGCCGCGCTCAGCGAAATCCTCCTGGCCCAGGAAGGCGTCGGCGAACTTCAACTGGTCTGGCCGACCCTCGCCCGGCTCAGTGCAGCCGGCGAGCGCATCGTGCTGGTCGACCCACCCCATGTGCCCTACCCGGCAGCCTGGCAGGCGGCCAGTGTGCTGCTCGATCAACTGAGCATCGTCCGCGCCACAGGTCGAGATGCCCTCTGGGCCACCGAGCAATGCCTGCGCTCGGGCAGTTGCGGCGCCGTGCTGTGCTGGCCGCAGCAGGCCGACGACCGCGCCCTGCGCCGCCTGCAGGTGGCCGCCGAAACCGGGCAGACCCTGGCCATCGCCTACCGCTCGCAGCGTGAAGCGCTCAACCCATCGCCCGCCGCACTGCGCCTGGCGCTGGACGCCACCCCGGCACAGCTGCGCGTACTCAAGTGCCGTGGCGGGCTGGCGCCGGCGCGGCCCATCCCGTTGCCCTGGCACTGAGGCCGGCATGCTCTGGGCCTGCATTCTCCTGCCGCAACTGGCGATGGACGGCGCGCTCCGTGGCCGTCCCGAGCCGGGCGCCGCTCTGGCGCTGCTCGCTGGGCCGTCGCAACGCCGTGTGCTGCAAGCGGTGAACCCGGCGGCACGGGCGCTGGGGCTCAAGCCCGGCCAGTCGCTCAGCGCCGCCCAGGCCCTGAGCCGCGATTTCGAAACCGCAGAGTACGACCTGGGCGAAGTGCAGCGCTGGCAGGACCTGCTGGCCGCCTGGGCCTATGGCTTCAGCTCGCAGGTCAGCCAGCACTACCCGCGTGCGCTGCTGCTGGAAGTGCAATCCAGCCTGCAACTGTTCGGCCCCTGGCCACACTTCGAGGCGCGGCTGCGTGAGGAGTTGAGCGCCCTGGGCTTCCGCCACCGCATTACCGCCGCACCCAACCCGGCCGCCGCGCGCATCCTCGCCAATGGCCACGATGGCGTGGCGATCCACGACAACCAGCAACTGCGCCAGTACCTGGGCAGGATGCCGCTGGAGCGCCTGGGCCTGGAGCGCGACGCCGCCACCTCGCTGGGCCGCATGGGCCTGCGCAACCTGCAGCAACTGCTCGCCCTGCCGCGCGAGAGCCTGGCCCGGCGCTTCCCGCCGCAGGTACTGCGCCAGGTCGATACCCTGCTCGGCCAGCGCCCGCTGGCCCTGGAGTTCTACCGGCCGCCGGACAGCTTCGAGTCGCGCATCGAGCTGAACTTCGACGTGGAATCCACCCAGGCCCTGCTCTTCCCGCTGCGCCGCCTGACCGCTGACCTCAGCGCCTTCCTCGCCGGGCGCGACAGCGGCGTGCAGCGCTTCGTCCTGCACCTGGAGCACCACGACGCCCCGGACACCCAGATGCCGGTGGGCCTGCTCAGCGCCGAGCGCGAAGCGGCGATGCTCTTCGAGCTGAGCCGTGGCCGCCTGGAGCAATTGCAACTGCGCGCCCCGGTGCACAGCGTGCGGCTACTGGCCGAAGACCTGCCGCCCTTCGTGCCGCAACACCGCGAGCTGTTCGACGACCGCCCGCAGCAATCCCAACCCTGGGAACAACTGCGCGAACGCCTGCGCGCTCGATTGGGCGACGACGCCGTGCACAGCCTCGGCGGCCTCGCCGACCATCGCCCGGAGCGCGCCTGGCAAGGCAATGCCACGCCACACCTGCCCATTGCCGAGGTCCCGCGCCCCGGCTGGTTGCTGGCAGAACCGCAACCGCTGAGCGAGTTCGCCCCGACTTTGCTGGCCGGGCCTGAACGCATCGAATCCGGCTGGTGGGACGGCGAGGACATCCGCCGCGACTACTACCAGGTACGCACCCGCAGCGGGCAGCGCGCCTGGGTGTTTCGCCCGGTGGGTGACGACGGTCCGTTGCTGCTGCACGGCTGGTTCGCATGAACGCGCCGGATGAAGGCCCCGGCTACGCCGAGCTGCACTGCCTGTCCAACTTCAGCTTCCAGCGCGGCGCCTCCAGCGCCGCCGAGCTGTTCGAGCGGGCGAAGAAGCTCGGCTACCGCGCCCTGGCGATCACCGACGAATGCAGCCTGGCCGGCATCGTCCGCGCCTGGCAGGCGTCGAAGGAAACCGAGATTCCCCTGATCACCGGCAGCGAACTGAGCATCGAGCAGGGCCCGAAGCTGGTGCTGCTGGCGGAGAACCTCACTGGCTACGAAAACCTCTGCCGCCTGCTCACCCATGCCCGCCGTCGCGCCGAGAAAGGCAGCTACCGTCTGGTGCGCGCGGACTTCGACGGCAACCTCGAGCACCTGCTGGCGATCTGGCTGCCGCGAGACGACCAGGACGTTGACGGCCTGTGGCTGCGCGAACGCTTCCCCGAGCGCCTGTGGCTGGGCGTCGAACTGCACAAGGGCCCGGACGACGCCGGCAAGCTGTGCCGCCTGCGCGAACAGGCCACGCGTCTGGCCATCCCCGCCGTGGCCTGCGGCGACGTGCACATGCACGCCCGTGGCCGCCGCGCCCTGCAGGACTGCATGACCGCCATCCGCCAGCACCTGCCGGTGCACGAGGCCGGACAGTACCTCTATCCCAACGGCGAGCGACATCTGCGAACGAAGGAGGCGCTGGCGGCGATCTATCCGGCCGAGTTGCTGGCGGAGACGCTGAAGATCGCCGAGCGCTGCAGCTTCAATCTCGGTCAACTGGATTATCAGTATCCGCGCGAGCTGGTTCCCGAAGGCCACACGCCCACCACCTGGCTGCGGGAGAAGACCGAGGAAGGCATCCTGTGCCGCTGGAAAGACGGCGCCAATGCCGCCGTCCGCCAGCGTGTCGAGGATGAGCTCGCGCTGATCGCCGAGCTTAAGTACGACAGCTACTTCCTCACGGTCTACGACATCGTCGCCTTTGCCCGCAGCCAAAGCATTCTCTGCCAGGGACGCGGCTCGGCGGCCAACTCGGTGGTCTGCTTCGCCCTGGGCATCACCGAGCTGGACCCGACTCGCGAGCACGTGCACCTGCTGTTCGAACGCTTCATCTCCCGCGAGCGCAACGAGCCGCCGGACATCGACGTCGACTTCGAGCACGACCGCCGCGAGGAAGTCATCCAGTACGTGTTCCGCCGCTATGGCCGCACGCGCGCCGCGCTCACCGCCGTGGCCAGTACCTACCGTGGCGCCGGCGCGGTGCGTGACGTAGCCAAGGCGCTGGGATTGCCGCCGGATCAGGTCGGCGCGCTGGCCGACTGCTGCGGTGCCTGGAGCCGCGAAGCGCCGCACACCGACCGCCTGCGCGAAGCCGGCTTCGATCCGGAGAGCCCGATCCTGCGGCGAGTGCTGGCGCTGACCGGGCAATTGGTCGGTTTCCCCCGGCACCTGTCGCAGCACCCCGGCGGTTTCGTCATTTCCCAGCAACCGCTGGAAACCCTGGTGCCGGTGGAAAACGCCGCCATGCCCGAGCGCACCCTGATCCAGTGGGACAAGGACGACCTCGACGCCGTCGGTCTGCTCAAGGTCGATGTGCTCGCTTTGGGGATGCTCAGTGCCCTGCGCCGCTGCTTCAACCTGATCGCCGACTATCGCGGCAAGCACTGGACCCTCGCCACCCTGCCGCAGGAGTGCAAGGAGACCTACGCGATGATCAGCCGCGCCGACACCGTGGGCGTGTTCCAGATCGAGTCCCGCGCGCAGATGGCCATGCTGCCGCGCCTGCGACCCGAGACGTTCTACGATCTGGTGATCGAAGTCGCCATCGTCCGTCCCGGCCCGATCCAGGGCGACATGGTGCATCCCTACCTGCGCCGGAGGAACAAGGAAGAGCCGGTCGTCTATCCCTCCGAGGAACTCAAGCCAGTATTCGAGCGCACCCTCGGCGTGCCGCTGTTCCAGGAACAGGTGATGCAACTGGCGATCATCGCCGCCGAATACACGCCCGGCGAAGCCGACCACCTGCGCCGCTCCATGGCCGCCTGGAAACGCCACGGCGGCCTGGAGCCGCACCGCCAACGGCTATTCGAACGCATGACCGCCAAGGGCTACGAGCAGGAGTACATCGCGCGCATCTTCGAACAGATCAAGGGCTTCGGCAGCTACGGTTTCCCCGAATCCCACGCCGCCAGCTTCGCCCTGCTTACCTACGCCAGCTGCTGGCTGAAATGCCACGAGCCGGCGGCCTTCACCTGCGCACTGATCAACAGCTGGCCCATGGGTTTCTACAGCCCCGACCAGTTGCTGCAGGATGCCCGCCGCCATGGCCTGGAGATTCGCCCGGTGGACGTGCGCCACAGCCACTGGGACTGCACCCTGGAACCCATCGCCGAACGCCAGCCGGCGATCCGCCTCGGTTTGCGCATGGTGCGCGGGCTGCGTGAAGAAGTCGCCGATGCCATTGCCCAGGCCCGCGAGCAACGCCCCTTCGCCGATGCCGCCGACCTCTGCCTGCGCGCCCACCTGGATAACCGCGCCCGCGAGCAACTGGCCGACGCCGGCGCCCTGCGTGGCCTCGCCGGCCACCGGCACAAGGCGCGCTGGGCGATCGCCGGGGTCGAGCCGCAACTGCCGCTGTTCGCCGGCCAGGTCACCGAAGAAGCACCGGTCAGCCTGCCGCTGCCCAGCCGTGGCGAAGACCTGCTCACCGACTACGCGACCCTCGGCACCACCCTCGGCCCACACCCCATGACCCTGCTGCGCGGCGCCCTCAGGGCCCGCCGCTGCCGCAGCTCGCGGGACCTGTTCAAGCTCGAAGCTGATCGCCCGGTGCGCGTCGCCGGCCTGGTGGTCGGCCGGCAACGGCCGGGGACGGCCAGCGGCGTCACCTTCGTCACCCTCGAAGACGAGTTCGGCATGATCAACGTGATCGTCTGGCGCGACCTTGCCGAACAGCAGCGCCGCCCCTTCCTCAGCGCCCGCCTGATGCAGGTGGACGGCACCCTGGAAGCCAAGGACGGCGTGCGCCATGTGATCGCCGGGCGGCTGACGGATTTGAGCGGATTGCTGGAAGGGCTGGATGTGCGCAGCCGGGATTTCCACTAGCCACCGGCTCGCAGCGGTATCATGTGCCCCAGTCATGCAAACCCTGGATGGACCCATGAAATCGAACGGACGCTCGCTGCTCTCCCTGCTTTTCGCCGCTCTCGCCAGTACCGCCCAAGCCGCCGACACCACGCTGCCCGCCGGGGAATACCTGGCCAAGGGCGGCTGGGGCAGCCTGATCATCCAGAAGGCTGTCAATGGCCAGCAGAGCTTCAGCCTCGAATCCCTCGGCGCTAACGGCCATTCCTGCTCGCTGGACGGCAGCATCCGCAACGGCGAAGCCAACCTGCGCGAGGACTGGCAGGAAGGCGTCTGCAACGTGAAGTTCAAGCTGCAGAGCAACGGCATCGAGGTCGACAACGAGCAGAACGAGAGCTGCCGGGGCTATTGCGGCGCCCGTGCCAGCTTCGGCGGCAGCTACCTGAAGCCGGCAGCCGGCTGCAGCACTGCGGCCCTGCGCCAGACCCGCAATCGCTTCAAGAGGCTCTATGACAGCAAGGACTACGCCGGCGCCGAGCGCCTGCTCGCTCCGCTGCTGAGCGACTGCAAGGCCACCCTCCACTGGCTGGAGGAACTCGCTACCCGCAACGACCTGGCCCTGACCCAGGCCAAACTCGGCCAGGGCAAGGCTTGCCGCAGCACGCTGGAGTCGATGATCGAGGATGCCAAGCGCTACAGCGGCCCCCAGGAGGACAACACGGCCATCTGCGACAGCGGCGATCGCTACCTGCCCCCGGCAGATTGCGACGGCTACCTGCGACAGGTCCGCGCCGCCAAGACCAACCTAGGCTGGTGCGAACGCGCCGGGGGTTGATCCCCCAAGGCGGCGGATAACGCTTGAGGCGTTATTCGCCCTGCAAAGTCCGGCGGCGCCAGGAAGTCTCGCAGGAATACTGCTTCGTAGGATGGCGTGGAGCGCAGCGATACCCATCAGTTCCCTGCACCAACCGCATGAGTATCGCTGCGCTCCACCCATCCTACCGGGAGCGCTCAGCCTCCCAGCAGGTAGATGACCAGCTCGGCCACCGACAGCGAGAACAGGTACGGCCCGGTGAAGCCCGCCCAGATCAGCAGCGCGAAAGGCGTGTAGAGCACAACCAGTAACACGCGGGCGCGGCAGCTGCGGAGCATCAGCCAGAATATCTGCCCCAGCGCGAACAACGCACTGCACAGGACGGCGGGAACCAGGATGGCGTGGAAGCGGCCGTAATCGCTCAGCGCCCCGATATCACCGCCCAGCACCAGGAACATCGCCAGCGCCATGCCCGCCGCGGCGAGCGCCAGGGCCAGCGCAGCACCCGCCAGGACCCAGAACGCCAGACGTGCGAGTCCGGGTTCACCGGGCAAGGATCGTTCGCCTTCCATCAGCCTTGTCGCTCCTTTCAATGACGGCCCGACACTACACAACCCCGGCCGATTTGCCGAGACCGCGCGGACACCTTACGCTGCCGCCATCCCCCCTTCCGGCTCCGAGCATGATCAGCCTCCGCCATATCGAAGTCTTCCGCGCCGTCATGACTACCGGCAGCGTCACCCGTGCGGCGGCCTTCCTGCATACCAGCCAGCCCACCGTCAGCCGCGAGCTGGCGCGGCTGGAGCAACTGGTCGGCTTCGAGCTGTTCCTGCGCGAGCGCGGGCGGCTGGCGCCGACGGCGCGGGCGTTGATGCTGTTCGAGGAAGTGGAGCGCTCCTTCAGCGGACTGGAGCGCATCGTCGCCTTCGCCGGCAGCCTGGGGCAGTTCGCCGAGGGCAAGTTCTCCATCGGCTGCCTGCCGGCGCTATCCCAGGCGCTGCTGCCGGAAGCCTGCAGACGCTTCAGCCGGGAAAACCCGGCCATCAGCCTGGAAGTCGCGGCGCTGGAGTCGCCGCATCTGGAAGAGGCCCTGAGCGCCCAGCACCACGACATCGGTCTGATCGAGAACGACGACGCCCCGCGCGGCACCGAGCTGCAGCCGCTGCTGGCAGTGGACGAGGTGTGCATTCTCCCGGATGGCCACCCGCTGCTGGCCCGCGAGCGCCTGGAAGCAACGGATTTCGCCGGCCAGCCCTTCGTCAGCCTGGCCACCAGCGACCGCTATCGGCACCTGATCGACGCGGTATTCCTCGGCGCCGGCGTGCAGCGGCAGATGCAGGTGGAAACCCACAGCGCCGTCTCGGTGTGCAGCATGGTCCGCGCCGGACTGGGCCTGGCCGTGGTCAACCCGATCACCGCGCTGATGTTCCAGGGCCAGGGCATCCAGCTGCGCCCGCTGGCGTTCTCGCTGCCGTTCCAGGTGAGCGTGGCGAAGCCGCTGTACCGCCCCGCTACGCCGCTGCGCGAGCGCTTCGTCGCGGCACTTCAGGCAGAAGCTGGCGTGCTGGTGCAGCGCCTGCGCGAAGCCGGCGTGGGCTGCACCCTATATCAAAAATGAATTGACCGAATAACAAGCGGCATTATTCAACCAGACAAAGGCCCGGTAGACTAGCGGCATCTACTTTCGGAGCCCATTCATGACTTCCCTCGCCCTGCCCCGCGCCGAACAGCTCGCCCTGCAATTCGGCACCCCGCTGTGGATCTACGACGCCGCCACCATCCGCAGCCAGATCGAGCGTCTGAAGAGCTTCGATATCATCCGCTTCGCCCAGAAGGCCTGCTCCAACCTGCACATCCTGCGCCTGATGCGCGAACAGGGGGTGAAGGTCGACGCCGTTTCCCAGGGCGAACTGCTGCGCGCCCTGGCCGCTGGCTACTCGTGCCGCGAGGATGAATCCGAGATCGTCTTCACCGCCGACCTGCTGGACCGCACCACGCTGGAAACCGTGGTCGAGCACGGCATTCCGGTGAACGCCGGCTCCATCGATATGCTCCGCCAGCTGGGCGAAGTCGCCCCCGGCCACCCGGTGTGGCTGCGCATCAACCCCGGTTTCGGCCACGGCCACAGCAACAAGACCAACACCGGCGGCGAACACTCCAAGCACGGTATCTGGCACAGCGACCTGCGCGCCGCCCTGGACGTGATCCGCGAGCGCGGCCTGCGCCTGGTCGGCCTGCACATGCACATCGGCTCGGGCGTCGACTACGGCCACCTGGCCCAGGTCGGCGAAGCCATGCTCGGCCTGGTGCAGCAGGTGAAGGACGCCGGCCACGACCTGTCCGGCATCTCCGCCGGCGGCGGCCTGTCCATCCCCTACCGCGCCGGCGACCCGGAAGTGGACACCGCGCATTACTTCCAGCTGTGGGACAAGGCGCGCAACGCCGCCGAAGCCGTGGTCGGTCACACGCTGCACCTGGAGATCGAACCGGGCCGCTACCTGGTTGCCCAGTCCGGTTGCCTGCTCAGCGAAGTCCGCGCCACCAAGGATGCCGGCCGCAACCACTTCGTCCTGGTGGACGCCGGCTTCAACGAGCTGATGCGCCCGTCCATGTATGGCAGCTACCACGGCATCCGCGTACTGGCCGGCGATGTGGCCAGCCGCGAGGTGATCGACACCGTGGTGGCCGGCCCGCTGTGCGAGTCCGGCGACGTGTTCACCCAGGGTGACGGCGGCGTGGTCATCCCCCGCGCCCTGCCGCGCGCCCAGGTCGGCGACCTGCTGCTGATCGAGGATACCGGCGCGTATGGCGCGTCCATGTCGTCGAACTACAACAGCCGTCCGCTGATCGCCGAAGTGCTGCTGGAAGGCACCGAAGCCAGGCTGATCCGCCGCCGCCAGCGCGTGGAAGAGCTGCTGGCGCTGGAAGAAGACCTGGGCTGATCGCTCCGTAAGATCAAATGCCCCTCACCCTAACCCTCTCCCGCAAGCGGGAGAGGGGACCGTTCGGTACAGGATGAAACCAAGGCGTCAGCCGGCACGGTCTGCCCCCTCTCCCTCCGGGAGAGGGCTGGGGTGAGGGGAAACCGCCGGCACGTACTTCCAGCAAGAGAAACGCCCCTCACCGATCGATGCGCGTCGACAGAATGATCGACGACATCGTCCGCTCTACCCCGTCCAGCGCGCCAATGCGGTCCAGCACCGCATCCAGGTCGCGGATCGACAGCGCCTCGACGATCACGATCATGTCGAAGTTGCCGCTCACCGAATGCAGTGTCTTCACCTCGGCGATCTTCTCCAGCGCCTGCACCACCTGGTGTGACAATTTCGGCAGCGCCGTCACCAGCACGTGGGCGCGCACCAGCGACTGCGCGTAGCTATCCGACACCTTGATCGAATAGCCACTGATGATGCCCTGCTGCTCCAGCCGCTCGATACGGCTCTGAACCGTGGAGCGCGATACGCCAAGCTTGCGCGCTAGCTCGGAGATCGACTCGCGGGCGTTGGCGCGCAGCAGGTTCAATAAGGCCGCATCGGCGTTTTTCGTCATATTGCTCATTGTATTGATCAATCTGCCTGAATACTCTCGCCAATCTTGCAGATTGTCAGGTTCATTTCAACGACGGCCTTTGCAATAGTGGACGCCACGGCGAGCCCTCACAGCTCGCCATTTCTTTGCCAGCGCGCCATCCATCGACTGGCCTCTGCGGGCCGCAGAAAGCCTTGCCAAGCTGGTGCTACAAGCCGGCACGCCGCGTACGTCGAAAAAATAGAAGGGAGCCTCCAATGCATAAGAACCGCCATCCCCACACCCCCGGCAAGAAACCGGTGACCATCTTCGGCCCTGACTTCCCCTTCGCCTTCGACGACTGGATCGAGCACCCCGCCGGCCTGGGCAGCATCCCGGCCGAGCAGCACGGCCAGGAAGTGGCCATCGTCGGCGCCGGCATTTCCGGGCTGGTGGCGGCCTACGAGCTGATGAAGATGGGCCTGAAGCCCGTCGTCTATGAAGCCTCGAAGATGGGCGGCCGCCTGCGTTCGGAGACCTTCGAAGGCGCCGACGGCATCATCGCCGAGCTGGGCGGCATGCGCTTCCCGGTGTCCAGCACCGCCTTCTACCACTACGTCGACAAGCTCGGCCTGGAAACCCGGCCCTTCCCCAACCCGCTGACCCCGGCCTCGGGCAGCACCGTGGTCGACCTGGAAGGCACCAGCCACTACGCGGAGAAGATCGACGACCTGCCGGAAATCTTCCGCGAAGTCGCCCAGGCCTGGGCCGACGCGCTGGAAGACGGCGCGCGCTTCTCCGAGATCCAGGAGGCCATCCGCGAGCGCGACACGGTCAAGCTCAAGGCCCTGTGGGACGAGCTGGTGCCCAAGTGGGACGACCGCACCTTCTACGACTTCGTCGCCAGCTCCAAGGCCTTCTCCCGGCTGTCCTTCCAGCACCGCGAAATCTTCGGCCAGGTCGGCTTCGGCACCGGCGGCTGGGACTCGGACTTCCCCAACTCCATGCTGGAAATCTTCCGCGTGGTGATGACCAACTGCGACGACCACCAGCATCTGGTCGTAGGCGGTGTCGAGCAGGTACCGCGCGGCATCTGGAGCCACGTGCCGGAAAACTGCGCGCACTGGCCGGCCGGAACCTCCCTGGCCTCGCTGCACAACGGCGCACCGCGCCCGGGCGTGAAGAAGATCGCCCGCGCCACCGATGGCACCTTCGCCGTCACCGACTACTGGGGCGATACCCGCCACTACGCGGCCGTTCTGGCGACCTGCCAGACCTGGCTGCTGACCACCCAGATCGAATGCGAGGAAGCGCTGTTCTCGCAGAAGATGTGGATGGCCCTGGACCGCACCCGCTACATGCAATCCTCGAAGACCTTCGTGATGGTCGACCGGCCTTTCTGGAAGGACAAGGACCCGCAGACCGGCCGCGACGTGATGAGCATGACCCTCACCGACCGCCTCACCCGCGGCACCTACCTGTTCGACAACGGCGACGACAAGCCGGGGGTGATCTGCCTGTCCTACTCCTGGATGAGCGACGCCATGAAGATGCTCCCGCACCCGGTGGAGAAGCGCGTGCAGCTGGCCCTGGACGCACTGAAGAAGGTCTACCCGAAGGTCGACATCGCCGGGCACATCATCGGCAACCCGATCACCGTATCCTGGGAGGCCGACCCGCACTTCCTCGGCGCCTTCAAGGGCGCGCTGCCGGGCCACTACCGCTACAACCAGCGCATGTACGCGCACTTCATGCAGGACGACATGCCCGCCGAGCAGCGCGGCATCTTCATTGCCGGTGACGATGTGTCCTGGACCCCGGCCTGGGTGGAAGGCGCGGTGCAGACCTCGCTGAACGCTGTGTGGGGCATCATGAAGCACTTCGGCGGTGCCACCCATCCGCAGAACCCCGGCCCTGGCGATCGCTTCGCCGAGCTTGGCCCGATGGTGCTGCCGGATTGATTCATTCCACTCAGTGAAGAGCGGCTCGCGCAGGGCCGGGTTCAGGTGCAAACTGCCTGGTCCCGGCCTTGCGCATTTCGAAGGAGAACACCATGTACCTCGCCCTCTACCAGTGCCCGCCCGGCCCCGAAGACGTCGCCGGCAACCTGCAGCGTCTGGAGCAGGCTGCCCGGCAGGCGGTGCAGAACGGTGCGGACCTGCTGGTGCTGCCGGAGATGTTCCTGTCCGGCTACAACATCGGCGCTAAACGCGTCGCGGAGCTGGCGGAAAGCGCCGACGGCCCCTCCGCCCGGCGCATCGCCGAGATCGCCCAATCCAACAAGCTCGGCATTCTCTACGGCTACCCGGAGCGCGACAGCAACGGCGCCATCTTCAACAGCGTGCAGCTGATCGACCGCCAGGGCGAACGCCGCGCCAACTACCGCAAGACCCACCTCTACGGTGATCTCGACCGCAGCCAGTTCAGCGCTTCCGACGAGCCGCCGGCGATCTTCGAGCTGGACGGCTGGAAGATCGGCCTGCTGATCTGCTTCGACGTGGAGTTCCCCGAGGCCGTGCGCACTCTGGCGCTGGCAGGCGCGGATATCGTGCTGGTGCCCACCGCCAACATGCGCCCCTACGAGTTCGTCGCCCAGGTGCTGGTACCGACCCGCGCCTACGAGAACCAGGTGTTCCTCGCCTACGCCAACTATGTCGGCAGCGAAGGCGAGATCGAGTACTGCGGCTTGAGCAGCATCGTCGCCCCGGATGGCCAGGTGCTGACCAAGGCCAAGCACAGCGAGGAACTACTGGTAGCCGAGCTGGACCCGCAACGCATCGCCCTGGCACGCGAGGGGTACAGCTATGTGCACCTGCGGCGACCGGTGCTGTATCGCAACTGAAGAAAAGCCCGGCATCACGCCGGGCTTTCTCTATCGGCGCTGCAACTTCTCTTGCAGGAGCAAGAACCAGGCGTCCCCACGCTCCCACAATTCGGCACTCCGGATGACTCCGTAGGATGGGTGGAGCGCAGCGATACCCATGCTGTTAAGTGCAGGACACGATGGGTATCGCTGCGCTCCACACCATCCTACAAAGAAGGTCTCGACTTGCCGCTTCGCAGGAAAGATAACGACCCAGGCGTTATGCGCCCTACGGGTTGAGTTTCCCCGTCGAATCACGGTGGCACGCCTGGCAGCTGCGCACTGGGCCGCTGGCGTGGAAGGCCTGCAATCGTTCGAGGTGGCAGCTCTGGCACAGCT
Organism: Pseudomonas pseudonitroreducens; assembly: GCF_021603645.1. Taxonomy (GTDB): domain Bacteria; phylum Pseudomonadota; class Gammaproteobacteria; order Pseudomonadales; family Pseudomonadaceae; genus Pseudomonas; species Pseudomonas pseudonitroreducens. Next base: position 57,155 of record NZ_BQHJ01000005.1, on the reverse strand, counting down.
GATGGAAATCCGCCTCGATACGCACCGCCAGCGCCGGGCTCTGCTTGTGGCAGAGAATGCAGGTGCGGTTGCCGGAGACCGAAGGCGACTGGTCCTTGTAGTCGTGGTGACAGGTGATGCAGTTCACCGAGGCGTGCGGCTCGTGGGGGAAGGCCAACGGCATCAGCGGCCGGCTGCGTTGCCAATGCCCGTGGGCGAACCACGCTCCCACCGACAGCGCCACGACTGAAACAAGCAAAAGCCCGATCCAGACTCGCTTCATAGCGGCAGCTCCAGGTTCGCCAGCAGGCTGTAGAGCGCCGAAAGCCCGACGATCACACCGCTCGCTGCCAGCGCGAACCAGGTAGCCCTTTGCGCCGTGTTCCGCTGACGCCCGCTGATACCGTTGCCAGGTTTTGGCAAGCGCGGCCAGATCGCAGCCGCCAGCATCAGCACCACCAGCAGTGCGCCCTTCCAGATGCCACCGCTGTAGTACCCCGCGCCAAGCACGTGCACGGCCATCAGCAACAGGGCCAATAGACTACCGCCGTAATGCCAGCGGCGGAACGAAGCAGCGCTGCGGCTCCAGCGCGGGCGGACGCGGTTCAGGCTGGAGATCGCGAGCACCAGCATCAGGATCGCCGAAGCCAGCCCGGCGAGCATGTACCCGGGCGCGGAAGGCAGCAGGTCCTCGATCAGCAGTGGTTCATCGACCAGCAGCACGCCGATATGCACCAGCAGCAGCGCAACGGCGGCAAAGCCCAGGTCGCGGTGCAGGCGCAGGAAGAACTTGCCTTCATACAGCGGGCGCGGCTGCGGGCGGCCAGCGATGACGAACAGCAGCCCCAGCAGGCAGGCGCCGAGCAGCCCGGCAGCGTTGGCGAAATCCCAGGCATAGCCAAGCCCCGGCATGGCGCCGAGGCCGAGCAGGATGGCGACCGGCAGCAGGCAGCCGAGCGCCAGGCGCGCAATCAGCGCAGGCATGGGGATCTCCGATCGAAAGACTAGCGCCGGAGGCTAGCAATTGCCGGCGGCGCGCGAGTGTCGCTGCCTGCCAGACGAATTGCCAGCGCTGCCACCGCGCACCGACCTTATCCCGTAGGAGCGGACTCTGTCCGCGATGAGTTCCGGCGCGAGGAGGAATCTATCGCGGACAGAGTCCGCTCCTACGCAAAGCCCGCCCGAGTGCCGAGGAGCAATACGGATTAAGGGTCCAGCACCAACCGCGCCGACCGGTCCCGCGAGACACAGGCGCAGATCTGCTGTTGTAGGATGGGTGGAGCGCAGCGATACCCATGCTGCTGGCGCGCAGGCGGATTGATGGGTATCGCTGCGCTCCACGCCATCCTACGTAGAGCGATCCGGCTTACAGGTCCAGCACCAGTCGCGCCGGCCTGGCCCGCGAGATGCAGGCGCAGGCCTGCTGTTGTAGGAGCGAGCTTGCTCGCGAACGAAGTACCCCTGCGGCGCCGACATCAAGACGGTTCGCGAGCAAGCTCGCTCCTACATGATCCATGTCCGTGCGCAGCGATACCCATGCTGCTGGCGCGCAGATTGATGGGTATCGCTGCGCTCCACGCCATCCTACGCAGAGCGGTCCGGCTTACAGGTCGAGCACCAACCGCGCCGACCTGGCCCGCGAAACACAGGCACAGATCTGCTTGTTGGCGGCCTTCTCCTTGTTCGACAGGCAGTTGTCGCGGTGCTCCGGTTCGCCTTCCAGCACCTCGACGATGCAGGTGCCGCAGATGCCCTCGCGGCACTCGGTGTCGATGTCGCAGCCGTGGGCCTGCAGCACGTCCACCAGGGTCGAGTCCGCCGGTACGTGAAGCACCACGCCGGAGCTGGCCAATTCCACTTCGAAGGAACCCGCCGGCGCCGCGTTGGCGGCCGGGTCAGCCTGGAAGTGCTCCAGGTGGATGGCCTCTTCCGGGCGGCTGCGCGCGGCGATCTCCACCACCTTGGTCATGAACGGCGCCGGGCCGCAGGTATAGACGTGAGCGTGCTGCGGCGCGCGCGCCAGGCATTCGCCCAGCACGTTGTCCAGATCGGCGGGTTCTACGCCGTAATGCAGCTCGACCTTGCCAACAAAAGCCTCGCTGGCCAGCAGCTCGACGAAAGCCGCGTGCTCGGCGGAACGGGCGAAGTAGTGCAGGCGATAGGGCTCGCCCCTGGCGTTCAGCCGGTAGGCCATGCTCAGCAACGGCGTCACGCCGATACCCGCAGCGAATAGCACGTGCTCGCGGGCTTCCGGCGCCAGGCGGAACAGGTTGCGCGGCGCGCCGATGTCCAGCTCCGCGCCTTCCTGCACGTCGTGCAGGGCACTGGAGCCGCCACGGGACGCGCCCTCCTTCTTCACCGCCACCAGGTAGGCGGTGCGGTCGTCCGGCGGGCTGCACAGCGAATACTGGCGCGTCACCCCGGTGGGCCCGGTGACGTCGACGTGGGCGCCCGGCTCGTAGGCGTCGAACGGCTGGCCATCACAACGTACGAGACGCAGGGAACGGATGTCCTGCGCTTCCTCGACGATCCTTTCGATTCTGACTTTCATCATGGCGTTACCTGCAAGGCGTTGGGTGCGGGCTCTGTGGCCCCTTTCCCCGGCCTCTTTGTTACGAGCGGACGGGTGTTTCAGTCTTTCCGTGAAGAGAGTGTTTCGCCCTCTTCGCATGCATGGATTCGGCGCAAGGGCCCTGCCCTCACCCCGGCCCTGGCTGCGCGCCCCGCTCAGAGGGAGAGGGAGCCGAACGTGCCGGCTGACGCCGTGGTTTCATCCTGCTCCAAACAGTCCCCTCTCCCTCCGGGAGAGGGTTAGGGTGAGGGGCTTTCAGCCCTAGCGCCCGGACTCAACCTCAACGCATGAACAACCCACCATTGATATCCCAGCAGGCGCCGGTGACCGACCCGGCGTTCTCCGCACACAGCAGCAACACGCTGTCGGCGATGAAGGTCGGGTCGCCCAGGCGGCCGGCGGGGATGGTCTTGAGGATCTGTTCCAGACGCTCGGGCGCCACGCTTTCGTAGACCACCGGCAAGTCCAGCGGCCCCGGCGAGATGGCGTTGACGGTCACACCCTGCGCCGAGAGCTCGCGGGCGAACACCTTGGTCAGGGTCGCCACGCCACCCTTGGCCGCGGCGTAGTGGCCGCCAGTGGCAGTGCCGCCGTTCTGCCCGGCCAGCGAGGCGATGTTGACGATGCGGCCGAAGCCGCGCGCGGCGAAGTGCGTCCCGAACACCTGGCAGGCGACGAAGGTGCCGCGCAGGTTCACCGCCATGGAGGCGTCGAAGTCCTCCGGGCTGATGTCCATCAGTGCGGCCACCTTGGACATCCCGGCGTTGTTCACCAGGATGTCGGTGCCGCCCCAGCGCTCGGCGAGCACATCGCGGGCACGTTCGAAGTCGGCCTTCTCCCGTGCATCCAGCTTCAAGCCGAGGGCCGTGCGGCCCTCCGGGTCGAGCTCATCGGCCAAGCGCTGCACCGCCTCCTCGTTGAGATCGGCCAGCGCCACGCGCAGGCCGGCGGCGTGCAGGCGACGGGCGATGACTTCGCCCAGCCCGCGTGCGGCGCCGGTTACCAGGGCAACTCGTTGCATGGTGCGGCCCTCAGAGCAGGAAGCCGAGCGCGTTGAGCGCGTCTTCGGCGTTGATCAGGCGGATCACCTTGCGCTCCAGTCGAGGCTGGCCGTCGACGAAGCGGATGCGGTGGTTCAGGTCGGCAATGAACGGCGTCGCCACGCCACGCTTGTAGGCGTAGAGCACCTGCGCCGAGTTCACCTCGACCAGGTCGCCCGCCGCTTCCACCAGGGAAAAGCGCGAGATGGTGCGGACAGTCTTCGCCGCGTCCACCGCCGACGGCGAATGGCCGCCGGTGAGGCGTTCGATGCGCAGGGCGCGCATGCGCGCGTCGTCGAAGACGTAGTTCAGGCTGGCGGCGAAGTCGTCGCCCTCGGCGTCGATCGGCACCACGTAGATGCCGTCCTCGCTCCACAGCTGCGACCACTGCGCGTAGTCCTTGCGATCGAGCAGCTCGGCCTCGCGCCAGACGAATTCGATGGCCTTGGCCAGCGGGCCGGAGAAGCCGTTCAGGGTGTCGTTGCTCATTGGCTCATCATCCTTTTCCACATCTGGTACGCCTCGCGCATGCCGCCTTCGTCGGTGGCGTGGGAGACCTTGTCGCCGTTCTCGGCGACCACTTCGCGGTTGAGGCCGCGGTTGACCAGGATCGGCGCATCGACGCCCGCGTAGGAGCCACGCTGCACGCGGTCCCAGGCCTCGGCGTCATCCGGGCTGCCAAAGCCGAACGGGCCCTGGAAGTGCTCGTGGATGCGCATGCGTTCGCGGTTGGCGATTTCCGGGCCGCCGTCCATACCGAGGGCGACGTGGCGAATCTCGGTCTCGGTGACGGAGATCGGCCGCAGCACGCGGAAGAACGACATGGACATGGCCACGTTGGGGAACAGGTTGAGGTTGAAGCCGGCGCCATGCAGCGAGCGGACGATGCGGCGCACCTGCGCAGGCTCCATGGTCTTGGACAGTTCCTCGGTGACGTGGGCGAAGCGCTCCTGGAGCTGCTCGGTGCCGTCGTCGTGGTCGAGGTCGACGTGCTCAGGAACCATCACCATCACGCTGTGGCCGTTGCCCAGGGCGTGGGTCACCGCCTGCTCGTCGCTCATGAACGAGAGCATCTCTTCGGTCTCTTCATCCACCGAGGACATGAACGACTTGTGCACGATGGGGAAGTGGTAGCCGTCGGTGGTGTTTTCCAGCTGGATCTTCCAGTTGCCGCGGAAGGTGAACTTGTGTTCGCCCTGGGTCTTGATCGGGTAGCCGGCGCCCTGCTTCATGAACAGGTCCATCCAGTGCTTGGCCCCGCCGAGGAAGTCTTGCAGCGGCTCGATCTCGTCGTTGTAGGTGGCGAACACCATGCCGGCGTAGCTTTCCACACGCAGGCTGGTCAGCGGCAGCTCGGACTTGTCGAGGATGTCCTCGTAGCCGTCCGGGTACGGCAGCGCACGCAGCTTGCCGTCCAGCGCGTAGGACCAGCTGTGGTACGGGCAGGTGAAGCCGGTGGCGTTGCCCTTGTGCTTCTCGCAGACGGTGGCGCCACGGTGACGGCAGCGGTTTTCCAGGACGTTGATGTTGCCCTTCTTGTCGCGCACCACGATCACCGGGCGGCGGCCGACGCTGGTGGTCTTGAAGTCACCGGCGTTGCGCACTTCGCTTTCGTGGGCGACCCACACCCAGGTGCGGTAGAAGATCTTGTCCATCTCCGCTTCGAACAGTTGCGGGTCGTTGTACAGCGAGACATCGACGCGGTCGTCGCCGACCAGCTCTTCGACGCTGCGCGACCGGGCGATCAGCCGGTATTCGTGAGCGCTCATGCCCATCTCCTCATGCCGATTTCTTATGTTTTTGCGCAGGCCGCGTGGCGGCCAGGCTGTGTTCGAGTTTCGCGCCGAAGGCGCACACGCGTTCGTCGTCGCCCTTGCGGCCGACGATCTGCAGGCCGACTTTCAGCCCGCCGCAATCCAGGTCCACCGGCACGGTCAGCGCCGGGTGTCCGCTGAGGTTGAAAGGGCGCACCAGGGGCGTCATGCCGGCCACCGATTTGCCGTTGCGCGCATCGCTGAGCAGCGGCGGCAGGTCGGGCATGGTCGGCAGCAGCAGGACTTCGAGGTCCTCCAGCGCGGCGTCGATGGCGCGGGTGAAGTGCTCGCGCACTATCTCCGCCTCGGCGCGCTCGGCGTCGGTGGTGCGGCTGGCCAGCAGCAGGCGCTGCTCGACATCGGTGCCGATCAGGCCCTTGCCGGTCAGCGCCGCATAGGCGGCCCAGTTCTCGTGATTGATCACCACCAATCCGGCCTGGAAGGCCGCCTCGAACTCGCCGAGGAACAGATGGCTGCGGCGCCAGCCGGCGCGGTCGGCGGCGGCACCCAGGCAGGCCTGGATGTGCGGCGCGGACGGCACTTCGAGGAAGGCCACGCGGGCGCCCTCGCCCGGCAACTGCACGTTGCCGAAGCCGGGGCAGATGACCTGCATGGCGGCGATCAGGTCGGCCATGTTGGCGGCGAACGGGCCGACGCAATCCAGGCTGCTCTGTGCCGGATGGACGCCGTCGCGGCTGACGCGGCCGAACGTCGGCTTCAGCCCGGCAATACCACAGCAGGCCGCCGGCACGCGCACCGAACCACCGGTATCAGTGCCCAGCGCGATATCTGCCAAGCCTGCTGCCACGGCGGACGCGGAACCGCTGGAGGAACCGCCGGGCACGCGGTCCGGCGCCATCGGGTTGATCGGCGTGCCGGTCCAGTCATTGATGCCGGTGACGCCGAAGGCCAGTTCGTGGAGATTGGTCTTGCCGACGATCTGCCAACCGGCGTTCAGCACGGCGTCGACCACGAACGCGTTGCGCGTGGCCGGCGCGGCGTCGGCCAGCGCGCGGGTGCCACAGCGGGTCGGGTAGCCGGCGATGTCGATGCTGTCCTTGACCGCGACGCGCTTGCCGTCGCCGCCGAGAATGAATTCGCTAACGAAAGTGCTCATGAACGGCCCTCCCCTGCGCCACCCAGCGCGCGTTGCGAGAGGCGCTGGGTACGGAAATGACTGATCTGCCAGCGTCCGTCGATCTCGCGGAAATCGATGTCCAGGCGCGTGCCGAACAGCTCGGTGTGGCCCTCGGCATAGGTCGAGAGCTGCTGCATGATCCATTGCCCGCGCGCGGTGCGGCCGTCGACGCGGATCGACTCGCTGGTGAGGAAATGCAGGTTCAGCGTGAAGTGCGGCGACGGCGGCAGGTAGCCGAAGACGAACGCGGCGATCGCCTCGCGGCCCTGGTGATGGCCGAAGGTCTGCGCCGTGGTCGTGCCGATGCCTTCCCACACCGCGTCCTCGCTGAACAGCTCGGCCAGTTCGGTGATCGCCACCGGCGCGCGCGGCACGTCGCAGAGGTCCATGTAGCGGGCCATCAGCCTGCGCACCTGGCTTTCCCCTTCGAGGACCTCCAGGCGGCGGTTCAGCTCGGCCATGCTCAGGCTGCTCATGGCTCAGGTCCGCGCGGCTTCGGGGATGGTCAGCGGGCGGCCGATGCGTGCCTCGACCTTGGCGTACTTCCACAGGCTGTACTCGCCCACCGGGGTGGTGCGGAACAGGTTGCAGGCGTCGATCACGGTCTGGTGGCAATCGACGTCGGCCATGATGTAGACGGTCCACGGAGAGGTGGTGGACGGGCCGACCATCAGGCGGTCGTCATCCAGCACGCCGAGCACGTTCATGCCCGGCAGCGCGCCGAGGTCGCTCATCATTTGCGAGAAGCCTTTCCACACGGTGATGCCTTCACCGGTGGGCAGGTCAAAGAACGGCTGGGCGATGCCGATGCAGAACAGTACGCGCAAGGGTTCGGTGGTCGGACGGGTCATGCTTCGAGTCCTTGTTTTTATGTCAGATGTATCCGGGGAACGGCGGCACATCGAGCAGCACCGCACCGGCGCCGTCGTACATGCCATCGCTGAGGAAGGCGTGCTGGGTCACCACCATGGCATCGCGCAGGTAGCGCTGCAGCGGGTGGTTCAGGTAGATCGCCGTGGTGCCGGCCAGGCTGTAGGCGCGGCGCACCACGTCGGCGCCGGCGCGGGACACGTGCACGGCGGCCAGACGCAGCTGGCTGACCTGCTCGGGGCTGACGGCGTTGCCGGCGAGGATGGAATCCCAGACGGTCTCGGTGGCGTCGTAGAAGAAGCCGCGCGCGGCCTGCAGCTCAGCCTCGGCCTTGCCGATCTCGATGCGCACATAGGCGCGGTCGCCGAGCTTGGGCGCACCGGTCACGCCGCTGGAAGACGCCATACGGGTGATCTCGTCCAGCGCCGCGCGGGCCAGGCCGAGGTTGACCACGGCCAGTACCTGGGCGGCATAGGCGATGGTCGGGTAGCGATACAGCGGTTCGTCGATGTTCGATTCGCCGCCGCGAATGAACGTCCAGTCATCCGCAACGAAGGCGTTGTCCAGCTTCAGGTCGTGGCTGCCGGTGCCCTTGAGGCCGACCACGTTCCAGTTCTCGACGATCTCCACGTCCCTGGCGCGCAGCAGTGCGGTGCGCGGCTTGCCGCCCGGGCCACCGATGCCGATGCCGACGCCGAGCACGTCGGCGCCCTTGCAGCCGCTGGCGAATTTCCAGGTGCCGCTGACGCGCCAGCCGCCTTCGACCTGGGTGGCCGGCTGGATCGGGAACAGGCCGCCGGCGAACACCAGGTCCGGGCCATCGGCATAGAGTTCGGCGAGGGTGTGGCGCGGCAGCGCGGTGAGGTAGGTGCTGGCGCTGCCGAAGCTGGCCACCCAGCCGGCGGAGCCGTCGGCCTCGGCGATACGCTCGACCAGTTTCAGGAACTGCGCCGGCGGCAGTGCATCGCCGCCGAAGCAGCGCGGGGTCGCGGCGCGGTAGATGCCGACAGCGCGGAAGCGTTCGATCATGTCGCGGGGAACGTGGGAGCGAGTGTCGAATTCATCGCGGCGCTGGCGCACTTCATCGAGCACGCGCTGGAATTCGAGGGCACGACCGTCCGCATCGAGCGGTTCGGCGAGGGCGGCACGCAGCATGGCGGCATCTCCGGTTGTTCTTGTAAGGGCCGGCCCGTTCGATGCGGGCTGGTCGTCGTTGGGGCCAGTGTATGAACCGCCCTGCCCGCCCAACTATTGGGGCGTGCAGCCCCATGCCTAAAGGAATCCCCTAGTCGGCGCCGGGTTACTCCGCAGTCCCTTCGCGCTACGCTGCGCGGTATAAAGGCGCCACTGCCTACCCGTCCCCTGCAATCGAGAGCGAGCTTCGATGTTCCAGCCCAAGCCCGACGACTTCCTCGCCCTGCTCCAGGCCATGCCGCTGTGCGTGATCCTCCACGACGCGCAGACCAAGGAAATCCTCTGGGCCAACAACGCCGCACTGGCCGTGCTTGGTTTCACGCTGGAAGAGCTGGTGCCGCTGAAAGCCCCGGACATGACCGCCAAGGCGCCGCAGTACCGCCGCTCGGTCGGCCTGCGCTGGCTGGAAGGCGCGGCGCGCACTGGTCAGCGCACCATCGAGTGGTGCTACCGCTCCAAGCAGGGCGTGGAAATCCTCTCCGAGGCGGTGGCCACCCGCGTGCACCTGCAGGAGCGCGACGTGCTGATGGTGCAGTTCCGCGACATCTCGAAGGAGAAGCAGGTCGAGCGCGACCTGCAGCGTTTCGAGAGCCGCCTGAAGGCCTTCATGCAGGACCTCGCCGAAGGCGTGGCGGTGCTGGATGCGGACGGCAACCTGCGCTTCCTCAGCGAATCCGCCCTGCCACTGCTGGGCGGCAGCCAGGACGACTGGATGGCGCACAACTTCCTCGGCCGCTGCGACAGCGCCACGCGCCCGCGCCTGGAACACCACCTGGCGATGCAGCCGCCGAGCCGCGAGCCCTACTCGGTCAGCTATCAATTGCAGCGCCTGGACGGCGAATGGCGCTGGCACCACGCGACCTGCCGCTACATCGAGATCGAGGACGACCTGGTCGGCCACCTGCTGCTGTTCCGCGACGTCACCGAGCAGGTCCGCGCCGCCCAGGCGCAACGCCAGAGCGACCAGAAGCTGGAATACCTGGCGCGCTACAACGCCATGGGCGAAATGGCCCTGGCGATTGCCCACGAACTCAGCCAGCCGCTGGCGGCCACGCGCAACTTCATCGAGGGCGCGCTGATTCGCCTGGACCGCGAACAGAAGGCCGAAGCCTCCGCCGCCTGGGGTCTGGACAGCGCCGTGCGACAGATCGAGCACGCCTCGCTGATCATCAAGAGCGTGCGCGAGTACGTGGTGAAACTGGAGCAGGCCGAACAACGCATCGACCTCAACGAACTGCTCGGCGAAACGCTCTACTTCATCAGCCTCAAGGCCCAGCCGAGCAACGTGCGCGTGCAACTGGAGCGCTGCGACGAACCGCTGTGGGTGAGCTGCGAGAAGGTGCTGGTCGGCCAGGTGATTCTCAACCTCGCCTTCAACGCCATCGAGGAAATGCTCAACCTCCCCGAGGAGCGCCGCCTGCTGCGTATCCGCACCTCTCGCGAAGGCGACAGCGCGCGACTGTGCGTGCTGGATCAGGGCCCCGGCATCGATGCCGGGGCCAAGGAGCGGCTGTTCGATGGGTTCTTCACCTCCAAGGTGAGCGGCAACGGGATCGGCCTGGCGCTGTGCCAAAGCATCGTCTCGCGGCATCGCGGGGATATCTGGGCGGAGAATGTCGAGCCGTGCGGGGCGATGTTCTGTTTCGGGTTGCCGTTGGCGGATCAACCGTAAAACTCGGCACGACGCTTTTCGTAGGATGGGTGGAGCGCAGCAATACCCATCGCCAGCAACATACCGGCCAGCATGGGTATCGCTGCGCTCCACCCATCCTACATCCGAGACTCGCCGGTAAGTCCGCCACCGTAGGGCGCATAACCTGGAACGGGTTATCCGCCGATACGCCCTGGACCACTACATGTATCCCTATAGGGCGTGCCTATTGCTTCTCGTTGGGTACGTGTGCGCCGCTTCGGCGTGCGCTGAGATATTTTGTTTCGCCCCCTCGGGCGAGTCCCTTTTGGCAAACGCCCCAAAAGGAACCAAAAGGTCTAGCCCCTACATCCGGTTTTTCGCTTCGCGAAAAATACCCTCGGTTCCTCGGAGTTTCAGGGGCCCGCCGCGAAGGGCCATCCATGGCCAGTCGCGGCTTCCGCGGCATCCATGCCGCTCTACCCCTGAAACTCCGATCACCTTCGGCCTCCTGAAAGGGGCACTCCGGAGCGTGCGGGGATTTCTCTGGAAATCCTGATGAGACAGAGCAAAATCCGGAGCAGAGAGCTGTTTCTTCTCCGCGAAGCTTTGGGTTGGAAAAAATACGAAAACCAGCAAACGAATACCCAAAGTCCCTGGCGCGCAACCGCCCCTTACAGGAGGCCCCTCGCTGGCACCATTTTTGGGGTTTGGCGGCATGGATGCCGCCAGAGCCGCGATGGGCCAGGGATGGCCCTTCGCGGCGTGCCCCTAAAATGGTGCCGGCGAGGGGTATCCCGGCAAAGCCGGGCCGTATGTCGGGGCAAGACCTTTGGTTACTTTGGGGCGTTTGCCAAAGTAACTCGCCCGAGGGGGCGAAACCCAATACACCCGGGCACACTGAAGCGGCGCAGAAATGCCAATCTCCAAAAAACACGGCGCCTTTAGGCGCCGTCATTGGATCAGGGAAACCTCAGCCGTGTGCCTTCTTGATAATCGCCTCGGCGATATTCGCCGGCGCTTCGGCGTACTTGGTGAACTCCATCGAGTAGCTCGCGCGCCCCTGGGACATCGAGCGCACATCCGTGGCATAGCCGAACATCTCGCCCAGCGGCACCTCGGCGCGAATGACCTTGCCGGCCGGCGTATCTTCCATCCCCTGGATCAGCCCGCGCCGGCGGTTCAGGTCGCCCATCACGTCACCCATGTAGTCTTCCGGCGTCACCACTTCGACCTTCATCACCGGCTCCAGCAGCACCGCGCCGCCCTTCTGCGAGAGCTGCTTGGTGGCCATCGATGCGGCGATCTTGAACGCCATCTCGCTGGAGTCGACGTCGTGGTAGGAGCCGTCGAATACCGAGGCCTTCAGGCCGATCAGCGGGTAGCCGGCGAGCACGCCGTTCTGCATCTGTTCCTCGATGCCCTTCTGGATCGCCGGGATGAACTCACGCGGGATCACGCCGCCGACCACCTCGTTGACGAACTCCAGCCCATCCTTGCCCTCGTCGCCCGGCTCGAAGCGAATCCAGCAGTGGCCGAACTGGCCACGGCCGCCGGACTGGCGGACGAACTTGCCTTCGATCTCGCACTTCTTGCGGATCGCCTCGCGGTAGGCCACCTGCGGCTTGCCGATATTGGCCTCGACGTTGAACTCGCGGCGCATACGGTCGACGATGATGTCCAGGTGCAACTCGCCCATGCCGGAGATGATGGTCTGCCCGGTTTCCTCGTCGGTCTTGACGCGGAACGAGGGGTCTTCCTGGGCCAGCTTGGACAGGGCAATGCCCATCTTCTCCTGGTCGGCCTTGGTCTTGGGTTCCACGGCCACGGAGATCACCGGGTCGGGGAAGTCCATGCGTTCGAGGATGATCGGCTTGTCGATGGAGCACAGGGTGTCGCCGGTGGTGACGTCCTTCATGCCGATCAGCGCGGCGATGTCGCCGGCGCGTACTTCCTTGATCTCCTCGCGCTGGTTGGCGTGCATCTGCACCATCCGGCCGACGCGTTCCTTCTTGATCTTCACCGAGTTGAGCACGGCGTCGCCGCTGCTGAGCACGCCGGAATAGACGCGGGCGAAGGTCAGGGTGCCGACGAAGGGGTCGGTGGCGATCTTGAAGGCCAATGCAGAGAACGGCTCGCTGTCGTCGGCGTGGCGCTCCAGGTGCTTCTCTTCATCATCCGGGTCGGTGCCGTTGATCGCGGGGATTTCCGACGGCGCCGGCAAGTAGTCGATGACGGCGTCGAGCACCAGCGGCACGCCCTTGTTCTTGAACGAGGAGCCCAGCACCGCCGGGACGATCTCGTTGGCCAGGGTGCGCTGGCGCAGGCCGGCCTTGATTTCCGCGATGCTCAGTTCCTCGCCCTCGAGGTACTTGTTCATCAGCTCGTCGTTGGCTTCGGCGGCGGCCTCGACCATGTGCGCGCGCCATTCGTCCGCCAGCGCCTGCAGTTCGGTGGGGATCGGCTCCTCGGTGTAACTGGTGCCCTGGTCGGCGTCGTTCCAGACGATGGCTTTCATCTTCACCAGGTCGATCTGCCCGGCGAAGTTTTCCTCCGAGCCGATGGCCAGCTGGATCGGCACCGGCGTGTGGCCCAGGCGCTGCTTGATCTGCGCGACCACACGGAGGAAGTCGGCACCCTGGCGGTCCATCTTGTTGACGTAGGCCAGGCGCGGCACGTGGTACTTGTTGGCCTGGCGCCAGACCGTCTCGGACTGCGGCTCGACGCCGTCGGCGCCGCTGAACACCACCACCGCGCCATCGAGCACGCGCAGCGAGCGCTCCACCTCGATGGTGAAGTCGACGTGCCCGGGGGTGTCGATGATGTTGAAGCGGTACTTGTGGTCGTACTGCTTGGTCGAGCCCTGCCAGAACGCCGTGGTGGCCGCCGAGGTGATGGTGATGCCGCGTTCCTGTTCCTGCACCATCCAGTCCATGGTCGCCGCGCCGTCGTGCACCTCGCCCATCTTGTGGTTCACGCCGGTGTAGAAAAGGATGCGCTCGGTCGTGGTGGTCTTGCCGGCGTCCACGTGGGCGACGATGCCGATATTGCGGTAAAGCTCGATGGGCGTATTGCGAGCCATGCTGTGCTCCGTTTCTGCTGGTTGACTGCCGGGCCTGCTGCTGCGGGTCCGTTGCCTGCGCGGGACGGCGGGAGGAAGTGCGGCATCAGAAATTTCTGAGCGCAACAGGCTCAAGGTAGCGCGTCTTCGTGGCAATTCCAGTGCGGCGAGGTCGCCGGTGTCGCAGTCCGACCGGCTGCGTCGCTCCGGCATTGCGCTGCACGGCGGGAAAACCATAAAATGATAGGCATTCTCAAATGAAAATCTGACGCACGTACCGTGGCCCCCGTCGAATCCCCTTCCCCGCAGCACCTGCACACTCTCTATAACGAGCACAACGGCTGGCTCCAGCAGTGGCTGCGCGGCAAGCTGGGCAACGCCTGGGATGCCGCCGACCTCGCCCATGACACCTTCCTGCGCCTGTTGCGGCGGCCGCTGGAGGACCTCGGCGAACGCCCGCGCGCCCTTCTCACCCACATCGCCAAGGGTCTGCTGGTGGACCGCTGGCGGCGCCAGGAGATCGAGCGCGCCTACCTGGAAAGCGTCGCCGCGCTGCCCGAAGAGCGGGTGCCTGGCCCGGAAACCCGCGAACTGATCTTCGAGGCGCTGGAGCGTATCGATACTGCCCTGAGCGAATTGCCGGCGCTGACTCGCGAGGCTTTCCTGCTGTCGCAACTGGATGGCCTGACCTACCCGCTGATCGCTGAGCGCCTGGGCATTTCCCTGGCCAGCGTGAAGCGCTACATGCGCGCCGGCTTCGTCGCCTGCCTGAGCGTCGCCTGATGCGCGAACAACCGCTGGACCCCGGCATCCTCGGCGAAGCCGCCGACTGGCTGGTGCGCCTCAACGAACACCCGGCCAGCAACGCCGATCTGCAAGCCATCGAGCAATGGCGCGCGCGCAGCGCCCAGCACGCCGAAGCCTGGCGCCGCGCCGAAGCCCTGCTCGGCCTGCGCCAGCTGCCGCCGGGGCTCGGCCGGCAGAGCCTGCAACGCAGCGGCCTGAGCCGCCGGCAGATGCTCAACCGCCTGGGCGTGTTGATGGCAGTAGCCCCGGCTGCCTGGCTGGTGGGCCGGCAGATGCCGTGGGCGGAGTGGAATGCCGACCTGCGCACCGGCGTGGGCGAGCGCAAGCACCTGCGCCTGCCAGATGGCAGCCAGATCACGCTGAATACCGGCAGCGCGGTGAATGTCGCCTTCAACGCCGGCGAACGCCGCCTCAGCCTGGTGGAAGGCGAAATCCTCGTCGACGCCCTCCCCGATCCGCGTCCGTTCCTCGTCGACAGCCGACACGGCCTGCTGCGCACCCAGTCCGCGCGCTTCAGCCTGCGCGACCTCGGCGATGCCTGCCGGGTCGCGGTGCTGGGCAAGGAGGTCAGCGTCGAACTGCCCGGTTACGCCAGCCAGGTGGTCGGCACCGGCCAGCAGTTGGTGTTCGGCGCGCAGGGCTTCCAGTCCCTGCAAACCGCGGACGCCAACGCCAGCGCCTGGGAGAACGGCATGCTGCTGGCCCAGGGCATGCGCCTGGATGCCCTGCTGGAAGAACTCGGCCGCTACCGCAGCGGCTTCCTGCGCTGTGACCCGCGCCTGGCCAATCTGCGCGTGACCGGGGCGATCCCGGTTGGCGACAGCGACGCCGGGCTGGCGCTGCTGGCGGACATGCTGCCGGTGAAGCTGCGGCGGCTGACGCGCTACTGGGTGACCGTCGAGCCGGCCTGAACAATCTACGCGTCGCTATCGTAGGACGCATAACTTGGAACAAGTTATCCGCCGTCCTCCAGCGGCGGATAACGCTGGCGCGTTATGCGCCCTACGAAGTGGAAATTTCTGCGCGATGTATTCCCCCCATAGCGAAATATCCGGCCATCTGTAGGAGCGAGGGGGGCGCCTAGTCATTGCTCGCGAACAGATTCTCCGGCCGCACTGGCGTTAGGCGGTTCGCGAGCAAGCTCGCTCCTACAACAAAAGCCCAACACTCTGAAATTTTTTTGCCCGCCCCTGACACCTTTTCCGCTCTCGCCCGGTGAAGAGGAAGACAACCTCTATTCGCCGACAGGAACACTCCATGCTCCTCCGCTCCCGCCTCCGCCCGCACTCCCTAGCCCTGGCCGTCGGCCTGGCCCTGACTGGCGGCGTCGTGCTGCCCACCCTGGCCGCCGAAGCCAGCAGCGAACAGCGCCAGTACGACATCGCCCCCGGCCCGCTGGGCGAGGTGCTGGCCCGCTTTGCCGCCCAGGCCGGCGTGCCGCTGGCCTTCGAGGCGCAGGCGCTGAATGCTCAGCAAAGCACAGGGCTGAAAGGCAGCTTCGCGCCGGAGCAAGGCCTGGAACGCCTGCTCGAAGGCAGCGGCTACCGCCTGGTACGCAAGAGCAGCGGCTACGGCGTGGAGGCCGCGCCAGATGACAGCGGTGCCCTGGAGATGGACGCCACCACCGTCAGCGGCGCCGTGCAGCAGCGCGGCGAGCTGCCGCCCGCCTATGCCGGTGGCCAGGTCGCCCGTGGCGCGCGGCTGGGCATGCTGGGTGACCAGGACATGCAGGACGTGCCCTTCAGCTTCGCCAGCTACACCGCCAGGACCATCCAGGACCAGCAGGCGCAGACCGTTGGCGACGTGCTGCTCAACGATGCCTCGGTGCGCCAGGGCAATGGCTACGGCAACTTCTCGCAGATCTTTGTCATCCGCGGCCTGCCGCTGAGCACTGACGACGTCTCGCTCAACGGCCTGTACGGCGTCACCCCGCGGCAGATCATCGGCACCGAATCGCTGGAACGCGTCGAGCTGTTCAAGGGCCCCAACGCCTTCATCAACGGCGTGACGCCCAGCGGCAGCGGCATTGGCGGTGCGGTCAACCTGCAGACCAAGCGCGCCGACGACGTCCCCACCCGCAGCGTGACCCTGGGCTATGGCAGCGACAACCAGATCGGCGAGCACCTCGACCTCGGCCAGCGCTTCGGCGAGGACAACCGCTTCGGCGCGCGGGTCAACCTGGCCCAGCGCGAGGGCGAGACCGGCGTCGACGACGAGAACCAGCGTTACAAGCTGGCCACCGTCAACCTCGACTACCGCGGCGAGCGCCTGCGCCTGATGACCGACTTCGGCTACCAGAAGCAGCGCATCAACCAGGGTCGCCCGGTGGTCTACGTCGGCACCGGCGTCACCAGCATTCCCCACGCCCCGGACGCCGAGCACAACTACGGCCAGTCCTGGAGCTACTCGCAGCTGGAAGACAGCTTCGGCATGTTCCGCGCCGAGTACGACCTCAACGACAGCTGGACGGCCTACCTCTCCGGCGGCGCCAAGCACACCCGCGAGAACGGCGCCTACTCGGCCCTGACGCTCAGCGACAACTACGGTGCCGCAGGCGGCGGCATGATGGACGCCACCCACGACGAGGACAACAAGAGCGCCATGGCCGGCCTCAACGGCCACTTCGCCACCGGCCCGGTCAGCCACCAGATGAATCTCAGCGTCGCCGGCATCTGGGCCGAGCAGCGCAGCGCCTACACCATGGCCACCAAGCGCTACCCCACCGACATCTATAACCCGGTGCAGACGCCCAAGCCCGCGCCAACCCTTACCGGCGGCGACTACAGCGACCCCGGCATCGTCGGCAAGACACTGAACAAGAGCCTGGCCGCCGCCGATACCCTGGGCTTCCTCGACGACCGCGTGCTGCTGACCGTCGGCGTACGCCGCCAGAGCATCGGCACCGATGGCTGGAACTACGTCGGCAAGCGCACCGCCACCTACGACGAATCCATCACCACGCCAGTCTATGGCCTGGTAGTGAAACCCACCGAATACCTGTCGCTCTACGCCAACCGCATCGAAGGCCTGGCCGCCGGCCCGACCGCACCCAGCAGCGCGGCAAACTTCGGCGAAGTGTTCGCGCCGAACCGTTCCAAACAGGTGGAAGTGGGTGCCAAGCTGGACTTCGGCAGCTACGGCGGCAACCTGGCCTTCTACCGCATCGAGCAGCCCTTCAGCACCACCGACCCGGACTCGAAGATCTTCAGCGTCGACGGCGAGCAGGAAAACCGCGGCATCGAGCTGAACATCTTCGGCGAGCCGGTGGACGGCCTGCGCCTGCTGGCCGGCGGCACCTGGATCGACACCGAGCTGAAGAACACCGCCGGCGGCAAGACCGACGGTAACCGCGCCGTGGGCGTGCCGACCTTCCAGTACAACCTGGGCGCCGACTGGGACGTCCCCGGCATCCAGGGCGCCGCCATCAACGGCCGCGTGCTGCGCACCGGCGGCCAGTACCTGGACGCCGCCAACGACCTGAGCATCCCGGCCTGGACCCGCTTCGACCTCGGCGCCCGCTACGCCTTCAAGGTCGACGAGCGCGACGTGACGCTGCGCGCCAACCTGGAGAACGTCGCCAACAAGTCGTACTGGGCCTCCACCATTGGCGGCTACCTGACCCAGGGCGACCCGCGCACCCTGAAGCTGTCGATGACCCTGGACTTCTGATTTCCCCTTCGCGACAGGGACGTCGCCCCTCCTCCTCCGCCAGTCGTCGCGACTAGCGGGCTCTGCGCGGGAGTCACCGGCGGACCGGCGGCGGCAATTCGGGCTTTCAGAATCAGCAGGTTGCGCCGTTCTGCGGCGAATCGCGCCAGCGCGGCGGCGCCGTTCGGCCGCTGCGTTACTGGATTGAAACACCCTTCCGGGTCCATGCTTGATGCTCGCCCATTTGCCGGAGTTCGCCCCATGAGCGACGCCATCACCATCGATTTCGTCTCCGACGTGGTCTGCCCCTGGTGTGCCATCGGCCTCAACGGCCTGCTGGAAGCCATGCGCCGGGTGGACGGCGAGCTGACCGTCGACTTGCGCATCAAACCCTTCGAGCTCAACGCCGACATGCCCGCCGAAGGCGAGGACCTGGTGGAGCACCTGCAGCGCAAATACGGCAGCAGCGCCGAGGACATCGCCCGAAACCAGGAACACTTGCGCTCCGTGGGCGAGGACGTTGGCGTGCACTTCGACCTGAAGAAGCGCAGCCGCATCTACAACACCTTCGACGCCCACCGCCTGCTGCACTGGGCGGCCGAGTCGCACCGCGACGTGGCGCTGAAGCAGGCGTTGCTGCATGCCTACTTCAGCGAAGGGCGCGACCCGAGCGACCCGGAAGTGCTGCTGGAAGTGGCCGTCAGCGTCGGCCTGGACGCCGTGCGCGCGCGGGAAATCCTCGACAGCGACGCCTTCGCCGACGAGGTGGTAGCCGAGGAGGACTTCTACACCAGCCACGGTATCCGCGCCGTGCCGGCGGTGATCCTTAACGGCCGCCAGTTGATCTCCGGGGCGCAGAGCACCGACTACTACGAGCAGGCGCTGCGCCAGGTGGCACGCAACGCACCGCTGCCGGAGTGACCTGGCCTTTCGCAGGAGCGAGCTTGCTGGCGAACCCGCCTGACGCTGGCGCCGCAGGGGAATCCGCTTCGCGAGCAAGCTCGCTCCTACAAACAGACGTAGGGCGCATAACCTGGAACAGGTTATCCGCCAGCTGTTGCGCGGCGGATAACGCTGGCGCGTTATCCGCCCTGCGGAACTGGCACCGCCGGGAAACCCGCTTCGCGAGCAAGCTCGCTCCTACAGTCGAGGCGCGGCGGGGGCATCCGCCCAAAGAAAACGGCGCCCGAAGGCGCCGTTTCTCATGCTGCGTCAGCCGATCAGAGCGCCGACCAGCCGTCCATCTGACCGCCCAGGTCGGCGGAGTGCTCGGACAGCAGCGCCGCGTAGCCGCTGATGTGCTCGTGGGAGAGCTCCATCACCGGGTAGGCCAGGACCTGCCAGGGCAGCTTGTCGTTGCCGTCGTACTCGGAGTACGCCACCTTCTGCCCGTTCTGCAGCAGCATGATGGCGAAGTCCAGGGCGGACTGCTCGTCCGGGAAGATCACCGCGAACTCCACCTCATGCTCGAGGGAGAGGTCTTCGCCGTCTTCCTGCAGGGCCCACAGGGCATCGCCGATTTCGTCTTCCGGGAAAAGCTGCTTGTCGCGGCTCATGTCACTGCTCCAATTCGATTTACAAAATGCCCTTTTTGGGCACGCCCGCGCAGGATACCCGTCCTGCATGACAGATGCCGGAAAATCTCGCCGGCACCATTGCCTTCGGTGATGTTCACCATCACGGCGATTCACTTCCGCGCTTGCCCGCTCGGCGCGAGGATGCAGCCATCGGGCCTGCGCCCCTCCCACCTCGAGCCTGCGACCATGCACAGCCTAGACGCGGCCTACCGCATCACCTACATCACCCTGGACGAGGTGCAGTTGCACTTCGAAACCCAGGTCGCCGTCACCGACGAGGACGGCGGCCTTGCCCTGCACAGCGCCGCCACCCTGCCTGAAGAACGCCGGGTACTGCGCGAGCTGATCTGCCAGGAGCAGGAACAGCAGGTCGCCTGACCTCAGGAAAGCTTAGACCCTGAACGACAAATGCCCCGCTCGCGCGGGGCATTTGTGTTACCCGCCAGGCATCACGCCTGCAACTGATTGCCGATCGGCAGGGTGCGGATGCGCTTGCCGGTCGCGGCGAACAGCGCATTGGCCAGCGCCGGCGCCAGCGGTGGCACACCCGGCTCGCCGACCCCGGTGGGCGGTTCGGCCGACGGCACGATGTGCACCTCGACCACCGGCATCTCGTTGATCCGCAGCACCTGGAAGTCATGGAAGTTGGACTGGTCGACCTTGCCGTCGGTGAGGGTGATGGCGCTGTGCAGCGCCGCCGACAGGGCAAAGCCGATGCCGCCTTCCATCTGCGCCCTGATCACGTCCGGGTTGATCGCCAGGCCGCAATCCACGGCGCAGACCACGCGGTCGACCTTGAAGCTCTTGTCGGCCTTGCAGGTCACCTCCACCACCTGGGCGACGAAGCTGCCGAACGACTCGTGCACGGCGATACCGCGGCCGCGCTGCTCGCCCTCCTTGCCCTTCTCCAGCGGCGCCAGCCAGTTGGCGCGCTGCGCCACCAACTCCAGCGCGCCGCGGTGACGTGGGTGCTGTTCCAGCAGCTTGCGGCGGAATTCGTACGGGTCCTGCCTGGCGGCGATGGCTGCCTCGTCGATCAGCGTCTCGGTGGAGAACGCCGTATGGGTGTGCCCCACCGAACGCCACCATTGGGTCGGCACGGTAACGTTCTCCGCCAGCGCCTGCTCCACGCGCAGGTTGGGCACGGCGTAGGGCAGGTCGGCGGCGCCCTCCACGGCGATCTTGTCGACGCCATCCTTGACCATGAACTTCTCGAACGGCGTGCCGACGATGAAGGATTGCCCGACCAGCCGCTGCTCCCAGCCCACCAGGTTGCCCTGGGCATCCACCGCCAACCGCGCGCGGTGCAGGAAGGCCGGGCGGTAGTAGCCGGCGCGGGTATCATCCTCACGAGTCCAGACCATCTTGATCGGCACCTTCACGCCCTGCTCGCGGGCGGCCTTGGCGATGGCGACCGCTTCCAGCACGTAGTCCGAGTGCGGGTTGGCGCGGCGCCCGAAGCTGCCACCGGCGTAGAGCTGGGTGATGCTCACCTGCTCGGGCTGCAGGCCCAGCAACTGCGCCACCGACATCTGGTCACCGGTCTGCCACTGCTCACCGTTCCAGATCTGGCAACCGTCCTCCTTGAGGAACACCACGCAATTCAGCGGCTCCATGGCCGCATGGGCGAGGTACGGGAACTGGTATTCCGCTTCGATCAGGTGCGCCGGCTTCTCCAGCGCCTTGGCGATATCGCCGTCATTGCGCGCCACCAGGCCCGGCTTGCTGGCCATGTCGCGGTACTGGGCGAAGATTTCCTTGCTGCCCATCTTGAAGGCCTTGCTCTCGTCCCACTCGACCTGCAATGCATCGCGGCCCTGGCGCGCGGCCCAGGTGTTCTTCGCCAGCACCGCGACACCGGCGAAACGCCGCTCGCTACCGGGAAACTGCACCACGTCGACCACGCCGGGCACAGCCTTGGCCTTGCTGGCGTCAACCTTCGCCGGCACCCCGCCGAAACGCGGCGGATGGGCAACCACGGCGACCAGCATGTCGGGCAGGTGCACGTCCTGGGTGAACTGCGCACTGCCATCGGTCTTGGATGGGCTGTCCTTGCGCGGCAACTGCACCTGGCCGATCAGTTTGAAGTCCTTTGGCTCCTTTAGCTTCACCTCCGCCGGCACCGGCTGTTTTGCCGCTGCCTCGGCCAGTTCGCCGAAGCTGGCCTTGCGCCCGGAAGGAGCGTGGCTGACGACGCCATCGTGCACTTCGATCTGTGCCGCCGGCACTTTCCACTGCTCCGCCGCCGCGCCGACCAGCATGGCGCGGGCGCTGGCGCCGGCCTTGCGCATCTGCTCGAAGGAGTTGGCCATGGCGTTGCTGCCGCCGGTGCCCTGCAGGTTGCCGAACGCCAGGTTGGCGTAGCGCTTGGCGTCGGCCGGTGCGCCTTCGACCTGCACCTGGCTCCAGTCGGCGTCCAGTTCCTCGGCCACCAGGGTGGCGAGGCCGGTGTAGCTGCCCTGGCCCATCTCCACATGCTTGGCGATCACGGTAACGGTGCCATCGGGGGCAATTCGAACGAAGGCGTTCGCTTCGAAATCGCTGGCCGCCCGGGCGTCGCCCAGGTGGCTCAGCAGCGGCGCAAAGTAGATGCCCAGGGCCAGGCCGCCGGCCCCGCGCAGGAACCCGCGGCGGCTGACGTTGAGGATGCTGCCGGCCTCGGCCGGCTGCTGGTCGATTCGGGGTTCGAGCATGGTATCGGTCCTCAGGCCAGGGTCTGGGCGGCGTCGTGGATGGCCGCGCGGATCCGCGCATAGGTGGCGCAGCGGCAGATGTTGCCGCTCATGGCAGCGTCGATGTCGGCGTCGCTGGGCTTCTTGTTCGAAGCCAGCAGCGCGGTGGCCGACATGATCTGCCCGGACTGGCAATAGCCGCACTGCACCACGTCGAGTTTGCGCCAGGCATCCTGCACCGCCTTGCCGGCGGCCTGCTCGGCCACCGCCTCGATAGTGGTGATCTTCTTGCCGGCCACCGCCGCCAGCGGGGTAACGCAGGAGCGCGTCGGCTGGCCATCGATGTGCACGGTGCAAGCGCCGCACAGCGCCATGCCGCAGCCGTACTTGGTGCCGGTCAGCCCGGCGACGTCGCGTATGGCCCAGAGCAGCGGCATCTCGCCGGGAGCGTCGAGTTCATGGTCCTTGCCGTTCAGGTTCACGGTAATCATCAGGGGTTTCACCTCTTCTGCGGGTGATGGGATGGGACGAAGCACGCGGGCCTCGACACGCAATGGATTCAGCCTAGGCGCAAGCGCCGGCCCATGCCGCGACGATACGCGAGGAAGGCGCCGAGCGGTTTGCCTGGTTCTCTGGAGCCTTGCCTGATTCTGCAGGGGATGTAGCAGTGTATAGATAGCTCTATTCCGAGCCTTTGCGGCCAACGCGCGCAGCTGAAGCCCATCGGAAATGCCACTGATGCTCAGCGTAGGATGGCGTGGAGCGCAGCGATACCCATGCTGTCGGCGCACAGGATTGATGGGTATCGCTACGCTCCACCCATCCTACAAACTACGCAGGGTGTGGTCGGTGCCGGCGGCGAGCGATCGCGGACAGAGTCCGCTCCTACAGGGTGTCGAGCGCAAGCGTAGGAGCGGACTCTGTCCGCGATCGTTTCCAGGCCATTCCGAAGCTCAGGCGCAGATTCGTGCGCACAAAAAAGCCACTCCGAAGAGTGGCTTTCTCGCCTCACGGATGCCGGATCACTCCGGCATCTTCATCACCACACGGCCGCCGCCCGGGCAGGTTTCCATGTAGTAGTTGGCGTCGCGGTACTGGGCGAAATCGAACACCCGGTCGATGCTCGGCTTGAGCAACTGGTCGGCGGTCATCTGGTTGATCGCGGTCAGCGCCCGTTGCACGGCTTCGTCGTTGCGGGTCAGGCCGATCTCCGGTTGCCCGGTGAAGTCCAGCACGCAGTGACGGTAGAACTGCAGGTGCTTCTTGAACGCCGCGCAGGCCGGGAAGGCGGCGTCGTTGCCGCCGTTGATGCCGTAGAGGATCAGCTTGCCGCGCGGTGCGGCGACGTCACCCAGCAGTTTCATCTGCGGGCCGGCGCACTGGTCGAGGACGATCTCCACGCCTTCACCCTTGGTGAAGCGTTCGACTTCCAGCACCAGGTCCTGCTCCTCGGTGTAGATGATCTTGTCCGCCCCCAGGCCCTTGAGGAACTCGCGGGTTTCCTCGTGGCTGGTGGTGGCGATCACCTGGGCGCCGAGCGCCTTGGCCAGCTGCACCGCCTGCGGAGCCAGGCAATGGCCCGCCTCGGTGATCAGCACACGCTGGCCGGGTTTGATCTGGGCAAGCTCCACCAGGGCGAAATAGGAGTACATCAGGCCGGTGTAGTGCACCGCCGCCTCGACCGGAGTGAGAACGTCCGGATAGCGAGTCAGCGAGGTGCGCGGCAGGATGACGTGGTCGCCCCAGGCCGGGTAAAGGTTCGGCGAGTTCGCCGGGAAACTGGCCACCGCCACGCCGGGCTCGAGGTCTTCCACGCCCTCGCCCACGGCTTCGACGATGCCGGAGAGTTCATAACCGATGCCCGCCGGCAGCTTGGCCTGATCCGGGGCGAGGTTCTGCCGCCAGAGTACGTCGCGCCAACTGACGCCCAACGCCTGGGTGCGGATCAGTACTTCACCCGGCCCCGGTTGCGGGGTCGGCATTTCCTCGATCTTCAGGACCGAGGCGTCACCGAACTGGTGGAAACGGATCATGCGGGACATCACATACCTCGCCTTTGTAGTGCTTCATAGCCACGGACTCTATCCGGGCTTTAGGGGTGACGCCACCGTTCACCATTGATAATTGACATAAACGGCGATGATTCGGCCCGCATTGCAAGCCTTGTCCGGCGCGGCTGCAAGGCTCTGCGACGGGGCTGCGGGCGGGGCCGGGGCGGCTCTGTTCATACAAGC
This sequence comes from Pseudomonas pseudonitroreducens, assembly GCF_021603645.1. GTDB lineage: Bacteria > Pseudomonadota > Gammaproteobacteria > Pseudomonadales > Pseudomonadaceae > Pseudomonas > Pseudomonas pseudonitroreducens. The sequence continues at coordinate 32,919 of NZ_BQHJ01000005.1, read as the reverse complement.
TCAGACCACACTGCCGGGGCGAGATTCTCATTAAAAAACTAGAAATTGATCAAGGACTTATCTGACAGACTTGACTCAGGGCACGGTCGGCCTCACTTTTCCCCCATCGCCAGGGAGTCCCCATGAACCGCAACGACCTTCGCAAGGTTGACCTCAACCTGTTGATCGTTTTCGAGACGCTGATGCATGAACGCAGCGTGACCCGCGCCGCCGAGAAGCTGTTCCTCGGCCAGCCGGCGATCAGTGCGGCCCTGGCGCGCCTGCGCGGCCTGTTCGACGACCCGTTGTTCGTCCGCACCGGGCGCAGCATGGAACCCACCGCGCGGGCGCAGGAAATCTTCGGCCATCTCTCGCCGGCGCTGGACTCCATCTCCACCGCCCTGAGCCGCGCCGCCGACTTCGACCCGGCGACCAGCAAGGCGGTGTTCCGCATCGGCCTGTCCGATGACGTGGAGTTCGGCCTGCTGCCGCCGCTGCTGCGCCGCCTGCGCTCGGAAGCGCCGGGCATCACTCTGGTGGTACGCCGCGCCAACTACCTGCTGATGCCGCAGTTGCTGTCGTCCGGGGAAATCTCCGTGGGCGTAAGCTACACCGATGAGCTGCCGGCCAACGCCAAGCGCAAGACCCTGCGTCGCAGCACCTGGAAGATCCTCCGGGCCGACTCGATTCCCGGCGCGCTGACCCTCGATGATTACTGCGCGCGCCCGCACGCGCTGGTGTCCTACGCCGGCGACCTGGACGGCTTCGTCGACCAGACCCTCGCCGAGATGGACCGCAAGCGCCAGGTAGTACTGGCCGTGCCGCAGTTCGTCGGCCTCGCCCAGTTGCTCGCCGGCACCGATATCATCGCCACCGTGCCCGAGTACGTGGCCCTGGCCCTGACCGCCGCCGGTGGCCTGCGTGCCGAGGACCCGCCCTTCCCCACCCGCCTGGCCGAGCTGTCCATGGGCTGGCGCGGCGCCCAGGACCAGGACCCGGCCGAGCGCTGGCTGCGCTCGCGGATCACCATGTTCGTGGGTGATCCGGACAGTCTCTGACGCCACCTTCGCCATAGGGCGCATAACCCGGAACAGGTTATCCGCCGGCAACGACGCGGCGGATAACGCCTGGGGCGTTATTCGCCCTACGCGATTGCTGCGATGAGGCTCCAACGTTCCGTTCGCAGAAGAACCTGTAGGAGCGAGCTTGCTCGCGAACCTGCATGGCACAGTGCCCTGGGTGAAAAAACTTCGCGAGCAAGCTCGCTCCTACAAATGCGACGCCGGCCGAGCATCGGTGCGAGGCGATTCCCTCACCCCAGCCCTCTCCCAGAGGGAGAGGGAGCCGTCCGTGCCGGCTGACGCTGTAGTTTCCTCCTGCACCGATCAATCCCCTCCCCCCCCGGGGAGAGGGTTAGGGTGAGGGCAGCCCGAGCGCACCAAACTATCCAATAGAGCTTCCGGGCAATCCCCGTGCCCACTTCTTCTATCTATTCATACGAATAGTGCAAAGGCTTTTATCACTCCACGTGATAATCAAAATTCTCTCGTTCGATTAGTTCCAGAGCCCCCGCGCACGCAGACTCCGCTCCATTAGAAATCCATAAACCAATTAGAACGCCGGAGTCTTTTCCATGGAGCGAAATCTGAACACCTTGCGTATTCCGTTGGCGTTGGCCGCCGTGCTGGTTCTCAGCGCCTGCGGCAAGGGCCAGGAGGCAGCACAGAACATGGCTGCCCCCAAGGTCAGCGTGGCGGATGTGATCGAACAGCCGATCAATGAATGGGACGAATTCACTGGTCGCCTGGAGGCTCCGGAATCCGTCGAACTGCGTCCGCGCGTGTCCGGCTATATCGACCGCGTCGCCTTCCGTGAAGGCGCCCTGGTGAAGAAAGGCGACCTGCTATTCCAGATCGACCCGCGGCCGTTCCAGGCCGAGGTCCATCGCCTGGAAGCCCAGCTGCAACAGGCCCGCGCCAACCAGACCCGCACCGTCAACGAAGCGGCCCGTGGTGATCGCCTGCGCGCCACCAACGCCATCTCCGCGGAACTCGCCGATGCCCGCACCGCCGCCGCCACCGAGGCCAAGGCCGTGGTCGCCGCGACCCAGGCGGAACTGGACAACGCCCGCCTGAACCTGTCGTTCACCCAGATCACCGCGCCCATCGACGGCCGCGTCTCGCGCGCCGAAGTGACCGCCGGCAACCTGGTGAACAGCGGCCAGAGCCTGCTGACCACCCTGGTGTCCACCGACAAGGTCTACGCCTACTTCGACGCCGACGAGCGCGTCTACCTGAAGTACGTCGACCTCGCCCGCAAGGGTGGCCCGGATGCCCGCGGCACAAGTCCGGTGTACCTGGGCCTGACCGGCGAAGACGGCTTCCCCCACCAGGGCCGCCTGGACTTCCTCGACAACCAGGTCAACCCGAAGACCGGCACCATCCGCGGTCGCGCGGTGTTCGACAACGACGCCAACCAGTTCACCCCCGGCCTGTATGCCCGCATCAAGCTGGTCGGCAGCGGCACCTACCCCGCCGCGCTGATCAAGGACGAAGCGGTCGGCACCGACCTGGGCAAGAAGTTCGTGCTGGTGGTCGACAAGGACAGCAAGGCGCAGTACCGCGGCATCGAGCTGGGCCCGAAACTGGAAGGCCTGCGCATCGTCCGCAGCGGCCTGGTGAAGGGTGACCGCATCGTGGTCAACGGCCTGCAACGGGTTCGCCCCGGTGCCCAGGTCGACGCCCAGGGTGTCGAGATGGCCAGCAAGGAAACCCTCGCCAACCTCGAAAACCAGCGTCGTGCGCTGGAGAGCCTCGAGGCGCCGAAGGTGGCCGAGAAATCCGCCAAGCCGGGCGCGCCGCGCGGCTGACATTCCCCCTGTCTTAAACGATTGATGTACCAGGCCCTGTCCCACCAGGGCCTTGGGTGACCTTTGTCCCGGGTTTGGCGAACCGTAGCGTTCGCGACAGGAACCAGCCATGAACTTTTCGCAATTCTTCATCCAGCGGCCGATCTTCGCCGCCGTGCTCTCGCTGATCATCCTGATCGGCGGGGCCATCTCGCTGTTCCAGCTACCGATCAGCGAGTACCCCGAAGTGGTACCGCCCACCGTGGTGGTGCGCGCCAACTTCCCCGGCGCCAACCCCAAGGTGATTGGCGAGACCGTCGCCGCTCCGCTGGAACAGGCCATCACCGGCGTCGAGAACATGCTCTACATGTCCTCGCAGTCCACTGCCGACGGCAAGATGACCCTGACCATCACCTTCGCCCTGGGCACTGACCTGGACAACGCGCAGGTGCAGGTGCAGAACCGCGTGACCCGTACGCAGCCCAAGCTGCCCGAGGAAGTCACGCGCATCGGTATTACCGTCGACAAGGCCTCGCCCGACCTGACCATGGTCGTGCACCTGACCTCGCCGGATAACCGCTACGACATGCTCTACCTGTCCAACTACGCCATCCTCAACATCAAAGATGAGCTGGCGCGCCTGGATGGTGTAGGCGATGTGCAGCTGTTCGGCATGGGCGACTACTCGCTGCGCGTGTGGCTCGACCCGAACAAGGTCGCCTCGCGCAACCTGACCGCCACCGACGTGGTCGCCGCGATCCGCGAACAGAACCGCCAGGTGGCCGCCGGTTCCCTCGGCGCCCCGCCGGCGCCGAGCGACACCAGCTTCCAGCTGTCGATCAACACCCAGGGTCGCCTGGTCACCGAGGAAGAGTTCGAGAACATCGTCATCCGCAGCGGCCCCGACGGCGAGATCACCCGCCTGAAGGACATCGCCCGGGTCGAGCTCGGCTCCAGCCAGTACGCCCTGCGTTCGCTGCTGGACAACCAGCCGGCGGTCGCCATCCCGATCTTCCAGCGCCCCGGTTCCAACGCCATCGCCATCTCCAACCTGGTGCGCGAGAAGATGGCCGAGCTGAAGAAGGATTTCCCCCAGGGCGTGGACTATTCCATCGTCTATGACCCGACCATCTTCGTCCGCGGCTCCATCGAAGCAGTGGTGCACACCCTGTTCGAAGCGCTGATCCTGGTGGTGCTGGTGGTCGTGCTGTTCCTGCAGACCTGGCGCGCCTCGATCATCCCGCTGGCCGCCGTACCGGTCTCGCTGATCGGCACCTTCGCGGTGATGCACGCCTTCGGCTTCTCGCTCAACGCGCTATCCCTGTTCGGTTTGGTACTAGCCATCGGCATCGTGGTGGACGACGCCATCGTGGTGGTGGAGAACGTCGAGCGGAACATCGGGCTGGGGCTCACCCCCGTCGAGGCGACCAAGCGCGCCATGAAGGAAGTGACCGGGCCGATCATCGCCACCGCGCTGGTGCTGTGCGCCGTGTTCATCCCAACCGCGTTCATCTCCGGCCTCACCGGGCAGTTCTACCGGCAGTTCGCACTGACCATCGCGATTTCCACGGTGATCTCCGCGTTCAACTCGCTGACCCTGTCGCCGGCGCTGTCCGCCGTGCTGCTCAAGGGGCACCACGAGCCGAAGGACCGCTTCTCGGTGATCCTCGACAAGCTGCTGGGCAGTTGGCTGTTCCGTCCGTTCAACCGCTTCTTCGACCGCGCCAGCCATGGCTATGTCGGCACCGTCACCCGTGTGCTGCGCGGTAGTTCGATTGCCCTGATCCTTTATGCAGGCCTGATCGGCCTGACCTACCTGGGCTTCTCCAGCACCCCGACCGGCTTCGTGCCGCAACAGGACAAGCAGTACCTGGTGGCCTTCGCGCAACTGCCTGACGCCGCCACGCTGGACCGCACCGAAGCGGTGATCAAGCGCATGTCGGAAATCGCCGGCAAGCACCCGGGCATCGAGCACACCGTGTCGTTCCCGGGCCTGTCGATCAACGGCTTCACCAACAGCCCCAACAGCGGCATCGTCTTCACCCCGCTGAAGGACTTCAGCGAGCGTAAGGGCCCGGGCATGTCGGCCAACGAGATCGCCGCCGAGCTGAACAAGCAGTTCGCGGATATCCAGGACGCCTACATCGCGATCTTCCCGCCGCCGCCGGTACAGGGGCTGGGCACCATCGGCGGCTTCCGCCTGCAGATCGAGGACCGTGGCAACGCCGGTTACGAGGAGCTCTACGCACAGACCCAGAACATCCTCAACAAGGCCCGCGCGCTGCCGGAGCTGAACCCCATGTCGGTGTTCACCAGCTACCAGGTGAACGTGCCGCAGGTGGACGCTGCCATCGACCGCGAGAAGGCCAAGACCCACGGCGTGGCGATCAGCGACATCTTCGACACCCTGCAGGTCTACCTGGGCTCGCTGTACGCGAACGACTTCAACCGCTTCGGCCGTACCTACCAGGTGAACGTCCAGGGCGAGCAGCAGTTCCGTCTCGAACCCGAGCAGATCGGCCAGCTGAAGGTGCGCAACAACCAGGGTGAAATGGTCCCGCTGGCGACCTTCATCAAGATCAGCGACACCGCCGGTCCCGACCGCGTGATGCACTACAACGGCTTCATCACCGCCGAGATCAACGGCGCCGCCGCACCGGGCTACAGCTCCGGCCAGGCCGAGGCCGCCATCGAGCGCCTGCTCAAGCAGGAGCTGCCCAATGGCATGACCTACGAATGGACCGAGCTGACCTACCAGCAGATCCTCGCCGGCAACTCCGCGATCTACGTGTTCCCGCTCTGCGTGCTGCTCGCCTTCCTCGTGCTGGCCGCGCTGTACGAGAGCTGGGGCCTGCCGCTGGCGGTGATCCTGATCGTGCCGATGACCCTGCTGTCGGCCATCGCGGGCGTAATCCTGTCCGGTGGCGACAACAACATCTTCACCCAGATCGGTCTGATCGTACTGGTGGGCCTGGCGTGCAAGAACGCGATCCTGATCGTCGAGTTCGCCAAGGACAAACAGGACGAAGGCATGGACCGCCTGAGCGCGGTACTGGAAGCCTGCCGCCTGCGTCTGCGGCCGATCCTGATGACCTCCATCGCCTTCATCATGGGCGTGGTGCCCCTGGTGCTGTCGTCCGGCGCCGGCGCCGAAATGCGCCATGCCATGGGTGTCGCGGTGTTCTCCGGGATGCTCGGCGTGACCTTCTTCGGCCTGCTGCTGACCCCGGTCTTCTATGTGCTGATCCGCCGCTTCATGGAAGCCCGTGAAGCGAAGAAGCAGGCGCGTGCTGCCCTGAGCCACACGAACCATAACGAGGCCCATCAGGCATGAGCGTCATGACCATCAATGCTGTGAGCAAGAGTGCCGTGAAACTGTTCGTCCCTTCCCTGCTCGCGCTGGCCCTCAGCGCGTGCATGGTCGGCCCCGACTACCAGAAGCCGGACACTGCGCCGGCCCAGTTGGACAGCAATGCCCAGGCGAGTAACTACGACCGCAGCCGTTACGAAGACGCCTGGTGGAAGCAGTTCGACGATCCGGTGCTGACCCATCTGGTCGACCAGTCCCTCAAGGAAAACCGCGAGCTGCGCGTGGCCTATGCCCGCGTGCTGGCATCGCGGGCGATCCGCGACGACGTGGCGAATGACCGTTTCCCCACGGTCACCAGCCGCGCCGAAGGCCAGGTCGGCAAGGGCCAGGTGCCCGGCCAGACCGAGGACCGGGTCAACCAGGAGCGCTACGATCTGGGCCTGGACATGATCTGGGAAGTCGACCTGTTCGGCCGTGTGCGCCGCCAGCTGGAATCCAGCGACGCGCTGAGTGCAGCCACCGTGGCCGACCTGCAGCAGCTGCAGGTCAGCCTGATCGCCGAGCTGGCCGATGCCTACGGGCAACTGCGCGGTGCGCAACTGCGCGAAAGCATCGCCAGGAGCAACCTGGAGAACCAGCGCGAATCCCGCGACCTGACCATCCAGCTGCGCGACGCCGGCGTCGGCAACGAGCTGGACGTGCAGCGCGCCGAAGCGCGCCTGGCCGCCACCGAAGCCAGCGTGCCGCAACTGCAGGCCGAGGAAGTGCGCCAGCGCAACCGCATCGCCACCCTCCTCGGCCAGCGCCCGGACGCGCTTTCCGTAGACCTGTCGCCGAAGAAACTCCCGGCCATCGCCAAGGCGTTGCCGATCGGTGATCCGGGTGAGCTGCTACGCCGCCGGCCGGATGTCGCCTCCGCCGAACGCCGCCTGGCGGCCGCCACCGCGGATGTGGGCGTGGCCACCGCCGACCTGTTCCCGAAAATCAGCCTCGGCGGCTTCCTCGGCTACACCGCTGGTCGCGGTTCGCAGATCGGTTCGTCCGCCGCCAGTGCCTGGGGCGTCGCCCCGAGCATCACCTGGGCGGCCTTCGACCTGGGCAGCGTGCGCGCTCGCCTGCGTGCCTCCAAGGCCGATGCCGACGGCGCCCTGGCGACCTACGAGCAGCAGGTCCTGCTGGCGCTGGAGGAGTCGTCGAACGCCTTCAGCGACTACGGCAAGCGCCAGCAGCGCCTGGTCTCGCTGGTGCGCCAGTCAGAAGCCAGCCGCAACGCCGCGCAACAGGCCGGCCTGCAATACCGCGAGGGCACCGTGGACTTCCTCAACCTGCTGGACGCCGAGCGCGAACAACTGGCCGCCGAGGACGCCCAGGCCCTGGCGGAAGTCGACGTGTATCGCGGCATCGTGGCGATCTACAAGGCCCTCGGCGGCGGCTGGCAGCCGACACCGGCGGCCTGATCAGTCCTCCCCGGTCGAGAATTTCTCGACCGTTCTGGCCCTGCGGTCTGACGCTCCGGACCGCGGGGCTTTTTTATGCCCGCGGCACGGCGCCGACTCCTAGCTATTGGCACGCCTGTTCCAAAATCTGTCAGATACTTAGATGCCGATCAGTATTTTCCGATAGCAAATAAAAATAAGCTGAAGCTGATCCGAATTCAGAATTCACCGACATCAGGAATCAGGGAAGCCCGGCCGTGCCCAACCAACAGGTCGAGAGTAATCCACCCCCAACCGGCAACGCCGAGCTATGCCTGCTACTCCATGGCGTCAGGCGTGGCGAGGTCATCCACCCCCAACTGAAGCGGCTCCTGGTCCACCTGGGATTCGCCGAATTCCGTGGCCTGCGCCTTGCACTCACGGGCAAGGGCTGGCTCCTGCTGGAGCCCTGAGCTTGGGCTGAGCGCCGCTGGCCGTTATGATCCGGGACCGGCTTGCCAGGGATCAAAGGAGTTCGGTCCTACTCTGGCCTAGACTCTCTATATCGGACTTTTCAGACAAGGACCCGCCGTGGACGCCACTGCCCATTTCATCCCGCTCGACCCCACGTCCCTCTTCATCACCCTCGGCATCCTTGTCTTCGGCATGTTCATGCTGGGGATCGGCTTCACCATTCGCCAGCGCCCGGTGGGCGTGTTCCTCATGTGGGTCGGCACGCTGAGCATGCTGTCGATCATCGCCTACCGCATCTACATCGCGACGTCGGTCTGACCGTCTCCCTCGCCTGAAAGCGATCGCGAACGGAGTCCGCTCCTACGAAAGCTCCAAGCCTGCGTAGGAGCGGACTCCGTCCGCGATTGGCATCCGACAACGCTGAATTTCGCCTATTTCTCCATTGCCCGCGCATACCCTCTGGGCGAGAAACGCAACGTCACGCCGAGCATCAGCACCACCGACACCGCCAGCAGGATCCAGGAGGCCTGGAAGCTTCCGGTGCTGTCGCGCAGCCAGCCGGTGACGTAGGGCACGATGCCGGTGACGATGAAGCCGATGCCCTGCACAAAGGCCGCCAGACGCCCCGCCGCACCGGCGTCGGCCAGGTGGTCGAGGGTCAACGTCAGGCTCAGGGCAAAGCACGCGCCCAGGCCGTAGCCGATCAGCGCCACCCAGAGGCCCGGCAGGTGCAGTGGCGCCGAGATCAGCCCGATGAAGCCGCCGAGCTGGATCAGCAGGCACAGGCACAACCAGCCGCGGCGATCCAGCGAGCGGCGGATCAGCAGCGGGACGGTCAACGCGGCAATCACCTGGAAAATGGTCATCAGGCCGATCAACTGGCCACTGGCCTGGGCGCTCCAGCCCAGTTGCCGGTAATAAACCGGCAGCCACGCCACCATGCTGGTGTAGCCGCCATTGATCAGGCCGAAGTACAAGGCCAGCAGCCACGCCCGGCGGCTACCGAAATAATGCTGCACCTTCTGCTTGGGCGGCGCGGCCACGGGGGTTTCCCGCGGGCGGGCCAGGCTCCACAGCAGCAGGCCGACGATGGCCAGCAGCATCCAGGCGCCGAGGCCGTCCTGCCAGCGGTGGAAGTGCTCCGACACCACTGGCGCCAGCACCGCGGCGCTACCGCCACCGGCCATCAGTGACGCCGAATACAGGCCCATCGCGGACGGCACCTTGTGCGGGAACCAGCGCTTGATCACGCCCGGCACGAACGCCTGGATCACCGCCACCCCGCAACCGGCCAGCACGGCGCTGGCGATCAGCGCCAAGCCGCTGTCCAGCAGCAGCCGCCAGAAGCATGCCGCGCCGATAGCCAGCAGGCCGAACAGCATGCCCCGGTTCTCACCCAGGCGCGGGCCGACCCAGGGCAGGCCCAGCGCAAACAGGCCCATGCACAGCACCGGAAGCACGGTCAGCATCGACAGGCCCTGGAAGCCCAGGCCGGTGGCGTCGTGGATATCGGCGAGCAGCGGGCCGATGGAAGTGAGGATCGGCCGCAGGTTGATGCCCAGCGCAACGATCACCAGCAGGCCGATCCAGCCGGCGCGGACACCCTGTTCGCTGCTGGCCGGCCCACTCGCCATGGCGACGCTGCGGCTCACGAGCGAAGCTCCTGCCAGTGCTTGTAGAGCCCTTCTTCACCCACAGGGCGCAACGCACGCAGCGGCACCGCCTGCCACTGTGGCGGCTGGGTCATCTGCTGGTAGACCGCAGCGGTGGACAAGCCGAACGGCTCGCCATCGTCATTGGAATAGGCGAAATACGCGCCCTCCACGCCGCACAGGTGCATGGCCGCAAGGCACATCGGGCACGGGTGGCCGCTGGCGTAGATCACGCAGCCGTCCAGGCGCGACATACCCAGCACGGCCGAGGCGCGGCGGATCGCCAGCAGCTCGGCGTGGGCGGTAGGGTCGAAATCCAGGTGGATGGAATTGGCGGCGCGGGCAATCACCCGGCCATCCTTGACCAGCACGGCGCCGAACGGGCGGCCGCCGGCCTCGATATTGTCGCGGGCCAGTTGCAGGGCCTCGCGCATGAAGACTTCGTGTGACATGGCAGTTTCCAGCAAATCGAACGGATCAATGCGCGCCGGCGGCTTCCAGCATCCTGGCGATGGTGGTCTGGTTGCGCTGGCGGGCGTGTTGCAGCGGCGTGACGCCGTCGTTGTCGGCCAGGTTCAGGTTCGCCCCGGCTTCTATGAGTTGCTTGACGATAGCCTGGTGACGCGGGCCGCCGTCGCTGAGCAGGATGGCTTCGAGCAACCCGGTCCAGCCCAGCTTGTTGACATGGTCCGGATCGACACCGGCCTTGAGCAGCGTCGCCACCACGTCCACATGGCCGCGCTCGCAGGCCGGGATCAGCGCCGTGCCGCCGTAGCGGTTGGTACTGCGCAGGTCGGCGCCGTGGGCCAGGGTCAGCTGGAGAATTTCCAGGCGCCCCGCCGCACCCGCCAGCAGATAGGCGCTGTCGTGGATGCGGTTCTGCCGGTTGACGTCAGCCCCGGCGGCAACCAGTAGCCGCGCCACTGCCACGCGGTTTCCGGCGGTCGCCAGGAGCAGCGGCGTATTGCCCTGGCCGTCGGTCACGTCCACCGCCACACCGCGCTTGAGCAAGGTCGCCACTTCGGCTTCGCGGCCTTCGCTGGCCGCGCCGAGCAGCGCGTCGGCGGCCGCACGGCTGTGTACGTCTTCGGTCTGGATGGTCGGCATGTCCATTGGCGCTCCCCCTGCTGGCTGTCGTGCGTCTACTCACGCTCAAGCAAATGAGCAGCAGCAGTATGACGAAGGGATGTTCTATGCTGAAATTAAATAGAAACATGACTTTCAGTGGGAATCACAATGCTTGACCCCAACCTCCTGCGCAGCTTCGTGATGGTGGTGGATGCCGGCAACTTCACCCGCGCCGCCGAACTGCTGCACCTCACCCAGTCCACCGTCAGCCAGCAGATCCTCCGTCTGGAGCAGAGCCTGGACTGTCGCCTGCTGGATCGCAGCCAGCGCCAGGTGCTCCCCACCGAACAGGGCGAACGCTTGCTGGGCTATGCGCGGCGCATCCTCGAACTGGGCTCGGAGGCGCGCGAGGCGCTGAGCAGCGAACACAGCGAGGGCGTGCTGCGCCTGGGGATGCCGGAGGACTTCGCCGGCGAACGGATGATGCCGCTGCTGGCGGCCTTCAGCGCCGAACGCCCGCGGCTGCGCCTGGAGGTTTCCAGCGGCCTCAGCCAGGAGCTGCTGCGCCAATACCGCAGCGGCGAGCTGGACCTGGCGCTGGTCAAGCAATGGGGCGCGGACAGCGACTGCCTCGCCCATTGGCCCGAACCGCTGGCCTGGCAGGACAGCGCCGCGACGCCTGCCGCTGCGCGTGATCCGCTGCCGCTGGTGGTCTTCCCGCTGGGCGCGCTGTATCGCCAGGAGATGATCCACGCCCTGGAGGCCAGCGGCCGGCGCTGGCGCATCAGCTACAGCAGCGCCAGCCTGGCGAGCCTGTCGGCGGCAGTGGCGGCGGGCATGGGGGTCAGCCTGCTGCCTCTGCGTGGCCGACACGAAGGCCATCGCGTACTGACCGCCGACGAAGGTTTTGCGCCCATCGAGGGGCTGGAGCTGGCGCTCTACGCCCGTCCCGAGCTGGGCAGCGCCGGGCGCAGCCTGTGCGAGCAACTGCGCGAACTCTGCTCGCAGTTGGCCGCGGTTACGCGGGCGTAGAAAGACGCTCGAGGAACTGCTCGGCCGGCACCGGCTTGCCGAGCAGGAAGCCCTGCAGCGAATCACAGCCCAGGCGGGTAAGGAAGTTCTGCTGGCCGGAGGTTTCCACCCCCTCGGCGACGATGCGCAGGTCCAGTGCCTGGCCCAGCGCGACGATGGCCGAGACGATGGCGGCATCGTCGCTGTCCTGTTCCAGGTCACGGACGAAGCCGCGGTCGATCTTCAGTTCGTTGGCCGGCAGGCGCTTGAGGTAGAGCAGGCTGGAATAGCCGGTGCCGAAGTCGTCGATGGACAGGTCCACGCCCATGTCCGACAGCCTGCCGAGGATTTCCAGGCTGGAGTCGGCATCGCGCATGGCCGTGGTTTCGGTGATCTCCAGGGTCAGGCAGCGCGCCGGCAACTGGTGGCGTTGCAGCGCCTCGGCCACCGACTGCACCAGCGCGGCATGGCAGAACTGCAGGGCCGAGAGATTCACTGCCACCCGCCAGCTTTCGTGGCCCTGCAGGTACCACTCGCGCATCTGCCGGCAGGCTTCGTCCAGCACCCAGTCGCCGATGGGGATGATCAGCCCGGTGCGCTCGGCCAGGGCGATGAAGGTGTCGGGCATCAGCAGACCGCGCTGCGGATGCTGCCAGCGCAGCAGCGCCTCGGCGCCGATGGGTTCGCCGCTGGCAGCGAACTTGGGCTGGTAATGCAGGGTGAACTCGCGACGCTCCAGGGCCGCGCGCAGGTCGTGCAGCAGCTGCAGGTGATTGCGCGCGTTGGTGTTCATCGACTGCTCGAAGAAGCTGTAGCCGTTCTTGCCGTTGCCCTTGGCGTGGTACATCGCCGCGTCGGCGTTGCGCAGCAGTTCGTGCTGGCTGGCGCCGTCGCCGGGATAGACCACGATGCCGATGCTGGTGGCAATGCGCAGTTCCTGCCCGGCCACCTGGAACGGCTGGGCCAGCAGGTTGACCTGCTGGCTGGCGACGGTCACCGCGTCTTCCGCCTCGGCCAGTTCGGCGAGCACCACGAACTCGTCGCCGCCGATGCGCGCCACGGTGTCTTCGCTGCGCAGGCTGTCGCGCAGGCGCTGGGCCACGGCCTTGAGCAGCAGGTCGCCAACGTGGTGGCCGAAGGCGTCGTTGACCGGTTTGAAGCCGTCCAGGTCGAGGAACATCAGCGCGAAATGCCCGCCGCTGCGCTGCACCTTGGCGATCATCTGCTCGATGCGATCTTCCAGCAGGATACGGTTGGGCAGGCGCGTGAGGTTGTCGTGCAGGGCAAGCTGGGTCAGCTCCTGGTTGGCCTGCGCCAGCGACGAGGTGAGTTGCGCCGTGCGCGACTCCAGACGGGCATCGAGCACCGAGGTGAGCAACGCAATGCCGATCACTGCCAGGGTGACGACGATGATCAGCAGCGCCAGCCAGTCGCTGTCCAGCCCGCTGGGAGAAGCGCCGCAGAAGCTGCCCTCAGGGAAACGCGCGGCGGCCATGCCGGTGTAGTGCATCCCGACGATGGCCACGCCCATCACCAGCGCCGCGCCAACGCGGGCCAGGCGCACATAGGGCGTGTTGTGCCGCAGCTTGAAGGCGATCCACAGCGCGGCGCCGGACGCCGCCACAGCGATCATCAGGGACAGGCCGAACAGCGTCGGGTCGTAGTCGATACCCGGCTGCATCAGCATCGCGTACATGCCCAGGTAGTGCATGCAACTTATCCCGGCGCCCATGGCCAGCGCGCCGCTGAGCAATTGCCAGAGCGGCAGCCGGTCCTGGCTGACCAGCGCCAGGGCAAAGCCCGAGCTGAGCACGGCGATGGCCAGTGACAGCAGGGTCAGCGTGAGGTCATAGCCCAGCGCGATGGGCAGGCTGAAGGCAAGCATGCCGATGAAGTGCATCGACCAGACACCGATGCCCATGGCTACCCCGCCGCCGCCGATCCACAGCGGCACCGGCCAGCCGCGGGTGGTCGCGATGCGCCCGGCCAGGTCCAGGGCGGTGTAGGACGCCAGCATGGCGACGCACAGCGAAATCAGGACCAGGGCGGGATCGTAACTACCGGTAAGCATGGGGGCTCTCAGATGGACTCACGCGATCCCTGCGCGCAAAAGTCCGGAATTCTAGCGAAAACCCCCAGGTTACAACTACTGGCCAGTGGCCCTATTCGTCGCCAACTGCGCCGCGTCGTTCTGCTTCAGACAGCCCTGCGCCATCCAGGGGCAGGCCCGGGCCCAGAGGAAGCCCTGCTCGCGGTTCCCCTGCGGGTCGTAGTACGCCAGCTGCAACCGGTCCGCGGTGAAGGCCAGGCGCGCGAAACCGTGCTGTTCGGCGGCGAACAGCGTGCCATCGGCCGGCTCGCCGGGCCTGATCCCGTCGAGGGTCTGGCCACCGCCACCGGAGACCAGCCAGGCCGGCTCACCGGGACGGACTATCACCTCCTGGTTGTGCTCGTGCCCGGAAAGATAGAGATCCACGCCGCTGTGCTGCATCGCCGGCAGCAGTTGCTGCAGCAGGCCAACATCATCGCCGTGCTTGCCACCGCTGCTGCGCATGGCGTGGTGCGCCACCACCATCTTCCACAGCGGCGCGGGCCCGGGGCGGGCGAAGGCGGTCTGCAGGAAGTCCGCTTGGCGCTGGCGGCCGTTGGCGTCGGCATTGGTATCCAGAAACACCACACGCAGCAGCGGGCGCCCCTGCACTTCGCCAAAGTCGCGCGTATAGAAGGGAGCCGGCATCTGCCAGCGACCGGAACCGGCGTGCTGACGGGCGTAGTCCAGCTCAACAGCCGCCGAGGCGGGATAGTCGTGATTGCCCAGCACCGCGTAGAACGGCACATGGCTGAGCCAGCGACCGTGATAGACACGCTCGAACTTGAGCTGCCAGGCCGGGTCGTCGACCCCGCCAAGGGCCTTGCCGTAGAAGTTGTCCCCCAGCAGCAGGACCATATTCACCCCGCCTTCGCTCTGTGCAACACGCTCCATGCCCTCGGCTACGCGCCATTGCTGCAGGTCGCCGCTGCCCTGGTCGCCCAGCGCCAGCAGCGTCACCTGCGCCGGGTTCTGGCCCGGCAAGGGGGTGTAGGGCGGAGGTGGCACCAACACCATGAAGCCGGCCAGGCAGCCGACCACCACAATCAGCACGGCCAGCGCCAGCAGCAGGTGGCGGCGGCGAAAGCGACGCGACGAGGCAACACGGGAACCAGGCAGACGGACGGACATGGCAACCCCCAGGGGTGGGCCGGGCGAGGGTCGCAGTGAAGCACCGGGAAGGTTAATTTCGCGTTAACGAAATGTCGCCTATACATGCAGGCAACCGGAACCGCCCAGGACCCACCATGCCCCAGCGCCGCTACTTCGTCGTTCTGCTCGTGCTGGGCAGCCTGCTGTTCTTCTGCGCACTGGGCAATCACCAGTTGCAGGGCTCCACCGAGCCCAGGGTGGCGGGCATCGCGATGGAAATGCACCTCGACCAGGACTGGGTGACGCCGCGCCTGAACGGCCAGCCGTTCCTGGAGAAGCCGCCGCTGAGCCTATGGCTGGACGTCGCGGCCATTCGTCTGTTCGGGCCCACCACCCTGGCCGTGCGGCTGGCCTCGGCATTCGCCGGGCTGTTCTGCGTGCTGCTGCTTTATCGCGTGCTCCGGCGCATCGGCCGGCCCGCCACGCTGGCGCTGCTCGCCTCGCTCATGCTGATGACCCTGGCGAGCTTCTGGGCCAATGCCCGCCAGGTCGGCGAAGATGCCCTGCTCGCTTTCGGCGTGACGCTGGCACTGCTGTCATTCCTGCAAGCCTGGCTCAAGCCACCGGGGCCCACCGCGCACTGGCTGGCGTTCACCGTGGGGATTGCCATCGCCACCCTGAGCAAGGGCGTGCTGGGCCTGGCCCTGCCCGGCGTGGTGATCTTCGCCTGCCTGCTGTGGGACAGCCTGACGCAACGCCGGTTGGAAATCTCCGCCTGGCTGCGACCACTGCTATGGACACTGCCGGGCCTGCTGCCGCTGCTGGTCTGGTTGCTGTTCCTGTATCAGGCGGGCGGCACAGCGGCCCTGCAGGAAATCCTCTGGACCAACAGCGTCGGGCGCTTCAGCGGCACGTTCAGCGAAGCCGGGCATTTCGAACCCTTTTATTACTACCTGGCGCGCCTGCCACAGGCATTCCTGCCGTGGAATTTCCTCCTCTACCTGGGGCTCTGGCATTTGCGCAAGCGCCTGCTGCGGGACCGCTACCTGCTGTTCTTCTGCCTGTGGCTGGCGGCGCAGTTCGCCCTGCTCAGCCTCGCCTCCAGCAAGCGCATGGTCTACCTGATGGCACTGGCCCCGGCGGCAGCGGTGATCGCTGCCGAATATGCCTACGTCTTCCTGCCGCGCTGGCATGCCCGCGCCTCGCAGCGGATACGTGGCGCGGCAGTCTGCCTGGCGTTACTGATACCCGCCTGCTATCTGGGCTACGCAATCTGCTTCGAACCCCGCGCCGACCAGCAGGAATCCTTCCTGCCGCTGACCGAAGCGATTCGCCAGCAGCAGATGGCCGGGCGCCAGGTGGCGCTGTTCCAGCCCAGCGAACGACTCGCCGGCGCCAGTGTGTTCTATAGCCGCAGCCTGCTACCGGCACTGCAGACCCGCGAAGAGCTGGCGGCTTTCCTCCGCCAGCCGAACGGCCCTATCGCCCTGCTGGAAAGCACAACCGTGCCAGAGGCGCCGCTGAGCGTGCTGCAGCACTTCCGCGTGGGCGAGCGCGATTACTACTTCGTCGGCGAGCAATTACCCCGGGATTGACCCAGGGCCGCCCCTTCCGGCCCAGAGCGGCTAACCTTGCTGCAGCACCACTGCCCGCACAGGAGCCGCTTCCCTTGGCGAAGCAACCCTCGATCCTCACCCTGCCTTTCCGTCGCCTGGCCAATCCCTACACCCGCTATCGCTACGCCGCCTGGATCCACTGCGTGCGCGTCGGCCTCGCCCTGCTCGCCTCGATGCTGCTGACCAGCGCGCTGAAGTTGCCCCACGGCCTCTGGGCCTCGGTGACGGTACTGGTGGTGATGGGCGGGCTGGTGCACCAGGGGACGATTCGCGGCAAGTCCTACGAGCGGGTGCTGGGCACCCTGGTGGGCGCCGCGCTGGGGCTGGGGGTGATCGCGATCTACGACCAGACGCGTTCGCTCACCCTTACCTACCTGGTCATGTCGGTGCTGGGTGCGGCCTCGGCGTTCTATGCGATCCGCCGACCCGGCTACGTGGCGCTGCTGGCGGGGATCACCCTGTGCATCGTCGCCGGCCCCGGCGAGACCGGTTTCACCGAAGGCCTGTGGCGCTCGGCCAACGTACTGATCGGCGTCGCTGTCGCGCTGCTGTTCTCGCAGATCTACCCGCTGCGCGCGGTCTACGTCTGGCGCTACCTGCTCTCGGACAACCTGCGGGCCTGCGCACGGATGTACGGGCAGCTATCGTCCAACCACGACTTCACCGCCGAGCATTTCGCCCGCCAGCTGGAAGAGCTGGACCATCGCCTGGTGGCCTCACGCGCGCACCTGGGGCCGGTGTCGCGGGAGACCGGCATGCCGCTGCGCGAGCTGGAAATCCTCCAGCGCATCCACCGCGCAATCATGGGCACCCTGGAATCGCTGATCGCCTCGCGGCAGTTCGCCGCCCAGGCCGGGGAAATAGAACCGGTGCCGGCCAGCCTCGACGCGCACCGGCAGATCATTGGCCGCCTGCTGCTGCAATCGGCCCATGCCCTGAAATTCAGCCGCACCAGCAAGCTGGTGCAGGCCTGCCAGGGCCTGGACAACCTGCCGGCGCGGCCGCACAACCTGACCGATTCCTTCGAGAAGCAGGGCTTCTACTGGCTCACCCTGCGCCTCTACGAACAGGTGGAGATGCTCTCGGCGAAGCTCGCCAACACCTCCGAACACTGGAACATCCAGAGCAGAGACAGAGCCTGATTGCGCGAGCCAGAGCAGAACAAGGCGAAAAATGCCACGGGCGCGGAGGGCAAATGAGCAGCCCGGGGCATTTTTCCACACAGTTATGCCGACGCGCCGCCAATCAAGCCCCGAAGCCGCCGTCGATGGTCAGGCTGGCTCCGGTGATATAGCCGGCTTCCGGGCCCGCCAGGTAGGCGACGAAGGCGGCGATTTCTTCCGCACGGCCGTAACGCCCGACCGCCATCAGGTCCATCAGCGACGCCGCAAAGTCGCTGTCGGCGGGGTTCATGTCGGTGTCCACCGGGCCGGGCTGCACGTTGTTCACGGTGATGCCGCGCGGGCCGAGGTCACGGGCCAGGCCCTTGGTCAGGCCGACGATGGCCGACTTGCTCATGGCGTAGACCGCACCGCCGCCGAAGGGCATGCGGTCGGCGTTGGTGCTGCCGATGGTGATGATGCGCCCGCCCTGCCCCATGTGCCGCGCGGCGGCCTGGGTGGCGACGAAGACACTGCGCACGTTTACCGCCAGGGTGCGATCGAGGTCTTCCAGGCTGAACTCCTCCACCGGCGCGATGGCCAGCACCCCGGCGTTGTTCACCAGGATATCGATGCCACCCAGGCGCTGGGCCGCGGTGTCGATGGCGCTCCGCACGGACGCCGCATCGCCGCTGTCGGCTTTCAGTGCCAGGGCACGGCCACCGGCGGCTTCGATGCTGGCCGCGAGGTCCTCGGCCTTCTGCGCCGAGCTGACGTAGGTGAAGGCCACGGCGGCGCCTTCGCGGGCCAGGCGCTGCACGATGGCGGCGCCGATGCCGCGGGAACCGCCCTGTACGAAAGCGACTTTGCCGGCGAGAGATTGAGTGGTTTGCGTGGTAGTCATTTCATGTCTCCAGGAATGTGGGGGAGTCAGTTCGACGGGGCCAGTTTCGCGCTCCCACTCCTGACCCGGTAGCCAGTAATCGCTATATTCAGTCGATACCAAACGTCCGGAATATTCCCCATGGAAAGCCTGATCAGTATCGAATGCTTCGTCCGCAGCGCCGAGGCCGGCAGCTTCGCCGCCGCCGCGCGACGCCTGGGGCTCACGCCAGCGGCGGTAAGCAAGAACGTGGCGCGGCTGGAGAACAACCTGGGCGTGCGGCTGTTCCAGCGTAGTACCCGCAGCCTGGCCCTGACTGAATCCGGCGAACGATTTCTCGACGAGGCCAGCGGCGGCCTGGCCAGCCTGCAGAGCGCCATCGCCAACCTGGCCAGTACCGACGGCCAGCCCAGCGGCATGCTGAAGGTGAGCATGGGGCTGGTGTTTGGCCGCGACTACATCCTGCCGCTGCTGGGGGACTTCCTCGGGCGCTACCCGGCGATCCGCCCGGACTGGCACTTCGACAACCGCCAGGTCGACCTCATCGCCGAAGGCTTCGACGCGGCCATCGGCGGCGGCTTCGAACTGCCGCCCGGTGTGGTGGCGCGCAAGCTGAGCCCGGCGCACCTGGTATTGCTGGCCGCGCCAGCCTACCTGGAGGGCCGCCCGGCAATCCGCTATCCGTCGGACCTGCCCAGCCACGACGGCATCCGTATCCGCTCCCCGCAGACCGGCCGCGTGCGGCCCTGGCCACTGACCAATCGCCAGCAGGCCCAGGCACCCATCGCGCTGAAGGAACGCATGACCTTCAGCGACCCGGAAGCTGCCTGCGTCGCCGCCTTGATGGGCCTGGGCGTCACCCTGGTGAGCATGCCGCACGCCGTGCCCTACCTGGACAGCGGCCGTCTGGTGCGCGTACTGCCGGACTGGTACGTAGACGCCGGCAACACCGCGCTCTATTACACCGCGCAGAAACTGCTGCCAGCCAAGACGCGAGTGTTCGTCGACTACACCATCGAGCACTTCCGCAGCCAGGGCCTGGAACACAAGTTCAGTGCGATCTGACCGGCGACGCGTGGATCGGGGTTTTCCTGACCCGGGTCAGAAATGAAATGAATTCGCGGGGCAAACGCTTGTCGATTGTTAGCAAGCTAACGTAGTTTCGAATTTCTTCGACTCGGCATTCGAAATGCAAGGAGAACCTGCATGAAAAAGTACGCCCTGCTCCTGGCCATGGTGTTTTCCGTCCCGGCATTCGCCGACAGCGCGCTGTGCGACGGCAACCTGCAGCAGCTCAATGACTTCCTCAAGACCGCCAGCAAGGACGCCACCGGCGTGAAGGTGAACGTGGTCCACGAATACATCGCCAAGGCCGAGGCAGCGAAAAAGGCCGGCGACTACCAGGAATGCGTCAACCAGACCACCCAGGCATTGCGGGTGATCCATAAGCCGGCCAATCGCTGATCATGGCCGGAAACAAAAAGCCCCGCCCAGGCGGGGCTTTTTCATGCAAACACGTCAGCGAACGGCCGTTTGTACGGCCACCTGGAACACGTCCTGCGGCAGCTTGAAATCCCGCAGTTTCAGCAAGGCCAACGGCCCGGCACCGCGTTGAGTCCGCATCTCCCAGGTCAGCGGAATGCCATCCGGCGCGGCCAGCACAACCTGATACATCGAACTGTCACCCGCCAGCGGCGTGACCCTGGCCTGCTCCAGCAGGCGGATCAATGCCCAGCCGCCTGGATAGTCGCCATACAAGCGAGCACCTGCCCTGATGCTGCTCCAGGTCAGGGACACCCCCGGGTGATCATTCGGGCTCGGCCAGGTGAAGGCCCGCCAGCTTTCCATCTGGTTGAAGTACTCCAGTCGCTCACCGTCGATGATCAACTGCGTCTCCACCAGATCACGCACCGGCTTGGCCTTGAGTTGGAAATCCAGGCGCATGGCACCATCGGAATACAGCGTATCAGCCAGTTCCCCCAGTCGATTGATCGCCCCCAGGAAGGCCGGGCTGACCCGCACTCCCTGACTGTCGCCCGCCACCGGCACCCAGCGCTTGCCCTGCTTGCGCAATACCCCACCCAGTTCCTCGGCGATGAACCGGTCGATACTCCCGCCCGAGCGAATCATCTGTCCCAACAACGGCAGCGGGGCATCCGCCCCTGCGGCGACAAAGGGGTAGCGGCCGGCAAAAGCACGCTGCCAGTCAGCCACAATTGCCTGTTGCCAGCGGCGATTCAGGTCATTTGCCGAGGACTGCATCACCCCCGACCAGGCCTGGTCCAGGGGCAGCACGAAGAGGTTCTGGGCAAAGGCCGCCAACGGTTTGCCAAGGCTTTGCGCAACCACCTGGCCATAGTCACGGGTGTCGAGGGTGAGCCCCTGGAAAGTGGCCTGCGCCAGGGCCTGGGCCATCGCCCGTGGATCGGCCGCGTTCTCGACCTGCTGCAAGCGGGTGCGGGCCTGGGTGACGTGCGCGAGATAAGCCGGCAGACTGACCTGACCATTGCCTGCGGCTGCCCTCTTCCCCTGCAGCGTCAGCAGGGGGCCGAACACCGGCTCCATTGCTGACAGCGCTGCCGGAGCCCCCGCGACAGGGTCGCTGTCCTTGCGCGAACCGCGCTCTCCCTCCTCCGCGGCACGCCCCTGATAGGCCAGCGCCTGCATCAGTGCCAGCAGCGGCGAGCGCCGTGTGTCGGCCAGCAGGCTCAATTGCTCGATAGCCTCGGCCTGGCTGCCTGCCTTGCGCCAGCGAATGCTGTTGAGAAAGCCCAGCCAGGCCTGGCTGTAGTCGCTGAAGTAGCGCGACGTCAGCCGCGCCTTGAGCGCTTCCGGTTGCACGTCAGGGGCGAGTGGATGCTGCGGGTCACTGAGCACCCAGTCGAGTTCTTCATGGCGCGCTTCGGCGATCCGGCCGATAGCCTCGCGCAGGTAACCGTCCCACGCCTGCCGGGTCAGCGCGCCCGGTACGCGGGTGGACGTGGCGAACAACCTCGTGGCATCGCTCTCACCAGTCAGACCAGCCAGCCTCAGGTCGACGAACTGATTGCCCGCCTCGTCGAGCAAACGTTGGTACAGCGCCTGCTCCACCGCGGGTTGATCGAGTTGGCCCAGCAGCGTCTGGCGCGCCTGCGCGATCACCTGGGCGCCGGGGGCGATCCGCCACTGCGGATGCCCCGACAGGTGCCGCGCATAGAAGGCCCACAGGCCCGGGGCCAAATCCTGCCAGCGTGCCGGCTGCACAGCGGAGCGGGCGACAGTGGCCGCCTCCAGCTGCCTGGCCAGGAATTCCGCATCGGCCTTCTCCGGCTGCGCCAGCATCAGGTAGGCCTTGAGCTGATCGCGGGCGCTGGCCGCCCCCGCGTTCAGCTCCGGGCTGTCCGGTGGCAGGTTCGCCAGCGCGCTCAGGCGTTGCTCCAGGCTGCGCGCCGCTTCATCACGCATGAGCCGGTTATTGGCCTGGGTGAAGCGCGGCCACAGCGCTACCAGCAACGCGTCGTTCTGGCTCAGGCCAAAGCGCTGGTACCAGGGCACGCCGCTCTCCTGGCGCTGTTCCAGGCGGGTCATGAGGCGGGCCAGTTGATCGAGCGCCGTCAATTGCGCGTCGAGTTCCGTGGATGTGTTCAGCGTCGCCAGCGCCGCTTCCGCCGAGGCGACTTGGCTGCGGTTGCTGGCGAAGGACAGCAGCAAAGCCACCGCGCACAGGCCTGCCAAACCCAGTGCCGCCACCTGTACGCCACGCAGCCAGGTCCAACCGAAACGACGCCCGCGCGTCTGGCGATCCTCAAGGATGGCGCTCCAGGCGGGCACAGGCCACCAGATGTTCTGGGTAGTCCCTTCGCCAGCAGGCTGTTGCGCCAGGCTGAACAGCAACCCGCGCAACGGCACGCCACGGGCGAAACGCGGCAACAACGGTGCCAATATCCTGCCCCAGTGGGCGATCCCCGCCTTGCCCAGGTCGCGGGACAGGCGCAACTGGAAATCCTGACTGCATGCCGAATTCATCCGCGCCAATCCTTGCTTGCGCAGTGGCGCCAGCAGCGTGCGCAGGGACTCCTCGACCCACCCCGCCGAGGCGTTGGGCGCAAGCAGGCAACCAATCGCCGGCAGCGTGCGCTCGTACTGTTGCCAATCGCTCCCGCGCACTTGCCAAAGGTACAAGGGCGCCTGCCAGCGCAGGCTCCGCGCCAGGTCGTGCAATTGTCGTACGCCGTCACTCAACGCCTGCGCACTGGCGCTCTGCCCCTCGCTCAAGGCCCAGACCACACCATCCAGCGGGTGTCCAGGGCGCAACTCTTTCAGCACCCCTACCACTCCGGTTCGCCACAAACCACGCATGCTGCCGCCATACAGCAGCAGTACACCCTCGCCTTCCAGCCAGCGGGCCGTGGAGAGCCCAGGCGCGATGGCATCGACCTCGTCCTGCTCGCCGACCACCAGCAGCAGGCGAACCTTGCTGCGCCAGGCAAAGCCGTGGGCGGCGGGCAGATGGTTGCGGATGGCAATCAGATCATTGTCGGCAGCGGCCTGGAGCGGATCGACCACCACCTGCGCGGCCGGCTCCATGTCATCGGCACTGCTCGCCCGGTAATCGAACTGACCGGATTTACTGCCCAGGAATCGATAGAGCCCCAGCATCAGCACAAGCGCCGAGCCCAGCATCACCGTCCAGAACAGCCCCGAGGACTGTTCCTCGCTGCCGGCATGGACGCCGAGCAACTCCGGATGCCGCCAGAACAACAACGCAAGGACTCCCGCGATGATCACGACCAGAGAAGCGAGCAGAACCAGCAAACGAGCAGAACGCATGAGTACTTCCCTATTACGGCGACGGCGCAGCCGTCACCACAGAACTCCACAACGCAGAATCGGCAACGGTGTTGCCGCTGAAGATGATTTGCGGCTGGCCATCGCGGCGCACCGCTTCCAACGCGGCGGCGATGGCCAGCCATGGTGCCGCGCAACCGGGGTGGCCCAGGCAGGCGCCCAGGTCACACAGGGCCGGTTCCGGCTTGAGCAGTTCCAGCGCCACCGTGTTGACATCGCCCTGGCGCTTGGCAGGTATCCCCACCATCCACGCGCGCTCGAGCGCCTCGGCTTGCAGCGGCACCCAGTCCAGCGCCTGGTGGGCGGCATAGCGCAAGGTTTCGCCAGTGATACCGTGCTCCTGCTCCGGGCGGTGCAGATACGCCACCGCGCGCGCGGTCTTCTGGGTCAGGCGGTTGCCCAGCAAGAGGGCCACCGCCACTTCTGCGGAGCCTTCCAACAACTCCGGTGCGACACACAGTGCCACCACCAGCAACAAGGCCGGATCGGCGATGCGCTCATCCAGGCAATGGTCCACGGCGTCCAGCCCCTGGCACTCCAGGCGCGTCACCGGCTGGCGGATGCCCGACTCCGCCCAGGCCCGCTGCCAGGCATCCTGCTGCAGGGCCGAGGGAATGCTGCTGTCGGTTTCCAGCACCAGCGTCAACGGCTGCTCGGCCGGAAAAGCCCGTAATGCCAGGGCTATATCACCCAACACCTGGCGGTACAGACGCAACAGCATCGCCGCGTCATCCAGCGCTTCTCCCGCATCGCTCACGACGGGCAACATCGCGGAGTGTCGAGCCGTGAGTTCCCCCTTGCCGCGCACCAGTTGGGTTTTCAGCTCGCCCTTGCCGCTGCTCAGGGCCTCGAACTGTGCATCGCCCTGCCCATCGTCCTGGTCACGCAAGGCGGTATGCAGACTGACCGCCAGCACCTGCTGCGAACGGCGCCCCTTGCGCAGCTTGGCCAGCCAGTCGGCCTCGCGCGCCGCATTCCAGCCCTCGGCGCTACTGAGCAGGCTGATATGCAGCAGGAATCGCCCGAACAGCAGCAGGCTCCAGACCACCAGAGGAATCCCCAGCGCGCGGCCCCAGAATAAAACAGGCTGTTGCCCCAGCGACTGCTCGCCCAACGCCAGGGTCAGGCCCATGCCAATCAGCAGGGCCAGCAACAACAGGCCAAGCCAGACCCACGCACTGGGCGACGCCGGCAGCTTCGCCGGTGGCGGCACCTTATCCAGACGGACCGCCATGCTCAGCTCGCGGTTGCTTCGGGCAGTGACGTGATCAACGCACAACCGCAGGCGCAACGATGGCCCTGGAAGGCAATGGGCACTCCGTTGTCCCTGAAGGTCGGGTGCCCTTCGCTCACCACAGTCGGGCCATGGGCCGGGCAACTCACCTGATCGCCCACACGGGCCACGCCGATGCCGTGGAATTTTCTATTGGGGGAGCCAGTCAGCACGCTGCCGCCGCTGGTGGTTTTGTCGCCGATGCGGATGATGCCTTTCATTGAAATATTCCCTTTGTCGAAAATAAACAGGTATACGAAACAGGAAAACAACAAGTTAAAAGAGAGACGAACTTATTCCCCGACAAACAACCTTGGTGCATCTAACCATTCCGACCACCAAAAGCCCCCCAAAAGGGGAAAGATTTATTTTAGGCACTCTAATCCTGACCCCACATATAGCTTTAGAGCAGGAAAAATAAATCTGCCACTTTTGTATCCCAAGTCGTTACGACAACGCCTAAAGGAGGTCAATTCAAACCTCATGGAGCATGATGGGCTATGGCTATTTCGGTAGTTCACTGGCTACCCAAGTGATAGCCGAAACCGGAACCGCTATAACATTCCCATCTGAATACAGGGCACAAAACAGCGAAGAACACATTATCAACCTGTAACTCCGGGCAGCCTTACCAGGCTCGGCAAGCGTTACAACAGGCGACTGACTGAAGCCCGATATCACACTATCAGCCGCCGCCTTCTTCCCGGCCGCGTAAAAAGGCGAAACAAGGAAATGCAATGTCATCATCACGCCCAACGCAAAACCCAATATAGTCATCGCACCAACAGGAACAGCCATGGACATGATCGCAAGCTTCTTAGCTCGCTTGGTAAACGGTTGCGGCGCAGGCCTATCAAGGCTTGCGTTGTATTTATCAAGAAAAAAAGCAGAACGCCGCTCCCCGCCACATAAGCCGTCGCAAGAAGAACAACGAAAGCAAACTTCAAGCCTACCGTCGAAATCAGACCACTGGACACATGCATCCATGCTGCTACTGAATTAATCAAAGTATCCGCCACATCCTGAGGAAACATGGAAGGATCCATCTGCAAGTAACTTAAGTAAGCATCATGAAATGCTCTACCATTCAAATACAGCACTGGCCATGCAACGGCAAACAACACGCCCATGGACTGCAATGCCCTACCTGTCCACTTAGTGATATTTATTTGTTCCATCGGGAGACTCCATTTCTGAAGAGAGAAAAAGAGAAAGATTTATTTTAGGCACTCTAATCCTGAATTGCACACATAGTTTTAGAGCAGGAAAAATAAAACCACTTTTCCCACTAACTTTTACCCTTGCAAGCTCGAATATCCCCGACCCTTACCGTGTTCGCTGGAACCCACCCTCTAATCAACCCTTGCTCACCATACTGAGTATTCATCCAAAGTTTATCATCTGAAACATCTAGAACTACCACAATATCTCCTTTTATCAAGTAGGGTTTAACCCTTCCATCGGCTCTGGGCCCCTTTGAAATGTGAGCATTTTCAGCCACAACGACCATACAAGCTTCTACATCGGTCCCGAGAAATACAACTCGAGTTGTGACCATCCCCTGATCGCCATAAGAAGAAACCTTCTCCAAATCTGAGTCTATCGGCATTATAGATTGAACTTTTCGCAGCCCTTCACCTATCGAGTACTTCTCTATTTTGGCGAACGGACCGTCATGAGTAGTACTTACCAAAAATCCGTCCCTGTCCAACATGGGCGCTCCAAAAACACCTGGAGCCTTGGACGCTTTTATCTTTCCATCTATTAGATGTATAAAGTGTAAAGAATAATAGCCTTCGGCGCGCCCCTCTTACAGTTTCAGAAAAACATATTCCTCACCCGCCCTCCCATTAAAAAACAAAACCGGGACAGAGCTTCCTCCAGGCATAGTTCCATCTTCAATTGGCGCCCACCCATCACCATCCCTAAGATAGTATCTACTCTCATCAACCTTAATGGTCAAAGACAGATTACTCTGCGCGGCGGAGTTATAAAACTCAGAGCTCTGCCCTGCCAATGTAACTGGGAAACTCATGACTTTTAGGAAAAACGACAATACCAAAAACAGAAAAATCAAAAAACAGCCTTTAAAAAACTTCGCTAGCGATGTCCTTACTGAGAAGCTGGCAAACACGATCAATGCCTTCCTAGCGGCAGGCATCTATTCAAATTAGCCGCATCAGAGAAGCCTGTAAAATAGCTCTTTAATTTCGATCCGCTCATCTTTGAAACGAAACTTCTATCGATCTTTATTGAATCCACTCCTATATTCCAACTATCATCTACACCACCCCAATAGCCACCACAGAACGCTCCAGTCTCCTCCCTTAAAACACAGCCAGTCTTAATATCAACAAAATCACAGTACGCTCTCTCTACGTCTTGCTGCACTTCACCAACTCCAGAAATATAACCATGTTCAATTCTATTCAGAACAAAATATAAATTACTCTTCGATAGATCAGCCTCACTTCCAGCATCAAAACTAAAAACCTTATTTTTTTTACCTTGAAAAAGGTCAATCACCACCCCGTTTTTCCGGTGAATAGCCACTTCCTTCCACTCATCACCGTCTCTATTTGAATACACAACATCGCCCTATTTACCTTGCACCTTCAACACATTTTCAGTATCTGAACCAACTGCAAAAACAGAAAACGATAAACACAAAAAAAACACAATAAATCCATTCATAACAGCCCCACCTCACAGCTGTGCTTTTAGATGACTATATCTAGCTGGAGCCACGCTTACACCATTCACTTTTGCCATCCGCCTAGCATCTCCATAATCATCAAGAATTTCTTTCTCATACCTGTCGTGCTGCTCACCCCATATTAAGATATCTTTAGAAACCCCAGAGTTAGACAAGAAGAATCTATCTAACGCACTAGCTATATCGTTCGCCATATTTCCAGGCCTATTTATATGGTGATCCAGTGCAGTCGCCTTCCCCAAGGATGATTTAAATAAATCTTTAACCCTAAAGGAATAGCCAGGAACTGGTGCCTCTAGGACAACCAGCCTCATCCGTCTGGAGAAATCCAGTAACTGTTGCTCACAAAATTCATCCGTTGTAATGGCTCGCAAAATTGCAGCCATTGCCTTTGACTCGACATTCCTGCCATATGTTGACTCCGAGGAACCACTCCTAATCACCGAATCCCAACATCTCCACGCTCAGCACTAACCCAGTATTTCTGCACACCCCAATTAAAACTCTATTTTAATCCAGCGTCTTAATATACTCCTTTGCAGTCTTAGCATCATGAAATGGACAT
Source organism: Pseudomonas pseudonitroreducens (assembly GCF_021603645.1). Lineage (GTDB taxonomy): Bacteria > Pseudomonadota > Gammaproteobacteria > Pseudomonadales > Pseudomonadaceae > Pseudomonas > Pseudomonas pseudonitroreducens. The sequence continues at coordinate 5,001 of NZ_BQHJ01000005.1, read as the reverse complement.
TCCTTTTTCTCCCCCGTCTCTAGATCAACCCCATCAAAACAATTCTCTAAAGCATCATACTGAATATCTCCTGCCAAACTACGTATGACCAAGCGCCCACCCGAAATAATCATAGAGTAACTATTAGCATTATAAATCCTCCCCTTAATACCCCTAGATTCCCCATCCATAGAAGTAAGCACATACATAAGCTTACCCCCCCTCCCAGTCAGGAAGAATACGGAAATAACATCTCCTTCAGGGGAAACCCCAACACGCTGCACCTCTCCACCATTTTGCGGGACACTATAAATCTCAACATCATGAACAAATCCATTTGTGTCAATCCTGTTAATTTCGCGCGCATAGCTATTCCTAACAAAGAACACTAGCGATTTCTTTCCATACAACTCTGCAACTACGGCCGGATGTGGGATTTCAATATAATCAACACCTGCCCGCACACTCACAAACGGCAAAAATAACAATACAAAACTAAATATCAAGAAATATTTTTTCATCTATAAATATCCTTCTAAAATGGTCTCTTCTCTCCTTGTAGCTTGTTGTGGATCTATTAACAATCTTGGTGACTTCATTAACATTTTCCGGAGCCGCCCCCCTATCCGCAATTTTATACAGCTCATTTTTCATCCAGAAATAAACTCCGGAACGCAGTGCATACTTTGGATTCAAATGAACGAGATCTGGACTTGCAGAAAAATCAACACCCTCACCCCAGAACTCCTTATGAAAATCTGAGAATCCTCGATAGTTAGACTTTCCAGTCAAGTGCTTAAGCCCCCGACCTCTATACTTCCACCCATCCCCCGAGGAAACATCCCCATTCCCAATCTTGTTGCAATACATCCTGTTCGCCAACTCAATCTTTTTGCTTAGAGGGAGTGATGTCTTTACGGTTGTATATCCGTAGTCACTTGCCTCCGCCGGATGATCTATAAAGTACCTAAAATTCTCCTTCAGATAACTCACACTAAATATGAAGCTATGCTCTTCAACTTCGAGAGTAGCACCCACCTCTTCCCTTACCTGTGCAAAGAAGTGGCTAAGCCGCAACGGCGTATCCAACTTATAGTCTTCTGCATTCTCACTAATTTCATCAGCCATTCCTTGAAGAAGATCATCCTTGCCAGAGGTATTCCTTAATCCTTCAAAGACCAGCTTTAGCATCTGCCTTGTAATTTTCCCCTGCTTACAACCCAGCCATCCGACCAGACTAATCGGATGCAAGTGATAAACCTTCGCTCCCTTCGGCAATATCCCCCCCGTTGCTACCTCTTCCCACCAACCCAACTGCTTGATCCGCTCTTTCTCTGCAACCCAATTCAACATGGGCGCTGAAGTGGTATGGCCCAGTACCTTATCCAGGGCATCCCATTTGCTCTGTTGGTAATACCATTCGCTTTCGTAGTGAATGATCAGTTGGGCAATGGATTGCGCGTAGGCTGGAACACGTATGGCATCTCGCATTTCTGTCGCGGTGATCTTGCCGTTGCGCCCTCCTTCATCACTGCCCTTGTCGTTGCGATCCCTGTCGATGATGTCGTACAGGCGAGTCTTGACCGGCCCCTTGTCGGAAGCATCGATCCGTGGGCGGTTGCGCTCGCGATCTTCTTCCTTGGAAAGCCCCAGGGCATCCATCACATATGCCAGGCCGTTTTCGGGCGGGTCGTCGTTGACGATGATGTCGTAGCCATCCCAGGACCAGGGATTCACCCAAGGGGTGACACCGACTTCCTCGCGCACCCAGCCTTCCAGCAACTTTCCGTCGAGATCGTTGAGCAGGTTGTCCAGGCGATACCAGTTGATGGCGTTGCGGCCATCCACCGCCGGAAGCTGGATTTTTCTCTCTGGCGGCAAATCATCGAGTAGGTTTTTTGGCACCAGCAGGTCGGCCGTGCTGGCACTACCTGGTTCAAATAGCGTCGGGGGATTGGTGGCGCTGAACCTGTCCTGATGCGTCACCACCGGAACGCAGCCGGCAATCTTCAGCCAGGTCTTTTCGCTGGCGGGCATACGCGCGGCCCAGGCGCGGCTGGCAGCAAGGAAGGACTTCATGTCGTCGGCAGTGAAGACCTCCAGGTGCAACTTTTCCTGCGGCGAGGTTTCATTACTTTCCTGGTAGGGGCCGAGGTGGCCGATCAACTCACCGGCCTTGATGGGTGCCGGCGTTTCGAGCACCAGCACACGGTTCTGTACTGCCGGCTTGCGCAGACGTTCCAGCGACGCGTACTGCACGTATTGGGCAACACTTTCCAGTTTGCGGAAGCGCCCCTCGCCGCTGATGGTGACTTCGCTGCCCTTGGGCAGTTTGAAGAGCTTTTCACTCTTTGCGTCGGCCTCTGCCAGAACGTCTAGCGCAGCACTGGCACCAGCCACGCTATAAACGTCGCCAGCCGAGAGTTGCAAGCGTGAAAACTCGATGTAACCGCGCAGGCTGCCATCGTCGCTCTGCAACCCTTGTGGACCTTTGCTGCCCTTGAGCTTGCGGTAATCGCCTTGACCGGTGACGGCCAGCGTGGCGCCCCGTGGCAGAAAGCCAATTGCTTTGCCTTGGCGACTCGGCTGGTGCAGCAGGTTCAGGCCGCGCTGGTTGGGCGCACCCAGCGCTGTATCGTTGGCGGTGTCCTTAACCCTTAGGGTGAACCCTTCCGGCCAGAACGCCGGTCGTTTGATCTCTGTGTTGGATTTGTAGCTTTCCCAATCCTGCAAGTGCATGTAGAGGCTGAAGAAGATCAAGCTCGGCGGTTTATCGGTACTGCCTTCAAGTGCAGGAGCCTCCAGGCGGTGGCGGACGAGTACGAAAGCCGAGGCGAAAGGCGCCGCCACTGTGACGCCCGGTGCCGGGAAGTAGGTAGTTTTGGGCGTCTTCCCAGGAATTCGGTAGGCAACCACCTCACCATCAGCGATACAGCGAACATGGTCCTGCTTGAGAATGCCAGCGGTGCCAGAGTCGAAGTGCACACCGCCATGCCACATGCCGTTCACGCCTATGGGGTAATAGCCGGCCACAGCGTTGGCGAGCTGTGTGAGTTGCTGCAGAGGATTGGATTTATCGCCGAAGGGATGCCGCCAACGTTTCACCGCTGCCAGTGCTGTCGCCGGAACAGGGGTTTTCTCCAGTGGTGCTGGGGCCAGTGGTGAAGGCGTGGGCGTGAGCACCGGAACTGGACGAGGTTGTGGAGGGCCATCGCGCTGGTTGCGATAAACGTCCATCAAGCCTTCATAAAGGTCGCGAAGGTAGTTGAGCATGGTGATATCCGTTCCTTGGGGGTGATGGGCTATTGGCTTGCAGGGCTCATCACCCCGAATAGCGCGTTAGTTGCATGTGTCTGTTCTCGTTTTCAGCAAGCTGTGGGAGCTCCGGAACAGCCATTTCCTGCTTCGCCGGCCCCTGGAAATCAAAGTGCGCGGACTTGATCAGGTAGTCGCCCTGGGTGCCGGACTCGATGCCGCAGTTGTCCATCGTGATGTAGGTGCCGGCGGCGTTGAGGACGATCTTCTTCCTGGCGGTGATGTGGATTTCATCCTCGGTGCTGACGATGTCCAATCCCTGGCGGGCGAGTATTTCCATGCGGTCGTTCTGCGCCTGGAGCTGCACCGCGCCCTGGTTGGCGATGAGTTTCAGGCCGAGCTTGCGCACGAACAGGCTCATGCCCTCGCCCACGCCGATGAACAGGCGCTTGACCACGCTGACGTCCGCCTCGTTGCCGGCGTTGAGTATCAGGTTGCGCTGGGCAGCCAGTTGCAGGTGGTTGCCACTGGTGAGGGCAATACCCTTGGGGGCGCTGAGCAGGAGGACGGAGCTCTTCAGTTGCTCCAGGTCCTGCTTGAGCAGGTCGATCTGCTTCTGTACCTGCGCCGGGTCGGCCTTGGCGGTTTCGGCATCGGCGGAGAGCTTCTGCATCTCATCGCCGGCCTGCTCCAGGCGTGCGACAGCCTCCTGCATCGCCAGTACCTGGCCCTTGGCGCCGGGCTGTACATCGGCGCTGATAAACACGCCTTTGCCCGCGCGCACTGCACCCCAGCCATCGGTGCGCAGCTCGAAACCTTCGCCGCGCTTCTTGCGTTTGGCATCTACGAGATGGCCGAGGTTGAGCTGGCTCTTGCCGGAGTGTTCGGTGCTGACCTTGATGTGTTCCTGGCCGCGGGTGTCGTCCAGGCGAATCTTGTTGTTGGCCGGCGTGCGCAGGACGTTGCGCTTGTGGTTGTGGATGGTGACGTGATCGGGTTCGAGGTTGGTGTGCAGGGCGTGGGCGATGAACGGCCGGTCGGGGTCGCCCTGCTCGAAGGCCACGGCCACTTCGGTGCCGGCCAGCAGTGGCAGGTGCAGGCCGTGGGTGTCGCCGGCGTAGGGCCGCGCCAGGCGCAGCCACATGCTTTCGCGGCCGGCGGGCCAGGTGTCGCGGTCGAAGAGGAAGTTGACGCGGTAGCGCCCTTCGCCATCGATGTGGCTGTAGGGGTCGTTCTGCTGCGGGCTGGTGACGCGTGCGGGCACGGTGCCGGCGATGCGTGGTTTGGCCGGCACTGGCGGGCGGAAGGCGATGGTGCCGTCGGGGATGGCTTCGAAGCGCACTTCGAAGCTGCGGTCGCGGGCGGCGGTGCAATGGGTGCGGACGATCAGCGCGCCTTCGCTGAAGGCGGCCGGTGCGCCACCTTCGACCTTGAGCACCTGGCCGGGCGCCAGGGCGGCGCTGCTGCTGGCGCCACTCAGGCGAAGCTGGTCGTTGAGGTAGCGCTCGTGGGCCAACTGGGCGTAGAACACGCCGCTTTCGGCATGGCCTTCCTCATCGCCGCGCGCCAGGGGATCGCCGAGGGTCTGGTAGGGCTCGTCGGCGTAGTGGTAGGCCTCGCCGTAGGTGGTGCTGGCTCCACGGGTCAGGTCGGCCTGGCCGTCGAGGTTGGCGCCGGCGTCGCGTGAGTAGTAGGCGCGGGAGCTGACCAGTTGCTGCACGACCTGGTGGCTGGCCTGCAGCTCCCAGACGGCATCCTGGCCGCTGC
>NZ_BQHJ01000004.1 GCF_021603645.1 Pseudomonas pseudonitroreducens | reverse complement strand
TCTGGTAGATGCGGAACTGCTGGCCCTTGTCGAGCAGGGCCAGGTGCGGCTCGAGGGTGAGTTCATAGCGCGCCTCGTCGCGGGAGGCGGACAAGCGCCGGAAGCGCGTGACCACGCCGTGCAGGGTACGCAGCGGCGCCAGCGCCGGCGGGGTGAAGCCGCGAATGCTCAGCGAGGGCGGTGCGGCGTGCAGGCTGAAGCTGGCGTCCTTGCCGAGCATCGTTTCAGCGGCGATGTCGAGGTTGGGGCTGGTGACCTCGATGGCGTAGCAGAAGGTTTCGCTGAGCGCTTCGGTGCCGGAGAAGACCAGCACGTCCAACAGCGCGCCCTGGCCATCCACGGTGACGGTGTGCCGGCTGTAGTCGAAGAAGGTGCGGAGTTCACTGAGCATCGTTCTTCTCCGTAACCAGGCTTCTGGCTGGGCGGATTTCGACGATGTCTCCTACAACAGCAACCCACCAATCTGAAATGCTGTTCATGGCGATTTATCCCTGTATTGCACGCGAGCGAAGCTGCTCTGGAACGGGCACTTTGGGATGTATTGCGGAGTTTTTGGGGGCCTTGGTACGGGGACAAAAATTTCTGACTGAAAATGCGGAAATGACACTCCAGCCCTGACAGCATTCACCCAGTTATCAGGAAGTTCGAGATAGGGAATTTCCCATCCTGCGGGCGTATCCCGGGCAGCAATTGCTCAGCACTGGCAGACCGACCTGGCATGAAAAAGCCCCGCCTAGGCGGGGCTTTTTCATGGGTGCTGATTCGTCGCGATGCACTCAGCCGCAGGAAACCTGCTTGACCACCTGGTTGTCATCGACATCGATGTTCAGGCGTTGCGAGTTGTATTCCATGGTCACCGGCTGGTGCGGGGTGAGCACGCGGGCGACGCTGGCGCCAGCGTCGCGGCGCGCTTCCTCGGTGAGGGTCGGGGTGACGACCTTGCCGACGATCGATTGCACGGCCTTGGCGTTGCAGGTGCCGGAGAGCGCCGCCGGGTTGTCCGCGGCCGGTTGCGCGGCGTCGGAGGAGGAATCCTTGGAACTGCAACCGGCAAGGGCGGCGACAGCGAGAAGCGACAGCAAGGTGCACTTCAAGGACATGGGATTGAAGGGCATGAAAGGTCTCCCTGGTTCTTCTGGAAAAAGAGCTCTGGAAAGTGCTCTGGAAAAAACGCGAAAGGCGCCACCTTACCAGCCCGAAGGCCGCGGCAGCGCGATGGATGTATTGCAGGCTGATACACGCAATGCCCGTGGCAGAGCCGTGCGGCGCCATTTACACAACCTTTACACCGGCGGCGTTACGATTTGTTCGAGGCCGATGTCTCATAGATACCTGGTTCCTCGCCGGGTTCCTCAGGAGGTGCATCATGCTTCACCGTCTCCCCCAGATCGCCCTGCTCTGCGCTGGCCTCGCCCTCGCTGGCCAGGCCGCGGCCAACAGCCACACCGATGCCGCCGCGATCGGCGCTGTGGTCGGTGCCGTTGTCGGGGGTGCAGTGGTCGCCGGGTCGCAACCCGCGCCGGCGCCCTATTACGCTCCGCCGCCCCCGGTGGCCTATTACCCGCCTGCACCGGTGTATTACCAGCCGGTGCCGGTCTATCAACCGGTTTACCAGCCGGTCTACCGTCCGGTTGTGGTGGTGCCCGGCCCGCGCTACTACGGGCCGCCCCGCTACTATGGCCCGCCGCGCTATTACGGGCCTGGCTACTACGGCCCGCCCGGCCACTATCGCCATTGGTAGAAACGACCCCGCCTTCGAGCGGGGTCTTTTCATTCAGGCGGTCAGGCGGATGCTGCCGGCCAGTTCCTCGAACAGGGTGACCACCGCCCGCAGTGCCCGGCAGTCCGGACGGGTCAGCAGCCAGAGATGGGTGCTGCAACCGGGCAGCTCCGCTTCGAGTATCTGCAGGCCGTCGCCAGGACGCAGCAGGAATGCCGGCAGCGCCGCCAGGCCAAGGCCCGCGCGACAGAGGTCGAGCACCGAAAGCATGCTGTTGCAGCGATAGGCCGGCACTACCGCCGGGAACGCCTGGCGCCGCCAGGCAACGCTGGAATGGTCGGGGAGAAACTCGTCCGGGGCGATCCAGCTCATGTCCTGCCAGGGCCGCGCCCCCTGCTCGGCCAGGTAGTCGCGGTGGGCGCAGAGCACGTAATGCACTTCGCCGAGGTTGCGCCCGACCAGATGTTCCGGCGGCGCGCTGGTCAGGCGCAGGGCAATGTCGGCGTCGCGGCGGCTGAGATTGGCGAAGGCGTTGGAGGTGGTCAGCTCCAGGTTCAACGCGGAGTAGCGCTTCATGAAGCGCGCCAGGGCCGGCAGCAGCAGGCCCTGCAGTACGGTATCGGAGCAGGTCAGGCGCACGGTTCCGCTGAGCACGTCGTGGCCCTGTTCCAGGCCCAGGCGCGCGGCTTCAAGGGCCTGCTCGGCGAGTTCCGCCTGGGTCGCCAGTTGCTGCGCGGTGGCGGTCGCCAGGTAGCCGTTGCGACCTTTTTCGAACAGTGCGGTACCCAGGGACTTCTCCAACCGGCGCACGGCGCGGAACACGGTGGAGACGTCAACCTCGAGCAATTCCGCAGCGCGGGCCAGGCTGCCGCCGCGCACCAGCGCCAGTACCAGGGCAAGATCGGCGTATTCCAGTCGGTATTGCATTGGCGCACTCCAAGATTGCGCAACCGCCCATTTTCGATTGCGCCTGCGCAACTATAAATTGCCTCCCATGGGCCCGCCAATGGGCCACGACGCCTGGGGGAACCAAGAATGGGAAAACGTCGTAAAACCCTGCGGATCGGCCTGATCGGCGATCGCGACAGTCGCGTTACTGCCCACTGGGCGATTCCCCTGGCATTGCAGCAATCGCTGTTGCCGCATTCCGGCACCCTGCGCGTGGATTGGCTGGACACCCCGCGCCTCGCCGATGGCCTGGACCTCGAAGCGTACTCCGGCTTCTGGTGCATCCCCGGCAGTCCCTACCAGGATACCGACGGTGCCCTGCGCGCCATCAGGTTCGCCCGCGAGAATGCAGTGCCCTTCCTCGGCACCTGCGGAGGCTTCCAGCATGCCCTGCTGGAGCGCGCCCGCAACGTCCTCGGCTGGAGCGACGCGGCCCACGCCGAGATCGACCCGCAAGCGCCGCGGGCGGTGGTCCACGCCCTGCCGTGTGCGCTGCTGGAAGTCAGCGAAAGCATCCGCCTGACTGCCGGCTCGCACCTGGCGGCCATCTACGGCCTGGCGGAAATCCGCGAAGGTTATCGCTGCAGCTACGGCGTGAACCCGGAGTTCCAGGATGCCCTGTTCGGCGGCTCGCTGCGTGCCTGCGCCCATGGCGAGGACGACAGCATCCGCGCCGTGGAAGCCACCGACCATCCGTTCTTCCTTGCCACCCTGTTCCAACCCGAGCGCAAGGCATTGGCCGGCATCGCCGTGCCGCTGGCCGAAGCGCTCCTGTCCGCCGCATTCCGCCATCAGTCCAGCCGCGAAGCCAGCCCAAGATCCTTACCCGCCGGGAGCCCCGCATGATCGCCAGTACACCGCAACCGCCCTACTTTGCCGTGACCTTCACCTCCTACCGCACCGCACTGGACGAAGGCTACGGCGCCACCGCCGATCGCATGCTGGAACTGGCCGCCCAGCAGGATGGTTTCCTCGGCGTCGAATCGGCCCGTGGCGCGGACGGCCTGGGCATCACCGTGTCGTACTGGCGCGACGAAGCCGCGATTCGCCAATGGAAACAGCAGGCGGAACATCGGGTGGCCCAGCAGTCCGGGCGCAGCGACTGGTACAGCGCGTTCCGCGTGCGCATCAGCCGGGTCGAGCGCGAGTACGGTTTCGAACGCTGAGCGACCCGTTCTGGCCCAGACACGACATGCCGGGTTCGATGCCCGGTACACATCGTCTAGGCTGGTCCCCATTCAGCAAAGGGGGACCGACGCATGCACCGACAAGCCAATGAACTGCAGGCCGCCTACCTGGGCGAAGTCCGCGGCGAGAACTTCTTCCTCGGCCTGGCCGAGCAATTGCCGGAGGGAGCATCCTCGATGCTCCTGCTGGCGCGACTGGAGCGCCAGACCGGCCTGCGCATGGCGCGGCTGCTGCAGCGCCATGGCCTGCCACTGGGCGACACCGCGCACGCCGCCGCGCAAGGCCGCCAGCGCGCTGCCGACTGGCTCGGGCTCGACTGGCCGCAGACCCTGGAAAAACTCGAGGTGCTGGTGGAGCCTTACGTCCAGCGCTACGACAACCTGGCCGACCAGGGCGACGACGACGACCGCGATATCCTCGACGACCTCGCGGAGCACGAACATGCCCTGCTGGAGTTCACCCGCCTCGCCCGCGAAGGCCAGATGAGCGCGGCCAAGGCCACCATCAGCCGCCTGCTGGCCGTACCGGCCTGAACCTGACAGGGAGCCCGCCCATGGCACTATCGCCCTTCCACCTGGCCATTCCCGTCCACGACCTGGCCCTGGCCCGGCGCTTCTATGGCGAGGTGTTCGGTCTCGCCGAAGGCCGCAGCAGCGCCCAGTGGGTGGATTTCGATTTCTTCGGCCACCAGTTGGTGATCCACGAACACCCGCGCACGCCCAGCCAGGAAGCGGCGCACACCAACGCCGTCGACGGCCACGACGTGCCGGTGCCGCACTTTGGCGTAGTGCTGAGTTGGGACGACTGGGAACGCCTGGCGCAAAGGCTGCGCGAGCGCGGCACGCAGTTCGTCATCGAGCCCCACGTGCGCTTCCAGGGCCAGGTGGGTGAACAGGCGACGCTGTTCCTCTTCGACCCTTGCGGCAACGCCCTGGAGTTCAAGGCTTTCAAGGACATCGGCCAGTTGTTCGCACGCTGAGTGGCGACCGGTCATCCTCCGTAGAATTTGCCTTCAGGCCTACTGGAAATTTCCTACATCGACCTTCCCTAGCAGTTTCTAGGATGGCGCTCGTCTCCACCGTTCACCCTGAGGTGATTCGACGTGCGCCCCCTCTGCTGGCTTCCTCTGTATCTGCTTTGCACCCTCGGTGCGCCAGTTGCCCTGGCCGATGACTTCGACGCTCCGGACTGGCGCCGCTACGATACCGCCGCCATCGACCGGAGCTTTCAGCCCGCCGGGCATGTGGCACGCATTGGCGAGCCGCGCGGCGCGGCCAGTCGCACGCAAGGCAGCTTGCAAAGGATATCGGCGCCGTCTGGAACCCAGCAGCGCACCAGCAGGCTGCTGTCGACCTATTCGCCTGAACAGGGCGACAGGAACTACAGCCCGGTCGATACGACGCGCATTGTCGAACGTGCGCACGAACTGATCGGCACGCCCTATCGCTGGGGCGGTGCAACGGAGGAATCCGGCTTCGACTGCAGCGGCCTGCTGGTCTACCTGTACGGCACCATCGCCAACCGCAAGCTGCCGCGCACCACGACGTCGATGGTCGCGCAGAAGCGCAACGCCGTGGACCTGGACCAACTGCAACCCGGCGATGCGGTGTTCTTCAACCACGACGGCAACGGCCGCACCAGCCACGTTGGCCTGTACATTGGCGACGGGCAGTTCATCCATGCCCCACGCACCGGCAAGACCATCCGCATCGATTCCCTCGACGACAGCTATTGGCAGCGCCGCTACACCACAGCCCGGCGCTTCAGCGGCTGATGGCAGGAGCCGAGAAGCCGGCGCTCGATTCACCAATCAGAAAATGCCTACAGGCATTCAGACTGCTGCCACGTTCTTGCCGAGGAGGAGATTCCTAAGATAGCGCCCCGTTTCGCCAGTTAGTCACACGATGTACCCAAGATGCGCTCCCTCACCCTGCTGAGCACGACCCTGCTGCTTACCCTCTCGCTGCCCTTCGCTGAAGCACGCGAGTCGAAGAATCCGACGCCGCACAAGGCCACAACTAGCCTGTCGCGTGCGGCGCACGCCAAGTCGGTGAATCACAACACCGTCCGACTCCAGCACGGCACCGCACGCCCGCGCTTGGCCGGCCAGCGGCTTGGGCGCCTTACCGCCAACTCCCGCGTCGTCGCCCGCGCCCGTGAACTGATCGGTGTGCCCTACCGCTACGGCGGCACCTCGGTGAGCAGCGGTTTCGATTGCAGCGGCCTGCTGGTCTACCTGTTCCGCACGGAAGCAGGGATGTCGGTGCCGCGCACGACCGGGGAAATGATCGAGAGCGGCGGCACGCAGGTCGATCGCCAGCAACTGCGCCCGGGTGATGCCGTGTTCTTCAACCAGAATGGCCGTGGCAACGTCAGCCACGTCGGGCTGTACATCGGCAACAACCAGTTCATCCATGCGCCCAGTTCGGGCGAGACCATTCGCATGGACTCGCTGGCCAACAACTACTGGCAACGCAGCTTTACCACCGCCCGCCGCTTCAACGGCTGAGCTCTCTGTCGCCACCGGACAATTCAGAACATGCCCAGACTACGGGTCGAGATACTGCGCTACACCGAAGAGTGCTTCGCCGGCTGGGCAGAATGCCGCCTGATTGACGCCGGAGGCCGCGACTGGCGCTTCCTCAAGCCGCTGGCGCGCCTGCGGACCGACTCGGGTAACGCGCCCCTGCCCGCCATCGGTCACATCGATTGCGAGGTGCTCGAACGTCTGGATGGCACGGCGCTGGTCAGCACCGCACGGCCACGCGGGATCAAATCGCTGGATGGCGAAAGCCGCTTCCGCATTCCCCTGAGCTCGCTGAGCGAGGACTGACTGCCCGTCAGTCCCGCGTCGCCTGCCCTTCCTCGGCGATCTTAGCCGCATTCCAGCCGCCACCCAGCGCGGCGATCAGTTGCACACTCGCAGTCAGACGGCTGCCCGTCAGGGTCAGCAGCGTGCGCTCGTTGGACAGCGCGCTGGTCTGCGTGGTGACCACGTTGCTGTAGTCGATGGTGCCGGCCTTGTACTGGTTGGTAGTCAGGCGCAGCGCTTCGCGGGCGGCGTCCAGCGCCTCCTGCTGAACGCCACTCTCCTCTTCCAGCACCTTGAGCTGGACCATGTAGTCCTCGACCTCGCGGAAGCTGTCGAGCACGGTCTGCCGGTAGCTGGCCACGGTCTGGTCGTAACTCGCCTCGGCCTGCTCGACCTGGGAGGCGATCAGCCCACCGTCGAACAGGGTCATGGCGAATTGCGGGCCAATCGACCAGTAGCGGTTCGGCGTCTCGATCCAGTTCTGGAAGCTGCCGCTGCGGTAGCCACCGGCAGCGGTGAGGGTCAGGTCGGGGAACCAGGCGGCCTTGGCCACGCCGATCTTGGCGTTGGCGGAGATCACCTGGCGCTCGGCCGAGGCGACGTCCGGGCGCCGCTGCAACAGCTCCGAAGGCAGCAGTGCGGGCACCGACGGCAGGCTCGGCACGCCTTCCACGGCAGCCAGGGAGAACTGCGCCGGCGGCACGCCGACCAGCACGGCGATGGCGTGTTCCAGTTGCGCACGCTGGTACTTCAGGTCGATGGCCTGGGCCTCGGTGCTCTTTAGCTGAGTGCGCGCCTGAGCCACGTCGGCCTTGGTGACGATGCCGGCGTTGTACTGGTTCTCGGTGAGCTTGAGCGAGCGCTGGTAGGCGCTCACCGTGTCGTTGAGCAGCTTGATCTGCTGATCCATCACGCGCAGTTGCAGGTAGTTCTGCGTCAGCTGGGATTGCAGCGAAAGACGCGAGTTGGCCAGGTCCGCCGCGCTGGCATCCATGCTCGCGTTATCGGCTTCCAGCTGACGGCGCAGCTTGCCCCACAGGTCCAGCTCCCAGCTCACGCCGAGGCTCGCCGAATAGCTGTTGCTGATCGAACTGCTGCCGCCACCGCTGGCGACCGTGGAGCCGTCAGGCAGGCGCACACTGCCGCCACTGCCGGTACCTTGTCCGGAGCGGGTCTTGCCGACGTCGGCGCTGATGGTGGGGAAGAATGAGGAGCGCGCACCCTTGGCCAGCGCCTGGGCCTGGCGGTAGGACGCGAGCGACTGCGCCAGGGTCTGGTTGGCAGCGACCAGGCGGGTCTGCAGGTCATTCAGCGTGGCGTCACCGTACAGCTCCCACCAGGCGCCATGGTTGAAGCCGTCCTGCGGCTTGGCCAGTTGCCAGCCCTCGCCCTCCTTGAAGCTGGCGGGCACCGTCAGCTCGGGGCGCTGGTAGTCCGGGCCGATGGCGCAACCGGCCAGGGCCACGGCCAGCGCCAAGGCCGCCATTGGAGAAAGCAGTGAACGGGAGCGGATCATACGGGTGTCTCCAGGGCGCCGTCGGTGCGCACGCCGCGCTTCTTGTTGACCCAATGGCGCAGGCGGTCGAGGTAGAGGTAGACGACGGGGGTGGTATACAGGGTCAGCAACTGGCTGCCGATCAGCCCGCCGACGATGGTCATGCCCAGCGGGCGGCGCAGCGCCGCATCGCCGCCGATGCCGAAGATCAGCGGCAGCGCGCCGAGGATGGCCGCCAGGGTGGTCATCATGATCGGGCGGAAGCGCTTCATTGCCGCTTCCAGGATGGCATCGTGCGGCGACAGGCCGAGGGTGCGTTCGGCGTCCAGGGCGAAGTCGATCATCATGATCGCGTTCTTCTTCACGATGCCGATCAGCAGGATCACCCCGATCAGCGCGATCAGCGACAGCTCGGTGCGGAACAGCATCAGTGTGAGCAACGCACCGACACCCGCCGACGGCAGCGTCGAGAGGATCGTCAGCGGATGCACGTAGCTTTCGTAAAGGATGCCCAGCACGATGTACACCGATACCAGCGCCAGCAGGATCAGCCAGGGCATGTCGTTCTGCGTGTCCTGCACGGCGCCGGCGTTGCCCTCGAAAGTAGCCTGGATTTCCATCGGCAGGTGGATCGGTTCCACCGCCGCCAGGATCGCGTCACGGGCCGGGCCGATCTGCGCACCCTGAGCCAGGTTGAAGGAGAAGGTGGTCGCGGCGAACTGCCCCTGGTGGTTGACCTCCAGCGGCGCGCGGCTCGGCTCGATGTGGGTGAAGGCCGAAAGCGGGATACGGTTGCCTTCGCTGTTGATCACGTAGACCTGGCGCAACTCCTCGGGGGTTTCCTGGTACGGCTGGGCGACTTCCATCACCACGTGGTACTGGTTCAGCGGGTTGAAGATGGTCGAGACCTGGCGCTGGCCGTAGGAGTTGTTCAGTACCGCATCCACTTCGGCGACGTTCACCCCCAGGCTGGAGGCGCGGTCGCGGTCGATCACCAGGCGGCTCTGCACGCCCTTGTCCTGGGCATCGCTGCTCACGTCGACGATCTGCGGCACCTTGTTCATCGCCGCTTCGACCTTCGGCGCCCATTCACGCAGCAGGTTGAGGTCATCGCTGCGCAGGGTGAAGTCGTACTGCGCGTTGCCCTGGCGGCCGCCGATGCGCACGTCCTGGCCGGCGACCAGGAACAGGTTGGCGCCGGGCACTTCCGCCAGCTTCTTGCGCAGGCGGTTGACGATGGTCTCGGCGGAGTCACGCTCGGTGATGTCCTTGAGGGTGACGAAGAACGAGCCGGTGTTGCTCGACTGCCATTTGCCGCCGCCGACGAAGCCCACCACGTTCTCCACGCCCGGGTCCTCGGAGAGAATCTTGCGGAACTGCGCCATCTTCTTGTCCAGCGCCTGGAACGAGATGCTCTGGTCGGCCACCGCGAAGCCGCGCAAGCGCCCGGAATCCTGCTGCGGCAGGAAGCCCTTGGGCACCACCACGAACAGATAGAGGTTCAGCGCGATGCAGCCGAGCATGATCATCACCATCAGCCGCGAATGTTCCAGCGCCCAGCTCAGGCTGGCACGGTAGCGCTGCATGAAGGCGACGAAGTAGCGATTGCTCTGACGCTCCACCGAAGCCTTCTTCGGCCCTCGCTCGACCGGCTTGAGCAGGCGCGCGCAGAGCATCGGCGTGAGCGTCAGGGACACCACCAGCGACACCAGGATGGCCGCCGCCAGGGTCACCGAGAATTCGCGGAACAGCCGCCCGGTGATACCGCCCATCAGCAGCAGCGGGATGAATACCGCCACCAGCGACAGGGTCATCGACAGCACGGTGAAGCTCACTTCCCGCGCGCCACGAATGGCCGCCTGTATCGGTGGATCACCTTCCTCGATGCGCCGCGCGATGTTCTCCACCACGACGATGGCGTCGTCCACCACGAAACCGGTGGCGATGATCAGCGCCATCAGCGACAGGTTGTTCAGCGAGAAGCCGCACAGGTACATGACCGCGAAAGTGCCGACCAGCGACACCGGCACCGCCAGGCTTGGGATCAGCGTGGCGCGGCCGTTGCGCAGGAACAGGTAGACCACCAGGATCACCAGCACCACGGAGATGATCAGGGTCAGCTCGGCCTCTTCCAGCGAGGAACGGATCGACGGGCTGCGGTCGTCCATCACCGACAGCTTCACCTGCGGGCCGAGCACATCCTGGATGATCGGCAACTGCTCGTGAATGGCGTCGGTGGCCTCGATGATGTTGGCGCCGGGCTGGCGGGTGATGATCAGCAGCACCGCCGGCAGGTCGTCGGAGAAGCCGGCGTTGCGCACGTCCTCCACCGAATCGGTGACCGTGGCGACGTCTTTCAGGCGCACCGCCGCGCCGGTCTCGGCGTTGTAATGGACGATCAGCGGCGCGTACTCGCTGGCCCTGCGCAACTGGTCGTTGGAGTCCACCTGCCAGTGGCGCTCGCCGAACTCCAGCGAGCCCTTGGGCCCGTCGGCGTTGGTGTTGTTGATCGCGTTGCGCACCGTGTCCAGGGAAATGCCGTACTGGCTGAGCTGGTCCGGGTTCACATCGACGCGTACCGCCGGCAGCGAGGAGCCGCCGATGCTCACCTGCCCCACGCCCTTCACCTGCGCGAGCTTGGGCGAGACGATGGTCGAGGCCAGGTCGTACATCTCTCCGCGGGTGTAGGTGTCCGAGGTCAGCGTGAGGATCATGATCGGCATGTCCGACGGATTCGCCTTGCGGTACGTCGGGTTGTTCGGCATGCCGGAGGGCAGCAGGCTCATCGCCGCGTTGATCGCCGACTGCACTTCGCGCGCCGCGCCGTCGATGTCCTTGGACAGGTCGAACTGCACGATGATGGTGGTGTTGCCCAGGGAGCTGCTGGAGGTCATGTCGGTGACCCCGGCGATGCGCCCCAGTGAACGCTCCAGCGGCGTGGCCACGGTGGAGGCCATGGTTTCCGGGCTGGCGCCGGGCAGCGCGGCCTGCACCAGGATGGTCGGGAAGTCGACGTTCGGCAGCGGCGCCACCGGCAGCAGGCTGAACGACAGCGCGCCGGCCAGCATCAGCGCCAGGGTCAGCAGGCAGGTGGCGACCGGGCGCAGGATGAACAGGCGCGAGAGGCCGCCCATCAGCCGCGCTCCGCCGGGTCGATGCTGTTCACGTCGAGGCCGTGACGGCCACGCCAGGCCGCCCAGCGGGCAGCGAGGCGGTCGAAGTACAGGTAGATCACCGGCGTGGTGAACAGTGTCAGCAACTGGCTGACCAGCAGGCCGCCGACCATGGTGATGCCCAGCGGCTGGCGCAGCTCGGCGCCGGCGCCGCCGGCGAGCATCAGCGGCAGTGCACCGAGCAGTGCGGCCATGGTGGTCATCAGGATCGGCCGGAAGCGCAGCAGGCACGCCTGGTAGATCGCCTCATGGGGCGGCTTGCCCTCGTTGCGTTCGGCGTCCAGGGCGAAGTCGATCATCATGATCGCGTTCTTCTTGACGATGCCGATCAGCAGGATGATGCCGATGATCGCCACGATGCCGATGTCCTGCCCCGAGAGCATTAGTGCCAGCAGCGCGCCCACGCCCGCCGAAGGCAGCGTGGAGAGGATGGTCACCGGGTGGATGAAGCTCTCGTAGAGGATGCCCAGCACGATGTACATGGTGACGATGGATGCCAGCACCAGCAGCAGGGTGTTGGACAGCGACGCTTCGAAAGCCTGCGCCGCGCCACGGAAGCTGCCTTGCAGGCTGACGGGCATTTCCATCTGCGCCTCGACGTCGCGGATCGCCTGCACTGCCTCGCCGAGGGCGACGCCCTTGGCCAGGTTGAAGGAGATGGTCGCCGCCGGGAACTGGGCGATGTGGTTGACCGCCAGCAGGGTGTGGCGCTCCTCCACCTTGGCCAGGCTCGACAGGCGCACCTGGGTGCCGTCGCTGGACGGCACGTAGAGGTTCTCCAGCGACTGCGGGCCGATCTGGAATTCCGGCGCCACCTCCAGCACCACGCGGTACTGCGTGGCCTGGGTGAAGATGGTGGAGATCAGCCGCTGGCCGAAGGCGTTGTACAGCACGCTGTCGATGTTCGACAGGCTCACGCCCAGGCGCGAGGCGGTGTCGCGGTCGATGTTGATGTAGGCCTGCAGGCCCTTGTCCTGCCAGTCGGTGGCCACATCGGCCAGCTCCGGCAATTGCTGCAGGCGGTCCACCAGACGCGGCACCCAGTCGGCGAGGACTTCCGGGTCGGCATCCTGCAGGGTGAACTGGTACTGCGTCCGGGCAATGCGGTCCTCGATGGTCAGGTCCTGCACCGGCTGCATGTACAGCTTGATGCCGGCGATCTGGTCCACTTCCGGCTGCAGGCGCTGGATCACCTCGCTGGCGGTCACGTCACGCTCGGCGTGGGGCTTGAGGTTGATCAGCAGGCGCCCGGTGTTGAGGGTGGCGTTGGTGCCATCGACACCGATGAACGAGGACAGGCTTTCCACCGCCGGGTCCTGCAGCACGATCTTCGCCAGGTCCTGCTGGCGGCCGGCCATGGCCTGGAAGGAAATCGACTGCGGCGCCTCGGCGATGCCCTGGATCACCCCGGTGTCCTGTACCGGGAAGAAGCCCTTGGGCATGAAGATGTACAGCAGCACGGTGAGTACCACGGTGCCGATGGCCACCAGCAGGGTGAGCGGCTGATGCCGCAGCACCACGCGCAGGGCCGCGGCGTAGCGCTCGATCAGATTGTCGATGAAACGCCCGGCGGCGCGGGCGAAGCGCCCTTCCTTTTCCGGCTCGACGTGGCGCAGCAGCTTGGCGCTGAGCATCGGTGTCAGGGTCAGCGAGACGAAGCCGGAGATCAGGATCGCCACCGCCAGGGTGATGGCGAATTCGCGGAACAGCCGCCCGGCGACGTCGCCCATGAACAGCAGCGGGATCAGCACGGCGATCAGCGAGAAGGTCAGCGAGATGATGGTGAAGCCGATCTGCCTGGAGCCCTTGAGCGCGGCTTCCAGTGGCGGGTCGCCCTTCTCCAGGTAACGGGCGATGTTCTCCACCATGACGATGGCGTCGTCCACCACGAAACCGGTGGCGATGGTCAGCGCCATCAGCGTCAGGTTGTTGATCGAGAAGCCGGCGAGGTACATCACGCCGAAGGTGCCGATCAGCGATAGCGGCACGGCGAAGCTGGGGATCAGCGTCGCAGAGATATTGCGCAGGAACAGGAAGGTGACCATCACCACCAGGCAGACGGCGAGGAACAGCTCGAACTGCACGTCCGCCACCGAGGCGCGGATAGTCGTGGTGCGGTCGGTGAGCACCGTTACTTCGAGGCTGCCCGGCAGGGTCGCCTGCAGTTGCGGGAGCATCTTCTTGATGCTGTCGACCACCTCGATGACGTTGGCCCCCGGCTGGCGCTGGATGTTCAGCACCACCGCCGGCGAGGTATTGGCCCAGGCGGCCAGGCGCACGTTCTCGGCGTCGTCCTCCACGCTCGCGACGTCGCGCACGCGCAGGGGCGAGCCGTTCTTGTAGGCGATGATCAGGTCGCGGTAGGCATCGGCGGACTTGAGCTGGTCGTTGGCATCCAGGGTCGAGGAACGGGTCGGCCCGTCGAAGCTGCCCTTGGGGCCGTTGAGGTTGTTGTTGGTGACGGTGGTCTGCAGGTCCTGCAGGCTCAGCCCGGCAGCCGCCAGTGCGCCGGGGTTGGCGCGGATGCGTACCGCGGGGCGCTGGCCGCCGCTGATGCTGACCAGGCCGACGCCGGAAATCTGCGAGATTTTTTGCGCGAGGCGCGTGTCCACCAGGTCCTGGATCTGCGGCAACGGCATGTCCGGGGACATCACCGCCAACGTCAGGATCGGCGCGTCCGCCGGGTTCACCTTGCTGTACACCGGCTGGTTCGGCAGATCCTTGGGCAGCAGGCTCTGCGCGGTGTTGATCGCCGCCTGGACTTCCTGCTCGGCCACATCCAGGTTGATCTGCAGACTGAACTGCAGGGTGATCACCGAAGCGCCGCCGGAGCTGGTGGAGGACATCTCGTTGAGGCCGGGAATCTGCCCCAGCTGGTTCTCCAGCGGCGCGGTCACCGAGGAGGTCATGATGTCCGGGCTGGCGCCGGGGTACAGGGTCACCACCTGGATGGTCGGATAATCCACTTCCGGCAGCGCCGAGATCGGCAGGAAGCGGTAGGCAATGATCCCCGACAGCAGGATCGCCACCATCAGGAGCGTGGTGGCGACCGGCCGCAGGATGAACAGGCGCGACGGGTTCATTCGCTCTTACCGCTGTCCTGGACCGGCGCATCCGAGCCGAAGGGCTTGGCAGTGGATTTGTCGGCCTCCTCTCCCGCAGCGGCGCGGGCCTTCTCGGCAGAGGCGGCAATGTTCATGCGGGTTCCTTCGCGCAGGCGGTCGGTGCCTTCGACGACGACGCGGTCGCCCTCCTTCAGGCCTTCGGTGACCACCACGCGCTCGCTCTCGCTGGCGCCCAGGGTGACCAGTTGGCGCTTGGCCTTGTTCTCCTCGCCAACCAGGTACACATAGGTGCCGTCGTTGCCGCGCTGCACGGCGTTGGCCGGGATGGTCAGCACGTTCGGCAGGGTTTCGGCGAGCAGGCGCACATTGACGAACTGGTTGGGGAACAGCTTGTGGTCGTTGTTCTCGAAGCCGGCCTTGAGCTTGACGGTGCCGGTGGTGGTGTCGATCTGGTTGTCCAGGGTCTTCAGCACGCCGGTGGCAAGGGTCTGGTTCTGGTTGCGGTCCAGCGCTTCCACCGGCACCGGCTTGCCGCTGTAGAGTTCGCGGGCGACGGTGCCCAGTTGCTGCTGCGGCAGACTGAACACCACGGAGATCGGCTTGACCTGGGTGATGACCACCAGCGGCGTGGTGTCGCCGGAAGTGACCAGGTTGCCCACGTCCACCTGGCGCAGGCCGACGCGGCCGGCGATAGGCGCGCGCACCTGAGTGAATTCGAGGTTGAGCTTGGCGTCGGCGACCTGGCCCTGGTTGGTCTTCAGGGTGCCTTCGTACTGGCGCACCTGGGCTTCCTGGGTATCCAGGGTCTGCTTGGCGATGGAATCCTCGGCGTACAGGCCCTTGTAGCGGGCCAGGTCGATCTGCGCGTTCTTCAGTTGTGCCTGGTTCTGCAGCAGGGTGCCCTGGGCCTGGTCCAGCGCCGCCTGGAACGGACGCGGGTCGATCACCGCGAGCACGTCGCCGGCCTTCACTTCCTGGCCTTCCTGGAACGGCACCTTGACCAGTTGGCCGCTGACCCGCGCGCGCACATTGACAGTGTTGTAGGCGGTCACCGTCCCCAGCGCGTGGTAGTGCACCGGCAGATCGCCCTTGACCACCGGGGCGACGCTGACGGTCACCGCGGTACCGCCCTGCCCCGCGGCCATCTGCCCCGGCCCCGGTCGTCCGCCACGGCCACCCTGGGCCGCCGGCGCCCCGGAAGACGTCGAGTGCAGCCACATGATCAACCCCACCACGGCGGCGAACAGCAGTGCCGTGATAAGCCAGGGGCGCAGTTTGCGGAGTTTGGAAGGCGATCCGTTGCTTGCAGTCATGGGGCTCTGTCTTGTTGAAAAGAGGGGCTTGGTGCAAAGAAGTGAGAATAGCGAGGCTGAACGATAAGCACAGCCGCGCCGCAGGCAAAGTCTCTTTACCCGCTATTTACCTTTGATTTACCGGGAGTTACGAAAGTCCGGGGCATTGCGACCCGGATTGGCCGGAAGGGTTCCCGACCTGACGGACCGACCCTGACAGGTCGGCCCGGCTTTCTTAGGAAAGCAGCAGCGTCATCAGGCCAGGGCGGCGATGGCGGCGGCGTAGTTCGGCTCGTCGGCGATCTCGCCCACCAGCTCGCTGTGCAGCACCTTGTTCTGCTCGTCCAGTACCACTACGGCACGAGCGGCCAGGCCGGCCAGCGGGCCGTCAGCGATGGCTACGCCGTAGTTGGCGAGGAACTCGCGGCCACGCAGGGTGGACAGGTTCACCACGTTCTCCAGACCTTCGGCACCACAGAAGCGCGCCTGGGCGAACGGCAGGTCGGCGGAGATGCACAGCACCACGGTGTTGGCCAGCTTGCTCGCCTCGGCGTTGAACTTGCGCACGGAGGTGGCGCAGGTCGGGGTGTCGACGCTGGGGAAGATGTTCAGCACCTTGCGCTTGCCAGCGTAGGTTTCCAGGGTGACGTCGGACAGGTTGCCGGCGACCAGCGACAGGGCCGGAGCCTGCTCGCCTTTCTGCGGCAGCTTGCCGTCGACGGAAACCGGGTTGCCCTTGAGGGTGACTTGAGCCATTGCTTGGGTCCTTCTGTGAGGGATGGCGGCGCTGGCGGGTTGCCAGCGCCGCTGGAGGATTCGGGGCCGGAGCAGATGCTAGCACGACTTTCCCGAGCGGATTGCTCGGACATGCATCCGGCCAACCCTCCCCTCAGGCCCGGCTCAAGCGGCAGCCGCTGCAGGAGCGCCGGCTGCAGCACCGACGAATGCCTGATCCTGGAACCCGCGCGGCAGGCGCTGGGTACCGGGCATGGCGGCCAGGCGTTTCTCCCAGAAGCTGCGCCAGTCGTTGTGCACGGCCTCGGCGCGGGCCTTGCGCTGGGCCCGGCGCGCCGCATTGCGGGCCAGACGCCGAGCCTCCTTGTAGACCTCGGTATTGCGGCAGCTGCGGCATTTCACCCGGTTCAGCTCGCTGGTGGACTCCAGGTGCTTGCCCGCGTGCCCGCAGGCCAGGTGGCCTTTGACCTTGTAGTGAGTGACCATCGCAGATTCTCCCTGTCCGGCGAGCGCACCCTCGCCGCTTGGCGGTGCCGCAGTCGGGCAATGGGTGCGTACCGGCTGACTGCGACGCTCAGGGTATTGGACGGCGCGCGTCGCTGCAGGGTTCGAATTTTCTGTTCGGGGGCGCGCTCAGTGACTCGCCACCATCCGCGCGCCGAACAGCAGGTAGCAGCAGCCGGCGAAGCGATCCAGTGCCCGGCGGAAGCGCCGGTAGACCCCTGCCATGCGTTCGCTGGCGAACACCAGCACCACGCAGCAATACCAACTGAACGAGAGCGTCACCATCAGCGCGATAGCCATTGCCAGCAGTGGCAGAGATGGCGAGGCCGGCATGGCGGTGGCGAACAGGGTGGCGACGAACAGCGCGGTCTTGGGATTGGTCAGGTTGCCCAGCAGGCCGAGGCGGAATGCCGAGAAGGCGCTGCGCTCACGGCTGATTTCGGCGAGGCTTTCTCCACCATCGGCCGGCGTCCTGCGCTTGAGCAGCTTGATGCCGAGGTAGATCAGGTAGGCGCCGCCGGCCAGCTTGAAGCCCAGGTACAGCGTCGGCGCGGCACTGAACAGCGACTTGATCCCCAGCCCGCCGGCCAATCCCCAGACTACCGTGCCGCTGGCCACGCCCAGCGCGGCGATGAATCCGTGGCGGCGCGAATGCACGGCGGCGATACGCGCGGTGGTGAAGAAGTTCGGCCCGGGTGTGACCACTGCCACGGCCCACAGCAGGGCCACGGAGAGCAGCGGTGCAAAAGTGCTGGCGGTCATCGGGCGTACTCGTCGGAGGAAAGGCGAAGGCACATTCTAGCGCCCCCGTGCCGGCCTCACTCGTCCAGATGACAGACGCAGCACAGCTTGTTGCCATCCAGGTCGCGCACATAGGCGCCGTAATAGGTCGGCGAGTAGTTCAGGCGCAGGCCCGGAGGCCCTTCATCGACGCCGCCCAGTTGCACCGCGCGGGCGTGGAAGCTGTCGACCTGGTGCCGCGTGCGCGCCTCGAAAGCCACCAGGCTGCCGTTGCCGACGCAGGCCGGCTGGCCGTCGATGGGCTGATAGACGCAGAACACCACGTCGCTGTCCGGATGAGCGAAGATTGCCCGCTCCGGCACATGGCGATGCGCCTTGAGGACAATCCCCAGCGCACCGAGCACCTTGCCGTAGAACTCGATGGCACGCGGCAGATCGTTGCTGCCAACGGTGATATGGCTGAACATGCCGCGCTCCCCCGATCTCAGTTGCCGGCGTGGGCGCGCTCGATGGCGGCCATGTCCAGTTTCTTCATGCCCATCACCGCCTGCAGGGTGCGGCTGGCCTTGGCCTTGTCCGGGTCGGCGACCATGTCGCCGACGTGCCGCGGGCAGATCTGCCAGGACACCCCGTAGCGATCCTTCAGCCAGCCGCAGATCTGTGCCTCCACCGGGCCACCGGCGCCGAGCTTGTCCCAGAAGTGGTCGATTTCCTTCTGGCTGTCGCACATCACCTGCAGCGACAGCGCTTCGGTGAAGTTGAACGCCGGCCCGCCGTTCAGGGCGATGAAGGTCTGGCCATCGAGCACGAACTCCACCGTCAGCACCGAGCCGGGTACGCCGCCGTGGCGGTCTTTCTCGGCTTCGGGGTAATAGGCGGTCTGGACGATCCGCGAATTGGGGAAGATGGCGACATAGAACTCGGCCGCTTCCTGGGCCTTGCCGTCGAACCACAGGCAGGGGGTCACGCGTTGCAGGCTGGACATGTTGAATCTCCGATTTCTCGCACGGTCGGCATGACCGGCATACAGCTTGGTCGCCTGGGCGACGACGGAATCGACAAGTCTAGGCGGACTTTCGCGACTCACCGGACGACCGGTCGAGCGGCATGCCGGTCTGGCGGATCAGGAGCTCCGGAAATGGAAAAGGCACCCGAAGGTGCCTCTTGCGTACGATCGGTAGGATGGGTGGAGCGCAGCGATACCCATGCTGTCCGTGCATCGGTATCGATGGGTATCGCTACGCTCCACGCCATCCTACGAACACCGCTCGACCATCCCCCCGGCAGCGGGCGCCGGATCGAGCGGCATCCACGGCAGGTTCTGCCGGATCAGGAGCTCCGGAAATGCAAAAGGCACCCGAAGGTGCCTCTTGCGTACGGTCAGTAGGATGGGTGGAGCGCAGCGATACCCATGCTGTCCGTGCATCGGTATCGATGGGTATCGCTACGCTCCACGCCATCCTACGAACACCGCTCGACCATACCCCGGCAGCGGAAGCCGGAACGAGCCGCATCCTCGGCAGGTTCTACCGGATCAGGAGCTCCAGAAATGAAAAAGGCACCCGAAGGTGCCTCTGCGTACGGTCGGTAGGATGGGTGGAGCGCAGCGATACCCATGCTGTCCGTGCATCGGAATCGATGGGTATCGCTACGCTCCACGCCATCCTGCGAACACCGCTCGACCATGCCCCGGCAGCGGGCGCTGGAACGAGCGGCATCCACGGCAGGTTCTGCCGGATCAGCGCGCCACTGCCCTGGCCCGAGCCTGGTGCAGCTTCTTGTAGCTCTCGATCAGGCGCAGGTGCTTGTCCAGGCCTTCCAGCTTCATGCTGGTCGGCGTCAGGCCATGGAAGCGCACGCTGCCGTCCAGCGAGCCGAGCACCGCGTCCATGCGCTCGTTGCCGAACATGCGGCGGAAGTTGGCCTCGAAGTCGGCCATCTCCAGTTCCTCGTCCAGCTGCACTTCCAGCGCCGCGTTGAGCGCCTGGTAGAACAGCCCGCGCTCGACGGTGTTGTCGTTGTACTGGAGGAACATTTCCACCAGTTCCTTGGCAACTTCGAAGCGCTTCACCGCGAGGTTGATCAGCAGCTTGAGTTCGAGAATGGTGAGT
This sequence comes from Pseudomonas pseudonitroreducens, assembly GCF_021603645.1. Lineage (GTDB taxonomy): Bacteria > Pseudomonadota > Gammaproteobacteria > Pseudomonadales > Pseudomonadaceae > Pseudomonas > Pseudomonas pseudonitroreducens. The sequence continues at coordinate 535,362 of NZ_BQHJ01000004.1, read as the reverse complement.
TGCCCCCAGACCGTGTTGTCGTCGAACTCGATGCCGATCAGCGTGGTGATGTCGGTGTACTCGTCCACCTCGCAGCTTTCCAGGCGCTTGAGCAGCGACTTGAGACGCACGATGTTGAGGCTGTGCAGGTTGAGGATGTCGGCGCGGAACGCCAGCGCCTTGTTGGTGTTGTCCCAGATCAGGTCTTCCACCGGGTAGATTTCCGAGTAGCCCGGCACCAGGATGCGGCACGCGGTGGCGCCCAGGTGTTCGTACACGGCCATGTAGACCTCCTTGCCCTGCTCTTCGAGGATGCCGAAGAGGGTCTGTGCTTCCTGCACATTGGAGTCGTCGCCGTGGCCGGAGAAGTCCCACTCGACGAACTCGAAATCGGCCTTGGCGCTGAAGAAGCGCCACGACACCACGCCGCTGGAGTCGATGAAATGCTCGACGAAGTTGTTCGGCTCGGTCACTGCCTGGCTTTCGAAGGTCGGCCGCGGCAGGTCGTTGAGGCCCTCGAAGCTGCGGCCCTGGAGCAGCTCGGTGAGGCTGCGCTCCAGCGCCACTTCCAGGCTGGGGTGGGCACCGAAGGAGGCAAAAACGCCGCCGGTGCGCGGGTTCATCAGGGTCACGCACATCACCGGGAACTCGCCGCCCAGGGAGGCGTCCTTGACCAGCACCGGGAAGCCCTGTTCCTCCAGGCCCTTGATGCCGGCGACGATGCCGGGGTACTTGGCCAGCACCTCCTGCGGCACGTCCGGCAGCGCCAGTTCGCCTTCGAGGATTTCGCGCTTTACCGCGCGCTCGAAGATTTCCGACAGGCACTGCACCTGCGCTTCGGCCAGGGTGTTGCCGGCACTCATGCCGTTGGAGAGGTAGAGGTTCTCGATCAGGTTGGACGGGAAGTACACCGTCTCGCCGTCGGACTGGCGCACGAACGGCAGCGAGCAGATGCCGCGCTCGGTGTTGCCCGAGTTGGTGTCGTAGAGGTGCGAGCCGCGCAGCTCGCCGTCCGGGTTGTAGACCTCCAGGCAATACGCGTCGAGGATTTCCTCCGGCAGCGCGTCCTTGGGCCCGGGCTTGAACCAGCGCTCGTCGGGGTAATGCACGAACGGCGCGTTGGCGATTTCCTCGCCCCAGAACTGGTCGTTGTAGAAGAAGTTGCAGTTCAGCCGCTCGATGAACTCGCCCAGCGCGGAAGCCAGCGCGCTTTCCTTGGTGGCGCCCTTGCCGTTGGTGAAGCACATCGGCGACTGCGCGTCGCGGATGTGCAGCGACCAGACGTTGGGCACGATGTTGCGCCAGGAGGCGATCTCGATCTTCATCCCCAGGCCGGCGAGGATTTCCGACATGTTGGCGATGGTCTGCTCCAGCGGCAGATCCTTGCCCTGGATATAGGTGCTGGCGCCGGCGTCGGTGCTCGGCATCAGCAGCGCCTGGGCGTCGGCGTCGAGGTTTTCCACTTCCTCGATGACGAAGTCCGGGCCGGTCTGCACCACCTTCTTCACCGTGCAGCGGTCGATGGAGCGCAGGATGCCCTGGCGGTCCTTCTCGGAGATGTCCGCCGGCAGCTCCACCTGGATCTTGAAGATCTGCTTGTAGCGGTTTTCCGGGTCGACAATGTTGTTCTGCGACAGGCGGATATTGTCCGTGGGGATGTCGCGGGTCTGGCAGTAGAGCTTGACGAAGTAAGCCGCGCACAGCGCCGAGGAAGCCAGGAAGTAGTCGAACGGACCGGGCGCCGAACCATCGCCCTTGTAGCGGATGGGCTGGTCGGCAATCACCGTGAAGTCGTCGAACTTGGCTTCGAGTCGGAGGTTGTCGAGAAAATTGACCTTGATTTCCATGCGGGAATTACCACGAAAAAGTAGAAAGCGAACTGGCCGGCATTATCCGGACAAAAGCGCCGCGGGGATATCCCGGCGTGGTCGGCGCCGGTCGGGAAACCCGCCGCTGCAGGTGATGCGCAATCGACGCCCGGTCGGCTGCGGGCACCCGGCGCGCCCGTGCTTCGGGTAAGATGCGCCGCCTCAAGCGCCCGCTACCCCGTACAGAAGGAAACCACCGTGCTCACCTCCCAGGTCATCATCATCGGCGCCGGCGCCGCGGGACTGATGTGCGCCATGAGCGCCGCTGCGCGCGGTCGCCAGGTCCTCCTGATCGACCACGCCAACAAGGCCGGCAAGAAGATCCTGATGTCCGGTGGCGGGCGCTGCAACTTCACCAACATGTACTGCGAGCCGGTCAACTTCCTCTCGCACAACCCGCACTTCTGCAAGTCGGCACTGGCACGTTTCACCCAGTGGGACTTCATCGCCCTGGTGGCCAAGCACGGCGTGCCCTACCACGAGAAGAAGCTCGGCCAGCTGTTCTGCGATAACAAGTCCAGCGACATCCTCGGCCTGCTGCTCGACGAGTGCGAGCAGGCCGGCGTCGACCTGCGCCTGGACACCTCGGTGAGCGAGATCGCCCGCCTCGACGAAGGCGGCTACCAGTTGCAGACCAGCCTCGGCCCCGCTCGCTGCGAATCCCTGGTGATCGCCACCGGCGGCCTGTCCATCCCGACCCTCGGCGCCACCGGGTTCGGCTACCAGATCGCCCGCCAGTTCGGCCACAGCGTGCTGCCGACCCGCGCCGGCCTGGTGCCCTTCACCATTACCGACCCGCAGCTCAAGGCGCTGTGCACCGAGTTGTCCGGCACCTCGGTGGAGGACTGCCGCGTCAGCTGCAACGGCCAGAGCTTCGTCGAGAACATCCTGTTCACCCACCGCGGCCTCAGCGGCCCGGCGATCCTGCAGATTTCCTCCTACTGGCAGCCGGGCGACAGCATCAGCATCGACCTGCTGCCGCGCGTCGACCTGCCCGTCTGGCTCGTCGAGCAGCAGCGCGAGCGCCCCAATAGCGAGCTGAAGACGCTGCTGGGCGAGCTGTTCACCAAGAAGATGGCCGGCCTGCTGGCCGAGCAGTGGTTCGTCTCCAAGTCCATGAAGCAGTACACGCCCGGCGAGCTCAAGGCGATTGCCGAGCGCCTGGGCGACTGGCAACTGGTGCCCGCCGGCACCGAGGGCTACCGCACGGCGGAAGTCACCCTGGGCGGCGTGGACACCCGCGAGGTGTCGTCCAAGACCCTGGAGTCGCTGAAATCCCCCGGCCTGTACTTCGTCGGCGAAGTGCTGGACGTCACCGGCCACCTGGGCGGCTTCAACTTCCAGTGGGCCTGGGCCTCGGGCTACGCGGCGGCGCAGTTCGTCTAGGACGGCGGTGCAATCGACGATCCGGCCAGCGGCACGCCGGGTCGTTCCGCATCAAGTCCGGCAGCGCCACGCCCCTAGACTCGGAATCCAGGCCCGGCCAGCCCGGCACGGGCATCGCTCCCGGAGCCGCCATGCCAACGCTTGCCAGCCGCACCCTCGACACCGGCCTGGAACGCCAGGGCCGCATCGACCTCGCCTGCGCCTTCCGCTGGAGCGCGCGCCTGAACCTGCACGAGGCCATCGCCAATCACTTCAGCCTGGCGTTGTCCGCCGATGGCCGCGACTTTCTGATCAACCCCTATGGCCGGCACTTCTCGCGGATGCGCGCCAGCGACCTGTTGCGCCTGCACGCGGATGACCCCGAGGCGCTGAACCGCCCGGACGCGCCGGACATCACCGCCTGGGCGCTGCATGGCGCACTGCACCGCAACAACCCGCAGGCGCGCTGCATCCTGCATGTGCATTCGAAATACGCCACCGCCCTCGCCTGCCTGGCCGACTCGCGCCTGCCGCCCATCGAGCAGAACAGCATGCGCTTCTTCGAGCGCGTGGCCATCGACGAGGGCTTCGACGGCATGGGCCTGGGCGACGAGGCCGAGCGCGTCAGCCGCCTGCTGGGCGACAAGCCGATCCTGCTGATGGGCAACCACGGCGTGCTGGTCGCGGCGCCCAGCGTGGCCCAGGCCTTCGATGACCTGTACTACTTCGAGCGCGCCTGCGAGGTCTATCTCACCGCCCTGGCCAGCGGCCGGCCGCTGCGCATCGCCAGTGACGAAGTAGCGCGCAAGACCATGCGCCAGTGGCTGGAATATCCGGGGTTCGCCGAGCGGCATTTCGCGGCGCTGCGGGAGATATTGCTGGAGAGCGAACCGGCCTTCGCCGACTAAGCCCCGAACGCTAACGATGCCGCAACCCGTAGGATGGCGTGGAGCGGAGCGATACCCATCGGTTCTCATGCCAACCATGGCGATGGGTATCGCAAGCTCCACCCATCCTACGTCAGCACCGGTGCAACCTGTGGCGCTAACTATCGCGCCCCAGCGGCTGGCGCATCACCGGTGCGGTATAGGTCTGGGTGCGGTCCGCGCTGGGCGGGCAACCGAAATGCGCGCGGTAGGCGCGGGAGAAATGCTCCAGCGAACCGAAGCCGGAGCTGGCCGCGACCTGCGCAACGCTCAGGCGCGTCTGCTGCAACAGGCTGTGGGCGCGGCCCAGCCTCAGGACGATGTAGTACTTGAGCGGCGACAACCCGGTGTGCTGCTTGAACTGCCGCTCCAGCTGGCGGCGCGACAGGCCGACGCGCTCGGCAATGGCGTCGCATTCCAACGGTTCCTCCAGCGCCTGCTCCATCAGCGCGATGGCGCGGCGCACCTTGCCGCCGTGGGCGTGGGCGTCGCTTTGCCGGCCCTGCAACTGGTGCGCGCCGGGCTCGCGGGTTTCGCCCAGCAACAGGTGCATGGCAATCTCCCGCGACAGGTCGGCGTCCACCCGCTGGGCGATCCAGCCCAGCATCAGGTCGAGGATCGCGCTGGCGCCGGCGCAGGTCAGGCGCTGGCGGTCGAGGGTGTAGAGCTGCGCGCGGGCCTGGACCTTGGGGTAACTCTCCTGGAAGCCCTGTAGGTTGTCCCAGTGTACTGCTGCGGGAAAGCCATCCAGCACCCCCGCCGCGGCCAGCAGCTCGGTGCCGGTCTCGATGCCCGCCAGCGTCGCGCCGAATGCCGCCTGGCGGCGCAGCCAGCTTTTCAGCAAGCGATTGCGCGCGTGCTTGTGCACGTCGAAGCTGGCGATGACAAAACAGGCATCCCAGCCCCGCTCCGGGTCGATGGCCTCATGCACTGTGCTGGTCAGGCCGTTGCTGGCGGTGACCGGCTCGCCGTCCAGCGACAGCAGCTGCCACTCGAATAGCGCCTCGCCGCCCAGCCAGTTGGCGATCGCCAGCGGCTCGACCACCGCCGCCAACCCCAGGCCGGGGAACGACGGCAGCAACAGCAGGCCCACGCGCAAAGGCTCGCGGCGAAACCGGGAAGGCGGTGCAACACTGGCCATCGACTCTCCTTAGCGCTGCTGACTCTGCCAGTGCGGGTGTAGCCACACCGGAACATTGGCTGCCGGCAGCGGCGGCAGTCCCCGGATCATATCGCTGGCCTTCTCGGCGATCATCACTGTCGGCGCATTGGTGTTGCCACTGACGATGCTCGGCATGATCGACGCGTCCACCACCCGCAGCCCCTGCAGCCCATGCACACGCAACTGTGGATCGACCACCGCTTCGGGGTCGTTGGCCGGCCCCATCTTGCAGGTACCGCTGGCATGGTAGCCGGTCTCGGTCACGCGCCGCGCCCAGGCATCCAGCTCGGCGTCGCTGTGGGCCAGCGGGCCGGGCGTCAGCTCTTCGCCGGCCAGCCCGCGCATCGACGGCTGGCGCATCAGCTCGCGCACCAGACGGGCGCCGGCACGCATGTCGGCGCGGTCCTGCTCGGTCTGCAGGTAGTTGAAGAGGATGCGCGGCGCCTGCCGAGGCTCGGCACTGCGCAAGGTGACGCTGCCCAGGCTGGTCGGCCGCATCAGGTCGATGTGTACCTGGAAGGCGTGGTCCGGCACCGGCGCCACGCTGCCCGGCTGCACCGCCAGGGGCATGAAGGTGAGTTGCAGGTCGGGATGCTCGACTCCCGCGCGGGAGCGGATGAAAGCGCCCGCCTCGAAGTGGTTGCTCGCCGCCAGCCCGTCATGGGTGGCGAACCAACGCGCGCCGATCCACCATTTGCCCGGCGCGCGGGTCCAGGGGTAGATCGACACCGGTGCCTTGCAGATGAATTGCACGACGCTGTCGGGGTGATCGTTCAGGCGCCGCCCCACACCCGGCAGGTCATGTTTCACCGCGATGCCCAGCTGGCGCAGCTCATCCGCCGGGCCGATGCCGGAGAGCAACAGCAAATGCGGCGAGTTGATCGCCCCGGCGGTCAGCAATACTTCGCGGCTTGCACGGGCAGTCAGTGCCTGGCCGTTCTGCTCGTACTCCACGCCCACCGCGCGCTCGCCGTCGAGCAGAATTTGCAGCGCCAGCGCCCTCGTGGCGACGGTGACGTTGCCACGCCCCAATGCCTCGCTCAGATACCCGCGCGACGTGCTCCAGCGCTTGCCTTGCCGCGTGGTGCGATCAACCCGTCCGAAGCCCTCCTGGCGATGGCCATTGAGATCGCTGCTGCGCCCGTAGCCGGCCTCCTCGCCCGCCGCGACGAAGGCCGCGCACAATGGCGTGTCGATGTCGCCCGGCGTGACATGCAAATGCCCCGCCGCGCCGTGATAATCGTCGGCGCCGCTGGCATGGTTCTCCGAGCGAATGAAGTACGGCAGCACGCGCTGGTAGTCCCAGCCCTCGCAGCCCTGCGCCGCCCAGCCGTCATAGTCGCGGGCGTGGCCACGGATGTAGACCATGCCATTGATCGAAGACGACCCGCCCAGGGTGCGCCCGCGCGGCGTGGCGATCCGCCGGCCATCCAGGTACGGCTCCGGCTCGCTGCTGTAGCTCCAGTTGTAACGCGTGCCGCCGACCACGATGCCCACCGCCGAGGGCATGTCGATGGTCCAGCTGCTGTCCGCCGGCCCCGCCTCCAGCAACAGGATGCGCACGGCGGGATCGGCGCCCAGGCGGTTGGCCAGCACGCAGCCGGCCGAGCCCGCGCCGACGATGACGTAGTCGTAGTCCATGGCCATTCCTCAGAGCTGCGCGCCGTGGATGCCCTGGAACACCAGGCGGTGGAAGTGGTGCACCAGGTGCTCGCTTTCGTTGCTGCGTTCGGCGTCGATCATGTAGCGGCCCTGGTCGTAGCCCATGGAGTGCAGGCCCTTCTGCACGCTGATGTTCAGGGCGATGTCCTCGGGCCCCAGCTCCTCGTTCATCCAGCGCATGCAGGCCTTGCTCACCTCGGCGGTGTGCTCGTTCGCCGAGTAGTAGCCGAAGCGCAGCAGCGAGCGCTCGGCGTCCAGCGGAATCATGATGAAGGTGCCGAGGAACTCGGAGAACGGGAAGGTGTAGAAGGTGTTGTTCGGCCACATGCCGATGTTGAAGAAACACTCGTCGGGGTTGAGGTCGCTGCGCAGTTTCACGCCGTAGGCTTCGCCGGCCGCAAGGTTCGCCGGGGCGATGTAGGTCCACCAGTTGTCGCGCTTGGTCAGTCGGTAGCCCTTGAAGTCGATCAGCTTGGCCAGGTCGATGTGGCACGGCCCGGAGAGCTTGAAGTGATAGCCCTCGATGGAGTTGTCCATGATCACTTTCCAGTTGGCCGGGACGATCACGTCCGCCTCCTCGATCAGGCGCATGTCGGCCAGGTTGGGGAACACCCGATGCATCTCCTCGTCGGCGCCGGGGAACAGTTCGGCCAGCGACGGCGCGTTGGGGTCGAGATTGAAATAGAGGAAGCCGCCCAACTCCTCCAGGCGCACCTGCGGGATGGCGAATTCTTCCTTGTCGAAGTTCTTGATGCGCTCGCAGCGCGGCGCACTGCGCAGCGAGCCGTCCATCTCGTAGCACCAGGAGTGATAGGCGCAGCGCACGATGCCACCGGTGTTGCCGCGACGATCCTCCAGCAGGCGGTTGCCGCGGTGCTGGCAGACGTTGTGGAAGGCGCGGATGTCCCCGGCGCGGCTGCGGGCGATGACGATGCTCTGGTCGAACAGGTCGCAGACCACGTACTGGCCGACTTCCGCGAATTCGCTGAGGTGCCCGGCGACGTGCCAGGAGCGCAGGAAGATGTTGTCGCGCTCGGCCTTGAACAGCGCCTCGTCGAAGAAATAGCGCGACGGCAGGGTGAAGGCCTGTTCCGGGTCCTGGCGGTCCCAGCCGTCGATGGAAGTACGCAGTTTCAGGCTCTCGATGGACGACATGTTCGATTCTCCTCGGCTTCTTCTGGCGTGGCCGGCTCATGGTCCGGCGGCTCGGTTCGAGGACAAATCTAGGGGGACGTCTGCGGCGGCTCTTGATGAAAAACGACAAGTTTTCCGTCAGATGCATCAAGGCAGGCAGGCAGGAAAAGTCGCCGTTGGCAGCAAATGAACTCTGGCTGTCCGGATTCGCTCCCTCGCTCTCGTTGTCCGCGCATGGCCGTGGATTTCCAATGGAACCGACCGCGACGCAGCCCGCGCCGCACCCTGGAAACCCAGCCCCGGAGCCCGCCATGAGCCTCGACCTGAACGGCGTCAAAGTCCCCGACAGCAGCCTCGCCAAGGCCATCACCGAGATGGTCCGCGACAACGCCACCCCGTTGCTCTTCCACCACTCTTCACGCGTCTACTACTGGGGCGCGCTGACCGGTGCACGCAAGAGCCTGAAGTTCGACGCCGAGCTGCTCTACGCCGGCGCGATGTTCCACGACATGGGCCTGATGCCGCGCTATTGCAGCCAGTGCGAACGCTTCGAAGTGGACGGCGCCGACTGCGCCGCCGAGTTCCTGCGCAGCCATGGCATTGCCGAAAGCGACATCGACACGGTGTGGACGGCCATTGCCCTGCACACCACGCCGGGCATCCCGCAGCACATGAAGCCGGAGATAGCCCTGGTCACCGCCGGCGTGGAGATGGACGTGCTGGGTATCGCCTACCAGCAGTTCCCCGACGCCCAGCGCGACGCCGTGGTGGCCGCCCACCCGCGCGGCACGCAGTTCAAGCAGGACATCCTGCAGGCCTTCTACGACGGCATCAAAGCCAAGCCGGAAACCACCTTCGGCAACGTCAAGGCCGACGTGCTGGCGATGAAGGATGCGGACTTCGTGCGCGGCAACTTCTGCGAGGTGATCCTGAATTCCGATTGGGCCAGCTAGGGCCCAGCGATCACGGGCGAACCCAGCACGCCGGGCTCGCCCAGCAGTTGCGTCAGCCACTGCATGAAGGCGCGGACCCGCTGCGGCAGGCGGCGGTGCGCGTAGAGCAGGGAGATTTCCATGGGTGGCAGCGGAATGTGACCCAGCACCTGCACCAGTCGCCCCGCCTCCAGGTCATCCAGCACGCCATGGACCGGCACCTGGATGATCCCCAGCCCACCCATGGCTGCGCTCTCGTAGGCCTCGGCGTTGTTCACCGACAGCGCTCCGGCCATCGGCACGTAGCGCACCTCGCCCTGTTGCAGGTACTCGAAGCCTGGCGGCCGTGCACCCAGCACCGTCACGTAGTGGATCAGTTGGTGTGCGGGCAGATCGTCCAGCGTCTGCGGCACACCGTGCCTGGCGAGATAAGCGGGGCTGGCGCAGGTCACTTGCGGAAACTGCCCGAGCGAACGCGCCACCACCGAGGGATCGTTCACTGAACCGACCCGCACCACGCAATCGAAGCCCTCGCGGACCAGATCGACGCGACGGTCGGTGCAGCTCACCTCCAGCTCCAGCGCCGGATGCCGCGCAAGGAATTCACCCAGGCGCGGCATTACCAGCTTGCGTGCCATCACCGTCGGCATGTCCACCCGCAGGCGGCCGCCCAGGGCTTCGTCGTCCTGGCGGAACAGGCCCTGCAACTCGTCCAGCTGGGCCAACATGTCCTTGCTGCGCTCGTAGAGCACCATGCCGTCCTGGGTTGCGGTCACGCGCCGGGTGGTGCGCTGCAGCAGGCGCGTGCCGAGCAGTTCTTCCAGCGCCTGGACGTGCTCGGACACGGTAGAACGCGGCAGGCCGAGTTGCTCGCTGGCCTGGGTGAAGCTGGCCAGTTCGGTAACGCGGACGAAGGTGCGCAGCAGGTCGGGGCGGATCATGGTCTGGGGCTTCACTGTAGAAAGCGCCGAGCGCTTATTGTTCGCCTATGCCGACCAGTATTTCCGATTTACGCCGGTTTATCACTATCCATTCGAACAATAAGCTCTTCCTCAATCTCACTCGCTCTCCAGCCTGTTGCCCAACCCCCGTAAGGAGCTTCGCCATGACCCGCAAGATCGCTCTCATCACCGGCGCCAGCCGTGGCCTTGGCCGCAATGCCGCCCTGCACCTCGCCGCCGCTGGTGTCGACATCATCGGCACCTACCGCAGCCAGGCCGACGAGGCTCACGCCGTCGCCGCTGAAGTCGAGCGACACGGCGGCCGCGCGGCGATGCTGCGCCTGGATGTGGCGGATAGCACCAGCTTCGCCGCCTTCGCGCAGCAGGTTCGCACTACCCTGGGCGAGACCTTCGGTCGCCAGAACTTCGACTTCCTGGTGAACAATGCCGGCATCGGCCTCTACGCCAGCTTCGCCGAGACCAGCGAGGAGATGTTCGACCAGTTGATGAACATCCAGCTCAAGGGCCCGTTCTTCCTGACCCAGAAGCTGCTGCCACTGATCGCCGACGGCGGTCGCATCCTCAACGTCTCCAGCGGCCTGACGCGCTTCTCGCTGCCTGGCTACGCCGCCTACGCGACCATGAAGGGCGCGATGGAGACGCTGACCAAGTACCAGGCGAAGGAACTCGGCGCGCGTGGCATTGCCGTGAACATCCTCGCCCCCGGCGCCATCGAAACCGACTTCGGCGGCGGCCGGGTGCGTGACGACGCCGAGTTGAACAAACAGATCGCCAGCAACACCGCCCTGGGCCGGGTCGGCTTGCCGGACGACATTGGCGCAGTGATCGCCAGCCTGCTCTCCGAGGGCGGCCGCTGGATCAACGGCCAGCGCGTGGAAGCCTCGGGCGGCATGTTCCTCTAACGCCCCTCGCGCCGCTTTGCTCTTCGTAGGAGCGAGCTTGCTCGCGAACAGGCCCCACAGTGGGGTGGTTCGCGAGCAAGCTCGCTCCTACAAGCCGCCGCAACCCATCGTCTCCAGATAACCGCTCTATTCCGCGGATTTTCTCGAATTTCGCAATAAACATTTACTGCGAAAATTCCTGCAACATTCTGTTACGGCCTCTAGTCTAAAAACGCGTGTGGAAAAGACGAACCGTAGATTCCGCCTGGGCGAAGGAAAGCGTCCGGCGGATTCGCCCAGCGCCCCGACGCGGGCAAGTTCGCATCCACGCTCCGCTCATCCGGCACGCGCCGGGAGTGCAGACCACCGTGAACTGACCTGGCAGCACGCGTTCCCTGCCCCCTCGACAACGAGCGGACGGGTGCTGCCTCAGGAGCCGAAATGACCGAACACCCCAAGGGCTTCACCCGGCGCCAGCTATTGAAGTCGTCCGCCGCCTCGCTGGCCGTCGGCGCTGCCGCCAGCAGCCAGGCCGCCACCGTGATCGGCACGCCGCAATGGCTGCCCTTCGACCACAACGGCCCCCTGCACTACGACAGCCCCGGCTGGCAGTTCTTCAGCGCCGAGGAAGCCACCGAAGTGGAAGCCATCGTCGAGCAACTGATTCCCGCCGATGAGCTGAGCGTCAGCGGCAAGGACGCCGGTTGTGCGGTGTTCATCGACCGCCAGTTGGTGAGCGATTACGGCGACTTCGGCCGCCTGTACATGCAAGGCCCGTTCACGCCCGGCACGCCGGCACAGGCCGACCAGTCGCCGCTGACTCCGCGCGAGCGCTATCGCATCGGCCTCGCGGCGCTGGGCAAGTACTGCCAGGGCAAGTTCCAGAAGAACTTCAGCGCCCTGCCCGGCGAACAGCGCGACCAGGTACTCGGCGACCTGGAAAAGGGCGCCATCAGCCTGGACGGCATCGACGCCAAGGCGTTCTTCCAGCAGGTGCTGGACAACACCATGGAAGGCTTCTTCGCCGATCCCATCTACGGCGGCAACCGCGACATGGTGTCGTGGAAGATGCTCGGCTTCCCTGGCGCGCGCTACGACTACCGCGACTACATCGGGCTGCACAACCAGAAGCTGAACCTCACCCCGCTGTCCATCATTGGCAGTTCCGCCTGGACCAGGAAGGGATAAGCGCACCATGGCCAAGAAACTACCTTCCACCGACGTCGTGGTTGTCGGGCTCGGCTGGGCGGGTTCGATCATCGCCCACGAACTGGCCGACGCCGGCCTCAACGTCATTGGATTCGAGCGCGGCCCCTGGCGCGACACCGCCAGTGACTTCAACCTCGCCTCGGCAGCCGACGAGCTGCGCTACAACCGCCGTCAGGAACTGATGCTGCGGACCCGGCAGAACACCTGCACGATGCGCAACAAGGAATCGGAAACCGCCTTGCCCATGCGCGTCTGGGGTTCGTTCCACCCCGGTAACGGCACCGGTGGCGCCGGCAACCACTGGGCCGGCATCACCTTCCGCTTCCAGCCGGAGGAGTTCCGCCTGGCCAGCCACCTGAAGGAGCGCTACGGCAAGGAAGTGCCAGAAGAGCTGACCCTGCAGGACTGGGGCACCACCTGGGAAGAAATGGAGCCGCACTATGATGCCTTCGAGCGCCTGGCCGGGGTTTCCGGCAAGGCCGGCAACCTCGGCGGCAACCTCGTCGAAGGTGGCAACCCCTTCGAAGGCGCACGCTCGCGTGAATACCCCAACCCGCCCACCGCGCAGACCTATGCCCCGACGCTGTTCGCCGAGGCCGCGCGCAACCTGGGCTACAAACCCTTCCCGGTGCCTTCGGCGCTGGCCTCCCAGGGCTACACCAACCAGCTGGGCGTGACCATGGGGCCCTGCACCTTCTGCGGCTTCTGTACCAACTACGGCTGCGCCAACTACTCCAAGGCCAGCGCCATCGTCAGCGTGATGCCGGCACTGATCCGCAAGCCCAACTTCACCGCCAGGACCAACTCCGAAGTGCTCAAGGTGACGATGGACAGCACCGGCACCCGCGCCACCGGCATTACCTACGTGGACTCCAGCGGCGAAGAATGGGAACAGCCGGCGGATATCGTGGTGGTCGCTGCATTCATCTTCGAGAACGTGCGGCTGATGCTGCTTTCCGGCATCGGCGAGCCCTACAACCCGATCACCAACACCGGCACCACCGGGCGCAACTACGCCTACCAGACGGCCAACAGCGTCAAGCTGTTCTTCAAGGACAAGAACTTCAATCCCTTCATCGGTGGCGGCGCCATCGGCATGGGCATCGATGAGTTCAACAACGACAACTTCGACCACTCCGGCCTCGGTTTCGTCGGCGGTGGCAGCACCCGTGTGACTCCGATCGGCGCCGCACCCATCGACTCGCGGCCGGTTCCGCCCGGCACTCCGGCCTGGGGTTCGAAGTGGAAGAAGGCCACGGTGGAGAACTACCTGAGCAACATGTCCATCGGCTGCGAAGCCAGCAGCTACTCCACGCGCAGCAACTACCTGTCGCTGGACCCCAACTATTCCGACCCTCACGGTCGACCGCTGCTGCGCATCACCTTCGACTTCCCCGAGAACGACCTGAAGATGGCGCAGTACTGCACGAACAAGGTCGTAGAAATCGCCCGCAGCATGAACCCGCAGCAGATGGTGCCTGCACCGCGCAAGGGGCCGTGGGCCAACACCTCGTACCAGTCCTCGCACATCGTCGGCGGTTTCATCATGGGCGCCGACCCGAAGAACAGTTCGGTGAACAAGCACCTGCAGGTCTGGGGCGTGCCCAACCTGTTCGTGGTGGGCTCCTCGGCCTTCCCGCAGAACCCCGGCTACAACCCCACCGGCACGGTCGGCGCGCTGGCGTTCAAGGCGGCGGATGCGATCCGCAGGCTCTACCTCAAGCGCCCAGGGGAGATGATCAGCGTATGAAGACCCTCTCTTCCATCACGACCCTTGCGCTGCTTGGCCTGAGCCTGCAACCCGCCTTTGCCGGGACCGCTGCCGATTCCTACAACCTGGTGGAAAAAGGTCGCTATCTTGCCGTCGTCGGCGACTGCACCGCCTGCCACACCCTGCCCGGCAAAGCGCCGTTCGCCGGCGGCGTGGCCATCGAAACACCGTTCGGCAAGCTGCTCGGCGCGAACATCACCCCGGACCCGGACACCGGCCTGGGGCGCTGGAGCTTCGAGGACTTCCAGGCGGTGATGTCCACCGGTCACAGCCGCGGCGGCAAACGCCTGTATGGAGCCATGCCGTTCACCGCCTATACCAAGGTACGCCGCGAGGACAACCTGGCACTCTGGGCCTACCTGCAGACCCTGCAGCCGGTGCACAACCCGGTGGAAACCAACCAGTTGCCCTTCCCTTTCAGCGTGCGCACCAGCCTGATCGGCTGGAACTGGCTGAACTTCACCCAGGGCGAGTTCGTGCCCTCGGCGGAGAAGTCGGCGCAATGGAACCGCGGCGCCTACCTGGTGGAGGGCCTGGGCCATTGCGGTACCTGCCACACGCCGAAGAACCTGATTGGCGGTGACGACAACAAGCGCTTCCTTGCCGGCGCCAACCTGCAGGGCTGGGTCGCCCCGGACATCACCGCCAATCCCCACGGCGGCATCGGCCAGTGGAGCACCGAGGACCTCGTGCAGTACCTGAAGACCGGCGCCAACCGCTTCGACATCGCCTCCGGCCCGATGGCCGAAGCGGTGGAGAACTCCACCCAGCACTGGAGCGACGAAGACCTGATGGCGGTCGCGGTGTACCTCAAGGATGGCCCGACAGCAGGGAAAGCACCGCCGCCCCTGGCAGCCGACACTGCTGCCATGGTCTCGGGCAAGGCCATCTACGCCGATCGCTGTTCCGCCTGCCACGTGGGCAATGGCGAAGGAGTCCGCAACCTGTTCCCGAAACTGGCTGCCGCGCCGCTGGTGAACAACGACGACCCGACCTCGCTGATCCACGTCGTGCTGGCGGGTAGCCGTGCCGGTGGCACCGACGCTGCGCCGACGGCACCGGCCATGCCGTCCTTCGCCTGGAACCTCAGCGACGACAACATCGCCGACGTGCTGACCTACGTGCGCAACACCTGGGGCAATGCGGCGCCGGCGGTGAGCGCCAGCGACGTCGCTCATCTGCGTGAGGACCTGGCCAACTAGCGGGGTATCCCTGTGCGTAGGGCGCATAACGCGCCAGCGTTATCCGCCACAAAGGGAAACTCCAGCGCTGGACATGTGGCGTAGGAGCGGACTTTGTCCGCGATGTGCAACCGGCCAGCTCGGATTTGCCGGCGAGCGATCGCGGACAGAGTCCGCTCCTACCCATCGATCAAGCACCGCACCGTTGGCCGGCGGAAAACCTTGCAGGAGCGAGCTTGCTCGCGAACCCGCACAGCTCCGGCGATGCCGGTCAATCCGTTCGCGAGCAAGCTCGCTCCTACCGATACTGAATCATCACTGAAAGCCGCGTAGGGCGCATAACGCGCCAGCGTTATCCGCCACAAAGGGAAGCTCCAGCGCTGGGCATATGGCGTAGGAGCGGAGTTTGTCCGCGATGTGCAACCGGTTGGCTCGGAGCTGTCGGCGAGCAATCGCGGACAGAGTCCGCTCCTACCCATCGATCAAGCATCGCACCGTTGGCCGGCGGAGAACCTTGTAGGAGCGAGCTTGCTCGCGAACCCGCACAGCTCCGGCGATGCCGGTCAATCCGTTCGCGAGCAAGCTCGCTCCTACCGATACTGAATCATCACTGAAAGCCGCGTAGGGCGCATAACGCGCCAGCGTTATCCGCCACAAAGGGAAGCTCCAGCGCTGGACATATGGCGTAGGAGCGGAGTTTGTCCGCGATGTGCAACCGGTTGGCTCGGAGCTGTCGGCGAGCAATCGCGGACAGAGTCCGCTCCTACCCATCGATCAAGCATCGCACCGTTGGCCGGCGGAGAACCTTGTAGGAGCGAGCTTGCTCGCGAACCCGCCCAGCTCCGGCGATGCCGGTCAATCCGTTCGCGAGCAAGCTCGCTCCTACCCATCCTGATGACGCGCGCTTACCCTGCGAGCGTCCGGCGCCCGGGCGTGGTGATCACTTCAACCGGCGCTCGGCGGCGATCTCCGGCAGGTCGGTGCGACGCAGGTAGGTGAGCAGCGATTCGTTGAGGTTCAGGCGGTCGTGGATATTCTGCTCGGCGAGTATCTGCAGGCACTCGCGACTCAGGGTCATCACCACGCCGTTCTTCGGCGCCCAGACGAACTCGCAAGCCGGACGGATGCTGTCCTCGGCCACGTCCATGCCGAAGGAATCCTCGCTGAAGCGCACGATGTACTTGCCGGTCTTGAGGTTGAAACCGACGAAGCCGGACAGGCCGTCGGCGGCGTTGCAGATATCACTGGAAGTGATGGCCATGGTGGTGCCCCCTGGAATTTTCCCTGTTATGGATTCGCACGCAGGAGGTTCCCGCTTCTGTGAGCAGGTGAACTTCGAATTCTGACAGCCTTGCCGCCACCTGCTCAGGGGCTGGTTGTCGCACCCCGGACTGTTGCCCCGGCAACACTGGCGCAGCAACGCTGCGCCGGGCGAAACAGCCGCCGCTGTTCGCCCCTGCGGGCAAGTTTCTGATCTGTCGGGAGTTTCCCGCCTGGCACGGCTTTCGCTCTGAGGTTAGCGCGGCACCTTCGCCGCTGTGCAGCTTCGAGGAGCCCGAGTCATGAGCCAACATCCGATCCGCTTCGCCTACTGGGTCCCCAACGTCAGTGGCGGCCTGGTGGTCAGCAAGATCGAGCAGCGCACCCACTGGGACATCGACTACAACCGCGAACTGGCGCGCATCGCCGAGGACGCCGGGTTCGACTACGCGCTGACACAGATACGCTTCACCGCCGGCTATGGCGCCGAGAACCAGCACGAGTCGGTGGCCTTCAGCCACGCACTGCTGGGCGCCACCGAAAAGCTCAAGGTGATCGCCGCCATCCTCCCCGGCCCCTGGACGCCCTCGCTGGCCGCCAAGCAACTGGCGACCATCGACCAGCTCAGCGCCGGGCGCATCGCCGTGAACATCGTCAGCGGCTGGTTCAAGGGCGAGTTCCAGGCCATCGGCGAACCCTGGCTGGAACACGATGAGCGCTACCGTCGCTCGGAGGAATTCATTCGCGCCCTGAAAGGCATCTGGACCCAGGACAACTTCACCTTCAAGGGCGACTTCTATCGCTTCCACGACTACAACCTGAAACCCAAGCCGATCCAGCGGCCACATCCGGAAATCTTCCAGGGCGGCAGCTCGCGCGCCGCGCGGGACATGGCTTCGCGCGTCTCCGACTGGTACTTCACCAACGGCAACAGCGTCGAAGGCATCAAGGCCCAGGTCGATGACATCCGCGAGAAAGCCGCCGCCAACGGCCATTCGGTGAAGATCGGGGTGAACGCCTTCGTCATCGCCCGCGACACCGAGGAAGAAGCTCGCGCGGTGCTCGCCGAGATCATCGACAAGGCCGACCCGGAAGCGGTGAACGCCTTCGGCCACGCGGCGAAGCAGGCCGGAGCGGCGTCACCGGAAGGCGAAGGCAACTGGGCCAAGTCCAGCTTCGAGGATCTGGTGCAGTACAACGACGGCTTCAAGACCAACCTGATCGGCACGCCGCAGCAGATCGCCGAACGCATCGTCGCGCTCAAGGCAGTGGGCGTGGACCTGGTGCAGGCGGGCTTCCTGCACTTCCAGGAAGAGGTTCGCTACTTCGGCGAAAAGGTACTGCCGCTGGTGCGGGAACTGGAGCAGAAGAAGGCGCGGCAGACCGAGGCGGCGTGATCTTCGGCGGTTCGGCTTGTGCGGAAAGCCATCGCGGACGGAGTCCGCTCCTACGCATCCAGTGAGCCCGGTGTAGGAGCGGACTCCGTCCGCGATCGTTTCCAGGCCGCATCTCGGGCAGGTATTGGTTCGCGAGCAAGCTCGCTCCTACAGTCACCGGAGGTGCAGCTATCTGTAGGAGCGAGCTTGCTCGCGAACGCCCTTACGCGCCCTGGGTCAGGTGCCTGGCGATGGCCGTACGCAGCGGCGGCAGGTTCTGCGCCAGGCGCAGGCCGGCATTGCGCAACAGGCGTACCGGCGGGCGTGGGTCGGTGTACATGCCGACGATCAACCGGGTCGCCTGGTACAGCGGCCAGGTTGCCAGGCGGTGGGCCATGGCATAGCGGCGCAACGGCCAGACTCCACCGATATCGCCGCCACGGCGGTGAGTCGCGAGGATTTCGTTGGCCAGCCGGCGCTGGCTCTGCAGGCCGAAGTTGAAGCCGTGCGCGGTCACCGGATGCATGCCGACGGCCGCATCGCCGATCAGCGCGCTGCGCGGGCCGACGAAGCGGTCCGAGTAGACGCCCACCAGCGGGTAGCTGTGGCGCGGACCGAGCAGCTCCATCGCGCCGAGGCGGCGGTCGAAGCGGCGTTCCATCTCGTGGGCAAAGGCTTTCTCGTCCATCTCCAGCAGCGGCGCCATCTCGCGCTGCGGCAAGGTCAGCACCACCGAGGAGCGGTCGCCGTTGATCGGCAGCAGCGCCAGGGTCTGGCCGTAGCCGAACCATTCCCAGGCGACGTTGTGGTGAGCTTTCTCGTGGGCCATGCGGCAGACCATCATGGTCTTGCCGAAATCTTCCATGTGCGCGCCGATGCCGAGCATCCGCCGCGTCTCGGAGAAGCGGCTGTCAGCGGCGACCAGCAGGCGCGCCTGGACGCGGCTGTCATCGTCCAGGGTCAGCTCCACGCCGTTCTGTTCGACACGCAGCGAGCGCAGCGCGCGGCCGCAGACCAGCGAAACGTCAGCGCACTCGTGCACCGCATCGAAGGCCGCGCGGCGGATCATCTGGTTCGAGACGAAGTAGCCCAGCTGTTCGGCGCCGGCCTGTTCCGCCTCGATGCGCAGGGTGAACAGCGACGGGCCGTTGAGCACCTGGGCATCGCGCAGCGGCGAGACTTCCTGCGGGTCGATGCGCGACCACATGCCCAGGCGCTGCAGCTCGGCACGGGACGCGTGGGTCAGGGCGATCTCCCGGCCGTCCTCGGCAGGCTCGGCCACGGCGGCCAACGGCTGGCGGTCGATCAGCAGGATCGACAGGCCGTTGCCCGACAGCGAGCGGGCCAGGCAGAGCCCGGCGGGGCCGGCGCCGACAATGGCGATGTCCACGTGCATGGGTGACTCCTTTCGCTTGGGATGGGCAGCCCCGGAGTCTAGGCCGGCCACTGGCCGGTTTCGTTGCCGTGGATCAGTTGCCTACAGCGAATACCTCCAAATAGACGGCCCTGCTAGATCGACAGCCGCACCCCGCGTTCCGGGTCGATCACCGTCGCGCCGCGACGCTTGTTCACCACCAGCTCGCCGATCTCGATCAGCCGCGTGCGCGTGACGTTGCGGCTCAGGCCCAGCAGGTTGGCGGTGTGCACCTGATTGCAGTGGCAGAAGCGATAAGCCGCGCGCAGCAGTGCATCTTCCACCCGCGCATGCAGATTGCCGCCCTGCTCCTCGAACAGGCGCTGGAAGGCCTGCTGGAGGATCTGCTCGGCACCGAGGGACTCCAGCCGCGGCTCGTCGCTGCGTTCGATGCGCAGGTTGGACAGGTGCAGGTCCTCCGCGCGCACCACGCCATCGCGGCAGATGAGCAAGGTGTGGTGGATGACGTTCTCCAGCTCGCGGATGTTCCCCGGCCAGGAATAGCTGCGCAGTTTCTGCGCCGCCTCGGCGCTGAGCTGGCTTTGCCCGTAGCCCAGGCGCCGGCTGTACTCGGCAATGAAGTGGCGGGTCAGCGGGAGGATGTCGCCAGGGCGCTCGCGTAGCGGCGAAAGCTCCAGGCTGACCACATTGAGCCGGTAATACAGGTCCTCGCGGAAGTGCCCGGCGTTGATCGCCTTCTCCAGCTGCACGTTGGTGGCCGCCAGCACCCGCACGTTGATCGGGATGCTCTTGCGCGAGCCGAGGCGCACCACTTCACGCTCCTGCAGGACGCGCAGCAGCTTGACCTGGATCGGCATCGGCAGGTCGCCGATCTCGTCGAGGAACAGGGTGCCGCCGTTGGCCTCTTCGAACCAGCCGGCCTTGGCCGCCAGCGCGCCGGTGAAGGCGCCTTTTTCGTGGCCGAACAGCTCGGCTTCCACCAGGGATTCGGAGAAGGCCCCACAGTTCACCGCCACGAACGGGCCACTGCGCCGCGCGCTGAGGTTGTGGATGTGCCGCGCCACCAGCTCCTTGCCGGTGCCGGTCTCGCCGATGATCAGCACGCTGGCCTCACTCGGTGCAACCTGTTGCAGGTGGTCGAGCAGGGCCTGGGATTTCGGGTCCTCGAACACCTGCGCGGTGGCGCGGATGGAAGTGGCCAGCGCGGGGGACTTGGGCAGGGTCAGCAAACCCTCGGGTGTGGTCGCATTCATGAGTAGAAAGTCGGTTGCGGCAGTTGCTGGTTCAGCGCCCAGTCGCCCAGCTCGCGGACCTTGTAGTCCACCGGGTCGTGCAGGGTCTGGGTGCGCAGGTTGCGCCAGTAGCGGTCGATGCGCAGCGCGGCATGGGTCGAGCGCGCGCCGGTGACCTCGAACAGGCGGTTGCAGATTTCCAGGCCGTTGCGCGTGGCCGCGACCTTGGCGGTGGCGATGGCCACGGCCAGCCGGCCGCGCTCTTCGGCATCCAGCACGGCGCCCTTGTTCCAGGCTTCATCCAGCAGTTGCGCGGCGCGGCGCACCAGCAGGCGGGTGCTTTCCAGGCCGACCCAGAACTCGCCGTAATGGGCGAGCACGTAAGGGTCTTCGCTGACCGTGGCAGCGTTGGAGCGGAACCACGGGCGAGCTTCCTTGAGCGTGTACTGCCGCGCCTCTTCGAACGCACCTTCGGCGATACCGAGGAATACATGGGTGAAGATCAGTTGCGCGATCAGCGGGCGCAGGCAGGCGAACGGCGTACTCAATGGGCCCGGATCGAGCAGCAGCTCGCTCTCCTCCACGCGCACGCGCTCGAAGGTGGCGCTGCCGCTGTCGGTCTGGCGCTGGCCCATGTTGTCCCAGTCGTGGGCCAGGCTGATGCCGCTGCGCGCAGTGGGAATGGCGGCGATCAGCAGCTTGCCGCCCTCCCCGTCCAGCGCCGAGGCGATGAGCATTTCCGAATCCAGCGCGCCGGAGCAGAAGCTCTTGCGCCCGGAAAACTCGCGCCAGCCGGCGAAGCTGCGCGACACGGTACGGGTATCCAGCGGGTTCAGCGCGTTGCCCCAGAACCACTGATTGCGCGCGGTCAGCTCGAACCACGGCTGCCACTGTTCGGGACGGGAGAACAGGCGCACGGTGGCCAGCATCAGGTGCTGGAAGCCGAACACATGGGCAATGGAGCTATCGACCACGGCGAACTGGCGGACGATGTCCAGCGTGGTGCTCCAGTCGGCGCCCAGGCCGCCGTATTCGCTGGGGATGATCAGCGACAACAGGCCGCTCTGGCGCAGCGCATCGCGCTCGGCCTTCGGCGTGCCACCACGGATGTCGCGCTCGGCGGCGGTTTCGGCGAAACCGGCGGCCAGGTGCTGGGCTATTTGTCCGGGATCAGATGCTATTTGCCCGGGTGTCTGTGCGTCGAGCCGCGTATTGGCGTTCACGCTCGCTTCCTCTTCTATCGATTCGGGATGTGCCGGGCTCCTGCCCGGCACATCAGGGAGAACTCAACCGGCCTTGCGCCCGGGCAACACATCGTTGGCGATCATTTCGCCGAAGGGCCCGGTGAGGTTGGTCACGCCACGCCCGGCAAGGCTGGCATACGGCTCGGGGAGCAGCGGGAAGACCAGCTCGGCGAATCGGTAGGCCTCTTCCAGGTGCGGGTAGCCGGAGAAGATGAAGCTGTCGATGCCCAGGTCCGCGTATTCCTTGATGCGCTCGGCGACCTGCTGTGGGTCACCCACCAGCGCAGTTCCGGCGCCGCCACGCACCAGACCAACGCCGGCCCAGAGGTTGGGGTAGATCTCCAGCTGGTCACGCCGGCCGCCGTGCAGCGCGGCCATGCGCCGCTGGCCTTCGGAATCGAAGCGGGCAAAGGATTTCTGCGCGTTGGCGATGGTCTCGTCGGAGATGTTGGCGATCAGCTTGTCGGCGGCCTGCCAGGCTTCCTCGGCAGTCTCGCGGACGATCACGTGCAGGCGGATACCGAACTTCACGCTGCGGCCCTGCTTCGCCGCCTTCTCGCGCACGTCGGCGATCTTCTGCGCGACCGCCTGTGGCGGCTCGCCCCAGGTCAGGTAGACGTCCACCTGCTCGGCGGCGAGGTCGTGGGCCTCGGCGGAGGAGCCGCCGAAGTACAGCGGCGGATACGGCTTCTGGATCGGCGGATAGAGCGCCTTGGCGTTCTCCACCTGCAGGTGCTTGCCGGCGAAGTCCACCGATTCGCCCTGCAGCACGCGGCGCCAGATACGCAGGAATTCGTCGGTGACTTCGTAGCGCTCGGCGTGGCTGAGGTGGATGCCGTCGCCACGGTTTTCATCCGGGTCGCCACCGGTGACCACGTTGATCAGCAGGCGCCCGCCGGACAGCCGGTCCAGGGTCGCCGCCATGCGTGCGGAGACGGTCGGCGAGATGATTCCCGGACGGATCGCCACCAGGTAGCGCAGGCGCTCGGTGAGCGGCGCCAGGGCCGAGGCGACTACCCAGGAATCCTCGCAGGAGCGGCCGGTGGGAATCAGCACGCCGTAGTAGCCGAGGGAATCGGCGGCCTGGGCGATCTGTTTGAGGTAAGGCAGCGACACCGGGCGCGCGCCCTCGCTGGTGCCGAGGAAGTGGCCGTCGCCGTGGGTAGGCAGGAACCAGAACACGTTCATCGAGGGCTCCTCAGGCGGTCTTGCGCAGTTGCGGGCGGGCGAACAGCGGTGCGGCGCGCTCGGCGGCCAGCTGGATGCGGGCGCGCAGGGTGTCGCTGGTGATCTGGTAGTTGGCGAAGTCGGCCTCGCTGGCGTACACGCCGATCGGCAAGGTGATCGACTGGAAGAAGCTGAACAGCGGGCGCAGCTGGTGATCGAGGACCAGCGCATGGCGCTCGCTGCCGCCGGTGGCGGCGAGCAGCACCGGGGTGTCGATCAGGGCGTTCATGTCCACCAGGTCGAACAGGTGCTTGAGCAGGCCCGGATAGGAGCCACGGTAGACCGGCGAAGCGACGACCAGCAGGTCGGCCGTCTCGATCTCGCGCAGGGTGGCCTCCAGCTCGACGGAGAGTTCCTGGCGCGACAGCGCGGCACCCAGCGGGCGGGCGATGTCGGCCAGTTCGATCAACTGGGTCTGTACTGGCAGGCGTTCGCCGAGGGCGTCAAGCACGGCCTGGGTGAGCACCAGGGTGCGCGAGGGGCGATAGGTGCCGCCGGAAACGGCGACCACTTTGATGGGGCTGGTCATGGGTTTTCCCTGTTGACTGTTGCGCTAGGTACAGAAGCCTTGAGCAAGGGCCGTACCAACCCCCGAAAGGGCCGTAACAACAAGGAAATGTGCGATTTCAGGGCACTTGGGCGGGGTTTCCGGGGTGCGCCCTGTCACTCAGGCAACAGCGCTGCTGATCGACTGTTGTCTGAGCAACAGCGAGCGCTCAATGCACAGCCAGCTCGCGCAGGCCGTGGGAGATATTCAATCCGTCCAGTTCGGCCACGTACTCGCTGGTGCTGAGCAAGCCGATGCAGGGCGTGGCGCCACGCTGGCGCAGCTGTCCCGCCGCCAGCTTGCGTGCCAGCGCCACCGCTGCCATGCAGGGGATGTTCGGGCCATGGTCCTGTTGCGCGAGCATTTCCCAGCAGAGCGCCAGGGGCCGGCCGTCACCGTCGACGCCCTGCAGATGGACGAACATGCCACTACGCCCGTCGCCCAGCGGCTCCATGGCCACGGCCATGCGGTGCAGGCCGCTGCCCAGCCGCGCAGCGTCCTTCAGCAACCCGGCGCGCACCAGCCAGGACAGCCCCCAGGTACCGAATTGGGTGAGGCCGAGCCCCAGGCCGGCGGAGAAGCGCACATCCTGCACGCCGGGGTAGCGCTGCGGGAACAGGTCCAGGTCCGGCACATCGCAGTGGGCCACCCAGCGCCGGCCCAATGGTGCGGGAAAGCGGTGCCTGCTCAGCCCCTGCCAGCCGTGCACGTTCTGCCAGCGCCCCTGGCGCCACTGGCGTATTGGCTTGCCGCAGTAACCGAGCACCGCGGACACGGTGGCCTGCCCGGGAATCTTCGCCGAGGAGCTGATGCCATGGTGGATGCTGTCCAGGCGCTGGAAGCGCGGCAGCAACTCGTCGACCACCGCGGCGGCCAGCGCGGGGACCGAACTGGCGCCGCTGCACACCAGCACGCCGGCGCTGCGCGCGGCGCGGTCGAGTTCGTGGATGCCACAGACGAACTGGCGAGCATCGGCCAGGTCGATGTAGTGCGCGCGGGCACCGATGGCCGCGCGGGCAACCCGGTAGTCCTGCCCCTGGAAGGGGCCGGCGGTGGAGATCACCAGGTTCACCTTCAGTTCATTGAGGCGGCCGGCCAGGGTCGGCTGGTTCATGTCCAGGCACACCGCTTCGCCGGCCACCTGCGTGGCCAAGGCGCTGGCGCGGCGCTGGTCACGGCCACCCACCAGCACGCGGATACCCTCGATAGCGCTCAGGCGCTGCACGATCAGGCTGCCGAAGTTGCCGTAGCCGCCCAGCACCAGCACGCGAAATTTCTGTTCTGTTGCCACTGCCCTTGTTACTCCCTGACTGCTGGCTGCGCCAGCTCCTTCATCCCGGCTTCGCGCCCTGGTGCCGGGGCAGATTGTCCTCCAGCGGCCACCACGTGGCGCGGGACTCGACGTAATAATGTGCTTCGGGCTTTGTCCGTACCGGCTCGTCCAGGGTTCCCGCACGCACCCGCAAAGTTTCCGGCAGGGCATCGCGGGCGCTGTAGATCGGCGAGCCGCAGGTGCGGCAGAACACGCGCTTCTTATCAGGGGTAGCGCGATACTCGCTCAGCTGCGACTCGCCGCTGAGCAGACGGAACGCCGCACGATCCACGGGAATATTGGTGGCGAACGGCCCGCCCTGGGCCTTGCGACACTGGCCGCAATGACAGACCTGGATCAGCCCCAGCGCGCCGCTGATCTCGTAGCGCACCGCGCCGCACAGACAACCACCCGTATGCATGACCTGCCCCTCTTGCGATCTGGCGGAGCGCAGGAGTCTAGATCAGTCGCGCCGCCAATCACCACCGTGCGTTGCAGTGGCCGTCAGCTTTCTCTGCCCCAGCCCAGCGGATAGAGCAGTTCTTCCTTGTAACCGGCCCACACGCGCACTGCAGCGGGGAAGCTCGCGTCCAGCTCGGCGTCGCCGCTGTCCACCAGCAGCGGCCGACCTTCGAGAGTGCCGAGCTTGCGCTTGGTGGCGATCACCCGCAGCCGTTCGATGCCGATGGCGCGCAGTACCCGCGGGCTGATCTGCTGGTTGCCACGGCCGAGGATATGCCCCTGGCCACCAATGGCCGTCACCAGCAGAAAGGCCGGGTGGCCGTCCACCAGTTCGAACAACTGCGCCTCGGTGACATCGCGGGCAATCACTTCACCGTTCTCAATCACGTCGACGCCCAGCAGCGTGGTGTCCAGGTGCAGGTCGGCGGCCAGCCCATGCAGCGTCGAGCCGGGGCCGAAGACGTAACGCACGTCGTTTTCCCAGCTGTCCTCCAGCCAGGCGGCGAGATCGGCCAGCACCAGTTCCTCGGTTTCCATACCGGCCTGCTTCACGTGCTGCATGAAGTGGCCTTCCTCGGGCACCGTCAATTCGGCGTACCAGCGCGCGGCGACGCGGCCTTCGCGCAGCGCGGCTTCGTCCAGATCGCGCACTTCACCCTGGGTCAGGCGCACCAGGCCACCATCCACCAGCCGCCTTGCAAGTTCTCCGGCGGCACGCGGGCTGATGGCATAGACGCCGGAGTGGATCTTCACCCCGGCGGGGATGCCCAGCACCGGCTGGCCCTCACGGGCTACTTCAGCCACGTCCCGCGCAGTGCCATCGCCACCGGCGAAGAGGATCAGCGCCGCGCCAGCCTCCTGCAGCGCCTGGACGGCGTGACGGGTATCCGCCGCTGTGCTCTGCTGTTTTTCCAGCACGCCGACCAGGCGGTGGCCGAAGCCCATGCTCGCCAGCAGATCGGCGCCCATGACACCGGGGAAGGTAAGAAACTCCAGGCGCTCGCGCACCGGCAGCAGATGCTCCAGTGCCACGCGGGTGCGCTCCGCCGCCCGCGGCTGCGCGCCGCGCGCCAGGGCCAGCTCGGCCACTCCGTCACTGCCCTTGAGCGCCGTCGGGCCGCCAATACCGGCCAGCGGATTGATGATCAGCCCTATGCGAATCCTGTCCATACTCAACCTCGAGGGAAACTTCTTCGAACCACCGGCGCAATGCCGGGTCGGACCAGGGAAGCGACGGTTCCACTCACTATAACGACAAGCAAACGACCGGGGACCACGCGATTGGCATGCAATCTGCGAGGGCATTGGTCGTCTGTCTTCGGTGACGGTTCTTCGGCGCTGCCGCGCGCAGCCTCTGTCACCGGGCTTTCATCTGATCTGCCTAGACTGCAACGAACCTGATGTAGAGGAGATTGGCCATGAGCCTGCAAACCCACCGTGAACCCACTCCCCGCCCCGCCCCGCGCAACCCGCAGCAGCCGGTCGGCGGCTCGATCATCGATGCCCAGGGCCGTGAAGTCCCGATCACCGAAGACATGATCCAGCGCGCCTGCCAGGAACTGGACAAGACCTGCGAGCAGCCACGCCGCTGACCGTCAGTGGGGCGGCGCGTCCGCCCTACTCCCCGACCCGGTTGGCGCCCAAGGCGGTCAGCAGGCTTTCCAGGCGCGGCGACTCACCCTGGATGTCGACCCATAGCCCGGTGATTTCGCGCCGCGGCGGGTAATGCTTGCGCAGCGTGTCGAAGGCCGCCCGCCGGGCCTTGGTATCGCCTACCAGGCTGCGACGGAAGTTGGCGTCGTCGCTGCGCGGGTCGTAGACCGCGCGGCAGAGCATCGCCAGTGCCCACTCCGGGTCGCACTCTTCCTTCAGGCTCATTTCGGCCAGCCATTGTGCGGGCAGCAGGTCGTCGAGATCGACTTCCGGCGCGCGTTGCTGCCAGGCGCAGAACGCCTCGTAGATCTGCGCCGTGCCGCGCAGCTTGCCATCGAGGCTGTAGCCGGCGATGTGCGGAGTGGCGATACGGCAGAGCTCAGCCAGGCGAACATTGACTTCCGGCTCGCCTTCCCAGACGTCCAGCGCCACGTCGATATCGGCGCCGGATTCCAGGTGGACGCGCAGCGCGGTGTTGTCCACCACGCCGCCGCGGCTGGCATTGATCAGCCAGGTACCTGGGCGCAGCGCCTTGAGGCGCTCGGCGTCGATCAGGTGGCGGGTCGGGTTGTCGCCGTCGCGGGTCAGCGGCGTGTGCAGGCTGATCACGTCGCACTCGCGCAGGACTTCCTCCAGGCTGCGGAAATCACCACCCTCGGCAGCCGCGCGCGGCGGATCGCAGACACGCACGTCCCAGCCCAACCCGCGTAGAACATCTACCAGGCGCCCCCCCACCTGCCCCGCGCCGATCACGCCATAGCGGCGCTCGGCGAGCTTGGCGCCATGCACGTCGGCCAGGGCCAGCAGGCTGCCCAGCACCCAGTCGACCACGCCACGGGCATTGCACCCCGGTGCGCTGGACCAGGCGATGCCGGCTTCGGCGAAGTAATCGAGATCGAGATGATCGGTGCCGATGGTGCAGGTGCCGACGAACTTCACCTGGCTGCCGGCGAGCAACTCGCGACTCACGTCGGTCACCGAGCGCACCAGCAGGACTTCGGCGTCACCCAAGGCGGCGCGGTCGATGCCGCGCCCGGGCAGACGGCGGATTTCGCCGTGGGCACCGAAAAAGGCTTCGACCAGGGGGATGTTTTCATCGGCAAGGATACGCATGGGCTGACTCCAGAAATCGGCAGCAGGTACTTTACCAGCGCTGCTGCGCGCGGTCCCGCACAGCCATGTAGAGCGCATAACCTGGAACAGGTTATCCGCCGCTCCCTTCAAGGCGGATAACGCTGGCGCGTTATGCGCCCTACGTCAGCGCCGATCCTTCCGCCCTGCGCGCGGTCCCGCGCGACGCAGGCAAGACTTCCTGACTGGCCCGTCAGCCCTTAAACTGGTCGGCTTCCCGCCAATTTCTTTCGCCAAGGAAAGCCGTGACCAGCCTCGCCCAGCCCGTCTCCCGTGGACGGCGCACCGCCACCGAACTCAAGGAACTGCTGACCCTCGCAGCGCCCATCATGATCGCCCAACTGGCGACCACCGCCATGGGCTTCGTCGATGCGGTGATGGCCGGCAGCGTGGGGCCGCGCGACCTGGCCGCGGTGGCGTTGGGCAACTCGATCTGGATTCCGATCTTCCTGCTGATGACCGGCACCCTGCTCGCCACCACCGCCAAGGTGGCCCAGCGCTATGGCGCCGGCGATCAGGCCGGGACCGGCCCGCTGGTGCGCCAGGCGCTGTGGCTGGCATTGCTGGTCGGCCCACTGGCGGGCGCGACGCTGTGGCTGCTCTCCGAGCCGGTACTGCGGGCGATGAAGGTCGAGGAAGCGCTGATCGAGCCCAGTTGCTTCTACCTGCGCGGTATCGCCTGCGGCCTGCCGGCGGTGGCGCTGTACCACGTGCTGCGCTGCTTCAGCGACGGCCTGGGCCGGACCCGGCCGAGCATGGTGCTGGGCATCTGCGGGCTGATGCTGAACATCCCGATCAACTACGTGCTGATCTACGGCCACCTTGGCTTCCCGGCCCTGGGCGGCCCCGGTTGCGGCTGGGCCACTGGCTCGGTGATGTGGTTCATGCTGCTGGGCATGCTGTTCTGGGTGAACTGGGCCAAGGTCTACAAGCCGAGCCAGCTGTTCAGCCATTGGGAGCTGCCGCAGCCGAAGGTGATCGGCAGCCTGGTGGCGGTGGGCCTGCCCATCGGCATCGCGGTGTTCGCCGAGTCGAGCATCTTCTCGGTGATCGCCCTGCTGATCGGCGAGCTCGGCGAGAAGGTCGTCGCCGGGCACCAGGTGGCGCTGAACTTCAGCGCGCTGGTGTTCATGATCCCCTACTCGCTGGCCATGGCGGTGACGGTGCGGGTCGGCCAGTCGCTGGGCGCCGGGGCCCCGCGCGATGCGCGCTTCGCCGCCGGCGTGGGCATGGGCGCGGCGTTGGCGTACGCCTGCATTTCCGCCAGCGGCATGCTGCTGCTGCGCGAACACATCGCCGGGCTCTACACCCAGGACCCGGAAGTGCTGGCCCTGGCCGCTACGCTGCTGGTGTTCTCGGCGCTGTTCCAGTTCTCCGACGCCGTTCAGGTTACCGCCGCCGGGGCACTGCGCGGCTACCAGGACACCCGCGCGACCATGATCATGACCCTGTTCGCCTACTGGGGCATCGGCCTGCCGGTGGGCTACAGCCTCGGCCTGACCCATTGGCTGCAGGAACCCACCGGCCCGCGCGGCCTGTGGGAAGGCCTGATCGTCGGCCTGACCTGCGCGGCGGTGATGCTGTGCATTCGCCTGTCGCGCAGCGCCAGGCGGCAGATCGTGCTGAACGAGAGGCGCGTGGCGGGGTAGCGCCGGAGACGCAAAAAAGCCGCCCTTGGGCGGCTTTTTCGTTTGGGAGTCCTGCAGGAAAAACACTGCGCAGGATGGCGTGGAGCGCAGCGATACCCATCAATCCCGTGCACGGACAGCATGGGTATCGCTGCGCTCCACCCATCCTACCAACAGGCTCGCCGGATACCTTCTGAGGAGCCGTCAGTCAGCGACCAGCGCCGGCTTCGGCCGGCTGCTCAGCGTCGTGCCAACGGAGGCCACGATGATCGCGCCAATGGCGATCCACTGGTGCGAAGTCAGTTGCTCGCCGAGGAATACCAGGCCGGACAACGCACCAAACGCCGGTTCGATGCTCATCAGGGTGCCGAAGGTACGCGCCGGCAGACGGGTCAGCGCGACCATTTCCAGGGTATAGGGCAAGGCACTGGAGAGGATCGCCACGCCCAGCAGCGCTGGGAACAGGCTGACATCGAACAGCGCCATGCCACTGTGCGCGAGGCCGATCGGCGCCACGCAGATCGCCGCAATAGTGATGCCCAGCGCCGCGCCCTGGGCACCCAGGTCATTGCCGGCACGCTGGCCGAAGATGATGTACAGCCCCCAGCAGACCCCCGCTCCCAGCGCCAGCGCGGCGCCCTTGGGGTCGATGCCGTTGCCGAAGTCGGCGATCGGCAGCAGCAGACCGAGGCCGACCACGGCAATGGCGATCCACAGGAAGTCGATGGGTTTGCGCGAGTAGAACAGCGCCACCGCCAGCGGCCCGGTGAACTCCAACGCCACGGCGACGCCCAGCGGGATGGTCTGCAGCGCCATGTAGAACGTCAGGTTCATCAGGCCCAGCGTCACGCCGTAGATGAACAGCGGCTTGAGCGGCTTGCCGCGCAGGGAGGTGCGCCACGGCCGCAGGATCGCCAGCAGGAGAATGGCGGCGAAAACCAGGCGCATGGAAGTCACGCCTTCGGCGCCGAGCACCGGGAACAGGCTCTTGGCGACCGAAGCGCCGGTCTGGATCGAGGCCATGGACACGATCAGGATGAGAATGGGAAAGGCAGTGGAAAGAAAGCGAGAGCGAGGCATGATGCGGACCTGAACAGGCGTTGCAACGGTTGGGATTTCTTGGTTGACTGTTATGCGCAACATAATGCGCAAAAAGGCCAGAATGAGCAATATACTGCCCACTCCTTCCGAACGCCCCAGCGTGCTGGTGCACGTCGCCGATAACGTGAAGACCCACCGCCGCAGCGCCGGTCTCAGCCAGGACGCGCTGGCCAAGGCTTCGGGCGTCAGCCGGCGGATGCTGGTCGGTATCGAGAGCGGCGACACCAACGTCAGCCTCGCCACCCTCGACCGCATAGCCGCCGCCCTGAAAGTCACCTTCGCCGACCTGGTTCGCCCGCCGTCCACCGGCGGCCTGTCCCGCGTCGACGCCGTCGCCTGGGGCGGCCAGCAGGCCGACAGCCGCGGCACCCTCCTCGCCAGCACCCCCGCCACGCGCCAGGCCGAACTCTGGCACTGGGCATTGGCGCCGGGCGACCGCTACAACGCCGAGCCCGATGCCGAAGGCTGGTACGACATGGCCTATGTCATCGAGGGCCGGCTGACCATCGTGCTGGCCGAGGAGACGCTGGAGGTCGAGGCCGGCGGATTCCATGTGTTCAAGAGCAATCAGCCGTTTTCCTATCAGAACCATGGGGATGTGCTGGTACGGTTTGTGCGCAACGTCGTGAATTGAATCCTTTACAGCTGCGCCTCCCAGGGCTCATCGCAGGCATAGGCTGCTCCTGCAGGTCGACTCCAGCGTTTGCGGCGGCGCGTAGGAGCGGACTTTGTCCGCGATAGATTCACCGCCGCGCCCAGCCGAACAGGGAGCTGGGCGTAATCATCGCGGACAGAGTCCGCTCCTACGAAAGCGAGCACCCCGGCACCACGACCGTGTGAGCTAGTGGGAGTATTGGCACTGGGCCGGAGAAAGCCGGAAGAAACCGGAAGAAGCCGGAGAGCCCCGGACGGCGGTGCCCTCAACGAGCGAAGCAGAAAAGTAGTGCCAAAACTGCTGAACGGCCTGGACGGAAAATTTAGCGGGGGTAATTGGCACTACTGCTTGAGCCGCAGAATATGGCCCTGTTTCACCTCGTCAGCCAGGGCCTCAAGCTGATCGGCCTCCGCGTAGACGTTAGCGAGAAGGCCAAGCAGCTTCATCCCTTCAGCGTCTGGCAGGTCCTTCGCTATGAAAGTGATGGTACCTGCGAGCGACTCTAAGCGGCGCGACAGGTCGAGTAGCTCGCGCCGCAAGTTCTGCGTGGGCCGGTTCAGTCCCATGCTTCAGCCCTCTAGATCAGCCAGCCACCTGCCCAGACCGCGCGACCCACGACCTGGAGCTGATCAGCTCCAGACTTCGGAACGGTCATCATCGGATAGGCTTTATTCTCGCTGATGATATGAATTGCCCCGTCGAACTGCCGTTGCAGCCGCTTAGCGAACAAATGGTCATCCAGCAGAATCACATAGACACCTTCACCCTCAAGGCTGTCGCGGCTCAGATCAACCATCACTGTGTCGTCATCATCAATCAGCCCCAGCATCGAGTCGCCATCGTTCCTTAAGCACGCCAGGTTGTCAGGGCTGAGTCCCTTCTTCCGAAGCGAATAGCGCGTGAATGCCAAGTGCGTGAGGACGCGAGCACGCTCATTCCAAGCACCGTGCCCGGAGCTGCAGCGCGCATCGTAGAGCGGGATATAGGCATAGATATCCTCATCGTCAGACTGCGTTGCCAAGCGATGGGGGAGCTTCTCGCCCTCTCCCGTCATGAGCCAAGGCAAGCTAACACCAGTGCACTTCGCCAGGCTTATAAGCACGGGCCGTGTTGGCTCTCCACCTTTTAGATAGCGCTGAAGGCCCCCTTGGGAAATGCCCGCAGCTTTCGCTAAAGCACTCGCACTGCCCGCTATAGAGGCAAGCTCGCGAAGCCTTTCGATGAATGCCTTGTCACTTTCAGGTTCGCCCCCTGAACCTGAAAGCTGCTCAGTCTCTGGACTTTCAAGTTTCAACTTTCGCAACCCTTTGAATTTAAAAGATTTAACTCTATAGAGGCTCAGCCTTGACGCTTTAGAACTTGAAAATGCGCTATAGCGCTTGTCTTTCAACTTCTATAGCGATATGTTTATGCCGTAGGACACGTTAAACATCACCTAAAGACCGCCCCGCTAGGCGGCCTATGGATCTACGACATGAACACAGCGGAAATCCCATCTGACCCAGGTCTGCGCTGGGAGTGGATCAAGTTCCAGCTACGGGCCAAGGGCACGTCGCTGGCAAAGCTCGCACGCGATCTGCACGTCTCCGGCCCTGCCGTGAAGAACGTGAAACGTACTGCCTACCCGCGCATGGAGCGGGCTATCGCCAAGGCACTGAGCCTTGACGTCCAGGACATCTGGCCGGAGCGCTGGGATGCCAACGGCAACCCCAATCGCATGCGCCCCAAACGCTCAGAAGTTATGCCAGAGCGTACTCAAAAGAATAACCCAGCTTATGTCCTTGGGCACCGTAAAACAGGCACGGAGGCATAAACATGCGTCACGGAAAAGACGACCGCACCATAAACATCGACTTCGATGTTCCGCAGCCCCAGCTGGTTAGCGCCTGTGACTTCCGTGTCCAGGTAAGTGAAATCGTCAGCGAAATGCTGAGCGGTGCAAAGGGCACCGGTCTTGAACGCATTGACGTTGCAGCGCAAATGTCTCGCCTGTCAGGCGAAGACATCAGTAAGGCAATGCTGGATGCCTGGTCCTCGACAGCCCGCATCGATCACAACCTGCCTTTCTACCGCGCGGCCCTTCTGGAGCAAGTCTGCGGCAGCCATCAATTGACTGACCTGATCGTCACTGTTCGTGGTGGTCGAGTTAGCTGGGGGCGTGATGCGTTGTTGGCCGAGCTGGGCCGTGTGGAGAGCATTAAAGAAGAGGCAACTCGCCAGGCACGCGAACTGCGCCGTCGCATTGGGGGCGCCCAATGAGTAAGTGGTTTTCCGCACAGGAACTCGCTGGTCTGCCAGGTCTGCCCGGAACAGTCCAGGGCATCAACCATCGCGCCCGACGCGAAGGCTGGGAGGCACAGCTACGGCTTGCTCTCGGCGGCGGCCGTGAGTACTCCTTCGACGTCCTGCCAGTAGAGGCCCAGACGGCGCTGTTAGCCCGCCTGGTTCAAAAGGACGAGCCGGAGGCCGCGCCGCAACCATCCGCCACGCACACGCTGATCACGCCGAAGCGTGACGGTATTTCCACGTCACGCTTGAACGATGATCAGCGCGAAGTGATGACCGCGCGCGTGTCCCTGATCCGTGAAGTCGAACGGATGAGCCAGTTTGTCAGCCAGCAGCGCGCCATCCTCACCCTGGTCGGCCTGGCGCGAGATGGCGAGCTCACCCCCTATCTGGCCGAGCGAGTCGAGCGCGCCAACGACCGCAAGACCGCAGACCGCACGCTGAGCGAGCGCACGCTCAAACGCTGGCTGGCCGATTATCGCAAGCATGGCGAAATCGCCCTGGCTCCGGCTCGCCGCAAGCCCGACATGAGCGTGCCGGTGTGGGCGCCCGTGTTCCTCAAGCATTACCAGAAGCCGCAGAAGCCGAGCGTCGAGGCGGCGTATGAGCGCTTCAAGAGTGAGTACCAGGGTTGCCCGAGCATCCATGCCGTGCGTCGGTTCCTGGCCAAGCTCAGCCCGGAAGCCCGTGAGCACGGACGCATGGGCGCCCACGAAATCAAAACGGTCAAGGCGTTCAACCGCCGCAAAGCAGACATGCTCTGGCCTAACGATGTGTGGGTAGCGGATGGCCACACCTTCGATGCCGAGGTCATGAACCCGCTGACCGGCCAGATTTTCAAGCCGGAAATCACCACGGTCATCGACTGGGGCACCCGCCGCATCGTCGGCTTCTCGGTCAACCTGGCCGAGTCGACCATTGCCACCATCGACACCCTGCGCGACGGTGTGACTCGTGCGGGCATGTTCAAGATTTTCTATGTGGACAACGGCAGCGGCTTCGACAACGACACCGTGCGGGAGGTGGTGGATCGCCTGGGCGGCGAGATGACTCACTCGCTGCCGTACAACTCCCAGGCACGCGGCATCATCGAGCGTCCTCACAAATCCATCCTGGTGGCGCTGGCCAAGACCTACGACAGCTACATCGGCAAGGACATGGACAAAGAAGCCGCTACCCGCGTGCATCGCCTGTCCCGCAAGCAACTCGCCGAGGGCGTCCAGCCCACTCAGATTCCCAGCTTCGACACCTTCTTCCGCGACCTGCAGGACGCCCTGGACGCGTACAACCACAAGCCGCAGCGCGGCCTCCCGAAAATCCGCGACCTGGAAACCGGGCGGATGCGCCACCAGAACCCGATGGAGTCCTGGAAGTCAGCACAGGCCGAGGGCTGGGAGCCGCTGCTGGCCCCTGCGGACGTCGTGGCCAGCTTGACCCGTCCCCAGGTCGTTCGCACCACCAACCGCGCCGAGGTGAGATTTGGCGGTGGCATCTACTTCGCCCGCGAGCTGGAAGCGCTGCACGGTCAGGAAGTACGCGTCGCCTATGACTTCCGCGATGCCAGCCGCGTGTGGGTCCACAACCTAGAGGGCGAGCTGATCTGTGAGGCCCTGGTGGATGGCAACGCCTCGCCAGCCATGCCGCGCTCCCTGCTAGATAAGGCGGGCGACCGCCGAGAGAAAGGCCAGCTCGCCCGCGCCGTCACCAAGGTCAAGACACTCACCGGCCAGGACGTCGAGCTGCGCGTTGTGCCAAAAGCGGCGCCAACCGCAGACCTGTCCGCCGAGCAGATCGGTGAGGCCCGCCGCTACGCCGCAGCGCTGGCCGCGCCCTCTACCACCACCTTTGAAATCCCGGCCGACTCCATGGCGCGTTACCGCCTGTGGAAGCGCGTCGACCGCCGCATCACCGCTGGCGAGCAGATGGAGCCCGAGGCCCATCGCTGGCACGGCGATTACCCCCGCACCGAAGAATTCAAGTCCACCCAGGACATGTACGACTTTGCCGAGGCCGGCATGGCCCGCGCTTGACCACAGGAGTAACAACGATGAATGCCAAGAAAATCGTCCCGCTGACCAACGTCGGTCTTCTCGCCAACGCTATCGACCGCACCATGCGCCGCCCTGTCGGCCTGCCGGGTCTGGTGGTTGCCTACGGCAAGACTGGCTACGGGAAGTCCTTCGCGGCGGCGTTCGCCGCCACCAAGCACCGCGCCTACTACGTAGAGTGCCGTGAAACCTGGACTCGGAAAGCCTTCCTGCAGGCAGTCCTGCGCGACATGGGCATCACTCCGGCCAGCACCTTGTCCGAGATGGTCGACCAGATCGCCGAGCAACTCAGCCGCAGCAATCGCCCGCTGCTGGTCGACGACGCCCAGTACCTGCTGGACAAGTCCGCCGCGAACGTCATCACCGACATTCTCAATGCCAGCCAGGGAACCGTCGTGCTGATTGGGGAAGATCGTGTGCCGACCAGCCTTGCCAAGCTGGAGCGCCTGCACAACCGCGTCCTGGAGTGGGTCCCGGCACAGCCGGCCACCGCCGACGATCTGCGCGACCTGGTAGACGCCACCTACCCCCACCTCACCATCGCTGACGAACTGCTGGACGACCTGTGCGCGAAGACCCAGGGCTGCCTGCGTCGTGTGGCCGTGAACCTGTACCGCGTCCACACCGAGGCCCAGGCCATGGGCAAGGACACGATTGACCTGGCCACCTGGGGGAATCGCGGCTGGTTCACTGGCGAAGCCCCGGCGCGGAGGGCTTGAGCATGGAAAACCGTGAGCCTCTACCGCGTGGCGCCGATGACATGAGCCTGCCCGAAGGGAAAACCTGCGGCGACTGCGTTCACTGCCGCCGCTGCACAACCATGTTCGGCCATATCCCGGCTGACGAGTCGTGCGACTGGTCGCCCTCTCGCTTCCATGAGGTGGAGGTGCGCAATGCGTAAGCCCATCCACCTCACCATGAGTGGTGGCAAGAGCCCACGCCAGCATATGTGGGAAGCCATCCGCTCACTGTCCCGCGACCCGAAGGGCCTGACCACCTACAACGTGTCGCGCCTGTCCAGCCAGGAAGACCAGGCCGTGAGCAGCTACCTGCGCGATCTGCAGAAGGCCGGCATCGTTGAGCGTGTTGAGGTCCTGGTCCAGCGTGATGCCCGCTGGAAGCTGCTGGCGGATGAAGGCGCCGAGGCTCCGCGCGTGAACAAACGCGGCGAGCGCGTGCCGCCGTCTGCAGTCGAGAACATCTGGCGCACCCTGCGCATCCTGGGCGAGATGAGCGCGGCCGAGGCCGCAGAGCACGCCAGCGTCAACGGCGTAACGATGACCGAGCAGGCTGCCCGCACCTACCTGCAGGGGCTGACACTCGCCGGCTACGTCACCCGCACCGATGGCACCCCAGGCAAGCCCGCCCGTTACCACCTGGTGCGCCAGCGCTACACCGGCCCGCAGCACCCGGTCTATCAGCGCAGCACTTTCGAACAGGTCTACGACCCGAACCTGGACCAGGTGGTGTGGAGCAAGGACATGCCGGAAAGCCCTGAGCTGGCTGGGCTGCGCATCGAGAGCCAGCGGATGCGCGCACTCCTGGAAGAGCTGAAAAACGCTCGCCCACTGATGCTGTACGGAGATGCATGGATCACGCGCATCAGCGAGGTCCTCGGCGAATCCCAAGGGGACCAAGCATGAACGCCCGAGTCGATCTGTCCGCTTGGGGCGAGCAGCCCCCGCAGTGGGTCTGCCTGCTGGCCGCCGAGGTCGAGCAGACCAACCGCACACGTGCCGGTGAGCGCATCGGCATGAGCCGCTCTGCCGTCAGCCTGGTGCTCTCCAACCGCTACCCGTCGCCGAGCACCTCGGCCGTGGAACGTCGTGTGGTGGCCGCCCTGGGCGGACTGGACTGTCCCGCCCAGGGCGAGCCCATCAGCCTGATCGAGTGCCAAAGCTACCGCGAAAAGAAGGCTCCGACCCACAACCCGCAGGCCATGCAGCAGTGGAAGGCCTGCCAGCACTGCACCCACAACCCCAACTGCGCGAATGCCCTGGAGGCGAGCCATGCAAGCCAGCACTAACGCTGTCCTGAAAGTCCTGACCCCGCGCCTGGCTGATCGGCTGCGGACCTTCAACAGCGCGGCGCGTGATCTGCAGCGCATGGGTATCCGCCTACACCGCATCGAGCCTGAGGCATACCGCCTTGTCATCAGCCCCGAGGACGGCCGCCGCCTGGTCGGCCTGAAGCTGGTCTGCGGCTACCAGCGCCAGGGCTCGGCAGGCAGCACCCGTTACAGCGCGCAGTTCCAGGGCGTGGAAGTCACCTGGTCCGAGCCGATCAGTTACCGCGACTTCGCCAGCCTGTCCCCCATCGACCTCACTTCCCACTGATCAACAGGAGCCATCCCATGAACCAAATCGCAATCCCCGAAGGCTTCCGCCTGGACGCGCAGAAGCGCCTGGTACACGAAAGCCTGATCAAGCCCATCGACCAAGCACGCGACCAGTTGGTGCTGGAGCTTGTGGAGAAGGCCAAGCAACTGCACAGCCTGATCGCCGAGTTCAAGGTATCGGCGTTCGGTGACGTCGCCGCTTTCGTAGAGCTGTCCGCCGATCAGTACGGCGTCAAGCTGGGCGGCAAGAAAGGCAACGTCAGCCTGGTGTCGTTCGATGGACGCTTCAAGATCACCAAGGCCGTACAGCAGTCCATCCAGTTCGATGAGCGCCTGCAGGCGGCCCGAGCCCTGATTGACCAGTGCTTGCTGGAATGGACCGAGGGCGCCCGCCCGGAGGTCGTCACCCTGGTCAATGACGCTTTCCGCACCGACACCAAAGGCGAGGTACGTACCGCCAACGTCCTTGCGCTTCGCCGCTTGGAAATCACTGACGAGCGCTGGCAACGCGCAATGAAGGCCATCGCTGAGGCCTGCCAGGTCGTCGGGTCCAAGGACTACATCCGCGTCCATGAGCGTGTTGGCGACTCTGACCAGTGGCGGGCGATCCCGCTCGACATCGCGGGGGTGTGACCATGGCCGCACGCAATAGTAAGCAGCAGCTCTGCATCGTCACCTTCAATTACGAGCGCTACCTGCTGCCCCAGGCAGACGCACTCAAGGTCATCGACATCATGAGCCGCGCGGCCAGGGTGGAAATGGACTACTCGGGCGACGACATCAAATACATCGTCGGAGAAAACCCGAATGCCGAGCTGTCAATGGTGCGCCCTGGTCAGTTGGTCATGCCGAGAGCGGCGTCGGAGCCGGCTGCTCCGAGAAGTCGCAGGAGGGCACCCGGCCAGCTCCCGCATCAGACCCTCCTCCTGGAGGGCAACTGATCATGGTCAAGACCTATGCCGTGTGCCGCATAGACGGCCTGATCGAGCTGCACGACGAGCACCCTGGTGACGGCTATTTCGCCCTCGCCGTGGGTGACTCGGTCGAGCTGCGCCGAGTGATTGACCTCAGTGCCGACCCCGTTGCGGGCCTGGCCTGGCGCGTCCCTGGCGTCCGTGCTGGTGCGGAACCGCGCGCCAATCTCGGCGCCATCGCCCGCTACATACGCGATCTGTCCACTCACGATGCGCCCGGTGTCCGGGCGTTGGGGGTGTGACATGGGGCAAGCACCTCTGCTCGATGACATGAACCTGGACAAAAGCGTCCGCCAGATGATCGACGAGGCCGAGCAGCTCGCTGCCGACGCCTTCGACGTCATGCACCTGACGTTGGACAACGGCAACGAGCTGGTAGTGGTTGCCATCACTGGCGAGTACCTGGACCCCGTGGCAAAGGTCCTAGAAGCCCTCCGGGAAATGCGGGAGGCCAAGGCATGAGCAACTCCGTCGAGTTCAACATGCGCCGCGCTGGCGACGGCTACACCGCTACCAGCAAGGGCAAGTCGGCCAGTTGCAGTTGGAGCCGCGAGCAATGCGCCAAACGCCTGGGCCACAAGCTTTTCCCTGATGCCGCCCTGCGAGTCGAGTGCATCGAAGACGTGCGCGAAGGCAGCCGCGACAGCCGCTGGCGGATCACTGCGGAGGGGCACTGACATGCACCAGCGTGCTGCACAGCTGATCTACCGGACGCTCTGCCGCGTCGAGGCACGCCTGGCGCGTCAGGCCCTGGGCATGGACCAGGTGCCGCCAATGCCAGCGCTCCAGGTCGAGGAAGTCGCTGCAGTCGAGCCGGCCGAGCTGGAGGAAGTACTCCCGCCGGAGGTCGCGCCTGTCGACGCCTTCGACGATGAGCCAGCACCGTCGCCCAGCCCGCTCTTGCCGCCGATGGCCGCACGGATCGAGGCGATGGCCAAGCGCGGATGGACGCCGCAGATGGCGGCCCATGACTTGCGCCTTCATCCCAAGCGGGTGCGCCAGATCGCCCGCGACTATCACATCACCTTTCACTGCCTGCGCTAGGGGGATTCATGAGCAAGTTCACCATCACCATCACCGAGGAAAGCGACGGCCTGAGCATCATGCTGGATGGCACGGGCAGAAAGGACGGCCCGGCCGCGATCACCGCGTTGGCTCTTCTGCACGTCGCCAAAGACATCGTGCCGAAGGCCACCAAGAGCGCGGCAGAGAAAGGGACTTGCCAGTGCGACAAGTGCAAGGCCGCCCGTGCGGAGGCTCAGGAGCCGGCGCCATCTACCGAGGGGAAACCCACCATCCACTAAGCGAAACCGCCCCGGCCTGGCCGGAGCGGTCTGCCCAGCGTGGTGGCTGGGTACTGATGAGCAGCCGAGGAACTTATGCAGGTACAGGACATGAACGCACGCACCGAAGACCACAACACAGCCTTCAATACGGCCAAAACCCTGCCTCTTTCACCGTTGAAAGGTATGGCTGCGGTGATTACTGAGGAAGCATCTGCGGGAACGGCCAACGGTGCTCAAGCATATAGCGCAACAACGGGGAGCCAAGAGCAGTCTCGGAAGTACCAGACAGAAAGTCAGCCTCAAAGGTCAGGTGCTTAAACATCGTCAGGAACATGACGTATTGGGTCAGCAGCTCAGAGAGAACGCGCTTTCTCGCCGGAGGCAACTTGATTGCTTCCTTGATCGTCAGGGGAGACTCAGACAAGCGCTCGAACAGCCAGAGTTCCTCTTTTGCTGAGAAGGCTATTCGCTTTAGAGCATCTGTTTCGGGGCCGTATGCCATCTGTAAGAACTTAAAAACTGGCTCCAAAACAGCCTGGGCACTGAGCGATGTCATGCAACAAGTCCTTTTTCATGAGGTGACCGCGAATCCTAGTTGATCAGATATCACCTTTCTACAGAGCGAAACCGCCCCGGCTTCATCGGGGTGGTCTATCCAGCGTGGTAGCTGGGTACTGATGAGCAGCCGGGGGAGAAATGGCCAAGCCACGTACAGACAAGATTCGCAAACAAGACACCATCCGCCAGCGTCGACTGCGCGCCAAT
Organism: Pseudomonas pseudonitroreducens; assembly: GCF_021603645.1. Classification (GTDB taxonomy): domain Bacteria; phylum Pseudomonadota; class Gammaproteobacteria; order Pseudomonadales; family Pseudomonadaceae; genus Pseudomonas; species Pseudomonas pseudonitroreducens. The sequence continues at coordinate 494,430 of NZ_BQHJ01000004.1, read as the reverse complement.
CGCAAGGCCCGCAAGGCCGCCCTGGGCGCCGAGAAGATCAAGCTTGAGGCCTACGCAGGCACTCGGGCCGACATCGAGGCGGTTCGCCTGGTGGGTGGCTTCGAAGATGAGGCCGAGGCCATCACCCTGGGGCTGCGCCTCCTGGGCAACATGGCCCGCCGCAGCCCCGCGAAGTTCCGCCACGCCATCGAGCCGAGGAACCTGGTATGAGCAGCAAAGGCCGCCAACTGATCCAGATCGCCCGCCGCCAGCTGGGCATGGAAGACGACACCTACCGCGCGCTCCTGGAGCGCGTGGCCGGTGTGTCCTCGTCGACCAAGCTGACCCCGCGCCAGATCGGCCGCGTGCTGGCCGAGCTGGAGCGCCTGGGGTGGCAGTGCACCGGCAAGCCGGCAGACCGCCCAGCTCCGCAGGTATCCGATGATCGCCAGCGCCTGGTCGACAAGATCGAAGCGTTCCTGGCCGAGGCCAAGCGCCCCTGGAGCTACGCCGAGGCGATGGGCAAACGCATCTGCAAGGTGGATCAGATCGAATGGATGGACTGCAAACAGCTCGGCAAGCTGGTTGCAGCTCTGGCCTATGACGCCAAGCGCCACGGGAGGCCTGTCGAATGAACGACAAACTCTTCGAAGATGACGCCAGCCAACTCGATCCGGACAAGGTACTGGATCACATGGCAGACCCTGCGGTCCTAAAGCGTTGGGAAGGTTCCCTAATGGAAATGGTCGAACTGGCTGAGCACGCTCTCCGTGAAGCCCTTGGGGATCAAGATAACGTGCCGTCATTGGCTCGCCAGGTTGTACTGCGTATCTGTGAAACCATGGGCGGCGAGATGATCTACGTGCCACGCGGAGAGCGGCTGCGTGTGGCCATCCGGGATGCAGCACTCTTCCGAGATTGGCGCGGCGGAAAGACCTCGATCCCCGAGTTGGTGCGTAAGTACCGGCTGGCAACCCCTACGGTTTATGACATCATCGCGCGTCAGCGGGCACTGCATCGTCGCAGCGAGCCCGACCTGTTTGGATTCGGTGAAGAAGGGAGTTCTATATGAAGCATTGGATACTGGCGTTTGTGTTGGCCTCGCTCTGCTCACAAGTGGGCGCAGCTGAGTATTCAATGGATTTCATCGCGCAACATCTCGCCAAGCGCGATCAAGAAAAAGGCCTGCCCAACGACCAGCATCGTGTGGATGAGATTAAATACATGCTGGGCGAAACCGCTGATCAGTGCCAGCGCACTAGCGGTAATGAACCTGCCTATATGGGCATCGCAGATAAAATCATGATGTCGCGCAACTTGTTGGGGGAAAAAGGCATCGAAGTCAGCATGTATGACTTACTTGATGTGCTGAAGAGTACTCTCGGTGACGGGGGGGGAAGGTTGGGACTGTGCAGCTGTGCTGTCTGCCTATGTATCTAGCAGGCAGTCTGACAGCACCATTACTCATCTTGGAGCATACAAAGTCGTTCAGTCATTCCGAGATGCTGGGATACTGCACGCGAAGCAATAGCCAGATACTCCTTTATCAAAAGCCCCGCCTTGAGCGGGGCTTTTTCCTTAGCGCTCCTGAATCCTTCCCCCTAAATCGTTCGGCGATCCTAGCTGCGTACCGCGTAGCTGTAGGGAACTGCCGTGCGACATCCTGTATCCGGTCTACCTCTTACTTCTCCGAGGGCATTCGCCCTCGCTATCGCCTCTGAGTCCTCCGTGGCGCGCCAGCGCCAGTTCTTCGAGGCCTGCCCATTTGAGTGGCGCGCCCAGGTGCGCGAGCACGTCAAGACTGCCCAGGCTCGCATCGAGCAGGTCCGTGCGCACAAGCACCTGGTCGCCGAGGCAGCTCGCAAAGACCCGCTCCCGGCCGCGCCAGACAACAGCTTTCGCATCAGCGACTACAAGAAATCCGCCCCTGAGGTCGGCAAGCGCGAGCTGGCCAAACTCAAGGCCCTGGTAGGAGTCGCCCATGGGCATTAAGGCGCGAGTCCTGGGGGTGGCGCTGCTGATCGCTACGCCCGTAGTCGGCCATTTTGAAGGTCGCGAGCTGATCGCGTACCTGGATGCCGTGGACAAACCGACCATCTGCGACGGCTGGACCCGAGGTGTGAAGCTCGGCGACCGGGCCACTCCGGAGCAGTGCGACGCGCTGACCCGCAAGGGCCTGGAGGAAGCGGCCCAGGTTTTTGAAGCCTGGGTGCCGCAGAGCGTTATCGACCGCCTGCCGGCCAAGACCATCGCGGCCTTCTTGTCCTTCATCTACAACGTCGGTCCTGGCAAGCCTGGAGTGAAGGACGGATTCGTCTGGCTGAAGAATGGCAATCACTCGACCATGCTGCGCGAGCTGCAGGGCGGGCGGATCGCCCAGGCCTGTGCGCAGCTCCCCTACTGGGCCAGCGCTGGTGGCGTGCAACTTCGTGGCCTGGCGCGTCGACGTGCTGCCGAGCTGCAGCTTTGCCGGGAGGAACTGTGATGCTTGGTTACATCCCGGTGCTGCTCGGCTACACCACGGCTCGCGAGGCGAAGTCTCTCGGCTGCACCCACCACGGCAGCTACTACGGCATCCCGATCTGGATGGGTGATGTCGACAGCGAAGCACCGCTGGCTTTCGCCAAGTGGGCGCCCCTGGACCTGCTTATCCCTGTCGCTGCCTGCATTGAAGGCCTGCTGTTCCCCCTGGTGCACGGGGCAGACGCCGAGCCGGCATTCATGTTCAAGCTGAAAGAGCCCATCGAATGAACTGGTTGAACGTCCTGCGCTCCTGCCTGCCCGTCGCCTTCGTTGCGGCGCTGGGCCTCTACATGAACCACCTGGAGAACGCGGCCTATGACGACGGCTATGCCGTCGCCAAGGCCGAGGGCAAAACCGCCCTCGAGCAGCTGCAGCGCGAGTACTCCGAAGCTGACGCGAAACGAGCCCGCCAGGCTGAGGCAGATGCCAAAGCCAGTGCGAAACGTGAGGCCGAACAAGCCACCCGCGCGGACCGTCTTGCCACCGACCTGGCCGAGCAGAAGCGCCAATTCCGCAACACCACCGACCGACTCTTCGGGGAGATAGCCCGTGTCAACGACCTCTATCGGGAGGCGCTCGATGCGCCGCCTAAGCCTGTACCTGCTTGCCTGCTCACTCGTGGCTGGGTGCGAATCTACGACGAAGCAACCGGAGCCCGAGCCCGGCTGCCGGCCGCCGTCGATCCCTCGGGAACTGCTGCGCCGACCGGAGCCAGCGACCCCGCTGACCAGCTCCCCTCAGGCGTCGACCAACGCGCCGTCCTGGCCCACCACGTCCGCTATGCCGAGCAGTGCCAGGGCACGGCCGCTCAGCTGGACGCTTTGATCAACGTGCTGGAGAGCCATTGATGGCATCTGAAGTAATCGGCTGGGCAGTCACGCTGCTGGGCACTTTCGCCGGGATCGTGGTTGCCCTGGTCAAGCTGCTGCTGTGGCAGTTCGAGAAGCGCCTTTCCGAGAAATTTGCCGCCCAGGACGAAGCGCGGCGTGAGGCCAGCAAGCACTGGGAAGAGAACTTCGCCAAGGTCCTGGAGCGCCAGGACCAGGGTGCGCAGGCCCTCCTGCAGCTGGAGCGAGACTTCTTGAACTTCAAGGCTGATCTGCCCCTGGAGTACGTCCGCCGCGAAGACTGGGCGCGTGGTCACTCGATCATCGAAGCCAAGCTGGATGGTTTGGCGCTCAGGTACGAAAACATCCTGCTCACTGCTCAAAGGAGCGCGCAATGATTGATCCCGCCAAAGCACGCCGGGAATCCCTCCGCTGGTTCATCCTGCTGACGCTGAACACGTCTCGGCCCGTGGACCCTCACGAAACCTTGGTGCTGTCGACCATCCAGGGCATCTATCCGGACGCCACTGCGCTGGAGCTGCGCCGCGAGCTGGACTACCTGGCCGACCGTAGCCTGGTCACTCTGGACAAGAAGCCTTCCGGCCACTGGGTTTGCGGCCTGACGCACTACGGCGTGGACATCGCCGAGTACACCATCGAATGCCACCCCGGTATCGCCCGCCCGGCGAAGTACTGGGGCGACGGGAGCGCCTGACATGCCGCCCCGTTCCAAGGTCCTGCAGCTCCCGGCCAATGTGAAGGCATGGCTCGACAAGTACCTGGTGGACACCAACTTCTCTGGCTACGAGGCGCTCTCGGCCGAGTTGGAGGCGCGTGGCTTCAGCATCGGCAAGTCAGCCCTGCACACCTATGGCCAGAACTTCGAAGAGCGCCTGGCGGCTCTCAAGATGGCGCGCGACCAGGCGCAGGCTGTGGTTGCTGCTGCGCCCGATGATGACGGCGCCGTCAACGAAGCCTTGGTGCGCCTGACTCAGGAAAAGCTGTTCAGCCTCCTGCTGTCCTCCGAGGGCAAGCTCGATATCAGCAAGGTCGGCAAGACCGTGGCTGAACTGGTCAAGGCCTCTGTGGTGCAAAAGAAGTACGCAGCGGAAGCGGAGGTACGCCGTGCCGCGCTCCAGGAAGCGGCCGAACGAATCGACACCGCTGCCCAGGCCAGGGGCCTGAACGCCGAGGAAGCCAGCTTCTGGCGTGAGCAAGTACTCAAGGGGATGTGACGATGGCTGTTCCTGCAGCGCTGCCGGATACCGAGCGGCTTGTCGATTGGGACGAGCTTCCCGCGAGCGTTCGTGCGCTCCCTGCTGACTTCGACCCAAGGGCCTTGGGCGTGCTGATGGCACACCAGGCCGAGTGGATCAGCATGCAGGCTGACCTGGATATCGCCGTCTGTGAGAAGGGACGACGGACCGGCATCACCTTTGCTCAGGCCCTGACTGACACAATCACCGCCGCTACTGCCAAGGAAGCTGGCGGCGCCAATATCTGGTACATGGCCGACACCAAGGAAAAAGGCCTTGAGTTCATCGGTTACGTCGGCAAGTTCGCGCAGATCGTGGCGCGCGGTCAGTGCACGATGGTTGAGCAGCATATCTTCGTAGATCAAACGGCCGACGGCAGTACCCGCGAAATTCAGGCATTTCGGGTGCGCTTCGCCAGTGGCTTCCGGGTCACAGCCCTGTCGTCCAGGCCGGAGAACATCCACGGTCTCCAGGGGCTTGTGGACATCGACGAAGCCGCGCTGCACAAGAACGTCGCCCACGTCCTGGAATCGGCCACCGCGCTGCTGATCTGGGGCGGCCGCATCCGTGTCTGGTCATCCCATCGCGGGAAGAAGAACCCATTCAACCAATTGGTCCAGGACGTCAATGCGGGGCGCTACGGCAAGCGCGCCAAGGTCATCCGCATTTCCTTCGACGATGCGGTCGCCAATGGCCTGTATGAGCGCGCCTGCTTCACGCGGGGCGCAAAACCTACCGAAGAAGGCAAACGGGATTGGTATACGGCCATCCGCTCGGCCTATGGCCCGCGCAAGGCCGCCATGCGTGAAGAGCTGGACGTGATCCCCAGGGACGGCGACGGCTCGGCTATTCCGGGCGTCTGGATCGAGAACGCCATGCCCGAGGTCCGGCCGATCCTGCGCATCGTCTTCGACGACGACTTCCCGAAGCGGCCGGAGTCCGAGCGCGAAGTCTGGTGCGCGACCTGGTGCGCGCTAAACCTGATCCCTGCGCTGAAGCAAGCGGCCGAAGGCTTCGACGGGCGCTGGGCCGTAGGCATGGACTTCGCGCGGCACCGGCACTTCTCGGTCATCAAACCCGCCCGGATCACCCAGGACCTGCGCCGCGATCTGCCCTTCGTGATCGAGCTGGCCAACGCGCCCACCCGCCAACAAGAGCAAATCCTCTGGGCAATGCTCGACTGGCTGAAGGACAAACAGAAGGCCTGGACCTTCGCCGGGGATGCCACCGGCCCAGGCCAGACGCTCATGGAATACACCGGGGACCGCTATGGCCGGGCTGTCTACGACGAGAAGCACAGCACCTGGGGCGGCGGGCCTGTTCACGAGGTCACGCTGTCGCGCGCCTGGTATGGCGAGTGGATGCCCAAGTACATCGACTTGTTCCAGGACGGCTATATCACCCTGCCTCGGGACGCCTCCCTGGAAGACGACCACCGGGCTGTCGAGTTCATCGACGGTATCCCGATGGTGCCAAGAATCGAGCGAAAGGACCTGAAGGACGCCGAGCTGGTGCGCCACGGGGACGGCGCCATTGCTGGCGCCCTCATGAACTACGCCGCCCTCAACCACGTCGGTGGGCAGGTCTACGAATATCACCGCGTTCGGCCGGGCGCCCAAGCTGATCGTCAAGTTCAGATCGGCGCCGGCTGGCGGAACAAGAAAGGTATCTGGTAATGGCTCAGTCCCGCATCGTCGACCAGTACGGCCGGCCCATCGAGTACGACAAGCTCAGTGCAGAACTGGCAGCGCCACAACTGACCGGTGTGCGCCAGGTTTGGCACAGCTCCGTCGCGGGAGGCCTCACGCCTCACCGCCTGGCCAACATCCTGCAGGCTGCCGCCGAAGGCAACGCCCACGACTATCTGACTCTGGCGGAAGAGATGGAGGAACGGGACCTGCACTACGCCTCGGTCCTGAGTACCCGCAAGCTTGCCCTGGCCGGGCTCAACATCCGGATCGAGGCCGCCAGCGATGATGCCGAGGACGTTCGCCGCGCGGACATGCTGCGTGAGATTGTGGCCTCGGCTGAGTTCGGCGAACTCCAATCGGACCTTACCGACGCCCTGGGCAAGGGCTATGCCGTTTCCGAGATCATCTGGGACCGCAGCGGCAAGACCTGGATGCCCAATCGCTTTGAGCCACGGGACCAGCGCTTCTTCCAATTCGACCGGGAAACCGGCCGAGAGCTACGCCTGCTGGACACGGACGATTCGTTCAATGGCATCCCACTGGCTCCGTACAAGTTCATTACCCATCTGCCGCGCATTCGTAGCGGCCTGCCGATCCGAGGAGGCCTGGCGCGCCTGGCGGCCGTCGCGGTCATGTGTAAGGCCTGGACCTGGAAGGACTGGATGGGCTTCGCTGACATCTTCGGGATTCCCATGCGTGTGGGGCGCTACAGCCCCGGCGCTTCTGCGGATGACATCGCCGTGCTCATGGCTGCCGTGGCCAACCTAGGCAGCGATGCTGCGGCAGTGATCCCGGAGTCCATGCGCATTGAATTCACCCATGCAGCGAACGTCGCGGGGGCTGGCGACTTCTTCCGTGGCCTGGCCGAGTGGTGGGACAAGCAGGTCAGCAAGGGCGTGATTGGGCAAACCATGAGCACCGACGACGGATCGAGCATGGCTCAGGCCAAGGTGCACGATGAAGTGCGCCTGGACCTGCTGCAGGCCGACGCGAAGTCGGAGTCCAACACCCTTAATCGATTCTTCGTGCGCCCTTACTGCGACCTGAACTTCGCACCAGGTCGTGGTTATCCGCGGCTGATCGTCGAGGTCCCGCAGCCAGAAGACACCAAGCTGTTGGTCGGCGCGCTCAAGGACCTGGTGCCGCTGGGCCTGGAGGTGGAGCAGTCCGTGATCCGCGACAAGCTCAACCTGCCCGAGCCAGCCAAGGGCGCCAAGCTGCTGCGGCCTGCAGCAGAGGCCCCGGTGCAACCTGGTGCAGCCCAAGCGATGAACCGCGAGCAGCCGGCCAGGCCTGTCGACGTGCCCGACATCGTGGACAACCAGGTGAAGACGCTGGAGACCGCAACGGCCGCGCCACTGGATGACATGGTGGACCAACTGCGCGAGCTGCTCGACCAGGTGTCGAGCTTGGAAGAGTTCCGAGACCGCCTGATCGAAGTCTATCCGGACATGAGCGTCAGCCAGCTCGCGGACGCCATGGCAGACGGCATGTCTGCGGCGAACCTGGCCGGACGCTACGACATTCTGAGGGGGCTGTGATGCGCGAGTCAGTTGAGGTTGCGGTGAAGTTGCTGGACTCCGCCCTGGAAGGTTTTAGGGCTCCTGGTGGCGGCTCCTTTGTCGGGATTAGGCAGGCAAGCGAACTGCTGCATGCAGCCTTGGAACGCTCTAAACCAGCCGGGCTAGTACAGCTGGACCAGCGCCAGGGAATTGTGGTCAACCTCCAGGGCATCAGTTCAATGGCGTTCGCCGATTCCAACGGTAACCGTTGCCTGGACATCTATATGAGCAATGGCGAACAGTATCGGGTCCAGCATTGGCCAGGCTTGGATGGTACGGACATCTACCGTCTTCACCGACAAATCACCGACGCGCTGGGAATGATTAGCTGATGGCCGTTTCCCATGGCTCTCTGCCGTTCCAGGAACAGATCGAGTACTTCAAGGGCAAGGTCGACCAGCCGACGCGTTCCTGGGCGGATGTCTATGGCGCCGAGCACAACTGGGCATTCGTCGTGGCTGGGGCCTCGAAGCGGGCCTTGCTCGCTGACATGCGCGGCGCCGTGCAAAAGGTCATCGATTCAGGCGGCACCCTGGAGCAGTTCCGCAAAGACTTCGACAGGGTGGTGACCACGCACGGCTGGCAGTACCAGGGCGAACGCGGCTGGCGCACCAGGACTATCTACGACACCAACTTGCGGCAGAGCTACAACGCTGGCCGCGAAGAGCAGATGGCCGATCCGGAACTGCGCAAGCGCCGGCCCTATGGCGTCTACCGCCACGGCGATAGCGCTCACCCGCGCCCCCAGCACCTGGCCTGGAACGGCATAGCGCTCCCCCTGGATGATCCGTGGTGGGAAAGCCACACGCCGTCAAATGGCTGGGGCTGCAAGTGCAAGAAATACATGGCCAACCAGCGCGACCTGGACCGCATGAAGCTCACGGTCGGGCCAGCGCCCAAGGTCGAGTACGAAGAGCGCGTCATTGGGCAGAACAGCCCCAACGGCCCCCGCACGGTGCGGGTGCCGGTGGGCATCGATCCAGGATTCGAGCATGCACCTGGTCGATCCCGGCAGGCCTCGGCGGTGCCGCAGCAGCGCGCCCATGACCCACTGCCGCAGCCTGGCCCTGGTGCCAAATCCAGCGCAACCGCGCTCGGCCTGCCCAATCGCCGCGCACCTGGTGCACTGCCTGCCCCCCGCTCAACACCTGCAGGGCGCGTGCTGGCCGCTGGCCAGACTGATCAGCAATACCTGTCGCGCTTCCTTAGTGAGTTCGGGGCCTCGGAGACCTCGCCCGCCGTGTTCAAGGATGCGGTCGGCGACGCGGTGGTCGTCGGTCGGGACATGTTCAGCAACACCCCAGGCGGACCGCTGAATATCGTGCGCTCGGGGCTCTCGCGTGAGCTGCTATTGCTGGCCGATACCCTGAAAGCCCCGGATGAGGTGTGGGTACGTCTGGAGTGGCTGGACGAGCAATCGAAGGCCGTAGTGCGCCGCCGCTACCTGCGCCGCTTCCAGGTCGACGGCCAGGCCAGTCCGGCCCTGGCGGTCTTCGAGGTGGGCGAGGATGGCTGGGCGGGGGTCAGCAGCTTCTCCCAGGACGCCAATGATCCGGCCTACCTGGACCAGCTGCGGCTGGGCACCCGACTCTATCGGCGTGGCGAGTGAGGTAGCCGATGGCGGGCGCAATGCTCGAGGTCACCCTCAGTGATAGCCAGATCGGCCAGGCGCTGGCCGAGCTGGAGCAGCGTCTCGGCTCTCTGCGTACCCCGCTGGCCGACATTGGCGAGTATCTGCAGCAGTCCACGGACGAACGATTCCGCAGCCAGGTCGGTCCAGATGGCTCGCCCTGGGCGCCGCTCGCGCCGTCCACGCTGGCGCGCAAGCGCACCAACCGTATCCTGCGTGAGTCGGGAGACCTGCAGGACACCCTGCGTTACCAGGTCAGCGACAACGAGCTGGACTTCGGCACGGATCGCCCCTACGGCGCCATCCATCAGTTTGGCGGTAAGATCGAGCACGCTGCTCGATCCCAGCAGGTACATTTCAGCGGCAAGCGCTTCGCGACCAAAAGTAAGTCCGATGCATCCAAGTGGGTGACCCGTGGCGCCAGCGTGACCTCGATGCCTGCGCGCCCCTACCTGGGGCTGTCCGCCGAGGACGAAACAGAGGTGCTGGCGATCATCGCGGATTACCTACTGGACGGCCTCGAAGGTGATGCGTCCTAAAATCGCGCAGGATGCGCGAAGTGGTATTGAGCGATACCACGGCGCCGGATGATGCCCTAAGGGGCGTTAGAGATGCGTTAGATTCGCTTGGCGGGTGATTCCCGTCACTCGCGCGAGACAGTTCCCCCATTCTCTACGTATAGAATGGGCTTCGCGTGTACCCCCTCTCCCCGTAGTTCCAAGCCGGCGAAAATCCTTAACCGGCCTGAATCACACCTCATGACTTCGACCGCCGAGACTGGCGGTCATGAAGACACTTCTCGCCCTCAATACCGACCTCACCAGCGCGCTGTCTGCCGACGGCAAGGCGCCGGAGTGGGTCGAGTTGATTCCCGCCGGCCCGTTGGTTGTGGGTCGTGATGGCCGCTCCTGGTTGTTCGATGACGCCGCACAGCAGCTGGTGCTGTCCAGCTTCACGGAGCGCGGCATTGACCTGGTGATCGACTGGGAGCATGCCACCCAGCGCCTTGCCGCCGATGGCAAGGAAGCGCCTGCCGCCGCCTGGATCGACACCCTGGACATCCGCGACGGCGCCCTCTGGGGCCACGTCACCTGGACCCCGCGCGGCGCCCAGCAGGTAGAGAACAAGGAATACCGCTTCCTTTCTCCCGTCTTCGACTTCATCCCCGACAACGGACGCATCGTCCTGTTCGTCAGCGCTGGCTTGACCAACAAGCCCAACTTCCACCTGACCGCCCTCAACCAAGAAGCCCCCTCGGAGAACCCGACAGTGAAGATTTCCGCTGCACTGCTGGCGTTGCTCGGCCTGCCCGAGACCGCCACCGAAGAAGAGGCCCTTGCGGCCGCCAATCAACTCAAGACCGCCCAGGCGACCAACAGCGAGCATCAGAACATCGAGCGCTTCGTCCCCCGCGCGGACTACGACACGGCCCTGTCCCGCGCCACCAACGCCGAGCAGCAGCTCCAGACCATCAAGACGGAGCAACACGCGAAAGCTGTGGACGCCGCGATCCAGGAAGCAAGCGAGGCCGGGAAGATCACTCCGGCAACCGCCGAATACCACCGTGCGTCCTGCCATGACCAAGCCGGCTTGGATCGCTTCAAGGCGTTCGTGGCCGCCGCCCCGGTCGTCGGCGATCCGTCCAACCTGGGCGAGCGCAAGCCGAACGGCACCACCACCGCGCTCAACGCCGAGGAACAGTCGGTCTGCCAGCAGTTCGGCATTGACCCGGTGGAGTACGCGAAAACCAAACAGAGCGAGGGCTAAGCCATGCCGCTGACCCAAGACCGCAATACCGAAATGAAGGCGACCGAGGTCCTGGTCGTCCCGGTGGCCGCCGCCAAGCGCATCTTCGCGGGCGCCCTGGTGATGGCCAACGCCACGGGCTTCGCCACGCCGGGCGCCGCCGCCACCGGCCAGAACTACCTGGGCCGCGCGGAAGAGTACGTCGACAACCGCGACGGCGCCGACGGTGCCGCCACCGTCGAGATTCGCCGTGGCAAGGCTTTCAAGTGGGCCAACGACGGCAGCATCACTCAAGCCCATTTCATGAAGACCGCCTATATCGTCGACGACCAGACCGTCGCCGCGACTGATGGCACCAGTACCCGTTCGGCAGCCGGCCGCATCGTCGGCATCGATGCCGACGGCGTCTGGGTCGAGTAACCCCAGCAAAGGAGCGCAGCGCGCATGCTCGTTAATAAAGAGTCGATCCGGGCGGCATTCGTCGCCTTGAAAACCCTGTTCAACAACGCTTTCCAGGCCGCCCCCAGCAGCTGGGAAAAGATCGCCATGAAGGTGCCGTCCAGCACGGGCAGCAATCTCTACGCTTGGCTGTCCGCCTTCCCGCGTATGCGTCGCTGGGTGGGTGAAAAGCACGTCAAGAACCTCAAGGCCTTCACCTACCAGGTCGAGAACGAAGACTGGGAAGCCACCGTCGAGGTTGACCGCAACCACATCAAGGATGACCAGCTCGGCATCTACGCCCCCCAGGCGCAAATGGCCGGCTTCTCCGCCAAGCAGCTGCCGGACGAGATCGTGTACGAGCTGGTCAACGGCGCGTTCGACAACAAGTGCTATGACGGCCAGTACTTCTTCGACACCGATCACCCGGTGGCGGGCGAGAGCGTAAGCAACCGCAGTACCGCGCCGTTGTCCGTCGCCTCCCAGGCCGCCGCTAAGGCCGGCTATGGCGCCGCGCGGACCGCGATGAAGAAGTTCAAGGACGAAGATGGTCGTCCGCTGGGTATCAACCCCAACGTGCTCCTGGTCGGTCCCGGCCTGGAAGACACCGCCAGGGCGCTGCTCACCAACGACCGCCTGGAAGACGGCAAGGCCAACCCCTACAAGGGCACCGCCGAGCTGGTCGTCGATGCTCGCATCGAATCCGACACTGCCTGGCAGTTGCTGGATACCAAGTGGCCGGTCAAGCCCTACATGTACCAGGAACGTGAGGCCCCGAACTTCGTCCAGCAGACCGACCCGGAAGCGGACGACGTGTTCAACCGCAAGAAATTCAAGTTCGGTGCGGAAGCGCGCGCCGCTGGTGGCTACGGCTTCTGGCAGCTGGCGTTCGGCTCCACCGGCACTGGCGCATAAGGAGGTCCGTCATGGGTGTTCGTATCACTGCACGCACCGACGGGTTCCGCCGCTGCGGCGTCGCTCACTTGGCCAAGGGTAAGACCTTCCGCGACGGCTACTTCACCGAGGAACAGCTCGAAGCCCTGCGCTCCGAGCCTCAACTGGTGGTGGTCGACGTGGACGATGAACAGGGCGACGACGATGAAATCAACGGCAAGAACCTGGCCGCTCCCGGCAGCACTGAAGCGCCGACGGGCTCGGAGAAGGCTCCGGCAGTACCTGCGAAGTCTCGTTCTGCGGCCACTCCTGTGAAGAAAGGCCCAGCCAAGGTCCCTGCGAAGGGCAAGGGCAAGCCCGCTACCGATGACAAGAGTGGCAAGGACGAGGCTTCTGCAAGCGACTCCGAAAGCCCGGCGCCTGGCGCCGAGCAACAGGCCTGATGTGATGGAACACGCCATCGCCGCCTTGACCATCGCAGCCGAGAACGCCGCGCACAACGCGCCAATCCACCAGGCCGAGGGCGACGTCGCCCAGGCCGACCTGGAGCGGCAAGTGGCGAAGGATTGCCGCGCGGCCGTTGAACACCTGGAGAACCTGGAGCAATGAACCTCTCGCTTCCGAGCGCTGTTGCGCTCCTGACCCGCTACGGTGCGCAGGAGATCGCGCACCAGGCTGTCGCGGACACCGATGCCCCCATCGATCCGGCGCTGCTGCTGGCTGCTGCCAGTGGCGAGCCGCTGGATGATTGGTCGCCGGATGACGTGGCCACCGCGACCCGAGCCCTCGCGCGGATCGCCGACGCCGCCACCCGCGCGCGCTCGGAAGCGACGTTCTACCTGCGGTTCCGCTCCCCGGATCAGGCGGCCCCGGATTGGGTCGCTGATGATCTGCAGGAGCTGGCCCGCTACCACCTCTATGACGCCTCTGGCGTGAAGGACTCGGCAGTACGGCTGCGCTACCAGGACGTCATCAAGCGCCTGGAAGCGCTGGCCGCAGAGGATCAAGCACGCGGCGCCTCGGAGGCCGGCACGTCCGGGCTACAGGTGCGCAGCCAACCACGTCTGTTCAGCCGCGACACCTTGAGGCGGCTGTGATGCTGGGCGAACTGGAAGACGCCATCCTGGCCAGGCTCGGTGAGCTGCAGGAACAGCCGTCGCTCAAACGCCTACGCCTGGACTCTTACGGCGGCGAGCTGGGTGACCCGGACCTGTTGCCCAGCCTGATCGGCAACGGTCCTTCGATTCTGATCACTACCCCCAAGGTGGTTTTTCGCCCCCGCAGCCATCGCCGTTTTGAGGCAGCCGTGGTGTTCCGCCTGGTCATCAGTTGCCGTAACGCCCGCAACGAACGGGACACTCGACGCGGCGGCTGGATCGGTGAGCCTGGCAGCTACTGGCTATGGGAAGCCTGCCTGCGGCAGCTCACTGGCTGGCAGCACAAGGAAAACGGCGCCCGCGTGAAACCCACGGAGTTCGCCAACCTGGTCAACGGCAAGTTCCAGGGCAACCACCTCTCCGTATTGGGCCAGAGCTTCGCCATAGAGCTGGACTGGGACATTCCGGAAGAGCCGATGCCGGACCTGGAAGGCATCGACATGGCGTACCACGTACCGGCGAGCAACCCGGTGCCGGGCGCCCACGACTCAATCGAACTGAGGGACCTGTAATGCGCGTGATCGCTGCACCTGGTCTGCGGGTGCCCCACGAGGGCAAGGCGCGGACCTTCATTGAAGCGGCACCGGCCAAGTCGGTCGACGTGCCCGATACCACCTATTACCGCCGTCGGGTGGCGGCTGGCGAGCTGCTGCTGGCCGAAGAATCCGACAGCTCGTCGGCGGCCGAGGCGGAGCCCAGCGCCGAGGTAGATGAGAGCACCGCTCAGCCGAGTGCCAAACGTCGCGCGAAAGCGTCCAGCTAAAGGAGTCTTTCATGACCATTTCCTTCGATACCATCCCGGCCTCGATCCGCAAGCCGGGCGCTTACATCGAGTTCAATACCAGCCTGGCGGTGCGCACCCTGCCGACCAACGCGCAGAGCATTTGCTTCATCGTCCCGCTGGGCGATGGCGCAACGGCCACTCCGCTGGTGCCTGCCCAGGTCTACAGCGCTGCAGAAGCCAAGGCCCAATTCGGCACTGTCGCTGAAGAGATGGTGGCTGCTGCAATCGCTGCCTACCGCTACGCCGCCATCTCCTGCGTCGGGGTGACCGTAGAGGGCGATGTCGAGCCGGACATCGCCGCCGCGCTCGATGCCACCGCCCTGGGCGGATTCACCATCCTGGTTCCGGCCTGGTTCAGCAACACGGCTATGACCGCGCTGCGCACCCACATCAACACCTACACCGACTCCATCGAGCAGCAGAGCATCTTGGGCGTCGGTGCCGTGACCACCACCCTTTCAGCAGCAACCACGCTGGCCGACGCGCTGAACTCCGGGGCTATCAGCCTGGCGCTGTTCCCCGGCACTACGTCCAGCGCTCGCCAGGTCGCGGCGGGATATGCGGCGGTGATCGCTTCCGAAGAAGACCCGGCTCGCCCTCTCAACACCCTGGTAATCACTGGCATCAAGGTTCCGCCCATCGCCAGCCGCTTGGGCCGCGTCGAGCAGGAAACCTGTCTGGCCAACGGCGTCACCCCGCTGGAGGTTGGTGCGGGTGATGTGGTGCAGATCGTCCGTGCCATCAGCACCTACACCAAGTCGGCGGCCGGCGCGGATGACGTGTCGCTGCTCGATCTGACCACCATTCGCACCCTGTACTACGTGCGTAAGGCTTGCCGCGACCGCATTCGCCTGCGTTTCCCGCGCGCCAAGCTGTCGTCCAGGACGCCGCCCGCCGTGCGTGGTGAGCTGCTCGACGTGCTGAAGAAGTGCGAAGAGCTGGAGATTCTCGAAGAGGTCGACGCCAACGCCGACGGCCTGGTCGTGGAGCGCTCGCTCCAGGACGTCAATCGACTCAACGCCTCGATCCCCGCCGATGTCGTCAACGGCCTGCACGTCTTTGCCGGTCGCATCGACCTGCTGCTGTAACAACAGGAGAACTTAGCAATGTCGGATAACTACGTCGGGCAGATTGTCCTCTCGATCAACGGGACGGACTACGAAATCAAGAGCCTGGAGCACACCCTCAAGACCGGTCGCAGTGTGGTCAAGACCATGAACCGCCTGGGCCGCCCCTTGGGCACCGCCAAAGGCATCACTGATCACGACCTGCGGATTTCGGTACCCATCCCGAAGAGCGGCGAACCGGACTGGAACGCCATGATGGACGCCAAAATCACCATCGAGCCCCTGGATGGTGGCGGCAAGCGCGAGACCTGGACCGGTGTCGCGCTGATCGAGATGGGCAGCAAGTACCAGCTCGAAGGCGAAGCCACCCGTGACCTGACCGTCTCGGCCCTCAACTACTACCAGGAGTGATGACCAATGGTCGCTGATAGCCCGAACTACTCGATCCCGCCTCGTCGTGAAGGCGATGTCCCGTGCGTCAACAAACGCTGGGAAGGTCTGACTATCACCCGTGAGCTGGCGGTCGGCGTCTACTACGCCGGCACCCGCCACAAGTCTTTCACCCTGCGCGTCCCCATGGCCGGGGATCTGATCGCCGCCCAGGAAGCGCATCCCAACGGCCCTCTGCAACTGGTGACCCTGGAGGTCTACCGCCAGCAGTTGATCGGCCTGGGGGACATCCCGCCCGAAGCGATCACCACCGAGCTGCTGCGCGCCGAGCTGGCCGAGACTGACCTCGCCCTCATCAGTCGGGCGGACGAGGAGCTGGAAAAAAAGCTCACGCCGCCGAGCGCAAGCTCCACGACTGGCGGCGAATAGAGCACGCCCTAGTCCGCCACGGTTACCGGCTGGAGGAAATCCGCCGGATGACCCAGCCGGAGATCGATGCCCGCGTCGACATCCTGGTCGGCCGGAAGAAGAACACCACGCGGTATGTCAGCACTCGCAGGAAGGGGAAGAAGCCGTGAAACCACTTACCGAGACCCAGGCCCTGGTGCTGGATGCCTTGCGCGCACACTGCAAGGCCAATGTGGTGCGCTACCGGGAAAGCTGCCCGCATCTCTACCAGGACAACCTGGAGCGAATCAGCAAGGGCGATAAAGGAAGCGTGTGGGGCCTTGGCAGTCTCACCTGGCAGTTGGGCAAGAAGCATGGGATGGCGGCAGAGAAGGTGCTACGGACATTCAAGACCCTGGAGAGCCGGGGCCTGGTGATCCGCGAGGAACGCGGCACCTATCAGCGCCCCCTGTACTGGTGGCCGGTGGGGCTGGCCGGCGAGCTTGTTGCGGAGTTAACGCCCCAGGCAGGCCATGCCTCCTGAAGTACTGCTGCCACTCCTGCAGTGGCTCGGCATCACATCTGTATTGAGCGCAATCGTGCTCGGCATCTCCGACGGTATCAGGCATCCCGATGAGTTCTGATCTTCGCGTAGCACTTCGAATCCAGGCCGAGGCCGGCAATAGCCGTCGCGAGGTCAATTCCCTGGAGCGGGACCTTCGTCAGGCCGGAAAGCAAGGGGCGAAAGCCCTTGCCGACGAGTCCAACAAGGCAGGCGCAGCACTCAACCGCACCGCCCAGGCCGGGACCGCCAGCTACAAGATCATTCGCCAGGTGATGCGTGAGAGCGCCACCCAGGGCTCAGCAGTCTTCCGCCAGGACCTGCAGCTGATCCAGGCCGAGTTCAAGAAGCTGGGCGAGTCCGGCCGCCAGGCTGCGCGCGACACCAAGTCGGAGCTGTCGAAGACGGACCGCGATGGCGTCCAGGCGTTGACTCGCAGCGTCGACAAGGCCGAAACCAGTTTTCGGCGCCTGGCGCAGAACGGCGGGAGCCGCCTGCGGACCCTCAAGACGCTCGCCGCCGGAGTGCGCTCGGAGTTTGATCGGCTCAAGAACTTCGGGGGAACTCTACAGGGGAAACTTGCCGGTATAGGGCTGGGGGCAGGCGTTGTGTCGGGTCTGACCGGGAGTGCTCAGTTGGACAGGCAGCTCATCCGAACCCAGCAGACCGCAGGTATGTCGGTGGCGGAGCGCGATGAGTGGAGGCAAGAGCAATGGCGCTTGGCAAAAACCTACGGAGTCGAGCGCGACCAGGTACAGACTGGATTCGACACCCTTATCGCCAGCGGCCTCTCGTATGACAAGGCCAAGAAAAGCGCCGGGGCCATTGCGCAGGCCACAGCAGTAACAGGAGCAGACTCTGGCACGCTCGCGAAAGCACTTGTAACGGGGTCGAGTGCGTTCGATATCGATCTTGCCCAGCCTGAAGCGGCACTTGACCTCCTGCAGAAAATGATAGTCGCTGGCCGCCTTGGTAATGCTGAACTGGAGAACTTGGCCAGCATCTTCCCGAAGGTTGGACAAGACGCAAAGAAGGCCGGGATGAGCATGGCTCAATCGCTTTCGTTTGTTGAAACACTCTCTCTAATTGAACTGGAACCTGATCGACTTGGTACGTTGGCACAATCAACCCTCAGGGCTTTCACCAACGACAGTTATCGGAAAGAAGTGACCAGAACTACTGGTGTCGACTTCTTCAACAAGGACAACAGTGTCCGAAATACTCAAGACGTCTTTGTCGATCTACAACGGAAATACAAGTCGCTGAAGTCGGACAGGGACCGCGCTCGGTTCATGGGCGTTGTCTTTGGAAAGATGGACCAGGACACACAGAAGGGCGTTAACGCTTTCCTTACAGGGAATCGTTTAGAGCAGTTCGCATCGAGCACAGGCGATATCAATAACGCGAAAGGCGTTATCGAGAAGGACCTTGCTGATAACCTGAGCAGCTCAACTGCGGTTGGCTCCAGGGTTAAGGCAAGTCTCGGCCAGGCAATTGATCGAATGTCGCAACCGATCAATAAAGGGTTCGCCGATCTAGGCAGTTACTTGCTTGATGACCTCAATCTGTCCGGCGAGCAACTTCTTGCCGGTGGTATGGCTACGGCTGTCGGCGGCTATTACGCCGGACGCGGTGCCAAAGCTGGCGCCGGAGCGCTGCTCAACAAGTTCCTCGGCGGTCCCGAAACTCTCAAGAATGTCGCGGTGGGCAAGGCCCTGGAAGAAGCGACCGGCGTCACCTCGGTATTCGTGACCAACTGGCCGGCCAACCTCGGCGGCGCCGGACTTCCGGACCTGCCAGGCGGTAAGAAGCCATCGGGACCTGGTGGCGTGGTTGCCCCCTGGCTTGCGCCCGTCGCTTTGGGGCTGGCTGCGACTCAGCTTGGCGGCGACTCCGACATGACCGATGAGGGGCAGCTGCGCAACCTCTCCAGGAACAAGCTCCTGTCCGATCCACAGCGCCGATATCTGACCGCCTTCTATCAGAGCCGTATGGGCTTGGCTGGCCAGGTCCCTGAAGGGCTCTCCTATGGTGAGCGCGAGAACTGGCTCAGCAGCAACGCCACCCGGCTGGCTCAACAGGAAACAGGCCTAACCTACAGCGGCGGATCGGTCTCGGGCGGCAATGCTTGGGCGGCGGGTGTCGCGAATCGTTTGACTGCGGCGGCACTCACGCCACCTGGCCAATCCGCTGCACCTGGAGCGGCAGAGGCACGGCTCGCGCAGCTACTCGGCAAGCCCCTGGTGGTCGAGATCAGGACGGACAGCCAGATGATCACCGCTGAGGTCGAGCGGCGCACTGACATTCTGATGAGGCGTGGGCAATGAGCTGGTCTGAAACGCTCCTGGACGCCTCATTCCGAGGCGTGCCGCTGAATGTGGTCGATGAGAGCCTGCAGGCTCAGCGGGCGCTGAGCGAGCACGGCACGCCGTATCGCGATGGCGACACCGTTGAGGACTTGGGGCGAGGTGCACGTCGTTTTCCCATGCGCGTGGTGCTCTTTGGGGTCAACTACGAGATCGAGCTGCAGAACCTGCTCAAGGCCCTGGACACGCTCGGTGATGGTGAGCTGATCCATCCTATCTATGGCTCGCTCACTGTCGTCGCCGCAACCTGGGAGGTGAGCCATGCTGCAGAGCGCCCCGACAGTGCCCAGGTAAGCATCCAGTTCGTTGAGAGCCTGCCGGACCAGCCGTTCTTTGCTCGCGAAATAGAGTTCGTCGACGTCGGCCTAGCCGAACTGGATGACGGCCCCACCTGGCAAGACGGTATCTTCGATCTGTTCGGCCGGGTCGACTCGCTGGTCGGGGAGATTCAGACCTGGATCGGCGGTGGCTGGGTCGGCCTGCTGGAGCGTGCACTCGGCCTTCCTGGTATTGGCCTGCGCCTGCAGCAGTTGCGCTCGCAAATCCTAGGGGTAGTATCCAGCGTGGGCGAGCTGGGCAACGGCACATCGAGCGCCTTCGATCCGCTGACCGACCTCGCCCGCACTCCGATGGAGATTCGCGGAGCCATTCAGAACAACACGCCGAGTGACTCAGCCTCGCTGCTGACCCGCTCCGGCGTGCCCGCCACAATGCCGGGCGCCTCGTCGCTGCCCGCCGATGCAACCCGAGCCGCTGCGACGCTGCTGGCCAGCGCCCGGCAAGGGATCGCGCCAGACGAAACCCTGCTACCGAGCAGCATGCCCAGCGATCCGGTCGCGGCGAATGCCTTCGCCCTGGTGGTCCTGGTCATCACCGAATTGGCGGTATCGCACGCCCAGGCCGTCGCGGTCATCATCGAGGGCGAAGCCGAGACGCCGACCCTGAGCCCTATCGACTTGGAGAGCCTGGCGAACCTCGCGCGCTCTTTGGCACAAGCGGCCATCCTGTTGCACCGCCGCTTGTACGGTGTAGAGGAAGCGCGGCCGATCATCGAAGGGCTGCGCAATACCTCCGCGCTGCTTCAAGCCCGAGCGCGCCGGGTGATCCTGATGGCGCCGCCGCTGATAGAGCGGACGGTCGAGACCCCCGCCTCACTGCGCCTGCTGGCGTATCGGTGGTATGGCGACCATACCCGCGCCTCGGAGCTGCTCCGTCTGAATCCAGGCTTGCGCACGCCGTACAACATCGAGGCCGGCGAGGTGCTGCGTGCCTACGTCGACTGAATCCATCCGTCTGTCCATTGGTGGGCAGAGCCACGACATGTGGGACGGCTGGTCGGTTGAATCCGATCTGCTGACCCCTGCCGATGCCTTCGAGCTGGAGCTATACGCCAAGAAGTCCGAGGCACTCCCCTCTGTCCTGGTTGAGGGAGCGCCGTGCGTGCTGACGCTGGGCGGTGACCGGGTGCTGACCGGACAGATCGACGAGATCGAGCACGACATTTCCCGTGGCGGTGTCTTCATCCGGATCAATGGGCGAGACGGTGCGGCCGCGCTGGTTGATTGCTCGACTCCGTTCGTGTCGATGCGTGAAGCGGACCTGGCGGAGGTGATCAGCCAGGTCGTAAAGCCGCTCGGTATCAGCAAGGTGAAAATCCAAGCGGCCAACGCCAAGAGCCGCCGCCGTATCCAGATCGAGCCGGGCCAGTCTGCGTGGGAGGCGCTGCTCCAGGTAGCCGAAGCGAACGGGCTTTGGCCCTGGATGGAGCCGGACGGCACCCTGGTGGTGGGCGGCCCTGACTACACGGCCGCTCCGGTCGCCACGCTGATCCTCC
Source organism: Pseudomonas pseudonitroreducens (assembly GCF_021603645.1). Lineage (GTDB taxonomy): Bacteria > Pseudomonadota > Gammaproteobacteria > Pseudomonadales > Pseudomonadaceae > Pseudomonas > Pseudomonas pseudonitroreducens. The sequence goes on along the minus strand of NZ_BQHJ01000004.1, from coordinate 473,337 downwards.
GCCGAGACGGCAATGGCAATAACGTCCAGCGCCTGTCTGTCCGCCGCTCCATCGCGAACCGCTACAGCCAGGTCACCGTGCTCGGGCAGCATGGCCAGTACAGCAACGATGGCTATGACACCAGCCGGTCGCACCTGCGCTCCCAGATCAAGGATGACACCCTGGCGCAGCGCGGCATCTTCCGCCCCAAAGTGATCATCGACAGCTCCAGCGAAAGCCAGGACATGGCCACCACCCGTGCGCGCAAGGTGCTGGCTGATAGTCGGCTGGAAGGCTTCGAGATTCGCGCCATCGTGGCTGGCCACCGCGCAGGCAATGGCCAGGTCTGGACGCCAGGCCAGCGCATCATGGTCAAGAGTGAGCCTCACGGGCTGGACGGCACCTTCTTCCTGATGTCCAGGACGCTCCGGCTGTCGCGCGGCGAAGGCGCCATCACCGAGCTGCGCCTACGCGAAGACAAAATGTGGGTCCTGGACGGAAACCCACCGAAGAAGCACAAGGGCAAGTCCAACCCGGACTCGGCCTTCATTGAGCAGCTGAGGAACCTATGACCCGAGGTATGGCCCGAATGATGCGCGAAGCCGCTGCAGCTGAGCGCCGCAACTTCCGTCAGGCGTTCCGGGCCGTCGCGGCACGGAACACCCATGGCACGCTGATCGGTGTCGACATGCAGGGCCTGGCCGGGGAGTCTGTGACCGGCGAGCTGTTCCAGCACTATGGCTTCACCTCGGCGCCGCTGGCCGGGGCCGAGTTCATCGCCATCCCGGTGGGCGGCAACAGCAAGCACACCGTGGTAGTTGCCAGCGAGGATGGCCGATATCGGCTCCAGGTCAAAGACGGCGAGGTCGCCCTCTACACGGACGAAGGCGACTACGTGCACATGAAGCGCGGTCGAGTCGTCGAGGTGGTGACCGAGACACTCTTGGTCACGGCCGGCACCAAGGTGCGCTTCGAAACCCCGTTAATCGAGGCGACGGGCAACATCAAGGCAGACGGCGACGTGTCCGACCATACCCGCTCGATGCAAGTCGACCGCGACCTCTACAACGTGCACAAGCACGGCAGCGGTCCAATCCCTAGTCCGCAGCAGTGAGCCTGGACCAAAAATCCTAAGTGATCCGTAATCACAGCTTCGCGCGCGCGAAGCCACGATGCCCGCATGGACGCAGGCATTGACCCCACAACAGGCGATTTGAGCGGCAAGCGCATTAGCACGCTGGCCAACGCCGTATACATCCGCCTCATCACCCCGCTCGGGAGCTGGTGGGCGGATACCTCGCTGGGGTCGCGTCTGCACGAACTCCAACGATCCAAGGACCTCAGTCGAGTCGGCGCACTGGCCAAACAGTACGCCGAGGATGCGCTCAAGCCGCTGCTCGATGACGGTCGCGCCAAGGCAATCGCGGTAACTGTCGAACAGCCTCACAACGGCCGACTGGAGCTGCTTGTTGAGGTAACCGATGTCACCGGAGACCGCCAGGTCTTCCGTCATCTGGTAAGGGTCATCTGACATGGCGTATTCAGTGGAAACCTACGACTCCATCCTGGCCGGCATCCTCCGCGATATCCGTAGCCTGCTGCCCGAGGCCGACATCGGCACGGACAGTGACCATTACGTCCGTTCCGCCGCAGTGGCTGCGGCTATTGAGGGCATTTATCAGCGGCTCGCGTGGCTCTACCGCCAAATCTTTCCGGATACAGCGGACGCAGCTGAACTGCTGCGGCATGCGGCAAACCGTGGACTGACGCAAAAGGCGGCAGTCTCCAGCACATCCACCATTGCCGTAAGCGGGGCGCCAGGCACCGAGCTTCCAGAAGGCTCCGCAATCCGGCACATAACGTCCGGCCAGCTGTTCCTGGTGCTCACCAGCGCCACCCTCGGTGTGGACGGGAGGGCGACCGCTCCTGTTGCTGCCCAGTCGGCCGGCGCAGCGCAGAACGGGCTCACTGGCAGTCTCAGCCTGGTCAGTCCACCGCTGGGAATGGACGCCACCGCATCCTTCACCGCCCCAACAGCAGGGGGCGAAGACCAAGAGTCTGTTCAATCGCTCTTGGCTCGCCTTCTGGAAATCATGCGGAAACCACCTGCAGGCGGTGCCAGCTACGACTACGAGCGCTGGGCAAAGGAAGTCGAGGGGGTCGCAGACGCTCTCATCCTCCCAGGCCGACGTGGTGGCGGCACTGTCGATGTCGTCATCACCGGCACCACTGGCATCCCCTCTGCAGAGGTAATTGCGGATTGCTTGTCGCACATCCAGGACGTGTGCTCGGTCATTGCCGACGTATGGGTATACGCGCCAACCATTCGCGTCGTTAATGCGTTGGTCCAGGTCGACCTGGCTTCTGGCTATACGTTGGCAGAGGTTCAGCAGGCCGCCAGCGATGCCTATGCATCCCTTCTAGGCACGCTCAAGCCAACCGATCAATTGAAACGCTCTCAGCTTGAGGCGATGGTCAGCAATCTGCCGGGGGTTGCAGATCGCGTACTGGTGACACCGGCATCGAATGTCGATGCGTCGACCGACCCCACCCAGGTGGGCTGGATTCGCCCCGGCGCTATTACAGTCGAGGCAATGCCGTGACCTCGTTGGCCGACCAACTGAGGCAGTTGCTGCCTCCTGTGTCTTACGACGGTTCCGCTCGCATCCTTTCCGCGATCATTGAGGCGGAAGCGGGGTCACTGACAGCCTCTGAGAGCAACTCCACGGGCGTCTATCGGGCCATGTTCCCTGATACCGGGGAGGCCCTCTCTGACTGGGAGCGGGTGCTTGGGCTTCCTGATCCTTGCCTGCTGGGGCACCCCCAAACCGTTGCGCAACGCATACAGGCAGTTCTTAGCAAGCTCCAGTCCAGGGGCGGGCAAAGTCGCTCTTTCTTCATCCAGTTGGCGAAGAGCCTGGGTTACGACGTAACCATCACAACCTTCCGGCCTGCCCGCGCGGGCATCGCTCGGGCTGGTGATCCTATCTACGGAGGGGACTGGAACTTTGCCTGGAGGGTGAATGCTCCCGCCGTCACGGTCACGCATGCCATTGCCGGAGGAACCGTTGCTGGTGAGCCCCTGGCGGCTTGGGGCAACCGCCAGCTCGAATGCCGACTCAATCAACTTAAGCCTGCCGAATCTATTTTGCTGTTCGGCTATGGAGCGCAGTAATGCAGAAGATCAGTGATAGTACTAACACGGCAAATGGGTCCGGCGAGTTCACTGAGGGGAATCCGTCTGGTGGTGTCGACGCCACGTTGATTACGGCCGCGTGGCTGAACGCGCTTCAGCGTGAGGTCATCAACGTCCTTGCTGCTGCAGGCTTATCGCCAGTCCCTGCCAGTGATGACCAGCTGCGCCAGGCGATTTCCGCGCTGGTCGCCAACATGGCCAATGGCAAGGTGAATAAGACCGGCGACACCGTGAGTGGGACGCTGACGCTTTACAACGGGACGACTGATGCACCGGACCTGCGTTGGAACAACACGATGTGGAATGCCTACATCGACCTGTTTCAAAACCAGTTGCGCCTGATCGCTGACCAGTCCGGCCCTGTTATTTATCCGCTTGTCTTCGATTTGGTAGCCAAGACCGCGAGCATGTTCGGCTATACCGTCTGGAACAGCGGCAACTTCGATCCCGCCACCAAAGCCGGCAAGGCCACCACATTGGGCGGGTACGGCATTACCGATGCCTACACCAAGACCGAGGTGACCAGCTCTCTGTCCAGCAAGGCTGACAAGACCACCACTCTGGGCGGGTATGGCATCACCGACGCCTACACCAAGGGCGAGGCCAACACGCTGTACAACGGCAAGCTGTCGCTCACTGGCGGCGCGCTTTCGGGCGACCTGACGCTGACTAACGGGACCGTCACTTCGCCCAAGATTCGCTTCAACAACACCAGCTGGAACGCTTACCTCGACCTGTTCGGCAGCCAGTTGCGGCTGTATGCAGATCAGAGCGGCTCCACCAGCTACCCCTTGGTCTGGGGCCTCGGCGACCAGACCATGTACGCCTGGGGCAACCTGGTATGGACCAACGCCAACCGGCCGAAGAACACCGCATCGCTGGGGGCCAACGGCTGGTGGAAAGACTCTGATACGGGTCGCCAAGAGGTTTGGGGCCAGGCCACGCTGACGGTGGCGAACGCTGTCGGCAGCGTCGCCGACCTGGCTATCTCCTTTCCGGCGTCCTTCCCCGTCGAGGTCCACAGCGTGTCGTTTGCGGCCGTAGCCGGCAACGCTACCGAGGTGGTCGAGAACATCATCGGTTTCTACAACCTCACCACCAGCGGAATGGTCATCTCCGCGAAGCGCGTCTCCGGCACCCAGACCGGCGCCGAAACCATCGTTGTGCATTACCGCGCCACCGGGCGCTGAGGATCACCATGCAGACCATCATGTTCCTGCACGCCACGTCCCTGGCGTTCTACTCCACCGCCACCCACGGTCCGCGCACCTTGCTGGTGCCCGACCCTGACTGGAAGCCGGAGCCCGACGCCGAGCCAGCCGAAGCGCCCCTGATCGAGGTGCAGAACCCTGACTGCCAGTTGCCGCCGGCCGCCGAGCTGATCGAGCTGAGCGCGAGCCAGTACGAGCAGTTGGTCAATGCGCCGAGCCTGGGCAAGGTACTAGCGGTGAAGAACGGCAAGCCGGTCCTGGTTGATCCGCCCGCCCCGTCAGCTGACCGACTCGCCGAAACTGAACGCACCTGGCGGGATTACGTCCTGGTCGAAACCGATCCGCTGATAGCACGCCACCGCGACGAGCTGGAACTCGACGCCACCAGCACCACGCTGAGCCCTACCCAGTACCGTGAGCTTTTGGTCTATCGAGAGGCCCTGCGCGAATGGCCAGAATCGTCGAGTTTCCCGAAGAGCGATGCTCGACCGGGTGAGCCTGTATGGCTCTCTCAGTATCTGTAAGGCTCTAGTGCCAAATCCGCCGAGAAAATAGACGGGAGCAGAGGTGAGGTCGCCATGCCAAATACCTCGCCAAGCGATGCCAAATCCGCCGCGCGCTTACAGACCGTGGCTTTGGTTTTGGCTTTGAAGACTTCCAGCGAAATGTCCGAGCATGCCGAATGCCCCGTTCAGGAGGCCTCGTTAGAGCGGAGTTTCAGGGGTTGAGCGACATGGATGTCGCGAGAGCTGCGATGGGCCAGGGACGGCCCTTCGCAGCGTGCCCCTGAAACTTCGTTGCAACGAGGGATTTTTTCGCCTAAGCGAAAAACCGGATGTCCGGGGCAAGCCTTCTTGGTTACTTCTTTGGCGTTTGAAAGAAGTGACTCGCCCGAGGGGGCGAAACCCAATACATCCGAACACGCAAATGCGGCGCAGAAACACCCAACTCCAAAAAAAGGCCCGCAACAAGCGGGCCTTCCTCGCTCAAACCAAGCGTCAGCTGCTTTGAGGCATCTCACCCCGCGCCAACCGCGCATTGATATCGGCGATCACCGCCGGCAGTTCGGCGATGGTGTCGATCAGGTAGTGCGGCCGCGAGCCCTCGAACATCTGGCCGATGCGGCGGCGTTCCTGCTCCAGCTTTTCCGCCGGCAGCGCCTTGTACTGCTCGTAGGTCAGGCCCAGGGCGTTGCCCGAGCAGGTCAGCGCCACGGTCCACATGCCGGCGCTGCGGCCTTCGAGGATGCCCGGCCAGGTGTCGTCGACCTTCACGCAGGCGGCGACATCGTTGATGCCCAGGGCGATCACGTTGGCCAGCGCCTGTGCCGGGTGCGGGCGGCCGTTGGGCACTTCGTCGGTGGCGACCACGTGGTCGGCGACGTAGCCGTTGGTCTTGGCCAGGGCGACGACCTTTTCCATCACCACCGCCGGGTAGCCGGAGCAGGAGCCGATCTTCAGCCCACCCTTGCGCAGGGTGGCAATGGCTTCCAGCGCGCCGGGGATCAACGCCGAATGCTCGGCGATCTTCTCGATCTGCAGCGGCATGAAGCGTTCGTAGATGGCGGTGACGTCATCGTCGCTCGGCACACGGCCGAACTTGGACTTGTAGCGCTCGGCGATGGCCGGGATGTCGCACAGGGTGCGGATGTGGTCCCACTTGCCCATGCCCATGGGGCCGCGGGCTTCTTCCAGGCTGACCTGGACGCCGAACTCGGCGAAGGCTTCGACGAAAATCTGGGTCGGCGCGAAGGAGCCGAAATCGACCACGGTGCCGGCCCAGTCGAGGACGACGGCTTGCAGTTGCTTGGGTTGTTCATAGTTCATGGTATTCAATCCTGTGGGAATTCGGGCGGGCGTCAGATTTCGAAGACTTCCATTTCCTTCAGCGTCTCGGCGATGGCCGCGACGGCGGCGCGCATGCCGCTGGCGTCGACCTGGCCTATGCAACCGACGCGGAAGGTTTCCACCTGGGTCAGCTTGCCCGGGTAGAGGATGAAGCCCTTCTCGCGCACCCGGTTGTAGAACTCGGTGAAGTTGTAGCGAGCGTCACTCGGGGCATGGAAGGTGACGATGATCGGCGCCTGGATTTCCGCAGGCAGGAAGCTGCGGAAACCGAGTTCGGCCATCTCCGCCAGCAGAGTCTGGCAATTGTTTGCGTAACGCTGATGACGGGCCGCGAGGCCGCCCTCCTCTTCGTACTGGCTCAGCGCTTCGTGCAGCGCGGCCACCACGTGGGTCGGCGGGGTGAAGCGCCACTGGCCGGTCTTGGCCATGTAGGCATGCTGGTCCTGCAGGTCCATGGACAGCGAGTGGCAGTTGCCGGCGCTGGCGTTCAGGGCAGTGCTGCGGGCGAAGACGAAGCCCATGCCCGGCACGCCTTCCAGGCACTTGCCGGAAGCGGCGATCAGCGCGTCGAAGGGAATCTGGCGGGCATCGATATCCAGCGCGCCGAAGGAGCTCATGGCATCGATGATCAGGCGCTTGCCGTGGGACTCGATGACCTTGGCGATGTCCTGCAGCGGGTTGAGGATACCGGTGCTGGTCTCGCAATGGATCAGCGCAACGTGGGTAACGCTGGGGTCTTCAGTGAGCAGGCGATCGACGTCGGCGGCGGTGGTCGGTACGTCTTCTTCGGTTTCGAAGGTGCTGAACTCACGGCCGATCACCTGGCAGATCTTCGCCAGGCGCTTGCCGTAGGCGCCGTTGATCAGCACCAGCACCTTGCCGTCACGCGGCACCAGGGTACCCACCGCGGCCTCGACGGAGAAGGTGCCGCTGCCCTGCAGGGGCACGCAGGTGTGGGTCTGCTCGCCGTGGATGATCGCCAGCAGGCGCTTGCACACATCGGCGGTCAGGTCGTTGAAGTCGCGGTCCCACGACCCCCAGTCGACCATCATGGCGCGACGGGTGCGGGGGGACGTGGTCAGCGGACCGGGAGTCAGCAGGATGGGGGCTCGCTCGGCAGTGCTCATGCTCGATTCCTCTTTCGTGGGAACGTCGTCAGGGCTGAATTCGGTTGGGCCGGGCGGGTTCGCTGCGGCCTGGGCATAACTTGCCGGCCGGGCAGATATCGTTCAAATTGTTTATCACGATGCACTGCATAAGCCGGACATATACCTGATGAATCTTTTCCAGCTCCGCGCCTTCGACGCCGTCGCCCGCGAACGCAGTTTCACCCGCGCCGCCGAGCGGCTGTTCATCAGCCAGCCGGCAGTGACCGGGCATGTGAAGGCGCTGGAGGAGCACTACCAGGTCAATCTGTTCCGCCGCACCGCGCGAGGCGTGGAGCTCACCGAGGAAGGCGTGCGCCTGTCGGCCATCAGCCGCACGCTGTTCGCCCTGGAGGAGGAAGCCGAGGCCATGCTCGACGCCAGCCGCGAACTGGTGACCGGGCGTATCGAAGTGGCCGCCGACGGCCCGCACCTGGTGATGCCGATGCTCGCCCGGCTGCGCGCGCGCTATCCCGGCATCACCGTCAACCTGCGCCTGGGCAACGCGCAGGAGACCCTCGCCGCGCTGATGGACGAACACGTCGATATCGCCGTGCTGACCGAGGTGGAGCCGCGTACCGGGCTGTTCCTGCGCGAGCTGGTGGAGTCGCGCATCTGCGCCCTGGTGCCGGCCAGCCATGCCTGGAGCGAACACACCGGCGAGCTGCCGCTGGGCGAGTTGGACCAGCAGATCATGGTGCTGCGCGAACCCGACTCCATCACCCGGCGAACCTTCGATGCGGCCTGTTCGGCGTCCTCGGTGGAGCCGCGCGTGCTGCTGGAACTGGACAGCCGCGAGGCAGTGACTGAAGCGGTAGCGGCGGAGCTGGGAATCGGCATCGTGTCGTCGCTGGAAGTCAGCCCGGACCCGCGAGTGAAGGCGATCCCGCTAAGCGGCGACGGGCTGTTGAACCGTCATGCCATTGGCTGCCTGGAACGGCGCCGGGGGTTGCGAGTGGTGAGTGCGTTTCTGGAGTTGGCGGAAGCCTGACCTCAGGTCCTGAGGGATGCGGTTCGCGAGCAAGCTCGCCCCTACAAGGGAAACTTCGGCGTATGCCCAATCTGTAGGAGCGAGCTTGCTCGCGAATCACCGACAGCCATGCCCTACTCCGCCGGCAGATCTTCCTTCACCAGATCGAGAAAGGTCGCCACGATCCTCCGGCTGCTCTGCTCACGCAGGCACACCAGGGTCTCGCTCATGCGCCAGTGGCAGTCGAGGATCGGCAGCGCAAGCACGCGCGCATCCGCCCCCAGTTCGGCGGCCGAAACCACGCCCACGCCAATGCCCACCGCCACCGCCTCCAGCGACGCCTCGCGGCCTTCCACCTCGATGGCCGGGCGGATGCGCAGGCCAGCCCGGGCCATTTCCGCTTCGAGCATCTGCCGGGTCACCGAACCTTGCTCACGCAGCACCAGCGGTGCGTTGTCGAGGTCGGCCAGTTCGATGGACTGGCGCCCGGCCCAGGGGTGGCTGCGGCCAACGAAGGCGACGATGGGATCACTGCGCAGGGTGAAGGTCAGCAGGCGTTCGTCCTGCACCTCGCGTCCCAGCAGCGCGAGATCGGCCTGATAGTCGAACAGGCGCTGCAGGGACTCGTCGGTGTTACCCGTCTCCAGCTTCACGCGGATGCCCGGATGGCGCTGGCAGAAGCGTGCGATCTGCGGCAGCACGTGCACCGGGGCGTCCACCGCCAGGGTCAGGCTGCCAGTCTGCAGCGCGCTGGATTCCTGCAGCAGCTCCTGTGCCTCGGCCTCGATCACGAACAGGCGCTGGGTCACGGCCAGCAGGCGCTCGCCCAGCTCGGTCAGGCGCACCGAGCGCTTGTTGCGGTGGAACAACAGCACGCCGTAACGCTCCTCCAGCTTGCGCACCTGGTCGGACACCGCCGGCTGGGTGAGGAACAGTCGCTCGGCGGCGCGGGTGAAGCTGCCGTGCACGGCGACGGCATGGAAGGCCTTGAGCTGAGCGTGGGAAACGGACATGGGCGAGCCTCTGGCAGATGGTTCTGACCACCTTCGCGCTATCGGACGGAAAGCGACTACAAGGTCATTCGCGCAAAACACTAGCGTCATGGCGCCTTGTCATACAAGCCCAGCTTATTTTTGAAATCTGATAAATCGATTTCAGTTATTTATTCGAAATTGTTTCCATCCCTCCACTGCCGCGGCACTCCCGCGGCGGTACAGAACAGCTGCAGCGCTTCTGACCCGCACCGCGAAGACGGTGCGACGTGCTCCCAGAACAACAACAAAAAACAGGCGTTACCCACTGACTGCCGGCACAGCACAACAACAAAGAGGTCAGATCATGCTCAACCCTCACGGCACCGCTTCGCCGCGTTCCTCCCTGGCACGCTGGAGATGGCAGATCTTCGCCATCACCTGGCTGGCCTACGCGGCCTTCTACTTCACCCGCAAGGCCTTCTCGGTGGCCAAGCTTGGCATCGCCGAAGACCCCAGCTTCCATCTCGACAAGATCGCGATGGCCAACCTCGACGCCATCTACCTCGCCGCCTATGCGGTGGGCCAGTTCACCTGGGGCGTCTTCGCCGACCGCTACGGCCCCCGCGTGGTGGTGTTCGGCGGCCTGCTCATCTCCGCCGCCGCCGCGCTGGTGATGGGCAGCTTCGCCACCCTGCCGATCTTCGCCACGTGCATGGTGGTGCAAGGCCTGGCGCAGTCCACCGGCTGGTCGGGGCTGTGCAAGAACATCGGCAGCTTCTTCGCGACCCATGAGCGCGGCCGCGTGCTCGGGCTGTGGAGTACCTGCTACGCCTTTGGTGGGCTGGTCGCCTCGCCCTTCGCCGGCTGGTGGGCCTATGAGGTGTTCGGCACCTGGCATGCGGCGTTCTACTCCACCGCCGCCGTGGTCGGTGCGGTCGCCATCCTGTTCCTGCTGCTGCAACGCAACCGCCCGCAAGATGTCGGCCTGCCGCCGGTGGAAGCCGATGTGCAGCAACCCGAAGCGGTGAACTACGCCGGCTTCAAGCACGAGGGCGAGAACGGCAAGTCGCTGCGCATCCTCGGCAAGGTGCTGCGCAACCGCACCGTGCTGACCCTGGGCCTTGCCTATTTCCTGCTCAAGCCGGCGCGCTACGCGATCCTGCTGTGGGGCCCGGTGATCGTCTACGAACGCATGCCCGGGCTGGGCAAGGTCGGCGCGGCGATCCTGCCGTCGGCCTTCGAAGTCGCCGGGCTGCTCGGGCCGATCCTGATCGGCTATGCCTCGGACCGCATCTTCGGCGCACGGCGCATGCCGGCCTGCGTGATCAGCCTGCTCGGTCTCACGGTGTGCCTGGCGCTGTTCGTCCCGGCCATGCAGACCGGCAGCAGCCTGCTGGTGCTGGGCCTGCTGTTCATGATGGGCCTGACCCTGTACGGACCGGATTCGATGATCAGCGGCGCGGCCGCCGTGGACTTCGGCACTGGTGAAGCGGCCGGCACCGCGGCGGGCTTCGTCAACGGTTGCGGTTCCATCGGCGCAATCCTCGGCGGCCTGCTGCCGGGTTACTTCGACACCTACAGCGTGTTCATCGGCTTCACGGTCACCGCGCTGATCGCCGCCGGCATCCTCATTCCGCACTGGAACAGCCGCCCGGAAACATCCGGCCAGGCGACACCCGCAAGCGGCGAACCGCGCCTGAACGCACGCCCCGTACGCTCCTGAGTCCCGCTTCCCCCTCACCAGCCGGCTGAGGGAATGGGCGAGGCGCCCCGCGCCTCGCCCTTTTTTCGTTTGCCTGCACGCCTGCGGAACCAAGGATGGGCTTGTGCCATTCGCTCCCGCTGAATAACATTGATTATCATTTGAAAATTATTCCTGCTGGACGCCCTTGTGAGCACTTCCAACCTCGACGCGGTCTTCCTGGCCCAGCGCCTGCCTTTGCTGCGCACGCTCGTACGGATGGTGAAGAACCCGAGCATCGCCGAAGACCTGGTGCAGGAAACCTACCTGCGCGTCGCCCGCACCCTGCTCGAACGCCGCATCGATCACCTGGAACCCTTCCTCTTCCAGACCGGCCGCAACCTCGCCCTGGACCACCTGCGTCACTTGCGCATGCAGTCGCGGACCATGCTCGAGGATGTGCCTTTCGACGTGGTGCAGGCCGTACCGGCGCCGGGCTCCAGCGCCGAGGACCAGTTGCACGCGGAGAAGCTGCTGGAACGCCTGGGCGCAACCCTCGCGCAGCTCAGCGAGCGCCAGCAGCGCATTTTCATCCTCAGTCGCCTGCACGGCTGCGGCTACGCGGAGATCGCCGAGCAGCTCGGCGTCTCGCCCAGCACGGTGCAGAAGGAACTGAAACTGATCATGGCGATCTGCATCGGACTGGTCAGCCGTCTCGAGGAAACGGTATGACGGACTACCGTTCGCCGGCCGATTCGACAACAATGCGCGGCTCACCGCCCCAGGACAGCCCCGAGGATCGCCCCTTGCCCAACTCCGCGCCGCCCGACGATCAGCAGATGGCCGAAGCCCTCGACTGGCTGATCCTCGAGGACGACATGGACGCCGCTACCCGCGCGCGCTTCGATGCCTGGCTGGCCGCCAGCGCAGGCAACGCGCAGGCCTACCAGCGCGTGCGCGATGCCTGGCAGTCGCCGTTGCTGCCGGTCGCCGCGGCGCGCCTGGAGCACAAGCTGATGCAGGCAAAGGTCCGTCCGCTGCCTCGCCAGCGCCGCTTCTGGAAACCTGTCGCCACGGCAGCCGCGCTGGTTCTGGCGATCGGCGTGGTGGTCCAGGGCGACCTGCTCACGCGCCTGCGCGCAGACCACCTCACCGCCGTCGGCGAACGCCAGAAAGTCCAGTTGGCCGATGGTTCCAACGTGTTGCTGAACACCGACACCGCGCTCTCCAGCCGAGTCGATGACCAGCAGCGTGTCGCCCGTCTGTACCGCGGCGAAGCCTTCTTCGACGTTGCCCACGACCGCAGCCGCCCCTTCGAGGTGGAAGCCGGGCCGGTACAGGTCACGGTGCGCGGCACGGCGTTCGCCGTGCGTTACCTGGGCAACGAGGCGGAAGTCAGCGTGCAGCGCGGCGAAGTGGACCTGCGCACCCGCCTGGACGACGCCCGCGTCAGCCTCGGCGCCGGCGACAGCATTCGCGTCGGCCCGCAGGGCTTCGGTGAGCGCCAGCACGGCGCCGAGGCCGAATCCCAGCTGGCCTGGGTGAAGGGCCGCATGGTGTTCGAGAACTGCCCGCTCAGCCAGGTGCTGGCCGAATTGCGCCGTTACTATCCGGGCTGGATCGTGAATACCAACGAGCGCCTGGAGAATGTCAGCGTCACCGGCAACTGGCGCCTGGACGACCCCCTGGGCGTGGCCCGTTCGCTGGCGCAGATCACCTCCGCCGAACTGCACGAATACCCGAAACTGCTGATCCTCAACTGATCACCGCTCCTGAACGGAAAGTATTTTTACGCGATTCGAAAGGCTCGTTCGTTTAGTCAGAAGCCAATGCAATAGATTCGCATTTACGAATGCGAACAAAGACTGACTAAGAGAGCCCTTCGATGACCATTGCTTCTTCGCGTGCCCCTCTGCGCCGGCTGTCCGCGCCGGCCAGCATCTCGCTGCTTGCCCTGTCCATCGGCCTCGCCAACCTGCCGGCCACCTCCGCCCTCGCCGCCGAAGCCAGCCAGACCCAGGCTGGCTACAGCTTCGACATCGGCCGCCAACCGTTGCCCCAGGCACTCAACGCATTCAGCGCGGTGACCGGCTGGCAGGTAGGCGTGGCCGGCGACCTGGCGGATGGCGTGGAGTCCCCGGGCGTCAGCGGCCGCCTGCCGGCGGAGCGCGCGCTGAAGACCCTGCTCGGCGGCACCGGCCTCACCGTGCGCCAGCTCGGCCCGCGCAATGTGATCCTCGAACGCAACCTGTCCTCGGTGTCCGAGATGCAACCGCTGACCGTCACCGCCACCCGCCAGGCGCAGAGCGTCACCTCGGTACCGTCCACGGTGAACGTGGTGGGCCGCGACGAGCTGGACCGCAAGAACGTCAACACCATCAAGGAGCTGGTGCGCGACATGCCCGGCGTCTCTGTCGGCGGCACCGGCAACCGTGCCGGCATCACCGGCTACAACATCCGCGGCATCGACGGCGACCGCGTGCTGACGCAGATCGATGGCGTCGAGATTCCCAACAGCTTCTTCAACGGCCCCTACGCGCAGACCGAACGCAACTACGTCGACCCGGAAATCGTCAAGCGCGTCGAAGTGCTGCGCGGTCCGGCCTCGGCCCTGTACGGCAGCAACGCCATCGGCGGCGCGGTGAGCTACTTCACCCTCGACCCGGACGACATCATCAAGGATGGCCAGGACGTCGGCGCGCGCCTGAAGACCGGCTACAGCTCCGCCGATGACAGCTGGCTGACCTCCGCCACCGTCGCCGGCCGCCTCGACACCTTCGACGGCCTGCTGCACCTGAGCCAGCGCAACGGCCACGAGACCGAGTCCTACGGCAGCACCGGCGGCACCGGCCTGTCGCGCACCGAGGCCAACCCGGAAGACGTGCGCACCACCAACGTGCTGGCCAAGCTGGGCTGGAACTACGCCGAAGGCAGCCGCTTCGGCCTGGTCTACGAGAAGTACAAGGACGACGTCGACACCGACCAGAAGAGCGCCTATGGCGGCCCCTACAACAATGGCGGCCCGGCGCTGCCGCCCAGCGTGCTGCCCGGCGGCATGTACCAGTGGCGTACCGGCAACGACACCATCACCCGCGAGCGCTACGGCCTGGAACACCAGATGCTGCTGGACAGCGCGGTAGCCGATCACCTGAAGTGGACCTTCAACTACCAGGTGGCGAAGACCGACCAGAGCACCGATGAGTTCTACTACCCGATGACCCGCAAGGTGCTGCGGACCCGCGATACCCTGTACAAGGAACGCCAGTGGGTGTTCGACCTGCAGATGGACAAGGCCTTCGCCCTGGGCGACACCGACCACCTGCTGACCTACGGCACCACCCTCAAGCGCCAGAAGGTCACCGGCTACCGCGAAGGCACCGGCACCTGCCTCGCCGTCGGCCGCGGCTGCACCGCCATCGGTGCGCCCAGCGCCACCGATACCCTGGCCCGCAGCAGCGACTTTCCCGACCCGACCATCGACACCTATGCGCTCTTTGCCCAGGACGAGATCCGCTGGAACGACTGGACCTTCCTGCCCGGCCTGCGCTATGACCACACCCGCCTGAAGCCCCACGTCACCGACGAGTTCCTCAAGACCGTCGACCAGAGCGGCGAAGGCGACGTCAGCAGCGAAGACAAGAGCTGGCACCAGCTCTCGCCCAAGCTCGGCGTGACCTACGCGTTCAACGACAACTACCTGTGGTACGGGCAATACGCCCAGGGCTTCCGCACCCCGACCGCGAAGGCGCTCTACGGCCGCTTCGACAACCCCGGCGCGGGCTACCGTGTGGAGCCGAACCCGGACCTGGACCCCGAACGCAGCCAGAGCTACGAGACCGGTCTGCGCGGCAACTTCGAGGAAGGCTCGTTCGACGTGGCGGTCTTCTATAACAAGTACCGCGACTTCATCAACGAAGATGCCATCACCCCCGGCTACGACGAGCCGACCTTCACCAGCAACAACATCAAGCACGCCATCATCAAGGGCGTGGAGCTGAAAGGCCGCCTGGAACTGGGCGCCTTCGGTGCGCCGCAGGGCCTCTACACCAAGGGCTCGGTGGCTTACGCCTACGGCCGCAACAAGGACACCGGCGAACCGATCAACAGTGTCAACCCGCTCACCGGCGTGTTCGGCCTGAGCTACGACGAACAGGCCGGCCGCTATGGCGCCCTGCTCGACTGGACGCTGGTCAAGCGCAAGAACCGCGTGGACGACACCCAGTTCAACGCCCCCGACGGCACCAGCAGCCAGTTCAAGACCCCGGGCTTCGGCATCCTCGACCTGACCGGTTACTACAAGCTGACCGACGACCTGACGCTGAACGCCGGCCTGTACAACCTCACCGACAAGAAGTACTGGCTGTGGGATGACGTGCGCGGCTACGACGGCGTCGGCGAAGCAGCGGTACTGGCTCCGGCCAACCTCGACCGCCTGACTCAGCCGGGGCGTAACTTCGCGATCAACCTGGTGTGGGATATCTGATGCACAGATTGGCACGGGATTCCTGGTGAACCTCGTGCCAGCTCTGTTCGCGAGCAAGCTCGCTCCTGCAAGCAACACCAGGCCCTGTAGGAGCGAGCTTGCTCGCGAACCAGCCTCGCTCCGGCATCCCCCATTGAACACCCGACAATCTTTACGCTTTCCCCGAACTCGTTCGTCTCGTCTGTAAAGACCTGTAATTTCAAGGAATTGGACATGACCACCCTGGAACTCCCCGCCCTGCGCTCGCAGCGCCTGAATGCGCTGACCCACGCCCCCCACGAGCGTCTCGACCACGCCGTGAAGGCCCGCGAGCCCTTCTCCAGCCGCGAACGCTTTGCCCGCTTCGTGGTCGCCCAGTACCTGTTCCAGTCCGAGCTTCAAGCCCTGTACCAGGATGCTGAACTGGGCAAGATCTTCCCCGACCTGCCGCAGCGCTGCCGCGCGGAACAGGCCCGCCTGGACCTGGCCGACCTGGACACCGAAGTCCCCGCTCCGGTTGCCGGCGCCGTCGACAAGCCGAGTCTGGCCCACGCTCTGGGCTGGCTGTTCGTCTCCGAAGGTTCCAAGCTGGGCGCTGCGTTTCTGATCAAGCGCGTCGCCGCCATGGGTCTGGACGAAAACACCGGCGCGCGCCACCTGGGCGAACCCGAGGGTGGTCGCGCCGAAGGCTGGAAACGCTTCACCCGCACCCTCGACGCCCTGGAGCTCAGCGAAGCCGAAGAGCGTGAAGCCGAAGCCGGTGCCATCGCCGCCTTCGAACGCTTCGCCCATCTGCTGCAGCACAGCTACGACAGTGCACCCGCCGCCGTCTGAGGCCATCGAGCGCGCGCCCGTCGCCGGAGCGCGCGCCACGCCGTTCGGCCCGGCACGCTCGCGCCTGGCGCGGCTCGCCTTCGCGTTGCTCGCCTACACCAGCCTCGGCGTCGGCATGGTGGGGCTGGTGGTGCCGGGGCTACCGACCACCGAGTTCGTGCTGTTGGCTGCGTGGGCTGCCTCGAAGAGTTCGCCGCGGTTGTCCGCCTGGCTGGAGAACCACCGGCTGTTCGGCCCGATCCTGCACAACTGGCGCAATGGCCGCGCCGTTGCCCGCCGCGCCAAGATCAGTGCCAGCCTGGCGATGCTCGCCGCCCTGGCGATCATGCTGATCACCCTGCCCCACGGCATCTGGCTGTACGCCGTGATCCTCGGTATGGCGGTTGGCAATCTGTGGATCTGGTCGCGCCCGGATACGCCCCGGCCGTAGCCAGCGCGCGGGCACGGACCTATGCTGGAGGTCCGTTTCCTTCCTGCCTCAACGAGCCATGAACCAGCCCACCAGTAAAGTCGACGCCGTCCTCGCCGAAGCCCAACGCCGCCGCGAAACCAGCTACCGCGAAAAGGCCCTGAAGATGTACCCCTGGATCTGCGGTCGCTGCGGCCGCGAGTTCAGCGGCGTGCGCCTGCGCGAACTGACCGTCCACCACCGCGACCACAACCACGACAACAATCCCGAAGACGGCTCCAACTGGGAGCTGCTGTGCCTCTATTGCCACGACAACGAGCACCAGCGGCAGGTGGACCTGCATTACCAGAACGGCAACGACGCCGGGAACAAGGGGCCGAAGGTCACCCACAAGGGACTGGCCGGGCTGGCCGACCTGCTGAAGAAGCAGGACGACGGGCAGGCCTGAAGCCCACGCCGCCGCTGTAGGAGCGGACTCTGTCCGCGATGTCTTTCCCCGCTCCCTGGTCGATTGGAACGATGGTGACGCGATCGCGGACGAAGTCCGCTCCTACCCCACCGGCCACAATCTGGCATGCACCTGTAGGAGCGAGCTTGCTCGCGAACCGGCCCCCGCTGAGAGGGTTGTTCGCGAGCAAGCTCGCTCCTACAGAACCTATCCGCTCGAGGGAGCGATCAGCGCAGGCCGGCGACGATCTCCAGCGAACGCAGGCGCAGCTCGTGGTCGTAGATATCGCTGGTGAAGATGATCTCGTCCACACCAGTCTGCTCCAGCAGGATTTCCAGGCGGCTGCGCACCTTCTCCGGGCCACCGATCACCGCCAGGCCGAAGAAGTTGCCCACCGCCTCCTGCTCATGGGGCAGCCACAGGCCGGCCATGCTCTTGACCGGCGGTTTCTGCTTCAGGCTGTCGCCACGGATCAGCGACAGCACGCGCTGGAACGCGGTGGTCGCCAGGTATTCGGCTTCCTCGTCGGTCGGGGCCGCCACCAGCGGTACGCCGATCATGGCGTACGGCTTGTCGAGCACTGCCGAGGGCTGGAAGTTCTCGCGGTAGATGCGCAGCGCGTCGTGCAGATAGCGCGGTGCGAAGTGCGAGGCGAAGGCGTAGGGCAAGCCCTTTTGCGCCGCCAGATGTGCGCTGAACAGGCTGGAGCCGAGCAGCCAGATCGGCACGTTGGTGCCCTCCCCCGGAATGGCCAGCAGCGATTGCTGCGAACGGCGCGGGCCGAGGAGCATTTCCAGCTCGGCAACCTGCTCGGGGAAGTCCGCGCCGTCGCCTAGGCGGTCACGGCGCAGCGCACGCATGGTCGCCTGATCGGCACCGGGCGCCCGGCCAAGGCCGAGGTCGATACGACCCGGATACAGCGTTTCCAGAGTGCCAAAGTTTTCCGCCACCACCAGCGGCGGATGGTTGGGCAGCATCACCCCGCCGGAGCCGACGCGAATGCGCTCGGTCTTGCCGGCAATATGGCCGATCAACACGGCGGTGGCCGAGCTGGCGATACCGTCCATGTTGTGGTGCTCCGCCAGCCAGTAGCGGGAAAAGCCCAGGCGCTCGACGTGCCGGGCAACCTCGACGGCGTTGTTCAACGCCTCGGCAGCGGTGCCCTGGTCACGTACGGGCACCAGGTCGAGCATGGAGAAAGCAACATCTGACAGGGACTTCATAAGCACTCCGATTCGGGTCGCGCAGGCGCCAAGGATGCAACGCCGCGGACATGACTTTGACGGTGACTCTATCGACGCACTCCCCGCCTGACCACTTGTCGGGATCGATAGTGCTCATGCCGCCGAGTGATACAGGACCGAAAGCACACTGCCATCACCTGTTCACCGGACAGTCACCACCCTGTCACGCAATTCCAACAGAATGCCCTGGCGCTGAAGGACCAGCGCCCCATCTACACGGACATCCGCCGCCAATCCTCCCCAGGCAACGGCGAATCCTGTGGCCTACGAAGCAGAAAGCCCGCATCCGTGCGGGCTTTCTGCTTTTTGCATCGCCAGAAACGTCAGTCGCGGTTCTTCACCATTTCGAAGAGTTTCAGGCGATCGCTGATTTCCTGCAGGGTGTGGCGGAACGGGTCGTGCTGCTCGCTGTGGGCCGGGTCGACGAAGTTCCACACGAGCACCTGGCTGGAAGCCGGCAGCTCGTCGCCCTCGTCGCTGGACTTGTCGCACAGGTCGATCAGGTAATCGAAATGCTGGCCGCGGAATTCGTCGATGGACTTGCTGCGCAGGCCTTCGCTGGAAATCCCGGCGTGCTCCAGCACTTCACGGGCGCGCGGGTCGATGGCGGTCGGGTGGACACCCGCGCTGAAGGCTTCGAAGTGTTCGCCGTCGGTGTGCCGCAGCAGTGCTTCTGCCATCGGCGAGCGGGCGTCGTTGGCGACGCAGACGAACAGGACTCGGCGTTTCTCGGTCATTGCTACCTCGGCACGGGGGTCGGCTGTGCGCCCCTTATACGTCAGGTTTTATGACAGGGCCGTGTCAGTACCATGAAGGCTCACAACACGATGTAGTCGCTGCGCTGCACGATGCCGCGGCTCTCGCCCTCCACCAGGTGCACATAGCGCCCGCCAACCTGGTCGACGGCAATGCAGTCGTCGACGTCGATCACCGCGTCGGTGTGCGCCTTGTCCCAGCTGCGCGGCATGCGGCGCTTGGCGCGTGCCTTGGCGTCGGCGGCATCGCGAGCGGCCACCAGTACGTACTGATGCGCCTCACCGAAGCTGCCCAGCTCGTAGCCCCCCAGGTTGACGAAGAACAGCCGCTGCTCGCCCGGTGCCGGCAGCGCATCACTGAATTCGACGCGATAAGCCTCCACGCCATCCACCTCCAGCCAGGAGTCGATGTGCAGGCCGTCCGGGCTGCCAAACCAGGCTTCGCGCAATTGCGCATAGGTGGATTTCAGGTTGTCGCCGATGACGAAGGCCACATCGTGAACCTCGATCCGCGCGCGCGGATGGCGTCCGCCCAGCATGACTACGAACAGCATCTCAGACCCTTCCTAGGTTTCAGACTGGCTCTGACAGATTCGTCACACATCGGGTTCAATCTAATGGCGGATAAATGGCCATCCGCCAGTGAGACCGGCGGCTGGGCAGCGCTATATAGAAAGTTATATTCTGATACCTCGTTTCCCTGCCCCGATGCTTTCCCATGCCCCAGACCGCGCCCACCTCGACGCGCCGCCGCCAGCGCCCCGCCCTCAGCATCCGTGACCGCAATCGCCAGCGCATCCTGCTGGCGGCCGGCGAAGAGTTCGCCGAGAAGGGCTTCGCCGCCGCCAAGACCCAGGACATCGCCAGCCGCGCCGACCTGCCCAAGTCCAACGTCTACTACTACTTCCAGAGCAAGGAGAACCTCTACCTGCGCCTGCTGGAGAATGTCGTGGACGCCGTAATGGAGGCTTCGGCCCTGTTGCGCGAATGCGACGATCCGGCCTGGGCGCTGCCCGCGCACATCCGCGCGCGCCTGCATATCGCCCGGCAGTGGCCGTATGCCTACAAGGTGTTCGCCAGCGAAATGCTGCATGGCGCATCGCGCCTGCCACCGGACTGGCTGCAGCGCCTGCAGGCCGAATCGCGGCGCAGCCTGGAGTGCATCGCCGCCTGGATCGACCGTGGTCTGCTCGCCCCGGTGGACCCGCAGCACCTGCTGCTGAGCATCTCCGCCGCCACCCGCACCTACGTCGATTTCGACTGGCAGATCGCGATGATCACCGGCAAGGCACAGCCGGATGCCGCTGATTTCGAAGCCGCTGCCGCGACCATCACCCGCCTCGTCCTGCGCGGCACCGAACCGGAGCCAGCCACGCGCCTGCGCCCCTTGCCGCTCTAGCGCGCCACGACGTCTGCACTAAGCTGTGATTGTCCGCGCGGCCTTGCGCCGTGTCCGCACCTCTTCGGGAGACGCCATGAAACCGCTACTGATCGCTCCGTTGTTGCTGATCGCCGTGCAGCCCGCTGTTGCCGCCATCCCCATGCTCAACTACGACTGCCCGAACGACATCCAGGTCCACACCGACGAGGGCGGGCCGGTGTACATCAACGGCAAGGAAGCCAAGGTCAAGCAGAAGAACGACAAGTACCTCGAGGCCAAGGGAGAAGGCGTGACCATCTCCATCAGCCTGAATGACGACGGCAGCGCCACGGTGTCCTACACCGGGCCAAAGGGCGCCAACGGTATCTGCCAACCCGCCGAGGGAGACTGATTCAGTCCTTCGGCACCCGCCCCAGGCAGCGCTGGTAGCGCTCGTCCACGCGCTGGGCGAACCACGCGGTGGTGAGCTGGCGAGTGATCTTCGGGCTGTGCAGCGTGATGCCCGGCAGCATGGCCCGCGGCATCGACTTGCCGGCGGAGCGTTCGGCCAGGGCGAAGACCTTGGTGTAGAGCTCTGACTGGGTGAACTCCGGCTTGTCGCCCAACTCCAGGTCGCGGCGAATTTCCCGCTCGCTCATGCCCAGCTTCGGCCCCAGGGTGCGCACCGCCTTCTCGGTGCTGCCGGCGTCATAGCTGCCGTAGAGGATCACGTCCCCGTCCAGCGCCAGGGTGATGCCGGTGAGATCCGATACCACTCGCTGGAACGCGGCGTTGCGGCTGGCGTACCAGCCGGCGTTGAAGTCGGCGAAACGGTACAGCTGGCGCGGGTAGTTCACCGGGTAGCCGAGCAGATGGGCGATGCCGAAGTACATGCCGCCACGACGGCTGAACACCTCGCGGCGAATGCTGCCATCCACCGGGTACGGATAGCCGTCGGCATGGGCCTGGGCAAATTCGATGCTGACCTGCATCGGCCCGCCGGTGTGGACCGGGTTGAAGCGGCCAAACAGTTGCTGGCCCAGCGGCACACCGCCGATGAAGTCATCGAAGATCGCGCTCAGCTCGCGCTCGGTCTTTGCGCTGGCCAGCCGTTGGCTGTAGGTGCGGCCGTTCGGCGACTTCAGTGCCAGCGCGGTATCGATGAGGAAACCCGGCACGTGGACCTTGCTCGCCCGCCGGTCGATCTCGGCGCGGGCGATCTTGCCCAGCCCCGGCACGGGCGGGTCGGCCTTGAAGTTGGACTCCTGCTCGGTGATCGCCACCACCGAGCAGAGGTTCTCGGTGGTCGCCGGAATGCGCTGGGTGGTGAAGGCGACCTGGATGTCCTTCGCCCAGCCCTGGCGGTCCGCTGCACCAGCGGGAATCAGCCTGGCCAGTTTGCCACGCACCTCGTCCGGCGTCGGCTCAGGCACGCTCGGCGCACGAGTACCGCAGCCGGCCAGCGCCAGCAGCGCGGCCACGCCCAACAGGTGAATGAAGCGTGATGAAGGCCTTTTCAGGCTGGATGAATCTGCCGTCAGGGCAGCCGCAGTCATAGTCCGTTCCTTGCTCGAAGTCCGCCTACAGGACCGGTGCGCAGCGGCACAGGTTCCCCGGCATTGTCAGGCAAGCATGGATTTCAGCGCCAGGCCAGGCGCCGCAGGTTCAGGCTCCAGCCGCGCTGCATGCCGGCGGCGGCCAGCAGGATGGCGACCACACCCAGCCATTGCAACGGGGTCAGGCGGTGGCCGAAGGCGAACCAGTCGACGAAGATCGCGGCGATCGGGTAGATGAACGACAGCGCGCCAGTCAGCGCCGTCGGCAGTTTCTGGATCGCGCCATAGAGCAGCACGTACATGATGCCGGTGTGCACGATGCCCAGGGTCGCCAGGCTGGCCCAGGCCGTGCTCGCCTGGGGCAGCGACGTCAGATTGGCCCAGGGAGCCAGCAGCAGCACACCGGTCACCGCCTGGATCAGTGCGATCAGATGTGGCGGCACGCCGGTCAGGCGCTTGATGATCAGCGCGGCGACTGCATACAGCGCCGCCGCGCCGAGCGCCAGGGCGACACCACCGAGATAGTCGCTACCCACCTGCCCCGCTTCGCCATGCGCGCTGACGATTGCCAGCATGCCGAGGAAGGAAACGCCGAGCCAGGCTAGTTTATGCGCGGTCACCTTCTCGCCGAGGAACAGCGCGCCCAGCAGCACCAGCAGGAACGGCTGCACGTTGTAGACCGCCGTACCAATGGCAATCGATGCCCGCGAATAGGAGCCGAACAGCAGTACCCAGTTGCCAACGATGGCGGCGCCGCTGAGCAGCGCCAGGCCAAAGGTGGCGCGGGTGAGAATGCCCGGGCGCAGGAAGCCCATGGCCGCGCAGATCAACAGGAGCGTCGCGGCACCGAATGCGCAGCGCCAGAACACCACGTCCAGCACCGGCTGGCCGGAAACCACCACCAGCCAGCCGATGGTGCCGCAGATCAGCATGGCGCTGATCATCTCCAGGGTTCCGCGTCTGATTGGCTCGTTCATGGTTCACCTCCACTCGTTGGCGACCAGTATGAACAGGTGGATTCGCGCACTCCATCGCCTGACGCAGGCAAATCCAGGCAATCACCTTTACTATCAAGGCCATTACCCGAAACAACCTTCCGAGACCAGGATGACCGACGAAATCGACCAATTGCTGATCACCGCGCTGATGGCGGACTCGCGTCTTTCCCTCAAGGCGCTGGCCCAGGCCAGCGGCCTGAGCTCCCCCAGCGTGGCCGAACGCCTGCGCAAGCTCGAGGAACGCCAGGTCATCACCGGCTACACGGTCAACGTCGACCCACGCGCCTTCGGCTACCAGCTCCAGGCCATCGTTCGTGTGCGCCCGCTGCCGGGCAAACTGCAGGAAGTCGAGAAGCAGATCCTGGCCATCCCCGAGTTCACCGAATGCGACAAGGTGACGGGCGAGGACTGCTTCTATGCACGAATGTGCGTGCGCTCCATGGAGCAACTGGATGAGATACTCGACCACCTCAATGGCTTCGCCGAGACCAACACGGCCATCGTCAAGAAGACGCCGGTGAAACGGCGTTTGCCACCCATGGCGTGAGGCGCCCCCCTGCGCCAGACAACTCGCGGCGAAAGCCAGGCATTCAAGGCAGGTAATCCAGCAGGATTGCCGGATCAGGACCTGGTAGCGCTGCGCGGGCAGCCGACTAGTCCAATGGTAGTGTTCCCTTTCACCTGCCTGATTCGAATGTCATGATTCGGCGACCGCCGGGTCAGTTGGCCCGGCACTCGTCCCGTGACACTTGAATTCGGCGTCCATGTCTTCACTCGGCGGCTTTGACTCACACCTCCCGACCGTTCTGGTCATCGATGACGAACTACGCTCCCGCGAAGCCTTGTCAAGGGTGCTCGACGGCGAGTTCCAGGTGCTGCTCGCCAACTCGGCCGAGCAGGCCCGCGAGCTTCTCGAACAGCATCCGATCTCAGTGATCCTCTGCGACCAGCGCATGCCCGGCGTACAAGGCATCGAATTTCTCAAGGAAGCCCGCGAGCGCTGGCCCGAAGTCGTGCGCATCGTTCTCTCCGGCTACACCGACTCCGAAGACATCATCGCCGGCGTCAACCAGGCCGGCATCTACCAGTACCTGCTCAAACCCTGGCTGCCCGACCACCTGCTCACCACGGTGCGCAACGCCGTGGAAAGCCGGGCCCTGCACAACCACATGCAACGCCTGGACGTGGAGCTGCGCGCGGCCACCCCGGTGCTGCGCCGACGCAATCAGCAGGTGCTGGACAAAGTACGCGACGCCTTCGATTTCGCCCGCATCGTGCGCGAGCCCGGCAGCCCGCTGGACGCCGTGTGCGAACTGGCCGCGCGGGTGGCGCGCTTCGATCTCTCGGTGCTGCTGCTCGGCGAGTCCGGCACCGGCAAGGAACTGCTGGCCCGCGCCATTCACTACGCCAGCCCACGCGCGGAAAAAGCCTTCATCATGGAGAACTGCGCAGCGTTGCCGGACTCCCTGCTCGAATCCGAGCTCTTCGGCCACAAGCGCGGCGCGTTCACCGGCGCTCACCAGGATCACATCGGGCTGATCCAGCGCGCCCACGGCGGCACCCTGTTCCTGGACGAGATCGGCGATACCTCGCCGGCCTTCCAGGTCAAGTTGCTGCGTGTCCTGCAGGAAGGCGAGTTGCGCCCGGTCGGGGCCAGTACGCCGGTACGGGTGGATGTGCGAGTGATCGCCGCCACGCACCGCGACCTGGAAACCGATGTCCGTGACGGGCGTTTCCGCAGTGACCTCTATTACCGACTCGCCGGTGTATCGCTTGGCCTGCCGCCACTGCGCGAACGCAGCGGCGATCTGATTCCGATCGCCAGCAAACTGCTGGCCGATGCCAGCCAGGAACTCGACCTGCCCGGCCTGCGCTTTGCCGCCGACGCCCTCGGCAGCCTGCTGCACTACCCGTGGCCAGGCAACATTCGCGAGTTGCGCAATGAGATCTACCGCGCCGCGGCGCTGTCCGAGGGCGCGGAAGTCAGCGCCCGGGCATTTTCCCTGAAGGTGCTGCAAGGCCAGGCACGGCATGCACGGCCCGCCTCCTGCGTGACCGGAACGCCTGCCGGCACACTGCAGGAGCAGCTCGACGCCATCGAGGCGGCCTTGCTCAAGGAGGCACTGCTACGCAACCACTGGAACAAGACCCATGCTGCGCGCGAGCTGGGGTTGTCACGCGTCGGCCTGCGCCAGAAACTGCGCCGCTTCGGCCTGGAGGAAACGCCATGAGCGCCCCTTTCCGCGTCCTCTGGTTGCAGTCCGGCGGCTGCGGCGGTTGCAACATGTCGCTGCTGTGCGCCGATACCCAGGACTTTGCCGGGCTGTGGCGCAACGCCGGGATCGACCTGCTGTGGCACCCGTCACTGTCGCTGGAAAGCGCTGGCGAAGTACTGGCGATCCTCGATGACTGCCTGAGTGGTCGCACCCATCTGGATGCGCTGTGCATCGAAGGCTCACTGCTGCGCGGGCCCAATGGCAGCGGCCGCTTCCATCTGCTGGCCGGCACCGGCGTGGCGATGATCGACTGGGTGCGACGCCTGGCGGACGTCGCCGACTACACCCTGGGCATCGGCACCTGTGCCGCCTACGGCGGCATCACCGCCGCCGGCAGCAACCCCACCGACGCCTGCGGCCTGCAGTACGACGGTGAGCGCCTCGGCGGCCTGCTGGGCGCTGAATACCGGTCACGCAAAGGGCTGCCGGTGATCAACGTCGCCGGCTGCCCCACCCACCCCGGCTGGGTCACCGACACGCTGATGGCCCTGGCCGCCGGGCTGTTCGGCGAGCCTGACCTGGATGCCCTGGGCCGTCCGCGCTTCTATGCCGACCAACTGGTCCACCACGGCTGCACGCGCAACGAGTTCTACGAATACAAGGCCAGTGCGCTCAAGCCTTCCGACCTCGGTTGCATGATGGAAAACCTCGGCTGCAAGGGCACCCAGGCCCACGGCGACTGCAACAATCGCCTGTGGAATGGCGAGGGCTCCTGCACCCGCGGCGGCTATGCCTGCATCAACTGCACGGCGCCTGGCTTCGAGGAACCCGGCCACGGCTTCCACCTCACGCCCAAGCGCGCCGGCATCCCCATCGGCCTGCCGACCGACATGCCCAAGGCCTGGTTCGTTGCCCTGGCGGCGCTGTCGAAATCAGCCACGCCAGAGCGCGTCCGGCAGAACGCCACCGCCGACCATGCGCTGATCGCCCCGGTCATCCGCCGCACCCGCCGCTAAGGAATTCGCCCATGACACGTCTGCTGGTCGGTCCGTTCAATCGCGTTGAAGGTGATCTCGAAGTCCAGCTGGATATCGAGGATGGCCAGGTGCGTTCGGCACGGGTCAACGCCACCATGTACCGAGGCTTCGAACAGATCCTCCGCGATCATCCGCCACTCGATGCGCTGGTCTATGCGCCACGCGTCTGTGGAATCTGTTCGGTTTCCCAGTCGGTCGCCGCCGCGCGAGCGCTGGCCGGGTTGGCCGGCGTCCAGCCGCCAACCAACGGTCTGATCGCCACCAACCTGATGGCCGCGACAGAGAACCTCGCCGATCACCTGAGCCATTTCTACCTGTTCTTCATGCCGGACTTCGTGCGCCCGCCGTATGCCGACCGCCCCTGGTTCGCCGAGGCGGTGCAGCGCTTCACTCCGCACACCGGCACCCAGCAGCGTGTGGCCCTGGCCGCGCGCAAGCGCTGGCTGGACCTGATCGGTACACTGGGCGGCAAATGGCCTCACACCGGCTCCATCCATCCGGGTGGTTCCACCCGCGCCATCGACGCGGCCGAGCGCCTGCGCCTGCTGACACGGGTACGCGAGTTCCGTCAGTTCCTCGAAAGCGAACTGTTCGCCGCCCCGCTGGAACGCATCGCCGGGCTCGCCAGTGAAGACCAGCTGTGGTCCTGGTACGCCGAAGCACCAGAACAAGGCGATCTGCGCCAGTTTCTGCGCATAGTCCTCGACAGCGGACTGGAGTACCTGGGCCAGGGGCCGGGACTGTACCTGTCCTACGGTGCCTATCCGCAAGCCGACGGCACGCTGGTTTTCCAGCGCGGCCTGTGGGATGCGGCACTGGGGCAGGTCCGCCCGCTGGTGCTGGATGCGATTCGCGAAGACGCGAGCAGTGCCTGGCTGGATGACAGCGCAGGTCCACTGCACCCGGCCGAGGGCGTCACCGAGCCCAACCTCGACAAGACCACGGCCTACACCTGGAACAAGGCGCCGCGCCTGGCCGGCGCCGTGCTGGAAACCGGCGCCCTGGCTCGCCAGTTGATCAACGGCCAGCCGCTGCTGCGCGATGCCGCCGCCCGCTGTGGTGGCAGTGTCTATACGCGCCTGCTGGCACGCCTGGTGGAATTGGCACGGGTTGTGCCAATGATGGAAGGCTGGTTGCTTGCATTGCGCCCTGGCGAACCCTACTACCTGGACTGCCAACTGCCCGACGACGGCAGCGCGGTCGGCCTTACCGAAGCCGCTCGCGGCGCTCTCGGGCACTGGCTCAAGGTCGAGCAAGGGCGCATCGCCAGCTACCAGATCATCGCCCCGACCACCTGGAATTTCTCGCCACGCGATATCCAGGGTCGTCCCGGCGCCCTGGAGCAGGCCCTGGAAGGCGCACCGGTGCGTGCCGGCGAGCAGAACCCGGTGGCGGTGCAGCATATCGTCCGCTCGTTCGACCCCTGCATGGTCTGCACCGTGCACTGATCCGGAGTATCACCATGCAACGCCTGACCATTTCCCTCGACGACAACCTGGCCGACGCGCTCGACCAGTTGATTCGCGCCCAGGGTTACGGCAATCGCTCCGAGGCACTGCGCGACATGCTGCGCCGCCACATCGAGCAGTCGCGCCTGCGCCAGGCTGGCGAATCGTTGCACTGCGTCGCCAACCTGAGCTACGTCTATGACCACCACGCACGCACCCTCGCCGAACGGGTCATGACCTTGCAGCACGACCACCACGACCTGACCATTGCCAGCCAGCACGTACACCTGGACCATGACCACTGCCTGGAAAGCCTCATGCTCAAGGGGCCGGTGGAGCAAGTGCGCGCCTTCGCCGAACGCCTGAGCGCCGAGCGTGGCGTGCGCCACGGGCAGTTGAACCTGATCCCGGTAGCCACGTCGAACACCGATCACGCCCACCCGCACCTGCACCCCACGAGCTGACGCCCATGGCCCGCAAACCTCCGTCGCAACTGGATGAAGACGCCTGGCTGGAAGTCATCGGCAAGATGGACGAGGTTTACTCGCAACTGGTCCAGGACGAGATCGAGCTGGAGCAGAAGAACGCCGAGCTGGAGCAGTCCCAGCAGTTCATCGCCAGCATGCTGGCCTCGATGTCGGACATCCTCCTGGCCTGTGACCCGCAAGGCCTGATCGAGGAATCCAACCAGTCGCTGCGCAAACTGGTCGGTGGCGATGAACAGGGCCTGCTCGGTCGCCCGGTCTATTCGCTGCTCGGCGATGAGGCCAGCGTGGATCGCCTGCGCAATCTGCTCGGCGGCCTGCGCCGGGACAACGCCAGCGCCAGCGTCGAAGTGAACTTTCTCGGCGCCGAGGGTGCGCTGCTGCCGGTGGACCTCAGCTGCACGGTCCGCAGTGGCCACCACGGTCGTTGCCTGGGCCACGTACTGGTGGGCCGACCGCTGGGTGAACTGCAGCACGCCTACCGCCAGTTGCACGACACCCACGAAGCGCTCAAGCGCACCCAGCAGCAACTGCTGCACGCCGAGAAGATGGCATCCCTGGGTCGCCTGGTGGCAGGCGTTGCCCACGAGCTGAACAACCCGATCAGCTTCGTGCTCGCCAACGCCCACGTCCTGGGTGGCTACGGCAAGCGCCTGCAGGATTACCTGCACGCGGTCCACGAGGAGGCACCCGCCGCGCAGCGCGATGACCTGCGCCGGCAACTGCGCATCGACCCGTTGCTCGCGGACCTGCCCTCGCTGATCGAAGGCACGCTGGAAGGCGCGCAACGCACCGCCGATATCGTCAGCGCGCTGAAGCGTTTCTCCGCGATGGACCGCGGGCACCCAGGCGAGGCTTCGCTCAACGACGTCATCGAACGCGCCATCCACTGGATCACCCGCGGCACCGCGCCGGACCTGGTGGTGCATTGGCAGCCGGTTGGCGACGTGCAGGTCCAGGGCAATGCCGGGCAATTGCTGCAAGTGCTGATGAACCTCACGCAGAATGCCTACGACGCCGCACGCGCCGCCGCCGCGGAGCCTCCACAACTATGGATCGAACTGAGCCGCCAGCCGGGCTGGGCCACGCTTACGCTGCGCGACAACGGCCCCGGCATCGCCGAGCAATACCTCAGCCAGGTATTCGAGCCCTTCTTCACCACCAAGCCGCCCGGCCAGGGCACCGGCCTGGGCCTGGCGATCAGCTACGGCATCGTCGAGCGCTGCGGCGGCTCACTGGAAGCCGGCAATCATCCCTCGGGGGGTGCGCTGTTTCGTCTGCGCCTGCCGACGCTGGACTGAGCTCAGTGCAAACCTGCTTTCCACTCCGATGAGCAAACTGCCAACCAACTGACCGCCGACCTGTTCTGATCCGCCGTTCCGGCGCGGCGGCAGGCTTGGCACAGCGCTTGTATGAGGATTTTTCGATTCTTCATACAAGACCGCTGGAGACCCCATGCCTCGCCCGGCCTCGCCCCGCTCGACCATCACCCTGTTCATCGGCCTGATCACCGTCAACCTGCTCGCCTGGGCCTGGGCCCTTGTCGCTTTCAGCGACTATCCGATGCTGCTGGGCACCGCGGTCCTCGCTTACAGCTTCGGCCTGCGCCATGCCGTGGACGCAGACCATATCGCTGCCATCGACAACGCCACACGCAAGCTGATCCAGGAAGGCCAGGCCACGCAAAGCGTCGGTTTGTACTTCTCCCTTGGCCATAGCAGCGTGGTGATCCTCGCCTCGGTGTTGATCGCCCTCAGCGCGGCCAGCCTGCAGGATGAACTGGAATCCTTCCATGGCATCGGCGCGCTGATCGGCACCTCGGTTTCGGCGGCTTTCCTGCTGCTGGTGGCGCTGATCAACCTGGTCATCCTGCGCTCGGTGTATCGCGCCTTCCGGCGTGTCCGCCAGGGTGAGCGCGTCGGCGAAGCCGAGCTGCAAGGCATGCTCGCCGGCAGCGGCCCGATAGCGCGCCTGGCACGCCCGCTGTTCCGCCTCATCCGCCGCAGCTGGCATCTCTACCCGCTGGGGTTCCTGTTCGGCCTGGGCTTCGATACCGCCACGGAAATCGGCCTCCTCGGCATCGCCGCCAGCCAGGCGGCGCAGAACCTGCCAATGCTCTCGATCCTGGTATTCCCCGCGCTGTTCACCGCCGGCATGGCACTGGTCGATAGCGCCGACAGCGTGCTGATGACCGGGGCCTATCGCTGGGCTCAGGTACGGCCGGCGCGCAAGCTCTACTACAACCTCACCATCACCTCGGCATCGGTGCTGGTGGCGCTGCTGGTCGGCAGCATGGAGGCGCTGAATCTGCTGGCCGAGCAGCTGCAACTCGAAGGCGGGGCGTGGGATTTCATCGCTCAGGTGAACGAGCACTTCGGCCTGCTCGGCTTCCTGATCATCGGCCTGTTCGCTGCCACCTGGCTGCTTTCCTGGGCGTTCTACCGCTACAAGGGCTACGACCGCCTGGACCTTGTCGCAGCCTGAACACTGAACACTGAACAGAGCATTTCCATCCAGGCCACCAAAGCGATAACGGCATGACCGGCTGGCGCCCGCACCTGTTGTCGAGCCCCGGCGCGAAACGCAGCAGAACCCCGCCATTCAGGCCTTTTCGCGCCGAAACACGCTTCGTGATCCGGCATGCGACCAAGTGGCACAGGTTTTGAAGTATCCGGTCATGTCATTCGATCGCCCTACCCCGTCCCCCTGCGCAGTCGAGCGCCACCACCGTGCGCCGGCTGCCATTGCCACCCGTGATTCCACCACCACGCCGACCTACCGGTCCGCCTGGCCCGTGTGCCGCGCCAGAAGCGTTGGCGCACACCATTCCCAGGAGCCAAAGAGCCTGGCCGAGGAGAAAACAAGTGACTGAAACCTTCTATGAAGTGATGCGCAGGCAAGGCATCTCGCGGCGCAGCTTCATCAAATTCTGCTCGCTCACCGCCACATCGCTGGGCCTGGGGCCAGCCTTCATGCCGCAGATCGCCTGGGCCATGGAGAACAAGCCGCGCACCCCGGTGCTCTGGCTGCATGGCCTGGAGTGCACCTGCTGCTCCGAATCCTTCATCCGCTCCGCGCACCCGCTGGCCAAGGACGTGGTGCTGTCGATGATCTCGCTGGACTACGACGACACCCTGATGGCCTCCGCCGGGCACCAGGCCGAAGCGATCCTCGACGAGGTGATGACCAAGTACAAGGGCAACTACATCCTCGCCGTCGAGGGCAATCCGCCGCTGAACCAGGACGGCATGAGCTGCATCATCGGCGGCAAACCCTTCGTCGAACAACTCAAGCGCGTTTCCCGCGACGCCAAGGCGATCATTTCCTGGGGCTCCTGCGCCAGTTGGGGATGCGTGCAGGCGGCCAAGCCGAATCCGACCCAGGCAGTGCCGATCCACAAGGTGATCACCGACAAGCCGATCATCAAGGTGCCCGGCTGCCCACCCATCGCCGAGGTGATGACCGGGGTCATCACCTACATGCTGACCTTCGACCGCATTCCGGAACTGGATCGCCAGGGCCGGCCGAAGATGTTCTACAGCCAGCGAATCCACGACAAGTGCTACCGCCGGCCGCACTTCGACGCCGGCCAGTTCGTCGAGGCCTGGGACGACGATTCCGCACGCAAGGGCTACTGCCTGTACAAGGTCGGCTGCAAAGGCCCGACCACCTACAACGCCTGCTCCACCGTCCGCTGGAACGGCGGCACCAGCTTCCCCATCCAGTCCGGCCATGGCTGCATCGGTTGCTCGGAAGAAGGGTTCTGGGACAAGGGCTCGTTCTACCAGCACCTGACCGATATCAACGCCTTTGGCGTGGAAGCCAATGCCGACCAGATCGGCCTGGTCGCCGCCGGCACGGTCGGCGCGGCAATCACTGCCCACGCCGCGGTCTCTGCCATCAAGCGCGCCAGCAATGGCAAGGCGCAAACCTCCACGCACGACGCCTGAGCGCAGTACAGGAAGCCTGATTCATGAGCAATTATTCCACCCAGGGTTTCGATCTGGACAACAGCGGTCGGCGCATCGTCGTCGACCCCGTGACCCGCATCGAGGGCCACCTGCGCGTCGAGGTCAACCTCGATGCCAACAACGTGATCCGCAATGCCGTCTCCACCGGGACCATGTGGCGCGGCCTCGAAGTCATCCTCAAGGGCCGTGATCCTCGCGATGCCTGGGCTTTCGTCGAGCGCATCTGCGGCGTGTGCACTGGCTGCCATGCCCTTGCCTCGGTTCGCGCGGTGGAGGATGCGCTGGGCATCCACATCCCGCCCAACGCCCACTTGATCCGCGAAATGATGGCCAAGACCCTGCAGGTACACGACCACGTCGTGCACTTCTACCACCTGCATGCGCTCGACTGGGTCGACGTGGTGTCGGCGCTCAAGGCCGATCCCAGGGCGACCTCGGAACTGCAGCAACTGGTCTCGCCGGCCAACCCGAAGTCCTCTCCGGGCTACTTCCGCGACGTGCAGAACCGCCTGAAGAAGTTCGTCGAAAGCGGCCAGCTCGGTCCATTCATGAACGGCTACTGGGGTAATCCGGCGTACAAGCTGCCGCCGGAAGCCAACCTGATGGCAGTCACTCATTACCTGGAAGCACTGGACCTGCAGAAGGAGTGGGTAAAGATCCACACCATCTTCGGCGGCAAGAACCCCCACCCCAACTATCTGGTGGGCGGTGTGCCGTGCGCCATCAACATCGATGGCGACCTCGCCGCGGGCGCTCCGCTGAACATGGAGCGACTGAACTTCGTACGCGCACGCATCGACGAAGCGCTGGAGTTCGTGCGCAACGTCTACGTGCCCGACGTGCTGGCCATCGGCACCCTGTACAAGCAGCAGGGCTGGCTGCATGGCGGCGGCCTGGCGGCGAGCAACGTGATGGACTACGGCACCTACGCCAAGGTCAATTACGACGACAGCACCAACCAATTGCCCGGTGGAGTCATCCTCAATGGCAACTGGGACGAGATTCTGCCAGTGGACCTGCGCGATCCGGAGCAGGTCCAGGAGTTCGTCAACCACTCCTGGTACCAGTACCCGGACAACAACCAGGGGCTGCACCCCTGGGACGGCATCACCGATCCGCATTACGAGCTCGGCGCGGCGACCAAGGGCACCCGCACCGCGATCGAAGAGATCGATGAAAGCGCCAAATACTCCTGGGTCAAGTCGCCGCGCTGGCGCGGCCATGCCATGGAAGTCGGCCCGCTGGCCCGCTATATCCTCGGCTACGCCCACGCACTCAAGGGCAATCCGCATTGCCAGCGGGTCAAGGAGCAGCTGGAAAGCTCGCTGCAGGCGGTCAACCACGCCCTGCCCCGCGCCCTCGGCCTGGGCGAAACCGACTACAGCGCCAAGCAACTGCTGCCCAGCACCATCGGCCGCACCCTCGCCCGCGCGCTGGAAGCGGAATACTGCGCGGAGATGATGGTCGACGACTGGAACGAGCTGATGGGCAACATCCGCAATGGCGACCGCACCACCGCCAACGTCGAAAAGTGGGACCCGAAGACCTGGCCCGCCGAAGCCAAGGGCGTGGGCAGCGTTGCCGCTCCGCGCGGCGCGCTCGGCCACTGGATACGCATCAAGGACGGTCGGATCGAGAACTACCAGTGCGTGGTTCCCAGCACCTGGAACAGCAGCCCGCGTGACGGCAAGGGGCAGATTGGCGCCTTCGAGGCCGCTCTGCTGAACACCCCGGTCGAGGTAGCCGATCAGCCGGTGGAAATCCTTCGCACCTTGCACTCCTTCGACCCCTGCATGGCCTGCGCGACCCACGTGATGAGCGAGGATGGCGTCGAGCTGAGCACGGTCACCGTGCGTTGAGCCGGCCAGCAGTCAGCCGCCGGGCGCGTTCGCACGCCCGGCGCACTTGAGGTGACGATATGTCCGAACATCACACCGAATACGTCTACGAAGCGCCCGTGCGCCTTTGGCACTGGATCAACGCCAGTTGCATCCTGGTGCTGGCGGTGAGCGGCTATTTCATCGGTTCGCCGCTGCCAACCCAGCCGGGCGAAGCCAGCGACAACTTCCTGATGGGCTATATCCGCTTTGCCCATTTCGCCGCGGGCTACCTGTTCGCCGTTGGCATCATAGGTCGCGCCTACTGGGCGCTGGTCGGTAACCATCATGCCCGCGAGCTGTTCTGGGTTCCGCTCACCAGCAAGGCCTATTGGCGCAACTTCGCCATCTGGCTGCGCTACTACCTGTACATCGGGCCGGTACCGGCACCGATCTACGGGCACAACCCGATATCGCGCTTCACCATGGTGTTCATCTTCCTGCTCACCTCGCTGTTCATGCTGCTGAGCGGCTTTGCCCTGTACGGCGAGGGCGCCCAGATGGGCTCCTGGCAGGAAACCCTGTTCGGCTGGATGCTGCCGTTGCTGGGCGGCTCGAACAACCTGCGCACGCTCCACCACCTGGGCCTGTGGATGATGGTCGCGTTCGTTCTGGTGCATGTGTATGCCGCGGTACGCGAAGAAATCCACGGCCGGCTGAACATGATCGGCAGCATCATCACCGGCTACAAGAGCCTGAAGAAATGAGCAGCATCTCCTCCCCCACACCGCGCATCACCGTGCTCGGTATCGGCAACCTGTTGTGGGCCGACGAAGGCTTTGGCGTGCGCTGCGTCGAGGCCCTGCAGCAGCGTTATGAATTCACCAACAACGTCACCCTGATCGATGGCGGCACCCAGGGCCTGTATCTGATTCAGCACGTGCAGCAGGCCGACTACCTGCTGATCTTCGACGCAGTGGATTACAACATGGCGCCCGGCACCCTGAAGTTCGTTGCTGATGACCAGGTCCCGCGCTTTCTCGGCGTGAAGAAGCTCAGCCTGCACCAGACCGGCTTCCAGGAAGTACTGATGCTCGCCCAGCTCACCGGCCACTATCCGCAGCGCGTGCTGCTGATCGGCTGTCAGCCCGAGCGCATGGACGACTATGGCGGCAGCCTGCGCCCCTGCGTGAAGGCCGCACTGGAAATGGCCGTCGACGCCGCCCGCCAGGTGCTCGATGAATGGGGTGGCGCGCCACGGGCACGGACGACGCCACTGCCCGAAGATGAAGCCGTGACGATGCTGAACCTGGACCTGCAGCGTTATGAGAGCGAGCGCCCCAGCGAGCAGGCTGCCTGCCGTCTCGGTGACGAGCGAGTACTGGTGCGGCGCAGCTGACATGTGCATCGGCCTTCCCATGCATGTCCTCGCCACCCGCCCCGGCGCCGCACTGTGCCGCGACCGCCACGGCCAGCAGCGCTGGATCGACACCACGCTGGTGGACGAGTGCGCCAGCGGTGACTGGCTGCTGGTGTTCATCGACGCGGCCCGCGAGCACCTCACGGCCGAGCGCGCGGCAGAAATCGACGCCACTCTCGCCCTGCTCGATGCCGCGATGCTCGGCGAGCAGGCAGATGGCCAAGCGGCCTTCGCCCTGCCCTCGGCCATGAGCGCCGAGCACTTGGCCAGCCTGCTCGGCCAGCCAATCCCCAAGGAGTCCCCATGAACCAGTCCAGCGCTTCCCTGCCCCCAACGTCCGCCATCCCTGAGGCGCCCCCGCTGATCAACCGCCTGGTCGAACAATTCGCCGCCAGCTGGGTTGGCCTGGACACGCTCGACGCCTGGCTGGCCCAGCCCGGTGAAGCGCTGCTCCTGCTCTGTGGTGACCCGGTGCGCCATCCCGAATGCCTCGACGTGGCGGTGATACTGCCCGAACTGTGCAAGACCCTCGCCGAGCGCCATGACTGCCATCCGCGCCTGGGCATCGGCCGCCGGGTAGACGAAGCGGCCCTGGCCGAACGCTTCGCCCTGCGCCGCTGGCCGAGCATCATCTGGCTGCGCGACGGCGGCTACGTCACCCAGATCGATGGCATGCGCGACTGGGACGCCTACCTGCATCTGGCGGAATGCGCCCTGCAGCAGAGCAATGCGCTGATCCCGCTGCGCAGCAACCCCATACAACCCTCACCGGGAGAATGCCAGTGAACGGTGCCCGCCCCATCGACCCACTCCAGTACATCCCGGTGATGGACATCGGCCCTGGCTCGCAGCCCGACGATGACGCCGCCCTGGAATACATCAGCATGCCGCAAGGCATGTATACCCACTCGGTGCCGCAACTTCCCGAGCCGCAGTTGCTGGACGCGGCACCCGGCGCGCGACAGGCGCTCGGCGAAATCCTCCACATGCTGCGCAGCCGGCATGCCGGAGACACGCCGCCCAGCCTCGACCTGCGCGCTTACAGCGAGGCTGACTGCGTACTGCTCGACCAGGTTCTGGGCGAAGGCGAGGTCAGCGCGCGTATCGGCGGCAACGATGGCGTGCGCATCCAGGAGTCGATCTTTGCTGGCGTCTGGCGCGTACTGGGTGGCGGGTACAACCATATCGACGTCGAGGCGGCGCCCGCGTTACTACGCCGTGCCACGAAACACGACGCCTGCGCCGAGGTGTTCGCTCCAGCTCTGCCGCTGCCGCCGGGGGTCATGAATGCGCCGGCCATTCTCACCGAACTGCAGGACCGCACCCTGAGCTGGCGCCCTGGAAGCGCCCCCCATGTCATCAACCTCAGCCTGCTGCCACTCTCCGCCGAGGACGTGCCCTTCCTCGATGAGCGCCTGGGCGAAGGCAGTGTGCTGATCCTCGCCCGCGGCTACGGCAATTGCCGCATCAGCAACACCCGTGTGCCCAACTGCTGGCGGGTACGCTACTTCAACTCCCAGGACGCGCTGATCCTCGACACCATCGAGGTCACCGATCTGCCCGAAGTCGTGCTCGCCGCGCCGGAAGACATCGCCGACTCACTGGAACGCTTCGAAGATGTCATCCAGTGGTTCGAAGGGGAAATCGCGGAGGGCGGCCAATGAACGAGCGCGCCGGTTTCGAAGGCAGCTACCTGGGTGACCGCAGCCGGCTGCCCGCCGATGCACGCCTGGAATGCAAGATCTGCTGGTGGGTCTACGACCCGGCCCTGGGTGATCCGGTCTGGCAGATCGCGCCGGGCACGCCCTTCGCGCAGTTGCCGGCACACTGGCGCTGCCCCAATTGCGATGGCGAGGCCGAACAGTTCATGGTGCTCGATGACTGATCCACTGGTCCGCGCCGAAGCCCTGGCGCAGCGCTTTCGCGAGATTGCCGACACCCGCATGCGAGGCCTGCCGTTAGTCAATCCGGCACTGGAGGTCGAGGCAATTGCATTCGCCCCACAGTATCTGGGAGCGGAATCGCACAGTGGATTGCTCGGTATTCTCATCACGCCCTGGAGCATGAACCTGGTCTGGCTGCCCGACGACGCCGGCAGCGCTCCCATCGAGGGCTCCACCTGCGAGTATCAGGTGGGTGGCGAACGCCTGAGCTTCATCGGCGCGTTCGACGAACAGATCGGCGCTTACCAGAGCTGCTCGCTGTTCTCGCCCATGTTCGAGTTCCGCGACCCGCAAAGTGCCCGGGATATGGCTCGCCAGGTATTGGCCGCGCTGCGTCGGCCTTCGGTCGAACAACCGGCCAACCCGAGCCGCCGCAACCTGTTCGGCCGCCTGGCGGGAATCCGTCAATGAATATCGACGATGGCCTGTCGCGCCTGGCCGGCTCGCTGCGCGTGCGCCCGGCGCAGCAACCAGCGCTGCTCGGCGGTCGCCCGCCACTGGCCGGGCGCCTGTTGCGTGGACAGCCGGCAGAAGCCGCTGCCCGTCATCTTCCACTGATTTACAGCCTGTGCGGCCAGGCCCACCGGCTGACTGCTGAACTGGCCCTGGCCGCCGCAATCCAGGGCAGCGCCGAGCCGGATGATCAGGCCCGGCTGGCCCTTCGCGAGGAGAATATCCGCGAGCACCTGCGGCATATCCTGCTGGACTGGCCGCGCCTGTTGGCGGGCACGCCATCCGCCATGGCGCTGCCTTCGCCGCGGCAGACTGCGGATCTCGACAGCTGGTTCGATGGCTCGGCCCAGGCCTGGCTGCACAGCTGGCGCGCCGCCCCACGCCAGGCGCTACTGGACTGGAGCCTGCACAGCCGTCACCCTCTGGCGCGGCTGCTGCACGACTGTCGACAGCGCGCGGAAGCACTGGTGCTACCCGTCCACGCATTGCCGACCGACCCTGCCAGCCTGCTGGAGGTCGGCCGCAGCCTGCTCGGCAACGAAGACTTCCTGCGCCGCCCCGAGCTGTCCAGTGAACCTCGCGAGACCGGCGCCTGGACCCGCGGACGAGAATCCCACCCGGAGCGCTACGACAGCGCCTGGCTGCGTCTGGGTGCACGCCTGGCCGACCTCGTCGAACTGACTCAGGCACCCGTCGCGCCACTCGAAATGGGCGCCCTGGCCCTGGGTGAATACCGGGCGCTGGCCTGGAGTGAAACTGCCCGTGGCCTGCTGATGCATCTGGTGCAGCTCGAACCCGCCGCCACCGGTTGGCAAATATGTGACTACCGGATACTGGCACCCACCGAGTGGAATCTGCATCCTCACGGAACGCTGGCGCGGGCTCTCGAGGCACTACCCGACGACGCCGTGGCACTGCGCCAGGCGGAACTGCTACTGGCGGTGTTCGATCCCTGCCTACCCTACCGGCTGGAGAGTCCCGTACCCGCTCCAGTCGATCATCCAGCCAACATCGCCGGAGCGCCACGCCATGCATGAAGTCAGCCTGGCCGGGGGCATTCTCGCCGCCGTCGAAGATGCAGCGCGCAAGGACCCGTTCCGCCGCGTCAGCCGCCTGCGCCTGGAAGCCGGCAAGCTGGCGGGAGTCGAAGTCGAGGCATTGCGCTTCGCCCTTGAAGCCATCGCTCCCGGCAGCCTGCTCGATGGCGCACAGATCGAGATAGAACAGCCGGACGGCCAGGCCTGGTGCCTGGACTGCGCCGCCAACGTGCCGCTGATCCAGC
Organism: Pseudomonas pseudonitroreducens; assembly: GCF_021603645.1. GTDB lineage: Bacteria > Pseudomonadota > Gammaproteobacteria > Pseudomonadales > Pseudomonadaceae > Pseudomonas > Pseudomonas pseudonitroreducens. The sequence continues at coordinate 434,196 of NZ_BQHJ01000004.1, read as the reverse complement.
GCGGCGCGCCCTGCCCGGATTGCGGCGGCTTCTGGCTGCAACCCAATGCCGGCACCCAATTGCGCATCCTCGACCTCCAGGTCGAGGATCACTGACCCCGCGACAGGAGAAACGCCATGTGCGTCGTCTGCGGCTGCTCCAGCGGCCATTCCCATCAGAGTCACTCGCATCCCGCGGCAGACCCGGTATCCAGCACCGACGCGGTGGCCGATGCCGGCGGCGACCTGCATTACGGCCGCGGCATTGCCGGGGTATCGCTGCCCGGCGTCAGCCAGTCGCGCACCATCCAGATCGAGCAGGATGTGCTCGGCGAGAACGACCGCCACGCCATGCGCAACCGCCAGGGCTTCGAAAGCCACAATGTGCTCGCCCTGAACCTGGTATCAAGCCCCGGCTCGGGCAAGACCACCCTGCTCTGCGCCACCCTCCAGGCCTTGTGCGCGCAGCACCCGCAGCTGCCGCTGGCGGTGATCGAAGGTGACCAGCAGACCAGCAACGACGCCGAACGCATCCGCGCCACCGGCGTCGCGGCGATCCAGGTCAACACCGGCAAGGGCTGCCATCTCGATGCGCGCATGGTTGCCGATGCCTACACACGCCTGCCGCTACACGATGCGGTGCACGCCCATGGACATGCCCATGCTGCGCCGCTGCAGGCCCCCACGGCCGGTGGCCTGGGCGCTGGCACATTGCGCCCGGTCAAGCCCGGCCACCCGGCCGGCATCCTGTTTATCGAGAACGTCGGCAACCTGGTCTGCCCTGCCCTGTGGGATCTGGGTGAAGCGGCCAAGGTGGCGATTCTTTCGGTGACCGAGGGTGAAGACAAACCGCTGAAGTACCCTGACATGTTCGCTGCCGCGGGATTGATGCTGCTGACCAAGACCGACCTGCTGCCGCACCTGGACTTCGACGTGCAGCGTTGCCTGGAGTATGCCCACCGGGTCAACCCCGGTTTGCGCGTGATCCAGCTCAGTGCCCGTGATGGCAGTGGCATGCAGGCCTGGCTGGACTGGTTGCTCGGCGCCGCAACGCTCGGCGCCGACGCTCGATCCGCACGCATCGCAGTCCTGGAAGCGGAGCTCGCTCAGCTCAAGGCCCGCCATGATTGAGCTGAGAATCCAGAACCTGCCCGGTGCGGCGATCTGGCCGCCGGTTCTGGCCTGCGGCGCCTGGCTGAAGAACAGTGCCTGCCTGCTGCAAGGTGAGCAGGTCATCTGGTCCCCGGTGCATGGTGACCTGGGTGAGCCGGACAACTGCCTGGCGCTGGAAAACTCGCTGGAGCAGTTGCTCGCCCACGCCGAAGGCCCCCTGCGTGCCGTCGCCCACGACCTTCACCCGGACTTCCACAGCACCCGGCTGGCACTCGAGACGGCAGCGCGCCTGGGCGTCCCGGCGCTGGGCGTGCAACATCACCACGCGCACATCGCCGCCCTGCAAGCCGAACACGGCCTGCGAGGGCCGGCCCTCGGTCTGGCGCTGGATGGCGTGGGCCTGGGTACTGACGGCAACGCCTGGGGCGGCGAGTTGCTGTGGCTCGACCACGGTGCCTGGCGCCGCCTGGGAGCCCTGCTGCCGCTGCCCCTGCCCGGTGGCGATATCGCCGCTCGCGAGCCATGGCGCCTGGTCGCCGCGGCACTGCAACTGCTCGGGCGCAGCGCAGAGATCGGCCCGCGCCTGGCTCCACTGGTGGGCGCCGCCGCAACCACCACCGTGGCACGGATGCTCGAGCGCCAGCTCAACTGTCCAACCAGCAGCGGCGCCGGGCGCTGGTTCGATGCCGCTGCCGGCATTCTCGGGCTGAGTCTGCGCCAGACGTTCGAGGCCGAAGCGGCGATTGCCCTGGAACGCTGCGCGACCGAGTATCTGAGTCGACATCAGGCACCAAGCGTCGACGGACTCTGGCAAGTGCGCCACGACGGGCGCCTGGACCTGTTGCCGCTGCTGGCCCGCCTGTTCGAGCTGGCCGACCAGGGGCGCGCCGATGAAGGCGCCGCGCTGTTCCATCTGGCCCTGGCCGCCGCCCTGGCCGACTGGGTCGCCCGGCAGCCCGCAGCGCTCCCGGTGCTGTTGGGTGGCGGCTGCTTTGCCAATCGCCTGCTCAGCACGCAACTGGGCGATCTGCTTTCACGCCAGGGCCGGCCTGTGTTCGTCCCGCAAACCGTCTCCTGCGGCGATGCCGGCCTGGCCCTGGGGCAGGCCTGGGTCGCCGCTCAGTGGGCCGACCCGATCTGTCAGGCGGCGCTGCCGCTGGAGGATATTGCCCCATGTGTCTAGCCATTCCCGCCCGCGTGGTCGAACTGCGCGATAACGGCCAGGCGCTGGTCGACCTCGGCGGCATCCGCAAGGAAATCTCCCTGGCGCTGGTCGACGGTGTGCAGCTCGACGACTACGTGATCGTCCATGTCGGCTATGCCCTCGGCCTTATCGACCCGGAGGAGGCACAGCGCACCCTGGAAATGTTCAACGAGCTGGGCCAGTCCCAGGGGCTGGAGCCATGAAGTACATCGATGAATACCGCGACGGCGAACTCGCCCGGCAGATCGCCGAACGCATCCGAGCGGCGGCGCAACCGGAGCGTGAGTACCGCTTCATGGAGTTCTGCGGCGGCCATACCCATGCCATTTCCCGTTATGGCGTGAGCGATTTGCTGCCCGGCAACGTGCGCATGATCCATGGGCCTGGCTGCCCGGTCTGCGTGCTGCCGATCGGGCGCATCGATCTGGCTATCCGCCTGGCCATGGAGCGCCAGGTAATCCTCTGCAGCTATGGCGACACGATGCGCGTGCCAGCCTCCGATGGGCTCTCGCTGCTGCGCGCCAAGGCCCGCGGCGCGGATATCCGCATGATCTACTCGCCGCATGATGCATTGAAGATCGCCGAGGCCAACCCTGAGCGCGACGTCGTGTTCTTCGCCGTCGGCTTCGAGACCACCACCCCGCCCACCGCCCTGGTGATTCGCGAGGCGGCGCGGCGCGCCATCGACAACTTCAGCGTGCTCTGCTGCCACGTCCTCACGCCACCGGCCATCGCCCATATTCTCGACGCACCGGCCGATCAGGCAGTAGCGCTGGATGGCTTCATCGGGCCGGCACACGTCAGCGTGGTCATCGGCGCGGATGCCTATGCCGAATTCGCCCGGCGCTACCGCAAGCCGGTGGTGATCGCCGGGTTTGAGCCGCTGGATGTCCTGCAGTCCATCCTCATGCTCGTGCAGCAGGTCAATGAAGGCCGCGCCGAAGTGCAGAACGAATTCATTCGTGCGGTGAGTGACGAAGGCAGCCGGCCAATGCAAGCGCTGATGGAGGAAGTCTTCGAGCTGCGCGAGTGCTTCGAATGGCGTGGCCTGGGCGAGATGCCTGCCAGCGCTCGACGCATCCGTGCGACCTTTGCCCGGCACGATGCCGAAGCGCGCTTCGCCCTGCACTACCAGTCCGTGCCGGACCACAAGGCCTGCGAGTGCGGGCCGATCCTCAGGGGGCAGAAACGCCCCGTCGACTGCCGACTGTTCGGCACGGTCTGCACCCCGGAGAACCCGATCGGCTCGTGCATGGTTTCCAACGAAGGCGCCTGCGCCGCGCACTACGCCTACGGGCGCTACAAGGACATCGAGGTAACCCGCGTATGAACGCCCCCTCTGCCGTCAAACGCGGCTACGTACGCGCGCTGAACCTGCGCGACGGCCGCATCGAAATGGCCCACGGCTCCGGTGGACGCGCCTCGGCACAACTGATCGAGGAAATCTTCCTGCGCGCCTTCGACAATCCCTGGCTGCGCCAGGGCAACGATGGCGCGACGCTGACGCCGGTGATCGGCGCCGGAGAGAGGCTGGTGATGGCTACCGACGCCCATGTGATCTCGCCGCTGTTCTTCCCTGGCGGCGATATCGGCAGCCTGTCGGTACATGGCACCGTGAACGACGTCGCCATGAGCGGCGCGCGCCCCCTGTACCTGTCGGCCAGCTTCATTCTCGAAGAAGGCTTCCCCCTCGCCGACCTCAAGCGCATTGCCGACTCCATGGGTCGCGCCGCGCAGGAGGCCGGCGTCGCCATCGTCACCGGCGATACCAAGGTGGTCGAACGCGGCAAGGGCGACGGTGTGTTCATCAGCACCACGGGGGTTGGCGTCGTGGCTGCCGGCATCGATACCAGCGGCAACCGCGCCCGGCCCGGTGATGTGATCCTGGTGTCCGGCAGCATTGGCGAGCATGGCGTGGCGATTCTTTCGCAACGGGAGTCCCTGGAATTCGAAACGCAGATCCGCTCCGACAGTGCCGCCCTGCACACGCTGGTGGCCTGCATGCTGGCGGCAGTCCCGGGTCTGCATGTACTGCGCGACCCAACCCGCGGCGGGCTGGCGACCACGCTCAACGAGATCGCTGGCCAGTCCGGCGTGGGGATGCTCCTCGACGAAGCCGCCATTCCTGTGCAACCCCAGGTGGAAGCCGCCTGCGAACTGCTCGGGCTCGACCCCCTGTACGTCGCCAACGAAGGCAAGCTGGTGGCTATCTGCTCCGCGCAGGACGCCGATGACCTGCTGCAGGCCATGCGTGCACACCCCCTGGGGATGCAGGCCGCACGCATCGGCAGCGTCATCGAGGACAGCCACGGTTTCGTGCAGATGCAGACCCGCTTCGGCGGTCGCCGCATTGTCGACTGGCTGGCAGGCGAACAACTGCCAAGGATCTGCTAGCGGCCGGGACGCGACTCGGTACCGGCGCCTCGCCGGAAAACAAAAGGCCCCTTGCGGGGCCTTTGTCGTTTGCCGGTTTAGCGTGAGGCCTTGCGGCGCAGGGCCGAGGGGCTGAAGTTGGAATCATCCGGCGCCGGCTGGCTGAAGTCGGCGGTGCCGGTTTCCTCGTTGTCCAGCCACTGGATGCTGTAACGGTGCGCCTGGAGGTCGTGGAAGGTGTCCAGGGCAGTCCAGACCATCGGCTGCTCGTAGAAGCTCTTCAGGTAGGCCAGCGACACCCGCCACAGCTCCCCGCGGCCATCGTACTGGTCGACCACGGCGGCGCCCCAGCTGTCCTCGTCGAGGTACAGGGTGCGACGCGAGTAGATGTGCCGCGCGCCGGGCTTCAGCTTGCCGTCCACCACCCACACACGGTGCAGTTCGTAGCGGGTGTACTTGGGATTGACATGGCCGGGAGTGAGCAGGTCCTTGTACTTAACCTCCGGGCTGGTGATCTGGTAGTTGTTGTAGGGGATGTAGATTTCCTTCTTGCCTACCAGGGTCCAGTCGTAGCGGTCCGGCGCGCCGTTGTACATGTCGGTGTCGTCGGCGGTGCGCAGGCCGTCGGAGTCTTCGATGGGGGTGTCGTAGGCCAGCGTCGGAGCGCGCCGCACGCGGCGCTGACCGGGGTTGTAGCCCCAGGCCTGGCGCGGTTCCTTGACCTGGTCGAGGGTCTCCTGCACCAGCGCGCCGTTACCGGCCAGGCGCGCCGGAGCAGTGGTGAAGGTCATGTAGTAGAACAGCGTGTTGCCGAGCTTGTCGTAGCTGCCCTTGGGGTCGTAGAAGCGGAACAGCGCCTCGTCCTGCGAAGTCACCAGCGAGTACGCGCCATTGCGCTGCACGCCGGCCTGGGACGAGCGCCGCACGATATAGGTGCCACGGTAACGGGCGATGTGGTTCCACACTGCTTCCACGCCGCTCTGCGGAATCGGGAACGGTACGCCGCCGTAAGCGTCGGAGAAGCCGTTGCCGCCTTCGACGAGCTTGGCGCTGGTGGCGTTCTTGAAGATGTTGTCGTAGACCCACTGCGGCGCGGAACCGCTGCGGTGGGTCTCGTAGACCGGCATCTGGTAGCTGTCCGGGTAGGCATTGAACAGCGCGATCTGCCCCGCCGTCAGGTTGGCCTTGTACTGGTCTAGGTTGGCTTTGGTGATGACAAACTTGGGCTTCTCGCCGGCGTACGGATCGACATGGTGCGCGCCCGGCCCCTTGTAGCCGGCGGGCGCCGACGTCAGGCCGCCGCTCCAGGCGGGGATGGTGCCGGCGGCATTGCCGGCCTTTTCCGCGCCCATGGGCGTCAGGCTGCTTTTCAGCTGGGCGGCCTGGTCGGCCGAGACGGCAGCACGCGCATCAGTGACGGCGAGTGCCGTCAGCGTGGCAAGGACGATCAGGGAACTCTTCTTGTACATGGTCCTCTCCGGATCAGAACGAGTATTTCGCGGTGATCGAGACGTTGTCGCGGTCGCGCATGGAGTTGCTGGAGCCGGCACCGTAGTAGTTGGTGTACTGGGTGCCGACCTCGAAGGTGTTCAGGTAGCTGGCGTCGATACCGAGGGTGTAGGCCTTGCGTCCGTCGATGAAGTTGCCGGTACGGTCGGAGTTGCCGCTGAAATCCTCCTGGTAAACGGCGTAGGGCGACAGCTTCACCCCAGCGTAGACGTCGTTCCAGCTGCCGGTGAGCAGCAGGGTGTAGCCGTAGCTGTCGCGGCTGATCTGTACGTCGTCGTCGTTGCCGCCGACATAGGCCTTGTCCTGGGCACCGACGAACTTGCGCTCGCTGCCATCCCAGGCGGTGTACTTCAGGCTGCTGCCGCGGATGTGTTCGGAGGCGAGTTCCGCAACGCCGGTCATCGAGTCGAAGCTCAGGTGCGGGCCAAAGTTGTAGATGGTCGACAGCGAGATGTTGTAGGTCTCGGCGCGCTCGTAGTTCTCGAACAGGCTGCCACGGCACAACTGCTTGCCGGCGACTTCGGCACAGGCCTGGCCGGCGGCGACGCTGCCGTCGTACAGGTTGGTCTGGCCGAGCACGCCCTGGGTCAGCAGGTCGCCGAGCAGGTCGTCGGTGGCGGAGATGCTGATCGGCATGTTCGGCCGATAGGCGATCTCGCCGGAGACCGAAGCATCGCCCAGCGTCGTGTTGAAGCTGAAGCCGTACATGCGGATGTCTTCGACGTAATCGCGGCGGGCTTCGGCATTGCTCGCCATGTCCAGCGTGGCCAGGCCGGGCACCGCCTCGCCCAGGCCCAGCGGGCCGAGCAGGTTGTTCAATGCATCGACGTCCACGCCCTGGTAGTTGCGCAGATCGACAGCGACCTGCGGCTCCTTGGAGTGGTAGTTGACGAAGTAGAAGCCGAACTCGGTGGAGTTGAGCTCCTCGGCGATATAGCGGAACGCCACGCCAAACTGACCGTCATCGCGTGCCTGGATGTCCTTGCCGATGTTGGCGACCTTGAAGGTGCCGGTGTTCGGGTCGAGGAAGGCGTTCGGCCCGTGCGGGCCATTGCCCAGCAGACCGAGCGAAGCGACGGTGGGATAACCGGCCAGCAACTGCTTGATCTGCGGATCGGTCTCCGTGGTGTAGGCGGTCTCGCCGCCATCGCTGAACAGGTCGGTATCGGAGAAGTAGGTGCCGACCGAGTCCAGGCGCGTCTCCTTCCACTTCCACTGGTAGAAGGCCTCCATGGACAGGTCGTCGGTCAGGCCGAAGTTGAAGCTCAGGGCGTCCACCGGCACCAGCACTTCCTTGAGTTCGGAACCCGGGAGGTGGAAGCGCGCGGCGTCCACCGGGTTGATCGTATTGATGCCGCCCCGGTAGAACACGCCTTCGCCCCAGTTCAGCACCTGGCGGCCGACACGGCCAGTCAGCGGATGCTCGGCGACATCCCAGCTGCCGGACAGGTAGGCATCGAGCAACTCGGCCTCGCGGCCGGCGATGTGGCGGGTGTCGTCGGTGAAGTGATCGTCCTGCGGGTATGACTGGCTGGGACGCTCCACGCCGTCGGTGGTGCTGTAGTAGTCGTTGCGCTTGTCCATGATCTGCGTGTCGTAGTACGCCGTGCCACGCATGAACAGGCCATAGTTCTGGTACTTCGCCGAGAGATCGGAAGTGAGCTTGAACACCTGGGAGACCAGGCCGGTATCGAAGTTGCGGTTGCCGTCGTCGGCGTTGATATCGCTGATGTTGTTCTTGTCGCGGCCCTGCACGCGCCACATGGCGCCGTAGGACAGCGTGCTGTCCAGCGAGCCGGTGATCTCGTTCTCGGCCAGCTTGAACTCCAGGGCCTGGGCCGACCCCGCCACCAGCAGCGGCAAGAGTCCCATTACCGCCCCCGCCCGCCGCGGCGCCCAGAAAATGGACGAGCGCGCACCCAATCGACTGTTCATAGACAGCATTACCTCCTTGGCCAAGATTTATCGCCCCGGTCATTGCGGCCGGCGCTGTTCTTATTCGTTTCTCGGCTGCCGGCCGCCTCGGACTATGCCGGGCCACCGTGCAGTAACACTCCTGCCAGAGCGCTTGCGGGCGCCTTGGCCCCCTCTCCTCTTCTGTTTGCACGCCGGGAGTTGGGACTATCGTGCAGGCAAAGTAACAAACTGTTTCCCCCCTGCCAATCCGCAGATGTAATCCATGTCATTCAGCGGGTAAAGAAAAGCCCGGCACTTGGCCGGGCTTTTTTCATACGGAGAGGCTTACTCGACGGTGAAAGTCTTTTCTGCCAGCAGGCGGTCGCCCTGGAACACCATGAAGCGCCATTGCCCCTGCACCACCTCGTGGTTTTCGGTGAACTGGTAAGCCATCACATCGCTGGGCGCACCCACCACCAGTTTCTGCACCACCTCGAACTTGTCGTGGCGCTGGCCATCCGGCGTCACCACGCCGGGGGTGAAATACAACAGGGTCAGCGGCGTGTCGCCTTCCTGCTTGCCGCTGAGCTGGTAGCGCATGCCGAACTTGGTACCCAGCTTGGCCGGCACGCGGGTGGTCGATTCGATCTCTTGCTCGCTGCGGGTGAGTACGCGCTCGCCCGGCTGGTAATCCTTGTAATTGCTGACGAAGACGCCGTACTCGACCGGGCCATTGACGCGCACTTCGGCAAAGGCCGAGCAAGCGAAGGCGGAAACCAGGGAGAGAGCCAGGGCTGCTGGCAGGCGGGAAATGGACATGTCGCGCTCCTTGTTGGGGTCCGCGCGAGCCTATGACGTCGCCGTGACAGCCTGATGACAGCTTGACGCCGTACGGGTCGGCCGGGCGCCAAGCGTCTATCATGCGTGGATCGGACCACTGGACACCATCATGAGCGACAGCCTGCTAGCCATCCGCCCGCGCGCCGAAGACGTCGAAGGCGTGCCCATCCTGCGGCCCCTGCCGTCGGCCCAGCGCCGCAGCGTCGGCCCCTTCGTGTTCTTCGACCACATGCTGGAAAGCAGCTTCGCGCCGGAACATGGCATGGACATCCGCCAGCATCCGCACATCGGCCTTTCCACCCTCACCTACCTGTTCGAGGGCCAGGTGCAGCACAAGGACAGCCTCGGCTCGGACCAGCTCGTGCTGCCCGGTGATGTCAGCTGGATGACCGCCGGGCGCGGCGTCGCCCACGTCGAGCGAACCCCAGCAGAGTTGCTGCACAGCGGCTCGCGCCTGCACGGCCTGCAGGTCTGGCTGGCGTTGCCGCGCGAGCTGGAAGGTTGCGAGCCCAGCTACAGCCACCACGCCAGCGCCAGCCTGCCGGAAAGCGACAGCCTGGGCGTGCGCATCCGCATGATCGCCGGCACCGGCTTCTGCCTGGAGTCGCCGGTGCCGGTGCGCTCGAAGACCCTCTACGCGGACCTGCAGCTCAGTGCCGGTGCGACCCTGGCAATCCCGGACGAACATCCCGAGCGCGCGCTCTACCTGATCGACGGCGAGGCGCTGCTGGACGACGAGCCGCTACCGCCGCACGTGCTGGTGGTCCTGCCCGAAGGCGTGGATTTTACCCTCTCCGCCTGCGGCGACTGCCATGCGGTGATCATCGGCGGCGAGCCGCTTGACGGCCCGCGGCGGATGAACTGGAACTTCATCGCCAGCGACCCGGCGCTGATCGACAGCGCCCGCGAGCGCTGGGCCGCGCATGACTGGCCGACGGTGCCGGGCGAACAGCAACGTATCGAGCTGCCGCGCTAGTCGCAAAGAGAAACCGATCGGAAATCGCCGCCGCGCTGTCGAACACCGGCGAATGCTTGAGGACTCGCGCGATGCCCTGCCGTAGCATCGCCCGCCCTGAACCCTTGCCACCGGCAAGCCCGCTACTTCTGGCCCGAGGAGTCCGTGATGGACCAGCCGACCGCCCACCGCCATACCAGCGCCCTCACCGTACTGACCCTGCTGTTCTTCATGTGGGGCCTGATCACGTCGCTGAACGACATCCTCGTGCCACACCTCAAGGCGGTCTTCACCCTCTCCTACGTGGAAGCCTCGCTGGTGCAGTTCTGCTTCTTCGGCGCCTACTTCATCATGTCCTTCCCCGCCGGCCGGCTGGTGGAGAAGGTCGGCTACAAGAGCGGCATCATCGTCGGCCTGGCCACCGCCGGCGTCGGCTGCCTGCTGTTCTACCCGGCGGCCGGCTCGCAGTCCTATCCGTTCTTCCTTGCCGCGCTGTTCATCCTCGCCTCGGGCATCACCTTGCTGCAGGTCGCGGCCAATCCCTACGTGAACGTGCTCGGCCCGGCGTCGACTGCGGCCAGCCGGCTGAACCTCACCCAGGCCTTCAACTCCCTGGGTACCACTGTCGGCCCGCTGGTCGGCTCGGTGACCATACTCGCCATCGGCGCCGGCGCCGCCTCGCAGATCGGCAGTTCTGCCGCCAGTGAGGCGGACTCGGTGAAGACCCCCTACCTGGTGCTGGCCGGGCTGCTGTTTGCGATTGCCGTGCTGATCGCCCTGTTCCGCCTGCCGAAGATCCACCACGGCGAGCCCACCGATGGCGCCGCCGGGCAGAAATCGATCTTCGCCCATCGCCACCTGGTGTTCGGCGTGATCGCGATTTTCTGCTACGTCGGCGCCGAAGTATCCATCGGCAGCTATCTGGTGAGCCTGATGGGGCAGCCGGATATCGCCGGGCTACCGGCGGACCAGGCCGGCAAGTACCTGTCGTTCTACTGGGGCGGCGCCATGCTCGGTCGCTTCATCGGCAGCGCACTGATGCGCACCATCGCACCCAACCGCCTGCTGGCCTTCAACGCCGTCGCCATCGCCGTGCTGATCGGCATAGCGCTGAGCGTCGGCGGGCACGTGGCGATGTGGGCGCTGATCCTGATCGGCCTGTTCAACTCGATCATGTTCCCGACCATCTTCTCCCTCGCCCTGGAAGGCCTGGGCAACCTCACCAGCAAGGGCTCCGGCCTGCTCTGCATGGCCATCGTCGGTGGCGCCGTAATGCCGCTGGTGCAGGCCTCCTTTGCCGATCGCATCGGCCTGCTGCCCTCCTTCGCCGTGCCGCTGGTGTGCTACCTGTACATCGTCTGGTTCGGCGCACGGGGTTACCGCGTCGACCAACCCTCCACAGTCGCTACCGGCAACGCCTGACACAAAACCCTGGCGGGGCGCGCACGACCGGCGCCCCAATCGCCTGATTCCTACAGCCCTATCGGCCTGCTCGCCCTAGCTGGCGCCTGGCCGTTGCCGAAGACTTCCTTCCTTTTCCCTTCACCCCGCTGCGCCAGGGTGTCGGGCATGACACTCTCAGGAAGGAGTCCACCCCGTGGCTGATCCCCTCTCGCTGGTCGTCAACGGCCGGACCTGGTCGCTCGCCGTGGCGGCCGATACACCCCTGTTGTACGTCCTGCGCAACGATCTGCAGCTCAACGGCCCCAAGTACGGCTGCGGCCTGGGCGAATGCGGCGCCTGTACCGTCCATCTCGATGGCGTCGCCACCCGCTCCTGCATCACCCCGGTCTCCGCGGCCCAGGGACGCCAGATCACCACCCTCGAGGGCCTCGGCACGCTGGACGCGCCGCACCCGGTGCAGCAGGCCTTCATCGACGAACAGGCCGCACAGTGCGGCTACTGCACCAACGGCATGGTCATGACCAGCGCAGCCCTGCTCGCCCGCAATCCCGACCCGAGCGACGAAGAGATTCGCCAGGAGCTGGCCTACAACCTGTGCCGCTGCGGCACCCATGTGGAAATACTCAACGCCGTTCGACGGGCCGCTGGCCCGGGCAACGACAGCGGGCAGGGAAACCCGGCATGAACCGGCTCAGTCGCCGCAACTTCCTCAAGGCTGGCGGCGTACTGCTGGTCAGCGTCCAGCTGCCGCGCCCGCTGCTGGCACAGAGCGCTGACAGCGCGCTACCGCTCGACCAGGTCGACAGCTTCATCAGCATCGCCGGCAACGGCACCATCACCGCCGCCTGCGGCCATGTCGACCTTGGCACCGGCATCCGCACCGCCCTGAGCCAGATCGTCGCCGAGGAGCTGAACGTCGATCTCAAGCAGGTGACCCTGTTGCTGGGAGACACGCGCTACACCCCCGACCAGGGCCCAACCATCGCCAGCTCGAGCATCCAGGTCAGCGCCATTCCGCTGCGTCGAGCTGCAGCCGAGGCGCGCGAGTTCCTCATGCAGCGTGCGGCGAAGTACCTGAAGGTCAACATCCGCCAGCTCGGCTGCGCCGACGGAGCCATCTTCGACAAACGCCAACCGGCGCGCCGCATCGGCTACGGCGAACTGCTGCAAGGCCAGCGCTTCGAACTGAAGATCGATGCCAGCGCACCGCTGAAGTCCCCCAGCGAATACCGCGTGGTCGGCCACTCGGTACCGCGCCTGGATATCCCCGCCAAGGTCACTGGCGGGTTGACGTACGTGCACGACATGCGCCTGCCGGGAATGCTCCACGGCCGCGTGGTGCGCCCGCCCTACACCGGCGCCGACACCAGCGCGCCGCTGGGCAGGAGCCTGCTGGAAGTGGACGAAGCATCCGTCGCCCACTTGCCCGGCTTCGTTCGCCTGGTGGTGGTCGGCGACTTCGTCGGCGTGGTGGCCGAGCGCGAGGAACAGGCGATACGTATCGCCCAGTCACTGAAGGTGCGCTGGAAAAGCTGGAGCGCGCTGCCCCCACTGGGACTCGACGAGCTGGAAGCCACCCTGCGCGCCCACCCCAAGCAGCCACGCATGCTGCGAGACGACGCACAGATGGACGCCGCGCTCGGGCAAGTCGCCCACCCGCTGCAACGCACCTACGTCTGGCCTTACCACCAGCATGCTTCCATCGGCCCGTCCTGCGCGCTCGCCCATCTCGAGGACGGCGTGATGAAGGTCTGGTCCGGCAGCCAGAACCCCCACAACTTGCGCGCCGACCTGGCGATGCTGCTCGACATGCCGCCCGAGCAGGTCGAAGTCATACGAATGGAAGCGTCCGGCTGCTACGGCCGCAACTGCGCCGATGACGTGGCCGCCGACGCTGCCCTGCTTGCCATGGCGCTGGGCCGGCCGGTACGCGTACAACTGACGCGCGAACAGGAACACGGTTGGGAACCCAAGGGTTCGGCGCAACTGATCGACGTCCGTGGCGGGCTGGACAGTGACGGCAACGTGCTCGCCTATGACTTCGCCACCTGCTACCCGTCCAACAACGGCATCACCCTGGCGCTGCTGCTCACCTCGCGGGTGGAGGCCAAGGCCCAGGTGACGCAGATGGGCGATCGCACCGCCGTCCCGCAATACGCCTACCCGCACATGCGCGTGGTGTGCAATGACGCCGCGCCCATCGTCCGGGCATCCTGGATGCGCGGCGTGTCCGCATTGCCCAACGTATTCGCCCACGAGTCCTACATCGACGAACTGGCGCAGATGGCCGGGGCCGATCCCATCGAGTTCCGCCTGCGCTACCTGCACGATGAGCGCGCAATTACACTGATCAACACACTGGCCAGCTCCGCGCGCTGGCTGCCGCGCGTCTCGCCCAACCCACGGGCGCAGCAGGGCAACCTGCTGGTCGGGCGCGGATTCGCCTATGCGCGCTACTTCCACAGCGCCTTCCCGGGCTTCGGCTCGGCCTGGGCGGCCTGGATAGTGGATGTCGAGGTCGAGCCGCACACCGGCGCAGTCCGCGTGACCGATGTCCACGTGGCACAGGATTGCGGGCAGATGGTCAACCCGGATGGCGTACGCCACCAGGTCCACGGCAACGTGATCCAGGCCACCAGCCGCGCACTGATGGAGTACTCCACCTTCGACCGCGGCGGCGTCACCAGCCTGGAGTGGGGTGGCTATTCGATCCTCGGATTCCCGGAAGTACCCAAGATCACTGCGCTGCTGCTCGACCGTCCCGGCACTCCGCCGCTGGGGGCCGGCGAATCGACCTCGGTGCCCAGCGCCGCCGCCATCGCCAACGCCCTGTACGACGCTACCGGCGTGCGCTTCACCCGCCCGCCGTTCACCCCTGAACGGGTCCGTGCCGCGTTGCAGGAGAGGCAATCTTCATGAAAAACACGTCTCTGGCCATCGTCGGCGGGCTGGCTGCTCTCATCATGCTCGGCCTGTTCCTCTCCTGGCAGCCGAGCATCGCGCCGATCGAGCCGCCCGCTCGCGAAAGCTTCGGCGCCGAATCCGTCGCCCGGGGGCAGCGCTTGGCCGCCCTCGGCAACTGCGTGGCCTGTCATACCCGCGATGGCGGCACGCCACTGGCGGGCGGCCGCGCCATGCTGACGCCGTTCGGCACGCTCTACACCTCCAACCTCACGCCGGAGCCCAAGACCGGTATTGGCCGCTGGTCCTTCGATGCCTTCAGGCGCGCCATGCGCGAGGGTATTGCCCGCGAGGGCGCCTACCTCTATCCGGCCTTCCCCTATACCGCCTTCACCCGAGTCGACGACGACGATCTGCGCGACCTTTATGCCTACCTGATGAGCCGCACGGCCGTCGAGGCGGATACGCCGGACAATCGCCTGCCCTTCCCCTACAACCAGCGCCGGATGATGGCGGGCTGGAACTTCCTGTTCTTCGACAAGAGGCCTTTCCAGCCGAAGCCGCAGCGTGATGCGGCCTGGAATCGCGGCGCCTATCTGGTGGAGGGGCTGGGCCATTGCAGTGCCTGCCACACGCCGCGCAACGCACTGGGCGCCGAGCGCACCGGCAAGCAGCGCTTCGCCGGCGCAACCGTGGACGGCTGGCAGGTTCCGCCACTCAACGGTAACGGCAAGCCGGCCATCCCCTGGACCCAGGCAACACTGTACGACTACTTGCGCAACGGCTTCTCGCGCTACCACGGAGCCGCCGCCGGCCCCATGGCGTCGGTGGCCGCCGGGCTGGCGCAGCAACCGGACGCGGAGCTGCAAGCCATGGCGCGCTATCTCGCGACCCTGCTTCCGGAGCAACCGGGCGACTTCTCGCCGGAGAAGCAGGCGGCTGAACTGGAGCAGCGCACCTACGGCACCTTGCAGCCTGTCAGTGGCAGCGGTGGACGGCTATTCAAGGGCGCCTGCATGGCCTGCCACCATGACGGTGACAGCCCGAAGCTCAACGGAGTGCGGCCGTCGCTGGCCGTGAGTAACAACCTGTATGCGCCGACGCCGGACAATCTGCTGAGGGTGATCCTGGACGGCATCGGCAACCCCGCCCGTCCTGAACTGGGCTATATGCCGGCTTTCCGCCATAGCCTGAACAACGCGCAGATCATCGCGCTGGCGCGCTATCTGCGGGAGGACTTCGCCGGCCTGCCAGCCTGGCCGGACCTGGAGTTCAAGGTGGCCAAGCTGCGCTGAATCCGAAACGGGGGAGCGGCGCGACGCCCTCCCCCTACCCGGTCAGGCGCCGAAGCGCTCCTCCAGCAGGTCGAACATCGCCGCGAAAGCGCGGCGCGCCACCTTGGCGTCGTACTGCATCTTGCCGGGGATCTGCGCGTGCGGATCGGTGAACGAGTGCGCGGCACCGCCGTAGCTGGTGAGAGCCCAATCCACCTTGGCGTCGATCATCTCCTTGGCGAACGCCGTCAGCTGCTCACGCGGCACGAAAGGATCGATGGCACCATCGAGGACCAGTACCGATCCTTTGATGTTCTGCGCATCGGCAGGATTCGGCGTATCCAGAGTGCCATGGAAAGACACCGCGGCGGCCAGCGGCGCGCCATCACGGGCCAGCTCCAGGGCGCAGCAGCCACCGAAGCAGAAGCCGAAGGTGGCGAGCTTCGTGGTATCCAGGGGCGCTTTGCCCGCCTGCTCCAGCAGGGTCTTGAGCGAGAGCCGCATGCGCTTGCGCAGCAGCGCGCGGTCGTTCTTCAGCGGCATCATGGCGGCGCCTGCCTGCTCCGGGCCATTGGGGCGCACGTCCTTGCCATAGAGATCGGCCACCAGCACCACATAGCCGCGCTCGGCGACCTTGCGGGCAATGTCCACGGCGCCCTGGCTGACGCCCATCCAGTTCGGCGCCATCAGCAGGCCGGGGCGCGGCGCGTTGCTGGCAGCATCGAATACCAGTTGGCCTTCGAAGGACACGCCATCGAGGCTGTAGGCGACAGGTTGCACGCTGATCTGGCTCATTCGGGTAGTCCCCTTTCGCTTGTCGGTGTAGTTGCTCGAGTACTTGAAAAACGCAAAGCCCGCCGAGGCGGGCTTTGGGCTGGTTCAGCTTAGGCGGAAAGTTCCACCAGCAGCTTGTTCAGGCGGCGCACATAGGCGGCCGGGTCTTTCAGACTGTCCCCCGCAGCCAGGGCGGCCTGGTCGAAGAGGATGTGGGTCAGCTCACCGAAGCGGTCTTCGTCGGCTTCCGCATCGAGCTTCTCGATCAGCGGGTGGGCCGGGTTGAACTCGAAGATCGGCTTGGCTTCCGGCACTTTCTGCCCGCTGGCCTCGAGGATCTGGCGCATCTGCAGGCCCAGGTCCTGTTCGCCGATGGCGAGGATCGCCGGCGAGTCGGTCAGGCGATGGGAGACGCGCACCTCGGCAACTTCTTCGCCCAGCGCGGCCTTCAGACGCTCGGCCAGGCCTTCTTTGGCCTTGGCGATCTCTTCCTGGGCCTTCTTGTCCTCTTCCGAGTCCAGGCTGCCCAGGTCCAGGTCGCCACGGGCGACGTCGACCAGTTGCTTGCCATCGAACTCCGGCAGGTAGCTCATCAGCCACTCGTCGATGCGATCGGTGAGCAGCAGCACTTCGATGCCTTTCTTGCGGAAGACTTCCAGGTGCGGGCTGTTCTTCACCTGGGCGAAGCTTTCGCCGGTGAGGTAGTAGATCTTGTCCTGGCCTTCCTTCAGGCGGCCGATGTAGTCGGCCAGGGACACGCTCTGCTCGCCGCTCTCGTCACTGGTGGAGGAGAAGCGCAGCAGGCCGGCGATCTTGTCCTTGTTGGCGAAGTCCTCGGCCGGACCTTCCTTGAGCACCTGGCCAAAGTTCTTCCAGAAGCCCTTGTAGGCCTCGGCATCGTTGCTCGCCAGCTTCTCCAGCATGTCCAGGGAGCGCTTGGTCAGCGCGGACTTCATCGAATCGACGATGGGGCCGGACTGCAGGATCTCGCGGGAGACGTTCAGCGACAGGTCGTTGGAGTCCACCACACCCTTGATGAAGCGCAGGTACAGCGGCAGGAACTGGTCGGCCTGGTCCATGATGAACACGCGCTGCACGTACAGCTTCAGGCCGCGCGGTGCCTCGCGGTGGTACAGGTCGAACGGCGCGCGGGCCGGGACGTAGAGCAGCGAGGTGTACTCGAGCTTGCCCTCGACCTTGTTGTGGCTCCAGGTCAGCGGGTTCTCGAAGTCATGGGCAATGTGCTTGTAGAACTCCTGGTACTCCTCGTCCTTCACCTCGGTGCGCGGACGGGTCCACAGGGCGCTGGCACGGTTGACCACTTCCCACTCGGTTTCGGCCGGCTTGTCGGCCTCTTCGCCGTGGTGCTCCTTCGGCAGCTCGATGGGCAGCGCGATGTGGTCGGAGTATTTCTTGATGATGTTGCGCAGGAGCCAGCCGTCAGCGAACTCGTCCTCGCCGTCCTTCAGGTGCAGGACGATACGGGTGCCGCGTTCCGCCTTGTCGACAGTGGCGACTTCGAACTCGCCCTCGCCTTTCGACGACCAGTGCACGCCCTCGCTGGCCGGCGCACCGGCGCGACGGCTGAATACGTCCACTTTGTCGGCAACGATGAAGGCGCTGTAGAAGCCCACACCGAACTGACCGATCAGGTGGGAATCCTTCTTCTGGTCACCGGAGAGGTTCTTCAGGAAGTCGGCGGTGCCGGACTTGGCGATGGTGCCCAGGTGCGCGATGACTTCCTCGCGGCTCATGCCGATGCCGTTGTCTTCGAGGGTGACGGTCTTGGCGTCCTTGTCGAAGCTCACACGAATCTTCAGCTCGGCACCGCCTTCGAGCAGCTCCGGCTTGGCCAGGGCTTCGAAACGCAGCTTGTCGGCGGCGTCGGAGGCGTTGGAAATCAGTTCACGAAGGAAGATTTCCTTGTTCGAATACAGGGAATGAATCATCAGGTGAAGCAGCTGCTTCACTTCGGTCTGGAAGCCCAGTGTTTCTTTTTGAGTCTCCGCGCTCATTGTTTCTCGCTCCGAGGATGACAAATGCCGCGTCATGCGGCCGATGTCAGCGAGATGGGGGCTTCCCGAGCCAATTCAAGGGTTTGGAGAAAATTCGCCGACACATCGATACCAGAGCATCGGCGCATGGTCAGTGCGCCGGCAACTCGATATCGGTGATTTCGCTGGGGCGCAGCGTATAACTGGCCTCCCCCGGCCCATCGATGACCCGGCGGATGACGACGCGGCCATCGGCGTTCAACCCGACGAAGACGCCTTCGGCGGTGCGTCCGCGCTCGGTGGTCACGCGCATGCTGCGGTTGACGTAACGCTGGGGCGTTGCCAGCAGGCGCTCGAGGTCCAGGCGACCGCTTTCCGGCACGGCCTGTACAGGGGCGCTCGCTTTCACCGGAGCGGGAGCCGGGGCTGGCGGCGCAATCGCGCTCGCCGCCTTGAGTCGTGCAAAACGATCACCGCGCACGCCCCAGCCGCGTGCCGGGTCCTTCTCCAGCGTCACTTGCAGATCCTGCGTCTCGCCAGCGAACTCGACGGTCAATGGAACGACCTGGGAGACCCGCTGCGGATCCAGAGTCGGCATGTGGAGAATGGCAACGTCACGGCGGGCAAAGCGACGTTGCAGATAGTCCTGCAACACATAACGCAGGGTATCGCGGGAATCGAATCGGTTGTCGACGGTGCCGTCGCGATAGCGCAGGCGATCGGTGAATACTTCGATGGTACCGGACAGGGTGGTCTGCATTTCCGCCGGCAGCACCAGGTGGAACGCGCCCTCCATGCGATTGGGTGCCTTGGGGCGCAGATCGAGGTGCAGGCTGTAGCCACGCTGCAGGCGCACCGCTTCGGGTAATTCCTCACCGGGTGCGAGCCAGCTGACTTCGATTTCCGGCAGGCGGCCCTTGTCGTCAGGCAGCACGTCCAGCCGGAGCGGGCCGCTGAGCGGAGCCGCCAGACGGACCTGGATTTCGCGGTGGGCGTAGAAATCCTGGCCTTCGCGCAGGCTGAGCACACCGTCGATGAATTCGGCCTGCTCGGGCACGAAGGGTTGGCCGTTCAGCTCACCGCGCAGGTCGATGGCCAGTTCAGGCTTGGCTGCCGGCTCGGGCTTGAGCCACTCCAGACGGAGGATCGCCTCCAGGCGCGCGCTGTCCTGGTTGGCCAGCATGGTCAGGCCGACTACCAGCGGAATACAGCCCAGGCCGCCCAGCGCCACGGCGCTTCGGGCGTGGCGCCAGTGAATCAGGACGAACAGCAGCGCCAATGGCGGCAGCAGGCTGGCGAGGCCCCAGAACAGGCTGCGCTCGAAAGCGCGGGCGATGAGCCAGACGTACCCGGCAAGAATCAGCAGCAGGCCGAGCAGGATCAGCAGCGTGTCCATTCAGGCGCCGTCGACCTTGAAGTGCGCGCGGGCAGTGGCAATCGGCTCAGTGCGAGTGGTCTGCCAGGCGGTGATGGCAACGTTGGCCACCCGCCGGCCCTGGCGCCAGACCTGGCACTGCGCGTAGGTATCGCGAAAGTGCCCGGCACGCAGGTAGTCGATGGAGAAGTCGATGATCTTGGGCATGTGTGGGATACCCATGAACATCAGCAGGTGCAGCAGCGCCGACTGCTCCATGAAACCGGCGATCACGCCGCCATGCAGGGCTGGCAGCGTGGGGTTGCCGATATTGTCCGGGTTGGCCGGCAGGTGGAAGATGGCGTCGTCGCCCAGGCGCAGGCAGCGCATGCCAAGCAACCGGGCGTAAGGGATCATCTCCAGCAGCGGGTCGTAGTCCTTGCTCTCGTGCGCCGCACGCACCATCTCCTCGATGCTCACCTTACTCATCCCTGGCCTCCATCGACATCGCGCTTCACGGTGCCGGCGGATACCGCCTTGCCCATGCGCATGAAGGTGCCGACCACATGGGCGATGGGTTCGCTGGGGTCGTCCTGATAGGCATAGCCACGGGTGAAGATGATGTTCGGGGTAACCCGGTAGCACTCGGCGAACCCGTAGACGTCCTTGTGCGGTTGCGCCGGGTGCATGTAATCGATGCGCAGGTCCAGGGTCGGGCAGATTTCGAACTGCGGCAGCACGCAGACGGTGGAAATGCCGCAGGTGGTGTCCATCAGCGTGGTGATGGCACCGCCATGGATCACGCCGGTTTCCGGGTTGCCGACGATGGCTTCGCTGTAGGGAAGCCGCAGGGTCAGGCCGGAAGCGTCCGCGGCATGCGCGCTGATGCCCAGCAACTGGCAGTGGCGCAGCGCCGAAAGGAAGCGTTGGGCGCGCTCCAGGAGTGGGTTTTCGGACATGGGAAGGGTCGACCGATTGACTGCACGGGGCAGCATCATACCCCGGCCGTTGTCACTCCTGCAGTCAGGAAATTCAGGACCTTGGGAACATACGTTGAACTAATTCACATAACGTCGGTTCAAAGGGCTAACACCAGGAAAGCCGCACATGGAGGCTCCGCATGAAAAAAACCCTTCCCTTCGCTCTGCTGATCGTTGCAGGTCTGGGCCTTGCCGCCTGCGACAAGAAAGAAGAGCCGAAAGCGCCGCCGGCACCGGCCGCGACCGAGCAGCCGGCTACTCCGGCGCCGACCACCCCGCCGGCACCTGAAGCTTCCCCGGCTACTCCGGCCGCCCCGGCCACCGCACCGCAGGAGCCTGCAGGCGGCGAACAGAAGCAGTAATTCGCTTCCGTTGCACAAGACAAGGCCCGCATTTTGCGGGCCTTGTCGTTTCTGCCGATTGCCACTCAGCCGCTGGGAGGAATGTCGTTATCCCGTGGCGCGTCGCCCTGGGGCGTCGGCGTGTAGACCATCACGTGGAGCACGCTGGAATGGAATTCGCGCTGGTACAGCACGCCCACCACGCCCGCCGTCACCAGCATGAAGATCCACGGATTGATGAACCAGGCCAGCATGGCCAGGCCGAAGTAGTAGGTGCGCAGGCCCTGGTTGAACTGGTGCGCCGCCAGAGATACCACGCGCGCCGCACGCTCGGCGAAGGACTTGCGCTCCAGCTCGCCAACGTTGCGCTCCCCGACCATGGGCGCCGAACCGATCAGCACCGCCGCGAAGTTGTATTGGCGCATGCACCAGCTGAAGGTGAAGAAGGCATAGACGAACACTACCGACAGGCACAGCAGCTTGAGCTCTGAAAGCCCACGGGTGGGCGGGGTCACGAAAGGCAGGTCGGCAAGAACCGAGATCGTACGCTCGGCCGAACCCAGCAAGGTGAGAATGCCGGCGAGGATGATCAGGGTGCTGGAGGCGAAGAACGAGGCATTACGCTCCAGATTGCCGATCACGCTGGCGTCCGCCACCCGGTTGTCGCGCAGCAGCACGCGGCGCATCCAGTCCTGGCGATAGAGGTGCAGCACGCTGGCCAGGCACGCGGTATCGCGGGCCTTGGTCTTGGCGTAGCGGGTGTAGCCGATCCAGCAGAAGAGGAACCAGAGGATGGCGAGCAGGTTCCAGAAGTACTGGATGTCGAACAGGTCGACGACGTCGGTCATGGATTTCCTTGCGATTCGAGGCGAATGAAGTCAGTACGCAGCCGATAGACGCCAGTTTATCGTTTCAGGACACGGCGCCCACGACCGCGAATCGCAACCAAGAAAAAGGCCGCCTCGTGGGCGGCCTTTTTCATGGCTGGCGGGATATCAAGCCATCGCTTCCTGGGGTTTGCCCAGCAAGCGGTCGATCACCACCATCACGGCCAGCATGACGACCGAGGGGATCAGCCAGGCGAGGCCCTGCTCGGCCAGCGGCAGGTGTTCCATCCAGACCGGCATCCAGGCGTCGAGCTTGGCGCCCTTCAGAGCATCGATGATGCCGAAGACGAAGGAAATCACCATCACCGGGGCAACGATGCGGGTCTGCGAACGCCACAGGCTGGCGCAGAAGCTCAGCGCCACCAGCACGATGCACGGCGGGTAGATGGCGGTCAGCACGGGGATGGAGAACTGGATGAGCTTGGTCAGGCCCAGGTTCGATACCAGCAGCGAGAAGCCGGCCAGGATGATCACCAGGCTGCGATACGACAGCGGCAGGATGCGGCAGAAGTACTCGGCACAGGCACAGGTCAGGCCGACTGCGGTGACCAGGCAGGCCAGCGCGATGAGTACGGCGAGGAAAGTGCTGCCCAGCGAGCCGAAGGTGTGCTGCACGTATGCATGCAGGACGGCAGCGCCGTTGGCGGCACCGGCGGCGATGTCATGGCTGCCCGAGCCCAGGCGGAACAGGCTGATGTACACCAGCGCCAGGCCGACCCCGGCGATCAGACCGGCGATGATGGCGTAGCGGGTGATCAGCCGCGGTGAGTCGACGCCACGGGAGCGGATCGCGTTGACGATGACGATGCCGAAGACCAGCGCGCCAAGGGTGTCCATGGTCAGGTAACCATTGACGAAGCCCTGGGAAAACGCTGCCGTCTGGTAGGCCGGCTCAGCGATGCCGATGGGGCCGGCCGGCAACATGAAGGCGGCAATGCCCAGGGCGGCCAGGGCGATGATCTTCAGCGGCGCGAGGAAGCGGCCGACGGTATCCAGCAGCTTGCCCGGATACAGCGAGATCACCAGCACGATCAGGAAGTACACCAGGCTGTAGAGGAACAGCGGCAGAGCGCCCTCGCCGGTCAGCGGCGCCAGGCCGACTTCGAAGGACACGGTGGCGGTACGCGGGGTGGCGAACAGCGGCCCGACCGAGAGGTAGCAGACAGCCGCCAGCAGCCCGCCGGCGACCTTGCCGATCGGATGGCTCAGGGTGTCCATCGCCCCGCCGACCTTGGCCAGCGCCACGACGGTGATCACCGGCAGGCCGACCGCGGTGATCAGGAAGCCCAGCGCGGCCATCCACACATGCGGCCCCGACTGCAGGCCCACGATCGGCGGGAAGATGATGTTGCCCGCCCCGACGAACAGGGCGAAGGTCATAAAACCAAGTGCCAGGACGTCCTGGCCTTTCAAGACTTTCATGAAGGGAAATACCACAGTGCTTAAGCGGGTTTGTGGTCTCCCAAGGCACGCACGCCGTACAGACGTGACAAAGCCGCATCGAACGGGACTGGCCGACTCACTCGGGGCGAGCCTGCGGATCCTGTGATGCTGCTGTCATCGGTACGGTGATTTGTTCTTGGAAGTCCGATAGCAGAGGTTTTCCATGGGCTCGTGGCCCGGTTGCTCCTGCATGCTGGTTATCCCGCCATCCTTGACGGTCAGGAATCGCCGTCGCTTCCGGGTAGGAATTGACGGTGAGCGAGCCCTCCCTTGTGGGGAGCGCGACGCTTCATATAGTTGCTAGCCTAACGATCTATTCCGAGGAGCTGCACTGACATACGTCAGATCGTCCGCGTAATGATCGCCTATGTCGCCTGAGCGAAAATTCTGAGACGCCGCCGCAATGACAGAGGCCACCCGAAGGTGGCCTCTGTTGACGAACGGTTCAGTAAGCGAGGTGCTTACTTGACCGCCCAGCCGGTCAGCTCGGCCAGGGCCTTGCCGATGTCGGCCAGCGAACGCACGGTTTTCACACCAGCGTCCTGCAGGGCGGCGAACTTCTCGTCCGCAGTGCCCTTGCCGCCGGAGATGATGGCGCCGGCGTGGCCCATGCGCTTGCCGGGCGGTGCGGTGACACCAGCGATGTAGGACACCACCGGCTTGGTCACGTTGGCCTTGATGTAGGCAGCCGCTTCTTCTTCAGCCGAACCACCGATTTCGCCGATCATGACGATGGCTTCGGTTTTCGGGTCTTCCTGGAACAGCTTCAGGATGTCGATGAAGTTGGAGCCCGGGATCGGGTCGCCACCGATGCCCACGCAGGTGGACTGGCCGAAGCCGGCGTCGGTGGTCTGCTTCACGGCTTCGTAGGTCAGGGTGCCGGAACGCGACACGATGCCTACCTTGCCCGGCAGGTGGATGTGACCCGGCATGATGCCGATCTTGCACTCGCCGGGAGTGATCACGCCCGGGCAGTTCGGGCCGATCAGGCGCACGCCCAGCTCGTCACACTTGACCTTGGCTTCCAGCATGTCGATGGTCGGGATGCCTTCGGTGATGCAGACGATCAGCTTGATGCCGCCGAAGGCCGCTTCCAGGATCGAGTCCTTGCAGAACGGAGCCGGAACGTAGATGACCGAAGCGTCAGCGCCGGTAGCTTCCACGGCTTCCTTGACGGTGTTGAACACCGGCAGGCCCAGGTGGGTGGTGCCGCCCTTGCCGGGGGTCACGCCGCCAACCATCTTGGTGCCATAGGCGATGGCTTGTTCGGAGTGGAAGGTACCCTGCGAGCCGGTGAAGCCCTGGCAGATGACTTTGGTGTCTTTATTGATCAGGACGCTCATTACTTACCCTCCGCGGCCTTGACGACTTGCTGGGCAGCGTCGGTCAGGCTGGTCGCCGCGATGATGTTCAGACCGCTTTCGGCCAGGACCTTGGCGCCGAGGTCGGCATTGTTGCCTTCCAGACGAACGACAACCGGGATTTTCACGCCGACTTCTTTCACGGCGCCGATGATGCCTTCGGCAATCATGTCGCAGCGAACGATGCCGCCGAAGATGTTCACCAGAACGGCAGCGACGTTGCTGTCGGACAGGATGATCTTGAACGCTTCGGTCACGCGCTCTTTGGTCGCACCGCCGCCAACGTCGAGGAAGTTGGCCGGCTTGCCGCCGTGCAGGTTGACGATGTCCATGGTGCCCATGGCCAGGCCAGCGCCGTTGACCATGCAGCCGATGTTGCCTTCCAGCGCGACGTAGTTCAGTTCCCACTTCTGCGCATGGGCTTCACGAGCGTCGTCCTGGGACGGGTCGTGCATGGCGCGCAGCTTGGGCTGACGGTACATGGCGTTGGAGTCGATGTTGATCTTGGCGTCCAGGCAGTGCAGGTTGCCGTCTTTCTTGATCACCAGCGGGTTCACTTCCAGCAGCGCCAGGTCGTAGTCCTGGAACAGCTTGGCCAGGCCCACGAAGATGTGGGTGAACTGCTTGATCTGGTCGCCTTTCAGGCCCAGTTGGAAGGCCAGCTCACGACCCTGGTAAGGCTGTGCGCCAACCAGCGGATCGATGGTGGCTTTGAGGATCTTCTCGGGGGTCTCGTGCGCAACTTTCTCGATGTCCACGCCACCTTCGGTGGAGGCCATGAAGACGATGCGACGGCTGGAACGGTCGACAACGGCGCCGAGGTACAGCTCCTTGTCGATGTCGGTGCAGGATTCCACCAGGATCTTGCTGACCGGCTGGCCGTTGGCGTCAGTCTGGTAAGTCACCAGACGCTTGCCCAGCCAGTTGGCGGCGAACGCCTTGGCGTCCTCTTTGCTCTTGACCAGCTTCACACCGCCCGCTTTACCGCGGCCACCGGCGTGTACCTGGGCTTTAACGACCCACTCGGTACCACCGATTTTTTCACAGGCTTCTGCGGCCTCTTCGGGTGTGTCGACGGCGAAGCCCTTGGATACGGGCAGGCCGTACTCAGCGAACAGCTGCTTACCCTGATATTCGTGGAGATTCATGCTTGTCTACCGTTTTCGTCTTGGGTATTGCGCATTCGGCGCGGCGCTCGTGGCACCACGCCACCTGTGACCGTGTCCCCCTCGGGGGAGAAACGATCCGGCGGGTCGGGTGGCAGCCCCTCGCAAAAGACTGCCGCCCTCCCCGCCGTGGTCCCGTTCCTTAGCGCTTCTTGCGGTTGGCGATGTGGATGGCGTGGCCATTCACTGCCAGGGCCGCTTCATGCAGCGCTTCGGACAGAGTCGGGTGGGAGAAGACCATCATGCCCAGGTCTTCGGCACTGGTACCGAATTCCATGCCGATTGCGCCTTGCTGTACCAGCTCGGCGGCGCTCGGGCCGATCACGTGGACGCCCAGTACGCGGTCGGTCTTGGCATCGGCGATGACCTTGACCAGGCCGGTGGTGTCGTTGGCAGCCATGGCACGGCCGCTGGCAGCGAACGGGAAGGTACCGACGTTGATTTCAACGCCTTCGCCCTTGAGCTGCTGCTCGGTCTTGCCGACCCATGCGATTTCCGGGTGGGTGTAGATCACCGACGGAATCAGGTCGTAGTTCATCTGGGCCTTGTGACCGGCGATACGCTCGGCAACCATCACGCCCTCTTCCGAGGCCTTGTGCGCCAGCATGGCGCCGCGGACCACGTCACCGATGGCGTAGACGCCCGGAACGCTGGTCTTGCAGTGGTCGTCGACGTAGATGAAGCCACGCTCGTCCATGGTCACGCCGCTGTCAGCGGCCAGCAGGTCGGTGGTCACCGGGCGACGGCCCACGGCCACGATCAGCTTGTCGAAGGTTTCCTTCTGCTCGCCGTTGGCGTCGGTGAAGGTCACGGTGACCTGCTTCTTCTTCACTTCCGAAGCGGTGACGCGTGCGCCCAGGCGGATGTTCAGGCCTTGCTTGGTCAGGACCTTCAGAGCTTCCTTGGCGATCTGCTCGTCGGCAGCCGGGAGGAACTTGTCGAGAGCTTCCAGGACGGTGACTTCAGCGCCCAGGCGAGCCCAGACCGAACCCAGTTCCAGACCGATGACGCCGGCGCCGATCACGCCCAGCTTCTTCGGTACGCTCTGGAATTCCAGGGCGCCGGTGGAGTCGACGATGACGTCTTCGGTCAGCGGGGCCGGCGGAATTTCGACCGGCTTGGAGCCCGAGGCGATGATGATGTTGTCGGCTTCCAGAACCTGGGTCTTGCCGTCCAGGCCGGTCACTTCGACCTGCTTGTTGGCCAGGACCTTGCCGTGGCCTTCGAAGGAGGTCACGCCATTGGCCTTGAACAGGGTGGCGATGCCGCCGGTCAGGTTCTTCACGATGTTGGCCTTGCGGGCAATCATCGCCGGAACGTCCATCTTGACGCCGCCGGTGGAGATACCGTGGACGTCGAAGCCTTCTTTGGCTTCCTTGTACTTCCAGGAGCTGTCCAGAAGGGCCTTGGACGGAATGCAGCCTACGTTCAGGCAGGTACCGCCGAGAGCGACCTTGCCCTCTTTACCGATGTATTTCTCGATGCAAGCGGTCTTCAGGCCGAGCTGGGCGGCACGAATAGCGGCTACGTAGCCGCCAGGGCCGGCACCAATCACAACCACGTCGAATTTCTGGCTCATGTCTCAATCCTTATTCCGGTGAAGCGGACGGCCCCTCGCGGGGCCGTCGTGTAGTACGGGGCCGTCGTGTGAATTGACGTATCAGACGTCCAGCAGCAGGCGAGCCGGGTCTTCCAGCAGGTCCTTCATGGTGACCAGGAAGCTTACCGCTTCCTTGCCATCGATCATGCGGTGATCGTAAGACAGCGCCAGGTACATCATCGGCAGGATGACCACCTGACCGTTAACGGCCATCGGGCGCTCCTGGATCTTGTGCATGCCGAGGATCGCGGTCTGCGGCGGGTTGACGATCGGAGTCGACAAGAGGGATCCAAATACGCCACCGTTGGAAATGGTGAAAGTACCACCGGTCATGTCTTCGATGGACAGCTTGCCGTCTTTGGCTTTCTTGCCGAAGGTGGCGATGCCGTTCTCGATCTCGGCCAGGCTCATGAACTCGGCGTTGCGCAGAACCGGTACGACCAGACCGCGGTCGCTGGAAACTGCCACACCGATGTCCTGGTAGCCGTGGTAGACGATGTCGTTGCCGTCGATCGAGGCGTTGACGCCCGGGAAGCGCTTCAGGGCTTCGGTGGCGGCCTTGACGAAGAAGGACATGAAGCCCAGGCGAACGCCGTTGTGCTTCTTCTCGAACAGGTCCTTGTACTTGTTGCGCAGGTCCATGATCGGCTTCATGTTGACTTCGTTGAAGGTAGTCAGCATGGCCATGGAGGACTGGGCTTCGACCAGACGCTCGGCAACCTTGGCGCGCAGGCGGGTCATCGGAACGCGCTTCTCGACGCGGTCGCCAGCGGCGAACACCGGTGCAGCGGCAGCCGGAGCGGCAGCCTTGGCAACCGGAGCGGCAGCCGGGGCGTTCTTCTTGGCTTCAACGGCAGCAACGACGTCTTCCTTGGTGACGCGACCGCCTTTGCCAGTACCGGCCAGGCTGTTCGGGTCGATGCCGTTCTCTTCGGCCAGCTTGCGGGCGGCCGGCGAGAGGATGTTGTCGTCGCCAGCGGCAGCAGCGGCCGGTACAGCGGCAGCCGGTGCGGCAGCCGGAGCCGAGGCAGCCGCCGGAGCGGCAGCGGCGGCACCGCCCTCGCTCAGCTTGCCCAGCAGCTCGTTGGAGAGAACGGTATCGCCTTCGTTCTTGACGATCTCGGCCAGGACGCCGTCGGCCTCGGCCAGCACTTCGATCACGACCTTGTCGGTCTCGATGTCAACGATCAGCTCGTCACGCTTGACGGCTTCACCGACCTTCTTGTGCCAGGTTGCAACGGTGCCGTCGGCAACCGATTCCGGGAAGGTTGGGGCTTTGATTTCGATAGCCATTATGTGTGTTTCCTTAAATTCGGTATCAACTGCGCGTTGGCGTTAAACGGTGAAGGCGTCCTGCAGCAGTTTTTCCTGCTGCTCGGCGTGCATCGAAGCGTAGCCGCAAGCCGGAGCTGCCGAGCCTTCGCGGCCCGCGTATTCCAGGTTGAGACCTTTCTTGTGCGCGGCGATGACACGACGCATATGGTGCTGCGAGCAGAACCAGGCACCCTGGTTCATCGGCTCTTCCTGGCACCAGACGATGTGCTTGAGGTTCTTGTACTGCGACAGCACCTCGGCCAGATCGTCTTCCGGGAACGGATACAGCTGCTCGAGGCGAACGATCGCGATGTTCTCGAGACCTTCGGCGCGACGCTTCTCCAGCAGGTCGTAGTACACCTTGCCGCTGCACAGCACGATGCGGTCGACTTTCTTCGGATCCAGGCTGTCGATCTCGTTGATCACAGTCTGGAACGAACCGTCGGCCAGATCTTCCAGGGTCGAGATGGCCAGCTTGTGACGCAGCAGCGACTTCGGAGTCATCACGATCAGCGGTTTGCGCAGCGGACGGATCACCTGACGGCGCAGCATGTGGTAGACCTGAGCCGGGGTAGTCGGCACGCAGACCTGGATGTTCTGCTCGGCGCACAGCTGCAGGTAACGCTCCAGGCGCGCGGAGGAGTGCTCCGGACCCTGGCCCTCGTAACCGTGCGGCAGCAGCATGGTCAGACCACACAGACGTTGCCACTTGGTTTCGCCGCTGGTGATGAACTGGTCGATCACGACCTGTGCACCGTTGGCGAAGTCACCGAACTGGGCTTCCCAGGTCACCAGCGCGTTCGGCATGGTGGTGGCGTAGCCGTATTCGAATGCCAGTACTGCTTCTTCCGAGAGGTAGGAGTCGTACAGGCTGACGCGCGGCTGACCTTCGAACAGGTTGGCCAGCGGGATGTAGACCGAGTCGTCCTTCTGGTTGTGCAGCGCCGCGTGGCGGTGCGAGAAGGTGCCGCGGCCGACGTCCTGACCGGTCATGCGCACCGGGTGACCTTCGAACAGCAGGGTGGCGTAGGCCAGGTTCTCGGCGAAGCCCCAGTTGATCGGCATGCCACCGGCAGCCATCTTCGCGCGGTCTTCGTAGATCTTCTGCACCTGACGCTGCATGACGAAGCCGTCCGGGGTTTCCAGCAGCTTGGCGGAGAGGTCCTGCAGGGTCTTCAGGTCGAAACGGGTGTCGTGACGCGCGGTCCAGGCATGGCCCACGTACGGACGCCAGTCGACGAAGAGCTCCTTGTTGGGCTCCTTCACCAGGCTCTTCACCACGTGCTGGCCGTTGTCGAGAGCGTCGCGATATTCGTCGACCTTCTCCTGGGCCTGCTCGGTGGTCTGCACGCCGGCTGCGATCAGCGCGTCGGCATACAGGTCACGGGTGGTGCGCTGCTTGGCGATCTGCTGGTACATCAGCGGCTGGGTGCCGCTCGGCTCGTCAGCCTCGTTGTGGCCACGACGGCGGTAGCAGACCAGGTCGATGACCACGTCACGCTTGAACTGCATGCGGTAGTCGACGGCCAACTGGGTCACGAACAGGACCGCTTCCGGATCGTCGCCGTTCACATGGAAGATCGGCGCCTGGATCATCTTGGCCACGTCGGTCGCGTACTCGGTGGAACGAGCATCGTCCTGGCGGCTGGTGGTGAAGCCCACCTGGTTGTTGATCACGATGTGGATGGTGCCGCCCGTCTTGTAAGCACGGGTCTGCGACATCTGGAAGGTCTCCATGACCACGCCCTGCCCCGCGAAGGCGGCATCGCCGTGGATGGAGATCGGCACGACCTTGTCACCGGTGCCGTCCTTGCGACGGTCCTGGCGGGCGCGTACCGAACC
This sequence comes from Pseudomonas pseudonitroreducens, assembly GCF_021603645.1. GTDB lineage: Bacteria > Pseudomonadota > Gammaproteobacteria > Pseudomonadales > Pseudomonadaceae > Pseudomonas > Pseudomonas pseudonitroreducens. The sequence continues at coordinate 403,693 of NZ_BQHJ01000004.1, read as the reverse complement.
CTCGACCACCGGGGAAACGATTTCCAGGTGCGAGGGGTTGAACGCCAGGGCCAGGTGGACTTCGCCGCCGCTGGTCATGACGTTGGAGGAGAAGCCCTGGTGGTATTTCACGTCACCGGAGCCCATCTCGACCAGCTTCTTGCCTTCGAACTCGTCGAACAGCTCGCGCGGGTTCTTGCCCAGGGTGTTGACCAGGACGTTCAGACGGCCGCGGTGGGCCATGCCGATGACGATTTCCTTCACACCATAGGAGCCGGAACGCTGGATGATCTCGTCGACCATCGGGATCAGGCTCTCGCCGCCTTCCAGGCCGAAGCGCTTGGTGCCCGGGTACTTGGTGCCCAGGTACTTTTCCAGGCCTTCGGCAGCGGTCAGGCGCTCGAGCAGGTGGGAGCGGGCGTCGGCGGAGTACGTCGGACGGCCACGGACGCTTTCCAGGCGCTGGGCGAACCAGTGGCGCTGTTCGGAATCGACGATGTGCATGAATTCGGCGCCGATGGTGCTGCAGTAGGTCTGCTTCAGCGCATCGAGGATTTCACGCAGGGTCGCTTCTTCCTTGCCGATGTAGAGCTCACCGGTCCGGAAAGTAGTGTCGAGGTCTGCAGCGGTGAGCCCGTAATGTTCCAGCGACAGGTCGGAGGGAGCGGTACGCACCCAGAGACCCAGCGGATCAAGCGATGCTGCCTGATGTCCACGCAGACGGTATGCCAGGATCAGGCGCAGGACTTCAACCTGCTTTTTCTCGTGCTCGGTGCTTACGCTGCCAGCGGAAACAGGCGCGGCACGGCGCTGGTTCTTGGCCAGGAGTACGAAATGATCACGGATAGAGGAATGCGAAACGTCGGGGGCAGGATTGCCGTCGGCAGGAAGCTTCTGGAAGTACGTGCGCCACTCTTCTGGCACAGCGTTCGGGTCGTGCAGGTAGAGCTCGTAGAGCTCTTCGACGTAGGCAGCGTTTCCACCGGATAGATGGGCACTGTTCCACATCCGCTGCATTACGCTTTCGTGCATGCTTGGTCACCCTCGGTAAGGGGACTCCACCTGTGGAACCTCTGGCGCGAAGTCAAACACAGCGACTTCAAGCCACCGATTCCCGCAGATAGTCCGGGTACCAGCCCGGATGCCCCTGCTGGTCATATATACGTTTTCAAAACAGGACCCCCGCTTTGTGGGCTTGGGTCCTAAGGACTGTACCGCCGGACAATGTTCCGGCGGCACAGGTGTCGCTCTTTCATGATCTGTGGGCGCAAGGCCCGCAGATCAAGTGCCGCTCTGCAGCAGCATGTTACGGATGTGGCCGATTGCCTTGGTGGGGTTCAGACCCTTCGGGCAAACGTTCACGCAGTTCATGATCCCGCGGCAGCGGAAGACGCTGAACGGGTCATCCAGGCTCGCCAGGCGCGCCTGAGTTTCGGTGTCACGGCTGTCGGCCAGGAAGCGATAGGCCTGCAGCAGCGCGGCGGGACCCAGGAACTTGTCGGGGTTCCACCAGAACGACGGGCAGGAGGTCGAGCAGCAGGCGCACAGGATGCACTCGTACAGACCGTCCAGCTTCTCGCGCTCTTCCGGGCTTTGCAGACGCTCGATGGCCGGAGCTGCATACTTGTTCTGCAGGAACGGCTTCACGCTCTCGTACTGCTTGTAGAAGATGCGCATGTCGACGACCAGGTCACGGATGACCGGCAGGCCCGGCAGCGGACGCAGGACCAGCTTGCCGCCCTTCAGGCCAGCGGCCGACAGGGGAGTGATGCAGGCCAGGCCGTTCTTGCCGTTGATGTTCATGCCGTCGGAGCCGCAAACGCCCTCACGGCAGGAACGACGGTAGGAGAAGCCCTCGTCCTGTTCCTTGATCAGTGCCAGCACGTCCAGGACCATGATGTCCTTGCCGTCGGTATCGACCTGGAAGTCCTGCATGTAGGGTGCAGCGTCCTTCTCAGGGTTGTAGCGGTAAACACTCACTTGCAACATGGCGGGCACCCTTAGTAAGTACGAACCTTGGGTTCGAATGCCGGAACAGTTTTCGGCGCGAAGTTGACGGCACGCTTGGCTACACGCTTCTCACCCGGGAAGTACAGGGTGTGGCACAGCCAGTTCTCGTCATCGCGCTCCTCGAAGTCTTCGCGGGCATGCGCGCCGCGGGACTCTTTGCGGGCTTCTGCCGCAATCGCAGTGGCTTCGGCCACTTCGAGGAGGTTCTGCAGTTCCAGCGCTTCGATACGCGCCGTGTTGAATGCCTGGCTCTTGTCGTTGATCTTGACGGTGGCGATACGCTCACGCAGATCAGCCAGCTGAGCGATACCTTTCTGCATGTACTCGCCGGTACGGAACACACCGAAGTAGTTCTGCATGCAGGATTGCAGCTCACGCTTGAGCGGAGCGACTTCTTCGCCGCTGGTGCGCTCGTTCACGCCGTTCAGGCGCTTGAAAGCGGATTCCAGGTCGGACTCGGAAGCCTGGCGGTGCTCGATACCATCCTTGAGCGCCTTCTCCAGGTGCAGGCCGGTGGCACGACCGAATACAACCAGGTCGAGCAGCGAGTTGCCGCCCAGACGGTTGGCGCCGTGTACCGATACGCAAGCCACTTCGCCTACGGCGAACAGGCCTTCGATGATCTGCTCGTTGCCGTTGGCATCGGTAGTCAGGGCCTGGCCATGGATGTTGGTGGCAACGCCGCCCATCATGTAGTGGCAGGTCGGGATAACCGGGATCGGAGCGACAACCGGGTCGACGTGGGCGAAGGTCTTGGACAGTTCGCAGATGCCGGGCAGGCGGCTGTGCAGAACTTCTTCGCCAAGGTGGTCGAGCTTCAGCAGTACGTGGTCCTTGTTCGGGCCCACGCCGTTGCCGGCGATCACTTCTTTCACCATGGAGCGGGCAACCACGTCGCGGCCGGCCAGGTCTTTCGCGTTCGGAGCATAACGCTCCATGAAACGCTCGCCATGGGCGTTGATCAGGTAGCCGCCTTCACCGCGGCAGCCTTCGGTGACCAGTACACCAGCGCCGGCGATGCCGGTCGGGTGGAACTGCCACATCTCGATGTCCTGCACCGGCACGCCAGCACGAAGGGCCATACCGATGCCGTCACCGGTGTTGATCAGGGCGTTGGTGGTGGAGGCGTAGATACGGCCGGCACCGCCAGTGGCCAGGACCACGGCTTTGGAGCGGATATAAACGGTGTCGCCGGTTTCGATGTCGATGGCGATGACGCCAACCACATGACCGTCCTGGTTCTTCACCAGGTCAACCGCGTACCACTCATTAAGGAAGGAAGTACCGTTCTTCAGGTTGGCCTGATAGAGGGTATGCAGCAGCGCGTGACCGGTACGGTCAGCCGCGGCGCAGGTACGGGCAGCCTGGCCACCCTTGCCGAAGTCCTTGGACTGGCCACCGAACGGACGCTGGTAGATGCGGCCCTGCTCGGTACGGGAGAACGGCAGGCCCATGTGTTCCAGCTCGAACACGGCTTCCGGGCCGACGGAGCACATGTATTCGATGGCGTCCTGGTCACCGATGTAGTCGGAGCCCTTGACGGTGTCGTACATGTGCCAGCGCCAATCGTCGTTCGGGTCGGCCGAAGCGATGGCGCAGGTGATGCCGCCCTGGGCGGATACGGTGTGCGAACGGGTCGGGAAGACCTTGGTCACCACGGCAGTCTTGTGACCACCCTGGGCCAGTTGCAGCGCAGCGCGCATGCCGGCGCCGCCGCCACCAACGATGATGGCGTCGAAAGAAAGAGTACGAATGCTAGCCATGGATCAGTTACCCCAGAGAATCTGCACACCCCAGACGAAGAATGCGAACATGGCCATGCCGCATACCGCCTGGACGAGGAAACGCACGACGGTCGCGGACTTGCCCAGCGCCATCGGAGTCAGGTAGTCGGTAGTGATGGTCCACATACCAACCCATGCGTGCACGCTCAGGGAAACCAGCGTCAACAGGCTGAAGATCTTCATCAGGCTGTGGGAGAACAGACCATGCCACTCGGCGTAGGTGATACCCGGATGAGCGATCAGGAAGCCCAGCAGGAAGAGAACATAAGCCGCGAGAACGACCGCGGAGACGCGCTGGACCATCCAGTCGTAGAGACCCGAACGCGACAAGTTAGTGACGTTAGTTACCATACCCATACCCCCGCCAGAACGATCAGCACCACTGCGACAGCGATGACGATTTTCGAACCACGCTTACCGCCTTCCAGTGTTTCGCCAATACCTGCATCCATGATGAGGTGACGAATACCGGCTACCAGGTGGTACAGCAGCGCAGACAGCAGGCCCCAAATCACAAGCTTGACCAACGGATGGGTCAGACACGCCTTCACCTGCTCGAAGCTTTCTTCCGAAGCGAGGGAACGATCCAGTGCAAACAGCAGCACTGCGATACCCACGAACAGAATGACGCCAGAGATGCGGTGGAGAATCGACGTGTAAGCAGTGATAGGGAGTTGGATGGTCCTTAGGTCTAGGTTTACGGGTCGTTTGCTATTCACGGCTTTTTTCACACTGAGAGCCCTTCTATGGATCAGGGCTAGTTGTCGGGAGGTGCACTTGTCAGGTACCCATCACCTTCGGGAGTGACAACCACCAATCAAGCTAGGCCGGACGGCCCTTGGCGGCTGGTCGCCGAGTATAGACAGTTAGGCCCCTAATGACAACGGAAAGACCTCCACCTAAGGACTAATTGCCGCACCCCCATAAAAGGCGTAAACAGGCAAATTTTTCCGGCAAAACAGGGGCTTGGAGGAGCCAAACTTCTCCGATTGTGCAAATTGACATTCGGATTTATCTCTCTATAGTGGTGCGGGCCCTGCGTGGGGGGTCGTACAGATGATTTCAAGCATAAATAGGAGGCCATCATGGCTGACAAAAAAGCGCAGTTGATCATCGAGGGCGCTGCCCCCGTCGAACTGCCTGTCCTCTCCGGCACGCTGGGTCCCGATGTTGTCGACGTGCGGGGCCTGACCTCCACGGGTCACTTCACTTTCGACCCCGGCTTCATGTCCACCGCCTCCTGCGAGTCGAAGATCACCTACATCGATGGTGATAAAGGTGTACTGCTGCATCGCGGCTACCCGATCGAACAGCTCGCCGAGAAGTCCGACTACCTGGAAACCTGCTACCTGCTGCTCAACGGCGAACTGCCCACTGCCGAGCAGAAAGAGAAGTTCGTCGGCACCATCAAGAACCACACCATGGTTCACGAGCAGTTGAAGACCTTCTTCAACGGTTTCCGCCGTGATGCGCACCCGATGGCCGTAATGTGCGGCGTGATCGGTGCCCTCTCCGCCTTCTATCACGACTCCCTGGACATCAATAATCCGAAGCACCGGGAAGTCTCGGCGCATCGTCTGATCGCCAAGATGCCGACCATCGCTGCCATGGTGTACAAGTACTCCAAGGGCGAGCCGATGATGTACCCGCGCAACGACCTGAACTATGCAGAAAACTTCCTGCATATGATGTTCAACACCCCTTGCGAGACCAAGCCGATCAGCCCTGTGCTGGCCAAGGCCATGGACCGCATCTTCATCCTGCACGCCGATCACGAGCAGAACGCCTCCACCTCCACCGTGCGCCTGGCGGGTTCTTCGGGTGCCAACCCGTTCGCCTGTATCGCCTCGGGCATCGCGGCCCTGTGGGGACCGGCCCACGGCGGTGCGAACGAAGCCGTTCTGCGCATGCTGGACGAGATCGGTGACGTGTCGAACATCGAGAAGTTCGTGGCCAAGGCCAAGGACAAGAACGATCCGTTCAAGCTGATGGGCTTCGGCCACCGCGTCTACAAGAACTTCGACCCGCGCGCCAAGGTCATGAAACAGACCTGCGACGAGGTTCTCCAGGAGCTGGGTATCAACGACCCGCAGCTGGAACTGGCCATGAAGCTGGAAGAAATCGCCCGCCACGACCCCTACTTCGTGGAGCGCAACCTCTATCCGAACGTGGACTTCTACTCCGGCATCATCCTGAAGGCCATCGGCATTCCGACCAGCATGTTCACCGTGATCTTCGCCCTGGCACGTACCGTGGGCTGGATTTCGCACTGGCAGGAAATGCTCTCCGGCCCGTACAAGATTGGCCGTCCGCGCCAGCTGTACACCGGCGCCACCCAGCGCGACTTCGTGGACCTCAAGGCCCGCTAAGCGCTACGGCGTAAAAGAAAGGCCGCCTTCGGGCGGCCTTTTTATTGCCACGGCTTTTCTGTAGGAGCGAGCTTGCTCGCAAACCCCTTGACGCCATTACGGCTGGAAATCCCATTCGCGAGCAAGCTCGCTCCTACGAAGAGCCTGCCGGCAAACGATTGCAGGATCACGCCATGTACGTGGCCACGGTCATGGCCCCTTTCTTACAGGAACGAAAAAGCCGCCCGAAGGCGGCTTTTTCACGAAAGGGAACGACAGCGCCGATTACTTCTCGGCAGCGCTGCGCAGGCCCTTCAGGGTGTTCATCGGTGCATCCACCACGAAGCTGTTGGCCAGCCAGGACGGAATGCTGCCACCCGGCTCGGTCTGCACCTGGTAGGTCACTTCGGTCACGCCCGCGCCCTTGGGCACCAGCTTCCACTCGCCGATCAGTTTCGGCACGCGGATTTCACCCTTCTCTTCCGGAATGTAGCTCGGCTCGGCCTTCAGATGACGGATCAGGCCGCCGTCGGCGGTCTTCTCGGTGGTCACGTGGATCACCACGTCACGACCGGTCACCGGCCAGGGCATGTCGATCTTCGAGTAGGTCCAGGAATTGTCGCCCTCGGTCTTCAGCAGACGCATCTCGGCGCAGGCGTGAATCCACTTGCAGGATCCGGCCACGTCTTCCTGCAGGGCGTTGATCTTGGCCACATCGGCCTTGATGTCGACGACGCCACGGTAGGCCTTGTACTTGGAACCTGCGACCGGGCTGAGGAAGACCTTCACACCGTCGTCTTCCTTCTCCAGCTTCCAGTCTTCCGCCAGGGCAGTACCGGCAAAGCCCATCACGGCAGTGGCCAGCAGGGTCATACGCAATACACCACGCATCGTCTTACCTCTCTTTATTCTTGATCTTGTGGGGGCAACAAATGCTGTCGCCCCGTCGCAATCCGCGGTCTTGAGCGGGTTGGGGCGTCAGTATGGACCGCGAAAACGTGACTTCCAAGTCACATCAGGCGGCGGTGATACGCTCCCACTCGGTGAGAATCTGCAAAGCCTGTTCGTTGCTGCTACCGCAGGCATCGGCGTCCGCATCGAAGGCCGCACAAACCTTTGGACGCCGCGAGTCGCCGAATAGTTTGCACAGATTGCGCTCATCCAGCTGTACGCAGCGCACACCCGCGGGCTTGCCGTCGGGCATGCCGGGGATGGGCGAGGAAATCGACGGCGCTATGCAGCATGCGCCACAGCCGATACGGCATTGCATGGTTGATGGACTCTCGACTCAGGGATCACGGGCTGGAGCGCAGCAGTCCCTGCTCGCGCAGTGCCGCCACCAGATGCTCGCCCTCGGCGGAGCCTGCGCGGTAGAAAACCGCCGGCTCGCCAATCGGCGTGGGGACGTCAACTGTCCCGCCGGCAGCCACCTCAAAGGTGCTGCCGCTCCACAGGTGCACCCAGCGCCCCTCGGGCAATGCCACGTTCAGGCGCTGCACGCCGGGCTCCAGTACCGGTGCCAGCAGAAATTGGTCGCCGAGCATATAGCTCGTCGGCGTTTCCGCCAAGCTGGCCGGATCAGCGGGGAACTCCAGCCACAGCGGGCGCACCAGCGGCCAACCGTGCTGGGCCGCCTCGTCCATCAGGCGCTGACGGTACGGCGCCAGCTCGCGGAATACACTGGCGAAGCGCTGCAACTGCGCCACCGTGGCCGACGTGCTGTAGGCCTGCACGTTGTCGTCCGGACGGTTGCCCTCGTGGGTGCGCAGCAGACTGGTGAAGGCGGAAAACTCCATCCAGCGCAGCAGCAGTTCCTCGCTGCGGTGGTAGTTCCTGATCGGGCTGCTGATGGTGGTGTAGCCGCCGGTATCGCTGTGGTTCAGGCTGAACCCGGAAACACCCCCGGAGAGCAACCCCAACAGCGCGCTGTGCAGGCCGTCGTCGGCGTCCCAGGTCACCAACTGGTCGCCCAGCCACAGGCTCGTGGTCAGGCCGGGGCTGCGGCTGTAGGCGGAACGCATGAAGAACAGCAGGTCGCCTGGCCCCTCCTCGTCCAGCAGTTGCCGGTTGAGCTTCGCCCACAACTCCGGATAGCGGTTGTGCAACGCCGCCGCCGACTCACCGGACGCCAGCTTCGCGTCATAGGGCAAGGCCTCGCCGAAGTCCGCCATCCAGCCGGAGAAGCCGGCGCCAAGCATTTCCTCGCGCATCACTCCACGCAGCCATTCAGCGGCCTGAGGACTGGTCAGGTCGACCAAGCCGGCGCTGAAGCTGGTGTTCTGCAACAGAAGGGGCTGCCCCTGGGCGTCCACCGTCAGGTAGCCGTGCTCCAGCGCTTCCCGGTAGAGATTGCGGGTCGTCCCACCCTTCTCCGCCGTGTCCACCAGGAATGGGTTCACGTAGGCCAGGCTGCGAATACCCTTGGCGCGCAGCTCGGCATTGAACGCCGACCATCCCGGATAGCGCTCACCATCGAGCACCCAGTTCCACCACAGTTGCTTGCCGAAACTGGTGCTGCGCTGGCCAACCCAATCCTGCACCCAGACGCCGGCCAGCGGCACCTTCGCCTGCTCCAGCTGCTGGACGATGCCACGCACACGCTCGGTGCCGCCCTGCAGCCCGAGGATCACCCCCTGCTGCGTCCAGGCCGGCAACGGCGGCATGCGCCCGACGACCGAGGTGTGTGCTTCGATCAATGCCTTGGGACTGCTGCCTTTATAGAAGTGCGCCTTGAGTTTGCCGGCGTGCACTTCCAGCGCCACGCGCTGATCGTCACGCAGGTCGAAGACCTGGTACTCCGATGCCTCGCTGAAGAAGCCGTGCAGGCGCGAGGTGAGGTAGAAAGGTACCGGCGCATAGGTGGTCCACCAATCACCGCCGGCGCGGTTAGTCAGATCGGCGGCCAGCGTGATGGGTTGCAGGCCACGCCCCACGCCCTGTTCCTGTACCAGGATCGGCAACCGGCGCCCGCTCAGGTTGAAGCGGGTGAATTGCTCGCCGAAGCCGTGAAACTGCTCGTCGGCCTCCCGCGCCCAAGCCAGATAGAGACGGTTCAGCGTCGGGTCATCCAGGCTCACATCCATCAGCACGCCGCGCTCGCCATCGGCACGCAGTGCAACGCTGTAAGGCACCTGCCGACCATCGTCGCAACCCAGTTTCCCCGAGATCAGCAGCTCATCCGTCCCGCCCCGAACGGCATCCAGCTGTTGCTGGTGACACAGCAAACCACGGTGTTCGTGGACGAACATTGCGCCACGATGCTCCTCGGCCTCGACACGTCCGAGTCCGGCGGCGAGGAACCCGCCACGGGTCTGCCACAGCGTCTGCGCGGGGTGCTCGCCCGCCAGCAAGGCGAAGGATGCGCCGTCCCATTCCAGGCGATAGCCACCCAGCTTCCAGCTCTGCCCGGCCGCCATGGCCGGCGCCACCGTCAGCTGCGCCCAGACCGGCCGCTGCTGCCACCACTGCCAGCCCTTCCAGCCACCAACCCCCAGCATTCCCAGCGCCAGCAGAACTGCGCTTGCCCGCAACAAGACTCTGATCACTACCCCGCCCCTTGGCTGTCGCGCGGCGCTCCACTAGGCTCAGGCGCAGTCCCCCACTGGAGCCGCTGCCATGCCGGTCTGGCTGCAAACCGCGTTTCTTCTGTCGCTCTCCAACCTGTTCATGACCTTCGCCTGGTACGGCCACCTGAAAACCCTGAACAGCAAGCCGTGGATCATCGCGGCGCTGGTCAGCTGGGGCATCGCACTGTTCGAGTACTTGCTGCAGGTGCCGGCCAACCGCATCGGTTACACAGTGATGTCGGTGGGGCAACTGAAGATCATGCAGGAGGTCATCACGCTGGCGGTCTTCGTGCCGTTCAGCGTGTACTTCATGCAGCAGCCACTGAAGCTCGACTATCTCTGGGCCGGCTTGTGCCTGCTGGGCGCGGTGTACTTTATCTTCCGCGCCTGAGGCGGGCAGGAGCGGCGCACGACGATCTCTGCGACCGATGGCGCCACCTGCAGGGAATAAAGCGAGTCAGGACTCGGACGAGTCCTGCAGGCGAGTGATCAGGCTGGAGGTGTCCCAGCGCCCGCCGCCGGCGGCCTGCACCTCGGCGTAGAACTGGTCGACCAGCGCCGTGACCGGCAGTTGCGCGCCATTGCGGCGTGCCTCGTCGAGGACGATCCCCAGGTCCTTGCGCATCCAGTCCACGGCGAAGCCGAAATCGAAGCGACCTTCCAGCATGCTCTGGTGGCGGTTCTCCAGTTGCCACGACTGCGCGGCACCCTTGCTGATCACTTCCATCGCCGCCATCCCGTCGAGGCCGGCGCTCTGGGCAAAGTGCAGGGCCTCGGACAACCCCTGCAGCAGGCCGCCCACGCAGATCTGATTGACCATCTTGGTCAGTTGCCCGCTGCCCACCGGGCCCATGCGTCGCACCATGCGCGCGTAGGTGGCGATTACCGGCTCGGCACGCGAATAGATATCCGCATCGCCACCGACCATCACCGTCAACGCGCCGTTCTCGGCACCGGCCTGGCCGCCGGACACCGGTGCATCGAGGAAGCCCAGCTCACGCTCGGCTGCCGCCACCGCCAGCTCACGGGCGACTTCGGCCGAGGCGGTGGTGTGGTCCACCAGCACCGAACCGGGCTGCATGCCGGCCAATGCGCCCTCCTCGCCCAGCACCACGCTGCGCAGGTCATCATCGTTACCCACGCAGCACATCACGAAGTCGGCCCATTGCGCGGCTTCGCGCGGAGTATCCGCCGAGCGGCCACCGAACTGCCTGACCCACTGCGCCGCACGGCTTGCGGTGCGATTGAAGACACACACCTCATGCCCTTCGCGCGCCAGGTGCCCGGCCATGGGGTAACCCATCACGCCCAGGCCGATGAATGCCACTTTCGCCATCGCAGTCCCCTTGTCCGATCAAGTCGCTCAGCCTAGCACAGCGGTTTGCCGGTCCTGCAAACGCCTTCCATACTCGATTCGAACCCAACTTTCGAACCCAACCACGAGCACCGACTATGCCCCACTGGCTGGTGATCGACCTGGAAGCCACTACCGAGGAAGGCGGCTGGCCGGTCGAGGAAATGGAGATCATCGAGATCGGCGCGAGCCTGGTGGCCGAGGCCGACGGTCGCGAGCTCGACCATTTCCAGCGTTTCGTCCGCCCGCAGCGGCGTCCGCTGCTGACGGCCTTTTGCCGTGAACTCACCCACATCACCCAGGCCAACGTCGATGCCGCAGCGCCCCTGCATGAGGTCTGGCCGCAGTTCGAGCGCTGGCTCGCCCAGCACAGGCCACGCCTGGCCGGATGGACCAGCTGGGGCGACTACGACCGCCATCAGCTGGAGCTGGAATGGCGCCGCCAGCACCTGGACAGCCACCTTTCCCGCGTTCCTCACGTCAACCTCAAGCAGCGCTTCGCCCAGGCCCGCCAGCTCAAGCGCCCGGTAGGGCTGAACGCTGCCTTGCACCTGGCCGGCCTGCACTTCCAGGGGCAACCGCACCGCGCCCTGGAAGACGCCCGCAACACCGCCCGTCTGCTGCCGCTGACCCTGCCCGTCGCCGGCTGAAAGCGCCCCGCAATCGCTGACTGCACGGTCGCCTGCGCCGCTCTAGTGACGGGGCCTGCGGCCTTGGGCATACTGGCGGGCCCTTTTTCACCCCTCTAGCAGGAGAAGCCCATGTTCAAGGTCAACGAGTACTTCGACGGCACCGTCAAATCCATCGCCTTCGACATGACCGCAGGCCCCGCCACCATCGGCGTGATGGCTCCCGGCGAATACGAATTCGGCACCAGCCAGCTGGAGGTGATGCACGTCGTCGCCGGCGCGCTGACCGTCAAGCTGCCGGGCAGCGACAACTGGGAAACCTTCGAAGGCGGCAGCAACTTCACCGTGCCGGCCAACAGCAAGTTCCAGCTGAAAGTCGCCCAGGACACCGCCTACCTCTGCGAATACCGCTGAGTTCGGCGCGTCATGAAAAACCGGCCCTGGTGGCCGGTTTTTTTATTGCCCGCGCACAGGGTGAATCAAACCTGTAGGAGCGAGCTTGCTCGCGAACCACTTCCCGGCGGCTGCGGCGCTGGGCTGTTCGCGAGCAAGGATCTGGCGTCCCCCTCGGTCCTACGAAGAGCAGTCACGCAGTCCGGCATCCAGCTGATCCCGCAACCACGCATTCTTCTCCGCGATGAACACCAGCCGCGAACCCTGCGCCGCCTCGGCCAGCGTCGCCGGGCGTAACTGGTAGCGCCCGCCCACATATTGCAGCCACGCCGCCTCGCCCTGCCCCGTCAGGCGTATCAGCCCTTTGAGGCGCAGCAACCCGCGCGGCAACGTCTCCAGCCAGTGCTTCAGCCGCACGCCGTCGAAGTGTTCATCACCCTGCCAGCTCCAGCTGTCGAACAGCTCGCCATGGTCGACACCTTCCTGCCCATGCGGCCGCAGCTTGCGCGACGGCTCGCCCAGCAGCAGCTCATCGGGAATCTGCGCCTGGATGGTTTCCAGCACTCGCGCTCCGCGTCCGAAGCGCTCGCGCTGACTCGCGCGCTCGTCGGTATCCAGCAGGTCGCACTTGTTCAACAGCAGCAGGTCGGCCGCTGCTGCCTGCATGCGCTCCAGCCGTGCGTACTCGCCTTCCAGCGGCTCACGACGGGCAGCGTCGACCACCGTCAGCACCGCATCCAGGTGCAGGCGCCTGCGCAGCTTCGGGTAGCCCAGCGTCTGCACGATGCGTTGCGGGTCGGAAACCCCGCTGCACTCGATCACTACCTGTTCCAGCGGCGGGTGCATATTCGCCAGCCGCTCCAGCTGCGCCAGCAGGTCGTCCTGCACCGAGCAGCAAATGCAGCCATTCTCCAGGCTGTACACGGCCTCGGTCTGCTCGGCGATCATCCCGGCGTCGATGTTCAGCTCGCCGAAATCATTGACGATCACCGCCAGCCGCCGACCCTCGCAGCGCTCCAGCAGGTTGCGCAGCAGCGTGGTCTTGCCCGCGCCGAGGAAGCCGGCGACCACCGTCACCGGGATGCTCGCGGCGCTCATGCGTTGACCCCGTCGATGCGCGGTGGCTCGCCCTGCCACACCGCCGCCAGGGCGGTGTCGCTGAACTGGCCAAGACGGTCGTACACCGGGCGGCCCTCGACGAAGGTCAGTTGTACTTCGGTGCGATGGATGTAGTTGCGCGCCGGCTGCTCGAAGAGGTTGCGGTCAAGCACGATGAAGTCCGCCGACTTGCCCGCCTCCAGGCTGCCGGTGAGCTTCTCCAGGCCCATGGCATAGGCGCCATTGAGCGTCGCTACGCGAATCGCCTGTTCCAGGCTGATCGGCTCGCCGAAGCATGCCGGGTCGTCGTTCCACGGATTCTGCCGGGTGACCAGGGTTTCCAGCGCCAGCCAGGGGTCGATGGACGCCACCGGCCAGTCGGTGCCGAACACCGCGATACCGCCGGCAGCCAGCACGCCCTTGAAGTCGTAGATGCGCTTCAGGCGATCGGTACCGTAGCCGGAGCGCGCGCCGCTGGCGAAGGGCGTCGGGTACCAGGCCGCCGGGGAGAACTCGGCGATCACCTCCAGCTCGCGGAAGCGCTTGAGGTTGCCCGGATGCAGGATGGTGCTATGCGCGCACTGGTGGCGCACGCCGCTGAATCCATTGCGCCGACGCGCTTCGGCCACTGCGTCGAGGAACACGTCGGACGCCGCATCGCCGGTGCAGTGGGCGATGACGCGGATACCGCTGCGATCCATGTCCACCACCATGTCGTTGATGTGCTCCGGCGTCAGGTTGAGCTTGCCGCGCCAGGCGTCCTCGCCCGGCCAGGGGGTAATAAGGAAGGAGGAGCGCGGCTCGACGGTACCGTCGAAGTGGAATTTCACCGCATTCGCCGACAGGCGTGCGCTGCGGTAGTAGTGGCGCTCGCCACTGAGCAGCTCCCAGCGACGGCGCACCGGGAAGATATCGTCCTGCCAACTGATCGCGGCCTCGACCCGCAGGGTCAGTTGCCCGGCATCGTCGAGGTACTTGAGGGCATCCAGACGGTTCTCGCAGACGTGCAGGTACTTGGCCGCGGTGACCCCACGCGAACTCTGGAAATGCACACCCTCGCGGTAGGACTGGCGCAATACCTTGGCCGGCGTCGGCGGCATGGCGGCATGGATCAGTGCGTAGGCACCGTCGATCAGCAGGCCGTTGGGCTCGCCGGTCAGCTCATCGCGCTCCAGGTAGCCATTGCGCGGGTCAGCGGTGCTGGCATCGATGCCGGCCAGTTCCAGCGCGCGGGAGTTGACCATCATGGTCCCCCACATGCGGTCCAGCAGCGCAACCGGACGGTCCGGCATCACCGAGTCGAGCCACTCGCGGCCCGGCTTCAGCCCGGCTTCGCGGAAGGTGTAGCGCACCCAGTACTGGCCGTAGACCCAGCCATCGCCGGGATGGCTGTCGGCGTAGTCACGGATCGCTTTCGCCAGTTGCTCCGGAGTCGGGTCCTCGATGCCGACGTCGAGATCGTCGGCATAGCGTGGATTGAGCGCCAGGTCCGGATGGGTGTGCATGTCGTGCAGGCCGGGCATGCAGAACGCGCCTTCGAGATCGCGCACCAGGGTGTCCGCGCCGACCAGGTGCTCCATGTCCTCGCGGCGGCCCACTGCCAGCAGCCGGCCATTGCGAATGGCCACGGCTTCGGCCCAGGGCTGGGCGGGGTCCAGGGTATAGAAGCGGCCGTTGTGCAGCAGCAGTTCGGCAAAGCGATCAGTGGGGGAGTTGGAGGAGCGGAAGCGGTCCGGAGCGGTCATGGGAAGCCCTTGTTGTTCTTGTCCGTGGGGGCAGTATAGGGCTCGACTTTCAACCATTGACTAGCACAAGATGACAACTCGCTAGCATTAAACGACAGGTTGACCGCGCGAATGCCCACCGCTTCCTTCGACATCGATTACGCCGCGCGCCAGCTGTTCCGCCATTTCCTCGACGAATGGCGCGCTCGCCCCGCCCTGCCGCCCGTGGCTCCCCTGCTCGGCGGCCTGGGCCTGCCGGCCGGTGGCGAAGCGGCGGCCGCGGAAATGAACTTCGCCCGCTACTACCGCCTGCTGCATCAGGCCGCCGGCCTGCTCGGTTCGAGCGATTTCTTCCTGCGCCTGGGCCAGCGCTACAACCTCTTCGATCTCGGGGTGATCGGCTATGCGCTGATCAGCGCGGCGAACCTGCGGCGCTCCTGGGATATCTCCCTCGGCCAGCCTTCGAGCCTGATGCCACACCCGATCCACACCCACCGCGAGGAAATCGGCGAGCACATCCGTCTGACGCTGCAGCTCCCGCCTTTCGGCGAGGTGGAACGCATTGCACTCTGCGAGGAATGGCTGAGCAGCACCTGGCGCTGGCTCTGCCAGCGCCTGCCGGACCTGGAAAACTGCGCCGGCATGCAATTGCACCTGCCCTATCCGCCGCCGGCCCATGCCGCCGTGTATGGCGAGCTCTTCCCCGGCCCCTGCCATTTCAATGCCGAGCAGGCCGAGCTGTGGATGCCGAAGGAGTTTCACGACCGCCCCTTCTCCACCGCCAACCCATCGGTGAGCCGACTGTGCCAGGCGCAGGGCGCGGCAACGCTGGCCAGCTTCGAGCGCGGCCCGGCGCTACCGGACGATGTGCGCTACTACCTGCTGCAGAATGCGCGCATCCCGCTGCCGGACCTGGAGCAGACCGCCGCCTGGCTGCGCCTGCCACCGCATACGCTGCAACGCCGGCTGCGCGAGCACGGGCTGACCTTCAAGGGCATCGTGCTGGAAGTGCGGATGGCGCTGGCCCAGCGTTATCTGCTGGCCAGCCGGATGGCCCTGCAGGAGATTGCCTTCCTGCTCGGCTACGAACACGTCACCAGCTTCCACCGGGCATTCCAGCGGTTTACCGGGACGACGCCGGAGCGGTTCCGCGCCGCGGGTGGGATCGTGCAGGAATGAAGCGATCGCGGACAAAGTCCGCTCCTGCGAGACACCTCTGCGCTTGGGCCATCCCTCACCCTAGCCCTCTCCCAAGGGGAGAGGGGACCGTTCGGTGCAGGATGAAACGTCGGCAACAGTCGGCACGGACTGCTCCCTCTCCCCCGGGAGAGGGCTGGGGTGAGGGGAAAGCATCGGCACGGGCTTCCCGAGAAAGACAGTTGCTCCTACGCCAGTGTTGCCATTTCGCGTAGGAGCGGACTCCGCCCGCGATTGTCTCGACGGCGCGCCTAACCTTCCTTCTCGCAATTGATCATCCACGGCACCCCGAAGCGATCTTCCACGGCGCCGAACAGCTCGGCCCAGAAGGTCTGCTCCAGCGGCATGGTGACCTTGCCGCCCTGCCCCAGGGCGTCGAAGAGACGCCGCGCCTCGGCCTTGCTGTCGACATTGAGGGTGATCGATACGCCCTTCACCCCGTCGTACTGACCGCACTGGGGCGAGGCATCCGAGCCCATCAGCACATGGCCGTCTACCTCCAGGCGAACATGGATGACACGGTTTTTCAGCGCCTCGGGCATGTCCTCGCAGCCCGGCGCATCGGAGAAGCGCATCAGCGCCGGCAGCTCGGCGCGCAGCACCTCGGCGTAATAACGGAAGGCTTCCTCGCAGTTGCCATCAAAGACCAGGTAAGCATTCATCAACATGGCGGTGTCCTCCAGATTCAGGATTTGCTGGCGATTTCGGCGCGCAGGCGCTCTTCCTGCTCGCGCAGTTCCGGGGTGAATTCGGCGCCGAAATCCTCGGCCTCGAAGATTTGCCGGATCTCGATCTCGGACTCGCCGTCGAACGGGTTGGGCGAACGCCTGACCCAATCGATGCACTCCTGCAACGACGCGGCCTGCATGATCCAGAAGCCGGCGATCAGCTCCTTGGTTTCGGCGAACGGGCCGTCGATCACCTGCCGCGATGCGCCATCGAAGCGCACCCGCGCGCCCTTCACGCTGGGGTGCAGGCCCTCGCCAGCGAGCATCACGCCGGCCTTCACCAGCTCCTCGTTGTAGGCTCCCATGGCGGCGAGCAGCTCTTCCTTGGGCATTACACCGGCTTCGGAGTCGGCGGTGGCTTTGACGATCACCATGAAGCGCATGGTCTTTCTCCTCTTGTCATTGTCTTGTAGTTGCCAGCGTGGCGGCCGGTTGCTACCGGTTCCTGACATCTAGTCGAAGGGCGCGACGACAGATCGACAGTCATTGGAAAAAAATTTCCACGGCGGCACAGGGGGAATGAGCATAGGTCGCCAGGGCACGGGAAGACGGTGAAATCGGAAATTTCGCTATGGACGGCCATCGCCAGCGCCGTTAGAACGGGGCGCTCAGATTAATCCGGGCGTCCCCATGCAGGTCCAGCTCATTCCCGTCATCGAACTGTTCTATCTGGTCGATGACGTTCCCTTGCCGATCGACGGGCCGTACTGGAAGCACGTGCAAAGCTGGCAGGCATTCCACGAGCGCAACCTGCAAGCCAACGGTTTCAGCCCGGGGCTCAAGCCCTATCTCCCGGGCAGCGCATTCCATCGCCTCGGAAACCTGAGCGACCCGGACATTTCGCGACTGATTCGCCTGCACTGCGCCGAGGGCCTGAGGGGTTCCGGAGACTGGCGGCAGATTCGCCCCCTGCCGGGCGGCTACGTCCTGCGGGTGGGCAATCTGGACATTCTCTTCCCGCAGTGCTGCAGCGACCTGGGCGACCTGCACAGCTGGCAGCGCATTGCCCAGGGCAAGGGTGCCTACCTCTACAGCGGCCACCCGTCACCGGTCATCTGCCAGCAGAATCAGTCCGCGAGTTTCGATTTCAACGAAAACGAACAGGGCGAAAGCTTCACCCCGCCGCCCGCCCTGCATTCGGTGACCGTGCCACTGGCCGCGCTCAGGCGAGCCGTGCTGGCCGCCGATCGGGAACTGCGGATCTTCGCGGCGCGGCTGGAATTGCTCAACGCCGAAGAGGCACTCAAGGTGCCCGACATCGAAACCCTGCTGATCCACGGACGCTAGCCCTCCGGGCTGGACAGTCTGCTCCGCGCTTCTTAGATTCAGTCCTTTTCGCATGACACGGAGCATTGCCCCATGAGCCTGGAATCGGTTCGCGCCTTCTTCGCCGAAAAGGCCCCCGACATCGCCATCATCGAGCTGGAAACCAGCACCGCCACAGTCGCCCTGGCCGCCGAGGCCCACGGCGTGGAGCCGGGCCGCATCGCCAAGACGCTGTCCCTGCGGGTGGGCGAGCGTACCGTGCTGGTGGTGGCGCGCGGCGATGCGCGGCTGGACAACCGCAAGCTCAAGGAAGCCTTTGGCGGCAAGGCCAAGATGCTCGGTGCCGAGGAAGTCGTGGAGCTGACCGGACACCCGGTGGGTGGGGTCTGCCCGTTCGGCCTGGCGACGCCGTTGCCGGTGTATTGCGATGTGTCCCTGCAGGCCTTCGACGAAGTACTGCCGGCGGCTGGGGCGGTGCACAGCGCCGTACGCATCGGGCCGCAGCGCATGGCAGAGCTGGTGGCGGCGGACTGGATCGATGTCTGCCAGGAGCTGGTTGATCAACCAGCTTAGGTTTGCCGACCCATCGCGGACGAAGTCCGCTCCTACACCCGATGGAAATTCTCGGTAGGAGCGGACTCCGTCCGCGATGGGTGTCAGGCCGCTCCGATCCGTCAAGGTACATCCCCTGCTCCACCACTGTTGCCACAGCAACACCCACCCAACACTTTGCTGTTTGCCCAGCGCCTCAAGTGTTGGAGAAAAACACCAAACCATTGATTTACAAGACTTTTAAATTTCGGCACAGCTTGTGCAATGACCTGAACAGACAGGCCCGAACACCGGGCCGCTTCATCTGCCCCGAGGTCGCTGTACTGCCATGTCCCAACTCCCCGAATCCGCCCACTACGACATCCGTGAGCCGAACGCCCAGGTAATCGCCTCCGACGCCGAGGCCATCGACGTCGCCCACAAGGTCGCCGCCTTCCTGCTCGAAGGCGCCGCCGAGCGCGACCGCAACCGCGAAGTACCGCCGGAAGTGGTCGAGGTCTATTCCAACAGCGGCCTGTGGGGCATCAGCGTGCCGCGCGCCTTTGGTGGCGCCGAGGTGTCCTACGCCACGCTGGCGGAAGTCATCGCCATCATCTCCGCCGCCGACCCGTCGCTGGGGCAGATTCCACAGAACCACTACTGCCTGCTGGAAGACATCCGCCTGCAGGGCAGCGAGGAGCAGAAGCGCTTCTTCTTCGATCTGGCACTCAAGGGCAACCGCTTCGCCAACGCGCTGTCGGAAACCGGCGGCAAGACCGTGCAGGACATCCAGACCCGCCTGCGCCGCGACGGCGACCATGTCGTACTCGATGGCCGCAAGGGCTACTGCACCGGCTCGCTCTACGCCCATTGGCTCGGTGTGCTGGGCCTGGACGAACAGGGCAACGCCCAGCTCGCCTTCGTCCCGCGTGACACGCCGGGGCTGGTGATCGTCGACGACTGGGCGAGCATCGGCCAGCGCACCACCTCCAGCGGCACGGTGCTGGTGGAAGGCCTGCGTGTGCCGGCGTTCAACGTCTTCCCCACCCACCGCTCCTACGACGTACCGACCCTGGCCGGCCCGTTCGCGCAGATCACTACCGCCGCCATCGATGCCGGCATTGCCCGCGCGGCGCTGCGCGACACCATCGCCTTCGTCCGCGAACAGGCGCGCCCGTGGATCGACGCGGGCGTGGAGAAGGCCAGCGAAGACCCGCTGACCATCATCCAGGTCGGTGAACTGGGCATCCGCATCGAATCCGCCGACGCCCTGCTGGAACGCGCCGGCAAGGTAATGGACGCCGCCCGCCCGGCGCCGGACGAAGACAGCGTGGCCCGCGCCTCGGTTGCCGTGGCCAAGGCCAAGGTGCTGACCACCGAGGTCGCCATCGACGCCGCCAACAAGCTGTTCGAGCTGGGCGGCACCCGCTCCACCCTCGCCCGCCATGCCCTCGACCGCCACTGGCGCAACGCCCGCGTGCACACCCTGCACGACCCGGTGCGCTGGAAGTACCACCTGGTCGGCAACTGGCTGCTCAACGACAAGCGCCCGCCGCGCCACGACTGGAACTGAGGCCATCGCCATGAACAAGCAGATCCGCCTCAACGCCTTCGCCATGAACTGCGTCGGCCACCTCTCGCCCGGCCTCTGGCGCCACCCGCGCGACCAGCAGGCCGCGCGCTACACCGACATCCACTACTGGATCGAGCTGGCGAAAACCCTCGAACGCGGCAAGATCGACGGCCTGTTCCTGGCCGACGTGCTGGGCGTCTACGACGTCTACCACGGCAATGCCGACGCCGCGCTGAGCGCCGGCGCCCAGGTGCCGGCCAACGACCCGCTGCAGATCGTCCCGGCCATGGCCGCGGCCACCGAGCACCTGGGTTTCGGCATTACCGCCTCGGTGTCGTTCGAGCACCCGTTCCCTTTCGCCCGGCGCATGTCCACCCTGGATCACCTGACCCGTGGCCGCGCCGGTTGGAACATCGTCACCTCCTACCTCAACAGCGGCGCGCGCAACCTGGGGCTGAAGCAGCAGCTCAACCACCAGCAGCGCTACGCCCTGGCCGCCGAGTACCTGGAGGTCTGCTACAAGCTCTGGGAGGCCAGCTGGGACGATGACGCGGTAGTCGCCGACCGCAAGAGTGGCGTCTACGCAGACCCGCGCAAGGTCCACCCCATCGAGCACCAGGGCGAGCACTTCGAAGTGCCCGGCTTCCACCTCAGCCAGCCATCGCCGCAGCGTACGCCAGTGCTGTACCAGGCCGGCGCGTCGAGCCGCGGCAAAGCCTTCGCCGCCGGCAATGCCGAGTGCGTGTTCGTCGCCGCACCGACGAAAAACATCCTCCGTGACCAGGTCGCCGACCTGCGCCGCCTCGCCGTGGAAGCCGGTCGGCAGGCCGGCGATGTGCTGGTACTGAACCAGCTCACGGTGATCGTCGCACCGACCGACGCCGAGGCGCTGGCCAAGCTGGAAGACTACCGCCAGTACAGCGACCGTGACGGCGCCCTGGCTCTGGTCTCCGGCTGGACCGGCATCGACTTCGGCCAGTACGCGCCGGACCAGGTGTTGCGCCACGTACAGAGCGACGCCATCCAGTCTGCGGTGGACGCCTTCAGCGCCGCCGACCCGCAGCGCCAGTGGACCGCCGCCGAGATCGCCGACTACTGCGCCCTGGGCGGCGACGGCCCGCTGCTGGTGGGCTCGCCGCAGACCGTGGCGGACCAGCTGCAGGCCTGGGTCGAGGAAACCGACGTGGACGGCTTCAACCTGTCCAGCCTGGTGGCGCCGGAAACCTTCGTCGACATCGTCGACCTGCTGGTGCCGGAACTACAGGCACGCGGCCTGTTCAAGCGCGAGTACGAACAGGGCACGCTGCGCCAGAAGCTGTTCGGCCAGGGCGACCGCCTCGGCGCTTCGCACCGCGCCGCCAAGCTGCGCAGGGGCCGCGAATGATGGACGGCTGGTTCCGCAACCTCGACTGGCACGACCTCGGCCAGGCCTGCCTGGACACCCTCGCCATGCTCGGCGGCGCGCTGGCCTTCACCGTGTTGCTGGGCCTGCCGCTGGGCGTGTTGCTGTACCTCACCGGCAAGCGCCAGCTGCACGCGAAGCCCGGCCTGTACCGCGCCCTGTCGGTGGTGGTGAACATGCTGCGTTCGCTGCCGTTCATCATCCTGCTGATCGTGCTGATCCCGGTCACCACGCTGGTCACCGGCACCTCGCTGGGCGTGCCCGGCGCCATCCCGCCGCTGGTGGTGGGTTGCACGCCGTTCTTCGCGCGGCTGGTGGAAACCGCCCTGCGCGAAGTCGACCGCGGCCTGGTGGAAGCCACTCAGGCGATGGGCGCCAGCACCTGGCAGATCATCTGGCACACGCTGCTGCCGGAAGCGCGCACCGGGCTGATCGCTGCCGTCACCGTGACCGCCATCGTGCTGGTGGACTACACGGCGATGTCCGGCGTGATCGGCGGCGGCGGCCTTGGCGACCTGGCGATCCGCTTCGGTTACCAGCGTTTCCAGACCGACGTGATGATCATCACCGTCGCCCTGCTGATCCTGCTGGTGCAGGCCCTGCAGATGAGCGGCGACCGCCTGGTGGCGCGCTACACGAGGCGCTGAATTCCCCGCCCACTCCCTCTCCGGGAGCGGCACCCAGAACACCCGCCGGCAGCCGGGCCCCGCTGCCATCAAGGCCCCACGTCCACACCACGACGGCCCACCCACTGAAGCCCCAAGGAGCAACACCCATGAAAAAGGCCATCGCCATTCTGGCGGCCGTCGTCGCCTTCTCCGCCCACGCGGGGGAGAAACTCGTTGTCGGCGCCACCCCGGTGCCGCACGCGGAAATTCTCGAGTTCGTCAAACCGCAGCTGGCCAAGGAAGGCGTCGACCTGGACATCAAGGTCTTCACCGACTTCATCCAGCCCAACCTGCAGCTCGCGCAGAAGAACCTCGACGCCAACTACTACCAGTACCGGCCGTTCCTCGATGACTTCAACAAGACCCGCCACACCGACCTGGTGCCGGTGGTGGGCATCCACATCGAGCCATTCGGCGCCTACTCCACCAAGTACAAGTCCCTCGCCGAGCTGCCCGACGGCGCCAGCGTGGCCATCCCCAACGACCCGGTGAACACCGGCCGCGCCCTGGTGCTGCTGGCCGAGAGCGGCCTGATCAAGCTCAAGGACCCGAGCAACCCGCAGTCCACCGAGCGCGACATCACCGACAACCCCAGGCACCTGAAGATTCGTGAACTGGAAGGCGCGCTGCTGGCCCGCGCGGTGAAGCAGGTGGACCTGGCGTTCATCTTCGCCAACTACGCCCTGGAAGCCGGGATCGACACCAAGAGCGCGCTGATCGTCGAGAAAGGCAAGGACCTCTACGCCGAGTTCCTGGTGGCGCGTCCGGACAACATCCAGGACCCGGGCATCCAGAAGCTGGCCAAGGCGCTGAATTCGCCGGAAGTCCGCCAGTTCATCCTGACCCGCTACAAGGGCGAGATCGCCCCGGCGTTCTAAGCGCCCCCGCGTTTGTCCTGTAGGAGCGAGCTTGCTCGCGAACCTTTCGGCCCCGCACCAGGGTTTGTTCGCGAGCAAGCTCGCTCCTACGAAGAGCTGCTCCGTCACCACAGGAAACCGCATGACCAACGAATCCGCACCCAAGGACCTTCGTGACCAGGCGCCCCGGCTACTCCCGGCGCGCCGTATCAGCAACGACCCCCAGGCCATCGAAGCCGCCCACGAAGTGGCCCGCCTGGCAAAACCCGGAGCAGCCGCCCGCGACCGCGAGCGCGCGCTGCCCTGGAGTGAACTGGAACACTTCACCGCTCTGGGGCTTGGTGGCATCAGCATTCCCCGCGAGTACGGCGGCGCGCAGGTTTCCTACGCTACCGTCGCCGAAGTCTTCCGCGTGATCTGCGCTGCCGACCCGGCACTGGGGCAGATTCCGCAGAACCAGTTCGGCCTGCTCAACGTCATCGACAGCGTCGCCAGCGAGGCGCAGAAGCGCGTGTTGTTCGGCGGCGTGCTCAACGGCCGGCGCATCGGCAATGCCGGCCCCGAGCGCAGCACCAGAAACACCCTCGAACTCAAGGCGCGCCTACTGCGCGATGGAGACAACTTCCGCGTCAGTGGCGAGAAGTTCTATTCCACTGGCGCGCTGTTCGCCCACTGGGTCGCGGTGAAAGCCATCGACGAAGACGGCCGCGCCGTCATGGGCTTCGTCGAACGCGGCGTGGACGGCCTGCGCATCGTCGACGACTGGTCCGGCTTCGGCCAGCGCACCACCGCCAGCGGTACCGTGCTGCTGGAGAACGCCCCCGTCGCCGACTCGCTGGTGATCCACAACGGCCGCCTGGCCGACATCCCGAACATCCAGGGCGCCGTCTCGCAGTTGATCCAGGCCGCCATCGATGCCGGCATCGCAGCGAATGCGCTGGAAGACGCCATCGACTTCATCCGCACGCGCACTCGCCCGTTCATCGATGCCGAGGTCGAGAACGCCAGCGACGAGCCCTTCACTATCGCCGAGATCGGCCGTCTGCAGGTCGAACTGCACGCCGCCGAAGCACTGCTGGAACGCGCCGGCCACGTACTCGACGAAGTCAGCGCACGGCCCATCGACGACGAATCCGCCGCCCGCGCCTCCATCGCCGTGGCCGAGGCCAAGGTGCTGACCACCGAGATCAGTCTGGTCGCCAGCGAGAAGCTCTTCGAGCTGGCCGGCAGCCGCGCCACCCTCGCCGAATTCAACCTCGACCGCCACTGGCGCAACGCCCGCGTGCACACCCTGCACGACCCGGTGCGCTGGAAGGTCCAGGCAGTTGGCGCCTACCACCTCAACGGCGCCCGCCCGGCGCGTCATTCCTGGATCTGAGGAGCGCCGATGAACAGCATCGTTTTGTCCAACCCAGAGCTGGCCAATCCCGTCCATATCATCCGCAGCGACGACGAAGCGCTCGACGTCGCCCGCGCCCTGGCCGCCGACTTCCGCGAAGGCGCCATCGCCCGCGACCGCGAGCGACGCCTGCCGTGGGATGAACTGGAACGCTTCAGCCACTCCGGCCTGTGGGGCATCACCGTGCCGCGCGAGTACGGCGGCGCGGGCGTTTCCCGCGTCACCGTGGCGCGGGTGATCGCCATCATTGCCGCTGCCGACGGTTCGCTCGGGCAGATTCCGCAGAACCACTTCTATGCCGTCGAGCTGTTGCGGGTGAATGGCAACGACGAGCAGAAAGCCCGCCTGTTCGCCGAGGTGCTGGCCGGCGTGCGCTTCGGCAATGCGCTGGCGGAGATCGGCACCCGTACCGCCCACGACCGCACCACGCGGCTCAAGCGCGAGGATGGCTGCCTGCGCATCCATGGCCGCAAGTTCTACTGCACCGGCGCGCTCTATGCGCAGCGCATTCCCACGCTGGTGATCGATGACGATGGTCTGCAGCAGTTCGCTTTCACCCCGCGCGATACGCCAGGCGTCGAGATCATCGACGACTGGTCCGGCTTCGGCCAGCGCACCACCGGCAGCGGCAGCGTGGTGTTCGATGGCGCGCCGGTGGACGAGCGCGACATCGTGCCGTTCCAGAGCGCCTTCGAGCGCCCGACCACGGTCGGTCCGTTCGCGCAGATTCTTCACGCCGCCATCGACGTCGGTATCGCCCGAGGCGCGTACGAGGATGCGCTGGTGTTCCTCCGCGAGAAGGCACGGCCGTGGATCGATTCGGGCGTGGACAAGGCCAGTGATGATCCGCTGGCGATCAACGAAGTAGGCCGCCTGGCGATCCGCCTGCATGCCGCCGAAGCGCTGCTGGATCGCTCCGGCCGAGTGCTCGACGCCGCCATCGCCGAGCCGACTGCCGAAAGCGTTGCCGCCGCCTCCATCGCCGTGGCCGAGGCGCGGGCCATTACCACCGAAGTCTCGCTGCTGGCCGGCAGCAAGCTGATCGAACTGGGCGGCAGCCGCGCCAGCCTCGCCGAACTGGGCCTGGACCGCCACTGGCGCAACGCCCGCGTGCACACCCTGCACGACCCGGCGCGCTGGAAGTACTTCGCGGTGGGCAACTACTACCTCAACGGCAAGCTGCCGCCGCGCCGGGGGACGCTCTGATGCCCCGCGCCGTATCAGCTCTTCGTAGGAGCGAGCTTGCTCGCGAACAGCCCGAGCCCTCATCGGTTCGCGAGCAAGCTCGCTCCTACAGGCCCCCGGCCAGCGATGTACGGCGCATAACGCCTACGGCGCTATCCGCCACCGCCGCGGATACCCCGCTCCCGGGTATTCGCCATGCCCATGCCGCAGCGCCGTTGCCGAGCCGCCAGCGCAAGGAATCCCCATGAGCCAGAAACAGATTCTCCTCAACGCCTTCAGCATGAATTGCGTCGGCCACATCAACCACGGCCTGTGGACGCACCCGCGCGACCGCTCGACGGACTTCAACAAGCTCAGCCACTGGACCGAGCTCGCGCGCCTGCTGGAAAAGGGCCTGTTCGACGGCTTGTTCCTCGCCGATATCCTCGGCGTCTACGACGTCTACCAGAACGGCATCGAGCTCACCGCCAAGGAAGCCATCCAGCTACCGGTGAACGACCCGCTGATGCTCGTCTCGGCCATGGCCGGCGTTACGCAGAATCTGGGCTTCGGCGTCACCGCCAACCTCACCTACGAGGCGCCCTACCCGTTCGCCCGCAGGCTTTCCACGCTGGATCATCTGAGCGATGGCCGCATCGGCTGGAACATCGTCACCGGCTACCTTGAAAGCACCGCCCGCGCCATGGGCCAGGACCGGCAGATCGATCACGACCGCCGCTATGACCGCGCCGACGAATACCTGGAGGTGCTCTACAAGCTCTGGGAAGGCAGTTGGGAAGACGACGCCGTGCTCGCCGATCGCCAGCGCCGCATCTACGCGCAGCCGGGCAAGGTGCACAAGGTTCGCCACCACGGCGAGTTCTTCGACGTCGAGGGTTACCACCTCAGCCAGCCGTCGCCGCAGCGCACGCCGCTGCTGTTCCAGGCGGGCGCATCCAATCGCGGGCTGGCCTTCGCCGCCCGCCATGCCGAGTGCGTGTTCGTCTCGGCGCAGACCCGCGAGGCCACTCGCGTGCTGGTGGAGCGCATCCGCCAGGCGGCGGTGGACGCGGGCCGGCGGGCAGACGATATCAAGGTGTTCATGGGCATCAATGTGATCGTCGCGCCGACCGAGGCCGAGGCGCGCGACAAGCTCGCCGAGTACCGCCGCTTTGCCAGCGCGGAAGCCGGTCTTGCGCACTTCGCCAGCACCACCGGCATCGACTTCTCGCGCTATGCGCTGGACGAGCCGATCCGCTACGAGAAAACCAACGCCATCGAGTCCGCCACCAAGGCCCTGACCGTCGCCCGCACCGACGCCACCGTGCGCCAGCTGCTGGAACAGCTCGCCCTCGGCGGGCGTTACACCACGCTGGTGGGCAACCCGCCGCAGGTCGCCGATGAGCTGCTGGGCTGGATCAACGATGCCGGGCTCGATGGCTTCAACCTGACCCGCACCGTGGAGCCGGAAAGCTACGCCGACTTCATCGAACTGGTCGTGCC
Organism: Pseudomonas pseudonitroreducens; assembly: GCF_021603645.1. GTDB lineage: Bacteria > Pseudomonadota > Gammaproteobacteria > Pseudomonadales > Pseudomonadaceae > Pseudomonas > Pseudomonas pseudonitroreducens. The sequence continues at coordinate 376,520 of NZ_BQHJ01000004.1, read as the reverse complement.
CGAACTGCAGAACCGCGGCGCCTACAAGACCGCCTACGCCGACGGCCCGCTGCGGGAAAAACTCTTCGGCGCCGGCCGCGCCCGCTTGCCCGCGCGGCATGTCGGCGCGAGCTACCGCCAGGCAACCGCCACTGGAGCGACTCCAGCCTTCTCTCTTTAAAAGGCCGACAGGCTCTACAAACCAAAAGGATTCGTTGCCATGCATGCACGCTTCAAACTCACCCTCGGCCTCTCGCTGAGCCTCCTCGCCGCCGGCCTCGCCCAGGCCGCCGACACCCTGCGCCTGGGCACCACCGCGGCCTTCGCGCCGCCGCTGGAAGTGGCGGTGAAGGAAGCCGCCCAGCAAGGGCTGAAGGTCGAGCTGGTGGAATTCACCGATTGGAACGCGCCGAACATCACCCTCGACCACGGTGACATCGACGCCAATTACTTCCAGCACACACCCTTCCTGGAGAACGCCAACCGCGAGGGCGGCCTGCACCTGAAGGCCTTCGCGCCGGGGATCATCAACAACGTCGGCCTGTACTCGACCCGCTACAAGGCCATCGCCGACCTGCCCGACGGCGCCAAGGTCGCCATCGCCAACGACCCGATCAATGGCGGCCGCGGCCTGCAGCTGCTGCAGAAGGCCGGGTTGCTCAAGCTCAAGGATGGCGTGGGCTACAAGGCGACGCTCGACGACATCGTGGCCAACCCCAGGCACATCCAGATCATCGAGCTGGAGGCCGTGCAACTGGTGCGTGCGCTGGATGATGTCGACCTCGCGCAGGGCTACCCGCATTACATCCGCCTCGCCGGGACCATCGATCCGAACAGCGCCCTGCTGTTCGACGGCATCGAGAACCGCGAATACGTCATCCAGTTCGTTACCCGTGACGACTTCAAGGACCCGGACGGCCGACTGAAGAAGTTCGTCGATCTCTACCAGCACTCGCCGCAGGTCCGCGCCGCGCTGGACAAGGCCCACGGCTCGCTCTACCAGCCGGGCTGGCAGTAAGCGCAGCAGCGTTTACCTGTAGGAGCGAGCTTGCTCGCGAACCCGGCCTCGCAGCGGGGTTCGCGAGCAAGCTCGCTCCTACAACGATTGCCGGACTCGCAAGCATGCTTTCGTAGGGCGCATAACGCGCCAGCGTTATCCGCCACATAGCAGCCGGCGGATAACCTGTTCCAGGTCATGCGCCCTACGTTCCTTGCCTCACCTTTCAGGAACAGGCCCCCACCATGGTCAGCTTCAACCGCAACCTCGAACTCGCCACCCAGCACATCGCCCTGCGCGGCCTGGGCAAGACCTACGCCGGGCACCACGGCCCGGTGGAGGCACTCAGCGACATCGAACTCTCCGTCCGCCGTGGCGAAGTGTTCGGCATCATCGGCCGCAGCGGCGCCGGCAAGAGCTCGCTGATCCGCACCCTCAACCGCCTGGAGCAACCCAGTGTCGGCCAGGTGCTGATCGACGGCGAGGACATCGGTGCCTTCGACGCCCAGCAACTGGTCGGCCTGCGCCGCCGCGTCGGCATGATCTTCCAGCACTTCAACCTGATGTCGGCCAAGACCGTGGCGCAGAACATCGCCCTGCCGCTGCGCGTGGCCGGCGTGCCGAAGGCGCGCATCGCCGAGCGGGTCGATGAACTGCTGCAGCTTGTGGGCCTGCAAGACAAGCGCCACGCCTACCCGGCACAACTCTCCGGCGGCCAGAAGCAGCGCGTCGGCATCGCCCGCGCGCTGGTGCACCAGCCGGAAATCCTGCTCTGCGACGAAGCCACCTCGGCGCTGGACCCGGAAAGCACCCAGGCCATCCTCGCGCTATTGCGCGACATCAACCGCCGCCTTGGCCTGACCATCGTGCTGATCACCCACGAGATGGCGGTGATCCGCGAAATCTGCGACCGCGTGGTGGTGCTCGAACGCGGGCGCATCGTCGAGCAGGGCGATGTCTGGGAAGTCTTCGGCAACCCGCAGCACGAGGTCAGCCGCACCCTGCTCGGCTCGTTGCAACAGCACCTGCCACCGGACCTGCTGGCGCGGCTGGAGCATCCTTCGGACAACGAAGTCATCCTCGACCTGCACTACACCGGCGTGCGCGAACAGGAGCCGGACCTGCTGGCCATCGCCCAGGCGCTGGGCAGCCGCATCAGCCTGCTGCACGGCGGCATCGAACGCATCCAGGGCCGCGCCCTCGGCCGCCTGCTGCTGAGCGTCGCTGCCCCTGCCGCGAGTGCTCCGCAACTGCTCGAACGCGCCCGCGACGTCGCCGATCGGCTGGAGGTACTCACCCATGCCTGATCGTTTGCTGCAAGGCTTGCTCGACACCCTGCTGATGATCGGCGCGTCCTCGGCCATCGTCCTGCTGGTGGGTATTCCGCTGGCCCTGGTGCTGGTCACCACCGGCCCCGGCGGGATCTTCCAGGCACGCCTGGTCAACCAGAGCCTGGGCAGCGTGGTCAACGTGCTGCGCTCGATCCCCTTCCTGATCCTGATGGTCGCGCTGATTCCCTTCACCCGCCTGATCGTCGGCACCAGCTACGGCGTGTGGGCCGCGGTAGTACCGCTGACCATCGCCGCCACGCCGTTCTTCGCACGCATCGCCGAAGTCAGCCTGCGCGAGGTCGACCATGGTCTGATCGAGGCGGCGCAGGCGATGGGCTGCCAGCCCCGGCACATCATCTGCAACGTGCTGCTGCCCGAGGCACGGCCAGGCATAGTCGCCGGCTTCACCATCACCCTGGTGACCATGATCAACTCCTCGGCCATGGCCGGCGCCATCGGTGCCGGCGGCCTCGGCGATCTCGCCTATCGCTATGGCTACCAGCGCTTCGACACCCAGGTGATGCTCACCGTGATCATCCTGCTGGTGGCACTGGTGACGCTGATCCAGTTCGGCGGCGACCGCCTGGCGCGCTGGCTCAACAAACGGCTGTGACGTTCGTCGGCTGATTCCGCCTCGGCCCTGCTCCCACGCGGGTTGCGTCTAACCTGACAACACACCCGCCCCTCCGTGCCCAGGCACAGTTCGTGGATGCGTGGCGTCCCTGTGCTCATTGCGGAGGCGTTCGTCATGGCCAACCCCCTTTCCACCCTGGGTATCGTGCACACCGCCATCAGCCTGGTGCCCCTCGTTGCAGGCATCTGGGCGCTCTACCAGACAGGGCGCATCGACCCACGCAGCCGTGCCGGCAAGTGGTATGTCTACGGGATGATCCTCGGTGTGCTGACGGCATTCGGACTCTCCAGCACCGGCGGCTTCAACGCCGGGCACGCCATCGGCATCCTCTGCCTGGTCGCCATTGCGGTGGGCAGCTACGCCCAGCGTGTCGGTGTACTCGGCGGCCTGGGTGAGTACGTGGAAACGGCAGCCATGAGCTTCGGCTTGTTCCTGATGATGATCCCCACGCTCAACGAATCGCTGTCGCGGCTGCCGCCCTCCAACCCGATCGGCCAGGGCCCGGACTCGCCGCCGGTGCAGACTGCCGTGATGATCGCCCTGCTGCTGTTCTTCATCGGCGTGCTCTACCAGTTCTACCGTATCTATCGGCGCCGCGTACCGCCGGCACGCCCGGCGCACTGACGGTCTATGCTGGCGACGTCATCCTGCTGGAGCGCCGCCATGACCGTCCGCCGCATCGTCGCCAACCTCGCCACCGGCAAGCCAGCCGAAGTGGCGCGTTTCTACCGCGAGCTGTTCGACCTGGAGGTCGTGATGGACCATGGCTGGATCCTCACGCTCGCGAGCGGCGAGCAGGCCCAGGCGCAGATCAGCCTGGCCAGCGAGGGCGGCTCCGACGCGCCGGTACCGGACCTGTCCATCGAGGTGGACAACCTGGATGAGGTGCACGAACGCGCGCGCAGCGCCGCTCATGCGATTGCCTACCCACTGACGGCCGAGCCCTGGGGCGTGCGCCGGTTCTTCCTGCGCGACCCGCTGGGAACGCTGGTCAATGTGCTGGAGCATGCCTAGCCGGTAACCGTTCGTCAGCCGCCCCGCCACCAGTCCTTCCGGCCCGGCAAACCGCCGCAACCGTCCTAGACTGCACTGGGCGCCCCCAGGCTCCGGCCGGAGCGGCGCAGATCGGATTCATCACCTGTCCTGGCGAGCCGTTGAACAGCAGTGTGCCCAGCACCGCAGGCCACAGGACCCGGCGCCCCAGACGGCGCCAGTTCCCTACATGAGCAATGCCATGTCAGAACGCGAACCATCGTCGACAGCGCCATCCGTTCCGTTGCAGGCGCAGGTGCATACCCGGGCTCCGGCTTCGCCTCGGGCACTTCCCGCCATGTCTCGAGTTCGCCAGCTCACCGCCCGTCTGGGTGGTTTGTTATCACCACGCCTCAGTCCAGCGCAGCAGATGCCGCCGGGCGTCTCGAAGGATCAGCCCCAGGAGATCACCATGAGTATCCGCAATTCCAAGGAACCCGCTGAAGACGCCGACCAGCAGCGCCCCTTCGCCAACCCGGACGACCATCTGTCGCAGCTCTACGATCTGCCGCCCGGCCAACTGCCGGACGCACTGGGCGCAGCCCCCGGCAGGACCTCGGGCGCCCCCACGGAAGCCGCCGGCTATGCGCAGAAACAGCAACAGAGTGCGCAACACACCCTTGATCAGCTGGACGAACTGGACGAGGCCCTGCTCCGCGAAGCGAACCGGCCCACCGTGAAGCCCAAGGGCGCTGCGGCCTATACCCCGGTAGATCCCGCCAGCCAGGCGGACCAGTTGCTGGCGGCGGCCGTCTCGCCACAATCCAGCGATACCGAGAATGTGCTGCAGGACGTACAGACCACCCTGGACTCCCTCGCCGGCATGGCCCAGGGGCTTTCCCAGCAGCGCCTGGACTCCATCAAGGAACGCGAGGGGCTCGATGCCCGCCAGGAGCAGGCCGACGAGCGTGAACGCCTGCTCAACGAACGCGAAGATACCTTGCGCCAGTGGGAGCAGCGCTTGCAGCAAGAGAAGGCTGCCCTGGCCCAGCAGGGCGAACAGCAGGCCGCGACGCTGGCGGAACGCAGCGCCACCCTGCAGGCTCTGGCAGAGACCGTCGACAGCCGCGACCGCGCCACTGCGAAACGCAGCGAAGCACTGCGCAGCGAGCAGGAGCAGCTGGAACGCAAGCTAGCCCAGATGCGTGTTCGCCATACCGAACTGGATGGCCGCGAAACCATGCTGCAACAGAAGGACAACGAACTGACCGAACGCTTCAAGCAGCTGGTGGATGCCAAGGAGCGTTTCAGCGCCATCGTTCGCAGCTTCAACGAAACGGTGCGCTTCAACACCGCGCTGAGCGCCATCAGCAAAACCGTCGGCGCACGCGCAGGCGAACTCTGATCCGGCCGCGGGACGCCGGGGCCACGCGGCCCCGGCATCGCGCTTCAACGGTTGAGGAAACCCAGCAGGTCCTCGTTCACCTGGTCGGCCAGGGTGGTGCACATGCCGTGCGGCCCGCCCTTGTAGACTTTCAGCTCGCCCTTCTGCACCAGCTCCACCGAGCGCCGGCCGGCGGCGTCGATGGGCACGATCTGGTCGTCGTCGCCGTGGAGGATCAGCGCCGGCACGTCGATCTTCTTCAGGTCCTCGGTGTAATCCACCTCGGAAAACTCGTGGATGCACAGGTACTGGCCTAGGTGCCCGCCGGTCATGCCCTGCAGCCAGAAGTTGTCGATCACCCCCTGGGACTGCTTCGCGCCGGGCCGGTTGTAGCCATAGAACGGTACCGCCAGGTCCTTGAAGAACTGTGAACGGTCTTCCTTCACCCCCTTGCGGATACCATCGAACACATCGATCGGCAGGCCACCGGGGTTGGCCGCGGTCTTGAGCATCAGCGGCGGCACCGCGCCGATCAGCACCGCACCGGACAACCGTTTCGTGCCGTGGCGGCCGATGTAGTGCGCCACCTCGCCGCCACCGGTGGAGTGGCCGACCAGGGTTGCACCCTTGAGGTCCAGTGCATCAATCACCGCCGCCAGGTCGTCGGCGTAGGTGTCCATGTCATTGCCGTTGGCCGGCTGGCCCGAACGGCCGTGGCCACGCCGGTCATGGGCGATGACCCGGTAGCCCTTCTGCACCAGGAACAGCATCTGCGCATCCCAGGCGTCAGCGTTGAGCGGCCAGCCATGGGAGAACACCACCGGCTGCCCACTGCCCCAGTCCTTGTAGAAGATCTCGGTGCCATCTTTCGCTTTCACGATGCTCATTTGGGTCGTTTCCTTCAGGGAGTGGTTGAAAAGAAACGCCGCAACTCCGGCGACTGCGGGCCGCTCTACGGCGGCCTTGAGCATAGCCAGCGCAATGGCGCCGACAGCGCCAGCCGATGGCTTTCCGACGAGCGACGGCTCAGCCGATACCGGCGCCGAACAGACCGCCGAGCCAGTCGGAGAACACCCGCAGGCGTCGCGACATCTGCCGGCGCACCGGGTACAGGACGCTGACCGGCAGCGGCGGCGGCTGCCAGTCGCGCAGCACTTCCACCAGCTCGCCGCTGCCCAGTCCTTCGCGCAGGTGATAGCGCGGCGCCTGGATCATGCCAAAGCCAGCACGGCAGGCGGCAATGTAGGCGTCGGCGTTGTTCACCGAAATCCGGCTGGGCAACCGCTGGGTGCGCAGTTCGCCGTCGAAGCGGAACTCCAGGTCGAAGATGCGTCCGCTGGAGGCCGACTGATAGTTCACCGCCAGATGCCCTTCGAGCCGATCCGGGTGCTCGGGCAGGCCAAACGCCTGTACGTAGGTGCGGCTCACGCAGGTCAATTGTTCCAGCTCGGCGATGCGCCGGCCGACCAGACTGGAGTCCGGCAAATCGCCGGCGCGCAGCACGCAGTCCACGCCCTCGCGCACCAGATCGACCTGGCGGTCATTCAGGCTCAGTTCGAGCTCGATCTGCGGGTAGCGCCGGCAGAATTCCGGCAGCGCCGGGATCACCACCAGCCGCCCGAGCGAGCTGGGCAGATCGACGCGCAGCTTGCCGCGTGGGTTGTCGGGCGAGTCGGAGAAGCAGTTCTCCGCCTCTTCCAGATCCTCCAGCAGGCGCACGCAGCGCTCGTAGTAGGCCTGGCCATCGGCGGTGACACTGACCTGCCGCGTGGTGCGGCGCAGCAGTTGCACGCCCAGGTGCGTCTCCAGTTGCTGGATCAGCTGGGTCACGCTGGCGCGCGGCAGCTGCAGGCTGTCCGCCGCCTTGCCGAAGGCCTTGAGTTCGACGATGCGGGTGTAGACCTGCATGGCCTGCAAGCGGTCCATGGCGCACTCCGATTATTCATCCAGGATGAATAGTTAAACCGCAATCAGCCGGTTTATCCATGCCGGACAAACAACAAGAATGGTCCTGCCCCTTTCCTCCCCCGGAGAACCCCGCATGAAGACCCGTCGCCTGGGCCCGCAAGGCCCCGTCGTTTCCGCCATCGGCCTCGGCTGCATGGGCATGTCCGACTTCTACACCACTGGCAGCGATGAAACCGAATCCATCGCCACCCTGCATCGCGCGCTGGAGTTGGGCGTCAGCCTGCTCGACACTGCCGATATCTACGGCCCGCACACCAACGAGGAACTGCTTGGCCGCGCCCTGAAAGGCAAGCGCGAACAGGTTTTCCTCGCCACCAAGTTCGGTATCGTGCGCACCCCGGAGCAGCCGCAGGTGCGCGGTGCCAACGGCCGCCCGGAGTACATCCGCCAGGCGGTAGAGGGCAGCCTGAAACGCCTGGGCACCGACCACATTGACCTCTATTACCAGCACCGGGTCGACCCCAAGGTGCCGATCGAGGAAACCGTCGGCGCCATGGCCGAGCTGGTCAAGGCTGGCAAGGTGCGTTTCCTCGGCCTCAGTGAAGCCTCGGCAGAAACGCTGGAGCGCGCGCATCAGGTCCACCCGATCACCGCACTGCAGAGCGAATACTCGCTATGGACCCGTGACCCGGAAGAGAACGGTGTGCTGGCTGCCTGCGAGCGCCTGGGCGTCGGTTTCGTCCCCTACAGTCCGCTGGGACGCGGCTTCCTGACCGGCGCGTTGAAGAGCCCGGATGACTTCGCCGAGGACGACTATCGCCGCTCCAGCCCACGCTTCACCGGCAAGAACTTCGCGAAGAACCTGCAACTGGTGGACAAGGTCGCCGAACTGGCCGCCGCCCGCGGAGTGCGTCCGTCGCAACTGGCGCTGGCCTGGGTGCTGGCGCAGGGCGAGCACCTGGTGCCGATCCCCGGCACCAAGCAGCGCAAGTACCTGGAAGAGAACATCGCCGCCGTCGACCTGACGCTGACCCGGGCCGAGCTGCTGGAACTGGACGCGATCTTCCCCGCCGGCGCTGCCGCCGGCGGGCGCTACAGCGAGCAGGTGATGGCGCTGATCCAGTAAAAGCGCTGCAACGGGGCTCCGGTGGACGCTCACAGCGGTTATGCTGGCAGCGTCTACCGGAGGCCTCATGCGATTCGTTCCCGCCGCTCTGCTCTTGCTTTCCTTTCTCCCCCTCGCCGCTCACGCCGATGAGGAATGCCAGGTAACGGCCGTGTTCAGCGGCGACCAGTTGACCTGCCAGCGTGCGGATGGCAGCGACACCACCATCCACCTGCGCGGCATCACCGCCCCGCAATTGCAGCAACCCTTCGGCCAGCGCTCCCGCGCGGCCCTGGTGCAGCTTGCCCTGGGCAAGAGCGCCACGCTCAAGCACGCCGAGCAGCAAGCCGATGGCAGCCTGCGCGCGGCGGTGTGGGTTACCCCGGCGGAGTGCCCGAACTGCGGTCATACCCTGGATATCGGTCGCGCACAGTTGAGCATCGGCCTCGCGCGCTGGCGACAGAGCGACGCGCAGACGCCCGAGGAAGTCGGCCAGTATCAGTTCGAGGAACACGAAGCCAAGGCGCGCCGCACCAATCTCTGGCGCACGCCCTGAGATCAGTTGCTCACGTAGTGCTGCAGGATGCGCCGATCCTCACCGTCTTCCACCAGCGCCTTGAGCGCCTGCGCGTAGCGACGGACGAAGTCCTCGTCCTGGCCGCGTTTGCTGAAGGCGACTTCCGCCGACTCCGCTGACACCACCACACCGGTGGGCTCTATACGTTTAGCCAGGCCCAGTTGCTGCAGTTCGTACTGGCCGCTGTGCTCGTCGGCAATGATGCCGTCGATGCGGCCCTTGTCGACCATGTGCCAGAGGTTGCTGCGGCTGGGGTTGAAGAACACCCGTGCGGCATAGTCCGGGTCGCTCATCAGTTGGCGGTAGGGTTCGCCGTAGGACACATCGATCTGCGCGCCGAGGCGGAAGTCGCTGCCCGGCAGGTCGGAAAGCTGCTGCAGGCGGTCGCGCTGGGGCAGCCCGCGGCGGACGAAGAGGATGTTGCGCGAAGGTGGCAGCACGGCGCCGGAAAACCAGGCGTAGACCTCGCGCTCAGGTTTGCGGAAGGCACCGGGCAGCACGTCGAGACGCCCCAGCTCCAGCTCCTTGAGCGCCCGCGCCCAGGGTAGCTTGAGCATCCGTACGTCGCAGCCCAGGCGCTCGAGCACCTCACGGTTCAGATCGACGTAGAGGCCGCCGACGCTGCCATCGGGCAGTTGCATGCTGAAAGGCGGGTCGTCATCCCAGCGCAGGGTCTTCTCGCAGGCGGCCAGCGACTGGCCGATCAGCGCCAGGCCCAGCAGGGCCAGGCACTTCAGGCATGCACGCGCGGGAAACAGCAGGCGAAAGGCTTGCGATGGCAAGATCACGACTCACGGCTGGAGAAGACGGATGTCCGGAGTGTATTGAACCCGATACCCGCCTTGCCAGCGCTGATCTGTTTCGCACGTTGGTTCTGTTTCGCTCACTGCCACCCATAACGCCGGGCGAACCACCCCTTCACCGCCTGGGTCAACGCCATGTAACCCAGCAGGATCGCCAGCAGCCATGGCCAATAACCCGGTGGCAGCGCTTCCAGGCGGAACGAATGCGCCAGCGGACCCATGGGCAGGAAGATCGCTACCGCGACGATCGCCAGGGTCATGCCCAGCAGCGGCCACGCCGCGCGACTCTGCAGGAACGGAATGCGCCGGGTGCGGATCATGTGCACCACCAGCAGTTGCGAGATCAGCCCCTCGACGAACCAGCCGGACTGGAACAGCGTCTGGTGCTCGGGTGAATTGGCGCCGAACACATGCCAGAGCACGAGGAAGGTAGCGATGTCGAAGATCGAGCTGATCGGCCCGAAGAACACCATGAAGCGCCCCAGCCCGCCCGGGTTCCACTGCTGCGGCTGGCGCAGCAGCTCGTCGTCGACGTGGTCGAAGGGAATGGCGATCTGCGACAGGTCGTAGAGCAGGTTCTGCACCAACAGTTGCAGCGGCAGCATCGGCAGGAAGGGAATGAAGGCGCTGGCCACCAGCACGCTGAAGACATTGCCGAAGTTGGAGCTGGCAGTCATGCGGATGTACTTGAGCATGTTGGCGAAAGTGCGCCGCCCTTCGATGACACCCTCCTCCAGCACCATCAGGCTCTTCTCCAGGAGGATCAGGTCGGCGGCTTCCTTGGCGATGTCCACCGCCGAATCCACCGAGATGCCGATATCCGCCGTGCGCAGCGCCGGGGCGTCGTTGATGCCGTCGCCAAGGAAGCCGACCACGTGGCCACGCTCGCGCAGCACCCGCACCAGGCGCTCCTTGTGACTGGGGGTGAGCTTGGCGAACAGCGTGGTGCGCTCGGCCAGCTCGCCCAGCACGGCGTCGTCCAGCTCGTCCAGTTGTGGGCCGAGCAGTACGCCCTCGACCACCAGGCCCACATCACGGCAGACCTTGAGGCTCACCCGGTCGTTGTCGCCGGTCAGCACCTTCACGGCCACGCCGTTCTGCGCCAGCGCGCGCAACGCCGGGGCGGTGGTTTCCTTGGGCGGGTCGAGGAAGGCGATGTAGCCGGCCAGGCACAGCCCGCTTTCGTCCGCCACGCCATAGACATCGCGGGTAGGCGGCAGCTCGCGGGTGGCCACGGCAACCACCCGCAGGCCTTCCTGATTGAGCCCGTCGGCCACCGCGCGGATGCTGTCCAGGCGCGCGCCGGTGAGTGGCTCGCTACCCTCGGCGGTTTCCACCGTGTCGCAGACCGCCAGCACCTCTTCCAGCGCGCCCTTGCAGATCAGCAGGTGGTTGTCTTCGCGCTCGCTGACCACGACCGACATGCGCCGGCGGGCGAAATCGAAGGGAATCTCGTCAAGCTTGCGAAAGCGACTGTCGACCTTCAGCGCATGGCGCAACTCGACGTGTTCGAGCACGGCAACGTCGAGCAGGTTCTTCAGCCCGGTCTGGTAGTGGCTGTTGAGGAAGGCCAGTTGCAGCACGCGGTCCTGCACCTGGCCGAAGGCGTCGGTGTGGCGCTCGAGGACGATGCGGTCCTGGGTCAGCGTGCCGGTCTTGTCGGTGCAGAGGATATCCATGGCGCCGAAATTCTGGATGGCGTCCAGGCGCTTGACGATCACCTTGCGCCGACTGAGCACCACCGCGCCCTTGGCCAGGGTCGAGGTGACGATCATCGGGAGCATTTCCGGGGTCAGGCCGACGGCGATGGACAGCGCGAACAGTGCGGCCTCCAGCCAGTCGCCCTTGGTGAAGCCGTTGATCAGCAGGACTACCGGCGCCATCACCAGCATGAAGCGGATCAGCAGCCAGCTGACGCGGTTCACCCCGGCCTGGAAGGCGGTCGGCGTCGGGTCGCTGGCGATCACTCGCTCGGCGAGGGAGCCGAAATAGGTGCGAGTGCCGGTGCCGATCACAACTGCCTGGGCCGAGCCGCTGACCACTGTGGTGCCCATGAAGCACAGGCTGTCGCGCTCCAGCGGGTTGCCCTGGCGGGCGTCGCGCAGCTGGGCGAACTTCTCCACCGGCAGGGATTCGCCGGTCAGCGCGGCCTGGCCGACGAAGAGGTCCTTGGCACTGAGCAGACGGACATCGGCCGGCACCATGTCGCCGGCCGACAGCCAGAGCACGTCACCCGCGACCAGCTCGCGGATCGGCACCTCCACTCGCAGCGCAGGACCCTCGCCTTCGGCGCTGCGGAATACCGTGGCGGTGTTGCTGACCATCGCCTTGAGTTTCTCGGCGGCGCGGTTGGAGCGTTTTTCCTGGATGAAGCGCAACAGCGTGGAAATACCCACCATGCTGCCGATCACAACGGCGGCCTCGACGTCCTCGGTGAACCAGGAAATGCTCGCGAGCACGGTGAGCAGCAGGTTGAAAGGATTGCAGTAGCAGTACCACAGGTGCATCCAGGCACCAATGGGCCGGTCCTGGTCCACTTCGTTGAGCCCGTCGCGTTGGCGACGCTCCTGCGCCTGGGTTTCGTTCAGCCCTTCGCGCCGGCTTTCCAGACGCTCCAGCACCGAGGTCGGTTCCAGCGCGGACCACTCCAGCAGCGCCGAGGCGAGCTCGCTGGGCGCCTGCTTCCCGGCGGCGGAACCACGCAGCAGGTCGCGCGCGGCCAGCCGGCGCAGTTGACGGGCCGGAAAGCCCTTGTTGATGAATTCGAGCAGGTGGGTCCTGATGAGGTCCAGGCGCATGATGACGTTCCCCTTGTGCGCACATCGTCCGGCGGCGTGGGGAGTCTGTGCCGAGTACCTTAAGGGGCCATGAAGGCTGGCACAGCGCGAACCGGCAGCGGCCTGGAAGCGCCGCCGCCGACGGTCATCAGAAGTCGCGCTTGTAGAAGATGTCCAGTGAGCTGGCCAGGCCGCTGGCGGCCTCCAGGTAGACCTTCTTGCTCAGCAGGTAGCGCAGCGCGATGGTGTTGGCTGGCTCGAACACGCCCACGCCATAGCGCAGGCTGAGCTTGTCGGACAGTTGCCCGCTGGCGACCACGCTGGTGCTGTTGCCCGTGCCTTCGGTATCCAGCTGGAAGTCCTGGATGCCCAGGCGCTGGGCGACTTCGCCGGTCAGCGGCGCACTGCCGGCGAGGCCGAGCGCCAGCGCCGCCTCGCCGAGCATGTTGCTGTCCTCGCCGCTGGACATCGGGCGCCCCAGCACCAGATAGGACAGCGCCTGCTGCTGGCTCATGGCGGGCTCGGAGAACACCTCGCTGCGCGGCTGTTCGGCGTTGCCGGTCAGGCGCAGGCCGGCGACCACATCGTCGACCTTGCGGATCGCCTCGACATCAAGGAACGGCTGGTCGACGGGCCCGGCGAACAACAGGCGCGCGCGGCGAATGGTCAGCTTCTGGCCGTAGGCGCGGTAGCGACCATTGTTCAGCCGCAGCTCGCCGCGGGTGTCCATGTTGTCGCCAATGTGTATCTGGCCGGCCAGCTCGGCATTCAGGCCAAAACCGCTGAAGGTCAGCTTGTCGCTACCGACATTGACGTCGATGTCCATGTTCAGCGCCAGGCTGCTCTTGGGCTCCGGCTTCGCGCCAACGATCACGCTGTCGTCGGAAACCTTGACCGTGGACGGTGGCAGCTGGCGAATGGTGATGGCCCCGCGCGGCACCTGCACCGCGCCGGAGATGGCGAGTCGCTCAGCGGCCATGCGCACGGCCAGGTCCGGTTCGACTTCCAGGTTGGCGTAGGGCTCGACTGTCACCGGCAGACGGTTGCCACGCAGCTTCAGGTCGACGTCCAGGCCAGTGGCCCAGGCGATGCGCCCGGACAGGCTGCCGTTGCCAGTCTTGCCCGCCTTCCAGTCGCCACTCAGGTCGACCTGCTCGCCGGCGATTCGCGCCGTGACCTGCAACTGCTCGAAGCGGGTCGGCAGGTCGCCGCCGGAGATTTCGCCGTCGTTCAGGCGCAGTTCGCCATCCACCCGCGGTGCCAGCAAGCCGCCGGAGATCTGCCCGCTGCCATTGAGATGGCCTTTCAGCGTCTCCACCATGGGCGCGAAGGGCCGCGCCACGGAGATGTCCAGCCCATTGAGGCTGAAGGTACCGCTCAGCGGTTTGGCTTTCGGCCGCGGGTCGAGCTGCACCTGGGCGTTCAGGCTGCCGAGCTTGTCACCGAGGAACTGCAGGCTGGTATCGATGCGCCGGGGCGTCAGGCGGCTCTCCAGTTGCAGGCGCTGGTAAGGGAAGTCGACCCAGTCTTCCTGCTCCTTGATGCGCAGGGTGCCATTGTTGGCATTGACCAGGATGGCGCCGTTCGGGCCGCTGGCGGGCAGGTCAAGCTGCACGTCGCCGTCGAGCTTGCCCTTCCAGGCGAAGTCCTCGGGCAACCAGCGCGCCAGGCTGTCCAGCGGGAACTCGCGCAGGTGCATGCGCAAGCGCGGGTCGGGCATCAGCCGCTGGTCTTCCATGCACAGGCTGGCCGGGCCGGAGGCCCAGCAGTGGGCGCCGAGGTTGATCCGCCCGTCCGCCAGGCGCTCCAGGCGCGCCGGCTGTTGCAGACGCCAGTCCTGGCCGCCGCTCTGTATATCGCCTTTTGCGAGACGCCCGCGCCAGTCCTTGCCGTTCCAGTTGCCGTCCAGGCCGAGGTCGAGCACTACCGGCTTGCCCTGCAGGCTCAGGGCGAGCTGTTGACGCTGGCGGTCTCCACTGCCGTCCAGCTTGAGCACGCCAAAATCCGTGTCGCCGCTGTGCAGTCCCTGCGCGGTCAGGTTCACCCGGCCGCGCTGGGCGGCGTCCAGCGCGGCAGTCAGGTCCAGCGTGCGCAGGCCCTGCTCGGCGTAGGCGACGCGCTGGCCGTCAAGCTTGAGTTGCCCCTGCGGCGCTTGCAACGTACCGGCCAGATCGAGCTGGCCGCTGACCTTGCCGAACAATTGTGGCCACAACTGGCCGAGGCGATTCAGGGCGATATCCAGTCGGCCGGACAGCCGCTGGTCCAGCGCAGCCTGTCCGCTGATGCGGTTGTCGCCGAGCTGCAGCGCCAGGCCATCGACCTTCCACGCCTGCCCCGCCGCCGTGGCGTTCGCCTTGAAGATGGCCGGCTGGCCACGCAGGCGCCCTTGCAGGTCGAGGTTGGCGTCGAGGTTCAGTGCCTCGCCCTTGAGCGAGCCCTTGCTGCGCAACGGCCCGCCCAGACGTCCGGGCATCTCTTCGAGCCAGTAGGCCGGATCGAGGTCGGACAGGTCGAACGCCGCGTCCCAGGTCACCGCGTCGGCGAATCCAACCTTCAGGTGCCCTTCGGCCTTGCCCTGCCCCGCCACCAGTTTCAGCGACGGCAGGAAGACTTCCGCGAGGTTGCCCGACACCGGGCTCGCTAGCGTGAAATCGCCGGCAGGTCCCTTGAAGGCGCCGTCGAAATTGCCCAGGTAGGTCCCCTCGCTGTAGCTCACTTCAGCCTTGAAGGTGTGCACGCTCACCGGCGGTTCGTCGATGGCCGGGTACAGGCGGCGCCAGGGAAAATCGAGCCAGTCGAGCTGGGCGTTGGCGGCGAAGGCGTCCTTCCAGTCGAGGCGGCCGGTCAGCGCCACGCGTTGCTCCTTGGCGGCGCTCAGGTCGAGTGCGGCGATGTCCGCACCCTCGGCATCGACGCGCCCGCGCAGGGTCAGCACCACCGGACTCTCCTCGGCGGGCAGCACGGCGGCGCCGGCCAACTGGTAGCCGTCCTTGAGATTGCCGCTGGCAGTCAGGCGCAATTGGTTCAGCGTCAGGGTATCGGGCAGCGAGGCATCAGCCTTGAAACCGTCGGCAGTGATCAATGCGGTGGCCGGCAGGTTCTCTGCCAGCGGTTGCAGGTCGCCTTCCAGGCGGCCGTTCAGGTAACCGCTGCTCTGCGCCTGCAATTTCAGGTGGTTCATCAGCTCGCCCGTTGCCTGCAGTTGCAGGGTCCAGGGTTTGTCGCCCGGCGCCGGCAGGCCGAGAGTCCCTTCGGCTTCCAGCGGCCAGCCCTGCGTGGGTTTCAGCAGGCCTTTGAGCGACAGATCCAGGCCGTCGCGGGCAAGCGTCAGCGAGTCGATGTGCAAGCCTTCATGATCCCAATGCGCGGCCAGCTCGGCGTCGCGCAGTTGTTCCTGGCCATCGAGCAGGAGGCGGCCGAGACGGATGTCTCCCAGCTCCAGCGACAGCGGCAGGCTCAGGTCCGGCAG
Organism: Pseudomonas pseudonitroreducens; assembly: GCF_021603645.1. Taxonomy (GTDB): domain Bacteria; phylum Pseudomonadota; class Gammaproteobacteria; order Pseudomonadales; family Pseudomonadaceae; genus Pseudomonas; species Pseudomonas pseudonitroreducens. Next base: position 360,584 of record NZ_BQHJ01000004.1, on the reverse strand, counting down.
CTCGATCGGGCCGGAGGACTCGCTCGGCCCGCTGGGTGGCAGAGTCAGCAGCACTTCGTTGGCCACGACCTTGTTCAGGCACAAGGTCATGCGCAGCAGGCAGGCCGGCGACCAGTCGATCTGTGGCTGATCGAGCACCAGATGCGTTGCAGCATCGCTCCATTCCAGACGCTTGGCACTGAAACCGCCGGCCAGGCGACCGTCGAATCCTTCTACGTTCAGGCCCGGAACCCAGCTCAGCACTGCACGGCTACCTGCTGGAGTGCCGAGCAACGCAGCCACGGCGATAACCAGCAACAGGAGCAGGCCGAGCAGACCGCCCAGGCTCCAGCGCAACGCGCGCATCCAGCCGGCGCGGCTCACAGTTCAGGCCCCATGGAAAAGTGCAGGCGGATGCCGCCGTCCTCGTCCAGGCCATCGGCCAGGTCCAGGCGCAACGGGCCGACCGGGGAAATCCAGCGAATGCCGATGCCAACGCCGGTCTTGATCGAGGGGAAGTCCAACGAGTTGAAGGAATTGCCCTGGTCGACGAAGGCTGCGATGCGCCAGCGCTCAGCGATGGGGTACTGGTACTCGACGCTGCCGGCGACCATGTAGCGGCCACCGATGCGATCACCGTCGGAATTCTTCGGCGACAGCGTCTGGTAGTCGTAGCCACGTACGCTCTGGTCGCCGCCGGCGAAGAAGCGCAGCGACGGCGGAATCGCGCTGTAGTCGTTGGTGGCGATGCCGCCAACCTGAATGCGTCCGAGCAAGCGCTGCCCTCCCCAGAAACTGGTCACGCCCTTGGCCATGGCGTTGATGTGCGCCACATCGGCGTCCGCCAGCAGCCCCTCCTTGGCGCCCTTCACTTCGAACTGCAGACGGTAGCCCTTGCCGGGGTCGATCTTGTTGTCAGCCTCGAGGATCGAGTAGCCAATACCCGGCATCAGGAAACTGCTCAGGCCCGAATCGTCGCCCAGCTTGTATTCCTCGCGCTGCCAGTTCAGCGAGACGACCCGCTGCCAGCCGCTGTCGAGCTTGTGGTGCCATTCGCCACCGAGGGTCAGCAACTTGCTTTCGGTGTCCACCAGGTCTTCGTACTGGTAGCCGCTGGTGAAGCGCAGCTTGTCGGTGAGCGGAGGGTCCAGGGGGATTTCGTACCAGGCGCCGACGTTCTGCCGGGGAGCGGAAACTTCGGCTTCGAAGCCCAGGCTATGGCCCTGCGGATTGACCCAGTGGCGGGTCCAGGTGGCCCGTGCACGCGGCCCGACGTCGGTCGAGAAGCCCAGGCCGAGGCCCATGGTGCGTGGCTTTCGCGCTTCCAGGTGGACGTGCACCGGGACCACCTCGCCATCGGCATTGGTCGGCGCGGCATCGACTCGCACACCATCGAAGTAGCCGCTGGACTGCAAGGCCTGATTGAGGTCGGCGATCTGCTCGGAATCGTAGTCGGCGCCCTCCTTGAACGGCACCATGCGTTGCAGCAGGTCCTCGTCGAAGGGGAAATCGCCAGCGAAATCGACCTTGCCCAGGCGGTAACGCGGCCCACTGGCATACACCAGTTCGATGTCCGCCACGCCGGCCTCAGGGTCGATGCGCAACTGCTGCTGGGTGAACTGGCCACGGAAGAAGCCGAAGCGCGAGGCCTGGTTCTGGATCAACCGCTTGGCGTCCTCGTAGGCGCCGTGATTGAGCTGCGCCCCAGGCTTCAGGGAATCCCCGCCGGGAACGCGGAAGCTCTTGAGACTGGCGGCCGGGCCCTCGACCCGCACCGTCACATTGCGCAGGTGAATCGGCTCGCCCGGCCGGACATTGATCCGCAGGGTCGGCACCTTGTCAGCGGTCACCCGGCCACGGATACGCGCCTGGTAGTAACCCAAAGCCTGGGCGGCCTTCTGCGCCTGCTCCACGGCGTTGCGCCGGAATCTCAGCAGGGCCGCCTGATCACGCTCGCCAAGGCTGCCCACATAGGCCTCGATGTTGGCCTTGAGCGCAGCGTTGGCGGGGGTGATACGAACGTCGAGATGGGCTTCGGCCGCCAGGACCCTCTGCAAGCAGAAGGCCATTACCAGCAGCAGCCCAAGCAATCCTTGGACAACTCTCATGGCGCGAAATGCTAGCACGGGTTTTCCCCGTATTGCCTTCCTTCAAGCCGTAGGAAGCATCTGAGGGTTCACCTCGCCGACTATCCCGCAGACACTTTCACCGCCTCACGCCGATGGGTGGGATGGAACAGCACATGCTCACGAATAGGCCCCAGCGCCACCTCCCCCAGCTCTTCGTAACCGTGCCGTCGGTAGAACTCCAGGTAGCGTGCGTTGCCCGTGTCCAGCACCAACCCCTGAGAGCCGCCATCCTCGGCGCACCATGCGTGCAGTGCATCGAGCAACTGCTCGCCGAGGTGCTTGCCCTGGAACTCCGGATGCACGCCGATCAATGGGAGGATGTGATACGGCCCAGGAGGCAGGCAGCCGAGCACCGCGGCGTGATAGTCGAGGTAGCGTCGGGTGCACCCCAGGCCCGTGGTCAGCAGCATGCGCATACGCCAGAACCAGCTCTCGGTGACATCCAGACGACGTTGCGGCGGCACCACCAGCGCCACGCCCACCAGGCGATCCTCGATCAACAGGCCGATGGCTGGCAGCTCCTCGAGAAAGTGCTGGTTGACCAGCTCGCGGACAGTCGCGCGCACGCGCTGGTCGAACCCGGCGCGGTCGGATTCGAACAGATAGGCAAAAGTGGGTTCATGGCGGTAGGCGTGATAAAGCAGCGAGCGGACTTCACGACTGTAGTTGCCGTCGAGCAGACGGACTTCGGCGAGGGTATCAGGCATGCGGACGCCTCTTCGTGTGAGTTCTTCTTATGCTTGTGGGTCCAGCCACGAAACCCTAGCAGCGCCTCGCCGGGGTCGCCAGGATCGGCCGACCTGGGCTAGCATCGTGCTTTTGCCAGGGCGCCCAGGATGAAAATCGTCTCCTTCAATATCAACGGTTTGCGCGCACGTCCCCATCAGCTCCAGGCGATCATCGAGCGCCACCAGCCGGACGTGATCGGCCTGCAGGAAACCAAGGTCGCCGACGAACAGTTCCCCCGCGAGGAAATCGAAGCCCTCGGCTACCACGTGCACTATCACGGGCAGAAGGGCCATTACGGCGTCGCCCTGCTCTCCCGCCAGGAGCCGCTGGAGCTGCAGCGCGGCTTCCCCAATGACGACGAGGACTCCCAGCGCCGTTTCATCTGGGGCACCTTCAAGGATGCCGAAGGGCAACTGATTACCGTGATGAACGGCTACTTCCCCCAGGGCGAGAGCCGTGACCATCCGCTGAAGTTCCCCGCCAAGCAGCGCTTCTACGCCGACTTGCAGGACCTGCTGGAAACCCGCTTCCAGCCCGACCAGCAACTGATCGTGATGGGCGACATCAATATCTCGCCGGAAGACTGCGACATCGGTATTGGCGAAGAGAATCGCAAGCGCTGGCTGAAGACCGGCAAGTGCAGCTTCCTGCCGGAAGAACGCGAATGGCTGGCGCGCCTGAAAGGCTGGGGCCTGGTGGACAGCTTCCGCCTGCAGAATCCGAGCGTGGACGACCGCTTCAGCTGGTTCGACTATCGCAGCCGTGGCTTCGAGGACACGCCCAAGCGTGGCCTGCGCATCGACGTCATCCTCGCCTCCGAAGCGCTGCGCGGGCGCATTGCCGATACCGGCGTGGACTACGACATCCGTGGCATGGAAAAGCCCTCGGACCACGCACCGATCTGGTTGCAGCTCAAGTAACCCGCGCGAATGAAAAAGCCCGGCCAATGCCGGGCTATTTCATCGCTGCCGAGGCCGGCGAACGGCCTCTTGAGTAATTCGGTATCAGGCGTCTTCGCTGGTTGTGACCGACTTGCTGATCGCACTGTAGGTCGTGTTGAATCGTACAGTCTCGTTGAAGCCCTTGACGATCACACCGAAGCGCTCCTTGGCGTCGAGCAATTGCTTGAAGCGGTCGGCCAGTTCAGCCCCCTGCCGCTGCAGACCGGCTTCGCGGTCATCCAGCTCCTGGACGCGGGCGCGCAGCTGGTTCAGCTGACGCTCAATCCCCTGCTGCTCCTGATTCAGGACCTCGGCGCGCTTGCTGGTGGCTCGGTCGCGGCTATCAACGGTTTCCGCAAGCGCTTGCAGAGCACTGCTGCGCTCGGCGAGTACGGCAGAGTTCTGCTCGGCAACGCGCTCGATATCATACTTCTCTTCCTGCAGACGCTGCTCCATCTGGGCCAGGCGATCTTCCCGCTCAGCCAGCTGACGCTCGCGCTCGATGGTGGCCTGACGACGTTCGTCGAGTGCCTCGCGCATCTTCACGACTTCCATCTTCTGCTGTGACAGGCCTTGAGCCATGCCTGCCAGAGAATCGAGAGTGGACTGCACATCGTGCAGCACGCCATCGGTCTCCATGACGGAAGACTGGAACGCAGGTTCCGCCGACGCTCGCGCAAGCGAGGCACTGGAGCTGGCTTTTTCCTGCTGGAGTTGGTCTGAAGCATTCATGGTGGAAGATTCCTCGTAGGAAGAGTGGGAAACTGGCGGAAGCGATTGGCTGAAGATTGAAGCGGCTGTGGTGTCAGCCGGGACGGTTCGAGAGGGGCCATACCTGCCGCTCGGTTGCTGAGCTGCCGCGGGCGCTACCTCCGGGTCAACCCATGAAACCTGCAGGTCTTGTCCCGCAACACCACCGTGGTCGGACTGTTCGGAGCCGGAGCCCAGGTCCGAGCACGCCGACGCGAGTTCGATCAAGTCTCTTTCGAGCAATTCGAATGCTTCGAGAACTGGCGCCCCTGTTACCGGTACATCACCGACAGGCTCCGTTGCTGCAAGCACTGCCATCGAATCGTCCTGCCCAGCATGCGGCGGATTGCCGACTTCACCCGCAGCAGCCACTTGGCTAGTGCTCTGCGCAGCGCTGGCCTTCGTATTGATCGGGATGTACCCCGTTGACAAATGGGGGCGTGAAGCGCCCTTGGCACGAAGAGACACAGCGTTCGCCAGACGAGACAGTGGAGTCTTGCGCTCGGTTCCTCGATCGGATGAAGAGGACATGTCTGTCTGTTCGGACGGTTCGGATGCACTCGCGGCAAGTGCTTCGTGATCCTCTTGTCCTTCGAACTGCTTCGTATCTGATGTCATGAAACGTCCTGCCCTGAGGATGATCGACCTCACTCCAACCCCCCGCACGGTTCGACATATCGAAGTGCGCCAATGGTCGGGTGTTCGGGTTGTCCTGCTGCTGCATGGGTTCGCTGCTGCAGAGCAGGTTGCAGAACGAATTCTTACAGGGCGGCACTCACGTGAATGTCAGTAAATTCCGGCGCAATCGAAGGAAAACTATGCAAGCCGCTCTGAATTCTGCCGGCAGGCCAACGGACAACTTCAGCTATCCGCAACGGAGCTGAGCATGGCGAGGGTGCCAGCCTGGAGAAAGGGGTGCCCGCCCCTACAGCAATCCGATTTCTTCGCTGATGCGGAACAGATCGTCCAGCGAATTGGCGTCCAGCTTGCGCATCAACTGACGCTTGTGCTGCCCGACGCTCGCCCCCGACAACGACAGGTGCTCCGCCAATAACGCTACCGAGCATCCGCGGCGCAACCCGTGCAGTACGGCGATCAGGTGCGTTGGGAAAACCAGAGCGGACTTCACCCTGGGGTCCTCGTCAACCAGCACTTGCTGATGCTCGGGAAATATCGTGCCGCCCGCCAGGACGGTATCCACGGCGCGCCCGATCAGATTCGGACGATCATCCATCAGCAGAAAGCCTGAAACCCCGCTGCGAATGGCGTGCTGGATATTCAGCGACGTACCCAGGCTGGAGCAGACCATTACGGGAGTAGAGGATTTCAATTGACCGCCACGCCGAAGCATCGCCACGAGCTCCAGCCCATGGATATCTGGTAGCTCGAGCGTAACCAGCAATAGATCGCAATCGCTTACGCTCAGATTGCTCAGCGCCTGCCGGGCGAACTTGAAGTGCAGGTCGCACTGATGGCCGCCGGCGTGCAGGAAGCGACGCAAGGTGACGAAGTCACGCCGGGAAGGGTCGACGAGAACGATACGGGCCATGTTACTCCCTGTTGCAAAGGCCTCGCTGTTACTGTTTGCGGGCTGGATCGTCCGCCGTGAATCAACGTGACATCGCCCGTCAGCCAATCGCCCGGTGTTTCCGCGACAGCTTGCAGTGGCGACGAATGGAACCGGGCGGAATGACATCGCCGGACAACTCCATGTCTCGGCAATGTCTCCTGCGCCAGCTCCTGCCCCGGAGGATAAGGTCGGCCGATTCGTCTCGCGACTTATCGGCCACCGAACTCACTCGGTTACAGACTTGGAAATGGCGGACAAGGTGCTGTTGAACTGCACGGTTTCGTTGAAACTCTTCACGATGGTGCTGAATTTGTCCTTGGCGCTCTGCAGGTTCTTGAGGCGTACCGCCAACTCCTCGGTCTTGCGCTTGAGAGCACTTTCACGCTCGTCCAGTTCGAAGGCGCGACTACGCAGGGCGCCGAGTTGCTCGTCGATACGCTGCTGCTCGAGCTGGACGGACTCGGCGCGCTTGACCGTGGTCTTGTCACGCAGGTCAACGGTCTGCGCCAGCTCCTTGAGTGCTTCGCTACGCTCCGCCAGCAGGCGATTGTTCTCGGCGGCCATGCGATCGAGGTTGGTCTTGGCCTGTTTGAGATGACTCTCCAGAAGCAGCCGGCCTGCCGCCTGCTTCTGGTGAGTCAGGCCCTGGGCCATCCCGGCAAGCGAATTGAGGGTGTTCTGGACATCGGACAGAACATCGTCGGGGTCCGCCTCGAGCTGGGGAACGCTCAGCGCAGCTGCAACCTCCTGCAGCTCCATCGAGGTAATTGGAATGGCAGTGCCTTTCATGTCGGCCTGAGGTACCACGGTGTCTTGCATTTCAGTCATTTCAGATTCCTTCTGGATCAATATTCCCTGAAGCGCCACTGCCTCAGGGTTGCTGTCGCCTGCCTGCTGAGCGGCAACCGTGTTCGCTGCGGAAGACACTTTCGCCTCATCCAACGTCGAAACCAGGACTTCCTCGCGGGACAAGTCATGACCGGTAGCAGCCAGTACCGCCAACGTATCTGCCAAGCCGGAAATCATGGGTTCGAAGAATTCATCGGTTTCACAATCGGCACTGGAAATTCCGCTCGGAGCCAGCTCTGCCTCCAAGGGTTCGAACACCGTCAGCTCTGGCTGCTGGATTGGCTCTACCGGTTCCCATTGCATATCGGTCTCTGGCGCACCGCTCGCCTGCGGTTCAGCGCCTTCCGTCGATGCGGGCACGAAATGCTCCACCGTCGATAGAACCGACTGCTCGGCAGCCTCCTGTTCCTCTGGCTGCGGCTGCACAACGACATTCAGCGCTTGCGCCTGCTCCAGCTCGGATGGCTCCACAACCTCCGGGACAAACAGCTCGACCACTGGCGGGGTGGCCTGAGCAGCGACCTCCTGGGATTCCAGCGGCTCCGGCTCGACAGGCTCCAGGATTTCCGGGGCGCTTTGTTCGGCAAGAGCCTCCAGCTCTTTCAACGCAACGGCCAGCAGGGGTTGCACCTGCTCCGGGGCAGGTTGTTCCATTGCATCCGCAATGAAAGGCTCGACAACGTCGAGTGCTGGCGGCGCCGTTTGTGCAGCGACTGCCGGCGATTCCAGCTGTTCCGGTTCGGCACGCTCTACAACTTCCGCGACGCTTTGTTCGATAAGGTCCGGAACTTCCGGCATCTCCAACGCAGTGTCTACCGCCGCTTCCACCGGCTCCTGTTCGGGGGGCTCGACTGCCTCCAGAGCAAATGGCTCGACAATATCGAGTGCTGGCAGGACTGCTTGCGCAGCGACTTCCAGGGACTCCGGTAGCGCCGGCTCAACAGGCACCGCGACTTCCGGGGCGCTTTGTTCGACAGGAGCCAGAACTTCATGCTCTTCCAATGCATTGGCTATTGGCGCTTGCACCTGCTCCGGTTCGGATGGCTCTGCTGCCTCCGGAACAAACGGCCCGAAAATCTCGAGCGATGGATGGGCCTCGTGTACAGCGACTTCCAGGGACTCCGGTAGCGCCGGCTCAACAGGCACCGCGACTTCCGGGACGTCTTGTTCGACAGGAGCCAGAACTTCATGCTCTTCCAACGCATTGGCTATTGGCGCTTGCACCTGCTCCGCTTCGGATGGCTCTGCTGCCTCCGGAACAAACGGCCCGAAAACCTCAAGCGATGGATGGGCCGTTTGCGCAGCGACTTCCAGAGGCTCCGTCAGCTCCGGCTCGACATGCGTTTCGACTTCCGGAACGTTTTCTTCGACAGCGCCGAGAGCTTCCGCCTCCGTCAGCACAATGGCCACCGGGGCTTCCGCCTGCTCCTCTGCAGGTGGCTCAACCACATCCGGAATGAAAGGCTCGACAGCCTCGAGCGATGGCGAGGCTTCCTGTGCATCAGCTTGCAATGCTCTCGCCGGCTCCTGCTTCGACTCGGCAGACACTGACGCTGCCGCCCCAGCCGCAGCGGGCACTTCCAGGAACTCCACTTCCTGCAGATTGAACGAGATTTCCTCCTCCTCCGCTGGCAGCTCAGTCAGCCCTGTAGCCGCCGCTTCGCTCATGGCCACGAGCGTCGGAGCATCTGCTGCAGGCGGCTGAGCAGGAATGGACTCCGTCAGCGCAGGGCCATGTTCAGGCTCAGTCTGCACTGCAGGCGATTCAACAGCCCCGCTCGATCTCGGCTCGCCCACCATTGGAGAGGTGCCATTCGCCTCCGCGGCCACACGTAGACCGAGAAAGTCCTCATCAACGGAATCCAGCGCCACGGGCTCTCCCGTGCCTGCCGGCGGCATCTCGCCGCCGAGCCTAGCTGCGGCAGCTCCGAGTGACTCCGGATCTTGCACAGCAAGTGTTTCCCGGACCTCAGCTGCTGCAGCCTCTTCGCCGCTTCGGGACTTGCTCGTCCGGGCGAGCTGGGCGAAGTCCAGGATCATGTCCGTAGACAGTTCGAGTCCTAGATCGACGATATTTCTGGGAGCCTCGTCATCATCCCCGGACGGGACCGAAAGCCGCAAAGGCGCTGGTCGGCGCGCCAGCATCCCTGCCTGGGATAGCAGGTTCAGCCATGACCGCAGCGACGCCATTGGCAGTTCGATTTTCCGGAACGTCATGCCCCGAGGCGTCGGCAGGCTCAGTGAACGCCTGCGCCATGGACGCCCCCAGCAGGGTGCCATGGCATTGTGGACGGCGAGCGGGATCAGCCTGACGCGATGCTCGGCGCCGGCCTCGGCTGGCCTGGAGGCGCTGTGGGGTGAGCTCATGGTTATCTTCCGGCGGGTGCAGTTCAAAACGGCGCAAGTTTCTCTTGACCTTGGAAGCGGCGTTATCAGGTTTCCCTGATGCACCCCTAGATTTTTCCTATTCGCGACCGCCCACAGCGAGCGGCGCAATACCACGCGCCTCGCCTGCCTTCAGCCTCGCCGTGGTTGCCGCAAAGGCTTCAGCGCGCCCCCGAGTTCCGATGAGCGTTGGGAGGCCCCTATCAGGTCCAGCACGATGGTCAACACGAACAGCGGCACGACCAGCAGAAGCATCGTGGGAGCGAGTTCCATGGCCTTATCCGGGAGCACAAGCAGCGTGCCGGACATCAAGGCGACCAACAGGATGATGACCAGCTTGATCAGCACCGAAGCAAAATCGACGAGGCCGCCCATTCCAGGCTCCTGCATATCAAGGTGAGGCGACCTGTATAGCGATGACTAGCAGACGCGGAAATCAGAAATCTCCCGCAATCCACCAGTCATCTCCGAAGAAGGCGGCAAGCGCTCTGGCGCATGGGCAAGCGTCATATCGATGCAATGATTTCGACTTAATCTGCCGCGCCAACGATGCCTCAAATGGAAGTTGACCCCATGCAGTACAAGTCGAGCCCCAGCGATGCCCAACCCTGGCCTGTCACCATCGCCTGGCTCACCATCGCGTTCATCTGCTACGCGTTTCCCTGGTCGGCATTCGCCGCCCTGCCCTCGTCCCAGGGCGGTGAGCCGGTACTGCGCATCCAGGGCTCCAACACCATCGGCGCGCACCTGTTGCCGGAGCTGGTGAAGGGACTGCTGGTCAGCGAGGGCTACAGCGACGTCAGTGCCAAGCCGGGCAAGGCGGAGAACGAACAGCGCATCATCGGTCGCACCCAGGACGGCAAGGAAGCCATCATCGACCTGGCGGCCCACGGTTCCAGCACCGGTTTCGTCGCCCTGAAGGACAACAGCGCCGAACTGGCGGCCGCCTCGCGCCCGATCAAGGACGCCGAGGTCGCGGGCCTATCGGCGTCGGGCAACCTGCGCAGCGCCAAGGCCGAGCAGGTGATCGGCATTGATGGCCTGGCGATCATCGTCAACCCGGCCAACGTGCTGGATGAACTGACCACCGACAGCCTCGCGCGAATCTTCTCCGGTGAAGTGAAGACCTGGGAGGAACTGGGTGGTCGCGGCGGTGCGATCCATCTGTACGCCCGCGACGACAACTCCGGCACCTTCGATACCTTCAAGGAGCTGGTGCTGGCCAGCCACGGCAAGGCGCTGGCCGGCGGCGTCCAGCGCTACGAGTCCAGCGACCAGTTATCCGCCGAGGTGAGCAAGGACCCGCAGGGCATCGGTTTCGTCGGCCTGTCGTCCGTGCAGAAAGCCAAGGCGCTGCGCATCGCCGACGGCGACTCCCAGGCGATGCCGCCCTCGACCACGCTGATCGCCACCGAGGACTATCCGCTGTCGCGCCGCCTGTTCCTCTACATGAAACCGGAAGAGCCGAACCGCTGGGCCCGCGCCCTGCTGCAGTTCGCCCAGGGCGACAAGGGCCAGGCCCTGGTCAGCGCCAGCGGTTTCGTCGGCCAGCGTGTGCAGGCGGTGAAGATGGCTCCACGGGCCAGCATGCCGGAGAACTACCAGGCCCTGGCGCGTGACGCCAAGCGTCTGTCGGTGAACTTCCGCTTCCGCGAAGGCAGCGCCACCCTGGACAACAAGGCGCAACGCGATATCGACCGTCTGCTCGCCTACCTTCAGCAGAGCGGCAAGATGAACAAGCAGGCCGTGCTGGTCGGTTTCGGCGATCCGAAGCAGGACCCAGCCCGCGCCGAGCTGCTCTCCAAGCTGCGGGCCATGGCCGTGCGCCGTGAACTGGCGAAGGAAGGCGTGATGTTTCGCGAGATCAGCGGCATGGGCGACGCCCTGCCGGTGGCGGCCAACAGCGATAACGACGGTCGGGTGAAGAATCGCCGCGTCGAAGTCTGGGTCTACTGATCCCTCTGGTGGTCAGCGTCTAGACTGTCTGAAGGACGCTGACCGCTCGGTCTGGAATTACTGTAGGAACTTGTTACGTTCCTTCGCTTGTCTCTGCCGGGCGCTCTGCTATTTTCCCGCCAGTGACGCCGGGCCCCTCTGACGGTTGCCAACCGCCATGTCGGAGTCACTTTTCGACAACGACACTAAGGGAGGGGCCAAATGACAGCTCTGCACGCCTTTTTGACCGAACCATTCCTCGGAACCGCCACCTGGTTCTGGCTGGCCTTCCTGGCCATCGTGATTCTTCTCCTTGTACTCGACCTGGGCGTCCTGCAACGCGATCACCACGAGATCGGCGTGCGCGAGAGCCTGATGCTCTCTGCCGGCTACTTCGCCTGCGGCCTGGCCTTCGGTGGCTGGGTCTGGTACGAGTTCGGCGCCACCAGCGCGGTGGAGTACTACACCGGTTTCCTCGTCGAACAGTCGCTATCGATGGACAACGTGTTCGTCATGGCGATGATCTTCGGCTTCTTCGGCATTCCTCGCCGCTACCAGCACCAGGTGCTGTTCTGGGGCATCCTCGGCGCCATCGTCATGCGCGCGCTGATGATCGGCCTGGGTGCCGCGCTGGTGAAGGAATTCGAGTGGATCATGTACGTATTCGGCGCCTTCCTGCTGTTCAGCGGCGTGAAGATGCTATTCAGCAAACATGATGCCGAGCCGGACCTGGCGAACAATCCGGTGCTGAAGTTCCTGCGCAAGCGCATCCGCATGACCGACACCATCCACGAGCATCACTTCTTCGTGAAGATGCCGGACGCCTCAGGCAAGCTGGTGCGCTACGCCACCCCGCTGTTCCTGGCGCTGATCCTGATCGAAATCGCCGACCTGGTATTCGCCGTGGATAGCGTGCCGGCGATCTTCGCCATCACTCAGGACCCGTTCATCGTCTACACCTCGAACATCTTCGCGATCCTCGGCCTGCGCGCCCTGTACTTCTCGCTGGCGGCGATGATCCACCGCTTCGTCTACCTGAAGTACGCCCTGGCGCTGGTGCTGGTGTTCATCGGTACGAAGATTTTCCTGCACGGATTCATCGGCAAGGTTCCCGCGGCCCTGTCGCTTGGCGTAACCTTCGGCCTTTTGGCGGGTGGCATACTGCTATCCTTGCTCAAGACCCGCAGAACCAGCGAGGAGCCGCTGGAAATCGTCAGCCAGGAGAGCATCCATGCAAGCGCTGGAGGTGAGGATCGAAGCCGTTGAGTTTCGCGGCCGGGCCTATTGGCAGGTCCGTCTCGGTCGTCGTGCCCTGCGCTTCCCCCATGAGGCTGCCGCACGCGCCTTCGCCGCCCAGTTGCACACACGGCGCGAGTGGCTGATCGAGCAGAGGGCAATGGCCGACGGACCAGAGCCCTCTCCACAGCAGTGAATGAACAGGGCCAGCGCAAGCTGGCCTTGTTCATTGTGAGTCGAGCACTATCAGCGCTTGAAAGCGAGTGTAGGAGCGGACTCCGTCCGCGATGTGCATCAGGCCGGCTCGTAGCTGCCGGAAACCCATCGCGGACGGAGTCCGCTCCTACAAAAAGCACCATGCTCCCGGAATGAAAAAGGCCCGCATCAGCGGGCCTTTGCATTGGGGCTAACGATCAGCGGCTGCTGCGCAGAGCGTCCTTGGGCACGTACTTGCCAATCTCGTACTTGCCGATGGCCGCACGGTGCACCTCGTCCGGGCCGTCGGCCAGGCGCAGGGTGCGCTGCATGGCGTACCAGTAGGCCAGCGGGAAGTCGTTGGAGACGCCGGCGCCACCATGCATCTGGATGGCGCGGTCGATCACCTGCAGGGCGACGTTGGGCGCGACGACCTTGATCTGGGCAATCTCGCTCTGGGCGAACTTGTTGCCGGCCTTGTCCATCATGTAGGCGGCATTGAGAGTCAGCAGGCGAGCCTGGTTGATCTCGATGCGCGAGTTGGCGATGTGGTCGATGTTGCCACCCAGGCGAGCCAGCGGCTTGCCGAAGGCGGTGCGGCTGACGGAGCGCTTGCACATCAGTTCCAGCGCGCGCTCGGCCATGCCGATGGAGCGCATGCAGTGGTGGATACGGCCTGGGCCGAGGCGACCCTGGGCGATCTCGAAGCCGCGGCCTTCGCCGAGCAGGACGTTCTCGTAAGGCACGCGGACATTCTCGAACAGCACTTCGGCGTGGCCGTGCGGGGCGTCGTCGTAGCCGAACACCGGCAGCGGACGAAGGATCTTCACGCCGGGGGCGTCAGTGGGCACCAGGATCATCGAGTGCTGCTGGTGACGCGGCGCATCCGGATTGGTCAGGCCCATGAAGATCATGATCTTGCAGCGCGGGTCGCAGGCGCCGGAGGTCCACCACTTGCGGCCATTGATGACCCACTCGTCACCGTCACGAACCGCGTTGGCTTCCATGTTGGTGGCGTCGGACGAGGCCACGCCCGGCTCGGTCATGGCGAAGGCGGAGCGGATTTCGCCACGCAGCAGCGGCTCCAGCCAGGTGCGCTTGTGCTCTTCGGAGCCATAGCGCACCAGCACTTCCATGTTGCCGGTGTCGGGAGCTGCGCAGTTGAACGGTTCGGAACCGATCAGCGAGCGGCCCATGATCTCGGCCAGCGGTGCGTATTCCATGTTGGTCAGGCCAGCGCCCAGTTCCGACTCGGGCAGGAACAGGTTCCACAGGCCTTCGGCTTTCGCCTTGACCTTGAGGTCTTCCATGATTTGCGTGGGCTGCCAGCGGTCACCCTGGGCCACTTGCTCCTCGAACACCTTCTCGGCGGGATAGACGTTGGCTTCCATGAACGCGGTGAGGCGCTCACGCAGGTCCTGAACCTTGGCGGAATAAGCGAAATCCATGGGGGCTAACCTTCTGGCGGCGGTTGTTTGTGTGGAGTGATGCTAGAACAGCGGGAAGGATTTACCCAGCCTATTATCCGAATCGATGAACATTCATAACCCATATGGACCTGGGCGCCGGTTCGGGTATGATCGGGCCAAAACAATGACAAGCGGAGCCCCGGTAATGAACCTCAGCAAGGTCGATCTGAACCTGTTCATCGTCTTCGACGCGATCTACACCGAAGCCAACCTGACCCGCGCCGGACAGATCGTCGGCATTACCCAGCCCGCCGTCTCCAACGCCCTCGCCCGCCTGCGCGAAACCTTCAACGACCCGCTGTTCGTGCGCACCGCCCAGGGCATGGTGCCGACGCCGATGGCGCAGAACATCATCGGACCGGTGCGCAATGCGTTGCAGTTGCTGCGCGTATCGGTACAGGAAAGCCGCACCTTCACCCCGACCCAGGCGAACAAGACCTATCGCATCAGCATGACCGACCTCACCGAGGCCATCGTCCTGCCGCCGCTGTTCCAGCGCCTGCGCCGCCAGGCGCCGAACGTGCACATCGAGAGCTTCCTCTCCAAGCGCCGCGAGACCACCAAGGAGCTGGCCGCCGGCCGCCTGGACTTCGCCGTCGATGCACCGTTGAACACCGACCCGCAGGTGCGCCACGTCAAGCTGATGGAAGACCGCTATGTCTGCGCCATGCGCCAGGGCCACGCGCTGGCCAAGGACAAGGTGACGCTGGAGGAATACCTGTCGGTGGCGCACATCCAGATTTCCAGTCGCCGCAGCGGCCTCGGCTACGTCGACCTGTCGCTGGGCAAGATGGGCCTGCAACGCAAGATCGCCCTGCGTTCGCAGCACTACCTGATGGCGTCCACCGTGGTGCAGCAGACCGACATGGTGGTCACCGTGCCCGAGCGCTTTGCCCGCCACCATGGCCTGCACTTCGTCGACCTGCCGGTGAACGACGTGCCCAAGCTGGAAACCCACCTGTACTGGCACGAAAGCACCGACCAGGACCCGGCCAACCGCTGGATGCGCGAGCAGATCATCGAGCTCTGCCAGCAGGTGACGGCGCGCGAGGCGCGCGAGGCGGCGGAGCGGGCCTGATGCTTCAGGCGATGCCCATTGATGGGTATCGCTTCGCTCCACGCCATCCTACGTAGCACCTGAAGACGGTGCGCTGGCGGGGCATGCCGAGCCCGGCCAGTTGAATCCAGCGGCCGCCCCACCTGTAGGAGCGAGCTTGCTCGCGAACATTGCTCGTCGGTTGGGCGGTTCGCGAGCAAGCTCGCCCCTACGAAAAGCAATCCGTTCCGCCTGACAAGCCACCTGCAGACCCCGCCCTGCCGAAGTGCCTGTCCAACGAACAGGCCGGGGGCTGCCGGCGAACCCTTACAGACTCCGTGCGATCACCAGTCGCTGCACGTCGCTGGTGCCTTCGTAGATCTGGCACACGCGCACGTCGCGGTAGATGCGTTCCACCGGGTAGTCCTGCAGATAGCCGTAACCGCCGAGGGTCTGGATTGCCGCGGAGCACACGCGCTCGGCCATTTCCGAGGCGAACAGCTTGGCCATCGAGGCCTCGGTCAGGCACGGCAGGCCAGCTTCGCGCAGGCTGGCGGCGTGATGCACCATCTGTCGCGCCACGGCGATCTCGGTGGCCATGTCGCTCAGGCGGAAAGCCACGGCCTGGTGCTGGATGATCGGCTTGCCGAAGGTCTCGCGCTCGTGGGCATAGTCGCGGGCGTACTCGAACGCCGCACGAGCCATGCCGACCGCCTGCGAAGCGATGCCGATGCGCCCGCCTTCCAGGTTCGCCAGGGCGATGGCGTAACCCTGCCCTTCCTCGCCCAACCGGTAGCTGGCGGGAATGCGCACGTCATCGAAGGCAATCTGGCAGGTGTCGGAAGCATGCTGGCCGAGCTTGTCCTCGACGCGCACCACGCGGTAGCCGGGCGTATCGGTCGGCACGATGAAAGCGCTGATGCCCTTCTTGCCGGCCGCCGCATCGGTCACCGCGAAAACGATCACCACGCCGGCATGGCTGCCGGAGGTGATGAACTGCTTGCTGCCGTTCAGCACGTAATGATCGCCATCACGGCGCGCGCGGGTCTTCAGGAAGCTGGCGTCGGAGCCGGCCTGCGGTTCGGTCAGGGCAAAGGCGCCGATCATTTCGCCACGGGCCAGGGGTACGAGGAACTGGCGCTTCTGCTCGTCGTTGCCGAACTTGGCGATGGGCATGCAGCCCACCGAGTTGTGCACGCTCATGATGGTCGAGCAGGCGCCGTCGCCGGCGGCGATCTCTTCCAGGGCCATGGCGTAGGCCAGGTGGCCGGTCTGCGCACCGCCCCACTGCTCCGCCACCAGCATGCCGAGGAAGCCGAGGTCGGCCATTTCCTTGATGGCTTCGGCGGGGAAGCGGTGTTCGCGGTCCCAGTCGGCGGCGAAGGGTTTCAGCCGTTCCTGGGCAAACTGGCGGGCAACGTCGCGGATCTGGAGATCTTCTTCGCTGGGAATCATGGTTGGCTCCTTACGCCAGGCGCTCGACCGCGATGGCCGTGGCTTCGCCGCCGCCGATGCACACCGAGGCGATGCCGCGCTTGAGGTCGTACTGCTTGAGCGCCGACAGCAGGGTCACGATCACCCGCGCACCGGACGCACCAATCGGGTGGCCGAGGGCGCAGGCGCCGCCGTGGACGTTGAGCTTGTCGTGGGGAATATCCAGGTCACGCATGGCGGCCATGGCGACCACCGCGAAGGCCTCGTTGACCTCGAACAGGTCGACGTCGCCGATGGCCCAGCCGGTGCGTTGCAGCAGACGGTTCACTGCGCCTACCGGTGCAGTCGGGAACAGGTTCGGTGCATCGGCGAAGGACGAGTGGCCACGGATCGCGGCCAGCGGCGTGAGGCCGCGCCTCTCGGCTTCGGACAGGCGCATAAGCACCAGAGCAGCGGCGCCGTCGGAGATGGAGCTGGCATTCGCCGCCGTCACGGTACCGCCGTCGCGGAACGCCGGTTTCAGGGTCGGAATCTTGTCCGGGCGCGCCTTGGGCGGCTGTTCGTCCTGGCTGATTTCGCGGGTTTCCTTGCCGGCCTTGACGCTCAGCGCGACGATTTCCTCGGCGAAGCGGCCTTCGCTCATGGCCTTCTGCGCACGGGTCAGCGAGGCGATGGCGTAGTCATCCTGCTGCTGGCGGGTGAAGCCGTACTTCTCGGCGCAGTCCTCGGCGAAGGTGCCCATCAGGCGGCCCTTGTCGTAGGCGTCTTCGAGGCCGTCGAGGAACATGTGGTCAAGCACCTTGCCGTGGCCCATGCGGTAGCCGCTGCGGGCGCGCTCCAGCAGGTACGGCGCGTTGGACATGCTCTCCATGCCGCCGGCCAAGGCCACGCGGGCGCTGCCGGCGAGGATGGCGTCGTGGGCCATCATCGCCGCCTTCATGCCCGAGCCGCACATCTTGTTCACCGTGGAGCACGGCGTGCCGCGCGCGAGGCCCGCGCCCAGCACTGCCTGGCGCGCCGGCGCCTGGCCCTGCCCGGCGGAGAGCACGCAGCCGAGCACCGCTTCGTCCACCTCTTCGGCGCCCAGGCGGGCGCGTTCGACGGCGGCGCGAATAGCGGCGGCGCCGAGAGTAGCGGCGTTGACGTCCTTGAAGTCGCCGAGGAAGCCGCCCATGGGCGTACGGGTGGCGCTGACAATGACGATGGGATCGTTCATGAGCTGTCTCCTGTTACTTCGCGGCCATGCGGATGGCGCCGTCGAGGCGGATCACTTCGCCGTTGAGCATGCTGTTCTCGATGATGTGCCGGGCCAGCGCGGCGTACTCGTCGGGGCGACCGAGGCGCTGCGGGAACGGCACGCTGGCGCCGAGGGAGTCGCGCACTTCCTGGGGCATGGCAGCCATCATCGGCGTCTCGAAGATGCCGGGGGCAATGGTCATCACGCGGATGCCCGAGCGCGCCAGTTCGCGGGCGATGGGCAGGGTCATGCCAACCACCGCGCTTTTGGACGCGGAGTACGCGGCCTGGCCGATCTGCCCGTCGAAGGCGGCGACCGAGGCGGTGTTGATGATGATGCCGCGCTCACCACCGGAGTCCGGCTGGTTCTGCGCCATGGCTTCGGCGGCCAGGCGCAGCATGTTGAAGGTGCCGATCAGGTTGATGTTGATGGTGCGGGTGAAGCTGTCCAGCCCGTGCACACCGTTGCGGCCGATAATTTTCTCCGCCGGCGCCACGCCCGCGCAGTTGGCCAGGCCATGCAGCGCGCCGAAGGCATCGAGGACAAGTTGCACGGCGGCCTTGCCGTCCGCCTCGCTGCACACATCGGTGCGGATGAAGCGCGCATTGGCTTCGCCCAGTTCGGCGGCCTGGGCCGCGCCGGCTTCGGCGTTGATGTCGGCCAGCACCACCTTGGCGCCGGCGCCCACCAGCAGTTTCGCGGTGGCTGCGCCGAGGCCGGAACCGCCGCCGGTGATCAGGAATACCTTGTTCTGGATCTGCATGAAGTCTCTCCGCTGTACTTAGTGAGCTGCCGCTTTCTCGGCCGCTTCGCGTTGCTTGGCGATCTCCTGGTTACGCAGGAGGAAGCGCTGGATCTTGCCGCTGGGGGTCTTGGGCAGTTCGTCGACGAACTCCACTTCCCGCGGGTAGCTGTGCGCCGACAGTCGCTTGCGCACGTACTGTTGTAGTTCCTCGGCCAGCTCCGCGCCCGGCCGGTAGGACGAGCAGAGCACCACGAAGGCCTTTACCAGTTCGGTGCGTTCCGGGTCCGGCTTGCCGATGACCGCCGCCTCGATCACTGCCGGGTGTTCGATCAGCGCGCTTTCCACGTCGAACGGGCCGACGCGGTAGCCGGAGGTGGTGATCAGGTCATCGGCGCGGCCGACGAAGCTGATGCTGCCGTCAGCGTTCAACTCTACGGTATCGCCGCTCAGGTAGTAGTCGCCGACGAAGGATTTGGTCTGCATGCCCTGGTAGCCGGCGAACCACATCATCGGCGAACGCTTGCGGTCCATGGCGAGGACACCGGGCTGGCCGGCGGGCAGCTCGTTGCCCTGCTCGTCCAGAACCACCACGCGGTGGCCGGGAATGGAGAAGCCGGCAGCGCCCAGGTGCACCGGGTGTTCCAACTCGTGGTGGTTGGCCAGCACCATGCCCAGCTCGGTCTGGCCGTAATGGTCGTGGATGGTCACGCCCAGCTCGCTGGCGAACCAGCGGATCACTTCCGGGGTCAGCGGCTCGCCGGCGCTGCTTACCGCGCGCAGGCGCCCCTTGAGCGGTTTGGACACCGCCTCGCCGGCAGCGATCAGCAGGCGGTACGCGGTGGGCGAGCCGGCCAGGTTGGTGATGGCGTACTTGCGCACGATGCGGCAGGTGCTCTCCACCGTGAACGCGCCTTCGTAGAAGGTGATCGGGTGCCCCATGGCCAGCGGCCCGGTGACGCCGTAGTAGAGGCCATAGGCCCAGCCCGGATCGGCCAGGTTCCAGAACGAATCCTCCTCGCGCAGGCCCACCGCATCGCGCATGTAGCCAACGAAGGCGACGATGGCTTTCAGCGGCACGGCGAGCGGCTTGGCCAGGCCGGTGGTGCCGGAGGTGAACATCAGCAGGAAGGTGTCTTCGCCGCTGCGCAGCACCGGTTCGAAGTCCGGCGAGTGCCGTTCCAGTTCAGCCCAGAAGCTGTAGTCGCCATGGCGGATGCCCTGTCCCTTCGGCCCGCCGACGGTCACCTGTGTGGGCGCGTCGGGTACTTCGTCGAGCTTGCCGCGGTTGGCGCCGTCGGTCACCACCACCTTGCTGCCGGCCAGCTTCACGCGATGCTCGATGGCTTTCGGCCCGAAGGCGGTGAACAGCGGCTGGTAGACCGCGCCCAGGCGCCAGGTGCCGAGCACGGTGATCAGCAGTTCCGGGGTACGCGGCAGCATGCCGGACACCACATCGCCGGGACGCACGCCGAGGCTGTGCAGAAAGCTGGCGAAGCGGGCGGAGAGTTCTTTCAGCTGGGTGAAGGTGTAGGAGGCGCTGCCGCCGTCCTTGCCCTCCCAGAACAGCGCGACACGGCCGGGAATGGCGTGGCGGTCGCAGCATTCGACGCAGGCATTGAGGGCATCGAGGTTGCCGGCCAGGGTGGCGTCGGCGGTGGCGCGGTAATCGAATTCGCCAGCGGCGGCGGAATGGGAACGCATCACTTGGGACTCCCGGGTTGTTCTTGTTGGAGTCCCCTGATGTTCCCGCCGCACGCGGGCACGGGCAATGTCGAAAGCCGCCAATCTGGATGAGCGGATTGGACAGCTTGGGCTGTGCGCTGACGATTGGTTGGCGTGGGAGCGGACTCCGTCCGCGATCAGCACCGAGTCATGCGGTTCGCGAGCAAGCTCGCTCCTACAGGCAAACACCAGCGCCAGACTGTAGGAGCGAGCTTGCTCGCGAACCCGCCGTGGCGCCGAACTCATCGGCTGACCGCGGAGGACGTTCACTACGGCGGGAAGTTTCCGAACTCGGATCAGCCCTCACCCTAACCCTCTCCCAGAGGGAGAGGGGACCGTTCGGCGTGCAACGAGAGAACGGCGTCAGCCGGTTGGCGATGGCGCAGCAAGAGCATCGCCCTCACCGGCCGCTACGGGCTGCTCCCTCGCCCCCCCAGGTGCGGGGCGCGCAGCCAGGGCTGGGGTGAGGGGAAAATCCGAGCTACGGAGGTCAGGCTCACACGCGGAACTGATCCATCAACCCCTGCTGATGGTTCGCCAGCTTGTTCAGCGACTGGCTGACCTGCGCCGATTCCTGCGCCTGGCTCGACAGCGACTCGGTGACGTCGCGGATGCCCGCCACGTTGCGGTTGATCTCCTCGGCCACCGCGCTCTGTTCCTCGGCGGCGCTGGCGATCTGCAGGTTCATGTCGGTGATCACGCTGACCGCATCGCCGATGCGCTTCAGTGCGGCGACGGCCTGCTCGACCTGGCTCACGCTGTCCTGGGCCTGGCGGTGGCTGTTGCTCATCGCGCCGACCACGTCGCGGGTGCCGTTCTGCAGGCCTTCGATGACCTGGCGGATTTCCTCCACCGAATCCTGGGTGCGCCGGGCGAGGTTGCGCACCTCGTCGGCGACCACCGCGAAGCCGCGGCCGGCCTCACCGGCGCGGGCCGCTTCGATGGCGGCGTTGAGCGCCAGCAGGTTGGTCTGCTCGGCGATGCCGCGGATCACTTCCAGCACCGAGCCGATCTGCTCGCTGCTCGCCGCCAAACCTTCCACCTGGCTCATGGCACTGCTCATGTCGCTGGCCAGTTCGTCGATCAGGCGGGTGGTGTTGTCGATCACGTTGAGACCGTCGCGGGTCGCACCGTCGGCGCCGCGCGCGGCATCGGCGGCCATGGCGGCGCTGTTGGCGACGTCGTGGGCGGTGGCGCTCATCTCCTGCGAGGCGGTGGCGACCTGGTCGACTTCGCGGAACTGCTGCTGCATGCCGGCACTGGTCTGGCTGGCGATTTCCGAGGATTGGTCGGCGGTGGCGCGGGCGTCGTGCACCGAGGATTTCACGTCGCGGATGATCGGCTGCAGCTTGTCGAGGAAGCGGTTGAACCAGCCGGCCAGCTCGCCCAGCTCGTCCTTGCCGGCGTAGTCCAGGCGCTTGGTCAGGTCACCTTCGCCGCTGGCGATGTTGCGCAGCATGGCGGCCACGCCGAGGATCGGCCGGGTCACGCCGCGCGCGGTGAGCCACACCAGCAGCAGGCCGACGATGGCGGCGATCAGGCCGAAGATGGTTTGCCACAGCGCACCGCTGGAGTTGCGTTCATCCAGCTGCTTCTGCAGTTGCAGCGCGGGGGCCAGGAGCACGTCTTGCGGCACGTCGAGCACCACGGCCCATGGTTTGCTGGCGTCCGGGATCGGCAGCAGCGGCTCGACCACGCGCAGTTGACCATCCTTCTCCAGCACCTGCGGGCGACCGCTGGCCTGCAGCGACAGCAGTTCGGCAGCCTGGCCGGGAATGGCTTTTTCCAGCGGCTGGCCGAGCAGCGCTTCGTCGCTGCTGTAGCCGGCGAGCAGGCCGGCCGGGCTGACGATGCTGACACTGCCGGCGCCGTCGTAGAGCTGGCGGTCGCCATCGACGGCCAGCTGTTGCAGGCGGCTGAGGCTGATGTCGATACCGATCACGGCGATGACCTTGCCCTGGTCCATCAGCGGGAAGGTGACGGTGGTCATCAGCACCTTGCTGCCCGAGGCGCTGTCGAAATACGGGTTGAGCACGCAGGCCTTGCGAGTCTGCAGCGGGCACAGCTGCCAGGTGTTGAAGGGGCTGCCGTCGAGCATGGCCGTGGTGTCGGCGATCATGTCCTCGGTCACCGCCAGGCCGGTCATCTCGCCGGAGGCCTTCTGCGCCCAGTAGGCGCCGAAGCGGCCCTTCTCGTTGCTGCCGGCGTCGGCCTGGTCATGGAAGGCGGCGTCCTGGCCATCAAGCGCATCGGGCTCGAAGACCACGTAGAGGCTGAGCAGATTCGGATTGCTCTTCAGGCCGTCGCGTACCAGCTGATTGAGGTCCTTGCGCACGCCGGCGGCATCCGCGCCGTGCTTGGTCGACTGCTCGCGCAGCTGGCTGACCTGGCGGGAGAACTGGTTGCCGAAGTGGTACACGTCGGTGAAGAAGCGCTGGATGATCTCCGCCTGCTGCTCGCTGCGCGCCTGCATCCGCGACTTGGCGGCGTCCTTGAGCATGTCCGCGTTGGCCGCCTTGATCAGCTCGGCGTCATGGTTCATCCGGAACAGCGAGAGGCCGACCAGCAGGCAGACGATGCAGAGCAGGCACAGGCCGGTCAGCAGCGTGATCTTCCACTGGATCGAAAGGCGGGACAGGGGCATGGAGTGGCGTCCTTGAGCGAGAGCGATTCTGTAACGATCTATCGGCTTTAAAGGCGGCTACTTGAGCCGCACCCTTAAATTTCAGGGCTCCTGGCGGATCAGTGCGCGGTATTGCCCCGGCGTCGATCCGGTCCATTTGCGGAAGGCCTTGTAGAAGGCGCTGGTGTCGGCGAATCCCAGCTCCTCGGCGAGGTCGGCGAAGTTGCCGTCATCACTGTCCAGTCGCGCAATCGCGAGGTCGCGGCGCAGCTGGTCCTTGAGTGCCTGGTAGGACTGCCCTTCGGCGGCCAGCTTGCGGCGCAGGGTCGAGGGCGCCATGTAGAAGTGGCTGGCGAGTGCGTCGAGGTCCGGCCAGCGCTCGAACTTCAGGCTGCGCAGATAGGCCTTGGTGCGCGCGGCGAGACTCTGCGGGTCGCGGTAGCGCACCAGGATGTTGGCTGGCGCACCACCGAGGAAACGCCGCAGCTCGCGCTCGTCGCGGCGCACCGGCAGCTCCAGGGCTTCGGCATTGAACAGCAGCCGCGACTGGCGGCGGGCGAAGTTGAGGTTCTCGCTGAACATCACCCGGTAGTCGGCGATGTAGTCCGGCTGCGGGCAGCGCAGTTCGATGGCCAGGACCGGAATGCGCCGCCCCACCAGCCAGCAGGCCAGGCCGTGCAGCATCAGCCACAGGGTGAAGTAGCAGAACGCGCGCGGCGCCGGGCCCTCCGGCTCGTCGAGGACGATGGCGGCGAGGCCGTCCTGGCGCACGAGGCGCGGGGTGAAGTCGTCGAACACCAGGCCCATGAAGCGCAGCGCAGCGTTCATCGCCGCTTCCAGGGTCGGCTCGCGGATCGCCGCAGCGGCCATGAAGTTGAAGCTGCCGGACTTCATGCGCCGGGTATTCATGCCGAAGAATTCGTCGTCCATCTCCTTCGCCAGGCGCAGCCAGAGCCGCGCATAGGCCTGGCTGGAAACCCGCGCATAAGGCTTGCCGAACAGCTCCGGGGCGATGCCGGCGGCGGCCAATAGCGGCCCGTCGTCGCGACCGGCGCGACGAAACTCGGCCAGCGCTTCGCCGACCAGGCGGATGGAGATGGTGCCCTTCTCTACGCCCATGGCGCCCCGGTTTCAGGAACGCGCGCGTGGGCGCAGGAAGGTGTCGAACGCTCAGCCACGCTTGCCGCGCACCTCTTCGATGCTGATCTCGCGCATGCGGAACTTCTGAATCTTGCCGGTCACCGTCATCGGGAACTCGTCGCAGAAGCGGAAGTGCCGCGGCACCTTGAAGTGCGCAATGGCGTTCTTGCAGAAGGCGCGCAGGTCCTCTTCCTCGACGCGGTGGCCGGGGTGGAACTTGACCCAGGCCACCAGTTCCTCGCCGTACTTCTCGTCGGGAATGCCGATCACCTGGGCATCGGCCACGGCGTGGTGGGTGTAGAGGAATTCCTCGATCTCGCGCGGATAGATGTTCTCGCCGCCGCGAATGATCATGTCCTTGCTGCGCCCGACGATGCGCACGTTGCCGGCCTCGTCCATCTCGGCGAGGTCGCCGGTGAGCATCCAGCGCGCCGGGCTGATGGCCTCGGAAGTCGCCTGCGGGTTGTTCCAGTAGCCGAGCATCACGCTGTAGCCACGGGTGCAGAGTTCGCCGATGGTGCCGCGCGGGACGATGCGGCCGTCGGCGTCGATGATCTTGCTTTCCAGGTGCGGCTGCGTGCGGCCAACGGTGGTGACGCGGGTTTCCAGGTCATCTTCCGGGCCGGTCTGCAGCGACACCGGGCTGGTTTCGGTCATGCCGTAGGCGATCTGCACCTCGGCCATGTGCATCTCGTCGATGACCCGGCGCATCACTTCGATCGGGCAGGTCGCGCCGGCCATGATGCCGGTGCGCAGGCTGGAGAGGTCGAAGTCGCGGCGGGTCGGATGGTCCAGCTCGGCAATGAACATGGTCGGCACGCCGTACAGCGCGGTGGCCTTCTCCTCCGCCACCGCAGCCAGGGTTGCCTCGGGCTCGAAGCTGGGCGCGGGGTAGATCATGGTGGAGCCGTGGGTCAGGCAGCCGAGGTTGCCCATCACCATGCCGAAGCAGTGGTACAGCGGCACCGGGATCACCAGGCGATCCTGCTCGGTGAGGCCGAGGCTGTCGCCGACCATCAGGCCGTTGTTGAGGATGTTGTAGTGGCTGAGCGTGGCGCCCTTGGGGAAGCCGGTGGTGCCGGAGGTGTACTGGATATTGATCGGCTCGTCGAACTGCAGCAGCGCCTGGCGCTCGGCCAGTTCGGCGGCGGACGTGCCACGGCCCAGCGGCTCCAGCTGGCTCCAGCGCAGGAAGCCGGACGGCGCGGTATCGGACAGGCTGATCACCCCGCGCAGCTCCGGCAGGCGGTCGCTGGACAGCTCGCCCGGGCGCCCCTGCCCCAGCTCGGGCAGCAGGTCGGCAAGCATGCCGTGGTAATCGGAGCTCTTGAACGCATCGGCGCACACCAGCCAGCGGCAGCCAGACTGCTTGAGCGCGTATTCGAGCTCATTCACCCGGTAGGCGGGGTTGATGTTGACCAGTACCGCGCCAACCTTGGCGCTGGCGAACTGGGTGACGCACCACTGCGCGCAGTTGGGCGCCCAGATGCCCAGCCGGTCGCCGGGACGCAGGCCGAGGGCGAGGAAAGCGCGGGCGATGCCATTGACCACCTCGGCCAGTTCGGCCCAGGTGTAGCGCAGGTTCTGGTGACGCACGACCAGAGCCTCGCGTGCCGCGAAACGCTCTACCGTGGCGTCGAAGGCCGCGCCGACGGTCATGGCCAGCAGGGGTTTGTCCTGGGGGCCGCGGGTGTAACTCAGGTGGTTCATGGCTTTCCCTTGTTGTGCTTGTTCTGGGATCAACGCTGAACGATCGGCTCTGGCAGCGGTGCCAAAGCACCGGGAGCCAACCTACCCCGCCGGCCTGACTGACCGGTCGCGGGCGACGGGGAATGTTTACGTTAACGTAAAGGTAAACGCAACCCCGACCATCGGCGGCGCGATGGCAGTGGGCGCCTCCGCATCATTCAGGATAGCTACTCACAAAGCGTGCCATTCGGCTTGAAAGCCATAGCTGGCGAGGCCTTGAGAAGAGTTTCGGCGGTCGGCCAGGCAGCCGCGGCGGTTGCATTTCGCAACAGCTCAGGCAAGCTGCCCCACCGCGGCTGCCAGCACCAGTCGTGGCCTTGCCCGAAGGCCATCGATACGTCTCAGGCTGTCGCAAACTGAGACGCCCCGCGCCACGTGCGCTAACGCAGGCCTTGCAGTAGAATTCGCCGAAAATGCCTACATGGATGTAGACAAATTCCCACTCAACGCTTGCGAATCACATCCATGACTACTCGTCGTTCGATACTGAGCCTGCTGTTTGCCTGCGCCGCTGTTGTCTGTACATCGAACTCCGTCGCCGCCACTCCCGCCAAGGCGGCCTCCCCGAAAGATCTGGTGCTTGCCTCCGGCAGCGCACTGGTGGTCGACCTGGAGAATGGCAAGACGCTCTACTCCAGCAACCCCAACCTGGTGGTACCCATCGCCTCGGTAACCAAGCTGATGACCGCCATGGTCACCCTGGATGCCAAGCTGCCGATGAACGAACTGATCCCCGTGGACATCTCCGAGACCGCCGAAATGAAAGGCGTGTTCTCCCGCGTCCACCTGGGCAGCATGATCAGCCGCCAGAACATGCTGCTGCTGGCCCTGATGTCCTCGGAAAACCGCGCTGCCGCGAGCCTGGCGCACAACTACCCGGGCGGCTCCAGGGCCTTCGTCGCGGCGATGAACGCCAAGGCGAAATCCCTCGGCATGACCAGCACCCGCTACGTCGAGCCCACCGGCCTGTCGATCCACAACGTCTCGGACGCCAATGACCTGATTCGCCTGGCCAAGGCCGCCTACACCTATCCGCAGATCCGCCAGTTGAGCACCACGGCGACCAGCGATGCGCGCTTCAGCAAGCCCAGCTACTCGCTGAGCTTCTTCAACACCAACCCGCTGGTGCGCAATGGCAAGTGGGACATCCGCCTGACCAAGACCGGCTTCACCAACGACGCCGGCCATTGCCTGGTGATGGTCACCATGATGAATGGCCGCCCGGTCGCCCTGGCCCTGCTCGATGCCTTCGGCAAGCGCACCCATGTGGCCGACGCCGCGCGCATCCGCCGTTGGGTGGAAACCGGCGTCGCCTCGCCGGTGCCCGCCGTCGCCCTGCAGTACAAGGCCCAGCGCAGCCAGGCGCGCGCGGCCGGCATGACCGCCACCGCCGAGTAAGCTCCCCCCGCGCTGGCGGAGCCCGCTCCGCCAGCGCCCTCTCCTTCCCCTTGTATTGCTGTCGCTTCAGCCCTGCTGGATGGCGCTTCCGTCACTTATATGCCGATCATCATTCAATGCTAGTATGATGACCGTAATATTTATTCGAAGTGCTGGAGCCCGCGATGACCGAACTGACACTGACCCGTGAACAGAAGATTGCCGCCTGGGAAGCGGCGGCCGCGCAGATGCGCCAGCGCCTGGCCGAGCCCGGCGTGATTGCCCTGCAGGAACTGCGTGGCAAGACACCCCAGGAGTTCTTCGACGGCATCGGCGCCGGTGAACTGCCCGCCCCGCCGATCAACGCGCTGATCGGCTTCGTCCCGCTGGAATGGAGCCAGGGGCGCTTCATCTTCCAGGGCACCCCGGACATGCGCCACTACAACCCGCTGGGCACCGTGCACGGCGGTTACGCGGCGACGCTGCTGGACTCGGCCATGGGCTGCGCGGTGCACACCATGCTCGAAGCGGGCCTGGGCTACACCACCACCGACCTGCGCATCAGCTACATCCGCGCGCTGACCCGCGACACCGGGCCGATCCGCGCCGAGGGCACGATCGTGCACGTCGGCCGCTCCACCGCCCTGGCCGAAGGCCGTCTCTACGACGTCGACGGCAAGCTCTACGCCACCGGTTCCACCACCTGCCTGATCCTCGGGCGCTGACAGCTGTTCAGGAGACCGACCATGACTTCCGTAGTGATCGCGGGTTATGCCCGCTCTCCCTTCCACTTCGCCAAAAAGGGCGCGCTGATCGACGTACGCCCGGACGACCTCGCCGCGCAGACCGTCAAGGCACTGGTACAACGCAGCGGCCTGGATGCCAGCCTGATCGAGGACCTGATCATGGGCTGCGCCTATCCCGAGGCCGAACAGGGCATGAATATCGCGCGCATCACCAGCTTCCTCGCCGGGCTGCCGGAAACGGTGGCCGGCGCCACGGTAAACCGCTTCTGCGGCTCATCCATGACCTCCATTCATTTTGCCGCCGGGCAGATCCAGCTCGGTGCAGGCGATGCGTTCATCTGCGCTGGCGTGGAATCCATGACCCGCGTGCCCATGGGTGGCTTCAACCTCTCGCCCAATCCGCGCCTGCTGGCGGAGTTTCCGCAGGCCTACATGCCCATGGGGCAGACAGCGGAAATCGTCGCCGAGCGCTTCGGCATCTCGCGCGCGGACCAGGAAGCCATGGCCGTGGATTCCCACGCCAAGGCGGCCCGCGCCCGTGAACAAGGGCTGCTGGCGGCGGAAATCGTGCCCATCGACACGCCAAACGGAGTGGTCAACGAGGACGGCTGCATCCGCCCCGGCACCAATCTGGAAGCATTGGCGCAGCTCAAACCGGCGTTCGGCGGCAGCGTCACCGCCGGCACCGCCTCGCCGCTCACCGATGGCGCAGCGGCCGTGCTGGTGTGCAGCGAAGACTTCGCCCGTGCCCACGGGCTGGACATTCTGGCGCGGGTGAAAGCCGTCGCCGTGGTTGGCTGCCCGCCGGAAATCATGGGCATGGGCCCGCTCTACGCCACCCGCAAGCTGCTCGACCGCGCGGGTCTGCGCATGGCCGACATCGACCTGGTGGAAATCAACGAAGCCTTCTCCAGCCAGGCCCTGGCTTGCCTGCGCGGCCTGGAACTGGATATCGACCGGGTCAACCTGCACGGCGGCGCTTTGGCCATCGGCCACCCGCTGGGCGCCACCGGCGCGCGCATCACCGGCAAGGCGGCGGCGCTGCTGAAGGAAACCGGCGGGCGTTATGCCGTTGCCACCCAGTGCATTGGTGGCGGGCAAGGTGTGGCGACGTTGCTGGAGGCTGTTCGCTGAGCTGAGAACCCGCTCCTGCAAGGAGAGTTTTCGAGCGGTGCGAAAACATCGCGGACGGAGTCCGCTCCTACCCGAGGCTGAGTCCCGTAGGAGCGGACTCCGTCCGCGATTGCCTTCGGCGCATGCCCTGTCTGCGCTGAATCACCTCCCCGAACCCACCCTGCGTTAGAATGTCACCCAGCATTCCATGCACCGCAGGAGACACCCGGTCATGCGTTACTCCGAAGACCACAAGGCCCAGACCCGCGAACGCATCATCAACGAGGCGGCGCAGCGCTTCCGCAGCGAAGGCGTCGACGCCACCGGCCTGCAGACGCTGATGAAGGCGCTGGGCCTGACCCACGGCGGCTTCTACGCGCACTTCAAGTCCAAGGACGAGCTGGTGGAAATCGCCCTGCAGCAGGCCGCCGAGCAACTGCGCCCGATAGTCGACCAGCAGTTCGCCAAGGACGACCCGCTGCCCGGCTTCATCGACCAGTACCTCTCCACCGGCCACCGCAACACACCGGGCAAGGGCTGCCCATTGCCGACCATCTCTGCCGAACTGGGCGCCCGAGGGCATGCCAGCGCCACCACGGACGCCATCGTCCAGGCGCGCATCGAAGCCATCGAGCAGGCGCTGCCCAGCGAACATGCCGAGGATGAAAGCGTCGCCCTCCTCGCCACCCTGATCGGCGCGCTGGTGCTGTCGCGCAGCGTGGCGGACACCGAGCTGGCCGAGCGCATCCTGGAGAGCACGCGGCGGCACCTCAAGCGGGAGATTGGCGCGGCGGAGTGAA
The DNA here is from genome assembly GCF_021603645.1 of Pseudomonas pseudonitroreducens. GTDB lineage: Bacteria > Pseudomonadota > Gammaproteobacteria > Pseudomonadales > Pseudomonadaceae > Pseudomonas > Pseudomonas pseudonitroreducens. Next base: position 330,695 of record NZ_BQHJ01000004.1, on the reverse strand, counting down.
TCTCCCACAGCAGGTGCGAATGGCGCTTTTGTAGGGCGATAACGCGCCAGCGTTATCCGCCGTTAAAGGGCCGGCGGATAACCTGTTCCAGGTTATTCGCCCTACGCCCCTGCGCCCCACCCTTCCTACGTGTGACAGCTTTGCTCCGGGGAATCAGGCACCTGTAGGAGCGAGCTTGCTCGCGAACCGCTTGGCACCGTGCCTTGCAGGTTCGCGAGCAAGGACTAGGCGTCCCCCTCGATCCTACAAAGAGCCGCGCATAAAAAAGCCCCGGCGCCAGGCCGGGGCAAGCTTTTCGCCACTCAGTTACTCGGTTAGCCCACTGCAACTCCGTAGCGCTGCGCCGGCGCGCTGCGCGAGAGGTTCGGCGTCATCTTCAGGCGCGCGGCGGTGAAGGCTTCGAATTCGCCCGCATCCGGCAGCGCCGGCAGGGTTACCACTTCGCCCTGGGCCAGGCCGGCCAGCGCGGCATCGACCATGTGGTTCACGTCCATCAGCATTTCCGCCGGCAGTGCGGAGATGTCGGTGCCGGCGCGGTCCCAGATTTCGGTGCGGGTGGCGCCCGGCAGCACGGCCTGGATACGCAGGCCCTGCGGCGCCAGTTCCTGCTGCATGGATTGGCTCAGGTTGAGCACAAAGGCCTTGGTGGCGCTGTAGCTGCCGTTGAACAGTTCCGGCGCCAGGGCCAGCACCGAGGCCACGTTGATGATGGTGCCGCGCCCGCGACCGGCGAAGGCCTTGGCGGCAGCGCCGGCCAGGCGCGCGGTGGCGATGACGTTCAGCTCGATCATGCTTTCCAGGCGGTCCAGGTCGGTCTCCAGCAGGGTGCCGTTGATCGCCACGCCGGCGTTGTTCAGCAGCAGGCTGATGCTGCCGTCCTCAGCCAGGCGCGCTTCGACGCGGGCGCGGTCTTCGCGGCGGGTCAGGTCGGCCTTGAGCACATCCACGGAAACCCCGTACTCCTCGCCCAGCCGCGCGGCCAGGGCTTCCAGGCGTTGCTGGTCGCGGGCGACCAGCAGCAGGTCATAGCCCTGGGCGGCGAAGCGCTGGGCGTAGGTAGCGCCGATGCCGGAGGAAGCACCGGTGATCAGTGCGCGGCCCAGTTCGGATTTGGCATTCATGGTTCTGTCTCCAGTGAGGCGGTTGCCCCGCATGCAAGGTGGGTAGGGCCGGTTGGCCGTCTGGAATGTCCGACCTGATTAAGATTATGGCCGTCATCTGAAGGTGAATATTATGCTCATAATATTAACTGTCAAGGTCCATTCCCTGAGGGTGACGAGTGGTAACCGGCGTGGCGGCAGACCGCACCGCACGGGCCATGAAGGCCATTGGGCGGTTTAGGTTGCCCATTCCAGAGCGCTCGCGAGAACCTCTCGGGCGTCTCCACACAAGAACAAGCCGGGACCCACACCTGCACCTTTCTGCCTGTCTCAACACCGGCGTTGCCGGAGGAGGACACATGCGATTGCGCTGCTTTTTCCTGGGCTGTGTTTGGGATGAAGGGAATCTGACCGAGGTCGGCCATGTGCCGATGCTGTGCCAGCGCTGTGCGCGCTGCGGGGCGCAGCGGTACCTGAGGCCCGCCCCGGAAATCTGAGCCGGGATTGCGGGCCGGAAACGAAACTGCCCGGAGCACGCAAGTGCTCCGGGCAGTCCGCTACAGCAAGGTGAATCAGTTGGCCACGAAGGCCTGGCTGGTGGTGATCGCCATGTCGCCGCCGGGCAGCTTCAGATCGCCGATGCGCTCCAGGCTGTCGGCATCGTAGATCGCCACGTCGTTCAGGGTGCCGGTCAGGTACAGCTTGTTGCCGGCCTTGTTGGTCGACAGGCAGTAGTAGGAGTGGTCCAGGTTCGCCGCCTTGACCAGCTTCTGCTCCTTGATGTCGTACTTGGCCAGGCGGTTCAGCACGCCGTAGATGACGTTGCGGTCCTTGGCCGAGCGAATACCGCTGAAGTACACCTCGGTGACCGGGCCGAAATCGACGGTCTCGGTCTTGCCGGTGGCCAGGTCGATATTGAAGAAGCCATAGAGGAAATCGGCCGTGGCCATGTCCTGCTTGGCGTCCTTGAACTTCGCCGTGGTGTAGAGCAGCGAGAAGTCACGCGGGTAGGTCTGCTGGTTCCACACGTAGAGCACATCTGGCGGCGCGTAGTTGGGGCGCTTCCAGTTGCGGCTGGGGATGATCACGTCGAACTTGCCGGTCTTCACGTCCACCTTGTAGATGTCCGGGCCCGCCACGTAGAGGGTGCCGTCGTCGCCGCTCTGCATGATGGTCAGCTGGCGCGGCGCCGGGAAGGTGCGCACCGGCTTGGCGCCCATGCCGTCGGCCACCGAGTAGACCTGCAGGCGCGGCTGCTGCACTTCGTAGTGTTCGGAGAGGATTAGCGTCGGGTTGGCGATGGCGTAGATCTCCTTGCCGTCGTGGCTGACGGTCATGGAGAACATCGCCCGCGCGTTCTCGCCCGGCTTCTGCGCGATGGTGGCGTGGAACACCGGTTTGCAGTCATCGAGCTGGATGCCATAGATGTCCGCATAGTGGTTGCTGAGGATGTAGGCAACCTTGCGGTCCGGCGACAGCTGGGTCATGCCCGGGCCATAGGCGCCGGGGATGGTGCAGGTCTTGTAGAGCTTGTCGGTCTGCATGTCGATGACGTGCAGGTTGTTCGGGTAGTTGGTGCTGATCAGGTACTCGTGGCCACTTTCCAGCGCTTTGCCGGTGTCGGCGCCGGCATCGGCGGCGACGGCTTGCAGCGCGCAGGCCAGCGAGAGGCCGCCGAGCGCGGCGGCGAATGCTTTTCTGGACATGCAGGTTTTCCTCTTGTTCTTCTGGTCCATGCTCTTTGGGCCGATATTCGTCAGTCCGCTCATTTGTCGTCCGGGAATACGGTGCCGAGGTTGCGCCAGTTCTCGGCCGAGGCCTGCGCATCCTTGTTCCAGTCGGGGTAGGTGCTCATCATGTCCGGCACCTGGGCCGGCCACCAGCAAGGGTCGGAGCAGCCGTAGAGGTCCGCTTCCATCGGCTGGCAGAGCGAGGACACGCCGCCGAACACGTCGACTTCCCAGCCCGGGTCGGTGGTGGCCGCGCAACCGGCCACGGAGTTCATCGCCACCACGTCCTCGATGCGATCCTCGGCGGCGGCCTGTTCGAGCTTCTGTGCTTTGGTGTTGATCGCTTTCAGATGTTTCATGTCAGTGCGCCTTCCGCGGAGTGATGTGGCGGTCGATGAAGCTGGGGTTGGAAGCCATGATCCGGCTGTAGACCTCGATGCCGAAATCGACCCAGTCCCTCATCAGTTCGCAGTAGTGGTAGGTGGGGTGCGCCGGGTCGCCGTAGCGCGCATAGCTCTCGTGGTAGCAGCCGCCGGAGCAGAGGTTGCGGATATGGCAGCTGGCGCAGCCGGTGTCGGTACGATCCAGGCGCTGGGAGAGGAACTCGTTCAGCTCGGCCTGCTTCACCCCTTCATGCACGTTGCCGAAGGTCGGCAGCGAGGAGCCGGTGAAGCGGTGGCACAGGTTCAGCTCGCCCTTGTGGTCCACCGCCAGCATCTTCAGCCCGGCGCCGCACGGCAGGGCCTTCTTCTGCCCTTCGTGGATGTCGGTGATCAGCTGGTGCAGGTTGGAGAAGCCGATGTTGCGCCCTTGCAGCGCCTCGTCCAGGTAGCGCCGGCCGAGGGCCTTCATGCCGGCGAAGACCGCCTTCAGCTCGTCCCCGGTGAGGTTGTAGCTGCTGATATCGCCCGAGGTGACCGGGGCGAAACCGACTTCGGCAAAACCCATCTCGTTGAACAGGTGGTTCCAGATGGTCTCGACATCGGTGACGCCGGTGGTCAGCGTCACCCGCGCGCCGACCGGCCGCGCGGTGTAGCGCGACAGCAGCATGTCGGCCTTGCGCCGCACCACGTCATAGGTGCCCTGCCCGCCCACGGTGATGCGGTTGCGGTCGTGCACCGTCTTCGGTCCGTCGATGCTGATGGACAGCCCGAAGCGATGGGCGTTGAGCCAGTCGACGATTTCCTCGGTGAGCAGCGTGGCGTTGGTGGTCATGACGAAGTCCACCGTCTTGCCCAGTTCGCCGAAACGGCGCTCGCAGTACGCGACCATGTGCTCGATCAGCGGGCGGTTGGACAGCGGTTCGCCGCCGAAGAACACCACGGTGTAGCGCTGCTCGTCGGGGGACTCCTGGATCAGCATTTCCACCGAGGCCTCGGCGGTTTCCGCACCCATCTTCTTGCCGGCGGAGGGCTTGTCCAGGTCTTCCTTGTAGCAGTAGGTGCAGCTCAGGTTGCAGCCGGTGTTGACGTTCAGCACCACAGTGTTGAGCGCGGTGCGGTCAACCTTCCTGATGCCGATTTCAGGGGTCAGCGGCGAGCCGTCGCTGACCAGTTCCAGCGCGATCAGCTCGCGCAGGGTCTCGTCGATTTCCTCGGCGCCGAAGCGCCCGGCCAGGCGTTGGGTCAGCTCGTCCGGCGAGCAGGCATGCCCGCGCAGCGCGTCGATGATCCCGCCGGTCAGCGCGTCGCTGGCGAACAGCGAGGAGCTGGGGATATGGAACAACAGGCGGTCGGCGTCGACCTGCACTTCGTGCAGGTTGCGTTCGACCAGATTCAAGATGGCGCCCATGGCGACCTCCCGGAACTCTTGGAATGTGCCCGCCCGAAGGCGGGACTCACGCGTTCAGTTCATCCGAGCCCGAGGTTTACGGGATCGGCGGGTTGTTCCAACGCTGCACGGTGACGATCATGTGCCCTTCGCCCTTGTGCGACTGGCCGGCGTCGTCCACTGCGGCAATCACCTTCAGGTTGCCGGCGTTGTTGGTCATCATCTTGCGCGCCGGGTTCGGGCCGGCGTCGCCCGGCGTGAAGATGCCGCTGTCGGCGTCCATCACCCCGGCGAACTTCACGTCCTCGTCCTCCTTGGCGCGGTCGTCGAACGGTTCCACCGACCATTGCGCGGGGAACACGCCGATGCGGAACGGCTTGCCGTCGGCGCCCTTGCCCCAGGCCTCGGCGTCGAAGCTGCCCTGGACCTTGGGCGTCGAGCCGCCATTGCCGCCGATGCGGGAGATGGAGAACTCCGGCACCACCTTCACTTCGGCGATGTCCTTGTACACCGCGAGGCTGCCGCCCTTGGCGCTGCCCACAGCAACATCGCGCTCGCCGACGGCAGCGGAGTCGGCAGCCTTGACCTTGACGGTCACGCGTTCGGGAGTCTCGGAAACCACCGACACCACCTCGACGCCCGGGCCGAACGACGGCTTGCCTTTCAGGCCGCTGCCGATGACGCTGACTTCGGTCTCGGCACCGGCCTTCAGGTAGGCCGGCTGCACGCCCAGCACGCGGCTGGTGCCGTTCTGCGCGGCGACAAAGTCCAGGCCGCGCTCATCGTGGGCCTTGTCGAACATGCGGCCCTGCATCTGGCCGTTCAGGGCGGCGAACACCTGGCGCATAGTGACGTCACCAACCTTCACCGCGCCGCGCCATTCGTAACCGTTGTACAGGACCGCGCTGCCGTCACCGTTGAACGGCGTACCGTCGGCGTACTGGCCTTTCACACTGACCTTGAACGCGTCGTCGCCGTCCTTGCTGACCTTCATGCTGCCAGCGACGTCGCCCTTGCCCGGCATGTGCCCGGCGAAGCTCCACTCGCCGGCCAGCGCCTCGGCCTTCGGCCGGTTCTTCTGCCAGTCGCTCCAGGCCTTGTCTTCCAGCGGGAAGCGCTTGGCCAGCTCCGGGACCATCTCTTTCTTCGCCAGGTCGAACCAGTCGCGGTCGCGGGCCAGTGCCTGGTACTCCAGCGACGGCCAGCGGCCGAGGTGGAAGTTCACCAGCTTCTCCCATTCCGCCGCCGGGCGACGCTGCAGGGCGATACGCGCGGCCGAGTGGCAGCGGGCACACATCTGCTCGAAGTTGGTATCGAAGGTTTCGACGGTGTTCAGCCGGCGTTCCAGGGCGTAGCGCACGCCGTCGGTCTCGCTGGGTGCCAGGCCCTGCTTGTCGGCGAGGAACTTGACCACCGCGCGACGCTCCTCGTCGGTGATCTTCAGGCCGTACATCACCTGCATACGGCCAATGCTCATCAGCCAGCCTTCGGGAGTCTTGCGCTGGTGGCTGATGCGGCTGAGGGAGTTGTTGCCTTCGGGCGTGTGGCACGCCTGGCACTTGGCGTTGATGATCGCCTGGCCCTCGGGTGCGGCCTGGGCCGTCTGGTGCAGCGCAAGAGCCAGTGCGGCCAGGGTTCCGGCACCCAGATAGTGCCGAAGTCGTGTCATCTTCAAGGTCAGGCCTCCTCGGTATTCTTGTTGGTTATTGGCGCCCACCGATGGGCTAAGAGCGAGCTCTTCAAAGCGGTTTTGCAGGTTGTGTGCCACTACTGTGCAAACCCCGCCGAATCAGGCTTTCGGCGGTACTTGCCGGCACGCCCGGCGGGTGGCACCGGGGTTGCGACGTCACATTTCGCGATTGCTGTCTAACTCTGAGACAGGGCCTGTGAGACACCCTGCGAAGCAGTATGGTCCTGCCTGCGCAAAGTGCCGCCCACCGGCAGCATCAGGGCGCCGAACAGCATGGTGAGCAGGCCGATCCAGACCAGCGAGAGGAACGGGAAGCGACGGACCACCACCACGCTCTCGATGTCGTCACCGGGTTGCTTGAGCAGCCTTGCGGAAGCCGGCACCCAGATCTGCAGGTCGCCACTCCAGCCACGGACGATGAAGGGATGCAGCACGTAGCCGCGGTCCGAGGCGAAGCGTGCGTAGTGGTAGTCGAGGATTTCGCAGAGTTGGCGAACCGGGCCCTGGTAGGCCGGCGGGTTGCCGCGGCTGTCCTGGAACAGCGCGTGGCCTGCAAGTGTCTGTTCGCCGTCGCGCAGCTCGACCTTGGCCACCGCGTGGTAACCGGAGAAATCCGGGCGGCTGGAGTCCGGCGAGACGCGCATCTGCATGCCGCCGATCACCGCGTGCCACTGCTCGAAGGAAGTACCCGGCGGGATGCTGATCTGCTGGTAGCTGTTCAGCGCGGTGGCGGCCAACCCGCCCACCAGCGCAATCACCGCGCCGCCGTGCACCAGCGCCAACCCGCCGCTGTAGCGCAGGTTGCCCAGGCGTCGGCTGCGCCACAGGCTCTGCACACCCCACAGCAGGCAACTGCCCATCAGGAAGGCGCCCCCCAGCAGCGCCGCGTCCAGCCAGGGCAGCACCCGCACGATGTTCTGCGAAAGCATGCCGTCGCCGTTGTAGCCGCCGCTCAGCCAACCGCCGCGCCAGCCGGTCCAGAGCATCAGGGCGGCCATCAGGGCGCTTGCCAGCAGCGCCAGCCGGGGCCGCCCGCAACGGCGCAGGAAGCTGTAGCCGCCCATCAGGCCGAGGGCCGCCAGCAGCGGCACCACCCAGTGCGCCAGGCCGTAGCCGTTGACGTCCCACTGGTCGAAGGCGCGGCGCAGGCTGTCCATCTCGGCGGTGGTGGCCCAGGCGGTCAGCGTCTCGAAGAAGGGTTTCAGCTCGCTCGGCCGCTCCATCCCCAGCCATTCGTAGAGGTGCGCCTGGAGCAGCGCGCCGAGGGCCAGCAGGCCGGTGCCGGCGAACAGGCAGATGGCCACGTCCAGCGTCCAGTCCGAGGCTCCGCGCCGCCCTGCCCGCTTGCGGGATCGCCATCCGGCCAGCAGGTGGAATGCCGCCAGGGCCAGCAGGATTGCCGCCAACGCCAGGTGGCTGAGCCAGGACGTGGTGCCGATGTAGCGGTGCGAACTGGCCAGCACAGTGCTGCGAGTCACCGCCATGGCACCGCAGGCCATGGCCGCCGCCAGCAGGCTGAGCGCCGGCAGCAGGCGTGCGTAGGCGCCGTCCGCGCGCCAGCGGCGGGCACCGTGCAGGACCGCGCCGAGCAGCGCCCAGATGATGAAGGCCGAGGTCTGCACCGGGTCCCAGTGCCACAGCTGACCGTAGGTGAAGTCCTCCATGGCCCAGGCCATGCCGACGCCGATACCGGCACTGAGGATCAGCCAGGCACGACGGCTGTAGCGCGGCATCACCCAGGCGTAGGCGTGCCCGCCCCGCCCCAGCGCTTCAAGCGCGGCACCGGCCGGCGCCAGTACCCAGGCGTAGGCACAGAGAATCAGCGGCGCATGCAGCGACATCCAGAAGGTCTGCAGGTGCGCATTCATGCCCTGGCTCGGCTGCGCCGCCAGCCAGTCCCCCGGCGTCGCACTGAACGGCCCGAGCCAGGCGGCGGTGGCGGCATACCAGGCAGCGATCAGCGCCATGCCGCGCCCCGCCCAACCGCGCAGCGCAGCACTCTTCAGGGCGATCGCCATGCAGAAGGTCGCCAGCAGCAGCACCGTGCCTTCGTCGCCACCCCAGAGGTTGGAAAACTTCAGGTAGGCCGGCAGCGCCGCGGCGCTGTAGAGCCACGCATAACGCAACTGGAAATGATCGGCCACCAGGTGCAACGCCAGCGCCAGGCAGGCGCCGCAGAGCGCACCGACGGCAATCGGCCAAGCCAGCCCTCGCCACTCATGGCGGATGGCGCCCAGGGCAATCAGACCCGCCAGCGCCCAGAGCAAAGCGTTGCCCATGCCGGGCAGCAACCACAGCAAAAGGCAGCTCAACGCGGCGGCAAGCAACCCCGCCATCCACGGCAACGACAGATGCATCCTCTTCAAGCCAGGCCTCCTTGTGCAGCGCCTACGCGGCGCTTGGCGAAACCCAGCGCTCTTCACGTTGCGTGCCAGGGGGGAAAATCCTTGTGAAACAGCAGGCTGCGCTCACGCGATGGGCAATGCGACGTGGCAGATCGCGACAGCTGTAGCAGCCTGAGACAGCTCCACCCGTTATAGACGATGGTCTAACGGCAGAAAGCCATCATCGAATACCGCCCCCGAAAAAGGCGCCAGCCAGACACGTCACCTCCCACCGCTTGTCCAGAACAGGTGCCAATCCGCGCCAGCCGGGGCTTTGCCGGTGATGGCCAGTGGATATCCGCGGCAGGCCGATTATGCTTCTCATTGACCTTGCGACGTGCCGCAGGGCTGCCTGTATTCAAGCTTCGCGCAATCCGTACGACCTGACATCAGCCCTGGGCTCGAGTGCGGTAACGGTATTGAGGGACTCCGGCCCAACACAACAACAAGACGGAGACGAACATGGCACAGACATACAGCCCGTCCGCGGGCAACGCGCCTTCCACCGGAGTGACGAAGGAGGAGCGCAAGGTCATCTTTGCCTCCTCCCTGGGCACCGTTTTCGAGTGGTACGACTTCTACCTCTACGGCTCCCTGGCGGCGATCATCGCCAAGCACTTCTTCGCCGGGGTCAACGAAACCACCGCCTTCATCTTCGCCCTGCTGGCCTTCGCCGCCGGCTTCGCGGTACGGCCCTTCGGCGCCATCGTGTTCGGCCGCCTGGGCGACATGATCGGGCGCAAGCACACCTTCCTCATCACCATCGTGATCATGGGCGTGTCCACCGCCGTGGTCGGCCTGCTCCCGGCCTACTCCACCATCGGCGTCGCTGCGCCGATCATCCTCATCACCCTGCGCCTGCTCCAGGGCCTGGCGCTGGGCGGCGAGTACGGCGGCGCGGCGACCTACGTCGCCGAGCACGCGCCCAAGGGCAAGCGGGGCTTCTTCACCTCGTGGATCCAGACCACCGCGACCCTCGGCCTGTTCCTCTCGCTGCTGGTGATCATGGCCTGCCGCACCGTGCTCGGCACCGAGGCGTTCGAAGCCTGGGGCTGGCGGATTCCGTTCCTGCTGTCGATCCTGCTGCTGATCATCTCGGTGTACATCCGCCTGCAACTCGCCGAGTCGCCGGTGTTCATGAAGATGAAGGAAGAAGGCAAGGCCTCCAAGGCCCCGCTGACCGAGTCCTTCGGTCGCTGGGAGAACCTCAAGGTGGTGATCATGTCGCTGCTTGGCGGCACCGCCGGCCAGGCCGTGGTCTGGTACACCGGGCAGTTCTACGCGCTGTTCTTCCTGCTGCAGACACTGAAGATCGACCCGCAGACCGCCAACCTGCTGATTGCCGGCTCGCTGCTGCTGGGCACACCGTTCTTCGTGTTCTTCGGCAGCCTGTCCGATCGCATCGGCCGCAAGAAGATCATCATGACCGGCTGTATCCTCGCGGCGCTGACCTACTTCCCGATCTTCCACGGGTTGACCCAGTTCGGTAACCCGGACGTGTTCGCCGCCCAGGAGAAGAACCCGGTGACGGTGGTCGCCGACCCGAATGCCTGCGCCTTCCAGTTCGACCCGGTGGGCAAGGCCAAATTCGTCAGTTCCTGCGACATGGCCAAGAGCCTGCTGGCGAAGCGGGCGATTCCCTACGAGAACATCAAGGCTGAAAGCGGTGCCGTGGCCCAGGTGCACATCGGCGACAAGATCATCGCCAGCTTCGAAGGCGCCGGCATGCCCGCGGCGGACTTCAAGGTGCAGTCCGAAGTCTTCACCGCGCAGCTCGCCGCCTCGCTGAAGGAAGCCGGCTACCCCGAGAAGGCCGACCCGGCGAAGATCAACCACCTGATGATGCTGGTGCTGCTGACCGTCCTGGTGATCTACGTGACCATGGTCTACGGCCCCATCGCCGCGTGGCTGGTGGAGCTGTTCCCGACGCGCATCCGCTACACCTCCATGTCGCTGCCCTACCACATCGGCAACGGCTGGTTCGGCGGCTTCCTGCCCACCGTCGCCTTCGCCATGGTGGCGGCTACCGGGGATATCTACTACGGGCTCTGGTATCCCATTGTCATTGCGGTGATGACGGCGATCCTCGGCATCTTCTTCCTGCCGGAAACCAAGGACCGGGATATCACGAACTGATGTGTCGGGCCACGCCGGAGAACCCCTCTCCCTGACGGGAGAGGGGGTTCCGTGCAACCCGAGCCAGCGGTGCTCGCCCACGACTCAGTCGCCAGTGAGCGGTGAACGTTCAGTACCTGCCAAACAGTCCCCTCTCCCGTCAGGGAGAGGGGACGACCAGCTCCGGAGCCAGTTCCGCAAACACCCATCCGCCGTCTCAGCCGCTGTCGCAATGTGCGACAGCGGCTTCTCTTCTGCGCTGCCCATCAATCTATTAAATCGTTATATTTCAATAAGTTAAAAATACAGACCAGCCTTGGCACAGCCGTTGCGATGCTCCGCCTCAACGTTCCAGGAACAGACAACAAGAGGCCACCGCAATGCTCGCTTCCCTGCCCATCAAGCCCGAATCCCGCGCCTTCCTGCAGCGCGCGCCGAAGATGCTCATCGGCGCCGACTGGACCTCCGCCAGCGACGGCGCCCTGATGGACCTGCGCAACCCGGCCACTGGCGAAGTGCTCTGCCAGGTGCCGGCCGGCACCCCCGATGACGTCGACCGCGCCGTGCGCGCCGCGCGCCAGGCCTTCGACGATTCCGCCTGGAGCCGCACCCGTCCGCGCGAACGGCAGAACCTGCTGTGGAAGCTCGCCGACCTGATGGAGCGCGACGCCGACCTGCTGGCCGAACTCGAGTGCCTGAACAACGGCAAGAGCGCCGCCGTCGCCCGTGTGATGGACGTGCAACTGGCCATCGACTTCCTGCGCTACATGGCCGGCTACGCCACCAAGATCGAAGGCAGCACTGTGGACGTGTCGATGCCGCTGATGCCCGACGGCGACTTCCACGGCTACATCCGCCGCGAAGCCGTGGGTGTGGTCGGCGCCATCGTCGCCTGGAACTTCCCGCTGCTGCTGGCTTGCTGGAAGCTCGGCCCGGCGCTGGCCACCGGTTGCTCGGTGGTGCTCAAGCCCGCCGACGAAACGCCGCTGTCCGCGCTGAAACTGGCCGAACTGGTTCTGGAAGCGGGCTACCCGGCCGGCGTGTTCAACGTCGTCACCGGCACCGGCATCACCGCGGGCGCCGCCCTCTCCCACCACCCGCTGGTGGACAAGCTGACCTTCACCGGCTCCACCCCGGTGGGCAAGCAGATCGGCAAGGCGGCGATGGACAACATGACCCGCGTGACCCTGGAGCTGGGCGGCAAATCGCCGACCATCGTCATGGCCGACGCCGACCTCGCCACCGCCGCGGCCGGCGCCGCCCAGGCGATCTTCTTCAACCAGGGCCAGGTCTGCTGCGCCGGCTCGCGCCTGTATGTGCAGCGCAAGCACTTCGACAACGTGGTGGCCGACATCGCCGGCATCGCCAACGGCATGAAGCTGGGCAACGGCCTCGACCCGAGCATCGACATGGGCCCGCTGATCTCCGCCAAGCAGCAGAAGCGAGTGTTCGACTACATCGAACTGGGCCGCGACAAGGGCGCCACCATCGCCTGCGGCGGCGAGCAGTTCGGCCCCGGCTACTTCGTCAAGCCGACGGTAATCGTCGACGTCGACCAGAAGAACCCGCTGGTACAGGAAGAGATCTTCGGCCCGGTGCTGGTGGCCATGCCCTTCGACGACATCGAGGACGCCCTGCGCCTGGCCAACGACAGCCCCTACGGCCTGGGCGCCAGCGTCTGGTCCAACGACCTGGCGGCGGTGCACCGCATGGTGCCGCGCATCAAGTCCGGCTCGGTGTGGGTCAACTGCCACAGCGCGCTGGACCCGGCGCTGCCCTTCGGCGGCTACAAGATGTCCGGCCTCGGCCGCGAGATGGGCGCCGCCGCCATCGAGCACTACACCGAGCTGAAGTCGGTGCTGATCCGGCTGTAAGCGACCGGTTGCTCAACGCCAGCTATTGAGGACCGCGTAGGAGCGGACTCTGTCCGCGATGTGCCACGCCCACGCTCGGAGTCGCAGGGAAACGATCGCGGACGGAGTCCGCTCCTACGAAAGCAATACCGTCTACCTCGCCCACGCATCCCCTGCGCGGGTCTTGCATCCCTCGGCCACGGCAGTGGCCGGGGGATTTTTTTGCCGGCGGCCAGCGGCAGGCATGATGCCCTTTGTAGGAGCGAGCTTGCTCGCGAACCGCCCAGCACCCAAGTCGCCGGTCAATCTGTTCGCGAGCAAGCTCGCTCCTACAAGAGCAGGCGGCCCGGCGTTGGAGAAGCTCAATCCCGATCCGGCGCCCCCAGCGGGAACAAATCCCTGAGCGGTCGCGCTTCCTCCACCGCGCGGGCGAAGGATGGCCGCGCCAGCAGGCGCGAACGGTAGGCGCGCAGCGTCGGGTACTGGTCGCCGATGAGATGCGTCCAGTCGGCGTAGAACAGCGACGGTGCGGCGGCGCAGTCGGCGAGGCTGAAGCTGTCCCCCGCCGCCCAGGTACGCCCGGCGAGCTGCTCTTCCAGCCAGGCGTAGGCCAACTCGAGCTTGCTCACCGCGTGGGCCAGGCCCTCGGCACGCTTGCTCGCCTCGCCGCTCATGGCGCCCAGCACGGCATGCTGCACCGGCGTCATCACGTGCCAATCGAAGAAACGGTCGAGGAAGCGCACGTCCAGCGCCTTCAGCGGGTCATCCGGCAACAGGCGTACCGGGCCGGGGTGCTTCAGGTGCAGGTATTCGATGACGATGCTGGTCTCGGCGACGCTGTGCTCGCCGTCCAGCAGCACCGGGAACTTCGCCAGCGGCCACAGCCGCAGCCAGTGCGCGCCATTCTCCGGCTCATCCGGGCCGAGGCCGCGGAACTCGAAGGGCGTGGCGTTCTCGTAGAGGGCGATCAGCACCTTCTGCGTGTACGAGGAAAACGGGTGGCCGAACAGGACGAGGGACATGGCGGGATCACCTGGGGCGGACGAAAGTACTCAGCCTAGACCCGAATGAAGCCGCCATGGACTCAGCAGGCCTGCGCCTGATCGGCAACCGGGCGCTGCGGCGCGAAACGACAGGCCAGGACGAGCATTACCAGGCATACCAGCGCCATGCCGATCCAGGCCGGTGCCAGGCTGGCCATGGACTGCCGCGCCACCCCCGCCAGCAGCGGAAACAGCGCGGCGATCAGGTAGCCCACGCCCTGTACGAAGCCCACCAGCGCGCCGGCTTCGGCGGGACTGCGGGCGCGGTCCATGGCGACGATCAGCGACAGCGGGAACAGCGCGCCGATGCCCAGGCCGAGCCCGACCATCGCCAACAGCACCCGTTGCTCCGGCCACATCACCAGCACGATCAGGCCGCCGAGCAGCAGGGCAATGGCCAGGATCAGCGCCGGGCGGCGGTCTGGCAGGCGGTCGATGAACGCCGAGACCAGCAGGCCGGCAAGCACTTCGGTCAGGGTCAGGCCACCGAGCAGCGCACCGGCCTGGGCCGGCGTCCAGCCGAGTGCGGTGTAGTACGGCGGCAGCCAGGCGAGCACCAATACGTAGGCGCCAGTGCCAAGCCCGAAGAACAGCGCCAGCCAGGCTCCGCGCCGGGCGACGTTGGAAAAGGCCGGCGCAGCCGCACTGACGGGCGCCACGTCCCTCGCGGTGCGCACCCACAGCGGCAATGCCAGCGCAGCAGGCACGGCCCAGAACGCCAGCGCGGGTAATTCGCCCCAGGCTTTCGCCAGCCACGGCGCTGCCACGCTGGCCAGCACCGCGCCGCCCATGATCGCCGTGGAATAGGCCCCCATCGCCCCACCCACCCGCGCGCCGAAACGCTGGCGGATGAACACCGGCAGCAACGCCTGGCAGGCGGCGATGCCCAGCCCTGCGAGCACCGCGCCACCCAGCAATCCGAATTGGCCCGGCAGCAGCCGCAGCATGCAGGCCAGGACGATCAGCAACAGCCCGAACGCAACGCCACGGCGCACCCCCAGGTGGCGCAGCAACTGCGCGGCGCCCAGTGCGCCCAGGCCCATCAGCAGTACCGGCAGGCTGGTGAGCAGGCTGGCCAGGCTGTCGGAGAGATGCGTAGAAGCCTGCAACGCATCCAGCAGCGGGCCGATGGAAGCCAGCGCCGGGCGCAGGTTGAGACCGGCCAGCGCAACGGCCAGCAGGCAGGCGGCAAGGGAAACGCTTCGAGACATGGCAAACATCCTTCCAGTGGGGCACCAGCGCTTGATCGAAAAGACGGCGCAGGCGAATATCTCTACATCAAGACAAATCCAATGTATCTCGACATCAAGATAAAAAGGAAGCCCCATGGACAGAGCCGCGTTCGCCATCGAGCAATGGCGCCAGCAACTGCCCGAGCTGGATACCGATGGCATGCTGCTGCTCGGCCGCCTCGGTGAAGCCGCGCAACTGATCGCCCGCGACCACCTCAACCCGCTGTTCGCCGAGTTCGGCCTGCAGCCCGGCGAGTTCGACGTGCTCGCCACCCTGCGCCGCAGCGGGGCGCCCTTTCGCCTCACACCCACTGTGCTCTACGAGGCCGCGATGATTTCCTCGGGCAGCATGACCAACCGCCTCGACCGCCTGGAAAAACAGGGCCTGGTGCAGCGCATGCCCAATCCCGAGGACGGTCGCGGCTCGCTGGTCGGCCTGAGTGAAGCCGGTCTCGCGCTGATCGACCAGGCCGTCGGCGCCCACGCCGACAACCAGCGCCGGGTGCTCTCCGGGCTGAGCGCCAGCGAGCAGGAGCAGCTCGCCGGCCTGCTGGAAAAACTCCTCGCCAGCTTGCCCGCCACCGAGCGCTGAGCGCCTGCCCGCCGCTCGCAGCGGCGGGCCTCCGCACACAGCGGCAGCGCCGCAGAGCGGCTCCTGGCCAGTATCGCGGCCGCCGCCCATGTCGTTTTTGGTCATGCCCACGGCGATTTCGAGCAACTCGCCGACCCCCTACTGCCTTAGCTTGAGCCCCGCGTTAAGCGTATTGCCGCCACGCCGACTGCCCGGCACCGACTGCAGGTGCCACGGCGGCGGGGAAGCTGCGCGTCAGCGCGTCCTGCATAACAATTTCAAGAAAAGGCCGACAGATGAGTGCTCCCAGTGCAAAAGGCGCCCATGGCGACCTGGTGCAGGGCTTCAAGCCCCGCCACGTAACCATGCTTTCCATCGCTGGCATCATCGGCGCCGGCTTGTTCGTCGGCTCCGGCCATGCGATTGCCGCCGCCGGCCCCGCCGCCATCGTCGCCTACGCCCTCTCCGGGCTGCTGGTGGTACTGGTGATGCGCATGCTCGGCGAAATGGCCGTCGCCAGCCCCGACACCGGTTCCTTCTCCGCCTACGCCGACCAGGCCATCGGTCGCTGGGCCGGCTTCACCATCGGCTGGTTGTACTGGTGGTTCTGGGTGCTGGTGATTCCCATCGAAGCCATCGCCGCCGGCGTCATCCTCAACAACTGGTTCCCGCAGGTCGAGACCTGGGTATTCGCCCTGTCGATGACCCTGCTGCTCACCGCCACCAACCTGTTCAGCGTGGCCAAGTACGGCGAGTTCGAGTTCTGGTTCGCCATGCTCAAGGTGGTCGCCATCGTCGCCTTCATCGGCCTTGGCGCGGCGGCGCTGCTGGGCCTGCTGCCAGGCCGCGAGGTGAGCGGCCTGCACAGGCTGATGGGCGAGCACGGCGGCTTCATGCCCAACGGCTGGACGGCGATCTTCAGCGCACTGATCACCACCCTGTTCAGCTTCATCGGCACCGAGGCAGTGACCATCGCCGCCGCCGAATCCAGCGACCCCAGCCGCAACATCGCCAAGGCCACGCGATCGGTGATCTGGCGCATCAGCGTGTTCTACCTGCTGTCGATCCTGGTGATCATCTCGGTGGTGCCGTGGGACGACCCGCGCCTGGTGGAGATCGGCTCCTACCAGCGCACCCTGGAACTGCTGCACATCCCCAACGCGCAACTGCTGATGGACCTGGTGGTGCTGGTCGCCGTGGCCAGTTGCCTGAACTCCTCGGTGTACATCGCCTCGCGGATGATCTATTCGCTGAGCCGCCGCCATGACGCGCCGGCCTTCATCCAGCGCACCTCCGCCGCCGGCGTGCCACGCGCGGCGGTAATCGCCAGCACGCTGATCGGCATGTTCACCACCCTGCTCAACTTCTTTGCACCCGGGCGGCTGTTCGAATTCCTGCTGGCCAGCTCCGGCTCCATTGCCCTGCTGGTCTACCTGGCCATCGCCGTGTCGCAGTTGCGCATGCGCGGCATCCTACGGCGGCGCAACCACCAACTGGCATTTCGCATGTGGTTGTTCCCCTGGCTGACCTGGCTGGTGATCGGGATCATCAGCTTCATCCTCGCGGTGATGTTCATCATGCCGACGCACCGCATCGAGGTGAGTTCGACCCTGGCCCTGACGGTCATCATCATCCTGCTCAGCCAGACCAGCCCGCGCAGCACGGCGCACGCTCGATCAAGCATCGGCCGACGCGCCATGCGCGGCTGAGCCAGACCGACAACCCACGCAGACGAGGTGCCGATTGGTCGAACGCCGCCAGTTCAGTGGGGCCATGCAGGGCCGCAACCTGCGCTACCTCGACGCCGAGCCCCGGGAGCCCGACCGCCTTGCGCGGGTGGGCTTCCTGCTGCTCGAACACTTCTCCCTGCCGGCCTTCACCCAGGCGCTGGACACGCTGGTCACCGCCAACCTGATCCGCGCACAGACCTTCACCACGCAGACCTTCAGCCTCGACGGCGAATCCGTCACCAGCGACCTCGGCCTGGTGATCTGCCCCGGCGACACGCTGGCCTCGACGCAACTCGCCGAGCTCGACCTACTGGTGCTCTGCGGCGGCCTGCGCACCCCGCTGCGCGCAATTCCCGAACTGACGCGCCTGCTGCAGATGGCCGCGGACAAGGGCATCGCCCTCGCCGGCCTGTGGAACGGCGCCTGGTTCCTCGGCCAGGCTGGCCTGCTGGACGGTTACCGTTGCGCCATCCATCCGGAGAACCGCGCGGCGCTGGCGGAGATCGCCCGGCATAGCGAGGTCACCAGCGAAAGCTACCAGGTCGACCGCGACCGCCTCACTGCCGCCAGTCCCACCGGCGCCTTCAACCTGGTGCTGGAATGGATCAACGCGCGTCATGGCCGCGCACTGGTGGACGCCATCGTCGACATCCTCGCCTTCGAGGAATCGCGCTTCCGCCGCACCCGTCCGGCGCTGCACGAGAAGCTCAGCGAACCGCTGCGCGAGGCGATCAACCTGATGAGCGCGAACATCGAGGAGCCGCTGAGCCAGGATCAGCTGTCGAGCTACGTCGGGCGCTCCAAGCGGCAGATCGAACGACTCTTCCAGGAGCAATTGGGCACCACCCCGGTGCGCTATTACCTGGAGCTGCGCATCACCGAAAGCCGCCGCCTGCTGCAGCATTCCAGCCTGCCGATGTACGAAGTGGGCCTGGCCTGTGGCTTCGTCTCGCCCAGTCATTTCAGCAAGTGCTACACGTCGTTCTATGGCTACTCGCCGTCGAAGGAAGCGCGCTTCGGCAATGTCAAATCCCCTCGCACAGCCGAGCGTTTCTTGTAGGAGCGGACTCTGTCCAAGATGGCTTCCCGGCTGTCGCGCCAGGCCGGCTGGGGTTCGCGAGCAAGCTCGCTCCTACGAGGAACTGGACCGCCACAGCCTGTAGGAGCGAGCTTGCTCGCGAACCATGGCCCATCAACACACGAGATCATCGAGAACCTCGCACCCAACGCTTCTGGCAATAAAAAACCGCGCCCTGGGGCGCGGCTTTTCATCCTGCTGGCAACACAGCTGGTCAACCCAGCCTCGTAGGGCGCATAACCCGGAACGGGTTATCCGCCGAATGGGTGGATAACGCCTGAAGGCGTTATCCACCCTAGGGGACTGTAGGAGCGGACTCTGTCCGCGATGGCTTCCCGGCTGTCGCGCCAGGTCGGCTGGGGTTCGCGAGCAAGCTCGCTCCTACGAGGAACTCGACCGCCACAGCCTGTAGGAGCGAGCTTGCTCGCGAACCATGGCCCATCAGCACACAAGATCATCGAAAACCTCGCACCCAACGCTTCTGGCAATAAAAAACCGCGCCCTGGGGCGCGGCTTTTTATCCTGCTTGAAGCAACCGACCGATCAGCCCAGTGGCGGCGTGCTCGGCGGCACCTGGCGCTTGGAGCCGGTGGCCTCGAAGGCCGCGGCGAAGGTCAGCAGCGCGGAGTCGTCATAGGCGCGACCGGCGAAGGTCAGGCCCACCGGCATGCCGATATCGGCCATCACGCCCATCGGCACGGTGACGGTCGGTACGCCCAGGTGACGGATCGCCAGGTTGCCGTTGGCCACCCAGATGCCGTTGCTCCAGGCGATGTCGGCCGATTCCGGGTTCACGTCAGCATCCGCCGGGCCCACGTCGGCCACGGTGGGGAACAGCACGGCGTCCAGCTTCAGGCCATCCATCCAGTCTTCCAGGTCGAGCTTGCGGGTCTTTTCCAGGCCGCGCAGGCCGTCCGGCAGGCTGTCGATCTGGTCCCAGGTCTTCAGGCCGCGCTTGGCCATGTTGACGTACTCGTCCATGCCGGCGACCAGGTCGTCCTCGCGGTTCGGCAGGGTGCCCGGATCGTGGGGGAAGATCTGCGGCCCGTCGACGTCGGCCAGCTTGTTCAGCTTGGGGTCGCCGTTGGCGCGGAGGAAATCGTCGAAGCCCCAGCCGGACAGCTCCCACAGCTCGTCATGCAGGAACTGCTCGGAAACGAAGCCACGGTTGTACACGGTCGGCGCGCCAGGACGGTCGCCCTCGCAGTTGGAAACCAGCGGGAAATCCACTTCGACGACTTCGGCGCCGGCGGCTTCCAGGGCCTTGCGGGCCTGTTCCCAGAGGTCGATGACCGAGGCGCGGGTGTTGATGCGCTGGCCGGTCGGGCCGCCGATGCCGGGCTTCTCGCTGGTGCCGGCCAGTTCGTCCTTGTTGATGAACATGCGCGGCACGCCCAGGCGCTTGCCCTTGAGGGCTTCCGGGCCGGCGGCGAGGTCCAGGTAGGACGCCGGACGCACTTCGCTGACGGCGGGGATCGGCACCCACGGCTGCAGGCGCCACAGGTCGCCACGCTTGTCGGCATCTTCGGCGACGACCACATCGAGCACTTCCAGCAGGTCGGCCATGGTGCGTGCGTAGGGCACGACCACGTCCATGGTCGGCGTCAGCGGCCAGTTGCCGCGCACCGAGATCACGCCACGGGACGGGGTGTAGGCGCACAGGCCGTTGTTCGAGGCCGGGCCACGACCGCTGGACCAGGTTTCTTCCGCCAGGCCGAAGGCCGAGAAGCTCGCGGCGGTCGCGGTGCCGGCGCCGTTGGACGAGCCGGAGGCGAAGGGCGCGGTGAGGAACTTGCGGTTGTACGGGCTTTCCGCGCGGCCATAGACGCCACGCTGCATGCCACCATTGGCCATGGGCGGCATGTTGGTCTTGCCCAGGCAGATCGCGCCGCCGGCGCGCAGGCGCTCGACGGTGAAGGCGTCGCGGTAGGCGACCAGGTCCTTGAAGGCCGGGCTGCCGGAGGCCGCGGTCAGGCCCTTGACCAGGTAGCTGTCCTTGGCGGTATAGGGGATGCCATCCAGCGGGCCGAGGGTTTCGCCACGGGCGCGACGGGCGTCGGAAGCTTCAGCCTCCTTCAGCGCCTCGGTGTTGCGCACGACCACGGCGTTGAGCCTGGTCGGGCCATCATAGGCGTCGATGCGCGCGAGGTAGGCCTTGACCAGTTCGACCGCGGTGGTGCGGCCCGACTCCAGGGCTTCACGCAGCTGCGCAATGGAAACTTCGGTTACCTCGATCATGCTGTCACCGTCGGCTGAAGGTTGGTGGGAAGGGGCAGGTCTGCGTCGCGACGGACCCAGACGGCGCAAGTCGGAAAATGCGTGTTCATCTCGATTCTCTTGTACTTCTGTTACGCGACGGGAGTGAGTTTACCGTCGGCCGGCGGCCTCGTTCAGCGCCCGGCGGACAAACCGGATGCGCAGCTTGAGCAACGAAAGGCGAATACAGCCGCCAGGGCGCACACACTGGCATGCCCGATCAGAATACACAACAGTCGTAAATTAAAAAAAACGCCCACCGAGCGGGGACTCGGCGGGCGAGATGCGGGCGCTGGGGGAAGCGCCCCTGGAGAGTCAATCAGCGACAGCCCGAGGGCAGACACTGACGCAGGCTACTCGCCGCCTGCCGGCGCTGGGCGGGTCGCTGGGGGGAGCGACCGAGCCGAAGAGGGTTCAGCTGTGTTGCGCGCACTGGTAGGCGGCG
Organism: Pseudomonas pseudonitroreducens; assembly: GCF_021603645.1. GTDB lineage: Bacteria > Pseudomonadota > Gammaproteobacteria > Pseudomonadales > Pseudomonadaceae > Pseudomonas > Pseudomonas pseudonitroreducens. The sequence goes on along the minus strand of NZ_BQHJ01000004.1, from coordinate 309,698 downwards.
TCCAGCAGCTCGCCTTTGTCCTGCCAGGCGCTGCGCTGGTAGGCGCTGAAGTGATTGCCGCCGGCGATCGGGGTCACCTGGACGATGCCGCTGGCCTGCAGCGGATCGGCGCTGCCGGTGAGCAACTGGCGGGTATTGCCGCTGTCGCTGACGAAGGTGGCGGTGCCGGGGGTGAGCCTGTTGTCGACACAGCTCAGGTAGGCGCCGCTGTCCTGGGCGGTGGTGCCGCCGAGACTGTCCCAGCTCAACCGGGTTTCGGCGGTCGATGCACAGCCGACCAGGCTGGCCACGGCCAGCAGCAGCGGCGCAACGGCGATGCGGACTGCCAGGCGATCGGGTGTGGGGCGCGGAGTGTTCATCGATTCTGTCCCTTGCTCGGTTCAACCAGCTGTTGGAACAGATAGTCAGGCGTGCCCGGCCCGCGCACCACTCGATTGCATCGATAGTGAGACTCGACGGTATTGATGGTTGCGCGCCGCCGCGCAGGAAGTTCGAACCCTCCCCGCTATGACCGGTCGCACATCAGGAGGCTCCCACCTTTCCCATCCCCTCGGAGGACACGCCATGAGCTACGACTGGGATCTGATAGAACGCCTGCTGCTGCACGCCCAGGAGTGTGCCGACCAACCCTACAAGGCCCGCGAATGCGGCGAGCAAGTCGCCGAGCAACACCGGCTGCAGGGCGAGCCATCGCACGCCAGCGTGGACCATCTGAAGCGCATCGCCGGCGACCTGGAGGGCGACCTGTTGAGGAACGACTACATCCGCGAGCGCCCGGTCGAGCATGGCGGCACCGGCAACAATTTCGAGTTGACCGAACGCGGTACCGAGCTGCTCACGCTGATCAGCCGCAGCTTCCCGGACCACCTGGTATTTCGCCAGTTGCTCGATGAACAGGGCGAGGCAGCGCTGCTGCCGGAACGTTTCGACCTGCTGGCCGAACGCGCCACGCGCGACCGCGTGAACGACCGGCCGGAACGCTGAGGCGCCAGGGGCCGGGGCTTACCCGGCGGCCAGTTGCATCTCCATTTCGTGCCAGGCCATGCCGCCGTGGTCGGACTCCGACGGCTTCACGTAGCGATAGCCCATGCGCTCGTAGAGCGGCACGTGGCGGTCCTTGCACATCAGGTGAATGGTGCGCTTGCCGAGGCCGCCCATACGCTCGATGAAGCTGCGCATCAGCAGCGTGGCATAGCCCTTGCCCTGCTGCGCCGGGTCGATCACCACGGACATGATCACCACGTTCGGCGCCGCCGGGTCATGGCCGATAAGCTCCTTGAACGCCTCGTCGGACATCACCACATCGAACGCGCAGCCGCTGTTGATGAAGCCGATGATCGCGCCGTCCAGCTCCATGATCAGGAAGCCTTCGGGGTACTGCGCGATGCGTGTGGCGATCTTCTCCCGGGTCGCCGCCTCGTCGCCTTCGTAGGCGGTTGTTTCGATCTCGAAGCAGCGGTCGGTGTCGGCGGGCGTGGCGGTACGGAAGGTCGGCGTGATCATGGAAAGTTCCTGGCAAAACAAAACAGGACAACATGGTAAAGAAACCCGGCTGTCCCGTCTCGCCACCCTGCCCTGCGACCGGTTCAGGCTTGCGGCAGGCGCGCGATCACCTTGATCTCGAAGTCGAAGCCGTACAGCCAGGTGACGCCGATTCCGGTCAGGGTGGGATGCGGAGCGTCGCCCCAGTATTCCGGGACGATCTGCCAGATGCGCTCGAAGGTCTGCTCGGGGTTGACCAGGAACACCGTCACGTCGATCACGTCATCGAACGTGCAGCCGGCGCCAGCGAGGATCCCATTGAGGTTGTCGAAGGCGCGGCGCACCTGGGCTTCCAGTCCTGGCTCGGGCGAGCCGTCTTCGCGACTGCCGACCTGGCCGGAAACGAACAGCAGGCCGTTGCTGCGGATTGCCGGGGAATAGCGGTTGCGTTCATAGAGGGCCTGGCGGCCAGCGGGGAAAACCACATCACGTGTACTCATCTGCTTGCTCCATGGAGAGGGTTTCAACGATGGAGGCAGGTTACGGCGCACAGCGACGCTGATAATCGGGCAACACTGGCCAGCATTGTTTGTAGAATCCAAACAATCAGCCCTTTCGCCGTCCTTCATTCTGTTCCGCCGGAGCTGCCATGGACCGTTTCGATGCGATGCAAGCTTTCGTCCGCGTGGTGCAAACCGGCAGCTTCACCAGGGCCGCCGAAACCCTGCACATGAGCCGCACCAGCGTGACCCAGCTGATCCAGCAGCTGGAAGCACGGCTGCGTGTGCGTCTGCTCAACCGCACCACACGCAAGCTCAACCTCACCGCCGACGGCGCCGCCTACTTCGAGCGCGTGGTGCGCCTGCTGGCGGACATGGACGATGCCGAGACCAGCCTCTCCGGCGCCGCCGCCATGCCGCGCGGGCGATTGCGCGTCGACGTGCCCAGCCCGCTGGCACGCCTGCTGCTGATCCCCGCCCTGCCGGACTTCCATCAGCGCTATCCGGACATCCAGATCGACCTGGGCGTCAGCGACCGCATGGTCGACCTGATCGACGAGAACGTCGACTGCGTGGTGCGCGGCGGCGAACTCACCGACCTGTCGCTGATGGCCCGCAGGATCGGCGACCTGCCGCTGGGTGTTTTCGCCGCGCCCGCCTACCTGCAACGCGCCGGTGTACCGGCGCACCCGAGCGAGCTGGAGAACAGCCAGCACCGCATCGTCGGCTACCTCTGGGCGCGCACCGGCAAGCCGCTTTCCTATGCGATGGACAGGGCTGGCGAAACCCTGCAGGTGCATGGCCGCCCGGTGCTCACGGTGGACGACGGCAACGCTTACCTGGCCGCCGGGATCGCCGGCATGGGGGTGCTCTGGTTGCCGCGCTACATGGCGCTGGAAGCCGTGGCGCGCGGCGAGCTGGTGGAACTGTTCGAGGACTGGAGCATGCAGAGCATGCCGCTCTATCTGGCCTTCCCCGCCAATCGCCACGTCAGCGCCAAGCTGCGGGTGTTCATCGACTGGGTCGCCGGACTGATGGCACGGCATGCGCCGGTGGCCCCGCCACCGCGGTAGCCAGCGGCCAGGTTTCAACCCAGGCGCATGGACAGTTCCACATCGTCGGCAAAAGGAATCGACAGGTAGCGCCCGCCGGGCATGCGAACCTCGGCGAGGTACTCGGGGCAGTAATCGGCGTTGTCCGCGATGATCATCGCACCGGGGCGCAGGCGGCTTTCCACCAGGGCAAGGATTTCCGAATAGAGCGCCTTGGCGCCGTCGAGCAGCAACAGGTCGATGCGCTCCGGCAGGTCGCGGGCGAGGGTCTGCAGCGCATCGCCCTGGCGGATTTCCACCAGGTCGGCCACACCGCCAGCCAGCAGGTTGGCCTGCGCCCGCGCCACTTTCGAAGGCTCGAACTCGCTGGTGATCAGCCGGCCACCGCCGTTGTCGCGCAGCGCCGCTGCCAGATGCAGGGTGGAGATGCCGAACGAGGTGCCGAACTCGACGATATGCTGTGCGCCGATGCTGCGCGCCAGCATGTACAGCAGCACACCGGTTTCCCGGGAGACGGGCAGTGGCTGGTCCTTGAGCTGGCCGTAGAGTTCGCGGTACCGGGTCTTGCTCTGCATCAGGCGGGTCAGCGCGGCCTGGTCGAGGTCGGCGAATGCCGGGCTGGACTGTGGCGAGGCCGCGTCAGCCTCCTCGAACAGGTGTTGCAGCAGGGGCGCCACGGGGGCGGAAGTCAGAGTCGTCATGCTGGGTTTCCCGTGTGGAATTTGAGTGCGAAAAAGCGCCCGGCTAGAATGCGATCTTTTCGTCAGGTTTTACTATTCGCATTACCGGAGCCAGCCATGGGCGAACGCCGCAGCCCGCGTATTTCCACGCGCAAGGAACCCCAACAGGCCCGTTCCAACGACCTGGTAACGGCCATTCTCGACGCCGCTGTTCAGGTTCTGGAAAGGGAAGGCGCCCAGCGCTTCACCACTGCGCGGGTTGCCGAGCGCGCCGGGGTCAGCGTCGGTTCGCTGTACCAGTACTTCCCGAACAAGGCCGCGATCCTCTTCCGCCTGCAGAGCGACGAATGGCGGCAGACCACCGAGATGCTGCGCGGCCTGCTCAGCGATGAAACCCAGGCGCCGTTGCAACGCCTGCGCAACCTGGTTCACGCCTTCATCCGCTCGGAGTGCGAAGAAGCGCGCATGCGCATCGCCCTCAGCGATGCCGCCCCGCTCTACCGCGATGCGCCCGAGGCCCGGGCAGCCAAGGCCGCCAGTGAAGGCATCTTCCAGGCGTTCATCGCCGAGGCCCTGCCGCACGTCGGCGATGCGCAGCGCAGGCTGGCCCGCGAACTGATCACCACGACACTGGGTTCGGTGGGCAAGCAGTTCTCGGAAAGCCCGCGCACTGCCGAAGAAATCCAGGCATTCAGCGAGTCCATGGCCGACATGTTCTGCGCCTACCTGAAGAGTTTCACGCCGTAACGGCTGGTCCCTGGCCCTCCACCAGCAGCATCCGGGCAGTGGCGCCCGGCATCATCGCCTGAAGCCCGGCGACCAGTTGCTCGCCGGCTTCGTGGAGTGCCTCCAGCGGCATCTCCGGCAGGCTTTCGAGGATGAACCACATGCGCTGCGCCTCGGCGTCCAGGCGGGTGCGCACGCCCTGCCGCCAGTTCCAGCGGCGGCAGGTAACGCCAGCGTCGTCGCGCCAGATGACTTCGCCGGCAGCGGGGGATTCCTCGGCCGGCGCGCCGTCCTTGAAGGTGTCGAAGGTCTCGCTGCCATTGGCGATCAGCAGCCGCGGCGTACCGACGTAGGCGGCGAGGTTTTCCCCGCCGACGGGAATCGCGAACTGCACACTGATGGCGTTGTACAGGTCCACCACTGGATCGATGTTCGGCAGGCTGCCGTCACGCAGCGCGCGCTTGCGCAGCGCTTCCGCCGAACAGGGTGTGCGCTGTGGTTTGGCGCCGAAGCGGCGGAACACCTCGGCCCAGGCCGCCAGATGCGCTTCAGCCCAGGCCGGCTCCCCCGCCGCCAGTGCCGCGCAGGCGCGCTGCAGAGCCTGCTCCGCCACCTCTGGATGACCAATCGGCGCGGCGTCCAGCGTGATGCTCAGGGCACGAAAACCGGGAGCGATGGCGGCGATGGCGGGATCGATGTGGGGTGTGACAGCTTGCATGGCGCAATCCTTGTACGGCGAAACAGGGTGATTCGGACTCTCGGGGCGCGCGCCTCAGCGGCGGACGATGTTGCGCTTGTTGTAGTCGCCCCAGGCGACGGAAAAGGTGCTCAGCAGGCAAAGCAAGGCGGTCCATCTGGACTTCATTGGAATAACTCCGGAAACAGTGGGGATGGGGCACGAACAGCGCGCCCGACCCGTACAGTTCTACCGGCATGGCGTCAGCGCTGCCATGAAATCCCCGAATGAACAATTAGCCCTGCTTATGCAGGAGCATGAAAATCAGCTTCGCTAATCCCGCCAGGCTTTAGCTGAACTGAACTGTCGGACCACAGAAAACGTGCATTGAAGTACACCCTCGCCAGCGCTGAGATGGGCAGGCGGCCGACCCGCCGCTACCGACAACAACGAGAAAGAGGTTCGCGCCCCATGCGCATGCTGATCAAAGTCCTGGCCCTGGCTTCCACTACCCTGCTCGGCGCTCCGTTCGCCGCGACCGCCGCCGAGGCAGCCAACGCCACTGCCCTCAAGGTGGAGAATCCGGCCTTCGTGGTGCACAAGCTGACGGATTTCCTCTACGCCATCGGCGAGCCGAACTACTACCAGAAGAACTATTCGTACCTGCTGGTGGGCTCGAACCAGGCGCTGATGTTCGACTCCGGCGCCAACCAGAAGGACGACATCACCCAGGTCGCCCGGCAGATCACCGACAAGCCGCTCTCCGTGCTGCCCTCGCACCTGCACTTCGACCACCTGGGCGGGCTGCACAACTTCCAGAGCATCTACCTGGTGGATACGCCGTTCACCGCGAAATTCCGCCGCGCCGACGGTCTCTACCACGTGCCCGAGCCGGTCTACCTGGGCAATATCGATCACATGACGCTGCCACCCTTCAAGGTGTCGCGCCTGGTCAAGCCCGATGAAGTGATCGACCTGGGCGGCCTCAAGCTGCGCCTGCTGAGCATGCCCGGCCACACGCCGGACGAAGTCGCGCTGTTCGATGAGGCGCACAACATCCTGCTCTCCGGCGACCACCTGTATCCGTCCTGGCTGCTGGCGGGGAACCTGAAGGATTACGTCGCCTCGCTGGACGCCACCCTGAAGGTGATCAACCCGCAGACCACCCTCTACGGCGCCCACGCCGACGAAGACCCGAGCAAGGTACCGGCGATGACATACGCCGACGTCGTCGCGGTGCGCGACAAGATGCAGCAGATCCAGGCCGGCCACGCCAAGGGCGAAGCCTTCAGCGACCCGGAGCTGATCAGGAGCTCGGAGCTGTACAAGGTGGAGAAGGACATCAGCATCCTCACCGATATCCAGTTCACCGATGGGCGCGGTTACGGCTACTGAGCCCTGCGCCCAGTGCTCTGCGTAGGACCGAGGGGGGCGCCCAGTCCTTGCTCGCGAACCGCGCGAACTTCGGCGCTGCCAGGAACCGCGTTCGCGAGCAAGCTCGCTCCTGCAGGCTCACCAGACTCACAGCGCTGCCGGGTTGAGCACTACTCACCCACCGACAGCAACCACTCGATGAACGCCCGGACCTCCGGGCGTTCGCGTTTCGCCTCGGGGCAGACGACGTAGTAGTTGTGCACCGCCGCCACCGCAATCGGCAACGGGCGCACCAGGCGACCCTCGTCGAGGTCGCGCTGCGACACCGTCTCATCGCTGAGCGCCACGCCGAAGCCATCGCGCGCCGCCTGCAGGACCATGCCGAAATCCTCGAAATGGATGTCCTCGGCGCCACCCCGGCTGTAGCCAGCCTCGGCCAGCCACTGCTGCCACTGGCTGCCGTCGTCCTCGTGGAGCAGACGGTGCCGCTGCAGGTCGGCGGCCGTACGGATCGCCAGCGGCCCGCGCAGGAACTGCGGGCTGCACACCGGCGTCATGCGGATGCCATGCAGCAGACGCCACCAGACACCGGGCCACGGCGGTGTGCCGTAGATCACCGCGACGTCGGCGCGACGCCAGTCCACCTGCGGCACGCCCGGCGCGGTGATCACGCTTACCCGCAGCGAACGCGATTCCTCCATGAAGCGCAGCAAGGGCCGGGTCAGCCACTCCACACCTTCGGCCGGCGGGATCGACAGGCAGATATCCGTGCGTTCCTCCTCCAGCCGGGCTCCCGCCTGCAACGCCTGGACGGCCTCGCTGATCTCGCCCATGGCACTGGCCACGCGCTTCTGCAACTGCCGCCCACTGGCAGTCAGCACCAACTGCCGGCCGCGCTTCTCGAACAGCTCCACGCCGAGGCTGGCCTGCAGTGCCTTCACCTGTTGGCTGACCGCACCGATGGTGACGTGCAGTTCGACGGCAGCCGCGGCCAGGCCGCCCAGGCGAGCCACGCTTTCGAACACCCTGAAACTGTGCAGCGGCGGAAGGGCCATCTTTTCTGCAATCCGGCGGAAACCTGGGCGCACGGTTATAGCAGGAGCTGCCTTCGGCGGGGAGAGCAGCGGGCAACCCACGCCGCTGGCGCGCAATTTGCGAAGCCCTGGCTCCAGGTGCTGGCAAAGAACCTTTCGGCGCCCTGCATGCAGCCTACTGGTGCTTTTGGATTCAAATATGCACACATTTTGTGCAGTACGCTGCGAGTCAGGATTTCATGCAGAACGCCGATTGCAGAGCCATTTCAGCGAAAAAAACACTTAACCTCCCGGTCAGATTCCGGACCATCGGCCGCGAAAATGTATACAAACCAGTGGATATTTCCTACGAACTTTGTCTACAGTGGCCGCACAACAAAAACAAGCGAGTCCTCAGCCATGAATGATCGTTCAGCTGTAGCGTCCGCCGGAGCACGCCCGGAAGACGAGAACCTCGGAATCGGCGCCAACCTGGCGTACGGCCTGCAACACGTTCTGACCATGTACGGCGGTATCGTCGCCGTGCCCCTGATCCTCGGCCAGGCGGCCGGGCTCTCCCCCAGCGAGATCGGCCTGCTGATCGCCGCCTCGCTGTTCGCCGGTGGCCTCGCCACCCTGCTGCAGACCCTCGGCATCCCCTTCTTCGGCTCGCAGATGCCACTGGTGCAAGGCGTATCCTTCGCCGGCGTCGCCACCATGATCGCCATCCTCGGTGGCGGCTATGAGGGCGGCGGCATGCCCGCCGTGCTCGGTGCGGTGATGGCGGCCTCGTTCATCGGCTTCCTGATCACCCCGGTGTTCTCGCGTATCACCAAGTTCTTCCCGCCGATGGTCACCGGCATCGTCATCACCACCATCGGCCTGACGCTGATGCCGGTGGCGGCGCGCTGGGCCATGGGCGGCAACCCCAAGGCACCGGACTTCGGCAGCATGGCCAACATCGGCCTGGCCGCGCTCACCCTGGTGATCGTCCTGCTGCTGAGCAAGCTGGGCAGCGCCTCCATCTCGCGCCTGTCGATCCTGCTGGCGATGGTGATCGGCACCCTGATCGCCGCCGCCCTGGGCATGACCGACTTCTCCCGCGTGGCCGAAGGCCCGATGGTGGCCTTCCCGTCGATCTTCCACTTCGGCATGCCGACCTTCCACATCGCGGCGATCCTCTCGATGCTGATCGTGATTATGGTGACCCTGGTGGAAACCTCGGCGGACATCCTCGCCGTCGGTGAGATCATCGGCACCAAGGTCGACTCCAAACGCCTGGGCAACGGCCTGCGCGCCGACATGGCGTCAAGCATCGTGGCGCCGATCTTCGGCTCCTTCACCCAGAGCGCGTTCGCCCAGAACGTCGGCCTGGTGGCCGTGACCGGCGTCAAGAGCCGCTACGTGGTGGCCACCGGCGGCCTGATCCTGGTGACCCTCGGCCTGCTGCCGGTGATGGGCCGGGTGATCGCCGCGGTGCCCTCCTCCGTGCTCGGCGGCGCCGGTGTGGTGCTGTTCGGCACCGTGGCGGCGAGCGGTATTCGCACCCTGTCCAAGGTCGACTACCGCAACAACATGAACCTGATCATCGTCGCCACCTCGATCGGCTTCGGCATGATCCCGATTGCCGCACCGAGCTTCTACGAGCACTTCCCCAGCTGGTTCGCCACCATCTTCCACTCGGGCATCAGCTCGGCGGCGATCATGGCCATCGTCCTCAACCTGCTGTTCAACCACTTCAAGACCGGCAACTCCGACCAGCAGTCGGTATTCGTCGCCGCCGAGGAGCGCACCCTGCGCTACCGCGACATCGCCGCGCTGAACGAGGGTGACTACTTCCAGAATGGCAAGCTGTATGACGCCGAGGGCAATGAGGTACCGGTGATCGTCGACGATCACGACCACGACGAGCACCACGCGCCAGCAACCCGAACGGTGAAACGCGAAACGGTGAACAGCAGCGCCTGACCCGGCTCCACCCATGAAAAAGGCCCCTTTGCGGGGCCTTTTTCATTGCCGTATCTCCGGCCTGGGGTAGGAGCGAGCTTGCTCGCGAACGGCTCTGCCGGCGGCACCGGTGGGAAGCGGTTCGCGAGCAAGCTCGCTCCTACAAAAGCCAAAGACACTCGTGGCTCAGTGCAGCGCTACCGCCGAATCCTCTTCCGCCGACGCCACCACCATCGCCACCGGCCCGGCCTGTGCCGGTTCTGCCTCGGCTTCGGCGGCCTGCGCTACGTTCACCTCCAGCATCAGCGACGCGGACGGTCCGCCTCCCGGCGGCGGGTTGACCACCACCACGGCCAGGCTGCCGGCGCTGGCCACATCCTCGGGCAACAGCTGGAACGCCAGCCGCGAACTGTCGGCCAGCGACGTCTCGCGCTGCAGGCCGTTCACCTGCACCCGAGCACCACGGCTGAAACCGCTGCCGCGCAAGGTGACGTAAAGCGACTGGGCATCGAGGACCGGCGGTTGCGCCTCGCTGATGACCGCCACGGGATTCTCCAGCTGATCCTTGCGCCGGGCGTCACCTCTGGCCTGCCGGGTGCGGAACAGCCGGTCGAGCACTTCGGCGAACTTGTCGGTGCCCTGCTTGGACGCCATCCCCACCAGGGTGGCCATGGCCATCAATCCGTAGAGATTGACGCTGGCAGCATCACTGGCGGCATTCACCATGAGCAGCAGCGCGCGCACGATCAGGTAGAGCATCAGGGCCAGCGCCATGCCGATGCAGGGCTTGAGCAGATACCACCAGATCCAGCTGGCCATGAAACGGTCGTTGCCGACGAAATCACCGAAGGACTTCGCCACATGCACGAAACTGCCCAGCGCCCCGGCGACCATGACCATCACCAGCAACCGCGCGTCCGCGCCCGGGCACCAGCCGAGCAGGCATTGCACGCCAGGGTCGCCGACGGCGCCGGCAGGGGGAAACTTCGGATAGGACTGCGGCCACAGGCTGACCAGGGAAACCGCCAGCAGCAGGGCCAGGAGCATCAGCCCCGCGCCCATCAGGCTGATCTGCAAAGCATTGGCGCGTCGTCTCTTGCTGCGTGTCTCCATCATGCGCTCCGGGCAGAAGGCCAGCGGGGAAAACGCCCTGCCGCGAAGGGCGTATTCCGCCTTCGCACGACGGACAGAGAGACTCACGTTAGCGCAGCGCAAAGCCTCCGCAAGAGGCGCTGGCGAATTTTTAACCGCTGTCTCGAAGGCGTTACGTAACGCTGGCGCAACAGCGTGCGCAAAGCCCCGCGCTCAGGCCACCTCAGCCTCGGCCAGGGGCGCGTCCAGTAGTCCGATAAATGCCCGCAGCGCCGGCGTATCGGTGCCGCGCCGCCAGAACAGCCAGGTCGTCGCGTCGGCATGCTGCGGCGCCAGCCGGTGGATGGCCACGTTACGACCGCCGGCCAGGCTGTCGAACATCGCCCGCGGGATGATCGCCACGCCACCGCCCGCCGCGATGCAGGCGAGCATGCCGTGGTAGGACTCCATCTCCATGATCTTGCCCGGCACCACGCGGTGCTCGGCGAACCAGCCTTCCAGGCGCTTGCGGTAGGAGCAGGTATCGCGGAAGGCGAACACCGTCTCCCCCGCCACGTCCCGCGCATCGTGCACCGGCGCATGGTGCCGGGCGCTCATCAGCACCAGCTCCTCGTGGTACACCGGCTTGCCGTCCAGTTGCGGGTGATTGGCCGGACCGTCGGCGAAGGCGGCGATGAAGCGCCCGGAGAGCACCCCGTCGATCATCTCGCCCGAGGGGCCGGTGGAAAGATCCAGCTGCACCTTCGGGCACTGCTGGTGATAGCGCGCCAGCATCTCCGGGATGCGCACCGCTGCCGTGCTTTCCATCGAGCCCAGGGAAAAACCGCCATGGGGCTCGGCACCCACCGCCACCTGCCTGGCCTCTTCCACCAGATCGAGGATGCGCTCGGCGTACTCGAGGAAGCTGCGACCCGTCGGCGACAGGCGCAGGCGCAGCTTCTCGCGGATAAACAATTCGGTGCCCAGCTCGGCCTCCAGTTGCTTGATCCGCGTAGTCAGGTTCGACGGCACGCGATGCAGACGGGCGGCGGCGGCGGTGATGCTGCCTTCGTTGGCGACGGCGCGGACGATTTCCAGTTGGGTGAGATCCATGATTCTCTCCGAGAGAAAGAGTCTTTCTTGATTATTCATTTTACATGAATGGTTGCGCATCTTAATTTCTGCGCCATCCCGGAGCTACTCGCCCGGACGAACGACCGGCCTTGCGGCCCCTCAACAGAACAAGCAGGACTCACCATGAACCAGATTGCCGCCATCCCCGCTGCCATCTCCCGCAGCCCCGCCACCGGCCAGGAACTGGCCCGCTACACCTTCGAAGACGCCGCCCAGCTGGAAACCTCGCTGGCCCGCACCGATGCCGCGTTCCGCCAATGGCGCGACACCAGCATCGCCGAACGTGTCGCCGTGCTGCGCAAGATGGCCGAAGTACTGCGCGCCAACGTCGAGCCGATGGCCCGCATGGAAGCCCAGGAAATGGGCATGCCGGTCACCCAGGCGCGGGGCGAAATCAACAAGTGCGCCAACCTCTGCGAGTGGTACGCCGACAACGGCCCGGCCATGCTCGAAGACGAGAAGACCAGCATCGAGGGCGCGTACATCTCCTACCTGCCGCTGGGCCCGGTGCTGGCCGTGATGCCGTGGAACTTCCCCACCTGGCAGGTCATGCGCGGCGCGGTGAGCATCATCCTCGGCGGCAACACCTACGTGCTCAAGCACGCGCCGAACGTCATGGGTTGCGCCTATCAGCTGCGCGACGCCTGGCTGCAGGCCGGCCTGCCGGAAGGCGTGTTCGAGGTACTGAACGTCGAGCCGCCGCTGGTTTCCAAGGCCATCGCCGATGACCGCATCGCTTCCATCGCCGTGACCGGCAGTGTCGGCGCAGGCGCCGCCATCGCCTCCCAGGCCGGTGCCGCGCTGAAGAAGTGCGTGCTGGAGCTGGGCGGTTCCGACGCCTTCATCGTGCTCGCCGACGCCGACCTCGACGCCGCCGTGAAAGCCGCTGTCGCCAGCCGCTTCGGCAACTGCGGCCAGGTGTGCATCGCCGCCAAGCGCATGATCCTCGAAGAATCCATCGCCCCGGCCTTCACCGAGAAGCTGCTGGCTGCGGTCAAGGCACTGAAGATCGGCGACCCGCTGGCGGACGACACCTTCGTCGGCCCGATGGCCCGCTTCGACCTGCGCGACGAGCTGGACGGCCAGGTGCAACAGGCCATCGCCGACGGCGCGACCCTGCTGCTGGGCGGCCACAAGCTCGACGGCGAAGGCAACTACTACGCGCCGACCGTGCTGGCCAACGTGCAGCCGGGCAACACCGCGTTCAAGAAGGAAATCTTCGGACCGGTCGCTTCGCTGATCGTCGCCCGCGACGCCGAGCACGCCCTGGAGCTGGCCAACGACAGCGAGTTCGGCCTCTCCGGCGCGATCTGGACTGCCGACAAGGCCAAGGCCCAGCACATGGCCCGTCGCCTGGTCAGCGGTGGCGTGTTCATCAACGGCTTCTCCGCTTCCGATCCCCGCGTACCGATCGGCGGCGTGAAGAAGAGCGGTTTCGGCCGCGAGCTGTCGCACTTCGGCCTGCGCGAATTCACCAACCCGCAGACCGTGTGGATCGACCGCAAGTAAGCCACGCCAGTCAAAAAGCCCCCTCTACCGCCTGGCGGTAGAGGGGGCTTTGTGTTTGCAGGTGGACGGTTGATGTGCCGTGCGGTTCGCGAGCAAGCTCGCTCCTACAGGGGGGGGCGCCGGCGTGTTTCTTGTAGGAGCGAGCTTGCTCGCGAACCCACCGGGATGTCAGCGCGATATCAGGGCTTGGCCGCGCCGCTCTTCTGAACGTAGGGCGCATGACCTGGAACAGGTTATGCGCCCTACAGGCTTCGGCCTGCGCGAGTTCACCACCCCGCAGACCGTGGGGATCGACCGCAAGTAAGCCAGTGCTCGCGTAGGAGCGGACTCCGTCCGCGATGGTGTCCGGCGCGATGCAGACCTATCGCGGACGAAGTCCGCTCCTACGCTCCTGCCAACAACGATCCGAGCCCTGCGATATCAGGGCTTGGCCGCATCCTTCTTCAAGCGCAGGAGTTCCTGTGTGCTATGCCGCAGGTTCTCCGCCAGGCTGCCCTGCTCATTGAAGCAGTCTTCGACCAGCCAGCCCCCGGCCGTGCGATGCAACAGCAGGCCAAGATCGCGGTCCTCTCCGGTCAGTGCGTCCTTGAGCACCACCCGGGCCTTCAGGCGTTCGTCGTCCACCGCGGCAAAATCCAGCGACTTCACCTTGATATCGCCCCAGTCCTGGCAATCGCACAGCGGGTCCCCACCGAGGTAGCCCAGCTCGCCTCCGGCGGCGTCCTGGTCGGCTTTCATCAGGGCGATCAGCGAGGCATCGTAGACGTCCTCTTCCTTCAGCGTCTTGTTCGGCACGCCCGGGCCGTCCGGCGAATAGCTGGCGTACAGCTGGCGCAGGAAGCGTTCCGCGCTGGCGGCATCGGTCGCCGACGTCGAAGCCGCGAGCGAAGTATCGAAGAGCGTCAGCAGGATCAGCGACAGGGCAAAGGCGGATCGCAGGAAGGCCATGGGATTCTCCATCGGGCAGCCGTGCATCATCGCCCAGCGCAGCCTCGAAAATCCGTGAAGTGGTTAAAGCTGCGGCCGATAGCCCTGAGACAGCAGCCAGCCCTGGAAGGCCCGGCGACGCTCCGGCGGCAAGTCCGCCAGCACCTGGCCCTCGGGCTCCGTGCGTAGCCGCCGCAGCCAGGGCGCCAGCTCCAGGCCATCCAGATGCCAGATGCCCAGCGGCTGGTCGGCGCTGACCACCACCTCCGCCTCGTCGACGAACTCGCCCTTCAGCACGGGCGCTCGTTCGATGCGCAGGCTGGCGAAGTCCGTCGGCACATGGCTCGGCTGCTCGTCCGGCCAGGCGCGGCGCGCTTGCCAGAACGGCTGGTCGGTCCATTGATTTTCGCTGGCATAGAAGTCGCGGCCGACACGGGCAAAGCGCAGGAACAGTTGCTCGACCCGTTGCTGGTGGAAGCGCCGGGCCAACTCCGCGCGCTCCGGCGCACGCAGCAAGGTGTTGATCACCAGCGGCGCCTGCAACGCCGACGACAGCGACTGGAAGATGCCATTGCCGGACAACGGGTCCACCGCCATCGCCGCATCGCCCACGCGAATCCAGGTGTCGCCACAGGCTTCCAGGCAGAGGATCGCCGTGCTGCTGCGGGCGTGCAGGTCCAGTTCACGCTCCTCGGCATCCCCGAAGAATTGCCGGACCAGCTGCGACGTGGCGCGGCGCTCGCGGCAGTAGGCGAGCAACTGCTCGCGCGGCGGCAACTGGCTGCTGGCGACGTCCAGGGTCAGTTGCCAGTAGCAGCGCCCATCCTCCAGCCGCGCCATCCACGCCCAGCCATCGGCCAGGCTTTCCACCGCCGTCGCCAGCGGGCCGGGCTCGCCCTGCCAGCGGTTGAGCAGGCTGAGGGTTTCCGGGCCGCGCCGGGCTTTCATGCCCTTCTGGTTCAGCGGCGCCTGCCGCCCCCGGGCTTCGACCAGAAAAGTACCCTGCACTTCCCGGCCATTGTCGAGTTTCACGCGCCAGCCGGGGCCTTCTTCCGCCACCGCCAGCACCTGGGCTTCGACCAATTCGACGCCGGCTTCTTTCAGGTCCTCGCGCAGTCCCACATCGAAGCGCGGGCGGTCGAGGATGCATTCGATGTTCTGCGCGCTTTCCACGCCGTTCCAGCGCACGCGACGCTGTGACGGTGGCGCGGCGCATTCCAGTGCGTGCTTCAAGCCGGAATTGCGCAGGCCTTCGAGCACACGCTGGGAGACGCCTTCGACGGCGGCAAAGCGACGCCACTCGCTGATCACGGTGACGGCATGGCCGAGACGGCGCAGGCCAAGCGCGACGGTGGCTCCGGCGGGGCCGGCGCCGAGGATCAGAATCGGGAGCTCGCTCATGCTACGGAGGCCCTCACCCTAGCCCTCTCCCAGAGGGAGAGGGGGCTGATCGGCGTGCATGGGAGTTTCTGCGCACATAGAAGGCCGCGGGAAAGTCTGCGTAGTGAACGCTTGCAGAGGACGGCTCCCTCTCCCTCCGGGAGAGGGTTGGGGTGAGGGGCAAAAACTCGACCATGACTCACAAACTCACCTTCCGCTCGATCCCCCGAAAAACCGCCCGCTCGCGCATCACCTCAATGATCTGCACATTCGAAAGCTCCGACCGCTCCGCAAGCAGCGCCGCCAGATGGCCGCTGAAGGCTGCACACCCCAGGCTCGCCCCGGAACGCCCGGCCACCTTCACCGCCGCACCGAAATCCGCCTGCGGGCTATCCAGCCAGGACCACTCTTTTTCACCGCAGCGCGCATCACCCGTCACTCGAATTACACCGGGATAGCCCGCAGGGAACACCGACTCGCCCCGCGCCGGGCTAGACGCGCAAACGATCACGCCCGTCTCCACCAATTCCGCCACCGCATCACGCAGGATCGGCCGGTCCTGGCGCACGCCCAGGCTCAGGTTGATCACCCGCACCCCCTGCTCGCCGAGCCAGTGCAGTGCGGCGGCGATCTGCAACGGGCTGGTTACACCGCGCTCATCGAAGACCTGGGCGACAGACAGACGGACACTCGGCGCATGGGAAAGAATGGCTTCGCAGACAGCGCTTCCGTGGCCAAGGGCATCCACCAGGGGCTCGCCCTCGGCATGGCCGGTGTCGGTGAGGAAGAAACGTCGCGCAGCGCTCACGCTCGCTGAATGCGACTCGGCAAAACCACTGTCGACCACCCCAACCCGCAGCTCAGGCTTCATGTCGCTGCACCGGCTGCGCTTCGCGCACGCGCATCCGCCCTTCCTGCAGCTCCAGATGCAGGTCGGCTGCCGCCAGTGTCGACGTACGGTGACTGATCAAAAGCCGCGTGCGCCCGGCGAACAAGCGGTCGATGGCAGCAATCACCTCGCGCTCGGTGCTCTCGTCCACCTGCGAAGTGGCCTCGTCCAGCACCAGGATCAGCGGGTCCTGCAACAGCGCGCGGGCGATGGCGATGCGTTGTTTCTGCCCACCGGAAAGCTGCTGGCCGCGCTCGCCCAGCGGGCTGTCGAGGCCCTCGGGCAGGCTGGCGATCAGGCTGTCCAGCTGCGCCGCGCGGGCGGCCCTGTCGATGGCTTCGCGGCTCGACTCGGGTGCGCTATAGGCCAGGTTGTCGGCCAGGCTGCCGCGGAACAGCACGATATCCTGGCTGACCACCGCTACACGCCGGCGCAGGGCGTGCAGGTCGAGTTCGCGCAGGTCCACGCCGTCCAGCAGGATGCTGCCCTCGTCGGGGTCGTAGAAGCGTTGCAACAGATCGATCAGGGTACTTTTGCCGACGCCGGACGGGCCGCTCAGTGCGACCTTGAGACCGGCGGGAATCACCGCTTGCACAGCCTGCAGCACCGGCTGCGCACGGCCCGGCCAGGCGTAGTACAGGTTGTCCAGGCGCAGCTCGCCGACCGACGGCATCGGCCGGGGCGCAGCGGGTGAAACGATGGTTGCCTCTTCGCCGCGCAGTTCCATCACCCGACCAAGGCTGACCGTCATGCGCTGCAGCGCGACGTACAGGCCGAGCAGGCTCTGCACCGGCCCGATGGCCATGCCCAGATAGGTGGAAAAGGCGATCAGCGAGCCCAGCTGCCAGGTGCCCTGCACTACCCAGTAACCGCCGACCAGGAAGGCACAGGCGCGGGACAGTGACATCAGCGTGCCGGGCACTGCCTGGGTGAAGAATTCGGTCAGCTGCAGGCGCAGCAACTGGCCGAGGTAGCCCTGCCCCAGCCCTTCCAGGCGCCCGGATTCGCGGGACTGCTGGCCGGCGGACTGAATGAACTTCATCGCCGGCAGCGTCTCGACGAAGAATGACGAGAGGTCTGCCGAACGCTCGCGCAGGCCGCGCGCCTCGCGCTCCACCTTGCGCCGCATCCAGCGCAGCCAGAGCACGTCCAGCGGGATCAGCAGCGCCACCAGCAGCGAGAGTTTCCACGACAGCGTAAGCAGCAGCACCAACGCGCCGACCAGGCCGATCACGCTGGAAACGGCAGAGAACAGCGAATCCACGGCGAAGCGCTGGATCTCGGCGACATCGCCGTCGAGCCGGGACATCAGGTCGCCGATGCGTCGGCGGCCGAAGAAGCTCGGCGACAGGGTCTGCAAGTGACGGTACAGCGCGTCACGCAGGGAAAACAGGATGCGCCCGGACAGGCGCGTGTGCAGGTAGCGGTTCAGGCCGGACAGCGCCGTGCCGACCAGGCCGACGACGATCATCGCGCCGGCCACCATCACCAGCACCGGGAAGTCCTTCGCCAGCAGGCCGTCGTCGATCAGCGTCTTGGTCAACCAGGGTTGCGCGAGCACCAGGATCGAGGCGCAGAACGACAACCCGAGCAGCCCGGCAATGGCCGCCTTGTGCGGCCGCACGAAACCGTACAGCCAGCGCAGCGAGGCCTTGAGCGCCTGCGGGTCGTCGCTCTCGATAAGGCGGGTAACGAACATCAGCCCACCTTGAGTTGCTTGAGCTTGCGGTACAGCGTGGCGCGACTGATTCCCAGCGCGTCGGCAGCAGCGGAGACGTTGCCCTGGTGGCGCTCCAGCGCCTGGCGGATCAGCTCCAGTTCGTTCTCGCGGATGCTGCCGCTCTGCGGGCGCTCGCCAGCGGCGAGTTCGTCCAGGGTGCTGTCGGGCAGGTGATCGAGGCACAGCTCGTCCTCGCCATCCTCACGCATCGCCAGCGCCGTGCGCAGGACCATCTCCAGCTGGCGGATGTTCCCTGGCCAGTGATACTCGCTCAGCAGCCCGAGCAACTCGGCGGAAAGCTTCACCCTGGGCGCGCCCAGGCGGATCAGCAGGCTGCTGGCGAGTTCGGCGAGATCGTCGCGCTCGCGCAGCGCCGGCAGCTTCACGCTGATGCCGTTGACGCGGTAGTAGAGGTCTTCGCGGAAGTGTTTTTCCTCCACCAGCCGCTTGAGGTCGCGGTGGGTGGCGCAGATCAGCGCGACGTCGATGTCCTGCTCCTCGCCGGCACCCAGCGGTGCCACCTTGCGCTCCTGCAGCACACGCAACAGGCGCGCCTGCAGCGCCAGCGGCATGTCGCCGATCTCGTCGAGGAACAGCGTGCCGCCGTGAGCCTGCTGCAGCCGACCGACCATGCCGCCACGGCGCGAGCCGGTGAAGGCGCCGTCGCGGTAACCAAACAGTTCGGATTCGATCAGGCCTTCGGGAATCGCCGCGCAGTTCACCGCAACGAAGGGCTTGTCGCTGCGCGCGCTGGCTTGGTGCAGGGCACGGGCGACCACCTCCTTACCGCTGCCGGTCTCCCCCAGCAGCAACACGGGCAGTTCGTTCACCAACCCCTGGCGCGCCATGCGCAGGGCACGGGCGTAGCGTGGATGGCTGCCGGCCAGGGCTTCGAGTTCGGGACCGGCGGCCGGGCGCGGGGCGCGGGCGCTGACCGGCACCGCGTGGCTGCGCAGCGGCGCCTGCAGCGTCTTGTAGAACAGCTCGCCCTTGGGCGTCTGCAGGCTGCCGACGCCGCCCTGGTAGAGGCGGCCGAGCAGCTGGTCGCCGCGCAGGCCGAGGAAGTCTTCGCTGCGCCGGCCCACCAGGCTTTCGCGGTGGGCGCCGAGTAGCTGGCAGGCCTGGCTGCTGACGGCCAGCACCTTGCCGTCCAGCCCCAGCGCCAGCAGGCCCTGCCAGGCGGAATCCAGGTACTGGCGACGGTAATGGAAGGCGATCACCACCTGCCCCGGATGGCTGACGGCGAACAGCCGCGCCTCGATCTGGAACACCGCGAGGCTGAGCAGCGAAAGGCTTTCGCGCGGGCCGGAGAGCGGCCCTTCGCGAGTCATGTCGAGCACGCCGAGCAGCGTGCCCTGCGGCCCTTCGATGGGCACTGAGGTGCAGGAGAAACGGCTCAGGCGATCGAGGAAGTGTTCGCCGCAGTCGATCTGTGTGGCGCGCTTTTCCACCAGCGCGGTGCCCAGGGCGTTGGTGCCACGCGAGGCCTCGCTCCAGCAGGCGCCCTGGACGATATCGGCCAGGCCCTTGCTCTGCATGCGCTCGCGCGCGCCTTCGACGGACAGGATGGTGGCGTCGGCGTTGGCCAGGATGATCACGCCATCGTGACCCTGGCGCTGGTGCAGATAATCGAGTTCGGGGGTGGCGGCGTCGAGCAGCAGGCGATTGCCGGCCAGCAGCACGTCAGGTTTGACCCGCGTCTCGAGGCCGTGTTCGGTGCCGCTGGCGCAGTCCAGGCCGTGACCGAGGCTGCGCCGCCAGGAGGCGTCGATTTCCTCGCGGAGCACGCCGCTGGGGACCTCGCCTTCCTGTTGCAGGCGTTCACGGGCCAAGTGGGCTTCACGCAGCAGGTCGCCGCTTATTGTTCTTGTAGTCATGCATCGCTCCGGTAGGTTCCGTGCACCTTTTCAGGGAGATAGGGGCGCGGAACTCGCAGGCTGGTCAGGGCTGTGTACACCCGCAGACAGCGTCAGTAAAGGGGAAGCCCTCGGTAGGAAGGTTCGCAGGCAAGCACGAGGCAATTCCCGCGCCACTCCCCCGTGCATCTCCCCTTTCGCGTCGCCTCCGCGTTGTGTTGACAGTGACTCAAGGCAGGTTTACGTTAACGTAAAGGTAAACGACCGAGCAAGAACATTCCCATGCCCACGACCTACACCATCTCCGAGCTGGCCCGCGAACTGGACGTCACCACCCGCGCCATTCGCTTCTACGAGGAACAGGGGATGCTCAGCCCCGAGCGCCGTGGCCAGGAGCGCATCTACAGCGCCAAGGACCTGGTGGCCCTGAAGCTGATCCTGCGCGGCAAGCGCATCGGCTTCTCGCTGGCCGAGTGCAAGGAGCTGATCGACCTCTACGATCCCAGCAGCGGCAACACCAAGCAGCTGCAGACCTTCCTCGACAAGATCACCGCGCGCCGCGCGCAGCTGGAACAGCAACTGCTCGACATCGAGCAGATGAAACTGGAACTGGACACGGCCGAGGAGCGCTGCCTGGCGGCCATGGCCGAGACCGACAAACCCCGCAAGCAGCGCGCCACGAGCTGATCTCGCCGCCCTGCCCGCTCTCTCATCCGATTACAAATACAAGTACAGGTGATTCCATGAGCTACCCCTCCCTCAACTTCGGCCTCGGCGAAACCATCGACATGCTGCGCGAGCAGGTGCAGGGCTTCGTCGCCAGCGAACTCGCCCCGCGCGCCGCGCAGATCGATGCGGACAACCTGTTCCCCATGGACATGTGGAAGAAGTTCGGCGACATGGGCCTGCTCGGCATCACCGTCGCGGAGGAGTACGGCGGCGCCAACATGGGCTACCTGGCCCACGTCATCGCCATCGAGGAGATCAGCCGCGGCTCGGCGTCGGTCGGCCTGTCCTACGGCGCGCACTCCAACCTGTGCGTCAACCAGATCAAGCGCAACGGCAATGCCGAGCAGAAGGCCAAGTACCTGCCCAAGCTGATCAGCGGCGAGCACATCGGCGCCCTGGCCATGAGCGAGCCCAACGCCGGCTCCGACGTGGTATCGATGAAGCTGCGCGCCGAGAAGCGCGGCGACCGTTTCGTGCTGAACGGCAGCAAGACTTGGATCACCAACGGCCCGGACGCCAACACCTATGTGATCTACGCCAAGACCGAGCCGGAAAAAGGCGCCCACGGCATCACCGCATTCATCGTCGAGCGCGACTGGAAAGGCTTCAGCCGTGGCAGCAAGTTCGACAAGCTGGGCATGCGCGGCTCGAACACCTGCGAGCTGTTCTTCGATGACGTGGAAGTGCCGGAAGAGAACGTGCTGGGCGCGGTCAACGGCGGCGTGAAGGTGCTGATGAGCGGCCTGGACTACGAGCGTGTGGTCCTCGCCGGCGGCCCGATCGGCATCATGCAGGCCTGCATGGACGTGATCGTCCCCTATATCCACGACCGCAAGCAGTTCGGCCAGAGCATCGGCGAGTTCCAGCTGATCCAGGGCAAGGTCGCCGACATGTACACCCAGCTCAACGCCAGCCGCGCCTACCTGTACGCGGTGGCCCAGGCCTGCGACCGTGGCGAGACCACCCGCAAGGACGCCGCCGGGGTGATCCTCTACACCGCCGAACGCGCGACCCAGATGGCCCTGGACGCCATCCAGATTCTCGGCGGCAACGGCTACATCAACGAGTTCCCCACCGGCCGCCTGCTGCGCGACGCCAAGCTCTACGAGATCGGCGCCGGCACCAGCGAAATCCGCCGCATGCTGATCGGCCGCGAGCTGTTCAACGAAACGAAATAACAGCGGCTACAGGCGGCAGGCCATAGGCTCCAGGCCTGCCTGCCGCCTGCAGCATGAAGCCTGCAGCTCGGACGGAGTCCGCCATGACCATCCTCGGCACCCAACTCAACACCCGTTCCCCGGAATACGCCGCCAACGCCGCGACCATGCTGGAGAACGTCCAGGACCTGCGCACCGTCCTCGGCCGCGTCCATGAAGGCGGCGGCGCCGCCGCCCAGGCCAAGCACACCGCGCGCGGCAAGCTCTTGGTGCGCGAACGCATCAACCGCCTGCTCGACGCCGGCTCGCCCTTCCTCGAAGTCTCCGCCCTCGCCGCCCATGACGTGTACGGCGAAGACGTCGCCGCCGCCGGCGTGGTTGCCGGCATCGGCCGGGTGGAAGGCGTCGAATGCATGATCGTCGGCAACGACGCCACGGTAAAAGGCGGCAGCTACTACCCGCTGACCGTGAAGAAGCACCTGCGCGCCCAGACCATCGCCCAGCAGAACCGCCTGCCGTGCATCTACCTGGTGGATTCGGGCGGCGCCAACCTGCCGCGCCAGGACGAGGTGTTCCCCGACCGCGAGCACTTCGGCCGGATCTTCTTCAACCAGGCCAACATGAGCGCCCAGGGCATCCCGCAGATCGCCGTGGTGATGGGCTCCTGCACCGCCGGCGGCGCCTACGTGCCGGCGATGAGCGACGAGACCATCATGGTACGCAACCAGGCCACCATCTTCCTCGCTGGCCCGCCGCTGGTGAAGGCCGCCACCGGTGAAGTGGTGAGCGCCGAGGACCTCGGCGGCGCCGACGTGCACTGCAAGACTTCCGGCGTCGCCGATCACTACGCCGAGGACGACGAGCACGCGCTGGCCATCGCCCGCCGCTGCATCGCCAACCTCAACTGGAGCAAGCAGGGCAAGCTCAACACCCGCGCCCCGCGCGCCCCGCTGTACGCCAGCGACGAGCTGTACGGCGTGATCCCGGTGGACAGCAAGCAGCCCTTCGACGTGCGCGAGATCATCGCGCGGCTGGTCGACGGCAGCGAATTCGACGAGTTCAAGGCGCTGTTCGGCACCACCCTGGTGTGCGGCTTCGCCCACCTGCACGGCTACCCGGTAGCGATCCTCGCCAACAACGGCATCCTCTTCGCCGAAGCCGCGCAGAAAGGCGCGCACTTCATCGAACTGGCCTGCCAGCGCGGCATCCCGCTGGTGTTCCTGCAGAACATCACCGGCTTCATGGTCGGCCAGAAGTACGAGGCCGGCGGCATCGCCAAGCACGGCGCCAAGCTGGTCACCGCGGTGGCCTGCGCCCAGGTGCCGAAGTTCACCGTGATCATCGGCGGCAGCTTCGGCGCTGGTAACTACGGCATGTGCGGCCGCGCCTACGACCCGCGCTTCCTGTGGATGTGGCCCAACGCGCGGATCGGCGTGATGGGCGGCGAACAGGCCGCCGGCGTGCTGGCCCAGGTCAAGCGCGAGCAGACCGAACGCGCCGGCAACGCGCTGTCCGCCGAAGACGAAGCGAAGATCAAGGCGCCGATCCTCGAACAGTACGAGCGCCAGGGTCACCCATACTACTCCAGCGCGCGCCTGTGGGACGACGGCGTGATCGACCCGGCGCAGACCCGCGACGTGCTCGGCCTCGCCCTCTCAGCCTCGCTCAACGCGCCTGTCGAAGCGACCCGCTTCGGCGTATTCAGGATGTAAGCGGCGGCAGGCAGCAGGCTTCAGGCGGCAGGCAAGAGAGTTCTCGCCTGCAGCTTGTGGCCTGCAGCCTGCGGCCCAGGAGTCCCTAATGACTACTTTCGAAAACATTGAGCTCGATATCGACCCGCGCGGCGTCGCCAGCCTGTGGCTGAACCGCCCGGAGAAGAACAACGCCTTCAACGCCCGGACCATCGCCGAGCTGATCCAGGCACTGGACGCCGTGGCCAACGATGAGCGCGTACGCCTGCTGGTACTGCGTGGACGCGGCAAGCACTTCTGCGGCGGCGCGGACCTGGCGTGGATGCAGGAATCGGTGAAGCTGGACTACCAGGGCAATCTGAACGACGCCCAGCAACTGGCCGAGCTGCTCTACAACCTGCACCAGCTGAGCAAGCCGACCCTCGCCATCGTCCAGGGCGCGGCCTTCGGCGGTGGCGTCGGCCTGACCGCCTGCTGCGATATGGTGCTGGCCGCCGAGGACGCGCAGTTCTGCCTGTCGGAAGTGCGCATCGGGCTGATCCCGGCCACCATCGGCCCCTTCGTCACCAAGGCCATCGGCCAGCGCGCCGCGACTCGCTACGCCATGACCGCCGAGCGCTTCAGCGGCATCCGTGCCCGCGAGCTGGGCCTGGTCGATGAACACTATCCGGCTGCCGAACTGGACGATGAGGCCGAAGCCTGGATCGCCAACCTGCTGAACAACAGCCCGGCGGCCCTGGTCGCCTGCAAGGCGCTGTTCCACGAAATCGGCGCCGGCGAACTCACTCCCGAACGCCGCCGCTACACCGAAGCCGCCATCGCCCGCATCCGCATCAGCCCCGAGGGGCAGGAAGGCCTGCGCGCCTTCCTGGAGAAACGCAAACCGGCCTGGCAGGAGCAAGTCTGATGAAGAAGATCGATACCCTGCTGGTGGCCAACCGCGGCGAAATCGCCTGCCGCGTGATGCGCACCGCCAAGGCCCTGGGCCTGACCACCGTGGCCGTGCACAGCGCCACCGACCGCAACGCCCGCCACGTCGAAGAGGCGGACATCGCCATCGACCTGGGCGGCGCCAAGCCCGCTGAAAGCTACCTGCGCGCCGACGCTGTGCTGGCCGCCGCGAAAGCTGCCGGCGCCCAGGCCATCCACCCCGGCTACGGCTTCCTCTCGGAGAACGCCGGCTTCGCCCGCGCCTGCGAAGAGGCCGGGCTGGTGTTCCTTGGTCCGCCGGCCAGCGCCATCGACGCCATGGGCAGCAAGTCCGCGGCCAAGGCCCTGATGGAAACCGCCGGCGTACCGCTGGTGCCCGGCTACCATGGCGAGGCTCAGGACTACGCCACCTTCCAGCGCGAAGCGCAGCGCATCGGCTACCCGGTGCTGCTCAAGGCCGCTGCCGGCGGTGGCGGCAAGGGCATGAAAGTGGTCGAGCGCGAGGCCGAACTGGCCGAGGCGCTGGAATCCGCCCAGCGTGAAGCGCAGTCCGGTTTCGGCGACTCGCGCATGCTGGTGGAGAAGTACCTGACCAAGCCGCGCCACGTGGAAATCCAGGTGTTTGCCGACCAGCACGGCCACTGCCTGTACCTCAACGAGCGCGATTGCTCGATCCAGCGTCGCCACCAGAAAGTCGTCGAGGAAGCGCCGGCTCCGGGCCTCTCCGCCGAACTGCGCGCCGCCATGGGCGAGTCCGCTGTACGCGCAGCCCAGGCCATCGGCTACGTCGGTGCCGGCACCGTCGAATTCCTCTACGACGAAGGCAGCGGCCAGTTCTTCTTCATGGAAATGAACACCCGCCTGCAGGTCGAGCACCCGGTCACCGAAGCCATCACCGGCCTCGACCTGGTCGCCTGGCAGATCCGCGTCGCCCGTGGCGAGCCGCTGCCGATCACCCAGGAACAGGTGCCGCTGAACGGCCACGCCATCGAAGTGCGCCTCTACGCCGAAGACCCTGAAGGCGGCTTCCTGCCGGCCAGCGGTCACCTCGCGCTGTACCGCGAACCCGCCGCCGGCCCCGGCCGCCGGACCGACAGCGGCATCCGCGAGGGTGACGACATCTCGCCGTTCTACGACCCGATGCTGGCCAAGCTGATCGCCTGGGGCGAGAACCGCGAGGAAGCGCGTCAGCGCCTGCTGTCGATGCTGGCGGAAACCGCGGTTGGCGGCTTCAAGACCAACCTGGCCTTCCTGCGCCGCGTACTGGCCCACCCGGCCTTCGCCGACGGCGAACTGGATACCGGCTTCATCGCCCGCTACCAGGATGCCCTGCTGCCCGCTCCGACCGCCCTGCCCGAGCGCTTCTGGCAACTGGCCGGCGAAGCCTGGGTACAGAGCGAAGCCGCCCGCGTGCGTGGCGACGACGCCCACTCGCCGTGGTCCGCCCAGAGCGGTTGGCGCAGCGGCCTGCCAGGCGAAACCGACCTGCACCTGCTGGCCAAGGGTGAATCGCAAGTAGTGCGCCTGCGCCATGCCGATGGGCAGCGCATCGCCCAGCTCGATGGCCAGTGGCTGGATGTGAAGGACGGCGAACTGCGCCGCCGCCACCAGGTGATCCGCCGCGGCGACAGCCTCTACCTGGAGTGGAACGGCGAGCTGGTGGCCGTGCAGCGTTTCGACGCCATCGCCGAGGCCGAAGCCGCCCACTCGCACCAGGGCGGCCTGGGCGCGCCGATGAACGGCAGCATCGTGCGCATTCTGGTGGAACCCGGCCAGAGCGTCGAAGCCGGCGCCGCGCTGGTGGTGCTCGAAGCGATGAAAATGGAACACAGCATTCGCGCGCCGCACGCCGGCGTGGTGAAATCGCTGTATTGCAGCGAAGGCGAACTGGTGTCGGAAGGCACGGCGCTGGTCGAACTGGAAGAAGCGCCGGCCTGACGCCGGCTTTGTAGGGCGCAATACGCGCCAGCGTTATCCGCCGCGAGGCAACGGCGGATAACGCGTTCCCTTTATGCGCCCTACTTGGCTGAAGCCATCGCTTGGCTCTTCGTAGGAGCGAGCTTGCTCGCGAACCCGCTTCACTCCGATAACCCAGGGTGCAACGCGTTCGCGAGCAAGCTCGCTCCTACAGGTAGAGCCGCCATTCGCCTGAATCCAACGAGGACAAGTCATGACCCTGCCCCAATCCGTCCGTTTGGTCGAAGTCGGCCCGCGCGACGGCCTGCAGAACGAGAAGCAACCCATCGCCGTGGCCGACAAGGTTCGCCTGGTCGATGACCTCACCGCCGCCGGCCTCGGCTACATCGAAGTCGGCAGCTTCGTCTCGCCCAAGTGGGTGCCGCAGATGGCCGGCTCGGCGGAAGTCTTCGCCGGTATCCAGCAGAAGGCCGGCGTCACCTACGCCGCCCTGGCGCCGAACCTGAAGGGCTTCGAGGCCGCTCTGGAATCCCGGGTGAAGGAAGTCGCGGTATTCGCCGCCGCCTCCGAAGCCTTCTCGCAGAAGAACATCAACTGCTCGATCAAGGAGAGCCTGGAGCGCTTCGTCCCGGTGATGGAAGCGGCGCGCCAGCATGGCGTGCGCGTGCGCGGCTACGTCTCCTGCGTGCTCGGCTGCCCCTACCAGGGCGAGGTCGACGCAGCGCAGGTGGCAGCCGTCGCCGAGGAACTGCACGCCATGGGCTGCTACGAAGTCTCGCTGGGCGACACCATCGGCGTCGGCACCGCCGGCGCCACCCGGCACATGTTCGAAGTCGTCGGCCAACGCGTACCGCGCGCGCAACTGGCCGGGCACTTCCACGACACCTACGGCCAGGCCACGGCGAACATCTACGCCAGCCTGCTGGAAGGCATCGCGGTGTTCGACAGCTCGGTCGCCGGCCTCGGCGGCTGCCCCTACGCCAAGGGCGCCACCGGCAACGTCGCCACCGAAGACGTGCTCTACCTGCTCAACGGCCTGGGCATCCACACCGGCATCGACCTGGACAAGCTGATCGACGCCGGCGCGCGCATCTGCGCCGTGCTCGACAAGCCCAACGGCTCGCGGGTGGCCAAGGCGCAGTTGTCCAAACGCTAAGGCGCCTGCCTGAACCTGTAGGAGCGAGCTTGCTCGCGAACAAACCCCGCTGCGGGCACGGTTCACGAGCAAGGACTAGGCGTCCCCTCGCTCCTACAAAAGCCTTCCTCGTCTCCTACATCTCGGCGTCCCGTGCCACACTGGTTCGAAAGAAAAACCGGACGGACGCCCAAGATGACCCCATTGTGGACCCCCTCCCCCGAACGCATCGCCGCCACCCGCATGGACGCCTTCCGCCGCAAGGTGGCGCAGCAGCACGGGCTCGACCTGCCCGACTATGCTGCCCTGCACGCCTGGAGCATCGCCGAGCGCGAGGCCTTCTGGCTGGCGATCGTCGACAGCTTCGCCGTGCAATTCCACGAGGCGCCCACGGCGGTCCTCGAGGAAGGCCCGGAAATGCCCGACGCGCGCTGGTTCCCCGGCGCCACCCTGAACTTCGCCGAGCACCTGCTGCGCCGCCGCGACCATCAGCCGGCGCTGGTCGCCATCAGCGAGGACGAACGCCGCGAGGTGCTCAGCCACGCCGAACTGGCGGCCCAGGTCGCCGGCCTGCAACGCGCGCTGCGTGAAGCCGGGGTGGGCGTCGGCGACCGCGTCGCGGCCTTCATGCCCAACACCTGGCAGACGGTGGTCGGCATGCTCGCCACCAGCAGCCTCGGCGCCACCTGGTCGAGTTGCTCGCCGGACTTCGGCACCCAGGGCGTGATCGATCGCTTCGGCCAGATCGAACCCAAGGTGCTGATCGCCTGCGCCGGCTACCGCTACGCCGGCAAGCTGCTGGACCTGACCGCCAAGCTCAACGAAATCCTTGCCCAGCTGCCAAGCCTGGAACAGTTGCTGATCGTGCCCTACGCCAATGGCCACGCTCGCCGCAGCGACTTCCAGACACAAGCGCACGTCAGCCTCTGGCAGGACTTCTTCCGCAGCGGCGGCGAGCCCGTGTTCACCCCGGTGCCTTTCGACCACCCGCTGTACATTCTCTATTCCTCCGGCACCACCGGCGTGCCCAAGTGCATCGTCCACGGCGCCGGCGGTGTATTGCTGCAGCACCTCAAGGAACATGGCCTGCACGTCGACCTGGGCCAGGACGACACGCTGTTCTACTACACCACCTGCGGCTGGATGATGTGGAACTGGCTGGTCTCGGGCCTGGCCGTCGGCGCCACGCTGGTGCTCTACGACGGCTCGCCCTTCCACCCCGGCCCGGAACGGCTGATGGACCTGATCGACGCCGAGCGCATCAGCGTCTTCGGTACCAGCGCCAAGTACATTGCTGCGCTGGAGAAGGCCAATGTGCGGCCGCGCCTGACCCACTCGCTGGAGCGCCTGAAGGCGCTCCTCTCCACCGGCTCACCGCTGGCCCATGAAAGCTTCGACTACATCTACCGCGATGTGAAAGCCGACCTCTGCCTGTCGTCGATTTCCGGCGGCACCGACATCGTCTCCTGCTTCGCCCTGGGCAATCCGACCGCGCCGGTGTGGCGCGGCGAGCTGCAATGCAAAGGGCTGGGCATGGCCGTGGAAGTCTGGGGCGAGGCCGGCAAGCCGGTGCGCGGCGAGAAAGGCGAACTGGTCTGCGTGCGGCACTTCCCGTCGATTCCGGTGGGCTTCTGGAACGACGAGAACAACGAGAAATTCCTCGACGCCTACTTCGCCACCTTCCCCGGCGTCTGGGCCCACGGTGACTATGCCGAAGAGACCGAACACGGCGGCCTGGTGATCCACGGTCGCTCGGATGCCGTGCTCAACCCCGGCGGCGTGCGCATCGGCACGGCGGAAATCTACCGCCAGGTGGAAAAGATCGAGCAGGTGCTGGAATCCATCGCCATCGGCCAGGACTGGCAGGGCGACGTGCGCGTGGTGCTGTTCGTGCGCCTGCGCGACGGCGTTGCTCTCGATGAAACGCTGCAGGAACGCATCCGCCAGACCATCCGCAGCAACACCACCCCGCGCCATGTACCGGCGAAGATCCTCGCGGTGACCGACATCCCCCGCACTATCAGCGGCAAGATCGTCGAACTGGCCGTGCGCAACGTGGTGCATGGGCAACCGGTGAAGAACACCGACGCACTGGCCAACCCGCAGGCGCTGGAGCTGTTCAGGGATCGGAAGGAGCTGGAGAGCTGAGCCAGTGATTGGGTAGAGGCACAGCATGGGTATCGAAGCCGCGACGGGTTACTGCTCCAGCGACTCGATGCCCAGCTCGTCCCACACCGCTTCGGCGAGGTGGAAGGTGGCGTTGGCGGCGGGGATGCCACAGTAGATTGCGCTCTGCAGCAGCACTTCCTTGATCTCCTCGCGGGTCACGCCGTTGTTGCGCGCGGCGCGCAGGTGCAGCTTGAGCTCGCCCTCGCGGTTCATGCCGATCAGCATGGCGATGGTGATCAGGCTGCGGGTGTGGCGCGGCAGGCCTGGGCGGGTCCAGATATCACCCCAGGCGTGGCGGGTGATCATTTCCTGGAATTCTTCATTGAAGTCCGTGCGCTTCTCCAGACTGCGGTCGACATGGGCATCGCCCAGCACCGCGCGGCGGACCTGCATGCCGGCTTCGTAACGTTCTTTCTCGTCCATCTCAAACTCCAAATCGGAACCTTGTAGGACCGAGGGGGGCGCCTAGCCTTTGCTCGCGAACAATCTCCGCTGCGAAGGCCCAGGTTCGCGAGCAGGCTCGCTCCTACGAAAAGCAAAAACCGTTATGCGCGCAGGAAGGAAAGCACACGCTGGCTGAAGGCATCGCCGGCCTGCACGTTGGACAGGTGCGCAGCGCGGAACTCCACCAGCTCGGCAGCGGGAATGCGTGCCTGCAGGAAGCGCCCGTCCTCGGTGGTGGTCACCGGGTCGGCGGCGCCGCAGACCACCAGGGTCGGCGCGCTGATGGCGCCGATCTCGCCACGGAAATCGGCGTCGCGCACGGCGGCGCAGTTGGCCGCGTAACCTTCCGGCGAGGTTTGCGCCAGCATGCCGACAATGGCCTCGACCTTGCCCGGCTCGGCCGTGGCAAAGTCAGCGGTGAACCAGCGCGAAATCGACGCATCGCGCAGGTTGCGCATCGCCTCGGCACCGCCGCTAAGCACGCTGTCGATGCGCGGATTCCAGACCTCTGGTGTGCCGATCTTGGCGGCGGTGTTGCACAGCACCAGCCGCTCGATGCGTTCCGGCGCATGGACGCCCAGCCACTGGCCGATCAGGCCACCCATGGACAGGCCGCAGAAGTGCGCGCGCGGAATGTCCAGTGCGTCCAGCAGCGCCAGCACATCGCGGCCGTTCTGCTCGATGCTGTAGGGGCCAGGCGTGACCAGCGAGGCGCCGTGGCCACGGGTGTCATAGCGCAACACGCGGAAGTGTTCGGCGAAGGTCGCGAGCTGCGCGTCCCACATGTGCAGGTCGGTACCCAGGGAGTTGGACAGCACCAGCACCGGCGCGTCAGCCGGGCCTTCCAGTTGATAGTTGAGGTCGCCATCGGCGAGACGTACGGCAGGCATGCAAGGCTCCTATCGGGATTCTTTGCGCAAGGAAAGTGCTTGGTGTTCGGCCAGCGCGCGTTCGACCCAGCAGCGCGCCTGGCCCAGGTAATGGGCCGGATCGAGCAGGCGATCCAGCTCATCGGCATTCAATTGTTCGGCAACCTCGGCATTGGCGCCGAGCACGGTGCGCAGGTGCGCATCCTCCTTCACCGCCTGCTTGCAGCATTGCTCCACCAGGTGGTGGGCGGCATCGCGGCCGATGCGCTGGGCCAGGGCGATACTCACGGCTTCGGCGAGCACCAGGCCGCGGGTGAGGTCGAGGTTCGTCAGCATGCGCTCGGCGTCGACTTCCAGACCCGGCACCAGAAGCAGCGCCTGTTGCAGGGCACCCGAGACGAGGCAACACAACTCCGGCAGGCTCTCCCATTCGGCGTGCCACAGGCCGAGGCTGCGTTCGTGTTCCTGCGGCATGGCCGAGAATAGCGTCGAGACCAATCCCGGCGCGCGGGTGGCCGCGCCGATCAGCACGGCAGCGCCCACCGGATTGCGCTTGTGCGGCATGGTGGACGAACCACCCTTGCCCGGCGCGGATGGCTCGAAGACTTCGCCGGCCTCGGTCTGCATCAGCAGGCTGAGGTCGCGACCGAGCTTGCCGAGGCTGCCGGCGATCAGGCCGAGCAGGCTGGCGAACTCCACCAGGCGGTCGCGCTGGGTATGCC
Organism: Pseudomonas pseudonitroreducens; assembly: GCF_021603645.1. Taxonomy (GTDB): domain Bacteria; phylum Pseudomonadota; class Gammaproteobacteria; order Pseudomonadales; family Pseudomonadaceae; genus Pseudomonas; species Pseudomonas pseudonitroreducens. The sequence continues at coordinate 277,999 of NZ_BQHJ01000004.1, read as the reverse complement.
AGGGCTGCTCGGGCAATTGCAGGTGCAGTTCCTCAGCCAGCGCTTCGGCCACGGCAAAGCCCTGTTCGCCCAACGCGGCGAGGCTGCCGGAGGCGCCGCCGAACTGCAGGCACAGCAGGCGTGGCTTGAGTTCGTTCAGACGCTGGCGATGGCGGCTGATCGCCCCCAGCCAGCCGGCGATCTTCATGCCAAGGGTGACCGGCGTGGCGTGCTGCAGCCAGGTACGGCCAACCATGGGCGTGCCGGCGTGGGCCTGTGCTTGAACGGCGAGTGCGCCGGCCAGTTGGGCAAGGTCGCTTTCCAGCAGCTCGATGGCGGCGCGCAGTTGCAGGACCAGACCGGAGTCCATGGCGTCCTGGCTGGTGGCGCCCAGGTGCACATGGCGTTCGGCTTCGGCATCCTCGGCGGCGATGCGCTTGCCCAGCGCCTTCACCAGCGGGATGGCGGAGTTGCCGGCGCTGCAGATGGCCTGGGCCAGTGCAGCGAAGTCGTAGAGCTCGGCGCGACAGGCAGCGGCGATGGGCGCCACGGCGCTCTCCGGGATCACGCCCACGCGAGCCTCGGCACGGGCCAGTGCGGCCTCGAAGTCGAGCATGCCCTGCACCCGGCCGTGGTCGCTGAAGATGGCGCGCATGGCAGGCTGGGTGAAGTAGGCGTCGAACAGAAGATTGGTGCTCACGGGTTGGCTCCGGAGATCAGCGGGCGTGGTCGGGACAGTATGATCGCAGAGCAGGAGTCTGTAGCAGACTCCCATTTGCTGCGCGCGAGGACGTCGGTTTGCGTAGGGCGAATAACGCGCCAGCGTTATCCGCCGAACAGGAACCGGCGGATAACCTGTTCCAGGTTATTCGCCCTACGCGGCTGTAGGAGCGAGCTTGCTCGCGAACCCGGCCCCGCAACGGGGTTTGCTCGCGAGCAAGGACCAGGCGTCTCCCTCGATCCTGCAAGTGCTAAACGCGCTCGACGACCAGCGCCACACCCTGCCCTACGCCCACGCACATGGTGCACAGGCCCAGCTTGCCGCCGGACTTCTGCAGCTGATGCACCGCCGTCAGCACCAGACGCGCACCACTGGCCCCCAGCGGATGCCCAAGGGCGATGGCGCCGCCGTTGGGGTTCACTCGTGCATCGTCATCGGCGATGCCGAGATCACGAGTGACTGCCAGGCCCTGTGCAGCAAAGGCTTCGTTCAGCTCGATGACATCGAACTGCTCCATCGACAGGTTCAGGCGCTCCAGCAGCTTGCGCACCGCCGGCACCGGGCCGATGCCCATTACCCGCGGGGCAACGCCGGCGCTGGCCATGCCGAGCACTTTTGCGCGCGGGGTGAGGCCATGTTTCTTCACCGCTTCGGCGCTGGCGAGGATCAGTGCCACGGCACCGTCGTTGACGCCCGAGGCGTTGCCGGCGGTAACGGTCTTGCCTTCACCGTTGACCGGCTTGAGCTTGGCCAGCGCTTCCAGCGTGGTATCCGGGCGCGGGTGTTCGTCGCTGTCGACGACGGTCTCGCCCTTGCGGCCCTTGATCACCACCGGGACGATTTCCTCGGCGAAGTAGCCGCTGGCCTGGGCAACGCCGGCACGCTGCTGGCTGCGCAGGGAAAAGGCGTCCTGGTCGGCGCGGTTGACCTTGTAGTCGTCGGCCACGTTGTCGGCGGTCTGCGGCATGGCATCCACGCCGTACTGTGCCTTCATCAGCGGGTTGATGAAGCGCCAGCCGATGGTGGTGTCCTCGATCTTCTGCCCGCGACCGAAGGCGCTGTCGGCCTTGCCCATCACGTAGGGCGCGCGGGACATGGACTCGACGCCGCCGGCGATGACCAGCTCGGCCTCGCCGCTGGCGATGGCGCGGAAGGCGGTGCCCACCGCGTCCAGGCCCGAGGCGCAGAGGCGGTTGAGGGTCACGCCCGGCACGCTCTCCGGCAGGCCGGCGAGCAGCAGCGCCATGCGCGCGACGTTGCGGTTGTCCTCGCCGGCCTGGTTGGCGCAGCCGAGGTACACCTCGTCCAGCGTGGCCCAGTCGACCTGAGGATTGCGCTCCACCAGCGCCTTCACCGGCACGGCGGCAAGGTCGTCGGCGCGCACGCCGGCCAGCGCACCGCCGAAGCGGCCGATGGGCGTGCGCACGGCATCGCAGATGAAGACGTCGCGGCTCATTCCTCACCTCCCAGTTGGCCGTGGGCGGCGGCGGTGCGAGCTTCCAGGGCGCGCAGGGCTTCGAGTTCGACGTCGGTCGGGGCGACGGTTTCCTTCACCTCTTCGGCGAAGCGGATCGCCCAGCCGGTGTTCTCGACCACCTGCTCGCGGCTCACGCCCGGGTGCAGCGAGGTGACGATGAATTCGTTGCTGCCGGCTTCCGGTTCCATGATGCACAGGTCGGTGATGATCGCCACCGGACCCTTGCCGGGCAGGCCGAGTTGCTGGCGATGGTCGCCGCCTTCGCCGAAGCCGACCGAGGTGACGAAGGCCAGCTTGTCGACGAAGGTGCGGTGTGATTGCTTGAGGATGATCAGCACCTCCTTGGCCGAACCGGCGATCTCCGGCGCGCCGCCGGCGCCGGGCAGGCGCACCTTCGGCTTGTGGTAGTCGCCGATGACGGTGGTGTTGATGTTGCCGAAGCGATCGACCTGGGCCGCGCCGAGGAAGCCGACGTCGATACGCCCGCCCTGCAGCCAGTAGCGGAAGATCTCGCCGGTGGGCACCACGGTGTCGGCGGTCTCGGCCAGCTCGCCGTCGCCGATGGACAACGGCAGCACGCTGGGCTTGGCGCCGATGGGGCCGGATTCGTAGATCAGGACCACGTCAGGGGATGCAGTCAGGCGCGCGAGGTTGGCGGCCTTGGACGGCAGGCCGATGCCGACGAAGCAGACGGCGCCGTTGTTCAGGCGGCGGGCGGCGGCCACGGTCATCATTTCATTGGTGCTGTAGGCGCTCATTACTTGGCCTCCGCGAGTTTGGCTTTGAACTCAGCAAAATCCTTGGTGCCGCGGATGTAGCCGTCGATCCAGGCGTTGAAGGTGTCGCGGTCGCGGGCGATCGGGTCCCAGGCCTGGTAGAAGCGGTTGTCACGCTCGGAGTAGCCGTGGGCGTAGGACGGATGCGAGCCGCCGGGCACCAGGCAGACGGCGGACAGCGCCCAGGTCGGCAGCACGCAGGAGTTCATCGGCGCGTTCAGGTCGTCGACGACTTCTTCCACGGTGACGATGCAGCGCTTGGCGGCCAGCGCGGCCTCCTTCTGCACGCCGAGAATGCCCCACAGCAGCACGTTGCCCTTGCGGTCGGCCTTCTGCGCGTGGATCACGGTCACGTCCGGGCGTACCGACGGTACGGCGGCCAGTTGCTCGCCGGTAAACGGGCACTCGATGAACTTGATGTTCGGGTTGACCTTCGGCAGGTCGGAGCCGGCGTAGGCGCGCAACACGGCGAACGGCAGGCCCGAGGCACCGGCAACGTAGGAGTTGGCCAGGTCGGCGTGGCTGTGCTCGTCGATCTCCAGCTCGCGCGGCCAGCCCTTCTCCACCGCATCACGCAGGCGGTGCAGCGAACCGACGCCAGGGTTGCCGCCCCAGGAGAAGGTCAGCTTGCGCACGCAGCCGGCGCCGATCAGCAGGTCATAGACCAGGTCGGGCGTCATGCGCACCAGGTGCAGGTCTTTCTTGCCCTGGCGGATCAGCTCGTGGGAAGCGGCGGTCGGAATCAGGTGGGTGAAGCCTTCGAGGGCGACGGTATCGCCGTCGTTGACGAAGCGCTCGACCGCTTCGCGGAGAGTCAGGAGTTCAGCCATGGTCGGTCTCGTTGTAGGGGGTGGTGCGGGTGGGAAAAAGGTACCGCCGGGGGAATGGTCAAACAATGCGATAATCGACTATTGGTGCGAATATCGAACACTTCTCTTAGGGGGCTAACGGACGTCATATCGCTCGGCCGTCAACGTTCGTGTGCCCACTCGAAGGCAGGTGCAGCGACGAAACGATCGCGGACGAAGTCCGCTCCTACGCTCCTGGCGAGAAAGGCTCCGGGGGCGTAGGAGCGGACTCCGTCCGCGATTGCTCCCCGGCCACACCAAGGTCAGCAGCGAGCTGGGTAGGATGGGTGGAGCGCAGCGATACCCATGCTGCCGGTGCACGGATTGATGGGTATCGCTTCGCCCCACGCCATCCTACGGCGGGGTTACCGGCAAGGCCGGACTCTGCCGGCAATCGCAGGATTCCCTTGCGGGACCGAGGGGGACGCCCAGTCCTTGCTCGAGAACCGCACGCCTCTGATGCTTCGGCATGAATGGAAAGCCATCGCGGACGAAGTCCGCTCCTACACGCCTGGCGAGAAAGATCCCGGGGCGTAGGAGCGGACGCGATCGCTCCCCGGCCACACCGAGATGAGCAGCGAGCTGGGTAGGATGGGTGGAGCGCAGCGATACCCATGCTGCCGGTGCACGGATTGATGGGTATCGCTTCGCTCCGCGCCATCCTACGGCGAGGTCATCGGCAGGGTCAGAGCAGTTGGAGAATCAGGCTTGCTGCAAGGCGCGAGGGCGGTTGCTGCGGTCTTCGGCGCCGGCGGAAACCGCCTGCTGCAGCTGGAAATCGAACTCGATCTCGGCGAAGCGCCCTTCCACGCCGCGCGCCTGGGCGGCGGCTGCGTCCTCGACGAAACGCACCTCGCCGATCAGCCCGTCACGGGTGGCGTAGGCGAAGTCGTCCCACAGGTACTGGTCGCCGGCCAGGTTGATCTGGGTGGTCAGGTGGCGATGCCCCGGCGCGGAGATGAAGAAGTGGATGTGCGCCGGGCGCTGGCCGTGACGGCCGAGCTGGTTCAGCAGCTCCTGGGTCGGGCCGTCCGGCGGGCAGCCGTAGCCGCTGGGCACGATGCTGCGGGCCTGGTAGCGGCCTTCGGCGTCGGTGACGATGCGCCGGCGCAGGTTGTACTCGGACTGGGTGCTGTCGAAGTACGAATAAGTGCCCTTGGTGTTGGCGTGCCAGAGGTCGACCACGGCGCCGGCCAGCGGCTTGCCGTCGAGGTCGAACACGCGGCCGGAGAGGAACATCACGGTGCCGGCGTCTTTTCCGTCATCCATGCGCGCCTCGCCTTCGGACAGCGGCGCACCGGCCACGTACAGCGGGCCTTCGATGGTGCGCGGGGTGCCGCCCTCGATGCCGACGGCAGCGTCCTGGGCGTCCAGCAGCAGGTCGAGGTAGTGCTCGATGCCCAGGCCGGCGACCACCAGACCCGCCTCCTGGCGAGCGCCGAGGCGGTTGAGGTAGTCCACGGCTTTCCAGAACTCGTCCGGGGTGACGTGCATGTCCTCGATAAGCCTGGCCGTGTCCTGCAGGATGCGCAGGACCAGGCTCTTCACCCGCGGGTTGCCGGCATCGTTCAGGGCGCCGCTGGCCTCTTCGAAGAAGCTCTGGATATCGGCAGTCTGGGAAATCTTCACGGTCATGGTGCGATCCTCAAATCTTGTTCTTGTTGAGTCGTACGGAACGGAAATCAGCGGTCGTCGGAATGGATCGAGGACGGATGGCGGCAGAGCCCGTCGACCTCGATGTCCATGTAGGGGAACAGCGGCAACTGCATCAGGGTGTCGTGCAGTTCCTCGACGCTGGCGAGGTCGAACACGCTGTAGTTGGCGTAGTGCCCGGCGATGCGCCACAGGTGGCGCCACTTGCCCTCACGCTGCAGGCGCTGGGCCAGTTCCTTTTCGTCGGCCTTGAGCTGGGCGGCCTTGGCCGGGTCCATGTCGACCGGCAATTTCACGGTCATCTTCACGTGGAACAGCATCGGCTTTTCTCCTCTCTCTCAATCGAAAAAATCAGGTACGGCGGAAGCGCGCCAGGCGCTCTTCGTCCAGGGTCAGGCCCAGGCCGGGCGTGCGCGGCACGTGCAGCTGGAAGTCGCGATACACCGGCGGCTCGGTGACGATCTCTTCGGTGAGCAGCAACGGTCCGAACAGCTCGGTAGCCCAGGTGAGTTTTTCCAGGGTGATGAAGGCGTGGGCCGAGGCCAGGGTGCCGACCGCGCCTTCGAGCATGGTCCCGCCATACAGGGCGATGCCGGCCGCTTCGGCGATCTGCGCAGTGCGCAACACGGCGCGCGGGCCGCCGTTCTTGGCGATCTTCAGGGCGAAGATGCTGGCTGCGCCGTCGGCGGCGAGGCTGAAGGCGTCGGCCACGCTCTCGATGGATTCGTCGGCCATGATCGGCGCCGGGCTGCGCTGGTTCAGGCGCACCTGGCCGCTGCGATTGATACGCGAGATGGGCTGTTCGATAAGGTCGATGCCGTTCTCGCCGAGCACCTGGCAGCCGCGGATGGCCTGGGATTCATCCCAGCCCTGGTTGACGTCGACGCGCACGCTGGCGCGCTTGCCCAGGGCCTGCTTGATCGCCACCACATGCTTGAGGTCCTGCTCCAGCGGGTTGGCGCCGATCTTCAGCTTGAAGATGCGGTGACGGCGGATCTCCAGCATCTGTTCGGCTTCGGCGATGTCGCGGGCGGTGTCGCCGGAGGCCAGGGTCCAGGCCACTTCCAGGCTGTCGCGCACGCGGCCGCCGAGCAGCTCGCTGACCGGCAGCCCGAGACGCTTGCCCTGGGCGTCCAGCAGCGCGCTCTCGATGCCGGAGCGGGCGAAGGTGTTGCCCTTGATCGACTTGTCCAGGCGCTGCATGCAGGCGTTGATGTTGCTCGCGTCCTGCCCATGCAGCAGCGGCGCGAAGTGCGCATCGATGTTGGCCTTGATGCTTTCCGGGCTCTCGTTGCCATAGGCCAGGCCGCCGATGGTGGTGGCTTCGCCGATGCCCTCGACGCCGTCGGAGCAGCGCAGGCGGATGATCACCAGCGTCTGCCGCTGCATGGTGTGCATGGCCAGCTTGTGCGGGCGGATGGTCGGCAGGTCGACGATGATCGACTCGATGCGATCGATGACAGGGCTACTCATGGACGGCGTTCCGGTGTTGGATTTCTGGGGTGGCCGGGCAGTCAATTAGCGATACCCGGAAGGTCTTTTCGCGATTGACGAAGGATTGCGCCGGGGCCTGTAGCCAGTCCAATATCGATGCCGTCTTGTTGCATACCCTGGAGGTATCATGGAGCTGCGACACCTGCGCTACTTCCGCGAAGTGGCCGGCACCCTCAACTTCACCCGCGCCGCCGAGCGCCTGCACATCGCCCAGCCGCCGCTGAGCCGGCAGATCCAGCAGCTCGAGGAGCTGCTCGGCGTGCCCTTGCTGGAACGCGGTCGGCCGCTGCGCCTGACCGACGCCGGGCGCTACTTCCACGAGCAGACCGGCACCCTGCTGGCGCAGCTGGAAAGCATCTGTGAGAGCACCCGGCGCATCGGTCGTGGCGAGCGCCAGTGGTTCGGCATCGGCTTCGCCCCGTCGACGCTGTACGACGGCCTGCCCGAGTTGATCCGCGAGTTGCGCGGCGACGCCGGGCTGGAATTGGGGCTGCAGGAAATGACCACGGTGCAGCAGGTCGAGGCATTGAAAAGCGGGCGCATCGACATCGGCTTCGGGCGCATCCGCATCGACGACCCGGCGATCAGCCAGATCGTCCTGCGTGAGGAGCAGATAGTCGCCGTGCTGCCCGCCGGGCACCGTCTGTTGGGTCACCCAGTGAGCCTGGAGCAGCTGGCCGGCGAGGACTTCGTGCTCTACCCCGCCAACCCACGTCCCAGCTACGCCGACCATGTGCTGGCGCTATTCGCCAACCATGGCCTGAGCGTGCGCGTGGCGCAGTGGACCAACGAATTGCAGACCGCCATCGGCCTGGTCGCCGCTGGCCTTGGCGTGGCGCTGGTGCCGGCGTCGGTGCAGCAACAGCACCGCGCCGATATCGGCTACGCCACGCTGACCGATGCCGAGGCAGTCTCGCCGATCATCCTCAGCCTGCGCCGCGGCGATGTCAGCGCGCCGTTGCAGCGCTGCCTGCAACTGATCGGCGCGCCGCTGCCGTGAGGATCAGGTAGCGTCGGCGTGGCTCACCAGCCCCTTGATCAGCACCGCCGCGGTGGCAATCGCAGCCGGCAGCATCAGCGCAGTCAGTACCTGCTCGAAGTTCCAGCCCAGGCCCAGCAGGGTTGCGCCGATCCAGGCGCCGAGAATGGCGCCGAAGCGGCCGATGCCAAGCATCCAGGACACCCCGGTGGCGCGTCCCTGGGTCGGGTAGAAGCGCGCGGCGAGAGACGGCATGGCCGACTGCGCGCCGTTCACGCACATACCGGCAGCCAGCACCAGGGTCGCCAGCAACGTGACGGTGCCCAGGCTCTGCCCGACGAAGTAGGCGAACACACCTGCCAGGCAGTAGAAGATGCCGATGACCTTGTGCGGGTTGAAGCGGTCCATCGCCCAGCCCACCGCCACCGAACTGAGCACCCCGCCGAGCTGGAACAGCGCGCCGATGAAGGCGGCCTGCTCCATGCTCGCGCCGGCGTCACGCATCAGCGTCGGCAGCCAGCTGGTGAGCAGGTAGACGATCACCAGGCCCATGAAGTAGGTCAGCCACAACAGCAGGGTTCCCGCGCTGTAGCTGCCGGAAAAGATCACCTTGAACACGTTGCGGCTCTGCACCGTCTTCTGTTCCGGCACGCTGAACTCGCGAGCCGTGACCACTTCGGCCGGAGCAATCGGCGCCAGTACTCGCTTGACTCTGTCCGCCCCGCGATTGCGCACCACCAGGAAACGCGCGGACTCCGGTAGCCATACCAGCAGCACCACCGCCAGCAGCAGCGGCAGTACGCCGCCGAGCAACAGCAGGCTGTGCCAGCCATACGCCGGGATCAGCTTGGCAGAGACGAACCCGCCCGCCGCCATGCCGAGGTTGAAACCGCAGAACATGCTGGTCACCAGCAGCGACTTGAGGCGCTCGGGGGTGTACTCCGAGAGCAGCGTGGTGGCGTTGGGCATTGCCGCGCCCAGACCGATGCCGGTCAGCAGACGCAGCGCCATCAGCTGGTCGAGGTTGCTGCTGTAGGCCGAGAGCAGACTGAACAGGCCAAACAGGAATACCGCCACCACCAGCACACCCTTGCGCCCGAAGCGGTCAGCCAGCGGGCCGGAGCCCAGGGCGCCGAAGACCATGCCGATCAGCGCGGCGCTCATCACCGGGCCGAGGCTGGCGCGGTCGATACCCCAGTCCTGGGTCAGCGCCGGGGCGATAAAGCCCATGGCGGCGGTATCCAGGCCGTCGAGGAAGACGATGAGGAAGCACAGCAGGACGATACGGCACTGGTACAGCGACAGCGGCTGGGCATTGATGAAAGACTGGACGTCGAGGGTGCCGGCAGCGGGCACGTGGGCGGAACTGGTCATGCGAAGACTTCCTGCGAAGGCGTCGTCGCGGGAAGGCCGGCTGGATCGCCCTGCACTCCCGCAAGCTGGACAGGAATGAGGCGCGAGCCGGTGGACGCACGGACCGGCGGATGGGGCAGGCACACAGGGGCCATGGCTGACGCTCATTGTTGTTATTGCCCGTCCGGCTGAACGGGTCGAGCAACAGTACGAAGAGACGTTCAGCCGATCAATTCGATAATCGCCACTGTGGGCGGTTAGCGAACGGGATTACCGCAAGACGGGCCGCGCAAGGCAATCAATGGAACAGCCGCGTGCCCAGCTCGCGGCTGGCTTCCAGCAACACTGGCAGGAAGCGCGTTTCCAGCTCCTGGCGCGACACCCGGCCGGCGTGGGTGCCGACGTTCAGCGCGGCCAGCACCTGGCCGGCGGAGTCCTTCAGCGGCACGGCAATGGAGCGCAGGCCGACTTCCAGTTCCTGGTCGATGATCACCCAGCCCTGCTGGCGGATCTCGGCGATGCTCGCGCGGAGCATCTCCGGGGTGTGCACGGTGCGGCTGGTCTTCACCTGCAGGTCGGCGTGGGCCAGGTAGTCTTCCAGTGCTTCGTCATTCAGCCCGGCAAGCAGGATGCGGCCCATGGACGTGCAGTAGGCCGGCAGCCGGCTGCCGACGCTGAGGTCCACCGAGATCAGGCGCTGCGGCGTGGCCGAACGGGCGATATAAAGAATCTCGTCGCCCTCCAGCGTGGCCATCGAGCAGGCCTCGTGGAGTTGCTCACTGAGGCGGTCGAGGATCGGCTGCGCGGTGACTGCCAGCGGCGTCGACGACAGGTAGGCGTGGCCGAGCGTCAGCACCTTGGGCAACAACGAGTAGGTACGACCGTCGGAGGTGACGTAGCCCAGCTTCATCAGCGTGTGCAGGCAGCGGCGCACGGCCGCGCGGGGGATCTCGGTGCGGTGGCTGATCTGCGCGATGGTCAGGTGGCGCTTGCGCTCCTGGAACGCATGGATCACCGCCAGGCCGCGGGCCAGCGAGGTCATGAAGTTCGGGTCGCCGGTGAAGGCCTCGATGCGCTTGGCGGGCGAAGCGATGATCGGCGGCGCAAGAGGCGGCAGGCTGGCACGGGGGGCGTCGGTCATTGTTGTTGTCCTGGCAGGCGAATGCCGGGCGATTATCGACACCCGCGGGCGATTATCGCAACACGGACGGCCGATTATCGAACAGAGCTTATCGCCACCCCGCGCCACCAGCGTAGGGCGCATAACGCGCCAGCGTTATCCGCCGTCCAGAGGCCGGCGCTTCGGTGCCAACACGGATTCGCGAGCAAGCTCGCTCCTACAGGTGGGATCGGAGCGATCTTCGTAGGAGCGAGCTTGCTCGCGAACCAAAATAAACAGCCGCACAAAGGCCTAAAGCGGCTCCAGCTTCAACTGCCGCAACCGGCTCAGCGTTCGCGAAAAGTCCAGCGCCGCGCCGCCCGCTGCCAGTTCGTCCAGCGACACCGTGGCGAACAATTGCAGCCTCAGCTGCCGGTCGTAGGCGATGTCGATGAAGTTGAGGAAGCGCATGCTCACGTCCGGCGGATAGTCCGCCAGCGGGCCGAGGCCGCTCACCGCCATGCGCGGGAAATGCTCGATCAGCCACAGGTAGTCGCTGGCCGAGCGCGGGCGCTCGAACATCTCGCTGAAGTCCATCCACGCGCAGTGATCGTCGTGGGCATGCACCTTCAGCGGGTGGTGATTGACGCTCAAGACCTCGTCGAACTTCGCGTCCGCCGCCAGCCCCAGGCGCGAGCCGATCAGCTCCAGATCATCGGCGCGTGCCGGCCAGAGGAAGCTGCCCCACTCCTCCAGCGACGTGCTGTGCTCGCGGTAATCCTGGCCGGCATCCACCGAGATCACGTCGAAGCGCTTTTCGATCAGCTCGATGGCCGGGCGGAAACGCTCGCGATACAGCGGATTCGGACAGAGGTTTTCCGGCTCGTAGTTGGACGTACAGACCAGTCCTACGCCTTCGTCCACCAGCACCTTCAGCATCCGCCCCAGGAGCATGGCATCGCCGATGTCGTGCACGTGGAATTCGTCGAAGCACAGCAGTCTGGTTTCTTCGGCGATGGCGCGGGCTACGCGCACCAGCGGGTCAGACTGCCCGGTGATCGCCAGCATGCGGCTCTGCAATTCCTGCAGGAAGGCGTGGAAGTGCACGCGGCGCTTGGCCTGCGTGGGCGCGGCGGCGAAGAACTGGTCCATGACGAAGCTCTTGCCGCGCCCGACGCCGCCCCACAGGTAGACGCCCGCCACCGGCTTGCGCAGGAAGCCATGGCGGCCGGCGAGGAAGTCGTCGAGCCAGGTGGCGAGGTGATCCACCGCCGTCACCTGGGCTTCGTCCGCCCGGTAGCCGCGCTCGTCGAGCGCGGCCGCGAAGTGCCGCCGAACGCGGTCGGCGACCGGCTCGGCGAATGTCTCATGTAGTCGTGTATCAGAAGTCAAAGAACACCGTTTCCGCATTTCCCTGAACGCGGATATCAAACCGGTAAGCGAGCCTCCCGTCCACCTCGCAACGCTTTGCAATGAGGGTTTGCCGACGTTCGGGCTGCTCGATCAGGTTCAGCACCGGGTCCACGGTGTTCGCTTGCGCCTCGTCTTCGAAGTACAGGCGCGTCTGCAAATGCAGGTTGATGCCACGGGCGAACAACGAGATGTTGATGTGCGGCGCCATGGGCACGCCGGCGGCATTCTTCACCACACCGGGCTTGATGGTCTGCACCTGCCACTCGCCGGCATCGAAGGTCGTTGCCGTGCGTCCGAAGCCATTGAAAGGCTTTTCCAGATCGTAGGCAGTGTCATACACGCCTTCGTGATTCGCCTGCCACAGCTCCAGGAAGGAATCGCGGATCAGGTGGCCGTTGCCGTCATACACATGGCCGATCAGCAGGATGTGTTCGCCGGGCGCGTCGGGCTTGGCCATCTCGCTGCAGATTTCCTGGTCACGGGCCGGATTGCCAGCGGCGGCCAGCGCCAGGCCGATGTGCACGTAGGGGCCGGCGGTCTGCGAGGGGGTTTCCGGCAGCAGTTCGATAGGCATGGTCAGTCCTCCTCAGCGGTTTTCGAAATGGGTCTTGCGTTGGCCACGCAGCACGATGTCGAAGCGATAGGCCAGGCAATCCATGGGGTTGGCGTTGCTCATGTCGAGCTTGGCGATCAGCGATTCCACCGCGTCCGGGTTGGCGATGGATTTGACGATGGGGCACATCGGAATCAGCGGGTCGCCCTCGAAGTACAACTGGGTGATCAGCCGCGTGGAGATCGACGGGCCGCTGATGGAGAAGTGGATGTGCGCCGGGCGCCAGTCGTTCGGGCCGTTGCGCCAGGGATACGGGCCGGGCTTGATGGTGCGGAAGATGTAGCGTCCTTCGCTGTCGGTCAGCGCACGGCCGACGCCGCCGAAGTTCGGGTCCAGCGGTGCGAGGTAACGGTCGTTCTTGTGCCGATAGCGGCCGCCGGCGTTGGCCTGCCACATCTCTACCAGGGTATGCGGCACAGGCTTGCCATACTGGTCCATGACCCGGCCGGACACGATGATGCGCTCGCCGATAGGCAGGCCACCGTGGTCGAAGTTGAGCAGCAGGTCGTTGTCGTACTCGCCCATCTTCAGATGCGAGAAGTCCGGGCCACTGGTTTCGGAAACCGATTGCGGAATGCTCACCAGCGCCTGGCGCGGGGAGCGGGCGATGGAAGTCTTGTAGTCAGGCGTCAGGGCTTTGGGGTGCCAGTTTCGGTCACGAATGACGAAGCGGCTGTTCTCCGCGTCGGACATGTCGGTCTCCTCTTGTTGGATTTATAGGAGCCTGGTGCATCAGGCAGTGCGGCGGAGTGTCGTCTGCTGATCCGACATGGAAAACTGAAAAAACGCCCTCAATCCATAACCATATGGTTATGGATAACTCCCCTCGCGGTATGCCTCCCCCACCTCGCGCAGTACCTCCAGGCACCAGTGCACACCGAGGGAAACCGGCAGTGTCGAGTTGCTGCAAACCCCTACCGAACCGCCCGGTTCCTGTACGTCCAGCGGCAGTTCGACCATCTCGCCGGAGCGCAGGTCCAGGCGTACCGAATCCAGCGGGGCGATCCACAGCGCATCACTGGTCAATACATAACGGCGGCTGAGCACCGTGGACAGGGTTTCCAGCCTCTGCCGCGGCTGGCCGAGGCCGCTCTGCAGCAGCAGGCTGTCGGCGAATTTGCGGATGGTGGTACCCGCCAGCGGCAGCACCAGCGGCCAGTCGTCCAGCGCCGAGGGCGGCAATGGGCGGCCCAGCAGCGGGTGCCCGGCACGGGCCACCAGGGTCATGGATTCGCTGTACAGGTGCTCGAACGTCAGGCCCTGGATTTGCGGGCTCTCAGTCATCCGACCGACCACCAGGTCCAGCTCGCCCACGCGCAGTTGCGAGAGCAGGTGCGCACTCGGGCCGGTGACCACACTGACCACCAGCGCCGGGTGACGCTCGTGCAGTCGGCGCACCACCTCCGGCATCAGCAGGCTCTCCACGGTGGAGAGCACGCCCAGGCGCACCGCACTGGAGGCGTACTCGCCGCCGCGCAGGCTGTTCACCCCATCGCGCAACGCCTGCACGCAGGGGCCGGCGTAACGCAGAAAGGCCACGCCCGCCTCGGTCAGGCTGGCGCCGCTCTTGCCCCGCTCGAACAGGCTGGCCTCGAGCAGGTCCTCCAGCTCCTTGAGTGTCTTCGAGATGGCCGGCTGGCTCACCGCCAGGGCATCCGCCGCGCGGGCCAGGCTGCCCTGGCGGGCGACTTCGAGGAAGCACACGAGATGGCGGAACTTGATACGCGAATCGATATTCATGGCAGCTCAACGCAGCTCGCGGAACGCGCGGGGCGAGACCCCGGCGTAGCGCTTGAAGAATCGGGAGAAGTACGCGGGTTCGGAGAAGCCCAGGCTGTCCGACACCTGCTGGATGGTCATGGCGGTGTACACCAGGTTGCGCTTGGCCTCCAGCAGCAGGCGCTGATGGATCATCTGCAGCGCCGACTGCCCGGCCAGGCGCCGGCACAGCGCATTGAGGTGCGCGGCGCTGATGCCCAGTGCCGCCGCGTAGTGTTCGATGGGCCGATGTAGTCGGAAATCCTGCTCCAGCAGGCGGGAAAACGCCTGCACATGCTCGACGCCGCGATCCTGCTGGCTCGCCTGGGCGCGCGCCTGTTCCAGCGCGCGGCGACTGAGCCAGACCAGCAGCAGGTTGAGCAGCGACTGCAGCACCAGGTCACGGCCCGGTGCCTGCGCGGCGTATTCGCGCTCGATGGATTCGAACAACCCATCCAGGTGGCGCTTGCCCTCGCCCACGGTGAAGCACGCCGGCTGCTCCAGCACCGGGCTTTGCAGCAGGCCACCGAGCTGCTCAGCCAGCGGCAGGCCCATGCTCAGCACCCAGCCCTGCACGTCCTCGGCGAAGCGGAAACCATGCACAGCCAGCGCTGGCGTGACCTGCAACGACGCCTCGCGGACAGGCATTACCTGCCCCTCCACTTCCAGCTCCGCCGCGCCGGACTGCACATACAGCAATTGCACCAGGTCGCCATGGCGATGCGGGCGGATTTCCCAGTCATGCAGGCGACTGCGTGAGGCGATCGACTCGCAGTGGATCAGGTCCGGCGTCGGCCAAACCGTCGTTTCGCCATACAGGCGGAACACCGGGACCGGATTGTCAGCACGTTGTTCGATCACCGCCCGCATCCATGAAAAGTCCAAGAAGACTATTGGAAATTACCTTCAAAGGCCGATCTCATCCACAAAAAATGCAGGGGACAAAAACAACAGCGCTCTCCAAGGAGCCACTCCATGAAGACTCAAGTCGCCATCATCGGCGCCGGTCCTGCCGGCCTCCTGCTGGGCCAGTTGCTGCACAAGGCTGGCATCGAAAACGTCATCCTCGAACGCCAGACACCCGACTATGTGCTCGGCCGCATCCGCGCCGGCGTTCTCGAACAGGGCACCACCGATCTGCTGCGCGAAGCCGGTGCCAGTGCACGGATGGACGCCGAAGGCCTGCTCCACGATGGCTTCGAACTGGTCCTGAATGGCCGTCGCGAACGCATCGACCTCAAGGCCCTCACCGGTGGCAAGCAGGTGATGGTCTACGGCCAGACCGAAGTCACCCGCGACCTGATGCACGCCCGCGCGGCCAGCGGCGCGATGAGCGTGTACGAAGCGGCCGATGTGGGGCTGCATGACGTGACCAGCGAAAAGCCCTACGTCACCTTCACTCACCAGGGCGAACCCGTACGTCTGGACTGCGACTACATCGCCGGCTGCGACGGCTTCCACGGCATAGCCCGGCGCAGCATTCCCGCCGAGCGCCTGAGTGTCTTCGAGCGCGTCTACCCCTTCGGCTGGCTCGGCCTGCTCAGCGACACCCCGCCGGTCAACCACGAACTCATCTACGCCAGCAGCGAACGCGGCTTCAGCCTGTGCAGCCAACGCAGCGCCACCCGCAGCCGCTACTACCTGCAGGTGGGGCTGGAGGAGAAAGTCGAGGACTGGTCTGACGGTCGCTTCTGGGAAGAACTCAAGCGCCGTATTCCCGAGGGCGCAGCGCGCCAACTGGTCACCGGGCCGTCGCTGGAAAAGAGCATCGCCCCGCTGCGCAGCTTCGTGGTGGAGCCGCTGCAGTACGGCCGGCTGTTCCTCGTCGGCGACGCCGGCCACATCGTCCCGCCCACCGGCGCCAAGGGCTTGAACCTGGCCGCCAGCGACGTGAACACGCTGTACCGCATCCTGCTCGGGGTCTACGGCGAAGGCCGAGTCGATCTGCTGGAAAGCTACTCGCCCATCGCCCTGCGACGCATCTGGAAGGCCGAGCGCTTCTCCTGGTGGATGACCTCGATGCTGCACCGCTTCCCCGACAACGACGCCTTCACCCAGCGCATGCTGGAGACCGAACTGGACTACTTCCTCGGCTCCGCGGCGGGCCGCACGACCATTGCCGAAAACTATGTCGGGTTGCCGTTCGAGGACGTCGCCTGACGGCGCTTTCCCAGATCCGTAGGGCGCATAACGCGCCAGCGTTATCCGCCGCTCAATGGCCGGCGGATAACCTGTTCCAGGTTATTCGCCCTACGACGCTGGAGCACCCAAGTGTATGACCAGCTACAACAGGTGAATTCTGGGCTCGGGCCGGCCCTCACCCAAAGGGTGAGGGTGAGGGTGAGGGCCGGCTGGCGTCGAGGTTTCATCCTGCACCGAACGGTCCCCTCTCCCGCTCGCGGGAGAGGGTGAGGGTGAGGGGCTCTTGATCTGGTAGGAGCGAGCTCGCTCGCGAACAGAGGCTCACTGGGAGCTGCCCTGCTGGGCGGTTCGCGAGCAAGCTCGCTCCTACAGAAGGCATCGCGATCTATCCTTACCCTCCAGCCACACCGCTCGCCGCGACACCGCCGGAGGCCGCCATCGACCCGGACGAAGCCAACTTCCTCAGCTACCTGCTCGCCGAAAGCGGTGACGGCGACGCGCGTGCCTTCGCCACGCTGTACCGCTGCACCGCCCCGCGCCTCTACCCGCTGGCGCTGAAGCTGAAGAGCGCGCAGACCGACGCCGACGCCCTGCTCATCGACACCTTCCTCCATGTCTGGACCGACGCCGACCGCTACCATCCCACGCGCATTGCCGCGCTGGACTGGATGATCGCCCTGCTCTACCAGCTCGCCGGCCACCCTTCCCCGCCACCCAGCGACGAACCCTGGCCGGAACTGCCGCCGCCAGACGAACTCTGGCCAGCCATCCAGGCGCGGATTCCCGACGACGAGAACGACAGCCCCGGGCTGCGCTGGCCGCTGATCATCGCCAGCGTGGTCGGCGTGCTGATCGGCGCGGCGATCTGCCTGAGTCTGCTGCTGGAGCTGCGCCCCGCGACTTAGGCGTTCGGCTGAAAGACGATGGCTGCCACCGCACATCCGCTCTCCGTAAATCCGGAAACTCCCCGCCACACCGCGTAACACGCCATAAAAACCCTGAATTCCGTACGGCATCACCTTGCCAAGCCGCCGCGTACTTGGCATAAACGTCCGATTCTTTTTCGCACATATAACAAGGAAGTTTCGATGCGCATTCTTGGACGCGTCCTACTTGCAGTTCTGCTGCTGCTCTTGCTCGTCGGCGGCGTCATCGCCTGGTACACCGCGCATCCCAATCTGCCGGAATACACCCCGCCGCAGAAGATGATCCACCTCGAGGAACAGTGGTCGAAACAGGACCGCGAAACCTACTACTACACGCCCCAGGGCACCCAGGTGAAAGGCCTGCGCTACGACTGGTTCACCCACCTCGAGCAGCCCTTCTCCAAGGACAAGTTCGCCAGCCCGGAAAACCTCGCGCGCTTCGGCTTCCTCATCGAGCCCGAGCAGATCGGCCGCGACGCCGACGACAGCGTTGCCACCACCGCAAGGAATCCCGGCAACCTCCCCGTGGGCTTCGCCCGCCACCAGGACGGCGAGACCGGCGCCTGGTACCTGGACATCACCTGCTCCGCCTGCCACACCGGCGAACTGCGCTACAAAGGCACCGCCATCCGCATCGACGGCGGCGCGGCCATGCACTCCATCGCCTCCACCGTGCCCACCCTGCGCGGCGGCGCGTTCGGCCAGGCGCTGGGCGCCAGCCTTGCGTCCACCTACTACGTGCCATGGAAGTTCGACCGCTTCGCCCAGGGCGTGCTGGGCGACCGCTACCCCAAGGGCAAGGCCGCGCTGAAACGCGACGTGCGCAATGTGCTCGGCACCCTCGTCTCCACTGCCTGGAACGACACCCACCGCGGCCTCTACCCGACCCTGGAAGGCCCCGGCCGCGCCGACGCCTTCGGGCGCATCGCCAACAGCGTGTTCGGCGATGGCATCGACGCCTCCAACTACCGCGTCGCCAACGCCCCGGTGAACTACCCGCAGGTGTGGGACATCTGGAAATTCGACTGGGTGCAATGGAACGGCTCGGCCATGCAACCCATGGCCCGCAACATCGGCGAGGCCCTCGGCGTCGGCGCCACCCTGCGCATGTTCGAGAGCGACGGCAAGCCGGTAATGGGCGATGAGCGCTACGCCTCCAGCGTGCGCCTGCGCGACCTCTACACCCTCGAGGAAACACTCAAGCACCTGAAGCCGCCGGCCTGGCCGAAGGAAGTCTTCGGCGAAATCGACCTGAAGAAGGCCTCCCAGGGCCGCGCCCTGTTCCAGGCCAACTGCGTGTACTGCCACGGCCCGCACATCAAGGCTCTGGGCTCCGCCGACACCATCGCCGAGAAGCGCGTCCCCGAATGGGCGATGAAGATGGTCCCCACCAGCGAAATCGGCACCGACCCGACCACCGCCGACAACATCGCCGACCACACCTTCGACGTGCGCCCGCTGAAGCTCAAAGTGGAAGAGCTGCAGAACATGAACGTCGTGCTGATCCCCAAACCCGACGCACCGCTGGACCTGTCGAAGATCTCCGCCGCCAAGGGCCTGGCCTACGTCACCGCCTTCGTCGAGCAGCGCGCTTACCGTGACGCGCACATCGGCCCGGAACAGCAGCAGGAAATGAACGGCTACGGCCTGCCCATCGGCGTGCGCGAACTGCGCGCCTACAAGGCCCGCCCGCTGGACGGCATCTGGGCTACCCCGCCGTTCCTGCACAACGGCTCGGTGCCCAACCTGTTCCAGATGCTCTCCCCGGTGGCCGAGCGTGACGCGCAGTTCTGGGTCGGCAGCTTCGAGTACGACCCCAAGTTCGCCGGCTACCGCACCGAGCGCTTCCCCGGCGGCTTCCTCTACAAGACCAGCGTCACCGGCAACAGCAACCGCGGCCACGAATTCCGCGACGGCTGCCGGAAGGACGGCGTCATCGGCCGCGCCCTGTCGCCGGAAGAACGCTGGGCGCTGGTGGAATACCTGAAGGTGCTGGGCAACCCCGAATACGAAAACAAACTCGACCCGAACGTCCCCACCCCACCGTGGACGCCCGGGCCGAAGTGCGAATGACCGGCCAGCGCTGAACTGTCTTTTGTTTTTTTGTAGGAGCGAGCTTGCTCGCGAACAGACTCCCCACCGCTCCAGAGTGAAGCGGGTTCGCGAGCAAGCTCGCTCCTACAGGTAAAGCTCCTGAGCACAACCGAAACACCGGACAGCCCCCTCTCCCCCTGGGAGAGGGCTGGGGTGAGGGCCAGCCCCACTCCGAACTAACAACCAAGCACATAACCCATCCCCTCTCTCATCAGGGAGCGGGCCAGGGAGAGGGAAACGCCCCACAGCAAGCCCCCACGGGCCAGGGAACGGAATCCCCTCCAGAAAAAGAAAACATCAAAGGACCCCGTGCCATGCGCTCCCTGCTCACCCGAATCTGGCTCTTCCTCGGCAAATGGCTTGGCCGTCTGCTGCTCGCCGTAGCCGCCATCGGCCTGCTCGGCTGGGGCATCGGCAGCCTCTACTACGCCTGGAAATTCTCCGGCCCCGTCTCCGCCCAGGAAGAAATCCCGCCGGGCGAAGCCCAGCTCACCCAGGCCATCATCGAAGACGCCGTGCGCATCGTCGAACAGCACCGCGACAACACCCGCGTGCTGCGTGACGCCCACGCCAAGGCCCATGGCTGCGTGAAGGCCGAGGTCACCGTCGCCAGCGACATCGCCCCCGGCCTGCGCCAGGGCGTGTTTGCCGAACCGGGTCACAAGTGGGAGGCCATGGTCCGCTTCTCCAACGGCAACGCCTACCCGCAGTTCGACAGCGCCCGCGACGCCCGCGGCATGGCCATCAAACTGCTCGACGTGCCCGGCGCCAAGCTGATGCCCGGCAAGGGCCACGACACTGAACAGGACTTCGTCATGTTCAACCACCCGGTGTTCTTCGTCCGCGACGTCGCCGAATACCGGCAGAACTTCGCCGCCCAGGCCAGCGGCCAGAAGGTCGCCGCCTTCTTCCCCAGCTGGAAGCCCAGCACCTGGGAAATCCGCCACCTGGTCATCGCCCTGCAGACCCTCGCCCCCGCGCCCGACAGCCCCTTCGAAACCGGCTACAACGGCATCGCCCCGTACAAGCTGGGCGAGGCGAACAACATCAAGTTCCGCGTCATCCCGCAGACCGAAGGCTGCCCGGCCTACCAGCTACCCAAGCTCAACGAAAAGCTGCCCAACTTCCTGCGTACCGCCATGTACCAGCAACTCTCGGTCGACCGCGTGCCCGCCTGCTTCGCCCTGCAAGTGCAGAAACAGGACCCGAGCAAGTACATGCCCATTGAAGACACCAGCGTCGAATGGAGCGAATCCGACGCCCCCTTCCAGACCGTCGCCACCGTCAGCATCCCGCCCCAGGACTTCGACAGCCGCGAGCAGAACCTCGCCTGCGACAACATCTCCTACAACCCGTGGCACGCCCTGCCGGAGCACCAACCGATTGGCGGTATTAACCGGCTGCGGAAGGCGGTTTATGAGGCGGTGAGTGTTTATCGGCATGAGCGTAATGGAACGGGAGGTGAATGATCCTCTCGTATCAAGCAACAGCAACCCAAGCTCAGTATGGAGAGGTCCAAAGTGAACAGCGGCTCAAGAGTTCATGCCTGTGCTTGGCGAAAGCACACCCTACTGACAATCGCTTAAAGCTCTTAACACCAATGATCCGTGACGAATTATTGAGTGAAAACATTCCCACTAAAACACCCCACATTCCAAATGAAAATATAAACCACCTATTGAGAAGCTCAGAAATTATTAAGATTTCCCCATACGCGCTTATTATCAGATCAAAAAATCTTGAGGACCCGCAATCAAGATACAGTGCTACTCATGAGCACCACAACCAAAATCCCAGCACATAAATCATTCAATCCAAATTGAAAAACTCAATCAACAGGAGAAAGAGCGTGACATTGGTAGTAGGGTGGGTCAGGACAACAGCTCAAGGAGCGCAAGAAGTAGTATTTGCGTCAGATAGCAGACTCAGCGGCGGAGGCACCCTAGATTGCTGCCCAAAAATAATCCAGCTTTCCCGAGGAGACTGTATATTAGCTTTTTCCGGAGACACCTATTTTGCGTACCCTTTACTACACCAAATAAGTGAGTCAATTAGCTCCTTTAGCCCGCTGGCCGATGGTGTAGTTGATTATTTGCACCTTAGAAGCCATATTCTTAATATAATGAACGGCATGTATTCTCAATTCAGCGCTTACGTTAAGGGATTTGAAAGTCCAGATACCGGTTTCTTGCTCGGCGGATACTCCTGGTTCCACAAAGAGTTTCACATTGACAAAATAAGCTTTAGCAAGGCAGATAAAAAATTCACCAATCGATCCTGCACTAAAGGAATCGGTAATTTCGGAAAAGTGCTTTTTTCCGGAGACTGGGACCGAAAAGCGTACAGAAAACTTTTGGACTTACTTAAGACCAGATATGGATATGAATCGGTGTCCAAAGTCAGTAAATTCGAAAAACCCTTTCACATGGAACCGTTCGAGGTACTACGAGACTGCCTCAGAGAATGCGGCGATGCTGACAGCATAGGCGGAGCACCGCAACTAGTAGCTGTAGCCCAACATATGAACTCTAGACAAACCGCTATTTACTGGCCGACCAAAGATGACGGAAGGATTTTTCTAGGCGGAAGGCCAATTTTTGACTATGAAAGAATAGATAGCTGGATCATGGATCCCGATACATTTGAGAAATCCCATCAAACCATTCAACCCAAGATCAATCCACCAAATTAAATAGAACCATGAAAAAATTCCTCTTAGACAACTGGCAATCGAAATTGCTCGATCACTACACAAAGTTCATGAATCTTCACGAGCTAATAAACAATTCAGAAGCATTAGCAGCCCATAGAAATTCACTAGAATACTTCGCGATAGAACCATCGCTTCACGAGGAAGGCACTGAAGAAAACCTAAGGAATAGCATAGTAAATGACATCCAAGGGTTGACCACACATTTTGCATCTCAAACACTGGTAGGAATGTGTACCACACTAGAAGTGGCAATGAAGGATTTTTTCCATAGCGTATTCTTCACCCACCCGAAATTCATGACCAATTACGTGGGCGAAGAAAAAAACAAGGGGATGATAAAATTCTCAGAAATCACCAGCGCAAAAAGCTTAGAATCCTTAATGTATGATCAAGCCGAAAAATCTGCAGGAATAGCCTCTAGAGGAAAGTACTCCAAATGCCTTTTACAAGCTGGACAGCTGTGCGACAGCCCTTTTAACGATGACCTTATATCAAGAATTGCTGAAATCCAGGATATAAGAAACGAAGTCATCCACGAAAACGCACTAGCAGAATTAACACTAGAGAACATCAGCGAAATACACGGCACCATATCCAATGCAATTGAAGGACTTGGACGAATAGCAAGATCGAAAGGTGTGGAAGGTAACTACACTTGGCTCGAAGGCGACTACATAGAGCTCTTGAGCTTCGCATTAGTTTCGCCAAAGACCTGATTACAGAATACTAGCGCTACGGCAATTTATTTCAATGGCTTGACCTTAAGAGTTTAAGTTACTAATCTGCCCGCGCCCAAACGGGCCGGGTTTAGCAGCCCGAACGATCAGAATGCGGAAACGCCTAGCGATTTTCGGCGATGGAATTCGCCCGGAATTTGCCTTTACGGTGGGCCGCATTGGGAGACCTTCGGGTCTGCCGGTCCTCTGGTCCCGGTCTGCTAACCCGATGCGGTTCCGCCTCCATTCTGTTTAGCAGCGGAGGGGGCGGTCCTACTGACCAGTAAAGGACTCTCTCCATGGACGATCTATCCTTACCCACCCCACTCCCCTTCCTCCGCAACCGCCGCACCCTGCGCGCCCTGCTGATCGACGATCAGGTCTGGTTCCTCCTCCCCGACTTCTGCCGCGTGACCGGTTACCACTACGAAGACCGCCTGGCCATGCGCATGGCCGACGACCAGATTCGCCAGGAACGGCTGCTGACCGAGGACGGCCTGGAACTCGACCAGGTGCTGATCAGCGAATCCGCCGTGTACCAGGCGCTGGTGCTGTTCAATGTGCCGGACTACGGTTCGCTGCGGCGCTGGATCAGCGGTACGGTGGTGCCGCAGGTGCGCAGCCAGTTCAGGGCCAGCGGCCCGCGCTATGTGCAGTTGCAGTTCGAGCGGCAATGCCTGCGGGTGCTGGAGTGGCAGGATAATCTCTGGGTGAGCTTCAGCGATCTGCCGCGCGTACTCGGTGGGCGCTCGCCGATTGCCGGGCGCACCGGCTGGCGCGGTTGGGCGAAGCGGTTGCGGATGTAAGGCGTATAAGGCTCGACGCTATACGCATTGGCCTGAGGCCAAAGGCCGCGTCGAACTCGGCAATGACTAGCGCGGTGCAGGGCGTACTACAGCGAACGGTTATACGCCCTGCAAAGCTGCTGGCCTGCACCTTGCCCGGAGCGCTCTTTCCGAAAGAGCAACATGGCCTAGACTTCCCGGAGTTGAAAACGAAGCGCTGGCAGTTGTCTATTTCCCGGTGCTACCAGGTGGATATCTTTTCCAAGGAACTGGATATGCCCGTACCACTGCAGGACAAAGCACTCTTTGATCGCATAACGCTTGCAAATCGAGTTATTGCAGTTGTTCAAGCACTGCTGGGTAATACGCCGCTGAACCGCCGAGGCAGGCTTAATAATATTGACAAGCTGACCGTTGATGTTCTCGGCGACATGCAGGTCTTTTATCAAGTCATAGAAGTCCGAAATTATTTATATGGCCGCAGCAATACCAATCGAACCCAGGCTGCGCGCCAGCGACATGAGCAACGTGTCCAGAATGGTCAGATACGAAGGACGTACGACCCAAGCAATCCGGCGCACCGACCCAATGTAGTCATGGGCTCGCTGTCCGTTGAGGGGCGCAAGGGGATGTGCCAGGAGTATGCATCCCTGACGTATGCTCTTTTACGGCACCTGCTGCCGGCGACAGACCAGGTCTGCTATGTCTATGAAGCGGATATCAAGCACTTCTTCTGCACGATAGGAGATCACGACCAACGCGCAGCCAATCCACTGGGCCTGATCGTGGTGGACTCGTGGTACACCTGGGCAGAGGCGGTACTCTGGGAACATAGTAGTCACAAGGCTAGCCAGTACGGAGGCTCAGCTATTTACTGCAAACCCGGCAAAGGTGATGACAATTTTCTCAACAAGGAAGTGAATACGGCACTGGCTCTCCGCCTGATCGCCGAATCGCGTCATGGTTATGTTGGGCGCAAGGCAGAAGTGAACTTCAACGCAGAAATACAAGGCTTGGTAAATTCGGTTGACCGACTTCCGAAAAGTAATGAGACACTACATATTCACGATCGAAACCAATACCCAGGACATATGTCAACTTTTGCGAAATCAGATACCTATGTGGGATATACCTATATCAATCCGACACAGTAACTTGGACATTATTTAATTCACCAATCGCGGCGGCGGGTGAGCGATGGGTATCGCTTCGCTCCACGCCATCCTACGCAGCTGCAAGGCGTTACCCCCTTACGGTGAAGGCAGAGCCCGCCGGCGAGGGCGTGGGGCGCATAACGCGGCACGCGTTATCCGCCGCTCGGACTGGCGGCAAGCGGTTCGCGAGCAATAACGATGGCGTCCCCCTCGCTCCTGCAGGGAGGCGTTGTTCGTAGGATGGGTGGAGCTTGCGATACCCATCGGCTGTGGTGGCGGGTGAACGATGGGTATCGCTTCGCTCCACGCCATCCTACGCAGCAGCAAGGCGTTACCCCGATGTACGGTGAATGCAGAGCCCGCCGGCGAGGACGTAGGGCGCATAACGCGGCACGCGTTATCCGCCGCTCGGAGTGGCGGCAAGCGGTTCGCGAGCAATAACGATGGCGTCCCCCTCGCTCCTGCAGGGAGCGATGCTCGTAGGATGGGTGGAGCTTGCGATACCCATCGGCTGAGGTGGCGGGTGAGTGATGGGTATCGCTTCGCTCCACGCCATCCTACGGGGCGGCCAAGGCGCGGCCTCGATGCAAGGCGAATTCAGAGCCGGCCAGTCAGTTTGAGGACGCTGAAAACCAGTCCGCCGATGGTCATCGCGGCCGAAAGGATGGTGCCGAGGATCAGCGGGACGAAGGTGACTGGCGAGACGTAGGGCGAGACTTCCAGTTGGAAGCCGGGGCGGATGTGTTCCGGGGTCAGGCAGGTGACCTGGTAGTCGCCGGGCTCGCTGCAGTTGAACTCGCCCAGGGGGTTGCTGGAGTTGCCGCCCATGTCGCTGCGCCGCACGCTGAACAGCTTGAAGCGGCTGTAGCGCTGGTACGGCACAAGCTGGCCGGTGGCGCACGCGGTGATGGCGAAGTCGGCGGAGAAATAGGCGCTGCCGGTGACCACGGTGAAAGCCGGGAAGACGATGTTGATGACGTAGCGCCCGGCGCGGGGCAAGGCGACCGTTTGCGGGCGCGTGGCGTCGGCCCAGCGCTGGCGCACGTCGGGGAAGATGATGCGACGCAACCGACCGATGCAGCGGATCAGCCCGTAGCCACCCAGCAGCATCAGCAAGGGGGCGCCCCATAACAGGCTGGTGGGTTCGAAGGTCATGGTCGCCCTGTGCGGTCAGGTGGATTGAAGGCGTGCGGAAACTATAAGCCACGCCGCTCCCCGAGCTTGCAATCTGCGGCGCCGCGCCGGGCCTATCCTGCAATCTGCATGACCGGCAGCCGATGCCGATTTTCAAGCCATTGATAATCCAGAACTTATTATTTTGTTACAACTGGCACAACCGCTGCACTGAAGTGATTGAGGTTTCCACCTCTCTGACACGGAGCAGCCAACAATGATTACAACGACCGATGCCTACGCCACTGCCGCCGTGGACACCTCCGATCACTCGGGAGTGTCCTGGGCGGCGGTGTTCGCCGGAGCCGCCGGG
The DNA here is from genome assembly GCF_021603645.1 of Pseudomonas pseudonitroreducens. Classification (GTDB taxonomy): domain Bacteria; phylum Pseudomonadota; class Gammaproteobacteria; order Pseudomonadales; family Pseudomonadaceae; genus Pseudomonas; species Pseudomonas pseudonitroreducens. Next base: position 251,820 of record NZ_BQHJ01000004.1, on the reverse strand, counting down.
GCGGCGGCGCTGTCCCTGATCCTGATCATCCTGGGTTTCGGCCTGGGCTTTTCCGCGGTTTCGCCCTGGCCGGGCGATGGCGCGACGCTCAAGCAAATAGGCGTTTCCACCATCGTCTGGCTGATGCTGACGCAGGTCCTGGCCTCGGGCCTGGGCGGTTATATCGCCGGGCGCCTGCGGGCGCGCTGGGCGACGCTGCATGACGATGAGGTGTACTTCCGCGACACTGCCCACGGCTTCCTCGCCTGGGCCGTGGCGACGCTGGTGACCGCCACGCTGGTGGTGGGCTCGGTGAGCAATATCGTCGGCGGTGGCCTGCAGGCCGGGGCTTCTGCGGCAACCACCGCCGCCGCTGCCGCGGGTTCGAACGCCAGCGCCAGCCGCACGGACGCTGGCTCGGCGTACTTCATCGACATGCTGTTCCGCGATAACCGCCCGGTGGCTGTCAGTGACGACGCCGCCCATGCCATCGCCACGCGCATTTTCCTGCGCGGCCTGGCCGACGGGCAGCTGAGCGCGGACGATCGCAGCTATCTGGCCCGCGTGGTGGCCCAGCGCACGGAGATCAGCCAGGCGGAAGCCGAGCAGCGCATCGACCAGGTGTTCGCCGCGGCGCAGCAGGCCAAGCTGAAAGCACAGCAAGCAGCCGATACCGCCCGCAAGGTGGCCGCCGCCTCGGCGCTATGGATGTTCGTCGCCCTGCTCTGCGGCGCCTTCTTCGCCAGCTTCCTGGCCATCCACGGCGGCCGTCGCCGCGATGCGGTGGTGCTGCTGACCAATACCCGCACCCTGCACTCCACGCAATCCCGTTCTGCCCACTGACCGGAGGCACACCATGCGCTCGATCCTTCTGTATTTCCTCGGCGTTCCAATCCCGATCATCATCCTGATCGCGCTGTTCTGGCACTGATTGCGGCCCGATGGCGCCCAAGCAAAAGCCGCCCTTCCGGGCGGCTTTTGCTTGGGGCAACCCCAGGGTCGGTTCGGGTTCGCGGGCAAGCGCGCTCCTACAGCCCAAACCGATCCGTCTGGCGAAGGCGGGAGTGGTATCGCGATACGCCACGCCGTTCTGCTGCGCTCAGCCGCAGGAGCCGTCCATGGTCTGCTGGCTTTCACGGATGATGCGCTGGCCTTCGTCGCGCAATTGCGTCCAGGTGGGGATTTCGTGGCAGAGCTCGGCGACGCGCACGGTCATCTCGCCCACCTTGTGCATCGCCTTCGCCGAACCACAGATGCCGAGGTCCTGGTTATTGGCCTCCTGGCCGAGCCGCTCCATGTAGGCCTGGCCCTTCTGCTGCGCGGCCTGGCAGCCGCCGGAGAGGTCGACCGCCGCGACTTCGGCGGAAACCGCCGCGCCATCGGCACCCTGGCCGGCGACGGCTGACGCGGCGGGAGCGTCGGCCTGCACCAGTTGGCTGTTGTTGAACACGCCGCTGGTGGTGGTGCCATCGGGGTAGCGGTACTTGCCGTGACCGCTGAGCGCGCCGTTCTGCAACTCGCCTTCATAGCGATCGCCTTTGGCCCACTGGATCACCGCCGGGCCGTTGAAGCTGCCCTTGCGCATGGTGCCTTCGGTGGTGGAGAACACCTGCCCATCCACCAGCGACAGAAGGATGCCCTTGCCGTCGGCGAAGCCTCCGGTGCACTGGCCGGACCAGATGTAGCTCGGGTTGGCGCGCTGGCTGTTCCAGTCCTGCACCTGGCAACCCTTGTCCGTCCTGGCGAACTCGCCGGCCAGGCACGCTGTACTGACCTGCACGGCGAGCAGGCTCGCCAGTCCGATGCGCTTCATTCGATCACCCGCTGAAAGAATCCGGGGCCTGATGGCTTCCCTGCGGGCGAAAGAATAGTGGCGTACCGATATCGCCGCTAGGGAGAGGCGGCAGGCGGGACGGGAGAGACTTCATACTTATCGCCGCCATACGCGGGAATTTTCCGATAGAGCCCTCTCTCCCGGCTCCCTAGCCTTGCGCTCCATGCGATCGAAGGCGTGCGAGCTGCTCATCCCGTGCAGGAACCACCGCCGCCCACCTGCCCTGGAGAGCCCCTGCATGTCTGCCGTCGAGAAGAAGTTCAACAAGCTGGCCGCCACCTTCCGCGCCGCCCTGGCGGCGGGCAATTATCGCCAGGGCCGCGATGCGGCGCGCCAGGCGCTGCAAATCTCGCCGAAGAATCCCACTTTGCTGGCGGACTACGCCCTGTGCCTGATGCGGACCAAGGACTACGAACAGGCCTACAAGACCTACCTCAAGCTGCTGCACACCCTGGGGGAGGACAAGATGCCCGGCACCGCGCTGGATGGGCTGACCGAGGCCTGCGGCTGGCTGAAGCGCGACGATCTGGTACGCCGCTACGGCAACCTGTCGCTGAGCGTGGCGGACCGCAAGTACAGCCAGTTCCCCGCCTACCCGCTGCCCGATGCCCCACCCCCGGCATTCGATGGTGCGCACCCGGAGCGCAACCTGATCGTCTTCTCGCTGTTCGGCGCGCGCCCGCGCTATTGCGAGAGCGCGCTGGAGAACGTGGTGGCCGCGCGTGATCTGTTCCCCCAATGGCGCTGCCGCTTCTACGTGGACGACTCGGTACCGGCTGCGGTACAGGCCCGCCTGCGCGAGGCCGGCGCACAGGTAGTGCAGGTGGACGAGGCGACGCGCACGGCGGTCCCGCCGACCATGTGGCGCTTCCTGGTGATGGCGGACAGCGACGTAGCGCGCTTCCAGGTACGCGACGCCGATGCGCTGCTTTCCGAACGCGACCGCGCAGCGGTGCAAGCCTGGCTTGAGAGCGGCTTCTGGTATCACCATATGCGCGATTACTTCAGCCACACCGAGCTGCTGCTGGCGGGTATGTGGGCCGGCTGCCACAACCCGAACCTGCCGGGCATCCGCGAGTTGATCGCCCAGTACCTGAAAGAGGAAGAAGCACACCAGCGCTTCGCCGACCAGTACTTCCTGCGGCGCAGCCTGTGGTCGACCATCCGCCAGAGCCTGCTGAGCCACGATGACCTGTTCGGCTTCCTCGATGCGCAGCCCTTCCCGCCGCACGAGCCGGTGCGCTGGCGGACGGAGTCGTTCCATGTGGGCTGCAATGCCAGCTACCAGGGCATCAAGGTGCGCAGCCAGTTGAAGGATGGCGAGTTGCAGCCCTGGGGCCTGTTCGATGACCAGGGCTCGCTGCTCTGCCGTTACGAATCACCGGTGGCCAGGGGGCATTGGGACGAGTTTCTGCCGTACTTCCTCTGCGAGGCCATTACGGCCGGTCGCTATACGGTGCGCAGTCTGGCGAAGTGAGGTGTTCTCGGCGCGAGCGCGCCGCGTGCAGATCGCGGGCATGACCAGTTCCTGCAACGAGGCCGGACACCCGCAGGATGGGTGGGGCCAACGCGATTCTCATGCTGCCCGTGCACCGGATAGACGGGTATCGCTGTGCTCGGCGCCATCCTGCGCTTGCGCTCAGTAGACTTCCGGCACCTGCAATTCCAGCGGCGTGGGGTGCCGGCGGTAACCCTCATGGCGCTGCCGCTCGGGCAGGCTGACGGGGGGTTGCTGCACTTCCTGGTAGGGAATCTGGCTCAGCAGGTGGCTGATGCAATTCAGCCGCGCACGCTTCTTGTCATCGGCCTGGACGATCCACCAGGGCGCCTCGGGGATGTGCGTGCGCTCGAGCATCACTTCCTTGGCCTTGGTGTAGGACTCCCAGCGTCGGCGCGACTCCAGGTCCATGGGGCTGAGCTTCCACTGCTTGAGCGGGTCGTGGATGCGGCTGAGGAAGCGGTAGTGCTGCTCCTCGTCGGAGATGGAAAACCAGTACTTGATGACCTGGATGCCGGAACGCACGAGCATGCGCTCGAATTCCGGCACGCTGCGGAAGAACTCCTCGTACTGGCCGTCGGTGCAGAAGCCCATGACTCGCTCGACGCCGGCGCGGTTGTACCAGCTGCGGTCGAACAGGACGATCTCTCCCGCCGCCGGCAGGTGCGAGACGTAACGCTGGAAGTACCACTGGGTCTGCTCCCGGTCGTTCGGCGCGGGCAGCGCGGCGACCCGACAGACGCGCGGGTTGAGGCGCTGGGTAATGCGCTTGATCACCCCGCCCTTGCCGGCTGCATCGCGACCTTCGAAGAGGATGACCACCTTGTGGCCGGTCTTCACCACCCAGTTCTGCAGCTTGACCAGCTCGGCCTGCAGGCTGAACAGAGTGTGGAAGTAGCGCTGGCGCGCCAGACGTTCTTCATGAGTCTGCAGACTGCCCTGGCGCAGCCCTTCGAAGTCGTAGAGTTCGTCGAACAGTTCGAGTTCGAGCTCTTCGTCGCGGTCATCCTGCAGGTCGCGGCGGACGCGGCGTGGGAAGTTCTTGTCATCGAGCAGCATGGTGGATTGCCTTGTGCCGTCACTGGCTCAGTCACATCGAGTGACACTTTCATGACAGAAAAATGTAGTCACGCTTTATGACGAATTCATTACAGCCAGTGAAAGATATTTCTTACAAAGCCCGTGCTAGAGCGTTCTTCGATGGGACCGTCAATGAACCGGGAAGGTCTTGATGATGTAGACGAGCCGCCGAGCGGCACTGCAGTCGAGGCGTTATCGGCGCAGGCGAGCAGCCGCGAACTGCCGTTTGCGGCTGTCGAGACAAGCCAGGAAGGGGAAGGCTCAGGCGTCGGCCAGCGGGCGCGGCCGGTTGACGTACTTGAAGGTGCCGGAGGCGGACGCCACGTCCACGCCGGCGCTATTGCGCAGCTCGGCCTCGCAGAAGGCGATGGAGCGCGTGTGATGCCGCACGCTGCCGAGGGCTTCCAGCACCTCGCCCACCTCTCCGCCCGGACGCAGGAAATTGGTCTTCATTTCCACCGTCACCACGCCACGGCCGGCTTCGTCGGCATCGCTGGCACTCAGGGCCATGGCAACGTCGAGCAGGGTCATGATCAAGCCGCCATGGGCGTTGGCCCAGCCGTTCACATGCTGCGGCTCGACGCGCACGACCAGACGGCCCGGCCCGTTTCCATCCTCCGCCGGGGCGTGGCGGAATTGCAGGAAGTCGAGCATGGGAATGGCAATGCCACGGTGGGCGGTGTAGAGCTTGAGCTGTTCGATATCGAGGGGCATGGTGCTTCCTGAAGCAACGAGTGGGGCCCGGCGATATTCCCTGCTCCAGCCCGCCGCTCGCAAGCGATGCGCTACGCCATGCACGACGGGAATACCCCTCGATTGCGCCACTCGGGAACCTTGCCGTGGATGATCAGCGCGAACGGCGGGTACCGTTCTTCTTTTCGCTCTGGCGTTCGACGGCCTGGACGAAGAGCTCCTCGACCAGCAGCGACTGGATGGGCGAGCGCGTTTCCAGCGACAGGCTCATCGACTCCAGCTTCTGGTTCACTCCCAGGCGGGCGATGCCACAGAGCAGGATGCGCTGGGCACCGAAGATGCTGCCCTTGTCGACCAGCACTTCCCGGGGCTTTTCGCCATCCAGATAACTGACCTTGAGCGTAATGGCGGTGTCGTCGCGCACGGCGAGGTTGAGCCAGGTGGCGATATTGAACTCGACTACCCAGCCGAGTCCGGTCTTCTTGGCCACGGCTTCGCGGACCAGATGAGCAGGGACCGGACCCAGGGGGGTACTGTGGTTTTCCATGGGGCTACTTCTGACTGCTGCGGGTAGAGCGAAATGCACTAACGGAAGACCCGAGTTTATGTGAAGCAGTTCAAGTTTACAGTCGGTTTTTTGTAAGACTTCGGCTACTGAACGAGCCTGAAGTTACAGATACGCACCGCTCTGGAATGCCGCTTTCGGGATGGAAAGAGATGACGGAAGGGAAACAGCGTCGCACAACACCCAGTGCCGTCCGACGAAATGAGCGACGCCAGGCATAGCGTCGCGCAAGGCCGGTCCGGCGCGCTGCCGAATCGACCTTGCCGTGCCTTGTGTGCTGGCTGACTCCAGTATGACCGGGCCTTGCGGCCCCACTCGCTCAGACTGCTCCAGCGTAGAGGCGAGGCCTGTGATCGCCCGAGCGGTTCTTGCGCACTTCGCGGCGCTCCCTGAAGTCCAGTTCCTCCAGGGCGTCCATGCGCTCCTGCAGATATTCGATTTCCTGCGGGGTCAACAGCTTGCGGTGTCGAGTCATACCTGCCTCCTGAATGCGTATGCCTCACTCTTGGGATTAGCACGCGAGGAGGAAGATTCAACATCCGGGCGGGACGGATTGACCGAATGGTCAGGCCGGCGAGGTGTAGGAATGGCGCAGAAAAGCGCCGCAGCCCGATGCGAACCTGTAGGAGCGAGCTTGCTCGCGAACGGCATTTTCCGGCAGACCCGGAAGCATGCGGTTCGCGAGCAAGGACTAGGCGTCCCCCTCGGTCCTACAAAGAACAGGTGCGGCGGCGTATCCGAAAATCAGCGCAACTCGTCGACCAGACTGGCAACGGTGACTAGCACCGCCGCCGCCAGCGCTTTCGAGCGTGCGCCGCTCCAGCCGGTGCGCGCGTTGGGCGACAGGTTGTGATCCTTGAAGGGCATCTCCAGGGTCAGCGACAGGCAGTCATAGGTGCGGCCGACATGGTTACAGGCCAGGGTCAGGTTGGCCTGGCCGGGGGCGTCCTTCGGGTAGCCGTGCACGCTCTGGAATTCGCCGTTGGCTTCCAGCCGCTCGCGGAACAGGCTTTCCAGGCGATCCAGGCGCGGCGTGAACTCCGGGTTGCCTTCACAGCCGGCGGCAAACACGAAGGGGATTTCCTCGTCGCCGTGCACATCGAGGAACAGGTCCACTCCGTACTTCGCCATCTGCTGCTGGACGAACAGCACTTCCGGGCTTTCTTCGGCGCTGGGCGCGGCCCAGGCGCGGTTGAGGTCCTTGCCGGCGGCATTGGTGCGCAGGTGGCCGTGGAAGGCACCGTCCGGGTTCATGTTCGGCACCAGGTAGAAGTCGGCGCGCTCCAGCAGACGCTGGACCTCGGCATCACCCGATTGCAGGCGGTCGATCAGGCCTTCCATGAACCACTCGGCCATGTGCTCGCCGGGGTGTTGCTGGGCGATCAACCAGATCTTGCGCGCGCCCGCCGCGCCCTTGCCGATCCGCAGCAGGGGCAGCTCGCGGCCTTCGAGACTGTGACCGGTGGCGAGGAGCTCCGCACCGTTGGCGACTGCGCGCTTCACCAGTTCGGCATGGCGAGCGCGGCTGTAGGGTTCGAAGTAGGCAAACCAGGCCTGGGGCTGCTCGGCGTCGAGGCTGAAGTGCAGGCCGTTGGAATCGTAGGTGCTGGGCACGCGGAACCAGTCGCGCTGGTCATACGAAGCCACGGCGTTGTAGCCCGGCCAACCGCCGGTGTAGCTGGAGCCAGGGGTATTGGTCAGGCTGAACCGGTACTGCTCGCCGGGTTCAAGGCCCTCGGCCTTGAAGTGGAACCACTGGAAGTGCGGGCTTTTCGTGTCCGGGCGCAGCGCCAGGCGCACGTGGTGCGGGTCGCTGGCGTCGATCACCTGGATGTTGCCACTGTCGAAATCGCAGTCGATCTTCATGAATTCTCCGTAGGCGCACGAACCTGAGGCGCCAAAGCCCTCCATTTTCGCCCTCCCCGGCGCGTCTGTCATGTCTGTGTGACTTGCGCAGAATCATATATTATGTTCGTAATATAAATCGAGTAACGCTTATCCCAGGCCCTGCGCTGGTGATCCGTCGAGCGCGGGCTAACCTCGATTCACCCCTTTTTCCAACTCGGAGAGCACTGCATGAGCGCATACGATGTGATCGTCATTGGCGGCGGCCCCGGCGGCTACAACGCGGCCATCCGCGCCGGCCAGCTGGGCCTCAAGGTCGCCTGCGTGGAGGGCCGTGAAACCCTTGGCGGCACCTGCCTGAACGTCGGCTGCATGCCGTCCAAGGCGCTGCTGCACGCGTCGGAACTGTACGAAGCGGCGGCCGGCGGCGAGTTCGCCAACCTCGGCATCCAGGTCAAGCCCAAGCTGGACCTGGCGCAGATGATGAAGCAGAAGGCCGAGAGCGTGACCGCGCTGACCAAGGGCGTGGAATTCCTCTTCCGCAAGAACAAGGTGGACTGGTTGAAGGGCTGGGGCCGCATCGACGGGCCGGGCAAGGTCGATGTGACCGCCGCCGACGGCAGCAAGACTGCACTGACCGCCAAGGACATCATCATCGCCACCGGCTCCGAGCCCTCCCCGCTGCCGGGCGTGGAGGTCGACAACAAGCGCATCCTCGACTCCACCGGCGCGCTGTCGATTCCCGAGGTGCCCAAGCACCTGGTGGTGATTGGTGCCGGCGTCATCGGCCTGGAACTGGGCTCGGTCTGGCGCCGCCTGGGTTCGCAGGTCACGGTGATCGAATACCTGGACCGCATCTGCCCCGGCATGGACCTGGAAACCGCCAGGACCTTCCAGCGCGCCCTGACCAAGCAGGGCATGAGCTTCAAGCTGGGCTCCAAGGTCACCCAGGCCAAGGTCAGCGGCAAGCAGGTGACCCTGAGCGTGGAGCCGGCCGCCGGCGGCGCGGCGGAGTCGATCCAGGCGGATTACGTGCTGCTCGCCATCGGCCGCCGTCCCTACACCCAGGGGCTCGGGCTGGAGAGCGTGGGGCTGAGCACCGACAAGCGCGGCATGCTGGAAAACCACGAACACCGCAGCAGCGTGCCGGGCATCTGGGTGATCGGCGACGTGACCTCCGGCCCGATGCTCGCGCACAAGGCCGAGGACGAGGCCATCGCCTGCGTCGAGCTGATTGCCGGCAAGGCCGGGGAAGTGAACTACGACGTCATCCCCAGTGTGATCTACACCCATCCGGAAGTGGCCACCGTGGGCAGGACCGAGGAACAGCTCAAGGCCGAGGGCCGCGCCTACAAGGTGGGCAAGTTCCCCTTCACCGCCAACAGCCGGGCAAAGATCAACCACGAGACCGAGGGCTTCGTGAAGGTGCTGGCGGACGAGCGCAGCGACGAAATCCTCGGCGTGCACATGATCGGCCCGAACGTCGGCGACATGATCGCGGAGTATTGCGTGGCCATGGAATTCCGCGGCGCCGCGGAGGACATCGCGCGCACCTGCCACCCGCACCCGACGCGTTCCGAGGCGCTGCGTCAGGCGGCGATGAACGTGGATGGCTGGGCCATGCAGGCATGACCGGCGGTCACTTCTGACGAACGGTACGTGCGGCGCGATGGCGCACCCTGCATAGCGCTACAGGCCCCGGCTGGCGGGGCCTGCAGCGTTTCACTCGGATTAATTTGCGACTACTTTGTGTACAAACGCGACATGCCCTGTGACTTTCTTCGACTCTGAAACCATCAATTGCGTGAACGAACACGAAAGTGGATGACCCGCTTTCACCACCTTCGCAATGGATTACCACGCAGAGAGATCACAACCATGCATGCGACTCTTCGTTTCAACGAGGCTCTGCTGATCACTGGACGAGCCTTCCAACCCTTCAATTGTGTGACCTGGGTTGACCAAGGGGGCGACGGCAGCCTCGACCTGTCCGTCCTTGATCGCACCGGTACCCGTCTGCTGGGCCTCACCCGCATTCCCAGCTCCGCCTACTCCGACCCGGAGCAGCTCGAAGGCCTGCTGAACCAGGCCCGCGACGAGCTGAACCGCGAAGGCCACCGCCTGCAGGAATGGCACATGCCCGCCTGACCCACAGACAGGTACCACACAGAAGCCCGGCCCCAAGCCGGGCTTCTGCGTTTGCGCTGCCAGCCGTCGGCAAACGCTCAACTTCCCGCTTCACCCGCCGATAGCGCGTTATCGGTCGCCGCTCCTGCTGCATCGTTTCAGCTTCGATTCCGAACCTTGGCCTCCCGCTCGTCCGATTCCGCCGCCATGGCACGGTTTTCGCGGGTACAGCGACCGACAATGATGGCAATTTGCATCCATCCTGTGTTCTGCTCACTTCAGTCTCGTCTTCCACCGGGCCTTCGGCACGCAGTACGGTCTTCGTTCAATGCTCGATCTGCAGCGATATTTCTACAGCGGCGATACCCCTTCGCTGCTGGTTTTCGGCGAGCACAACACGGCGCTGGTGCTGCTCTCCATCCTCATTGCGATCTTCACCTCGGCCATGGCCCTGCAGTTGTCGGGCGTTGCGCGGCTGGCTCGCAGCCCGTTCTACCGGCAACTCGCCCTCGGTACCGGCGCGGTGGCGCTGGGCGGCGGCGTGTGGGCGATGCACTTCATCGGCATGCTGTCCTTCCAGCTTTGCGCGGCAGTGCGCTATGACCCGCTGATCACTTTGCTTTCCGGCCTGCCGAGCCTGTTCGCCTCATGGATCGCGCTCAACCTGCTGGCCCAGCGCAACGTCAGCAAACTGCAATTCATCGGCGGCGGCGTGCTGGTCGGCGCCGGTATCGGCGCCATGCACTACAGCGGCATGGCAGCCATGCAGATGGCCCCGCTGCTGCGCTACAACCCCTGGATGTTCGCGCTATCGATCCTGGTCGCCGTGGTGCTGGCGGTGATCGCCCTGTGGGTGCGTTTCGGCCTGCGCGGGCGGATGCGGCCGAACCTGGCAATCCTGGCCAGCGGCGTGGTCATGGGGCTGGCGATCGCCGGCATGCACTACACCGGCATGGCCGCGGCGCGCTTCGTCGGGCGGGAGGAGTTCGGCGTGCCGCAAGGCGTGCAAGGCAGCTTCTACCTCGCCATGGCGATCTCCATGGCCACCATCAGTTTGAGCATCTGCGTCGCCGCGGTGAACGGCCTGCTGCGCTACCGCCAGCTGTTCCAGGAACTGCAGCGCCGGCGCAAGCACCTGGATTCGCTGCTCGACGCCGCCGTCGAGGCCATCCTCACCATCGACCACAGCGGCGTGATCCGCTCGGTCAACCACGCCGTGCTGCGCCTGTTCGGCTGGCACCCGCACGAGTTGGTCGGCCAGCCCATGCAGGTGCTACTGAACGAGGCTTACGGCCATCAGTTCCGCATGGCGTTGGAGAACTACAAGAGCAGCGGCAAGCGCCAGTTCAGCAACTCCGAACTGGAACTGGAAGGCCTGACCCGCGACGGCCGGGAAATCCCGGTGCGCGTCAGCCTCGGCGTCACCGATCACAACGGCAAGCCCTGGTTCGTCGTGTTCGTCGCCGATATCAGCGAACGCCGGGTGATGGAGCAGGCCCTGCGCAGCAGCGAGGAGCAGTACCGCTCGCTGATCCGCAACATGCCCGGCATCGCCTTCCGCGTCCTCCCGGACGAGGCCTGGAGCACCCTGTTCGTCAGCGATGCGGTGGAGGCCGTGACCGGCTGGTCGGCGCAGGACTTCAGCGCCCGGCGCATCGCCTTCGGCCAGCTCTACCACCCCGACGACCAGCAAGCGGTGAACGAGGAAGTCCGCCGCGCCATCGCCGAGCGCCGCAGCTACGTCGTCGAATACCGGCTGTTCGACCGCAGCGGCACCGAACGCTGGATCTGGGAAGGCGGCAGCGCCTGCTACGACGACGCCGGCAATCCCCAGTGGATCGACGGCGTGCTGCTCGACCAGACCGAAACCAAGCTGCTGAGCAACGAGTACGAAGGCAAGGTCACCGCCATCGGCCGTGCCATGGCGCTGATCGAGTTCGACCTCGATGGACGTGTGCTGGCCGCCAACGAGAACATCCTCGAGCTGTTCGGCTATACCGAGGCCGAGGTGCTGGGCCAGCACCACAGCCTGTTCTGCCCGCCGGACATCGCCGCCAGCGCCCGCTACCAGGCGTTCTGGCAAGGGCTGCGCGAGGGCGAGTACAGCGCCGGCGAGTACCGCCGCCTGGCCAAGGACGGTCGCGAAGTGTGGATCCACGCCACCTACAACCCGATCCTCGATTTCGACGGCAAGCCGGTGAAGGTGGTGAAGCTTGCCACCGACCTCACCCCGCGCCGGGTCATGGAACAGGAACTGCGCAGCGCTCGCGACCGCGCCGAGCAGGCCGCCGCTGCACGCAGCAGCTTCCTGGCGAACATGAGCCACGAAATCCGCACGCCGATGAACGCCATCATGGGCTTCACCGAACTGCTGCTGGATTCGCCGCTGGAAGAGAACCAGCGGCGCTACCTGAACACCGTGCAGAACGCCTCGCGCTCGCTGCTGGGCCTGCTCAACGACATCCTCGACACCGCCAAGCTGGACCGCGGCGCCATCGAACTGGAGGCCCTCGACTTCTCCCTGCCGGAGCTGTGCGAGCAGGTCTGCGCGGCGCTGCGGCTGTCCGCCGAGCGCAAGGGCCTGAGCCTGCAGATCGACTACGGCCAGCGCGCCGGCGAGTACTTCCAGGGCGACCCGCTGCGCCTGCAGCAGGTGTTGACCAACCTGCTGGGCAACGCGGTGAAGTTCACCGAGCGCGGCGAAGTGCGGCTGGTCATCAGCGGCGAACCGGGTGCCCTGCGCCTGGCCATCCGCGATACCGGTATCGGCATCGCCGCCGACCGTCTGGAGCGCATCTTCGACCCCTTCGCCCAGGCCGACGCCTCCATGAGCCGGCGCTTCGGCGGCACCGGGCTGGGCACTACCATCTCGCGCCAGCTGGTGGAGCTGATGGGCGGCCGCATCACCGTGGAAAGCCAGGTCGGCCGCGGCAGCGTGTTCACCGTCGACCTGCCATTGCCGGCCGGCCGCAGCGTGCAGCCGATAACCCGCAGCCACGCGCCGAGCCTGCCACCACTGCGCATCCTGATAGCCGACGACGTACCGCAGAACGTCGAGCTGCTGGAGTTGAACCTGCGCCGCCTGGGCCACCATCCGCACAGCGTTGGCGACGGCCAGGCCGCCGTTGACGCCTACAGCGAGCAGGACTTCGACCTGGTCCTGATGGACGTGCAGATGCCCGGCATGGACGGCCTGGAAGCTACCCGGCGCATCCGTACCAGCGAGCAGCAGCGCGGCGTGCAGGCCGTGCCGATCATCGCCCTCACCGCCAGCGTGCTCGACCGCGACCGGCAGAACGCCCTGGACGCCGGCATGAACGGTTTCGCCAGCAAGCCGCTCGAGCTTGCCGGCCTGCTCGACGAAATCGCCCGGTTGCTGGGCGCCGCGCCCAGCGTGCGCCGCACGCCAACCGCCGAGCCAGCGCCGCTGGCGACCCTGGACTGGGCCGCCGGCGCACATCTCTGGGGCGGCCCGCTGCCCATGGCGCGGGCCATCGTACGCTTCCTCGACGAGCAGGAAAGCAGTCTGGCCACCCTGGAAAGCGCGGTGAACCAAGGCGATCGCGCCAGCATCAGCGCCCTCGCCCACCGCTTGCGCGGCGCCGCCGCCAACCTCGCCCTGCCGCGCCTGGCCGGCGCCATCGGTGCGCTGGAGGGCGCCGCCGAGCATGGCCCGGCCGAACAACTGGTCTCCACGCTGCAGCGGGTCCGCGCCGAGTTCGCCACGGTCCGCGAATCGGTGCCAGTGGTGCCGGAAGCCGTCGCCGAAGCGGTCGGTTCGGCCGTGGGCGAAGCCGCCTCGCAGGACCTGCGCGCGGCATTGCAGGCCCTGCAACTGGCGCTCTCCCGTGGTGGCCTCGACGACCAGGCGCTGGAGCGCCTGCGCCTGGGTACCGCCCAGGGCGAACACCGCGAGGCCTTCGAAGCCCTGCGCTATGCCATCGACGACTTCGACTTCGACCAGGCCCTGGAATGGGTCCGGACTCTCGACGCCCGCCTGGAGCAAGCATGACCCTGACCGCCCAAGATCATCGGCCCTGCCTGCTGCTGGTGGACGACGAAGCCACCAACCTCCAGGTGCTGCGCCACATCCTGCAGGACGACTACCGCCTGCTGTTCGCCAAGGACGGCGAGAAGGCGCTGGAACTGGCCAACCGCGAACGTCCGGAGCTGGTCCTGCTGGATGTGATGATGCCCGGCATGACCGGCTTCGAAGTCTGCCAGCGACTCAAGGCCGAGCAGGCCACCTGCGCCATTCCGGTGATCTTCGTCACCGCGCTGGCCGATGTGCCCGACGAGGCGCGGGGCTTCGAGGTCGGCGCCGTGGACTACATCACCAAGCCGGTCAGCCCGCCCATCGTCAAGGCCCGTGTGCGCACCCATCTGTCGCTGGTACGGGTGGAAGAGTTGCGCGAGACGCGCCTGCAGATCGTCCAGCGCCTGGGCAAGGCCTCGGAGTACAAGGACAACGAGACCGGCCTGCACGTCATTCGCATGAGCCACTACGCGCATATCCTGGCGCGCGCCGCCGGCTACTCGGAGAAAGCCGCCGACGACCTGCTCAACGCCGCCCCCATGCATGACGTGGGCAAGATCGGCATTCCCGATGCCATCCTGCAGAAACCCGGCCGCCTCGACGAGCAGGAATGGGCGGTGATGCGCCAGCACCCGGAGATCGGCGCGCGGATCATCGGCGAACACGACTCCAGCCTGCTCACCCTGGCCCGCAGCATCGCCCTCACCCACCACGAACGCTGGGATGGCACCGGCTACCCCAATGCCCTGCGCGGTGAGGAAATCCCGCTGGAAGGCCGCATCGTTGCCATCGCCGACGTGTTCGATGCGCTGACCAGCGTGCGCCCGTACAAGCCGGCCTGGAGCATCGAGGAAGCGCTGGAACTGCTGCGCCGGGAGAAAGGCGGCCAATTCGATCCGCAGTTGGTGGAGCTGTTCCTCGGCTGCCTGCCCGATATCCTCGTCGTGCGCGAGCGCTGGGCCGACGCCGGCTGAACCGCAGGCTGCGCAAATCCTGCTTTACTCTCTGACCTTCACCCCCTGCCGAGAGTAAGCAAGATGAATGCGAAGCAACGCGACGCCCTGCTGGCGACACTACAGGCCCGTTTCGAGCAGCATCCGGAACGCCACCAGGGCATCGCCTGGGCGGACGTTGAGGCGCGCCTGGAAGCTGCCCCGGCCAAGCTCAAGGCGCTGCAGCAGATGGAGGAAACCGGCGGCGAGCCCGACGTGGTCGGTCGCGAAAGCGCCAGCGGCGCCCTGCTGTTCTTCGATTGCTCCGCTGAGACCCCCGCCGGCCGCCGCAGCCTCTGCTACGACCGCGAAGCACTGGATGCGCGCAAGAAGGACAAGCCCGTCGGCTGCGCCACCGAGCTGGCCGCGCAGATCGGCATCGAGCTGCTCGACGAGGCGCAGTACCGCCAATTGCAGGAGCTGGGCAGCTTCGACCAGAAGACTTCAAGTTGGCTGCGCACGCCCGGCTCCATGCGCAAGCTGGACGGCGCGCTGTTCGGCGACCGCCGCTACGAGCGGGTCTTCACCTACCACAATGGCGTGCAATCGTATTACGCCGCACGCGGGTTTCGCGGGGTGCTGAAGGTCTGAAAAGCATCTCCGGTGCCGAGGCCGATCCTTCCTGGGGCCGCCCAGCGGCTCCGGGTGTTTGCCCGGCAGGCTACGGCCTCGCTCTACCCGCTCAGCGCAACCGCACGCCCGTGTGAGCTCGCAGGCGCCGCTTCGGCGCCATGACGCGGCCCGGCCTGGGCGCCCTCATGCCGCAGTCACTGATCGCGCTTGCGCCGCTCGCCGGGTACGGGTCGAGAGTTTGGCAAGATTCGTGGGCTGACTGACGTTGCCGCCAGCATCGGTCATCGCCACACTCGTGGCATCCAATGAACGAGGCCCGCCATGGATTCGCCGCGCCGCATCGCCTGCCTGCTCTATCCCGACGTCATGAGCCTGGACATCACCGGGCCACTGCAGGTGTTCGCTTCCGCCAACGTCGAACGCCAGCGCCAGGGCCTGGCGCCGGTCTACGAACTGCTGGTGCTGGGTGAACAGCCCGGGCCTGTAGCGACCTCCGCCGGCATACGGATCTGCGCCGACCAGGCCTGGCGTGAAGTCGATCCCGCCAGCCTGGATACGCTGCTGGTGCCCGGTGGGCTGGGCGTCCCCAGGCAATGCGAAAACACCGACCTGCTGCACTGGCTGGCGGCTGCGGAACCCCAGGTGCGTCGGCTCGGCTCGGTGTGTTCCGGGGCGCTGATCCTCGCCGCCGCCGGGGTGCTGAATGGCCGCCCGGCCACCACGCACTGGGCGGATGTCGATGAACTGTGCGCCGGTTTCCCGGAAGTCCTGGTCCAGGGTGACCGCCTGCACACCTACGATCCGCAACGCCGCGATGGCGACGACCACGTGTTCACTTCCGCAGGCGTCACCGCCGGTATCGACCTTGCCCTGGCGCTGGTGGAGGCCGACCTCGGTCGCGCACTGGCCCTGGCGGTGGCGCGGCGCCTGGTGATGTTCCTCAAGCGCCCCGGCGGCCAGGCGCAGTTCAGCCACTGGCTGACTCCGGAACCCAGCCGCACGCCGCGCCTGGCCGCGCTGCTGGAATGGATCCCGGCCAACCTGGGCAGCGACCTGTCGCTGGAAGCCCTGGCCGGGCAGGCCTGCATGAGCCCGCGCACGCTCTCGCGAGTGTTCATCAACGAACTGGGCATGGGCCCCGGCCGCTACGTCGAACGGGTACGCCTGGAGGCTGCCCGCGCGCTGCTGCAGGACGCCCAGGCGTCGATCAGTACGGTGTCGCGGCTGTGCGGCTTCGGCCACCCGGAGAACCTGCGCCGTACCTTCCACAAGCACCTGGCGATCAGCCCGCAGGAGTACGCCGAGCGCTTCGGCCAGTTGCACTGACTTCAATCCACAGCAAAGGACTTTGCCATGCTCGAACTCCGCCCCGGCTGCGAATGCTGCGACCGCGACCTCCCCGGCGACAGCGCCGACGCACGCATCTGCAGCTTCGAATGCACCTTCTGCACCGACTGCGCCGAGCAGGTGCTGCACGGGCAGTGCCCGAACTGCGGCGGCGAACTGCTGCCGCGCCCGCGCCGGCCGCTGGAGAAGCTGGCGGCCAACCCGGCCTCGACCCAGCGCGTACTCAAGCCTGCGGGCTGCCAGGGCTGAGGGCGGAGCATGCTGCTGCGCACTCCGGCGATCCGCCTGCTGTTCAGCAGCCAGGCGCTGTACTGGTCCTGCTCGCTGATCGGCATCACCCTCACTTCGCTGGTCGGCGCGCAGCTCACGCCGATCAACGGCCTGGCGACGCTGCCGCTGGCAGTCCTGGTGCTGGGCAACCTGCTGGCGGTGCAACCCTTGTCGCTGTTCATGCAACGCCATGGACGGCGACGCGGCTTGCTGATCGGCGCCGCCTGCGGGGTATTGGGTGGCCTGCTCTGTGCGCTGGGCGTGTGGCTGGCGGATTTCCTGCTGTTCTGCCTCGGTGCCCTGCCCATCGGCGCCTACCAGGCGTCAGCGATGTACTACCGCTTCGCCGCGCTGGAAGCGGTGGATGAGGCGCACAAGGGCCGCGCCACCGCCTACGTGATCGGCGGCGGTGTACTGGCGGCAGTGCTCGCGCCGAGCCTGGCACTGTGGTCGCGCAGCGCCCTGCCTGCGCCCTTCGTCGGCTCCTACCTGGCGATTGCCGCGCTGGCACTGGTTGCCATCGCAGTGCTCAGCCGCCTGCCGGAAGGCGCAGCGCCCGCGCCATCCAGCGGCGGCTGGAAGGTGATGCGCGAGCTGCTGTCCCGTCCGCCGGTCCGCGCGGCCATGGCCTGCACCGCCGCCGGCCACGGGCTGATGATCCTGATCATGAACGCCACGCCACTGGCCATGAGCTTCTGCGGGCTGCCGCTGGAGCGCTCGGTGAGCGTGATCCAGTGGCACGTGCTGGGCATGTTCCTCCCCGCCTTCGTCGCCGGCCCGCTGGTGGACCGCCTCGGCGGCCGCCGCGTGGCCTGGATCGGCATGGCATTGCTGGCGGTAAGCGCGGCGGTGGCGTTGAGTGGGCAGAGCGTCGCGCAGTTCCTGGTCAGCTCGCTGCTGTTGGGCATGGGCTGGAACCTGATGCTGGTGGCCGGTACCACACTGCTCGCCCTGGGTCATTCACCGCAGGAGCGCGGGCACGCGCAGGGCCTGATGGAACTGGGTAATGGCAGCCTGGCGGCGTTGATGTCGTTCAGCTCCGGCGCGCTGATCAGCAGCGTCGGCTGGAGCGCGGTCAATCTGCTGGTGTGGCCGGTGTTGCTGGTGGCGCTGGTGGTGCTCTGGGCGGGGCGGCGGGAAATGGCGCAGGCCTGAGGGTTTGGCTGCCTGCGCGGTTCGCGAGCAAGCTCGCTCCTGCAAGGAGCACCACTGCGTAGGGCGCATAACCCGGAACGGGTTATCCGCCGCAATGGCGGATAACGCCTGAGGCGTTATTCGCCCTACGTTTCCGAGCAGGCCCGGGCCCGGCTCCAAACGAAAAAGGCGACCCGGAGGTCGCCTTTTCGCTGCTCGATCGCCTGCCTTCAGTAGTAGGCGTTCTCGCGGTTGCTGTGGTCGGTGACGTCACGCACGCCCTTCAGCTCCGGGATGCGTTCGATCAGGGTCTTCTCGACGCCATCCTTCAGCGTCATCTCGACCGCGCCGCAGCCCTGGCAACCACCGCCGAAACGCAGCACGGCGATGTTGTCCTCGACCACGTCCACCAGGCTCACCTGGCCGCCATGGCTGGCCAGGCCGGGGTTGATCTCGGTCTGCAGGTAGTAGTTGATGCGCTCGGTGAGCGGGCTGTCCTCGTTGACCATCGGTACCTTGGCGTTGGGCGCCTTGATGGTCAGCTGGCCGCCCATGCGGTCGGTGGCGTAATCGACCACGGCATCGTCCAGGAACGGCTCGCTGATGGCGTCGATGTAGGCGGTGAAGGCCTTCAGGCCGACCGGGGTATCTTCCGGCTTCTGCTCGCCCGGCTTGCAGTAGGCGATACAGGTCTCGGCATACTGGGTGCCCGGCTGGGTGATGAAGATGCGAATGCCGATGCCGGGGGTGTCCTGCTTGGACAGCAGCTCGGCCAGGTAATCCTGTGCGGCTTCGGTAATGGTGATAGCGCTCATGGCAACTCCTCGCAAACGTGGCGCCAGTTTACGCCAAACGGGGGGATCGGATAAAGCCCTACTGATTTAGTAGGAATAATTCGCAGGTAGGCTAAGCACTTTCCTGTAGGAGCGAGCTTGCTCGCTCCTACAGGTTCAGGCCCGGTCCGCGACCTGGTTTACAGGTTCTCGTAGCGATTCATGTCCAGCACGCCCGCCTCCACCGGCTCGGTTTCGCGCAGGTAGGCATCCAGGTCGTGGAAGTAGAACCAGAACTGCGGGTTGCTGCGACGCACTCCCCAGCGGTCGGCGACCTTCTCGAAGTCCAGCGCGCTCTTCACCTGTTCCAGCGCCCTGACGAAATCGCCCACCTCTCCGGCCTTCAGGTTGAACATGAAGTTCGGATAGCTCGACAGCACGCCTGGGTAGATGGTCAGGGTATCCAGGCCCGGCTGGTAGCGCAGCGACTCGCCCGTCATGAAGGCGACGTTGCTGTGCGCGCGGTTGCGCAGCACGGTGTAGATCTCGCGCTGGCCGTCCGGCAGTTCCACCCGCAGCATGGTCGCCTCGGGGAACTGGTCGATCACCGGCAGGCCGGCGGCCGGGCGGCTGACCAGGCGGCTGAAGGCCTGCTCGGCGTCCTGCAGCGGCGCGGCCACGGTGTTGCGGTAGCAGGCGCCGTTTTCGCACAGGTTGATCGGGTCGGGCCGCGCATTGAGCGCCACGTAGTGCTTGAGCAACTGTTTGGCGAAGGCCAGCTTGGCGCCCTTCTCCGGCAGGAACAGGCCGGTCGGCGCGTCGCTGTCGGAGTTGTAGTAGTCGGCCCACATCTTCAGCTTGCCGCTGCTCTGGTACCAGTCGTCGAGCAGCTTCTTGCGCGCACCGACGGGCATCAGGCGCAGGAAGTTCTGCTCGGCGCCGTTGCGGATCAGGTCAAAGTACAGCCGCGTCTGCGCCTGGTGGGCAACGTTGCCGAACACGTCGAAGTTCACCACCAGCCCGTAGTAGGTGCGCTCCAGCAGCGGGTAGTCCATCCACCAGATAGTCTGCGGCACGCCGCCGATCAGGCCCTTGCGCACCGACGCGCTGTCGTACTGGCGGAAGATGCTCAGCACGGCGTTGTCGTTGCCGGCCCAGATGTCCGCCCAGGTCGGCGCGGGCGCCTCGTCATAGACGTCCTGGCGCAGCTCTTCGTATTTATTGCGCTTGTCGCGGTAGGAACGCCATTGCGACAGCATCGCCCCCACATCGTCGATCTGCCCCGGCAGCGCCAGCAGCGGCGAGGCCTGACGCTGGAATTTCGGATCGGTGACGTAGAGGTCGTGGTCCGGGTCCTGGAACACCGCCCAGAAGTTGTCGCGGATCACATCGGTGGCGATCTGCCCGCGGCACACCGGCCCACGGATGAAGGTACGGACAAAGTACTCGGCGTTATCCAGCATGAACTGGTAACGCGCCCGCGCCGGGATCGCCTCGAAGGTCACGAAGGGGTTGGCGCGGTGCTGCAGGCCGTAGCCGGGCACCTTGTCGGTAGTCCAGGCGGTGCCGTAGAACAGCTCCTGGTTGCGCTTGAGGCGGGCCTCGTTGAGCGGATAGGTGATGTGCGTCTTGTGCACGATCACGCCCTGGATAGGCCACAGGCGGTAGTAGAAGGTATTGCCCGGATCGTCGTTGGGACGCCGCGTGGCGATGGGGTCGATGGGCTGGCCGCTGGGCGTACGCGAACGCACCAGCTGGAAGAAGTGCCCCGGCTCGCCGCGCTCGGTGAAGTACAGGTGGGCGAGGAACAGGTGCTCGTAGATCCAGCGCGACACCAGGCTCTGGCGGGCGCCGGGCTGGTTGAGGAAGCTTTCCCAGTCGGCAATCTGCGAGGCCTCGCCGCTGCCCGGCTGCCAGGCCTTCTCATCCACTGGAGCGCCCTGGGCCAGCCAGGTCCTGATGGTCTTCAACTGCTTGTCGGTCAGGCCGGTGACGGCGAACGGCATGCCGCTGCGGGGGTTCTTGGCCACGAAGTCATCGATGCTCTGCGGCGTCGGGCACTGGTTGGTGCGGTTGATCGACAGATCCAGTCCGTCGGGAATCTTTGCATTGGGCACCAGCGGGTGCTCGTGGCCCAGGTCGATCATCCGCGCCATCAGCGCCGCCTGGCTGCCACGGCCGTCAAGCACCGACCAGAAATCCTTGCGCCGCCAGGCGTCCGCGCCGTTGGCGTCGAGGAACAACCGGGTCGGCTCCTGCGCCTTCGTGCGCGCACCGTCGTACACCGGCAGCTTGTTCGCCCCGCGCTGGGCGCCTTCGGCGGCCGTCAGGTTGAGCTGGCACGGCGAGTCGTAGCAGGCGTGGCAGGCCACGCATTTCTCGGTGAAGATCGGCTGAATATCGCGGGTATAGGACATCGATTCGGCACGCAGGCCCAGGCTGGCCATCAGCAGGGCCAGCAGCACGAGGATCCGGGGGAGCATGGAGACGTTCCTTGACCATTAACAGCGGAAGTCTACCAACTCATGGGCCTACCGACAGCGCGCCTTTCGGCTAGCCCGCCTCGTTGCGTAGCGCGGCCAGCTCGTGGCGCACCAGCAAGGGCAGCTCGCCCGCCTCGAACTGGCCGGCGAACAACGGCACGGCAAACTCGTAGCCATCGCCGTTGCGCTTGAGGACGAAAGCCAGTTGCAGGCGTGCCAGGGACTCCTTGAGCGCCACGGCATCGATGGACGCTCCGACCACTCCGATCAGCCCCGCGAGGCTGGTGCTGCCGTGCTGCGCGGTGTGATAGACGAGGATGCGGTCCAGGCGGCAGGCCGCTTCGTCCTGGCTCAGGCGGCCCCAGCCGGCGAGCGCGTCCTGCACTGCCTGGGAAGCCAGGGCGGCGCTGAGCTGCTGGCGCTCGATCACCCGCACGCCAGGGGGCAAGGCCTCCAGGCATTCCTGGCAGAGGATCGCGACCAGGTTGGCGCGCTGCCCGCTGGCATCCACCAGGTCATCCAGCAGGGTATCGCTGGCAAACCCCAGACGCAGGCGCGCCAGCGGCACGCTGGCCAGTTCGCGGCAGGCCTGGCGCTCCAGCGCGCCGATGGTCAGCACCTCGCCGAAGTTGCGCAGCGGCGACTGGTAGTCCAGCACGGCGGTGGCATAGAGGTCCCAGAAGCCGGCCAGCATGAACCAGCACCGGCCCTCCTCGCTCAGCGCGCGCAGGGTCGAAAGCTGCGGGTAGCCGTGGGCGGCTTCGTCGCGGAAGAACAGGTCGGCCTCGTCGATCAGCAGGAACAGGCGCTTGCCCGCTTGGTGCGTAGCGATGTGCTGGATGATCGACTCCAGCGGGCTCTCCGCTGGCAGGCCGAACTGCAGCGCCAGGCGCGGGGCGAGCCGGTGATCGCGCAGCGAGATGTAGTGACAGCTCAACTGCGGGTGGTCCTCGAGGCGCCGCTGCACAGCCTTCAACAGGCTGCTCTTGCCCAGTTGCCGACCACCGACCACCAGGTAGTTGGCCGGCTCGCGGTTGAGCACCCGCGCGAGCAGTTGGTCACGGCCGAAGAAAGAACCCGCGCGCACCACGCCGCCGCGTGTCTGGTAGGGAGATATCCGGGTCAGGCGCAACTGCGCCGCCAGCAGGCGCAGCAGCACCTCGCCGGCATTGCGAGCGAGCAGCCATTCGCTTTGCTGGCGGCTGCCGATGGCGACGAACAGGTTGCTGTGCTCGCCGCAGTAGGCCTGCAGCTCCTCCTGGTCATCGGTGGTCAGTACCAGCATGACATCCAGCCCCAGCTGCAAGGCCCGCAGGTGCTGCACGACCTGCTCCGCATCAAGCTCCGGCGCTGGCAGGTAGACCAGGCAGCGATCGAGGGAAATCGGCACGTCCGCATTCAGCTTCCACTCGCACAACACACCGGGCAGCACCCAGCCGCCGCTGGGCTGGCACGCGGCACCGAGCCTCAGCGCAAGCGCCCGGATGCGCTCGGAGCCGTCGCCACGGGCGCAGGCCAATGCCTGCTGCCAGCGCGTCGGCGTGACTCCGGCGGCGCGCAAGGTCGCCTCCCGGCGACCGAGCAGGCGGAGCAGGCGATCCACTCGCGGCAGGTCCTGCAAGGGCGTGTTCAGCAGGCGTGCAGGACGTAGCTGGATCGGCGCCAGCAACGGGTGGCGGAGCAACTGCATCAGACCGAAACAGAGGAACAACAGCGCGCATCCGGTCACGATGGCGCGCAGGGAAGTCACCAACGGGCTGTCATCATCAGCCGGCTCCCCGCGATAGCCGGTGCTGCAGCCCGGTGGCAGGAATCGCTCGTCCAGCGGTGGATTGCCGGCGCTGCAGGTCCAGTCGTTGCTGCGCGGCCGCAGGTCGATGATCACCTGCCGCCCGGCGAGGCTGCCCAGTTCGGCGCGATCGACCACGGTTGCGACCAGTCGGTAGGGCTGGGGCGACACGACCTTGAGCAGCGGGTCGCGGTTCACCGGGGCATGTGCCTGGATGTCCGCCGGCCAGCCGGCGCCGCTCAACTGAGCCTTGAGCAGCGCCGTGCGCCAGTTCAGCAGTTCGGACCACAGATCGTAGGTTGCCTCCGCCGCCAGCGCAGCATCGCGGGAGAACGGATTGAGGCGCGGCACCAGCACGGCACTGCCCAGCAGGAACGTGATCAGCGCAACCATCAGCAGGCGCTTGTAGCTGAGCGCACCACGCTGCCGGTTCAGGCCTCGACGCATGCGTCCAGCACCTGCCGACCAGTCTGGCGAATGACCTCACAGCGCCAGACCAGCCTGGCCGAGTCGCCCTGGCCACGCACGGTGATCAGGTTGTTCCAGAACAGCCGGCGCAGCTCGCCATCGGCCAGGTACGGGCTGGCGCGCCCCAGGTCAGCCGCCTCCAGGCGCTGACGCAGGCGTTCGCGTGAACTGTCGGTTTCCGCCAGCGGCAGGAAGGCTTGCCAGAGGCGTGCGCTGCGTGACAACAGCTCATGCAGCGCGCGGCGCGATTCGCTGCTGAGGCCGTCATGCTGCACCAGCCACTCCAGCCCTTCTTCCGCCAGCGCCGGGTGGCCGCCGCAGCTTTCCAGCAGCTCACCCAGCATGGCCTGGTCGAAACGCTGCTCAGGCCAGCGACGCTGGGCCAGCAGGCCGAGGTCGGCGAGGGTCAGCTCCGACCAATGGCTGACCTGGGCGATGTTCAGCAGCGACAGGTCGCCGCTGCGGTACTTCAGGTCGGCCAGCCCTTCGCCGCCGCACAGCAGCAGGTGCAGGCGACCGCTGTGCATCTCACTGAGGCTGCGCAGGATACCGGCAAGCATCTCGCGCAACTGCGGGGTGCCCTGCTCGAAGCGGCTGACCAGGCAGAACAGCCGCTCACCGGCCAGCAGGCGGCGCTCCAGCGCGGCTTCGAACTCATAATCCGAGGTAACGTCGGCAAAACCGCACTGGCGGCCGATAGCGGCAAAATAGTCGCCGCTGGCGGTGCTGGCACTGTAAGGCGGCTGGATGTGCAGCACCGACTGCTCGCCGTAAAGCGCGCGGGCGCGGCCCAGCAGCTCCTGACGGAACGGCGGCTGGCCCCAGTGCGCCTGGGACAGCAGCAGGACGATGGGATACGGCGTGAGCCTGCGCAACTGGTCGAACAGCGACTCGATATAGGGAGCGAAAGGCACGCTGCCGGCGGTTTCGGTCTGCAGCGGAAACTCCTGCTCGAACCCCGCGGCGCTGAACAGCCGATTGGTTTCCAGCTCGGTGAGGCGCAGGTAGCGGGCGCAGGCGATGAGCTTGTCGCGGGATTTGGGATTGGGTAGCGACAGGCCATTGCGCCAGTTGTTCACGGCTTCGCGGCTCAGGCCGATTTCCGTCGCCACGCCCGAGGCACTGGCGCGGATACGCCGCATGTAGAGCGTCAACAGTTGCGAGAAAGCATCCGTGTCCAAAATCGCCAATCCGTAGCTTGCGTGGGGCGGCCAGCTGCGCCGCACGCTCCATCCCTGCCGGTCTTGCGATGCTGCCGGCTTCATGATCCGGCAGGCGATCATGAAGCCCTGCCGACAGCGAGCAGGCAGATAGCCACTACCTGTCGCCGCGCGCCAGCATACGCATGGCAAGGTTTTGCGCCTAGATGGGTGCGACAGCGTTTCGCTTTTGACTGCGACGGATTTCGCATTTCGCGGTAGCGGACCGACAGGCCGGAAGCTGGCGCATCAGTCCGCGCCATCGATAGCCTCGGATTCCTCGCGCTTTTCGCTGAGGTCGCTGTACTCGACCCAGCCATAGAGCAGCGGCAGGACGATGGCGAGCAGCACACCCAGGCCCAGCCACATCCAGAACCCCTTGAAGAACACCAGGGCCAGCACGGTGAAGATCACCGCATGCAGCAGGCCCTTGGCCATCTGCCAGAGCACCAGCCCAGTCTTGATCACGCCGCCGGGGCCGACACCGGTCTGCCGCGCCACCTTGGCGATCTCGGCGATACCCTCCACCAGTGCCTTGGCTTTTTCCTCGTGCTCGCGCTCCTCTTCGATCAGCTTGCGCAGCGGCACCGGACGCGTCACACAGACGCTGGTGTCTTCCTCCCCGTCCTCGTGACGCGCGTCCAGTTGGGCGACGACAATGGGCTCGATGAAGGGTTCGCGGTGGTACAGGTCGGAGCGATTGACCAGCTTGCCGTCGAGGAAATGATGGCGCTGGGTTTCGCCGACCTGGTCGTGGAATACCTCGATCACCGCCGCGCGCAGGCCACGCTCGAACAGGCTCTCGAGCAGTACCAGCGGCAGGTTGGCGCGCACCGACGTATCGAAATCCAGGCGGATGTACTCGGGCTGTGCGCTGAATTGCTGGTTGAACCACTCGTCCTGCCAGATCCCCGACAGGTCGACGCCCAGGCGCTGCTGATAGACGAGCGACTTCTCCTGGTCGCCACGCATCAGGTTGACCAGCGACAGCACGCACAACTCGTGCGGGCCCTGCTCCTTGAAGAACAGCATCAGGGTGTTGGCGTTCTGCGACATCAGTCTCTCCTTGCGTGCGGAATCCTTGGGCGAGCAGCCAGCGACGCGAAACTTCCTCATCCTTGCTACTCAGTGCCTTGAATTCTCCCAGCAAGGCCGGTGTCAGGCAGTTCCGGACTTGTCAGGTGCGGCCGGGGCGCGGTTGACACGACGTCAAGTCAGGCGCCCCGACAACATGAGCAGAATTCATGGAAAACCGCGAACCACCGGAAAGCTGTGCAGCTTTGCTATCATCAGCGACCTTTCGCCACGCCCTTTTCCCCCAGGTATTCCAATGATCGACCGTGCCGCACGCCTGCAAGCCCTCCAGCAAGCCCTCAAGGAGCGCATCCTGATCCTCGACGGCGGCATGGGCACCATGATCCAGAGCTACAAGCTGCAGGAAGAGGACTACCGTGGCGCGCGCTTCGCCGACTGGCCGAGCGACGTGAAGGGCAACAACGACCTGCTGCTGCTCAGCCGCCCGGACGTGATCCAGGCCATCGAGAAGGCCTACCTGGACGCCGGCGCCGACATCCTCGAGACCAACACCTTCAACGCCACCCGCGTGTCGCAGGCCGACTACGACATGCAGGAGCTGGCCTACGAGATGAACGTCGAGGGCGCGCGCCTGGCCCGTGAAGTGGCCGACGCCAAGACCGCCGAGACCCCGGACCGCCCGCGCTTCGTCGCCGGCGTGCTCGGCCCGACCAGCCGCACCTGCTCGATCTCCCCGGACGTCAACGACCCCGGCTTCCGCAACGTCACCTTCGACGAACTGGTGGAGAACTACAGCGAATCCACCCGCGGCCTGATCGAGGGTGGCGCGGACCTGATCCTGATCGAGACCATCTTCGACACATTGAACGCCAAGGCCGCGATTTTCGCCGTGCAGGGCGTCTACGAAGAGCTGGGCGTCGAGCTGCCGATCATGATCTCCGGCACCATTACCGACGCCTCCGGCCGCACCCTGTCGGGCCAGACCACCGAGGCCTTCTGGAACTCGGTGCGCCACGCCAACCCAATCTCCGTCGGCCTCAACTGCGCCCTCGGTGCGAAAGAGCTGCGCCCGTACCTGGAAGAGCTGGCAACCAAGGCGGATACCCACGTCTCTGCCCACCCCAACGCCGGCCTGCCGAACGCCTTCGGCGAGTACGACGAGACCCCGGCGGAAATGGCGGTGGTCGTGGAAGAGTTCGCCGCCTCCGGCTTCCTCAACATCATCGGCGGCTGCTGCGGCACCACGCCGGGCCACATCGAGGCCATCGCCAAGGCCGTGGCCAAGTACGCCCCGCGCGCCATCCCGGAGATTCCCAAGGCCTGCCGCCTGTCCGGCCTGGAGCCCTTCACCATCGATCGCAACTCGCTGTTCGTGAACGTCGGCGAGCGCACCAACATCACCGGCTCGGCCAAGTTCGCCCGGCTGATCCGCGAGGAGAACTACGCCGAAGCGCTGGAAGTGGCGCAGCAGCAGGTGGAAGCCGGCGCCCAGGTGATCGACATCAACATGGACGAAGGCATGCTGGATTCACAGGCAGCCATGGTGCGGTTCCTCAACCTGATCGCTTCCGAGCCGGACATCTCCCGCGTGCCGATCATGATCGACTCCTCCAAGTGGGAGGTGATCGAAGCCGGCCTGAAGTGCATCCAGGGCAAGGGCATCGTCAACTCCATCTCCATGAAGGAAGGCGTCGAGCAGTTCAAGCACCACGCCCGCCTGTGCAAGCGCTATGGCGCTGCCGTGGTGGTGATGGCCTTCGACGAAGCCGGCCAGGCCGACACCCAGGCGCGCAAGGAAGAAATCTGCCAGCGCTCCTACGACATCCTGGTCAACGAAGTGGGCTTCCCACCGGAAGACATCATCTTCGACCCGAACATCTTCGCGGTCGCCACCGGCATCGAGGAACACAACAACTACGCGGTCGACTTCATCGAGGCCTGCGCCTACATCCGCGACAACCTGCCCTACGCGCTGACGTCGGGCGGGGTGTCCAACGTGTCGTTCTCGTTCCGTGGCAACAACCCGGTGCGCGAGGCGATCCACTCGGTGTTCCTCTACTACGCGATCCAGAACGGCCTGACGATGGGCATCGTCAACGCCGGCCAGCTGGAGATCTACGACGAGATCCCCAAGGAGCTGCGCGACAAGGTCGAGGACGTGGTGCTCAACCGCAGCCCGGACGCCACCGAAGCGCTGCTGGCCATCGCCGACAACTACAAGGGCGGCGGCGCGGTCAAGGAAGTCGAGAACGAGGAATGGCGCAGCCATAGCGTCGAGAAGCGCCTGGAGCATGCGCTGGTCAAGGGCATCACCACCTTCATCGTCGAAGACACCGAGGAATGCCGGCAGAAGTGCGCGCGCCCCATCGAGGTCATCGAAGGCCCGCTGATGTCCGGCATGAACGTGGTCGGTGACCTGTTCGGCGCTGGCAAGATGTTCCTCCCGCAGGTGGTGAAATCCGCCCGCGTGATGAAGCAGGCCGTGGCGCACCTGATCCCCTTCATCGAGGCGGAAAAAGGCGACAAGCCAGAAGCCAAGGGCAAGATCCTCATGGCCACGGTGAAGGGTGATGTCCACGACATCGGCAAGAACATCGTCGGCGTGGTGCTGGGCTGCAACGGCTACGACATCGTCGACCTGGGCGTGATGGTCCCGGCGGAGAAGATCCTGCAGACCGCCCGCGAGCAGAAGTGCGACATCATCGGCCTGTCCGGCCTGATCACCCCGTCGCTGGACGAGATGGTCCACGTCGCCAAGGAAATGCAGCGGCAGAACTTCAGCCTGCCGCTGCTGATCGGCGGCGCCACCACTTCCAAGGCGCATACCGCGGTGAAGATCGACCCGCAGTACAGCAACGACGCGGTGGTCTACGTCACCGACGCCTCCCGCGCGGTGGGCGTGGCGACCACCCTGCTGTCCAAGGAAATGAAGCCCGAGTACGCCCGCAAGCTGCGCGAAGAGTACGCGGAAGTCCGCGAACGCACCGCCAACCGCAGCGCGCGCACCGAGCGCCTGAGCTACGAACAGGCCATCGCCGCCAAGCCGAAGTTCGACTGGGCCGGCTACCAGCCGCCGGTGCCGAGCTTCACCGGCGTCAAGGTGCTGGATGAAATCGATCTCAACGTGCTGGCCGAGTACATCGACTGGACGCCCTTCTTCATCTCCTGGGACCTGGCCGGCAAGTACCCGCGCATCCTCACCGACGAAGTCGTGGGCGAAGCGGCAACCAGCCTGTTCAACGACGCCCAGGCGATGCTGAAGAAGCTGATCGACGAGAAGCTCATTCGCGCCAAGGCCGTCTTCGGCTTCTGGCCGGCCAACCAGGTGCACCACGACGACCTGGAAGTCTATGGCGACGACGGCCACAAGCTGGCCACCCTGCACCACCTGCGCCAGCAGACCATCAAGCCCGACGGCAAGCCGAACTTCAGCCTGGCCGACTTCGTCGCGCCCAAGGACAGCGGCGTGAAGGACTACGTCGGTGGCTTCATCACCACCGCCGGCATCGGTGCCGAGGAAGTGGCCAAGGCCTACGAGGCCAAGGGCGACGACTACAGCGCGATCATGGTCAAGGCGCTGGCCGACCGCCTCGCCGAAGCCTGCGCCGAGTGGCTGCACGAGCGCGTGCGCAAGGAATACTGGGGTTACCAGCCCGAGGAGCACCTGGACAACGAGGCGCTGATCAAGGAGCAGTACGTCGGCATCCGCCCGGCGCCCGGCTACCCGGCCTGCCCGGACCACACCGAGAAGGGCACGCTGTTCCAGCTGCTCGATCCGCAGGGCCTGTCTGGCGTGACCCTGACCGAGCACTACGCGATGTTCCCCGCCGCCGCCGTCAGCGGCTGGTACTTCGCCCACCCGCAGGCGCAGTACTTCGCCGTCGGCAAGCTCGACAAGGACCAGATCGAACGCTACAGCGCGCGCAAGGACCAGGAGATCGGCACCAGCGAGCGCTGGCTGTCGCCGAACCTGGGCTACGACAACTGATCTGACGCCCCACGCCGCAGCCGGGCCTACCCGGCGCGGCGGTTTCGTCAGGCAGGTCCGCGGCCTGGGAAAAGCTTCGCTGCATATCCTGCGCAGATGCGGGATAATCCCGCCATCCTGGGCACCCCCAGGGCACAACGGATCGAAGCCGGCCACCCGCCAGGCTTCCGCTGAAGAGAGAATCACAGATGAAATACCTCACCCCCGAACAAATGGCCAAACCGCGCAAACGCCGCCTGCTGAAGAAGCTGCGCCTGGGCGAGTTCCAGGAGTTCGGCTTCAGCCTCGAAGTGAACTACAGCGGCGACCTGGATGACGTGCTCGACCAGTGGATCGCCTTCGTCGAAGCCGAAGGCTGGGTCTTCGTCGGCGGCGCCACCGAAGACGGCGAGTTCACCGGCTACCTGTGCCTGAACGACGTCGGCAGCCTGACCGAAGCCGACCGCGAGACCACTCGCCTGTGGCTGGAAAAGCAGTCCTGGGTGAAATCCTTCGAACTGGGCGAGCTGAGCGACTGCTGGCACGGCCTGTTCGAATAAGTGACACGCAAGGGCGGCTATTCTGGCCGCCCTTTCCGAATCGTCTGATACAACCTCGGCTGCTTCAGCGGCATCTTTCGACGCACGCCCTCACCGTCGAAATTTCCCATGCGCAATTTCCTGATAAGCCTGCTCATCGCCAGCGCAATCTCCGGCTGTGGCACCGTGATTACCCGCGTCGACAATAACCACTGGACGCACGACACCTACTACAAGGGCCTGCAGGCCGACGCCAAGCTGCTCACCGGCAACGTCAGCACGGGGTACGCTCCGGTCACGCTGTTCTGCTGGATGAGTATCGTCTGCCCGATCGTTACCGTGGTTTCAATGCCAGTGGATGCGCTCGTCGACACCCTGGCGCTGCCCTTCGATCACCCATAGCGGGCCTCGGCGCCTCGCGCCCCTGCATCTGATTGCCACGATTGCCAGCAAGCCTCTGCTCTGCGACCCTGCCCCGGTTCGAAACAAGGAGCGGGTTGCATGGAACACATCGCCATCATCGGTAGCGGATTCTGCGGCACGGCACTGGCCATCCAGTTGCTGCGCAGGGCAAAAGGGCCGCTACGACTCAGTCTGATCAACCGCTCCGGCCGCCTGGCTCGCGGCCTGGCCTACGGCACCCGCTCAGCCAGCCACATTCTCAATGTGCCCGCCGAGCGCATGAGCCTGTTCCCCGACCAGCCGTCAGACTTCCTTGAATTCGCGCGCAAACAGATGCCCGAAGCGAAGCCCGGCGACTTCCTGCCGCGCCGTTTCTACGGCGACTACCTGCAGGACCGTCTCGGCCACGCCATCGCCGAAGCTTCGCCTGGCGTGCGCTTCAGCAGTCTCTGCCAGCAAGTGCTGGAGCTGACCGATCAGGGCGATCACCTGCGCCTGCTGCTCGATGACGGCCAGCCGCTGGATAGCCGCAAGGTCATCATCGCCACCGGCAACTTCGCCCCCGCCACCCCCGGCCCGCTCAAGCCCCTGGAAGGGTCACCGCGCTATCTCCGCGACCCCTGGGCGCCGGGTGCGCTGGAAAGCATTCCTGCTGCTGCCTCCGTCCTGCTGCTGGGCACCGGCCTGACCATGTACGACATGGCTCTCGCGCTGCAGGACCAGGGGCACGCCGGCCCGCTGCTCGCGCTGTCACGCCGCGCCCTCCTGCCACAGGCGCATCGCGACAACGCCAGCCATCCCCTGCTGCCGGAGCTGCCGGCAACCTTCCTCCGGGACATGGGGCTGAACCAGCGGCTGCGCGAGCTGCGCCAACTGATCCGCCAGGCCGCGGCGGACGGTCACGATTGGCGTGACGTGATCGCCGCGCTGCGCCCCGCCACACCACAACTCTGGCAGGCACTGGAC
Source organism: Pseudomonas pseudonitroreducens (assembly GCF_021603645.1). Lineage (GTDB taxonomy): Bacteria > Pseudomonadota > Gammaproteobacteria > Pseudomonadales > Pseudomonadaceae > Pseudomonas > Pseudomonas pseudonitroreducens. The sequence continues at coordinate 220,226 of NZ_BQHJ01000004.1, read as the reverse complement.
GACAACGAACGCAGTCGCTTCCTGCGCCATCTGCAAACCTACTGGGACGTCCATCGCCACCGTGCCGCGCCGCCAGTGGCCAAGCGCATCGATGACCTGCGTGGCAGCGCTCAGCTGCAGGTACAGGCTGGCCGGGTGCTTGCCGCCAGCGCATCAGCAAGTGGCATCGAACTGGAAGTCCGCCTTCGCGGCGCGAAGCAATCGCAACGACAGCGCTTCGATTACCTGATCAACTGCACCGGGCCCTGCACCAACCTGAGTACCGTGAACGAGCCGCTGCTCAGCGGCTTGCTGGATCGCGGCGTGATCCGCCAGGACCGGCAAGGGCTGGGGCTGGAAACCGACAGCGGCTTCCGCCTGCTTGACGAGAACGGCGCGGCCAATCCGAACCTCTACCTGCTCAGCCCGATGCTGCGCGCCAGCCACTGGGAAGCGACCGCCGTGCCGGAGTTGCGCGGGCACGCCGCGCGCCTGGCCGAATTGCTGCTGGGCTGAAACGCAGCTGGCCCGCGAGGGGCCAGCCGAGCTCGACGATGGTGGGCGGACCTCCCCGTCCGCCCACCGCTGAGGCAGGCTTCAGATCGCCATCTGCCCCTCCACCTCCTGCAACTTGCGTCGGGCCAGCGCCAGGTTGGCTTTGACCTTGTCCAGCACGTAGTACATGAATACGCCCTCGTGCTTGGTCATCGGGCGGATGATGTGGTACTGGCGGCCGAGGGTGATGAGGATGTCCTCGATCACATCGTTGAGCGCCAGGGATTTCATGGTCTTGAGCTTGGCACGAACCACCTCGGTATTGCCCGCCGCCGCCAGTTCCAGGTCCACGCCACCACCGGCCTGTCCGAGCAGCATGCCGCTCTTGGCATCCACCACGGCCGACGCCAGGGCACCATCCAGGTTCAGCAGTTCGTCCAGCGATTGTTGCAGTGCTGCCATAGCGATTACTCCTCGAGTGCGCGTCCTGTTTTAAGGGCCTCGTAGCCGCGCGCGCCACGAAGCCTTATGTCTCAGCCGAGCAGCGAGATATCCGCCAGTCGGGTTGCCGCCCTCTTGGCCTGGTAGAGCACCTGCCCGAGCATTTCCTCGCGATCGGCGACCAGGTTGAGGATCATCGGATAGCTTGGATGCGGGATATCGACGATGACGATGTAGCCCTCGCTGGCCTCGACTATCACGTTCTGGTGCGGCCCGACCTCACTTTCCTGGCCGACCATGGCGCCGAGCGCCGAGATCGAGCAGGCCATCGCCGCCAGCTTGGATACCTCCAGCCCCTTGCCGGCGCGGGAAGCCACTTCGAAGCCGTCGGTGGTGGCGATCACCGCTGCGCTCAGCCTGCCCAGGCTGGCGCCGAGTTCGTCCAGCGCCTGTTCGGCATCGTTGCGCAGTCTTTCCGGCAGGCTCATCAGGGCGTGTTCCATGGTCGACTCCAGTCGGTTGCGAACCTCGGACCTCAGGCCGCCGTGCATTCCAGTTGCAGCAGGAGCAGGTCAAGCAGCAGGCGCACCTGCTCCGCTTCGCGAACATCCACCTCCACCACCGGAAAGGCGTACCCGGCTTGCGCCAGGGCGGCGGCGTAATCGTCCAGGCCGGGATGGGAATTCTCCGGCAGACGGCCAACCCCCACTACGCAGGGCGCCTGGGCAATGCAGTCGGCGAAGCCGTCGAGATAGACGCGCAGGTCGCCCAGCGGATCGGGCCGCGAATTGTCGATCAGGATCACCAGCCCCAGCGCACCGCGCGCGAGGATTCCCCACATGAAGGCGAACCGCTCCTGGCCGGGGGTGCCATACAGACGCAAGCGCTCGTCGGGGCCGAGCAGCACTTCGCCGTAATCCAGGCCGACGGTGGTGCGCGCCTTGTCCACGCTCGGGTCGTTGTTCTGCACATCGGTACTGACCGGCTCGATATCGCTGATCGCGGCGATGGCAGTGGTCTTGCCAGCGCCCATGGTGCCGGTAAAGAGAATCTTGTACTCCCTCATCGGCCAGCCTCCGCAGCACCGCCCAGGCCCAGGTGGCGGCGGATGCGCGCCAACAGGCCGACAGGCGCGGCAACCTGGCGGACGGGCGCCGCGGGGAGGCTCTCAGCGTCTTCAAGCAGCTCCTGGGCGGCCATCAGGCGGACGAAGCTCTCCGCCACCTGGCGCTGCACGCCAGAGCGCTCGCACAGTTCGTCGAGGCTCATCGCCCGGGCACACAGCAGCGTAGCCAGCCGCACGTAGCGATGATCGCCCTTGAGCAGGGAAGCCGCTGGCCAGTGCTTCAGGCGCAGCGCCGTACCGGGTAGCGCCGTTGGCCGCTGGCCAATGGCGCGGGCAGCACGCTCCAGGCAGTCGAAGACTTCGCTGGCGCGCAGCGGCCAGTGCACCCAGAAAGGCTCGCCCTCGGCGGTGCGCAACTGCACCCGCGGCTCGCCTTCATATCCTTCGACCAGCAGGTCCGGCGAGCCGTCGACGTAGGCCCAGGCCGCCAGCGTACGACCGCTGAGCAAGCCGACGATGGACTTGAACACCACCTGATCCCGCAACGCCATCCGGGCGAACCCGTAGGTGTATTGAACCTGATACGGCTGATTCATCGGCGCGCTCCCTTGGGCCAACAAACACCATCAACCTGCACGGGTTGATCAGGAGGCTCACCGGGACGTTGGAAGATGCCGAGCACAAGCTCGCAGAGGGCGCGGACGAAAGTCCGGCCTGCTTGGCAACCCCGCGGTCATGGCCCTTGCGGGCGTTAGATCGGTGGCTTTGCGTCCCTGGCTTTCGCACAGGTTTGCCCTGGTCAATTGAATTTCAGCGTAGTACGCCGCTTTCGTTCGCCAAGCCGAAAAAACGTGACGCACCTCACACAAACATCGGAAATATCACCGGAACAACTTCGCAATGTTCGTAGGCATATTCCGCCCCAAAAGGGAGCAGGAAGCCTGCCCTTCGGCTAGGATTTCCCACAGCGGCGCCCCACCGGCACGGCCCGCCGGATGTCCACAACAAGCCGGAATTCACTGCCCCGAGACGCCATGCTAGAGCGCCAGCGGTTCCAGAACATTCTCAGCCTGGGCCTGCCGATCATCGGCGGCATGCTCAGCCAGAGCCTGCTCAACCTGGTGGATGCCGCCATGGTCGGCCACCTCGGGGAGAAGTCCCTGGCCGGGGTCGGCATCGGCAGCTACGCCAACTTCGTCGCCATTTCCCTGGTGATGGGCCTGGGCGCCGGTGTGCAGGCGCTGGTAGCGCGCCGCCGAGGCGAAGGCCGCAACGATGAACTGGCCGCGCCGTTGAACTGCGGGCTGCTGGTGGCGCTGGGCCTGTCGCTGCCGATCACACTGATCTGCCTGCTGTGCGCCGAGCCAATCATCCGGGCCCTGTCCAGCGATCCCGACGTGCTGGCAGTCGGCATCCCCTACTTCGAGTGGCGCGCGCTGTCGGTGCTCGCGGTCGGCCTGAACTTCTCCTTCCGTGGCTACTGGAACGGTACCCGGCGCTCCGGCATGTACATGCGCACCCTGGTGGTGATGCACCTGGCCAACGCGGCGATCAGCTACAGCCTGATCCACGGCCTGTTCGGCCTGCCGCGCATGGGCGCGGTGGGCAGCGGCCTGGGCACCACGCTGGCGTTGTACATCGGCTCACTGATCTACGCCTGGATCACCTGGCGCGATACCCGCTCCCAGGGCTGCCACCCGCGCCTGCCGAGCGAGCGGGATATCCGCACGCTGTTGCGCCTGTCGCTGCCCAACTCGCTGCAGCAGTTCTTCTTCGCCGCCGGCATCACCCTGCTGTTCTGGATCATCGCCCAGGTCGGCACCCGCGAACTGGCCGTGGCCCACGTGCTGATCAACCTGGCGCTGTTCCTGATCCTCCCCGGCGTCGGCCTGGGCATGGCGGCAACCACCCTGGTCAGCCAGAGCATGGGCGAGCGCGACTTCGACAGCGCGCACCGCTGGGGCTGGGACGTGGTGAAGGTGGCGGCCTGCGGGCTGGCGCTGCTGGGGGCGCCGTTCTGGATATTCCCCGAGGCCATCCTACGGCTGTTCGTCAGCGACCCTGCGCTGATCGAACTGGGCCGGATGCCACTGATGCTGACCGGCATGGGCATGGTGATCGACGCCACGGCGCTGGTACTGACCCAGGCGTTGCTGGGCGCGGGGGCCGTGCGCACGGTGATGGCGGTCAGCCTGGGCAATCAGTGGCTGTTCTTCCTGCCGCTGGCCTATCTGGTCGGCCCGGTACTGGGCGGCGGCCTGCTGGCGATCTGGAGCATGCAGATTCTGCAGCGCGGGCTGGCCTCGGCGATCTTCGCGGTGATGTGGCAGAAGCGCCAGTGGACGCAGATCGAACTCTAGCGCCAGCTCCGTCAGGAGCTAGGCTTGCAGGCAAAAGGAGGATGAACGATGGACGAGCAACAGAACAAGCCGCCGACCTTCTGGCAGATGCTCCACAGCGTACTGGCCGCGGCCTTCGGCGTGCAGAGCGGGCGCAACCGCGCGCGCGACTTCACCCACGGCAAGCCGAGCCACTTCATCGCCATGGGCATTCTCTTCACGCTGGTCTTCGTGCTGCTGCTCTACGGGCTGGTGCAACTGGTGCTGCATTTCGCCGGCCTGTAAAGGCCTGCCGAGGAAGGAGGTACCAGGCGGGCCGCAGGACGACCCGCCGGCACCGCTGTCACTGGTGGCTGACCCAGAACACGGCGGTCGCAACCACCAGCAGGATCAGGATGAATGCGGCGCGGGCATCGACGACGCTGTCGCTGGTCTTGTTGGACGTTTCTTCGCTCATGCTTCCCCCATCTTCTCGTTATTGGCTGAAGGACCACAGGCGAGAGTTAAGACCAGCCCAGCCCTCCTCTCAAGCAAGCCCGCCCTTTTCGCGTCCGGGCGAATGCCGTTAGGCTGCGTCCCCGACACGCACAGATGACAAGAACAAGGAAGGGCCATGCAAATCGATTCACTGCCAACTCCCGATTCGCTGCAGGACCGGGTCGCACCGGAAGGCGTCTGCTACGGCTGCGGCGGCAGCAACCCGCACGGGCTGCACATCAAGAGCCGCTGGCACGAGGACGGCATTCACGTCGTCGCCGAGCACCTGCCCGAAGCCAAGTACTGCGGCTGGCCGGAACTGGTCTACGGCGGCCTGATCGCCATGCTGGTGGACTGCCACTCGAACTGGACCGCCATGGCCTACCACTACCGCGCCGAGGGCCGCGAGCCGGGCAGCCTGCCGCGTATCGACTGCGTCACCGGCAACCTCGGCATCAAGTACATCAAGCCGACGCCCATGGGCGTACCGCTGACCCTCAAGGCCCATGTGGAAGGCGAGATCGGCCGCAAGAGCCGGATCATCTGCGAGGTCTATGCCGGCGATGTGCTGACCTGCATCGGCGACTCGATCTTCGTCCGTGTCGACACCTCGCAACTGCGCGACGCCGCCCACGGCCGCGACGCCTGATCGACTGCCAACTGCGTCGCTGCCGTTTGAAATGGATATAAAGGGCAGCGCCGCAACGGCGAGCCCGGGCACCGGCGCAAGCCCCCGTCCCGCCTGAGCCTCAGGCCTGGCGCGGCTTAGATCCGAAAGTTCTCGCCATATACTCAAACATCACTTTTGCGCATATTCCCGAACTGGTATCGTGCGCCCCACTCCGCGTGGAGCGCGTTGCCGTGCGCGCTGGGAAACGCAGTACGCCCTGAGCGCTATAGCCTGACAGCAGGATGATTCATGTACGTATATGACGAATACGATCAGAGGATCGTAGAAGATCGCGTCAAGCAGTTCCGCGATCAGACCCACCGTTACCTGGCGGGCGAACTGACCGGCGAGGAATTCCGCCCGCTGCGTCTGCAGAATGGCCTGTACATCCAGCGCTACGCGCCCATGCTGCGAGTGGCTGTGCCTTACGGCCTGCTGTCCTCCCGGCAGGTTCGCAAGCTGGCGCAGATCGCCCGCGACTACGACAAGGGCTACGCCCACATCAGCACCCGCCAGAACGTCCAGTACAACTGGCCGGAGCTGGAAGATGTGCCGGAAATCCTCGCCGAGCTGGCCACCGTGCAGATGCACGCGATCCAGACCAGCGGCAACTGCATCCGCAACACCACCACCGACCAGTTCGCCGGCGTCGCCCGTGACGAACTCGTCGATCCGCGCCCCTGGTGCGAGATCATCCGCCAGTGGTCGACCTTCCACCCCGAATTCGCCCACCTGCCGCGCAAGTTCAAGATCGCCGTCAACGGCGCCGTGAGCGACCGCGCCGCCATCGAGGTGCACGACATCGGCCTGGAAGCGGTGCAGAACGAAGCCGGCGAACTGGGCTTCCGCGTCTCCGTCGGCGGCGGCCTGGGCCGTACCCCGATCGTCGGCAGCTTCATCAATGAGTTCCTGCCCTGGCAACACCTGCTGTCCTACCTGGACGCCATCCTGCGCGTGTACAACCGCTATGGCCGTCGGGACAACAAATACAAGGCGCGCATCAAGATCCTGGTCAAGGCGCTGACGCCGGAAGTCTTCGCCCAGAAGGTCGACGCCGAATGGGCGCACCTGAAGGACGGCCCGAGCACCCTGACCGACGCCGAACTGCAGCGCGTAGCCGCGCACTTCGTCGATCCGGCCTACCAGGCCCTGGAAGACCAGGACGCCGCCCTCGCCCAACTGGACGCCGAGAACCCCGGCTTCGCCCGCTGGCGCAGCCGCAACACCTTCGCCCACAAGAAGCCCGGCTACGTCGCCGTGACCCTGTCGCTCAAGCCCACCGGCGTGGCGCCTGGCGACATCACCGACAAGCAACTGGACGCAGTCGCCGACCTCGCCGACCGCTACAGCTTCGGCGAAGTGCGCAACAGCCATAACCAGAACATCATCCTCGCCGACGTCGAGCAGGCGCAGCTGTTCACCCTCTGGGGCGAACTGCGCGAGAACGGTTTCGCTACCCCGAACGTGGGCCTGCTGACCGACCTTATCTGCTGCCCGGGCGGCGACTTCTGCTCCCTGGCCAACGCCAAGTCGCTGCCGGTGGCCGAAGCCATCCAGCGTCGTTTCGACGATCTCGACTACCTGTTCGACATCGGCGATCTCGACCTGAACATCTCCGGCTGCATGAACGCCTGCGGCCACCACCACGTGGGCCACATCGGCATCCTCGGCGTGGACAAGAAGGGTGAGGAGTTCTACCAGGTCTCCCTCGGCGGCAGCGCCAGCCGTGAGGCCAGCCTCGCGCAGATCCTCGGCCCGTCCTTCGCCCAGGAGCAGATGGCCGACGTGATCGAGAAGATCATCAACGTCTACGTGGAACAGCGCACCGAAGAGGAACGTTTCCTCGATACCTACCGTCGCATCGGCATCGACCCCTTCAAGGAGCGCGTATATGCAGCGAATCATTAAGCACCGCGAGGTCGTCGACGACCGCTGGCACCTGCTGCCCAAGGACGCGACCCTCGAGACCGTGCCCAACTGCGACGACGTGATCATCCCGCTGAACCTGTGGCTGGAACACGGCCCGGCCCTGCGCGGTCGCGACGGCGGCCTGGGCGTTTGGCTGGATGCGGACGAAGAGCCCGAAGCCATCGCCGGCGACCTGGACAAGTTCAAGGTCATCGCCGTGAACTTCCCCGCCTTCACCGACGGCCGCGGCTTCAGCACCGCGCGCCTGCTGCGCGAGCGCTTCGGCTACAAGGGCGAAGTGCGCGCCATCGGCGATGTCCTGCGCGACCAGTTGTTCTTCATGCAGAGCTGCGGCTTCGACGCCTACGCCATCCGCGCCGACCGCGACCCGCAAGCGGCGCTGGCTGGCCTGGACGACTTCAGCGAGGTCTACCAGACCTCGGTGACCCAGCCGCAACCGCTGTTCCGTCGCCGCCAGCTGGCCTGATCCGGCCGACTGCTTCAACGGCATGAAAAAGCCCCGCATCGCGGGGCTTTTTCAATTCTGCACGGCGCATTTCTCGTAGGGCGCATAGCGCGCCAGCGTTATCCGCCAGCAGGGGGACGGCGGATAACCTGTTCCAGGTTATCCGCCCTACGGCCCTTCGTAGGAGCGAGCTTGCTCGCGAACCGATGCAGCGCCGCAACTGCCGGGAACACCGTTCGCGAGCAAGCTCGCTCCTACAGAAGGTGCATCCGCCTAAGCCTGCAGACCATCAGGCGCGCACACTCTCCCAGGCAATCTGTGCCAGCTGATCCCGGCAATCGATCAGGTCCACCTTCGTCCGCCCGGCCAGCCAGTTGCGCGCGTAGTCCTGGCTTGGACCAATCACCACCGAATTGAACAGCTCCGCCGCCAGCTCCTTGAACGCCCCGGCCTTGCGGTGCTCGGCAAGCAGCCCGGCGATGCGCCGCCCCTGCTCGCGGTTGGCCTCGCGCAACGCCTCGCCCACCTCTCCCGCCTCGACACGGCCGCGGCTGTGCAGGATGAAACGCGCCCACTGCGGATTGGCCGCCACCCAGTCGACGTAGCAGGTGACGAACAGCTTGACACAGGCCTCCGCGCTCATGCCCTCCTCGATGCCGGCATCGAGCAGCGCCGCGTACTGGCCGACGCCAGTGAGGTACAGCGCGCCGATGATCCGTTCCTTGTTGCCGTAGTGGTGATACAGGCTGCCGATGCTGGCACCGGAGCGGTCGCGGATCATCTCTATGGTGGTGGCGTCCACGCCGGCTTCGCTGAAGCAGGCCAGCGCGGCCTGGAGGATGTCGTCTTTGCGGGAAGGTCGGGCCATGGGGTTCCTGTTGGAAAAACCGCTCGAACAGAATTCTAGAATATTTTTCTAGAATTAATTTCTAGTCTTCGTATACTGCCTGGGCGCGCATCCATCTTCAATCCGCTTTGCCCCGGAGTTGCCATGAGTCAGATGATGCAAATGTACCAGCAGGCCGGCCCCGCGCAGTTCAGCGCCATGATCGGCCAGGTTGCCCCCTACTTCGCCAGCATCGCCCCGCAGTTCGTCGAGCTGCGCCCAGGCTATGCGGAAGTGACCTTCCCCAAGCGCCGCGAGGTGCTCAACCACATCGGCACCGTGCACGCCATCGCCCTGTGCAACGCCGCCGAACTGGCCGCCGGGACCATGACCGACGTGTCGATCCCCAAGGGCCGCCGCTGGATTCCCCGCGGCATGACCGTGGAATACCTGGCCAAGGCCGACGGTGACGTACGCGCCGTGGCCGATGGCCGTGCCGTGGACTGGAACCAGGAAGGCGACGTCATCGTCCCGGTGCTTGCCTACGTCGGTGACAAGAAGGTCTTCCGCGCCGACATCACCATGTACATCAGCCAGGCCTGAGGGACCGCGCCATGATCACCCCGCTCCCTCGTCCACTGGACAATGGCGACGGCCACAGCCTGTCCAGCCACTGGTACTACCCACCCGGAGAAGCGCGCGGAGCGGTGCTGATCGTTCCCGCCATGGGCGTCGAGCAGCGCTTCTACACGGCCTTCGCCAACTGGCTGGCCGAGCGCGGCTACCTGACCGTGACCTTCGACTACGTCGGCATGGGCAAGTCCCGCGCCGGCCACCTGCGTGACCTGGACGTCGATATCCTCGCCTGGGGCAATCACGATTGCAGTGCGATGCTCGACGCCGTGGTCGAGGCCGCCGGCGAGCTGCCGGTGTTCTGGATCGGTCACAGCCTCGGCGGGCAGATACTGCCCTTCGTGCGCGGCACCGAGCGCATCCACCGCGCCTTCACCATCGCCACCGGCAGTGGCTACTGGCGCGAGAACACCAAGGGCCTGCGGCACAAGGCCTGGCTGCTCTGGTACCTGCTGGCGCCGACGATCACGCCGCTGCTGGGCTACTTCCCCGGCAAGCGCCTGGGCGTAGTCGGCGACCTGCCGCGCGGAGTGATCGAGCAATGGCGGCGCTGGTGCCTGGACCCGGAGTATTCGGTGGGCGCGGAAAGCGGCGCGGTGCGCGAGGCGTACTCCTCGGTGAGCACACCCATCACGTCGATCTCCTTCACCGACGATGAGATGATGTCCGGGCGCAATACCGAGTCGCTGCACGGTTTCTACCGTGGCTCGCCGAAGACGCTGAAGAGAATCGCGCCGGAAGATATCGGCGTGAAGCGCATCGGCCACTTCGGCTTCTTCAGAAGCCAGTTCGCCGATTCGCTGTGGGCGGATTACCTGTTGCCGGACCTGGGCTGACACCCAGGCCCGGCACGGGCATCAATCCAGGTTGACCAGCACCCGGCCAACCAGCTTGCCGGCCAGGATCTGGTGGATGGCGGCCGGCAGGTCGTCGAGCTTGACCTCGCGGACTGCCGCTTCGAGGTTGTCGAGCTTCCATTGCAGGGACAGCTTGTCCCACATGGAAGCCTTGACCACCAGCGGCAGCTCCACCGAGTCCACGCCCAGCAGGTTCACGCCGCGCAGGATGAACGGCAGCACGGTGGCCTTGAAGGCGGCGCCGGCGGTCAGGCCGCAGCAGGCGACGCTGCCGCCGTACTGCAGCGACTTGACCACGTTGAACAGGATGTCGCCGCCCACGGTGTCCACCGCGCCGGCCCACTGCTCGCGCAGCAGCGGCTTGTCGACGCCGTCGGAGACGGTGGCGCGGTCGAGGATCTGACGCGCGCCGAGGCGATTGAGCAACTCGGCCTGTTCCAGCTTGCCGGTGGCGGCAGCGACGGTGTAGCCCAGTTGCGCCAGCAGCATCACCGCGATGCTGCCCACGCCGCCGGTGGCGCCAGTGACCAGGATGGGGCCGGCGGACGGCGTCAGGCCGGCGCGCTCGAGCTTGTCGACGCACAGCGCGGCGGTCAGGCCAGCGGTGCCGAGGATCATCGATTCGCGCAGCGACAGGCCTTGCGGGCGCTTGATCAGCCAGGCCGCGGGCACGCGAATGTACTGGCCGAAGCCGCCCGGCGTATTCATGCCCAGGTCGTAGCCGGTGACGATGACTTCATCGCCGGCGGCGAATTCGCCCACCGAGGACTCTTCCACCACGCCAGCGGCGTCGATGCCGGGAGTGTGCGGGTACTTGCGGGTGACACCTCGGTTGCCGCTGGCAGACAGCGCATCCTTGTAGTTCAGCGAGGAATACTTCACCCGCACCAGCACTTCACCCGCCGGCAGATCGGCAACCTGCCGCTCGGCCACCTGCAGGTCATGCACGCCGTGCGCGCTCTCCGTGACCCACAACGCCTTGAATGCACTCATCTCGACCCTCCTCTTTCGAATTCGATAAACGGGCGCGATCCCGGCGCCCGACGCCCAATCATTGCCAGAAGAGTCACTGCCAGAAACGGCTGCGGCCCAGGCGGTCCCACCAGGTCACCAGCACGCGATCGATCACGCCGCTGACGCCCACGCCGAAGCGCTCCTGAATGGACTTCTTCTGCACGTAACTGAGCTGGTAGACATCCGCCTCGCGGGCGCGTTCGGCCAGGTATTCGTCACTGGTCTTGAGCTCGTCGACCAGTTTCTTGCCCAGCGCCGCCTGGCCCAGCCAGACCTCGCCGGTGGCAATCTCGTCGATGGCCAGCTGCGGGCGGTAATGGACGACGAAGCGCTTGAACAGCTCGTGGGTGGTTTCCAGGTCTTCCTGGAATTTTTCGCGGCCCTTGTCGGTGTTCTCGCCGAACACGGTCAGGGTGCGCTTGTACTCGCCCGCGGTGAGTACTTCGAAATCGACATCGTGCTTCTTCAGCAGGCGATGGATATTGGGCAGCTGAGCCACCACGCCGATGGAGCCGAGGATGGCGAAAGGCGCGGAGAGGATGCGCTCGCCAATGCAGGCCATCATGTAGCCGCCGCTGGCGGCGACCTTGTCGACGCAGACGGTCAGCGGCACGCCGGCCTGGCGGATGCGCGCCAGTTGCGAGGCCGCCAGGCCGTAGCCATGAACCATGCCGCCGCCGCTTTCCAGGCGCAGCACGACTTCGTCGCGCGGCGTGGCCAGGGTCAGCAGCGCAGTCACTTCATGGCGCAGCTGCTCGGTGGCCGAGGCCTTGATGTCGCCATCGAAGTCGAGCACGTAGACGCGGTTCTTCTCGCCGCCCTTCTTCTTTTTCGCTTCCTTCAGCGTTTTCGCCTCGGACTTGCGCAGGGCCTTGAGCTTGGCCTTCTCCAGTACGCTGTGCTGCAGGCGCTCGCGCAGTTCCTTGTAGAAGTCGTTGAGCTTGTGCACCTCCAGGTGCCCACTGCCGCCGCGACGGCCGCGGCCGCGCAGAGCGGAGATCACCACCAGGACGATGACGATGGCCACAACCACGGTGAAGGTCTTGGCCAGGAAACCCGCGTAATCCGCTAGAAACTCCACTCACATCCCCTTTTACAATTCTGTACGCGCACGCGTGACAAGCGCTGTGAATCCCGCAAGCATACCCACGCCGCGGGCCCGCCACCAGCGCTGGCAAAGCGCTGTATCAGTCCAGCGAATAGCATTCAAACAAGCGTATGTTTTTTCGTTGACAGCCCCAGATGATCCTCATAACCTCGCCGGAACTTTCAGCCCTGCCGGGATACTGCGCGTGGGAAGCATCTACCTGATTCGACATGGCCAGGCTTCGTTCGGTGCCGACGACTACGATGTGCTCTCGGATACCGGTGTGCGCCAGGCGGAAATTCTCGGCGAGCACCTGGCCAGCCTCGGCCTGCGCTTCGATCGCTGCGTTGCCGGCGACCTGCGCCGCCAGCGCCATACGGCCGAAGCGGTAATGGGCCGGCTGAACGAAGCGGGGATCGACACGCCCACCCTGGAAATCGATTCCGCCTTCAATGAATTCGAAGCCGACGCGGTGATCCGCGCGCACCTGCCGGACCTGCTGGAAATCGAACCGCAGGCCCTGCACATCATGCGCAACGCCGCCGACCACCGCGCCGAATTCCAGCGCCTGTTCTCCACCGTGATCGCCCGCTGGGTTTCCGGCGACCACGACAAGGACGGCCTGGTCAGTTGGGCCGAGTTCCTCGATACCGTGCACAGCGGCCTCAAGCGCCTGCTGGAGTCGGCCAGCGGCAAGGACAACATCGGCGTGTTCACCTCCGGCGGCACCATCACCGCCGTCCTGCAGATGGTCACCGGGATTCCGGCGCTGAACGCCTTCGAGCTCAACTGGCAGATCGTCAACACTTCGCTCAACCGCCTGAAGTTCCGCGGCAGCGAAGTGGCCCTGGCTTCCTTCAACAGTCACGTGCATCTGGAACTGTTGAGGGCGCCGGAACTCATCACCTATCGTTGAGTACCGGCCCAATGCGGCGCCGAGCGCCGCGCGAGAAAACCTAGAAAAGGAATAGAACCATGAGTGTTGCTGACATCGTTTCCACCATGAAGAGCAAGTTCAACGCCAGCGCGGCCGCCGGCCTGGATCTGGTGTTCCAGTTCAACATCGAAGACGGCGACAACCACTACCTGGTCGTCAAGGACGGTACCTGCGAAGTGGTACAGGGCGACGCCGAGTCCCCCAACGTCACCCTGATCATGGACAGCGAAACCCTCAAGGGCATCACCAGCGGCGAAACCGACGGCATGCAAGCCTTCATGGCTGGCAAGCTGCGCGCCGAAGGCGACATGATGCTGGCGATGAAGCTGGGCGAACTGTTCCCGGTCTGATCCGAGAGAACCTGCCCACGCAGCGTGAAAAACCGGAGTCCCTGGCTCCGGTTTTTTTATGCCTGCGCCCCGCTCTGGCCCGCGAATCAGGCAGCTTGATCGGGGTGCAACACGGACGCCAATAACGTCCCGCCGCGCTTGTGAGCGGCAGGCGTCGACATTAGATTAGCCAATGATCATCCGGCGCCATCATTGCCCTGCCTGATTCTGCCGCAACCCATCAGGCCAGAGCCCGACGCCACCTTGCGCGCCACCCTTGCCCGCCGCTTTCGCTGCGGTGCGATGACCCGTACAAGCCCAGTACAAGAAGGGACCAGCATGTCGTTGACCGACCAGACCATCCGCTCCCGCGAAGGTGAAGAACTCGATGCCGCCGTGATCGACGGCTACCTCAAGGACCACATTCCCGGCCTGCAGGGCCAGCCGCGCATCAGCCAGTTCCCAGGCGGCGCCTCGAACCTGACCTACCTGATCCAGTACGACAACCAGGAGCTGGTCCTGCGCCGCCCGCCGTTCGGCAAGAAGGCCAAGTCCGCCCACGACATGGGCCGCGAATACCGCATCCTGAACCAGCTCAAGGACGGCTTCCCCTACTGCCCCAAGGCGTACGCCTACTGCACCGACGAATCGGTGATCGGCGCCGAGTTCTACGTCATGGAGCGGGTCAACGGCATCATCCTGCGCAGCGACCTGCCCAGGGAACTGAACCTCGACGCGCCGCAGACCACCGCGCTGTGCAAGAGCTTCATCGACAAGTTCGTCGACCTGCACAACGTCGACTACAACGCCTGCGGCCTGGGTGACCTGGGCAAGCCAGAGGGCTACGTGCAGCGCCAGATCGGCGGCTGGATCGATCGCTACGAGAAGTCCCTGACCCCCGATGCGCCGGCCTGGGAACAGGTGAAGGTGTGGCTGCGCGAGAAGATGCCGGCCGACCACCACAAGCCGGGCATCGTCCACAACGACTACCGCTTCGACAACGTCATCCTCGACCCGAACAACCCGATGCAGATCATCGGCGTGCTCGACTGGGAGATGACCACCATCGGCGACCCGCTGATGGACCTGGGCAACACCCTCGCCTACTGGATCGAAGCGGGCGACCCGCAGCCGATGCAGATGCTGCGCCGCCAGCCCAGCCACGAGCCGGGCATGCTCACCCGCCAGCAGTTCGCCGACTACTACGCCGAGCGCGCCGGCATCCAGATCGACAACCTCGATTACTACTACACCTACGGCCTGTTCCGCCTGGCCGGCATCATGCAGCAGATCTACTACCGCTTCTTCCACGGCCAGACCCAGGACAAGCGCTTCGCCACCTTCATCCACGCCAACAAGCTGCTGGAACAGGTGAGCCTGCAGGTCATCGGCAAGTCCCGCCTGTAAGGGTCGACTGCCGACCTGGCGAGCCAGAGCCGTACAGGGCGGAAGCCGGACGAAGGGCGGAGTTTACCGATGGTAAATGAGCATCTGAGTCCGGCGTCCAACGTAGTACGGCCGACGCGCAGCCGGTCGCCAGCCGACTCTTGCGGCCCAAAACAAGGAGAATTTCCATGTCCAAGACCCAACTGTTCGACCTCGACGGCAAGATCGCCTTCGTTTCCGGCGCCAGCCGCGGCATCGGCGAGGCCATCGCCAAGCTGCTGGCCCAACAGGGCGCCCACGTGATCGTCTCCAGCCGCAAGATCGACGGCTGCCAGGCCGTGGCCGACGAAATCGTCGCCGCCGGCGGCAAGGCCACCGCGGTTGCCTGCCACATCGGTGAAATGGAGCAGATCCAGGCCGTCTTCGCGCAGATCCGCGAGCAGTTCGGCCGCCTGGATATCCTGGTCAACAACGCCGCTACCAACCCGCAGTTCTGCAACGTGCTGGACACCGACCTGTCGGCCTTCCAGAAGACCGTCGACGTGAACATCCGCGGCTACTACTTCATGTCCATCGAAGGCGGCAAGCTGATGAAGGCCAACGGTGGCGGCAGCATCATCAACGTCGCCTCGGTTAACGGCGTCACTCCGGGCGAGTTCCAGGGCATCTACTCGGTGACCAAGGCCGCGGTGATCAGCATGACCAAGGTCTTCGCCAAGGAATGCGCGCAGTTCAACATCCGCTGCAACGCCCTGCTGCCGGGTCTGACCGACACCAAGTTCGCCTCGGCGCTGGTGAGCAACGACGCCATCCGCAATGTCGCCCTGCAGCGCATCCCGCTCAAGCGCGTGGCCGACCCGAGCGAAATGGCCGGCGCCGTGCTGTACCTCGCCAGCGATGCCTCCAGCTACACCACCGGCGTGACGCTGAACGTGGACGGCGGTTTCCTCGCCTAAGCGCTAGCGCGGAAACGAGAAAGGGAGCCATTCGGCTCCCTTTTTTGCTTTTTGCAGGAGCGAGCTTGCTCGCTCCTACAGAAAAGCGGCTACTGCCACTCCTTGAGCGCCTGGATCGCCGCCGCATTCATCGGCTCGGCGGTCAGCCCGCCCGCGCCATAGCGCACGGCAAACACCGCCTGCTCGGCCATTGGCAGATAATTCACCCGCCCGGCTTTCGGCACGAAAGTCAGCAGATCGTGCTGGCCATCGCGCAACCAGCGCCAGAAATCGATTCCCGGTGCATCGGAAACCAGCGACACCTTGCGCCCAAGGGACTGCTGCTCAACCGCCAGGAAGCGGCCGGAAAGGTCCTGCAAGCGATAACCGGGCGCCATGCCGATCAGCCGCGCCAGCCCCTTCCACTCCAGAACCCGCGCATCCAGTTGCCAGAGGTCGCCGGCCAGCTCCACGCGACGCTCGTCATTGCCCTGCAGCAACGTCACCTCATAGCGCTGCTCACCGACCTTATGGAAGCTCAGGGTCGCCAGCGGGCGCTCCGCCGGCAGCGGGTCGTAGCTGCGCAGGTCCCAGGCCACCAGCGCCACCAGCACGGCAACAGCCACGAACAGCATCCCCGCCGTACCGCGCAACCAGCCGAGGAACCAGTGACGGTCGAACAGAATGCGGGCGGCTACCACCAGCGCCAACAGCGCCACGAAGGCAACCACCCAGGCCAGACCGTCGTACTGCATCGAATGATTTCCTTCCTCTTAGAAATGCCGGCATTATGCGCACCGCGTACCTGCGCGGCCAGCCAGACCGTCGCAGCTTTCGGGCCCGTTAACGTTTCCCGCGTGCACTCTTTACGAGAGAGTGGCGCCACGAGCCCCCGATCAAGGCGAACCCCATGCCCTTCGAACTCGTCGTAGACCCAACTACCCTGCTCATTCTCGCCGGCGTCGCCTTCCTCGCCGGCTTCATCGACGCCATTGCCGGTGGCGGTGGCCTGCTGACCATCCCTGCCCTGCTCACCGCCGGCGTCCCGCCGCACCTGGCGCTGGGCACCAACAAGCTCAGCTCGACCTTCGGCGCCGCCGTGGCCAGCTACACCTTCTACCGGCGCAAACTGTTCCAGCCGCGCCAGTGGCGCAATGGCCTGATCGCTACCGCCATCGGCGCGGCGCTCGGCGCCTGGGCCGCGCACCTGATGCCAGCGGAATGGCTCAATCGCATGCTGCCGGTGGTGGTATTCGGCTGCGGCCTGTACCTGTTGTTCGGCAAGACACCCGAAGCGCCGCTGGATGCCAACCCGCAGATCGCCCAACGCCGCCAGTGGCCGCAGGGCCTCGGCCTGGGCTTCTACGATGGCGTGGCCGGCCCTGGCACCGGGGCCTTCTGGACCGTCAGCAGCCTGCTGATGTATCCGCTGGACCTGGTACGCGCCAGCGGTGTGGCGCGCAGCATGAACTTCGTCAGCAACATCGTTGCGCTGGCGGTATTCATCGCCTCCGGTCAGGTGGTCTGGCTGATGGGCCTGTGCATGGGCAGTTCGCTGATGATCGGCGCCTACTTCGGCGCACGCACGGCGATTGGCGGCGGCGCCAAGTTCATCCGTCCGGTATTCATCCTGGTGGTGCTGGCGCTGACCGTGCGCCTGGCCTGGCAGCACTGGTTCACTGCCGCCGCCTGAAAACGACCGCTACGGCGCCTGGACTCAGGCGCCGCCGGGCAGGACGGGGTCAGGACGACCGGCGCGGCGCGCCAGATAGACCTCGATCAGGTAGCGGGCGATGGAGCGCTCGGCCGGCAGGCGCGGCAGCTCATCGACGTGGAACCAGCGGGCATCCTCGATCTCGTCCGGCTGCATGACGATCTCACCGCTGACGTACTCGGCGTGGTAGCCGAACATCAGCGAATGCGGGAACGGCCAGGGCTGGCTGCCCATGTAGCGGATATTGCCGATCTCGACACCCACCTCCTCGCGCACTTCGCGAGCGACGCAGTGCTCCACCGACTCGCCTGGCTCGACGAAGCCGGCCAAGGTGCTGTACATCCCCGGTACGAAGCGCGGCGAACGCGCCAGCAATACTTCATCACCACGGGTCACCAGCACGATCATGCTTGGCGACAGCAGCGGGTAGCGCTGGATGCCGCAGCTTTCACAGTGCATGGCGCGGTCGCGGGGCATGCGCAGGCTGGGCTGACCGCAGCTGCCGCAGAAGCGGTTCTGCCGCCACCAGATGCCGATCTGGCTGGCAAAGCCGAGCATGGCGAAGATGTCTTCCTCGGCCTGCATCATGAACTGCCGCAGGCCGATCCAGCTGGCGCCCTCCAGCGGATCGGTACGCTCGACTTCCAGCAGGTATACCGGCTCGCCGTCGAACTCGCCCACCGCATGCTCGGACAGTACCGAGAGGTCCTGGCGCTTGAGCCAGTCACGGGGGAACAGCACGCCGTTGCTGTCGGCGAGGAACTGCTGCTGGCAGTGGGCGAGCGCCCAGCCACCGCTCGCAGCCACCTCGAACATCGAGGATTGCCAACGCCCGGTACGCATCAGGCGGCCACCGTCAGGCCGAGGGCCTTGACGCTCTCGCTGGCGACGTCGAGGACGTCGGGTTGGCCTTCAGGCCGCATCATCGCTCCACCCTCCAGGTAGTACTCCAGACCGGTCAGCGCATCCGCCAGGGTTTCCAGCATCTGCTCGGACGGCATCTGGGTCGTCTCGATCATCTGCCCCTGAATGTAATCGGCACAGGCACCCACGAGCAATGCCGCGCGCTCCTGGCCGAGGAACCACAGGCCGCCACGCACCGCCTGCAGGCTGATCGGTACGTTGGCCAGGTGCAGCTTGTCACCGTTGGATTCCAGGTACGCGGTGATCGCGCGCTTGGCCAGCGCCAGGCCCGACTGGGCCTCGTCGATCACCACGATGCGCGCTTCGGCGAGCTGGTGCACGGCGAAGGAATCGTCCTCGCCTATCGGCGCCGGGCGCGCGCTCATGCGCTCGCCACGCTCCAGGTTGCCGACCATGCTTTCGACGTACAGCAGCGCGTCGGCCAGTGCGTTGAGCGCAGCCGGATCGTCTACCGCGCCCTTGGCTACCCAGCCGGCGACCACTCCATGCTGGTGCTGCAGCGAAGTGGCGGCAGAATTCAGGCCGACCATGCCCAGGGTCTTGGCCAGCTTGCCCAACTGGGTGTGCAGGATGCCCAGCGCATCGGCCTGGGACACGCCGCGCTCGATCAGGTCGAGCTGGTCCTTGACCGCTGTGAGCTCCTCGCGGATCGCCACCGACAACGAGCGCATCACCGACTGGCCGGGGCCGGACAGGCGCTGGGACTCGTCTTCGAGCAGGTGATCGGTGAACGGCAGCGGTGCCAGGCCGAACACCTGGCGCAGTTCAGTGGCGCGCACGCCGCCGGTGTCGGCCAGCGTGGTGAGATAGAGCAGTTCCTTGAGCAACTGCCGCGGCGCTTCGTACTGCGGGTTGGCGATCAGTTGCTTGAGCTCGCGATCCAGGCGCGAAAACACCAGCTTGCGCGTCTTGCGTGGCAGCATCTGCGCGTCGACCAGTGCTTCCAGCGCGCCGGCGCCGACCCAGCACAGGCGGGTGCGCGCGGCACTGCCCAGCAGCACATCGAGCTTGCCCAGCGCGCGGCCCATGAGCTTGAGGCTCGGGTAGAGATTCTGTTCGCGGATCAGCCCCACCAGGCCGACCTGGTACATCTGCCGCAGACGACGGACTTCACGGGCCGGATCTTCCACCTGGGGAACGGAGACAGCACGCAGCGGGCGCGGCAGATCGAGGCGCGCGCTGAAGAAAAAGCTCTCCGGCAGCGCGGGCTGGCCGGCGGCCTGGCGCACGTCGTTGATCGCCGGCAGCAGCAGCTCGGGGATTTCCTGGCGGTGCGCTTCGAGGTTTTCCAGGTAGCGGCGCAGCACGTAGAGCGCATTGCCAAGCGCAGCCAGTTGGCCGTCACGGTCTTCGCTGACCCCGGTGGGAATGTCGGTGGCCAGGTCCAGCGCTTCCTGCGCCAGCAGCTCGGCGCCGGCCAGCTCGATCAGATTCAGCGTGCCGCGAATCTGGCTCAGGCAATCGACGGAATGTTGCAGCAGGCTGCCGTTCTGACGCTCGGCGATGAAGTGCTCGAGATTCTGCTCGGCCTCCTCCACCGTGGCGAACAGCTCGTCGCGGACCAGACTGAGGGACGTGGCTCCAGTAACCATCGGCCTAGTGCGCCTCCTGCGCGCAAGAAGAGTGAACGGGCATCAATCGGCGAACTCGGGGGTCTTCTTGCTCATGTGCGCCATCATGGCGGCCTGCAGGTCGGCGGATTGCAGCATCGCGGCGTTCCAGGTGGCGATGTATTCCAGGCCGTCCTCGACGCGGTGGTCGCGGGCGTAGCCGATCATTTCCTTGGTGCCGCGGATGGCGATCGGCGACTTGGCGGCGATCTGCCGGGCCAGCTCCATCACGCCATCGAACAGCGAAGCGTGGTCGGCGTAGACGCTGTTGACCAGACCGATGCGCTGGGCTTCCTCGGCATTGACGTTACGCCCGGTGTAGGCCAGTTCGCGCATGATGCCATCACCGATCAGGCGCGGCAGGCGCTGCAGGGTGCCGACGTCGGCCGCCATGCCCATGTCGATTTCCTTGATGGAGAACTGCGCGTCGGCGCTGCAGTAACGCATGTCGCAAGCGGAGATCAGGTCGATGCCGCCGCCGATGCAGTAGCCCTGGATAGCCGCGAGGACCGGCTTGCTGCACTTGTCCACGGCGTTGAAGGAGCCCTGCAGCTGCAGGATGGTCTTGCGCAGCGCCCGGGCGTTGCGGCCGACATCCTTGCCCAGGTGGCTGGCGGCCTGGGCCAGCAGGGCAAGGTCGATGCCGGCGGAGAAGTGCTTGCCGGCGCCACTGAGGACGACGACACGGACTTCATCCGTTTCATCGGCCCACTGGAAGATATCGATGATTTCCTTCCAGAAGTCGGCGTTCATGGCGTTGAGCTTTTCCGGACGGTTGATCTGCACATGGGCGATCTTGTCCGCCAGCTCGATGCGGAAGACTTTGTATTCTTTCACGGGGATGTCCTCGGGTATGCCCTGCTTCTCGTCTGGGTGCGGCGCAGTGCCGCTGGAGCCCGGGCCAACAGTTCTTATTCGTGCTGGGAATCAGATTTTTGAAATCGCGTCACTATAACAAGGCGAAACTAAAAGTCGATGCCGTGGTCTGTGACGCAGCCCACGGCATCGGGCGGGAACTGGCTCGCAGATCGGCCAGCAAGTGCTTGATCTGGCTGCAACGCCCGGTACGCGACAATCAGTCGCCGGCCGCCATCGGCAAACCCTGGGCGCGATTGCGGTACTGCCGCCAGGTGTACATCGGGATGCCCGCCATGAACACCAGGAAGCCCCAGAAGATCGCCTGTTCGCCGGTGCCATAGAGCGCCCACAACGAATAGAGGAAGCCCAGGCAACCGATGGCCAGCACCTGTGGGCGCGAGCGCGGGGAGAAGGATTCCGGCTTGGT
This sequence comes from Pseudomonas pseudonitroreducens, assembly GCF_021603645.1. Classification (GTDB taxonomy): domain Bacteria; phylum Pseudomonadota; class Gammaproteobacteria; order Pseudomonadales; family Pseudomonadaceae; genus Pseudomonas; species Pseudomonas pseudonitroreducens. The sequence continues at coordinate 198,848 of NZ_BQHJ01000004.1, read as the reverse complement.
CGCCAGCAGCTGCAGCAACGCCGCGGTGCAGAAGGCGTACGGCACGACACCGGTCATGGTGCCGAGCAGGATGATGACGTTGAACACCTCCACCAGCTCGCCGTGGCCGTCGACCATTACCAATGCCGTCACCAGCAGCCCGGATGAAAGCAGCCCGTTGGCCGGCGCTCCGTTCTTGTTGAGCTTGCCCAGGGACTCGGGGAACAGCCCGTCACGGGCCGGCGCCACCGGAATCTGGCCCTGCAGCAGCACCCAGCCGTTGAGCGCGCCAAGGCAGGCGATCACTGCGCCGCCAGCCACCAGGTAATACCCCCAGGTGCCCAGCAGGATGCGTGCGGCATCGGCGAACGGCGACGTGGATTTGGCCAGCACCTCCGGCGGCATCAGGCCCTGCACGGCAGTGATCGACAGGATGTACACGGCCGCCGCCGCCAGGGTGCCGAACAGCGTGGCGCGGGGAATGGTCTTCTTCGGGTCGCGCACGTCGTCCGCCGGTACCGTTGCCGACTCCAGGCCGATGAACGACCACAGCGTCAGCGCCGCCGTGGTGGCGATGGCCTGGGCGTATCCCATGTTCGGCAACTCACTGGCAGCCGGGATGGTCAGGTAGTCCGGATTGAAATGGAACCAGCCGAGGATGCCCACCAGCAGCAGCGGGATCAGCTTGAGTGCGGTGAGGCAGTTCTGCACGACGGCGAAGGCAGTGATGCCACGCAGGTTGATCAGGGTGCACAGCCAGATGGCGCCGATGGCCGTGGCGACCATCAGCAGCGGGTCGGCCAGCGCCGGAATGAACACCCGCAGGTAGCCCACCAATGTGACGGCAATGGCGGCGTTGCCGATCCACGCGGCTTTCCAGTAGGTCCAGGCGCAGAGATAGCCGGCGAAGCTGCCGAAGCCGTCGCGGGTATAGGCATAGGGGCCGCCCGCGCCGGGATTGAGCCGTGCCAGTCGGGCAAAGGTGAAGGCCAGGATCACCGCCCCGGTGCTCGACACCAGCCAGCCGAACAGGCTGAGCCCGCCGAACGCCGCCAGGCTCGACGGCAGCAGGAACACCCCCGACCCCACCATGTTGCCAACCACCAGCGCAGTGCAGCTCCAGAACCCCATGCTGCCCTTCTTCGCTTCCGCCATCTGCGCTCCTTAGAAGCCCGCAATCCTGTTTCGAGTCATGGCGCCCTGCCTGCCTTTTGAAGGTACGCAGCGGCGATCTGTCCTACAGGGTAGACAGCGCCGGGCAAAGGAGGAAACCGTTTTGCAGGACGAGACCGCGCGATTCGAGCGATTTCGCCCCGCGCGGTCAATGTCACTGCAGAAATTCCGCCGCTCAGGCGGACCCGAACTGGCGGATACCGATCTCGTACATCTGCTCGAATTGCTGCGAAGGCATCGGCTTGGCGAACAGGTAGCCCTGCCCTTCGGTACAGCGTTCGGCGCGCAAACGGTCGCGTTGGGCGGAGGTTTCGATACCCTCGGCGATGGTTTCCAGGTCGAAGCTGCGGGCCATGTCGAGGATCGCGCGGATCACCGAAAGATCCTGCTGGGTCTCCAGCATGCCGATGACAAAGGTGCGGTCGATCTTGATGCGGCTCAGCGGATAGGTCTTGAGCAGGCTGAGCGAGGCGTAGCCAGTGCCGAAATCGTCGAAGGCGATGCCTACCCCGTAGGAACGCAGGGTCTGCAGCGTACTGAGCACCGTGTCGTCATGATTGAGTACGATGTTCTCGGTGATCTCCAGCTCCAGCGCCTCCGCCGGCAAACCATGGCGTTCGAGAGCTTCCAGGACTTGTGTGACCAGGTTGCCCATGCGGAACTGCGCGCCGAACAGGTTGACGCCCATGCGCAGGTCAGGCGCACCGTTGCGCCGCCAGTAGGCCGCCTGGGCGCAGGCTTCATCCAGTATCCAGGCTCCGACTATGGCCGCCAGCGGCCCGCCTTCCAGCGACGGCAGGAACGCCGCCGGCGACAGCAGGCCGCGCTGCGGGTGCTGCCAGCGGATCAACGCCTCGACGCCGCGCAGGGAGCCGTCGCGCAGGCTCACCTGGGGCTGGTAGAACAGCAGGAATTCGCCATTGGCCACCGCACGGTGCAGTTCCATGCCATAGAGGTGGCGCGCCGCCGCCTCCATCTTCAGCGCGGGGACGAACACGAAGGCATGGCTGCGCCCGCTGATCTTGGCCTTGAACAGGGCCAGATCGGCGTCACCGACCAGCTCCAGCGCTTCCTGGGCATGCAACGGCGCCAGCGCTACACCACAACTGGCGGCGACCCGCACCTCGTGGGCATCAATGACGATGGGCTCGGCAATGCTGGCGATCACCGCCTGGGCGAAGCGCATGGCGTGTTCGGGCGAAAGCAGGTTCGGCTCGAGGATGGCGAATTCGTCGCCGCCGATCCGTGCCACCGTGGCGCCAGCGGTCGCCAGCCGGTCGAGCCGCGCGGCAACCTGCCGGAGAATGCCGTCGCCCACGGCGTGGCCGAGGGAGTCGTTGACGTCCTTGAAACCGTCCAGGTCGATCATCAGCACGGCCGCCGGCCGCGACTGCACCAGTACTTCCTCGGTGCTGCGATAGAACTGGCCACGGTTGGCCAACCCGGTGAGCACATCGACGCTGGCCAGCTGGCGCAGCGCTTCCTCTTCCTGCTGGCGAGAAGTGAGGTCCTTGAGCACGGCCTCGAACTTGAGCTTGCCCCGCTCGGACCAACTGAACAGGGTCAGGCCGAGGGAAAGCTCGGAGCCGTCCTTGCGCAGCCCGGTAATCTCCCCTGGCACGCTCATGCCGTCCAGGGACGTGGCGTCACTGGCGCTGCTGATCAGCGAGCGGAAGGACTGGCGACTGCGCTCGGGCAACAGCAGCTCGAAGGCCTGCCCGCAGCCTTCGACCAAGTCGTAGCCGAACAGATTGGCGGCGGCTTCGTTCCAGGCGACGATCTCGCCCCAGCAATCGAACCACACCACTGGCGTCGGCGAAGTACCGGCGTACTCTTCGAACAGTGGCCGGGTGCGTGCCGAGGCCACCTCGATGCGCCGCAGCTCCAGGCGATCGGCAGCCATTCGCGCCAGCTCCTTGAGACGTTCGCAGTCGTCGCCGGAGAAGTCCTCGTGTGGCTGGCTATCGATGATGCACAGCGCACCCAGCGGCTGCCCCTCGACCGACAGCAGCGGCACCCCTGCATAGAAGCGCACGCCATTGGGCGCAGTCACCAGTGGATTGTCATGGAAACGCTCGTCGCGGCTGGCGTCGCCCACCACCATCACCTGTTCCTGGGTAATGGCATGGGCACAGAAGGACACGTCACGTCCCATGTCCACTTCACCGACACCTGTCGCGGCAGCGAAGAACACATGGTCACTGCCGATCATGTTCACCGCGGCAACCGGCATGCCGAACATGCGTACGGCAATCTGCACCACCGGGTCCAGGCTCGGCAGCATGCTTTCGTCGTCGAAACCGTAATCGGAGAGCGCCGTCAGGCGCTCGCTTTCGTTCGGCAACGTCACGGGACAGCGCATGGGGGAAACCTCCTTTTTCCTCGTATCTCCCTTTACCGATCCGCTCAAGGATAGTAGCACTTTGGAAATTCAGGGCCGGCCCCCACCCTGCGGGGGCCGGACGGTCACTTGCAACACTCCACGGTATAACGCCGCTCGCCGTCTACCTCGCGCACCTGCAGGCCATGGACGTCCGAATCGAAGCCGGGAAAGTTGCGCTCGAAACTCTGGGCGAAGGCCAGGTAATCGAGTATGGAGCGGGTGGATTCGGTGAACCGTTCGCCCGGCATGATCAGCGGGATTCCTGGCGGATATGGCACCAGCATCACCGCGGCAACGCGCCCTTCCAACCGATCGATAGGCACCGCCTCGACCTCTCCGCGCACCAGCTGTGCGTATGCGTCGGCCGGGCGTATGGCGATCTCCGGGAGCACCGTGTACATGCGCTTCATCGCCTTGGCCGTGGCGTGGTCGCGATAACAGCGATGCAGCTCATCGCACAGGTCGCGCAGGCCCATGCCGGCATACCGCGCGCCGCCGGCCTGGGCGACGCTGGGCAGGGCGTCCGCCAGCGGCTGGTTGGCATCGTAGCTGCGCTTGAACTCCAGCAACTCGGTGACCAGCGTGCTCCACTTGCCCTTGGTCACACCCATGGAAAACAGTACGAGGAAGGAGTACAGCCCGGTCTTCTCCACCACCAGCCCGCGCTCCCAGAGAAAGCGGCTGACTACCGCGGCGGGAATTCCCCGCGAATCCAGACGACCGCCAGCGGTCAGGCCCGGCGTAGCCAGGGTCACCTTGATCGGGTCGAGCAGGACATAGTCTTCCACTGCGTCGCCGAAACCGTGCCAGTCGGCATTGGGCTCCAGCACCCAGTCGCGGGTTTTCACCTCGTCGGTCCCCTCAACGCCCGGCGGCTGCCAGACGCAGAACCACCAGTCGTCCTCGGCGAGGTTCTGCTGCACGTTGGCCAGCGCCCGACGGAAGCTCAGCGCCTCGTCGAAAGTCTCCTGGATCAGCGAGCGCCCCGCCGGGCCCTCCATCATCGCCGAGGCCACGTCCAGCGAGGCGATGATGCCGTACTGCGGCGAAGTGGAGATGTGCATCATGAAGGCTTCGTTGAAGCGCGCCTGCTCGAAGCGCCGGGAGCCTGCGTCCTGCACGTGGATCATCGAGGCCTGGCTGAACGCCGCGAGCATCTTGTGCGTGGAGTGCGTGGTGAACACCAGCGGGCCGCTGTCATCGCGGCGGGTACCCATGCCGTAGCGGCCGCGGTAGAACTCATGGAACGCCGCATAGGCGTACCAGGCTTCGTCGAAATGCAGTACCTCGACGCTGTCGCCCAGGGCCTGCTTGATCATCTGCGCGTTGTAGCAGAGGCCGTCGTAGGTCGAATTGGTCACCACCGCCAGCCGCACCTTGGGCTCGCGGCCACGCGCCAGCGGGCTGGCCTCGATCTTCGCGGCGATGGACTCGCGGCTGAACTCCGAGAGCGGAATCGGCCCGATGATGCCCAGCTCATTGCGCTCCGGCGTCAGGTACAGCGGGATGGCACCGGTCATGATGATCGAATGGAGGATCGACTTGTGGCAGTTGCGGTCCACCAGCACCAGGTCGTCGCGGCAGACCATCGAATGCCAGACGATCTTGTTCGCCGTGGAGGTGCCATTGATCACGAAGAACGTGTGGTCGGCGCCGAAATTGCGCGCGGCGCGGGCCTCCGCCTCGGCCAGCGGACCGGTGTGATCGAGCAGCGAGCCCAGCTCGGGGACCGAGACGGAGAGGTCCGAACGCAGGGTGTTCTCCCCGAAGAACTGGTGGAAAGCCTGCCCCACCGGGCTCTTGCGATAGGCCACGCCGCCGCCATGGCCTGGCGTATGCCAGGAGTAGTTGGACTGCGCGGTGTGCTCCACCAGCGCACGGAAGAACGGCGGCAACAGGCCTTCAAGGTATTTGCGCGCGGCACGGCTGACCTGGCGCGCGAGAAACGGCACGGTGTCTTCGAACAGGTAGAGGATGCCGCGCAACTGGTGCAGGTCGGCCATGGACTCGGCCGGCGCGTTCTCGATAGTCATCTGCTCGCCCAGGGCGAAGATCGGCAGCTGCGGCGCGCGCACCCGCGCCATGCGGATCAGCTCGACCACATCCTGCAGCAGGCGCTGGTTCTCCCCCGCCCCCTCGGCGGCGACCAGGATGCAGGCAAGGCCATGGTGGGTCGAGGCGACGATACGCCCCTCGGCGGAGCTGGCGGTGGAGAGAATACTGAAGCCGTCCTGCTCCAGTTCCCGTGCGATATCCCTCACCCGGTCGCCGGCCACGGTATCGGCCTTGATGTCGCGGTGAACGATGAGGATGGGGAATTTTAGGTCTTTATACATTGTGAACCCCTGAAAAGACGTACGACTGGCGTCGATCCTCTTCAGAGTATGGACTCACGGAATGTAGGGGAATGCGCTGGACTGACGGCTGTACGAAAACGTCGCGTGGCTGACAGGAAAGGATCGTTCCGACCTGAACCAGCCCTACCCATGGCGAGCGCTCTGGCTCTGGCTCTTGACGACTTCCAGAGAAACACCCGCGCGCTCCGAACCGCCCCTTTCAGGAGGCCTCGTTGAATTGGAGTTTCAGGGGGGGGGAGCGGCATGGATGCCGCGAGAGCTGCGATGGGCCAAGGATGGCCCTTCGCGGCGTGCCCCTGAAACTGCGATTCAACGAGGGAATTTTTCGCCTAAGCGAAAAACCGGATGGAGGGGCAAGACCTTTGCCTCCTTTGGGTGGGGCGGCCATCCGTCGTTTGCCAAAGGAGGTCGCCCGAGGGGGCGAAACAAGAAGTTCGCGCTCACGCCGAAGCGGCGCAGAACACCTAAACCCGAAGCATCGCGGACGGAGTCCGCTCCTACGAAAAACAAAAAGCCCCTGACAGGGGCCTTTTCCTCAGGCAGCGCGAAGGATCACTCCTTCGGTGCTTCCATCTGCGCCCACAGCGACGGGCCGCCAGCGGATTTCTCGATCACCGCCAGGCGCGCAATATGCGCCTCGATCTCCGCATCGGTGGCGCGGATCACTCGCGTCAGCCCACGCTCGGCTGCCAGGCGACGGATCGCCGACGCCGTGGCGCGGCCGCTGCCGTCACCTTCGGCGCCATTGCCGGCCAGCGACAGGCTGGTCTGGCCACCGGTCATCGCCAGGTAGACGTCGGCAAGAATCTCGGCGTCGAGCAATGCGCCGTGGAGATCACGACCGGAGTTGTCGACGCCATAGCGCTTGCACAGGGCATCGAGGTTGTTGCGCTGGCCCGGATGGCGCTCGCGGGCCATCAGCAGGGTATCGAGGATGCCGCAGTAATCGGCGACGTCCGCGCGCTCGGTCTGCCCCAGCAAGGCGAACTCGTTGTTGATGAAGCCAACGTCGAACGCCGCGTTGTGGATGATCAGTTGAGCACCCTTGATGAACTCGAAGAAGTCATCCGCCACCTCGCGGAAGCGCGGCATGTCCTTGACGTATTCGTTGGTGATGCCGTGGACGGCGATCGCGCCTTCGTCGATCTCGCGGTCGGGCTGCAGGTAGACGTGGAAATGCCGGCCGGTGAGGCGACGGCCTTCGAGTTCGACGCAACCGATCTCGATGATCCGGTGGCCGTCGGTGACCGGCATACCGGTCGTTTCAGTATCGAGTACGACGCTGCGCATTCTGTGTGAAACCTTCTTGCGGTTGATTCGCCCGGGCTGAGCCGGACGAGCTTTATGCTGATAACTGGGCGCTTAGCGCGGCAGTTCGCTCACGCCACGGTTGGCGAGCATGTCGGCGCGCTCGTTGCCGGGGTGGCCGGTGTGGCCGCGGACCCAGCGCCATTCGACAGTATGCCGGTTCACCTGCTCGTCCAGCGCCTGCCACAGGTCGGCATTCTTCACCGGCTGCTTGGCGGCGGTCTTCCAGCCGCGCTTCTTCCAGTTGACCATCCACTCGGTGATGCCCTGCATGACGTACTGCGAGTCGGTGACGATACGCACGTCGCAATGCCGCTTGAGCGCGGCCAGGGCCATGATGGCGGCCATCAGTTCCATGCGGTTGTTGGTGGTTTCGGCCTCGCCGCCCCACAGTTCGCGCTCGGCGCCCTTGTAGAACAGCACGGCGCCCCAGCCACCCGGACCCGGGTTGCCCTTGCAGGCGCCGTCGGTATAGATCTCGACTTTCTCTTCGCTCATTCGGCTCGCTTTCAGGACTCGGAATCGCGGCGACTGACCTTGGCCACCGGCAGCGGCACCAGTTGGCCGCGCGGCTCGCGACGGGGTTGACGCAGCGGTCGCAGACCGACCACCAGCTTGCGCGCCACCAATAGATAGAAGCCGGCGCCGGAGCCCTGCAGGACGGGGCCCCAGGTCTCCATGCGGGCCAGACGGCCCTGCCATTTCGCCGATGCAAGCGGCGGACGATAACACCCGAAGCGGCGTTTCTCCAGCGCGAAGCCCAGCAGGTTGAGCCAGTCGCAGACCCGGTTCGGCGAGATGCAGCGCGCGCGGCGCAAGGCGTCGCGGGCGAAGAAGTGGCGGATGCCCCAGGCGCTCCGGGGATTCACCCCGACCACCAGCAGGTGCCCGCCCGGCCGCACGCTGCGCGCAGCTTCGCGCAGCAGGCGATGCGGCGACAGGCAGAAATCCAGGCCGTGCTGCAGCAGTACCACGTCGGCAGCATGCTCGCCCAGCGGCCAGGCCGCCTCGTCACAGGCGATCTCGACGCCCGGCAGTGGCGGCCCGAGGCGCACCCCGCGTTGGATGTTGCCGACACTTGCCGGCAGCTCCGCATGCGGCCCGTAATGCACCAGGTAGCCACCGAAATAGCGCTCCAGCTCGTCGATCAGCAGCCGCTGTTCCTCGGCGAGCATCATTCCGCCGATCGGCCCGGACAACCAATGGCGGGCCTGGTCGATCAGCTCCAGCCAGTCGGCATCGGCCTGGGCGAAGGGTTCTTCGATCATCACTACCCCCTGTGGGAGAGCGCGACACAAAAGTGTGTATCCGCACTACTATGCGCCAATGCCCACTACTTGGCGACTTTCCACCCATGATACAGATAGACGCTCTGCCCGCCTTTTCCGATAACTACCTCTGGCTGTTGCAGGATGTGACCCGCCGTGAATGCGCGGTGGTCGATCCGGGTGACGCCGCACCGGTCGAGCAATGGCTGCAGGCCCATCCCGGCTGGAAGCTGACCGACATCCTCGTTACCCACCACCACGCCGATCACGTGGGCGGCGTCGCCCGCCTCAAGGCCGCAACCGGTGCCCGCGTGCAGGGCCCGGCCGGCGAAAAGATTCCAGCACGTGATGTGGCCCTGGAAGACGGCGACCGCGTCGAGGTGCTGGGCCTGGACTTCGAGGTCATCCACGTTCCCGGCCATACCCTCGGCCATATCGCCTACTTCGGCGAAAACCACGGGCAGCCGCTGCTGTTCTGCGGCGACACGCTGTTCGCCGGCGGCTGCGGCCGCCTGTTCGAAGGCACGCCGGCGCAAATGCATGCCTCGCTGAGCCGGCTCTCCGCACTGCCCGCTCCTACCGCCGTGTACTGTGCCCACGAATACACGCTGAGCAACTTGCGCTTTGCTTGCGCGGTCGAACCGGAGAATCCCGAAGTCCTGGCGCGTTTCGACAGCGTCAGCCGCTGGCGCGAACAGGGGAGGATCAGCCTTCCTTCTTCCATTGCCCTGGAACGAGCGACGAATCCTTTCCTTCGCGTGTCGGAAACATCCGTTAAGAAAATGGCCGACGAGCGGAGCGGCCAGCAAATCCGCACGCCGGAAGAGGTCTTTGCGACCATTCGCCGCTGGAAGGACCAGTTCTGAGGCCTGGCGAAATCTTGACCAGGGCAGGCTCGGTTTCTAGAATCGCCGAAATTTTTGCCCCGGACAAAGTCATCAGCCAATGCCGCCCAAGAGCAGAAACACCTCCGATCTAGACGCATTGGCACGAGCCATCCGAGTCTCCATTGTCCTTCTCGCGGCAGGCCTGGCGGGCTGTCAGTCGACCAGCCAGGTAGCCAGCAACGGTCCGACGCGCAGCGTCTCCCGCGCTGTCGACGTGCAGTTCAATCCAGCCTGGAACCAGGCCCAGAACGATATCTGGGACCGCATGCGTGGCGGCTTCCAACTGCAGGACCAGCTCAATACCAATCCGCGTATCGAGCGCCAGCGCCTGTGGTTCATGAGCAACCAGTCGTTCCTGGAAAACGCCAGCGAGCGTGGCGCACCGTACATGCACTACGTCGTCGAGCGCCTGGAAGAGCGCGACATGCCGCTGGAACTGGCGCTGTTGCCGATGATCGAGAGCTCGTACAACCCGATGGCCGTGTCGCGCGCCCAGGCCGTGGGCCTGTGGCAGTTCATCCCGAGCACCGGCACGCACTTCAACCTGCGCCAGACCAACTTCTATGACGGTCGTCGCGATATCACCGCGTCAACCAACGCAGCGCTGACCTACCTGACCCGCCTGCACGACATGTTCAATGGCGACTGGCTGCTCGCGCTGGCTGCCTACAATGCCGGCGAAGGCACTGTCAGCCGCGCGATCGAACGCAACGAACGCCTCGGCCTGCCCACCGACTACTGGAACCTGCCGCTGCCGCAGGAGACCCAGGACTACGTACCCAAGCTCCTGGCGCTGTCGCAACTGGTGAATGCTCCGACCATCTACGGCATCAACCTCAGCCCGATCGCCAACCAGCCCTACTTCACCTCGATCCGCGTCAAGCCGGGCCTGGATCTCTCCCAGGTTGCCGCTGCGGGGGACCTGGACCAGGACGAACTGCAGCAGCTCAACCCCGCGTTCAAGCGTGGTGTGACCCTGGATGGCCCGCATCACCTGCTGGTGCCCCTGTCCAAGGCCGACTCCCTCAAGGCCGGCGTCGCGAACCTGGAGCCGGTACAGGTAAAACCCCTGGTCGCGTCGAGCAATGGCCGCTATCGCGTACGCAAGGGCGACAGCCTGCACAGCATCGCCCAGCGCTACCGCCTGAGCGTGGCCGAGCTCAAGGCCGCCAACCGCCTGAGCGCCAACCGCCTGCGCAATGGCCAGACCCTGATCATCCCCGGCCAGCCCGGCCGTCCGACCATCGAGCCGGAGAGCCCGCGTCAACTGGCCCAGGTGGAAAGTTCGAAAACCATCGCCAGCGCCCGCGTCGCGACTCGCAGCTACACCGTGAAGAATGGCGACACGCTGTGGAACATCGCCAAGAAGAACGGCGTCGAGGTCGCCGACCTCAAGCGCTGGAACGGCCTGGACAACCACGGCGTCAAGCCCGGCCAGACCCTCAAGCTGCAAAGCGCAGCAGCCACCCAACTGGCCTCCAGCAGCAAGAGCAAGTCCAAGCAGGACACCGCGACCTACTACAAGGTCAAGCAAGGCGATTCGATGTACCTGATCGCCAAGCGCTTCAACGTCGAGATGCAGCACATCAAGCGTTGGAACCCGCGCAGCGGCAAGGCCCTGAAGCCTGGCCAGACCATTACCCTGTACCTCGATACCGCCAGCCGCTGAGTTTTACCTTGCGCCGGGGCGCAAAGCCCCGGCCGCATGACTTCTGGCCGCAGGGACAAGCTGCTACTGTACGACGCTAACCCCTCCAGCCAGCCGGGATCGGATCCTACGCCTGATGCGTCGCTTGTCTCTCCTGCTCCTGGGACTCTTCCTGGGCCTCCCCGCCTCCGCCCAGATCACCGAGAGCCACGGCTACGCCCAGTTCGGCGACCTCAAGTACCCGTCCAGCTTCGACCACTTCGACTGGGTCAACCCCAAGGCCCCCAAGGGCGGCCTGCTGCGGCTGATGGGCATGGGCACCTTCGACACCCTCAACCCCTATACCTTCAAGGGCAGCCCGCCGATCAGCACCGCGGACTTCCTGCAGTACGGCGTCAGCGAGCTGAACGAGCCGCTGATGGTCGGCACCGGCCTGTACGACCCTTCCGGAGACGAACCAGCCTCCAGCTACGGCCTGATCGCGCGCAGCGTGGAGTACGCCGAGGACCGCAGCTGGGTGGTATTCAACCTGCGCCCGGAAGCACGCTTCCATGATGGCAGGCCGATCACCGCCTATGACGTCGCCTTCTCCTATCGCACGCTGCTGCACCATGGGCATCCGATGTACCGCACCAACCTGCAGGAAGTGCAGCGGGTCGACATCCTCTCGCCGCAGAGCATTCGCTTCGTCTTCAAGCGCCACGACAACCCACTGCTGATCCTGCGCCTGGGCGAGATGCCGGTGCTGCCACAACACTATTGGAAGGGCCGTGACTTCCAGGCCACCACCTTCGAACCGCCCCTGGGCAGCGGCCCGTACCGCATCACCGAAGTAGTACCGGGGCGCCGCCTGGTGTTCGAGCGGGTCAGGGACTGGTGGGGCAAGGACCTGCCAGTGAATCGCGGCAAGTACAATTTCGACCGCGTCGAGGTGGACTTCTACCGCGACGCCGGTATCGCCTTCGAGGCCTTCAAGGCCGGCGAGTTCGACATCTACATCGAGCACCAGGCGAAGAACTGGCGCAGCAACTATCGCTTCCCGGCCGTTCGCCGCGGCGACGTGGTGAAGGTGGAAGTCCCCCACCAGATCCCCACCCAGACCCAGGCGCTGTTCCTCAACACCCGCCGAGCGACCTTCGCCGATCGCCGCCTGCGCGAGGCGCTGGGGATGATGTTCGACTTCGAGTGGACCAATCGTGCGCTGTTCAACGATGCCTACGTGCGCGCCAGCAGCTATTACCCCAACAGCACCCTTGCGGCCACCGGCGTACCACAGGGCCAGGAGTGGCTGCTGCTCTCGCCGTATCGTTCACAGCTGCCCGAAGCGCTGTTCAAGCGCCCCTTCACCGTCCCGGTGACCAAGGGCGTCGGCATCCCGCGGGAAACCCTGCGCCACGCTTTGGGTCTATTGGCCGACGCCGGCTGGAAGCTCTCAGGCGACCGCCTGCTGGACGCCAACGGCAAGCAACTGCGCTTCGAGATTCTGCTGGTCAACCCCAGCCTGGAACGTATTCTCCAGCCGTACCGCGAGAACCTCGCCAGCATCGGTATCGATGCGAGCTTGCGCACCGTGGACCGGGCCCAGTACAAACAGCGTCTGGACCAGTTCGACTACGACATGATTCTGATGACCCTGCCCCAGACCCTGAGCCCCGGCCTCGAACAATGGCAGTACTTCCACTCCAGCCAGGTGGCGGTGAAGGGCAGCAAGAACTACGCGGGCATCGCCAACCCAGTGGTCGACGCGATGCTCGAGAAACTCCTCGGCGCCACCAACCGCGACCAGCAGGAAGCAGCGGCACGCGCCCTGGACCGGGTACTGCTGTGGCAGCACTACAGCATTCCCAACTGGTACCTGAACAAACACCGGCTGGCGTACCGTAACCGCTTCGCCTTCGTCACCACGCCGCCCTATACGCTGGGTCTGCGTGCGTGGTGGCAAAAAGACCAGGAGAAAACCCTATGAAAAGCCCCCGCCGTGCCGCGCTCTGCGCCGGCCTGCTGCTGGGACTGCTGGGCAGTGCGCAGGCCGCGCCGCAGCACGCCATCACCCTGTATGACGAAGCGCCGAAGTACCCGGCAAACTTCAAGCACTTCGACTTCGTCAATCCTGATGCGCCCAAGGGCGGCACACTGCGCCTCTCCGACTTCGGCGGTTTCGACAGCCTCAACCCCTTCATCGCCAAGGGCAACTCCGCCCCGCAGATCAACCTGATCTACGACACACTCACCTTCCACTCCCTCGACGAGCCCTTCACCGAATACGGCCTGCTCGCCGAGAAGATCGAGAAGGACCCGGAGCATCGCTTCGTCCGCTACTACCTGCGCCCCGAGGCGCGCTTCCAGGACGGTACGCCGGTCACCGCCGAAGACGTGGTGTTCACCTTCGAGACGCTGATGAAGGACGGCGACCCGATGTACCGCAACTACTACGCGGACGTCGACAAGGTGGTGGCCGAGGACAAGCTGCGCGTGCGCTTCGACTTCAAGCACGGCGACAACCGCGAGTTGCCGCTGATCCTTGGCCAGCTGTCGATCCTGCCCAAGCACTGGTGGGCCAGCCGCGACTTCAACAAGACCAACATGGAGCCGCCGCTGGGCAGCGGCCCTTACCGTATCGCCAAGGTCGAGGCGGGACGCTCGATCCGCTACGAGAAGGTCAAGGACTGGTGGGGCGACAAGCTGCCGGTGAACCGCGGCTTCAACAACTTCGACGCGGTGGTGGTGGAGTCCTACCGAGACCTGACCGTCGCCCTGGAAGCCTTCAAGGCCGGGCAGTTCGACTTCAACGACGAGCGCATCGCAAAGAACTGGGCGACTGCCTACGACTCGCCTGCCGTGCGCGACGGCCGCATCGTCCGCGAGGAACCGGTGAACGGTAACCCGTGGGGCATGCAGGCCTACGCCTTCAACATCCGCCGCCCGGTGTTCCAGGACCCGCGCGTGCGCGAAGCGATCACCAACCTGTTCGACTTCGAGTGGACCAACAAGCAGTTGTTCTTCGGCTCCTACCTGCGCGACGGCAGCTACTTCGAGAACTCGGAGATGGCTGCCAAGGAGCTGCCTGATGCCGAGGAGCTGAAGATTCTCGAGCCGCTGCGCGACAAGCTGCCGCCGCAGGTCTTCACCCAGGTCTACGTGCCGCCCACCAGCGACGGCAGCGGCATCATCCGCGAGCAGAAGCGCAAGGCCTACCAGCTGCTGCTGGAGGCCGGCTACAAGATCGAGAACGACAAGATGGTCGGCCCTGACGGCAAGCAGCTGAGCTTCGAGTTCATGCTCGCCCAGGCCGACTTCGAGCGCGTGCTGCTGCCCTTCAAGCGCAACCTTGCCGAGCTGGGCATCGACATGCAGCTGCGCCGCGTCGATGTCTCGCAATACATCAACCGCCTGCGCTCGCGGGACTACGACATGATCGTCAGCAGCTGGCCGCAATCCAGCTCGCCGGGCAATGAGCAGCGCGAGTTCTGGCACTCCAGCAGCGCCGATAAGCCCGGCAGCCGCAACTTCATCGGCTTGCGCGACCCGGGCATCGACGCCCTGGTGGACGGCCTGATCAACGCCGGCTCCCGCGAAAGCCTGGTGCGCCACGCCCGCGCACTCGACCGTGCGCTGCTCTGGGGCCACTACGTGGTGCCCAACTGGTACCTCGGCAACTGGCGCATCGCCTACTGGAACCGCATCGCCCACCCGGAAAAGCTGCCGCCCTACAGCTACGCCCTGCAAACCTGGTGGCAGGCCCGCGACAAGGCCATCCCCACCAGGACGGATGCCAAGGCCGCGAACGCCTCCCCCGCTGACGGTACCGTCGCCCAAGGGGCCGAGTGATGCTGGCCTACATCCTGCGGCGCCTGCTGCTGATCATCCCCACCCTGTTCGGCATTCTGCTGATCAACTTCATCATCATCCAGGCCGCCCCCGGCGGCCCGGTGGAACAGATGATCGCCAAGCTGGAAGGTTTCGATGCCGCCAGCGGCGGCGCCACCGGGCGCATCTCCGGCGGCGGCGGTGAAGTCGCCTCCGCTGGCACGCACTACCGCGGCGCCCAGGGCCTGGACCCGGAGCTGGTGAAAGAAATCGAGAAGATGTACGGCTTCGACAAGCCGGCGCCCGAACGCTTCTGGATCATGCTGAAGAACTACGTGCACCTGGACTTCGGCCAGAGCTTCTTCCGCGACGCCAAGGTCACCGACCTGATCGTCGAGAAGCTGCCGGTCTCCATCTCCCTGGGGCTGTGGAGCACGCTGATCATGTACCTGGTGTCGATCCCGCTTGGCATCGCCAAGGCGGTGCGCCACGGCAGCCATTTCGACGTCTGGACCAGCTCGGCGATCATCGTCGGCTACGCCATCCCCGCTTTCCTCTTCGCCATCCTGCTGGTGGTGCTGTTCGCCGGCGGCAGCTACTGGGACTGGTTCCCGTTACGGGGGCTGACCTCCAACAACTTCGACGAACTGACCTGGGCCGGCAAGGTCCGCGACTACTTCTGGCACCTAGCGCTGCCGATCACCGCCCTGGTGATCGGCAACTTCGCCACCATCACCCTGCTGACCAAGAACAGCTTCCTCGACGAAATCGGCAAGCAGTACGTGGTCACCGCCCGCGCCAAAGGCCTGACCGAACGCCGCGTGCTCTACGGCCACGTGTTCCGCAACGCCATGCTGCTGATCATCGCCGGCCTGCCCTCGGCCCTGCTGGGCATCTTCTTCACCGGCTCGCTGCTGATCGAGGTGATCTTCTCCCTCGACGGCCTGGGCCTGCTCAGCTTCGAGGCGGCGCTGAACCGCGACTACCCGGTAGTGTTCGGCACGCTGTTCATCTTCACCCTGTTCGGCCTGATCATGAAGCTGGTCAGCGACGTCCTCTACACGCTGGTCGATCCGCGCATCGACTTCGAGAACCGGGAGTAATCCGATGCGCCTGTCTCCCATCAATCAGCGCCGCTGGGCGCGCTTCAAGGCCAACAAGCGTGGCTGGTGGTCGCTCTGGCTGTTCCTCACGCTGTTCATCCTCAGCCTGGGCGCCGAGCTGATCGCCAACGACAAGCCCCTGGCGATCCACTACGACGGCCAGTGGTACTTCCCGGTGGTCAAGCGCTATCCGGAAACCGCCTTCGGCGGCGAGTTCCCCATGGAGGCCAATTACAAGAGCCCGTACATGCGCGAGCAGATCGCGCAGAAGGACGGCTGGATCCTCTGGCCGCCAATCGCCTACAGCTACGACACCATCAACTATGACCTGCGGGTACCGGCGCCTTCCGCGCCCACCGCGGAGAACTGGCTGGGCACCGACGACCAGGCGCGCGACGTGATGGCGCGGGTGATCTACGGCTTCCGTGTGTCGGTCCTGTTCGCCCTGATCCTCACGGTGCTCAGCTCCATCGTCGGCGTCGCCGTGGGCGCGCTACAAGGCTTCTACGGTGGCTGGATCGACCTGCTCGGCCAGCGCTTCCTGGAAATCTGGTCGGGCCTGCCGGTGCTCTACCTGCTGATCATCCTCGCCAGCTTCGTCCAGCCGAGCTTCTGGTGGCTGCTGGGAATCATGCTGCTGTTCTCCTGGATGAGCCTGGTGGACGTGGTGCGCGCCGAGTTCCTCCGTGGCCGCAACCTGGAATACGTGCGCGCGGCGCGCGCCCTGGGCATGCGCAACGGCGCAATCATGTTCCGCCACATCCTGCCCAACGCGATGATCTCCACCCTGACCTTCATGCCCTTCATCCTCACCGGCGCGATCGGCACCCTGACCTCCCTGGACTTCCTCGGCTTCGGCCTGCCCGCCGGCGCTCCGTCGCTGGGTGAACTGGTCGCCCAGGGCAAGTCCAACCTGCAGGCGCCCTGGCTGGGCATCACCGCCTTCGTGGTACTGGCCGTGATGCTGAGCCTGCTGGTGTTCATCGGCGAAGCCGCCCGCGACGCCTTCGACCCGAGGAAGTGACATGAGCCAGAACGAGAACCTCATCGAAGTCCGCGACCTGTCCGTCGATTTCCTCTGCGGCGACGAACAGGTGCGCGCGGTGGAACACATCAGCTTCGACATCCGCAAGGGCGAGACCCTGGCACTGGTGGGCGAAAGCGGCTCCGGCAAGTCGGTGACCGCGCACTCCATCCTGCGCCTGCTGCCCTACCCCACTGCCAGTCATCCTTCCGGCAGCATCCACTACGCCGGCAAGGACCTGCTCAAGCTGCCCGAGCGCAAGCTGCGGGGCATCCGCGGTAACCGCATCGCCATGGTGTTCCAGGAACCCATGACCTCGCTGAACCCGCTGCACAGCATCGAGAAGCAGATCGGTGAAGTACTGGCGCTGCACAAGGGCATGAACGGCGCCCAGGCACGCGCGCGCACGCTGGAGCTGCTGGAGCTGGTGGGCATCCCCAACCCGGCCAGCCGCCTCAAGGCCTACCCGCACGAGCTTTCCGGCGGCCAGCGGCAACGGGTGATGATTGCCATGGCCCTGGCCTGCGAACCGGAACTGCTGATCGCCGACGAACCGACCACGGCGCTGGACGTCACCGTGCAGCTGAAGATCCTCGACCTGCTGCGCGAACTGCAGCAGCGCCTGGGCATGGCCATGCTGCTGATCACCCACGACCTCAACCTGGTGCGGCGCATCGCCCATCGCGTCTGCGTGATGAAACGCGGCTGCATCGTCGAGCAGGCCGATTGCGAAGCCCTCTTCGAGGCCCCCCAGCACCCCTACACGCGCGAATTGCTCGGAGCCGAGCCCAGTGGTACCCCCGCACAGAACGAGCCAGGAGCGCCCTTGCTGGAGGTCAACGATCTGCGCGTGTGGTTCCCGATCAAGAAAGGCGTGTTCCGCAAGACCGTCGATCACGTCAAGGCCGTGGACGGCATCGGCTTCAGCCTGCCGCGCGGCCAGACCCTGGGCATCGTCGGCGAAAGCGGCTCCGGCAAGTCGACCCTTGGCCTGGCCATCCTGCGCCTGATCAACAGCCAGGGCGGCATCCGCTTCGAAGGCCAGGCCATCGAAGGCATGAACCAGGCGGAAGTCAGGCCCCTGCGCCGCGAGATGCAGGTAGTCTTCCAGGACCCGTTCGGCAGTCTCAGCCCGCGCATGTCGGTAGGCCAGATCGTCGGCGAGGGCCTGGATATCCATGGCATGGGCACAGCCGAGGAGCGCGAACAGGCGATCATCGAGGCGCTCAGGGAAGTCGGGCTCGACCCGGACACCCGTCACCGCTACCCCCACGAGTTCTCCGGGGGCCAACGACAGCGCATCGCCATCGCCCGCGCACTGGTGCTCAAGCCGGCATTGATCCTGCTGGACGAACCGACCTCGGCCCTGGACCGCACCGTGCAGCGCCAGGTAGTCGAGTTGCTGCGCGGCCTGCAGGCCAAGTACAACCTGACCTACCTGTTCATCAGCCACGACCTGGCGGTGGTGAAAGCCCTCAGCCACCAGTTGATGGTGATCCGCCACGGCAAGGTGGTCGAACAGGGCATGGCCGAGGACGTCTTCGCCGCGCCACAGCATGCGTACACCCAACAGCTGCTGGAAGCTGCCTTCATGGTGCCCACGCAAGCCTGAGCCAGCAGCAGAAAAGGAAGCAACGAGCATGGGATTTCTCAGCGGTAAGCGGGTACTGATCGTCGGCGTCGCCAGCAAGCTGTCCATCGCCTCCGGAATCGCCGCGGCGATGCATCGCGAAGGCGCCGAGCTGGCCTTCACCTACCAGAACGACAAGCTCAAGGGCCGCGTTGAAGAATTCGCCACCGGCTGGGGCTCGCGGGCCGAGCTGTGCTTCCCTTGCGACGTCGCCAGCGACACGGACATCGAGGCCGTATTCGCCGCGCTGGCGAAGCACTGGGACGGCCTGGACTGCATCGTCCACTCGGTGGGTTTCGCGCCGGGCGACCAGTTGGATGGCGACTTCACCGAAGTCACCACCCGCGAGGGCTTTCGCATCGCCCACGACATCAGCGCCTACAGCTTCGTCGCCCTGGCCAGGGCCGGCCGCGAGCTGATGCAGGGCCGCAACGGCAGCCTGCTGACCCTCTCCTACCTGGGCGCCGAGCGTACGCTGCCCAACTACAACGTCATGGGCATGGCCAAGGCCAGCCTTGAAGCCGGCGTGCGCTACCTGGCCGGCAGCCTCGGCCCGGAAGGCACTCGGGTCAATGCCATCTCCGCTGGCCCGATTCGAACCCTGGCCGCCTCTGGCATCAAGAGCTTTCGCAAGATGCTTGCCGCCAACGAACGCCAGACGCCGCTGCGGCGCAACGTGACCATCGAGGAAGTCGGCAATGCCGGCGCCTTCCTCTGCTCGGACCTGGCCAGCGGCATCAGCGGCGAGATCCTCTACGTCGATGGTGGCTTCAACACCACGGCGATGGGTCCGCTCAGCGACGACTGAGGCTTTGCTCCAGGCAAAGAAAAAGGCCGCGAATGCGGCCTTTTTCTTTTACCGGATAAAACGAGGGCCGCTTGCGCGGCCCCGGTCTCTTACTTCTTGGCTTCGTCGAATTTCTCGACTTTCGCCTGATCCTGCAAGTAACGGCGGAAAGCAGAGAAATCATCCTGGCCGCTACGCGAGGCGAGGAAGCGCTGGTACATCGCCTTCTCTTCCTCGGTCGGCTTGGCTTCCGGCTCGCTCACACCGCTGAGCTTGACCAGCACGAAGTCGCCATTCTGCAGCGCGACACCACCCAGGCTGGGCTTGTCGGCACCTTCCGGGCGGGCCATGCGGAACACGCTCTGCAGCACGACCGGATCGACACCTTCCTGACCACGGGCGGCAGCTTCCACGACCTTCCACTGCTGACCTTCCTGGGCCTGGTTCGGCGCGATCTTGCCATCACGCAGACCAGCCAGCAGGGCTTCGCCGCGAGTCTTGGCATCGGCGGCAGCGTGCTCGACCTGCAGACGCTTGAGGATGCTGGCACTCACCTGCTCCAGGGTTTCCTGTTGCGGCTTGTGGTGCTCCTTCACGCGCAGCACGACGACGGTGTCCGGATCCAGCTCGATGGCGCCGCTGTTGGCACCCTCCTCCAGCACTTCCGGGCTGAACGCGGACTGGATGACCTGACGATTGGCAGTCACGCCCTCACCGCCTTCCTTGCCGAACGGCTTGCTGGTCTGCACCTTCAGGCCCATGTCCTGAGCCGGCTGGGCCAGATCGGAGGCCTCGTAGGCGGAGCTTTCCAGCTGCTTGGTAGCGTCGACGAAGCGCTGCTCGACCAGTTGGGTCTTGGCTTCATGCTCCAGCTTGGCCTTCAGGCTGTCGAAGGTCGGAACCTCCGGCGCTTCGACGCCCAGCAACTTGATCAGGTGCCAGCCGTAGGAAGTCTTCACCGGAGCAGAGACTTCGCCCTTCTTCAGCGCATACAGCGACTCTTCGAAGGCCGGGTCATACACGCCACGACCGGCGAAGCCGAGGTCACCACCGTTGGCGGCGGAGCCGGTGTCGTTGGACAGCTCCTTGGCCAGCTTGGCAAAGTCCTCGCCCTTGTCCAGGCGCGCCTTGATCTCGTCAATCTTGGCCTTGGCCTGCTGGTCGTTCTGCTTGTCGTTGACCTCGATCAGAATGTGCGCGGCATCGCGCTGCTCGGCCAGGCCGGCGATTTCCTTCTGATAAAGGGCATCCAGGTCTTCCTTCTTCACCTCGACCTGATCGAAGAAGGCGGACTTCTTCAGCTCGACGTAGTCGATGGTGACCTGCTCAGGCGTCATGAATTCGGCGCTGTGGGCGTCGTAGTACGCCTTGATCTCGCTATCCTCGACCTTGCTCTTGGCCGGATCGGCCTTGAGGGTCAGGGTAGCGAAATCGCGCGTCTGCTTCTCCAGGCGAGCGAAGGCATTCAGCTCATCGTCGGTGACGAAGCCGGTACCGGCGATGCCGGCGCGCAGCTGACCGATCAGCATTTCCTCACCGAACATACGGCGGAACTGCATGCGGTCGTAGCCCATCTGGCGGATGACCTGATCGAAGCGGTCGGCGCTGAATTTGCCGTCCACCTGGAATTCAGGAGTCGACAGAATCATCTGATCCAGCGCCTGCTGGGAGAAGGCGAACTTGTCGTTCTGGGCGGCCTGCAGGACCAGCTTGCGCTCGATGAGCGACTTCAGCGCGGATTCCTTGAGCAGCTTGTCGTCGAGCATGGACGAATCGAAGTCCTTGCCCAGGCGCTGCATCAGCTGGCGACGCTGCATGTCTGCAGCCTGCTGCAGTTCCGGCAGACCAATGTCTTCACCGTTGACCTGAGCAGCGACGTTCTCGTGGTGGGTTGCGCGAATGATCTGATCGAACCCGGTCAAAGCCATGAGGACAACGATCACGCCCAGGATGGTCTTGGTGATCCAGCCTTGGGAATTGTCCCTGATGTTTTGCAGCATGCGGCCCCCGACGCGGCCACGGCCCACCGTCAATGGCGGCGCGGCGTGGAAAAAAAGCGGATATAAGAAAGGCGCATCCGAGGATGCGCCTTCTCGTAACTGGTGGAGCTTGCGGGCATTGAGCCCGTGACCCCTGATGATTCCAACCGACCTACGCCAGCCGGGTCATCGCTCCGTGACCGGTCCAACCGAGGTTGAACCGGTCCAGGTCAAGTCCAAAAAGACGCTTAGTTGACAGCGTCCTTGAGGGCTTTACCGGCCTTGAAGCCCGGGATCTTAGCAGCAGCGATCTTGATCGGCTTGCCGGTTTGCGGGTTGCGACCGGTGCGAGCAGCACGCTCTTTGACAGCGAAGGTGCCGAAGCCGACCAGTACGACGGAGTCACCAGCCTTCAGGGCGCCAGTTACGGACTCGATCACCGCGTCCAGAGCGCGACCGGCAACAGCTTTCGGGATATCAGCAGATGCGGCGATAGCATCGATCAGTTCCGACTTGTTCACTCTAAGTCCCCTTATTTCTGTTGAGTATGTTTCTATGTGTTAGGTGTAAGCAAAAGCAGGTGCTGGTTTGCCAACTGACAAAGCAAGTGCCGCTTTATAACAAGGGCTCAAAAACAGTGTCAAGAAAGCCCCCCAACTAATGCGTGCTGATTCGCTCCTTGGAATCAGACTCGCGCTTCTCATCCTTTGCAACCATCTCGGGAGCCGCATCGGGCAAGGGCTCCGGGGCGTATTGCAGCGCAATTTGCAGGACCTCGTCAATCCATTTAACCGGTTTAATAACGAGATCGGCCTTAATATTATCCGGAATTTCCCTAAGATCTCGTACGTTTTCCTCGGGAATGATCACAGTCTTGATTCCACCCCGGTGTGCAGCCAGAAGTTTTTCCTTCAGGCCACCAATGGCCAGCACCTGGCCCCGCAGGGTGATCTCGCCGGTCATGGCAACGTCGGCGCGAACGGGAATCTGGGTGATCGCCGAGACCAGCGCCGTGCACATGCCAATGCCCGCGCTAGGGCCGTCCTTGGGCGTCGCGCCTTCCGGCACATGGATGTGGATATCGTGCTTCTCGTGGAAGTCCGCAGCGATGCCCAGGCTCTTCGAACGGCTTCGAACCACAGTGAGCGCGGCGGTAATGGACTCTGCCATGACGTCGCCCAGCGAGCCGGTCTTGATCAGTGCGCCCTTGCCGGGAACCATGGCTGATTCGATAGTCAGCAATTCGCCGCCCACCTGGGTCCAGGCGAGGCCGGTAACCTGGCCGATCTGGTCCTGTTGCTCGGCCAGGCCGTAGCGGAACTTGCGCACACCCAGGTAGTTCTCCAGCGAATCCGGAGTCACCACAGCGTCGATGCGCTTGGACTTGCCGCCATCCTTGACCGCCTTGCGGCAGACCTTGGCAATCTGGCGCTCCAGGCTCCGCACACCGGCTTCGCGGGTGTAATAGCGGATGATGTCACGGGTAGCCGCTTCCTCGAAGACCAGCTCGCCCTTCTTGAGACCATTGGCCGCAGTCTGTTTCGGCACAAGATATTTCGAAGCGATGTTGATCTTCTCGTCCTCGGTGTAGCCCGGCAGACGGATGACTTCCATGCGGTCCAGCAGCGGTGCCGGAATGTTCATGGAGTTCGCCGTGCAGAGGAACATCACGTCGGAGAGGTCGTAGTCGACTTCGAGGTAGTGGTCGTTGAAGTTGTGATTCTGCTCCGGATCGAGCACCTCCAGCAGCGCCGAGGCGGGGTCGCCACGCATGTCGCTACCCATCTTGTCGATCTCGTCCAGCAGGAACAGCGGGTTGCGCACGCCGACCTTGGTCATCTTCTGGATCAGACGACCGGGCATGGAACCGATGTAAGTACGACGGTGACCACGAATCTCGGCCTCGTCACGCACGCCGCCCAGCGCCATGCGCACGAACTTGCGGTTGGTCGCGCGGGCGATGGACTCGGCCAGCGAGGTCTTGCCTACGCCGGGCGGGCCAACCAGGCAGAGCACCGGGCCCTTGAGCTTCTTCACGCGCTTCTGCACGGCGAGGTACTCGAGGATGCGCTCCTTGACCTCTTCCAGACCGTAGTGGTCCGCATCGAGGATGTCCTCGGCCTTGTCCAGGTCGTGGCGCACCTTGCTCTCGGCCTTCCACGGCACGTTGACCAGCCAGTCGATGTAGGAGCGCACCACGGTCGCCTCGGCGGACATCGGCGACATCTGCTTGAGCTTGTTCAGCTCGGCAGTGGCCTTGGCCAGGGCTTCCTTGGTCAGGCCAGCGGCGTCGATGCGCTTCTTCAGCTCCTCGACTTCGTTGTGGCCCTCGTCGATGTCACCCAGTTCTTTCTGGATGGCCTTCATCTGCTCGTTGAGGTAGTACTCGCGCTGGCTGCGCTCCATCTGCTTCTTCACCCGACCGCGGATGCGCTTCTCGACCTGCAGAAGGTCGATTTCGGCGTCCAGCATGGCCAGCACGTGCTCGACGCGGGCAGACAGTTCAGTGATCTCGAGGATTTCCTGCTTCTGCTCGATCTTCAGCGCCATGTGGGCAGCCATGGTGTCTACCAGGCGACCGGGCTCGTCGATGCTGTTGAGCGAGGACAGGACCTCGGCGGGCACTTTCTTGCCCAGTTGCACGTATTGTTCGAACTGGCTGAGCAGGCTGCGGGTGAAGACTTCCGACTCGCGCTCGCCGACGGAAACCTCGTCAATGATCGAAACTTCGGCGCGGCAGTAGGCCTCCTCATCGATGAAGCGCTCTACCTGGCCGCGCTGCTCGCCTTCGACCAACACCTTGACGGTGCCATCGGGCAGCTTCAGCAGCTGCAGGACGGTGGCCACGGTGCCCATGCGGTACAGGCCATCCGCACCGGGATCATCGTCGGCCGGATTCTTCTGCGCCAGCAACAGGATCTGCTTGTCGCTGGTCATGGCGGCCTCGAGGGCCTCGATGGATTTCTCACGTCCCACGAACAGCGGGATGACCATGTGCGGATACACCACTACGTCACGCAGGGGCAGCAGGGGCAACTCGACGAGTGTTTTCATGATATTCGGCTCTACAGCGGCACTTGGCCAAAACGATGGGATTGGACCCTTCGGCCTAAGATGGGGTTAGGGCTGGGAAAAAACAAGCGCGGTAGATGGGAAGAAAAAAGGGGCCCTAGGGCCCCTTCTGGTTTCAGGCGTCAGGTGCAGCCTTGGCCGGCTGCTCGCTGTTCTCGTAGATCAGCAGCGGCTGGGAGGTACCTTCGATGACACTTTCGTCGATGACCACCTTGCTCACGTCGTTCTGCGAGGGGATCTCGTACATGGTGTCGAGCAGGATGCCTTCGAGGATCGAACGCAGGCCACGGGCACCGGTCTTGCGCTCCAGCGCGCGACGGGCAACAGCCTTGAGCGCGTCCGGGCGGAACTCGAGGTCCACGCCTTCCATTTCGAAGAGCTTGGCATACTGCTTGGTCAGCGCGTTCTTCGGCTCGGTCAGAATCTGCATCAGCGCAGGTTCGTCCAGCTCGTCGAGAGTCGCGATGATCGGCAGGCGACCGACGAATTCGGGGATCAGACCGAATTTCACCAGATCTTCCGGCTCGACCTCTCGCAGCGCCTCACCGACCTTCTTGCCCGCTTCCTGGCTGCGAACTTCGGCATTGAAGCCGATGCCGCCCTTGGTGGAACGGTTCTGGATGACCTTTTCCAGGCCAGCGAACGCGCCACCGCAGATGAACAGGATGTTGCGGGTGTCGACCTGCAGGAATTCCTGTTGCGGGTGCTTGCGGCCGCCCTGGGGCGGTACGGAAGCCACGGTGCCTTCGATCAGCTTCAGCAGGGCCTGCTGAACGCCTTCGCCGGACACGTCGCGGGTGATCGACGGGTTGTCGGATTTGCGCGAGATCTTGTCGATTTCGTCGATGTAGACGATGCCCATCTGGGCTTTCTCGACATCGTAATCGCACTTCTGCAGCAGCTTCTGGATGATGTTCTCGACGTCCTCGCCCACGTAGCCAGCCTCGGTGAGGGTGGTGGCATCGGCGATGGTGAAGGGAACATTGAGCAGACGCGCCAGGGTCTCGGCGAGCAGGGTCTTGCCCGAGCCGGTGGGCCCGATCAGCAGGATGTTGCTCTTGCCCAGCTCGACGTCATCCTTGCGCTCGCGCTGATTCAGGCGCTTGTAGTGGTTGTACACCGCTACTGCCAGGGTTTTCTTGGCACGTTCCTGGCCGATCACGTACTGATCGAGGATGGTGCGGATCTCTTTCGGCGCCGGAAGCTTGTGCGCACTGCTCTCTGCCTGTGCTTCCTGCACCTCCTCACGGATGATGTCATTGCACAGGTCGACGCACTCGTCGCAGATAAAGACCGAGGGGCCGGCAATCAACTTGCGCACTTCGTGCTGGCTCTTGCCGCAGAAGGAGCAATACAGCAGCTTGCCGTTGTCCTCGCCGTTGCGGGTGTCAGTCATTCGATCGTTCCAATCGGGGATATACGTGAAGGACAAGATGAAGGCATTCGCAGGCATTTTCAAGCCCGCGAGCGGCCGGATTACCGGCCGCGGTACAGCGGAGAGACTCAGGCGGCAGAAGGACGCTGAGTGAAGACCTGATCGATCAGACCGTACTTGACAGCATCGTCACCACTCATGAAGCGGTCACGGTCGGTATCGCGAGCGATGACGTCCAGCGGCTGGCCGGTGTGATGCGCCAGCACCTGGTTCAGGCGCTCCTTGATGAAAAGGATTTCCTTGGCATGGATCTCGATGTCCGAGGCCTGGCCCTGGAAGCCGCCCAGCGGCTGGTGGATCATCATCCGCGAATGCGGCAGGCAGTAGCGCTTGCCAGCGGCGCCGCCAGCCAGCAACAGGGCGCCCATGCTGCACGCCTGACCCACGCAGATGGTGGACACGTCAGGCTTGATGAACTGCATGGTGTCGTAGATCGACATGCCAGCAGTCACGGAGCCGCCCGGGGAGTTGATGTAGAGGTGGATGTCCTTGTCCGGGTTCTCGGCCTCGAGGAACAGCAACTGGGCCACCACGAGGTTGGCCATGTAGTCCTCGACCTGGCCGACCAGGAAGATGATCCGCTCCTTCAGCAGGCGCGAATAGATGTCGTAGGAACGCTCACCGCGGGCGGACTGCTCCACCACCATCGGCACCAGACCACCAGCGGCCTGAATGTTCGGAACTTGCGGCATATAAGGATTATGCATGTCCGACGATCACTCCCTAATAAAAAGTCATGTCTCTATAGACGCACAAGCCAGCCCGAAGGCTGGCTTGTGACAATCGAACGAAGCGCTGGATCAGGCCGCTTGCGGAGCTTCTGCAGGCTTGACCGCGTCTTCGTAGGATACCTGCTTGTCGGTCACATTGGCCTTCTGCAGGACAGTATCTACAACTTGTTCTTCCAGTACAACCGAACGCACTTCGTTCAGTTGCTGGTCGTTCTTGTAGTACCAGGCAACAACTTGTTCCGGCTCCTGGTAAGCCGAAGCCATTTCTTCGATCATTTCGCGAACGCGGGCTTCGTCAGCCTTCAGTTCGTGCTGCTTGACCAGCTCGGCGACGATCAGACCCAGCACAACGCGACGCTTGGCCTGCTCCTCGAACAGCTCGGCTGGCAGTTGGTCGGGCTTGATGTTGCCACCGAACTGCTGGACAGCCTGCACGCGTAGACGATTGACTTCGTTGCCGATCAGGGCTTTCGGAACTTCGATCGGATTGGTCTCGACCAGACCTTCCATCACCTGGTTCTTCACCTTGGACTTGATGGCCTGACGCAGCTCACGCTCCATGTTCTTGCGAACTTCGGTGCGGAAGCCTTCCAGAGTGCTTTCCTTCACGCCGAACAGAGCGAAGAACTCTTCGTTCAGTTCCGGCAGCTTCGGCTCGGCGACGCTGTTGACGGTAGCGGTGAACTCGGCAGCTTTGCCGGCCAGGTCCAGGTTCTGGTAGTCCTCGGGGAAGGTCACGTTCAGAACGCGCTCTTCACCGGCCTTGGCGCCGACCAGGCCTTCTTCGAAGCCCGGGATCATGCGGCCGGAGCCCAGTACCAGCAGGGTGCCCTTCGCAGAGCCGCCAGCGAAGGCTTCGCCGTCGATCTTGCCGACGAAGTCGATGTTCACCTGGTCGTCGTTCTGAGCGGCGCGGTCAACGGCTTCGAAGCGGGTGTTCTGCTTGCGCAGGATTTCCAGCATGTTGTCGAGATCGGCATCGGCCACGTCGGCCTGCAGGCGCTCGACCTTGATGCCGTCGAAACCAGCAACCTGGAACTCAGGGAAGACTTCGAAGGTAGCGATGTACTCGAGGCCCTTCTCCTTCTCGAACACTTTCGGCTCGACGGACGGAGCGCCAGCCGGGTTCAGCTTCTGCTCGACCACGGCTTCGTAGAAGGTTTCCTGGATCAGGTCACCGAGGGCTTCCTGACGAGCGGCGGCTTCGTAGCGCTGACGGATCACGCTCATCGGCACCTTGCCGGGACGGAAGCCAGGAACCTTGGCGCGACGAGCGGTCTGCTGCAGACGCTTGTTGACTTCGGTCTCGATACGCTCGGCCGGCACGCCAACAGTCATGCGGCGCTCAAGAGCGGAGGTGCTTTCAACGGAAACTTGCATGGATATTCCTCGTGGCACAGACGTAAGCCGGTCCTTCCGGCCCCCAGAATCAAGGGCAAGCATTCTAGTAGCTAGAAATGCAGAAGTCACCCTGACTGGAAGCTGCGGAAATTCACGGATGCGAGAGCTTATGGAAAGAAGATGGTGCGGACGGAGAGACTCGAACTCTCACAGCTTGCGCCACTGGAACCTAAATCCAGCGTGTCTACCAATTTCACCACGTCCGCAGGGTACCGCAGAAACGAAAACGCCAGGCTCTGGGCCTGGCGCTTCGGAATATGGGGTGGACGATGGGAATCGAACCCACGACACCAGGAGCCACAATCCTGTGCTCTACCAACTGAGCTACGCCCACCATATTACACTTGCTTGTTCCGAACGCCACATGGCGCACCCGGCAGGACTCGAACCTGCGACCATCCGCTTAGAAGGCGGATGCTCTATCCAGCTGAGCTACGGGCGCTTTAAGTGGCGGCAACCCTTGCTAAGCAGACTCAGTGAAACCACTGAATCGGTTGGCACCGCCTCTTTCGTGTTTCAGGCTGTGCTCGGCAAGCGGGGCGCATGTTATCGATGAGGCCATACCCCGTCAACAACTTTTTTAAAAAAAAATTCAAAGAGATAAAGGAGTTACGGCAAATCGGGGGCGCCCGCCTTTGCCTTATGAAGGCAGCGTGCGAAAATGCGCGCCTTCTTTTCACCCGCCTTAATGGTTATCCCCCCGACATGACTGCAAAACTGATCGACGGCAAAGCGATCGCCGCCAGCCTCCGCCAGCAGATTGCCCAACGCGTCAACGAACGCCGCCAGCAAGGACTGCGCATCCCCGGCCTGGCTGTGATCCTGGTCGGCAGCGACCCCGCCTCTCAGGTCTATGTCGCGCACAAGCGCAAGGACTGTGAAGAGGTCGGCTTTATCTCCCAGGCCTACGACCTCCCCGCCAGCACCACCCAGGAAGAGCTGCTGGCACTGATCGACCGCCTGAATGCCGACCCGGCCATCGACGGCATTCTGGTCCAGTTGCCCCTCCCCGCCCATCTCGATGCCTCCCAGCTGCTGGAGCGCATCAACCCGGACAAGGACGTGGACGGCTTCCATCCCTTCAACGTTGGTCGACTGGCCCAGCGCATCCCGCTGCTGCGCCCGTGCACGCCGAAGGGCATCATGGCCCTGCTGCAAAGCACCGGTGTCGACCTGTACGGCCTGGACGCCGTCGTCGTAGGCGCTTCCAACATCGTCGGCCGCCCCATGGCGCTGGAACTGCTGCTGGCTGGCTGCACCGTGACCGTCACTCACCGCTTCACCCGCGACCTTGCCGATCACGTCGGCCGCGCCGATCTGGTGGTAGTTGCCGCCGGCAAACCCGGCCTGGTGAAGGGTGAGTGGATCAAGGAAGGCGCCATCGTCATCGACGTGGGCATCAACCGCCAGGAAGACGGCAAGCTGGTGGGCGACGTGGAATATGACGTGGCTGCCGAGCGCGCCAGCTGGATCACCCCGGTTCCAGGCGGCGTCGGCCCCATGACCCGCGCCTGCCTGCTGGAAAACACCCTGTACGCTGCCGAACACCTGCATCCCTGACAGGTTCGACACGCACAAGAAAAAGGCCGCTGATTCAGCGGCCTTTTTCATTTCCGGGCGGTGATTACTCGGCGAGACGCCAGGTGGTACCACCCTTGCTGTCTTCCAGCACCACGCCCAGAGCGGTCAGCTCGTCGCGAATGCGGTCGGATTCGGCCCAGTTCTTCGCCGCGCGGGCATCCAGGCGCGCCTGGATCAGCGCGTCCACCTGCGCCGCATCGACCTTGCCGGCCGCGCCGGCCTGGAGGAACTCGTCGGCATCCATCTGCAGCACGCCGAGCAAAGCCCCCAGCTCACGCACACGAGCCGCCAGCGTGGCAGCCGCCGCCGGATCACTGTCGCGCAGGCGGTTGACCTCGCGGACCATCTCGAACAGCACGGCAACCGCTTCCGGCGTACCGAAATCGTCGTCCATCGCTGCGCCGAAACGCTCGACGAACTCCTCGCCACCCTGAGCAGCCACCTGCGGAAGGCCACGCAACGCGGTGTAGAAACGCTCCAGCGCGCCCTTGGCTTCCTTCAGGTTGTCCTCGGAATAGTTGATCGGGCTGCGGTAGTGGCTGGAGACCAGCAGGAAGCGCACGACTTCCGGGTGGTACTTCTCCAGCACTTCGCGAATGGTGAAGAAGTTGCCCAGGGACTTGGACATCTTCTCGCCGTCCACGCGCACTGCACCCGCGTGCATCCAGCTGGCCGCGTAGAGCTTGCCGGTGGCAGCCTCGCTCTGGGCGATCTCGTTCTCGTGGTGCGGGAACACCAGGTCCGGGCCGCCGCCGTGGATATCGAAGGTCTCACCCAGGCAGCAGGTGGACATCACCGAGCACTCGATATGCCAGCCCGGACGACCGGCGCCCCAGGGCGATTCCCAGCTCGGCTCGCCCGGCTTGGCGCCTTTCCAGAGCACGAAGTCCAGCGGGTCTTCCTTGGATTCGTCGACCTCGATGCGCGCACCGATGCGCAGGTCTTCGATCTTCTTGCGCGACAGCTTGCCGTAGCCGGCGAACTTGCCGACCCGGTAGTAGACGTCACCGTTGCCCGGCGCATAGGCGTAGCCCTTGTCGATCAGGGTCTGGATCATCTCGTGCATGCCGGCGATGTGGCCGGTGGCGCGCGGCTCGATGTCCGGACGCAGCACCGACAGGCGCGCCTCGTCCTCGTGCATCGCGGCGATCATGCGGGCGGTCAGGTCCTCGAACGATTCGCCGTTCTCCTGGGCGCGACGGATGATCTTGTCGTCGATGTCGGTGATGTTGCGCACGTAGGTCAGGTCATAGCCGCGATGACGCAGCCAGCGGGCGATGACGTCGAACGCGACCATCACGCGGGCATGGCCGATGTGGCAGAAGTCGTAGACGGTCATGCCGCACACGTACATGCGTACCTGATTGCCGACCAGCGGCTTGAAAGCGTCCTTGGTCTTGGACAGCGTGCTGTAGATCTGCAAATCAGCCATCCCTTACTGCCCCCAAGAGTCGCGCAGGGTCACGGTGCGGTTGAACACCAGGGCGCCAGCCTTGGAATCCTTGGCGTCGGCGCAGAAGTAGCCCTCGCGCTCGAACTGGAAGCGGTCGTCGGCGGTGGCGCTGGCCAGCGACGGCTCGGCACGGCAGCCCTTGAGCACCACCAGGGATTCCGGGTTGATGTTGTCGAGGAAGCTGCCACCTTCTTCCGACTTCTCCGGGTTGGCGGAGCGGAACAGGCGATCGTACAGGCGCACTTCGCACTCGACGCTCTCGGCGGCCGGCACCCAGTGGATCACTCCCTTGACCTTGCGGCCCTCGGGGTTCTTGCCCAGGGTGTTCTCGTCGTAGCTGCAGCGCAGTTCGACGATGTTGCCGGCGGCATCCTTGATGGCTTCGTCGGCGCGGATCACGTAGCTGCCGCGCAGGCGCACTTCCCCGCCCGGGATCAGGCGCTTGTAGCCGGCCGGCGGGACTTCCTCGAAATCGCTGGCGTCGATGTAGATCTCGCGGCTGAACGGCAGCACGCGCACACCCATGTCCTGCTTCGGATGGCGCGGCAGTTCGAGGCTCTCGACCTGGCCTTCCGGGTAGTTGGTGATGACCACTTTCAGCGGCTTGAGCACGCACATGGCGCGGCCGGCATTGGCGTCGAGGTCGTCACGGATGGCAAACTCCAGCATGCCGATGTCTACCAGGCCGCCGGCGCGGTTCACGCCGATCATGTCGCAGAAGGCGCGGATCGACGCCGGGGTGTAGCCGCGGCGGCGGTAGCCGGAGAGGGTCGACATGCGCGGGTCGTCCCAGCCATTCACGTGGTTCTCATCCACCAACTGCTTGAGCTTGCGCTTGCTGGTGATGGTGTAGTTCAGGTTCAGGCGCGCGAATTCGTACTGGCGCGGCTGGGCCGGGACCGGCAGGTTGGCCAGGAACCACTCGTACAGCGGGCGGTGATCCTCGAACTCCAGGGTGCAGATGGAGTGGGTGATGCCCTCGATGGCGTCCGACTGACCATGGGTGAAGTCGTAGCTGGGGTAGATGCACCACTTGTCGCCCGTCTGGTGGTGATGGGCGTGGCGGATGCGATAGAGGATCGGGTCGCGCAGGTTGATGTTCGGCGAAGCCATGTCGATCTTCGCGCGCAGCGAACGGGCACCGTCCGGGAATTCGCCGGCCTTCATGCGGGCGAACAGGTCCAGGTTCTCTTCCACGGAACGATCACGGAACGGGCTGTTCTTGCCCGGCTCGGTCAGCGAGCCACGGTAGGCGCGCATTTCCTCGGCGTTGAGGTCGCAGACGAAAGCCTTGCCGGCCTTGATCAGGTCGACTGCCCAGTCGTGCAGCTGGTCGAAATAGTTGGACGCGTAGCGCACCTGGCCGGCCCACTCGAAGCCCAGCCACTTCACATCAGCCTCGATGGCGTCGATGTACTCCTGGTCTTCCTTCGCCGGGTTGGTGTCGTCGAAGCGCAGGTGGCAGTCACCGCCGAACTCCTTGGCCAGGCCGAAGTTCAGACAGATGGACTTGGCATGACCGATATGCAGGTAGCCGTTGGGCTCCGGCGGGAAGCGGGTGACGATCTTCTGGTGCTTGCCACTGTCCAGGTCGGCCTGGACGATGGGGCGCAGGAAGTTGGCGGCAACGGTGGCTTCTTTCGTATCGGCGGTAGGCTTGCTCATGGTGTCCTTGATCATTCCGTCGTTCAGCCAGGGTAGGCCGGCCAAACCAAAGCGCTTATCATAGCCGAAGCTGTCAACCCCCTGACAGGCCTTCGATTTTTCCAAAGAGCGGATTTCCCTGATGACTACCACCGTCAAACTGCAGACCAACTTCGGCGATATCACCCTTGAACTGTTCGACGACAAGGCGCCGGAAACCGTGGCCAACTTCAAGGAGTACGTTAAGGCCGGCCACTACGACAACACCGTGTTCCACCGCGTGATCAACAACTTCATGATCCAGGGCGGCGGCTTCGAACCGGGCATGAAGCAGAAGAGCACCCGCAAGTCGATCAAGAACGAAGCCAACAATGGCGTCGGCAACAAGATCGGCACCGTTGCCATGGCCCGCACCATGGAGCCGCACTCGGCCAGCGCACAGTTCTTCATCAACGTCGCCGACAACGATTTCCTCAACCACAGCGCACCGACCGTGCAGGGCTGGGGCTACTGCGTGTTCGGTGAAGTGAAGGACGGCATGGACGTGGTCAACAAGATCAAGACCGTCGCCACCACCATGCGCTCCGGCCACCAGGACGTCCCGGCCGACGACGTGATCATCGAGAAAGCCGAAATCATCGGCGAGTGAGTCGATGAGCGTCCTGTTCATCTCGGACCTGCATCTCGAAGCGGAACGCCCGGACATTACCCGGGCGTTCTTGCATTTCCTTTCCACTCGCGCCCGCACGGCGCAGGCGCTGTATATCCTCGGCGACTTCTTCGAAGCCTGGATCGGCGACGATGGCATGGACGAGTTCCAGCACTCCATCGCCCGTGCCCTGCGCGAACTGTCCGACCATGGCACGCGTATCTACCTGATGCATGGCAATCGCGACTTCCTGATCGGCCAGGCGTTCTGCCGGGAGGCCGGATGCACCCTGCTGCGCGACCCGAGCCTGATCGACCTGGGCGGCGAGAAAATCCTGCTGATGCACGGCGACAGCCTGTGCACCCTCGACGTGGCCTATATGAAGCTGCGCCGCTGGCTGCGCAACCCGCTGACGCTGTTCATCCTGCGCAACCTGCCGCTGGCAAGCCGCCACAAGCTGGCGCGCAAACTGCGCAAGGAAAGCCGCGCGCAGACGCGCATGAAGGTCAGCGAGATCGTCGACGTCACCCCGGCGGAAGTGGAGAAGATCATGCGCGACAAGGGCGTGCGCATCCTGATCCACGGCCATACCCATCGCCCCGCCGTCCACGAACTGGAGATCGACGGCCGCCCTGCGCGGCGCATCGTCCTCGGCGACTGGGACCGCCAGGGCTGGGCGCTGGAGGCCGACGAACACGGCATGCAGCAGGCGCCCTTCCCGCTCTGATCGGCAAGGCCACGCCAATGGTGGCCTTTCGATGCCGACCCCGCCGCACTATCAGACGTTTCCACTTGACCGACACCCGCGATCTTACGCAGCATCGCCGGCTCGCTCACTCAAGGAAGAAACATGCTGATCTCCAAGGGAAATCTCATCAAATTCGGCGCCGCCCCGGTGGCGATGGTCGCTGCGGGCTTCATCCTGTTCAACGGGGTCTTCTTCTATAACGAAGCCGGCTTCATGACCCACGTACGGACCATCTTCGGCGACGAGAAGATCGTTGACGACGTGGGCTACGCCACCAAGTGGTTCGGCCGCGCCACCACCTGGAAGAAGGCCATCAGCGTGCAGTCCGTGCTGGTCATGGACGACAACGACAACAACCCCGAGAACGACGGGCTTGGCGCCACCATCGAAGCCTTCCCGATCGTCTTCCTCGGCAATGTCGACGCCAAGGTCGAGTCCTCTGCACGCTTCCGCCTGCCTGGCGGCGAACAGTTCCTGAAGATGGCCCAGGAATACCGCAACCCGGACAACTTCATCCGCACTGCGCTGGTCCCGGCGATCAAGGAAACCCTGCAAGCCACGGCCTCGCTGATGACCGCCGACGATTACTACGCTGGCGCGCGCAGCGAATTCGCCGCGGAGTTCGAGAACCAGCTCAACGACGGCCTCTACCTGATCAAGCGCAAGGAAGTCCGCGGGCCGCGCGGCGCCGTACCGCACCAGACCGCGATCCTGCAGGCTGGCACCGAACAGGGCAGCTTCGGCGACAACAACGCCAGCCAGTTCGTCACCGAGAAGGTCACCGACGGCAAGGGCATCCCGGTACGCAAGCAGCAGCAGTTCCGCAAGTTCGGCGTTGAAGTGGTGGAGGCGCGCATCACCAACGTTGATCCGAACCCGCAATACAAGCAGCGCATGGTCAAGGTGCAGCAGGCACTGGCCGAGCTGGCCGTGGCTCGTCAGAACCGCCTGAAGGAAGAAGAAGAGAAACTGCTGGTCACTGCCCGCGGCGAGAAGGAAGTGGAAGCCAAACGCCAGGAAACCCTGCGCGACCAGATCGAGCGCACCACCCAGGCTGAAACCGAGAAGCAACTGGCGGTGATCAACGCCGAACGCGAGAAACAGCGCGCCGAGATCGAAAAGCAGACCGCCGAACTGCTGCGCGACAAGGCCACCGTCACCGCGCAGGCCACCAAGGTCACCGCCGATGCCGAGGCCTACGCCCGTGAAGCGGTGATCAAGGCGGACGGCGCACTGCAGCCCAAGCTCGATGCGCTGATCGCCATCAACAAGGTATGGGCCGAAGCCGCCGCCCAGGCGCCGGTGCCCAGTGTGATGATGGCCGGCGGGCAGACCAGCGCCAGCAGCCGCCAGGACGAGATCGGCCAACTAATGGGCGTGCTCGCTACCAAGGCCGCGCGCGACCTTGCACTGGACCTGAAGGTAAAAGACTGACGCCGCATCTGTAGGAGCGAGCTTGCTCGCGAACCAGCCCAGCGCCGGAGCTGCCGGAAAATCTGTTCGCGAGCAAGAACTAGGCGTCCCCCTCGCTCCTACGAAGAACCAAGAAAAAAGCGCCCTGGTGGGCGCTTTTTTTGTTGCGGGGCGCGAGTCAGGCCGCCAGCTCCGCCGGCACGCCGCTGTGAAAACGGAATTCGCTGTCCGGCGACTGGATCAGGCTGGCCTCCACCTCGCGAATCTCCGCCACCCGGCGGTCGATATCGGCGTCATCGCCGTAACGCCGCGCCAGGCTCAGGTAGCCCTGGAAATGCCGCGCCTCGGATTTCAGCAGTGAGCCGTAGAACTTCGCCAGGTCGGCATCCAGGTGGTCCACCAGCGCAGCGAAGCGTTCACAGCTGCGGCATTCGATGAAGGCGCCGACGATCAGCGTATCCACCAGCTTCTGCGGCTCGTGGTTGCGCACCACCGCGCGCAGGCCGGAAGCATAGCGCCCGGCGGAAATCGGCCGCAGCGGGATGCCGCGCTTCTTCAGGATCGCCAGCACCTGCTCATGGTGGCGCAGCTCCTCGCGAGCCAGGCGCGACATGAAGTTCACCAGTTCCTCGTGGGCGCTGTACTTGGCGATCAGGGCCAGGGCCGTGCTGGCGGCCTTGAACTCGTTGTTCTTGTGGTCGATCAGCATCACTGCCTGATCCCGCAGCGCGGCTTCCACCCACGCATCCGGCGTGGCACAACCGAGGAATTCCCTGATTTCGGACAGCATCTTCTTGCTCCAGACGACTCAGCGCACCGGCGCCTGGCTGGCCGGTGCAATAAAGGCGGAGCATTATACGGGGGCCGCCGCGCGGAACCAGCTTCCGGCGTTGATATGCCTCAACGTCATGACGGCGATATCGCGACTACAGTGGTTCCACATAAACAACGCGCACGAAGGGAGACGATCATGCAAGCCATCCGTAGCATCCTCGTAGTCGTGGACCCGGACCAGCCGGAAGGTCTCGCGCTGAAACGGGCCCGCCTGATCGCCAGCGTGACCCAGTCGCACCTGCACCTGCTGGCCTGCGAGCGGCGCGCCGATTACAGCGCCAAGCTCGAGGAAGTCGCCGAGGTGCTGCGCCAGGAAGGCTTCAGCGCTTCCAGCCGCCAGGCCTGGAAGGACAACCTGCACCAGACCATCATCGCCGAGCAGCAGGCCGAGGGCTGTGGGCTGGTGATCAAGCAGCACAGCCCGGACAACCCGCTGAAAAAGGCCCTGCTCACCCCGGACGACTGGAAGCTGCTGCGCTTCTGCCCTGCCCCGGTGCTGCTGGTTAAAACCAGCCTGCCCTGGGCCGGACGCAACATCCTCGCCGCCGTGGACGTGGGCAACAACGACATCGAGCACCGCACCCTGCATGCCGGGATTGTCAGCCACGCCTACGATATCGCCGGGCTTGCCCACGGCCAGTTGCACGTGATCAGCGCCCACCCGTCGCCGATGCTCTCAGCCGCCGACCCGACCTTCCAGCTCAGCGAGACCATCGAGGCCAAGTACCGCGAGGCGTGCAAGGCGTTCCAGGCCGAATACGGCGTGGACGACCAGCACCTGCACATCGAGGAGGGCCCGGCGGACGTGCTGATCCCTCGCGCGGCGCACAACCTCGACGCAGCAGTGACGGTGATCGGCAGCGTGGCGCGCACCGGGCTGTCCGGCGCGCTCATCGGCAACACCGCCGAAGTGGTGCTCGACTCCCTGGAAAGCGACATCCTGGTGCTCAAGCCGGACGACATCATCGCCCACCTGGAAGAAATAGCCGCCAAGCCCTGACGGATGTGAGGAACAGGGTCCTACAGAAAGCAAAAGCGCCCATCCGGGCGCTTTTTTATTAGCCAGAAGAGATCAGACCCGCGACTCCAGCCCCTCAGCCAGGAAGCTCGGCGCGATATAGCGCTCGTAATGCGCCTCGGAGAGGATGAAGAATTCCTTGTCGATGGCGTCGCGCAAGTCCGGCAGTGCCCAGCCGCGGAACTCCGGCAGCAATGCCAGGCCGTAGGCTTCCACCTGGTTGATCATCCGCGAGCCGCGGGCGATCAGTTGGTAGGCCCAGCAATAGGGCGACTGCTCGGGCACGAAGCGGATCTGCCGCTGCTCCAGCTGGCTACGCAGCAGCGGCGCATCGAAGACTTCCAGCTTGGCCATCATCACCTGCGCCAGCAGGACCTCCAGGCGGCTCAGGACCGCCCGCTTCTCCTCGTCGCCGTAGCGGTTCCAGTTCACCACTTCGTGGTGGAAACGCTTGCAGCCACGGCAGACCAGGTCGCCATAGACCGTCGAGCAGAGCCCGACACAGGGGGTTTTGATGCGTTGCGAAGACATGGCTGAACAGATAGCTGGCAAAGCGGGCATGTTAGCCCTTTGTCTAGGCAAGTTCACCCTCGGGCGCCACGCAAATCGGCTTACCAAGGCCCATTAATTCCATTAGAATGGCTGCGCCTTTTTGGCGTCATTGTCCGAAAGAAGCTGTTTTCAAAGCGTCACGAAGCACAGATTCCGGCAGCCGCGCGGTCTGGGCGCCTCCCTCAAGCGCCCAGTCCCTCACGTCCCAGGCCCCACCGGCGTAAAACTTTGAAAACAGCTTCTGCCCGGAGATCGCCGGTGCCGTCGTAGGTCAGTGGATTACCGTCCACCATGCCTGACGAATGGATCGGAGGGGTCTCCTGGATACGCGTCCTCCGGGACCACTGATGAGGGAAATACTGTGCTTGAAGCCTATCGCAAACACGTAGAAGAGCGTGCCGCCCAGGGCGTCGTGCCCCAGCCGCTGAACGCCGAACAGACCGCTGGTCTGGTCGAACTCCTGAAGAACCCGCCGGCCGGCGAAGAAGAATTTCTCCTCGACCTGATCACCAACCGCGTACCGCCGGGCGTGGACGAAGCCGCCTACGTCAAGGCCGGTTTCCTGTCCGCCGTAGCCAAGGGTGAAGCCACTTCCCCGCTGCTGTCCAAGACCCGCGCCCTCGAGCTGCTGGGCACCATGCAGGGCGGCTACAACATCGCCACCATGGTCGAGCTGCTGGACAACGCCGAGCTGGCCGAAGTCGCCGCCGCGCAACTGAAGCACACCCTGCTGATGTTCGACGCCTTCCATGACGTCGCCGAGCGCGCCAAGAAAGGCAACGCCGCCGCCAAGGCCGTGCTGCAGTCCTGGGCCGATGGCGAGTGGTTCAAGGCCCGTCCGGCCGTTGCCGAGAAGCTGACCCTGACCGTGTTCAAGGTCCCCGGCGAAACTAACACCGACGACCTGTCCCCCGCTCCGGACGCCTGGTCGCGCCCTGACATTCCGCTGCACGCCCTGGCCATGCTGAAAATGGCCCGCGACGGCATCGAGCCGGTCCAGCCGGGCTCCGTCGGTCCGCTGAAGCAGATCGAAGCCGTCAAGGCCAAGGGCTTCCCGGTTGCCTACGTCGGCGACGTGGTCGGCACCGGTTCGTCCCGCAAGTCCGCCACCAACTCGGTGCTGTGGTTCTTCGGCGACGACATCCCCTACGTTCCGAACAAGCGTGCTGGCGGCTTCTGCTTCGGCACCAAGATCGCCCCGATCTTCTACAACACCATGGAAGACGCCGGCGCCCTGCCGATCGAGTTCGACTGCACCAACCTGGCCATGGGCGACGTCATCGACGTGTACCCGTATGAAGGCAAGGTCGTGCGTCATGACAGCGGCGAAGTGGTCACCACCTTCGAGCTGAAGACCCCGGTTCTGCTGGACGAAGTCCGCGCCGGCGGCCGTATCCCGCTGATCGTTGGCCGTGGCCTGACCGAGAAGGCCCGCGCCGAGCTGGGCCTGGGTGCCTCCGACCTGTTCAAGAAGCCGGAAGCGCCGGCCGACAGCGGCAAGGGCTTCACCCTCGCGCAGAAGATGGTTGGCCGCGCCTGCGGTCTGGCCGAAGGCCAGGGCGTACGTCCGGGCACCTACTGCGAACCGAAGATGACCACCGTCGGTTCCCAGGACACCACCGGCCCGATGACCCGCGACGAGCTGAAAGACCTGGCTTGCCTGGGCTTCTCCGCCGACCTGGTAATGCAGTCCTTCTGCCACACCGCCGCTTATCCGAAGCCGATCGACGTCAAGACCCACCACACCCTGCCGGACTTCATCATGACCCGCGGCGGTGTCTCCCTGCGTCCGGGCGACGGCATCATCCACAGCTGGCTGAACCGCATGCTGCTGCCTGACACCGTCGGCACCGGCGGCGACTCGCACACCCGCTTCCCGATCGGCATCAGCTTCCCGGCCGGTTCCGGCCTGGTGGCCTTCGCCGCTGCCACCGGCGTCATGCCGCTGGACATGCCGGAATCGGTTCTGGTGCGTTTCAAGGGCAAGCTGCAACCGGGCATCACCCTGCGTGACCTGGTCCATGCAATCCCCTACTACGCGATCCAGGCTGGCCTGCTGACCGTCGAGAAGAAAGGCAAGAAGAACATCTTCTCCGGCCGCATCCTCGAGATCGAAGGTCTGAACGACCTGACCGTCGAGCAAGCCTTCGAGCTGTCCGACGCCTCCGCCGAGCGTTCGGCTGCCGGTTGCACCATCAAGCTGCCGGAAGAGGCCATCGCCGAGTACCTGAAGTCCAACATCACCCTGCTGCGCTGGATGATCGGCGAAGGCTACGGCGATGCCCGTACCCTGGAGCGTCGCGCGCAAGCGATGGAAGCCTGGCTGGCCAACCCGCAACTGCTGGAAGCCGACAAGGACGCCGAATACGCTGCAGTCATCGAGATCGACCTGGCCGACGTCAAGGAGCCGGTACTCTGCGCTCCGAACG
Source organism: Pseudomonas pseudonitroreducens (assembly GCF_021603645.1). GTDB lineage: Bacteria > Pseudomonadota > Gammaproteobacteria > Pseudomonadales > Pseudomonadaceae > Pseudomonas > Pseudomonas pseudonitroreducens. The sequence continues at coordinate 158,555 of NZ_BQHJ01000004.1, read as the reverse complement.
ACCCGGACGACGCTCGCCTGCTGTCCAGCGTACAAGGCCGCAAGATCGATGAAGTCTTCATCGGTTCCTGCATGACCAACATCGGTCACTTCCGCGCTGCCGGCAAACTGCTGGACAAGGTCAAGGGTGGCATTCCGACCCGTCTGTGGCTGGCTCCGCCGACCAAGATGGACGCCCACCAGCTGACCGAGGAAGGCTACTACGGCATCTACGGCAAGGCTGGCGCGCGCATGGAAATGCCGGGCTGCTCGCTGTGCATGGGTAACCAGGCTCGCGTACAGACCGGTTCGACCGTGGTCTCCACTTCGACCCGTAACTTCCCGAACCGTCTGGGCGACGCCACCGACGTGTTCCTGGCATCCGCCGAGCTGGCCGCCGTTTCCTCGATCATCGGCAAGCTGCCGACCGTCGAGGAGTACATGGCCTATGCGAAGGACATCGACAGCATGTCTGCCGATATCTACCGCTACCTGAGCTTCGACCAGATCGCCGAGTTCCGCGAAGCTGCAGCCAACGCGAAGATCCCGGCCGTCCAGGTCTGAGACTCCTAGCGTGATGAAAAGCCCCGCCCAGTGCGGGGCTTTTCTTTTGCGCAGGCCCGAAATAGAAGCTTCCAGCCCCACCCTAACAATGGGCCTAATACTTATTGAACGGTTGCGCCCTCGCCTCCCGGGTCTAAGGTGGACTTCAGGCTCCTGCCGATATCCATGCCCAGGTGCCCTTGTGGAACCCTCCAGAGGTGCGCTCCCTTCCTCTGCGCCCCGCCCTCCATGGCGGGGCTTCTTTTTTCCTGTCGCCCTGGCACAACCCTTGCTCCGCTCCTGATACCTGCGATCCAACGGCGGATCGCACCCGACAATGGCGTCGCGGCTACTTTCCTTCGATGGCAGGTGGCGCGGCGCTTTTTTGTATTGAGAGGGTGTTCAGAGGTGGAGATGATCGACAGCACCAGCGCAGCTCCGGATAGCCTGGCCTGGGTTGCCGGGTCCGATGCCCCGGAGAAGACCGCGCTCAACCTGGGCTTCATGGCCCTCACCGACTCCGCGTCGCTGGTGGTGGCCGCCACCCAGGGCTTCGGGCAGCCCTACGGCCTGACCCTCAACCTGCAGCGCCAAAGCTCCTGGGCCGGGCTACGCGAGCGCCTGCTCAGCGGTGAACTGGACGCGGCCCAGGGTCTGTACGGGCTGATCTACGACATGCAACTGGGCCTGGGCGGCGCCCCGGCGACCGACATGGCCGTGCTCATGGGCCTGTGCCAGAACGGCCAATCGATCAACCTTTCCGCCCCCTTGATGCGCGACGGCGTGACCTCTGCTGAAGCACTGCAAAGCCATGTGCGCCAGAACGGTGCGCAACTCACCCTCGCCCACACCTTCCCCACGGGCACGCACGCGATGTGGCTCTACTACTGGCTGGCCGCCCACGGCATTCATCCGCTGCAGGACGTGCGCAGCCTGGTGGTGCCGCCAGCGCAGATGGTCGAGCACCTCAGGGCCGGGCGCATCGACGGTTTCTGCGCTGGCGGCCCCTGGGGCGCGCTGGCAGTGGACCAAGGCATGGGCTTCACCCTCGCCACCAGCCAGCAGATCTGGCCGGACCACCCGGAAAAAGTGCTCGCCACTACCCGCGCGTTCGTCGAGCAATACCCCAACACCGCTCGCGCGCTGGTCATGAGCCTCCTCGATGCCAGCCGCTTCATCGAAGCCAGCACAGACAATCTGCGCAGTGCAGCGCAACTGATCAGCAACGCGGACTATGTCGACGCCCCGCTGGCCAGCATCGAGCCGCGCCTGCTCGGCCGCTATCAGGACGGCCTCGGTCACGCCTGGCAGGACGCGCACCCGCTGCGCTTCTTCAATGACGGCCAGGCCACCTATCCCTGGCTCTCCGACGGCATCTGGTTCATGACCCAGTTCCGCCGCTGGGGCCTGTTGCGCGAGGACCTCGACTACCTCGCTATCGCCCGCCAGGTCCAGCAGCTGGATCTCTACCGCGAAGCCGCCGGCGCGGTGGGTGTCAGCGTGCCGCAGGTCGAGATGCGCGCCTCGACCTTGATCGACGGCCGACTCTGGGACGGTAGCGACCCAGCCAGCTATGCCCGCAGCTTCGAGCTGAATGCCCTGGCGGAGCGAGGTTGAACATGCTGCGCGTCCTGCTGATCAATGACACCCCGAAGAAGGTCGGCCGTCTCAAGGCGGCCCTGGTGGAATGTGGCTTCGAGGTCATCGACGAGTCCGGCCTCACGGTCGACCTGGCGCAACGGGTGGAGGCCCTGCACCCCGATGTGATCCTCATCGACACCGAATCCCCCGGCCGCGACGTGCTGGAGCAAGTGGTGCTGGTCAGCCGCGACCAACCGCGTCCGATCGTCATGTTCACCGACGAGCACGACCCGCAGGTGATGCGCCAGGCCATCCGCTCCGGAGTCAGCGCCTACATAGTCGAGGGCATCCAGGCACAACGCCTGCAGCCTATCCTCGATGTCGCGATGGCTCGTTTCGAGAGCGACCAGGCCCTGCGCGCGCAACTGCAGGCGCGCGAGCAGCAACTGGCCGAGCGCAAGCGCATCGAACTGGCCAAGGGGCTGCTGATGAAGATGAAAGGCTGCGCCGAGGAAGACGCCTACACCCTGATGCGGCGCCAGGCCATGGGGCGCCAGCAGAAGCTGGTGCAGGTTGCCGAACAGATCATTGCGATGCACGAGATGCTGGGGCACTGAGCGCCGACGGCCATCTGCCAGCGGCGGCCACTCGCGATCAGAACGCCAGCCTCAAGGCTGGCCCCCGCTAGGCAGATCCTTGCCTATGCTGCGCACGCTCGGCAGATGCCGGGCCACTCGTGCCCTCCGGGGCATCGCAGTGGACACTTGCGGCTAGGCGCCCCGGTGTCCACCCGACCACGCCGCGCATGCGGCCCAGCCAGGGCATCCCCATGATCGACCTCACCACCTGGAATCTCAGCGTTCCCACCGATCCGAGACCCACCGAAGTCACCACCCAGCAGATCGCCAAAGGCTATGAAAGCCGATTTTTCCGGCGTGACGGCGGCCAGGTGGTGTTCTGGGTCCCGGTCACCGGCTCGCACACCTCCGACAGCGTATTCCCACGCAGCGAACTGCGCGAGACGACGACAGACGGAGAGGTTTCCAACTGGTACTACAACCAGGGCGACAACGAACTGCGCGTAACCATGAGCGTCCAGCAGGTGCCGTCGAAGAACAAGATCATCATCGGCCAGATCCACAGCCGCTCGCCCTATACCGGCGACGGCGAGCCCCTGGTCAAGCTGCAGTACCACTATCTGCCAACACTGCAGAGCGGGCGCCTGGAAGCCCTGGTACGCAATCACCCGGACGACAGCGCCAGTATCAATGTCCCCTTGATCGACAACATTGCCCTGGACCAGCGCTTCAACTACAGCCTGCGCGTCACCTCGGTGGGCAACCTGGCCATCCGCGTGGAGACCTCCGATGGCCGCGCCAACTACTACCGCAAGATTCTCAGCACCACCTGGTCCAAGCAATTGCTGTACTTCAAGGCCGGCGCCTATATCAACGACAACTACGGCGACAGCAGCGAAGGCGCGCGCGTGACCGTGTACCACCTGAACATGGCGCATCGCTGAAACGCCATTCGCCAGCCCGATCAGGCGCGCGGCGGGCGCAGTGCGCGTAGAATGCACGACACGCCCGCATCACCCGCCGCATTGTCATCGAGAGCGCCCATGGCCCGCCTGAAACTGGAATTCCCCGAAGAACTCTTCATCTACACCACCAAGCTCACCGTTCGCGTCACCGATATCAACGGCGCCAACCACCTGGGCAACGACTCGATGATCTCGATGATCTCCGAGGCCCGCGCACGCTTCCTGTTCGACTACGGCATTCGCGAGACCGGCATCATCGTCACCGACCTCGCCACCACCTACCGCGCCGAAGCCCACGCCCGCGACCAGTTGCTGTTCGAGGTAGGCGTCATGGACTTCAACCAGTACGGCGGCGACATCATCTTCCGCATTACCCGCCCGGCCGACGCCACCCTGGTAGCGATGGCCAAGTCGGGCTTCGTATTCTTCGACTACCAGGTCGGCGAGGTCATGCCGATCCCCGAGGCCTTCCGCGACACCTTCCCCAACGTCAACTGGGTCGCCTGACGCTCCAGTTCGGCGCGCGCCCTCCATGGGCGCGCCCCAGGATGGCCCATCACTGATCGCAGCTCATCCGGCAACACCTTGATCTGCTAAGGTTTTACCACCTTGGCCCGCACCTTGCTCAGCAACGGGCAGTGGTAGTCAACGGCGATTACCCAACCTACGACAAAGGCGTCGCATCCAACCCCGCAACTTGCGGTGGGTGGAGCGACGCCTTTTTCGTTTGCCCCGGCGCAGGGGCCCAGCAGGACCTTTCCCGAGCCCGGCGGCTGCCAATTGAGCGCCTGACCGGAGCCCTCAACCGTTGCTGATGAGGTGTTCGATGAACACGAGTTTCTGGAAAGCCGGCCATGCGCCGACCCTCTTCGCCGCCTTCCTGTATTTCGACCTGAGCTTCATGGTCTGGTATGTCCTCGGCCCGCTGGCCGTGCAGATCGCCACCGACCTGCAACTGAGCACCCAGCAGCGCGCGCTGATGGTCGCCACGCCGATTCTCTCCGGCGCCATCCTGCGCTTCCTGATGGGCCTGCTGGCCGATCGCTGGTCACCCAGGGCCGCGGGCATCCTCGGCCAGGTGATCGTCATCTGTGCGCTGTTCGGCGCCTGGCAGCTGGGTATCCACAGCCTGGAGCAGGCGCTGATCCTCGGCGTACTGCTGGGTATGGCCGGCGCCTCGTTCGCCGTAGCACTGCCGCTGGCCTCGCAATGGTATCCGCCGCAGCACCAGGGCAAGGCCATGGGCATCGCCGGCGCGGGCAACTCCGGTACGGTACTGACCGCCCTGTTCGCTCCCGCGATTGCCGCCGCCTTTGGCTGGCAGAACGTCTTCGGCTTCGCGCTGATCCCGCTGCTGGCGACCCTTGCGGTGTTCGCCCTGCTCGCCCGCAACGCCCCACAGCGCCCACCGGCCAAGTCCCTGGCTGACTATCTGAAAGCCCTGGGCGACCGCGACAGCTGGTGGTTCATGTTCTTCTACAGCGTGACCTTCGGCGGCTTCCTCGGCCTGGCCAGCACCCTACCCGGCTACTTCCACGATCAGTACGGGCTGGACCCAGTGCAAGCCGGCTACTACACCGCCGCCTGCGTCTTCGCCGGCAGCCTGATGCGCCCGCTGGGCGGTGCCCTGGCCGACCGCATCGGTGGCATCCGCAGCTTGCTGGTGATGTACACCGTCGCCGCGATCTGCATTGCCGCGGTGGGCTTCCACCTGCCCAGTGCAATGGCCGCGCTCAGCCTCTTCGTGGTGGCCATGCTCAGCCTGGGCGCAGGTAACGGCGCGGTGTTCCAACTGGTGCCGCAGCGCTTCCGCCAGACCATCGGCGTGATGACCGGCCTGATCGGCATGGCCGGCGGCATTGGCGGTTTCTGCCTGACGGCAGGCCTGGGCGCGATCAAGCAGGCCACCGGCGACTACCAGATTGGCCTCTGGCTGTTCGCCAGCCTCGGCGTGCTGGCCTGGTTCGGCCTGCACGCGGTGAAAGCGCGCTGGCGCACCACCTGGGGCAGCGCCGCCGTTACCGCGGCACGGGTCTGAACCATGCGCCCTTGTAGGAGCGAGCTTGCTCGCGAACCGCTTAACGCCGGAGTCGCCGGGAAATCCGTTCGCGAGGCCGATTTTGTTCCCGACAACATTCGGCATTCCCCACATCCCTGTGGGTCACAAGCTCGCTCCTACCGGTGTCGGCGATGACTTTGCGGATTTCCTTCGCCCAGGCCAGCGCCACCGGCCCGCGCGCCGAGAACCAGGACGCCCTGCGGGTCGTCACCCCGCCCGCCGGGCTGGCCGCCAGCAAGGGGCACCTGTTCGCCATCGCCGACGGCGTCAGCCACTGCGCCGACGGCGGCCTGGCCGCGCGCCTGAGCCTGCAGGCGCTGGCCGCCGACTACTACACCACTCCCGAGACCTGGGCCGTCGCCCAGGCTCTCGACCGCCTGCTGATCTCGCAGAATCGCTGGCTGCAGGCCAACGGTGGCGGCCAGCCGCTGCTCACCACCCTTACTGCACTGGTCCTGCGCGGCCGGCGCTTCACCCTCGCGCATGTCGGTGATTGCCGCCTGTACCGCTGGCACGCAGGCGTTCTGGATTGCCTGACCCAGGATCATGTCTGGGAACAGCCCGGCATGCAGCACGTACTCAAGCGCGCCCTGGGCCTCGACCAGCACCTGGTGGTGGACTACTGCGACGGCGAACTGGCAGCCGGGCAACGCTTTCTGCTGCTCAGCGACGGCATCTGGGCCGCCCTGGGTGACAGTGCCATCCGGCGCCTGCTGGAGGATGCGCAGTCCCTGCAGAGTTGTGCCGACGCCCTGGTCAGCGCCGCCCACCTGGCCGGCAGCCAGGACAACGCCAGCGCCCTGTTGCTGCGGGTGGACGAGCTACCACCGGCGAGCCTCGGCGACACCCTCGCCCAGCTCGACCACTGGCCCGCACCACCGGCGCTACGGGACGAACAGGAGTTCGAGGGATGGCGGGTCGCAGGCAAACTGGCCCAATCCCGCCAGTCGCTGGTCTACCGCGTGCACGACCGGCAGAATCGCCCCTGGCTGCTGAAGACCCTGCCCCCGGCGCTGCGCGATTCTCCGGAAGCCGCCCAGGCGCTGCTGCTGGAAGAATGGTTCCTGCGCCGCGTGCAGGGCCGTTACTTCCCTGAACTGCACAGCCTGCCGCAGCGCCAGCACCTCTATTACGTGATGCGCGAATACCAAGGGCTGGCACTGGACGAGCAACTGAAGCTCAACGGCCCACTGAACCTGCCCGACTGGCTGGACCTTGCCCCGCGTCTGCTGCGCGGCCTTGGGCAATTGCACCGGCGCAACATCCTGCACCGCGACATCAAGCCGGAAAACCTGCACTGGGCCGACGACGGCGAACTGCGCCTGCTGGACTTCGGCCTGGCCTACTGCCCCGGACTGTCACAGGAAGACCCGCACGACCTGCCCGGCACCCCGAGCTACCTGGCGCCGGAATCCTTCCAGGGCGCAGCGCCGGACGCCCGCCAGGACCTCTACGCGGCCGGCGTCACGCTGTACCGCCTGCTCTGCGGGCACTACCCCTATGGCGAAATCGAAGCCTTCCAGCATCCGCGCTTTGGCACAGCCGCACCGGCCAGCCGCTACCGTCCGGAGGTGCCAGCCTGGCTCGACGACTGGCTGGCAAAACTGACGGCGGCCCAGCCGCAACAACGCTTCGAGACTGCGGAGGAATGCCTGCTCGCCCTGGAACAAGGCGAGCGGCAGGCCCCGGCGCGCCCACGTCCCCTGCTGGAGCGTGAGCCGCTGCGGGTCTGGCGTGGCGTTGCCCTGGCATCCCTGACCATCAACCTCGGCCTGCTGTTCTGGCTCCTGCACCACGGCTGAGGCCGCACCAGATCGGTTCGAGGCGCCTCACCACAGTGCACGCGCCCGCGCGGAAAGCTCCCCCGGTTAGGCCGCAAGCCCGGTAAATCCGAGCTACCGACAAGTTGGCACAGCCCCTGCAACAACCCGTTCAACAATCTACAAAAGCGCGTCCCTCAACGAAGAGGTTCGCACTTCCCGATCGATCGGGACTTGGACAAAGGCGTCCTCGCTGGGTAACCGGCGGGACGCCTTTTTTGTTTTCCGTGTTTCAGCTTTGCGTGACGGAGCCCTGACATGAAAAAGCTCAAGCTCGTACTGATCGGCAACGGCATGGCCGGCGTGCGCACCCTCGAAGAACTGCTGAAGATCGCGCCCGACCTCTATGACATCACCGTATTCGGCGCCGAGCCCCATCCCAATTACAACCGCATCCTGCTCTCTCCCGTGCTGGCCGGCGAACAGGCCTTCGAAGACATCATCCTCAACGACCTCAACTGGTACAGCGAGAACGGCATCCGCCTGCTGCTCAATCGCAAGGTCACGCGCATCGACCGTCACCGCCGCAAGGTCTACGCCGAAGATGGCAGCGAAGCCGAATACGACCGTCTGCTGATCGCCACCGGCTCCAACCCCTTCATCCTGCCAGTGCCGGGCAGCCGCCTGCAGGGCGTGATCGGCTATCGCGACATCGCCGACACCCAGACCATGATCGACACCGCTGGCAACCACAGCCACGCCGTGGTCATCGGCGGCGGCCTGCTCGGCCTGGAAGCGGCCAACGGCCTCAAGCAGCGCGGCATGGACGTTACCGTGGTGCACCTCTCCGACTGGCTGCTGGAGCGCCAACTGGACCGCACCGCCGGCAAATTGCTGCAGGAAGCGCTGGAGTCGCGCGGCATCCACTTCCGCCTGAACACCCACACCGAAGAGCTGATCGACGACGGCAGCGGCCGCGTCTGCGCCATCCGCTTCAAGGACGGCGAAGTGATTGCCGCCGACCTGGTGGTGATGGCCGCCGGTATCCGCCCCAACACCGAACTGGCGGAAAAGACCGGCTTGCCCTGCAACCGCGGCATCCTGGTCAACGACACCCTGCAGACCTACGACCCGCGCATCTACGCCCTGGGCGAATGCGCCAGCCATCGCGGCATCGCCTACGGCCTGGTGGCGCCGCTGTTCGAGCAGGCCAAGGTCTGCGCCAATCACCTGGCCATGCTCGGCTTCGCCCGCTACCAGGGCTCGGTGACTTCCACCAAGCTCAAGGTCACCGGCATCGACCTGTTCTCCGCCGGCCAGTTCATGGGCGGTGAGGGCACCGAGACCATCACCCTCTCCGACCCCATCGGCGGCGTGTACAAGAAACTGGTGATCAAGGACGACGTGCTGGTCGGCGCCTGTCTCTACGGCGATACCGCCGACGGTGGCTGGTACTTCCGGCAGATCCGCGAGAACCACAACGTCGCCGAAATCCGCGATCACCTGATGTTCGGCGAGAGCAGCATTGGCGACGTCGGCCACCAGGGCCAGAGCAGCGCGGCAAACATGCCCGACAGCGCCGAAGTCTGCGGCTGCAACGGCGTGTGCAAGGGCACCATCGTCAAGGCGATCCAGGAGAACGGCCTGTTCAGCGTCGACGAGGTGAAGAAGCACACCAAGGCCGCCAGCTCCTGCGGCTCCTGCGCCGGCCTGGTGGAGCAGATCCTGATCAGCACCGTGGGCGGCGCAGCGGACGTGAAGCCCAAGAGCGAGAAAGCCATCTGCGGCTGCAGCGATCTCAACCACGGCCAGGTGCGCCAGGCGATTCGAGACCATCACCTGGTCACCCTGGGCAGTGCCATGCGCTTCATGGACTGGCGCACCGCGGACGGCTGCGCTACCTGCCGCCCGGCGCTGAACTACTACCTGATCTCCACCTGGCCGGGCGAAGCCAAGGACGACCCACAGTCGCGCCTGATCAACGAACGCGCCCACGCCAACATCCAGAAGGACGGCACTTACTCGGTAGTCCCGCGCATGTGGGGCGGCGTCACCAACGCCGCCGAACTGCGGCGTATCGCCGACGTTGCCGACAAGTACCAGGTGCCCATGGTCAAGGTCACCGGCGGCCAGCGCATCGACCTGCTGGGCGTGAAAAAGGACGATCTTCCGGCCATCTGGAAGGAGCTGGACATGCCTTCCGGCCACGCCTACGGCAAGTCCATCCGTACCGTGAAGACCTGCGTCGGCAGCGAGTTCTGCCGCTTCGGCACGCAGAACTCGACGCAGTTGGGTATCGACCTCGAGCACGACCTGTTCAACATGTGGTCGCCACACAAGGTCAAGCTGGCCGTCTCCGGCTGCCCGCGCAACTGCGCCGAGGCTGGCATCAAGGACATCGGCATCATCGGCGTGGATTCGGGCTGGGAGCTGTACATCGGCGGCAACGGCGGGATCAAGACCGAGGTGGCGGAATTCTTCGTCAAGCTCAAGACCTCCGATGAAGTCCGCGAGTACAGCGGCGCCTTCCTCCAGCTCTACCGCGAGGAAGCCTTCTACCTCGAACGCACCGTGCACTACCTGCAACGGGTCGGCATGGAGCGCATCAGGAAAGCCGTGCTGGAAGATGCGGAGAACCGCCAGGCACTCAACGCGCGACTGCAGTTCTCCCTGTCGCTGGAACAGGACCCATGGCAGGAGCGCATCGCCCAGCGGCCGCTGAAGAAGGAATTCGAACGGATTCCCCTCAAGCAGCTGGAACCCGCCTGAGCGCCCGCCGGGCCCCGCCATCGGGGCCCCTATTACCCGATAGCCGGAGACACCCCATGAACTGGTTCGACATCTGCGCCCTGGACGACATCAACCCGCTGGGCTCGCGAATCATCGCCGGCCCCAAGGGCGACATCGCGATCTTCCGCACCTCAGAGGACGAGGTCTTTGCCCTCGACGACCGCTGTCCACACAAGGGCGGCCCGCTGTCCCAGGGGCTGATCTACGGCAAGCGCGTGGCCTGCCCGCTGCATAACTGGCAGATCGAACTGGCCAGCGGCGAAGCCGTGGCCCCCGACCAGGGCTGCGCCCATCGCCACGAGGTGAAGGTTGCGGATGGCCGGGTGCTGCTGGCCCTGCGCGACAACCTCGCCCGCTGCATTTGATTCCCCCTGCTTCTGACTCAGCGCGAGGCTGCGCCATGCCCCACAACCGTCGCACCACCGCCTCCACCTGCTGCTACTGCGGCGTCGGCTGCGGTGTACTGATCGAGCACGACGACGAGCGCATCCTGGGTGTGCAGGGCGACCCGCAGCATCCGGCCAACTTCGGTCGCCTGTGCAGCAAGGGTTCGACCCTGCACCTCACGGGCGATGAAGATGCCCGCGCGCAGTTCCCGGAGCTGCGCCTGGGCAAGGGTCTGGCGCGTAGCCGTACAGACTGGGATACCGCACTGGAGCATGCCGCCAGCGTCTTCGCCGAGACCATTCGCGAGCACGGCCCGGACAGCGTGGCCTTCTATGTCTCCGGTCAGTTGCTGACCGAGGACTACTACGCCTTCAACAAGCTGGCCCGCGCCCTGGTCGGCACCAACAACATCGACAGCAATTCGCGCCTGTGCATGTCCTCGGCGGTGGTCGGCTACAAGCGCAGCCTCGGCGCCGACGCCCCGCCCTGCAGCTATGAAGACATCGAGCTGGCCGACTGCGTAATGATCGCCGGCAGCAACATGGCCTACGCCCATCCGGTGCTCTTCCGCCGGCTGGAAGAGGCCCGCGCGCGGTGCCCGGAGAAGAAGTTGATCGTCATCGACCCGCGCGTAACCGACACCGCGGAACAAGCCGACCTGCACCTGGCGATCCTGCCTGGAACCGACGTCGCGCTGTTCCACGGCATCCTGCACATCCTGCTCTGGGAGGGCTGGATCGACCGCGCCTTCATCGATGCCCACACCGAAGGGCTGGACGAGCTCAAGGCGATAGTGCGCGACTACGGCCCGCTGGCCGTGGCGGAAGTCTGCGGTATCAGCGTCGATGACCTGCAACGCGCCGCTCAATGGATCGGCCAGGCGCCATCCTTCCTGTCGCTCTGGTGCATGGGCCTCAACCAGTCCACTGCCGGCAGCGCGAAGAACAGCGCGCTGATCAACCTGCACCTGGCCACCGGGCAGATCGGCCGGCCCGGCGCCGGCCCCTTCTCCCTCACTGGCCAGCCCAACGCCATGGGCGGCCGTGAGACCGGCAGCCTGTCCAACCTGCTGCCCGGCCACCGCGACGCCTCGAACGCCGAGCACCGCGCCCAGGTCGCTGAATACTGGGGTGTCGAGCAACTGCCGGAGAGTACCGGCCTGAGCGCCATCGAGCTCTTCGACGCGGTCCGTGATGGGCACATCAAGGCCCTGTGGATCGCCTGCACCAACCCGGCGCAATCGCTGCCGGACCAGACCCGCGTGCGCGAAGCCCTGGCCGCCTGCCCCTTCGTCATCGTCCAGGAAGCCTTCACCACCAGCGAGACCTGCCAGTACGCCGACCTGCTGCTGCCGGCCGCCAGTTGGGGCGAAAAGGAAGGCACGGTGACCAACTCCGAGCGCCGCATCAGCCACGTGCGCCAAGCCATTCCTGCCATCGGCGAAGCACGGTCGGACTGGAGCATCGTCTGCGACCTCGCCCGCCGCCTGGAGCAACGTCTGCGCCCCGGCCAACCCAGCCTGTTCGACTTTGATTCGCCGGCCGAGCTGTTCGATGAATACAAGCTGCTGACCCGTGGGCGCGACCTCGACCTCTCCGGTATCGGCTACGCACTGCTGGACACCCGCGGGCCACAGCAATGGCCATTCCGCTGCGGCGCGGTAGAGGGCACCGAGCGCCTGTATGGCGACGGACAATTCCCCACCGCCAATGGCCGCGCCCGACTGATCGCCGAGCCCTACCGCGCAGCGAAGGAAAAGCGCGATGCGCGCTATCCGCTGATCCTCAACACGGGCCGCCTGCGCGATCAGTGGCACGGCATGACTCGTACCGGTACCGCACCGCAACTGTTCGGCCATGTCGAAGAGGCTGTTCTCAGCCTGCATCCGAATGAACTGCGCCGTCGGCGCATCAGTGACGGCCAACTGGTACGCCTGCACAGCCGCCGTGGCGAATTGGTGCTGCCGGTACAAGCCGACGACCGACTGCGTCCCGGCCAGGCCTTCCTGCCGATGCACTGGGGCGACCGGTTCCTCAAGGGGCTGGGGATCAACGTGCTGACTCTGCCTGCCGTAGACCCGCTGTCACGCCAACCCGAGCTGAAGCACGCCACCGTGGAAGTCAGCCGCATCGAATTGCCCTGGCACTTCTTCGCCCTGGTGGAAGGCGATGTGCAGAAGCGCTTCGACACACTGCGCCCATTGTTCGAGGAGCTGCGCTACGCCAGCTTCAGCCCGACCGGCCGCGACCGCCCCGCATTGGTGATCAGGGCAGCCCACAGCGAGGCACCCAGTGCTGAGTGGTTGAATCGCATCGATGCCCTGCTCGATCTCGGCGAAGGGCCGGTCATGGCCTACGACGACCCGCGTCGTACCGTCGGCAAGCGCGTGCGTATCGAACAATCGCGAATCGTCTCGCTGCGCCTGGCCGGCGAAACCGCCGCCCGCGCCTGGCTGCGCGAACTGTGGAAGGAAGGCCGCGCTGACCAGGAGCTGCGCCGCTGGCTGCTCGCCCCACTCAGCGCCGCCCCTGGCAAGGCCGGCGCGGCGACAGACAAGACCCTCTGCAACTGCCTGAACGTCAGCCAGAGCCGCATACAAGCCGGCATCGACCAGGGCCTGGACCTGGAAGGCCTCAAATGCGAACTCAAGTGCGGGACCGCCTGCGGCTCCTGCGTACCGGAAATCAAGCGCCTGCTGGCCTGCAAGCCGCTCGCGGCGAGCGCCTGAACCAAGCCGCGAAGACGGCAGCCTGAGGAGAACGACATGAGTGGAAAAGTCTGGCTGATCGGCACCGGTCCGGGCGACCCGGAAATGCTGACCCTGAAGGCCGTGCGCGCCATGGCACAGGCCGATGTGGTGCTGATTGACGACCTGGTGAATCCCGCCGTGCTGGAGCACTGCCCAACTGCACGGGTGATTTCCGTCGGCAAGCGCGGCGGCTGCCGCTCCACGCCACAGGATTTCATCCATCGCCTGATGCTGCGCTACGCAAGCCAGGGGCGCCGCGTGGCACGCCTGAAAGGCGGCGACCCGTGCATCTTCGGTCGCGGCGGCGAAGAGGCCGACTGGCTCGCCGCGCAGGGCATCGAGTGCGAGCTGGTCAACGGCATCACCGCCGGGCTGGCAGCCGCTACCCAGTGCGGTATCTCCGTGACCCTGCGTGGCGTCAGCCGAGGCGTGACCCTGGTAACCGCGCACACTCAGGACGACAGCCCGCTGAACTGGCGCGGCCTGGTGGAAGGCGGAACGACCCTGGTGGTGTACATGGGGGTGGCAAAACTGGCGGATGTCCACAAGGGCCTGCTTGACGGCGGCATGGCGGCTTGTACGCCAGTGGCGATGATCGAGAACGCCTCCCTGCCCGCCCAGCGCGAGTACCGAAGCCGGTTGGCCGACATGCTTGACGATGCCCGGCGCATCGCCCTGAAGAGTCCGGCAATCCTGGTGATCGGCGAAGTCGTAGGCGCTGCACAGCAAGCGATGCTGGCCCGCACTGCCTGAATCTGACTTTTCTGCAGGCAAAGAAAAACCCGGCCTAGGCCGGGTTTTTCTCGTCAGCTCAGACCAATTACTTGGCTTGGGCTTCCACTTCGGCTTCTACGCGGCGGTTAACAGCGCGGCCTTCGGCGGTTGCGTTGTCAGCAACCGGACGGGACTCACCGTAACCAACAGCGTTTACGCGACCGCCTTCAACACCGTACTCGTTGACCAGTACGTCACGAACGGCGTTGGCACGACGCTCGGACAGCTTCTGGTTGTAGGCGTCGGTGCCGACGGAGTCGGTGTGGCCTTCAACGGTGGTGGAGGTGGACGGGTACTGCTTCATGAAGTCAGCCAGGTTTTTGATGTCAGCGTAGCTGTTCTCTTTAACCTTGGACTTGTCGAAGTCGAACTTCACGTCCAGCTGTACGCGAACGACTTCGGCAACAGCCGGGCAGCCGTTGGCATCAACGGTGACGTTGGCCGGGGTGTTCGGGCACTTGTCGACGTTGTCGCAGACGCCGTCGTTGTCGGAGTCGGAGCAGACTTCAGCAACCGGCTCGGGAGCCGGGGCCGGCTTGGCGCCGCCGCCGAAGTTCATGCCGACGCCCAGGCCAGCCATCCACTCGCCCTGGTGACCGTTGTCACGCTTCTCCAGGCCGTACTGGCCATCGAGGCTGGCTTTGGCGTAGAAGTTCTCGGTGAAGTAGTACTTCAGACCGGTACCGACCATGGCCATGGTCAGGTTCTGACGACCACCGTTGTCGGAGTTGATGTTGGTCAGGCTCTGGTGGCCGATACCTGCGGAAACGTACGGACGCAGGTTGCCAGCACCCGGAGTGCCGAAGTGGTAGATGGCGTCCAGAGTGCTCAGGTTGCCATGGACCTTCTTGTTGCCGGTCTCGTAGGTGCCACGTACGTCGTGGTACTCACCGTAGGACAGAGCCAGCTCGACGTCGTCGGTCAGGAAGTAACCAACCGAGCCGCCGTACAGGTCCGCGTTCTTCATGTTGCGGGTGCTGTCGGTGAAGTAGCGCTTGCCGAATGCTTCGACTTCGACGGCGCCCTGGCCTTGAGCGAACGCATTGACAGCGGCAGTGGCGATCAGCGAGCCAACTACAACGCCTAAGGTGTTCTTCAGTTTCATCCGTTAAATCCCCATCTTGGTGGTCAATAAGTTGTCCTAACCATAGGCCGTACAACTTGGGTGGCAAGTTTATCAGAACTTGCCAAACAGAGAGACAATATTTCCCGGACTAAGATTCCGTCACATTCGAAAACTTTTCTCTCATTCGATCGAGTGCACGTTTGTAGCGCATCTTCGTGGCGCTAAGCCCCATGTGCATGATGTCGGCGATTTCCTGGAACTCCAGTTCCGCAACAAATCGAAGCACGAGGATTTCCCGATCAATGGGATTGACATGAACTAGCCAGCGGTCTAGTCCACCTCGCTCTTCGACTTTCGGGGCCTTCTCTTCAGAAGCTTCCTCGACTGGATCCAGACTCAGCGCATCGAGCAATCTGCGTTTGCGCCGCTCCTTCCGATACTGGGTAATGCACTCGTTGTAAGTGATGCTGTACAGCCAGGTCTTGAACTTCGACTTCCCCTCGAAGTTCTTCAGACCATACAGCACCTTGAGCATGACCTCTTGACACACATCATCGGCGTCCCGGTCGTTGCCCAGGTAGCGCGCACAGACGTTGAACAGCGTGCGCTGGTAACGGCGCATCAGCTCTTCGTAGGCCCGTGTCACGTGGTAAAGCTCCTCGTGAGAACGCTCCACCAGCTCCTCGTCGGTGAGCTGGCGCGGGTCATAGCGCAAGGACAGTGATTGCGGCGTGTTCAAGTCGGGTCGGGCCAGGTCAAGTCAGCGTCCGGCACGGCTTTCGGGAAGCCGTACCGGCAATCGGTCATCATCTTCAGCGACTGGTTACACGCTGATCGAGCAGGATGCGGTTGGCGATCGACACCAGCTCACCCTCGTCTGTCAGCAGGATAGTCTTGATGGTACCAATTTCCTCGATGATGCCTTCGACATCCGCGACTTTCACCTGTTGTCCGACCTGATACAGCTCTCGCACGTAAATGCCTGCAATGATCTGCCCCGCCACTTCGCGGCTACCCAGGCCCAGGGCAAGCGCCGCGGCCAGGCCGATCGTGATCAGCACGATGGCAATGATGTAGTTCAGCAGGTCGGTCTTGATTTCGAGCTGGCCGATGGCCACGGAAATGCTGACGATGATCACCAGCCACTGGGCAACACGCCCCAGGCCGCTGGCATAGTCGAGACCGAAACCGTCGGCGGCGCCGCGCACCAGGCTGTTGGCCAACTGGGCCAGCAGTACGCCGACAATCAGCACCAGGGCCGCGCCAAAGACCTTCGGCAGGTAGAGCGCCAACGCATCGAGGGAGGTCGAGACCCGCGGCAGGCCCAGGGTATCCACGGCGGACACGAGGAATACCAGGAGCACGAACCAGTACATGATCTTGCCGATCAGGGTCGAAACCGGAACCTGGATGCCTGCCCGCGACAGCAGCTTGGTCAGCCCGGTGCCACCCATCAGGCGGTCGAGGCCGAGCTTGGCGAGCAGCTTGGACAACAGCGCATCCAGCAGCTTGGCGACGACAAAGCCGAGCAGCACGATCACCAGGGCGGCAAGCAGGTTCGGAATGAACGCGGCCAGCTTGCCCCACAGGGTGTTCATGGCGGTCAGCAGGCTCTGCGTCCAGATGTCGATTTGCATGTTCAGTCGGCCTTGTCAGCGGAAGGGGCGGAATTCTGCGCGCGGCGCGAAACCGGTGCAAGGTGCAGGGCTCCACGGCTCACGCCAATGGTCAGCGCTTCGAACCAGTGCCCGACCAGGCTGAACAGATCGCCCGCACCCACCTGCCGGTTGGCAGTTTTCAGGACGCGATCCAGACGCGAGTCATCACCCGGCTGTTCCGGGGGCATGCGCAGCAGGTCGCGCAGGGATTCTTCAAATGGATCGTGCATACGCACCTCGCCTGTGTGAGGTGCTTGACGCCCTCACCACCTCAAAAGTCACACCTAGAGCCAACGCAGGCGGCGGAAGACCCACCACTGGAACGCCACTATTGCGAGGATCACCACGCATGCCACGGCGAAGCCGTAAGGTGCGCTGGAGCCCGGAATACCGCCGACATTGATGCCCAGAAGACCGGTCACGAAGCTCATGGGCAGGAAAAAGCCGGTGATGATACCAAGCAGGTACATGGTGCGGTTCATCCGCTCGGTAATTCGACGATGTTCGGCTTCCTGGATCAGGCTGATGCGCTCGCGCACCAGTTCCAGTTCTTCCAGGTTGCGAGTCAGGCGGTTATACAACTCGTTCCAGTAATCGGCATCATCGGCGACCGTCCAGTTTGCCTTGAACCTGACCATCTGCGAGTAGATTTCCCGCTGCGGCGCCAGATAGCGGCGCAGGCCTGCGGCACGTCGCCGCAAGGTGCGCAGCTGGTGCTGGTCGGGAATGCTGCGCTCGTCCTCCTCGATAGCCTCCTCCATGGCGTCAAGCTGGTCGGCGAGTCCGCCAATCAGGGTATCGACGCGATCGGTGAGGTAATGAGCAAGGTACAGCACGACTTCCGAGGCGGTCTTCGGACCACGTCCGGCGTCGAGGTCGGCCCGCAGGTCCGCCACAGCCTTGAGCGGGCGCAGGCGCAGCGAGATGACACGTTGCGATTCGGCATAGACGCGCAGGGAAACCATGTCCTCGGGCACCGCCCCGGGGTTCAGGTTGACCCCGCGCAGGAACAGCAGCAGGCGCTCGCCACCCAGATCCACCAGGCGCGGACGGGTCGCCTCCTCCAGCAACAGGTCACAGGCGAATTCGTTCAAGCCGCTCAATTCGCGCAACCAGGCCTGGGCTTCGGGCACACCACGATCCCAGTGCACCCAGAGGCTCTCCTCGGGCTTGAGATCCAGCAACGGCAGTTCGCTACGGGTGATCCGCCGGCCACCGCCGTGACCATCCAGTACGAAACCGTCGATCAGTCCGCGTTCCGTGCCGCTTTCGTACTGCTGCATGCCTTTTTTCCTTCGCTCCCGATCGCTATCGCGAGGCCTCATGAAAAATGCCGGAAGCTTTCGCTTCCGGCATTGACTCGAACTCTTGCTGAAAGGTTCGAATTATTCCGGCATTTTCAACGCTTTAGGAGAAACGATGATGCCGTTGTTATCGGCATAGACGAACTCGCCCGGGCGGAAGGTGATACCGCCGAAGGTCACGGCCACGTTGAGATCACCGATGCCGCGCTTGTCGGTCTTCATCGGATGGCTGGCCAGCGCCTGCACGCCCAGATCGGTCTGCGCGATCACATCGACGTCACGGATGCAGCCGTACACCACGATGCCTTCCCAGCCGCTCTTGGCAGCCTTCTCGGCCAGCATGTCGCCCAGCAGCGCGCGGCGCAGCGAGCCGCCGCCATCCACCACCAGCACCTTGCCCTTGCCGTCCTTCTCGACCTGCTCCTTGACCAGCGAGTTGTCCTCGAAGCACTTGATGGTGACGATCTCGCCACCGAAGGAGTCCCGTCCGCCGAAGTTGCTGAACATCGGCTCGACGACCTGGACCAGCTCCGGGTAGGCATCGCACAGATCGGGGGTGACGTAATGCATGGAAAACGCTCCTCTTGATGAAATCCGGCCGGCTTCAGGCCTGGATGTGACCGAAAGCCGCAATGGCGTCACAGTCTACTCCCTGCCACGCCAAGCTCAAGCCTGGGCCAGAGCGCCCTGCTCCGCTGGCAACCCACCGTGCTCCAGCCAGTGTTGCAGGCTTGGCCAGACTTCGCGCTGGGCGCCCTTGCTGATGAGCATCTCGACGTGGCCGAAATCCTCGGAGAAGCCCTGCCGCCGCCCCAGGTGCAGGTACTCGCGGACCTCGGAACCGAACTGCTCCAGCAGCATGCGACAGGCCCAGGCCGGATCCTGGATATCGCCATCGGACGCCACCGCCAGCACCGGTACGCGGACATTCTGCAGACCACCCCACCAGTCATTGCCCTTTTCGCCGAAGCGGCCGAACAGGCTGTACCAGCGCAGGGTTTCCAGGGCGAGCCCCAGCGGCTCATCCTCAGGCCCACGCTTGAGCCGCGAACCCGACAGGCCGCCCATGCGCTTGAGCAGGAAGCGCCCGCCCCAGGCAACCGGCGGCAACTTCAGCGGCCAGTAGGTGCGACTGATCTGACTGCCACATAGGGCAACGCTGGCCACCTCGGCTTCTTCGAGATAGCCGCCGCCAAGTGCCGCCGCAAGGGTGATGCCACCCAGGGAATGACCGATCCAGTGTGGTGCCTGACCACTCTGCTCGACCACGAAGCGTGCGAGGGCCGGCAGGTCGAAGCGAGCGTAGTCGGCGACACGATTGCGGTCGTAGTCCTGGTTGCGCAACGACAGTCCGTGGCCGCGCATTTCTGGAATCCACACGTCGAAACCGGCGCGCGCCAGATAGGCGCCCAGGCCGATGCCCTTCGGCGAATACCAGAAGCGACGATTGGAGAAACTGCCGTGCAACAGGATCACCGGCACGCCACGCCGGCCTTCGGAGCGGCCAAGGCGGGTCACTGCCAGCTCGACGCTGGTGTCCGGGCTGTTGTTCGGCTTGAGGCGGTAAACATCCTCGGTGAGGTCACCGCGCAATTCGGCGCTCACGAGCGCGACAGGAAAAAGTTGACTGCTGCTTTGCATGGAATCGCTTGCACAAAAAAGGGCGGGTGAAATCACCCGCCCTTCTCAGGATGGTAAAGGAAACGTCAGGACTGACCTTCAGCGAGGAAGAACCAGGTATCGAGGACCGAGTCGGGGTTCAGCGATACGCTCTCGATGCCCTGTTCCATCAGCCACTTGGCGAGGTCCGGATGATCCGACGGGCCCTGGCCGCAGATGCCGATGTACTTGCCGGCACGGTTGCACGCCTGGATGGCGTTGGACAGCAGCTTCTTCACGGCCGGGTTACGCTCGTCGAACAGATGCGCAACGATGCCCGAGTCACGGTCCAGCCCCAGGGTCAGCTGGGTCAGGTCGTTGGAGCCAATGGAGAAGCCGTCGAAGAACTCGAGGAACTCATCCGCCAACAAGGCGTTGGACGGCAACTCGCACATCATGATGACGCGCAGGCCGTTCTCGCCACGCTTGAGACCGTTGGTGGTCAGCAGGTCGACGACCTGGGAGGCTTCGCCCAGGGTACGGACGAACGGCACCATCAGCTCGACGTTGGTCAGGCCCATTTCGTTGCGGACCTTCTTCATCGCGCGGCATTCGAGCTCGAAGCAGTCACGGAAGGATTCGCTGATGTAGCGCGAGGCGCCACGGAAGCCGAGCATCGGGTTCTCTTCTTCCGGCTCGTAGAGCTTGCCGCCGATCAGGTTGGCGTATTCGTTGGACTTGAAGTCCGACAGGCGCACGATGACCTTCTTCGGCCAGAAGGCAGCGGCCAGGGTGCTGACGCCCTCGACCAGCTTCTCGACGTAGAAACCGACCGGATCGTCGTAACCGGCGATACGCTTCTCGACGCTTTCCTTGATGTCCGCCGGCAGGCTGGCGAAGTTCAGCAGAGCCTTGGGGTGCACGCCGATCATGCGGTTGATGATGAATTCGAGGCGGGCCAGGCCCACGCCTTCGTTCGGCAGCTGCGCGAAGTCGAAGGCACGGTCGGGGTTGCCGACGTTCATCATGATCTTGAACGGCAGCTCGGGCATGGCGTCGACCGAGTTCTGGCGGACGTCGAAGCCCAGTTCGCCTTCGTAGATCAGACCGGTGTCGCCTTCGGCGCAGGACACGGTCACACGCTGGCCATCTTTCAGCGCCTGGGTGGCGTTGCCACAGCCGACGACAGCCGGGATACCCAGTTCACGGGCGATGATCGCAGCGTGGCAGGTACGGCCGCCACGGTTGGTGACGATGGCGCTGGCGCGCTTCATCACCGGCTCCCAGTCTGGGTCGGTCATGTCGGAGACCAGTACGTCGCCCGGCTGGACCTTGTCCATCTCGGAAACGTCGTGGATCACCTTCACCGGACCTGCGCCAATGCGCTGGCCGATGGCTCGGCCCTCGACCAGGACCTTGCCTTTTTCCTTGAGCAGGTAGCGCTCCATCACGTTGGCGCTGGAACGGCTCTTCACGGTTTCCGGGCGGGCCTGCACGATGTACAGCTTGCCGTCGTCACCGTCCTTGGCCCATTCGATGTCCATCGGACGCTGGTAGTGTTTCTCAATGATCAGAGCCTGCTTGGCCAGTTCGATCACCTCGGCGTCGGACAGGGCGAAGCGAGCGCGATCGGCCTTCTCCACATCGACCACCTTGACCGATTTGCCGGCCTTGGCTTCGTCGCCGTAGATCATCTTGATGGCCTTGCTGCCCAGGTTGCGACGCAGGATGGCCGGACGGCCGGCTTCCAGGGTCGGCTTGTGGACGTAGAACTCGTCGGGGTTCACCGCACCCTGCACCACGGTCTCGCCGAGGCCGTAGGCACCGGTGATGAACACCACGTCACGGAAACCGGATTCGGTATCCAGGGTGAACATTACCCCGGCAGTACCGGTTTCCGAGCGAACCATGCGCTGCACGCCGGCGGACAGGGCGACCAGTTTGTGGTCGAAGCCCTGGTGCACGCGGTAGGCAATGGCACGGTCATTGAAAAGGGAGGCGAAGACTTCCTTGGCCGCGCGGATCACGTTGTCCACGCCGCGGATGTTCAGGAAGGTCTCCTGCTGGCCGGCGAAGGAAGCATCCGGCAGGTCTTCGGCGGTGGCGGAGGAACGCACGGCCACGGCCATGTTGTCGTTGCTGCCGGCCATCTCGGCAAAGGCCTTGCGAATCTCGGCGTCGAGACGCTCAGGGAATTCGGCGTCCATCACCCACTGGCGGATCTGTGCGCCGGTCTTGGCCAGGGCATTGACGTCGTCCACGTCGAGGGCGTCGAGGGCCGCGTGGATGCGATCGTTCAGGCCGCTCTGCTCGAGGAAGTCACGGTAGGCCTGGGCGGTAGTGGCGAAGCCACCCGGTACGGAAACGCCGGCACCGGCGAGGTTGCTGATCATTTCGCCCAGGGATGCGTTCTTGCCCCCCACATGTTCGACATCGTGGACGCCGAGCTTATCGAGGGAAACTACGTACTCTACCAAGGTGATCTCTCCACTAAGTGTTGGAAAAGGTCATACAAGTCGGTGCGGCCCCACCCTGTCTGGCCGGAGCCGGAAAAATGGGTGAGAATGCCCCGGCAAAGGGCCTTGCAAACGCGGGGCCTATCATAACCAGGATTCGATCCTACCTATAAGGCCCGCAGCGCACATGAAACGAACTGCATTCTTCATTTCCGACGGCACCGGCATCACTGCCGAAACCCTCGGCCAGAGCCTTCTGGCGCAGTTCGAGAACATCAATTTCACCAAACTGACACGACCTTACATCGATACCGAAGAAAAGGCGCGCGTCATGGTACAGCAAATCAACCGGGCTGCGGAGGCGGACGGGGCAAGGCCAATCATCTTCGATACCATCGTCAATCGTGAGATCCGTTCGGTCCTTGCGCAATCCAACGGTTTCATGATTGACATCTTCTCGACCTTTTTGTCCCCGCTCGAGCAAGAATTATCCTCAGACTCGTCGTATTCCGTCGGAAAATCCCACAGCATCGGCCATAACCCGCATTACATGGAGCGGATCGATGCGGTGAACTTCGCCCTCGACAACGACGACGGCGCCCGCACCCACTACTACGACAAGGCCGACCTGATCCTGGTCGGCGTCTCGCGCTGCGGCAAGACGCCCACCTGCCTCTATATGGCCCTGCAATACGGCATTCGCGCGGCCAACTACCCGCTGACCGAAGAGGACATGGAGCGCCTGCAGCTGCCCAATGCGCTCAAGCCCTACAAGCACAAGCTGTTCGGCCTGACCATCGACCCGGACCGGCTCACCGCGATCCGCCACGAACGCAAGCCCAACAGCCGCTACGCCAGCTTCGCCCAGTGCGAGTTCGAAGTTCGCGAGGTGGAAAACCTGTTCCGCCGCGAGAACATCGCCTACATCAATTCCACGCATTTCTCGGTGGAGGAGATCTCCGCGAAGATCCTCGTGGAAAAAGGCGTCGAGCGCCGCCTGAAGTAACTGTCCGGGCTTTCCCCCTACCTTCCTGCAGCGGCCGGTCCTCCCGGCCGTTGATCTTTCGGCAGCTTCTCGCCGCTGCGCCTATCATTCTCCAGACCCACGATTTGCCCATGACCCAGGTCATGGGGCGGGCATTCCACTGCAACGGCACAGGAGAGCGCCATGCGAGGATGTCAGTATCTGGTTCTGGCCTTATTGCTGGCGCTGTCGGGTTGTGATTCGGACGAACCGCCCAACGCCCAAAAGGCCACCCCAAGCCCACCAGCCACCCCCCAGCCCGCCGCTGTGCCAGCGCCGCCACCGGCCCCGGCCCCGACTGCCGCGCCCGCACAACCGGCGACGCCAGCACCGGCTGCGCCCGAGCAACAGTCCCAGGCGGTGTTCAGCAACGAGCAACTGGACCAGATGCTCGCGCCTCTGGCTCTGTACCCCGATTCCCTGCTGGCGCAGGTGCTGATGGCGACCACCTATCCCGGCAATGTCGCCGACGCGGCAGCATGGTCGAAGGCGCACCCTAAAGTCAGTGGCGATGACGCCGTCAAGCAGGTGGCAGATCAGCCATGGGACCCGAGCGTGCAATCGCTGGTCGCCTTCCCGTTGGTACTGGTCACGCTGGGCCAGGACCCCGCGTGGGTCCAGCGGGTCGGCGATGCCTTCCTGGCCCAGCCGGACGCCGTGATGGATTCCATCCAGCGCCTGCGCCGCCAGGCCCAGGCCGCCGGCAACCTGAGCTCCAACGAACAGCAGACCGTTACGCTGAAGCCGGCCGCAGCGGCGCCCGCACAGCCTTCCTCAGGCAGCACCGTGGTCACTCAGCAACCTGCACCGGCGCAGACGATCGTCATCGAGCCGGCCAATCCGCAGGTGGTCTACGTGCCCAGCTACAACCCCACGCAGGTTTATGGCACCTGGGCCTACCCGTCCAGTCCGCCGGTCTACTACCCGCCGCCGCCGGAATACCC
This sequence comes from Pseudomonas pseudonitroreducens, assembly GCF_021603645.1. Classification (GTDB taxonomy): domain Bacteria; phylum Pseudomonadota; class Gammaproteobacteria; order Pseudomonadales; family Pseudomonadaceae; genus Pseudomonas; species Pseudomonas pseudonitroreducens. The sequence continues at coordinate 134,340 of NZ_BQHJ01000004.1, read as the reverse complement.
CGTCGCTACCGCACTGGCCAGCGGCCTGGCATTCGGCGCGGGCGTCGCCATCGTCGGCTCGCTCTGGGGCGACTGCGACTGGGACGACCACGAGATCGACGTGGACGTGGAGCACTACAACAACTTCAACAGCAACCGGAACGTCAACCGCAACGTGAATCGCGAGTTCAGCCAGAACATCAATGGCAACCGTGCGGCCTGGCGCCATGACCCGACCTACCGCAACGGCGTGCCCTACCGCGACGCTCGCAGCCGTGAGCAGTACAACCGACGGCTGGCGGGCGGCGAACAACGCGAAGCGATGCGCGGCTTCGACTCGGCCAAGGCGCAGGAGCGCTCCCGCGCCCGGGACAGCCTGGCACAGCGCGGCATCGCCCCGGCAGCGAACAACCAGCAGGCGCGCGAGCGTGCCCAGGCGGCGACCCGCGACCTGCGCGACAACCCGCAAGCGCTCCAGCGCGCGCAACAGGCCAACCGCGAACCACGCGACGCCAATCAGGCCCGCGAGCGCGCGCAGAACGCCACTCGTGAGCTGAAGAACAATCCTGAAAACCGGCAGCGGGCGCAGAACGCCATGCAGAACCGCAGCAACCCGGCACAGCAACGGCCCCGGGCGCAGAACAACCAGCAGATCCGCGAACAGGCCCGTCAACAGCACGCCAGGAGCCAGGCGCCACGCAACAATGCCTTTGCCGGCGCCAGCAACCCGAGGCAAACCCGCGAGATCGCCAACCGCGGGCAAGCCAGTCGCGCCGCTGCCAGCCGCCCGCAGGCCGCCCGCGCCGGCCATACCGTACAACGCCCTGCCCGCGCGCCTCGTGGCGGCGGACGCCGATAGGAGACGAGCCATGCCCATCGCCTCGCGCCTGCTGGCGCTCGCCCTCCTCGCCGCCCTGCCCGCCAGCCTGCTGGCCCAGGAAAGCTTCCCCACCCCCGACGCAGCCGCCGACGCCTTCATCGCCGCGCTTGGCAGCGAAAAGGCCGACCCCGAACGCCTCGCTGCGCTGCTGGGCAAGGACTGGCAGAGTTACATTCCGACTGCTGGCATCGATCGGGACGAAGTGGATGCCTTCCTCGCCCACTACAAGGACAAACACCAGATCGAGAAGGACAACCCCCACCTCGCCCATCTGGTCGTCGGCAACGACCCGTGGACCCTGCCCCTGCCGATCGTCCACGAGAAGAACGGCTGGGCCTTCAATGCCAAGGCCGGCGGCGAGGAAATCCGCATTCGCCGCATCGGCCGCAACGAAGAGTCGACCCTGGAAGCCGTGCAGGCGTACCACGATGCGCAGATGGATTACGCCGAAGTGGATCGCAACGGCGACGGCGTCCTGGAATACGCGCAGAAGTTCGTCAGCAGCGACGGGCAGCATGACGGGCTGTACTGGCCGGAGGAGGAAGGCGGAGAGGAAAGTCCGCTCGGCCCGCTGTTCGGCGACGAATTGCCCGGCGACGGCTGGCATGGTTACCACTACCGCATCCTCACCGCCCAGGGCCCCTCGGCGCCCGGCGGCGCCTACGACTACCGGATCGGCGGCAGGATGACCCGTGGTTTCGCGCTGGTCGCCTGGCCGGTGAAGTACGGCGACAGCGGCGTCATGAGCTTCATGATCAGCCACGATGGCGAGATCTTCTCCAAGAACCTCGGCCCGGAGAGCGACAGGATCGCCAAGAAGATGACCCGCTTCGACCCGGACAGCAGCTGGACCGAGGTCTCCGCAGAGCAGGAAAAACCCTGAGTGACTGAACCCGCCCGACCGCCCCGCGGTCGGACGGGTTCAGGAACAGCCGCCGCTCGCACCGGGTCCGGCGGGTGCGCCCAGGCCTGTCATGCGCCTGAAACAAATAGCCTGCCAACGCGCCAACCGACTGTCGCCAGCGAAAAACCACATGATAGAATTCGGCGCGCTATTGCCTGGCGTCACCAGGCCTCGCCGGTCGGCATGCCGGCCACAGCCATCTGGGGTGACGACCGCGGCGTTTCTTTTCAAGGCTTTGCGGCCACTCACTCATCAAGGCCCATGAGACTCAAGCCCACTGCCCTGCTCCTCTTCCTGAGCATCCTCCTGCTTCCTGGCATCAGCGCCGCTGCCGGCAAGACCGTCTATGGCCTGAACGAATACGCCCGGATCAACGACCCGGACATCGAACTGGCCGCCAAGCTCGACACCGGCGCCAAGACCGCCTCCCTCAGCGCCCGCGACATCAAGCGCTTCAAGCGTGATGGCGAGACCTGGGTGCGCTTCTACCTGGCCACCGACACCGCCGATAGCCAGCCGATCGAAAAACCCCTGGCGCGCATCAGCAAGATCAAGCGCCGCCACGGCGACTACGACCCCGACGAAGGCAAGGCCTATACCGCGCGCCCGGTGATCGAACTGGAGCTGTGCATGGGCAAGGCCCTGCGCACCATCGAAGTGAACCTTACCGATCGCAGCGCCTTCCAATACCCGCTTCTGATCGGCTCCGACGCGCTCAAGCGTTTCGGCGCCCTGGTCGACCCGAGCCTGAAATACGCTGCCGGCAAGCCCGGCTGCCAACCCGTAGCGAAACCTGCCGAGTAATCCCATGCGCTCTCTTACCCTGCATCTGAAGGTCCTGATCGCCATCCTGCTGACGCTGGGCGTCGCGATCACGGCCTACCAGATCTTCGTCCTCGGCATTCCCATGACCGAGGCCGAGACCGACGACCTGTGGAACATCGACGCCAAGGTCGAGTTCGTGGCCACGCCGAAGACCCCGGTGAAGGTGCAGATGTTCGTGCCGCCGCTGACCCAGGACTACGTCAGCCTCAACGAGAGCTTCGTCTCCAACAACTACGGCGTGGGTATCAACCGCTCCGACGGCAACCGCAAGGTCACCTGGTCCTCGCGTCGCGCCACCGGCCAGCAGACGCTCTACTACCGCCTGGTGCTGACCAAGCGCTACGCCGGCGCCAGTGAAAAGGCCAAGGAAAAGGGCCCGATCTTCCGCGACAGCCTGCCCCTGGAAGGCCCGGACAAGATCGCCGCCGAAGCCCTGATCGCGCCCATCCGCCAGCACTCGGCGGACGTCGAGACCTTCGTCAGCGAAGCCATCAAGCGCGCCAACAACCTCAATGACGACAACGTGAAGCTGCTGCTGGCCGGCGATACCAGCCTGGACAAGCGCTCCCACGTGGTCGAGACCCTGCTCGCCGTGGCCCATGTGCCGCTGGAGCGCGTGCACACCATCCGCCTGGTCGCCAACCAGCCGCAGCAGCCCGAACTCTGGCTGCGCAGTTACAACGGCAAGGAGTGGCTGTACTTCAACCCGGAAACCGGCGAACGCGGCCTGCCCAACGACCGCCTGATCTGGTGGCTGGGTGACGAGAGCCTGCTGTCCATCGAGGGCGGCAAGAAAGCCACGGTCAACTTCAGCCTCAACAGCAGCGAGATGAACGCCATCCGCCTGGCCAAGCTGTCGGACGAGAACACCGACGCGGCCTTCCTCGAGTACTCGCTGTACGGCCTGCCGCTGTCCACCCAGCAGACCTTCCAGATCATGATCATGATCCCGTTTGGCGTGCTGGTGATCCTGATCCTGCGCAACCTGATCGGCCTGCAGACCCTGGGTACCTTCACCCCGGTGCTGATCGCCCTGGCCTTCCGCGAGACCGGCCTGCAGTGGGGTATCGGCCTGTTCACGGTGATCACCGCGCTGGGCCTGTCGCTACGCTCCTACCTGGAACACCTGAAGTTGCAGATGCTGCCGCGCCTGTCGGTGGTACTGACCTTCGTGGTGGTGATGATCGCCGCCATCAGCCTGCTCAGCCACAAGCTCGGTTTCGAGAGTGGCCTGTCGGTCGCCCTGTTCCCGATGGTGATCCTGACCATGAGCATCGAACGCCTGTCGATCACCTGGGAAGAGCGCGGCGCCGCCCACGCCATGAAGGCCGCCATCGGCACCCTGTTCGCCGCCGCCCTGGCGCACATCCTGATGCGCGTACCGGAGCTGGTGTACTTCGTGTTCACCTTCCCGGCCGTGCTGCTGATTCTGGTGTCGTTCATGCTGGCGATGGGTCGCTACCGCGGGTACCGCCTGACCGAACTGTTCCGCTTCAAAGCCTTCCTCAAGGACTAAGCCATGTTCGGCCTGATCAAGCGATGGAAAGCCCTGGAAGCCAAAGGCATCATGGGCATCAACCGACGCAACGCGGACTACGTGCTCAAGTACAACCAGCGGCACCTGTACCCGATCGTCGATGACAAGATCATCACCAAGCAGCGCGCCATCGAAGCGGGCATCCACGTACCGGAAATGTACGGGATCATCTCCACCGAGAAGGAGATCGAACGCCTGCCGGAAATCATCGGCGAGCGCAGCGACTTCGTCATCAAGCCGGCGCAGGGCGCCGGCGGCGACGGCATCCTGGTGATCGCCGACCGCTTCGAGGAACGCTACAAGACGGTCTCCGGGCGGATCATCAGCCATGAGGAAATCGAGCACCAGCTGTCGAGCATCCTTACCGGCCTGTACTCCCTGGGCGGCCACCGCGACCGCGCACTGATCGAGTACCGGGTGACCCCGGACCAGATATTCAAGAGCATCAGCTACGAAGGCGTGCCGGACATCCGCATCATCGTGCTGATGGGCTACCCGGTGATGGCGATGCTGCGCCTGCCGACCCGCCAGTCCAACGGCAAGGCCAACCTGCACCAGGGCGCCATCGGCGTGGGTGTGGACCTGGCCACCGGCCTCACGCTGCGCGGCACCTGGCTGAACAACAAGATCAGCAAGCACCCGGACACCACCAATGCGGTGGATGGCGTGCAACTGCCCAACTGGGACGGCTTCATGAAGCTCGCCGCCGGCTGCTATGAACTCTGCGGCCTGGGCTACATCGGCGTGGACATGGTGCTGGACCAGGACAAGGGCCCGCTGATCCTCGAACTCAACGCCCGCCCCGGCCTGAACATCCAGATCGCCAACGACTGCGGCCTGACCCTGCGCACCCATGCCGTCGAGGCGCACCTCGCCGAGCTGGAGGGCAAGGGCGTGAAGGAGACGGTGGAAGAGCGCGTGCGCTTCTCCCAGCAGCTCTTCGGCCACGTGCATCCGAAGGAAGTCTGAGGCGCCCTGACCCATGAAAAAGCCCGGCGAATGCCGGGCTTTTTCATGGGCAGCCGCTGCGCTGCAATCCCGTAGGGCGCATAACCTGGAACAGGTTATCCGCCGGAAACTCTATGGCGGATAACGCTGACGCGTTATGCGCCCTACGCAACTGGGCGGTTCGCGAGCAAGAACTAGGCGTCCCCCTCGGTCCTACGAAAAGCATCGACCCCGTGCACAGCTCATCGCACCACGGCCAGCTCGAAGCCGCCCTGGTCGCCGTGCTCGCGCACCTTCATCCCCGCCTCGTTCACCGCCAGGTCTTCCAGCGGGCGCTTGTAGGGCTTGTTGTCGAGGGTCTGCAGGCTGCGGTCCTCGTCGGTGGTGAGCAGCAACACGTAGCGCTCACCCTGGTTGGCGCGCACCGGTACCGTGCCCTCGATGAAGGCGTAGCGGTACCAGGTTTCCGGATTGAGCTTGTACACCGCGTCGCTCACCAGCCGGGTCGGGCGCTTCTGTTCATCCAGGAACAGCAGCGATGGGTAGACCACCTGGTGATTGGCGAAGCTGCGCACGCGCAAGCCGTAGACGCGCTGGGAGCTGGGCAGCTTCATCGCGACGAAATAGCTCTTGCCCATGGGGAAGTCGAAGCTCGGCGAGAACTTGTTCAGCTCTTCATAGCGCGGCTCCTCCGCCGACAGCTCGGTAAAATCGCCATCCCCCATCTGGTCGCAGCAGCGCCGCTGCAGGTCGACGTAGAGGTCATCCAGGGTCTTGCCGCTACCCTTGAGCAACGCCTTCATGGCATCGGTCTGTTCGCCCGCGCCATCGAGCCCCGGCAGGTTGTTCGGGCGCGCCTTCAGGTCGATCTGGCGGCCTTCGGTGAAGGCGATGTTGCTGCCGCCCTGCTCGCCCCGACGGAAAGTTTCGCCGCGCTGCTCCGCGGTGATCGGCGAGTTGCGTACCTGGCCCTTGTCGTCGACCCAGGTGAAGTACGGGCTGCCGTTCTCGCTGCGGACGAAGCCGCGATCCTCATAGGATTCGGCATCGATGTACTCGGAGGAATGGTCGCCATTGGGCAGCACATAGTCGGCGCGACCGGGCGCTACCTGGCCGGCGGCGTAGAAGCTGTTCTGCAGGTTGCCCTGGGCGTCGACCCAGGTGAAGTAGCGCCGCTTGCTTTCCCCCGCCGGCCGGCTGCCCGGCCATTGCGTGGCGCTGAGGTCGATCAGCCGCGCACGATCGCTCTGGTCGATGCGCTTGTCCGCCTGGCGCTGCTGCTGGGCGTAATTGGCGTCGACGAAGGTGTTGTGCACCTGGCCGCTGTCGTCGATCCACGACAGGTAACGGCCGCTGGCAGCCTGCGCCGAGGCACTCAGGCCGATGGCGGCGCAGCAGGAAATCAGGAGGGTCAGCCTGCTCATATTCTCGCCCTCAGAAGGTGGTGCGGTAAGTCATGGCGAAGACGTATGCCTTCACCGTGGTGCTGACGTCGAGGCCGGCATAAGGGTTGTAGACCAGGTTGTCGATGCCGGTGCAGTTGATGTTGCAGCTGCTGCCCGCCTTGATGCTCTGCTTGGAGACGAAATAGTTGAAGCCCAGGTCGATCACCGTGTCCTTGTCCCACTGGTAGCCCAGGCCCAGACCATAGAGGTCGGCGTCGCCAATCGGCACCAGGGCGTCGGCCTTGTCCTTGGGAATCGCCGAGGGGCGGTACTCGTAGCCTGCACGCAGTTGCAGGCGGTCGTTGACGTCGTACTGCACGCCCATGGCGTAGCTCCAGGTGTCCTGGTAACCACGGTCGAGGATGATGCTGTGGTCGGTGGCGCCGTTGGGCGCGAAGTTCTTGGCGATGCGCAGCAGGTCGAGCTCCTTGTCGAACTCGATTTCCAGTTTGTTCCAGTCGCTGTAGTCGGTCCACTTCAGGTCGAAGTTGAACTGCCACTTGTCGAACGGGCGCACCTTGATGCCAGTGGAGAAGCTGTCCGGGTTGACCATGTTCAGCGTCGCCACGCCGTGTTCTTCCTCGGCGTTGCCATAGGGGAACAGCGGGCTGAGGAAGGCGCCGAACACCGAACTCTGCATGCCAGACCAGAAGCCCTGCCAGTCCTTGGTGTAGTCGACGCGGTACTTGCCCTTGAGGTGCATGCGCGACTCGCTCTGGTAGGTCGCGCCCCAGGCGAGCCAGTCATAGGGTTCCCAGAGCACGCCCAGGTTGAAACTCGGCGAGAGGGTCTGCTGCATGTCCAGCTTGAGGTTGGCCAGCGAATCATAGGGGCCGATGCGCCCGCCGCAGACGTTGAACACCAGCTCGACGATTTCCTGGGCGCCGGGCACGCAGGTGGTGTCGTGCAGGGTCTGCAACAGCCCCGTGAGCAGGCCCGGGTTGCGGAAGTCGGTATCCAGCGCCATGGCCTGGTGCGAGAAGCCGACGCTCAGCCCCACCGACAGGTCGTCGTTGACCTCGTAGCCCACCGATGGCGAGAAGTAGGTGATGCGTTGCAGCGAGACGCGGCGGCCTTCATAGCGCGCCGGGTCACTGTCGGAATCACGCGAATAGCCCAGCGCCTGGGGGGCGTAGACGTTGGTGGCGAAGGTGAATTTGGAGCCCGGCGGGTTGATCGACAGGCCCGCCAGCGGAGCCACCAGCAGCGGCATGTCGGTCATGCCGCCGAGGCCCGGCAGGTACATGGTCGGCGTCAGGGTACGGCTGTTCTCGCCGGCCACCGGATCGTCGTCCAGGCCGAATGCCGAGGAGCCGTAGTCCGGCGGCGCCTTGAAGCCCGCGCGGATATCCATGACCCCGGTGATCAGCTTGATCTGGGTCTGGCGGCCCTTGAGCTTGGTCAGGGCAGCGGGGTTGTAGTGCACCGCATCGATACCGGTGGAGTCGGCCGTGACCGCGTTGGCCATGGCCATGGCCTTGGGGTTGCCGATGGTCAGGTCGTTGGCCAACTGGGCCTGGGCGAGCGTCGCCCAGCCAAACCCTACCCCTGCCATCGCCACCGCGAGGGGCGAAATGCGCATAGTCATGTGGTGATCGCTCGTCGGTTACTGGGCTTTGAGGCCTTGGATATCCAGGGGCAGGGAAACCCCCAGCAGTACATCCGGCGAGTCTTCGGTCAGACCGAAACCGGCGTTCACGTTGACGATGTAGTCCGGCGATGTTCGCAGGCCGAGCGAGAAGTTCATGATCGCGCTGGTCTGCTCGGGCGCCTCGACCGTGCGGTCATTGAAGTAGTACTTGTTCTTGAACGAGTAGGCCATCTGGTACGAGGTGGCCAAGGAAACGTCGTAGGACAGCGCGTACGCCATGCCCATGGCGAAGTTGAGGGTATCGCCCGGCACCACCTTCTCCAGCTCTTCGCCGAACTGGTTCTGGTGGATGTCGTCGACCTTCATGTTGTAGGTGTAACCGAGCGAGCCGTAGAGCACGACCGGATCGATCACGTAGGACATGTTGGCCCCGGCGCCGAGACTGTAGTAACCAGCGCCGGTGGAGACATCGTCCTGCACATTGCCCTTGTAGGGGCTGTCGCCGGTGGGCAGGCCGAGCGTCGCATAGAGCGTGGTGACCGGCCGGCCACGACTCGCGGCCCAGGGCTGCCAGCGCAGCGTCGCGGAAATGTCACCGAGGCTGTAGGCATGGATGTCGCGCTCGGTGTCGTACTTGGCCACGAACGGCAGACGCATGCTGAAGGTCAGGTTGTCCCAGATGCCGTAGTCGAAGGTGAAGGAGTTGGTGAAGGTGTGCTGCGCCTCGCTCTGGGCCAGTACGCTGTAGACGTTCTCGCCACTGCGCACGGCCTGCAGGCGCGTGTCGCGCATCAGGGTGTAGTCAAAGCCGTAGGTCAGCTGGCGCTCACCCTTCTTGAGCAGGGTGTAGCTCTTCTCGGCGGCCTGGAATACCTGCTCCAGCGCCTTGGCGCTGTCGGCGTCGGTGTCCTTCTTGGCCAGCGCATCACGCGCGTCTTCGGTTGTCGCTTCTTCGGCGATGGCGCTGGTACTTGCCAGCAGGGCCAGAGCGGCAACGCACGCAAACCCCTTGAAATCCATGTTGCTATCCCCTGGTCTTGTTCTTATTCGTATGGGCCGATCGGGCGGTCACTTGCGCCGGATGTACTGGACATCTCCATTGGTGGCGGCTTCGCCAATCTGGTTCTGGGTGATCTTGCTCATCTCCGGAAACTCACGGAACGCCAGCAGGCTGACGGTGCGGTCATCCACCAGGCGCAGGTCGGCCTCGCGCAGCTCCAGGGCGTTCTTGGGCTCCTGGCCGCTGGGGTAGATGACGAAGAGCACGTTCTGGTCCCAGATCTCTTCGAAACGGGCGCGGGTGAAACTGATGTTGCCCAAGGCAGGATCGGCAACGAAAACGTGGTCGTTGTAGACGTCGCGGACCACGACGAAATGCTTGAAACCGGCATAGTGGATCGGCACCAGCGCCGGGTGTTCGAGCGAGTCCAGGTCGGAGAACTCGGCACGGAAGCCGCCACTCTTGTAGCCGAGTGCGGCGGCGTAGCGCTTCATGTCCAGAAGCGAGAAGCCACGGCGCTGGACGATCTTGTCGGCCTCGCCGTACTTGATCAGGCCTTCCATGACCTGACGCTCCTCCAGGTTGCGGCCCAGGTAGTAGTCCAGCAGCGTGGTCAACGCCGCCGAGCCGCAGCTGTAGTCGTAGGCCTGGCGGATGACGTTGCGGAACTGCACCTGGCTCATCGGTTCGAGCTGGACCGATTCGCGGAAGGGACCGTTGGGCGTGAGCGGCTGCGAGATGTTCACTGTGCCTTGCTGTTGCGGCTTGGTATCCACGGCCTGGGTAAAACCGAACAGGCCCAGCAGGCTTCCCAGCAGAATCTCGAACATCCAGCCCCCTCTCTTCAATCCTGGAAGAACCTTGCCGGCAGGCGCCGGCAAGGGTTACCGCGCGTACAACCTCGGGATCAGTGACCCCAGACCTTCACGGTCGAACCGGCCAGGTTCAGGTTGGAAACGGTCAGCGAGCCAATGCTGGCTCCAGTGGTGCCAACCTTGACGGCGTCGATGGTGACGTCGCCGGTCACGGTGGGCAGGCCGATGGCCAGCTGCTGGGTTGCAACAGCGGTGCCGCCACCGGACGGGGTGATGCTGGTGGTGACCACGTCAACGGTCATCGGGGCGTTGTCGGCGATGGTTACGCTCGGCAGGTGGATACCCTGCAGGACCAGGGAACCGCCGCCGGTGTCGGCGTCCTTGTAGGTGACAGCGCCGATGGAGGCGTTGAAGGTACCGGAAATGCTGATGCCATCCTGGCCGGTGATACCGGACAGTGCAGCGTCATCCATGGATTTCATGTCGGCATGTGCCAGGAACGGAGCGGCCAGAACTGCGCTTGCAAGAACCAGTTGCTTGATTTTCATTGTTATAACTCTCCAGTGTTCAGGTGGGGTTGCCCCAGGCACTGCAAGGGGCGTCCTACCCCGCTGCAGGTTGACCGGCTGCTGCCGATCTTCCAGACCCACGACTTCTTCCTTAGGCGCCGCGGGTATGGATTCGTGAAGCACGAAGCTTCGCGTCCTGATCTCCAAGCTACTGACCCGCCGTGAACCTGCCAGCCCATCCAAGGGATGGCGCAAAACCAACCGTCTGACTCAAGCTTCGCTGAGCAGTCCCAGACTCTTCCCCTTGAGTACCGCCTGGGTCCGGCTACGCACCCCCAGCTTGGCGAACAGGTTGTGCAGATGCCACTTGATGGTGGCCTCCGACAGATGCACCGCCTGGGCGATGTCGCGGTTCGACAAACCCGCCGCCACGAGCCGCAGAATCTCTCGTTCCCGGTGGCTAACATCCTGATTTTCATCGAAACTTTCCGGATCGACGGAAAGCCTGCGGCACTGTTCGCGGAGCATTTCCGCCACCCCCTGCCAGGCCGAGGCGCGCTTGGGTTCGGCGGCCTTCCAAGCCTCCCACAGCGGCAGCAGCCACAAGGCGTCATCCTGGAACAGTCGGCGGTAGCCCAGATTCCAGGCTTCTTCCAGGGTGGGAGCGAACAAAGCGAAGGCTTTTTCGCTGTTACCTTTCTGCCAATACGCCACAGAAAGTAACAGCGAAAGACGCAGCCGCCGGTCGCGCTGATAGGGCGAGGTAAAGCCCGCCAGGCAGGCTTCCAGACGCTGCTGCGCGCGCTCGGCGCGCCGCTCCGAGAGCGCCAGGCGCGCCTCGGCCAGAACCAGCGCGGTATGCGCGTCGGCGTAACGCTCGGCATTGAGCCCGGAGAGGTGCCGCTCCAGTTGCAGGCAGACCCGCTCGGCCTCGTTGGGCCGGCGCATCCACAGCAGCAGTTGCACCTTGCAGCTCATCGCCAGCGCATGCACCCGCTCATAGCCCGGCGACTGCAGGCCAACCAGCCATTCGTCGAGCTGGGCCAGCCCTTGCTCGGCCTCACCGGCGAAGAATCGCGCCTTGGCCATCACCAGCTTGCCGCGGCTGATCAGCTCCACGGGCGTTGCGACATCACGCCAGGTGGTAGCCAGCGGCAGTTCGGCGAGGATCGCCGCGTGGCGATCCTGCTCGTACAGCAGATCGGCATAGGCCAGCGACAGCGGCCCACCAACCCGACTGCGCCGGCCGAAGACCCGCTCCACGCGGCTGCGCGCGCTCTCGGCGATGGTCCGGCCGCGCTCCAGTTCGCCGCGCTCCTTGCAGATCAGCGCCTCGATCATACTGACCACCACCTGCAGGTATTCGCTATCGGCCATGCGCAGGCAATCGCGCGCGACCCCGATGGCGGTTGCCGCCTCGGCGTAGTCGCCCAGCAGCGCATAGGCCGCCGCCTGGATGCACGACAGGCTGGCACGGAACACCGGCTGGTTGCCCGGCACCAGCGCCAGCCACTGGCGAGCGACCTTCAGGCACGCCTCCAGCTTGTCCTGGTAGAGCAGCACCAACGCCTTCAGCACCTGGGCCACGGCGAGCAACTCGGCCATGCCGAAGTGGCGCACCTTGCCCTGGCCTTGCAGCAACCGGGCGCTGAGCTCTTCGATCAGCGCCTCGGCCTCGGCGAACTTCTGCTCGAAGGCCAGTTGCCAGGCGTAGAAGATCTGGAACACCGGATGCTCGCGGATCACCTCGGCGGGAATACTGCCGAGCATCCCGAGGATGCCGTAGACGCGGTTGCCGGCGATCAGCTTGGCGCCCTGGCGCTCCAGCAGATCGGCGGCAAAGGCATAGTCACGCGCACGCAGCGCGTACTTGATCGCGCGGTCGGCCATATCGCGCCCCTCGCACCAGCGTGCAGCGGCGTGCAGCAGCGGCGTCGGGTCAGAGTTGCGCGCCAGTCGGCCCTGGAGGAATTCGGCGAACAGGTGGTGATAGCGGAACCACTCGCGCTGGTCATCCAGCGGAATGATGAACAGTTGCTCGTTCTGCAGCCGCATCAGCATGTCCAGGCCATCGCGGCGGCCGGTCAGGGCGTTGCACAGTTCAGCGCAGAACTCATCGAGCACCGAGGTCTGGTCGAGGAACTGCTGCAGCGGTTCGGGCAGGCTGCGCAGCACGTCCTCGGCCAGGTAATCGGCAAGATCACGTTCGGTGCCGGTGAGGCCCTTGAGCAGCGCGGCCCGATCCGGGTTGCGCGCCAGTGCCAGCGCCGCCAGATGCAGCGCGGTGATCCAGCCCTCGGTGCGTTTGTGCAGCAACTTGAGCTCGCTGTCGCTCAGGGTCAGGCCCTTGAGTTCGGTGAGGAAGGTGTCGGTTTCCTCGCGGGTCAGGCGCAGGTCGTCGCCGCTGAGGCAGAAGGCCAGTGGCGCCAGCCCCGGCTCATCCACCAGGAAGCGCGGGCGGTAGCGGGTGCTGGTCACCAGGCGAATGTTGTCCGGCAGGTGCTCGATCAGGTACCGCGCGCCATGGGCCAGCGCCGGGTGGCGGATCTGGTGGAAATCGTCGAGCAACAGGTAGAGCGGCCCGTCCAGACGCCGCAGGTCGGAAAGGAAGGCATCGATGATGCCCTCCAGCGGCAGGGTCATGTCTGACTGCAGCAGGTTCGAGGTGTTGGTTCCAAAATCCGCCTCGACGCTGCGAATGCTAGCCACCAGGTACTGCACCAGGCGCTGCGGTTCACTGTCGCCCTCGTCGCAGGACATCCAGGCGACCCGTGCACCACCCTCCAGCAAGCGCTGGCGGAACAGGCTGAGGATGGTGCTCTTGCCGAAGCCGGCCGGCGCGCTGAGGATCAGTACGCGCTGCAGGCGGTTGGCATACAGGCGATCAATCAGCGCGCGGCGCGGCAGCAGCGAATCGCTGTCGGTGCGCGGCGGGAACAGTTTGGTGCGCAGCAGCGGCATGGGCTGCTGCGGCAGTGTGGTCAGGGTCGTCATGTCAGAGCAGACTCAGCTCGCGGGCACGGCGTATCGCTTGGGTCCGATTGCGCACCTTGAGCTTCTCGTAGATGTTGTGCAGGTGCCATTTGACGGTGCCCAGGGCCAGCGACAACTGCTGGCCGATCTCCTCGTTGGAGAGTCCCTGGGCCGCCAGGCATACCACCTCGCGCTCGCGGTCGGTCAGACCTTCTTCGAGCACCTCGGGCGACCTGCGTGCTTCCTGCCCCGGCCAGACGGTCAACATTCCGCGAATGAAGACCTGCAGCGCCGGTTGTCGCTCGGTGGACTCCAGTTGCTGCAGCAACTGGCGAATCCCCTCGCCTTCCTCGATGAAAATGCTCCGCACCCCTTCCCGCTCGGCACCTACCAGGCATTGGCCGAGCAGGCTGTGGGAACGCTCCTGGTATCCCAGGCGCTGGTAGCTCAGGGCCGCCAGCAGGTCCAGGCGCAGCCGTTGCAGGCCGTGCCAGCCCGGCTGGAGCATGCCGCGCAGCTGGGTGATTTCGTGCAACGCCTCGCTGAAATGCCCGCGCGCCTGGAGCAGGCGCACGCGGCTGATGCCCTGCACCCAGAGCACCGGGTTGAACGGCATCTGCTTGTAGTGGCTGGCGAGCTTGGCCCAGTCGATCGCCTTGAGTCGCTGTTCGGCGCGCTTGCAGCGGTCAGTGGCGGTCTCCTGGAGGATCAGGTTGATCTCCTCGCCCACCGCCATGGCGAAGAAGCGCCAGGACTGGTTGCGCGAGGCCAGGGTCTGCATCAGCCCGAGGGTGGCCAACGCCTCCTTGCCGCGCCCCTGCAGGCGCTGGATGCGTGCCAGGCACTGCATGCCCTGGGCATACAAATCGATGGGATTGACCACATCGACACGCCCCAGCGCCCAGCGCAGGCGTTCTTCCAGGCCGTCCAGCTCGGTACGGTAGTAGGCGGTCAGCGCTTCGGCGATGGCCGGCAGCGCCAGGGCCTGGGAGCGCTTGTCGAACAGCGGCATGGCCTGTTCGCGCACCCGTTCGATGAGCATCTGCGCCTGCTTGACCTGGCCCTGCTCCAGCGCCAGCACGACCTCGATCGTGCACTGCTGCATGTGCAGGTAGCGGCCATCGAGGAAGTGGTTGCGCTGTTGCGCCAGCCCCATCAATCGACGCGCCTGCTCCGCCTGGCCGCGCACGACCTGGGCGAAGGCCCCGATCAGCAGGATCGCACCTTCGAGAAACGCCGAGTTCTGCCCCAGTTGGCTCTCCACCTTGCGTGCCAGGGTGATGCACTGCTCGAGGTCATCCTTCTGCAAGGCCAGCACGGCTTTCACCGCCAGCGCCGACAGGTACTGGTTGCCCATCGGGCCGTTGCCGCGCGAGTCGCCCCAGCGCGCCAGCAGCTCATCGATCATGCGGTTGGCTTCAGGCAGGCTGAGCTCGGTGGCACGGGTCCAGACGTCGCTGAGCACGAGGATCGGGTAGCGTTCGGCGATCTCGTTCGGCACGTGCTTGCGCCAGCGCGAGATCAGGTAGAGCTGGCCGCGGTTGATCAGTTCCAGGCCGCAGCCATCGACCAGCGCGGCGAGCATCTCCGGGTCCTCGGCGAGGCAGGCGTGCTCGATGGCCAGGGTCGGCATGTGGTGATTGGTGAACCACAGGCTGGCGTTGAAATGCAGTTGCTTGAAGCGCTCCGGGTCGCGCTCGCGCAGGCGGGCGCGGAGGAAGTCGGCGAACAGCTGGTGGAAGCGGTACCACTGGCGGTCACGATCCAGCGGCAGGAGGAACAGCTGCATGCTGTCCAGGTGCTCCAGCAGCGCCTGGCCGTCCTGGCGACCGGTCAGGGTATTGGCCAGGTCGCCATTCAGCCGATTGGCAATCCCCAGGGACAGCAATGCGTCCTGCACATCTGCCGGCAGACGCTCGAACACCGCACGCAGCAGGTAGTCACCCACCGCCGCCTTGTCGCTGCTGAGCAGCTTGAGGTCTTCGGGCGCGCCGGGCTGCTGGCGCAACCACAGGCTGACCAGGTGAACCCCTGCCATCCAACCTTCGGTCTGGTTGTGCAGCGACTGCAGGCAGCTATCTTCGAGTAGCAGGCCATCACGGGCCAGGTATTCGCGGGTTTCGTCGCGGGACAGGCGCAGCTCGTCCTGGCCGATTTCCAGCAGCAGCCCCTTGGCGCGCCAGGTGGCGAGGTTCAGCGGTGGCTGGGAACGGCTGCCGATGGCCAGGGTGAGGCCGGGCGGCGCGTACTGCACCAGGCGATTGAGGCCGGCGAAGACGTCGGAATGGGTGATCTCATGCAGGTCGTCGAGTACCAGCAGGACCTTGCGCTCGTCGCGGGAGAGGTCCATCAGCAGGCTTTCCATGACCGCGACCACAGGTACGCGCATGGTGTTGCGCACGTAGCCCAGCGCATCCTCGCCGGTGCCAGGCACGGCAGTGGCCAGGGCCTGGATGAGCTTCAGGCAGAAACGGCCGGGGTCGTCGTCGTCGCTCTCCAGGGAGAGCCAGGCGACCTGGTGGCCTTCGCTCGCACGCTTGCCGGCCAGCGCCGCCAGTGCAGTGGTCTTGCCGAAACCGGCGGGCGCCGAGAACGACAGTATCGAGGCATAGGGATGACGGTCCAGGGCATTCTGGACCTCAGGACGAATCAAATA
Source organism: Pseudomonas pseudonitroreducens (assembly GCF_021603645.1). Taxonomy (GTDB): domain Bacteria; phylum Pseudomonadota; class Gammaproteobacteria; order Pseudomonadales; family Pseudomonadaceae; genus Pseudomonas; species Pseudomonas pseudonitroreducens. The sequence goes on along the minus strand of NZ_BQHJ01000004.1, from coordinate 118,278 downwards.
ATCAGCAGGCACCCGAGGGGGTGTTAATCTGGAGCGCAGAAGGCTGCCGGCTGCGGGTTCGAGCACTACATCCACGGCCTGTATCCCTGTGTCATTATCGTTGTTGGTACGGAGCACTGTCCGCGTGGGATTCGTCACTTCTTATCAGAATGCTTTTCCGACGTAAACTGAAGAAATAGCTCTAGGATCGATACTTCAGCCGACCTGATCACCTCATTTGCCTGCACGCTGTTACCCATGCCTGACTGTTTCCTGCACCCGCTTCCCTACCGGGAAGACCCGGGTGAACGCTTCGCCCTGATCCATCGGGCGCCCGGCGCCGTACTCCTCGACGCCGGTCGACCCATTGCCACACGTGGACGCTATGACCTTCTGAGCGCCTGGCCATTGGCAGAACTGGCACCAACCGCCGACGAATCGGCCAAGAGCTTTTTTGCCCGCGCAAGAACCGCCTTGCAGAGCCTGGGCGAGGCGAATGTCCCCGGCGATTGCAAACTGCCATTCGTCGGCGGAATGATCGGTTATCTCGGTTATGACTTTGGCCGGCGCGTCGAGCACCTGCCCGAGCCGAACCTCGATGACCTTGCCCTGCCCGACGCGCGCCTGGGGCTGTACGCCTGGGCGCTGGTCAGCGATCACGAGGAGCGCAGCAGCCAGCTGGTGTTCCATCCCGCGCTGGCGGCGAATGAGCGCAAGCGCTTGATCGCGCTGTTCGAGGGCCCCTGCGACGACCAGGTCCTGGCGCCTTTCCGCCTCGGCGCGCCATTCCATCCGGACCAGAGCCGCGAGCAGTACCGCGAGGCGCTGGAGCGCGTGCACGGCTATATCCTCGCGGGCGACTGCTACCAGGTGAACTACACCCAGCGCTTCCGCGCGCCCTGCAGTGGTTCACCCTGGCTGGCCTACCGTGCGCTGCGTGAGGCCTGTCCTACGCCGTTTGCCGGTTACCTGGCATTGCCTGAAGGCGCAGTCCTCAGCCTGTCGCCGGAGCGTTTCATCCAGCTCCACGGCAAGCAGGTGGAAACCCGCCCGATCAAGGGCACCCGTCCGCGCGGTGAGACGCCCGAAGCCGACCGGCAGAACGCCGAAGCCCTGCTCGCCAGCGAGAAGGACCGCGCCGAGAATCTGATGATCGTCGACCTGCTGCGCAACGATCTGGGCCGCAGCTGCCGCCCCGGCAGCGTGCGCGTACCCGAGCTGTTCGCCGTGGAGACCTATCCCAACGTGCATCACCTGGTGAGCAGCGTGCGCGGCGAACTGGCAGACTACAAGGACGCGCTGGACCTGCTCGAAGGCAGCTTCCCCGGCGGCTCCATCACTGGCGCGCCGAAGGTCCGCGCCATGCAGATCATCGACGAACTGGAGCCGACCCGGCGCAGCATCTACTGCGGCAGCCTGCTCTACCTCGACGTGCGCGGCGAGATGGACAGCTCCATCGCCATCCGCACCGTACTGGTGAAGGACGGCCAGGCGAGTTGCTGGGCGGGCGGCGGTATCGTCGCCGACTCCAGCTGGGAGGAGGAATATCAGGAGTCGCTGACCAAGGTGGGCGTGCTGCTGCGCACCCTGGAAAGCCTGTGAGGCTCGCTCGGATCGCCAGTTACCTGCAGGAGCGAGCTTGCTCGCGAACAGGTTTTGCCTACAGCACCGGCATCAAGTGGTTCGCGAGCAAGCTCGCTCCTACGAAGATCAAGAGCTCCTCACCGTGGCCCTGGCCCTCTCCTCAGCGAGAGAAGGGACTGTACGGTGCCGGATAAAGCTGTGGCGTCAGCCAGCACGATCTGCCCCCTCTCCCTGCGGCTGAGGGCTGGGTGAGGGGGAAATACGGGCACGGACTTTTCCTGGAAAAGTCAGTTGCTCCTACCAAAAGCCGGAAAGAAAAAGCCCCGCATCAGCGGGGCTTTTTCGTCACAGCCAGCGTTACAGGCTGAGCGGGCGGTTCGACGCCTTGAGGAACTCCTTCTTCAGGTCCTCATAGGTGTGCACGGCCGGGAACTGCGGGAACTCGCGAATCACGTTTTCCGGCGCGTGGAACAGGATACCGGCGTGGGCTTCGGCGAGCATGGTGGTGTCGTTGTAGGAATCGCCAGCGGCGATCACACGGTAGTACAGGCTCTTGAAGGCGATGACCGACTGGCGTTTCGGGTCCTTCTGGCGCAGCTGGTAGCTGACGACACGATCGGTCTCGTCAGTGATCAGCTTGTGGCACAGCAAGGTCGGGAAACCGAGCTGGCGCATCAGCGGCTGGGAGAACTCGTAGAAGGTGTCGGAGAGGATCACCACCTGGAAGCGCTCGCGCAGCCAGTCGACGAACTCCACCGCGCCTTCCAGCGGCTTCAGGGTAGCGATCACTTCCTGGATGTCGGACAGCTTCAGGCCGTGCTCGTCGAGGATGCGCAGACGCTGCTTCATCAGCACGTCGTAATCCGGGATATCGCGAGTCGTCGCCTTGAGCGCTTCGATACCGGTTTTTTCAGCGAAGGCGATCCAGATTTCCGGAACCAGGACCCCTTCCAGGTCGAGACAGGCGATTTCCACGAACGATTTCCCCGCAGGATTGACTTGAGAGGCGGCACTCTAGCCGCTCGCTCCAAGCGGCGCAACGCGGCACTTATACCCAAACACCACAGTCGACCTTCCTGATGGTTATTTAGGGGCATATCCGCCTCTTTGCTACCATCGCGCCCACAGAGCGCCTTGCGCCATTAAAACTAGGAATACCGCCTGATGAGCCTCCCGTTCGATATCGCGGAAATCGCCGCGAGCTATGCCAGCAAAGCCCCACAGGACATCCTGAAGCTTGCCTTCGAGCACTTCGGCGATGAGCTGTGGATTTCCTTCAGCGGTGCCGAGGATGTGGTGCTGGTGGACATGGCCTGGAAGCTCAACAAGAACGTCAAGGTGTTCAGCCTGGACACCGGTCGCCTGCACCCGGAAACCTACCGCTTCATCGAGCAGGTCCGCGAGCACTACGGCATCGCCATCGAAGTGATGACCCCGGATCCGCGCCTGCTGGAGCCGTTCGTCAAGGAAAAGGGCCTGTACAGCTTCTTCAAGGACGGCCACGGCGAATGCTGCGGCATCCGCAAGATCGAGCCGCTCAAGCGCAAGCTGTCCACCGTCACCGCCTGGGCCACCGGCCAGCGCAAGGACCAGAGCCCCGGCACCCGCAGCCAGGTTGCCGTGGTCGAACTGGATGGCGCCTTCTCCACTCCGGAAAAGCCGCTGGTCAAGTTCAACCCGTTGGCCAACATGAGCAGCGAAGAGGTCTGGGCCTACATCCGCATGCTGGAAATCCCCTACAACAGCCTGCATGAGCGCGGCTTCATCAGCATCGGCTGCGAACCCTGCACCCGCCCCGTGCTGCCGAACCAGCATGAGCGCGAAGGCCGCTGGTGGTGGGAAGAAGCCACGCAGAAAGAATGTGGTCTGCACGCCGGCAATTTGATCAGCAAGGCCTGAGGCCTTACGCTCGTCTGACGGAAATTTCCCCTGTCAGCCCGCAGCCCAGGATTGGATGCCTGTATGCCTGCGATGGAGCCGATCCCATGCGCATCACCCTGGTGAAGAAGGTCCTGGCCGATGGCCAGGACTGCCGCAAATGCCGCGAAGTCCACGAACGCCTGGTCAAGGGCGGCTACCTGAGCCGCATCGACCGCACCCTGGTCGCCGACGAGCGCAACCCCGCCAGCACCGGCTGGCTGGTCGCCGCGCAGTACGGCGTGGACACCGCGCCCTTCTTCGTCGTGCGCCATGATGACGGCCGCGAGGTCGTCTACACAGTGTTCATGAGCTTCCTCCACGAGGTGCTCGAAGGCCGGGGCGAACTTCCGCTGGACTCCCGCGAAGCACTGGCCGAACTGGCCCAGCGCGACGACCTGGATCGTCTGTAGGCGTCGCCCTTGACGCATTTTGGATGAGTGCTCGGCAAGGCTGTTCTGCCCTCCCCTGACGCACCAGAAAGCTTCGACAGGGATCGCCCGCGCCCGCGCATTTGCGATACTGCGCCGGCACATCCGCCAACATGAAAAAGCCCGGCATCTGCCGGGCTTTTTCATGTTCCGTGGCGCAATCAGTAGACCGGCAACTCGATGCCGTCGAACAGCTCGTCCAGCTCGGTCTTGTTGTGGCACTGCACGGCCTTGGCCAGCAGCTCACGGGTCAGGTGCGGAGCGAACTTCTCGATGAAGTCGCACATGAAGCCACGCAGGAAGGTGCCGCGGCGGAAACCGATCTTGGTCACGCTGGATTCGAACAGGTGGCTGGCATCGAGCATCACCAGGTCGCTGTCGAGTTTTGGATCGACCGCCATGTGGGCGACGATGCCAACGCCCAGACCCAGGCGCACGTAAGTCTTGATCACGTCGGCGTCGGCGGCGGTGAACACTACCTTCGGTACCAGGCCGCGCTGGTTGAAGGCCTCGTCGAGCTTGGAGCGACCGGTGAAGCCGAACACATAGGTGACGATGGGCTGCTCGGCGAGCAGTTCCAGGGTCAGCTTCGGCACCTTGGTCAGCGGGTGGCCCTGAGGCACGATCACGCAGCGGTTCCAGCGGTAGCACGGCATCATGATCAGGTCACCGAACAGCTCCAGCGCCTCGGTGGCGATGGCGAAGTCGACAGTGCCGTCGGCGGCCATCTCGGCAATCTGCATCGGCGTGCCCTGGTGCATGTGCAGGGATACGTCCGGGTACTGCTTGATGAAGCCGCTGATCACGCCGGGCAGCGCGTAGCGCGCCTGGGTGTGGGTGGTGGCGATGGACAGGGTGCCCTTCTTCTCGTTGGAGAATTCCTGGGCAATCTGCTTGATGCTTTCGACCTTGCGCAGGATCTCGCCAGCGGTGGTGATGATGCGCTCGCCGGCCGGAGTGACGCGGGTCAGGTGCTTGCCGCTGCGGGCGAAGACTTCAACGCCGAGCTCGTCTTCCAGCAGGCGGATCTGCTTGCTGATGCCGGGTTGGGAGGTGTACAGGCTTTGGGCGGTAGCCGAGACGTTCAGATCGTGGTGCGCGACTTCCCAGATATAGCGCAGTTGCTGAAGCTTCATGGACTTTCCTCGAAATGAATGTCGCTACCCGCGATCAGGGGCTTGTCGTTTTATAACCATATTAATGGTTTAAGGAATAAAACTAGACGTTTTTTTTCGCCCTGCATGCCATTCGTCTAAAGCCCCGCGCAAATGCCGGGCCTGTCCGACGTATCGTCACAAAGCTTTCAGCGGTGCAGCAGCATCGGCACCAGGTAGACCGGCACCTCGGCCAGTTGCACCAGGCGCCCGGCGGTGCGCCCCAGCGGCGTGTTCAGCCCTTCCCCATGGCTGTGGCTGCCGGCAACGATGATGTCGACGCCCAGGCGCTTGGCCTCGTCGAGGATCACGGTCGGCGCGTCGCCCTGCACCACCCGCACCGTGCGGATCAGCTCGGCATCCTGGCGCGCCTCCCCCAACTCATCGCGGAAGCCTTCCATCACCCGCTGCTCGATGCTGCCCATGACGTTGGTCAGGCCATTGGTGCGCATCTCGTTCAACGTACCTTCATCCAGGTAGGTCTGCAGGACGGACTCGGCGAACAGCCCCAGCGGCTCCACCGCGTGCACGACGTACACCTCGGCGCCATAGGCTCGGGCGAGCGAGAGCGCATGCTGGAGGACGTAGGGGGCGTAGAGACCGAGGTCGGTGGCGTAAAGAATCGTTCGGATCATGCGGCCTCCTCGACTGCCTGCGCGGCGGGGCCTATCCAGCAGCGTAGCAGGAGAACGCGAATCGCTCCGAGACGGCCGGATGTCGCGGCCGGGCGGCTATCCGGCGACCTTCTTCTCGTTGCTCACTCCATGCGGGACATGGCCGGTCGCCACTACATCCCGCGCCCTCTCGCAGTGCATCGGCTGGTCATCGAAGAACACATCCGCGGCGAAGGCTTCGAGGAAGGCGGCCTTATCCAGGCCACCGAGGAACAGCGACTCGTCCAGGCGGATATCCCACTCACGCAGCGTGCGGATCACCCGCTCGTGGGCCGGGGCGGAGCGTGCGGTGACCAGCGCCGTGCGGATCGGGCAGGACTCCTGGGGGAAGGCCTGCTGTACGCGGTTCAGCGCCGCCAGGAAAGGTTTGAACGGCCCGCCGCCCAGCGGCTCGCGGGCGGATTCGCGCTCGTGGGTCTGGAAGGCTTCCAGTCCGCCCTGCTGGTAGACGCGTTCGGAATCGTCGGAGAACAGCACTGCATCGCCGTCGAAGGCGAAACGCAGCTCGCCATTGGCCTCGCGGCGGGTGCCCCCGGACAGAATGGTTGCGGCAGCGAAGCCGGCATCCAGGGCGTTACGCACGTCCTCTATGTGAGTGGAGAGGAAGAGGTGGCAGTTGAACGCCTTGAGGTAGGGATAAGGGCTGCGGCCGCCGACGAAGGCGGCGCGCGAGATGCCCAGGCCGTAGTGCTGGATGGAATTGAACACGCGCAGACCGGTGTCGGCGCTGTTGCGCGAGACCAGGATCACCTCCACCGGCGCGCTGTCGGTCCCGCCGTTGAGGGCGAGCAGCTTCTGCACCAGGGCAAAGGCGTCACCCGGCGGCAGGACCTGGTCCTCGCGCGCGATCTGGTACTGGCGGTAGGCTTCGACGCCTTCGCTTTCATAGACCTGATGGCTTTCCCGCAGATCGAACAGCGCCCGCGAGGAAATCGCCACCACCAGCTTGTCGCCCAGCCCTTTTGCCATGCTTCCCCCGGTTTCCGTCAGCGAGCCTGGTTGCGCGCGTCGATGAAGCGCAGCGCGCGATACAGCGCCTCGATCTTCGGCAGTGCGCACCCGGCCCGGCGTGCAGCTTCCAGCGGCGCCGCGTAGATAGCACCCAGCTCCAGCGGGCGGCGCTGGGCAAAGTCATGGTACATGCTGGGCAGATAATCCGGCATGGCGTCGGTGGAGCTGAGCATCGCGCCGACAATGCCCGGCGGCAGCGAGTGCCCGCAGGCAGCGGCGCCGGCGATGACTTCCTCCATCAGTTCAGCCACCAGGGCGCGGCTGTCGGGGTTGTCCATGATCGCTCGCGTGCCGCTGTCGAGCAGCACAGAGAGGCCGTTGTAGGGAATGTTCCAGACCAGCTTCTGCCAGCGCGCCTGCTCCAGGTTGGGCATGGCATTGGAGTCCAGGCCGGCGCTGCGGAACAGCGCGGCGCCCTCCTCGACGATAGCCTGACGCGCTTCGGCTTGCTGCGCGGAGCCGGAGTGATAACCGATGTTCACCCCACCGAAGGCCTGGTGCTCGATCACGCCCGGTTCAGCACGGTGTACGCAGATGAAGCAGAGGCCACCCAGCAGGTGGATGTGCTCGGGCAACAGCGCCCGCAGTTCGTCTTCCACGGCGAGGCCGTTCTGCAGCAGCAGGACCTTCGCCCCCTGCGCCGCGGCCTGGATGATCAGCGGCGCCAGATCGGCGTTGCTGGTGGTCTTGGCGCCCACCAACAGCCAGTCGCAGGGCGGCATCCGCGCCACGTCGGCGTAGGCATTCACCGGCGACAGGCTCAGCGCGCCATGCACCTGGCTGTTCAGGCGCAGGCCGTTCTGCGCGACCGCGGGGTATTCGCTACGCAGCAGGAAATGTACGTCGTGGCCGGCGCGGGCCAGCATCAGGCCGTAGAAACCGCCAATGGCGCCGGTTCCAATGATGCCGATTCGCAGATTCATCAAGGCAACTCCTCAGCAGGGCGCGACAGGGCAGCGCGCAGGGCTTGGATCAGGGGTTCAGGGCGCAGCGCTGCGTGGACGGGGCCGAGGAACTGGCCATCGCGCACCAGGAACAGGGAAGGCAGGTGGAAGACTTCATAGCGCTCGACCAGGCCGCCACTGTGGCCGGCGTCGATCCAGCACAGACGATCTACCGGCAGGCTGAACGCCGGCAGTACCTGCCGCGCCCAGCGGCAGGTAGAGCAGCCGGCGCCGGTGAACACCAGCAGCGAAACGCCCGGCAGCTCCAGCAGCCGGCGGTCGGCATCCAGGTCGGTCAGCTCCAGGGCCGGCACTATACTCACAGAGCCAACACTATAAAGATTGCAGTCGGAGCGTTCCGTCATGCGTCAGTTCCTGCGTCACCCTTGCGACTTTCCGGTCGAGCTGGTCATCCGCAAACAGACGTTCCTGCCGCGCCAGCGGTTGCACAATATCAGCCTCGGCGGCGTCGCGTGCAATTCGCCACGGGGCTTTCGCCGTGGCACCTCCATCGAGCTGCGCATTCCCCTGCTGGGTGACTCCGCCCGCTATCCGGGCATCATCGCCTGGAGCCGCAAGCAGGCCAGCGATTATCGCGTGGGTATCGCCTTCATTGACGAGGACACGCTGTTCCGCGCGCGCATGGTGGAACAGGTCTGCCAGATCGAGCAGTACCGACGGCAGCGGGAGCAGGCCAGCGGCGGCAGCCTGCCGTTCGAAGAGCTGGCGCTGGAGTGGATCGCGCAGAACGCCGCGGACTTCCCGATGTTTTGCGCGGTCTGATCGACACCCCGCAGAAAGTCGCGCAAATGCCCGTGTTGCGGGCATTTTCCTGCATCGAGCCATTGTCGAGGCGAGGCCTGAACGGTTAAGGTTCGGGTTCCCCTTAGCGACACCATTGCCTGCGCCCCATCGCACGGGGATTTCTGGCGGCCGGCACCCGTGACCTGATTGAGTACCACGATGGCTGATTTACAGATCGACGACCTTAACGTTGCCTCCAACGAGACACTGATCACGCCGGAGCAGCTCAAGCGCGAAATCCCCCTGACCGATGCCGCCCTGCGCACCGTCGCCAACGGCCGCCAGGTCGTCCGCGATATCCTCGACGGCAAGGACCACCGCCTGTTCGTGGTGATCGGCCCCTGCTCGATCCACGACATCAAGGCCGCCCACGAATACGCCGAGCGCCTGAAGGTGCTGGCCGCGGAAGTTGCCGACAGCCTGTTCCTGGTGATGCGCGTCTACTTCGAGAAGCCGCGCACCACGGTCGGCTGGAAAGGCCTGATCAACGACCCGTACCTGGACGACTCCTTCAAGATCCAGGACGGCCTGCACATCGGCCGCCAATTGCTGCGCGACCTCGCCGAGATGGGCCTGCCCACCGCCACCGAAGCGCTCGACCCGATCTCCCCGCAATACCTGCAGGACCTGATCAGCTGGTCGGCCATCGGCGCACGCACCACCGAATCCCAGACCCACCGCGAAATGGCTTCCGGCCTGTCCTCGGCGGTCGGCTTCAAGAATGGTACCGATGGCAGCCTGACCGTAGCGATCAACGCCCTGCAGTCGGTTTCCAGCCCGCACCGTTTCCTCGGCATCAACCAGGAAGGCGGCGTCTCCATCGTCACCACCAAGGGCAACGCCTACGGTCACGTCGTGCTGCGCGGCGGCAACGGCAAGCCGAACTATGACTCGGTCAGCGTTGCCCTGTGCGAACAGGAACTGACCAAGGCGAAGATCCCGCTGAACGTGATGGTCGACTGCAGCCACGCCAACTCCAACAAGGACCCGGCCCTGCAGCCGCTGGTGATGGACAACGTCGCCAACCAGATCGCCGAAGGCAACAACTCCATCGTCGGCCTGATGGTGGAAAGCCACCTGGGCTGGGGCGCTCAACCCATTCCCAAGGACCTCTGCCAACTGCAGTACGGCGTGTCGATCACCGATGCCTGCATCGACTGGGAGACCACCGAGAAGGCCGTGCGCAGCATGCACGCCAAGCTCAAGGACGTCCTGCCCAAGCGCCAGCGCGGCTGACGCTTCGAGCGGATAGTAAAGAAGCCGGGCAGATGCCCGGCTTTTTTCTTTGGCAAATTCCGCACCGGTGCTTTTTGTAGGAGCGAGCTTGCTCGCGAATCGCTTGACGCTGGAGAGAAACACCGTTCGCGAGCAAGCTCGCTCCTACAGAACTGCCGACGCTGCCAGACATGGAATTCCAGCGGGCACAAAAAAGCCCGGCATTCGCCGGGCTTCCTGTTTCCATACCCTGAAGATCAGAGCGCGGTATCAGTGTGACGCTGGCGGCGTTCCAGGTAGCGCTCGACGTAGGAGCACGACGGGATGACGCTGTAGCCCTTGCGCTCGGCGAACTGCAGCGCGTGTTCGGTGAGAGCGGCGGCGATGCCGCGGCCGCGCAGGCTGTCCGGAACGAAAGTGCGATAGATGTCGAGCGTCTGCTTGCCCAGATCCATGTAGGCCAGATAGGCGCGATGACCATCAACAGTCGTTACGAACTGGTGGCTGGTTTCATCATGCTGGATGGACAACGACTCACTCACTTGCTCTCTCCTTCGCAGGGCCTCACAACATGACCCGCACCTGATTGATCTTGTTCAGGCGGAGGAACATCTCTGCCGAGCCGGTCCCCATCAGGACCGTGATATAGGCTCGACCGTTCTCCACCTTGTGCAGCACACCTTGATAGTAGGCACCATCGAACGTGATGAACTGCAGGCGCTTGCCGGTGTACTGGGCAAGGCTTTCAACGCTAACGAACTCATATTGCTGCGTTCTGGCCTGCGACTCAACCGTTTCTTGGGCCGAAACCATTTGATATTGGCTTTCCGGCGTGATTTTTTTCTTCAGCGGATCGACCCAGGCGAACCCCAGTGGTGCAACCGTTTGCTGATTTATTAGGACGACCGGATGCAGCATCTGGATCACATCCTTGGGCTCGAAAAATTGTAGGCCATCCCAGGCCATCCCCTCGGTAGGGGTCAGTTCGACGCGCAGCGAACGCGGGTCAGCCAGGTAGCGGCCGTAAGCCTCGAGCACCGGCTGGTCGAGGGCGATGCGCTGCTGGCGCAGGGCCTTGTCGAACTGCTCCAGCGACAGGGCGGTATAGGCCTTCGGGTCCAGGCCGAGCTTGCCCCGGCAGAACTCGCTGACTCGACGCTGGTACTGGTTGTCGTTCATCTCGACGACAACCTGTGACACCCGCGGCGGGTTCACGCGCATGTCCCCCGGGCGCTCGGAGACATTCATCAGCGTCATGCTGGTGTGCATATCGAGCATGTCACGGGTATCGCTGCGCAGATCGAAAGTCAGCGTCTGCGCGCCCGGCTGCATGCGGTAGGAGAACTCGATGTCCGATTCGAGGGTGCGGTAACCCATCTGCAGCAGCTCATCGACACCGATGTTGCGTACGTTGCCGCAGGCCACTTCGCTCATGGCGGTGAAGGCGCTCTTCTCCGCAGGCTGGGCATACAGCGACTGCATGAAGGGGCCGTGAATCTGCAGCTCGACGCCCTTCAGGTCTACCGACATCTGTTCCGGCAGCTTGCCCTCGGCCAGGCGCTCCTTGAAGCTGAGCAGTTCGCGCAGCCCGTTGAACTTCAACTGGGCGTGGGAAACCTTCAGGCTGTCGCCGGCCATCGGCACCCTGATCACCAGGTTCTGCAAGCCGACCTTGCCGTCGAAGGACGACGATATACCGCCGTAGGTGATCTCCATGATCGGCGAGAGACGGGCGATGGCGTCGTTCACCACGCTGCGCACGGAAAGCCAGAGCGACGCCTTGATGATCAGGGCAATCGCAACGACGGCAAACAGGGACCACTTGAAGATCTTCGACATGACAGGCACATCCTGGGTTGTGCGAGGGCGGTACGCAGAGATGGTGGCAGCTTAACAGCACGCTGGATGCCCCTCCACGAGCGCTGTCGGAATTTGCATACGCAGCGCACAGAAATCGCCCGGAATTTGTGGCACGCAGCTGACTCACCAGTCAGTCAAAACGCTTTACGCCCCAGGCCGGCGTCAGTATGTTCTGGCCACTTCCAACCCAAGGACTGCAATCCAGGACCCTCTGCCATGAGTGAGCTGATCAGCTACCAATTCGAAGACGGCATCGCCACCCTGACCCTGAACAACGGCAAGGTGAACGCCATCTCCCCAGCGGTCATCGAAGCCTTCAACCAGGCCCTGGACCAGGCGGAGAAGGACCGAGCCATCGTCATCGTCACTGGCCAGCCGGGCATTCTGTCCGGCGGCTACGACCTCAAGGTGATGACCTCCGGCCCGGAGAACGCCGTGAACCTGGTGGCCGCCGGCTCGACTCTGGCCCGCCGCATGCTCTCGCACCCGTTCCCGGTGATCGTCGCCTGCACTGGCCATGCGGTCGCCAAGGGCGCCTTCATCCTGCTCTCAGCGGACTACCGCATCGGCGTCGATGGCCCGTTCCAGATCGGCCTGAACGAAGTGGCCATCGGCATGACCATGCACCACGTCGGCATCGAACTGGCTCGTGATCGGCTGCGCCGCTCGGCCTTCACCCGCTCCGTGGTGAACGCGGAAATGTTCAACCCACGCGATGCCGTAGATGCCGGTTTCCTCGACAAGGTGGTCCCGGCCGAGCAGCTCCAGGCCGCCGCCCTGGAAGCCGCCCAGCACCTGAAGAAGCTGAACATGACCGCACATCGCAACACCAAGCTGAAAGTGCGCAAGCAGTTGCTGGAAACCCTCGACAGGTCCATCGAGCTGGACAAGAACCACCTGTCCTGATCGCCCGCCAACAAGAAAGCCCGGCCTGATGCCGGGCTTTTTCATGCCATGACTATTACCTAAAGAGCAATACTGATTAATCCTGTTTGCTATTTTTCAAAAATTATTACGCATTAACCTATAGATGAACCCAGAGAAAACCAACCGGAGGTGTTCATCATGAAACTCAACATCATCGCCGCCAGCGTACTGGCCGCCGCTACCGCTTTTGCCGCCCAGGCCAGCTTCGCCGAAGAGTCCCCGCTGATGCAGGACCGCATGGTTCACATGACCCAGGCTGCCATCCAGCAACAGCAGTCCGAGCAATCGGCCAGCCAGGTGAACGTCGAAGCCGCTGCCAAGCAGGGCTGAAACCTTCACACCTCCAAGCCGCCTGCAGCAGGTGACGTCATGCAGTCGAGCCCGAAGCGAAAAGCCCGGCGTGATGCCGGGCTTTTCCGGGACGATGACGCAGCCTCGGCAAGGGTCAGATAGCCATGAAGCCCGCCAGAATCCAGGAACCCACCGACAGCGCCCCGCCACCGACCACCGTGCGTCTGGTCGCCGTACTGCCATCTATCAATTCGCCTGATACCCGGAAGCAACCGGCATCGTTATTCAAGCGAACTGACCAAAGCGACACTGGGCCATCACTTCGCCGAGCCCGAATCGCCTCAATGAATCGTCAAGCCCACCGCTACGCCCGCAACGGCGCCCTCGCCGCCCTGGGGCTCTATACCATCGTGATTCTGGTGGTCACCGCCCTCACCGCCGGCTTTGATGGTGCACGCCGGGCCCCGGTGGACAACGTCGACCGCAGCGGGCTCTTCGAGCGCTTCAACCAGGCGGTTCCCGTCGCCCTACAGGGCCTTCAGGACGTTCTCACGCCGCACTCCTGAGCCCCCTTCACTGGCGCAGCACGCCAGGCTGGCCAACACTAAAGCCCTGCACAACGACTCCAGATTCCGCACCAGATGCACTGCAGGGTGGGTTTCAGCATGGGCCGAGTCATCGCTTCCGCCGTCTACAGCAAGGGCCGCAAGGTCTCCGACATCCCGCTCGAGGATGGTTACCGCTGGGCCTGCCAGCCTGACCACTTCGTCTGGACCGGCCTGCAGGAGCCGACACCGGAGGAGATGTTCAACCTGCAACGGCAGTTCAACCTCCACGAGCTGGCTGTCTCCGACGCCCTGGAAAAGCACAGCCGGCCGAAGCTGGAAACCTTCGGCGATGCGCTGTTCATCGTCATCTATTCGCCGATCCGCGCCGATAGCCGATTGATGTTCGTCGAAACTCACCTGTTTGCCGGCATCGGCTACATCATCAGCGCACGCCATGGTTTCTCCCAGTCCTACGCCCAGGTCCGACAGCGCTGCGAGGCGCGGCCGTTACTGCTGGCCCATGGCACCGACTTCGTGCTCTACGCCCTGCTGGATTTCGTGATGAGCAACTACGAACCGGTGGTGGAGGCGATCCGCGAGGAGATCGAGGAAGTGGAGCAGCAAGTGCTGCGCAAGTCACTGACCCAGGAGCAGATCGAGAAGATCTACGGCCTGCGCCGCGAGGTGCTCAAACTCAAGCACTACGCCGCGCCCATGGTGGAAATCTGCCAGGAACTGCAGCGCCTGGACTTTCCCTTCATCGACAAGCAGATGCGGCCCTACTTCCGCGACGTGGCCATCCACGTGAACCGCCTGCTGGAAGACCTCACCACTTTGCGCGACGTGGCCAGCCAGACCATCGAAGTCGGGCTGGCACTGGAGTCCTCACGACAGAGCGTGGTGCAACGCAAGTTCGCCGCCTGGGCGGCCATTCTCGCCTTCCCCACCGCCGTGGCCGGTATCTACGGGATGAATTTCGAGTACATCCCGGAACTGCATTGGCACTACGGCTACTTCCTGATCATGGGGTTGCTGGCGCTGGGCTGCGTCGGGTTGTACATCAGCTTCAAGCAGGCGGATTGGCTATAGAGAGCATTGGCAGCCATTCGGCGACGCGGAACGTAGGATGGCGTGGAGCGCAGCGCTACCCATCGAATGGTGTGCACCGGCTGATTCGTGCCGGCTGAGGCCAATCGCGGACAGAGTCCGCTCCTGCGTAAATGCCTGCTTCAGGTGCCGAACACTTCGCCAGCGCTCCCTGCAGGAGCGAGCTTGCTCGCGAACCGCCCGACGCCGGAGCAGCGGGGAAGACATCGCGGACGCAGTCCGCCCCTGCGAGATATCTTTGCGCTTGGGCCATCCCTCACCCTGGCCCTCTCCCAAGGGGAGAGGAGACCGTTCGGTGCAGGATGAAACGTCGGCAACAGCAGGCACGGACGGCTCCCTCTCCCCCTGGGAGAGGGTTGGGGTGAGGGGGGAAGACGCAGCGATGGGCTATCCAGAGAAGTCAGCTGCTCCTACACCAACCGGCGGCTGCAGGAGCGGACTTCGTCCGCGATCGGGTCGGCTCTGCACCTATCCAACCCGGACCGATGTCCCACGGCACCAACGAAAACGCCGCTCGATTGAGCGGCGTTTTCAGTCAGCACGGCAGAATCAGGCCGCGCTTTTCTTCTCGGCTTTCTTCTTCGCGTCGCTGCCCTGCTGGACGAAGCGCATCATCCACTCGCCCACCGCGGTGCCCTGGTGTGGACGCGCAAGGCTGTCGATGCCGGACTGGAACACCGGCTCGCTGAAGATGTGCTTGCGCAACTCGAGGATCGCCTGGGAATAGTCGCTCTGGAATTCCGGGTGGCCCTGGAAGCACAGCACCTGGTCACCAATGGCGTAGGCCGCGTTCGGGCAGAAATCGCTGGAAGCGATGCGGCGCGCACCATGAGGCAGCTCGGTGACCTGGTCCTGGTGGCTGACCAGCAGGGTCAGGCCATCGCCCAGCGACGGGCTCATCCACTCAGGCTGCTCCTCGATGCGGTAGTCGTGGATGCCCACGCCCCAACCCTGCCCGGCACGCTCGGCCTTGCCGCCCAGCACCAGCGCCAGCAATTGATGGCCGAAGCATACGCCCAGCAACTTGTCGCCGCGCTGGTAGAGCTTGAGCACGTAGTCCTTGAGGGTCTGGATCCAGGGATCAGTGCCGAACGAGTCCGCCTTGCTGCCAGTCACCAGGTACGCGTCGAACTTCTCATCATCGGGCGGGTAATGCCCTTCCACCACGTTATAGACCTTGAATTCGGCCGGAACGGGTTGCTTGGCGAACAGTTGCTGGAACATCCAGCCGTAGCCCTTGTACTGGTCGATGAGTTCGGGGCGGAGAATGTCGGTTTCCAGAATGCAGATGTGCAACGACATGCAGTGGTGATTCCTGGGGGGTTAGCGGCTGATAAGAATGGTTTTCCTGAAACTGATGAAACGCGCGTGAAAATTACGCCCTATTTTTTCACCGCACAAGATGCCGAAGCCGATTCTTGCGCAGGAATTTCAGGGGAAATACCGGAAAAATCGACTTCCTTCAATTGCACCGGCGCACAGGGGTGACGGCCGGTTGGCAAGGATTCAGATCAGGGACAGCGTTCCCAGTAGCGAGTTCGCGCTCAGCACCTGGGCGTATTCACCTTGCAGGTTGGCCAGGGACATGGCGTGAACCTCCTCCGCACTGCGCCAATTGCCGTTGAAATCGAGCTTGTCGAAGGCGAAACAGGCGTCCGCCACCACCCGAGTGGCAAAGCCCAGGTTGCCCGCCGTGCGCGCCGAGGCTTCCACCGAGTTGTTGGTACTCACTCCGCAGATCACCAGCGATTCGACGCCGCGCACGCGCAGCCAGCGCTCCAGGCCGCTGTTGATGAAGGCGTCAGGGATGTTCTTCTCCACCACGTGCTCGTGCTCCAGCGGCGCCAGCGCAGGCTGGAACTCCGCGCCGGGCTGCCCCGGCCAGAACGGCGAACCCGGCGTGCGCGAGATATGCCGCACGTGCACCAGCGGCCAGCCGGCCTGGCGCCAGGCTGCCAGCAGCACACCGATGCGTTGCTCGGCCTGCGGGTTGTTGCGCGGCTCGGAACTGGTGCGCATGCCGTTCTGCATGTCGATGATCAACAGGGCGGGAGCAGTCATCGCTGCGGTCCTTGCGAGTTGGGAGGCGCCATCCTACGGCCTGAGCAGGCAAGAAAAAACCGGCCAGGGGCCGGTTCTTCCGAGTGAGGACTTGTAGGAGCGAGCTTGCTCGCGAACGGCCCTGCTGTGGACTCGGTTCGCGAGCAAGCTCGCTCCTACGAAGTGCACGTCAGAAGGACTCTCCCCGCGCCGCTTTTTCCAGCAGCAGCGCCGGCGGCAGGAAGCGCTCGCCATACTGCTCGGCCAGGTACTGGGCGCGGGCGACGAAGTCCTTCAGGCCGTATTGGTTGATGAATTGCAGCGCGCCGCCACTCCAGGCCGCGAAGCCGATACCGAAGATCGAGCCGATATTGGCGTCGGCGGTGGAGGTCAGCACACCCTCCTCCACGCAGCGCACCGTCTCGATGGACTGGATGAAGAGAATGCGGTCACGCACGTCTTCCGGTGAAATCTGCGCGTCAGCCTTCTCGAAGCGCTGCTTGAGCTCAGGCCACAGATGCTTCCTGCCATTGGCCGGATAGTCGTAGAAACCCGCGCCAGCGGCTTTGCCTGGGCGCTTGTACTCGTTGACCATCAGGTCCACCACGGCAAAGGCCGGGTGCTGCGGCAACTGCTTGCCTTCGGCTTCCAGGTCCTTGCGGGTCTGCTCGCGGATGTGGGTCATCAGGCTCATCGACACTTCGTCACTGATCGCCAGCGGGCCTACCGGCATGCCGGCCTGGCGCGCCTGGTTCTCGATCATCGCCGCCGACACGCCTTCGCCGAGCATCGCCAGGCCTTCGTTGGTGAAGGTGCCGAACACGCGGGAAGTGAAGAAGCCGCGACTATCGTGGACCACGATCGGAGTTTTCTTGATCTGCAGGACGTAGTCGAAGGCGCGGGCCAGGGTGGCGTCGTCGGTCTTCTCGCCACGGATGATCTCCACCAGCGGCATCTTGTCCACCGGGCTGAAGAAGTGCAGGCCGATGAACTTCTGCGGCTGCGCCACGGCCTCGGCCAGACCGGTGATCGGCAGCGTCGAGGTATTGGAGGCGATCACCGCGTCCGCCAACGCGGCGGACTCGGCAGCGGCGCTGACCTTGGCTTTCAGGCCACGGTCCTCGAATACCGCTTCGATGATCAGGTCGCAGCCTTCGAAGTCGGCGTCGCTGGCGGTCGGCTTGATCCGTGCGAGGAAGGCGTCACGCTTCTCGGCAGTCATCTGGCCCTTGCCGACTTTCTTGTCCAGCAGGCCGGCGGAATAGGCCTTGCCCTTCTCGGCCGACTCCATGGAAACGTCCTTGAGCACCACCTCGATGCCGGCGGCGGCCGAGACGTAGGCGATGCCGGCGCCCATCATGCCGGCGCCGACTACGCCGACCTTTTTCGTCTGCTGCGGCGGGATGCCCTGCGGGCGGGATTTGCCGGCGTTGATCTCGTTGAGCTGGAACCAGAAGGTGCCGATCATGTTCTTCGCCACCTGGCCGGTGGTCAGCTCGGTGAAGTAGCGCGCCTCGATCAGCTGAGCCGTGTCGAAGTCCACCTGGGCACCTTCGACGGCGGCGCACATGATCTTCTCCGGTGCCGGGAAGCATCCCTTGGTCTTGTCACGCAGCACCGACGGGGCGATGGCCAGCATCTGCGCCACCGCCGGGCTGGACGGCGTACCGCCGGGAATCTTGTAGCCGGCGCTGTCCCACGGCTGCTTGGCGGCCGGGTTGGCGGCGATCCATTCGCGGGCCTTGGCCAGCATGTCTTCCCGGCTGGAGGCGAGCTGGTGAATCAGGCCGGCCTTGAGCGCCTGATCCGGGCGCACTTTCTTGCCTTCGGCCAGGTACGGCAGGGCCTTCTCCAGGCCGAGCAGGCGCACCATGCGCACCACACCGCCGCCGCCGGGCAGCAGGCCCAGGGTGACTTCCGGCAGGCCGAGCTGCACGTGGCTTTCGTCCAGGGCGATGCGGTGATGGCAGGCCAGGCAGATTTCCCAGCCGCCGCCCAGGGCCGCGCCGTTGATGGCGGCGACCACCGGCTTGCCAAGGGTTTCCAGGCGACGCAGCTGGCCCTTGAGCACCAGGATGCCTTCGTAGAAGGCCTTGGCGTCGGCCTTGGTGACCTTGATCAGTTCATTCAGATCGCCGCCGGCGAAGAAGGTCTTCTTTGCGGAGGTGATCACCACGCCGGCAATCGACTCCTTCTCGGCTTCCAGGCGCGCGACAGTGGCGGCCATGGCCTCGCGGTAGGCACCGTTCATGGTGTTGGCGCTCTGGCCGGGCATGTCCATGGTCAGGACGACGATGTTGTCCTGGCCTTTTTCGTAACGGATGGCATCAGTCATTTTTGTTTTCTTCCCAAGGGTGGGAGACCCGCAGGAGCGAGCCTGCTCGTGAATACTCCGCAGCGCGGACAGGTTCGCGAGCAAGCTCGCTCCTACGACAGTCAGATACGTTCGATGATGGTGGCGATGCCCATGCCGCCGCCCACGCAGAGGGTGGCCAGGCCGTAGCGCAGGTTGCGCCGCTCCAGTTCGTCCAGCAGGGTGCCGAGGATCATGCAGCCGGTGGCGCCCAGCGGGTGGCCCATGGCGATGGAGCCGCCGTTGACGTTGACCTTGCTCTCGGGCACGCCCATGTCCTTCATGAACTTCATCACCACCGAGGCGAAGGCTTCGTTCACTTCATAGAGGTCGATGTCCTCGGCCTTCAGGCCGGCCTTGGCCAGCGCCTTGCGGGTGGCCGGCGCGGGGCCGGTGAGCATGATGGTCGGGTCGGTGCTGGTCACCGCAGTGGCGACGATGCGCCCACGGGCCTTCAGGCCCAGCTCGCGGCCCTTGGCCTCGGAGCCGATGAGCATGGCAGTCGCGCCGTCGACGATGCCGGAGCTATTGCCCGGTGTATGCACATGCTCGATGCGCTCGACGAAGCTGTACTTGCGCAGCGCGCTGGCGTCGAAGCCCATCTGGCCCATCATCTCGAAGCTGGGTTTGAGCGCACCGAGGCCTTCGAGGGTGGAGTCGGCGCGGATGAATTCGTCATGGTCGAGCAGGACGATGCCGTTCTGGTCCGTGACAGGCACCAGGGATTTGGCGAACAGCCCTTCGGCGCGGGCCTTGGCGGCCTTCTGCTGGGAGCGCAGGGCGAAGGCGTCGACATCGGCACGGCTGAAGCCTTCCAGGGTGGCGATCAGGTCGGCGCCGATGCCTTGCGGGACGAAGCTGGTGTGCAGGTTGGTTTCCGGGTCCAGCGCCCAGGCGCCGCCGTCGGACCCCATCGGCACGCGGGACATGGATTCCACGCCGCCGACCACCACCAGGTCCTCGAAGCCCGAGCGCACCTTCATGGCGCCCAGGTTGACCGCTTCCAGACCCGAGGCGCAGAAGCGGTTGATCTGCACGCCGGCGACCTGCTCGTCCCAGTCGGCCACCAGCGCGGCGGTCTTGGCGATGTCCGAGCCCTGGTCGCCCACCGGGGTCACGCAGCCCAGGACGATATCGTCGACCTGCGCGGTATCCAGCTGGTTGCGCTGCTGCAGCGCACGCAGCACACCGGCCATCAGGTTGACCGGCTTGACGCTGTGCAGCGCGCCGTCCTTCTTGCCCTTGCCGCGGGGAGTACGCACCGCGTCGTAAATGAATGCTTCGGTCATGGCGTTCTCTCTTAGAGTTGTCGTCACGCAGGCGTGGCGTGTCGGCCTACCTTAGCGGCGTAACGGCCAGGGGCAATGACCGCAACGCTCAGCACAATTGACCGCCACGCTCAGCGACCGACCGGAGGCGCTCGGGCCGAAGGCTCTGGAAAGGGGTTGTCGGCGGCAGCGGACGAGCGGTCGAAAAGCTGAACGGCGTTGTCACGCCCCAGTCATATAGAGGGAATATGCCTGAAGCTGCGTCACTTGCTGCAAGATGGTCTAAGCCCGCGCGGCACTAGGCTTAGACTCCGTTATGCAGTGAATGAAAAGCGTGCAGATGATGCGAAGAGTGCCGTTGCCGGGTTTTGCCGGTTCGGCTGGAGACACCAGAAGCCAAGGTACGCGCCTCACTATCAACAGGCCGTGAGTGAGCCGTGCCAAGAACAAGAAAGGCGGAAGGACATCATGGACAAACAATCGAGAAAATGGCGGCAGGCCAGCCTGATCGTCTTCGCAACCACCGTTGTTTTGATCATTCCCAATCTGAGTCGTCTGGTCGGCTAGGGCCAACACCCGGCTATCCCGTCGCTGCGCACCGCGCGCCGCCATCCGCGAGCCACGGTCAACGCAGCACGGGAGGAGCCACCTCCCCTGCCTCATCCCGTCAGCCTCTGCTATGGTTCCGCGGCCCGATTCTTCGCCCCGGATGCGACCATGCGCCCACTGCTGTTGTTGCTGTTCCTGCTCTGCCCCAGCGTTTTCGCTGCGACCCTCACCCTGGAATTGCCCAACGGCCAGCACACCCTCAGCACTGAACAGCTGCTGGCCAACGCCAGGGCGCAGGACATCGAGATTCCCGCCGACGTCTCCTACAAGCGCACCATGCACTATCGCGCGGTGCCACTGGCTGCCTTGCTGGACGGTGTGAAGCCCGGCGATCACCTGCAGGCGGTTGCGCTCGATGGATTCGCCGCCGAGCTGCCGGCCGCGCCGTTGCTGGAGGAAAAGGGTTCGCGCGCCTGGCTGGCCATCGAGGAAGCCGGCAAACCCTGGCCGAAGCTGGGCGACGGCAAGCCTTCCGCCGGGCCTTTCTACCTGGTGTGGACCGATCCCAGGGCGGCCGGCATCGGCCCGGAGCAGTGGCCGTTCCAGGTTGCCAGCATCCGTTACCTGAAGCCGCTGGCCGAACGCTTCCCGGCGCTGCTGCCGGCGAAGAATGCGCCGAAGCAGGTGCAGCACGGTTTCGCCCAGTTCCAGAAGAACTGCCTGGCCTGCCATCGCCTGAATGGTGCCGGGGATTCGCAGTTCGGTCCCGATCTGAACATCCCGCACAACCCGACCGAATACTTCGCCGCGGATTATCTCAAGCAGTACATCCGCGACCCGCAGAGCCTGCGGCACTGGCCGGAGGCGCGGATGAAGGGGTTTGCCGCAGACGTGATCAGCGACACGGAGCTGGAGCAGATCGTCGCTTACCTGAAGCATATGGCGGGACGGAAGGTGAAGGCCGGCAGTTAGAAGCCGGGGCTCGTCGCAGGGCGCATAACGCGCCAGCGTTATCCGCCTTATCGATCTCGGCGGATAACCTGTTCCAGGTTATGCGCCCTACAGCACTACCCGGAAAGCCCGACGGGGCGACGGTTCGCGAGCAAGCTCGCTCCTACAAAGAGCGGGTTCCTCGCGTAGGATTGCCGTGTAAGAGCGAGCTTGCTCGCGAACCCGCCCGGCAGCGAAACATCAGTGCCAGTAATCCCCCGGCGGCGCCGGCAGCTCGCCGAGCAACTGGCGCAACCCCGCGCCCCACTGCCCGCGAATGCCCTCGAAATACGCATCGCCTTCCTGGATACGGTAGCCGGCCGGCACCTCCAGGCTGCCTTCGCGGTACACCAGCAGGTCCAGCGGCATGCCCACCGAGAGGTTGCTGCGGATGGTCGAGTCGAAGCTGATCAGCGCACAGCGCAGCGCCTGCTCCAGCGGCGTGGCATAGCTCATGGCGCGGTCGATGATCGGCTTGCCGTACTTGCTCTCGCCGATCTGGAAGTAAGGCGTATCGCGGCAGGATTCGATGAAGTTGCCCTGCGGGTAGACATTGAACAGGCGCGGCACCTCGGTGCCGATCTGCCCACCGACGAGGAACGAGCTGCCCAGGTCGACACCCTGGTTCTGCCCGATGTTCTCGTCGTGGTCGACCACTTCGCGCAGCGTCGAACCCACCAGCCGGGCCGCTTCGAACAGGTTCTCGACGTTGCCCAGGTTTGGCTCGTCGCTGCCCATGCGCTGACGCAGAACACTGATCACCGACTGCGAGGTGGCCAGGTTGCCGGCGCTCTGCACCACGACCAGACGTTCGCCGGGGGTGCCGAAGATGTGCAGCTTGCGGAACACGGCGATGTTGTCGACGCCGGCATTGGTGCGCGAATCGGATACGAAGACCAGGCCCTGGGCGAGGTTCATGGCGACGCAATAGGTCATGACGTTCTCATGGCATGTTCTGGGGGCAAAAGGCTGGCAACGATCTTAAGCCGCTGCCCGGCCTTTCGCCACGCCCGCTCACTGCTGCATCTGCTGGGCCTGCTGCAGGTGCCCCGGCGCTACCGTGACGCGGGCGTGCATCTGCTCGCCGCCGCCGCCCCGACGCATGCCGCGCACCGGGCAGGCATCGAGGTAATCCAGGCCCACTGCCAGCTTCAGATGACGCTCCGGGCGGTCCAGCACATTGGTCACGTCGAAGCTGTACCAGGCGCCGTCCAGCCAGGCCTCGGCCCAGGCATGGCTGGCGAGATGATCCTCGGAGTCGGCGTAGAGATAGCCGGAAACGTAGCGCGCCGGCACGCCCAGGTAGCGCAGGCAGGCAAGGAAAGCGTGGGCGTGGTCCTGGCAGACCCCCTGCCCGGCCGCGAAGGCTTCGGCCGCGGTGCTGTCGACCTGGGTCGAACCCGGCACGTAGGCAATGCGCTCATTCATCGCCTGCATCAGGCGGATCATCGCCTTGCGGTCGCGGCGCTCGGCGCACTGGGCGCGGGCGAACTCCTGCAGCGCGCCATCGGCCTGGGTCAGGCGGGTGCTGCGGAGGAACGGCAGCGGCGACAGGTGATCGTGTTCGCAGTCGTTCTCCACGTCGATTTCGACGTTGCCGTGGGCGGCGATGACGATGGCCTCGTGGGGTTCATCCAGGGTCAGCACGTGAAGAATGTTGCCGTAGGCGTCGCGCTGCGGATGCGCCGGACGCGGCAGGTGCAGTTGCCAGTCGAGCACATGCTGGCGTTCGCTCTCCTGCGGAGTCAGGCGCAGGTACTGAATGCTCGCGCGCACCTGGTCTTCGTAACGGTAGGTGGTGTCGTGGCGGATGGAGAGTTTCATGCGGCCTCCAGGTACGAGCTGTGAATGGCGTTGGCGAGCTGGCGCACCAGCCCGATGTGGTCGGTTATCCAGGGATGCAGACCGGCGCCCAGCACCTCGTCGATGCCGGTGTAGCGCACCCGCGCCTCCAGTTCGGCGGCCAGGCGCTGGGCCGGGCGGCCGTTGGCGCCGGGCAGGCTGGCGAGGATCTGGCGCAGTTCCTCGGCGCAGGCCAGCAGCGAGCGCGGGACGTCCTCGCGCAGCAGCAGGAGTTCGGCGATGTTCCGTGCGTTCAGCGCATCGCGATACAGCTCGGTGTAGCCCTCGAAGGCCGAGAGCGCGCGTAGCAATGCCGTCCACTGGTAGTAACCGCGGGCGGATCCTTCGGCAGGCCCGGCGCTGTGCTCGCCCAGTACCTGATGCCGCGCATCGAGCAGGCGCAAGGTGTTGTCGGCGCGTTCGATGTAGGTGCCCAGGCGGATGAAGTGGAAGGCGTCGTTGCGCATGCTGGTGCCGAAGGTGGCGCCGCGGAACAGGTGCGAGCGGTCCTTCACCCATTCGCAGAAGTGGCTGATGCCGTAGCGCAGCAGGCCCTGGTGGGCGATGTCGCGCATCTCCAGCCAGGTCGCGTTGATGTTTTCCCACATGTCGGTGGTGATGCGCCCACGCACCGCATGCGCTCCGGCACGGGCGGCGCCGAAGCAGGAATAGATGCTGGTGGGGTTCTGCGCATCCAGGGCGAAGAAGTTCAGCAGGCGCTCGGCGTGCAGTTCGCCATGGCGCGCGAGATACGCGTCGAGATTGCCGGTGATCAGCAGCGGCATGGCCAGTTCTTCCAGGCCATCGCCGCGGCCATCCTGGGGCATCAGCGACAACGAGTAGGACACGTCGAGCATGCGCGCGAGGTTCTCGGCACGCTCCAGGTAGCGCGACATCCAGTAGAGATCGGAAGCGGTACGGCTCAGCATGATCAGTCCTCCACCACCCAGGTGTCCTTGGTACCGCCACCTTGTGACGAGTTGACGACCAACGAACCTTCGCGCAGCGCCACCCGGGTCAGCCCACCGGGCACCAGGCGCACGTTGTCCGGCGCGGAGAGCACGAAAGGCCGCAGGTCGATGTGGCGCGGGGCGATGCCGTTGTCAACGAAGGTCGGGCAGGTCGACAGGCTCAGCGTGGGTTGCGCGATGTAGGCCTCCGGGCGCGCCATCAGCCGCGCGCGGAAGGCCTCGATTTCCGCGCTGGTCGCGGCCGGGCCGACCAGCATGCCGTAGCCGCCGGAGCCCTGCGCCTCCTTCACCACCAGCTCGGGCAGGTGCGCCAGCACGTGGGACAGGTCCTGCGGCCGGCGGCACTGCCAGGTCGGCACGTTGTGCAGGATTGGTTCCTGGTCGAGGTAGAAGCGGATCATCTCCGGCACATACGGATAGACCGACTTGTCGTCGGCCACGCCGGTGCCGATGGCATTGGCCAGTACCACGTTGCCGGCCCGGTAGGCGGCGAGCAGCCCGGGTACGCCGAGCATGGAGTCGGGATTGAAGGCCAGCGGGTCGAGGAAATCATCGTCGACGCGCCGATAGATCACGTCCACCGGCTGCGGCCCGGCCGTGGTGCGCATGTAGACGCGCTCGTCACGGACGAACAGGTCGGCGCCCTCCACCAGCTCCACGCCCATTTCGCGGGCAAGGAAAGCGTGCTCGAAGTAGGCGCTGTTGAAGCGTCCCGGCGTCAGTACCACCACGCTGGGATTATCCAGCGGGCTGGAACTGCGCAGGGTATCCAGCAACAGGTTCGGGTAATGGTCGATGGGCGCGATGCGTTGCGCGCCGAACAGTTCCGGGAACAGGCGCATCATCATCTTGCGGTTCTCCAGCATGTAGGAGACGCCGCTGGGGGTGCGCAGGTTGTCCTCGAGCACGTAATAGGCGCCGTTGCCGTCGCGTACCAGGTCGATGCCGGCAATGTGCGCGTAGACGTTGCCCGGCACGTCCAGGCCCTGCATGGCCAGTTGGTACTGGTCGTTGGCCAGGACCTGCTCGGGCGGGATCAGGCCTTCCTTGAGGATGCGCTGGTCGTGGTAGAGGTCGGCGAGGAACAGGTTGAGCGCCTGCACCCGCTGGATGCAGCCGGCTTCGATGATCTTCCACTCGCTGGCGGGGATGCTGCGCGGGATGGTGTCGAAGGGAATCAGGCGCTCGGTGCCCTGGTCGTCGCCATAGAGAGTGAAGGTGATGCCCGCGCGATAGAACAGCAGGTCGGCTTCGCGGCGGCGCTGCTGCAGCTGTTCGCCAGGCATGTCCGCCAGCCAGCGGGCGAACTCCGTGTAGTGCGGTCGGCAGGCGCCAGCGGCGTCATGCATTTCGTCATAGAACACCCGAGCCATCTTTCACTCCTTGTTGCCGCTCGTCCTCGGCTGCAAAGGCCATCGCAAGGGCCGTGCCAGAGGTCGATTTCCTGTTGTTTCAATGACTTGCAAAGGCCGCCAGAGAGCCTCGCACCCGCGTGGTGCGCTTTTCCCGCCCGGCCACCCCGGCCCGCCCCGTTTGGGGCCGCAAGCGCCATCCGGCGGGCCTTTGCGGGGAGCCGGGGGCTTTCTTGTCAGCCTCTGGGGGCGGAACTACGCTGCAAGAGCACGTCCGTTCGCTATGGACCTGCCGCGATCAACAGAGGTGCCAAATTTCTGCGCGCTGGTATCGCAGTGGCTCCCACAACGTAGAACAACAGGAGTCCGATCATGACCTCAGGGCAATTGTCTCTCGTGAAAGTCGCGGCGCTGGCCTTCGCCGGCGCCAGCCTGCTGTCCAGCGCCTCGCTGCAGGCGGCTGAAGCGCTCAAGCAACTCGGCAACCCTGAAGGGGCGCTGGATATCATTGCCTGGCCCGGCTACATCGAACGCGGCGAGAACGACAAGAACTACGACTGGGTCAGCCAGTTCGAGAAGGACACTGGCTGCAAGGTCAACGTGAAAACCGCCGCCACCTCCGACGAGATGGTCAGCCTGATGGCCAAGGGCGGCTACGACCTGGTGACCGCTTCCGGTGACGCGTCGCTGCGCCTGGTCTACGGCAAGCGCGTGCAGCCGATCAACATCGCCCTGGTGCCCAACTGGAAGAACGTCGACAAGCGCCTGCAGGACGCGCCCTGGCACACGGTGGACGGCAAGCACTACGGCACGCCCTATCAGTGGGGGCCGAACGTGCTGATGTACAACACCAAGGTCTTCCCCAAGGCGCCGGACAGCTGGAGCGTGGTGTTCAGCGAGCAGAAGCTGCCCGACGGCAAGAGCAACAAGGGCCGCGTGCAGGCCTATGACGGGCCGATCTACATCGCCGACGCGGCGCTCTACCTGAAGACCACCCAGCCGGCGCTGGGCATCCAGGACCCGTACGAACTCAACGAAGAGCAGTACGCCGCCGCCCTCAAGCTACTGCGCGAGCAGCAGAAGCTGATCCACCGCTACTGGCACGACGCGACGGTGCAGATGAGCGACTTCAAGAACGAAGGCGTAGCCGCTTCCGGTTCCTGGCCCTACCAGGTGAATGCGCTGCAGGGCGAGAAGCAGCCGATCGCCTCGACCATCCCCACCGAGGGCGTCACCGGCTGGGCCGACACCACCATGATGCACGTCGACGCCAAGCATCCGGTGTGCGCCTACAAGTGGCTGAACTGGTCGCTGGAACCCAAGGTGCAGGGTGACGTTGCCGCCTGGTTCGGCTCGGTGCCTGCCTCCCCCGACGGCTGCACCGGCAGCCAGTTGCTGGGCGCCCAGGGTTGCGCCACCAACGGTTACGACCAGTTCGACCGCATCGCCTTCTGGAAGACCCCGCAGGCCAAGTGCGCCCAGGGGCAGTGCGTGCCGTATAGCCGCTGGACGCAGGATTACATTGCGATCATGGGTGGGAGGTGATGCCCCTGCTGGATCAAAAGCCCCTCACCCTAACCCTCTCCCGCAAGCGGGAGAGGGAACCGTTCGGTGCAGGATGAAACCTTGCCATCAGCCGGCACGGACGGCCCCCTCTCCCTAAGGGAGAGGGCTGGGGTGAGGGGATGCGTTGGCACAAACCTCTCCAGAAAACAGTCGCCGCTATAAATGCCCCACCTCTCCCACAAGTCGGCAAGCACCCCCGCCCCCATGCGCTACCTTTTCTGATGCAGCCCCCGCCAATCAGGTAGCCACCAGCATGACCACAGCCGTCCAGTTCACTGACGTGAGCCGTCACTACGGCGAGGTGCGCGCCGTCGACCGCGTGTCCATCGAAATCCGCGACGGCGAGTTCTTCTCCATGCTCGGCCCTTCCGGCTCGGGCAAGACCACCTGCCTGCGGCTGATCGCCGGGTTCGAGCAGCCCACTTCCGGCTCCATCCGCATCCACGGCAACGAAGCCTCCGGCCTGCCGCCCTACGAGCGCGACGTCAACACGGTGTTCCAGGACTACGCGCTGTTCCCGCACATGAACGTACTGGATAACGTCGCCTACGGCCTGAAGGTGAAAGGCGTGGCCAAGGCCGAGCGCTACCACCGCGCCGAGGAAGCCCTGGGGATGGTCGCCCTCGCCGGCTACGGCAAGCGCAAGCCGGCGCAGCTCTCCGGCGGCCAGCGCCAGCGCGTGGCCCTGGCCCGCGCGCTGGTGAACCGCCCGCGCGTGCTGCTGCTGGACGAACCGCTCGGTGCGCTGGACCTGAAGCTGCGCGAACAGATGCAGGTGGAACTGAAGAAATTGCAGCGCCAGCTCGGCATCACCTTCATCTTCGTCACCCACGACCAGAGTGAAGCGCTGTCCATGTCCGACCGCGTGGCCGTGTTCAACAAGGGCCGCATCGAGCAGGTCGACACTCCAGGCAACCTCTACCGCCGCCCCGCCACGCGCTTCGTCGCCGAGTTCGTCGGCACCGCCAACGTGCTGCGCGGCGACCTCGCCCAACGCCTGCTCGGCGAATCCCGCCCGCACTCGCTGCGCCCGGAACACGTGCGCTTCGGCCGCGCCGGCGAAGGCGAGCTGGAGGTCAGCGGTACCCTGTTCGACGTGCAGTACATGGGCGCCAGCAGCCGCTACGAGATCGAACTGGAAAACGGCGTGCGCCTGGTCGCAGCGCTGCCCAACGGCGAGCGCGAAGAGCCACGGCCGAAACCGGGTGACGCGGTAACTGCCGCCTGGGCACGCAGCGCGCTGGTGCCGCTGCTCGAGGAGCCCGCGCCGTGAGGGCGATCTCCAGCTTCCTCTACCGGCGCAGCACGCTCTATCTGCTGATGCTGCTGATCCCGCCGCTGCTGTGGTTCGGCGTGATCTACATCGGCTCGCTGTTCGCCCTGCTCTGGCAGAGCTTCTACACCTTCGACGACTTCACCATGGCGGTGACGCCGGATCTGACCCTGGCCAACTACCAGGCGCTGTTCAACCCGGCCAACTACGACATCGTCCTGCGCACCTTCAGCATGGCCATCGCCGTGTCAGTGGCCAGCGCCATCCTCGCCTTCCCCATCGCCTACTACATGGCGCGCTACGCCGGGCCCAAGGAGAAAGCCTTCTTCTACATCGCCGTGATGCTGCCGATGTGGGCCAGCTATATCGTCAAGGCCTACGCCTGGACGGTGATCCTGGCCAAGGGCGGCATCCTCTACTGGGTGATCGAACACCTGCACCTGCTCGGCCTGCTGAACCTGCTGCTGGAGGTTCCCGGCGTGGGCGGCAACACCCTGTCCACTTCGCACCTGGGGCGTTTCTGGGTGTTCACCTACGTCTGGCTGCCGTTCATGATCCTGCCGATCCAGGCCGCCCTCGAGCGCCTGCCGCCGACGCTGCTGCAGGCCTCGGCCGACCTCGGCGCGCATCCGCGGCAGACCTTCTTCCAGGTCATCCTGCCGCTGGCCTTCCCCGGCGTGGTGGCCGGCTCGATCTTCACCTTCAGCCTGACCCTGGGCGACTTCATCATCCCGCAGCTGGTGGGCCCCAGCGGGCTGTTCATCGGCACCATGGTCTACGTGCAACAGGGCGCGGTGGGCAACATGCCGCTGGCGGCGGCCTTCACCCTGGTGCCCATCGTGCTGATTGCCGTCTACCTGTCCATCGCCAAGCGACTGGGGGCCTTCGATGCGCTCTGAGGCACACTCCACCGACCGTCCTTCGTGGTTCCTGCGCCTGGCGGCCTGGGGCGGGCTGGTGTTCCTGCATTTCCCGATCCTGGTGATCCTGCTTTACGCGTTCAACACCGAAGAGTCGGCCTACAGCTTCCCGCTGCAGGGCTTCACCCTGAAGTGGTTCAGCATCGCCTTTCAGCGCGGCGACGTGCTCGATGCCATCTGGCTGTCAGTGAAGATCGCCTGTGTGGCCACGCTGATCGCCATGATCCTCGGCACGCTGGCGGCCGGCGCGCTGTACCGCCGTGACTTCTTCGGCAAGGAAAGCATCTCGCTGATGCTGATCCTGCCCATCGCCCTGCCCGGCATCATCACCGGTATCGCCCTGCTCTCGGCGTTCAAGACGCTGGGGATCGAGCCGGGCTTCCTGACCATCGTCATCGGCCACGCGACCTTCTGCGTGGTGATCGTCTACAACAACGTGATCGCGCGCTTCCGCCGCACCTCCTTCAGCCTGATCGAGGCGAGCATGGACCTGGGCGCCGACGGCTGGCAGACCTTCCGCTACATCATCCTGCCGAACATCGCCACGGCGCTGCTGGCCGGCGGCATGCTGGCCTTCGCGCTGTCGTTCGACGAGATCATCGTCACCACCTTCACCGCCGGCCACGAACGCACCCTGCCGCTGTGGCTGCTCAACCAGCTCAGCCGCCCGCGCGACGTGCCGATCACCAATGTGGTGGCCATGCTGGTGATGCTCGCCACCATGCTGCCGATCCTCGGCGCCTACTACCTGACGCGAGGCACCAGCGACGTGGCGGGGAGTGGCAAGTGACCCTGTACTTAGCGCCCCCTGCCTAACCGTCTCCTGAAGGGAGAGGAGGCTGGAACGGCGCAGGAAGAAACCACTGTTTCACCCGGCACGGACAGCTCCCTCTCTCCGGGAGAAGATTGGGGTGAGGGCAAACCCACTGACGAAAGGAGCCCCCCATGCAAACCAAACTCCTGATCAACGGCCAGTTCGTCGCCGGCGAAGGCACCAGGCTGGACATCCTCAACCCCTCCACCGGCGAGGTGATCGGCCAAGTCGCCGAAGCCAGCGAAGCCCAGGTGGACACCGCCGTGCGCGCCGCTGACGCGGCCTTCGACGGCTGGTCGCAGACCGCACCGAAGGATCGCGCCCTGCTCCTGCTGCGCCTGGCCGACCGCATCGAGGAACACGCCGCGGAGCTGGCCCAACTGGAATCGGACAACTGCGGAAAGCCCTACGCCGCCGCGCTGAACGACGAGATCCCGGCCATTGCCGACGTGTTCCGTTTCTTCGCAGGCGCCTGCCGGGTGCTGCCCGGCTCCGCCGCCGGCGAGTACCTGCCCGGCTTCACCTCGATGATCCGCCGCGACCCGGTGGGCGTAGTCGCCTCCATCGCACCGTGGAACTACCCGCTGATGATGGCCGCGTGGAAGCTCGGCCCGGCCCTGGCCGCCGGTAACTGCGTGGTGCTCAAGCCTTCGGAGCAGACACCGCTGACCGCCCTGCGGGTGGCCGAATTCATCGCCGAGCTGTTCCCCGCCGGCGTGGTCAACCTGGTCTTCGGCCGCGGCCCGAGCGTGGGCGCGCCGCTGGTCAGCCACGATCTGGTGCGCATGGTCTCGCTGACCGGCTCGGTGGGCACCGGCAAGGCCATCATCAAGAGCGCCGCCGACAGCGTGAAGCGCCTGCACATGGAGCTGGGCGGCAAGGCCCCGGTGATCGTCTTCGACGATGCCGACCTGGACGACGTGATCGCCGGCATCCGCACCTTCGGCTTCTACAACGCCGGGCAGGATTGCACCGCCGCCTGCCGCATCTATGCCGGCAAGAAGGTCTACGACAACTTCGTCGCCGATCTGGCCAGCGCGGTATCGAGCTTGAAGACCGGCCTGCAGAACGACCCGAATACCGAGCTCGGCCCGCTGATCACTGCGGCCCAGCGCGACCGCGTCTCCGGCTTCGTCGAACGGGCCAAGGCCAGCCCGCACATCCAGATCGCCACCGGCGGCAAGATGGTCAGCGGCAAGGGCTTCTTCTACGAGCCCACGGTGGTGGCCAACGCCCAGCAGGATGACGAGATCGTCCGCCGCGAAGTGTTCGGCCCGGTGGTCTCGGTGACGCCGTTCAGCGACGCGGACGAGGCGGTGCGCTGGGCGAACGACTCCGACTACGGGCTCGCCTCGTCGGTGTGGACGAAGGATGTGGGCCGCGCCTCACGGGTCGCGGCGCGCCTGCAGTACGGCTGCACCTGGGTCAACACCCACTTCATGCTGTGCAGCGAAATGCCCCACGGCGGCTTCAAGCAGTCCGGCTACGGCAAGGATTTGTCGATGTACGGACTGGAGGACTACACCGTGGCGCGGCACATCATGTTCAAGCACTGAGCCGCGCCCCGGCGTGAGCCTGACCTGTAGGAGCGAGCTTGCTCGCGAACCCCGGCCCCGCAGCGGGGGCTGTTCGCGAGCAGGCTCGCTCCTACGAAAAGCCGCCCCCTGCGTAGGAGCGGACTCCGTCCGCGATCGTCCATAGCCGCATCAGAATTGCGGACAGAAACGTAGCATGGGTGGAGCGCAGCGATACCCATGCTGTCGGTGGGCGGAGTCGATGGGTATCGCTGCGCTCCACGCCATCCTGCAAAGTGCGCCATGCACCACCAGCGTGGTGCGAGACACCGATCAGACCAACCCGGCCAGCTTCAGCCAATGGCGGTAGAAGCCTTCCGCCACCTGGTTCATCGCCGCGACCCGCTGCGGCAGGCCCTCGAGCATCACCTCGGCGCTTTCCTGGCTCGGCTGGCTCGGGTCGAGGTATTCCGGGAAACCGTTGACCCAATCGCTGACCAGCTCCTCGGTCATCTCCGGGTGGCCCTGCAGGCCGAGAATGCGCTCACCGAAGCTGAACGCCTGGTTCTCGCACCAGGGACTGGACAGCAAGCGGGTGGCGCCTTCGGGGATATCGAAGGTATCGCCGTGCCACTGGTAGATCGGGAATTCGTCAGGCAGGTGCGCCAGCCAGGGGCTCTGCCCTTCCACGCGGCGCATCGGCTGCCAGCCCAGTTCGGTGTACGGCAGGCGATGGATCTGCGCGCCCAGCGCCTTGGCCAGCAACTGGCCGCCCAGGCAGTGGCCGATCATCGGCACGTCACGCTCGAGGAAACGGCGGATCGCCGCGATTTCGTCGCGCAGCCATGGCAGGTCGTCGTTCACGCTCATCGGCCCGCCCATGATGGCGACGGCCTTGGGCCGTTCCAGGTCGTAGCCTTGCAGCTCGTCGAGGTCGGCGCGGCGCACGTCGAACGGCAGTTGCAGACGGTCGAGCAGCGCGCCCAGATGGCCAGGCGGGCAGAAATCGACGTGGGTCAGGATCAGAATATCGGTCATGGTCACCTCCGCCCGGCAGTCTGCCGGATCGGCGGCGCTGAAGAAACCTGGCGTGTCCGCAAGCGGGTCCTTGCACGGCCGCCGAGCAGGCGGCGAAGAAAGTGCGCCGTCACTGCTGGTGGCGGCGCACTTTCCGCTTTGCGGCCAGACAATCGGCCATCGGGTGATGGCTCGACGACGTGTTGCGGTCAGCGCAGGGAGGTGACCTCCTGGGTCACGCCCCATCCATCGAGAATACCGCCCAGTGGCACCACGACTTCCTCCAGGTCGTGCTCGAAATCGCCGATGGCGGCGTGGGTAGCGAACATCACCTTGCTGATCTGCAGGCTCCAGCCGCCATCATCGCGGGCTTCGACCTGGGTTCTCAGCGACTCTCCGCGAAACTGCCGGGCAGCTTTGCGGGCGTTCTGTTCATCGGAAAAGATGGCGAAAAAATCGATGGGATGAATGCGAGCGAAGTCGAAGCCACCTTCCTTCATCCGGCGCAACACGTTGACGCTGATATCCTCCGAGAGGGGCTTTTCCATGGTACGCACCTCCTGTCGAGACGTTCAGAGTGTATTCCCGCCGACGAACGCACCCGCCACGGGTGCATTCCGGGCACTTCAGTGTGCCGCCAGGAAACGTCAATTGACGCAACGTCCCCCGAAATAGTGGCCAACTCCGTCGAACGCGCCGAACGGCGCAACGGACTATCCCGGCCACATTTCTCAGAGTAGCGCCTGAGCACGCGGCCTGCCGCTCCTTTGACGCTTCGCGCCGTTGGGCGGCGACGGGCGGCAGAAAGGCGCCATCCTGCGTCGCTAGCCGCCCAGTGCGATGCACAGACCGGTCATGGCCACGCCCAGTGCGGTAAAGCCCAGCGCTCCGGGCCAGGGCGAGCCACCGGACCAGCGGCTGAGCAGCCAGCCCAGGCCGAACAGCATGCTCACGCCGATGCCCTGGGCCAGGCGCAGTGCCAACAGGTCATCGGGTACCAGCCACAGTGGCAGGATCAGCGGCAGGGTAATGCCGGTGACCAGCACCACGATCAGCAGCGCCGCCAGCCAGACCTCGGCGCCGCCGCCGTGCGGCTCACCGGTTCCCAGCTCGGATGCGACCAGGCGCTGGCGCAGGCTCCACAGCTCATCCGGCTGCAGGATCGCCACCAGCCGCGGCGGCAGGAATTCGTCGAGGCCTTCGCGAAAGTCGACGTCAGTGGAGGTGCCGCGCAGCGCCCGCAGGCGGCCATGCTGGTGCAGCCGCTCCACCCGCAGGCGCACCAGCAGCATCAGGGCATCCACCACGCCCCAGGCGATGTTGCAGCCCAGCGCGGCGACGATCAGGTCCTGTCGGCTCGCCCCACCGCTGGCGGCAGAGATCACCGAGATGATGGTCAGCGTCATGATGACCCCGTAGGTCATCTCGCTGATCCGGTCGAAGGGCGTAGTGATGTCCTGCAGCACGCGCTGCCAGGCGGATGACTGAGTTTGCGGGGTTTGCTGCATGGGCCGGCCTCCTTTGCCGCCCCTGCAGTCTACTCAGGCGCGGCTGAGCCAGGCCATCACCCAGCGATTGATCGCCGGCGGCGACAGCTGGCCGGACCAGTACATGGCGCGGAACATCGCGCCGATCGGCCGGTGCACGCCGCTGCTCTGCGCCTGGCGCCAGGCGGCCTGGGCGATATCCTCGGCCACCAGGGTGACGCCCAGGCGACGCAGCACCGGCGGCTCGAAGGTCTGGCTGGCGACCATCGGCGTACGTACGAAAGGCGGCATCAGGTCGGCGACGCGGATGCCCAGTTCGCGCCACTCCAGCTCCAGCGCTTCGGTCAGGCCGCGCACGGCAAACTTCGACGCCGAATAGCTGGCCATCTGCGGCACGCCGTAGAGCCCGGAAGCCGAGCCCATGTTCAGCACCTGCGCGCCGGACGTGCGCTTGAGGTAAGGCAGCGCCGCATAACAGCAATTCAGCACGCCCTGAACGTTGATCGCGATGATGCGGTTGTGCTCGGCGAGGCTGATGTCCTCGAAGCGGCCGAAACGCAGGATGCCCGCGCAGTTGAACAGCAGGCGCAATTGACCGCCGTTGGCTTCGGCGAACTCGCACACTGCCGCCGAGACGGCGTCGGCATCGGTAACATCCAGCGCCCGATGCCAGGCACCGTCCAGCTCGGAAGCCAGCGCCGCCAATGGTTCGGGGTTGAGATCGAGCAGCCCGACGCGCCAGCCGCGCTGGTGGAACAGTTTTGCGGTGGCGGCGCCTATGCCCGACGCTGCCCCGCTGATCAGCATGGTGTTCATCGTGGCGATCCTTGCTTGAGACCAGGTTGCAGATGGCCGGTGAGAAAGACGGCAACGTCCTGTAGCGCACGATCGGCCACGTCGAGCAAACCGGCGTGGGCCTGGAATACATGCCAGCAACCGGGGAAGCGCTGCAGCTCGACGGTTGCGCCATAGCGCCGTGCCGCTGCGACGAAGCGCAGGCTGTCGTTACGCAGCACCTCGTCCTCACCGACCTGGATCAGCAGCGGCGGCAAGCCGCTGAGATCGGCATGCAACGGCGACAGCTGGGCGTCTGCGCGCGGTACACCGGGCGGGCAGAACATCTCCATGGCACTCTCGATCCAGGCGCGGGTGATCAGCGGGTCGCCCGCCGCCGGGGCGTGCAGATGTTCAGCGGAAAGATCGGTCACCGGCGAGAAGGTCACCAGTGCGCCCGGCGCTGGCAGCCCCTGGGCCCTCGCCTCAAGCGCCAGTTGCAGGGTCAGGTGGCCACCGGCGGAATCTCCGACCACGGCGATGGACTGCGCGGGAATACCCTTGTCCAGCAGCGCGCGGTAAGCCGCCACGGCGTCTTCGCGCTGCGCCGGGAAGCGGTGCTCGGGCGCGAGACGGTAATCGATCACCCAGACCTCCGCCTTGCAGCGCCGCGCCAGGTTGGCGGTGATCGCCCGGTGCGTGGCCGGCGAGCCGATCAGGTAGGCGCCGCCATGCAGGTAGAGGATCACCCGGCCCTCACCCACCTGTTCCGGCCGCCAGACTTCGGCGGGAACTCCACCCAGCGTTGCCTGCTCGCGGTGTACGCCACGGGGAGTGAGCGTCGCCGCCGTCAGCCCGCGCAACAGGGCGCGCTGTGCCTTCACCGGCAGTTGCGGGCCCATCAGCCCGCGGAACAGCAGATTGAGCACGCCGCGCAAGGTGGCCGTCAGCAGTTTCTGGCGGGTCGACAGCGACACCACGGGTTCAACGGATGCAGTCATAGTCGGCGAACTCCGGCTGACGGGTCTGTTGGCGATAGCGGAAGGTGAAGCCCGGCCAGTTCACGGTATTGCGCCCGCTGGCGGTCTTGTACCAGCTGCTGCAACCACGCTCCCAGATGGTGTGCTGCAGGTCGTGCTGCAACTGGCGGTTGAAGCCCTGCTGCACCTGCGGCTTGAGGTCCAGGTACTTCAGGCCCTCGCGCTGGATCCGTTGCAGGCAGCCGAGCACGTAGGGGAACTGGCTCTCCAGCATGTAGATGATCGAGTTGTGCCCCAGGTTGGTGTTCGGCCCATAGAGGATGAAGAAGTTGGGGAAACCGCTGACGCTGATGCCCTTGTACGCCTCGGCGCCGTCGCTCCAGGCCTGGTTCAGCTCGCGCCCGGCCAGGCCGGTGATGCGCATCGGCGCGAGGAACTCGGTGGCGGCGAAGCCGGTGCCATAGATGATGGCGTCCACCGGATGGCGCTGGCCGGCGCGAGTGACGATGGCGTCTTCAGTAACCTCGCGGATACCGGTATCGATCAGCTTCACGTTGCTGCGCGCCAGCGCCGGGTAGTAGTCATTGCTGATCAGGATGCGCTTGCAGCCCATGGGGTAATCCGGCTGCAGGCGCGCACGCAGCTGCGGGTCGGCGATGCTCTTGCGCATGTGCAGGTGGAAGCTGATGCGCATGAATTTCATCATCGGCGGGAACACCGTGAAAGCCAGCGCCCGTGCCTCGTGCTGCACGTACTTCAGCCCACGATCCAGGCGCTGCAGCCAGGGCAGGCGCGACTTGATGCGGCGTTCCCAGGCGGCATAGGGGCGATCCGGCTTGGGGATCACGTAGGCGGCGCTGCGCTGGAACAGCAGCAACTCGGCGACTTTCGGGGCGATCTGCGGGACGAACTGAATGGCGCTGGCTCCGGTGCCGACCACGGCGACGCGCTTGCCGTCCAATGGAGTGCCATGGTCCCACTGTGCGGAATGAAAGGCCTTGCCCTGGAAGCGCTCGATGCCCGGCAGCTTCGGGATCAACGGGCGGCTCAGTTGGCCAAGGGCGCAGACCAGCGATTGGGCGCGCAGCTCCTCTCCGTCGGCGCAGGTCACCCGCCACTCGCCAGCCGCTTCATCGAAGCTCGCGTCGCGCACCTCGCAGTTGAAGCGGATGCGTTCGCGCAGGCGGTATTTATCGGCGCAGTGCCGCGCGTACTCGAGGATTTCCGCCTGGGGCGCAAACTTGCGCGACCAGTCGGCCTTGGGTTCGAAGGAGAAGGAATACAGGTGCGAAGGCACGTCACAGGCGGCGCCCGGATAGACGTTCTCGCGCCAGCAGCCACCGACATCGGCGGCCTTTTCGAGGATCAGGAAGTCGCTGATGCCGGCCTTCTGCAGGCGGATCGCCAGGCCCAGGCCGGCAAAGCCGGCACCGATGATCAGCACGCGCGGGGCGGCCGATCGACGGGATGGTGTTGTCATTGTTGTGCTCCCGGTTTGATCTCCGCACAGCGGCGGATGACAACATCCTAGTGCGACTTCCGTCAGCGGGTTATGGCATAGTCGGACAGAAAATTGTGACTTTCGGTCAGCCATTTTTCCCTTCCCTGCCTGAAACTTCGCCCCGCGAGGACATGATGCCCGCCACCCCATCCTGGTCGCCCCGGCGCAGTGCCATCAGCGTGCAACTCATGACCCAGTTCGGTCTGGACCACGGCATGACCCTGGAGCAATGCCTGGACGGCACCGGGCTGGACATCGGCGTGCTCGCCGACCCCGGTGCAGAGGTTGAAGCGACCCAGGAACTGCAGCTGCTGCGCAACATCAACCGGTGTATCGGCCAGCGCCCCGGCATCGGGCTCAAGGCCGGCCTGCGCTATCACCTCAACACCTACGGCATCTGGGGCTTCGCGATGCTCAGCAGCTCGACCTTCCTCAGTGCCGCCCACCTGGGCCTGCGCTACCTCGACCTGACCTATGCCTTCCACCGCATGACGCTGGAGGAACACGCCGGCGAGGCGCACCTGGTGCTGGACGACACGTCCGTGCCGGAGGACCTGCGCGACTTCCTCATCGACCGCGACGGCGGTGGCGTGCTGCGCATCCAGCGTGACCTCACCAACCAGCCGCCGCCGATCCGCCAGGCGCTGTTCCGCCGCGAGGCGCCGGCCGACCTGCAACCCTACATCGAAGAGCTGGGCGTCACGCCGCTGTTCGGCCAGGCGGAGAACCGCATCATCTTCGACAGCCGCATCCTCGAAATGCCGCTGCCCGGCGCCAACCCGGAAGTGGCGCGGCGCTGTGAGGAACAATGCCGCGCCCTGCTCGCCCGGCGCCAGGTGCGCACCGGGCTTTCCGGGCAGATCCGCGATCGCCTGCTGGGCACGCCGGGGCGGCTGCCGGACATGGAGCAACTGGCGGATGAGCTGCACATGACCTCGCGTACGTTGCGACGCCGGCTGGAGACCGAGGGCAGCAGCTATCGTGCGCTGCTCGACGAGGTGCGCCAGGCGCTGGCCGAGGAGTTGCTGGCCACCGGGGTGATCCGTCTGGAGGAGATTGCCGAGCGGCTCGGCTATGGCGAGGTGTCGAACTTCATCCACGCCTTCCGCCGCTGGAAAGGCGTGACGCCGGGGCGCTTCCGCCGCCGTTAGAAAACCTGTTGACGATCTTGCGAGCTAGCGCCGTAGCAGGCGGAAAGCGCCCGAAGAGCGGAGTTTACCTTCGGTAAATGCGCATCTGAGGGCGCTTTCCAGCGCCCAACGGCCGACGCGCAGCAGATCGTAGACCGGTGTTAGAAGACCAGCTTGTAGCCGATCATCGCCAGCATCAGTGCCAAGCAAGGGCGCAGGACGCCGTCCGGGATGCGCCCGGCCAGGTGGCTGCCGACGTAGATGCCCGGCAGCGAGCCGATCAGCAGATAGCCCAGCAACCCCCAGTCCATGTTGCCCATGCTGGCATGGCCGAGGCCGGCGACCAGGGTCAGCGGCACCGCGTGGGCAATCTCGGTGCCCACCAAGCGGCGGGTAGCGAGGAACGGATAGAGGATGAACAGCGCCACGGTACCCAGGGCCCCCGCGCCGATGGACGTCAGGGCGACCATCGCGCCGAGGATGGCGCCGGTGATGACCGTCAGGGTATTCAGCCGTGGGCCGCTGAAGTGGAAGCTGTCGCCGGCATGGCGCTGGGCAAAGGCCAGCACCTGTTTCTTGAACAGCACCGCCAGGGCGGTGAGCAGCAGCACGACGCCCAGGGCGTTCTTGATCACGGCGTTCATCGCCGCGGTATCGGTATGCAGGCTGTGCAGGAACAGCAAGGTCAGCGCCGCCGCCGGGACGCTGCCCAGGGCCAGCCAACCGGTGATGCGCCAGTCGATGTTGTCGTTCTTGCGGTGAACCAGGACGCCGCCGGACTTGGTGATGGCGGCATAGAGCAGGTCGGTGCCCACGGCAGCGGCAGGGTTGATACCGAACCAGAGGAGAATCGGAGTCATCAGCGAACCACCGCCGACACCGGTCATCCCAACGATAAAGCCAACGACAAGACCCGCGACTACAAACCCGATATTGCCGAAATCCATCTACGCGTCCTGACTGGCGAAACTGATCACCTCGTGGTGTGGGCGGCAGGATAACGACTTTTCTTATAATCCATTAGATCGATGTGGTCTTAATTTATAACCTGTTCTTTCAAATGGTCAGGCCGCTGATTTTCCCCTTCGCAGCGTCTGCTTCGCGCTTTTCAGGCGTTCCCCGGTATCGGCCTGAGCAATGAAAAAGGGGCCCGAAGGCCCCTTTTCATCTAGCGCTCTGTCACTTCACGTCAGGCTTGCCGTCGACCACACCGGTCTTGTTGTCCAGCAGGGCCTGGGTGGCGGTCTGGATGAAGGACTCCAGACGGGTCTTCATCTCCGACTGCTCCGGCGTGTTCCCGATGCGGGTCGCACCGAAATCCTTGCCCAGCTTGTAGTCATAGACGCGGATATCGCCATCCTTGGGCTTGATCAGGATGCGGTTGCCATACACCAGCGCGACATCCTGGCCGCTGCCAGACGGCTTGATCATGCCGAAGCCCTTGTCACCTTCGGGCAGGTTCAGCAGGTCGCGGCCCCAGCACTGGTGACGCGCTTCGCCGCCCAGGCGACCCATGATGGTCGGCACGATGTCGATCTGGGTGCCGACGGTGTCGCGCGTGGCGCCGAACTTCTCCTGGATGCCGGGAGCGATGACCAGCAGCGGCACGTTGAAGCGGAACAGGTCCATCTCGGTCAGCTGCTCGGGGGTACCGAAGCCGTGGTCGCCGACGATCACGAAGATGGTGTCCTTGTAGTACGGCGACTTCTTGGCCTTCTCGAAGAACTGGCCGAGCGACCAGTCGGAGTAGCGCATCGCGGTCAGGTGCTCGTCCAGGCTGCCATAACCGGTCACCGGCTGTACCGGCAGGTCCTTGGGCAGCGCGTAGGGCACGTGGTTGGACAGGGTCTGCAGCAGGGCATAGAACGGCTTGCCGGTGGCATGCAGCTTGTCCAGTTCCTCGTTGCCGCGGGCGAACATGTCCTGGTCGGACACGCCCCAGGTCGGGTCGGAGAACACCGGGTTGACGAAGTCATTGCGGCCGATGAACGAGGTCATGCCCTGGTTGGCGAAGAAGCCGGACTGGTTGTCCCAGGCGAAATCGCCGTTGTAGACGTAGACGTCCTCGAACTTGCGCGCCGACAGCAGCTGCGGCAGGCCGGAGAACTTGTGGCCACCCTCGGGCGTCTGCATCAGGTACTCGAAGCCCGGCAGGTTGGGGAAGCACGCCATGGTGGCGAACATGCCCTGGTGGGTGTGGGTACCGTTGGAGAAGTACTGGGTGAACAGCAGCCCGTCCTTCGCCAGCTTGTCGAAGTTCGGCGTGATGTTGCCCGGAGCGCCCAGCGCGCCGACGTAGTGACCGGCGAAGCTTTCCATCAGGATCACCACGACGTTCTTCACCGGCAGGGTGCCATCGGCCGGCGGCGTGTAGTCGCGACGGATCGGAGCGTCATCGGCGTCGACCAGCTTGTCGTCCGGCATCACCAGCATCTTGCGCACGGTGGCCAGCGCCTTGTCCTGCGGCAGGGTCGACTTCCAGATGTTGTCGCGGTCTTCGGAGAAGCGGCTCTCGGCGGCCTTGATCAGGCTCAGGGTGCCGTTCAGGCCGAGCTGGTTGGCGAACTGCGAGTCGGTGGTAAAGGCATCACCCCAGCGCAGCGGCGGGCCCTGGCGCAGGGTGCCACGGGCGGCAACGACGCACAGCACGATCAGTACCAGCAACACCGCCACGCGGATGTACCAGGCAGCGGCCGATGGGCCACCGGCGGCCGGGCGGGTAGCGCGGTCGATGCCGCGGAACAGCATGTACAGCAGCCAGGTGGCGATGGCCCAGGCCAGCAGGTAGCGGACTACCGGGTAGCCGTACCAGATCATGCTCATGACCGTTTTCGGGTCTTCGGACATGTACTGGAATACCAGGCTGTTCAGGCGCTGGTGGAATTCACGGTAGAAGTCCATCTCCAGCACGCCGAGGAACAGCGTGATGCTCGCGGCGATGGTCAGCCAGGTCTTCCACAGCCAACGCCAGCCCATGGCGCGCACACTGACCACGGCGAGCACCAGCGGAGCGACGATGTAGACCACGGCGCGGATGTCGAAACGCATGCCGGTGAGGAAGGCTTCGACAAAGGTGGAGGCGGGTGTGCTGCCGATCAGTTCGCGGTTGTAGATGAACAGCGCAAGGCGCAGCAGGGAGTACATCACCATCAGCGTGACGACGCTGAGCGCGGTGAACGCCAGGTGGCTGGACACGGTCGGCCGCGTGAGGCTCGCACCGGTCTGGCGGTTGGACAGGACTTCTGATTGGCCCATTTCTTGGTTCCGTTGTGAACGTTCGGGGTCGAAGGTGCATCGCCATTGCCGGACAGAACGGCTGCCCGCGCGAGCGCGAAAGGCTGCGGCATTACACCGCAAAAGCTGCGGCGGCGCATTCTAAAG
Organism: Pseudomonas pseudonitroreducens; assembly: GCF_021603645.1. GTDB lineage: Bacteria > Pseudomonadota > Gammaproteobacteria > Pseudomonadales > Pseudomonadaceae > Pseudomonas > Pseudomonas pseudonitroreducens. The sequence goes on along the minus strand of NZ_BQHJ01000004.1, from coordinate 76,110 downwards.
TGCGCCGCTTAAGCGGACATTAAGCTTGGCACGCCAATCGTTTCGGGATGATGCAAGCGTGAAGCGGCGCAGGTGGGACCGCCCAAGGGCGGGCAGAGTGCCGTGCGGGATGTGAAGAAAATGTCGTGGCGCAGGGCTTGCCCGCGCCACGCGCAGAGCCGCTCAGTCGTTGGCCGGCTTGCCGATGGCCTGCAGTACGTACTGCGGCAGGGCAAACGCGCCCTGGTGGATCGCCGGGTTGTAATAGCGGGTCTGGATGCCGCTGGCGGCGAAGCGCTGCGCCAGCGTGGCGGCGTCGACCTTGCGCAGCGCCGGGTTGGTCGAACCCCAGGCGAAGGTCATCGAGCCACCGATGTAGGTCGGCACCGCCGCCTGGTAGAAGTGCCAGTCGGCGAACAGGCCGTTCATCCGCCCGGCGGTGTTGCGCACGGTGTCCAGCTGCATGAACGGCGTGCCGTTCTGGGTCACCAGCACGCCGCCCTCGTTCAGGCAGCGGTGGCAGGCCTGGTAGAAGTTCTCCGAGAACAGCACTTCGCCCGGGCCGATCGGGTCGGTGGAGTCGGAGATGATCACGTCGAACTTCTCCGTGGTGGTGGCGACGAAGCGCATGCCGTCGTCGATCACCAGGTTCAGCCGCGCGTCGTCGAAGGCGCCCTGGGAATGGTTGGGCAGGAACTCCTTGCACATGTCGACCACGGTGCCATCGATCTCGACCATGGTGATGTGCTCGACGCTGGCGTGCTTGGACACCTCGCGCAGCATGCCGCCGTCGCCGCCGCCGATGATCAGCACGCGCCTGGCATTGCCATGGGCGAGGATCGGCACATGGGTGAGCATCTCGTGGTAGATGAACTCGTCGGCCTCGGTGGTCTGGATCACACCGTCCAGCGCCATCACCCGGCCCATGCGGGCATTCTCGAAGATCACCAGGTGCTGGTGCTCGGTGCGCACCTCGTGGAGCATCCTGTCGACGCTGAAACGCTGGCCATAGCCGTCGTAGAGGGTTTCCTGGTAATCGTGCATGCAGTGGGCTCCCGTCGGGACAAGACAATAGGAGGGGACGGCCGCGCCACCCCGAAAGAGGCGCGCATTCTACGTGCCGAAGGATGACAGGTCGAACCCTGCCGTCGCTGCCTGCATAAAGAAGCCGGCCCGCGCCGGTTTGAAAGTCAGGCGCGGGAGGACAGCTGCTCGCCCAGCAGGTAATGTCGCCCCATGAAAAACATTCCGCCCCTGCCCCAGCGCATCCGCCTGCCCTACCACGCCCCCTGGGACTGGCAGCAGTTCCACGAGCATTTCGCCCTGCGCAGCCTGGCCGGCGTCGAATGCCTGTCGCCCCGGCGCTACGCCCGCAGCGTTCGGCTGGGCGCGGATAGCGGCTGGTTCAGCGTTGCCCCCCTGGACGGCTGCGCCGAACTGGAACTCGAACTGCACCTGCCGAGCCACCACGCCGAGGCGCTGACCGCGCGGGTGCGCAAGATGTTCGACCTGGACAGCAATCCCGCGCACATTGCCGCACACCTGGGCAATGACGCCGTCCTCGGCCCGCTCCTGCTAGAGGCTCCCGGCCTGCGCCTGCCCACCGCGTTCGATCCGTTCGAGCAGGCCGTGCGCGCCATCGTCGGCCAGCAGGTCACGGTCAAGGCCGCCGTGACCATAGTCGGACGCCTGGTGCAGCGCCTGGGCGAGGAATTGCCGGGAGCGATCGAAGGCCAGCCCACGCGTCTTTTCCCCACCGCCGAAGCCCTGGCCGAAGCCGATCTTGCCGGCATCGGCATGCCTGGCAAGCGCGTCGAGACGCTGCAGCGCTTCTCCGCCGCCTGCGCCAGTGGCGCGCTGCAGCTGCATGTGGAGGATGGCGCCGAGGATCTGGTGAAGCGCCTCTGCGCCCTCCCCGGCATCGGCCCCTGGACCGCCGAGTACGTCGCCCTGCGCGCCTTCGGCGATCCGGACGCCTTTCCCGCTGCCGACCTGGGTCTGCTCAAGTCACCGGTCTGGGGCGCGCAAGGCATCACCGCGCGCGAACTGCAACGCCGCGCCGAAGCCTGGCGGCCGTGGCGCGCCTACGCCGCCGTCTATCTGTGGCACGCCTACTCCCAGGCCGGCCGCACCGGAGGATGACCATGCACTATCGCTACCACGACAGCCCCACCGGGCGCCTGCTGCTGGCCGGCGACGAAGGCGGCCTGCGTATGCTCTACATGGACCTGGAGACTCGCCACTACCCGCAGCCGGACTGGCACCAGGGCAGCCCGCTGCTGGACGACGTAGCACGTCAGCTGGACGAGTATTTCGCCGGCAAGCGCCAGCGCTTCGAGGTGAAGCTGAACACCGGTGGCACCGAATTCCAGCGCCAGGTCTGGCAGGCGCTGCTGGAGATTCCCTACGGCTACACCACCGTCTACGCCGAACTGGCGCGGCGCATCGGCCGGCCCAAGGCGATCCGCGCGGTGGGCGCGGCCAACGGAGCCAACCCGATCAGCATCATCGTCCCCTGCCATCGGGTGATCGGCAGCGACGGTAGCCTCACCGGCTATGCCGGCGGCCTGCCGCGCAAGGAATTGCTGCTGCGCCTGGAGGGCGCGCTGGAAACGGCCTAGCCGTCCGCTCTAGGAGAAGTCGAAAGAGGTCTGCGCTGCCTGCGGATCGACGTAGCCTTCCAACGCCAGCATGCGCATCTTCGAGCCGCTGCCACCGGGCGCAGAGAAGCCGCCGGTCTTGCCGCCACTGGCGAGGACCCGGTGGCAAGGAATGATCAGCGGGATCGGATTGGACCCCATCGCCTGCCCTACCGCGCGGGACAACCCGACATCGCCCAGGCGCCGGGCAATCTCGCCATAGGTCGTGGTCTCCCCGCGGCCCAGTTGGAGAATGTCGGCGTAGACACGGCGGTGGAAATCGCTCTGCCCGGACAAGTCCAGCGGCAGCGTCTCGAACGACACCGCTTCACCGCGTGCATAAGCGAGGATCAAGCGCCGGGCTTCATCGATGAATGCCGGCCATTGGGCAATCTCGCTGCCGAGCTTGTCGAAGCGCTCGCGCACGCTGTGCACGGAATCCCCCGGCAGATAGGCGCGTGTGATCCCCTGCGGGCTCCAGGCGAGCCCGAACCAGCCGAGGTCTGTTTCAATCAGGCAGTAATGCATCGGACGAGTCTCCATCGCGGTGCTTTATCCCGCAACCCTTTCCGCCTTCAGCACGACATCGCACCAGCGCCTGAGCTCGCCACCGATGGCCGTGGCCGGATCGCCCTGGCGCTCGAACGCCCACCACAGCTGCGCACCCTGCCACTGACTGGCCATCAGTCGACCAAGCACCAGCTGCCGTTGCGGATCGTCGCTCAGCCGCCGGCCCAGCGCAGCCGCCAGCGCAGCGCCCCAACACGCACCGCGCTCGCGCAACAACGGATCGCGCATGTCCTCGCGCAGGATCAGCAAGCCTTCCGCGTAATCGCTCTCGCCCTCGCCTACCGGGAACAGCGCCAACAACATCCTCACCGCGCCCTCGGGGCTCAACTCAGCGCTGTCGTCGAGACACGCGGTCTGCTCGTCCAATCGATCCCAGGCACGCAGCAGCACGGCGCGGAGGAACTCCGCCTTGCTCGCGTAGCGCTGCACCAGCGTCGCGGCGGACAACCCGACCTCGCGGCCTACCGCGGCGAAGGTCACGGCTTCGGGCCCTGCGCGCACCATCAACGCCATGGCGGCATCGAGTATCGCTTCGTTGCTGACCGTCTTGGTGCGAGCCATGTCATCCTCTTTTATAAATGAACATTCATTTATATATTGATGCACAGCTTACCCAGGGAGCCCCCACATGGCCAGAATTCTCGGCTACATCGCCAGCAGCCTCGACGGTTTCATCGCCACCCCGGAACACGGCCTGGACTGGCTGTTCAAGCATGATCAGCTGGAGCTGGGCGAACATGACTACCACCTGTTCCTGCAGCGCATTCGCACCGTGGTCATGGGCCGCGCGACCTACGACTTCCTCGCAGCCGACCCGGGCCCCTGGCCGTATGCCGAACAGCGGGTCGTGGTGGTGACTTCGCGCCCCATCGAGCACCCCAAGGGCCCGCTCGAAACCCGCAGCGATATCGATGCACTGGTCGCGGAACTGCGCGCGCTGGATGACGGCGACGTGTGGATGCTCGGCGGCGGCCAGCTGCAAATGGCCTTCCTGCAGCGTGGGGCGCTGGATGAGCTGGAGGTCTACGTGATGCCGGAGATCATCGGCGGCGGTTACCCGCTGTTCCCCGCGAGCGGACTGCGGGCCTCGCCGACGCTGTTGTCGGCCAAGGTGATCGAGCCGGGCTGCGTGCGGATGCATTACCGGTTCGATTGATAAACGAGTCTGGGCAAGGGGTTCGCGAGCAAGCTCGCTCCTACAAGAAAAGCTTGCCCTGCGGCCTGGCTCTGGCTTTTGCTCTCGAAGTCTTCCAGAGAAACATCCAAGCGCGCCGAACGCCCCTTTCAGGAGGCCTCAACGAGGGTATTTTTCGCCCCAAGCGAAAAACCGGATGGAGGGGCAAGCCCTTTGGTTACTTTCCGGGGAGCGGCCATCCGTCGTTTGAGAAAGTAACTCGCCAGAGGGGGCGAAACAAAATCTCCTACCCCATACCGAAGCGGCGCAGAAACACCCAGACCCGACGAAGACCAACTTATACCCGCACGTTGCCTCGCGGCCCGGCGATGGCCCAGATGATCAGCCCGAGCACCGGCAGGATGACGATCACCAGAATCCAGATGATCTTCATCGGCATCTCCGCGCCGCTCTTGACCACGTTGATGATCGCCCAGATATCCAGGGCGAAGATGATCAGGCTGATCAGCCCACTGAGGGTCGAGCCCATGATGAGATTCTCGCGGTTGGGGTTGGTCCCTTCAGCGTAGCCTGCCAACCCCTGGTGCACCTCAGACCCGTGCCGGATCGATCAGCGCAAAGCTCGCCAGCGTCTCGTGGCCTTCCAGCACCCCACCCTCGCGAGCCAGGCCGATGGTCTGCAGGCCGGCCTGCTGCGCGGCGTCCAGCTCCTGCACCACGTCGGACAGGAAGAGGATTTCCTCGCCCGGCAGGCCAATAGCGGCGGCGATACGCCGGTACGACTCGGCCTCGCGCTTGGGTCCGCTGGTGGTATCGAAGTAACCGGAGAACAGCGGCGACAGGTCGCCCGCCTCCGAGCAGCCGAAGATCATCTTCTGCGCCTGGATCGAGCCGGAGGAATAGACGTACAGCCGGTAGCCCTCGGCGTGCCAGTGGCGCAGCGCGTCGACGGCGTCCGGGTAGACATGGCCCTTGAGCTGGCCGGCGCGGTAGCCCTGCTCCCAGACCATGCCTTGCAGTGCCTTGAGCGGTGTGGCCTTGCGGTCTTCGGCGAGCCAGCCGAGAAGGATGACGATGCAGCGTTCGGTGCCGGCGTTCACCTCACCGCTGTCGGCGCGCACGGCGGCCAGTTGCTCGGCCACGGCCGGCTCGTCGGCATGCTCACGCACGAAGTCCGGCAGGTGCGCGGCGGCATAGGGAAAGAGCACGTCGAAGACGAAGCTGACCGCGCTGGTGGTGCCTTCGATGTCGGTGAGGATGGCTTTGATCGGCATGGGAACTCCAGAGTCCCGCCTCTGGCGCAGGCGGACGGATATGGCGGTAGGAGCGAGCTTGCTCGCGAACAATCCCCTTGCGGACTCGGTTCGCGAGCAAGCTCGCTCCTACGAAAACAGACAGCGTCCCCACTCACTTGCAGCGACGGGAGACGCCGCAATCGATCAGTCTTCCAGCAACGGAAAACGCTTGGCGATCTCGTCACCGGTGAACTTCGCGACCCAGCCCTCGGCATTGTTGAACAGGCGGATGGCGACGAAGTGCGGGCGCTCGCCCATGTCGAACCAGTGGCGGGTACCGGCTGGCACCGAGATCAGGTCGTTCTTCTCGCACTGCACGGCGTAGACGTGGTCCTCGATGTGCAGGGTGAACAGCCCGCGGCCAGCAACGAAGAAGCGCACTTCGTCCTCGCCATGGCGATGTTCGTCGAGGAACTTGGCACGCAGTTCGTCCTTCTGCGGGTGGTCGGCGGTGAGGCTGACCACATCGACAGTGACATAGCCTTCCTCTTCCTGCAGGCGGCGAATCTCGTGCTGGTAGGCGGCGATCACCTCTTCCTGGCTGGCGCCGGGAACGATGGGCGCATTCGCCGCCCAGCGCTGGAAGCGCACGCCCAGCTCGCCCAGGGTGGAGGCGATGTCCTCGGCGTGGGTCAGCAGCTTGAGTGGCTGCTCGGGATTGGATTCGTGGTAGACGGTCAGGCTGCTCATGGTCGTTATCCTTCTGGGCTATTTCCGCAAAAGCGGGCCGGATTCGCTCAGCGCGTGCCGCCGCGAAGGCTCAGTACTTTCAGTTCGCATTCGAAGAGGAATTCGAATGCTTCGATCTGGCGCAAGGCATCGGCCATGCGTGGCCCCCAAGTGTACAGGCCGTGGCCACGGATCAGGTAACCGGGGCAGTCCGGATGCGCATCCAGCCAGGGTTGCACCTTGCCGGCCAGGCGGGCGATGTCCTGGTCATTGTCAAAGATCGGCACCGTGACACGGCCTTCGTGGGTGGTGACACCGCTGAAGGCCTTCTGCAATTCGTAGTCTTGCAGCTCCAGGCGGTCGCCCACGGTCAGGCGCGACAGCACCGTGGCATTGACCGAATGGGTGTGCAGCACCGCACCGATCTCCGCGCGCCAGGCGTAGAGCTGGGTGTGCAGCAGGGTTTCCGCCGAGGGTTTCTTGCCCGGCTCCAGGCTGTTGCCGGCCAGATCGGTTGCCAGCACGTCGTCCTCGCCGAGCTGGCCCTTGTGCTTGCCCGAAACGGTGAGCAGCGCGCGGTCGGCCGCCAGGCGCGTGGAATAGTTGCTGCTGGTGGCCGGCGACCAGCCACGGCGATAGAGGAAACGGCCAGCCTCGATGATCTGTTGGGTCAGCTGTTCACGGGTGTCGTTCATGCGGGTCCTCGTTCAGACGGGTCCAGATGATGAAGGCGGCAGCCAGCGCGGCGACGCTGGCGATGGCGAAGGTCCAGGCGGGGCCCAGGCTACCCCAGCTGTAGCCGGAGTACAGCGCGCCCAGCGCACCGCCGGTACCGGCCAGCGCAGCGTAGAGCGCCTGGCCCTGCCCCTGCTGGCGCGCCTGGAAACTGCGCTGGACGAAATGAATCGCGGCGGCGTGGAAGCTGCCAAAAGTCGCGGCGTGCAGCAACTGCGCAAACAGCAGTACCGGCAGGTGCCCGGCCAATGTGCCCAGCAGCAACCAGCGCAAGGCCGCCAGCAGGAAGCTCGCCACTAGCACCTGGCGCAGCGAGAAGCGCTTGAGCAGGCGCGGCATCACCAGGAACAGCAGCACCTCGGCCACCACGCCCAGCGCCCAGAGCTGGCCGATCAGCCCGCGGGCGTAACCGAGGGCCTCCAGGTGCAGGGTCAGGAAGGTGTAGTACGGGCCATGGGACAGCTGCATCAGGCACACGCACAGATAGAAGGCCAGCACACCGGGCTTGAGCAGCTGCCGGAGGAAGCCGCCGGCACTGGCCTCATCCTGCCGCGCCGGCGGCTGGGCATTCGGTACCCACCAACTGGCGCCAATGATGCCGAGCATGATCGCCAGCAGCGCCAGCGGATAGGCGTCCAGGCTGGCGAACTCGAACAGCCAGCCCAGGCCGACCACCGTACAGATGAAGCCGATGGAGCCCCACAGGCGGATGCGACTGTAGCTTTCGGTGCGCCCGCTCAGGTGCGCCAGGGTAATGACTTCGAACTGCGGCAGGACGGCGTGCCAGAAGAACGCGTGCCCGGCCATGATCAGCGCCAGCCACGCATAACTGTGGCCGAGGAAGATGCCGGCGAAGCACAGCGCCGTGCACACCGCGCCAAAGCGCACGATGGCCAGCCGCTGGCCGCTGCGATCGCCCAGCCAGCCCCACAGGTTCGGCGCGACGCAGCGCATCAGCATGGGAATGGCGACCAGCTCGCCGATCCGTGCACTGGAGAAACCCAGGTGATGGAAATACAGCGCGAGGAACGGCGCCGTCCCGCCCAGCAGGCAGAAATAGAAGAAGTAGAAACTGGACAGACGACAGTAAGGAAGAGCGGCCACAGGCGCTAGGCTACAGGCGGCAGGAAAGAGCAGCTGTTACCTGCAGCCTGTAGCTTGCAGCTTGTCGCCTGCGGCTCAAAGCTGGCCCAGCACCGGGGTACCGACCTTCACGTCGGCATTCTGCGCACGATGGCGCAGCAGGTGGTCGAGCAGCACGATGGCCATCATCGCCTCGGCGATGGGCGTGGCGCGGATGCCCACGCATGGGTCGTGGCGGCCCTTGGTGATCACGTCCACCGGGTTGCCGTTCACGTCGATGGAGCGGCCGGGGGTGGTGATGCTGGAAGTCGGCTTCAGCGCCAGGTGGGCGACGATCGGCTGGCCGGAGGAGATGCCGCCGAGGATGCCGCCAGCGTTGTTCGACAGGAAGCCTTCCGGCGTCAGCTCGTCGCGGTGCTCGGTGCCGCGCTGGGCGACGCTGGCGAAGCCGGCGCCGATTTCCACGCCCTTCACCGCGTTGATGCTCATCAGTGCGTGGGCCAGTTCGGCGTCCAGGCGGTCGAAGATCGGCTCGCCCAGGCCCGGCGGCACGCCTTCGGCGACCACGGTGATCTTCGCGCCAACCGAATCCTGGTCACGGCGCAGCTGGTCCATGTAGGCCTCCAGCTCCGGCACCTTGTCCGGGTCGGGGCTGAAGAAGGCGTTGTCTTCGACGCTATCCCAGGTCTTGAAGGGGATTTCGATCGGGCCGAGCTGGCTCATGTAGCCGCGCACGCTGATGCCCATGCCTGCCAGCGCTTTCTTGGCGATGGCGCCGGCGGCCACGCGCATGGCGGTCTCGCGCGCCGAGGAACGGCCGCCGCCACGGTAGTCACGCACACCGTACTTGTGGTGGTAGGTGTAATCGGCGTGGGCCGGGCGGAACAGGTCCTTGATCGCCGAGTAGTCCTTGGACTTCTGGTCGGTATTGCGGATCAGCAGGCCGATCGGGGTGCCGGTGGTCTTGCCCTCGAACACGCCGGAGAGGATTTCCACCTCGTCGGCTTCCTGGCGCTGGGTAGTGTGGCGGCTGGTGCCGGGCTTGCGCCGGTCGAGGTCGCGCTGCAGGTCTTCCAGGGAAATCTCCAGGCCGGGCGGGCAGCCGTCGACGATGGCGACCAGCGCCGGGCCGTGGCTTTCGCCAGCGGTGGTGACGGTGAACAGCTTGCCGTAGGTGTTGCCGGACATGCGAGGCTCCGCGAAAAGACTTGGATTCGAAAAGGCCGAGCAGTATACCTGCGTCAATCCGCCCTGCGAACCTTCGCCGCCCGCGAGGATCAAAGCGCCATCAGCCCCGTCGCGAAGTCTTCGATGCGCCGTATCGCCCTGCTCTGCTCCCTGCTCCTTGCCTGCGTCGTCACGAGCCAGGCCCAGGCCGCCCCCACCAGCATCCTGCAACGCCCCTATGACCTGGACAGCGGGCACGGCGTGCTACGCGGCACCCTGCTGCTCCCACAGACACAGACTCCGCCGCCCGTGGCCCTGCTGATCGCCGGTTCCGGCCCCACCGACCGCGACGGCAACAACCCCGAGGGCGGACAGAACGCGTACCTGCGCAAACTGGCCGAGGCTTTGGCGGAAAACGGCATCGCCAGCGTGCGCTACGACAAGCGCGGCGTCGCCCGCAGCCTGCCGGCCGCGCCGCGCGAGGAAGAGCTCAGCGTCGAGGCTTACGTCAGCGACGTGGTGGCCTGGAGCGACAAGCTGGCCCACGACCCGCGCTTCGGCCGCCAGGTCCTGATCGGCCACAGCGAAGGCGCGCTGATCGCCAGCCTCGCCGCGCCGCAAACCCACGCCGAGGCGCTGGTATCCCTGGCCGGCAGCGCCCGCCCGATCGGCGACGTGCTGCGCGAACAGTTGCAGGGGCGCCTGCCCCCGCCCCTGCTCGCCCAGGCTGACCAACTGATCGACAGCCTGCAGGCCGGGCAACTGCAACCCAAGGTGCCAGAACCGCTGAAGGTGCTGTTCCGCCCCAGCGTGCAGCCCTACCTGATCTCGCTGTTCCGCCAGGACCCGGCCCGCGCCTTCGCCGCGCTGAAACTGCCAACGCAGATCCTGCAGGGCACCAACGATATCCAGGTTGGCGTCGAGGATGCGCAGGCGCTCAAGCGCGCCAAGCCCGACAGCGATTTCCACCTGATCTCGGGGATGAACCACATCCTGCGTATCGTTCCGACCAGCGGTCCGCAGCAGCTCGCCTCCTACAACAACCCCAACCTGCCGCTGGCCCGCGAGCTGGTGGAGCGCGTCACCACGTTCATCCGGCACGCGCAGACGCTGCCCGATGCCACGCTGGCAACTTCTGGAGCGAACGTCTCAAGAAATCCGCCGGTGCGTCGATAAACCACGGGAGAGCCCTGGTCACGCCCGCCAGGCCCCGAGGTAGATCCCCATGACCGAAGCCGAACAGACCGCCGTCGCCGCCGACGAGAGCGCCGCCGCTCGCCCGCACCCGTGGGCCGAGCTGGCGCCGGAACACCATCGCCTGCTGCGCCTGGCGCCGCTGACCACCGACCGCACCACCGGCGCGCGGCCGCTGCGTTTCGTCCAGTTGGGCCGAGTCGAGCGCCACAACGGCGAGCAGAGCCTGTTGCGCCTGACCGTGCAGGTACCCGGGCAGGTGCTGCGCAAGGAAGTGAACCTGCTGGAGGTCTGGGCGGACCACCGCAACAAGGAGGTGCGCTTCGGCGCCGACTCAGGCTTCGCCACCGAACCGCTGAACCGCGGCCTGGGACGATTCCTGCTGGCCCAGGGGGTGGCCTGGGCGAAAAAGAAGTGGTCGCACTACCGCGTCGAGGGTGGCGCGCTGGCCGTGAAGGACGGTCTCAGCGAGGAAGCCCGACAGCGCCGCGACCACTTCCTGCGCGCCCAGGGCTTCGACGTGATCTACGAGGATTCGCGGCTGTTGAAGGCACGCTACAGCGTCGGCCGGGTCAGCGAGCTGTATGACGACTGGCACAAGGACAAGGTGCAGATAGTCCCGCTGCTGGAAGCCGGCTCGATGCTGGAACAGGCCGACCAGAACCTCACCACCCAGTCCAACGAGATCCGCCGGCTGGAGCAACGCATCGAAACCTTCCGCCGCGACGACACCAGCCTGCGCTTCACCATCGCCTGCCTGACGGTCTTCGCCGTGTTCCAGGCCGGCCTGCTGATCTGGATTGCCACGCACTAGCGCGCACGCGCCTCCGACCGCTCGGCGCGGCCGGAGGGCAATCGCGGACGAAGTCCGCTCCTACCCAATGCCAACCTCCGCGTAGGAGCGGACTCCGTCCGCGATCGGCTGAGCCCCACATCGAAGCCAAGCCAGAGCGATTCTTTTGTAGGAGCGAGCTCGCTCGCGAACCGCCCCAGCACCGGGGTAACCGGCAAATCCATTCGCGAGCAAGCTCGCTCCTGCAGATTCAGCCTCCCCTTGGCGTGGATCAGGCCATCACACGGACAGAGTCTGCCCCCCAAAGCCGACCTCCGCGTAGGAGCGGACTCCGTCCGCGATCAGCCGAGCCCCACATCGAACCCAAGCCAGAGCGATTCTTTTGTAGGAGCGAGCTCGCTCGCGAACCGCCCCAGCATCGGGGTAACCGGCAAATCCGTTCGCGAGCAAGCTCGCTCCTACAGATTCGGCCCACCCTTGGCGTGGATCAGGCCATCACACGGACAGAGTCTGCCCCCTCCAAAGCCGACCTCCGCGTAGGAGCGGACTCCGTCCGCGATGGGCTGAGCCCCACATCGAACCCAAGCCAGAGCGATTCTTTTGTAGGAGCGAGCTCGCTCGCGAACCCGCCCCGGCGCCGGACTAACCGACAAATCCGTTCGCGAGCAAGCTCGCTCCTACAGATTCAGCCCACCCTTGGCGTGAATCAGGCCTTCACGCGCGCCCTGAACAGTTCCTGGTGCTCCCGGCACTGCTGCGCCGAGAGCAGGAACACGCCGTGGCCGCCGTATTCGAAGTCGAGCCAGGTGAAGTCCACTTCCGGGTAGAGCGCCGTCACGTGGACCTGGCTGTTGCCCACTTCCACCACCAGCGTGCCACGCTCGCTCAGGTGGTCCGCCGCCTCGGCCAGCATGCGCCGCACCAGGTCCAGGCCATCGTTGCCGCAGGCCAGGCCGAGTTCCGGTTCGTGGTGGTATTCGGCAGGCATGTCGGCGAAGTCTTCAGCATCGACGTAGGGCGGGTTCGACACGATCAGATCGAAACGCTGGCCCGGCAGGCCCTCGAAGCCGTCACCCTGCACGGTGTAGACGCGCTCGCCCAGTTCATGGCGCTCGATGTTGATGTTGGCTACTTCCAGAGCGTCGAAGGACAGGTCGCCCAGCACCACTTCGGACTCCGGGAAGGCACTTGCACAGGCGATACCGATGCAGCCCGAGCCGGTGCACAGGTCCAGGATCCGCGCAGGATCGGCCGCCAGCCACGGCTCGAAGCGACGTTCGATCAGCTCGGCGATCGGCGAACGCGGCACCAGCACGCGCTCATCGACCACGAAAGGCATGCCGCAGAACCAGGCCTCGCCCAGCAGGTAGGCGGTGGGCACGCGCTCCTGGATACGCCGGCGCAGCAGGTGCATCAGGTACTCGCGCTCCTCGTCCTCGAGGCGGCAGTCGAGGTAGGCATCGGCCATTTCCCAGGGCAGGTGCAACGCGCCCAGCACCAGTTGGCGGGCTTCGTCCCAGGCATTGTCGGTACCGTGGCCAAAGAACAGCTCCTCGGCGTGGAAGCGGCTGACGGCCCAGCGGATATGGTCACGCAGGGTCAGCAAACGGGATTCGGTCACGGCGGTGTGTCCTCGCAGCTCGCAAAAAGGGGCGCATTCTAGCGGAACGCGGGCGCTCTGGGGGCCGATGGGCAGTTCCAGCGAAGAATGCCAATACCACTTTGGCGCGAGTTCGCAAAGATTCACAGCGGACGCGTTACGGCCCACAATGAGTGAACATGCATTTACAGGAGTCGTGACATGTCCCTTCCGCTCAGCATGCTGCAGATCAGTGGCCGTGGATATCCGCCGGCCACCCTGCGCCAGAGCACTCTGTTGATCATCGACGCGCAGGAGGAGTACCGCAGTGGCGTGCTGGCGCTGCCCGACCTGGACGCCGCGGTGGCGCAGATTCGCCTGCTGCTGGAGGCGGCGCGGAACATGGGCACTCCGATTGTCCACGTGCACCACCTGGGCGTGGTCGGTGGCCTGCTCGACCCGCAAGGCCCGCGCGGCCGCTTCCTGCCGGAGCTGACGCCGCTGCCGGGCGAAGTCGTGGTGGACAAGCGCCTGCCCAATGCCTTCGCCGGCACCGACCTGCATGACCGCCTGCAGGCCAGTGGCCGCCTGGACCTGATCGTCTGCGGGTTCATGACCCACTCCAGCATCAGCACCACGGTCCGTGCCGCCAAGGACTACGGCTACCGCTGCACTCTGGTGGATGCCGCCTGCGCCACCCGCGACATCCCCACGCCCGAGGGCGGTGTGCTTGCCGCCCGCGACCTGCACCGCGCGGAAATCGCCGCCCTCGGCGACAACTTCGCCGCCGTGGTCGCGCAGGCCCAGGCACTGGTCTGAAGCCACTCGTCCCGACGGGCGGCAACGACAAGCGCCCGGGGTTAGGCTCAGCTTAGGCGCGCAAGCCAGCGAATCCGCTCACCCAGCGGGTTCGCCGCGCTTCCCGGCCCTGGGGGGTGGAACCCCACCCGTCCCCACCGGTCATAGCCTCGTTCAACAGATGAGGAAGTCGGGATGAAGATGACCGAAAAGTTCGATCCACCCAGCCTGCGCCCGAAGCGTCCGGGCCGCTGGCGCTGGCGTTTCGCCGCCGCGATCGCGGCGATAATCGCCACCTTCGGCATCCTCTCCGCCATGGCCGGCGTCGCCGCCCTGCTCCGCCGCCAGCCCGCGGTGGGAGTGCTGCACATCGAACCGGGCGCCGGTGCCGTATTGCTGGTGATCGGCCTGCTCGGCCTCTGGCTGGGCGTCACCTTCTGGCGCGCCGCCCGCCGCCGTGCCCGTGGCCGCGAAGGCCTGAGCCTGTCGCCACGATTGATGAAACGCCGCAACTGATCCCCGTACGGTGCATTTCCGCAGGACAGGCGCGATCCGTTAGACTGCGCGGCTGTTTGAGGAGGTGCGCATGCAAGACGACGATTTTTCCCAATTCGCCAGCGAAATGCGCGGCGTCAGGCGCATCACCGTGGACCAGGCCGATACCGGTAAACCCAAGGCCGATCGCAAGCAGCTCAAGGAGCTGCGGCAGAACGCGACCGTACGCACCGAGAACATCCGGGTCGACGGCCTCTCCGACCAGTTCGTCATCGATGTCGGCCCCGAGGACGAACTCTACTGGGCCCGCGACGGCGTCCAGGAAGGCCAGATGCGCAAACTCAAGGCCGGTCAGATCGGCTTCGACGGCAGCCTCGACCTGCACGGCATGAAGATCGAAAAGGCCCGTGAAACCCTCTGGGACTTCATCGCCGAAGCCACCCGCTTCGAGGTCCGCTGCGTGCGCGTCACCCACGGCAAGGCCGCGCGCGTCGATGGCCGCAGCCCGATGGTAAAGAGCCATGTGAACACCTGGCTGCGCCAGCACCCGCAGGTACTCGGCTTCGCCTCCTGCCTGCCGCGCCATGGCGGCACCGGCGCCATCTACGTGATGCTGCGCCGCAACATGCTCGAAGGCCGCGACGAGTAAAACCACTGCGCCGGGCGCGCGCCCACGCCCGGCGACAAACTGCCTGCCATAACGCGCCAACCGGCGCTCGGGCCTTGCCAGCCAAGGCTGAGCGCCCTACCCTGCGCCACGGTTTTTATTTTTGTCATTGCCACAGGTAGATCATGTCCCTGGAACAAAACTACTCCGCGATCCTCAGCCAGCTCGGTGAGGACGTCACCCGCGAAGGCCTGGTGGACACGCCCAAGCGCGCCGCCAAAGCCATGCAGTACCTTTGCCGCGGCTACCAGCAGACGCTGGAGGAGATCGTCAACGGCGCCCTGTTCAGCTCCGACAACAGCGAGATGGTGCTGGTCAAGGACATCGAGCTCTACTCGCTGTGCGAACACCACCTGCTGCCCTTCATCGGCAAGGCCCACGTCGCCTACATCCCCAACGGCAAGGTGCTGGGGCTGTCCAAGGTGGCACGCATCGTCGACATGTACGCCCGTCGCCTGCAGATCCAGGAAAACATGTCGCGGCAGATCGCCGAGGCGGTCCAGCAGGTCACCGGCGCGCTGGGCGTGGCCGTGGTGATCGAGGCCAAGCACATGTGCATGATGATGCGCGGCGTGGAGAAGCAGAATTCGTCCATGGTCACCTCGGTGATGCTCGGCGAGTTCCGCGAGAACGCCGCCACTCGCAGCGAGTTCCTCAGCCTGATTCGCTGAAAGCCGCTGCCATGAAAAACCGGCCCTCGGGCCGGTTTTTTTTGTACCTGTGAATCGCTGCGATCAGCGCGTGTAGTAACCCACCGCAACCAGGTAGTGGCCAGACTTGCGCAGGAAGGCGTGCTTGTTCTCCACCTTGCTGGTCACCGGGTTGCGCCACTGGTATTCGAATTCCGCCTCGCCCTTGGACTTGGCCAGCTCGAGCATGGCGTGACCGATCGGGTTGCCGCCGGGGTCCTTCAGCGACTCGAAATCGGTGCCGACCATGCGCGTATTGAAGCCATGGGCGACGAACTTCGAGGTATCCAGGTCGACCACGAAGACATACAGGTCATCCTCGATGAAGGTCTTGTCCAGTGCATTGATCTTCCTGAAGGTACCCTGCGGGTCGGCTTCCACAGCCTTTACCGCCTTGGCCAGCATGGCCGCCGCCTGCTGCGCCGAGGCGCGCGGGATGTAGTAGCCCACCGCGAGGAAGCGCTCACCGACGCGCTGGTAATAGACGTGCTTGCGCTCCACCTTGCCGTCCGCCCAGTTCTTCCAGCGGTAGTCGGCCTGCTGCACCTTGCCGGTTTCCGGCGACTTCAATGCCTTGGCGAACTGCTCCTGGAGCGAAGGGTCGAGCGTGGACGACACGTCGCGGTCGATCAGCACCACCGACGGCCCGCCGCTGGCGAGCATGGTGCCCTTGCTGTCCACCACGAACACATAGAGGTCGCCATCGACGAACTCACCCTGACGGCTGAATGCGGCGAAGGCCTTGTCGCCCTCCTGCTTGTATGCGGCCACTGCCTTGGACAGCAGCGCCTTGGCGCGCTGGTCGTCGGTCGGCGCGGTGGTGGCCGACTGCGCGGCGAACAATGGGAAGGACGACAGGAAAGAAAGCAGCAGCAGTGACTTCAACAGCGTCTTCATGCGCGAATACCCCCGTGGCATTGCTTGTAGTTGTGCACAGAGCATAGTCAGCCGGAGGGGATTCGCGTCGGCATTCACTGCCGAAACCAAGGGCGATTCAGCCGAAGAATCGCTTCATCGAGCGCGACAGCCAGCCACCGTGGCTCTGGTCGCGGGTCAGCTCGTGCATGCTGGCCATCACCGACTCCACGTAGTTGGCGTCGTCATTGCGGATGTGATTGAACAGCCAGCGACCCAGCAGGCCCTTGAGTTCCTCGGCGACGTCCTCGCCGGCCTCGAAACGCGCGCGGTAGTCGGAAACGCGCTTGATGAAGAGTTCGTGGACCTTCTTGTGCGCACGGGTGAACTGGTAGCCGGAATCCTCCAGCAGGGTCTCCTCGAAGGCAAAGTGCGAGATGGTGTAGTCGACCAGTTCCTCGATCACGCCGCCGAGCATGGCTCGGTCGTGATGGGCCTGGGCCTCGTGCAGCTGATTGATCATTTCGACGATGCGTTTGTGCTGCGCGTCGATCACTCCGATCCCGGTATCGAGATCTGCCTGCCAGACCAGATAGGCCATCTTTCCCCTCCCCACGCCGGACGACGACACTGCCTGCTTCTCGCGCCCGGCCACATCGGTACGTCCTACATGGCAGTGCGTCCAGATTAGGGAGGGCGACAAAACGCCGCCATGATGCCGGTCAACCCCAATGCGGCGAAATCCGCGGTTTAGAGCGGTCTTTTCGGAATTATCTGATGGCAAATTGCCTGTTTTCGCTGCGCACAAGGCAAACCCATGCGTAGGAGCGGACTCCGTCCGCGATCGCTTTTCGGCTGCTCCGAGCTGGCCGGTGGCACATCGCGGACGGAGTCCGCTCCTACGCTCCCCTGTGTCATTGGGTATGCACAACGAAAAACGCCGCTTCCAGGGAAGCGGCGTTTTCAATGGCCGGGCGCGGTGGTCAGTCCTGCATCGCCACGTGCCGCGGATGATCCGCCACCCGCGCCAGCCAGGCATTGATCGCCGGGAAGTTCGCCAGGTCGAAGCCGCCCTGGTGCGCCACATGGGTGTAGGCGTACAGGGTGATATCGGCAATGGAGTAATCCTCCCCCACCAGGTAAGGCGTCTGCTCCAGTTGCTTCTCCATCACCTTCAGCGCCTTGTAGCCGCCCTTCTGGCAGCGCGCGTACTCCTCGCGGCGCTCCTCGGGCAGGCCGAGGTAGAACTCGATGAAGCGCGCCACCGCCACATAGGGCTCATGGCTGTACTGCTCGAAGAACTGCCACTGCAGCACCTGGGTGCGCAGGCGCGGCTCGCTGGGCAGCAGGCCGCTGCCATCGGCGAGGAAGTTGAGAATGGCGTTGGATTCCCACAGGCAGGTGCCATCCTCGAGTTGCAGCACCGGCACCTTGCCGTTGGGGTTCATCGCCAGGAACTCGGCGGTCTGCGTCTCGCCCTTGAGGATATCGATCTCGCGCCACTGGTAAGGCAGGCCGAGCAGGTGCAGGGCCAGCTTGACCTTGTAGCAGTTGCCGGACAGTCGATCGCCGTAGACGGTGTACATGCTCATCTCCTCATTGGGCCTGGGCTTCGCGGATGACCGTCGCCAGGCGGCGCAAACCTTCGCCGGCACGTTCCGGCGCCACGTGGCTGAAGTTAAGCCGCAAATAGCCGGGATTGGCATCCGGTTGTGTGAAGAAAGGCTCGCCCGGCATGAAGGCCACGTTCTGCGCCAGCGCAGCATCGAGCAGCGTGCGGGTATCCAGCGGCTGCCTGAGCTTGAGCCAGAAGAACAAGCCGCCCTGGGGCACGTTCCACTCCGCCAGCTCGGCAAAATGCTCCTCCAGTTGCGCCTGCATGGCGTCGCGGCGGATGCGGTAGAAATCGCGCAGCTCGGCCAGATGGCCACGGTAGGCCTCGGTGCCAAACCACTGCAGTGCCTGCCATTGGCCGACGCGATTAGTGTGCAGGTCGGCGGACTGTTTCAGGCGCAGCAGGTGCGGAAACAGGTCCGGCGTAGCGATCAGGAAGCCCACGCGCAGGCCCGGCAACAGCGTCTTCGACACGGTACCGGTGTAGATCCAGCTGGCCTTCTTCAGGCGGCTGACCAGCGGAGTGGCGGCGCCCGCATCGAACACCAGCTCGCGGTAAGGCTCGTCCTCGATCAGGGTCACGCCGAACTCGTCGAGCACGGCAGCCACCTCATCGCGGCGCTGTTCGCTGTAACGCACGCCGGACGGGTTCTGGAAAGTCGGGATCAGGTAGGCAAAGGCCGGTTTGCTGCTCTCCAGGCGCTGGCGCAGCGCGGCGACGTCCGGCCCTTCGGCGCCCAGCGGCACGGTCAGGCAGTTGGCGCCGAACAGCTGGAAGGCCTGCAGCGCGGCAAGGTAGGTCGGCGCTTCGAGCAGCACCTCGGTACCCGGGTCGATGAACAGCTTGCTGGCCAGGTCCAGGGTCTGCTGCGAGCCGCTGACAATCAATACCTGGCTCGCCTCGCAGGGCACACCCAGTGCGCGCGCCTCGGCGGCGATGGCTTCACGCAGCGCCGGCTCCCCTTCACTCATGCCGTACTGGCCCATGCTCGCCGGCATGGCGTCCCAGTTCACCTTTGGCAGCATCGGCTCGGCGGGCAGGCCGCCGGCGAAGGACATCACCTCCGGGCGCTGCGCCGCGGCGAGGATTTCACGGATCAGAGAGCTTTTCAGTCGAGCGATGCGTTCGGAGAAGGCCATGGGGGTCACCGGTAGCGGGAGCACGGAAGAATGAGTCAAACTGCTTGACCGAAGCTACGACGCCCGAGACGGATACGTCAATATGCCTGACCTAATAAAAAGCGACCTGCAGCTCGAAGCGATCCAAGCCTTTTTCTACAGCTACCGGGCCTTCACCGCGAAGCCTGACGAGATGCTGGCACGCCGTGGCCTGAGCCGGGTGCATCACCGCATCCTGTTCTTCATCGCACGCAATCCCGGGCTGAGCGTCAGCCAGCTGCTGGCCGCCCTGGGCGTGACCAAGCAGGCACTGAATGTGCCGTTGCGCCAATTGCTCGAGCGCGACCTGATCCGCAGCGAAGCCTGCGACAACGACAAGCGCCGGCGCCTGCTGGCGCTGACGGCCGAAGGCAGCAAGCTGGAGAAGGCCCTGCGCCGTGAGCAGGAACAGCTGCTGCAGCGTGCCTTTGGCGAGGCCGGGGAAGAAGCGGTGAACGGCTGGCTGGCGGTGAACCAGGCCATCGCCAGGTTGCAGCACCACGACTAGCGGGCGCCACCTTCCAGCTCGCGCGCGGCACGCAGGAACATCAGCGCCAGCGGCAGCAGGCTGGCCATCGCCAGCGCGGTGCCGGGCAGGAACAGCAGGACGCTGAGCAGGCACACGCCGGAGGAAACCTCCAACCAGCCCATGACCTTCACCGACGGGTAGGGCAGCTCGATCTTCAGCAGGCGGATGCCGTACCACAGGGTGACGATGCCGGTTGGTACGAACAGGCCCATGAAGCCCATCAGCGCGCCATTGAATTCGCCGCTGAGCTGCTCGTCGAAGATCAGGCTGTAGAGCTGCATCAGTAGCGCGACAGCGATTGACAGCCCGACCGGCCAGGCCAGCCCGCGGGCATTGAAGCGATCCTCGAGAAAGCGCCGGGTGCGCCACAGCAGGAAGCAGCCAAGCAGCGTGCTGAGCACGCCAACCCAGAGCTCGTAGCCTTGCCAGGTGGCCGATTCATGCAGCGCGGTGGCGAAGGACAGGACGAACAGCACCACATTGCACAGCAGCAGCGCCAGGCTCAGGCCACCGAGCAAGCGCAGATGGCCGGGGTTCCAGCGTCCGCCGAGGAATGCGCGCGGAGCGCTCTGATCCACCAGCTCGACCTTGGGGGCGGCGTAGGGATTCTGTTCCATGCTGGCGATTTTCCATCCGTTGCGCGGCTTTCCCGAACCATACCGAGGCACTCCCGCACACGCCACTGCCACTCGCACTGTACGGGCCACTCGGCCACTGGCTGTTATGGGACAGCTTCGCGGTGGCGGGATTAGTCTGGCTCCAGAACAAGACCGGTACCCCGCCATGCCCCTCGAACTCCTCGGCGCCTTCGTGCTGTTTGCCTTCGTCACCTCCATCACCCCCGGCCCCAACAACATGATGCTGCTGGCCTCGGGCGTGAATTTCGGCATCCGCCGCACCATTCCGCACATGCTCGGTATCAGCATCGGCTTCCTGCTGCTGGTGGTCGCCGTGGGCCTGGGCCTGCACCAGCTGTTCGAGCGCATCCCGGCAACCTACACGGCGCTGCGCTATGCCGGCGGCGCCTACCTGCTGTATCTGGCATGGAAGATTGCCCGCTCTGGCGCCCCCGAGGCGAAGGGCGAGAATGCCGCCAAACCCATGACCTTCCTCCAGGCCGCCGCCTTCCAGTGGGTCAACCCCAAGGCCTGGGTGATGGCCGTGGGCGCCATCGCCACCTACCTGCCAGCCAACAGCTGGATCGGCAATGTGGTGTTGATCGCTACGTTGTTCGCCGTGGTCAACCTGCCCAGCGTGGGCGTCTGGACCATACTGGGCAGTCTGCTGCGACGCTGGCTGGAAGACCCGCTGCGGCTGCGCCTGTTCAATCTCGGCATGGCCGCCCTGCTGGTAGCCTCGCTCTACCCTCTGTTCACCCGCACCTGATGGAAGTTCGTGCATGACTGACAGCACTCCCGCCGCCGCGCCCTTGCGCCCGCTGGCCGACTCCTCCCCCGCCGCCATCGTCGCCGGGTTCGTCGCCATGCTCACCGGCTACACCAGCTCGCTGGTGCTGATGTTCCAGGCCGGCCAGGCCGCAGGGCTGAGCACCGCGCAGATTTCCTCATGGATCTGGGCGCTGTCCATCGGCATGGCGTTGACCACCATCGGCCTGACCCTGCGCTACCGCACGCCCATCGTCATCGCCTGGTCCACCCCCGGTGCCGCGTTGCTGATCAGCAGCCTGCCGGGCGTGCCGTATGGCGAGGCCATCGGCGCGTTCATCGTCTGCGCCGCGCTGATCACCCTGTGTGGGGTCACCGGCAGCTTCGACCGCCTGATGCGCCAGGTGCCGGGGTCGCTGGCCTCTGCCCTGCTGGCCGGCGTGCTGTTCCGCATCTGCATCGAGATCTGCAACGCCGCGCAGCAACAGACGGCGCTGGTGGTGGCGATGTTCGTCAGCTACCTCGTCGCCAAGCGCCTGTCGCCACGTTACGCGGTGTTCGCTGCGCTGCTGGTTGGGGTCGCCCTGGCCGGTTTCCTCGGCCTGCTCAACTTCAGCCACTTCCAGCTGGAGATCGCCCGCCCGGTGTGGACGACGCCGAGCTTCTCCCTGGCCGCCACCATCAGCATCGGCATCCCGCTGTTCATCGTCGCCATGGCCTCGCAGAACATGCCGGGCCTCGCCGTGCTGCGCGCCGACGGCTACCAGGTGCCCGCTTCGCCGCTGATCTCCACCACCGGCATCGCCTCGCTGTTGCTGGCGCCCTTCGGCTCCCACGGCATCAACCTCGCAGCCATCAGCGCGGCCATCTGCACCGGCCCGGAAGCCCACGAGAACCCGCACAAGCGCTACACCGCCGCGCTCTGGTGCGGACTGTTCTACGGCATCGCCGGCATCTTCGGCGCCACCCTGGCCGCCCTGTTCGCCGCGCTGCCCAAGGCGCTGGTGCTATCCATCGCCGCGCTGGCGCTGCTTGGCTCGATCACCAACGGCCTGACCAACGCCATGGCCGACGCGCGCCAGCGCGAAGCGGCGATGGTCACCTTCCTGGTCACCGCTTCAGGCTTCACCCTGTTCTCCGTCGGCTCCGCCTTCTGGGGCCTGGTGGCGGGCCTGCTGACACAGTTGGTACTGAACTGGCGCCGCGCCGGCTGAGTGAGCTCTGCTAGCATTCGGGCGTTTCCAGTCCACGGATCGCCCGCATGCTGCACACCCTGGCCGTCGCCAATTACCGCTCGATCAACTCGCTGGTGCTGCCCCTGGGCCGGCTGAACCTGATTACCGGCGCCAACGGCAGCGGCAAATCCAACCTCTATCGCGCCCTGCGCCTGCTCGCCGAGACGGCGCAGGGCGGCGTGGTCAATGCACTGGCGCGCGAGGGCGGGCTGGAATCCACCTTCTGGGCCGGCCCGGAAAGCCACTCGCGGCGCATGCGCACGGGCGAAGTGGAAGTTCAGGGCGGCCCGCGCAATGAGGTGAAGCGCCTGCGCCTGGGCTTTGCCGGCGAAGACTTCGGTTACGCCATCGCCCTTGGTCTGCCGCCGCCACCGGTGCTCAGC
The DNA here is from genome assembly GCF_021603645.1 of Pseudomonas pseudonitroreducens. Classification (GTDB taxonomy): domain Bacteria; phylum Pseudomonadota; class Gammaproteobacteria; order Pseudomonadales; family Pseudomonadaceae; genus Pseudomonas; species Pseudomonas pseudonitroreducens. The sequence goes on along the minus strand of NZ_BQHJ01000004.1, from coordinate 53,464 downwards.
GCTTTTGGCCTGGACCCGGAAATCAAGCACGAGAGCATCTGGGCCGGCCCCTGGTACCGCCCCGCCGCGCAACTGGTAGAGCGCAACGGCCCGATGCTGCGTGCCCGCGAAGGCCGCAGCTGGCAGGTGCTGGAACAACACATCCCGACCTTCGACAGTCTGTTCACCCAGATCGGCACTGGCTCGGATTGCGCCGAAGCCCTGCTGCTGCGCGAGCAGATTCGCGGTTGGCGCTTCTACGACCACTTCCGCACCGACGCCGACGCCCCCGCGCGCCAGCCGCAACTGGGCACGCGCACACCGGTGCTGCACCACGATGGCCGCGACCTCGCCGCCGCCCTGCAGACCATTCGTGAAATCGGTGATGCCAGTGCACTGGAGGCCGCCATCAGCGATGCCTTCCCGGGTGCCGAGTTGCTGATCGACTGCCAACCGGGCGGGCGCTTCGCCGTGGCGCTGAAGCAATACGGCCTGCTGCGGCCATTGAGTGCGGCCGAACTCTCCGACGGTACCCTGCGCTACCTGCTGCTGGTCGCCGCCCTGCTGACCCCGCGCCCGCCGTCGCTGATGGTGCTCAACGAACCGGAAACCAGCCTGCACCCGGACCTGTTGCCAGCGCTGGGGCGGTTGATCATCGAGGCCTCCAGGCACACCCAGGTCTGGATCGTGTCCCACGCCAGCCGGCTGATCGCCACGCTGGAAGAACACCCCGAGTGCAACTGCCTGCACCTGGACAAGGAGCTGGGTCAGACGCGCATCCGTGACCAGGGCATGTTCGATGCACCGGCCTGGCACTGGGCGGACTAGGGCTGCTCATGTGTATCCGGGGAGCCGAGCCGCGGGATGACGTGGCGCTTGCGATACCCATCCTGCTGCGTGAAATCGATGGGTATCGCTGCGCTCCACACCATCCTACGTCGGGTTCACCCGGCAGACCGTGCAGTCGTAGGATGGGTGGAGCTTGCGATACCCATGCTGCTGCATGGAATCGATGGGTATCGCTGCGCTTCACGCCATCCTACGTCGACACCGTGCAGGCGCTGCGCTGTGAGGGGATTCGCAAGCAGGCTCGCTCCCGTGAACACCTCTGGGATGCGAGGGAGGAGGAAGGCATCCCGTCAGTTCCCACGGGAGCGAGCTTGCTTGCGAACCCGGTTCCTCAGGCCTTCAGCGCACTTGGCAAGGCGGCGCCCATCAGGCGCTGCTGCACGCGCCAGAGGAACGCCGTTTCGAAGGCCACACGTTCTGTGTAGGTCTCCTGTTCATTGCGACCGATGAAGAAGGCCACCCACAAGTCGGCCTGCTGTTCCTCATCGTCGATCCAGCGCTCGACGCGCCGGACCGCTTCGTTCATGGCGGCCTGGCAATCGACTGGCCATCCCAGCGCCAGCCCGGGCTGGCCATCGGCCGGCGCTACCTGGCTCCAGAACTCGCCAGGGTGATTCGGTAATCGGCTTCCCATGTCTCGACTCCTTGCAAGCCGTGCGGGTATGCAGCGGGTATGTATCGAAGAACAGCCAAAGGGCCGTCAGGCCGGCAATGCACCCGACGGCCAGCCGCAAGCCTCAGATACTCGGCCGAGTGAGCATCGAGAATCGGCAAGCAATGACATTCGATAGAAGGAATCTCACGGGACAAAGCCGGTGGTGCTCGGGCGTAAAAGCGGGGTAATGCATCTTTCAGTACTCCTGCAAAGGGTTAACCCACCTCATCTCTTTCCACGGAGTAAGGAGGCGGGCCGCGCAAGGGTGGAAATACCGGCTTTGCAGGAGCCCCGGCCGGGCCGAAGCCCGCCTCGCACGACCCGCCATAACAGCAACTGACGGGCGCGTAAATAGCGCCAGCCAAACTGCCTTGGCGCTACTGCACCTGCAAAGAAAGCCCGGGTTTCCACGCCCAGGTCACGACAACCGTCGCGACCCGGAAACCTTACCGGCGGCCTTGCAAACGCAGCAATGCGGGATGCTACAGGCTCTTCCGATGGGTGTGCAGGACGCTTCCTGAGTACCTTGTCGCATTTGCCTAGGATCATCCCGCGTCATCCAGTGCCTGGTGGACGACGACATTCTGGGCCCGTTCGGACCAGAGAAGCCTGGCAGCTGTGTCATCCGCCTTGAGCCCCGACGACAGGTGCCGCTGACGCGAACCCCGGCCACAAGGACCCTCGGCCGAAGACAGGATCGAAGAAGCTTGCCGCCCGAACGGATACGTCTCCTGCGACCCGTGAATCACGCACGGGGTAAAGTCGGGCAGCGCAGGTTCCGACAATTCCGGCGCTGATCAACCTGCCCTCCTCCATTCCACAGGAAGCAAGGCAGAACCGGGCAACCGTGATGCCGAGCCGCGCGCGGCGTCGGTGCCTACTGATAGGACAGGGTGAACGTGGCGACGGCATTCGCATCGCCGCCCCGCACCACGGCGTCGGTCTTGATGAAATTGGCCGTGAACGGGACGTCCAGCGCACCGTCAGGCGCCGCGCCCAGGGCAATCTGCCCGGCATTCCCGGCTACCGAGGAGTCCGGCCCGAACTTCACCGGCGTTCCCAGGCGCCGTACTTGCAGGGCTACACCGCTGGCCTGTTGCGGCGAGGCAGAAAGGCCGAGGCGGTCGCTGGTGTTGCCAGGGTTGCTTGAGTCGGTGAGGGTCATGAAGACGTTCATGCCCGAAGAGCAGTCCAGGCGGATGTTGAAGGACGCGTTGCCCGCCGTGGTTCCCACCGGCCCGGCGAGTTTCAGTACGCTGATCTCCCCGACCGGGACGGTGAAGTTCTTCGAGCCCGCATCCACCGAGCAGGTTTGCGCAGTGATGGTCGAGGACGTGATCTTGATCGGCGAAGGCGTAGTCGTGGTGCCAGTGCTCTTGTCGATCAGGCTGAACTCAGCAACCTGCTTGCCGATGAGCACACCGGAACTGATCGGCTCCCCGGTCGCAATCAGACGAACCGAGGCAGACGCACTCCAGATGCTGCCCCAGCCACGGTAGAGATCAACCGCTGTCGAACCAACGGGTTTCCAACTGGAGGAGCTGAAGGACTTGGCCGACAAGATGATCCCTACTCCAGGCAACCCAGTCTCGAACAAGCTGTAGGTCACCCCACCATCCAGGACGGTTTTCCCCGTCGGTTGAAGTGCTGTTCGGGCCTGCAGCCAGACGTTACTGGTATCGCTGGCCGAGCAATCTGATTGCACTAGTTCAGAGGAAGAGGTAATCCACGCCGTCAGCACAGTGCCGAATTTTCTATCGCGGGGTACCGAGATACTCGGCGGCAGGTTCAAGGTAATACCCGCCGTGGGGGCACAGGTCAGGTCGGCCTGGGCCGTATCGGCGAACGCCCCCAGCAGGATGCCGGCGAGCAGGCTGAACGAGGCGAGAAGGCGACGATTGGCTTTCATGACTGCTCTCCCTTGAACCGCGCCGGCAGCCCGGCAATCACTTGCAGGTTTCATTGAGGGTCTCCATCGGCGCACTGGCGCCGCCCGCGGCGCGCGGAGCAACGCGATAGTTGATCGAGCACTGCGCGGCGGAGTCGAGAGCAACATGCAGTACGCCTTGATCGGCATCGACCCGCACAAATATCTTGCCGCCCTGCCCGACCATGCCGACTTCCTGGCTCTGCTCGTCGCGCACCGTGGCGCCGAACGGCAGCGCGCTGCCGTCGGCCCGGCGGCTCTGGATCAGCAACGCATGGCCCTTGACCGTGTCGTACTTGACCAGCATCACTGCACCGCTGCGCGGGACGACATCGTGCAGGGTGCTCTTGAGCTCCACATCGTCATCGAGCCCTTTGGGATCGAGTTCGACCGTGTTGACCCGGTATGGCGCCAGGTACGGCACTACGGCCTGGCCCTGGCCGTCGAGCTTGACGTTGGCGGCACTGGTCACGCTGGCTCCGGCAGCGCCGGGGGCATCGACGATGGCGATGCTGTCACCCAGGCTCTGGCCGAAGGTGACGCCGCTGGGGTGCGCAACCACCGAGCCACTCATGCCAGCGGAAAGCTGGCGGTAGTCGGAACTCTCGCTGACCGAGCCGTTCAGGGTACCGAAGGAGGTACGGTACTGGCTGTTGGCGCCGACGCTGGAGCTGCTGTCACCGGTGTCGGGACTGTCATGGGCCGCGGTGAGGCCGTAGCTGACCTGGCCCTCCTTCCCGGCGGTGCCGCTCAGCGTGCTCTGCAGGTTGCTCGAACCCTTGCTGCTCTGGCTGTAGCTGCTGCTCAGGTAAGGCCGGTTGGTGCCTGCCTTGCCGATCGGCAGCGACACGCTGAACAGGGTCCGGTTGTCTGCCGTGCCGTAGGCATCCTGGGTCCGGGCGGCACTGACCGAGGTGCTGCCCCAACTCCAGTTGTGGGTGTAGCCGGCCTGGTACTGGGTGTCGAAACCGGTGTCGTTCCAGTAGTTCTGGCGCGAGCCGTTGACGTACAGGTAGCCGCGGCTACCGACGTTCTGGCTGACGTTGACCTCACTACGGCTGCGGGTGCGGCGGATGGCGTCGACGCCGCCCTGGCTATCGCCGTATTCGTCCAGTTGGTCGCGGGCATTGAGGGCGTCGCTGAAGCCGAAATAGCCATCGGTGGAGTAACGGTAAGCGGCCACCGTGAAGTGCGTGCCGGTGGTCTGCAGAATCTTGTTGTAGCTCAGTTGCAGCGATTGGCCGGTAAAGGTCTGTGCTTCAAGCTTGGTGCTGGCGTGGGTAATGTCTGCCCCGAAGGCGCCGTACTCGGTGGTCAGTACACCACCGAGCAAGGCCGCTGCGTAGCCCTCGGAGGCCGTTGCGCCGGTGTAGCCGGTGACGCTGTTGGTCAGGCCGCGCTGGTAAGTGGCTTGGGCAACCTTCGGTGTTGAACCGTAGCTGAGGTCGCGGGCCTGGCCGGCGCTGAGGGTGTAGCGGGAAACGCCCGGGCGCAGGGAGCGCGCGACGGAGGAGAACGGCACGGTGAAATGACTTTCCTGGCCATCGGCCTCGGTGACGGTCACGTCCAGGTCGCCGTTGTCGCTGGTGGGGTTGAGGTCGTTGATCTCGAATGCCCCCGGGGCGACGGTTACCTCCTGGATGACATAGCCGTTCTGGCGGATGGTGACGCGCGCGTTGGTGGATGCAACGCCCCGCACCACCGGCGCGTAGCCGCGCTGGGAGTCGGGCAGCATGCGGTCATCGGTGGCCATGCGCAGGCCGCGGATCGACACCGAGTCGAACAGGTCGCCGTCAGTGAAGGCGTCGCCCAGGGTCAACTGGGAGCGCAGGCTGTCGATATCGCGCTGGGCATAGGTGCTGAGGTTCTGGAAGTCGCTGCCCGAGTCGCTGTCCCAGTTCAGTGAGGAGCGCTGGCGCAGCCGCCAGTCACCCAGGTTGACGCCGCCGTTGAGGCTGGCGTAGGCGTTTCGGTTGGTCTCGCCGTGTGTGACGCTCTGGTAGGCGTTGGTGTTGTAGTCGAGAAACGCCGCATTGACGCCGCGGTCCCAGCGCTCCGGGCTGACGTAGCCGCGCGGATTGCTGCGCAGGAAGGCCTGCGGAATGCTCAGGAGCAGGCGCTGCTCGCCGGCATCGAGACTGGAGCTGGCGCCCTGGATCAGGGTCGGCAGGTCGACACAGGCTTCGGCGCTGGCCTCGGCGACTGGCGGCAGTTTCTCCAGGTTCACGCCGACCGTTTCAAGCTGCAGCCGGGTCAGGCAGGCTGCGCCACGCCCCGATTGGCCGGCGGCGATGAAGCGAATGTCCTGACGCCCCACCGTCTGCTCATTGACCCAGACGTCGAGCGTATGCACACCGGGTTCGAGGGTGTTGCCTTCGCGAAAGCGGCTCAGGTTCAGCGACTGGGCTCCGTGCCCCCAGAGCATGTCGTTATCGAAGGTGACTGCGTCGCCTTCCGCTGCATCGGCCATGCCGCCCGACAGCGCCAATGCCAGCGCCAGAGCCAGCGGCTTGAGCGCGAAGGCAAAGCGTTGAGCGGGATGGCGTCTGCGCGTATTCATGGCTCACCTCGGTTGCTCGCGAGTACGTCCGTGGACGAGTTTTTTCGGGCATGAGCAGCCCCCTCCCGGCAAATAGCGGGTGAGGAAGAGGGCTGGGAAACTTAGGGCTTCAGGGCTTGCGAATACTCGGCAATACCGCCGAAATCGTTGATCGCGGAGTAGCTGACCTTGCCGCCATTGGCATTCAGCGCGGCGCCCTTGATCGGCAGTTGCTTGTGCTCGCCGGGGGCGATCAGGCTGGAGTTGATGTCCAGTTCCACGTCGCGGCTCTGGCCACCACTGCTGAGGCTGACCTTGCCCAGCGACACGTAGTAGGGGCTGGCGTTGAAGCCCTCGGGCACGGAGCCCTGCAGGCGCCATTGCAACTGCTCGGCAGCGGCCGTCGCATTTCCTGCCAGGGATGCCGGGCGGTAGAACATCTTGATCCGGCTACGGAATGCCACCTTGAGCCGGTTTTGCCCGTCATCGGAGGACGGTGGTACTTCCAGCACGTTGAGCCAGAACAGCGACTCCTTGTCCTGCGCCAGGCTCTTCTGCCCGGTGTAGCGCACACGCAGCGCCTGGCCCTTGGCCGGGTCGATACGCGCAATCGGCGGGGTCAGCAGAAACGGTGCGTCAGACGCATCCGGTGTGGCCTGGACGTTGCCTTCATCGATCCAGGACTGCACGAGCATCGGCGATTGGCCGTCGTTGCTCAGTTTCACCGTGACTTCGCGCTGGTCGGAGGGGTAGATCACCCGGGTGCCGGTAATGACAATGGACGCCTGGGCCTGGCCTGCCAACATGCAGCCAGCCAACAGCATCGCGTGCAATACACGACGGCTCAGCAGAGATACTTTCATCGTTGGGACCTCGCCAGAGTGGGGGCGGATCAGGGAGTCCGGGAGCCATTGGCATTCGACGGCCCCCGGCGGCAACCGGTGTTACCCGGCTATTACGGGTAAATGATCGAGTAGGTAACGCTGGACTTGACTTCCCCGGCACCCGGAGTAGCCGATTTGGAGTAGTACTTCACGGTGAAGGGCATATCGGCCTGCTCACCGCTAATGGTGGTGAACGGGATCACCGGCTTGCCACCCAGGTTCAGGGCGCCAGCCTGGCCATTCCGGTAGATAGCCAGCTCAACATCAGCGGGGCCGGTGCCGGTGTTTTTCAGGTTGCCCAAGGCGGTTACGTTAGGGCCCGGTTCGAAGAACACAGCGACACCGGGGCCACCGGCAACTTCAGTACCCGTGCAGTTGCTGAGCTTGATGGAGAAGTTGGTGTCACCACCGGTGGTGCCAACACCCTTGAGGGAGGTTTTGGAAACGGTCGGCAGGGTGACCGAACCATCACCGGTACCTGCACCATTCACCTGGATGGTGCAGGTGACGTCCTCCACCTTGCCGGTGAAGTTGATGGTGCCATCGGAGGCCTGAGCCTGCATCACGGATGCAGACAGGCCAGCCAGGGTGGCGAGAGCGATCAGGGATTTTTTCATCTGAGAGAGTCCTACATGAGTGAGTTGGCTCCCAGCACCGACATTGGTGAAGGAGAGGGCCAGATTTTGACGTCAGCCCGAAACTCCTCCAGCCGTAACATCCCCATCACCGTGTAGGAAAAATCTATATCCCCTCATTAATTCCCAGACTGGACCGTAACCCTCGGCCCAGAGCCTCCGGCGCCCTCCGCTGGAGCATCACCTGACGCTCTCGGCGGCCGCGTAATACTCCAGTAGGCGGGCGAGTTTGCCGACTCAGGCAGGCGCTCGCTCCGACGCGGTGGTCGCCACGCCACGACTGACCCACCAGCCGAATATTCCAGCGGTGAAGAACATCAGCACGCCATAGATGGCGGCCGGGATGGCCATGGTCTTGTTGTTCAGCAGCATGGGGCTGAGCGCCAGGGCGATGGCGAGGGTGCCGTTGTGAATGCCGATTTCCATGCCGATGGCGATGGATTGCGGCTTGGAGAGTTTCAACAGGCGCGGAATCCAGTAGCCCACGGCGAGGCTCAGCAGGTTGAAGCACAGCGCTGCCGCGCCAACGATGGGCGCATAGGCGAGGAAGGTCTGCCAGTCCTTGGTCACCGCCACACCGATGATCACCGCCAGCAACAACGCGGAGAGAATCTTCACCGGCTTCTGCAGCGCCGCCGCCACGCCCGGCAGCAGACGCCGCACGAGCATGCCGATGGCCACGGGGCCGAGGACGATGGCGAACACCTGCAGCACCTTGCCGAACTGCAGCGGGATGGTCTGGCCGTCATTCATGAAGTACAGCAGGGACATGTTCACGATCAGCGGCATGGTGAGGATGGCGATCACCGAGTTCACCGCAGTCAGCGTGATGTTCAGCGCCACGTCACCATGGGCCAGGTGGCTGTAGAGGTTCGCCGTGGTGCCGCCGGGGGATGCGGCGAGCAGCATCATACCCACGGCCAGCGCGGCTTCGAGGGCAAAGCCGACGGTAATGAGGAAACACGCCAGGGGCAGCAGGATGATCTGGCAGACCAGACCGATGAGCACTGGCTTGGGATAGCGCACCACGCGGGCGAAGTCGGCGACGGTGAGGGACAGGCCGAGGCCCAGCATGATGATGCCCAGGGCGATGGGCATGAAAAGCGTCAGCAAGGGATCGTTGGTCATTGTCATTATTCTCCAACTGGGGTGGGCCGATTGTTTCGGCCTCTTGGGCGCTTGTAACTGGCCTTGCAGGCCAATACCACTTCATCGTGTAACAGAATGCGAAGTCTTGTAGCGAACGCGATGGGATCTTGCGGATGGGGCGGTGCAGGAGCGGCCATACGCGCGATCACGGGCATGGCCTGCTCCTGGACGTTGATGCCGAGATCAACGCTGCGTAGGAGCGGACTCCGTCCGCGATCGATTCCCCGCCGCTCCGAACTGGCCGGCACCCCATCGCGGACAGAGTCCGCTCCTGCGAGATACCTCTGCGCTCGGGCCGGCCCTCACCCTAACCCTCGGCTTTGGCATCCTGCGTCGCTCTACCTCCTGCATCCATGCAGTCGTCTCCCGGAGGGAGAGGGAACCAGTCGGTGCAGGGTGAAACCATGGCGTCAGTCGGCACGATCTGCCCCCTCTCCCCTTGGGAGAGGGCTGGGGTGAGGGGAATTCAGTGGCACAGAGTGACCGAAGAAGACAGTTGCTCCTACGAGATGATCGGCGCTCGGGGGTGCACCACGAGGATCAGATCGCCGTGGCCCCGCCATCCACCGGCAGCGCGATGCCGGTGGTGAAGCCAGCATTGTCGCTACACAGGTAGAGCACGGCGCCGGCGATTTCCTCGACGCGACCGACGCGGCCCACCGGGTGCATGGCGGCGGCGAACTCGGCCTTCTTCGGGTCGGCCTCGTAGGCGCGGCGGAACATGTCGGTGTCGATCACCGCCGGGCACACGGCGTTGATGCGGATTTTCTTCTTCGCGTACTCGATGGCGGCGGACTTGGTCAGGCCGATCACCGCGTGCTTGGAGGCGGCGTAGATGCTCATTTTCGGCGCGGCGCCCAGGCCAGCCACGGAGGCGGTGTTGACGATGGCGCCGCCGCCCTGCTCCAGCATCACCGGAATCTGGTGCTTCATGCACAGCCAGACGCCCTTCACGTTGACGCCCATGATGGCGTCGAACTCGCTTTCCGCGCCGTCGGCCAGCTTGCCCTTCTCGATCTCGATGCCGGCGTTGTTGAAGGCGTAGTCCAGGCGGCCATAGGCGGCCACGGTGCCCGCCACCAGCGCCTTGACCTCGGCGTCGCGGGTCACGTCGCAGCGGATGAAGGTGGCCTCGCCGCCCGCAGCGCGGATCAGCTCGACGGTGGCTTCGCCGCCCTTGGCGTCGACGTCGGAAACCACGACTTTCACGCCCTGCTGGGCGAAGGCCTGGGCGGTGGCGCGACCGATACCGTTACCGGCGCCAGTGACCAGGGCAACCTGGCCGGAAAGCAGCTGACTCATGAGCGAACCTCGAAGCGGGTTGAGAAATAACCGCTGCAGTCTAGCCAGCGCTCCAGCGGCGCGAAGCACTATCAGGCGGGGCGACGTCGCTGCATCCACGGCGATGATGATTCGCGCAAAGCCGGATCACTGGGACCGATGGACGGACATTCCTCCGGCGGACGGAACTTGCCCCGGCGCGGCAGGCGGACTATCACCTAGGCTTTCCCCCTGACTGAGTCCACTGCCATGTCTGCCCAGATCAACCGCCAGTTTCAACTCGCCCAGCGCCCGGTCGGCGCCGCCACCCGCGACACCTTCGCCTATGTGGAAACCCCAGTCGGCGAGCCCGGTCCCGGACAGATCCTGGTGAAGAACCAGTACCTGTCGCTGGACCCGGCCATGCGCGGCTGGATGAACGACGCCAAGTCCTATATCGCCCCGGTGGCCATCGGCGACGTGATGCGCGCCCTGGGCGTAGGCAAGGTGATCGCCTCGCAGCACCCGGACTTCAAGGTCGGCGACGAAGTGAACGGCGCCCTCGGGGTGCAGGATTACTTCCTCGGCGAGCCGAAGGGTTTCTACAAGGTCGACAGCCAGCGCGCGCCGCTGCCGCTGTATCTCTCGGCGCTGGGCATGACCGGCATGACCGCCTACTTCGGCTTCCTCGACGTCGGCCTGCCCCAGGCCGGTGACACCGTGGTCGTCTCCGGCGCCGCCGGCGCGGTGGGCAGCGTGGTCGGGCAGATCGCGAAAATCAAAGGCTGCCGTGTGGTCGGCATTGCCGGCGGCGCCGACAAGTGCCGCTACCTGATCGATGAACTGGGCTTTGACGGCGCCATCGACTACAAGGCCGAGGACGTCCATGCCGGCCTCAAGCGCGAGTGCCCCAAGGGCGTGAACGTGTTCTTCGACAACGTCGGCGGCGACATCCTCGACGCCGTGCTGGCCCGCCTGGCGCCCAAGGCGCGGGTGGTGATCTGCGGCGCGATCAGCCAGTACAACAACAAGGAAGCGGTGCGCGGCCCGGCCAACTATCTGTCGCTGCTGGTCAACCGCGCACGCATGGAAGGCATGGTGGTGATGGATTACGCCCACCGCTTCCAGGAAGGCTTCAAGGACATGGCGACCTGGATCGGCGAAGGCAAGCTGAAGTCGAAGGAAGACATCGTCGAAGGCCTGGAAACCTTCCCCGAAACCCTGGCCAAGCTGTTCAGCGGCGAGAACTTCGGCAAGCTGGTGCTGAAGGTCTGAGGCGCCGTAGGAGCGGACTTCGTCCGCGATGGTCTCCGGCGCGACGCGGGCCTATCGCGGACGGAGTCCGCACCTACCCGAAGCCGATCATCGGCAGGCAGCGGCAAGCTCGCTCCTGCAGTTTCCCTGCATTTCCGTTCGTGGTGGCGTTACGGGCCCGGCCGGTCGGCCGGATCGCGGATGTATCCGCTCCTACAAGAGCAAAAGCCCCTCCTCCTGGCCCTGGCTGCGCTCCCCGTTCTTGAGGGAGAGGGGACCGGTTGTGCCGGCTTAGATCATGCCTTCATCCTGCACCGAACTACCCTCTCCCTGAAGGAATCGAAACCGATTGTGCCGGCTGACGCCGTGGTTTCATCCTGCACCGTACTGCCCCCTCTCCCCCCGGGAGACGACTGCATGGATGCAGGAGGTAGAGCGACGCAGGATGCCAAAGCCGAGGACTGGGGTGAGGGGCAAGCCCGGCAGCGGAGCCGCCAACCGATGACCGTCCTTCTTTCAGACCTCTATCTCGATGATTTCCGACAAGCTCTGAGGCGCCTTTCCAGCTAGGATTTCCCTTGGCCGATTCCAAGGAAGATCCCCGATGTCCCTCGCCCGCTGGCTGCCCGGTCTGGACAGCCTGCTGCACTACCGCTACGACTGGCTGCCGCGCGATATCCAGGCCGGCCTGTCGGTGGCTGCCGTGCAGATTCCCACCGCCATCGCCTACTCGCAGATCATCGGCTTCCCGCCCCAGGTCGGGCTCTACGCCTGCATCCTGCCGATGCTGATCTATGCGATTGTCGGCAGCTCACGACAACTGATGGTCGGCCCGGATGCCGCCACCGCCGCGATGGTCGCGGCGGCCATCACGCCGCTGGCGGCAGGCAACCCGGAGCGGCTGCTGCAGTTGTCGATGATCGTCGCGGTGCTGGTGGGCATCCTGTCCATCGCCGCCGGCTTCGCCCGCGCCGGTTTCGTCGCCAGCTTCCTCTCGCGGCCAACCCTGGTGGGTTACCTCAACGGTATCGGCCTGAGCCTGATCGCCGGGCAGCTGGGCAAGATCCTTGGCTACCACAGCGAAACCAGCGGCTTTGTCCGTGGCCTGATCGCGCTGGCGCGCAACCTCGCCGATACGCACCTGCCGACGCTGGCACTGGGCGTCGGCACCCTGGTGCTGATGATCCTGCTGCCGCGACGCTACCCGAAGATTCCCGGAGCCCTGGTGGGCGTGTTGTTCGCCTCGGTCATCGCCGCCCTGTTCGGCCTCGACCAATACGGCATCAAGCTGCTCGGCGAGGTGCCGCAAGGCCTGCCGCACCTGAGCTGGCCCAAAACCAGCGTCGAGGAGGCCGGCAGCCTGTTCCGTGATGCCATGGGCATCACTATCGTCAGCTTCTGCAGCGCCATGCTCACCGCGCGCAGCTTCGCCGCCCGCCACGGCTACGCCATCGACGCCAACCACGAGTTCATGGCGCTGGGCATGGCCAACATCGGCGCGGGGATATCCCAGGGCTTCGTCATCAGCGGCGCCGACTCGCGTACCGCGGTGAACGACATGGTCGGCGGCAAGAGCCAGATGGTCGGCATAGTCGCCGCGCTGGTGATCGGCCTGGTTCTGCTGCTGTTCAGCAAGCCGCTAGGCTGGGTGCCGATGCCGGCGCTGGGCGCGGTGCTGCTGATGGCCGGCTGGGGCCTGATCGACTTCCGCGCGCTGCGCGGTTTCTGGGCGCTGAGCCGGTTCGAGTTCGGCCTGTGCGTACTGACCACGGTCGGCGTACTCAGTGTTGGCGTGCTGCCGGGCATCTTCGTCGCCATCATGCTGGCCCTGCTGCGCCTGCTCTATCTCACCTATCGCCCGCACGACGCGGTGATGGGCTGGGTGCACGGCATCGACGGCCAGGTGGAGATCGAGCAGTACCCCAACGCACGCACCTTGCCGGGGCTGGTGATCTACCGCTTCGACGCGCCGATCCTGTTCTTCAATGCCGACTACTTCAAGCAGCGCATCCTCGAGGTGGTAGCCCGGACGCCGCATGCCCGCGCCGTGCTGCTCAATGCCGAAGGCATCCTCAACCTGGATATCAGCGGCCTGACGACGCTGCGCGAGGTGCAGCAGACCCTCGACGCGCAGGGCGTGCACCTGTCATTGGCGCGGGTCACCGGCGAGACGCTGGGCCTGCTCAAGCGTTCGCAACTGCTCGGCGAGATAAAACCGCCGCTGGTGTTCAGCTCGGTGCGCGCGGGCGTCAACGCCTACCGGCGCTGGCACCAGCAGCGCAAGCGCGAGCAGGAAGCCGCCGAGCGCGCCGCGGTGGCATCACAGCCGGAACTGCCCGACCAGCCCTTGTAGTTCGCGGCTGAGCTGCGCCAGCTCGACGCTGGAAGACGCCGTGGACTGCATGGCCTGCGCCGATTCGTCGGCAATGCCGCGGATGCTGGTGACGCTGCGGCTGATCTCCTCGGCCACCGCGCTCTGCTGCTCGGAGGCGGCGGCGATCTGCTGGTTCATCTGGTGGATCACCGCCACCGCCGCGGCGATGGTGCCCAGCGCAGCCTCGGTCTGCACCGCATCACCCACGGTCATCTCCACTAGCGCGTGACTGCGCTGCATGCGCTGCACCGACGTATTCGCGCCACTCTGCAGGGCGGCGATCAGCGTCTCGATCTCGGCGGTGGACTGCTGGGTGCGCCGCGCCAGCGCCCGCACTTCGTCGGCGACCACGGCAAAGCCCCGGCCCTGCTCCCCCGCCCGCGCCGCCTCGATGGCCGCGTTGAGCGCCAGCAGGTTGGTCTGCTCGGCGACGTTCTTGATCACGTCCAGCACGCTGCCGATGCTCTGGCTCTCGCGACCCAGCTGCTCGATGCTCTGCGTGGCGGCACGCACGGCTTCGGCCAGTTGCTCGATGCGGCCGAGGGTCTGGCGTACCACGTCCTGCCCGCTGGCGACCTTGCCGTCGGCCTGTTCGGCAGAACTGGCGGCTTCCTCGGCGTTGCGCGCGACGTCGTGAACGGTGGCGGCCATCTGGTTCATCGCCGTGGCGACCTGGTCGGTCTCGGCCTTCTGCGAGTTCACCCCATGCTGGGTACGCTCGGTGACGCTGGACAGCGCCTGCGCCGAGGCGGTGATCTGCCCCACGCCCGCGCTGAGCCGGCTGACGATGCCGCGCAGGCTGTCGGCCATGCTGCCCACCGCCCCCATCAGTTGACCGACCTCGTCCTTGCGCCGCACGTCGATACTGACGCTCAGGTCCCCCTCGGCGATGCGGCTGGCCATGCCGATGACCTGGCGCAGCGGCCGCACGATCATCCAGGTGATCAGCAACGAAGCCAGCGCGCCCACCAGCAGCGCCAGCGCCGCCGAAGCGACGATCAGCAGCGTATTGGTGCGCAACTGGGTCTGCATGGCCGCGCGCTGAGCGGAGTAGGCGTCGTCGACCTGCTGCATGACCTGAGCCGCACGCTCGTTCATCTGTGCGTGGACCTGTTTTTCCTGCTCGAGGCTGGCGGTGTATTCGTCGAGTTTTTCGACGAAGGCGTTGATGTTGGTGATGACATCCTTGAGCACCGAAACATAGGTCGGGTCGGTGATAACCTCCTGCAGCTTGGCGGACAGCTCCAGCGCCTCGGCGGCGGACTTGATGCGACCCGCCTCGGCCTTCTCGGCGCTGCCCTCCTTCGCGTCGCTGCCGGCCTCCAGGCGCGAGCGCGCCTCGTTCAGGCCCTGCAGCACCAGGCGGTAGAGCTGGCTGACCTGGGCGGCCTGCTGCAGCAGTTCCTCGCCCTTCTGGCCCTGGGATTCCTTGAGTTCGTAGGCGCCGTCGTCGGCCAGGCTCGACTGCAGGATGTCCAGGCTGTTGGAAGCGCCGTTCACCGACCAGGTGGCGGCGTCCAGCGACAGGCGTCGGCTCTTGCTGGATTTCTCGAAACTGGCGAAAGCCGCCAGGTAGTCGGCGACCCCCTGCTCCACGCCGGCCATGGCCGTTGCCTGCTGCGGCTGCGCCTTGAGCCGCGCCACCGCTTCGCCGAGGTTGCCGGCGTGCTCGCGCAGACGCTTGGCGGAAGCATCGCTGGCGTCGATCACGAAGTCCTTCTCGCTCTGGCGCATCTCCAGCAACTCGCGGTTGATGGTCGACATGTCGCCGAGCAGGTCAAAGCGCTGGGCAATGCCCCGCAGCGAAGTAACGCCGATTACCGCCACCAGGGCGGTAAGCAATAGCACCAGGCCGAAGCCGATGGCCAGTTTCTTCGCCGTACCCATGTCGGCCAGACGACGCTGCACGAAGGCAACCATGGCATCTCCCCCCATCCGCAATGGCGTTTCAGGAAATCCTCGAAGGTCTCCTGATCGTTATCGCTGCTTTTGGGCGGAACATTAGGAGCGCCGCCCGCTGGCTGGATAGAGGGCGAGACGGTGATGGCACGGTGATGCTGCGGAGAGATACGTGAAGGTCGCATCCAGAACACTGAACAGGATTTTCCTGACACGGTTACGGAACTCGCCGACAGCGACCTAGCGCTCCGACCGTGCAGATTCCGGCACCTGACTTTCCACTCCTGGTTGCGGATGAACGCCTACTACCAACTGGTCCTGCAGCGCCCTCTGGCAGGATACGCCGACACACTGTGCCTGCCGGAGCTGTACCGCGAGCAACGGCGCCTCGATCCGTTGCTGCTGGCTCGCGGCAACCTGCCGATCCGTGAGTTCGTCTACCCGCAGGCCTACGACGAGGCCAGGGACGAATGGCTGGACTGCTGGTTCGATGCCCAGACTGGCTGGCAGATGGTGCATGACATCGTCAGCCTGGTTCACGGCAGCGCGCAGCAATACCCCCATCGCGACGCTTTGCTCTCGGAACTCTTCAGCCTTGGCGAGCGGCTGGACGTGGCGCGCATGGGCGGCATCGATTGGCAGCTAGGCCTGGAGCTGGAGTTCACCTGACAGCACTGCGCCAGGCGCCAGCACCTACCTGGGGCGAATCATGCTGAAGGTGTCACGGGTATAGCTGTACTGGGTACCGCCCAGACGACCCACCAGGTCCAGCTTCACCGGGTCGACATGACGCTCGTCGTGCATCACCGATTCATCGATATGCGCCAGCAGCACACGGGCGAAGATCAGCATGCTGGAGGGGTTTTCCGCCGGGTACGGCAGGATTTCCGCCAACTGGCACTCGAAGGCCACCGGCGCGCCAGCCACCCGCGGCGGCGCCACGCGCTCGCTGGGCACGGTAGCGATGCCGGCGTGCTCGATCTCACTGACACCGTGGGGCAGCCAGGCGGCCGTGGCGTTCATATCCCCGGCCTGGGCGGCGCTGACCAGGTGGATCACCAGTTCGCCGGTCTCGCGCACATTGCGCAGGGTGTCCTTGACGCTACCGTCGTCGCGCACGCTGGTGTTGACCAGCAGGGTCGGCGGCGAATCGCTGATGACCTGGAAGAAGCTGAACGGCGCGAGGTTGCTCTGGCCGTCCGCGGACAACGTGGAGACCCAGGCGATCGGGCGCGGCGTGACGGTGGAGGCCAGCCAGCGATAAGCCTCGGCCTTGGACAGTTGGGTGAAGTCGAGTTGCATGGGTAGATCCCGGACAGGACGGTGGGCGATGCGATGGGACGTTGCGGGCCGCCCCAGGCGGCCCGGCTGCGCGCGGCTCAACGGCCGGCGCGGGATTCCTTGATGTAGAAGCGCGCGCGGCTGGCCTTGTCCGAGCATCCGTCATAGGCCTCGACCTGCTGCTGGGTCTTGGCGGCGGTGAGCAGGCCCAGGGCCTTGGAGTAGCTCACGGTGCCGGCGAAACCTTCGGCCTTGGCCAGGTCCAGTTCGTGCCAGGAGGCGTTCAGCTCGTTGGCGCAGCTGTCGCGGTTGACGGTCTTGCCCGAGCAGCCAGCGACGGCCAGCAACAGGGCGATGATCAGGGGAATGCGCGGCATGACGAAACTCCTGCGGGTGTTCGGGATGGTTCCAGCTTAGAACGCGGCGCAGAGGCCTGCCGGACGGCGCCGCAGTATGCCATCGGACGGATGGCATTCAAGCGACTACTACACTGATTGCCCACGGGATATCCCGACAAGGAGACGGATCATGGTGCACCAGGGCAGCTGCCATTGCGGGCAGATCGCGTTCGAAGTGGAAGGGGATGTCGGTGAAGTCGTGTCATGCAACTGCTCGATCTGCCGACGCAAGGGTTCGCTGCTGTGGTTCGTGCCGCGCGGCAAGCTGAAGCTGACGACTCCCGAGAGTGCGATGAGCACCTACACGTTCAACACCCACCGCATCGAACATCGCTTCTGCCCCACCTGCGGCTGCGCTCCCCTGGCCTACGCCAGCGCACCGGACGGCACGCCGATGGCGGCGATCAATGTGCGCTGCCTGCCGGGCGTGGAGCTGGCGGGGCTGACGGTGAAGGAGTACGACGGCAAGAGCCGGTGAGAAATGCCTGCTCCGCCGCAGGCCTGACGACATCGCGGACGGAGTCCGCTCCTACGCACATGCGGGACCTTGTGTAGGAGCGGACTCCGTCCGCGATTGGCCCAGCGTCGTACCGATTCAAACGGGCTCGCGAGCAAGCTCGCTCCTACAGAGAGCCAGCACGTTGGGCGGATAACCCGGAACGGGTTATCCGCCGATGCCATGACGGCGGATAACGCTACCGCGTTATGCGCCCTACGAAGCTCCGCCACCCTTTCCGGCGAACGCTTGCGTAGGATGGTGTGGAGCGCAGCGATACCCATCGTTCTCATGCGCAGACAGCAGCATGGGTATCGCAAGCTCCACCCATCCTACGGTAATGCTCCATCGTGGCGCCGGTGCAAGTCCCCACCAGGGGAGCGCCGGGATCAGCGCTCCGCGCGGAAGCGCAGGTACTCCACTACTTCGTCCTGTGTTCCGCGGAACTCCACGCGTTCGCCCTTGCTCTCGCGCTGGAAGGCATACATCGGATCGTAGTATTCGCCCAGCAGGCCCTCGATCCAGCCGCGGTGCAGGTCTACCGCGCCGCTGCGCTTCTGCTCGTCCAGAGCCGCGTCCATGATTGCCGCGAGGCGCTGGTAGCGCTCGCCGCCCAGGCGTTTGACGATACCCGCCAGGCTCTTGCGCAGGTAAGCCGCGAAGGAGTCGAAACCGCCCTCCTCGCCCACCACCTGCACATGGTCGGCGCACAGGTTCACCACGTAGTCCTGGAGGATGCGCTCCACACGCTGCTCGAAACTGTCCTCCAGCCACACCAGCGGGTAGTGCTGCATGCCCTGGTACAGCTCCAGCGGCACCGAGCAGCTGCCGACGATGCGCCCCTCATCCTCCAGCACGAACTGCTCCATGCCGGCGTGGCGCTTCTTCAGGATGTCGATGGCCAGGTGGTTCTCGAAATCGATCTGCGCCGGCTGCGGCGTGGCGCGGCGGCCGAAGGCGGAGCCGCGATGGTTGGCGTGGCCTTCCAGGTCCAGGCTGTTGGCCAGTTGCGCGATGACCTCGGTCTTGCCGGTGCCGGTCAGACCGCCCACCAGCACGAACTGGCATTCCTCGGTGGCGGCGCGGGTGGTATCGAAGAGGAAGCCGCGCATCGCCTTGTAGCCACCCACCACACGCGGGTAGTCGATGCCGGCCTCGGTCTTCAGCCACTGCTGGGTGATCTGCGAGCGCAGGCCACCGCGGAAGCAGTACAGGTAACCCTCGGGGTTGGCCTTGGCGAAATTTGCCCAGGCTTCGATCCGTTCGGCCTTGATCTGGCCGCAGACCAGTTCGTGGCCCAGGGCAATGGCCGCCTGCTGGCCATGCTGCTTGTAGCTGGTGCCGACCTTTTGCCGCTCGATGTCGTTCATCAGCGGCAGGTTGATCACGTTGGGGAAGGCGCCCTTGCCGAATTCGACCGGGGCGCGCACGTCCATCATCTTCACGTCGCCGAGGAACAGCTCGCGGTAGTGGCGGGTGTTGTCGCGCATCACTCCACCTCGACCGCGTGGCTCTGTCGGCCAACCAGCTCGCCGATGGGCGCCAGGTCCATGCCCAGTTCCCTGGCGGTGGCGAGGAACTGCCCCTCGCCCGCGGGCTCGACCGCCACCAGCAGGCCGCCGCTGGTCTGCGGGTCGCACAACAGCAGCTTGTGCAGTTCCGGCAACGGCGCGATGCGCTCGCCGTAGCTGTCGAAATTGCGCAGGGTGCCGCCGGGCACGCAGCCGGCCTCCAGGTAGTACTCGACGCTGGCCAGGCGCGGCACGGCGTCGTAGCGCACGCGAGCGGTCAGGCCGCTACCGTCGGCCATTTCCACCAGGTGGCCGAGCAGGCCGAAGCCGGTGACATCAGTCATCGCCTTCACCCCGTCGAGCTTGCCTAAGCGCGCGCCGGGCTTGTTCAGGGTGCACATCCAGTCGCGCGCGACGCCGACGTCCTCGGTGCGCAATTTGGCCTTCTTCTCCGCGGTGGTGAGGATGCCGATGCCCAGCGGCTTGGTCAGGTACAGCTTGCAGCCGGCGGTGGCGGTGTCGTTGCGCTTCATGAAGCGCTTCTCCACCAGCCCGGTGACGGCCAGGCCGAAGATCGGCTCGGGCGCGTCGATGGAGTGCCCGCCAGCCAGCGGAATGCCAGCCTCGTCGCAGACCTTGCGGCCGCCGGCGATCACTTCGCGGGCGATTTCCGGCGCCAGCACGTTCACCGGCCAGCCGAGAATGGCGATCGCCATCAGCGGGTCGCCGCCCATGGCGTAGATGTCGCTGATCGCGTTGGTGGCGGCGATGCGGCCGAAATCGAAGGGATCGTCGACGATCGGCATGAAGAAGTCGGTGGTGGACACCACGCCGCGCTCGGCGTCGATAGCATAGACGGCGGCGTCATCGCGCGAGGCGTTGCCGACCCACAGCTTCGGGTCGAGGTTCTGCGCGCCGCTGCCGGCGAGGATCACCTCCAGCACCTTGGGGGATATCTTGCAGCCGCAACCGGCACCATGGCTGTACTGGGTCAGGCGGATCGGTTCGCTCATCGGGAGGCTCCGGCAGGGAAAACAAACGCCGATTCTAGCAAAGCCCGGCTTGGCTCGACCGCCGACCCCGGCGTATCGTCGGGCAGTTCGTAACGCGGAGTTGCCCTATGTCAAAACAGATCGCGCTGGTACTCGGTTCCGGCGGCGCGCGCGGTTACGCGCATATCGGAGTGATCGAGGAGATCGAACGGCGCGGCTACGAGGTGGTGTGCATCGCCGGCTGCTCCATGGGCGCGGTGATCGGCGGCATCTACGCCGCTGGCAAGCTCGGGGATTACCGTGACTGGGTGGAAAGCCTGGACTACCTCGACGTGCTGCGCCTGCTCGACGTCAGCTTCCGCCTGGGCGCCATTCGCGGCGAGCGGGTGTTCGGCAAGATTCACGAGCTGCTCGGCGAGATCAACATCGAGGACTTGCCGATTCCCTACACGGCAGTCGCCACCGACCTGACCAACCAGCAGGAAATCTGGTTCCAGGAAGGCTGCCTGCACCAGGCCATGCGCGCCTCGGCGGCGATTCCCAGCCTGTTCACCCCGGTCATGCAGGGCTCGCGCATGCTGGTGGACGGCGGCCTGCTCAACCCGCTGCCGATCGTCCCGGTGGTCTCGACCCACGCCGACCTGATCGTCGCGGTCAACCTCAACGCCACCAACCAGCGCCAGTACTCGCTGCCGGTGATCGAGCGCCCCGCCGCCCTGAAAGGCCGCTTCGACGCGGTGCTCTCCGGGCTGTCCAACAAGCTCAGTTTCTTCCGCAAGGGAGAGTCCGAGCCGCCACCCGAGCTGATCGCCGACGCCCTGCTGCACCCGGTCCCGGCCACCTCGGAGGAGCCCGCCGAGCCGGAGATGCAGCAACCCGCCGCCGCCCCCCAGGCCAAGGGCTCGCCACGCTCGGCCACCGGCAGCCACGTGATCGACAGCAGCAGCCCGGCTTCCTTGCTGGAACTGGTGAACCAGAGCTTCGAGGTGATGCAGACGTCGCTGGCGCAGTACAAGATCGCCGGTTACCCGCCGGACATCCTGATCAACGTGCCCAAGCGCGTGTGCCGCTTCTTCGAGTTCTACAAGGCTCCGGAACTCATCGCCCTTGGCCGGCAGATTGCCAGCGATACGCTGGATCGGTATGAGGCGGAGAATCCGTATTGACCGGTTGATCCGGTGCCGTGCGGGTTCGCGAGCAAGCTCGCTCCTACAGAAACCCGACTCGCGCCGCTTTGGCTCTGGCTCTGGTTTTTGAAGACTTCCAGAGAAACACCCGCGCACGCCGAACGCCCCATTCAGGAGGCCTCGTTGAAGCGGAGTTTCAGGGGTTGAGCGACATGGATGTCGCGAGAGCCACGATGGGCCAGGGATGGCCCGTCGTGGCGTGCCCCTGAAACTTCGATTCAACGAGGGTATTTTTCGCCTGAGCGAAAAACCGGATGTCCGGGGCAAGACTTTTTGGTTCCTTTTGTGGCGTCTGACAAAAGGGACTCGCCCGAGGGGGCGAAACAGAAAGTCCACGCGTGCGCCACAGCGGCGGGGGAATACACGGCGCGAGGCATACACATCGCGGACGGAGTCCGCTCCTACGCGGGAACGTACCTCGCGCGGTCAGGCCTCGCGCAGGCGGTAACCGACTCCCGCCTCGGTCACAATGAAGCGCGGACTCGTCGGATCATCGGCAAGCTTCTGCCGCAGATGACCGACGACCACTCGCAGATAGTGAGTGTCCTCGGTGTGCGTCGGCCCCCAGATATCCTTGAGCAACTGCTGCTGGGTCACCACCCGCCCGACATGCCGGGCGAGGGTCGAAAGCACTGCGTACTCCTTGCGGGTCAGCGAGACTTCCGCGCCGTCGAGCAGCACCCGGCGGTAGGAGAAATCCACGCTCAGCGGCCCGACCGCCACCACCGCCTCCTGCGTCTCGCCACTACCGCCCTGGCGCAGCAACACACGGATGCGCGCAAGAAACTCCTGGATGCCGAAAGGCTTGGTCACGTAGTCATTGGCGCCGCTGTCCAGCGCCAGCACCTTCTCGCTTTCGCTGGCGCGTACCGAGAGCACCAGCACCGGCACCTGCGACCATTCGCGCAGTTCACGCAGGACGTCCTGGCCGTCCTTGTCCGGCAGGCCGAGGTCGAGCACCACCAGGTCCGGGCGGCCCAGCGCGGCCTGGGCCAGGCCCTCTTCGCCGGTGCCGGCTTCGAGCACCTTGTAGCCGCCAGCGCTGAGGCTGATGCGGAGGAACTTGCGGATCTGCGGTTCGTCGTCGACGACCAGGATGGTGGCGGCGCTGGCGTTCATCGGCAGTCCGGACTGGCTGGGGGCGTCCAGCTTGAGCCTTTCAGACAGCAGCATCAAGCTGCTCCAGGTCCGGCTGCTGCTGCAGTGGCAGGTGCAGCACGAGGGTGGTGCCGCGCCCATCGATACCATCCTCGACGGTGATACGCCCGCCGTGGGCGCCGACCATGCCCTGGCAGATCGCCAGGCCCAGCCCGGTACCCTGCCCGCCACGGTCACCGCGCGCAGCGGTGTAGAACATGTCGAAGATCTTCTCCCGCTCGGCTGGCGGAATGCCCGGCCCCTCGTCGCTGACCAAGAAGCGCAGCTCCCCGTCGCCCTGCTCCACCACCACCCGCAGGCGGCCTTGCGGCGGCGAGAAGCGCGCGGCGTTTTCCAGCACGTTGACCAGCGCCTGCTCGATCAGCGCAGCATGTACGTAGAGCAGCGGCAGCTCCGGCGGCACGCGGGTTTCCACGCGATACGGCGCGACCACCGCGCGCAGGCGGTTGAGCGCGCTGCCGACGATGTCGCCGGGCGATACCCAGTCCCGCGAGAGTTTCAGGCCGCCGTGGCCCAGGCGGGTCATGTCGAGCAGGTTCTGGATGTAGCGGTCCAGCCGCTCGGCCTCGTCGCGGGTGCTTTCCAGCAGTTCGCGGCGGTCCGGCGGCGGGATCGCGTCACCGAGCGCCAGCAGGCTGTCGATGGCGCCGCGCATGGAGGTCAGCGGCGTGCGCAGGTCATGGCTGACCGAGGCCAGCAGCGCACTGCGCAGTTGTTCGGTTTCGCCATGCAGGCGCGCGGCTTCCAGGTCATCGGCCAGGCGCGCACGGGCCAGCGCCTGGCCCAGGGGCTGGCCGAGGGCGGCGAGCAGGCGGCGACGCGAGCCCGGCAGCGGCTGACCGTCACGCGGGCTGACGCCGAGCAACGCCAACGGGCCGTCCTCGCCGGATAGCGGCCACCACCACCAGCGCCCGCCCGGTAGCGTGCCGGTACCCAGGCCGGCCGGCTGGTCGTGTTGCCAGGCCCAGTCGGCGGCGGCGCGCTCCTGATCCTCCAGCGCTCGACTCAGGCCGCCTTCGATTTTCCACTCGCGGTTGACCTGCCCGAGCAGGCAGATATCCAGCCCCTCCCAGCCACCCAGTTGCTGCGCAGCGGCGGCCATCACCGCCTGGCGGTCGGTGGCGGCGGTGAGCTTGCGCGACAGGTCGAGCATCTGGCTGGTCTCCTCCTGCGTCTCGCGCAGCGCCTGCAACTGCCGGCGCTGACGGGCGGCGAGGTTACCGGTGAGGCCAGCCATGAGCAGGAAGAACAGCAGGGTCAGCACGTCCTCTTCGCGCTGGATGGAGAAGGAGAAATGCGGCGGGATGAACAGGAAGTCATAGGCCAGGAACGACAGCACGGCGCAGGCCAGCGCCGGGCCGAGGCTGCTGCGCACCGCCACCAGCAACACCGCGGCAAGGAACACCAGGGAGATGTTCGGCAGTTCCAGTATGCTGGCCACGCCCCAGGCCAGCGCACTGGCGCAGGCAGCGGCCAGGGCGGCAAGCAGGTAGTTGCCCCAGGGCCAGGGCGTTTGCGGGCGAACCCTGGGCGGCGTGAGGTCGGCCTCGCTGTCGAGCACGCTGATTTCCAGGCCGTCGCCCAAACGCAGCAGGCGCGCCGCGAGCCCGCCGCCGAACAACCGGCGATACCAGCGCTGCCGCGACCGGCCGACCAGCAATAGAGTGGCGCGACGCTCCTTGGCATGCTCGACCAGGGTGCGTGCGACTTCGCCGCCACGCAGTTCCACCACGTCGCCGCCGAGACGCTCGGCCAGTTGCTGGGCGCCCTGCAATTGCATGCGCGACTCTTCGCTGCGTGCTTCGCCGGTGTCGACGTGCACCAGCGACCAGGGCAGGTGCCGGCGCTCGGCCACGCGGCTGGCGTGGCGCACCAGGCGCTCGGCGTGGTGTTCGCCATCCACGCCGACCAGCAGGCGCCCGCGCACCGCCGGCGCTTCCCCGCCCTGCTGCCGGTAGCGGTGGGCAAGGTCGGCGTCGACCCGCGCGGCGGCGGTCTGCATGGCCAGTTCGCGCAGCGCGGTGAGGTTGGTCTGACTGAAGAAGGCGTCGATGGCGGCGCGCGCCTGCTCGGGTACGTAGACCTTGCCTTCGCGCAGGCGCTCCAGCAGTTCGCGCGGCGGCAGGTCCACCAGCAACAGTTCGTAGGCTTCCTGCAGCACCCAGTCAGGCACGGTTTCGCGCACCTGCACGCCGGTGATGTCACGCACGTGGTCGTTGAGGCTTTCCAGGTGCTGGACGTTGACCGTGGTGTAGACGTCGATGCCGGCCGAGAGCAGTTCCTGGATGTCCTGCCAGCGCTTGGCGTGGCGGCTGCCGGGGGCGTTGCTGTGGGCCAACTCGTCCACCAGCGCCAGCGCGGGCGGGTCGGCGAGCAGGCCGTCGAGGTCCATTTCCTCTAGGGTGATGCCACGGTAGTCGGAGCGCTTGAGCGCCTGCTGCGGCAGGCCGGCGAGCAGTGCCTCGGTCTCCGCGCGACCGTGGGTTTCGACGATGCCGACGCGCAGTTTCACGCCCTGGCGCAGTTGACTCTGGGCAGCCAGGAGCATCGCGTAGGTCTTGCCGACGCCCGGCGCGGCGCCAAGGAATACCTTGAGACGGCCACGGCCCATGGCAGGCAGGTCGGCCAGCAGGGCATCGGCGCGGTTGGGGTCGGTCATGTCGCTATCCTCGAAGTGCTTGGTGGCGCGCGTTCATGTGTTGCTGGAGAAGGGGCGAAACCTCTTTCCCACGGGGAAATACCGTCAGCCAGCACCGCCTCCCTGCATGGCATCGGCCGGCGCGTCTGCCAGAACAACGCATGCGCGTGCTGTGCAGGGTGCATAACGCGCCAGCGTTATCCACCACGATCAGAGCCGGCGGATAACCTGCTCCAGGTTATTCGCCCTGCGTTCCAACCCTGGCCGCACCCTGCCATGCAGGCGCTGGAGTCTAGCGAGGCAGGCTGGCCAGGGCCATGTTCAGCGCCAGCACGTTGACCACGGCGGGGCCGATCAGCGGGCGCTCGGTGTTGGCCTCCACCAGCTTCTCCAGGCTCGCCGCCGGGACGCCGCGTTCCAGGGCGATGCGCGGCACCTGATACAGCGCGGCGGCCGGCGGCAGTTGCGGGTCGAGGCCGCTGCCGGAAGTGGTGACCAGCGCCAGCGGCACCGGTTGGCTGCCGATCTGCTGGGCGGCGGCGTCCTTGGCGATGCGCTCGGCCAGCGCCGGGTTGCCGGGCGCAAGGTTGCTGGCGCTGCTGGAAACGGTGGCGAAGTCGCCGGCCGAAGGGCGCGAATGGAACCACTGGGCGCCGTCGAATTTCTGTGCGATCAGGGCCGAGCCGCGAACGTTGCCGTTTTCGTCGCGCACCAGGCTGCCGTTGGCCTGCTCGTGGAAGGCGACCTGGGCGATGCCGGTGACGGCCAGCGGGTAGGCGACGCCGGTAACAGCGCTGAGCAGGACCAGCGAGACAATGGCGGGGCGGAGTTGCTTGAGCATGTTGGTGTTCCTCTGTTGGGTTCGGAGCGAGAGGCTTCCCCTCACCCCAGCCCTCTCCCAGGGGAGAGGGGGTAATTCGGCGCCGGACCTTAACGGTAGGAGCGAGCTTGCTCGCGAACAGTCATCCGGCTGCTCCGGCGCTCGGGCGGTTCGCGAGCAAGTTCGCAGGATGGGTGGAGCGGAGCGATACCCATCGCGGTCCCGCGATCTGTTGGGTATCGCTTCGCTCCACGCCAACCTACAGAGAGCATCAGGCGAGGCCGATGGCGACGAGCAGCATGTCGATCAGCTTGATCCCCACGAACGGCGCGAGCAGCCCGCCGACGCCGTAGATCAGCAGGTTGCGCCGCAGCAGCTGCGAGGCGTCGCTGGCCTGCACGCGCACGCCGCGCAGGGCCAGGGGGATCAGGGCGACGATGATCAGCGCGTTGAACACGATGGCCGAGAGGATCGCGCTCTGCGGGCTGGCCAGTTTCATCACGTTGAGTACGCCCAGCTGCGGGTAGATGCCGGCGAACAGCGCGGGGAGGATGGCGAAGTACTTGGCCACGTCGTTGGCCACCGAGAAGGTAGTCAGCGCGCCACGGGTCACCAGCAGTTCCTTGCCCACCTGCACCACGTCCAGCAGCTTGGTCGGGTCACTGTCCAGGTCTACCAGGTTGGCGGCCTCGCGGGCGGCCTGGGTGCCGTCGTTCATGGCCATGCCGACATCGGCCTGGGCCAGCGCGGGGGCGTCGTTGGCGCCGTCGCCGCACATGGCGACCATGCGACCTTCACCCTGCTCCTGGCGGATGCGCGCCAGCTTCTTCTCCGGGGTGGCTTCGGCGATCACGTCGTCCACGCCCGCCTCGGCAGCGATGGCGGCAGCGGTCAGCGGGTTGTCGCCGGTCACCATCACGGTGCGGATGCCCATGCGCCGCAATTCGGCGAAGCGCTCGCGGATGCCTGGCTTGACCACGTCCTTCAGGTGGATGGCGCCCAGCAGCTTGCCGTCGGCCACCACCAGCAGCGGCGTGCCACCGCTCTGGGCGATCCGTTCGATTTCCTTGGCCAGGCTTTCCGGCATCTGCGCGCGCTCCAGGCCAACGAAGGCCAGCGCGGCGTCGACGGCGCCCTTGCGGTAGACGTGGCCGTCCATGTCGATGCCCGACAGGCGCGTCTCGGCGCTGAAGGCGATCGGCGTCACGCGACTGCGCTCCGGCTCCGGCTCCGGCAGGACGATCTGCGCACGGAGGAACTCAACGATGGACTTGCCCTCGGGCGTGTCATCGGCCAGCGAGGCAAGGAACGCACCCTCGGCCAGCTCCAGCGGCTGCACGCCGGGTGCGGTGTGCAGCGCGCTGCAGCGGCGGTTGCCGAAGGTGATGGTGCCGGTCTTGTCGAGCATCAGTACATGCACGTCCCCCGCCGCTTCCACGGCGCGGCCGGACTTGGCGATGACGTTCAGGCGCACCAGGCGGTCCATGCCGGCGATGCCGATGGCCGAGAGCAGGCCGCCGATGGTGGTAGGGATCAGCGTCACCAGCAGCGCCACCAGGAACACCAGCGGCAGGTTGCCGCCGGCGAACAGGGCGAAAGGCTTCAGGGTCACGACCACCAGCAGGAAGATCAGCGTCAGACCGATCAGCAGGATGTCCAGCGCGACTTCGTTGGGGGTCTTCTGCCGCTTGGCGCCTTCCACCAGGGCGATCATGCGGTCGAGGGTGGACTCGCCGGGATTGGCGGTGATCTTCACCAGCAGCCAGTCGGACACCAGCCGGGTGTTGCCGGTGACGGCCGAGCGGTCGCCGCCGGATTCGCGGATCACCGGCGCGGATTCACCGGTAATGGCGGCCTCGTTGACCGCCGCCACGCCCTCGATCACCTCGCCATCACCGGGGATCAGCTCGCCGGCTTCGACCCGCACCACGTCGCCCTTGCGCAGGCTGCTGGCGGCGACTTTCTCGAACTTTCCGGTCACCGCCATGCGCATGGCCTGCAGGCCCTGGGTACCGGCCTTGAGGCTGTCGGCGCGGGCCTTGCCGCGGCCTTCTGCGAGAGCTTCGGCGAAGTTGGCGAAGAGCACGGTGAACCACAGCCACACCGCGATCTGCACGGCGACGAAAGTGGGCACCGCCTCGCCACCGACCACGCAGAGCACGGTGGTCAGCACGGCGGTCAGGGCCACCACCAGCATGACCGGCGAGCGTTGCAGCTGGCGTGGGTCGAGCTTGATGAAGGCCTGCAGCAGCGCTGGCTTCCAGAGGGCGGACAGCGCGGTGGTCGGACGTTTCTCGACGGCCTTGTTCAGGGCCAGTTCCTGGGTTTTAGCGTTCATTGCAGGTTCCTCAGAAACCGAGCGTCAGGTGATCGGCCACCGGGCCCAGCACCAGCGTCGGCAGGAAGTTCAGGCCACCCACCAGCAGGATGGTCGCGGTCAGCAGGCTGACGAACAGCAGGCCGTGGGTCGGGAAGCTGTTGGGGCCGACCGGGGTGGCCTTCTTCGCCGCCAGGCTGCCGGCGATCGCCAGCACCGGGAGGATGTAGCCGAAGCGGCCGATCAGCATGGCCAGGGCGATCATCAGGTTGTGGAACGGCGTGTTGGCGCCGAAGCCGGCGAAGGCCGAGCCGTTGTTCGCGGTGCCCGAGGTGTAGGCGTAGAGCAGCTGGCTGAAGCCGTGGGCACCGGGGTTGCTCACCGCCGAGGCCGGGCCGGGCAGGCTGGCGGCGATGGCGCCGAGTACCAGCACGCCCACCGGCATCACCAGCAGGGTCGCCACCAGCAGGCGGACTTCGCGGGCTTCGAGCTTCTTGCCGAGGTATTCCGGGGTGCGGCCGACCATCAGCCCGGCGAGGAACACCGCCACCAGAACGAACAGCAGCATGCCGTAGAGCCCCGCGCCAACGCCGCCGAAGATCACTTCGCCGACCATCATGTTGAGCATCGCGACCATGCCCGACAGCGGGTTGAGGCTGTCATGCATGGCGTTTACCGAGCCGTTGGAGGCGGCGGTGGTGGTCACCGACCAGAGCACGCTGGCCGTGGTGCCGAAGCGGCTCTCCTTGCCTTCCAGCGGCGCGACCTGCTCCACCGGCAGCGCGCTGAGTGCCGGGTTGGGCTGGTACTCGGCCCACAGCGAGGCGCCCAGGCCGAGGGCGAACAGCAGCAGCATGCAACCGAGGATGGCGCGGCTCTGGCGCAGGTCCTTCACGTAGTGGCCGAAGGTGAACACCAGCGCAGCCGGGATCAGGATGATCGAGACGACCTCGAACAGGTTGCTCCAGATGGTCGGGTTCTCGAACGGGTGCGCCGAGTTCACGCCGAAGAAGCCGCCACCGTTGGTGCCCAGTTGCTTGATGGCGATCTGGCTGGCCGCCGGGCCCAGCGGAATGGACTGGTCGGCACCCTGCACGGTCAGTGCGTGGGCATAGTCGAGGAAGGTCTGCGGCACGCCCTGCCAGACCAGCAGCAGCGCCAGCAACAGGCACAGCGGGATCAGCCCGTAGAGGGTGGCGCGAGTCAGGTCGACCCAGAAGTTGCCGAGGTTGTTCGTCGACTTGCGCGAGATGCCGCGGGCCAGCGCCACCAGCACGGCCAGGCCGACGGCGGCGCTGACGAAGTTCTGCACGGTCAGGCCGAGCATCTGGCTCAGGTAGCTCAGCGAGGCTTCGCCA
This sequence comes from Pseudomonas pseudonitroreducens, assembly GCF_021603645.1. Lineage (GTDB taxonomy): Bacteria > Pseudomonadota > Gammaproteobacteria > Pseudomonadales > Pseudomonadaceae > Pseudomonas > Pseudomonas pseudonitroreducens. Next base: position 23,904 of record NZ_BQHJ01000004.1, on the reverse strand, counting down.
CTGTAGGCCTGCCAGTTGGTATTGGTGACGAAGCTCACCGCCGTGTTGAACGCCAGCGTCCACTCCAGGCCCGGCAGATGCTGCGGATTGAGCGGCAGGCCACCCTGCAGCAGGAGGATGGCGAACAGCAGCACCAGCCCGGCCAGGTTGAAGGCCAGCAGCGCCAGGGTGTAGCTCTTCCAGTCCTGCTCGTCCTCGGGGTGGATGCCGCAGGCGCGGTAGGTGGCCCGCTCCACCGGCAGGAACAGCGGACTGAGGAAGGTCCGCTGGCCCTCCATCACCTTGTAGTAGAAGCGCCCGAGGAACGGCGCCGGCACCAGCACCAGCGCCAGGAAGGCAACGATCAGCAACACGTCATGACTGTTCATGGCATCCCCTAGGAGCGGTCGGCGCGCAGCAGCGCCACCAGCAGGTAGATGAACAGTCCCGTGGCCAGGACCAGGGATACACCGTCGAGCACGCTCATGATTGCTTTCTCCTCACGCGGGCGATTCCATCGCTTGATGCGGCTGTTGCCGCTTGACGGAAATTTTCCGCAAGGAGCGCGTAAAGGAGCGATTCCCAGGCTCGCCGGGCAGCGTAAAGAAGGCGTAAAAAACCGCCTGGAATCGCCGCCTGGCGGGCATGTATCGAAACCGATACAGAGCGGACACGCTGACGACACCCGTCGGCCGCAGCCTCGCCGACCATGGCCCGCGCACGTGATGACGGGTTAGCATGCATCCGTCGCATGCCCTGGCGGCCCCTGGCCACCCTGCCCCACGATTCCCGCGACAGGTTTCCTCATGTACCCGAGCACTTCCGACGACCCACGCCGCTGGACCACCCGCGCCCTGCTGGTGGATGACGACGAGCCGATCCGCGAGCTGCTCTGCGGTTATCTCGCGCGTTTCAACATCGAGGCCCACGGCGTCGCCGACGGCGTCGAGATGCGCCGTGCGCTGGAGAGCGACAGCTACGACGTGGTGGTCCTCGACCTGATGCTGCCCGGCGAAGACGGCCTGTCGTTGTGCCGCTACCTGCGCGCCGAGTCGGATATCCCGATCCTCATGCTCACCGCGCGCTGCGAGCCGGCGGACCGCATCATCGGCCTGGAACTGGGCGCCGACGACTACATGGCCAAGCCCTTCGAGCCGCGCGAACTGGTGGCGCGTATCCAGACCATCCTGCGCCGTGCGCGCGGCACCAGCGCCTCCAGCGAAGAAGGCGCACGCGGCGAACCGCGCGCCCAGGTGCGCTTCGACCAGTGGCGCCTGGACAGCGTGCTGCGCCAGCTGCATGCGCCGGATGGTCTGGTGGTGCCGCTGTCCAACGCCGAATTCCGCCTGCTCTGGGTATTCCTCGAACGCCCGCGGCGGGTGCTCAATCGCGAACTGCTGCTGGACGCCGCCCGCGGCCGCACCATCGAGGCCTTCGACCGCAGCATCGACCTGCTCGTCTCGCGCCTGCGGCAGAAGCTCGGCGACGATCCGCGCTCGCCCCGGCTGATCAAGACCGTGCGCGGCGAAGGCTATCTGTTCGATGTCCGCGACATCGCCTGAGTCCGCGCCCGAGCGCGCGAAGGAAAAACCGCTGGAGCGCGCCGACAGCCTGTTCGCCCGGCTGTTCGGCGTATTCCTGCTGGCCATCGTGGTCGCGCACCTGCTGGCATTCACCTGGTTCCATCACTACGGGCCGCGCCACGAGCCGCCACCCCCGTCGCCAGCGGAACAGGGATTGCAACGCGGCCCGCCGCCGGACGGTTTCCCGGCAGGCCCCGAGGGCTTCCGCCCGCCGCCACCACCGCCGCCGCGCCTGCCGTTCTGGAGTGTGCCGTTCGCCTTCCAGTTGCTCACGCTGATCCTCGCCGCCTACGTCGGTGCGCGCCTGCTGGCCCGTCCGGTGCAACACATGGGCGACGCCGCGCTGCGCCTCTCCGAAGACCTCGACAGTCCGCCCCTGCCGGAAACCGGCCCGCGGGAAGCACGCCAGGCCGCCCATGCCTTCAACCGCATGCGCGAACGCATCCGCGAGCAGGTCCAGCAGCGCAGCCGCATGCTCGTGGCGGTCTCCCATGACCTGCGCACACCGCTGTCGCGCCTGCGCCTTCGTGTCGAGGAAATCGACAACCCGCAACTGCGTACCCGCATCGGCCAGGATCTGGCCGAAATGATCGGCATGCTCGACTCCACCCTGCACTACCTGCAGCAGGAGCGCGCCACCGAGCCGCAACAGTGGTTCGACGTCAAGGCACTGGCCGACTCCCTGGCCGAAGACGCCTGCGAACGCGGTGCCGACGTCGGCGTGGAAGGCTATTGCGCGCCGCTCAAGGTGCAACCCATGGCGTTGCGCTCCTGCCTGAACAACCTGCTGGACAACGCCCTGCGCTATGCCGGCGATGTCAGCATCGAGCTGCGCGACGGCAGCCGCGACGTGGAAATCCGCGTGCGCGACCACGGTCCGGGCATTCCCGCGGAACTGCGCGAGCAGGTGTTCGAGCCATTCTTCCGCCTGGAAGGTTCGCGCAACCGCAACTCCGGCGGTGTCGGCCTCGGCCTGGCCATTGCCCGCGATGCCGCGCGGCGCCAGGGCGGCGACCTGGCCTTCGAGGAAACCCCGGGCGGCGGCGCCACCGCCGTGCTCCGGCTCCCGCGCAACTGAACCCTGCCGCGCGGCTGATGTAGAAGCCTGCATACAAAGCACACATACCCGCGACACAGACGCCACCGAGGCTGCGAAAACCGGAGAACCCTCCGGGCAACCATGGAGACAGTCCTATGATCAGCGGCGTCAGCAGCTATTCGAGCTATTACACCGGCTCGACGCTCGCCAAGACCCAGACCGCCGCCAGCAGCACCACCGGCATCCGGACCGGCAGCTGCGGTGGCGCCCAGGGCGCGGCGAAATTCCAGGAAGACCTGTTCAAGTCCATCGACAGCGATGACGACGGCAGCATCAGCAAGGACGAGCTGACCAGCGCGCTGTCGTCCTCCGATGACAGCGACAGCAGCATCAATGTCGACGACCTGCTCGCCCAGCTGGACAGCGACGGGAGCGGCGGCATCTCCCAGGACGAACTGTCGGCCGCCATGCCGCCGCCCCCGCACGGCGGCATGGGTGGCCCCGGTGGCCTGGGCGGCGCCGGTGGTTCCAGCGAGGACCTGATCAGTTCGCTGGACAGCAACGGTGACGGCGTCATCAGCGCCGACGAACTGGCGGCCGCCGGCAAGGGCGACGACAGCGACCAGCTCAGCCAGCTGTTCAGCCAGCTCGACACCGATGGCAGCGGAGGCATCAGCAGCGACGAGCTGAACAGTGCCTTCCAGGCGCGGAGCGACGGCCCGCCGCCTGCCCCGCCCTCCGGTAGCCAATCAGGCGGCCAGTCCAGCACAGACGCCAACACCAGCGCGGCCTACCAGAAGCTGGTGGCCAATCTGCTCAAGCAGTACCAGAGCAGCGATCCCACCACGCTCCAGGCCACCAGCGGCAGCCTGCTGAACATCGCCGCCTGAGCCGCGCGCGTTGCCTTGCCGCCGGAGCGCCCCCCGCTCCGGCGGTTTCACTGATTGGCCAGATTGCCAACACCGCGTACCTGCCCTAGTCTTGGCTTCCGAAAATTCATCCGATGATTGGATGTTTCCATGCCAAGCCCTGTCCAGAAACGTTCGCTGGTGGATATCGCCCTCGAACAGATCCGCCTGCGAATCGACGATGGCACCTGGCCGCTCGGCCAGCGCCTGCCGCCAGAACCCGAACTCGCCGAGATCCTCGGCATGAGCCGCAACACGGTGCGCGAAGCCGTGCGCGTGCTGACCTTCTCCGGCGTGCTGGAGGTGCGCCAGGGCGACGGCACCTACGTGCGCGCCTGTGCCGATCCGCTGGACACCATGCTGGTACTGGCCCGCAGTTCGGTGGAGCAGGCGCTGGAGGCGCGCGGCATCATCGAAGTGGAAGCCAGCCGGCTGGCTGCCGAGCGTCGCACCGAGGCGGACCTCGTCGCCCTGCGCGAGGCGCTGGAAGCCTCTGCCGTGCATCACGGCGGCTCGCTGGACGACTACATTGCCCATGACCTGGCCTTCCACCAGCGCGTGGTGGACAGTGCCCACAACCCGGTGCTTAGCGAGTTGTACCGCTACTTCTCGCAGGTCATCCGCGCCGGCCTGGAGCGCACCATCGGTGACCCGAGCCGGCCGCAGCCGAGCTTCGAGCTGCACCGCGAGCTGGTCGACGCCATCGCCCGGGGCGACGCCGAAGCCGCCGCAACAGCGAACCGCGCGCTGCTGATCTGACGCTTGTTTCTTCCTGCCAATTCTGACTGCCTTGCTGCCCTGGAATGCCCACCATGTCCCAGCCCAATGACCCGAAAGACGCCGAACACAAGGTGTCCTGCCCGCCCGAAGAACTGCTGATCGACGCCGAAGACGACAGCGCGCCAAATATTGCACCGCCCCCGCAACGCACCTGGCTATTGCTGCTGGGCCTGGTGCTGGTGGCGATCAACCTGCGTCCGGCGCTTTCCAGCCTGTCGCCGCTGCTCAACACCGTGCGTGACAGCACCGGCCTTTCCGCCGCTGCCGCGGGTCTGCTGACCACCCTGCCAGTGCTCTGCCTGGGCCTGTTCGCCCCGCTGGCGCCGATGCTCGCGCGACGCCTGGGCGCCGAGCGCACGGTGCTGCTGATCCTCTTCACCCTGGCCGGCGGCATCGTCCTGCGCAGCTTGTTCCCGGTCGCCGGGCTGTTCCTCGGCAGCCTGGTGGCTGGCGCCAGCATCGGCATCATCGGCGTGCTGCTGCCGGGCATCGTCAAGCGCGACTTCCCGCACATCGCCGGGACCATGACCGGCGTCTACACCATGGCCCTGTGCCTGGGCGCCGCTACCGCGGCCGGTTCCACCGTGCCGCTGGCGGGGCTGATGGACAACAGCTGGCAACTGGCGCTGGCGTTCTGGGCGATACCCGCCGTGGTCGCGGCGGCGATCTGGCTGCCGCAAACCCGCCAGAACCACCACGCCCACCGCGCGGTGTACAAGGTGAAGGGGCTGTGGCGCGATCCGCTGGCCTGGCAGGTGACGCTGTACATGGGCCTGCAGTCGTCGCTGGCCTATATCGTTTTCGGCTGGGTGCCGTCGATCCTCATCGACCGTGGCCTGAGCGCGGTGGAAGCCGGGCTGGTGCTCTCCGGTTCGGTGATGGTGCAGCTGTTCAGCGCACTGGCGGCGCCCTGGCTGGCCACCCGCGGCAAGGACCAGCGCCTCGCCGTGGTGATCGTCATGAGCCTGACCCTGGCCGGCCTGCTCGGCCTGCTGCTCGCCCCGCTCTCGGGTATCTGGGGCTGGGCGGTGGTGCTCGGCCTCGGCCAGGGCGGCACCTTCAGCATCGCCCTGGCGCTGATCGTGCTGCGTTCGCCGGACTCGCATGTCGCCTCCAACCTCTCCGGCATGGCCCAGGGCGTCGGCTACACCCTGGCAGCCTGCGGGCCGTTCCTGGTCGGCGTGGTGCACGACGCCACCGGCGGCTGGGCAGCGACCGGGGTGATCTTCGTGGTGGTGACAGTCGCCGCCATCGTGTTCGGCCTGGGCGCCGGGCGGGATCGGTTGGTGCAGGTGAAGAGCGAGCACGTCTGACTCAGCCCCTCCCGTAGGGCGCATAACGCCTCAGGCGTTATCCGCCATTGCGGCTGACACTCTGCTCCGGGCTACTCGCCCTACATTGCTGACCTGCAAGACCGTGAGGCGCAAACCTCGCTCGGGATTGCGCCTCACCTGTAGGAGCGAGCTTGCTCGCGAACCCACCCAGCACCTGAGCCGCCGGGCAACCCGTTCGCGAGCAAGCTCGCTCCTGCAATGTGCAACGGCTAACGTGGCGCGGTCATCCTCACCACAGGGCCGCAGGGCGCATTCTGCATGCTTCAAACCACCGGCGGCGGCGGTGGTCGGTGCGAGCTATCGACCCAGGCGCTGATCAGGTTGTAGACCACCGCCAGCAGCACCGGCCCGAGGAACAGGCCGATGAAACCGAAGCTGAGCAGCCCGCCGAGCACACCCAGCAGCACCACCACCAGCGGCAGGTTGCCGCCGCGGCTGATCAGGTAGGGCTTGAGGATGTTGTCCACACCGCTGATCACGAAGAAGCCCCAGATCGCCATGAACACCGCGTAGCCGTAGCTCTCCTGGTAGAACAGCCAGAGCACCGCCGGCCCCCAGATCAGCGGCGGCACCATCAGCAGGCTGCAGACGAAGGTCAGCAGCCCCAGCACCAGCGGGCCCGGCACACCGGCAATGAGGAAGCCGACGGTCGCCAGCACCCCTTGCGCAGCGGCGGTGCCGATCACCCCGTTGACCACCCGCTGCACGGTGCCGGCGATGATGTCCATGTATTGCTGCGCGGTGTCGCCGATCAGACGCTGCAGCATGCCGTGGGCGAAGGCCTGCAGGCGCAGGCCGTCGCGGTAGAAGAAGAAGATCAGTACCAGGCTGAGCACCAGTTCGAAGATGCCGGCGCCCAGCTTGGCGCTGCGCGCCAGCATCCAGTTGCCCACTTCGCCCATGTACGGCTTGAGTGCGGAGAACATCGCCACGCCCTGCTGGTCGGCCTGGTACCACCAGCCGATCAGGCGATCGCCGATCAGCGGCACCCGCGCCATCCACTCCGGCGGCGGCGGCAGGCCGGACACCTGCAGGTTCTTCACCAGCTCGACGCCTTCGCGCACCCGGTCCACCAGCCCGAAGCCGAGCCACACCAGCGGCAATGCCACCAGCACGATCCAGCACACGGTGAGCAAGCCGGCCGCGGCTGCCTGGCGACCGCCGAGCAACTGGGTGAGCAGGCGCATCAGCGGCCAGCTGGCGAAGGCCAGCACGGCCGCCCAGACCAGGGCCGACCAGAAGGGCAGCAACACCCAGATGCTGGCCGCGAGCAGGCCAAGCAACAGCAGGCGCAGCAGCAGGCGATCATTGTCGAACATCGGAACTCCGCAACAGGCTCGTGAAGCGCCCAGTGTAGAGCGCTTCGGCCTTATCAGCGTAGGTGAATCAGCGCAGCCAGGTCAGGTGCAGGCCGTCGCTGTCATCCTTGCCCTGCTCCAGGCGCGCATCGCGCACTCCCTGGGCGGTCAGTGCCGAGCGCCAGTCTCCGGCATGCTTGCCGGCCAGCTCCACACGCACGCCGGTGTCCAGGCGCAAGGTGCGTACCAGCAGGTCGAGCCAGGCGCCGCCCGGCTCCTGCGGGACGTGGCTGAGGGTCAGCTCGCCGTTGGCCTTGAGCAGACGCATCAGCGTCGCCGGGCTGGGCAACAGCTCGCCCAGCGGCGTGCCGCTGTCCAGTTGCTCGGCATGCAGGTAGGCGCGGCGGTTGCCACGGGTGATGGTGTAGACCGCCAGCAGGCTGTCCTCGTGGGGCGCGGCCAGGCGCACCAGCAGATAGGCCTGCTGGTCATCCGGGCCGAACAGCTTGGAATTGCCGAACACCGAATTGGCCAGCAGGTTGCTGGAGCCGCAATCGCGGCTCTCGCACCAGAACAGTGGCGTGGCGTCGGCCTTGAGCAGGTCCTTGCGCGCGGCGGCGAAGGCGCTCTGGCTGGAGTCCTCGTCGGGCAGGCGGTAGGTCACGGCGGTCAGGTCGCCGATGGCGCGCACCTCGCCTTCCATGCGCAGGCGCCCGCTGATGCGGCTGATCGAGCCTTGCGGGTAGATGCGCTCCTGGCTGCCGGCCTGGTTGAAGTCGACGATCTCCGCACGCGGGAAGCGCGGGAGGATGTCCAGGTCGTGGCTGTCGGGAAGGTCGGCGGCGCCAGCAGCGGCGCTTGCACCGAGCAGGCCGGTGAACATCAGGGAGTGAAGGAGCCGTGAAATCCGGGCCTTCTGCGCGTCCGCCGAAAGGTTTTTGCCGTCTTGGCGCGCGTTGGTCTGGACGTCGAGCATGCACAATCTCCCTGAAACGATCCGTGCAGACTCGCGGCAGGCCCCGCTTTAGTCAAGCTACCCGCCGCTACAGGGTGTTGCTCAGTCCGCCAGCAGGAAGGGCCGGAAGATCGCCGCGACGGCTTCGGCACCGGCCTCGTCATCCAGGTGCAGGTGATGCTGGCCCGGCAGTTCATGAACCTCGAAGGGCCTGTCCTTGAGCAGTTCGCGGGTGGCTGGCTCGACCATCATCAGCCCCTGCTGCGCCAGTACCAGGCTGGTCGGGCACTGCACCGACCGGACGAATTGTCGCGCGTGGGCGCGGGTCAGGCGCAGCGGCGACGGCAGGGTCAGGCGCGCGTCGGTGCGCCAGGTGTAGCCGCCAGGTACCGGCACCAGCCCTCGGGACGCCAGCAGCTCGGCCGCTTCGCGGCTCACAGCGCCGACGCCTTTCATGCGCGCTTCCACCGCACGGTCGATGACCTCGTAGACCGGCTTGCGCTTGTTCGGCAAGGCCAGTTGCGCACGCAGGGCTTCGCCGAGCTTCTGCGGCGAGGTGTCCGGCTCGCCGGTGTAGGGCACCAGGCCGTCGATCAGCGCCAGGCGCTCGATGCGCTCGGGCATGGCGCCGGCCAGCAGCACCGAGACGATGGCGCCCATGGAGTGCCCGAGCAGGGAGAAGCGCTCCCAGCCCATCTGGTCGGCCACCATCAGCACGTCCAGCGCGTAGTCCCACAGCAGGTAGCTGGCCCCCGGCGCGCGGTGGCCGGAGTGGCCGTGGCCGGCGAAATCCAGGGCGAGGATGCGCACACCCTCGAGCTTGGGCGCCAGACGGGCGAAGCTCATGGCATTGTCCAGCCAGCCATGCAGGGCGATTACCGGGCGCCCGTCTTCCGGGCCGAAGAGGTGTGCGGCCAGTTCGATGTGCGGCAGGTTCAGGCGGATTTCCTGGACTTTGGCGGTCATGGCGATTCCTTAGGCGTTGGCGCGCTGTTGCCAGCGGGCGAAGACGGTCTTGAGCAGCGCGGCGGTATCCTGCGGGCGCTCCAGCGGGAACATGTGCCCGCCGGGCAGCGACAGGCTTTCGCCCATGGGGATGCGGCCGATCATCCGCGCGTGGTGCGGCAGTACTACGCGGCTGTGGCGGCCGCGCACCATGGTCAACGGCACGGCGAGTTGCTTCGCGCGGCCCGGGCTGGTGTGCGGCACGTTGCGGTAGATGGAGATTTCCGTGGCCGGATCGAACTTCAGCCGCAGTCCCCTTGCGTCAGCCGGCGCCAACCCATGACGCACGTAGGCTTCCAGGCAATCGCGGTCGAAGCGCTTGAACAACGGCTTGCCGGCGAAGTACTCCAGCGCCTCGGCAAAGTCGTCGAAGTCCTCGCGGCGGCCCAGGGTGCGGCCGGCGGGTGTCAGTCGGTCGATAAAGCCGAAGCGCTTGGCAACGCGGATCACCAACTGGTCGGCCAGCGTCAGCAGCGGCGAATCGAGCATCACCACACCGCGATACAGTTCGGGTTTGCGCAGCGCCGCGTGGTAATGCAGCACGCCGCCGAGGGAGTGGCCGACGCCCCACACCGGCTCGTCCAGCGACTCGAGGTGATGCAGCAACTCTTCCACCAGGTTTTCCCAGTTGGCGTTCACCGGGAAGCGCGGGTCATGGCCATGCATGTCCAGCCGGTGGACCCGGTAATCCGGCTCCAGGGCGTCGAACAACTTGCCGTAGGTACCCGAAGGGAAACCATTGGCGTGGGCGAAGAAAACCGCTTGCGACATGCTGGGTGAACTCAGGGAGATGACAGCCTGGATTTTCCGACAGCACCGGGGGCGCGGCAATGACCCGCACTCCCGCGAATGACGGCACTACGGCCAAAGTCCATGGCGCTCCGGCGGTTCTGCCCTGATCCGCTCTCGCACCAGGCCTTGTTGGCGGATAACCGCGAACGGTTATGCGCCACCAACCATCAGACCCAATGCACCGCGTGGTTCACCACGCTGAACAGGATGCCACCGGCCACCAGCAGGAACACCAGCCCGCAGGCGCCATCGATGATCGGTACCGCGCGCAGCAGGCGCTTCTGCCAGACCGTTCGGGTCAGCAGCACGCTGAGCAGGCTGAACCAGAGGAAGCCGGTGCCGAACAGCATCACCGCCACCGACACCTTGCCTGGCACCGACATGTCGGCCGGAATCAGGCTGGTCAGCAGTGCCAGGAAGAACACCAGCGCCTTGGGGTTGAACAGGTTGGTTGCCAGCCCGCGCAACCACGGCCCGAGCTTCGACTCGGCCAGTTCGCCGTCGATCCGCCCTGCCCCGCCGGGCTTGCGCAGCGCGCGAAGAGCGCCAAAGCCGAGCCAGCCGAGATAGACCGCCCCGACCAGTTGCAGCGCGTTGAACAGCAGTGGCGAGCGGCTGAGCAACAGTGACACGCCGGTCAGCACCAGTGTGCCGTGGACCAGGATGCCGCAGGCCAGGCCCAGGGCGCTGAGCACGCCGGCGCGGCGCCCCTGGTGCAGAGCGGTGCGGACGACCAGTGCGACGTCGGGGCCAGGGCTGACCAGTGCGACGGCGAACACGGCAGTGAGCATGGGCAAGACGTGAACCTCCTGCATGGCGGGATTCTCCAGTGGGAAAGGGAAATGAAAAGTGGCTGGATCAGCGCTGGCGTAGTCGCGCGGGCGGCAAGCCGTAGGTGCGGCGGAACAGGCGGCTGAAATGCGCCTGGTCATAGAAGCCCAGGCTCAGGGCAATCTCCGACAGCGGCTGGCCCTTGAGCACCCGTGGCAAGGCACGCTCCAGGCGCAGTTGGGTCAGCCATTGGTGTGGCGGCAATCCACACTGGTGGCGGAAGCGGCGTAGCACCTGCCAGGGGCTGAGGTCGCAGAATTCGGCGATCTCTTCCAGGGTTGGCGGGGTTTCCAGGCGCGACTCCAGCCACTCGCGCAGGCGCCCCCAGGTCGGCGCATCGAAGCCCTGCCCCGGCTCACGCACACGCAGGCTGGAAGCGCGCTCCAGCAATGCGGCCAGCGCCTGCCAGAGCTGGCCTTCCTGGGCCAGCCGTTCGCCGCCCAGCATCAGCTGGTGGGCACGCTGCAGTTCGACCTGCAGCAGCGGATCGCGCAGTTGCGCGGCAGTCAGCCGGGGCGCGCCCTGGCGGCCATCACTGAAGGCGCGGCAGGCGTCGTCCAGCCATTGCGGGTCGATGGACAGCACGCGGATGCGATAGCCGTTCTCACCATCGCTGGAGCCATCGTGGATGCTCTCGGGGCTCATCAGCAGGATGTCGCCATTCCCAGCCAGCGAGCGCTCACCGCGATGGGTGTAGCGCTGGCAGCCGCCAAGCATCAACCCGACGTGATAGTCGAGATGAAAATGCCGGGGAAAGGCGAAACGGCGGTACTCGGCGTCGATGAAACGGACGCCGGGCAAGCCGCTGCTGTGGTGTTCGATGCGTTCCATTGGCCTACTTTACCGGCGCGGGAACGGCAGGTCTTGGACAAAATTGCGAGTGGTCGTCACCCATCACATGGCAGCCGCAGCGGAGCGCTTCTGTAGGATGGGTGGAGCCTAGGCGAAACCCATGCTGCCGGTGCAGGGATTGATGGGTATCGCTTCGCTCCACGCCATCCTACATCCGAGCCAGATCACGGCCTGGTCAACGCTCCAGCGGCACCACCGCCATCGTCAGCCGGGAGATGCAGCTCGGTTTGCCATCATCCCCATGCAGGCGGATTTCCCAGACGTGGGTCGAACGGCCGATGTGCACCGCCTTCGCCACCGCCGTCACCCGCCCACTGCGCAGGCCGCGCAGGTGGTTGGCGTTTACCTCCAGCCCGACGCAGTAGTACTTGGACGTATCCAGACACAGGTAGCTGGCGGTGGAGCCGACGGTCTCCGCCAGCACCACCGAGGCGCCACCGTGCAGCAGGCCGTAAGGCTGGTGGGTGCGCGAATCGACCACCATGCTGGCGGTCAGCGAGTCGTCGTCGAACGCCTCGAAGCGGATATCGAGCACTTCACCAATGGTGTTCTTCAGGTTCGCGTTGAGCTTTTCCAGGTCGGGCGTGGTGCGCCAGGTCATTCGAAATTCCTTCTGTCATTCATGCCATTGCACCGCCTCGCGGCGCTCCGCCCATTCATTGAAGCGCTGACCGTAGGTGCCTTCAACCACGTTGCGCTTGATCTTCAGAGTGGGCGTGAGGAAGCCGTTATCCACCGTCCAGACGTCCTTGACCAGCACCAGCCCGGCCAGGCGTTCGTGCTTGTCCAGCGCCTCGTTCACCTCCGTCAGCAGCGCCTGCAGGCTCTGTTCAAGCTCGATGCGCGAGCCGTTGGCGGCTTCCTGGCGGCCGACTTCGGAGAGCACGCAAAGGCCCAGCGGAGCGATCAGGCCGTCGCCGACCACGCAGATCTGCTCGATCCGCGAATGCACGGCGAGGCGGTTTTCGATGGGCGCCGGGGCGACGTACTTGCCTTTGGCGGTCTTGAAGATCTCCTTGATCCGTCCGGTCAGGCGCAGATGGCCTTCGGCATCCTGCTCGCCCTTGTCACCGGTGCGCAGGAAGCCGTCCTCGGTGATGGTCTCGGCGGTGCGCTCCGGGTCCTTGAAGTAGCCGATCATGGTCGCGCCGCTGCGCACCTGCACCTCGCCCTCGTCGCTGATACGCACTTCCACGCCGGGACTGTTGCGACCGATCCAGCCGGTCTTCTGCTCGCCGGGACGGCAGACGTGGGAGTAGCCGCAGTTCTCGGTCATGCCGTAGACCTCGAGCACGTTCAGGCCCAGGCGCTGGTACCAGTCCAGCAGCGCCTCGGGCACCGGCGCGGCGCCGCACAGGGCATAGCGCACGGCATCCAGGCCGAGGCCGGCGAGTACCTTGCGACCGACTAGGCGGCCGACGATGGGCAGGCGCAGCAGGCGGTCGAGCTTTTTCGCCGGCATCTGCGCGTAGACGCCCATCTGGAACTTGGTCCAGATGCGCGGCACGCCGAAGAATACCGTGGGCCGCGCGCGACGCATGTCGGCGACGAAGGTATCCAGGCTCTCGGCGAAGAAGATTGTCTGGCCCGCGTAGATCGACGCCATCTGCACGAACATCCGCTCGGCCACGTGGCACAGCGGCAGGTAGGAGAGCAGGCGGTCCTCTTCGCCGACGCCGAACAGGTCAATGGCATGGCTGGCGGCAAAGGCGAAGTTGCCGAAAGTGTGCATCACGCCCTTGGGCGTACCGGTGGTACCGGAGGTGTAGATCAGGGTCGCCAGGGTAGCGGCGTCCGGACGCGGATCGTCGCTGATCGGCGCCTGCTGCTGCAGGTCGCCCCACTGGTGGTCGAATCGCCCTTCCGGATGCAACGGCAAGGCCACGGTGGGCACACCCTCGGGGATGCCGTCGGCCATCGCCGGCCAGTCGTCCAGCTTGCCGATGAACGCCACCCGCGCTTCGGAGTGGCTCATCACCTGGCGCACGGAGTCGGCGGTGAGGTTGGGGTACAGCGGCACCGAGACATGGCCGGCCATCCAGATGGCGATGTCGGCGACTATCCAGTGCGCACAGTTCTTCGAAATGATCGCCACCCGGCTGCCTTCGGGCAGGTCCTGGCTGCGCAGCCAGGCGGCGGCGCGGCGGGCCTGTTCGCCCACTTCGCCCCAGGTGAGGCTCTGCACTTCGCCGCCGGTGAGCGGCTGCACCAGGTAGCGTTTGTTCGGGTGGCTCTTCTCGCGCTGATAGAACAGGTCGAGCGGTAATCGGACTGCTTTAACCACGTGCCCCTCCTTTGTTCTTTTTGTCAGAGGTGTAGCTCAGGGAAATAGCGATGGATCAACCAAGCACTTGCTTGGTTGAATATTCCACGCGGCGCAGCAGCAGACAAGACTGGTCGTGTGAACTTTTGTAGGATTTAGCCGAAGGATCGGCAGCAGCCGCTCTGCAATGGGCGTTGCGCGGAAACATCCCGGCACGATTTGTCGGCAACAGCATGCAAAAGGCCCCTGTCAGGGGCCTTTTTCGGATGCGGGCAACTCAGGAATGCCGGGGATGGTAGAGCGACACCAGTTCCATCAACCCCGCCACCGGCACCTCGCCTTCCAGCTCCGCCAGCGTGGCGGTGCTGAACGGCACGGCATCGCTGCGGCTGCCATGCACCAGCAGGCCCGCCAGCGCGCCCACCAGCGGCTGGTGGGTGACCAGCAGCAGATGCTGCTCGTTACGGCCGTCGAGGAAGCGCAGCACGTCCTTCGGATCGTCGTCCGGCGTCAGCCAGGGCGCGGTGCCGACCGAGCCCTCGAAGCCGAGCGCCTCGCGAACCAGTTCGGCGGTTTCCTGGGCGCGCACGTAGGGGCTGGCGAGGATCCCGTCCAGCGGCTGGCCGGCCAGTTGGGCGGCGCTTTTCAGCGCCTCCTTGATGCCATGCGCGGTCAGCCGGCGCTCGGCATCACGGCGTGCCTGGGGCTCGGCCTCGCCATGGCGCAGCAGCCAGAGCTTCAAAGCTTCGGCTCCTCGTCACGCACCGGGTGCGCCGCCGGCGGCACGTCGTGCGGGGCCTCGCCTTGCGGAGCATGGGCGGTCGGCCAGTCGGCGAACGGCCAGGGCTTCTCTTCGGTCTGGAAGGTGCCGAAGCGGCCGATCTGCGCGAAGTACTGGCTCAGGCTGTCGCCGAAGCCCATCAGGCTGCCACTGGGCGCGCCGTAGATAATGCGGTAGATCAGCTGGATGATCACCACGGCGCCGAGGATCATCTCGGCGACGAACCAGACCAGCGCGAAGACCAGCATCCAGACGACGCGCAGGACCAGGGACTCCTTCTCTAGACGTTCAGCGGACATGGTGAGACCTCCTCAGAAACCGGTGGTGGGAATGAAGTCGACGTCGGTCTTCGGCTCGCCGCTCATCAGCGCACCGATGACCTGCTCCAGGGTGCGACCGCCGAACAGGATGGCGTTGAGGCCGGCCACCAGCGGCATGTAGACCAGCAGCTCGTCAGCCTTGGCCTTGAGCACCTTGAGGGTGTTCACGCCCTCGGCGGTCTCGCCCATGCGCGCCACGGCGTCTTCCAGGGTCAGGCCCTCGCCCAGGGCGAAGCCCACCTGATAGTTACGGCTCTTGGGTGACGAACAGGTGACGATCAGGTCGCCTACGCCAGCCAGGCCAAGGAAGGTCATGGGGTTGGCGCCGAGCTTGACGGCGAAGCGGGTCATCTCCGCCAGGGCGCGGGTGATCAGCATGCCCTTGGTGTTCTCGCCCATGCCCAATGCGGCGGCCATGCCGGCAATGATCGCGTAGACGTTCTTCAGCGCGCCGCCCAGCTCGACGCCGAAGCGGTCGCCACTGGCGTAGACGCGGAAAGTGCGGCCGTGCAGGGCCTGCTGCACCTGGGCACAGAGGTCTTCGTCCTCGCTGGCAACCACGGTGGCGGTCAGCTCGTGCTCGGCGATCTCGCGCGCCAGGTTCGGGCCGGAGATCACCGCGATGCGGGATTTTGGCGCGATCTCTTCGAGTACCTGGCTCATCAGCTTGAAGCTCTGCGCCTCGATGCCCTTGGTCAGGCTGACCAGCATCTTGCCCGCCAGCTCCTCGCTGCGGCCATCGAGCACTTTGCGCAGGGCGCTGGAAGGCACCGCGACGAAGATCATCGCGCACTCGGCCAGGGTCGCGGTCAGGTCCGTGGTCGGCTCCACGCCGTCGTGGATACGCACGCCCTTGAGGTAGTTGGGATTCTCGCGGCGGGTGCGGATCGCCTCGGCCTGCTCCTCGTCGCGCATCCACTGGCGAACGCGCTGTCCGTTTTCTGCCAGCAGGTTGGCGAAGGCGGTGCCGAAACTGCCACCACCGAGGACGGCGATCGGTTGCTGCTGTGTCATGTCTGTTCCATTGGTGGCCGCCCAAGGGCAGCGATTGGGGCATTATAAGGCCGCATTGGCGACCGGCCAGTCCGGATCACGGGACTGGCATTCAGCGCAGCCTCGTTTAACATCCGTCCTGTGGAGAATGTCTAGTCGTAGACATTGACCGCCCCCCATAAGAACCGAGAACAAGGCCGTTCCGTGTATCGTCCCGTCCGCGCTCCCCTGCCGCTCTCCCTGCTTGCCGCGCTGCTGGCTGGCGAGGCCGTCGGCGGCGATCTGTTCGTGGACAGCCTCGACGTTCCGCAAGTTCTGACCGCAACGCGATTGAAACAGTCCGCCGCCGAAGTCCCCGGCAGCATGACGGTGCTCGACCGCGACCTGATCAAGGCCTCCGGTGCCCGCGACATTCCCGAGCTGATGCGGCTGGTGCCGGGCATGATGGTCGGCTACCTGTCTGGCAACCAGGCGACAGTGAACTACCACGGCACCAACGTCACCGAGGCCCGGCGCCTGCAGGTGCTGGTGGACGGCCGCTCGGTGTACCGCCCGGGCCTCGCCACGGTGGACTGGAGCGACATCCCGGTGGCTATCGAGGACATCGACCGCATCGAGGTCTTCCGCGGCCCCAACGCCGTCAGCTACGGCGCCAACGCGCTGATGGGCGTGATCAACATCCTCACCCGCCACCCTGCCGACAGCCAGGGCACAAGGCTGAAATACACCGCTGGGCAGAACGGCATCCGCGACTGGTACGCCAGCCAGGGCATCCATGACCATTCCGGCGACTACCGGCTATCCCTCTCCGGCCAGGAAGACGATGGATTCGACCACGACCAGTTCGGCCGTGACTACCGCGATGGCCGCCGCCTGAGCCGCTTCAACCTGGTGGCCAACCACAGCCTCGACCTGCGCAACAGCCTCGACTGGCAAATTGCCGCGAAGGAAGGCAGTAACCAGCGGCCCTACGACTACGAACCAATCTTCGGCAAGATTCCCGACGGCGACGACAATTCCGACCTGACTGCCCGCGATTACGCCGGCTCGCTGCGCTGGACCCTCGATATCAATCCCGAGCACAGCCTCTATGTGCAGGGCTACGCCGAGCACTGGGAGCGCCTGCAGGACTTCGGCGCGTGCGAAGCGCAAGTCGCCTTCAGCCCGCAGCTCGCACAGCTGTGGGAGCTGGACCCGAAGTACGTGCAGAGCTTCGCTGACTCGCTGCCGCGCATTCCGCGCGGCACGCCACAGGAGCAGGCGCTGGCGCGGCAGGTCGTCCAGCAACTGGCAGCCGGCGCCTACCTGCCAGTGTGCGGGCAGGTCAACCAGAACATCCGCGAAACCCGCTACGACCTGGAAATCCAGGACACCCTGAACCTCGCCGAGGGCCTGCGGCTGGTCAGCGGCATGAGCTACCGCCACGACCAGGCGACCTCGGAAACCTATTTCGATGGCACGGTGAACAACGACATCTGGCGCCTGTTCGGCCAGGTGGAGTGGCATCTGACGCCGCACTGGCTGCTGCAGGGTGGCGCGATGGTGGAGGACGACCAGCTGTCCGGCAGCTCGGTCAGCCCGCGCATCGCCCTGAACTACCTGATCACCCCGCGCCACAGCCTGCGCGCGGTGTACTCGGAGGCGGTACGCTCGCCGGACATGTACGAGAACGACGTGAACTGGAGCTACCGGGTGCGCAACCTCTCGCCGCTCGCGTACGGCCAGTCCAGCGCTTACTACTTCGCCCGCGCCCAGGGCCCGGGAGACCTCGACCAGGAGCGCATGCGCTCGCGGGAAATCGGCTATAACGGCCAGTTCGACGAACTCGGGCTCGCCCTCGACATCAAAGCCTACTACGACGAAATCCACGGGCTGATCAGCGATCCCTTGAAGGTCTCCGACTTCGAACCGACCAACGACAACGAAATCCGCTTCAGTGGCACCGAAACCCAGCTCGACTGGCGCCTGACGCGGCAGGATCGCCTGCGCCTGACCTACGCCTACGTCGACTACGACGCCAGCAGCCGCTACGACCAGCGTCTCACCGCGCGCAACAGCGGCTCGGCCGGCTGGATGCGCGACTGGGGGCGTGGCTGGTCGAGCTCGATCTTCTACTACGGTGACGATGCGCTGAACGAGCACCGCTTCGAGCGTATCGACCTGCGCGTCGCCAAGCGCATCCCCCTGGGGCGGGCCGCGCTGGAGCTGGCCGGCGTGCTGCAGCAGCGCCTGGACGACGAGCCGCTGACCTGGCCGGAAAACCGCTACGACAGCCGACACCTGCTCTACTTCAGCGCCGAGGTGGACTTCTAGCATGTCTACCCGCCGCTCATGGACGAGCCCCGGAACCCTCCTCACGGCCCTGCTCCTGTGGCTGGCCTGCCTGTTCGCGCTGCCGGCCCAGGCCCGCGATATTCTGCTGGTCAGCACCGAGCGCAGCGCCGCCCTGCAGGACTTTGCCGAAGCACTGGCGCAACGTCGCCCGAATGACCAGGTGCGGCTGGAATCCCCGGAGAACCTGCCGCCCGCCGCCAGCCTGGATGGTGAAACCCGTCTGCTGCTGCTCGGCAGCGGTGCACTGAACTGGCGTCTGGCCAGCCACGCGGCTCCCCCAGCGCTGACTCTGCTGGTCAGCCGCGTCGAAGCCCGCCAGGTGCTGGGCGACCGTGAGCCGCCGCATCTCAGCCTGCTGTGGAGCGACCCGCCGCCAGTCCGCCAACTGCAACTGGCACTGCAGCTCAGCCCACGCCCACAACGCATTGGTGTGTTGCTCGGCCCGAGCAGCGAATTTCTGCTGGCGGAACTGGACCACGCAGCGCAGAAGCTCGGTGTCGAACTGGTCAGCGAGCTGCAAACCCGCAGCGAAGACAGCCGTCCGCTACGAGAACTGCTCGGTCGCAGTGACTTGCTGCTCGGGCTGGACGACAAACAGCTTTATAACGCGCAGACCATCAAGGGCATCCTCCTCAGTGCCTACGCCGAGAACCGGGCGCTGATCGGTCCGACTGCCGCCTTCGTCAAGGCCGGCAGCCTGGCCAGCACCTACAGCGACCAGAGCGACTGGCTGGAGACCCTCGACACCCTGCTCGACGAGCCGGCGGAGCAATGGCCCCGCAGCCTCTACCCCGAACGCTTCAAGGTGCAGAGCAACCGCCAGGTGGCGCGCTCGCTCGGCATCGACCTGCAAGGCGACGCGGAACTCGCACAGCGCCTGGCCGAAGGAGAGAAACCATGAGTTCCCGCAAGAGCTGGAACATCCAGACGCGCATGCTGGCCATCAGTCTCGGCCCGGCGCTGCTGCTGACCGTGCTGCTGACCGGCTATTTCACCTATTCGCGCCTGCAGGACCTGCGTCTGGAGTCCAACCACACCGGCCAGCTGATCGCCAACCAGCTCGCCCCGGCGGCGGAATACGGGGTGATCTCCGGCAACCTGCCAGTGTTGCAGAGCCTGCTGCGGGCGACCCTGAGCACCGCCCATGTACGCTTCATCGAAGTCCGCGACCGCGGCGACAACATCCTCGTCTACGTCGAGCACGCCGCCGACCCCGCGCAGGCGAGCAGCAAGGTGGAGATCTTCCACGCCTCGATCCAGCGCGAGAACATCGCCCTGAATGGCAGCGACCTGGCCAGCTCCAACGACATGCTGCCGGCCGCCGCGCCGCCCAGCGGCGACTATCTGGGCCGCGTGGTGGTCGGCATGGCCAGCGACGCCTTCAGCGAACGACAGCAGGAAATCCTCCTCAAGGCCAGCCTGCTCGCCCTGTTCGCGCTGATCCTCACCTACCTGCTGGCCCGCCGCCTGGCCCGTCGCCTGGCCGCGCCGATCCGTACCATGGGCCGCGCCGTACAGGCGATCCAGACCGGCGACTACCACACCACCCTGCCGGTACCGGATGACGGTGAGGTCGGCGACCTCGCCCGGCACATCAACAACCTCGCCCGCGGCCTGCAGCAGGCCAGCCTGGAGCAGGAACGCAGCATTGCCCAACTGGTGGCGGCGCGGGAGGAAGCCGAAGAGGCCAACCGCGCCAAGTCCGACTTCCTGGCGATGATGAGCCACGAGCTGCGCACCCCGATGAACGGCGTGCTGGGCATGCTGCAACTGCTGGAAACCACCGAGCTGAATCAGGAGCAGGCCGAGTACAGCGCACTGGCCACCGAGTCCACCGAGCACCTGCTCAAGGTGATCAACGACATCCTCGACTTCTCCCGCGTCGAGCGCGGCGCCCTGGAACTGGAGCGTATCCCGTTCAACCTGCTGGAGCTGATCCAGAGCTCCATCCAGGTCTTCCAGCACAGTGCCCAGCAACGCGGCCTGGAGCTGGAGATGAACGTACAGGACGGCCTGGACAACCTCGAGGTACAGGGTGACCCGACGCGCATCCGGCAGATCCTGGTCAACCTGCTGGGCAACGCCCTGAAGTTCACCGAAGAAGGCGGCGTGCGCCTGGAAGCCACCTGGCAGGCGCTGGACGACGAAGTGCTGTGGCTGAGCTGCTCGGTGCAGGACAGCGGCATCGGTATCTCCCAGGAGCGCCTGGAGCACATGTTCGAGGCGTTCCAACAGGCTGACTCGTCTACTTCGCGGCGCTACGGCGGCACCGGGCTGGGCCTGTCCATCGCGCGCACCCTGGCCGAACGGATGGGCGGCACCCTCGGCGCGGTCAGCGAGGAGGGTTGTGGTTCGACCTTCACCCTGGAGATTCCCCTGCCCTTCCGGGAGCGCCAAAGTGCCGCAGAGGGCGGAACGAACGGCGGCGATGCACTTGCCACTGGTCAGTCCGTGCTGCTGGTGGAAGACAACCCGGTGAATCAAACGGTCATAGAAGCTATGTTGCGCAGCCTGGGTTATCGCGTCACGCTGGTGGGTGACGGCGCCCAGGCGGTGCGCACCTCGGAGCGCGGCGAGTTCGCGGCGATCCTGATGGACTGCCGCCTGCCGGTACTCAACGGCTACGAAGCGACCCGGCAGATCCGTGCGAAACCGGGCGGCGAGCAGGTACCGATCATCGCCCTGACCGCCAATGCGCTGCAGGGTGACCGCGAGGCGTGCCTCGAGGCGGGAATGAACGACTACCTGGCAAAGCCGTTCAAACGCGCGGAGCTGCAAAGGATTCTGCAGCGCTGGGTTGCTCCAGGTCGTTGATCGGCGGAGCACTTGCCCGCAAACTGCGGACCGGCCCGGGGCCTGCGTCCCGACAGGGAAACCTGGCGTCGGCGAAAAGTGAACAAGCGTTCGCCGATTGCTGTGACTTTCACTTAAAGGCAATAGTCTATGACTAGGCTGCCGCATGACACCGTGACAATAACAACGGAACGCGGCGCCGCAGGCACAAGCCAAACAACGCCTGCTATCCAGGATTTTTGAGGAGCTCGCATGACCAAACAAAACGCCTTCACCCGAGAAGACCTGCTGCGCTGCAGCCGCGGCGAGCTCTTCGGCCCGGGTAATGCGCAACTGCCCGCCCCGAACATGCTGATGATCGACCGCATCACCCACATCAGTGATGTCGGCGGCAAGTATGGCAAGGGCGAACTGGTCGCCGAGCTGGACATCAACCCGGACCTTTGGTTCTTCGCCTGCCACTTCGAAGGCGACCCCGTCATGCCGGGCTGCCTGGGCCTCGATGCCATGTGGCAACTGGTCGGCTTCCACCTCGGCTGGCAGGGCAATCCCGGCCGCGGCCGCGCCCTGGGTTCGGGTGAAGTGAAGTTCTTCGGCCAGGTCCTGCCGACCGCCAAGAAAGTCACCTACAACATTCACATCAAGCGTACGATCAATCGTTCGCTGATCCTGGCCATCGCCGACGGCACCGTCAGCGTCGATGGCCGCGAAATCTACAGCGCCGAAGGCCTCCGCGTCGGCCTGTTCACTTCCACTGACAGCTTCTAAGGGTATCCGCATGCGTCGCGTCGTGATCACCGGTCTGGGCATCGTTTCCTGCCTGGGCAATGACAAAGACACCGTCTCCGCCAACCTGCGTGCAGGCCGTGCTGGCATCCGCCACAACCCGAGCTATGCCGAGATGGGCCTGCGCAGCCACGTGTCCGGTTCGGTCAACCTGAACCTGGAAGAGCTGATCGACCGCAAGGTCTTCCGCTTCATGGGCGACGCCGCCGCTTACGCCTACCTGGCAATGGAACAGGCGATCAAGGACTCCGGCCTCACCCCCGAGCAGATCTCCAACCCGCGCACCGGCCTGATCGCCGGCTCCGGCGGTGCTTCCACCCTGAACCAGATGGAAGCCATCGACACCCTGCGCGAGAAGGGCGTCAAGCGCATCGGCCCATACCGCGTGACTCGCACCATGGGCAGCACCGTTTCCGCGTGCCTGGCCACTCCCTTCCAGATCAAGGGCGTGAACTATTCCATCTCCTCGGCCTGCGCCACCAGCGCGCATTGCATCGGCCAGGCCATGGAGCAGATCCAACTGGGCAAGCAGGACGTCGTCTTCGCTGGCGGCGGTGAGGAAGAACATTGGAGCCAGAGCTGCCTGTTCGACGCCATGGGCGCCCTCTCCACCCAGTACAACGACACCCCGGAAAAGGCCTCCCGCGCCTACGACGCCAAGCGTGACGGTTTCGTCATCGCCGGCGGCGGCGGCATGGTCGTGGTCGAAGAGCTGGAACACGCCCTCAAGCGTGGCGCCAAGATCTACGCCGAAATTGTTGGCTACGGTGCGACTTCCGATGGCTACGACATGGTCGCCCCGAGCGGCGAAGGCGCCATCCGCTGCATGCAGCAGGCCCTGGCCACCGTCGACACCCCGATCGACTACCTGAACACCCACGGCACCTCCACTCCGGTTGGCGACGTCGCCGAAATCCGTGGTGTGCGTGAAGTGTTCGGCAGCAACGCCCCGGCCATCAGCTCCACCAAGAGCCTGTCCGGTCACTCCCTGGGCGCTGCCGGCGTTCACGAGGCGATCTACTGCCTGCTGATGATGGAAGGCAACTTCATCGCCGGCTCGGCGAACATCGACGAACTGGACCCGGAAGTCGCCGACATGCCGATCCTGCGCGAGACCCGCGAGAACGCGAAGATCGACACCGTCATGAGCAACAGCTTCGGCTTCGGCGGCACCAACGCCACCCTGGTCCTGAAACGCCATAACGGCTGATCAGTGATCCAAACGAAGAAGGCGCCCTGGGGCGCCTTTTTTGTTGCCTGCGACTTCGCTCTACCCTTGAGCTGCCGATCCCGTCAGGATGAGCAGGCTGATAACAGGGAGAGCATCGAGTGGAACTGACGATCAGAGAAGCCCGCAGCGACGACGCCAAGGCCATCAGCCAAGTGATCGTAGCGGCCGTCAGAGAGAGCAATGGACAGGACTACCCGGCGAGCATCATCGAATCGGTGGCGGCGAACTTCGCGCCTGAGCGGGTGATCGAGCTGCTGGAAAAGCGCCTGGTCTTCGTCGCATTGCTGAGCGACAAGATCGTCGGTACAGGTGCACTGGATGGCAATGCCGTACGCAGCCTCTTCATAGCCCCGCTACAACAACGCAAAGGTATCGGCCAAGCCCTGATGAGCCGAATCGAGAAAGCCGCCCTGCAACGCGGCGTAGAGGCCCTGCTGGCCCCTTCCTCACTCACCGCTGAAGGCTTCTATTCTCGTCTGGGCTATCGCGTCATACGCGAGCAACTCCAGGGCGAAGAGCGCACCCTCATCATGACCAAGCCCCTCTACCCTTTGTAGGAGCGAGCTTGCTCGCGAACCGCATCACTCTTGCCTCACCAGCTAACAGCGAGCCAGCTCGCCGCACCAGTCGGCCGCCTCAGGGAGAGGACCAGGGACAGGGCGATAGCCTATTTGCACAGTGAGCTTTTTTCACCGCAAAAAACAAAGCCCCGATCAGCTTTCGCTGATCGGGGCTTTGGAATTAGAAGCTTGACGATGACCTACTCTCACATGGAGAAACTCCACACTACCATCGGCGATGCATCGTTTCACTACTGAGTTCGGGATGGGATCAGGTGGTTCCAATGCTCTATGGTCGTCAAGCAATTCGGTTGGATGCTCGCCTTGGCGCTCATCCGAATTCGGGTTGCTTACACTAATAAGCAAAACCCCCGGCCAGCGATGCTGACCAGGGGTCTTGGGATAGGAGCTTGACGATGACCTACTCTCACATGGAGAAACTCCACACTACCATCGGCGATGCGTCGTTTCACTACTGAGTTCGGGA
>NZ_BQHJ01000003.1 GCF_021603645.1 Pseudomonas pseudonitroreducens | reverse complement strand
TTCTTTCGATGTTTCTGACTCAGTACGTCATGTTCCTCACGATGTTTAAGGACCTGAAGTTCGCCCCAGACTTCCTGGCAGGTACGTCCGAGACAGTTCTTGGCCTTCAGCTTCTGCAGTACATGGCCGAGCATCGCTGGCCATTCCCGCAGATGCTTCCTCAGTAAGTGCACTAGCCATTCGCTCCAGCGAATCAGAAGGAATTGACTGTGCAGCTTGAAAAGCGCGCTCATGATCTGCGCCTCGATAGGTCCTGGTTTGTTTCTGCATAACGTCCTCGGCTGCTCATCAGTACCCAGCTACCACGCTGGGCAGACCGCTCCGGCCAGGCCGGGGCGGTTTCGCTTAGTGGATGGTGGGTTTCCCCTCGGTTGATGGCGCCTGCTCCTGAGCCTCCGCACGGGCGGCCTTGCACTTGTCGCACTGGCAAGTCCCTTTCTCTGCCGCACTCTTGGTGGCCTTTGGCACGATGTCTTTGGCGACATACAGAAGGGCCAGAGCGGTGATGGCGGCCGGACCATCCTTTTTGCCTGTGCCATCCAGGACGATGCTCAGCCCGTTGCTTTCCTCGGTGATGGTGATGGTGAACTTGCTCATGAATCCCCCTAGCGCTGGCGATGGAACTTGATGTTGAAATCGCGAATGAGCTGGCGAGCGTGCTTTTCCCCGATGCCCACCGCTTTGGCGGCTTGCCCTGGGCTCGCATCCAGGGCCGCTTGCACCATGAGCCGAGCAGCCAGCGTGCGAGCGTCCAGCAGTGCAGGAGCTTTCTTGCGCTCCGGCTCCGTTCGGGCGGTCGGCTCTTTCTCCAGGAGCCTGGTCGGCTTGGCTACCAGCGGCACGGCCGGCTGTTCGAACAGGTGCGCGTAGACCGGGCTCCGGCTGGGGTTGAGGACAAACGTGTACTTGTCCCGCATCTGATGGCCGACCTCCTGTATCTCGCCGCCCTTGGCGAGAAACTCCGCAGTCAACTGCTCTAGGCGCTGACGCTCAGCTTCGTGGTACGGCGAGCGGATCGGCAGTGGATCGGTCTGCGTATCGTGGTAGCGCTCCATCAGTGGCCCTCCACGGTCACGCGCCAGCGGCTGTCGTGAGAGCCTTCGGCCTTGTCTTCGATGCACTCGACGTGGATAACGGCGTCGGGGTAGAGCTTCTGGCCCAGGCGTTTGGCGCAGGCCTCGCGGCTCCAGGAACAACTGGCCGACTTGCCGTGACTGGTTGCCGTGTAGCCATCGCCAACGCGACGCATGTTGAACTCGGTGAACAGCGCACCGAGCGCGCTCTTCATTGCAGTAGTGACCCCCATCACTTGGCCTCCCGTAGTTCGCGAATGGCTTCCAGGACCTTTGCAACCGGGTCCAGGTACTCGCCAGTGATGGCAACCACCACCAGATCGTTGCCGTTGTTCAGCGTCAGGTGCATGACGTCGAAGCTGTCAGCAGTGAGCTGCTCGGCCTCGTCGATCATCTGGCGGACGCTCTTGTCCAGGTTCATTTCATCGAGCAGAGGTGCTTGCCCCATGTCACACCCCCAGCGCCCGAACACCGGGCGCATCGTGGGTGGACAGATCGCTGATATAGCGAGCGATGGCGCCGAGGTTGGCGCGCGGTTCGGCACCAGCACGGACGCCAGGTACGCGCCAGGCCAAGCCCGCAACGGGGTCGGCACTGAGGTCAATCACTCGGCGCAGCTCGGCCGAGTCACCCACGGCGAGGGCGAAATAGCCGTCACCAGGGTGCTCGTCGTGCAGCTCGATCAGGCCGTCTATGCGGCACACGGCATAGGTCTTGACCATGATCAGTTGCCCTCCAGGAGGAAGGTCTGATGCGGGAGCTGGCCGGGTGCCTTCCTGCGACTTCTCGGAGCAACCGGCTCCGACGCCGCTCTCGGCATGACCAACTGACCAGGGCGCACCATTGACAGCTCGGCACTCGGGCTTTCTCCGACGATGTATTTGATGTCGTCGCCCGAGTAGTCCATTTCCACCCTGGCCGCGCGACTCATGATGTCGATGACCTTGAGTGCGTCTGCCTGGGGCAGCAGGTAGCGCTCGTAATTGAAGGTGACGATGCAGAGCTGCTGCTTACTGTTGCGTGCTGCCATGGTCACACCCCCGCGATGTCGAGCGGGATCGCCCGCCACTGGTCAGAGTCGCCCACACGCTCATGGACGCGGATGTAGTCCTTGGAGCCGACGACCTGGCAGGCCTCAGCGATGGCCTTCATTGCGCGCTGCCAGCGCTCGTCAGTGATTTCCAAGCGGCGAAGCGCAAGGACGTTGGCGGTACGTACCTCGCCTTTGGTGTCGGTGCGGAAAGCGTCGTTGACCAGGGTGACGACCTCCGGGCGGGCGCCCTCGGTCCATTCCAGCAAGCACTGGTCAATCAGGGCGCGGGCCGCCTGCAGGCGCTCATCGAACTGGATGGACTGCTGTACGGCCTTGGTGATCTTGAAGCGTCCATCGAACGACACCAGGCTGACGTTGCCTTTCTTGCCGCCCAGCTTGACGCCGTACTGATCGGCGGACAGCTCCACGAAAGCGGCGACGTCACCGAACGCCGACACCTTGAACTCGGCGATCAGGCTGTGCAGTTGCTTGGCCTTCTCCACAAGCTCCAGCACCAACTGGTCGCGTGCTTGGTCGATGGGCTTGATGAGGCTTTCGTGGACCAGGCGCTTCTGCGCATCCAGGCGAAAGCCTTCGGGGATTGCGATTTGGTTCATGGGATGGCTCCTGTTGCTCAGTGGAAAGTGAGGTCGATGGGGGACGGGCTGGCGAAATCGCGGTAGCTGATCGGCTCGGACCAGGTGACTTCCACGCCCTGGAACTGCGCGCTGTAACGGGTGCTGCCTGCCGAGCCCTGGCGCTGGTAGCCGCAGACCAGCTTCAGGCCCACCAGGCGGCGGCCGTCTTCAGGGCTGATGACCAGGCGGTATGCCTCAGGCTCTATGCGGTGCAGGCGGATACCCATGCGCTGCAGATCACGCGCCGCGCTGTTGAAGGCCCGCAGCCGATCAGCTAGGCGCGGGGTCAGGACTTTTAGCTGAGCGTTAGTGCTGGCTTGCATGGCTCGCCTCCAGGGCTTGGGCACAGTTGGGGTTGTTGGCGCAGTGCTGGCAGGCCTTCCACTGCTGCATGGCCTGCGGGTTGTGCGTCGGAGCCTTCTTTTCGCGATAGCTTTGGCACTCGATCAGGCTGATGGGCTCGCCCTGGGCGGGGCAGTCCAGGGCGCCGAGGGCGGCCACCACCCGGCGCTCGACCGCCGAGGTGCTCGGCGACGGGTAGCGATTGGAGAGCACCAGGCTGACCGCAGAGCGGCTCATGCCGATGCGCTCAC
Source organism: Pseudomonas pseudonitroreducens (assembly GCF_021603645.1). GTDB lineage: Bacteria > Pseudomonadota > Gammaproteobacteria > Pseudomonadales > Pseudomonadaceae > Pseudomonas > Pseudomonas pseudonitroreducens. The sequence goes on along the minus strand of NZ_BQHJ01000003.1, from coordinate 563,415 downwards.
CGGCACGGGTGCGGTTGGTCTGCTCGACCTCGGCGGCCAGCAGGCAGACCCACTGCGGGGGCTGCTCGCCCCAAGCGGACAGATCAACGCGGGCGTTCACGCCTGGTCTCCTTGTTGCTCACCCAGGGCTTCGCCGATGCGCGTGATCCAGGCGTCCCCGTACAGCACCAGTGGGCGAGCGGTTTTCAGCTCCTCCAGGAGTGCGCGCATCCGATGGTTCTCAATGCGCAGCCCCGCCAGCTCCGGGCTTTCCGGCATGTCCTTACTCCACACCACCTGGTCCAGGTTCTGGTCATAGACCTGCTCGTACTTGCTGCGCTGATAGACCGGATGCTGTGGGCCGGTATAGCGCTGGTGGACCAGTTGATAGCGCGCGGGCTTGCCTGGCGTGCCGTCGGTGCGGGTGACGTAGCCAGCAAGAGTCAGCCCCTGCAGGTAGGTGCGGGCAGCCAGCTCGGTCATGGTGATGCCATTGACGCTGGCGAGCTCTGCCGCCTCGGCGGCGCTCATCACGCCCAGAATGCGTAAGGCTCGCCAGATGCTCTCGACCCCAGATGGCGGCACACGCTCCCCACGTTTGTTGACGCGCGGGGCTTCCGCGCCTTCATCTACCAGCAGCTTCCAGCGGGCATCACGCTGGACCAGGACCTCTACACGCTCGACGATGCCGGCCTTGTTCAGGTCGCGCAGGTAGCTGCTCACGGCCTGGTCTTCCTGGCCGGACAAACGTGACACGTTGTAAGTGGTCAGGCCCTTCGGGTCGCGGGACAGCGAGCGGATGGCCTCCCACATGTGCTGGCGCGGGCTTTTGCCACCGGTCATGGTGAGGTGGATGGGCTTACGCATTGTTCACCCCCACTTTCGGCGTGAACCGAGACGGCGACCAGTCGCAAGACTCATCAGCCGGGATATGGCCGAACATGATTGTGCAGCGGCGGCAGTGAACGCAGTCGCCGCAGGTCTTCCCTTCTGGAAGGCTCATGTCATCAGCGCCACGCGGTAGAGGTTCACGGTTTTCCATGCTCAAGCCCTCTGTGCCGCAGGGGCATCGCCGGTAAACCAGCCGCGATTGCCCCACAGTTCCATCCCAAAGCTGTTGACGCCGTGAGCCTGAGCCTCGGAATTGATTCGGTAGAGGTTTACCGCCGCCCGCCGTAGGCTGCCGCGAACATTGCGGCGCAGGTCGTCGAGCAGTTCGTCCTCGATCTGCAGCCCTGGATACGCCGTCTCGGCCAAAGTGCGCAGATCGTCCAGGCTGGCCTGCTGCGCGGGGACCCACTCCAGGACTCGGTTGTGCAGGCGCTCCAGCTTGGCCAGGCTAGCTGGCACACCCTTCTCGCCAATCAGTACGATGGTTCCCTGGCTGGCGTTGTGAAGGTCGGTGATGACGTTGGCGACGGCCTTATCCAGCAGGTACTGGGCATCGTCGATCAGCAGCGGGCGCCCGGAAAGGGTCAACTGCTCAGCCACCTGGTCGACCATCTCACTCAGCGTGCGGGTTGGCACTAGCCCCATCTCACGCAGGATCGCCAGCAGGAAAGCCTTTTTGGTCCAGGCGTCACGGCACTCGACGTAATAGGCCCGGTGGCGATTAGCGGCGACTGCGGCGGATACCGACTTACCCAGGCCGGATGCACCGTACATGACCACCAGGCCCGGCAGGCCCAGCGGGCGCTGCAGGGCGCGGTCGATAGCGCTGGACAGCAGGCCCACGTTGGTCAGCGGGGCGATTTTTACGTTACTCATTTGCTCACTCCTTGGCCGCTATCCGGCGGCCGTTTGGTTATGCGGTGGCCGCGACGAATTCGAAGGTGCGGCGGATGGATTCCAGGTTCGGGTTGTTGGCGTAGCTCACCAGCCACGCGGCTTCTGCTGCGGGCAGGGCTTCGCCGGCATCGCGGCGAGCGGCTAGGCGGTTCCACAGGCGATAGCGCCCCATGTCGTCATCAGGCAGTACGAAAGCTGGCTCGGTGGCGATCAGCTCCAGGGCGGTCTGGCGAGCGTCGGCAAGCTGCTCAGGGGCAAGCTCGCGGCTCGGGGCATCGGTCGGGGCGATCAGTTCGACACGGCGGCCAGTGAGCGTCTCCAGCTTGTCGATGGAGCGCTTCATCTGGCCTTGCTCGCGGCGTTCGTAGGCCTGCTCCAGCATGGTCTTGGGCATGTAGTCGCTGGCGTTTCCATCGAGCAGGGCCTCGCCGATCAGCGCACCTTCCAGGGTGCGAACCCAAACGCGCGAAGCATCACGCACGTCATAGGCGACTCGGACCTCTTCCTGGTGCAGAGCCACTAGGTCCTGGAGGAAGTAACGCTGGTTGGCCCAGGTGACTTCGCCGCGACGAGTCGGGCGCACCACCTGGGGCCGCAGCAGGTCCTGTACCAGCTCGACGGGCGCCATCATTGGTTCCCAGCCACCCTCAATGGCGGCTTGCCATGCCTCGTTCGGGCTCATGTGGCGTGGCTTGCCGGTCTGCGGATCACGAATTTTGGCTAGCCCACGGTGCGGGCGGTTGTTGTACTGCTCCAGCTCGTACTCGACGCCGGCCATGAACTCAGCGAAGGTGGGAATCAGGCGGGTGCTGCCCGACTCGCGCAGTTGCTTGCGGCTGATGCGATGCACAGCAGTCCCCGCATGCTTGTCCATATCGGCGCCGATGTAGCTGGTCAGCTTCTTCGCTGCTGTCACCCAGATGGACTGGTGCGCACGCTCAACCAAGCCGCGCGCCTGGCTGTTGTAGGGCAGCGCGTGGGTCATGGTTCCGCCCAGGCGGTCGACCACCTCGCGCACCGTGTCGTTGGCGAAGCCCGAGCCGTTGTCCACATAGAAGATGGCGAACATACCGCCGCGCTGAATGGCATCTCGCAGCGCGTCGAGCACGCCCACGGTGGACTCGGCTTCGCCGATGGAGATGCCCATAGCGCGCCGGGTCGCCACGTCCAGGACAGTGGTCGTTTCAGGGCGGTAAGGCTTGCCGGTGCGGGGGTTGATGACCTCGGCATCGAACTTGTGGCCATCGGCGGTGTAGACGTCACCCGGCAGCAGGTTCTTGGTGTCGCGGCGCTTGAAGGCCTGCAGGGCCTTGAGTTCTTGCGGGCTCCGCCGACCAGTCTCGCGAGCCTCCGGCGACAGCTTGTCTAGGAAGCGGCGTACCTGGTGAATGCTTGGGCGGTCGCCTTCGCATTTCTCGGCATATTCGGCATAGGCCGCTTCGACGCTGGGTTTTGTCGGCCGCTGGAAGCAGCGCAGGAAGGCGGGCGCCCAGGTAGGCACACCCATGTCCGGCTTGCGCCGAGCTGGAGCAAGCGCCGACTCACCGCCGTTGCGGTAGTCGCTCAACCACCGTTTGAGGGTCCGCTCAGATAGGGTGCGGTCTGCTGTCTTGCGATCATTTGCTTGCGCAGCCTTGCTGGCCAGGTAGGGACTCAGTTGCCCATCGCGTGCCAGGCCTACCAGCGTTTCAATGGCTCGCTGCTGGCTGACCATCTCGCTCATGCGCTCGATTTCACGCACGAAGGCGAGGCGCGCGCTCATGACGTTGCGCTGATCGTCGGTCAAGCGTGACGCGGAAACAGCGTCACGCTTCGGCACTAGGATGGTCTGCGCGGAGGACATCTGCTGAGAGGACGTGCTCTGCTGATCCGCCACCAAGCGGACCAGCAAAGCGGCCTGAGCCTCTTTCGGTAGCGCAGCGAAGCCGTACTCCACGGCCTTCGTCCCGAGACGGCGCTGGCCTTCCCATCCCTCACGCTTGGCCAACTTGAGGACGCCGCGCTCCGTGCCTGGCAGCCCTGGCAGGCCAGCCAGCTCGCTGGCAGTGAACCACTTACGCATGGGGAGCCTCGCTTGCTTCAAGCTCAGCGATCAGAGCGGCCCCAAGGTTCAGGGCTGCAGTGCGCAGCCACTCGCGAGCGTCGGTCCATGCGCCGACTTCCACTCCAGAACTCTCGGCCTCTACGCACCTATAGAACTCAGTCGCGTTGCGCAGATCATCTAGTAGTGCCTGAGGGACACGGGTCATGGACGACCTCCCAGCAGGCACCCACGCCGAGCAAGTTCGTAATCGCTGATGGTCGCCATGCCGCTATCGTCCGCGCTAGACAAGCCGACCCATTCAGGATTGAACAGATGGTTGACCGCAGGACGCCCTTTGCCTTGAGCAGGAGTGCGTCCCTCGAAGCGGGCGTGATACTCACCTGTGCCAAAGGCCTCGCGAATCACCAGCCAAGTACCAGGCTTCAAGTGCGACGGTCTCATGCTGCACCTCCAATCTGGCGGCGCAGGGCACGTGCCTGGCGTGTGGCCTCTTCGCGGATGCTCTCCACGCGACCGAGTTCGGCCAGCAGAGCATCACGTCCCCAACTGACGCGGCCACCCCTGACCGTGACGATCAGGTCAGACAGTTGATGGCTGCCACAAACCTGCTCCAAGAGCGCGGCTCGGTAGAAAGGCAGGTTGTGGTCGATGCGGGCCGGGCTTGACCAGGCGTCCAGCATTGCCTTGCTGATGTCCTCGCCAGCGAGGCGCGACATCTGCGCTGCAACGTCGAAGCGCTCAAGTCCGGTGCTCTTCGCGTCGCTCAGCATTTCGCTGATGATTTCGCTTACCTGGACGCGGAAGTCACAGGCACTGACCAGTTGAGGTTGTGGCACATCGAAGTCGATGTTTATGGTGCGGTCGTCTTTTCCGTGACGCATGTTCAAGCCTCCGTTCCGGTTTTACGGTGCGGAACAGGAACGTAACGGCTAGACTGGGCACGCTCGGTACACTGATATTGCATCGTGCTTTCCGCACGATTAGGGCGCTGCCGTTTGGGGGTGCCGTCGCTGTTCCAACGCTCTGGCCAAAGCTGCTGCGGCTCGACACCGAGAGCAGCGGCGATTGCGCGCTCAATGCGGGGATAGGGGGTTGTCTTCACTGCCCGGATTGCGCGGTCAGTAACAGTCAACTGCCGAGCCAGCTCGGCTGCCGAGGAACCCCGAATTCGCAGTTGGTACTTGATCCACTCCCAGCGCTGGGCTGGGTCGCGTGGCATGTTGTTGGCGTCCATCTCATAACCATCTTGGCGGGTGGTTTCTTTAGGCCGTCTAACGACCTGTTGCGGATAAACATAGCGAAAGAGATAGGCGCCATCAAGCGAAAAAGCTAGTTCCGATTGGCTCATTCGCTTCATCCGCATAGCTAAAGAGATAAACCCTAATGAAATCAGACGATTACGCCGAATCGGAACAATCGGAACCCGCAGAGCCCCGCGTTCCGTTTAGTCCGCTGGCAATCGGAACCAGGATTGAGGAGTTAGCCGCCAGGGTCGGGGGCAAGAGAGAACTAGCAAACCTGTCAGGCATTCATGAGACGCAGCTGTACAAGTACATCAAAGGTGCTAATGCACCCAGCATCTCGGCAGCGGTAGCGCTCGCTGGGGCAGCAGGGGCAAGCCTGGACTGGTTGCTACTGGGGAAGCCCTCGCCAGATGCGGCGTGGGCGGCTCCGCTAGACGATGAGACATATGCGTTCATTCCGCTTTACGACGCTCGCTGTAGCGCTGGGCACGGCGCATGGAACGAGCGCGCCAAGGTACTTACAAACCTGGCGTTTACGCGTTACTCGCTGCGGAAGAAGGGGCTCAAACCAGATAACCTGGCTTGTCTAAGAAACGATGGCGATTCGATGGTTGGGCTGATCGAGGATGACGATACCGTCATGATTGATCTGAGTCGGGATAGCCTTGAGGGAGAGGGTGTCTATGTCATCCTGCTAGATGACCACCTCTATGCTAAGCGCCTGCAAAGGCAGTTCGATGGCTCGGTCCATATCATCAGCGAGAACAAAGCCTATAACCTGATGGTCGTGCCTAAGGGGCTGACTGAGGGCTTACAGATTGTTGGCCGCGTTGTCTGGGCTGGCGGCTGGTTGATCTGACGTTTGCGTTATTCCAGGTACGGTGCCAATCCCCCCGCGAAATTTGACGGTTGTCCCCGCAGACGCTTCGCGGAGCTTTGGCACCGATTCTGAAAGGGCTGTCCGCTGCAGCCCTTGCCCGCTTTGGCTTCCCCGCCTTCTTCCGGTTTCATCCGGTCTCTTCCGGCTTCCCCCAGCCCAGTGCCAAACCTTTAACCCCCTCACACTTTGGCGCTTAAGGTCTTCCAGAGAAATATCCGCACACGCCGAATGCCCCGTTCAGGAGGCCTCGTTGAAGCGGGGTTTCAGGGGTTGAGCGGCATGGATGCCGCGAGAGCCGTGAAGGGCCAGGGATGGCCCTTCACGGCGGGCCCCTGAAACTTCGCTTCAACGAGGGTATTTTTCGCCTAAGCGAAAAACCGGATGTCCGGGGCAAGACTTTTTGGTTCCTTTTGTGGCGTTTGACAAAAGGGACTCGCCCGAGGGGGCGAAACACAGAGTCCGCGCGTACGCCAAAGCGATGCTGAACCACCCCAACCAGAAGCATCGCAATCAAAGCTCAAAATCAGTCCCAGGGCTTGCCCTTGGTCCCCCGCTGCACCGGCACGCGCTGCTGCATCGCAGCCTTGGCCAGCAGGTGCGCGCTCACCGGTGCGGTGATGAAGAGGAACACCGTGATCAGCACTTCGTGCAGGCTCACGCCCTCGCCGCGCGTGCTGAAGTACAGCAGCGAGGCCAGCACCACGCCGCCCACGCCCAGGGTCGAGGCCTTGGTCGGGGCGTGCAGGCGCGTGTAGAAGTCCGGCAGCCGGTACAGGCCGATGGCGCCGAGCAGGGCGAACAGGCTGCCGGCCAGCAGCAGGAAGCAGACCAGCGCTTCAATGAGCATGTTCATTCGATGATGTCTCCGCGCAGGAGGAACTTGCACAGCGCCACGGTGCTGACGAAGCCCATCACCGCGATCAGCAGCGCCGCCTCGAAGTACAGGCCGCTGCCCTTCCAGATGCCGAACAGCACGATCAATGCGATGGCTTCCACCGACAGGGTGTCCAGCGCCAGGATGCGGTCTGCCACCGACGGCCCGCGAACCAGCCGCGCCACGGTGAGCAGCACGGCGATCCCCAGCAGCACCAGGCAGATCGGGATCACGATGCCGAGCATGCGAATACCTCCTTCAGCGGCGCCTCGTAACGCGCCTTGATATCCGCGACCAGCGCCTGCGGATTGGGCACGTCGATGCCATGGACCAGCAGCCTGCGGCGGTCGGCGGACAAGTCGGCCGAACAGGTACCCGGGGTCAGGGTGATGACGCTGGCGAGGATGCTGATGGCCAGGTCATCGGTCAGCTCCAGCGGGATTTCCACGAAGCCGGGCCGCAGGTTGGCCTTCGGCCCCAGCACCAGTTTCGCCACCTGCAGGTTGGCAACCACGATGTCGTAGAGCACCAGGCCGATGAAGCGCAGCAGCAGCCCAGGTCGCTGGATGCGTGGCGCCGCCAGCAGCAGATTGCGGCACAGCAGCGGGATCGCCAGGCCGAGGAAGGCGCCGAGCAGCCAGTGGCCCAGGGAGAAATCGTTGACCAGCAGCAACCAGGTCAGTAGCAGTACGCCGCTGAGCAGCGGGTGTGGAAGCAGACGACGAATCATGCGCCACCTCCCAGCAGGATTGCGTGGCGATACAGCCCGGCATCCAGCAATTGCGCGGCAGTGGCCTGGGTGTAGTCGATCAGCGGTCGCGCGGCAACCACCATCAGCGGTGCACTAGCCAGCAGGCCGAAGGCCGCCAGCAGCTTCACCGGTTCACGTTCGGCGCTGCCCAGCACGGTGTGCCCGGTGCGCCAGAACAGCGTGCTGCCGGCGCGGCTCAAGGCAACGATGGTTACCAGCCCGCTCACCAGCACCACGCTCCACAGCGCGATAGCCTCGCTGCCGCCGCTGACCGAGCGCAGCAGCATCAGCTTGCCGAGGAAGCCCGACAGTGGCGGCAACCCGGCAACCGCAATGGCGCCGAAGAAGAACGCAGCGCCCAGCAGATGCGGCTGCAGCAACGCCGGGCCTTGCACCAGCCGGCCGGCCTTGTCACCACGCTGGCGGGCGATCAGGTCGGCCAGCAGGAACAGGCCGCCGGCCACCCAGATGCTGTGCAGCAGGTAGTACAGCGCGGCGGACAATGCTTCCGGCGTGCCCAAAGCAATGGCCGCCAGCAGCGTACCGGCCGATACCACGACCAGATACGACAACAGGCCCTGCAGCGTGGTCGCCGCCAGGGTACCCAGCGCACCGGCCACGATACCGGCCAGCGCCAGTGGCCACAGCCAGGCCTGCGCGAGGTTCGCCAACTCGCCGGCCTGCTCGCCGAAGATCAGCGTATACACGCGCAGGATCGAGTAGATGCCCACCTTGGTCATGATCGAGAACAGCGCCGCCACCGGCGCGCTGGCTTCGGCGTAGGCCCTGGGCAGCCAGAAGTAAAGCGGCAGCAACGCCGCTTTGAGGCCGAACACCACCAGCAGCAACAGCGCCGCCGCACGTACCAGCGGCGCCTGCTCGGCGCTCAACTGCGCCACGCGCTCGGCCATGTGCGCCATGTTCAGGGTGCCGGTGATGCCATAGAGGGTGCCTACGGCGATGAGGAAGAACGCCGAGCCAACCAGGTTGAGCACCACATAGTGCACACCCGCGCGCACCCGCCCTGCCCCGCCGCCATGCAGCAACAGCGCATAGGACGCGATCAGCAGGATCTCGAAGAACACGAACAGGTTGAACAGGTCGCCGGTGAGAAAGGCGCCGTTGAGCCCGAGCAGCTGGAACTGGAACAACGGGTGGAAGCGCTTGCCGCGCTTGTCGTCCCCGCGCAGTGCGTAGATCAGCGACAGGCTGGCGAGCAGCGCGGTAGCGGCAATCATCAGCGCACTGAGGCGGTCCAGCACCAGGATGATGCCGAACGGCGGCTGCCAGTTGCCCAGCGCGTAGAACTGCACCACGCCACTGTCGGCCTGTTGCAACAGCACGGCGGAAAGCGGCAACAAGGCCAAGGTGGCGAGCAACGACAGGGCTCGTTGCAGGCGTTCGCCAACCAGCAGCAGCGCACAGCCGGCGAACAGCGGCAGCAGGACGGGCAGGATCAGCCAGTGGTTCATCGGCCTTCCTCCCCATTACCGCCATCGACATGATCGCCGCCAGTCTCCGCCAGCCCACGCAGGGCCAGGACGATAACGAAGGCGGTCATGGCGAAGCCGATGACGATGGCGGTCAGCACCAGCGCCTGGGGGATCGGATCGCCGGCATTGGCAACCTTGCCGACCACCGCCGGGTCACCGGCCAGGCGGCCCATGGCGAAGAGAAACAGGTTCACTGCGTAGGACAGCAAGGTCAGCCCCAGCACGACGGGGAAGGTGCGCGCGCGCAGCAGCAGGTAGACGCCGCTGGCGGTCAGCAGGCCGAGAGCGATGGCGAACAGCGCTTCCATCAGTGCGCCTCCTTGGTCAGAGGCTCCGGCGGCGCGGTGACCGAACCCAGCCCGGAAAGAATCAGCAGCGTCGCGCCAACCACGGTGAAGTACACGCCCAGGTCGAAGAGCATGGCGGTAGCCAGCTCGATCTCGCCCACCAGCGGAATGTGGAAGTGGCCGAACGCCGAGGTGAGGAACGGGAAACCGAAGAACCAGGCGCCCAGGCCGGTCAGCCCGGCGATCAGCACACCGAGGCCGGCCAGGCGGCTGTAGTCCAGCGGCAGGCGCGTGTTCACCCAACGGCTGCCACAGGCGATGTACTGGAGGATCAGCGCCACCGAGGTGATCAACCCGGCAATGAAGCCGCCACCCGGCAGGTTGTGCCCGCGCAGGAAGATGAACACCGAGACCAGCAGCGCCAGCGGCAGCAGCAGGCGCGACAGCGCGGCGAGGATGGGCGGGAAGCGATCCTTCGCCCAGGCGCGGCCTTCGTCGTCCTGCTCGCGGCGCAGCAGGCGCAGGCCGTCGAGCAGCGCGAAGATACCGACGGCGGCGATGGCCAGCACGGTGATCTCGCCGAGGGTATCGAAGCCACGGAAGTCCACCAGGATCACGTTCACCACGTTGTGACCGCCGCCACCGGTGACGCTGTTCTCCAGGTAGTAACCGGCGATGCTGTCGTACGGCCGGGTGAGCACGGCATAGGTCAGCAGCGTGACCATTACTCCGGCACCCACGGCGATCACGAAATCACGCAAGCGGCGCAGGCTGCTGGACGTCTTCGGCGTGCGCGCTGGCAGGTAGTACAGCGCCAGCATCAGCAGGACCATGGTCACCACCTCCACCGACAGCTGGGTCAGCGCCAGGTCCGGCGCAGCGAAGCGGGCGAAGGCCAGCGCCACCAGCAACCCGGCGATGCTGAGGATGACCAGTGCGGTCAGGCGCTGGCGGTGGAACCATACGGTGAGCGGGCCGGCGACGGCCAGCAGTGCCAGCCCCAGGGCGGTGATGCCATCCAGAGGCGTCTGCGCACGCGCGCCCTCGATACCCGGCAGCGGTGCAAGACCGGCGAACACCACCACCACGGCAGCCAGCACCAGCAGCATGGAATAGCGCTGCAGCGAGCCGTTCTCCAGCAAGTCGGTGGCGCGCGCGGCAAAGCGCACCACGCGCTGCACCTGCTGCTCGAACACCAGTTTGGCATCCATCGCCGGCAACCCGGCGTACCAGTCGAACAGTGGCTTGCGCAGCACGTAGAGCAGCACGCCACCGGCACTCGCCACGAAACTCATGGCCAGCGGCGCGTTGAAGCCGTGCCAGATCGCCAGGCTGTACTCGGGCAGCGCACCGTTCAGGCTCGACGCCGCGGCGCCGGCCAGCAGCGGCCCGACGATGATCCCCGGCATAACGCCAACCAGCAGGCAGATCAGCACCAGGATTTCCACCGGCACCTTCATGTAGCGCGGCGGCTCGTGCGGGTGCGGGTTGGGCAGGTTGATCGGTTCGCCGTTGAAGAACACGTCGTGGATGAAGCGCACCGAGTAGCTCACCGAGAACAGTGCGCCGACGGTCGCCAGCGCCGGGATCAGCCAGTTGAAGCTACCCATCATGTTCTGCGCCAGGGTCTCGCCGAAGAACATCTCCTTGCTGAGGAATCCATTGAGCAGCGGCACACCAGCCATGGACGCCGACGCCACCATTGCCAGAACGGCGGTGTGCGGCATGTACTTCCACATGCCGTTGATGCGGCGCATGTCGCGGCTGCCAGTCTCGTGGTCGATGATCCCGGCGGCCATGAACAGCGAGGCCTTGAAGGTCGCGTGGTTGATGATGTGGAAGATCGCCGCGACGTTGGCCATGGGCGAATCCAGGCCGAACAGCAGGGTGATCAGGCCCAGGTGGCTGATGGTGGAATACGCCAGCAGGCCCTTGAGGTCATTCTGGAACAGCGCCATGAAGGCGCCCATCAGCAGGGTCGCCAGGCCGGTCAGACTGACCAGGTAGAACCACAGGTCATTGCCCGACAGCAGCGGATACAGGCGCGCCAGCAGGAACACACCGGCCTTCACCATGGTCGCCGAGTGCAGGTAGGCCGACACTGGCGTCGGCGCCGCCATGGCGTGGGGCAACCAGAAGTGGAACGGGAACTGCGCCGACTTGGTGAACACGCCCAGCAGCACCAGGCACAGCGCCAGCGGGAACAACGGGCTGGCCTGCAGCACCTCGCGCGCGCCGAGCACGCTGCTCAGCTCGAAGCTGCCGACCACGTGGCCGATCAACAGGATGCCGGCGAGCAGCGCCAGGCCGCCGCCACCGGTGACCGCCAGGGACATCCGCGCGCCCTTGCGCGCATCCGAGCGATGCCCCCAGAAGCCGATCAGCAGGAACGACGACAGGCTGGTCAGCTCCCAGAACACCAGCATCAGCAACAGGTTTTCGCTGAGCACCACGCCAAGCATGGCGCCCATGAACAGCAGCAGGAAGGCGAAGAAGCGCCCGGCGGGCTCCTTCTCGGACAGGTAATAGCAGGCGTAGAGGATCACCAGCAGGCCGATGCCGAGGATCAGCAGGGCGAACAGGAAGCCCAGGCCATCCAGGCGCAGGCTGAGGTTCAGGCCCAGCTCCGGCAGCCACTGCTGGCGATACACCTGCGCATCGGAACCCAGCACCGAGCGTTGCCCCAGCAGCAGGATCAAGCCCAGCAATGGCACCAGGCCGGTGGCGGCAGCGCAGGCGGTACGGCCGAAACGCTCGGTCAGCAGCGGCAGCAAAACCCCGAAGAAAGGCAGCGCGATAATCAGCGCCAACGTCATGACCTACTCCTTTTCACCGCCGGACGGCGTTCTGGCAGACAACACCGCACACAGGCGGCCGGCTTGCAAAGGCGACGATTATCCATATCTATCGATTACGCGTCATGGATTGAATTATTACGAAAATACAGCCATGAGCCGCAGCTGCATTGAGCTGCGACGGATTTTCCGATCCCCCAAACGATAGCGCGCGACAGTCGGGTCGACTGTCGCGCGCTGTTTTTCGCTGGCTGCCACAGGTGGGCAGCCGATGCCGGTCAGTGAGCGACGCGGCTGGTACCGTTGACGGTGAGGATGCGCACGCGCTCGCCAACGCGGAACACGGCACCTTCGTCGACCTGCTGGACGTAGGCGCGGGTGCTGCCGTCGTCTTCGCGAACGGTGATTTCCACACCCTGGGTGCGGGTCAGGCCTTCTTCGGTCGCTGCGCCGAGCAGGCCGCCGGCCACGGCGCCAATGATGGCGGTGACATAGCTGCCCTTGCCGCCACCGATGGCGCTGCCGCCGATACCGCCAACCGCGGCGCCGGCAACCGAGCCGATGGGAGTCTTGGTGCCTTCGATCTTCACCGGGCGCAGGGCCTGGATGGTACCCATGCGAACGTTCTGCACGGTGCGTGCTTCTTCACGGGTATAGGTATCGCCGGTCAGGCTGGACTGGCAACCACCGAGGGTCATGGCCAGGGCCGCGAAAGTCACGGCGATCAGGGCAGTTTTACGCATTAGGGAACCTCCGAGTAGGGCTACGACTATTAGACTCCGACGACAGCCCGCCTGTCACGCCAGGTCGTGAAACAGCTGATCTCGATTCAGCTTTCGTACAGTTTGTGCCATATCCACCGAAAACGCCTGCCGTGGCTCAGTTTTTCCTGACGACGGATCGGTTAGGCTGGCGCCCGCCGCAGAAGCGCCCCGCACGGATACTCCCATGGACTATTTCATCATCGTCGTCACCACCGCCGCCGGCCTGTACTTCCATTGGTGGATCTACTGGCGCATCCGTCGCTGGATGGACCGCGACCTGGCGTTGTCGCTGGCCGGTGATGATCCGCGCAAACGCACCTACCTGCTCGAACGCCTGGCTGATGCCAAGCGCCAGAAGGTGAAGCGCCGCGACCTCCCCGACTGGCTGCAGCGCGCCGCTGACGACTATCGCGCGGCCTGAGCCAGCGACCAGAAGCGCGCCAGCGCCTCGGCGCGGTTTTCCAGCTCCTGCGCCGCCCGGGCGCAGGCGTCGGCCAGGGTGATGGGGCCCGGCGCCAGGCTGAAGGCCGCCTCGATTCCCACTTCACGCAATTCGGCCAACCCCTCGCCGACACTGCCCGCCAGGGCGATTACCGGCACGCCGACGCGCCGGGCAACGTGGGCCACGCCCACCGGTGTCTTGCCGTGGAGACTCTGGCCGTCCAGCCGCCCTTCCCCGGTAATGACCAGCGACGCCCCGGTCAGCGCCGGTTCCAGTTCCGACAATTCGGCGATCAGTTCGATCCCCGGGCGGAATCGAGCCTTGAGGACGGCCCGGCAAGCGAAGCCCAGGCCACCTGCGGCACCGACACCGGGAAACAGGCGGTGATCCTGCCCGAGGGCCTGCGCCGCCACTTCGGCGAAGCGTTCGAGCGCGGCGTCCAGCTGCTGCACCTGCGCCGGGTTGGCGCCCTTCTGCGGGCCGAACACGGCCGAAGCGCCATGCGGGCCGCAAAGGGGATTGTTGACGTCGGCGGCGACTTCAAACTCGACCGCGCCCAGTCGCGGGTCGAGCCCCGACAGGTCGATGCGCTCGAGCTGCGCGAGTTGCGCTCCGCCGGCGCCGAGTTCGCTGCCCTCGCCATCGAGGAAACTCACACCCAGCGCTTGCAGCAGACCCAGGCCAGCGTCATTGGTGGCACTGCCACCCAGGCCGATGATGATCTTCTTCGCACCGGCATCCAGCGCCGCCCGGATCACCTCACCGGTACCTCGGCTGGTGGTGCGGGTGGCGTCACGCTTGCCTTCCGGCACCCAGTGCAAACCGCTGGCAGCGGCCATCTCGATCACCGCCGTGGCATCCTCCAGCCAGCCCCAGTGCGCCGTTACCGGCTGCTCCAGCGGGCCACAAACCAGCAATTCGCGACGCTCGCCCGGCCGCGCAGCCAGCACCGCATCCACCGTGCCTTCACCGCCGTCGGCCATGGGCCGCAGCAGGGTTTCGTCATCGGGCCGGGCGCGCAGCCAGCCACGGGAAATGGCCTCGGCGACCTCAGGGGCGGAGAGACTCTCCTTGAAGGAGTCGGGAGCGATGACGACTTTCATGGGACAGGTCCGTTGAGCGGGAGGATGCTGGGCATCCTACACCGCAGCACGGACTTTCCGGCGTGCGTAGGAGCGGACTTCGTCCGCGATCGGTCCGATTCAGGCCTGAAAATTGAGTTGACCTGTAGGAGCGAGCTTGCTCGCGAACAACCCCAATAGTGAGGCAGATCGCGAGCAAGCTCGCTCCTACGAAGAGCAGAAGATCAGGGCGCGAGACGTTCGCGCACCCAGGCGCCATTTTCGTTGCGGAAGTTGAGGCGATCATGCAGGCGGCTCGGGCGGCCCTGCCAGAACTCGATGCGGCTCGGCAGCAGGCGGTAGCCGCCCCAGAAGTCCGGGCAGCTTGGCGCGCTGTCGGCGAAGCGCTGTTCAGTCTCCGCCAGCAGTTGCTCCAGCTCGCCACGGCCATCGATCACCCGGCTCTGCGGTGACGCCCAGGCGCCCAGCCGGCTGCCCAGCGGGCGCACACGGTAGTAGGCGGCGGACTCTTCGCTGGAAACCTTCTCGACTCGTCCTTCGATACGCACCTGGCGCTCCAGGGCCGGCCAGAAGAAGGTCATGGCCGCACGCGGGTTTTCCCCGAGTTGCTGGCCCTTGGCGCTTTCATAGTTGCTGAAGAAGGTGAAGCCACGCTCGTCCAGGCCCTTGAGCAGGAGCACGCGGCAGTGCGGCTGGCCGTCGGCGTCCACGGTGGCGAGCATCATCGCGTTGGGTTCGACCGGCAATTGCTCGGTCTTCACCGCGTCCTCGAACCACTGGTTGAACAGGCTGAACGGCTCGGCGGGCGCCTGGGTTTCGGTCAGTCCGTCACGGGTGTATTCGCGGCGCATATCGGCCAGGGTCTGGGCCATCGGAAATCTCCTGCAGAAGAAGTCCCTAAGCTTATCCAGAGTTGCGCCTTCGCGCTTGATCCACGACAAGCGTCATTCCAGGCGGAATGACGCTTTGCCTGCGGCGGATCAGTTGGCCTGGGCGAGCGCCAGCAGGCTGGTGCGCTGGGTTACCAGCACTTCGACACGGCGGTTCAGCGCGCGACCTTCGGCGCTGGCGTTGTCGGCGCGCGGCAGGCTGGAACCGACGCCCTTCAGGCGCAGACGGTCGGCACCCAGCCCGCTGAGGCGGAAGATCGAGGACACCGCCTGGGCACGCTGCAGGCTGACCTTGTCGTTGAGCGCCTTGTCGCCCGAGCTGTCGCTGTGACCAAGCACCAGCACACCGCTCTCCGGATCGTTCTGCAGCATCTTCGCCACGTTGCCCAGCGGCGCCAGGGTAATCGGCAGCAGCAGTTCAGGACGCTTGGGGTTGAACGAGCCTTCCACCGGCGCAATCAGCACCAGGGCATTCTCGCGGCGCTCGACGGTGAACTTGCTGCCGGCAACTGCCGCGCGCAGGGACTTCTCGTGCTGGTCCAGCCACTCCTTGCTGACTTGCACGGATTGCGGCTTGGCGGCCTTCTCGGCACCCGGCTTGCTCTCACTGACACCAAACGGCCACCACCAATGACCGCCGGGCTGCTTGCTGCCCGCTTCGGCCACCTTGGGCGCTTCCACGGCTTTCTGCTGCGGCGCGGGAGCGGCGGCAGTCGCTTCGTCCCCGGCAGCGAATGGCCACCACCAATGGCCGGTGCCGGCGGCGGGCTTGGCTGCTGCCGCGACATTGTCCGGCGCCTTGGTCGAGTCACTGGACTGGAACTGGCTACAGGCGGCGAGGCCCATGCAGAGGGCAAGCGTGGAAACTTTCAACACATTCATGGGCAGCACGTTCATGGGAGCGATCCACAAGTCGGGGGATGAAGGGAGGCCGGGCGCGACTGGCGAGCAGCGGCACCCTGACTTCAGCAATCAGCTTAAGAGTTGTACATAACTTACTCAGTTGGAACGAGATTTTAATCTCGAACTGACGAGCGGCGCTCATCGGCACCTGCAGCGGAATGCCGGCGCAATACTTGCCGACGGCAAAAGCGGACGACCTTGAGAAGGTACGGCGGGAGGAAGGTTCCTCCCGTTCGTCGCTACAGGCAGTCGCCGGCGAGACGCGCCAGGCGCTGTGCGCGCGGGTCCATCAGCACGTACGGGCCGAGCGTGTTGACGACGAAACCGAAAGCCAGCTCGCGCTCGGGATCGGCGAAGCCAATGGAGCCGCCGGCGCCGGGATGCCCGAAAGCCTGCGGACCAAGGCCGTAGGTGGCGTTGGCCACACTCGGCTGATCAAGCATGCAGCCCAGGCCGAAGCGCGTACAGGTCAATAAAGTTCGATCCTCACCGACGGCATGCTCACGAGTGAGTTCGGCCAGCAACGCGTCGTCAAGCAGCTTGCCCTGCAACAGGCCGCTGTAGAAGCCGGCCAGCGAGCGTGCGTTGCCATGGCCATTGGCGGCGGGCTGAGACATGCGGCGCCATTCCGGCTTGTTGGTGCTGGTGAGCACCGAAGGCGGGTTGGTGAAGGCGCGGGTCGAGAGTGCGGCGGCGTCGGTCATCATGGTTCGCAACAGACGTTGCGCCGCGGCGTCGCCCAGGTTGCCCTTGCCCCGGGCGATGTGCGCCACGCGGTGGAACTCGCTGTCATCCAGGCCGATATGGAAGTCCAGTCCCAGTGGCGTGGCCGTACGCGCGACGATGGCGGCCCCCGGCTCGCGACCGTCGACACGGCGGATCACTTCGCCGATCAGCCAGCCGTAGGTAATGGGGGCATAGCCATGCTCGGCGCCGGGTGTCCACCACGGCGTTTCGTCGGCCAGCGCGGCGGTCATGCTGTCCCAGTCGTACAGCGCCTCGGGCGCCAGCGGCTCGCGGATCGCCGGCAGGCCCGCGCGATGACAGAGGAGCTGGCGTACGCTGATGTCCTGCTTGCCTGCGGCGGCGAACTCCGGCCAGTAGCGCGCCACCGGAGCGTCCAGTTCCAGACGGCCCTCACCCACCAGTTGCAGTGCGGCGACGGCGGCGAAAGTCTTGGTGCAGGAGAACAGGTTGAGCAGTGTGTCGGCCTGCCAGCCCTGGCCCGGCTCCTTGCCGGCACTGCCGGCCCAGAGATCGACCACGGTTTCGCCGCCGACCTGGATGCACAGCGCCGCGCCGCGCTCCTGCGGGTCTTCGAACAGCGCACTGAAAGCATCGGCAACAGGGGTGAAACGCGGATCGCAGTGGCCGTTCAGGGTCATCTCAGGCTCCGGAAATGCACAGGGGCAGGAAGCGCCATTGTTTCAGCGCCTTCTGCCCCTGGGAACCCTGCCGAAGGCAGGGTGTGGTCCCGCGAATGTCCGATCATCGCCGCGCCGTCACTGCGACGCCTGCTCCCCATCATCGCTGTCATCGGCGGCCGGCGCCGGTTTCGGCTTGGGCTCCGGCGCGACCTTGGCGGCGGCACGGGCCAGCTCGTCGATACCTTTCAGCGTCTGCTGGTTGGCCTTGCGCACGGCGTCGACGAAGCCGGTGAACGGCAGGTCGGTGATGCCGACCAGGCCGATATGGCCGTTTTCACCATCGAGCAGGCGGCCGGTCACCGGCTGGTCGAGGTACTGGAACCAGTGCGCGCCGACGATATTCGGTTGTTTCGCCGCCTCGGCGATGAAGCGCTGGTACGCCTCGCCACGCTGCTGCTCGGTGTACACCTCGGCAACGCCGCCCCAGAACGGCCCGCGGTCGCGGGAGCCGAAGTGGAACTCGGTGATCAGCACCGGCTTGTCCAGGCTGCGCACGTAGTTGGCATCGAAGCCCTGCCGCGGCAACGGCACGTAAAGGTTGAAGCTGAGGATGTCGCAATACTGCGCGCAGGAGGCCAGCGCTTCCGGCGTGCTGACGGCGAAGCGCGGGCCGAGCAGCAGGTGATTCGGCGCGTGCCACTGCAGCGAGTCCTTCAGGGTCTTGAAGTACTGGTCGGCGTACAGGCGCAGGAAGGCGCTGTAGTCCTGGGCGATCGCCGGGTGCGCTTCGCTCGGGACCGGCGCCTGGTAGCCCGGCGCATCGAGGTCTTCCCAGGAACCCAGCTGCACGCCCCAGGCCTCGGCGAGTTGCTCGTGATCCTCGTACTTGTCCTTGAGCTGCTTGATGAAGGCGCGCTTGGCCGGGCTGTCGGTGGACAGCTTGAGCGTGCCGAAGGCCAGGGCGAAGTGCGCCTGGTCGTCGTCGCCACGGCCGGCCCAGGCCAGCTCATTATCGGCGTAGTAACCCAGCAGCCAGGCGTCCTCGCGATGATCGCGTGCGGCGATGGCGATGGCCCGTTCGGCGGCCATGGCGAAGCGCGGGTCGAACGGATCGGGCATGGCGCCCCACCAGTCGTAGCCGGTGCTCACCGTGGCATAGTCGCCGCTGATGGACAGCGGCACGCTGTAGGGCATGCGCGGATCGTCGGCGAAGGCCGGATCGCTCCAGTCGCCCAGGGTATTGAAGCCCCAGGAACCGAGGCGCTGTACGGTGCGCTCGCGCCACGCGGCGGCTGCGGCATCGGCAGTCAGGCCACCATCGGCACGGAAGCGGTTGGCAGCATAGAAGTCGAACCAGCGACCGTTGCCAAAGGCACGCCCCTGCTGGGCGCCGACGCCACTGCGGTCGTCGCGCTGGCCGTAGAAGGCGGCCAGTGGCTCGTCCTCCTTGGGCAGGCTGGCGAACATGTATTCGCGGCCTTCGACGTAGGTCTGGCTGCTGTCGGCGTTCACCGCGTTGACACCCATGGACCAGAACGAATGCCCTTCCGGCGTCACCAGCCACCAGCGGCCATTGCGCTTCTCGGTGCGGAAGAAGCCGGTACCTTCGAAGGCCGGGCCATCGAGCAGGCCGCCAAAGGCGTCGCGCCCTGGCGCCGGCTGCCACTTCTTCAGTTGCTCGCCTTCAGCCTTCCAGGCGTTGGCCAGTTGCTCCGGGCTCTTCACCTTCTCCGGCCAGTCGCTGCGGGTGGACTGGCCGAAGCCGTCGACGATGCCGGCGTAGGCCTTGTGGTATTCGTCGTTGCCGGCACGGGTGCCGAAACGACCAACGAGGATGTCCTGCGCCGCCTTGGGCGAGGTGAGGAACAGCTTCACCGCGCCAACCTGGCTGCGGTTCAGCTCGCCGCTGACCTTGCTCGCCAGCAGCAGGCGCTGGCCGTCCTGTGTCGCGGGCATAGGCACGCCGGCACGCATGCCGAAGTCTTCCGGGGCGATGGCGTGCAGCGGGATCACCAGGGTCTGTGCCGGCCCCGGCGGCAAGGCGATGCTCGCACGCAGGCCGGGGGCGCCGGCTACGCCTTCGATCTCCACTTCCAGGGTGATGGCCCAGTCCATGGCGTTCTGGATCCGCAGGCTGATGCTGTCGGCCTGGGAGAAATCCCAACTGCCGCTGGATGGCGCCAGGCGCAGGGTCGGTTGCGGCGCGGGGTTGAAGTTCACCCGGCGCAGGATTTCGCCTTCGGGCGTGGCCTCTGCAGTGGAACTCGGCAGGTCGGCGTTCTGCGTGGTGACGCTGACCACCCCCATCGGCTTGACGAAGTTGAACAGGGTTTCATTGCCGCCGGCCGACCAGGCCGGGGCACTGGCGATGGCCAGGCTGAGCAGCAGAGGCAGATGCCAACGCATCGATGTCATGGATTCGAATCCTTGCAACACGCCCGCCGGACGGCGGGCGATCGTTTGACAGCCAGCGCGGGAACTCGCTCCCGCACACTCAAGCAATTTCGCGGCGGAACGGCGGCAATGCGTTAAGAATGGCCTTGCCGTAGCGCTGCGTCACCACGCGACGGTCCAGCAGCGTAATGGTGCCGCGGTCCTGCTCGGTCCGCAGCAGTCGGCCACAGGCCTGCACCAGGCGCAGCGAGGCATCGGGCACGGCGATCTCCATGAAGGGATTGCCGCCGCGCGCCTCGATCCACTCCGACAGCGCCGCTTCCACCGGGTCATCCGGCACGGCGAAGGGAATCTTGGCGATCACCACGTGCTCGCAATAGGCGCCGGGCAGGTCCACACCTTCGGAGAAGCTGGCCAGGCCGAACAGCACGCTCGGCTCGCCATCGTCCACGCGGGAGCGGTGCTTGTTCAGGGTTTCCTGCTTGGACAGGTTGCCCTGGATCAGCACGCGCTTGCGCCAGTCGCGGTCCAGGCCGTCGAAGACTTCCTGCATCTGCTTGCGCGAGGAGAACAGGATCAGCGAACCAC
Organism: Pseudomonas pseudonitroreducens; assembly: GCF_021603645.1. Taxonomy (GTDB): domain Bacteria; phylum Pseudomonadota; class Gammaproteobacteria; order Pseudomonadales; family Pseudomonadaceae; genus Pseudomonas; species Pseudomonas pseudonitroreducens. The sequence goes on along the minus strand of NZ_BQHJ01000003.1, from coordinate 542,850 downwards.
GCGAACCTTCGACTATCTCCGGCAACTCGCGAATGATCGCGGCGGTATGCGCGGCAGCATCGCGCGGGTCGGCCTTCAGGTCCGGTACGCGCAGCACGCCGGCATCGGCGTGGTGGAACGGGCTCGGCACCACGGCGGTGACCGCCGCGCGCGGCAGGCCGGCGCGCATGCGGTAGCGATCAAAGGTGCCCAGGGCGGTGAGGGTGGCGGAGGTCACCAGCACGCCATAAGCGACGTTCCACAGGTTACGGCGCAGGGTCTCGGCGGCAAGAATCGGGCTGGCGTTGGCCTCGATGTCGTAGAAGGTGCCGCTCTCGGCGAGGGTCAGCCAGCGCGCCATGGGCGGGCTGTCTTCCGGGTCTTCACTGGTGAAGGCGGTCCACAGTTCCCAGTTGCCCTGGGCGCGGGACAGCAGGCTGCCGAACAGCGGGTACCACTCTTCGGCCTGGTGGCTGGCGATGCCGACGCTGCCCTCCCCGTCCATGGCTTCCTTGAGCAGTTCGGTCAGGCGGGTGAACAGGTCGGTGAGCTTGGCGAAGCCCTTCTTCAGCTCGATGCCCATCTCGCGGATGTGCTCGGGGATCACTCCGCCTTCGAAGCGATGGCGTGGCCGCTCGCGGCCTTCCATGTCCTCGCCGGCGCGGAAGTCACCGATCTCCTCGCAGGCGGTGAACATGAACTGCTGGTGCGTGCGCAACTCGCGGGCCAGTTCCGGCACCTGCTCGATCAGGCGGCCGAGGTCACCCGGCAGCGGGTTCTGCGCCAGCAGCTTGGTGAGGTTCTTGTCGACCTGGGCCAGCCAGTCGGCCGTGGCACGCAGGCGGGTGAAGTGGGCGAAGTGGCCGATGGCCTTGTCCGGCAGGTGATGGCCTTCGTCGAACACGTAAATGGTTTCACGCGGGTCGGGCAGGATCGCACCGCCGCCCAGCGCCAGGTCAGCCAGCACCAGGTCATGGTTGGTGACGATCACATCGACCTTGGTCATGCCTTCGCGTGCCTTGTAGAAGGCGCACTGCTGGAAGTTCGGGCAATGGCGGTTGGTGCACTGGCTGTGGTCGGTGGTGACCTGCGACCAGTGCGCATCCTCGATGGCCTCGGGCCAGGAGTCGCGGTCGCCGTCCCAGCGATTGCCGGCCAGGCGCTCGATCATCTGGTTGAACAGCTTGGTGGAGGTTTCGTCGACGTCGATGCGGAAACCTTCCTCCTCGAACAACTGGGCGGTGGCGCTCTGCGCCTGGCCTTCCTGCAACAGGTGGTCGAGCTTGGACAGGCACAGGTAGCGCCCGCGCCCCTTGGCCAGGGCGAAACTGAACGACAGGCCGGAGTTGCGCAGCAGGTCGGGCAGGTCCTTGTGGACGATCTGCTCCTGCAGGGCGACGGTGGCGGTAGCGACCACCAGACGCTTGCCGGCAGCCTTGGCGCAGGCGATGGCGGCCAGGCTGTAGGCGACGGTCTTGCCGGTGCCGGTGCCGGCCTCCACGGCGACCACGGCGGCGTCGCCCAGGCGATGGCCTTCCTCGTCGCTGGCGATGGTCCCCAGGACCTTGGCGACTTCGGCGATCATCAGGCGCTGGCCGTAGCGCGGCTTGAGTTCCTTGGCCTCGAGAAAGCGCGAGTAGGCGCCCTGGATCGTGGCCTTGAGTTCGGTGCTGAGCATGGACTTCCCGGGCTCCGGCGTTGCCCTGGTGGACACATCCGGATGCTGGATAAATTTTCAGTGGTTCGAATCGGCGGCTATGATAGCGCGCTCGACCACAACCGCCAGCGGAGATCGTCCGAATGACACCCTTTGCCTTCGTCTATGCCCTGCACCTCCTGGCCGCCCTGGTCTGGGTCGGCGGCATGTTCTTCGCCTGGATGGTGCTGCGCCCGGCCGCGGTCGCTGCGCTGGAGGCGCCGGCCCGGCTGAAGCTGTGGCTGGAGGTATTCCCGCGCTTCTTCCGCTGGGTGTGGGCGGCGGTGATCCTGCTGCCGGTGACCGGCGTGGGCATGCTGCACCTGAGCTTCAACGGCATGGCCGGCGCACCGCGCTACGTGCAGGTGATGATGGGGTTGTACGTGGCGATGCTCGCACTGTTCCTGCGCATCCAGGCGCTGCAGCTGCCGGAACTGCGCCGCGCGGTGGGCGCCGAGGACTGGCCGGCCGGTGGCGCCGCGCTGGGCAAGATCCGCAAGACCGTGGGTCTGAACCTGCTGATCGGCATGGCGCTGGTGGCCTTCGTCGCAGCACGCCCGCACTGGTAAACAAAAGGCCCGCCTGACTTGCCAGGCGGGCCCTTAGTTGCAACGAGCCTGGGTTTCAGAAGCGCTTCACGTCCAGGCGGCCTTCGCTGCCCTTCGCCCCTTCCGCACCGCCCTGGCCTTCCGCGCCGGGCTTCTCGCCCGCCACCGAATAGAACCAGCAGCCTTTCTCGGCGCTGCGCGGTCCGGCCTTGCCGGGCTTGCCGCCCGCTCCGCCAGCGCCGCCTTCCAGGCGCACCCTGACCTTCTCGACAGCGAACTGCTCAGGGACTTCCAGGCGCACCACGCCGCCGGACGCCCCGGTCTGGCCATCGGCACCGTTCTGGCCGTCGCCAGCGGACCTGCCGCTGCCCCACAGGCAACCGGAAGTCTGCGCACTGCCGCCATCCAGGCCGTCATAGCCCGGCGCACCAACACCGCCGCGGACGTCGATCAGCAGGTTTTCCACCGCCACGTCCTGCAGCCGCAACACCAGGTTGCGACCGCCGCTGGCGGGCTTCTCGAAGCTGCCGGAACTGCCCTGCGCGGCGATCACGCTGCCGTCGGCAAGGTTGCCGTGCAGCACCTCGATCTGCAGCGCGTCGCTGCCGGGAAACACACCGAGGCGGGCATTCTTCGCCAGGTCCAGCTCGCCGATCTTCAGCTCCTTGACCCGCGACGGGATCAGCAGCGCGCCCTCGGGCCCCACACTGACGCGGTCCAGGCTCAGGCTGTCGCCCTTCACCGGCAGGCGCAGCACGGTATTGGCTTCCACCGAGACGGTGCCGGCAGCCGAACAGGCCAGCGGAGCGAACAGCGCCAGGCCCAGCAGCGACTTACGCATGGGTATCTCCTTCTACTTTTGCGGATGCCGGTTGCTCCACTGCCGGCAGCGGCAGGGTCGCGAAATGAAAGACGCCGAACAGCAGTATCTGCAGGCGGTCCATGCCCGGATGCGGGCGCCCCTGCAGTCGCTTGCGCAGCGCCAGGACTTCAAGGATGTGGATCAGCAGGATCAGCGCGCCAGCCGCATTGAGCAGCAGGGCGAAGGGATGTGCGAAGGGTTGGATCAGGTTGGCCAGCACCGCCAGCCAGAACAACAGGGCAATCAGCTTGCCCAGCCCCAACAACGCTTTCATGAAATGCCCCCGGTTTTTTCTTTGCCGGGGAACATACGCCTCTGCCCCGGCCTATGCCAGTGGCAACCGGGAATGACAAAGGGGGCCACGAAGGCCCCCTCTGCAGGCATCACCCCAGACTTACTGGCGGGTGATCTTGATTTCCACGCGACGGTTCTCGGCGCGGCCTTCCTTGGTCTTGTTATCCGCGACCGGCTGGCTTTCGCCATAACCGACGACAGATTTGATGCTGCTGGCAGGTACGCCGGCATCGACCAGGTAGTTGGACACGGCGTTGGCGCGGCGCTCGGACAGTTTCTGGTTGTAGGCGTCGGTACCGATGCTGTCGGTATGACCACCGATGTTCAGCTCGGTGCTCGCGGCCTCACCTTTCAGGCGGGTAGCGATGGTATCGAGCTTGTCCTTGTCCTGCGCATCGATCTTCGACGAGTCGAAGGCGAAGTGCAGGTCACGCACCACGATGGTCTCTTCCTTGGGCAGCGGAGCCGGAGCAGGCTCAGGAGCCGGTGCAGGCGGCGGGACCTCGGCCACTTGTTCTGCGGCACCATGTACCCAGCAGTAGGACGCACCCAGCACACCACCGATCAGGGCGCCCCAGCCAGCCCATGCGCTGCTTTCAATGGAGCCCAGACCTGCGCCACCGACACCGCCAACCACGGCGCAAGTCGGCCAATCGGACTTCTGCAACCCTGCGCAACCGGTGAGCAACGTGCTTACCAGCAGCAGGGGTAAAGCGGTCCTTGTGATGCTCATAAAGTTATGTCTCCTCTAATGATCGGGTCTCGACCGACAATTACCGAGTAAAGACGTGACTGACAGAATGCGCCAGCACTAGGCCATATGGGTGTCACACGCTAGTCTTCGTTCATTATTTTTCGCTTTCGACGAGCCCCATGATTTCGACACGCACGCCGCAACAAGCCCTCGCCGCCCTGCTCGATCGCTATCAACCGCAGCGCTTGCTGCTGGTGGGTGCCAGCCAGATCCCGGCAGTGGATGCCTTCCTCGCGGCGCATCCGGACTGCGAGCTGTTTCATGCCGACGCCGGCGCTCTGCCGGCGGAACTGGCCGGCCAGCGCTACGACCTCGCGTTGCTGGCCGACTGCCTGGAACACCTGCCGCGCCGCGAAGCGCAGCAACTGGTGGGCGGTATCCGCAATCTCAACAGCAGCCGCGTCGCCGTACTGGTCGACCTCGACGCTGCCCAGGCGCAGGACGCGGACTTCTACGCCCTGGCCATGCAGGCCAGCGAGCGCTTCCAGCGCGACGCCCAGGTGATCACCCTGTTCACCTACGATCTGCACGAATACAAACAGGTTCCGGACTGGCTCAACGCGAAGTTCTGGGCCAACCCGGAAAACTTCGGCAAGTACTGGTGGTGACCATGACCGAACCGACCTGTCCCTGCTGCAGCGGCCGCCCGCTGCCCGACTGCTGCGGGCGCTTCCACGCGGGCCTGGCCGCGCCAACTGCCGAGGCGCTGATGCGTTCGCGCTACAGCGCCTATGCGCTGGGCCTGGTGGATTACCTGCGCGATACCACGCTGCCGGCCCAGCAACCCGGCCTGGACCTGGACGCCATCCGCACCTGGAGCCTGGGCAGCACCTGGCTGGGCCTGGAGGTGGAGAGCCACGAAGTGCTCGGCGGCCAGCCGGAGCACGCGCGGGTGGCCTTCATCGCACGCTGGCATGACGCCGGCGGCGAGCACAGCCACCACGAGTGCTCGGGATTCGTCCAGCGCGACGGCCGCTGGTACTTCCTCGACCCTACCGTGCCGATGAAGCTGGGGCGCAACGATCCCTGCCCCTGCGGCGCCGGCGGCAAGCTGAAGAAATGCTGCGGTCCCTGGATTGAGTAGGACAGGATCGAGTGAGGCGCCAACTCGCCCCCCTTGGGGGCATTCGGTGTCTGGGCTAGAATCCGCGCTTTTTTCCGGGACGGCAGTGATTCGCCGCACCGGCTACCCCTGCCGGACCTCGCCATGCTGCTGACCGTTCTCTACATCATCGCCATCACCGCCGAAGCCATGACCGGCGCACTGTCCGCCGGCCGGCGCAGCATGGACCTGTTCGGCGTGGTGCTGGTCGCCTGCGTCACCGCCCTGGGCGGCGGTTCGGTGCGTGACATGCTGCTGGGCCACTACCCGCTGACCTGGGTGCGCCACCCGGAGTACCTGGCGCTCACCGCTGGCGCCGCACTGGTCACCGTGTTCATCGCACCGCTGATGCGCCACCTGCGCTCGATGTTCCTCGCGCTGGACGCCGTGGGCCTGGTGGCTTTCACCCTGATCGGCTGCCAGGTCAGCCTGGAGATGGGCCACAGCCTGCTGATCGCCGCCGTGAGCGGGGTGATTACCGGGGTATTCGGCGGCATCCTGCGGGACATCTTCTGCAACGACGTGCCGCTGATCTTCCGCCGCGAGCTGTACGCCAGCGTGTCCTTCGCCAGCGCCTGGTGCTACCTGATCTGCCTGCAGATCGACCTGCCCAAGGAGCAGGCCATGCTGATCACCCTGTTCGCCGGCTTCCTGTTCCGCATGCTGGCGATCCGCTTCCGCTGGGAAATGCCCAAGTTCGTCTACCAGGACGATCCGCACCAGGGCGATTGATCAGTCCTGCAACTTGAGGTGGCTGGTGTCCGGCGCAGGCCCGGCCGGCTCGGTCTTGGCCTGGCCCATGTCGCTGCCCACCGGGGCGACGCTGAACTGGCTGAGATCCACGCGCGGCGCCTGGGCCTCGGGTTTCTCGTCCTGCAGGTCGGCACCCACCGGGGCAAGGCCGAAGTCCGGCGCCTCGACATCAGCGAAAGCCGCCATGTATTCGTCACGCGGTGCGACCTTCAGGCGACCTTGTGGCGCACCCGGCGGAACCGCGGCAGCAGGATGAGGCGGAGCGGGCACTGGTTCCGCGGGGGGCGGCGGCGCCAGTTCGATCTCCTCGATCTGTGCGTCCATGTCGACCACTTCGACAATCGCACCGGCACGCTCGATGACACTGCGGTATTTCTCCGCCGCCTCGGCATCGAGGTTGTTCTTGATCACCATGCGCCGCCCGGAGAACAGCAGCGCGATACGCTGGGCGTCGGCCTGGAACAGCCTGGCCAGGTTGGCCTTGACGGTATCCAGCTGCGCGCCCGGCACCACCTGCCCCGAGAAGGCTATCTCATAACGGCTCATCATCACTCTCCTGTGTTAACCCGCCGGTTACATTCGGCCAGTATGGTGCAGCTTCTTTTAACGTAACAACAACTTGCGGCCGAGCAGGTGCTTGGTACACTGGGGCGTCTTGAGGGGTAGACATGAATTATCAGGCGCAAATGATAAGAATTTTCAGCCTGTTCTGGCTGTTCAGCCTCGTTTCGGGCTGCGGCTGGATGGCAGGTGATTTCGAGCAACCCGACGTGAAACTGCAGAAAGTCGACGTCGTGAAAGCTCGTTTGCTGGAGCAGGAATTCGTCCTGCATTTCCGCATCGACAACCCGAACGATTTCAGTCTTCCGGTTCGCGGCCTGGCCTACAAGGTCAAGCTGAACGATATCGATCTCGCCGAAGGCGAGTCGAATAACTGGTTCACAGTGCCGGCTAACGGCCATGAAACCTTCGAAGTGCCGGTGACCACCAACCTGTGGCGGCACATGAAATACATCGTCAAGCTGCTGGAAGACCCGGACAAGCCGATCCGCTACCGCCTCGATGGCGAAGTGAAGACCGGCCTGCTGTTCGGACAGAGCGTGCACATCGCCCGCAATGGCGAGATAATTCCCGGCGATTTCATCCCCGAGTGAGCGTCACCATGAGCCAGGAACCCCACGTACACGGTCCGAACTGCAACCACGACCACGATCATGAGCACCACCATGACCACGGTCACGTGCACGGCCCGCACTGCAACCACAGCCACGAGCCGGCGCGCAATCCGCTCAAGGACGTGGGCCGCAACGATCCTTGCCCCTGCGGCAGCGGCAGCAAGTACAAGAAGTGCCACGGCGCCTGATCCAGGCTTCGAGCACTACCCCGAGGGCCCGCCGAGCGCGGGCCTTCTGCTGTCTGGCCCAACTATTCGTCGGCTGCTGCAATTCCCGGCCCGCGCGGCTTGCGCAGGCCCCGGCGGCTCACTAACGTAGCGCGTTTCAAGCGACCTTTTCCAAGCGACCTCTTTGTGCAGGAGCACATCTCCATGGCCCCGCGAGCCTTCCGCCGGCTTCCTAGCTTCGGCCTTGCCGCCACCGTCACTGCCGCCGTCAGCCTCACCGGTTGCCAGGGCTGGCTCAACGACCGCTACGCGGGCAGCCTGCCGCCAACCTACGGCGTGCAGCCGATCAAGGGCCTGGCGGACAACGTATCGATCCGCCGCAACAGCCTGGGGATGCCGCTGATCGAGACCAGCACCTTCCACGACGCGCTGTTCACCCTGGGCTACGTGCACGCCAGCGACCGCATCAGCCAGATGGTCGGCCTGCGCCTGATGGCCCAGGGGCGCCTGTCGGAAATGGTCGGCCCCGGTGCCCTGGAGACCGACCGCTTCATGCGCACGGTGAACCTGAAGAAGGCCGCCGATGCGCTGTATGCCGGCGCCTCGCCACGCCTCAAGCGTTTCTTCGAGACCTACGCGCGCGGCGTCAATGCCTACCTGTACCGCTACCGCGACAAGCTGCCGATGGACCTGGCCGAGTCCGGCTATCGTCCCGAGTACTGGAAGCCGGAAGATTCCGCACTGGTCTTCAGCCTGCTCAACTTCGGCCTGGCGGTGAACCTGCAGGAGGAGATCGCCTCCCTGGTGCTCGCGCAAAAAGTCGGCGCCGACAAGCTGCCCTGGCTGACGCCGATCTATCCGGATGAAGCACTGCCCTTCGAGGAGGCGGAGAAGCTCAAGGGCCTGCGCCTGGATGGCAAGATCGCCGGTCTGGAGCAACTGGACAAGGCCGCGGGCCAGATCGCTGCGCTGCAGATGATGGGCGTCGCCGCCTCCAACAACTGGGCGATTGCCCCGCAGCGTACCCGCAGCGGCAAGAGCATCCTGGCCAACGACACCCACCTGCCACTGTCCATGCCCTCGGTGTGGAACTACGTACAGATCCGCTCGCCGAAATACAACGCCGCGGGCGTCTCCATCGCCGGCGTACCGGGTGTGGTCGCCGGTTTCAACGGCAAGCTGGCCTGGGGCATGACCATGGTCATGGGCGACAACCAGGACCTCTTCCTCGAACAGGTGAAGCGCCAGGGCAGCAAGCTCTACTACCTCGCCGATGGCCAGTGGAAGCCGGCTATCGAACGCAACGAGACCTTCTTCATCAAGGGCCAGAGTCCGGTCCGCGAGGTCATCTACGAAACCCGCCACGGTCCGCTGCTCAACAGCGCGCTGGGCGAGCGCAAACACGATCTGCAGCCGCTGCCGCTGTCCAGCGGCTACGGCATCGCCTACCAGAGCATCCAGGGCGAAACCGACCGCACCCTCGACGCCTTCTTCGACCTGTCCCGGGCGAAGAACGTCGAGCAGGCCTTCGACGCCACCCGTGACGTACGCGCGATGGCGCTGAACATCGTGTTCGCCGACGAGAAGCACATCGGCTGGCAGGTCACCGGACGCTTCCCCAACCGCAAGGAAGGCCGCGGCCTGCTGCCCTCTCCCGGCTGGGATGGACGCTACGACTGGGACGGTTTCGCCGATCCGATCCTCCACCCGTCCGACCAGGACCCGCAGCAGGGCTGGCTGGGCACCGCCAACCACCGCAGCGTGCAGCCCGGCTACGGCGCGCAGCTGTCCAGCTCCTGGTATTACCCGGAGCGTTACGAGCGCATCGCCCAGCTCGCCGGCGGCAGCAAGAGCCACGACTACCGCAGCATGATCGCCATGCAGTACGACCAGACCACGCCCTTCGCCGGCAAGCTGCAGTCGATGTTCGACGCACCCGGCATGGCACAGCCGCTGAAGAAGGCCATCGACGCCCTGCCCGCCGACCAGCGCGCCCGCGCGCGCGAAGCGCTGGACCGGATCATGGCGTTCGACGGCAAGCTCTCGGCCACTTCCGCTGATGCGGCGCTGTACGAGGCCTTCCTGCAGGAGAGCAGCAAACAGATCTTCCTCGACGAACTGGGCCCGGAAGACAGCCCGTCCTGGAAAGCCTTCGTCGAGACCGCCAACCTCTCCTACTCGGCCCAGGCCGACCACTTGCTGGGCCGTGACGACAGCCCGTTCTGGGATGACACCCGCACCCCGCAGAAGGAAGACAAACCGACCATCCTCGCCCGCAGCCTGGCCGCCGCCACCGCCTTCTGCGAACAGAAGCTGGGCAGCGATCGCCGCGCCTGGCAGTGGGGCAAGCTGCACACCTACGAGTGGGTCAGCGATAGCACCAAGATGGCGCCCAACCTCAGTGCCGGCGAGCGCGCCAGCCTGGGCGCGATCAAGGGCTACCTGGACCGCGGCCCCTACCCGGCCGGCGGCGACCACAGCACGCTGAACGTCTCGGCCTACCACTGGGGCCAGGACTTCAACACCTGGCTGATCCCGGCCATGCGCATCGTCGTCGACTTCGGCCAGAGCGAACCGATGATCGGCCTCAACAGCAGCGGCCAGTCCGGCAATCCGGCCAGCCCGCACTACGCCGACGGTATCGACGCCTGGCTGAAGGGCAACTACATGAGCTTCCCCTTCCAGTCGCAGAACCTGGAGAAGGTCTACGGCGTGAAGCGCCTGACCCTGGTGCCGGAGAAGTGATGATCTGAAAAATATTTCCGGGAGCCGGGAACTTGCTTCCCGTCCCGGAATCAGAATTGTCGACTTACTCCATGATCATATTCAGGCACCCCTTGGGTGCCTTTCTTTTTTCCCGTCTCTGCTCCGCTGCATTTCTTTCCTGCAAGACCTTCCCCGGCTGGTAGTCCCCTGCATCCTTTCCCAGGAGTCATCGCCATGTCCGAATCCCTCATCGTCATCACCGGCGGTCCCGGCGCCGGCAAGAGCACACTGCTCGATCACCTGCACCGCCATCACGGCCTGAACATCGTCGAGGAAGGCGGCCGCGCCATCATCCGCGAGCAACTGGCCAGTGGCGGCGACGCGCTGCCGTGGGCAAACCGGGAGGCCTTCTGCCGGGAAATGTTCGAGCACGCGCTGACGACTCGTGAGCAGGCGCTCGATAGCGGTGGCCTGTGGCTGTTCGATCGCGGCCTGCCGGATGTGCTGGGGTATGCGAGGCTCTGCGGCCTAGCGGTTCCGGAAGAACTGCAAATCGCCGCGCGGAAACTGCGCTACGCGCGGACCGTGTTCCTGGCGCCCGCGTGGGAAGCCATCTACCGCAACGACGCCGAACGCAGGCAGGACTTCGCCGAAGCGCAGCGAACGGCGGCGATGATGGCCAAGGTGTATGAGGAATTGGGGTATCGGCTGCTGGAGCTGCCGCTGGGCGGTCTGGAGGAACGCGCGGAATTCGTCTTGATGCGCTGCCTTTTGTAGGAGCGAGCTTGCTCGCGAACCTCCCGCCTCGGGGCCGAGCCAGACCGTTCGCGAGCAGGCGCGCTCCTACAGGCTCTTCGTTCCAAGAAAAAACCGGGCCTTGGCCCGGTTCTTCATGAAGCGGAGCGCGAATCAGGCTTTGGGCAGGGTGACGCCCGTCTGGCCCTGGTACTTGCCGCCACGGTCGCGGTAGGACACTTCGCAGGCTTCGTCCGACTGCAGGAACAGCATCTGCGCCACGCCTTCGTGGGCGTAGATCTTCGCCGGCAGGTTGGTGGTGTTGGAGAACTCCAGGGTCACGTGGCCTTCCCACTCCGGTTCCAGCGGGGTCACGTTGACGATGATGCCGCAGCGCGCATAGGTGCTCTTGCCCAGGCAGATGGTCAGCACGTCACGCGGGATGCGGAAGTACTCGACGGTGCGAGCCAGGGCAAAAGAGTTCGGCGGGATGATGCAGACGTCGCTGTTGATGTCCACGAAGCTCTTCTCGTCGAAGTTCTTCGGATCGACCACCGCCGAGTGGATGTTGGTGAACACCTTGAATTCGGCGGCGCAGCGCACGTCGTAGCCATAGCTGGAAACACCGTAGGAAATCACCCGGCTGTCATCGGCACCACGAATCTGGCGCTCGACGAACGGCTCGATCATGCCGTGCTCCTGAGCCATGCGGCGAATCCACTTGTCCGATTTGATGCTCATGGCGGGTGTCCTGTGCGGCGGTTGAAAAAGAACGCGAATCTTACCGGGCGTCACAATTTCCAGCAAAGGGTGCGGCCGGATGGTCGACGCTAGCGGGTGGATTTCCGTAACCTGCAGCACATTGACTCATGGAAGAGGCCAGGCATGCTCGATCATTTTTCATCCACCCTGTACCTGAAGCTTTCCCGCCACTGGATCAGCGGAGTGGTGCTCCCGTCCGGCGAAGCATTCGCCGAACCGCCGCTGCTGGCGGTGCGCTATGAAGGTGGCAAACCCAAGGTCCTTGCGGCCGGTGCCGCCGCCCAGCAGTTGCAGGGCCAGGACGGCATCGAGATCGTCAACGGCTTCGACCATCCCCGCTCCTTGCTGGCGAATTTCTCCTTCGCCGAGATGACGCTCAAGCTGCTGGTCGGCCGACTCGTCCCCAGGTCTCTGCTCAAGGCCGCGCCGGTGTTGATCCTGCACCCTCAGGAGCTCCTCGAGGGCGGGCTGACCCAGGTGGAGGTCCGCGGGCTGTATGAGCTCTGCCGCGGGGCCGGAGCACGCAAGGTTCGACTCTGGACCGGGCGCGAGCTCAGCCAGGACGAACTGCGTAGCGGTCAGTTGCCTGCGGGCGATGGAACGGAATGGCTTCCGTAACGCCTCAGGGTCGCCAGTCGGTGCGCAGCTTGCGCTGCTCCACCGAGAAGCGCAGCCAATCCTCGGCGTAGCCGTCGGCGCAATTGCACTCGGCGCCAGGCACAGCCTCGCGCACCAGACGCAGGTCGACGCCATCGACGGACTGACGCAGCACCAGGCTGCTGGTCTTCAGCAGGCCTGCCACGGCGCCGGGGTCGCCCAGGCGTTTATCCACAACCTGCAGGGTGGCCTGGTCCAGCAGCAGCGCATCCACCACCGGCAGGCCGGGGCGGTTGTCGCGTACTACCAGCAACAGGCCGAGGCCGCCCCCCATGTCCAGCAGCGGCACTGAGTCGCAGGCACTCTTCGGGCTGCCGAGCGGCCCGATGGCGTGGTACAGCGCAGGCGGCAACGGCAGGGTGACGAAGGAAGCATCGGCGGGGCGCGCCTGCACGACCATGTCGTCTTCGAAGGCGTCACCCGAGGCGGAGCGGAAGTCCAGAATCACCGGCTTGCCGCCGATCAGGCACTGGGCCTGCCAGTTGGCGGAATCTTCGTCGGCGCCCCGTGCCACTGAGCCGGCAAGCCCCAGGCACACCGCCAGCAGCCAGCCAGCGGCGCGTTTCGCATCCTTGCGCATGGCAGTCCCTGCGTATCAGTCGTCGCTGATGGAGATGTTCGGCATGTCCGGCGCGGCCTTCTCGCTCAGGGCGATGCGGGCGCCGACGCAGCGGGCCATTTCCTGGTAGATCATCGCCAGCTGGCTTTCCGGGTCGGCGATCACAGTCGGCTTGCCGCCGTCGGCCTGCATGCGGATGGCCATGGACAGCGGCAGCGACGCCAGCAACTCGACGCCGTACTGCGCAGCCAACTTCTCGCCGCCGCCTTCACCGAACAGGTGCTCGGCATGGCCACAGTTGGAGCAGATGTGCACCGCCATGTTCTCGACCACACCCAGCACCGGGATGTTGACCTTGCGGAACATCTCCACGCCCTTCCTGGCGTCGAGCAGGGCCAGGTCCTGCGGGGTGGTGACGATGACCGAGCCGGCCACCGGGACTTTCTGCGCCAGGGTCAGTTGGATATCGCCGGTACCCGGCGGCATGTCGATGACCAGGTAATCCAGGTCGTTCCAGGCGGTCTGGGTGATCAGCTGCAGCAACGCGCCGGAGACCATCGGGCCGCGCCACACCACCGGCGTGTTGTCGTCGGTGAGGAAGGCCATGGACATGACTTCCACGCCGTGGGCCTCGAGCGGGATGAACCACTTCTGCTCGCGGATCTTCGGCCGGGTGCCTTCAGGGATACCAAACATGATGCCCTGGCTCGGGCCATAGATATCCGCGTCGAGGATGCCCACCTTGGCGCCTTCGCGGGCCAGCGCCAGCGCGAGGTTGGCGGCGGTGGTGGACTTGCCCACGCCGCCCTTGCCGGAGGCCACGGCGATGATGTTCTTCACGTTGCTCATGCCCGGCACCTGGGCCTGGGCCTTGTGCGCGGCGATATGGATTTCCACCTTGACCTGCGCCGAGTCGACGCCATCCAGCGTTTCCAGAGCCATCTGCACGGTCTGCGCCAGGCCATTCTTGAACAGGCCGGCGGCGTAACCCAGCTCCAGGGTCAGCGCAACGCGCCCGCCCTGGATGTCCAGCTCGTGCAGGTAGCCGGCGTCCAGCAGGTTCTGGCCGGTGTGGGGGTCGTTGATCTGGCGGAGGACGGCCTCCACCGTGGCACGGGTAACGGCGCTCATGGGTACTCCCGATGAAAGACTGAGCAGAATGGGCGGGTATCTTACGCCTGTCGTCGCGGCCTTGCTCGGGATCATCGGTCGCAGGTCGGCGTTCGCGAGCAAGCTCGCTCCTACAAAGAGCAGGCAGGAGCGGCACGCACCTGTAGGACCCAGGGGGGGGGGGGCGCCCAGCCCTTGCTCGCGAACAGCCCACGCGCCTGATGTGCGCAGACGTACTCATCCCTACAGCCAAGCGGCCCACGGATGAAAATTTCGCCCCGGCCCTATATAGTTGCCGATTCCCTCGTTTTAACCGGAACGGCCGATCATCATGTCCGAAGCCCGCAAGATCCTCGTCACCAGCGCCCTGCCCTACGCCAATGGTTCGATCCACCTCGGTCACATGCTGGAGTACATCCAGACCGACATCTGGGTTCGCTTCCAGAAGATGCGTGGCAACCAGGCGGTGTACGTGTGCGCGGACGATGCCCACGGCTCGGCCATCATGCTGCGCGCCGAGCGCGAAGGCATCACCTCCGAGCAACTGATCGACGGCGTGCGCGCCGAGCACATGGGCGATTTCGCCGACTTCCTGGTGGAGTTCGACAACTACCATTCGACCCACTCGGAAGAGAACCGCGAGCTGTCCTCGGCCATCTACCTGAAGCTGCGCGACGCCGGCCACATCGCCACCCGCCCGGTGACCCAGTACTTCGACCCGGAAAAGCAGATGTTCCTGGCCGACCGCTTCATCAAGGGCACCTGCCCGAAGTGCGGCACCGCCGACCAGTACGGCGACAACTGCGAAGCCTGTGGCGCGACCTACGCGCCGACCGAGCTGAAGGACCCGAAATCGGCCATCTCCGGCGCCACCCCGGTGCTCAAGGAATCGCTGCACTACTTCTTCAAGCTGCCTGACTTCCAGGCCATGCTGCAGCAGTGGACCCGCAGCGGCGCCCTGCAGGAATCGGTGGCCAACAAGCTCGCCGAGTGGCTGGATTCCGGCCTGCAGGAATGGGACATCTCCCGCGACGCGCCGTACTTCGGCTTCGAGATCCCCGACGCGCCGGGCAAGTACTTCTATGTCTGGCTGGACGCGCCGATCGGCTACATGGCCAGCTTCAAGAACCTCTGCGCGCGCCGCCCGGAACTGGACTTCGACGCCTACTGGAAGCAGGGCTCGGACGCCGAGCTGTACCACTTCATCGGCAAGGACATCGTCAACTTCCATGCGCTGTTCTGGCCGGCCATGCTCGAGGGCGCCGGCTACCGCAAGCCGACCGCGCTGAACGTGCACGGCTACCTGACCGTCAACGGGCAGAAGATGTCCAAGTCGCGCGGCACCTTCGTCAAGGCGCGCACCTACCTGGATCACCTGGATCCGGAATACCTGCGCTACTACTACGCGTCCAAGCTGGGCCGCGGCGTGGACGACCTCGACCTGAACCTCGAGGACTTCGTGCAGAAGGTCAACTCCGACCTGGTCGGCAAGGTGGTCAACATCGCCAGCCGTTGCGCCGGTTTCATCCACAAGGGCAACAACGGCCTGCTGGTGGACGCCAACCCGGCGCCGGAACTGGCTCAGGCCTTCAAGGACGCCGCGCCGAGCATCGCCGCCGCCTACGAAGCCCGTGACTTCGGCCGCGCCATGCGCGAGATCATGGCCCTCGCCGACCAGGCCAACGCCTGGATCGCCGACAAGGCGCCGTGGTCGCTGAACAAGCAGGAAGGCAAGCAGGACGAGGTCCAGGCAATTTGCGCCCTGGGCGTGAACCTGTTCCGCCAGTTGGTGATCTTCCTCAAGCCGGTGCTGCCGAAGCTGGCCGTTGCCGCCGAAGCCTTCCTCAACGTCGCCCCGCTGAAATGGGCCGACCACGAGCAACTGCTGGCCAATCACCAACTGAACCCGTTCAACCCGCTGATGACCCGTATCGAGCCCGCGAAAATCGAAGCCATGATCGAAGCCTCCAAGGAAGACCTCCTCGCCAGTGCCCCGAAACCCGCCGGCAATGGCGAGCTGACCAAGGACCCCCTGGCCGCGGAAATCAACTTCGACGCCTTCGCCGCCGTCGACCTGCGCATCGCGCTGATCGAGAAGTGCGAGTTCGTCGAGGGCGCCGACAAGCTGCTGCGCCTATCCCTGGATATCGGCGACGAGAAGCGCAACGTGTTCTCCGGCATCAAGAGCGCCTACCCGGACCCGAGCAAGCTCGAAGGCCGCCTGACCCTGTACGTGGCCAACCTGGCCCCGCGCAAGATGAAATTCGGCGTCTCCGAAGGCATGGTCCTGGCCGCCGGCCCCGGCGGTGAAGAGATCTACCTGCTCAGCCCGGACAGCGGCGCCAAGCCCGGCCAGCGCGTCAAGTAAGCATCGGACGGCAAGGAGGCCATCGATGAAACTGCACCACCTGGCAGCGCTCGCCCTGAGCGCTGCCCTCGCCGGCTGCGGCGCTTCCTCGGAGCACAGTGCCGGTTCCGGCGCCGCTTTCCAGGGGGAGGCAGCGAAAGCCGGCACCTTCCTCGCTTACGAACACCAGGTCGGTATCCGCCTGGCCAGCGAGCGCATCGACGCGCAACTGGCCGCCTCCCGCGATGCCTGCAGCCAGGACCGCTTCGGCGCCTGCGAGCTGATCGCCATCGAGCAGAGCGGCGACAGCCAGATGCGCAATGCGCATCTCGTGGTTCGTGTCGTCCCCGAGGGCGTGGAAAAGCTCGTCGCCCTCGCGGCCGAAGGCGGCCAACTGCAAAGCCGCCGCACCCAGGCCGAAGACCTCGCCCAGGCGGTGAGCGACAACCAGCAACTGCGCGAGCGCCTCGAGCGTGAGTACCAGACCCTGCAAGGTTTCCAGGGTCGCAAGGACATGAGCGTCAGCGACCTGCTGGCGCTGGCCAAGGCCACCGCCGAGGTCGAGCAGCAACTGCACGCCGCCCGCCAGGATGCCGCCCAACAACAGCGACGCATCGCCACCAACCTGCTGACCCTGGACTTCTCCAGCGAATACCAGCCGACCGGGCGCTGGTCGCGCATCGGCAGGGCCTTCGGCAACTCGCTGGACGAACTCACCGACGGCACCGTCAACGCCATCCAGGTGGCTGCCTACGGACTGCCGCTGCTGCTGGTGCTGCTGATCGCCGGCCTGATCCTGCGCTGGCTGTGGCGCAAACTCGGAACCCGGCGCGCCACGAAGCGAGCTGCCTGACACGAACTCCGCGCCTTCGGCGGGGCTGCCCCAGGCCCTACTGAGCGTCCTCGCAGTCCACATCGCCGCCGCCCAGGTGCTCGAAGCCTTCCAGGTAGAGGCAGGAAGCATCCTCGGCGCAGTCTTGCAGCGAGGCATTGCTCAGGTTTTCCCGTGAGGTCGGGTCTTCCAGGTTCACCTCGGGGAAGATGTCCGCCACTTCTTCCGCGGTCATGATCTTGTCGAAGGTGACGTTGACCGACTGCAGACGGCCGTACTCCCAGTCCAGGTCCACGGCCGTGATATGCGGATTCAGCTGCCGTGCCAGGGCTTCGGGCAACTGCGGACCGGCGTAGCTGAGGTCGGTGTCATGGCAGGCATCGCCCCAGTTGCTCAGCTTTCGGCTGGCGGCGCAGCTGAACTGCGCGTCGGCGTGACCGCTGCGCTGCTCCAGCAGGCAGGCGAAGTCAGCGACATTCATGCGCGGCCAAGCAACCAGGTCAGCGCTGGTGAAGGGTGCGGCCGAGGCCAGAGCACTGGAGAACAGCAGGCAGAGGGCGGTAAAGCGTCCGGACAGGGGTATGCGCATCGCGACTTCCGTGAGGGGAACCGATCGGGTTCGGCAGCCGTTGATGTTCCTCCCGCCAGCCCTGGCACCGCAACTGATTTACGGAGCAGGAAGATTGTCCCCGGCGAGCAATGCGCATAACCTATGCGCATCCACCGTGGAGGTGCCCATGCACACGACCTACGATCCTCAAGCGCCGAAGAAAGCCACCAACCTGAGTCTCAACAGCGACCTGCTGAAGCAGGCCCGTGAACTGGACGTGAACCTCTCGGCGGTGCTCGAGGAGGCGCTGGCCGATGTGGTCAAGGAGCGCCTCGGCCAACGCTGGCTGGAGCAGAACCGCGAAGCCATCGAAACCTATAACCAGCACGTCGAGGAAACTGGCGTGTTCAGCGATGGATTGCGGAGCTTCTGATGAAGCAGTTCGATCTGTATCGCAACGCCAACCCGCGCACCCGCGAGGCGATACCGCTGTTGCTGGACGTTCAGAGCGACCTGCTGGCCTCGCTGAACACGCGCATGGTGATCCCGCTCAGTCGCGCCAAGGGCCTGGCCGGCATCCACCGGCTGCTGCCGGAGGTACGAGTGGGCGATGAGGCGTTCCTGCTGCTGACCCCGCAGATGGCCGGAATCTCCCGCCGCGAACTGGGCGAGCCGGTGGGCAGCCTGGCGCATCTGCGCCTGGAGATCATCGCCGCCATCGATCTGCTGATCAGCGGAATCTGAGCATGAACCGCCCACACCTGAGCACGAGTCGCCAGCCATGACCGAACTCGCCCTGATCCTCGTCAGCGCCATCCTGGTCAACAACTTCGTGCTGGTGCAGTTCCTCGGCATCTGCCCGTTCATGGGTGTGTCGCGCAAGATCGAGGCGGCGCTCGCGCTGGCCCTGGCGACCACCTTCGTCCTCACCCTCGCCTCGGCGCTGAGCTACATCCTGCAGCGCTACGTGCTGCAACCGCTGGACGTGGAGTTCCTGCGCACCATCGGTTTCATCCTGGTGATCGCCATCGTCGTGCAGTTCACCGAACTGCTGGTGAACAAGACCAGCCCCCTGCTCGCCCGCACACTGGGCATCTTCCTGCCGCTGATCACCACCAACTGCATCGTGCTGGGGGTGGCGCTGCTCAACGCCCGCAAGGCCGAATTCGGTTTCCTGCAGTCCACATTCCAGGGCTTCGGCGCGGGGCTGGGCTTTACCCTGGTACTCCTGCTGTTCGCCGCCCTGCGCGAGCGCATCGCCATCGCCGACGTGCCCAAGCCGTTCAGGGGCGCAGCGATCGGCATGATCACCGCCGGGTTGATGTCGCTGGCGTTCATGGGCTTCAGTGGGTTGCTCAAGCCATGATCGCGGCGCTGCTCATCATCCTCGCTGGCCAGGCCGGCATCGTCGCGCTGCGCTACGCCTCGGCACGGGTGGATATCAGCGCCGAGCCCACTGCCGAGCAGATCAACGACCTGCTGCCACAGACCCAGTGCGGCCAGTGTGGCTATGCCGGCTGCAAGCCCTACGCCCAGGCCATGGCCGAAGGCGATGCGATCAACAAGTGCCCGCCCGGTGGCGCGGCAACCATCGCCGCGCTTGCCGACCTGCTGGACGTCGAACCCCTGCCGCTGGACGCTGCCGAAGAAACGCCGCTGCGCGTGGCCTACATCCGCGAAGCCGAGTGCATCGGCTGCACCAAGTGCATCCGCGCCTGCCCGGTAGACGCCATCGTTGGCGCGGCCAAGCTGATGCACACGGTGATAGTCGACGAATGCACCGGCTGCGACCTGTGCCTGGAACCCTGTCCGGTGGACTGCATCGAGATGCGCGACCTGCCGGTAGGCGTCGCCGACTGGAAGTGGCCGCTGCCGCAGGGTCGACTGATCCACAGCGACCGGGAGCAGGCGGCATGAACATGCAGGTCTGGAATTTCCCGGGCGGCCTCAGGTTACCGGCCAACAAGCAGCAATCCACCGCCACGCCGATCCAGCATCCGCCGTTGCCGCGCCGGCTGGTGCTGCCGCTGCAACAGCATATCGGCGAACCCGCCGTGCCCTGTGTCGCAGTCGGCCAGCGCGTGCTCAAGGGCCAGCGGATCGCCGAAGCGGGCAGCGCCATCAGTGCCGCGCTGCATGCGCCGACCTCCGGCACCGTGGTCGAGATCAGCGAGCAGCCTTATCCGCACGCCTCCGGCCTGCCGGCGCTGGCTATCGTCATCGACAGCGACGGCGCGGAACAATGGGCCGATCTCACACCCGAGCCCGACTATGCCTCCCTCGCTGCTGGCGATCTGTTGCAGCGCATTCGCCTGGCGGGCATCGCCGGTCTCGGCGGCGCCGGCTTCCCCACCGCCGCCAAGCTGGCCTCGCGCGCGCAGGACGACCTGCATACGCTGATCATCAACGGCGCCGAGTGCGAGCCGTACATCAGCGCCGACGACCTGCTGATGCGCGAACGCGCCGTCGAACTGGTGGAAGGCATCGAAGTGCTGATGCACATCCTCCAGCCGCAGCAGGTGCTGCTCGGTATCGAGGATGACAAACCCCAGGCCATCGCCGCCGTGCAGGCCGCCATCGGCGAACGGCCGATCCAGCTGCAGTCGATACCCTCGCGCTACCCCTCCGGCGGCGAACGCCAGCTGATCCAGATTCTCACCGGCCGCGAAGTGCCTTCCGGCGGGCTGCCTGCGGATATCGGCATGCTCTGCGTGAACGTCGCTACCGCTGTCGCCGTGGCCGACGCCGTGCTGCGCGGGGTGCCACTGATCTCACGCATCACCACCCTGAGCGGCGCTGCGCTGGCGCGCCCGTGCAACGTCGAAGCAGTGATCGGCACGCCGATTGGCGAACTGCTGGATTTCGCCGGCCTCGACCACGGCCGGCTCGACCGCCTGATTCTCGGCGGGCCGCTGATGGGCGACAGCCTTTCCTCGCAGGACGGGCCGCTGACCAAGACCGCCAATTGTCTGCTGGCCGCCACGCGCGAGGAACTGCCAGCGCCGGCGCCAGCCATGCCGTGCATCCGCTGCGGCGACTGCGCGCAGGTCTGCCCGGCCAGCCTGCTGCCGCAACAACTGCACTTCTTCGCTGAAGCCCACGACCAGCTCATGGCGCACAACCTGTTCGATTGCATCGAGTGCGGCGCCTGCGCCTATGTCTGCCCGTCGAGCATTCCTCTGGTGCAGTACTACCGCGCATCCAAGGCCGAGATTCGCCAGCTAGCGCAGCGCCAGTCGAAAGCCGAGCAAGCGCGCCTGCGCTTCGAGCAGCGTCAGGAGCGTCTGCGCCGGGAAGAAGTACAACGCTCCGCAGACCGCCTGGCCCGCCAGGAACGCGCCGCGCGTGTGCAGGAAGAACAGCCCGAGATCGCATCACCCAGCGCGCCGGCCGCGCAAGCGGTGATCGAGCGGGTCAAGGCCGAGAAGTCCGTGGGCAATGCCCCCGACCAGCTCAAGCGCCTGAAGATCGAGGCGAGCATGGCTCAGGTCGCGCTGAAGAAGGCCGAGAAGCAACTGACCGCCCACGACACCGAACAGCTGCGCAGCCAGGTCGCCGAACTGCGCGTCGCTGCCGAAGAGGCAAAAGCCGCGCTGGACGCCGCCGAATCGGCAAGCACCCCCAGCGCGCCGGCGCCGATCACAGTGCCTGCGGAGCACGAGGTTGCACTGAAGAAAGCGAAGATCGACGCCGCCATGGCCCGCGCCCAATTGAAGAAGTCGGAAAAGGCCTTCGGCGAATCGCCCACAGACGAGCAATGCGCCACACTGGCCTCCCTGCGCGGGGACGTCGAACGCATCGAGCGCCAACTCCACCAACTGCAGGGGACCGCCATGCCGACCGAATCGAACGCCGCCCAACCCGTCGACGGCGTTCTCGCCCTGCGCCAGGCCAAGCTCGCCTACATTGCCCAGCGCGATGCCTTGCGTGCCGCCGAGCGCGAAGGCGCCGGCCCTGAAGAGCTGGAGGCGATCCAGCGGGCGCTAGCCGCCGCGGAAGCCGCCCTGCACGCCGCCGAGGACGCCAGCGGCAAGGCCCCGCCGGATCTGGTCCGCACCGAAAAACGGCCGGTCAGTGCCGCCCTGCGCGCCGCCAAGACCGAACTGGCCTACGCCCGCGCCGATCTGAAGAAACTCGAACGCGAAGGCGCCGGCGACCCGGCGCTGGCTGTCGCGCGCGAACGCCTGCAAGCGGCGGAACGCGCCGTTGCCGACGCCAGTGGTGAAGCGCCGTGATGAAGCTGCCGCGCATCAGTTCGCCCCACGCCACAGGCAGCAATCGCACGCAGAAGGTCATGCTGACCCTGCTCGCCGCCTGCACACCGGGCGCGCTGGTGCTGATCGGCCTGTACGGCGTCGGCACCCTGTTCAACCTGCTCTGGTGCAGCCTGCTCGCCCTTTCCACCGAAGCGCTCATGCTCAGGCTGCGCGACCGCCCGCTGGCGTTCTTCCTCAAGGATGGCAGCGCCCTGGTTACCGCCGTGCTGCTCGCCCTCGCCCTGCCGCCGTATTGCCCCTGGTGGCTGAGTGCGGTCGCCACGGTGTTCGCGCTGATCTTTGGCAAGCACCTGTACGGCGGTCTCGGGCAGAACCCGTTCAACCCGGCGATGGTCGGCTACGCGGTGGTGCTGGTGTCCTTCCCGCAGCAGATGAGCCAGTGGCCGGCGCCGGACAGCGCACTTGGCTTCGGCGAAGGCCTGCGGCAGATATTCGGCTTTGCCAGCCAGGGGCCCGACGCCTGGGTCGGCGCCACGGCGCTGGACGTGGTACGCAACAACCACAGCCTGACCATGGACGAACTGCTGGCGCAGTCCCCAGCCTTCGGCAGCGTCGGCGGGCGCGGTGTGGAACTGGTCAACCTGGCCTTCCTTGCCGGCGGCCTGTTCCTGCTCTGGCGCAAGTTGTTCACCTGGCACGCACCGGTGGGCATGCTCGGCGGCCTGTTCATCATGAGCCTGCTGTTCTGGAACGGTAGCGGCTCCGACTCCCACGGCTCGCCGCTGCTGCACCTGTTCAGCGGCGCGACCATGCTCGGCGCCTTCTTCATCGTCACCGACCCGGTTTCCGGCGCCACCAGCAACCGCGGCCGCCTGCTGTTCGGCGTCGGCGTCGGCGTGCTCACCTACGTGATCCGCGCCTGGGGCGGCTACCCGGACGGCCTGGCCTTCGCCGTGCTGCTGATGAACCTCGCCGCGCCGACCATCGATTACTTCAGCCGTCCGCGCACCTACGGGCACAAGAAGCCGGAGCGCGGCTTCAGGGCGGGTGACCGATGAACCGCGAGCTGCTCAAGAGTGCCCTCGCACTGGGCCTGGTCGCATTGATCGCCGCCGGCGTGGTGGCCACCGTTCACCAGTTCACCGCGCAGCGCATCGACACCGCGCAGCGCGAGTTTCGTGGCCGTTCAGTGCTTGAACTGCTGCCCAGGGGCAGCTATGACAACCATCCGCTGGAGGCTGAAGTCCGCGCCTTCGATCCCAAGCTGCTGGGCCGTGACGAGCCGGCACCCGCCTATATTGCCCGGCTCCGGGGACAGACCACGGCAGTGATCCTGCAGCCCATCGCACGGGATGGTTACGGTGGCTCCATCCAGTTGCTCGTGGGTATCAGCGCCCAGGGCCGCCTGCTCGGCGTGCGCGTCGTGGCGCACCATGAAACTCCGGGCCAGGGCGACCGCATCGAGCTGGGCAAGAGCAACTGGCTGCACGGCTTCGACGACCGCTCGCTGACCGATCCAGGTGACGCCGGTTGGAAGGTGAAGAAGGATGGCGGCCAGTTCGACCAGTTCGTCGGCGCCACCGTCACCCCGCGCGCGGTGGTCAAGGCCACGCACCTGGCGCTGCAGTATTTCGATGCACACAAATCGGAGCTGCTCGCCCCTGCAGCTTCGGGAGAGAGCCATGAATAATCCCGGCTACCGCGAGATGGCCCTGCAGGGCCTGTGGAAAAACAATCCGGGGCTGGTGCAACTGCTGGGCCTGTGCCCACTGCTGGGCACCAGCAACTCCATGGTCAAGGCCCTTGGCCTGGGCCTGGCGACCATCGTCGTGCTGGTGCTGTGCAGCACCGCCGTTGCACTGATCCGCGGCTCCCTCAGCCAGGCCGTGCGCCTGCCCGTCTTCCTGCTGATCATCGCCACGCTGACCACCTGCATCGAACTGCTGATGCAGGCCTGGCGCTTCGAGCTGTACCAGGTGCTGGGCATCTTCGTGCCGCTGATCACCACCAACTGCGTGATCCTCGGCCGTGCCGAGTCGTTCGCCGCGAACAACAGCGTGGCGCGCTCGGCCTTCGACGGATTGATGATGGGCCTGGGCTTCGCCCTCGTGCTGCTGACTCTCGGCACCCTGCGCGAACTGCTCGGCCAGGGCACCCTGCTGGCCGGCATGGACCTGCTGTTCGGCCCGGCCGCCGCCGACTGGAAAGTGCAAATCCCCGGCTACCAGGGCCTGCTGCTGGCGGTATTGCCGCCCGGCGCCTTCCTGGTGCTGGGCCTGCTCATTGCCCTGAAGAACCGTATTGATGAAAGCCTGGCGGAACGCGCCAAGGCGCCGGCGGGCGACGTACCCGCGACCGAGCGCCAGCGCGTCCGCGTGACCGGAGTGATCGAATGAATGCCGCCAAGCGCGCGGAGATTTTCCGCCGACTCAAGGAAGACAACCCCAACCCGGAAACCGAGCTGGCCTACAGCTCGCCCTTCGAGCTGCTGATCGCCGTGCTGCTCTCCGCCCAGGCCACCGACGTGGGGGTGAACAAGGCCACCGCCAAGCTCTACCCGGTAGCCAACACCCCGGAAGCGATCTACGCCCTCGGCGTGGAGGGCCTGTCGGAGTACATCAAGACCATCGGCCTGTACAACAGCAAGGCGAAGAACACCATCGAGACCTGCCGCATCCTCATCGAGAAGCACGGCGGCCAGGTGCCGGAGAACCGCGAAGATCTCGAAGCCTTGCCGGGCGTGGGCCGCAAGACCGCCAACGTGGTCCTCAACACGGCTTTCCGACAGCCGGCGATGGCGGTGGACACGCACATCTTCCGCGTTTCCAACCGCACCAACATCGCGCCGGGACGCAATGTGCTGGAGGTGGAGCGCAAGCTGCTCAAGTTCGTCCCCAAGGAATACCTGCTGGATGCGCACCACTGGCTGATCCTGCACGGGCGCTACGTCTGCAAGGCGCGCAAGCCGCAGTGCGGCAGCTGCCGGATCGAAGACCTGTGCGAGTTCAAGCACAAGACGTCGGACGATTGAGCGTTATGGGAAAATTCCTTCAGGCTGATTGAAAAAATCTTTTTTACCGCCCACTCCTTTGTCGCTATAAGGGGCGCCAACACACCCCGTGTTGTGGAGTGCACCGAATGGCAAACGACAAAGAAGACCTCGAACTCGAGGACGATGTCAGCACAGACGACAGCGATGACGGCGCAGAAGCCACGGCAGAGGTCGCCAAGACCAACCTGACCAAGCGCCGCATCATCGACAACTACCTGGAAGAGCGTCGCCTGCAGCGCCAACTGTCCGACTACGATTTCGATCTGTAAGCCTTCTCCTAAGCGAAGTACCCGCATGAAAAAGCCCCGCATCCTGGCGGGGCTTTTTGTTTTTACCGTCGGGTGAACCCACTGCATTCACCTGCTCGGATGGCTCCCTCTCCCTCCGGGAGAGGGCGGGGGTGAGGGCCAGCCCTGACACCGTGCTTCCCGGCGCCCCTCACCCTAACCCTCTCCCAGCGGGAGAGGGGACTGTCCTCTGCAAAGCGCCAGTCTGCAGTCAGCCGGCCAGTGCAGGACTACGTTGAACCACCCGGTAACAAGGCTCGTACGCCGCGCCACCCGGCAACTTCATCCGGTGCTGCT
This sequence comes from Pseudomonas pseudonitroreducens, assembly GCF_021603645.1. Classification (GTDB taxonomy): domain Bacteria; phylum Pseudomonadota; class Gammaproteobacteria; order Pseudomonadales; family Pseudomonadaceae; genus Pseudomonas; species Pseudomonas pseudonitroreducens. Next base: position 517,409 of record NZ_BQHJ01000003.1, on the reverse strand, counting down.
CGACGAAGGCCTGCAGCAGTGCGTCCAGCGGCTCCATGATGGCCGCGTCGCCGTGGATTTCGTACGGGCCGAACTCCTCGATCATGCGGATGCCGCGGTCCTTGACGTTGCCGGCGACGATGCCGGAGAACGCCCGGCGCAGGTTCGCCGCCAGTTCGTGGGGCGGCACGTCGCGGCCCAGGTCGAGGCTCGCCATGTTCTCGTGGGTCGGCTCGAACGGGCGCTGGAAGCCCTCGTCGATCTTCAGCAGCCAGTTGAAGTGGTAGGCGTCGTTGCGCTCGCGGCGGAACTGCTTGACCCGCTTGAGCCCTTCGCTCATTTCCCGCGCCACTTCCGCCGGGTCGTCGATGATGATGCGGTAGCGCTGCTGCGCCGCCTCGCCCAGGGTCGCGCCGACGAAGGCGTGCAGTTGCTCGATGTAGGCCGCCGCGCTGCGCGGGCCGGTGAGCACCAGCGGGAACGGCATGTCCTGGTTCTCCGGGTGCATGAGGATGCCCAGCAGGTAGAGGAACTCCTCTGCCGTGCCGACGCCGCCGGGGAACACGATGATGCCGTGGCCGACACGGACGAAAGCCTCCAGGCGCTTCTCGATGTCCGGCAGGATCACCAGTTCATTGACGATCGGGTTTGGCGCCTCGGCGGCGATGATCCCCGGCTCGGTCAGGCCGATATAGCGCCCGTCGGTGATGCGCTGCTTGGCATGGCCGATGGTGGCGCCCTTCATCGGGCCCTTCATCACGCCCGGGCCGCAGCCGGTGCAGACGTCGAGGCTGCGCAGGCCCAGTTCGTGGCCGACCTTCTTGGTGTACTTGTATTCGTTGGTGCTGATCGAGTGGCCGCCCCAGCACACGACGATCTTCGGCTCCACGCCGGCGCGCAGGGCGCGCGCATTGCGCAGCAGATGGAAGACGTAGTCGGTGATGCCGGCCGAGCTGTCCAGGCCGAAGCGGCGGCTGTTCAGCGCATTCTGGGTGTAGACGATGTCGCGCAGGGCGCTGAAGAGCATCTCGCGGGTGCTGGCGATCATCTCGCCGTCGACGAAGGCGTCGGCCGGCGCGTTGAACAGCTCCAGGCGCACACCGCGGTCCTGCTGGTGGATTTCCAGCTCGAAGTCACGGTAGGCGTCGAGGATGTGCTTGGCGTTGTCGATCTGCGTGCCGGTGTTGAGGATGGCCAGGGCACACTGGCGGAAGAGCTTGTAGGTGCTGCCCGAGCCCGCTTCGCTGAGCTGGTGGACTTCACGTTGGGAAAGGGTTTCGAGGCTGCCCTTGGGGCTGACCGAGGCGTTGTTAACCGGTCTTGGGGACATGCTGTATTCCTTGACGATAGAAGCCAGGCGCCTGGGCGCGGGGCCTTCCGATAAATCGATGCGGCCGTCCATTCGGCCGTCATTGCCGGGGGCGTCGCGGCGGGGATTCTCCGGCCCGCAGCGCGCTCCTTCTGACTGTGACAAGCGAATGGCGGAAACTGCTTCCGCAATCGACGCGTCCGGCGTCGATGCCCCTTGAGTATGAACGCTGTGGTGACTTTCTGATGACAGCTGGAAAAGAAAAACCCCGCCATGAAGGCGGGGTTTCTCCGAGGTGGTCTGCGCGAAGGCGCAGAGTCAGTCCTTGCGCTGCGGGCTGAGCAGCTCGATCTTGTAGCGTATGGTACCCCTAAGTAATAGAGAGTATGGACACGAGAAAAATCCAATATTACAGGTACTTAACCGTCCATCAGGCTGTCCACAGAAAATGGCGGATGTGGACAAAAAGCCCCTTAACGTCCGATCTCCCGCAGCTCCTCCCGTATTCGGGCCAGAACGGCGTCGGTGTCAGAGCTCTCTTCAAGGGCGAGATATCCCGCGAGGATGATGCTAACTGGATGGACTCCGAGTGCGGCGGCCATGCGATCAACTTTGTCCAGAGTTGCACTCCACCTACCGCTCTCCAGGTTGCTGATGTACGGCTGGCTGGGACCAAGGCTTTCTTGGGGAATGTCTCGATTGAGCCTGTAGGCTCGAATAGCAGCCCCTAGAGCTTGCTTCAGTTCCGATTGCATATTTGACGCTCGCAAAAGGAACGATGAAGCCGCTTAGGATCGAATTGCTCTATACTATATATAGTATATTTGGAGTTTTTTTATGTTCCTTACCCCCCTCCAGGCTGAAATCGAGAACTTTGGGTTGTTCGGTGAGACGCCTTGCTGGCGATTTGTAGAGCACAGCATCCATCGCCCATGGTTTTACGTTGCGACAGAGGAAGTGAATGAGTCGGACAAGGATGGGTTCACGAGACGGCCAATGCTGATGCTGACCGACGAGGACCTCCTAGAGTCATTGCTTGCGGAACAAGGGGAACAGCTCCGAGTGGGGACGATTTTATTAGTCACCCCTAACCACATGAATCAGGCTGGCAGATGGCTCATGGAGCCTCTGGAAACCCTCGAGCGCTATGAGACAGCGAGGGGGCTCACCTTTACGTACGAGGTACAGAGCGGCATCCGATACGTTTGGGGAGATGAATCAATCATCAACAAGCAAGGGGTGAAGAAAAGGCGGGTCTTTAGCAGCTCAATGCTGAGCTGAAGCTATTGCAATTGCAGGGCACCGGCGAAAGACGACTGCTGATGCCCTATCCAGGCATCTGTTTGCGGTTGGCATCGATCTGATGCCGTCGCCCTCTTCTACTCCGTCACGCAACACCGGAATATTCAGCTGCGGTCTGTCTTAGCCTCTATTTCCTCGCAGAAGGCAATGCCCCACTAGCTTTTGGCTAGTGGGGCTTGCACACACTCTGAATTGATCACCACGACTACGAGTAGCAATCTGTGGCGGCATGCACTCCTGTACATGACTGCAGCGTTGCCCATGGGTCACAAGTAGCAATGCCAACCTCCATCCATGAGGTTGCCTAGGCCTTCACGCAGTCCATGCGTGTAGCAAGGTTCACAAGCGAAAAAAACTGCCCAGATCGCTTAGTAATTTTGGCCAGTTTGCCTATACACAAAGGCTGATTTCTCATCGACTAACACTCAGTACTGCAGCCGCTTATCATCTTCTGAGTCAGGTTCCCGAGCCCTGCGCCTTTACTCCGAGAAGTCCCATCTTCTCCTTTCTGTTTATAGGGTGCGGCCCTAGCCATTGGCTAAGGAAACAAAAGAAAAAGTCTTTCCCCGGGATCATCCCCGCTGAATGCCCATTGAGGAATACTTCGGTACCCTCGCCAGGAGAATATGAAAATACGGCATTATCACCATTCACGAATCCATTTTCCGGGGCTAGCGTCATCAACCTTCCTAAAATAGGCGACAGCCTCTGGAGGTCTGCGTCATCTAAATTTACGAAGAGGTCTTCCAGCAGAAGCGACTTAGCTTTTTTGGGCGACAAGTTATCCTGAAAAATTATTGAGATAGCTCCCGGTGCATCACCAGATAGAATTGCTTGAGCGTCTTCAGACTTAGCAGCCAAGTACAGGGCCACCTCATACTGAGGCTTGTGATCTCGAGATAATCGCTTCGCGACTCCATTAACAACCAAATCTCGGTCTCCCTGAGAGAACTCAGAAGGAAACCCAGCCGCTACCGAACCGATAGAAAAGACCGAAAGTAATAAGAACATATATCCGATTACTATATTCATCTCAACCCCAGGCGGCATAATCCCTCAGGCAAAATCTCGACAGCCCGCTAATACGCCGTAAAATTAGTGAGTGCGTGACATCGTAAATCGCGCCTTAAACCTCAAATCTCGAAACTAGTTCCTGCAAGAGACCTGCTAACTCTGAAAGATCACCACTGGCCTGATCTGTTTGATTGACGCCTTCGGATGCTTCCTGGAACAGTCCCTGTATCTTCAGCAAACTCTGATTGACGCTTTCCATCATCCCTTCTTGCTGATCAGCTGCACCGGCAATGACCCTGCTTCGCTCAATAATCGTCTCGATTGAAGCCCGAATATCTCTCAAAGCCTGGTCAGCAGAACCCGCCAAACTCAGAGTGACCTCCGCGCTTTCCGAACTGCGTTGCATTGACGAAACTGCTCGCTCCGTTACGTCCTGGATTCCCCCAATGAGCACCTCGATCTCATGAGTTGAGTTCTTCGTTCTGTGAGCCAAGGCCCGAACTTCCTCTGCGACTACTGCGAAACCACGCCCTGCGTCACCAGCCCGGGCCGCCTCAATCGCAGCGTTCAGCGCGAGTAGGTTCGTTTGCTCCGCGATTGAGCGGATGACCTCGATGATTCTGGTAACGTTTGCAACGCTCATGGCTAGCTCGCCAATCTGTGCGTTTGTCAGCGAAACCTCTTCAGAAAGACCAGAGATGGAATTGACCATCCGAGCGACCTGTTCACATCCCGACCTCACGCTTTGATCGGAAATCTGCGAAGCTTCCGCAGTCCTGGCCGCATTCTTAGCGACCTCCACCACGGCGAGTGTTGCGACATTCACAATAGATACCGCTGACACGACCTCCTCATCCTGCAACTTCATCGCCCTTGATGAGGATGTGGTGACTACTTTGAGCTCACGCGCAGAGGCCGCAATGCGAGTGGATGACTTCGTGATGGCTTCGATCACATCTCTCAAACCGTCCTGCATGAGCTTTAGCGAGCGGAGAACCTGAGCTGGCTCATCCCGGCCTACCGAGTCAATCTTCGCGTCCAGCTTTCCTCGAGCAACCATCTCAACCACCTGCACTGCACGCCCAAGGGGCTGCACAATGCTCCTGGTGTAAAAGATCGCTAAACCCACCGTTACCAGAAGAGCAATTAGCACAGCAGCGATGATCCCCCGCCGGGCACTGTTCCTAGCCTCGAGAAGCCCCGCCGTGGCTTTCTCATAGCCTTCCATGTTGAGTTTCATGAGCGCCTCGGTCGCCATTCCAAGCCGAGTCCCATAGTCAATAATTGCTCCTCTCAGCATTGAGGAAGCTGTAGCCAGCTCGCCGGAAGAAATTGCACCAACAATTTTCTCCTGCTCAGCGGTATAGACCTTGTCTGCCTCGTCGAACTGGTCAAATACACTTCGCTCCTCCGCACCTGTCAACCCGGCATCGACATGTCCTTTCAGAGACTGAACCTCACCTACAAGAGCCTTCAGCTGACGAATACCGCCCTCCCTGGCCGCTGGATTCTCCATGGACGCCAGTTGAGCAAGAAACACATGATTTCTAAGCTGTGCTTTAACCAGGTTACTGAGATTAACAATATTAGGAAGCCACTTCTCATTGATGACGGAAGATTGCTTAGTCATCCTTTCCATCTTCTGGATAGAGAAAACACCCAAGAGAAATACAATTAGTGCAATGACTCCAAAACTAAATGCCGAGCGTGGCGCCAACTTCATGCTTCGCAACATATCTCCCCCTGGAAAGCCAAAGGCAGCAAGCAAAAAAAACGCCTGACGAAGACCGTACAGGCGCACAAGTAAAACAAGGGACACAAGAAGAAGCGTTAAAGGCCATCCTTAATGGAAAGGAGCACTCAAACCATTTAGGAAAATCCGACCTCGTAGCTTATTAATCAAGAAGCCAGCTTCTTGATCACAAGAAAAACACCAACAAATCCACTAACCAACCCGCTGAAGAAGCCGCTCACGCTGTTGCCGATGGAGTTGTCAATAGGATTGAGCGGGAACGGAGCAAGGTAATATGCAACAAGGAAGGCAACGACTGCGGAGATGACTCCGCCAATAAGGCCAGCCATAACAGATTCTTTCAAGGCAAGATTCATAGCAGTTCCTCTATTTTTTATTTTCGGACGTGCATCAGCAAACAACCATCCTCAAGCGAGGAAGATCATTGACTTAGGTATTTCCTTGAACTTTAAAATGCTCCTCGATTCGCCGTTCCAGACGAATCGAGGATTGATCCCTTATATTTTAGGGATTAAATGGGATTCCCCAAATACTGGTAGGTCTGCAGAAGCAGCCCAGCCGATTTCTCTCGGTTACCCAGCGCGTCTTCCTGCTCATTCCGACACAGCTGAAGCGATGCATCGCAGATCGTCTTACAACGCTCGAATCGACGATTGGAGTACATCTCAAGAGCAGCTTTTGCTGTAGCAGTGGCCGCGACACTCTCAGCGAGGACAACTGCATCTTCGATGGCCATGCCGCCGCCAGAGGTCATGTGAGGCGTGGGAGCGTGCGCCGCGTCGCCGAGCAGAACCACACGCTTGCGATACCAAGGTGCCGGCACCAGTGTGATATCCAACGGACGGAAGATGACCTGTTTGGCATCGGTCACAAGCTCAAGGGACTCGCGAATTGACGGGGCGGTGTACTCCATCAACCGATCCCGAATCAGGTGGTGAGCCTCTCCTTCCGGAATACGCAGAGGTTCATTGCTGTTTTCGAGATAGAAGATGTAGCAGCTCTCTTGCGACGTCGGGAACGATCCCACCGTATGGCCAGTGGGAGTGCGGTAAAGGCAGAAGGCATCGATCTCGGCCGGTCTGGGTGCGTTAAAACGCCAGACGCTTTGACCCGCGAATCGGGGGCTGCAGTCTGTACCAAACACCTGATCACGGATCTTGGAGTAAACCCCGTCGGCCGCAACTACCAGGTCGTAAGTTGCCTCGCGACCGTCCGAGAAGCGAACGTCCACGCCCTCCTCTCGATTGACCAGACTCTCGACGGTCAGACCTCGATCGATGACTGCGCCGGCACCTTCGGCAGCGGCCTCCAGGATGCGAGCCAGTTCCGGGCGGCGAATCCCGCAACTGGGAGGAGCTGGGTTGGTTACCAGAAGCTCACCCGCCGAATTGAACTGGCGAAACTTGTCGAACCGGTAACCACTCTCTAGGCAGAGCTCCGCGAGGCCAAGACCGTTAAGGGCTCGCATCGCGTTATGAAGCATGCAGATTCCAGAACCGGCCATCGGAGCTTCGGGCTTGATATCGATGCAGTGAACATCAACACCAATTCTGCGAAGCGCAAAAGCTGCTGTAGCGCCACCGATTCCGCTGCCCACGATCAGGACGCGTTTAATTGCATTCATTTCTTGTCTCCTCTCCGCTTCTGTGGCGGGTGGTAACTGCTAAAGCAGGTGTAGTCGCCCGCGCTTTGCCCAAAGCTCTGCACAAGGCTGGTCACATTTGCGCCTCTTACTGACCGGCGCCGATCCCCCCGCAGCAGATAGCTACGACCTGGAATCGGCGCCCGTCAGACCAGCCCGGATGCTGCATTAGCCACCCAATGCTGGTCGAGTCACCTTCCGACGCTCAAACCTTGCGGTTTGAAATCTTCAAAGGCCAGAAATTAACAGCGGTACATCTGATGCTTACATGAACGGCTTACGACGCTCCGGCCACCAGGACTCTTCCGGACGCTGCCCGATGCGGTTACGCAGCACACCGACACCGCCTACGTCCAACTCGACAATGTCGCCAGGGTTCAGGCTTCTACCCAGCTCGAGTGCCGAGCCGTTACCCATGGTGCCGGAACCGATGACATCGCCGGGCTGGATGTGGTCGCCGATCGAAACGTAGGCGATCAATTCTTCCGGAGTCCAGAGCATCTCGGAAGAATCGCCCTCACCCCAGGTCTCGCCGTTAACGCGAACCGACATCTTAATGGCGTTCAGGTCGGAGAACTCGTCGATCGTGGTGATCCACGGGCCGATGCCGTAGGCGAAGTCCTTACTCTTGGTGGGCCCCATGCCGATTGCGAACTCGTTGGCCTGCAGATCGCGAGCACTGAAGTCGTTGAAGATGGTCACGCCGAACAGATGGGAAAGCGCTGTATCGGGAGTGATGTTATTGGCACGACTACCGATAACCCAACCGATCTCCAATTCGTAATCGATACGTTGGCCTCGAGCCGGCCACGGTACCTCAGCGTCATGACCGATGACGGTCCAAGGCGAGCCTTTGAAGTAACCAGGGATCTCCAGCAGAGCCGGTTGCGGAGTGACATTCATCCGCTCATGGAATTGGCGGATGTGCTTGGTGAAAGTCAGGCCGTCACGGACAACCGAAGGATCGCAGGCAGCACCCCACTTCAGACCATCCATAGGCAGCGACGCGTCAGCGCCGTTTTTTTCCGCAGCTTCGGCAGCAGTATCCAGGAACTGCTGCCCCAGGGCGATGGCGGCAGACATACTTTCGGGGAATACCGTAGATGCATAGCGAAGAGCAGCTTCGCGAGTAGCGCCCTTTGCTTGAAGACGCAGAGCTTCAGCGGCACGCAGATCGATGACCCGATTCTGCTCCGGCAGAACCACGCAGATACGTTGTACGGGACCGTCCAGTCCTTCAACCACAAACCGACCTAGCTTCATCACTTTCTCCCGAGGGGTGTCTTGTTCTGTCGATAACAAACTATACGTATCGTTTCACAAGTGCAACCACCTCTAGGCACTTCGCAGATGGTGCCTCATGGATTGGCTAAATGAGCCTTGCCTGAGTGAAATATTTTAGATACGCTCCGTGTCGTTTATAAAGAAATCATCCCCGGCTGCGCGCCATGAGAAGGGGCTTAACTGCGCTGTCATGCACATTAAGAAGGCCGCACCATCAGGAGCCTTAAACCGCCTCACGAGGCAAGCTATCTGGCTGCAGATCTAGGGAGCTGTGTAGTCGGAGACGTCTCTGCAACGCACCGTTGCTGAAGCTGGGTCGCTCTACTCTCGCTCACCCCGTAACCGCTGCTTTTTGGAATCAATCATATGACTGCCAATCTCCAGAATCCCGTCTTCATCTCCAGCGACACTGCACGGGCTGTCTTTCGCTGGAAAGATGCAATTGCCGCTCTCCAAAAGGCGTACGCCCACTCCATCCCCGCGAAGGCGACGCCGCCTCGCACGGTAGCTGTGCTTGAAAAAACCTGGCTGCGCAACCTGCCCGCAATTCCGCCTGGCAGTCGTTACTACGGCGCTAAGCTGATGGGTTCGAACATGGGGGGCGACGCGCCTCCTGGTATCGAATACGTCATCGTCCTGTTTGATCGGACCACCAACCGGATCGCGGCCTTCGTCGACGGAAACTTAGTGACGGGCTACCGCACCGCCTCCACCTCAGCCGCAGCGTTGGATCGACTCGCCCCCAAGGGGCCAGCTCGCCTGGCAGTACTTGGTAGCGGCCTGGAAGCAGCAATGCACACCCGCGCGTTCGCGAGTGTTCGCGAGCTCACCGAAGTCAACGTATTCAGCCCGACTCCTGATCGTCGTGCGGCCTTCGCCGAGGCAGTAACTGCAGATACCGGCGTTCCGGCCAAGGGTGTGGCCTCTGCCAAAGAGGCAGTGGAAGGCGCAGACATCGTGCTGACTGCGGCTCGCTCTCGTGGCGAAGAACCGATTCTCTTTGCCGAATGGCTCAAGCCAGGTGCAACCGTTGTATCGATTGGTTCGACCATTCCTGAGCAGCGCGAAATCGATGTCTCGGTAGTTGAGCGCAGCGACATCATCATCTGCGACACGCTGGAAGAAGTACTCGAGGAGACTGGTGACATGCTGGCCGCCAAGGCAGCGGACATTGAGTTCCACAACAAAGCATTCAGCCTGGCCGACCTCATGAGCGGCGCCTGCGCAGATGCCGTGGCGAAATCTCGCGCCCCGATGTTCAAGTCCGTTGGCGGCGGCCTGCAAGACATCGTCGTCGCTGAGCTGATCCTCACCAAGGCAATCGAAGCTGGCCTTGCCACTCCGCTCCCCATTCAATTCGAAACCAAAAGCTAAACGAGCTTTTAGTCCAGATAGAACAATCCACAGAGGAAACTGAACATGGCCAATTACAACAAAAAGGACGCCCGTGCATGGGCACGTGAACACCTGCTCGGCGTGGCCAACGTCACCATTCCGACAATGACCTCCGACTTCAAACGCATCAACGAAAAGGCTGTGCGCCATGACGTCGAACTGGCAATCCAGCACGGCTTCGTAGGTAGTCTGTCCTGCTCTGAGGTTGCGATCACTCAGGACCAATACTTCGAGTTCTGCCAGATCATGGCCGATCAGGCTGCAGGCCGGATGGTCATTGTTCACCAAGCGGTATTCAATACTCTTGAAGACAACATCGAAGCTGTAAAACGCGCCGAAGCAGCCGGTGCCGACCTAGTGCTCCTGGGATATCCGCCCTACTTCTACCCGAAGGATTACGAAGAGGTCTTCCAGTACACCAAGGCAGTCTGTGACGCGACCAATCTCGGCGTAATCATCTTCCCGCTGCCGGCCTGGGGTTTCAGCCGACTGCACCCCGCAGATATCCCGGTCTCGGTTCTGCGTCGCATGGTCGACGAGATTCCCAACGTTGTGGCGATCAAGGCTGAAGGCGGCCTGCCCTACATCATGTCCGCCATCGAGGTGCACCGCGAGTTCCATGAGGAGGTCGTGATTTCTTCCCCTCTGGAATATGAGTACGTGCCCCTGGCCCAAGTCATGGACATTCCTTTCTGTGGGACCAACTACTCCGCCTACTACGGCCCGCTCCTGCCCCAGATCCACAAGCTAATCCGCGCTGGCAACTACGATGAAGCCACCCAGCTTTGGTACAAGATGGACCCAGCTCGTAAAGCTTTCGCCAGCCTCCCGATGGCTGCAAATGGACTGTTGAACCGCATGATGTGGAAGTACCAAGGCTGGCTCCAGGGCTACAACGGCGGTCCGATGCCTCACCCGACTCAGCGTGTATTCCAGAAAGACATGGCGGTTCTTCGCAAAGGTCTCGAGGCTGCCGGCCTCAACCCCACCCGCGACGCAGACGAAGCCTTCTTCGTCGGCCGTAACCCTGTTTGAGGTCAGCCATGTCCAGTGCAAACACTCTGCAGTTGAAAGACCCTGATCTGCTCCGTGAGGCCATGCTGATCGATGGCCAATGGGTTCAAGCCGACAACGGCCAGACCATTGAGGTCCGCAACCCGGCCACCGGAGAACTGGTGGCCCGCGTTCCCAATGGTGGTATGCGCGAAACGCAGCGTGCGGTAGCTGCCGCCGAGCGCGCGATGAAAGGCTGGCGCAAAACGCTGCCGAAGGAGCGTTCAAAGGTTCTGCGCAAGCTCTTCGATCTGATGCTGGAAAACATCGACGATCTGGCGAAGATCATGACCGCCGAACAGGGTAAGCCCCTGGGTGAGTCGCGCGGCGAGATAATCTACGCCGCAGGCTTCATCGAGTGGTTCGCCGAGGAGGCAAAGCGCGTTTACGGCGACATCATTCCGCACAACGTGGAAGGCCGTCAGATCCTCGTGCAGAAGGCACCTATTGGGGTGTTCGCAGCTATCACTCCTTGGAACTTTCCCTCTGCGATGATCACCCGTAAAGCGGGCCCGGGTTGGGCTGTGGGTTGCGCCGGCGTGATCAAACCTGCAAGCCAAACACCCCTATCTGCGCTGGCACTTGCGGTACTGGCGGAGCGTGCAGGTTTGCCTGCAGGCGTCTGCAACGTCGTGACCGGTTCGGCTCGAGCAATCGGCGGCGAGCTGACTTCCAACCCGACCGTACGCAAGCTCTCGTTCACTGGCTCGACCGAAGTAGGTGCTCAGCTTCTGGCCCAATGTGCACCGACTATCAAGAAGACCAGCATGGAACTGGGTGGCAACGCACCGTTCATTGTCTTCGATGATGCTGATGTGGACGCGGCAGTGAAGGGTGCCATTGCAGCCAAGTACCGCAACACCGGACAGGCCTGCGTCGCTGCTAACCGGATGCTGGTTCAGTCGGGGATCTACGACACGTTTGCGCAGAAACTTGCAGAGGCCACCGCTGCTCTGAAAGTTGGTAACGGCATGGACGAAGGCGTAGTGCTTGGTCCGCTGATTAATGATGAGGCGGTCAAAAAAGTCGAAGAGCACATAGCCGATGCGGTAGAGAAAGGCGCCCGGGTAGCCACTGGCGGCAAGCGGCACAACCTGGGTGGAAGCTACTTCGAGCCGACCGTTCTCACCAACGTACCGAACGAAGCGTTGATCTTCAGCGACGAAACCTTCGGCCCGGTAGCACCCTTGTTTCGCTTCGAGTCCGAGGAAGAAGCGATTTCCATGGCAAACGACACTCCGTTTGGCCTGGCCGCGTATGTCTACGCGCGCGATGTGGGCAGGATCTTCCGCGTCGTCGACAGCCTTGAGTTCGGTATGGTCGGCGTGAACGAAGGCATGATCTCTACTGAAGTTGCGCCCTTCGGCGGTGTGAAAACCTCCGGCCTCGGTCGCGAAGGCTCCAAGTACGGTGTAGAAGACTATCTGGAGATCAAGTACGTCGCCCTTGGCGGTCTGAGTCAGTAACCGCAGCAGTCGCGAGTCCTCGGCAGCCAGTGATGGCTGCCGAGGACTGTCCTCCAGCTTCGCAATGAAGCCCTGACGTCACCTATCAGCCGGCAGCTAGCCCTTCTCCATTTGCTCTCCTTCCTCTCGCCTTTATGCGCCAGGAGCTAGATTTCAAGCGGAAAAAACCTTGAGTGGCATCTACCTTCATAGACAGCTTTCAACAACAAATAGAGGCCGATTGTGATCGTAGACCGGTTGAATCCACAGTCAGTAGCGGCCTCTCGCCAGGGGCATCAATCGGCTGCCCTCAGCCACTGGGCGGTCGAGCATGGGCAGGCAGCCAGCCCAGGCGCGCTTATGGTGGCTCTGCGTAAGCCAGCAAAAGCGCCTGGCTTGTGTAAGGCCAGCTCGAACTGCAAGCCAGATGGTGAACACTCGTTCCGGGAAGCGATTCGCACTGTCTGCTGTCAGCGGGAAATCTTCCTGGTCGCGACGAACTATCCGGGTTGATCGCGGCAATGAGTCACCGCAACCATTGCGCATACCAATCGATGGTTCGCTGCAGGCGGTCTCGGACAAAAGAGGGCCGCCGCAACACGTGCCCTTCGCCCGGATAGACAACCAACTGTGTCGGGACGCCGTTGACCTTTAGCGCCTGGTACATCTGCTCGCTTCCCACCAGAGGCACGCTCCAGTCCCGGTCACCGCCCATGAACAATGTCGGCGTTCGGATCTGGCCGGCATGGAAGAACGGCCGGGAGGCATCGATCCATGCCTGCGGGGCGAGCCATGGGTCTGGAAACTCAGCTCTCCAGAAGGTCAGCCACTGGTCATGTCCGTACTGGGCGATACGGCTGCCGCTGCCCGCACCACTGATGGCCGCCTTGAACCTGCTATCCGCAGCAATCAGGTAGTCGGTGAGGATGCCCCCGAAGCTCCAGCCCCCCACTCCAAGACGCTGCGGATCAGCGATACCGCTCGACACCAGGTAATCAACACCAGCAAGCAGGTCGGCCACCGGCAAATTACCCCAATCCCCCGTCAGCGCCTTGCTGAAATCGGTGCCACGACCACTGCTTCCGCGATAGTTCACGTTCAACACGGCATAGCCCTGTGCCGCGAGTAGCTGTCGCTCGAAGACGAAAGCGTGGCTGTCCTGTGAGTTTGGTCCGCCATGGATGCGCAGAAGCGTGGGCAGAGTGTGACTGAGCCTTCCGCCGGGCAACGTCAGGAGGCCGTGCACGATCTGTCCATCACCGGAGCTGAACTCGACGTCCTTCGCCACCAGCCAGCGTACCTGCCGGTTGAGTGCGTCGTGGATGCCGCTGATGGACTGGCGCGGCAGGCCGGACGAGCCCCGTATCAAGCGAAACAGCTCGCCTGGACGTTCATCGCCAGAGGCAATGTAGAGGATGCCCGTCGATGTCACTGCGTAGTCGCTTACTGTCAGCGGGCCATCCAGTAAGCGGCTGACCCGGCCGTCAGCCAGCGTTACCTCTGCCAGCCCCTGGCTCCGGTCACCGCTGACCATGAAGCTCACGCGTTTGCCATCGGAACTGAAGGCAGGTGTGCTGACTGACTGATCCAGTGTCCTGGTCAGCGACCGGACGGCGCCGGAGTCCAGTGCAACCAGGGACAAGTGTGGGTGCTCGCGAAAATCGAGGTCACGCTCCGTGCTGTCGAGATAGGCTATCGAGCGACTGTCCGGTGCCCACGCCAGGGATGTCCCCATACCTAGTCGAGCGGGAGCAAGGGCGCGTGGAGGCTTTTCTCCTTTGCTGTCGACAACGAACAGGGTTTCGCTGCGACGCGCGTGTCTGCCGGGCTCCGCACTCGCAATGAAGGCAATCCAGCGGCCGTCCGGAGACCAGCGAGCCGAGCCAGGACTTGCCTGTCCGTCGCCGGCAACCCTATGCAATCGGCCGCCGGCCGGATCGAGGACGAAGAGAGAGGGTTCTGCTCCACTCAGATAGCCCTGTCCGTCCCGCTTGAACTCCAGGCGGTCAATGACCAGTGGCTGGCTGGCCGGACGAGCAGTCTCGCTGTCGTAAGTAATCAACACCTGCTTGCCGTCGGAAGACCACTCGTAGTCCAGGATCCGCCCCGACAGCCGGGAAAGCTGGCGGGGCGCAGAGCCATCGCGAACCACCCACAACTGGCGCGTTCCATGATCATCACGCAGAAAGCTGTAACCCTGGTCGCCCGGAACACTTCGCGCCTGCGAAAAAGCCTGGTCGCCGCCCAGCAGGAGGCGAGGCGTCCGCTCCGCCGAATGGGCGAGCCAGAGTTCCCTCTGCTGTACATCGTCCGTGGATGATGGGCGGGTGACCGTGTACAGCACGCCCTCGCCGCCTGCCGTCGCGCGCAGCTCGCTGAGCTCAGCGAGCTGCGCGATGTCGGCAAGAACGGTCGGTCTGGCAGGCTCCGCAACCGCTGCCAGCGGAAGCCAGCACGCCAGCAGAGCGGCACCGAGGGGCGCCTTGCGGCGCCCCTGGCGGGACCTATGCGTGTCGCTCCCCTCAATGGAAGGCATAGGTGAGCCCCACATAGACGCCGAAGCCATCGCCCGGAACTGAGCGTGCGACGTCCTTGCCCTTGTCGTCGTAACCCGGAGTGACGATGTTCGCGTAGCGCTCATTGGTCAGGTTGCGAAGGTCAAGCCAGCCTTGCCAATCTTTTCCCGGAGCGTCATAGCCCACGCGAGCACCGAAGATGTTATACGAACCGGCATAGAACGAGTTCGCGTAGTCCACCGGAATTCGCGAGGAATACTCGGTGTTCAGCCCGGCATACAAACCGTTGGGGAGGCTGTATCGCAGTTCGGCCTGGTAGTAATGCTTGGGAATACCCGGCAGTTGGTTACCGCCGAAACGATCATCGTCGCGGTAATGGAAATCGCTGTAGGTGTAGGCCTGAGTGAGGTTCAGGCGGCCGTGGCCGCCACCATCCCAGAGCAGGCTGTCCAGGCTGAACTCCACGCCTTGGTGAATCGTCGGGCTGGCGTTGGATTCGGCGATGATGGCCGAAGTGGTGGCCGTGGCAGCCTGGGTCTCGACACTCAGCAGTTCGTGACGAACCTCCGAGCGATACACCGCCAGATCCCAGTGCCCGAACCGAGCGTCACCGCGGCCGCCCACCTCGAGCGTGGTAGCGGTCTGGTTCTTCAGTTTGACGGGCTCGCGCTGCAAGCCGGTGGCAGGCCCGCTTCCGGCCGGGAAGTACTTGTTCGAGCCCCAGATGAGCGACCAGGCGTGTGGCGGTTCGACCGAGCGACTGAGGTTGCCGTAGACCTGCAACTGCGGGCTGAACTCGTAGCGCAACCCGACACGCGGTGCATAGTCCCAGTCATGCTGGCTCACCTTGCCGCCGCCCTCCGGATAGGTCACTTCACTTTCACGGCGGGTATAGATGGCCGCCAGGCCGGTGGTCAGCCACAAGCTCGGAGCAAGCTCCAGGTCGTTACCGATGTGCAGCACACTGTCGGAACCCAGGTAGCTGTAATCGCGCGTCTTGGTGCCGACGGCGTACGCGGCGGTGTTGCCGGTGGGCACACGCACATACTCCGAAGTGCCGTTGTTGGGCAGCGCCTTGGTGCTGCGCAGGCCGACGGTGGTGGTGCTGTCGTGGCCGAACAGGGTGTCCTGGCGAATGTAGTTCAGTACCCCGCTGACATCGGTGTAGGCGACCTTGATGCGGTTGGTGCCCTCGCGCAGATCCATGGGGTAGTCGTGGTAGACCAGGCCGGCTTCCACCCGCGAGTTGTCGTCGAGGTAGAAGGTCGTCTTGTTTCCGAACCAGGTCGTACCCGGTTGGATGCGCTTGGAGTCCCGAGCCACGTAGACCGGGTTCGCCGCCCTGGGGTCGTGATTGATCTGGTAGCGGGTCAGGTTGCCCGGCATGTTGTTGTCGGTTTCCCGATAGCGGAAGTAGAAGCGGGTCTCGAGATTGGGATTGAAGCGATAGCCAAAGTTCGCCGCGACGCCCTTGCCGCTGCCGCCACTGTGGTCGCGGTAGCCGTCGTATTCCGAGTCCGTGAGGCTGACGTAGTAGTCCGCATCGCCCAGCACCTGGCCAGAGCTGATCTCGCGCTTGGCATACCCGTTGGAGCCCGCCTCATAGTGCAACTGCAACTTCGGTGCGTCATATCCAGTGTGGGTGACGTAGTTGACCGCACCGCCCAGCGCCAGGGCTCCCCGGTCGAACCCATTAGCCCCGCGCAAAACCTCTACCCGGCTCAGCCAGAGCGGTTCCTTGAGCTCGTACGGTGTACCGCCAGGCCCCGTAAGCGGCAGGCCGTCGATGGTCTCGTAGAGGCCGGACGCGTGGGCACCTGCGCCGCGGTTTAGTCCCGAACCACGGATCGACAGCTTGATACCGTCATTGTTGGTCGCCTTGGCATAGACGCCGGGCTGGTACTTAAACACGTCTTCGTTGTTGCTGGCACGGCCCTGCTCAACGCTCTGCAAGTCAATGTAGTTGGTACCGCCCGGGGTCTTGTCCAGTTGCTCCTTGGCGACCTCCGCTTCAGTCTGCGCGCGGCCAATGACCTCGACTTTTTCCAGTTCGACAGCGGTGTTCGGTTGATCGGCCTGGGCAATCTGGCTGAAGGCCAACGCGACGCTATAGCCCAGCCAGGGCAATGCACGGCGTGCAAAAGGTGGTTGTTGGGACTGCATGGGACTACATCCTTGAAAGACGATTAGACACTCAACGCGCGAGCTCAGCCGCGGCGCTGCAATGGGTGGTTGCTTGGCAGGCGATCGCCTTTGCCAAAGAGTTTCTGACGCAGGGTTCCGGGGCGGTATTCCTGCTTGAGCAGGCCGCGCTTGCGCAGCTCCGGCGCCAGGCCGTCGCTGAAATCCTCGAAGCTGCCTGGAGAGATCACGTAGGTGACGTTGATGCCATCCACCCCGGCGTCCTTCCATTTCTGAAGCTCATCGGCCAGGCGCTCGGGGCAGCCGACAATCTGCCGGTTGCGGCGCCACAGTAAGACCTGGCCAAGCGTCCACTTCTGGTCGGGCGCTGACTGTCGAAGGCTGTTCAGCCAGCCTTGCTGAGTGTTTGTGCGAATGCTCTCCAACGGTGTGTTCAAATCCACCGCTGAAATATCCTGGCCCGCCGCGCTGCTCAGTTGCGCCGCGAAGGCTTCCTCATCGAGATATTCCCGGTAGCTGGCATCCTTCGCCCTGGCTTCTTCATCGGTGCCGCCAACCACGAAAGTGAGTCCTTGGAAGAACAGAATGCTCGAAGGGTCACGCCCCAATGACTGGGCACGTCGGCGAACGTCAGCGATGATCTGCTGGGCCCCGAGCGGGGTCGTCGAGTCGAGGAAGATGGCTTCGGCATTGCGCGCAGCGAATTGCCGGCCAGCCTCCGACGAACCCGCCTGGAACAACACCGGGGTGCGCTGCTGCGAGGGCTCGGACAAGTGCGGGCCGGGCACCTGGTAGAACTGACCTTCGAAATCGATGCGGTGCACCTTGGCAGGATCGGCATAACGGCCCATTACCTTGTCACGCAGCACGGCATCATCCTCCCAGCTGTGCTGCCAGAGCCGACCGCAGACTTCCAGGTACTCCGCCGCCATGGCATAGCGAGTGTCATGTTCGGGCAGGTCGCCCCAGCCAAGGTTTCGCGCCGCGCTCGCCAGATGCGAGGTGACGATGTTCCAGCCCACACGCCCCTCGGTGATGTGATCCAGCGTCGAGACCCGCCGCGCGAAGTTGAACGGAGGCTCTTGCAGGATGGACTGGGTGAAGACAAAGCCCAGGTGCTCTGTAACCGCGCTCATCAGCGGAATCAGCACGCTCGGATCACCACCAGGGGTCTGCATCGCCCTGCTGACCGCCGTCTGATAGCCACCTCGGTAGATGTCATGGACGCCCACGACATCCGCCAAGAAGATGCTGTCGAAACCGCCACGCTCAAGCGTCCTGGCCAGGTCAGTCCAGAAGCGCGGGCGGGTGTAATCGAAACGCTTGGACTCCGGATGAGCCCAGACGCCGTGATATGCCAGGGAGACGCAGTTCTGCTCGAAAGCATTGAAGAAAAGCTCATTGGCACCGCGGCCAGAAGAAAGGTCGCTCATGAAAAAGTCCTTAAACGGGGCGTTGCCAGTCCGGCAACGGAAGATCCAGGTGTTCGCGCAAGGTCTCGCCCTGGTACTGGCTACGCAGCACCTGGCGCTCTTGCAGTAGCGGAATGACGTGGTCCAGCAGGCCGTCGAGGGAGGCGCTCAGATCCGCAGGCAACACCACGTATCCATCGGTTGCTCCAGCCTCGAAGCGTTCCTGCAACTGGTCGGCGATCTGCTCGTAGCTGCCCACCGGCGTCCAATGCCCCCGCGAGCTCACCAACCGTTGCAGGATTTCTCCAAGCGAGCGCTGCTGATCCGCCAGCGCCAATAGCTCCTGCGCGGCTGTGCTGGGTTCAGCCTGGCGTGCCTGTCGTAGCAACGATTCGGGCAGCGGCTGGTCCAGTGCGAGGGACGTGCAGTCGATACCGTTCAGCAACCCTGAAAGCCGGCGAAGCGCCTGCTCCTGATCAGTCAGTTCAGCGAGCGCTCGCTGCTGCTCCTGCGCCTGGGTGACGGTCGGGCCACTGATCGGCGTCACCCCCTGCAGCACCCGCAGGTGCTCGGGGTCGCGCCCGTACTTGCGGGCGCGCTGCTTGAGGTCGCGATAGAAGCTTGCTGCTTGCTCCGCATCCCCCTGCATGGTGAAGACGATGTCCGCGTAGCGCGCGGCGAGTTCGCGGCCCTCCTCCGAAGACCCTGCCTGCACCACCACTGGCCGTCCTTGCGGGGAGCGCGGCGTTGGCAGTGCGCCCTTCACGCGCACATGCTCACCCCGGTAGTCGGCCACATGAATACGCCGCGGATCGCCATAACGCCCTGCCTGGCGATCAAGCAGGATCGCCCGCGGCTCCCAGCCGTCCCACAGCGCCCGGGCCGCTTCCAGCGTCTCGGTAGCTCGCTGGTAGCGCGTTGCATGTGCGGGCAACTGCTCAAGTCCATAGAGCTGCTGCCCGCCACGGGAGGTCACGATGTTGACGCCTGCACGCCCACGGCTCAGGTGATCCAGCGAAAGAACCTGGCGTGCCAAGGTGTATGCAGGCGTGAACGTGGTCGAAACGGTAGCAATCAGGCCAATCCGCGAGGTCACTGCGGCCAGCGCTGCAAGCAGTGTCAGCGGCTCGAGCTGGTTGGTCGGCCAACTGGCATGGGATTGCGGGTCGAAGCCTGCGACGTCGGCCACGAACAGACTGTCGATCGCCGACGCCTCGGCGCGCCGGGCCAGCCGCTGGAACAGCTGCAGATCGCAGAGTTGCTCCGCCGCACTGTCGGGCTGTCGCCAAGCCGCCTGGTGGAAACCGGCATCTCCGGTCACCAGGGCCAGGTGCATCTTCCCGCGGCGACTCATGCTGCTGGCGCGCTGGCGAAATCGATACTTCCGGCCAGCGGCGCGCTGGCGGCCACCTGCCCCTGCAACAGCGCCAGCTTGGCACTGATGACGCGCGCAGCGTCCGAGCCCAGGATAAGCCGGGAAGCAAACCCATCAGCCGGAAGACCGGCGCCAACCTGATCGATGATGCGCCGCGCTGCCTGCTGCGGATCCCCGGGTTGCTGGCCACGGCTCTGCGCAAGCCCGCCCCGCGCCACGCCCGAACTTGCCTCGTAATCCGCAATACGCGTCTGACTGGTAAGCAGCGACTGGTCCTCGAGGAATTCCGTGCGCAGGATGCCGGGTTCGACGATCAGAACGCGCACACCGAGCGCCGCCGTTTCCTTGGCCAGCGCTTCGCTCAAGCCTTCGAGGGCGAACTTGCTGGCGGAGTAGACGCCCCAGGATGCCGCGCCAGAGAAGCCTGCCAGCGAGCTGATGTTCACCAGGTTGCCGGCACGCTGGGCACGGAAGCCTGGCAGAACCGCCCGGATAACATTCAGCGCGCCATGCAGATTCAGTTCGAAGACCTCGCGAACCTCCGCGTCGCTGGCCTCCTCGATAGCCCCCAGCAGGCCTTTGCCCGCGTTGTTGATGACAGTGTCGATGCGTCCGAAGCGCTGCACTGTCGCTGCCACTGCCTCGCCGACTTGAATCGGGTCGACCAGATCAGCGGCAAGGCGCAGCAGCTGCGGATGCTCAGGTTCACCGACAGCGATCACGCGCGAAATCGCGGCTACCTGATGCCCGTCGGCGAGCAGCTCTTTCACCAAGTGCCATCCCAGCCCACGGCTGGATCCAGTAACAAGCCAAACTGCCATGCAAAGTTCCCCCAACCCCACTGAAGGGGCGTCATCGTTTATGGAAAGAGGTCTTAGAGGATGCCGCTGTTGGGCGGCAGGATTCCGTTGAGCAGGTGATTGCCCAGGTGGTGGATCTTCCAGCGCGCTGGATCGTGCAAAGAGTGGGTACGGGTGTTGCGCCAGTGGCGGTCAAGCCCCAGTGGTCGTGCCGTACCGCCCGCCCCCATCCAGTCGAAAACCGCGCTGCTCACACTGGCTGCTTGCTCGGCGGCAAAGGTCTTGGCGGCCGCAACGGCCAGGGAAATCTGCGCGGCAGCCTCTGCCGCCTGGTCGGGCGGGGTATCGGGATCACGCAGTAGCGGGTCGAGGTGGTCATAGGTCCGAGCGGCTTCGTCCAGCAGAGCCGCGGCGGCCCGCTGGGCGATGGCAAAACGGCCGAACGCCTGGATCACCACGGGGTCTTCGCTGTTGCTCGCAAACGGTGACTCACTGGAGGGTCGGGAACGCAGCCGAACGTACTCTGCACCGTCGCGCAGCGCAGCATCGAGAACTCCCAGGTCCAGCCCGATGTGGTGCAGTTGACCAAAGGCGCCATGGCTTTGCGGCTGCTCGAACAGCCTCCAGCGTTCGACCACCCGCCAGCGCGGCACCTCTACCCGCTCGAACGTGGTGGTGCCGCTGCTGGTACCGCGCTGGCCGAAGCCATTCCAGTCTTGCTCGACTCTGACACCCGCGGCCTGCCGCTCGACATAGGCAACTGCGATCCGTCCCTGGGGGTCCTTGGCCATCACCGCGATCCAGCGCGCGTGCACGGCACCCGTGCTGTAGTACTTGCGCCCATCCAGCAGATAATCGCCGCCGGGCTCGATCTCCCGCAGGCTGGTCTGGAAGTGCTCATAGCCACGCTTGACGCCGATTTCCGTCGTGCCGTTGCCAAACCAGGCGCCATCCAGTGCTTCGGCAAAGAAGAAGCGACGCTGGCGTTCGCTGCCAACCCGGCCTATCGCATCCAGGGCGGCATAGTGCGGCTGGAAAATTTGCGCCACGCTGGGGTCGGCCGCGGCAATGCGACGGTAGACCTTGGCAATGGTGACGGCGCTCGCCTGCACCCCACCATAAGCTTGCGGCACATTCAGCGCCAACAGGCCGCTGCTGGCGATCGCGGCGATCGCGGCGTCGGGTAGAGATCCGGTCGCGTCGCGCTCGATCGAACCTTCGGCAACCAGCGAATCCAGTCGGTCAAGAATGGCTTCGACTTCGGACTCGTCGCGAATTACATGCACGCTACTCATTGGACGACGCTCCCAACCGGCTGGCGCCCCGGCTCATCGATGTCCGCGGAGGGATCGCTTTCCAGCCCGCGGGCAGCAATGGCATCGCCGACAGCTTCGCTCTCCCGAATCAGGCGCACCAATACCGGCAGCACGATACGCACACCAGGCCGCGCGTAACCTCGCGCTTTACACGCATCTCGCGAGGTATCGATGGCACGACTCACGCTTGGAATCAGTCGGATAGTCAGCGCCAGCACCAGGCTCACCTTCCAGGTATCCACGCCGAATCGGCCGAAGGGACGCAGCAGTCGCTCGAACAGTTCGAGCATGCTGGAAACTCTCGTGGTCAGGGTCAGCAAACCCGCAAGCAGGATGGCGTTGTACATGGTCAGCGATAGCCGTGCGCCGGCTTGCCAGTCCTGCGTGAAGACCTGCACCAGCATGATTAGCACCACGAACGGCGCCAAGGCGCGCAACGCGGCGAATGCAGGTCGTAATCCGAGGCCAGCCTGCAGATACAACGCAAGGAAGAGTGCGAGCCAGGCTAGCTGGGCGGACAGGAAGGTGGTCAGAGACAACCCCGCGGAAAGCCCCAGGAGGCCAAGGAACTTCCAGCCGGGAGTCAATCGATGCAGCCAGGAGCTACCGGGCTTGAACAGACCCATCATGCCGAAAGCTCCTGGGGAACCCGCCGAGCGCGAATCAGGGCGCGGTATCGGGACACCGCCTCTGCCGGCAGGCCGTCGTAAAACACCCGTCCGCGGTCGATGACGACCACACGATCAAAGTCCTCGATAATCTCCAGTTGATGGGTCAGGAGAATGACCTGCTGCTCCAGCCGGCGCAGGGTATCGACGAAGATCTCGACGTTATGCAGATCGAGCAAAGTCGTGGGCTCGTCGCAGATCAGGATCTGTGGCTGCGTGGCCAGCACCGAGGCCAGTGCGAGCATCTGTTTCTGTCCGCCCGACAGCAGGTGCGCTGAATGCTCGGCGTGCTCCTGTAGGCCGAAGCGAGCCAGCAACGCATCGACTTCACGCTGGGTTCGCAGCTTGTCATAGCCAAAGCGGCGCAGACCCAGGGCAACATCTTCCGCGACGGTTGGCATGATGATCTGGCTATCGGCGTCGGAGAAAATGAAGCCCACTCGCTGGCGAGCCTGGACGGGATGGCGGCGCACTTCCACGCCGTTCACCACGACATCGCCCCGCTGCGGGATCAGCAGACCATTGAGCATGCGTGCCAGGGTCGACTTACCATTGCCATTGGCGCCGATGAAAGCGATTCGCTGCTCCTTGAGCTCCAGGTTGATGTCGTGCAGCACGGGCCAGTCGCCGAAGCTGTGGCTCAGGTTTCGAATGGAAATCACCGCTGGGAACCTCGGTATTCGATTGCGTAGGAAAGGGGTATCTCAGGACTCGCCGCGTCGAACACCGGCGGGCGGAATGGGGAGGGCGCGGAACAGCGAGCGACCGATCAGGGAAGCCAGCACCACCTTGAGCAGGTCGCCCGGCAGAAACTCCACGGCGGCCAGTACGGATGCGCCCAGACCACTGCCAAGCCGCCAGGCTGCAACCGGCAATCCGGCGGCATAGATCACCAGGATGCCACCGACGAAGTTCGCCAACAGGGCACGGCCGAGCGAGTAATGGCGCCCATCGTGGGGCGCTATCCAGGCAATCACCGCCACCCCTGGCAGCCAGCCCAGCAGAAATCCGGCGGAAGGCCCGAACAGGGGCGCCAGACCACCACGACCTCCTGAGAGCAAAGGCAGTCCGGCCAGCGTCAATGCCTGGAAGCAGAGCACGGCCAGCACCGCTCGCCGCGGCCCCAGCAGCGTGCCGGCGAGCATCACGCCGAGGGTTTGCGCGGTTATTGCCACGGGCCCCAACGGCAGGACGCCGAACAGGCCGAGCACAGCGATCAAGGCGGCGAACAACGCGATCAGCGCCAAGTCTCGTGGCAGCAGCGGACGGCGGGGCTTGGCAGGATGCCGGTGGTTAGGAAGTACGGAATCGTCCATCAGCGAACTCTTCAAATCAGTTATTGGTCAATACACTAACTGAACTCGATCCTACCCAGCTGAGCCGTGAGAGCAAAGATTGATTTGATCTATTGATATATCAGTAGTCGTTTTTATTCCTTTCAATTTCATGCGTAGAAAAACGAGTCTAGAGTGGCGCAATATCGACGATTGCGAAGGCTGGCTGTCGAATAGAAGCCAGATAAGAACGACTGTGTCATGGGTCACGGCTAACACAGCGTGGCTATCCACACCAGAAATGTCATGCATCAAACCAATAACATCTCCTTCGATGATATAATGCAAAGTCATGGGATTTACCCATTACATAATGATGCAGCCACTTACCGCACCACACCCTCCGAAAACCTGCGAGGCGCTATCTGCAATGACGGAAGAAAGTACGACCCTGAGCGAGCGGGATCTGCGTTTCAATTTTCGCAGTGGTACGCCAGCGCTCTTCCTGGTGGAAACCTTCGGCGAATGGACCCGCCGTCGTTATGACCGGATCATGACGGCAGAGGTGTGGAACGATTGGCTGCAGCAGATCGGTTATCCGACGGTTACCGAGGCACTCAGCGCCAACGACCTGGAGCAAATGCGCGACTTGCGCAGAGCGATCTATGGCCTGGCACAGGCGCGCGTAAAAGGAATGGATGCACTGCCCACCGACGTACGGGCTATCAATCAGTACGCAGAACACCCGATACCGGTTGCGCAACTGGCGGCGGACGGCCGTTCTCGTCGAGTGCCGGAAAGCATTTCGCAGGCACAGGTCCTGTCGATGTTGGCGCGAGATGCCATCGAACTGTTCTCCGGTGAATACGCCGAGCGCATCAGGGAGTGCGCCAGCCACATCTGCCCGGTCATCTTCGTCGACCGCTCGCGTCGAGGGGATCGGCACTGGTGCTCCACCAACTGCGGTGCTCGCCACGCCACTGCGCGGTACCGTCAACGCCAGCAACAGCCCGAGGACGTCGACTGATCGCTGCGCACGAGGACCGAGAACTGGTCGCCACACCCTGCTCCCCAGTTCACTGCCGGTGCGAAGATCCGGGATACAGCGCCAGGGCGATCACGAACAGCAGCCCCGCCGTCCCCACCGACGCGACCACGCCCTGTTCACCCATCGCACCAATGGCAGCGCCCGTGACGATCGGGCCCGCGATGCCGTCCACGATGTAGAACAACGCGATGGCGGTCATGGCCGTCGACCGTTGCTGTTAGCCGACTCGCTCGCCAGCTTCGATCACTTCCCGGGTGTTCATTTCGCCGATGGCACTGTCCCAGGCGAACGTGGCCAGTACAGCAAGCCACGGATTTGGCAGGCACAGAGCGATTAGCAGCACTCCGCCGACCATTACCAACCCGCACAGCAACTGCGAAACCCTGTATGAAGTGCGGTCGGCAACCCGGCCGATGGGAAGCTGAAGCGCCGCCCCGTCGGGTACGAATGCGGCAACCAACAGCGTGGCCGTCGCCAGCAGGTGTCCCGTTGCTAGGGTCTTGCCTGCCAAGGTCGGACGGCGATTTGACTGGTGGTGCCCGCTTTGAGTCGGGGTGGCTTATCGCAAAGCTCAGAGAAGGGACCGCTAATGTTCCTTTACCGAATTTTCCCTACAAATTAATCCATAGCGATATACCAATTATGAATCGGTTGATCTTAGTCATTACCATGACAAATAAGTAATGTGCCTGCGACCGTCCCGTCAGGCGCAGCTCGTTAGGCTCAAGAATCCTTAAGCCCTGCCATTCCCGCTGTCGGAATGAATTCTTCGAGCCCCTTATAAGCAATGTTTCAGCACGACCTTGTGGATCGCGAATTAGCTTTGATTTTTCTTACCAGTGCCCGATGTGGATGCTTTCGGCAAGCTGCACGCATTCTGAATAAACACATCGTGCCCATGCGGAAGAAGTTGAAGAAGCTCGAAACCGTCCTCGGCGATCGCTTGTTTGTCTTCGAGGATCGATCGTTGCGGCTGACCGCGGCCGGCCAAGCACTGCAAGCGAAGTTGACCCTCATTTTCGGCGACGTGATGGAGCAGGTTTCAAGTCCGCAACGAAGGCAATTGCGTCTCGCGGTGCAGCCGGATCTGCTCGACGACATACTTGCCAGAGAGGTCATTGCCTGGGCCCGCAAGGATGCCGGTATACATCTGCTGATCGTCCCCCAGCAAGGGCTGCCCGAGACTCCAGCAGACGTGACGGTGTGGCTCTCCGATATCGACAGCCCTCGCCCAAATCCAGGCTTCGCATTGACTCGCCCGCAATTGCTGGGGCGCATTGGCTACATGGCGCACGTCGCATCTCGATATGCGGGGGCCAAAATCCCGGCATCGGCGCACGAACTCGCGGACTTCTTGTTGGTACAGCACTCGGTGAACAAGACCGTTGCTGCCTTCGCCCCCTGGAACCGACTGCTGTCCCAGCGTGGAAAGGCCGTGGCACAGGTGCATACGCAAAGCTGGGTGCATGAGCTGGTCAGGAGCGCTGGTGGCATTGGCCTGCTCCCATCGTATGCAGCCTGTCTGGATAAGAGCTTGAGACCGCTATCCGATTTATTTACCCAACCGATGGAGCGCACTGCCTGGATGGCGGTTTCGCCGTTGGTTGCCCAGGAAGCGGATGTCACAGCGTTGGTGTCTGTCATCCAGCAAGCGTTTGAAAAACGCAGCGCGTGGTTTTCAGCATTGGCATGAGCGCGGCTTCCTGCCTTCCAAAAAACAATCTGCCACACCTCCTTCATCGATCCGAAACAATCCGTTCATGGGCATATTTTTCTGAATGCCGCGATTCATAGGGCCTTGCTCGCCCTCACCTACAGCGTAATAAATTCGCCACGAATGTCGCACAGAAGTGTCATTGACCTGACCGACCTTCGCCTCGCCAACCACTACATCGTGCAACGAGGAGAAGTTCATGTTCGGTCAACCCAAAGCTCAATGGCACAACCGCGTTACCCTGAGCCTGCTGTTGAGCTCAGCAACTCTGTACGCTCACGCCGGAACCGTTACTACAGATGGTGCGGACCTGGTCATCAAGACCAAGGGAGGACTTGAAGTTGCCACTACCGACAAAGAGTTCAGCTTCAAGCTTGGCGGCCGCCTACAGGCAGACTACGCGCGCTTTGACGACTACTACACCCGCAATGGCAACACTGCCGACGCTGCTTATCTGCGTCGTGCCTTTATCGAGTTCGGTGGCACTGCCTACAAGGATTGGAAGTACCAGATCAACTACGACTTCTCTCACAATACTGGTAACGACAGTGCAGGCTACTTTGATGAAGCCAGCATCGCTTACACGGGCTTTGCGCCGGTGAACCTGAAGTTCGGTCGCTTCTACACCGACTTTGGCCTGGAAAAGGCCACCAGCTCCAAATGGGTGACGGCGCTCGAGCGAAACCTGAGCTACGACCTCGCCGAGTGGGTGAATGACAACTCTGGAATGGGTGTTCAGGCGAGCAGCACGGTTGCCAATATGGCGTATTTGTCGGGCAGCGTGTTCAGCGAAAACAACAACGACACCGACGGCGACAGCGTGAAGCGCTTTAACCTCCGTGGTGTGTTCGCTCCCTTGAGTGAGGCGGGAAATGTACTGCATGTGGGGCTGCAGTATGCCTATCGCGACCTGAAGGATAGCGCCGTGGACACACGAATTCGTTCCAGAATGGGCATGCGCGGCGTGGAAACCAACGGTGGCAATAGTGCGGGCTCCAATGGCAATCGCGGCTTGTTCGGTGGTATGACAGCAACCGAAGGTCTCTGGAAGGACGACTCTGTCTGGGGCGTGGAAGGAGCTTGGGCGCTCGACGCACTCTCTATTCAGGGCGAGTATCTGCGCCGCCAATTGAAGGCTGACGCTGCTCAGAGTGATGTCGACGCCTCCGGTTACTACGCGCAGGTCGCATACACTCTTACGGGAGAGCCGCGCATTTATAAACTCGACGGTGCCAAATTCGACACCATCAAGCCGGTCAACAAGCAGATTGGTGCGTGGGAGGTTTTCTACCGCTATGACTCGATTACCGTCGAGGATGACAACATCACCTCCAGTACCGCTACCCGTCAGGTCGGAGACGCCGACGGCAGGACACACACACTGGGGCTGAACTGGTATGCCAACGAAGCAGTAAAGGTCAGTGCCAACTACATTAAGGCGCGTACTAACAATGTGACCAACGCCAATGGCGACGACACGGGCGATGGCATCGTGATGCGTATGCAGTACGTTTTCTGACCTTCCGCCTGCAGGCAATCGGGGCACTTCGGTGCCCCGTACCGTTTTCGCGATAGGAGCGCAATGCTCAATCCTCACCAGGAGCGTGTTCTGTGATTCGACAATTGACGCTGGCATGACCGAAATCTGACGAACTCGAAAGGGTGTTCTGTCGCGGGGCTCGATAGACTCCACCTGACCGTCTGCAAAAACCTCAGTGAGGCGATCATGAACGTTCGTCCTGTCATCCCCGAAAGAGGAGCTAGCCATACTCGCTAGTGCTTCTTACGCAGCTAAGCCTCGAATTCCTGGCTGGCCTTGCTGACATCTCAAGCCAGAGGCAGTCATCGTCTATTTGGCACGATTCGTATTTTTCAACTCAAGGCCCAACGACCATGACCGAAAAACTACGCCTGGATATACCCGTCTTGCTCCCGCAAATTACCGACATTCAGGATGGTGTCGTTAAACGACTAATTGAGGAGCTCAAAGGCCGCGAAGGGATCAGCGAAGTGCATGTTCGCAGCACAAGCGATGAGCTCGAAGCTCAACTGTGTGTGCACTTCGATCCTGACGTCCTGCCTCTTTCTCGGCTACGCGAGATCGTCGATGCAACGGGTATCCGAATCGGCGAACGGTTCGGACATCGATTATGGCAGATGACCGGCATCACCCATGCTCGCCGCGCCCGGACAATCGCCAACACACTGCGCGCTATGCCTGGGGTCCTAGAGGCTGAGGCGAGCCCTGCTGGCCAATTGCACGTTGACTTCGATAGCAAGAAAACAAGCGAAGCAGTGATCCTCGCCGCTCTAGATGGGCTGGGCGTGCGCTTGAGTGGCGAAGACGGAAGCCACTCTAAGCAGGATGATCATGGTGCCGGAGAGCAGCATGATCATGCAGGAATCCTGGGCTCGAATACCGAGCTGATGTTCGCGCTCACCTGTGGTGCCCTCCTGGGGATAGGCGCGGGAGCGGAACAATTTGTGGCCGGGCCCGCCTGGCTATCTACCACCTGCTTCATTGTGGCCTATATCTTCGGCGGCTTTTTTACCCTGCGTGAAGCGATAGACAACCTGAGGTTGAAGCGTTTTGAAATCGACACGTTGATGCTGGTCGCCGCTGCAGGGGCAGCTGCATTAGGCTCCTGGGCCGAAGGTGCACTGTTGCTATTTCTCTTCAGCCTCGGCCACGCCCTCGAGCACTACGCAATGGGGCGCGCCAAGCGTGCGATTGAGGCGCTCGCTCAGTTAGCTCCCGAAACGGCCACAGTGCGCCGCGGCGAGCAAGTTCAGGAAATCTCTGTCGAGCAATTACTAGTTGGCGATATCGTGCTGGTTCGGCCAAACGAACGACTGCCTGCCGATGGCTTCATCGTGCGCGGCAACTCTTCGATCAACCAGGCTCCGGTGACCGGCGAAAGCATACCGGTAGATAAGCTCGCCGTTGCCGACCCAGCACTCGCACGGGTGAGGCCCGATAGCGTTGGCGCTGTTTCTAAGGTATTCGCCGGCACCATCAATGGCGCAGGCGGACTGGAGGTCGAGGTCACCCGTCGGTCCACCGATTCAGCGCTGGCCCGAGTGGTGAAGATGGTGAGCGAAGCGGAGACCCGAAAGTCAGCCACCCAACGCTTCACCGACAAATTCGAGCGCATCTTCGTGCCCGCAATTCTGGCGCTGGTATTCCTGTTGCTCTTCGCCTGGGTATTCATCGATGAGCCCTTCCGCGAAAGCTTCTACCGAGCCATGGCGGTACTAGTGGCTGCCAGTCCGTGCGCACTGGCAATTGCTACGCCCAGCGCAGTACTTTCGGGAATTGCTCGTGCCGCCCGTGGGGGCGTTTTGGTCAAAGGTGGAGCTCCACTGGAAGAGTTGGGCTCACTGACTGCCATCGCATTCGACAAGACCGGTACTCTGACCGAAGGGCAACCACGTATCACCGATATATTGCCCTTGGGCGATACCAGTGAAGCTGAACTACTCGCTGTTGCAGTGGCAGTAGAGTCGCTAAGCGATCACCCGCTGGCAGCAGCCATCGCCCGGGACGGGAAACAACGCTTGGGTGATCACCCCATACCAGTAGCAAGTGATCTGGAGAATCTGATCGGACGCGGTGTCAGCGCCAGACTTGACGAGGAGACCGTATGGATCGGCAAGGCAGAAATGTTCGGCGCCGACGAAGTACCAGCACTGGGCGGTGGCGCCCGCATTGCCATTGATCAGCTTCGGGAAAAAGGTCGGACGACTATGGTCGTCAGGCATGGCGACCGTGATTTGGGTGCTATCGGCCTGCTGGACACTCCCCGAGCAGGAGCAAAAGAGGCGCTTCAGCAACTCCGGCAGCTCGGAATTGAACGGATGATCATGATCTCCGGAGATCACCAGAACGTAGCCCAGGCGATCGCAAAGGATGTAGGCCTGAATGAGGCATGGGGGAATCTGATGCCTGAAGACAAGGTTGAGGCCATTCGCAAGCTAAAAAAACAGGCTCAAGTGGCAATGGTTGGTGACGGTGTTAACGACGCTCCTGCCATGGCGAATGCCACTGTGGGGATCGCCATGGGAGCAGCTGGCTCGGACGTGGCGCTGGAAACTGCGGACGTGGCACTCATGGCAGACGATCTACGGCATCTATCCTTTGCCGTTGGGCTAAGTCGACACACCCGCTCCGTGATTCGTCAGAATGTATTCGTTAGCTTGGGAATAGTCGCCCTGCTCGTGCCTGCCACCATTTTCGGACTGGGCATTGGTGCGGCCGTTGCAGTCCATGAAGGCTCCACGCTCCTGGTCGTTTTCAATGCGCTGCGTTTACTGGCTTACCGTGAAAAATCAGCAGAGCTGATCCCGCGCACCTAATTCCCGGTACATTGGATTGGTTTTTGTCATAAGTCCGGTAAATCATCAGGCATAAAAAAAGGCGCCCGCTCAGGGCGCCTAATAAATTCACCTCTTCCAAAGGAGCAATTAAGCTTCAAAGGTGAACTCTAGGGTAAAAACCGGCTTTTCAACCGGGGATAACAATGCCGACAAAATCAATCAGGGATTGAAGTTGCGCAGGAAACATAACGCACAAGCCCTGACACGAAGATGATTGGAACATTAAGAATTTGTAATCTTTCCTTCCGCTGCACCACTGATCAAAGAACCGAAAGTGGGTACTCCACAATCAGACGGGTTTCATCCAGATCTGACTCGAATTGGGTAGCGCGCGTCGTTGCTTGGCGCAGCCGGAAGGACAAGTCTTTAAATTGTCCAGACTGCACAACGTACTTGGCTTCGACATCCCGCTCCCAGCGCTTCTGGTTGGTCAACGGATTACCGTCGGCATCGCGGCGCATATAAACGCTGTTGGCGTTGGAGTAGTCGATATCGCTGCCGCGACCGTAACGGGTCATGAAGGTCAGGCCGGGCACGCCGTAACGCTCCATGTCTAGGTCGTAACGCACCATCCAGGACTTCTCCTTGGGCGAGTTGAAGTCGCTGTACTGGATGGAGTTATCCAGGAAGATCGAGTCCGACTGGCGCAGGTAGTCGAAATCGTCGTTGCCGTTGTTCTGCTGGTGAGAAACGGAAACGGTATGCGCGCCAAACTGCAGACCGACCTTGCCTGCCCAGATGTTGTTGTTGAACTCGCCGAGCAGCTTCTTGCCCTCGTCGACGGCCTTGTAGTAGTTGAAGTCGCCGATCAGCATCAGCTCTTCCGCCAGCGGATAGGCCAGGTAGGCACCGAAGTAATGCTGGTTCCAGGCATCCTTCAGACGGCTGGTGTAAAGGCTCACGCTGACGTTCTTATTGATCGCGTAATCACCACCGCCGTAGGCTACCCAGGGCGAATCCACCGGACCTGCATAGAAGGTGGCGAACTGGTCACGCATGTTGCTGGATGTCGGCTGGCTCATTGAGTGCAGACGACCACCCTGCAGGGTCAGGCCCTCGAGGCTGGTATTGCTCAGGGTCACACCTCGGAAGGATTCGGGCAGCAGGCGTGAATCACCGAACGCCACAACGGGGGTCGCAGGGAAGACGTCACCCACCTTGACTTCAGTGTCAAAGGCGCGGGCCTTAACTGCGCCGCCGACCTTGGTGAACTCATCGCGAGCCTTGCCTTCACTGTCCACCGGCATCATGTCGAAGGAGCTGCGGCCGCCGTTGCGGCCGTCGCCGGTATCTAGTTTTAGGGCGATCATCGCGAATGCGTCCACGCCTACACCAACGGTGCCCTGTGTGTAGCCCGACTCGAATTTGCCGATGATGGCGTGGGCCCAGGTTTCCGAATATCCGGCTCCGCCCGGCGCGGTCTCGCCGTTGCGGTTGTCACGGTTGAAGTACATGTTTCGGTTCAGGATCGAAAGCTTGCTTCCCTCGACAAAGCCTTCTTCAGCTTCTGCTGCTACAACCACTGGGCTGATACAAGTGAGCGCGGAGAGGGCCACAAGAGATAGGGATGGGATACGGGACATGATTGCTCCATGGTCAATGGCAGTTCTTGTTGGTCTATCAACACCACTGCTTTTTATTCAGAGAATGCGTGCTGGTGTTAGCGACCTATGCTTACTGTCCATGTCTAACCGTAGGATTAGCGGTTGATTACAATTTTGAAAGAATTAAATTGTGATAAATGCTTCTATCGGAGATGCATTGGTTATCACTCAGGTGATGAGAAAATTACAAATTTGTAGGATTTATCGAAGCAAGTTTCTTACACGCTAGAATCCGCCAACGACCAACTCATGGGCTTGGCGCCAATCCGCAGTACCCGGTGCGCCGGTAGCCGCACGGACATGACGCGCCTGCCGTACCCCCGCCTTAACGTTTCAGAGTGTCGCTCATGCGGATACTTGTAGTTGAAGATGAAGAAAAAACTGCGTCCTATATCAAACAGGGTCTCACGGAAAGTGGATTTATCGTTGATCGCGCCGCGAACGGCGTCGATGCTCTGCATCTATTCGGCCATAACAACTACGAACTGATCTTGCTCGACGTAAACATTCCCAGCATCGATGGCTGGGGCGTGCTGGAGTTCATTCGTAAGACCAGTCGTGTCCGGATTCTCATGCTAACGGGGCGGAGCCGGCTGAATGATCGGATAAAGGGGCTCGATGCCGGCGCCGACGACTACCTGACCAAGCCTTTCGAGTTTCCTGAGCTTCTGGCCAGGGTGCGTGCTCTGATGCGACGCGGCGATACCCTGACCGAAACTCCGACGCTAAGAGTTGCGGACCTTGAGCTGGATCCGGGCCGTCACCGTGCTTTCCGGGGCGATCACCGTATTGACCTGACCACCAAGGAGTTCGCGCTTCTGCAGCTATTGATGAGCCGTGCCGGAGAGGTGCTAAGCCGCACACAGATCATTTCGCTGGTGTGGGATATGAATTTCGATTGCGACACCAACGTCATCGACGTTTCCATACGACGGCTGCGGGCAAAGATTGATGATCCGTTCGACACGAAGCTGATACATACGATTCGTGGTGTCGGCTATGTGCTCGAGGACCGTACGTGAGCTTGGCCACAAGGCTGGGCGTTAACGTCGGCCTGATGACGGCCATCCTAGTCGCAGCGTTGGCAGTCGTCTGTTATTTCCTTCTTGCTCAAGGGCTGGAGCGCTCGGTGAAAACCACGCTGGGAGCGAAGATGGTCAGTGTCGCCCACAGCGTTTCACAAATGAGCGAGATTGGTGAAATCCGCACCGAGCCGCACATCCTGATGGATCTCGCTCTGGGACACACCAACATGTTCCTCAATATCTATACCCCATCAGATCGGACAAAGCCGTTACTGACCATCGGCACCATGAAGGTAGCCTTCAATCCTCCTTCTCTAAAGCTAGGAAGTGACCTGAACTTTCACGAGTGGCGCGACGAAGGTGGCCGCCCGATGCTGAGCGTCGCACAAGCGCTCAGCATCAAAGACGGCAGCCCGGTAGTGGTGTACCTGACGATAGATAGGACCTCCGACCGGGAGCTGCTCAACTCGATTTCTCGCACAGCGCTAGTAGCCTACCCATCCGTCTTACTTTTGATCCTGCTGCTCGCCTGGTGGACAGTCAGACAAGGACTCAAGCCACTAAACAGCTTCCTCCGCGTAGCCTCGAAGGTCTCAACTGAAAATCTGGATCATCGCCTACCTACCGAGCGGCTACCGGCGGAGCTGGGCAACCTCGCGGAGGGCATCAACGTCATGCTCAATCGCCTGGACGACGGCGTTCAGCAGTTATCACAGTTCTCCGATGATCTCGCGCACGAGCTGCGAGCCCCCATCACTAACCTGATGGGTAAGGCACAAGTGGCACTGACACGAACACGCTCCCCAGAGGAATATCGTGACGTGCTCGAATGCTGCACCGAAGAACTCGACCGCTTAACGCGCATCGTCGCCGATATGCTCTTTCTCGCCCACGTCAGCCATCCTCTGGAACTAGTACATTTCGAGCTCGTGAACCTTCGTGACGAAGTCGAACGCGTAAGCGATCTTTTCAGCCTTTCAGCTGAAGAGGCTGGTGTGGCGTTGCAGATCAAGGGCGAGGCAAGCATCCACGGCAATCGCCTGATGATCCAGAGGGCTATCTCTAACCTTCTGTCCAATGCCATCCGCTACTGCCCTCCGGGCTCGGCGGTAGCCATAGCCATCGAGCCACACGGTGCCTGCATACGTTTGAGTGTCAGCAATCCAGGAAAAGGCATCCCCGTTGAACACCTGCCGCATTTGTTCGAGCGTTTTTACCGCGTCGATAAGAGCCGGGCTCGCAGTGAGGGAGGGACAGGGCTGGGACTTGCCATCGTGCGCTCTATCATGAGCCTTCACCAAGGCACCACTGATGTCGAGGTAGCTCCAGATCGGGTCACTACGTTCCATCTTGACTTTCCCGCCCATCGCTGAGCACTCCCCCTCTCTAGCCCGCGAAGCCAAATAATCTCGGCAGAGCGCAGGCTCTCTTCGGACCTCTATATCCCCGCAACGGTAGCTGCGCTCCATCCTTTTGGCCCCAGGCTAAAAGGATGTTGCCTGCCTCATCCACCATGCCCTAGAGCCAATCATTCGACGATCTGCTATGAGAGCAGAGACAAAGAACTGCGCTAGGGCCGAAGGATTTGGCTCCGCAACTACCTGATGAGTGCTCGAAGAGACCAGGTGGCGAAGCTGTCAAAATTGTCACCCCTTACTCACCACCTCGTTAAACGACGGGAGGTATAACAGAGATTGTCACCGTCCCTTAGCCGGTGGCTGATTTCCCTATCCGTTTTTCTTCCTAGTGCTCCAAGCTTCCTTGGGGGAAGAGAAACCCTCTGCAGCGCCCTCCCGGGCGCTTTTTTTTGCCTTCGAACTCCCATCCTCGTATCGCAGGTGAAGTGGGCATCCTTCAAGTACCTGCGCTTCAAGCGCTCATAAACAGCCCATAAAAAAAGGCGACCACTTAAGAGGCCGCCTTCAATTCTAACCGCGAGGATCAATGGACGGCAGGCGATGCCTCCATCGCTTCCGCATCCTCGTCCTTGCGGTGCATCCAGCGATACAGTGCCGGCAATACGAGCAAGGTCAGTGTGGTGGAAGACAGGATGCCGCCTATCACTACCGTAGCCAGCGGTCGTTGGACTTCTGCCCCTGTACCGGTCGCTAGAGCCATCGGCACAAAGCCCAGCGAGGCCACAAGCGCCGTCATTAGAACCGGGCGCAAGCGCGTCAGCGCACCTTCACGAATTGCCACGTCAAGACTACGACCCTCCTCACGAAGACTGCGGATGAAGGAAATCATCACCAGGCCGTTGAGCACCGCCACACCCGAAAGTGCGATAAAGCCAACACCCGCGGAGATCGATAACGGAATGTCGCGCAGCCACAAAGCCACTACGCCGCCCGTCAGTGCGAATGGAATACCAGTGAAGACCAGCAGGCCATCGCGGACGTTGTTGAACATCATCATCAACAGAGTGAACACCAAGAGCAACGCCACAGGCACTACGATTTGCAGACGCTGAGCCGCTGACTGCAGTTGCTCGAATTGACCGCCCCATGTAGTCCAGTAGCCAGCCTGAAGCTTAATTTGTTGCTCCAAAATCTGGCTCGCCTCGACGACGAAGGAGCCAATATCGCGGCCACGGACGTTAGCGCTCACGATAACAAGTCGCTTGCCGTTTTCGCGGCTGATCTGGTTGGGCCCCTGCACAAGTTCGAGACGCGCAACTTCTCCCAGGGTGATGAAGCCAATACGCGACGCCGTACCCGTTGCAGGGACCGGAATAAGCATGCGAGATAGTGCGTCAATGTCACTGCGCAGGCGCTCTGGCAGGCGCACAATCATGTCGAAGCGGCGATCGCCCTCGAACAGAGTTCCGGCTTCGCGACCACCGATGGCCACTGCGACAGTATCTTGGATGTCCCCAACATTCAGGCCATAACGCGCGGCACGCTGGCGATCAATGTTCACAGTAAGCACTGGTAGGCCGCTGGTCTGCTCGACCTTAACTTCTGATGCCCCCTGGACCTTACGCAACACGCCGGCAATCTGCTCCGCTGTTTTATTCAGCACCGCCATGTCATCACCGAACACCTTCACCGCAACGTCGCTACGAACTCCGGAAATCAGCTCGTTGAAGCGCAGCTGGATTGGCTGAGACAGTTCGTAGGCGCTGCCCGGCACACTGTTGGCGGCTTCTTGGATTTCCGCCTCTAGCTCGGCACGGCTCTTCTTCGGATCAGGCCACTGGTCCTTTGGCTTGAGCATAACGTAAGCGTCAGAAATGTTAGGCGGCATCGGATCGGAGGCGATTTCCGCAGTCCCCGTTCGACTGAACATGCGTTCGACCTCAGGCACTCTGGCCAGAACCTGCCGCTCCAAACTTTCTTGCATGGCCACAGACTGCGACAGGCTAGTCCCTGGTGTGCGCAGAGACTGCAGGGCGAAGTCGCCTTCCCCCAGGCTTGGCACGAATTCGCTGCCCATGCGGCTGGCAAGCAACCCCGAGAGCACTACCAGTAATCCCGCGAGAGCAAATACCAGAGTCCGACGCGCCATCACCCAGTCGAGTACCGGCTCGTATGCCCGACGTGCGCTACGCATCAGCAGGTTTTCGTCTTCCTTCACCTTGCCGGTTATGAAGAGCGCAATAGCAGCAGGTACGAAGGTGACCGAAAGGATCATTGCACCCAGTAGCGCCAACACTACGGTGAATGCCATGGGGTGGAACATTTTCCCCTCGACGCCAGTGAGGGCGAAGATCGGCAGATACACCACCATGATGATCAGTTGGCCGTAAATCAGCGCGCGGCGCGCTTCCTTTGACGCAGCAAACACCTCATGCAGGCGCTCGCTGCGTGTCAGCATGCGGCCGTGGTGCTGCTGCGCATGGGCCAGCCGGCGGATGGCATTCTCGACTATCACCACCGCGCCGTCGACGATGATGCCGAAGTCCAGTGCGCCGAGGCTCATCAGATTTGCGCTGATACGGTTGCTAAACATACCGGTAAAGGTAAACAGCATCGCCAACGGGATTACCATGGCTGTGATGAGTGCCGCACGGATGTTCCCAAGAAACAAGAAAAGCACCGCGATAACTAGAATTGCGCCTTCGATGAGGTTCTTCTTGACCGTTGCAATGGCTTTGTCCACCAGCTTTGTACGGTCGTAGACCGTAACTGCTTTCACTCCTTGTGGCAGCGTACGGTTGATTTCTTCTAACTTCTGAGCCGCCGCTTGAGCGACAGTACGGCTGTTCTCACCAATCAACATGAACACTGTACCGAGCACCACCTCGCGACCATTTTCAGTAGCGGCGCCAGTACGCAATTCCTTCCCCAGGTCTACTTCAGCGATATCACGCATGCGTATGGGCGTGCCGTCGACGTTAGCGACCACTATATTGGCGATATCATCCAGGTCCTTTACTTGGCCAGGTGCGCGCACCAACAGCTGCTCGCCACTACGCTCGATGTAACCGGCGCCAACGTTAGCGTTGTTGCGCTCCAGAGCTGTGATCAGATCAGTCAGTGTCAGACCGTAGGCCGCAAGGCGGCGGGTGTCGGGCGCCACTTGGAATTGCTTGGCAAAGCCACCGATGGTATTGACCTCGGCGACACCAGGCACGTTGCGCAGCTGCGGTTTGACCACCCAGTCCTGGATCACCCGCAGGTCGGTCGGCGTGTACTCACTGCCGTCCTCCTTGCGCGCGCCCTGCTCGGCCTCAATGGTCCACAAGAATATCTCCCCGAGGCCCGTAGAGATCGGCCCCATGGCCGACTCAACGCCTTCGGGCAACTGCTCACGGGCCTGCTGTAGGCGTTCGTTGACCAACTGGCGTGCGAAGAATAGGTCGGTGCCGTCCTTAAAGATCACCGTTACCTGCGATAGGCCCGATCTGGAGATCGAGCGGGTCTGTTGCAAATCAGGCAGGCCGGCCATCGCCGTCTCAACCGGATAGGTAACTCGCTGTTCAGTTTCCAGGGGTGAGAATCCGGGCGCTGAGGTATTGATCTGTACCTGAACGTTGGTGATATCCGGCGAGGCGTCGATGGGTAGCTTCTGGTAACTCGCGACCCCCAAGCCGGCCATGCCGAGAACGGCAAGCAGCACCAAATAACGCTGCTCAATGGCGAATCGAATAATGCGTTCGAACATGTCTGCGCCTTGTCAGTGAGCGTGGGACGCCGAGCTCTTGCCAAGCTCCGACTTGAGGATGAAGCTGCCGTCGCTGGCGACCTGATCGCCCACCGCCAGGCCATCGATCACTTCCACGTGGCCATCGTTGCGCAGTCCCAGGCTGACCGGACGTGCCTCGAAACCTTCGGCATTACGAACGAACACGCTGGGCTTCTCCTCCACCGTCTGAACCGCCTGTTCAGGGATGGCCACCGGCACCTGGCGCGCTTGGGCGCTGACTCGCACGTTGACGAACAACCCTGGGCGCCATGCGCCATCGGGGTTGTTTAGGGTGACGCGGGCTACGGCACTGCGGGTCTGCTCGCCGAGCAGATTGCCGACATAGGCAACACGGCCCTCGACCTGCATGCCCAGGTCCGGCGCTTCGACTCGCGCGGGCTTGCCGACCTGGATGCGCGCCAGGTCCTGCGGGGCGACGCTGAAGGTGGCCCAGACCCGCGAGAGGTCCGAGAGGGTGAAGGCATTAGTGGTTTCGCTGACCACTTCGCCCTGCACCAGGTGCTTCTCCACTACTACACCGTCGAAGGGGGCCCGCAGCTCGTAACGGTTGCCACCACCGCTGGCGGTAACCCCGCTTAGGGCGCTGGTCTTCTGCTTCGCGTTAGCCAGCGCAATCTGCGCCTCTTCCAATACCTGGCGTGCCTGGAGGTAGTCCTGTTCGGCGGAGATCTTCTCGCGCCACAACTCGCGCTCGCGCTCGAAGGTGGTGTTGGCCAAGGCGACGCGACGCTGAGACGCGGCCAGTTCGCTGCGCAGCTCGGAGATCTGCTGGCTGGAGATGATGGCCAGCAGGTCGCCTTTCTTCACGCTCTGGCCCAGATCGACCGACACCGACTCCACCACGCCCGCTGTACGCGGCACGATGTGCGCGGTGCGGTCCTGATCGAAACTGATCTCGCCCGGCAGGCTGACGGCTTCATCGAGCGCACGCGGGGCGGCAGTCACCAGCTTGATGCCCGCCGCGCGGATCTGCTCCGCGCTCAGGTGCAGACCTTCCTCTTCGCCGGCTTCCCCCCCCCCTTCAGCGTTGTGATGCTCGCCATCGGCATGCCCGGATGCCTCCGCATGCTCCGATGTGCCGGCCTCGCCGTGGTGTTCGTTGTCGGCGTGGGTCGCATCGTCCTGATGCGCGCCTGGCTGGCTTTCTCCACCCAGCCAGGTGAAGGCGCTAATACCCAGGACGGACGCCAGCACGACGGCCCCTGCAATGTGGACTCTCTTGACCATGAGGACTCCGGAATGAGCCCGACCGCGCCAATGGCGTCAGACGTCGGGACTGGAAAATAATTGATGCAGGTCCTGGAACAGGTCATGGACGCACCAGTGCGCCACTCCCAGATCCCGGACGAAACCCGGGGCGGGTGCGCAAGTCGGCAAGACCAGCAGCACCCACCCCACCAGAAAACGCGCCGCGCGCCCTTTAGCGCGAGGCCGAGTCGACATCACCGTAGACACGCTCTATGCGCCCCCAGGCATCGCTGACCTGGGCCAGCGCCTGCAGGTACTGATCGCGAGCGGTAATCAGCGTGCGCTGTGCGTCGAGCACTTCGAGGAATCCGAACTTGCCCATCTCGAAACCACGGGTAGCGCTCTCTACCGCGGTCTGAGCGGTGGGCAGGATGGTCTGGCGGAAGGCATTCACTTCCATCTGCGCGGTGCTCCACTGCTGCAGGGCCTGCTGGGTTTCCTGACGCAGCCTCAGTTCGGTGGCATTGCGCAGGTCGCGGGCCTGATCGGCACGGCGCGACTCGGCCAGGATGTTGCCCTGGTTGCGGTCGAACAGCGGCAACGGCAGGCTCAGGCCGACGACGGCAATGCGGTCGCGGTTGCCTTCCTCGATGGCCTCCTGGGTGCCGACGGTGACGTCCAGGTCCGGGATGCGCTGAGTGCGCGCCAGGCGCAAAGCGGCTTCGCTCTGATCGATGCGGCTCTGCGCAAGACGAAGCGAGGCGCTGTCCCCCAGTCGATCGAGCAGCGTCACATCCGAAGGCAGCTCCGGCAGTGGCCTGGCGGTATCGCTAAGCACGCTGGTGAAATCGGGGCGCGGCAGGCCCATCAGCACGGCGAGGTTCTGGTAGGCATCGGCGCGATCCCGTGCGGCACGCTCCTGCTCCAGCTTCACCTCCGCCAACTGCACCTCGGCGCGATTGGCTTCCAGTGGAGGCGCCTTGCCAGCGTGAACGCGACCTTGGGCTGCCTTCACTCCGCGCTCGGCCAGTGCCACAGACTGCTGTGCCAGGCGCTCGCGCTCCTGGGCGCGCAGGGCAGAATAGAAGCCGTCAATGACGTCGCCGCGCAGGGCGTTGCGTTGCTCTTCGAAGCTCAGTGCCGCAACTTCCTGCCCCCGTTCGGCCAACTCGACGCGCGCACTGCGTTTGCCGCCCAGCTCGAAGGGCTGGGTCAGGCCGACGGTGGTCGTGCGATTGCGTGACTCGGTGCCCTCCTGCTCCCAGGACAAGGTAGGGTTACGCAGTAATCCCGCCTGCTGGCGAAGCCCCTGGGCAATGCCGATTTCACGGGAGCCGGCGGAGTACGAGGGGTTGTTCGCAACCGCCGCCTGCATCGCCTCCTCGATACCCAGATCACGCGCTGCTGCGGAGTTCGACAGACTCCAGGCCACGGCGAGGCCAATGGCCCAACGCCCTCCTGATCGAAATCCCTTTGCGAATCGACTCGAACACACCATAGACCTCACCCGCTGGCTCCAGATTCGACGGCAAGACCCGTCATTTGCTGCGCCAATCTAAAGGTGAGCCACTAGCGACAAGGTGACTGTCAAATTACAAAGATGTAATCCAGCCCCCCGTGCCAGAGCGGCTGAGTACGACACCGCTCCGGCAATCCCCAGAAACAATTACCCAGCCCCGCACTACATTGACCTTGTAGTAACTACAGCTTTTAGAATCCGTCGCCATTGCGCCCCGCACATTGGGCACTATCAAATAGAAGTAGCGCGGAAGCCCATCGATGAAAATTCTCCTGGTCGAAGACGAACCCAAGACTGCCCAGTACCTGCGCCAAGGGCTGAGCGAAAGCGGTTATGTGGTGGACCACGCTGACAACGGTCTGGACGGATTGCACCTAGCCCGCCAGTTTCCCTACGACCTGATCATGCTGGACGTGAACCTGCCGAAGCTGGATGGCTGGGAAGTGCTGAGCCGGTTGCGCAGCGAATCCGATACCCGCGTGATAATGCTCACAGCACGCGGCCGCCTCAGCGAAAGGGTCAAAGGCCTGGACCTGGGGGCCGACGACTATCTGCTCAAGCCCTTCGAGTTTCCCGAACTGCTGGCGCGCATCCGCTCCTTGCAGCGACGCGGCGAGCGTGCGCAACCCAGCCAGGTTCTACAGGTGGCCGATCTGGAGCTGGACCCAGGCCGCCACCGTGCTTTTCGCGGTGCACAGCGCATCGATCTGACCAGCAAGGAATTCACTCTGCTCCAGTTACTGATGGGCCGCAGTGGCGAAGTCCTGTCGCGCACGCAGATCATTTCCCTGGTGTGGGACATGAACTTCGACTGCGATACCAACGTGGTCGAAGTGACCATCCGCCGCCTGCGGGCGAAGGTCGACGATCCGTTCCCCAGCAAGCTGATCCACACGATCAGGGGCGTAGGCTATGTACTGGAGTCACGCGAATGAAGCCGGCGAGCCTGTCGCTGAGGATTGGTTTGTGGGTTGGCCTACTCGGCTCGGTGCTGATGGTGCTGCTGATCAGCCTGACCTACCTGGTACTCGAACATCAGCTCGACATCCGCGCGCGGCAGTCGCTGGACAGCAAGATGGATCAGGTTCGCCATCGCCTGGACGAGGACATGGGCCCCGGCATCCTGCCTCAGGGCACCCATGCCCTTCGTGACCTGATCATCGGCCATGACTATCTCAGCCTGACATTGCTACCGACTGCGCCTGGCCTGCCTCCGCTGATGCAGACCGAGTCTTTCGTAGACTGGCAGACCCTGGATCGTCTGCCGCTACAAAAGGGTAGTCTCGAATGGACAGCGGGTAACGGCCATAACCTACTGACTTCGCGCAGTGTCGTGACGCTGGAGAACGGTGAGTCCGTGCGGGTTTTCCTCACCCTTGACCGCCACGCCGATGCCGCACTGCTCGGTGCCTTCCTGCGCTCTTCGCTGCTATCGACGCCGCTACTTCTGCTGCTGATCGCCCTGGGAGCGCGACTCGCGGCACAACGCGGACTTCTGCCCTTGCGCCGCTTTGGCAAGGTAGCCGCACTGGTCTCTACCGACGACATGAGCCATCGCATTCCGGTCAAACGCTTGCCGGATGAACTCAAGGATGCCGCTCACGCACTCAACACCATGCTGGGCCGACTGGACGAAGGTGTACGGCAGCTCACGCAGTTCTCTGACGACCTCTCCCATGAGCTGCGCTCACCGATCAACAATATGCTGGGCAAGACCCAGGTAGCGCTTTCCCGTCGGCGTGACAACGCCGCTTACCAGTCAGTCCTGGAGTCGAACGTCGAAGAGCTGGAGCGGGTCGCCCGCATCGTCAGCGAAATGCTGTTCCTCGCCCAGGTCAGCCATCCGAAGATCCTGCTACCCAGCGATCCCGTGCATCTGGGCGCAGAGGCGCACAAAGTTGCCGAGCTGTTTGAACTCAGCGCGGAAGAGAAGGACCTGCAGATTCAAATAACCGGCGATGCACAGGTGTTCGGCGACCGACTGATGATTCAGCGAGCCATCTCCAACCTTCTCTCCAACGCGATCCGCCATACTCCTGAGCGGAGCATCGTCGAAGTCCGGATCAGCGAGGATGAATCAGGCATCGCACTGCAGGTTGAAAACCCAGGCCCTGGTATTGCCGCCGAGCACCTGCCACACCTGTTCGAGCGCTTCTACCGAGTCGATCCAAGTCGCACCCGTGCCGCGGGGGGAACCGGACTGGGTCTGGCCATCGTCAACACGATCATGGACCTGCATCAGGGAACGGTCAGCGCCCAAAGCTCGGAAGCGGGTCCCACCCGCTTCCTGTTGAGATTCCCGCGCCGGGTCGCCTGACTCAGCGAATCGAGCGGCAGGCGAAGCGCTCCTGGCGATACTCGACCAGTTGCTCTTCGCCAAAGGAATCCTTGTAACGCATCTGCACCGGCACCACGCCGCAGTCGCGACTGAGTGGAGTCACGGAAACAACCTCGGCAATATCCAGGTCCATGCCATAGGTGTATTGCTTGGCCTGAGCGACTTCAATGGGAGTCGGTTGGCGAGCCGCCATCGCCTGCTCCCGTGCTTGCTGCATGCGCGAGAAAGTGATGTCGCCGCCACCGTCGGCCGAAGCCAGTGATGTCGAACCGATCAGGACGGTGAACAGAAGTGCGTATTGAGTTTTCATCGTGGTCGCCTCGGCGGAGTCAGTGCCATGCATTGACTCCACCTTACGATCCGCCCCCTAACAGCAGCCTGAGCGGCACATGACGATTCAGTAATGCGACAGTCAGGATCAGCGCTCGCTGCGGCAGTTGCCATTGACGGTGTAGCGGATGGTCTTCAGCTCTCCCGCGCTGTTCTCGTAGGACATCAACTTAGGAACATTGCCGCACAAGTTAGCACTCGCCGTTGGGGTGACATGAATGACCTTCGCCACGTCCATCTTCATGCCGAAGTGATAATCCTCCACTGAAGGAACAGCCTTGCCCTCCGCTTCGGCATGTTGACGCACGGCCTGATCGTTGAGGATCTCCATGCGTTGCACATAGTCCTCCGGCACCGCCTGGGCGTATGCAAAGAATGCCTGACTCAGCAGAAAGATGGCGGTAATGCCGGCTGCTTTCGTGAAGCTCGATTTATTCATTGCGCTGTCTCCTTTCGAGTTTTCAACACGATACGGGACAGGTGCTGACCAGTGCATGGCGAGCGACTTACATTACTGAAACGTCCTATCTGGCAAGCCGGCAATGGCAAAAAGCCGCGTCCCGTTTCGGGATGCGGCCTTGATGTCTTTGATTTCGGTACAGTCGAACTTGGCTTAGTTCTTCGCGGTTTCGATCTGTGCCGGTGCTTGTTGAGCAGCTTTCATGGCTTGCTGGCGGGCCTGCTCCATGCGTGCAAAGGTGATATCACCGCCGCCGTCAGCAAGGGCGAAGGAAGAGGTACCGAGCAGGGTGACGAGGAGCAGAACACTTTTGACTTTCATGGAAGGCCTCATGGCTGTTGTCCGTGGATGACAACACCTTAAGGCTCCATGCCTAACGGCATCCTGAGCGAAAGATGACGATTCGGTAATGCGCGGAGCTCCCCCGTT
Source organism: Pseudomonas pseudonitroreducens (assembly GCF_021603645.1). Classification (GTDB taxonomy): domain Bacteria; phylum Pseudomonadota; class Gammaproteobacteria; order Pseudomonadales; family Pseudomonadaceae; genus Pseudomonas; species Pseudomonas pseudonitroreducens. Next base: position 472,550 of record NZ_BQHJ01000003.1, on the reverse strand, counting down.
CACGGTAACGGGTGATCTCGCGAAACTCGTCCAGCACGCCCGGCCTCACCCCTTGCGGATCATCCAGCGCATGCTCCACGCAATGATCGATGTGATCCTGGATCAGGGTTCGCTTGGCCTGGCAGACTGCCTTCTCCACGGCGTGCAGTTGCTGGGCGATGTCCACGCAGGCGCGCTGTTCATCGATCATCGAGATTATGCTGCGCTAGTGCCCCTCCGCACGCTTGAGTCGTTTGCGCACGGCCTCATGGGAAGTGTGCGGCCCGTGATCCTGCATGTGGATTCCTCGTGCGGCGTAAAAAGTGGCTCTACCACAGCTCGATGCCGAATCGACGCATCAGAAATGAGAAGAGGACGAACAACAGCAAGGTGACGAAGATGCTGGCGACAAGCGTCGGCCAGAACCCCAGGCGCGGCAGGAACACCGGAAACAGCAGGAATATCGGCAGCGTCGGCACCACATACCAGAAGGTGTACCAGGCATGGTTGGCGATCTTGTCCTGCCCCTGATTCTCCACCTGCAGCCAGATCAGCGTTAGCACGGTGACCAGCGGCAATGCCGCCACCAGTCCACCCAGTCGGTCATTGCGCTTGGCCAGCTCCGAGACGAGCACGACGATGCCGGCGGTAGTGGCGTACTTGGTCAGAATCCAGAGCATCGGGAACCCTCCGGGGCATGCCCCCCTGAAGCTCAGGGTATCCCCTAGTGGGGATACTACAAGTGACGCCCTCAGCGATTCAGCGATTTAGCGACTCAGCGATCCGATGATCCGACACTCCTCGATTACCCCGCCGTGGCAGCAGGCGAGCAGCCGCTGCAATTCCTTCTCCAGCTTCTGCAGGTCGCGAATGCGCGAACGCACCTGCACCAACTGCTCCGCTACCTTGGCGTCCACCGAGGCACAGGAGGCCTGACGGTGGTCGGAAAAGCTCAGTAGCTCGCGGATGTCATCCAGGCTAAAGCCCAATGAGCGGCTGCGCCGGATGAATTGAAGGCGATCCTGCTCCTGCGCGCTGTAGAGCCGGTAACCGGACGGTGTGCGAACCGGCGGCGCGAGCAGACCCTGCTGCTCGTAATAGCGAATGGTCACCGACTTGGTATCCGTGGCCCGTGCGAGCTGGCCGATGGTGAATTGGGCATCGTTCATGGCGCTTGACCTTATAGTGACTATAAGGCCCATCCTACCCGCTGAATCGACCGAGCGGGAGTCCACCATGGACAGCTGTTGCGAAAACAAAGCCGGGGAACTGGCACAACTGCGCGCCAAACAGGCCCGCGTGCTGTACATCGTGCTGGCGGTCAACGCCCTGATGTTCCTGGTGGAATTCGCCGCGGGCTGGATCGCCGGCTCGACAGCCCTGCTGGGGGACTCCCTGGACATGTTCGGCGATGCTTCGGTCTATGCGCTGACCTTGTTCGTCCTGCATCGCAGCGTGCGCGCACGGGCAGGAGCCGCGCTGTTCAAGGGCGGCTTCATGTTGCTGTTCGGCCTGGTGGTGGTGGCCGATGCTGTTCGTAAACTCCTGATACAAGAAGTTCCAGCAGCGGACTGGATGGGCGCCGTAGGATTGCTCGCCCTGCTGGCCAACGGCTGGTGCTTCTACCTCCTCTTTGCTCACCGCTCCGACGACCTGAACATGCGCTCCACCTGGCTCTGTTCGCGTAACGACCTGCTTGCCAACTCCAGCGTGATCGTAGCGGCCGGGCTCGTGGCAGTGACCGGCAGCCTGTGGCCGGACATCATCGTCGGTCTGGCCATCGCCGCGTTGTTCCTGCACTCGGCCTGGCAGGTGATCCGCGAAGCTTTGGCAGAGTGGCGAGCCAACCCCGCACCACGGGCTGAAGCTGTCGTTGCTGCTAGCAGCGTTGCCAGCGCGGGGGCCTGTGGCGGAACCAATACAACTACCGACACCTGCTGCGCGCCACCCGTGTCCCCGAGCAAGGGCTGCAGTGAAGAGCAGAGCATCGTCGATACGGCGGCGGCCATAAAAGCCACTGTCTGTTGCGAACCGGCTCCGGCGACAGCACTCCGCTCGTGCTGCGCCGAGCAAACGTCCTCCTGCTGCGAGCCGGTAAAAGCGACGCAGAGCCCACTACTCGGCATCAGTGAGCCAGCCAAGAAAACTGCAGCAGAAGCCTCTTGCTGCGGATCACCTAACAACAACTAAGGGATGAGGACCGAAAGGATGCGCTACGCTCCCGTGCTGTGCCTGCCACTACTACTGACCTCGATGTTTGCCCAGGCCGCCATCGAAGTCCGCGATGCTCGAATCAGGATTCTACCGGGCGACCTGCCGGCAGCGGGTTATTTCACCCTGATCAACGATGGCCCGACACCCACCACTCTCGAAGGCGCTGAAAGTCCCGCCTTCGCCAGCGTGATGATGCACCAGAGCGTGCAACGCGACGGCACCGCCAGCATGCAACACGTCATGCAGGTAGAAATCCCGGCCAACGGAAAACTCAGCTTCGCTCCCGGCGGCTATCACTTGATGCTCATGCAGCGCCAGGTGCCATTAGCTGTGGGCGACAAAGTACAAATGACCTTGAAGTTCAGCGACGAACAGCGAGTTCCTGCGACCTTCACCACCGTCCTCCCCGGCAGCGATTGAGGGTGCCACCATGACTCAAACTCTCAGCTTGCGCGCCTGGTATCTGCTGCTTTTTGCCTGGCTGGTGGCACTGGTTTCGACACTCGCAGCCCTGTTCATCGGCGAAGTGCTTGGCCAACAACCCTGTGTGCTGTGCTGGTACCAGCGCATCTTCATGTTCCCGCTGGCGATCCTGCTGGCGATCGCCTGCTTCGGATCGGACTTCCAGGTCTGGCGCTACGCGCTACCACTGTCGGTGATCGGTGGCCTGTTTGCACTTGGCCATAGCCTGCTCTATGCCGGCATCATCCCACAGCCAATACAGCCCTGCAGCGCCACCGGCCCTTCCTGCACTGACGCCAACATGACCTTGTTCGGCATGATTCCGCTGCCCTTCCTGGCGCTCCTCGCCTTCATCCTGATTTCCGCCACCCTGCTCATCGTTCGCCGGAGAACCACCCCATGAATCGCCGCGCCCTTGTCGTGACTATCTGCGTGCTGCTACTCGGCGTCTTCGCTGCGGCGGCATACGTCTTCAAGCCTCAGAAAACATCGGAATCGGCCCTGGAGACAACTTCAGCAACGCCGCCCGCCTCGGTGAAGAACAACCTGGTTCGCTTCCATTCGCCCTCCTTCGGCCTGGCCAGCGCACCCGTCACCATCGTCGAGTTCTTCGACCCGTCCTGCGAGGCCTGCCGCTCCTTCTACCCCTACGTGAAGAACATCCTCGCGGAGGACACCCAGAACGTGCGCCTGGTCCTGCGCTACGTGCTGTTCCACAAGGGGTCCGAGGAAGTGGTGCGGATGCTCGAAGCTTCGCGCAAGCAGAACCTGTTCCCGCAGGTACTGGAGGTGGTCCTCAAGGCGCAGCCGCAATGGCATGACGACGCCACCGCCGCCGCTGCCTGGGACGCTGCTGCCGCCGTGGGGCTGGATGTCGAGAAAGCTCGAAAGGACATGTACGCCCCGGCCGTCGATGCGGTACTCGCCGCCGACAAGCAGGACGTCCAGGCCGTTGGCATCAAGTCCACACCCACCTTCTTCGTCAACGGCAAGCAACTGATGCAGTACAGTCCGGACGTGCTGCGCCAGATGGTTCGCGAAGAAGTCGCCAAGAGCCGGAACTGAGCATCATGGCGTGGCTCGACCATCGCATCCCGCCCGTTGTGCTGATGCTGGGCTGCGCCTTGACGATGGGACTCACAGCTAGATTGCTGCCTACCCTGGAGATGCCGTTGATTTGGCGGCTCCCGCTGTCTCTGGCCATCACAGTTACGGGCACTGCTATCTGCCTCATGGGCGTTCACTCGTTCCGGAGGGCAAGGACAACGGTGAATCCGCTGAGCCCTGACTCGGCCAGCGATCTAGTCACCCAAGGGATTTACCGACTGACGCGAAACCCGATGTACCTAGGATTCACCCTGATACTGGTGGGCTGGGCAGTCCTACTCGCTTCGCTCTTCGCCTTTGTCGCTGTCGCTGTCTTCATTCTCTGGATCGATCGCTGGCAGATTCGTCCAGAGGAGCGAGCGCTTCGAGGCCTATTTGGCGCTAGCTTTACTGATTACTGTTCACACACCAGACGCTGGCTGTAGATTGGACTACTGGTTCTGAGCCCTCTGACAGTCCCAAGTCCGCAGAGGCTTGTAGGCTAACCTAACCATTGGAAGCTACCTGCTCCAAATATCGGCCCGCAGATCAAAATAAACTAAGAGCTGATCAACTTCTGAGATAAGCCAAAACTCTCGATCTTCGACCAAATTCCTGCAAGATGGCTACGCAGCACCTCTCGCCCCTTCTTAGTTGACAGCGCTGAGAGGCTGCGCTAATAAATCATGGAACTTAACAACCAAGCGATAAAGGACGTCGACCATGAGCATAAAACCTGGACCGAAAAGGACAAATGAAGATGGTACTCCGGACAAGCGACAGCGAGTCACGCCCGAAAAGCAGAAAGACCATCCTGACTTGAAACCCCACAAGCACAAAAAGGGGGAGTAATAAAAAGCAGCCCTATGGGGCTGCTTTTTACTTTCAATCAAATGAAAACCCTTGCTACTGAGCACAAAAGAAACACCACCGCATTATAGCAATTTCCCTCCAACTCCATGTACGCTTTTAAATCGAGCACAAAAGCTGAAAAACCATCAATGACAGCACTATCTATAACGCCAGCCAAACGCCAAACGCCGGATCCAAATATACGCCCAACAACTATAGCTGGGCGTACGGGATTAGCAATCAATACTTAAGGAATCCATTTAGCATAATAGTATCACCCTCCGAAGCATTACGCGAATATATATCGTTCTGATACGCAGCGACAAAGCCCCAGTCACGGGTGCCATATCCAATTTGCGGACCAATTTTAGTGCTTCGGCTGCGGTTACCTACATCGTGGCCACGAGATTGGTCATCGTTAAGCTGAGTAGAGATATACCCGCCAATACCTGCCAACCAGCTCTGAGTCACACGATAGTTCAGGCCGTAGTCTGCCACCAACTGAACACCTGACTGATAGTCAGTATCATTATTTTCCCAACTGTAGTTCAAACTTATTTTCGAGCTCAATTCGACTCGATCCACTGGGAACCAAGTGAAGGCATAACCCATGTACAACGCACGGCTATTGTTACCCGCGTTGATTAGGGCGTTCTTGTCGTACTTACCCCAGGGTTCGATCAGTTCAATATCGATGTTCTGCAGGTAGGTCGCAGACATCCAACTGACCAGGAAACCAAACATCGGATCACCGATACCGCTGACGGAATCCCGCTCGTACGGGCCAAGAGCCGGAATATTGATGTGACCCTTCACATAAGGCAGCGCTGCCTGCAGGGATACATCTCCACCCAGGAACTTAGGACCGTCCAGTGTGTGAACAACTCGAATGGCGTGGGCGTGAACACGCCCTTTGGCTTTCGGAAACACCTTATCGCCGTCATTATTTCGAATCGAGTCGATATCTATGAGCTTGTTGTAAGTGTAGAAGTGAGTTTCACCAGGAGCACCTACAGCACCACTCATTACAGTCACGGTACCTGCAGGGTAGCTGGAAGTACCACCCTCCAACGCATAAGCATGCGAAGCCAACAAGGAACCGACGAAACAGGCAACTACTCGCAAAGCACCGGTACTTTTCATGGAGAGACTCCGTATTGTTTTTGTTTTAAATAGAAGTGAGCCACCCGGAAATAGAGTCCCTACCCAGCCATTCATTGGAGTAAGGCAAAAGCTCGGAAACTACTCTAGGCGTTTATTAAAAAAACATTACCATCCCTATCTACTTCTATAGACAAAGCGGTTAGTTTTTCCCCCAGGCATGGGCCATGAATACAAACACCTGTATCAATCTCAAACAGAGCACCGTGCCCGTGGCAGACGATGTACTTCGATTGTCCATCGAGGTATTGCCCCTTTCTCATAGGCAATGTTGACCCGGGCCAATGTGGGCAAGAGTTCCGATACCCATATATTTTCCCGGCCTTATTTACCAAGAAAATATCATCTTTTCCAAAAGGCGAATATCGGAACCCCATTGAAGTTCCAGGCTGAACATCATCGATATGGCAGATTCGCCCCATAACGGCTCGGCCTAGTTAACTTCTACTGAGGGCGTTCACCACCCGGTGCCCACTGTTCGCGCCAGTGGAACAGAAATACTTGGGAATTATCCATGATGCCTGGGGCGATACGAGGTTCCCAGTTGTCATCATGCTGGTCCATATCAGCGTCATACTCGATATGGCAACCCATCGGGGTATTGAAGTACCAGAACCAGTTTGAGCCGAAGCGGTGGCGGCCAGGTCCCCAGAAGGTTTCGTAACCTTTGTTGACCAGAGCGGTACCAGCGCTGAGAACTTCGGTCGGTCCGCCCATGTGGAAGGTGAAATGCTCACATCCTTGCAGCTGCGGCGGAGTCTGGATGAAGAACAGAGTGTGGTGTTCGAAGGTACCTGCTGGGCGCAAGAAGGGGCCCATGCCGACAAACTTGTCAGTCAGTTTGAAGCCGAGACGATTGGTGTAAAACGCCTCAGCTTTCTCGATATCGGGCACGAAAAACACTACATGAGAGAGCGAGCGCGGGCGCGCGTCGATGGGGGTGGCGACATCGGACGGTACACCGGTGACGTTTGCGGGACGACGGGCATCGCCAGGTGCGTTCACAACCTCGGCAGGCAGATCGAGGGGCTTGCGCACAGTGACCTGAAAGCCTAGCGCGAAGCCGAGATCGTCGACAAGTTCCAGGGAGCCATCGGTCAGGATTTTGACCTCACGCTCACCTTCGAACTCTTGCTTGATTTGCTGCAGGACCGAGGCGTCCTTAACGCCGTAGACAGTCTTGCGCAGCATGTTGGCAGTCGGGAGTTCCCAGGCCGGCAGAGAAGGATCGTCGCGATGTTTCAGTTCAACGCCGGTACCATCAAGGGCTTCGAAACGGCCGTTGCCAACAGGCTTGAGACCGTAGTCGGTCAGAAACTGCTCGCAGAGAGCAACGTCATCCACACCAAAGACAAGCGTATCCGGGCCAATAATGTTCATTCGATCACCTTTTTATTATTCATCGTGCCGTCGGTTCGACCAGCAGGCCTGACGAAGCCAACCAGCGACTCATACATGAAAGGCCTGCGCTCTTGCGACCACCGGCCACCATATTCTGCCAACGCTTACTGCTTCTCGGCGCACCCAGTCGAGACCACCGGCCGACGGGCGCGTCAAGCTGCACTTTTGATCATCACTCATGGTACAAACCGACCATCCAAGGCTTCTAGGCAGTGATCTCCTTCACAGGCTGAGTAAACCTGATTTGGTCCTTGGGGTCGAAAATCAATCTATACGGCACGTACCGTTTTGTAAAGCCATTTGCTAGACTAAACAACGTGAGGCCTGTATCTATCGGGCCGTCGCCTCTAACCCCAAGGTTCACGGCACTGCGGTAGTAAAATCGGACCGCTGACAATATACTGACCGATTCGTCTCGTAAGCATCGCCAATGCGGGCTGCGCGAGCGTTTTAGCTAAATCGAAAGGACGGATGCATGCAGGTTAAAAAGACCGCATCGAACGAAAAAACATCGGTCGGCCGCCCCCGCAGCGAGGCAACTCGCCGCCAAATCCTCAGCGCGACCATCGCCCTTCTCCAGGAAAAATCCATTCAGGCCATATCCATTGAGGCAATTGCACGCGAAGCTGGAGTGAGCAAGGCGACGATCTATCGGTGGTGGGACTCCAAGGCGCTTGTGGTTATCGACGCCTTCATGGAAAACCACCTGATTAAGACAACCATCCCGCGTGACCTTGGACCACGCGAAGCACTGGCCTATCACTTCAAGTCGCTAGTCGAGCAGTACTCAGGCTGGCCAGGCCGTTTGGTCGCTCAGATCATTGCTGAAGGGCAATCGGATCCATCGATCTTGCGGGCGTTCCGCGAACGGTTCCACTACGGTCGTCGAGCAGTCGTGCGCGAAGTGCTCGAAGACTGGAAGGCGAGTGAAGAAATTCCCGCAGATACCAACATCGAGATCCTCATGGATGTGATCTACGGTGCGGTCTACATGCGCCTCTTGCTGGGCCATGCACCGCTCGATGAAGCTTTTGCCGAGTCTCACATCGCCTACGTGTACCACCTGCTGGGCATCAACTGAACAGAAAAAAAGCCGGCCTTAAGGCCGGCAAAGAGATAGACAAACCTCGGACTTAGAACGCGGTGTTGTCTTTACCTTTCAGGGCCAGGATTTCACGCGCCTCCGCCGGAGTTGCAATTTCGATCCCTAGGCCTTCAAGGATTTCCCGGATTTTGCGCACCTGCGCTGCATTCGACACTGCGAGCTCGCCACGGCCTATGTAGAGGCTGTCCTCCAGGCCAACGCGCACGTTGCCGCCCAGGATTGCGCTGATGGTCGACAGCGGAATCTGATCCTTCCCCGCTCCCAGCACAGACCAGTGATACTGATCGCCGAACAGGCGATCTGCAGTACGCTTCTGGTGCAGGACATCCTCGATGTGGGAGCCAATGGCCCCGCGCAAACCAAAGATGGTTTGAATGAACAGCGGCGGCTTTACCAAGCCTTGATCAAGGAAGTACTTCAGGGTGTAGAGATGGCTGACGTCGTAGCACTCGAACTCGAAGCGAGTCCCTGCACCACCGATCGTTTTCAGGATCCACTCAATATCGGCATAGGTGTTCTTGAACACCAGGTCCTTGGTCGCTTCAAGGTGCTGGACCTCCCAGTCGTACTTCCACTCTCGGTCCTTCTTCGCCATTTCGGACAGGTTGAGGTTGATCGACCCCATGTTCAGCGAACACATCTCAGGCTGCAGGTCGATGCCGGCAGCGGCACGCTCATTGATCGGCATGCCCGGGCCACCACCACCGGTGGAGATGTTCACGATCGCATCAGTTTCACGCTTGATGCGGCCGACAAACTCGCGGAACACCTCAGGGCTACCAGTAGGACGACCATCTTCAGGGTTTCGCGCGTGAAGGTGGACAATTGCAGCACCGGCCTTGACCGCCTCAATCGCCTGTTCGGCAATCTCATCGGGGGTCACTGGGAGGTAAGGCGACATTGAGGGGGTATGTGCGCCACCGGTGATAGCAGCGGTAATGATCGCTTTTTTCACAGCTCCTCTCCTTCGTTGAGAGCCAGGAGGACGAAGAGCATCCGGCAGTTCTTGCCCGACCGGTTCGACCAGCTATGGTTAGTGGCTCGCTGGATCAGAACATCGCCTGCCCTCATCAGCGACTCACCTTGATCGAGCATTGCGTAGATCTCGCCCTCGAGGACTACGGCGTAGTCCAGGGACTCGGTTTTGTGGAACCAGAAGTGTCGCGGCTGCGCTTTATCACGCACGCCTTCCTTGTCGAGAAACTCAAGGAGCTTCTCTTTGTCGTACGACTCGTCCGGCGGGAAGTCCACGATCCGCAGTAGCGAACCGCCTTCGGAATGGAAGCCGAATTTGTGCCCAGCCGGCGCAGGCTCTCCACCAGCCGCACGGCCTTCACCAGTAGCCCAAAGGACTTGAGCGACAGGCTTTCCAGGCTCAGCAATTACATTCAGCGCGTGGCCATCGCTGACGATGATCGACTCACCTTTTTCGTTGTGACCGGTGACAATTCGTCGTGCTGCGGCGTAACCCAGATTTTCCGGCTTGCTCATTTTCTCTCCACAGAAACGGGACGTTTCGTATGATAATTTGTTAAATTTTTTTTGCGCCCGGATTTACATCCATAACAAAGAACGTTGCCGAGGCATTAGCTATTAATGCGTTTCTCTCAAGGTCATGAACCGCACTTCTAGCGAATGCAACTTGGCGACCGACACGATCAACGCTACCGGTAACTTTCAAGAGCTTCGGAGTTGCAGCAGACTGCATGTTCACGGTGATGCTAGTGGTGGCGCAGGTCTTTCCAAACGGCAGCTTACTCAGAACCGCATATGCCATGGCATAATCGAGCATGGTCATCAGAGTCCCGCCGGAAACAACTCCATTACCCTGAACCGCTTTAGGCGAAACGAGAAAACTGAACTCCAACTCACCTGGAGATCCATTCACTAGTCGAGCACCGAGTTCCTTCAATCCCTCTGTCGTTTCAAGTGCAAAATCAAAATCCTGCTCAGAAATAATTTTCTCGAGGAGTGCGCGATCGGGATTATCATTGAGAACCTGCATAACCCGCCTCAACTCTTCTCGGCAACACACTTCTGACGCTGATATCCCAGCCCGGAAATCTCACCCCACATTACATCACCATCAGTGAGATAGCGGTTATAGTGGGTACCATTACCGGCAGGCGAGCCAGTGCAGATAATGTCGCCCGGCAATAGTTTTGCGTACTTAGAGATGTAGGCAATCTGCTTTTCAATATTGAAAAGCATATCTGCGGTGGTCTCGTCCTGCATAGTTGCTCCGGATACAGTGAGCTTCATCAGCAGATCGTATGGGTTATCGATGAAACACTTGGGCACAACGTAGGGGCCCAGTGGCAGGAAGCCGGGCTGCCCTTTCGAGCGGAACCAGTCAGTACCGAGCATTTTGTAATCGGTTCGGGGAATCAGGTCGCGGGCAGAGATATCGTTTACGATCGTATACCCGGCCACATAATCCATTGCATCTGCTTCGCGAATATTGTATCCCTCTTTCCCAATTACCACCGCCAATTCCAGCTCCCAGTCAGGCTTTGCAGTAGTGGGAGGCAGAATTAGATCATCATAAGGTCCAGAAATAGCGGAAACCGGCTTGGTGAATACATACGGCTCGCCATTCGCGACCCGATTATCCATCATCTCCTCTGCCCATTTCTTAAGTTCTTCTTTGCTGAGCCCTTCAGGTCCGATATTGGAGTCAACAGTCATATCGACAACGTGCTTTCTGTAATTAGCGCCGGTGCAGAAAACTTGTCGAGGAAGATCTACAGCCGGATGGAATTTCAGATGGCTCTCATCACACCACTCGGTAGTATCGACCTTTTCCACAAGTGCTTTGAGTGTCTGGAAGGAACTGGACCACGATTCAAGAAGAGCGAGTACACTTTTCCCGCCAAGCTGTGGCAAGCCGTACTCTTCTGCCAGGCTAGAAATCGGAGCAACCTTCCGATCCACAACCAGGCCTGCGAATTTCTCAGAATTTTCACTTCGAGCAGAGAACGTACCCAATGCGAACTTTTTCATGCCAACTCCAAACTTAATTTATCAACCCTGGTATACAACTTGATCGTACGTAGCATCCGAGCCGATAAGCCCAAGCAGCTGCCGATGTTCAATTAGCAGATTTACGCCACGCTCATTGGGAGTGAGCGAGGTCGGGACAGACTGGACCATCGCACTAACTGCCCCATCAGGAAATCCTTCGTTTGAAAGACTATTCCGGAGTTTTTCCAGATTCGCGGGAAGCAGAGCAAGAGCCTCGGAGAGGGCCTTCAACCATAGCTTTATGCCTGGATTCGAGGACAACGATGACTTTCTGACGACCAGCCCCTGGCCAGGGAACTCGGGGTAAGACGCTTGCACCTCGGCGACCTTATGCATCCCCTCCTTGATAGCGAGAGCGTCAAACGGCGGGCCAAGGAGAGTGGCATCGCCCTCCCCCTTTACCAGTGCCAGGTAGCGCTCTTTAACACCACCCACCGGGGTAAGTGTGTAGTCAGGTAGATTCAAGCCTGCTTGATTCAGCATTGCTCTTAGCGCAATGACAAATCCATTCTCAGGAGCATCAACCAGGATTTTTGCGCCGCCGAGATCGCTGACACTTTTGATGCGCGGGGAGGCAACGATGGACAGTGGCGTCGTGGTCTCTACTTGAGCCACTATGACGAAGTCCTTGGGACCTGGCCGATGATTCCAGTGGAAGACATTGTCCATCGAGGTAACGACGGCATCGATGCTACCGCCCGAGAGCGCAGCGAATTGCTCATCTGAAGACTGGGTGCGACTCGTCTCAAGCGACAAATCCGCGCACTCTTGCCAAGAGGCGGCAACCGCGATCGCGGGAGGTACGAACCACATTACTCGGAGTCTGTGATTGGTCATTTTTTGCTCTCATTTTGCCTTAGTCAAATATAATACTGTACGTATCGTATTGTCAAACGAGCAAAATCCAGCCTTCAGGCAGTTGAAAGGCCATAAGAATCAGCGAGTAATGGCAAAACTGCATACCAACAGAAACGGCAGATGCAGCGCATCTGGCGAATATTCGTCGGAACGCCAAAAAGGGAGGTGGCCGTAAGCCCCTCCCTCCTTCCAACTGCCTGCCAGCTCCCCGGCTTAGCCGCTAGCGATCAGACCGCACAGCACGGACTTAAAGCCCTCGAGCTGCTCAGGAGTATATCGGGCGAAGATTTGTGCTTGCTGCTGTTCAGCAATACTCCACAGGGTTTCAGCCTGGTCCTGACCCGCCGCAGTCAACGAGCAGTCGTCTTCACTTCTCTGCACCAAGCCTTTGCGCTCCAGGTTGGCTCGAGCCTCCTCAATCTCCCGCAAAGGCATCGCCACGAGCTGCTGAAGCGCAACAGTACTCAGGCTGGCATCCTTCTCCATGACCATCAGCATGCGCGCCTCGCTAGTACGCAGGCCGCTTGCTAGCTGGCGGGGCTGATACTCAGCCTGATAGCAGCGCACAGCTTGTGTCATGAGGTAGTAGAGGTTGTGATTCAGGCGCCCCTGGAAAGCGGTTCGAGGTAAACCAGCTTGCGCTTCACGCAGCCTGGGATGAGGCAGAACGCTGGAGTAGACACCTTGGTGGTAAAGCAGCGGAGCCCTCCCCAAGTCATCAAACGCCACAACCCGGCCAATCAAAATCCAGTGGTCACCTCCATCCACGCGCTGATGCAGCTCACACTGAAAACGCGCGGCACAGTCAGGTAGTAATGGAGCACCGCCTGCCCCCTCTTCGCAGTCGACCCCGGCAAATTTATCGGGACTTGGGCGCGCAAACTGATTGGAAAGATCGATCTGGTCCGCAGCCAGAACATTCACTGCGTAGTGGCTGGCTCGATTGAACACGTCCAGGCTGCTGGCACGCTTATCGATACTCCAAAGCACCAGAGGCGGATCGAGAGACACAGAGTTGAAGCTGTTGGCGGTCACGCCAACGCGCTCGGCGCCGGCAGCTGCAGTCATTACGGAAACACCGGTGGCGAAGTTGCCCAAGGCACGGCGGAAAGCACGCGGGTCCAAGCCCACTTCATTGTTCTGATTCATGGCAGAGTCCTACTTGCCAGCGATGCCGGCGAGCTATCACGTTTGGAGAAAAATACTGATCGTCAGGCGAGGCTCGGATCAGGCTCCAACCCCATCAGCTCTCGGCCAAGGATCTGCGCACAAACGTCATAGTCTGTGTATGCATGTGCACCGGTCATATGCGAGTCACGGAACAGTCGCTGCATCTCATTGCTCTCAAACCAAGAGGTGCCCCCGGCGGCCTCAAACAGACGGTCGACCGCCTGGATACACATCTTCACTGCGTAGGCTTGGTTGGTGCGCCAGAAGGCCAGTGTTTCCCGGCTCGGGTACTGATGCCGCTCGCCATGATCTGCATGGTCCTGCCAGACTTTCTCCAGGAACGCCCTGGCCGCAGAGACCTGGTGAGTCGACTCAGCGAGGCGCATCAGTGCAGGGGTTGCAGCCCCCACGTTGGCGCCGGTATAGGCACGCACGCGGTTGCGAGTTTTTTCCTTGAATGCCTCCAACATTCGTTCAGCGATACCCAAGCTAATGGCAGAGAATCCGCTGGCGAAATAGGGGCGGTAAGGCGTATAGAAAATCTTGCTGTAAGGGTAGAGACCGAAGCCTGCGGACTTCCCTTCCATCATGTCTTTCGCTGCCTGGATGCGATGGTTCGGGACAAAGGCGTCCTTCACAATAAGAGTCTTGGTTCCACTTCCCTTCATACCAGCGGCATACCAATCGTCTCGAACCTCGTAGTCGCTACGAGGCAGAGCAGCAAAACAGTAGAGCTCTTCACCTGCAGCATTGCGGCGCCGGAACCCCATGATCGCCCACTCAGCGTGATCGCTACCGCTACTCCACCCCATTTCACCGCTGAACAGAACACCACCTTCGACTTCCTGGGTCCTGCCGAAGGGGGCGATGCTGCTGCTTGCCGTTGCGTCGGCGTTCTCACCCCATACTTCGTCCTGGAGCTGCTTGGAATACATCGCCAACTGGTGGCTGTGCGTGCACAAAAGGCTGAACGCCCACGCCGTGCTCGCACATGCCCCCGCCAAAGCGACCACACACTCCGCGAACTCAGGGAGAGAGATCTCCATGCCGCCATAGCAGCGTGGCTGGAAAGCTCGATGCATCCCAATCCCCTTGAGAAGAGCGATGTTTTCAGCCGGGACCATGCGTTCCTTTTCTGCACGCTCGGCGTTGGCCGCGATGGCAGGCAGAATCGATTTCAGATCTTCAAGCAGAGGGTTTGGTGTTTTCATTTCGGCGGCCCTTGATTGTTATTGGTGGCTTGCCTCGAGGCCGGCGTTGTCACGCAAGACAGCCGACCTATGCAGGCAAAGTTCTCGCAAATGGCGAGGAGGTAGGGCGATTATGGGATCGTGTCGCCACCAACTTGAATGCAACTTCCGGGCACTCGATTGTACTTTTCACGTCCTTTTCAAGGCTGACTAACCAGCACGAATGCGCTGCAGGCCCTATTTTCTGCCTATTTAGTTAACATCTAAACATTGCGCAGGGACTTTTCCGCTATCATCGCGCTTTCTCTGTCCATGCGAGTGGCCCATGCCTGCGTCCTTTGCCTGGCCAATGAGCTTGAGAGCTCTTCGGCATCGCAATTTCCGCCTGTATTTCGCTGGCCATGCGGTATCTACCCTGGGGACCTGGATCCAACAAGTTGCCCTGGCGTGGTTGATTTACCGCCTGACCGACTCTGCTGCGCTCCTAGGGATAACCAGCTGCCTTGCCCTACTGCCTCAGCTATTCATCGGCCCCCTCGCCGGCGCTTGGATTGATCGCCACGACAAGCGTCGACTACTGCTGATCACTCAAAGCCTCATGGCAGCGCAAGCCGCGGTGCTGGCCATACTGACGGCCAGCGCAATGATCACACCAGCCATGATCGTTGCCATGTCTGCACTTCTGGGTGTGCTAAACGCATTCGATACACCGCTGCGCCAGTCGCTACTCAGCAATTTCGTTAGTGATCGGGCTGATCTGCCCAATGCGTTGGCACTGAACGCTACCTTGTTCACTTGCTCGCGCTTCGTTGGCCCGCCACTGGCCGGATTGCTGCTTGGATTCACCAGTGAAAGTGTCTGCTTCTCGCTCAATGCGCTGTCGTATCTGGCCCTTGTAGCGAACCTGCTGCGCGCCCGAACGGAACCGACTACACGCGCATCCGGCAGCATGGGTGCAGTGTTTCGCGAAGGGCTTGAGTACGCCTTCTACACCCCCAACGTTCGCCGGCTGATCTTGGGTGTGCTGCTCGTCAACCTCACCGCATCTAGCTACGCCGCAGTGCTGCCGGTATTCGCACGAGATGTTCTTTCCGGAGATGCGCAAACGCTTGGCTGGCTATGGGGCGCAGCTGGACTCGGCTCACTAGTGTCGAGCCTGTATCTCGCAAACCATCAGGACTCGAACCGACTTCCACGCGCCTTGCTGATCTCTGCCCTGATCAGCGTCTTGGGCCTGCTGCTGCTTGCCTTCAGCCATGGCCTCTACATCTCCTTGGCGGCGATGGTTCTGCTGGGCGCGGGAGTTACGGTCAACAATGTCGGAACCAACATCATCCTGCAGAGTGACGCTCCCGATGGCCTCCGCGGCCGCGTTGTCTCCATCTACACCGCGACAAGATTTGGCTTTGATGCAATCGGAGGCCTTCTTGCCGGACTCCTTGCTTCGCAATATGGAGGCCCCAGGGCGATGGCCATCGCAGGTATCACCCTGCTTTGTTACTGCATCTGGAGCGCAAGCAGAACTGTCTCTGAGGGGATTGAGCAACAGCGTGAGTCACGCAGCTGACTCAACGGATAGAGATGCTCTGCGTGCGAGCTGCAAGACCAGGAAACAGCCGACACCAGCTACTCCCATGACGACGCACATCGCCCACGGCGTACCATCGGAAAGCCGACCAACCAAGGCACTACAGGCAGCCCCCATAGCGAACTGCCCTGCAACAGCCAGCCCCGCCGCCGCCCCCGCCTGATTTGGAAACAACGCCAACAAACTGGCCACGCAGTTGGCTCCTACCAGCCCAGTGACACTAACGAAAAGCAGAACCCCAAACACGAGCACAGGCAGTCCGACCAGGCCACTCATGCCAACGACTAAGAGCAACAGCGCGGCAAACAGGGCAAGCCCCGTGCCGAACGACAGCATCCTCGATGGCCCCAACCGTCCCACAAAGCACGCGTTGAAGCTGGTGATCAAAATCACGCCGGCGATATTGAGAGCGAACAGCCAAGCGTAGGCCTGAGGAGAGACTCCAAAGTGCTTGATGTAGAGGAACGGAGATGCCGTGATGAAAGCGAACATCCCCCCAAAAGTCAGCCCCATGCACAGCAGATATCCCAACGCCGCAGGCTGGACAGCTATCCGGGCGTAAGCACGAAACGCCTGACCGAGTGACTTACCTCGACGGTCTGCCGGGAGACTCTCTGGCACCTGGAATAGCACGGTGAGCAGACACAAGACAGCGAAGACAAACAGCATTGCGAATACTGCCCGCCAGCCTGCGAAATCCGCGAGGAGGCTTCCCAGCAGCGGCGCCACGAGTGTGGCCACCATAGTAACCATGTGCATAAGCGACAAAACTCGTGCGGACTGCTTCAAAGGGAAAAGATCTCGCACTATCGCTCGCCCAAGGACGGACGCTGCAGCAGCACCCAGCGCTTGGAAAAAGCGCCATGTGATCAGCAAAGTCGTGGTGTGCGCGAGCATGCAGCCAAGGGTAGCCAGCAGATATAGGGTAATTCCTCCGATCAGCAACCGACGCCGGCCGTAACGATCAGACAAGGGCCCAAGAAACAGCATGCCCACGCAAAGGCCCGCAAGGAACAGGCTGATGGTCAACTGCACCTCATCCGCTCTCGAAGCCAAGTCAGAAGCAATCAACGGAAGGCTAGGCAGATATGTATCGATGGAGAGAGGGGCAAAAGCGACCAACGCGGCCAGGGCAACGATGAGTCGCTGTGGACGATCAACAGACGGCATGAGAGCTCCAAGACGAGGCGGCATGCAAAGTTAACAAGTTAACCAAATGCACTCGAGCTAGGGCTAGCTGTTCTAGAGAAAATTACGAAAGACCAGGCCGGTGACGCATCAGAACTGGCTCAAAAAGCAGAGAAAGAGCACTCAGCTACCGCCATGCCTCCTCCTTGTCGCCTGCCTTGCTAAGTCGGTACTCACCCGGGGCCATGCCGGCGTTACGGGCAAAAAATCGACTGAAGTAAGCAGGGTCCTTGAAGCCCAGCTGGTAGCAAATTTCGTTGACGGAGCCGCCGCCAAAAAGCAGCAAGCGTCTGGCCTCCTGCATCAGCCGTTCGTGCACCAAACGTTTCGATGGCAGACCCGCCACCCTCCGACAGATATCGTTGAGCCGAGTCTCGGTGACGCCAATGCATTCAGCGTACGCACTTAGAGGCCAATGCTCTGGGTAGTGTTGCTCGATGAGCTGATTGAAACGCTGGAAGAAGCTCAGGTCATCTCGTCGCATGGGCTGAGCCTTGAGCGAGCGAGATGACAACCTCAGGAGGCTGACGAAAATCAGGCGAACCAGGTCGACCAGTACAACATCTCGCCCAGGCCGCTCGCTACTGAACTCCTCACGCAGAAACTCGAAGAGTTTATCGAGGCGCTCCACCTCTCCTGTGAGGGCATCATCCAGCTGGTCAAACGCCACGCACACCGGTTTGATCTGCGGCCCTGCAGCAAGCCCCTGCTCCACCGCGAGGAGCGGCCAAAGCAGCTGCTGGCGAACAGTCAGCACGTGTCCGTCAGCATCATCCTCAGTGACAAAGGCGTGAGGGATGGTTGGGGGCGTCAGGAAGAACAACGGCCCTCGGCGGTGGTAGAGCCGATCATCCAGGTAAACACGCACAGAACCGCTCTTCACGTAGTGCACCTGAAAGAAACGGTCATGGCGATGCACCGGCATGTTGCGGCCAAAGAATGCAGCCAGCTTGCCCAGTTCCTCGTAGTGCACCTCGGCCTCCGCATAGCGGAGATCGTAGACCTGGCCAATGTCGATATTAGGAATCGGTGTGCGCGCCATGGAGAAGACTCACCGCTACCAAGTTAGGGCTTGATCTGCTTCAGCTCGTCGAGCAGCCCCAGGAGCTGCTGAAGCTTGTCATCGCCGAACTGCTCGAGGATGCGCTGGTAATTGCGTTCCATGTCATCGCTCATGTCCACGAAGCACTGCTGCCCCTTCTCGCTGAGGCATACCAGCACACGCCGCTGATCGTACTCAGACTTCCAACGGCGAATCAGGCCATCGCGCTCCATACGAGCCAGGACCCCGGTCATGCTCGGCTTCAGGATGCACGCCTGTTGAGCCAGCTGAAAGATCTCGATCTCTCCCTGCTGACGCAGGATCCGCATGATGCGCCATTGCTGCTCAGTCAAATCGTGCTGGTTCAGCGATGGTCGGAAGAACGCCATGGCGGCCTCACGCGCCTGCAGAAGGGTGAGGGTCAAAGACGGGCGAGGATTGTTCATGAAGGGGACGATCTCAGTGAAATTGGAAAGATTTTAACCAGCTTTACCCTCTTCCGGGCAAATGCAACCCCTGCAGCTATCCACGCTCTGTAAACCAAGCACCGTGCTGCGTTACGGCCAAACATCCCCGCTCTTCCAAGCGCTGGTCAGCACCTGGGGGGGTTGACCATAGTTAACATATTAACTATACATGAACATGTTAACTATTTCTGACCGCCATTGGGGCGGAAGGAACCAGGAGAGAACGCTATGCCTCGCGCTGCCAGCGAAGTAGCAACCGGCACCCTGTTCGGCGTCGCGCTGAACTACCAAGGCCTGTTGCAGAGCCGGCTGGAGGAATTCCAGCAGCCGCCCTACCAGAAGCCGCCGGTGAAGCCGGTGTTGTTCATCAAGACCCCGAACACCCGAAACGCCGACGGCGCGGCGGTGGTCTACCCCGCCGGCGTCGAACGCCTGCAGCCCGGCCCGGCACTGGGCGTGGTGCTGGCCCGCGACGCCAGCCGGGTGAGCGAAGCAGATGCCCTGGAATACGTGGCCGGTTACGTGATCGTTAACGAATTCAGCCTGCCGGAAGTCAGCTATTACCGCCCGGTAGTGAGCGGAAAATGCCGCGATGGCTTCTGCCCGCTTAGCAGCGAAGTGATCGAGCGCGACCGGATCGCTGACCCTCACGCTCTCCCGATCCGCCTGTTGGTCAACGGCGAGGTCCTCCAGGAAAACAGTACTGCGAACTTTGTGCGCAGCCTTCCTCAGTTGATCGCTGAAATCAGCGAATTCATGACGCTGCATGCAGGGGATGTACTGATCACCGGCACCCCCGAAGGGCGCGTCGATGTCCAACCAGGTGATGAAGTCGTGGTAGAGATTGAGGGTCTCGGCCGTCTGCGCAACACCATCGTGGCGGAGGGAGCCTGAGATGAAACATGCACGTATTCGCTACCAGGGCGAAGTCCACACTGTGACCGTTGAGGGCGACAACGCTGTTCGTCTGCGCAATGGCCAACTCCTCGGTGAGCGCGAAGTGGAATGGCTGCCTCCGGCAGAAGGGACGATGTTTGCACTCGGCCTGAACTATGCCGATCACGCCGCGGAACTGGCCTTCAAGGCACCAACTGAACCGCTGGCGTTCGTCAAATCGAAGGGCACCTACACCGGGCACTACCAAACCACTTGGCGTCCGGACAATGTCGCCTATATGCACTACGAGTGCGAGCTGGTAGCAGTGATCGGCAAGCTTGCACGGAACGTAAAACGAGAGGACGCCCTCTCGTATCTCGCCGGCTACACCGTCTGCAATGACTACGCAATCCGTGACTACCTCGAAAACTACTACCGCCCCAATTTGCGGGTGAAGAATCGGGACGCCACCACACCTGTTGGTCCCTGGATCGTCGATGCCGCCGATGTGCCGGATCCGTCGAACCTGAAGCTGCGTACCTGGATCAACGGTGAGCTGAAACAGGAAGGCTCCACGTCCGACATGATCTTCGACATCCCCTACCTGATTGAATACTTCTCCAGCTTCATGACTCTGCAGCCCGGCGACATGATCGCCACCGGCACTCCGGAAGGTCTGGCCGATGTGGTGCCAGGGGATGAGGTGGTAGTGGAAGTAGAAGGCGTTGGTCGCCTGGTCAACCGAATCGTCAGCGAAGCCGAGTTCTTCGCGAACCGTGCCCGCGTGTAATTGGAGTCAGCAGAATGATCAAGCACTGGATCAACGGCCGCGAGGTCGAAAGCAAAGAAGTCTTCGAAACCATCAACCCGGCAACCACTGACGTTATTGCGGAAGTAGCCAGCGGCGGCGCGGAAGAAATTGCACTCGCTGTGGCCGCAGCCAGAGAGGCCTTCCCGAAGTGGGCGAACACGCCGGCGAAGCAACGCGCGAAGCTCATGCGCAAACTGGGCGAGCTGATCGATCAGAACGTGCCGAACCTGGCTGAGCTGGAAACCCTGGACACCGGCCTCCCGATCCACCAAACCCGCAACGTTCTGATCCCCCGCGCCTCGCACAACTTCGAGTTCTTCGCCGAAGTCTGCACCCGCATGGATGGTCACAGCTATCCGGTGGACGATCAGATGCTCAACTACACCCTGTACCAGCCGGTGGGTGTGTGTGGCCTGGTGTCGCCGTGGAACGTTCCGTTCATGACCGCCACCTGGAAAACCGCTCCTTGCCTGGCACTGGGCAACACTGCGGTCTTGAAGATGAGCGAGCTGTCGCCGCTGACAGCCAATGAACTTGGGCGCCTGGCCCTCGAAGCTGGTATCCCGCCAGGCGTGCTCAACGTCGTACAAGGGTATGGCGCCACTGCTGGTGACGCCCTGGTGCGCCACCCAGACGTACGCGCAATCTCCTTCACCGGCGGCACCGCCACCGGCCGTAAGATCATGCAGACTGCAGGCCTGAAGAAGTACTCCATGGAACTGGGCGGCAAGTCTCCGGTACTGATCTTCGACGACGCCGATCTTGATCGGGCGCTCGACGCCGCACTGTTCACCATCTTCTCGCTGAACGGCGAGCGCTGCACCGCCGGCAGCCGGATCTTCATCCAGGAATCGGTCTATGACCGCTTCGTTGAGGAGTTCGCCGCTCGCGCCAAGCGCCTGATCGTCGGCGACCCGCAAGATCCGAAGACTCAAGTCGGCTCGATGATCACCCAGCAACACTACGATAAGGTCACTGGTTACATCCGCATTGGTATCGAGGAAGGTGCTCGCCTTGTGGCTGGAGGCCTCGATCGCCCTGCCAACCTCCCAGCACACCTCGCACGTGGCCAGTTCGTCCAACCGACAGTATTTGCTGACGTGGACAACCGCATGCGCATTGCCCAAGAGGAGATTTTCGGCCCAGTGGTCTGCCTGCTGAAGTTCAAAGACGAAGCCGAAGCGCTGCGCCTAGCAAACGACACTGAATACGGCCTGGCGTCCTACATCTGGACCCAGGACATCGGCAAAGCACACCGCCTGGCTGCCGGCATTGAGGCTGGCATGGTCTTCATCAACAGCCAGAACGTTCGCGATCTGCGTCAGCCGTTCGGTGGCGTGAAAGGCTCCGGCACTGGCCGCGAAGGCGGCCAGTACAGCTTCGAAGTCTTCGCCGAAATCAAGAACGTCTGCATCTCCATGGGTAGTCACCATATCCCGCGCTGGGGGCTATGAGCCGTGCAACAATGGAGGCGTCCATCCAGTTCGCTTCCATCGCTGGCGCGCAGCTAACAAACATAAGAATACGAGCGCCGCTTTTGCGGCGGCGCCGCTAGGAGAACCGTCATGGGCAAACTCGCTCTGGCTGCCAAAATCACGCATGTTCCCTCCATGTATCTGTCCGAGCTTCCCGGGCCGAATCAGGGATATCGCCAGGCTGCCATCGATGGACACAAAGAGATCGGTCGTCGCTGCCGTGAGCTCGGTGTAGATACCCTCGTGGTCTTCGACACGCACTGGCTCGTCAATGCGAACTACCACATTAATTGCGCCCCGAAATTCGAGGGCGTCTACACCAGTAACGAGCTGCCTCACTTCATCGCGAACATGCCCTATGCATTTCCGGGCAACCCTGAACTTGGTCGTATGCTCGCGGACGAGTGCAACAGGCTCGGCGTGGAAACCATGGCTCATGACGCAACGACACTGGGCCCGGAATACGGGACTTTGGTCCCTATGCGCTACATGAACGAAGACCAGCATTTCAAAGTGGTCTCCGTGTCCGCGCTTTGCACCTCGCACTACCTCAACGACAGTGCTCGCCTCGGCTGGGCCATGCGTAGAGCAGTTGAAAAGTACTACGACGGTACCGTGGCGTTCTTGGCTAGCGGTTCGTTGTCTCATCGCTTTGCTCAGAACGGGCAAGCACCTCAGTTCGCAACCAAGGTCTGGAGTCCGTTCCTGGAAACGCTCGATCTTCGCGTCGTGAAGATGTGGGAGAACGGTGAGTGGGAAGCCTTCTGCAACATGCTCCCCGAGTATGCCGTAAAAGGGCACGGTGAAGGCTTCATGCACGATACCGCAATGCTTCTTGGTGCTCTGGGCTGGTCCGACTACGAAGGAAAAGCAGAAGTGATTACTCCCTACTTCGGCTCGTCCGCCACCGGCCAGATCAACGCAATCTTCCCGGTAACCCCGCAAGACGGCACTGCAATCCCAGCAGCACAAGCATCTGATCAGGATGGACGCCCATCCACCAGCCGACTGTAGGAGCAAGACATGCCACATTTTGTTCTGCTCTATAGCCCTGATCTAGAAGCGGAAGCAGATATCAGCGGTCTTTGCCGTTCCTTGGCCGACTGCATGCTCGAACAGCGCGATGAAACCGGCAAAGCGGTGTTCCCCGTAGGCGGAACTCGTGTGCTGGCCTATCCGGCAGCTCACGCTGCAGTAGCCGATGGCAAAGGAGCCTACGGCTTCCTCTACGCCAACTTACGCATGGGCGCCGGCCGGAGTCCTGCTGTGCACAAGCAAGTTGGAGACTGTCTCCTGGCAGTTCTCCGAGGCGAGCTCGATGAGCTTTTGGCTCGTCGCCCCATCGGTATCACCCTGCAAATCGACGAGAGTCCTGGACAGGTCTACGACGCCAAGCACAGCAGCCTCCACCCTCTGTTCGCAAAGACTTCTTGAGGTTCCTATGCTCGACCCGCAACTGATCAAGCAAGCCGCCACTCGCCTCGACTCTGCAGAGCGTTCGCGCCAACAAGTACGTCAGTTCTCCCTCGACTACCCGGATATCGCGATCGAGGACGCCTACGCCATCCAGCGAGCGTGGGTGGAGAAGAAGATCGCCGACGGCCGCACACTCAAAGGCCATAAAATCGGCCTGACTTCGCGCGCAATGCAGGTCTCCTCCAACATCACCGAACCGGATTACGGCGTTCTGCTCGACGACATGTTCTTCGAAGAAGGGAGCGACATCCCCTTCGAGCGTTTCATCGTTCCGCGCGTGGAAGTCGAGCTGGCGTTCATTCTCGGCAAACCGCTCCGCGGCCCGAATGTCACCCTGTTCGACGTGCTGGAAGCCACTGAGTGGGTGATCCCGGCACTCGAGATCATTGATGCACGAATTCACCAGGTTGATCCGGAGACGAAGGTTACTCGGAAGGTCTTCGATACCATCTCTGACAACGCAGCGAACGCCGGTGTCGTTATGGGTGGCCGCGCCGTACGACCGGGCGACATCGACCTGCGTCGTGTACCGGCAGTCCTCTATCGCAATGGCGTTATCGAGGAGTCTGGCGTTTCCGCAGCCGTACTTAACCATCCCGCGAAAGGCGTGGCCTGGCTGGCAAACAAGCTTGCCCCGTATGACGTCACGCTCGAGCCTGGCCAGGTAATCCTGGGCGGCTCCTTCACTCGTCCAGTGGCCGCTGCGCCCGGCGATACCTTCCACGTTGATTACGACCAACTCGGCAGCATCTCCTGCCGCTTCGTCTGATCATGAGGTGACGGCCCTGAATCACTGCTGATGAGCCTGGCAGCTCGCATCAACCGGGGCTCGGGCCGTCCCTCACCCTCTAAAGGACGCCCCATGAATCTTCCTATTAATTCCTTTAAAAAACGCCTTCTGACTGGTGCGCCACAGATCGGCCTCTGGCTCGGATTGGCCAACCCCTACAGTGCGGAGCTAGCGGCTAACGCTGGCTTCGACTGGCTATTGATCGATGGTGAGCATGCTCCCAACGATCTCCAGACCCTGCTCGGACAACTGCAAGCGGTCGCAGCCTATCCAGCTCATCCCATCATTCGTCCAGTCCTTGGCGATGCCACGTTGATCAAGCAGCTGCTTGATATCGGCGCCCAGACGCTCCTCGTCCCCATGGTGGACTCAGCAGAGCAGGCTCATCAGCTGGTACGCGCAATGCGCTACCCGCCCTTCGGTATTCGTGGTGTGGGAAGCGCCCTCGCCCGCGCCTCGCGCTGGAATAGCATCCCTGGATATCTTGATGAGGCCGACGACCAGATGTGCTTACTGGTCCAGGTAGAAAACTTGGAAGGTCTCGCCAACCTAGACGAGATTGCAGCAGTGGAAGGTGTCGATGGTGTTTTCATCGGCCCCGCGGACCTGAGCGCGGCCATGGGGCACAGAGGGAATCCTGGTCACCCAGAAGTACAGGAAGCCATTGAAGATGCCATCGTTCGCGTCCAACGTGCGGGTAAAGCCGCTGGCATCCTCAGCGCAGATGAGAAGCTCGCACGTCGCTATCTGGAGCTGGGAGCCAAGTTTGTCGCAGTAGGCGTCGACACCAGTTTGCTGATGCGCTCCCTGCTAGATCTGGCAAGTCGCTACAAGGGCCAAGCAGCCACTATGGCTCCTTCCGCAGGCTCGGTGTACTAACAAAAAAACGGCCCTTAACAGGGCCGTTTTCTTATCAACGCCGAGAGCTAGAGCGCCGGATTAAAGATCCAGCACCAGTCGGGGTGACTTGCTCCCGGAGCAACAGACGAACATTGTCTTATTGCTCGAACGCTCTGACTCGCTGAGGATCGAGTCGCGATGGTCTGGCTGGCCCTCAAGCACCTGGACCTCGCACGCGCCGCAGATCCCTTCACGGCACGAGTTCATCACCTCCACTCCGGCCTGATCCAGGGCGTCCAAGACGGTCTGCCCTTCGACAACACTGATGGTCTTTCCGGAGCGAGCAAGATGAACCTCGAAGCCACCTCCGGTGCTGACCTCTTGCAGCGGCACAAAACTCTCGTAGTGAACCCGCTCGGAGGGAACTGCCTTCGATGCTTCCAAATACGAGTTCAGCATCCCGGAAGGGCCGCAACAGTAGAAGTGAGTCTCGCCGTCACCAGCGCTCAAGAGGGAGCCAATCGTGCTGACAGTTTCGTCCACGGACTTAGCAAAATGCAGGTGCACCTCACCGTACTTGAACGAGCTTTCTAGCTGATCCAGGAGCGCTGCATATTCACGCCCCCGTGCGAAGTAATGCAGTTCCCAATGGATGGCCAAGACTTCCAGACGCTGAGCCATCGACCAGATAGGTGTAATACCGATCCCACCGGCCAGCAAAATCGCTTTGCCCCCCCCTTCGTAGAGCTCGAAGCAGTTCTTGGGGGCACTGACTTTAATCCGATCGCCGCAGTGCAGCTTCTCGTGAATGAGCTTGGAACCACCTCGACTCTTAGCATCCTTAGCGACGGCGATCACGTAGCGATTCATGTCGCCTTGGGAGTTCAGAAGTGAATAGCTTCTGAGTGGTGCCCCCTCAATGATCAGGTCGATGTGCGCCCCTGCAGAGAACGGCGGCAGTTCGGAGCCTGCACCGGGCACAGGCCGGAACTCATAGGAAAGAATGTCGTGAGCTTCATGGACGACAGACTTAACGTAAACGGAGAAGGAATTCTGGGAACTCATGACAGCAATCACCACGCTTCTGGAGCAAAAAAAGCTGGGCGCCAGAAATTTCTGGCGCCCATATGGATAAGCGTTATTCGAAGCTCTCGCTGCGCTCCTGCTGCTTCTGATTCGTGAAGTCCTGGATGTTAGTACCGACAGGGATCATCTCAGCGAGCGCACGCAGAGCGCGGTAATCACTGACATCTGCCTGCACACAATCCTCTCCAGCATCAGACTGGCGGATTCGCTCCATCAGCTCGCGGCGCAGCCGAACAATCGCCAGATCGCCACTGCCCAAGAACTCACGGGTCCGGTCAACAATCGGAATGCTCTCTGCCACCGCATAGTCTTCGAAGATCACACCCGGGATACCACTCCAGGTTTTCCCTGCGCGCATGGCTTCGCGGTCCTGGCCATAGTTCGGCAGCCCTTGACGCGAACCTGCGAAGTTGTCGTCCGACTCGTCGGTACCGAGCAATGCGAAATCAGGCAGGTTGCTGTCGATGTTCTGACGTGCATCCCAGTAGACGTACCACTGGAGGCTACGAGTGTTGTTTACCGGGACCACGATGATGAGGAACCCAGCTTCGGCATCGGTTGTGCCGATGAACGCTGAGGCAGGTGCAACGTACTCGGTGACACGCAGGTAGTCTTTCTCACCACCGGTAGTCCGCAACGAATACGAGCGCAGCCCATAGGGACGCTGTTCGAGCGTGTATTTGGGCGTGTCGTTTCCAGTAACTAGCTGCAGACCGGCCTGCGGCAGGCTCGCATCAGCAGTCGTATCGTGATGCAGAAGACCGATATGCGCGGAGTCCATCAGCGTCTCCAGGTTCTGCAGCCAGTTGGCCTCGTTATACGAAGCACGCGGGCGGGCATTCTGGCGAGTCAGGTGGGTGAACGCGAAGTCAGAGAATTTTGGCGGCTCTCCCTCTCCTAGGTATACCCAGACGATCCCGCCGCCTTCCCGTACCGGGAACCCCTGGCCCTTCACCTTCTGGCAGAAGCTCTGATCCTTCTCTGTAGGCATGCGGGTGCAGTTGCCGTCCGCATCGAAACTCCAGCCATGGAAGATGCAGGTCAGGCGGTTGTTTTCGTTCCGACCAAGCGCGAGTGACACACCACGGTGCGGGCAGGCTTCGTAGAGGAAGCCCACTTTTCCATCGTGTCCACGGAATGCGACGTACTTTTCGCACAGCAACTCAACGCGCTGCGGATCACCTCCCGCAGCCAGCGCCTCGCTGCGCAGCGCTGGAATCCAGTGACGTTTCCAGTACCGGTTAAGCGACGTTCCCGGGGTGACGTCCGTCAGGAGGCGGTTCTGTTCTGCGGTAAGCATAGGATTTTTCCTTGTTTTTGTAGCCAGTCACTGGCTGATCAGGCTAAATTCGTCTTAACGGCTACTTTTCTTAGCAATTAAGATAAATTCAAGCTATCCATCACTACCAAAGCTGTCAAGGAATTTTGTTAACATGTAAACCACGATAGGAAGAACCAAATTGCCTTAGCAGATCTTGTATCTGACGGCCTTGAGGTATGATCGGCTGATCCAAAGCCCTGGGATTGACCATGAACGAGCTGTTCTCCCCCACAGCAAGCCCCGAAGCCATCGCTCAAGCATGGGTGAAGGAGCGGCCGGATCTGGACCATACCGGCCTCTCGGTCGCCCTGCGCGTCAGAAGCCTGGCCATGCTCATCGACCAGAGCCTGTCCGAAATTGCTGCGGGCCTCGGGCTCGATCACAAAGAACTGATTCTGCTCTTCGCCCTCAGACGCAGCGGCAAGCCTTACTGCATGAGGCCCACTGATGTGTTCCGGTTGTTGAAGGTGACTTCCGGCGCCGCAACCTATCGCGTCGACAAAATGGTAGAGAAAGGAGTTGTTGATCGAGTAGCCGACCACCTCGATCGCCGGAGCCAGCTGATCCGGCTCACGAAGAAGGGAAAAACAGCGATTGACTCAGCAGCATCTCAGTTGGCAACAACGAGTGCTGCAGGCTTAGGGGAGTTACTGGGCAACGCCGCGCGTCTTGAACAACTAAACGAGCTGCTGCGCTCCCTGGAAGACGGTTGGCTCAAGCTAACCCCGCCGGAGCAGAATCCCTTGGTCCACCAGAAGATCTCGGCAGCCGACGCAACAGATTGAAGGCTCCGGTAAGGGGCACGCTCCGGTTCATGAGGTATTCCCCGACTAGCTCATGAACCGATCAAAGACCTGCTTCATCAATTGTCGAAGCCAGATGTTCCCAGACTCATGATGGTGCCGCGGGTGCCAGTACTGCCTGAGATAAAGAGCCGGTGACGGCACCGGGGTCTTGATCACTTTCACAGCACTGTATCGCTCGAAGGTCTTACCAAGCTCTGTCGGGACCGTTGCAATCAACCCTGGATTCTTCTCCAGAATCATCGGGATGGTGATGAAGTGTGGCGTCGTCAGGTAGATGTCCCTGCGCAGGCCAAGATCCTCAATGAACTGGTCGTAACGAGTACTCTTATCCGACAGAACAACGGATATGTGTTTCATCGAGAGGAAGGTCTCTACATCCATCTGGCCCTGCTCGAAGCTTCGGCTGACGATGCTGGAGAACGAGTGCCGGAACAGCTCTTGCTGGAACAGGCTGGACTCCTGAATGTAATGGGAGCCTATAGCAAGATCGATCTCTCCTCTCTCCAATGAGTTGAGGATGTTTTCAGCCGGCAACTGAGAGGTTCGTAGCCGACAGTTGGGGGCGACCTTCTGCAACTCCTCTATCAGACGCAGCGACAAGACGAGCCGATCGCGCTTGAGCACTACGTCTCGGCACCGTGCAGGTTTCTCGCTAGAGTGCAAAGCTGAGTTCTTATCCCGGTTCAAGGACGACGCCAAGCCATGCTGAAGACCAACCAAGTAACGGACGACATTCGAAAGTGTCTGGATCGCAAGGACTACGAGTTCGGCATTCAGTCAATGGACGTCTCCGCCGACGGCAAAAAGGCCCTTTTGCTGGGCATATTTGAAGACCCCGACTTCCCGGAAGTCTTCGTCTACAGCGTCAGAAGCGGCAAGGCACGCAGGGTGAACAACGAGGGTTCGTTCATCGACGTGCCGATGGGAAAAGCATTCTGGGCAGCCAATGGCAGAGACTTCTACATCAACCGTTACGATTGCGACACCCTTTACAAGGTCGAGCTGGACAGCAAGTCCTACAAGATCAAGAGCTTCGAAGAGGTCGAACAGAGCGACGAGTACATCGAAGCAAAGCTGCGGCAAGTGCTGGACCTCTTCCGCGACGACAACAACTACAAGGAGCCGGTGGTTGCGCCAGACTTCGAAGGCCCCTATCACCAATTCGCCGTGGGGCTTCTGGCTGCACTCGAAGCCGGCGTGCAATCTGCAGTGAGCCGGTGCAAATTGAGCAGGCTCGATTCAGACCCTGAAGCCCTCATCAGTGCAGCCAGGAACGCCCTGAGCCATCGCCAGAGCACTTACTTCAGCATCGAACAGCTCAAGAAGGAGCTGTCCATCAGTATCGATACCAGCGGTCTGAAGGCGGGACTGGAGACGCTCAGAGAGATGGCTGGGCTACCGGCGGATCAAGTGCCCCTATAACGGGCGGTAGTACAGCTGACATACGCCATGGTTGCTATGGGTCGGTAGCCGCCCGCTAGCCTCACTCGGATGCAAGAGCCCGGGGGCTGACTCTGAGAAAAAAACTCCAGAAATCGCGGGAAATGAGCATTTTCTTTAGGAAGTGAGAAAAATCTGGGCTCTGTACGGCAGACTGAGGATTTTCTACGCCTCTGAGCGGCGGTCCTGCCAGTCAGCGAGCAGTTCTGTACCGCCCAATTTGACTGACCATGCTGACGGTTAGTGGGCAATGGAAGGAATCCGTGATGAGCGGGATCGAGACTGTTTCCAAAGCTGAAGTGCGGCCTGTCTACACATCTTGCTACAGAAGTATTTTGAGAGCTGTTGATCGCCGTTATGACATTCGCGGCTACATACTCAGTGATATGGTGCTGATCTGCCTGGCCAATCACGGGCGGCTACCAATGACGCGTCGCCACTATTATCTCTGCTACGCCCAGGAAGCTGCCATTCGCTACCTCGAAGAGCTGGCAACAGAGTTGCTCTATGGGCATTACGGCCTCTTGGGAAAAAGGACTCCATTCAACACTGATCTGGTGCTCAGGTCGGAGTTGAGGGAGCCCGTTGGCAGGTGGACACGTAACCAGTCGGAAAGCAGCTAATCAGTGGATGAGAAAGCTCCTCTGGCTCACTGTTTATTTCCGGCCCGGGGCGACCTCTGCCAGTCACAACAGGCAGAAATCGGCCAGGAGCGGCCACTGATGCGTTAATAATTGATTCGGTGGCTGAACTGACTAACTTTACAGGCTATTTCTATTCTTCAAAGGCCGGCTCGTTTTTTGATAAGTACTTGTGTGATTTTTTCAAGGAATCCGGGTCAATAATCCAGCTATCAATATTTTCAAATGAAAATACAGGCCTTCCATTTACATATATTTCATTACTTTCTTTGTTCGGCCAGAACACCCCTAAGGGTTTTGAAATCATATGTTGACATAGCGAGGTCAACTGAGGGGCGCCTCCAATCGAGTCCCCCGCCCTAGCACGTCGTAGCATATCGCGAATAATTTCAAAAGGCTCCATGTCATAGCGCTTGACCAAGCTGCTGCTAGGCAGGACTGATGCATCCCCATAACGACCTCGCAGCAAGGTTATAAGCTGGTGATTTGCTTGCTTGCGCACATCGCCAATAAATGCAATTTTCCCGAAATTACCTATGCCTCTAACAACCGGGTGCGCCTGAAATTTCTTTGCATGATGATCATACTCAAATCGATCAATCATGAACTCCTTATGGAACCATGAGTATCCACACAATAGAAAATTATGCTCTGGCTTTTTAAATGCATCCAAGTAGGTATCAAATCTGCCAAACAGCTCGTTCAGTAATCTCAGTAGAAATGATTTTAGGCGGACATAGTCAAGCACGCCATCCCTCATCGGGCCATGAGAATTTATTGCCTGTGTCATTTGAAGGAGCAATGGATACGCGAGATAAGTCGCCCCTGAAAAAGCAATTACGGCGTCTGTTCTAGGAAGCTGGAAAACCTTCGGCGAACAATCCAGTGTACCTCCGCCGGATAGCCGGCTATCAGAGCATACAATGAGCTCCTCAGCCCCTCTCTTAGACGCTCTAACCCATGCACATACAATTGTCATGAAATTTACCCGCCGATTGAAAAGGTAAGTATCTATACGGATACCAACCTAGTGTATAAGTTGTTCGAGCGAAAGAAAATAAATAAACACCCAGAGCGAAGAGATAGTTTTTAATCTTTTTATCGGCCATAGTGATCTAATCGCTGCGGGGATAAGCATCTGACTCTGGCTGTTATCGACCCTTATCAAAATTCAGTTTTTGGCCAAAAGTGAACATTGAACCACTCATTGAGGCCTCTGCTGTTCACAAGGCATATGCATCCATAGTTGGTTGGCGTTAAAGCTCTGAAGCGCTTTGCGGCGACGTGGGTGTCGATAGCCATCTATAGGCCACCAAGATTCAGCATCCCGTAAGCCATTTTCTCAACGTTACGGCTGTATTTGCTTTGGCATCAAGCACCATCCACAGCTCATTTTCGTACCCTGAAAGCTTTCCCCAGACGATTCGATGGTACAAGCCGAGATACTCCCAACTCGTCCAATTGTCATCGTAGGTGCTGTCGGATGCTGGAAAGAGCGCAATGTTCAACAAGCCCTTTTCGCCATCCGCAATGCCCAACTCCCAGGGGACCCACCGACTGTCTTTGCTGTTCTCGGTCGTCAGCAGAACAAAGCGCCTTGTTTGACTAATGCGCTGCTTAAGTAAGGCAGCAGTTTCTGCTGAGGTGTAGGGCGGCATTTCAGGGTCAATTTCATCGATATAGACCCGTGCGCCGTGGTTGTGAAGCACTTCCATCGCTCCCTCCAACAGCTCGTGATCTTTGCTGGAGTGCGATAGGAATGTGCTTGTGCCACTGCTTGATGCATTGGATTTCAGAAGCTTCTCGCGGTCACTCTGCGATCTGTTTGCTGTAAAAGCTCGAAGTTCAGCTTTGGTAACGTTCCTTGCCATCGAATCCTTCCTACTTGGGAGCACTCAGGTAGCACGAGCTATTCGATCAATGATCTCAAA
Source organism: Pseudomonas pseudonitroreducens (assembly GCF_021603645.1). Lineage (GTDB taxonomy): Bacteria > Pseudomonadota > Gammaproteobacteria > Pseudomonadales > Pseudomonadaceae > Pseudomonas > Pseudomonas pseudonitroreducens. Next base: position 440,270 of record NZ_BQHJ01000003.1, on the reverse strand, counting down.
CACCTGGGAAACGAGCTTGCGCCGCCCTTCTTTGCTATCCAGGAGCCCTGGAGCAGAAAGTACTTTCAGTTCTTTATCCGTGGGCCTTACAGCGTCCTGACCAGATGAGGAGAGCTCTGATCCCAGCAGCAGGTCACTGATTTTCTTCGCAGCGCCACCAGACGCCCCTACCGGGAGCAGAAATACTCCTGCCGCCTTGGCAACTTCAAACTCTTGCTCCACTCCTTGAGCGACCTCCAACTTGTCGCCGGCCAGCTTCGCACCGCCAATGAAAATGGCGATACCAGCTTGTCGAGCAAGCTCCTGCCGCAGCGCAGCCCATTCTTCGTTGTTGGGCTGGGCTCCCGCCAGGGGTTGAGGAAATGGTCTGGCGATTAGCCGTCGCTCCAGATCCCATCCGCCACCTTGCCGAAGGGCTCCCAAGAACCCCGACAGTGACGCCGATCCAACCAGCAGGCCTGCACCAGTCACCAGGTGGCGACCTGTCTCACCAATACGCCGGCCAATGTCTTCAGCCAGCGCATGGATGTCGGCTGACTCCGAACCTCCCCGCTCAAGAGGCCAGCTACCACTCACCCAGATTCTGCGCGAAGCGACTCGCTTTCCGATCTGACGCAGAAGCGCCGGGATCTCGGCATAGTCGTTGACCTCTACCGCCAACAAGCCATAGCGCTTCAAATCTTTCGCCCACAGCTTGTGCTGGGCATTGCGCGCTGCGAATTCCCCTTCAGTCTTGAAGTCGGACTTCTGCGGTGCACGCACGATGGCAAAGTGCTCAGGCGGCGCATCGGTGAAGCTTTCTCTGATCAGCGATAGGACATGCCGAACATTGGGGTCGGTGAAGCTGATGCCGATGAACAGCATGGACATACTGGTCAGGTGCGCTTGAAACAGCGGCAGATACTGGCCTCGTTTTGAGCGAAACAGTTCGTAGTCGTCCGTGGAGATGACGACGTCGTCGAGGCGATCTACAGAGCCATGCATCTTGTAGAGCAGCACTGCGCCAGGCGTCACCCTAAGGGCAAGATCTTTAGGGCTGGATATCGGGTTGAGCGGGCGACTAATGGATTCAAACGCACGCTCTATCAAGCGGTCATAGTTGGTCGTCCAGATATGTCTGACCGGTAGCCGCGAGATGATCTCAACTGTCTCCGGGATAGGTTTGTCAGGGCCTATCTCGTTCTTGATGACATTGCGGACACGTGTGGCACCACCGTTTTCCAGGATGCTCCATTGAGCCAGCGCCGCCAGGTCGTGGACGTTCTTCGAGTCAACCTCAAGCTCTACAGCGATGTCACTGAGCAGCTCTGCCCAGGAAGGGTAACCCGCCGCCATCGAGACGCCGGCACCAACGAAAATCGCCCCCACGCCATCGTTCAGCGCATCAGGGTACTCATTGAGGAATCGGTTCAAAGCCGCTTTAGTCATGGTCAGCACTCATCAAATGTGCGGAGATTGATCCAGACCTCACGGCTTGTAGTTTTTCCGGACTGCAATGGCATCCTCAATCCATTGCTCAATGTTCTCCTGGATCGATGCGTAGACCGCTTTGCTGTCGGCCCCTACGGGGGTGATCAGCCTGGCATAGTTCGAAAGGCTCACCGTACCGTTCTTCAGTGTGACCAGATCGAAAGGGTTGGAGCCTGCTACCGAAGAGTTTCCATTTGCATCTAGAAGCTTGTTGATGCGAATGCCCACGACGCCTTTGCCCGCGTTCCAACCCTTGATGATTTCGTTAACCACCCACGGTCGGCTTGCGGTCTCGGAGCCCACCAGTACGACTACACAGGTCTTCCCTACCAGGCTGTCATCAATCCACTTTTCAATTGCTGGATTACCCTTTTTTTTGACCTCTTCCCAATCGTTCGGCGTATAGAGTTTCTGACCATCCAAGGCACCGATGTTTCGAACTTGCTGGGTGCGCCAAAAATCATTCTTGAAGTGGAAACTGAAGAAAACATTCCTTGCCATTGCATAGCTCCTGCTTGGGTGCGGACGACTTTGAGGGGGTTCGATACGATCAAACCTAACTGATTGGAAAGAGCGAATCCACAGGTTGATTTGCTCCTAGCTCTGTAGCCACTTTTGATGGTCGCTAGTGGCCGCTTTTGGCCGACTTCTGCCCCTTTCGAACGGCCGCAATGGGTCGGTAGCTGCCCATCAGAAACTCGCAGATGAGGCCACGCGTGTCGTTCTCATTAGTCGGAATTTAAGGATTGGCCGCTCGCGCCGCCCCGCTAAGCTGCAATGACCACTACGGATGGAGGTGCGGATGGAAACGTCACCCGCTTTGGTCACTGCGTGCAGTGCAGGAAAGTGGTTCCCTACCTACATGTGCGTGCAAAGCGCCCCAGGTGGTTATCTGCTTTCTATCGAGATCAGCACGTCTGGCAATTGGCAATTGAAAGTCCCGCACCAGTGTGCGTTACAGGTGGCTAGCTTCCTGGGCGAAGCGCGCGCCGGAAGCACCGTTTGGTGGAAACCCGGCGGGTTTTCTTGGGCCTGCCTGTCGTGCAGCTATCCCGACAAAGAGGGCCGTGTGAGGCTGTCCCCCACCGGGTTAACCCCACTGAGCATTCGAAAGACCCTCGCCTGGATTGAGCAATCCAAACTCCAGGAGTTCGGCCGTGCTTGGGTATCTCGGCTGGTTTGAAGATACGCCTCAAAAGGGTTTTGCTTCCGCCCTGGAGCAACTGATTTGGCCGATAGCCGCATTTTGCGGACGACAGCTTTGGGTCGGTAGCTGCCTCTCACCTAGGTCAGCAAGCCATTAACGGAAAATCCGGCAAAGTGCTGCGCTGGTTCCATTTGAATGTGAATCCAGCTGTGGCATCATGCAGACAGACCATAACCCCCACGCCTCGGGCGGGAGCTTCCCGTACTGCGCACCAGGGGGTTTGTTTTTTCTGACCGGAAAGCGCTGCTCTTTTTCCAGAGCGGCTCCGCGTAAAGGTCCGCAAGTGGCCGATTCAATTCTCTGCCGGTCGCCTCTTCGGCGTGACAAGTCAATTCGGATGCAAACGGTGGTCAGCACGAATGCGATTGACTGGTCAGCGGCAATGCAATTGGGTGGTCAAGTGCGATGCAATTACGCAGCAGCGAAGAGCTATGTCTTTGAACTAGCGTTACTACCGTCTGCTTTCAGTCGGAAGCAGAGAGTCGTCTGAGGATTCGGTAATGCGGTTGACTGTACGACTTCAGCAGCCTCCTTCACACCTAAGCCCTTAGAGAGTGAAACTTCGTAGAGAGCTCTCAAGAATCCAGGCATTTCTCCGTGCCTCACAAAGAGACGGTGGGCCAAGTCGACATCCCAGTCTTTCCCAGTGGCCTCCTTGAATCTGTCTCCGAACTGGCTAGCGAATTCTTTACCAAAGTTTGGGAAATCCATGCCAAAGCCGTACTGGTAGAAGGGTGCATCATGGCGCCGAAACAGCTCTGCTTGTCCTCGCTGCGATGCCCCGGTGAATACGACGCGAACTCCAGTGTCCGGCGCCTGCAGGAGCGATCTCAATTTAGCCGTGAAATTCTCGAAGACTCCCCGAGTGGCCAGGTGTTCAGCCGCCTCGATAATTAACACAGCTCTACCCATTGCCGCCTGATTGAACTGCTCGAGCAGCACCTTGATGTCACGGGTTTCACCAGACGCTAACGAAGCCTGGCCGCGATAAGCCCCCACGTGAGCCCTAACCCTTCTCACCAAGAGGTCCAAGCCATTTACCAGCACCAAGTGTGGACTCTGGCTCTGCGCACCGCGAACAGTTTCTTGGATAGCCGTTGCGATAGCCCGCTCGGGGCTATCCGGGTAGGCCAGCAGGTCCACCACGGCCACCAAGAAGCCGTACTGTCTCGCTAGGGGAATGAAATCTTGCTGAAGGAAAGTTGTTTTTCCCTTCTGCTCCGGAGCGAAAAGAGTCAGAGCAGGCTGAAGACGATGCTCAAAAATGAAGACCATCTGAGCAGCAAGGTCAGCCCGAGGGAAGTGAAGCGGATCGACATTCACTGCAATATGGCCTCGGTAGATAGGTTCATCAGTACCCTATACCTAACGCCTGCGCCTGCTCAGTAAGCTGGTCCAGAGCAACACTGCTCAACCTTTCCCTTCCTTGCTTGTAAGCAACCACGTCAGCGAGCTTCAAACGCCGATGGCTGCCTGTTTTCGTGTGAGGAATTACACCATCCTCTAACAGCTTCACCAGATGCGGCCTAGATACATTGAGCAGATCTGCTCCCTCCTGAGTCGTCAATTCAGCATGGATGGGAACGACCTTAACCGCGTTGCCCGAGGCGATCTCATTCACCACATCCACAAGCAAGCGCAGAGCCAGCGTTGGCACCGAGATAGGCTGGCTATCGCCAATAGAGCAAACCAGCTGCACGTCCAGGTCATTCTGTGCCAAGAGCAGTGGCTCCAAGACACGAAGCGCGCCTGTAGCCGCAGCAATCTCCGTCTCCGTAGGTAAAGCTGTAGGGATAACCGCAGCTCTAGGCATGGATGTCTCCCTCGACGTCCGCGGGCGACAATCTGCCTCCCAAACGTTGCTTTTTATTCGAAATAATCAGAAACCTCAACAGCAGGTTAAACTGCTGCAAAGCTAGTTGTGAGGGGCACAAGCCCGTTGACAAAAACTTGGCAGTCATCATCTTTGCAAATCTCCTCTGAGCAGGCGCAGTAGGATCGACAGCCCTCTCCTGCGCCAACCTGGTGAAGTGGACGCTCACAAAACCTTGTCCCACGGCACGTTACCCGCCAGGTACCCAGCGGCAACCAGCAGGGCAATCATGCTCAGCAGCAGAAACCGCCACGCGGGCAGCCGAAACGCCATCTCCCTCAACTCTTTCATCACCTTGCTATTCAAAACCGCGCTCCTTAAACCCATCCAGTCGGAGGTCGAATCAGGGTTAGGAATCCCGCTGCACTTAAGGACGGATTGAGCCATCGGCCCCTCGCTCGCGACGTGGCACGTAAGCAACGTATGCCTCGCAATTGCGAAAGACTCAGCGCAATACGCGAACCCTCGTCTCAGAAGGATCCCTTGGTATTGAGGGCTTTTGGCATTAATCGCCATCAGCCCCAAAGCAGGCTATCTCTAGCTAACTTTGTACCTACCCAAGGGACGCACGGCCCAGTCACTGGAATCCACGCGCCCAGCGCGGTACTCACCTGTCGAACCGGTGAAATTGCATTCGTACAGGACAGCGTTTCTAAAATCCGCTCCATCAAGCTTCGCTTTCTTGAACACACATCCGCGAAGGTATGAGCGCCGAAAATCAGCACCCCGCAGATCGGCGCCGGAGAAGTCCGCTTGGTAGCAATTCGCTCCTGGAAGGATGACTGGGTCAACAGTGACGGAGTAGAACTTAGCGCCTCGCAGGTCGGCCCCCTTCAGGCTCTCTACATCAGACAGCCAACCTTGCTCAAATAGGGCTCCCGGCGCGCGAATCCCAACAAGGTCGGGTGGCCCATCCAAGTCCAGCTCGGTGGAGATGCGAGAGAAGAGCAGATCGCTGAAGTGGAAGCCTGCGAAGTCGACATCTCTTCTCAAGGCAGCCTCGGTCAGAGAGACCTTTTCGCTGAACGCTTCAAGCAGTGCTTCAAGCTGCAGTGCGAATCTCGGCCGATTGAAAGTGCACGAGTAAGGAACGCTCCAGTAACCGCGACTGTAGCAATGAGCGATGTACTTGGAGATCAGTTGATCATCAAGTTGCAACGTCTGGAAGTCGGAGCCGTAACTGGCCGCAAGCGCACGCTGGCAATGGTGCAGCTTGACGGCAGAAGGCGTTTCGTCGCGAGCCATGTGCCCAAAATTATACTTTTCTAGCAATTCGAGCGCCTGGGGACAGGCCTCTCGCGCGCTCCTGTGCAGACGTTTAGCTTCTGCTTTGAAAGCAGAAAAAGAAGGAGTATCAGGAAGGTTGCTCATGGCCATTCTCTCATGGCCTGTTCGGACCCTAGTGCTCGCAGGCCATCCAAAGAAAGGCTACAAGACAATGCAGAGACGGGCAGGATGCTTCACTCAACTAGGGTTTATTCGCCACCGTCACGGCGCCCCGTAAATATCATAAATTTGTGGATGGAGGTCAACCGTGATGCGCGCTTCAGTTAGCCGGGGTTGCTAGTAGATCCCAGCCCATCTAATAACTCCAACCAAGTACATGGATCGGAACTCATCCCGATGGAGGGCTTTCACCCAGCTCTTGTTGCTAAGCATCGATGACATCCAACAACGCCCAAGGTCTGTAGCCATCTGCTCGAGCGCTTTTCTCCGCCTCAAGGATTGCTTCGGTTCTGCTCAGTGAGCGCGAGCGGAACTCATACCGAAATGCGGGCCCTTCCTGTCGACGAACGCTTAAGACAATCAGGTACCCTCGCATCGGATTACTAGCTTCAATTGTCCTTTTTTCTTTCCTAGGCTGGATACCCAGGGCCTCACGCATCTGGCGTTCCAGGTCGTCTGATCGCATCAAAAACCTCATGGCCACAGCCAACGTATCAAGACAAAAAGCGATTGCGACGTCGCTTGGGAAATTGGTCAGGGTGCTTCAGACTTGAGACCTCCACCTGACAAAGAAATCGTTATAGGTCCCCCATGGAGCTCGTTTCAAAGTGAACCTTCAGGATGCCGTCCTTGCACTTCTGCTCGCAGCAAAAATCCATGGCACCGACAGTGCTATCAAGGCCACTGCGAAACGCTGCGCTAAGCAACTACCTCGCAGCAAGCGCGACATTCTCTTTAGCATTGCGGCGAGCTCCGAGCCCCTGAAGCTTGTCCTGCATATTGCTCATAACCTTGATTGAGCTACGAGCCCCAATGGACAGCGCGGGTTAGATACGCAAAAACCCCGCACTTGCGGGGTTTCGACGATACAAAGGCGTACTGCGAGAAAGGGACCAGCCGCTGCCTGATCATCCTGCTTTTTGCCCTTTACGAGCTGACCGCAGTAGGTGCTACGCGGACCTCATCTGGATTTATAGAGCGGGGAGGCTCATGCACACTCTTGGCGGAACTTTACTCGATCTCCAATTCGTAGTCCAAAAAGAATTGGGTCCTACCCTGTAACTACGGATGTTGGGGATGCACGTAACCAGAAGGCCCTTTTGATTGCCCCTGTGGATTAGCGACCTTTGCCCTCGGCCTCTTCTGGTATCTTTTGCTCTGCCCAACTATTGGCGGCGATCCCAACGTCGCCGCAGACCGGACATTGAGCGGCTATTTCCAAACACATTATTGATGATATCGAGCTCGCGCTCAGACAACCTAACGGGATCCACGTCCTTCAACACGGCCTCGGTTCCCAAGGATTTAGCCCACTCCGCCATGTACCCCTTTGCGGTTTCAGAAGCACCACCTTGCAACTCATTGAGCAACAACCGCGCGAGCCCCAACCGCTCCTCCTGCGTCTGGAAGGTCTTATCAATTTCCGGACGTAGGGACTTAACGGCCCCCCAGGCAAGCGGCGAATCGCCTGTTTTGAACAGCTTCAAGGCCAATGCAGGAATCTCCCTTAGCTCCCCGTCGTCCTGGAAACCTCTGTTACGCGTGATCTGACTGAACAGGCGTGTGCGCTGCTCATCGTTGGTCCCAGCGTCCAACAGCAGCTTCCGGAGATTGCTATGCGCTTCGTGCCCCAGTGCGATGCACCACATTGCGAATGCGAGGTCGGGATCACTAATGGTTCCACGTTTCCCCTTGACCAATAACGCCTTTGTCACGTCCAGATCATTGGAAACGGACTGGTTTGGAGCGATTGCTTCCCACACCCGTCCCAGCAGCCCAACCTCCTCATCGTCATTGAAGTCAATGGTGTCAGCCAAATCAGCAACCTGAGCAGCGGACAGATCCTCCTTCCCCGTGCTCAGGAGATCGACGGCCTCTGCAGGTCGCTGCCTCCAGACCACGCACGCCGTTTCGACGAGGTTGATGGCCAACGTTTCGGGCACAACCTCATCGACCAACATGCTCTTCATGGACGCGAGAGCATTCCGACCTACGAACCCAGGTGATGAGGTGGCAGTCTGCATGGCCTCTGCAAATAAGGTCTGAGGTGCATATCCATGGGGGAGTTGCTGAACCGATGGCCAGCGGCCAACAAAGTGGCCGTGCAGTGGATCGAACGTCTCTTTGTACGATCTAGCTCCACTGAAAAGCGCCTGCAGAGCGGGCCCAAGAACGCCTGGGCTAGTATGCACAATGATTTGAGACAGCCCAGGCAAGATCTGGGAAAGGTACTTCTCCCAGTTGCCAACCTTGGCACTGAGCTTCGGCAACAATTGATCAAGATGTGGTTGTAGATAGCCATCGCCCCAAGACTCAGCCGGAATACACTCCGCAGCATCGAGGTAAACAGCCCCATCGTCTTCGTCGAGTTCCGAGCTATCCGTCAGGTTCGTTAGGCTATCCGCCAATGCCTCCTGATCCTCTTCTGGCAAGTCTCCATACTCAGCAAACAACTGCCTGCGGCACACACTCGGAACATCGATGAGCGGCTCACCGATCCAAGATCTGGCTACCGCACTGAGGGCCCGCACGTTATGAACGACAAAGATTCGGAAGACCTCGGCTGCGTCGTTCTCGCAGCTGTCGATACGAGCCAACTCAATCGAAAGGTTCGCGTAATCGGCAAAGTACTCATCGTTGAAATGGACGAGACGTTCAGCGCCTTTGTCGATAAGCAACCGGAACGCCCGCTCGTAATCGAGCGGTGATTTTTCAAAGCCTGACACTCGACGACTGAACCTAGTGAGGCACTCCAGCAACTGCTCATCCTGAGCATATGGTGCATACCGCTCAAGGGCATCCATAACGCTTCCTGTCACTTCTGGCGCGAGCGTCTCAGCGAGATTGGCCACCTGATCCCACAGCATCGACCTACTTTCTTCACCCTCGCTGGCCAAACGCGCCCACACAGTGTTGAGTCGCGCGGCTGTCAGTTGCATGTCCAATGAGTCAAGCGGCTCGAAGCCTTCTGTTTTCTTCTCGAAACGGCGAAGTTCGGTCGTCAGTTGTTCGATATAGCGGGGCCCGATCTCAGGCAGCAGTGTCGCTTCGTAGCTGCCCATCCAGTGCTGCAGCTCAATGAAGCCTAATTTGACGGCACCGGCATCAACCGAAACGGTGCGATCACAGACCCAATCGGTGAGGTGCTCTTTCGCTTGAGCAGGCAACCCATGAGCAGCAAACACTGATAGGACAATGCCTGCCGCCCCTTTGGCCATTTCAACAGCTTCATCAAGGTTTGGAGCCTGGCCACTGGGCAGACGCATCGAGGCCTTCCGACCGCTTACAAGCAACTCCTCAACGAGTACGGAAGCAATGTCTTGCTGATCGGTCGGACCAGCAACAGCGGTAATTCGCGCAATCTTCTCGATGCCGAGGAGAGAGCGAAGATCCGGTGAGGTGACAATGTCATTGCAAAGAATGCCAAGAATCAAGGTACGGGTGCGCGGCGGTAGTCTGCCAATCACATCCGCAACAACGCGCATTGCGTTGAATTTGAGTGCCTCCTCCGTGCGATGGAGCTCGCTAAGCATGCCGTGAAGCAGTTGCGCCTCCTGATCGCTCAGGAAGTCGTTGGCTCGCGGCGAAAGAGCCTCCAGGAACCCTTGGGTATCTCCAGAGACCAAGTACCCGTAAATTCGCGAAGCCTGGCCGCCGTATTGGCGAGTCGCGAAATCTTCGGATAGGAGAATCAAGCTTTGAAGGGAATCCGGCCAGTGGATGCCAACCAAGCTTGCTAGGAACTGGCGCAGCTCCCGATGCCCCTCTACAAGGATGGTTTTACCCTCCGCATCTTCCTCAACGTAGCGCTTAAGGATATGGCGGGACTCAAGCGGCTCGTCTTTGAGCGGAGTGTTTCTGACCATCAAGCCGGTCAATCGGAGAAGGAGCTGCGGGTCGTCCTGGAGATCGCCGTAGAAACCTGGGAAGCTCACTCGCGCGGCGCTGAGGGCGCCTAGTGGAATCGGGTGGTTCGTCACCGCCCCCTCGTGAAGCCCCCCGGGCGATCACTTCCAATCGCATCCTGCTCCCGCGCTCGGGCCAACCACCAAGTCTGGGTGAAAGCGTTGACGATCTGAAGAGCGTTGCGAGGGTCGGTGACGTTCGTGTGGATCATACGGTCAACCACCTGTTCGACCGATGCTCCCTTTTCAGCGATCTCACTCACGAGATCTGGGAAAGCTTTTAGCTTCGAGAGCGCAAACTGCCGCATGTCATTACGCGGCGGTGGCGGGATCTCTAACCTGAACTGAAAAATGCGGTCGAGATAACGCCGGGCATCAGTTGGATTGAAAATCGAGCCGGGTTGCTCCGGGTTACCGCGCCGACGGGAAAGGGCATCAGCAACCTTCCCTTCATCACAAGAGATGACGAAGACCAGCCCTAAATTTTCGGGAAGCTTGTCAGCGGGAATCTCCATAAACGTGCGTACAGCATCCAGCCCTAGGACCATCTCCTCTGCGGAAAGCCGATCAAGGTCATCAACGAAAATGACAAGCCGCTCGTAGGGTACTGCGTTACCTCTGGCGGGCTTGAACTTACGAAGTTGCTGAAGGAGCAGCTCTTCATACTGCTCCGCGGACACACTGGGGAGATGCACCCTAGTAATGGTGCTGAATGGGCTAACGGATGAAGGTTTCATGACCTTCACGAGGTAGCCATAAATCCCCGTTACGGCCATAACAAAAAAGGCTTGAACAACCCCGTTTTCAAGAGGCAGCCAAACCAAACCTATGCAAACGACAAAGAGGTAAGTGAAGAAGGCAATCAGAAAGGCTGGTGCCGGCGCGGCCCAGCTGATGAGATGCTGCTTGATGAGCTCGCAGACAGGCTTGGCAACTGACTGCGTGTGCGTCACGTTCCGGTAGAGATCATCCTGGAGCTTCCCTTCGTCGCCGCCTAGCTCGAGAAAGACATGGCGAAGCAAAGCCCGTTTGATGTCCTGCTCTTTACCGCCGAAGCGCCAAGCATTAAAGGTGATGCTTTTGAACCGCTTGCTGCGAGGGTGCTGTTTCCCCTCCTTCGCGGTGTCGTCCGCCAGCGCTCGCGTGTAGAGCTCTTTGACTGAGCTTTTGCCCGTTCCCCAGCCTCCTAGCAGACCAATGCTAAAGGGGGGTCTATGGCCTTCATCCTCAATCAAACAACGTAGCGCTTGAGCGTAGTGCCGATGCCCGAAAGCGTCCTGGTCTTCAGTCTCGATATGACGATCCAGAACCGCCGGCATAATGCGACGAAAGTCTTGCATTCGATCATCCCTAATCTGAGTAGCAATTGGCTACTTAGGGTGAGATTACTTCGCTCGCTCACCGGTGACCAGTCGAGACCGCGCTGGCGTGCCAAACGGCCAACTGCTGCATCAGCATCTGCAAAGAGACCAGTCTCCCCCGCAGGGCAAACTGAGCTGGATGAGTAGCAAAATCACAGAGACGAAAATGCACATTTCGCCGCAATAACGAGCACCTCTATCTCGGGGGTCTGAAGCTGTTTTCCCGCAAATTCATTCACATTTTTTTTCGCATATTTTTTCCCGTATAGGCGACCAGACCTGCAGCCACTTCACCTCTACTCGGCGGTAGTCGATTTCAGGGTCGGCTTGAGATGCGTCTTCCGCAGGATATGGCCATCAGAAGCGCGAATTTTGTAGAGCACATCCTCTTTGAGCAGGTACGTAATTTCAGGCATCGCCAGGAGAATGGTCCCCGTCAATGACCCCGAATCCGTGCTGACCTCTTGCTCAATCGACAGCCCCTGGAGTTCTTCCTCCACGATCTTTAGCGACTTGGCAGCCATCCGTAGCGCGGCCTCCTTTCCTGGGTTATAGCCAACCCAGTAAGGGGCGGTTACCAGGAAAAAGAGCCCTGTCGAAATGCACCAGACAAGCAGGAACTGCAGCAGCTGATGCATGCTCCTCTTGAGTCGAATCACCACGGCCATCACTGGCAGGCAAATGGCAGTGCTGACCGCAGCCACCGCGACCTGACCCGAGAACGTCATATTTAGAAAGCCGACGTACCCGAAGGAGAGCAAATCAGAGAGCGTGAAAGCCACTTCTGTTCTGCTAATGCCATATTGCTGTAGCACCCCGACATAGCGCATGTAACCCAGCACAACCAGGGCGGTATTCACGACCGCAATCATGATCGTTGCAAGCTTAAGAAGCTGCTCAAGGCTGAGCAGCCCGTGACTCACCGGCTTCGATTCAGCCGCGCTTAGCGGCGCGGTCGCAGTAACCATGACAGGCGGACTGAGAAACTCAACCCGCACCGTCCTTTCTCTTTTCCAGAACATCCCTATCCCCTCCCGTCCGTGATCCACGAAAATAGCCCGAGCCAGGAGGCAGCGATAGCCCAGCAGGTCAGGACAGGCCAGCAACGCTCAGTGCGAGGCGAAAACTTCAGAGCTAGTATCTCGCCCTGATCGTCATTGGCCGCCCACTGAAGATGAATAGGAGTAGGAACTCAATTCGCAGTGCGACTCTTGATGACTCGCGCGATTTTGTCAGCAACCCCCATTAGCAACCTATTCCCCGCCGCCCATACAGCCAGGTTCTGGCCAGTGGTAGCGAGCAGTGCGTTTGGATCTTCGCGCCCCATCTCAGGGTTCTTGTGGCAAGCGACAGGGGCATTGAGGATCAGGCGGCGCAGGCAGGAGTTGCTGTGGTCGCACCAGACGATCTCACTGTCTCTCCCTTCAATAACCTTCACAGCGTAATCAGGATCAGCGAGCATCTGCCGAGCCAGCATGGTGGCATCAGCGTGGCCGGCCACGATGGCTGCAGCCGCTTGAAACGGCCTAGGTGTGCTTGATAAGAACAACCGCACTTCGCTACCCAGCGCTTTACGAAATGCCTGCGGCTCACCGTGCTCAAGCATGTTTCCAGACGTGCTGGGGACGTTATCGCGCATCGACTCGTAATTCCCCTCGCTGAGTGAGACGAAATCGAGACCCGCCTTCGCAATGTGAGCGGCCACCTCCGCGAAGCCCTCTGGCCCTTGGCCACCTGGCACATGGTCATTCACGCTCATGCGCACGCCCACGGGATAATATGGTCCCACCGCGGCACGAACTGCAGCAACCAAGTCGCGGAGGATACGAGCGCGATTTTCGGCTGTACCACCGTACTCATCGGTGCGTTGGTTCGACAGAGGCGAGAGGAAAGACGAGTAGAAGTAGCACATGTGCGCTCCAATCTCGACGCCGTCGAAACCCGCCCTTTTGACGCGGAGCGCTGCAGTTACAACGCTAGCTTGCAGCTCCTGGATTTCTTCCACAGAAGCCTCGTTTGGCGTCGGTGAAACATGTCCACCAGGGATGTAGAGATGGTCAGGTAAACCACCGGAACCAATCCTCACGGGCTTCGGGCTAGCCGCCGAGATCGAATTTCCATTGCGAGGCACCCCCATGCGGCCAAAGCTTGGGAAGAGTTGCGCAAAAACAGGTGCGCCATCCCCATGAACGGCATCAGTAAGCCGCTTCAGATCCTCAAGAAAATCCTCTTTGTCGAAACGAAGTACCGGCACGAAGGGGGATTCGTTCCAAGCCCGCTCACTGCAGACAGACCCGCCAACAATGACGAGGCCTACTCCTCCCTTGGCTCTGCGCCTCAGGAACGCAATGCTTTGGTCGCTGGGGCGACCATCCTCTTGCGGTCTTAATACAGCCATAGGCCCCAGGATGATCCGGTTCTTGATCTCGACCCCATTAATTTGGAGCGGACTTGCCAGCACTGCAGCGGCACCTCTTGGGTTCGACATTTTCGTGGCTTCTCTCGGTGAAGGAATGACGCCAAATCGGCTCTCTAGAGCCGAGCCTTGTGTATGAGGGAGTCCCAAGTGGAGACCAAGCGGAAAGCTCAATCCCAAACCGCACCCAGGGCCAGCCCTCCTGGGCCTCTTCTCGCTCCCTATCCCCCAACCGGCTTGCGTTCCTCCGCGTCCGAAAGCGGAGCAAGCACTGAAGGGCATCGATTATATATACGGTACGTATCGTTTCATCAAGCCTTTTGCGATTTCTCTTTCAAGCCGGCGATTAGGGAATGAGCGTGAGGAAGGGACGAAATGTCATAAGGAATGTGAGGAATATCTGGCAGTCTACTAGCACGAGTCACGCCCAAGCCGTGATCCCACAAGACTTATCCAAATTAGATTCATGTATAATGAAGAAAGCTAAGTGAGGAGAAATATAATGCGACTGCTTCATACTATGTTACGCGTAGGCGATCTCGATAAGTCCCTGGACTTTTACACCAGAATCTTGGGAATGACCCTGCTGCGCAAGTCGGACTATCCTGAAGGTATGTTCACCCTGGCCTTCGTCGGCTATGGCAGTGAAGAAGACAGCAGTGTTATCGAACTAACCCATAACTGGGGTGTCGATAGCTATGAAATTGGTACTGGCTATGGCCATATCGCAATTGAAGTTAAAGATGCTGCCAAAGCATGTGATGATATCCGAAACAATGGTGGTGTTGTTACGAGAGAAGCCGGCCCAATGAAGCACGGCACTACCGTGATTGCTTTTGTCGCCGATCCTGACGGCTATAAGATCGAACTCATTCAGAAGTAGATTTCACCAACTTTAAGGAGGCTGAATTGGCTTTTGCGAACTGCCTCCTTAATTCAATAACCTCCACCACTAAAGACAACTCTCTGGCCAAAGCTTTCTCATACTCACCCTTATAGAACTCTAACTCTTCCTTTACTTTACTATCAGGAGGAATACTTTCCTCTAATCTCTCCTGGGCAGCCTTTTCGATTGCCTTAATTAAGTCATCAAAAACCGGTCGCGATTTTTTAATACTACCCCGCCCTCGACCAGCTTCTAATGCAACATTATCTTTATTTATTTTGGCATCAGACCCCAATCGAACCGGGGCTCCCGAAACCAATCGATCAAGCGCGTCAAAATACTCACTCAATCCATTCATTACGCCTTCTCCAAAAACTGATTATAGAGCCTTTCATATTCATCAAGAACAAACCTCTCAGTTCTTCTATAAACAGTACCATCAGCGAGATCAGAAACAAACCTTCGTTGAACCTCGATTAGCTTAGCCAATTTCTTCAAACTCACAACTGAGTCCGAACAATGCGCCAGACAATATACCCACCGCCCAAATGAACGCTGCTGGCAATCCCCACTTTTCATACAGCCACCAACCGGCGTTTCTTTATACGAAAGAAGGCCCTTAATAAACTTCTCAATCGTTTCAGATCTAGATTCAAATGTAACATTATTCCTACTAGAACTATGAGCCTCAATCCAAGACCCCGCGCCACCAAACAGCTTTTCCTTGCTAGATAATACATTCTCAAAAAATGAAAGCGCTTCTCCTTCAGGAAGCGTTTCAATATAATCTACAGAGAAATGATCCTTATCATACTCAAGCATATTCCTCGCAAAAAAACTGCCATCCGAATAGTACCGAGTCATTTCCTCGGTTATGTGCTGTAATTGTCTACGCAAGGAAGTTATTGAGACCAATCCAGACCGAGAAGCGTACAACGCCAAAGAACGTCTAAACTGATGTGTTCTCAGCTTCCAGCAACCGCCAACAACAATTCCACTTTCGCCCCAATCGCGAAATGGGTCGATCCTCATAAGCTCATCGCAATCCACTTGCTCGATAGTCAGAGACATTCTCTCCACTATCCTCGTAAATCGCGATATATCAAAATCAACAACTTTTGCCTCATCGCCTCTTTTCGGCCAAAACCTAACCACACCTGGACTTACAAAAAGACGACAACCAGAGGTCCTATTTGCATCCACCCCAATACATGAGTAAATCCCTTCTGAAATCTTTTGAGCCAACCTTATGGCTTTGACTCCCTCAATTGAGGTGACCCATCTCGACTCTCTATGCTTACCGCCAGAGCGTTTTGTCGTGAAGCCGTGAATCATGTAATGCCGCAGTCCGCCATCAACATACGAGCGTAGGCAATCATATGGTAGGTAGTTAACTTCCGAATCACGCATTCCAGAAAAAATATGAATAACATACTTACAAACAAAGAGCATCTCAGTCAAAATATAAAAAGTATTCCTAGCAATTGAATACCCACGTGAACCATAAAAATCACTCAAACCGAGCCTATCGAGGATTACAGAAAAATCAGCTTTACTCATCCACCGAAGGCGTTTCCACTCCTCAGCACTTGAAGGTTTCTTACCCCTGAGCTCCTTAACAACCTCAACCAATGAATCCACAACGCCTTCACAAATATTAATTTCCCCCATTAAATAGGATATTACTTGGGAGAAAATTCGAGTGGGTATGACGGGAGTTTGCTTATATTCAGGAAACTTCTTTAGAAGGCTACTAGCCTCTTGTATGAGGGTTCGGCCGACCGGCCTAAAGGGGAGGGATAAGGCCTCAGGCTCTTGTAGTGCAGAGAGCAGCGATCTGAGATAACTTAGCTGCCAGCTATCTGAAACGTGATGTATGAATAGACGGCATTTTTCATCTTCAGATAGAATTTCAAAAATACTTAACCCATATAACGCGGAGAATCTGCACATATCAACCAGCATATGAAAGTAGTGATCTACAGTACGCGGCGACAGTGAATTACGCTTCACCTCCAGCATATGCCAAACTATTTCTTTTGTTTGCCTTACCAGCTCATCTAGGCTCTTGTCGCATGTAAAACCAGGATACCAATACTTAAAACGCATGACCGTCTGTTCTGGATCTCCCTCATACCGAGGAAGATACCAATCATCATCGTCAAAAACAGACAGAACCACACCGTCCCCATCACGACTTACGACACGTACAGGCTTTCGATCAGTGCATATCAAACCGCCCAGTTCGAGATGAGTTTCGTTGAGAGGTATATTTCCGCCCCTTTTAGCACCCTTCATATTAAAGAACTCCAACCTCTATAAGAGATGATATTCGAAGTTCCCAATAGGAATCTAATCCATCTTGCACCGCTATAGACTCCTCCAGATTAGAGACAACGCCACTAAGCTCATCTGAATGGGAACTGATTATCTCTAAAATAGAATTTATCCGCGCCAGCGCTGGACCATAGAACTCTCTGACTGAATCAGAACTAGGATTTAGGTAAGACAGCCTATTAATAAAATAGCGACAACTCACCAACTTCCTTACATCTTCAACATCAGCGTGAACCCTAAATTTCTCACAGAACAAGCACCCAAGATCTGTCTTGCAATCAGGCGCAGCTACAGTTGAGTCTGATACAGAGGGAGAACCATAGTCACTACAGCTTCCAGTTGAAATCTTAGTCAATGCGTGGTCTTTGGAGCGGACAACAGCATTCATAAGTTTAGAGTAATACTCAGACAACTCAACACGAGCTCTCTGATCACTCCCTTCAGCATAATGCTTTTCCACGGTATCAACATTATTCTGAAGAGCCAGCGAAACAACTTCGACACTATATTTTTGCAAAAGAAAGTCAGATTTCGCTGCACGCCATTCGCGAGAAGTTACGAATTCAAATCCCGGATCAATCTTCAACACCCATTTTGATAACTCAGTAGTACATCCAATTCGCATAGCTTTAACTGGGGAAGAGATATCAGAAAAGGAACATCGAAAAAATAGAGTACTACACACCTGCCCCGCCAAAAGATAAGTCCTAAGTTTAAGAAACTCCTTAAACGCCTGAAGAAATGTTGCCGACACTTCAAAACTCTGCTCACGCCCACTTGCTCGATATTTAATAAGGCGAAATTTCTTTCGCGAGGTTTCTACGGTGTATTCATCACACCACTCCAACTCCATAGCACCTGAGAGATTCATTCCAGTATTTGCTTGAAAAAGAACAAAGAACGCATTGTGCGCAAGTATGCCCAACATTCTTCTACGAGAGCATTGAGGGTCCTCGTTAGCCTGCCTAAGTGATCTCAATAGACTATTTCTACAAACAGATGCGGAGGCCCTATTCTTATAGAACGACTCACACTCATCCAAACTTCGAATTCTCCCCGCCCTATAATCAACTGCGCCGCCAGTGTTCTTTAAATTTTCAAACCTATCTATTGCCAAAGGAGACACGAATTTCAGATTCGTAGGGAATATATACATCCCATCTCCAATATACTTAGGAAGCTTTAAAAAAAATGGAAATTTGCCAAAGGATGTAACAAAATGAGAATAACCACTAAAGAGGCATCGAAACATATCAATATTTTTCGAAACCCTACTATCATCCGGAGGCTGAACAGGGGCATCTAAATCAGCATTAGATTGCAAACGCCGAACACCAAACCAAACAGAATCGTCACACCACATCTCAGAAAGCTCATTGATAAGAACCACCTGTTTTGTTGAGTAATAATTATTGGCATGGGGAGATCTTCTTGTAAGGCCCTCTAGGAAATCCGTATAAGAAAACACTGCTTTCTTACGAAGTACTTCATCCTGAAAATCAACTAACTCAAAATTCTCATCACAGAAATCCATAAACTCGCCAACAATTCTAAGATAGCCTTGAGCAGTAGTTGGTCGAAGGTAACCACTGATAACTCTGTTCGAAAAGTGCTCAACCACTTGCCTCAAATTCCGGGATCGCACAGGGCAAATAGTCGATGTATCTACCAGTTTCGGCTTGCCCTTGAGCCTGCCTTCCTTTGATCTAGTTTTGTAACAGAACGCCCCTATATCTATAGAGGTACCCCCTCCATTAAAGCTAACTATTATCCTCTCGATACTATTATCCTGAATACTTTGAGAGTCTTTTATATCTAGCCTTACCGTACTCCTCTCAGAAAATCTCTGCATACCCACCTCCCGAAACTCACAGGAAATTGAATAGCCCTTTATCAGCAATATCTTTGAGATGCTCTTCCCAATCAAACTGCGCAGCTGCAACCAAATTATTCAGCCTCCTATAATTAAGATAAAGATCTGTCGTTCTAGAGCTTTCATGTGAAAGCCTCGTCCTTACATACTCCCGGACATAGGAAAGTGAAATATCATTCCGCTCAACCTTCGGCATCAACGCGTCAACAATATTCATTCCGCAGGTAGCGCGAAGATCATGAAATTGATACCTCCAGACATCAGATCCATTTCTGGAGAGACGAGGAATAACTTGATCATAAATAAACTGACGAACAGCCTGCCCCTCGCTCTTATATCTTGACTGGCTACTCGTAACATCTTGCCGTGACAAATAATACGGCTCACCGCGATTGGTCATCAAAATATAGTCTGACTCTCTATTTTCTCTTAACCTGAATTTTTCGGCTCTCCCCGCCCATCTCGGACTTTCACGATAAGTCGCAAGCCTACTCATTAACCAACCTGGGAAAAGAAGGGTTATATTCTTATTGAACTTGGTATCGACCCCTGTTCCAGGCCCTGCAAAAACCTGATAGTGACGCCTGTCTTCAAACTCCCCCGTAAATACCCCTGCCCTTAGCGTTAGAACTGTTTGTATTCTGGCACCGGTAAATAGCGCTATACAGTGAGCTAGAAGCATTTCCGGATTACCAACTTCCACCAAGACCTCTAAAAGATGTATCTGTCTATCCAGATATATGGGCTTTAGCTTCCCACCATCGCATATAATTTCGGTATCTAAAGGCTTGGGGGATTTTATAGAAAGATCGGTCACCTTGATCTTTCTGAGAACCTTATTTCCAACACGCCCCCTTCCGATCAAATATCTCTCGGACTCAACCCACGGTTTATTTTCGGGAATGAATACCCCATTCTCCCCTAACCATCTGTAAAATGAAACAACGGCCCCCATCCTACGTTTTGCTGTAGTAGAGCTTATCTCTCGGGATCTGACTTTATTGAGAAGAGATGATCGATACCTATAAGTAACCCTCCTCAGTTTTTCCTCAGGAAAATACGTGAAGCTCAGTTCTTCATCCTCTAGATATCGCTTAAATAGAGAAAGATCCTTCGAAATATCACGACAGGTCTCTATTCCGATAATTCCGTCTTTGTACCGACTGAATAAATAGAAATTAGCTTCATGCCAAAGCCCCCCATCTCCACTCAGAACGACAGGAAAAGTGACCGAAGTAGGTAGGCCAAAGCTTGAGTAGCAGGAGTGCGGAGACGTGAAGTAGCAGAGAAGAGAGGTCTGGACGCGGTCCGAAGCCCCGCCAGGAGGAGCGACTATCGTGAATCGACAGTTGCGAATTGAAAGCGAGCGAGCCACGCCTCGAAGCATCGGACAATCCTCATAAAGGTTGTCTGTCCACTTCTAGCTGACTTTAAAATCCTGTCAAATCAGTGAAAACTTTGGGGTACGTCCGGGTCTTCGACAAAGGCCAGGATGCTGGTGCCGTGCTTCATCGGGCCCGGCTCGCGGGTGATCTTGCCGCCACGGGAGCGAATGTCCTCGCAGGCCTTGTAGACGTCGGCCACTTCCAGGGCGATGTGGCCGTAGCCGGTGCCCAGCTCGTACTGGTCCACGCCCCAGTTGTAGGTCAGCTCGATGACGCTGTTGTCGTCCTCGTTGCCATAGCCGACGAAGGCCAGGGTGAACTGGCCGTCCGGGTAATCCTTGCGACGCAGCAGGGTCATGCCCAGGACTTCGGTGTAGAAGGCGATGGATTTGTCCATGTCGCCGACGCGCAGCATGGTGTGCAGCAGTCTCATCGGTTCTTTCCTCATCAGGTGCCCCGGTGCGGGGCTTATAAACACAAACCCCGGCTCGTGGCCGGGGATTGTTGTTTTTCTGTAGGAGCGAGCTTGCTCGCGAACCGCGCAAAAAGCAAAAGCTTCGCGAGCTGGCTCGCTCCTAGCACAGGTCGCTTAGAACAGCTTGCGACCCTTGTTCGCGGCAATACGCATGCGCAGCGCGTTGAGCTTGATGAAGCCAGCAGCATCGGCCTGGTTGTAGGCGCCGCCGTCTTCCTCGAAGGTCGCGATGTTGGCATCGAACAGCGAATCGTCGGACTTGCGGCCAACCACGATGACGTTGCCCTTGTACAGCTTCAGGCGCACGACGCCGTTCACGTGTTCCTGGGAGGCATCGATCATCTGCTGGAGCATCTCGCGCTCCGGGCTCCACCAGTAGCCGGTGTAGATCAGCTTGGCGTAGCGCGGCATCAGCTCGTCCTTCAGGTGAGCGACTTCGCGGTCCAGGGTGATCGACTCGATGGCGCGGTGCGCCTTGAGCATGATGGTGCCGCCGGGGGTCTCGTAGCAGCCACGGGACTTCATGCCGACGTAGCGGTTCTCGACGATGTCCAGGCGGCCGATGCCGTTGGCGCCGCCGATGCGGTTCAGTTCGGTGAGGACCTGCGCCGGGCTCATGTCCTTGCCGTCGATGGCAACGATGTCGCCCTTGCGGTAGGTCAGCTCGATGTAGGTGGCGGTGTCGGGGGCCTTCTCCGGGGAGACGGTCCACTTCCACATGTCCTCTTCGTGCTCGGTCCAGGTGTCTTCCAGCACGCCGCCTTCATAGGAGATGTGCAGCAGGTTGGCATCCATGGAGTACGGCGATTTCTTCTTGCCGTGACGCTCGATCGGGATGTTGTGGGTTTCGGCGTAGTCCATCAGCTTCTCGCGGGACAGCAGGTCCCACTCGCGCCAGGGAGCGATCACCTTCACGCCCGGCTTCAGCGCGTAGGCGCCCAGCTCGAAGCGAACCTGGTCGTTGCCCTTGCCGGTGGCGCCATGGGAGATGGCGTCAGCGCCGGTGGCGTTGGCGATCTCGATCAGGCGCTTGGCGATCAGCGGACGAGCGATGGAAGTACCCAGCAGGTACTCGCCTTCGTAGACGGTGTTGGCACGGAACATCGGGAAGACGAAGTCGCGGACGAACTCTTCTCGCAGGTCCTCGATGAAGATCTCTTTCACGCCCATCTGCTTGGCCTTGGCGCGGGCCGGCTCGACCTCCTCGCCCTGACCCAGGTCAGCGGTAAAGGTCACTACTTCGCAGTTATAGGTATCCTGCAGCCACTTCAGAATTACGGAGGTGTCCAGGCCACCGGAATACGCCAGGACTACCTTCTTCACGTCCGCCATGCCACTCAACTCCACGGGGGTTGTCACGAAAGGGATCGATTCTACTGTCCGCTCGGAATAATTTACAGAGGGGCGACAGCTTTTGACGACAAAGCGACAGATACTATCGTCGGTGCGACCTGTCGCCGCGGCTTAGCCCTTGGGCGTAGCGGACGGCGCGGCAGGCGGGCTGGAAGCGTTGGCGGCAGGCGCTGCCGCTGCCGGGGCGCCCTGCGCAGGGGCACTGGCGGCGCCAGCGGGCGCGACGGGAGCCGCTGCAGCAGGTGCGGGTGGAGCTTCGGCAGGAGGCGGCTCGATCACCGCCTCGCGGGACAGGTTCACCGTCACCCGGCGGTTCTTCGCCCGATTGGCGGCGGAATTGTTCTTCACCAGCGGATAGCGCTCACCATAGAAACGCACGGTGATCTGCGACTCCGCCACACCGTTGGCCTTGAGGTATTCCATGACCGCAATGGCGCGACGGCGCGAGGCCTCGCGGTTGGCCAGGCGGTTGCCGCTGTTGTCGGAGTGGCCGTCCAGTTCGATGCGGTTCACCGTCGGGTCGGCCTTCATGTACTGCAGGATGATGTCCAGCTTGGCGCGCCCCAGCGGGTCGACCTCGGTGCCGCCGTCCGGGAAGCCGACCTGGCTCTGGCGCACCTGGTCGAAGTTGACTGGAAGCATCTTCGTCGAACAGTCCTGGAACTGCGCGTAACCATCAGCGAAGCGTGTCGGCAGCAGGCGCACCAGCAGGTTTTCGCCGGTACGCGTGCGATGGCGCACCTCTGGTGTACGGCCTTCCAGCAGCCCACCGAGCAGGCGCCCGGCCTGCTGCTGGGTACTGTTGAACGGCACCTCGCCGGAGCTCACGCTCACCGAGCCCAGGTTCAGGTCACCCTGCCCCGGTCGCCACGGCGGCGCGGCGGCCAGCAAGGTTGCCGAGCCGGAGCCCAGCCAGCCCTGCTGGGATTTGAGGCGGAACGTAGGCTGTTCGCCGGCGCGCCAGACAAATTCGCCCACCCCGAAACCACCCACGCTCTGCGACAGCCGGCACTCGAACTGGTCACCCGCCACCGTCCACTGGGCGCTTTCCAGGCGCGGCTGGAAGGTCAGCCCCCAGGCCGGCAGGCTGGCGCAAAGTGAGAGCAGGAGGAGGGAGGGCTGGCGCACGGCGGCATCCACACAGGTAAATAGGCGTCCCACAATCTATCGGTCGGCCTCGGTAAAACTTGATAGCGAGTGCCGGCGGCGGCCTTTTCCGGTAGCATTTCACCCTCTTCCCGCTGCAACCGCACCCCTGGAATCCGCATGTCCGACCGCCTGACACTCCTGCGCCCCGACGACTGGCACATCCACCTGCGCGACGGCGCCGCACTCGCGCAAACCGTCGGCGACGCCGCCCGCACCTTCGGCCGCGCCATCATCATGCCGAACCTGGTCCCGCCGGTACGCAACGCCGCCGAAGCCGATGCCTACCGCCAGCGCATCCTCGCTGCCCGTCCGGCCGGCAGCCGCTTCGAACCGCTGATGGTGCTCTACCTCACCGACCGTACCAGCGCCGAGGAAGTCCGCGCCGCCAAGGCCTCGGGCTTCGTGCACGCCGCCAAGCTGTACCCGGCCGGCGCCACCACCAACTCCGATTCCGGTGTGACCAGCGTCGACAACATCTTCCACGTCCTCGAAGCCATGGCCGAAGTCGGCCTGCCGCTGCTGGTGCACGGTGAAGTGACCCGCGCGGAAGTCGACGTGTTCGACCGCGAGAAGCGCTTCATCGACGAGCACCTGACCCGCGTGGTCGAGCGTTTCCCGACCCTCAAGGTAGTCTTCGAGCACATCACCACCGGCGATGCCGCCGCCTTCGTCAAGGCCGCCCCGGCCAACGTTGGCGCCACCATCACCGCGCACCACCTGCTGTACAACCGCAACCACATGCTGGTGGGCGGCATTCGCCCGCACTTCTATTGCCTGCCGATCCTCAAGCGCAACACCCACCAGGAAGCCCTGCTGGATGCGGCAGTGAGCGGCAGCCCGAAGTTCTTCCTCGGCACCGACTCGGCCCCCCACGCGCGCCACGCCAAGGAAGCCGCCTGCGGCTGCGCCGGCTGCTACACCGCCTACGCTGCCATCGAGCTGTACGCGGAAGCCTTCGAGCAACGCAATGCGCTGGACAAGCTGGAGGGCTTCGCAAGCCTGCACGGCCCGGACTTCTACGGCCTGCCGCGCAACAGCGACCGCATCACCCTGGTGCGTGAAGAATGGGAAGCGCCGGCGGCCCTGCCGTTCGGTGACTTCGATGTAGTCCCGCTGCGTGCCGGCGAGAAACTGCGCTGGCGCCTGCTGGAGACCGTGGCATGAGTGACGAGAACGAAATCTTCGAAGAAGAACTCGACGGCTCCTTCCCGCCGGGCCCGCGCCACCCGATGGCACGCCGCTTCCGTGGCTACCTGCCGGTCGTGGTGGACGTCGAGACTGGCGGCTTCAACGCCGGCACCGACGCCCTGCTGGAAATCGCCGCCGTCACCATCGGCATGGACGAGAGCGGCTACCTGTTCCCGGAGCACACCTACTTCTTCCGTGTGGAGCCCTTCGAAGGCGCCAACATCGAGCAGGCCGCGCTGGAGTTCACCGGCATCAAGCTGGACCACCCGCTGCGCATGGCCGTACCGGAAGAACAGGCACTGACCGAAATCTTCCGTGGCATCCGCAAATCGCTGAAGTCCAACGGCTGCAAGCGGGCGATCCTGGTCGGCCACAACAGCAGCTTCGACCTGGGCTTCCTCAACGCCGCAGTCAACCGCAGCGGTGTGAAGCGCAACCCGTTCCACCCGTTCTCCAGCTTCGACACCGCCACCCTCGCCGGCCTCGCCTACGGCCAGACCGTCCTGGCCAAGGCCTGCCAGACCGCAGGTATCGAGTTCGACAACCGCGAAGCGCACTCGGCCCGTTACGACACCGAGAAGACCGCCGAGCTGTTCTGCGGCATCGTCAACCGCTGGAAGGAATTCGGCGGCTGGATGGAAGACGATCACTGATCGCACCTTCCGGAATGAAAAAGCCCCGCATTCGCGGGGCTTTTTTTGCGCTCTGATCTCGCGATCTATCTGTAGGAGCGAGCTTGCTCGCGAACAAGGGCGGCACGGCCAGTATCCGCCGATGTGATGGTTCGCGAGCAAGCTCGCTCCTACGAAGAGCAATCCTGCGCAACCATGAAAAAGCCCCGCCGGAGCGGGGCTTTTTCATGCGACGGCAGCCTTACAGCTTGCCGGCATTCTCGGCCAGGTAGGCAGCGACACCTTCGGGCGAGGCGGTCATGCCCTTGTCGCCCTTCTTCCAGTTGGCCGGGCAGACTTCGCCGTGCTCCTCGGTGAACTGCAGGGCGTCGACCAGACGTAGCAGTTCGTCCATGTTGCGGCCCAGCGGCAGGTCGTTGACGATCTGCGAACGCACCACGCCGTTCTGGTCGATCAGGAAGGCGCCACGGAAGGCCACGCCACCTTCGGACTCTACGTCATAGGCCTTGGCGATCTCGTGAGTGATATCGGCAGCCAGGGTGTACTTGACCGGACCGATACCGCCCTTGTCCACCGGGGTGTTGCGCCAGGCGTTGTGGGTGAAGTGGGAGTCGATGGAAACGCCGATGACCTCAACGTTGCGCGCCTGGAAGTCCGGGATGCGGTGGTCAAGGGCGATCAGCTCGGACGGGCAGACGAAGGTGAAGTCCAGCGGGTAGAAGAACACCAGGCCGTACTTGCCCTTGATGGCTTCGGACAACACGAAGCTGTCGACGATCTCGCCGGTGCCGAGCACGGCAGCCACGTTGAAATCGGGAGCTTTCTTACCTACGAGTACGCTCATTCCTTGTCTCCAGTGATGGTGAGGCGCTTGGGAGTGGCTGCCCTGCCCGGTCGAAACTGCCGTGCTTGAGAGGCTGCCGCTCCTGTGGGGCAGCCATCATACACCTGGCGCGCCCTGCCTTCATCCACCCACCCCAGGCGCTAACTCATTGACCCGGCAGACCATTTATCGGGATGCCGAGATGAGACTCCGGCAACTTTTGACAATCATTCTCATTATTATTAGTATCGCTTCCAACAACCCCACAGCGACTGTAGTGCAACCATGTACGTCTGCCTCTGCAACGGTGTTACCGATACCCAGATCCGCGATGCGATCTACGACGGCGCCTGCAACTATCGCCAAGTGCGTGAGTGCACCGGTGTCGGCACCCAGTGTGGCAAGTGCGCGTGCCTGGCCAAACAGGTGGTTCGCGAGACCCTCGGCGAGCTGCAGAGCGCCCAGGCGATGAACTACAACCTGGCCTATGCGGCGGGTTGAGAAAAAATACCGCTGATCAGTTCAGCAGGAATACCGCAGAAACCGGGCCATGGCCCGGTTTTTTTATGCCCGCAATTCAGTGGTTTAGCACCAAGTTGCGGAATGAAAACATTCGCATTCATATTCCTTTTTATAACAAATTCAAGGGCTTATGTTTGACAGATGGTTATAAGGGCGCGAGAATTTCAATCTCTCCCACTCCACACGGCAGGACCCCGGCATGAAAGGCGACAAGAAAGTCATCCAGCATCTGAACAAGATCCTCGGCAACGAGCTGATCGCCATCAACCAGTACTTCCTGCACTCGCGCATGTGGAACGACTGGGGCCTGAAGCGTCTCGGCGCGCACGAGTACCACGAGTCCATCGATGAGATGAAGCACGCCGACAAGCTCATCGAACGCATCCTGTTCCTCGAGGGCCTGCCCAACCTGCAGGACCTGGGCAAGCTGCTGATCGGCGAGAACACCCAGGAAATGCTGCAGTGCGACCTGAACCTGGAACTCAAGGCCACCAAGGACCTGCGCGACGCCATCGTGCATTGCGAAAGCGTGCATGACTACGTCAGCCGCGACCTCCTCAAGGACATCCTCGAGTCCGAGGAAGAGCACATCGACTATCTGGAAACCCAGCTGGGCCTGATCCAGAAGGTCGGTCTGGAGAACTACCTGCAGTCGCACATGCACGAAGACGACTGACCCGCCTGGGGCACCGGCGCAGTTGTGGACGCCGGTGCCCTTCCCTCCTAGACGTTCGCCTTCGGCGGGCGGCGTACCAGTGACGCCTTCAGCACCAGCCCGGCGCACAGCCCCACCACTACCAGCAATGACAGGCGCAAGCCCACGTGCTCGGCGAGGAAGCCGATCAGCGGCGGGCCCATCAGCAAACCGCCATAGCCGAACGACGCCACTGCCGCCACGCCACGCGACGGCTCGACGCCCGGGCGATTGCCCGCTGCGCCAATCAGGATCGGCACGACCACCGACAGTCCCGCACCGACCAGGGCGAAACCGGCAATCGCACCGGCGACCCAAGGGCTGAACAACGCCAGCAGCATGCCGGCGATGGCCAGCAGCGCCAGGTTGCGCACCAGCGCTTCATCGGCGAAGCGCACGCGCAGGCGATCACCGAACAACCGGCCCAGCACCATGGTCGCGGAAAATGCCGCGAAGCCCAGCGCCGCCAGGCGTTCCGACGCGCCCAGCACCTGGTGCAGCAGCAGAGCGCCCCAGTCAGCGACCGCCCCTTCGGAAACGAACGCGCACAGCGTCAACAGGCCCAGGCCGATCAGCGCCGGTGGCGGCAGGCGCCAGCCACGTTGGGCTGGCGCCTGTTCCTCCATGGGTTCCGGACGGCCCTCGAACAGCTGGCGAGCGAAGAACGGCAGGATCGCCACGGCGATCAGCGCCAACAGGCTGAAATGCCAGATCGGCGCCAGGCCGGCGAAGACTGCAGCGCCGACGGCACCCACCAGGCCACCCAGGCTGTACATGCCGTGCAGGCTGGAGATGCACGGGCGGCCGAGGCGCCGCTCGACTTCCACCGCCTGGGTGTTCATCGCCACGTCCATGGTGGCGAAGGTCAGGCCAACGGCGAGGAAGCCCGCCGCCAGGACCCAGACGTCCTGAGCCAGCCCGAGCAGCGGGAAGGTCGCCATCAGCGCCAGCCCCGAGATCACGGTGATCGCCCGGCTACCGTAGCGGCGGACCAGCGCGCCGGCGAAGGCAAACGCCAGCAGCGCACCGAAGCCCGCGCCCAACAGCGCCTGGCCCAGTTGCTGCTCATCCACCCCGGTCATGCTCTTGAGCGCCGGCACCCGCCCCATCACGCTGCCGTGGACCATCCCGCCCATGGCGAAGCAGTATCCGCACGCCCAGCGGGCGGCGTTGGCCCGCGTCTGTTCAGTCATGTTTTTCTTCCCAAAAACAAAGCCCCGCCGAAGCGGGGCTTTGTGCGACAGCACGAAAGACTCAGGCGTCGGCCTTGCCTACGGCTTCCTTGATCAGCGGTTGCAGCTCACCTTTCTCGAACATCTCGGCCAGGATGTCACTGCCGCCGACCAGCTCACCACCAACCCACAGTTGCGGGAAGGTCGGCCAGTTGGCGTACTTGGGCAGGTTGGCGCGGATTTCCGGGTTTTGCAGAATATCCACGTAGGCGAACTTCTCACCACAAGCCATCAGAACCTGGGCGGCGCGGGACGAGAAACCGCACTGCGGAGCATTCGGCGAACCCTTCATGTACAGCAGGACAGGGTTGTTGGCGATCTGCTCTTTGATGGTATCGATGATATCCATGAACTTCCTCGGCTGAACTATCAGATACTGACCCGGCAGTCCCCACGGTGGGCGTTGGCCGGCACGGTACCGCGCATTGTACTGCAAAGCCGAGCGCCACGCTCGGCTTTGCAGGTGACGTGCGTCAGCTTGTCAGGCCGCTTCCACCTCCACCGGCACGCCGTTGAGCGCGGTGTTGCCGGAGAGCGAATCCAGATGACGCTCATCGGTCAGGTCGTTGGCGCTGGCGCCGCCCTGCTCGCTGGCAATGGACAGTTGCACACCCGGTCGCCGATGCCCCCAGCCGTGGGGAAGGCTGACCACACCGGCCATGACTTCGTCGCTGGAGGCGACCTCGATTTCGATGCTGCCAACCCGCGAACGCACCCGCACCTTCTGCCCGTCCACCAGCCCACGCGAGGCCAGATCCTGCGGATGCATCAGCAAGTGATGGCGCGGCTTGCCCTTCACCAGGCGGTGATAGTTGTGCATCCACGAGTTGTTGCTGCGCACGTGGCGGCGACCGATCAGCAGGAGCTGGTCGACGGCCGGCGACTGGGTATCGGCGAAGCGGCGCAGGTCATTGAGGAAAATCTCGGGTGCCGCCTCGATGCTACGGCTGGCGGTTTTCAGACGCGGAGCCAGGTTTGGCTGCAACGGGCCGAGGTCCAGCCCGTGAGGATGCTCGCGCAGCCTGGCCAGGTTCAGCTTGTGCTCGCTGGCGTCACCGTAGGGGCCGAAGCGCAGGCCCATCTCGATCATCTGCTCCGGCGCCATGGTCGGCTTCAGCTCGGTACCCAGGCGCGCGGCGTAGGCCTTTGCCAGGCCAACGAAAATTTCCCAATCGTGTAGCGCGCTCTCGGGCTTGGGCAGGATCGCTTCGTTGAAGCGGGTAACGTTGCGCACCGCGAAGACGTTGAAGGTGGTGTCGTAATGATCGTGCTCCAGCGGCGCGGTGGGCGGCAGGATCAGGTCGGCGTAGCGGGTGGTTTCGTTGATGTACAGATCGACGCTGAGCATGAATTCCAGGCCGTCCAGCGCCTGTTCCAGGCGACGGCCATTGGGCGTGGACAGCACCGGATTGCCGGCCACCGTCACCAGCGCATGCACCTGCCCTTCCCCTTCGGTGAGCATCTCTTCGGCCAGCGCCGCCACCGGCAACTCGCCGCCGTATTCGGGGAGGCCGGACACGCGGCTCTGCCAGCGATTGAACGCGCCACCCGCAGTGGTTGCCACCAGGTCCACCGCCGGCGTGGTGCACAGGGTGCCACCGACGCGGTCGAGGTTGCCGGTCAACAGGTTGATCAGTTGTACCAGCCACTGACAGAGGCTGCCGAAAACCTGGGTGGAAACGCCCATGCGCCCATAGCAGACGGCCTTGTCGGCGGCGGCGAATTCCCGCGCCAACTGGCGAATATCCTCGGCCGGCACGCCACAACGAACGGCCATGGTTTCGACCTTGAATGGCGCCAGCGCCTCGCGCACCACGTCGAGGCCGTTGACCGGCAACGAGGATTCGCGGGTCAGCCCTTCGCTGAGCAGCGTATCGAGGATGCCCAGCAGCAGCGCGGCGTCCTCCCCGGGCCGGACGAACAGGTGCTGATCCGCAATCGCCGCGGTCTCGGTGCGACGCGGGTCGACCACCACCAGCTTGCCGCCGCGCGCCTTCAGCGCCTTCAGGCGCTTCTCCACGTCCGGCACGGTCATGATGCTGCCATTGGAGGCCAGCGGGTTGCCGCCCAGGATCAGCATGAAATCAGTGTGGTCGATGTCCGGAATCGGGATCAGCAGGCCATGGCCGAACATCTGCTGGCTGACCAGGTGGTGCGGCAGCTGGTCGACGGAGGTCGCTGAGTAGCGGTTGCGGGTTTTCAACTGGCCGAGGAAGTAGTTGCTGTGGGTCATCAGCCCGTAGTTGTGCACACTGGGGTTGCCCTGGTACACGGCCACGGCATCGTTGCCATGGCGCTCGCGGATCTCCGCCAGACGCGTGGCGACCAGCTCGAAGGCTTCGTCCCAGCCGATCGGCTGCCACTCGCTGCCGACGCGGCGCACCGGCTGGCGCAGACGGTCCGGGTCGTTCTGGATGTCCTGCAGGGCCACCGCCTTGGGGCAGATGTGGCCACGGCTGAAGCTGTCCTGGGCATCGCCCTTGATCGACAGAATGCGCTCGTCTTCGGTCTCGATGGTCAGGCCGCAGATGGCCTCGCACAGATGGCACGCACGGTGGTGGAGGGTCTTGCTCATGGCTCGCCTCGTTATTGTTGTCGCCGGCGCTCAAGGGGCCGGTCGCAGGGTCGAAAGCACTATGAATCCAGTCCTGGCGAAGCACCACCAGCTTCCGTCGGGTGAATCCCCGGGCATCAGGAACGACCATGTTGAAGCCCCGGCCGACGGGCCTTCCGGGCGAAACTTGCGTAGATCCGTCATTTCCTTATAGGATCGCGCCTTCCCCCATTTCCCGCTCCATGCGGTCCCGCCGCAGGTTCAGCCCGTTTTTTCTCACGAAAGCCGGTCGGTACCTCGGCCTGATTCTGAGAATAAGTAGTAGGTACGAACCATGAGCGCACGTCACTTCCTCTCGATGCTGGATTACACGACCGAAGAACTGCTCGGTCTGATCCGCCGCGCCACCGAGCTGAAGGACCTGCGCGACCGAGGCGTGCTCTACGAACCGCTGAAGAATCGCGTGCTGGGCATGATCTTCGAGAAAGCCTCGACGCGGACGCGAATCTCCTTCGAAGCCGGCATGATCCAGCTCGGCGGCCAGGCCATCTTCCTCTCCCCGCGCGACACCCAGCTGGGCCGTGGCGAGCCGATCGCCGACGCCGCGCGGGTGATGTCGCGAATGGTCGATGCGGTGATGATCCGCACCTTCGCCCACAGCAACCTGATCGAGTTTGCCGAGAACTCCCGCGTACCGGTGATCAACGGCCTCTCGGATGACCTGCATCCCTGCCAGCTGCTGGCCGACATGCAGACCTTCCATGAGCACCGCGGCAGCATCGCCGGCAAGACCGTGGCCTGGATCGGCGACGGCAACAACATGTGCAACAGCTACATCGAGGCGGCGATCCGCTTCGACTTCCAGCTGAACGTCGCCTGCCCGGAAGGCTACGAGCCGAACGCGGCCCTGATGGCGCAGGCCGGCGAGCGTGTGAAGATCTTCCGCGACCCGCGCGAGGCGGTAGCCGGCGCGCACCTGGTGAGCACCGACGTCTGGGCCTCCATGGGCCAGGAGGACGAAGCTGCCGCGCGCCTGCGCCTGTTCCAGCCATATCAGGTAACACGTGCGCTGCTCGACGGCGCGGCGGCGGATGTACTATTCATGCACTGCCTGCCGGCCCACCGTGGCGAAGAGATCAGCGAAGACCTGCTGGACGACGCGCGCTCGGTGGCCTGGGACCAGGCGGAAAACCGTCTCCACGCCCAGAAGGCCCTGCTCGAACTGCTGGTCGAGCACGCGCATTACGCCTAAGCCCCTGTTTCGAGCCCGATGACCCAAACGCTGCTGCTCAACCTCGACGATCTTTCCTGTGGCTATGAACAGCAGCGCGTGGTGCAAGGCGTCAGCCTGCACCTGAACGCCGGCGATATCGGCTGCCTGCTCGGCCCTTCGGGCTGCGGTAAAACCACCACCCTGCGTGCCATTGCCGGTTTCGAGCCGGTCCAAGGCGGCCGGATCGAGCTGGCCGGCGAAGTCATTTCCCGCGCCGGCTTCACCCTGTCGCCGGAGAAACGCCGGATCGGCATGGTGTTCCAAGACTACGCGCTGTTCCCGCACCTGTCAGTGGCGGACAACATCGCCTTCGGCATCCGCAAGCACCCCGAGCGCGGGCGCATCGTCGGCGAACTGCTGGAACTGGTGAAGCTCGACAGCCTCGGCCAGCGCTTCCCCCACGAACTCTCCGGCGGCCAGCAGCAACGCGTGTCCCTGGCCCGCGCGCTGGCTCCGCAACCGCAGCTGCTGCTGCTCGACGAGCCCTTCTCCAACCTCGATGTGGAGCTGCGCCGCCAGCTCAGCCACGAGGTCCGCGATATCCTCAAGGCACGCGGCACCAGCGCCATCCTGGTGACCCACGATCAGGAAGAGGCCTTCGCCGTCAGCGATCATGTCGGTGTATTCCGCAACGGTCTGCTGGAGCAGTGGGACACTCCGTTCAACCTGTACCACGAACCGCAGACACCCTTTGTCGCCAGCTTCGTCGGCCAGGGTTATTTCATTCGCGGGCAAATGCGCGGCAACGATGCGGTGCAGACCGAACTCGGTCTGCTGCGCGGCAACCGCGCCTACAGCCTGCCGGACGGCAGCGCGGTAGACGTGTTGCTACGCCCGGATGACCTGGTGCCGGCCGCCGACGGCGCGCTGAAGGCACGGATCGTCGGCAAGTCGTTCCTCGGTGCAGCGACGCTCTATCGCCTGCAACTGCCCACCGGTGCCCAGCTGGAATCACTGTTCCCCAGCCATGCCGACCATCGGCTGGGCGACGAAGTGGCGATTGGCGTGGCCGCCGAGCATCTGGTGCTGTTTCCGGCCCAGGGCAGCGTAGCGGTCTAGCCGAGCGAATCGTCCAGTTCGCGCAGCAGCTCCGGCAGCAACTCGAACAGGTCGCCCTGCAGTCCATAGTCGGCAATCTCGAAGATTGGCGCGTCCGGGTCGAGATTGATCGCGGCGATGACCTTGGCATCCTTCATGCCTGCCACGTGCTGAACAGCACCGGAAATCCCCACGGCCAGATAAAGCTCCGGCGCGACGATGCGTCCGGACTGGCCGATCTGCAGTTCTGCCGGCGCGAAGCCAGCATCCACCGCCGCCAGCGAAGCGCCCACGGCGCCGTGCAGGCGATCCGCCAAGGGATAGAGCGCGGCGAAGCCCTCCGCCGTTTGCAGCCCGCGACCACCCGCAACGATCACGCGCGCCGACTCCAGCGCGGGGCGTTCGAAGTCCGGATGTTCTTCCCCCTGCCATGATGAAAGTGCGAGATCGCCGGCGCCGCTGAGCCGCTCCAGCTCGGCGTTCCCACCCTCGGCGCGAACCGGATCGAACGCCGTGGGGCGAATCCCCAGCACCGTCATCGGCCCTTCGCAGCGCACCGTGGCGATGGCGTTGCCGGCGTAGATCGGGCGCTGGAATGTCTCGCTGTCGATCACCGCAATAACCTCGGAAACCGCATCCACGTCCAGCAACGCGGCAATCCGCGGCAGGCAGTCACGGCCCATCGCCGTGGCGGGCGCGAGAATGTGGCTGTAGCCAGGCGAGAGCCGAATGACCAGCGCGGAGAGGTTTTCCGCCAGCAGGTGGTCATAGAGCGGATCATCCACCTGCAGCACGCGAGTGACTCCCTCGAGACGGCGTGCCGTCTCGCAGAGTCGGTCAAGGCCGCTGCCGGCCAACAGCAGGTGCACGTCGTTGCCGATCTGCCGTGCAGCCGCCAGGGCATTCAGGGTCGCCGGCGCCAGGACGGCGGAGCCGGTGTAGGTGTGGTAGTCAGCGATGACCAGGATTGCCATGGGCCTGCCTCCAAGCCGCGCCGGGTGCGCGACAGCCAATGGGAGCAAGCCTAGGCGAGGAAGCGCAAAACTCCCCGGTCACAGATCAAACAACCAGTAAACGACCGCTGGCCACCAGGCGCGCGTAGCCGGCGATGCTCACGCGCCCCCCCTCGAGACGGCACCACAGCTCACCGCCACGGGCGGAAGACTGGAATGCGCGCATCTGCAGTTTGTTCAGTCGCCGCGACCAGTAGGGAATCAGCACGCAGTGGGCGGCGCCGGTCACCGGGTCTTCGTTGAGGCCGATGGCCGGGGCGAAGAAGCGCGAAACGAAGTCGTAGTTGTCGCTACGTGCCGTGACGATAACGCCCAGGTACGGCAGGCGCGCCAGGGCAGCGAAGTCAGGCTTGCAGTCGCGCACCGCCTGCTCCGACTCGAGCAGAACCAACAGGTGGTTGGCGGTATTCAGCGCATCCACCACGTCGATTCCCAGGGCATTCTCCAGCTCCAGCGTGGAGCCCGACTCGCTCGGCGGCTGCGCCGGGAAGTTCAGTGCCAGCCGGCCGTCCTCGCGGGCCACGCGAAGCGGCCCGGACAGGGAGTTCAGCTCCAGCACTTCGCCCGGCTCATCGAACACTTCGAACAGCACATGGGCGCTGGCCAGCGTGGCGTGGCCACAGAGCGGCACCTCGGCGGTCGGGGTAAACCAGCGGATGCGCCAACCGGCCGGTTCCTTCACCAGGAAGGCGGTCTCCGAGAGGTTGTGCTCGGCGGCGATCTGCTGCATCAGCTCGTCGCTCAACCAGGCATCGAGGCGGTAGACCATGGCCGGATTGCCGGCGAACGGGCGGTCGGTGAAAGCGTCTACCTGGTGGAAATCGAGCAGCATGGCAGTCTCCTGGAAAGTGATGGCCGAGCATGACAGAAGCCGATCAACGACGAACCGTACAGTAGGGACCACACAGTGCTCCCTCCCGGAGAGATCAGGAGCCCCTGCGCCTGGCCCTCTCGCGCAGGCGGGAGAGCGCACCGTTCGGTGCAGGATAAAACCGCAGCGCCAGCCGGCAGGGTCTGCCCCTCTCCACGGGCGCTTAGCCAGGGCTGGGGTAAGGGCAGGAGCGGGCAGCGCTACTGGGAAAGCAATGTTGCTCCTGCAAAAACTCAATTTCTCCCGATTGGCGCAAACTTCGCCGAGGTCAGCCCGGCCAGTGTCTCGGCGCTCAGCTCCACTTCCAGGCCGCGCCGGCCGGCGCTGACATGGATGGTCGGGAAGCCCTGGGCGGACTCATCGATAAAGGTGCGCAAGCGCTTCTTCTGTCCCAGCGGGCTGATGCCCCCCACCAGGTAACCGGTCGCGCGCTGCGCGGCATTCGGGTCGGCCATATCGGCTTTCTTGACGCCTGCCGCGTGGGCCAGCGCCTTGAGGTCCAGAGTGCCCGCCACCGGTACCACCGCCACCAGCAGCTCGCCCTTTTCGCTCGCCGCCAACAGGGTCTTGAACACCCGCGCCGGGTCGAGATTGAGCTTCTCGGCGGCTTCCAGGCCGTAGGATGGCGCCTTGGGGTCGTGCTCGTAGCTCAGCACATGGTGTTCGGCACGGTTCTTCTTCAGCAGGTCGATGGCGGGGGTCATGATCGGCAGGCTTCTCGCAAGCGGCTTTCCAGCGCATAACAGTAAGCCAAGGCGTGTTGCACTGCACGGTGTTCGCTTCACCGACGCGGACGAATCCCGTATGGTCTGCGCCATTCACCTTCCGGCCCACGTGGCCGGGACTGCCGAACGGAATCCGCACAAGGCCGCCCGCATGACCGACCCGAAGAACAAGAAATACGTCGTCGCCCTCGACCAGGGCACCACCAGCTCGCGCGCCATCATTTTCGACCACGACGCCAACGTGGTCAGCACGGCCCAGCGCGAGTTCGCGCAGATCTACCCGCAGCCGGGCTGGGTCGAGCACGACCCGATGGAAATCTGGGCGACTCAGAGTTCGACCCTGGTGGAAGCCCTGGCGCAGGCCAACATCAGCGTCGCCGAAGTGGCCGCCATCGGCATCACCAACCAGCGCGAAACCACCCTGGTGTGGGACAAGGCCAGTGGCCGGCCGATCCACAACGCCATCGTCTGGCAATGCCGGCGCAGCGCCGCGATCTGCGAGCAGCTCAAGCGCGACGGCCTGGAGCAGCACATCCGCGACACCACCGGGCTGGTCCTCGACCCCTACTTCTCCGGCACCAAGCTCAAGTGGATTCTCGACAACGTCGACGGCGCCCGCGAGCGCGCGCAGCGCGGCGAGCTGCTGTTCGGCACGGTCGACAGCTGGCTGATCTGGAAGCTCACCGAAGGCGAGGTGCACGTCACCGACTACACCAATGCCTCGCGCACCCTGATGTTCGATATCCACAAGCGCGACTGGGACGAACGGCTGCTTGCCGCGCTGGACGTCCCGCACGCCATGCTGCCGCAGGTGCGAGCTTCGTCCGAGATCTACGGTCACGCCAAGGTCGGCGGCCTCGGCGTGCACCGCACGCCCATCGCCGGGATCGCCGGCGACCAGCAGGCCGCGCTGTTCGGGCAGATGTGCGTGGAGCCGGGCCAGGCGAAGAACACCTATGGCACCGGCTGCTTCCTGCTGATGAACACCGGCGACAAGGCGGTGAAGTCCACCCATGGCCTGCTCACCACCATCGCCTGCGGGCCGCGCGGCGAAGTCGCCTATGCGCTGGAAGGCGCGGTGTTCAACGGCGGCTCCACCGTGCAATGGCTGCGCGACGAGTTGAAGGTGATCAACGATGCCCACGATTCGGAGTACTTCGCCACCAAGGTGAAGGACAGTAACGGCGTCTACCTGGTCCCCGCCTTCACCGGGCTCGGCGCGCCCTACTGGGACCCTTACGCGCGCGGCGCACTGTTCGGCCTGACCCGTGGGGTGAAGGCCGATCACCTGATCCGCGCCACCCTGGAGTCCATCGCCTACCAGACCCGCGACGTGCTCGACGCCATGCAGCAGGACGCCGGCGAACCGCTGCGCGCGCTGCGCGTGGACGGCGGCGCGGTGGCCAACAACTTCCTCATGCAGTTCCAGGCCGACATCCTCGGCACGCCAGTGGAGCGCCCACAGATGCGCGAGACCACCGCCCTCGGCGCCGCCGTGCTGGCAGGCCTGGCCTGTGGCTTCTGGGGCGATCTCGCGGAGCTGAAGAACAAGGCGGTGATCGAGCGGGTGTTCCAGCCGGCTTGCGATGAGATCGAGCGCGCGCGGCTGTACAAGGGCTGGCAAAAAGCCGTCGAACGCACCCGCGGCTGGGCTGCCGAAGATTGATTGCTCTTCTGTAGGACCGAGGGGGACGCCCAGTCCTTGCTCGCGAACCACTGGATGCCGATGTGCCTGGACGGGTTCGCGAGCAAGCTCGCTCCTACAGGTGAAGCCCGTGCCGCATGACAGCGTTGGCTGCGTGCGGCATCCTTGCCCTCCCGGCCCGTCCGCACGAGCGAACCGCATGAACCTGCCACCCCGCCAGCAGAACATCCTCGATCTGGTCCGCGAACGCGGCTACCTGAGCATCGAAGAGCTCGCCCAGCAGTTCGCCGTCACGCCGCAGACCATCCGCCGCGATATCAACCAGCTCGCCGAACAGAACCTGCTTCGTCGCTACCACGGTGGCGCGGCCTGGGATTCGAGCATCGAGAACACCGCCTACAACACCCGCGCCGACCAGATGCGCGACGAGAAGCAGCGCATCGCCGAAGCCATTGCGGCGCAGATTCCGGACAATGCCTCGCTGTTCATCAATATCGGCACCACTACCGAAGCCATCGCCCGCGCCCTGCTCGGCCACCGCAACCTGAAGGTCATCAGCAACAACCTGCACGTCGCCAGCATCCTCGCCGGCAAGGATGATTTCGAAGTGCTGATCGCCGGCGGCACGGTGCGCGGCGACGGCGGCGTGGTCGGGCAGGCGGCAGTGGATTTCATCGAGCAGTTTCGCGTCGACTTCGCCGTGGTGGGCATCAGTGGCATCGACGAAGACGGCAGCCTGCTGGACTTCGACTACCAGGAAGTGCGCGTCTCCCGCGCCATCATCGACAACGCGCGGCAGGTATTCCTCGCCGCCGACTCCAGCAAGTTCGGCCGCAACGCCATGGTGCGCCTGGGACCGATCTCCCTGGTCAACCGGGTGTTCACCGACAGCCCGCCGCCTGCCGCCGTGGCACGCCTGATGAGCCAGCACAAGGTTCAGCTCGAGCTGGTCTGAGACCCTCCAGTCAATTCACTTTCGAACATTCAGACGAATGCCTGCGCGAATTCGCGGCAAAGGCTGGTCATGTTTCGTTCACTGAACTAGGATATTTTCGAAAACGAACATAAAAGATTCACTTTCAACACCCAGGCGGTCCCATGAATTCCACCAGCAAGCGCCACGCGCCCCTTGCCGAAGTCTATGACCTGGCCGTCGTCGGCGGCGGCATCAATGGTGCGGGGATCGCGGCGGACGCCGCCGGACGCGGGCTGTCGGTATTCCTTTGCGAACAGCACGACCTCGCCGCCCACACCTCCTCCGCCAGCAGCAAGCTGATCCATGGTGGCCTGCGCTACCTCGAACATTACGAATTCCGCCTGGTCCGCGAGGCTCTCGCCGAGCGCGAAGTCCTGCTGGCCAAGGCCCCGCATATCGTCCACCCGTTGCGTTTCGTGCTGCCGCACCGCCCGCACCTGCGCCCGGCCTGGATGATCCGCGCCGGGCTGTTCCTCTATGACCACCTGGGCAAGCGCGAGAAGCTGCCGGCGTCCCGTGGCCTGCGTTTCGACCTGGATAGCCCGCTGAAGGCCGAGATCACCCGCGGTTTCGAATACTCCGACTGCTCGGTGGACGACGCCCGCCTGGTGGTGCTCAACGCCATGGCCGCCCGCGAGAACGGTGCGCATATCCACCCGCGCACCCGCTGCGTCAGCGCGCGGCGCAGCAAGGGTTTGTGGCACCTGCACCTGGAACGCCACGACGGCAGCCTCTATTCGATCCGCGCCCGCGCGCTGGTCAACGCCGCCGGCCCCTGGGTCGATCGTTTCCTGCGCGAGGAGTTGCGGCAGAAGCCGCCCTACGGCATCCGCCTGATCCAGGGCAGCCACCTGATCGTGCCGCGCCTGTACGACGGCGAGCATGCGTACATCCTGCAGAACGAAGACCGCCGCATCGTTTTCGCCATCCCCTACCTGCGCCAGTTCACCCTGATCGGCACCACCGACCGCGAGTATCAGGGCGACCCGGCGCAGATCAGCATCAGCGAAGCAGAGACCGACTACCTGCTGAACGTGGTCAATGCCCACTTCAAGCGCCAGCTGGGCCGCCAGGACATCCTGCGGACCTTCTCCGGCGTGCGCCCGCTGTGCGACGACGAGTCCGACGATCCCTCTGCCGTCACCCGCGACTACACCCTGGCGCTGGACAACACCCCCGGCGAAGCGCCACTGCTGTCGGTGTTCGGCGGCAAGCTGACCACCTACCGCAAGCTCGCGGAAGCTGCGCTGGAACAACTGGCGCCGCACTTCGCCGGCGTGATGAAAGCGAGCTGGACCGCCAGCGCCCCGCTGCCCGGCGGCGAAGCGATGACCACAGTGGAAGACCTCGCCATCCAGCTCATGGAACGCCTGCGCCAGCTCGACCCCGCCCTCGCCCGCCGCTGGGCCAGCACCTACGGCAGTCGCATCTGGAAACTGCTGGACGGCGCGCACAACCTCAGCGAGCTGGGCGAACACCTGGGCGCCGGGCTGTATGCGCGGGAAGTGGAATACCTGGTTCATGAAGAATGGGCGCGCGACGCCGACGACATCCTCTGGCGCCGCACCAAGCTCGGCCTGTTTCTCAATGCGCGGCAGCGGGAGCGCCTGGAGCAACTCCTCGGCAGCGAAAGCCCGCTGGAGCCCAGCACGCAGGTTGCCTGAACGTCGCATTGGAGCGAGCCACCTCTCTCGCGGATAATCCCCGACGCCACCGACCCGGTGGCGTCGCCGCATAGAGAACGACGTGGACCTGATCCTCAAGGCAGCCCTCGGCGCCGGCGTGGTGCTGATCCTCGCCGCGCTGTCGAAGACGCGCAATTACTACATCGCCGGCCTGGTGCCGCTGTTCCCCACCTTCGCCCTGATCGCCCACTTCATTGTCGGCAAGAGTCGTTCGCTGGACGACCTGAAGACCACCATCCTGTTCGGCATGTGGTCGATCATCCCCTACTTCGTCTACCTCGCCGCGCTCTACCTGATGGTGGATCGCATGCGCCTGGAGCTCTCACTGGCGATGGCCGCGCTGGCCTGGTTGGTGGCGGCTTCGCTGCTGGTTTTCTGTTGGGTGCGCTTGCACTGACGCATCGACTCAGGGCCGGGAAACCAGCCACTGCGCGAGATGCTCGCCCCACACCTGGTAGCCCAGCGCCGAAGGGTGATAGCCGTCGATGGCGAGGAACTGCGGCTGCATCTCCAGGCTCACTGCGCAGTACCCGGCGCCCTGGAGCAGCGCTTGCGCACTGAGTTGCCGGTTCAGCAACGACGCACGCCACCCCAGCAACTGCCGTAACAGCCAGGGCAAGGCGGTGAAATGCTGCAGCGGCGGCACGGCGGTGCATACCACCCGCGCCCCGCGGCGCTGGAAGTGCTCGATCAGCCGTTCAAGGGCGCCCAGCCAACGCCGGCGCGAGCTGAAGTGCGTGGTGTCGTTGACGCCGAAGACCAGTGCCACCAGGTCGTAATCCTGCTCGGCCACCAACGGTAGCAGGCGTTCGCAGGCTTCACCGGCGGTGATCCCGTTCTCCCCTGCCGCGCGCCAGGCGACGGGACGCTGAAGACGGCTGGCAAGCGCCGAAGCCAGCCGGCCGGCCAGCGCGAAGTCCAGGCAGGACGCGCCGACACCGGCAACCGTGGACTCGCCCAGCAACAGCAGGCGAAAGGGTTGGCCTGGCAGCTCCGCACCGGCGACACCTTCGCAGACGCCAGCGGCGGGAGCCAGACGCAAGGCCGTGCGCCGGGTGCGCACGGCCATGGGCAGGGCCAGCGGCAGCAGCGGCAGTGCCGCCGCCCACCAGATCAGCCCCGCCCAGCGGCTCACAGTTCGACGTTGACCGCCTGGGCCGAGCGGGTGGCCTTGGCGCGGGCGGCGTCGATCGACTCGTCGCGCGCCAGGGCTACGCCCATGCGCCGCTGGCCATCCACTTCCGGCTTGCCGAACAGACGCAGTGCGGTGTCAGGTTCGCTCAGCGCGGCGCCGAGGTTGCCGAAGGAAACCTGCTGCGACTTGCCTTCCACCAGGATCACCGCCGAAGCGGAGTCGCCCAGCTGGCGGATCACCGGGATCGGCAGGCCGAGAATGGCACGGGCGTGCAGCGCGAACTCGGAAAGGTCCTGGGAAATCAGCGTGACCAGGCCGGTATCGTGCGGGCGCGGTGAAACTTCGCTGAACCACACCTCGTCACCTTTGACGAACAGCTCCACACCGAACAGGCCACGGCCGCCCAGCGCTTCGGTGACGGCCCTGGCTACGCGCTCGGACTCCGCCAGCGCCTTCGGGCTCATCGCCTGGGGCTGCCAGGACTCGTGGTAGTCACCCTTCACCTGGCGATGGCCGATGGGCGCGCAGAAGGTGGTGCCGCCGATGTGCCGCACGGTCAGCAGGGTGATCTCGTAGTCGAAGTCGATGAAGCCCTCGACAATCACCCGCCCCTTGCCGGCACGACCGCCCTCCTGGGCATAGTCCCAGGCGGTCTTCAGGTCGGCGGCGGATTTCAGCACGCTCTGGCCCTTGCCCGAGGAACTCATGATCGGCTTGACCACGCACGGATAACCCACGGCGGCGACGCCAGCGACGTAATCCTCGTAGGTGTCGGCGAAGTGGTAGGGCGAGGTCGGCAGGCCCAGTTCTTCAGCGGCCAGGCGACGAATGCCCTCGCGGTTCATGGTCAGCTGGGCGGCACGGGCCGTGGGGATGACGGTGTAGCCCTCGTTCTCCAGCTCGACCAGAGTCGCCGTGGCGATGGCTTCGATCTCCGGCACGATGTAATGCGGCTTCTCCTGCTCGATCACGGCACGCAGGGCGACACCGTCGAGCATGCTGATCACGTGGCTGCGATGCGCAACCTGCATGGCCGGCGCGTTCGCATAGCGGTCGACAGCGATGACTTCGCAGCCCAGGCGCTGCAGTTCGAGCGCCACTTCCTTGCCCAGCTCGCCGGAGCCACAGAGCAGTACGCGGGTCGCGCTCGGCGACAGGGGAGTTCCAATACGGGGCATTGCGGGAAACCTCGGGAAGGGAAAGTTCGAAACAGGGTAGCTCTCAAGCGTGAAGGCTCTAGACCAGCACGCCCTGCTCGCGGGCGCGCTGTTCGCAGCGCTTCAGCACCTCACGACGCTCGGCGTTGTCCATGAGGCCCCAGCGGGTGATTTCGGCTGCGCTACGCTGGCAGCCCAGGCAGACGTCGGCGTCGTCCAGCGCGCAGACGTGCACGCAGGGCGAGGCGACGGGACGTTCTTCAGTCATCTTCCTGCTCGGCCAGGTCGCGGGCGTAACGCTGGGCGTTGTGCACGTAGTGGGCGGCGCTGGCTTCGAGCATCTTCTTCTGCGGCTCGGTCAGTTCGCGCACGACCTTGCCGGGCGAGCCCATGACCAGTGAGCCATCGGGGATTTCCTTGACTTCGGGAATCAGCGCGTTGGCGCCGATGATGCAGTATTTGCCGATCTTCGCGCCGTTGAGGATCACCGCGTTGATGCCGACGAGGCTGTAGTCGCCTACCTGGCAGCCATGCAGCATGGCGTTGTGGCCGATGGTCACGCCCTTGCCCAGGGTCAGCGGGAAGCCCATGTCGGTGTGCATGACGGTGCCATCCTGCACGTTGCTGTGTTCGCCGATGTGGATCAGCTCGTTGTCGCCGCGCAGCACGGCGTTGAACCACACGCTGGCGCCGGCATCGAGGCGTACTTTGCCGACCAGCGTGGCATTGGGGGCAATCCAGCTTTCCGGATGGGTTTCGACTCGGGACGAGCCCAGGCGGTACTTCATGGGTTTCTCCTCAGGCGGGGGCCGCTTTTTATTCTCGGGTCTCAGCTCAGCTTGATGAACTTCGACGGCGGCTGGTGCAGGTCGATACGGGCGTCATAGAGCAGGTTCAGCAGTTCGACCAGCATGATCGCGGACAGGCCCCAGATCTTGTAGCCCTCGAACAGGTAGCTCGGGACGTACCAGCTGCGGCCGAAATAATCGATGCGGTGGGTGGTTTCCCTTGGGTCGCCGCGAAAGAACTCCAGCGGCACCTTGAACACGGCGTCGATCTCGCCGTCGTTGGGGCGGTACTCCACGAAATCAGGGACAAAGCCGACGAACGGTTTGACCAGAATGCCGTGCCGCGACACCAGGGTGCTCAACGGCCCGACGACCTCCACCAGTCCCGGCGGCAGGGCGATCTCCTCGTGGGCCTCGCGCAGGGCCGTGTGGATCAGGTCGACGTCTTCGGGGTCGCGGCGCCCACCGGGAAAGGCGACTTCGCCGCTGTGGGTCGACAACCCGGTCGCGCGCAGGGTGAGCACGAGCTCTTCCTGGGGAGTGATGGGGAGCAGGACCGCCGCTTCCGGAAAGCTGTGGTCCGTTTCAAGGTCGCTTGGCTTGTGCGTCTGTATACGTTGGCGCAGCTGGTCCAGCATGCCGAACATCCTGCGGGGGGCCGATTCTTCTAATTGAGGGATCATGGCACGAAAGACGTCCCTGCCCAACCCCCGCCCCTTGCTGGGCGCCCCGCGCAACGCGCAAGATTGTTCCAATCGATAACAAGGAAGCAGCATGAAATTCTGCAGTCAGTGCGGCGCCAGCGTGAGTTTGCGCATTCCCAGCGGCGACAACCGCCCGCGCTTCGTCTGCGACCAGTGCCAGACCGTGCATTACCAGAACCCGCGCATCGTCGCCGGCTGCCTGCCGGTCTGGGACGGGCGCATCCTCCTCTGCCGCCGCGCCATCCAGCCGCGCCAGGGCTTCTGGACGCTACCGGCAGGCTTCATGGAGAACGGCGAGACCCTGGAGCAGGCCGCCGCCCGGGAAACCCTCGAAGAGGCCAATGCCCGCGTCCACGGCCTGCAGCTTTATACGGTCTTTGATCTGCCGCATATCAGCCAGGTTTATATCTTCTTCCGCGCGCAGCTGGCCGATCTGGACTTCTGCGCTGGCGAGGAAAGCCTGGAGGTGCAACTCTTCGAAGAATCCGACATTCCGTGGGGGGAGCTGGCTTTCCCCACCGTGGGCCGTACCTTAGAATATTTCCTGGCGGACCGGATCGTGCAGAACTTTCCGATACGCAATGAAGGGATTCTTCCAATGCTTGTACAGAAAAAGAACTAATAAGCTCATATACCGCCTCTAAGGCTTTAGGAACTACCGGGGAACTCCACTCGATGCGCTGGTTGATTGCCGTACTTTGTCTGACCTTCGCAGCGTTCTCGCATGCCAACGCGACGCCCACGCTCGACGGTCACATCGACAAGATTCTCGTGCTCAAGTCCGAGCGCAAA
Organism: Pseudomonas pseudonitroreducens; assembly: GCF_021603645.1. Taxonomy (GTDB): domain Bacteria; phylum Pseudomonadota; class Gammaproteobacteria; order Pseudomonadales; family Pseudomonadaceae; genus Pseudomonas; species Pseudomonas pseudonitroreducens. The sequence goes on along the minus strand of NZ_BQHJ01000003.1, from coordinate 395,687 downwards.
CTGCATCTCATGAGCAACGGCAAGGTTCTCAAGAGCTACCGCGTGTCGCTGGGCAAACGCCCGCAGGGCCCCAAGCTCGCCGAGGGCGACAACCGCACGCCGGAAGGCTTCTACTGGGTCGACTGGCGCAAGACCAGCGACAAGTACAACCTCTCCATGCACATCTCCTACCCCAACGCCCGCGACGTCGCCAAGGCACGGGAGAAAAGCCTGTCGCCCGGCGGCATGATCATGATCCACGGCACGCCGATGGATGACGACTACCCCGAGTGGTACTTCTCGACCCTGGACTGGACCAACGGCTGCATCGCCATGACCAACGCCGACATGCGCGAGGTCTGGAGCCTGGTCAAGGACGGCACGCTGATCGAGATTCGCCCGTAAGCTGCGCGAAAAGAAAAAGGCGCCCAAGGGCGCCTTTTTCATGTCTGCTCAGAACATCTGCTCAGAACACCATGTCCGACAGCCGCCAGACCTCGAAGGCCGGCGTTTCGTAGGGATGAGCCTGCTTGAGAGCCTTCACCGAGTCATGGATCAACTCGTCGGCCACCACCATCTCCACCTTCCATTCGGCGACCTGCTCGACGCTGCCGGCCTGGCCAATGAACGGGTTGCTGCCCTGCAGAGGGCGGAACTGTCCCTGTCCAAGCGCCTGCCAGCAACAGCTGTCATAGGCTCCGATGCGTCCTGCACCGGCGGCGAACACCGCTTTCTTGACCGGTTCCAGATGGCTTTCCGGAACGTAGAAACACAGTTTGTACATCGGAGACTCCGATCGAAACAGGGACACTGCCGTGGCAAAGAGCGACACGGGTGACAAATGCTGCCACAAATAGTGGCACTTTGCCTCTTATGACTTGCAGGTCGTCGTGGAAGTTCGACCGTCCGGTTCCGGGCTTGTTCGCCTACAGACGACTTTGTACGAAATCTGTGACGAACTTCGATCTCACCTACCGGTGAAACGTCGCCAGCGCTCTTTCAGGCCAGGTGCAGCCGGCGCGTGGGAACCGTCACAGAACGGCAACCGCGCCGAGAGCCCGCAACGGCACAGCAACAGGTGACGCTCGCGTCCAACCGTCAGTTCCAGCAGATTAGTACAGGCGGCAGCGGCATCCGGCCGAGTGGCGCACTGCCCGCAACCACACAGGCGCAGCACCTGCCCGGGCGTGACCGCACGAACATCGGGAAGTATCTCCTGGTCAGCCAAGACCTTGTCCTCCAGAGGCCGGGCAAAGAAAAAGGGGAAAGCCGAAGCTTTCCCCTTTCTCGTGTCGCATCGGCGCGGACTCAGCCGACCCAGACGCGGGCGTTGCGGAACATGCGCATCCAGCCGCCGTCCTCTTCCCACTCGTCCGGACGCCAGGAGTTCTGCACGGCGCGGAACACGCGCTCCGGGTGCGGCATCATGATGGTGACGCGGCCATCGCGGCTGGTCAGACCGGTGATGCCACGCGGCGAGCCGTTCGGGTTGGCCGGGTAGCTTTCGGTGACCTTGCCCAGGTTGTCGACGAAACGCAGGGCCACGGTACCGGACAGGTCGGCTTCCAGCAGTGCCTCTTCGCTCTCGAATTCCGCATGGCCTTCACCGTGGGCGATGGCGATCGGCAGGCGCGAACCGGCCATGCCCTGCAGGAAGATCGACTGCGATTCCTGCACCTGGACCATCGCCACGCGCGCTTCGAACTGCTCGGAGCGGTTGCGCACGAAGTGCGGCCAGAACTCGGTGCCGGGGATCAGCTCGTGCAGGTTGGACATCATCTGGCAACCGTTGCACACGCCGAGGGCGAAGCTGTCCTTGCGCTCGAAGAAGGCCTGGAAGCCATCACGGGCACGGGCGTTGAACAGGATCGACTTGGCCCAGCCTTCACCGGCGCCGAGGACGTCGCCGTAGGAGAAGCCGCCGCAGGCCACCAGGCCCTTGAACTGCTCCAGGCTGATGCGGCCGGAGAGGATGTCGCTCATGTGCACGTCGACAGCGGCGAAGCCGGCGCGATCGAAGGCCGCGGCCATTTCCACCTGACCGTTGACGCCCTGCTCACGGAGGATGGCGATCTGCGGGCGCACACCCTTCTTGATGTAGGGCGCGGCGATGTTGTCGTTGACGTCGAAGCTGAGTTTCACCGACAGGCCGGGGTTACCCTCTTCCAGCAAGCCGTCGAACTCCTGATCGGCGCAGTCGGCGTTATCGCGCATGCGCTGGATGCGGTAGCTGGTCTCGCTCCAGATGCGCTGCAGGTTGCGACGCTGGGCGCTGAAAACACGCTCGCCGTTGAAGGACAGGTCGATCTCGGCAGTGTTGACCGGTTGGCCGATGACCGCAACGCAGTCTTCCAGGCCGGCAGCGCTGAACTGGGCGAGGACTTCCGGCGTGGCGCCAGTGCGAACCTGGATCACCGCGCCCAGCTCTTCGTTGAACAGCGCAGCGCTCAGCTCGTCACGGTTTTCAGCCAGCGCGTCGAGGTTGAGGTCGAGGCCGCAGTGGCCGGCGAAGGCCATTTCCACCACGGTGGCCATCAGGCCGCCGTCGGAACGGTCGTGGTAGGCCAGCAGGTGACCGTCGGCGTTCAGGCCCTGGATAACGGCGAAGAAGGCCTTGAGGTCTTCGGCATCGTCGACGTCCGGCGCTGCGCGGCCGATCTGGCCGTTGACCTGGGCAAGGATGGAGCCGCCCATACGGTTCTTGCCGCGGCCGAGATCGATGACGATCAGGTCGGTCTCGCCCTTGTCCAGGCGCAGTTGCGGCGTCAGGGTCTTGCGTACGTCGTTGACCGGGGCAAAGCCGGAAATGATCAGCGACATCGGCGAGGTGACGCTCTTCTCGGCGTCGCCATCCTGCCAGCGGGTCTTCATGGACATGGAGTCCTTGCCCACCGGGATGGTGATGCCCAGCGCTGGGCACAGCTCCATGCCGACCGCCTTGACGGTGTCGTACAGGCGCGCGTCCTCGCCCGGGTGGCCGGCGGCGGCCATCCAGTTGGCGGACAGCTTGATCTCGGAGATCTTGTCGATGCTGGCGGCAGCCAGGTTGGTGATGGTCTCGCCGATGGCCATGCGGCCGGAGGCCGGGGCATCGATCACGGCCAGCGGGGTGCGCTCGCCCATGGCCATGGCTTCGCCGGTATAGACGTCGAAGCTGGTGGCGGTAACGGCGCAGTCGGCCACCGGAACCTGCCACGGGCCGACCAGTTGGTCGCGCGCAACGAGGCCGGTGATGGTGCGATCGCCGATGGTGATCAGGAAGTTCTTGCTGGCCACCGCCGGGTGGCGCAGCACGCGCTCGGTGGACTCGGTTAGGTCCAGGCCGGCAGCGGCGAAGTCATCGCCCAGTTCGGCTTCGCGGGTGACCGAACGGTGCATGCGCGGCGGCTTGCCGAGCAGCACTTCGAGTGGCATGTCCACCGGCTTGTTGCCGAAGTGGCTGTCGGCGACGGTGAGCTGCATCTCTTCGGTGGCTTCGCCGACCACGGCGAACGGGCAGCGCTCGCGCTCGCAGATGGCCTTGAAGGTTTCGAAGTCGGCGGCGTCCACCGACATCACGTAGCGCTCCTGCGACTCGTTGCACCAGATTTCCAGCGGGCTCATGCCCGGCTCGTCGTTGGGCACGTTACGCAGTTCGAAACGGCCGCCGCGGCCGCCATCGTTGATCAGTTCCGGCAGGGCATTGGAGATGCCGCCCGCACCCACGTCGTGGATGAACTTGATCGGGTTGTTCTCGCCCATCTGCCAGCAGCGGTCGATGACCTCCTGGCAGCGGCGTTCCATTTCCGGGTTCTCGCGCTGCACCGAGGCGAAGTCCAGGTCAGCGGCGGAAGCGCCGGTGGCCATGGAGGAAGCGGCACCGCCGCCCAGACCGATCAGCATGGCCGGGCCACCAAGCACGATCAGCTTGGCGCCGACCGAGATTTCGCCCTTCTGCACGTGGTCTTCGCGGATGTTGCCCATGCCGCCGGCGATCATGATCGGCTTGTGGTAGCCACGGACTTCTTCGCCGCGCGGGGTGGCGATGGACTGTTCGAAGGTACGGAAGTAGCCGGCCAGGTTCGGGCGGCCGAATTCGTTGTTGAACGCGGCGCCGCCCAGCGGGCCTTCGATCATGATGTCCAGCGGAGTGACGATGCGCTCGGGCTTGCCGTAAGGCACTTCCCAGGGCTGCTCGAAACCGGGGATGTTCAGGTTGGAGACGGTGAAGCCGACCAGGCCGGCCTTCGGTTTGGCGCCACGACCGGTCGCGCCTTCGTCGCGGATCTCGCCGCCGGAGCCGGTGGAGGCGCCGGGGAAGGGAGCGATGGCGGTCGGGTGGTTGTGGGTCTCCACCTTCATCAGGATGTGCACCGGCTCTTCGCTGGCGGCGTATTCGCGGGTCTCGGCGTTCGGGTAGAAACGCCCGGCGACGTAACCCTTCATCACCGCGGCGTTGTCCTTGTACGCGGACAGCACGCCTTCGCGGTGCATTTCATAGGTGTTCTTGATCATACCGAACAGGCTCTTGTCCTGAGCCTGGCCGTCGATGTCCCAACTGGCGTTGAAGATCTTGTGGCGGCAGTGTTCGGAGTTGGCCTGGGCGAACATCATCAGTTCGACGTCGTGCGGGTTGCGGCCCAGCTCGACGAAGCTTTTCACCAGGTAGTCGATCTCGTCTTCGGCCAGGGCCAGGCCCAGCTCGAGGTTGGCCTTCTCCAGCGCGGCGCGACCGCCGGCGAGGATGTCGACCACGGTCAGCGGCTTGGGCTGGGCGTGGCTGAACAGCGCAGAAGCCTGCTCCAGCTCGTTGAGCACGAGCTGGGTCATGCGGTCGTGCAGGCGGGCGGCGACGGCTTGTGCGTCGGCCTCGCTCAACTCGCCAGTGACGTAGTAGGCGATCCCGCGCTCGATGCGCTCGATCTTGGCCAGGCCGCAGTTGCGGGCGATGTCAGAGGCCTTGCTCGACCACGGCGAGATGGTGCCGAAGCGCGGCAGGACCAGGAACAGGCGGCCGGCGGGCTCCTGAACCGGGACGCTCGGGCCGTATTTCAGCAGGCGCGCCAGGACTTGTTCTTCCTCGGCGTTGAGGGCTCCGGTGACCTCGGCGAAGTGCGCAAACTCGGCATACAGCCCGGTGACGGCGGGTACATGCTGGGTCAGCAGGTCGAGCAGTTTGCCGTGGCGGAAAGCGGAAAGGGCGGGAGCACCGCGCAGGATCAGCATTGTCGGAACAGCCTCTGGAGACGGGGAAGTGTGTGGGGCCGGACGGGCCGGCCCACAGAGGCCGTGCATTCTACCGTAAAGCGTTGCGCGGAGGCACCTTTCAAGTGCCTTCCTTGCCGTTGCTCCGGCGGATAGCGCCACTCATCTTCGAAGGCCTTCGAGCGGCGTAGGAAAAAGCCCCGCCCCACGGCCTTCAGCGAGAAAAATGCCGACGAACGGTGCCCCGGCTAGCAGAGAAGCTTCGACCTGTCGAGATATGGCGCACAACGGCCTTTGCGTATACTGCCCCGATGCTTGCCCTGACTGTGTCCCGTGTGCGCTGCACCGCCTGGATCTTGGCGACCTGTATCTTTCTGCTGCTTTCCGGCTGTAGCGAGGCGAAAGCCCCGACGGCCCTCGAGCGCGTGCAGAAGGACGGCGTGCTGCGCGTGATCACCCGCAACAGTCCGGCCACCTACTTCCAGGACCGCAACGGCGATACCGGCTTCGAATACGAGCTGGCCAAGCGCTTTGCCGACAGCCTGGGCGTCCAGCTGCAGATCGAAACCGCCGACAACATCGACGATCTCTACGACCGCATCGGCCGCGACGGCGGACCGAACCTGGCGGCCGCCGGCCTGACGCCGGGCGGCGAGCGCGACACCCAGGTGCGCTACTCGCACTCCTATCTCGACGTCACCCCACAGGTCGTCTACCGCAACGGCGCGCAGCGCCCCACCCGCCCCGAAGACCTGGTGGGCAAACGCATCGTCGTCCTCAAAGGCAGCAGCCACGCCGCGCAATTGGCCGAACTGAAGAAGCAGTACCCCAAACTGGAGTACCGCGAGTCCGACGCCGACGAAATGGTCGACCTGCTGCGCATGGTGGACGTCGGCGAGATCGACCTGACCCTGGTGGACTCCAACGAACTGGCGATGAACCAGGTCTATTTCCCCAACGTGCGCGTCGCCTTCGACCTCGGCGATGCCAAGGGCCTGGCCTGGGCGCTGCCGGCTGGCGACGACAACAGCCTGCTGGAGAAGGTCAACGCCTTCCTCGACAAGGCCAAGCAGGATGGACTGCTGCAACGCCTGAAGGATCGCTACTACGGTCATGTGGACGTACTCGGCTACGTCGGCGCCTACACCTTCGCCCAGCACCTGCAACAGCGCCTGCCCAAGTACGAGCCGCATTTCCGCCAGAGCGGCACCAAGCTCGAGGCCGACTGGCGCCTGCTCGCGGCCATCGGCTACCAGGAATCCATGTGGCAGCCCGACGCGACCTCCAAGACCGGTGTGCGCGGCCTGATGATGCTGACCAACCGCACCGCCCAGGCCATGGGCGTGGCCAACCGCCTGGACCCGAAGCAGAGCATCCAGGGCGGCAGCAAGTATTACGTGCAGATCAAGGACGAGCTGCCCGACAGCATCAAGGACCCGGACCGCATGTGGTTCGCACTGGCCGCCTACAACATCGGCGGCGCGCACCTGGACGACGCGCGCAAGATGGCCGAGCAGGAAGGCCTGAACCCGAACAAGTGGCTCGACGTGAAGAAGATGCTACCGCGCCTGGCGCAGAAGCAGTACTACCGCAAGACGCGCTACGGCTATGCGCGCGGCGGCGAAACCGTGCACTTCGTGCAGAACGTGCGCCGTTACTACGACATCCTTACCTGGGTGACCCAGCCGCAGATGGAAGGCGGCCAGCTCGCCGAGAGCGGCCTGCACCTGCCAGGCGTGAACAAGACCAAGCCCGACGACGGCGACGACGCGCGGGACCAGAAGCTCTGAGGCTTCAACCTCACTGACTCGCCAACGTGACACGTCGAATCGATCGCGGACGGAGTCCACTCCTACGAGATACCTCTGCGCTTGGGCCATCCCTCACCGTAGCCCTCTCCCAAGGGGAGAGGGGACCGTTCAGTGCAGGATGAAACCTTCGCGTCAGTCGGCTCGGACTGCCCCCTCTCCCTGAGGAGCGGGGCGCGCAGCCAGGGCTGGGGTGAGGGCGGAAAACGCAGCAACGGACTATCCAGAGAAGACAGTTGCTCCTACGCGGATGTCGAGCATTAGTCAGGAGCGGATTTATCCGCGATAGGCCAAGCGCTGCGCAAGGCTGAGCAGATTCGCGAGCAAGCCCGCTCCTACAAAGAACCCTTGCGGCGCGCCTTGAAGAAGGCCGAGAGCATCGCGCTGCACTCCTCCCCCAGCACTCCGCCCTCCACCAGCACGCGGTGGTTGAGGAAATCCTGTTCGAAGAAGTTGCCCCGACTGACTACCACACCCGACTTGGGCTCGGTGGCACCGAACACCACGCGCTGGATGCGCGAGTGCACCAGCAGGCCGGCGCACATGCTGCAGGGTTCGAGGGTGACGTAGAGCGTGCTGCCGGGCAGGCGGTAATTCTGCGCGGCCGCGGCGGCCTCGCGGATGGCGACCATTTCCGCATGGGCACTGGGGTCGTGGGCGGTGATCGGGCGATTGAAGCCACGGCCGATGACCTGGCCGTCCAGCACCAGCACGGCGCCCACCGGCACTTCGCCCAGCGCCGCGCCCTGCTCGGCCAGGGCCATTGCCTCGCGCATGAAGGGGATGTCCTGGCTGCGGTCGATGACCGGCGCCAGCCCCTTCACCGTCGGATGCCCCTTGCTGTTGGTCAGCCGCACCATGCCTCGCCCACCGCGATGGTTCCCATCAGGCCGGTCTCCATGTGATCGATCACGTGGCAGTGGAACATCCACAGGCCGGGGTTATCCGCCACCAGCGCCACGCGGGCCGTCTCATTCTTGCCCAACAGGTAGGTGTCGGTGAAGTACGGGATGATGTCGCGGCGATCCGAATCCAGCACCTTGAAGGCCATGCCGTGCAGGTGGATCGGATGCTGGTACTGGGTCATGTTGCGCAGCACGAAGATATAGCTGTTGCCCTCCTTGAGCTTGGCCAGCGGCGGCGCGTTGTGCTTGTGCTCCTCGCCGCCCTGCCAGGCCACGCCGTTGATCTGCCACAGCGACGGCGCAGACTGGCCCTTGGAGTAGTCGGACATGGCCCCGACCCACTCGAACTTGAAATTGATGGTCTCGGCGTTCTTCAGGTCCGGCTCGGCCACCGGGTTGTGCGGCAGCGGCGCCGGCCACTTGGCCGTGGGCGCTTTCGGATTGGCCACACCGCGGATGGTCGCCAGGCGCACCGGGCCATTGCGCAGCGACAGCTCGGTCCCTTCCGCCGGGCCGCGGATGCCCAGCTCCAGGCGCATGCCCGGGCCGATCCAGTACTGGTCGTTGGGTCCCTTGCCGAAATCCCGCGGCTCCACCGGGTGGCCATCGATGGCGTAGATCTTCGCCTCCGCGTCCGGCAGGTTGAGGCGGTAGGTCACGGTGTTGTCGACGTTGAGGATGCGCACGCGGACGATCTCGCCGGCCGGCAGTTCGATTACCGGGGTACGCTCGCCGTTGATGGTCGACAGGCGTCCGCGAGTGCCTTCGCGCGCGGCCTCGCGCGGCACGCTGAAGGGCGTGAAGTTGCCCTCCTCGTCCACGTGCCAGGTCTTCAGGTTAAGGATCTTTTCGCTGGTGAACTCGGTCGGCTCGCGCTCGTCGATGATCAGCGGCCCGACCAGGCCACGGCCCAGCTGCTCGCTGCTCATCAGGTGCGGGTGGTACCAGTAGCTGCCGGCGTCCGGCGTCTTGAACTGGTAGATGAAGCTCTCGCCCGGCTGTACCGGCGGCTGCGAAATGTAGGGCACGCCGTCCATCTCGATGGGCAGGCGGATGCCGTGCCAGTGGATGGTGGTCGGCTCGTCCAGCTTGTTGGTGAAACGCACGCGCAGCCAGTCGCCCTGGCGCGCGCGGATTTCCACACCGGGGGCCTGGCCGCCATAGCCCAGGCCGGGTGTCTTGTGGCCAGGCACCAGCTCCAGGTCGAGCGGCGCGGCAATCAGTTCGTAATCGTGCTCGGCGGCTACCTGCGGGCGCGCCAGCCAGATGCGCGCGCCACCGGCGCCCAGGCCGACGACGGCCAGGCCAGCGAGGCCACCGAGTACTTGTCTACGGGTAAACGACATGGGTCCAGACTCCTCAAACAAGGGACTTGCGACCCCATCGGCTTTCACGGAGGTTGGCGCGTTTAGCGCCCGGCGCCAGGCTCGTGCGGCCGGCTGCACTGCTCTGCTTCCACATCGAAAGCAGAAGACAACTGTGCATGAAGGCACGAACGCCTCTCATGCGCCAGGTCAAGGACAGGTATCCCCGTCCTGGCCTGTCGAAGAAAGCGGCGAGATTGCCGCTTTCCTCGTTAAGGAAACGTTAAAACCTGACTTCGATCTCGCGAGCTAGAACCGTAGTAGGCGGAAAGCACCCTACGGCCGACACGCAGCAGATCGAAACAGGTTTTCAGACGTCTCCGATCATTCCCACTCGATGGTTGCCGGCGGCTTGCTCGACACGTCATAGGTGACGCGGGAGATGCCCTCGATCTCGTTGATGATGCGGTTCGAGACCTTCTCCAGCAGCTCGTACGGCAGGTGCGCCCAGCGAGCGGTCATGAAGTCGATGGTTTCCACGGCACGCAAGGCGACGACCCAGGCGTAGCGGCGGCCATCACCGACCACACCGACGGATTTCACCGGCTGGAACACCACGAAGGCCTGGCTGGTCTTGTGGTACCAGTCGAAGTTGCGCAGCTCTTCGATGAAGATGTGGTCCGCGCGACGCAGCAGGTCGGCGTATTCCTTCTTCACTTCCCCCAGGATGCGCACGCCCAGGCCCGGGCCCGGGAACGGGTGGCGATAGACCATGTCGTAGGGCAGGCCCAGCTCCAGGCCGATCTTGCGGACTTCGTCCTTGAACAGCTCGCGCAGCGGCTCGACCAGTTCGAACTGCATGTCTTCGGGCAGGCCGCCGACGTTGTGGTGCGACTTGATCACGTGGGCCTTGCCGGTCTTGGCGCCGGCCGACTCGATCACGTCGGGGTAGATGGTGCCCTGGGCGAGGAACTTCACGTCCTTCAGCTTGGTGGCTTCCTCATCGAAGACTTCGATGAAGCTGCCGCCAATGATCTTGCGCTTCTGCTCCGGGTCGCTGACGCCGGCCAGACGGCTGAGGAACTTCTCTTCGGCGTTGGCGCGGATCACCTTGACGCCCATGTTCTCGGCGAACATGGCCATCACCTGGTCACCCTCGTGCAGGCGCAGCAGGCCGTTGTCGACGAAGACGCAGGTCAGCTGGTCGCCGATGGCCTTGTGCAGCAGCGCCGCGACCACCGAGGAGTCCACACCACCGGACAGACCCAGCAGCACCTTGGACGAGCCCACCTGGGCGCGAACGGTGGCGATGGCGTCATTGACGATGTTGGACGGGGTCCACAGGGCTTCGCAGCCGCAGATGTCCAGCACGAAGCGCGAGAGGATGCGACCGCCCTGCTTGGTGTGGGTCACTTCCGGGTGGAACTGCACGCCATAGTAGCCACGGACGTCGTCAGCCATGGCGGCGATCGGGCAGCTCGGGGTGCTGGCGAGGATGTGGAAGCCTTCGGGAATCTCGGTGACCTTGTCGCCGTGGCTCATCCACACATCGAGGCCGAACACGCCGTCTTCACTGACGCAATCCTCGATGCCATCCAGCAGGCGAGCCTTGCCGACCACGTCGACACGGGCGTAGCCGAATTCGCGCAGGTCAGAACCCAGCACCTTGCCGCCCATCTGCTCGGCCATGGTCTGCATGCCGTAGCAGATGCCGAACAGCGGCACCTTCAGGTCGAACACGGCCTGCGGCGCGCGCGGGCTGTTGGCTTCGTGCACCGACTCCGGGCCGCCGGCCAGGATGATGCCGCGAGGGGCGAAGGCGCGAACTTCGTCGTCGCTCATGTCGAACGGATGGATCTCGCAGTACACACCGATCTCGCGAACGCGGCGGGCGATCAGCTGGGTGTACTGGGAGCCGAAGTCGAGGATCAGGATCCGGTGAGCATGAATGTCTTGGGACATGGGGGCCTCTACGAGGCAGCTGCAAGCTTCAAGCCGCAAGCTGCAAGATGGAAAGAGCGCAGCGGCAGCCACAGCGCTCTGGCTTGTAGCTTGCCGCCTGAAGCTTGAAGCCGTGGGCGTCAGCCCACCCGATAGTTCGGGGCTTCCTTGGTGATCTGCACATCGTGGACGTGGGACTCGGCCATGCCGGCGCCGGTGATGCGCACGAACTGCGGCTTGGTGCGCATGTCCTGGATATCGGCACTGCCGGTATAGCCCATGGCGGCACGCAGGCCACCCATCAGCTGGTGAACGATGGCGGTCAGCTGGCCCTTATAGGGCACGCGACCTTCGATGCCTTCCGGCACCAGCTTCTCGGCGCCGGCGGAGGCGTCCTGGAAGTAGCGGTCGGAGGAACCGGTGGAACCGGCCATGGCGCCCAGGGAGCCCATGCCACGGTAGGACTTGTAGGAGCGGCCCTGGAACAGTTCGATCTCGCCCGGCGCTTCTTCGGTACCGGCGAACATCGAGCCCATCATCACGCAGTAGGCGCCAGCCACCATGGCCTTGGCCAGGTCGCCGGAGAAACGGATGCCGCCGTCGGCGATCAGCGGAACGCCGGTGCCTTCGAGGGCGGCGGCGACGTTGGCGATGGCGGAGATCTGCGGCACGCCGACGCCAGCGACGATACGGGTGGTGCAGATGGAGCCCGGGCCGATGCCGACCTTCACGGCGTCGGCGCCAGCGTCAGCCAGTGCCTTGGCCGCTTCGCCGGTGGCGATGTTGCCGCCGATGACCTGGACTTGCGGGAAGGTTTCCTTGACCCAGCGGACGCGATCGATCACGCCTTTGGAGTGGCCGTGGGCGGTATCGACGACAACCACGTCAACGCCGGCAGCGACCAGGGCGGAAACACGCTCGCCGGTATCGGCGCCAGTGCCGACCGCTGCGCCGACGCGCAGGCGACCCAGGTCATCCTTGGACGCCAGCGGGTAGGTCTTGGCCTTCTCGATGTCGCGGAAGGTCACCAGGCCAGTGAGGTAGAAGTTCTCGTCGACGATCAGCATCTTCTCGATGCGGTTCTCGTAGAGCGCCGCCTTGATCTCTTCCAGCGGGGTGTTCTCGCGGGCGGTGACCAGCTTGTCCTTCGGGGTCATGATCGCGGCCACGCTGTCGCCGATGTTCGGCTTCACGCGCAGGTCGCGGCCGGTAACGATGCCGACCAGCTCACCCTCTTCCACCACCGGGAAGCCGGAGAAGCCGTACTCGCGGGCGATCTGCAGCAGCTCGATGATCTTGGTCGACGGGGTCACAGTGACCGGGTCGCGAACGATGGCGGTCTCGTGCTTCTTGACCTTGCGAACTTCGGCAGCCTGCTGCTCGATGCTCATGTTCTTGTGGATGATGCCGATGCCGCCTTCCTGCGCCATGGCGATGGCGAGGCGGGCTTCGGTCACGGTATCCATCGCGGCGGACACCAGCGGGATGTTCAGTTCGATGCCACGGGTCAGGCGAGTCTTCAGACTCACGTCCTTGGGCAGGACTTCCGAATAACCTGGGATCAGGAGGACGTCGTCGAAAGTGAGGGCTTCTTGGCTGATGCGCAGCATGGCGGGGGCTCCCGATCGGGAAAAATGGAAGCGCGGCATTATATCCCAGCTGAGGGGTGCGGCTCAACGTAACCAGACGATCTGAATGCAGTCTTTATCTGGCTTACGCGCTGGCCCCTGTCCACAGGCCCGCTTATCATCCTTCGCCATGCAGAAAGATCCCTTTCAACGGCTGGGCCTCGACCGCGAGGTTCTGACCGTCAGCCAGCTCAACCAGCGCGCCCGCCACCTGCTGGAGGACGTGTTCCCGCAGGTCTGGGTCGAAGGCGAGATTTCCAACCTCGCCCGCCCCGCATCCGGCCATATGTACTTCACCCTCAAGGACAGCAATGCCCAGGTACGCTGCGCGCTGTTCCGCCAGAACGCCCTGCGCGTGCGCCAGGCCCTGCGCGACGGTCTGGCCGTGCGGGTGCGCGGCAAGGTTTCGCTGTTCGAGGGGCGGGGCGACTACCAGCTGATCGCCGATACCGTCGAACCCGCCGGCGATGGTGCGCTGCGCCTGGCCTTCGAGGCGCTGAAGGAAAAGCTCGCCGCCGAGGGCCTGTTCGCCGCCGAACGCAAGCAGGAACTGCCTGCGCATCCCAGGCGCATCGGCATCGTCAGCTCGCCCACCGGCGCGGTGATCCGCGACATCATCAGTGTGTTCCGCCGCCGCGCCCCACAGGTCGAGCTGACCCTGATCCCCACTGCCGTGCAGGGTCGCGAAGCCATCGGGCAGATCGTCCGCGCGCTCAAGCTGGCCGATGCGCAGGGCTTCGACGCGCTGATCCTGGCCCGTGGCGGCGGCTCGCTGGAAGACCTCTGGTGCTTCAACGAGGAACCGGTGGCCCGCGCCATCGCCGCTTGCGTGACGCCCATCGTCAGCGCCGTGGGCCACGAAACCGACGTATCCATCAGCGATTTCGTCGCCGACGTACGCGCACCGACGCCCTCGGCCGCCGCCGAGCTGCTGGCGCCCCACAGCGGCGACCTGCAACAACGCCTGGACAGCCTGCGCCGCCGGCTGATCCTGCGCATCCAGGACCGTCTGACCCGCGAACGGCTGCGCCTGGAAGGCAGCGCCCGGCGCCTGCGCCACCCCGGCGAGCGCCTGCGCCAGCAGTCCCAGCGCCTGGACGACCTGGACATGCGCCTGCGCCGCGCCTTCGAGCGCCAGCTGCAGATCCGCCAGGAGCGCGTGGCGCGCCTGGATACCCGCCTCGCCGCGCAACATCCCGGCCGCAACCTGGCCCTGCTGCGCCAGCGCCTGGACAACCTCAGCGCCCGCCTGCCGCGCGCCACCAAAGCCATGCTCCGCGAACAGCGCCAGCGCCTGGATGGCCTGATGCAGACGCTGCACATCGTCAGCCCGCTGGCGACCCTCGGCCGTGGCTACAGCATCCTGCTCGACGACAAGGGCCAGGCCATCCGCAGCGCGGCGCAGACGAAGAACGGCCAGCGCCTCAAGGCCAGGCTGGGCGACGGCGAGCTGGAAGTGCGCGTGGAAGACAACCACCAGGCGCCCGTCACCCTTTCCCTGCTGGACTGACTGCCGATGACCGACCTGCTCGCGCCGATCCTGCCGCAACCCGACCCGGACTGGGCCGAGGCCTTCCGGGTGCCGATCATCGAATGCGACCAGCCGTTGCAGGCACTGAGCATCGCCAGCGGATTCAGCGTATGGCCGGCGTACCACCGCCTCGGCGTGCCCAACGCGCAGCCGGAATGCTATGCCCGCACGGAAGTCTTCGAGCGCCTGCTGCACGCGGCCAGCCTGCTGCCCGACGGCCTGCGCCTGGTCATCCTCGACGCCTGGCGGCCGTTTGCCGTGCAGCAGCATCTGTACGACACGCTCTACGACATCCTCCACCAGCACCAGCCGGACGCCGACCCCGCCGAACTGACCCGGCGCACCCGCGAATTCGTCGCCCCGCCCAGTACCCGCACGGAATCACCCAGCCCGCACCTCACCGGCGGCGCCATCGACCTCACCCTGTGCGACCGCGAAGGCCGCTGGCTGGACATGGGCAGCCTGTTCGACGAGGCCACGCCACGCTCGTATACCCGCCACTACGAAGAGATTTCCGAGCCCGACGAATCGCAGCAGCGTATCCGTGACAACCGCCGAATCCTCTTCAATGCCATGCACGCGGCGGGCTTCAGCAACCTCTCCAGTGAGTGGTGGCACTACGACTATGGCGACCAGCTGTGGGCCGCTCATCTGGGCAAGCCCCACGCCGTCTACGGCCCGGCACAGGTACTGCCGCTGGAACAGCTGTGGCGCCAGCAGCTCGAGGGCCTGCACCGGTAGCAGTCGCTTTGTAGGATGGCGTGGAGCGCAGCGATACCCATCAATAGGCGCAGTTGAGTTATCGATGGGTATCGCTGCGCTCCACCCATCCTACGTTGGTGCTCCTGGATTGATCGGCAGTACAACTGGATTCCGCTTTCGACGAAATCGTCCCGCTCGCCGAAGAGCGCCGTGTAGACTGCCCGCTTCATCCGCCGACACGTCCACGGATTGCGCCATGCTCCGACTCTTCTGCCTGCTCGCCGCCACCCTCCTCGCCCTGCACGTCCACGCCGAAGGCTTCATTAGCCGTACCCTGAACAAGCCGGTGCCCGGCGGTGTCGCCGTGGTGCAACTGGGTCAGGATGCCGCCGTGCCCACCGCCACCTTCCAGGGCAAGCCGGTGCTGGTGGTGCGTGAGGAAGGCCGCGACTGGATCGCCATCGTCGGCATCCCGCTGACCGCCAAGACCGGCAACCAGCAGATCGCCGTGAAGCAGGCCGGCGCGAGCCGCAACCTCGGCTTCAGCGTTGGCGCCAAGCACTATAAAGAGCAGCGCATCACCCTGAAGAACACCCGCCAGGTGAACCCGCTGCCCGAAGACCTCAAGCGCATCAACCGCGAGTTGGCCGAGCAGACCGCCGCGTACCGCAGCTTCAGCCCCGGCACACCGAGCAACCTGGTACTCGACAAGCCGGTCAACGGCCCGCTCTCCAGCCCCTTCGGCCTGCGCCGCTTCTTCAATGGCGAGGAGCGCAACCCGCACTCGGGCCTCGACTTCGCCGTGCCCGCCGGCACGCCGATCAAGACACCGGCCGCCGGCAAGGTAATCCTGATCGGCAACTACTTCTTCAACGGCAACACCGTGTTTGTCGACCACGGCCAGGGCTTCATCAGCATGTTCTGCCATATGTCGAAGATCGACGTGAAGCTAGGCGATCAGCTCCCGCGCGGTGGCGTGGTCGGCCGTGTCGGCGCCACCGGCCGCGCCACCGGGCCGCACATGCACTGGAACGTCAGCCTGAACGACGCCCGCGTCGATCCGGCGATCTTCATCGGCGCGTTCAAGCCCTGATGCAGCTTCGTTTCGATGGACGCAGCGCGATCTTCGCGCTGCTCTGGTTTGCCGTACTCGTCTGGCTGGCCACGGCCGGCGCGCACCTTGGCTGGCTGCGCGGCTTTGGCGGCGACGTGCTGGCGGTGATCTGGCTGTACTGCCTGCTGCGCGCCGCGCTGGATGCTCCCGCGCACTGGCTGGCCGCAGCGGCGCTGGCCTGCGGGCTGCTGATCGAATTCGGCCAGTTCCTCGCCGCAACCTTCCACTGGCAGATCGGCAACCGCGCATTGCGCATCGTGCTGGGCGCCACGCCGGACTGGCTGGATGTACTGGCCTACTGCATCGGCTTCGCGCTGATCCTTGTGGCGCGACAGGCGCGCATGGCCCTCAGGCCAGCGGGTAGCTGAAGAACAGCGCCATTTCCCCGGGCAGCACGTGCGCCGGGTCGTAGAGGTCAGTGGAGAGTCCACTGAGGGCGAAGCCGCGCGAGCGGTAGAAGCCCACCGCCGGCAGGTTGAGATTCTGGGTTTCCAGCCACAGGTGGCGCGCCTCGGTGCCGCGCGCCCAGTCCAGGCAACCGTCCAGCAGTTGCTTGCCTACACCCAACACGCGCGCCTCGGGGAGGACGAACAGGTCGTCCAGCACCGCGCGGCGATTCCAGATTTCGTAGTGGGCGATGGCGAAGCCCAGGCGCTCGCCTTCTTCGTCGACGACCACGGCGGTCCAGTCGGCCGCCGTGACGTCATCCTTCAGATCGGCGAAGGGATAGCGCTTGGTCTGCGTCTCGGCCAGACGCTCCTCGCGCAGGATGAAACCATCGGCGGCGCTCTCGATGCGCAGGATCGAGTCGCTCGAGTAGCTGCCGTCGAAACCCAGCAGCCACTCGCCGTCTTGCGCCCACACCAAGGGGCGCAGGAGCCGGTCGCTCATCAGTTCATCTTCATGCCGTGCATGTCGTGGCCCATGTCGGTGCCCCCCTCTGCTCCTTTAGAGAGCGGGGCTTCTTTCTGCACGGCGATCTCGACCTTCACGTCACCGGCCTTCTGGAAGTGCAGGGTCAGCGGGAAGCGCTCGCCATCGGTGAGCGGCTTCTTCAGGCCGAACAGCATCAGGTGGTACTGGCCAGGCGCGAAGACGACCTTGCCGCCGGCAGGAATATCCACGCCCTCGACCTTCTGCATCTTCATCATGCCGTCCTTCTCCACGTGCTGGTGGATTTCGGCGCTGGCGGCGCGATCGGTATCGGCGCCGAGCAGACGGTCCGCGTCCTTGCCGTGGTTCTGCACGATGAAGTAGGCGGCGCCGTTCACCGAGTTGGCCGGCAGCAGCAGCGACCACGGGTGGTCGATGTGCAGGTTGCCGGCCTCGTATTCGTGGGCCATGGTGGCGCCGGAGAAGCCCAGCAGGACAGCGAAAGCGAGCAGGGTTTTACGCATGTTCGAGACTCCAGTTGGCTTGTGATCAGATCCGCCACAAGGGCGATAAAACATCGGGCCGCGGGCGCAACGATCGCGCCGCAGCATAGCCTGCCTCGCGGCAGGCGTCAGGTTGAAACAGGTACGCATCAGCCCAGCGCCGGGCTGCGCGGCTTGAAGCGCGACAGCACCGCCCAGTCCAGCGCCCATACCAGCAGCAGCGATGCGCCCACCAACGGGAAGGCGCTGCCGAGGATGAGCATGATCGCCACCCCGCCCTTCCACACCGGCAGCGCATGGGGCATCGGCGGCACGCCGAGGCGGCCCTGCGGGCGGCGCTTCCACCAGATCCACAGGCCGCTGACGGCGCTGAGCAGGATCATCAGGCAGACCGCGAGCATCAGCAGCTGGTTGAACAGGCCGAACATCTTGCCTTCATGCAACATCACGCCGGATTCGACGCCCTTGGCCACCAGCCCGTAGTCCTTCCAGCGCACGTCGGCGAGCACCTTGCCGGTGTACTGGTCGATGTGCAGGGTGGCATCGTTGCGCGAGTCGTCGGCGAACACCGAGACAGTGAATACGCCCTCGGCGCCCTTGGGCAATGCGACGGCATAGCCCGGTGTCACGCCGGCCTTGTCGGCCGTATCGACCACCTGCTGCAGGCTGATCTGCGGCATTGCCATGCCGCCGGAGCCGTGGGCCATGTGTTCGGCGTGGGCGCCGCCGGACATCGGCATCGGGGTGTTTTCCATGGCCCAGGGAATGGTCTGGCGGTGCGCCTGATTGAGCGTGCGCGCCTCTAGGTCCGACTTGGGCACCTCGTTCCACATGGCCACCGGGAAACGGTTCCACACGTCGGCGAAGGTCTTGCCCCAGAAGCCGGTCCAGGTCATGCCGGTGAGCAGCATGAACAGCATCAGCAGTGAGCCCCAGAAACCGACCACCACGTGGACTTCGCGCCAGAGCGCACGGCCGCGACGCGACAGGTCCGGCCAGAGCAGCACGCGCAGGGAACGCTTGCGCGGCCACCACAGGTATAAGCCGGAGACCACCAATACGATGCCCCAGCCGGCGGCCAGCTCGATCAGCCGGTCGCCGACCGTGCCGATCATCAGCTCGCCGTGCAGCGCACGGGCCATGGCCTGCAGATTGGACTTGGCGTCCTGCACGCCGAGCAGCTTGCCGCTGTAGGGATCGACGAAGGCATTCACCTCGCGCCCATCGAGCTGGGCGACGAACTGCGCGCTGCGGTCGGCGGCCGGTGCCGGCAAATACTGGCTGACCTGCAACTGCGGGTTCTGGTGGCGCAGGTGCATCAGTTGCTCATCGGCGGACAGCCGCATCTCTCCCGGTTTCACCTGCAGCAGGTCGCTGTACATCAGCGGGTCGAGCTGTGGCTTGAACAGATAGATGATGCCGGTCAGCGACAGCAGGATCATGAACGGTGCGACGAACAGCCCGGCATAGAAGTGCCAGCGCCAGGCCAGGTTGTAGAAGTCGAATGTCTTGTTCTGCATTCGTTGATCTCCTCACGCAAGGAGGCCCCCGACCAGCGGGGGCCGGTCGGGCATCAGAACGAGAAGTCCACTTTGGTCCAGAACGTGCGTCCCGGCTCGTGGATCGATTCAGGGTCGTTGGCCGGATAGCCGAAGCCGGCGTTGCCCGCCAGGTTCAGGTGCTCGGCGTAGTCCTTGTCGAACAGGTTGTCGACGCCAGTGCTGACCTTGAGGTTCTTGCTCAGCTTGTACGCGCCGTTGAGCGAGAACACCGCAAAACCGGGGCTTTCGTCGAAGTCGTAGCCGACCACGTTGCCCTGGTTCTCGGCGATGCGGCCCTGGTGCGCGACCACGCGCCAGAGACCACCAGCGCTCCAGTCGCCTTCCTCGTAGGTCAGGCCGAAACGTGCCTCCAGCGGCGGCATTTGCGGCAGCGCGGTGTCGTCGGTGGTGTTCTTGCCCCAGGCATAGGCCAGGGTGCCGTCGGCGGTCCAGTTGCTGGTCAGCGCGTAGGCCGCGCCCAGTTCGCCGCCCATGATGCGGGCGTCGACGTTCCGCGCCTGGGAGGTGCGGCCCATCATGCCGCCGGGCATGTAGTCGAACAGGATGTAGTCGCGAATCACACCGACGTAGCCCGACGCCCAGGCCTTGAGCTTCTCGTCCTCGTACTGCGCACCGAAGTCCAGCTGGGTGGTCTTCTCCGGCTTGATGCTGTCGAAGGCGTTGACCGAGCCGCTCGGGCCCTTGTCCGGGGAGAACAGCTCCCAGTAGTCGGGGAAGCGCTGCACGTGGCCGAGGCCGACGTAGAGGGTGGTCGGCGTGTCGGCCAGATCGTGCTCGTAGCGCGCAAAGCCACTGGGCAAGGTATCGGCGCGCGTGTCGTCGGCAGTGGGGTTGGGCATCGCCATCATCCCCGAGCCGGAGCTCTGCCGGTAATCCTTGGCCGAAGCGCGGTCCAGGCGCGCACCGGTGATCACGCGATCGCGGTCGGCGGCATACCAGGTCAGTTCGCCGAACGCGCCGTAGTTGTGGAACACGGCGTCCTTGTCCCACGGCTGCTCGTCATAGGTATTGATCCCCATGCCGCTGCGCTCACGGTGTTCGTTGGTCTGCGCGTCGACGCCAGTGATCAGCTTGAAATCGTCCCAGCGCCAGGTAGCGGCCAGGCGCCCGCCGAGGGTGCGGCGGTCGACATTGGAGGCCATGGGGCCGGCCATCATGCCCATGCCCGAGGGCGTGCGCAGGCTGTAGTTGTCCATCACGTGGTCGGCGTAGTTGTAGTAGACCTGCGCCTCCAGCTTGTCGAGCACCTCGCCGATGTTGGACTTCTCGAAACGCAGGCCGAGGCTTTCGCGCTTGAACTGCGAACCGTCCATGCCGCGTCCGGCATAACGCGCTTCGCCATCGCCCTTGCCGGCGGTGAGTTCGACCAGGGTGTCGGCGTCCGGCGTCCAGCCCACAGCCACGTCGCCGTTCCACTTGTTCCAGCGCGAGGGCACGGTATTGCCGCTGCCGTCCTCGTAGTCGTCGGACTGGGACTTGTTGCCGGTGACGCGCAGGTAACCCAATGGTCCGCCGGCGGCCGCATCCAGCACCCGGTCGAAGCGGCCATTGGAGCCAGCGGTGAGACTGCCGTTGACCCGCATGCCCAGCTCGCCGAAGCGCTCCGGCTCGCGGTCGAAACGGATGGTGCCAGCCGAGGCGCCCGGCCCCCAGATCACGGTTTCCGGACCTTTCACCACGGTGAGTTTGTCGAAGGTCTCCGGGGAGATATAGGAGGTCGGCGCGTCCATCCGCGCCGGGCAGGCGCCGAGCATGGTAGTGCCGTTGGTGAGGATGTTCAGACGCGAGCCGAACATGCCGCGCAGCACCGGGTCACCGTTGGTGCCGCCGTTACGGATGGAGGAGAAGCCGGGGATGGTCTTGAGATAGTCGGCGCCGTCGCTGGCGGGGATCGGTTGGCGCGGCTGCTTCGGATCAGTGACCACGGTCAACGGCGAACTCTGCGCCACGGCGGTGATGACGCTGGGAGACAGCTCAGTGACATGCGCCGAGTGATCTTCTTCCTCGGCCAGCACAGGGACGGCAGTGAAACCGCCGAGGGCGGTCAGCGCGCACAGGGCGCGCAGGCCGACGGCAGTTTGCCGACGGCGCATAGGCATGCGGGACATTCCATGAATTCCATGATCAGTGATGACGCCCGCTCCACACGTACTCGCACGGCGCGCTAGCGAATGCAGGCATCCGCGCCGGGGTCGGGGAGTCGGGATTGCAGGTCAGCCGATCAGGAGCGGGGGTGCGCGGGAACGGGCGCCGGGAAAGACCGGCGAATCGGGAATGCGCGAGGAAAGCAGCTGGACGACAGGGGCGCCGGCGGTGGGCAGGCCGTGGTCAAGCAGGACTGGCGGCGGAGTCAGCGGCGGGCTGTGGATCAGCAGGCTGCAATAGCCGCACTTCTCCATGAAGGCGTCGGCGGTGAGCGGCTGTTCGCCGTGGGAAGTCGGTGCCGCGTGTTGTGCAGCAGCCCGGTGCCCATCCGAACAGGCCATTTCGTCCATGGCGGCGACGGCCGCACCATGGTCCATGGCCTTGCCATGCTCCATCGGCATGACGTGATCCATGGGCATGGCGTGATCCATCGGCATCGACTGGGAAACCAGCGGGCCGACATAGATCATCAGCATGGCGAACAACGCCAGCCAGGTGCCTACGCCTTGTCGAGTGCGACGGGTCACGAAATGTCCTTGAGCAGGGTATGCCCCACCTGCGGCGGGGGTGCGCAATGATCGCACGGAGTTACAAAGCTCCGCTGCGGCACGTGGACGCAGAATCAGTTAAGCACAGCGTTAAGCGCTAGGAATAATTGCTGAAAATCAACATCACCAACAATTAATCATCGCAAAAATGCAGTAATAGACTTTTTCTACCAAATTTCCCCAAATGCTTGCCATTGATCTCCGAGGCCTTTAGCTTGGCACTCATGAAAACCGCACACACCCTCATCCTGCTTCGCCAACACGCCTGCCTGCGCCTGGTCAGCCCGCGACTGCGTGGCTGAGCCCCCTCCCCCGGTTTCGCCTCATTTCGTTTTATTTGCGCAGGCCCCGCAGGCCGCAGAGAACAAGGATTCCGCTCATGAGCATGTTGAAAGACCCGTCGAAGAAATACCGTGCCTTCACCCAGATCACCCTGCCCGACCGCACCTGGCCGGACAAGATCATCGACAAGGCGCCGATCTGGCTGTCCACCGACCTGCGCGACGGCAACCAGTCGCTGATCGAGCCGATGGACGCCGAGAAGAAGATGCGCTTCTTCAAGTGCCTGGTGCAGGTCGGCCTGAAGGAAATCGAAGTGGGCTTCCCGTCCGCCTCGCAGACCGACTTCGACTTCGTTCGTGAGCTGATCGAGGGCGGCCACATTCCCGATGACGTCACCATCCAGGTGCTGACCCAGGCCCGCGACGATCTCATCGAGCGCACCTTCGAGTCCCTCAAGGGCGCGAAGAAAGCCATCGTCCACTACTACAACGCCTGCGCACCGAGCTTCCGCAAGATCGTCTTCAACCAGGACAAGGCTGGCGTGAAAGCCATCGCCGTGGCCGCAGGCCAGACCATCAAGCGCCTGGCCGACGCCGCGCCGGAAACCCAGTGGGGCTTCGAATATTCGCCGGAAGTGTTCAGCTCCACCGAGACCGATTTCGCCGTCGAGGTGTGCAACGCGGTGATCGACGTGTTCCAGCCGACTCCGGCGAACCGCCTGATCCTCAACCTGCCCGCTACCGTCGAGTGCGCCACGCCGAACAACTACGCCGACCAGATCGAGTGGTTCGGCCGCCAGATCAACAAGCGCGACAGCGTGCTGATCAGCCTGCACACCCACAACGACCGTGGCACTGGCGTGGCCGCGTCGGAACTGGCCCTGATGGCCGGCGCCGATCGTGTAGAAGGCTGCCTGTTCGGTAACGGCGAGCGCACTGGCAACCTCTGCCTGGTGACCATGGCGCTGAACATGTACACCCAGGGTATCGATCCCGAGCTGGACTTCTCCGACATCGATGCCGTGCGCAAGGTGGTGGAAGAGTGCAACCAGATTCCGGTGCACCCGCGTCACCCGTATGTCGGCGACCTGGTCCACACCGCCTTCTCCGGTTCCCACCAGGATGCCATCCGCAAAGGCTTCGCCCAGCAGAAGGAAGACGCCGTGTGGGAAGTGCCGTACCTGCCGATCGACCCGGCGGACATCGGCCGCAGCTACGAGGCGGTGATCCGTGTGAACAGCCAGTCCGGCAAAGGTGGCATCACCTTCCTGCTCGAACAGGAATACGGCATCAGCCTGCCGCGCCGCATGCAGATCGAGTTCAGCCAGGTCGTGCAGAACGAGACCGACCGCCTCGGCCTGGAAATGACTGCCGAGCAGATCTACACCCTGCTGCAGACCGAGTACCTGCAGGCCGTTTCTCCGTTCGGCCTGAAGAACTACCGCCTGCAGGAAGAGAACGGTACCTGCGCCATCGATATCGACGTGACCCACAAGGGTGAGCAGCACCATTGGCACGGCAAGGGCAAGGGCACCCTGGAAGCCCTGGTCGCCTCGCTGCCGGTGGACGTCGAGATCATGGACTACAACGAGCACGCCATCGGCGCCGGCACCAATGCCCGCGCGGCCGCCTATATCGAACTGCGTGTCGAGGGTGGTCGTTCGCTGCACGGCATCGGCATCGATGAAAACATCACCACCGCGAGCTTCCGTGCGCTGTTCAGCGCCCTGAACCGCGCCGTAACGCTGGGCCACGCGAAAGCCGCGTAAGCCTGGTAATACAGCAGTCCCCTTTGCCCCGGACGCCTCGTGCGTCCGGGGCTGTTTTCAACGGAGTGAAAACATGACCGATACACCACAGGACAACCCCTTCCAGACGCCCGCCGCGGCACTTCAGGATGGCCCGGCCATCGCCACCGGTGAACCGCTCTACCGACTCGCCGCCGTGGGCATCGCCACCTTCTTCGGCACGCCGGTAGCCGGAGCCTGGGTCATCGCGCAGAACCTCAAACGTCTGGGCCGCCACGCTCAGGTGCGCAACGCCTGGATCACCGGCATCGGCGCCCTCGTTGCGATCTTCCTGCTGGGCATGTTCCTGCCGGATAGCGTCCCCGCCACCCCCATCAACATTGCCGCCGTCTTCGGCATGTATCACTACGCCAAGCAGCACACCGGTGCAGCTGTCGAGCAGCATGCGGCCCAGGGTGGCCAGTTCACCTCCAACTGGCGTGCTTTCGGCGTCAGCCTGCTGTTCCTGCTCGCGGTCATGGCCGTGGTCTTCGGCGGTGCCTTTGTCCTGGCGCTGTTCGGGCTGATCTGAATCACCCTCTGCACATCACCTAAAGATTCCCCCTAGCCCCCTAGGGGGAAGTCTCCGCAATGCTGGGGCTCGCCCCGATTACTCCCCGCTCCCCCCTTCCCTAGTCTTGCCTGCACTGCTGCGAAAGCGGCAGGCAAACAAAAAACCGTGTCACGCAATCAGACACTTTCGGCCGCCCCTGCCTTGCGTACAGAGGCGCCTGGTTACCTACAACAACAACGAGCTCGACGTGCTTGGCCATCTGCCTTCACCCGCTTCAGGAGCCAGTAACCGTGAACCCGCAATCTCCCCACCCGCAATCCGTCCACACTTCCCGTTATTCCTGGTATGTCGTCGTGCTGTGCATGGTGGCGTATATCTTCTCCTTCGTTGACCGGCAGATCCTCTCGCTGATGATCGAGCCGATCAAAGCCGACCTGCAGATCAGCGACACCCAGTTCAGCCTGCTCAGCGGGCTGGCCTTCTCGCTGTTCTATGCCTTCATGGGCCTGCCCATTGCCTACCTCGCCGATCGCTCCTCGCGGGTCAGGATCATCGCCATCGGCGTGGCCTTCTGGAGCTTCGCCACCGCGGCGTGCGGCCTGTCGAAGAACTTCCTGCAGATGTTCCTCGCGCGCATGAGCGTGGGCGTCGGCGAAGCCGCGCTGACCCCAGCGACCTACTCGATGCTCGCCGACCTGTTCCCCAAGGAGAAGCTCGGCCGCGCGCTGGGGCTGTACTCCATGGGCGCCTTCCTCGGCGGCGGCCTGGCCTTCCTGGTCGGCGGCTACGTGATCGAGGCGCTGCGCGACGTACCGGCCATCGACCTGGGCTGGTTGGGCCAGGTGCGTTCCTGGCAGATCGCGTTCTTCATCGTTGGCTTGCCCGGCGTGCTGGTGGCGCTGCTGATCGCGCTGACCATCCGCGACCCGGCGCGCAAGCTGGGCGATCGGGAGCAAAAGGCAACGGTTCGTGACGGGCTGCGTTTCCTGGGGCGCCATCGCGCCACCTTCGCCTGCCACTACCTGGGTTTCTCCTTCTTCGCCATGTGCCAGTACGCGCTGATGGGCTGGGCGCCGGCCCTGTACATCCGCCAGTACGGCCTGTCGCCGCTGGAGGTGGGCTACATACTCGGCGGCATTTTGCTGGTGCTCAACACCGCCGGGGTGTTCTGCGCCGGCTGGCTGGTGGACGTGCTGCAGAAGCGTGGGCGCAGCGATGCGGCGCTGATCAGCGGCATGCTCGGCGCCGCCTGCACCATCCCCTTCGTCATCGGTTCGGTGACGGCCGGCAGCCTGCAGCTGTCGGTGCTGCTGATGGGCGCGGCGATGTTCTTCTGCGCCTTCTGCATCTCCACCTCGGCAGCCGCCATGCAGGTGCTCACACCCAATCGCCTGCGCGCGCAGGTGTCGGCGCTGTTCCTGCTGGTCTCCAACCTTATCGGCCTGGGTGTCGGCACCACCCTGGTCGCGCTGCTCACCGACCAGTACTTCAAGGACCCGAAAGCCGTCGGCTCCTCCATCGGCATCATCGTCACCCTCGCCGGATTGCTCTGCCTGTGGCTGCTGGGCAGCGGGCGCAAGCACTTCCGCCGCAGCCTGGGCCAGGAGCAGACAGTCCAGCCTGAAGCGGTATCGCTGGATAACACCGCCGCCGCGAACTGATCGCGCCCGCCTCGACAAGACGTACGCCCGTTCGCCGGCGTGGCGCCCTGCGCCCCGGCGAACGATGCTCAGGAGATGACGATGTTGCGTAATCGCTTTGCCAGTGCGCTGCTTTCCGGCGCGCTGTTGCCCCTCTGTGCCCAGGCCGACCTGATCGACGACAGCCGCCTGGACACCTCGCTGCGCAACTTCTACATGTTGCGCGATTACCGCCAGGACAACGCTCCGCAGTCCCAGGCGGGCAGTTGGTCGCAGGCGGTGCTGGCACGCTTCAGCTCGGGCTTTAGCGAAGGCACCATCGGTGTCGGCATGGACTTCACCGGTTTCTACGCCTTGAAGCTCGACGGCGGCGCCGGCACCAGCAACGACAGCAACCTGCCCTATGACCGCACGACCGGCGAGCCGGTGGATGACTTCAGCCGTGGTGGCGCCACGCTAAAGCTGCGCTATTCGAAGACCACGCTGAAAGTTGGCCTGCTGGAGCCACGCCTGCCGGTGATCTTCCAGGACGATGTGCGCGTGCTGCCACAGACCTTCCAGGGCGTGATGCTGGAGTCTAAGGAGTCGGAGCGCTTCAAGTTCACCGCCGCGCAGCTATGGAATACCAGCACCCGCGCCTCCAGCGACCGCGAGTCGTTCTACCTGGCCACGCGTCCTGCCAGCCAGGACAGCAACAAGCTGAACCTGGGCGGCGTCGATGCGCAGTGGACGCCTGGACTGTCCACCAGCTACTACTTCGCCCAGCTCGAGGACATCTACGACCAGCACTATGTCGGCGCCAACTTCAAACAGCCGGTCGGCGAGAACACCGCGCTGCTCGGCACCCTGAGTTACTTCCACAACGAGGAGTCGGGGCAGGCGCTGTCCGGTCGCATCGACAACCGTGCCTATGGTGCGCGGCTGGGCGTGAAACACGGCAGCCACACGCTATCGGCCACCTACCAGCGCATGCTGGGCGAGGACATGTTCCCCATGCTGCTGGGCAACACGCCACAGCCCTATCTGGTCAACTGGGTGACCAACGGCGGCTTCTTCTGGGCGCAGGAGCGCTCTTACCAGCTGCGCTACGACTATGACTTCGCCAGTCTTGGCCTGCCGGGCATGACGCTGATGACGCGCTATACCAAGGGCACCGATATCTCGCGCCCTGGCAAGAGCGATGGCCACGAGTACGAGCGCGACACGGATATCGGCTACACCATCCAGGGCGGGCCACTGAAGTCATTGTCCTTTCTGATGCGCTCCTCAACCGTGCGCAGCAGCTACGCCAGCGATTATGACGAGGTGCGCTTCATCACCAGCTACCCGCTGGCGTTCTGAAGGCCCTGAAACGAAGAAGGCCCCTTTCGGGGCCTTCTTCATTCACTCGTCGTCGCCACTGGCCGTTACCGCGCCCAGGCAACACAGGCGGTGCTGCTGCTCGCCTGCGTGGAGCAGCCAGCTCTCGTCCTCGGCCTGATAGCTGGCCTCCATCACCTGGTTGTAGCTGAAGCGCCATTCGCGGCGATCACGGCCGTCGATGGATTCGATCTGCAGGACAACGTCTTCACTGGCAAAGGGGTGCCCGGCGTTGGCGGCGGCGTCCGCCTGGTCCAGTAGTGCCTCGTTGAGCTCGAACTGCCAGGCATGCAGGCCGTCGATCAAGAGCATGTCGGCGGTTTCCAGCTGGTCCAGCAGATAGGGAGTCGTGGTCATGTTCGGCACTCGGCAATTGGGCTGGCCGCCATGATAGACCAGGTGGGTGGCGGCTGCCGGTTATTCCGCCCGGCGCGGCCAGAGGCGGCGTCTACACTGAGGGTTCTCGCACACCCCAGAGGAGGCAAAGCAGATGCGTACACGCGAACTCGGACAATCGGGCCTGAAGATTCCCGCGCTGGTGTTCGGCGGCAATGTGTTCGGCTGGTCCGCCGACGAAGCGACCTCCTTTCGCCTGCTCGACGCCCTGCTCGACGCCGGACTCAACTGCATCGACACCGCGGACGTGTACTCGCGCTGGGCTCCCGGCCACGAGGGCGGCGAGTCAGAAGCGCTGATCGGCAAATGGCTGAAGAAGACCGGCAAGCGCAACCAGGTGCAGATCGCCACCAAGGTCGGCATGGACATGGGCAACGGCCACAAGGGCCTGTCGGCGGTGTACATCGAACAGGCGCTGGGGCGTTCGCTCAAGCGCCTGCAGACTGACTATATCGACCTCTACCAATCCCACTGCGATGACCCGCATACCTCTCTGGAGGAAACCATGGGTGCCTTCGCCGAGGCAGTAGAGAGCGGCAAGGTGCGGGTGATCGGCGCGTCGAATCTGGAGGCCAAGCGCCTGCGTGAAGCGCGCGAGGTGTGTGAACGTCTGAAGCTGCCGAACTACCAGAGCCTGCAGCCCAACTACAACCTCTACGATCGCGCCAACTACGAGACCAACCTGGAGCCCACGGTGCAACAACTGGGTCTCGGCGTCATCAGTTTCTACTCGCTGGCGGCGGGGTTCCTCACCGGCAAGTACCGCAGCGAGGCGGACCTGGGCAAGAGCAGCGTGCGCGGTTACAAGGTGAAGAACTTCATGAACGCGCGCGGCTTCGCGATCCTCGATGCACTGGAGGAGGTGGCTGGCGAGCTGAATGCCACGCCAGCACAGGTCTCCCTGGCCTGGCTGATGGCCCGCCCGAGCATCACCGCACCGATTGCCAGCGCATCGAAGCTTGAGCAGTTGCCGGACCTGATCGCAGCGGTGGACCTGAAGCTCAGTGACGAGGCGATCCAGCGCTTGAACACAGCCAGCGCTTATTGAGCGGGGCAAAAACTTCGCGGACAGAGTCCGCTCCTACGCGGTGTCAAGTTTCGTAGGAGCGGACTCCGTCCGCGATTGATTTCAGCGAGGCACGACTTCAGCGACGGATGTCGAACTCGTCCGCATCGAGATTGGCCGGGAAGCGTTCCCGGTAGGCCGCCAGCTCCGCCGCATTCAGGGCGATCTGGAATACCCCGTCGGCACTGCCGGCCGCCAGCAGGTTGTCGCCCTGGAAGTCCAGCACCTGGCTGTCGCCGGAATAGGCATGGCCCTTGCCGTCTTCGCCGACGCGGTTGACCGCCGCGACGTAGCAGAGGTTTTCAATAGCCCGCGCGGGCAACAGGCGGTTCCAGTGCTGGCGGCGCGCGGCCGGCCAGTTGGCGGTATAGAGCAGCAGGTCGGTGTCCTGGGCATCACGGCTCCACACCGGGAAGCGCAGGTCGTAGCAGACCAGCGGGCGAATCCGCCAGCCCTTCCATTCCAGCAGTATCTGCTGCTCGCCCGGCGTGTAGTGCTTGTGCTCGCCGGCCATGCGGAACAGGTGGCGCTTGTCGTAGTGCTGCATCTCGCCATCCGGGCGCGCCCAGAGCAGGCGGTTGCGATGGCTGCCGTCGGCGGCTCGGATGATCACGCTGCCGCAGACCACGGCATCGAGCCTCGAAGCCTGCTCGCGCAGCCAGGCGTAGGTCGCGCCCTCCTCCGCTTCGGCCAATGCCTCGGAGTCCATGGAGAATCCGGTGGTGAACATCTCCGGGAGGATCACCACGTCCGCGCCGCGGGCGCTCTCCAGCAGCGCTTCAAAGCGCTCGCGATTGGCCTTGGCGTCATGCCAGACCAGGGTGGTCTGCACCAGGGCAAGCTTGAGGTCGGGCAGTTGGCTCAGATCGCGCATAGTCGTTCCGCTGCCTGGCGCAGCGTCTCCTCTTTCTTGGCGAAGCAGAAGCGCACCAGGCGCATGTCTGCCGGGGCCTGCTGGTAGAACACTGAGACCGGAATGGCGGCTACGCCGTGCTCGCGGGTCAGCCACTCGGACATGGCGACGTCGTCGAGGTCCGGGCGGATCGCGGAGTAGTCCACCACCTGGAAATAGGTGCCAGCAGCGCGCTGGAAGGTGAAGCGCGAACCGTCCAGCAGGTCGCAGAACAGGTCGCGCTTGGCCTGGTAGAAGCCCGGCAGCTCGCGCAGGTGTTCGGGGTGCGCCGCCATGAAGTCGGCCAGCGCATACTGCAGCGGGGTCACGCCGCAGAAGTTCACGTACTGGTGGATCTTGCGCATCTCCGCCGACAGCGCCGGCGGCGCCACCACATAGCCGGTCTTCCAGCCGGTGACGTGGTAGGTCTTGCCGAAGGAGCTGATGACGAAGGCGCGCGGATACAGTTCGTCATGGGCCAGCACGCTGGCATGCTCCACGCCGTCGTAGATCAGGTGCTCGTAGACCTCGTCGCTGATGACGTAGATCTCGCGGTCGCGAATCAGCTCGACCAGGCGATCCAGGTCGGCGCGGTCGATCAGCGCGCCGCTGGGATTGTGCGGGCTGTTGAGGAAGATCAGGCGCGTGCGCGGAGTGATGGCATCGGCCAGACGCTGCCAGTCGATGCGGAAGTCCGGCTGGCTCAGCGCGACATGCACACAGCGCCCGCCGGCCAGTTCCACCGAAGGCTCGTAGCTGTCATAGCAGGGGTCGAGGACGATGGCCTCGTCGCCGGCGCGGATCAGCGCCTGCACCGCACAGAAGATGCCCTCGGTGGCGCCGGGAACGATGGTTACTTCAGCGTCGGCGCTGACCTGACGACCATAGAGGCTGGCAACCTTGATCGCGACCTGTTCGCGCAGTGCCGGCAGGCCGGTCATCGGGCTGTACTGGTTGTGTCCGGCCATGACGTGGCGGCCGACGGCTTCGAGCAACGGAGCCGGGCCGGGGAAGTCCGGGAAGCCCTGGGAGAGGTTCAGCGCTCCGCTTTGTGCGGCGAGCTGGGACATGCGGGTGAAGATGGTGGTGCCGACATTCGGCAGTTTGCTGGCAATCATGGCTACAGGCGACAAGCTTCAGGCGGCAAGGGATGCCCCAGCTTATCGCCTGTAGCCTGCGGCCTGAAGCCCGAAAGACGTTATTTACGTTTGTCCTTCTTCTTCTTCTCGGCCTTCTTGTGGTGCGACATCAGGCGGCGCTTCTTGTTGACCTGGCGATCGGTGAGCTGAGTCTTCTTGCCCTCGAACGGGTTGTCGCCACCCTTGTACTCGATGCGGATCGGCGTACCGACCAGCTTCAGCACGCGACGGAAGGTCTTCTCCAGGTAGCGGGTATAGGCCTTGGGCACCGCGTCCACCTGGTTGCCGTGGATCACGATCAACGGCGGGTTGGCGCCCCCCAGGTGCGCATAGCGCAGCTTGATGCGGCGGCCGTTGACCATCGGCGGCTGGTGGACCTGGATGGCGTCTTCCAGAATCTGCGTGAGCTTGCTGGTGGGCCAGCGGGTCACGGCGGAACGGAAGGAATCCTGCACCGACTTGTACAGGTGACCAACGCCGGTGCCATGCAGCGCGGAGATGAAGTGAATGTCGGCGAAGTCGGCGAACATCAGCCGGCGCTCGAGCTCGGTCTTCACGTAGTCGCGCTCGGCCGATTCCATGCCATCCCACTTGTTCAGCGCGATGACCAGCGCGCGGCCGGTTTCCAGCACGAAGCCGAGCAGGTTGAGGTCGTGCTCGACCACGCCTTCGCGGGCGTCCATGACGAAGATGACCACGTTGGCATCCTGGATCGCCTGCAGGGTCTTCACCACGGAGAACTTTTCCACCGCCTCGAAGATCTTGCCGCGGCGACGCACGCCGGCGGTGTCGATCAGGGTGTACTTCTCTTCGTTGCGCTCGAAGGGGATGTAGATGCTGTCGCGGGTGGTGCCGGCCTGATCGTAGACGATCACCCGTTCTTCACCGAGCATGCGGTTGACCAGGGTGGACTTGCCGACGTTGGGGCGACCGATGATGGCGATCTTGATGCCATCCTTCTCGCTCGGGCCGGGAATGCGCTTGGCTTCTTCGCCCTCGGCGACCTCTTCCAGCTCGCTGGGCAGGTCGTTGTCTTCCGGCGCCTCGGGCTCCGGAGCGAACATCTCGCCCAGGGCTTCCTGCAACATCTGGGTGATGCCACGGCCGTGGGCGGCGGCAATCGGGATCGCATGGCCCAGGGCCAGCGGGCTGAACTCGGCGCGGGCGATGTCCGGATCGACGGTGTCGACCTTGTTGGCCACCAGGTAGGTGCGCTTGTTCTTCTTGCGCAGGTGCTCGCCGATCATCTCATCGGCAGCGGTAAGGCCGGCGCGGGAATCGACCATGAACAGGACGGCATCGGCCTCTTCGATGGCCTGCAGCGACTGCTCGGCCATCTTGGCGTCGATACCCTCTTCGTCACCGGAGATACCGCCGGTATCGATGACGATGAATTTCTTGCCCTGCCACTTGGCCTCGCCGTACTGGCGGTCGCGGGTCAGACCTGCGTACTCGGCGACGATGGCGTCACGGGTGCGGGTCAGGCGGTTGAACAGGGTGGACTTGCCGACGTTCGGGCGGCCCACCAGGGCTATAACGGGAACCATGCGGCTCTCCAGGAAATTTGATTTTCAGAAAACACGACGGCCGCTGCCGTTTTTCACGGCAGCGGCCGGCAGTAACACTCAGCTTAGCGAATCGTGTAGGCGGCCAGCTTACCGCTGTTGCCGAACACGTACATCCAGCTGCCGACTACCAGCGGGCGAACCCGCACGCCGTCACCGTCGACCTTCTCGCGGCCAACGAAACGACCGTCCACCTGGCTCAGCAGGTGCACGTAACCTTCCAGGTCACCGACGACCACGTTGCTCGACAGCACGGCCGGAGCGGACAGCTGGCGGCGAGCCAGTGCATCGTTGCTCCACAGCGAAGACGAACCACGGGAATCGAGGCTTTCCACGGTGCCGCTGGCCTGGCTGATGAACACGCTGCCAGTGCCTTCGGCCACGCCCACGTAGCTGGAAGCCTCACGCTGCCAGAGTACGCGGCCGGTGCCTACGTCCAGCGCCGCGGCGCGGCCCTGGTAGCTGGCAACGTAGAGCACGTTGTCGATCAGAAGCAGACCGCCGTCGATATCGACGACACGGTCCAGTTCGGAACGGCCTTGCGGGATGGCAACGCGCTGTTCCCACACCGGCAGGCCGCGCTCGACATCCACGGCAACGACCTTGCCGCTGGCCAGGCCGGCCAGCGCCAGACGGCCGGCGATCAGCGGGGCGCCAGTGCCACGCAGGGTCAGAACCGGGACAGTACCTTCGTAGATCCAGCGCTGGTTGCCGGTAGAAGCGTCGAAGCCGATCAGCTTGTCGTCCTGGGTCTGCACCACCACCACGTCGCCGTTGGTGGCCGGAGCGGCCAGTACTTCGCTGGTGACCTTGGCGCGCCACTTCTGCTCGCCCGAACCGGAATCCAGGGCGATCACGTCACCACGCAGAGTGCCCAGCAGGACCATGCCGCTGCCCACGCCGACGGCGCCGGAGATCGGCAGATCGAGGTCTTTCTTCCACAGCACTTCGCCCGTTTCGCGCTGCATGGCCATGACGCGGCCTTCGGCAGACGCGGCGTAGATGGTCTGGCCATCGACGGCGGGCTCGAGCAGGTTGTACAGGTCGCCCTGGCCGTCACCGACCGAACGGCTCCACTGTTTCTCCAGGCGAACCTCTTCCTTGAAATCGGTCAGTTCGGCCGGCGGCAGTTCTTTCTTGCTATTGCTGCTGCAACCCACAGCCATCAGGGTCAGTGCCAGCAGTGCAACGTGTTTCCAACGCAACATCTCAGGCGTCTCCCTTGGCCAGGTCGTCGAGTTTCATCTGCAGGGCGCCGACGGCGGCATCTTCCGGCAGGGCAGCCTTGGCCTTCTCGTAGGCGACGCGCGCGTCGTCATTGCGCTTGAGCTGCAGCAGCAGGTCGCCGCGCAGTTCTTCGCGGGTAGCAACGTAGGCTTTGTCGACGGTGCTGTCGAGCAGCTTCAGGCCGTCTTCGGCCTTGCCCTGGGCAGCCAGGACACGTGCCAGGCGCTGGCGGGCCAGCTCGCCGAGGGTTGCGTCCACAGGCTTGTCGACCACGGCCTTGAGCTCAAGGACGGCGTCATCCAGCTTGCCGCTATCCACCGCGACCTTGGCGACGAACAGGCGGCCGTACTGGGCGTACGGGGTGCCGGCGAAGTCGGTGTTCAGCTTGCCAGCGAGCTCGGCGACCTTGGCGGTGTCGGGCTTGCCGGTCGGGTTCAGCGCGGTTTCCAGCAGGGCCTGGTAAATGATGGAGGCACCCTGGGACTGGTTGGTCTGGTACTTCTTCCAGGCCTGCCAGCCGAACACCACGATCAGCGCCAGAGCGGCGCCGGTCAGCAGGGGCATGCCGTTACGCTGCCACCAGTCCTTGATGTCAGCGATCTGTTCTTCTTCGGTACGGTTACTCACCCCAATACTCCTATCCGCTCGATTCAAGCCTGCTGGAGGCAGGCAGCCAGGTGCTCGGGCAGAGCATCCCAGGCGATATTCTGTTGTTCGCCCTCGCCACGCAGGGGCTTGAAACCTACCACGCGGTTGGCCAGTTCGTCGTCACCCAGAATCATTGCGAACTGTGCGCCGCTCTTGTCGGCCTTCTTGAACTGGCTCTTGAAGCTGCCGGCACCGGCGTTGACCAGCAGGCGCAGCCCCGGGATGGCTTCACGCAGCTTCTCCGCCAGGGCCAGCGCAGCCAGCTCTGCCGGCTCGCCGAAGGCACAGACGTAGAGGTCGGCCGGACGGTTCAATTCAGCCGGGACCACACCCAGGGTATCCAGCAGCAGCACCAGGCGCTCCACGCCCATGGCGAAGCCCACGCCCGGCGTCGGCTTGCCGCCGAACTGGCTGACCAGGCCGTCGTAGCGGCCCCCGCCGCAAACGGTGCCCTGGGCACCGAGCTTGTCGGTGACCCATTCGAAAGCAGTGCGGCAGTAGTAATCCAGGCCGCGAACCAGCTTCTGGTTGATCTCGTAGCGCAAGCCGACCGCATCCAGGCGAGCCTTCAGGCCCTCGAAGTGGGCGATCGACTCTTCGTCCAGGTAGTCGTGCAGGCTCGGCGCACCGACCAGCAGGGCCTGGGTGCTTTCCACCTTGCTGTCGAGGATGCGCAACGGGTTGGTGGTCATGCGGCGCTGGCTGTCTTCGTCCAGCTGCTCGAAGCGCTCCTGCAGGTAGGCCACCAGGTCATCGCGATAGCGCGCACGGGCTTCGCTGGAGCCCAGGGTGTTCAGTTGCAGGGTCACGGCATCGGCCATGCCCAGCTTCTGCCACAGGCGCCAGGTAAGGATGATCAGCTCGGCGTCGATGTCTGGGCCGGGCAGGTTGAAGACTTCCACGCCAATCTGGTGGAACTGGCGATAGCGGCCCTTCTGCGGCTTCTCGTAGCGGAACATCGGGCCGGTGTACCAGAGCTTCTGCACCTGGCCACCGCCGGACAGACCATGCTCCAGCACGGCGCGCACGCAGCCCGCAGTGCCTTCCGGGCGCATGGTCAGGGATTCGCCATTGCGGTCGAGGAAGGTGTACATCTCCTTGTCGACCACATCAGTACCTTCACCGATACCGCGGGCGAAGAGCTCGGTGAACTCGAGGATCGGCAGGCGGATCTCGCTGTAGCCGTAGCTGTCCAGCAGGCCGGCGAAGGTACGTTCCAGATAGCGCCAGGCTGGGGTCTGGTCCGGCAGAATGTCGTTCATGCCACGGATGGCTTGCAGGGACTTGCTCACTTAGGATCCTTGTTGCGGTCAGCCGCGCACGATGAGTGCGGCGTCGGCCTCGGCCTTCTCGGCCGCTTTTTCGCGGATCAGCCGTTCCAGCTCATCCACCAGGTTATCGTTCTGCAGCTTCTGCGCCGGCTTGCCGTCGATGTAGATCAGGTTGCTCGGCGTACCACCGGTAAGGCCGATATGGGCTTCCTTGGCTTCACCCGGGCCGTTGACCACGCAGCCGATCACGGCGACGTCCAACGGCACCAGCAGGTCCTCCAGGCGGCCTTCCAGCTCGTTCATGGTCTTCACCACATCGAAGTTCTGCCGCGAGCAGCTCGGGCAGGCGATGAAGTTGATGCCACGGGAACGCAGGCGCAGCGACTTGAGGATATCGAAGCCGACCTTGATCTCTTCCACCGGGTCGGCGGCCAGCGAGATGCGGATGGTATCGCCGATACCTTCGGCCAGCAGCATGCCCAGGCCCACCGCCGATTTCACGGTGCCCGAACGCAGGCCACCGGCTTCGGTGATGCCCAGGTGCAGGGGTTGCTCGATCTGCTTGGCCAGCAGCCGGTAGGCGGCCACGGCCATGAACAC
Organism: Pseudomonas pseudonitroreducens; assembly: GCF_021603645.1. Classification (GTDB taxonomy): domain Bacteria; phylum Pseudomonadota; class Gammaproteobacteria; order Pseudomonadales; family Pseudomonadaceae; genus Pseudomonas; species Pseudomonas pseudonitroreducens. The sequence continues at coordinate 359,575 of NZ_BQHJ01000003.1, read as the reverse complement.
GTCGGAGGCCTTCACACTGACCTTGAAGTTCTGGAAGTCCAGGCGGTCGAGGTGATCGACATGGCGCATGGCCGATTCCAGCAACGCCTCGGGGGTAGGCTCGCCGTACTTCTTCTGCAGGTCCTTCTCCAGGGAGCCGGCGTTGACGCCGATGCGGATCGGGATATTGCGCTCGCGGGCAGCATCCACCACGGCCTTTACCCGGTCTTCGCGACCGATGTTGCCCGGGTTGATGCGCAGGCAGTCGACACCCAATTCGGCCACGCGCAAGGCGATCTTGTAGTCGAAGTGGATATCGGCAACCAGCGGGACCTTCACCTGCTGCTTGATCTTGCCGAACGCCTCGGCGGCGTCCATGTCCGGCACGGAGACGCGGACAATGTCAGCACCGGCATCTTCCAGACGACGGATCTGGGCCACGGTGGCAGCCACGTCCAGGGTGTCGGTGTTGGTCATGCTCTGCACGGCGATGGGGGCGTCCCCACCCACCGGCACGTTGCCTACCCAGATCTTGCGGGACAGGCGACGTTTGATCGGAGACTCGCAATGCATCTTACTGTCCACCCAACTTCAGGCGTGCGGTACCACCACGCGCCGGTGTGACTTCGACCGGCTGGCCGTTGTAGCTGACCTGGGCGCCCTGGGCGAAGCCCAGGCGCAGCTGGACCGGTGCCTTGGCGGCGACTTCCAGTGATTCGCCCTTGCGCTTGAGGCCCTCGAGGACGACCTTGCCGTCAGCATCGGTCACCTGGGTCCAGCAATCAGCGCTGAACTGAACCTTGACCACGCCCTGACCGGCGGAAGCGACCACCGGAGCGGCAGGCGCCTCGGTCGGAGCCACCGGGGCGACCGGGCTGGCCGGCGCGACAGGCTGCTGGGCAGTCGGTTGCTGGGCCGGAGTTGCCGGAGCCTGGACGGCGGGAGCGGTTTCGGCAGCAGCCGGCACGCCCGGGGTGGCCGGAGTCGTTGCGGTCGACGGTGCAGTCTCGAGCGGAGCCTCAGCGCTGCCGTTGTCGCCGGCCGGCTCGGTCGGTGCCGGCGGAGTATTGGCCTGGTCCTCGGCGACGGCCTGGTCTTCCGGCTCGTCAAGCGTATGGATCTCGGTGGTGCCGTCGGCGCTCTCGACCTCGACATGCTCCATGTTCAGGCTGCCGGTCTCGGCCGGGCGCGCAGAGCGCTCCTGCCACCAGAAGTAGCCGAAGCCGATGAGCACGGCCAGCAGGACCAAACTGAACAGGCGCAGCAGATTGCGCGACAGCCGCACGGGCTCAACGACGCGCCCCAGCGCCTGGACGTTGCTGCCGCTGGCATCGGTACCGGTGTACTGGTCGAAGGCGGTGACCATCTGGGCCTGGTCCATGCCCAGCAGTTTGGCGTAGGCACGGATATAGCCGCGGGCGAAGGTATGCCCCGGCAACTGTTCGAAGGAACCCTGTTCCAGCTGGCGCAAGGCATTTTCGGTCAGGTTCAGCTGGCCGGCCACCTGCGCGGTGCTCCAGCCCTTGTTCTCGCGCGCCTGGCGCAGGGTCTCGCCAGGATTGGCGCGGGTCGTGCCGATAACATCGGGCTGCGACGTATTCATCATTTATCCGCCTGGTATGCCTGGTATTCAGGAGATGCGGGATACAGGCGCTTGAGTTGCAGCCCGTAGCTGGCAGCGGTATCCCGGTCGTCGAAAATCTTTGCCAGTCGAATCCCCAACAGCAGGCTACGCGCAGTCTGCGGGCCTTGCTTGAGGTATTCCTCATAGAATGCGCGGGACGGCACGTACTCGCGATCCTGGTAGTTAAGGTCCGCCAGCTCGATCAGCGCGCCGGGAGTATTCCGGTTCAGGCGCACAGCCTTCTCGAAGAATTCCTTGGCCTCTGCGCGCTTGTTGAGCTTCATGCTGACCAGGCCGAGGTTCTCGAAAATCCGCGAACGCTCGGAATAAAGGCCGTCGTCTGTGGCCTTCATGTAGGTGTCGTAGGCTTCCTGATAGCGCTTCTGCTCGAAAAGGAAGCTGGCGTAGTTGTTCAGAATACGTGCATCACCAGAGCGCGCCGAGAGCGCCTTGCGGAACTCGGTTTCCGCGAGCTTCGGCTCCATCTCGGTCTGATAGACGACAGCCAGCGCAGCATGGGCATCGGCACTCGACGAATCGATATCCAGGGCCTGTCGCAGCGGCACCTTGGCCTGCTCGGTATTGCCCATTTGCAGGTAGCCGATGCCGAGCTGGATGTAGGCGTCGCGCGCCTCGTCCCGGCCCTTCTCGGTCTTCAGAGGATCCTGTTTACCAGTCGTCACGCAACCCGTCAGCACGGTTGCCAACAGTAAGCACAGCGCGGCGCGCAGGGTCATCGGAATCCTCCCTAGTCAGTTTCGATTGGCGTTGGTCGGGGCCTGGTCGGCGTCCGCAGCCAGTTGTCGTACGGCAATGTAACGTTCGCTACGGCGGGTGCGGTCCATCACCTGGCCCACCAATTGACCACAGGCAGCGTCGATATCGTCGCCGCGGGTGGTACGAACAGTCACGTTGAAGCCGCTCTTGTGCAGCATGTCCTGGAATCGGCGGATGGCATTGTTGCTCGGCCGCTCGTAACCGGAATGCGGGAACGGATTAAACGGAATCAGGTTGATCTTGCAAGGGAAATCCTTGAGCAGTGCGATCAGTTGCTCAGCATGCTCGGGCTGGTCGTTGACGCCGGCCAGCAGGGTGTACTCGATCGTCAGCACGCGTTCCTTGCCCAGACGCGTGATGTAGCGATAGCAGGAGTCGAGCAGCATCTCGAGCGGGTACTTCTTGTTGATCGGCACCAGCTTGTTGCGCAGCTCGTCGTTGGGCGCATGCAGCGACAGGGCCAGGGACACGTCGGTCACCTCGGCGAGCTTGTCGATCATCGGCACAACGCCGGAGGTGGACAGGGTCACCTTGCGCTTGGAAATACCGTAGCCGAGGTCTTCCATCATGATGCTCATGGCGGTCACGACGTTGTCGAAGTTCAGCAGCGGCTCGCCCATGCCCATCATCACCACGTTGGTGATGGCACGGTCGATCTTGCCCGGGATGGTCCCGAACGATTGGTTGGCGATCCACACCTGGCCGATGATCTCGGCGGAGGTCAGGTCGCTGTTGAAGCCTTGCTTGCCGGTGGAGCAGAAGCTGCAGTCCAGCGCGCAACCGGCCTGCGACGACACGCACAGGGTGCCGCGGCCGCCTTGCGGGATGTACACGGTCTCGACGCAGCTGCCCGAGGCCACGCGCACCACCCACTTGCGGGTACCGTCAGCGGAAATGTCCTGGCTGACGATCTCCGGAGGACGAATTTCGGCAACGGCCTCGAGCTTTTCGCGCAAGGCCTTGCCGACGTTCGTCATGGCGCTGAACTCGACAGCGCCAAAGTGGTGAATCCATTGCATCACCTGGCCGGCGCGGAAGCGCTTTTCACCGATGGACTCGAAGAATTCCTCGAGCTGGGGCTTGGTCATGCCCAGCAGGTTGGCCTTTACAGCGGTATCAGTCATGGATTCACCCTCGCTCATTCGCCGTTATCAGCGAATGCGCTCGCACACCTCGGTGCTGGAGAAGAAGTAAGCGATTTCACGAGCAGCGGAAGCTTCCGAGTCGGAACCGTGTACGGCGTTCTCGTCGATGGAAACGGCGAAGTCGGCGCGGATGGTGCCGGCGTCGGCTTTCTTCGGATCGGTGGCGCCCATCAGTTCACGGTTGCGCAGGATGGCGTCTTCGCCTTCCAGAACCTGGACAACGACCGGGCCGGAAGTCATGAAGGAAACCAGGTCCTTGAAGAAGGGGCGCTCTTTGTGCTCGGCGTAGAAACCGCCAGCTTCGCGCTCGGACAGCTGAACCATCTTGGAAGCGACAACGCGCAGGCCGGCTTTCTCGAAGCGGGTCAGGATTTCGCCGATGACGTTCTTGGAAACGGCGTCGGGCTTGATGATGGAGAAGGTACGTTGCAGGGCCATGGAAATAACTCCGAAAAAGCAAGGTTGGTAATGCCAAGAAGCCCCTGGCGTGGCCAGGAGCTCCTGCGATTCTAGGGTTTGCCGCGCGCCACGCCCGATGGGCGGCAGCCGCGAAACCGGCCCGACTGCGACAGGGCCGGCGGCTGGAAAATTCCCCTGGGGAAATTTTCGACAGCTCACCTAAAGATAAAACCCGCGAATTATACGCGGGTTCGGGGAAAAGCATAAGGGCGGCTTCAGGCAGCAGGCCTTAGGCTGCAGGCGAAAGGCGGCTGTTGATTTTGCCTGCAGCCTGCAGCCCGCCGCCTGCCGCCGCTTTCAGTCGGCTTCTTCGATCCAGGCAGCCTGGATGGCCTCCAGGACCTTTTCCCCGCCACGGGAAGGATCGTCGCTGAACTCCGGCAATGCCAGCACCCAGCGGTGCAGATCGACGAAATTCACGTAGCGCGGATCGACGTCCGGCTGGGACTCGGCCAGCTGGATGGCGATTTCGAGCACATCAACCCATTTCAGACTCATGCGAACGCTCCGCCTCAGTGACCTTCGGACACCTGGTTGATGGTGTATTTCGGAATTTCCACCACCAGATCGGTCTCGCCGACCACGGCCTGGCAGGACAGGCGCGAATCCGGCTCCAGACCCCAGGCCTTGTCCAGCATGTCGTCTTCCAGCTCGTCGGAGCCTTCCATCGAGTTGAAGCCCTCGCGCACGATCACGTGACAGGTGGTGCAGGCACAGGACATCTCACAGGCGTGTTCGATCTCGATGCCGTTGCGCAGCGCCGCCTTCATGATGGTTTCGCCCGGCTGGGCTTCGATCACCGCGCCTTCGGGGCAGTGTTCGGCGTGGGGCAGAAAGACAATCTGCGGCATCTTCGCTTATTCCTCGATTTCGTTGAGCCGGCGACCGGCCAGTGCAGCTTTGACGGTGGCGTCCATACGGCGCGCGGCAAAGGCGTCGGTCAGCTGGGACAGACGCTTGATCTGTTGTTCGATGGCGACGGTATCGCTGCCGGTGGCCAGCTCGCGCAGCGAGTCCATGCCAGCATCGATGACCAGGCGCTCGTCGGCCTCCAGCAGGCGCTCGCCGTCGGCGTCCAGCGCCGACTGCACGGCCTCCAGCAGACGCTGGGCCTCGACCTGCTGTTCGCGCAGGGCGCGGGCAGCAAGGTCATCGCCGGCATACTGGAAGGAATCCTGCAGCATGCGGGCGATTTCGCCGTCGGTCAGGCCGTAGGACGGCTTGACCTGGATGCTCGCCTCGACGCCCGAGGACAATTCACGGGCGGACACACCCAGCAGGCCATCGGCGTCGACCTGGAAGCTGACGCGGATCTTTGCCGCGCCGGCCACCATCGGCGGAATGCCGCGCAGCTCGAAGCGCGCCAGGGACCGGCAGTCCTTGACCAGCTCGCGCTCGCCTTGCAGCACATGGATCATCATGGCCGTCTGGCCATCCTTGTAGGTGGTGAACTCCTGAGCGCGCGCCACCGGAATGGTGGTATTGCGCGGGATCACCTTCTCCATCAGCCCACCCATGGTTTCCAGGCCGAGCGACAGGGGAATCACGTCCAGCAGCAGCAGCTCTTCGCCGCGCTTGTTGCCGGCCAGGGCATCCGCCTGGATGGCCGCGCCAATGGCGACGACCTGGTCCGGATCGATGTCGGTCAGCGGGTCGCGAGCGAACAGGTCGCCCACCAGTTCGCGCACACGAGGCACACGGGTCGAGCCGCCAACCATGACGACAGCGCTGACTTCTTCCAGCTCGACACCGGAATCACGGACTGCGCGACGGCAGGACTTGAGGCTGCGCTGGATCAGCGGATCGATCAGGGCCTCAAGCTGGGTGCGGGTCAGCTCACCTGACCAGCTGTCATAAGCAACGGCCACGCTGGCGCAGTCGGTCAGCGCTTCCTTCGCCGCGCAGGCAGCCTGCAGCAAGCGACGCTGGGCGCCCGGATCCAGATCGGCCGAGACCCCGGACTGCTCGATGATCCAGCCGGCGATGGCGTGGTCGAAGTCATCGCCACCCAGCGCGGTATCACCGCCGGTGGCCAGGACTTCGAAGACGCCACGGGTCAGGCGCAGGATGGAAATGTCGAAAGTACCGCCACCCAGGTCATAGATGGCGACCACGCCCTCGGCGTTCTTGTCGAGGCCGTAGGCGACCGCCGCAGCGGTCGGCTCGTTGAGCAGGCGCAGCACGTGCAGGCCGGCCAGACGCGCGGCGTCCTTGGTGGCCTGGCGCTGGGCGTCGTCGAAATAAGCGGGAACAGTGATCACTGCGCCCACCAGTTCGCCACCCAGGGTCGACTCGGCGCGCTGGCGCAGGACGCGGAGAATTTCCGCCGAGACTTCGACCGGGCTCTTGGCGCCCTGGACGGTCTCGATGAAGGGCATGTGCGATTCGCCCTGGGTAAAGCGGTACGGCAGTTGGCCGCCCAGCTGTTTCACATCCTCCAGGCCGCGCCCCATCAGGCGCTTCACCGAAATGATGGAGTTCAGCGGGTCTTGCGAGGCGGTGGCGCGAACGTTCTCGCCCACCTCGATGCGATCGGCGAGGTAACGCACCGCAGACGGCAGGATCACTTCGCCGCGATCATCGGGCAAGGGTGCTGCGACGCCGCTGCGCACGGCAGCGACCAGGGAATTCGTGGTACCCAGGTCGATCCCCACCGCCAGGCGACGCTGGTGTGGCTGGGGACTTTGTCCGGGCTCGGCGATCTGCAGTAGGGCCATGCGGTTTCTAATCAGGCTATCGGGCGCGGCACGGGCCGCGCGGATTAATCGTCGAGTCGCTCTTCGAGCTGCCGCACTTCCTGCGCCAGCTTGTCGAGGAACTGCATGCGGCGAACCAGACGCTCGGCCAACTCACGGCGACCGGTATCGTCCCAGCAATCGGCGAAATCCTCTTCCAGACGCTGCTGGGCGGATTTCAACTGACGCTTGAACTGCGCCACGCCATCGAGATCGGCGCTGTCCTGCAGGTCTTCCAGGTCCTCGCGCAGCTGCATCTGCTGCAGCAGGAATTCCGGATCCTGTACCGTGGCCTCCAGCGGCAACGCATCGCCGCGCAACGCCAGCAAGTACAGGGCACGACGCGGCACGCTCTTCAGCGTCTGGTAGGCATCGTTGAGCTCGGCAGCCTTGGACTGCGCCAGGCGCTGCTCGCGCTCGGAGGCATCGGCGAAGCGATCCGGATGGACCGTCCGCACCAGCTCGCGGTAGCGGTTGCCAAGGGCTTCCAGATCGATCCGGAAGCCCGGCTGCAAATCGAACAGCGCGAAGTGACAGGGACTACCCACACCCGACCTCAGACGTTGAAGCTTTCGCCGCAGCCACACTCACCGCGCACGTTCGGGTTGTTGAACTTGAAGCCCTCGTTGAGGCCTTCCTTGGTGAAGTCCAACTCGGTACCGTCGAGGTAGACCAGGCTTTTCGGGTCGATGATGACCTTCACGCCGTGGCTCTCGAAGACCTGGTCCTCGGCTGCCAGTTCGTCAACGAACTCCAGCACATAGGCCAGCCCGGAACACCCGGTGGTGCGCACGCCAAGACGAATGCCCTCACCCTTGCCGCGCCCTTCGAGAGAACGGCGAACATGGTTGGCGGCGGATTCGGTCATGCTGATGGCCATGGGAACTCCTTACTCAACGAATCGCTTCAGAGCAGACCTTTCTTCTGCTTGTAGTCGCGCACGGCCGCCTTGATGGCGTCCTCGGCGAGCACCGAGCAGTGGATCTTCACTGGCGGCAGGGCCAGCTCTTCGGCGATGGTGGTGTTCTTGATGGATTCGGCCTCGTCCAGCGTCTTGCCCTTCATCCACTCGGTGGCGAGGGAGCTGGAGGCGATGGCGGAACCGCAGCCGTAAGTCTTGAACTTGGCGTCTTCGATGACGCCCTGCTCGTTGACCTTGATCTGCAGGCGCATCACGTCGCCGCAGGCGGGAGCACCGACCATGCCGGTGCCGACATCCGGGTCTTCGGCATTGAGCTTGCCGACGTTGCGCGGGTTTTCGTAGTGGTCGATGACCTTGTCACTGTAAGCCATGGCTAATCCTCACTCTATGGGGCGGGTCAGTGGGCCTGCCATTCGACCTTGGACAGGTCGACACCCTCTTTGAACATATCCCACAGCGGCGAGAGTTCACGCAGCTTGGAAACGGCTTCCACCACCTTTTTGGCGGCGTAGTCGACCTCTTCTTCAGTAGTGAAGCGGCCGAAGCTGAAACGGATGGAGCTGTGCGCCAGTTCGTCGTTGCGACCCAGGGCGCGGAGCACGTAGGACGGCTCCAGCGAGGCCGAGGTGCAGGCGGAGCCGGACGAAACGGCCAGGTCCTTGAGCGACATCATCAGCGACTCGCCTTCGACGTAGTTGAAGCTGACGTTGAGGATGTTCGGCGCGTAGGAAGTCGGGCTGCCGTTGAGATACAGCTCTTCCAGGTCCTGGACCTGATCGAAGAAGCGCTTGCGCAGGCCTTCGATGCGAGCCATTTCCTGGTGCATTTCTTCCTTGGCGATGCGGAAGGCTTCGCCCATGCCGACGATCTGGTGGGTCGCCAGGGTACCCGAACGCATGCCGCGCTCGTGACCGCCGCCGTGCATCTGGGCTTCCAGGCGCACACGCGGCTTGCGACGCACGTACAGCGCGCCCATGCCTTTGGGGCCGTAGACCTTGTGGGCGGAGAAGGACATCAGGTCGACCTTGAGTTTCTCCAGGTCGATGTCGACTTTACCGGCGGACTGGGCAGCGTCGACGTGCAGCAGGATGCCGCGCGAACGGGTCAGCTCACCGATGGCAGCGATGTCGTTGATGCTGCCGACTTCGTTGTTCACGTGCATGACCGAAACCAGGATGGTGTCGTCACGCAGGGCGGCCTCGACCATCGCCGGGGTGATGATGCCCTCGGGGGTCGGCTCCAGGTAGGTCACTTCGAAACCTTCACGCTCCAGCTGGCGGCAGGTATCCAGGACCGCCTTGTGCTCGATCTTCGAGGTGATGATGTGCTTGCCCTTGGTCGCATAGAAGTGCGCGACGCCCTTGACGGCGAGGTTATCGGACTCGGTGGCACCGGAAGTCCAGACGATCTCGCGGGGGTCGGCATTGACCAGTTCGGCGACCTGGCGACGGGCGTTTTCAGCCGCTTCCTCGGCCTTCCAGCCGAAGAGGTGGGAACGCGAAGCCGGGTTGCCGAAATTGCCGTCAACCAGCAGGCAGTCGGCCATTTTCTGAGCGACACGCGGATCCACCGGGGTGGTGGCGGAGTAGTCGAGGTAAATCGGCAATCTCATCAGGTAACTCCTACAGGCGGGCGTTCGCTCAATCGATGGCGGACGCTTCAATCTTGTCGAGGCGCAGCGGCTTACTGCCCGAGCAGCGACGCTCGTCCTGGCGCTGAGCGACCTCTTGAACTTCGCGGCGCTCGACCAGGTCGGCCAGGCTGATGCCGCTGAGGAACTCGTGAATCTGCTGACTGAGGTCGCACCACAAGTGGTGGGTCAGGCAGGTATCGCCGGAGTGGCAGTCACCCTGGCCCTGGCAGCGGGTAGCATCGACCGACTCGTTGACCGCATCGATCACCTGGGCAACGTGGATGCCGGTCATGTCGCGGGACAACTGGTAACCGCCACCCGGACCACGCACGCTGACCACCAGGTTGCCACGGCGCAACTTGGCGAACAGCTGTTCCAGGTAGGACAGGGAAATACCCTGGCGCTCGGAGATATCGGCGAGAGAAACCGGGCCACGCTGGGCGTGCAACGCCAGATCGAGCATGGCGGTGACGGCATAGCGGCCTTTGGTGGTCAATCGCATGGGGAAATCCGGAAGAATCGCTGGTATGGCGGAAGTATGCTCTTTTCCGACTATTTAAGTCAACTATAAGACCTATTACTTTAGTCGGAATTAGCCAGCGAACGGCGCCGTATTGTAGCAGCAATGCAAGGGCCGGCGCATCACTGCGCCGACTTGCTGCTCTCCTCGCCCTTGACTCCAGCGAAGTCCTCTTCCCGCAGTACCGGAAGATCCTTCGCACAGTAGTCGCTACCCAGGGCCGTCAGAGCCTTGCACATGCCTTCCAGACGACCATCGACCGCCTGCAGGTGGTCAAGCAACTGACCAATGGCACGAGCCACCGGGTCGGGCATGTCCTGGCTGACGCCGTAGGCATCGAACCCGAGCTTTTCTGCCATGGCCTGGCGCTTGGCCGCCTGATCCGCGTCATCCTTGATGATGATGCGCCCTGGAATCCCCACAACGGTGGCGCCCGGAGGCACCTCTTTGGTCACCACGGCGTTGGAGCCGACCTTGGCGCCGGCACCGACGGTGAACGGGCCGAGCACCTTGGCGCCCGCCCCTACCACCACGCCATCGGCCAGGGTCGGATGGCGCTTGCCCTTGTTCCAGCTGGTGCCGCCCAGGGTCACGCCCTGGTAGATGGTGACGTCGTCGCCGATTTCGGCCGTTTCGCCAATGACGATACCCAGGCCATGGTCGATAAAGAAGCGACGACCGATCTTCGCGCCTGGATGGATCTCGATACCGGTCATCCAACGACCGAAGTTCGACACCATTCGCGCCAGCCACTTCCAGCCGGACACCCACAAACCATGGGCCAGGCGGTGCAGCCAGACGGCATGCAGGCCCGGATAGCAGGTGAGCACTTCGAAGGCATTACGTGCCGCCGGGTCTCGATGGAATACGCTCTGAATGTCTTCGCGTACGCGCTCAAACATCTTCATCACTCCGCTTGGAAAGCTCCCCGCGGGCAGCTTTCTGTGTCTCGGTGAGAATACCCCGCAGGATATTCATCTCCAGCTTGCTCACACCGCTGCGGCCATACAGGCGGCGCAGGCGCGACATCAGGTGGCGCGGCTTCTGCGGATCGAGGAACTGGATATCCACCAGGGTCGATTCCAGGTGTGCGTAGAAGCGCTCCAGCTCATCCGACGTCACCGGGACGCTGTTGAGCATTGCCGTGGACTCGACCTTCTCCTGCTTGGTCGGCTGCCCCTGAACGGCCAGCCAGGCCATGCGCACCTCGTAGACCAGCACCTGCACCGCCGTCGCCAGGTTCAGCGAGCTGAACTCGGGATTGGCCGGGATGTGCACGTGGAACTGACATCGCTGCAGCTCGTCATTGGTCAGGCCGGCGTACTCGCGGCCAAACACCAGCGCGACCTCTCCACCCTGCTGGACATGCTCCAGGCTGGTGGTGGCGCACTCGCGGGGATCGAGCAGCGGCCAGGGAATGCGGCGATCGCGCGCACTGGTACCCAGCACCAGGCTGCAACCCGCCAGGGCATCTTCCAGGGTCGGCACGACCACGGCCGCATCGAGAATGTCGTCGGCGCCGGATGCGCGGGCGCGCGCCTCGCCACTGGGGAAATCCATCGGATCGACCAGTACCAGGCGCGACAGGCCCATGTTCTTCATCGCACGGGCCGTACCGCCGATATTGCCGGGATGGCTGGTGTTGACCAGCACCACGCGAATTTTGTCGAGCAACGCGCGACTCCACACAAAAGCGAAAAAGGGAGGGAATCCTACCGCAGCAGTGGGTCTTGCGCCACGCAGGCGACAGGTCGCTCTATGAACTCCATGGCTTTCTGCTAGAATGTTCGGCTTTCTTTAACGACCCAGGTGACCTCTCCATGCAGCCTATGCTGAATATCGCCCTGCGCGCCGCTCGCAGCGCCGGTGAACTGATCTTCCGCTCCATCGAACGCCTGGATACCCTGTCGGTCAACGAGAAAGAAGCCAACGACTACGTCACCGAAGTCGATCGCGCGGCCGAACTCTCCATCGTCACCGCCCTGCGCAAGGCCTACCCGAACCACGGGATCATGGGCGAAGAAGGCGGCATGCTCGAAGGCAGCGGCGAAGGCGCAGACTACCTGTGGATCATCGATCCGCTGGATGGCACCACCAACTTCATCCACGGCGTTCCGCACTACGCCGTCAGCATCGCCTGCAAATACCGCGGCCGCCTCGAGCACGCCGTAGTCCTCGATCCGGTCCGCCAGGAAGAATTCACCGCCAGCCGCGGCCGTGGCGCCGCCCTGAACGGTCGCCGCCTGCGCGTCAGCAACCGCAAGAGCCTGGAAGGCGCACTGCTCGGCACCGGCTTCCCGTTCCGCGACAGCCAGATGGACAATCTGGACGCCTACCTGGGCATGTTCCGCAGCCTGGTCGGCCAGACTGCCGGCATCCGCCGCGCCGGCGCCGCCAGCCTGGATCTGGCCTACGTCGCCGCCGGCCGCTACGACGCCTTCTGGGAATTCGGCCTGTCCGAGTGGGACATGGCAGCCGGCGCCCTGCTGATCCAGGAAGCAGGCGGCCTGGTGAGCGATTTCACCGGCGGTCACGAGTTCCTCGAGAAGGGCCAGATCGTTGCCGGCAACACCAAGTGCTTCAAGGCGCTGCTGACCAGCATCCAGCCGCACCTGCCGCCGTCGCTCAAGCGCTGAGCCAGAGCCTCGACAGAAAAAGCCCGGCAATGCCGGGCTTTTTTGTGCCTGCAAGAACGCACTTCATTGTAGGAGCGAGCTTGCTCGCGATGCTTTTGCCCTTTCTTCTGGCGACACGACGCGGGGCTGTTCGCGAGCAAGCTCGCTCCTACGAAGAGATCCAAAAGAAAAGGCGCCCGATGGGCGCCTTTCTCACTGAGACCTGGCGACGGCTTATTGCTGCCCCAGGACCAGTCGGCCGCTCTTGTCGACCGGAATCTGCGAGCCCGGATCGCGGTCCATGCGGACCTGGCCGGCCTTGCCATCGAGCAGGTACTTCACGTCGTAGCCGACGACCTTCTCGCTGGTATCATTGACGGTGCTGCAGCGGGTTTCGGTGGTGGTGTAGGTATCACGCTCCTGCATGCCTTCCTGCACCTTGTTGCCCGCGTAGCCGCCGCCGATGGCGCCCGCCACGGTGGCGATCTTCTTGCCATTGCCGCCGCCGATCTGGTTGCCCAGCAGGCCGCCAGCGATGGCGCCAATCGCCGTACCGGCGATCTGGTGGGTGTCCTTGACCGGACGCTGATGGGTCACTGCCACGTCCTTGCAGACCTGGCGCGGATTCTTGATGGTTTCCTTGACCGGTTGAACGGCGAGCACCTCGGCGTATTGCGGCGCACGGTCCACCAGACTGTAGGTAGCCACGGCGCCACCGGCAGTCACGCCTACAGCGCCCAGCACGGTACCGATTAGCAACGACTTGTTCATAGGGTTCTCCTGGTCTTTCTTCTCATTCGGGCCTTGCCCTTTACCTTGCCTTGGAGCGACCCATTTGTAAGAAAGTTCCGGCGGTTTCGTGATCCACCTCCTACAAACGAAAACTCCCGCCGAAGCGGGAGTTTTCTCTGGAAGGCCGGAAACGCTCTATTACGGGCGCTCGTCGACTTCCTTGCTCGGCGGAGGAATCAGGTCCTCGCTGGACAGGTTCAGCCAGATCAGCACCACGTTGGCGATGTAGATCGACGAGTAGGTACCCGCCATCACACCGACGAACAGTGCGATGGAGAAGCCGAACAGGTTGTCGCCACCGAAGAACAGCAGCGCAGCGATCGCCAGCAGGGTCGACACCGACGTGGCGATGGTCCGCAGCAGGGTCTGGCTGGTCGAGATGTTGATGTTCTCGATCAGGCTGGCCTTGCGCAGCACGCGGAAGTTCTCGCGCACCCGGTCGAAGATCACGATGGTGTCGTTCAGCGAGTAGCCCACCACCGCCAGCACCGCGGCCAGCACGGTCAGGTCGAAGGTGATCTGGAAGAACGACAGCACGCCCATCACGATGATGGCGTCGTGGATCAGCGAGAGGATCGCCCCCAGGGCGAACTTCCACTGGAAGCGGAAGCCCACGTACAACAGGATGCCGCCCAGCGCCAGGAGCATGCCGAGGCCGCCCTGGTCGCGCAGCTCCTCACCCACCTGCGGGCCCACGTACTCGACGCCGTTGACCTTGGCGGGGTTGGAGGCATCCGCCTTCTGCAGCGCAGCGGCGACTTTCTTGCCCAGCTCCGGGTCTTCGCTGGGCATGCGCACCAGCACGTCGCGGGTATCACCGAAGCTCTGTACCACGGCCTCGCTGTAACCGGCGGCGACCAGTTGCTCGCGCACCTTGGACAGGTCGGCAGGCTGCTCGTAGTTCAGCTTGATCGACGTACCGCCGGTGAAGTCCAGGCCGAAGTTGATACCTTTGAAGACCCAACTGCCGAGGGCGATCAGGGTCAGGATCAGGGTCGCGGCGAACGCAATGTTGCGCACGCCCATGAAGTTGATAGTACCGATCTTGATATTCATCTCTGGCCCCTTAGATCCACAGCTTCTTAACGTCGCGGCCGCCGTAGATCAGGTTCACCATTGCGCGGGTGACCAGAATGGCAGTGAACATCGAGGTGAGAATACCCAGGGACATGGTCACGGCGAAGCCCTTCACCGGGCCGGTGCCCATGGCGTAGAGGATGCCGCCGACCAGCAGCGAGGTCAGGTTGGCGTCGATGATCGCGGTGAAGGCCCGGTTGAAGCCCTCATGGATCGCCCGCTGCGTCGACATGCCCGCCGCCAGTTCCTCGCGTATCCGCGAGAAGATCAGCACGTTGGCGTCCACCGCCATACCCATGGTCAGCACGATACCGGCGATACCCGGGAGGGTCAGGGTCGCACCGAGGATCGACATCAGCGCCACCAGCATGACCATGTTGAAGGCCAGGGCGACGGTGGCGATCACGCCGAAGAAGCGGTAGATGACGATGATGAACAGGGAAACGAAGACCATGCCCCAGAGGGATGCATCGATACCCTTGGCGATGTTGTCCGCACCCAGGCTCGGGCCGATGGTGCGTTCTTCGGCGAAGTACATTGGAGCAGCCAGGCCACCGGCGCGCAGCAGCAGGGCCAGTTCCGAGGACTCGCCCGGAGCGTCCAGGCCGGTGATGCGGAACTGGTTGCCCAGCGGCGACTGGATGGTCGCCAGGCTGATGATCTGCTTCTCTTCCTTGAATGCCTGAACAGCGACTTCCTGCTCGACGCCGTCGACGACCTGCTTGGTGTAGCGGGTGATCGGCTTCTGCTCGATGAACACCACGGCCATGCTGCGGCCGACGTTGTTGCGGGTCGCGCGGTTCATCAGTTCGCCGCCGTGGCCATCCAGGCGGATGTTCACTTGCGGACGACCGTTCTCGTCGAAGCTGGCGCTGGCGTCGGTGACCTGGTCACCGGTGATGATCACGCCACGCTCCAGGGTCGCCGGCGGACGACGCGGCTCGCGGAAATCGAAGGTTTCAGTGGAGGACTTGATCGCATCCGGCTCGGCGGCCAGGCGGAACTCCAGGTTCGCAGTCTTGCCGAGGATACGCTTGGCTTCGGCGGTGTCCTGCACGCCCGGCAGCTCGACGACGATGCGGTTGGCGCCCTGGCGCTGTACCAGCGGCTCGGAGACGCCCAGCTCGTTCACGCGGTTGCGGACGGTGGTGAGGTTCTGCTTGATCGAGTATTCGCGGATTTCGGCCAGCTTGGTGGCGGTCATGGCCAGGCGCAGGACCTGCATGCCATTGCGGTCGCTCTGGGCGGTTTCGAAATCGCGGAAATCCTTGGCGATGATCGACTTGGCCTTGTCCAGGTCGGCTTCTTCGGTGAAGCCCAGCTGGATGCCGCCGTCCTGCACTGGCAGGCTGCGGTAGCGCACGCGCTCTTTACGCAGGGCGCTCTTGACCTCGTTCTCGTACACCTTC
Source organism: Pseudomonas pseudonitroreducens (assembly GCF_021603645.1). Lineage (GTDB taxonomy): Bacteria > Pseudomonadota > Gammaproteobacteria > Pseudomonadales > Pseudomonadaceae > Pseudomonas > Pseudomonas pseudonitroreducens. The sequence continues at coordinate 343,888 of NZ_BQHJ01000003.1, read as the reverse complement.
ATACGAGCGTCGACAGCTTTCTCCATGTCCACTTCCAGCAGGAAGTGCACACCACCGGAAAGGTCGAGACCCAGCTTCATCGGGTGGGCGGCGATATTGCGCAGCCAGTTCGGCGTGGTCTGGGCCAGGTTCAGGGCGACTACGTAGTCGTCACCCAGCGCGCGGCGGACGATGTCCTTGGCCGGCAGCTGGTCTTCCTGCTTGGCCAGGCGGATCAGGCCGCTGTTCTTGCCCAGCGAGCCTGCCTTGACGGCGATGCCGGCATCGGCAAGCGCCTTGCTGGCCTTGTCCACGTCGGCCTGGGTGACCTGCAGCGCAGTGCTCGCGCCGCTGATCTGGACGGCCGGATCGTCAGGATAGAGGTTGGGCGCGGAGTAGATGAAACCGACGGCCAGGACCGCCAGGATCAGCAGATACTTCCACAGGGGATACTTGTTGAGCATGACACCGCCCGTTATGACGCGGGGCGCATCTTGCGCCCCGTCGGTTGGGTTTCTAAGAGGTGGATCATATCGCCTTCAGGGTGCCTTTCGGCAGGGTCGCGGCGATCGCGGCCTTCTGGAACTTCAGCTCGACGTTGTCGGAAACTTCGACGACGACGAAGTCATCGGCCACTTTGGTCACCTTGCCGGCGATACCGGCGGAAGTGACGACTTCATCGCCCTTCTGCAGGCCGGACAGCAGGTTCTTGTGCTCCTTGGAGCGCTTGGCCTGGGGACGCCAGATCATCAGGTAGAAGATGACCAGGAAACCGACCAGGAAAATCCACTCGAAGCCAGTGCCGGCCGGGCCAGCAGCAGCGGCCGGGGCTGCGGCGTCAGCGTAGGCAGCGGGAATCAGAAAACTCATTGGAAACTCCTGTCTCAAAGCTTTTTCGATGAATAAGGTCAGTCCGCCAGCGGCGGCACGGGAAGGCCGCGCTTGGCGTAGAAGGCGTCGACAAAGTTCGCCAATGTACCCTGTTGGATTGCCTCGCGCAAACCAGCCATAAGCCGCTGATAATGCCGCAAGTTGTGGATGGTATTGAGCATGCTGCCGAGCATTTCGCCGCACTTGTCCAGGTGGTAGAGGTAAGCGCGGGAGAAGTGCTTGCAGGTGTAGCAATCGCAGGTCGGGTCCAGCGGAGATTCGTCGTGCTTGTGCACCGCGTTGCGGATCTTGATCACCCCGGTGTCAACGAAAAGGTGGCCATTGCGCGCATTGCGGGTGGGCATGACGCAATCGAACATGTCGACGCCCCGGCGCACACCTTCCACGAGGTCTTCGGGTTTGCCCACACCCATCAGGTAACGAGGTTTGTCAGCCGGCATGTGCTGGGGCAGGAAGTCCAGCACGCGGATCATTTCTTCCTTGGGCTCGCCTACCGACAGGCCGCCAATCGCCAGGCCGTCGAAACCGATTTCCTGCAGGCCGTCCAGCGAGCGCATGCGCAGTTCTTCGTGCATGCCACCCTGGACGATGCCGAAGAGTGCCGAGGGGCTGTCGCCGTGGGCGACTTTCGAGCGCTTGGCCCAGCGCAGCGACAGCTCCATGGAGCGCTTGGCCACGTCGAATTCCGCCGGGTACGGGGTGCACTCGTCGAAGATCATCACGATGTCCGAGCCCAGCGCACGCTGCACCGCCATGGACTCTTCCGGGCCCATGAAGACCTTGGCGCCGTCCACCGGGGAGGCGAAGTACACGCCCTCCTCCTTGATCTTTCGCAGCGCGCCCAGGCTGAACACCTGGAAGCCGCCCGAATCGGTGAGGATCGGCCCTTTCCACTGCATGAAGTCATGCAGGTCGCCGTGCTTCTGGATCACCTCGGTGCCCGGGCGCAGCCACAGGTGGAAGGTATTGCCGAGGATGATCTGCGCGCCGATGCCCTCGATGTCGTGCGGGAGCATGCCCTTCACGGTGCCGTAGGTGCCCACCGGCATGAAAGCCGGGGTTTCCACCACGCCGCGGGGGAAGGTCAGGCGGCCGCGACGGGCCTTGCCTTCAGTGGCCAGCAGTTCGAATTTCATGAAACTCATGGATCAGTCCTCGGGGCCGCGCGGTGCCGGGTTGCGGGTAATGAACATGGCATCGCCGTAGCTGAAGAAGCGATAGCCCTGCTCCACTGCCGCCGCATAGGCAGCCATGGTCTCGGGGTAGCCGGCGAAGGCGGAGACCAGCATCAGCAGGGTGGATTCGGGCAGGTGGAAATTGGTGACCAGGGCGTCGACCACGTGGAACGGCCGCCCGGGGAAGATAAAGATATCGGTGTCGCCGCTGAACGGCTTGAGCACGCCATCGCGAGCCGCGCTTTCCAGCGAACGCACGCTGGTGGTGCCGACGGCGACTACCCGGCCGCCGCGCGCCTTGCAGGCGGCCACGGCGTCGACCACGTCCTGGCTGACTTCCAGCCACTCGTTGTGCATGTGGTGGTCTTCGATGCGCTCCACGCGCACCGGCTGGAAGGTCCCGGCGCCGACGTGCAGGGTGACGAACGCGGTATCCACGCCCTTGGCGCGGATCGACTCCAGCAGCGCTTCGTCGAAGTGCAGGCCGGCAGTCGGCGCGGCCACCGCGCCCGCACGCTCGGCATAGACAGTCTGGTAGCGCTCGCGGTCGGCGTCTTCATCCGGACGGTCTATATAAGGCGGCAGCGGCATGTGGCCGACGCGCTCCAGCAGCGGCAGCACGTCCTCACTGAAGCCCAGCTCGAACAGCGCATCGTGGCGCTGCAGCATCTCGGCTTCGCCACCGCCGTCGATGAGGATCTTCGAACCCGGCTTGGGCGATTTGCTGGAGCGCACATGAGCCAGCACGCGATGGCTGTCCAGCACGCGCTCGACAAGGATTTCCAGCTTGCCGCCGGAAGCCTTCTGGCCGAACAGGCGGGCAGGAATCACCCGGGTGTTGTTGAACACCATCAGGTCGCCCGGCTTGAGGAAGCCGAGGATGTCGGCGAATTGCCGATGGCTGAGCTCGCCGCTCGGTCCGTCCAGCACCAGCAGGCGGCTGCCGCGGCGTTCAGGGAGCGGATGGCGGGCGATCAACGCCTCGGGCAGGTCGAAATGAAAGTCAGCGACACGCATGGGAAGAGCTATCTCGAAGGGGCGCGTATCTTACTGGAAATGCCAAATTCTGACCATTCGAGCCGATTGACCGGCGCAGAGCGTCTCCCTATACTGCCGCGCCATTGCCTCGGTGGCGGAATGGTAGACGCGGCGGATTCAAAATCCGTTTCTGGCGACAGAGTGAGAGTTCGAGTCTCTCCCGGGGCACCACCACATTGTTTCGGGACTTCCGAGGAAGTCCTGAAACCCACGAAGAACCGGCCTCAGGGCCGGTTTTTTGTTGCCTGCGATTCTCCTCGCAAGTGGCTCGACTGGAGCCCTACAGGGCGATCAAGGCGGGCCTCCTCGCAATCAGCGCAGCCCAGGACGACCGAAGACTTCCCAGCCCGGTGGCCTCTGGCGCCCCTCCAGGGAACGTAGCGGCACTTGCCCCCCTCTGTTCGGCGCAGCGGACCAGCCCGGAAACCCCTGGCTCGCACGACCGTTCCAGACGCTTGCGACGACCTGCTCCAGGATGCCTCGGCGCAAGGCCGGCGTGGTTCCAGCCAGTGAAAAAGGCGCCTCGCAGCGCCTTGGGGTGGCACTAGTAGCACGGCAAGCTCAGCAGCATCACAGCGAAGATGCGCAGCAGCACCAGGCAGACCGACCAATAACTGTGTTGATTCATTGCGAGAACTCCTGAGTAAGGGAGCTCTACTGAACCAATACTGAAGCGTCCAGAAAGACGCTTTCCCGCCATAAAAGCGACGGAAAAAACTGTCTACCCGATGGGACAGGAAAATCAGCGACAGCGATGGCTTCAGCAGCCATTCAGTCGGCGTCGGCCCACAGCCTGATGATCAGCGCGCGCGTGGAGCACACAGGCGTTGGCCTCGACTACCAGCGCAGCAGGCGTGGTCCGAGCAGCGCGCCCAGCACGCTGGGCACCAGCATGCCGAGCAGATACCAGACGCCCCAGAAAGAAACGCCCATTTCAGGGCAGTGCAGGCAATAGGCCAGGGTCGCGGTGGCGCCAGCCAACAATCCTCCTGCTGCCCCCGCCAGGCGCAGGCGCGTCGGGGCAAGGCCGCGCAACGCCCAGAACACCGAGATAAATGCCGGCACCGAGAGCAGCGCAATGTTCAGCGCGCAGGTGCGCCAGGTCTTGCCAAGGATCAGGCCTGCGCGCGCCTCGACGGGCACTCCTGCCAGTTCCAGGGCGCCACCGAGCCAGACCGCCAGCACTGGCAACCCCAGCAGCACCCAGGCCGCTCCCCCACTGACGCCTGGTCGTGCCAGGCGACTGCTCAGCCACAATGCAAGCGGCGCCAGGCTGCCCGGGAGTGCGACCTTGGCCCAGAACAATGGTGTGCGCGAGACTTCAGCCAGGTCAGGCCGAACCCCAAACAACGCAGCCATCAGCAGCAGCGCGCCCAGACCTCCGGCGAATAGCGCGATCGCCAGGCGCTTGCCCAGAACTCGCCGATCCACCGCGCTTTCGCCGGCGCTCAGCAGGTCGATCAGTTCATTGGTCTTCATCGCTTCGCCTTCCTCGAATCATATTCGCCAGGACCTTCAGCCCACGGTGAATGCCCACTTTCACGGCGGAACTGGAAAGCCCGGTCAGGCTCGCGGTCTCTTCCACCGACAGGCCTTCGAGCTTCACATGGACTATTGGCAGGCGCTGCTTGTCGGGTAGCTGCAGCAGCAGCTTGCCGAGATCGCGGCGGGCCTGTGCGGGCTCGTCATCTTCGCCGATGAGCAGTTCCGCGGCGTCGTCCTGCAAGGGATCATGCAGCGCCTCTCGACGGGCGAACGCGCGGAAATGGTCCGCCAGCTTGTAGCGCGCAATCGCTTGCACCCAGGCCGTCAGCGGCTGATCGGCACGGTAGGTGTGGCGGGCGTTGTGCACCGCCAGCAGGACCTCCTGCAACAGGTCCTCGACCTCTCCAGGGCGCTGGCTCAGGCGCCGGCGCAAGAAGGCACGCAGATGCGTGCCCAGTGCGCTGAGAAAGTCACGGTACGCCGCGTTGTCACCGTCCATGCCGCGCAGCAGCAACGCCTGCAGCTGCGCTTCACGCGCAATCAACACATCCTGACTGGTAGTTCGCTGCATCGGCCGTCCTGGTTACACCGCGGCTGGATTTTTCCCACGACTCGCCGCTGTTTCTGGCGCGCCGCCGGCCCACAGGAAAAACAGACCGTCGTTCAATACGTTAGGGCCGCGGCGAAGAATTCTCAAAATTTTTTCGCACGGCTGTAACCGGATCAGCGCTCCCGGCGAACTACCCATCAAGCCGTCGGAAAGTCCTCCGCGGCCCTCAACCGAACTGGAGCAACCGCACCATGAAAACCCTGACCCTGACTACCGCCGCCATTGCCCTCGCCGCCATCACCAGCGCAGCCCTGGCCGACGACATGAACACCAAGGCCGGCAATGGCGCCGCCATGGAGAAATGCTACGGCGTGGCCATGGCAGGCAAGAACGACTGCAAGGCGGGCGCGGGCACCACCTGTGCAGGCAGTGCCAAGAAGGACTATGACGGCATGCACTGGAAGAACGTCCCGGCCGGCACCTGCACCTCGATCAAGACGCCCCACGGCATGGGCTCGCTGACCCCGAGCAAGGCCTGAGCCCAGGCCGCCGACCATGAACGCACATACTCGACTGGGCGCAGGCCTTGGGCTGAAGGCCGAGCACTACGCGGACGCTCTTGCCTGCACTGCCCAGGGACTCTGGTTTGAAGTCCACCCGGAGAACTACATGGTCGGCGGCCCCCGCCTCGCCTGGCTGCAGCGCATAGCGGAACGGCATCCGCTGACACTCCACGGAGTATCGCTATCCCTGGCCGCGGACTCGGCTCCGGACCCTGCGCACCTGCATCAGCTGCGCGCGCTGGTCGAGCGTGTGCAACCGGAACTGATCTCGGAGCACCTGGCCTGGTCCACCTGGCGTGGCCAGTATTTGCCGGACCTGCTGCCCTTCCCGCGCAGCCATGCCGCCCTGGCGCGCATAGCCGAGAATATCCAGCGCACCCAGGAAGCCCTGGGGCGGCGCATCGCCATCGAGAACCCCAGCCACTACGTACGCCTCGAGGGCCATGACTGGGGCGAAATAGAGTTCCTCACCGAACTGGCGCTGCGGACTGGCTGTGGTCTGTTGCTCGATATCAACAACGTGCATGTCAGCGCGCACAATCTCGGCTTTGACGCGCACGACTATCTCGCTGGTTTCCCTGCTGCGGCCATCCTCGAGATCCACCTGGCCGGACACAGCCATGACGCAGGCGGCGAGCTGCTGATCGACTCCCACGACGCGCCCATCGCTGAACCGGTGTGGGCCCTGTACCAGCGCCTGATCCAGCGTATCGGGCCAAGGCCGACGCTGATCGAGCGCGACGATCACCTTCCGGCTTTTGCCGACCTGCTGGCCGAACGCGACATCGCCCAGGCAACCCTGAACCTGGTCGAGGTGACCGCATGAAGACCTCTCTGGGCGCCTTCCAGGACGCGTTCGTCGCGGCGCTCTACCAGCGCCCGGCCCCGGAACTGCAGGCGGTCACCACGCAGGCCGCTTTCCAGGTGTACCGCAACACTGTCCTCAAGGGTTGCATCGACGCCCTGTGCGCCAACTTCCCCAGCGTCGAGCGTCTGGCCGGTAGCGACTGGATGCGTGCCGTTGCGGCCTTGTACGCCGGAGAAATGCCGCCGAGCGACGCTCGCCTGGTGCTCTACGGTGAACGCTTCGCGGACTTCCTCGATGCCTGCGAGCCAGCACGCGCGTTTCCCTACCTGGGCGACGTAGCGCGCCTGGACCGGCTCTGGACCGAGGCATTCACCGCGCATCAGGACGCACTGCTGGACTTGGCCAGCCTGGCCGGCATGACCGCCTCGGACCTCGCCACCTGTCAGCTGGAACCGCGCGCCAGCGTGCGCTGGCGCTGGTTTGCTGAACAACCGATCCGCAGCCTCTGGCACTACAACCGTGAAGCGCTGCCAATGCCCGATGCGCTGCCCTGGCACGGCGAAGGCGTCCTGCTGGTCGGCCATGCCGAAGGTGTCGACTGGCAGTCCCTGGAGCTCGGCGGCTGCGTCTTCCTCGACGCCTGCGCGGAGGGGAACAGCCTCGATCGCGCGTCAACGCTGGCACTTGCCACACAGCCCGATCTGGATTTCAGCGTGCTGCTGGGCCGCCTGCTGGCCGCCGGCGTTTTTCGTCCCGTCACCCTCGCTTAAGGAGGACATCATGGACCTTGCTCACGGCACCACCCCCACCACCGGCCTGCGCCACGGCTGGAATCGCCTTGCGGACTTGCTGCAGCGCCTGCTGGGCGACTCTTTCCTGTGCCTGGTGGCGCGCGTCGGGATTGCCGCGATCTTCTTTCTCTCCGGGCGCACCAAGGTGGAGGGACTCCTGACCATCACCCCCGGCACCTACGAACTGTTCCAGAGCGAGTACATGTTGCCCCTGGTGCCACCGTACATCGCCGCACACCTGGCCACCTATGCAGAGCATTTCTTCCCAATCCTGCTGGCGCTCGGGCTGTTCACTCGCCTTTCGGCACTGGCACTGCTGGGCATGACCACGGTGATCGAGGTGTTCGTCTACCCCGACGCCTGGCCGACACACTTGTCCTGGGCCGGCTTGCTTCTGCTGCTGATCGGTCGCGGCGCGGGTGCCTGGTCGCTGGATCGGCTGTTCAGGATTCGCTGAGGACCTGACACGCAACGCGTGGTGCAGCGCTCACCCTGACAGCTGCACCACGACGAATTCATTGGCGAGCTTGCGGCGCCGCAGCCACGCCATGCCGCTCCTGCAGTGCTGCGACGAACGCCGCCAGAGGCATCGGCCGGTCGAACAGATAGCCCTGCAGCACCTCGACGCCGCGGGAGGCCAGGTAAGCCTGCTGCTCCACGGTCTCCACCCCCTCGGCAATGATCATCAGGTCCAGCTTGCCGCAGAGTTCGACGATGCTGTCGAGGACGTGCGAGGACAGCGCGTCCACACCGATCATCGCGACGAAGCTCTTGTCGATCTTCAGCGCATCCACCTTGAAGCGGTGCAGGTAGGCCAGGCTCGAGTTGCCGGTTCCGAAGTCGTCGATCGCCAGCTTGACGCCCAATCCGTGCAGCTTGTCGAACAACTCGTCCGTCACCTCGCTGGAGACGATCAGCTCGCGTTCCGTCAGCTCCAGGGTCAGCTCCGGGCGATGGGGCAGGAAGCGCGCCTGGAAGTCCCGGCAATCGTCGAACAGCCCCGGTTCCGTACAGTGCCGGGCGCTGATGTTGAAGCCCAGGTGAAAGCCCTGGCCGAGCAATTTTGCGTGCGGCGCCAGGCCGTCGGCGACCTGGTGGAACAGTTCGCGGGTCATCGCCACGATCAACCCGGAGCGCTCGGCCATGGGGATGAACAGGTCGGGGCCGACCATGCCTTCGCGCGGATGAGTCCAGCGCATCAGCACTTCGGCACCGATCCAGTGACCGTCCCGGGCATCGACCAGGGGTTGCAGATAGGGGACGAACTCCCCGGCGAGCAAGGCGCGCTCGAGCTCCAGGCTCGGCGTCGCCGAACGCCCCCAGAGCCAGTAGCAGGCCATGCCCGACACCCCGCCGAGCATCAGCATCAGCGTTACCAGCGGCAGCGAATCCTCGCGGATGTGCCGCCACTGCGCGCCTTTCGGAAAGCCGCCGATGACCTTGTAGGGAAACTGCCCGGACGCCAGTTCGACATGCCCAAGAGGCAGGGACGCCGGTTCACCGTCGAACACCCGCCCCTCTTCGTCCATCCACTGCCGGCCAACCTGCAGCTGCAGGTCGCTGCGCTGATCGACCAATTGCAGCGTATTGCTCAGGTAGCGCCCATCGACGGTCGCCAGGGCCGCCTTGTTGCCCTGCACCCGGCGCAGGATCAGCAGGGCATAGTTCGGCGTCACCGAATTGCCCGCCATCATCCGCAGTTGCCCATTCGCATAGAGGCTGGGGTCGAGGCGCTCGTCGAACTCGCCGAACAGCGAGGTGCAATAGATGTCGTTGTCGCGGGTCAGGTTGACCGAACGGACGAACGGCACCACGGCGACCTGCTCGCGGAGCACCCAGGTGGCGTCTTCGCAGGATTCATCGGCGTGCAACAGTGCCGCCCGGGCAGCTGCCGTGGCGTTGCCGAGCATCACATCGAACAGGCGCACAGCCTCGTTCGACGCCGCACTTGCCTCGCTGCTCAGGCTGCGCAGGGCCTGCCAATAGATGATGGCGCTGCCCAGCAACAGCGGCAGCAGTGCCATGGAAAGGGAAAAGACCAGACGGGGCAGCAGCCGGCGCCGGGTATAGCTGCGTAGCGGCATCCTTGTTCCTTGCTCGACAGCGTCGCGACCTGCGACGCATTGCCACTCCCTCATGGGTAGCGACGTGCCTTGAGCTTAGAACAGCCTGCGCCACAGAACGCTGCGCGGCGGAATCCGTATAATCCCGGCCCCATCCATCCTGATCGCCACAGAAGATGCCCATGCCCAAGCCGCAGCAGCTCCAGCCCACCGGAGACTTTCCGCCCGCCACGCTCGTCCGTCGCTTTGCCGCGATGTTCTACGACTTCCTGCTCTGCGTGGCCTTGCTGATGGTAGTGACGCTGGTCTATCAGCAAGGTTTCCTGCGCCTGATCTATGGCAGCGAGAAACTCCGCATGCTGGCCGACCAGGGTGCCCTGACCGGTGACCCGCTGCTGTCCAGCCTGCTGTTCATCAGCGTGTTCGCCTTCTTCGCGAAGTTCTGGACCCACAGTGGCCAGACCCTCGGCATGCAGGTCTGGGGCATTCGCGTGCAGAACGCCAACGGCACGCGCATCACCCTGATGCAGGCGCTGCTGCGCTTCGTCATTGCCATCGCGTCCTGGGGCTGCGCCGGCCTTGGCTTCCTCTGGATGCTCTGGGACAAGGACAAGCGCACCTGGCAGGACCGCTACTCGGAAAGCGTGGTGATCCAGATTCCCAAGGCGGTGCGCAAGGCAACCCAGGGCCGCGGCTGATTCCCGCGCACAGAAAAGCCGGCGATTGCCGGCTTTTTGCTTTTGCTCTCTGTAGGAGCGAGCTTGCTCGCGCGCCCCCACTCGGTGGCAAGAGGTTCGCGAGCAAGCTCGCTGCTACAGGGTTTATCCGGCCCGCTTCAACAGCAAGGTGCCGAGGAAGGCGCAGATCGCTGCCGGCACCAGCACCGCCAGCAGCGGCGGGAAGTTGAACACCTGGCTCGACGGGCCGAGCAGGTCCTGCGCGATGCGGAAGGTGAAGCCCACCAGCACACCGGTAAATACCCGCTGGCCGAGGGTCACGCTACGCAGCGGACCGAAGATGAACGAGATCGCCATCAAGACCAGGGCGGCCGTCACCAACGGCTGCAGGATCTTGGTCCAGAACGCCAGCCAGTAGCGGTTGGAGCTCAGGCCCTGGTCCTGCAGATAATGGATGTAGCTCCACAGGCCGGTGATCGACAGCGCTTCCGGCTCCATCACCACGGTATTGAGCAGTTGCGGGCTGAGCTGGATGTTCCAGGTCTCGCTGGGCGAGCTCACCACCTCACTGCGCTTCTCCGCGGCATGCAGCACGCTGGTGGTCACATCCTGCAGTTGCCACTGGTTGTTCTCGAAGACCGCCTGGCGGGCGAAGCTCGCGGTCTGCAGGCGACGGTTGTCGTCGAAGTTGTAGCGGGTCACGCCCAGCAGCACGCCGTCCGGGCGCACCACGTTGATGTGGATGAACTCGTGCCCCTGGCGGTGCCAGAGGCCCGACTTGGAGCTCTGCGAGCCGTTGCCGCTCTGGGCCAGCGCGCGACCGCTCTGGGCAGCGGTTTCGGTGTAGGGAATCACGTACTCGCCGACCAGGATGCCGGCGAACATCAGCACCAGCATCGGCTTCATCACTGCCCAGACGATACGCTGCAGCGACACGCCAGCGGCGCGCATGATGGTCAGTTCGCTGTTGCTGGCCAGGGTGCCCAGGCCCACCAGGCAGCCGATCAGCGCCGCCATGGGGAGCATGTCGTAGGCCCGGCTCGGCCCCGTGAGCAATACGAACTTGAGGGCCTCGGTCAGCGTATAGCTGTCATCGATCTGCCCCAACTGGTCGACGAAGGCGAACAGTTCGGCCAGGCCGAGGATTACCCCGAGGACCGCGAGAATGGAAACGAAGACGGTTGTGCCGATGTAACGATCCAGCTTACGCATGCTTCAGCTCCCCGCCCGACTTCGCTCGTTTGGCGGCCAGCTTCAGGCGCAACGGCTCCCAGTACAGCAACAACAGGCCGATGCCCAGGAATATCCCGTGGATCCACCACAGGCCAAGGGCCATGGGAATCTTGCCCTTGTCGAGCATGCCGCGCCCGGCGATCAGCAGGGCCAGGTAGGCCATGTACAGCAGCACCGCCGGCAGCAGCTTGAGGAAGCGGCCCTGGCGCGGGTTGACGCGCGACAGCGGCACCGCCAGCACAGTCACCACGAACACCAGCAGCGGGATGGACAGGCGCCACTGCAGCTCGGACTGCATGCGCGGGTCATCGCTGCCCAGCAGGTCGGCGGTGGGAATGGCATCGCGGTCGTCGATCTCGCTGCTCACTTCCGGCTTGGGCAGCAAGGCGGCGTAGGTGTCGTACTTGATCTCGCGGTAATCGGCCTGGCCAGGCGTGCCGTCGTAACGGTAACCGTCCTTAAGGATCAGGTAACGGCTGCCATCGCCGTGGATTTCCTGCACGCCAGTGGCGCCGACCAGCACCGAGGTGCCGCCGTCCTTGCCGTTGCGCGGGCGGTTCTTGTCGGAGATGAACACCCCGCCCAGTTCCGTGCGTTCGTTGGCCAGGGTCTCGGTATAGGTCACCCGCGTGCCGTCACGCATCGACTGGAAGCGTCCCGGTGCCAGGGTGTCGAACTCGGTCATCGCATCCTGCTTGTTCAGCAGCAGCTGCATCTGGGTGATGCCCTGGGGCGCCAGCCACAGGCTCAGCCAGGCCACCAGCAGGGCGATGAACAGCGCCGGCGCCAGGGTGATGGCCAGCAGGCGCTGCTGGCTCATGCCGGTGGCGGTGAGCACGGTCATCTCGCTGTCGAGGTACAGGCGGCCATAGGCCAGCAGGATGCCGAGGAACAGGCCCAGCGGCAGGATCAGCTGCAGGAAGCCCGGCAGGCGTACCCCCATGATCATGAACAGCGAGCCCGGATCAAGCAGGCCCTGGGCCGCCTGTGCCAGGTATTTGATGAAACGGCCGCTCATGATGATGACCAGCAGCACGGCGCTCACCGCGCTCATGGTGATCAGCACTTCACGGGACAGGTAACGGAAGACAATCAAACCGGACACTCCAGGGTTGTCACGCTCAGGCGGCTACGCTCAAACTAGCCGCCGTGAAGCATTGCCGGGTGCGCGCGGACGCGACCCAGCGCAAATAGCCGGCATTATCCTGCGATTCGCCAGGCCTGTCACTGCGCAGTCCATCTTCATTCGCAGACCCTTCTGCTCTTTGTCCCGGGGACACTCAGCCATGGAATTCCTTGTAAAAAGCGTACGTCCGGAAACCCTGAAGACCGCCACCCTGGTCATCGCCGTGGGCGAAGGCCGCAAGCTCGGCGCCAGCGCCAAGGCCGTCGACGAAGCCACCGGCGGTGCCATCGCCAACCTGCTCAAGCGCGGCGATCTGGCAGGCAAGGTGGGCCAGACTCTACTGTTGCAAGATTTACCCAACCTTAAGGCCGAGCGCGTCCTGCTGGTCGGCGCCGGCAAAGAGCGCGAACTCTCCGACCGCGCCTACCGCAAACTGGTTTCCGCCGTCCTTAACAATCTGAAGAACCTCGGTGGCGCCGACGCCGTCCTGGCCCTGGGCGACCTGGCCGTGAAAGGCCGCACTGCCCACGGCAAGGCCCGCCTGCAGGTGGAAACCCTGGCCGACGGCACCTACGTCTTCGACCGCTTCAAGAGCCAGAAGGCCGAAGCGCCGAAGCTGAAGAAGATCACCCTGCTCGCCGACAAGGCCGACGCCGCCGCCGTCGAACAGGGCGCCAAGGAAGCCCAGGCCATCGCCAACGGCATGGCCCTGACCCGCGACCTGGGCAACCTGCCGCCGAACCTCTGCCACCCGACCTTCCTCGGCGAGCAGGCCAAGGCGCTGGGCAAGGAATATAAGGGTCTGAAAGTCGAAGTCCTCGACGAGAAGAAACTCCGTGAACTGGGCATGGGCTCGTTCCTCGCCGTCGCCCAGGGCAGCGACCAGCCGCCGCGCCTGATCGTGCTGCAGTACAACGGCGCGAAGAAGAAGGACGAGGCCCCGCACGTCCTGGTCGGCAAGGGCATCACCTTCGACACCGGCGGCATCAGCCTCAAGCCCGGCCTGGGCATGGACGAGATGAAGTTCGACATGTGCGGCGCCGCCTCCGTGTTCGGCACCTTCCGCGCCGTGCTGGAGCTGCAGCTGCCGATCAACCTGGTCGGCGTGATGGCCTGCGCCGAGAACATGCCCAGCGGCGGCGCTACCCGTCCGGGTGACATCGTCACCACCATGAGCGGGCAGACCGTCGAGATCCTAAACACCGACGCCGAAGGCCGCCTGGTGCTGTGCGACGCGCTGACCTACGTCGAGCGCTTCAAGCCGCAATCCGTGGTGGACATCGCCACCCTGACCGGCGCCTGCATCGTCGCCCTGGGCTCCAATACTTCGGGCCTGATGGGTAACAACGACGCGCTGATCAAGCAACTGCTCAAGGCCGGCGAAGTCGCCGACGACCGCGCATGGCAACTGCCGCTGTTCGACGAGTACCAGGAGCAACTCGACAGTCCCTTCGCCGACATCGCCAACATCGGCGGGCCGAAGGCCGGCACCATCACCGCCGGCTGCTTCCTGTCGCGCTTCGCGAAGAAGTTCCACTGGGCGCACCTGGACATCGCCGGCACCGCCTGGATCAGCGGTGGCAAGGACAAAGGCGCCACTGGCCGCCCGGTTCCGCTGCTGACCCAGTACCTGCTGGACCGCGCCAAGTAATGGCACAGTGCAATCTGCCGATGGGATCGAACGCATGACGCGTGTGGATTTCTACGTCATTCCCAGCGCCGATCCCGACGCACGCCTGACCATCGCCTGCCGCCTGGCCGAAAAGGCCTGGCGGCAAGGCATGCGCATCTTCGTGCTGTGCAGCGACGAGGCCCAGCGCGATGCGCTGGATGCCCGGCTGTGGAACTTCCGTGGGGAAACCTTCATCCCACACAACGCGGCGGAAGAAGACGCCGACTCGCCCATCGTGCTGGCCCTGGGCGAGCCGCCGGAGAGCCACCGGGACCTGCTGATCAACCTGACCCTGGCCATTCCTGCCTTCGTCGACCGCTTCAACCGGGTCGCCGAACTGGTGATCGAGGAACCGGCGATTCGTCAGGCCGCGCGGGAGAATTTCCGCCGTTACCGCGAGCAGGGCTATCCTTTGCAGGACCACCGCCTGCCACGCCCTTGAGAACGCACCCGCCAAGACCATGGACAGCCGTAAGCCCCCGCACGACCCCGACCACCTGCTGGAAGACCTGAAGAAGATCCAGGACCTGCTGGACGAGACGGGGGCCGAGCCGCCCCTGCTCACCGAATCCTTCGAGCCGGACAACATTCCGCTGCTCTCCGACGTCGTCACGCCCGCGCCCCTGGCGCAGGAACCCTCCACTGCCCTACCCGCCGCGACCGCGACCAGCGAGCTGAACCGCCTGGACCTGGAGCTGCGCGCGGCGGCCCAGTTGATCCTGCAGGATGTGATCGACGACTTCGCCCCGCAGATCGAAGCCGAACTGCAGCGCCGCCTGGAAGCGCGGATGCAGCGCCTGCTGGCTCAGCGCAAGCCCTGACACCCCGCGCCATTCCGTTTTCTGTAGGAGCGAGCTTGCTCGCGAACCATCGCCACTGCGAGCTTGCAGAAGAGCGTTCGCGAGCAAGCTCGCTCCTACAGCCCCCATCGGCCAAGGGGCAAAACCACGCCGGTGGCCTGAGCGCCCTGCCTCCCGTTATACTCAGCGGTTTTCCGTCTAGCCTTATCAGGGTCCCGCCGCGCTCATGGACAAGACCTACCAGCCCCACGCCATCGAATCCCACTGGTATCCCCTGTGGGAGAAAGAGAACTACTTCGCCCCGCAAGGTTCCGGCGAGCCGTACACCATCATGATTCCGCCGCCGAACGTCACCGGCAGCCTGCACATGGGTCACGGCTTCAACAACGCCATCATGGACGCGCTGATCCGCTACCGCCGCATGCAGGGCCGCAACACCCTGTGGCAGCCGGGTACCGACCACGCCGGCATAGCCACACAGATGGTGGTGGAGCGCCAGCTGGCCGCGCAGGGCATTGCCCGCCATGACCTGGGCCGCGAGAAGTTCCTGGAGAAGGTCTGGGAATGGAAGGACCAGTCTGGCGGCACCATCACCCGCCAGATTCGTCGCCTGGGCTCCTCCGTGGACTGGTCGCGCGAGCGCTTCACCATGGACGACGGCCTCTCCGAAGCGGTCAAGGAAGCCTTCGTGCGCCTGCACGAGGACGGCCTGATCTACCGCGGCAAGCGCCTGGTCAACTGGGACACCAAGTTCCACACCGCCATTTCCGACCTGGAAGTGGAGAACCACGACGAGAAGGGCCACCTCTGGCACCTGCGCTACCCGCTGGCCGACGGCAACCAGACCGCCGACGGCAAGGACCACCTGATCGTCGCCACCACCCGTCCGGAAACCATGCTGGGTGACAGCGCGGTCGCCGTGCACCCGGAAGACGAGCGCTACGCCGCCCTGATCGGCACCTTCATCGACCTGCCGCTGGTGGGCCGGCGCATCCCGATCATCGCCGACGACTACGTCGACCGCGAGTTCGGCACCGGCTGCGTGAAGATCACCCCGGCCCACGACTTCAACGACTATGAAGTCGGCAAGCGCCACAACCTGCCGCTGATCAACATCTTCGACAAGAACGCCGCCGTGCTCGGCACCGCCCAGGTGTTCCAGCTCGACGGCAGCGTCAACGCCGAGTTCGACGCCAGCCTGCCCGCCGCCTATGCCGGCCTCGACCGCTTCGTCGCACGCAAGCAGATCGTCGCCGACTTCGAAGCCGCCGGCCTGCTCGAGAAGATCGACGACCACGCGCTGAAAGTGCCCAAGGGCGACCGCTCCGGCACCGTCATCGAACCGTGGCTGACCGACCAGTGGTACGTCTCCACCAAGCCGCTGGCCGAACCCGCCATTGCCGCCGTGGAAGACGGCCGCATTCAGTTCGTGCCCAAGCAGTACGAAAACATGTACTTCAGCTGGATGCGCGATATCCAGGACTGGTGCATCAGCCGCCAGCTGTGGTGGGGCCACCGCATCCCGGCCTGGTACGACGACGCCGGCAACGTCTACGTCGCTCGAAATGCAGAAGATGCGTATGTACAGCTGTTCAAAGCCCACGGCTTAGAAAACCCAGTTGACGTTATTAACAGCCGGGAAAATTATCGTAATAACCACAAATACTTCCAAGACCAGGCGGTCAAAGGGGCCGTCCTAGAAGAGGACCTAAAAACGGTCAAGAGCGCTTGGACAGTCATAGAGGCAATTGCCGTCAGCCAAGGCATTGGAAAGCTGCGCCAGGACGAAGACGTCCTCGACACCTGGTTCAGCTCGGGCCTGTGGACCTTCTCCACCCTCGGCTGGCCGGAACAGACCGAATACCTGAAGACCTTCCACCCCACCGACGTGCTGGTGACCGGCTTCGACATCATCTTCTTCTGGGTCGCGCGCATGATCATGCTGACCATGCACCTGATCAAGAATGGCGATGGCACCGCGCAGATCCCGTTCAAGACCGTCTACGTCCACGGCCTGGTGCGCGACGGCCAGGGCCAGAAGATGTCCAAGTCCAAGGGCAACGTCCTCGACCCGCTGGATATCGTCGACGGCATCACCCTCGACGAACTGCTGGAGAAACGTACCAGCGGCATGATGCAGCCCAAGCTCGCCGAGAAGATCGCCAAGCAGACCAAGGCCGAGTTCCCCGAAGGCATCGCTAGCTACGGCACCGACGCCCTGCGCTTCACCTTCTGCTCGCTGGCTTCCACCGGTCGTGACATCAAGTTCGACATGGGTCGCGTCGAGGGCTACCGCAACTTCTGCAACAAGCTGTGGAACGCCGCCAACTTCGTCATCGAGAACACCGATGGCAAGGACACCGGCGTGAATGGCGAGCCGGTCGAGCTGTCCTCGGTGGACCGCTGGATCATCTCCGCCCTGCAGCGCACCGAGATCGAAGTGGCGCGCCAGCTCGACGCCTTCCGCTTCGACCTCGCCACCCAGGCCCTCTACGAGTTCATCTGGGACGAGTACTGCGCCTGGTACCTGGAACTGGTCAAGCCGGTGCTGTGGGACGAGAACGCCCCGATCGAGCGCCAGCGCGGCACCCGTCGCACCCTGGCGCGCGTGCTGGAAACCGCACTGCGCCTGGCGCACCCGTTCATGCCGTTCATCACCGAGGAAATCTGGCAGCGCATCAAGACCGCCGCCGGCAAATCCGGTGACACCCTGATGCTGCAACCCTGGCCGATCGCCGACGAGACGAAGATCGACGCCGCCGCCGAAGGCGACATCGAGTGGGTCAAGGCGCTGATGCTGGGCATCCGCCAGATCCGTGGCGAGATGAACATCTCCATGGCCAAGCGCATCGACCTGGTGCTGAACAACGCATCGCCCGAAGATCACCGTCGCCTCGCCGACAACGAGCCGCTGCTGATGAAGCTGGCCAAGCTCGAAACCATCCGCGTGCTGGACGAAGGCGAAGAACCGCCGATGTCCGCCACCGCGCTGGTCGGCGACCTGCAGGTGCTGGTACCGATGGCCGGGCTGATCGACAAGGCTGCCGAAATGGCGCGCCTGGACAAGGAAATCCAGCGCCTGGAAGGCGAAGTCAAACGCGTGGGCGGCAAGCTGTCCAACGAAGGCTTCGTCGCCAAAGCCCCGCCGGAAGTGATCGAGAAGGAACGCGCCAAGCTGGCCGAGGCCGAACAGGCCGTGACCAACCTGGTTCAGCAGCGCGAGAAGATCGCCAGTCTGTAAGTGCTACCGAAAGGCCCGCCGCGTGCGGGCCTTTTGCTTTTCAGGGATAGAGAATGACCATCTCGCTGCGCTTCGAATCCATCCTCCGCGCCGACTCCGAACTGGCCTGGCGCTGGATCACCGACGTGCGCTGCTTGCGGGACGAGATGCGCCCGCTGCTGTGGATGAGCATCCCCCGTGGCATCAACAACCTCGAAGACCTGCAGATTGAGCCCGGCAAACCGCTGTTCACCAGTTGGCTCTGGCTGCTGGGCGTGATCCCCCTGGGCACCTCGCACCTGACCTTGCGCGAACTGCGCAGCGGTGAAGGCTTCATCGAGGAATCGCCCATGACCGGCATGCGCCTGTGGCGCCACGAGCGCACGCTGGAGCCTTGTGCGCAGGGTACGCGGGTAGTCGACCAGCTCACCGTCGAGCCGATCTTCGCCGCCCCCGTGGTGAAAGGCTTCCTGCGCCTCTTCTTCGCCAGCCGGCACCGCTCCCTGCGCCGCCGGGCCAACCGTCTGCCCTGAAAAGCAAAGGGCTATGCTACCTTCAGAGCAACATCCACATACGCAAAAGCCTAATGAACCGTGACCGCACCCTGAATCTGCTGGAAAAGTGCAAGCCAGAGCTGGGGAAACGCTTTGGCGTCGTACGATTGGCCTTGTTCGGTTCCACTGTGCGCGATGATGCAAGGCCGGACAGTGATGTGGATATTCTGGTGGCCTTCGATGGTCCCGCCACCTCGGAAAGATACTTTGGCGTGCAGTTCTACCTCGAAGACCTATTGGGCAGCAGCGTCGACCTGGTGACTGAAAAGGCCCTGCGTCCGGAACTGAAGCCTTTTATCGAGGCGGAGGCGATGAATGTCTGAGCGGCCGGAGAGGGTCTGGTACTTTTACCTCGACGACATGATTGGCTGCTCGGAAAAAGTGCTCGCGTACTGTGCAGGACTGGACCAACTAGCATTCAGCGACAACTCGCTGGTCTATGACGCAACGGTACGCAATCTGGAAATAATCGGCGAAGCAGCAACCCGCATACCCGAAGAAGTACGCCAGGCAAATCAGCAAGTGCCGTGGCGCATGCTGGTCGCCACTCGCAATCGCCTGATACACGGGTATCTGGGTATCGACAACGATACCCTGTGGAGCATCATCCGCGACGAAGTTCCGAAGCTGCTGGTGCAGTTGCAGGAGCTACGCCAGCGACAGCCTTGAGCCAGCATTGGATGAGCAAGCCTGCTCGCGAACCGCCCAAACCGCCGGGCAAGAGCGTTCGCGAGCAAGCTCGCTCCTACAGGTATCGTCAGTACACCGTCCCTACCGGGTACACGTAGGCATTCACGTCATAGAACGGCGTGCGCTGGTAGAACCACTGCAGGCGGGCCTGGGCGTCCTTGGCGAAGGCCTTGTCGTCCTTGAGCTTCTTCTCGAACTCGGCCTTCAGCTTCGGATCCTCGGCGAGCATCTTCCGCGCCATCGGCTCCATCACGTACTCCTCCGGCTCCTCGGCCACCACCAGGGTCGAGTTGAAGAAGCCCCAGGACCAGAACGAG
The DNA here is from genome assembly GCF_021603645.1 of Pseudomonas pseudonitroreducens. Lineage (GTDB taxonomy): Bacteria > Pseudomonadota > Gammaproteobacteria > Pseudomonadales > Pseudomonadaceae > Pseudomonas > Pseudomonas pseudonitroreducens. The sequence continues at coordinate 324,256 of NZ_BQHJ01000003.1, read as the reverse complement.
TCCGGGCTTTCCGCCGTCAGCAGGTTGACCGCCAGCACACCCAGCGGCTGGTCGGTATCGATCACCACCGAACCGGCCGGATAGGTCTGCAGGCGCTGGAACGGCTTACCGCTGCCACTCACCAGCAGGTGCCCCTCGTAGCCGGGAATCTCGTTGGCGGCGGCGCGGTCGGGCTCGAAGCCGCCGGCCAGCTTGATGTCGTCCATGCGGAACAGGGTCACCTCGATCGGCGTGGCCTTGTCCAGGGTCTTCATCTGGACGCCATGGGACTTCAGGCGCGCGATCACCTCGCTCCACTGCACCGGCACCACATACTGCTTCGGCCGCTTCACCACCAGGTCCGGCACCGAGTTGTCGCTGATCGGCACGTTGAGCTGCTTGGGCTTGTTGCTCCAGACGATGGTCTTCTTCCCGGTGATCGGTGACTCCTCGTAGCGGTAGTCACCCACGATGAACGGCGTGTGCTGTTCCTTGCCGGGCTTCCAGGTGAGGGTCACCTCTTTCTGCGCGGCCAGGCGCTCGCGGTCCTTGGCGATGGCCTGCTTGAGCGATTCGGCGTTGTCGCCGATCACCTGGAACATCGCCTTGAGCATCACGTAGTTGCCCAGTACCTGGGTTTCATAGGGATGCAGCGCGTGCTGTTCGATGAGGATCGAGGGCACGTTGCGGATGTCGCCGTACTGGTTGGAGAACCGCGCCAGGTCGGTGCGATAGGGGTAGTAACCCTTGGTCGGGTCCTGGTTGTCATTGAAGCTGATGCACTCGTGGACCACGTGGCCGTCGCCCTCCAGCTCCTTGTACACCGGCGGGCGCATGACCTTGTCCATCCACTCGCTGGAAGCCGGCGACCAACCGTTGCCGTTGTGGCAATAGGAGCTGTCGTAGGGGTACATGGCGCCATCGGTGGAGTGGGTGTCGGCAAAGAAGCTCAGGTCGTACTGGTTGAACACCGCGGCGACGTTGCGGATTTCCGCGCTGTCGAGCTTGGTGAAGTCGCGGTTGAGGTTGTAGTTCAGGCCGTTGACCCGCCAGCCGGTGACTTCCGGGCCGTTCTGGTTGATCCGCCCGTAGGGGCTGCGGCGCAAGTCGCCGTCAATGTTCACGGTGGGAATGAAGAGGATGTTGACCTTGTCCAGCAGACCGGCCAGCGGCTTGTCGCCGGTGGTCATGTCGCGCAGCAGCATGAACATGGCGTCCTTGCCATTGGCTTCGCCGGGGTGGATTTCCGCCTCGACGAAAATGGTCGGCTTGCCGGATTTGTTCAGCCCCGCCGCCGACTTGTCCGCCTCGCGGCTGGCGGTGACCAGCAGCATCGGCTCGCCGGTGGCGCTGTTCTCCGGCAGGTCGCTGAGGCTGATGGCGCCCCCGGAGGCATCGGCCAGCTTCTGCAGCCAGGCGCGGGTCTGGTGGTAATCGGAGGTTTCCTTGAAGCCGCTGGATTCGGCCAGGGTGATCAGCGGGTTGTCCGCCTTGGCAATGTATTTCGTACTGGCGAGCTTCTGCTCGAACATCGCGGGGAGGATACGGGTCTTGGCCGCGGCGCTGTAACCGCTGTCATCGACATACCCCGGCGCCGAAGGCAGGGCGGCACACAGGGGCAGGCTGGCGGTGGTGAACAGGCCGGCGAGCAAGGCTCGGGACGAGAGGTGGTGCATGGGAGGCTCTCCTTTTGCAGCAAAACATCCTGCGGACGCCGGTGCGTCCGTGCATCAACCATAGACAACTGGCGGAAAATGCCAGCGCGGTTCGTCGCCGCGGCCGCTCTGGGGCGGCCTGTGCATTCCATGAGGGAATGACCTTGCGAAGAATGCTCGCTTGGATCACCCCGGCAGTTCACCGAAGATCAGCGCACCCCTGCCCATTCAGGAACCCGATTCCCATGTCCGACCTCCCGGCCCGCAATGGCGGCCAGATCCTCGTCGATGCCCTGCTGCACCACGCGGTGGACAGCGTCTACTGCATCCCAGGCGAAAGCTACCTGCCGGTGCTCGATGCGCTGCACGACGCGACCGATATCCAGACCATCGTCACCCGCCACGAAGGCGCCGCCTCGAACATGGCCGACGCCTACGGCAAGCTCACCGGCCGCCCGGGTATCTGCTTCGTCACCCGCGGGCCAGGCGCGACCCACGCGGCCAACGGCGTGCACACGGCGATGCAGGACTCGACGCCGATGATCCTCTTCATCGGCCAGGTGGAGAGCGCGTTCAAGGGCCGCGAGGCCTTCCAGGAGGTGGACTACCGGCAGATGTTCGGCGGCCTGGCCAAGTGGGCCACAGAGATTGACGACATCCGCCGCATTCCCGAAATCGTCGCCCGTGCCTTCCGCGTCGCCCAATCCGGGCGGCCAGGGCCGGTGGTGATCGGCTTGCCGGAGGAGGTGCTGTTCGGCTCGGCGCAGGTCGCTGACGTCGCGCCGACCGCGATCAGCCGTGCGACTCCCGGCGCCAGCGCGCTGGCCGAACTGCGTGAGCGCCTGGCCCAGGCCAGGCGCCCGCTGCTGATCGTCGGCGGCACCGGCTGGACCCACGCCGCCTGCGAGCAGGTGCGAGCATTCGCCCGGGACAACTGCCTGCCACTGGTAGCCTCGTTCCGCCGCCAGGACCTGATCGACAACCGCGACGAACAGTACGCCGGCCAGCTTGGCTTCGGCACCTCGCCCAAGCTCAGCGCACGGGTGCAGGAAGCCGACCTGCTGCTGGTGCTCGGTTCGCGCCTGAGCGAAACACCCAGTGCCGGCTACAGCCTCATCCAGAGCCCTCGCCCACTGCAGAGCATGATCCACGTGTACGCCGATGCCAGCGAACTGGGCCGCGTCTACCAGGCCGACCAGATGATCGAGGCCGGCATGCCGGAGATCGCCGCCGCCCTGGCCGGCCTCGCGCCCTTCGCCGAAACACCCTGGGCGGAGTGGACCGCCGCCGCCCGCACCGACTACCTAAGCTACATCAGGCCACCGCAGCCCACCGAGCCCGTGCAGGGCGTCGACCTTGCCCAGGTCATCCAGTACCTCAACGAAACGCTGCCGGACGATGCGGCGATCAGCAACGGCGCGGGCAATTACGCCGTCTGGGTGCATCGCTTCTACCGCTACCGCACGCCACGCAGCCAATTGGCCCCCACCAATGGCGCCATGGGCTACGGCTTCCCCGCCGCCATCGCCGCCAAGCTGCGTGATCCGCAACGCAGTGTGGTGTGCTTCGCCGGCGACGGCTGCTTCATGATGTATCCGCAGGAACTGGCCACCGCGGTGCAGTACGGTGCGGCGCTGACCGTCATCGTGGTCAACAACGGCATGCTCGGCACCATCCGCATGCACCAGGAACGCGAATACCCCGGCCGCATCAGCGCTACGCAACTGCGTAACCCGGACTTCGTCGCCCTCGCCCGGGCCTTCGGCGCCCACGGCGAGCTGGTCGAGCACAGCGAGGACTTTCCCGCCGCCTTCCAGCGCGCCCAGGCCAGCGGCAGGCCGGCGCTGATCGAGTTGCGCACCGACCCAAGGCAGATCACCCCGGTTTCGCGCCTGCCATGACTCCGCACACGCCCCGCGCGCGGGGCGTCACGCTTCGCTAAGCTGCATCGGATCAACGCACCGTGCCCGTCGCACCGGGCACAATGGCGCGCCGAACAATCGCTAGGGAAGCGCATGAGTCTGCAACTGATCTGGGTCCTCGTCCTGCTCGCCACCGCGGTCGGGTTGTTCGTCGTCAACCGCCCGCGCATGGACGTCGTCGCCCTGCTGGTGATGGTCGCCCTGCCGCTGTCGGGCGTGCTCAGCGTGCAGGAATCGCTGGCCGGCTTTGCCGATCCCAACGTCATCCTGATCGCCGCGCTGTTCGTTATCGGCGAGGGCCTGGTGCGCACGGGCGTGGCCTATCGCATCGGCGAATGGCTGACCCGCCGCGCCGGCGCCAGCGAGACGCGCCTGCTGGTGCTGCTGATGCTGGCCGTGGCCGGGCTTGGCTCGGTGATGAGTTCCACCGGCGTGGTCGCCATCTTCATTCCCGTGGTGCTGAGCATCGCCGCGCGCCTGCACTTGTCGCCGCGCCGGCTGATGATGCCGCTGAGCTTCGCCGGGCTGATCAGCGGCATGCTCACGCTGGTCGCCACCGCGCCCAACGTGGTGGTGCACAGCGAACTGGTGCGCGAAGGCTCGAAGGGTTTCGGTTTCTTCAGCTTCACGCCATTCGGTCTCGTCGTGCTGGTGCTCGGCGTCGGCTACATGCTGGTGGCGCGGCGCTGGCTGGGCGACGACGATGGCGACGACAAGCAGAGCGTCAAGCGCCGCACCCTGAGCGACCTGATCCGCGACTACCAGTTGGCCGGCCGCGAGCGCCGCCTGCGCATCCGCCCCGACTCGCAGCTGGTGGGCATGAGCCTGGGCGACATCGAACTGCGCGCCCGCGCCGGCACCAACGTGGTGGCGATCGAGCGCATGGTGCATTTCCGCCTGAAGATCCTCAGCCCCGGCGCCAACATCGTGCTGCATGCCGGCGACGTATTGCTGGTGGATATCTACGGCGACCGCAGCGACCTGCTGGGCATGTACCACGAATTCGGCCTGGAGCCGCTGAGCCTGCAGGGCGACTACTTCACCGAGCGCGCCCACGAAGTCGGCATGGCCGAAGTGACCCTGCCGCCGGAGTCGGTATTGCTGGGCAAGAGCGTGCTGGACCTGGAGTTCCGCAGCCAGTTCGGCCTCAACGTGGTGGGCCTGCGACGCAACCGCGAGGCAATGGTCGAAGGCCTGCTGGACGCCAAGCTGAAGGTCGGCGACACCCTGCTGGTGATTGGCGGCTGGAAGGAGATTCGCCATCTGCAGGCGCGCGCCCGCGACTTCTTGGTGCTCAGCCTGCCCGCCGAGGTCGATGAAGCCGCTCCCGCCGCCAGCCAGGCACCCCACGCGCTGTTCAGCCTGGCGGTCATGGTGATCCTGATGGTCAGTGGGCTGGTGCCCAACGTCATGGCCGCGCTGATCGCCTGCCTGCTGATGGGCTCGTTCCGCTGCATCGACATGGACAGCGCCTACCGCGCCATTCACTGGCAGAGCCTGCTGCTGATCGTCGGCATGCTGCCCTTCGCCCTGGCGCTGCAGAAAACCGGCGGCATCAACCTGGCGGTGCACGGGCTGGTCAGCGCCCTCGGCGGCGCCGGGCCCTATGCCATTCTCGCCAGCCTGTTCGTGCTCACGGCGGTGATCGGCCTGTTCATTTCCAATACCGCCACCGCCGTACTCATGGCACCGGTCGCCATTGCCACGGCCAAGGCCCTGGGCGCCTCCCCCGAAGCCTTCGCGATGATCGTCGCGCTGGCTGCGTCGGCCGCCTTCATGACACCGATCTCCTCGCCGGTGAACACCCTGGTACTGGGCCCGGGACGTTATCGTTTCGCCGACTTCGTCAAGGTTGGCGTACCCTTCACGATTCTGGTGATGATCGTCAGCGTTGTGCTGGTACCCTGGCTGCTGCCGCTGTAGCCGTCCACCAAGGTCATCAAGGAAACCTCTCGATGGAAGTGAGCAAGACCAAAAGCAGTTTCTACCGCCGCCTCTACGTCGCCTGGCTGATCGACAGCGGCACCGCCACCAGCGTACCGGCGCTGATGGAAGCCACCGGCATGCCCCGGCGCACCGCCCAGGACACCCTGGCCGCGCTGGCCGACCTGGACATCGACTGCGCCTTCGAGCAGCACGACGGCGAGCGCAACAACGCCGGCCACTACCGCATCCGCGACTGGGGCGCCATCGATCCGCGCTGGATTGCCGCGCACCTGTCGAAGATCAAGGACATCCTGCAGTACCCCTGAGCCCGCCAGCATGCTTGCCGTTCCCCCCATCCTCTGGCGCTATCGCCGACTGATCCTGCTGCTGGCTTTCGCCCTGGTGCTGCTCCTGCTCTACCGCGCCAGCGGCCTGCACGAGGAGTTCAGCCTCGACTACCTGCGCGCCGAGCTGACCGACAATCGCCTGCGCGGTCTGCTGCTGTTCGCCGGCCTGTTCGCCCTGGGCAACCTGCTGCACATTCCCGGCCTGCTGTTCCTCGCCGCCGCAGTGCTGGCCATGGGTAAGCTGTGGGGTGGGCTGATCACCTACTGTGCGGCGGTATTTTCCTGCGGCTTCACCTTCCTGGTGGTACGCGCCGTCGGCGGCAATGGCCTGCGCCTGCTGAACAACAAACTGACCCGCGCGGTATTCAGCCACCTCGACCAGCGCCCGGCGAGCAGCGTGTTCCTCCTGCGCCAGGCATTCATCACCTCGCCGACGCTGAACTACAGCCTGGCGCTCTCGGGCATCGGCTTCTGGCCGTACATGCTCGGCACTGCGCTCGGCCTGCCGATTCCGCTGCTGCTGTGCTGCCTGCTGTTCGACCGCCTGGGTAACGTGCTGCTCGGCTGAAGCGCTCAACTGTGGGAAAATCGCCCACCGCTTTCCTGCCCCGCGCGCCCTCATGCCGAAACCATCGAAACCGCCGAAACGCCCCGCCACGCCGGCGAAACCCGCCCAAGCCCTGCGCGACCCTGCCGCCAAGCGGCCGAATCTGCTGCACCCGCGCAACCGGCACCAGGGGCATTACGACTTCCCGGCGCTGATCGAGGGCTGCCCGGAGCTGGGTCGTTTCGTCATCACCAATCCGTACGGCAAGCCGAGTATCGACTTCGCCAACCCCGAGGCCGTGCGCGTATTCAACCGTGCGCTGCTCAAGGCGCACTACGGCATCGGCCAGTGGGATATTCCCGCCGGCTTCCTCTGCCCACCGATTCCTGGTCGCGCCGACTACGTGCACTACCTCGCCGACCTGCTCGCCGAGGACAACGGCGGCAGCGTGCCGCGCGGGCCGGGGGTACGTGTGCTGGACATCGGCGTCGGCGCCAACTGCATCTACCCGCTGATCGGCCACCGCGATTACGCCTGGCGCTTCCTCGGCTCGGACATCGAGCCCGCCGCCCTGGCCTCGGCCCACGCCATCGTCAACGGCAACCCGGGGCTCAACGAGGCCATCGAACTGCGCCAGCAGCACGATCCCCGGCACATCTTCCGTGGCCTGCTCGGCGCCGATGAGCGCTTCGATGCGACCCTGTGCAACCCGCCCTTCCACGCCTCCCCCGACGAGGCCAGCAGCGGCAGCCGGCGCAAGTGGAAGAACCTCGGCAAGCTCGACCCATCGCGCCAGTTGCCCAAGCTGAACTTCGGCGGACAGAGCAACGAGCTGTGGTGCGAAGGCGGTGAAATCGCCTTCCTGCGCAAACTGGCGGCGGAAAGCGCGGAAGTCGGCCAGCAAGTGCGCTGGTTCAGCTCACTGGTCTCCAAGGCCGGCAACCTCGACGACTTCCGTCGCGCCCTGAAGAAGGCCGGCGCCATCAGCATCCGTACTGTGGACATGGCCCAGGGCCAGAAGCAGAGCCGCTTCGTCGCCTGGACCTTCCTCGAGCCCGAGCACCGTCGAACCTCGCCGCAGGGCGCATAACGCGGCACGCGTTATCCGCCGTCAACCGGAGCACGGCGGATAACCGCAAGCGCCTATTCGCCCTACGCCTCGGCGGCGAGCACCGGCGCTCGTTCCCGCCCCAGCAGCACGAACACCAGCCCGGCGACCACCAGGGTCACGCCCGCCAGCAGCTCCAGCACCCGGCTGAAAACCGCCACGTAATCGCCGCGCAACTGCTCCACGGGCACTTGCGGCAGTTGCTCGACCACCGCCGCCAGGTTGCCGATGGCCAACTGGTTGGCGCTTACCAGGCGCTCCGCCGGGGCCAGTCCCAGCGGCGCCAGCTGCGTTGCGATCAAGGTTGCCAGCAAGGCGCCGACCACCGCGATGGCCACCGCATCAGCAGACACCCGCACCGTGTTGAAGATGCCGGTCGCCATGCCCGCGCGCTCGCGCTCGACGACGCTCACCGCCAGCCCGTCCATCAGCCCCCAGGGCAGGCCGATACCGATGCCGATCATCAGCAGCGGCGCATCCGGCGCAACGCCTCCCGCCAGGTTGTGCGCCAGCCAGAGCAGCCCGCCCGCGACGATCAGCAACCCGCTCGCCGAGAGGCTGCCCGCGCTGAAATGCTTCGCCAGCAGCGCTGCCAGGAAGGGCACCAGCAGCAGCGGCGCGGACAGCGCCAGCATGGTCCAGCCGGCCTGCAGGGCGCCCTGGCCCTCGACGCCGATGAAACGCCCCGGCAACAGCACGATCAGCACCACGTAGGCGAAAGCCGGCGACGCGCCCAGCAGTTGCACACCGACGAAACGCCATTGGCTGAACAGTGAGAGGTCCAGCAATGGGCGCTCGACGCGACCTTCGATGACGATGAATGCCGCCAGGAGCACGGTACTGGCTACCAGCGTGACGATCACCGGAGCGCTGCTCCAGCCCTGTTCCGGCGCCAGCAACAGGCCGTAGGTGAACAGGCTCAGCGCGGCGGTGAAGCTCAGCGCGCCGGGCCAGTCCAGCCCGCGCGCCTGCGGGTCGCGGGTCTCGCGGCAGAAGTAGACGACCACCGGCACCGAAGCCAGCGCACAGACCGCCGGCACCAGGAACACCCAGCGCCAGCCCGGCCCGTCGGTGAGCCAGCCGGCCAGCAAAGGGCCGAAGGCCAGGCCAACACCGAAGGTCGTTCCCAGCAGGCTGAAGACCCGTGTGCGGATCGGCCCGTCGAACTCCTGCGCCAGGGCTGCCATGGCAGCGGCGAAGGCCGCCGAACCACCCGCACCTTGCAGCAGGCGCAGCACGTCGATGGCCGCCACCGAGCCGGCCAGCGGAATTGCCAGGGTGGTCGCGCAGAACAACGCCAGGCCGACCAGCCAGATGCGCTTGCGGCCATAGACGTCGGCCAGGCTGCCCGCCGCCATCATCGCCGCACCGTAGGCCAGCACGTAGCCGTTGACGATCCAGCTCAGCGCCACCGCCGAACCGCCCAGTTCATGAGCGATGGCCGGCAGCACCACGGCCGGGCCGGTGAAGCACAGGGGAATCAGCACAGCCGTCAGGCTGGCGGCGAGCAACAGCAGCCAGCGCGAGGCCTCGGGCCGGTTATCAGGAGTGTCGTGGGAAGGGCTCATGGTGGGTCCGCAATATTCCGTGGAAGACCCGGCGAAAGCTAAACAACCCGGCATTGCGGAAAAACAGGCTAGGATTCCGAACATAACGGACACCTCTGTCCGCAATTCATACCCTGCCAAGCGGCACAATGGCCGCCTGCCCACACGGATACATTCACATGGACAGCCTCAACGGCCTGCGCGTGTTCCTCCAGGTCGCCGACTCCCTGAGCTTTGCCCAGGCCGCCCGCCTGCTCGGGCTTTCCGCTTCGGCGGTGGGCAAGAGCATTGCGCGTCTGGAAGAGCGCCTGGGCGTGCGCCTGTTCCACCGCAGTACGCGCAGCTTGAGCCTGTCCAACGAAGGCCAGCTGTTCCTCGAGCGCTGCCGGCGCATCCTCGACGAACTGGAAGCCGCAGAGCAGGAGCTGGCGCTGTCCACCCAGCAGGCTCGCGGCCGGCTTAAGGTCAGCATGCCGCTGGTGGCCGGGCTGTTGCCGCAGGTGCTGCCGGAGTTCCTTCGCTGCTACCCGCGCATCCAACTGGACATCGACTTCACCGATCGGCTGGTAGACGTCATCGAGGAGGGCTTCGATCTCGTGGTGCGCGGCGGCGAGCTGCGCGACTCGCGGCTCAAGGCGCGCAAGCTGGGCGACTTCAGCCTGCTGCTGGTGGCGGCGCCGGGCTACCTGCGCCAATACGGCACGCCGCGTCGACCGGCGGACCTCAACCAGCATCTGTGCCTGCACTATCGCTACCCGAGCAGCGGCCTGGTGCAGCGCTGGCCACTGCACCTGCAGCCAGGGGAACCGGAGCCGCGCCTGGACGGCGGGCTGATCTGCAATACCGCCGACATGCTGATCAACGTCGCCAGCCAGTGCATGGGCATCGCCTGCCTGCCCGACTTCGCGGTGCGCAGCGCGCTGAGCGAAGGCCGGCTGGTGCAGGTGCTGGCGGAGCACACCGCGCACCAGGGCAGCTTCCATGCACTGTGGCCGGCGAGGCGGCGCATGCCGCTGAAGCTGCGGGTGTTCCTCGACTTCCTCGGCGACCGGCTGTTCGTCACGCGCTGAGGCAGCTCAGCGAATGAACTGCCTGCTGATCTCACGGAAGACTTCTGTCCCCGCACGCTCCATCCACTCGAAGGCGACCATCTCCCGCGAGACGATCACCGCGCCGGCCTGACGCATGCGCTCCAGTGCCAGTGCCTTGTCCTGCGGACGACGCGAGCCGACCGCCTCTTCCACCACGAACACTTCGCGATCCTCCGCCAACAGGCCGAGGACCGTCTGCAGCACGCAGACATGGGCCTCGGTGCCGCACACCACGAACTGCCTGCGATCGCCGCCGGGCATCTGCAGCAGGCCCGCGTCAGTAACGGCGGAGAAGGCGATCTTCTCCAGCACCTCGCCTTCGCCCAGCTCGCCGCGCAGCGCCGGCAGCGTCGGCCCGAGCCCCTTCGGGTACTGCTCGGTGGCCAGCACCGGCACCCCCAGCCGGCGCGCGATCGCCAGCAGCCAGGCGCCGTGTTCCAGCACCGCCTCGTTGTCGTGAATGGCCGGGAACAGGCGTTCCTGGATGTCGATGATCAGCAGGGAGGAAGTTTGAGCGCGCATCAACATGGTTTGGCTCCTATAGGTCCAACCCTGTTTGTCGACTCAGGAGCGGGCGCTGTCAACACGCGCGCGGCGCATCTCATCAAACAGGACGTCCGAGTAAACTGCCTCCGGCTGCTGCTGGCATCGCTCCAGTACATTGGGCAAAGCGGCATCGAAGAGCTTGCCGACCTGGAGGTTCTTCTCGACATCCAGCTTGCCACTGAGCTGGACGAGGAACAGCGCGCCACTGGTCATGCGAAAGCTCGGCAACTGGTCCAGGGGACGATCAGGGTAGGCTTTGTGGAAATCGGCATACTGGCTGCTGATCGCACTGCACGGCTGGGCGAGCAGGTCGCGAATCGTGTTCGCCAGCCCCTCGCCAGGCTTCGCTTCGTTTTCGTCCGCCGACTTGTCCGCCCCCAGCATGGGCGTGCCGGCTTCGACCTGTTTGAAATTGAAGGTCTTGATGACCTTCTGCGGCGCCGGATGGGTGTCAGTCGGTTTCCAAGGTTCGAACTGCCACTGGGCCAGGCGTTCGCGCACGGCGTCGGCCAGCGCGGGATTGGTCGACTCGACGATCTGCACGTTGGAGACCTTGCCGCTGGCCTCGATATCGAAAGTGGACTTCACCGAGCCATCGATGCCAAGAGGCCGGAACTCCTGCGGATACTCCGGAGGAGCCATGTATCGTGCTACGAGTCGTGGCGCCTCGTCCTCCTTGACGCTGCTGCATGCCGCCAATGCCGCCAATGCCGCCAGTGCCAGCAGCAGACTGATGCGCGCGATACCCTTTGTCTTCTCCATGCGATCCAATCCCGAAGCTCCTTTTCCATGGGGGGCGTGATGGTAGCGCTGCGCTACTTTCCCTCACAAGCTTCAGGCCCTCTTGGCAGGCGCCGCTCAAGCACGCACCCTATGCGGCGCCAGAACACCACCACAACGAGCCTGGGAGACAGGGAACATGGGCAAGAGCATCAGCATCGCCGCGCGTGACGGCAGTGGCAGCTTCAGCGGTTATCTCGCGGTACCGGCCAGCGGGCGCGGCCCCGGCGTGGTGATCGGCCAGGAGATCTTCGGCGTCAACGCCAACATGCGCAGCATCGCCGACAGCTACGCCGAGGAAGGTTACGTCGCCCTGGTGCCCGACCTGTTCTGGCGCCTGCAGCCGAACCTGGAGCTGGGCTACAGCGAAGCCGAGTTCGGCCAGGCGATCGGCCTGTTCCAGCGCTTTGACGTGGACAAGGGCGTAGACGACATCGCCGCCTCCATGGACGCCCTGCGCGCCCTGCCGGCAGTGGAAGACCGTGGCATCGGCTACGTCGGCTTCTGCCTGGGCGGCAAGCTGGCCTACCTCACCGCCGCACGCACCGACGCGGCCTGCTCGGTGGGCTACTACGGCATGGGTATCGAGCAGATGCTCGACGAAGCACCGAACATCCGTGGCCGCCTGGTACTGCACTTCGCCGAGCAGGACGTGTACTGCGATGCCAACGCCCGCGCCGCGATCGGCGAGGTGCTCGGCAAGCTGCCGAAGGCGGAGGTCTATAGCTACCCCGGCGTCGACCATGCCTTCGCCCGTCCCAACGGCATGCACTTCGACAAGCCCGCTGCACTGATGGCCCACGAGCGCAGCATCGGCGCACTCAAGCGCGAGATCGGCCCGGACTTCGACCTGTCGCAGCTGTGGGAAGATCACATCCATCACGAATTCGCCGCCCGCGACGTGCCCGCCACCATGGCGACCATGGTCGCCCAGCCTTACGTCAACCACATCCCGACCATGACTGGCGGCGTCGGCCAGGACGAACTGGCGCGCTTCTATCGCAACCACTTCGTCCACGGCAATCCGCCGGACATGAAGCTGGTGCCGATCTCCCGCACTGTCGGCGCGCTGCAGGTGGTGGACGAGTTCGTCATGTGCTTCACCCACTCCAGCGAAATCGACTGGATGCTCCCCGGCGTAGCGCCCACCGGCAAGTACGTGGAGATCCCCATGCTCGGGGTGATCCGCTTCCGCGGCGACAAGCTGTGCCACGAGCACATCCACTGGGACCAGGCCAGCGTGCTGGTGCAGATCGGCCTGCTCGACCCTGCCGGGCTGCCGGTGGCCGGCGTGGAGACGGCGAAGAAGCTGCTCGACGAGAGCCTGGTTTCCAATACCCTGATGAACAAGTGGAAGGACAGCGAAGGTCGCTGATCCTCCGACCGCACAAGGAGTCATCGATGTACCCCATAGGGAAATGGACCTGCGCCGCGCTGCTGGTACTTGCCGGCAGCGCCGGTGCGGCGGAACGCACCGCACAACCCTGCGCTGACGCCACCCTGCAGACCCTCGCCGGGCTGCTCGGCCAGCAGGGCTGGCAGGCGCCGGAGTCCGCTGCGGCCACGCCAGTGGTGGCCGCCGCGTGCAAACCCTGGCCGGATGATCCGCAGTTGCAGGTCGTTGCTGTCGCCTACAGTGCGGCGGACGACAAAACCGAGCCCGGCGAGCGCAACCTGAACCTGCTGGTCGGCCAGTTCGACACGGCCAGCGGCAAGCTGGTGACGCGCGTCGACGACAGCATCGGCGAGGACGCCATGGTGGAGATCGATCGCTCCAGCCTGTGGCTCGACACCGCCCGCTATCGCCTGGCGCCGGATGTGCGCGGCTTCGGCCTGATCATCGCCAGCGTGGCGCGCGGCGCGAGCTGCCCGGATGCCTGGTCCTACGACGACTTCAGCCTCTACGCGCCGCAGGGCGACCAACTCAAGGAGGTGTTCCGCACCTACCTGCGGCAATGGACGACACTCGAAGGCCAGACCTGCAGCGATGGGAACACGCTGATCGAGCGCTCACAACTCACCCTGTCGATGGGCCCGGAAATCCATCACGGCTTTGCCGACCTGATCATCGGTGCGAAGGTGCAGCGCGAATCGGCGGGCGAGAATGTCGGCGCTTCGAGGACAGTCCGCAAGACCGTTAGCTACGACGGCACGCGCTACCCCTTCGAGGAGTTCTCGACCTTCTGGCAGAGCCATCCCTGAACTGTAGGAGCGAGCTTGCTCGCGAACTATCCAGCCGGTGAGCCCGATGTGGATCGGTTCGCGAGCAAGCTCGCTCCTACCAAAGACAAGGCCGCCCGAAGGCGGCCTTGGTCTTTCTTGTCGTACCGATCAATGCCCTGTGTTGTCACCGCGGCGGCTGGTCTCGAAGAGGAACCAGGTGCGCTGCTCGGTTTCGTCGATCCAGTTCTCGATCAGGCTGGCGGTGGCGATGTCGTGGTACTCGTCGCACAGGTCATGGACCTCGCGCATGTAGGAGGTCAGCGATTTGTTGTCCTCCTGCAGCTCGGCCAGCATATCCAGCGGCTGAACGAATTCGGCATCGTTGTCGAGGATGCGCTTGAGCCGCGAAATGTGGCCGATGGAGCGGATGGTGTTGCCGCCGATCTTGCGGTTGCGCTCGGCAATCGCGTCGGTCATCGCGAAGATTTCGGTGGCGTGGTCATCCAACAGCAGGTGGTAGTCGCGGAAGTGCGGACCGCTCACGTGCCAGTGGAAGTTCTTGGTCTTCAGGTACAGCGCGAAGACATCCGCCAGCAGGCGATTGAGCGCCGCGGACAGATCGCGGGTGGCGTTCTTGCTCAGGTCAGACGGCGTGGCCAGCGCGGGCGCACGGCGCGGGACGGCCTTGGCAGCAGCCGGTTTTGCAGCGGCGGGCTTGGCAGCAGCCGTCTTCGCGGCAGCGGGTTTGCTGGCAGCGGGCTTGGCGGCCGGCTTGGCAGCGGCGGGTTTTGCGGCAGGTTTACTGGCCGCTTTCGCAGCCGGCTTCGCGGCGGGTTTGGCCGCTGCGGGTTTCTTCGGAGCCGATGCGGATTTCTTCATCACCAATCACCTCTACGAAAGATCACGATACCTGTGGATGCCGACCCAGGCAGGAGCGGCTGACTTACGCGGTCTTGAGCCTATCTCGCCTGGCGTCGATTGCAAGTTGACAGCCGTGCTGTGCTCGCGTTCCACCTGATGTGGATCAATCGTGGAGTGGCTTGCGGAAGTACACCACGCGCTCGGTTTCGACAAAGCCCAGGGCGCGGTGCAAGGCATGGCTGTCGGTGTTGTCGAGCGCCGCATCCGAGGCGAAGTCCACACAGCCGCGGGCGCCGCCCCAGGCCTGCACCGTGCACACCAGAGCCCGCGCCACACCTTGTCGGCGCACGTCCTCGCGGACGTAGAGGCCTTCGAGAAACAGCACCGGCGATCCATCGGTACCATTCACATAGTCGCTACGCACCGAGGCCTCCGCGAGCCCCAGCGCCCTGCCCTGTTCATCGCGGGCCAGCCAGGCGCCGTAGCGTTGTGGCTGCGCGAGCATGTCACGTGCTTCCTCGGCGAATTCCTCCGCGTGATCGCCCGGCCAGAGTTGCAGGCGCAGCTCGATCCAGCCCGCCAGATCGCTCTCTGCGCAGTGCTGCAGCTGAACCTCCATCAGGCGTTCTCCGGGTTGAAACGGAAGCGCGCGTCCAACTGGCTGTACCCCATGCCGACCCCCTTGTGCACCTTGAGCTGCACCGGGATACGTTCCTTCAGCGCTTCGACATGGCTGATCACACCGATGGTCTTGCCCGTGGCATTGAGACTGTCGAGAGCGTCCAGCGCGACCTCCAGGGTCTCGCCATCGAGCGTGCCGAAACCCTCATCGAGGAACAGCGAATCAATGCTGGTCTTGTGGCTGACCAGATCGGACAGCGCCAGCGCCAACGCGAGACTGACCAGGAAGCTCTCACCACCGGACAGCGTCTTGCAATCGCGTGCGGTATCGCCCTGCCAGGTATCCACCACTTCCAGCTCCAGCTCGCCATCGCTGCGTCGCGCCAGCTGATAACGGCCGTGCAGGCGCTGCAACTGACGGTTGGCGAGGTGCACCAGGTGGTCGAGGGTCAGGCCCTGGGCGAAGCGCCGGTAGCGCGCACCGTCGGAAGCGCCGATCAGGCTGTTGAGGCGCTGCCAGAGGTCGTGCTCTTCCTCCTGCCGGGCGATATCCGCGAACAGGCTCTGCTGGCTGGCGCGACGGCTGTCGTCGCCCTGCAACTGGGCGCGAATCTCGCCCTGGCGCTGGCCCAGCTCGCGCAACTGCGCGGCAAGCGCCTGCAACTGCTGGTCGAGCTGTTCCAGCGGCAGTTCGCCGTGGGGCTCGGCTTGCAGGCGCTCGACATCCCGGGCAGCAGCGGCCCGCAACGTGACGGCTTCGGTAATGGCAGTCTCCAGGCGTTGGCGCAGCTGGGTCAGTTGCGCACGCTGGTCGTCGTCCAGCAGGGCCGCGAGATAGGCTGGCTCGTCGACAAAAGGACTCGCCGCCAGCGCCTGTTGCCAGTTCGCCAGGCGTTCGACGAGGCGTGCCTGGTCCTGCTCCAGCCGTTCTACCAACGACTGCTCGCGCCCCTGCAAGGCGTCGGCCTGGCGCTGGGCGGACGCCAGTTGCTCCTCCACCTGCGCCAATGCCTGCTGCGCGGCTGCGTGCTGCGCCAACGGCTGGCGCGCGTCAAAGCCAGCGGCCTGCCAACGCTGCTGCCATTGCGCTGCGAGCTGTTGCGCCGCTCGAACGGCCTGTTCAGCATCGCGTTCGGCTGCTGCCAGCTCCTGCGCACGCTGCTGGTCGTGTTGCCACTGCTGCCACTCCATCGCGCGTGCGGCCAACCATTGCTCACCGTCTGCCGGCACGCCATAGCCCAGCTCGCCGAGCGCAGCGGCCAGCGTCTGGTCCTGCTGTTGCAGGTCAGCGCGCTGGGTGGCGAGCTGCTGCGCGCGCTCTTCCTGGCGCTGGCGTTCGTGGGTCTGTTGCTGGTCGAAGAGCGCCAACTGCTGCGCCGCTTCGGTGTGATCGCGCTCGGCGCGCTGGCGTTGCTGTTGTGCCTGCTGAAGCAGGCCGCGGAGCTCTTCCAGCAGGCTCAGTTGCTGCTGCAAGGCCGTCAGCGAAGTTTCATGACGTTCGCGCTCGGCGCGGAGCTGCCGGTCATCTTCCAGCGCGACCCCCAGGGTTTCACACGCTTGCTGCCACGCCTGCTGATGCTGCGCCAATGACGTCTGGGCCTCGTGCAGTTGGCGCTGCCCCTGCTGCAGTTGCGCATCCAGCCCGGCCAGCTCGCCTCGCAGGGCGATGCCCTGGCTTTCCAGCTCGGCCAGTTGCTCGCGCGCCTGCCCCAGCGCCTGCTGAGTAGAGGACACATCCAGCGCCTGGTAGGCCGCGACCGCCGGGTGTTCCGACGAGCCGCACAACGGGCAGGCCTCGCCGGGCTGCAATTGCGCGCGCAGATGCTCCAGCTGGTGGATGCGCTGCTCCTGTTGCAGGAGTTTTTCCTTGTCGGCGACCTGCTGCTTGGTCGCCTGATAACGCTCACGCAACGCGACGATTGCGGTGTCGCGCTCGGCCCTGCGTTGGCCCAGCGAGTCCAGTTCCGGCTGCCAGTGAGCCAGTTGTGCGGCAGCCTGGGCGCGGGCCTGGGCCAATTGCTCGAGACGATCCAGCCCACGGCTTTGCAGTTGCGCCTGCTGCAGGGTTTCACGCAGGCCGGCTTCGCTCGCGCCGGCCAACAAGGCATCGAGCTTCTGCTGCTGCAGGCTCTCCTGCGCAACAGCCGAGTCGACTTGCTGCTGCATGAAATCGACGTTGCCCTGCAGAGTCTGTCGCTGCGCGGCCGCTGCCTGTATCACCTGGTCAGCCGCCTGTGCCTGCCGCTGCAAATCGGCAACGGCCTGGGCCAGGCGCGAGCGCTGGGCGAACTGCGCGCGCCAGCCGCCAAGCAGCTCACCCAACCTGGCGCGCTGCGGTTGCTGCGCCAGGCGCGCCTGCAGCTCCTGGCGCTGTTCGCTGACGGTCTTGTACTCGCGCTCGCGCACATCCCGCGTCTGCTGCGCGTATTGGCTGGCTGCCCACAGCGCCTGGGCGACCGCTTCACGGCTGGACGCCTGCTGCGCGCGGTTGTCCTGCAGCGCCGCGTGACCCTGTTCGACACTCTCGTGGGTACTGCGCCAGGCCTGGTGCAGCGGTTGCAGGCGAGCGGCGGGCTCGCTGTCCGCCAGCCGCTGCAGATCGGGCTTTGCCTGTTCCAGCGCCTGGCGTGCGCCGGCCTCTTTCGCACCAGCCTGCTCGACCTGCTGCTGAGCGCGGCTCAGGTCCTCGCGCCAGCGGCGTTGTGCCTGAATGGCCGCGTGCTGCGCCTGCAGGGCAGTTTCCTGGGCGGCAGCATCGTGGCCCTGCTGTTGCAGTTCGGCGCGCTGTTCGGCGCTGAGCAGCTCGACGCCCTCGGCGCGGGCACGTAGTTGCTCCAGCGCGCTGCGTACCTCACGGGTACGCTCGAACACGCGCTGGGAAATCAGCCCGTAGATTTCCGTGCCGGTGAGTTCCTCCAGCAGCTCCGCGCGCTGGTTGGCGTTGGCTTCGAGGAAGGCGGCAAAGCCACCCTGGGCCAGCAGCATGGATTTGGTGAAGCGTTCGAAGTCGAGCCCGGTGAGGGTTTCGGTCTGCTTCAGCTTGTCGTTGATCTTGTCGGTGAGGATCTGCCCCTCGCCGCTGGCGCGGTCGATACGCACCAGTTCCACCTTCGGCGCCTGCAACGCGCCCTCGGCCTTGTCGCGGGCACGGCGCTGGCTCCAGAAGGCACGGTAAGGCTGCCCCTTCACCTCGAATTCGACTTCCGCAAGGCAATCGGCGGTGTGCCGGGTCATCAGCTCGTTGCCGCTCTGCGACAGCACGCTCATGCGTGGCGTGCGGTGATACAACGCCAGGCAGATGGCATCGAGCAGTGTGGTCTTGCCCGCCCCGGTCGGCCCGGTGATGGCGAACAGGCCGTTGCCGGCGAAGGGTTCGGCGGTGAAGTCAATCTTCCATTCGCCCTTCAGCGAGTTGAGGTTCTTCAGGCGCAGGCTGAGGATTCTCACGGGCGATCCTCCTGCAGCTCGGCGAGGACTTCCCGGTACAGACCGGTGAGGCGTTCGCGCAGCGGGTCGTCCAGCTCCTCGGCGTCGAGGCGCTGGCGGAACACGTCTTCGGGGCTGAGCTCGTCGAGGGTTTCCTTCGCTTCGCTGAACAGCGCCGCCTGCGCCGTACCCCGATCGCGCCGGGTGCGCAGGACGATCACCGGCAGGTCCTCGCAGAGTTTCTCGACGCGCAGCTGGATATCGGTCAGGTAGTCATCGGTATGCACCATCACTTCCAGCCAGACCGGCTGCTCCACGCTGCCCTCGCGGGCGACGCGGGCCAGTTCGGCGGGCAGCTCGGCGAGGCTGCCGGACACCGACTTCAGCGGCTGGAAGCGCGGCACCGGCAGCGCGGTGACGCTGCGCAGGCCGCTGTCATCCAGCTCCACCAGCAGCACCTCCTTGCCCTGGGTCGCTTCGTCGAAGCTCAGGGCAATGGGCGAGCCGCTGTAGCGGATATGTTCCTGGCCACCGACTTTCTGCGGCCGGTGAATGTGACCGAGGGCAATGTAGTCCGCCGCCGGGAAGGCGCTGGTGGGGAAGGCCTCCAGCGTGCCGACATAGATTTCCCGCACCGATTCACTGGCGCTCGCGCCAACGGTGGTGAGGTGCCCGGTAGCGATGATCGGCAGATGCCGGCCGACGGCTTTGCGCTGCGCCTCGGCGCGCTCGAACAGCTCGCGGTAGTGCGCCTGGATCGCCTGCTGCAGCGCCAGCTGCTTGTCCTGCGCGCTCTGCCCGGCCTGGCTGGTGAGCACATCGCGCGGCCGGATGAAGGGAATCGCACAGAGGATTGCGCCGGGCTGGCCGTCACGCTGCGGCAGCACCAGCAACTGGCGCTCGAGATCGCTGCCAACCGCGGCGATCACCTGGGTATCCAGGCAGGCCAGCAGGTCGCGGGATTCCTCCAGCATCGCCACCGAGTCATGGTTGCCGCCCAGCACCACCAGGCGCGCGCCGGTGTCGCGCAGCTCGACGATGAAGCGGTTGTACTGCTCGCGGGCGTAGCTGGGCGGCGCGCCGGTATCGAATATGTCGCCGGCGATGATCACCGCATCCACGCCCTGCTCGCGCACCTGTTCGATCAGCCAGGCGCAGAACGCCTGGTGCTCGGCCTCGCGGCTCTTGCCCATGAAATGCTGGCCCAGGTGCCAGTCGGAGGTGTGGAGAATACGCATGCCGTGAAGTCCGCAGCCGTGTTTCGAAGGATTCGGATGATAGCGGTTTGCGCCTTCGCGATGGCGGATTCGCCGGCCGCCCTCGCCCAGGCTGGCTATCTTTTCAGGACAGCACGTCGCCACAAGGACTCTCCATGCAACGCCTTCTGAACATGCTCAAGGACCTCGCCATCCTGGTGCGCGCCAACCTCTGGCTGGTGCCGGTGCTGGCCGCACTGGTCGCCGCGGTCTTCTACTTCGTCGCCCCGCCGCCACCGATGAGCGCCACCCTGGCCACCGGTGCGCCGGGCGGCGGCTACGCGGTATTCGGCCAACGGCTGAAGGAGGAACTGGCCAAGCAGGGCTTCGATCTGCAGTTGGTGCGCACCAGCGGCTCGCGGGAAAACCTGGGCAAGCTGCTCGATGGCAAGAGCGGCGTCGACCTGGCGCTGGTGCAGAGCGGCCAGGAACAGCAACTCGAAGCCAAGCAGCGCGCGCACCTGCAGACCCTCGGCGCGATGTTCCAGGAACCGCTGTGGCTGTTCCAGCGCCGCGAGGCGAAGATCGATCGCCTGGCCGACCTGCTCGCCCTGCGCGTAGCGGTCGGCGGCGCCGGTAGCGGCACCGAGGCCGTGACCGAGGCCATCCTCAAGGCCAACGAGATCCCCGTCGAGCCCCTGCCCGCCGGCTGGCAGGCGCACGGCGGCAATGCCGTAGCCAACCAGTTGCTGGCGGGCGAGTTGGACGCCGCCTTCTTCGTCGGCCCGGCGGAGAACCCGTTGATCCAGCGTCTGGCCGCCAGCCCCGAACTCAAGCTCACGGGCTTTCGCCGCGCGCACGCCTACGAGGCGCGGATTCCCTTCCTCAAGCGCGTGGAGGTCAGCGAAGGCTTGCTGAACCTGGCGCAGAACGTGCCGGACCAGGATCTTGCCACCCTGTCACCGGTCGCCACCCTGGTGGTCAACGGCGACTTCCACCCGGCACTTACCCCGTTGATCCTCGAGGCCGCACGCACGGTGATGAAGAGCGGCACCCTGCTCGATACCGCCGGCGCCTTCCCCAGCGCCGAGCCGCGCACCCTGGCCCTGCAGGAAGACGCCGAGCGCTACTACAAGAGCGGCCCGCCACTGCTGCAGCGCTTCCTGCCGTTCCGCATCGCCTCGCTGGCGGACCGCTACATCATCCTGCTGATTCCCTTCATCGCCATCCTCATCCCGCTGATGAAGTCCATCGGCCCGCTGTACCGCTGGCGCATCCGTGCGCGCATCTACCGCTGGTACCGCTACCTGCGCGAGATCGACCGGCGCCTGGACGAACGCACCGGCAGCGCCGAGCTGAGCACCGAGATCGAGCGCCTGGAGCAACTGGAGGCCGAGCTGGCCAAGGTCGAGGTGCCGCTGTCGTACTACAACGAGCTGTACGAACTGCACCTGCACCTCAACTACGTGATCCGCCGCCTGCGCCAGCTGCGCCGCAACCGCCGCGAGCGCGACGAGGGGCTGGCGCCGGCGGCGGACTGATCGGCGTCGCGCATCCCGGCGCCTTGTCGGGTAAACTCTGGCGTTTTCCAATCCGCCCGCCCCGCCGCCGCTTTGCTGCGTGCGGCGGCGCCGGCACTGAACATCCGGGTCCGCCATGCCGATTCGCCACGCCATCGTCCACCTGATCGACAAGAAGCCCGACGGCAACCCCGCGACGCTGCATGCGCGCGATGCCGAGCTGGGCGACTCCCAGGCCATCGAGAACCTGATGGCCGACCTCAACGAGAGCTACAACGCCAAGCCGAACAAGGCCTGGGGCCTGTTCCAGGGCGAGTCCGGCGCCTATCCGTTCAGCGGTTGGCTGGGCGAGTACCTGGACAACGGCAAGGACTTCGTCGCCTTCTCCAAGCAGGCGGTGGAACACCTGAAGACGCTGATGGAGGAGTCCAACCTGTCCACCGGCGGTCACGTGCTGTTCTGCCATTACCAGCAGGGTATGACCGATTACCTGTCCATCGCCCTGCTGCACCACAGCGAAGGCGTGGCGGTGACCGAGGCGCTGGAAGTCACCCCGTCGCGTCACCTGGACCTGGGCCAGTTGCACATGGCTGCGCGGATCAATATCTCCGAGTGGCGCAACAACAAGACCTCCAAGCAGTACATCTCGTTCATCAAGGGCAAGGGCGGCAAGAAGGTCTCGGACTACTTCCGCGACTTCATCGGCTGCACCGAGGGCGTCGACGGCCCCAGCGAGACCCGCACCCTGCTCAAGGCCTTCAGCGACTTCGTCGAAAGCGAAGACCTGCCTGAAGAGCAGGCCCGCGAGAAGACCGACGTGCTGGTGGACTACGCCACCAGCCAGGCCAAGATCGGCGAGCCGATGGCCCTGGACGCGCTCTCCGAGCTGATGGACGACCAGGCGCCGCGCGCCTTCTATGACTACATCCGCAACAAGGACTACGGCCTGTCGCCGGAGATCCCGGCGGACAAGCGCACACTCAATCAATTCCGCCGCTTCACCGGCCGCGCCGAAGGCCTGTCGATCAGCTTCGAGGCGCACCTGCTGGGCAGCAAGGTGGAATACGACGAGGCGCGCGACATGCTGATCATCCGCGGCCTGCCGACCCAACTGCAGGACCAGCTCAAGCGCCGCAAGGATTGAGCCCCGGCTGAAACGAAAAGCCCATCTCGCGATGGGCTTTTTTGTGGCTGACGATTTGGCGCCGTGCGGTTCGCGAGCAAGCTCGCTCCTACAGAAAGCGGGCCAGTGCAGTGCGCTCCGTGTAGGAGCGAGCTTGCTCGCGAACCTGCAGGGCTGAAGAATCAAACGACCACTGCCCCAGACTTCCGACAAAACGCCCCGCAGCCCGCGCGGTGCGGCTGCTAGAGTCAGATCAGGCGCCTCTCGCTCGCGGTGGCCGCCATGCCCGCCTTGCACGCTTTCACTGTCGCTGCGTCCCCGCTCTCCGGGCATCCCCGGTCGAATTCCTCGTATTTCGCGTTGCTGTTGCTGCTCTGCACCCGCCTGCTTTTCGCCGACCCGACACCGCTCCCGCCCAACGTCGCGCGCTTCGTGCTGGCCAACGCCGAGTTCAGCGTGATGCACGAAATGGGACACATGCTGATCGCCGAGTACGACCTGCCGGTGCTGGGCCGCGAGGAAGATGCGGCAGACCAGCTTGGCTTCATCCTGCTGTTCCGCCTCTATGCCAGGCTGCCGCGGGACGAGGTGGACGCGCGCCTGCTGGATATCGCCGACTACTGGCGGCTGGAATGGCAGACGCCCAAGCCCCCACCGGACCAGGTGCTGGCCTGGGACAGCCACCCGCTGGACGAGCAGCGCTACTACAACATCGCCTGCCTGCTCTATGGCAGCGACATGACGCGGCTGGACTGGCTGCCGCCGCTCACCGGGCTGCCTTACGAGCGCGCCGTTTACTGTGACCAGGAATTCCAGCAGGCCAGCAAGGCGTTCGAGTGGATTCGCCACGCCCGGCGGCATCCATCGATCCAGCACCGTGCCGCGCTGCACCTGAACTACGACACGCCAGCGGTGGACCGCGATGCCATGCAGCCGCTGATCGCCCTGCTACGCGACGGCGATCATCTGCAGGCGATGGTGGACGAGGTGTTCCGTCTGTTCCGGCCACCGCGCCCGCTGACCATCCAACTGGTCAGCTGCGGCGCACCGGACGCCTGGTACAACAGCAACAGCGGGGAAATGGCGCTCTGCTACGAGCGCCTGCAACACTTCCGTGAAATGGCCGAGAGCCTGCCGCGCCTGCGTACGCCGATCACGCGGCAATGCCCTGGCCCGGCCGGGCTCAGGCCGGGCGGATGCTGAAGCCGATACGCGGGAAATGCACGTGGACGATGCCGGCACGCGGGTCCTCACGGCGCAGGATCAGGCTCTCCAGCCCGGCATGCAGCAGTTCGCCCTCCACCGGATCGCAACCGTAGTCAGTGGCGGCGATCACCACACGCTGGCCGGGCGTGAAGCCGTTGGGATCGGCAAAGTCTTCCTGGGGCAAGGCGGCGGGCTGGCTGTCGCGCGCCACGGCGATGGCTTCTTCGCTGCTCATTTCGCTGGGCGCACCATGACCAAAACCCAGCACGCGAGCGAGCCAGGCACTGACCGCCGGGTAGGCGTCCACCAGTGGCGAGGTGACCGGCGTGGCCTTGACGAACCACAGGCAGTGGGCGAGTGACAGGTCGGCTACCGAGGGTTCGCCGAACAGGAAATCGCCTTCTTCGCGGGACAGTTGCTCCTCGACGCGCGCCATGAAGCTCGGCCACTGGTGCTTGGCCTGCTCGGCCGACAGCTTGCTGGCGGTGCCGCCGCTGAACAGTTGGCTGCGGTCGGCGACGAACGCCTTGAGGAACTCCGGCGGCAGCTTGCCGAAACGCATGGCAATCGACTCGGGCTGGAACACCAGGCTGACCGCATGCTGGAAGATCACCGAATCAACCCACGAGGAAAAGCTCGCGACGGTGAACTCATGGCCCTCGGGGAACAACGCCGGCACGGCCTTTTCCTGCTCCAGGCGGCGCGCGATCAACGCGGTGTCGCAGTAGATATCGGCGCCCACCTGCAACACCGGCGTCTTCCGGTAGCCACCGGTAAGCGGCATCAGGTCCGGCTTGGGCATCAACGGCGGGATGGTCACCGAGCGCCAGGGCAACTGCTTGAAGCCCAGCATCAGACGCGCCTTCTCGGCGAAGGGCGAAGTCGGGTAGTGGTGCAGGATCAGCTCGGACATGGGGCGCTCCAGCGGTCGGAAAGTGGCCCGGCAGCTTAACCCGAGCAGCAGGCGAGTCCTACCTCATCCCTAGGATGGCATGACATCCACGGCACTGATGGTGAAGGGGCTGGCGAGCACCAGGTGCTCCTTGGCCTTTTTACTCAGCGCCTTGATCGCCCGCTCACGGCGCAGCGCGTCGCCCTTGCCGGGGCAGGCTTCGACGTAGACCAGCGCCTGGGCCGGGCTGGAGTGGAAAAAGCGCGCGCCCTTGCCGGTCCGATGGGCTTCGAAGCGCCGTTGCGCGTCGTCGCTGATACCGCAGTAGAGCGCGCCGTTCTCGGCGCGCACCAGGTAGACGAACCAGGGTTTTGGCTCGGCGGCGGTCACGACGCCCAGACCCGTGCCTGCATGCGATCGCAGTAGGCGACCAGGCGCTCGTAGCTGCGCGCCATGTCGTTGAGCGGGGTTTCCAGGGTGCTCAGGATCAGGTTGGCCAGCACGCCGTAGGTGGCGGCATCGGCGCTGCATGGCTGGGCACCACCGAAGTACGGCAGGTCACCGAGCATGCCGTCGAGGGCTTCGAGATCATCGCGGGCGAAGCTCAGCAGTTCCTCGCGGCTGTGGCGCAGCAGGCCGCGACCCTTCAGATCGCCGCGGATCTTGCGCTGCAGCATCGCACCGACCACCGGCCGCAGGGGGGCGGGAACGCCACGGAACATCACGTCCTTCACCTGGCGGAAGCCCTGCTCGTCGAGCCAGCGGAAATACACCAGCAGCGGCACCAGGTGCTCGTCGCACAGGCGAGTGATCGACACGGCCCAGCCTCGGCCACGGGCGTCGAGGCCGGCGTCGAGGTCGAATTCGTAGTACTGCTGCAGGGTGCGCATGATGATCGCCGTGTCGGCGATGGGTTTGCCGTCCAGCGTAATGAACGGCAGCTTGCCCTTGGGCCCCTTGCGCGGGTCCATCACAGGCTTGACCTGGTATTCCAGCCCGGCGAGGCGTAGGAAGGTCTCCAGCTTCAAGCAGAAAGGGCTGACGTTGGGTACGTTGAAGGCGGGCGGGAACTGGAAAAGTGTGATCATGGCGGCGTCCGGCTCTCAGTCGCCTGTCATTTAAGCCTATCCAGCCGCCGCGGGCGAGCCCGAAAGCCCGCTATCAGGGCTTCCCTGCTCGTTGTGCGCGGTATGCCGCGAGCCCTTTGGCGGCCTGCGCACGAATCGCCCGCTGCACCGGGGGCGCCCAACCCAGCAGCGCGCCCTTGGCCCCAAGGGCCTGGCGCGACCATTTCCAGAGGTCGAAGCGGTCTTCGTGCTGACAGATCAATCCATCGCGAAAATGGAAATGTGCCTGGATGTGATTGGTCACTTTCCGACCAGTCTGAGTAAAGGTGTAGGACGCCACCCAGCGCGCCGACCCACGAGTATCGTCAGCCTCGACGCCGTCATAGGTCAGCGCGAAATCCTGCGCCCGGGCGCTGAGCATGCGCCACATGTCGCCGGCCTCGGCGCCGCGCAGGTCGCTGAAGACCGGGTCGCGGAACTGCACGTCGGCACTGTAGCAGGCGGCCATGGCCTCGCCGTCGCGGCGCTGGAAGGCCTGGTAGAAACGTTCGATCAGTTGGGCGTTGGCGTGGGCCATGGTGGGCTCGTGTCTGGGAGGATGTGTGCAGTATCGGAGCCGCTTCGACTGGACACGATTGGCAATATCGACAACATTATGATCAATAGCGCCACTTCCATCGCCAGAGCAAAGCGAGACGCCATGTTCAGGATAGCCCTGTTCGTCTGCCCGCAAACCCTGTGTTCCAGCCTTGGCCTGGCCATGGACAGCTTCCATCTCGCCAACCGCCTGGCCGGTGAGCGGCACTTCGAAGTGCTGCGGATCAGCAGCGATGGCGCACCGGTAGAGTTGCCTTTCGGCCGCGTGGAAGTGGAAGGCGGCCTGGATCTGGCTGCGCACTGCGACCTGCTACTGATTCCCGCCACCGGCGCGGACATAGACAGCACTGTCAAGGCCAACCAGCCGCTGCTTTCCTGGCTGCGCCGTGCGCCCGCCGGCGTGCAACTGGGCAGCCTGTGCAGCAGCGCGTTCCTGCTGGCGGAAGCCGGCGTGCTGGACGGGCGCCGCGCCACCACGCACTGGGCGCTGGAGGCGGCGTTCCGCGCACGCTATCCCCAGGTGCGCCTGGACATCGACGCCCTGTGTACCGACGACAACGGCCGGCTCTGCTCCGGCGGCGCCCAGGCCGGGCTGGACCTGTGCCTGTACCTGATCGAGCGTCATGCCGGTGCGGCGCTGGCGCGCCGCGCGGCGGCAACCCTGGTGTTCGAGCACGGGCGCGGCCGCCAGCGGCGCTTCACGCCGCTGCTACCGGAGCCGCTGCCCGCCGGCTCGCCGCTGCAACCGCTGCTGGCCTGGCTGGAGGAGAACTACGCTCAGCCCTTTGACCTCACCACGTTGGCGCAACGTGTGCATTGCTCCACGCGCACGCTGTTGCGGCGCTTTCGCGAGCAGGTTGGGATGTCGCCGAATGACTACGTGCAGCGCCTGCGTATCGCTTCGGCACAGGAAGCGCTGGGCGATCCGGGGCGCTCGCTGGAACGCATCGCCAGTGATGTCGGCTACGCCGACCGGGCAAGCTTCGCGCGGCTGTTCAAGCAGGTGTGCGGAGAGACGCCGGGGGCTTTCCGGCAGCGAGTGCTGGGGCGGCAACTCTAGGAGGGATTTGTAAGAGCGAGGGGGACGCCCAGTTCTTGCTCGCGAACCATTTCCCGGCCACTCCAGCGCTGGGATGTTCGCGAGCTAGCTCGCTCCTACATTCAAGAGCCTCAGGACCGTAACCCGTGCGGGTCATTGCAGAGCAATCGATGGGTATCGCTTCGCTCCACCCATCCTACGTAAGGCAATTGTGATTCCGCGATCAGTGGAACCATTCCATCGCCGTGCGCCACACGCAGACGCCGACGAAATAGGCCGACGCCACGAACCACAGGCCGAGCAGCCAGGGCTGGTCCACCGGATGCTGGAGGATCAGCAAGGCGCTGCTGAGCAGCCAGACGAAGGTCACGGCGATGTTCAGCGGCATGAACTGACGCACGCGGAACGGGTGCAGGAACTTCATCCGGGTCAGGGTCAGCGCGGCCAGTACCAGCACGGTGACAAAGCTGACCCAGGGATGCAGGTCGAGCACGAAGAAGTACACCGCCACGACGTTCCAGGCAGCCGGGAAGCCAACGAAGTAGTTGTCCTTGCTCTTCATGTTGACGTTGCAGAAGCAGAACAGCGAGGACACCAGGATCACCCCCACCGCCAGCAGTTCGGTGTGCACCGGCAGCGGAACGTAGCGATAGATGAAGATCGCCGGGATGAAGACGTAGGTGAGGTAGTCGATCACCAGATCCAGGGTCGAGCCATCGAAGTGCGGCAGCACCGCCTTGACGTCGAACTTGCGTGCCAGAGTGCCGTCCAGGCCGTCCACCAGCAGCGCCACGCCCAGCCACAGCAGGCAGGCTTGCGGCCTGTTGTCGACCAGCGCGAGAAGCGCAAGCAGCGCGAGGATGACACCGCTGGAGGTCACCGCGTGGGCGCCCCAGGCCTTGGCTTTGCTGAGGTTCATTGGCGATAGGATCAGGTTCACGTCGGCTCTCTTCCTTTGGACGGCGGGTGCAGGGGAGCTACTTCAAACGTTAGCCCATCCCTGACAAACCACTGCACATGGGAACACCGATCCGACGGCCGAGTTCAGCCGGCTTTTGGCGATGCGCACCTTGTTGCGGTGGTGTCGGCAGCATACGCCGTTGCGCCGGGGGCTCGCCATCGCGGGAGACGAGCGTGAGGGGATGAAGATTTGCGGTGCGGCATCATGACTCTGTAGGAGCGAGCTTGCTCGCGAACAGCCTGGCATCCAAGTAGCCGGGAAATCCGTTCGCGAGCAAGCTCGCTCCTACGAAGAGCTTTATCAATGCAGGATCTGGCTGAGGAACAGCTTGGTGCGGTCCGACTGCGGGTTGTCGAAGAACTGGTCCGGCGGCGCCTGCTCGACGATCTCGCCCTTGTCCATGAAGATCACCCGGTTCGCCACGGTACGCGCGAACCCCATCTCGTGGGTCACGCAGAGCATGGTCATGCCGCTCTGCGCCAGGCCGATCATGGTGTCGAGCACTTCCTTGACCATCTCCGGGTCGAGCGCCGAGGTGGGTTCGTCGAACAGCATGATCTTCGGCTTCATGCACAGCGCACGGGCGATCGCCACGCGCTGCTGCTGGCCGCCGGACAGCTGGCCGGGGAACTTGTGGGCCTGCTCCGGGATGCGTACGCGCTCAAGATAATGCATGGCGACTTCCTCGGCCTGGCGCTTGGGCATCTTGCGCACCCACATCGGCGCCAGGGTGCAGTTCTGCAGCACGGTCAGGTGCGGGAACAGATTGAAATGCTGGAACACCATGCCAACTTCGCTGCGGATCGCCTCGATCTGCTTGAGGTCGTTGGTCAGTTCGGTGCCGTCAACCACGATGCTGCCCTGCTGGTGCTCCTCCAGGCGGTTGATGCAGCGGATGGTGGTCGACTTGCCCGAGCCGGACGGCCCGCAGAGCACGATGCGCTCGCCCTGCTTGACCTCCAGGTTGATGTCCTTGAGCACGTGGAACTGGCCGTACCACTTGTTCACGCCCTTCATGGTGATCATCACGTGATCGCCGATGGCCGGCTGCGCGGTCTTGTTGGTGGCTTCAGACATGATGAATCGCTCCTAACGCTTATGGCCCGTGTCCAGCTTGTGCTCCAGATGCATGGAGTAGCGGGACATGCCGAAACAGAAAACCCAGTAGACGACCGCGGCGAACACATAGCCCTCGGTGGCCATGCCCAGCCAGGCCGGGTCCGCGGTGGCGCGCTTGATGCTATTCAGGAAGTCGAACAGGCCGATGATGATCACCAGGCTGGTGTCCTTGAACAGCGCGATGAAGGTGTTGACGATGCCGGGGATCACCAGCTTGAGCGCCTGCGGCAGGATCACCAGGCCCATGGTCCGCCAGTAGCCCAGGCCCATGGCGGCCGCGGCTTCGTACTGCCCTTTCGGGATGGCCTGCATGCCGCCGCGCACCACCTCGGCGATATACGCGGCCTCGAACAGCACCACCATCACCATCGCACGCAGCAGCTTGTCGAGGTTCATGCCTTCGGGCAGGAACAGCGGCAGCATCACCGAGGACATGAACAGCACGGTGATCAGCGGCACACCGCGCCAGAACTCGATGGTGGTGACGCAGATGACCTTGATCGCCGGCATCTTCGAGCGCCGCCCCAGCGCCAGCAGGATACCCAGCGGCATCGCCCCGCAGATGCCGACCGCGGCGATCACCACGGTGAGCATCAGGCCGCCCCAGGCGCTGGTCGGCACGGTTTCCAGGCCGAGGAAGCCACCATGCAGCAGCCAGTAGGCCACGATCGGCAGCGCCACGAGGAAGCCCAGGCCGTACTTCACCTTGTAGGCGAAGCGCTTGAGGAACAGCGGCGCCGCGCCGAACACCACGAACAGCACGGTGAGGTCCACGCGCCAGCGCAGTTCCTCGGGGTAGAAGCCGTACATGAATTGGCCGAAACGCGAGCCGATGAACACCCAGCAGGCGCCCTCGCGGGAGCAGTCGGCGCGGGTGCTGCCGGTCCAGTCGGCCTTGATGATCGCCCACTCCAGCAGCGGGGGCAGGATCAGCCAGACCAGGTAGATACCGACCAGCGTCAGCAGCGTGTTGAACCAGCTGGAGAACAGGTTGGCGCGCAACCAGGCAAGCACACCGACGCTCATCGCCGGTGGCGGCAGGTCGGGCTTGAAGGTATGAGTTGTCATGATCTGCTTCCCCTACCGCTCGACCAGCGCGATGTGCTTGTTGTACCAGTTCATCAGCAGCGAAATGCTGATGCTGATGGCCAGGTACACGCTCATGGTGATGGCCATGGTCTCGATGGCCTGGCCGGTCTGGTTGAGCACCGTGCCGGCGAACAGCGAGACCATGTCCGGATAGCCGATGGCGGCGGCCAGCGAGGAGTTCTTCGCCAGGTTCAGGTACTGGCTGGTGAGCGGTGGAATGATCACCCGCAACGCCTGCGGGATGATCACCAGGCGCAGCGTCTGCCCCGGGCGCAGGCCGAGGGAACCGGCAGCTTCGGTCTGGCCATGACTGACCGCCTGGATGCCGGCACGCACCGTTTCGCCGATGAAGGCGGCGGTGTAGACCGACAACGCCAGAACGATCGACACCAGTTCCGGGATCACCACCCAGCCGCCACGGAAGTTGAAGCCCTGCAGCACCGGCACGTCCCAGTGGAACGGCGCACCGGCCACCAGCGACACCAAGCCTGGCAGCACGATCAGTAGCGCCAGGCCACTGACGAACACCGGGAAGGCCTTGCCGGTGGCATGGCGGCGGGCCCTGGCCCACCGCCAGAGCACTGCCCAGCCGACCAGCGCCAGGATCACCGCGACGATGAACGGGCCGAGGCCGTCTGCGGCGATCGGCGCGGGCATCTGCAGGCCGCGGTTGTTGACGAAGAACAGGCCGCCGAAGCTGATGCTCTGCCGCGGGTTCGGCAGCGGGCCGAGCACGGCGAAGTACCAGAAGAAGATCTGCAGCAGCGGCGGGATGTTGCGGAAGGTCTCGATGTACAGGGTCGCCAGCTTGCGGATCAGCCAGTTGGGCGACAGCCGCGCCACGCCGAGGATGAAGCCGAGGATGGTGGCGAAGAAAATGCCCACCACCGTGACCAGCAGCGTGTTCAGCAGGCCGACCATGAACACCCGTCCGTAGGTGTCGCTTTCGCTGTAGTCGATCAGGTGCTGGGAGATGCCGAAGCCGGCGCTGTGGTCGAGGAAGCCGAAGCCGGACTGAATGCCGCGATGGGCGAGGTTGGTCTGGGTATTGTCGAAGAGGAACCAGCCAACCGCCACGACGAAGATGACGGCGAGGATCTGGAATGCCCAGCCGCGCACGACGGGATCGTTGAGCGATATCCCCCGTGGACGCTGGGCCTTGACGGAATTCTGCATGTAAGCCCTCTCGCAAACCCGGCGGCCGGGCACGGGCTACGCCCGCGACCGCCCGCTGGGCTTCACGTCGTTCGAAACAGTCCGGCGCCCAGACTCCGGGCGCCGGAGCGGGTCAGGTCAGCGCACCGGCGGTGCGTACTGCAGACCACCCTTGTTCCACTGGGCGTTGAGGCCACGCTTGATCTTCAGCTCGCTGCCGTCGCCGACGTTGCGGTCGAAGATCTCGCCGTAGTTACCCACTTGCTTGACGATCTGCACTGCCCAGTCCTTGGGCAGCTTGAGGTCCTTGCCGTAGTCACCTTCGGCGCCGAGCAGACGCGCGACGTCCGGGTTCTTGGTGCTCTTGGCCTGTTCCTCGACGTTCTTCGAGTTGATGCCCAGTTCCTCGGCGTTGAGCATTGCGAAGAGCGTCCAGCGGGCGATGTCGAACCATTCCTCATCACCCTGACGCACGGCCGGGCCGAGGGGCTCCTTGGAGATCACTTCGGGCAGCACCACGTAGTCGTCCGGCGCTGCCAGCTTGATGCGCTGGGCGTAGAGCTGCGACTGGTCGGAGGTCAGCACGTCGCAACGGCCGGACTCCAGGGACTTGGCGCTCTCGTCGGAGGTGTCGTAGGTGATGGGGGTGTACTTGAGATTGTTGGAGCGGAAGTAGTCGGACAGGTTGAGCTCGGTGGTGGTGCCGGCCTGGATGCACACGGTGGCGCCGTCGAGTTCCTTGGCGCTGGAAACGCCAAGCTTCTTGTTCACCAGGAAGCCCTGGCCGTCGTAGTAGGTCACGCCGACGAAGTTCAGGCCCATGGCGCTGTCGCGGGAACTGGTCCAGGTGGTGTTGCGCGAAAGAATGTCGATCTCGCCGGACTGCAACGCGGTGAAGCGCTCCTTGGCGGTCAGCGGGCTGTACTTGACCTTGCTGGCGTCGCCGAACACGGCCGCCGCCACGGCGCGGCAGACATCCACGTCGATGCCCTTGTACTGGCCCTTGGCGTCGGCATACGAGAAGCCGGGAAGACCGTCACTGATACCGCACTGCACGTAGCCTTTCTTCTTCACAGCATCCAGGGTCGCGCCGGCATGGGCGAGCCCACTGATGCCGAACACGGCGGCGGTGGTCAGCACTGCCAGGGTGGATTTCACCATCTTCATCGATCTTCTCCGTTGCTTTTTTAGTGTTTTGGAGTCCCGGTTCCACCGCCGTACCCTCGTGAGGCACCAGCAAGACAACAAACGGGATGGAGACCTGAAAGTGAGTCTAGACGGCCTGCGAAAAATCCTTCGCCGAGCCGCGAACACACCTTCGAGCGCGCAGGTCTTGCGCGCTGGAACGGGTCATCAAGGGATCATTGCGTGAAGGCGAAGGCCCGCCGCACCGACTGTTGACCGCAGCCGGCACGACGGGCCCTGAAGCAGCCCAAGGCTTTCGTGGCGCCACTTCCGGTACAGCTTTCCGGATGGGGTCGGTAGAGTGTTACCGGAAGTGGGGCCGCACGGCCTGCCAATAGCGATAGCAAGGGACGTACCAGCCTGGAAACATCCGTGCAAATTCGTGCAGTCAAGTCCCACAAGTTATGGCCATGCGACATCTTCTTGCATCGCCCCTCTGCCCTTTCCCAAGCGCGGCGCCCCTTCCTAGAGCGCCTGCCCCATCCTGGAGCCTCCATGACCCAGCCCCTGATCCTCGAACCCGCCCAAAGCGCCGACTCCTGCGTCATTTGGTTGCACGGCCTGGGCGCCGACCGTTACGACTTCGAGCCGGTAGCACAGATGCTGCAACGCAGCTTCACCTCGACGCGCTTCATCCTTCCGCAAGCGCCGACCCGCCCGGTCACCGTGTTCAACGGCATGCCCGCGCCGAGCTGGTACGACATCCTTGCCATGGCCCCGGCGCGCGCCATCGACGAAGCCCAGCTGGAAGCCTCGGCCGACAGCGTGATCGCGCTGATCCAGGGGCAGATCGACCAGGGCATCGTCGCCAAACGCATCATCCTCGCCGGTTTCTCCCAGGGCGGCGCGGTGGTGCTGCATACCGGCTACCTGCGCTGGGACGGCGAACTGGGCGGGGTCATGGCCCTCTCCACCTATGGCCCGACATTCAGCGAAGGCATAAGCCTGCCGGCTACAAAAAGACAACTGTCCGCGCTTTGCCTGCATGGCACTTTCGATGACGTGGTGCTGCCCGCCATGGGCCGCGCCGCCTACGATTTCCTGCAGGCCAACGAGGTGCCCGCGCAGTGGCGCACCTACCCGATGAGCCACGAAGTGAGCAACGAGGAACTCGGCGATATCGGCGCCTGGCTGCGGGAGCGCCTGTGATCCCCTGACCCTGCGGAGAACAAGAAGAAGCATGAACGCCCCGATCAGCAGCCTGCGTGATGTCGAAGCCCTGGAACAGGTCCCGTTGCAAGACCGCGACCTGCCGCCCAACACCTATGAACTGCTGCGCCGTTCCGCCCGGCAGTTCGGCCCGTCCACCGCCCTGACCTTCCTGCTGCAGGGCTCGGCGGACGAAGAGCCGCTCAAGGTCAGCTACGAGCAGTTGTTCGCCCGCGTCACCCAGGCGGCGAACGCCTTCCATCGCCTCGGCGTGCGGCCGGACACCTCGGTGTCGTTCCTGCTGCCCAACCTGCCGCAGACCCACTACGTGATCTGGGGTGGCGAGGCAGCGGGGATCGTCAACGCGATCAACCCGCTGCTCGACCCCGAACACATCGCCGAACTGGTGCGCGCCGCCAACTCCCGCGTGCTGGTTACCCTGGCACCCTTCCCCGGCACCGACCTCTGGGACAAGGTGGCCGCCCTGCGCGACCACCTGCCCGAGCTCAACGCCATCGTCACCGTCGATATCGCCAACCTGCTGCCCGAGCCACAGCGTTCGGCGATCAGATCAGCGCGCGGTGCCCTGCCGGACGGCGTGCTGGACTTCGACGAACTGCTCGCCCAGTGCCCGGACGATCACCTGGAAAGCGGCCGCGTGATCGCCCCGGACGACGTTGCCTCGTATTTCCACACCGGCGGCACCACCGGCACGCCCAAGCTCGCACCGCACAGCCATTTCAACGAAGTGGCGATGGCCGAGATCATGGGCCTGAATTCCGATTATGACGGCCACGACGTGCTGCTCTGCGGCCTGCCACTGTTCCACGTCAACGGCGTGATGGTCAGCGGCCTGGCACCGTTCATGCGCGGTGGCGAAGTGCTGCTGGCCGGCCCCCAGGGCTACCGCAATCCCACCCTGATCCAGGACTTCTGGAAGCTGGTGGAGCGCTACAAGGTCACCAGCTTCAGCGGCGTGCCGACCATCTATGCCGCCCTGCTGCAGGTACCCAGCGAAGGCCGTGACCTCTCCAGCCTGCGCTTCGCCCTGTGCGGCGCCGCGCCCATGCCGGTGGAGCTGATTCGCCAGTTCGAGGCGAAGACGGGCCTGAAAGTCATCGAAGGCTATGGCATGACCGAAGGCACCTGCGGCACCAGCTGCAACCCGCGCGGCGGTGAACGCAGGCCCGGTTCCATCGGCCTGCGCCTGCCCTACTGCGAGCTGAAATCGGTGATCCTCGACGGTGACGGCCAGTACCTGCGCGACGCCGCCGTGGATGAAATCGGCAACATCTGCCTGCGCGGCCCCACCGTATTCAAGGGCTACCTGCAAGCCAGCAAGAACAAGGACATCTGGGTCGACGGCGACTGGTTCAACACCGGCGACCTGGGCCGCATCGACGCCGACGGCTACATCTGGCTCACCGGCCGCAGCAAGGACCTGATCATCCGTGGCGGCCACAACATCGATCCGCAGATGATCGAGGAAGCCCTGCACCGCCATCCCGCCGTGGCCATGGCCGCCGCCGTGGGCAAACCCTGCCTGAAAGCCGGCGAGCTGCCCGTGGTGTACATCCAGCTCAAACCGGGCATGCGGGCGAGCGAGGCGGAGCTGCTGGAACACGCCGCCCGGCACATTCCCGAGCGCGCGGCGGTCCCCAAGGACGCCTGGCTGCTGGACGCCATCCCGGTCACCGCGGTGGGCAAGACCTTCAAGCCGGCTCTGCGCCTGGATGCCATTCGTCGCGTGCTCGAGGACGAAACCCGGCACCTCGCCCCGCCCCCGCGTGTCGAGGTGATCGCCGATGACCGTCATGGGCAGAAAGCACGTGTCTTCGTTGGCGGCCTCGACCTAGACTCACGCGCCGCACTGGCCGACCGCCTGGGAGGTTATGCCGTGCACGTGGAGCTGCTGGAAAGCTGATGAAACACCCGGCCGACCGCCGGTCGGCCGGGTCTGGCTGCGAATTGCCAGTACTCAAATCTGACTAATACTGATGGCTCAATGTGCGAAGAGGACTACAGGGAGAGTCAGTCGTGCACATCATCAGCCGCCATCCGACTTCCGCTGCGCCATGAAAGCCGCGCAGTGGAACGAGGACATACGCCAACTCCAGCACCTGCGCCTGTTCCAGAATGTGGCCGCGGGTCACCTGCAGCAATTGCTGAAGGATTTCCGCGCCTGTGAACTGGAGCGCGGCGAAATCCTGCTGTCGCCATTCAACCGCAATCACTTCCTCTATATGGTTCTCTCCGGGCACCTGACGGTGTACCTGGGCTCTCTGGACAACCAGCCGGTGAGCACCCTGCATCCGGGCGACTGTGCCGGCGAGATCAGCTTCATCGACAGCGACCACCCTTCGGCCTACGTCGTCGCCAGCGAACCGACCACCGTGCTGCGCCTGCATCGCGAGGCGCTGATCGGCCTGTTCGAGCACTCCCCGCAGGTCATGCAGAACCTCCTCTCGGTACTCTGCGAGCGCGTTCGCGAAGGCAACCGGATCATTCTCGACACCGAGCAGAACGCCAACATCGACACCCTCACCGGGCTGTTCAACCGGCGCTGGCTGGAGCACATCTACGACCGCGAAAGCACGCGCTGCGCGTTCAACGAACAGCCCATGTGCATGCTCATGCTCGATGTCGACCACTTCAAGAACTACAACGACGAACACGGCCACCTGGCTGGCGACTATGCGCTCTGCCTGGTCGCCCACACCCTGCGCAGCCAGTTGCGGCCCAAGGACAGTATGGCGCGCTACGGCGGCGAGGAGTTCGTCATCCTCCTGCCGGAAATCGCCATCGACGAAGCCCGGCGCATCGGCAACCGCCTGCGCCAGAGCCTGGAGCACGTCGCCTCCTTCTATTCGCCCGTCGGCATCCTGCCGGGCGTCACCGTGTCCCTGGGTCTGGCCGAGATGGATATCCAGGAAAACCTGCCGAGCCTGATCCTGCGTGCCGACGGCGCCCTCTACCAGGCCAAGCAGAAGGGCCGCAACTGCCTCTGCGGCTGACCTCCCACCGCACTGGCCCGTCTGTTAGATTCCCCCAGCGAAAACACCAATAACAACAAAGCTGGGAAGCTGACATGCGCAAACTGCTGATCGTCCTGTTCATCCTGCTGGCCGTTGGCCTGGGGATCTTCTTCAACCTGCCGGGCTACATGGACCGGAAGATGAACACCGTGGCCAGCCCGCCGCCCTACCCCGCTTCGCCGCAGGCCCAGGCGCTGCACCAGACGCTGTTCGTCGCCGACCTGCACGACGATGCCCTGCTCTGGGACCGCAACCTGCTCGACCGCCACGACCACGGCCATACCGACCTGCCGCGCCTGCTCGAAGGCCATGTCGGCCTGCAGGTGTTCTCCACCGTCACCAAGACCCCGCGCGGCCTGAACTACGAGAGCAACAGCGCCGACAGCGACAATATCACCCCGCTGGTCATCGCCCAGCGCTGGCCGGCACGCACCTGGAACAGCCTGCTCGAGCGCGCCCTGTACCAGGGCGAACTTCTCGACAAGGCCGCCGCCGACAGCCAGGGCAAGCTCACCCTGATCCGTAGCCGCGACGACCTGACCCGCTACCTCGCTGCCTGGCAGCAGGACCCCAAGCGCGTCGCCGGCGTGCTCGCCACTGAAGGCCTGCACCCGCTGGAAGGCAAGCTGGAGAACATCGACCGCATGTACGACGCGGGTTTCCGCATCATGGGCCTGACCCACTTCTTCGATAACGAAGTCGGCGGCTCCGCCCACGGCCTGAAGAAAGGCGGGCTGACCGAGTTCGGCCGCCAGGTCGTCCCGCGCCTGGAAGAAAAGAAAATGCTGATCGACCTGGCCCACGCCTCGCGTCCGCTGATCGACGACGTGCTGGCCATCGCCAAGCGCCCGCTGATCGTCTCCCACACCGGTGTCGCAGGCACCTGTCCCGGCCCGCGCAACCTGACCGACGCGCACCTGCGCGGCATCGCCAACACCGGCGGGGTCATCGGCATAGGCTATTGGGATGGCGCGGTCTGCGAGACGTCCGTGGAGGCCATCGTCAAGGCGATGCGCTACGCGGCCGATAAAGTAGGTGTCGAGCACGTCGCGCTGGGCTCTGATTTTGACGGCGCGGTGAACGCGCCCTTCGACACCACCGGCCTGGCACAGCTGACCCAGGGCCTGGCGAAGGCCGGTTTCAGCGACCAGGACATCGCCGCAATCATAGGCGGCAACGTCCGCCGGCTGCTGCTGGAGAGCCTTCCGTAAGCCAAGTCAATAGGCAAGATGCCCCTGGCACTTCGCCCTGCGGGCATCTTGCATTACACTGGCGGCCGTTCATTCCTTAACCAACACGAGACAGCCGTGCTTAAAGCACTCAAGAAAATCTTCAGCAAGGGCGACGGCGAGCAACCCGTAGCCACGCCAGCGGCCCCCGCTCCCGCCGCAGAAAAGCCCGCCCAGAGCGGCGAGAAACGCCCGCGCAAACCGCGCAACCCGCGCCCCGAAGGCGACTCCGCCGAGAAACCGGCCCGCGGCCCGAAGAGCGACAAACCCCGCGCCGAGCGTTCCGACAAAGGTGAACGTGGCGAAAAACGCGACCAGGCAGCCAAGGCCGAGCCGGCAAAGACTGAAGGCGCCGACAAGCCCCGCGAGCCCAGGGCCGACCGCCCCCGCCGCGAACGCAAGCCGCGCCCGCCGGTGGTCGACAACTGGAAGCTGGAAGACTTCGTGGTCGAGCCAGCCGAAGGCAAGACCCGTTTCCACGACTTCAACCTCGACCCGCGTCTGATGCACGCCATCCATGACCTGGGCTTCCCCTACTGCACACCGATCCAGGCGCAGGTACTGGGCTTCACCCTGCGCGGCCAGGATGCCATCGGTCGCGCCCAGACCGGCACCGGCAAGACCGCTGCGTTCCTCATTTCGATCATCACCCAGCTGCTGCAGACCCCGCCGCCGAAAGAGCGCTACATGGGCGAGCCCCGCGCGCTGATCATCGCGCCGACCCGCGAGCTGGTGGTGCAGATCGCCAACGACGCGCTCGGCCTGGCCAAGTACACCGGCCTGAACGTGATGAGCTTCGTCGGTGGCATGGACTTCGACAAACAGCTCAAGACCCTGGAATCGCGCTTCTGCGACATCCTGGTCGCTACTCCGGGCCGCCTGCTGGACTTCAACCAGCGCGGCGAAGTGCACCTGGACATGGTCGAGGTGATGGTGCTCGACGAAGCCGACCGCATGCTCGACATGGGCTTCATCCCGCAGGTTCGTCAGATCATCCGCCAGACTCCGTACAAGGGCGAACGCCAGACCCTGCTGTTCTCCGCCACCTTCACCGACGACGTGATGAACCTGGCCAAGCAGTGGACCGTCGACCCGGCCATCGTCGAGATCGAGCCGGAGAACGTCGCCAGCGATACCGTCGAGCAGCACGTCTATGCCGTTGCCGGCAGCGACAAGTACAAGCTGCTGTACAACCTGATCGCGCAGAACGACTGGACCCGCGTGATGGTCTTCGCCAACCGCAAGGACGAGGTGCGCCGCATCGAGGAACGCCTGACCAAGGACGGCATCAGCGCCGCCCAGATGTCCGGCGACGTGCCGCAGCACAAGCGCATCAAGGTCCTGGAAGGCTTCCGCGAGGGCAAGATCCGCGTCCTGGTGGCCACCGACGTCGCCGGCCGCGGCATCCACGTCGACGGCATCAGCCACGTGATCAACTTCACCCTGCCCGAAGACCCGGACGACTACGTGCACCGCATCGGCCGTACCGGCCGCGCCGGCAGCACCGGTACCTCGATCAGCTTCGCCGGCGAGGACGATGCCTTCGCCCTGCCGCCGATCGAGGAGCTGCTGGGCCGCAAGATCAACTGCGAAATGCCGCCCACCGAGCTGCTCAAGCCGGTTCCGCGCAAGCACTGATCGAGTACTGCACCAGCTTTCTGCTCCAAAACAAGGCGAAGCCACCCGGCTTCGCCTTTTTTGTTTCCATCGGCGTTACGTCCGGTGACGCCTCCTCCTCTCCTCTGCTGAAACACACGCCGGTCCCCGCGCCAGAGCCTCGCGTTTTTCCCGCCGGACCCGCTGGGACGACCGTACGGGATTCCCCGCAAACAATGGCACCGCGCCATCCCTGTCACGAAATCAGCCCCGCCCCGGCCATTTCTGCTCAGTTTTATTTACAGACGTAAAAAAATTCGCACGCTTCTTGCAAAGCACGCGAGAACAATTCCAAGAACTCGTCGGAATCCTCCCATGCCCTTGCGCGCCAAACTTGCTCTGAGTTTCCTCTCGGTCGGCCTGATCCCCGTACTGGTGATGGCCATCGTGGTCTATCTCCAGGCCAGCCGAGCCCTCGAAGAACAAAGCCTGAATGCCCTGGAGGCGGTCGCCAGCATCAAGCAGCGGCAGTTGATGGACGCCTGGAAGGCCCGCAACGACCAGCTCAGCAGCCTCGCCACCAACCTGGGCAGCAACTACGCCGGGCTGGACAGCGAATCCCTGGTCACCACCGCCAACTACGACCGCCCGGTGTTCGAGAACTTTATCAAGACCTTCGGCTACCGCGAGCTGCGCCTGGTGGCCGGTGACGGCAAGGTGGTGTTCAGCCTCGGCCGCGGCGTCGACTACCAGCAGAACATCGGTGATCCGCAATGGCGCGACACCGCTTTCGGCAAATTCATCCGCACCGCGCTGGACAGCGGCAAGGCCAGCATCAGCGACCTGGAGCAGGCGCCCAACGACCAGCAGCCGGTGCAATGGCTGGCCGCACCGATCAAGGACAACGGCAAGCTGCAACTGCTGCTGGTGCTGGAACTGCCGCTGGCGGCGATCAACGAAGTGATGCAGAACCGCCAGGGCCTGGGCGAAGCCGGGGAAACCTACCTGGTGGGCGGCGACGGCAGCCTGCGCTCGGATTCGGTGCGCTTCGCTGATCACCACGTGCGCCGCGACAAGGAAAGCCCCGCTCCCATGCCCGGCGAGGCCATCGCCAAAGCCCTGGCCGGTGAACAGGGCCGGCTCACCGAGGCCGGCCTGAGCAACGAACCGGCGCTGAAGTCCTTCGTCCCGCTGAACCTCGACGGCCTGCACTGGGCGCTGGTGGCGGAGATGGATCAGGCCCAGGCCTTCGCCCCGGTGCGCAAGCTGATGTGGCAGATCCTCGTGCTCGGCCTGCTGACCCTGGTGGGGGTGGCCACCGGCACCTGGCTGGTCAGCCGCAGCGTAATGCGCCCGCTGGGCGGTGAACCGGCCAGCATGGCGGCGCTGGCCCAGCGCCTGGCCAGTGGCGAGCTGCGCTTGAGCGATGACGCCAGCGCCAGCAGTGGCCTGATGCAGGCGCTGCGCGAGATGACCAGCGCCTGGCGCCAGGTCGTCGAGCGCCTGCGCCAGGCCAGCGAAGCGGTAGGCGACGCCAGCGGCGACATCCTCGACGCCGCCGGACGCACCAGCAATCACCTCGACCAGCA
Source organism: Pseudomonas pseudonitroreducens (assembly GCF_021603645.1). Taxonomy (GTDB): domain Bacteria; phylum Pseudomonadota; class Gammaproteobacteria; order Pseudomonadales; family Pseudomonadaceae; genus Pseudomonas; species Pseudomonas pseudonitroreducens. The sequence continues at coordinate 282,990 of NZ_BQHJ01000003.1, read as the reverse complement.
ACAGGAAGCGCTGGAAATGGTGGTCAGTGCCGTCGACCAGATGGCCGCCACCGTGCAGGAAATCGCCGGCAGCGCCAGCCGCAGTGCCGACGGCAGCGCCGCCGCGCGCCAGGCCTTCGTCGCCATGCAGGGCACCCTGCAGCACATGATCGGCCGTCAGGACCAACTGCTGGTCGGCCTGCGCCAGGCTGACGGCGTGGTGCAGACCCTGGCCGGCGAAAGCCAGCAGATCGGCTCCGTGCTGGACGTGATCCGCTCGATCGCCGAACAGACCAACCTGCTCGCCCTCAATGCTGCTATCGAGGCCGCCCGTGCCGGCGAAGCGGGCCGTGGTTTCGCCGTGGTCGCCGACGAGGTACGCAGCCTCGCCCAGCGCACCCGCAGCGCCACCGACGAGATCGTCGCCATCGTCGGCAGCCTGGGCGACTCGTCCGTCCAGGCACAGTCGAGCATGCACGGTGCCAGCGAACAGGCCCACACCCTGGAGCACGACACCCAGGCCGTGCTGGAAGCCCTCGGCGCGCTCGATGAGTCCCTGCAGGGTGTGCACGCCATGGCCTTCCAGATCGCTGCCGCCGCCGAACAGCAGGCCGCGACGACCCAGGAAGTGAACCAGCACATGCACCGCCTGAGCGACATGACCGTGGAAAACCGCAAGACCGCCGCGCACACCCGCGACTGCGGCGAACACCTGCGCCGCGTGGCCGGCAGCCAGGAAGAGCTGGTGGCGCAGTTCAAGCTGTAACGCCCCCTGTAGGAGCGAGCTTGCTCGCGAACCGCGCGGCACCGGAACCTCCGGCAAAATGCGTTCGCGAGCAAGCTCGCTCCTACAGGGGTAGCCCATCCGACCACCCGCGCTTGTCGATAAAGACAATAGAGTCCAGAATGGAAAAATAAATCCACATCTGGAGCTTCGCCATGTCCGCCGCCACGCCCTTCACCCTCAACCAGGCCGACGCCGAACGCCTGCTCGAACAGGTCGATGTGCTCCAGGCCATGCGCGAGATGTTCGTCGAACTGGCCGCTGGCAGCGCCGTGCAGCCCGCGCAGCAACTGGTGGAATTCCCCAACGGCGGCGGCGACTTCATCAACTACCTGGGCGTGCTGGCCTCGCAGAAGGTCTACGGCGTGAAGACCTCGCCGTACATCGTGCGCCAGCCCAAGTCGCTGGTCACCGCGTGGAGCCTGCTGATGTCCATGGAGAGCGGCCAGCCGCTGCTGCTGTGCGACGCCGGCAGCCTGACCACCGCGCGCACCGCTGCCACCACCGCCCTGGCGGTGCAGGAACTGGCCCGCCCGGACGCCAAACGCCTGGCCATCATCGGCAGCGGCCCGGTCGCTCGTGCGCATCTGCGCTACGTCGCCGGCCTGCGTGACTGGCAGAGCATCCGCGTCTACTCGCCGAACCTCAACGCCGGCGTACTGGCGCAGTTCGGTAGCATCGATTGCCGCGCTGAACCCGCTACCAGTGTCGAAGCCGCGGTGGCCGACGCGGATGTGGTGCTGCTGTGCACCTCCTCCGGAACCCCGGTGCTCGACCCGGCGATCCTCAGCAAACCCGCGCTGATCACCTCCATCAGCACCAACGTCGCCCGTGCCCACGAAGTGCCGCCGCAGTCGCTCGCGCAAATGCAGGTGTACTGTGACTACCGCGCCACCACCCCGGCCTCCGCTGGCGAGATGCGCCTGGCTCGCGACGAGCACGGCTGGGACGGCGCCATCAGCGGTGACCTGCCGGAACTGGTCAGCGGCCAGGCGGCCAAGCCGGACTACCAGCGCCACGCCTTCTTCCGCTCCATCGGCCTGGGCCTGGAAGACGTCGCCCTGGCCAATGCGCTCTACCATCTCCAGACCAAGCACGCCTGAGGCGGAGACGAACATGATCGAAGTCGACTTCCTCATCATCGGCGGCGGTATCGCCGGCGCCTCCACCGGCTACTTCCTCTCCCGCCAAGGCAAGGTCGCCGTGCTGGAGCGCGAGTCCCACGCCGGCTACCACTCCACCGGTCGCTCGGCGGCGCTCTACACCGTCGCCTACGGCACACCGCAGGTCCGAGCCCTGACCGCCGCCAGCCGTGCCTTCTTCGACAATCCGCCGGAAGGCTTCGTCGAACACCCGATCCTCACCCCGCGCGGCGAGATGACCGTGGACTTCGAAGGCAACCCGGAAGAGCTCCAGCGTCAGTACCAGAGTGCCCGCGACAGCGTGCCGGAAATGCGCCTGCTGGATGCCGACGAAGCCTGCGCCATCGTCCCCGTGCTGCGCCGCGAGAAAGTCCACGGCGCAATGCTCGACCCCAGCGCCGCCGACATTGACACCGACGGCCTGCTGCAAGGCTACCTGCGCGGCATACGCCGCAATGGCGGCAGCGTGCAACTGGACAGCGAAGCACTGGAAATCAGCCGCATCGATGGTGCCTGGGAAGTGCGCTGCGCGCAGCAGACCTACCGCGCCCCCGTACTGGTCAACGCTGCTGGCAGTTGGTCCGACAAGATCGCCGAGCTGGCCGGTGCCGCCCCACTGGGCCTGGTCCCCAAGCGCCGCGCTGCCTTCCTGTTCAGCCCGCCGGAGGGCGTGGACAGCCACGCCTGGCCGGTGCTGGTGAGCCTGGACGAATCCTTCTACTTCAAGCCCGATGCCGGCATGCTGCTCGGCTCGCCGGCCAACGCCGACCCGGTGGAACCCCACGACGTGCAGCCCGAAGAGCTGGATATCGCAATGGGCATCTACCAGATCGAGGAACACACCACCCTCAGCATCCGCCGTCCGAGCCACACCTGGGCCGGCCTGCGCTCGTTCTTCGCCGACGGCGACCTGGTATCCGGCTACGACCCGGCCACGCCGGGCCTCTATTGGGTCGCCGGCCAGGGCGGCTACGGCATCCAGACCTCGGCAGCGATGGGTGAAGCCAGCGCCGCGCTGATCCGCCATGCAGCGCTGCCCGAGCACCTGACTCGCCACGGCCTGACTGCCGAGATGCTCTCCCCGGCACGCCTGCTGGCCAAGTGAGCCGCCGCCCGTGACAGCCCGCGGGCGCTTGCGGCACACTCGCCAGCGCCCGCTCCATCGCCCGTCTCATCGCCCCGAGAGCCTTGCCCATGACCGCTGCTGATCCGCTGGACAACTACAAGGCCATCGCCGATGCCATCGCCGCGCTGTTCTTCCCCCACGCCGAAGTGGTCATCCACGACCTGCGTAACCAGCGCGTGGCCTACCTGGCGAACAACATTTCCAAGCGCGAGATCGGCGATGATTCCGCGCTGGAGGACATGCTCGAAGGCGGCAGTGAGGAGCGCAACATCGGCCCCTACGAGAAGCTCAACTGGGATGGCCAGAAGATTCGCTCCATCAGCAGCGTGCTGCGCGATGCCAGGGGCGAGCCGCTGGCGGTGCTGTGCATCAACCTCAACATCACGCTGTTCGAGACCGCCAAGGCGGCGCTGGACCTGTTCCTCTCCTCCAGCAAGGTCATCCCGCAGCCGGACGCGCTGTTCCGCGACGACTGGCAGGAGCGCATCAATACCTTCCTGCATGGTTGGCTGCAGCAGCGCCAGCTGAGCCTGTCCACCCTCAGCCGCGACCACAAGCGCGAACTGGTCCTGGCCCTGCACGCCGAAGGTGCATTCAAGGGCAAGAGCGCGGCGAACTATGTGGCCAACGTGCTGAACATGGGCCGGGCGACGGTGTACAAGCACCTGAAGGAGTTGAAGGAGGAGGTGTGAGCCGACTTCTTCGCGCGCTTTTCGCTCCGGTTCGCGAGCAAGCTCGCTCCTACAGTCTTGCGTAATGCGCGGTGCGCTCTTCGTAGGAGCGAGCTTGCTCGCGAACCTCACTTTGGCTTTTAAAAATCTTCCAGAGAAACGTCCGCACGCGCCGAATGCCCCGTTCAGGAGGCATCGTTGAAGCGGAGTTTCAGTGGTTGAGCGACATGGATGTCGCGAGAGCGGCGATGGGCCAGGGATGGCCCTTCGCCGCGGGCCCCTGAAACTTCGCTTCAGCGAGGGTATTTTTCGCCCCAAGCGAAAAACCGGATGTCCGGGGCAAGACTTTTTGGTTCCTTTTGTGGCGTTTGACAAAAGGGACTCGCCCGAGGGGCGAAACAAGAAATCTCCGAACACGCCGAAGCGGCGCGAAACACCATCCCCGGCAAGAGCCAGTGTGCGGGACAGCATGGGTATCGCTTCACTCCACCCATCCTACGAAAGCGGGTCTGAAGCGGCGGCAGAGTGAGGTTCGCGAGCAAACTCGCTCCTACGAAAAGCAAGAAGGCCGCCCGAAGGCGGCCTTTTCCAGGACTCGACGAAAAGATCAGTCCCCGTAGATATCGCTCTTGAAGTACTTGCCTTCGATTTCCTTGTACTTGCCATTGGCACGCAGCGCGTCGATGGCGGCGTTGAGTTGGCCGACCAGTTCGGTGTTGCCCTTGCGCACCGCGATGCCGGCGCCTTCGCCGAAGTATTTCGGGTCCTTGAATTCCGGACCGATGAAGGCGAAGCCCTTGCCGCGCGGGGTTTCCAGGAAGCCGATCTCCAGCGGGATGGAGTCTGCGAAAGTACCGTCCAGGCGACCGGCCAGCAGATCCAGGTAGATCTCGTCCTGGCTGGTGTAGCGCACCACGTTGGCGCCGGCCTTGCCGAGTACCTCGGTGGCGAAGCGGTCAGCAGTGGAGCCGCGCTGCACGCCGATGTTCTTGCCCTTGAGCTGGCTGAACTGCTCGTCCAGCTGCGAGCCTTCCTTCATCACCAGGCGGCCTGGGGTGAAGTAGTACTTGTGGGTGAAGTCCACCGAATGCTTGCGCTCCTCGGTGATGGTGATCGAGGACAGCGCGGCATCGATCTTGCGCACCTTCAGCGAGGGAATCAGGCCATCGTATTCCTGCTCGACCCACTGGCACTTGCGCTTCATTTCTTCACACAGCGCATTGCCGATGTCGTAGTCGAAGCCGGCGATGCCGCCTTCGGGAGTCTTGTAGGCGAAGGGCGGGTATGCCGCTTCGATGCCGATGCGCAGCGGCTTGTCGTCGGCATGGGAGAGGGTGGCGAAAGCGGCCAGCATCAGGCCGCCCAGCAGGGCTTTGCGATTCATCGATGAACTCCGTGGCATGTTCGGTGGCAGGGCCGGGCGGCCGGCCGCTGCGTCTTGGCAGAGAAGTATCGGCATCTTGTGATTCGTCCAGGGGCGCAACGTGACACGTCGCAGCGGCATTGCCTTGCCCTGACCCAGGCGACCAGCTTGTTATCGTTCGTCCACGCGCGCTGGCGCGTAAACTTAAAATCCAATCTGGACTAAAAAGTACACAACGTCAATCGTCCTGCGACCGCACAGCGCACTCCCCTTTGCGCACCACTCGCTACTCCTTCGGAGGAATGTCGCGCGCCAGGCTCCCGCCTTAGTCTGGAAGCGTTCTGAAGCGATCCGAGGAGGATTCGAAACGATTCTTTCGCATGATTTACCGTAGCTTCCACGGTTATACCTTAGGCAAATGCCCGAAGCCCCCGCGATACGCTCATGTCGCAGGGGCTTTTCTTTTGTCCGGCGAAAAGATACAGAAACGGCGGATGACCACATCGTCATCCGCCGTTTCTGCGAGATAGGCAGGCAAGGCAAAAGGCGGGCAAGGTGCCCGCCGAGGGAGGTTGGCTTCAGCCGCCGCTGAGGTTCATGAAGCGCAGCACCTGCACATCGCCGACGCTGAACTCATGGCGGGCAGGCTTGCGTTGCAGGGCGCTACGGAGGGCTTCCAGGATCGGTTCGTCATGCACAGGGTGACGACGCAGGAGACCGCGCAGATCCAGGGAGTTCTCATGGCCCAGACACAGCAGCAGGCGCCCTTCGGCAGTCAGGCGCAGGCGATTGCAGGTCGAGCAGAAATTATGCGAGTGCGGCGAGATGAAGCCGATGCGCGTATTCGGATGTTGCGCCAGGCGCACGTAGCGCGCCGGGCCACCGCTGTGTTCGGCACTGTCGAGCAGTTCGTGACGCTCGGCAATCAGTGCGCGGACTTCGTCGCTGGAGCAGAAGCTTTCTTCGCGCTCACGTCCCACCTGGCCCAGGGGCATTTCTTCGATGAAGCTGATGTCCAGCCCATGGGCGATGGCATAGTCCACCAACGCTGGGACCTCGTCGGCATTGCGGCCTTTCATCACCACGCAGTTGAGCTTGATGTGCTCGAAACCGGCATTCTGCGCGGCGTCGATACCGCGCAGTACCTGTTCCAGGCGCCCGGTGCGGGTGATAGCGGCAAAACGCTCGGCATCGAGGGTGTCGAGACTGATGTTCAGGCGTGTCAGACCGGCGGCGCGCAGATCACCAGCCAACCGAACCAGCTGGGAGCCGTTGCTGGTCATGCACAGTTCACGCAACCCTGGCAGTGCGGCAAGGCGCTCGCAGAGATGGACGATGCCGGGGCGCACCAGCGGCTCGCCGCCGGTGAGGCGCAGCTTCTTGACCCCGCGCTCGACGAAGAGGCGCGCCACCCTTTCGATCTCTTCCAGGGTGAGCACCTGCTGGCGCGGCAGGAAGCGCATGTTCTCCGACATGCAGTAGACGCAGCGGAAATCGCAGCGATCGGTTACGGACAAGCGCAGATAGTCGATCTTGCGACCCTGGCCGTCGATCCATTCGGACATGGTGTTCACTCCGGCCGGCCTTCGTCATCCACGACGAGGGCCGATATTCATGGCCGTTTCCGAAGCCCCTCTCTCCTCCGGGGGAGGAATCGGGAGAGAGGGGTCCGGAACCGGTTCACTGCACCAGCGGCGACTCTGCGCTATCGAAGAGAAAGCCCTCAATCTTCGCCTCGCCGGCCAGCACGCTGATGTACTGGCTGACTGCGCGCTGCAGCACCTGGGCGCGCAAGTAGGCGGCGATGCGCGGGCGCGCCTCGGCAAACTCCAGTGGCTCGCCACCATCGCGCTCGATCAGCTCGACCACGTGCAGGCCGTAGCGACTCTCCAGCGGATGAGCGAGCAGGCCGGGTTGTTGTTGCAGCAGGCGTTTCTCGAACTCGGGGACGGTCTGCCCCGGCTCGATCCAGCCCAGATCACCGCCGTCGTCCTTGGATGGGCAATCGGAGAAGCGCATGGCTTTCTCGGCGAAACGCTCGGGATGTGCACGCAGTTCGGCGAGCAGTTCCTCGGCCTGTTCGCGGGCCTTGGCGCGGCCTTCCAGGTCGTCCGGCGCGCAACCCAGCAACACGTGGCGCAGGCGCATGCGCCAGGGCGCAGTCAGGCGGCTGGGGTTGGCTTCGTACCATTGGCGGCAGCTGGCTTCGTCAGCTTCGGGCACGCCGACCTCACGGTCGATCAGGGCGCGGATGCGCGCCTCTTCCGGGGCCTCGCCCTCCTCCGCGTCGGCCACAAGCCCCAGCGCGTCGGCGCGTTGCACCAGCAACTGGCGCACGACCAGCGCACGGCAGGCGGAGTACAGCGCCTCGGCGTGGCTGGAAGCGGGATGGTATTGCAGCTCGCGGGCCAGCTCGTCCTCGGCGATGGCGACGCCGTTGACTTCGATCTTCGGCAGCTCGACGTGTTCGACCTTGGCTTCGTAGTGGGAGCAACTCATTTTCGCTTACCTCCGGATGGCGGATAACGCCGGTGGCGTTATGCACCCTACGGGTTCGAGGTTTGGTAGGGCGAATAACGCGCGAGCGTTATCCGCCGCTTCTTCACGCTGCGCGACGCTTGGTACGGACCACCTGGTAGCGGCGGCCGAAGTACCACACAGGGGCGCTGACGATGTGCACCAGGCGGGTGAAGGGGAACAGCACGAAGAGGGTCAGGCCGAGGGTCACGTGCAGCTTGTAGACCAACGATACCGGCGCGATCGCTTCGGCAGCGGCCATCGGTTGGAAAGTGACGATGGACTGCGCCCAGTTGGCGAGCATGACCATCACCGAACCATCCAGGTGATGGGTCGACGCGACGATGGTGGACAGGCCGAGGATCAGTTGGGCATAGAGCACCAGCAGGATCATCAGGTCCGACGCGTTGCCGGTGGCGCGCACGCGTTCGTTGGTCAGGCGGCGCAGGATCAGTCCGGTCAGGCCGATGAAGCAGAGGATGCCGAAGAAACCGCCGGAGACCATTGCCAGCAGTTGCTTCTGCTCGGTGCTGATCAGGTGCTCGTAGACGGCATGCGGGGTCAGCAGGCCGACGAAGTGGCCGGCGAGGATGAACAGCACACCGATGTGGAACAGGTTGCTGTAGACCCGCATACCCTTCTTGCTCAGCATCTGGCTGGAGCCGGCTTTCCAGGTGTATTGCGACAGGTCGAAGCGCGCCCAGCTGCCGATCAGGCAGATGGCAAGCGCAACGTAGGGATAGATCCCGAACGCTAGAAGATCGAGGGACATGTTCAGACTCCTTATCTGGTCGCCCGGTACTGCATCTGCGGCACCGGCTGGGCGACCCACTGCATGGGTTGTTCTGCGGCGGAGGAAATCCGCCGGGCGCTGGTAGACGGGCAACCAACGGCGGGCTCGGTAAAGCTCACCGGGGTTTCCTCCCAGGCCTTGTCAATGGCTTCCAGGCTGTCGTCGCGCACTTCCTGCTCGCGGTCGCGCTTGAGCGCACCAAGGTCCGGCTGCTCGCCGGACAACGACAGCAGGCTGTGGAATACCGCGGCATAGCTGCTACCACGCTCTTCCAGGCGCAAGGCGATCAGCGCGAGGATGTGCGCGACTTCGGCCAGGCCGGTGCGAGCCGCCTCGGCGTCCTGCAGAGCGAGGAACTCCAGGTACAGCGGCAGGTAGTCCGGCAGCTCGTTGACGTCGATGACCAGGCCCGCCTGGGTATAGCGGTCCATCAGGTCGACCATCGCCTGGCCACGGTCACGACTTTCGCCGTGCACGTGTTCGAAGAGCAGCAGCGAGACCGAGCGACCGCGCTCGAACAGGCCGTCGTAACGAGCCTGCACGTCGAGGATGTCGCCCTTGCAGAGCTCGTTGAGCAGTACGGCAAGACCGTCGCGCTGCGCCTCAGGGAGGTCGCAGGTGCGAATCAGTGCGTGCAGCGCCAGGCTTTCCTCGCGCAGTTCGACGCGAGGGTAGTCGAGCATCAGCGCGCTGAGCTTGAGCAGTTGGCTGTGACTTTCCATTGAGATGGGCATGGTCGTCACTCCTGTATCTGCACGGTCTGGATGACGTTGCGCTTGTCCGTTGCCTTGCCGCCGAAGAGGTTGACGCCGGAGTTGCTGGAGCAACCATTGCCAAAGCTGAAGCCGCAGCCCGAACGTTCGGCAAAGGCATCCGACAGCGCTTCCTCGCGGTGCGCGCTGGGGATGACGAAGCGATCTTCGTAGTTGGCAATTGCCAGGTAGCGATACATCTCTTCCACCTGGTTCACGGTGAGACCGACCTTGGCGAGCACGTCCAGGTCCTGCTTGCCTTCCACATGCTCGGAGCGCTTGTAGGCGCGCATCGCCAGCAGGCGCTTGAGGGCCAGCAGCACCGGAGCGGTATCGCCAGCGGTCAGCAGGTTGGCCAGGTACTGCACGGGGATGCGCAGGGACTCGACATCCGGGATCACCCCATCGCTACCGATATGGCCTTCCGATGCGGCGTTCTGGATCGGCGACAGCGGCGGCACGTACCACACCATCGGCAGCGTGCGGTATTCCGGGTGCAGCGGCAGGGCCAGTTTCCAGTCCATGGCCAGCTTGTACACCGGGGACTTCTGCGCGGACTCGATGACGCTGTCCGGGACGCCATCCTTGCGAGCCTGCTCGATCACTTTCGGGTCGAACGGGTCGAGGAAGATTTCCAGTTGCTTCTGGTACAGCTCGCGCTCGTTCTCGCAGGTAGCCACTTCGTGGATGCGGTCGGCGTCATACAGCAGCACGCCGAGGTAGCGGATGCGGCCTACGCAGGTTTCCGAGCAGACGGTCGGCTGACCGGCCTCGATGCGCGGGTAGCAGAAGATGCACTTCTCGGATTTGCCACTCTTCCAGTTGAAGTAGATCTTCTTGTACGGGCAGCCACTGATGCACATGCGCCAGCCGCGGCACTTGTCCTGGTCAATGAGGACGATGCCGTCTTCCTCGCGCTTGTAGATCGCGCCGCTCGGGCACGACGCCACGCACGCCGGGTTCAGGCAATGCTCACACAGGCGCGGCAGGTACATCATGAAGGTGTTTTCGTACTCACCGTAGATGTCCGCCTGGATCTTGTCGAAGTTCTTGTCCTTGCGGCGCTTGGCGAACTCGGTGCCGAGGATTTCCTCCCAGTTCGGGCCCCACTCGATCTTGTCCATGCGCTGGCCGGAGACCAGCGAACGCGGGCGGGCGACCGGCTGGTGCTGGGCCTTGGGCGCGGTGTGCAGGTGCTGGTAGTCGAAGTCGAAGGGCTCGTAGTAGTCATCGATTTCCGGCAGGTCCGGGTTGGCGAAGATGTTCGCCAGCACGCGGAACTTGCCACCGATGCGCGGAACGATGGAGCCGTCGGCGTTACGCTTCCAGCCGCCCTTCCACTTCTCCTGGTTTTCCCACTCTTTCGGGTAACCGATGCCGGGCTTGGTTTCGACGTTGTTGAACCAGGCGTATTCGACGCCTTCACGACTGGTCCAGACGTTCTTGCAGGTGATGGAGCAGGTGTGGCAACCGATGCATTTGTCGAGGTTCAGCACCATGCCGACTTGCGAACGAATTTTCATGGCAGTAATCCTCAAATATCCTGGGGCAACGGTTGCGGCAGAGCGTCACCGCCCAGTCCGCCGTGCTCCGGCTCGTCGAGCCAGTCGACCTTGTTCATCTTGCGCACCACGACGAATTCGTCGCGGTTGCAGCCGACGGTGCCGTAGTAGTTGAAGCCCCAGGCCTGCTGGGCGTAGCCACCGATCATGTGGGTTGGCTTGAGCACCACGCGGGTCACCGAGTTGTGGTGACCGCCGCGGGTTCCGGTGGTCTCGCTGCCCGGCAGGTTCACGATGCGTTCCTGGGCGTGGTACATCATCACCATGCCGTCCTTCACACGCTGGCTGACCACCGCGCGGCAAGTTGCAGCGCCGTTGGCGTTGAAGACCTCGACCCAGTCGTTGTCCTCGATGCCGGCGCGTTTCGCGTCGTTCTCGCTCATCCAGATGATCGGGCCACCACGCGACAGGGTGAGCATCAGCAAGTTGTCGCTGTAGGTGGAGTGGATGCCCCACTTCTGGTGCGGGGTGATCCAGTTGAGGGTGATCTCGGTGTGGCCGTTGGGCTTCTTGTTGAACAGCTTGTCGGTGCTGCGGGTGTTGACCGGCGGCCGGTAGCTGACGAAGCCCTCGCCGAAGGCCTGCATCCAGGGGTGATCCTGGTAGAACTGCTGGCGACCGGTAAGGGTTCGCCACGGGATCATCTCGTGAACGTTGGTGTAGCCGGCGTTATAGCTCACGTGTTCATCTTCCAGACCCGACCAGGTGGGGCTGGAAATGATCTTGCGCGGCTGCGCCTGGACGTCGCGGAAGCGGATCTTCTCTTCTTCCTTGGGCAGCGCCAGGTGAGCATGTTCGCGACCGGTGAACTTCGACAGCGCTTCCCAGGCCTTCACTGCGACCTGGCCGTTGGTTTCCGGCGCCAGGGCGAGGATCACCTCGGCGGCGTCGATGGCGCTCTCAATGCGCGGACGACCTTCGCTGACACCCGGCTCGGTCACGCGATGGTTCAGCTCGCCGAGCAGCTTGATTTCCTTGTCGGTGTTCCAGCCGATGCCCTTGCCGCCGTTGCCCAGCTTGTCCAGCAGTGGGCCGAGGGAGGTGAACTTCTTGTAGGTGTTCGGGTAATCACGCTCGACCACGTGCAGGGTCGGCATGCTGCGGCCGGGAACCGGTTCGCACTCGCCTTTCTTCCAGTCGCTGCCGCCGAAGGGCTGCGCGAGCTCGTTGGCGGTGTCGTGCAACAGCGGTACGGTGACCAGGTCCTTCTCCACACCCAGGTGGCCGATGGAGACCTCGGAGAACTTCTTGGCGATCGCCTTGTAGATCTCCCAGTCGCTCTTGGCTTCCCAGGCAGGGTCGGTGGCGGCCGACAGCGGGTGGATGAAGGGGTGCATGTCGGAGGTGTTGAGGTCGTCCTTCTCGTACCAGGTCGCGGTCGGCAGGACGATGTCCGAATACATGCAGGTGGAGGACATGCGGAAGTCCAGGGTAGTAACCAGGTCCAGCTTGCCTTCGGCACCCTGGTCGACCCAATCCACTTCGCCCGGGCACGGACCACCTTCCTTGCCAAGGTCGTCGTTCATCACGCCGTTCTTCGCGCCCAGCAGGTACTTGAGCATGTACTCGTGGCCCTTGCCCGAGGAACCGAGCAGGTTGGAGCGCCAGATGAACATGTTGCGCGGGAAGTTCTGCGGATCATCCGGTTGCTCGCTGGCCACGCGCAGGTTGCCGGCCTTGAGCTCGCGCACCACGTAGTCCTGCACCGGGATGCCAGCGCGCTCGGCGTCGGCAGCGATGTGCAGCGGGTTGCGATTGAGCTGCGGGGCGGACGGCAGCCAGCCCATGCGCTCGGCACGGATGTTGTAGTCCAGCGCGTGCTCGGGGAACTGCTTGGTGTCGGCCAGCGGCGAGAGAACCTCGTGCATCGAGATCTTCTCGTGACGCCACTGCGAACTGTGCAGGTAGAAGAAGGAGGTGCCGTTCATCTGCCGCGGCGGGCGGCTCCAGTCGGTGCCGAACGCCAGCGGGACCCAGCCGGTCTGCGGGCGGAGTTTTTCCTGGCCCACGTAGTGTGCCCAGCCGCCACCGCTCTGGCCGATACAGCCGCACATCATCAGCATGTTGATGACCGCGCGGTAGTTCATGTCCATGTGGTACCAGTGGTTCATCGCGGCGCCGATGATGACCATGGCCTTGCCATGGGTCTTGTCGGCGCTGTCGGCAAACTCGCGTGCCACCTGGATGGCGCGGGCAGCCGGTACACCGGTGATGCGTGCCTGCCAGGCCGGGGTGTAGGGCACGTCGGCGTCAGTGTAGGAAGCAGCGACGTTGCGGCCACCCAGGCCACGATCGACGCTGTAGTTGGCCATCTGCAGGTCGTACACGGTGGCGACGCGCAGGGTCTGGCCGTCGGCACCGAACACTTCACGGAAGGGTACGCGGCGCACCAGCACCTCGTCGTTGTCCACGCCCTTGAAGTGAGGGTGTTCTTGGCCGGCGAAGTACGGGAAGCCGACGTCACAGGCGTTTTCCGCACCGTTGATCAGGGTCAGGGCCAGGCGAGTGTCGCGCTTCGCGCCGCCTTCCTTCTCCTCGATATTCCATTTGCCCGACTCGCCCCAGCGGTAGCCGATGGTGCCAGTGGGAGAAACCAGTTCGCCGGAGATTTCGTCCAGGCCGATGGTCTTCCACTCGGGGTTGTTGTCCTGGCCGAGATTGTTCGCCAGGTCCGCCGCGCGCAGGTAGCGGGTCGGCTTGAGCACACCTTCGGTATGCGGCTCGAGCAGCACCAGCATTGGCATGTCGGTGTACTGGCGGCAATAGTCGACGAAGTAGGCGCTGGGCTTCTCGAGGTGGAATTCCTTGAGGATGACGTGACCGAAGGCCATGCCCAGTGCGGCGTCAGTGCCCTGCTTGGGATTGAGCCAGAGGTCAGTGAGCTTGGCCACTTCCGAGTAGTCCGGAGTGACGGCCACGGTCTTGGTGCCCTTGTAGCGGACTTCGGTGAAGAAGTGCGCGTCGGGGGTGCGGGTCTGCGGAACGTTGGAACCCCAGGCGATGATGTAGCTGGAGTTGTACCAGTCGGCCGATTCCGGCACGTCGGTCTGCTCGCCCCAGATTTGTGGCGATGCGGGAGGAAGGTCGCAGTACCAGTCATAGAAGCTCAGGCACACGCCGCCGATCAGCGACAGATAACGGGCGCCGGCTGCGTAGCTGACCATGGACATGGCCGGGATCGGCGAGAAGCCGATCACCCGGTCCGGACCGTAGGTCTTGGCGGTATAGACGTTGGCGGCGGCGATGATTTCGGTGACTTCGCTCCAGCTGGAACGGATGAAACCACCCAGGCCGCGTTCGCTCTTGTAGCTTTTGGCCTTGGCCGAGTCTTCGACGATGCTGGCCCAGGCGTCCACCGGATCGTTGTGCGTCGCACGGGCTTCACGCCAGAGCTTGAGCAGCGGCTTGCGCACCTTGGGATACTTCAGGCGGTTGGCGCTGTACATGTACCAGGAGTAGCTGGCGCCACGGGGGCAGCCGCGCGGCTCGTGGTTGGGCAGATCAGGACGGGTACGCGGATAGTCGGTCTGCTGGGTCTCCCAGGTGATCAGGCCGTTCTTCACGTAGATTTTCCAGGAGCACGATCCTGTGCAGTTCACCCCGTGGGTGGAGCGCACGATCTTGTCGTGCTGCCAGCGCTGCCGATAACTGTTTTCCCAGGCACGGCTTTCGTTGCTGACTTCGCCATGACCATCGGCGAATTCACCTTGCTTCTTCTTGAAGAATTGCAGGCGGTCGAGTAGGTAACTCATCTGTATCTCCTCACCCGGTCTGCGCCGGGCGTTCAAACTCAAATCAGGACTTGCAAATCAGGTCGGCGAACAACGCAGCGCGTTATTCGCCGAAGGGGGGGGTCAGCAAGGGCTCTCTGCGCCCTTGCGGGCGTACCACCACCAGGTGGCGACGATGCAGCTCAGGTAGTACGCGACGAACAGGTACAGGGCGCCCTCGGCGCTGCCGGTCATGGCCAGCGAGGTGCCGAAAGCCTTGGGAATGAAGAAGCCGCCGTAGGCGCCGATGGCGGCGGAGAAGCCGATTACCGCGGCGGACTCCATGCTCGCGCCCTTGGCTGCCTGGGCTTCGCTGAAGCCACCGCGTTTCAGGCGTGCGGCCCACTCGTTGCGGAAGATCACCGGGATCATCCGGAAGGTGCTGCCGTTGCCGATGCCAGCGAAGAAGAACAGCGCGATGAATGAGCCAAGGAAACCGAAGAAGCTGCCGGCCCCGTTGGCGCCAGGCAGGAAGCTGATCACTGCGAATACGCCGGCGATCATTGCTCCGTAGTTCCACAAAGTGATGCGCGCGCCGCCGAACTTGTCGGCCAGCCAGCCGCCGAGCGGCCGGCTCAGGGCACCTACCAGCGGGCCGAGGAAGGCGTACTGCAGCGGGTTGATGTCCGGGAACTGGGTCTTGCTGAGCATGGCGAAGCCAGCGGAGAAGCCGATGAACGAGCCGAAGGTGGCCACGTACAGCCAGCACATCAGCCAGTTGTGCTTACGCTTGAAGATCACTGATTGCTCGCGGAACGAGGCCTTGGCGTCGGCGATGTCGTTCATGCCGAACCAGGCGGCGACGGACACCACGGCAATGAACGGCACCCAGATCCAGCCAGCGTTCTGCAGGAACAGGCGACCGCCGTCCGACAGTTGCTGCGGCTCGCCACCAAAGGCGCCGAAGATGCCGCCAGCCACAGCCAGGGGCACGGCGAACTGCATCACCGAGACACCCAGGTTACCCAGGCCGGCGTTCAGGCCCAGGGCAGTGCCCTGCTGGCTCTTCGGGTAGAAGAAGCTGATGTTGGACATGCTGGAAGCGAAGTTGCCGCCACCGAAGCCGCACAGCAGCGCGATGGTCGCGAACACCCAGTACGGGGTGTTCGGGTCTTGCACGGCGAAGCCCAGCCAGATGCAGGGGATCAGCATCGATGCAGTGGACAGGGCGGTCCAGCGGCGGCCGCCGAACACCGGCACCATGAAGGAGTAGAACACTCGCAGGGTGGCGCCGGAAATCGACGGCAGCGCGGCGAGCAGGAACAGTTGGTCGTTGCTGAAGTTGAAACCGGCGGCGTTCAGGCGCACGGTTACGGTGCTCCAGATCATCCACACGGAGAAGGCCAGCAGCAGCGCGGGGATCGAGATCCACAGGTTGCGCGCAGCGATACGCTTGCCGGTGTGCGCCCAGAACTCGGGGTCCTCGGGGCGCCAGTCGACCAGTAACGGGCCTCTGGCGGCTTTCAGTTGGGGGTTGGCGATCATGCCCATGACGGCATTACCTCAGGAGTGGCTGGAAGGAATGGGAGTGGCGTCGACGTCGGCCACACGGACCTGGCCATCGAGGCGTTGCTGTTGCTTGATCGCGTAGTGCATCCAGATCATGCAGATCACGGTCAGGCCGAACAGCAACATGAAGCAGGAGGAGCGCACGCCGATGTGGTCAGCGGCGTAGCCGAACAGGATGGGCAGGCAGAAGCCGCCGAGGCCGCCGATGACCCCGACCATGCCGCCGACGGTGCCCATGTTCTGCGGGTAGTAGTCGTGGATGAT
Source organism: Pseudomonas pseudonitroreducens (assembly GCF_021603645.1). GTDB lineage: Bacteria > Pseudomonadota > Gammaproteobacteria > Pseudomonadales > Pseudomonadaceae > Pseudomonas > Pseudomonas pseudonitroreducens. The sequence goes on along the minus strand of NZ_BQHJ01000003.1, from coordinate 266,758 downwards.
CCGGTACACGCTGGCCTTGCCGAAGCCCTGGGCAATGCCCACGACGAACACCAGGAAGGTGAACAGCCAGACGTTCAGGCCGATACCCAGGCTGACGTCCCCCTTGATGCCGTGGATGGTCATGGTGGTCGGCGGATAGGACAGGAAGAACAGGCAGACCAGGCAGATCCAGAACACGCCCCAGTTCACCGCACGAGCGCCGTAGTGGTCGCTGAACCAGCCACCCAGGGCGCGGATCAGGCCGGACGGCAGGGTGAACAGCATGGTGATGAAGGAAGCGGTGCGCAGGTCCAGGCCGTACTCGGCGATGTAGTACTTGGGCAACCACAGGGCCAGGGCGACGAAGCCGCCGAAGACGAAGAAGTAGTACAGACCGAAGCGCCAGACGCGCAGTTCACCCAGCGGCGCCAGCTGCTTGGCCAGGGTCGGGCGCGGACGGCTCGGGTCGGCCTCGCCGCCCTTGACGTGGGCGGGATCGGTCCAGGTGCAGAACCAGAACAGCAGCGCGGTTACCAGCATGGCCACCGAGTAGATCTGCGGGACCATGCGCCAGCCGAAGGCGACCACGATCATCGGCGCCACCAGGTTGGTGATCGCGGCACCGGCGTTACCGGCGCCGAAGATACCCATGGCGGTACCCTGGCGCTCTTTCTCGAACCACGAGGAGGTGTAGGCAATGCCCACGGCGAAGGAGCCGCCGGCCAGGCCGACGAACAGGCCCAGCACCAGGTAATGCCAGTAGAGCGTGGCAAATGCCAGCCCGTAGATCGGGATGGCCACCAGCAGCATGTGGATGAAGAACACGATGCGCCCGCCGAAGCGGTCGGTGATCAGCCCCAGCGGCAGGCGCACCAGCGAACCGGTGAGGATCGGCAACGCCACCATCAGGCCGAATTGGGCTTCGGACAGCCCCAGCTCCTCCTTGATGCGGATACCGATGATCGAAAACATCGTCCAGACCGCGAAGTTCACGGCGAACGCCAGTGTGCTCATGCCGAGCACGGAGTACTGTTTCTGACGGTGGGATAACATGGCTAAGCTCACTTCTGAAAGCCTTTTCCCGCACGTTAGGTAAGGTCTAGTTGGCCTCTCTTGACCCTCATCAATGACCCAAGGGGTGATTCGTGAGCAGATGCGCGCCGCTACCCCTTAGGGGGTATCTCCGAGATGAACCTATAAGGCGTTGTTTTTTAAGGAATTAATCATGAGTACAGCGTCCAGGACTGAGCCCTCCTCCGGCGACCGACTCTTAGTAGGTAGTCCGCCTGCCGGACGCACTTCCCTGCGCAAATCCATCGTCGTGCGCTTCGGCTGCTACCTCAGCCTGCTGGTTTCCCTGGCGCTGGCCGGGATGTTCAGCGCCCTGCTGTTCGCCGACTACTCGCACCAGGACGCGGCAGTCATCAACCAGGCCGGTTCGCTGCGCATGCTCACCTACCGCCTGGCGCTGGACCCATCGCCAATCAACCGCCAGGCCCTGCAATCAACGCTCGCCGCGCGCCTGGACAACGAAGAAATCACCCGCCTGCTGCGTCGCTCCGATGCCGACGCACCGATCCGCCAGCAACACGAACAACTGCGCCGGGAGCTGCAGAACCTGGACCTTTCCGAGACGCCGGAGCTGGGGTCGCTGGATACCTTCGTCGGGCACATCGACAGGTTCGTCAGCACCCTGCAGCGCAACGCCGAGCAGCGTTCGCAGATGCTCAGCACGGTGCAGGGTCTGTGCCTGTTTCTCAGTCTGCTGGTGGTCTTCATCAGCCTCTACGACCTGAGCTTCCACGTGGTTGGCCCCCTGCGAGAACTCACCAGCACGGCGCGCCGGCTCGGCCAGCGCGACCTCGACGCACGAGTCAGCAGCAGCGGCGAGGACGAACTGAGCCAGTTGGGCGAGCGCTTCAACCAGATGGCCGAGGAACTGCAGGCCAGTTACCGCGAACTGGAAGCCCGGGTAGAAGACAAGACCCGCGCGCTGACCAATAGCCACCAACGCCTTGAGCTGCTCTACGACAGCGCCCGCCGCCTGGGCCAGGACCCATACGACGAACGCTCGCTGCAACCACTGCTGAACCAGCTCGAACGCGTGCTGCAGGCCGGCAAGGTGACCCTGTGCCTGAACAAGGACGGCGTCGAGCGTGCCTATTCCTCCCTCACAACCGACGGCGTCACCGGCAGTTTCTGCCTGCAGGGCAACTGCTCCGACTGCCGTGCCCAGGCCAACCATTGCAGCGAGCCCAGCCAGGGCATCAACCCGCTGCTGATGCAACCGCTATCGATTGGCGAACACCGCTTCGGCGAACTGTTCATCGAGACGACCAACGGACACCTGGAAGACTGGCAGCGGCAGTTCGTCGAGGGTTTTTGCGACAACATCGCGCGCACCTTCACGCTGTCCCTGCAGCAGGAACAGGAAAATCGCCTGGCCCTGTTCGCCGAGCGCAGCACCATCGCCCGAGAACTGCACGACTCGCTGGCGCAATCGCTGTCCTACCTGAAGATCCAGGTCAGCCGCCTGGCCACCCTGCTCAAGCGCGACGTTCCAGCGGAGAAGATCGACGAGACCCTCGACGAACTGCGCGAAGGCCTCAACAGTGCCTACCGGCAGCTGCGCGAGCTGCTCACCACCTTCCGCCTGAGCCTGGAACAGTCGAGCCTGGAAGCGGCGCTGGTTAAGACCGTGGAAGAGTTCGCCGAGCGTGGCAACCTGGCCATCGAACTGGACAACCGCCTGGCGCACATCCCGCTCAACCCCAACGAGGAAATCCATATCCTGCAGATCGTCCGCGAGGCACTCTCCAACGTCGTGCGCCATGCCCACGCCAGCCAGGCTAGAGTCAGTCTTGCCGAGGACGCCGAGGACCACGTCTGCATCACGGTGGACGATGACGGAGTGGGATTTGACCTGGCGCAGAGCCGCAATGGGCACTATGGGCTTAGCATCATGCGTGAGCGCAGCCAGACCCTGGAGGCCAGCTTCAGCATCGCCCCGCGCACGCCGCAGGGCACTCGTGTCAGCGTTCGTTTCGCCCACAAATCCCAGTCGCAGTACCCGGAGACCCACCCATGACGGCCACCCCCACCGATGACCGCGCACGCATCCTGCTCGTCGACGACCATCCGATGATGCGCAAGGGCGTGGTCCAACTGCTCGAGTTCGAGGACGGCCTGGAAGTCGTGGGCGAAGCCGGCAGCGGCGAGGAAGCGCTGCGCATGGCTGCGGAACTGCAGCCGGACATGATCCTGCTGGACCTCAACATGAAGGGCATGACCGGCCTCGACACCCTGCGCGCCATGCGCGAGAACGGCGAGGACGCGCGCATCGTCGTGTTTACCGTCTCCGATGACCGCAACGACGTGATCAATGTGCTGCGCGCCGGCGCCGACGGCTACCTGCTCAAGGACATGGACCCCGAGCGCCTGCTGGAGCACATCCGCCAGGCCGCCACCGGCCAGTTGACCATCAGCCCGCAGCTGACCCAGGTTCTGGCCCAGGCGTTGCGTGGCGATGACCGCCCCAAGGGGATCGAGGAACTCACCGATCGCGAACGGCAGATTCTCCGCCAGCTCGCCCACGGCTACAGCAACAAGATGATCGCGCGCAAACTCGACATCACCGAAGGCACGGTGAAGGTCCATGTGAAGCGCGTGCTGCACAAGCTAGGCATGCGCTCACGCGTAGAAGCGGCGGTGTGGGCGGTGGAGAACCACCTGGTCTGATCACTACGCCGAACTCGCCCTGCAGGAGCGAGCTTGCTCGCGAATGCCCCACAGCGAAAATTGCTCGCGAGCAAGGACTGGGCGTCCCCCTTTGGTCCTGCGAAAGCCCAACCCGACCTACCTCAATGGTCATAGTCCAATCATCGACTTGATTCAGATCATGTCGCGCCAGCCCATGGCGGCAGGAAACTGCGGGACTCACCCTGGAGGCCCCCATGTCGCCCTCGCCACACCTGCCCCTCGTCTATTCCTGCTCCGGCTGCTCCAACCTCGCGCAGTTGGCCAACGACCTAGCCCTGCGTCTGGATCGTGACGGCCTGGCGGAAATGTCCTGCATCGCAGGAGTGGGCGGCGACGTACCGGCGCTGGTAAAGAAGGCCTGCTCCGGCCGGCCGATCATCGCCGTGGACGGCTGCCACCTGCACTGCGTGCAGAACTGCCTGGCGCGCCACGGGGTGAAGGCCGAGCACGAGATCACCCTGACCGAATATGGGCTGAAGAAGCGCTACGGTCAGGATGCACCCGTTCAGGACTTCGAGATGCTCTACGAGGAGCTGCAGTTCCTCGTGCGCACCCCGGCCTGAACCACCACTGCACAAGGCGAAAGAACAGACACCGACGTAGGATGGGTGGAGCGAAGCGATACCCATCGATTGGCGTGCCAGGACAGCATGGGTATCGCAAGCTCCACCCATCCTACGAAATGCCGGTCAGGCGTTCTCCTGCACCACCTGGCTGGCACGGCGCATGGCGCTCCACAGCCAAGGAGGCAGGCTGTCCGGATCGAGGCTGTCGATCAGGTTCTTCACGGCCAGGCCCAGTTCGGTATCCCCCTCGATCACCAGGCGACGACGGAAGAACAGCGTATCCGGGTCTTCCTGTCGCCCTGCCAACAGCAGGAAGTCGCGCCAGCTACCGCGGATGGTCACGCTTGGCGCACAAGCCTCGGCAAAACGCAGACCATTGCGGTCATGGGTGAAGCTCCAGGCCAGGCCGAGATCGCTCACCTCCAGGCGCAGCCAATGCCCTTCGAGGATATCGAAGGCACCATCGGCCAGCGCATCGGCGAACAACCGGTTGGCGGCACGCTGCAACACCATGCGTTGCAGCCTGGAGGGAATATGCACAGCCAGCGGCAACAGGCGGTCGGCGGCGCGCAGGGCGCCGGTTTGCAGAGTCAGCACAGACTCACCTCATCACTACGCAACATGCCCGGTCGGCCGTGCCAGTAACCGTTGCAACCCGCCACTGCCAGCGGCGGTGTGGCTCCGTGGCGCACTCGGTCGAACGCCTGCACTACCTCCACCATGCCCTCGGCGCGAGGGCTCAGACGCAGCAGATCGACGCCACAGTCATGCAGCGCGGCATAGTCCGCCAACAGGTTGCTGACCTCGCCGGACATCGTCTGGATTCCATTGAGAGTGAATAGCGGCACACCTTCCTGGCTGAACATCGACATACCCTCCGGATAGTTCAGGCAGCAGAACTGGCAGTCGTCCTTGGGCCGGTTCTCCGCCCGCGCGGTGAAGCAGCGAGCCGAGTACGCCAGTGGTAGATGGCCGTAGGCGAACACCTCGGTTTCCACATCGCTGACGCCCAACTCGCGCAACTGCTCGATCACCGCCTGGATCTGCTCACCCGAACATTCCACCGGCGGCACCCAACGGCGCAGACCTGCGGCGTGCAGCTCCGCCAGCGTATGGCCGTTGTAGACGTTGAGCGCAGGGCCGCCGACAAACTCGACGCCAAGGGTGCTCAGAATCTGCACCGCGCCCATGTCGCTCGCCTCGACCCGCAACTCGCCGTTCGCACACAGCCGGCGCAGTGACGACAGCTCAGAAGCGGCCTCGATCAGCGCCAGGCCGGAAATGACGATTTCCGCGCCACTCTGCTGCTGCAGCTCGCGCCCCAGCCCCAGCCAATCGTCCAGCGACAGCGCGCGACGTTTGGAGCAGACCGTTTCACCGATGTAGATGGTGTCCAGCGGCTGCTCGGCCATCTGCGCATAAAAATCCAGGAGTGTCCGGCGGTCCCAGTAGAACAGCACCGGTCCCAGGCTGAGTTTCATCACGAGGTCCTCACTGCCAGGAACGATGGTAGGCGCCCAGGGTTGTCTGGTGGCCTTCTGAAAGCTTGTCCAGGGCGTCCTGCCACTGCGTCAGCGCACGGTAGTTCTCGGGCGCGCGCTGCCACGCATCCAGCGCCTGGCGCCAGACGCGGGTGACCTGCTCGACGTAGGCCGGGCTGCGTTGCCGGCCCTCGATCTTCACCGCCGCCACGCCGATCTCCGCCAGCTGCGGGATCAGGTCGATGGTGTTCAGGCTGGTAGGTTCTTCCAGGGCATGAAAGCGCTCGCCGTTGACCACGAAGCGGCCCTTGCACAGGGTCGGGTAGCCCGCCGGCTCGTCCGGCGCGTAACGGTCGATCAGCACGTCGTTGAGGCGCGAGGTCAGCCCTTCGGGCTCCTCGCTCCAGCGCACCGCCTTGGCCGGCGAACAGACGCCGCAGAGGTTGGGCGACTCGCCGGTAACGTAAGACGACAGGTGGCAGCGTCCCTCAGCCATGATGCACAGGCTGCCGAAAGCGAAGACTTCGATGGGTACCGGACTGTTTGCCGCCACCTGGCGCACCTGCGCCAGCGAGAGCACACGCGGCAGTACGGCGCGGCGGATACCGTAGCGCTCGTGGTAAAACGCCAGCGCTGCCACGTTGGTGGCCGAGCCCTGTACCGAAAGATGCAGCGCGAGGTTCGGATGGCGCTTGGCAGCGTAGCCAAGCACCGCGCAGTCAGCAGCGATCAGTGCATCCACGCCGAGGTCGGCGGCGTGGTCCACGGCGCGTTGCCAGCGTGCCCAGCCGGCCGCACCAGGGTAGGTGTTGACCGCCACATACATCTGCTTGCCGGCATTGTGGATAAGCTCCACGCCCTGTCGCAGTTGGCGATCGTCGAGGTTGAGGCCGGCGAAGTGCCGGGCATTGGTATCGTCGCGAAAGCCGACGTAGATGGCGTCGGCGCCTTCGCGCAGGGCCGATTTCAAGGCGGGCAGACTTCCCGCCGGACAGACCAGTTGCATGCTTCCCCCGGGCAATGCGGAGGCCGCCGGCCCCCGCCGGCGGCCGGGAACGGCGTCAGGCGCCGAGTTCGCTGAAAGACAGGAATGGCAGCGGCTCGCCGGCGTGCAGAATGCGCCCGGCCTCCACTACCGCCAGGCCATCGGCCCAGCTCGCCGCGCGCAACATGGCCGAACCCTGTTGCGGATGCAGGCAGATGCGTGCCACACCGGTGCTATCCAGCTCCAGTCGCGCGCGCAGGTATTGGCGACGCGGATTGGCCGTGGGCCAATCGAAGCCCGCCGGCAACATCACCGGCAAGGTATCGGTCGTGCTGCGCCCCTGGGCACGCCAGAGGAATGGCCGCGCCACCACCAGTGCAGTGACCAGCGCGGCGGCCGGGTTACCCGGCAGGCCGATCCACGGCTTGCCGGCGATGCTGCCGAAGGCCAGTGGCTTGCCCGGCTGCATTTTCAGCTTCCACAGATGCAACTCGCCCAGTTCGCGGATTGCCTGCTTGAGGTAGTCCCGATCCCCCACGGAGACGCCTCCGCTGGTGATCAGCACGTCCCACTCGGCCGCAGCAAGGCTCAGCGCATCGCGGCTGGCCGCCAAGGTGTCGGCGAGCACGCCATAGTCATGCACTTCGATGCCCCAGCCACGCAGGAGGCTGGCGATGCTGAAGCGGTTGGCGTTGTAGATCTGCCCCGGCGCCAGTGGCTCACCGGGCTCGCGCAATTCGTCACCACTGCTGAGCAGGCAAACGCGCAACGGCCGGTATACCGGGACCCGGTCCAGGCCAACGCTGGCCAGCAGGCCGAGGTCCTGGGCGCGCAATTTCTTGCCGGCGCCAAGCAGCGCATCGCCAACGCGAAGCTCTTCCCCGCGACGGCGAACGTGGCTGCCGTGCTCGACGACCGGAACCTGCAACCAGTCGCCATCGGCCTCGCAGTCTTCCTGGGCAATCACGCTGTCCGCGCCTGGCGGCAGAGGTGCGCCGGTGAAGATGCGCATGGCCTGCCCCGACTGCAGCTCGACCTCGGCGGCATCGCCAGCAGCGATGTACCCGGCAAGCTTCAGTCGCGCGCCGGATGGGCCCGTGTCGGCGCAGCGCAGGGCATAACCGTCCATCGCACTGTTGTCCCACAGAGGCAGGTCGATGGGTGAGTGAATGTCCTCGGCGAGGACGCGGCCCAGCGCACTTTCCAGGTCGACGCGCACGATTGGCGGCGCCGGGGGAACGAAGTCCATGAGTGCGGCAATGGCCTCGTCCACCGGGCGCAGACCGGAGCCGGAACAGCCGCAGCCGCTCACGAGCGGGTACCGCAGGCAAGCACCGGGCGCTCGGGCAGGCGCTTGAGATGGGGGACGAAATTGCACGGCTTGGTGCGACTGTCGAGTTGCTGCACGAGAATCTTTTCCCAGGCGGTCAGACAGGCGCCGGTGGAGCCCGGCAGGCAGCAGATCAGCGTGCCGTTGCTGATGCCGGCGATGGCCCTGGACTGGATGGTCGAGGTGCCGATTTCCTCGCGGGAAATCTGCCGGAACAGTTCGCCGAAGCCGTCCACGGTGCGTTCCAGCAAGGGCGCCACGGCTTGTGGAGTGTTGTCGCGCAGGGTGAAACCGGTGCCGCCGGTGATCAGGCCGACCTGGACCTTGGGATCGGCGATCCAGGCGGAGACGACGGCGCGAATCTGGTAGATGTCGTCGATCACCAGACGGCGCTCGGCGAGGGCGTGGCCGGCGCGCTGCAGCGAGGTGACCAGGGCCTGGCCCGAGGTATCGTTGTGCAGGCTGCGGGTATCGCTGACGGTGAGGACAGCGATCTCCAGCGGTTGGAATTCCGGGGTGCTGAGATGGCTCATGAGGGGCTCTCCGATTCGGAGCAAAAAAGGGCTGGCGCCAGCCTGCGCCCCTTCTCCCCTACCGCCCATTCCTCCTAGGAGGTACTACCCCGGCGCGTGCGGGGCAGTAATCCACCGTGCGAATGTGTAGGAGTGGACCCTATCCGCGACATGCAGAGCAGAAAATTCGCTGTGAATCTGCAGGAGCGCCCTGCGAGATAGTCCTGCGCTCGGATCAGCCCTCACCCTAGCCCTCTCCCAAAGGGAGAGGGGACCGCTCGCTGCAGGGTGAAACAACTGCGTCAGCCGGCACAGTGCCCCTCGCCCATGCAGGGGGACGCGCAGCCAGGGGGACGAGAGCGCATCCAGACGCGCGGATTTCCCGCTGCATGACGGCTGCTTCTGCGAGAGCCGTGGCGCCGTTGCCAGCCGGCTCAGCTCTTCCAGCGCTCGGCAGCAGCCTGATCGCTGCAACGGCCTTCGACCCAGCGCGGGCCGTCGCTGGTGTCTTCCTTCTTCCAGAATGGCGCGCGGGTCTTGAGGTAATCCATGACGAAGTTGCAGGCATCGAACGCCGCCTGGCGGTGGGCACTGGCGGCGCCGACGAAGACGATGGGCTCGCCCGGCTCCAGCCGACCGATGCGGTGGAGAATTTCCAGGCGCAGCAGCGGCCAGCGCTGATTGGCTTCGAGCTCGATCTTCGCCAGCGCCTTCTCGGTCATCCCGGCGTAATGTTCGAGAAACATGCCGCCGACTTCACGACCATCATTGAAATCGCGCACGTAGCCGACGAAGCCGACCACCGCGCCGACGCCGACATTGGCGGCGTGCATCGCATTAAGCTCGGCGCCCGGATCGAACGCCGCCGGCTGGACGCGAATCGCCATGGCCTCAGCCTCCAGTGACGGTGGGGAAGAACGCCACCTCGTCGCCATCGACGAGGGGCTCGTCCAGCGAGCACAGCTCCTGGTTGCGCGCGCACATCAGGTTCTGCTCGCCAAGCACACCCCAGGCGCCCCCGCGCTCCAGCAGCAGCCGTCGCAGGTCGTCGAGGCTGCTCAGGGAGTCGCTCCAGTTCAATTGCTCGCCATCCAGGCCGAGGGCTTCGCGGTAGCGGGCGAAGTACTGCACGCGGATCATGGGGTGTCTCCTGCGCTGCTCTGGTCAGCGACGCTATCGTTCGCCACGTAATGCCCGCTCTTGCCGCCGAGTTTCTCCAGCAGACGCACGCTTTCGATGGTCATGCCGCGGTCCACTGCCTTGCACATGTCGTAGATGGTCAGGGCGGCGACACTGGCAGCGGTCAGCGCCTCCATCTCCACGCCGGTCTGCCCGGCCAGCTTGCAGCGGGCGACGATGTGCACCGTGTCCGTGCCCTCGGCGGAAAGCTCGACCTTGACACTGGTGAGCAGCAACGGGTGGCACAGCGGGATCAGTTCATGGGTCTTCTTCGCGGCCTGGATGCCGGCGATGCGCGCCACGGCGAACACATCGCCCTTGGGGTGGCCGCCATCCTGGATCAGCTTGAGGGTATCCGGGAGCATGCGCACCCGGGCTTCGGCCACGGCTTCACGGGAGGTCACGGCTTTTTCGGTGACATCGACCATGTTGGCGCGGCCCTGGGAATCGAGATGGGTCAGCACGAGTGGGAAATCTCCGGAGAATCAGGGGAACAGTTTAACCCCGACTCGCGGGGCTGGCAGACCGGCGAGCGGCGCGTTGGAGGGAGGATTGTATACAAGAAGAGGTATGCGAGGGTTAGCTCCTGCGTCGCCGAGGTTCGCGAGCAAGAACTGGGCGTCCCCCTCTTTCCTCCAGGTCCGCCCCGACAGGCTCTTGTAGGAGCGAGCTTGCTCGCGAACAGCCTGGAAGCAGGAATAAAGAGGCCCGCCAGATGGCGGGCCCTGCTGAGTGAGTGAAGGTGGCTTACATGTGCGCTTCGGCGAACTCTGCCAGCACCGAGCGCGGCACCCCTTGCAGGGTCACGTGCACGCCGTGGGGGAAGTCCTTGAAACGCTCGGTCAGGTAAGTCAGGCCGGAGCTGGTGGCCGACAGGTAGGGGGTATCGATCTGCGCCAGGTTGCCCAGGCAGACCACCTTCGAACCGTTGCCCGCGCGAGTGATGATGGTCTTCATCTGGTGCGGGGTGAGGTTCTGGCACTCGTCGATGAGGATCAGGCTCTGCTGGAAGCTGCGGCCGCGGATGTAGTTCAGCGATTTGAACTGCAGTGGCACCTTGCTGAGGATGTAGTCGACGCTGCCGTGGGTGCACTCATCATCCGAATGCAGCGCTTCGAGGTTGTCGGTAATCGCGCCGAGCCAGGGCTCCATCTTTTCGGCTTCGGTACCGGGCAGGAAGCCGATGTCCTCGTCCAGCCCCTGCACGCTGCGCGTCGCGATGATGCGCTTGTAGCGTTTGGTGACCATGGTCTGCTCGATGGCGGCCGCCAGGGCGAGGATGGTCTTGCCCGAGCCGGCAGCGCCGGACAGGTTGACCAGGTGGATGTCCGGGTCCAGCAGCGCATAAAGCGCCAGCGACTGGTAGACATCGCGCGGGCGCAGCCCCCAGGCTTCCTGGTGCAGCAGCGGCTCCTGGTGCAGGTCGAGGATGGTCAGCTCGTCCTGGTCGATGCCCTTGATCCAGCCGACGAAGCCCTGCTCATCGACGATGAACTCGTTGATGTGCACCGCCGGCAGGTTGTCGGTGAGTTGCACGCGGTGCCAGGTCCGCCCGCGATCCTGGCGCGTCTCCACCTTGCTGACGCGGTCCCAGAACGACCCACTGAGCGAGTGGTAGCCGCGCGACAGCAGGTTGATGTCATCGACCAGCTGGTCGGTGTGGTAATCCTCGGCGAACACCCCGCAGGCACGCGCCTTCAGGCGCATGTTGATGTCCTTGGTGACCAGCACCACCCGCTTGCTGCTATGGCGGCTCTTCAGTTCCACCAGCTGATTGATGATCTTGTTGTCGTTGAGGTGTTCGGGCAGCCAGGTGATCGGCTCCGCGCGCTTGCTCATGAGGATCGACAGGCTGCCACAGGGGCCGCTCTTGCCGCGCTGGATGGGTACGCCATCCTCCACTTGCTCGGGCGAGGCTTCGCCCAGCACCGAGTCGATCAGGCGGATCGCCTGGCGGCATTCCGCGGCTACGGTGTGTTTGCCGGTCTTGAGCTTGTCCAGTTCCTCCAGCACCGTCATCGGGATGGCGACGTGGTGCTCCTGGAAATTCAGCAAGGCGTTGGGATCGTGGATCAGGACGTTGGTGTCGAGGACGTACAAGGTGGGCTGGGTGGGGCGGGAGCGTCCGTGGTCATCCATACGCGGGTCACCTCTTGTGGGGGCGTTCGACGGAATGCCGCTACAGCGCTCCGCCGTGCTGCGAACCACCGGCTCTCGAAGCCTGGGATCAGGGCAGGGTTCGAGAGAACTGCATAAGAGGACGGGCCGGGCCGGGGCCGCCACCTGTCTGCAGGGTTCGGCGGTCTACGTCTCAACAAATACAGGAAAAAACATGACGATAAAAAGTCTTTTTCCTTCCTAAGAAAGTTTTTTTCGTCGTACGACGAAATACCTTGGCGAGGGCCTCGGACAGCGCTAGTTTTAGGAGTCCAACCTCCCGCAATTCTCCGCCTTTCCCTCGCTGGATCAGTCCCTTAGCCCGCCGCCCCGACAGCACGAGCCGCACCAGGCCGGGCCTTTGCGTCCTGCGCCCGCCTCTATAGAGAAGCTAATCGTCCCCATAGGTGGAGCCAACGCCCGCGACTCCTTACAATCGCCGCTCGCTTGTAGGAGACCGCACGATGCTGATGGTGATTTCCCCCGCCAAGACCCTGGACTACGACACCGCGCCGGTGACGCAGCGCTTCACCCTGCCCGAGCACCTGGACGATGCCCAGGAACTGATCGGCATCCTGCGGGAACTGGCCCCGGCGCAGATCGCCGAGCTGATGCACCTGTCGGACAAGCTGGCCGGCCTGAACGCCGCGCGCTTCGGCAGCTGGCACCCGGAGTTCACCCAGGCCAACGCCAAGCAGGCGCTGCTGGCCTTCAAGGGCGACGTCTACACCGGCATGCAGGCCGAGGACTTCAGCGAAGACGACTTCGATTTCGCCCAGCAGCATCTGCGTATGCTTTCCGGCCTTTATGGCGTGCTGCGGCCGCTGGACCTGATGCAGCCCTACCGCCTGGAAATGGGCACCAAGCTGGCCAACGCCCGCGGCAAGGACCTCTATGCCTTCTGGGGCGAGCGCATCAGCGGCTGGCTGAACGAGTCCCTGGCCGAGCAGGGTGACGACGTACTGCTGAATCTGGCCTCCAACGAATACTTCGGCGCGGTGAAGCGCAAGGCGCTGAACGCGCGGGTGATCGACACCGAGTTCAAGGACCTGAAGAACGGCCAGTACAAGATCATCAGCTTCTACGCCAAGAAGGCCCGCGGGATGATGGCGCGCTACGTGATCAAGGAGCGCCTGAGCAACCCCGAAGGCCTGAAGGACTTCAACTACGCGGGCTACGCCTACAGCGCCAAGCACTCCAAGGCTGACCAGCTGGTATTCCTGCGCGACCACGCTGAAGACTGACCCACCTTGTGTTGCACCAAACGGGAGCCTTTCCAGTCGTGGATGGGCTCCCGTTCTCGTTTCACCCCCTCTGTCCTTGGCAGCCGCCCTGCTTTATGTAGGAGCGAGCTTGCTCGCGAACCGCTTTCGCTTCATAGATCGCAGGAGGTTCGCGAGCAAGCTCGCTCCTACAAGAAAAGGGCGGCGAGGACGGCTGATTCCAAGTGGCCTGTAAGCCATTGACCATGGGACTGCCCGGTCACACGGGGCTGAACTGTACGTTTCCTGCTCAAAAAAACCCCGAATGTCCACACAGCAGGAAGGGGCTCAATGACCGTTCGTCCGCTTCAGGATTAATCGTGAGAAATTTTTTCGCCCGCCCGAACCCGTCGGAAGGATGGAAATCGTCCTGATTCGCTCCCTGCCTTGTAATCCATTGGCCATTAACAGCCTTTGGCCATGACATGCATTTCACGATTGCACTTTGCAAGAGAGAAAGCTGAACGGCAGCTGAACGAATGTCTTGACGACGATACACGGTCGTTTTTAACGAAAATTTCAATGGAACTTTCCCAGACATTGCACTTTGCACTGGCAAAGACAATCCGTGTTTTGCCATTAGTGCAGCATCAAGTGATATCAAATGGATATTTCAAATGATTTCAAAGGCGAGATGGGCGGAAGGAACTAACCGCATTTCGGATAAATCCTATTTGCGCAACGACCATCGTTGGCAAAACAAAAATGCCTCGATGGAAATTGGAGTTTGGTTCTGAGGATATTTCGACAAGTTCTTGCCGACCTTCCAGAAAAACCACAACTCAATGAAATCACTGAACTTTTCAGATGAAGAGGCAATCATCTAACCAAACTGGAGCACGCCAGGCAGACGCCGCACCAACTTTGCAACCTGCCTGAAACATAACAGGGCAAACATAAAAAGTTTGCACCCAGACTGTGCTCTGAAGTTTAGCACTCGATTCCCATGCCTGCCTGGAAGGAAGTACGGAGAGCACTTTTCAGTGAACTCCGGGGGTTCGCTCAACCTGAATAAATCGCCCTACCGGGCAACTTTAAACAGTTCGACCATTGAAGAGGTGAATGCGATGCGTATCAGCATCTTTGGTCTTGGGTATGTTGGCGCAGTATGTGCCGGCTGCCTGTCCGCACGAGGCCATGAAGTCGTTGGGGTGGATGTGTCCACCACCAAGATCGATCTGATCAACAACGGGAAGTCGCCTATCGTCGAACCGGGTCTGGAGCCGCTGCTGCAACAGGGCATCCGCACCGGTCGCCTGTCCGGCACCACCGACTTCAAGAAGGCCGTACTGGATACCGACGTGTCGTTCATCTGCGTCGGCACCCCGAGCAAGAAGAACGGCGACCTCGACCTGGGCTACATCGAGTCCGTGTGCCGCGAGATCGGCTACGCCATCCGCGAGAAGAAAGAGCGCCACACCGTGGTCGTGCGCAGCACCGTGCTGCCGGGCACCGTGAACAACGTGGTGATCCCGATCATCGAGGACTGCTCGGGCAAGAAGGCCGGCGCCGACTTCGGCGTGGGCACCAACCCGGAGTTCCTGCGCGAATCCACCGCGATCAAGGACTACGACTTCCCGCCCATGACCGTCATCGGTGAGCTGGACGCCCAGACCGGCGACCTGCTGGAAGAAATCTACCGCGAACTGGACGCGCCGATCATCCGCAAGACCATCGAGGTAGCGGAGATGATCAAGTACACCTGCAACGTCTGGCACGCCGCCAAGGTCACCTTCGCCAACGAGATCGGCAACATCGCCAAGGCAGTCGGCGTCGACGGCCGCGAGGTGATGGACGTGATCTGCCAGGACCGCAAGCTGAACCTCTCGCGCTACTACATGAAGCCCGGCTTCGCCTTCGGCGGCTCCTGCCTGCCCAAGGACGTCCGCGCCCTCACCTACCGCGCCAGCCAGCTGGACATCGAACACCCGATGCTCGGCTCGATCATGCGCAGCAACCAGCACCAGGTGCAGAAGGCCTTCGACATCATCGCCGCCCACGGCAGCCGCAAGGTCGGCCTGCTCGGCCTGTCGTTCAAGTCCGGCACCGATGACCTGCGCGAAAGCCCGCTGGTGGAGCTGGCCGAGATGCTCATCGGCAAGGGCTACGAGCTGCAGATCTTCGACCGCAACGTCGAGTACGCCCGCGTCCATGGCGCGAACAAGGAGTACATCGAAGCGAAGATCCCGCATGTCTCCTCGCTGCTGGTCTCGGACCTGGACGCCGTGGTGAAGACCTCCGACGTGCTGGTACTGGGCAACGGCGACGAGCTGTTCGTCGACGTGGTGAACAAGGCACCCGCGGGCAAGAAGGTCGTCGACCTGATCGGCTTCATGCCGAGTGTCACAGACGACCGCGCCGAAGGCATCTGCTGGTAATTGGGTTTCGATTGGCTGCGCGTCGGCCCGGTGTCGTTGGAGAGGAACTCGGAAATGCTCATTCACTTCAGTGAACTCCACTTCCTCGTCCCTCTCCGCCTAACCGGACTCTAGCTCGCTCAATCGAGTCCATGCCTTCAGAAACCAAAAGCGCCGGTTACCGACCCGCCCAGCGGGCCGGTAACCAAGCCCCACCAGACGGACAGACGACGATGGAAACCTACAAACGAGTGATCGGTGAAGCCACCGGCTGGCTGGTCTTTCTCAGCCTGCTGATGCTGCTGGCGCTGCTGGTGCCACCGACCGTATTCGACGCCGAGTCCAAGGACTTCCTGCTGCTGATCGGCGCGGTCGGTATCTGGCGCTATTCCATGGGTGGCCTGCACTTCCTGCGCGGCATGCTGTTCCTCTACCTGGTCTACCCGCACTACCGGCGCAAGGTGCGCAAGCTCGGCGACGCGGCCGACCCGTCCCACGTGTACCTGATGGTCACCAGTTTCCGCATCGACGCGCTGACCACCTCCATGGTCTATCGCTCGGTCATCGAAGAAGCCATTGCCTGCGGCTACCCCACCACCGTGGTGTGCTCCATCGTCGAGATGTCCGATGAGGTGCTGATCAAGCAGCAGTGGCAGAAGCTCAACCCGCCGGACCACGTCAAGCTCGACTTCGTGCGCATCCCCGGCACCGGCAAGCGCGACGGCCTGGCCCACGGCTTCCGTGCCATCTCCCGCCACCTGCCGGACGAACACGCGGTAGTCGCGGTGATCGACGGCGACACCGTGCTCGAACCCGGCGTGGTGAAGAAGACCGTGCCCTGGTTCAAGCTCTTCCCCAACGTCGGCGGCCTGACCACCAACGAATTCTGCGAAGTGCGCGGCAGCTACGTGATGAGCGAGTGGCACAAGCTGCGCTTCGCTCAGCGCCACATCAACATGTGCTCCATGGCCCTGTCCAAGCGCGTGCTGACCATGACCGGGCGCATGTCGGTATTCCGCGCTGCCGTGGTCACCGACCCGGACTTCATCACCGACGTCGAAAGCGACCACCTGGACCACTGGCGCCTGGGCCGCTTCCAGTTCCTCACCGGCGACGACAAGTCCAGCTGGTACAGCCTGATGCGCCTGGGCTACGACACCTTCTACGTGCCGGACGCGGCGATCAACACGGTCGAGCACCCGCCGGAGAAGAGCTTCATCAAGGCCAGCCGCAAACTGATGTTCCGCTGGTACGGCAACAACCTGCGGCAGAACTCCCGCGCCCTGGCCCTGGGCCCGCAGCGCCTGGGCTGGTTCACCAGCGTGGTGCTGTTCGACCAGCGCCTGTCGATGTGGACCTGCCTGCTCGGCCTGGTCGCCGCGATCATCGCCAGCATCAAGTACAGCATCGCCTTCCTGCTCATCTACCTGCTGTGGATCGGCATCACCCGCTTCGTGCTGACCCTGCTGCTGTCGCTGTCGGGCCACCACATCGGGCCGGCCTACCCGGCGATCCTCTATTACAACCAGATCGTCGGCGCCCTGGTGAAGATCTACGTGTTCTTCCGCCTCGACCAGCAGTCCTGGACCCGCCAGAACACCAAGCTCGATCGCGGCCTGGCCAGCTTCCAGCGCTGGTTCAACACCTGGTCCTCGCGCGCCATGACCTTTTCCGCGGCCAGCGTTTTCGTCGCCGTACTGCTGACCATCGTCTGACCGACTTCCTATTAGCTACGAACAGGACTCGACCTCATGAATACCGCCGTCAACGTCAATGTCGTGCATGAATCCGAAGCCCAGCGCCAGCACGCCAGGGTCAAGCTGCCCGCGCGCATCCGCTACATCGGGGGCAACCGCGAAGGTGTCGATGCGCGCCTGCTGGACCTGTCCGCCGGTGGCTTCGCGTTCGCCTCGGCGAACAACACTCCGGTACAGGTCGGCGACCTGCACAAGGGCAAGCTGCTGTTCCAGATCGACAGCATCAGCTTCTCCCTGGAAGTGGAATTCCAGGTGCGCTCCTACGACCGCGACAGCGGCCGCGTCGGTTGCGAATTCCAGCACCTGAAGCCACGCGAGATCGCTGCCCTGCGCTACCTGATCACCTCCTACCTGGCAGGCGAGGTGATCAGCGTCGGCGACATGCTCAACACCCTGCAGCGCGAGAACTTCACCAAGGCCCGCAAGCACGGCGCAGGCTCCGGCGGCATGGGCTTCTTCGGGCGCTTCCGCGCCGTCACCGTGAGCACCGCGATCTTCGTGGTCGGCGTCGGCGCCTTCGCGGTGATCCTCAACCAGATCTACAACCTGTACTTCGTCACCCATGCCGATTCGGGCGTGGTCAGCGTGGCCAACCAGCAGATCACCATGCCCCGCGAGGGCACCGTGGAAAGCCTGGTGGAGCCGGGCGCGGAAGTCGCCAAGGGCGCGCCGATCGCCTCCTTCTCCGCCAACCTGCTGGACCTGCTCAAGGGCAACCTGACCGAAGAACAGCTCAACCCGAGCAATATCGAGAAGCTCTTCGGCCACCAGATGAAAGGCACCCTGACCAGTCCGTGCGATTGCCGCGTGGTCGAGCAGCGCGTCGCCAATGGGCAGTTCGCCAACAAGGGCGACGTGATCTTCACCCTGACCCCGCGTGACAGCACCGCCACCGTCGAGGCGCGCTTCCCCTACCGCAACGCCGCCGAACTCTCGCCGGGCACCCACGTGAACTTCCAGGTCGCCGGCGACAGCGAAGTACGCGGCGGCCGCATCCTGCGCACCGCACCGGTGGACGGTGACCTGTCCTCGGAAATCCGCGTGCAGATCACCCCCGACCAGCCGCTCGACAGCCAGATGGCTGGCCGCCCGACTGAAGTCAGCATCGGCGGCCTGCCGGGCCGCACCCTGCTGAACAAGGCGATGGCCCTGGCCACCGCTCGCTAAGAGGACTGCCCGCATGAATCGACCTGTCTTGCGACACGCCCCGGACCTGGCCCGACACCTTGGATTGGCGCTGGCCATTGCCGCAGCTGCCGGTTGCGCCGGCCTGCCCGACCAGCGACTGGCCCAGGAAGCCCTGGAGCGCGGCGACATCGCCACCGCCCAGGCCAACTTCCAGGCCCTGGCGACCATGGGTTACGCCGACGCACAGGTCGGACTGGCCGACATGCAGGCCGCCACCGGCGACCCCGACGAGCAGGCCCGCGCCGAGAAGCTCTACCGCGAAGCCGCCGAAAGCTCGCCGCGTGCCCGCGCCCGCCTGGGCAAGTGGCTGGCAGCCAAGCCCGGCGGCAGCGACGCCGAGCACCGCGAAGCCGAGCAACTGCTGAGCCGCGCTTTCAACGAGGGAGAGGACAGCGCACTGGTGCCGCTGATCGTCCTCTACCTGCAATACCCGCAGGCCTGGCCGAACGTGAACCCGCAGCAGCGCATCGACCAGTGGCGCGCCCAGGGACTGCCGCAGGCGGACCTGGCGCAGATCATCCTGTACCGCACCCAGGGCACCTACGACCAACACCTCGCCGAAGTCGAGCAGGTCTGCCAGCGCTGGCTGAACCGCATGGACGTGTGCTGGATGGAACTGGCCACCGTGTACCAGAAGCAGGGCAACGCGGATAAGCAGAAGGCCCACATCGAAGCACTCAAGGCGGGCTGGAAGGCCGGCCGCGTGCCGTCCGAGCGCGTCGAATCGGTGGCCGGCGTATTGGCCGATCCGAACATCGGCACCGCCGACCCGCAGGCCGCGCAGGCGTTGCTCACCGAGATCGCGCCGACCTACCCGGCCGCCTGGGTCAGCCTGGCCAAGCTGCAGTACGACAACCCCGACCTGGGCGACCTCGACCAGATGCTCGACTACCTGAAGAAAGCCCAGGACGCCGCCCAGCCCCGCGCCGAGCTGCTCCTCGGGCGCCTCTACTACGACGGCAAGTGGGCCCCGCAGGAGCCGCAGAAAGCCGAGCAGCACCTGCTCAAGGCCGCCGCCAGCGAACCCCAGGCGCACTACTACCTGGGCCAGATCTACCGCCGCGGCTTCCTCGGCCAGGTCTATCCGCAGAAGGCCGTGGATCACCTGCTGATCGCCGCCCGCGCCGGCCAGGCCAGCGCCGACATGGCCCTCGCCCAGCTGTATTCGCAGGGCCGTGGCGTGCGCCCGAACCTGGTCAACGCCTACGTCTTCGGCGAGCTCGCCCAGCGCCAGCAGGTGCCCACCGCCAGCGACCTGATGGCGCAGATCGAACCACAGATCCAGCCGGCCGACCGCAGCGCCGCGCAGCAACTGCTCAAGCGTGAAGAACAGGCTCGCGGCGCCAACTGGCAAGCCACCGTCAGCCTTCTGCAGAACAACCAGGAACAAGAAAACCTATGAAGCGCATCGACCCGATGACCACCCCGCCGTTTGCTCTTATCGAAGGGATTAAGCCGCGAGCTCTGGCTACCGCTGTCCGCCGCGCCCGCCTGTTCCCTGCCATGTTCGGCGTCGGCCTGAGCCTCGCCGGCACCCTGTTCGGCAGCCTCGCCCATGCGGCGGAAGAACCGCCGAAGAACTTCGGCATCGACATCAAGGTCACCGCCGAATCCGAGGATGATCGCGATCTGGGCACCGCCCACGGCGGCGACCTCAACGGCATCGGCCTGGACCTGCGCCCCTGGGCCTTCGGCCAGTGGGGCAACTGGAGCGCCTACACCATGGGCCAGGCGGTCACCGCCACCGACACCATCCAGACCGACACCCTGCAGGAAGACAACGCCACCTCCAACGACTCCGACAACAGCGACGACGGCCGCGAACGCGACGACAGCTACCTGGCCCTGCGCGAGTTCTGGGTCGACTACGCCGGCCTCACCCAATACCCGGGCGAGCACCTGCGCTTCGGTCGCCAGCGCCTGCGCGATGACAGCGGCATGTGGCAGGACACTAACATCGAAGCGCTGAACTGGACCTTCGATACCACCCTGCTGCGCGCCCACGCCGGCGTCGCCCAGCGCTTCTCCGAATACCGCACCGACCTCACCGAACTCGCCCCGGAAGACAAGGACCGCACCCATGTCTTCGGCGACATCTCCACGCAGTGGTTGCCCAACCACTGGGTCGGCCTGCGCCTGCACCACGCCGACGACAGCGGCCACCTGAAGGACCCGGGCGAGGAAGTCGACAGCCTCGACAAGACCTACACCGGCGACCTCACCTGGGTGGGCATCGAAGCCAACGGCGACGGCTACAACCCGCGCTCGCAGATGCCGCTCAACTACTGGGCGAGCGCCACCTGGCTGACCGGTAACCGCGACCGCCTGACCAGCACCACCATCGGCAACGACCGCATCGCCACCGGCAAGCAGAGCGGCGATGTGAATGCCTACGACGTCGACCTCGGCCTGCGCTGGAACATCGACGAGCAGTGGAAGACCGGTATCGGCTACGCCCGTGGCAGCGGCGGCGGCCACAACGGCGAGGACCAGTTCCAGCAGACCGGCCTCGAGAGCAACCGCTCCAACTTCACCGGCACCCGCTCGCGCGTGCACCGCTTCGGCGAGGCCTTCCGCGGCGAACTCTCCAACCTCCAGGACGCCACCCTGTTCGGCTCCTGGCAGCTGCGCGACGACTACGACGCGAGCCTCGTGTACCACAAGTTCTGGCGCGTGGACGGCGACTCGGACATCGGCAACAGCGGCATCAGTGCACCCATGGTCAACGACTCGAAAGACGTCGGCCAGGAAGTCGACCTGGTCGTTACCAAGTACTTCAAACAGGGCCTGCTGCCGGCGTCGATGAGCCAGGCGATCGACGAGCCGTCGGCGCTGAT
This sequence comes from Pseudomonas pseudonitroreducens, assembly GCF_021603645.1. Taxonomy (GTDB): domain Bacteria; phylum Pseudomonadota; class Gammaproteobacteria; order Pseudomonadales; family Pseudomonadaceae; genus Pseudomonas; species Pseudomonas pseudonitroreducens. The sequence goes on along the minus strand of NZ_BQHJ01000003.1, from coordinate 245,409 downwards.
CCGCTTCCGTGGTGGCGTGTTCAAGCCCGGCGACGCCTACGGCAGCCACGTCGACTCGACCATGCACCACGCCTTCGTCGATGTGATCTGGCGCTTCTGAGGACTGTAGCGATGAACATCCGTCAGCTACCCGCGCTCGCACTCTGCCGTTCCCGGCGCGTAGCCGGGTGCCTGGCGGATGACCGCGCGCAAGGAGACATGGCCATGAACCGCCACCCGTTACACGCCCTGCCGCTGACCGCGCTGCTGCTCGGCGGCCTGCTCAGCGCCGGCGCACCGGTCTGGGCGGCGCAGCCCGCGGCCAAGGCCGAGAGCAGTACCAAGGCCGCCGCGAAAGGCAGCGAAGAGAAAACCGCCGAGGAACATCCCGGCAGCGAGCCGGGCAAGACCCAGACGCTGAAGGAGTCCGGCAACTACACCGTGACCGCTGCGCCCAGCGAACCGCTGCACCTGGAACCGCCCAAGCTGCCCGACCTCACCGGCTACACCGCCGAAGCGGTGGAGAAGAAGATCGAGCGCAAGAAGGCCGGCCGCGCCCACATCGAGCGGATGGTCCAGCAGCAGCCTCTGAAGGAATTCACCGGCGGCAAGAACCGTCTCGCCGAGTGGGTGAAGCGCCAGCGCCAGATGCCCCAGGCGATCTTCATCGACGGAGGCTACGTCAACCTCGCGGAGCTTGCCGGCAAGCTGCCGAAGACCGCCCTGGAGCAGGTCGAACCGGGCGTCTACATCGCCCGCCTGCCGATCGTCGTCAGCCAGGGCGCGACCCTGGAGATCGACGGCAAGGTCAAGGAACTGCGCCTGTCCCAGGACCGCGGCTCATTCCTGGTCAACGATGGCCAACTGTTCGTGCGCGACACCAAGGTCACCGCCTGGAACGAAGCGAAGAAAGAGCCGGCCTGGTACAAGACCCCCAACGAGTTCCGCCCCTTCCTGATCTCCTGGGGCGGCGCCGAGGCCTACCTGGTGAACAGCCATTTCACCAGCTTCGGTTACAACGCTTCCAAGGCCTACGGCATCTCCATCTCGCAGTACAGCCCTGGCATGGACAAGACCATGAAGCGCCCGCGCCCCAAAGGCTGGGTGATCGGCTCGACCTTCGAGGACGCCTGGTACGGCTTCTACTGCTACGAGGCGGACGATCTGGTGGTGCGCGGCAACACCTACAAGAACAACATCGTCTACGGCATCGACCCGCACGACCGTTCACACCGTCTGGTCATCGCCGAGAACACCGTCTACGGGACCAAGAAGAAGCACGGCATCATCGTCTCCCGTGAGGTCAACGACAGCTGGATCATCCACAACAAGACCTACGACAACCACCTCTCCGGGATCGTCCTCGACCGTAATTCCGAGCGCAACCTGGTGGCCTACAACGAGGTGTACCGCAACCACTCCGACGGCATCACGCTCTACGAGTCGGGCGACAACCTCATCTACGGCAACCAGGTGCTGGCCAACCTGCGCCACGGCATCCGCATCCGTAACAGCGTGAACATCCGCCTGTACGAGAACCTCGCGGCCGGCAACAAGCTCATCGGCGTCTACGGCCACATCAAGGACCTGACCGACACCGACCGCAACATCGACCTCGACCCCTTCGACACCAAGGTCTCGCTGATCGTGGTCGGCGGCAAGCTGGCCGGCAATGGCTCGGGCCCGCTGTCGGTGGATTCGCCGCTGTCGCTGGAGCTCTACAAGGTGGCCATGCTCGGCCCGACCAAATCTTCCGGCATCAGCTTCAACGGCGTGCTCGGCGAGAAGCAGGACCAGATCCTGGACCTGCTGGTGCGCCAGCAACGCGCGGTGCTGATCGACCCCGTCGAAAGCCAGGCCGAACTGCAGAACTGAGGACCGACCATGAACAACATGACCATCAACCTGCTGCGCCTGTCGGGCCTCTCCGCCGCCCTGCTGTTTGCCCACCAGGCCGGTGCCGCCGACGCACCGAGCTACACCGCTCAACCGGCCGCCGGCCTGTGCCCCACCGCATCCAACGACGCGGCGTACAACACCAAGTACCTGGGCTTCTTCACCCACCTGGTACCGGCGCAGGAAGACTGGCTGTTCCGCACCACCTACGACCTGCGCACCGACTTCGGCACCAGCGCCGAAGGCTGGCGCGAGCTCAAGCAGTTGCGCGACGAACTCAAGCGCAAGGGTATCGATCTGGTCGTGGTGTACCAGCCCACCCGTGGCCTGGTGAACCGCGAGAAGCTCAACCCGCAGGAGAAGGCCAGCTTCAACTACGACCTGGCGAAAAAGAACTACCAGGCGGCCATCGCACAGTTCCGCAAGGCCGGCATCTACACCCCGGACTTCTCGCCGCTGTTCGACGAGAAGCAGGAGCACCCGTACTACTTCAAGGGCGACCACCACTGGACGCCGTATGGCGCGATGCGCAGCGCGAAGATCGTCGCCGACACCCTGAAGGAAATCCCCGCCTACAACGACATTCCCAAGAAGGAATTCGAGAGCAAGCGCGTGGGCCTGCTGTCCAAGCTCGGCACCTTCCACAAGGCTGCCGCGCAGCTGTGCGGCAGCAGCTACGCCCCACAGTACGTCGACCGCTTCGAGACCGAGCCGGTGGGCGATTCGGGCGGCGGTGACCTGTTCGGTGAAGGCGGCGATGCCCAGGTTGCGCTGGTGGGTACCTCCAACAGCGGCCCGGCCTACAACTTCGCCGGCTTCCTGGAGCAGTACGGCAAGGTCGACATCCTCAACAACGCCGTGTCGGGCGGCGGCTTCGACAGCTCCCTGCTGGCCTACATGACCAGCAAGGAATTCCACGACAAGCCGCCGAAGATCCTCATCTGGGAATTCGCCACCCACTACGACATGGCGCAGAAGAGCTTCTACCGCCAGGCCATGCCGCTGGTGGACAACGGCTGCGCCGACGGCAAGCCGGCCATCAGCCGCAAGGTCAAGTTGCACGCGGGCAGCAACGAGGTGCTGCTCAACAGCGGCGCCCTGCCGATCCGCTCGGGCAGCTACACCGCCGACGTCACCTACTCCGACCCCGGCGTGCACGAGCTGAAGAACACCATCTGGTACATGAACGGTCGTCGCGAGCAGCTGAAGATCGAGCAGTCCAAGGCCGTGGATACCGGCGGACGCTACGTCTTCGAGCTGCGCAACGACGAAGACTGGTCGAACCAGCAGTTCCTCTCCCTGGAGATCGAGGCGCCGGACGACATGCCGGCGGGCCTGGAAGTCGAGGCCAAGCTCTGTCAGACGCCCAAAGCCAAGTCGGCCGACGTGGCCGCCAACTGAAGCGAGGGACAAGCACCATGCCCAGCCTCCACAAGATCAAGACCCCCGTCGTCGCCCGCATCGGCCTGACCATTGCGGTACTCGGCGCGCTGTTCGGCGAGAGCACCACCTATGCCGCCGACCTGATGCCACCGCCGGGCTACTTCTCCGCCGTCGGCGACAAGGGCAGCAAGAAAGACGCGGACAGTTGCCCCACCGCCCCGACGCCCTACACCGGCAGCCTGCAGTTCACCAGCAAGTACAAGGGTTCGGACTCGGCACGTGCCACCTTCAACGCGGATGCGGACAAGGAGTTCCGCACTCAGATCAAGGACATCACCGACATGGAGCGCGGCGCCACCAAGCTCATCACCCAGTACATGCGCAGCGGCAACAAGGGCGACCTGGACTGCGCGATGAGCTGGCTGGATGCCTGGGCGAAGGCCGGCGCGCTGGAAAGCAGTGACTACAACCACACCGGCAAGTCCATGCGCAAATGGGCCCTCGGCAGCCTGTCGTCGTCCTACATGCGCCTGAAGTTCTCCAGCAGCCGCCCACTGGCGGCCTACTCCGAGCAATCCAAGGAGATCGAGAACTGGTTCAGCACCCTGGGCAGCCAGGTGGTGCGCGACTGGAGCGACCTGCCGCTGAAGAAGATCAACAACCACTCCTACTGGGCCGCCTGGTCGGTGATGTCCACCGCTGTGGTGACCAACCGCCGCGACCTGTTCGACTGGTCGGTGCAGGAGTTCAAGGTCGCCGCCAACCAGGTGGACAACGACGGCTACCTGCCCAACGAGCTCAAGCGCCGCCAGCGTGCGCTGTCGTACCACAACTACTCGCTGCCGCCGCTGACCATGATCGCCGCCTTCGCCCAGGTGAACGGCGTCGACCTGCGCCAGGAAAACAACGGCGCCCTGCAGCGCCTGGCCAACCGCGTCATGCAAGGCGTGGATGACCAGAACGCATTCGACCAGAAAACCGGCAACGACCAGGACATGGCAGACCTGAAGGAGAACAGCAAGTTCGCCTGGCTGGAACCCTATTGCGCGCTCTACAGCTGCGCGCCGAAGACCCAGGACTGGAAGAAGAAGATGGAGCCGTTCAACAGCTTCCGCCTGGGGGGCGAAGTGACCAAGGTTTTCAACCGTCAGGGGGCGGGGAGCTGAGGCAGCGAGTGTCTCCCTGAATGACCCGTAGGGCGGATAACGCTTCGCGTAATTCGCCCGGGGACCTGTAGGAGCGAGCTTGCTCGCGAACAGCGTCTCCGAGAGCTCCAGCTCAGGGCGGCTCGCGAGCAAGCTCGCTCCTACAAAGAGCTACCCATCCCGCACACGCGGAGTACGGCAACACCCCCGACCCACGCAATCAAAGACGCGGGCGGGCGCAGCAGATTGAGCACCACATGGGGAGGAATTGGCGGGTTGCCCCGGCCTTTCCTCAAGGCGTCGAACAGACGCCGGAAGGTCCGGAGCGACTCAAGGTTTGAAGCTCCAGAGAGAGACGCGGAATGGTCTTTTCTTCCAACGTGTTCCTGTTCCTGTTCCTGCCGGTCTTCCTCGGCTTGTACTACCTGAGCGGGAACCGCTACCGGAACCTCCTGCTGCTGGTCGCCAGCTACATCTTCTACGCCTGGTGGCGGGTGGACTTCCTCCTGCTGTTCGCCGGCGTCACCGTATTCAACTACTGGATCGGCCTGCGCATCGGCGCCGCCGGCGTGCGCACCAAGGCCGCCCAGCGCTGGCTACTGCTCGGCGTGGTGGTCGACCTCTGCGTGCTGGGCTATTTCAAGTACGCCAACTTTGGCGTGGAGAGCCTCAACGAGATCATCACCTCGTTCGGCATGCAGCCCTTCGTGCTGACCCACATCCTGCTGCCCATCGGCATCAGCTTCTACACCTTCGAATCGATCAGCTACATCATCGACGTGTACCGCGGCGACACCCCGGCCACGCACAACCTGATCGACTTCGCGGCCTTCGTGGCGATCTTCCCGCACCTGATCGCCGGCCCGGTGCTGCGCTTCAAGGACCTGGTCGACCAGTTCAACCACCGTACCCACACCGTCGACAAGTTCGCCGAAGGCTGCACCCGTTTCATGCAGGGCTTCGTCAAGAAGGTGTTCATCGCCGACACCCTGGCCGCGGTGGCCGATCACTGCTTCGCCCTGCAGAACCCCACCACCGGTGACGCCTGGCTCGGCGCGCTGGCCTACACCGCGCAGCTGTACTTCGACTTCTCCGGCTACAGCGACATGGCCATCGGCCTAGGCCTGATGATGGGCTTCCGCTTCATGGAGAACTTCAACCAGCCCTATATCAGCCAGTCGATCACCGAGTTCTGGCGGCGCTGGCACATCAGCCTGTCCACCTGGCTGCGCGACTACCTGTACATCAGCCTGGGCGGCAACCGCGGCACCACCTTCCAGACCTACCGCAACCTGATCCTCACCATGCTACTGGGCGGCCTGTGGCATGGCGCCAACGTCACCTACATCATCTGGGGCGCCTGGCACGGCGTGTGGCTGGCCATCGAGCGCGCCCTGGGGGTGAACGCCGCGCCGCGCGTACTCCATCCGCTGAAGTGGGCCTTCACCTTCCTGCTGGTGATCGTCGGCTGGGTGATCTTCCGCGCCGAGAACCTGCACGTGGCCTGGCGCATGTACGAAGCCATGTTCAGCTTCGGCGACTGGAAGCTCTCCGAGCTCAACCGCGCCAGCCTCACCGGCCTGCAGGTCGGCACCCTGGTGATCGCCTACCTCGTGCTGGCCTTCTTCGGCATCCGCCAGTTCTACAACCAGCCGATGCAGGACAAGGCACCCAAGGCCGCCGCGAAGACTGAACAGGTCAACGCCGACGGCCCCGCCAGCGCGCAGCCGCGCACCCCGTCCATGGCCCGGCAGGACCCAGCCGCCATCGCCTATTCGCCCAGCGGCGACGCCGTCTACCAGCCGCACTGGATGACCCAGCTGCCGGTACTGGCTACCCGACTCGCCCTGCTCCTGCTGTTCGCCGCTTCGGTGCTCAAGCTGTCGGCGCAGAGCTACTCGCCGTTCCTTTACTTCCAGTTCTGAGCGAGGCCGGATCATGCAATCGACCACTCAACCCAAGATCAGCAAACCCCTGCAGTACGCCTACATCGCCGCCTTCGGCGGCATGCTGCTGGGCCTGGCCGGATGGTCGCTGAAGGCCTTCCCGAGCTTCTCCGCCGCCGAGGGCACCACCGTGCTCAACGGCAAGCTGGCCCACGCCTTCGAGGGCCACTACGACGACGAATTCCCCATCAAGCGCCTGGGCACCAACCTCTGGGCCGCGCTGGACTACACCGTCTTCGACGAAGGCCGCCCAGGCGTGGTGATCGGCAAGGACGGCTGGCTGTTCACCGATGAAGAGTTCAAGCCCGCGCCGACCCAGCAGCAGCTGGACGACAACTGGGCGCTGGTGCGTGGCGTGCAACAGGAGCTGGAACGCCGTGGCGTGCAGCTGGTGCTGGCGATTATTCCGGCCAAGACACGCCTGTATCCCGAGTTCGTCGGCAAGGAACAACCAGCCGCCCTGCACGCCTCCCTCTACACCGACTTCCTGCAGCGTGCCCGCCAGGCCGGCATGGCCGCGCCCGAGCTGCTGGGGACGCTGGAGAAAGCCAAGGACAACGGCCAGGTGTTCCTGCGTACCGACACCCACTGGACCCCGCTGGGCGCCGAAGCCGTGGCCCAGCGCCTGGGTGAAAGCATCCGCCAGGGCCAGGGCGCCGACCTGCCGACCCAGACCTTCGTCACCGAAGCCGGCAAGAGCGGCGCGCACAAGGGCGACCTGCTCACCTTCCTGCCGCTGGACCCGCTGTTTACCGACCTGCTGCCGGCCGAAGACCAGCTGGAACAGCGCCAGACCCACCCGGCCGACGGCGCCACCGCGACATCCGAAGGTGGCGGCGACCTGTTCGGCGACAGCGCCCAGCCGCAGATCGCCCTGGTCGGCACCAGCTACAGCGCCAACCCGCGCTGGAACTTCGCCGGGGCGCTGAAGCAGGCGTTGTCGGCGGACGTCATCAACTACGCCAAGGAGGGCAAGGGCCCCCTGGAACCAATGCTCGAACTGCTGCAGGACGAAGGTTTCAAGAAAGCCCCGGCCAAGCTGCTGGTCTGGGAATTCCCCGAACGCTACTTGCCGATGCACAGCGACCTCAGCCAGTTCAACCAGGACTGGCTGGCGCAACTGCGTGCGGACGGTAACCGCGACGAACGCCTGGCTTCCAACCAGGCCGCTCACTGACCCGAACACCCACGGCGCACCAAGCGCTGGAACTGGGCACCTCTTGTGCCCCCCAAGAGAGAAAGACGGAGGTACACCCCATGAACCGACTGAGCATTCGCACCCTGAAGTCGTCCGCCCTCGCCCTCGCCCTGGGCGCCGCTTCCTTCGGCGCCTTCGCCGGCGGTGAAGGCGCGCTCTACGGCCCGCAGGCACCCAAGGGCTCCACCTTCGTGCGGGCTTACAACGCCGGCAGCTCCGAGCTGTCCGTCAGCGTCGGCAACGCCACCCTCAACGACATCTCGCCGCTGGGCTCCAGCGACTTCAAGTTCCTCCCGCCGGGCAACTACACCGCCAAGGTCGGTTCCCAGAGCCTGCCGGTGAAGCTTGATCCGGACGCCTACTACACCCTCGTCAGCCAGCCCGGCGGCCAGCCGCGCCTGGTGCCCGAGCCGCCGTTCAAGAACAAGCAGAAGGCCCTGGTCCGCGTGCAGAACCTCAGCGGCAAGGCCCTCACCCTGAAGACCGCCGATGGCAAGACCGAAGTGGTCAGCAACGTCGCCCCGCAAAGCCACGGCGACCGCGAGATCAACCCGGTGAAAGTCAACCTCGCCCTGTTCGACGGCGCCAAGAAGGTCAGCGACCTCAAGCCCGTCACCCTCGAGCGCGGCGAAGTGGTCTGCCTCTACGTCACCGGCGACAGCAAGCTGAACCCGGTGTGGGTCAAGCGTCCGGTCAAGGCGGACTGATCTGCGCCGCTGATGGCTGCAACACGTAGGGCGAATAACCGCTTGCGCTTATCCGCCGACGGAATGACCGAGAAAGACGGCGGATAACGCTTCGCGTTATTCGCCCTACGGGAGCGGCATCACGCCTGATTCCCGAGCAGAACAACAAGACCGGCCCCACACCGGCAGCAAGACCCGTGCGCCGCAGCAACGGCAAGCACTGGAGAGGTCACCCAAACCGCAGGCCGGCCCACACGACGTGGCCCGGCAGACAGAACGCAAACGCTTAAGGAGAAACCCGATGATTCCAGTAATTCTTTCCGGTGGCAGCGGCTCGCGACTCTGGCCTCTTTCGCGCAAACAGTATCCCAAGCAGTTCCTGGCCCTGACCGGCGAACACACCCTGTTCCAGCAGACCCTCTCGCGCCTGGTGTTCGAAGGCATGGAGCCGCCGGTGGTGGTGAGCAACCAGGAGCACCGCTTCATCGTCCAGGAACAGCTCGAAGAGCTGAGCCTGAAAACCCAATCGATCCTGCTCGAGCCCTTCGGTCGCAACACCGCGCCCGCCGTCGCCATCGCCGCCATGAAGCTGATGGCCGAGGGCCGCGACGAACTGCTGCTGATCCTCCCCGCCGACCACGTGATCGAAGACCAGCGCGCCTTCCAGCGCGCCCTGGCGCTGGCCACCAACGCCGCCGAAAAGGGCGAGATGGTGCTCTTCGGCGTCCCCGCCAACCGTCCTGAAACCGGCTACGGCTACATCAAGGCCGGCGACAAGCGCGGTCTGCCGGACGGTGTGATCCGTGTCGAGCGCTTCATCGAGAAACCCGACGAAACCCGCGCCCAGCAGTTCGTCGAGGACGGCGGCTACTTCTGGAACAGCGGCATGTTCCTGTTCCGCGCCAGCCGCTTCCTCGAGGAACTGAAGAAGCACGACGCCGACATCTACGACACCTGCCTGCTGGCCCTGGAGCGCAGCCAGCACGACGGCGAGCTGATCAGCATCGACGCCGCCACCTTCGAATGCTGCCCGGACAACTCCATCGACTACGCCGTGATGGAAAAGACCCGCCGCGCCTGCGTGGTACCGCTGTCCGCCGGCTGGAACGACGTCGGCAGCTGGTCGTCGATCTGGGAAGTGCATGACAAGGACGACGACGGCAACGTCACCATGGGCGACGTGATGGTCCACGACAGCCACAACTGCCTGGTGCACGGCAACGGCAAGCTGGTGTCGGTGATCGGCCTGGAAGACATCGTGGTCGTCGAGACCAAGGACGCCATGATGATCGCCCACAAGGACCGCGTGCAGGACGTCAAGAAGGTGGTCAACCAGCTCGACGCCGCCGGCCGCAGCGAGACCCAGAACCACTGCCAGGTCTACCGTCCGTGGGGCTCCTACGACTCGGTGGACATGGGCGGGCGCTTCCAGGTCAAGCACATCACCGTCAAGCCGGGTGCACGCCTGTCGCTGCAGATGCACCACCACCGCGCCGAGCACTGGATCGTCGTTTCCGGCACCGCCCAGGTGACCTGTGACGACAAGACCTTCCTGCTCACCGAGAACCAGTCCACCTACATCCCGATCGCCTCGGTCCACCGCCTGGCCAACCCGGGCAAGATCCCGCTGGAGATCATCGAAGTGCAATCGGGCAGCTACCTGGGCGAAGACGACATCGAGCGTCTGGAAGACGTCTACGGCCGCACCACCGAGAACGTGGAACTGCAGGCTGTGGTCCGCTAAGCCCCGGGACCTGGCGCTTCCCCCCCATCGGCGCCAATGCCCTCGCACCTTGCGGTGCGGGGGCTTTTTTATGCCCGCGCGCCGGCCCGCTTTTCGTAGGAGCGAGCTTGCTCGCGAACCGCAAACGAAAGCCTTCGTAGGATGGGTGGAGCGCAGCGATACCCATGCTGCCCTGTGCACCGCCATTGATGGATATCGCTGCGCTCCACACGATCCCGCGTTGCTCTGGCGTAAAGAGCAGCCCTGATCGCGGACGGAGTCCGCTTCTACGAGTTACCTCTGCGCTTGGGCCGTCCCTCACCCTAGCCCTCTCCCAAGGCGAGAGGGGACCGTTAGGTGCAGGATGAATCCTGGGTGTCAGCCGGTACGGACTGCTCCCTCTCCCCCGGGAGAGGGCTGGGGTGAGGGGAAAGCATCGGCACGGGCTTCCCGAGAAAGACAGATGCTCCTACAGCTCAGCGTCGGCGCTGGGCGGGTTCGCGAGCAAGCTCGCTCCTACATCGAGCGGTATCATGGAGCAGCATCAACCCACCGCCGCGATGCTCCTGCTAAGGTATCCACACATCCCCCACGGAGCGCTCCATGCTGTACGGCATCCTGCTGATCGTCACCTGGATCGTCCTGCTGATCCGCTACCCCTCCCGCGCCCTGCCGATCTCCGGCGCCGGGCTGGTTGGATTGGCCTGTGTGATCGCCATCGCCATCTGGCAGGACAACAGCGACGCGCGCCAACTCCAGCATCTGGAACTGCGCATCGCCTACCAGCCGGAGCAGTGCCCCGCCGACCGCCCATTGGCCATTAGCCTGAAAAACGGTTCGCACCGCCCATTGCTGGAGCTGCGCTGGAAGGTCGCCGCCTACCGCCCTGGCGACACCACCGACCTTGCCGAAAACCTCTACGAGGCTCCGCGCTATCGCGGCCCCGGCGCGCTGCTCGCCGGTGACAGCTGGAACGACTGCCTGCCGCTGCCGCCGCTGCGCCCCGGTTATCGCGCCAGCACCCTGGAGTTCCGCGCCGAACGAGTGAACGGTCGCTTCGGCAACTGATTCACCTGCCCCGCACAATCCGGTACGGTAGTCCCGCCCACAGCCCAAGGACTGCCAGACCATGCCCCAGCCCGTCGCCCTCATCACCGGTTGCTCCAGCGGTATCGGCCGCGCCCTTGCCGATGCCTTCCAGGCCGCCGGATACCAGGTCTGGGCCACCGCCCGCCGCGATGAAGACGTTGCCGCCCTTGGCCAGGCGGGCTTTCGCGGCGTGCTGCTGGATGTCAACGACGAACCCGCCGTGGAGCGCCTTGCCGAGCAGTTACTGCACGAAGCCGGCGGCCTCGATGTGCTGATCAACAACGCCGGCTACGGCGCCATGGGCCCGTTGCTCGACGGCGGCAGCCAGGCAATCCGCAAACAATTCGAGACCAACGTGTTCGCCGTGGTCGGTGTCACCCGCGCGCTGTTCCCCGCCCTGCGCGCCCGGCGCGGGCTGGTGGTGAACATCGGCAGCGTGTCCGGGGTACTGGTCACGCCCTTCGCCGGCGCGTACTGCGCATCGAAAGCCGCCGTGCATGCCCTGAACGACGCACTGCGCCTGGAGCTTGCACCCTTCGGCATCGAGGTGATGGAAGTGCAGCCGGGCGCCATTGCCTCCAATTTCGGCGCCAACGCCAGCCGTGAGATGGCCGCGGTGGTCAGCGAGAAATCCGCCTGGTGGCCGCTGCGCCAATTCATCCAGGCGCGCGCTGCCGCGTCCCAGGACAAACCCACCCCGGCCACTGACTTCGCCCGCGAGCTGTTGGCCGCTGTGCAGAAATCCCCGCGCCCGCGCCTGGTGCGCATCGGCAACGGCAGCCGGGCCCTGCCCCTGCTCTCACGCTGGGTGCCCGCCGGCCTGCTGGACAAGGTGCTGAAGAAACGCTTCGGTCTCGACGGGCAACTCTGATGCATTACCAGGTCCGCTACCTCGCCCTTGCCGGCATCCTCGCCGCCTTCTTCCTCAACGTGGTGGCACGCGGGCTGCTGCGGGTCGGCGGTGTGCCGGCGACCTTGCTGGTGGCAGCCGTGATCGCCGCCGCCATGGCCTTCTGGTTCGCTCGCCGGCACAAGCGACTGGCGGAGACCGCTGAACGCTGGCGGCTGACCGCCCTGTACGGCGGCGGCCTGGCCCTGCTCTACGCCATCCTGGTCGGCATGGCGGCATGGAAGAACACGCCCAGCCCGGCAGCCCTGCTGCTCTATTTCCTCAATTACCTGTGCTATCCGCTGTGCGTCTGGTGGTTCTTCCGCCCCGGCGTGCTGGTGCGCTTCCTGCCGGCCGACAGGCGCTGAGCGGGCTTCACGCTTTCTTCACCTGCATTTCATCCGGGCACGACCCGACCCCGCCTAAGGTGACGCAGACCTTGGAGGAGTCCCCATGTCCCTGCCCCAGATTCTCCGCGGCGCCATCGCCGCCGCCCTGCTGAGCACTGCCCTGCAGAGCATTAGCCCGCTTGCCCTGGCCGCCGGCACAACGCCGTCCGACTGGGCCAAGCCCGTGGACAAGTCGCTCAACCTCTACCAGATGTCGCCGACCCTCTACCGCAGCGCGCTGCCCGGCAGCGCCGACCTGCCCGAACTGCAGCGCCTGCAGGTAAAGACCGTGGTGAGTTTCATCAAGGACGACGACCGCGAATGGATCGGCCAGCAGAACATCGAGGCAGTGAGCTTCCCGACCCATGCCGACCGCGTCGACGACGCCGATGTCCTGAAGGTCCTGCGCATCCTGCAAAGCGCTGAACAGAACGGTCCGGTGCTGATGCACTGCAAGCACGGACGCGACCGCACCGGCCTGTTCGCCGCCATGTACCGCACGGTGATCCAGGGCTGGAGCAAGGAGGACGCGCTCAAGGAAATGACCCAGGGCGGCTATGGCAGCGAAGATGACATGACCGACGCCATCGCCTATGTGCAGAAAGCCGACATCGGTCAGCTGCAGCAGGCCCTGGCAAGTGGCGAATGCAGCACCTCGGCCTTTGCTGGCTGCCAGCTCAAGGGGTGGCTGGCGGATACCTTCGGCGAGGAGCGCGCGCCGCATCCGGCGCACTGATCGGCGGCCTGTCACACCGATTCGGCGAGAGTGCGGTAGTTTATCCCCACCTTCACCGTTTCACAGGCACGCCATGACCTCTTCCCGCTTCAGCGCCGTCACCCACACCCGCTATATCGACCACGCCGGCCTGGATGCCTTCTGCGCTGACTACGACGGCTTCCTGCTCGACCTCTGGGGTGTACTGATCGACGGCGTCGACGTCTTCCCCGGCGCCCTCGACTGGCTCGCCCGCCGCGCCGCCGAAGGCAAGCCGGTATGGTTCCTCAGCAATGCCTCGCGCAGCGTCCCGGAGATGGCCGACACCCTGGTGCGGCTGGGCGTCTCCCGCGAGCTGTTCGCCGGCATCACCACCTCCGGCCAGTTGGCCATCGACGCCTTCACCCATGAACGCGAATTCCAGCGCGGCGGTATCTACACCGTCGGCGTCGGTGATGCGCTGACCACCTGGCCGGCGGAAATCCGCGAGCGCTTCTGCGACGACATCCATGCCGCGTCGATGATCCTTGGCGTCGGCAGCTTCCCGCAGGACGAACTGGAAGAGCGCTTCGCCCCGTTGCGTGGCGCCACCGAAAAACCGTTCCTGTGCGCGAACCCGGACCGTGTGGTGGTCTCCGGCGGCCAGACGGTGTTCGGCGCCGGTCGCCTGGCCGAAGCCTTCGCCGAGGAAGGCGGCAAGGTTCACTGGTACGGCAAGCCCGATCCCTCCGCCTTCCGCATCGCCCAGCGACAGTTGGAGGCGCGCGGCGCGAAGCACATCCTGTTCGTCGGTGACTCGCTGGTGACCGACGTCCCCGGAGCGCTGGCCGCACGCATCGACACACTCTGGCTGGCCGCCACCGGCATCCACCGCCAGGCGCTGGGCGTGCCGTTCAATGGCGAGCTGGACGCGGAAAAAACCAATGCGCTGCTCGATGGTTACCCAGTTCGTCCGCACTTTGCCGCGCCAGGGCTGGTCTGAGTTCAGGACAATCGCCTGAGCCCGACCGCCCATGAACGAATTGATCGACCTGCTGCAATGGCCCGCCATGCTGGTCACCGTCCTCGCCGCCTGGCTGGTCGGCTCCCGCGAGCGCAAGCGGCGCAAGATCGGCTTCTGGGTCTTCCTCGCCAGCAACGCCCTGTGGATCGCCTGGGGCATCCCGGCCCAGGCATACGCGCTGGTGATCCTGCAGCTGTGCCTGGCAGCGATGAATATTCGCGGCAGCTACAAGAACCGCCAGGGCGAGCAGGCCGAGGGCTGAACCGCTTTCGTAGGAGCGAGCTTGCTCGCGAACCGATTGCGCTGCAGGGTTGTTCGCGAGCAACGAATGTACGCCCCCTCGATCCTACAAAATCAAAAGCCCCTCACCCTAACCCTCTCCCGCAAGCGGGAGAGGGGACCGATCGGTACAGGCGAAAAACCACAGCGTCAGCCGGCACGATCAGCCCCCTCTCCCTCCGGGAGAGGGTTGGGGTGAGGGCTGCCCGAGCACCGGAAACGCTTACGGCATTGAGCCAGAAGAAAAACGGGAGCCGAAGCTCCCGTTTTCATTCACCCGCCCCGATCACTGCGCCGTCGCAGTCGCGCCATCGGAATGCTCGGCGTTGCCGCTCTGCGGATTGACGATCACGGTGGCGGTGATGCCCGCCGCCAGCAGCACGCCGTCCGGCACTTCGTCGATGTGGATGCGCACCGGCACGCGCTGGGCCAGGCGTACCCAGTTGAAGGTCGGGTTGACGTCGGCCACCAGCTCACGGCTCTCGGGGTTGTCGCGGTCGTAGATGGCGCGGGCGATGCTTTCGACGTGGCCCTTCAGGCGCTCGCCGCTCATCAGTTGCAGTTCGGCCGGATCGCCGACACGGATGTGCGGCAGCTTGGTCTCTTCGAAGTAGCCGTAGATCCAGTAGGAGTTCTCGTCGACCACGGCCATCTTCGCTTCGCCAACGCGAGCGTAGTCGCCACGGTGCACGTTGAGGTTGGTCACGTAGCCGTCCACCGAGGCGCGAACCTGGGTGCGTTCCAGGTTCAGCTTGGCGGCGTCCAGCGCGGCCAGGGCCTGCTGGTAGTCGGCCTCGGAGGCGGCTGCGGTGTTGCTGGCGTCGTCCAGGCTCTCGCGGGAGACCACTTCCTCGTCCATGGCGCGGCGGCGCTTGGCATTGAGCTGGCGCATCTGCAGGGTGGCCTTGCGCGAGGCGACCAGGGCTTCGGCCTGCTTCACGGCGATCTGGTAGTGATCCGGGTCGATCTGCATCAGCAGGTCGCCTTTCTTCACCTGCTGGTTGTCGCGCACCGGTACGTCGACCACCACGCCGGAGACGTCGGCGGCGACGTTGATGATGTCGGCGCGCACCCGGCCGTCGCGGGTCCAGGGCGTATCCATGTAGTTCACCCAGAGGGCGCGGCCGATCAACGCGGCGACCGCCAGGATGATCAGGGTCGCCAGCAGGCTGATGATGGATTTGAGAGTCATGGGTGCACGCTCGTTACTTATAGATAGTGAGGGACAGCCCGCCGAACAGGCAGGCGAACAGGCACACTCGGAACAGCGCCGGGTGCCAGGTGTAGCGGTACAGACCGACGGAAGCGAGGATGCGGTCGATGCCCCAGCAGATCACGGCGGCAACGAGGAACATCAGGGTCAGGGTCGGCATGTAGACCCCGTGGAACGCGATCTCGCGGGGCAGGTCAGGCAACATGGGTGATCTTTCCTGAAGAGGTTTCACCGTCGCGCAGCGGCGACTGTGGGTCGAGCAGGCTGCTGCGGATGAAGTGCAGGTAGCTGAGCACGCGGCGCAGCGGCGAGCTTTCGAAGTCCGGGGCGCGCGGCTCGTCGGTGGTCTTCACGCAATCGATGGCCTGTTCCACGGCGGCCAGGGCGCGCTCGCGGTTGGCCTCGCAGGGTTTGACGAACAGGCGGATCAGCGCACGGCCCATGGTACGGATCGACTGCCGCCAGGGCGTCGACTCGGCATAGCAGGGCTCGGCCGGCAGGTTCTCCTGCTCGACGCGCAGTTCGATGATCGAGTGGCCGATTTCCAGCACCACGAAGGTCCAGCGCAGCAGCCGGCGCTGCATCTGTGGGCTGCGCGCGGCCACGCCATAAGCCTGGTTGAGCAGGTCGCGGGTGCCGCTCTCGAAGGACGAGACGAGGCCGTCGAGCCTGCCGCTGATGGCTTCCACCACGCGCAGGCGCAGGTCTTTCTCCAGGCGGCGCCAGAGCCAGGCACTGGTCGGCGGCATGATCACCGCGGCGACGACCGCGGCCAGGCTCTGCGACAGCACCAGGGCGATGTACTCGTTGAGCATGCGGCCCGGATCGTAGACGGTGAGGTTCGCCGGGATCGCGCCGAAGCTGAAGAACACCAGCAGGCCCAGGCCGTAGCCGGCGTACTTGGGCTTGATCGAGAAGAACGCGCCCAGCGCGAACACCGGTGCCAGGGCGAACGCCAGCAGGGCGAAGCCGTCCAGGTGCGGGAACACGAAGAAGGTTTCCGAGAAGCCGAGAATCGCCGCGAAGAAGGTACCCACGGCCATCTGCATGGCCATTTTCGCCGGGTCCGGTGCGGCCGATACCAGCGCGGCGACGGCCGCGGCGTTGAGCACGAAGGTGCTGCCGCTGGGCCAGGCGGTCTCGATCCAGAACAGGCCGAACACCAGCACCATCAGCGCGGTGCGGCCGCCCGCCACCAGCGAGGCGACCAGGTTGGCCTTGGGCGAGAAGCCATGCTTCCAGTTCTCCCGCTCGTGCTTGTGCGCAGCCAGGGAGGCGTGGGTCAGGGCGTAATTGTAGAGGTCGTCGGCCAGGCGGTAGAGCAGCTCGCCGGCGGTGTTGTAGTCGAGCAGCGCGGCAGGATCATCCTGCTCGTCCAACAGTTGCGCACGACCGGCGCGGATGCACTGCATCATCCGCGTACGATGGCTTTCCAGCTGCGCGGCGAGGCGCTCGGCATCGCGGTCAGTAACCGACTGGCCGCGCCATGGGGCGAGCACCTGGGCCAGTTCGTCCAGGCACGGCTGCAGGGCGCGCAGCACGGCGTCGGCTTCCTGCGCGCGCAGACGCGCCAGCAACTGGTGCAGCGCGTGATAGCGGGTGGTGAGGACCATGAACTCGTTGTTCAGGCGCGACAGGCGGCCGGAACGCAGGCGCATGTGCGGGTCTTCGAAACGGGTGACGCTGCGCAGCGCTTCCAGGCCAACGGCCTGGGAAGCAAAGGCCACGTTGGACGCCTCGAACTTGCTGCGATCACCGCCGCCGAGGTTGTCCAGGACGAAGCCGGCGAAGGCACCGAAACGCTGGTACAGCGCGCTGCGCATGGCGGTGCTGGAGGTCTGCGGGAACAGCGTGGCGCTGACCACCATGGAGCAGAGAATCCCCAGGCTGATTTCCAGCACGCGCCAGATCGCCGACATGAACGCGGCTTCCGGATGCAGCGTGGCGGGCAGGCCGATCAGCGTGGCAGTGTAGCCGGCGAGCACGCAGGCGTAGGAGCGGAAGTCGCGGTAGCGCGCGGCGCCGACGGTGCACAGGCCGATCCACAGCGCCGAGACCAGCAGGAACAGCTCGCGCTGCTGGGCGAAGATGGCGATCAGCGCGACCATCACGGTCAAGCCGACCACACTGCCGAGAATCCGGTAGAAGCTCTTGGCGAACACCTGGCCGCTCTGCGGCTGCATGACGATGAACACGGTGATGGTCGCCGTGCTTGGCTGCGGCAGCTCCAGGCGCATCGCCAGCCACAGCGTCAGCAGCGCGGCGAGCAGCACCTTGGCGATGTACACCCAGGTGACCCCGTCGCTGCGGCCCCACTCCAGCAGCGCGCGACGCAGGGCGTCGAGCGGTGTCGGATGGGCGCTGAAGTCGTTCGCCGCCATATCAGCGCCCGGCTCCCTGGGCCGCGCGGACGTCGACGGTTTCCGGGACCATCTTGTGCTCCTTCGGGCCTTCCTGCTTGTCCATCAGGCCGCCGCCGAGGGCAACGACAAGGCCGGCATGGGTGGCCAGGCGTGCGGCGCGAACCTGCTGTTCCACCAATTGCTGCTGGAACAGGCGGGTCTGCGCGTTGAGCACGTTGAGGTAGTCGGTCAGACCGCCCCGGTACGCCTTGGTGGCGATGTCGTAGGTGCGCTGGGCCGACGCCACGGACTTCTCGGCGAAGCCCTGCTGCAGCTCCATGGAGTGCATGCGGATCAGGTGATCGGAAATGCCCTTGAGCGCGTTGATCAGCGTCTGGTTGTACTGCGCCACGGCGGCGTCGTAGCCCGCCGATTCCTGGCTCAGCTGCGAGCGACGGCGACCGCCGTCGAAGATCGGCAGGGAGATGGCCGGGCCGACGCCGTAGGTGAATTTCTCGGCATTGAGGAATTCCAGCATGCCGCCGCCGACCGCGCTGTAGCCGATGCTCGCGACCAGGTCGACGTTGGGGTAGAACTCGGCGCGGGCGACGTCCACGCCCTTGGCTTGCGCGGCAACTTTCCAGCGGCTGGCGACCACGTCCGGGCGATGGCCGAGCAGTTCCATCGGCAGCTTGCTGGGCAGGCCGGGGCCCTCGGCGAGCTTGAGGCTCGGGCGCCGGATCGAGGCGCCGGCGCCGGGGCCTTTGCCGGCCAGGGCGGCGATCTGGTTGCGGGTCAGCTGGATTTCCTCGTCTACCGCTTCGATCTTGCGTTCGGTTTCCGGCAGCGGGACTTCCGCCTGGCTGACTTCGAAATGCGTGCCGATGCCGCCATCGAGGCGGCGCTGGGCCAGGGCGAGGATGCCCTGTTGCTGAGCCAGCATGGCCTTGCCGATGTCCAGCTCGGCGTATTGCAGCGACAGCTGGATGTAGGCGCGGACGATATTGCTCTCCAGCTCCAGCTGGGCCACGCGCGCCTCGGCGGCAGTCATCTTGGCGATGTCGACGTAGCGCTCGGTGTTGCTGCGCTCGCGGCCCCAGAGGTCGAGCGAATAACTCAGGCCCAGGGCAGCGTTGTTGTTCCAGGTGGTGGTGTCGGCAAGCTCGCCCGGGCCGTAGAAGTAGTCGGTCGGCCAGCGGTGGCGGGTCAGCGAAGCATCGCCGCTGATCTGCGGCGACTCGGCGGACTCGGCGACGCCAGCCATGGCCATGGCCATGCGCACCCGCGCCTCGGCCTGGGCCAGGGTCGGGCTGCCGTCCAGCGCAGTCTGCACCCAGCTATTCAACTGCGGATCACCATAGGCGCGCCACCACTGCTCGGCGGGCCAGCCAGCTTCCTGGTTGGCGTGCGCGATGGCGGCGTCGGTGGCCAGCTCGGTGTCGCCCAGGCGCTGTTCCTGCGGGGCGATGCCGTTGGTGCTGATACATCCGGCGATTGTTGAAAAAATGACAAAGGAGCCGACGAACGTCAGTCCTTTCACGAGGTGACGCGACACGGTGGAGGTCCTGGAAGTGGTCTAGCTATTCAGAGTAGGGCTTTTACGCGTGGAGAGCCGGCAAAGCCAGTTGCGGCGATTGAATTCTAGAGACGGGAAAGGGAACGGATAAGCCGGCTGTTTTGTGATTGTTTATTACCGATAATGAAACAATGTGTGTCGCCATCCATGTGACAATAGGCCGCCCCCGCTCTGCTCCGCGCATTGCCACTCATCAAGGACATGCCGGCGGCGGCGACGTATCGCTTCATTGGCGTCGCCACCCGGGACAGACGCCCCACCGACGAGGCCCCAATGGACACACTGCAGACCATGCGTGCGTTCGCCTGTGTCGCGGAAACCGGTAGTTTCACCGCCGCCGCGCAGCAGCTGAACACCACCACCGCCTACGTATCCCGCGCGGTCGCCAATCTGGAATCGCACCTGCGGACCCGCCTGCTCAACCGCACCACCCGGCGCATCGCCCTGACCGAGGCCGGCCAGCGCTACCTGCTGCGCTGCGAGCAGATCCTCGCCTACGTCGAGGAAGCCGAGGCCGAGGCCAGCGATGCCCACGCCCGTCCCGCCGGCCGCCTGCGCGTGCACTCGATGACCGGCATCGGCCAGCATTATGTGATCCGCGCCATCGCCAATTACCGCCAGCAGCACCCGGACGTGACCTTCGAGCTGACCATGGCCAACCGCGTGCCGGACCTGCTCGACGAAGGCTTCGACGTGGCCATCGTGGTCGCCTCGGAACTGCCCGATTCGGGCCTGGTGTCGCAGCGCATCGGCGAGACCTACAGCATTCTCTGCGCCTCGCCCGACTACCTGGCCCGACGCGGCACACCGAAGACGCCCACCGAACTGATGGAGCACGACTGCCTGCGCCTGATCAGCCCGGTGCTGCCACTGGACAAATGGCTGTTCGACGGCCCCAACGGCCAGGAAATGATCACCCTCGGTCCCTCGCCGTTTCAGGTCAACGTCGGCGACGCCATGACCGAGGCCATCGGCTCGGGCATGGGCATCAGCGCCCTGCCCGTCTACTCGGCGATCGACGGCCTACGCGATGGCTCGCTGGTGCGCGTGCTGCCGCACTACAAGCTGCAGATTCTCAACGTCTACGCGCTGTATCCGTCGCGGCAGTACCTGGACGCGAAGATCAAGACCTGGGTAGCCTACCTGCGCGAGAACCTCCCCGGCGTACTCCAGGCCGATGGCGCCGGCCTCGCCGATGTGGGACCCTGACCAGCCTTTTCGTCGTGTTTCGCGGGCAAGCTCACTGTGTAACTCCCTACCCCGGTGTTCAGTGAGCTTGCCCGCGAACCCATCTTCCTAACTGCGCTCACCTCTATCTTTCCTACCTAGATATCGGTTCGGCCCACCGTAAGAAGCGTCAATTTCATCTCTCTTTTTTGGGTAAAACTCTAGGGCCTATTTGTGCTGGAGAATCCCATGATCAATCTGATAAAACGTGTTGCTATCGGTTCCGCCCTCACTTATTTCTGCTACATCGGCCTAGCTAGCATCCCAGAACCATCAGAAGATGTGGCCCGCGGTTCGTTCGAGGTGGCTGGCTCTACTTTGAAAGGCATCTTTTCTAGGCTTTTCGACCACGTTCGATAATCGCCCACCGCGCACGCAAGCCTTGCGCCGCTCTGGCTCGGCAATGGTAGGGTTAAGCCCCCTCCGCCTCCCTACCGTCCGAGCGCCATGAAAAAGAACGTCTTCGTCTTCAGCCGCCTTGCCGCGGAACACCTCGACCGCCTACGCAGCCAGTTCAACGTCACCGTGCTCGATCCCAAGCAGGGCGACGTCGACGCACAGCTGGCCGCCGCCCTGCCGACCACCCACGGCATGATCGGCGTCGGCCGTCCGCTGGGCGAGAAGCAACTGGCCCAGGCCTCGCAGCTGGAGGTGATCTCCAGCGTCTCGGTGGGCTACGACAACTACGACCTGGACTACCTGAACCAGCGCGGCATCCCGCTGACCAACACGCCGGACGTGCTCACCGAAACCACCGCGGACCTCGGCTTCGCCCTGATCATGGCCGCCGCCCGGCGCACTGCCGAGCTGGACGCCTGGACCAAGGCCGGCGAATGGAAACGCACCGTGGACGCCCAGCATTTCGGCGTCGACGTGCACGGCAAGAAGCTCGGCATCCTCGGCCTGGGCCGCATCGGCGCAGCCATCGCCCGCCGCGGCCACTTCGGCTTCAACATGGACATCCTCTACCACGGCAACAGCCGCAAGGCGGAGCTGGAGCAGGAACTGGGCGCGCGTTTCTGCGGCTTCGATGAACTACTGGGCGAGGCGGATTTCGTCTGCGTGGTGGTGCCGCTGTCGGACAAGACCCGCAAGCTGATCGGCAAGCGCGAACTGGAGCTGATGAAGCCCAGCGGCATCCTGGTGAACATCGCCCGCGGCCAGGTGATCGACGAAGCCGCGCTGGTGGAAGCGCTGCAGGAGCAGCGCATCCTTGCCGCCGGCCTCGACGTCTACGAGAAGGAACCGCTGGCCGAGTCGCCGCTGTTCGCCCTGCCCAATGCCGTGACCCTGCCGCACATCGGCTCGGCGACCCACGAAACGCGCCGCGCCATGGCGGAATGCGCGCTGGGCAACTTCGAAGCCGCCCTACGTGGCGAGCGTCCGAAGAACCTGGTCAATCCGCAGGCCTGGAAGGCCTGACTTCGAGCTGCTCTTCGTAGGAGCAACTGTCTTTTCCTGGGGAGTCCGTACCAATGCATCCCCCTCACCCCAGCCCTGGCTGCACGCCCGGCTCCTCAGGGAGAGGGGCAGCCCGGGCCGGCTGACACTGAGGTTTCATCCTGCGCCTAACGGTTCTCTCTTCCCCTGAGCGGGGCGCGCAGCCAGGGTTAGGGTGAGGGCCGCCCCGAGCGCAGAACTTTCACGTAGGAGCGGACTCCGTCCGCGATGTTTCCCGGCCGCTGATATGCATCGCGGACGAAGTCCGCTCCTACGGTAGATTCAATCCTGACAATTCTTTGTAGGAGCGAGCTTGCTCGCGAACAGCCTCAGCGCGGGGTTGTTCGCGAGCAAGCTCGCTCCTACAGGTTCACGCCCGTGCCGGCTGCAACACCGGCCTGGGCTTGCGGAACACCAGTACGTTGCCGGCCATCACCAGCCCCAGCCCGGCCAGCGCTGGCAGGCTCCACTGGTAGCCTTCGGCGAAGGCCGAGACGTTCAGCGCCACCACCGGGAACAACACTGTGCAATAAGCCGCGCGCTCCGGCCCCATGCGCCCGACCAGCGTCAGGTAGGCGGTGAAGCCGATCACCGAGCCGGGAATGGCCAGGTACAGCAACGACCAGACGTACTGCGCACTGCTATCAAAAGTCAGCGGCACGCCCTGCACCAGGCAGATCGCCAGCAGGATCAGCGAGCCGTAGAGCATGCCCCAGGCATTGGTCGACAACGGCCGCAGCCCGGCTTTCTGCTGCAGGCTCGACAACAGGTTGCCTGCCGAGAAACACAGCGTGCCGAGCAGCGCCAGGCCCAGGCCGTAGAAGGTCTCCCGCGACGCCTGATGCCCGGACAGCTCCGGCCAGAACAACAGCGCCAGCCCCGCCAGGCCGAACGCCCCGCCACCCAGTACGTTGGGGGCGATGCGCTGGCCGAAGAAGATTCGCGCATTCAGCGCGTTCCACAGGGTGGCAGTGGAGAACACCACGGCGACCAGGCCACTGGGGATCCACTGGCTGGCGGTGTAGAAGCACAGGAAGTTCACGCAGAACAGGCACAGCCCCTGGGCCAGGCAGATCGCCTGCCCGCGCCGGCCCAACGGCTGCAGTTTCCGGGAGACCAGCAGCAAGGCGAACAGCACCAGTGCCGCCAGGCTGAAGCGGTAGGCAATGGACAGCGGAATGGCGACCACGCCGACCTGCAGCTTGATGGCGATCCAGGTGGTGCCCCAGATGAGCACCGTGAGCAGGTAGAGCGAGAGATTCATGGCGATCTCCGGATGGCTGGAGAAACAGTCTCCCGCCGCGCCCCGGCGCCGGCTTGCAGATTCTTGCGCTTATTGCGACAACCGGGCTGGCAAGGCGCGCCCGCGCGGGTAGAGTGAAGGCATTAGAGGAACACCCATGTCAGCCATTTCGCAGCTCGAAGTCTTCCAGTCGATGAACGCCTCGCCCAACGCCCGCCTGGAGCGTTGCGCGGAGCTGGGCGACGGGCTGTCCGCGGCGATCTGGAGCAACAGCCACGACGCCCGCGATTACCACGCGCCGAGCCACCACACGTTGTCCTGCTACCTGAACGACGGCACCGGCACCTTCCGCCGTGGTGCGCCGGGCAGCAAGGGCGCGCCGGACAAACTCTGCGTGATGCCGGCCGGCGCCGAGTCGGCGTGGATCGTCAACGGCGACATCCGCCTGGCACACCTCTATATCGGCCAGGAGCAGTTCGCCCTCGGCTGCATCCGCCTGCTGGACCGCGAGCCGCGTGAACTGCAACTGCACGAACGGACCTTCCTCGACGACCCGCAGCAGGCCGCGCGCTTTCGCCAACTGGTGAAGCTGGACTGGCACGAGCCGGGCGAACGCATCCGCACCAGCACGCTGGCCCATGACCTGATCGACCATCTGCTGCTGAACCAGGTCGGCCTGCGCGAGGGCTTGAAGCTCAAGGGCGGCCTGGCACCGACCATGCGCCGGCGCGTTGCCGAATACATCGAGCAGCGCCTGGACCAACCGCTGTCACTGGGCGAACTGGCGATGCAGACGGCGCTGTCGGAATACCACTTCGCGCGGATGTTCCGCGAGAGCTTCGGCATGCCCCCGCACCAATACGTGCTGGCCCGCCGGGTGGCCCTGGCGCAGCGTCTGTTGCGCGATACCCGCCAGCCGCTCAGCCAGGTAGCGCTGGCCTGCGGATTCTCCAGCGCCAGCCACTTCGCCAATCGATTTCGTTCGGTAGTGGGCGGCACGCCAGGGGAATATCGGCAGGCGTTCGAGGAGTAGGCCGCCGGCCGATCCTGCGCGAACACCCGACCTGTAGGAGCGAGCTTGCTCGCGAACCGCACACCAGCGGACCAATCGGGAAATCTGTTCGCGAGCAAGCTCGCTCCTGCAAAAGCCTGAAGCGTCAGCCGAGTACGGCCAGCACCCCACCGATCACCGGCATCGCTGCTGCCGTCGGCAACGCCCAGCGCGGCCGCCAGGCCAGCAGCAGGACGAGCACGGCACAGGCGATCATCAGCAGGCACGCCCAGTAGACGATGCCCAGTTCGACGCCGATGACATGGATCGCATAGGCCAGCGCCAGCGCGCCGTCCACCAGCGCCACGATACGCAGCAGGCGCACACGGGACGCGGACGGCGCACTGCCGAACAGGTCACGGTGGTGACGGGAAAGCGACAGGCAGGCCGCTGCCAGCGCCAGCAGGTTGAGACCGAACACCAGCAGCATCAGGCGTACTCCTCATGGCGGGCACGCCGCGCGCGCGTGGATTGCGCGCGCTCCTGCCCCAGACGCCAGGCGAGGAACGCACAGAGGCCGCCGATCAGCAGCAGGCCGAGATCGATACCGACCATCATCCAGTCGCCGTTGGCGATGTGGGTCGTGATCCGTCCCGGCTCGGGGCCGAACAGGCTCAGCAGCGGCAGCAGCAAGGCCAACGCCGCCAGGGCGACAAACTGCTCGCGGGCCATGGCGCGGCTGCCACGGCGCAACAATGCATGGGCCAGCGCCAGCAACCAGATCACCACGAAGGCAGTCGCTTCCCAGCGGGTTCGCTGAGGCAGGTCGGCCGGCAGCAGGCGCGACGCCGCCAGCAGCCCAAGGGAGGCAATCGGCAGGCCGCCACAGACCGCGCCGTTGAGCGTGCGCACCAGCCCCACGCCCCGGTGGCCACGGGTTTCACGCTTGCTCACCCAGACCTGCAGGCCGCCGAAGACCATCACGCAGCCCAGCAGGCCAAGGGCGAAATACATCACCCGCAGCAGGTCGTTGCCGAACTGTGCCATGTGCAGGCCGGTCAGCCAGGCGTAGGTCTTGTAGCCCGGCTTGTAGGGCTTCTGCACGTGCAGCAGCGCGCCGCTGCCGGAGTCGAAGGACACGGTGCGCTGGTCGTTGACCATGCCTTTGTCCACCGCCTTGCGGACCTGCACCATCGCTGCCGCGTCGCCGGGATTCTCGATATTGATCCAGCCGACCTGGCTGTCGTCGCCCCAGGCTTCGCGGGCCTTGAGGATCATGTTGTCGATGGACTTGGTCGCCTTCGCCGGCTTGCCCAGCGCTTCGCGGTCGAAGGCGCCCTGCACATCATGGAAGAAATGCTCCATGTCGTTCTTGTAGGCCACCTTGATGCCGGCGGTCATATAGAAGGTGATGAAGATCGCCAGCCCGGTGTACGCCATCAGCAGGTGGAACGGCAGGCCGAGCACGCCGAGCACGTTGTGCGCATCGAGCCAGGCGCGCTGCTTCGCCGCCTTCGGGCGCAAGGTGAAGAAGTCCTTGAAGATGCGCCGGTGGACGATCACCCCGCTGACCAGTGCCACCAGCATGAACACGCCGGCCACGCCGACTACGTAGAGGCCGATCATCCCGCCGTGCAGTTCGTAGTGCAGCTCGAGGAAGAAGTTGCCGCCGACGGTCCTGGGCAGCACTTCGCCGCTTTGCGCGTCCACCAGGAAGGACTGGAACTCACTGAAGTCCGCCGGCTCCCATCCCGCGGTCCAGTAGGGCATGCGCTCGGTGGGCGGATGCATCCAGTAGCCGTGGGCCTTGGGCGCGCGCTCGACGATCAGCTCACGCACCTGGTCGGCGCCAACCCTCACCTGCTCCAGCTTGTGCAGCTGCGGAGTCATCCAGCGGGTGAGTTCCTTGTCGAACACCGCAACGGTGCCCGAGAACAGCACGACGAAGAGAATCCAGCTGACCAGCAGCCCACTCCAGGTGTGCAGGCCGGACATCGATTGGCGCAGGCTCATGGGCGCACCCCGTAAGCCGTCGGCAGGAAAGCCGCCAGGCCCAGCACGATGCTCAGCGCAGCGGGCGCCCAGACGGCGCGCCACGGGCTCTTCGCGCCAAAGGCGTAGATGATCGCGGCGACCCAGACAATGAAGCAGGCCAGGCTGGCGAGGGATACGCGGTCCGAACGCGACATCGGCAGGTAGACGCTGAAGAAGGCCGTGGCGGTGTAGGCCAGGGCATAACCGCCAACCACGGCGCTGAGGATACGGGCGGCAACGGCACCGAATCGGGTTCCGCTCATGCGTCGGCTCTCGGTTGGGTCGGGCGCGGGGAAACGCACATCGAGGTGAATCCTGCTGGGCCGCCCAGGGCACTCCTGGGCGGGCGATGGAAAAGCGCAATTATATGATACTGATTCTCAATTAAAAGAACTCAGAAACGCTGTTTGTGAGTATCTGTGTCCGAATTCCGCTGTGCGGCGTACGGCGCGCTGACATCCATGGCACGCAACAGGCTGTTCATCGTGCGATCGGCCTCGGCCGTGAGACGCAGGGGCGGGGGTTCTTCGAGGATGCGCGAAGCACCGGGAGTCAGTTCGACGGCGGCGACCACCGTGCCCTTGCCGAACAGGTATTCGTAGATCAGCAGGTAGTCGGTGCCCGGCAGGTCCTTGTATTCGGCGACTCGTCGAAACACATTGATCGCACCGATGATCCAGTCCCGGCTTTCAGGGAACTCCAGCACGCCCAGGCTCCAGGTCTGGGTTGCGTCGTCATAGTGGTTCCACGCCGGTGAGCGCTGGTGCCGCCCCCAGCCTGACACCCAGGCGGCCGCGGTGGTGCCCTGCCCCAGCTCGCAGAGCTCGCTCCAGGTCAGCCCGCCGCGCCGATGGCGATTGCCATCCAGCCAATGCTCGAGGTCCTTGAAGCAGGCCGCCGAGCCTGCTTCGTGGCGCAGATAGTCATCGAGCCTGGAACGACTGATGCGGACCTTGAGGTACAACTGACAGGGCTCGGCCATGGGAAATGCTCCTCTTATGATTAATCGATTGATCACGGGAAGCCTGTACTGCCCGTTTGCTGAATCGATAATGCTAGAGGCTCGTCCGCTGTTGAGTTAGCGCAACCTTTTCGACTGTGAAGTCAGTATTTTCAGATTCGCTTGTACAACCGTTCAATTTTCCGCCGACCTTTCGGTCTCGCCAGGGTCACCCATAGCCTCCGGCGTTCCGACTCCCGCTACAGACTTCACCGCGGAGGTTGACGAATTGTCCTTCATCAACGCCCGCGCACTTGTCCCATGGCCCGCTCCAGGCCCTCGAACACGCGGGGCGACTGGCACTGCGCAACGTTGAAACGCAGGTAACCGGCAGCGCTCTGGCTGAGGCTGAAGACGTTGCCCGGCGCCAGCACCAGGTTGTCGGCCAGGGCAGCACGCGACACCTGCGCGGCATCCAGCCCGTCCGGCAGGCGGGCCCAGACGAAGACCCCGCCACGCGGCTCCAGCCACGGCTGGATATCCAGCGCGCGCAGGCGCAGCAGCGTCTCGCCCATGGCGTCGGCAAGGCGGCCGCGCAGATGATCGAGGTGACGGCGATAGCTGCCTTTGCGCAGCAACTCGTAGAGCAACTCGGCGCTGAACGGGCTGTTGCCGAAACTGGTCGCCAGTTTCAGGTCCACCAGGCGCTCGCACCACTCCGGCTTGGTGGCGATGTAGCCGCAACGCACCGAGGCCGACAGCGTCTTGGAGAAACTGCCGACCTGGATCACCCGCTCCAGCCCGTCGAAGGCCGACAGGCGTGGCGCGCTGTCGTGCTCGAAATCACCGAAGATGTCGTCCTCGACGATCAGCAGGTCATGGGCCTCGGCCAGCTTCAGCAGGCGATGGGCGACCAGAGGCGACAACACCGCGCCAGTGGGGTTGTGGAAGGCCGAGTTGGTGATGTACAGACGCGGGCGATGCTGCTCCAGCAGGTTGGCCATGGCCGCGACATCCGGCCCGTTCGGGGTGTAGGGAACCCCCACCACCTGCACGCGGTGCGCCCTCAGCAGGGCCTGGAAATTGAAGTAGCCGGGGTCGTCCACCAGCACGCAGTCGCCCGGTTCCAGCAGGAAGCGGCAGACCAGGTCGATGGCCTGGGTGCCGTTGTCCGTCAGCACCACCTGCTGCGGACCAACGGGCACGCCGTAATCAGCCAGCCGCCTCGCCAGTTGCTCGCGCAGCCCGGAGTGGCCATAAGGGCGACCGTACTCCAGCAGGCTGGATTGCGGTGCGCGGGCGATCTGCCGTAGCGCACGGCGCAGCTCCTCCTCCGGCAGCCAGGACGGCGGCAGCCAGCCGCAACCGGGCTTGAGCGAGGTGTCGGCGGCTTCCAGCGACTGCCGGGATATCCACAACGGGTCGATGCTGCGGTCCAGCGCCGGGCCGACGTCCGCCAGGGACAGCGGCGGCGCGTGGCCACTGACATAGAAGCCGGAGCCGCGGCGGGCGGCGATCACGCCGTCAGCCGCCAGGCGGTCGTAGGCCTCCACCACGGTGGTCTTGGACACCTCCAGTTGCTCGGCGAGCTGGCGGATGGACGGCAATCGCTCGCCTGGCACCAGCGCCCGCGCTGCCAGGCGCTCGCGCACGTGGTGGATCACCGAATCGACTCGCGTGCCCTTGGGTCTGCCCATGTCGCCCTCGCCTGTCCCCGGATTTCTTCCGGGGCAATTTGTACCGGGATAATTTACGGACAGTTTGCTCAAATTGTACCTTTCTGTCACTGGCCGCCCGGCAGCCCGGCGCGCATCCTCCAGGCTCGCTCTCCTGTCGGAACACCCACCATGAACAACCCCCACACACTCGCCAGCAACAGCAACCTTGGCGGCTGGCTCAGCGGCTTCCTTGGCGTGCTCATCTTCAGCGGCTCACTGCCGGCGACGCGGGTAGCGGTGGCCGACTTCGACCCGACCTTCCTCACCCTCGCCCGCGCCAGCATCGCCGGGCTGCTGGCGGCGGCGATCCTCCTGGTGCTGCGGCAGAAGCTGCCGGCACGCAAGGACCTGATCCCCCTGCTGGTAGTCGCCGGCGGCGTGGTGGTGGGCTTCCCGTTGCTCACCGCGCTGGCGCTCAAGCACGTCAACTCGGCCCACGCCATCGTCTTCGTCGGCCTGCTGCCGCTGGCTACCGCGCTGTTCGGCGTGATCCGCGCCGGTGAGCAACCGCGCCCGGCGTTCTGGATCTGTTCGCTGCTGGGCAGCGCCGTGGTGGCGGGCTTTGCCCTGTCACAGAGCGGCGCGGGCAATGTCACCGGTGACCTGCTGATGCTGGCGGCCGTGGCGGTCTGTGGCCTGGGCTATGCCGAGGGTGGGCGCATCGCCCGTCACCTGGGCAGTTGGCAGGTGATCTGCTGGGTGCTGGTGCTGTCCCTGCCGCTGATGCTGCCGCTGGCCTGGTACACCCAGCCGGCAACCTTCACCGGCGCCAGTTGGCCGGCCTGGCTGAGCCTGGGCTACGTGTCGCTGTTCAGCATGCTGATCGGCTTCTTCTTCTGGTACCACGGCCTGGCCACCGGCGGCATCGCCGCGGTCGGCCAACTGCAACTGCTGCAGCCATTCTTCGGCCTGGCGCTGGCCGGCCTGCTGCTGCACGAACAGATCAGCCCGCTGATGGCCGGCGCGACCGTCGCCGTGGTGCTGTGCGTGGCGGGGGCGAAACGCTTCGCCCGCTGACCGCCGGTTTCCTCAGAGCACGTCCGCGACCAAGCGAGCTAGAGTAAAACAAGGCAAAAACAGGCGAAGAAGCGCAGTTTACGAATAGTAAATGAGCATTCTGAGCCTGTTTTTAACGCCGTTTTACCGACGCGCAGCTGGTCGTGGGCGGGTTCTTGCGCGTCACGCCCGAGAACAATCGCGGTATCATCGGGCGTTTGCGTACTCGGCTGGACTGCCGGAAGGACACTCGGATGAAGCCACCCGCCGAATCTCCACAGCTCGACGTGGAGCGCGACGAACTCGCGCCCCGGCCACGGCTGACCCTGGGCAGCCACGTGCACAGCGGCTTCGACCTGCGCAGCGGGCGCATGCAGAACATTTCCCGGCACCGCGCCGCGCTGGCCTTCCTGTATGGCGAGATGCCGGTTTCCGGCAGCGTCACCGCGCGCTCGGGCCGCGAGATCCGGGTGTTCCGCGATGACCAGATCGTCCGCGTCAGCCGCGCGCTGGAGCTGGAGCACGCCTGGCGCCTGGATTTGCGCGAGCTCGGCTTCAAGCCGGCGATGCGCCGCAGCGATGCGCTGGAAGACAGCGCCGGGGAAATGTTCGAGCTGCCCGACGATTCCGCCTGGCAGGAATTCATGCGCGTGGGCCTGCCACAACTGCGTGAGCAAGGCTGGGAAATCGACATCCGCCCGGAATTCGTCTTCGACCTCACGCCGGTGGAGAACTGGTACGCCGAGATTGAGGAAACCGACGACCGCCAGTGGTTCGACCTGGAACTGGGGATCGAGGTGGAGGGCCGGCGCATCAGCCTGCTGCCGGCGCTGATCGAGCTGATCCGGCGCATGCCGGCATTGCTCGACCCGACCGCTCTCGCCCGCCATGCCGACGATGAGCAACTGGTGTTGCGCCTGGATGCCGGGCGCAATCCGATCCATACCTGGCAGACCGCCTCCGACCGACCGCTGCGCGTTTCGCTGCCGTTCGGCAAGCTCAAGCCGATGCTCGGCACGCTGTCCGAGTTCTACATCGGCGAGCAGTTACCCGTGCGCCGTCTGCGCATGGGCGCACCGGACGCCGCACGCCTTACCGAGCTGGAGGAACTGCCGCTGACCTGGCAGGGCGGCGAGCAATTGCGCGAAATCGCCCATCGCCTGCGCGACTACCGTGCCCAGCCGGCAGAGATTCCCGCCGGCCTCAACGCCGAGCTGCGCGCCTACCAGCACGAGGGCCTGAGCTGGATGCAGACGCTGCGCGAAGTCGGCGCCAGCGGCATCCTCGCCGACGACATGGGTCTGGGCAAGACGCTGCAGTCCCTCGCCCACGTGCTGCTGGAGAAGCAGGCCGGGCGCCTGACCAGCCCGGCACTGGTGATCATGCCGACCAGCCTGATCCCCAACTGGCTGGACGAGGCCGAACGCTTCACCCCCAACCTGCGCGTGCTCGCGCTGCACGGCGCGGGCCGGCGCAAGGCGTTCGCGAAGATCGCCGAACACGACCTGATCCTCACCACCTATGCCCTGCTGCCGCGCGATGCCGAGAAGCTCGGGCAGCACGAGTATCACCTGCTGATCCTCGACGAGGCGCAGAACATCAAGAACGCCACCACCAAGGCGGCCCAGGCCGCACGCCACCTGCGCGCGCGCAACCGCCTGTGCCTGACCGGCACGCCGCTGGAGAATCACCTCGGCGAGCTGTGGTCGCTGTTCCATTTCCTGCTGCCCGGCTGGCTGGGCGACGCCCGGCAATTCGCCGTGGACTACCGCACACCCATCGAGCGCCACGGCGACCAGGGCCGCCTGGCACACCTGGCCGCGCGCATCCGCCCCTTCCTGCTGCGCCGCACCAAGGAGCAGGTGGCCTCGGAGCTGCCGCCCAAGAGCGAATTCATCCAGCACATCGAACTCAGCGAGGCGCAACGCGACCTCTACGAGACCGTGCGCCTGGCGCTGGATCGCAAGGTGCGCGACGAAATCGCCCGCCGCGGCCTGGCGCGCAGCCGCATCATCATCCTCGAGGCGCTGCTCAAGCTGCGCCAGGTCTGCTGCGACATCCGCCTGGTCAACAAGGAAGCCCCGCCGGCCACGGGCAAGTCCGCCCGTGCGGTCACGTCCGGCAAGCTGGTCTATCTGCTGGACATGCTCGAGGAGCTGCTGGCCGAGGGCCGCCGCGTACTGGTGTTTTCACAGTTCACCTCGATGCTCACACTGATCGGCGAGGCACTGGCCGAGCGCAATCTGGAATATGCCCTATTGACCGGCGACACCCGCGACCGCCGCGCCCCCGTGAAGGATTTCCAGGAAGGCCGCGTACCGCTGTTTCTGATCAGCCTGAAGGCTGGTGGCGTAGGCCTGAACCTGACCGCCGCCGATACCGTGATCCACTACGACCCCTGGTGGAACCCGGCCGCAGAGAACCAGGCCAGCGACCGCGCCTACCGTATCGGCCAGGACAAGCCGGTGTTCGTCTACAAGCTGATCGCCCGCGGTACGGTGGAAGAGAAGATCCAGTTGCTGCAACGCGACAAGGCCGCACTGGCCGCCGGCATCCTCGAGGGTTCGGGCGCCGACTGGCAGTTGGACGACGCGGATATCGACGCGCTGTTCGCGCCGCTGCCCAAGGCCGTCTGACCTCCCGCTCCTGGAGTCCAGACCGTAGGCCGTATAACGCGCCAGCGTTATACGCCGTCATGCTATCGGCGGATAACCCGTTCAGGGTTATCCGCCCTACATACTGAAGAACCGCCTGACACCATGACGGGGAAATCCACTACATAACCAGTCGCCCGAATGTAGGAATCTACACCTGCGCCGACGCAACGAGCCCGGCCCCGGAAGAGGCAGACGCCCCGGGTGAACCAGGGCTCCAGCAGGCGCAAGCAAGTCGACCCAATGACCCCGCTCGTCCCCTCACGAGACGGGGTCATTGTCCTTCTGCAGTCCTCAGCGCATCCCCCAGCCATGGCTGACCAGCACCGACTGGCCGGTGAGCGCCGCTGAAGGGAAACTGGCCAGGAACAGCACCGTCTGCGCCACGTCCTCCACGGTGGTGAACTCGCCATCCACCGTCCCACCGAGCATGACCTGCTTCACTACGGCTTCCTCGCTGATGCCCAACTCCTTGGCCTGTTCGGGAATCTGCTTTTCCACCAGAGGCGTGCGCACGAAACCGGGGCACACCACGTGGGAGCGCACGCCGTGCGGCCCGCCCTCCTTTGCCAGTGTGCGCGCCAAGCCGAGCAGGCCGTGCTTGGCGGTGACATAGGCGGACTTCAGTGGCGAGGCTTCATGGGAGTGCACCGAGCCCATGTAGATCACCACGCCACCACGCCCAGCCGGGTACAGATGACGCAGCACCGCACGGGTAGTGAGGAAAGCGCCGTCGAGGTGGATCGCGAGCATCTTCTTCCAGTCGGCGAAGGCGAAATCCTGAATCGGATTGACGATCTGGATGCCGGCGTTGGAGACCAGGATGTCGACGCTGCCCAAGGTGGCGACGACGCGATCGATACCGCTGTCCACCGCCTGCTCGTCGGTCACATCCATCGCGACCGCCAGGGCCTTGCCACCAACGGCTTCGATCTCCGCCACCACGCGCTGGGCGGCGTCCTCCTGCAGGTCGGCGATAGCCACGGCCGCGCCAGCTTGCGCCAGGGTCAGGGCAATCTGCCTGCCGATGCCGCTGGCCGCGCCGGTAACCACTGCGACCTTGCCGTTCAATACATTCATCGAAAGAGCTCCCGGGGAAGTTGGAACACTTACTCTAGACGGGTCAGTCGCGGGTCAACTGGATACTGCCGTCGCGGTTCTGCCGGTACAGGGTGTAGGGCAAGGCGAGAGTATCGACAACGCCAGAAAAGGCCATGTCCAACAAGGGCAGGATCTGCGGGCCAAAGGTGTGATTGGCTGGTGCGGAGGGCGGCGTATAGCCGGTATCGGCCAGTGGTTCGCCGTACAGCTGGCAGGCATCCCAGACCACCCCGCCGTAGACGCGCGGAATTGCCCCGCAATAGGTTCCCTTGAGGTTCAGCTCGCTGGCACTCACCACATCATCGCTGTGCAGGGTGTGGTAAGAGCCGCAACCACTGAGCAACGCGGCGCTGAACAGCAGCCAGGAACGACACATCGTCATATCGAAATCCCATCTCAATCGCAAAGGTAACGACTCACCAGCCCTTGAGCTGGTCCCAGCGCCAGTTGCGGTACTGGTAGATCAGTGTGCCCAGCAATCCATAGGCCGCCGCCATGGCGAAGAGGATGAGAATCCTGTCGGCAACGGCGGATAGCGGCAGGTTCATCTGGTTCATCTCCACCACGGCGCGGATCGCCCAGGTGGACGGGATGGCGTCGGCCAGCCACTGAACCCACTGCGGCATGGCCTGTGGCGGCCAGGTGAAGCCGGCCATGTAGAACAGCGGCAGGGTGATGAAGGTCATGGTCAGGTAGACCGCCTCCTCGGAGGGCAGCAGTTCGGCGATGAACTCGCTCATGGCAATCACCGCCAGCAGGAATGGCAGCACCAGGCCCATCAGCATGAAGAACGATGCCGTCTGCCGGTACCCCATCATCCACGGCCAGATCACGTAGAAGAGCATCGCCAGCACCATCCAGATGAGCAGTTGCGCGGCATAGCGGCCAAAGCGAGTCGAGGCCGGCTGGCGCAGCGAACGCGGGGTGCCGCCGCGCAGGTTGAGGTTCACCCGCGTGCAGGAGAGCAGCAGGCTGTGCTGCAGGATCAGCGTCACCAGCCCCGGCAGGACGATGGCGGCGAAGCTGGTGCCGGGGTTGAACAGGTCGGTCAGCTGGCCGATCGTCGGCTGCAGCAGCACGTTCGATTGACCCTCGGAGAAGCCGCCGCGCATCAGCCGTTCGCGGTTGTAGCGCAGCGTCAGCTCACTGTAGGTGGCGCTGATGTCCTGCTGGATCTGCCCGTTGGCCATGCGGTTGGTGGCATCGCCGAAGATCGGCACGGTCACCGACTCGCCGCGCAGCACGCGTTTCTCGAAGTCCACAGGAATCACCACGATGCCGAACAGCTCGCGCCAGGCGAGATCGCGCTGGGCCGCGGGCAACTGGTCGTAGGCGCGCGTGGCGATTTTCGGTGCGGCATCGAGCAGGCGGATCAGCTCGCGTGAGACGGCGCTGTGATCCATGTCGATCACCGCCACCGGCAGGTCATCCATGGTGCGGTGCGCGTAGGGCAAGGTGGTCAGCGCCACCGACAGCACCATCAGCAGCCACAAGGGCTTGCCGAGCATGTTGCCCAGGGACTGACGAAAAACGTTGTAGAAATTCTCCATGCTGGCTCCTTACCCCGGGCTCAGGTCGAGGCGCCGGCGCAGGCGCATCTTGGCGATCATGTAGGCGATCAGCGGGTAGAGCAGCAGCTTGCAGCAGGTGTACAGGCCGGACTCCACCGGCGCCCTGCGCAGGAACTGGTCGAACAGACCATGCAGTGTGTGCGTCAGCGGCTCGGCCTCGGCAATGATCCGCGCGATCTGCGGCATCGCCAGCTCCGGCAACAGCACGCCGGAATAGGTCTGCGCCACACCGATCAGCAGGCCGATCAGCGAGTAGGCGCTGAAGCGGTTGGCGGTGAAGATGAACAGCATCAGCCCGACGCTCTGCGCCGCCGCCACGTAGCAGACGGTGATCGCCAGCATCCACCAGGGATTGCCATTGATCCGCGCGCCGTTGAGTTCCACCAGCAGGAACAACTCGACCATCAGCAAGGCGCTGAACAGCAGCGTGTACGGCGCCATCTTGCCCAGCAGCCGCGGGCCCAAGGCCTTGGCCCGCAGGATATGCGGCGAGGAGGCACGCAGCTCCGGTGCCTCGCGCGCCAGTACATGGACGGTGGCAACGATCACGAACAACTGCAGCAGGTGGACAATGGCGGCGAACTGCTGGAAATAGATGTAGTTGCCGCTGGCATTGAACAGGCTTTCATAAGACACCGCGACGCTGGCCAGCGCCGGCATGGGGCGGTCCATGCCGGCGGCCAGGTGCGGGCGCAGTTCGGCATTGAGCGTGCTCATCAGCCCACTGAAATCCTGGGTCGAGTAGAAGCCGGCGGAGTAGAACAGCGAGTTGTAGTAGAGCTCGGCGACCGGCTGGCGGCCGGACAGTGCGTCTGCCTCGAAATCGCGGGGGATATACAGCAGCGCGTAGTCGTCGGCCATGCGCAGACGGCGCAGGCCTTCCTGCAGGCCACCGCCAAGCACCTCGACCTTGGCATGGGAGCCGGCATCCAGCTCGCGGACGATGCGCCGCGACAGGCTGCTGTGATCGGCATCGACCACGGCCACCGGCATATCCAGCAGGGTTCCTGCCTGGTACACGCCGCTGATCACCACGAACAGCAGCAGCGGCCAGAGCCAGCCGAGCCAATGAATGGTCCAGCTGCGCAGGGCAACCCGCGTTTCGCTGCCGAAGGCCTGGGCGAAACGCCGCAGGTTGCTCCTTATTGCTTCCACTGCCACAGCGCGCTCATGCCGGGGCGCAGGCCTGGAACCGGTTGCTCCGGATACAGGCGCACCTCGAAGGTCTTCAGGTCGAAGTCACCGGTGGCACGGGTCGCACGCTTGGTGGCGAAGTCGCCCAGGGGCGCGATATAGCTGACCTTGGCCTTCACCTCGGCACCCTTCAATGCCGGAACCTGGACGGCCACTTCATCTCCTTTCTTCACGTCGGCAAGGATGTCTTCGCGCAGGTTGAAGACGAAATAACTGTCGGACAGGCGCACCAGCGTGAGCAACGGGCTATAGGCGTTGACCAGCTCGCCCTGCTCCGCCGGGATCGGCCCGACTTCGCCGTCCACCGGAGCCACCACGTTGAGGTCATCCGTCTGCGCCTGCAGTTCGAGAATCTGCGCGTCGGCCCGGCGCACGGCAGCTTGCAGCGCCTGCCGGCGCTCCTCACGGTCGCCCTGGTTGCCCTGATCGAGATTGGCCTGGGCCTCGGCGACGCGGTTGCGCGCCACGTCGCGACCGCGACGGGACAGGTCCATCTGCGCCTGGGAAACGAAGCCACGGCCGGCCAGTTCCTCATTGCGCTGGTACTCCAGCTCGGCATTGCGCAATTCAGCCTGGGCCTGGGACAGGCTGGCCTGCAGGGCGCGCAGGGTTTCCTCGCGGGTGCCATGGAGAGATTCGTCGAGATTGGCCTGCACCTGGTTGCGCGCAGCACGCAGGGAGTCCAGCTGGGCTTGCAGTTCCGGACTGCTCAGAGAAATCAGCAGCTGGCCCTGCTTCACGTCGTCGCCACGCCGCACATGCAGTACTTCGACCCGGCCCTTGGCCTTGGAGGCGACGATGACATTGGTGGCGTCTGCTTCCCCCTGCAGCAGCAACGGCTGGGTGTGCAGGCGCAGGTACAGGGTAACGGCGATGATCACCAGGATCAGCAGGGGTGCGAACAGCTTCCATCCCTTCATGGAGTCGTCTTCTCAGGCGGCGGATGCACCGATGGTAGTGCATCCATCGCCTGAACGGCGGCTCTGGATCAAAGCTCGCGGGCGATCAGCGCTCGTCGTCGCTGATCAGGTCCCGTTCGCCGCCGCCCCGTTGCGTGGAGCTCGGCGAAGGGAAACGCGAAGACGCATAGCGCACCACCAGGATCGCCAGCGCCAGCAGCAACAGCGCCACCGAAACCAGGATGATGCCGTCGTCGGGCACATGGTTGTGCTGGATGTCAGCGATCATCAGGCGGGTCAGCGCGGTCATCGCCACATAGATCAGGAAGCGCACCGGCATGTGGTTGGTCTTGAAGTAGATACCGACCATGGCGCCCAGTTCGAGGTAGATGAACAGCAGCAGGATGTCGTCGATGCTCGCGTGTCCCTTGCCGACCATCTCGCCGAATGCCACCGCCGCCGACCAGAACACCGTGCCGCCGATGGCGAACAGCGCCAGGTAGTGGAAGCCTTCCACCAGCAGGTTGCCCAGGGACTCGGCACAGCCGTGCATCCGCTCGCTCAGGCGCTCGGCCCAGTTCTGTTTCATTCGTCGGTTCTCCGCGTCACAAGGCTTGATTGGCGTGAAGCCTGCAAGTGCTACGCCATTGATCTTGCGCAGTCATGGCACAGATCGACTGCGCGAATATGACTGCGAACTTTTTCGGCCAGCCCCGAGTCCATTCAGGGGCATGCCACAAAACAGGCAGGAATGAGTGATGGAAAGTCCCTTTCAGAAGCTGACAGACGCCTTCCAGGACCAATACCGCGTCAATTTCAGCCTTGAACGGCCCGACGGCAGCATTGTCCTGACCCTCTCCACCGAGGCCGGCGTGGCCGCGCGCCGCCTGATCCGCAACACCCAGTTGCAGGACCCGGAACAGTTGCAGCGCTTCATCCAGAGCATCCGTTTCGGCATCGCCATCGAGCAAGGCGGCACAGCGCCGCAGCTGCTCGCCGCGATGACGCGCGGCGAAAACGGCCTGCCGATCGCGTCCTGAAGCCACTCTTCGCAAGAACTCCTTCCTACAGAGCCATCTGACTGACGTTTCATTGCGTCAGTCACGTGGTTCCATCGCGCGCGCCAAAGGGGCGCGCGCACTGCTTTGGGCCACACCCGATAGTGGCCTGATGCAAGCACCTCCTTCTCCTGCGTCTACGCTTGCGGCAATGATTCACACCGCGGTAGTAGCACTGCGCAATCGTTCTACTGTATAAATAAACAGTTATTTCGAACTCCCCAATCAAAGAGAAGGCACAGAGGTGATGAATGGCCGTCGAAGTGGTGTACCGCAGCAGCCGCGATCCGGAGCGCCTGTTCATGGATAAGGCAGAAGCCGACCGGCACGACAAGATGCTGGAGCTGGCGGAAACGCTGGCCGACGTGCTGCAGAAGG
Source organism: Pseudomonas pseudonitroreducens (assembly GCF_021603645.1). Lineage (GTDB taxonomy): Bacteria > Pseudomonadota > Gammaproteobacteria > Pseudomonadales > Pseudomonadaceae > Pseudomonas > Pseudomonas pseudonitroreducens. The sequence goes on along the minus strand of NZ_BQHJ01000003.1, from coordinate 206,514 downwards.
CGGTGCCTTCGCTGAAGGAGGATCAGCTCGAGGAGATCGGCATCTTCATGGCCAGGAACCGCGACGCCTTTGCCCGCGCCTTCAAGAACCAGCCCGATGCGCTGAACGAGATCTTCAGCGAGTCCTCCGCCGAGGCGTGATGGGCGAGCGTTTCGGTAGGAGCGAGCTTGCTCGTCGGCGAGCCGCGGGCGAGTCCCGGTTCGCGAGCAAGCTCGCTCCTGCAGGTTCGGTTTTGCGCTGGGGTTCCAATAGCCCTCAGTGGCCCGAATATTCCCCGTAGAGAATCCGCTCCGCCAGCTTGTCGGCAACCCGCGCTGGCGACAGGTGATCGGCCTGGGCGTGGGCATAGACTTCGGTCAGGCGCTCCGCAATGCGCGACAGGTGTGCGGTGATGATCGGCAGGGCTTGCCCCTGGTGCTGCAAGGCGACGTAGATCAGCCCACCCGAGTTGATCACGTAATCCGGCGCATAGAGGATGCCCCTTCCCTCCAGCTCATCGGCCACCTCGGGGTGAGCCAGTTGATTGTTGGCCGCCCCCGCCACCGCGGCACAACGCAGATGGCCGACCACCGGTGACGTCAGCACGCCACCCAGGCCACAGGGCGCGAGGATGTCGCACGGCGTGGTGAGCAGTGCCTCATTAGGCACCGGCCGCGCGCCCAGTTGCTCCACCGCCAGCTGCACCTTTCCCGCATCGATATCGCTGACCAGCAATTCCGCGCCCGCCGCAGACAGGTGTTCGGCCAGCGCGTATCCCACGTTGCCCAGCCCCTGGATCGCCACACGCAGACCATCCAGGTCATCGCTGCCCAGGCGCGCCTGGGCGCTGGCGCGGATCCCGGCGAACACACCCAGCGCGGTATGCGGAGAGGGATCGCCGCCACTGGTGGTACTGGTGACGTGGCGGGTGAACTGGGCGATGCAGTCCATGTCGGCGCTGGACGTACCGCTGTCCACCGCTGTGATGTAGGCGCCGCCGAGGGAGTCGATGAAGCGGCCGAAGGCCTCGAACAGCTCACCGCGATTGTTCACGTGCGGTGCGCGCAGGATGACCGCCTTGCCGCCGCCCTGGCGCAGACCGGCCAGCGCCGCCTTGTAGCTCATGCCCTGGGCCAGGCGGGCGGCATCGCGCAGCGCGGCGTCGTAGCTGGGGTAAGGCAGGTAGCGGCAGCCGCCCAGCGCTGGCCCGAGCCGTGAATTGTGGATGGCGATGATGGCCTTGAGTCCCGTGGCCGGGTCCTGGAAGAGATGCAGCGACTCGAGCCGGGTGGCTTCCATCATGTCGAACATGGCGGCGCTCCCTTGCTGGGGGTGGACAGCGTTCTGTCAGCGAACCTCTCAAGTATAGGCAGCGCCTGTCATCTCACCTTCACGGGCGACGACCGCACCACTGGACGAGTGCCCGGCGCTCCGGTTACAACCGCAGGGTCAGCCGGAGAACGCCATGGACCCGCGTCAAGCCTGCCTTGCCTGTCTTGCCCAGGACCCACCCGCCCTGTTCGAGGCGGCCCTGTGGATCGCCGCCGAGCACGAACCGCACCTGTCTCCGGATCAGGCGCAGCGGTTGTTCGACTCGCTCGCGCACCAGGTCGCGGTGGCCCTGCCCCAGGGCAGCGGCGATGCGGAGCGCGCGCAGTTCCTGCTGCGCCGGCTGAGCGAGCTGGGCTTCGCCGAGGACGACGAGTACCCCTTGCATCCCCGCGCCGCCCTGCTCCCGCAGGTACTGCAGCGGCGCCACGGGCAGCCGCTGTCACTGGCGCTGATCGCCCTGGAAATGGCACGGCGCAACGGCATTACCCTGGTCGGGGTGAATTTCCCCGGACGCTTCCTGCTGCGCGTGCCCGGCGCCGACCACCTGCTCGACCCCGCCACCGGCCGCCGCCTCTACACCCGCGACTGCCGCGACCTGCTGGCACACCAGATGGGCGCCAACGTCGAACTGTCCGCCGCGCACCTGCGCACTGCCAGCGCCGCCGACATGCTGCAGCGCCTGTCGCGCAACCTGCGCCAATTGCACCTGGCTGCCGGGGAGCCGCTGGCAGCCCTGAAGGATGCCCAGCGTGTACTGGAACTCGGGCCTCCCAGCGCCAGCGATCACCTCGCCCGCGCCGATCTCTACCACGTGCTGGATTGCCCGCAGGCGGAACGCTACGACCTCGAACGCGCCATGCTGCTCAGCGACGATGCCGCGGAGCAGATGCGCCTGGCCCAGCGCCTGGCCGAGATCAGCGTGCCGCCCAAGGCGCTGCACTAGCGCGCCAATTCACACCTTCAGCAGCCCAAGCTCCTTTGCCCGCGCCACTGCCTGGGTGCGCCGCTCCACACCAAGCTTGCCGTTGATCCGCCGCGCGTGGGTCTTCACCGTGTGCAGGGAGATGTACAGCCGCTCGCCGATCTCCAGGTTGGAGCAGCCTCGGGCGATCAACTCCAGCACCGAGAGTTCGCGCAGGCTCAGCAGGCTGTGCGGAGCCATTTCCCCGGCATGCGGACGCAGGCCGAACAGGCCGGGTTGGCGGCGCTGGGTATCGCGCAGAGTGGAAAGCAGCCCGAAGCGCTGCGCCAGCGCGACGCCTTCGTCCAGCGCGCAGCGCGCCTCGTCCAGGCTGCCGGCGATGAAGTGTGCCTCGGCCAGTGCCAGCCAGACGTCACAGGCCAGGGTGTTGCGGCCCTGGCGCAGCAGGTCCGGGAGCATCGCCTGCAAGCGCTGCAGGGCGGCCTCCACGTCGCCGTCGTAGAGCTCCGCCAGCGCCAGGTGATGTTCGACCCGCAGGATCTGATCCGGCGCCGCCGCCGGTGGGCTCAGGCAGTCGGCGCGATAGCGCGAAGCCACGCGCTGAAGGACTTCCCGCGCCGGCCCCGCGCGGTTCTGGCGCAGATTCAGCGCGCCGCTGGCGAGCAGCAGCGGGCCCCGGTAGATCGGTTCCGGCACATGTTGCAGCTGCATCAGCCGCTCGACTTCCAGCAGGCGGCTGAAGGCGCCATCGGTGTCGCCGTCCAGCGCGTCGAGCCAGGCCATGCCGGTGAAGCCGTAGATCGAGCTCGGGTCGTGGCTGCGCCGGGTTTCGTTCAGTCCGGCGATGAACAGTTCGCGGGCCTCCTCGTCACGCCCCTGGCGCAGGCACAGCCAGCCCCGGCGCAGGGCGACGCGGCCGGCCATGGCGTTGCAGGTAATGCGCATCTCGTCGAGGTATTCCTGCACCCGCGCCAACAGTGCGTCGGCACGCTGCAGTTCGCCGCGCTGCTCCAGCCACTGGGCGCGGTCCAGCTCCAGCAGCGCTTCGAAGGTGGTGCTGCCTTGCAGGCGCGCGCGGCGCAGCGCCTCGCGGTTGATCAGCCGAGCCTCGGCCAGGCGGCCCTCGGCCTGGGCCTGCTGGGTCAACGCGGAGAGACAGATCAGGGTCTGCGCCCAGGCGTCCTCGGGCAGGTGCGCCAGCGCCTCGCGCAGTTGCTCGCGGGAGCCGGGCAGGCCGCGCGCATGGGTGAGCATGCCGTTGAGCCCTTGCCACTGGGCAATCAGGGCACGCTGACGGTGCTCGCCAGGCATCGGCAGGAAGCGATCGAAGCCGGCCAGCAGCGCTTCCACATCGTCCAGGCGACCAACGAACAGCAGGGTCCAGGCATTGAGGATGAGCAGGCGCGGGGTGCTGCACAGCAGCTCCGCGGGCAGCGACTCGCGCAGTTGCAAGACGCGCTCGACGTTGCGTCCGTGCAGCAGTTGTTCCTCGGTCAGGCGTTGCAGCAGGCTGGCGGAAACATCCGGCTGCTCGGCGTACAGGGAATGTTCGAACGCCGAATGGATTTCCCCGCACTGGGTGAACCACTGGCAGGCGCGCCGGTGCAGGGTCGCCGCCGGCCAGCGCGACAGGCTCGCCAGCGCTGCGGCAACCATGGGCGCCACCTGGAACCAGTGCTGGGTGTTGTCCACCGCTTCGATCAGCACGCCCCAGGACTGCAGGCCATCCAGCCCCAGGCCGGGCTCGTCGAACAGGTAATCGCACAGTTCGCGGTTGAAGCGGGCGATCTGCGCCAGGCCGCAGAGGGTTTCCGCCAGTTCGGCCGGCAGGCTCGCCAGGACTTCGCGTTGCAAGTAGTCCTGCAGCAGGCCGTTACCGGTCTCGGCCACCTGGGTGGCGCAGGGCGCAATGGGATCGCTGCCAAGGCTGAGCAGGCGCAGACGCACACCAGCGAACCAGCCATGGGTGGCGTCCTGCAGGGCCTGGCGCTGGGCCTGGGGCCACTCCAGGCCGGCGATCTGCAGATAGACGTCCAGCTCGCACTGGCTCAGCGCCAGGCTGCTGGCGCCCAGTTCCAGCAGCTCGCCTTCGAGCAGCAGACGGGTGAGGTTGCAGGCCGGTCGACGGCGGCTGGCCAGCCACCAGCCGATCTGCGGCGAGGCCACGGCGAGCAGGCGGTCGAAGCAGTCGTCGAGGGCCGGGCTGGGTGTACGGGGATAGTCGTCGAGCATCAGCCAGACTGGCTCGCTGGCGTTTTCCAGCCAGGCCGCCAGCGCCGCTTCGCCGGACCAGGGCACACCCAGCGCCTCGCCCAGCCGTTCGCAGAATTGTTCGGGGGCCAGCGGCCGCCCCCCCAGGCCCAGCCAGACCACGCGGGTACTGGTCGGCGCCAGGCGCGCGCATTCGCTCATCAGCACCGTCTTGCCACAACCGGGCGGCGCCACCAGCAGGCGCAGGCGACATTCGGTGGCGCTGAGGCTGGCATGCAGCCGCTCGCGGGGCAGGTGCTGGCGGGGCAGGCGAGGCAGCGCCGCACCGTGCTCTGTAAGGCTGTGCAGGGCGATTGTCGACATGGGCTTCTTCCGGCCATTTGCAGGCCAGACTATGCCCCTGGGCGGAGTGGGCAAAGGACCATCAGCCAGATTCATGGGGCGGTATAGAGCAAGCCGCCCTCAGGCCCGAAATAGAGGCTGCGCAGAAAAAAAGAAACCCGGCATCCACGCGGGATGCCGGGGCCAAGGAGCGGGGTGTTGCTTCAGCGGACGCCGGTGTTGCGCAGTGCCGCCGGGGTGAAATCGGCCATGCTGGCTTTCTGGCCGAACTGGTAGCCGCGCTTCTCCTCGTTGTTCAGGCCGAAGGTCACGTAGCGGCCGGCGAGGATGTCGTACAGCGATTCAGCGGCATAGCCGGTGGCGAGCTCGGTGTAGAAGGTCATCTCGTGGCCTTCGCCGACGCGCCACAGCTGGCCACGGCCGTCATACAGCTCGGACACGGCGATCTGCCAGCTGTCCTCGTCGAGGTAGAAGTGACGCTGGCCGTAGATGTTGCGTTCACCGGACTTCAGGGTACCGACCACTTCCCACACGCGGTGCAGTTCGTAACGGGTCAGGTCCTGGTTGATGTGCCCCGGTTTGACGATGTCGTCGTACTTGAGCTCCGGCGAGTTCAGGCGGTAGCTGTTGTACGGGATGTACATCTCGCGCTTGCCGACCAGTTTCCAGTCGTAACGGTCCGGTGCACCGGAGAACATGTCGTAGTTGTCCGAGGTGCGCAGGCCGTCCGAAGCGGTACCCGGGCCGTCGTAGGCCACCTGCGGGGCGCGGCGCACGCGGCGCTGGCCGGCGTTGTAGATCCACGCCAGGCGCGGCTCCTTCACCTGGTCCAGGGTTTCGTGCACCAGCAGGACGTTACCGGCGAGGCGCGCCGGGGCCGTTACCTGCTGCTTGAAGTAGGTGAGGATGTTGCCGGTCTTGCTGACATCCTGGTCACCCATGTTCTGCGGCACCGCGATCGATTCCTCGAAACGGATCGGCGTGTAGCTGCCGTTGGTCTGCGGCACGACCTGCACCACCGAGCGGGAAATGTTGCCGCCGTGGTAGCGGGTCAGGTGGTTCCACAGCGCCTGCACGCCGTTCTTGGGCAGCGGGAAGGCGTAGTAGCGACTCTTCTCGAAGTTCTCCAGGCCATTGCCATCGTTGATCGGCTGGACGAATTCGGCGCTGCGCTTGATCACGGCGTAGATGTCGTCGGGCAGCGCGAAGGTACGGTGGGTCTTGTACACCGGAATCTTGTAGGTATCCGGGTAGCGCTTGAACATCGCCAGTTGGCCGGCGGAGAGCTTGTCCTTGTACTGGTCGGCGTTCTGCGCGGTGATGGTGAACAGCGGCTTCTCGTCGGCGAACGGGTTGGAGAGGAAGCCCTTGGCGTCGAGCTTGCCGGCGGTGCGGGAAATGCCGCCGGTCCAGGCCGGAATGCTGCCGTCGGCGTTGCCTTCCTTCTGCGAGCCCATGGGCGTGAGGCTGGTGCCCAGCTTGGCCACTTCGTCGGCGGGCACCGCGGCCATCACGCCGCAGGACAGCAGGCTCAGGGCCAGCGCGCCGCATTGGAGGATTCTTGTCGTTCTCATGTCGATTCCTTGAGCAGGCAGGTCAGAAGTTCACGCCGAAGCTGAGCGAGAGGAAGTCCCGGTCGACGATGGTGTTGTAGTCGCCGCCGAAGAAGTTCGTGTAGTTCAGGCTCGCGGTGTAGGTGTTCTGGTAGTCAGCATCGATACCGACGCTGGCGGCCTTGCTGCCTTCGTTGAAGACCGGGCCGTAGCCGTTCACGTCGTGGGACCAGGCGATGTTCGGCTTGAGGTTCACCCCGGCGAAGACGTTGTTGTAGTCCCAGATGGCGCGGGCGCGGTAACCCCAGGACGACGAGGTATAGAAGCCGCCGCTGCCGTATTCGTTGCGCGCCGTGGCGTTCTCCGGCACCCCATAGACCGAGTCGCGACCGTAGCGCTCGCCGACTTCGTTGCTCATGCCGCCGACATAGGTCACGCCGACTTCGCCCACCAGGGTGACGCGGTCCGCGCCCATGGTCTGGTCGAAGAAGTGGGTGAAGGTGGTCTGCGCCTGGGTCACTTCCTTGCGCACATAGCCGTGGCTGACCTGGTTGGCCTCGGCCAGCGCGCCGGCCACGCCACCGCTGGCGAACCCACCGGCCACGGTGGTGGCGAGCAACGGGGTCAGATCGGTGGTGTTGAGTTGCAGCGGCATGTTCGGCCGGTAGCTGATCTCGCCGTTCCACGCGGTGCCGGTGGGCAGGGTGGTGGAGAAGCTCAGGCCGTACAGGCGGATGTCCTCGGGGTACTCGAGGAAGTAGCTGCCGCGCCCCAGCAGGATCGGCTGCGCCAGCGCCGACACGCGCAGCGCATTGATGATGTCGGAGCGGCCGGCGTTCTGCATGCTCACGATGGGCGTGCGGCTGTGGTAGTTCATGGCGTAGGCGCCATATTCCACATCGTCGCCCAGCCAGCGCAGGGCCAGGCCCCACTGGCCGGAATCACGGGCGTCGCGGTCTGCGCCGCGCGGCACCATCAGGCCCTCCTGGGTGACGGTGACGCCCATGGAGTCGAGCAGCGAGTGGATCCCCGGGGAGTTCAGCGTATTGATCGTGGCCGGGTCGAGGATGTTGTAGTTGGTGTTGCAACCATCGGCGGCGACGTCGGTGGTGGAGAAGAACGTGCCGCAGTTGTCGAGCACCGTCTGGTCCCACTCCAGCTGGTAGAAGCCCTCGACGGAGAGCGCGTCGGTGACGCTCTGCGACAGGTACACCATGTTCACCGGGATCAGGCCTTCCTTGATTTCCGAACCAGGGCGGCGGAAGGCGGAGACGTCGATGGGGTTGATGGTGTTGATGCTGTTGCCGATGAAGGTACTTTCACCCCAGCTCACTACCTGCTTGCCCAGGCGCACGGTGCCCGGCAGGTCGGCGATGGAATAGTTGTAGTAGCCGAAGGCGTCGAGCAGTTGCGCGCCGGAAGACTTGGCGCCTTCCTTGCGGCCGTCGTCGGACAGGTCCTTGAAGGCAACGCTTTCGTCCTTCAGGCGGAAGTCATACCAGTACTTGCCCCGGGTGAATACGCCGAAGTCCCCGTACTTCAGCTCGAGGTCGTGAATACCCTTGAAGATCTTCGAGAAGGTGTGGCCCTTGCGGAAGTTCTGCCGGCCATCGTCGTTGGTCTGGGTCATGCCGTGGCCGCCGTTGGCGGCACCGATCAGATCCTCCTTCGGACTCTGGGTACTCCAGCTGGCCCCCACGGACAGACTGGAATCGAACTGCCCCTCGATCTCCCCGATGTTGAAGTTGATTGCCTGAGCCTGGGTGGCGCATCCCAGGGCGACAGCAGTGGCGAGAAGTTGCGGTTGGAAGAATCCGCGCCTTGTTTTTGTTGTCATGCGGCTCTCCTGACGGTGTCTAGGTGGCCTTACCCTACTGAGCGACCTGACGGGGAGTAAGCGCTCCAAGGTGGTATTTGGCGTGTCGCCCGAAAGAGTGAATCCCCCCTCTGCCATGGGCTCTGGCGGGCGATATTGGTGCAGGCGATGACGGATCATCGAGACGATGGATAGTGCCGTGCGCCTGACAACTGCTTTGCCACTACCCGAGAAGCGCGGTCTGGGGCATCCTTAGCCCCCTATGCATGCCATCGACCAACGCCCGACCGACAGCCACCTGACCGAGCAGACCCGCGAGGTCGTGTTGCGCTACCACCAGTGCTGGAAGCATCGCGACCTCGAAGCGGTGCTCGCGCTGTATCACCCGCAGGTGCAGTACAACGACTTCTTCCAGAACCGCACGCTGGGCTACACCGACCTGCGCGACTACGTGCAGGGCACCATGCCCAGCCGCCCGGAAGAGTTCCTCGACCACATCGACCGCATCCGCGTGGACGGCGACACCGCGTTCATCCAGTACCGCATCGCGGTAACCCTCAGCGGCCGCCTGGCGACCTTCCACTCCAGCGAAGCGATCACCGTGCGCGACGGGCTGATCTGGCGCATCAACGAGTACGCCTCGGTCGTGCGCGAAGGCAGCGAAAACCGACCGCAGGCCATCGACCCGCGGCCAGCCACCAGCCGCCTGGGCCTCTCGCCGCGGCAGCTCAGCCAGTTGGCCAGCGACCTGGAAGACTATTTCAGCAAGAGCCAGCCATACCTGGCGCCGGACCTGGACCTGACCCAGGTGGCCACCGCCACGGGCTACACCCGCAACCAGATTTCCTACCTGCTCAACCAGGTGATGGGGCTGAGCTTCTACCAGTACGTCAACCAGACGCGCCTGACCCACCTGCTCAGCCAGCTGCGCCCGCCGCTGCCCTCACGCATCGACGAGCTGGCGTTCTCCGCCGGCTTCAACTCGCTCTCGGCCTTCTACCGCTGCTTCCGCCAGCAGACCGGCCAGTCCCCCCGCGAGTACCTGAAGCGCCTGCGCGAAGAACAGGAACCGGCCTGACCCGCCCCTGCCGGCGGGTACGCGAGCAATCCTCGCGTACCCGCGCGCACGACAGAACCCCGCGCCAAATCTAGGCTTGCCGACATTCCCCCTTCTTCCTTTTGGAGTCGTCTATGTCGGCATGGCGTCATATCAGTCTGTGGATGAACCAACTGGACGATGATCTCGTCCCGCGGTCATCCCTGCAGGGCACCCTGGACGTCGATGTGGCCATCGCCGGCGCCGGTTACACCGGCCTGTGGACCGCCTACTACCTGAAGCTGCGCGCACCGCAGCTGAAGATCGCCATCGTCGAGGCAGAAACCGCCGGCTTTGGCGCCTCCGGTCGCAACGGCGGCTGGCTGATGGGCAACATGCTCGGCGAAGACCGCCTGCTTGCCGGCCTGTCGCCCGAGCAGCGCCGCGCATCCTACGACCTGCTGCACGACATCCCCGATGAAGTGGCCCGCGTGCTCGATCGCGAAGGCATCGATTGCGACTATCGCAAGGCTGGCGTGCTCTACACCGCCGCGCGCTACCCGGAGCAGGAAACCCGCCTGCGCGATTACCTCAAGCACCTGCACAGCGAAGGCCTGACCGAGGACGACTACCGCTGGCTGAGCAAGAGCGAACTGGCCGAACAACTGCGCATTCCCAGTGCGCTGGGCGCCATCCACACCCCGCACTGCGCCACCATCGATCCGGCCAAGCTGGTTCGCGGCCTGGCCCGTGCGGTCGAGCGCCAGGGCACGCCGATCTTCGAAAAGAGCCGGGTCACCCACTGGGCACCGGGTCTGTTGCGCACCGAACAGGGCGAACTGAAAGCGCAATGGGTGGTGCCGGCCATCGAAGGCTACGCCGCCGACCTGCCGCCGCTGGGCAACTACCAGCTACCGGTGCAGAGCCTGCTGGTGGCTACCGAGCCGCTGCCCGAATCGGTCTGGGCGGAGATCGGCCTGGACAAGGGCCAGGCCTTCAGCGAATTCAGTCGCCAGGTCACCTACGGCCAGCGCACCCCGGATAACCGTCTGGCGTTCGGCGCCCGTGGCGGCTACCGCTTCGGCGGCAAGCTGCGCAACGACTTCAGCTTGACCGATGATGAAGTGGAGCTGCGCCGCTACCTGTTCAGCGAACTGTTCCCGCAATTGAAGGACGTGCGCATCACCCACACCTGGGGCGGCAACCTGGGCATGTCGCGGCGCTTCCACCCGCACATGCTGGTGGACCGCCGCAACGGCATCGCCCTCGCCGGCGGCTACGGCGGTGAAGGCGTCGGCGCTACCAACCTGGGCGGCCGCACGCTGGCCGACCTGATCCTCGGCCAGGACAGCGCCCTCACCCGCCAGCCCTGGGTCATCAACGATCGCAGCGTGCAGGACGGCCTGCGCGGCTGGGAACCGGAACCCTGCCGCTGGCTGGGCTACAACGCCATCATCCGCAGCTTCGTTCATGAGGACGATGTGCTGGCCAACCCGAACAGCGCGCCCTGGCGCCGCCGCTTGGCGGAGAAGGTCGCCGCCAGCATGGAAAACCTGATGACCTGGAAGGTCGGCTGAAGCGCCGATTTTCCTCTGAACAACGAGCCCCCCACTGGAGCCCCGTATGAAACTGACCCACCTGAAGAACACCCTGCACGCCGAACTCGGTGAAGCCAACCCGGTGGCCGTGCCCCTGGGCGAGCCGATTTCCGAGACTCGCGTAGAATCCATCGAGCGTCCCGACGGCGTCGAGACCGGCATCTGGGAATGCACCCCCGGCCGCTGGCGCCGGCAGATCGTCGAGCAGGAGTTCTGCCACTTCATCTCCGGCCGCGGCACCTTCACCCCGGACGGTGGCGAGCCGATCGCCTTCCAGGCTGGCGACGCCTTCCTGCTGCCGCAGAACAGCCTGGGCATCTGGGACATCCAGGAAACCACGCGCAAGACCTACGTGATCATCGAGCGCGATTGATCTAGAAGCAGGGAGAGCGATCGCCCCGCCCTGCGCCTCAGCTGTAGGAGCGAGCTTGCTCGCGAACGGATTACCGGCAGCGCCAACGCTGACCGGGATCGCGAGCAAGCTCGCTCCTACAGTCGGAATCCGTATCAGAACTCCCCGTGCCGCCCTTGCCCACCGGCAAAACGCTTCGCTCCTTTCACCGTCTCGCCACTCTCGATCACTGCCATCCCGCCCTGGAACTCGTTGGCCAGCGCCACATCGAATGACAGTTCCCACTGGGCGAACACGCTCGCCCGGTCGGCGAGCATGCAGCGCTGAGGGAATTCGGCGATCTCCCGCGCCAGTTCTTCCGCCGCTTCCAGCGCAGTGCCGCTGGCCACCACGCGGTTGGCCAGGCCCATGGCAAAGGCTTCCTGGGCGCCCACCGGGCGGCCGGTGAGAATCAGGTCCAGCGCCCGCCCCTGGCCGACAATGCGCGGCAAACGCACGGTGCCACCGTCAATCAGCGGCACACCGAAGCGCCGGCAGAACACTCCGCATACCGCGTCCTCGGCCATTACCCGAAGGTCCGCCAGCAACGCCAGCTCCAGCCCCCCAGCCACGGCGTAGCCCTCGATGGCGGCGATCAGCGGCTTGGACAACTGCATCCGGCTCGGCCCCATCGGCGCGTCGCCTTCGGTTTCCAGGCGATTGCGCCGCTCGCCGTCCTCGGCCAGCGCCGCGAGATCGGCGCCCGCGCAGAAAGTCCCGCCGGCGCCGGTCAGCACCGCGACACGGGCCTCCTCGTCCTGCTCGAATTCGCGCAGGGCATCGGCCAGCGCCTGGGCGGTCGGCAGGTCCACGGCGTTACGCACCGCAGGGCGGGCGATGACCAGGGTGGTCACCGCACCGTTCTTCTGGATTATCACGCTCATCGCGAACTCCTCGGGCCTGGAAGCTGAAAAGCGAAGGGCCGGCATTGAGCCGGCCCTTTCACCTTACTGCGTTCACCGCCGTGGAACAGCCCCGCTGGCCGTTCCGCCGGTCAGGCTGGCAGGATCAACCGGCGTATTTCTGCAGGTTGGCCATCATCTCGCGCAGTGCCTCGACGTTGTCCTTGGGATGCACCGCATTCTCGAAGTCGCAGATCTGCGCGAAGTTGGCAGCCACGTCCTCGACGCTGAAGCCCTCGCGCGGATCGAAGCCCACGCCCAGGCTGCGCTCCCAGCGCACCTTGCCAATCCAGCCACCGCCCACTTCGAACAGGCCGGAGGTTTCCTGACAGGCCTCGCTGCCCAGGTACACCACCAGCGGACTGACCAGTTCCGGCTTGAGCGCCTCGAACACCTGCGGCGGGATCAGGCCCTCGGTCATGCGGGTGCCGCCAGTGGGGGCGATGGCGTTGACGAAGATATTGTTCTTGCGCCCTTCGATGGCCAGGTTGCGGGTCAGGCCGTAGAGGCCCAGCTTGGCCATGCCGTAGTTGCTCTGGCCGAAGTTGCCGTAGATGCCGGAGGTGGACGAGGTGAAGATCACCCGGCCGTAGCCCTGCTCGCGCATGAACGGCCAGGCCGCGCGGGTCACCTTGTAGGCACCTTCGACGTGGACCTTGTAGACCAGGTCCCAGTCGGCATCGTCCATCTTGTGGAAGGTCTTGTCGCGCAGGATGCCGGCGTTGTTCACCACCACATCGATGCGGCCGAATTCCTCGACCGCCTGACGGACAATCTTCTCGCCGTCGGTCACCGAGTCGTGGTTGGCAATCGCGGTGCCACCGGCCTCGCGGATTTCAGCGACCACACGGTCGGCCGCCGAGGCGTTGGCGCCTTCACCGTGAGTGCTGCCACCCAGGTCGTTCACCACTACCTTGGCGCCGTGCTTGGCGAACAGCAGGGCATGGGCGCGGCCGATACCGCCGCCGGCTCCGGTTACGATCACGACTTTTCCGTCGAAACGCAGGGCATCACTCATGATTGGGGCTCCAGGCAGGATGATTTTTTCTGGAGTGTCCGGCAGTCACGATCCGGTCACAACCAAGACGACCAAGGCTGAATGGTGCTCGATAAGGCCAGGGGATGATCCTTCAGCGCATCGGCATGTTCAGGTCATCGCGCGGGCCGAGCTTGAACAGCCACCAGTCGTACTCGCTCCAGAACAGCATGAGGCCGAAGGCCGGCAACAGTGCCAGACCGCCCAGGGCGGCGGGCACCCAGTCCTGCGTGAGCCAGGCGTAGTAGCCACCGGCGCCGCAGGCGCCAAACAGCACCAGCAGCACGGGAATGGCCACGAAGACGAAATCCCGGCGCAGGTGCAGCAGCGCCCGATACAGCAGCGAACCCTGCGGCTGGCGGACGGGAATGACGGCTCTGAGTGACATGGCGGCGACCTCTGGCAGAACAAAACCGGGGAAGCTACCGCTGCCACTCAGAGCCGATCTATCAGCCAGTTCCTAATTTGCAGACAGATCGGTCCGTACCTATGGCGCTCGTTCCTGTCGGAATGCCAGGTAGTGCCGTAGCACGTGCTCCGGCGCCTCGACCTGCGGGTAGTGGCCGATGCCAGGTAGCTCAACGGTGTCCGGCCGCGGAATCAACTCGCGGTAGCGCACCACCATGTGCGCGCCGGAGATGGGGTCCTCCGGGCCATCGATCAGGCGCAGCGGCACTGCCGTGCGCTGCATCGCAGCGACCCAGCGCTCACGGTGCTGGCGACGGTCGAGGATGTAGTGGATCAGCCGGTGCATGACGCGCGGCCCGTCGTTGTGGCGGATCAGCTCCCAGAACGCATCCAGTTCCGCTTCGGACGGCTGGGTCTGCGGACCGAATACCTTGGCGAAGTTCTGCGCCAGGCGCCGGCGGTCGAACAGCCGGCCGAACAGCGAACCGAACGGGCTGAGCAGCAGCTTCTGCGAGAGCACCGCGCGATGGGTCTCAGGGAACAGCCCGCCATTGAGGAAGGCCAGCGAAGCCAGCTTGAAAGCACCCTCCTCGTGCCGCGCCAGCAGCTCCTGGCCGACACTGTTGCCGTAGTCGTGCACCAGCAGGTGGACCGACTCGCGCACACCCAGGTGCTCCAGCAACGCCTGCTGCAGGTCGGCCTGTTCGAGGATGCGGTAGTCATGGCCCCTGGGTTTGGCAGAGTCGCCGAAGCCGAGCATGTCGCAGGCGATAACCCGGTAGCGCTCGGCCAGTGGCTGCCAGAGCAAATGCCAGTCCCAGGACGCCGTGGGGAATCCGTGGATCAACAACAGCGGAGCACCGCTGCCGGCGCTCCAGTAGCGTATGGCGTGCCCACGGAAGGTGAAGTCGCTGCCCTGCGCGCGCCAGTCGCGCAGGGCGATGCCGGCCTGCGCCATCAATCGCGGTAGCCGGGGTTCTGCAGGTCGAGCTTGCGCAGCAGCGCCGGCCACGCCAGCGCACCGCCCATGCCCTGCTTGCTCTTGGTCACGGCAGCGGCCATGGCACGGGCGCCATCGAGGATCTGCTGCGGAATCATGATCAGCTCAGCGCCGCCGCCCTGGGCCAGCACCTGGATCTCGCAGGCGCGCTGCAGGGTGAACATCATCAGGAAGGTGTCGGCGATGGTCGCGGAGCAGGTCAGCAGGCCATGGTTGGGCAGGATCATGAAGTTGGCTTCGCCCAGGTCAGCCTGCAGGCGCGCCTTCTCGTCATGGTTCAGCGCCACGCCCTCGTAGCCGTGATAGGCCAGGCTGGAGAGGACGAACAACGACTGCTGGGAGATCGGCAGCAGGCCCTGCTTCTGCGCCGACACCGCGATACCGGCGGCGGTGTGGGTGTGCAGGACGCAGGCGACGTCGTGACGGACATCGTGGATGGCGCTGTGGATGGTGTAGCCGGCCGGGTTGATGTCGTAGGGGCTGTCCATCAGCTTCTTGCCCGAGGCATCCACCTTCACCAGGCTCGATGCGGTGATCTCGTGGAACATCATGCCGTAGGGGTTGATCAGGAAGTCCTCGGTGCCGGGGACCTTGGCCGAGATGTGGGTGAAGATCAGGTCGTCCCAGCCCTGCAGGGCGATCAGTCGGTAACAGGCGGCGAGGTCGACGCGGGTCTGCCATTCGGCGGCGGAGACCTCGTCCTTGACGTTCACGGTGGGCAGCGGATGAGCGGCGTGCATGGTCGGTAGCCTCTTCGTTGTTGTTGTTCGATGGCGCAGTCTAGTCAGCGCGGCGGGATATCGACTGTCACGGAACTGACAGTTGCCTCTGGCAGTGTCTGGCGAATGTTTCCCCATAACCGAGGGCTAATGAACTCGCTTGCGTGACGCCTTGCGCGACCTATAGTGGGGGCAATCACCTCCCTCGACGCCGGCACAGCCCGGCGCAGCGGTGACTCCTGCAAAGGCGCTATCCAGACGCTGCGGCAGCCCGCTCGCAGGTCAGGGCTGGCGGAAGCGTGCCCATTTCTCAGCCTGCCCCCGGCGCCCTTCCGGGCGCTTCCGCTCCACCTGGAAACATTTCGCAATATCTTTCGCACCATTCGGGAGTAGTACCCGGGAGTCGGGAGGAGACTCCAGTTCGGCCAACGAGGCAGCCGACGTGAAACGAACCGCCATCATGCAGCCCTACTTCTTTCCTTACCTGGGCTACTTCAGCCTGATCAAGCACACCGATCTGTTTGTCCTGTTCGACACCGTGCAGTACATCCACCACGGCTGGATCGAGCGCAACCGCATCCTCAAGCAGCAGGACGGCTGGCTGTATATCCGCGTGCCGCGGATCAAGCACCACCGCGAGACGCTGATCAAGGACGTGCGCCTGGACAATCGCCAGGACTGGCGGCGCAGCCTGTTCTCGCAGCTCGACGTGTACCGCAAGGTCGCGCCGTACTATCGCGACGTGCGGGAGATGATCGCCGCCTCGCTGGATCATCCCTTCGAGGACATCGTTTCGCTGAACAAGACCACCCTGGAAGCCACCTGCGCCTACCTTGGCTTTCCACGGCAAATGCCGGTGCTCTCGCGCATGCAGCTGCCGATGGAGCGGCCGACCGCACCGGACGAATGGGCGCTGAACATCTGCAAGGCACTCGGCGGCGTCGAGGAGTACTGGAACCCGCCTGGCGGGCAGAGCTTCTTCGACCGCGGCAAGTACGAGGCAGCCGGGCTCACGCTACGTTTCCAGGAGCCCAAGCTGGTGCCCTACGAACAGAAGCGCCCGACCTTCGAGGCGGGGCTTTCGATCATCGACGTGATGATGTTCAACTCCCCCGCCGACACCTCGCGCATGCTCGATGCCTATGAGCTGAGCTGATCGCCGTTACAGGCACCAGGCCAGGACCGGGGCCATCAGCAGGTTGAACAGCCCGGTCAGCACCATCAGCAGCCCCGCCGCCGAACCTTCCTCACCGCCGAACTCGTAAGCCCGACTGGTGCCCGCGCCGTGCGCGCCGACGCCCAGCAGCGCGCCGCGGGCCAGGGCGGAGCGCAGGTGCAGCATCTTCATCAGCACACCGCCGATCAGCGCGCCGAACACCCCGGTGATCATCACGAAGGCCGCGGTCAGCGCCGGCACACCGCCCAGGTCGTGGGACATTTCCATGGCGAAGGGCGTGGTGATCGAGCGCGGAATCAGCGACAGGGTCACCTGGCCGTCCAGCGCCAGCGCGTGGGCCAGCGCCCAGGAGCTGCCGATGGCCATGGCCGAACCAGCCAGCATGCCGGTCAGCAGCGCGGGCCAGTGGCGCGCCAGCAAGGCACGCTGCTGCCAGATCGGGATGGCGAAGGCCACGGTCGCCGGGCCGAGCAGCGCCACCAGCCAACTGGTGTCACGGGCGTAGTCGGCGTAGCGCGCCTGCATCGGGATCGCCAGGGCAAACAGCAACACCGGCACGAAGACGATGGGCGACAACCAGTACTGCTGGAAACGGCGGTAGAGGGTACGGCTGAGCAGGTAGCCGCCCAGGGTGACGGCCAACCAGAACAGGGCTTGCTTATCGAGGCTCATGGCGCGATCTCCAGCGGCACATCCATTCAACCGCCAGGGCGGTGGACAGCATCACCAGCACGGTGCTGGCAGTAATCACCAGCAGAATCTTCCAGCCCTCGCTGCGCAGCAGCGGGCCGTAGTCCAGCAGGCTCATCAGCGCGGGAATGAAGAACAGCAGCATCTCCGCCAACAGCAAGCCGGCGCCGCCCTGCAACAGCGCCGGGCGGATCACCCCGCCGGCAAACAGCACCAGCAGCAGCGCCAGGCCGATCACCCCGCCCGGCAGCGGCAGGCCGGTGAGCGTGGCGATCCAGCCGCCAAGCCACCAGAAGGCAACCAGGACGGCGAGTTCGAAAATCAGGCGGGCGGCGCGGCGGAACATGGCGGCGATCTCGAGGCGTTGAGCGGGATGAAAAATCGGTTGGGAATGGCGCAAAGCCTACTCCCGCGCCTATCATCCCCAAAGCGAATAGATCGAATCGGAGCCATTCCAGAATGGAATTCAAGCAATTGCGCACCTTCGCCGAAGTCGTGCGCCACGGCAGTTTCACCCAGGCGGCGGTGCACCTGAACGCCAGCCAGTCCGCCGTGAGCAAGCAGGTCGCCCAGCTGGAGCAGAGTCTGCGCGTGCAACTGCTGGAGCGCAGCGGCCCGCACATCCGCCTGACCGCCGCTGGCGAAGTGGTGCTGCGCCGCGCCGAGGATATGCTGCGCCTGCGCCGCGAACTGCACACGGAGCTGGACGACCTGACTCACCTGCACCGTGGCGAACTGCGCCTGGGCCTGCCGCTGCTGGGCGCCGACGCGCTGTTTGCCGGGCGCTTCGCCGAATACCGGCGGCGCTACCCGAACATCGACGTGCACCTGATCGAGGGCGGCAGCAAGACCATGGAGGAAATGGTCCGTAGCGGCGAACTGGAACTGGGTGGCGGCCTCACGCCGGACGAGCCCGGGTTCGACTGGCAGCCCTTCTGCAACGAGCCCCTGGACGTCCTATTGCCGGCAGATCATCCGCTGGCAACGCGGGAAAGCCTGGAACTGGTGGAACTGTCCGACACGCCCTTCCTGCTCTACCAGCAGAGTTTCACCCTCAACGACCGCCTGTTGCGCGCCTGCCGCGAGGCTGGCTTCGAGCCGAAGGAAGGCGGCCGCAGCGGCCAGGCGGACTTCCTGGGTGCGCTGGTAGCCGCCGGGCAAGGCGCGGTGCTGCTGCCCCGCGTGGTGGCGAAGGACCTGGAGCGGCCGGGGCTGGTTCGTGTGCTGCTGAGCCAGCCGGACCTGCGCTGGGACATCAGCTTCATCTGGCGGCGCGACGCCTATCTGTCGAATGCGGCAAAAGCCTGGCTGGCCTTGATGGTCGAGATGCCGCTGCATGCAACCGGCATGGCTTGACCCGTGCAGGTGTATCCACCATTACCCGGTTATCGGGAATGGGCTCTGAGTAGGATGGCGTGGAGCGAAGCGATACCCATCGAGCAGGCCGGAGAGCACGTTGATGGGTATCGCAAGCTCCACCCATCCTACGAGACGCTTCAGAGCAGTTCGGGAAAATCGCCGGCCAGCTTCGACCAATCCCGCTGCGCCTCCGCATCGTCAGCCAGCAGGCGGAAGCCGGCGAACTCGAACGCGGGGGACACGGTGCATCCCACCAGCACGTAGTCGCCCAGGCAGCGCGCCGCTTGCCAGGCATGGGCCGGCACGGCACGTTGCGGCAGGCTGCCCTCGCCCACCGGGCCAAGGGTTTCGCAGCGCACGGCAACATCCGGGCGCTCGGCGATCAGCAATTCCAGCGCCGAGCCCTCGTGGAAGTGCCAGAGTTCGTCGGCATCCACCCGATGCCAGCGGCTGACGGTGCCGGCCGGCAGGAGGAAGAGGATGGCCGACGATTGCGGCCGGCCATCGGCGCCCGACAGGCTGGACTCGAACACCCGCCGGTAGAAGCCACCCTCGGGATGCGGGGCAAGCTGCAGGGTGTCGATCAGGAAGCGGGCGCGCGGGTGCATCAGGCCTTCAGCGCGGCGATGAAGTCGGCCAGCCACGGCTCGGAGTCGGTCTCCTGGTCCACCGTTTCGCTGCCGTCCAGGCGCAGCATCGGCAGCACTTCCTGCACGCCCAGTTCGGCGTACAGCTCGCGCACCTGCTCGCCACCACCGCAGTAGGTGTCGCCGTAGCTGGAGTCACCCAGCGCCAGCACCGCACCCGGCAGACCGCGCCAGGCGGCGGGCAGGCGGTCACGGATGGCGTGGAACAGTGGCTGGAAGCTGTCGGGCAGGTCGCCCATGCCAGTCGTCGCGGTCACCACCAGCAGAGCCTCGGGAGCGAATTCGAGCATGGCGTCCAGAGTGGCGCGCGGGTCATACCAGGCTTCGAAGCCGGCGGCCTCGAGCAGGCGCTTGGCGTGGCGCGCGACTTCTTCGGCGGTGCCATAGACCGATCCGGACAGGATGGCGACTTTCATGTTCACTCCCACAAGGCAAGACAAGGCCGCCCATTATGCCCCATCCGTGTCGCGCCGCGCCGGGGCTGGTATAGTTTTGCCCTACCCGGCCGCTAGGACATTGTCCGCCGCGGCACTTCCCCAGTGGACCTTCGCGAGGCGCGCATGGGCCAGACCCCAGCCCCCATCCTGATCACCGGCGCCAGCCAGCGCATCGGCCTGCATTGCGCGAAACGCCTGCTGCAGGAAGGCCAGCCAGTCATCGCGACCTATCGCCAGGAAAAGCCCGGCATCGCCGAGCTGCGCGAACTCGGCGCCACCTGCCTGCACGCCGAACTGGCCGATGAAGCCGGCATCCTCGCCTTCATCGACGCGCTGAAGTCCCACACCGACCGGCTGCGCGCGATCGTCCACAACGCCTCGGCGTGGATCGCCGAACAGCCCGGTGGCGATGCGCAGGCTTTCGAAGCACTGTTCCGCGTGCACATGCTCGCGCCCTACCTGATCAACCTGCGCTGCAGCGAACTGCTCGAACGCGACGCCGCCGAGCGCGGCGCCCCGGCGGACATCATCCACCTCTCCGACGACGTCGCCCGCAAGGGCAGCGCCAACCGCATCGCCTACTGCGCCAGCAAGGCCGGCCTGGACAACCTCACCTTGTCCTTCGCCGCCAGCCTCGCACCGCGCATCAAGGTCAACGGCATCGCGCCGGCACTGATCATGTTCAATCCCGGCGACGACGCCGAGTACCGCGCCCGCACCCTGGCGAAATCCGCCATGGGCATCGAGCCCGGCCCGGACGTGATCTACCAGAGCGTGCGCTACCTGCTCGACAGCCCCTACGTGACCGGCACCACCCTCACCGTCAACGGCGGCCGGCACCTGAAATGACCCGCCCGGCGCGGGCGCGAGGAACTCCCACCATGATCGAAGACCTGTCTCGCCACTACCGTGAGATTCTCCTGGGGCTCGGCGAAGACCCGACCCGCGAAGGCCTGCTGGACACGCCCAAGCGCGCGGCCAAGGCCATGCAGTACCTCTGCCACGGCTACGGGCAGACGCTGGACGAGATCGTCAACGGCGCGCTGTTCGCCTCGGACAACGACGAGATGGTCATCGTCAAGGACATCGAGCTCTACTCGCTGTGCGAACATCACCTGCTGCCCTTCATCGGCAAGGCCCATGTGGCGTACATTCCCACCGGCAAGGTGCTGGGCCTGTCGAAGGTGGCGCGCATCGTCGACATGTTCGCGCGCCGCCTGCAGATCCAGGAGAGCCTGACCCGGCAGATCGCCGAGGCGGTCCAGCAGGTCACCAGCGCTGCCGGCGTGGCGGTGGTGATCGAGGCGCAGCACATGTGCATGATGATGCGCGGCGTGGAGAAGCAGAACTCGGTGATGAACACCTCGGTGATGCTCGGTGCCTTCCGCGAATCGACCAATACCCGCCAGGAATTCCTGCAACTGATCGGACGGAGCAAGTGAAATGACGCAACTGCAGCCGGGCATGGCGCGAATCCGGGTCAAGGATCTGCGCGTGCGCACCTACATCGGCATCAAGGAGGAGGAAATCCTCAACAAGCAGGATGTGTTGATCAACCTCACCATCCTCTACCCCGCCGGCGATGCGGTGCAGGTCAACGACATCGACCACGCGCTGAACTACCGCACCATCACCAAGGCGATCATCGCCCACGTCGAGGAGAACCGCTTCGCCCTGCTCGAGCGCCTGACCCAGGAACTGCTCGATCTGGTGATGGCCAATCCGGCCGTGCACTACGCCGAAGTGGAAGTGGACAAGCCCCACGCCCTGCGCTTCGCCGAGTCGGTATCGATCGCCCTGGCGGCCCGACGCTGAGCGCGAAACAGCCCTGCCGCCAGCCTGCACGAGCGTGCCAGCCGGCCAATGGGCGTTGCTGGCAGATCGCCCGCCTCTTAGAATCTCGCCAGCCCCGCCATGCGCCTCCGCTGCGCCCTTGTTGAGAGACCTGCCATGACCGAGCCGATGAACCTGACCGACGAGCAGCGCACGGAGCTTGAAGCCGCCGCGTTCCGCACCCTGGTCCAGCACCTGCGTACCCGCAAGGATGTGCAGAACATCGATCTGATGAATCTTGCCGGGTTCTGCCGCAACTGCCTGTCCAAATGGTACAAGGCTGCCGCGGACGACATGGGCCTGGCGGTCAGCCCGGACCAGGCCCGCGAAGAGATCTACGGCATGCCTTACGCCGAATGGAAGGCCAAGCACCAGACGGAAGCGACCCCTGCCCAGCAGTCGGCCTTCGATAACGCGAAGAAACACTAAGAGTTTGCCTTGATGACCCTCAACGATTTCCGCTCGCGCCTGCGCAGCGAGCAGCACCTGTTCACCGATACCCTGGCGTACATCGCCGAGCACTACAGCTACACCCCCAGCGCCTTCAGCAACGGCAGCGTGGAGAACCCCGCCGGACAGAACGAAGGTTCCTGCAAGACCCTGGGCTTCGCCATTCTCGAAGGCCTGAGCCAGGAAGAGTCGCTGCTGGCGTTCGGCGAGCACTACCGCGCCGTGCGTGACAACCCCGAAGGCACCGACCACGCCAACATCCGCGCCCTGCAGAGCACCGGCCTGGCCGGCGTCAACTTCGAGCGCCAACCCCTGTCGCGCCGCGGCTGAGGTTTCCTGCTCGATGAAAAAGCCCCGCCGATGCGGGGCTTTTTCTTGGGCGAACAGTTGGAAGGAGCGGACCTTGTCCGCGAATGCACCGCGGCCAAGTTCACCCGTCCCGGGAAACTCCGGCGGGTTGCCTCCGCGTAGGAGCGGACTTCGTCCGCGATATGCCCGCCTCGCGCCGGGCTTTCCCGAAAACCCCCTCTTGCACCCAATGCTCCCCTCTCCCGCGTGCGGGAGAGGGTTAGGGGCTCTTGATTGGGCGAGTTTTGCTCGCGATGCCCTTGCAACTAGTCCAACCGCCCAATCACCGGCACATCATCGAACGGGACCCACAACCGCCCGTGCCACTCCAGCACGCCCAGGTGCTGATCCGCCCAACTCAACTGCCGTTCGCGCGGCCGTAATTGCGGATGCTCCGCGCTGCGCAACGCCGGCACCACCTGGCGATTGAGCCAGTGCCGAACAGAGCGG
Organism: Pseudomonas pseudonitroreducens; assembly: GCF_021603645.1. Lineage (GTDB taxonomy): Bacteria > Pseudomonadota > Gammaproteobacteria > Pseudomonadales > Pseudomonadaceae > Pseudomonas > Pseudomonas pseudonitroreducens. Next base: position 183,878 of record NZ_BQHJ01000003.1, on the reverse strand, counting down.
TTTTCCGGATGAAAGTGGAAGATCAACGCCGCATAAGCGCCGGACTCGCTGACCAGCAATGCCTCTTCATATTCGCCATGGCCGTTGCGCACCCAAGAGGTTTGCAACTGGTCGGCGTCGAGGCTGTTGTGCAGGCGCTCGTTGAGCGGGCGGTTGATGAGGCGGCCTAGGTCACTGACGCAGAACCAGGGCTCATCGTCGAGCAGGAAGGCGCGCAACTGACGGCGATGACGGATGAAGGTGGCGGGGATGAGGATCTCGTTATCCATGGCGGACCTCATGTTGGACACGCCTTGATGAAATCCCAAAGGCCTGGGACTGGGTCTGTTTGTGCATTCGAAATACCTACTCATTCGTTCATGCTCCGCCCCCTGTTCAGAGGGGCGACCAGGTGCTTGAACACGGCAGTAGGACCGCCCGCAGATTTCCCCTTTCGGGTGTTTTATGGCTGCGCGCCACCCGGCCATAGCAATTGCTACAGCAGCAAGAACAACCGCATTGTCGGGTGGCGGCAGACCGCCTACTGGGTGTGTTCAGCACCGTCCGCCAAGGTACTGAGTCGACCCAGCAGCCGTTAGCCCTACCGACGCGGTTTGGGATGATACGGAAACGTCGCACGCAAAATTGCGGCACTAGTTCATAGGAACGCGGTTCGGACGCCGGCAAAGCCTCGCAACTCACTTCCTGGTATCTGTAGGAGCAAGCTTGCTCGGGAACCGCACCCTGCCACCGCTCCCCGGAAAACGCTGTCGTAGGATGGCGTGGAGCGCAGCGATACCCATCGATTCCGATGCACCGACAGCATGGGTATCGCAAGCTCCACCCATCCTACCTGCGTGGTTCTGCCTGGCCTCGGCGCGGGTGGAAACCCCGAACGAAACACCAAACCCGCAGGAGCGCGCCATGCGCGCGAACCGCCGTCAAGGCCAGAGTCCGGCAATACGCAGGGCGCATAACCCGGAACGGATTATCCGCCGATGCCGCTATCAGCGAACCTGCAAGGCACGGTGCCAAGCGGTTCGCGAGCAAGCTCGCTCCTACGAAAAGCACCGGACAGAAAAAGGCCCCGCAAAGCGGGGCCCCTTCCTGCACGCCGGCTCTTCGGGCCGTTACAGGGAGTCCAGGTAGCGCTCGACGTCCAGCGCGGCCATGCAGCCGGCGCCGGCCGAGGTGATGGCCTGGCGGTAGACATGGTCAGCCACGTCGCCGGCGGCGAACACGCCGGGGATGCTGGTCGCCGTGGCATTGCCTTCGCGACCGCCGTTGACCACCAGGTAGCCGTCCTTCAATTCAAGCTGGCCCTCGAACAACGAGGTGTTCGGTGTGTGGCCGATGGCGACGAACAGGCCGTCCACCTTCAGCTCGGACGCTTCGCCAGCGTTGTGGCGCAGGCGCACACCAGTGACGCCCATGTCATCGCCCAGCACTTCTTCCACCTGGGCGTTCAGGCGCAGCTCAATCTTGCCTTCGGCGACGCGGGCTCGCAGCTTGTCCTGCAAGATCTTCTCGGAACGGAAGCTGTCGCGGCGGTGCACCAGGGTCACCTTGCTGGCGATATTGGCCAGGTACAGCGCCTCTTCCACGGCGGTGTTGCCACCGCCCACCACCGCGACTTCGCGGTTGCGGTAGAAGAAGCCATCGCAGGTGGCGCAGGCGGACACGCCCTTGCCCATGAACGCCTCTTCCGACGGCAGGCCCAGATAACGCGCGCTGGCGCCGGTGGCGATGATCAGCGCATCCGCCGTGTAGGTGCCGCTGTCGCCCTTGAGCACGAACGGCTTGCCGGCCAGGTCGACGGCGTGGATGTGGTCGAAGACAATTTCAGTCTCGAATCGCTCGGCGTGCTCCTGCATGCGCTGCATCAGCGCCGGGCCGGTCAGGCCATGGGGGTCGCCCGGCCAGTTATCCACTTCGGTGGTGGTGGTCAGTTGGCCGCCGGCCTGCATGCCGGTGATCAGCAGCGGCTTGAGGTTGGCGCGGGCGGCGTAGACCGCGGCGCTGTAACCCGCAGGCCCCGAACCCAGAATGATGACGCGCGCGTGACGATCGGACATGACAGCCTCCAGTGCTCGGGTGAAGAGCGGGATGCAAAAGAAAAGGGAGCTGCCAAAGCACCAGGGGGAAGGTTGGGAGGGCGGCAGCTCCACGGAAAGGTTTCTTGCGCGGACCGCACGGCCCGGAGACTGTGGGCAATGCGGTGTGACCTGAGTCACGCTTCGCATTGTCCCGCAGAACTCCGGAAAACCCTTGAGATAAGTCAGGGATTTCCGCAGTCGTCCTGCGCCCCCTGAGCCAAGTCAGGGAGCCCCGGATCGACCCTCGAACTCGTTCGATACCAGATGGCGCGCAGCTTACCGCCGCCGCCGCGTCCTGCTGAAATGCCCAATCTCAATGCCCTTCATAGGCTGGCCCTATGCAACAGGCACGCACTGCACCTGTGTCTAGACTCAAGCAAACCAGAGGTCACTCGTACCACCATGAACCTTCGCGCCCGCCTGCTTTGGTTGTGCCTGCCCCTGTTCATCGCGAGCCTCGCAGGGGTCTGGCTGCTGTCGGACATGATTCTGCTCGACCGCTTCGACCGCGGGGACCGCCAGCACCTCGCCGATGAGGTGCGCATCGTCCACAACCGCGTCGCCTACGAGAAACAGCGCAACCTCGACATCGTCCACAGCTACGCCTGGTGGGACGCCAGCTACCAGTTCATGCGCCTGCCGCAGGCGCGCTTCATCGAGGACAATCTCGACCAGGACCTGCTGGGCATCCTCGGCTTCGACTATGTCCTGTTCGTCGACCGCGACGGGCACATCGTCGCCCAGCAATGGAAGCTCGACGAGCTGGCCGCGCGCTTCCCCGGCCAGCAGGTGCCCGACACCAAGCGCCTGCGCGACGGCATCCTGCGCACCGCACTGGAGCTGGGTGCCCTGGATATCGATGGCGACCCGCGCCACAGCCTCGATCAACTGCTGCAGATCGAAGGCGTGCCGCAGTTGCTGCTCAGCTACCCCATCAGCAATACCGCAGGCACCGCCGAACCGGCCGGGGTGGTCATCGCCGGCGTACTGCTCGACAGCGCGCGCATGTACAACCTGCAGACGCAGATGGGCGCGAGCCTGCGCCTGGCCCAGGACCCGGTGCAGGGCAAGGACTGGCGCACCCTGAACATCCCCACCGGGCGCGGCGCCACGCTGCTCAGCCCGCGACACCTGCTCGACGAGAACAGCCAGCAGATGTCGCTGCTCTATCTCGACTCCCGCGGCCGGCCGCAACTGCGCCTGGAACTGAGCAGTCCCCGACCGCTGTACCAGCAGGGCCAGCAATCGGTGCGCCTGTTCCTCTACCTGACCCTGGCCCTGCTCGGCGGCGCCATCCTGCTCGCCTATGTGGCCCTGGAATTCCGCATCATCCGCCGCGTCACCCGGATGAATCGCGAAGTAGCGGTGATCGGCCAGGACCGGACCGCTTCGCGCCTGAGCCCCCAGGGCACGGACGAGCTGGGCCAACTGGCCAGTGAGATGAACCGCACCCTGGACCGCCTAGAACAAAGCGAGGCGCGCGACCGGGCAATCCTCGACGCGATCCGCGATGGCTACTTCGAGATGGATACGACGGGCCGCATCGGCACCGTCAACCCGGCGCTGTGCCGAATGCTCGGCCGCGCCAGCGCGGAACTCAACGGCCGGCACTTCAGCATCCTGCTGCAGGAGGAGGACTACCATCGTGCCCAGGGCCTCTACGACAAGGTGCGCAACGATGAGCAGGAAACCACCTTCTCGGCGCCGTTCAGGCACGGCGATGGCCACCTCGTCAATTGCGAGACGCGCCTCTCGGCGATCCGTGACGCCCAGGGCGAACTCCAGGGATTGCGCGGCATCCTGCGCGACATCAGCGACCAGGTGGCCTATCAGAAACAGCTCATCGACCTGGCCTACCGCGACGCCCTGACCGGCCTGGGCAACCGCAAGGCATTCAACGAACAACTGCAGCACGCCGTGGCGCATTGCAGCCGCGTGGCACTGCTGTACATCGACCTGGACCGCTTCAAGCAGGTCAATGACCGCTTCGGCCATGCCATCGGCGACGCCTTGCTCGGTACCGTCGGCGAGCGCATGCGCAGCAGCCTGCGCCAACCGGACCAGGCCTTCCGCCTGGGCGGCGACGAATTCGCCGTGCTGCTGAACAACGCCGAGCCGGAGCAGGCCGAGGCCCTTGGCGCACGCCTGCTGTCGGTACTGGGAACTGCCTATCACCTGGGCGGCCAGTTGATCGACTTCGTCACCCCGAGCATCGGCATCGCCTTCTACCCGCAGGATGCCGCCGCTGCCGACGCCCTGACCCGCGCCGCCGACATCGCCATGTACCAGGCCAAGCAGGAGCGCAACCGCTGTTACCGCTATACGCCTGGCTGATTGCCAGGCTGCGCTCCACATACCCGGCAAAACAGACGGCTCGCCGCGCCTTTGCCGGGTCTGCTAAGGTCGCCTACGGTTCAACCCTGGAGATGCCGATGTCCACCCTGAGCGGCCCGCAATACCTCAGCGAAGGCCTGAAACTGATGATGCGCCCCGGCCTGCGGCTGTTCGTCCTGCTGCCCCTGAGCATCAACATCCTGCTGTTCGTCGGCCTGATCGGCTTCGCCATCAACCAGTTCAGCCACTGGGTCGATTGGCTGATGCCGACCCTGCCGGAGTGGCTGAGCTTCCTGCAGTTCATCCTCTGGCCGCTGTTCGTCGCGCTGGTGCTGCTGATCGTGTTCTTCACCTTCACCATGCTCGCTAACATCATCGCCGCGCCCTTCAACGGCTTCCTCGCAGAGAAGGTCGAAGTCGTGGTGCGCGGCACCGACGACTTCCCCGAGTTCAGCTGGGGCGAGCTGATGGCCATGGTGCCGCGCACCATCGGCCGCGAGTTGCGCAAGCTCGGCTACTTCCTGCCGCGCGCCATCGCGCTGTTCATCCTCAGCCTGATCCCCGGCCTGAACCTGATCGCCGCACCGCTGTGGCTGATTTTCGGCGTGTGGATGATGGCCGTGCAGTACATCGACTACCCGGCCGACAACCACAAGCTGGGCTGGAACGAGATGCTCGCCTGGCTGCGCAGCAAGCGCTGGGCCTGCATGGGCTTTGGCGGCATCACCTACCTCGCGCTGCTGATCCCGGTGGTCAACCTGGTCGCCATGCCCGCCGCCGTGGCTGGAGCGGTGCTGTTCTGGGTACGCGAAGGCGGCGAGAAAGCACTGGTGAAGTAACGCACGGCGGCTGTCACCTATCGATCATCGCTTTGTCATCGGCGCGCCACCGCGCGCCGGGACACTGCGAGCATGACCACGACTCCCCTGCGCATTGCGCTGATCAGCGAAACCTTTCCGCCGGAAATCAACGGCGTTGCCAACACCCTCGGGCGCCTGGCCTCGGGGCTGTTGCGCCTCGGGCACCAGATCCAGATAGTTCGCCCGCGCCAGCAGGGCGACGATGACCGTCACAGCGACGCCGAACTGGTCCTCACCCGTGGCTGGCCGCTGCCCGGCTACCCTGGCCTGCAATGGGGCCAATCGTGCCTGCACAAGCTGTTGCGCCACTGGCAGCGCATCCGCCCGGACGTGCTCTACATCGCCACCGAAGGCCCGCTCGGGCTTGCCGCCCTGCGCGCTGCGCGGCGCCTGCGAATTCCGGTGATCAGCGGCTTCCATACCAATTTCCAGCAGTACAGCGCGCACTACGGCTTCGGCCCGCTGATGCGCCTGGTGACCCTGTACCTGCGCTGGTTCCACAACCGCACCCAGCAGACCCTGGTGCCCAGCGCCAGCCAGTCCATGGAGTTGCAACGGCGCGGCTTCGAGCGCCTGGCGCAGCTTGCGCGCGGCGTCGACAGCCAACTTTTCAACCCCGCCCGCCGCGATGAAGCGCTGCGCCGCGAATGGGGCCTGGGCGAGCGCGACATCGCGGTGCTGCACGTCGGCCGGCTGGCGGCGGAGAAGAACCTGTCGCTGCTGGGCAGCAGCTTCCGCGCCCTGTGCGCAGCACATCCGCAGCTCAAGCTGCGCCTGGTGATAGTCGGCGACGGCCCGCAACGCGCGCACTTGCAGAAGGAACTGCCCGAAGCGCTGTTCTGCGGCCTGCGGCGTGGCGAGGAGCTGGCCCGCCACTACGCCAGCGGCGACCTGTTCCTGTTTCCCAGCCTGTCGGAAACCTTCGGCAATGTGGTGCTGGAGGCACTGGCCTCAGGGCTGGCGGTGGTGGCCTTCGACCAGGCCGCGGCCGGCCAGCATATTCGCCACGGGCACAACGGCGTGCTCGGCGTGCCGGGCGAGAACCAGAGTTTCTTCGATGCGGCGAGCTGGTTGCTGGCCGACCCGGAACGCCTGCGCCGGGTGCGCCTCAACGCGCGCCACCACGCCATCCATCAGGCGTGGGACACGGTGGTCGAGCGTTTCGAAGGGTATCTGCAGGAAGCCTGTCGCACGGCCCTGCCGGGGAAGCACCCCGGCGGCCTGGGACATCCCGAAGCCCACAAATAGCCGTCAGGCGAAGGGCTTGGGCTCGGCGGCGAAGGACAGGCTCATGGCGCCGGCGCCAAGGTTGATGCCGCCGGTGGGGCTGAGCATGGCCAGGTGTACCTGCACGCCCTTGGCCTGGCAGGCCGCCTCCAGCGCAGCGAAGCCCGGCAGGTCACGCAGTGCGGACGGATCGCCGGCGTAACTCAGGCTCATCTGCGGCGCCAGCAACTCGCCCGCCTCGACCCGCGCGCGAGCGAAGTTGAGCAGGCGCTCGGCGGATTTCTCGTAGTTGGGCGACACCGAGACGGGCTTGTCTTCGCCCTGCACCAGGCTCAGCACCGGCTTCATGTCGAGCATCGAGCCCAGGCCGAGGAAGGCGCCACGCAGGCGATCGCCGATGCTGCTACGGTCGCCCTTCTGGAAGCCACGGCGGCGGATGTGCCCCAGGTCGCTGGCGACCAGGAAGGTGTTCATCTGCTGGCTGAGCTGCTCCAAGCGGGTGCGCACGGCGTTGGGATGCTGATCTTCGCCGAGCAGGCGCACGCCTTCGGCGGCCAGCACGGCGAGGCCGGCGAACACGGTCTGGCTGTCGATCACCCGCAGCGCGAAGGGCCCGGCGATACCGGCGGCGGCCCGGCGCTCCTTGTAGCTCTGCAGGAGGCTGAAGGAGGCCTGGGTGGCGTTGTCGAAGATCGGGCTGCGCTGGCTGCTGACGGTCAGGCAGATCACGTAGTCGAAATCGGTAACCAGCTTTTCCAGGAACCAGTCGTGGGTCTGCGCCGGCGTCAGCGGTTCGCTGCCGTCCTCGGGGCCGACCTTGGGCAGGTCCTGGGAATAGAACTTGAGGGTGGTGTCGGGATCGCGGTCATCGACGATACGCCGCTCACCCACCCGGATACCGATGGGCAGAACGCGAATATTGTGGGCAGCAAGGAATTCGGGGGGAAGGTCGCAGGTTGCATCGACTACCAAGCCGATCCGCATGACTTACTCCTATGGCCGTCTCCCGGCCTATTGTTGTGTGAACGCGTTCATACTCTGCCCGTTTCGGACTGGGAAGTCAGCATACGGAAAGGTGGGTCTCGGAAAAGATTTGTAAACGCCTGGGACGGTGCTTTCAGACCATTCAGGCAATCAATAACCGATCATAAGAAGGGCACCACTTGTAGGAGCGAGCTTGCTCGCGAACCGAGTCCACAACGGGGCCTGTTCGCGAGCAAGCTCGCTCCTACAGAAATGCGAAAGCCCCTGACACCAACGGTGCCAGGGGCTTTCCTGCATCAGGCGCGGGCGAATCAGGCCAGCGACATCAGCGCATCACGGCTGAAGGGCTTGATGTCCTCCAGGCGACCGTCACGCACTTTCACCGCCCAGTCCGGGTCGACCAGCAGGGCACGGCCGACGGCGACCAGGTCGAACTCTTCCTTGTTCAGACGCTCCAGCAAGCCGTCGATGCCCGACGGCTGGGCGACTTCTTCGGTGTTGCCGAAGAACGCCAGGAACTCGCTGCCGTCCAGGCCAACGTTGCCGACGGTGATGGTCGGCTTGCCGGTGAGCTGGCGGGTCCAGCCGGCGAGGTTGAGGTCGGAGCCGTCGAATTCCGGAATCCAGAAGCGGCGGGTGGAGCAGTGGAAGATGTCCACGCCGGCATCCGACAGCGGCTTGAGGAAGGCTTCCAGCTCCTCGGGCGTCTGCACCAGGCGAGCGCTGTAGTCCTGCTGCTTCCACTGGGAGAAGCGGAAGATGATCGGGTAGTCGGGGCCGACGGCCGCGCGCACGGCCTGGATCAGCTCGATGGCAAAGCGCGAACGGTTGGCCAGGCTGCCGCCGTACTCGTCGGTGCGCTTGTTGCTGCCGTCCCAGAAGAACTGGTCGATCAGGTAGCCGTGGGCGCCGTGGATTTCCACGCCATCCATGCCGATGGCCTTGGCGTCGCGGGCAGCCTGGGCGAAGGCGGCGATGACGTCCTGGATATCTTCCTTGGTCATCTCGTGGACCAGCACGGTGCCGTCCTTTTCCTTGCCGCTGGGGCCGTAGCCCGGAACGCTGGCATCCGGCTCGGTGCCCAGGCGGCGCACGGCGCCGACGTGCCACAGCTGCGGAACGATCTTGCCGCCTTCGGCGTGCACGGCGTCGACCACCTGCTTCCAGCCGGCCAGGGCGTCTTCACCATGGAAGCGCGGCACGTTCGGGTAGCCGTTGGCGGCTTTGTGGTTGACGGTGGTGCCTTCGGTAACGATCAGGCCGACGCCGGCAGCGGCACGGCGGCGGTAGTACTCGACGACCTGCGCGTGCGGTACGCCGCCCGGCGTGAAGTTACGGGTCATCGGCGCCATCACGATGCGCGTGGGCAGTTCCAGATCGCCCAGGCGGAAGGGCGAGAACAGGGTATCTACGGATGCAGTCATTGAAGTCTCCATGACGGCCAGGCGACCGGTCGTCTCGTTTTTGAGTTGGGCTGGAAAATTGAGTGATGACTCAGGCAGATCAGGCCTGCAGCAAGTGCTCCAGGCGCTCGATAAAGCGTTCCACCGGCTTGAGCGATGCGCTGACTTTCATGCGTGCCAGCACGCCCTGCCAGGCATTGCCGATGAACTCGGCCAGTTGCTCGACGTTCTCCGAGGTGGGCAACTCCCCGGCGCGCTGGGCGTCGGCCAGGCAGTCGCGCAGGGTGTCGATGGACTGCTGGAGAATGCCATCGACGCGCTCGGCGATCGGCGGCGACAGCTCGGCCATTTCGAAGCTCAGGCTGCCGATGAAGCAGTGGTATTCGAGCTTTTCCTGGCGGGCGAAGTGCGCCAGCAACTCGCGGTAATAGGTAAGGATGCGCGCCCGCGGCCCCAGCGCGGGATTCCCCAGCGCTTCGGCGTAGCGCGCCAGGCGCGGGGCGTAGAGGTGCTCCAGGGCCTGCAGGGCGAAGTCTTCCTTGCTCTCGAAGTAGTGATAGAAGGAGCCTTTGGGGATGCCGGCGGCCTGGACGATGTCCTGCACGCCGGTGCCGTGGTAGCCGCTGCGGGTCATCGCCAGGGAGCCCTTGGCGAGGATCAGGTCACGCTTGTCGAGTCGGATGCTGTTCATGGCGGCAAGAATATGACCGGTCGTCTCGCTTTTGCCAGCACCATTGATCGCGGTGATTTTCCCTCAGAAACGAATCAACGAACCGACGGGCTTTCCAGCAGCTCCGCCACGCCCTCCTGCAGCAGCTCTTTCAGGCGCGCCACCAGCGCTTCCGGCTCGGCTTCACTGCGGTGCAGGCACAGGCCCAGCGGCGCCATCAGCGGCAGCCCGGCGCGCCCGGCATCCAGCCGCTCGACGCTGGCCGGCAAACCGATCGGCGTACGCAGGCCAACCCCCAGCCCGGCGCCGACCGCAGCCCAGATGCCGGACAATCCGGCGCTGGTGAACGCCACGCGCCAGGCGATGCCGGCACGGTCGAGCGCCGCCGTTGCCGCACTGCGCAGCAGGCATGGCGCTTCCAGCATCACCAGCGGCAAGGGTTCTGCGCTGACGGGCAAACCAGTGTCCGGCGCGCCGATCCAGCATTGCGCCACCGTGCCTATGCGCTCCATGTGTGGCGTGCGCTCGCCGGTTTCCCAGGCCAGCGCCAGGTCCAGCTCGCCGTTGCGCACGCCTTCGAGGAGTTGCTGATTGCGCGCCGTGCGGACCTCGATGCGGACCTTGGGATGGGCGCGGGCAAAGCGCGCCAGCACGGCGGGCAACAGCGTCTCGCCGAAGTCTTCCTGCAGGCCGAGGCGTACCCGCCCCTCCAGCGAACCACCGCGCAAGGCGCTGGCCGCTTCGTCGTTCAGCTCCAGCAGCCGACGCGCGTAAGCCAGCAACGTCTCGCCCGCTTCGGTCAGCGCCATACCGCGCCCTTCGCGGCGCAATACCGGTGTGCCGGCCTGCTCTTCCAGTTTCTTCAACTGTGCGCTGACCGCCGACGTGGAGCGCCCGAGGCGGTCCGCCGCGCGGGCGAAGCTGCCCAGCTCGATGCCGGCGACGAAGGTGCGCAGCACGTCCAGATCGAAGTTGATGCGGGCCATGGCAACCATCCTGATTAATCGAACTATCGATCAAGTATTTCCCGATATTCCGAATCAACTTGCCGGGCTAGCCTGAACTCGTCAATCACCCACCGAGGAACGGCGCCATGCCTACCGTCCGCATCTCCCTGCACAAGGGCAAACAACCCGGCTACCTGCGCGAACTCGCCAACACCGTCTACGACGCCATGCACGAGGCCTTCAATGTGCCGGAGGGGGACCAGTTCGTGATGATCCACCAGCACGAGGCGGAAGAATTCATCTACAACCGCGGCTACCTGGGCGGTCCACGCAGCGACGACTTCGTCCTCATCGCCATCACCATCGGCCGCCCCCGCGATGCGCAGACCAAGCAGGCGTTCTATCGCCGACTGAACGCGCTGCTGGGCGAACGCCTGGGAATCGCCAGCGAGGATGTGATGGTGCAGATCACCACCAGCGAGGCGGACGACTGGTCCTTCGGCGGCGGGCGCATGGGCGTACTGACGCGCCCTGATGCGCTCAGTGCCAGCTGACGCGCTGCTCCAAAGGGAAACGCAGGCGCGGGTTGTAGACGCCATTGTCGGCAGCCCGCCCCACCGCCAGCAGCATGATCGGCACCGCGCGCCGGGGAATCTGCAGCACCTTGCGCAGGCGCACTTCGTCGAAGCCCTCCATGGGGCAACTGGCGTAGCCGTGGCTCTGCACGGCAAGCATCAGGTTCTGCGCCGCCAGCGCGGTGGACTTCACCGCCCACAGACGCATCTCGGCATGGCTGTTGGGTTGGCGCATCAGCGCACGGCGCAATCCGACCAGCGAATACAGCACGCGCTTGAACAGCCCGCGCAGGCCGAGCGCCCCCTGGTTGTACTGGAAAGGCGCGGTGCGTCGATAGAAGTCGCGCACCTTCTCCGGCACCTGCGGCTCGGGCCATTGCTCGAGGATCGCCGCGCAGGACTCACGCCAGGTATCCGGCCGCGCCAGCACCGCAATCAGCACCGGTGCGCTGCGCGCCGCGTTCTGCCCCAGGCAGACCGGCACCAGTCGGCGGCGCAGCTCGGCGTTGCGGATCACCTGGAAGCTCCACGGCTGCAGATTGCAGGCGTTGGGCGCGAGTACCGCCTGTTCCAGGCAGTCGCGCAGTACTGCATCGGGGACCGGCTCGTCGAGGAAACGACGTACCGAGCGACGCTGCTCGATCAACGCACGCAGGGCATCGGGGGTCGCGGGCAGGCAGGACGACTCGGTGGCAAAACGGCTCATGGCGGACTCCCGGTTCAGGTCGTCCGATTAAGCCGCCGCGCACGGCGCAGAACAAGGAAAGGGAAGAAATGCCGGCGGGATTGGCGCATGCGCCCTCTCCCGCCGGGGAGGATCAGGCGCCCAGCGCCTTCTCGATGGCCTGGATCAGCGCCGGATCATCCGGCGTGGTGCGCGGGCTGAAGCGGGCCAGCACGCGGCCATCCGGGCCGAGGAGGAATTTCTCGAAGTTCCAGGTGATGTCGCCGGGGAACTCGGCGCCCTCGCCCGCCAGCAGACGGTACAGCGGGTGGCGCTCGGAGCCGTTGACCTCGAGCTTGCCCGACATGGGGAAGCTGACCCCGTAGTTCAGTGCACAGAACGACTGGATCTCGGCTTCGCTGCCCGGCTCCTGCCCGGCGAACTGGTTGCACGGCAGGCCCAGTACCACGAACCCTTGATCCTTGTATTGCTGGTAGAGGTTCTCCAGAGCGGCGTACTGCGGGGTCAGGCCGCATTTCGAGGCGACGTTGACCACCAGCACGACCTTGCCCTTGAGTGGGGCCAGCGGCAGATCCTGGCCATCGAGACCATGCAGCGTCAGATCGTGAAAAGCGCTCATTGCTTGCTCCTTGAAGAAGTAGGCACGAAGTGCCCGCGCAGGGGCGGACAACGTGTCCGTCGTGCTGCGCAATCCCAGTCGATGCGGGAAAAATGCCCTGGCCTTGTTGCAGTCGATCAGGTTGCATGAGAAAGGCGCCCGAAGGCGCCTTTCCCGATTGAGCTTAGCAGCTCAATGATGGCTCCACCCGATCCCGATGAGCGACCGGATGGCAGCGATCAGTGGTGATGACCACCTTCGCCGTGGATGTGGCCATGGGCGACTTCTTCGGCGGAAGCGTCGCGGATGTCGATCACTTTCACCTTGAAGTTCAGGCGCTGGCCGGCCAGCGGGTGGTTGCCGTCGACGATCACGTCGTCGCCTTCGATATCGCGGATGGTGACGATCTGCATGCCGCCGTCCGGAGCGGAAGCGTGGAACTGCATGCCGACTTCCAGCTCGTCCACACCCTCGAACATTTCACGGGTCAGGGTGGCGACCAGTTCGGCGCTGTATTCGCCGTAGGCGTCTGCCGGCTCGACGGTCACGTCCAGCTCGTCACCGACCTGCTTGCCTTCCAGAGCCTTTTCCAGGCCGCCAATGATGTTGTGGGCACCGTGCAGGTAGACCAGCGGAGCGCCGCCGGCGGAGCTGTCGATGACCTCACCCGCGTCGTTGGTCAGGGTATAGTCGATGGAAACCGCCTTGTTGGCCGCGATCTGCATGGTTCGAAACCTATCTGATATTGAAGATGAGCGCGTAAGTTTACGCGGCGCCGCCCCCGAATGCGACCCGAAGACAGACGGACGGGATGACGCGGTCGCGCCGCGCCTGCTTGACTTTCATCAGGACGAAGACGGCCACTGGGTGGCAGTCTTGTCCTGCGGCCATACCCAGCATCTGCGCCACCAGCCGCCCTGGCAGTCGCGGCCCTGGGTGCTGGACCCGCAGCAACGCAAGGCGCAGATCGGCCGCTGGTTCCCCTGCGGCTGGTGCGCCAGGCAATCCGACAGCAGCAAGGAGTAGGCATGCCGGCTCGCAATATCCTGGTGATCAACTGCGGCAGTTCTTCGATCAAGTTCGCTCTGGTTCGAGAGGGACGCGAAGACTTCATCCTCCATGGCCTGGCCGAGCGCCTCGGGTCCAATGGCGCCAGCCTGCGCTGGCAGGGCGAGACCGACGAGCAGCCGCAGACCCTGGAGTTGCCTGGTGGCGACCACAAGGCCGCCCTCGCCCGCCTGCTGCCACTGGTGGCCCAGGCTGCGCAAGGCGAGCTGCACGCCATCGGCCACCGCGTGGTACATGGCGGCGAACGCTTCACCCAGGCCTCGCGCCTGACCGACGAAGTGCTCGGCGCCATCCGCGAAACCTCACCGCTGGCGCCGCTGCACAACCCGGCCAACCTGGTCGGGATCGACGCCGCCATGGCGCTCTACCCGAACCTGCCGCACATCGCCGTGTTCGACACGGCCTTCCACCAGAGCCTGCCCGAGCGCGCCTTCCGCTACGCCATCCCCGAGCCGCTGTACCGCGAGCAGCACGTGCGCCGCTACGGCTTCCACGGCACCAGCCACCGCTACGTCAGCCACAAGGCAGCCGAGATGAGCGGGCTGGCGGTGGGCGACAGTTACTGGCTGTCGGCGCACCTGGGCAATGGCAGCTCCACCTGCGCCATCGCCAACGGCCAGAGTCGCGACACCAGCATGGGCCTGACTCCGCTGGAAGGTCTGATGATGGGCACGCGCAGCGGCGACGTCGATCCGAACCTGCACAGTCATCTGGCGCGCACCCTGGGCTGGAGCCTGGAGAAGATCGACCACATGCTCAACCACGACAGTGGCCTGCTCGGCCTGTCGGGGCTGTCCAACGACATGCGCACCCTGGAGCATGCCCGCGAGCAGGGCCACGCCAATGCGGCACTGGCCATCGAAGTATTCTGTTACCGCTTGGCCAAATCCCTGGCCTCGCTGACCTGTGCGCTACCGCGCCTGGACGGCATCATCTTCACCGGCGGCATCGGCGAAAACTCCGCGCTGGTACGCAACCTCACGGTCAAGCACCTGCACGTGCTCAACCTCGAACTCGACGGCGAAGCCAACGCCCGCTGCGTGCGCGGCGTCGGCGGGCCGATCCACCTGCCCGGCCATCCCCGCGTACTGGTGATCCCCACCAACGAGGAACGCCAGATCGCTCTCGACACCCTGGCCGTACTCGACTGAAGATCCATGGGTTGCGCCCCACAAGGGCGCCTCCCACCCCCGCACGGCTTAAGGAGCCCGGATGCACACCTTCTTCCTCGCACCGACCGGTTTCGGTGTCGGTCTGACGTCTACCAGCCTGGGGCTGATTCGCGCCCTGCAACGCGCCGGCCTGAAAGTCGGCTTCTTCAAGCCGATTGCCCAGCCCCATGCCGGGGACGACGGTCCGGAGCGCTCCAGCGAACTGGTCGCCCGTACCCACGGCCTCAACGCTCCCACCCCGCTGTCGCTGTCGAAGGTCGAGCGCATGCTCGGTGACGGCCTGCTCGACGAGCTGCTCGAAGACATCGTCGGCATGTACAACAGCGTCGCCGTCGACAAGGACGTGATGATCGTCGAAGGCATGGTGCCGACCAAGCACGCCAGCTACGCCGCGCGCATCAACGGCCACCTGGCGCGCAGCGTGGATGCCGAGGTGATCCTGGTTTCCGCGCCGGACAACGAGACAGTGAGCGAACTGTCCGACCGCATCGAGATCCTCGCCCAGCTGTTCGGCGGCCCGCGCGACCCGCACCTGGCCGGCCTGATCGTGAACAAGGTACGCGGCGGCGAGAGCGACGATATGCCCCGCGACGCCGTGGAAGCCGCGCGGCTGTTCGGTGAGCGCCTGAAGGAACACTCCCCGTTGCTGCGCGACGGTGACGTGCGCCTGCTCGGCTGCATTCCCTGGCAGGATGAAATGAACGCCCCGCGCACCCGCGACGTGGCCGACCTGCTGGACGCCAGCGTGCTCAACGCCGGCGACTACGAACAACGCCGCGTGCAGAAGATCATCCTCTGCGCTCCCTCGGCGCCCAACACCGTGCACCTGCTCAAGCCGGGCGTGCTGGTGGTGGTGCCGGGCGACCGTGACGACATCATCCTCGCCGCCTGCCTCGCCGCCATGAACGGCGTACCGCTGGCCGGGCTGCTGCTGTGCTCGGGCCTGGCGCCGGACGCGCGGATCATGGAGCTGTGCCGCAGCGCCCTGCAGAGCGGCCTGCCGGTACTGACGGTGAAGACCGGCTCCTTCGACACCGCCGGCGACCTGTCGCGGATGAACAAGGAAATCCCGGTGGACGACCGCGAGCGCGCCGAGCGTGTGACCGAGTTCGTCGCCGAGCACATCGATTTCGAATGGCTCAGGGACCGCTGCGGCGCGCCCCACGAGCTGCGCCTGTCGCCACCGGTGTTCCGCTACCAGTTGACCCGTCGCGCCAACCGCGCCGGCAAGCGCATCGTCCTGCCCGAAGGCAGCGAGCCGCGCACCGTGCAGGCTGCCGCCATCTGCCACGCCCGCGGCATCGCCCGCTGCGTGCTGCTGGCCAAACCCGATGACGTACAGGCCGTGGCGCAGATGCTGGGCATCGTGTTGCCCGAGGACCTGGAGATCGTCGACCCGGACCTGGTGCGCAGCCGCTACGTCGAGCCGATGGTCGAGCTGCGCAAGGGCAAGAGCCTGAATGCGCCGATGGCCGAGCAGCAGCTGGAAGACAACGTGGTGCTGGGCACCATGATGCTCGCCCTGGACGAGGTGGACGGGCTGGTGTCCGGCGCCATCCACACCACCGCCAACACCATCCGCCCGGCGCTGCAGCTGATCAAGACCGCTCCCGGCTACAACCTGGTGTCCTCGGTGTTCTTCATGCTGCTGCCCGACCAGGTGGTGGTCTACGGCGACTGCGCGGTGAATCCCGATCCTTCGGCCAGTGACCTGGCAGAGATCGCCCTGCAGAGTGCCGCCTCGGCGCAGGCTTTCGGCATCACTCCGCGGGTGGCGATGATCAGCTACTCCACCGGCGACTCGGGAACCGGCGCAGATGTCGAGAAAGTCCGCGAAGCTACGCGCATCGCGCGGGAAAAACGCCCCGATCTGTTGATTGACGGTCCCTTGCAGTATGATGCCGCCGCCATCGCCAGCGTGGGCCGCCAGAAGGCGCCCGACAGCCTGGTGGCCGGACGCGCCAACGTGTACGTGTTCCCCGATCTGAACACCGGGAACACCACCTACAAGGCGGTCCAGCGCAGTGCCGACTGCGTCAGCATCGGGCCGATGCTGCAGGGCTTGCGCAAACCGGTGAACGACCTGTCGCGCGGCGCGCTGGTGGACGACATCGTCTACACCATCGCACTGACGGCGATCCAGGCGGACAGCGGCAAGGACGGCTGATAACCCAAGGCACGAGGGATGTGCCCACGAACGCATCACGCGCCCGGCCGACCGGGCGCCTACGTACAAGGACCATTCCTCGATGTTGAGTTTCCTCCCGCACACTCTGCGCGGCATCCTCGCCACCCTGATCCTGGTGGTCAGCACGCTGTGCTGGTGTATCCCGCTGCTGGGCATGTCGATCATCAAGTTGCTGCTGCCGTTCAACGCCGCCCAGTTGCTGCTGAGCAAAGTCATGAGCGTGATCGCCGAAAGCTGGATCACCTGCAACAAGGGCTGGATGAACCTGGTGGGCAAGACGCGCTGGAACGTCGAAGGCCTGCAGGGGCTGCACTACGACCACTCCTACCTGGTCACCAGCAATCACCAGAGCTGGGTGGACATCCTGGTCCTGCAGTACCAGCTCAATCGCCGCCTCCCGTTGCTGCGCTTCTTCCTCAAGCAGGAGCTGATCTGGGTTCCGGTGATCGGCCTGTGCTGGTGGGCGCTCGATTTCCCCTTCATGAAGCGCTACACCAAGGCGTACCTGGCCAAGCACCCGGAAAAGAAAGGCAAGGACCTGGAAACCACGCGCAAGGCGTGCGCCAAGTTCAGCCGTATTCCGGTGGCGATCTTCAACTTCCTCGAAGGCACGCGTTTCACCCAGGAGAAGCATGACGAGCAGGCCTCGCCCTTCCAGCACCTGCTCAAGCCCAAGGCCGGCGGCATCGCCTTCGTTCTCGACGCCATGGGCGAGCAACTGCGCACCCTGGTGAATGTCACCATTCACTACCCCGATGGTCGCCCGACCTTCTGGTGCCTGCTCTCGGGCAAGCTGCGCTCGGTGGTAGTGCGTTTCGAGGAGCTGGAAATCCCACGCCAGTTCATCGGCAAGAGCTATGACCAGGACGAGGGTTACCGCGCCGAATTCCAGCTGTGGGTGAACCAGTTGTGGGAGCGCAAGGACCAGTTGCTGGCCCAGTTGCACCGCGAATTCCCCGCCAAGGCCTGACGGATCTTGTAGGAGCGGACTCCGTCCGCGATAGGCCCCGCATCGCGCCGGAAACCGATCGCGGACGGAGTCCGCTCCTACGCCCTTCCCGCCAGGCACAAAAAAGCCCGCCAATCGGCGGGCTTTTTCATGGGCAGCGCTTACTGCTGGTACTGCTGGGTCTGCGCGCCCGGCAGCGCCTTCAGGTTCACTTCCACGCGGCGGTTCTGCGCGCGGCCGTTGACGTCGGCGTTGGAAGCAACCGGCTGGTCCGGCCCCATGCCACGGGTGCTGACGCGGGAAGCATCGACTCCCTGCGAGGTCAGGTAGCTGGCCACCGACTGCGCACGACGCTGGGACAGGTCCATGTTGTGCTGGCGGCTGCCGGTGCTGTCGGTGTAGCCGACGATCTCGATGCTGTTCTGGTTGAACTCCTTGAAGGAGTTGGCCAGGTTGTTCAGCGGGGTGTAGAAGGACGGCGCGATGTTCGCCGAGTCGGTGGCGAAGGTGATGTTGCCCGGCATGATCAGCTTGATATCGTCACCCTGGCGCTCGACCTGCACACCGGTGCCCTGCATCTGCTGGCGCAGCTTGGCTTCCTGCTTGTCGGCGTAGTAGCCATAGCCCGCAGCCGCGGCGCCCACGGCGGCGGCGCCGATCAGCGCGCCCTTGCCGCGGTTGTTGTGGTTGATCGCGGCGCCAGCGACGGCACCCGCCAGTGCGCCCAGGCCACCATACTTGGCGGTCTTGCTCACGCCGCCCTCGGCAGGAACCTGGGTATTGGGATCATAGGGATTCTGGGAGGCGCAACCGGCCATGAGAGCAAAGGCGGTGGCAGCCGCAACCATGGACAGACTACGTGCGGTGAACATGTCGGATGACTCCTCGAAATAGCGAAACACCCATTAGCGGGCGGCAGATTAGAGCTTAGGTCGTGCAAATAATTCCGTAGCAACCTTAAGCACGGATGAAGGGATTCTCGCGCATCTCGTCACCCAGGCAGGTGTCCGGACCGTGCCCCGTGACCACGGTCGCCTCTTCGTCCAGCGAATACAGGCGATCGCGGATCGAGCGCTCGATGGTGGCGTAGTCGCCGCCCCACAGGTCGGTGCGGCCGATGCTGCGGCGGAACAGGGTGTCGCCGGCGATCAGCAGCTTGTCCCTGGGGAACCAGAAGCTCATCGAACCCGGCGTGTGTCCCGGCGTGTGCAGCGCCACGCCACAGCCGCAGGCCAGCTCCTCGTCATCGGCCAACCACTGGTCCGGCGCAGGCACCGGCTTGTAGGGCACGCCGAACATGCGACACTGCATTTCCAGGTTGTCCCAGAGGAACTGGTCGTCCTTGTGCAGGTGCAGGGTCGCGCCGGTCTTCTCCTTCATCTGCCCGGAGGCGAGGAAGTGGTCCAGGTGCGCGTGGGTGTGGATGATGCTGACCACTTTCAGCCCCAGCGCGTCGAGACGCTGCAGGATGAGTTCGTGGTCGCCGCCCGGGTCGACGACAATGGCCTTCTTCGTCAGCGGATCGCCGATGATGGTGCAGTTGCACTGCAAGGGGCCGACGGGGAAGGTTTCGCGGATGAGAGAAAGCTGATCGGTCATCGATTACTCCGGAGCGGTGAGCGACCAGCGAAGCCGGCATGGCTATCGGCGGCCGAATGGCACCCATATTGCAGCAACTCCCCTGAAAAAGAACAAGATCGAATGCAGAGAACACGCCGATGCAACTGAGCAACCTGCTGGCAACCCAGGCCAGCGCCGACTGGAACCAGAACCTTGCGCGGTTGCTGGAGCACAAGGGCCATCCGGACTTCCCCGTGCTGCTCTCGCACAGCCTGCAACCCGTCCTCGCCCATGACAATGTGATCATCAAGGCGTACAGCGGCGACGGCTGCCCGCGCATTCTCTACGAGGACTACCCGGACCAGCACCATGCCGAATACATCGAGCGCTACCTCGACGGCATGTATCGCCTGGACCCGGTATCGAACTCGATCCGCCAGGGCATGAGCAGCGGCATCCTGCGCGTCAACCAGCGCACCAGCCAGTTGCACGGCAGCGATTACTACAAGCACTACTACCGCGAACTGCACCTGGACGATGAGATCGACATTCTCTTCAACGACTGCGACAACACCGTGCTGGTGATGTCCATCGGCCGGCGCCAGCGCAACCTGGCCAGCACCGCCGAGCTGCGCGCCCTGCGCAACCTTTACCCGCTGCTGCAGCACCTGTTGGGCGGCTTTGCACAGAACTGCGATAACCTCGTCCAGCCGCCGGACGACGACAGTCTGTCGCGGGCCTTGGCGTCCTTCGCCGACGGCCTGCTGACGCCGCGCGAGCAGGAAATAGCCCGGCTGATGTTGCAGGGCAACTCCAGCAAGCTGATCGCTCGCCAGCTGAACATCAGCCAGGCAACCGTCAAGGTGCATCGGCGCAACCTCTATACGCGCCTCGGCGTGCGCTCCGAGCTGCAACTCTGCGACCTGTTCCTCCGCCACTCCGCCAGCGGCCTGCTGCCCTTGCCGCGCTGATCCGCGCCTACCCACCTTCCTCAGCACTGTTCCCGCAGGGAACACGGCCGCCTGTTGCCCGACGGGGCTCTACCCCCACGGGTGTATTTACCCTGCTCCGGCGCCTTCCTACTCTCGCCCTGCCTTGCCCAATCCGCCTGCGCACGGTGCGGCATTCCAAACAACAACAAGGATTACGCCAATGACCACGGCATTCGTCTGGCATGAACACTACATGTGGCACGACACCGGCAATTATGCCGGCCTGTTCGCCCCCGGCCTGGGCATCCAGCCCGGCCTGCATTTCGAAAACGCGGAAACCAAGCGCCGGCTGAGGAACCTGCTGGACGTCAGCGGCCTGGCCGAACAGTTGCTGGCGGTCAAGCCAGTGGCCGCAACCGAGGAGCAGCTGCTGCGGGTGCACACCGCCCGCTACCTCGCCCGCCTGCAGGAGCTCAGCGCGGGACGCGGCGGCGACGCCGGCGACAACACGCCCTTTGGCCACGGCAGCTACGACATCGCGCGGCTGTCCGCCGGTGGCGTGATCCAGGCCGTCAAACACGTGCTGCGCGGTGACGCGCGCAATGCCTACGCACTGGTACGCCCGCCGGGCCACCACGCCGAAGCGGATCGCGGCCGCGGCTTCTGCCTGCTGGCCAATGCCGCGCTGGCCGCTCAGGTGGCGATGGTCGAGCACGGCCTGGAACGCATCGCCGTGGTCGATTGGGACGTGCACCACGGCAACGGCGCGCAGAGTATTTTCTGGGAAGACCCACGGGTCCTGACCCTCTCCCTGCATCAGGACGGCAACTACCCACAGGACTCGGGCTTCGTCGACGAGCAGGGCGGCGGCGCCGGCACCGGCTTCAACCTCAACGTGCCACTGCCGCCCGGCTGCGGCGAAGGAGCCTACCTGCATGCCTTCGACGAGATCGTGCTGCCCGCCCTGCGCGCCCATCGCCCGCAACTGATTCTGGTGCCCTGCGGCTTCGACGCCGGTGCCCACGACCCGCTGGGACGCATGATGCTCCACAGCGATGCCTACCGGGCCATGACCGCGAAGCTGATGACGCTGGCCGACGAGCTCTGCGACGGACGCCTGGTGCTGTGCCACGAAGGCGGCTACGAGCCCAACTCGGTGCCCTACTTCGGCCTGGCCGTGATCGAGACGCTCAGCGGTATTGCCAGCGACATCCAGGACCCGCACCTGGCGGCGATGCGCGCCTTGCCCGGGCAGGCACTGGCCGAGCACCAGCGGCAGTGGATCGCCAACCTGCGTGCTCGCTACGACAGCCCATTGCTCCCCACTCGCCAGCAAAAGGTGGAAGCATGAGCACCCTGACCGCGCCCCTGCTGCTCAGTCCGGTGCAGCAGCGCCTGCGCCTGCTGGCGGTGGTGCTGTTTTCCGCCATCGGCCCGCTGGTTCTGCTCACTGCACCGGCCCTGGCCAGCCGGTACATCGCTGAACTGGGCCTGGACAATCGCCAGGTCGGCTTCCTGTTCAGCATGGAACTGGGGCCATGGCGATCTCCACCATCCCCACCTACTTCTGGATGCGCCGCTACAACTGGCGCCGGATCGCCGCGGTAGCCGCCGCCTTGTTCCTCCTCGGCAACCTGCTCAGCGCCGTGCTGATGAATACCCCGGCACCGTCCTATCCACTGCTGGTGGCACTGCGTTTCCTCACCGCGTTCTCCGAAGCGGCGCTGGTGCTGGTTTGCCTGGGCACCGCAGGCACCTTGCCAAACGCGGCGCGGGCCTTCGGCCTGTGGGTCACCGGCCAACTGGTACTGGCAGCGCTGAGCCTGCAATTCATGCCGTGGCTGTTCAGCCATTGGCGGGTCGCCAGCTTCTTCCTGCTGATCGCCCTGTTCACCGCCGCCTGCCTGCCATTGATCCGCTCCCTGCCGGCGGGCAGCGACCATCAGGCCGAAGCCCTGCCGCCCAGCCAGGCACGCGCCGCGCTGGGGAAAATCGCCCTGGGCATGACTGCGATCTTCCTGTTCTACCTCAGCCTCGCCGGCATCTGGACCTTCGTCGGCGAGCTCGCGCGGACCCAGGGCATCAGTGCCGCCGACAGCTCCAGCGCGCTGGCCAGCGCCTCCCTGCTGGGAGTGGTGGGCGCCTCGCTGGCCAGCTGGATCGGCATCCGTGGCCAGCGCCAATGGCTGCTCGCACTGGGCTACCTGGCGATGGCGTCGAGCCTGATCGGCCTGCTCGGTGACGTCTCGCTGCTGCGCTACGTGCTGGCGGCCTGCGCCTTCAAGTTCGCCTGGACCTTCGCCCTGCCCTTCCTCCTCGCGGCCATCAGCGACTACGACCGCCAGGGCGGCAAGCTGGTGGTGCTGGCCAACCTGGCGATCTGCGGCGGCCTCGCCGTGGGCCCCTCGCTGGCGGCCTGGCTGTTGGGCGAGACGGAGAACTTCAGCCTGTTGCTGCAGGTCTCCGCGGCCATCTGCGCACTGTCGTTCCTGGCGATCCTGCCACTGGCCCGTCGCCGCGCCTGACCCTTCGCATAACAACTTCGCACCTGTCTCCGGCGTGCCTTCGGGCACGTCGCGAGCGAGTGCGCCCTGAACTCCTGCCATCCCAATAACAACAGCGCAGAGCTCCTTCATGAACAACCAACACCTGGGTTCTTTCTCCACCTTCCTGCTCGCCTCCCTGGCGAGCCTCGCCCACGCCGACAGCCACTACGAGAATGGCGACCTGCAGGCGGACTTCGGCCTGAGCAGCGGCGCCACCTTCATCGACAGCCACAACGTCAACTTCGGCGCCGGCCAGCGCGACTATCGCAGCGGCGAGGTGAAGGGCGAACGGGCCGTCTGGCAGGAAGCCTTCCTCAAACCCGAAGCGAGCTTCCGCTACACGCTGGACCAGGACCTGCGCCTGGTCGGCGGCGCCTCACTGGTCGCCGCGCATACCTTCGGCGACGGCGACGCCGGCGGTTACACCCGCAACTCGGACGGCAAGACGTCGCTGGAAGAACTCTATATCGGCATCGAGCGCGGCCCCTGGCGCCTGACCCTGGGTAACCAGAACTTCCGCGTTGGTACCGGCTTCATCCTCGCCGACGGCAACCTTGACCTGCTCGGCGAAGGAGCGTACTGGTCCGGCCCACGCACCGCCTTTCGCGATGGCGCCATCCTTGCCTATCGTGGCGGCGCGCTATCCGGCCAGGCCTTCAGCCTGCGCAACGACGATGACCTGGGTGGAGCCCGCTTCAGCGGCGCCAACCTCGACTACCCCTTCCTGCGTGGCCAGCTCGGCCTGATGGCCCTGAAAGTCAGCGACGTCAGCAGCCAGGCCAACCAGATAGCCCCGCGCAACGGCATGCAGGTGTACAACCTGCGCTGGCTCGACGGCGGCTTCGATGCCCTGCCTGAACTGGCGATCAGCGCCGAGTACGGCCTGCAGACCGGCGAGGGCGAACAGGTGAATTTTTCCGCCCACGCCTGGTACGTGCGCCTGGACTACGGCTTCGCCAGCCTGCCCCTGCAGCCGCAGCTGACTTACCGCTATGCGCTGTTCTCCGGCGACGACGACCCGAGTGACAATCGCCGCAAGAGCTGGGACCCGCTGAGCAAGGCCTACACCGAGCGCGGCTCCTGGGTGATCGGTGATGTGGTCGGTAACTACCTGCTCAACGACAGCAACGAGCGCGTGCACATGTGGCGCCTGGCCGGCCAGATCGCCCCAGGCCTGAGCGCGGGCACGGCGTACTACCAGTTCTCCCTGGACGAAAAGAACTACTACGGTCAGCCCGTCAGCGACCGGCGCTTCGCCGATGAAGCCGCGTTGTACCTGGACTGGGCGGCGAGTACCCAGCTGTTCGCCACGCTCTCGTACAACTGGGTGAAACCCAAGGCCGCGGCGCGCGAAGTGTTTGGCAACGACACCTTCGATGCACTGCAACTCTACGTCGGCTATCGCTTCTGAGATCACCGCGAAGCCCAGCCATCAGCACGGCGGCCCCTTGGCAGCCGTGCCCAGCTCGGGCTCAGTCTTCGCGGTAGTCGGTGGGCAGCTTGCCGGTCCATTTGCGGAACGCCCGGCGGAAGTTCGACGGGTCGTTGAAGCCCAGCAGCAGGGCGATTTCGTAGAGCGGCAGGTGCGTGGTGGTGAGGTACTGCAGGGCCAGGCGCTTGCGCACGTCGTCGAGCACTTCCTGGTAGGTGGTGCCCAGGTTGGAAAGATGTCGACGCAGGCTGCGGCCGCTGGTGTGCAGGTCGGCGGCCACGGCCTCCAGGTCGGGAAACTCGCCGGGGCGCGCCAGCAGCAGGCGGCGGATGCGCGTCAGCAGGCCTTCCTGCACGTCCAGCGTGGCCAGCAGCGCCTCGCACTGCTGCTCGCACATCTGCACCGTGGCCGGGTTGGCCAGCGCCATGGGCCGCGCCAGGTACTCGCTGGGCAGGCCGATGAAGTGAAACGGTTGATCGAACAGCACCTCGCCGCCGAATACCTCGGCGTAGCGCTCGGCGTAGTCCGGTTCGGCGTAGGCAAAGCCAACGCTGACGCCCTGCAGCGGCTCGCCGACCAGGAAGCGGGCGATGGTGTGCAGGCTGGTCATCAGGCCCTCGGCGGCGAAGCGGCTGGTCGGGCCGAGGGGGATCGACTCGCTGGCACGCAGGTAGGACACGCCGCCGTCTTCCACCATCTCCAGATCGTAGGCCAGGCCGAGCACGCGGTAGTACTTCAGGGCGAAGGCGATGGCGCGCTCGAGGTTGGCGCTGGACAGCACCGCGTAGCCGAGGATGCCGTGGGTGGAGACGTTCAGCCGCTGCCCCAGCAGCAGGCCGAAGGCGGGTTCGTTGCAGTGCGCCAGGGCGGCGCTGGACAGCTGGTGGAAATCGACGAAGGACAACCGACCGTTGGGGCTCTGCAGTACCTCGGGGCGCACGCGGGCCAGCTCGAACAGACGCGCACGCGGCACGCCAAGCTCTTCGGCGAGATCGAGGAGCGCCTGCGCATAGGCGACCGGCACCAGTTCGGCGGTGAAATTGAGCGGTTGTTTCATCGTTCTTCTTATGTTGACCGCTGGCCGGATATGACCGGAAAGTTGGCAGACAATAACCTTGTGACGCTTTCCCTACAAGCCCAGAGTAATGACCATGGACAACCACCACACTGGAGCCGCCATGGCCAGCACCACCCCCGCAGGACTGGAGATCAAGCCCCGGCACATGGACTTCGATCTGCCTGATCCGCTGCCGCGTCACTGGCACGGCGGAGACGCCTTCAAGTCCCACCTGTTCGACGCCATGTCGGTGCTGTTCCCCGACGGCGAACGCTTCTTCATCGACTCGGTGCGGCAGTTCCGCGACCAGATCACCGACCCGGTGCTCAAGGAGCAGATCCGTGGCTTTATCGGCCAGGAAGGCCATCACAGCCGCGAGCACCTGACCTATAGCCAGCGCCTGCGCGACCTGGGCTACGACGTCACCGCCATCGAGAAACGCGCCCAGGCACGTATCCGCTTCACCCAGAAGAAGTTCCCGGCACGCCGCCAACTGGCCGCGACCGCGGCGCTGGAGCACATCACCGCGATCATGGCCAACGGGCTGCTGACCGATCCGCGCACCATGGACGGCGCCGACCCGGTGATGCAGCGCCTGTGGCGCTGGCACGCACTGGAGGAAACCGAGCACAAGGCGGTGGCCTTCGACGTCTACAACCAGGTCTGTGGCAGCCGCAAGCTGCTGCGCCGGGCGATGCGCATGGCGACCTTCTTCTTCGTGCTGGATACCTTCCGTGGCCTGGTGCACATGCTCAAGGTCGACGGCCTGCTGTGGAACTGGCGTGTCTGGCGCGACGGCATCAAGTGGACCTGGGGCAAGCACGGCGTGTTCCGCCCGCTGCTGCGCGAGTACCTGGACTTCTTCAAGTCGGACTTCCACCCCTGGCAGCACAACAACCTCGACGTGCTGTACGAGGTGCGCAAGGAATACGACCCGCAGCCGCTGGCACACGCCGGCTGATCCGCGCCGCGCTTCGAACACCGCCCCGCCCTGTCGGGGCGGTTTTGTTTCCAGTACTGACTGCGAACTTCCCCGTAGGATGGGTGGAGCGTAGCGATACCCATGCTGTCGGCGCGCGGGAACTGATGGGTATCGCTTCGCTCCACACCATCCTACGAAAAGCACTTGGACAGGACCGTAGGGCGCATAACCTGGAACAGGTTATCCGCCGGCCGTTGCATGGCGGATAACGCTGACGCGTTATTCACCCTTCGAAAAGCAATTCGGCAGAACGAAAAGCCCGGCACTTGGCCGGGCTTTTTCTTGGGGCGATCAACAGTCAGGCATGCAGGAAGCGCAGCGCATCCGCTGCCGATTCCTCGGGGATTTCCTCCATCGGGATATGCCCCACGCCCGGATAGACCTTCACCTCGATGCCCGGCACGTCGCGCTGCCACATCGGTACATGGCGCGGCGAGATCCAGCGGTCGCGCTCGCCCCACATCAGCAGGGTCGGCACCTTCAGTGCAGCCACGCGATTGGGAGTGGTGGGCAGTTCCTCGCGGTTGGCCTTCACCAGCACGCGGAAGATGTCGATCATCGCGCGGCGATTGCCCGGCCGGCGGCTGATGTCGTAATAGCGGTCGATCACCCCCGGCTTGATCTTGCGCGCATCGCCGTAGACTTCCTTGATGCCCTGGGCCACCAGGGCGCGCGGCATCCACATCGGCATCATGATGCCGGCGCCGGGCAACACCGCGCTGGCGATCATCAGCGGGACCTTCTGCATGTAGTAGCCGGCCGGGTCGATGAGGATCAGCCGCTCGACGCGGTGTGCATTGGCCAGCGCGTAGTTCCAGGCGATGTAGCCGCCCAGCGAGTTGCCGGCGATGGACACCTGCTTGAGGTCCAGGCGGTCGAGGAACAGGCCGAACACCTTGACCAGGCGCTCGCCGTCGTACTCGCGGTCCTGGCCACCGCCGGTAAGGCCGAAGCCGGGCACGTCGAGGCGGATGATGCGGAAGTGCCCGGACAGCTCGGCTACCCAACCGTCCCAGGTGTGCAGCGAGGCCATCACGCCGTGGACCATCACCAGCACCGGCTTGTCCGGGTGGCCTTCGTCGCGGTAGTGGATGTCGAAGCCGTCGACGTGGATGAACTTCGAACCGGATTCGGGCGAGGCGTAGCGTGCCTTCAGCGCAGCCAGCGGCAGCGGGCCGAAACCGTAGCGGGCCAGGCCCTCGGCCAGCGGCGGTTGCACAGACAATGTGGCGGTCATGGACGAGTGACTCCCGTGCTTGTTGTTCTAAAGCCCAATCACACCACAGCGCCCATGCCACCGCGCCCAACCTAGGTAGTGTCGAGGCACGCCACGGGATGACGCAGGCCTTGCACCCCGCTAACCTAGCCCGACCCGCCCTCGCGCAAGGAAAGCCCGTTCGTGCCGATCCTCACTCGCCGTTCGCTGTGGCCGCTGGCCGTCCTGTTGCTGTTCCTGTGCCGCCCTGCCCTGTCCGCCGACCTCTATTACCTGGGCCAGAAGATTCCCGACATCCAGCGCACCTGGACCAGCGCCGACTACCAGGCGCTGATCGACGCGCTGAAGAAGATCGACGAAACCCAGGTCAACGGCCTGCCCCGGCGCAGCGGCGAGTTCACCGGGCCGATCTACCAGCGCATGGTCAGCGAGGAGAACTTCCGCCCGCAGCTGAACATCTATGCCCCGCTGGAGCTGAGGCAGAACGAGGCGCGCGAGGTGCTGTTCAAGCTCAAGGAGCTGATGCGCCTGTACTTCAACTTCCGCGCCGCCAAGCAGCCCTACGGCGCCGAGGCGCTGGGCCTGATGAGCTACTCGCTGCGCGAACAGGCGATCCTGTTCAACCTGACGGTGGAGTTCTGGATGACCCTGGCGCAGAGCGAGCAGCGCAATCCGGTGCGCCTGCAGGGCATGCAGGAAGCCAAGGCCGCCGCCTCGATGCTGACCAGCAGCGCGCTGGACTACCTCGGCCTGACCGCGCAGTTCGATCGCCAGGACCTGGTGCTCTACAGCGCCGAACTGGCCAAGCAATTGCCCGAGCTGTTCATCCACCTGCCACCGGAAGTGCGCGTGCAACTGCTGATGCGCGTGGACGAACTGGCGCAGAAACATGCTTATCCGGAAGTGCGCGAGAACATGCGCGACCTGCTGCCGGTGCTGCAGGCGATCCAGGCGGATGTGCAAAGACAGTTGGCTGCGCCGGCCAAGGGGCAGGCAGTGCCCAAGGGGCTGGATCTGAGTGCGCCGGAAGAGGTGGAGAAGAAGGGGATGTGAGCCTGGAGCCAGCGGATCGCTGTTTAGATAGCTGAAGATCAGCCCAGCATCGGAGCCCACGGCTCGGCACCCTCACCCCAGCCCTCTCCCGGAGGGAGAGGGAGCCGTCCGTGCCGGCTGACACCTTGGTTTGATTCTGCGCCGAACGGTCCCCTCTCCCCCTGGGAGAGGGTTAGGGTGAGGGCCGCCACGAGTGCAGATGTATCTCGCAGGAGCGGGCCATGCCCGCGATCGCTTCCCACCCGCTGTGGCGTCTCAGGCCAATCGCGGACAGAGTCCGCTCCTACACCAGCCGTTGACGTCGGAAGGTTTGGCCAGCGCCCTAGCGCAACAGCCCCATCTCCTTCGCCCGCGCCACCGCCTGGGTGCGGCGCTCAACGCCAAGCTTGTCGTTGATATGCCGGGCATGGCTCTTCACGGTGTGCAGGGAGATGAACAGGCGCTCGCTGATTTCCTGGTTCGAACAACCCTGGGCGATCAGCTCCAGCACCGCCAGCTCGCGACCACTCAGGCAGTCGGTGAGCACCGCGCCACGCTCCGGCAGGGCCGGCAGGCGCTCGCGCAGCGCATCGATCGCCGGCGCGGAAGCCCTTACCGCCAGTTGTTCGCGCAACCATTCCGGGTGCTGCAGCAGTACTTCGTGCAAGGGGATCAACAAGCCGACCGCCAGGCCGCTCAGGCATTCGCCCAACTCGAAGGACGCCTCGCGCTCGCGGCCGTCCTGCAGCAACAGAGCGACCAACTGGCCCTGGGCGAAGCGCGCCTGCAACTGCGCACCGCCTTGCAGGGCGCCGCTGGCCACGGCGCGCAGTCGCGCTTGGGCATCGGCCATGCGGCCTTCGCGGCGCTCCAGTTGGGCCTGGAGCATCTCCACGTTGCGCGGCAGTTGCGGCGAGCATTCCGGCGGGGTGGCCGGTTCGTCACCGGTGTAGGTGTCGCGCAGGCGCTCCAGCCAGGCGCTGGCCAGCTCGATCTGGCCCTGGCCCAGCCAGAGCTCGCACTTGATCAGGGTGATGGCCGACAGGTAGTACACCGGCGGCACGTCCCACACATGCATCATCCGCTCGACCTCGGCGAGGTGGCCGAAGGCACGGGTGTAATTGCCCAGCCGCCCTTCCAGGCTGGCCAGCACGCAGAAACCGATCACCAGGCTGATATCGCGGCAGGCACGGGCCTCCTCGATACCGGCCTTGAGGTATTTGCGCGCCTCGTCCGGCTGCAGCGCAAGGCTGCTCAGGTACCCCTGGTACAGCATCAGCCGGCCACGCACCGCATAACGGCGCTGGGAGGACAGACCGGATAGCCGCGCCAGGCCCTGACGCACCTCTTCCTCGGCCCGCAGCACCTCGCCGCGTGCCTGCAATACGCGGGCACGGTCGTAGTGCACCATGGCCTCGAACAGCGGGTTGCCGAAACGTTGCGCAAGCTCCAGGGCTTCCCGATTGAGCCCGCGGGCGCGCCACAGGTCGTCACGCACGATGGCCAGGTTGCTCAGGGTCGACAGGCACAGCAGGCGCGGGCCGAAGCGTTCCGGGCCGAGCCCGAGCATGGCCTCCTCGCAGTGCCGCTCGGCTGCTTCGATCTCGCCGCGGCCACGGGCAATCACACCCGCCAGCGCCTGCCATTGCGCCAGCAGATCGCGCTGGGTGGCGTGATCGGCGGCCGGCAGGAAGCGCGCCAATTGCGCTGCCAGCTCCTCCGCCGCATCCAGCTGGCAGGCCAGCGCCAGGGCCCAGCTGTACAGCACGATGAGGCGCGGCGTGCTGGCCAGCAGGCTGTCGGGCAGGTCCATCTTCCAGCGCAACAGCGTGGCGACGTTCTGCTCGGCCAGCAGTTGCTCCTCGGACAGACTCTGTACCAGGCTCGCCGCGACTTCCGGGTGGCCGGCGCGCAAGGCCTGCTCCACGGCATCGTCGAACAGCCCCAGGGCACTGAACCAGCGGCACGCGCGCAGGTGCAACGCGGCGGCCGAAGGCCCGGAGCCAGGCAGCGGACGCGCCAGCAGCAGGTCGGAGAACAGGTGGTGATAGCGGAACCATTGCCCCTGCTCGTCCAACGGCACCAGGAACACCTGATGCTGCTGCAGATGGCGCAGGATGGCGGCGCTGTCGTGGGAATCACGCAGCGCATCGCAGAGCTCGGCAGAAAAGCGCTCGAAGCGCGCGGTCTGGGCCAGGAATACCTGAACCTCCGGCGACTGCTTGTCGATCACCTCTTCCAGCAGGTAGTCGCGAATCAGCTCCTCGGCGCCATGGACGGAGAGATCCGGCACGTTGGCCGCCAGTTCGTCGCCATGGGCCAGCAGCCACAGGCGCAGACCGGCGATCCAGCCTTCGCTGCGTTCGACCAGGTTATCAAGGGCGTTGTCGTCGAGTTGCGCGCCGTTGGCGCTGACCAGCTGCGCGGTTTCCTCGACGGTCAGGCGCAGGTCCTGCTCGGTGAATTCCAGCAACTGCCGCGACAGGCGCAGGCGTGCGAGGTGCCAGTCCGGCCGTTGGCGGCTGGTGACCAGCACGACCAGACCGGCGGGCTGGTGATTGAGGAGGAACTGCAGGCAGCGGTCGAGCACCGCGCCCTGGGCCAGGTGGTAGTCGTCCAGCACCAGCAGCAACGGGCGGTCGACCGACAGGCTGTCCACCAGCTCATCGAGCAGGTCGTCGAGCCAGGCCTCGAAGGCGAAGGGCTGGTGGCGTTGGCGCATCTTCAGCAGGGCCAGGGCTTCTTCGCCGAGCGTGGGGAAATGCAGGCGCAGGCCTTCGAGCAGGCGTTCGAGGAAACGCCCGGGGTCGCTGTCCCTTGCACTGAGCCCCAGCCACAGACTGCGCCATTGGCCTTCCAGCGTCTGGCAGAACTCGATGGCGAGGGAGCTCTTGCCGAACCCCGCCGGTGCAGACACCAGTATCAGCCGTCCCTCCAGGCCCGCGGCCATGCGCTCGCAGAGGCGCGAACGGGCAACGTGGCCATGCGGCAGCGGCGGCCGGAAGAAGCGGCTGCCAGCCGTACTGGGGGGAACATCGGTCAGTCTTGGCAGAGTCGAGAAGTCGGTCATTGGCCTGGCTCTTGCTCTAGCTCTTATAGCTATCGACGAAGGTCACACTGTGGACGGAGCCTAGCCCCTTGCGGGCGGGATTTGAAGTCGATTTTGTTACCTTTGCTCACAACGTGACTGGAAGGCACCCGACATTCCACCCTCCATTCAGCCGATGGATGATTTCCCATAAAAAAACCGGCCCGAAGGCCGGTCTTTTCTCACCGCGGAACCACCCGTGGGGATCGGGGGATCAGCGCACGCCTTCCTGGCGAAGCGCTGCCGGGGTGAAGTCGCTTTCCGAAGCGCTGTAGTTGAAGTCGTAGGCGGATTTCTCCTCGTTCTTCAGACCCAGCACCAGGTAACGACCGGACAGCAGGTCATACAGGGTTTCCGCGGTGTACCACGGTACCTGGTAGTTGTAGTAGTACTGGTTGAACGCCTCGGCAACGCGCCACAGGGTGCCACGACCGTCGTAGTGGTCGATGGCCACGGCCTGCCAGGTGTCCTCGTCGATGTAGAAGTCACGCTTGGCGTAGATGTGGCGCTCGCCCGGCTTCAGGGTGGCAACTACGTGCCACACACGGTGCAGTTCGTAGCGGGACAGGTCCTGGTTGAGGTGGCCGGGCTTGATGATGTCCGAATACTTCAGCTTCGGATCGTCCATCTTGTAGTTGTTGTACGGGATGTACAGTTCCTGCTTGCCCACCAGTTTCCAGTCGTAGCGGTCCGGCGCACCGTTGTACATGTCCAGGTTGTCGGAAGTACGCAGGCCGTCGGCGGCGGTACCCGGGCCATCGTAGGAGACCTGCGGGGCACGGCGCACACGGCGCTGGCCGGCGTTGTAGAGCCAGGCCAGACGCGGTTCCTTGACCTGGTCGAGGGTCTCGTGCACCAGCAGCACGTTACCGGCCAGACGTGCCGGCGCGGTCACGCGTTGCTTGAAGTAGAACAGCACGTTGCTCGGCTTGCTGGCGTCGTAGTCCTTCAGGTCGGTGCGGAAGACGAATTCGTCCTGGAAGTACACCAGCGAGTAGGAGCCGTTGACCTGCGGCGTGGCCTGGGTCACCAGGCGACGCACATGGCCGCCGCGGTAGCGGGTGATGTGGTTCCAGATGACTTCCAGGCCGTCTTTCGGAATCGGGAAGGGGTTGGCCACCTGGAAGTTCTCCAGGCCGTTGCCGCCCTGCAGCAGCTTGGTGCTGGTGGCGTTCTTCTTGGTCGCCTCGAGCACGTTGGCCGGCACGGTGGCGGTACGGTGCGACGGGTACACCGGCATCTTGTAGGTGTCGGGGTAGCGCTTGAACATGGCCTGCTGGCCTGGGGTCAGCTTGTCCTTGTACTGGTCCATGTTCTGCGCGGTGATGGTGAACAGCGGCTTCTCGCTGGCGAACGGATCGCTGAGGAAGCCCTTGCTGTCGGCGGTGCCGGCGTTCTTCGGCAGGCCACCGGTCCAGGCTGGGATGCTGCCGTCGGCGTTGCCGGCCTTTTCCGCGCCCATCGGGGTCAGGGTGGTGCCGAGCTTGGCCGCTTCATCGGCAGAGACGGCCGCCATCACCTGGGAGGCGATGAGGCTGAGCGCCAGTGCGCCCGTGTGCAGCAGGATCTTTGTTGTTCTCATTCGTTTATCGTCCTCGTTGAGTCTTTGCCCACCGCGCTGGCCACCTTTGCAGGAGCGAATCGCGGGTCTTGTCTGCTGCCCCGTGCAGCCGGTCACCCGACTGCACGGATGGCCCGCCGCGAAGGCGGGCCGCTTGCCGGTTGAACAGCCGGCTTAGAAGGTCACACCGAAGCTCAGGCTGACGAAGTCACGGTCGTCGACGGTGGAGTATTTGCCGTCGAAGTAGTTGGTATAGGCCAAGCTGGCGGTGTAGGTGTTCAGGTAGTCGGCGTCGATACCCAGGCTGACCGCCTTGCGGCCTTCCTCGAAGTTGCCGCCGGGGCCGGGGGAGTAGCCGTCGACGTCGTGGGACCAGGCCACGTTGGGCTTGAGGTTCACGCCGGCAAACACGTCGTTGTAGTCCCAGATCGCGCGAGCGCGGTAGCCCCAGGAGTCGGCCGTGGTGAAGCCATCGCTTTCGCAGTTGCGGCTGACGTTGTTGGCGTTGGCGGTGCCCAGGGTGGAAGCGTTCAGCGCCTCGCAGGTAGCCAGGCCGTTGAGGGTGCCGTTCAGCGGGCCGGGGCCGAACACCGGGTCACGGCCATAGCGCGCCTTGTTCTGGCTTTCCAGGCCGCCGACGTGGGTCCAGCCTACCTCGCCCACCAGGGTCAGACGCTCGGCGCCCATGACCTGGTCGAAGAAGTGGGTGAAGGTAGTCTGCAGCTGGGTGACTTCCTTGCGGGTGTAACC
Source organism: Pseudomonas pseudonitroreducens (assembly GCF_021603645.1). Lineage (GTDB taxonomy): Bacteria > Pseudomonadota > Gammaproteobacteria > Pseudomonadales > Pseudomonadaceae > Pseudomonas > Pseudomonas pseudonitroreducens. The sequence continues at coordinate 149,987 of NZ_BQHJ01000003.1, read as the reverse complement.
ATGCAGGTCCTGGCCAGCGGTGCCAGTCAGCACGGAAGCGTTGTCGTAGACGTGGTTGCCACCAATGGACACCGGGTCGAGGCCGGAATACAGGATGTCGGTGGTGTTCAGCTGTACCGGAGCATTCGGGCGGTAGCTGATCTCGCCCTGCCAGGCGGTGCCGGTGGGCAGCGTGGTGGAGAAGCTCAGGCCGTACAGGCGGATGTCTTCGGGGTATTCGATGAAGTAGCTGGAGTTGCCCGCCATCGCCGCCGCGCCGGCCTGGGCCGCCAGGGACGGGCTGATCGCCGCGATGTTGGTGATCAACTGGTTGATCTGCGCGACCTTGGAGGCGTCCGCGCCACGCCCGCTGAAGATCGGCAGGCGGCTGTGGTAGTTCATGTAGTAGCCGCCGAACTCGGTGTTCAGGCTGTCGGCGAAGTACTTCATCGAGAAGCCGTACTGGCCGCTGTCACGGGCGTCACGGTCCGGGCCGCGCTGCACTACCAGGCCTTCGTTCCACGGCGACGGGGTCACCGCCAGGTTCGGGCCGAGCAGGCCGTTCAGGGTGCGGATCGAAGCGGCATTGTTGGTCAGCACCGCGAGGTTCTGGGTGCAGCCGTCAGCCACCACGTCCGGCTGGGAGAAGAAGGTGCCGCAGTTGTCGACCACCGTCTGGTCCCACTCCAGCTGGTAGAAGCCTTCGGCGGACAGGTTCTCGGTGAGGTTCTGCGACAGGTAGAACATGTTCACCGGCACCAGGGCTTCCTTGATCTCGGAGCCCGGGCGGCGGAAGGCGGTGACGTCGAACGGGTTGATCACGCTGATGCCGTTCTGGATGAAGGTGCTCTCGCCCCAGTTCACCACCTGCTTGCCCAGGCGCACGGTGCCCGGCAGGTCGGCGATGTTGTAGTTGTGGTAGATGAAGGCGTCGAGGATTTCACCGCCGGAGGCCTGGGCGGCTTCCTTGCGGTTATGGTCGGACAGGGGCTTGAACTCGGTGTTCTCGTCCTTCTGCTCGAAGTCGTACCAGTACTTGCCGCGCACGAAGACGCCGGTGTCGCCGTACTTGAGTTCGAGGTCGTGGATGCCCTTGAAGATCTTCGAGAAGGTCTTGCCGGCCTTGTAGTTCAGGTGGCCATCGTCGGAGGTCTGGGACAGGCCCTTGCCGCCGTTGTTGATGCCGATGAGGTTGTCGTTCGGATTCTGCGTCGACCAGCTGGCCCCCACGGACAGCGTCGAGTCGAACGAACCTTCGATTTCCCCAATGTTGAAGCTGACGGCGGAAGCCGGAGCCGCCAGCGAGGAAGCCAGGCTGACTGCCAGCGGCAACCGCGCCAGGCGCCAGATATGTTGCATGGTTTTCATCGACGCTACTCCATGTGTTTTTTGTTATGAGTAGTGGCGACTATATCCACCGCCCCAGGGTGCTTGATCGCTCGAAAGTGTGATTTGTCTTAGAAAGGCCCTGACTAGACGCTTGCGCAGGTGCCGAGGTGGCGTGGTCACTGGGCTGCGCCGTGCCAAGCGCTTGCTTGGCACGACCGCCCGCCAACCGTGACTTGCCGGTCGTCGGTCACACCGTGGAGAGGAAGGCGCTGCCAGCCTCCTGCCATTGGGCGATGTCTACCCGGATACGCTTCTTGTCGAGCTTGCCGACGCTGGTCTTGGGAACTTCAGTAACAACGGCGATCTGCGAGGGAATTGCCCACTTGTTGATGTTGCCCTGCTCGACGAAAGGCTTGAGGTGCTCGCGCAGCGCCCTGGCATCCAGCGCCTGGCCATCGCGCAGCACCAGCAGGGCGAACGGGCGCTCGCCCCACTGCGGATCGGGCACGCCGACCACCGCCACCTCGCGCACCGCCGGGTGGCGGCTGATGAGGTCCTCCAGCTCCAGGGAAGACAGCCACTCGCCGCCGGTCTTGATGACATCCTTGATACGGTCGCGGATGTCGATGAAGCCCATGCCGTCCAGGGTCGCCACGTCGCCGGTATGCATCCAGCCACCAGCCCAGAGGTCCTCGCCCTTTTCCGGCTCACGGAAGTAGCCCTGGGTCAGCCAGGGCGCACGCAGCACCAGCTCGCCCTGGGACTCGCCGTCCGCCGGGAGGAACTCGCCGTGCTCATCCATGATCGCCGCCTCCACCAGTGGCACCGGCACGCCGGCCTTGATGCGGTAGGTGGTGCGCTCGTCCTCGCTGCCGGCGCACAGTTCCTGGTTGAGGTAGCCACAGGAAATCAGCGGGCAGGTCTCGGACATGCCATACGCAGCGGTGAGCTGGATGCCGCGTGCCTTGGCGGCGTCGTACAGGGCATGGTTCAGGGCGCTGCCGCCAATGATGATCTTCAGCCCGCCGAAGTCGTGGTCCTTGGCGCCCGCGGCATTGAGCATCATCTGCAGGATGGTCGGCACGCAGTGGGAGAAGGTCACCTTCTCCTCACGGATCAGCTTGCACAGCAGCTCCGGCTCGTAACGGCCCGGGTACACCTGCTTCACCCCCAGCATAGTCGCCACGTAGGGCACGCCCCAGGCGTGAACGTGGAACATCGGGGTGATCGGCATGTACACATCGTCGGTGCCCATCAGGCGGATGCTGTCCAGGCTGCCGATGGTTGCGGCCATCGCCAGGGTGTGCAGCACCAGTTGCCGGTGGGTGAAGTACACACCCTTGGGGTTACCGGTGGTACCGGTGGTGTAGAAGGTGGTCGCCACCGAGTTCTCGTCGAAATCGGGGAAGGCATAACGCGGGCTGGCAGCCGCCAGCAGGGTCTCGTACTCGCCGACACAGTTGGGCAGCGTGCTGGTCTTGTCCGCGCCGTCGGTGATCAGCAGGGTCTTTTCCACCGTGGTCAATTGCCCGGCGATGCCCTGGTAGAGCGCGGCGAACTCGCTGTTGACCAGCACGAAGCGGTCATCGGCGTGGTTCATGGTGTAGAGGATCTGGTCCGGCGAAAGGCGGATGTTGATGGTGTGCAGCACCGCACCGATCATCGGGATGGCGAACATGCACTCGAGGTAACGGTGGCTGTCCCAGTCCATTACCGCCACGGTGTCACCGGCCTTCACGCCGGCCTCGGTGAGCACGTTGGCCAATCGCGCAACACGCTCGTTGAAGGTGGCATAGCTGTAACGCACGGTGTCGCGGTAGACGATTTCCCGGCCTTTCTCGTAACGGCTGCCCGACAGCAGCAGGCTCTTGATCAACAGCGGGTACTGGTAGGCGTTCTGTGCAGCGGGGATGACGCGGGTTTTCAGCATGGCGTGCGCACTCTCAAGGCTGGATCTCATCAGGATGAGACCGACTCTAGAGCGCTCGGAGTGTCCATTCATCAGTCAAAAGAGTGATTTGCCGATGACTCTATGGCCGCATCCGGTCACGCGGTAGAATCCTGACGCCCGGTCGTTCACGCCCGGTACCTTTACCCGGAGTCCGCGAAAGGCCCGCGAGTTGCAGCAGCGCCAGGTGGAAGCAGGCGAGGGAGCGGAGTTTACGCCTTGTAAATGAGCCTCCGACGCCAGCTTCCAACACGGTTCTGCCGACGCGCAGCCGGCCATGCGCGGACTCCTACAACAAGAGCGAAGAGGTTAAGAGTCATGTCCGAGATCGTCATCGTCAGCGGCGCCCGTACTCCCATGGGCGGCTTCCAGGGCAGCCTGTCCGGCGTTTCCGCCGTCGACCTGGGCGCCATCGCCATCCGCGAAGCCATTTCCCGTGCCGGCATCCAGCCCGCCGACGTGCAGGAAGTGATCATGGGCAACGTGCTGCCCGCCGGCCTGAAACAGGGCCCGGCCCGCCAGGCGTCGCTCAACGCCGGCCTGCCCGCCGCCACCGGCTGCACCACCATCAACAAGCTCTGCGGCTCGGGCATGAAGGCGGTGATGCTGGCCCACGACCTGCTCAAGGCCGGCAGCAACAGCGTGATGGTCGCCGGCGGCATGGAAAGCATGTCCAACGCCCCCTATGTCATCGAGAAGGCCCGCACCGGCCTGCGCATGGGCCACGGCGAGATCAAGGACCACATGTTCCTCGACGGCCTGGAAGATGCCCGCACCGGCCGCCTGATGGGCTCCTTTGCCCAGGAAACCGCCGACAAGTACAACGTCACCCGCGAAGAAATGGACGCCTACGCCATCGAATCGCTGAAGCGCGCCCAGGCTGCCATCAAGGACGGCTCGCTGGATTCGGAAATCGTCCCGGTCACCGTCACCACCCGCAAGGGCGAGACCGTGGTGAAGGACGACGAGCAGCCGCTGACCGCCAACCTGGAGAAGATTCCCGGCCTGCGCCCGGCCTTCCGCAAGGACGGCACCATCACCGCGGCCAACGCCAGCTCGATCTCCGACGGCGCCTCCGCGCTGGTCCTGATGACCGCCGAAGAAGCCGCGCGCCGTGGCCTGAAGCCCCTGGCGAAGATCGTCGCCCACGCCACCCAGAGCCAGGACCCGGCCGAGTTCACCCTGGCCCCGATCGGCGCCATGACCAACCTGTTCAAGAAAGCCGGCTGGAGCAAGGATGACGTCGATCTGTTCGAGATCAACGAAGCCTTCGCCATGGTCACCATGCTTGCCATGCGCGAACACGGCCTGGACCACGCCAAGGTCAACGTCTACGGCGGTGCCTGCGCCCAGGGCCACCCGGTCGGCTCCACCGGCTCGCGGATCATCATCACCCTGATCAACGCCCTGCAGAAGAAGGGCGGCAAGCGCGGGGTAGCCTCGCTGTGCATCGGCGGCGGCGAAGCCACTGCGGTGGCGATCGAGCTGGTCTGATCTTCGCTGCGAAATGAAAAAGGGGCGCCGAGGCGCCCCTTTTTCATTCGGAACAAAGCATTCCTGTAGCAGCGAGCCTGCTCGCGAACCGCCCAGCTCTTGAGCCGTCGGCAAGAGATTCGCGAGCAAGCTCGCTCCTACGAAAAGCCGGGCTCAGCGCAGTTCGGTGAAGGCCAGCTTGATCCCCAGGCCGATCAGCACCACGCCCATCATCCGGTCGAACCAGTGGCCCATGCGGGCGAAGCCGGCACGCACCCGCTGCTGGCTGAACAGCAGCGCCACCAGGCAGAACCAGGCGGCGGTGGCGCAGGCCAGGTACACACCATAACCAGCCTGGACCAGCAATGGCGTATGCGGGTTGATCACGACGGTGAACAGCGAAAGGAAGAACAGCGTGGCCTTGGGGTTCAGGCCATTGGTGATGAAACCGGCGACATAGGCACCGCGAGCCGTACGGGCGAGCGGAGCGGCCATCGTCTCTGCCGCCGCCGGATCAGCCGGGCGCGCCCGCAAAGCCTTGAAGCCGATGTACAGCAGGTAGGCCGCCGCCAGCCATTTCAGCGCATTGAACAGCACGATGGACTGCGACACGATCAGGCCGATCCCCAGCAGCGAATAGGTCACGTGCAGGAAAATCGCACTGCCCACGCCCAGGGCCGTCCAGGTGCCCGCGCGGCGCCCGTGGGCCACGCTCTCGCGCACCACCACGGCGAAATCCGGGCCAGGGCTGGCCACCGCCAGCAGGTGAATGAACGCCACCGTGAGAAACTCCGCCCAGTACATCGCGCCTCCGAAAAACGCCAGGAAAGTCCTAGGTTCTATACGAATCGCCGGGCCGCCGACAAGCCACACTGTGCAGAACCGGCAACCTCTCCAGCGGGCAGGCCTGCCATGGCGAGGGGTACTCGGCGAACGGGGTGATGCCGTCCAGCAAGGCCATCCCGCCGCGAATCAGGCGCTTGCCGGCCAGCCAGTCCTCGTTCGCCAGGGCATGGCCGAGGATGACCGAAACCAGATAGTCCTCCCAGTCTTCGAAAGCCGCGCGGGCCTGCCGGGCCATGTGGCGCAACGCATTCCACAGGCGCTCCTCGTCCAGCAGGCCGGCCGTGAACGCCAGGCGCGCACCGAACGCCGCGCGTTCCAGATCGTAGGCCAGCACGCTCTGGCAGTGCGCAACCCGGGCCGGATCAAAACCCGCCTTCACCAGCGCCCGTTGCGCCCGGTCGAAGCGCGCCAGGGGATTTCCGCGGCGCTCCGTCAAGTCGGTGTGCCCGCCGGTCTCCTGCTGCAACAGCGGGTCGAGCCTGTCGCGGCTGCCGACCTCCAGCAACCAGTTCAGGCGTGCGAGAACCTCGTCCGGCGCCGCGGCCCGCCAATGCTCGGCCAGCCACAGCCGTTGATACTCGCGCTCCTGCGGGGCGATGGCCAGATCATCGGCGCGCACACCCGCGCTAGCGGCAATCACGCAGCCAAAGGCCAGGAGTGCACTGCGCGAAGGATGCGCTGGCGGCTCGACGATGTGCTCTTCCTGCAGCACCACCTTGCTCACCCGGATACCTGCCAGCGGATGGGCACGCCACAAGCCGGCCAGTGGCGTGTTGTCGTCGCGGCTGCCCATCAGTTCCTTGTACGTCCGGATCGCCATCGCGCCGGACGCCCCGTCATGCAACAGAATCGCACGCCCCAATACGAACGACGCGGCATAGGCCTGCCAGTCGGAGAATGCTCGAATGGCGATCTCGGCTACCCAGGCCAGGCTCAGCCAGGCCTCCGATTCGGTGAGATAACCACAGGCATGGCATTGCCGGGTCAACCAGGCAATGCCTTCCAGATCATGCGCGGCCATGGAGATATCCACAGGCAGCGCCAGGCCCGCCTTGCGCCAGGCGCGCTGGGCCTGCTTGAAGCGCAGCCGCTGCTCACCGTCGAAGGCGCTCGACTCGTTGCGCTGCAGCCGGCGGAATTCCTCGTCCAGCGTCTGGCTCCGTGCCTCGAGCATCAGGTCCTGCAGCGTCCGGCGGGCCGATGCCGCATCAGTGACGCCCCAGAGTTCGACCTGCTCACTGGCCTGCACCACATCTGCCGCCGCATCGCAGCACTCCAGCAACGCACCGAAGCACAGCAAGGACTCATGCCCTGTGCCACGTGGCATCTTTCTCCGCCGGCAACGGGAATACAAGGTCGTCGAGCCATCACGCTGCCCAACACGCGCGCCAAGCGCGCGGATGGCCGTAAGGCCGGAGAGAATCCAAGCCATCATCGCAAGTCACCTCGAGATTCGATGGGTGCACTCTAAAAGGCCGGCTGCGGGCGGCAGATGAGGGAAAACCGAAACACCTGTCAGACTTTTCACTCAGACAACTACCATCCAGCCTGAGGCCATCTGGCCTTGCACTCGCGGGAAGCCGGGGTTGTCCACGGCGGCGGTTGTGCCGAGAATCCCCTTCATCCCGCCCCTTCGATCAAGGTGTCATCGCTCATGAATCCTGCTCGCGCCGTCTTCCTCGACCATGCCTCCCTCGACCTCGGTGACCTCGATCTCGCGCCGCTGCGCGCACCGTTCGGCGAACTTGTCCTGCACGGGCGCAGCGACACGCAGCAGGTGGCCGAGCGCCTGCAAGGCGCGCAGGTGGCAATCAGCAACAAGGTGCGCATCGGCGCCGAGGTGTTCGCGCAGTGCCCGGAGCTCAAGCTGATCCTGGTGGCCGCCACCGGTACCAACAACGTCGACCTCGAAGCCGCGCGCCAGCACGGCGTAACCGTGAGCAACTGCCAGGGCTACGGCACGCCCTCGGTGGCGCAGCACACGCTGATGCTGCTGCTCGCCCTGGCCACCCGCCTGCCGGATTACCAGACGGCGATCCGCGCTGGGCGCTGGCAGCAGGCGCCGCAGTTCTGCCTGCTGGACTTCCCCATCGTCGAACTGGAGGGCAAGACCCTCGGCCTGCTCGGCCACGGCGAGCTGGGCGGGGCGGTGGCGAAACTGGCCGAGGCCTTCGGCATGCGCGTACTGCTCGGCGCCCTGCCCGGCCGCCCCGCGCGCGCTGACCGACTGGCGCTGGAGGAACTGCTGCCGCTGGTCGACGCCCTCACCCTGCACTGCCCACTGACCGACGCCACGCGCAACCTGATCGGCCAGCGCGAGCTGGACCTGATGAAACCCAACGCCTTCCTGATCAATACCGCCCGCGGCGGGCTGGTCGACGAGCAGGCGTTGGCCGATACCCTACGTCGCGGTCACCTGGGCGGTGCGGCCTTCGACGTACTCAGCGTCGAGCCACCGAAAGACGGCAATCCGCTGCTGGCCGGCGACCTTCCACGCTTCATCCTCACCCCGCACAGCGCCTGGGGCAGTCGCGAGGCCCGACAACGCATCGTCGGCCAGTTGAGCGAAAACGCCGCCGGCTTTTTCGCCGGCGAAGCACGCCGCGTGGTGACGGCATGAGCCTGCATCTGGTTTGCGGCGACGGCGCCGCCGATGCCCTGCGCCGGGCAGTCGAAGCCGGCGTGCTGACCGAGAAAAAAATCCGTGTGATGCCGGACGACCTCGCGGTCGGCCCGCTGAGCGATGTGGACAACCCACCCTGCCAGCAGCGCGCCGCGTTCTGGCATGAGCTGGGTGGCGACGCCCTGCGCGAACGCGAAATCGCCGTTGAGCTGGCCACCGATGCGAACTGGCTACGCAGCCCGGACGCCCGCTCCGTCACGCTCTGGCATGGCGACAGCGCCAGCGAACAACTGCTGCTGCGCCGCGTCTGTGCGCTGCTGCCGGCGCAGGTCACGCTGCGCAGCGTCGGTGCTGGCAGCGGTCAGTGCCGCAGCGAAGATCGCCACGCCATCGCCATGCTCAAACCCGAAGAACTGGCCAACGCCCTGGCCGCCAGCCACGAACTGGACGCCGCCGAGCGCCAGCGCCTGGGCACGGACTGGCAGCACGCCCTGACCGAGAACACCGAGCTGCGCCTGTGGCTCGACGGCCGACTGAGTGGCACCGGCTACGCGCACATCGACCGCATCCTGCTGGACAGCGCCAGCGAAGCCTGGCGTCCAGTGCAGTCATTGATCGGTCCGACCATGGCCTATGTCGACGGTCTGTTCGTCAGCGACCTGCTCGCCGCCTGGCGCCTGCGCGCACAAGTCGCGGCCGGCACCCTGGAGCTGCGTGGCGACGACTTCTGGAGCAATGGCGAGGTGCGGCTCGCCTAGGCTCGGCCGCGGCAGCCCTGCTAAACTCGCGCCCTTTTTTCGAGGAGGCCGCATGTCCAACGCCCCCACCAGTGAAGTGCTGCTGCGCCAGATCGAGCGCTTCCAGGGCCGCGTCCTGCTCGCCGGCCTGCCCGCCGACGCCCTGCTCGGCGACCTGCCGCAGGCGCAAGGCTGGAGCTGGCATGCCGGCGAGGCCCGGCAGCTCGAAGCCCGCTTTGCCGGCCGTTGCCACTTCGGTGCGACACCGCCCGAGGGCCAGTTCGACGCCGCTGTGCTGTTCCTGCCCAAGTCCCGCGAACTGACCGACTACCTGCTGGCCGCGCTGGCCAGCTGCGTGCCGGATGGCGAGCTGTACCTGGTCGGCGAGAAGCGCGCCGGCGTCGAACGCGCCAGCAAGCAGCTCGGCGAGTTCGGCCGCGCCAGCAAGCTGGATAGCGCCCGCCACTGCCAGCTTTGGCACACACACATCGACGGCGCCCCAACAGCGCCCGACCTGCACGCCCTCGCACAACGCTATGAGCTGCCGCTGGCCGACGGCCCGCTACAGGTCATCACCCTGCCCGGCGTGTTCAGCCACGGCCGCCTGGATCGCGGCAGCGCCCTGTTGCTGGAGCACCTCGACAAGCTGCCGGCCGGCCATCTGCTGGACTTCGGCTGCGGCGCCGGGGTGCTCGGCGCCACGCTCAAGCGACGTTATCCACAGAACCGGCTGACCCTGCTGGACGTCGACGCCTTCGCCGTCGAAAGCAGCCGCCTGACCCTCGCCGCCAATGGCCTGGAAGGCGAGGTAATCGCCGGCGATGGCATCGATGCCGCGCCGGACAACCTGGCCGCCATCGTCAGCAACCCGCCCTTCCACCAGGGCGTACACACCAGCTACGCCGCCACTGAACACCTGCTGCGCCAGTCGGCCCGCCATCTGGCACCCGGCGGCGAGCTGCGCCTGGTGGCCAACAGTTTCCTGAAATACCCGCCGCTGATCGAACAGCACCTGGGCTCCTGCCGCACCCTGGCGGAGGCCGACGGCTTCCGTATCTACAGCGCCCGGCGCTGATCCCAGGCTCGCACTACACTCCACCGAGCCTGCCCGGATCGGCGCACCGCCGCTCGCCCTGAACTATCGAGGACACCCGTGAATCGCAGAATCAAAGATGACGTCGAACTGACTTTCGCCATGGGGCCGAAAGAGAAGCCGCATCACCTCAAGCGCTCTCTGAAACCGCGCCACCTGAACATGATCGCCATCGGCGGCTCCATCGGCACCGGGTTGTTCGTCGCCTCCGGCAGCACCATCGCCACCGCCGGCCCTGGCGGTGCGCTGCTGGCCTACGCGCTGATCGGGCTGATGGTGTTCTTCCTCATGACCAGCCTCGGCGAACTGGCGGCCTACATCCCCGATTCCGGCTCGTTCTGCACTTATGGCAGCCGTTTCATCGACGATGGCTTCGGTTTCGCCATGGGCTGGAACTACTGGTACAACTGGGCGGTGACCATTGCCGCCGAGCTGGTGGCGGCGCAGCTGGTGATGAAGTTCTGGTTCCCGGAAGTCTCGGGCATGTACTGGAGCGCCGGCTTCCTCGGCATCATGTTCATGCTCAACTTCTTCTCGGTGAAAGGCTTCGGCGAGAGCGAATTCTGGTTCGCGCTGATCAAGGTGGTCGCCGTGGTGGTCTTCATCGGCATCGGCCTGGCCAGCATCATCGGCATCATGCACGGCATCGACAGCCCCGGCTTCAGCAACTTCACCACCGGTGACGCGCCCTTCGTCGGCGGCCTGCAGGCGATGATCGGGGTAGCGATGATCGCCGGCTTCTCGTTCCAGGGCACCGAGCTGATCGGCGTTGCCGCCGGTGAATCGGAGAATCCGCAGAAGTCCATTCCGATTGCCATCCGCCAGGTGTTCTGGCGAATCCTGATGTTCTACATCCTGTCGATCTTCGTCATCGGCATGCTCATCCCCTACACCGATCCGAACCTGCTCAAGACCGACAGCAGCGACATCAGCACCTCGCCCTTCACCCTGCTGTTCGAACGCGCGGGGCTCGCCGCCGCGGCCGGCGTGATGAACGCAGTGATCCTCTCGGCGATCCTCTCCGCTGGCAACTCGGGCATGTATGCCTCCACCCGGATGCTCTACACCATGGCCACCCAGGGCAAGGCGCCGCGCCTGTTCACCCAGGTGTCCGAGAGCGGCGTGCCGCGCTACGCCCTCTACGCCACCACGCTGATCGGCGCGCTGTGCTTCCTCACCAGCTTCATCGGCGACAAGACCGTTTACACCTGGCTGCTCAACGCCTCGGGCATGTGCGGCTTCATCGTCTGGCTGGGCATCGCCGTATCGCACTACCGCTTCCGCAAGGGCTTCGTCCTGCAGGGCGGCAACCTCGACGACCTGCCCTATCGCGCCAAATGGTTCCCCTTCGGCCCGCTGTTCGCCTTCGTCCTCTGCCTGATCATCACCCTGGGGCAGAACTACCAGGCCTTCGTCGGCGAACACGTGGACTGGGCCGGGCTGGTTGCTACCTACATCACCATCCCGCTGTTCCTGGCGATCTGGCTGGGCTACCGCTTCAAGAACAAGACCCGCTTCATCCGCTACGAGGACATGGACATTCGCCCCACCCGCGAATGATCCGACGCGCAGGCTTGCCCAAGTCCTAGGACTTGGGCAGAATGCGCCCCGTCCTAGGGGAGTAGTCTCCCGCGAGCGCTCCGCTCGCCCGGTACGCGTCAACACACTTGGTCCGCAGACCATGGCGCGTACGATCCAGGCCTGCAGCGATCAGGCCGGGGTTTGACAAGACCTATGACACGAGCAACCTGACCCGGGGCGGGCAGGTGGCGCGTGTCATGGTGATTAGTCGACCCGCCCCTTAGGAAGCCTGATGGAATCCCTCTTCGTCCCCACCCTGATCGTTGCTCTCGCGGAAATCGGCGACAAGACGCAACTGCTCGCGCTCGTCCTCGCCGCGCGTTTCCGCAAGCCCTGGCCGATCATCGCCGGGATCATCGCCGCCACCCTGGCCAACCACTTCGCCGCCGGCGCCGTCGGCAGCTGGGTCGCCAGCTTCTTCTCCGAAGCCACGCTGAGCTGGGTGCTGGCTGTGTCCTTCCTGGCCGTCGCTGGCTGGACCCTGATTCCGGACAAGCTGGATGACGACGAAGAAGGTTCGCTGAAGAAATTCGGCCCGTTCCTCACCACCCTGATCGCCTTCTTCCTCGCCGAGATGGGCGACAAGACCCAGGTCGCCACCGTGATGCTGGCCGCGCAGTACCCGCACTTCTGGCTGGTGGTCATCGGCACCACGCTGGGCATGCTGATCGCCAACGTGCCGGTGGTACTGGCTGGCAACTTCGCCGCCGAACGCCTGCCGCTGAACCTGATCCGCCGCCTGGCCGCCGCGGCCTTCGCCATCCTCGGTCTGGCCGCCATCTACCACGCGCTGAAGCTTTCCGGGATGTTCTAAGCGGCCGCTTTTCGTCGGGAGGCTGGCGCGCCGGCCAATGCCTGTGTATCGCCCGCGATACAAAGTGGCGCTTCCGCCTCCCACGGCAAAGGACGTCGCCATGCCGGAAAAAGACCTGAAGAAAGTTGCCCGCCACCACATCGACCTGGCCTGGAACAAGGGACACCTGGCGTTGGTGGAGCAACTGCACAGCCCGGACTTCATCTACAAGAGCGCCTTTACCGCCCAGCCGCTGGACAACGCCGGCTACCGGGCTCTGGTGGAGGAGATCCGCAGTGGCATGGAGGACCTGGAAGTGGCCGTGGAGGAATGCATCCGCGAGGGCAACAAGGTCTTCACCTGGAGCACCCTGATGGGCAGCATCGCCCGACCGGTGCTGGGTTACCCGGTCAGCGACCGCATCGTCAGCATCTCGGCCATGGGCTTCTGGGTGTTCAACAGCCAGGACCAGGTGCAGGAATTGTGCACGCTGTTCGACATGGAGAGCTTCCGCGCGCAGATGGGCTTGCCCAACCGGCCGTTTGCCGAGAAGGCGCTGCCCTGACAGAGAAAAGCCCGGCATCCGCCGGGCTTTTGCTTTTCTCGCTCCCGGTACAGCCCTTGTAGGAGCGAGCTTGCTCGCGAACAGGAACCGCTCGGTGTTATGCGGTTCGCGAGCAAGCTTTGTAGGATGGGTGGAGCGCAGCGATACCCATCCTACGAGTTGCCAATCAGAGGTAATCGTTGGCGTGGAACCAGGAAATGGCCCGCTCCAGCGTGTCCTCCAGCGGCACGTGCGACTCGAAGCCCAGCTCCTCGCGCGCCTTGCGGCCGTCGAGGAACTGCCCGCCGGCCATCACCTCGATGGCGGTATCGTCCAGCAGCGGCATCTTGCCGGTCAGGCGGTAGCGCCAGCGACCCAGCGTTGCCAGCGCGCGGGCGCGGTGCAGCGGCATCGGAGTCGGCGCCGGCTTGCCCAGCAGTTTGGCAATGGTGGCTGTCAGCTCGCCCATTTCGATGTTGTGCCCGGTGAGCAGGTAACGCTCGCCTACCCGGCCACGCTCCAGAGCCTTGAGCAGGCCGCGCCCGGCTTCGGAGGCGTCGATGACATTGCGCCGCCCCGGCACGTAATGCAGCATTTCGTCACGGCCGATGGCGGTGATCAGGCGCCCGGTGGTCGGGCCGATGTCCAGCTCGCCCAGCACCATGCCCGGAATCCCGATCACCACCGGCAGCCCGCCGCGAGCCTGTTCGCGGGCCTGTTCGTCCAGCGCCCATTTGCACATCACGTAGGCACTCTTGCCGGTGGGCAGCCCTTCGTAGAACAACCCCTCATGCCCCGGCAGCCCTTGCGGGTGCGACGGCATGGCGAAGGCCGAGCCGACGTAGAGGATGCGCGGCACTTTTGCCTGCAGGCAGGCGGCATAGAAGTGGTTGGTCAAGTCCAGCGCACTGGCCACTTCCTCCTGCCAGCGACGCGGCCGCACCGGGTAGTAACCGGCGCTGAAGATCACCGCATCGAGCCCGCCGAGCGCACGGGCCATGCCCTGGTGATCGAACAGTTCGGCTACCCGGCACTCAGGATCGAGGTAGGCCAGGCGCTGGATCTGCGACGAGGGTCGGTGGATCAGCACCAGTTGGTGGCCGGCCGCCTTGATCGCGCGGGCGGCGTGGTGGCCCAGGAGCCCGGTGGCTCCGAGTACAGCGATTTTCACGGGTGCTCCCTGTTCACTGGATAAAGCGGCGCAACCCTACGCCGCTCCTTGCCGTTCGAGAGAATCACGAACCACTGCTGCAAAACCACGCTCAGCGCGTCTTGGCCTGCTCGTAGAGCGGCATGACCTTCGGGATGGCGGCCTGCAGGTTGGCCATCCGTGTACTGTCCGCTGGGTGGGTGCTGAGGATTTCCGGCGGGGCATCGCCCCCGGCCTGGCCCATTTTCTGCCACAAGCTGATCGCGGCGTTGGGGTTATAGCCGGCTCGCGCCGCCAATTCCAGGCCTATGAGATCGGCCTCGTTCTCGTTCTGCCGGCTGTTGGGCAGGGTCAGGCTGTACTCGACCACCTGGTGGGCGAGGTCGACGCTGCTCTGGCCCAGGCCCAGCAACTGGCCGCCCAGGCCCAGGCCGACCTGTTCGGCGTAGGCACGGGACATGGCCTCGCGGCCGTGCTCGCGCAGGGCGTGGGCGATCTCGTGGCCCATCACCGCGGCGAGTTCATCGTCGCTCAGCTTGAGCTTATCGATCAGCCCGGTGTAGACGATGATCTTGCCGCCCGGGCCGCAGTTGGCGTTGAGCTCGTCGCTCTTGATCACGTTGACTTCCCACTTCCACGACGGCGCGTCCGGGCGGAAGGCGCCGGTCTGCGGAATCAGCCGGTCGGCGATGGCCTTCACGCGCTTGGCGTCGCTGCTGCCGGCATCCAGCTTGCCGGCCTGGGAGGCCTCGCTGAGGGTCTGCTGGTAGGACTGCGCATACATCTGGTCGACCTGCGCACTGGACAACATGCTGAACATGCTCTGCTTGCGCTCGACGCCGACGACACCGCCGCTGGTGGTATTCACCTGCTGGCAGGCGGTCAGCATCAGCGCGGCGGCCAGGCCGGCGATACGGAAAACTCTGGGCATGTTGCTCTCCCGAAACAATGCAATCTCCCACGGACAGCGCGCATGGTAGGCCCACCCCCGATGCCCGGCAACTGGCAGGAAACAGCCGGCACAGCAGTGACTTACGAAACTGCACCGGCTCATTGGCGGGTGCCGGGGCGCCTGTCGTGGCGTACGCGGTGCACGGCGTCGCCGCTGCGACCCATCTCCGCGAAAAAGTCGCCCGAGTGGCGGATCCAGCCCTGCGAACAGGGCGATCGAGGACTCGCCAGCGAGCAGATAATTTCATTTTGACATCACATGCTAGACCTCCCGGTCAATGCCGACAATCCTGCGACAAGCGCGGAACAGCCGCGTTACAAGCCATTACAACGGCCGCCTAAGGAATTCCCCCGCCCCTGCCGATACAGATAGACACGCAGTCCTCTGGCGCATTCCGGGTACCCGTATGAAATTCAAGTCGATCCAGTTTTCCGTGGTGGCGCTGGCTGGTGCCAGCGTTCTGGCAGTGGTCGCGGCGCTGGTGCTGTACGCACTGTTCGCCGGCTCGCGGACCCAGGCACTGGTGCAGGAGCGCACCCAGGCGTTGCTCGAGCAGGTGATCAACGAACGCCTGGTGGCCATGGCGCGCGGCCAGGTCGCGCAGATCCAGCGCGAGCTGGAATATCCGCTCACCGTCGCCCGCGACCTCGCCAATACCAACGCCCTGCTCGACGAGACCGACGCCAACGGCCAGCCGCTGCTGGGCATCGGCCGCGCCGGCATGTCCAACCTGCTGCGCCAGACCGTGGCGCAGAACCCCAAGCTGCTCGACGCTTTCGCCGGCTGGGAACCCAACGCCTTTGCCGGCAACGACAGCCAGTACTCCGGCCTGCCCGGCTACGACGCCAGCGGCCGCTTCATGCCCTGGTGGTACCGCAAGGACGGCGGCCTGACCGTGGAAGCCATGGGCGACACCCTGGAAAGCCAGAAGATGCAGCCCACCGGCGTGCGCGAAGGCGAGTACTACCTGTGCCCGAAAGAGAAGCACCAACCGTGCATCATCGACCCGGCGCCCTATGAGATGGCCGGCAAGATGGTGCTGATGTCCTCGTTCAACGCGCCGATCATGGTCAAGGGCCAGTTCAAGGGCACCGTCGGCGTGGACCTGTCGCTGGACTTCATCCAGGACCTGCTGAAGAACGCCGACAGCCAGCTCTACGATGGCGCCGGCGAGATGGCGCTGATCTCCACCAACGGCCGTCTGGTTGCCTATACCAAGGACCCGTCCAAGCTCGGCGAGTCCGCCAGCAGCGTGCTGGACGCCAACGAAGTGGCCAACCTGGCCAAGCTCACCCTCGACCAGCCGCTGACCTCCGTGGACAAGGAGCACGGCCACATCGAGCTGTTCCTGCCGTTCACCATCGCCGACTCCGGCGCCCGCTGGACCCTGATGCTGCAACTGCCGCAGGAAGCCGTGCTGGGTGATCTGAACCAGCTGCAGAGCGACCTGAAGTCCCAGCGCGACAACGATACCCTGGGCATGACCCTGGTCGGCCTGCTGATCGCCGCCATCGGCCTGGCCGTGATCTGGCTGGTCGGCCACGGCATCGCCCGCCCGCTGCGCCAGCTGGTCGGTATGCTCGACGACATCGCCCAGGGCGAAGGCGACCTGACCCGCCGCCTGAGCAGCGACCGCGCCGACGAACTGGGCTCCATCGCCAAGGGCTTCAACACCTTCCTCGGCAAGCTGCAGGGCATGATCGGCCAGGTAGTGACCTCGGTACAGCACGTCAGTGATTCGTCCGAGCACACCGCCGATATCGCCATCCGCACCAACCAGGGCGTGCAGAAGCAATTGGCGGAAATCGAACTGGTGGCCACTGCAGTCCACGAGATGACCGCCACCGCCCAGGACGTGGCGCGCAACGCCACCCACGCAGCCGAAGCGGCCAACCACGCCGACCAGGCCGCACACCATGGCAAGCGCATCGTCGAGAGCAGCTCCACGGCGATCCAGGCGCTGGCCAGCGAGATCGGTCGCGCGGTAGGAGTGGTGCAGTCGCTGGCCCGCGACAGCGAGAACATCAACGCCATCCTGGTGGCCATCCGCGGCATCGCCGAGCAGACCAACCTGCTGGCGCTCAACGCCGCCATCGAGGCCGCACGTGCCGGCGAACAGGGCCGTGGTTTTGCCGTGGTCGCCGACGAGGTACGCAACCTGGCGCAGAAGACCCAGCAGGCCACCGAGGAAATCCAGTCGATGATCCAGCAGTTGCAGAACGGCACCCGCGAAGTGGTGCAGGTGATGCAGCAGAGCCAGGACAAGACCGAGGACAGCGTGCGCCACGCCGGCGAAGCAGCCCAGGCGCTGGAGTCGATCACCCAGGCGGTGTCGGTAATCAACGACATGAACACCCAGATCGCCAGCGCCGCCGAGGAGCAGAGCGCGGTGGCCGAGGATATCAACCGCAACGTCAGCAACATCGGCATGGTCGCCAACCAGGTGGCCGGCGGCGCCGACGAAGCCTCCCAGGCCAGCGCCGAGCTGACCAAGCTGGCCGAGCAGCAGCGTAGGCTGGTGAATCAGTTCAAGGTGTGAGGGATGCCGGCTGACGCCACGGTGTCAGCCGGTCACCCGTGGCGACATGGGTTTCGTAGGAGCAACTGTCTTTCTCGGGAAGCCCGTGCCGATGCTTTCCCCTCACCCCTGCCCTCTCCCAAGGGGAGAGGGAGCCGTCCGTGCCGGCTGATGCCGACGTTTCATCCTGCACCGAAGGGTCCCCTCTCCCGTTTGCGGGAGAAGGTTAGGGCCGACCCAAGCACAGAAGCATCTCGCAGGAGCGGACTCTGTCCGCGATGTCCCCCAGTTCGCGCGGAAACATCGCGGAAGAATCCGCGCCTACGGGAATGCTCTCAAGCAGGCGTCAGGCACTCCGGCCCATTGCAGGTTGGGTCGTTGACGAAGTGCGCCAGCGCCTGCTCGCGCAACCGCGCCTGGGGCAGCAACAGCAATTCCATCAGCCGCGCCGTCCCGGTCTCGTTCGACAGCCACTGCGCCTGCTCGGCGACATCGAGGATCAGCGGACGCCGCATCCCGCCAGCCTCCTGGGTCAGCATCGCGACGCTGTAATAGGTGTGGCCTTCCACCGGGTAGGCCTCCCACACGCCCGCGAAACAGATCAGTCCGCCGCCGGAAACCCAATGCGGGCGCTTGCGCACACCGCGCCACTCGTAGAAGCCGTTGGCCGGCAGCAGGCAGCGGCGCTGGGCGAAGGCGTCGCAGAACATCGGCTGTTCAGCAATGGTTTCGGTACGCGCATGGGCGGGAGTGCGCGACAGGTCCTTCAGCCAGGCCGGCGTCAGGCCCCAGCGTGCAAGGTCGGCATGGCGCGTGCCGTTCTCCTCGCGCAGCATCAGCACCCGCGCACCGGGTGCGAGGTTCCAGTTTGGCTGCAGGTCAGCCGGAAAGCCGGCGCTGTCGGCAAGCTCGCGGTTCCAGCGGAACAGGGCGTAGCGGCTGGTCATCGGGACTCGTTGGCGGGATTCAGCAAAGCAGGACGCCAGGGCCGCCCTCGTGATCGTCGAAGGAACCCGGCAGGGGTTGCGCGGCATTGTACGCGGCGATCAGCTCGCGCGCCCGCTCGGCCATCTCGTCCTCCACCCACAGGTGCAGCAGGCCCATGCCCGGCAACTCGCCGATGCCGCCGACCAGGTGGCGCCCGCCCAGGTGCGACGAAATGCCCTCGTTGGCCAGCATGCCGCCCAGCAATTCGGCTTCGATCAGGTCGGCGGGTTCGTAGATTCGCTGCATCAATCGTCCTCGCGCTGGACTTCCAGGGTCCAGTCCACACCGTCGGTATGGAGCTGGAACAGGATCGGCCGGCAACACACCGGGCAATCTTCATAGTAGCTCTGGTCGCCCCCGAAGAGGTCGAGCACGGCCTCGGCCGGCTCGCCGCAATAGGGGCAGGAATACGCCTGACTTTCGAGCATCGCTGGTTCCCCCGTGACTTCCGTTTATAATCGCGCGGTCTTTTTGGGTGCCCGCCTGGCCGGTGAGTCGGCGGCATACCCTTCCGGGCCGTCTATTCGCGGCCCGCCCCGTGATACCCCAAGCATTCATAGAGAGCATGATGGGCGAGTTCGAAGCCATCCGACCGTACAACGACGCCGAAGTCCCGGCTGTCCTGCAGCGCCTGCTGAGCGATGACGCCTTCCTCGGCGCGCTGGCGCGTTACCGTTTCCCGCGTCTGTCCGGTCCGTTCGGCTGGCTGCTCAGACCACTTATAGCCCATCGGCTGGCCCGCGAAGTGACCGGCATCCGCAGCGTCGTCGCGCTGCAGGACAAGTTCGAGCCCTACGTCGACCGGACCATCGAGCACGCCACCGACGGCGTCACCTATTCGGGCGTCGAGCGCCTGAAGTCCGGCCGCGCCTACCTGTTCATCGCCAACCACCGCGACATCGTGATGGATCCGGCCTTCTGCAACTATGCGATCTTCCATGCAAAGCTGCCGACGCCGCGCATCGCCATCGGCGACAACCTGCTGCAGAAGCCCTTCGTCAGCGACCTGATGCGCCTGAACAAGAGCTTCATCGTGCACCGCTCCATCAGCGGCCGACGCGAGAAGCTGGCGGCGTACCAGAACCTCTCGGCCTACATCAATCACTCGATCTGCCAGGACGTCCAGTCGATCTGGATCGCCCAGGCCGAAGGCCGCGCCAAGGACGGTAACGACCGCACCGATTCGGCGATCCTCAAGATGTTCCACATGAGCCGCAAGGATGAGCCGTTCGCCGAGGTGATCCGCCAGTTGCACCTGATCCCGGTGTCCATCAGCTACGAATACGACCCCTGCGACGCCGCCAAGGCCCGCGAGCTGTTCACCCGCGCCACCACCGGCGAGTACCGCAAGGCACCAGGCGAGGACGACCGCAGCATCGTGCAGGGCATCACCGGCTACAAGGGCCGGGTGCACATCAACTTCGGCGAGGAGATCAGCGGCGACTTCGCCGACGCCAAGCAGCTCGCCGCCGAGCTGGACCGGCAGATCCTCGGCAACTACCGGCTGTTCCCGGTGCATTACCTGGCCTACGAGGCCTCCGAGCTGCGCGACGCCGCACTGAACGTGCCGCGTGCCGAGACCCTGTTCAAGGCCGAGGAACTGCAGCGTGCGCGCACCGAATGGGAGCGTCGCCTCGGCGAATGCCCCGTGGAGCAGCGCGGCCACTTGATCCTGCAATACGCCAACCCGGTGCTGAACCAGTATCGGCTCAAGCAACAGGCATGAAAAAAGGCGCCCTCGGGCGCCTTTTTCGTTCCAGCCATTACTGACCGAGCTGCGTGCTGTACCAGCTCACGGCCAGCGCCAAGGTCATGCAGGCAAAGCCGAAACGGTAGAAGAAACGGTTCATCCGCGCAGTGGGCTCGACACTGTCCAGCGGCACCGGGGCAATTTCGCTCTCGGCGGCCAGGCGCGCCAGGGCGAGGCGTTCACGGCGACGGGTCGCCAGCAGCAGCCAGCCTCCGGCCAGGGCGAAGAACAGGGCCAGGTCGTTCACGATACGACCGGGATGGGCCTGGAAGAGACTCCAGAGCGCCTGCAGCGACATCACAACCTCCGCTTCAGAACTGCACGCCAACGACTTCGAAGCAAAGCGGGGTCAGTCT
Source organism: Pseudomonas pseudonitroreducens (assembly GCF_021603645.1). Taxonomy (GTDB): domain Bacteria; phylum Pseudomonadota; class Gammaproteobacteria; order Pseudomonadales; family Pseudomonadaceae; genus Pseudomonas; species Pseudomonas pseudonitroreducens. Next base: position 129,328 of record NZ_BQHJ01000003.1, on the reverse strand, counting down.
GGACGAACGGGCATGGCCCGTCATGGATGAGAAACAATCGTCGCGCATTTTATCCCCTGGCCCTGTATCGCAGCCAGCACGTAACGCTTATTTACGACGAGCGTAAAAGTTATCGAGAAATGGTCTAAGACCTCTCCCGCGCTTTGGCACGTTGCTGGCTTTATTGAATTCTGCCAATCGAAGTCTTTCGCCAAGGAGATTCGCCATGCTCGAAATCGTCCCCCACGAAAACGCGTACCTGATCGAACACCTGGAAGAAATCGAAGCTGTCGTCACCGAACTCTCGTTCAACGTCCAGGATGACCACTGGCTGGTCTACACCCAGGCCTGTGGCCACGAGCACCTGGACCTGCCGGAAGCCGACGAGCGCGTGCGCCTGGTCGAGGTCGACCCGTACCACCAGGCCGCCTGATCCGCCGCTCGGCCGCCCACGAAAAAGCCCGGCAGATGCCGGGCTTTTTCATTGCCGCCTCAATCAGCGCTGGTTCAGCGTCTGGCCGATGGTCGGGTCCTTGAACACGCGGGTCAGCGCATCGCTGAGCACTTCGCTCACCAGCTTGGTATTGGTTGCCTCGTTGGGCGCCATGCCGAAGCGCTGGTTGGTCGAGGCGCCATAACGACCGCTGTAGCGACGGGTGCCGCTCTGCACGTCAGCGCGGAAGGTGGCGCCGATGTCCGCCTCGGTCACGTACATGCCTTCCTTGGGCGACTGGTACTTCAGCTCGGCCAGGGTCAGGGTCAGTTGCGGCGCGTTATAGGCATTGGCCGACGGGGTGAAGCCCAGCAGGCGCACGGCGGTTTCAGCCTGCAGCTGCAGCTTGGGAATCACGTCCTCGCTGCGCACGGTCAGCTGGCTGGTTTCCGAATACAGGCCACCACGGGTACCCAGCGCGGTGCTCGGGCGACCGTCGACGACTTTCACCACTACCGGCTGGCCCTGGCCAACGGCAGCGACCGGCCCCTTGAACTCGGGGGTCGGGTTGAGTTGTTGCGGGCTGAGGGCGCAGCCGGTCAAGGTCAGGCTGGCGGCAGCAATAAAGCCGAGCAACAGGCGAGGCAGCATGCTCATCTCTCCATGGGGTAAGCGATGGCCGGCAGTATACCGGCGGGCAGCGCGGGCAGATAGCGCTTGGCCATTGGACGCGGAACCCGTTCTCAGGGTTCCCTCGCCACGCGTCGATCGGCCGCCTTGACCCGTCTCCAGGCAAGACGCACCGGGAGGGGGCACAAATGGCAAATCAAGGGGTACACACTAGGAAAAAAGTCTAAGGTGCAGAGCTTTTTTTTGTGTTTCGCCGTTATAATCGCCCCCCGATTATAAGGACGCCTCCTGGTCGGGCCCCGCACGATGCCGACACACCGTGTCTCGCCTCTGCCACCCCTCAAAGAGAGTCGCCACTCGCCTCGGTCACTGGCCGTCGCGCTTTGTACGTTCGTTGCGCAGAACTTGGCAAGGATGCAGCCGCCCCCTCCGCACGGAGACCGGACCGGCCCGCGACGACGATCCCCTTTGAGCTTCACGCCTCCAAAAGAGCGTGATCGAAGGTTTTTCACTACTTCACGAGAGTGTGGCGAGCAATGAAGAGTTTTGCGTTGGTAGCACCATTGACGTCTGACCCCGCAGCACTGAATCGCTTTTTCGGCACCGGAAGCCGCGCCTGAGCGCCACTCCCGGATGCACTTGCGGAGACTTCGTCTATCCGTGGATTGCCGAGAAGGTGCGCTTTTCCCCTCCTCCGATCCCGGCCCGAGACATTCCGCGATAGGTCCCTGGCGACCTGAGAAGAATTCGGACATGCGGCTTTCGCGCAACGAGCGCAAGGCCCCTGTCACAACTGGCTGCTGATAGTTTTGGAGACGCGTTAATGGCGCAGAACGAAATCGAATCGATGGACGTGCTGCTGGTCGGCGCCGGCATCATGAGCGCAACCCTGGCTGTCCTGCTCAAGGAAGTCGACCCGGGCGTCAAGCTCGAGATCGTCGAACTGCAGGAATCCGGAGCCATCGAGAGTTCCAACCCGTGGAACAACGCCGGCACCGGTCACGCCGGCCTCTGCGAGCTGAACTACACCCCGCAGGCCGCCGACGGCTCGATCGACATCAAGAAGGCGGTGAACATCAACGCCCAGTTCGAGGTGTCCAAGCAATTCTGGGCCTACCTGACCGGGAAGGACGCCTTCGGCGCGCCGCGCAACTTCATCAATCCCGTTCCGCACATGAGCTTCGTGCGTGGCAAGGACATTCCCTTCCTGAAGAAGCGCCATGAGCTGCTCAGCCAGCACCATGCCTTCGCCTCGATGGAATACACCGAGGACCGCGCGAAGATCGCCGACTGGGCCCCGCTGACCATTCCCGGCCGCCCGGCCGACGAGCAGGTCGCGATGACCCGTGTGGAAAGCGGCACCGACGTCAACTTCGGCGCCCTGACCAACCAGCTGCTGGGCTATCTCTCCAGCCGCGAAGGCAGCGACGTCCGCTACTTCCAGAAAGTGGTCGGCCTCGAGCGCAGCGGCGACGGCTGGCTGGTGGACATCAAGAACACCCAGACCGGCGACGCCCGCAAGGTCAAGGCGAAGTTCGTCTTCCTCGGCGCCGGCGGCGGCGCGCTGCCGCTGCTGCAGATGTCCGGCATCCCGGAAAGCAAAGGCTTCGGCGGCTTCCCGGTAAGCGGCCAGTGGCTGCGTTGCGACAACCCGGAAGTGGTCAAGCAGCACCAGGCCAAGGTCTACAGCCAGGCCGAAGTGGGCGCCCCGCCGATGTCCGTGCCGCACCTGGACACCCGCGTAGTCGAGGGCAAGACCTCCCTGCTGTTCGGCCCGTACGCCGGCTTCTCCACCAAGTTCCTGCGCCACGGCTCGTTCCTCGACCTGCCGCTCTCGGTGCGCACCAGCAACCTGCTGCCGATGCTTGCCGTGGCCCGCGACAACATGGACCTCACCCGCTACCTGGTGAAGGAAGTCATGCAGTCCATGGACCAACGTATCGAAGCCCTGCGCAAGTTCTACCCGGAACTGAACCCGGCCGACTGGCGCCTCGAAACCGCCGGCCAGCGCGTGCAGATCATCAAGAAAGACCCGAAGAAAGGCGGCATCCTGCAGTTCGGCACCGAACTGGTGGCGGCCCAGGACGGCAGCATCGCCGCCCTGCTCGGCGCCTCGCCGGGCGCCTCGGTGACCGTGTCGATCATGCTGGGCCTGCTGGAGCGCTGCTTCCCCGAGCGCTACCAGTCGGCCGAGTGGACCACGAAGCTCAAGGAGATCTTCCCGGCCCGCGAGAAGCAACTGGAAACCGACGCCGCGGTGTACCGCGAAGTCAACCAGATGACCGCCGACCGCCTGCAGATCGTCGCCGCGTCCTGAGCCTCGCGCTCATGAAAAAGCCCGCCATCCGGCGGGCTTTTTCGTTTCCGCAGCCTAGCCGTGGCAGCTGACCATCCAGCCCACCCCGAAGCGATCGGTGAGCATGCCGAAGCGTTGCGCCCAGAAGGTCTTTTCCAGCGGCATCTCTACCCGCCCCTCCTCCGCCAGGGCAGCGAATGCCTGCTCCGCCGCCACCACGCTGCGCAGCGTCAGGTGCAGGGAGAAGCCATTGAACGCGGCGTTGTGCTCACCGCGACCGTCGGACAGGAAAACTTCTGTCTCGCCGATCTGCAGGCTGGCGTGCATCACCTTGTCCAGCCAGCCGTCGGGCACCGGCGAGGGCCCCGGCGCCTCTTCAAAGCGCATCAGCGCGCCGAGCTGGGCACCCACCGCACGTTGGTAGAAGGCAATGGCCTCATCGGCACGACCATGGAAAAACAGATAGGGCTGTACTTGCACGGCTTCGTCCTCGCCTTGTCGTTATCGTTCTTCGGAGAAGTCTAGGCGGGGATTCGACGAGGTGTCCGACGTACCTCTTCGTAGGATGGGTGGAGCGCAGCGATACCCATGCTGTGCGCTGCATGGGATCGATGGGTATCGCTGCGCTCCACGCCATCCTACAAGGCATGCTTCCTGCTCGCCCTCAAACGAAAAAGCCCGCACAAGGCGGGCTTTTCAGCGACTCGATGCGATCAGCCGCGGGCGGCCTTGATCACTGCGATGTACGGCTCGGCCTGGCGCTGGTCCTGGATCAGGGCGATGAAGTCGTGGCCCTGGGCGTCCTTGGCAGACAGGTCGTAACCGGCTTCGACGAAGAAGCCGACGAAGCGCTCGAAGTCGTCGATGCGCAGGCCACGGTAGGCCTTGACCAGCTTGTGCAGGGATGCCGGGGTGTCGTCGGCCGGTTCCACGTCGAGGAACAGCTTGATGGCGTCGTCGTTGATCTCTTCGCCAATCACCTGCTTCTTGTCTTTACGCATCGCTCGCTTCTCTCTACGGCTGTCTCGGGGATCGCGGCCGGCAACGGTTCAGGCCGGGCACCAGGGGTCGGGCAGTTTACCCCTGCGCCGGGCGCGGCTCAACGCGCACGCACCGCACCGGTATGCAGGTCGGCCCAGATATGGCCGTTGCCGTAGGTGAGGAACTGCACATAGACAGTACCGTTGCGCAGCAGGTCGAGCAGCTGTGGATAAGCCGCCTGCGGGTAGTACAGGCTGAGTACGCGGGTCTTCTCGTCGTAGGCCGGTTTCTTCAGGCTCTTGCCTTCGGCATCGAAACTGATGACCACCTGGCTGATCTGCGCGCCCTTGTTCAGCGGCTTGCCCTTGAGGCGCAGCAGCGACGGCGTGGTAATCGGGATCGGCTGCTGGTTGGACTGACGCTGGTTGCCCAGCACCACGCTGTATTCGGTGACCTGCAGCAGTTGCTGCTGCTCCGGCGCGCCCTGGCGCAAGCCGGCATCGTCAGGCGGCAGGAACTGGCTGTGCATCGGCGCGGCACCAGCGACCAAAGGTAGGCAGAACAGCAGCGCCAGCACGGCGCCCGGCATGCGAACGGACATCATCACCTCCGCGGGACAGGGCCGGGCACTCTAGCACGCGCCCGAAGCGCCACGACAGGCACACATGGCAAGCCCGGCGATACATTGATAGCCTTCGAAGTCATCAACCCAATACATCGCCAGCCACAGATCGAAACCGCCATGCTGCACAACGTCTCCGACCTCGACCTGCGCCTGCTGCGCATCTTCGCCTGTGTGGTGCGCTGCGGCGGATTCTCTGCCGCCCAGGGCGAACTGGGCATGGGCCAGTCGACCATCAGCACACACATCGCCAGCCTCGAAACACGCCTGGGTTACCGCCTGTGCGAGCGCGGCAAGAGCGGCTTCCGCCTGACCGAGAAGGGCGAACGGGTGCTGGACTACGCGCAGAGCCTGTTCGCCGCGCTGGGCGACTTCCGCGACCAGGTGCAATCCCTGGCCGGGCGCCTGGTCGGCGAACTGCACCTGGGCCTGGCCGACAATATCGCCACCCTCGCCGAGGCGCGCATCCACCAGACCCTGGCGCGCTTCAACCGCCGCGACCAGGATGTGCGACTGCATTTCCTCATCGAGTCTTCCAGCGAACTGGAGCGCCTGGTACTCGGCGGCCGCCTGCACCTGGCCATCGCCTGCTTCAGCCGGCGCCTGCCGAACCTGCGCTATGAGCCGCTGTACCACGAGCGCGTGGCAGTGTTCTGCGGGCGCGAGCACCCGTTGTTCGACAAGCCGGTGAAGGACGCAGGAGAACTGCAGAGCTGCGACTGGATCCAGCACGGCTACGCGGTGGCCGACGTGCAACTGCCGGCCGATCCACAGCGCAGCACGGCCTTTGCCCAGCATATGGAAGCCGTGCTCCATGCCGTGCGCGCCGGCACGCACCTGGGCTACCTGCCCACCCACTATGCCGAGCGCTGGGTGGAACAGGGCGAGATGCGCGCCCTGCTGCCGGACAGCCTCGGCTACGGCATCACCCACAGCCTGGTGGTGCGCGACGAGCCGGGGCACAACGAAGCGCTCCAGGCGCTGGTCGAGGACCTGCGTCTGGAGCACGGGGTGACGCCGGTCAGCGCGGCGCGGTGATGTGCTTGATGTCGAAGAACGCCGACAGACCCCACGGCCCCAGCTCCCGACCGATACCGCTGCGCTTGCCGCCGCCCCAGGAAGTCTGCGGGAAAACGACTTGCGGCGAGTTCAGCCAGACGTTGCCGGCTTCCAGGTTCTCGGCGACGCGCCGGGCGCGCTCGAGATCGGCGCTGCACACCGTGGCGGCCAGGGCGAAATCACTGTCGTTGGCCTGACGCACGGCATCCGCTTCATCACTGAAGGTACGCACGCACAGTACCGGGCCGAAGATTTCCTCGCGCCACAGGCGGCTGTCCGCCGGCACGTCGGTGTACACGGTCGGCTGGATGAACCAGCCCTCTGCCGCTTCGCCACCGGTCAGGCAGGCCAGGCCTTCGTCGCGGGCCACGGCGAAGTAGTCGAGCACCTTGCGGTACTGCGCTTCGCTGGTCATCGGCCCCATGTCGGTCTCGCCCAGCAGCGAGTCGCCAACGCGCAGGCCTTCCACTGCCACTTTCAACTTCGCCAGCAGCGGCGCGGCGATGGATTCCTGCACCAGCAGGCGCGAGGTGGCGGAGCACATCTGCCCGGCGTTCCAGTAGACGCCGGCGATGATCCACTGCACCGCTTCGTCCAGGTCGCAGTCCTCGAACACCAGGATCGGCGACTTGCCGCCCAGCTCCAGGCCCACCGGCAGGGTGCGCGCGGCGGCCGCTTCCATGACCTTGCGGCCGACGACGTTGCTGCCGGTGAAGGACAGCTTGGCGATGCCCGGATGACTGCACAGTGCAGCGCCGGCATCGGCCAGGCCCGGCACCAGGTTCAGCACACCCGCCGGCAGGCCGATGGCGTCGGCGATCTCGCCCAGCACCAGTTCGATCAGCGGGGTGATTTCCGAGGGTTTGAGCACCACGGTGCAGCCTGCCGCCAGGGCCGGCGCGACCTTCCAGGCGCTGGTCACCAGCGGGAAGTTCCACGGCACGATCAGGCCGACCACGCCGATGGGCTCGAAGCGGGTCTGCGAGCGGTAGCCGGCGTCCGGCAGGGCCACTTCGGCGTTCTGCCGGGCGTCCAGCTGCTCGGCCAGTTCGGCGTAATAGGCGAAGGTAGCGATGGCGTCGCCGATATCGATTTCCGCTTCCAGGCGCGGCTTGCCGCTGGCCTGCATCTGCAGGGTGATCAGCGCTTCGCTGCGGGCTTCGAGCTGCTCGGCGAAAGCCCGCAGGTAGCCGGCGCGCTGGGCGGCCGTGGTCTGGCGCCAGCCGGCGAAGGCACGCTTGGCGGCAGCCACGGCGCGCTCCACGTCGGACACCCCGGCGCAAGCGACTTCCGGCAGCGCTGCACGGGTAGCGGGAGCGATCGGGCGCAGGACGGCGCCGCTGTCGGCGGCCTGCCATTGGCCATCGATATAAAGGAGACGGGACATGCGAACCTCGGACGGTTGTCTTGTGAGGGACGCAGGATAGGCGGGGCATTCATTGGCAAAAATGCACGCTTAACCATGCATGCATCGATACAGCTCGATGTTTGATTGTGCGTAGGAGCGGACTCCGTCCGCGATAGGTTCGCCTGACTCCCCGACCGATCGGAGCGGCGGGAAATCGATCGCGGACAAAGTCCGCTCCTACGCACGTGCAGGATTCAGTGCGGGAACTGAGAGCGCATCCAGGCCAGGTACTCGGCGGCACCGGGCTCACCTTCACGCGGCGCCCACTGCCCGCGCTCGTCCTCGCCCAGCGGGACGAAGGGGCCGGCCTTGGCCTCGAACATGATGCTGTCCGGCTCCAGCGCGACGATGGCGTGGAAGGTGCCCGGCGGCAGATCCGCGCCAACACACTCGCCGCCTGCGCGGAGTACGCGGGTAGTCAGCAGTTCGCCGTTGCCTGAGAAGATCAGCAGGCCCAGCGCGCCCTTCACCACCAGCAGGCTTTCGGCCTTGTCCGGATGGCGATGGCAGTGCGGCGGAATATAGCTGTCGGGCTGCAACGCATTGAGCAGGCGATGGCAAGGCTCGCTCTGCTCATGGAAATTGTGGTTCTGTCGACGCCGGGGGCTGGCGGCGGCAAGGGCCGCGACCTCGTCGAACAGCGTGCTGTCGAGGAAACGCGGCCCGCTCATCGTCACAGTCCCTTGACGGCGAAGATGCCGGCGGCGTTGCGCCAGTAGCCCTTGTAGTCCATGCCGTAGCCGAAGATGTAGCGATCGATGCAGGACAGCCCCACGTAGTCGGCCTTCAGGTCCGGACGGGCCTTGCGGTCGTGGTCCTTGTCGATCAGCACGGCGGTATGCACGCGCTTGGCGCCGGCATGCCTGCAGAAGTCCATGATCGCCGAGAGGGTGTGCCCTTCGTCGAGGATGTCGTCGATGATCAGCACTTCACGGTCGATGAAGGAGATTTCCGGCTTGGCCTTCCAGAACAGCTCGCCACCGGTGGTCTCGTTGCGGTAACGGGTCGCATGCAGGTAGGAGGCTTCCAGCGGGAAATTCAGCAGCGGCAGCAGCTTGCCGGAGAAGATCAGGCCACCGTTCATCACGCAGAACACCACCGGGTTGGAGTCGGCCAGAGAGCCGTTGATGGCCTCCGCCACACGGGCGATGGCGGCCTCTACCTCGGCGTTGGTGTACAGGCAGTCGGCTTCGGCCATGACTTGGCGGATGTGCGCGAGATCGACGGACATGGGGGTTCTCCCGTGAAAAAGTGCGCAAAGGTACCTATCGGCGTGCCATGGAGCAAGGGTCAGCGGACGAATGTCGCCGACAATCGTGGCCCAACGTAGCTAGGATGCATTACGCTACCGCAATTTTTTTGCCAGCCCGTCCGGAGAACCCATCCATGCCCGTCCTCGAGATTCGCCATCCCCTGATCCGCCACAAGATCGGACTGATGCGCCGTCACGATATCAGTACCAAGAATTTCCGCGAGCTGGCCCAGGAAGTGGGCGCCCTGCTGACCTACGAGGCGACCAAGGACCTGCCGCTGGAGAACTACGAGATCGAAGGTTGGGCCGGCCCCGTGCAGGTCGAGAAGATTGCCGGCAAGAAGATCACCGTGGTGCCGATCCTGCGCGCCGGCATCGGCATGCTCGAAGGCGTACTCAGCCTGATTCCGGGCGCCAAGGTCAGCGCCGTGGGCGTGGCCCGCAACGAGGAAACCCTCGAAGCGCACACCTACCTGGAAAAGCTCGCGCCGGACATCGCCGAACGCCGTTCGCTGATCATCGACCCGATGCTCGCCACCGGCGGCTCCATGGTCGCCACCATCAACCTGCTGAAGAAGGCCGGCAGCAAGGACATCCGCGCCATGGTGCTGGTGGCGGCGCCCGAAGGGATCAAGGCAGTCAACGATGCGCATCCGGACGTGCTCATCTATACCGCCTCCATCGACCAGTGCCTGAACGAGCACGGGTACATCATGCCGGGCCTGGGCGATGCCGGTGACAAGATCTTCGGCACCAAGCAGAAGGACACCTGATCGATGGCCGATGAATTCAACGAACCGCTGTGGCGCCAGATCATCTCTGGCGCGCAGATGCTCTTCGTGGCCTTCGGCGCGCTGGTACTGATGCCGCTGATCACCGGGCTGGACCCGAACGTGGCACTGTTCACCGCCGGTTTCGGCACCCTGATGTTCCAGATCGTCACTGGGCGCCAGGTCCCGGTGTTCCTGGCCTCGAGCTTTGCCTTCATTACCCCGATCATCCTCGCCAAGGGCCAGTTCGGCCTGGCCGCGACCATGGGCGGCGTGGTGGCGGCCGGCTTCGTCTACACCTTCCTGGGCCTGGCCGTGAAGATCAAGGGCACTGGATTCATCGACCGTCTGCTGCCGCCGGTAGTCATCGGCCCGGTCATCATTTCCATCGGCCTGGCGATGGCGCCGATCGCCGCCAACATGGCGATGGGCAAGGCCGGTGACGGCACCGAGCTGATCCCCTACAAGACCGCCATGTTCATTTCCATGCCAGCGCTGCTGACCACGCTGATCGTCGCGGTATTCGGCAAGGGCATGCTGCGCCTGGTGCCGATCATCGCCGGTGTGCTGGTGGGTTACGGCCTGTCCTTCGCCTTCGGCGTGGTCGACGTCGCCAAGATCGTCGCCGCGCCCTGGCTGGAGCTGCCGAAGTTCACCGCGCCGGAATTCAACTGGCAGGCCATCCTGTTCATCGTGCCCGTGGCGCTGGCTCCGGCCATCGAGCACATCGGCGGGGTCATCGCCGTGGGCGGCGTGACCGGCAAGAACTACCTGAAGACGCCGGGCCTGCACCGCACCCTGCTGGGCGACGGCATCGCCACCTCCGCCGCCGGCCTGTTCGGCGGCCCGCCGAACACCACCTACGCGGAAGTGACCGGCGCGGTGATGCTGACCAAGAACTACAACCCGAAGATCATGACCTGGGCTGCGGTGTTCGCCATCAGCCTGGCCTTCGTCGGCAAGTTCGGTGCGATCCTGCAGAGCATCCCGGTACCAGTAATGGGCGGCATCCTCTGCCTGCTGTTCGGCACCATCGCCTCGGTGGGCATGAACACCCTGATCCGCCACAAGGTCGACCTGTCCCAGGCGCGCAACCTGTGCATCGTCTCGGTGACGCTGGTGTTCGGCATCGGTGGCGTGCTGATCGGCACCGGCACCGGCCCCGACGACTTCGGCCTGAAGGGCATCGCCCTGTGCGCGATCGTTGCAATCCTGCTGAACCTGATCCTGCCGGGTGAGGAAGGCTGGGAAAACAAGGCGCTGGAAGAAGGCGCCAGCGACAAGAACTCCGCCGAGTGAGACCGGGGCGCCGTTTTTAGCGCGGCGCCCCTGCCCACGCAAAGTTCGGCGAACGCAGCATGCCGATGACGGTCCACTCAGCATGACAGTTCGATTCCCACAGGAGGCCCTGGTTATCCGCCGCGCCTCGCTCGCTCTGCTCCACCCACCTGAGGCGCACTCTTGAGTCGCGCCTGGTGGCTGTTGCTCGGCCTCATCGGCGCCTCGCTGATCCCGCTCGCCATTGGTGGCCGGGAAATGCTCGAGCACGTCCTGGCCTTCCCCCTCGACAAGCTGCTAATCATGTTCGGCATGATCTGCCTGTGCTGGCTGATCAACGCGCAGAAGTTGCGCGTGCTGCTCAATGGCCGCGCCGGCGAGATCGGCAAGGTGCGCTCGGTGGGCATCATCATGGCCTCGGAGTTCGCTTTCTATGCGACCCCCGGCGGCACCGGCGGCCCGCTGACGCTGATGGCGCTGCTGGCGCGCCACGGCATGCGCCCGGCGCACAGCAGCGCGATATTTGCCGTGGACCAGTTGAGCGATCTGCTGTTCTTTCTTTGCGCCTTGGCGGCCGTACTGGTCTGGGCGCTGTCGCACAGTGTCAGCCCGAACCTGGAAACCTCGCTGATCACCAGCGGTGTGCTGTTGGGCGGAATTTTCTTCGGCGTAGTCCTGCTGGCCCGCTTCCAGCGTCGGGTGATCAAGGCCAACGGCCGGTTGCTCAAGCGCCTGGGGATGAAACGGCGTACGCGCCTGCACTGGGCCCGCAAATGCCTGCACTTCCGCGACACTCTGGTGAGCTGCCTGCGCCAACCCAAGCGCCGGCTGCTGTTGATCTTCTTCTTCACCTGCTGCCACTGGATCCTGCGCTTCTCGGTGCTCTACATCACCCTCAAGGCGCTGGGCGTGGACCTGCACTGGGCCTGGGCCTTCCTGATCCAGCTGCTATCACTGGCGGCGGGCCTCGCCACGCTACTGCCGGGTGGCGCTGGTGGTACCGAGCTGACCAGCGCTGCGCTGCTCGCCCCGCTGGTGGGCAAGTCCACGGCGGCCGCGGCCATCCTGATCTGGCGCGTGGTGACCTATTACTTCTACCTGGTGATGGGCGCACCGGTGTTCGCCCTCATGGCGGGACGCCCTCTGCTGCGCAAGCTGATAGGCATGCGCGAACGCGCCTGAGGCTCAGTCGCTGGCAGGCTTGTCTTCTTTCTGCTCAGGCTTGAGCGAATCCCAGAGCTCGGCGGCGCCAGGGAACTCGGTGCCATCCTCTTCGCTCAGCGCTTCGGGATCGTAGCGGCTGGTACAGCCTTCGCCCAGGGTGGGCGGCGGGGTGGCCGTGCCGGGGTTCTTCGGGTCGCTCATGGCAGCATCTCCGTTGGGCGCAGCGCCCGCCGCCGGGAATGGCGGCGGGAGCATGCGGAGTACCCAGTCTGGAACCAGACGCAGTGGATCAGTCGAACACCACGGTCTTGTTGTCGTGCACCAGCACGCGGTCTTCCAGGTGGTAGCGCAGGCCGCGGGCCAGCACCAGCTTCTCCACGTCCTTGCCCAGGCGCACCAGGTCTTCGATGTTGTCGCGGTGGCTGATGCGCACCACGTCCTGCTCGATGATCGGGCCGGCGTCCAGCTCCTCGGTCACGTAGTGGCAGGTCGCGCCGATCAGCTTCACACCGCGCAGCGAGGCCTGGTGGTAGGGCTTGGCGCCGACGAAGGACGGCAGGAAGCTGTGGTGGATGTTGATCACCTGATGGCGATACTTCTGGCACAGGTCCGGTGGCAGGATCTGCATGTAGCGCGCCAGCACCACGTTGTCGGCCTGGTGCTCGTCGATCAGGCGCGAGACCTGCTCGAAGGCCGGCTGCTTGTTCTTCGGGTCCACCGGTACATGGAAGTACGGAATGCCGTGCCACTCCACCATGCTGCGCAGGTCATCGTGGTTGGCAATCACGCAGGGAATCTCGCAGTCCAGCTCGCCACTGTGCCAGCGGTGCAGCAGGTCGGCCAGGCAGTGCGACTCGCGGCTGGCCATCAGCACGACGCGCTTCTTCACCGAGGAGTCGGTGATCCGCCACTCCATGGAGAACTCGCGGGCAATCGGGGCGAAGGCCTGGCGGAAACCGTCGATGTCGAACGGCAGGGAATCGGCACGAATCTCGTGCCGCATGAAGAACCAGCCGTTGTCGTTGTCGGAATGGTGACTGGCCTCGGTGATCCAGCCGTTGTAAGTGGCCAGGAAATTACTCACCTTGGCGACGATGCCGACCCCGTCGGGGCAGGCGATCACCAGTCGGAAAGTGCGCATGGGTGTACTCCAGATACATCGCGAAGGCCGCCATTCTAGCGGCTTGGGGGGAAAAGTTCAGCCATTGCCGCGGGGCACCGACGACAGTCAGATGCGCACCTTGGCGAGTTCATCCGTTTAATACTGACGAGTGAACTATTTAAATACTTTGGCAATTACTCACAAAACTTTACCCGAGCATTTACTTGAACAACTTCGCTGACTATTATGTCTGCTACAAACTTTCCGCCACCGCTGGACCCAGAACAAGGTACCCAACATGTCGCTGATCAACGAGTACCGCGCCACCGAAGAAGCCATCAAGGAACTTCAGGAGCGCCTGAAATCTTTGGAGCAGGACGACAAGCTGAAGAAAGAGCTTGAGTTCGAAGAGAAACTTCGCGCGCTGATGGCCAGCTATGGCAAGTCCCTGCGTGACGTTATCGCCCTGCTCGATCCGGACGCGAAGCTGAGCAAATCGCCGCGTGCCGCAAAAGCCACCGGGAGCAAGCGCGCGCGCAAGGTCAAGCAGTACAAGAACCCGCACACTGGCGAAGTCATCGAAACCAAGGGCGGCAACCACAAGACCCTCAAGGAATGGAAAGCCAAGTGGGGCGCCGAGGCCGTTGAAGGCTGGGCCACACTGCTGGGCTGAGCCTTGCGGACATGAAAAACGCCAGCTTCGCGCTGGCGTTTTTTATTGCCTGGCGAAAAGCGCGCGGCGCTACAGGCTATAGCGCGCGCGCAACACCTGCGCATACTTATCCCACTCTTGCAGCACCAGACGACCGGCTGCCGTGGCATTGACCAGCTGCTCGCTCATTGCTGCGGCAAAGTTATCCAGAGTATTCGGCGCGCCGCACTCGGCCTGACTCAGGCGCGCACGGCAAAAGTCCAGCCATTGTTGCTGTTCCGTGGCACTCAAAGTTTCCGGGAAATTGCGCGCCCGATAACGGAAGAGCAGTTCGGGAAGTCGCACATCATCGAATGGCCATTGCTCTTTCGCCAAACGTGCGGGATCAGCCTGGCGCACCTGTTCGCACAATCTGCGATCACGGTCACCGATAAATCCGTCATACAACTGCTGCTCGGGATCTTCACTGCCGGCGAAACTTTCCTCGGCATACAAGGGCGCGAGTTTGTCCTGCCAGAGCGCTTTCTCCTCATTCAGTCTTCGCGCCGCCGCCAGGCAGGCGTCGAGGTCCAGGCCTGTACGTTGACGATCCTGCGGGCGCAAGACGGACAACGGCGCCACCACCGGGCACTTGTTGATGTGCAGCAGCTTCAGCGGCACCGGCAACTCACCCTCGGCCAACTCATCGCGACGCGTATAAAGGCGCTTGCGCAAGGTTTCCGCATCCAGTTCGAGCAAGGGCGAAACATCGGCTCCCAGGTCGCAGACGATCAAGGCGTTGCGATTGCGCGGATGCCACGCCAGCGGCAGCACCACGGACAGGTAGTGTCGCGCAGCGGAAAACATGCCGGAGATGTGCACCATCGGCTGCAGCAGGCGCACCTGATCCAGCACGCCCTGCTTGCCGCGCAGGCGATACAGGTAGTCGTAGAGTTTGGGCTGGCGGTCGCGCACCAGCCGCGCCAGGGCGATGGTGGCGCGCACGTCGGACAGCGCATCGTGCGCCTGCCCATGGTCGATGCCGTTGGCCGCAGTGAGGCGTTCGAGCTTGAGACTGACGACGCCCTCCTGCTCGGGCCAGACGATGCCTTCCGGGCGCAGGGCATAGGCGGTGCGCACCATGTCGATGAGGTCCCAGCGGCTGTTGCCGCCCTGCCACTCGCGGGCGTAGGGATCGAAGAAGTTGCGGTAGAGGCTGTAGCGCGTGACCTCGTCGTCGAAACGCAGAGTGTTGTAGCCCGCCACGCAGGTACCCGGCTGTGCCAGTTCGGCGTGCAGTCGGGTCATGAATTCGGCTTCGCCGAGGCCGTGCTCTTCCAGGCGTCCCGGGGTAATGCCGGTGATCAGGCAGGCGGCCGGGTGCGGCAGGATGTCGTCACTGGGCCGGCAATAGAGGTTCAGCGACTCACCGATCTCGTTGAGTGCTTCGTCCGTGCGAATGCCAGCCACCTGCAGTGGGCGGTCACGGCGCGGGTCGATGCCGGTGGTTTCATAGTCGTACCAGAAGATGCTGGCGTTCATTGTTTTTCCTTGCCTGCAAGCGAGTGCGTCGCAGTCTAACAGTGCTGCCGACCACACTTCCAAAACGCCTCGCTGGCACCTAGCCAGCCCCCGCCTTTATGATGGATGTCGCAAGGACCCCACACTGGAAAGGACTTTCCTCATGCAAGACATCGCTGCACAAAATCCCCACAGCGCTCCGCTGAGCAATCTCGAACCCGGCGCAGCCCAGGGCTCGGTGCCCTCCATCGCCGAGGCGCTGACGCGCGGCTACAACTTCAGCATCGGCGACCTGCTGGGCGAATCCTGGCGCCGCACCAAAGGCACCAAGGGCCTGATCATCGGCGGTTTCGTGGTCTTCTATGCGGCGATCTTCGCCCTGGTCAACGTGCTCAGCCTGTTCCTCACCGTGGTCGGCGTCGCCGGAATCGCCGGCATCGGCCTGCTCGGTGACAGCGAAGCCGCCGGCGGCATGGCGATGGGCGCGCTGGTTGCGTTCTTCATCGGCTCGATCGCCCTGAGCTTCGTCGCCACGGCCGTGTGCTACCCGCTGCTGGCCGGGGTGAACATGCTCGGCATCCGCCGCGCGGCCGACCAGCCGCTGCGCTTCAACGAAGTCTTCAGCCACTTCGGCCGCACCTTCCAGGTAGTGGTCTGCGTGCTGCTGAGCACTGTGCTGATCTGCATCGGCTATTTCCTCTTCGTGCTGCCGGGCATCTACCTGAGCATCGCCTACATGCTCGCCATTCCGCTGGTGGTCGAGCGCGGCCTGTCGCCGTGGGCCGCCCTGGAAGTCTCGCGCAAGGCCATCACCCAGCACTGGTTCAAGGTCTTCGGCCTGCTGCTGGTGTTCGGCCTGCTGTTCATGCTCAGCACTCTGACCCTGGGTATTGCGCTGATCTGGGTGATGCCGTGGCTGATCGTCGCCATCGGCGTGCTCTACCGCACCATTTTCGGCGTGCTGCCCATCGACGCCTGAGAACGGGCCTGGAGGCGGCCAGGCACCGCCGCCTCCAGGACTGGTTTTACGGAAATTTCCACGAATTATTCGAGAAGCGTCCCTATAAGCAGCATTAGCCTGCCCCCGCAAACTCCTGCGCCCCAACCCAGCGCCACTGGAGCAATCAGATGAGCACCGAGACCTCTCCCAATCCATTCGCACCACCTGCCAGTTCCCTGCAGGACCCAATTGCCAGTGGCACGGTGCCAAGCATCGAGGAAGCCCTGGCCCGCGGTTATGACTTTTCCATCGATGGCCTGATCAAGGATGCCTGGCAGCGCGTCAGCGGCAGCAAGGGCCTGATCATCGCCGGCTTCATCATCTATGGCGTCGTCGTCCAGGCCGTCAGCTTCGTTCTGGGCATGCTGTTTGGCGTGGGCTATGCGACTTCCGGTGCCGAGCCCAGCACCGGGGCTGTCGCCCTGCAGATGGTCGTGGGTATTCTCGCCGGCACCGTGGGCTATCCCTTCCTCGCCGGCATCAACATGCTTGGCATCCGCCGCGCAGCCGGCCAGCCGATCTCCTTCAACGAGATGTTCAGCCATTTCGGCCAGTTCGTTCCGCTGCTGATCACCGGCCTGCTCATGACCGTCCTGATCTATATCGGCATGTTGCTGCTGGTATTGCCTGGCATCTACCTGAGCATCGCCTACGTCCTGGCGATTCCGCTGGTGGTGGAACGCAAGCTGAGCCCCTGGCAGGCGCTGGAAGCCTCGCGAAAGGCCATCACCCAGCACTGGTTCAAGATCTTCGGCCTGTTCCTCCTGCTGGCTCTGATCATGCTGGTAAGTGCCATCCCGCTGGGCATCGGCATGGTCTGGACCCTGCCGCTGGCGATCATTTCCGTCGGCGTGCTCTACCGCAGCATTTTCGGCGTACTGCCGCCGGCCAAATGATCAAATCGGCCTGAGCCTGCCAGCGCGGTTGCCTCGTCGCACCGCGCTGGCTAGCATCTGGCCCTCAGCCATTGACAGCGGTTTCCCTTGAGCCCAGCAGACTTCCCCTCCCACGCGCCCGTCCTGGATACCCGCTACCACGTGGAAACCCCGGAAGGCATCGACCTGCTGCTGCGTCCTGCCGGTGTCGTCCCCCGCGCCCTCGCCTACCTGATCGACCTGGGTATTCGCGTGCTGCTGATGGTGGCGCTGTTCATGCTGCTGGCCTTCCTTGGCGAGCTGGGCACAGGCCTTGGGCTGATCCTCACCTTCATCATGACCTGGTGGTACATGGTGCTCTTCGAAGTGCTCAACCAGGGCCGCTCTCCCGGCAAGCAGATGATGGGCCTGCGCGTGGTGCACGATGACGGCACGCCAATCGGCTGGTCCGCCTCGCTGCTGCGCAACCTGCTGCGCTTCGCCGATATCCTGCCGTTCGGCTACACGCTCGGGCTGCTCAGCTGCCTTTCCAACTCCGGGTTCAAGCGCCTGGGCGATCTCGCCGCGGGAACCCTGGTGATCTACCGTGATCCGCCGCCGAGCCGTCCGCAGGTGCCGGAGACCACGCCCGAGCTTGCGCCCTGGCCCTTGAGCCTGGAAGAACAGCGCGCCCTGATGAGCTTCGCCGAACGCGGCACGCAGCTTTCCGCCGCACGCCGAGAGGAACTGGCCGGAATCCTCGCGCAACCACTGGGCATCGCTCCTGAACAAGCCGAGGCACGCCTGAATCGGATCGCCAGCGGTTTGCTGGGCAACGGGACGGGCCACCCATGAAGCAGGCCTTCTTCGAACAACGCCACCAGGGCAGCTGGAAACGCTTCGCCAAGCGCCTGGAGCAACTGGAAGGCGGCAAGCGCCAGGAACCCAACGAGAAGCCCGAGGAGTTCGCTGCCGACTACCGGCGCATCTGCCAGCAACTCGCCCTGGCCCAGGAACGCGGCTACAGCAGCCACCTGATCGACCAGTTGCAGCAACTCGCCATGCGCGGGCACCAGCAGTTCTACCGCCATCGCAGCCACCTGGGGGCACGCATCCTCGGCTTCCTGGTCGCCGGCTTCCCGCGCCTGGTGCGCGAGGAGTGGCGCTGCATTGCCATCGCCAGCCTACTGTTCTATGGCAGCCTGCTGCTGATGGGCGTGCTGGTCTACCACTTCCCCGACCTGGTCTACAGCGTCATGGCACCGGAGCGGGTTGCCGAGATGGAATCGATGTACTCGCCGGACACCACGCGGCTGGGCCCCATGAGCACGCGCGACGCCGGCGACGACTGGCAGATGTTCGGCCACTACATCATGAACAACATCGGCATCGCCTTTCAGACCTTCGCCAGCGGTCTGCTCCTGTGCGTCGGCAGCCTGTTCTTCCTGCTGTTCAACGGCGTAGTGATCGGCACCGTCGCCGGCCATCTGACCCAGGTCGGCTACATCGAGACGTTCTGGTCCTTCGTCATCGGCCACGGTGCCTTCGAGCTGACCGCCATCACTTTCTCCGGTGGCGCCGGCCTCAAGCTCGGCTGGGCGCTGCTCTCGCCCGGCCGCCTGAGCCGCCTCGAGGCCCTGCGCCAGGCCGCCGCCCGCGCCGTACAGCTGATTGGCGGGGTGATCCTGATGCTGCTGATCGCCGCCTTCGTCGAAGGCTACTGGTCCTCCATGACGCAGTTCTCGGCGACCGTGAAGTACCTTGTCGGCGCTTGCCTTTGGCTGCTGGTGGGCAGCTATTTCCTGTTTGCCGGACGGAGCCGTCATGCGCCTGACTGACGCCAGCGTCGCCATCCGTCCGCGCAGCGCCTGGGAGGCGCTGGACCTGGGCATCCTGCTCGCACGCCGGCACGCCGGTGTGCTGATGGCCAGTTGGGCGATCGTCACCCTGCCGGTGTTCGTGCTGCTCTCCGTGCTGCTGTGGAACTACTCCAGCTGGGCGGTGCTGATCTTCTGGTGGTTCAAGCCCGCCTTCGAGCGACTGCCGCTGTACATCCTGTCGCGCTCGCTGTTCGGCGATACACCGACACTCAAGGAAGCGCTCCGGGCCTTCCCCGGCCTGCTGAAGACGCAACTGCTGCCCAGCCTGCTGTGGCGCCGCCTGAGCCCGACGCGCAGCTTCGACCTGCCGGTGCTGCAGCTCGAAGGCCTCAAGGGCCAGGCGCGCAGCCAGCGTCTGGTGGTGCTCGGCCAGCGCAATGCCGGCGGCGCCACCTGGCTGACCATCGTCGGCATGCATTTCGAACTGGCGCTGTGGCTGGGCTTCTCTGCACTGATGTACCTGATGCTGCCGCAACAATGGGTGGACGACTGGAAATGGCAGTCGCTGATCAGTGTTGCCCAGGGCGGCTGGGCCTGGCTGGAGCACGTCAGCAACCTGATCTACGCGCTGCTGCTGATCGTCTGGGAACCGGTGTACGTCGCCTGTGGTTTCACCCTCTACCTCAACCGCCGCACCGAGCTGGAAGCCTGGGACATCGAACTGGTGTTCCGCCGCCTGCGCCAGCGCCTGATCGGCAGCGCCTATGCCTTGCTGCTGGTCGTGGCCGGGGCCTTCGCCCTATTGCCCGGCAGCGACGCGCTGGCAGCCGAGCCGGCCCCCGCGAGCAAGGCCAGTCAAAGCTGCCCACTGCCCGATCAGAACCCGGACGGCCCGCAGGGTGCGCGCCTGACCCAGCAGAAGCTCAACAGCGAGGACTCACGCAGCGCAGCGGAAAAGATCCTCGCCGCGCCGCCCTTCACGAACAGCGAGAAGGTCACCCGTTGGCGCCTGCACGAAGACCAGAAAGAGCAGAAGCCGACAGACCCGGACGAGGCCAGGCGCCTGAAGAGCTTCTTCGAGGCGCTGGGCAACTGGAAGGCCTTCAAGTTCGCCGCACAAGGTATCGAAGTGCTGCTCTGGGGCCTGCTGTTCACCGTCATCGCCCTGGTCATCTGGCGCTACCGCGAATGGCTGCGTCTGTTCGTCGGGCGCATCGGCCTGCCGCAGAAGCCGCGCCGCGAAGCGCCCAGCGTGCTGTTCGGGCTGGAACTGGCGCCGGAAACCCTGCCCAGCGATGTCGCCAGCGAAGCCGAGCGCCTGTGGGACGAACAGCCCCGCGCCGCGCTCGGCCTGCTCTATCGCGCCCTGCTCAGCCGCCTGCTGCACGACTTCCGCGTGCCGCTGCGGGAATCGACCACCGAAGGCGAAGTGCTCGAGCGTGTGAGCGACCTCAACGACCCGCCGCTGGACAACTTTGCCCGCAGCCTGACCCAGCAGTGGCAGGCGCTCGCCTATGGTCACCGCACACCGCAAGCCGAGCTCAAGCAGCAGTTGTGCGATGAGTGGCGCCACCTGTTCGGCCACGAGGTGCGGGCATGAAGCGCAGCAATCTTGCCCTGCTGGTGCTGCTCGTCCTGCTGGTGCTGGGTGGCATCGGCTATTACCTGTACCGCAACCTCGAGCCCTACACCGAGACCATCGAGCACGGTGCCGCCCCGGAGGCTCGCGCCAATCCCTATCTCGCCGCCGAGATGTACCTGCGTGGCCGCGGTATCCGCGTCAGCAGTGCCCGCGGCATGGAAGTGCTGGACCAGTTGCCGAGCAAAGGCCAGACCCTGATCCTGCTGGGCACCCGCGAAAACGTCACGCCAGCGCAGAACGCCCGCCTGCTCGACTGGGCCAATCGCGGTGGTCACCTGATCGTCACCGCGGAAAGCCTGTGGGACGAGGACGAAGGCAAGAGCGGTGATCAGCTGCTGGATCAGTTGGGCGTGCAGCAGTTCCTCAGCGCCGACCTGAAGGACAAGGACGGGGAAAAAGCCGCTGCGTCCGACGGCCAGTCGGCAGGTTCGTCCGCCGACCAGCCGCAGGGCGACACCGCCAAGCCGGAAGTGGAAGAAGAACATCCGGACCAGGCTGGCGGCGCCCACGACAACGAGGCCGCGGAAGCGGATCCCTACCCGAACCTGACCAAGCTCTACCTGGAAAACGAGAAGGCCCCCGCCTACATCGACTTCGACACCGACTACCACCTGTTCGACTCGAAGAACCTCGCCTACGCCTGGGCCAACAGCAGCGACTCCACCCACCTGCTGCAACTGCAGCAGGGCCAGGGTTTGATCACCGTGCTCACCGACAACTGGATCTGGCAGAACGGCGAGCTCGACGCCTACGACAATGCCTGGCTGCTCTGGTACCTGGCCCAGGACAGCGCGGTCACGATGGTCTACCGGGCCGACGGCACCAGCCTGATGACCCTGTTGCTGCGCTACTTCCCACAGGCCTTGCTGGCCGCCGTCCTGCTGCTGGTACTGGTGCTCTGGCGCAACGGCCTGCGTCAGGGCCCGCTACAGCCCAACCCGGATCGCAGCCGCCGCCAGCTGGAAGAACACCTGCGCGCCGGTGCCGACTTCATCCTCCGCCAGCGCGGCCAACTCGCCCTGTTGCAGGGCCTGCAACGTGACGTGATGCGCCGGGCGCGGCAGCGCCAGCCCGGCTTCGACCGCCTGCCGGTCGCCGAACAATGGCAAGCTCTGGGCCGCATGACGCGCATGTCGGTCAGCGCCATCAGCCAGGCCATGCGCCCCTATCCGCAACAGCGCATGGCCGTCGCCGAATTCACCCGCCAGGTCGCGCACCTGCAAAGCCTCAGGAATGCCCTATGAGCGAACAGACGCCTGAACCCTCCAGCACCACCGCCCCCAATGCCGCCGCCCAGCGCCAGCGCGCCAGCCAGTTGGCCCAGGCGTTGCGCCACGAACTGCAGAAGGCCCTGATCGGCCAGCAGAGCGTGATCGACGACGTGCTGACGGCCCTGCTCGCCGGCGGCCACGTACTCATCGAAGGCGTTCCCGGCCTGGGCAAGACCCTGCTGGTGCGCGCCCTCGCCCGCTGCTTCGACGGTGGCTTCGCGCGCATCCAGTTCACTCCCGACCTGATGCCCAGCGATGTCACCGGCCACGCCGTGTACGACCTCGCCACCGAGCAGTTCAAGCTGCGCAAGGGCCCGGTGTTCACCCACCTGCTGCTGGCCGACGAAATCAACCGCGCCCCGGCCAAGACCCAGGCCGCGCTGCTGGAGGTGATGCAGGAGCGCCAGGTCACCCTCGAAGGCCGCGCCCTGCCGGTGCCGCAGCCGTTCATGGTGCTGGCGACGCAGAACCCCATCGAGCAGGAAGGCACCTACCCGCTGCCCGAGGCCGAGCTCGACCGCTTCATGCTCAAGCTGCGCATCGACTACCCGCTCGAGGCCGAGGAGCAGACCCTGGTGCGCCAGGTCACCCGCTCGGCGCGCAGCGACATGCTCGACGTGGCGCCGATGCGCGCCCTGCTCAAGGACAAGGACGTGCTGGCGCTGCAGAAGATCGCCGCCGACCTGCCCATCGACGACCAGGTGCTCGACTATGCCGTACGCATTGCCCGCACCACCCGCAACTGGCCGGGCCTGGCACTGGGCGCCGGGCCGCGTGCGTCCATCGCCCTGGTACGTTGCGCGCGTGCACGCGCGCTGCTGCGCAGCGGCGACTTCGTGATCCCGGATGACGTCAAGGGCAGCGCCCTGGCCGTGCTGCGCCATCGCGTGCGGCTGTCGCCGGAACTGGAGATCGAAGGTCTGTCGGTGGACCAGGTGCTGCAACAGCTGCTCGACCAGGTACCGGCGCCGCGCGTATGAAGCCATCGCGCGCGCTCCTCGCGTTGCTCGGCGTCCTGCTGGCGATCGCCATCGCCCTGGGCGCTGCCGCGGCTCTGGACTCGGGGTCGGAGCTGCTCGCCCGCCTCTGGTGGGGGGCGCTCTGCGCGCTGATCCTGCTGGCGCTGGCCGACGCCCTCTGGCTGCGCCGCACGCCGTCGCCGGAGCTGCAGCGCCAGTTGAGCGGCAACCTGCCGCTGGGCCGCTGGAGCGAAGTGCGCCTGCAGTTCCATCATCGCTACGCCCAGCCGCAACGCATCACGGTGTTCGATCACCTGCCCGCCGGCATGGCATTCGAATACCTGCCGCAGACCGTCGAACTGCACCCGGGCGAACAGACCGAACTGGGTTATCGCGTGCGCCCACTGTCCCGCGGGCATTTCGTCTTCCCGCGCTGCGAGATCGAGCTATCCAGCCCGTTGCGCCTGTGGAAGGGCCGGCGTTACCTGGAGCAGCGTGACGAAACCCGGGTCTATCCGGACTTCGCGCGCATCTACGGCGCCGAACTGATGGCCGTGGACCACTGGCTCAACCGCATCGGCGTGCGCTCCGGGCAGCGCCGAGGCCTGGGCCTGGATTTCCACCAGCTGCGAGAATTCCGCGATGGCGACACCCTGCGGCAGATCGACTGGAAGGCCACCGCGCGCAAGCGCACGCCCATCGCCCGCGAATACCAGGACGAGCGCGACCAGCAGATTCTCTTCCTGCTCGACTGCGGTCGGCGCATGCGCAGCCACGATGGCGACCTCTCGCACTTCGACCACTCGCTCAACGCCAGCCTGCTGCTGGCCTATGTCGCCCTGCGCCAGGGCGACGCGGTGGGCCTGATGACCTTCGCCGGCGACCAGCCACGCCACCTGCCACCGGCCAAGGGCAGCGCCCAGCTCACCGCCCTGCTCAACAGCGTCTACGACCTGCGCAGCAGCCAGCGTCCAGCGGACTTCCCCGCCGCCGTGCAAGCCGTACTCACGCGTCAGCGCCGCCGCGCACTGGTGGTGATAGTGACCAACCTGCGCGACGAGGATGACGAGGAACTGGTGGCCGCGGTGAAACGCCTCGGACGCCAGCACCGGGTACTCGTCGCGAGCCTGCGCGAGGAGGTGCTCGATCGCCTGCGCCAGGCGCCGGTGGAAGGTTTCGAAGACGCCCTGGCCTACTGCGGCGCGGTGGATTACCTGAATGCCCGCGCCGGTCTCCACGAGAAACTCGCCGCCCACGGCGTGCCGGTGCTCGATACGCGGCCGAGCCAGCTGGGGCCGGAACTGATCAGTCGCTACCTGGGCTGGAAAAAGGCCGGCGCGCTGTAAGCCAGCGCTGCCGCACGCGCGCAGCGCAGCGCAGCGCAGCGCAGGTGGCAAGCCTGGCTCATCGGTATACGCCTTGCAGTCGCTTCAGCGGGAATCCTGTCCTGCTCTACCGGTCAGATCGGTCAGCGCGTCCTGCGCTTCAGACCGACTCCACCTGCCGGCGAAAACTGAAATAACGGCGCAGCGCGTCGACCAGTTCGACGTACTCCGTCGGCGCCGCCGCCAGGCTGAAGCCCGAGTCGTAGTTGCCCGGATTGACGTCCTCGCGGCACCACTGGCAGGTGGCGGCGAACTCGATCAGTTGCAACTTGCCGTCATGCCCGGGAATCTTCAGGCGCATTTCGAAGCGGCCACCCACCAGCATCGGCAGCTGGCTGATCAGGAGCAGCCCATCCAGCGACACGTTGCCCAGGTAACCCATCGGTTTGTCGGTGATGCTGTTGAACACCTTCAGGTAGTAGGGCAGCTGATGGCGCTCGATATGTCGTTGATGACGCATAATGGCGTTTCGCTATGAAATATCGTCCAGTATGACGATGCCGCCCCCGCAGGGCCAGTCCTAACGACA
This sequence comes from Pseudomonas pseudonitroreducens, assembly GCF_021603645.1. Lineage (GTDB taxonomy): Bacteria > Pseudomonadota > Gammaproteobacteria > Pseudomonadales > Pseudomonadaceae > Pseudomonas > Pseudomonas pseudonitroreducens. The sequence goes on along the minus strand of NZ_BQHJ01000003.1, from coordinate 104,742 downwards.
ACCTTCCGCCAGTCGTGCGCCAAGCGCCTGACGAGCGGCGTCGAGCTGTGCATCGCTGTAGTAAGTCCTTTCACCACTGCCGTCCTGCGTGAAGTAACGCCCGCCATGACTGATCGACTCGAGGTCATGGCGCCACTTCGCGCACTGCTGGTCCAGCTTGGCCTGCTGCTCCGCCGCCCGGCTCTGGGCGGCGCTGCTTTCGTCTCGACGCGCGTCGTAGAAGCGGCGGGTACGTTCCTCCCGCTCGCGGGTAGCCGCGTCACGCTCGACAACCTGCGGCTTGACCTCGACACGTTGCGCCCCGGGCGGTGGTGTTTCGCTGAAGTGCACCTTTCCCTGAGCGTCGGTCCAGCGGTAGATATCCGCCGAGGCGAGCAGGGGGAAACACCAGGCGCAGAGCCACAGGGCACGCATTCGAACCTCCTCCGTGAAGTCACCCAAGAGATTAGCCAGCTATCGGCACCGCTCAAGTCGGCCCGCGACCGCCGGTCAGGGCGTGACGGGGTAGCTGCGCGAATCGGCGGGTAGCCGGCCATTCAGACGCAGCGTTTCCAGCCGCGCCTTGGCCCGGTAAGCATACTCGCTGGTGGGGTAGCGGGCGATGATGAACTGGTAGGTCTGCGCCGCATCGAGGTAGAACTTCTCACGCTCCAGGCACTGCCCGCGCAGCATGGAGATTTCCGGCTGGATCCACGGCCGGGCGCGGGCCTTGCGCTCGGTTTCCGAGAGCTCCAGTTGCACCCGCTGGCAGTCCCCGCTCTTGTAGGCGCGGTAGGCGTTGTTCAGGTGATAGTTCATCGACCAACTGGTGCAGCCGGTAACACTCAGCGCCAATAGCGCGAGGAAAAGGGTTCGCATGGGCATATCCTCCGTTGGGAAGTGTATCGGCCCGTCTTGGCCGTACTGTAGCCCGCCACTAGACTCACGTGGACTTCGCCCTGGCGCAAAGGAGCTGCCATGCGTTTCGTCCATGCCCTACCCCTCGTCATGCTGCTGCCCTGGCTCGCCGCCTGCGCCCCCACCACGCCGCTGTTCGTCGCCCAGATCACTACCGGCGAAGTGGCCGAGTACAAGCAGCTCAAGAACAAGCGCATGACTGCCGCCGTCGAGGAGGAAGGTGATCTGCTCACCTACAGCGCCCAGGCCATCCGCGATGGCAAGAGCAGCGAAGCCGAGCAGCTCTACCTCACCGGCTACGACAACACCCGCTACGGCCCGGAGGTGCGCGCCATCGCGCTGTACCAGATCGGCCTGATCTACATGAGCCGCTACAACGACCAGCGCGATGACCGGAAGGCGATGGACTACTTCCAGCGCATCGACCGCGAATTCCCCGGCACTCAGGCCGCGCAGCATGCCGATGCCCGTGAGCTGGTCATCCAGCAGCGTGCCAAGGACCCGGTGCAGAAGACCGCCAAGCAACTGCTGGCCGACTGGCAACCGCAGTACAACCTCGACCTCAACAAGCCGACCCTCGACCCGGACATGACCCTGCTGTCGCGCCGCGCCGTGCTCAAGGACCGCGTCGACGAGGCCGCGCAGCTCTACCTGCTGGGCGCCAACGATCCGGCCATCCCGCCGGACATCCGCGAGAAGGCGCTGTACCAGTTGGGGCTGATGTACATGGCGCCGGACAACCCGCACCCGGATCGCGAAAAAGCCATCGCCTACCTGCGCCGCCAGCTCGCCGAATTCCCCAACGGCGAACTGGCCGACAAGGGCGCCCGCCATCTCGACCGCGCGCTGAACCAGACCTCGCCGCGCAGCTGACGGCAGGCCCGGCGCGCGCCGCTGAGCCACGTCAAGGCACGCGGCCGGCGGCAATGTCTACGCTTGCTCTGCAATGAGCGCAGAGCACGCGAGGACTCCGCCATGAAGCTGCAGCACCTGCTTGTCATCATCGACCCGACCCGCAAGGACCAGCCCGCCCTCACCCGCGCCCGCTGGATCGCCCAGCGCTGCGGCGCGCGCCTGGAGCTGTTGGCCTGCGAGTACAACCCGGCGCTGGACAATGCCCTGCTGCTGGAACGTGGCGACCTGGACGCCGCCCAGCGCAACCTGCTGGACGAACGCCTGGCCTGGCTGCAGGCGCTGGCCGAGCCGCTGCGCGCGGGCGGCCTCGATGTGCACTGCCAGGTGCGCTGGGGCAAGGCCCTGCACCATCAGGTCGTCCTCCACTGCGAGCAGACCAGGCCCGACCTGGTCCTCAAGTCGGCACACCACCACGGTCTGCTCAAGCGCCTGTTCCTCACCAACAACGACTGGCAACTGATCCGCCATTGCCCGCAGCCGCTCTGGCTGGTGCAGCATGGCGAATGGGTCGGGAAGAATCTGTGCGCCGCCGTCGATCCCCTGCACGCCGGGGACACTCCGGCCGCGCTGGATCACCGGCTCATCACGGTCGCCCGCGAACTGGAACAGCGCCTGCAGCTCGACGCCCATTACCTGCACGCCTATATGGCGCTGCCGCACACCCTGGCGTTCAACGCCGAACTGCTGGCCGACTACGACAACTACGTACTGCGCACCGAGGCGCATCACCGTGAAGCCTTCGACGCCCTGCTGGCGGGTTATCCACAGATCGACCGCACGCATACTCATCTGGGCCAGGGGTTTGCCGAGGAAGTCATCCCCACCTATGTGAAGGAGCACGGCATCGACCTGCTGCTGATGGGCGCCGTTGCCCGCGGGCAGCTGGACAACGCGCTGATCGGCCAGACCGCCGAGCGGGTCTTCGAGGAGGTCGAATGCGATCTGCTGGTGATCAGACCCGGCGTCTGAGAGAGCCACCTGAAAGAGTCATCTGAAAGAGAGTAAGATGGCGCCCTGGCTGCCTCGGACCCGCTCGCGGGGCAACCTGACCGCTGCTTTCCCCTAGGAGTCCCGCATGTCCCTTCGCCGCACCAAGATCGTCGCCACCCTCGGCCCAGCCAGCAACTCTCCCGAAGTCCTGGAGCAGCTGATCCTCGCCGGGATCGACGTCGCCCGCCTGAACTTCTCCCACGGTACTCCCGACGAACACCGCGCCCGCGCCCAACTGGTGCGCGACATTGCCGCCAAGCACGGTCGCTTCGTGGCACTGCTGGGCGACCTGCAGGGGCCGAAGATCCGCATCGCCAAGTTCGCCAACAAGCGCATCGAACTGGCCGTCGGCGACACCTTCCGCTTTTCCACCAGCCACCCGCGCACCGAAGGCAACCAGCAAGTGGTCGGCATCGACTATCCGGACCTGGTGAAGGACTGCGGCATCGGCGACGAGTTGCTGCTGGACGACGGCCGCGTGGTCATGGTGGTGAAGGAAGTGAAGGCAGACGAACTGGTCTGCGAAGTGCTGATCGGCGGCCCGCTGTCCGACCACAAGGGCATCAACCGCCGTGGCGGCGGCCTCACCGCGCCGGCCCTGACCGAGAAGGACAAGGCCGACATCAAGCTGGCCGCAAGCATGGACCTGGACTACGTCGCCGTGTCCTTCCCGCGTGACGCCAAGGATATGGAATACGCCCGCAGCCTGCTCACCGAAGCCGGCGGCACCGCCTGGCTGGTGGCCAAGATCGAGCGTGCCGAAGCGGTGGCCGACGACGAAGCCCTGGACGGCCTGATCCGCGCCAGCGACGCGGTGATGGTGGCCCGTGGCGACCTCGGCGTGGAAATCGGCGACGCCGAGCTGGTAGGCATCCAGAAGAAGATCATTCTGCACGCACGCCGCTACAACAAGGCCGTGATCACCGCGACCCAGATGATGGAGTCGATGATCCACAACCCGATGCCAACCCGCGCGGAAGTCTCCGACGTGGCCAACGCCGTGCTCGACTACACCGACGCCGTGATGCTCTCCGCCGAGTCCGCCGCCGGCGAATATCCGGTGGAAGCGGTCAAGGCCATGGCGCGCATCTGCGCCGGCGCCGAGAAGCACCCGACCACCAAGAAGTCCAGCCACCGTATCGGCCAGACCTTCGAGCGCTGCGACGAGAGCATCGCCCTGGCCACCATGTACACCGCCAACCACTTCCCCGGCATCAAGGCGATCATCTGCCTGACCGAAAGCGGTTACACCCCGCTGATCATGTCGCGCATCCGTTCCTCGGTGCCGATCTTCGCCTACTCCCCGCACCGCGAGACCCAGGCCCGCGTGGCGCTGTTCCGTGGCGTGGAGACCATTCCGTTCGACCCGGCGGCCCTGCCGCCGGAGCGTGTCAGCCAGGAAGCCGTCGACGCGCTGCTGCAGCGAGGCGTGGTGACCAAGGGTGACTGGGTGATCCTGACCAAGGGCGACAGCTACACCACCCAGGGCGGCACCAACACCATGAAGGTGCTGCACGTGGGCGACCTGCTGGCCTGACCCCGCGTTCGGAGCAAAAAAGGCCGCCCCTCGGGGCGGCCTTTTCATTTGCGTTGCCGGGGACCTTGTTGGAGCGAGCTTGCTCGCGAACCAAGAAGGCAGCGGGAGCTGGTTCGCGAGCAAGCACTGGGCGTGCCCCTCGGTCCTACAAAGAGCAGGAACCCGCGCTGCTCAATTCCTGCTCAATCTACGCCAAGCCCTGTGGCGCCTGGCTTGCAGCGGTTGCATCAGAGCTTATCCACAGCGCCTTCCACACCTTATGTGGGCAACCTGCCGGGCATCGCTCAAATACCGCTCAATCCCCTGCAAGCCACAGCTGGCGCGGGCTGGCCGGGTTGCCCCAGAGCTTATCCACAGCACGCTCCACAGATTGTGTGGGCAAACTTTCCCGGCGATTCAGACCTATCGCGGACAAAGCCCACCCCACGCAAGGCGTGAGATTTGTGCAGGAGCGGACTCTGTCCGCGATGACTAATCGCCGCCCTGTTGTTGGCCTTGGCGTGTGGATCAGCCAATCGCGGACAAAGTCCGCACCTACGCCAGCGGTGAGCCGCTTGGTGTTCCCTGCAGGACCGAGGGGCACGCCCAGTGCTTGCTCGCGAACATCCTGCCCAGGGGCACCGATGCCAATCCGTAGGGCGTACAACCGTTCGCGGTTGTACGCCGACCGGTAGCGCTTACAGGAACTTCGAGAAGTCCGGCTGGCGGCGCTGGGTGAACGCACTCAGTGCTTCATGGGCTTCCGGCGAATGCAGGCGCTGGACGAAATGCTGGCCCTCTTCCGCCACGACACGGCGCAGCTCTTCGATGAAGGGCGCTTTCAGCAGGCGCTTGCTCAGCGCCACAGCGGCCGGCGGCAGCTGCTGGAAGGCCTGGCAGACCTCGCGGGCGCGCTGCAGCGCCGCCGCGCCATCTTCCAGCGCCTCGTTGGCGATGCCATAGGCCACGGCCTGCTCACCGGTAAAACCTTCGCCGCGCAGCAGCAGGCTGGAAGCCTTCACCGGGCCGACCAGACGCGGCACCAGGAAACTGGAGCCGAATTCCGGGCACAGGCCCAGGTTGACGAAGGGCATCTTCAGCTTGGCGCCCCTGGCGATGAACACCTGGTCGCAATGCAGCAGCAGCGTGGTGCCGATGCCCACGGCCGGGCCGGCGACGGCAGCGACCACCGGCTTGGTGAACTCCATCAGTGCGCGCATGAAGCGGAATACCGCGCTGTCCGGGCCGCTCGGCGGCTCTTGGAGGAAGTCGACAATATCGTTGCCGCTGGTGAAACACTCGGCGTTGCCGGTAATCAGCACCACGCGCACCGAACGATCCTCCTGCGCCGCTTCCAGGGCGTCGGCCAGCCCCGCGTACATGGTGCGGGTCAGCGCGTTCATCTTGTCCGGACGGTTCAGGCGCAGGGTCAGCAGGCCCTCTTCGCGCTCGACGAGAATCTGTTCACTCATGGCAATTCCTTGTTCTTATTGAAGTGAGAGGACCGGTTCAGAACCTTTTCAACACCTCGCGAGCTAGAGCAGAACAAGGCGGGAGCAGGCTGATAAAGCGGAGTTTACATCGTGTAAATGAGCATTTTTCAGCCTGATTCCAACGCAGTTATGCCGACGCGCAGCAGGTGTTGAACTGGCTTTCAGGCGTGGGGCAGGTACAAGTCGGCCAGCGTCTGGCCGCGAGGCACACCGCAGAGGTAGAGGCGGCGAGCGAAGGCATCGACGCTGGCGGGATGGCCGCAGAGTAAGGCGAGGGTTCGCCGCGAAACAAGCCGGAGTTGCGCCAAAACCTCGGCCGACTCGGCCGTGGTCATCAGCGTCACGTCCAGCTTCGGATGGCTGGCGGCCAGGGTTTGCAGGGGCTCGGCCAGATAATGCCCTGCGCGATCATGGGCCTGGTGAATGACGCGGATCGGCCCGCTGTGATGCTGCCGCAGCGCCTCGCGCAACACGCCCCAGAGCGGCGCCAGGCCGGTGCCGGAGGCCATCAGCAGCAAGGGTCGTTCGTGCCACTCCGGATCGTAGTGCAGCGCGCCGCCCCGCAGCTCGCCCAGGCGGAGGGTGTCGCCGACCTTCAGGCCACGGGCGAAATCGGCAAAGGCGCCGCGCTCGCGGCAGTCGATGTGGAACTCCAGCCAGGCATCGAGCCCCGGCACACTGGCCAGGGAATATGGCCGTGCGACGCCAGCAGCGCTCCAGAGAATCAGGTGCTGCCCGGCGCGGTAACGCAATGGCCGCTGGGGTGCCAGGCGCAGGCGCAGCACGTCCGGCGCTGGCCAGTCCAGTTCAGTCACCGTGGCGGGCAGGCCGTCGCGTTGCGGATCGAACGCCTCCACCGTCAGGTCTTCGATAACCCGGCACTGGCAGGACAGGCGCCAGCCCTCGTCGCGTCGTGCGCTATCCAGCGCCTCGGGCAAGGCATCCAGCACCGCGCCGCGGGTACAGCGCACCAGGCAGGCATGGCAGCTGCCGGCCCGGCAACTGTATGGCACGGCGATACCGGCGCCGCGCAGGGCATCGAGCAGGTTGACTCCGGGGGCTACCGAAAAGCATTGCGATCCGGCCTGTATCTCAGGCACGCGTCCACTCCCATGCGGCATCGCAGCGGTTGCGTCCGCTGCGTTTCGCACGGTAGAGCGCCTGGTCGGCCCGTTGCAAGGCCTCGTCGAGATCGTCATTGGCGTCGAGCAGGGTCATCCCCGCCGACAGGCTCAGGGTTTCGATATTCACCCCCACCGGCTCCGCCGCCGAATAGGCCAGCCGCAGGCGTTCGCAGCAACTGGTCAGGCGGTCGGCATCGGCGTTGGGCAACAGCAGGACGAATTCCTCGCCACCATAGCGCGCCAGCACATCGCCCTCGCGCAGGCAGGCCCGCGCCACAGCGGCGAAGGTCTGCAGCACGCGATCGCCGGCGGCATGCCCGTGGACATCGTTGATCCGCTTGAAGTGATCCAGGTCGATCAGCGCCAGGCCGTGGCGCTGGCCGGGGCGCATTTCCTCCAGCGCACGGCCGGCCAGGCGGAGGAAGTGGCGGCGGTTGAACAGCCCGGTGAGTTCATCGGTGGCCACCAGGTCTTCGAGCTGGCGCATCATGCCGCGCAACGTGTCCTGGTGAGCCTGCAGGGCGTAGCGGCGCTGGCGCATGCGCTGGCGCAAGGACTGCACATAGCTGGCAAACAGGCTCAGCCAGGTGAGCACGATGAACAGCACCAACAGTTGCAGCACGGCCTGCGCCGGCAGTTGCAGGCGTTGCTGGAAGGCTTCGTGGAGGTTGAGCCCGGCGAAGGCAATGAAGGCCAGCGCAGCGCAGCGGGCGAACACCCTGGGCTGCAACTGGAACACGCCGAACAGCAGGATCAGCACGTAGAGCACCATCAGCGTGCCACGCGCGGTGTCGACGTTGGCCAGGAACAGGGTGTTCCAGACCACTGCCACCAGCACCTGCGGCTCGGTCATGCTCGGGTCGGTGAAACGCTGGTTGCGCCCGGTGATGAACAGCCAGGCAAAAACCAGTTGGCTGCCCGCAACCAGCAGGGTGCAGGTCAGGGCGAAGCTGACGGGCGCGCGGTAGAACTCGCCGAACACGGCCAACCACAACAAAAGAAGCGCCAGCGCATAGGTCCCGAGGGCCATGCCGAATCGCCTGATGAGTAGTTTTTGTAAGGCGTGCTGCTTCAGAGGTGGTTTCAGCGTGCTCATGGGGCTCCGTCCCGTAATGGCACCTGGCCTTCACTCTACTATCAAAGCGCCCCAGTGCCTAGCCGATCGGAATGTGGGCGACCGAAGGGCTGCTTGATAAGGAGCGGGGGTGATCTGGGACCAAGGTCGGATCGCTGGCGGGTGCGCGGCAAGGGGCCGCAGCGGTATACTACGGCGCCTTTTTTCGCCGCAGCCGTGTCGGCGAATTCCCGTTGTGACAGGCCCCAAGCCTGTACTACCCGCCTGAAGAGGACCGTGCTCCATGGCCGTGATCAAGCAAGACGACCTGATCCAGAGCGTCGCCGATGCCCTGCAGTTCATCTCCTACTACCACCCGGTTGATTTCATCCAGGCCATGCATGAGGCCTACCTGCGCGAAGAATCGCCGGCCGCCCGGGACTCGATGGCGCAGATCCTGATCAACTCGCGCATGTGTGCCACTGGTCACCGCCCGATCTGCCAGGACACCGGTATCGTCACCGTGTTCGTCCGCGTCGGCATGGATGTGAGCTGGGCCGGCGCCACCATGAGCGTCGACGACATGATCAACGAAGGCGTGCGTCGCGCCTACAACCTGCCGGAGAACGTCCTGCGCGCCTCCATCCTGGCCGACCCGGCCGGTGCGCGTAAGAACACCAAGGACAACACCCCGGCGGTGATCCACTACTCCATCGTCCCGGGCAACACCGTGGAAGTGGACGTCGCGGCCAAGGGCGGCGGCTCCGAGAACAAGTCGAAGATGGCCATGCTCAACCCGTCCGACTCCATCGTCGACTGGGTGCTGAAGACCGTTCCGACCATGGGCGCCGGCTGGTGCCCGCCGGGCATGCTCGGCATCGGCATCGGCGGTACCGCCGAGAAGGCCGCGGTGATGGCGAAGGAAGTCCTGATGGACGAGATCGACATCCACGAACTGAAAGCCCGTGGCCCGCAGAACAAGATCGAGGAAATGCGCCTCGAGCTGTTCGAGAAGGTCAACCAGCTGGGCATCGGTGCCCAGGGCCTGGGCGGCCTGACCACCGTGCTCGACGTGAAGATCATGGACTACCCGACCCACGCCGCCTCGCTGCCGGTGTGCATGATCCCCAACTGCGCCGCCACCCGCCACGCGCACTTCGTGCTCGACGGCTCCGGCCCGGCCGAACTGGAAGCGCCGTCGCTGGACGCCTACCCGGAAATCGTCTGGGAAGCCGGCCCGTCCGCGCGCCGCGTCAACCTCGACAGCATCACCCCGGAAGAAGTGCAGAGCTGGAAGCCGGGCGAGACCATCCTGCTCAACGGCAAGATGCTTACCGGCCGCGACGCCGCGCACAAGCGCATGGTCGACATGCTGAACAAGGGCGAAGAGCTGCCGGTGGACCTGAAAGGCCGCTTCATCTACTACGTCGGCCCGGTCGATCCGGTCGGTGACGAAGTGGTTGGCCCGGCTGGCCCGACCACCGCGACGCGGATGGACAAGTTCACCCGCCAGATCCTCGAGCAGACCGGTCTGCTGGGCATGATCGGCAAGTCCGAGCGCGGCCCCATCGCCATCGAGGCGATCAAGGACAACAAGGCCGTCTACCTGATGGCCGTAGGCGGCGCCGCCTACCTGGTCGCCCAGGCGATCAAGAAGTCCAAGGTCCTGGCCTTCGCCGAACTGGGCATGGAAGCGATCTACGAGTTCGAAGTGAAGGACATGCCGGTGACCGTAGCGGTCGACACCAATGGCGAGTCGGTGCACATCACCGGCCCGGCCATCTGGCAGAAGAAGATCGCCGAGAACCTGGCGGTGGAAGTGCAGTAATCACTGCATGACCGCCCCATGAAAAAGCCCGGCCATGTGCCGGGCTTTTTCATGGGTGAATGTCTGTGACTTCGGCGCAGGGGCAGGTCAATCGCGGATGAATCCGCTCCTACGAGATACCTCTGCGCTTGGGCCATCCCTCACCCTAGCCCTCTCCCAAGGGGAGAGGGGACCCTTCGGTGCAGGATGAAACCTCAGTGTCAGCCGGCTCGGGCTGCCCCTCTCCCTGAGGAGCGGGGCGCGCAGCCAGGGCTGGGGTGAGGGGCATGCATAGGTACGGACTCCCCAGGAAAAGACCGTTGCTCCTACAACAACCGGCAGCACCGGCGTTCTCCTGTAGGAGCGAGCTTGCTCGCGAACCGCCCAGCTCAGGTGCTGCCGGGAAACCTGTTCGCGAGCAAGGACTGGGCGTCCCCCTCGGTCCTACTAAAAGCAGTCAGGCGCTGCGCGGCACCCGGTTCAGCTCGACGACATTGTCACGGCGCTGGGCGAGGAAGCGCGTGCAGCTCACTCGCAGGAAGGAGGCGAAATTCACCACCTCCCCGCGGTAGTCCATCACCTCGTCATAGAGCTTGGCGATCAGTTGGTTGGTGGTCATGCCGTCCACCTCGGCGATCTCGCGCAGGATGTCCCAGAACTGGTTCTCCAGGCGCAGCGTGGTGACCACGCCACGGATGCGCAGCGAGCGGGAGCGCGACTCATAGAGAATCGGATCGGCCTTTACATAGAGTTCGCACATGGACGGCTTCTCCAGCTTCGATGACGGACCAGTTTACAGGCTGATCTTCGTACCCAGCACGTCGAGGAACTTCGCCAGCCACGCCGGGTGCGCCGGCCACGCGGGCGCGGTGACCAGGTTGCCATCGACATGCGCGGCATCCACCGGGATGTCCACGTACTCGCCACCGGCCAGCGTCACTTCCGGGCCGCAGGCCGGGTAGGCACTGCACGCGCGGCCCTTGAGCACTCCGGCGGCGGCCAGCAGCTGGGCGCCGTGGCAGACGGCGGCGATGGGTTTCTTCGCGGCGTCGAAGGCTTTCACCAGCTCGATCACCCTGGCGTTCAGGCGCAGGTATTCCGGCGCGCGGCCCCCGGGAATCAGCAGCGCGTCGTAGTCCTCGGCGCGCACATCGGCGAAGGTGGCGTTGAGGGCGAAGTTGTGACCCGGCTTTTCGCTGTAGGTCTGGTCGCCTTCGAAATCGTGGATGGCGGTGCGGATGCTCTGGCCGGCCTTCTTGTCCGGGCAGACGGCATGGACGCTATGCCCGACCATCAACAGTGCCTGGAACGGCACCATGGTTTCGTAATCTTCGGCGTAATCGCCGACCAGCATCAGGATCTTCTTCGCGGCCATCTGGGGGCATCCTCCCGGCAGGGCCCGGCCGTGGCGGCCGGGCATGCGGGAGAGCTTAGACAGTCGCGACGGCAGCAGGGTAATACGCCGCTACTACACCACCGCGCGCCGCGGTGGCCGTCTGTTCTGGGCAGAAGAAAAAGGCGCGGTGTCATCGCGCTGACCTTCCCTGCGCACGGTGTGCCCGCAGGCCCCGTGTCAGCCCCTGGCGAAGGCATCCGACAATCAGCGAAAGCGCAGGCCGAAGCGGAGAAAAACGCATATTCCATAGGCTCCGCCATCGCTAGAATCGGCGAAAAATGCCCGCGCCTCGAGCGTACTTTCGGATGGCCCCGCCATGCGTAACCTGCCGCCCCTGACCATGCTCCGCGTCTTTGAAGAAGTGGCCCACCATCGCAGTTTCAATCGTGCGGCCGATGCATTGAACGTCACCCAGGGAGCTGTCAGCCGGCAGATCAAGCAACTGGAGGAATACCTCGGAATCAGCCTGTTCCTGCGCACGCCCCGAGGCCTGACCCTGACCGAAGCCGGCAGCGCCCTCGCCCCGCACCTGGGCGAAGCCTTCGACCAGATGGAACGCGCGCTGCAAGCGGTACGCGTGCCCAACCTGCGCCAGCGCCTGCGCATCCTTGCGCCACCCACCTGGGGTACCCGCTGGCTGTCGCCGCGGTTGCGCGACTTCCTGCGGCGCTACCCGGATATCAGCCTCAGCGTTACCAACCACCTGGAAACCGAGAATGCCGGTGAACTGGACTGCCGCATTCGCTTCGGCCTGCAACAGGCCACGCAATGCCACAGCGAACTGCTGGTCATGGAGCGTCATATCGCCGTCGCCAGCCCTGAGTTGTTCGACGACGGCCAGCCGCCGGAGCTCAACGCCTTCCCGCTGCTGCATATCCTCCACGAAGGCAAGCGCCTGAGGGTCTGGGAAAACTGGCTGGCGGCGATGGACCGGACGGACGTCGACGCCAGCAGCGGGATCGAGTTCAGCACGCTCGATCAGGTGATCCACACCGCCCTGGCCGGCGGCGGCCTGGCAGTGATCGACCGGCAGATGATCGAGCGCGAACTGGCCGCCGGCAGCCTGCTGCCGATCACCCCGGTCGAGGTGATCGGCCCCTATGGCTACTGGCTGGACATCGCAACGGAGAAGAAGGGATTGTCAAAGGTGCAGCGCTTCCAGGACTGGCTGGGGCTGGTCAGCAATCCCTGAGCGCAGTCCGCGCCCAGGGACCGGGTCGGCAATCTCAGGCGACGCTGGCCACCTTGACCGGTGCGGACGATGGTTCGCCACCGGACTCCCCGCGCCCGCAATCAGCGAGGGTCAGGTGCTTGGTTTCCGGCGCCCAGGCGATGGAGATGATCGCGCCGAACAGCAGGACCCCGGCGAGGATCGCCATGGTCGGGTTGAGCCCGATGCCCGCCACGCTCACCGGCAGCAGGAAGGTGCTCAGCGCCGAGCCCAGGCGGCTGGCCGCCGTGGCCAGGCCGATACCGCCAGCGCGCACTTCGGTGGGGAAGCTTTCCGCCGGGTAGACACCGACCAGATTGCTCACCGCCGACAGCACCAGGGTGAACAGGCCAAAGCACGCCACCATCAGCCAGGCCAGGCTGCCGGGCAGCAGCACCAGCAGGAACAGCGAGGCGGCGAGGATCAGGAACGAGTTGATGAGGAAGCCGCGGCGGCTGAACTTGACGGTGCACCAGATGCCCAGCACTGCGCCGACGATCAGCAGCGCGTTGAGCATCATCTCGGTGCCGAAGCCTTCGGCCAGCCCCATCTTCTGCAGAATCGACGGCAGGAAGGTGTAGATGGCGAAATACGGCATGACAATGCAGATGAAGAACAGGCAGTTGAAGGCGGTGCGCTTGCGGTACTCGCGGCTGAACAGCGCCTTGTAGCCGCTGTGCTTGCGGTTGATGACCTCTTCGTCGATCTCCACGTTGGCGCCCAGGTGCTTGTGCACGATGGCGCGGGCTTCCTCGATGCGGCCCTTGTAAACCAGCCAGCGGGGTGACTCAGGCGTGCCGATGCGGGCGATCAGGATCATCGCGGCGGGGATCGCCGAGGACGCCAGCATCCAGCGCCAGGCGTCGTCGCCCAGCGGCAGCATGGCGGTGCCGACAAAGGTGGCGGCGACATAGCCGAAGGTCCAGATCACGCTGAACGAGCCCAGCAGCACACCGCGATGCTTGCGCGGTGCGAATTCCGCGAGCATCGCGTGGCCGACGCTGAAGTCGCCGCCCAGCCCGATGCCGATCAGCACCCGGCAGAGAAACAGCTGCATCGCGGATTCGACATAGAACTGCATCACCGAGGCTATGGTGATCAGCACGAAGCTGATGAGGAAGATCTTCTGCCGGCCGAGGTGATCGGAAATCCAGCCGAAGAACAGGCTGCCGAGGAACAGGCCGAGCAGTGCCGAGCTGCCGATCAGCCCTTGCCAGAAGGGCGTCAGCGCCATCTGCGGGTTGATCAGGGTGAAGGCGATGCCGATGAGGCCGAGGATGTAGCCATCGGTGAAGTGGGCGCCGAAAGTGAGTCCGGCGATCTTGATGTGGAACCTGCCGATGGGCAGGTCATCGATTTTGACTGTTTGACCCGACATGATCGTCTCCGACTTGTTGTTATAGGAAACACAGCGAGGTTGGGCCACCGCGCCCGGGAAGGCGCGGCGGCCGAGGCAGAACTCCCTGGCGGGGCGTCAGGCGGACAGGCCGCCCATGAGCAGGTACTTGATCTCCACGTAGTCCTCGATGCCGTACTTCGAGCCTTCGCGGCCCAGGCCCGACTCCTTGATACCGCCAAAGGGCGCGACCTCGGTGGAGATGATTCCTTCGTTGATGCCGACCATGCCCGCTTCCAGGCCTTCGGCCATGCGCCAGACGCGGCCGATATCGCGGCTGTAGAAATAGGCGGAGAGCCCGTAGGGCGTATCGTTTGCCAGACTCAGGACTTCAGCCTCGTCGCGGAAGCGGAAGCACGCGGCCACCGGGCCGAAGGTCTCTTCACTGGCGATCAGCATCCGCGGGTTCGCTTCGGCCAGCACGGTGGGCTCATAGAAGGTGCCGCCCAGCGCATGACGACGGCCGCCGCACAGCAGCTTCGCGCCGTTCTCCAGGGCGTCGCCGACATGCTGCTCGACCTTGGCCAGCGCCGCCGCGTTGATCAGCGGCCCCTGCTCGGTTTCGCCCTCCAGCGCGTTGCCCACGCGCATGGCGCGCACGGCGTCGGCCAGCCGCGAGACGAAGGTGTCGTAGACGCTGTCCTGGATATAGAAGCGGTTGACGCACACGCAGGTCTGCCCGGTGTTGCGGAACTTCGAGGCCATGGCACCGCGTACGGCGGCGTCGATGTCGGCGTCATCGAAGACGATGAAGGGAGCGTTGCCGCCCAGTTCCAGCGAGACTTTCTTCAACGTCTCCGCCGCCTGGCGCATCAGCAGTTTGCCGGTGCGGGTCGAGCCGGTGAAGGACAGCTTGCGCACCGCGCCAGACGCCTGGATAGCAGCACCAATGGCAGGAGCGTCGCCGGAGACGATGTTGAACACGCCCGCCGGAATGCCCGCCTCTTCCGCCAGCACCGCAAGAGCGAAGGCCGACAGCGGGGTTTCTTCCGAAGGCTTGAGGATCATGGTGCAGCCGGCGGCCAGGGCCGGGCCGACCTTGCGGGTGACCATCGCCAGCGGGAAGTTCCACGGCGTGATCGCGGCGACCACGCCGATCGCCTGCTTGATCACCACGATGCGCGCGTCGCCCCTGGGCGAGGGGATCACGTCGCCGTACACCCGCTTGGCCTCCTCGGCGAACCATTCGAGGAAGCTCGCCGCATAGGCGACCTCACCTTTGGCCTCCGCCAGCGGCTTGCCCTGCTCGGTGCTGAGCAGGCGCGCCAGGTCGTCCTGGCGCTGCAGCATCAGCTCGCCCCAGCGGCGGATGCGCGCACTGCGCTCCTTGGCGGTCAGCGCGCGCCAGGCTGGTAGCGCACGTTCGGCGGCGGCGATGGCGGCATCGGTTTCCTCGACGCCGCCACGCGCCACGTCGACGATCAGCGCGCCGCTGGCCGGGTTGCGCACCGGGTAGGTCACAGCGCCTGTCACCCACTGGCCATCGATGTAGTGACCGGTCTTCAGCAGCGCGCTCATGCCACCGCCTCCGTCAGCGCGAAGGCTTCACGCATGGGCCGGGCGACACGCAGGATGCGCTTGCCGGCGGAGTAGTCGTTGATCACGTCGCACGGCGTGTAGTTGCGCTCCAGCTCGTGGATTTCCTCGTCATCCAGACGGGTTTCCAGCGCAGCCAGGGCGCTGTCGAACTGCGCGGTGGTGTCGGCACCGACCAGCATGCAGTCCACCCCCGAATGCTGCAGGACCCAGGCCTGGGCGATCTGCGCGTTGGACACGTCACGGCGTTGCGCCACGCGCTGCACGGAGCGGGCGATCTCGAAGGACGCCTCGTCGGCGTACATCTGCTGGGTGAAGAAGTCGGTCTGGTTGCGCGTCGAGCTCGCGTCGCCGGTCAGCAGGCCACGCGCCAGCGGGCTGAACACCGAGACGCCGAGGCCCTGGTCGCGGCAGAACGGGATCATCTCGCGCTCTTCCTCGCGGTAGGCGCAGTTGAGCTGCAGCTGCATGTTGATCGGCTTGACCCAGCCATTGCGTTCGCAGGCCATGAGGATCTTCGCCAGTTGGCCGGTAAGCATGGTGGAGACGCCGATGTAGCGGGCCTTGCCGGCGCGAACGATATCGTTCAGCGCGCCCATGACCTCTTCCACCGGGGTGTTCACGTCGTAGAAGTGCAGCATGTAGATATCGACGTAATCCATGCCCATGCGCTTCAGGGAGGCGTCGATGCCATCCATGATGTGCTTGCGCGAATGGCCGCTGGCATTGATGCCAGGGCGTGTGCCGTAGCCGACCTTGGTGGTGATCACCACGTCCTCGCGGCGCACCAGGCGCTTGAGGATGCGACAGACCACTTCCTCGCCGACGCCGGCGGAATAGAAGTCGGCGAGGTCGATGAAGTTCACGCCGGCATCCAGCGCGTGCTTCACGATCGGCTCGCTTTTCTGTTCATCGAAGATCCACGGCTTCCAGTCCGGGGTACCCATGTTCATGGTGCCCAGGCACAGCTTGGAAACCTGCAGGCCGGAGTTGCCGAGACGGATGTATTGCATGGCGCTTACCTCAGGCCTTGGGGGTGTAGAAGGGGTTGGCGATGGCGTTGACCACGTCGGCCAGCTGCGCCCGCTCGGGCTTGCAGGCCAGCGCGGCGCGGATCGCGGTGCGGCAAGCGTTGTAGTTGTTCAGGTAGACGGCATCCAGGTCGTCGCAGCCCGGGTTGACCCAGTTGGCGGTGACGATGGCCCACTCGTCCTCGGCTTCGGGCGGCAGGGTGCCATCCAGCAGCGCCTCGGTGACGGCCTTGGCGATGCCGGCCTGGGACGCGCCCCAGGTGGCGTTGGCATGCAGGTCGCCGTTGATCTCCGCCTTGTTCACGTAGAGGGTCATCGGCTTGACCGGGACGTTCGGCTGGGCGATCACCATGAACGGGCAGTGCCCCTGGCTGGGCGATGCCAGGCTGTTGGAGAACGCCTGGCCGGCCGGGCCGCTGCGCGGGCCGAGCAGGATGTTGATGTGCGCGGCGTTGACGCCGGGGCCTTCGAAACCTTCACCGATGTACAGGTCGAGCTTTTTCATGGGGTACCTCATGCAAACGTGGGGTGCAGGAAAGCCCGGGCACGCTCGGGCGGCCCGTGGCAAAACCGGCGGAGGGCGCCGGGGGAGAAAGATTGGGATCAGCTGTCGATGGGCGTATCGGACGGGTGCGCGAAAGCACCGGACAGGCCGGAGTGCAGCGGACGGATCAAGGGCGGGGAAAGCAGGAAGGAAGTCATGTCGCGTCGCTCTTTGTTGTTGTCGATGAGCTGGTGCGACGATTTTTAGCACCGGGCCCGCGCGGCCCGGTAACCACAAAAACTCAAGGAGCTATGAGTTGCCCTCATAACTCCAGAGGGACGTGAATCTCACAGACCGATACGCTCGAAGAAGCCCGGCCCTTCGACTTCCTTGCCGCTGGCGGCGATGCTCACCGGCTCCTGTACCTGGCGCGTGGCGGGGATTTCCCGCGAGCCCAGCTCCTTGCCCACCAGTTGCAGCGGGCCGGCGCCCTGGCCGGCGGTGTGCTCGTACTTGGGTGGCGTGTGGGTCTCGTCGTAGCGCAGGTAGTACACCTCGCCGGCACGAGCTTCCAGGGTAAACCCGGCAATCAGGGTGAAGTCCAGGCTGCCGCCGGCGAAGAAGGTCCAGAAACTGCCCAGCAGCGGACGACGCATCTGCAGTGGATAACTGCCGGGGGCAAAACTCAGGGCTAAGTAGCCGTTGCTAGGCAAGCTGCCGATCAGTTCGTTGTTGATGAACAGACCGGGCGCTTCCAGCTCCTCGTCAGACCACTGGTTCTGCGGTCGGTAGAGGTACACCGTGGCCTGCTGCGAATTCGCTGGCAACGCGCCGAACGGCGGCCCGTCCAGCGCACCGAAGAACGCACCGGGCGAACTGCAACCAGCGAGCATCAGGAGAAAGGCGCACAGGGCCACTCGGAGCATGGACAGTCCCTCTTATGGTTATGCCCGGAGCATAACCACCGCACCCGGGCTTGCCACCCGTCGAAAGTCCGGGTCGAGTACTTCTCGGCCACGCCCAGGCCAGCGGAGCAAGCCGCCGCTTGAGCGAGCGCCCCGCACAGCGATGTCCGTCAGGTCAGTTGCTTGAGCCAGAACACCATTGACTTGGCGGTTTCCGACGACTCTCCCTGGTCACGCCAACGATACTCGGCTCGCAGCCCCGGTTGCGGCGTGAAGCCACGCTGCAGCCAGAAGGCATCGTGGGTTCGGTAGCCGGCAGGTTTGGCCGGATGCCCCGGCGACCGTTGCAGTGCGCAGAAGGCACACCAGTCAAAACGCTTCAGGTCACGGGTGAAGCGCTCGCGTTCCTCGAAGAAACGCAGGTCGAGAACGGTGCTGCGATATTCGGGCAGCACCACCGACTCGCCGAAATAGAAGATCCGCTCAGGGTTCCAGCCCTGCTGCAGAAACGGTCGCTGAAGTGCCTCGGCTTCGTCCTGCAGCGGCAGCCCGGTCGAAGCTCCCACCACCCGGCCTTCGTCGAGCAACAGGACGCACAGGCTCCACGCCGAGCGCACGTGGCTGTCGAGGTAACCGGCTTCGTACTCCGGACTACCGTCGTAGAGATACGGGTACTCCTTGAACACCGTAATCCGCAGACGCGCCAGATCATCGATGAACGGGCGGATGGCTTCGCCGCTGAGCAGGCGGAACTCGACGGGCATGGTGGTTTTCTTCCGCAAAGGGCCGCAGCGGCGGCGCTGCAGAAAACCTAGCACGGGCAGCGCAGGTCGGCAGAAGCGGGTGAGGGACGGCGCAGTATCGGGTTCGCGAGCAAGCTCGCTCCTACGAAGAGCGCAACCTGTAGGACCGAGGGGGACGCCGAGTCCTTGCTCGCGAACAGCCCAACGATGGATTACGACTCGGTAACCACTCGCCGCCGCGCGCCCGGTGGTGCAGGCGGGGCCGGCAACAGGTGCCGCACCAGCCATTTGCGCACCGGCACCACGCAGCGCTCCTGCACCAGTACGCAACTGGTGACCATGAACAGCAGGAACAGCGGATACAGCCAGATCGATAGCTGCTGATGAGTCGCCGACTCGACGCAGAAGGCCCAGTCGGCCAGGCAATCGCCCGGCGCGCGGATCAGTTTCTCGGTGCGCGAGAACAGCGTGAACAACGGCACATGCAGGGCGAACAGCGACAGTGAGGCCGCGCCCAGGCGCGGAGACCAGTGGCGGATCAGGCTGCTCTGCGGATCGCGCGGCAGCGCACTCATGTAGACCAGCATCAACTGCGCCGGCAGCAGCAGGCCGTTGTGCAGCAGGAAGTACCAGAACTTGGCGCCGTGGGTGTAGAGGTAATCGGCGACGAGGAAATTGCCCAGCACGAAAGCCCCCATCGCCAACAGCACTCCGCGCCCCGGCAGGCGTCCGGCGTCCTTGTATTCGCGGAACAGCCCATAGGCGAGGATGCCACTGAGAAACTCCGGCAAACGCAGCAGCGGATTGCGGTGCAGCAGGCCGGTCCAGGGCATGCCGTACTGCTCACTGGCGACCACCAGTAGCGGCGGAATCAGGTAGAGCAGCCACAGCGCCAGCAGCCATCTCCACTTGTTCTGCAGACGCGCCAGGCGCGGCGCGACAAAGGGGAAGCAGAGGTAGAAGAAGAACAGCGTCGAGAGCGACCAGAGCGGCGCGTTGAAGGTCAGGTAGTAAGGGTTCCAGGCCTGCAGCATGGTGAGCTGGAGGATGCTGTTGAACAGCAACTCGCGGTCGCTCATCCAGTGGTGGAAGAGTTCCGGCTGCAAGCGGCCGATGGCCTCGTTGGTGTCGTAGATGACGAAGCGCGGCGTGGCCTGGTCCAGGTCCGGGCCGATGCCCAGCCCGCTCACCACCAGCAGCACGCTGATGGTCAGCAGGATCGAGAAGATGTGCAGCGGGTAGAGGTTGGACAGGCGCTTGGTGAAGAAGCTGCGCGGGCTCTCGCGCAGTTGTCCGTCGGTGACGTAGACGTGGCAGAGAAGGAAGCCGGAGAGCACGAAGAAGGTACTGGTGGCGAAGAAGCCCAGGGCAGTGAGGTCATCCAGGCCGGCGAATTTCTGCTCCGCCGGGTAGCTGTGCAGGGTGTGGTAGATCACCACGTAAAGCCCCATCAGGAAGCGCAGCCATTCCAGACCGATGAAGCGTTCCTTTTTTTGTACTGTTTCCACGCCTCTCTCCTCCTACTCGACGAACGACAGCTGAACGCATGGCAACAACGTCAGCGGCGACGGTCAAGGAAGTTCACCACCAGCCGGTCCAGCGAACCCCACAGCCGCTCGCGCATGCGCTTCCACCAGGGGCGCGCACGCCAGGAACCCAGGTCGATCTCGCGGCTCTGGGCGAAGTCGGCGCCCAGGCACTCGGCCACCGTCGCGGTAAATGACGGATCGAACGCTTCTACATTGGCCTCCAGATTGAACCGAAGGTTCCAATGATCGAAGTTGCATGAACCGACGCTGACCCAGTCATCGACCAGTACCATCTTCAGATGAAGGAAACGCGGTTGGTATTCGAAGATCTTCACGCCGGCGCGCAACAGGCTCGGATAGTAGCGCTGGCCGGCGTAGCGCACGGGCGCATGGTCGGTGAGGCGGCCGGTGAGCAGCAGGCGCACGTCGACCCCGCGCTGCGCAGCCTTGCGCAGGGCGCGGCGGACCTTCCAGGTCGGCAGGAAGTATGGCGTCGCCAGCCACACGCGCTGGTGCGCGCCACGCAGCGAACGCACCAGCGCCTGGAGGATATCGCGGTGCTGGCCGGCGTCGGCGTAGGCCACCCGCGCCAGGCCCTCGCCATAGTTGGGGATTGGCGGCAGGCGGGTGAGCAGGACTTCCTCGCGGGGTTTCCAGGCGCGCACGCCGAGGCAGGCATTCCACTGCCGCTCGAACAGGCGCTGCCAGTCGGCGACGATGTGGCCGGTCATCTCCACCATGACCTCGTGCCAGTCGCTGCGGTTCTCTCGCGCGGACCAGAACTCATCGGTGGCGCCGGTGCCACCGACGTAGGCGATGCGCTCGTCCACCAGCAGCAGTTTGCGGTGATCGCGGTACAGGTTGCGCAGGCCGGCCTTCCAGTTCAGCGGGTTGTACTGGCGCAGCTCGCCACCCGCTTCCAGCAATTGCTGTGACCAGGCGCTGGAAAGCTTCAGGCTGCCGAAGGCATCGAACAGGCAGCGCACCTTCACGCCACGCCCGAGCGCAGCCAGCAGGCGGTCGAGCAGCGCCTCGGCGCAGCTGCCGCTTTCCACCAGGTAGAGTTCCAGTTCGATCTGCCGCTCGGCGCTGTCGATGGCAGCGAACATGCGCGGGAAGAAGCGCTCGCCATCGCAGAGCAGGGCGAAACGGTTGCCCGTCCGCCAGGGGAAGATCGGGCCGCTCACCGCGAGGCGAAGATCAGCACGGCGCCCACCGGCACCGACAGGCCAATGCTCTTCAGCCCGGCCAGTTTGCGCAGCTGTGCCACGCCCGGCGCGAGGCCGAAGTCAGCGGCGGTGATCACCAGCGGCTGCAGGGTCACGACCTGGAAGCGGTGCTCGTCCAGGCGGGTGATCAGCACGTCGGTACGATAGTCCTTCGCCTGGCCGTTGAGTTCCAGGCGCAGCGGCAGGCGCATCTCCAGTTGCACGCCACTGGCCAGTTCGGTGATGGGGCGCAGGTCGAGCTTCGCGGTGACGCGCGCATCCGGATGCTTTTCGGTATCGAAGAGTTGCTCGCGCAGGCGCTCGTCGCGCAGCGGAATGCCCGTACTGAGCGAATCCATCTCGATGCGCAACTCAACCTGACCCTGCTCCTCCACCTTGCCATGCATCACCAGGAAGCGATTCACCTCGGCGATGTCGGCATTCTTGGTGGTAACGAAGGTCAGCCGCGAGGACTCGTAGTCGAGGTACCAGGCAGCCTGGGCGGAGGCGGCGAAGCAGGCCGCGAAGAGGAAGGCGAACAGCGAGCGCATGGAATCCCTTACATGAAAACGGATGGATCAAAGGCCAACGATAGCGGCCCGCCGTCGGCTTGCAAACCGCCCGACCGGCGAGCCATTGGGCAGGCATCGCGGTCATTGGTTCAGTCCGCCAGCAGGGCGGGAATCCCGGCCACCAGCGCATCGATCGCGCAGCGGATCTTCGATGGCATGTAGCGGGTCTTCGGCCACACCGCGTGGATCTCCAGCGGCGGCAGGTTGCAGCGGCCCTTCACCACTACCAGCTCGCCCAGCTTCACATGCCGCGCCAGCAGCCAGGACGGCAGGCGCGCCAGGCCGAAACCGGCCACGGCGGCAGCGGTGATGGCCTGCAGGTCGTCCATGCTCAGCTGTGGATCGATGTCGATGCGTTGCGCGTGGCCGTCGTCGTCGCGCAGGTCCCAGGGCGAGGTGACGCCGGCGACCGAGTAGCTGATGGCGGCGTGACCGGCGAGATCGTCCAGGCCCTCGGGCATGCCGCGCTCGGCGATATAGGCGGGTGCCGCGCCGATACTGGTGTACTGCACACCCAGCTTGCGCGCGGCGAGCGTGGCACTGTCGCCCAGCGGGCCAATGCGCACGGCGAGGTCGAAGCCCTCTTCCACCAGGTCGACGCGGCGGTCGGTGAACGACAGGTCGATCTTCAGCGACGGGTACTGCCGCGCCAGCGCCAGCATCAGCGGCACCACGCAGAGGTGGCCAAAGGAGATCGGCACGCTGACCCGCAGGCGCCCGCGCGGCTCCATCCGCCCGCCTTCCAGCGCGGTGTGCGCGGCGTCCAGTTCGGCCAGGGCACGCACGCAGCTGTCGTAGAACACCTGGCCGTCGTCGGTGAGGTTCTGGCTGCGCGTGGTGCGTTGCAGCAGGCGCACACCCAAGCGCGCCTCCAGCCGGGCGATGGCCTTGCCCACCGCCGAGCGAGTGAGATTCAGACGCTCGGCGGCCACGGCAAAGCTGCCGGCATCCACCACCTGAACGAAGGTGGCGATGCCATCAAGTCGGTCATCCATCAGGCAGCCCCTTTTGAATCCTCAAGAGACCCAATGATGGGACGAAATGGAGCCAATGGGGAACCCTGTTCTTTTTCAGAATAGAGGTTCGTCCCCCGGAGCCATCCTCATGACTGCCCACCAAAACCCCAGAAACCTCATCGCCCTGGCCGCGGTGTGCCTGTCCTCGATGATGTTCGGCCTGGAAATCTCCAGCGTTCCGGCCAGCCTTCCAGCCCTGGAGCGGGTACTGCACGGCGACTTCCAGGACCTGCAATGGGTGATGAACGCCTACACCATCGCCGTCACCAGCGTACTGATGGCCGCCGGCACCCTGGCCGACCGCTTCGGCCGCAAGCGCGTGTTCGTCATCAGTCTCGCGCTGTTCGGCGTCACTTCGCTGCTCTGCGGGCTGGCGACCAGCATGCCGGCAATGATCGCCGGGCGCTTCCTGCAAGGCGCGGCCGGCGGGGTCATGCTGATCTGCCAGGTGGCGGTCCTCACCAGCCAGTTCAGCGACCCGGCGCAGCGCGTACGCGCCTTCGCCGCCTGGGGCGTGGTATTCGGCATCGGCCTGGGTTTCGGGCCGATCATCGGCAGCGCCATCGTCGCCCTGGCCAGTTGGCAATGGGTGTTCCTGGTGCACGGGCCGCTCGCCCTGCTCACCCTGGCACTGGCGCAGTACGGCGCGGTGGAGTCGCGCGACCCGGATGCCGAGCGGCTGGATATGGGCGGCATGCTGACGCTGTCGCTGGCCGTCCTCGGCACGGTGTTCTACATCACCCAGGGTGCCGACCTGGGCTTTGCCAGCCCGGCCGCGCTGGCGATCCTGCTGCTCAGCGTCGCCTGCCTGGCGGCGTTCATCCTGATCGAGCGCCACGTCGCCCACCCGCTGTTCGACTTCTCGGTCTTGCGCATCCGCGCATTCTCCGGAGCGATGTTCGCCTCGGCGGGGATGAACGCGAGCTTCTGGCCGCTGATGATCTACCTGCCGGTCTACTACCACGGCGTGCTCGGCTACGACGACGTGAAGGCCGGCTGGTCGCTGCTCGCCTACACCCTGCCAACGCTGCTGGTGCCGCCGATCGCCGAGCGCCTGGCGCACCGCTTCCACCCCGGCTGGGTGATCCCCGGCGGGATGTTCGTGATCGGCGCCGGCTTCTTCCTGATGCTCTGGGGCAGCGCCGTCGACCACGCCAGCTGGCTGACCCTGCTGCCCGGCTGCGTGCTGGCCGGCATCGGCCTGGGCATGACCAACACCACGGTGACCAACACCTCCACCGCTGCCGTGCCCGCTGCCCGCGCTGGCATGGCCTCGGGCATCGACATGAGCGCGCGGATGATCTCCCTGGCAATCAACATCGCGGTGATGGGGCTGATCCTGCTTTCCGGTGTCGCCGCCGCACTCCACGGCGTGGATGGCAGCGAGAAGCTGCAACAAGCGGCGAGCATCGCCAGCGGCCGGCCGGGCACGGACGATCCGGAGGGCGCCCGCGCGGCACTGGTGCAAGGCTTCGGCTGGGTGCTGGGCTACGGCGGGATCAGCGCCTGGCTGTTCGCGGCGGGCAGCTTCACGGCATTCGGAGCAGGCCGGACGACTCGGCCTGAAATGGAAACTACACGCTCCTGAACTGCCCGAAATCCAACCGGCAGGCCGGGCTCATCGTGATCCGCACCGACTGGGAACCCGCATCGGAAGCACTCTCCGTCAACCTAGCAACTTGGAGCCATCACTCGGGTAACAGTGGAAAAGGACATACTTCCCGCTGTTGGCCATCAGACAATGCCCCTCGTAGTGAATACCGTTGCGTGGTTCCGCCTGACCGGTTGGTTGCTTGCTCCCTTCAACATAAGGGAGGCCCTTGGCCCACTCCAGCATCTCCGGCAACGTGTTCGCACGGTGCCACGCCACGTCGCAGGTGCTGTTGAACTTGTTACCGCCGTGAGTTACCCGGGTGCCAATCGGATGGCTCTTGTGCTGATGCTTTAGCTGATCGTTATCCAGGTAAACGGTTACGTTGCCTTCCATGAGACTTACATGGGACGCACTACCCCTGAGGTCTTTTATATCCAGTACCGCCTGATCGAAATGAGCCGGTTTCGAGAGAGTGAATGACTGGCCATGGGACTTGACTGCATCGTTCAGCGTAGCAAGCGCGTCCTCCGGCGTTAGATGTGCCAGGCCCAAGGACTCGATGATCGACAATAGAACCGTGAAGTTCATTTCCTGCGCGGCCACCTGCCCAGCCTCCTCAATTGAACTATCGCCGGTGAAATTCATTTCCCATGCCAGCCTGAAGGCATTTTTGATCGCATATCCTCGGAAAGTCTGGAGTTCAGTCGCCTTGCACATATTCTCAACTGTCCTTGTTATTGAGCTGCGGAGTTGCCGGGCACGCCAAGTCGGGCATCGGCAAGCTGTCAGCGCCGAAGTCTAGCCGCTGTTGGCTGGCGCCGACTGGCCTCGCAACGTCATACCCGCCGCAGCCCTGCGCCAGCCCGTTCCCATTCCCGCACTATCAGGGGCTCTGCTTGATCACCTGGCTGAACCCCAGCACCGCGAACACTGGCACTTCGGGAGTGATCGAAGGCACGTTGGCGACTTCCTTGAGCGGCTCGAGCTTTTCCTCCAGGTCGAAGTCGATCAGCTTGAGTACCAGCGGCTCCAGGGTCGTCACTTCGATACGCGTCTCGCTGGGGCGGCTGACCAGTACCTCGGACTTGAGCCGGCGCTGCTGGCCATGCAGGTCGAGGTTGAAGTCCACGGTTTCCTGGCGCGACTGGCCGACCTGCAGGTCGTCGTAACGGCTCAGGTCCAGCTGGCTGCTGACGATCGCCTCGGGGAAGCGCTCGATCTCGAAGAAGGAATTGCGCATGCGCTCGTCGCGCAGCGCCAGGCCGCTGTCGATGGACTCCAGCGGCACCACGACGCGCACCGCGCCCTGGTCGTCGATCTGCCCGGAGAGGCGGTCGAAGCGCTGCACTTCCGCCATCTTGCCGCGTTTGACCGAGACAAAGCTGATCCGCGAGGTGTCACCGTCCAGTTGCCATTCGGCCAGGGCCAGCGGGCTGGCCAGTACCAGCAACGCGCACACAGCGCCTGTTACAAAAGAATGCATCGATCCTCCGAAGCGGGTCGTCCCGCTCCGTGGAACGCGCCCGTCAGTGGTTGCCCGATTCGGGCAATTCATCCGCCTGGGGCATCAGTTGGCATCCTTCGCGCGCACCGAGCCAGGCGGCTGTCTGCGTACTGCCAAGGCCGCGGGCGGTCACCCGCTTGCGCGCTTCGTCGTCGAGGAAGCCGCTGGTCGGCACGTACTGCTTGGTATAGGCCCGGCAATAGTCCGCCGAGTTCCCCATAACGTAGCGGCAGGAGCAGTACTCCTTGGCGGTGTAGGCGCCGATGATGCCAGGGAAGGCGGCGAGGTGGACGCGGTTCTGCCAGGCCGTGGTCACCAGTGCGAGCAGCAGCAGGACCAGGGCAGTGAGGATCGGATGGCGGCGGATCATGGCTGCACCTCCCCGTGGGCGAAGGCCGCCTGGGCAAGCTTGAGGAAGGTATCGTGCTGGTAGCTGCCGTCACGGTCGTCGGCATAGCGGACGATCACCAGCTTCTGTTCGGGAATCACGTAGAGCGCCTGGCCCCAGTGGCCGAGCGCCGCGAAGGTGTCCTCGGGGGCATCCGGCCAGGGCGCGAGCGCGCCGGCCACCGGGCGGTTGAGCCACCACTGGCCGCCGGGTACCGCCTCGTTGGGCTTCTTCGGATCGGGCTGGTACTCGGGGAACGGCGCGAGGACGAATTTCATCCAGTCCTGCGGCAACAACTGGCGATCCTTCCAGCGCCCGTCGCGTTCCATCAGCAGGCCGATGCGCGCCATGTCGCGGGCAGTCATGTAGGCGTAGGAAGAACCGACGAAGGTACCGCTGGCATCACGCTCCCAGACGGCGGACTGGATACCCAGCGGCTCGAACAGCGCGGTCCATGGGTAGTTCGCGTAGTCCTTGCCGACCATCTGCTTGAGCGTGGCCGAGAGCACGTTGCTGTCGCCGCTGGAGTAGCGGAAGCGCTTGCCCGGCTCGGCATCGGCGGGGAAGCCGGCGGTGAATTTAGCCATGTCGTCACGACCACGGGTGTAGAGCATCGCCACCACCGAGGAACGCACCGGCGCGTATTCGTACTCCTCCTGCCAGGCCAGGCCGGAGGCCCAGTGCAGCAGGTCGCGCATTTTGATATCGGGATGGTCGGCGAAGGCCGGGTAATGCCGGGCGACCGGGTCGTCGAGCTGGAACTTGCCCTCGCCGAAGGCCACGCCGAGCACGCTGGCCATCACGCTCTTGCTCATCGACCAGGCCAGGTGCGGCGTCTGCGCGCTGGTCGGGCCGGCGTAGCGTTCGTAGATCAGCTGGCCGTCGCGGATCACCACCACTGCATCGGTACGTACGCCCTTGCGGGTGCCGTCGTCGCGGGCGGGGAAGGCGTAGCTCTCGAACTCCTGCACGGCGGCGCCGCTGGGCGTGGCACCGTGGGGCCAGTCGGCCTCGGGCCAGGTTTCGCTACCGTGAGCGTGGCTGCTGAGCAGGCAGGTGGCCAGCGTCAGCGCACGCAGCGCTGGGCGGAAGGGGGCAAAGGGCATCGGCGGGCCTCTTGTTATCAGGTCGGCCCGCACCCTAGCACGGTGAAGATGACGGATTAAGCGCCGATCGTGCCGTAATCAAGGACGATTGGCGCAATCGGTCAGCATGGGGCCTGTCAGCGTGGCACCTGGTAATCCTCCGGCCCCATGAGGTCCATGCCGCATTGCAGGTCACTGATCCAGTCGAGGAAGGCTCCGATCATGGCCTTGCCCACGAAGGGGCGGCCGTGTTGCGGGACGATCATCTCGATGTCCATGCCGCGCACCATCGATGCCCAGAGGCGCGCGACCTTGTTCGACGCCATGTAGCGGCGGTGGAAGCCTTCCATGTGCGGTACGTGCGCTGCGAAGTCCTGCACCGGGCTGGCGTCGTCCACCAGGGAGGCGCCCATGTCGCCGGAGAAGAGGATCTTGCTGACCGGATCGTAGATCTGGAAGTTGCCCACCGAGTGCAGGAAGTGCGCAGGGATCATCTTCAGTTGGCAGCGACCCAGTTGTACCGATTCGCCCCGGTCCGGCAGCGGAATGACACGGTCATAGGTGGAGATGCCATGGCTGACCGCCAGGTAGTTGGCCGTCAGGTGCGGCAGGAAGCGCGCCCAGAGCTTGGAGCAGATGACCTTGGCGCGTGTGTGCAGCAGCCATTTGTCCAGCGCGGCGATGATGTCCGGGTCCTGGTGCGAGGCGAAGATGTAGTCCAGGTCCTGCAGCGAGAACAGTTTCGAGAGTTCCAGGGACAACGGCGTATAGGTCAGGTCACCGCCCGGATCGAGCAGCAGGCGCTTGTCGTGGTCGACGATGAGGAACTGGTTGGATTGCACACCGTCGCCGCTGACCAGATCGTCGAAACACAGGCATTGGTGTTTACCGTCGTCGAACAGCACGATGGGTTCGCGTCGCATGAGGGGGATTTCCTAAAGCAGTGGGAGGGAAAACAGTGGGTAGCCCTGCGGAAATTTCTAGGTATTCAGAAACCTCTGTAAGGCTAACGTCCCCTCCCCCAGCCCTCACTGACGTGGGTCAAGGCCTATTGCCACCCTCGCTTTCTCCAGGCGCTTGGCCCGTGCGGCGCCGGCGATGGCGAGCACGCCCTTGTCGCGTCTCCAGACCGCCGCCAGCTCCGGGTCGCCCGAGGCGAAGGCGGCATCCAGTGTCGCGGCGAGGCCTTCGAACTGGCTGAACACACCGGCCAGCAGCAGGTGGGTTTCCGGCTGAGAAGCCGGCTGCCGGCTGACTTCCGCACAGCCGGCCAGTACACCGGTCAGGCGCAACGCCAGCTCCGCCGGCCACTGGTGCTCCAGCGCCAGGCCATAAAGCCAGGCGCAGACCGCCGCCAGCACATGGGTGTCCTCCAGGGTGCGGAAGGGCTTGCTGTAGGCCTCCCAGCCATCACCGGGCAAGCGCTCGCAGTGGGCGCCGTCGAGCAGCAGGCGAGCGTGGGGGATGTCCGGCATCAGCGGCAGGGCCGGCAACGCCTCGAGCTTCGCGCCCGGAGAACCGGACTGGACGACGGTCATGGCGATGCGCGGAGGCTGTCCCTCGTCCTCGTCACGCGCGGCGACCAGCCACCAGGCGGCGCTGTCGGCAGCGGTGGCGAAGTCCTTGCGACCGTGCAGCACCAGACCGTCGAGGCGGGTCTGCAGGTCGGCGGGGCGCACGCTCTTCTTCTCGGTCACGCAGAGCGCGCCGAGGCTGCGCGGGGCCGCTGGCCAGAGCGCGCGCAGGGCGGCCTGGTAACCGGCGAGGAAGGCCAGCCCCGGCGAAGTCGCCATGCGGCCGCCGAGCACTGCCAGCTCAAAGCTGCCGGCATGAGCGGCGCGCTCCAGGAGTTCGGCGTACCAGTCCTCCAGGGCAAGGCCCGGCGGCAGCCGGTCCTGTGGGCCGAGCAGGCATTTCCAGGTCATCGCGGCGCTCCTTCCTTCGAGGTCGTTGTTCTTGTCATACAAGCATCACCGCACCGTCATGGGCGTGACACCGGTCATTCCTAGCCTGAGCTTGCACAACAAAGCCGACCGGCCGCAACCCGCATGGCCGGTTCACGGAGGCACTCGCATGAGTCAGATCGCCCTCTCCTGTGACACCCCGGCAGAACGCCGTCTCAAGGCCGTGCGTCTGCGCGGCGCCCGCGCCCTGCGCGAAGCCCAGGCCCTGCGTTACCGCGTGTTCAGCAGCGAGTTCGATGCCCAGCTCAAAGGTGCGGACCAGGGGCTGGACATGGACGACTACGACCGTCACTGCGCCCACATCGGCGTGCGCGACCTCAACACTGGAGCGCTGGTGGCCACCACCCGCCTGCTCGACCACCGCGCCGCCCAGCGCCTGGGGCGCTTCTACAGCGAAGAGGAGTTCGCCCTCGACGGCCTGGACAACCTGCAGGGCCCGGTGCTGGAAATCGGCCGTACCTGCGTCGACCCGGACTACCGCAATGGCGGCACCATCGCCGTGCTCTGGAGCGAGCTGGCCGAAGTGCTGAATGAAGGCGGCTACCGCTACCTGATGGGCTGCGCCAGCATCCCGATGCGCGACGGCGGCATCCAGGCCCGCGCGGTGATGCAGCGCCTGCGTGACCGCTACCTGTGCCAGCAGAACCTGCGCGCCGAGCCGAAAACCCCGTTGCCGCAACTGGACGTGCCGGACAACCTCACCGCCGAGCTGCCGCCGCTGCTCAAGGCCTACATGCGCCTGGGCGCGAAGATCTGCGGCGAGCCCTGCTGGGACCCGGACTTCGGCGTCGCCGACGTGTTCATCCTGCTCAAGCGCGACGAGCTCTGCCCGCGCTACGCCCGCCACTTCAAGGCGGCGGTCTGATGCGCCGCCTGCGTGCCTGGCTGCGCGTCTCCCGCTTGCTGATGCTGTTGCTGGTAGGCCTTGCGCTGGCCAGCTTCGTCAGCCTGCTGGAGCGCCTGCCCGGCGGTGACCGGATGCCCTTGCGCCAGCGCCTGACGCGCTGGTTCCTGGCGCGCTTGTCCGGCGCCCTGCCCTTTGAGCTACAGGTGCACGGCGAGATGCCCGAGCAACCGATGCTGTGGGTGTCGAATCATGTGTCCTGGGTCGATATCCCGCTGCTGGGCGGCCTGCTGCCGCTGACCTTCCTGTCCAAAGCCGAAGTGCGCCAATGGCCCGTCGCCGGCTGGCTGGCGGAAAAGGCCGGCACATTGTTCATCCGCCGGGGTTCTGGCGATTCGCGAATGATCAATGCACAGCTCGCCACCCAACTGTCGCGCGGCCGTTCACTCCTGGTTTTCCCCGAAGGCACCACCACCGACGGCCAGGGCCTGCGCACCTTCCACGGCCGGCTGATGGCCAGCGCCATCGAGGCCGGCGTGCCGGTGCAGCCAGTGGCGCTGCGCTACCGGCGCAACGGGCAGGCGTGCGAGCTGGCGCCCTTCATCGGCGACGATGATCTGGTCAGTCACCTGAAGCGCCTGTTCGACAATGATCGGGGAATCGTGGAAGTCCATCTGCTGCCGGCACTCTCCAGTGCCCACCAGGACCGCAACCTGCTGGCCAGGCAGGCTCACGCCGCGATCCACGCGGTGGTGTGCGAGCGTCAGGGAGAATCGGCCATCGCGGCCTGAGGCCCGCTGGCAAGGCAGCGGAAGAAAGCGAAGAAGGGTTTGGAGCCCGCCGTAACCTACGGCCGGCGGGTTCCCACTCTGACGAAACAGCTTTCAAACTGCGCCGGGCGGCACCCTCGAGCAGCCCGGTGAAGCCTGAAAACAGTCTCCAGACGCCGCAGGCTCAAGCCTCCGGCGGCACGACCAGGATGTCACAATCCAGTTCGCGCAGAGCGTAGTCGGCAACACTGCCGATCAGGGCACGCTTGATCCCCCCCATACCCCGAGTACCCATGACCAGCAGATCCGGCCGATGCTTGTCGACCATCCGCTGCAACACGTTGCCCGGCAGCCCGACGGCCACCAGTTGTTCATCGATGCGCTCTTCCAGGTGCTGGTCGTGGAGGAACGTCTTCAACTCCTCCACCGCCTGGCGCGATTCGCTGCTGACAAATTCGTCGATGCGCTCCTCGCTGACTCCGGAGTACTGCATCATGCCCTTGGCCAGCGGGCTGAAGGCGTAGACGCCGCGGCGCACGGCGCCTTCCAGCAGGCCCAGGTCATTGGCCACTTCCACCGCGTGGGCCGAGGCCGGCGAGGTGTCCAGGGCGATCAGCAGGTCGCGGTACTGGCCGCCGGCCGGCTGGTTGACCACCAGCACCGGCAATTGCCCGGCGCGCAGCACTCGCTCGACGGTGGTACCAACGAAGATGTCGCGCAGCACGCTCTTGCGGTGCGCACCCATCACCAGCATTTCGCAGTTCAGGTTCTTCGCTGCGGCGAGGATCTTCTGGTTCGGATCGCCGCGCTCCACCAGCAGTTTCGGACAGGTGCCACCCATTTCGGTGAGTTCGACCAGACGCGCTTCGAGCATCATGCGCACCTGGGTAACTTCCTGCTCGACCAGCGCCGACGGCTGGTCCTCATCGACCACGTAAAGCACGGTCCAGGGGCAGGCGTAGCGCTTGGCCAGCGCTGCCGCACGGTGCAAAGCCTTTTCGGAACGGCCGGACAGATCCGTTGCGACCATTAGCGACTTCATCATGCTGCTCCTCTCGTCGTCCTTCAGATGTGTCTATTGCACACGCTATGGGCCGCCGGGCGGTTGACGCATATCAAGTCAGGCCGGACCGTCCATCGATTTCGGCGGATTTCTGACGAACTCCTGAAGTTCGGGATAGAACTCACGGAAGTCCTCGCTCAGCGGCTGGTAAAGACGATCCAGCTCCTCCCAGGCGCCATCCAGCAGGGACGGCCGCGACAGGCGCCGGGACATGCCGGCGACCACATCCTGCAATACCTCGAACTGCCGATAGCTGCCGAGCCAGTCCTGCGCGGCCATGCGCGGTGCAATGCGCGCCAGACGCTCGGGCAGGCCGGGCGTGCGGCCCAGTACACCGTAGACCCGTTGGGTGAAGTGCTCCAGCGGCTCACCGGAGAAACGCTCCCAGTCACGCGCCAGGCAGTGGTCGTAGAACACGTCCAACAGCACGCCAGCCATGCGCCGGCGCTCACTGGGGAAGCGCGACTTGGCACTGTGTATCAAGGGATGACTGTCGGTGAAGGCGTCGATGCGCCGGTGCAGGCGGATACCCGCCTCGATCTCGGCGGGCCATTGCCCGGCGAGCGGGCCTTTGACGAAATCGCCATACAGGCTGCCGAGCAGTTGGGCGGGCCGGTCGCCGCCCAGGTGGAGATGCGCGAGGTAGTTCATGAGCTGAGCTTAGCGCGGACCGATGCTCTTCTGTAGGAGCAAGCTTGCTCGCGAACCGAGAAAGCTCGGAGCCAAGGGGTTCGCGAGCAAGCTCGTTCCTACGAAGAGCAGGCTCGGAGCGGAGGCGGAATCATCGTGGACCGAGTCCGCTCCTGCGTCAGCTGGGTAATATCATCGGTGTTGATCATTACTATCGCGCCAAACGAATTCATATCGTTTTTGACCGATATATAGTTCGTCTCAACGCGATATACCGATGTGCCCCATGACTGAACAACTCCCTCTCGATCCTGGTATCGACCTCGACGAAATCTTCAAGGCCCTGGCCCACCCGGTGCGGCGCGACATGCTGCACTGGCTCAAGGACCCGGAGCAATTCTTCGTCGAGCAGGAACACCAATCCTTCGAGATCGGCGTCTGCGCCGGCAAGTTCGACCAGCGCACCGGTCTGTCGCAATCCACCGTTTCCGCGCATCTGGCCACCCTCCAGCGCGCGGGACTGGTGACCAGTCGAAAAGTCGGCCAGTGGAATTTCTTCAAACGTAATGAAGAAACCATCCAGGCCTTTGTTCGCCACCTGAGCGAAGCGCTGTAACAAACCCGTTCAGAATCTTGCGAGCTAGAGCAGAGCAAGGCGAAAACAGACGAGGAAGCGCAGTTTACAAGCGGTAAATGAGCATTCCGAGTCTGTTTTCAACGCAGCTATGCCGACGCGCAGCAGATTCAGGACGGGTTTGACCGGCTACTGCCAGCCAAGACAATTTCAACTCTCCAGGAGCAGGCGCATGCCCACTTCGCTTCTCGTCCTCGCTTTGTCCGCGTTTGCCATCGGCACCACGGAATTCGTGATCATGGGCCTGTTGCCCGAGGTTGCGAGCGACTTGTCCGTAACCATTCCGGCCGCCGGCTGGCTGGTCAGCGGCTACGCCTTCAGCGTCGCCATCGGCGCGCCGATCATGGCCCTGCTGACAGCCCGACTGCCGCGCAAGACTGCCCTGCTGATGCTCATGGGCATCTTCATCCTCGGTAATCTGCTCTGCGCGGTGGCTGCCAATTACGGCCTGCTGATGCTGGCGCGGATCATCACCGCGCTGTGCCACGGCGCCTTCTTCGGCATCGGCTCGGTGGTCGCCGCCAGCCTGGTACCGGCCAACCGCAAGGCTTCAGCCGTAGCCCTGATGTTCACCGGCCTGACCCTGGCCAACGTGCTCGGCGTTCCGGCCGGCACCGCGCTGGGCCAGGTCGCTGGCTGGCGCTCGCCGTTCTGGGCGGTGACCCTGATCGGCGTCTTCGCACTGATCAGCCTGTGGCGAGTTCTGCCCAAGCAACACGATGAAGAAGCGGTGGACATGCGCAAGGAAGTCTCCGCGCTGCGCAACGGCCCGCTGTGGCTGGCGCTGGGCACCACCGTGCTGTTCTCCGCCGCGGTCTTCGCACTGTTCACCTATGTCGCGCCGCTGCTGGGCGAAGTCACCCGGGTCTCGCCGCGCGGCATCACCTGGAGCCTGGTACTGATCGGCCTCGGCCTGACCCTGGGCAACATCATCGGCGGCCGCCTGGCCGACTGGCGCCTGGGCACGACCCTGGCCGGCGTGTTCGCCACCATGGCGGTGGTTTCCACCGTGCTGAGCTGGACCAGCGCTGCGCTGATCCCGGCCGAAATCACCCTGTTCATCTGGGCCGCTGCCGCCTTCGCCGCAGTGCCCGCCCTGCAGGTCAACGTGGTCCGCGTCGGCGGCGCCGCACCGAACCTCGTCGCCACCCTGAACATCGGCGCCTTCAACGTCGGCAACGCCATCGGCGCCTGGGTCGGCGGCAGCGTCATCGACCACGGCCTGGGCCTGACCCGCGTGCCCCTGGCCGGCGCCGTGCTCTCCGTACTCGCCCTGATCGCGGTGATGATCGCGTTCAGCGGCAAGCCCAACCAGACCCAAACCGTCCTCGATTGATCCTCCACCCTCACCCCGTATTGGAGTAACGCAATGACCACGCTTTTCGATCCCATCGTCATCGGTGACCTGGAACTGCCCAATCGCATCATCATGGCCCCGCTGACCCGCTGCCGCGCCGACGAAGGCCGTGTGCCCAACGCCCTGATGGCCGAGTACTACACCCAACGCGCCGACGCCGGCCTGATCCTCAGCGAAGCCACCTCGGTGACCCCGATGGGCGTGGGTTACCCGGATACCCCCGGCATCTGGTCCGACGACCAGGTCCGCGGCTGGACCAACATCACCAAGGCCGTGCATGCCAACGGCGGTCGCATCTTCCTGCAACTGTGGCACGTGGGCCGCATCTCCGACCCGCTGTACCTGAACGGTGATACCCCGGTGGCACCGAGCGCCATCAAGCCCGCCGGCCACGTCAGCCTGGTGCGTCCGATCAAGGAGTTCGTCACCCCGCGCGCCCTGGAAACCGAAGAGATCGCCGACATCGTCGAGGCCTACCGCATCGGTGCCGAGAACGCCAAGGCCGCCGGCTTCGACGGCGTGGAAGTGCACGGTGCCAACGGCTACCTGCTCGACCAGTTCCTGCAGAGCAGCACCAACCAGCGCACCGACCAGTACGGCGGCTCGGTGGAGAACCGCGCACGCCTGCTGCTGGAAGTCACTGACGCGGTGATCGGTGTGTGGGGTGCCGGCCGCGTCGGCGTACACCTGGCGCCGCGCATGGACTCCCACGACATGGGCGATGCCGACCCGCTGGCCACCTTCGGCTACGTGGCCCGCGAGCTGGGCCAGCGCGGCGTGGCGTTCATCTGCACCCGCGAGAAGGCTGCTGACGACAGCATCGGCCCGAAACTGAAGGAAATCTTCGGTGGCGTGTACATCGCCAATGAGCGCTTCACCAAGGAAACCGCGACCGAGTGGCTGCAAAGCGGCAAGGCCGACGCGGTCGCCTTCGGCATCCCGTTCATCGCCAACCCGGACCTGGTGGCCCGCCTGCAGAAAGGCGCCGCCTGGAACGAGCCGCACCCGGAAACCTTCTACGCCAAGGGCCCGGTCGGCTACCTGGACTACCCGCGCCTGTAAGGGCCGGCTCCAGCGCCAACGAAAAGGGCGCCTTCCTGCGAAGGCGCCCTTTTCATTTCTGCGCAAGGCAACAACCCTGCGTAGGAGCGGACTCCGTCCGCGATCGATTACCGGCGACTCCGAGTACGCCTTTCTCACATCGCGGACAGAGTCCGCTCCTACGCTGGTCCACCCGGGGCTGTTCGCGAGCAAGCTCGCTCCTACACAAACGCGCCAGATTCTGCGTCGGAGCGCTTCGTAGGATGGGTGGAGCGCAGCGATACCCATGCTGCCGGCGCGATGCGTGATGGGTATCGCTTCGCCCCACACCATCCTACGGTCCGGAGTCAGGGGGTGATCCAGCGCAAGGGGGCGGGATCGTTGCGACTGGAAAGGCGATACCCCGTGGTCGCGCACCGCGTCGCCTCCGCGCAACCCTTGCAACTCCCGCAGGCCGCCGGTTCGGGCGCGACTTTTTCCACCACGCCCAGCGCCAGCAGCCGCTCCAGCAGCGCCTCGAGCAACGCCCTGGAAGCGCCGAGGCGCTGCGCGAGGGTCGGTACATCGGCCTCGCCCAACTCGCCCAGCAGGTTGCGCAGCGCGATTGCCGTGGCCATCAGTGGCAGCTCCCCGCCGGGGCCGCGCGCAACTCGCGCTCGCCATCCAGTTCCAGCCCACGCCGACCAATCCAGCGCAGGATCAGGAACAGTACGAGGTTGAACACCAGCACCACACCGATCGCCACCGCGCTGTACTGCGGATGTTCGGCGAAGCTGAACACCTGGTAGCAGAGGGTCGCCAGCGAGTAGGCGACGTTGAGGCCCCAGAACACCGCGAAGGTCATCCAGCCACGGCCGCTTTCCCGGGTCAGCGCGCCGAGGGTCGCTACACAGGGCACGTAGAGCAGCACGAAGACGAGGTAGCTGTAAGCGGCCAGCGGGCTGCCGAACTTGGCGGCGAAGGTGCCCATGGAGCCCTGCTCCATCTCGCCGTCGGCCATGCTCGCGGCAACCGGGTTGGCCAGCACACTGAGGCTGAAGGAGTCACGCAGGCCATCCAGCGTATCCGCCCCGGCCTGCTTCAGTTGGCCCCAGAGGTCATAGCCGTCGGCGTCGAAGGCTTCGCCCTGGATGTGCTCGGCGGTGTACAGGGTATTCAGCGTACCGACCACCACTTCCTTGGCCAGCGCGCCGGTAACCAGGCCGACCGTGGCCTGCCAGTTGTCCTCATGCACGCCCATGGGTTTGAGCAGTGGCGTGACCTTGTGGCTGAGGCTGGAGAGCGCCGAATCGGCGATGTCGCCCTGTACCGGGCGGCCGTCGAGGGTGACGCTGTTGAGGCCGCCGATCACCAGGCTGACCAGGATGATCACGGTGCCGGCGCGGACGATGAAGGCGCGCAGGCGCATCCAGGTCTGCAGCAGCAGGCTGCGCAGGTGCGGCACGTGGTACAGCGGCAGTTCCATGACGAAGGGCGAGGCTTCGCCGCGCATCAGCGTGTGCTTTAGCAGCAGCCCGGTGAGCACCGCGACGACGATACCCAGCAGGTACAGCGAGAAGATCGCCAGCGCGCCGTTCTGGCCGAAGAAGGCCGCGGCGAACACGGCGAAGATCGCCAGTCGCGCGCCGCACGACATGAACGGCGCCATCATCGAAGTCATCAGGCGCTCGCGCGGGTTGTCCAGGGTGCGGGTGCCCATGATCGACGGCACGTTGCAGCCGAAGCCGACGATCAGCGGCACGAAGGACTTGCCCGGCAGGCCGAGGGCCTGCATCAGGCGGTCCATGACGAAGGCCGCGCGGGCCATGTAGCCGGAGTCTTCCAGCAACGCGAGGAACAGGTACATCAGGCCGATCTGCGGGATCAGCGGCAGCACCGCGTTGATACCGCCGCCCAGGCCCTGCGCCAGCAGCGCAGTCAGCCAGTCCGGTGCGCCCGTGCGAGCGCCCAGCCACTGGATGCCGTCGATGAACAGCGCCGAGGAACCCTGATCGAAGATCGGCTGCAGCGCTCCCCCCAGGGTAATGGCGAAGAAGAACATCAGGTACATCACGAAGAGGAACACCGGGATACCCAGCCAGCGGTTCAGCGCGATACGGTCGAGCATCTGTGTCAGGCGATGCGGTGCTGCCTCGCGATGGTTGCTGGCGCGCTCGCAGAGTTCGCCGATCAGCCGGTAGCGCGCGTCCACCAACAGCAGTTCCGGGTCTTCGCCGCAGGCGCAGCGGATCGCGTCCCGGGCAGCCAGCAGGCTCGCCGGGTCGAGCTTGAGCTGCCGGGCGCTGTGCAGGTCGCCTTCCAGCGCCAGCAGGACCATCCAGGCGTGGGCCGGTGGCGCGTCGGCGGGCAGCAATTGGCTGATGGCGTTGCGCAGTGCAGCGGGATAGGGCACTTGCAGCGGCGGCTGTGCCGTCACGCCATCGATGGCGTCCTTCAGCGCATCGATGCCTTCGCCGCGGGTCGATACCAGCGGCACCACCGGGCAACCCAATTCCCGCGCCAGCGCCTCACGGTCGATGTTCAAGCCCTGGCTGCGGGCGATATCGAGCATGTTCAGCGCCACCACGCAGGGCAGCCCCATCTCGCGCAGTTGCACAGTGAGGTAGAGGTTGCGTTCCAGGTTGGTGGCGTCCACCACGTTGACCAGCACGTCCACTTCGCCATCGACGATGCAGCGCCGGGCGATCTGTTCGTCCAGCGAAGCCTGGGTCGACAGCGTGGTCAGCGAGTAGGTGCCGGGCAGGTCCACCAGGCGCACGTTATGGCGCGCGGTGCGGAAGTTGCCTTCCTTGCGCTCCACGGTAACGCCGGCCCAGTTGCCGACGCGCTGGCGCGAGCCGGTGAGCTGGTTGAACAGGGTGGTCTTGCCCGCATTGGGGTTGCCGATCAGGCCGATGCGCAGTTCGTCCATGCTGGATCAGTCCTGCGCTTCGAGCTGGAGAAAGGCCAGGTCGCGACGGCGCAGCACCAGGCTGCACTGGCGGGTGTCCACCTGCACCGGGTCGCCCAGCGGCGCCACGCGGCGTACCTTCAGTTCGGCGCCCGGCAGCAGCCCCATGGAGAACAGCCGCTGGCGGAAGGCGGCGCCGATCCCGGGCCGGTAGCCGGCGATGCGGTACCGGCGTTGCGCTTGAAGATCGTGCATGGGAAGCCTCCGGGCGAAAGATCGAACAAGGGGAGAATCAGAATGACTCTCATTTGTTAGCGATTATTCGCCTCGAAGCCGGCGCTGAAACTGATTCAAGACAAGAATTACCGTCACTACCCCCAAAGAGGGATGGCTAATAAAAAGCCCCCGGACCTTTCGGTGCGGGGGCTTTGCGGTTGCAGGCCGATCAGCGGGTGCTGATCTGCTGCTGGAGGTTCTGCATCTGCTGTTGCAGGGTGTTGATGTTGCGCATCACCTGGATGCGGAACACGTCGAACTCCTTGGTATCGCTGCTGGCCTGGCCCTGGCGGCCATCGACCTCGGCGCGCAGCAGCATCAGGTCATCCTGGATGCTCTTGATCGCCTGGCTCTGGTTGCCCTGCTTCTTCAGGTTGGCGATCTCGGTGTTCAGCGCCTGGATCTGCTGGTTGGCAGTGGCGAGGTCGGCCTGCACGTTCTTGAACTTGGCCTGTTCATCGGAAATGGTCTTGAGCTTGCCATCCAGCTGGGCCACCAGTTGCGCGGCATTTTCCTGTTGCGCCTTGAGGTCGTCGCTGATCTGCGCCAGGCGCTTGCCCTGGGCGCCATCGAACTCCGACAGGGAAGTCTGCTGGGCCTTGGCCTGTTCGGCCAGGCGGCCCTGCAACTGCTTGACCTGCAGCTTCAGCGCTTCGCGGTCGCTCATGCCGTTGGATTCGTTGGCAACGAACTTGCCGCGAATGTCGTCCAGGCGACCGGCGGCCTCCTCGCTGATCTTGGCGAAGCTTTCCTGGGTGGCGATCAGTTGCTGTTCCATCAGCAACAACTGCTGGTGGCTCCACCAGCCGACGCCGGCCAGGGCGATGGCCATGGCCGCGACCAGCGCCCACAGCGCACCGGTACCGCCGCCACGCTTCACCGGCTGCGGCAGCGGGCGGCCGTTGGGCTCGACCACGCGGCGCGGGTGATGACCGAACTCGTCGCGGTCGGCGGCGTCGGTGGACAGGTGGGGCACATCATCGAATTCGTCGAACGTGTCGTTACGCATGGAATGAACCTGTGGGGATAAAGCGGCGTGTTGCCTGCGCAGGGCGCAGTATATCCGTTCGCGTGACACTTCAGAGCAGCGTGCCATCACAGGGCGTCACGCACCTCGTCGGCGCATAGAAGACCCGTGCCGGAGGTCACAGTTCCCCAGACAGGCCGCCAATAGTGGCTTTGCGACATCGTGGCACGCCCCTTGCTCCCGCTCCCGTTACTTGGCGCCGCTTTGGCGCCCTTCGCGGGGGAGGAAGTCGGGTGATCGAACTCAACAAGGCCATCCTGGATTGCATGCGCGAATTGCGCCGTCGTCTGCGTGAAGAACAGGCCGTGGAAATCCAGTACCAGCAGAGCGACGCCATCGAGCGGATGCTGCGCGCCTGCGCCGCCTCCATCTGCGAGGAGACGCGCCAGATGGGCGAACGCCTCAGCCAGTTGAGCGGCGTGCAACTGCCGCGCGTGGTACAGGAGCCGAGCTTCCTGCCGATGCAGGGCGGAGGCGACCAGCAGTACTCCGGCCCGCTGCGGGGCGGTGCTCGCGCACCACGCTAGGCAGAGAATGCTCTCGTAGGAGCGGACTCCGTCCGCGATTGATCCGCATCGCGCTGGACGATATCGCGGACGAAGTCCGCTCCTACAGTTCAGCGTCGGAGCGAGCCTTTACACGCCGCGCAATCTCCACCAGTCGCAAAACTCATCCAGCGCATCCCACAGGCTGTTCTGCGGGTCGTAGTGGAGGTACTCGCGGGCGCGGGAGATATCCAGGGAGAAATCCTTGGCCATCACCGCCATGCCCAGGCGATGCAAGGTCGGCTCCGGCCGGCCGGGCAGCACCTTGCACACGCCCTCGTTGAGCAGCGCCAGGTTGTAGGCCAATCCGTAGGGCATGTGCCGCTCCACCGGCTGCATGTCGAGCCGACGCAGCACGTAGTTCACCACGTCCCACAGCGGCAGCGGCTGGCCGTTGCTGATGTTGTAGGCGTGGCCGAGCGCCTCGTCGCCGGCCATCAGGCTGGCGAACAGGGCATCGTTGAGGTTCTGGATGCTGGTGAAGTCCACCTTGTTCAGGCCCTTGCCGATGATGCGCAGGCGGCCCTTGCGGTGTGCGGCGATCATCCGCGGGAAGATGCTGGTGTCGCCGGCGCCGGTGACGAAGCGCGGGCGCAGCGCCAGCACCTCCAGGCCGAATTCCTGCGCGCCGAGGGCAACCAGTTCGGACTGGTACTTGGTCGAGCCGTAGTGGTTGGCGAAGCGCTTGGGCACCTGCTGCTCGCTGATGCACACATGGGACTGGCCATCGAAGTAGATCGACGGCGACGACAGGTGCACCAGGCGCCGCACCTTCTGTTTCAGGCACGCCTCGACGATGGACTCGGTCATCACCACGTTGGCCTGGTGGAAGTACTCATGGCTGCCCCACACACCCACCGCGCCGGCGCAATGCACCACGGCATCGACGCCGCTGCACAGCGCGCGCACCAGCGCCGGGTCCGCCAGGTCGCCGGCCATGAACTCGGCGCCGCGCGCCACCAACGGTTGCAGCGCCTCCTCGCGGCGTCCGTTCACCCGTACCGCCAGGCCCTGCTCCAGGGCGAAGCGAGCGAAACGCCCGCCAATGAACCCGCTGGCTCCGGTGACCAGAATCTTCATGCACGCCACTCCTGTTTTTATTTCCGGCGACTCTACCAGCCACCGCACGCTACCACTCTGGCCTTGCACGCCAGAAACGAATCCTTGCAGACCGCAGCCGCCCACCAGGGTTGCACGACTTGCGATCGGCGACAGGTACACGGCAGTTGCGACTACCCTAGAGGCATTCCATCGATCCTCTCTGAACCGCGCGAGGCCACAGCATGAGCAAGCCCCACTGGATGATCTACGGCGCCAACGGCTACACCGGCCGGCTGGTGGCCGAGCAGGCGCAGCGCGAGGGCCTGACACCGATCCTCGGCGCTCGCAACCCGGCCAGCCTGCATGCGCTGGGCAGTTCACTGGGACTGGAATGCCGGGTATTCGACCTGAACGACAGCGCCGCCGCCCTGGCCGCCCTGGAGGATGTCGCGGTGGTCGCCAACTGCGCCGGGCCGTTCTCCGCCACCGCCGCGCCGATGATCGAGGCCTGCATCGCCAGCGGCGCGCACTACGTCGATATCACCGGGGAAATTTCCGTCTTCGAGTACGCCCACGGCCTCGACGACGTGGCACGCACGGCGGGCGTGGTGCTCTGCCCCGGCGTCGGTTTCGACGTGATTCCCACCGACTGCGTCGCCGCCTGCCTCAAGGAAGCCATGCCTGACGCCGCGCACCTGGCGCTGGGTTTCGACAGTGGCAGCGGGCTCTCACCGGGCACCGCCAAGACCACCGTGGAAGGCATCAAGCTGGGCGGCAAGGTGCGCGAAGCCGGGCGCCTGCGCGACGTGCCGCTGGGCTACAAGCGCCGCGACATCGACTTCGGCCGCGGCCTCAAGCACGCCGTGACCATTCCCTGGGGCGACGTGGCGACCGCTTACTACTCCACCGGCATCGGCGACATCGAGGTCTACCTGCCGGTGCCGCCGGCCGCCGCCATCGGCATGCGGGTGATGGATTCCTTGCGCCCGCTGCTGGGCCGCGAGCGCGTGCAGGACTGGCTCAAGGAACAGGTGGACAAGCGCGTCCAGGGCCCTGACGAGCTGGCCCGCAGCAAGCTGCGCACCTGGGTCTGGGGTGAAGTGCGCAACGCCCGTGGCGAGCGCCGCACGGCGCGCCTGGAAACCGCCAACGGCTACGACGTGACCATCCACGGCGTGCTGTTCGCCGTGCGCCATCTGCTGGCCAACCCGAACAGCGTCGGCTACTTCACGCCGTCGAAACTCTTCGGCGCGCGCTGCATCGAGCAGTTGCCGGGCAGCGGCAGCATCGTCATTCGCGGCTGATCGGCACCATCAGCCCCGGCGCCTTCGCCAGCAGGTGCCGGGTCAGCGCGGCGAGCAGTTCGCCGCCGTTGCGCCAGTGGTGCCAATACAGCGGCACGTCGATCACCCGCCCCGGCAACATGTCCACCAGCTCACCGCGCTGCAGTTCGCCGCGCACCTGCTGCTCAGGCACCAGGCCCCAGCCCAGGCCGCCGCTGGTCATGCGTACGAAGCCCTCGGAAGACGGGCACAGGTGGTAGCTGAAGTGGCCGTCGACGCCCAGGTCCTTCAGGTAGCGATGCTGCAGTTGATCGTCGGGGCCGTAGACGATCGCCGGCGCGCGCACCAATCCCGCCGGCGTGACGCCCTTGGGAAAATGCCGGGCGATGAACTCCGGGCTGGCCAGCCCGCGATAGCGCATCGCGCCCAATGGCTCGCAGCGCCCGCCGGCCACCGGGCGCGGAC
This sequence comes from Pseudomonas pseudonitroreducens, assembly GCF_021603645.1. Taxonomy (GTDB): domain Bacteria; phylum Pseudomonadota; class Gammaproteobacteria; order Pseudomonadales; family Pseudomonadaceae; genus Pseudomonas; species Pseudomonas pseudonitroreducens. Next base: position 61,519 of record NZ_BQHJ01000003.1, on the reverse strand, counting down.
TGGCGCAGACGCAGCCGGCCACCTCACCGGCGCGCATGCGCTTGAGGCCGACCTCCTGATCTTCCACCACCAGGTCCAGCAGCACGTGGCGCTCGCCGCAGAAGTCACCGACTGCGTGAGCCCACCAGGTCGCCAGGCTGTCGGCGTTGAGCGCCAGGCGCAGGCGCTCGGGCGCGGCGCCATCGTCCAGCGCGGGCACCCATTGCTGCAGGTCGCCCTCCAGCAGGCGCACCTGCTGCACGTGGTTGAGCAGGCGCTGGCCGAGATCGGTCGGCTGCGGCCGCGCCGCGCGCACCAGCACCGGTTGGCCGACCCGCGCCTCGAGCAGCTTGATGCGCTGGGAAATCGCCGACTGCGACAGCCCCAGTACCTGGGCGCCACGCTCGAAACCGCCCTGCTCCACCACGGCGGCCAGGGCGGCGAGCAGCTTGTAGTCGAACATGATCAGTTTCCCTAATGAGATATCAGCAGTATTGGTTTTTCTTATACAGGCCAAAGCCGGACAATCGCCAGCATTCCCCACTTCGGACGAATCTACCCATGGCTGGCGAAACTTCCCTGGCCGCGCTGCTGCGCGGCATGACCCCGGTGCTCAATGACGGCGAATATGTCTACTGCACCCTGCCCGACGGAAAGCTGCCCGCCGGCCTGCAGCCACTGGGCACCTTCCGCGAAAGCGAAGGGCTGACGCTGATCCTGCCGCGCGCCGAAGCCGAACAAGCCGGGCTGAGCTTCGATTACGTTGCCGCCTGGCTGACCCTCGAAGTGCACTCGGCGCTGCAGGCCGTCGGCCTCACCGCCGCCGTGGCGACTGCGCTGGCCAGGGCCGGGATCAGCTGCAACGTGGTCGCCGCCTGGTACCACGACCATCTGTTCGTCGCCCACGCCGACGGCCCGCGCGCGCTGGATGTCCTGCGCGCGCTCGCGCTCGATCCCCCCGCCCTCGATAAAGAGGGGGTCTGAATCATGTGGCAAAGCTATCTCAATGGCATCCTGGTGGCCGCCGGGCTGATCATCGCCATCGGCGCGCAGAACGCCTTCGTCCTCGCCCAGAGCCTGCGCCGCGAGCATCACCTGTCGGTGGCCGCGCTGTGCGTGGCCTGTGACGCCATCCTGGTCAGCGCCGGGGTGTTCGGCCTGGCGAAGATCCTTGCCGAGAACCCGACGCTGCTGGCCATCGCCCGCTGGGGCGGCGTCACCTTCCTGGTCTGGTACGGCCTCAAGGCGCTGCGTCGTGCAGTCGCACCCGAGGCCATGGCAGACGCAGGGGAAACCGGCCCGCGTTCGCGCCGCACCGTTCTGATGGCTGCGCTGGCGGTGACCCTGCTCAACCCCCACGTCTACCTCGACACCGTGCTGCTGATCGGCTCCCTCGGTGCCCAGCAGGCTGCCCCCGGCGCCTACGCCATGGGCGCGGCCAGTGCCTCGCTGATCTGGTTCTTCACCCTGGCCTTCGGCGCCGCGTGGCTCGCGCCCTGGCTGGCAAGGCCGGCGACGTGGCGCCTGGTGGACCTGATGGTCGCCGTGATGATGCTGGGGATGGCGGCGCAACTGGTGTTCGCCAACTGATTCAGGCCGTGCGGGAAATCAGTCCGAACCACGTTCCGTCATCCCGGTCGGTATAGAGTGAGGGCCGGGCGCCGACGCAAGCCGCCTGGCAGGGCCTTTGCCCCTACAGTTGCTGCGTGGATATGCCACAGGTCGGGTGCTATGATCCGACCTTCGCGGCGCTGACGGCCAAGGCTGTCAGACGCAACTGGCGCGCTGCCTGTCCCCTTGCGGGACGCCTTGCAGCTACGCCCGGATGCCGCGACACCTACGATACCGGCCCCGTGTACCGGTCGCGCGTTCGCCGCGCTAGCCCAGACTGAGTGAGATAGGAGAGACACCATGGCTTTCGAATTGCCTCCGCTGCCCTACGCGAAGAATGCCCTTGAGCCGCACATTTCCGCGGAGACTCTGGAATTCCACCACGACAAGCACCACAACACCTACGTCGTGAACCTGAACAACCTGGTTCCGGGTACCGAGTTCGAAGGCAAAAGCCTGGAAGACATCGTCAAGACCTCTTCCGGCGGCATCTTCAACAACGCAGCCCAGGTGTGGAACCACACCTTCTACTGGAACTGCCTGAGCCCCAACGGCGGTGGCCAGCCCACCGGCGCCCTGGCTGACGCCATCAACGCTGCCTTCGGTTCCTTCGACAAGTTCAAGGAAGAGTTCAGCAAGACCTCCATCGGCACCTTCGGCTCCGGCTGGGGCTGGCTGGTGAAGAAAGCCGACGGCTCCCTGGCCCTGGCCAGCACCATCGGCGCCGGCTGCCCGCTGACCAGCGGCGACACCCCGCTGCTGACCTGCGACGTCTGGGAACACGCCTACTACATCGACTACCGCAACCTGCGTCCGAAGTACGTCGAGGCGTTCTGGAACCTGGTCAACTGGGACTTCGTGGCCGAGCAGTTCGCTGCCTGATCGCACCCCACATGATCTGAAAGAACCCGGCCTCGTGCCGGGTTTTTTCGTTAGGGGCGCGTAACACCTTCGTGTCGGCTAACCTGAAAGGCCGGTACAGTCACGAAACACAACGATGGCCCTTTGACGTCATTGCGCCAATTGCCAATACTCAGCCCCAGTCGTTCGCCCCTGGCGAGAAACAAGGAAAGACCTTGAAACTGGATCCCCGGCACAGCCTCTCCCTCAAGCTGCTGCGTATGGTATTGCTCGCGGCCCTCGTGGTCGGGGTGGTACTCAGCTGTGCCCAGATCGTCTACGACGCCCACAAGGCCCGCCAGAACGTGCACAACGATGCCCAGCGCATCCTGGCGATGGTCCGCGACCCTTCTACCCAGGCCGTCTACAGCCTGGACCGCGACATGGCGATGCAGGTCCTCGAAGGCCTGTTCCAGCACGAAGCCGTGCGCTACGCCGCCATCGGCCACCCCGACGAACCCATGCTGGCGGAGAAATCCCGCCCGCTGCTGGACTCCTCCACCCGCTGGCTGACCGACCCGATCCTCGGCGCCGAGCAGAACTACTCCATCCGCCTTGCCGGCCGTGGCGGCTCCAACGAGTACTACGGCGACCTGAAGATCACCCTCGACACCGCGCCCTACGGCGACGACTTCGTCGCCACCTCGGTGATCATCTTCATCTCCGGCATCCTCCGCGCCATGGCCCTGAGCCTGGTGCTGTTCATGGTCTACCACTGGCTGCTGACCAAGCCGCTGTCGAAGATCATCGAGCACCTGGCCTCGATCAACCCGGACCGCCCCAGCCAGCACAAGCTGCCGATGCCCGACGGCCACGAGAAGGACGAACTGGGCCTGTGGGTGAACACCGCCAACCAGTTGCTGGCCTCCATCGAGCGCAACGGCCATTTGCGCAGGGAGGCCGAAGACAGCCTGCTGCGCATCTCCCAGTACGACTTCCTCACCGGCCTGCCCAACCGCAAGCTGCTGCAACAACGCCTGGACCAGATTCTCGAGGGCGCCTCGCGTCTGCAGCGCCGCGTCGCCGTGCTCTGCCTGGGCCTGGATGACTTCAAGGGCATCAACGAGCAGTACAGCTACCAGTTCGGCGACCAGTTGCTGATCGCCCTCGCCGACCGCCTGCGCACCCGCAGCGCGCACCTCGGCGCCCTGGCGCGGCTGGGTAGCGACCAGTTCGCCCTGGTCCAGGCCGACATCGAGCAGCCTTACGAAGCGGCGGAACTGGCCCAGCAGATCCTCGACGACCTGGAAGCGCCCTTCGAACTGGACCAGCACCTGGTACACCTGCGCGCCACCATCGGCATCACCCTGTTCCCCGAGGACGGCGAGACCACCGAGAAGCTGCTGCAGAAAGCCGAGCAGACCATGACCCTGGCCAAGAGTCGCTCGCGCAACCGCTACCAGTTCTACATCGCCAGCGTCGACAGCGAGATGCGCCGCCGCCGCGAATTGGAGAAGGACCTGCGCGAAGCCCTGGCACGCAACGAACTGCACCTCGTGTATCAACCACAGGTGGACTACCGCGATCACCGCGTGGTCGGCGTCGAGGCGCTGCTGCGCTGGCAGCACCCGACCCAGGGCTGGGTCGCGCCGGACCTGTTCATCCCGCTGGCGGAGCAGAACGGCAGCATCTTCAGCATCGGCGAATGGGTGCTCGACCAGTCCTGCCGCCAACTGCGCGAATGGCACGACCAGGGCTTCGACGACCTGCGCCTGGCGGTCAACCTGTCCACCGTGCAGTTGCGCCACAACGCCCTGCCGCGAGTGGTCAGCAACCTGTTGCAGATGCACCGCCTGCCGCCGCGTTCGCTGGAACTGGAGGTCACCGAGACCGGCCTGATGGAAGACATTTCCACCGCCGCCCAGCACCTGCTCAGCCTGCGTCGCGCCGGCGCGCTGATCGCCATCGACGACTTCGGCACCGGCTACTCGTCGCTGAGCTACCTGAAGAGCCTGCCGCTGGACAAGATCAAGATCGACAAGAGCTTCGTCCAGGACCTGCTGCTGGACGACGATGACGCCACCATCGTTCGCGCCATCATCCAGCTGGGCAAGAGCCTGGGCATGCAGGTGATCGCCGAGGGCGTGGAGACCGTCGAGCAGGAGGCCTACATCATCGCCCAGGGCTGCCATGAAGGTCAGGGCTACCTCTACAGCAAGCCGCTGCCGGCGCGCGAGCTGACGCTCTACCTCAAGCAGGCACGGCGTCTGGCCGAAGCGGCCGGCGGCAATCCGGGCGGCTCCGTCGAACGGCATTGACGGCGTAGGGCGAATGCAGCGGAACGCTTCATCCGCCATCCCCCACGCCGAATCCCCTTGTAGGAGCGAGCTTGCTCGCGAACTGCATGGCGCCGGAGCTGTTCGCGAGCAAGGACTAGGCGTCCCCCTCGATCCTACAAAGAGCTAATTCCCTGACGCTGATAGCGACTTGCTGGCCCCGTGACCGAACAGCGCCACCGATCTCTCTTTTCAAAAATGCAAATCTTTCGCATTATGTTGCGGATTTTCTTGCGCAGTCCTTTTTCGTGCGCCTCCTCTCCATGCAAAGGAACCCGTCATGACTCGTATGCCCTGGGCCACTGCCAGCCTGCTCGCCATCGCCATCTCCCTCGCCGGCTGCGGCGATGACAAGAAAGCCGAAGCCCCCGCCGCCGCCGCGCCGGCTGCCAGCACCCAGAGCACTGCCCCGGCAGCGACCGCCAAGGTCGACGAGGCCGCGGTCAAGGCCGTGGTGAAGAACTACCTGGACATCGCCGAAGCCACCTATGGCGACGCCCTGACCACCGCCAAGGCGCTGCAGACCGCCGTCGACGCGCTGATCGCCAAGCCCAGCGAAGCCACCCTGAAGGCCGCCCGCGAAGCCTGGATCGCTTCCCGCCCGTCCTACTCGCAGAGCGAAGCCTTCCGCTTCGGCAACTCGATCATCGACGACTGGGAAGGCGCGGTTAACGCCTGGCCGCTGGACGAGGGCCTGATCGACTACGTTGCCAAGGACTACCAGCACGCCGAAGGCAACGCCGGCGCCACCGCCAACATCATCGCCAACACCGAGATCCAGGTCGGCGAAGACAAGATCGACGTCAAGGAAATCACCGGCGAGAAGCTCAAGGGCCTGAACGAGCTGGGCGGTTCCGAAGCCAACGTCGCCACCGGCTACCACGCCATCGAATTCCTCCTCTGGGGCCAGGACCTGAACGGCACCAAGCCGGGCGCCGGCGATCGCAAGTACACCGACTACGCCCAGGGCAAGGACTGCACCAACGGTCATTGCGACCGTCGCGCTGCCTACCTGAAGGCCGCCACCGACCTGCTGGTCGCTGACCTGGAAGAAATGGTCGGCAACTTCAAGTCCGGCGTTGCCGACAACTACCGCGCCAAGGTCGAGGCCGACACCGCCGAGAACAACCTGCGCAAGATGTTCTTCGGCATGGGCTCCCTGTCCCTCGGCGAGCTGGCCGGCGAGCGCATGAAGGTCGCGCTGGAAGCCAACTCCACCGAAGACGAGCACGACTGCTTCAGCGACAACACCCACAACACCCTGTTCTTCAACGCCAAGTCGATCCGCAACATCTACCTGGGCGAGTACAAGCGCACCGACGGCAGCGTCGTGAAGGGCCCGAGCCTGTCCGACCTGGTCGCCAAGGCTGACGCCGCCGCCGATACCGACCTGAAGAATGACCTGGCCAACACCGAAGCCAAGATGCAGGTCATCGTCGACCGTGCCGAGAAGGACGGTGTGCACTTCGACCAGATGATCGCTCCGGAAGACAAGGACGATCAGCAGAAGATCCGCGACGCCATCGCCTCGCTGGTCAAGCAGACCGGCGCCATCGAGAAGGCCGCCACCGCGGTCGGCGTGCAGGACCTGAAGCCGGACAACGCCGATCACCAGTTCTGATCCGCGCGTCCTGAGGTGACTGCGGCTCCTGGCCGCAGCTACTCAAGTGGCAAAGGCAAAGCGCCGCACTGCGGGGCTTTGTCGTTTCCGGGCGGCAAACGATGTCGTTCTCAAATACAAATTTTTCATATTTGCATTTGAAGCCCCTGATAACATGGCGCGCTGCCATGTCACCGCTCTGGAACCCGTCGATGCTCCACCGCCGTACCGCCCTGCACCTCGTGCCGCTGCTGTCCGCCCTCGCCCTTGCCGCGTGCAAGCCGGAGACCTCCCAGCACGCCGTGGCCGAGCCCGGCGAAGCACTTTCCGGCGGCGCCACCACGGTCAGACAGAGCGACCGCAACGCCTATTCCATGCCCTCGGCCAACCTCACGCCGAGCCGCCGCCTGGACTTCGCCGTGGGCAACAGCTTCTTCCGCAATCCCTGGGTGATCGCACCGACCACCACCACCGCGCGCGACGGCCTCGGCCCGCTGTTCAACACCAACGCCTGCCAGAACTGCCACATCAAGGACGGCCGCGGCCATCCGCCGGAGTTGAACGACGTCAACGCCGTGTCGATGCTGGTACGCCTGTCGATCCCCGCCGGCTCTGCCGACGTCGAAACCATCAAGCGCCTGGGCGTGGTGCCCGAGCCGGTGTACGGCGGCCAGTTCCAGGACTCGGCGATCCCCGGCGTGGCGCCCGAAGGCAAGGTCCGCGTGGAATACGATGCGGTGCCGGTGACCTTCAAGGACGGCACCGTGGTCGAGCTGCGCAAACCCAAGCTGCGCATCAGCGACCTGGGCTACGGCCCGATGCACCCGGACACGATGTTCTCCGCGCGCATCGCCCCGCCGATGATCGGCCTGGGCCTGCTGGAGTCCATCAGCGAAGCGGATATCCTCGCCAACGCCGAGCGGCAGGCCAAAGGCAACGACGGCATCCATGGCCGACCGAACCGCGTCTGGGACGATGCCACGCAGCAGACCGTGCTCGGCCGCTTCGGCTGGAAGGCCGGGCAGCCCAACGTCGCCCAGCAGAACGCCCACGCCTTCTCCGGTGACATGGGCCTGACCAGCGATTTGCTGCCCAGCGACGACTGCACGGCGGCGCAGACCGACTGCAAGAACGCCATCGACGGCGGCCAGCCGGAAGTCAGCCAGCACATCTTCAACCAGGTCGCCTTCTACGCCCGCAACCTCGCGGTGCCGGCGCGGCGCAAAGTCGACGACCCACAGGTGCTGACCGGCAAGGGGCTGTTCTTCGACTCCGGCTGCGCCAGTTGCCACACCCCCAAATTCACCACCGGGCCGAACGCCGCCGAGCCCGAGCTGGCCAACCAGCTCATCCGCCCCTACAGCGACCTGCTGCTGCATGACATGGGCGAGGGACTAGCGGACAATCGCCCGGAATTTCTCGCCAGCGGCCGCGATTGGCGCACGGCGCCGCTGTGGGGCATCGGCCTGACCGAGACGGTCAACGGCCACACCCAGTTCCTGCATGACGGCCGCGCCCGCAACCTGCTCGAAGCCGTGCTCTGGCATGGCGGCGAAGCCGAAGCGGCGAAGCAACGCGTACTGAACTTCGACGCCGGGCAGCGCGATGCCCTGCTGGCGTTCTTGAACTCACTCTAAGGAGCCGAGCCCACCATGTTCCGCCCCCGACTTCTGATCACCAGCCTCGCCATCGCCCTGGGCGCCTGCTCGCCCACCGACCCGCAGGCGACCACCAGCGCCACGCTGGCCCAGCAGGTGATCCTGCCGACCTACAGCCGCTGGGTCGACGCCGACCGCGCGCTGGCCGCCAGCGCCCTGGCCTATTGCCAGGGCAAGGAAGACCTGACCAAGGCGCGCGCCGACTTCATGGCCGCGCAGAAGGCCTGGGCCGAACTGCAGCCGCTGCTGGTCGGCCCGCTGGCCGAAGGCAACCGTTCCTGGCAGGTGCAGTTCTGGCCGGACAAGAAGAACCTCGTGGCACGCCAGGTCGAGCAACTGCTCAACAGCGGCAACGCGATTTCCCCGGCGACCCTGGATAAGTCCAGCGTCGTGGTCCAGGGCCTGACCGCCTACGAGTACATCCTCTACGACGCCAGGATCGACCTCGCCAACGCCGAGACCAAGGCGCGCTACTGCCCGCTGCTGGAAGCCATCGGCAGCCACCAGCAGGCCCTGGCGGAGAGCATCCTGGCGCAGTGGAAGCAGGACGGCGGCATGCTCGCCCAGCTCTCCAAGTTCCCTAACGAGCGCTACGCCGATGCCCACGAGGCCATCGCCGAGCTGCTGCGCGTGCAGGTCACCGCGCTGGACATGCTGAAGAAGAAGCTCGGCACCCCGCTGGGTCGCCAGAGCAAGGGCATTCCGCAGCCGTTCCAGGCCGAAGGTTGGCGCAGCGACATGTCGCTGGCGAGCCTGGACTCCAGCCTGACCGGCGCCCAGGCGCTGTGGGACGGCACCGACAAGAAGGGCCTGCGCGCCCTGCTGCCGGCCGAGCAGAAAGAGCTGGCCGGCAAGATCGACGCGGCCTATGCCGACGTTCACGGCAAGCTGAAGGCGATCAACCAGCCACTCAGCGAATTGCTGAAGGACGAGGCTGGCCTCAAGCAGTTGAACGAACTGTACGACAGCCTCAACGTCGTCCACCGCCTGCACGAAGGCGACCTGGCGAAAGCCCTCGGCGTACAGCTGGGGTTCAACGCCAACGACGGGGATTGATTCGATCTGCTGCGCGTCGGCTACGGGTCGTTGGAAATGATGCGTCGGATTGCTCATTGGCTGGAGCCAACTCCGCATTCGCCGCACCTTTCCGCCTAACCTGGCTCTAGCTCGCAAGACCGATGGACTAAGAGAAGTGATAGAGGTGAACGCCATGTTGCGACGTCACGTGATCGGCCTGGGCAGCCTGCTGCTCGGTGCCCTGACCTTCGGCGGCTGGACGCTGTCACGCAAGGGCAAGGAGCCCCTGGTGCTGTCCGCCCGTGACGACGCGGATGGCAAGCACTACGCCGTGGGCTATCGCCTGGATGGCAGTTGCGCCTTCGCCACCGAAGTCGGCCTGCGCTGCCACGACGTGGTGCAGCATCCGGAGCTGCCACTGGCGTTGTTCGTCGCCCGGCGCCCCGGCCGGCAGAGCTACCTGATCGACCTGAACGAGGGCCGCCTGCTGCAGACCCTCGAATCGCAGGCCGACCGCCACTTCTACGGCCACGGCGTGTGGCACAAGGACGGCGAGTGGCTCTATGCCACCGAGAACGACACCACCGATCCGGGCCGCGGCATGCTCGGCGTGTACCGCTTCGACGGTGAGCGCCTGAGCCACACCGGCGAGGTCTCCACCCATGGCCTCGGCCCGCATCAGGTGTCCTGGATGCCCGACGGCGAGACCCTGGTGGTGGCCAACGGCGGCATCCGCACCGAAGCCGAAAGCCGCGTGGAAATGAACCTCGACGCCATGGAACCGAGCCTGGTGCTGATGCGCCGCGACGGCTCGCTGATCTCCAAGGAAACCCTGCCGCAGCAGATGAACAGCGTGCGCCACCTGGCGATCGCCAAGGACGGCACCATCGTCGCCGGCCAGCAATACATGGGCGATGCCCACGACCGCGCCGACCTGCTCGCCATCAAGCGCCCCGGCCAGCCCTTCGCAGCCTTCCCGCTGGCAGACGAACAGCGCCTGGCGATGACCCAGTACACCGCCAGCGTCGCCATCCATGACAAGCTGCGCCTGGTCGCCCTGACTGCTCCGCGCGGCAACCGCTTCTTCATCTGGGACCTGGACACCGGCGCCGTGCGCCTGGACGCGCCGCTACCCGATTGCGCCGGCGTTGGCGCGGTGAAGGACGGTTTCGTCGTCACCTCCGGACAGGGCCGCTGCCGCGTCTATGACTGCCGCAACGAGCGCATCGCCGGCACGCCGCTGGACCTGCCCCCGGCCTTCTGGGACAACCACCTGCACCTGGCCTGAGCTGCGGCCACGAAATAACCGGCGAACGCAGGAGCGGACTTTGTCCGCGATGTGCCACGCCGACGCTCGGAGCCGCCGGGAAACGATCGCGGACGGAGTCCGCTGCTACGTGATCCTCAACCTCATGGTATCAAGCGGAACGCCCGTCCCAGAGCGCTCCAAAGCCCTACCGCTCATCTGCTCGGCCTCACAAACGCGGGCTCCCGGCCGATGCAAAGACTGACCGATTCCCACCTTGCGTCTTAGAGGCGTACCCACGATGTCCCCCAACACTTCCTTGCGTACCCAGATCCTTTCGCTGCTGGGCGGCAGCCTGCTGCTCGTGCTGCTGATCGCCCTCGCCTGCTTCCACTTCCTCTCCGGCAGCGTCGGCGCCTACCAGCGCCTGCTCGACGGCCCGCTGCAGTCCTCGCAACTGGTCGACCAGGCCAACCTGGCCTTCAAGATCCAGGTGCAGGAGTGGAAGAACGTCCTGCTGCGCGGCCAGCAACCGGCCGACCTGAACAAGTACTGGGGCCAGTTCGAGGATCAGGAGCGCGCCGTGCAGGACGTGCTCGGCCGCCTGCAACAGAACGCCAGCGACGACCCGCAACTCAAGGCCCAGGTAACGCGTCTGCGCGATGAGCACCGCCAGCTCGGCCAGGCCTACCGCAAAGGCCGCGACGCCTACCTTGCCGCCGGCAGCGACCCGCGCGCCGGTGACGCCGCCGTGAAGGGTATCGACCGCGCTGCCAGCGAGCAGATGGCCGCCCTGGTGGACGGCTTGCACCGCGATGCCCAGGAGGAAGCCGGGAGCATTTCCGCCAGCGCCCACAGCACCGTGATCAGCGGCAGCCTGATCCTGCTGGTTTCCGGCCTGGTGCTGGGCCTGCTCAGCCTGTGGCTGGTCAACCGCAACCTGATCGGCCCGATCGCCCGCCTGATCGAACACATCGCCCAACTCAGCGAAGGCAACTTCGGCGAGCGAGTCGACGCCACCCGCCGCGACGAACTGGGCCGCCTTGCCCGCGCCGCCAACACCCTGCGCGACTTCCTGGCCGAGACCTTCACCCGCCTAAAGCACAGCACCACCGAGCTGGACACCGCCAGCGGCGAACTGAACGCCATCGCCACCCTGATGGCCGAAGGCACCCGCGAGCAGTTCTCGCGCACCGACCAGGTGGCCACAGCGATGCACGAGATGTCCGCCACCGCCCAGGAAGTCGCGCGCCACGCCTCCGACGCCGCGCGCGCCGCCGATGATGCCGACCAGCACGCCCAGCAAGGCGGCGAAGTGATGAAGACCACCATCGTCACCATCACCGAGATGAGCAACGAGATCGCCAACACCGCCGAAGTCATCCGCCGCCTGGAAAGCGACAGCGGGCGCATCGGCAAGGTACTCGAAGTGATCCGCGGCATCGCCGACCAGACCAACCTGCTGGCCCTCAACGCCGCCATCGAGGCCGCCCGCGCCGGTGAAGCCGGCCGGGGTTTCGCCGTGGTCGCCGACGAAGTCCGCACCCTGGCCCAGCGCACCGCCGAATCCACCGCCGAGATCCACCAGATCATCGACACCGTGCAGACCGGCTCGGTGAACGCCCTGCGCGCCATCGAAAATGGCCAGACCCGCAGTGAGCAGGGCGTGGAGCGCGTCACCCAGGCCGGCGAAGTACTGCGCAGCATCACCCTGGCCGTGGAGGCAATCCGCGACATGAACCGCCAGATCGCCACCGCTGCCGAGGAACAGACCTCGGTCGCCGAGGACATCTCACGCAACCTCACCGAGATCACTGCCATCGGCGCCACCAACGAGGAAAACGTGGTGCGCACCCAGGGCGCCAGCCGCCACTTGCACGGCCTCTCCGGCGAGATCGCCGAGGTCACCCGCAAGCTCAGCGCCTGACCCGTTGTGGCCACACGGAAGTGGCCCCTCCCGTGGTACTTCCTGCTGCACCGATTCAGCGCCTATTTCTCGTAATCCCTTCAAAACCTGTGGGAAACGTCTTGTAAACGCAGACCTTTGACTCACCTTCGAAGTAGGAATAAGGTGCGCAATTCCGCCCCGCAACGGGGCGTCCCACGTATCGGCTTCAGAGCCTGATCGACATCTGCGCGAACGGAAGGCCGCCCGGCAAATAGTGGGCGAGCGATCGCGCTCGATAGCTGCCAGGCACGTACCAAGGAACAGGAAGATGTTGCGCCGCATGCTGATCATGCTGGGCGTAGTTGCCGTCATCGTTGCGGTGCTCGCCGGCTCGAAATACCTCTCCATCACCAAACAGATCGCCATGTTCTCGGCTCCCCGCCCGCCGGTGAGCGTGAACGCGACCCTGGCCGAAGAACGCGACTGGCAGAGCCGCCTGGCGGCCATCGGCACCCTGCGCGCCATCCAGGGCGTAACCCTGACTGCGGAAGTCTCCGGCACGGTGAGTGCCGTGCAGTTCGTCTCCGGCGACAAGGTCAAGGTCGGCCAGCCGGTCGTGCAACTGGAATCCGACGTCGAGCAGGCTACCCTGCGCACCGCCGAGGCAGACCTCGGGCTGGCCCAGGTCGAGTACGAGCGCGGCAAGAGCCTGGTGGGCCGCCAGGCTATTTCCAAGAGCGAGTACGACCGCCTCGCCGCGCAGTTGAATCGCTCCACTGCCACCGTTGCGCAGCTCAAGGCGGCGCTGGCGAAGAAGCGCATCCTCGCGCCCTTCTCCGGCACCATCGGCATCCGTCAGGTAGACGTGGGCGACTACGTTTCCCCCGGCACCGAGATCGTCACCCTGCAGGACCTTTCCACCCTGCAGGTGGACTTCTTCCTGCCCGAACAGGACTTCCCGCTGCTCAAGCGCGGGCAGAAGGTCGTGGTGCGCGTGGCAGCCTATCCAGGCCAGAGCTTCGACGCGCAGATCGACGCCATCAGCCCACGGGTGGACAACCAGACGCGCAACCTGCTGGTTCGCGCCAGCATGGCCAACCCGGACGGCAAGCTGCTGCCGGGCATGTTCGCCAACCTGGAAGTGCAGCTGCCCGACAGCGCGCCGCGGGTGATCGTCCCGGAAACCGCCGTGGCCTTCACCCTGTACGGCAACTCGGTGTACGTCGTGGTACCGCACAAGCCCAAGGACGGCGAGAAAGCCGAAGAAGCCAAGGCCGATGACGCGCCGAAGCTGGACGTCGAACGCCGCTTCGTGAAGACCGGCGAGCGCCGCGAAGGCAACGTGGTGATCCTCGAGGGCCTGAAGGCCGGCGAAGAGGTCGTGACCTCCGGCCAGCTCAAGCTGGACAACGGTACCGCCGTGGCCATCGTCAAGGACCCGCAGTAATCGCATAGCCGGCGCGTCGCTCGATGCTGCGCGCCAACAGACCCCGCCGTCGTCCGGCAGGGTCCGCATTAAAGGATTGAGCTATGTTCACCGATCCCTTTATCCGTCGCCCCGTGCTGGCGACCGTGGTCAGCCTGCTGATCGTCCTGCTCGGTATGCAGGCCTTCAGCAAGCTGGTGATCCGCGAATATCCGCAGATGGAAAACGCGCTGATCACCGTCACCACCTTCTATGCCGGCGCCAACGCCGAGACCATCCAGGGCTACATCACCCAGCCGCTGCAGCAGAGCCTGGCCAGCGCCGAAGGCATCGACTACATGACCTCGGTGAGCCGGCAGAACTACTCGGTGATCTCGATCTACGCGCACATCGGCGCCAACACCGATCGCCTGGTCACCGAGTTGCTGTCGAAGATCGGCGAGGTGAAGACCCAGCTGCCGCCGGATGCCGAAGACCCGATCCTCGACAAGGAAGCGGCCGACGCCTCGGCGCTGATGTACATCAGCTTCTTCAGCGAGCAGATGAACAACCCGCAGATCACCGACTACCTGTCGCGGGTGATCCAGCCCAAGCTCGCCACCCTGCCGGGCATCGCCGAGGCCGAGATCCTCGGCAACCAGGTCTTCGCCATGCGCCTGTGGCTCGACCCGGTGAAGATGGCCGCCTACGGCATCACCGCCGGCGACGTGGCCAGCGCGGTGCGCGAGTACAACTTCCTCTCCGCCGCCGGTGAGGTGAAGGGCGAGCTGGTGGTCACCTCGGTAAACGCCTCCACCGACCTGAAATCCCCGGAAGCCTTCGCCGCCATCCCGCTGAAGACCGCGGGTGACCGCCGCGTGCTGATGGGCGACGTCGCGCGTATCGAACTGGGTGCGGCAAGCTATGACGCGGTCAGTTCGTTCAACGGCATCCCGTCGGTATACATCGGCATCAAGGGCACGCCCAGCTCCAACCCGCTGGATGTGATCAAGGAAGTCCGCGCGAAGATGCCGGAGCTGGAAGAGCAGCTGCCGCCGGGCCTGAAAGTCTCCATCGCCTACGACGCCACGCGCTTCATCCAGGCGTCCATCGACGAGGTGGTGAAGACCCTGGCCGAGGCGATCCTGATCGTCATCGTCGTGGTGTTCCTGTTCCTCGGCGCGTTCCGCTCGGTGATCATCCCGGTGGTGACCATCCCGCTGTCGATGATCGGCGTGCTGTTCTTCATGCAGATGATGGGCTACTCGATCAACCTGCTGACGCTGCTGGCGATGGTGCTCGCCATCGGCCTGGTGGTAGACGACGCCATCGTGGTGGTGGAGAACATCCACCGGCACATCGAGGAGGGCAAATCGCCGTTCCAGGGCGCCATCGAGGGCGCGCGGGAAATCGCCGTGCCGGTGGTGACCATGACCATCACCCTGGCCGCCGTGTACGCGCCCATCGGTTTCCTCAGCGGCCTGACCGGCGCGCTGTTCAAGGAGTTCGCCTTCACCCTGGCCGGTGCCGTGACCATCTCCGGCATCGTCGCCCTGACGCTGTCGCCGATGATGTGCTCGCGCCTGCTGCGCCACGACGAAAACCCCAGCGGCCTGGCCCATCGCCTGGACCTGATCTTCGAGGGTCTCAAGCAGCGTTATCAGCGCGCCCTGCACGGCACGCTGAACAGCCGTCCGGTGGTGATCGTCTTCGCCCTGCTGGTGCTGGCGATCATCCCGCTGCTGATGATGTTCACCCACAAGGAACTGGCGCCGGAGGAAGACCAGGGCATCGTCTTCATCATGGCCAGTGCGCCGCAGACGGCGAACCTGGACTACCTGTCGAAGTACACCGCCGAGTTCGAGGGCATCTTCCGCAAGTTCCCCGAGTACTATTCGGCGTTCCAGATCAACGGCTACAACGGCGTGCAGACCGGCATCGGCGGCATGCTGCTCAAGCCCTGGGACGAACGCGAGCGCAGCCAGATGGAACTGCTGCGCGCGGTACAGGGCGAGCTGGACAAGATCCCCGGCCTGCAGATCTTCGGCTTCAACCTGCCGTCGCTGCCGGGCACCGGCGAGGGCCTGCCGTTCCAGTTCGTGATCAACACCGCCAGCGACTACCAGTCGCTGCTGCAGGTGGCCGAGCGGGTGAAGAAGCGCGCGGAGGAATCGGGCAAGTTCGCCTTCCTCGACCTCGATCTGGCCTTCGACAAGCCCGAGCTGGTGGTCGACATCGATCGCGCCAAGGCCGCGCAGATGGGCGTGAGCATGCAGGACCTCGGCGTGTCCCTGGGCGCGCTGCTGGGTGAGGGCGAGATCAACCGCTTCACCATCGACGGGCGCAGCTACAAGGTAATCGCCCAGGTCGAGCGCGCCTTCCGCGACAACCCCAGCTGGCTGAACAATTACTACGTGAAGAGCCAGAGCGGCCAGTTGATCTCGCTATCGACCCTGGTGACCTTCCACGAGCGCGCGCGCCCGCGCCAGCTCAACCAGTTCCAGCAGTTGAACTCGGCGATCATCTCCGGCGTGCCGATGGTCAGCATGGGCGAGGCCATCGAGACGGTGCGTGGTTTTGCCGAAGAGGAATCGCCGCGCGGCTTCTCCTTCGACTACGCCGGCGCCTCGCGGCAGTTCGTGCAGGAAGGCAGCGCGCTGATGATCACCTTCGCCCTGGCGCTGGCAGTGATCTTCCTGGTGCTGGCGGCACAGTTCGAGAGCTTCCGCGACCCGCTGGTGATCATGGTCACGGTGCCGCTGTCGATCTGTGGTGCGCTGATCCCGCTGTTCCTCGGCCTGTCGAGCCTGAACATCTACACCCAGGTGGGCCTGGTGACGCTGATCGGGCTGATCAGCAAGCACGGCATCCTCATCGTCGAGTTCGCCAACCAGTTGCGCCACGAGCGCGGCCTGTCGGTGCGCGAGGCGGTGGAGGAAGCCGCGGCGATCCGCCTGCGCCCGGTGCTGATGACCACCGCGGCGATGGTGCTGGGCGTGACGCCGCTGCTGTTCGCCAGCGGCGCCGGCGCGGTGAGCCGCTTCGACATCGGCGTGGTGATCGCCACCGGCATGAGCGTCGGTACGCTGTTCACCCTGTTCGTGCTGCCCTGCGTGTACACGCTGCTGGCCAAGCCGGACAAGAAACCTGCTGCAGCCGGCGCGCCAGCCACGGCGCACTGAAGGAAAAAGCCCCGCAACTGCGGGGCTTTTTTATCCCTGATCAATCCATGCGCCAGGCCCTTGTAGGAGCGAGCTTGCTCGCGAACCGCCGGATGCCAATGCCCCAGGCGAAACCGCGTTCGCGAGCAAGCTCGCTCCTACAGGTCAGCCCGTGGTGCCTGGCGATTTTCCCGACCAATGCCAATGCAACGCCCCCGCCGTGATTCCCTGTCGCGCGGGGCCAATCGTGGACGGAGTCCGCTGCGACAACAGCCTGCATTTCATTCTTTCGCCGGAATGGAAAACGCCACCAAACGATATCCATCAACCGTGCGGATGAAATCAAAGCTGGCGTGCCGGGCCGGCTCGAACGAGCCCTGGTTCCAATGTTCCATGGCCGAGACCTTCGGGGTCTTCCACTGGGCAAACTCGCCGCAGTTGTCGAAGTACTGCGGGTCGCTCTCGGGGTCGAACGGCCAGCCCATGTCGTCCTGGCGCACGCCGTAGTCGGCGGACGCGCGCAGCGCCTCCAGGCGCTCACGCAACACTGGCCCATGCTGGCGGATCATCTGCGCCGGCAGTGCGGAGCGCCAGTCGTCCAGCGGTTCGCCGCCCTCCCCGTTCCAGACCCGCACCGCGCTGTGCGCCTGCAACGAGGCGTCGTCGAGATGCGCGAGGAAAACCTCCCTGAACCAGATGGCGAAGTCCTTCTCGATGTCGACGAAGCTGATGTAACGCCCGTCGACGCCCTTGAAGAAGACGCGGCGCGGGTCGCTGGTAGGTTGCTCGCTGATCTGTAGCGAGAACCAGTCCAGCGCTCCGGCACGGGTGCTGTCGAAGTTCGACACCAGCGTCTTGCCGTGGCGATCGAGCAGCAATTGGGTGCCGCCCTTCCAGCTCCGGTGCTCGCAATGTTCCAGGCTGGTGCCCGGATCAGCGCAGGTTCGGCTGGCCCCCTTCAACGCGACGACCATGCCGTTATGCATGGCGCTGGCGTCGCTCAGCTCGGCGGCGATCAGCACCTGGCCGTTACCATCGAGGAAGCCGACCTTGTCGCGCTGGTGATCGCGGAAGCGAATGCTGTCCTCACTCTCGCAGACCGGCGCGTTGTCGAAGAAGTACAGCGAGCCCGGCGCGACCTGGCGTCCGTCACGCAGCAGGTAGTAGGTTCGGTAACCGTCGGCGGTTTCCTCGCCGGCAGCAATGATGCGCTCGAAACGGCGAGCCAGAGTGAGGCCCTGGACGAGCGTCGGGGCGACCTTGACCGCGCCTCGCGAGTCCTTGAAACCGACCAGATCGTTCTGCGTGAAGGCCACCCAGGGCTCGTCCGCCCCTGCCGGCACACTCAGCGCCAGTGCCCCCAGGGCCAGCAGCCACGCGCCAGTGCCCTTGCCTTCCATGCTGGAACCTCCTGTCGAATCCATGTCCCGGCGCATTGTGCCATGCACAAAGAAAAGCCCCCGTGCATCGCTGCACGGGGGCTCGATCATGCACCGGTACGATCAGGCCGGCTGGCGCTGCATCGCGCCGCTGCTGCTCTCGCCTTTCACACTCCAGCTCTTCAGGTGTTCCAGACTGGCTCGGTACGGCTTGAGGCCGCTGGCCAGCAGCAACGCGCCGGCGAGCAGGGCGATAACGCTGACGATCAGCAGCGAGTAACGCAGCGCCATATCGTCGGCGAACACATAGTCGGTGACCAGGGCGATGGCGGTCGGGCCGATGCCCAGGCCCAGCAGCGTGACCACGAACAGGTAGATGGCCGAGGCCTGGCCGCGCATGGAGTTGGGCATGATTTCCTGGATGGCCGCCGGCGCGACGCCGAAGGGCATGCTGAGGAAGAACACGATGGGCGCCATCATCGCCGCCGCCGCATTGCCGCTGTCGAGCAGCGGGTAGACCAGGCTCAGCGGAATGGCCAGGCAGGCAGCCAGCAGACCCACGCGCATGTTGGCATCGGTGCGCCCGCGCTTGGCCCAGTAATCCGCCAGGCGGCCACCGCAGACAATGCCCAGGCAACCGAACACGGCAACAATGCTGCCGTACACCACGCCCACGTGGCCGGCGTCCCAGCCATAGGTGCGGACGAAGAAGGTCGGCACCCAGGCGCCGCTGCCGTAGCTGGCGAAGGAGATGCAGGCGAAGCCGAAGTTGTGGCAGAGCACGGTCTTGCGGTTGGCGCGCAGGTAGGCACCCACTTCGCTCATCGGCACCACCACGCCGGCGCCCACGCCGCGGCGGGTCGGCTCTTTCACCGCGAGCATGAGCAGGGTGAAGAGCACGCCGGCGGCGCCAAGGATCAGGAAGATCAGCTGCCAGGGGCGCACTTCACCGAGGACCGGCAAATGCACGTCGCCCTGGGCGGAGGCGAATTTGATCACCAGCCCGCCGAGCAGGAAGGCCAGGCCCGAGCCGAGGTAAATGCCCATGGAATAGACGCTGATGGCGGTGGCTCGGCGATTGGCCGGGAAGCTGTCGGCGATCAGCGAGTAGGCCGCCGGCGACAAGGCCGCCTCGCCGACGCCGACGCCGACGCGGAACAGCAGGAAGTGCCAGTACTGCCGGGCCAGGCCGCAGGCCGCGGTCATGGCGCTCCAGATCAGCACGCCGACGGTGATCAGCCCGCGCCGGCTGCGACTGTCGGCCATGCGCCCGAGGGGAATGCCGCACAGGGTATAGAACAGCGCGAAGGACAGGCCCATCAGCAGGCTCATCTGCGTGTCGCTGATCTCCAGATCGCGACGGATGGGGCCGACCAGCAGGTTGAGAATCTGTCGGTCGATGAAGGAAAGCACGTAGGCGACCATGAGGATCGCAACCGTGGACCAGGCCACGGCACTGGAGGGGTAGCCGTTATTGTTGTTGTTCATGCCGGGCTCCTGAAACGCCGCCAATCGCGGCGAAGGCGAAGGGGAGAGTCCGCAGAGTAGGCATTGCCAACGCGTCGCGCGCGCACTATCAGGTCTCTGAATGCGCGCGTCGGCCGTTGGCTGATGAATGAGTGGTCAAGGATTGGACGGCGGGTTTTACCTTGTTGGAGCGAGCTTGCTCGCGAACGAGCTCGCCGATGGCACCGACGCTGGGCGGGTTCGCGAGCAAGCTCGCTCCTACGAAGAGCCGGAGCTTGGGGCTCCGGTAGGGCGCATAAAGCGGAACGCTTTATCCGCCATGGCCGACAACGCCTGGGGCGTTATGCGCCCAACTCGACTGTCGGATAACTGGTTCGCGAGCAAGCTCGCTCCTACGAAGAGCCGGAGCTCCTGGGGCTCCGGTAGAGCGCATGAAGCGGAACGCTTTATCCGCCATGGCCGATAACGCTTGGGGCGTTATGCGCCCAACTCGACTACCGGACAACTGGTTCGCGAGCAAGCTCGCTCCTACGAAGAGCCGGAGCTTGGGGCTCCAGTAGGGCGCATGAAGCGGAACGCTTTATCCGCCATGGCCGATAACGCTTGGGGGCGTTATGCACGCGGCACACCTGAATCGCCGCAGCTGCCGGCCACCCTCACCCCAGCCCTCTCCCAAAGGGAGAGGGGGCAGTCCGAGCCGGCTGACGCTGAACTTTCACGCTGTACCGAACGTTCCCCTCTCCCTCTGAGCGGGGCGCGTAGCCAGGGTCAAGGTGAGGGGAAGCCCGAGCGCCGAGTTCGATCAGATTGCCTGCGGCGTCCGTTCACACAGTTTGACCAGCGCCCGCGCCCACAGCTCCTGGTCATTCAGGCACGGCACCAGTACCAGCTCCTCGCCGCCCGCCGCGCGGAACTGTTCCTGGCCGCGCTGGCCGATCTCCTCCAGAGTCTCGATGCAATCGGCGACGAAGGCCGGGCACATCACCAGCAGGCGCTTCACGCCCTGCTTGCCGAGCTTGTCAAGCTGCGCCTCGGTGTAGGGCTCGATCCACTTGTTGCGGCCCAGGCGCGACTGGAAGGACACCGACCAGCGCCCATCCTCCAGCCCGGCGCCAGCGGCGAAGTCCTCGGCCGTGCGCAGGCACTGGCTGCGGTAACAGACAGCCATGACGTCCTCGTGCACACCCCGGCTGGAGCTGGCAGTGAGGTCGTGACGCTTGTCCTTCACCAGCTTGCGGATGTGCGACTCGGGCAGGCCATGGAAGCTCAGCAGCAGGTGATCGTAAGGTTGCGCCAGATACGGTTTGACGCTGTCCACCAGCGCCTGGCGGTATTCGGGCTCGGCGTAGAACGGCGGCAGCACCTTCAGCTCCAGCTTGAGGTTGTGCTCGCGCATCACCCGCCGGGCTTCCTCGATGGCGGTGGTGGTGGTGCTGTCGGCGAACTGCGGGTATAGCGGCGCGAAGGTCACCTGGGTGATGCCCTGCTGGCTCAGGCGCAGCAGCGCGCCCTCGATGGACGGTTCGCCATAGCGCATGCCCAGCTCCACCGGGCCATGCGGCCAGAACGGCCGCACGGCCTCCTGCAGGCGGCGGCTCAGCACGACCAGCGGCGAGCCTTCGTCCCACCAGATCGATGCGTAGGCGTGGGCGGACTCCTCCGGGCGCTTGCGCAGCACCAGCGACACCAGCAGCCGGCGGATCGGCCAGGGCAGGTCGATCACGTAAGGGTCCATGAGGAACTGATCGAGGTAGCGGCGCACGTCCTCGACCTGGGTGGAGGCCGGTGATCCCAGGTTGACCAGCAGGAGGGCGTTTTGGGTCATGCAGTGTCCTTAAACCGGTACGGTAGGAGGTCGTCGTGCGGGCTGCGCAGTTTACACGCAGACCGCGCTATCCAGAGCAGCCAGGGCCTATTCCAGGCTGTCGCCGATGCCGCAGGGGCTCAGCGTTGGTCCTGCAACACGTCGGCCAAGGCTTCCTTGAGCTCCGCGAAGCGAAACTCGAAGCCGGCATCCAGCAGGCGGCGCGGCACGATGCGCTGGCCACCCAGCAGCAGGGTCGACATTTCGCCCAGCAGCAGGCGCAGGGCAAAGCCCGGCACCGGCATCAGCGTCGGCCGGTGCAACGCCTGGCCCAGTTCCTGGGTGAAGTCGCGGTTGCGCACCGGCTGCGGCGCGCACGCATTATAGGGACCGGCCGCGTCCTCCTTGCGCAAAAGAAAATCAATCAGGGCGATCTCGTCCTCTATATGGATCCACGACATCCACTGGCGGCCATCTCCCAGTCGCCCACCGGCTCCCAGGCGGAACGCCGGCAACAGGCGCTTGAGGAAACCACCTTCGGGCGCCAGCACCAGCCCGGTGCGCACCAGCACCACACGAACGCCCAGCGCCTCGGCTTCGCGGGCGATCTGTTCCCAGGCCAGGCAAAGTTCACTGGCGAAGTCCTCGCCGGCCGCTGCGCTGTTTTCTTCCAGCGGACGCTCCCCGGCGTCGCCATACCAACCAACCGCCGAGCCGTTGATCAGTACCGCCGGGCGCTGACTGCGCCCCTCCAGCCAGGTCACCAGGCGTTCGGTCAGGCGCACCCGGCTGTCCCACAGCAGGGCTTTGCGCCGCGCGCTCCAGGGCTTGTCGGCAATCGGTTCGCCGGCCAGGTTGATCACCGCATCCAGCGGCCCGTCACCATAGGCTTCGAAATCGGCAATCCCGCGCACCGTCTCGCCACACAGCGCGGCAACGCGCTGCGGCTGGCGGCTGAGCACGGTGAGCTGGTGCCCTTCGGCGCTCCACTGGCGGCAGAGGCGGCGGCCGATCAGGCCGGTGCCGCCGGTCAAGAGAATATGCATGGCGAACTCCTTGTTGCGTTGTTCCACCTTCCATCAGTCTGGACGAGAGGGAGGCGATTGCATTGACACTCCCTCTGCGGCGAGGTCTACGCTGTAAGTGCCGGAACCGAAGCCGGGCTCATCTCTGAATGAACCGATGTGGCGCCGAAGGTTCCGATGATCGGACTCCTATCGTTGACGAGCGCGGACAGCTGAAATCCAATTGTACAGATAGTTTCGTTTGTACAAGAACTCCCTGCTCGTTACGCTTCAAAGCAAACAGATTACGAGGCATGTCATGAGCGCCCCCATTGCCATCATTGGCACCGGTATCGCCGGCCTCTCGGCCGCCCACGCCTTGCGCGATGCCGGACAGGACGTCCAGCTGTTCGACAAGGGCCACGGCAGCGGCGGCCGGATGGCCAGCAAGCGCAGCGAAGCTGGCGCCCTGGATCTCGGTGCACAGTACTTCACCGCCCGCGATCGACGCTTCCTCGATGCGATCCAGCGCTGGCGCGAGCACGGTTGGGTCGCCGAATGGGACCCGGCCCTGTACCAGTACCGCGACGGTGAGTTGAGCCCCTCTCCCGACGAGCAGCCACGCTGGGTCGGCACTCCGCGCATGAGCGCGATCACCCGCGCGCTGCTGCAGGACCAGGTCGTCACCTTCGCCTGCCGCATCACCGAGGTGTACCGCGGCGAGGAGCATTGGCACCTGCAGGACTCCGAGGGCCAGACCCACGGGCCGTTCAGCCGCGTGCTGGTCGCTACCCCTGCACCACAGGCCGCTGCCCTGCTGGCCAGCGCGCCGAAGCTGGCCGCCGCCGCCGCGAGCATTCCCATGGAGCCGACCTGGGCCGTCGCCCTGGCCTTCCGCGAGCCGCTGGATACCCCGGTGCAAGGCTGCTTCGTGCATGAGGGCCCGCTGTCCTGGCTGGCCAGCAATCACTCCAAGCCAGGGCGCGACGAGCAACTGGACACCTGGGTCCTGCACGCTGCCAGCGGCTGGAGCAAGCAGCACATCGACCTGCCCAAGGAAAGCGTGATCGAGCACCTGCGCGGAGCCTTCGCCGAGCTGATCGGTTGCGCCGTGCACGCCCCGGACTTTGCCCTCGCCCACCGCTGGCTCTACGCGCGGCCCATGGAAGCCCACCAGTTCGGCGCCCTCGCGGATGCCGACCTGGGCATCTACGCCTGCGGCGACTGGTGCCTTTCCGGTCGCGTCGAAGGCGCCTGGCTGAGCGGCCTGGAAGCCGCCCGCCGGCTGCTCGAACACCTCTGATCGCGCACGCCCTCCTCCTCCGGGGAGGGCCGTGAAGCCCCGCTGTTGGCGTCCCGCCCTGTACAAGGCTTTGCACTTGTACAAGCCTGCGTCTATCCTGACCGATAGTTGTACAAAAAGACCACCCTGTACAAGAAATCGGCCAACGTCATGTCCAGCATCCCACCACGCCCCAAGCTCGGCATCAGCGCCTGCCTGCTGGGCGAACCGGTGCGCTACAACGGCGGGCACAAGGCCTCGCGCCTGTGCCTGGACGTGCTCAACCGCTATTTCGACTTCGTCCCGCTGTGCCCGGAAGTCGCCATCGGCCTCGGCGTACCGCGCCCGACCCTGCGCCTGGTGGGCGACCGCGACGATCCCCGCGCGCTGATCCAGCGCGAAGGCGGTCGCGATGTCAGCGATGCCCTGCGTGACTTCGGCCGCCTGCAGGCGGAGCGGCTGGGGGATATCTGCGGCTACATCTTCATGCAGCAATCGCCCTCCTGCGGCCTGCAGCGGGTGAAGCTCTATCGCTTCGATGGCCAACTGCGGCCGCCGGGGGTACGTGGGCTCTATGCGGAAGCCTTCTGCGCCGCACGCCCGGAACTGCCGGTGGAGGAAGAAGGCCGGCTCAACGACCCGGTGATCCGCGAGAATTTCCTCACCCGCGTGTTCGCCTGCACCGCCTGGCAACGGCTGTGCGAGAACGGCCTGACGCGCCACGCGGTGATCAGCTTCCATTCCCGCTACAAGTACCAGTTGATGGCGCACAACCCGCGCCAGTACAGCGCCCTCGGCCAGCGCCTGGCGAAGATCAGCGATCAGCCGCTGGAAAAATTCGCCGCGGATTACTTCCGCGACTTCATGCAGGCGCTGGGCACCTGCGCCACCCGCGGCACCCACAGCAACGTACTGCAGCACCTGGCCGGCTACCTCAAGCACGACCTGCCCGGCTCGGAGAAGGCCGAGATGCAACACCTGATCGACCAGTACCGCGAAGGCGTGATCCCTCTGGTCGTGCCGCTGACGCTGCTCAAGCATCACTTCCGCCTGCACCCGCACCCCTACATCGATGCCCAGGCCTACCTGCAGCCGCACCCCGAAGACCTGAGCCTGCGCAATGCCATCTGACGTCCTCACAGGAACCCCATGAATCCCGACCACCCCCACCGCGACTCGGACGACGACTATCGCCAGGCCCTGGCCGAAGGCTGGCTGCCGATTCGTGAAGTATCCCGACGCACCGGCGTCAACCCGGTCACCCTGCGCGCCTGGGAGCGCCGCTACGGCCTGGTCGTTCCGCAGCGCACGCCCAAGGGCCACCGCCTCTACTCCGAAGCGCAGATCTCGCGCATTCAGGCCATCCTCACCTGGCTCGGCCGGGGCGTGGCGGTGAGCAAGATCCGCGCGCTGCTCGACGACAACGCGCAGCTGCCGGTAGACACCAGCGCCTCGCCCTGGAACGACCTGCGCCAGCAGTGCATCGCCGCCATCAGCCGGATCAACGAGCGCCAGCTGGACGAGCTGTTCAACGGCGCGCTGGCGATCTACCCCGCACAGACTCTCTGCGAGCAACTGATGCTGCCGCTGCTGGAGGAGCTGGAACGGCGCTGGCAAGGACAGTTCGGCGCACAACTGGAGCGGGTGTTCTTCCATACCTGGCTGCGCACCAAGTTCGGCACCCGCCTCTACCACCACAACCGCCAGCAGCGCGGCGCCCCGCTGCTGCTGGTGAACCAGTCCGGCCTGCCGCTGGAGCCGGGCCTGTGGCTCACCGCGTGGCTGGCCAGCAGCGCCGGCTGCGCGCTGGAAATCTTCGACTGGCCGCTGCCGCCGGGCGAGTTGGCACTCGCGGTGGAGCGCCTGCAGCCGCGCGCCGTGCTGCTCTACTCCAGCCGCACGCTGAACCTGCTGCAATTGCCCCGGCTGCTGGCCGGCATCGACTGCCCGCGTCTGCTGGCCGGCCCCGCCACTGCCATCCACCCCGATGCGCTGCAGGAGCTGGCCATCGCCGAGCCCCCCCTGCACCTGGCGAGCGATCCGGTCGCCGCGTTCGACCTGCTGCGCGAACTGCACCTGCTCAACGGGGAGGCCGCATGAAGCGCCAACTCGTCTGGCTGCGCAGCGACCTGCGCCTGCGCGACAACAGCGCTTTGCACGCCGCCGCCGAACGCGGCCCGGTCATCGCCCTCTACCTGCTCAGCCCCGGCCAATGGCAACGCCACGACGATGCACCGAGCAAGGTCGACTTCTGGCTGCGCAACCTGCGCGAACTGCGCGCCAGCCTCGACGAACTGCACATTCCTCTGCTGATCCGCACGGCGGATCTCTGGGACGAGGCACCGAAAGTCATCGCGCAACTCTGCCGCGAACTGAACATCGAGACGCTGCACGTCAACGAGGAGTACGGCGTCAACGAAGCGGCCCGCGACGCCGCCGTGGAGAAGGCGCTGGAGCACGACGGCGTTCGCCTGCGCAGTCACCTTGACCAGCTGTTCTTCACGCCCGGCACCATCCTCACCAAGGGCGGCACCTACTTCCAGGTCTACAGCCAGTTCCGCAAGGTCTGCTATGAACGCCTGAACCTGGGTGTGCCCAGCCTGCTGCCGGCACCCCGCGCGCAGCAGAGGCTGGATATCCCCGGCGACGCGGTACCGGCACAGGTAGAGGGCTTCGAGCCAGCGCCGCCACAACTGCGCGAAGAATGGCCCGCCGGCGAAGACGCCGCGCACGAGCGCATCGAGCTGTTCACCGACGAAATCCTCAAGACCTACCAGGACACCCGCGACCTCCCCGCTCGTGACGGCACCAGCCGCCTCTCGCCGTACCTGGCCGCTGGCGTGCTCTCGCCCCGGCAATGCCTGCATGCGGCGCTGGCGAACAACCATGGCGAGTTCGAGACCGGCAACAGTGGCGCGGTCAGTTGGATCAACGAGCTGCTCTGGCGCGAGTTCTACAAGCACATCCTGGTCGGCTTCCCACGCGTGAGCCGGCACCGCGCCTTCCGCGAGGACACCGAGAAGCTGAAGTGGCGTTACGACCAGAAGGACCTGCAGGACTGGCAGCAAGGGCGCACGGGCTTCCCCATCATCGACGCCGCCATGCGCCAGTTGCTCGCCACCGGCTGGATGCACAACCGCCTGCGCATGGTGGTGGCGATGTTCCTGACCAAGAATCTGCTGATCGACTGGCGCGAAGGGGAACGCTGGTTCATGCGCCACCTGATTGACGGCGACCTGGCGGCGAACAACGGCGGCTGGCAGTGGAGCGCCTCCACAGGGACCGATGCGGCGCCCTACTTCCGCATCTTCAACCCCATCTCGCAATCCGAGCGCTTCGACCCGGACGGCCGCTTCATCCGCCGCTGGGTGCCGGAGCTGGCCGGGCTGCAGGGCCGGGCGATGCATGATCCGTCAAAGCTCGGACTGTTCGGCGTGGAGGGTTATCCACAGCCGATGTGTGATCTCTCCGCCACGCGGGAGCGGGCGTTGGATGCGTTCAAAAGCCTCTCCGCTGCACGCTGAGACTGCCGCCTTGCTGTAGGAGCGGACTCTGTCCGCGATGTGCCGCCGGGCAGCTCGGAGGTGCCGGAAGCGATCGCGGACGAAGTCCGCTCCTACGCTCACTGCTGAGCCTCGATATGGCGCACACAAAAAAGCCGGGCGCTGGGCCCGGCTTTCTTTATCAGCGCTCTGTTACAGCGGATGCGTGTAATAAAGGCTGTAGGATTCGATGCCATCGTTCGGCTGGCTGATGCCGGCGTTGGAGTAGTGAATGGCGCGCACACCCAGCGCCTGGCCTTCACCGAAACGCAGGCCAACGCCCAGGCGATCCTCGAAGTTCACCGAGCCGCCGAGGTCCTGGTCGCCCACTTCCGAGCCGCTGAACGCGGCGATGCCGATACCGGCTTCGACGAAGGGTTTGACCTTTTCACCGGAAAACTCGTAGACGAACACCGGGGCGAACGACAGCGAGTGACGGCCACCGGCGCGATCACCGCCTTCCCAGTAGGTGTAGCCGGCGTCCCAGTAACCGGTCAGGCGGCCCGTCGAAGTTTCCCACCAACTCTTGTCCCAGTCGAAACCCAGGCCCAGTCGGTAGGTCATATCGTTCTGCCCGGTGAAACCGACAGCGCCGGTCAGGCTGGCAGCCTGCGAAGAGACCATGTATCCGAGAGTCAGAGCTGCCACAGTGGCAAGCGAGAGCAGTTTCTTCATCGAAACATCCTTTAGTAGAAAGCTGAATGAAAAATCCCCGCGAATAGCTGGCAATTATAAGGCCATTTGTCAGCGTTTACTGAAAGACCAAAGTAGATAGCTAGCTATTTTTCCATCAGCCCGGGAACAGATTGACGGGTTCGTCAGCTCCCCAGAGCACTGGTAAGACACGTTCAAACTCTTCGACTATGCCGCTGGTCCACAGCTCAATTTTTTTTGCCTGGCCTTCCGCCAACATCCCCCGCGCCTGCAACACCCGCTCCAGCTGGCGGGCTACAGCGGCACCGGTGTCGACCAGCGATACCTCGGCCGGCACCAGTTCGCGCAGCAGCGGGCGCAGGAATGGATAGTGCGTGCAGCCCAGGATCAGCGTGTCGCAGCCTTCAGCCAGCAATGGCGCAACGTAACCCTGCAGCAGCGCGCGGGTCTGTGGCCCGTTCAGGTCGCCCAGTTCGATCCGCTCCACCAGGCCCGGGCAAGGCTGGGTGATCACTCGCACATCACTGGCGAAACGGTCCAGCAGTGCAGCGAAACGCGCACTCTTCAAGGTGCCGGTGGTGGCGAGCACGCCGACCACACCGCTGCGGGTGGCTTCGGCGGCGGGCTTCACCGCCGGCTCCATCGCCACGATGGGCAGCTGTGGATAAAGCTCGCGCAGATCGGCGGCCGCAGCGGCAGTGGCGGTATTGCAGGCCAGCACCAGCGCCTTGGCGCCACGGGAAAGGAGGAATCCGGCGATGCTGCGGCAGCGGCTGCGAATGTATTCCGGGGTCTTCTCGCCGTACGGCACGTGGCCGCAATCGGCAAGATAGATCAGCGATTCGCGGGGAAGCCGCGCGCGGATTTCGTGGAGGACGCTGAGGCCGCCCACGCCGGAGTCGAACACACCGACCGGCGCGGCATCAGCCATGCGCAACTCCGCACACGGCACACTGCGGATCACGCTTGACGCGCAATTCGCGGAAGCGCGTGCCGAGGGCATCGATCAGCAGCAGGCGGCCCACCAGCGGCTCGCCGAAGCCTGCCAGCAGCTTCAGCGCTTCCAGCGCCTGCAGGCTGCCCACCAGGCCCACCAGCGGGCCGACTACACCGGCCTCGCTGCAGGTCAGCTCGGCTTCGCTGCCATGGCCGTAGAGGCAGTGGTAGCAGGGGCTTTCCTCGCGGCGTGGGTCGAACACCGAGAGCTGCCCTTCCAGGCGAATGGCGGCGCCGCTCACCAAGGGCTTCTTCGCCGCGACGCAGGCAGCATTCACCGCCTCGCGGGTACCGAAGTTGTCGCAGCAGTCCAGCACCAGGTCGACGGCCGCCACGGCGGCGTCAAGGGAATCGGCGTCCAGCGCCTGGCGATGGGCGACCAGCTTCACGTCCGGATTGATCGCCGTGAGGCGGGCAATGGCGGAATCCACCTTGCTCACCCCCACACTGTCGGTGTCGTGGATGATCTGCCGCTGCAGGTTGGTCAGGTCGACCGTATCGAAGTCCGCCAGGTGCAACTCACCGACGCCGGCAGCGGCGAGGTACAGCGCCACCGGTGCTCCGAGGCCGCCAAGGCCGACGATCAGCACGCGGCTGTCCTTCAGCCGCAACTGGCCATCCACGTCGATCTGCGGCAGGAGAATCTGCCGGCTGTAACGCAGCAGTTCGTTGTCGCTCAGCATGTCCAGCACCCCAGGCTGATGCGTTCGTGGCCGCCCAGGTCGCGACGACTTTCCACAGCAGTGAAACCGCGGCTGAGCAGCAGGTCACGCACGGCATCGGGCTGATCGAAACCGTGTTCGAGCATCAGCCAGCCGCCGTTTTCCAGATGATTCGGCGCCTGCTCGATGATCAGGCGGATATCGTCCAGCCCGTCCTGGCCGGAAACCAGAGCGCTCGACGGCTCGAAGCGCACATCGCCCTGCTTGAGGTGCGGGTCGGTGTTGGGAATGTAGGGCGGGTTGCTGACGATCAGCGAGAAGCGCTCGCCATCGACCGCAGAGAACCAGTGACTGGCACGGAAGGCGACGTTGGCCAGGCGCAGGCGTTCGCGGTTGCGCTCAGCCAGGGCCACGGCCTCGGGAATGCGGTCGACGCCCAGCACCTGCCAGCTCAGGCGCTCGCACGCCAGCGCAAGGGCGATGGCGCCAGTGCCGGTGCCCAGGTCGAGTACGCGAGCCGGCGCGGCCGGCAGCAGCGCCAGCGCGGTCTCCACCAGCAGTTCGGTGTCCGGGCGCGGGATCAGGGTGTGCGGCGCGACTTCCAGGTCCAGGCTCCAGAAGCCCTGACGGCCAAGGATGTAGGCCACCGGCTCGCCGGCCACGCGGCGGGCCAGGTAGCGGTCGAAGAGGTCGTGGGCCTCACGGCTGACCACGCGTTCGGGCCAGGTGCGCAGGAAGCTGCGCGGCTTGCCCAGCGCGGCGGCGAGCAACAACTCGGCATCCAGGCGCGCACTGGGCGAGTCCGGCAATTGCGCCTCGTTGAGCAGGGTCATGATGGTTGCCATGGTCTGTCGGTCTCTCAGTCGCCCGCTGTCTCAATCGCCAAGTGCGGCCAGCTGGTCGGCCTGGAATTCCTGCAGCAATGGCTCGATCACCTGTTCCACTGCACCTTCCATCACTTCACCCAGGGAGTACAGGGTGAGGTTGATGCGGTGATCGGTGACGCGCCCCTGGGGGAAATTGTAGGTGCGGATGCGCTCGGAGCGGTCACCCGAACCGACCAGCAGCTTGCGCGTGCTGGCGATCGCCTGCTGGGCTGCGGCCTGCTGCTGGTCGTTGAGCTTCGCCGCCAGCCAGGCCATGGCCTTGGCGCGGTTCTTGTGCTGCGAGCGCTCTTCCTGGCACTCGACCACGATGCCCGAGGGGATGTGCGTGATGCGCACCGCCGAGTCGGTCTTGTTCACGTGCTGGCCACCGGCGCCGGAGGAACGGTAGGTGTCCACACGCAGGTCGGCGGGGTTGATCTCGATGGCCGCCTGCTCGTCCGGCTCGGGCAGCACCGCCACGGTGCAGGCCGAGGTATGGATGCGGCCCTGGGATTCGGTAGCCGGCACGCGCTGCACGCGATGGGCGCCGGATTCGAACTTGAGCTTGGCGTAGACGCTCTCGCCCTCGACGCGGGCGATCACCTCTTTATAGCCACCGTGCTCGCCTTCGTTCTCGGACATGATCTCCACGCGCCAGCCCTGCTTCTCGGCATAGCGCGAGTACATGCGGAACAGGTCGCCGGAGAAGATCGCGGCTTCGTCGCCGCCGGTGCCGGCGCGGATTTCCAGGAAGACGTTGCGGCTGTCGTTGGGGTCCTTGGGCAGCAGCATGCGCTGCAGGCGGTCCTCCAGGCCGACCAACGCGGTCCTGGCCTCGGCGACTTCCTCCTCGGCCATCTCGCGCAGGTCCGGGTCGCTGTCCTTGAGCAGCGCCTGGGCGCCCTCCAGGTCCGACTGCACCTTGCGGAACTCGCGGAAAGCGAGGATGACCGGCTCCACTTCCGCGTATTCACGGGAGTAGGCGCGGAACTTGGTCTGGTCGCTGATCACCTCGGCGTCGCCCAGCAGAGCGGTGAGCTCTTCATAGCGGTCGCTGAGGATATCCAGCTTTTTCAGGAGGGAAGCTTTCATCGCTTGTCAGTGCCCTCCTCGAGGGCGAACAGTTCCTGCGCGACGGCCAACGCATCGATGCGGCCCTCGGCGGAGAGTTTCTTCATCTGCACGCTGGGGGCATGCAGTAATTTGTTGGTCAGGCCACGGCTGAGCTGGGCGATGACTTCCATCGGGTCGGCGCCGTTGGCCAGCAGGCGCTGGGCCTTCTGGGTTTCCTCGTCACGCAGGCGCTCGGCCTGCTGGCGGTAAGCTCGCAGCACGTCGACCGCAGCCAGCTCGCGCAGGCGCAGCATGAATTCGTGTACACCGTCGCCAACCAGTTCCTCGGCGGCCTGGGCCGCGCCCTGGCGGCTCTTGAGGTTTTCCGCGACCACTTCGTGGAGGTCGTCGACGCTATAGAGGTAGACGTCTTCCAGCTCGCCGACTTCCGGCTCGATGTCCCGCGGAACGGCGATATCGACCATGAACATCGGCTTGTGCCGGCGCTGCTTCAGCGCACGCTCCACCGCGCCCTTGCCGAGGATCGGCAACTGGCTGGCGGTGGAACTGATGACGATGTCGCTGTTGACCAGCTCGTCCGGCATGTCCGCCAGCAGGATGGCGCGGGCGCCAAACTGCTCGGCCAGCAGGCTGGCACGCTCCAGGGTACGGTTGGCGACCACGATGCGCTTCACGCCCTGCTCGTGCAGGTGGCGGGCGACCAGGGTGATGGTCTCGCCGGCGCCGATCAGCAGCGCCTGGCTGCGACTCAGGTCGCTGAATATCTGCCGGGCCAGGCTTACCGCTGCAAAGGCCACGGACACCGGGTTCTCACCAATGGCGGTATCGGTGCGCACGGTCTTGGCGGTGCTGAAAGTGGCCTGGAACAACCGCCCGAGCATCGGCCCGACGGTGCCGGCCTCGCGGGCCACGGCGTAGGCGGACTTCATCTGGCCGAGGATCTGCGGCTCGCCCAGCACCATGGAGTCCAGGCCGGCGGCAACGCGCATCATGTGGCGCACCGCTTCCTCATCCTGGTGGACGTAGGCGCAGGCGCGCAGGTCGTCGATACCCAGGTTGTGGTAATCGGCCAGCCAGGCCAGCACATCGCCGGCGTCCGGATGTTCGATCTCCAGGTAGAGTTCGCTGCGGTTGCAGGTGGAGAGGATCGCGGCTTCGCGGCTGGACGTCAGCCTGCACAGCAGCTGCAGCGCCTCGACCATCTGCTCGGGAGTAAACGCCACGCGCTCGCGAACGGCCACGGACGCGGTCTTGTGGTTGATGCCGAGGGCAATGAAGGCCATGCAGAATCGCTGATACTGATCGGAAAGCCCGCAATTGTCCTACTTAGCCTTGTTAAGGACAACCACCCGCGACGGATCGCACACTGCAAATCGTATACAGGCCTTCCAGCGGCGCTTGCCCATGGGATTGGCACTTTCCTTATGTCATGATGGTCCCATTTCGCAGGTCAGGCCCTCGTCCTTCCTCTATGAACAAGTCTCTTGCGCTGCTGACTGCTCTGCTGCTGCTCGGCGGCTGCCAGTCTCTTACACAGAAAAACACCGACAGTGCTTCCGCGGAGAAGGACAAGACCGCGGCTGCGCAAAAGGACCAGAAATACGGCTCCTTCAGCGAGGACACGATGTACTCGCTGCTCACCGCCGAGCTCGCCGGCCAGCGCAACCGCTTCGACATCGCCCTCGCCAACTACGTCGAACAGGCCAAGGAAACCCGTGATCCGGGCGTCGCCGAACGCGCCTTCCGCATCGCCGAGTACCTGGGTGCCGACCAGGAAGCCCTGGACACTTCGCTGATCTGGGCCAAGGCCGCGCCGGACAACCTCGATGCCCAGCGCGCCGCCGCCATCCAGTTGGCGCGCACCGGCCAGTACGACGAATCCATGGTGTACATGGAGAAGGTCCTCAACGGCCAGGGCGACACCCACTTTGACTTCCTCGCGCTGTCCGCCGCCGAGACCGATCCGGATACCCGCGCCGGCCTGCTGCAGAGCTTCGATCGCCTGCTGAAGAAGTACCCGGACAACGGCCAGCTGCTGTTCGGCAAGGCCCTGCTGCTGCAACAGGACGGCCGCCCGCAGGAAGCCCTGCACCTGCTCGAAGACAATTCCGCCAGCAAGCACGACGTCGCCCCGCTGCTGCTGCGCGCCCGCCTGTTGCAGAGCATGAAGCGCAGCGATGAAGCGCTGCCGCTGCTCAAGGCCGGCATCAAGGAACACCCGGACGACAAGCGCGTCCACCTCGCCTACGCCCGCCTGCTGGTGGAGCAGAACCGCCTGGAAGACGCCAAGGCCGAGTTCTCCGCGCTGGTCGAGCAGTTCCCTGACGACGACGACCTGCGCTTCTCCCTGGCCCTGGTCTGCCTCGAAGCCCAGGCCTGGGACGAAGCCAAGGTCTACCTGCAGGAACTGGTGGAGCGCGATAGCCACGTCGACTCCGCCCACTTCAACCTGGGCCGCCTGGCCGAGGAGCAGAAGGACCCCGAGACCGCGCTCAAGGAATACGCCCTGGTCGGTCCGGGCAACGACTTCCTCCCGGCCCAGTTGCGCTCTACCGAAATCCTGCTGGACCAGAAGCGCTACGACGACGCCTCGCGCCGTCTCGCCGAAACCCGCGACCGCCAGCCGGACTACGCCATCCAGCTGTACCTGATCGAAGCCGAGGGCCTGTCCAACCGCGACCAGGTCGATCGCGCCTGGAGCGTCATCCAGCAGGGCCTCAAGCAGTTCCCGGATGACCTCAACCTGCTCTACACCCGCTCCATGCTCGCCGAGAAGCGCAACGACCTGGCGCAGATGGAGCAGGACCTGCGCCTGATCATCCAGCGCGAGCCGGACAACGCCATGGCGCTCAACGCACTGGGCTACACCCTGGCAGATCGCACTACCCGCTACAGCGAAGCCCGTGACCTGATCCAGAAGGCCCACGCGCTGAACCCGGACGACCCTGCGATCCTCGACAGCCTGGGCTGGGTGAATTACCGCCTGGGCAACCTCAGCGAAGCGGAAACCTACCTGCGCAAGGCGCTGGAACGCTTCCCCGACCACGAAGTGGCTGCGCACCTGGGCGAAGTGCTCTGGGCCCAGGGCAAGCAGAGCGAAGCCCGAAAAGTCTGGGCCACTGCCCTGCAAAGCCAGCCTGACAGCGCCGTCCTGCGCGACACCATGCTGCGCCTGACCGGCTCCGGAACCCTCTGATTTATGCGTTTACGTCACCTGATCGGCGCTGCCGCGCTGGCTCTGCTCGCCGGTTGCTCTAGCTTCGGCACCCACGAAGCCCTGGAAGGCCAGGGCAACGCCACCGCCTGGAATGCCCACAAGGCCCGCATCGCCACCCTCGACGGCTGGCAGATCGACGGCAAGGTGGGCATCCGCGCGCCCAAGGATTCCGGCAGCGGCACCCTGTTCTGGTTGCAGCGCCAGGACTACTACGACATCCGCCTCTCCGGCCCGCTCGGCCGCGGCGCCGCGCGCCTGACCGGGCGTGAAGGCGCCGTGACCCTCGAAGTCGCCGGCCAGGGCCGCTATGAGGCGGCCTCCCCCGAAGAACTGCTGGAACAGCAGATGGGCTGGCGCCTGCCGGTTTCCCACCTGCTCTGGTGGATTCGCGGCCTGCCCGCCCCCGACAGCAAGAGCCGCCTGACCCTCGACGGCGACAGCCGCCTGGCCAAGCTGCAGCAGGACGGCTGGGATGTGGAATACACCCGCTACAGCGAACAGAACGGCTACTGGCTGCCCGAACGCCTGAAGCTGCATGGCCAGGACCTCGACGTCACCCTGGTGGTGAAGACCTGGCAGCCGCGCCAACTGGGCAACGGCCAGCCGACCCCAGCGGACCAGCAGTGACATGCCGGACCGCCTGACCCTGCCGGCACCGGCCAAGCTCAACCTGTTCCTGCACATCACCGGTCGCCGCGCCGACGGCTATCACGAGCTGCAGACCCTGTTCCAATTTCTCGATCACGGCGACGAGCTCCAGTTCGCTGTACGCGAGGATGGCGAAATCCGCCTGAACACCGAGATCGAAGGTGTTCCCCACGACAGCAATCTGATCGTCAAGGCCGCTCGCCGACTGCAGGAACAATCCGGCACCAGGCTGGGCGCCGACATCTGGCTGGACAAGCGCCTGCCCATGGGCGGCGGCATCGGCGGCGGAAGCTCCGACGCCGCCACAACCCTGCTGGCGCTGAATCATTTGTGGTCACTGGGCTGGGACGAAGAGCGCCTTGCCGCACTGGGCCTGAGCCTGGGCGCAGACGTCCCGGTATTCGTGCGCGGCCGCGCCGCATTCGCCGAAGGCGTTGGCGAACAGCTCACGCCAGTGGAACTCGACGAGCCCTGGTTCCTCGTCGTTGTGCCGCAAGTCTTTGTCTCCACAGCAGAAGTTTTCTCCGATCCCGAGTTGACACGGGATACTCCGCCCATTAAAGTTCGCAGCCTTCTCGGGGTGGACGGTCATAACGACTGCCAGCCGGTCGTCGAGAAGCGTTACCCAGATGTACGTAACGCACTGATCCAGCTAGGTAAATTTACCGAAGCGAGATTGACCGGCACCGGAGCTTGTGTGTTTGGGAGCTTCCCAAACAAAGGCGATGCTGATAAAGTTCGCCGCCAACTTCCGGCCACTCTGCCGAGTTTTGTTGCCCAGGGCCGTAACATCTCGATGTTGCACCGCAAGCTGCAAAACCAGGCCTGAGAAGCAGCAATGTAATCGGTTGTACGATACAGGGGCGTCGCCAAGCGGTAAGGCAGCAGGTTTTGATCCTGCCATGCGTTGGTTCGAATCCAGCCGCCCCTGCCATTAACCCAAAGGGTCATACGTACAGCGTCAACGAACACATTGCTCCGCAAGTTGTAAGCTACAGGGGCGTCGCCAAGCGGTAAGGCAGCAGGTTTTGATCCTGCCATGCGTTGGTTCGAATCCAGCCGCCCCTGCCATTTTCTTCTGGCTCAACCGGGCCTACCCTCAAGCCGACACAGGTACCGCAGCGTGTCCAAAATGATGGTTTTCACGGGGAACGCCAACCCCGATCTGGCACGCCGTGTCGTACGGCAGCTGCACATCCCCCTCGGTGACGTTTCTGTCGGCAAATTCTCCGACGGCGAAATCAGCGTTGAGATCAATGAAAACGTTCGTGGTAAGGACGTCTTCCTGATCCAGCCGACCTGCGCACCGACCAACGACAACCTGATGGAACTGGTAGTGATGGCCGATGCCTTCCGCCGCTCCTCGGCGACTCGTATCACGGCAGTCATTCCCTACTTCGGTTACGCCCGCCAGGATCGCCGTCCGCGTTCCGCTCGCGTGGCCATCAGCGCCAAAGTCGTTGCCGACATGCTGACCGTCGTAGGCGTCAACCGCGTTCTCACCGTTGACCTGCACGCCGACCAGATCCAGGGCTTCTTCGATATCCCCGTCGACAACATCTACGGCTCGCCCGTACTGGTCGATGACATCGAAGACCAGCGCTTCGAGAACCTGATGATCGTCTCCCCGGACATTGGTGGTGTGGTGCGTGCGCGCGCCGTCGCCAAGTCCCTGGGCGTCGACCTGGCCATCATCGACAAGCGTCGTCCGAAGGCCAACCAGTCCGAAGTCATGCACATCATCGGTGATGTCGAAGGCCGTACCTGCGTACTGGTCGACGACATGGTCGATACCGCTGGCACTCTCGGCCACGCCGCCAAGGCTCTGAAAGAGCACGGCGCCGCCAAGGTCATCGCCTACTGCACCCACCCGGTGCTGTCCGGCCGTGCCATCGAGAACATCGAGAATTCCGTACTGGACGAGCTGGTGGTGACCAACACCATCCCGCTGTCCGCTGCTGCGCAAGCCTGTGGCCGCATCCGCCAGCTGGACATCGCTCCGGTTGTCGCTGAAGCCATGCGCCGCATCAGCAATGAAGAATCGATCAGCGCCATGTTCCGCTAAGGCGGAACAGGTCTGACGTAAAGCGCTTCGCCATGTCGGCGAAGCATCAGCAAAATCGCCCGAACGCTGGTCGCAAGCGTCCGGGCGATCTTGTCATTTTGGAGATATACAAATGGTTGATTTTGTACTGAATGCCCAAGAGCGTTCCGACCTGGGGAAAGGTGCGAGCCGCCGCCTGCGTCGTAATGCTGGCCTGATCCCGGCTGTGATCTACGGCGGCGAAAAAGCCCCGCAATCCGTCACCCTGGAACTGCGCGAGATTTCCAAACTGCTGGAAAACGAGGCTGCCTTCAGCCACGTGATCAGCCTGAACGTCGGTTCCGCCAAGGAAACCGTACTGATCAAGGCCCTGCAGCGCCATCCGTCGAAAGGCTTCGTCATGCACGCTGACTTCCAGCGCGTCGTTGCCGGCCAGAAGCTGACCGCTCACGTTCCGCTGCACTTCCTGAACGAAGCCACTGCTGCTGGCGTCAAGACTGGCGGCGGCGAGATCTCCCACGTGATCTCCGAAGTCGAAGTTTCCTGCCTGCCGAAAGACCTGCCGGAATTCATCGAAGTCGACCTGGCCAAGGTAGAACTGGGTCAGATCGTTCACCTGTCCGATCTGAAACTGCCGAAAGGCGTAGAGCTGGTGCAACTGGCCCACGGTAACGACCTGGCCGTCGCCAACATCCACGCTTCCCGCGTAGTGAAAGAAGAAGGTGAAGGCGAAGCTGCTGCCGAGTAATCGCGCGCACCATTGCCTTTAAGGAAGGGGCCCCCGTCGTGACTGCCGTACAACTGATCGTTGGCCTGGGAAATCCAGGCCCTGAATACGACCAGACCCGGCATAACGCGGGGGCCCTTTTCGTTGAGCGACTGGCGGACGCGCAACGCGCGAACCTGTCTCTCGACAAGAAGTATTTCGGCCTGGTCGGCAAGTTCAGCCACAAGGGCCGCGATGTTCGTCTGCTGATTCCCACCACCTACATGAACCGCAGCGGCCAGGCCGTGGCGGCGCTCGCCGGATTCTTCCGCATTCCGGTCGAAGCCATCCTGGTGGCCCACGACGAACTCGACATGCCTCCCGGCGTCGCCAAGCTCAAGAAGGGCGGCGGACACGGCGGGCACAACGGACTGCGCGACATCATCGCCCAGCTCGGCAACCAGAACGGTTTCCATCGCCTGCGGCTTGGCATCGGCCATCCGGGGCACAGCAGCCTGGTTTCCGGTTTCGTTCTTGGCCGCGCCCCGCGCGCCGAACAGGAACTGCTCGACACCAGCATCGACTTCGCCCTCGGCGTGCTGCCGGAAATGCTCGACGGGGATTGGACCCGCGCGATGCAGAAGCTGCACAGCCAGAAGGCCTGATTACACCTCTATTTCCGCCACGTGGCGCGAGGGACCTAGCATGGGATTCAACTGCGGCATCGTCGGCCTGCCCAACGTCGGCAAGTCCACCCTGTTCAACGCCCTGACCAAATCCGGCATCGCGGCGGAAAACTTCCCCTTCTGCACCATCGAGCCCAACAGCGGCATCGTGCCGATGCCCGATGCGCGTCTCGATGCGCTGGCCGAGATCGTCAAGCCCGAGCGCGTGATCCCGACCACCATGGAGTTCGTCGACATCGCCGGCCTCGTAGCGGGCGCCTCCAAGGGTGAAGGCCTGGGCAACAAGTTCCTCGCCAACATCCGCGAGACCGACGCCATCGCCCACGTCGTCCGCTGCTTCGAAGACGAGAACGTCATCCACGTTTCCAACAGCGTCGACCCCAAGCGCGACATCGAGATCATCGACCTCGAACTGATCTTCGCCGACCTCGACAGCTGCGAGAAGCAACTGCAGAAAGTCGCGCGCAACGCCAAGGGCGGCGACAAGGAAGCCCTGGCGCAAAAAGCCCTGCTGGAAAAGCTCATCCCCCACTTCAGCGAAGGCAAACCCGCCCGCTCGCTGATGAAAAATATGAGTGATGACGAAAAGCGTGGCGTGCGTGGCTTCCACCTGCTGACCAGCAAACCGGTCATGTACATCGCCAACGTTGCCGAAGACGGCTTCGAGAACAACCCGCACCTGGACGTCGTCCGCGCCATCGCCGAAGAAGAAGGTGCCATGGTCGTGCCCGTGTGCAACAAGATCGAAGCCGAGATCGCCGAGCTCGACGACGGCGAAGAAAAGGACATGTTCCTCGAATCCCTTGGTCTCGAAGAACCCGGCCTGAACCGCGTGATCCGCGCCGGCTACGAACTGCTGCACCTGCAGACCTACTTCACCGCCGGTGTGAAGGAAGTCCGCGCCTGGACCGTGCGCGTCGGCGCCACCGCCCCGCAGGCCGCCGCCGTGATCCACACCGACTTCGAAAAAGGCTTCATCCGCGCCGAAGTCGTTGCCTACGACGATTTCATCCAGTTCAAAGGCGAACAGGGTGCGAAAGACGCCGGCAAATGGCGCCTGGAAGGCAAGGAATACATCGTCAAGGACGGCGACGTGATGCATTTCCGCTTCAACGTCTAAGCGCCAGCCAGACACGAAAAGCCCCGGCCGCCCGCCGGGGCTTTTTCATTTGAGCGCCCTACCCCGCCGCTCATCGCGAAAATCCCGCACGACCGGCTAAACGATTGATAGAACAGAAAAATATTCAAGCAAAGGGGTTGACACCCCCCCTCGATCTGCGGAAAATGCGCGCCACTCGGCTACATAGCTCAGTCGGTTAGAGCGCAGCATTCATAATGCTGATGTCCCAGGTTCAAGTCCCGGTGTAGCCACCATACAAAACAAAGGGTTAGCGCAAGCTAACCCTTTTTTGTTTTGGCCGGCCGACTACAAACCGACTACATCCCGTATACGGCAAAGTCAGAGCCGCTTCTTCGCTGCCGAATAGGCTTCTCCGCGCTCCCTCTTCCCTGCCGCAATCACTTCGATCACCAGTTGCCCGTCGTCCACTCTGTAGACGAGCCGGTAACCGACGTCCTTCAGCTTGATCTTGTAGCAGTCCTTCATGCCGGACAGCTTGTCCTTCTCAACCCTGGGGTTGATGAGGCGCTCTGCCAGCTTCTTCTTGAAGGAGTCGCGGATCGGGATCGGTAGCTTCAGCCACTCCTTCTCCGCGCTGTCCTTGATTCTCAGCTTGTACTTCAGTGGCTCACTTGCTGATCTAGAGGTCATCCAACGTAATTTCCCGCGAAGACTCGTCGCTACGTTCCCTAACGATTCTTGCCAGGAAGGCATCGTCCAATGCTTCCAGCATCTGTTCGTATACATCCGGCGGCACTGCATAGAATGCCGGCGCGTTACGGTTAAGGATCACGACGGGTTTACCGTGCCCTGCCTCAATGGTTCCCATTGGGTCTTTCTTCAGCTCGGTGATGGAGGCTGCTACGTCCGCTAAAACGGCGTGTGCCATATAAACTCCTGAGCGCTACAACGCTCACTCTTGTCACAAACGAGCACCCAAATTAGCACCTTTAAAGACACTTTTGAATAGACTCTTTATCACTCTCCGTGAGGTCGACTCCGCCAACAGCAGCAAAGCGCGTGTGAATACGGCTTCCAAGCCTGCCCCCCACTCTCGCGCCCAAGAGTCCAGCTTATCGAGTTGAGCAATCGGTGATAGGCGCATAGCTGATTCCAGATGCTCCGGTGACCGATTCGCATGCCGCATGGTCATCGTTATCGACGGGTGCCCGCGGATCCTCTGAAGCGTATGGTTGTTCGTGCTGGCCCTGCACTCCTCGAGGGGCTGGGCGACCTGATCAGTCTTGATCTGCCGGACATTGGCCAGCGGGTTTGCCTTGTGCCACGAACCGAGGCGGATCAGCTCGGAGAAGATCGCCGACAGGTAGCGTTGTTCGTGGTTGACCGTCTCGGACTTCACCTCAGTCAGACGGCGTTACCGAGGGCGTGCCCAGGCGAGCCAATCGAAATCGATAGCCTATGGAGCGCCGAGGCGCGGCACGCCCAATTTCGCTTTTCCCCAGGTAATCAGTCCAGCGCTGCTCAACCAGCATCGTCGATCAGCTCCACGGAATCGTTCCGCGCGTCATTCACCCGCAACGACACTCGATAGCCCGTAAAGTCCTCCCGCGCATGATGGATCAGCTCCTGCAGTGCTTCGCTGGGTGTGGAAGTGGATAGCCACTCCTCGAAACTCTCCGGCGCCAGCACCACGGGCATGCGGTGATGGATATGTTCGATGCTGGGCCCAACGGATCGCGTCAGCAGTGCGCAAGACAGGACGGGCTCGTCGTTGGGTTTTATCCACAATGACCAAAGCCCAGCGATGGCAATGACCGGGTCGGTCAGGCAATGGATGAAGTACGGCTGGTGGACCTGGCGGCCAGCAGCGTTGTGCAGGGTTTCCCTCTCATTCCACTCGTACCAGCCCAGGGCGGGCATCAGGCAGCGTGCGTTGCGCAGGGCCTGTCGCCAGAGGGGTTTGCCGGCGGCCTCTTCGCTGCGGGCATTGAAGGAGAAGCGTGGCGGAGTGGAGTCCTTCCACCAGGTGGGGATCAGGCCCCAGCGCGCAGGCAACAGTTCGAGCTGGCCGCTTTGGTCGTGGCGCAGGATCGGCACGGTCATGGTCGGAGCGACGTTGTAGCAGGCCTCCAACCAGCGCGGTGGTGTGCGCGCGCCGATGTGCCAGTAGCGTTCGATGGCGGCCTCTTCGGGGCTGACGTAGCGTCCGCACATGCCGGGCACCTTGGGGAGAGTGGTGCTTTCAGCGTAGTTCCCGGCGGTAGCCGGCGGACATCATGGCGACCGGCGAGGTCGGCCAGTCATTCCAGCCGCTGCAATACGCCCTGCCCTATCACCTGGGTGGTCTCCCTACCGAAGTCCACACCCCCCTCCTCCCGCAGGAAAGCATCCACCGCGTCATCGATGCGATCGGCCAACTCCGGCAACTGCCAGTAATGCCGCAGCAGCATGCCGGCACTGAGAATGGCCGCGAGCGGGTTGGCGCGGCCGCTGCCGGCGATGTCCGGGGCGCTGCCGTGGACGGGCTCGGCGAGGGCGATGTTGGCGCCGAGATTGAGCGAGGGTGCGAGGCCCAGGCCGCCGCCCCAGTGGCTGGCGAGGTCGGAGAGGATGTCGCCGAAGAGGTTGGTGGTGACAATGAGGTCGAAGGCCTCCGGGTGCTCGACCAGTTGCAGGGCGGCCACGTCGACCAGGCGTTCGTCGAGCACATCGCTCCAGCCGTCTTCGGCGAGCAGGTCGCGGCAGGTGTCGCGGAACAGGCCGCAGGTGAGCGGCAGGACGTTGGCCTTGTGTACGAGTGTGATGCGCCGGGCGTGGCGCAGACGGGCCAGTTCGGCGGCACCTGCGCCGAGACGTTCGCAGGCGGCGCGGCTGATCACTCTTTCGGCGACGGCGACGCCCTCGGCCTCCCAGTGTTCGCGGCCGCTGTAGAGGCCTTCGCTGTTCTCCCGCAGCACCAGCAAGTCGATCCCGGCGCGCGGCGAGACCACCGGGCGCGAGCGCACGGGGCGTAGATTGAGGTTCAGTTCCAGCGTCTGGCGCAGGCTGAGGATGGCGCTGCGGTAGCCTTCGACCTTGTGGCTGGGCGAGGAGACGGCACCGAACAACCCGGCGCCGCAAGTGCGCAGGCGTTCGTAGGTGGACTCGGGAACGGAGGTGCCGTGTTGCTGGAAGCAGTTCCAGCCAGCGTCGGCCTCTTCCACCAGCAGGTCCGGCAGAAGACGCTGCAGCACCGCCACGGCAACGGGCACGACCTCGCGGCCGATACCGTCACCGGGAATGACGCACAGGCGTCGGCTCAAGACTGGCCGAGCGGGCGCAGGCGGTACTGCGGAGGCAACTGGTCGAGGCCGCTGACGGTCACGCTGAGG
The DNA here is from genome assembly GCF_021603645.1 of Pseudomonas pseudonitroreducens. GTDB lineage: Bacteria > Pseudomonadota > Gammaproteobacteria > Pseudomonadales > Pseudomonadaceae > Pseudomonas > Pseudomonas pseudonitroreducens. The sequence goes on along the minus strand of NZ_BQHJ01000003.1, from coordinate 18,295 downwards.
TCCTTCCAGATACCGTCCTTGATGCCGTAGATGCAACCGTGCACGGAAAGCTTCTGACCACGATGCCAGGCGTTCTGGACGATGCTGGTGTGGCTGACGTTGGCAACCTGCTGGATGACGTTGAGCTCGCAGAGACGATCGACGCGCTCTTCTTCCTTTTCGAACTGGGCGAGATGGTCGCGGTACTCGTAGGCGAGGTCGCGGATGGTGCGCAGCCAGCCGTCGATCAGGCCGAGCTGGCTATGGTGCAGCGCGGCGCGTACACCTCCGCAGCCATAATGACCGGTGACCAGGATGTGCTTCACCTTGAGCACATCGACGGCGAACTGGATGACCGACAGGCAGTTGAGGTCGGTGTGCAGCACGACGTTGGCGACGTTGCGGTGGACGAACAGGTCGCCGGGCAGCAGGCCGACGATCTGGTTGGACGGTACGCGTGCATCGGAACAACCGATCCACAGGTATTCGGGAGTCTGCTGGCGGGCCAGTTTGGCGAAGAACTCGGGGTCTTCCTGCTTGATGGCTTCGGCCCAGCGGGCATTGTTGTCGAACAGTTCCTGCAGATCGCTCATGTCCGGCTCCTCATCATTGGCTGGCGGCACCTTACGCAGCACGGGCGTGGCTGACAAGCCGCATCAGCGCACAGCGTTCATTCGCCACCAGCGCGGCAGCCGTGGCGCCTGCTGCTGCGCCAGTTGGTGCCAGGCGTCGTGCCAGGCCTGGCCTTCCGCGGCGAGGCGTGGCCAATCCAGCGTGCGCCGATCCAGGGCGCTGAGCAACTCGGTTTCCAGCCAGCCGTGGCCGGCGCGCAGGGCGTCGGCGAAGCCGGGATCGGCCAGGGCGCGCTGGTGCACGGTTTCAAAGCGCCACCAGAGCGAGTCTTCCACCGCGTCGGTTTCGCGGCTGAGCAAGCCTTCCCCGGCGCGCTCCTCGAAGCCCAGCGGCTGGAACATCGACAGGCATGGCGCGGAGGTGGCGGTGGCGGCCAAGCGCGGGGACGCCCCGTCGAGCCGGGCGATGAGGCTCCCGGTGGTCTGCGAAGGACGCCAGAAGCTGCCGGCATGCAGGCAGATCTGCCGATTGTCGTGCAGGTTGAAGCGATGCCCGCGGTGGCCGTGGCTGCGCAGGGCGACGACCAGCGCCAGCCAGTCGACCTGGGTCGGGCAGTGGGCGAGGAAGTCTTCGTTGAGCTGCCGGCGCTGATGGGCGCCAGCCACCCAGGGCAGCACGCGACCATCGAAGGCGCGGGCAAAGTGAAAGTCGCCGCGACCGTTCCAGCAGCCGAAGCGGCGCGCCTGGGTTTCCAGGTTGGCGCTGGCCAGGTCGTATTCGTGGCCAAGGCTCAGGGCGTTGGAGATGGCCCAGCGTTCGACCTTCTTCGCCGCCCACAGGCGCCCGGCGGTTTCCAGTACCCAGGCTTCGTCGCGATCGGCGATCAGAAAGCTGTTGTCGTAGCGCATGCGCTTGTTGCGGTAACCGGCCGGGCCGCCCTGGCCGTGGCGCTCCAGCAACTCGGTGATGACGGCCAGGGCCTCGCGGGCGCTGCCGCCGCGCTCCAGCCCCAGGCGCAGCAGGTCCATGCCGAGCAGGGCTTCGCCGTCGCGCTGGGTCAGCCGGGTGAACACGGCTTCATTGCCGATGGCCACGCCCTTGTCGTTGACGCCCATCTCGGCGCCCCACAGCCAGGCCGGCTGGCTGAGGATGACGCCATGGCGGTTGGCGCTCTGGGGGATCTGCAGGTAGCTGGTGCGCACCGTGGCCGCACTGTCGCCGCTGACGGCGGGCAGGCGGATCAGGCGTTGCGCTTCGGCGGGTTCACGGTCGCTGTTCTTGGCGAACCAGGTGGCCCCGCCGCTACGCAATACCAAGGTGTCGCACATAGTCTTCCTCCCCGTGATCTTCCCGCGCGCCGAGCACTTCCCGCGCTGCGCGCTCCCCGGCCTCCACGGCCCCGTCGAAATAGCCCATCCAGCGCGTCGCCGTTTCTGTGCCGGCGAAGTGCAAACGCCCGTAGGGTTCGCGTAGGCGCGCTGCGCCGCTGCTCCACAGTCCCGGCGGGAATAGCGCGGCATAACAGCCCCGGGCGAAGGGTTCCTCGGCCCAGGATTTGTCCACATAGTCCACCGGCTGCAGCGCCTGCTCGCCGAAGTAGCGGGCGAAGCAGTCCAGCACCTGGCCACGGCGGTCGCCGCTGGGCCGGGCGTTCCACTGACGCGCCTCATCGCCTTCGATAAAGCCCAGCAGCACGCCACGCTCGGAATCGGGGACGCTGTTGTCGAAGGTCAGGCGCACCGGGCCGGTTTCACTGGTGGCCTGGCCGGAGAGGTTCCGGTCGCGCCAGAAGGGCTTGTCGTAGAGCGCCATGCACTTGATCACCGCTCCCTGGGGCAGACGCTGCAGCAACTGGTCGCGCCAGCTGGGCAGCAAGGGCTCCTGGGTAATACGCAGTAGTTGGGTCGGCGGGATGGCGAAGATGACGTGGCTGGCCTGGTGCGTGCCGCGGTCGGTCATCAGCTCGACAGTGCTGCCATCCTGGCGCACGGCGCGCACCGGCTCGCCGAGGTGGACGTCGTCGCCCAGGCGCTCGGCCAGGGCTTCGCTGATGCGCTGCGAGCCGCCCAGGATGCGGTCCTGCTGGGCCCCACCGTCAACCCCGAGCACGGTGTCGAGATTGGTGCCGCCGTGGATATAGAAGAGGACATGGAGGAACGAGAGGTCATGGGGGCTGGCGGCGAACACGGCACCGCACATCAGTTCGAAGACCTTGCGCCCGGTGGAGGTGCGCACGTTGCGCCGCAGCCATTCGGCGAAGGTCAGGCTGTCCCACTGCGGCGCCTTGGGGTGCAGGCTGGGGTCGCCCAGGGGGATTTCCCGCGCCATGCGGTCCAGACGGACGTGAGCCTGAAGGACATCAAGGAGGACGTGGGGAGGAAACTTCGGGATGGTGCCGCGATACGGTCTGAGCCGCCCACCGAAAAAAGTGAGGTTGTCGCCCTGGTTCCATTGCGGGTAAGTCGCCAGGCCAAGTTCTGCCAGCAGGGAGAGAATGCGCTCCTGGGTCGGGCCGACCCACTGCCCGCCCACCTCGACCACTTCGCCGCTGGCGAAACGATGATTGAGCGTTCGCCCTCCGACCCGCTTGTTGGCCTCGATCACTTTGACCCGCCGCCCTGCTTGCGCCAGACGCCAGGCCGCGGTCAGCCCCGATATACCGGCGCCCACCACGATCACATCGCTGCGATTCATGTTTGCGACCTTTTTCTTGTTGTTATTGGGGGTAAGGGTAAGACAGGAATGGGCGTAGGAAAAACTCGAATGATGAGAAATTTCCGGGCTTTGCGGGGGATGGTGTGTAGAGGGCTCTAGGGTGGGCTATCGCGAGGAGGGGTTGGTGAAGGGCGTTGGGAGAGGGCGACGAACTGGTGAGGGCGAAGGTTCGCGAGCAAGCTCGCTCCTACAAAAGTGGGCGAGGATGGCGCGGCTGGGAAGCGATCGCTGACAGAGTCTGCTCCCACGCACGCCTGGATTCCGGCGTGCGGGGTCGCGGGGGGCAGGGGAAGTTCTCGCAGGATGGGTGGAGCGGAGCGATACCCATGCCGCAGACGCACCAATTGATGGGTATCGCTTCGCTCCACACCATCCTACTTCCTGGTCAGTGCGAAGAAGCACGCGTGGTGGGTGCTCAGTCGACCAGCGTGCAGGCCATCACCAGCGCGTCTTCCCGCCCACCGACGGCGGGGTAGTAATCTCGGCGGCGGCCGATTTCGTTGAAGCCGTAGCGCTCGTAGAGGCGATAGGCGGGCCCGTTGGAGGCGCGGACTTCGAGGAAGCACTCCACCCCGCCTCGCTCGTGGGCGCGCTTCATCAAGTGCTCCAGCAGCGCCAGGCCAAGCCCACGGCCCTGGCTTTCCGGCTTGACGGTGATGTTGAGCAGATGCGCCTCATCGAGGATCAACTGGATCACGCCGTGGCCGACCTGCTGGCTGCCTTCGAACATTACCCAGCATTCGTAGCTTTTCAGGCCGTCGGCGAAGGTGCCGCGCGTCCAGGGGTGGCTGAAGGCGGCGTATTCGATCTTGAGTACGGCATCGAGGTCCGCCTCGGTCATCGGGCGGAAGGAAACGGCATCACTCATGCAGGTATCTGACTCATCCAGCGTTGCCGTACGCGGCGCATGGCGCGCCAGAGATCGGCTTTCAAAGTGGGTTCTTCGGCCAGGCGCTCCAGGCCTGGCAGTGCCCAGGCTACGCCCAGGCCTTCGACCTGCAGCTCGCGCAGCAGGGACTCTTCATCGCCCTCGCCGGCAAAACGCACGGCAGGCATGCCGACCAGCCACAGGCAGGCACATGGAGCGCCCTCTTCAAGCCGCGCAGCAACGAAGCCCTGGACGAACTCGCGGGCGGCTTGCGGGCCCTGGTCCATGTTGCCGCGGGAGAACAGCGGCCAGCGTACCGGCTCGCCCATCAGTTGCGGGCTATCCGGCAGGCCGGCAGCGCGCAGCAGGTCCTTGAGCAACAGATAGGCCGGATCACGGCTGGCCAGCGGCTCACCGGTGGGCAGCTCGACCAGGAGGATGCATTCGCCGGCGCGCAGCAATTGCAGGGCAAAGCGCGGCGGCGGCGCAATCGGTGCGCGGACAGCCGGTTCGGCCTCCGCCTCGGTCGGCTCTTCGGCTTTGACTGCAACAGCCGGCTTGGCCGGGGCTGCGACCTTGGGTAGCAGGCGCGCGGCGATCGAGCCGGGCTCGCCGGCCGCGACTGGCGCCGGCGCAGCGACTGCAGCGGCGGCCTCGCGGGTCACGACGGCAGGTGCCGCAACCGAGGGCTCGGCGACGATGGGCGCGGGGGGTTCCAGCAGCTCCGGGCGCGAAGGAGCGGCGAACGGCAGCACCACGCGCGGCAGCCAGCTGGCGACCTGCATGGCGCCAAGGTAGGCGCGGCGACGGGCTTCTTCGATCAAGGGGCGTTTACCTGTGGGTGGTACCTGCGCGGGCAGGCCGACACGACGAGGCGGGATTGTCGCGTGAAACGCGCCGGGGGGAAAGGCCAGCGGGCGGAGAGCCCGCCGTTTCGCTTATGGAGTACCGAAGACGTAGATGTTGCCGGTGAGCTTGACCGCGCCGGTGGCCTGGTAGGTAAGCAGGTTGGTCTGTTGCAGGCCACTGCCGGAAACCTTGCCCTGGTTGGCGCCGCCCAGGGTGAACTGCAGGTTGCTGGCGCTGGCATTGGTCAGGCCGATCTTCATGGCCTGGCGGTTGAACAGCGCGCCGTCGCCGTTGAAGCCGTTGTTGATGGTCACCATGTCGATGGACATGCCGTCGAAGCTGAAGGTGCCCTTGATGTTGTCCAGCACGATGTAGCCGGTGCTATTGAGCGGCTGGATCGCCAACCGCGCACCACAGCCGCCAGTGCAGCGGGTATCGGCAGTGTTGGCGGCAAGGTTGAAGTTGACGCTCAGGCTGACACCATCCTGGCCGCTGACGTCGGCCATTTCGCTGTCGTCCAGACCGCGCATCTCAGCGTGGGCGGCGCCAGCGGTCAGCAGGAACAGAGGGACCAGGAGTCGGCTCGAGAGGCGTGCGATTTTCACGGCGAGTCTCCTCATGCGCTAGCGCGGCAGGTTCACGGTACGGACGTTCAGGTAATCGATACGCAGGCCGCGAATGGCCTGGGAACCGACGTCGGTGCCGCTGATGTTCAGGTTGCCGATGCTGATATTGCTCTTCTGCACGTTCTGGTAGAAGGCCTCGTGATTGGCCCAGGTGACGCCCGGCGCGCTGAGCATCAGGTCGCCGTTGCTGGCCACCGAGAGCGTCGCCGGCTGGTAGTTGGCGTCGCCCAGGTTGAGGTCGAAGTAGACGTTCTTGGCCACCACCTTGTTGCTGTCGGCGCAATTCTCGCAGCCGGCGATGATCAACTTGTCGGCATACATCTGCAGGCTCATGGAGGCCTTCAGGCCAGCGGAGTCGCCCCACAGGTTGAGGTACGAGCCGTTGAGGGTGAAGTTCTCCAGGGCGATGGAGAAGAAGTCGGTCCGCGTGGTGGTGGCACCTGCGCTGCCGTTGCTGTTGTAGGCGGTGCTGGGCAGGGTGAACTTGGTGGCGATGCCGATATCCAGGCCCTGGATGCGGGTGCCGGAAGAGTTCTGCATGGCGCCGGCCACCAATTGCACCGTGGACACATTCTTCTCGGTGCGGGTGATGGTGCCGCTGACGCAGGTGGTGGCGCTGCCGCCTTGCGCACCGCAGAGCTGGACGAACTTGTCGTAGTCGCTGGCGCGCTGGCTCAAGGTCACGCCGTTGCGGCTGACCGACCAGGCGGCGCTGAGGTTCTGCTGCGCGGTGGTGAGGTCGCCGGTGCTGGTGTTGTAGGTATCCACCGAGGCGTTGTAGTTCTTCACCGCGGTGTTGTTGTTACAGGCGGCGAGGATGCCGCAATCGTATTTGGTCCCCAGCGCCGGACGGTCCACGCACCACAGTCCGCAGACCTGCGTGGGAGCGGCGTTATAGCGGGTGTTCATGCTGTTGTAGTTGGTCTTCTGCGTGGCTTGCGCCGTGTCCACCTGCGCCTCGCGCTGGTTGACCACCACCATGTCGGCATCGATGCCACTCTTGAGCGTCACCATGTTGTTCGAGTAGGTGGTCAGCAGCGTGTCGCGCTGGGTCTTCAGTGCGCTCAGTTCGGCGTTGATCTTGTTCGTCGCCTGGGCCGGGTTGGTGCAACCGGCGTCGCCATACAGGCAGCCCTGGTAGTACGACCACAGGCCGAACTTGTGGGTATCGTTGATCGGGTCGGTCCAGGTCGGCGTCATCAGTTGCAGCGCTTCCTGGCTGGCGGGAATGTTCAGCCCCGCCTTGTACTTCACCGGGCCGAGGGTGAAGGCGTGCATCGGCGTACCCAGGTAGGCCTTGGTATCCAGGGTACCGCGCTGGCTGCCAGCGCCCTTGATGTAGGCGCCAGTAATGTCCACCTGCACGTCCTGGTTGGCACTGTTCTTCACCCCGGTGATCTTCGAGGTAGCGCTCGCCTGGTCGTAGCTGAAGCCATCGATGAAGAAGCCCAGTCCCGCCCCGCTGACTTCTTCCAGTTGGTCGTCATCCAGGGCCTTCATGCCCAGTGCCGGCAGGCTCACCAGGCAACCGGCCAGGCAGGCGAGTAGCGCCGCGCGCCAGCTCATCTCAGCAACCCGCCGCTTGCGCACCCATGCAGGTGGACTGCCGGGGCAGGCCGCGCAGGGCGTCGTAGAGGTTGATCAGGATCGGGTAGACGGCGTCCGCGCCGCTGCCGACCTTCGGGAAGTTGGCGAAGGCGCCGGACTGGGTGTTGACGAAGTTGCCGGCGTTGGCCAGGTCCTGCCAGGGCACGTTCTGGTTCTGCAGGGAGAAGAAGATGCCCTGGGCGCCGGTGTTGATATCGGTGGAGCCCGGCTTGCCGATGTAGATGGTCTTGTAGTTGGTCAGGTCGAAGCAGGTGGTCAGGCCCAGCGCCTGGCAGTTGCTGGTGGTCGACAGGGTCGGGATCAACGAGGCGATCAGGCCGCCGGCATCCGAATGCAGCGAGTCGCCCTTGGCAATGCCGATCTGCTCGGCGCGGTTGATCGGCTGGCCGTTGATGGTGGCCTCGCCGGTACCGCGCTTGAGCAGCACCACGTCGGCGTATACCGGGGTGTCGCCGGCTACCGCCAGGGCAAGGCAGTTGATGATGTTCGGGCAACCATTGCGGGTGTAGTAGTCGTAGGCAATGGAGGCCGGGCCGTAGATCTGCCCCTGCAGGTTGCCGGTGATCGACAGGATGTCACCGGAAAGATCGCCCTGCGCCTTGCCGAAGCCGACCCGTGCCCCCACCAGTTGGCGCACCCCGTTGTTGGTCTGGAAAGCGAACTCGACGTAGGGGTCGCGGATCTGGAACGGCACCACCTTGGCATCGGGGGAGTTGGCGTTGTCCACCCGGCCCAGGGCGAAGTTGTTGATCAGGATATCCGCCGGCTGGCCGGAGACGGTGGTCGAGCCCGTGCGGCTGTAGTTGCCCAGGCTCAACTGGTCGATATTGGTCAGCAGGCTGACGTCGGCGCCGAAGTTCAGCCGGGTGTACTGGTAGTTCTGGTAGGTGGAGGCGTCGACGGTGAGCATCGCACCCTGACCGGAGATGGCGGACAGCTCTTCATCGTCCATCGACTGCATGCGCGCCTGGGCGGAAAAGGCCAGCAGGCCGCCGCAGAGCAAGGCAAGGGCACGCATGAGCGGACCGGAGGACTGACGCATGGCACTCTCCTTTCCTGGCCCCCTTTTGGCGGGCGCCTGTTGTTATTCGTCGGGCGTATCGGCTCGTGGAACAGGGCGAGACTCGGCGCCGTGATGCCACTATAGGAACTCACCCGCCACGGCGGGCCGACCCATAGTCGAGTAAATCGCCTCAAACGATAGACGAGGAAAGGAATGTCCGGGCCGGGTTGTTACCCATCGTCACACCCGGGTGACAGCCTGTCGCAGCTAAAGGCTCACTGATGACGGAAAAGGCCGATCAGGTGCTCGGCGATCGCGCCCTTGATGGCATCGAGGTTGAGCCGCGAATGAGCCTGCAGCTTGGCTATGTTCAGGCGGTGCAGGTGCAGCGACGGCATGCGCGCCTCGTACTCGCGCAAGTCGCCCTTCACCAGCACCGGCAGGAAGATGTCCCCGCGCATGCGGTAACGGTTGATCAGCAGCTTCAGGCCATCCTGGAAGGGCAACTCCCGCGAGGCGACCAGTCGGTGCTCGCCGGGGATCTTCAGGTACAGCCCGCTGTAGCCCATGGTCTCGCCGGGCAGGATGTGGATGCCGGTAGGCTCCACCGCATCGCCAGGAATGTCGTGGAAGGTGTCGAACCAGGCCTGCTCATCCGGCAGGATGGTAATGCCGCCTTCCTGGCTCTCCGGAATCACGAAGCTGTAGTTGCTGTACAGCTTCTCGACATACGACGAATAGATGCACAAGCGATTCTCGAAGCGTTGCAGGAAGGCAATGGCTTCGTTGCGATCGGTGATCGCATCCAGGTCCCAGTCGAGGTCGTTCTGGCGTTCCAGTTCGGCCCAACGGGCTTTGGCGAGTGCGGCGTCGTAGGTCATCTGCGCTGATCAGACTCTGATTTCTAGGTCTCTGAATAAAGACTTTGGCAAAAAACTTGCCAGAAAATTCAGCCATTTAGCCCTGATTTTCCGTGAGATGCGTCACACGGGCGCTGCTCGTGCCGTCGCAATCTGACGCGTTTCGTCACCCTGTCGGCCAGGGGTAGACCTTTGCAGTACAATCGCTCCCTTTGTTCATTCCGGGCCCAACCAAGCCGATGATCGACCCACGACGCGTACTACGCGCCCTCGCTGAACACTGGGTGCTGCTCGAACCGCTGTGCGAGCGCTTCGACGCCGGCACCCTGAGCCTGGTGGAGCTGCGCATCCAGCTCACCAGCCAGTTGCCCGACAGCACCCCGGTGGACATCACCGCCCTGCTCGACCAGTGGGTGCGCCTGGATATCCTCGTCCCGGTGGCCAAGAGCCCCAACCGCTTCGAGCTGAACGCGCAGATCCACGACTTCCTCGCCTACCTGCGCCAGGAACACCGCCTGGGCCTGTGCCTGGAGATCGAAGCCTACCTGCGCCACCTGGAACGCCTCGCCGGCTACATCCGCGAAGCTTTCGAGGCCCGCGACGGCAACGACCTGGCCCGACAGCTGCGCCTGCTCGACATGCGCGTACGCGACGTGCTGAAGAAACTCGCCAACGACGAGCAGGCGCTGGTCGCCGTGGCCGATCGGGCGAAGACCCAGGACCGGCAGATTCCGCTGCGCCAGCGCTACGCGGAAGTCCTGGCGACCTGGGACGAATACGTCGAGCCGATGATCCAGCTGGTTTCCGCCGACGGCGCCTTCGAACAGGGTGTGCACCGCGTGGAACAGGTGCTGCTGCGCCTGCTCAGCGAACAGGCGCGTCTCGGCCAATTGGTCGACGACGACCAGTTGCTGCGCACCCACGCGCGCATCCTGGAAATGCAGACCACCGCCCAGCTCACCCTGCGCCGCGCCCGCGAACTGCTGCTGCCGCTGCGCGAGGAAGCGCGCCGGCACAACGCGATCACCCGCGGCGCCGCCCTGGCGCTGTCGGTCATCCGTCGCAAGGGCATCGACGCCGTGCCGCAGGCCGCCATGCCGATGTTCACCCGGCCGCAGAGCAACTTCCTCGGCACCGCATCGCAGGTCGAGAGCTACGTCTTCGCCCTCGCCAATTTCCAGCCCAAGCCTGCGCATTTCCCCAAGGCCAGCGGCAATCGCAAGAGCGACGGCCCGCAGCGCTCGCCACGCACCGCGCGGGAAATGCTCGACCGCTGCCAGGCCGCCCTGCCCCTGCCGGACCTCATGCAATGGCTGCTGGAGCAGGAGCCCGAAGGCGCCACCGACGAACTGCTCTACTGGTTCTCGCGCCTGTCACGCGATGCCCGCTTCCAGCGCGACCGCCTCGAGCGAGCCCAATACGACACTCTCCAGCACAGCGTCAGCCTGTGCTCCTTCGCCCTGATCGCCGGCCCGACCGCTGGCAAGGACAGCAAGAGCGAATCGCATGCAGATTAATCTCACCGAAATGACCCAGCTCGCGCCGATCTTCCGCGAGCTGTTCAAGGGCTTCCACATCAGCCGCCGCGACCCGGAGCTGTACAGCCAGCTGTCCAACCAGCAGGACGCCTACCGCGCGCTGTTCCGCAGCCTGGGCTACGAACTGGTCTGCGATACCCGCGGCTTCTACTACTTCGTCCCCGAGCAGACCGGCGCCCAGGTGAACAAGACTGCCCAGCGCCTGGCACTGTTCACCTTCATCCTGGTCGAGCACCTCGCTGACCAGGGCCGCGACCCGCTGGCCGTGCTCGACGGCGGCAGCATCGGCCGCGACGAGTTGCCGCCGCTGCTGGAGAAGTACCGCGACCTGTTCCTGCAGGCCGAAGTGACCACCCAGGAAGAACTGGAAGAGAAGGTCATGCGCCGCCTCACCCAGCTCGGCTTCGCCGCCGAGGACAATGGCGTGTACCGCTTCCTGCCGCCGATCCACCGCTTCCTCGACGTCTGCCTGTCGGTCCAGCAGGACCGCGACCTGGCCAGCAACCTGCACGCCAGCGAAATGCAGTTCACCGCGCCCGCGCTGATGGAAGAAGACGATGAGCCGGTAGTGATCCTCGAGTCCTACGCCAGCGAACCGCTGGAAGACAGCGAAGACGCCATCGTGGTGATCGACGAACCCGCTGCCGTCGCGGCAGAAGAGAGCGAAGAAGACGCCCTCGCCCGCGCCATCGCCGAAGAACAGGAGGCCCAGGCATGACCCAGGAACGCTACGGCATCCGCCGCTTCGCCCTGCTCAACACCGCCGGCTACAGCCTCGGCATCTTCCCGCTGGAGCAGCCGCTGTCGGTGTACGGCGCGAACAACCTCGGCAAGTCGGCGTCGATCAACGCGCTGCAGTTCCCGATCCTCGCGCGCATGTCCGACATGAGCTTCGGCAAGTACAGCCTGGAAGCCTCGCGCAAGTTCTACTTCGCCACCGACACCAGCTACATCCTCATCGAACTTGACCTGCCCAACGGCCGCCATGTGATTGGCGTCGGCGGCCGCGGTCCGGGCGGCGGCTTCGGCCACCAGTTCTTCGCCTACCAGGGCGAGCTGGACCTGGAGCATTACCAGAAGAACGGCACCTGCCTGCGCCTGCGCGAGCTGTACGCCAACCTCGAGCGCGAAGGCATCAAGTCCTACGAGCTGAAGCCGGACGAACTGCGCCGCCTGCTGGTTGGCGGCCACACCTCGATCCCGCTGGACCTGACCCTGATCCCGCTGCGCAGCACCAGCGAACAGAGCCTGAAGACCTTCCGCTCGCTGTTCATCAACCTGCTGCACATGCGCGAGATCACCGCCGCCAAGCTCAAGCAGCTGTTCCTCGATGCCTTCGAGCACAGCCTGCGTTCGGGCAGCGTCGACTACATCGCCGCCTGCGAAGAAGCCTTCCGCGACGTACGTCGCATGGAGGGTGACTACCAGGCCCTGGTCGCCGCCGGCCCGCTGGTCGAGGCCCTGGCCAACGGCGTGCAGCAGCGCGAACTGCTGCGCGGCAAGATGCACCGCCTCTCGCCGCTGCTGGATAACCTGCTGGGTACCTGGGAAGACTACTCCGGGGCGCGCAAGGAAGAGCTGGTCATCCAGGCCGAGCACTACAAGCGCGAGCAGGACGGCCTGCAGAACGAGCAGCGCGGCAGCACCGCCGAGCTGATGCGCCTGGAGCGCGAGATCAGCGAGATCCAGCGCTGGATGGGCGAACTCGCCGTGCTGAAGAATCGCTTCGCACTGGTCGACGACGTCAAGGTACTGGAGCAGCAACTGCTCGCCGCCAAGGACGCCCACGACGAACTGGCCGGCGCCCTGGCGCACTCCCGGCAGTTCTCCAGCGAAGACCTGGAAGAACGCATGCGCGACCTGGAAAAACGTCTGAAGGGCGTTCGCCAACAGCTCGAACATGCCGACAACAACAGCTACGCCCGCCTGCGCGAAGAATTCTCCCAACAGGACGTCGAGCGCCTGATGCGTCTGTTCAACGGCGCGCTGTTCAGCCTGCCGCTGGGCGAAAAGGGTGTGGACCTCGACGAAGCCGGACAGTGGGTCGGCAGCGTCGAGAAGATCCTCGATGCCTTCAAGGGCGAGCGCTTCGAAGTGCCCGGCCTCTCCATCGACATCTCCACCATCGAGCCGCCGGCTCTGCAGGCGCTGGCCGACCGCGCCGCGCTGCGCGACCAGAAGGAACGCCTGGAGAAGGAGCTCAAGCAGCTCAAGACCCAGCAGGCCGTCGCCGCCGACCGCAATGCCAGCAAGGCCCAGGCGGACAAGCTGTACCAGGACGTGCTCGATGCGCAAAAGGCGCTGGAAGACTTCCGCCGCAGCCAGACATTGAACGCCGAAGAGCCCGCCAAGCTGGAGCAGCTCGCCCAGTTGGAAGCCACCCAGGACGAACTCAAGCGCTCCGCCGACGCCTTCACCGAACGCGTCCAACAGCTCTCCGCCAAGCTGCAGCTGATCGGTCGCCAGCTCGCCGACATGGAAGCCAAGCAGCGCACCCTCGACGACGCCCTGCGCCGCCGCCAGTTGCTGCCGGCCAACCTGCCCTTCGGCATCCCGTTCATGGACCCGGTCGACGACTCCATGGATAACCTGCTGCCGTTGCTCAACGACTACCAGGACACCTGGCAATCGCTGCAGCGCGTGGACGGCCAGATCGAAGCGCTGTACGCCCAGGTCCGCCTCAAGGGCGTGGCCAAGTTCGACAGCGAGGATGATCCCGAGCGTCGCCTGCAACTGCTGATCAACGCCTACGCGCACCGCACCGACGAAGCCATGACCCTGGCCAAGGCGCGCCGTGCTGCCGTCACCGACATCGCCCGGACCCTGCGCAACATCCGCAGCGACTACGACAACCTGGAACACCAGCTGGCGCTGTTCAACCGCGAGATCAACAAACGCCAGGTGTCGAACCTGCAGAGCTTCCGCATCGTGCTGGCGCCGAACAAGGACGCGCTCAAGCACATCGACCAGATCATCCACAGCGCCGGCCAGTACGAAGAGGGCGAGAACCTCTCCGTCTTCGACCTGACCCAGAGCGCCGAGCAGGATGCGAAGAACGAGGAAGCCAAGGACTACCTGTCGCGCCTGGTGGCAGCGAACAACAACCAGCTGGGCCTGAAGGACCTGTTCGAGCTGGCGTTCGAGATCACCAAGATGGGCGGCCAGCCGATCATGCACACCGACATCGACGGTGCGGCATCCAACGGCACCACCATGACCATCAAGGCGCTGACCAACATGTACCTGTTGCTGCACCTGATGGACCGCGAGCAGGCCGGCCGCGTGCGTCTGCCCTACTACCTCGACGAGGCGGCAGATATCGACGAACGCAACCAGTCGGCGCTGCTGGAGACCAGCCTGCAGCTGGGCTTCGTGCCGATCCTGGCGAGCGTGAAGCCGCAGGTCTCGGCGCAGGTGGCCATCGACCTGGAAGGCGGCAGCGGCCCCAACGGCATCTACATCGACGAGGCAGACTGGAAGTACATCCGTCGCCGGGACACTGAAAAGGCTGCGCACAACGACGTGGAAGCCAGCGCCGAGCCGGCGTGATGCTCTCGCAGCGTTAACGAAAAAGCCCCGCGATGCGGGGCTTTTTCCTTTCCAGCTGAGCCCCCCTTGTAGAAGCGAGCTTGCTCGCGAACCGCATGACACCGAAGCCCATTTCGCAGGATGGGTGGGGCCTGCGATAGCCATGCCGCCCCGAACGACGATGCTGATGGGAATCGCTGCGCTCCACGCCATCCTGCAAACGCTGCTCGCGCTTCCGCCAACCCCAGGGAATGAAAAGGGCCGCTGCTGCGACCCTTTTCTGTGCGGCTTAGCTCAGTTCGCCTTGCCCAGCGGAATCTTCGGCGCCCAGTCCAGCCACTCGTCGTTGGCCTCGTCGAACAGAGCGAACGTCTGCCCCGGCTTGGCCGGTGGCCCCATGTCGGTGTTGTTCGGCGTCGCAAAGGCCACTCCACCAGCAAGGATCGTCTCCATCGATTCGGTGCGCACCTTCACCCCCTTGAACAGGCCGGCATCCACGCCAAAGCCACTGGTGTTCCAGAAGCGGCTGCCGGTATGCACCAGCGGCGCATAGCGCGGCTCGATGAGGATGTGGATCAGCACGCGGTCACCGGTCTCGCCCAGTTCAAAGGAGGTCACCTTGCCGACCTGTACTTCGCGGTAGGTCACAGGGACACCAGCCTTCAGCGAGCCGCGCCGGGCAGCACTCAGCGTCAGGCGCAGGCCGTCAGCGTCCAGCAGTCGATTGGGTTCGCCGTCGAGCAGGTTGAAACTCGATTGCGCCTGCCCCGCCTTGGCAGCTGGCAGAACCTCGATGTACTGCCCACTGACAATAGTGCCCAGGTTGCTGACACCGGCCAGCCCGACTTGCGGCCCCACCACCCAGAAGCGCGTACCCTGGCGGGCGATACGATCCGCCGCACGAGTCAGGCGTGCCTTCAGCTGCACTGTCTGCAGGTCCTTGCTCAATTCGACCTGCTCGACACGGCCGACCTCGAGGCCCTTGTAACGCAGCACCGTACCTTCCTTGAGGCCATCGGCCGAGTCGGCACGCAGGTCGATCAGTTGGCCCTTGAGATGCGCATCTTCCTCACTATCGAACAGGGCGAATCGGCGCACCTTGGTCACCGGCGGTGCCTTCGGGTCGGGCGTATCGAAGGCGATACCGCCAGCGATCAGCGTCTGCAGCGACTCGCTCTTCAGCTTGATGCCGTCCAGACCACCGCTGATGGTGACGCCGCTGATATTCCAGAACCGCGACGAGGTGTTCACCAGCTTGGCGTACTCCGGCTCGATATGAGCGCCGATGATCAGCCGCGATGGGTCACGACGGGAGAGCTGGTAGCTCTGCACACTGCCCACCTTCATCTGGCGGTAGAGGATCGGAGTACCCACTTCCAGCGAACCCAGTTGATCGGTGGTCAGCACCAGATGCAGACCCGGTGAGTCGAGATTCAGCGGCGGCGCTTTGGGCCGGATGACAAAATCGCGGGTCGGGTCGCCGCCACTGGCAAAGCGCACGTTGAGGTAGTTGCCCTTCACCAGCGCTTCCAGTCCGGTGATACCGGCCAGCGAAATACTCGGCTTGACCATCCAGAACTCGGTCTTGCTGTTGAGGAACTCCTCGGTACGCGGGTCCATGGACAGGGTGGCAGTGGCGCCGTTGAAGTCCTTGTCCATATCGATGCTCTTCACCGTGCCGACCTGCACGCCGTTGTACATCACTGGAGTGCTGCCGGGAGTGAGGCCGCTGACGTCGCTGACCTTCACCTTGACGCTGAGGCCGGCCTGGGCCGCATCGAAATCCTCATACAGACGGAAGGGTTTGGTCGGGTCGGTGGGCGGGCTGTCCGGATAGTTCTCCGGCGTGGCGAAGGCGATACCGCCGGCAGCGATGCTCGCAAGCGACTCGGTACGCAGCTTGAGGCCGCTCAGGCTACCGGACAGGGTGATGCCGCTGGCATTCCAGAAACGCGTGTGCTTGCGCACCAGGTTGGCGTAGGCCGGCTCGATGTGAACCTTGACCTCGATGGTCTTCTGGTCCGCCGCCAACTGATAGCTCTTCACCTGCCCGACCTGGATCTGCCGGTAATAGATCGGGCTGCCCTGCTCCAGGGAGCCCAGGCGGTCGGCCTTCAGGGTCAGGTGCAGGCCTGGCAGGCTATCGGAAAGCGGTGGCGGTTCCTTCAGTGCGACGAAGTCCTTTTCCTGCTCCCCCTTTACCGGATCGATGGCGATGTAGTTACCCGACACCAGCGTTTCCAGCCCGGTGACACCGGCGATCGAAACGCGCGGTTTGACCAGCCAGAAACGCGTGCCCTTGCTGAGGTACTCGGCTGCTTCCTTACGCATCTCCACGGTCGCCGTCACGCCCAGGGTCGGCTTGTTGACATGCAGGTCGACCACCTTGCCGACACCGATGCCCTTGAAGATCACCTCGGTCTTGTTGGCCTGGATACCCTCACCGCTCTCGAACTGGATGTTGATCATGATCCCCGCCTGGTCGTAGGCACGCCAGGCCAGCCAGGCTCCGATCGCCAGTGCGATCAGCGGCAGGATCCAGATTGCCGACCAGTTGGTGGTCTTGCGCATCTTGGGGGTAGGGAGATCACTCATCGTCGTTTTCCGCGTCCGTGTTATCCCAGATCAGCCGGGGATCGAAAGTCACTGCAGCCAGCATGGTGAGCACCACCACACAGGCAAAGGCGGCCGCGCCGAGGTTCGCCTCGATACTGGCCAGGTTGCCGAAATTTACCAACGTCACCAGGATCGCGATGACGAAGATGTCGAGCATCGACCAGCGGCCAATCCACTCGATGAAGCGGTACATCACGTTGCGTTGCAGGGCGGAAAGCGGCTGTCGCCGCTGCACCGAATACAGCAGCAAGGCGATACCGATGAGCTTGAAGGTCGGTACCAGAATACTGGCGATGAACACCACGGCAGCGATGGGCAGCATGTCCGCGTTGATCAACTCGACCACCCCTTCCATGATCGTCGCCGGCATGCCGTTGCCGAGGAAGTTGACCGTCATGATCGGCAGCAGGTTCGCGGGAATGTAGAGGATTGCTGCAGTGATGAGCAGCGCCCAGGTCCGAATGATGCTGTTGGGCCGGCGCTCATGCACTACTGCGCCGCAGCGGCGACAATGGGTTTCATCGTCCTCTTCGCGGCGATTGAGTTGGTGGCATTCGCCACAAACCACGATTCCCGCATCAATGGCTCGCATCGTCGAACTCCCCCGAAAGCTCGCCCCAGACCTGATGGTGGGACATGGTGACCTCCAGCCAGACCTGGGTGAACAGCAGGCCCACGAAGCAGGCCAGGCCAATGCTGACGTGCAACTCCGCCATGCCGATCAGTTTGACGATGGAAACCAGAATGCCCATCAGATAAACCTCGAGCATCCCCCACTCACGCAGGTGCTGATAACCGCGCAACAGCAGCATGCCGTGCTCACGCAACGCCTTGTAGCGGATGGATAACAGCACGAACAACTGGCAAAGCAGCTTCGCCAGGGGGATCACCATGCTGCACAGGAACACCAGGGCGGCGACGCCGGCCATGTTCGAGTGATACAGACCGACGACGCCGCTCCAGACGGTGTCCATGCTGGTCTGGCCCAGGATGGTGATGTGCATGATCGGCAGGAAGTTGGCCGGGATGTACAGGATCAAGGCCGTCAGCACCAATGCCAGTGCGCGACGGACCATGTGCGGACGGTGGATTTCCAGCTCGTATCCACAGCGTGGGCATACGGAACGGTGCCCTAGAGGAACGGGCTCGCGACGCATCAGCAGATCGCACTCGTGGCAAGCCATCAGCTCTTCCAGAGGCAGATCCCGCAAGGCATCTCCTTCAATGTCGGGCATGTAGGAACTCAGGGAAAATTTGAAGCTATTGTAGACGACGCAACCGCGTCTCCGGTGCCCGAACAATGCCTCGAACTTCATGGAGAAAGCTGCCTGGGACGCAGCTCTCCACGATGCCTTTCGTACACCTGGGCTGCATACGGCCACTTCAGAATCGCCGGACTTTATTGCCGCGCAAAAGCAAAACCCCCGGCCAGCGATGCTGACCAGGGGTCTTGGGATAGGAGCTTGACGATGACCTACTCTCACATGGAGAAACTCCACACTACCATCGGCGATGCGTCGTTTCACTACTGA
>NZ_BQHJ01000002.1 GCF_021603645.1 Pseudomonas pseudonitroreducens | reverse complement strand
CTCTGGTGTTCCGGTTGTCACGCCAGTGGCATTGCCGGGTAGCTATGTTCGGAATAGATAACCGCTGAAAGCATCTAAGCGGGAAACTAGCCTCAAGATGAGATCTCACTGGGAACTTGATTCCCCTAAAGGGCCGTCGAAGACTACGACGTTGATAGGTCGGGTGTGTAAGCGCTGTGAGGCGTTGAGCTAACCGATACTAATTGCCCGTGAGGCTTGACCATATAACACCCAAACAATTTGCGTGTTGTACGGTGAAGACGTAACGAACCGAAAGTTCGTGTGAACCGCAAATACCTGTCACATACCCGAATCTGGATGAGCGTGCGCAACTGCCACGAGCGTCCATAAAGAATTGCTTGACGACCATAGAGCGTTGGAACCACCTGATCCCATCCCGAACTCAGTAGTGAAACGACGCATCGCCGATGGTAGTGTGGAGTTTCTCCATGTGAGAGTAGGTCATCGTCAAGCTCCTATCCCAAGACCCCTGGTCAGCATCGCTGGCCGGGGGTTTTGCTTTTGCGCGGGAAAAAGGTCGGCGCTCGACATGGAAACGTTGATTTCAAGCCTCATTCTGCTGGGCGTTCTGAGCCTCAGCCTCAGCCTCGGCCAGTTGCTCGCCTTCTTCCTGTTGCTCAGGCGAGCGGGACCAACTGCGCTGCTTGCATTGATCATCCCGGGCTTCGGCTTCTTTCTCGGACGCCGGCACGGCATCTATAAATGGCTCCAGCTGCCGTATCTGGTGTGCATGGGATGCTTCATCGCCGCGATGCTCATGGCCGGATGAGCCCCGCGACGAGCCTGCGAGGTGTTGCGGCAAACTCAGCGGCAGGCGCTCTAGAACAGCCATTTCAGCACGATTTTCCCCATTCGGAAGGCGCCATTCCTGCTGTTACAAAATCTCGGCTGCAGCACTGATGGCACTTCATCCAACTGTCACATTCGTGTCATAGAGTCTTCATGCGGCCTCACGATACTGGCCCCCGTTCCATCCAACCCCATTCTCCTTAAGGAGCAAGGCATGAAACTCAAGCGTTTGATGGCGGCCCTGACTTTTGTCGCCGCAGGCGTAGGCACCGCCAGTGCGGTGGCCGCGATCGATCCGGCCCTGCCGGACTACCAGAAAGCCAGCGGTGTGTCGGGTAACCTGTCGAGCGTCGGTTCCGACACTCTGGCCAACCTGATGACCATGTGGGCGGAAGAGTACAAGCGCCTGTACCCGAACGTGAACGTGCAGATCCAGGCCGCCGGTTCCTCCACCGCGCCGCCGGCTCTGACCGAAGGCACGGCCAACCTGGGCCCGATGAGCCGCAAGATGAAGGACGTCGAGCTGCAGGCCTTCGAGCAGAAGTACGGCTACAAGCCGACCGCTGTTCCGGTTGCCGTGGACGCCCTGGCGATCTTCGTGCACAAGGATAACCCCATCAAAGGCCTGACCATGCAACAGGTCGACGCCATCTTCTCCTCCACCCGCCTGTGCGGCAGCAAGTCGGAAGTGAAGACCTGGGGCGACCTGGGCCTGACCGGCGACTGGGCCAACAAGCCCGTCCAACTGTTCGGTCGTAACTCCGTGTCTGGTACCTACGGCTACTTCAAGGAAGAAGCCCTGTGCAAAGGCGACTACAAGCCGAACGTGAACGAGCAGCCGGGTTCGGCTTCCGTGGTGCAGTCGGTGAGCCAGTCCCTGAACGGCGTTGGCTACTCCGGTATCGGTTACAAGACCGCTAGCGTGAAGACCGTTGCCCTGGCCAAGAAAGAAGGCGGCGAGTTCATCGAAGACAACGAGGCGAATGCCCTGAACGGCAGTTACCCGCTGTCGCGCTTCCTGTACGTCTACGTCAACAAGGCGCCGAACAAGCCGCTGAACCCGCTGGAAGCCCAGTTCCTGAAGATGGTGCTGTCCAAGACCGGCCAGCAGGTTGTCGTGAAAGACGGCTACATCCCGCTGCCGTCCAAAGTCGCCGAAAAAGCGATCAAGGACCTGGGTCTGTAATCAGCCTTCAAACCGGGCGGAGATCCCCGCCCGGCATGGGCTGACGCTTACTCGACCGAGCCCGCCAGCATGGCTCTGCTGGCGGGCTTTGTCGCGTCACTTCCATGTCATCTTTCTGTCATATAGGGCCGCTAGGGTGTCACTCCATGAACGACATGGCCAACTCCCCGATGACTTCTTCTCTTCCCGAGCGGATCGATTTCAATACGCCTGCCCTGCAGCGCAAGCGCCGTATCCGGGCGCTGAAGGATCGACTGACCCGTTGGTACGTGCTGGTTGGCGGTCTCGCCGTGCTGGCTGCCATCACCCTGATTTTCTTCTACCTCGCCTACGTCGTGCTGCCGCTGTTCCGCGGCGCCGAACTGGAGACCCGCGACCCCCTGGCTCCCGCCTGGCTGAAGACGGCCCAGGCGCCGCTGCTGCTGAGCATCGAAGAGCAGAACATGGTGGGCATGCGCGTCGCCGCTAATGGCGAGGTAGTGTTCTTCGACGCCAAGAAAGGCGACGAAATGGACCGCGTTGCGCTGAAGCTGCCTGCCGGCACCAGCGTCACCTCCATCGCCGAGGACCAGCCGGGGCACCCGACCGTTGCCCTGGGCCTGTCCAATGGCCAGGTGCTGGTGTTCAAGCACAACTACAAGGTCACCTACCCGGACAACAAGAAGACCATCACTCCGCACATCGACTATCCCTATGGCGAAGCCGCGATGAACCTGGATCCCCAGGGCCGTCCGCTGGAGCACGTGGCGATCGTCTCGGGTGATGACAGCCTGTTGCTGGCCGCGTCCACCGGCAGCGAGATGCTCCTGCTCGGCCTGACCCAGCAGGAAAACATGCTGACCGGCGAAAGCACCCTGCAGGAAGAGCGCATCAACCTGCCGCAGATCGCCGACCCGGTGAAAGCCATCTACATGGACCCGCGCAAACAGTGGCTCTATGTACTCAATGGCCGTGCCCAGGCTGACGTCTTCGATCTGAATACCCACCAGCTCAACGGTCGCTACAAGCTGCTGGATGACGCCTCCGCTGAAGTGACCGCCAGCAGCCAACTGCTGGGTGGTATCTCGCTGATGGTCGGCGACTCCAAGGGCGGCATCGGCCAATGGTTCATGGCTCGTGGTGAAGATGGCGAGCCGCGCCTGTCCCACGTACGTGACTTCAAGCTGGGCGACCAGCCGATCTCCAGCATCGCGCCGGAGCAGCGCCGCAAGGGCTTCCTGGCCCTCGACAAGCAAGGCAACCTGGGCATCTTCCACAGCACTGCGCACCGCACGCTGCTGGTGGAGAACGTCGCTTCGTCCGCCGGCCCAATGGCCCTGTCGCCGCGCGCCAACCGTCTGATCGTCGAGCAGGGTGGCGAGTTGCGCCGCTTCAGCCTGAGCAACCCGCACCCGGAAGTGTCCTTCAGCGCGCTGTGGGGCAAGGTCTGGTATGAGAGCTACGACAAGCCGTCCTATGTCTGGCAGTCCACCGCCGCGACCACCGACTTCGAGCCCAAGCTGAGCCTGTCGCCGCTGACCTTCGGTACGCTGAAGGCCGCGTTCTACGCAATGATCCTCGCTGCGCCGCTGGCCATCGCCGCCGCCGTCTACACCGCCTACTTCATGGCTCCGGGCATGCGCCGCAAGGTCAAGCCGGTGATCGAGCTGATGGAAGCGCTGCCGACCGTGATCCTCGGCTTCTTCGCCGGCCTGTTCCTCGCGCCCTACGTCGAAGGCCACCTGCCGGGCATCTTCAGCCTGCTGCTGCTCACGCCCTTGGGCATCCTCGCCGCTGGCCTGATCTGGAGCCGACTGCCCGAGCGCATCCGCCTGAGCCTGCCGGCCGGCTGGGAAGCGGCGATCCTGATCCCCGTGGTCCTCGCCACCGGCGCCTTCGCCCTGTGGATGAGCCCGCACCTGGAGACCATGTTCTTCGGCGGCGACATGCGCCTGTGGATCAGCCACGACCTGGGCATCACCTACGACCAGCGCAACGCCCTGGTAGTCGGCCTGGCCATGGGCTTCGCGGTGATCCCGAACATCTTCTCCATCGCCGAAGACGCCATCTTCAGCGTGCCGCGCAGCCTGACCTACGGCTCCCTGGCCCTGGGCGCCACGCCCTGGCAGACGCTGACCCGCGTGGTGATCCTGACCGCCAGCCCGGGCATCTTCTCGGCGCTGATGATCGGCATGGGCCGCGCCGTCGGCGAGACCATGATCGTGCTGATGGCCACCGGCAACACCCCGGTCATGGACGTGAACATCTTCCAGGGCATGCGCACGCTGGCGGCGAACGTCGCGGTGGAAATGCCCGAGTCGGAGGTGGGCGGGACTCACTACCGCGTGCTGTTCCTTTCGGCACTGGTACTGCTGTCCTTCACCTTCGTGATGAACACCCTGGCAGAGCTGATCCGTCAGCGCCTGCGCAAGAAATACGCGTCGCTCTAAGCGCCGCCCGACGAGGCTAGTTCCGTGAAACAGAAACAGGAATCCGTCAAAGCGTGGTTCGCCAGCGGTTCGCCCTGGGTGTGGATGAACGCGGGTGCGGTGTCCATCGCCGTGATCATGACCATCGGCCTGCTCGCCGTGATCGCCGTGCGCGGTCTCGGCCACTTCTGGCCGGCGGACGTGATCGAGGCGACCTACAGCGTCCCCGGTGAAGCCCCCAAGACCCTGATCGGCGAAGAAGTGCAGATCGAGCAGGTACCGCGCGCGCGCCTGCGCGGTGCCGGCCTGCCGGTGCCGGACAACGGTCCGGAGTTCATGACCCGCGAACTGCTCAAGCTGGGCAACCGTGACCTGTATGGCAGCGACTTCTCCTGGGTGATCGGCGAGTGGCTGACCGACCGTCATCACCCGGCCGAGCTAGTGACCCTGGAGCGCCGCGAGTGGGGCAACTTCTACGGCTACCTGCTCAGCGTCAAGGAAAACGGCAAGGTCGTCGCCGAAGGTCCTGGCGCCATGGCCGAGCTGCAGACCCGGCTCAAGCGTGTCGATGAGCTCTATTCCAAGCTCTACCAGCTGGAGAAGAAGGACATCGGCGGCATCAACCATGGCCTGGAGCGCCTGCGCCTGAAGGAGCGTGGCCTGCAGCTGAACAACAAGCTGGATGCCACCGCCGAGGCTGACATCGCTGCCGGCCGCGCCGAGCTGAACGCCCAGTACAAGGTGCTGGAAGACCAGCTCAACGGCCTGCATCTGGAGTTCAACCGCGACAGCATCGTCATGCGCGATGCCTCCGGCAAGGAAACCGAGATCAGCGTCGGCAAGCTGGTGCACGCCTACCAGCCCAACCAGATGGGCGTGGCCACCAAGCTGAGCTTCTACTTCAAGAAACTGTGGGAGTTCCTCAGGGACGACCCGCGTGAAGCCAACACCGAGGGCGGTATCTTCCCGGCCATCTTCGGCACCGTGATGATGACCCTGGTGATGGCCGTGATCGTCACCCCGTTCGGTGTGATCGCTGCGGTCTACCTGCGCGAGTACGCTCGCCAGGGCCTGCTGACCCGGATCATCCGCATCGCGGTGAACAACCTTGCGGGCGTTCCGGCGATCGTCTACGGCGTGTTCGGCCTGGGCTTCTTCGTCTACGTGCTGGGCGGCTCCCTCGACCGAATGTTCTTCCCCGAGGCCCTGCCGGCGCCGACCTTTGGCACGCCGGGGCTGTTCTGGGCCTCGCTGACCCTGGCTATCCTCGCGGTGCCGGTGGTGATCGTGGCCACCGAGGAAGGCCTTGCGCGTATCCCGCGAGCCACCCGCGAAGGCTCGCTGGCCCTGGGCGCGACCAAGGCCGAAACCCTGTGGAAAGTGGTCCTGCCGATGGCCAGCCCGGCGATGATGACCGGCCTGATCCTCGCCGTGGCCCGCGCTGCCGGCGAAGTGGCACCGCTGATGCTGGTGGGCGTGGTGAAGCTGGCTCCGGCGCTGCCGGTGGATGGCAACTACCCCTATGTGCACCTGGACCAGAAGATCATGCACCTGGGCTTCCACATCTATGACGTCGGCTTCCAGAGCCCCAACGTCGAGGCTGCACGCCCGCTGGTTTATGCCACCGCGCTGCTGCTGGTAATGGTGATCGCCCTGCTGAACTTCTCGGCCATCGCCATTCGTAACCGCCTGCGCGAAAAGTACAAGGCGCTGGAAAACTGATTCTGCAGGCGGCGGGCAAGGCCCGCCGCCAAGCCTCCCAAGGAGACTGAACATGCAACATGAAACCGGATCCCACGGCATCGACATCGGCGCGCTCGGTCGCGGCGACCGCCACGGCATGAACCTGGAAAGCGAGACCGTCGCCCTCGAAGTGCCCGGCCTGAGCCTGTTCTACGGTGAAAAGCAGGCGCTGTTCGACGTCAGCATGAACATCCCCAAGCAGCGCGTGACCGCCTTCATCGGCCCGTCGGGCTGCGGCAAGTCCACCCTGCTGCGCTGCTTCAACCGCATGAACGATCTGGTCGACGGCTGCAACGTGAAGGGCGAGATCCTCCTCGACGGCCACAACATCTTCGCCAAGAACGTCGACGTCGCCGAACTGCGCCGCCGCGTCGGCATGGTGTTCCAGAAGCCCAACCCGTTCCCCAAGAGCATCTACGAGAACGTGGTCTACGGCCTGCGCATCCAGGGCATCAACAAGAAGCGTGTCCTCGACGAAGCCGTCGAGTGGGCACTCAAGGGCGCGGCGCTGTGGGACGAAGTGAAGGATCGCCTGCACGAGTCCGCCCTCGGTCTCTCCGGTGGCCAGCAACAGCGTCTGGTCATCGCCCGCACCATCGCCGTGGAGCCGGAAGTCCTGCTGCTCGACGAACCCTGCTCGGCGCTGGACCCGATCTCCACCCTGAAGATCGAAGAGCTGATCTACGAGCTGAAGTCCAAGTTCACCATCGTCATCGTGACCCACAACATGCAGCAGGCCGCGCGCGTCTCCGACTACACGGCGTTCATGTACATGGGCAAGCTGATCGAGTTCGGCGATACCGATACCCTGTTCACCAACCCGGCCAAGAAGCAGACGGAAGACTACATTACCGGGCGCTACGGTTAGTGGCTGTAGGCGACAGGCTGCAGGCAACAGGCGTGAGCCCAGCCCTGCGAGCCACCGTTTTTCTGCCTGAAGCATGTAGCCTGAAGCCATTCGCGGAGCGAAAGCATGATTAACAAAGAGAGCCTCACCCACCACATCTCGCAGCAGTTCAACGCCGAGCTGGAAGATGTGCGCAGCCACCTGCTGGCCATGGGCGGCCTGGTGGAGAAGCAGGTCAACGACGCGGTCAACGCGCTGATCGACGCCGACTCGGGCCTGGCCCAGCAGGTCCGCGAGATCGACGACCAGATCAACCAGATGGAGCGCAACATCGACGAGGAGTGCCTGCGCATCCTCGCCCGCCGCCAGCCGGCTGCCTCCGACCTGCGCCTGATCATCAGCATCTCCAAGTCGGTGATCGATCTGGAGCGCATCGGCGACGAAGCCTCGAAGATCGCCCGCCGTGCCATCCAGCTGTGCGAGGAGGGCGAGTCGCCGCGCGGCTACGTCGAGGTGCGTCACATCGGCAACCAGGTGCGCAAGATGGTGCAGGAGGCGCTGGACGCCTTCGCCCGTTTCGACGCGGACCTCGCGCTGTCGGTGGCGCAGTACGACAAGACCGTCGACCGCGAGTACAAGACCGCCCTGCGCGAACTGGTCACCTACATGATGGAAGACCCGCGGGCCATCTCCCGGGTGCTCAACGTCATCTGGGCCCTGCGTTCGCTGGAGCGCATCGGCGACCACGCGCGCAACATTGCCGAACTGGTGATCTATCTGGTGCGCGGCACCGATGTTCGCCACATCGGCCTGACCCGCATGAAGGAAGAAGTGCAGGGCACTGCTGCAAAGGCCGACAAGGCCGAGTAAGCCAGGCGGGTGTAGCAGAACGAACCCGGCCATCGCGCCGGGTTCGTCATTTTATGGCTGAGCGGTTCCCGCCAATGGCATCTAGCCACTCGGCAAGGCTATCCTTCGCCCTATCGTTTTCGGGAGATGCCGATGGGCAAGGTCAGTGTGCTGGTGGTGGATGACGCTCCGTTCATCCGTGACCTGGTGAAGAAGGGGCTGCGGGACCACTTCCCCGGTCTGCAGATCGAAGAGGCGGTCAATGGTCGCAAGGCGCAGCAGTTCCTCGCGCGCCAGGCCGTCGACCTGATCCTCTGCGACTGGGAAATGCCCGAACTGTCGGGCATCGAGCTGCTTACCTGGTGTCGTGAGCAGGACAACCTGAAGGCCACGCCCTTCATCATGGTCACCAGCCGCGGCGACAAGGACAACGTGGTGCAGGCCATCCAGGCCGGCGTCTCCGACTTCATCGGCAAGCCGTTTTCCAACGACCAGCTGGTGAGCAAGGTGAAGAAGGCGCTTTCCCGCGCCGGCAAGCTGGAAGCCCTGGCGGCCCAGGCACCACAACGTAGCCTGGTCGGTTCCATGCCCAATGACTCCCTGGCCGCCCTCACCGGCGGCAAGGCGGAAGTCGTACGTCCAGCGGCTGCGCCCAGCGTGCCGCGCCAGGCTCCGGCGACTCCGACTCCGACTGCCGCCCGTGGCGGCGCCAAGGGGCAGCAAGGCCAGTTGCGCCTGCCTTCGGCCAGCCTTGCCTGTGTGATCAAGGCGCTCAGCCTCAAGGAAGCGTTGCTGGTGGTGAAGCGCGGCACGCCGCTGCCGCAGGTGCTGGAGAGCGCCGTGCTGGACCTGGAGGAGGACAGCGACGTCGCCCGCCTCAACGGCTACCTGCATGCCGTTGCCGCGCTGGAACCCCGGCCGGACAGCGAGTGGCTGCAGCTGACCTTCCGCTTCGTCGACCGCGATCCGCAGAAGCTCGACTATCTTTCGCGCCTGATCGCCCGTGGCAGCACGCAGAAGCACTACGTGCCCGGCGCCTGATCCGGTTACAAATGCGCAGGTCGGCGGGAAGTACTGCTTCACAGGCCGACCGGCGGCAGGTCGCGACGCAGGGACGACGCTGCTAGTCTTGCCAGCGTCGCCAAACCTATAACCAGAGTCGACATGCTAGGGCGCAGTATCCTCCTGTGCGGTCTATTGGCCGCCTCCGGGACGGCTTCGGCCGTGACCATCTACAAGTACACCGACGCCAACGGCGTGGTCACCTACACGGACAAGGCCGTGCCGGGTGCGGCTGTGTTCGTCTTCCGTGATCGCATGGTCGAGCACTTGGAAGAGCAGGTGAAGCTGGAGACTAAGAAGCATGCCGGCGGCGAGACCCTCCAGGTGCGCAACGATCTGTACGCGCCGGTGGAGGTGGAGCTGAGCGTGAACGCAGTCCAGAACGCCGCGGGCGCACCGGCACGGCCGATTCGCTGGGTGTTGCCGCCGCGCAGCTCGATTCGCCTGGCCACCCTTGCCCCGCTGGACCCCGCCAAGCCACTGCGCTACAAGCCCAAGCTGCGCTACGCGCTGGGCGACCCGCGCGTGGCGCCGCTGGCCTACCAGTATGCACTGCCGTGGGTGGGTGGGCCGTTCCGCCTGACCCAGGGGGCCAACGGACGCTACAGCCACTTCACGCCCAAGGGCCGTTACGCCATGGACATCGCCATGCCGGTGGGCACGCCCATCATCGCGGCGCGTGGCGGCACCGTGGTGAAGGTGGAGAACGGCCAGAGCGGCCGCGGGAAGAATCCGTCCGGCAACTTCGTGCGCGTGCTGCATGACGACGGCACCATGGGCGTCTACCTGCACTTGATGCGCGGCTCGGTGCTGGTCCGTGAAGGCCAGCGGGTCGGTACCGGCACGCCTCTGGCGCAGTCGGGCAACACCGGTAACAGCAGCGGCCCGCACCTGCACTTCGTGGTGCAACGCAACGTCGGGCTGGACCTGGTCTCGATTCCCTACGACTTCTCGCAGCCGGTGGACACGCTGCCGAACTTTGCGGTGGTCAAGGGCAACTGAGCGGCGGTTCGTTGCAGGAGCGAGCTTGCTCGCGAACGGGGTTGGCCGGCAGCACCGGAGCCGGGTGGGTTCGCGAGCAAGCTCGCTCCTGCAGAAAAGAAAAAGGCAGCCTGCGGGCTGCCTTTTTCGTTGCGCGGAACTGTCAGTCCAGCTTCACCACCTTGGCGAGGACGATCTTCGGGCCTTTCATCTTCTTCACGATGATGCGCAAGCCCTCGGTATCCAGCACTTCCTCTTCTTCCGGGACGCGCTTCAGGGTGTCGTACACCAGGCCGGCCAGGGTATCTGCCTCGACGTGGTCCAGGTCCAGGCCCAGCAGGCGCTCCAGCTTGAACAGCGGAGTGTCGCCGCGCACCAGCAGCTTGCCGGGCTGGTAGGCGACGATGCCGCGCTCGGCCTTGCGGTGCTCGTCCTGGATGTCGCCGACCAGTACTTCCAGCACGTCTTCCATGGTCAGGTAGCCCACGACCTTGTGGTCGGCTTCCTCCACCAGCGCGAAGTGCGAGCCGCCCTGGCGGAACTGTTCCAGCAGGCGAGCCAGCGGCAGGTGCTTGGTGACCATCTCCAGCGGGTGGGTCAGCTCGTCGAGGTCGAAGGACTCCGGCAGGCTGTCCAGCGTCGCCAGGGCCAGCAGCAGGTCCTTGATGTGCAGCAGGCCGGTGAACTCGCCCTTCTCGCCGTCGTACACCGGGTAGCGGCTGTACTTGTGTCGGCGGATGGTGGCGATGATGTCGTCCAGCGGCGCATTACGCTCCAGGTAGACCAGGTCTTCGCGAGAGTTGGCCCAGTCGGCGACTTCCAGCTCTCCCAGTTCAACCGCCGAGGCCAGCACGCGCATGCCCTGGTCGCTGGGGTCGTGGGCGCGGCTGGAGTGCAGGATCAGCTTGAGCTCATCGCGGCTGTAGTGATGCTCATGCTGCGGGCCCGGTTCGCCTTGCCCGGCGATCTTGAGGATGGTGTTGGCGCTGGCGTTGAGCAGCCAGATGGCCGGGTACATGGCCCAGTAGAACAGGTACAGCGGCACCGCGGTCCACAGCGACAGCAGCTCCGGCTTGCGGATCGCCCAGGATTTGGGCGCGAGCTCGCCGACCACGATGTGCAGGTAGGAAATGATGAAGAACGCGGTGAAGAACGATACGCCGCGGATGACTTCCTCGGAGTGCACGCCGATTGCCGCCAGCAGCGGTTCGAGCAGTTCGGCGAAGGCCGGCTCGCCGACCCAGCCCAGGCCCAGGGAGGCCAGGGTGATGCCCAGCTGGCAGGCGGAGAGATAGGCGTCGAGCTGGTTGTGCACCTTGCGCAGGATGGTGCCGCGCCAGCCGTGCTGGTTGGCGATGGTCTCCACGCGGGTCGAGCGCAGCTTGACCATGGCGAACTCGGCGGCCACGAAGAAGCCGTTGAGTACGACGAGGAACAGGGCGAACAGAATCAGGCCGAAATCGGCGAAATAGGTGAGGAAGTTGCTACTAGGAGAAGGGTCCATGGTTCTGTTGGATTAAGGATGGACGGACAAGAATGCGGTTCGTGGGGCCTGGCTGGCAAGCCCGACTATGGCCGCGTGTGGCTCGAGCGCCGTTATGCGCGGCTCTCGACCTGCTGCGCAGGGAAGTGGCAGGTGAAGCTGCTGCCCTTGCCCGGCACACTGCTGATGTCCAGGGTGCCGCGGTGGCGCAGCAGCACATGCTTGACGATGGCCAGGCCCAGGCCGGTGCCGCCGGTGCTGGCGTTGCGGCTGGAATCCACGCGGTAGAAACGCTCGGTCAGGCGCGGCAGGTGCTTGGGGTCGATGCCGATGCCGCTGTCCTGCACGGCCAGATGTGCGCCTTGCTCGTCCGCCCACCAGCGAATGCGGATATCGCCTTCATCAGGGGTGTACTTCACGGCGTTGAACACCAGGTTGGAGAAGGCGCTGCGCAGTTCGGCCTCGCTGCCCTTGAGCTTCACCTTCGAATCCGCTTCCAGGCTGATGCGATGGCTGCGTGCGCCGGACAATGCCTGGGCATCGTTGCGGATCGACAGCAGCATCAGGTCTACCGCCACCGGCTTGTTGTCCGCCGGGTAGTCGGTGGCTTCCAGCTTGGCCAGCAGGAGCAGGTCGTTGAGCAGGTTCTGCATGCGCCCGGCCTGCTGCTGCATCTGCTGCAGCGCGCGGGTCCAGCGCGGGTTCACGTCTTCGACGTTGTCGAGCAGCGTCTCCAGGTAGCCGGCGATCACCGTCAGTGGTGTGCGCAGCTCATGGGAGACATTGGCGACGAAGTCCTTGCGCATCTGTTCCAGCTGATGGACGCGGGTCACGTCGCGCACCAGCATCAGGTGCTCGCCGGCGCCATAGAGGGTGATGTGGAACTGCAGGCGCAGGTTGTCGCTGATTGGCGAGGGCAACTCCAGCGGCTCGCGGTAATCCTCACCCTCGAAGTATTCCTTGAAGCGCGGATGACGGACCAGGTTGGTCACTGGCTGGCCGCCGTCCTGCGGACTCTTCAGGCCGAGCAGACGCTCGGCGGACTGGTTCCACCATTCCAGGTTGCCGTCGCGGTCGAGCAGGATCATGCCGTCACGCAGCGCCGCGGTGGATTCCTGCATGCGGTCGATCACCGCCTGCAGCCGCCCGCGTGCCTTCTGGTTGCGGCGCTGCAGGTGGTAGATGCTGTCGAACACTTCGCCCCACAGGCCGTAGCCATCGGGCGGGGCTTCGTCGGGCTGGTGGTTCTTCAGCCACTTGTGCAGGCGCAGCAGCTGCCAGGTCGACCAGCCAAGATAGGCAGCCAGTGCCACGGCGATGGCCCAGCCGTACTGGCCGGTGATCAGGCCGAGCAGCGCGCCGGCGGCCACCACCAACAGCAGGTGGCGTATCAGCACGCCTCTCCAGTTCTGGGTCACGAAATTCCGTTCCTTGTACCCGTCAGACGAGAAGTCGGGTCAGCTTTTGGTCGAGAAACGATACCCGGTGCCGCGCACGGTCTGAACCAGATTTTCGTATACCTCGCCCAGGGCCTTGCGCAGGCGGCGGATATGCACGTCGACGGTGCGCTCCTCGACATAGACGTTGCCGCCCCAGACCTGGTCCAGCAACTGGCCACGGGTGTAGGCGCGCTCCTGGTGGGTCATGAAGAACTGCAGCAGGCGGTATTCGGTCGGGCCCATCTCGGCGGGCTTGCCGTCGATGGTCACGCGGTGGCTGATCGGGTCGAGCATCAGGCCGCCGACTTCGATCGGCGTCTCACTGTCGCCAGCGCCGGTGCGGCGCAGCACGGCCTTCAGGCGGGCCACCAGCTCGCGCGGGGAGAACGGCTTGGTGATGTAGTCATCCGCGCCGACTTCCAGCCCCTGGATCTTGTTGTCCTCTTCGCCCTTGGCGGTGAGCATGATGATCGGGATGGCCGAGGTCAGTTCGTCGCGCTTGAGGCGGCGGGCCAGTTCGATGCCGGAGGTGCCCGGGAGCATCCAGTCGAGCAGGATCAGGTCCGGTTTGCGATCGACGATCACCGCGTGAGCCGTCTGGGCGCTGTCGGCCTCCAGACATTCGTAGCCGGCCATCTCCAGGGCCACGGCGATCATTTCCCGGATCGGAGCTTCGTCATCGACGATGAGGATTGTCTTGCCAACCATGCTGAGGCCTCAGAATTTCTGTAATGCGCCGCATTAGATAACGGAAATATTTCATGAATGTGACACCCGGATGGTAGCCGAGCCTTGTCGCAGAGCGCTCGTCTATGCTGATTGGGTCGCCACGCGTTCAGCGCGCGGCACAAGCGGAACCCACCGGCCCGCTCGGCGGTGTGCCCGGCAGAGCGCCTGCCGGTATCTTGCGATGACGGTTGTGAGTGCGTTGTCGACGTCGCCCTGGCCGGCCCTGCCTGCGATCCCGCCTGCCTTTGCGCCGATGCTCGCGCCGTTTCCACCTCACCAGAGGAGAAGCGTTATGAAACTGCTATTCCCGGCCCTGGCAATGGGCCTGATGCTGCCGGCGGTGTCCGCCCTGGCCGCTGGCCCCGGCATGGAGAAGAACGGCATGCTGGTCGATGCCAAGGGCATGACGCTCTACACCTTCGACAAGGACGGCGGCGGCAAGTCGATGTGCAACGGCGGCTGCGCGCAGAATTGGCCGCCGCTGATGGCTGCCGCGGATGACAGCGCCATGGGTGACTGGACGCTGATCAAGCGCGATGACGGCAGCGCCCAGTGGGCCTACAAGGGCAAGCCGCTGTACACCTTCGTGCAGGACAAGAAGGCTGGCGACATGGCCGGCGACGGCAAGATGGGCGTCTGGCACATGGCCAAGCCGTAAGGTCACAGCCCGACCTTGCTTGTGCGGGTTGGGAGCGATGTAGGAGCGGACTTCGTCCGCGATGGTCTCCGGCGCGCTGCGGGCCAATCGCGGACGAAGTCCGCTCCTACGAAATGGCTATGATCAGCGCAGGGCGAAGTCCAGCACGGTGCCGAGGAAGATCGCCAGCCCCGCCCAGTGGTTGTGCAGGAAGGCCTTGAAGCACTTCATCGGCTCGCGGTCGCGGGTCGAGTGGAACTGCCAGGCGAAGCAGCCCGCCGCCACGGCCAGGCCCAGGTAGTAATACAGGTGCATGGCCAGTTTATTGCCGGCCAGGACCAGCAGCAGGAGCATCAGCCCCTGCAGGCTCAGGTTGATCACCCGGTCGGCGTCGCCGAAGAGAATCGCCGTGGACTTCATGCCCATCTTCAGGTCGTCCTCGCGGTCGGTCATCGCGTAGTAGGTGTCATAGGCGACCGTCCACAGCACATTGGCGAAGAACAGCAGCCAGGCCACCGCTGGCAGCGTGCCGCCGGCTGCGGTGAAGGCCATCGGGATGCCCCAGGAGAAGGCCCCGCCCAGCACTACCTGCGGGTAGTAGGTGTAGCGCTTCATGAAGGGGTAGAGCGCCGCGATCGCCGCGCCGCCGAACGACAGCCAGATGGTCTGTGCGTTGGTGCACAGCACCAGCAGGAAGCTCAAGCCCAGCAGCACGAAGAAGGCGATCCAGGCCTCGCGCACGGTGATCCTGCCGGTGGCCAGTGGGCGCGACTTGGTGCGTTCGACGTGGCCATCGAGCTTGCGATCGGCAAAATCGTTGATCACGCAGCCGGCCATGCGCATCAGCACGGTACCGACGATGAAGATCACCAGGTTCTTTGCGCTCGGCATGCCGCCGCTGGCCATCCACAGCGCCCACAGCGTCGGCCACAGCAGCAGGTAGATGCCGATCGGCTTGTCCATGCGCGTCAGCTGGATGAAGTCCCAGGCGCGGGGATGCAGGCGGGCGAGGGGTTTGATCAGGGCGACGAACATGGCGGCCTCCGGAAAACGATCCGGGAATTATACTGGCTGTTGTTCTACCCGGTGCCACAGTGTCGGCAGGAATACTTCGGCGACCAGTACGCCCAGGCCGTCACGGCTGAAGCACGAACGGCGGCCCCACAGGCGCTCGGCGCGTACCTCGGCGGGCAGGCTGGCGGCCGGATAACGGCAGACCTCGATGGCGCCACGCAGGAAGGCGCGGTCGCTGAACAGCAATTCGCCCAATGAGCGCGTGCCCAGCAGGCGCAGGTCGAAGCCTGAGCCTTCCAGCGCCTGGCGCGCGGCGACGCTGCGGGCGAATACCCAGGGCGTGCCGTGGCCCTTCAGGTAGACCTCGCGCACCCAGCCCTGGCTGCCATCCGGCACGCCCAGCGCAGCGCACTCATCGGTACGCAGGCGATGCCAGCCCTCGGCAAGCGGCTGTACGGCGAAGGCGCCGGCGGACAGCGCGGTGAGGCGGCGCGTCAGCGAACCTTCATCGAACAGCCAGTCCACCACTTGGGCGGCGGGAGCGGGGTGCAATTGGGCGGCGGTGAGCCAGCGGGGCGGGTGGATCAGGGCGGCTTCGGGCACGGGTTCGACTGCAGTTGGCCAGGGACGCGGCAGCTTAACATGGCGGCTTTGCGGCTCCGATTGCGTTGTCTGCAAGAGTGCCTTACGCAAAACCCCACCAAAGGTTTGGCGGGTTGCCCGGCGTTTTACAGGGGCTTGCGCCGCAAGCCCATCGCCAGTACAAAGCCGGACATTGGATGCACTGACGTCCAAGCGACAAGAACATGAGGGTGATAGCTGATGAAGAAGTGGCAATGCGTGGTTTGTGGCCTGATCTATGACGAGACCAAGGGTTGGCCGGAAGAGGGCATCGCCGCCGGCACTCGCTGGGAAGACGTACCGGAAGACTGGCTGTGCCCGGACTGCGGCGTCGGCAAGCTGGATTTCGAGATGATCGAGATCGGCTGATCCCGCCAGGAACAATTCCGCGACGGCGGCCTTC
Organism: Pseudomonas pseudonitroreducens; assembly: GCF_021603645.1. GTDB lineage: Bacteria > Pseudomonadota > Gammaproteobacteria > Pseudomonadales > Pseudomonadaceae > Pseudomonas > Pseudomonas pseudonitroreducens. Next base: position 808,336 of record NZ_BQHJ01000002.1, on the reverse strand, counting down.
GGGCCGCCGTCTGCGTTTGTAGCGCCGGCACGGCTGTTGTTGACGGGGTAGACTGGCCTGGCGCCGGGTTGACTCTGCTGACGTGCCCCGGCGGCATGCCCGCCGTTGGCCGGCATGGGCAGATACGCTAGGTTCAGCGGGCAATCCGAGGAGTGCATTCGATGCGCAAATGGCAATGCGTGGTCTGTGGCTTCATCTACGACGAAGCGCTGGGGCTGCCCGAAGAGGGCATTGCTCCTGGAACCCGCTGGGAAGATATCCCGGCGGATTGGGTCTGCCCGGACTGCGGCGTTGGCAAGATTGATTTCGAAATGATCGAAATTTCCTGAATCCTGCCGACACGAACAATTTACACGGTGGCCTGGTGGCCGCCGTGCTGTCTTCTTGAAGTGGCGTTTTTACGAAATGGAGAGCGCAATGAGCGATAACGCACCGCTGGTGATCATCGGCACCGGCCTGGCCGGTTACAACCTGGCGCGCGAGTGGCGCAAGCTGGACAGCGAAACGCCGCTGCTGCTGATCACCGCCGACGACGGTCGCTCCTACTCCAAGCCGATGCTCTCCACCGGCTTCTCCAAGGACAAGGACGCCGACGGCCTGGCCATGGCCGAAGCTGGCGCCATGGCTGACCAGCTCAAGGCGCGCATCCTCACCCACACCCGCGTCACCGGCATCGATCCGGGCCACCGGCGCATCTGGATCGGCGAGGAAGAAGTGCACTACCGCGACCTGGTCCTGGCCTGGGGCGCCGAAACCATCCGCGTGCCGGTCGAGGGCGACGCCCAGGACCTGATCTTCCCGATCAACGACCTCGAAGACTACGCACGCTTCCGCGCTGCCGCCGCCGGCAAGCGCCGCGTGCTGCTGCTTGGCGCCGGCCTGATCGGCTGCGAGTTCGCCAACGACCTGTCCAGCGGCGGCTACCAGATCGACGTGGTCGCGCCTTGCGAACAGGTGATGCCCGGCCTGCTCCATCCGGCCGCCGCGCAGGCTGTGCAGGAGGGGCTGGAAGGCCTCGGCGTGCGCTTCCACCTCGGCCCGGTGCTGAACAGCCTGGTGCACGCCGGGGATGCCCTGGAGGCGCATCTTTCCGATGGCCAGGTGATCGCCTGCGATCTGGTGGTTTCTGCCGTGGGCCTGCGCCCGCGCATCGACCTGGCTGCCGCCGCCGGGCTGGACATCAACCGTGGCGTGATGGTCAACCGCGAACTGCGCACCTCCCACGCCAATATCTACGCCCTGGGCGACTGCGCCGAGGTCGACGGCCTCAACCTGCTCTACGTGATGCCACTGATGTCCTGCGCTCGCGCACTGGCGCAGACCCTGGCCGGCAAACCGACGCCGGTGGCCTATGGCGCCATGCCGGTGACGGTGAAAACCCCGGTGTGCCCGTTGGTGGTTTCGCCGCCGCCGCGCGGAAGCGAGGGTGAATGGCAGGTGGAAGGCTCTGGCCCGGACCTCAAGGTGCTGTGCCGGGATACCGCCGGTCGATTGCTCGGCTACGCCCTCACAGGGGCCGCGGTGAGTGAAAAACTCTCTCTGAACAAGGAGTTGCCAGCCCTGTTGGCGTGACAGGCGTCGCCTATGGCGTTTTTGCCTTGGGAAACTGCCCGCAAATTGTCAGACGATACTGGCGTACCAGCTTTCGGCGTGCCATTCTCCCCCGTCTGCCGCAGCCTAGAGCCTGTACGGCAAGGCTGCGGTGCCTTGGGCGCTGTTGGGAAGACAGCACGGACACAACAACAACAAACCGTCAAAGAGGCATTTATGCGTAAACCAGAACTCGCCGCCGCGATCGCCGAGAAGGCCGACCTCACCAAAGAACAAGCCAACAAGGTGCTGAATGCGCTGCTGGATGAAATCACTGGCGCGCTCAACCGCAAGGACAGCGTTACCCTTGTCGGTTTCGGTACCTTCGTTCAGCGCCACCGTGGCGCCCGTACCGGCAAGAACCCGCAGACCGGCCAGCCGGTAAAGATCAAAGCCAGCAATACCGTTGCCTTCAAGCCGGGCAAGGCGCTCAAAGACGCCGTCAACTGATCGCGTCTGACCCGGAGCCAGAGCGGCTCCGGGTTGCCTCCTGCAGTTACATAATCCCTCCAAAAGACCGGATGTAGTCCGTTTTCAAACTGGCTACAATGCGCAGACTATTGTCTCGAACGTCGAGGTTTGTGCATGAAATTCCGTCTTCTCCTGTGGATGCTGGGTCGCTTGATGGCCAAGGCCAGTCGCGAAAACCCGGCGTTCCAGAAGCAGCTCGAAGGCAAGGACCTGGTGTTCCAGCTCCACACCCTCGACGGCAAGGTCGCCCGCCACTACATCGTCAAGGATCTCAAGGTCAGCGCCCGTCGCGGCACGCACCCGAACCCGGCCTTTGCGCTGGGCTTCAAGGACGGCGCCTACGGCTTCGCCACCATGACCTCGAAGAATCCCCAGCTGGCTTTCATGCAGGGCATCCAGAACAAGGACATCCAGATCCAGGGCAACCCCGGCCTGGTGATCTGGTTCCAGGGCCTGGTGAAGTACCTGAAGCCGAAGAAAAAGGCCGCGCCGGCCAGCGACAAGAAAGCCGCCTGAGGCGCTTTCGATGCACAGAAAAAAGGCCCCTGACGGGGCCTTTTTCATTGATGCGGGAAGCGATGCACGGCAGGGTACTCGTAGGATGGGTGGAGCCTAAGCGATACCCATGCTGTCGGTGCTTCGGATCGATGGGTATCGCTGCGCTCCACACCATCCTACGGCCGGGGCCGGACCAGATTCAGTGCCCCGGATTGAACTGGCTGGCCAGTTCACGCAGCACAGCCTCGGCGTCGAGGACCTTGCGTACGGCGTCCTCGGCCTTTTCACGCGGAATATCCAGGCGATCCAGCAGGTCCTGCGGAATATCGGTCTCCGGGCCGCTGCCGATGCCGTGGTTGCGCAGCAGGCGGGTCGCCAGGCACACCAGGTTGGCGTAGGCGGAGCAATCACCGGCGTAGGACGGGTCGTGCTGGAAGCGCAGCGCGGTGTAGATCTCCTCCGGCATGTCCCAGGTGCGCATCAGCCAGGCGCCGATCTGTTCGCGGGTGATGCCCAGCAGATGCTGTTCGACGAGGTTGTGCTCGACGTGCGGGTTCACTTCCAGATGCCGGCAGATCAGCGAGAAATGCGGCGGGAAGATGTGCGCCAGGACCAGGTAGCCGATGCTGTGCAGCAGGCCGCCGAGGTAGGTCAGGCCGGCTTCCGGGCGCTCGGCGCGCGGCACGGCACGGGTCAGGCCCTCGATCACTGCGGCGGTGTAGATCGCCTGGTGCCAGTAGGGCGTAGCGTGCTGCGGCTGGTCCTTGGGTAGGCTCAGGGTCTTGCCCAGGGCCAGGCCCAGGGCGAGGTTGATCACCAGGTCGAAGCCCAGCACACGGACGATGGCGTCCTCCACCGAGCGGATCTTGCCAGGCGCAGCGTAGTAGGGCGAAGCCGCCCAGCTGACTACTTGCGCGGCGAGCGCCGGGTCGGTTTCCACCACGCCGGTGATGTCATCCACCGTGGCGTTGGGGTCGACGCGCAGCTTGATGATCTTCTGTGCGGTTTCCGGCAGCGGTGGAATCTCGATGGTTTCCTCGAGGCGCTGCTGGATGCGGCGGGCGGTGAATGCCTGCACGGCCTGGGTGATTTCCTTGCGGTCGTCGTCCGGGCGGTCGAGATTGGGCCGGATGGATTCCAGCGGCACGCCGAAGCGTGCCGCGCTGGCCTTCTCCAGCAGGCTGCGGAAGGACGCCGTGGGAATTTCCAGCAGCGTGCCCGGAGCGCCGGACTCGATCAGCAGCTGCGGTTCCTGCAGCAGGCGCTCGTCATACAGGCACGGCGAGCTGGTCAGCGGCGGCAATGCCGGCAGGCGACCGAGCTGATGCTTGCCGAGCATGCGCTCCAGGCGATCGGGCTTGACCGCCACCAGCTTGCGCCCGGTGAGTTCGGCCAGGCGGTTGAGGTCCAGCAACTGGCTCTGCGGGAACAGCACCAGCAAGGTGCCGACGGCATCCTCCAGCAGGCTGGCCTGCACCCGGCGCGCGGCCGGCAGTGTGGTGGCGTCGCTGATTTCGCGAGAGGGAATGCCCAGCTTGTCGAGCAGCTGCAGGATGACCTCGGGGGCCTGCGAGGAGTCGGATGGGGCGCGTGCGGCGTCGCTCATGAATGTGATCCGGTTATCAACGGCTGGGTCGGAGTATAACCACGCAGTCAGCGTGACCGAGCAGTCAACTGACCGATGAGAGTGAAATACGTCACACTTGTCCGTATTGCTGGCCGTGCCTCAGCCAGCGTGCCAGCAACGGACTGACCGATTGCGGCCAGTGTGCCAGCAGGGCCTGCGCAGCATCGCGTACCGCCGGTAGCAGGTCGGCGTTGCGCATCAGGTCGGCCACCTTGAATTGCAGCAGGCCGGTCTGGCGCGTACCGAGCATTTCGCCGGGGCCGCGCAATTCCAGGTCCTTTTCGGCGATGACGAAACCATCGCAGGTTTCGCGCATGATCCCCAGGCGCTCGCGGCCGATCTGCGACAGCGGCGGGTGATAGAGCAGCACGCAGTGGCTTGCCGCGCTGCCCCGGCCGACGCGGCCGCGCAACTGGTGCAACTGCGCCAGCCCCAGGCGCTCGGGGTTCTCGATGATCATCAGGCTGGCGTTGGGTACGTCCACGCCGACTTCGATCACCGTGGTCGCCACCAGCAACTGCAGCATGCCTTCCTTGAAGGCCTCCATGACCACGGCCTTGTCTGCCGGCTTCATGCGCCCGTGGATCAGGCCCACGCGCAGTTCGCCCAGCGCCGAGGAGAGTTCCTCGTAGGTGGTTTCCGCGGCCTGGCAGGTGAGTTCTTCGGATTCCTCGATCAGCGTGCAGACCCAGTAGGCCTGGCGGCCCTCAGCGCAGGCGGCGCGCACCCGTTCGATCACTTCGATGCGGCGGCTGTCGGCCACCAGAACGGTGTTCACCGGGGTTCGGCCGGGCGGCAGTTCATCGAGGATCGAGGTGTCCAGATCGGCGTAGGCGCTCATCGCCAGGGTCCGTGGAATGGGGGTGGCGGTCATGATCAGCTGGTGCGGGCAAAGCCGGCCGTCGACGCCTTTCTGGCGCAGGGCGAGGCGCTGCTGCACGCCGAAGCGGTGCTGCTCGTCGATGATCACCAGGGCCAGGCGCTTGAACTTCACTTCGTCCTGGAACAGTGCGTGGGTGCCGACGATCATCGGCGCGCCGCCGGCGATCTGCTCCAGTGCGCTGGCGCGGGCCTTGCCCTTGAGCTTGCCGGCCAGCCAGGCGACTTCGATGCCCAGCGGTTGCAACCACTTGGTGAAGTTGAGGAAGTGCTGCTCGGCGAGAATCTCGGTGGGCGCCATCAGCGCCACCTGATAACCGGCTTCCAGCGCCTGCAGGGCGGCAAGGGCGGCGACCACGGTCTTGCCGGCGCCGACGTCGCCCTGCACCAGGCGCAGCATCGGCTCGGACTGGGCGAGGTCATAGGCGATTTCCGCGCCGACCCGCTGTTGCGCACCGGTGGGCTTGAAGCCGAGGTTCTTCAGGTACTGCTGCGGCAGGCGCTTGGCCAGCGGCAGAGCTGGCGCGGCCTGGGAACGCACGCTCTCGCGCAGGCGTTGCAGCGACAGCTGGTGGGTCAGCAGCTCCTCGAAGGCGAGGCGATGTTGCGCCCAGTGGCGGCCTTCGGCGAGTTCCTCCAGATCAGCATCCGGCGGCGGCCGGTGCAGGTAGCGGATGGCTTCGTCGAGTGGGCCGAGGCGGTAGTCGCGGGCCAGTTCCGCCGGCAACCAGTCCGGCAGGCTCGATGGGCCCAGGCGTGCCAGGGTCTGCTCGCTGAGCTGGCGCAGGCGCTGCTGGGTGAGGCCTTCGGTGGTCGGGTAGATCGGCGTCAGCGTCTGCTCCACCGGCGCCGCAGCGGCGTCGGTGAGCGAGCGGTATTCGGGGTGGTAGATCTCCAGGCCGGAAGCCCCGGGGCGCGCTTCACCGTAGCAACGCAGGTGCGTGCCGCGCTTGAGGTTTTCCTTCTGCGCCTGGCTGAAGTGATAGAAGCGCAGGCTCAGCGTGCCGGTGCCGTCCTGCAGGCGCACCAGCAGGCTGCGGCGCTTGCCCATCACCACGTCGGCGCCGGAGACCACGCCCTCGACGACGGCGTCCTGTCCCGGACGCAATGCACCGATGGGCGTGATGCGGGTGCGGTCCTGGTAGCGCAGCGGCAGGTGGAAGAGGATGTCCTGGAGGTTCTCCAGGCCGACCTTCGCCAGTTTCTCTTCCAGCGCGGCGCCCACGCCTTTGAGCGCGGTGACCGGGACGTTCGACAGATCGGTCATGCCGGCTCGGCTTCACCCTTGACGGTCGGCTTGGCGACCGAGCACAGGCGGATCGAGTCGGCCAGCACCTCGATGGCACGCGGCCGCGGGAAGCTGGCACGCCAGGCGATGGCGACGGTGCGGAAGGGAACCGGGGCACTGAACGGGCGCACTTCCAGGACGCCCGGTGCGTAGTGGTGGCTGTCCACGGCGGAGAACGGCAGTACCGATACGCCAAGGCCGGAGGCGACCATGTGGCGGATGGTTTCCAGGGAGCTGGATTCCACCGTGGTGTGCTTGTTCTCGCCGCCCTTGTGGGTGGTCGGGCAGGCTTCCAGGACCTGGTCGCGGAAGCAGTGGCCCTCGCCGAGCAGCAGCAGGCTCTTGTCGTTGAGCAGCTCCGGGTCGATGGTCTTCTTTGCGGTCCATGGGTGGTCCGCCGGCATCAGCACGTAGAAGGGCTCATCGAACAGTTGCAGGGTCAGCACGTCGGCTTCCTGGAACGGCAGGGCGATGATGATCGCGTCCAGCTCGCCGGTGCGCAGCTTGTCGCGCAGGATGTGGGTGAAGTTTTCCTCGATGTACAGCGGCATCTGCGGGGCGACCCGGTGCAGCTGCGGAATCAGGTGGGGGAACAGGTACGGGCCGATGGTGTAGATGGCCCCGACCTTGAGCGGCGAGGTCAGCTGGTTCTTGCCGGCCTGGGCCAGTTCGCGGATGCCCTGGGCCTGCTCCAGGACTTTCTGCGCCTGCGCCACGATGCCTTCGCCGACCGGTGTCAGGCGCACCGCACTCTTGCTGCGCTCGAAAATCAGCACGCCGAGCTCGTCTTCGAGCTTCTTCACGCCCACCGACAGGGTCGGCTGGCTGACGTGGCAGCGCTCCGCGGCGCGGCCGAAGTGTTGCTCCTGGGCAAGCGTGACGATGTAGCGCAGTTCGGTAAGGGTCATGGCACTGAATCCGTTGAGGTGGCCCAAGCATAGCGGCTGCACCGCCGCGAACCAACCGCGCTAAACTGCCGAACTTTGATTCGCGGAGCCAAGCATGAGCAAGAGCACCTTCCCCAGCCTGATGATCGTCGGTTGCGGCGATGTCGGCAGCCGCCTGGGGCGCCAACTGGCCGCGCGCGACTGGCGCGTCCATGGCCTGCGTCGCAACGTCGCCGCGCTGCCGCTGGAAGTGCTGCCGGTGGCCGGCGACCTGGCCCAGCTCGAATGCCCCGATACCTGGCCGGTCGGCAACCTGGATTACCTGGTGTACTGCGCCGCCGCGACCCAGCATGACGAAGCCGGCTATCGCGCCGCCTACGTCGAAGGCCTGCGCAACGCGCTCGGCTGGCTCAAGCAGCGCGGGCAGACGCCCAGGCGCCTGCTGTTCGTCTCCAGCAGCGGTGTGTATGCCCAGCGCGATGGCGAGTGGATCGACGAGAGCTCGCCGGCCGAGGCTACGAGCTATTCCGGCAGCGTGATGCTCGAGGCCGAGCAGGTGGCGCTGCAGAGCGGCATTCCCGCCAGCGTCGTGCGCCTGACCGGCATCTACGGGCCCGGCCGCGAGTGGCTGCTCAAGCAGGTGCGCGAGGGCTATCGGGTGGCCAGCGAGCCGCCGCTGTACGCCAACCGCCTCCACGCCGAGGACTGTGCCGGTCTGCTGGCGCACCTGCTGGAAGCCGACCGCAGCGGCGTGGCGCTGGAGGATTGCTACCTCGGAGTCGACAACGACCCGGCAGCGCTGCACGAGGTGGTCGGCTGGTTGCGCGAGCAACTGGGCGTCACTCAATGGTCCGCAGAGCAGACCGTACGCCGCGCCGGCAGCAAGCGTTGCAGCAATGCCCGCGCCCGCGCGCTGGGCTGGGAACCGCGCTACCCGAGCTTCCGCGAAGGCTACGCGGCGATCCTGGCTGGCAAAGACGCCTGAGATGGACGCCAACCGGCTGCTGGCGCGCCCCTGGTTGCCGGGAGTGGAGTTGTTCCATGCGGACTTCTCCGGCCAGCCGTTCGGCCGTCACAGCCACGATGCCTTCGCCATCGGCGCCATCCTGCAGGGCGCCGGCGGCTACCAGTGCCGTGGCGCGCGCCACGTGCTGCCGGCCGGCACACTGTCGCTGATGAATCCGGAGGAGCCGCACACCGGCAATGCCGAGTCCGAGCGGCTGGTCTACCGCATGCTCTACATCGAGGAGTCGCGTCTATTGCCGCTGCTCGGGCGCAAGCAGTTGCCGCGCGGCTTCCAGGCGCTCAATCCGCATGATGACGGGCAGGTGGCCGAGGCGCTCCGGCGGGTTGCCGCAGAGTTCGAGCGTAACGATGCGCTGGCCCTGGAAAGCGAGTTGCTGACGCTGCTGGAACTGGTATTCGTCCGTCACGGCGGCATGCGGCCGAACGCCTCGCCAGCCCGCGATGGCGGCATCACGGCGAAGCTGCGCGACTATCTGGAGGCGCACTACCGCGACGCGGTCAGCCTCGAACATCTCGCCAACCTGTTGCAACGCCATCCGCGCCACCTGATCGAAGCCTTCCGCAACGCCTATGGCGTGCCGCCGCATACCTACCTGCTGCAACGGCGCATCCGCGAGGCCAAGCGCCTGCTGGTGGCCGGCGAAAAGCCGCTGGATGTTGCGTTGACCCTGGGCTTCTACGACCAGGCGCATTTTTCCGGCACCTTCCGCCGCTTTACCGGCGTCACTCCCGGACGTTTCCTGCGCGCCACGCGCACCTGAGTTTCTTCCAAGACTGCCTGGGACCGGCCCTTCCAGACTGCGCGACGTCGCATTCGGGAGATCGTCATGTTCGCCGCCTTCGCGCTGGTTGCCAGTACTCACTTTGCCGCCCTGCTGTCGCCGGGGCCGGACTTCTTCCTGCTGATCCGTGCCGCCTTGTTGCGCGGGCGGCGGCATGCCGATGGCTGTGCTGTCGGTATCGCCCTGGCCAATCTGGCCAGCATGCTGCTGGTGCTGTTCATCCTCGGCTTGCTGCCACAAGTGGCAAGCCATGGACTGCGGGTCGTGCAGTGGCTGGGCGGCGGGTATTTCGTCTGGCTTGGCGCGCAGGCTTTGCTGGCGCGGCGGGAGCTGGAGATTCCCACGCAAGTGGGTGATCAGCGTGGCGGAGGGTTTCTGCGGGGTGTGCGCGAGGGGCTTCTCGCCAGCAGCCTGAACCCCAAACTGCCGATCTTCTACACCGGCCTGTTTGGCGTACTCGGCCAGTTCCACCTGCCCGGTTGGGCGCTGGGTGTCTGCGTGCTGTGGATGGTGGCGGTGGTGCTGCTGTGGGACATGGCGCTGGTGCGCCTGCTGGATCGCCCGCGCTGGCGCGCCTGGCTACAGCACCGGGTCACGGCGCTGGACCGTCTGTGTGGTGGTCTGTTGCTGGCGCTGGGTGGCTGGTTGCTGTGGAGCGGACTGCGCTGACGTCTGCCAATCGAGCCCGCCCACTCGCGCGAGTCAGTCGCGCTCCAGCGTCCAGACCTTGTTGCCGGGTGCGTACTGCGGCATCTCGTCGGCCTGGGCACGGTTCACCGTCTCGAACAGCTCCAGCTTGTCGCCGTCGCGCTCGAAGAGGAACTCGCGGCCCTGCTGGCCCTGTTGCAGCCAGATGCTGTCGTTGTCACCGCTCATGGCCGCGCAGTCGCCGGCCAGGCACAGCGCGTAGCGATCGAAGCCGGGCATGCCTTCGAGGCTGCCGTTGGGGGAGAACTTGACCTTGCTGCCCTTGCCTTCGCCTTCCTCGATGATCCATGTGCCGTTGAGGTAGGCGGCATACAGGGCGTTCTCGAAGGTGCTGCCGGCCGGGCTCTGCGCCGCGGGCTGCTGCTTGGGACGCAGGAAGCGCTGCTCGGGCCAGTTGTCGCTGCCTACCTGCACCAGCTCCTTGCCGTCCAGCTCCAGGGCTTCCTGGTTGCTGCCGTAGAAGTCGACGCGGTAGTGCTTGGGATCTTCGGCGGTGAGTTGACCTTCGCCCAGCTCGAAGCCGTTGCTGAAGGTGGCCTGTCCGGCCTTGGTGTCCAGCTTCCATTCCAGGTTCGGGCCGTAGGCCAGCAGCGCCTCGCGCAACTTGCCACCTTTGCCGGCAGCATCGATGGCGGCCTGGTTGACCCAGACACCGGACGGGTCGGACGGGGTGCCGGCGCAGCCGGTGAGCAGGCCGAGCAGGGCGCTCAGGATCAGGGCGCGACGCATGTTTGCTCCTTGCAGACAAGAGAACGGGGCCGCTGGGGCCCCGTAGGAATCACGTACCGCTTATTCGAGGACGACGATGGCGTCCATCTCGACCTGGGCACCCTTCGGCAGGGCGGCAACGCCAATGGCGGCGCGGGCCGGGTAGGGCTGGGTGAAGTACTTGCCCATGATCTCGTTGACCTTGGCGAAGTGCGAGAGGTCGGTGAGGAAGATGTTCAGCTTGGCGACGTCGTGCAGGTAGCCGCCGGAGGCTTCGATCACTGCCTTGAGGTTCTCGAAGACCTGGACGGTCTGCTCTTCGAAGCCCTCGACCAGTTCCATGGTTTTCGGGTCCAGCGGGATCTGACCGGAGACGTAGACGGTGTTGCCAGCCTTGATGGCCTGGGAGTAGGTACCGATGGCGGCCGGGGCTTTGTCGGTATGGATAACGGTCTTGGTCATGTCGACTCCTTAGGGTGGGATCAGCTGCGCATGCGGGTGATGCGGATCACGCCCTTGAGCGCGCGCAGCTTCTTGATGACGCGGGCCAGGTGCACACGGTCATGCACGCTGACGACTAGCTGGACCACGCTGATGCGACCATCGCGCTCGTCCATGCTGATCTTCTCGATGTTGCCGTCGGCGGCGTTGACACTGGTGGCGAGCAGGGCGATCAGGCCGCGCTGGTGCTCCAGTTCGACGCGCAGTTCGACGTTGAATTCGCCGGTGACATCCTTGGCCCAGCTGAGCTGGATGCATTTTTCCGGGTTGTGGCGAATTTCGCTGATGTTCCGGCAGTTCTCCAGGTGCACGACCATGCCCTTGCCGGCGGACAGGTGGCCGACGATCGGGTCGCCCGGGATCGGCGTGCAGCACTTGGCGTAGCTGAGCACCAGCCCTTCGGTTCCGCGGATCGCCAGCGGCCCTTCGGCGCTGGGGGCCTGTTCGCCTTCGCTGGACAGCAGGCGGCGTGCGACCACATAGGCCATGCGGTTGCCCAGGCCGATCTCTTCGAGCAGGTCCTCGAAGACCTCCATGCGGTATTCGGCGAGGACGCCCTGGATGCGCTCCTGCGGGATCTTCTCCAGGTGGCTGTCGAAGCCGGCGAGGGTCTTGTTCAGCAGGCGCTCGCCGAGATTGATCGACTCGGAGCGGCGCTGCAGCTTGAGCGCATGGCGGATGTGCGTGCGTGCCTTGCCGGTGACCACGAAATTGAGCCAGGCCGGGTTCGGTCGGGTGCCCGGCGCGGTGACGATTTCCACCGTCGCGCCGCTCTGCAGCGGTTCGGACAGCGGCGCCAGGCGACGGTTGATGCGGCAGGCGATGCAGCTGTTGCCGACGTCGGTATGCACCGCGTAGGCGAAGTCGACCGCCGTGGAGCCTTTGGGCAGCTCCATGATGCGGCCCTTGGGCGTGAACACGTAGACCTCGTCCGGGAACAGGTCGATCTTCACGTTCTCGATGAATTCCAGCGAGTTGCCGGCGCGCTGCTGCAGTTCGAGGATGCCCTTGACCCACTGGCGGGCGCGGGCGTGGGTACCTTTGGGCGATTCCTCTTCGCTGGACTTGTACAGCCAGTGCGCGGCGATGCCGTGGTTGGCCATCTCTTCCATCTCGCGGGTGCGGATCTGGATCTCGATGGGCACGCCGTGCATGCCGAACAGCGTGGTGTGCAACGACTGGTAGCCGTTGGCCTTGGGAATGGCGATGTAGTCCTTGAAGCGACCGGGGAACGGCTTGTACAGGTTGTGCACGGCGCCGAGCACGCGGTAGCAGGTGTCGACCTTGTCGACGATGATGCGGAAGGCGTAGACGTCCATGATCTCGGTGAACGCCTTGCGCTTGCCGCGCATCTTCTTGTAGATGCTGAACAGGTGCTTCTCGCGGCCCAGGACCTGGCCTTCCATGCCTTCGCGGGCAAGGCAGTTGACCAGCGATTCCTGGATCTTGCCGACGATTTCGCGGCGATTGCCACGGGCCTTCTTCACCGCCTGGCGAATGCGCTCGGAGCGCATCGGATGCATGGCCTTGAAGCCCAGGTCCTCGAACTCCACGCGCATGCTGTGCATGCCCAGCCGGTTGGCGATGGGCGCGTAGATTTCCAGGGTTTCCTTGGCGATGCGCCGGCGCTTCTCGCCCGACAGCACTTCCAGGGTGCGCATGTTGTGCAGGCGGTCGGCCAGCTTCACCAGGATCACGCGGATGTCGCGCGCCATGGCCATGGCCATCTTCTGGAAGTTCTCGGCCTGCGCCTCGGCCTTGGACTCGAAGTTCATCTGGGTCAGCTTGCTGACCCCGTCCACCAGTTCCGAAACGGTTTCGCCGAACTGCGCGGTAAGCGCTTCCTTGGCGATGCCGGTGTCCTCGATCACATCGTGCAGCATGGCCGCCATCAGGCTCTGATGGTCCATGTGCATGTCGGCGAGGATGTTGGCGACGGCGAGCGGGTGCGTGACATAGGCTTCGCCGCTGCGGCGGCGCTGCCCGTCATGGGCCTGCTCGGCGTAGTAGTAGGCGCGGCGGACCAGGTTGACCTGATCCGGGCCCAGGTAGCTCGACAGTCGGTCGGCGAAGGCGTCTATGCTCGGCATGGGCTTACCCCCTGCCGAGCGGCATATCGCGGCGCGCCGATTCGTCGGCCAGACATCGACTTACAGGGCCTCGTTGTTGGCCTCGTCTTCAAAAGCAGCGAACAGCGGCTCTTCTTCAACCACGTCCTCCTGCTGAACGATGTCAGCATCCACCAGGCCAGAGGCGATTTCGCGCAGGGCGACGACGGTGGGCTTGTCGTTTTCCCACGGTACCTTGGGCTCTTTGCCGCCGGTAGCCAGCTGGCGCGAACGCTTGGTGGCGAGCATGACCAGCTCGAAACGGTTATCGACGTTGTCCAGGCAGTCTTCAACGGTGACGCGGGCCATGGTGTTCCTCATTACGCAAATGGAGACCCGGAGAAATACCGGGCGGACTGGATAGTCTAAAAAATCGCCAATCTTTATGGAAGTGCCTTTGCTCGCCCGTTTCAGGCCAGCAGGCGTTGCAGCAGCTCGGTATGGCGTTGCTGCTGGGCATCCTGGCGCAGTTGGCGGGCGCGGAAGATCGCCTTGAGGTCTTCCAGTGCGTGGGCGAAATCGTCGTTGATCACCAGGTGATCGTACTCCACATAGTGGCTCATTTCGCTGACGGCTTCCTGCATGCGCCGCTCGATCACCTCGTCGCTGTCCTGGCCGCGGTTGGTCAGGCGCTGGCGCAGGGCTTCCTGGGTCGGCGGCAGAATGAAGATCGACTGCGCCTGGGGCATCAGCCGGCGCACCTGCTGCGCGCCCTGCCAGTCGATCTCGAGAATCAGGTCGTTGCCCTCGGCCAGGGTCTTCTCGACCCAGCGCTGGGAGGTGCCATAGAGGTTGTCGAAGACCTGCGCGTGCTCGAGGAATTCGTTGCGCTCGAGCATGGCCTTGAAGGTGTCGTGGCCGACGAAGTGGTAGTTCACCCCGTCCACTTCGCCCGGACGCATGCCGCGGGTGGTGTGGGAGACGGAGACGCGCACGCTGGGCATGGCGTCGAGCAGGGCCTTGACCAGGCTGGTCTTGCCGGCGCCCGACGGCGCGGAAACGATGTACAGGGTGCCGGACATGGCGCTTTCCTGGAGTTGCGGTGGATTGGGACCGGAGACGCCCGGCTTACTCGATATTCTGTACCTGTTCGCGCATCTGCTCGATCAGGACCTTGAGGTTGACCGCGGCCTGCGTGGAGCGCGGGTCGAACGCCTTCGAACCCAGCGTGTTGGCCTCGCGGTTGAGCTCCTGCATCAGGAAGTCCAGGCGCCGGCCTGCGGCACCGCCGGCCTTGAGCACGCGGCGTACTTCGGTGATGTGGGTAGTCAGGCGATCCAGCTCCTCGGCGACGTCGCTCTTCTGCGCCAGCAGGACCATTTCCTGCTCCAGGCGCTGCGGGTCGAGTTCGGCTTTCATCTCAGTGAAGCGGTCGAGGATCTTCTGCCGCTGGTTGGCGAGCATCTGCGGCACCAGCTCGCGCAGGTTGACCACTTCTTCCTGCATGGCACTCAGGCGCTCGTCGATGATCTTCGCCAGGTCTGCACCTTCGCGGGCGCGGCCGGCCTTGAGTTCGTCCAGCGCCTGGTTGAAGGCGGTCAGGGCGCTGGCGTTGAGCGCCTGCGGGTCGGCGGCGTCGCCCACCAGCACGCCCGGCCAGGCCAGCACGGCCAGCGGGTCGAGCGGGGCGGGCTGCTGGATCAGGCCGGCGACGGTCTCGGCGGCGGCGACCAGCTGCGCGGCGCGCTCGCGGTCGACCTGCAGCGGCTTGCCGGCGTTTTCCTCGTTGAAGCGCAGGGTGCATTCCACCTTGCCGCGCGACAGACCCTGGCGCAGCGCCTCGCGCACCGCGCCTTCGAGGTCGCGGAAGGCTTCGGGCAGGCGCAGGTTGGGTTCGAGGTAGCGGTGGTTGACCGAGCGCAGCTCCCAACTGAGGGTTCCATGGGTGCCGGCGCGCTCGACGCGGGCGAAGGCGGTCATGCTGTGGACCATGGAATCACCTCTCTGAATGGGCTGGGAAAATGGCCGACAGGTCGTCGGAAACCGGTAATTGTACCCCAGCGTGGCGCGCCGCAGCACGCCGGCGGTGGTTGCGCCCGTCCGCTGGCCTCTATAATGGCGGACATTCCCCCGCCAGTAATCTGTACAGGATGCCTCCATGAACCGTCCCAGTGGCCGCGCCGCCGACCAACTGCGCCCGATCCGTATCACCCGCCATTACACCAAGCATGCCGAGGGCTCCGTGCTGGTCGAGTTCGGCGACACCAAGGTGATCTGCACCGTCAGCGCCGAATCCGGTGTGCCGCGCTTCCTCAAGGGCCAGGGCCAGGGCTGGCTGACCGCCGAATACGGCATGCTGCCGCGTTCCACCGGTGAGCGTAACCAGCGCGAAGCCGCGCGCGGCAAGCAGGGTGGCCGTACCCTGGAAATCCAGCGGCTGATCGGTCGTTCCCTGCGCGCCGCGCTGGACCTGAGCAAGCTGGGTGAGAACACCCTGTATATCGACTGCGATGTGATCCAGGCCGACGGTGGCACTCGCACCGCGTCCATCACCGGCGCCACCGTGGCGCTGATCGACGCCCTGGCCGTGCTGAAGAAGCGCGGCGCACTCAAGGGCAACCCGCTCAAGCAGATGGTCGCTGCCGTGTCCGTGGGTATGTACCAGGGCGAGCCGGTGCTGGACCTGGACTACCTGGAAGACTCCGCCGCCGAGACCGATCTGAACGTGGTCATGACCGACGCGGGCGGCTTCATCGAAGTCCAGGGCACCGCCGAGGGTGCACCCTTCCAGCCGGCTGAACTCAATGCCATGCTGGAGCTGGCGCAGCAGGGCCTGCGCGAGCTGTTCGAGCTGCAGCGCGCCGCGCTGGCGGACTGACCCGACGGGCGGTGAACCCGCCCGCTCTGCAAGTACAAGGAGCGAAAGGATGAGCGACGAAGTACCGGTACCGCAGCCTAAGCCGAGCCAGGAGGCCCGGCAGTGGGCGATGTTCTGCCACTTTGCCGCTTTCCTTGGCTTCATCTTCCCTTTCGGTAACCTGCTCGGGCCGCTGATCGTCTGGCAGATCAAGCGTGAATCGGACCCGTTCGTGGACCGTCAGGGCAAGGAAGCGCTGAACTTCCAGATCACCGTGAGCCTCGCGGTGGTGGTCAGCTTCCTGCTGATGCTGGTGGTGATTGGCTTCTTCCTGCTGGGCCTGGTGAGCATCGGCGCGCTGGTGTTGACCATCATCGCCGGGATCAAGGCCAACGAAGGGCTGGACTACCGCTATCCCTTCACCTGGCGTCCGATCAAGTAGGCGCTGAATTCCAGGCATGAAAAAGCCGGCGCGAAGCCGGCTTTTTTCTGTCCGCCTTTCGGCGCGGCGCCAGGACTCAGATGCTCAGCGTCCAGTCGTAGTCCACGATCAGCGGCGCATGCTGGGAGAAGCGCGGCTGGCGCGGCAGCTTGGCGCCGCGCACGAAGCGGCGCAGACCCGGCGTGAGGATCTGGTAGTCGAAGCGCCAGCCCAGGTTGAGCAACTCGGCCTGTTCGCTTTCCGGCCACCAGCTGTACTGGTCGCCTTCGCGGTTGACCTCGCGCAGGGCGTCGACATAGCCCATGGTGCCGAAGATCTCATCCATCCAGCCACGCTCCGGCGCCATGAAGCCGGGCGATTGCTGGCATTCGCGCCAGTTCTTCACGTCGAGCTTCTGGTGCGCGACGTACAGCGAGCCGCAATAGATGTATTCGCGGCGCTTGCGGCGCTGTTTGTTCATGTACTGGGCGAAATCGTCCATGAACTTGAACTTGTGGTTCAGGTTCTCATCCCCTTCCTGCCCGGTAGGCAGCAGGAGAGTGGCGATACTCACCTTATCGAAATCGGCTTGCAGGTAGCGCCCGTAACGATCGGCCATCTCGAAACCCAGGCCGCTTATGACAGCCTTGGGTTGCAGACGACTATAGATTGCGACGCCGCCCTGACTGGGCACTTCGGCATCGCAGGCGTACAGGAAGTAGCCATCCAGTTGGTAGGATGGGTCATCCAGATCGAAAGCGGAGGCGCGGGTATCCTGCAAGCAGATCACGTCGGCATTCTGGGCTTGCAGCCAGCTGAGTAGACCCCGCTCGGCTGCAGCCTGAATACCATTCACGTTCACACTGATGATCCGCATAAATGGCCCCCAAAATCACGTGTGTGTATGATACCCGAGCTCAAACGGTTTAGCTAAATTCATACCGGCCGGTTCTCTCCCATGCACGCATATCAACGCGATTTCATCCGCTTCGCCATCGAGCGCGGCGTTCTTCGCTTCGGCGAGTTCACTCTCAAGTCCGGGCGCACCAGCCCGTACTTCTTCAATGCCGGTCTGTTCAACAGCGGCGTTGCGCTGTCCCAGCTGGGTCGTTTCTACGCCAGCGCGGTGGTCGACAGCGGCATACCTTTCGACGTGTTGTTCGGTCCGGCCTATAAAGGAATTCCGCTGGCGGCCGCTACAGCTATTGCGCTGGCGGAACAGCACGGCCGCGACCTGCCCTGGTGCTTCAACCGCAAGGAAGCCAAGGACCATGGCGAAGGCGGCACGCTGGTTGGCGCTCCCCTGGCCGGTCGCGCATTGATCATCGACGACGTGATCACCGCTGGCACTGCGATTCGCGAGGTCATGCAGATCATCGACGCGCAGGGAGCCCAGGCTGCCGGCGTGCTGATCGCGCTGAACCGGCAGGAGCGCGGCAAGGGCGAGCTTTCGGCGATCCAGGAAGTGGAACGGGATTTCTCGATTCCAGTCGTAAGCATTGTCTCGCTGGAGCAGGTGCTGGAATATCTGGCCGGTGACGGGCAGCTCAAGCAGCATCTGTCGGCAGTCGAAGCGTATCGGGCGCAGTACGGTATCTAACCGGAACAAGGGTGTCGGGCATGGCCAAGCAGGGTGCTTACCGCTACAGGGTGTTGATGGGGCTTCTGGGAGCCATGCTCGCCGGCCAGGCGGCTGCCGACCAGGCGGCCAGCCAGGTCGAGATGTACCGTTACGTGAATGACAAGGGCATCACCGTCATTGACCGCCTGGGCGTGCCCCCGCAGTACATCGGCAAGGGCTATCAGGTGCTCAATGAACAGGGCCGGGTGATCCGCGAGGTGCCGCCGGCCCCGACCGCCGCCGAGATCGAGCAGCGCAAGGCGGACGCCGCCCGTGCCAGTTCCGACCAGCAGCTGATGCGCATGTACACCAGCGTCGAAGACGTCGACCGTGCCCGCGACCGCAAACTGGCCGAACTCGATGGGCTGACCAGCGTGGCCAAGGGCAATCTGCAGTCACTGAAGATGCAGCAGGCCAACCTGCAGGCTCGCGCCGCCGACCAGGAGCGCGCCGGGCGTCAGGTGCCCGACGACCTGGTCGCGCAGCTGAACAACTTGCGCAGCGATGAGCAGCGCCTGCAGCAGGACATTACCCGCTACCAGCAACTGCGCGTGCAGGCTGTGAGCAGCTTCGGCGAGGATCGCGCCCGCGTCGCCCAGCTGGTGGGCAACTGAGCCCACCCCGCGCCGCTCACTGTTGCGGCGAGACGCGCTCGAATTCGTTGATCTTCCCGCGCAGCCAGTCCGGCAGGGGCTGGCTCGTGCGGTCTTCGCCGGCATAGGCGTAGATCAGTTCACCCAGCGTCAGCAATTGCTCGTCACACCAGATCGAGACCTGGAAGGTCAGGCTGCTGCGACCCAGCCGGCTGACGCGCACGCCCATCTCCAGCCACTCGTCGAAGCGCGCCGGCGCCAGGTATTCCAGGGTGGTCTTCACCGCGAACAGGTCGCCGCCGCCGCGCAGCAGATCGGCCGGGTAGCTCACGCCCAGGTGGCGGTAATACTCGGTGGTGGCGACATCGGCGTAGGTCAGGTAATTGCCGTTGAAGACGATGCCCTGCGGGTCGACCTCCGACCAGCGCACGCGCAGGCCGTGGAAGAAGCTGAAGTCATTGCGGGAAACGGGAGACGCGGCCATGCGAAAGCTCCTGAAGACCTGTTCGACGCTGGGCAGCCATGGCTGCCAATGCGGCCCCGAACAGACAGAAAAACACCCGCGAGGATCGCTCCTGGCGGGTGTCTTTGATCAACGCGACTTGCGGTTGGTGATCAGCGTGCCGACACCGCTGTCGGTGAAGATCTCCAGCAGCACGGCGTTCGGTACACGGCCATCGATGATGTGCGCGCTGGTCACGCCGCCCTGCACCGCTTCGAGGGCGCAGCGAATCTTCGGCAGCATGCCGCCGTAGATGGTGCCGTCGGCGATCAGCTCGTTGACCTGCTCGGTGGTCAGGCCGGTGAGGACCTGGCCCTGCTTGTCCATCAGACCGGCGATGTTGGTCAGCAGCATCAGCTTCTCGGCCTTCAGCGCCTCGGCCACCTTGCCGGCCACCAGGTCGGCGTTGATGTTGTAGGACTCGCCGTTGGCGCCCACGCCGATCGGTGCGATCACCGGGATGAAATCGCCCTGCACGAGCATGTTCAGCAGGTCGACGTTGACCCCGGTGACTTCGCCCACGTGGCCGATGTCGATGATTTCCGGCTTGGTCATTTCCGGCGTCTGGCGGGTGACGGTGAGCTTCTTCGCACGGATCAGCTCGGCGTCCTTTCCGGTCAGGCCGATGGCGCTGCCGCCATGGCGGTTGATCAGGTTGACGATGTCCTTGTTCACCTGGCCGCCGAGGACCATCTCCACCACGTCCATGGTCTGCGCATCGGTGACGCGCATGCCATCGATGAAGTGGCTCTCGATCGACAGGCGGCTGAGCAGGTCGCCGATCTGCGGACCACCACCATGCACCACCACCGGGTTGATACCGACGGCCTTCATCAGCACCACGTCGCGGGCGAAGCTGTTCTTCAGTTCGTCCGTTTCCATGGCGTTGCCGCCGTACTTGATCACCAGCGTCTTGCCGACGAACCGGCGGATATAGGGCAGGGCTTCGGCAAGGACGCGGGCAACCTGGGCGGCGTCATCGCGGCTCTGGGTCATGGTGGGCTCCGGCATAGTCTTACTTGAGGGTCAGAAGGGCAGGCTGAGGGCGGGGTCGACCGCTTTCAGCTGGGTACGGAACACTTCCTTGATGCGCTCCAGTTCGTCCTGGGAGTCCGCCTCGAAGCGCAGCACCAGCACCGGAGTGGTGTTGGACGCGCGAACCAGACCCCAGCCTTTGGGGTAATCCACGCGCACGCCGTCGAGGGTGGTGAGGTTGGCTTCACCCCACTGGCCGCGGGCCTGCAGCGCCTCGATCAGGGCGAACTTGCCCTCGTCGGTGACGGTAATGTTGATTTCCGGGGTGGAGATGTCCATCGGGAACGCGGAGAACACGCGCTCGGCATCGCGCTTGTCCAGGCTGATGATTTCCAGCAGGCGCGCGGCGCTGTAGATGCCGTCGTCGAAGCCGTACCAGCGCTCCTTGAAGAAGATGTGGCCGCTCATCTCGCCGGCGAGCAGGGCGCCGGTTTCCTTCATCTTCTTCTTGATCAGCGAGTGGCCGGTCTTCCACATCACCGGGCGGCCGCCGTAGCCGCTGATCAGGGAGATCAGGCGACGTGTGCATTTGACGTCGAAAATGATGTCGGCGCCGGGGTTGCGCGAGACCACGTCCTTGGCAAACAGCATCAGCAGGCGGTCGGGGTAGATGATGGTGCCTTCGTTGGTCACCACGCCCACACGGTCGCCGTCGCCGTCGAAGGCCAGGCCCAGGTCGGCGCCGGTTTCCTTCACCTTGGCGATCAGGTCTTCCAGGTTCTCGGGCTTGCCCGGATCCGGGTGGTGGTTGGGGAAGGTGCCGTCGACATCGCAGTACAGCGGGATCACGGTGCAGCCCAGGGCTTCGATCAGTTGCGGGGCGATTACACCGGCCACGCCGTTGCCGCAGTCCACGACTACTTTCAGCGGCTTGGCCAGGGCGATGTCGTCGCGGATCTGCTGGAAGTAGCGCGGCAGGATGTCGATCTGCTGCACGCTGCCGATGCCGGAGGCGAGGTCGCCGTTCTGGATGCGCTCGCGCAGGGCCTGGATCTGCTCGTTGGCCAGGGTTTCACCGGCGACGACGATCTTGAAGCCGTTGTAGTCCGGCGGGTTGTGGCTGCCGGTGAGCATCACGCCCGATTTGCCTTCCAGGACGTTGGCGGCGTAGTACAGCACCGGGGTCGGCACCATGCCGATGTCGGTGACCTGGCAGCCGCAATCGACCAGGCCCTGGATCAGCTGCTGGACCAGCTCGGGGCCGGACAGGCGGCCGTCGCGGCCTACGGAAACGCACGGCTCGCCGCGCGCCAGGCTTTCGGAACCGATGGCGCGGCCGACCCAGTAGGCGGTCTCGGCGGTCAGGGTGTCGCCGACCACGCCACGGATGTCGTAGGCGCGGAAGATGCTGGCGGGCAGCTGCGGGGCTTTAGGCGTGCTCATAGCGGGTGTTTGCTCCAATCCCAGGAGATCCTGGTCTTCATCAAGAATGTCGATGTCCAGAATGTCAGTGTTCTGGAATAGCGGATCGACCAATGGCGTTTGGGTGGCAGCGGCCGGGGCGCTGGCAGCGGCGACAGCCGGGGTCGGCTGAACAGGGGCTGCGGGCGCGGCGGGGGTGCTGGCACCGGATGTTTCGGTCTTGCGGCGCGGCTGGCGGGCCAGCGCCTGAGCCAGTGCCTGCAGGCTCGGCAGGCTCAGCTCAGGAGCTTTGGCAGTGCGTTGGCCGGCGAGTTCCTGAATGAACTGCCCCAGGGTCTGGGCATCCTTGCTGACCCGGCGCTGCATCGCACTTTGCGCAAGATAGAGGCCCAGCAGGCCGCCGACCAGTGCCAGGAGCGCGGCAATGCCCAGCAGGGTCGGCGAGTACAGCTGGCCGGTGATCGTCGGGCCGGGGGTGAAGCTCAGCTTCCAGTTCGGATTGCCGCTGGGCAGCTCCAGCGGAGCGGCGCCATTGGCCTGGCCGCGCTGCAGCAGCAACTGGGCTGGCGAGTTGCCGAACTGCTGGGAGATCTGCAGTTGGCCGATATCGGCGGACATCGGCGGCAGGCTGCCGAGCAAACGTTGCAGGTCGACGACCAGCAGCAGCGAACCCTGGATCGAGTTGTCGGCGGCACGCAGTGCGACGGGGCTGTAGACCAGCCAGCGGGTGCCGACCTTGTAGGCCTCCGGCGCCACCGCCTGGCCGCTTTCGACCCGGTGAAGCATGTCCAGTGCGGCGTAGTTCAGCGGGCCGGGGCGGGCAGTATCCTGCACGGCCTGGCCGTTGGCATTCAGGTGCACGTCCACCAGGCCGTCCAGGTGGCCCTGGGTCAGCGCTTTCTCCAGTGCGGCGATGCGCGCCGGGTCATTGCTCTGCAAGGCCGGCAATAGTTGCGGGTCGCCTGCCATGGCGCGGCTGTCGGCGGCCAGCAGGTTCAGTGACTGGCGCAGGGCGCCGGCCTGGCTGTCGGACCAGGCGCTGGTCAGCTGGGTAACGTGAGTATTGTCGGCCTGGCCGAACAGGCTGAACCACAGCAGCGCGCCGGCGGCGGCCACACCGCCCACGGTGAGGACGAAGGATGGCAGCAGCGGCTTGAGGTCGACCTTCGCGGCCGGTCCTTTGACGGGCTTCTCCGCCGGTACGAGTTCCGGCAGTTCGGCGCTGTCCTTGGCAGTGCGTTGGAAAAGTTTCATGCAACGTCTCCTCGGCGATTCATCCTGAAATGGGTAGGGGTCAATGGCTGCCGGAGTGACCGAAGCCGCCGGCACCGCGCTGGCTTTCATCGAAGGTCTCGACCAGCTCGAAATGCGCCTGTACCACCGGCACCAGCACCAGTTGGGCGAGACGCTCGCCAATGGCGATCTTGAAGGCCGTCTGGCCGCGGTTCCAGCAGGAGACCATCAGCTCGCCCTGGTAGTCGGAGTCGATCAGGCCGACCAGGTTGCCGAGCACGATGCCGTGCTTGTGGCCCAGGCCCGAACGCGGAAGGATCAGCGCGGCCAGGCCCGGATCGGCGATGTAGATGGACAGGCCGGTGGGAATCAGCACGGTCTGGCCCGGCTCGAGGACCAGGTCCTCCTTGAGCATGGCGCGCAGGTCGAGGCCGGCGGAACCCGGGGTGGCGTACTGCGGCAGCGGGAATTCGCTGCCCAGGCGGGGGTCGAGGATCTTGGCTTGCAGGGAGTGCATTGAGTTCTCAGTGTTGATTGATGCGTTCGGCGATGAAGGCGATCAGCTGGCGGGCGATCTTGCCCTTGCTGGTCTGGGCGAACGCAGTCTTGTGCAATTCGCGGTCGATGACCGTGATGGCGTTCTCTTCACTATTGAAGCCGATTGACGGATTTGCCACGTCATTGGCAACGATCAGATCGAGATTCTTGTCCTTGAGCTTGCGCGAGGCGTACTCGAGCAGGTTCTCGGTCTCCGCGGCGAAGCCGACGCTGAAGGGGCGGTCCTCGCGCAGCGAGAGGGTGGCGAGAATGTCGGGATTGCGCACCAGCTGCAAGAGCAGACCGTCACCCTTGGTGGGATCTTTCTTGAGTTTCTGCGTTGCGACCAGCTCCGGGCGGTAGTCGGCCACGGCGGCAGAGGCAATCAGGATGTCCGCCGGCATCGCCGCTTCGCAGGCGGCGAGCATGTCGCGGGCGCTGACCACGTCGACGCGGCTCACCCGGTCCGGAGTCGGCAGGTGCACCGGACCGGTGACCAGGGTCACGCGGGCGCCTGCTTCGGCGGCCGCCTCGGCCAGGGCGAAGCCCATCTTCCCCGAGCTGTGGTTGGTGATATAGCGCACCGGGTCGATGTTTTCCTGGGTCGGCCCTGCGGTAATCAGGATGTGCTGGCCGGTCAGGGCCTTGAACTCGAAACAGTCGGCGGCCAGCTGCGCCAGCTCCTCGGCTTCGAGCATGCGGCCAGGGCCGACGTCGCCGCAGGCCTGGCTGCCGGCTGCGGGACCGAAGAAGTGCAGGCCGCGGCTGCGCAGCAGCTCGGCGTTGACCTGGGTGGCCGGGTCACGCCACATGGCCTGGTTCATCGCCGGGGCGAGGGCAACCTGCGCGTCGGTGGCCAGCACCAGGGTGGTCAGCAGGTCGTTGGCCACGCCCTGGGCC
This sequence comes from Pseudomonas pseudonitroreducens, assembly GCF_021603645.1. GTDB lineage: Bacteria > Pseudomonadota > Gammaproteobacteria > Pseudomonadales > Pseudomonadaceae > Pseudomonas > Pseudomonas pseudonitroreducens. The sequence continues at coordinate 784,262 of NZ_BQHJ01000002.1, read as the reverse complement.
AGGCGCGCCATGAGGTCGGCCGTAGCGGGGGCGATCAGTACCAGGTCGGCCCAGCGGGCCAGCTCGATGTGTCCCATGGCCGCTTCGGCGGCGGGGTCGAGCAGGTCCAGGTGTACCGGATGGCCGGACAGTGCCTGGAGGGTGAGCGGGGTGATGAACTCGCGGCCGCCCTGGGTCATCACGACACGCACCTCGGCGCCCTGGTCGCGCAACCGGCGGACCAGTTCGGCGCTCTTGTAGGCGGCGATACCGCCGCCGACGCCCAGAACGATGCGTTTACGATAGAGCCGCTGCATAGGCCAGCCTTAAATACGGAAATGGATGACGCGCGCTGAAGCCGACGACGCCTCCCCAGGCCTCCGGCTGCGCGCAGCGAGGGGGCTAAGATAGCACAGCGCCCGCATGGGAACAGCGGGTGGCCTGACTGGGAGGTCCCTTGAGTATTCGTGACTGGCCTGCGGCAGAGCGTCCGCGGGAGAAGCTCCTCGAGCGAGGCGCGGCGAGCCTGAGCGACGCCGAATTGCTCGCCATTTTCCTGCGCACCGGCGTGGCCGGCTGCAGTGCTGTCGACCTGGCACGCCGCCTGCTCAGCGAGTTCGGCAGCCTGCGCGCCTTGCTGGAGGCCGACCTGGAATCGTTCTGCAGCCACCTGGGGCTGGGCGTCGCCAAGTTCGTGCAGTTGCAGGCCGTGCTGGAAATCGCCCGGCGCCACCTCGCCGAACAGCTCAGTCGCGACTCGGCGCTGGAGAGCCCGCAGGCCGTGCGTGATTTCCTCAAGGCGCGGCTGCGTCACGAACTCCACGAGGTGTTTGCCTGCCTGTTCATGGATAACCGCCACCGGGTGCTGGCCTTCGAGGTGCTGTTCCACGGCTCCATCGACAGTGCCAGCGTCTACCCGCGGCAGATCGTCAAGCGCGCCCTGGCGCACAACGCCGCCGCGCTGATCCTGGCGCACAACCATCCTTCCGGCGTCTGCGAGCCCAGCCAGTCCGACCACTTGCTGACCCGGCGTATCGTCGAGGCGCTGGCGCTGATCGACGTGCGCGTGCTGGATCACTTCATCGTCGGTGACGGCGAGCCGCAGTCAATGGCCGAGCTTGGCATGCTATAGCTGGACCTTCGAGAAATCCTGGCGACCGAACGGACTCACTACGTAGCCCTTCACGTTCTGGCGGGTGAGCGCCGAGGCTGTCGGGTGTGCCAGCGGCAGCCACAGCGCCTGGTCGTGGATGATCTGCTGGGCTTGGTGGTACAGCGCGCTGCGCTTGGCCTGGTCGGCGATCGCCTTGCCCTGGCTGATCAGGCCGTCGAGCTTCTCGTCGCAATAACGGGAGAAGTTGAGGCCGGACTTCACGCTGGCGCAGGAGAATTGCGGGGTGAGGAAGTTGTCCGGATCGCCGTTGTCGCCGGCCCAGCCCATGAACAGCAGGTCATGCTCGCCGGCCTTGGCACGGCGGATCAGCTCGCCCCATTCGATCACGCGAATCTCGGCCTGGATGCCGATCTGCGCCAGGTCCGCCTGTAGCAATTGCGCGCCGGTGCTCGGGTTGGGGTTGAGCAGGCTCCCGGAGGGACGGGTCCAGATGGTGGTCTTGAAACCGTCCTTGTGCCCGGCTTCGGCCAGCAGCGCACGGGCCTTGTCCAGGTCGCGCGGATAGCCGGGGATGTCCTTGGCGTAGCTCCAGGTATTGGGCGGATAGATGCCGTCGGCGGCGGTGGCGCTGCCGGCGAACACGCTCTTCAGGTAGCTGGCCTTGTCGAAGGCGAGGTTGATCGCCTGGCGCACCTTGGAGTTGTCCAGCGGTGGATGCTGGCTGTTGATGCCGACGAAGGCGGTCATGAAGGCCGGGGTCTGCTCGACCTTGAGGTCGGCGCTCTTGGTCGCGGCCTCGACGTCCAAGGGCTTGGGCGACAGGGCGATCTGGCATTCGCCGCGCTTGAGCTTCTGCAAGCGCACGCTGGCATCCGGGGTGATGGCGAACACCAGGTTATCCACCGCCGGCTTGCCGCCAAAGTACTCGGCGTTGGCGCTGTAGCGCACCACGGCGTCCTTCTGGAAGCGCTTGAAGATGAAGGGGCCGGTGCCGATTGGCTGGGCGTTGAGCTTCTCCGGGGTGCCGGCCTGCATCAGCTGGTCGGCGTACTCGGCGGAATAAATGGAGGCGAAGCCCATGCTGAGCATTGCCAGGAAGGTGGCGTCCGGGTGGTTGAGGGTGAAACGCACATGGCGCTCATCGACCCTCTCCACGGCCTTGACCAGGCTCGGCAGCTGCATCGACTGGGCGTGGGGGAAGCCGCTTTGCGCCACCTTGTGCCAGGGCTGGGTGGCGTCGAGCATGCGCTGGAAACTGAACACCACGTCGCCGGCGCTCAGCGTGCGGCTCGGCTTGAAGTAGTCGGTGTGGTGGAAGGCTACGCCGTCGCGCAGCTGGAAGTCGTAAGTCAGGCCATCGTCGGACACTTTCCAGCTTTCGGCCAGGCTCGGTACCACCGCGCCGCTGGCGGCGTCGAAGTCCACCAGGCGGTTCATCAGCACATCGGCCGAGGCGTTGGTGGTGGTTAGCGAGTTGTACTGGACCACGTCGAAACCTTCGGGGCTGGCTTCGGTGCACACGCTCAGCGAGGCGGCACTGGCGAGGGCAGGAGAAAGAAGGAGGGCGAGAAGGGCGAGACGCATGACGGACTCCGTGTAAGCTGGCAAGATGCCCATCCGCGTGGTTGGGCGGGTCATGCAAGGCTGTTGGCAGCCTCGAAGGAGCTACCCTAGACCAAGCCGCAGCCCGTCACAACGACGACAAGCGACGAACGGCACCGGCGCCGCGCCCCACGGGGGCTGGCGCCGGCTTTTCCGAGTCATGCTTTCCCTTGCAGCTGGAAGTGACTTTCTGATATAAAGCTGCGCTCTTTTCTGGGGCCCTGCCTGATCCCGCGACTCGATCAAGGCGAAGCGGCAGTTAAGACCCCGGTGAAACTGAGAATCCTATTGAGTTAAGCAGCCAACCCATGCCGGGTTTGGCATGTGGTTTACAGAGGGCTGAGCCATGTCGAGAGTTTGCCAAGTGACCGGTAAGGGTCCGGTTACCGGGAACAACATTTCCCACGCACACAACAAAACCCGCCGCCGTTTCCTGCCGAACCTGCAGCACCACCGTTTCTGGGTTGAATCCGAGAAGCGCTTCGTGCGTCTGCGCGTTTCCGCCAAAGGCATGCGTATCATCGACAAGCGTGGTATCGAGGCCGTTCTGAACGACCTGCGCGCCCGCGGCGAAAAATTCTAAGGAGCTGCAGTCATGCGCGAACTGATCCGTTTGGTGTCCAGCGCCGGTACCGGCCACTTCTACACCACCGACAAGAACAAGCGTACCAAGCCTGAGAAAATCGAGATCAAGAAATACGATCCGGTTGTTCGCAAGCACGTGATCTACAAGGAAGCCAAGATCAAGTAATTGATCTTCGCCCTTGTGAAGAAACCCGCCCTTCGTGGCGGGTTTTTTCTTGCCTGTGATTTTCCTTTGCGAGGATCGCAGACGAAAAAAAGCCCGCCGATCGGCGGGCTTTTTCATGTTCGGTGGATCAGGCCTTCTGCTCGAAGATCACGTAGACCTTGCGGCACGGCTCCAGTACTTCCCAGGTGCCGCTGAAGCCGGCCGGGATGACGAAGCGGTCGCCGACGCGCACGGTCTTGGCGCCGCCATTGGCGTCACGGATCACCGACACGCCCTGGAGGATCTCGCAGTACTCGTGCTCGGTGTAGCTGACGTTCCAGTGGCCCGGCTCGCCTTCCCAGATGCCCACGTTGAACTGGCCGCAGTCGCTGGCGTAGTGGTTGCGCACGTTCTGCGCCGGGTCGCCCTTGATGATGCGGTCCGGGGCGGGGCGGTAGTGTTCGGGGGCGGTGGTGGCCTGGGCGAAATCGACGATCTGCTCGACGTTCATGGCGGTCTCGGTTCTTTAGAGTTGTTGGCGAGAGTGCGTGCGGGCACGCGCAGCGCTGTTGGATATTTACTCCGAAGCGGCTGTCGGAAAACCATCAGCCGACGAATCTGGGCAGTCTATGTTTAATAAAACGAACGTGACAAGGCCATTTGGCCGCTTAGTGTAAAAAATATTGAAAATTGGCTGCCTCCGGTTTAGGGTTGCCAACAGCATGCGTTTGCTCCGCCTTGCGGAATATTTGACAGCGCGCCCACGCCGGGCGCCTGCACCTGAATAAGTACATTAATAAGAGGACACGTTGTCATGGGTACCCTCACTCGCGCCGATTGGGAAGCTCGCGCCAAGGACCTGAAGATCGAAGGCCGCGCCTTCGTCAACGGTGAATACGTCGACGCCGCATCCGGCGCCACCTTCGATTGCATCAGCCCTGTGGATGGCCGCTTCCTGGCCAAGGTCGCCAGCTGCGACCTGGCCGATGCCGAAAGTGCCGTGCAGGTCGCCCGTGCTGCCTTCGATTCCGGCGTGTGGTCGCGCCTGGCCCCGGCCAAGCGCAAGAAGGTCATGATCCGCTTCTCCGAGCTGCTGCTGGAGAACGCCGAGGAGCTGGCTCTGCTGGAAACCCTCGACATGGGCAAGCCGATCAGCGACTCGCTGAGCATCGACGTGTCCAGCGCCGCCAACAGCCTGCGCTGGAGCGGTGAAGCGATCGACAAGATCTACGACGAAGTCGCCGCCACCGCCCACAACGAACTGGGCCTGGTCACCCGCGAGCCGGTCGGCGTCGTCGCCGCCATCGTGCCGTGGAACTTCCCGCTGCTGATGACCTGCTGGAAGCTCGGCCCGGCGCTGACCACCGGTAACTCGGTGATCCTCAAGCCTTCCGAGAAGTCCCCGCTGACCGGCATCCGCATCGCCCAGCTGGCCAACGAGGCCGGTATCCCGAAAGGCGTGTTCAACGTCCTGCCGGGCTTCGGCCACACCGTGGGCAAGGCCCTGGCCCTGCACATGGACGTCGACACCCTGGTGTTCACCGGTTCGACCAAGATCGCCAAACAGCTGATGATCTACGCGGGCGAATCCAACATGAAGCGCGTCTGGCTGGAAGCCGGCGGCAAGAGCCCGAACATCGTCTTCGCTGACGCGCCGGACCTGAAAGCCGCCGCCGAAGCCGCGGCCAGCGCCATCGCCTTCAACCAGGGCGAAGTCTGCACCGCCGGCTCGCGCCTGCTGGTGGAAAAGTCGATCAAGGCCGAGTTCGTGCCGATGGTCGTCGAAGCCATCAAGGCCTGGAAACCGGGCAACCCGCTGGACCCGGAAACCAACGTCGGTGCGCTGGTCGACACCACCCAGATGAACAACGTGCTGAGCTACATCCAGGCTGGCCACGACGACGGCGCCAAGCTGGTGGCCGGCGGCAAGCGCACCCTGGAAGAGACCGGTGGCACCTACGTCGAGCCGACCATCTTCGACGGCGTGACCAACGCCATGCGCATCGCCCGTGAAGAGATCTTCGGCCCGGTGCTGTCGGTCATCGAGTTCACCGATGCCGAAGAAGCCGTGCGCATCGCCAACGACACTCCGTACGGCCTGGCCGCGGCGGTATGGACCAGCGACCTGTCCAAGGCCCACCTGACCGCCAAGGCGCTGCGCGCCGGCAGCGTGTGGGTGAACCAGTACGACGGCGGCGACATGACCGCTCCGTTCGGTGGCTTCAAGCAGTCCGGCAACGGCCGCGACAAGTCGCTGCACGCCTTTGATAAATACACCGAGCTGAAAGCCACCTGGATCAAACTCTGATCCTCGGCTGAAGCAGGTCGGCCCCGATCCTGGGGCCGGTTCTGACAAAGAGCCACACCCGCGGCCGGGTTTCCCTCAGGGAAGCCCGGCCGCTGTGCATTGCGCATCGGGCACCCTCGCGCCCGGCGTGCGCTCCGGATGGAACGGGAGAAAGACAATGCGTTGGGGTCCTTATTTTGCTGTGTGTGCTGCCGTCATCAGCATCGGTCTGGCCCTGGGCCTGACCATGCCGCTGGTTTCTCTGCGTCTGGAGGGCTGGGGTTACGGCAACTTCGCCATCGGCGTCATGGCGTCCACGCCGGCGGTGGGTGTGCTGCTGGGCGCGATGATCGCCGGCCGCCTCGCCGCACGGGTCGGCACACCGCTGCTGATGCGCATCTGCCTGATTTCCGGGGCCTTCTCGGTGGGCCTGCTGGCGCTGCTGCAGAGCTATCCGGTCTGGCTGATCCTGCGCCTGCTGATCGGTGTGCAACTGACGGTGGTGTTCATCCTCGGGGAGAGCTGGATCAACCAGCTGGCCATCGAGAAATGGCGCGGCCGCCTGGTCGCCCTGTACGGCACCGGCTATGCGCTGAGCCAGCTGTCCGGCCCGGTGCTGCTGACCTTCATCGGTACCGCCGACGACCGTGGTTTCTGGTTCAGCGTCTGCCTGCTGGTAGGCGGCTCCCTGCTACTGCTCGGCCGCACTGGCGCGCCCAAGGTTGACCCGCACAGTGCCAACGGCCGCGGCTTGTTCGCCTTCTGCGGCCAACTGCCGGCGATTGCCTGGGCGGTGGTGCTGTTCGCCGGCTTCGAGGCGATGATCCTCACCCTGCTGCCGGTCTACGGTATCCAGCAGGGCTTCACTCAGGCGGTGGCGCTGGCGATGGTCAGCACGGTGGTGGTGGGCGATGCGCTGCTGCAACTGCCCATCGGCTGGTTGGCCGACCGCATCTCCCGGCAGACGCTGTTCAAGGGTTGCGGCATCGTGCTGTTCCTCAGCAGCCTGGGCATGCCGCTGCTGTTGCACCACAGCGCCATCTGGCCAGTGCTGGTGCTGTTCGGCGCCAGTGCGGGCGGGCTGTTCACCCTGTCGCTGATCCTGATCGGCGAGCGCTATCGCGACGACGCGCTGGTCCGCGCCAATGCGCATATCGCCCAGCTATGGGGGATCGGTTGCCTGATCGGTCCGCTGGCCACCGGCGCGGCCAGCCAGTGGATCAGTGGCCATGCGTTGCCGTTGGTGATGGCGCTGGGCGCCGCCGGCTTCGTGGTGCTGGTGTCGTACCGCGGCCTGCCGCCGGTGATGCAGACGACTGACGCCGAGCTGCAGCAGGAGCGCTCCTAGAGCATCTTCTCCAGTCCGATGGCGCCGGCGATCCACGCGTTGAGCCGGCGCCAGGCGTTGCCCGGCTCACGCTCCAGCGCCACCAGCTTGCCGCCGCGCTCTTCGATCCAGACCAGCCTGGGCGGGTCGCTGTTCGGCGCGATCTTCACCTGGTAGCTGACACTGGGCGACATGCTCGCCAACGCCAGGCGGCGCACCTGGTCGGCCAGTTCCGGGCTGTCGACGATGATGCCGACCTCGGTGTTCCACAGCACTGAGCGCGGGTCGAAGTTCAGCGAGCCGACGAACACCTTCTGCTGGTCGAACACTGCCGCCTTGCTGTGCAGGCTGGCGCTGCTCGACCCGCGTACCATCCACGGCGCGCCGGACAGGCGCTGGTCCGGGTCGGCGCGCAGTTCGTAGAGTTTCACCCCGTGCTCCAGCAGCTCGAGCCGGTACGGCGCGTAGCCGGCGTGCACGGCCGGCACGTCGGTGGCTTCCAGCGAGTTGGTCAGCAGGCGTACGCTGACGCCCTGATCCGCGCGCTGGGTCAGGTAGTCGACCCCGGCGCTGGTCGGTACGAAGTAGGCCGAGACCAGGATCAGCTCCTTCGAAACTGCGTCGAACAACGGCTGCAGCTGGGTGCTGAGCAGTTGCTCGCCCTGCGGGTCGCCCTGGTCCAGCACCTTGAGCGGCGTATCCCAGACGGCCTTGCCTGGTGCCCAGACCAGGTCGTCCAGCCAGTTCTGCAGATGCGGGCGGTCGCTGTTGCGATTCAGCCGGGCGATATAGCTGGAGCTCTTCACCCGCTCCTTCGCCAGGTAGCGGTCCAGCTTGCGGCGCATGCTGTTGAGCTCGTCGAGGTCCGGCTCGCCCCACAGGTAGTCCTCGATGGGCCGGCTGATGCGGCTGTTCCAGTACTGGTCGAAACTCTGCCCCAGCGACTGCGCCACCGGGCCCACGCCCATCAGGTCAAGGTCGCTGAAGTTCATCTCGGCCTTGGCATCGAAGTACTCGTCGCCCAGGTTGCGGCCGCCGACGATAGCCACGCTGTTGTCCGCCAGCAGCAGTTTGTTGTGCATCCGCCGGTGCTGCTCGGAAAGGTTGAACAGGCGCCCCAGGTTGCGCGTGATGCCGGTGCTGCGGCCCAGGTGCAGCGGATTGAACAGGCGCACCTGGATATTCGGGTGGGCGGCGAGGGCGCCCAGTTCGTAGTCCCAGCCATCGCTGCTGGTGTCGTCGATCAGGATGCGCACGCGCACGCCGCGATCCGCCGCGTGCAGCAGCTCGCGGATCAGCGCGCGGGTGGTGAGGCCGTCGTGGACGATGTAGTACTGGACGTCGAGGCTGCGCTGGGCCTTGCGGATCAGCTCGGCGCGGGCGAGGAAGGCGTCGACGCTGGAGGCCAGCAGGTGGAAGCCGGACTGGCCGGGGTGGGCGGTGGCGCGCTCGCTGATCTCATTGTCCAGCCGCGTGCCCTGCACCGGCAGCACGTGCGACGGCTCCGGTGGCGCGCTGGCGCAGCCACCCAGGGCCAGCAGGATCAGCAGGAACAGGCGTGGAAACAAAGGGACTCTCCGACAAGCCCGCCGGTGACGGGCTGCGGAAGATTCTAGCCGCTGGATCGCGGTGGCGGTCAGCCGCCGAGGGTTTCCTTGAAGCGGTACCAGGCCATGCCCAGGGCCAGCAGTGGCGAGCGCAGCAGCTTGCCGCCGGGGAAGGTGATGTGCGGCACCTTGGCGAACAGCTCGAAGCCGCTGCCCTGCTGGCCCGTGATGGCTTCGGCGAGCAGCTTGCCGGCCAGGTGCGTGGCGTTCACGCCGTGCCCGGCGTAGGCCTGGGCGAAGTAGACGTTGTTCTGCCCGGGCAGGCGGCCGATTTGCGGCAGACGGTTGGCGCCGATACCGATCATGCCGCCCCATTGGTAGTCGATGCGCAGGTTTTCCAGGTGCGGGAACACCTTGAGCATCTTCGGTCGCATGTAGGCAGCGATATCCGCCGGGTCGCGGCCGGAATAATGGCAGGCGCCGCCGAACAGCAGGCGGTTGTCGGCGGAAAGGCGGTAATAGTCCAGCGCCACGCGCTGGTCGCACACCGCCATGTTCTGCGGCAGCAGGGCGCGGGCCTGCTCGGCGGACAGCGGCTCGGTGGCGATCACGTAGCTGCCGGCGGGCAGCACCTTGCCGTCGAGGTAGTTATTCAGGCTGTTCTGGTAAGCGTTGCAGGCGATCACCAGGGACTTGGCGCGTACGCTGCCCTGGGCGGTACGCACGCGCACTTCGCTGCCGTAGTCGATGCCGGTGACGGCGGAGTTCTCGAACAGCTTCACGCCCAGGCTCTGCGCCGCGGCGGCTTCACCGAGGGCGAGGTTGAGTGGGTGCAGTTGGCCCGAACCCATGTCCACCATGCCGCCGACGTAAAGGTCGGAGCCGACGATCGAGCGCATGTCCTCTTTCGCGACCATACGCAGTTCGTGGCGGTAGCCGAGGCTTTTCAGTTCGTCGAAGTCTTCCTGGAAGCCCTCGACGTCGGAAGGCTTGTTGGCCAGGTCGCAATAGCCCCAGGTGAGGTCGCAGTCGATGGCGTACTGCTCGACGCGGCGGCGGACGATCTCCACCGCCTCCAGGCCCATCAGCTTCATGGCGTGGACACCGTCCGTACCGATCACCGGTTCAAACTGCTCCAGGCCATGGCCGACACCGCGGATCAACTGGCCGCCATTGCGACCGCTGGCGCCCCAGCCGATCTGGTGGGCTTCCAGCAGGATCACCGAGAGCCCGCGCTCGGCCAGTTCAATGGCCGTGTTCAGCCCGGAAAAGCCGCCGCCAATGATGCACACGTCGGCCCGTTCCTCACCGGCCAGGGGCGGTACTTCGAGGCGGCGATTGACGCTCGCGGCGTAGTAGGACGGGGCGTGGCGATCGGTGTGCACCGGCTGGTGAACGCGGGCGTTCATGTGCGATATCCTGATTTTTGTGTTGTTAAAATTTTACGCAGGATAAACGCCGACTTCCCGCCCAGCCAATAGCCTTGGCCGCAAAAAGCGCCGGGAAGTCGTAAATAAATCTGCTCAGCTTGCTGCGAACGGCAGGAATCAGTCCGGGATGGGCAGGGTGAGGCTTTCCTTCACCTCTTCCATCACGATGTAGCTCTTGGATTCGCGCACATGGGGCAGCTTGAGCAGGATGTCGCCCAGCAGCTTGCGGTAGGAGGCCATCTCCGAGATGCGCGCCTTCACCAGGTAGTCGAAGTGGCCGGACACCAGGTGGCATTCCAGCACGTGGGGCAGCTTGAGCACCGAGCGGCGGAAGTCCTCGAAGGTATCGCCGGACTTGTAGTCCAGGCTGATCTCGACGAACACCAGCAGGCTGGCCTTGAGGTACTGTGGGTTCAGCCGGGCGTTGTAGCCCATGATGATTCCCTCGCGCTCCAGTCGCCGCACGCGCTCGGTGCATGGCGTGGTGGAAAGGCCGACGCGCTCGCCCAGTTCGGTGAAGGAGATGCGGCCTTCCTCCTGCAGGATGCGCAGGATGTTGCGGTCGATCTTGTCCAGTTCGCGGCGGCTTTGGTGCTGGGTTCGCATGGGAGGGACTCTGAAGTCGAGCGGTGAGCTTTGGGGGAATGTCGGCAATATAGTCGGTTGTGCAGGGAATATCACTGGCATCCCTTGAACTTCCCGTGGCGGACGGCCAGCCTGTAGGCCAGTGTTCCGCCTTTCCCGGCTGGATTCACCTGTTTTTTCCGGAGTTTTCGCATGTCGCTTCCTCGCCTGCGCACCGTCTTCCTGCTGCTGTTGCTGCTCCTGGCATTGGCGGTCGGCGCGGCGTGGCTGGCGGTACCGCGCCTGCTGGCGGGTGCCGGGGTGAGCGTCGAGCAGTGGCAGGGGCTGGGTGTCACCGGGCAGGGGCTGACGGTGGGACGGATCGCCGTTCAACGGCAGACGCCGGATGGCTCGCGTTTGGCGATCCAGCTGGAGGACCTGCGCGTCGGCTGGCCGGAGCACGCCGATGGCCGCTGGCGGCTGAAGGAGCTGGCCGCTGCCAGCATCGACGCGCGCCAGTGGCCGGGGAAGGGCATGGCGGAAGCCGACGCCGCGCTGCCGGACCTTGCGCAACTCAACCGCTGGCTGGCGCTACTGCCGGGGCGACTGTCGCTGCAGCGCGTCTCCCTCGAACTGCCCTGCGCCCGCGAACAGCGGTGCACCCTCAACGGCAGTGCGCACTGGCAGCAGGTCCAGGGTGGCGCCGCGGCGCTGGGCGGTGAGCTTCGCCAGGGTGGCCAGCAACTGGCGTTCAACGGCCTGCTGCAACCGGGCGATGGGCAATGGCGCCTGCAACTGAACAGCTATCTCGACAACGAACAACTGCTCACCCTGGACTCCAGCTGGGCGCCAGGCAGCCGCCAGCTCAGTGGCAGCATCGCCAGCCCGGCGGTGCCTCCGGTACAGGCCGTGCGCAACTGGCTGGGCATGTGGTTGCCGACGCCGAACCTGCCGCTGCCGATCCCCGAAGCCGGTCGCCTGCGCCTGAGCTGGGATACACGGCTCGCCGGCGATGCCGCCTGGCCGGATTGGCCCGGTCTGCGCGATGGGCACGGCAATCTCGATCTTTCCCTGCAGCTACCGCAACCCTGGCCGTTGCCGGGCCTGGGCAATCTGCAGGGAGACCTGCGGTTGATCGCCAGCACCACGGATGCCGGTTGGCGGCCTTCGGTAGTCAGCGGCGACCTGCGTTTGTCCGACCTCTACGGCGACTGGCTGCAGGTCCTGCCTGTCGGCCTGCGGCCGGCGCGCCTGACGTTGCATCTGGAACCCGGCGTGGACGATGAAGCCGGCAGCGTTCGCGCCGAATTGCACGCGGTGGGCGCGGCCGATCTGCGCCTGCGCTCCCGCGTGGCACTGCTGGAGGCAACCCCGCTGGCGCTGCAACTGATGGAATCGCGTCTGGAAGGCAAGGTCCCGCATCTGGAACTGGCCGGCCTGCGCGGCGACAACAGTCGTCTCGACCTGAGCTTCGAGGGCCGCGTCGACCAGCAGTCCGCCCACTTTGCCTTTGCCGATGGTGCGCAACTCCAGGTAACGACCCTGACCGCTCCGCAGTCGCTCAAGGCGAGCAAGCTCAGCGCCGTTCTCGGCAAAGGCACGCTCGACCTCGGCTATGCCACCGACACGCCATTTACCCTGCAACTCGATGCGCCGCTGAAACTGGCCGTGGGCGAACTCCGCCAGCCCCACGTCAAAGCGCTTTCCTGGAATGCCCTGGGGACGCTGGCGGCGCGCCTCGACAGCCAGCAGTTCAAGGGCCGCCTGCTGAACAGCGGCGGACTGAACGCCGAAGTCGATCTGAACAACTCGGCCAGGCAGGGAGTTGCCCTGGCTGCGCGCCAGCCGGAGTTCTTCCTGCGCAGCGGCAATCCGCTGGAAAAATCCCTCGGCGACTGGCCGGCCCTGCTCAGCCTGAACAACGGCAAGGCCAGCTTCGACCTGAACTGGCGACTGCCCCCGGGCAGCGCGCCGCAGAGCCTCGACCTGAACCTGCGTGGGCAAGGTCTGGAGGGCGTGTACGACCGCAGTGAGGTCCACGGCCTCGACTTGCAGGCGAAGTTCGCCCTCAATGGCTCGCAGATGGAGCTACAACTGCCACAGGTGAAAGTCGCCTCGCTCAACCCCGGCGTAATGCTGGGGCCGCTGTCTCTGCAGGGCAACTACAAGGGCTCGCTGGACGCGCCGCTGGCCGGGCGGGTCGCCTGGCAGCAGGCGGAGCTGGGGCTGTTCAACGGCCGCGCCTGGCTGCCGGGCGGTGCCATGGACCTTTCCGCTCGCGGGCCAGGTCTGACCTTGAAGCTGGAGGGGCTGGCGCTGGAGGCGATCCTGGCGGCCTATCCGGCGGAAGGGCTGTCCGGCAACGGCCTCATCGACGGCAACCTGCCGCTGGCGCTGCACGACGGCAAGCTGGTTATCCAGGGCGGGGAGGTTGCCGCGCGGCAGCCGGGCGTCCTGCAGTTCCGCTCGGAGAAGATCCGCTCGCTGGGCCAGAGCAACCCGGCCATGCAACTGGTGGCGACCGCCATCGACGACTTCCGTTACGACAAGCTCAGCAGCCGCGTGGATTATGATGAATCCGGCAAGCTGCTCCTCGCCCTGAGCCTGAGCGGGCGCAATCCCGCACTGGAGCAGGGCCGGCCGATCAACCTCAACGTCAACCTGGAGGAGAGCGTGCCCAAACTGCTCACCAGCCTGCAACTGAGCGACCGGGTCAGCGACACCATTCGCCAGCGCGTGCAGGAACGCCTGCGCAACGACCCGGCCGCTGCGCCATGACCGCAAGGAGACCCCCGATGCGCCTTCGCGCCGCTTTACCCTTCCTGCTCCTGGCAGGCGTCGTCCAGGGCTGCACGCCCACCGTGCAACTGGCCGCGCCCAAGGAGCCGATCAACATCAACCTCAACGTGAAGATCGAGCACGAGATCTATATCAAGGTCGACAAGGCGCTCGACGGCATCATCAACGAGAACAGCGGCCTGTTCTGAGAAGGAGTCTTTGCATGAGATTGCACCGCAAACTGGGCGTCGCGCTGGTCGCCCTCTGCCTGAGCCTGCCGGTCATGGCCATGAGCCTGGAGCAGGCAATGTCCGCCCTGGGCGGCGCCAAATCCCAGGGGCTGGTCGGTGAACAGACCGACGGCTACCTGGGCGTCGTGAAGAATGGCGGTGACGCCGCCGATATCGCCGCGCAGATCAACGCTGCGCGCCGCGCCGAGTACCAGAAGGTTGCCGGCCAGAGCGGCGCCAAGCTGGCTGATGTGGAAGCGCTGGCTGGCAAGAAGGCCATCGAGCGTACGCCCTCGGGGCAGTACGTGCAGGTCAACGGCCAATGGGTGCGCAAGTAAGCGCGCCAAGGGGAATTCCCTGCTCGCCGCCGCTTCTGGCGGCGAGTTCGGTGGCTGGCCGCGGAAGCAGGTAATTCCCGTCGGGGAATGGTCCGGCGCGAGAAGTTCTGGCCAATCCCATTTCGTTCGCTATTTCCTCTGGATCTGGTGAAATTTTCACCAGATCCTCGACCATTCGGTCTCGGGTGAAAACGCTGTATTCCTGGTGGATGTCCCTCCGTGAAAGCGACTTTTGCCAGGAATTTTCGTCAAATACCGTATCGCAATCAGTGAATATCGCTGAGCCTGACTTCCTATACTGCGCGCATCTACGTTCAGAATAAGAAACGTCCGCGCCCCTGGCGCGACGTAGGAGGCAAAGATGCGCGTTCTGGTGCTTGGCAGCGGTGTGATCGGTACCGCCAGTGCTTACTATCTCGCCCGTGCCGGCTTCGAAGTGGTCGTCGTCGACCGCCAGCCCGGCCCGGCCCTGGAAACCAGCTTCGCCAACGCCGGCCAGGTGTCGCCTGGTTACGCCTCGCCCTGGGCTGCCCCGGGCATCCCCCTGAAAGCCATGAAGTGGCTGCTGCAGACCCACGCGCCGCTGGCCATCAAGCTGACCGGCGACCCCAGCCAGTACAGCTGGATGTGGCAGATGCTGCGCAACTGCAACGCCAAGAGCTACGCGGTGAACAAGGAGCGCATGGTGCGCCTGTCCGAGTACAGCCGCGACTGCCTCGACGAGCTGCGCGCCGAGACTGGCATCACCTACGAAGGCCGCTCCCTGGGCACCACCCAGCTGTTCCGCACCCAGGCTCAGCTGGATTCCGCCGCCAAGGACATCGCCGTCCTGGAAAGCACCGGTGTTCCTTATGAAGTGCTGGACCGCGCCGGCATTGCCCGCGTCGAGCCGGCCCTGGCCAAGGTGGCGGACAAGCTGGTGGGCGCCCTGCGCCTGCCCAACGACCAGACCGGCGACTGCCAGATGTTCACCACCAAGCTGGCCGAGATGGCCAAGGCCCTGGGCGTGGAGTTCCGCTTCGGCCAGGACATCCAGCGCCTGGACTTCGCCGGCGACCGCATCAACGGTGTCTGGGTCGATGGCCAACTGGTCACCGCCGACCGCTACGTGCTGGCGCTGGGCAGCTACTCGCCGCAGATGCTCAAACCGCTGGGCATCGACGCTCCGGTCTACCCGCTCAAGGGCTACTCGCTGACCGTGCCGATCACCAATCCGGACATGGCGCCGACCTCGACCATCCTTGACGAGACCTACAAGGTCGCGATTACCCGCTTCGACCAGCGCATCCGCGTGGGTGGCATGGCAGAAATCGCCGGCTTCGACCTGTCGCTGAACCCGCGTCGCCGCGCCACCCTGGAAATGATCACCACCGACCTCTACCCGGAAGGCGGCGATGTCAGCCAGGCAGAGTTCTGGACCGGCCTGCGCCCGGCCACCCCGGACGGCACCCCGATCGTTGGCGCCACCCGCTACCGCAACCTGTTCCTCAACACCGGCCACGGCACCCTGGGCTGGACCATGGCGTGCGGCTCGGGCCGCTACCTCGCCGACCTGATGGCCAAGAAGCGCCCGCAGATCAGCACCGAAGGCCTGGATATCTCCCGCTACAGCTCTACCTCGGAGGCCCAGAATGGCCATCCAGCGCCTGCACACTAACCAGCGGATGAGCCAGGTCGTCGTCCACAACGGCACGGTGTACCTTGCCGGCCAGGTGGCGGGCGACCTCAGCGCCGGCGTCGAGCAGCAGACCCGCGAAGTCCTCGCCAGCGTCGAGCGCCTGCTCGACGAGGCGGGCACCGACAAATCGCGTGTGCTCTCGGCAACCATCTACCTGAAGGACGTCGCCGCCGACTTCGCCGGCATGAACGGCGTCTGGGACCAGTGGGTCCCGCAGGGCTGCGCCCCGGCGCGCGCCACCGTCCAGGCGGCGCTGTGCTACCCGGAGATCCTCGTCGAGATTTCCATCGTCGCCGCACTGCCCTGATCGTTTTTGCGTGGCCCGGCCGGAGCGCCGGGTTTTTTTCGTCTGCTGATTGCGTTCCACCCACCATAAGAGAGCCTCGCCATGCGTCCCGCCCGTGCCCTGATCGACCTCGCCGCCCTGCGCCACAACTACCGCCTGGCCCGTGAAGTCACCGGCGCGCGAGCGCTGGCAGTGGTCAAGGCCGACGCCTACGGCCATGGCGCAGTGGTTTGCGCCAGGGCACTGGAAGGCGAGGCCGACGGTTTTGCCGTGGCGTGCATCGAGGAGGCGCTGGAGCTGCGCGAAGCCGGCATCCGTGCGCCAATCCTGCTGCTCGAAGGCTTCTTCGAAGCCAGCGAGCTGGAACTGATCGACGCCCATGACTTCTGGTGCGTGGTGCACTCGGCCTGGCAACTGGAAGCCATCGAGCGTGCTCGTCCGAGCAAACCGCTGACCGTCTGGCTGAAGATGGACTCGGGCATGCACCGCGTCGGCTTCTTCCCGCAGGACTATGCCGCCGCTCTGGCGCGCCTGAAGGCGCTGCCCCACGTGGCCAAGGTCGTGCTGATGAGCCACTTCTCCCGTGCCGATGAACTGGACTGCCCGCGCACCGAAGAGCAGGTTGCCGCTTTCCAGGCGGTGCGCGAAGCCGCAGGCCAGGGTCACGAGATCAGTTTGCGCAATTCTCCCGGCATCCTCGGCTGGTCCGAGGTGCCCAGCGACTGGGTGCGCCCCGGCATCATGCTCTACGGCGCCACTCCGTTCGAGCAGGCGCATCCACTGGCGGACCAACTGCGTCCGGTGATGACCCTTGAATCCCAGGTCATCAGCATCCGCGAACTGCCGGCCGGCGAGCCGGTGGGCTACGGCGCACGCTTCATTGCCGAGCGCCCGGTACGTGTCGGCGTGGTAGCCATGGGCTACGCCGATGGCTATCCGCGCCACGCGCCGGACGGCACGCCGGTGTTCATCGACGGCAAGCCCAGCCGCATCATCGGCCGCGTGTCCATGGACATGCTCACCGTGGACCTGACCGACCTGCCGCAGGCCGGCCTGGGCAGTCGCGTCGAGCTCTGGGGCCCGAACGTCCCCGCCAGCCAACTGGCTTCCCTGTGCGGCAGCATTCCCTACCAGCTGTTCTGCAACCTCAAGCGCGTCCCGCGGGTCTATAGCGGCGAGTGACGGATACCGCCCGTAAAGTTTGCGCAGGATCGTCGGGCGATCTGTTGTAAATACTGAACGGTGTTGCCATGATACGTGGCACTTGGAACCCGCTCGGCTCAAGCCGCTGCGGGTTCTGCCTTTCAGAGCCTGTTTTTGATCTCGCAAGCTGGAGCAGAACAAGGCGAAAGCGGTTGAGGCAGCGGAATTTACTTCAGTAGATGAGCATCCCGAAGACGCTTTCAACGCAGTGATGCCGACGCACAGCAGATCAAAGACAGGTTCTCGAGCCTGCCTGATACAAAAATAAGGAGGACCCCACCCTTGGACGTCGGTGCTCGTCTGCAAGCCATTCGTAAGCTCAAAGGTTTGTCCCAGCGCGAACTCGCCAAACGGGCGGGTGTGACCAACAGCACAATCTCGATGATCGAGAAGAACAGTGTGAGCCCCTCCATCAGCTCCCTGAAGAAAGTGCTCGGTGGTATTCCGATGTCTCTTGTGGAGTTCTTCTCCCTCGACCTTGAGCAGAGCAGCAACACCCCGGTGGTGTACAAGGCAGACGAACTCAGCGACCTGTCCAGCGGCTCGATCATCATGAAGCTGATCGGCAAGGACTACCCCAGTCGCGCCATCACCCTGCTCGACGAGACCTATCCGCCGGGTTCCGATACTGGCGACGACATGTATGCCCACGAAGGCGAAGAGACCGGCGTGCTGGTCGAGGGTCGCCTGGAGCTGACCGTTGGTGACGAGACCTTCGTTCTCGAATGTGGCGACAGCTACTATTTCGACAGCACCAAGCCGCACCGCTTCCGTAATCCGTTCGAAACCCCGGCACGACTGATCAGCGCGACCACACCGGCAAATTTTTGAACAGCCGGTAGGACCGGCCAGATCAGCTGCGACCTAATGCCGCAAAGCCCGGCAAGGTGGCGCAATTGTTTCGAGCTTCGGAGCTTTGCCGTTATACTTGCGCCCGCTCGCGCGGCCCGAGACTGTGACTGCACCGCGACCGGGCGTGATAAGCCACGATGAGGGTGAAAGGGTGAACCTGATTAGAAAAATCCTGGCAGCCCAAGCTGCCGTACTGGCCCTGTGGGCAGTGAGCGTTCAGGCCGCGACCAACGATGACGCCATTGCCAAGCGTCTCGAACCTGTCGGCAAAGTCTGCGTCCAGGGCAAGGAATGCGAAGGCGTTGGCGCCGTAGCAGCTGCCGGTGGTGGCGGTGCCCCGCGTTCGGGCGAAGAGATTGTCGGCAAGGTCTGCACCAATTGCCACGGTAGCGGCCTGCTGGGCGCGCCGAAAGTTGGCGACAAGGCCGAGTGGGGCAAGCGCGCGAAAGAGCAGGGCGGCCTCGACGGCCTGCTGGCCAAGGCTATCTCGGGTATCAACGCCATGCCGCCCAAAGGCACCTGCGCTGATTGCTCCGATGATGAGCTGAAAGCTGCGATTCACCACATGTCCGGCCTGTAACAGCCGACCTGTGCGAAAAAGCCGCCCAAGGGCGGCTTTTTCATGCCCGTGATTT
Source organism: Pseudomonas pseudonitroreducens (assembly GCF_021603645.1). Taxonomy (GTDB): domain Bacteria; phylum Pseudomonadota; class Gammaproteobacteria; order Pseudomonadales; family Pseudomonadaceae; genus Pseudomonas; species Pseudomonas pseudonitroreducens. The sequence continues at coordinate 765,682 of NZ_BQHJ01000002.1, read as the reverse complement.
GTCACCGTGTGAGTCGCGGGAGCAACTTTTGTGTAAAGCCGGTCCAAACTCCTGTCGTGGACAACGAACCAGGAGGGACGCCCGGTGCAATCCTGCTCGATCGAAACCGCTGTCGAAGAACTGCTGCAACGTCTGGAGGGGCATATCCGCCTCGGCCTGCCGCTGGGACTGGGCAAGCCCAACCAGCTGGCCAACGCGCTGTACCGGCACATTCGCGAGAATCCGCGTCGGCAACTGACGCTCTACACTGCGCTGTCCCTCGGCCGTCCGCAGGCCGCTGGCGAGCTGCAGCGGCGCTTCCTCGAACCCTTCGTCCAGCGCATTTACGGCGACTACCCCGAGCTGGACTACCTGCACGACCTGCGCAATGACGCGCTGCCGGAGAATATCCGCGTCGAGGAGTTCTACCTGCAGCCCGGCAGCCTGCTGGACAGTGCGCCCGCCCAGCAGAACTACATCAGTTGCAACTACAGCCATGTGGCGCGGGACATCAACGCCAAGGGCGTCAACGCCGTTGCCCAACTGGTGGCCCGTGATCCGGGCCGACCGGGCAAGCTGAGTCTGGCCTGCAACCCGGACATCACCCTCGACCTGCTGCCAATGCTGCAGCGCCGTCGCGCGGCGGGCGAAACCATCGTCACTATCGGCGTGGTCCACGACCAGTTGCCCTATATGCCCGGCGACGCCGAGGTGGACGAAGACTTCTTTGACCTGCTGGTGGACGCACCGGGCGACAGCAGCACGCTGTTCTCAACGCCCAACCTGCCCGTCGGTCTGCAGGACCACTGCATTGGCCTGCACGCCAGCGCCCTGGTGCGTGACGGCGGCACACTGCAGGTCGGCATCGGCTCCATGGGCGATGCCCTGACCTCGGCGCTACTGACCCGCCAGCGTGACAACGACGGTTATCGTGCGCTGCTCGACAGCCTCGACTCCACCGCCCGCCACGCCGGGCTGATCGAGCGCGACGGCGGACTGGGGGTGTTCCAGCTTGGGCTGTATGGCTGCAGTGAAATGTTCGTTCCCGGCCTGCTGGCGTTGGCCGAGGCGGGGGTGCTCAATCGCCGCGTTGCGGCGCGCCCCGGCGCCACGCCAACTGAACCGGGCGTGTGGCTGCACGGCGGCTTTTTCCTCGGGCCGCAGGCCTTCTACCAGCGCCTTCGCGAGATGCCGCACGAGGAGCGGGCCGGCATCGGCATGACCGGCATCGGCTTCGTCAACAACCTTTACCGCGACGAGGAACTCAAGCGCGCGCAGCGCCACGATGCGCGCTTCATCAACAGCGCCTTCACCGTGACCTTGCTGGGTGCCGGCGTGGCCGACCAACTGGAGGACGGCCGGGTGCTCAGCGGCGTCGGCGGGCAGTACAACTTCGTCGCCCAGGCCCATGAACTGGAAGGCGGGCGCTCCATCCTGATGCTGCGCAGCTGGCGCGAATCCGAGGGGGAGCTGAGTTCCAACATCGTCTGGAGCTATGGCCACACCACCATTCCCCGGCACCTGCGCGACATGGTGGTGACCGAGTACGGCGTCGCCGACCTGCGTGGCAAGAACGACGCCGAGGTGATCGCCGCGCTGCTGGCCATCGCTGATTCGCGCTTCCAGGAGCAACTGATCGGCCAGGCCCGGGATGCCGGCAAGCTGCCGAAGGACTTCGAACTGGACGCGCGTTACCGCAACAACACCCCGGAGCGCCTGCGCGAAGCGACCTATCCGCTACGCAAGCTGCTGCCGGAGTTCCCGCTGGGGTGCGATTTCACCGAGCATGAGCGTGACCTGCTGCGGGCACTGGGGTGGCTGAAGAGCAAGCTGAAGCTGAGCGAGATTCTCGAGCTGGGCAAGGCGACGCTGGATGCCCCGGAGCCGGAGGTCTATCCGGCGCATCTGGAGCGCATGGGGTTGGCGACGCCGGACGGCTTGCGCGAGGAGCTTTACCAGCGGCTGGTGCTGGCCGGCCTGAAAGCCAGCGCCGAGAGGAACCCGTAGGGCGCATAACGCGCCAGCGTTATCCGCCGCCTGGGAGTCGGCGGATAACCTGTTCCAGGTTATGCGCCCTACGCAAGGCCAGCTTTCAGGCATGAAAAAAGGCGGGCCCTGTCGGTGCCCGCCTTTTTCGTTATCGCGCTGGATCAGTCCTCGACGAACTCGACCTGGCCGTTGGCCAGGGACTTCACGCGGGCCAGGGATTCCACGCGGTAGCCCTCGCTTTCCAGCAGCGAGCGGCCTTCCTGGAAGGACTTCTCGATGACGATGCCCAGGCCGGCGATGCTCGCGCCCGCCTGCTGGATCAGGTCGATCAGCGCCTTGGCGGCGTGGCCATTGGCGAGGAAGTCGTCCACCACCAGCACGTGGTCGGCGGCGGTCAGGTGTTTGGCCGAGATGGCGATGGTGCTTTCGGTCTGCTTGGTGAAGGAGAAGACCTTGGAGATCAGCAGGTCGTTCTTCAGCGTCAGCGACTGGAACTTGCGGGCGAAGATCACCGGAATACCCAGCTCGAGGCCGGCCATGATCGCCGGAGCGATGCCGGAGGCTTCGATGGTGACGATCTTGGTGATGCCCTGGTTCTTGAAGCGTTCGGCAAACTCGTGGCCGATCTGCTTCATCAGCGCCGGGTCGATCTGGTGGTTGAGGAAGGCGTCTACCTTGAGGACCTGTTCGGAAAGAACGATGCCTTCGCTGCGAATTTTGTCTTTGAGAGTGTTCACGGGGGTGCTTCCGGAGCGGCTGTCGCTGATGAAGCGCGTAATTCTACAACGCCAGTGGCCATCTGCGCGACGTTCCGACCAATGCAATTGCTGATCGAATGGACAGTTTTTCGATGGGCGGGGAGCAGACCGCTGTCGTAGGAGCGGATTCATCCGCGATCCGGCCGACAGGCCGGTGCCCGCGGGATGACGATCGCGGACGGAGTCCGCTCCTACAGATGAGGCCCTCAGCGCTTGAGCATCGCCCGGATATCCGCCAGCGCCGAATTGCCCTTGGCCACCTTGACCTCCTGCGGCGCGTCCTCCTGGCCTTCCCAGACCAGGTCCTCGGGCGGCAGTTCATCGAGGAAGCGGCTGGGCGAGCAGTCGATGATCTCGCCGTACTGCTTGCGCTTGGCGGCGAAGGTCATGGCCAGGTTCTTCTTCGCCCGGGTGATGCCCACATAGGCCAGGCGCCGCTCTTCCTCGATGGTATCGGCCTCGATACTGGAGCGGTGCGGGAGGATTTCCTCTTCCACGCCGAGAATGAACACGTAGGGGAATTCCAGTCCTTTGGACGCATGCAGGGTCATCATCTGCACGCCGTCGGCGCCTTCTTCCTCTTCCTGCTGGCGCTCGAGCATGTCACGCAGCACCAGCTTGGCGATGGCCTGCTCGATGGTCATGTCGCCTTCTTCGTCGCGCTCCAGGGTGTTCTTCAGCGCTTCGATGAGGAACCAGACGTTGCCCATGCGGAAATCAGCGACCTTGTCGCTGGATGCGTTCTGCCGCAGCCAGTTCTCGTAGTCGATGTCCATCACCATGCTGCGCAGCGCGCCAATCGGGTCGCTGCCGGCACATTGCTCGCGGACCTTGTCGATGAAGCGCTTGAAGCGTTGCAGGCGCTCGATGTAGCGGGCGTCCAGGTGTTCGGACAGGCCAAGCTCCCCGGAGGCGTTGAACATCGAGCAACCGCGTTCGGTGGCGTAGTTGCCGAGCTTCTCCAGCGTGGTGGAGCCGATCTCGCGGCGTGGCACGTTGATCACCCGGAGGAAGGCGTTGTCATCGTCCGGGTTCACCAGCAGGCGGAAATAGGACATCAGGTCCTTCACCTCCTGGCGTCCGAAGAAGCTGGTGCCGCCTGACAGGTGATAGGGAATCTGGTGGTGCTGAAGTTTCAGCTCGATCAGCTTCGCCTGATAGTTGCCCCGGTAGAGGATGGCGAATTCGCTGTAGGGCCGCTGCGTCTTCAGGTGGATGGTGAGGATTTCCATGGCCACCCGCTCGGCCTCGGATTCCTCGTTGCGGCAGCGGATCACGCGGATCGGGTCGCCTTCGCCCATCTCGCTCCACAGCTGCTTTTCGAACACGTGGGGGTTGTTGGCGATGAGGATGTTGGCGCATTTGAGGATGCGGCTGGTGGAGCGGTAGTTCTGCTCCAGCATCACCACCTTCAGCGACGGGAAGTCGTCCTTCAGCTGCATCAGGTTTTCCGGGCGCGCGCCGCGCCAGGCGTAGATCGACTGGTCGTCGTCACCCACCACGGTGAAGTGTGCGCGCTGCTGCACCAGCATCTTCACCAGCAGGTACTGGCTGGCGTTGGTGTCCTGGTATTCGTCCACCAGCATGTAGCGCACACGGTTGCGCCACTTGTCGAGGATCTCCGGATGCTCCTGGAACAGCTTCACCGGCTGCAGGATGAGGTCGTCGAAGTCCACCGCGTTGTACGCCTTGAGCGTGCGCTGGTAGTGCAGGTAGACCATCGCGGCGGTCTGTTCCTTGGGGTTGCGCGCCTTTTCCAGCGCCTCCTCCGGGAGGATCAGGTCGTTCTTCCAGCCGCCGATGAGGTTCTTGATCTCGTCCAGACCGTCATCGCCGGAATACTCCTTCTGCATGATGTCGGTCATCAGCGCCTTCACATCGCTCTCGTCGAAGATCGAGAAGCCGGGCTTGTAGCCCAGCGCCGCGTGCTCCTTGCGGATGATGTTCAGGCCCAGGTTGTGGAAGGTCGAGACCGTCAGGCCCTTGCCCTCGCCCGGGCGCAGCAGGGTACTGACGCGCTCCTTCATCTCGCGGGCGGCCTTGTTGGTGAAGGTCACGGCGACGATGTACTGGGCGCGGATGCCACATTGCTGCACCAGGTAGGCGATCTTGCGGGTGATCACGCTGGTCTTGCCGGAGCCGGCGCCGGCCAGCACCAGGAGCGGGCCGCCGACGTAGTTCACGGCCTCTTGCTGCCGGGGATTGAGTCGGGACATGAAGGCGGGGGTCTGTAGTGAAGCGGGCGCGTATTCTATCAGGCCGTGCCAGGTGGCGGGGTGCCGCTCGGAATAGCGGCGATCTGTGACACGATCGTACTTATGTGTTTTGGATAAATCTGTACATGTATTAGGCTTGTGACAGCATTACTTGAAGAAAACTCTTAAGAGTTTCTCTGAAGTTTCGTCTACATCCGTGGGATGTCCGGATGGCGTCGCTTCAAAACCGGGAGAAATGGGCGCAGGGATGGTGCCTGGAGTTTCTCCCCTTTCTAGAGATACATGGGGGTCGCTTGGCAGCGTCGGTCGAACCAACGCGCCTGCTCCTGCTGGCGGAAGCGCCGCAGTGGGCCCAGCTACTGCGCGGGCATCTGGCCGCGTTGGGGACGGGCTATTCGCTGATCACGGCCCCTTCCTGGCAGGCTGCCAGCGCGCTATTCGACGAGAACCAGGTCGGTCTGGTACTCGCCACCCCCGGCAAATTGCCGTCTGCTCACCAGTGCCACCTGCCGCTGATCCTGCTGCTGGAGCGCGAGCCCGCGGAAGAGCCCGTCGGTGTCGCCGACTATCTGGTGGCTGAATCCCTCAGCGTTGAAGTCCTGCGCCGTACCCTGCGCTACGTGCGCGAGCGCACTTCGCTGCAGAACACCCTGCAGAGCCTGGCCGAACAGGACCCGCTGACCGGCATCGCCAACCGCCAGGGCTTCCAGACCCTGCTCGCCGCCCGCCTGAGCGAGAGCGAAGGGCGCGGCCTGGCGCTGGGCCACCTGGACCTGGACAACTTCCGCCACGTCAACGACGCCCTCGGCCACCAGGCCGGCGACCGCCTGATCCTTCAGGTAGTGGCGCGCCTGAAGGCGCACCTGGACAACGGCGACCACATCGCCCGCCTGGGCAGCGACGAGTTCGCCCTGCTGCTGGACACCCGCCGCGACCCGGAGCGCGTGGAGAAGATCGCCGAACTGATCGTCGAATCCCTGGGCGAGCCCTACTGGGTCGAAGGCGAAAGCCTGCTGCTGGGTTGCAGCCTGGGCATGGCCCACGCCCGCGCCGGCGAGGCCGCCGACCCGCTGCTGTGGCACGCGCACATTGCCATGCAGCAGGCCAAGTCGCGCCAGGGCTGCACCTTCCACGTCTTTGACGAACGCATCAACCGTGGCGCCCGCAGCCTCGCCGACCTGGAAAGCGAATTGCGCCGGGCGTTGCGTCGCGACGAACTGGAGTTGCATTACCAACCGCGCCTGGACCTGCGTACCGGGCAGATCGTCGGCCTCGAAGCCCTGGTGCGCTGGCGCCATCCCGAGCGCGGCCTGCTGACGCCGGGCGACTTCGTGCCGCTGGCCGAGGAAAGCGGGCTGATCGTGCCGCTGGGCTACTGGGTCATCTCCCGCGCCCTGCGTGACATGCAGTGGCTGCGCGGGCGCGGCCTGCCACCGCTGCACATGGCGGTGAACCTGTCGTTCCGCCAGTTCCAGGACAGCCAACTGCTGCCGACCCTGGAGCGGCTGATCCGCGAGCGCGGCGTCGACGCCCAGTGGCTGGAATTCGAACTCACCGAAACCGCCGTGATGCGCCGCAGCGATCAGGTCCTGCAGACCATGCAGGCCCTCGGTCGACTCGGCGTGCGCTTCTCGCTGGACGATTTCGGCACCGGCTTCTCATCCTTCGTGCACCTCAACAGCCTGCCGATCACCCTGCTGAAGATCGACAAGAGCTTCGTCGGCGGCATGCATGAACGCACGGAAAACCTGCAGCTGGTGCGGGCGATGATCAACCTGGCGCACAACCTGAACCTGGAAGTGGTCGCCGAAGGCGTCGAAACCGCCGCCCAACAGGACGAGCTGCGCCAGTTCGGCTGCGACCAGGTGCAGGGCTTCTGGATCAGCCGCCCGCTGCCATTGTCGGAGCTGGCGCGCTTCCTGGTGTTCGGCGCCAACCGCGCGCTGCGCCTGCAGGATTCGGTCAGCTAGCGACCAGCGCCGCTGCGCCTGTGCGCGGGCGCAGCAGGCGCGAGGTTTTCGCTTCGAACGCCAGCGTCAGGCCGATGGCCGCGCAGGCCAGCCCGGACGCCAAACCCCACCACACGCCACTCGGCCCCCAGCCCAGCGGAAAGGCCAGCAGCAGCGCCATCGGCACGCCCATCAGCCAGTAGCCAACCAGCCCGACGAGGAAGGTGGTGCGCGCGTCCTTCAGGCCGCGGATCGCGCCCATGGCGATGCACTGGGTGCCGTCGAACAGCTCGAACCAGGCGGCGATGGCCAGCAGGCTGACGGCCATTTGCACCACCTCGCGGTTGGCCGGGTCGTTGTGGTCGAGGAACAGGCCGATGACCAGCTCCGGCGCCAGCCAGAACAGCGCGGCGAAGGCGAACATGCAGGTCGCGCCGAAGCCGATCCCCAGTCGCCCGGCGCGACGCGCCTCGACCAGCCGACCGGCGCCATAGTGCTGGCCGATGCGGAAGGTCACCGCGTAGGAAAGCCCCATGGGCACCATGAAGGCCACGTACACCGACTGGATGGCGATCTGGTGCGCCGCCAGCGCGGTGCTGCCGAGCACGCCCATGCACAGCGTCGCCACGGTGAACATGCCCGACTCCACGGCGTAGGTTCCGCCGATGGAAATGCCCAGCCGCAGCGATTCGCCGATCACCTTGAAGTCCGGCTGCGACAATCCCTTCAGCAGCGGGTAGGGCGCATAGGCCCGGTGCCAGCGCAGGTACAGGGCGAAGATCACCGGCAGCGCATTCATCACCACCGCGGTGACCATGCCGATCCCCGCCAGCCCCAGGCGCGGCAGGCCGAACAGTCCCTCGATGAAGGCGTAATTGAGTGCGAAGTTGGCCAGCGCGCCGATCAGGCTGATGGCCATGACCGGGCCGGGCCGCTCGATGGCGCTGGTGAAGCCGCGCAGCACCATGAAGGCCATGTAGCCGGGCAGGGCGAAGACGATGCTGTGCAGAAAACTCATGGTGCCGGCGACCGTTTCCGGCGCTTGGCCGAAAGCGATCAGAACCGGCCCGAGGTTCCACAGCAGCAGGCCCGCCAGCAGCGCCAGCGCGCCACCGATCCACAGGCCGGCCTGGGTCGCTTCCACAACGCCGCGCGCGTCCCTGGCGCCATGCCGGATCGCCACCAGGTTGCCGGTGGCAGCCACCACGCCGACGCAGAAGGTCGAGACCAGCGCATAGGTGGACGCGCCCAGGCCGCCGGCAGCCAGCGCCTCGCGGCCGAGCTTGCCCATCATCACGGTGTCGGTGAACACCATGGCGACATAGGCCAGTTGGGCGGCAATCAGCGGGCCGGCCAGGCGCAGAATGGCGGCGAGTTCGTCACGGTACAGGCGTTTCATGAGTCAGGCTCAGCAAGCGGCAGCCGCCGCATGGTTGGATAGTTCCCCATTCTCCGGCGCTCGTGGCGGCGGGCACAAAAGGAAAAATGCGATGCCATCCATGAGTCATACTCATGTCTGAGCGATTTTGGAGCCCGCCATGAACCGCCAGTTGCCGCCTCTCTATGCCCTGCGCGCCTTCGAGGCAGCGGCTCGGCATGCCTCCTTCACCCGCGCCGCCGAGGAGCTGGCGATCACCCAGAGCGCGGTGAGCCGGCACATCAAGACGCTGGAAGAGCACTTCGCCTGCCGCTTGTTCCAGCGTCGCGGTCGCCAGCTGGAGCTGACCGAAACCGCGCGGATGCTGCTACCCGGCCTGCGTGATGGCTTCGACGCGCTGGAACGCGCCTGCGCCAGCTTGCGCGCGGAGGAAGGCGTGCTGCGGCTGAAGGCGCCCTCGACCCTGACCATGCGCTGGCTGCTGGCGCGGCTGAGCAAGTTCCGCATGCAGCACAGCGATATCGAAGTGCAACTGACCAGTGCCTGGATGGATGTGGATCGCGTGGATTTTGTCCACGAACCTTTCGATTGCGCGGTGCTGCTCAGCGCTGGGCACTTCCCGCCGGACTGGGAGGCGACGTTGCTGTTCCCTGAGTGGCTGATTCCCGTTGGCGCGCCCGCGCTGTTGGCCGATGGCCCCTGGGATGCCGAGCGGCTGGCCGGCGCCGAACTGCTGCACCCCACGCCCGACCGCCGTGACTGGCGGCGCTGGCTGCAACGCATGGGGCTGGGGGAGCAGGTGTCGCTCAAGGGCGGGCAGGTGTTCGACACGCTGGAGCTGGGTATCGTCGCCGCCACCCGCGGCTACGGGGTTTCCATCGGTGATCTGGTGATGGTTGCCGAAGATGCCGAGCAGGGCCGCCTGGCCTTGCCCTGGGCCAGCGCAGTGGCCAGCGGTGAGAGTTACTACCTGGTCTGGCCCCGCGCACGCCGGCACCAGGAGCGGCTGCGCCGGTTGCGCGACTTCCTTCAGGCGGAGATGCAATCGATGCGGATTCCAGCGGTGGAATACCTCGACTGAGGCGTCGCTATGGATAATCTGTCAGCCACTGCCTTCACCTGGAAAACCATGAACTCCATCGATCGCCTTATCCAACTCGCCGGCCTGCGCGGCAGCCTCGACCTGCGCTGCCGCTTCCTCGGCGACTGGGCGCTGGACCACGAACCCCTGCCGGATGGCACAGCGCAGTACCACGTGGTGCTGTCCGGCAGTTGTCAGGCAGAAATGCCTGACGGACAGGTTCTGGATCTGAAGGCTGGCGAAGTTCTGCTCCTGCCCGCAGGCGCTGCCCACCTGTTGCGCAGCAAGGGCAATCGCGTCGCCGCGCAGGAGCCGGACGTCCGCCAGGAGGGCCTGTTGCCCGTTCATCGCCTGGGGGCGGGTGAAGACGAGCTGGATATGCTCTGCGGCAGCTTCCACTACCAGCGAGGCTCGTTGCTGATCGGTGCGTTGCCGGCCTTCCTCAAGGTGTCCTGCCAGGACAACGGCCTCGGCGACGCCGTCGCGGCGCTGGTGGGATTACTGCGGGCAGAAGCGGATGGCAACCAGGCCGGTGCGCGCTTCCTTGTTGATGCACTGTCGTCGGCGCTGTTCACCCTGATCCTGCGCGTCCACCTGCAAACCCACGCGCCAGGCAGCGGGACCCTGGCACTGCTCGGCGACAAGCGCCTGGGCCGCGCCTGGCAGGCAATGCTCGACGATCCCGCGCATGAATGGACCATCGAAGCGCTCGCCGAGCGTGCGAGCATGTCGCGCGCAACCTTTACCCGGCAATTCACCCAACTGGCCGGGCAATCGCCCTGGGCGCTGCTGACACAGGTCCGCATGGAGCTCGCCTACCGCCTGCTGAGCAGCTCGCAATTGAGCCTCACCGACATTGCCGCCCAGGTCGGCTACCAGTCCCAGGCCTCCTTCACCAAGAAATTCAAGGAAACCTACGGCGACGCCCCCGGACGCCTGCGCCGCAGCGTGAACTAGACCAGTCGTCGCCGACAGCAAAGCCACGTGGCGCGTATGGACATGTCCTGCCGCCTTCGCGACGGTTCGCGTCGCTGCCGTCGCAGAGCTGAAACAGCGCTTTGCTAGGGTCATTGCTGGACTAGTCCAGTGAAGGCCCGTTTCAGGCCTTCCCCATTCCAACAACACCACTCGGGGGAGTTTCATGAAGCCCATGCGCACCTTGCTCGCCGGCCTGATCCTGGCCGGCCTCGCCAGCACCTCTTTCGCCGCCACCGAGCTGAAACACTGGCCGGCGCCGGCGGCCAAGCAGCTCGACGCCCTGATCGCCGCCAACGCCAACAAGGGTGCCTTTGCGGTCTTCGACATGGACAACACCAGCTACCGCTACGACCTCGAGGAATCGCTGCTGCCCTTCCTCGAAATGAAAGGCGTGCTGACCCGCGAGAAGCTCGAGCCCTCGCTCAAGCTCATTCCCTTCAAGGACGTCAACGGCCACAAGGAAAGCCTCAACAGCTACTACTACCGCCTCTGCGAAGTCGACGACCTGGTCTGTTATCCCTGGGTCGCCCAGGTGTTCTCCGGCTTCACCCTCAAGGAGCTCAAGGGCTACGTCGACGAACTGATGGCGTACGGCAAGCCGGTGCCCAGCACCTACTACGAAGGCGACGTGGTCAAGACCATCGAGATCAACCCGCCCAAGGTCTTCACCGGCCAGCAGGAGCTGTACAACAAGCTGATGGAGAACGGCATCGAGGTCTACGTGATGACCGCCGCCCACGAGGAGCTGGTGCGCATGGTCGCCAGCGATCCCAGGTACGGCTACAACGTGAAGCCGGAGAACGTCATCGGTGTCACCACGTTGCTCAAGGACCGCCAGAGTGGCGCGCTGACCACCGCGCGCAAGCAGATCAGCGAGGGCAAGTACGATCCCAAGGCCAACGAGAGCCTGGAAATCACCCCCTACCTCTGGACCCCGGCGACCTGGATGGCCGGCAAGCAGGCGGCGATCCTCACCTACATCGACCAGTGGAAGAAGCCCATCCTGGTCGGCGGCGACACCCCCAGCAGCGACGGCTACATGCTGTTCAACGGTACCGCCGAGAACGGCGTGCACCTGTGGATCAACCGCAAGGCCAAGTACATGGACCAGCTCAACGGCATGATCAAGAAGAACGCCGAAGCCCAGGCCAAGCTCGGCCAGCCGGTCACCGCCGACAAGAACTGGGTGATCGTCACCCCGGATGAGATCCAGTAAGCGCGTTGCGCCTGGGTAGGAGCGGACTCTGTCCGCGATCGATTTCCGACCGCTCGGTGCTGGCCGGTGGCACATCGCGGACGGAGTCCGCTCCTACGTCGCTTTCCGGTGCTTGCACCACGGCCGCTCTGGTAGGGCGCATAACGCGCCAGCTTTATCCGCCGTCGAATGGCTGGCGGATAACCCGTTCCGGGTTATGCGCCCTACGTCGTTGCCCAGCTCCTGTGCGGTCGGGCACCTCTGTTCGCGAGCAAGCTCGCTCCTACAAAAAGAGCAGTGGATCGGTGCAGACCTGTAGGAGCGAGCTTGCTCGCGAACCGCTTGCTGCCCTTCCTTCAGACGGACGCTGGAGCAGGGTGTTTCCCGGCGAATTTCCCGACAGCCTCGCAGTTCCTGAAAGTCATCGCGTTGGGGCGGTAAAGCTGCTGCGGGACGCTTGGGAAGGCACCTACACTGCCGCGGCGTTGCGGTCCTACAAGCCCACTGCTTAGCGTTTCGCCCTGCCACGGCGTCATCGTGGCCAGGTGTGGAAACCTGTACTTCGTTCGTTGTCGCTATAGCTGGGGGCAATCCGGCACCACTTCGGTGCCGGGTTCGCTTTGCTGTCTATGGCGGGCCGTGCGAGGCGGACTCCGGTCCGGCCGGCGTTCAACGAACGAGCTGGTTTTCCACCCTTGCACGGTCCGCCTCCCTCTTTCGGCAGTTTCGGGCGGCGGCTTCTTGAATGAGCAAGGAGCGACAGCATGAACCTCTCGATTTCCTCGGCCGACGACGGCCTGATTCCCGCGTATTTCGTCCGCCACCACCGGCAGCTGCGTGCTCTGCTGATCGAGCAGCAGGTGTGGTTCGTCGTGCGCGACCTGAGCAAGCTGCTCAACCGGCCTGTCGAGGTGCAACTCATCGCCCGACTGGACCACGACCAGTCGCGCTACGAGCAACTTGCCGGTCATCCCGAGCCGCAACTGCTGGTCAGCGAAAGCGGTCTCTACGCCCTGTTGCTGGTCTACTGCTACCACCCGGAAAACCGCAGCCTGCGCCAATGGCTGAGCAACGAGGTGGTGCCCGCCCTGCGCGATACGCCGAACCACGACACCCGCCTGCCGCGTCGCCGCATGCAGCAGCTACTGGGCGAAGCGCTGCCGGTCATGGACTGGCAGGGCAATCTCTGGGTGCGCTGGCGCGACGCGGTCGGCCTGCTGGAGAACCACCTCCGCACCTGAACCGCTTCCGTAGGGCGCATAGCGCGCCAGCGTTATCCGCCCTACGTTACTGTGTAGGAGCGGACTCTGTCCGCGATCGATTTCCGACAGCTCGGTGCTGGCCGGTGGCACATCGCGGACGGAGTCCGCTCCTACGTCGTTTTCCGGTGCTTGCACCATGGCCGCTCTGGTAGGGCGCATAACGCGCCAGCGTTATCCGCCGTCAACCAGCCGGCGGATAACCTGTTCCAGGTTATGCGCCCTACGTTGCTGCGTGCCGAGTCCGGACGTGCTTTCGTAGGATGGCGTGGAGCGCAGCAATACCCATCGATGCTGTGCACCAGCCGCGTGAGTATCGCTGTGGGTTCCGGCATGGCTCTCGCGGCGTTCATGCAGGTCGCCGAGGTGTCAGTCCTTGAGCTGGCCCAGCCCGTACTCCAGGCTCGCGGCGGAGAGCTCGCCCATCTGGCTGTGCTTCAGGCGTCCCTGGGCGTCGTAGAACAGCGTGGTGGGCATGCCGTAGGAACCGGTGGCCTGGCCGAGGCGGTTGCCGCTGTCGAGCAGCACCGCCGCCTCGCTCAGGCCCTGGTCACGGAGGAAGCGCTGCACGGCTTCGGCGTTCTCGCCCTGGTTGACCAGCAGGAAGCGCACATCGCTGCGCTCTTTCTGCGCGGCTTCCAGCACCGGCATCTCGCGTCGGCACGGCGGGCACCAGGTGGCCCAGAGGTTGACCACCATGGGGCGACCATCCAGCGCGCGCAGGTCCACGGCGGCACCGCGCAGGTCCATCACCGTGAGCTGGGGAATCTGCTGGCTGCGGTCCAGCGCCGCAGTCACGGCCTTGCCACCACCCCACAGGCACACACCGACCACGGCCGCGATGGCCAGCGGGCGGCGCAGTTCGGCCCGTCGCCAGGCCAGCACCGCGCCGACCAGTGCGGCGGCGATCACCCCCGGCAGCGCGAGAAAACCGCCATCGCGGATGTCCACGATGCTCGCCGGCGTCGCCGCGTACTGCTCGAAGTAGCGGGCAACGAAGGCCAGGCGCGCCACCAGCAGGCCGCCGACAAGCATGGCGAACAGCGCGCCTTCGGGATTGGCGCCGCGCTTGCGTCCGGCCAGCCAGCCGGCCAGCAGCGCGCCGAAGAAGCCGAGGTAGAGCAGCACGTGGGGCAGGGGAAGGGCCAGCGGGCCGAGGGTGAGACTGGTCAAGACGAGTGCCTGGCAAAAGGAAACCAAGGTACAGCAGGGCGCTACCGCGCGGCAGCGCCGGGCTGTGGATAAATATTTCGCCTCAGGCCGGCAGCGGCTCCGCCTGCTGTTCGCGCAGTTCGGCGGCGAGTCGTGTGGCGCAGGCGCCGACCTTGCGCACGGCCTCTTCGATCAACGGCAGGTCGCGGTTGGAGTAGTTCATGCGGATGCAGTTGCGGTACTTGCCCGAGGCGGAAAAGATGTTGCCCGCCGCCACCTGCACGTTGTCGCGGCGCAGCTCCTGGTTCAGCCGCACGCTGTCGAACTGCGGGTCGAACTCGACCCAGAGCATGAAGCCGCCGCGCGGCCGCGTGACCCGCGCACCTTCGGGGAAGTAGCGGCCGACCCATTCGGTCATCAGGTCACGGTGGCGCTGGTACTGCGCGCGCATGCGGCGGATATGCGGCTCGTAGTGGCCGCCGCCGATGAACTCGGCCAGGGCCATCTGCGGCTGCGGCGCACAGGTGCCGCTGGCGATGTACTTGAAGTGGAGGATGCGGTCCAGGTAGCGCCCCGGCACCACCCAGCCGGTGCGCAGGCCGGGCGCCACGGTCTTGGAGAAGGAACTAGCGAGCAGCACGCGGTCGTCGCTGTCGAAGGACTTGATGCTGCGCGGCCGCGGGAAAGCGTAGGCCAGCTCGCCGTAGACGTCGTCCTCGAGGATCGGCACATCGTAGCGCGCCGCCAGCGTCAGCAGGGCGCGCTTGCGCGCGTCGGGCATGATGTAGCCGAGCGGGTTGTTGCAGTTGGGCGTGAGCAGGATCAGCTTCACCGGCCACTGTTCCATCGCCAGCTCCAGCGCTTCCAGGCTGATGCCGTTGCTGGGGTCGGTGGGGATTTCCAGCGCCTTCAGCCCATACGCCTTGAGCGCCTGCATGGCGCCATGGAAGCTCGGCGAATCGATGGCGATGATGTCCCCCGGCTCGCAGATGGCGCGCAGGGTGATGGCCAGCGCCTCCTGGCAGCCGGTGGTGATGACGATTTCGCTGGGCGGCACCTGGCAGCCGGAATCCAGCATCAGCCGGGCAATCTGCTCGCGCAGCGGCAGCGAGCCCTGGATGCCTTCGTAGCCGAGGCTCTGCAGGTCGGTGCGGCGCGCAGCATGCACCATCGCCCGCTGCAGCGGTTTGAGCGACGGGCTGGCGATGTCCGGCGTACCCCGCCCGAGCTGGACGAAATCGCCGCCCGGTGCGCGGCGCACCTGTTCCAGTACCTGGTCCCACTGCGACACATCCACCGGGCGCTGCGCCGGGCGGGTCATGGCCGGCATTGGCGGCAGCTCCCGGCGTTCGGGGACGAAATAGCCCGACTTGGGCCTGGGCTCCACCAGCCCGGAGTCCTCCAGTACGCGGTAGGCCTGCTGCACGGTGCTGATGCTGACGCCATGCTCTTCGCTCAGTGCGCGCACCGAGGGCAGGCGGTCGCCAGGCCGGTACAGGCCCTGCTCGATGCGCTCGCCAATGGTCGTGGCCAGCTGTGCATAGCGTTTCATGACAGATCTCCCGTGCCGGAACGATTCGGCTTGGTGCAGTACAGATAGGAAAAAAATACGCCATTCAGAAGGATTTCGCCGCCCTCTGTATGGAAAAAACTTCCACACGTTGAATCTGTAATGATTTTCGCCGATTCGCCACTCTAGTCCACGTCCGAAGAACCCGACTGGAGGAGCGACGACATGAGCGGCCTGAGCGATGTGCGGCTGACCCTTTACCAACAGGAACTCCTGGAAATCCCCGGCACCCGTGTGGCGCCGCGTGAGCAGGGCGAAAGCCGTTGGCAGCAGTTCTGGCGGCGCGTGCGCACTCGCAAGCAACTGCTGGAGCTCTCCGACGAACAGTTGCGCGACATTGGCATCAGCCGCGAGCAGGCGAAGCTGGAGGCGATGCGGCCTTTCTGGCGCTGCTGATCAGCAATTGACCTATCAGGGAGTGCTTATGAGCGAGACACGCGCAGCTGCGTTCGACCGAATCGCCGCCGAACTCGGCTACGACTTCAGCGGCGAGATCAAGATTGGCGGTAACTACGTGCCTTTCCTCATTGAAGGAAACCAGGTGCACCTCAGTGGGCAGATTCCACGGGTAGGCGACGAAGTCGTCGTCACAGGCCGGGTAGGTACCCAGGTTTCGCTGGCCGACGCCCAACTGGCCGCCAGGGTCTGCGTGATGCGGGCGCTGGCATTGCTGCGGCAGGCGCTGGGTGATCTGGATAACGTCCGCAAGGTGCTGCAGCTCAATGTGTTCGTTCAATCCGCCGAACACTTCACCCAGCAGAGCGAGGTGGCCGATGGCGCATCGGCGGTGCTGTATGAAGTGCTGGGCGCGGCTGGCGTGCATACGCGCACTTCGGTGGGTGTCTATCAGCTTCCGAAGAATGCGACGGTCGAGTTGAGTCTCCTCGCTGTGGCTGAGGATCTGGCTCGTTAGTGCCCTGCGCGGTATTGCAGCGCTTCGGCCAGGTGCGGGCGGGCAATGCTGTCGGCCTGCTGCAGGTCGGCGAGGGTGCGGGCGACCTTGAGAATCCGGTGCAGGGCGCGCAGCGACAGGTTCAGGCGCTCGCCGGCCTTCTCCAGCCAGGCCTGGTCTTCCGGGCTCAGTGCACAATGTTGGTGCATCTTCTTCAGGGTGAGAAAGGCGTTGGCGCAACCCTGGCGAGCGAGCTGGCGCTGGCGCGCGGCGGCGACCTGGGCGGCCAGCTCGGCGCTGCTGGTACTCGGCCCGCTGGGTGCGAGGCTGGTACTCTCGCGACTGACGGTCAGGTGCAGGTCGATACGGTCCAGCAACGGGCCGGAGAGCTTGGCCCGGTAGCGCTGGACCTGTTCCGGCGAGCAGCGGCAACGGCCGCTGGGATCGCCGAGATAGCCGCAGGGGCAGGGGTTCATCGCCGCGACCAACTGGAAGCGCGCCGGGAAGCGCACGCGGCCGTTGGCGCGGGCAATGACGATTTCGCCGCCTTCGAGGGGCTCGCGCAGCACCTCCAGCACCTTGCGATCGAATTCCGGCAGCTCATCGAGGAACAGCACGCCTTCGTGCGCCAGGGTGATTTCCCCGGGTTGCGGGCGACTGCCGCCACCGACCAGTGCCGGCGCGGAAGCGGTGTGGTGAGGTTGCCGGAAAGGCCGCTGCGGCCAATGGGTGAGCGGTCCACGACCGGCGACGGAGTGGATCGCCGCAACCTGCAGCGCCTCGTCCTCGTCCAGTGGTGGCAGCAGGCCGGGCAAGCGGCTGGCGAGCAGTGTCTTGCCGGTGCCGGGCGGCCCGCTGAACAGCAGGTTGTGCGCCCCTGCAGCGGCGACCAGTAGCGCGCGCTTGGCCGCGGCCTGGCCCTGGACTTCCGAAAGGTCGGGGTAGGGCGGCGTTACCCGCAGCAAACCGTTCGCCTGGTAAGGGCGCAGGCGCTCCTGGCCACTGAAGTGCGCGGCCAGTTCGAGCAGGTGGCTGACGGCATAGACGGTGAGGCCACTGGCGAGGCTGGCTTCCTCGGCGTTCTCCTTCGGCACCACCAGCGCATGGCCGGCGGCGCGGGCGGCCAGGGCGGCAGGCAACACGCCAGGCACCGGCCGCAGCGTACCGGAGAGCGCCAGTTCGCCCAGGCATTCCAGCTCGTCCAGCCCGCCAGCGTCGGCCAGTTGACCACTGGCCGCGAGGATGCCGAGGGCAATGGCCAGGTCGAAGCGCCCGCCATCCTTCGGCAGGTCGGCCGGGGCGAGATTCAGCGTGATTCTTCTGTTCGGAAAGTCGAAGCCGGCGTTGAGCAGGGCGCTGCGGACGCGGTCCTTGCTCTCCTTGACGGCGCCTTCGGGCAGGCCGACGAGGGTCAGCGAAGGCAGGCCATTGGCGAGGTGCGCCTCGACGGTGACGCCGGGCGCTTCCACGCCGACCTGGGCGCGGCTATGGACGATGGCGAGGGACATGGATCACTCCTGGATCGCATGCCGCCCGCCAGGAGGGAATTACTCGGCGGGTTCGGCGGCGGGCGGCGAGAGCTTGGCTTCCATTTCCGCGACCTTGGCTTCCAGCGCCTCGAGGCGCGCGCGGGTACGGGCGAGGACGACCATCTGGCTGTCGAATTCGTCGCGGCTGACCAGGTCGAGCTTGCTGAAGGCGCTTTGCATCAGAACCTTGAACTGGGCTTCCAGCTCGGCCTTCGGCAGGGGCGATTCGCCACCGAACAGGCGTCCGGCTTGTTGGCTGATGGCATCGAGGAAGGCTTTGGGCGGCAGCATGGTTCATGGGTTCCGGATTGAATCAGAGCGCAGTCTATCACGCAGCCGGCGCCGGCTGCGGCGTGCGGGGTTGCACGCTTTTTGAGCAGTGTGCCCGTTCGGCGTGCGCGCTTTCGGTGCGCCAGAGCGGCGCTGGCGTTTCGCCAGAAACCCCGGTTTCCGGCCAAGTGCCTGATGCCATGGGCATTTTCACGAACTGGCAAGCTTCATGCTTTGGAGCATACATGGCGTGCACCGATGCAGTTCCGGTGCGGCAGGCGAGGCGGTGGATCGCTTCGATCAAGGCAGTCGGAGTGCTGAGGTAGGGCGGCCGGCGCATTACAAAAGCCAGACACTGCGCTTAGACTTGTCTCCGGGTTCGTTCTTCCTGGGGCGGGTCCACCAAAACACGGGAGAGAGTTACATGAAGCTAGTCACAGCCATCATCAAGCCGTTCAAGCTGGACGACGTTCGTGAGTCGCTGTCCGAGATCGGCGTGCAGGGCATCACTGTGACCGAAGTCAAAGGCTTCGGCCGGCAGAAGGGCCACACCGAGCTGTACCGTGGCGCGGAATACGTTGTCGATTTCCTGCCGAAGGTGAAGATCGACGTCGCCATCGCCGATGACCAGCTGGATCGTGTTATCGAAGCCATCACCAAGGCCGCCAACACCGGGAAGATCGGTGACGGCAAGATCTTTGTCGTAAATCTGGAACAGGCGATTCGTATCCGTACCGGCGAAACCGGCACCGACGCGATCTAAGCCAAGCCCACACCGAACCCCACGCCCCAGGAGAAACAACAATGACTCTGCGCAAATACGCAGGGCTAGGCGCCCTATTGCCCCTCGCAATGCCCGGTCTGGCCTTGGCTGACGAGGCTGCGGCCCCCGTCCTGAACAGCGGTGACACCGCCTGGATGCTGATTTCCAGTGCCCTGGTACTGCTGATGACCATTCCCGGCCTGGCCCTGTTCTACGGCGGCATGGTGCGCGCCAAGAACGTCCTGTCGATCATGATGCAGTGCTTCGCGATCACCGCGCTGATCAGCATTCTCTGGGTCGTCTACGGCTACAGCCTGGCCTTCGATACCGTTGGCATGGAGAAGGGCGTGGTCAACTTCGCCTCCTTCGTCGGCGGCTTCGACAAGGCCTTCCTCAGCGGCCTGACCAGTACCGGCCTGACCTCCGCCGCGGCGCTGTTCCCGGAAAGCATCTTCGTGATGTTCCAGATGACCTTCGCGATCATCACCCCGGCCCTGATCGTCGGCGCCTTCGCCGAGCGCATGAAGTTCTCCGCCATGCTGATCTTCACCGCGCTGTGGTTCACCCTGGTCTACGCACCGATCGCCCACATGGTCTGGAGCGGCGACGGCGGCCTGCTGTGGGACTGGGGCGTGCTGGACTTCGCCGGCGGCACCGTGGTGCACATCAACGCCGGTATCGCCGGCCTGGTAGCGTGCATCGTGCTGGGCAAGCGCAAGGGCTACCCGACCGCTGCCATGGCGCCGCACAACCTGGGCTACACCCTGATCGGCGCGGCTCTGCTGTGGGTGGGCTGGTTCGGCTTCAACGCCGGTTCCGCCGCCGCCGCCAACGGCACTGCCGGCATGGCCATGCTGGTGACCCAGATCGCCACCGCTGCCGCTGCACTGGGCTGGATGTTCGCCGAGTGGATCACCCACGGTAAGCCGAGCGCCCTGGGCATCGCTTCGGGTGTGGTTGCCGGACTGGTGGCTGTCACCCCGGCCGCCGGTACCTGCGGCCCGATGGGCGCCATCGTGATCGGCCTGGCTGCCGGCGTGATCTGCTTCTTCGCCGCCACCAGCCTCAAGCGTGCGGTGGGCTACGACGACTCCCTGGACGCCTTCGGCGTGCATGCGGTCGGCGGTATCGTCGGCGCCCTGCTCACTGGCGTGTTCGCAGCGCCGGCCCTGGGCGGCTTCGGCACCGTGACCGACATCGGCGCGCAGCTGTTCACCCAGTTCAAGGGCGTGGCCTTCACCATCGTCTACACCGGTATCGTCAGCTTCGTGATCCTCAAGGTTCTGGACCTGGTCATGGGCCTGCGCGTTACCGAGGAAGAGGAAACCGTGGGTCTGGACCTCTCCCTGCACAACGAACGCGGCTACAACCTGTAAGGGTTCGCGCAAGTTCGACGAAGGGCGCCCTCGGGCGCCCTTTGCTTTTTCGATCAGCACGCTAGAATGCGCGCGCATCACCGTTAGCGACGGAGAAGTGCCCGCCATGTGGCAGCAGAAGTCCATCACCCTGCGCCCTCGCCCGCGAGGATTCCACCTGGTCACCGACGAGATTCTGGCTGCCCTGCCGGAGCTCTCGCAGTGCCGGGTAGGCCTGCTGCACTTGCTGCTGCAGCACACCTCTGCCTCGCTGACGCTGAATGAAAATGCCGACCCCTCGGTGCGCCGCGACTTCGAGCGATTCTTCAATCGCCTGGTGCCACAGGGCGAGAGCGGCTATGAACATGACTACGAAGGTCCGGATGACCTTCCGGCGCATTTCAAGTCGAGCCTGCTGGGCTGTCAGCTGACGCTGCCGATACAGCAGGGAGGCTTGGCAATGGGCACCTGGCAGGGTATCCATCTGGGCGAGCACCGTGATCACGGCGGCCCGCGCAGGATAGTGGCGACCTGGCAGGGCGAGCTTGTATGAATTTTTTCCGGCGGCGTTCGTCAAAGCGCGCAGCTGGGCTATAACTAACGTGCTTTGCAGCACCACAGAGGTTGAACAATGAGCGACGAAGAACTGGAACAGGACGAGCTGGACGGCGCTGACGAGGATGATGGCGAGGAGCTCGCCGCAGCCGACGACGGCGACGCCGAAGCAGACAGCAGCGATGGGGATGAAGCCCCTTCTTCCAAGGGCGGTGGCAAGAAAGCCAAGGCCGCTGCGGAAGAAGAGGAACTGCCCTCGGTCGAAGCCAAGCAGAAGGATCGTGATGCACTGGCTCGCGCGATGGAGGAATTCCTCACTCGTGGTGGCAAGGTGCAGGAGATCGAGCCGAACGTTGTGGCCGACCCGCCCAAGAAGCCGGATAGCAAATACGGCAGCCGCCCTATCTGATATCTGACGCGACGTGAAAAGCCCCGTCGTTCCGTGAGGAGCGGCGGGGCTTTTTCATGTCCGATTATTGCGGCGTGCCGTGCTGTAGGAGCGAGCTTGCTCGCGAATCGCCTGGATCCAGCGGTAGCCGGGAGCCCTGGTTCGCGAGCAAGCTCGCTCCTACGAATAGCCGTCAGAGCTTCGCCAGAATCGTTGGCAGTTCGGAAAGGTTGTGGATGATCGCGCTGGGCGCTTCTTCGCCGTCCCATTCCTTGCGCGCCGGATTGAACCAGATCGCCTTCATGCCCGCGCGGCGCGCGCCGGCGATGTCATCGCTGGGGTGGTCGCCAATGTGCACGGCGTTTTCTGCCGCTACGCCGCCGCGCTTGAGCGCTTCCTGGAAGGGATGTGGATCGGGCTTGCCGACGCCGAGTTCTTCCGCGCACAAGGCGAACTGGAAGTAATCGGCCAGGCCCAGGCGGCGCACGTCGGCATTGCCGTTGGTGAGTACGCCGAGGATGAAGCGATTGGCCAGTTGCTCCAGGGTCGGATGTACCTCGGGGAACAGTGCTACCTGGTGCCGCGCGTGGAGGAAGGTCTGGAAGCCGGCTTCCGCCAGATCGCTGGCTTCGGCCTGTGGATAACCCGCGTCGAGCAGCGCGTGGAACAGGATGCGCCGGCGCAGCTCGCTGAGCCGGTGCCTGAGCATCGGGTCCTGCTCCATCAGTCGCGAGCGGATCGCCCACAGGTGCTCGATGGGCACTGGGCCCAGTTGCGCGGCATTGACCGCCAGCCAGTCGCGCAGGGTGGCTTCGGCGCTGTTCATCACCGGGGCGACGTCCCACAGCGTGTCATCGAGGTCGAAGGTGACCAGACGGATACTCATTCTTCTGCTCCGGGTTTACGGCGTGCCCGTGGGTGTGCCTGGTCGTAGACCGTGGCGAGGTGTTGGAAATCCAGGTGGGTGTAGATCTGCGTGGTGGCGATGTCGGCGTGGCCGAGCAGCTCCTGCACCGCGCGAAGGTCCTGGGAGGATTCGAGCATATGGCTGGCAAAGGAGTGCCGCAGCATGTGCGGATGCAGGTGCTGGCCCAGCTCGCGCACGCCAGCTTCGCGCACGCGCAACTGGATGGCGCGGGGTGTCAGGCGCTTGCCGCTGCGGCCGATGAACACGGCGTTGTCCTGCGGCGAAACCGTTGCACGCAGTGGCAGCCAGGCCTCGATGGCCTGCCGCGCGGCGCGGCCGACCGGCAGTTCACGGACCTTGTTGCCCTTGCCGTGCACGCGCACCAGGCCGTCCTTGAGGTCCAGCCACTCGAGGTCGAGGCCGACCAGCTCGGACAAGCGCAGGCCCGAGGAATAGAACAGTTCCAGCAGCGCCTGGTCGCGGCGGGCGATGAAGTCATCCTCGACGCCGCCGTCGAGCAGTTGTGCGGTGCGGTCGGTATCCAGCGTGCGCGGTAGCTTGCGCGCGCCTTTGGGCGCGGCGAGGCCGTCGGCGGGATCGTGCCGGCAGCGGCCTTCGCGGATCAGGTACTGGTACAGCCCGCGGGTGGCCGAGAGCAGGCGTGCCAGGCTGCGGCTGGCGAGGCCCTGTTGGTGCAGTCGGGCGACGAACAGGCGCAGGTCGCGTACTTGCAGCGCCGACCATTCGTGGATCGAGGACTTCTCGCACAGCGCAGCGAGGCGCGCCAGGTCGCGACGGTAGCCGTCGAGCGTGTGCACGGAGACCTGGCGCTCACTGCGCAGGTGTTCCAGATAGGCTTCGATGTCGGCTTCAAGTGTCAACGCAAGGCTCCAGGCTGCAGGTCGCAGGCTTCAGGAAAAAGCACTCGGCCGCCTGCCGCTTGAAGCCTGCAGCTTGCCGCTGCTCTCAGCGTACCGAGCGCAGTGGCGTGGCGAAGCGCGGCAGGGTGCGCGCGAGGACTTCGGCGACGTAGCCGAGGAACAGGGTGCCCAGCGAGCTCTTGTAGTGCTGCGGATCGGGGCTGCCGATTGCCAGTACGCCGTGCAGTCCCTGGAAGGTCAGCGGCACCACGGCGGCGGAGCCGACCTGCTCGCGTTCGCTGTCGCAGAACAGGAAGGCCAGCTCGTGGGGGCGCAGCACACCGCAGACGGTCTTGCCGCCGGACAGCAGGCCGCCGATAGCCTGGTGCGCTTCGGCACTGCTCACCGAGCGACCCACTGGCAGGTTATTGTCGCTGAACAGGATCAGGCTGACGTAGGGCACGAGGAATTCGTGGCGCAGGCTGTCTTCCACCGTGCTGACAATTTCCTCCAGGCTGGTGGCGTCGAGCAGGTCGAGTACCAGGCGGCGGGTCTTGTCGAACAGGCGGTCGTTGTCACGGGCCACGTCCATCAGCTGCGACAGCCGATGGCGCATCTCGATGTTGCGTTCGCGCAGCAGGCGCACCTGGCGCTCCACCAGCGACACGGCATCGCCCGGCTGGTGCGGAATGCGCATCTCCGGGATCAGCTCGTCATGATCGACGAAGAATTCAGGATGCCGGCGAAGATAGTCGGCGACCTGTTCGGCTTCGAGCGTAACGGTGGGGTCCTGCGGAGTATCGGTCATAAGCGTCCCGGTTATAGACGTACCTGGCCTTCGAACACCCGCACCGCGGGCCCGGTCATCATAACGGGCTCACCCGGTCCTGCCCACTCGATGGACAACCGTCCGCCGGGAAGCTCGATCTGTACCGGCGATTGCAGCCAGCCCTGGCGAATGCCGGCGACTGCCGCAGCGCAGGCGCCGGTGCCGCAGGCCAGCGTCTCGCCGGCGCCGCGTTCCCAGACGCGCAGGCGGGCATGGTGCGGATTGACGATCTGCAGGAAGCCGATGTTGGCCTTCTGCGGGAAGCTTTCGTGGACTTCGAGTTTCGGTCCCAGGGTGCGCACCGGTGCGCTGTCCACGTCGTCCACGCGCAGCACGCCGTGCGGGTTGCCCATGGAGATCGCCGCCAGCTCGTAACGCTGGCCGTCCACTTCGACGCCATAGCTCAGCGCCTCGGCGTCGGCCTTGAACGGCACCTGTTCGGGCGCCAGGCGCGGTGGGCCCATGTCGACGGTGACCTGGCCATCGTTGGCGATGGTCAGCTCGATCATGCCGCCCTTGGTTTCCACGCGGATGGTCTTTTTCGCGGTCAGGCGCTTGTCGACCACGAAGCGAGCGAAGCAGCGTGCGCCGTTGCCGCACTGTTCGACCTCGGTGCCGTCGCAATTGAAGATGCGGTAGCGGAAGTCCGCCTCCGGTGTGCTCGGCGGCTCGACGATCAGCAACTGATCGAAACCGACCCCGAAGTTGCGGTCGCCCCACTGTTTCACGTGGCGTGGCTGCACATGGGCGTGCTGGCTGACCAGGTCCAGGACCATGAAGTCATTGCCCAGCCCATGCATCTTGGTAAAGCGCAGAAGCATCGTCGTCTCGGCCTCAGTCCGGCTGCAGGCTGTTGCCGGCGAACAGCTCATGTCGTGTCGCGCGGCGACGTAACGCCTGCGCGGCTGAGCCATCCACCAGCACCTTGGCGGCGCGGCACCGGGTGTTGTAGTTGGAATTCATGACGAAACCATAGGCGCCGGTCGAATGGACGGCCAGCAGGCCGCCTTCTTCCAGGCCAGGGCTGCGGGGCCGGGCGAGCAGATCGCCCATGGCGCAGGTCGACGAGCCGATACCTGCGGCGATCGTCGAAAACGGCACGGCCCCCGCGAACAGCTGCCCGTCGCGGACGTCGAAGGCGTCCATGGGAACGCCCTCAGAGACCGTAGCGGTCCTTGCTGTGTTCGTTCTTGGCCTTCTCGTCGTCCGGCAGATACAGCGGGCCTTTCTGGCCACAGCCGGCGATGGCGGCGGTCAGCAGGGCGATCGCGACGAAGGGAAGCAGCAGTCGCTTCATGGCGGAATCCTTGTAATAAAGCGTCAATGGGTCCGGAGTATACCGGCCCCCCGTCGGCTTGCCTATTCAAGCGGGCTCCCGCCCGGCGGGGCTTGCGGCTCGCGCGGGAAGGGCAACTGGCCCTATGATGGCCGGCAAAAAACGGAAAGCCCCATGGACTATCGCGATCCCCTGCCCAGTTCGGTGTCGGTGGCCTACCTGCAGGGTCTCGTGGAGCATCTGCAGCGCCACGGCGTAGACCCGGCGCGCCTGCTGGGGACGGTGCAGCTGGAACCTTCGATCCTTGCCCAGCGCGACCAGCGCATCGCCGCCAGCGCCTACCTGGAGCTGGTGGGCGCCGGCGTGCGCCTGAGCGGCGACGACAACCTCGGCCTGCACCTGGGCGAGGCGGTGCGGCCCGGCTACTACGGCGTGCTCGGCTACCTGATCATGAGCTGCGCGACCCTCTCCGATGCGCTGCACCGCCAGGCGCGCTATGCCGCGCTGGTGGGCAACCTGGGGCGCGTGGAGCTGGCCGACGAGCCGCCGCGCGAAGGTTGCGAGCCACTGGTGAAGCACTGCTGGGAGCCGTTGCTGCCGCAACAGCAGCGGCAGATGAGCGAAGAGACGCTGGCCGGTTGGGTCAGCTTCGGTCACTGGGTCAGTGGTGTGGACGAGGCGCCGTTCGAAGTGCGCTTCAGCCACGGCGCGCCGGCGGACACCGGCGAGCACGAGCGCATCTTCCGCTGCCCGGTGCTGTTCGATCAGCCGGACAATGCCCTGGTCTTTCCCAAACGCCTGCTGGCGCTGCCGCTCGGCCAGGCGGACGCCCAGGTGCAGCGCACCCTGGATGCCTACGCCGAGCGCCTGCTGGTGGAAATCAACAAGGGCGACAGCGTGCTTGACCGTGCGCGCCTGGAGCTGGCGCGCCAGTTGCCGGAGCAGGGCGCGGACCTGGAGCGCCTATCGCAGACGCTGGCGCTGAGCCCGCGTACCCTGCAGCGCCGGCTGCGCGATACCGGCCTGTCGTTCAGCCAGTTGGTGGACGAAACCCGCCAGCAACTGGTGCTGCACTATCTGCGCGACCCGGCGCTGGACACCGCCGACATCGCCTACCTGCTGGGCTTCAGCGAGGCGGGCTCGCTCGCCCGCGCATTCCGGCGCTGGACGGGGCAGAGTCTGGGCGAATACCGGCGTAAACTGGTGCCTTTGACTGATTCCGAGGACGATGCATGAGCACTTTGAGCGAAGCCCGCTTCCATGACCTGGTGGACGCCGTACAGGTAACGGTGGAGGACGCCTTCGACGACAGCGACCTGGACCTCGACCTGGAAAACTCCAGCGGCGTGCTGACCGTGCGCTTCGAGAACGGTACCCAGCTGATTCTCAGCCGCCAGCCGGCGCTGCGCCAGTTGTGGGTGGCGGCGCGCTCCGGTGGCTTCCACTTCGACTACGACGAATCCGGCTCGCTGTGGATCTGCGACAGCACCCGCGAACCGCTGGGTGCGCTGCTCAATCGCGCCACGCTGGAACAGGCTGGCGAGGATGTCGACTTCCCCGGCATCTGACGCGCAGGCGAGCGTCGCCTCGCCCTGCTGCCGGCGCTGCTGCCTGGACGACGCGGATATCTGCGTTGGCTGCGGTCGTACCCTGGGCGAAATCCTGGAGTGGAACGAGGCCGACAGCGAGCGGCGCCGGGCGATCCTGGCGGACTGCGAAAAGCGCCGAAACAACCACCAGCCGAAGTGGTGACTGGTCGGTGTTGCTTATTTTCTGTGCTGTGTTAGTGTCCGGGAAAACCCCGCCTTGGGCGGGGTTTTTCTTTTTTCGGAATTCATTGCGCGTTCGTTCTCCGAACGTCTTTACTGCCAGAACACCCAGGGCCCCGAACGCGCGAGCGTCCGGGGCTCTCCTGTAAGGAGACTGCCAACCATCATGACCACGACACCGATCACCGTTACTCGACTCGACCTGCAACGTCTGGAGCGCATGCTCGACAGCCTGGATGAGTACGGCCCCGCGGCCGAGGCGCTGGAGGCCGAGCTGGCCCGCGCCACGGTGGTCGGCCACGACGAGATACCGCCGGGCGTGGTCACGATGAACTCCACCGTGCGCTGCCGCGAGGAAAGCAGTGGCAAGGAATACCACCTGACCCTGGTCTACCCGGCCGGTGTCGGCGGTGAAGGCAAGGTCTCGATCCTCGCCCCGGTGGGTACTGCGCTGCTCGGCCTGACCACTGGCCAGAGCATCGACTGGCCGGCGCCCAGCGGCAAGACGCTGAAGCTGACCCTGCTGGAAGTGGAATACCAGCCAGAAGCAGCCGGCGACTTCGATCGCTGAGTCACTGCCTTCGTTTTGCCCGGGTGCCCGGTCCGGCCTTCAGGCCTCGGCCAGCGCCCGGTTCAGCGCCTGCTCCAGGCTCTGCTTATAGCGCAGGAAATGCACCGTCTGCAGTTCCCCGCCCTCGCGCATGGCCGACAGATCGAGGTCGGTGATGTAGCAGGGGTAGCGCTCCTGCCCGCGGCGGCGGTCGAGGATGTGCCGGGCCACGGCCTGGAACAGTTCGCTGCCGAACTCCAGCTCCGAGAACTCACGGTGGTTGCAGAACAGCGTGGTGCGCGCGCGCTGGCCTTCGCCCGGTTCGACGATCGCCTGCACGTTGTAGAACGGCAAGGCTTCCAGCGGCTGCGGCGTATTGCGTCGTTCGATGCGTTGCGCGCGTTGGTGACCGTTGGTCACCACTTCGTAGAAGAGGATGTCTGCACCTACCGGACCCTGGGCCTCCAGTAGCGAGATCACCGCGTTGCGACGGTACTGCACCGACTGCAGGAAGCGTTGCAGCGGCAGCAGCAGGCCTTCCTCGCTGTCGTACTCCTGGCGCCGCCGCCAGAGGGCATTGCGCTCGTCGAGGATGGTGATTTCCGCACTGCCTTCGTCCAGGCGGTAGAACACCTGCACGGTATTGGCCCGGCCCAGCGGCAGGATCATGGCGAGGTCGTCGCCCTCCAGCGCATGCCGGTCCAGTTGCAGGAAGCCACTGTCGTCCTGGGTATCGCCCAGGTGCTCGACCAGCGCCGGCAGCCCTTCGATGACCCGATGGCTGACGTTGCCCGGCACCAGGTGCAGCAGGTGGAAGTGCTGGCGCACCTGCAGCAGGTAGCGCCCACCCTTGCCGCTGGCGAGTTGCGCATGGGCATCGCGGAACAGGTCTTCCACACGCTGGGCGATGGCGGTGGCGCGGTTGCGGCAGAAGCAGCGCACCAGCAGGCCTGGCGGTGGGGCGTCGGCGGGCAGGTTGTTGAGGAATTCGCGCAGGCAGTCGAGCAACGCGTGGGGGCCCGAGTAGCGGCTGACCAGCAGTTCGTTCCAGCTGTTGAGGGTGACCTGGTCGAGGGTCAGCACCAGGTTGTCGCGCACGCCGGAATAGCCCAGCGAGTCGGTGCGCTCGGTGGTCATGTGCACGTTCATCTGGCTGTGCTGGCGCAGCGGGTCGACGCCGACGTTGACCAGCAGCAACACCTGCGAAGGGACGGCGCTGCGCAGCAGGGCGCTTTCCGGCACCTCGTTCAGCGGCAGCGGTACGGCCTGCTGCAGGCAGCCCAGCAGGTTCTGCAGTTCGAATTCGCTGAGGTCGCTGCTGCCCGGTTGCAGGGACAGCCGCGTGGTCGCGTCGATCACGCCGTTGCGGTGGCTCCAGGCGAGCAGTTCCATGAGGTCGCGGGCGCGGCGCAGCGGGGCGAAGTCGGCCATCTCCTGCAACGCCAGGTTGCCGCTGAACAGCGCCCAGTACGGCGGCTTGCCGGCCTCGCCGCCGGGTAGCTGGGCGAGGGTAAGGATGTCCTCGGCCATGTCCGGGGCAATGCCCGGGTTGATGAACTCGACCTTGCCGGCCTTGCGCTCGAAGGCGGCATACAGGCGGCGGCCGAGAATGCCCATGTCCCGTGGGTTGATGCCGCTGGCGGCGTGCTGCAGGCGAGCGAACTGCGAGAGGAAGCGGTAGCTGTGGGTCAGCTCGTTGACCAGTGCGCGGCGCTCCAGTAGCACCTGGCGCACCTTCCACTGGCTGCGGCTGTCGAGTTGGGCGAAGGCGCGGCTGTCCCATTTCCAGGGCGCCGAGACGTGCTCCATCACCTTGCGCTGCCAGCTCTTGTGGCCCTGGCGCGGCGGGCGGCTGAGCTTCTTGCCGACCTTGAGGTAGAGGCAGCGGCGGATCAGTTCCAGGCGCTCGGTTTCACCCCGCTCCTGGAGGTATTCCTCCAGGCGGCGATAGAGCATGACGTAGGGGTCGAGCTCTTCTACGTCCAGGCGCCCGGCGTAGATTGCCTGCTTGTAGCGCAGGCTCAGGCAGGAAACCTGCGGGTGTTCGCTGGCATAGACCTCGGTGAGGAGCAGCTTGAGCACCGACTTGTAGGGGGACTCGATACCCTTGAACAGCTGCCACATGCCGGCGCCGATGAACTCTCCCGGCGGGATGCGCGCCAGGTGGCCGAGATCGAGGACATCCTCGGCGCGGATGAAGCGCTTGCTCAGCAACGTCTGGCAGTACTCGGCATAGCGGTTCTCTTCGTAGACCGGCACCAGCCACCACAGCGGCGTGCGGCCGCCGAGCCAGATGGCGGTGCGGTAGAACTCGTCGAGCAGCAGGTAATGCTGGCTGGTGCCGCAGTCGTCGGAGGTCAGCCGCGCCTCGCGGGCACCCTGGGTATAGTGCTGCGGATCGACCAGGAAGCAGTGCACCTCGGCGCCCTGGGTGGCTGCCCATTGTTCGAGCAGCTCGCACTTGCGGCGCAGTTCGGCGAGTTCCCTTTCGGAGAGGTCCGAGGCGTGGCAGACCCACAGGTCCAGGTCGCTCTGCTCGGCCTGGGCGACGGTGCCCAGGCTGCCCATCAGGAACAGTCCGTGGATCGGCAGCGGCGGGTTGCCGCGACGGGCCTTGTAGCTGAAGGAGCGGGTCAGGCGCTGGGCTTCGGCGAGCAGTTCGTCGTCCGGGACGAAGTTCGACAGCCCGGCGGGTGTGCTGGCCGACACGTAGCCGGGCAGCAGCGGGTGGTTCACGTCCAGCAGCAGCGGCAGCAATTTGAGGACGAGCTGCTGACGAGTGGAAAGCGCTTCACTGGCCCGTTGCAGACGGGCGGCGTTGACCTTCAGGAAGCGCTGGCGCAGCTGCGTCAGCACCTTGCGATCGATACCGTCGTCGATGTCAGGGCGGATTTCGGGTGTGAGCGTCATGGCGTACTGCTGTCTGGCCAGCGGCGCCGCATCAGGGAATGCGGCGCTCGGAAGTGTGCCAGTTTATCGCCCGCTCGCGGGGGAACTTGAGGTCAGCTGCGCAGGATGCCGAGCAGGACCTGGGCGTGCTCGGCGGCGTCGAGACCCAGGCTGGTGAGATAGCCGCCGTCCTGCTGGTCGATCAGGCCCTTGGCGTGAAGCCTGCCGGCGGCCGCCACGGCCTCGGCGGAAGCGTCATGGTGCACTTTCAACCCGGCCTTGCTGTTCTCGAGGTCATACAGCGCCAGCAGGTCCAGTTCCTCAACCATTTCTTTCGTGAAAGCCATTCGCCTAACTCCCGATGGTCAATGAGGCTTCAGTGTAGTCTCAAGTCCGACTGGTTCGGCAAGCGGTGTTATGCCGCTGTCTCATTCGGCAACAGTGCAATCCGGCAGGGTCGGCAGCGCACGCAGCGCCTGTTCGTACCATTCGCCGTTGAACGGGCGGTCCTCGGCCAGCATCGCCTCGATCTCGTGGGCGAGTACCAGGGCCATCAGGTGCAGGGCATCCTCGCGCTCGTAGCCGACCAGGGTCAGCTTGTTGAGCACCGCTCGTGCGGCTGGCGGGCTCTCGCTTTCGATCTGGTTCTCGATAGCCTGGATCAGGGTGTCTTCGGCGAAGGACTCTTCGCTATCGTCTGGTTCGCTCATCACGGGATGCTCCGATGGGCTTGTGAAGCGCCGGGAAGTTGGCCAACCTGCGGGGCAACTTCAGGTGCGTAAAAAGGATTGTCGGGCGACATGATCACCTATTACACCCTCGTCGGCGACCGCCTGGTGCGCCACAACGGCAACGAATGCCATGGCATGCCCAAGGACACGCTGTGGATCGACCTGTTCCAGCCGACGGCGGAAGAAGAACAGTTGCTGGAGTCGATCATCGAGGTGGATGTGCCGACCCGCGAAGAGATGGCCGAGATCGAGGATTCCTCGCGCTTCTACGAGAGCAAGGGGGCGCTGTACATGACCACCACCGTGGTGGGCGGCATCCGCGAGCACAATCCGATCACCTCGGAAGTCACCTGCGTGCTCACCCCGCACTGGCTGGTGACGGTGCGCTACACCGACCTGCTGGCCTTCCGCACCTTCGAGACGCGCACCCAGCGCGGTGGCTGCGAGGGGCGCAGCGACCAGTTGTTCGTGACCCTGATGGACAGCGTGGTGGACCGTATCGCCGACGTGCTGGAAAACGTGCAGAAGCAACTCGATACCCTGGGCAGCAGCATCTTCCGCGAGGGCCAGGCCAGCGAGAAGGCCGACCTGCAGGAAGTGGTCAAGCAACTGGGGCGCAAGAACTCGCTGCTGTCCAAGCTCAACGAGAGCCTGCTGAGCATCAGCCGGCCGCTGGCGTACTTCCGCCAGGGCAGCAACGGCTGGATCAGCGACGAGGTGAAGCTGGGCATGAAGTCGGTGGAGCGCGACGTGCGCTCGCTCAGCGAATACCAGACGAAGATGGCCGGGGAAATCACCTTCCTGCTCGACGCCACCCTGGGCCTGATCAACATCGAGCAGAACAGCATCATCAAGGTGTTCTCCATCGCCGCCGTGCTGTTCCTGCCGCCGACCCTGGTGGGTACGGTGTACGGCATGAACTTCGCGCACATGCCCGAGCTTGCCTGGTTGGCCGGCTACCCGATGGCGCTGGTGGCGATGGTGGTCTCGGCGATCATTCCGTACTACTGGTTCAAGTACAAAGGCTGGCTGTAGGGCAGGGCGGGCTTTCTCCGAATTTCTTCATCGCTATCCCGACAGGGGTATTGATGTCGGTCAAATGGGTGTGTGGCGGGGCTGCGCAGAGTGGAGGTAACCCATAGCCCTGACCGTCTCACAGGAGGAGACCATGCCGCAGCCCGACAGCCAGAAGAACATCCCCGCACAAGTCCCGCACGCCAGTACCGAAGGCGGTGCTGCCATCGAGGCGCAGAGCCAGGGCCCGGTAGCGCTGACCGTGGCCCTGGCCCCGCGCGGCAGCAACGAGGACTCCACTTCCGCTGGCCTGCCCGCCAGCTATCCCTACCGCAAGCGGCTGCAGCGCAGAGAGTACGAGGCGTTGAAGGCCGAGTTGCAGATCGAACTGCTGAAGGTGCAAAGCTGGGTGAAAGAGACTGGCCAGCGCATCGTGCTGTTGTTCGAGGGGCGCGATGCCGCCGGCAAGGGCGGCACCATCAAGCGCTTCACCGAACACCTCAATCCGCGTGGGGCCCGCGTGGTGGCGCTGGAAAAACCCAGCGACGCCGAGCGCGGCCAGTGGTACTTCCAGCGCTACATCCAGCATCTGCCCACGGCGGGCGAAATCGTCTTCTTCGACCGCTCCTGGTACAACCGCGCCGGCGTCGAGCGGGTGATGGGCTTCTGCTCGCCGCGTCAGTACCTGGAGTTCATGCAGCAGACGCCGGAACTGGAGCGCATGCTGGTGCGCAACGGCATCCACCTGTTCAAGTTCTGGTTCTCGGTCAGCCGGGAGGAACAGTTGCGTCGCTTCGTCTCGCGCCGCGACGACCCGCTCAAGCACTGGAAGCTGTCTCCCATCGATATCCAGTCGCTGGACCGCTGGGACGACTACACCCAGGCCAAGGAGGCGATGTTCTTCCATACCGACACCGCCGATGCGCCCTGGGTGGTGGTCAAGTCCGACGACAAGAAGCGCGCTCGGCTCAACTGCCTGCGGCATTTCCTGCACAGCCTGGATTACCCGGACAAGAACCCGAAGATCGCCCGCGCCCCGGACGAGCTACTGGTGGGCCGCGCCGCACTGATGGACCGTGACGAGCTGGAGCGCCCGACCCAGGCCGTGGTGCCGGTGGCGGAGCCCATCCCGGCCTGAGGCGTTACTGCTGGCTGAGCTGCATGAGCTGCCCGGAGACGGCGCGGGCATTGCGATCGACGATGATCGGCGCCCACGGACGACCGGAGGCGCTGACGCCGCTGTTGCTCTTGCTGTTCATGTCCAGCAGCGCCTTGCTCAGGTATTCCCAGCGCGTACGCAGCTTCTTGGTGGCATCGCTATCGGGCAGTTGCTCGATGCGCTGGGTCAGCAGCGGTACCAGCACGCTCTCGTCCTGGCCGAGGTATTCCTGCGGCTGCTCGCGGGCCAGCTCCAGGCCGCTGATGTAGGCGCGCCCGAGGTACTGGGTGGCCAGATACTCGACCCGCACCGGCAGCTCCCACAGCGGGATCTGGTTGGCATCGGCGGCAGGCGGAACGAAGCGTTCGACCTGGTTGAGCAGCTCGCGCAGGGCGCGGCTCAGGTCCTGGTTGTAGCGCCAGGGCAGGTCCTCTTCCTTGGGGCCGTAGGAAACGCCGTTGCGAATCTGCGTTACGAATTCCGCATGGGCTTTCTTCAGGGCGTCGTCGGCCTTGGGGTAGCCCTTGACCGCGTTGTCCAGCGTGGCCAGGTCTTTCTCCAGCTGGGCGGCGTGGGTTTCCTGGAAGCCTTCGCCGCGTAGCAGCAGCAGGCTGTTGATCGAGCGGCAGGTGTAGACCTGCAGGGTCTGCAACTGCAGTTCCTCGCTAGGCAGGTTGGCCTGGGCGGCGAGGGCGAAGAGTCCGAAACAGCACAGCATGAACCCACGAACGACATCGAGATTCCGGAGCATGGCGGAGGCGTCCTTATTGTTATTGTGAGCCGCGCGATTCGCCGGATGTGTGTCTTTTTGGCGCCAGAAACGCAGCTATTCCTAGGCTAGCCGCGAACGCAGCCGCTGCAACCGACCGAAAGAGTGATTTGTACAGGTGATGCCCGGTGCACGAGAAGGTGCCGGCGGAAGGTCAGGAGGGGGAGGACTGCTCTGGGGAGAGCCGGACCTTCCGCCGGGCTTGAGGGGCAGGCTGGCGTCAGAAGCGCCAGTAGGCCGAGAGGGTGGTCTGGTCGAGGTCGATGTCGCCGACGTTCAGGTATTCCTGCTCCAGGCGCACGCCGAGGCCGCCGATCACGTCCACTTCGCCGCCGAAGCCATAGAGCGCGTCCACGTCGTCCGACTTGCCGGCGGCGTCGTCATCGGCGTGCCAGGCGTGTACGCCGGCGATGCCGTACAGGCGGATGCGCTGGCCAATGGGGAAGCCCAGGTGGACGTTGGCCTGCAGCGACTCGCCGTCGAAGTGCTTCCTGCCGTCGCTCATGTCGCCGAAGTCGACCACCGCGCCTTCCAGGGACAGGTAGTTGTTGAAGCGGTAGCCGGCGTACAGCTTGTAGCTGTTGTCGTGGTCGTCGAAGGAGCGGTCGTCGATCTCGAGGTGGGTCACGCCGCCACCGACGTAGAGGCCGCTGTCGTCGGCCATCGCCATGGCCGGGGCGGTCAGGGCGAGGGCGCAGAGAAGTTTCGAAAGGCGCATAGGATTCCCTTGCGGCCGGTGGGGGAGCAACGGCCGCCTTGCTGTCTTGCGGAGGGTTTGGGTGCCGCTCTGGCGCGGCTTTTTTCGCGCCAGCGCAGCGGCGGGGGCATTAGAGCGGGGCGCTGGCGTGCGCGACCATCGAAGCTCGTCGAGAGTCGCCTGGCTTTTGTTCTAGACGAAGCTGTTGGGGGTCAGGCGTGGGCAGCCTGGCGCAGACGTTCGCGGTCGAGGATCTCGATGCCGCCGTAGCTCAGGCGCACGATGCCCTGGGCTTCCAGGTCCTTGAGGATCTGGTTGGTGGTCTGCCGTGACAGCGACAGCATGGCCGCCAGTTGCTCCTGGGGCAGATGCAGTTCGCGCTTGGCGGTGGCCGACTCGCCGTAGCCCTCGGCGATCATCAGCAGGCGCCGGGCCAGGCGTGGCGCGGCCGGCAGCAGCGACAGCTCTTCCAGCACGGCGAAGGTGATGCGCAGCTTGTGGCTCATCAGCAGGGCGAAGTCACGCCAGTATTCCGGGTGCTGGGCCAGCAGCGCCTGCAGCGGCGCCAGGGGCACCTGCAGGAGCACGGTGGCGCCTTCGGCGTAGGCGTCGTGGGTGCGCGGCTGGCCGTCGAACAGGCAGATCTCGCCGAACCAGTTCGGCGCCTCCACCAGCGCCAGCAGCGCTTCCTTGCCGGTCTCGCCGACCACGCTGACGCGCATCGCCCCTTCCACCACGCAGTACAGCCCGCAGGGTGCGTCGCCACGGGCGAACAGCCGTTGCCCGGCGGGCAGGCGGCGCACCACGGCGGCGTCGCACAGGGCCTGGCGCAGACCCGCTGGAAGGGTCTGGAACCAGCGGCCTTGTGGCAGACGGGACAGGTAGGGCTTGGTGTCGGTCATGGGTAATGTCGGCTAGCTGACAGAGTGACAAGGCGCACATCGCCATCATGCCAGTACCTTGCGGGAGAACAACAATGAAAACGCTCGTCGACCACCTTGCCCAATATGCCGCCTACCACCGTGACCGGCGGAACATCGTCAGCCATTTCATCGGCATCCCGATGATCGTGCTGGCTATCGCCATCCTGCTGTCGCGCCCCGGCTTCGAGCTGGCCGGCCTGCTGGTCTCGCCTGCAACGCTGCTGGCGCTGGCCTCGGTGGTGTTCTACCTGCGCCTGGACCTGCGCTTCGGCCTGCTGATGACCGCGCTGCTGGCGCTGTCGCTGTGGATCGGCGCCGGGCTCGCGGCTGGCAGCACCGCGTCCTGGCTCGCCTGGGGTATCGGCCTGTTCGTGGTGGGCTGGATCATCCAGTTCGTTGGCCACTGGTACGAGGGGCGCAAGCCGGCGTTCGTCGATGACCTCACCGGGCTGATCGTCGGCCCGCTGTTCGTCGCCGCTGAAGCCGCCTTCCTGCTCGGTCTGCGCGATGAAGTGCGCCACGCCGTGGAAGAGCGCGCCGGCCCCACCTGCATCCGCGAGAAGAAGGCGACCGCCTGATTCCGCTCACTCGGTACCGCTGAGCTGGCGCAGGATGCGCGCGCTGTCGGGGTCGGCGGGGAAGAAGGTTTCCAGCGCCAGTTCCGACAGCGTCACGTCCACCGGCGTGCCGAACACCGTGATGGTGCCGATCAGGCTGCACACGCCCAGTTCGGTCTGCAATTGCACCGGGATCAGCACCATGTCGCCGCTGGCCGCCTCGTCATGTGGCGGCGCCGGATAGGCCGCCACCTCGTCGCGCAACGCCGCCAGAGCCGGGTCGCCGCTGGCTTCGTAGTCGCGCTGCAGGCGCTCCACCACATGCGCCTTCCATGGCCCGAGATTGAGGATGCGCGGCGCCAGGCCCTTGGGGTGCAGGCTCATGCGCAGCACGTTGATCGGCGGTTGCAGCAGCTCCGGGTCGACGCCGAGCAGGAAGATATCCACCGTGCGGTTGGACGCCAGCAGGTTCCAGTGGCGGTCCACCACCATTGCCGGGTTCGGCTCGTGGGCCTTGAGCAACTGGTCGATGGCCTGTTTCGCCACGGTCAGCGCCGGGTCGTCGAGGCCTTTCTCCGAGTACACCGGGGCGTAGCCCGCTGCGCTGAGCAGGCGGTTGCGCTCGCGCAGCGGAATGTCCAGCTGTTCTGCCAGGTGCAGGAGCATCTCGCGGCTGGGCAGGGCGCGTCCGGTTTCGACGAAGCTCAGGTGGCGCGTGGAAATTTCCGCGTCGCAGGCGAGGTCGAGCTGGCTGAGCCGGCGGCGCTGGCGCCATTGGCGGAGCAGGGCGCCGACCGGTTGGGCTGGGCTGTTCATGGCTGGGCCGTTCATGGCAGTGCGGGTCATGGCATCGAACGATAGACCTCACGCCCCGTAACGGCCATTACCTGGCAGGTAATCGACGCACCTACGTCCCGGGCAGATTCTTCAGCCACACGCCGCCAATCGGTGGCGATCCCTGAAGGAGCTTCGCCATGACTCTGCTGCAATCCTCCCCGCTGCTGCGCCTCACCCTGAAAGTCGACGCCATCGCCGGTGGCGCCATGGGCTTGCTGATGGCCCTCGCCGCGCAGCCGCTCGGCCAACTGCTTGGCCTGCCGTTCGTCCTGCTGCTGGTGGCCGGCATCGTGCTGCTGCCGCTGGCGCTGGTGCTCTACTGGATGAGCAACCAGACGCTGCTGTCGCGCACTGGCGTCTGGGCAGTGATCGCCTTGAACGCGCTGTGGGTGGTGGAGAGCGTTGCCCTGCTGGTGACCGGCTATGTGCAGCCGACCGCCCTGGGCTATGCCTTTGTCATCGGTCAGGCGCTGGTAGTCCTGCTGCTGGCGGAACTGGAGTTCTTCGGCCTGCGTCGCTCGGCGGTTCTTGCGCTGTGATGTTCGCGAGCAAGCTTTACGCCAGTTTGTAGGATGGGTGGAGCGCAGCGATATCCATGCGGTCGGTGCGCGGAATCGATGGGTATCGCTGCGCTCCACGCCATCCTACGTAGGTGGTCACTGACGCCGCTGTAGATGTTGCTCGCGAACCGCTTCCTGCCGGCGGATAACCTGTCCCAGGTTATCCGCCCTACGGTACTCGCGAACCGCTTTACGCCAGCGCTTCGCGAACGAAATCCAGACGATCCTGGCCGAAGAACATCTCGTTGCCGACGAAGAAGGTCGGGGCGCCGAACATGCCGCGCTTGATCGCCGCTTCGGTGTTGGCCTTCAGCGCGTCCTTCACTTCCTGTTCCGCCGTCAGTGCCAGCAGCGCCTGCGGATCGAAGCCCGCTTCGGCCAGCAACGGGCCGAGCACCGCCGGGTCGCCCAGGTTCAACGCGTCCACCCACATGCCCTTGAACACGCAGGCGAGCAGCGCCTCGAAACGCTCCGGCTGGCGTAGCTGGATGCCGGTGGCGGCACGCATCAGGGTCAGGGTATTGATCGGGAAGTGCGGGTTCATCTTCATCGGCACGCCGTAGCGGCGGGCAAAGCGGGTCATGTCGATCAGCGTGTAGCGACCCTTGGCCGGCACGGCGATGGGCGAGGCGTTGCCGGTGGCCTGGAACACGCCGCCCAGCAGGACCGGGCGGTAGACCAGCTCGGCGCCGGTTTCGGCGCAGATGCCCGGCAGTTGGGTATACGCCAGGTAGGACGTCGGGCTGCCGAAGTCGAAGTAGAACTCGACGGATTTGCTCATGAGTGGCTCTCTCTTTTTATGTGGGTTCGCAAATTCGGTATACGACCTTGCGAGCTAGAGCCAGGCTAGGCGGAGCTCAGCAGGGGCGCGGAGTTTACGTTCGTAACTGAGCAGCCCCTGCTGGAGTCCAGCGACGCCTGGCCGACGCGCAGCTCGTCGTCTGCCGATTGTTACCAGCGTTCGATCCAGGGGCGCAGGTCCAGCTCGAAGGTCCAGGCATCGCGCGGCTGGCTGTGCAGGTACCAGTAGCTGTCGGCGATGTGCTCGGGGTCGAGGATGCCGTCCTGGTCCTTCTGCGCGTACTTTTGCGGGAAGTTCTCGCGGATGAATTCGGTGTCGATGGCGCCGTCCACCACCACGTGGCCGACGTGCAGTCCCATCGGCCCCAGTTCGCGGGCCATGCTCTGCGCCAGGGCGCGGATGCCGTGCTTGGCCCCGGCGAAGGCGGCGAAGCCGGAGGCGCCGCGCAGGCCGGCGGTGGCGCCGGTGAACAGGATCGTGCCGCGCTGGCGCTTGACCATGCGCTTGGCCACTTCGCGGCCGGTGAGGAAGCCGGAGAAGCAGGCCATTTCCCAGATCTTGAAGTACTTGCGCGCGGTCTCCTCGAGGATGCTGCAGGGCACATTGGCGCCGATGTTGAAGACGAAGGCTTCGATGGGGCCGATGTCGCGCTCGATGGTTTCCACCAGCTCGATCACCGCTTCTTCCTGGCGGGCGTCGGAGGCGAAACCGTGGGCCTCACCGCCTTCGGCGCGAATCTGGTCCACCAGCGGCTGCAGCTTGTCCGCCGAACGCCGGGTGACGCAGGCGACGTAGCCCTCGCGGGCGAAACGGCGGGCGATGGCGCCGCCGGTGGCATCGCCGGCGCCGATGACCAGGACGACTTTCTTGTTCGACATTCTCGTTTCCTCAGGGGTGCGCGAAAGTTGGTAAACGGTCGTTAGGTAAACGAACGTTATGTTAATATCCGAGGCATCGTCAACCGCTTCCACGGAGGCGCTCCATGCGCTACTCAGCCACCCACAAGGAAGAAACCCGCCAGCGCCTGCTCGACAGCAGCGGTTCGCTCGCCAAGCAGGGCGGTTTCGCCACCACCGGCGTGGACGGGCTGATGAAGGCCGTGGGGCTGTCCGGCGGGGCGTTCTACAACCACTTCGGTTCGAAGGACGAGCTGTTCGCCGCCATCGTCGAGCGCGAGCTGAGCCAGAGCGTCGAGCGCCTCGCGGCGAAGGGCAAGGTGCTCGACCGTGCGCGCCTGGAGCGCGGGCTGAAGCGCTACCTGAACGTCACCCATGTGCAGGATGCGGCTGCCGGTTGCGCGATTCCGGCGCTGGGCGCGGAGATTGCCCGCGCCGACGAGTCAGTACGTCAAAGCGCCGAGGATGCGCTGGTGGAATTGCAGCAGGCATGGGCTGAAGTGCTGGGCTCGGCGGAAGACGCCTGGGCCCTGCTGGCGCAATGTGTCGGCGCGCTGGTGCTGGCGCGGATGGTGGCGAGCGAGCAGGCACAGAAGGCTATCGTCGAGTCGAGCCGGGATTTCCTGATCCGTCATCTGGACGAGCAGTGAATTGCCACTCTGCCCCGGGAGACGTGGCCTTGTAGGGCGCATAACCGGGCACGGGGCGGATAACGCCATGGGCGTTATGCGCCCTACAGGGTTGCGCCAGCGAGGGACAGACGTGTAGGAGCGAGCTTGCTCGCGAACAAGCTCCGCTGCCGGGGCTGGGTTCGCGAGCAAGCTCGCTCCTACAGAAAGGCAATCCGGCGCGAGATTAGATACCGCGAATTGCCAGGTCCGCGCCCAGCAGCAACAGCCCGCCGAAGAAGCAGCGACGGAACGCCAGCGGGCTGATCCGCGAGCGCAGCCAGGTGCCCAGGTACATGCCCGCCAGCGCCGGTAACAGGGCCAGCAGGGACAAGCCGAGCACGTCCGCCTGCAACAGCGAGCCGTGCTGGCTGAGGGTGATTGCCAGGGCCAGCGTCGAGACGGTGAACGACAGCCCCAGCGCCTGCACCAGATCGTCCTTCTCCAGCCCCAGGGCCTGCAGGAAAGGCACGGCCGGAATCACGAAGACGCCGGTCACGGCGGTGACGCCGCCGGTGATCACCCCGATCAGTGGCGACAGCCAGCGCTCGTGCCTTGGCGCCACGCTGAAGCGCTTGTTCGACAGCCCGAGCAACGCATAGAGGATCAGCGCCACGCCCAGCAACGGCGTGGCCGCCGGCCAGTTTTCCCCCGCCAGCAGCCAGCCCACCGCCAGGGTGCCGACGACGATGCCTACGAGCATCCCCCACAAGCGCTTGAGCAGCCCGAGGAAGCGCGGGCCGGCGGCGAGCTGCCAGATGTTGGTGACGGTGGATGGCACGACGAGGATCGCAGCGGCCTGCATCGGCGGCATCACCAGCCCGAGCAGCCCGACGGCGACGGTGGGCAGGCCGAGCCCCACCACACCTTTCACCAGGCCGGCGAGGAGGAAGGTGAGAACGATCAGTTCGAGGTGTTGCG
This sequence comes from Pseudomonas pseudonitroreducens, assembly GCF_021603645.1. Classification (GTDB taxonomy): domain Bacteria; phylum Pseudomonadota; class Gammaproteobacteria; order Pseudomonadales; family Pseudomonadaceae; genus Pseudomonas; species Pseudomonas pseudonitroreducens. The sequence continues at coordinate 724,812 of NZ_BQHJ01000002.1, read as the reverse complement.
GGAGGGCGTCGAACATGGCCGGGCCTTGTTGAAAGCAAGGTCGGCAGGATACGAGGGTTTGAAAGCCATGGGGAAGCGCGGGAGGCTCTTGTAGGAGCGAGCTTGCTCGCGAACCCGACCCCGTAGCGGAGTTATTCGCGAGCTTGCTCGCTCCTACAGAAAAGCGCTTTGCCGGATCAGATGTTGGCCACCGGCTGATAGGCCTTCGGCTTGAAGTACAGCGTCTCGCCGCGCGCCAGGCCGGTGAGGCTGTCGTGGTCCTTGACCACTTCGGCCTCGATCAGCTCGTCCTGGCCATCGACCTTGAGGGTCACCCGGGTGATCGCGCCCAGCGGGCGGATGTCGCGGACTTCGGCGGCGCGGTGCTCGGCCACTTCCGAGCGCGACAGCGAGATCTCGTGCGGACGGAACAGCACATGCTCGTCACCACCCAGGTGCAGGCGGTTGGAGTCGCCGAGGAAGTGGTAGACGAAGTCGCTGGCCGGGTTCTCGTAGACCTCGCCCGGCGAGCCTATTTGCTCGATCACGCCCTTGTTCATCACCACGATGCGGTCGGCGACTTCCATTGCCTCTTCCTGGTCGTGGGTGACGAACACGGAGGTCAGGTTGATCTCCTCGTGCAGACGCGCCAGCCAGCGGCGCAGTTCTTTACGCACCTTGGCGTCGAGGGCGCCGAAGGGTTCGTCGAGCAGCAGGATCTTCGGTTCTACCGCCAGCGCTCGGGCCAGGGCGATACGCTGGCGCTGGCCGCCGGAGAGCTGCTCCGGGTAGCGGTCGGACAGCCAGTCCAGCTGCACCATGTTGAGCAGTTCGTGGACCTTCTCGGCGATGCGCGCTTCGCTCGGGCGCTCCTTCTTCGGCTTCATGCGCAGGCCGAAGGCGACGTTGTCGAACACCGTCATGTGGCGGAACAGCGCGTAGTGCTGGAACACGAAGCCGACGTTGCGATCGCGCACGTCATGCTGTGAGACGTCCTCGCCGTGGAACACGATGTTGCCGACGTCCGGGGTTTCCAGGCCGGCGATGATGCGCAGCAGGGTGGTCTTGCCGCAGCCGGACGGGCCGAGCAGGGCGACCAGCTCGCCGCTGTGGATATCCAGGTTGATGTCGTTCAGCGCCTTGAAGGCGTTGAAGTTCTTGCTGACGTTACGGATCTCGATGCTCATGGCTGGGCTCTCACTTATTCATCGTCAGCTTTGACTTTGGTGCGGGACAGGCGCGACTCGCTCCACTGCTTGAGCAGCAGGATGACGAGGGCCATCAACAGCAACAGGGTGGCAACGCTGAAAGCGGCGACGTGGTTGTACTCGTTGTAGAGGATTTCGACGTGCAGCGGCAGGGTGTTGGTGACGCCGCGGATGTGCCCGGAGACCACCGACACGGCGCCGAACTCGCCCATGGCCCGCGCGGTGCAGAGCACCACGCCGTAGATCAGGCCCCATTTGATGTTCGGCAGGGTCACGTGCCAGAACATCTGCCAGCCGTTGGCGCCGAGCAGGCGCGCGGCTTCCTCTTCCTGCGTGCCCTGTTCCTGCATCAGCGGGATCAGTTCGCGGGCGACGAAGGGGAAGGTAACGAAGAGGGTGGCGAGGACGATGCCGGGCACGGCGAAGACGATCTGGATGTCGTGGTCCGACAGCCACTCGCCGAAGTAGCCCTGGGCGCCGAACAGCAGCACGTAGATCAGGCCGGCGATCACCGGGGAGACCGAGAACGGCAGGTCGATCAGGGTGACCAGGATGCTCTTGCCGGGAAACTCGAACTTGGTCACGCACCAGGCAGCGGAGACGCCGAACACCAGGTTCAGCGGTACCGAGATGCCCACGGCGATCAGCGTCAGCTTCAGCGCGGCCAGCGCGTCAGGTTCCAGGATGGCTTCGAAGAAGGTGCCGAAACCCTGCTTCAGCGCCTCGCTCAGCACCACGAACAGCGGCAGCAGCAGGAACAGCGCGAAGGCCAGCCAGGCCAGCGCGATCAGGGCGCGACGGCCCCAGACATTACCCCGGCGAGCAGCGTTGGCAGCGGCCGCGGCGGAAAGGCTTGCGGTACTCATGGCGCGCTCCTCAAGGCGTTTCGATGCGGCGTTGCAGCAGGTTGATCAGCAGCAGCAGGACGAAGGCGACGACCAGCATCAGCACGCCGATGGCGGTGGCGCCGGTGTAGTCGTACTGGTCCAGCTTGACCATGATCAGCAACGGCAGGATCTCGGTCTTCATCGGCATGTTTCCGGCGATGAAGATCACCGAGCCGTACTCGCCGACACCGCGGGCGAAGGCCAGGGCGAAACCGGTCAACCAGGCGGGCAGCAGCGCCGGCAGCAGCACGTGGCGGAACACCTGCAGCGGCTTGGCGCCCAGGCAGGCGGCGGCTTCTTCGACTTCACGCGGAATATCGGCCAGCACCGGCTGCACCGTGCGCACCACGAAGGGCAGGACCACGAAGGTCAGCGCCAGGGTGATACCCAGCGGGGTATAGGCGATCTTCAGGCCGATCTCGGTGGCGAAGCGCCCGACCAGGCCATTGGGCGCATACAGCGCGGTGAGCGCGATGCCGGCCACGGCGGTGGGGAGGGCGAAGGGCAGGTCGATCATGGCGTCGATGATCTTGCGCCCGGGGAAGCGGTAGCGCACCAGCACCCAGGCCAGCAGGGTGCCGATCACGCCGTTGATCAACGCGGCGATCAGCGCGGTGCCGAAGCTCAGCTTGAGCGCGGCGATGACTCGCGGCGCGGTGATGATGGTCCAGAACTGATCCCAGGAGAGCTGGGTCGTCTTGAGGAACATGGCCCCCAGCGGAATCAGCACCAACAGGCTGAGATACACCAGGGTGTAGCCCAGAGTCAGCCCGAAGCCGGGTATGACCGGGGAGATGCGTCGCGACATTTGCTGTCCTTTCTCGTGAACGCGTTGAGCCCCCGCCATGGGGCGGGGGTTTTCCTTCCGCGCGGGCTGTGCACCGGCCTGCGCGGATCGGGCCGCCCGGCGCAGTGCCGGGCGGGTGGTGCATTACTGCGCCTGGTAGATCTTGTCGAAGATGCCGCCGTCGTTGAAGAACTTGGGCTGCGCGACCTTCCAGCCGCCGAAGTCCTTGTCGATGGTCACCAGGTTCAGTTTCGGGAACTGATTGGCGAACTCGGCTGCGACCTTCTCGTTACGCGGGCGGTAGAAGTTCTGCGCGGCAATGCGCTGGCCTTCTTCGCTGTACAGGTACTTCAGGTATTCCTCGGCGACCTTGCGGGTGCCTTTCTTGTCGACGGTCTTGTCGACCACGGCCACCGGCGGCTCGGCCAGGATGGACACGGACGGAACGACGATCTCGAAGTTCTCGCCGCCCTGTTCCTTCTTGGCCAGGAAGGCTTCGTTTTCCCAGGCCAGCAGCACGTCGCCAATGTTGTTGTTGACGAAGGTGATGGTCGAACCGCGGGCGCCAGTGTCCAGAACCGGCACGTGCTTGTACAGGTTCTGCACGTATTCCTGGGCTTTCTCGTCGCTGCCATATTCCTTCTTCGCCCAGGCCCAGGCGGCCAGGAAGTTCCAGCGGGCGCCGCCGGAGGTCTTCGGGTTCGGGGTGATGACCTCGACGCCCTGCTTGGTCAGGTCGGCCCAGTCCTTGATGCCCTTGGGGTTGCCCTTGCGGACCAGGAACACGATGGTCGAGGTGTAGGGAGTGCTGTTGTCGGGCAGGCGCGCTTGCCAGTCGGCGGGCAGCAGCTTGCCCAGCTTGTTCAGTTCGTCGATGTCGCCGGCCAGGGCCAGGGTCACCACATCGGCCTTCAGGCCATCGATCACGGCGCGGGCCTGTTTGCCCGAGCCACCGTGGGATTGCTGCACGGTCAGGTCGTCACCGCCCTGGGCCTTCCAGTGCTTGATGAAGGCGGCGTTGTAGGCCTGGTACAGCTCGCGGGTCGGGTCGTAGGAAACGTTCAGCAGTTGGGTCGCGGCGGAGACGGGGCCGGCGATCAGGGCGCTGGCCAGTGCGGCCAGGGCGAAACGGCGGATGGACATGTGCAGCTCCTGAAATAAATGCAGTTCTATTTGTGTTTGTTGGGCAGGGTCTTTCGGGGGGCGATGTCAGCCACGCATTCGTGGCTGGCAGCTGCAGTACCGGTGGGGCAGGGCGGTCATGGCGACGCTCCGGTGGTCCAGTCGTGTTCGCGAGTCAGGGGCCCAGGCGCTCAGGCAGGTTTGCCCGGGCTCTGCTGCAGGCGGAATTTTTCCTTGCGTTCGATCTGCACGACCTGGCCGTTGTGCACGGTGATCTCGACAGCGCCGAAACGCAGGCCACGCAGGGCGCTCTGCACTTCGCGCAGGATGTTGGCTTCGTCCTGGCCGTCCAGGCTACGGAGGGTTGCGCTCATGGGTATCTGCTCCTAATGGGTTGACCACCGGCCGATTCACCAACGGCGCGTGCGGTGTGAGCGCATCTTAGGCAGGAGCTGGATATTCTTAAAAATACTGTTTAAGAATTTTTATATATCAGAAAGTTTTTAGCGTGGATTCATGCGGTGCTGCGTGGCAATTGTGCCAGCAGGTTCTCGGCCGGCTGGGGCGATCCGTACCAGTAGCCCTGGCCGAAGTTGCAGGCGTGGGTGAGCAGGAAGGCGGCCTGGTCGGGGCGCTCGATGCCTTCGGCGACCACCTGCAGGCCCATGCTCTGGCCCAGGGCGATCACTGCGCAGGCGATGACGGCATCCTCGGATTCGTCCGGCAGGCCGGCGACGAAACCCTGGTCGATCTTCAGCTTGTGCACCGGCATGCGCTTGAGGCGCATCAGCGAGGAGTAGCCGGTGCCGAAGTCGTCGATGGCCAAGTGCACGCCCAGCAGGCGCAGCTGGCAGAGCAGCTCCAGGGCCTGGTCGAAGTTGTCCATCACCGCGCTTTCGGTGATTTCCAGTTCCAGGTGATGCGGTTCCAGGCCGCTCTGCTCCAGGGCCAGGGCCACACGCTCCTCCAGCCCGCCGCGACCGAACAACCGGCTGGAGACGTTGACCGCGATGAACTCCAGGCCGATTCCCGCATCCAGCCACTGGCGCATCTGCCGGCAGGCCCGCTCCAGCACCCAGGCATCGATGGCGGTGATCAGGCCGCTTTCCTCGGCCACCGGAATGAACTCGCCCGGCGCGATCAGGCCGCGTTGCGGGTGCTGCCAGCGCACCAGCGACTCGACGCCGACCATGCGCCCGCTGGCCAGGTCATGTACCGGCTGGAAGTACAGGCGCAGTTCGTCGTGGTCCAGCGCGTGGCGCAGCGCCGACTCCACCTGTACGTGGGAGCGCGCGCGGGCGGTCAGCTCGGGGGTATAGAAGGCGTAGAGATTGCGCCCGCTGGCCTTGGCCTGGAACAGCGCGGCGTCGGCGTGCTGCATCAGATGGTCGACGTTGCGCGCGTCTTCGGGAAACAGGCTGACCCCCAGGCTCACCGACATGTAGATGACCTGATCGTTGACCTCGAAGGGCGCACTCATCGCTTCCAGCAGGCGCTGGGCGAGGCTGCTGGCGTGGTGTGGCTGCTGGCTTTCGAGGACCACGGCGAATTCGTCGCCGCCCAGGCGCGCCAGGCAGCAGCGCTCGTCCAGACAGTTTTCCAGGCGCTCGGCCACCGCACGGATCAGCAGGTCGCCGATGGTGTGGCCGAGGCTGTCGTTGATGTGCTTGAAGTGGTCCAGATCGATGCTCAGCAGCGCGCCGCCGCCCTGTTCGCGCTCGGCGCGGGCCAGCGCCTGCTCGATGCGCTCGCGCAGCAGCAGGCGGTTGGGCAGGCCGGTCAGCGGATCATGGTGGGCGAGGAAATCCAGTTCGTGCTGCGAGCGCTTGAGGCTGCTGAGGTCGGAGAACACTGCGACGTAGTGGGTCAGCTCGCCCTCTTCATTGCGCACGGCGCGGATGTGCTGCCACTGCGGGTACACCTCGCCGCTCTTGCGGCGGTTCCAGATTTCGCCGCTCCACACGCCATTCTCATGCAGCGCGGTCCACATGCACTGGTAGAAGGCGGCGTCCTGGCGGCCGGACTTGAGCAGCGACGGCTGGACGCCGAGCACGTCCTCGGCGCTGTAGCCGGTGATGCGCGAGAAGGACGGGTTGGTGTGCACGATCACGCCGCGCGCATCGGTCACCAGCAGGCCTTCCTGGGTTGCCTCGAATACCGCGGCGGCCTGGCGCAGGTGGTCTTCGTTGCTGCGCTGGTGGGTGATGTCGCGGTTGACCCCGGTCAGGCGCAGCGGGCGGCCGTCCTCGGCGCGGGTCAGCCGGCCGCTGCTGCGCACCCAGCGATAGCTGCCGTCGCCGTGGCGGATGCGATAGACGCACTCCAGGCGGGTGCGCAGGCCCTGGATGCAGTCCTGGTGGAGGGCCAGGGTGCGCGCGCGGTCGTCCGGGTGCAGGCGGTTTTCCCAGAGCAGCAGGTCATCGCTCAGGTGTTCCAGCGGCAGGCCGATCAGGTTGGCGTAACCGGGCGAGTAATAGACGCGCTGGGTTTCCAGGTCCCAGTCCCAGATGCCGTCCTCGACCACCGCGAAGGCGCGGCTCAGGCGCTGCTCGCTGTCGCTCAGCGCGGCGAACGCGGCGTGCTGCTGGCGCAGGTGCCGGCAGAGCAGGAAGAACAGCAACAGGAAGGTGATGGCGAGAAACAGGTACTTCTTCAGCACCAGCGCCTGCATCAGCGAAGCGGGATCGGGCAGGAGATTTTGTAACCATTGGTCACCCAGCCACACCCAGAGGGTGGCGGCGATCAGGTATACAAGACTGATGCGCAGGGCGCTGAGGCTTGGATTCATGCGGTAGTGGGTTGGAATTATTGGCTGTGCAGTATAAATGATGGCCAGTTGGCCTGGTTCGTATCTAAAAGACCGGATGGTAATCCGGACCTGCTTAGTGATAATGCGGGCTGTCTTTTCCCGGCAATCCATGCCCAACAGGGCAAAGCCCACACCCCTTCCGAGGTACAGTATCGCCTATGTGGTACAACGGTTTCCTTGACCTGTCGCCGTGGCAACTGGTGGCGGTCACCCTGGTCCTGACCCATATCACCATCGTCGGTGTCACGGTCTACCTGCACCGCTATTCCGCGCATCGGGCGCTCGAACTGCACCCGGCGCTGCAGCACTTCTTCCGCTTCTGGCTGTGGCTGACCACCGCCATGAATACTCGCGAATGGACGGCCATCCATCGCAAGCACCACGCCAAGTGCGAAACCGCCGAAGACCCGCACAGCCCGGTGTTCAAGGGGCTGGGCACGGTGCTGCGCACCGGCGCCGAGCTGTATCGCAAGGAGGCGGAGAACGCCGACACCCTGCGTATCTATGGCAAGAACTGCCCGGATGACTGGATCGAACGCAACCTCTACTCGCGCTTCCCCATCGGCGGCGTGGTGCTGATGGCGGTTATCGACCTCGCCCTGTTCGGCGTGCTCGGCATGACCGTCTGGGCCGTGCAGATGATGTGGATTCCCGTCTGGGCGGCCGGCGTCATCAACGGCCTGGGCCATGCCATCGGCTACCGCAACTTCGAGTGCCGCGACGCCGCCACCAACCTGGTGCCCTGGGGCATCCTGATCGGTGGTGAAGAGCTGCACAACAACCACCACACCTATCCGAACTCGGCCAAGCTGTCGGTGAAGAAGTGGGAGTTCGACCTCGGCTGGGCCTGGATCAAGCTGTTCAGCTTCCTGCGTCTGGCCAAGGTGGCCCGTGTGGCGCCGATCGCCCACCGGGTGGAAGGCAAGGGCAACCTGGACATGGATACTGCCATGGCCATCCTCAACAACCGCTTCCAGATCATGGCGCAGTACCGCAAGCTGGTGATCGGCCCGCTGGTGAAGCAGGAACTGGCCAAGGCCGACGAGTCCGTGCGTCACCTGTTCCGCCGCGCCAAGCGCCTGCTCTCGCGGGAAACCAGCCTGCTGGAGGATCGCCACCACGCGCGCATCCAGGACCTGCTCGCGCAGAGCCAGTCCCTGCAGGTGATCTACGAGAAGCGCCTGGCCCTGCAACAGATCTGGGTGAAAACCAGCGCCAACGGCCACGACATGCTCGCCGCGATCAAGCAATGGGTGCACGAGGCGGAAGCCAGCGGCATCCAGTCCTTGCGCGAATTCGCCGAGCAACTGAAGACCTACTCGCTGCGTCCGGCCGTCTGAATGGCGGAAGCGTCCTAGGACGTTGAGAGATGCGTCTCAAGAAAAGCCCGCCGTTCGGCGGGCTTTTCGTTTAATTTGCAGCAGCCTGGCGTAGTTTGCGGTCATAGCCCCGGTCAATGAGCGGGAGGACGCTGATACATGGATGAGAACAAACTGCCAGCCGATCAGGAAGAAGCATTGCTGGCATTGCTGCACAGCCGCGCCGAGGTGACGCGCCTGAAGGAGCGCGAACAGCTCTTCAGTGCGTTGCTGGCGAGCGTGAACTCGGTACTCTGGGCCTTCGACTGGCAGGCCCAGCGCATGGTCTATGTCAGCCCGGCGTACGAGCGCATCTTCGGCCGCTCCGCCGCGCTGCTGCTGGCGGACTACAACGAGTGGCGCAACTGCATCTACCCCGATGACCTGGACTACGCCCAGAGCACCCTGCAGGAGGTGCTGGAGCGCGGCGCCATCGAACAGCGCGAGTATCGAATCCTGCGGGCCGACGGCGAGGTGCGCTGGCTCAGCGACAAATGCTTCGTCAGCCAGCACAGCGATGCCGGCCTGCCGCTGATGATCGTCGGTATCGCCGAGGACATCACCGACAAGAAGCATCTGGAGACCGAGCTGCACCGCCTGGCCACCACCGACGTGCTGACCCAGAGCAGCAACCGCCGCTACTTCTTCGACAGCGCCGAACAGGCCTTCCGCGACTGCAAGGCGACGTCCACGCCGCTGGCCTTCCTGCTGCTGGATGTGGACGACTTCAAGAAGATCAACGACGTCTACGGCCACCAGGTCGGCGATGTGGTGTTGCAACGGATCGCCCAGTGCGGTGCCGGCGCGTTGCGCCGCGGCGACCTGTTCGGGCGTATCGGCGGTGAGGAATTCGCCGTGCTGCTGCCCGGCTGTGACGAGAATACGGCGCGGCAGATCGGCGAGCGCCTGCAGCGTGAAGTACAGCGCCTGCGCTTCAACGAGGCCGAGCATTTCTTCAGCGTCACCATCAGCCAGGGGCTGACCCTGTTGCAGCCTGAAGACCAGAATCTTTCTGCGCTCTACAGTCGTTCCGATGCCGCCCTGTATCAGGCGAAACGCACCGGCAAGGACCGCATTGTTCAAGGATGAAACACATCCGCCGTGTCCGCGGCGGATACATTAATACTTTCCGACTAATCCTTTTAGTGCAGATACGAAAGTGTACGTTTATGCTGTCAAAACGCCTGTGTCATGTTTATGGCGCCTTATAAATCAATAAGTTACGAATACTGATTTGCCTTCTGTCGGATTCCCGGCGTAGGAGTGCTTCCTACGTTGACACGCCTTTGTCCCCCCCTCTATTACTATCCACATAGCAATATCGTGTGGTGTCCAGATGAGACACCTCAGGGAGTAGTCGCAAGAGCAGTAAGGTCAAGGAAGATTCTGCCCCCTCTTCTTCCTGTCGCTTTCCTATCGCTGCCTGACAACTTTCGTCGGCCTTCTTCGCTGCGAAAGCGCGATAGCTTTTTGCTTTTGTTTTTCCAGATTTTCGGAACAGGCCGGAGGGCGGTAGCTTTGCCCAGGAAAAAGTAACGGCCACTCCAGGGACGAACAGTTGATTGTCGTTGTTTGAATCGGGTCATTCGAACTCGGGCGGTAGCCTTGTCTTCGAATTCTGCAAAAGGCCCGGTACAGAGCATCTCCTGGACTGGAGTCAGTAACGATGGCCACTGCATTAATGGAAAAAGACGGAACTTACGGTGCCGTCGAAACTGGCAAGAAGAGCGACGCTTCCCGCCCGGAAAGTGTATCGCTGGTGAAACTTTGGAAATCTGGCGCCAATTCCAGTGGTGCTATTGAAATGTTCAGTAAAACTGCTCTCTTTAGTTCGAAATCCAGTTATGCCAGTTCTTCATGGTGTAACAAAGCTGAACTTTCGACTGAACTTGAGCCGTGCCAGGAACTGGCTGTTTCATTCATGAAACAGCAACTTCGGCGTTCTGCCGAAGTTCTTCTGCGGGCGCTCGCCATTCCTTCCGAACTGATTCCCGCAACCTTCCCGAGGAAGCGTTGCGCGACCGCGGCTGTGCCGCGAGTGACGGAATCCCGGCGCGAGCGCCGCCACCCTGCCGGCCGACAGTGCCGGCCTCACGAGAGCCGCGCGTCTCGCCGCGCTGGGAGTCAAGGCTGATGGCCGAGCAATCGCTTCGTTGCAACTATGCCTGTGTGGTCGGCGGCGCCGGCCCGGCCGGCATGGGTTTCCTCTTCAATGCCTACAAGACCGGCGCGCTGGCGAGCCTCGCCCGTGATGGCCTGCTGGTCGTGGACGCGGCACTGGCGGTCGGCCGTGGCCGACTGGGGGACTACCACATCACCGCCAACTCGGTCGGCGATGTGTTCCTCGACTGCCTTCGCGATCCGGCGTTGCTGCCGATCTTCGCGCCGCTGGCGCATTCCCCGGCGTTCCGTGCGCTGCAGAACGACCCGCACGGCGCGCCAATGCTCACGCAGGTCGGCGAGTTGCTGGCGCATGCCTCGACGCTGTTCATGCGCTACGTCACCGAGCACCTGGGCGTCGAAGTGGCGCTGGGTACACGTATCGAGAAGATCACCGCGCAGGATGACGGCAGCTTCCAGCTGGCGCTGCGCAGCGGTTCCCACGCCGTGCAGATCGATGCGGGGGCGCTGGTGATGAACCTGGGTGGCCGGCAGAACCGCGAGTACCTGAACTGGAGCCTGGCCGAACAGGACCTGCACCTGGCCCACGATGGCCCCACGGTCTATTCCTCCGACGCGCTGCTGAGCCTGAACCCTGCCGAGCTGGTGGAACTGTTCGGCGACCGGGTTACCCCGGGCACTCGCTTTACCGTAGTCGGCGGCTCGCACAGTGCCTTCTCGATCCTCGACAACCTCGCCTGCGCGCTGGACTGCCTGGGGCTCGAGCAGATCACCCTGCTGCACCGCGCGCCGATCCGCCTGTTCTTCGAGAGCGTCGAGGAAGCCCGCGCGGCTGGCTACGTGGTCGACGAAGGCATGGATGTGTGCCCGGTCTCCGGCCGGGTCAACCGCTCCGGCGGCCTGCGCTACCGCGCCCACCAGGTCGGTACCGACGTGCTGGCCAACGGGATCGTCAGCGGTACGCGGGTGAAGGTCGAGCTGCTCTGCCTGGAAGACCGCTCGCCTGCCGCCCGTGAACGCCTGGAGCAGTGCTGCAGCGACGACGGCGTGATCGTCCAGGCCATCGGATACCAGCCCTGCCTGCCGGCGCTGCGCCGCGCCAACGGCGAGCCACTGCAGGTGCGCGAGAGCAAGGGCGGGCTGGATTCCGACGCCGCCGGTTGCCTGCGTGACCACAACGGCCGGCCGATTCCCGGCCTCTACAGCTTCGGCCTGGGCTCGGGACTTGCTGCCAACCCGATGCTGGGCAGCGAGCGCTCCTTCGACAGCCGTATCTATGGCGTCTGGCAGTTCCACAACGACGCCAGCGGCCGGGTCATCGAGGCCCTGCAGGAGCACCTGGCCAGCCGCGCGCCGCAAGCCGCGCAAACCATGGACAGCGGCATCGACGACGCTCCCTTCGCGCTGTCGGCGCTGGGTTGAGCGGCGACGCGACAGCCAACGGACTTTCCATCCAACAGAGGGATGCGACCGTGATCAATGTGACCAAGACCTACCTGGGCAACCTGGACAAGTTCAAGGCCTACGTGGAACAGATCTACGCCTCCGGCTGGATCACCAACCACGGCCCCTTCGTCACGGAGTTGGAAGAGCGCCTGCAGGACTATTTCGGCGTTCGCCATGTGATTCTCACCAACAACGGCACCATCGCCCTGCAAGTGGCCTACCGCGCCCTGGGCGTGACCGGCAGTGCCGTGACCACCCCCTTCAGCTTCGTTGCCACCAGCAGCACGCTGCAGTGGGAGAGCATCCGCCCGCGCTTCGCCGACATCGACCCGCGGACCTGGAACCTCGACCCTGCGCGCATCGAAGCCAGCCTTGCGCCGGATACCACCGCCATCGTCGCCACCCACGTGTTCGGTAATCCCTGTGCGGTGGAGGAGATTCAGGCGGTGGCCCAGCGCAACCAGTTGAAGGTGATCTACGACGGCGCCCATGCCTTCGGTTCGCGCTATCGCGACCGCTCGGTGCTGGCCTGGGGCGATGCCACCACGCTGAGCTTCCACGCCACCAAGCTGTTCCACACCATCGAGGGTGGCGCCATCGTCACCGCCGATGACGAGCTGGCCCGGCAGGTCCGCCTGATGTGCAACTTCGGCATCGCCGGGGTCGACCAGATCGTCGGCCTGGGGATCAACGCCAAGCTCAACGAGTTCTCCGCCGCCATGGGCCTGTGCGTGCTCGACGAGATCGACGACATCCTCGCCCAGCGCGAGGAGATCGCCGCCCGCTACACGGCGTCGCTCAGCGGCTACTACGACCTGCAGGTCAGCGAAAGTTATGCCCGGCTGAACAACAGCTACTACCCCATCGGCTTGCGTGACGAAGCCCAGGTGCTGCGCGTACGTACTGCGCTGAACGAGATCGGCGTCAACCCGCGGCGCTATTTCTACCCGTCGCTGGACACCCTCGACTACCTCGCCCCGCAGGAGCCGCAGGTGCTCTCCCGCGAGCTGAGCCAGCGCATCCTCTGCCTGCCGCTGTACCCGGGCCTGCCCCAGGAAATCCAGCGCGCGGTGATCGAAGTGCTGCTGCTGGAAAGCGGCCGCGTCGCCGTCGCGGTGTAAGGGGACGATCATGCGCACCGCCCGCTCGCTGTCGATGGTCCGCAACACCCTGCTCAACTACGCAGGGCAGGCGTACGCCATCGTCATCGGCATCCTGATCCAGCCGTTCTACCTCGGCCACCTCGGGGCCGAGGCCTATGGCCTGATCGGCTTTTTCGCGGTGCTGCAGAGCTGGCTGCTGTTGCTCGATGTCGGCCTGTCGCCGGCGCTGGTGCGCCAGGTGGCCCATGGCCGTGGTGCCCATGGCCGTCACGTTGGCGGTGAAGGCCAGGACCAGGCGCGCCTGCTGCGCTCCTTCGAGCTGATCCTGCTGCCGCTGACTTTCCTCAGCAGCCTGGCGGTGTGGAGCGGCAGCGGCTGGATCGCCGGGCAGTGGCTCAAGGTGCAGCAGCTCTCGCCCGAACTGGTTGCCCAGTGCATCAGCCTGATGGGCCTGCTGGTGGCCCTGCGGCTCTACGCCACCCTGTACCGCAGTGCGCTGCAGGGGCAGGAACTGCACGGCTTCATCAATGCGGTGAACGTGTTCATCACCACGCTGCGCTACTTCGGTGGCCTGCTGCTGGTGGCGCAGGTCAGCCAGGACCCGCTGGTGTTCTTCCAGTTCCAGGTGGCGGTGTCGCTGATCGAGGCGCTGCTGCTGGGTGGCAAGGCCTACCTGTGGATGGACGTGCGCCTGCTGACCCGCTTCTGCCGCGACACGGTGCGCCCGGTGTTGCCCTTCGCCCTGGGCATGTCCTTCACCTCCTGCCTGTGGATCGTGCTCACCCAGCTGGACAAGGTCCTGCTGTCGAACCTGCTGCCGCTGCAGCAGTACGGTTACTTCTCCCTGGTGGCGCTGATTGCCGGCGGAGTCCTCACGCTGGTCAATCCGCTGGCGCAGTCGCTGCTGCCGCGCATGACCATGCTGGTCGCCGAAGAACGCCACGAAGACATGCAGCAGCTCTATCTCAAGGCGAACCGCTTCGTCTGTGTGCTGCTGTTCCCGATGGTCGCGGTGATCGCCGCTCATGGTCATGACCTGGTCCTGGCCTGGAGCGGCGATGCCGTGGCCGCCAGTTGGTGCCGGCCGATCCTGGCCTGGTACGTACTCGGCTCAGGCCTGCTGGCGGTGGCCAGCTTCCAGTTCTACCTGCAGTACGCCCATGGCCAGCTGCGCATGCACGTCTGGTACAGCGTCATCTCCACCCTGGTGAGCGTGCCGCTGGTGATCGCCAGTGCCTACCTCTACGGCGTGCTCGGCGTGGCGCTGTGCTGGTTCGGCCTGCGCCTGGTGTCGTTCCTGATCTGGCCGGCGATCGTGCACCGTACCTTTGCTCCCGGCCTGCACGGCGCCTGGTTGCGCGACACCCTGCAGATCGCCGCGCTGAGCGCTGCCGGCCTGCTGCTCAGCGAACCCTTTTACACGCTGCTGGCCCGTTCCGGCGAGCGCCTGTGGCTGCTGGCGGCACTCGCCGTGTGCGGCCTGATCACCCTGTTCCTCGTGGGCGCGGGCTCTGCCCCGGCTTTGCTGCGCCTGTTCAAACCGTCCCACAAGCCGAGTGTCTAGACATGGATATCCGCTCCGAGCTGCAGATCCTTTCCAACTGGCCGGAAGACCCCAAGCCCCTGCTGAGCGTCGTTTGCCTCGCCTACAACCAGGTCAACTACATCGGCCGCACGCTGGACAGCTTCCTGGAGCAGATCACCGACTTCCGCATCGAAGTGCTGGTCAATGACGACGCTTCCACCGACGGCACCACCGAGGTCATCGCCGACTACGCGGCCCGCTACCCGCACATCATCAAGCCGATCTTCCACAAGGAAAACCAGTACTCCAAGGGCCTCTCCCATGGGCTGCCGGTGTTCCGCAAGGCGCGTGGCCGCTACATCGCCTACTGCGAAGGCGACGACTACTGGACCGACCCGCGCAAGCTGCAGATCCAGGTCGACTTCCTCGAGGCGAATCCGGACTACGTGATCACCTATCACGACGCCTACACCTTCAACGAAGACGGCGTGATCAAGCCGCAACAGCTCACCGGCAAGTTCCGCCGCGATGCCAGCCGCCTGGAGCTGCAGCAGGCGCGGGCGATCTCCACCCTGACCACGGTGTTCCGCAACGTGCTCACCGAGATGCCCGCGGAGCTGCTCAGCACGCGCATGGTCGACCTGTGCTGGTGGTCGCTGCTGGGGGCCTTCGGCAAGGGGCGCTTCATCGAGGAAATCCGCCCGGCCGCCTACCGCGTGCACAAGGGCGGGATCTTCTCCATGCAGGCTGCTCGCGTGCAGCAGCACATGACCCTGCACACCTACTACTGCCTGTCGCGCTACTACCAGCGCCTGGGGAACCAGGAGCTCAACGAGTACTTCCTGATGCAGGTCTGCCGGATGTCCATGGCGGCCATCTCGCCGGTGCGCAAGGTCCAGGCGTTCCTGCTGCTGATCGGCAACCACGGCGCCAATCTGCTCAAGCGGCTCAACCCGGTTCAGGCGCGCTGACGCGCGCCAACTCACTGGAGGATGGAAGTCCATGAGTGTCATGCCCCGCTCGTCCCTGGAAACGCTCCAGGACACCCGCATCGACGTTGCCGGCCTGCTGCGCCTGCTGTTCGATCACAAGAAGATGATCCTCGCCGTCACCGGCTTGTTCGCCGTGCTCGGGCTGTTCTACGCGGTGGTCGCCACGCCGATCTACGTCTCCGGCGCGATGATCCAGATCGAGCAGAAGAAGAACGGCCTGAACGGCACGCCGGAGGTGATCAACCGCCCCGACTCGGTGTCGATCGCCTCCACCGAGATCGAGCTGCTGAAGTCCCGCGCCGTGCTCGGCAAGGCGGTGGAGATTCTCAAGCTGGACATCATCGCCAAGCCGCGGCACCTGCCGCTGATCGGTGACTACCTGGCGCGGCGCTACCAGCCCGAAGCCGGGCAGGCACTTGCCGCGCCCTGGCTGGGCATGGGCACCTACGGTTGGGGCGGCGAGCAGATCAAGGTGTTCTCCCTCGACGTACCGGAGGAATACCTGGGCGAACCGCTGACCCTGGTGGCCGATGGCGGCGAGGCCTATCACCTGCTCAACGCCGACGGCCAGCTGATCCTGCGCGGCGAGCTGAAGAAAACCGTGATGGACAAGGGCTTCAGCATCGAGGTGGACGAGCTGGTGGCGCGCCCCGGCAGCGAGTTCATCGTGGCGAAGAACCGCCTGCTGACCACCACCCTGAACTACCAGAAGCTGCTCAAGGTGGCCGAGGCCGGCAAGGACTCGGGGATCATCTACATGACCCTGGAGGACCCGAATCCGCTGCAGGCTGACCGCATCCTCGACAAGATCAGCCAGCTCTACGTGCTGCAGAACGTCGAGCGCAGTTCCGCCGAAGCTTCGCAGCGCCTGCAGTTCCTGCGCTCGCAGCTGCCGGTGGTGCGCATGGACCTGGAAAAGGCCGAAGCTGCCTACAACGCCTACCAGACCACCGCCAAGTCCGCCGACATCAGTGTCGAGACCCGCGGCGTGCTGGACCAGGTGGTGGGCATCGACAACCAGCTCTCCGAACTCAGGCTCAAGCGCGCCGACTACGATCGTCTCTACACCCCGACGCACCCGACCTACCAGGCCCTGCTCAAGCAGATGAGCAGCCTGGAAGACCGCAAGGCGCAACTGCAGAAGCGCATCCAGGCGCTGCCGGCCACCCAGCAGGAACTGCTGCGCCTGTCGCGTGACATGCAGGTCACCCGGCAGACCTACACCAGCCTGCTGAACAAGGCCCAGGAGCAGGACATCATCCGCGCCGGCACCATCGGCAATGTGCGCGTGATCGATACCGCCCAGGCCAACGTCGAGCAGCCGGCCAAGCCCATGCGCAAAGTCATCGTGCTGCTCGCCACCCTGCTCGGATTCTGCGTCGCCCTGGGCATCCTGTTCCTGCGCCAGGCCTTCTACCGTGGCGTGGAGAACCCCGAGGCGATCGAACAACTCGGCCTCTCGGTGCTTGCCGCGGTTCCATACTCGCGGCAGCAGGAGCGCCTGGAGAAGGAACGCAAGGGCGACATCCTCGGCCACACGCCCAAGCTGCTCGCAGCCTCGACACCTGGCGACCTGGCCAACGAGGCGATCCGCAGCCTGCGTACCAACCTGCATTTCGCCCTGCTCGAAGCGCGCAACAACGTGGTGATGCTGACCAGCCCGGCGCCGGGTGCCGGCAAGTCGTTCGTCTCCAGCAACCTCGCCGCCATCGTTGCGCAATCGGGCCTGCGCACCCTGTTGATCGACGCCGATATGCGCAAGGGCTACCTGCACCGGGTGTTCGGCCTGACCCCGCGCCATGGCCTGTCCGACGCGCTGAGTTCGCACCGCCCGTTGAGCGACGTGATCCTGCCCACCGAGGTGCCGGAGCTGGACTTCATCTCCTGCGGTTTCGCCGCACCCAACCCCTCCGAGCTGCTGATGCACGACAACTTCGCCCAGCTGCTGCGCGATGCCTCGGCGATGTACGACCTGGTGATCGTCGACACCCCGCCAGTGCTGGCGGTGACCGACGCCGCCCTGGTCGGCCGGCTGTGCGGTATCTGCCTGCTGGTGACCCGCTTCGGCCAGAGCCCGGCGAGCGAGATCGACACCGCGCGGCGGCGCCTGGGGCAGAGCGGCATCCACCTGCAGGGGGCGATCCTCAACGGTGTGAAACGCAAGGCCTCGACCGCCGCTTACGACTACGGCGCCTACGCCTACCGCTACGACGCCAAGGACTGAAAGGTACTTAGGGAAGGGATGCAGCCATGGTCCATATCGTCAGCCTCATGCAGCCGTACCTGTTCCCCTACCTGGGGTACTTCCAGCTGATCGCCGCGAGCGGCCTGTTCATTCTCGGCGACAGCCTGCAGTACACCCGGCGTGGCTGGATCAACCGCAACCGCCTGCTGGTCGGCGGCAAGATCTGGCAGTTCAGCTTCCCCCTGGAGCAGGGCTCGCAGACCCAGGCGATCAACGAGCGGCGGCTGAGCGAAGAGATGTGCCTGAGCAACCAGCGCCTGCTGCACACCATTCGCCACGCCTACCACCGTGCGCCGTGCTACCCGCAGGTGATGCCGCTGCTGGAGGAAATACTCGAACACCCCGAGCGCAATCTGTCGCACTTCGCCGAACACTCGATCCGCCGCATCTGCCAACACCTGGGTATCGATACCCCCATGGCGCGTGTCTCCGAGCTGGACCTGGCCGACGACATCGGCCGCGACCAGCGCCTGATCGAAGCGGTGAAGCAGAGCGGCGGCGACGTCTACCTCAACCCCGAGGGTGGCCGTCACCTGTATTCGCCCGAGGTGTTCCAGGCCCACGGGCTGGGGCTGCAATTCCTGCGCATGGATGAACTGAGCTACCCGCAGTTCAGCCCTGATTTCGTCCCCAGCCTGTCGATCATCGACGTGCTGATGTTCAACCCGCCGGACGAGATGCAGCGGTTGCTAGGCCGCTACACCCTGGAGCGACCCGCTCCCTCGTCGGACCTTCTTGGGGAGTACGAATCATGAATTCCGCTGTCAGCGTAGGCCTGCAAGCCGCGCAGTACCGCTGGTACCTGATCCAGACCAAACCGCACCAGGAACTGCGCGCCGAGGAGAACCTCGGGCGCCAGGGTTTCACCTGCTACCGCCCGCTGGTGAAGCTGGGCAGCCGGGCGCAGCCGCTGTTCCCCGGCTATCTGTTCATCCGCCTCGATCAGCAGCACGACAACTGGTTCCCGATTCGCTCCACCCGTGGCGTGGCGCGCATCGTCAGCTTCGGCGCACAACCGCTGGCGGTCGCCGACGAACTGGTGGAAGGCATCCGCCAGCGCCTGCTGGCCATGCCCGAGCGTCCGTCCAGTGGCTTCCACGAAGGCCAGGTGGTGCGTGTGAAGTGCGCCGGCGATTGCGAGGTGGAGGCCATCTTCGTCTGCGACGACGGCACCGAGCGCGCGCTGATCCTGCTCAACCTGCTGCAGCGCGAACAACGCATCCGGGTTCCCCTCAGCCAGCTCTCGGCGGCGGCGGGTATCGGCGGCTGGCGCGCCTGAGGCGCCCACTTTTTCAGACGATCAAGTGCAAGGAGGAGTGGCGCGATGAATGGATCCACTGTGCTGGTGACGCTGACCTACGGCGATCGCCTGGAGTACCTGGAAGAACTGCTGGCTCGCGCCTTCCGCGAGAAGGACATCACCCGCGCCATCGTCGTCAGCAAT
This sequence comes from Pseudomonas pseudonitroreducens, assembly GCF_021603645.1. Lineage (GTDB taxonomy): Bacteria > Pseudomonadota > Gammaproteobacteria > Pseudomonadales > Pseudomonadaceae > Pseudomonas > Pseudomonas pseudonitroreducens. The sequence continues at coordinate 705,786 of NZ_BQHJ01000002.1, read as the reverse complement.
GCCTCGGTGGCGGAGCTGGACCAGCTGTTCATGCTCTGGCCCAACCGCGTGCAGGTGATCGAGCTGGATAGCAATACCGGCTCGGCCAACGGTTATGCCGTGGGCATCGAGGCCGCACTGAAGACCGGCTGCGATTTCATCTGGCTGATGGATGACGACAACGCGCCGACACCGGGCTCGTTCGGGCTGCTCAAGCAACGCCTGATCGACTGCACGCTGCGCCATGGCACCGACAACACGGCGGTGCTGGGTTTCCGCCCGACCCACCAGGCCGACGTCGCTTCGGGCGTGCCGACCCGCTTCATCGCGCCGCCGCGCTCGAGCTACTTCGGTTTCCACGTTCGCCAGCTGCCCTACAAGCTCTGGCGGCGCACGCCCTGGGGCAAGCCGACACCGCGCCCGGCGCAGCCGCTGCTGGAGCTGCCGTTCGCCTACTACGGCGGGCTGCTCGGCCACGCCGACCTGTTCCGCCGCATCGGCCTGCCGCGCCGCGACCTGGTGCTCTATGCCGACGACACCGAATACACCTTCCGCATCGGCAACCTGGGTGGTCACCTCTACCTGGTGCCCGAGGCGGGCCTGGACGACCTGGAGAACTCCTGGAACATCAAGGCGCGCACCTCCAACATCTACGAGACCTACCTGCTCGGCAGCTCTGACCTGCGCGCCTACTACGCCGCGCGTAACCAGGCCTGGTTCGACAAGAACCTGTGGGTGACCTCGCCGCTGATGTACCGCTTCAACCGCTGGGTGTTCATTCGCCTGCTGCACTTCTTCGCCCGCCGCCACCAGCGCGAGAGCCGCCTGGCCTTGCTGCTGCAGGCGATCCGCGATGGCGAGGCCGGCGCGCTCGGCATGAACCGGGCCTACCCGCTATGAGAGTGCTGCTGCTCAACACCCTCTACGCCCCGCATATCGGTGGCGGGGCAGAGGTCATGTTGCAGCACATGGCCGAGGGCCTGCATGCCCGTGGTCATGAGGTACAGGTGCTCTGCACCGGCCCTGAGGCGGGGCTGCGGCGCGAAACGCTGAACCAGGTGGCGGTGCTGCGCGCCGGCCTGCGCAACCTTTACTGGCCGTTCGACGAGCAGGGTTACGGCGCGCTGAAGCGGCTCGCCTGGCATGCGCGGGATCGCTACAACCACGGCATGCGCAAGGTGCTGGCGAAGGTGCTGGCAGAGCTCCAGCCGGACCTGGTGGTCTGCCACAATCTCTCGGGCTGGTCGATCTCCGCCTGGGATGCGATCCGCGCCGCCGGCCTGCCCATCGTGCAGATCCTCCACGACCAGTACCTCACCTGCCCGCGTGGCGTGCGCTTCCACAAGGGCCGCCACTGCGAGCAGCAGTGTGCGCCCTGCGCGCTGCTGCGGCGCAGCCACGCAGCGGCTTCGCGCGACGTCGATGCGGTGATCGGCGTCAGTCGCTACCAGCTCAACGCGTTGCTCGACGCCGGCTATTTCGCCGGCAGCCAGACTCATGTGGTCTACAACGGCTCGCCGATGGCGGAAGTGGCCATCGCTCCGCCGTCCGCCGGGCGTCGCCCGCTGCGCTTCGGCTTCATCGGTGCGCTGACGCCGAACAAGGGTGTCGAGTGGCTGATCGAGCAGTTCCAGGCGCGCGGCGAGGACGCCTCGCTGCTGATCGCCGGGCGCGGTGACGGCGCCTACCTGAACCAGCTGAAGTCCGCCGCCGACCCGCAGCGCGTGCATTTCGTCGGCTACCGCAAGGCGGCCGAGTTCTTCAGCGAGATCGATGTTGCCGTGGTGCCCAGCCTGTCGCCGGAGTCCTTCGGCCTGGTGGCGCTGGAAGCCTGCGCCCACCACCTGCCGGTGATCGCTTCGCGCATGGGCGGCCTGGTGGAAATCGTCCAGGACGAAATCAACGGCCTGCTCTGCTCGCCGGCGCGCCCCGACTCGCTGGGCGAGGCCATCGGGCGCCTGGTTCGCGACCCGGCACTGCGCCAGCGCCTGGCCGCGCGCGCCCGTGAGTACGTGGCGCCAATGCTCAGCGTGGAGCGGATGCTCGACGAGTACGAAGCCATCCTTCGCCACACCCTGCTTACCCGCGGAGTCCAGCATGGAACTGCAATCCCCGTATCCACGCTTTGAGCTCGACCGTCGCGTGACCTTCGACCGCTCGTTACTGGCGCTCGGGGTGCTGGTGGCGTTGCTGCTGGTGGAGACCTTCAACGGCGCGCTGCGCTTCTACACCGACCAGGCCGGGCTGTCGGCGATCGTCTATCTGCCCAAGGTGGCCTGCATCATCGCGGTGGCCTGGGAGCTGATCACTCGCCCGCAGCAGCGCGGGCTGTGGCTGTTGCTGATCCTCGCCGCGGCTTCGTTGCTGCTCGGGCGGCTGCATGGCGCCGAGTTCAAGAGCGGCTTCTTCGCCGTGTTCATCTACGCCCCGCTGCTGTTCGGCCTGCTCTGCGGCCCCTACCTGGAAATGCACCGCAAGGCGGTGGGCTGGATCATCGCCTTCTGCCTGGTCGCCTCCCTCATCGGTATCGCGCTGGACCTGCTGATCAATGTGCCGTGGAAGGGCTACACCTACTCCATGGGCGGCGTCGAGGTCAGCGCCAACCGCTCCTGGAGCGCCTACGGCCTGGATCGCATCGCCGGCTTCTCGCGGATGTCCTCCAGCCTGGCGATGATGCTGGCGGTGTTCAGCCTCTACCTGGGGTCGTTCCGCCTGCCCCTGCTGGCGCGCGGTCTGCTCTACGCGGTGGCGCTGGTGGGCATCGTGCTCACCACCAACAAGTCCTCCGCCGGCGCCTTCTTCCTCGCCCTCATGGTGATGAGCATTGCCCGCCAGCGCCTGCTGTTCCTGTTCGCCTCGCTGCTGGTAGTGCTGGGCGCGCTGCTGCTGCCGCTGTACGGCCTGTATGCGCAGGTCGACCCGTACCTGGCCAGCGCCACCGGCGATAACCTGATGGGCTCGATGGTGGATCGCCTGGTCAACACCTGGCCGAACCTGATCAAGGTGATGGACTACAACGGCTGGATCTACACCGGCGCCGGGTTGGGCATGACCGGCAGCGCCTATGCGGCCTTTCCGATCTTCGGTGTCGAGCAACTGGCGGTGGCGGACAACTCGCTGCTCTACCTCTGGTGCCTGTTCGGGGTGGCCGGTGTCGCCCTCTACCTGCTGGCGGTGCCGATGCTGATGCGCCTGCAGCGCCAGCCCGGCCGCGAAGCGCGCGCACTGCTCGGCATCGCCTACTGCATCCTGCTCATCGGCTGGACCAGCGACGTGCTCGAATCGCCAATTCCCAGCCTGTTCCTCGGCCTGGCCATCGGCCGCGCTCTGCGCCTGCCAGGCGAAGCCGCACCACAACCGGCACCGCGTACCCTGCGTCTGCAGGGCGGCATGCTCAGCCTGCTGGCCTGCGCGCTGCTGCTCGGCGGCCTGCTGCAATCGCCGACCAGCATGGCCAGGGAAACAGCGCCGGAGAACCTCGGCGCGCCGGAATTCATCGTCGGCGCCAGCACCCACCAGAACATCCGCGCCGGCAACCGCGACGGCATCAACCGTCTCGGCCGCGAGGCCGGCATCACCTCGTTCCGCGACGACGCCTACTGGTCCAGCGTCGAGCGCGAGCGCGGCAAGCTGTCCATCGATGCCGCGTGGCGCGCACAGCTGCGCAGTACGCGCAACCTGGGGATCAGCACGCTGCTGATCCTGGGCAACGAGAACCAGTTCTACGGCAACGCCAAGCCACGCGACGACGCTTCCCGCGAGGGCTATCTGCGCTACGTGCGCTACGTGGTGCGCAGCTTCAAGGGCCAGGTCGCCTTCTACGAGGTGTGGAACGAGTGGGACTCGGAAAACGCCACCGACAAAGACTTCAGCGACGACTACCTGACCCTGGTGCGCGCGGCTGCCAAGGTGATCCGCGAGGAAGACCCGCAAGCCAAGGTGCTCGCCGGGGCCGTCACCCTCAAGGGCATCCGCCAGGGCTTTGCCGAGCGCATCGTCGGTGGCGGCGTGCTCGACGTCGTCGATGGAGTCTCGCTGCACCCGTCGGTGTACTGCGAGGGCGAGATGTCCACGCCCGAGGCCTGGCTGGACTGGTTCCAGGGTGTCAACCAGAAGCTGCAGAACGCTGCCGGCAAACCGGTTCCGCTGTACTTCACCGAATTCAGCTGGCCAGCCCACGAAGGCGATTGCGGCATCAGCCGTGAACGCCAGGCCGCCTACCTGGCCCGTGCCTACGTGCTGGTGCGCAGCCTGCCGGACGTCAAGGGCGCCTGGTGGTACGACCTGGTGGACGACGGCATCGACCGCACGGACATGGAACACAACTTCGGCCTGCTTACCGCCGGCGGCCAGCCCAAGCCGGCCTACCACGCCATGGCCAGCGTCGCCGACATCATCGGCCGCTATCGCTTCGTCGGCCGCGTGCCGAACCAGGACCCGAACGTCTACCTGCTGCGCTTCGCCAAGGCCAGCGAGGAAGTCCTGGTGGCCTGGACCCTGGGCCACGAGCAGACCCTGAACATCACCAGCAAGCCCGGCAGCAGCGACACCCTCTGGCGTCTGGACGCCGTGGAGGGCATCGCCCGCCGCGAGGGCCGGCCGGTGCCCTGGCAATGCCCCGACGGCGGTGGCGAGTGCCAGGCCAGCATCCGCATCGACGCCTCGCCCACTCTGGTGCGCAGCGCGTCGGCGCCGCAACTGTCGTTGCGCTGACCCCCTCGCGGAGAACCCTCATGATCGTGATCAACGCGCGTTTCCTCACCCAGCAGGTCAGTGGCGTGCAGCGTTTCGCCGAGCAGATTTCGCTGTCGCTGGCGCGGCTGCGCAGCGACCTGCACTTCGTCGCGCCGCCGGGCGAAATCCTCCGCCCGGAAATCGCCCACCAGCTGCGTGTCGAGCAGATCGGCCGCCGTGGCGGGCACCTCTGGGAGCAGGTCGATCTGCCGCTGTGGCTGGCTCGCCATGGCCGGCCGCTGCTGGTCTCGCTGTGCAGCACGGCGCCGCTGGCCTACTCGAGGCAGGTGGTGACGCACCACGACATCACCTACGTGCGCCACCCGGATAGCTTCTCCTGGAAGTTCCGCGCGCTGTACCGCCTGATGATCCCGCTGATGCTGCGCCGCTCGCTGGCGCAGGTCACGGTCAGTGAGTTCTCCCGCCAGGAGATCGCCTCGCACTACGGCATCCCGCCCAAGGGCATCCATGTGATCGCCAATGCGGTGTCCGCCGAGTTCTGCAGCGGCCTCGAAGCGGCCACGCGTGAGCGACCCTACGTGCTGGCGGTGTCTTCGCCGGCCGCGCACAAGAACTTCACCCGCCTGATCGAGGCGTTCCGCCTGCTCGGCGACCTGGACGTGGAACTGCACATCGTCGGCGCCGCCAACCGCAGCTTCGTCGATGCCCAGTTGCAGCAGAGCGGGCAGGGCGACCGGGTGCGCTGGCTGGGCCGGCTGGACGACGACCAACTGATCGAGCAGTACCGCCACGCCGCGGTCTTCGCCTTCCCGTCGCTGTACGAGGGCTTCGGCATTCCGCCGCTGGAGGCGCAGGCCTGCGGCTGCCCGGTGGTGGCTGCCAGCAGCGCCTCGATCCCCGAGGTGCTGGGCAACTCGGTGCTGTACTTCGACCCCCTCGATCCCCCGGGCATGGCCAAGGCCCTGCGCCGGGTGCTGCTCGATCACCAGCTGCGCGCCGAGCTCTGCCGGCTCGGGCAGGAGAACGTGTTGCGTTACTCCTGGGACATTTCCGCACTGAGGCTTTCCAGCCTGATCGACAGCTTTCTGATGGAGCGCTCGGACTACCCGGCGCGCTTCGACGCCAAACAGATTGCCAAGCAAGGAGGCAGATCATGAAGGGCATCATTCTCGCCGGCGGTTCCGGCACCCGCCTGCACCCCATCACCCTGGGCGTGTCCAAGCAACTGCTGCCGATCTACGACAAGCCGATGGTCTACTACCCACTGTCGGTGCTGATGCTTGCCGGCATCGACGACATCCTGCTGATCTGCACGCCCGCCGACCTGCCGAACTTCCGTGCCCTGCTGGGCGACGGCGAGCAGTTCGGGGTACGCCTGCAGTACGCCGTGCAGCCTTCGCCCGATGGCCTGGCCCAGGCCTTCCTGATCGGTGCGCAGTTCATCGGCGATGACTCCGTGTGCCTGGTGCTGGGCGACAACATCTTCTACGGCCAGGGCTTCACCGAAACCCTCCGCGAAGCGGCCGCGCGCCCCCGCGGCGCCACCGTGTTCGGCTATCAGGTTGCGGACCCGGCGCGCTTCGGCGTGGTCGAGTTCGATGCGTCGGGGCAGGTGCTTTCCATCGAAGAAAAACCCCGTGTGCCGCGCTCGAACTACGCCGTCACCGGCCTCTACTTCTACGACAACCGCGTGCTGGAGATGGCCCGGCAGATACGCCCCTCGGCGCGCGGCGAGCTGGAAATCACTGACATCAACAACCTCTACCTGGAGCTGGGCGAACTGCACGTGAGCCTGCTGGGTCGCGGGTTTGCCTGGCTGGATACCGGCACCCACGAGTCGCTGATGGAAGCCGGTCATTTCGTCCAGACCATCGAGCAGCGCCAGGGGCTGAAGGTCGCCTGCCTGGAGGAGATCGCCTTCCAGCAGGGCTGGCTCAGCGAAACCAGCCTGGCGCTGCAGGCCGAGCGCCTGAGCAAGACCGGCTACGGCCGTTACCTGCAGCAACTGCTGCTGGACAACCGACAGTGAATCGCACCCGGAGAGCCCGTGGCGGGCTCACCGGCACTGCGCCCGTTAACGGACTGCGATAACGAAGCAGCGGCTCAAGGAGCGATGCCGGACATCGCGAGGTCATCATGCCCAACAAGACAAAAGGAATTCTGCGAGCGCACCAGTCGCTGATCTCTCTGGCGCATCGCCTGAGCGACATCCTGGTGATCGTGCTCACCGGGGTCGTGCTGCTCAGCGCCGGCAATGGTGTGCTGGACGCACAGATCTGGGTCTCGGTGCTGCTCTGCGTCATGCTGTTCCACTGGCTCGGCGAGCTGAACCAGCTCTACGGCTCCTGGCGCGGCGAGTCGCTGCTGCGCGAGTCGCTGAGCGTCACCCTGTACTGGTCGCTGGCGTTCTTCGCCGTGCTGCTGCTGGACATCTCCCTGCGTCATGTCGAGCTGGAAGAGCCGCGGCGGCTGGGTTGGTTCGCCGCGGCGCTGCTGATCATGGGCGGCTACCGCCTGGCCATCCGCATGCTCCTGCGCGTCGCTCGGCGCCACGGCTTCAACAGCCGCAACGTGGCCATCTACGGCACCGGCGAAGTCGGCGCGCGACTGGCCGAGACCATCCTCGCCGCGCCCTGGATGGGCCTGCGCCTGATCGGCTTCTACGACGACCGCCCACAGCAGATGGAGCTCGGCGAGCGAGTGCCGGTGAAGGGTGACCGCCTAGCGTTGATCGAAGCCGCCCGTTCGGGGCAGATCGACAAGGTCTACCTGACGCTGCCGCTATCGCGCGAGCCGCTGCTCAACGAGCTGATCCGCGAGCTCTCCGACACCACGGTGTCGGTGTACCTGATCCCCGACCTGTTCATGTTCGACCTGCTGCATGCGCGCAGCGAAAGCATCAACGGGCTGGCCACCATCAGCATCTTCGACACGCCCATGGACGGCCCCAACGCCGTGCTCAAGCGCATCGAGGACGTGCTGCTGGCCTCGTTGATCCTGTTGCTGATCGCCGTGCCCATGCTGCTGATCGCCGTCGCCGTAAAGCTCACGTCGCGCGGTCCGGTGCTGTTCCGCCAGACCCGCTACGGCATGGACGGCCGGCCCATCCGCGTCTGGAAATTCCGCAGCATGACGGTCATGGAGGACGGCGCCGCCGTCGTCCAGGCCTCGCGCAACGATTGCCGCATCACCCCGCTGGGCGCCTTCCTGCGGCGCACCTCGCTGGATGAGCTGCCACAGTTCTTCAATGTCTTGCTCGGCGACATGTCGGTGGTCGGCCCACGCCCCCACGCCGTGGCGCACAACGAGCAATACCGGCGTCAGGTCAGCCGTTACATGCTGCGTCACAAGGTCAAGCCGGGCATCACCGGCTGGGCCCAGGTGAACGGCTGGCGTGGCGAAACAGACACCCTGGAGAAGATGCAGAAACGCATCGAGTTCGATCTCGACTACATCGAGAACTGGTCCGTCTGGTGGGACCTGAAGATCGTCGTGCTGACCCTGTTCAAGGGTTTCGTACACCGCAACGCCTACTGAGTCTTCACACTCGTTTCAAGGAAGGATTGCCATGAAAAACCTGCTCGCTTTCAGCTTTGTAGTCGGCAGTCTGGCGCTACAAGGCTGCGTGTTCTCCCCCGGTCAGCACATGACGGATTCCGATATCCAGCGCGAGGCACAGAAAGAGGGGATGAAGATCACCCTCGTCCCGATCACGCCCCAGGTGCTGCAACGCCAGGAGGCCGACTTCGCCGCCAAACCCGGGGTCGCCGCAGAGTTGCTGAACTATCGCCCGCCGCAGGAAGACTACGTGATCGGCGGCGGCGACGTGTTGCTGGTAACCGTCTGGGACCACCCGGAACTGACCAGCCCCGGCTCCACCCAGCAGATGGAAGCCAACGGCCGCGTGGTCGGCGCCGATGGCAATATCTTCTTCCCCTATGCCGGGGTGGTGCGCGCCGAAGGGCAGACGCCGGCGCAACTGCGCAAACGCCTGTCCAGCCAGTTGGCGAAGAAGGGCATCGTCGACCCGCAGGTGGATGTCACCGTGCTGCGCTACGCCAGCCAGCACGTGGTGCTTTCCGGGGCCTTCCAGAACGGTGGGCAGGTCGAACTGAACAACACGCCCACCACCCTGGTACAGGCGGTCAGCAAGGCCGGCGTGATTACCGGTGAGGCAGACCTGTCCGGCCTGGTCCTCAAGCGTGATGGTCGCGAGTACGTGCTCGATGTCGATGCGTTGAACCGCTCGGGCTCGACACTCAGCGGCATCTACCTGAAGAACGGCGACCAGATCCACCTGCCGTACAACGACCGCAAGAAAGTCTACGTAGTCGGTGAGGTGGAACGTCCGCAGGTGGTCACCTACCGCACCACCGGCTTGTCACTGCTGGAAGTGCTCGGCAATGCCGGCGGCCTGGCCCCGGAAACCTCCGACGGCGACTCGGTGTACGTCATCCGCGGCAACCCGCAGTCGGTCGCCGGTAGCACCGCAGGCACCTTCCAGGCCCAGGTCTTCCACCTGGAGGCCAAGCGCCCGACCGCCTATGCCCTGGCCAAGGAGTTCGCCATGCAGCCGCAGGATGTGGTGTTCATCGGGCCGGCCAACATCACCCGCTGGAACCGCTTCATCAGCCAACTGCTGCCGTCGGCCAACATCGTAAGCACCAGCGCCGCGGTTGGGGGCAACTGATCGGTCACGGCACGTTCCGGCGGCGTCCGCTGTGCTCGGGAATTTTCTCACGGCAGCGGATGGATCGCTGGAATCGACTCCGCGCCCGGTGGTGGCCATCATCGCCGCCATCGGGTGCAGGGACGCACCACTCCAAGGCGGATCCCACTCCGCCCTCTCCTTTGGGGCCTCCCCCTAGCACAGGCCCCGAACCCGCCCGCGTTGCAGCGCCGGCGGGTTTTTTTTGCCTGGTCGCCAGTGACGTAGGCAATTGCCTTGCGCTCTTTCTGGTCCGTCAGTCAATTCGTACAAACTGGGTACCTCCTCAGGGAGGCGGCCTTGGCCAGTGCGCGTGCTATCATATATTCCGTAAAGAAATTACATAGTAATAATTAATTCTTTTTTGATTTATAGAGCTTCTTTTATCGTGGCCCCCAGCGTTGCCGTGACAGCGAAAGGGGATGGCGGTTATCCGCCAGGACGACGGGGGCTCTTGGCGGTTTTCCGCTGATTTATCTGAAGGAATTTGCTTGCAGATCGTTCCGAGTGTCGGAAATGACTGGGTGTCAGGCAGGTAAGGCCGGTTGGCCTGGGGATTGCCTAGCCACTGACGCATGCCCAGCGCATTGCCACAACAACAAGACACGAGATCCGATCCATGCCATTCCATTCTTCTGCTGCCCTCCCGCCTGCTTGCCTGCGCTTGAGCCCTGTCTAGGGGAGCGCCGTACACCGCCGAATTACCGCATGCCGAGCGTGCCTGCCACGCCACGGTCGCTGCTTGCCGTTCGGTCGAGCTCCGCTGGAGCCAGTCGTTGTCTCGAATGGCCTGCTTTCCAAGATCAATAAAATGGGGAAATTCCAATGAAAAGCCGCACTCTCACGCAATCGGGCCTCGCGCTCGCCATCGCTGCCGCAGGCCTCGCGCAATCCGCCGTCGCTGGTGGGTTCATCGAAGACAGCAAGGCCAACCTGACCCTGCGCAACTTCTACATCAACACCGACAACCGCAACGGCGATGTCACCGGGACCCAGCCGAACAAGTCCGAGGAGTGGGGCCAGGGCTTCCTGCTCAACTACACCTCCGGCTTCACCGAAGGCACCGTCGGCTTCGGCGTCGATGCCCTGGGCCTGCTGGGCGTGCGCCTGGACAGTGGCAAGGGCACGCACTACAACCCGTCCAGCTCCGCCTATGCCGGCACGGTGTTCCCCACCGATGGTGACGGTCGCGCGGTGGACGACTTCGCCCACCTCGGCGCCACGGGCAAGGTGAAGGTTTCCAGCACTCTGCTGCAGTACGGCACTCTGCTGCCCAAGCTCCCGGTCGTGACCTACAACGATGGCCGCCTGCTGCCGCAGACCTTCGAGGGTGGCCAGGTCACCTCGAACGAGTTCAAGGACCTGACCCTGATCGGCGGCCAGCTGGAGCACGCCAAGGGACGTAACTCGAGCAACAACGAAGGGCTGTCGATCGCCGGCGCCAACAACGCCCAGACTGGCCAGTTCGTCAACAAGTTCTACTACGGCGGCGCCGACTACAAGCTGACCAAGGACCTGACGCTGCAGTACTACTACGGCAACCTGCAGGACTTCTACAAACAGCATTTCCTCGGCCTGCAGCACAACTGGGCGATCGGCCCGGGCGTACTGAAGTCCGACCTGCGCTACTTCCACAGCAGCGACGATGGCAAGAACGGCCACGACAAGACCTACTTCACCAACGGCTACTACGGCAACGGCGTAACCAAGGGTGAGGTCGACAACCGTGCCTGGAGCGGCCTGTTCACCTATACCGTCAGCGGCCACAGCTTCGGCGCCGGCTACCAGCAGCTCAGCGGCGACAGCGACTTCCCGTTCATCAACAACGGCGACGGCGCTACCGCTTACCTGATCACCGACGTGCAGATCGGCAAGTTCCTGCGCGCAGGCGAGCGCACCTGGCAGGTCCGCTACGGCTACGACTTCGCCCAGGCTGGCCTGCCGGGCCTGACCTTCCAGACCCTGTACCTGCACGGCGACAACATCGATACCCGTTACGGCGACAAGAGCGAGTGGGAGCGTGACATCTCCCTGGCCTACGTGATTCCGGACGGCGCCTTCAAGGGCCTGGGCTTCACCTGGAAGAACGCCGCACTGCGCAGTGGCCTGCCGGCGGATTCGCGCACCGGTACCGCCGGGCAGCGCGACCAGGATGAAAACCGCCTGATCGTCAGCTACACCATTCCGCTGCTGTAATCTTCGCGGGCTGAAAAAGCCGCCGACCTCGCCAGAGGCGGCGGCTTTTTTCATGGCACCGGGCGGGCCTGGCGCCGGGCTATCCGGGGGAAATCTCGCTGGTCGAATCCGTGTTCTGAGCCCCCTCTTCGGAGACTTCCCATTCATTTCCGGGAAGGCGCGTGCTGCGCGAAAAAACCAAGCGTGAGCGCGGTCAAAGATCGCGCAAGGGGCTGCCAACTGCCGGCCGATTTCCCACATGGCAGCAGGCCTTCTCATATGGTGGCGCTGGTCGCGCGGACCGGGGGAAGGGCGTCGAGCACGTCTTCCGGTGACTGAGTGACGAAGCGAATGCCGCCTGGGATGTGCCCTGATCATCTGGCGCACCCGGCCATCCGTGGAGCTGCAAGGCGGCGCAGATCGCCCATCGGGGCTCCCTTGCTTCCGTCGACATTCACTCATCCCTGCATCCGCCGTGACCACGACTGCCGTCATCCATTTCGCCGGGCGCACTGCGCCGGCAACCCGGTGACGAGCTTACGAACATGTCATGGGGAATTGCTATGTATTACCGCACGCTCAAGTTTTCCGGTCTGGCCGTGGCCATCGCCACCGCCGGTCTGGCCCAGTCGGCCGCCGCCAGCGGCTTCGTCGAGGACAGCAAGGCCAGCCTCGGCCTGCGCAACTTCTACATCAACCAGGATAACCGCAACGGTTCCGCACAGCCGAGCAAGTCCGAAGAGTGGGGCCAGGGCTTCCTGTTCAACTACGCCTCCGGCTTCACCGACGGCACCGTCGGCTTCGGTGTCGATGCTCTCGGCCTGCTGGGCGTGAAGCTCGACAGCGGCAAGGGCACGCACTACAACCCGGATAGCAGCAACCTGAGCGGCATCACCTTCCCCTCCGATGAACATGGCCGCGCCGTGGACGACTTTGCCAGCCTGGGGATGACCGCCAAGGTCAAGGTTTCGCAGACCGAGCTGCGCTACGGCACCCTGCAGCCCAAGCTGCCGGTGGTGACCTACAACGACGGCCGCCTGTTGCCGCAGACCTTCAGCGGCGGGCAGGTCACCTCCAAGGAATTCCAGGACCTGACCTTCGTGGCGGGCCAGCTCGAGCACATGAAGGGACGTACCTCGAGCAACTCCGATCAGGGGCTGTCCATCGCAGGTGCCAACGCTGGCGGTAAGTCGGGGAACGCCCACTACACCAACAAGTTCTACTACGGCGGTGGCGACTACAAGGTGGGTGAGAACACTACCTTGCAGTACTACTACGGCAACCTGCAGGACTTCTACAAACAGCACTTCCTCGGCCTGCAGAACAACTGGGAGCTGGGCGCCGGCGTACTGAACACCGATCTGCGCTACTTCCGCAGCCGCAACGATGGCAAGAATGGCCATGATGCCGCCTACTCCACCACCGGCTACTACGGTGGCGGCGTCACCCGCGGGAAGGTCGACAACAACGCCTTCAGCGGCCTGTTCACCTATACCATCAGCGGCCACAGCTTTGGCGCCGGTTACCAGCAGCTCAGCGGTGACAGCGATTTCCCGTTCATCAACGATGGCGATGGCGCCACCGCCTACCTGATCACCGATGTGCAGATCGGCAAGTTCCAGCATGCCGGCGAGCGCACCTGGCAGGTACGCTATGGCTATGACTTTGCCAAGGCTGGCCTGCCGGGCCTGAGCTTCCAGACCCTGTACCTGCGTGGTGACAATATCGACACCCGCTACGGCGACAAGAGCGAATGGGAGCGTGATATCTCCCTGGCCTACGTGATTCCGGACGGCAACCTCAAGGGCCTGGGTTTTGCCTGGAAGAATGCTTCGCTGCGCAGTGGCTTGCCCGTCAGTGGTGCCGGCACCGCAACCCAGCGTGACCAGGATGAAAACCGCCTGATCGTCAGCTACAGCATCCCGCTGCTGTAATTCTCGCGGGATAACGAAAAAGCCGCCGACCTCGCAAGAGGCGGCGGCTTTTTCATGGATGCGGAAGACGGCTCTTCGTAGGAGCGAGCTTACTCGCGAACCAGTCCCGTCGCGAAGTCGTTCGCGAGCAAGCTCGCTCCTACAGAGGCACTCCTTCGCCAATGACAAAGGCCGTCGCTCCATTAGGGGCGACGGCCTTTTCATTGCTCAGCGAATCAGCGAATCAGCGAATCAGCGAATCAGCGAATCAGCGAATCAGCGAATCAGCGAATCAGCGTTTCTGCGGCGCTGGCTGCTGCTGGGTGATGCAGTGGATGTTGCCGCCGCCCAGGAGGATTTCGCGGCCGGGCACCATGACGATCTCATGCTCGGGGAAGATGCGCTTGAGGGTAGCTTCGGCTTCGGCGTCCGCCGGGTCGTCGAAGCGCGGGGCGATGATGCCGCCGTTGACGATGAGGAAGTTGACGTAGGAGCCGGCCAGGCGGATCGACGGATCGCGCGGCTGGGTGCCGATCACCAGGTCGATGCCTTCGCACTCGGCTTCGCTCGCGTGGATCGGGCCGGGGATGACGATCTTGTGCACGGTGAGCTGGCGGCCCTTGGCGTCGCGGGCGGTTTCCAGCACGCGCATGGCGGCCTGGCAGCGCTCGTAGTTCGGGTCGTTCTCATCGTCGGTCCAGGCCAGCAGCACTTCACCCGGGCGTACGTAGCAGCAGAAGTTGTCGACGTGGCCGTCGGTCTCGTCGTTGAACAGGCCGTCCGGCAGCCAGATCACGGTGTCGATGGCCAGGTGCTCGCGCAGCACCGCTTCGATCTCTTCGCGGCTCATGTGCGGGTTGCGGTTGTGGTTGAGCAGGCATTCTTCGGTGGTGATCAGCGTGCCTTCGCCGTCCACGTGGATCGAGCCGCCTTCCAGCACGAAGCCTTCGGTGCGGTAGCCGTCGCAACGCTCGATGCCGAGGATCTTGCTCGCCACCTGATCGTCGCGGTGCCAGGGGAAGTACAGGCCGCCTTCCAGGCCACCCCAGGCGTTGAAGGTCCAGTCCACGCCGCGCACTTCACCGCTGTCGTTGGTGACGAAGGTCGGGCCGGTGTCGCGCACCCAGGCGTCGTCGTTACTGATTTCCACCACGCGGATGTTGGCCGCGTCGGCCAGTTGGGCACGGGCGTTTTCGTACTGGCCAGCGGATACACCGACGGTCACCGGTTCGAAGCGGGCGATGGCGCGCGCCACGGCGCTGAAGGCTGCCTGCGCCGGCTTGCCGCCCAGGCGCCAGTTGTCCGGGCGTTCGGGCCAGACCATCCAGGTTTGCGTGTGGGGTTCCCATTCCGCCGGCATGCGGAAGCCATCGGCGCGGGGAGTGCTGGTCAGCGTGGTCATGGGGCGGTCCTTGGTGTTTGCTTCGTGGAAGGGCGAGCCGATAGCCAGCGATGGGTATCGCTGCGCTCCACCCATCCTACGGATCGGGTTGTGTCATTCGAGAAGGCGTCGCCGTCGAGTGCTGCGAGCGGCCAGTATAGGTCGCCTGCCAGGGAACCGCGGCGACGTATTTCCGTGTGGGAGAATTTATATCCGATAAAAATCGGTTTATGAAGGGTGGTTCTGAAATATTTCGCCCGTCTATCCGGATATTTATCGGATAAAAATCGATTATTTCAGGGGCGACAGCCGTTTTGGCAGGCAGGGCGGCAGGTACAGCGACAGGTAGGCGTCGATCACCCGCATGCCTTCTTCGGCCAGGCGCTCGGTGATCTGCCCGTGGCGCTGCACAGAGAGCGCGTAGACACGGTCGCCCAGTTCGATGGCCAGGCTGAACACCTCGATGTCCTGCGGCAGTGGTGGCAGCTCGAAATGGCGCTCGAAGAGTTCGCGCATGGCCTGGCCGAGTTGCACGTCGTGCTGGCTGTCGGCCTGGGTGACTTCGGCGAGGCCGTGGCTGGCGAGGATCAGCTGACGAGCAGCGGCGTCTTCGGCGTACACGGCCAGGGTGCGCTGCTCTACCAGGCGCGCGAGATCACGCCAGTCACGCAGGGCTGCGTGGTCGACGGGCTGCTCGAGGCAGGCGCGGAAGGCGGCATGGACGTCGCTGGTCAAGCCCTGCAGGAGGGCCGGCACGCTGGGGAAAAAGTGATAGACGGAGGAGGGCGGGATATCCGCACGTTCGGCCACCGCGTAGATCGACAGGCCCGCTGCGCCACTCTCGGCCAGCAGGGCGCGGGCGGCTGCGAGGATCACGCCGATGCGTGCCTGGCTGCTGGCGCGGGGCTTGCGGGTGGGAGTGGGCATGCTGACCTCCGGAGCTGGGCGGCTATTGGACGCCAGCTCCGGGGTCCTCGGCAAGTCAGCTGCCGCCAGCGCGCAGCTTGTCCCAGACTTCGGTGATCACCGGGGCGGTCTTCTCCGGCGCGGTTTCCAGGGCAAACAGGCGGCGCTTGGTCTCCTGGTCCGGGTAGAGGCCTGGCTGGTCGCGCAGGGCGGCATCGAGGAACTGTGCAGAATCCTTGTTGCCGTTGGGGTAGAGGGTAGCGGCGGTGACCTGTGCGGCGACCTTGGGTTGCATCATGTAGTCGATGAACTTGAGGGCCAGGTCCGGGTGCTCGGCAGCCGTGGGGATCACCAGGTTGTCGATGAACAGCACCGAGCCTTCCTGCGGCACCACGAAGCGCACCGGCTGGCCGGCGTTGGCCGCACCCAGTGCGTCACCGACCCAGGCCATGGCGACGCACAGCTTGCCGGCGTTGAGGTCCTGGATGTAGCGCTCGCTGTCGATGTAGCGCAGGTTCGGGCGCAGCTCGGCGAGCACTTCGCCGGCGCGGCGGATCTGCGACGGCGCGCTGCGGGCGAAGTTGCGGCCCTGGTAGTTCATCAGCACCGAGAAGGCTTCGTCCGGGGCGTCCAGCAGGCTCATGCCGCAGGCCTTCAGGCGCTGGCTCTGCTGCGGGTCGAAGAGGATGCTCCAGCTGTCGGGCAGCTTGCCGCCGTAGGCCTTCTCCGCCTCGGGCTCGTTGATCGCCAGGCCCACGGCGCCCCACAGATAGGGGACGGCGTGCTGGTTGTTGGGGTCGACGGCGGCCAGCTTGCTCAACAGCTGGGTGTCGAGGTGGCTGCGGTTGGGCAGCTTGCTGAAGTCCAGCGCCTGGATGCGCTTGTCGCGGATCAGCGCCGGCAGGTCGTTGTGCGAGGGCACCGCGACGTCGAATTTCTCGCCGCTTTCCAGGGCCTTCTTGACCTCTTCGGCGGTGCTGTAGGTCGTGTACTCGACGCGGATCCCCGTGTCTTTCTCGAAGTCCTTGAGCACCTCGGGAGCGATGTAGTCGTTCCAGTTGTAGACGCGGATGACCTGGTCGGCCCAGGCGGACAGCGGGCACAACAGCATCAGAATCAAGGCGTACAGGCGTGGCATTGGCGATCTCCCTGAATGAACCACGTAATCAGCGGATGCGGCATAAGCCGCTCGAAAGCGCAACAACAAAGACACGTCAGACGCGATGGGCGCCGCAGCGGGCGGATGGAGACATCGCGAGCAGGAAGGAACGACGGATGTGACTCGCCCTGGCGCCCCTCCTCGCCGTTGCGATGTCGCAGTTCCCCGGGTGTGCCAGAGGCACAAGGAAACGCCGGCACGAGGGCCGGCGTTTCGTTTACCACTTATACGGTGTGCAAGTACCAGTTGTACTCGAGATCGGAGATCGAATACTCGAACTCCTGCATCTCATGCTCCTTGCACGCGACGAAGATGTCGATGTACTCGGGGCTGATGTACTTGTTCATCACATCGCTGTCGTCCAGCTCGCGCAGGGCATCGCGCAAGTTGTTCGGCAGGCTTTGCTCGAGCTGCTCGTAGGCATTGCCTTCGATCGGCGCGCCCGGCTCGACCTTGTTGGTCAGGCCGTGGTGGACGCCGGCCAGAACCGCCGAGAGCAGCAGGTACGGGTTGGCATCGGCACCGGCGACGCGGTGTTCCAGGCGTACCGCTTCTGCCGTTCCAGTAGGAACGCGCAGGGCGACGGTACGGTTGTCCAGGCCCCAGCTCGGTGCGTTCGGCACGAAGAAGGCCGAACCGAAACGGCGGTACGAGTTGACGTTCGGGCAGAGGAACGCCATCGACGCCGGCAGGGTCTCGAGCACACCGCCGATCGCGTGGCGCAACGCGGCGTTCTGCTCGGGATCCTCGCTGGTGAAGATGTTCTTGCCGTCCTTGTCGAGCAGCGAGACGTGGACGTGCAGACCGTTGCCTGCCTGACCCGGATAGGGCTTGGCCATGAAGGTCGAGTCCATCTCGTGGTCGTAGGCGACGTTCTTGATCAGGCGCTTGAGCAGGACGGCGTAGTCGCAGGCCTTCAGGGCGTCGTCAACGTGGTGCATGTTGACTTCGAACTGCGCCGGGGCGCTTTCCTTGACGATGGCGTCGGCCGGGATGCCCTGGGCGCGGGCGCCGTCGATGATGTCCTGCAGGCAGTCGGCGTACTCGTCGAGGTCGTCGATGGAGTAGACCTGGACCGATTGCGGGCGCTTGCCGGAGATCGGCGAACGCGGCGGCTGCGGACGGCCGTTCACGTTCTCCTGGTCGATCAGGTAGAACTCCAGCTCGAAGGCCGCGACGATGGTCAGGCCGATGTCGGTGAACTTCTGCACGACCTGGCGCAGCACTTCCCGCGGGTCGGCGAAGAACGGCGTGCGCTCTTCCATCTCGTGCATGGTCATCAGCAGTTGCGCGGTCGGGCGCTTCTGCCAGGGTTCCATGGAGAGGGTGTTGGGGATTGGGAAACAGACGCGATCCGCGTCGCCAATGTCCAGGCCGAGGCCGGTGCTTTCTACGGTGGAGCCGGTGATGTCGAGAGCGAAGAGAGAGGCGGGGAGGTTGATGCCCTTCTCATAGACTTTGGGCAGGTTGGTGCGTTCGATGCGCTTGCCGCGGACCACACCATTCATGTCTGCAATAAGGAGGTCGACGAACTGGACCTCGGGGTGTTCCTTCAGGAACTCACTCGCTTCTTCGAGCGAAACGGCACTCTGGGGTACCGACATGATGTAACACCTTTATTGTTAAAAATTTCAATCATTCGAAAGCTGAGGTGTGAGTCAATCCGAATTGGCAAGGGTTGTCAATGTCGCACCAAAGTGGGGCGCACCTGTCGTGATGGGCCGTTTTTGGGGCGTTTCGAGCCGCTTTTGATTCGCGGAGAGCCTTTGCTGGCGGGCTGTTCAGTGGGGCGTGTTTGATTTTTTACATGGCTATTGTGTAAAAAAATGAACAAGGCTAAGCTCGGCCTCAAGCCCATAACACTTACAAACACGGGTGTCCCATGTCTCGCCTGCCGTTAATCGGCGTGTCCGCCTGCATCAAGCAGATCGGTTCCAAACCCTACCATGTTGCTGGCGACAAATACCTCAGAGCGCTGATCTCCGGGGCCTCGGGCATTCCTTTGATCATTCCCTCCCTGGGCGATGCCATCGACCAGGAAGACATGTTGGCCGCGTTCGACGGCCTGCTCTTCACAGGCTCGGCGTCGAACGTCGAACCCCATCATTATAGTGGCTCCGCGAGCGTAGCAGGCACCCCTCATGATCCCGAGCGCGACAGCACGACGCTGCCGCTGATCCGCCGCGCCGTCGCGGCCGGGATTCCGGTGCTGGGCATCTGCCGCGGCTTCCAGGAAATGAACGTCGCCTTCGGCGGCTCGCTGCACCAGAAGGTGCACGAGGTCGAAGGCTTCATGGACCACCGCGAACCCGCCGGTGAGCCGATCGAAATCCAGTATGGTCTGCGGCACGTCGTCGATGTGCAGCCGGGCGGCGTTTTCGCCGGTATCGGGCTACCCTCGCAGTTCCAGGTCAACTCCATTCACGGCCAGGGCGTTGATCGTCTGGCGCCCGGCCTTCGTGTAGAAGCTCTGGCGCCTGACGGGTTGGTTGAAGCCTTCTCCGTCGAAGGTGCGGCCTTCGCCGTCGGGGTGCAGTGGCACCCGGAATGGCAGGTCGAAACGAACCCCAACTATCTCGCTATCTTCCAGGCATTCGGCAAAGCCTGCAGCAAGAGGGCGGGGAACCGCTGAGTCCGGCGTTGGGGCCGGGCTCTCAAACCCTGAGGTCTTTATGACTAGCAAGTTAGACCAGCTCAGTGGCTGGTTGAAGGAACGCAAGATCACTGAAGTGGAATGCATGATCGCCGACCTGACCGGGATTGCCCGGGGCAAGATCGCGCCGACTGCGAAGTTCCTCAACGAGAAAGGCATGCGCCTGCCGGAGAGCGTTCTCCTGCAGACCGTGACCGGCGACTACGTCGAGGATGACATCTATTACGACCTGCTGGACCCGGCCGACATCGATATGGTCTGCCGCCCGGACGAGAATGCCGTGTTCCTCGTCCCCTGGGCCATCGAGCCGACCGCGATGGTCATCCACGATACCTACGACAAGCTGGGCAACCCCATCGAGCTGTCGCCGCGCAACGTCCTCAAGCGCGTCCTCCAGCTCTACGCCGACAAGGGCTGGAAGCCGATCGTGGCGCCGGAGATGGAGTTCTACCTGACCAAGCGCAGCGACGACCCCGACTACCCGCTGCAGGCTCCGATCGGCCGTTCCGGCCGCCAGGAGACTGGTCGCCAGTCCTTCTCCATCGACGCGGCGAACGAATTCGACCCGCTGTTCGAAGACATGTACGACTGGTGCGAACTGCAGGGCCTGGATCTGGACACCCTGATCCATGAAGAAGGCACCGCGCAGATGGAGATCAACTTCCGTCACGGCGATGCCCTGGACCTGGCCGACCAGATCGTGGTGTTCAAGCGCACCATGCGTGAGGCCGCCCTCAAGCACAACGTCGCCGCCACCTTCATGGCCAAGCCGATGACCGGCGAGCCGGGCAGTGCCATGCACCTGCACCAGAGCATCGTCGACATCAAGACCGGCAAGAACATCTTCTCCAACGCCGACGGCAGCATGAGCGAGCTGTTTCTGCACCACATCGGTGGCCTGCAGAAGCTGATTCCCGAGGCGCTGCCGCTGTTCGCGCCGAACGTCAACTCGTTCCGTCGCTTCCTGCCCGACACCTCGGCGCCGGTGAACGTGGAATGGGGCGAAGAGAACCGCACCGTGGGCCTGCGCGTACCGGACTCCACCCCGGACAACCGCCGCGTGGAAAACCGCCTGGCTGGCGCCGACGCCAACCCCTACCTGGCTCTGGCCGCCAGCCTGCTGTGTGGCTACATCGGCATGGTCGAAGGCCTCAAACCCAGTGCACAGGTCAAGGGCCGCGGCTATGAACGGCGTAACCTGCGCCTGCCGCTGACCATCGAGGCCGCACTGGAGTGCATGGAAAGCAGCAAGACCCTGGAGAAATACCTGGGTGACAAGTTCATTCGAGGCTACGTCGCGGTGAAGCGCGCCGAGCACGAGAACTTCAAGCGAGTAATCAGTTCCTGGGAGCGCGAGTTCCTCCTGCTTTCTGTCTGATCGGCGTGGGGTCCGGCGCGTGGCCGGGCCCCGTGTTTCTTAGAGAAGAGGTTTTATCAAGATGACTAACCAGACCAGCGCCAACACCCAACACTGGCAGGCGCTCAGCCGCGATCACCACCTGGCTCCGTTCACCGACTACAAGCAGCTGAACGAGAAGGGTGCGCGCATCATCACCAAGGCCGAAGGCGTGTACCTGTGGGACAGCGAGGGCAACAAGATCCTCGATGGCATGGCTGGCCTGTGGTGCGTGAACGTCGGCTACGGTCGCAAGGAACTTGCTGAAGTCGCCTACAAGCAGATGCAGGAACTGCCCTACTACAACCTGTTCTTCCAGACCGCCCACCCGCCGGTGCTGGAGCTGTCCAAGGCCATCGCCGACATTGCCCCCGAAGGCATGAACCACGTGTTCTTCACCGGCTCCGGCTCCGAGTCCAACGACACCGTGCTGCGCATGGTTCGCCACTACTGGAGCATCAAGGGCCAGCCGCAGAAGAAAGTGGTCATCGGTCGCTGGAACGGCTACCACGGCTCCACCGTCGCCGGCGTCAGCCTGGGCGGCATGAAGGCGCTGCACGAGCAGGGCGACCTGCCAATCCCCGGCATCGAGCACATTGCCCAGCCCTACTGGTTCGGCGAAGGCGGCGACATGGACCCGGAAGAGTTCGGCGTCTGGGCGGCCGAGCAGCTGGAGAAGAAGATTCTCGAAGTCGGCGAAGACAAGGTCGCCGCCTTCATCGCCGAGCCCCTGCAGGGCGCGGGCGGCGTGATCATTCCGCCGAAAACCTACTGGCCGAAGATCCGCGAGATCCTCGCCAAGTACGACATCCTGTTCATCGCCGACGAAGTGATCTGCGGCTTCGGCCGTACCGGTGAATGGTTCGGCAGCCAGTACTTCGGCAACGCCCCGGACCTGATGCCGATCGCCAAGGGCCTGACCAGCGGCTACATCCCCATGGGCGGCGTGATCGTTCGCGACGAGATCGTCCATACCCTGAATGAGGGTGGGGAGTTCTACCACGGCTTCACTTACTCTGGTCACCCGGTTGCCGCTGCGGTGGCGCTGGAGAACATCCGCATCCTGCGGGAAGAGAAGATCGTAGAGCGCGTGAAGAACGAAACGGCACCGTATTTGCAACAGCGCTGGCAAGAGCTGGCCGACCATCCCCTGGTAGGCGAAGCCCGTGGGGTAGGCCTGGTGGCAGCACTGGAGCTGGTGAAGAACAAGAAGACCCGCGAGCGCTTCGAAGGCAAGGGTGTCGGGATGCTGTGCCGCGAGCACTGCTTCCGCAACGGTCTGATCATGCGCGCGGTGGGAGACACTATGATTATCTCGCCGCCGCTGGTGATCGAGAAATCGCAGATCGATGACCTGATCACCCTGGCGCGCAAGTGCCTCGATCAAACCGCCGCAGCCGTTCTGTCTTGAGTCTTTCACCGGACCTTTGACAGACTGCGCCTGTGCGTTGGCCAGGCTCACCGGGTGGTGACGGAAGGAGATGTCCACGCCACCCGGAACATCAAGAAAAACAACTGGAGCTACCCGCATGTTCAAGACCTTCGGCAAATCCCTGCTCGCTGTAACGCTGGCGGGCGCTGTGGCTGGTATGGCGCAGGCAGATGACAAGGTGCTGCACGTCTACAACTGGTCGGACTACATCGCGCCGGACACGGTCGACAAGTTCACCAAGGAAACCGGAATCAAGGTCGTCTACGACGTCTACGACAGCAACGAAGTGCTGGAAGCCAAGCTGCTGGCCGGCAAGTCGGGTTACGACATCGTGGTGCCGTCCAACTCCTTCCTCGCCAAGCAGATCAAGGCTGGCGTGTATCAGCCGCTGGACAAGTCCAAGCTGCCGAACTGGAAGAACCTGAACCCGGACATCATGAAGACCCTGGAGATCAGCGACCCGGGCAACCAGTACGCGATCCCCTACATGTGGGGCACCATCGGCATTGGTTACAACCCGGACAAGGTCAAGGCCGCGCTGGGCGACAACGCCCCGGTGGACTCCTGGGATCTGGTGTTCAAGCCGGAAAACATCCAGAAGCTGAAGGCCTGCGGCGTGAGCTTCCTCGACTCGCCGACCGAAATGCTCCCGGCGGCCCTGCACTACCTGGGTTACAAGCCGGATAGCCAGGACCCGAAAGAGCTGAAGGAAGCCGAAGCGCTGTTCCTGAAGATTCGTCCGTACATCTCCTACTTCCACTCCTCCAAGTACATTTCCGATATCGCCAACGGCAACATCTGCGTGGCTATCGGTTACTCGGGTGACGTGTACCAGGCCAAGTCCCGCGCTGAAGAAGCCAAGAACAAGGTCACTGTGAAGTACAACATTCCGAAGGAAGGTGCCGGCGCGTTCTTCGACACCGTCGCCATTCCGAAGGATGCCGAGAACCAGGAAGCTGCGCTGAAGTGGATCAACTTCCTGCTTGAGCCGGCCGTCATGTCCGAGATCACCAACGTCGTGCAGTTCCCGAACGGCAACGCCGCGGCTACCCCGATGGTGAACGACGCTATCCGCAACGACCCGGGCGTGTATCCGACTCCGGAAACCATGAAGAAGCTGTACGCCTTCCCGGACCTGCCGGCGAAGACCCAGCGTCTGATGACCCGCAGCTGGACCACCATCAAGTCCGGCAAGTAATCGGGTAGTCGCTGCCGCCTGGTGCGGCAGCGGATGGTCCGGAACTGCGGCGGGGGAGTTCCCTCCCTCGCCGCAACCGGCAGCAACAAACAGCTTCCATCGGTGGAATGGCTGCGCAAGCCCTGGCGCTCTCGTGCTGATGAAGGGTTCGGCGCTACCCACGGACCGGCCGTCGAAACCCCGGCAGCAACCGACTGAAGTAGTAAAAAACAACGAGAGGACTCACGTGTGCGCATTCCCTTCCGCAGAACCCTGATCGCTGCAGTCTCCCTCCTCGGCCTGACATCGCTTGCCCAGGCGGAGCAGACCGTCCACATCTACAACTGGTCGGACTACATCGGTGAAACCACCCTCGCCGACTTCGAGAAGGAAACCGGTATCAAGCCGGTGTACGACGTCTTCGACTCCAACGAAACCCTGGAAGGCAAGCTCCTGGCCGGTCGCACCGGTTATGACGTGGTCGTGCCCTCCAACCACTTCCTCGGTCGCCAGATCAAGGCCGGTGCGTTCCAGAAGCTCGACAAGAGCCAGCTGCCGAACTGGTCGAACCTCGACCCGCACCTGATGAAACAGCTCGAGGCCAATGACCCGGGCAACGAGTACGGCGTGCCGTACCTGTGGGGCACCAACGGCATCGGCTACAACGTCGACAAGGTCAAGGCCGTGCTGGGTGTCGACAAGATCGATTCGTGGGCCGTCCTCTTCGAGCCCGAGAACATGAAGAAGCTCAGCCAGTGCGGCGTCGCCTTCCTCGATTCGGGCGACGAGATGATGCCGGCCGTGCTCAAGTACATGGGGCTGGACCCCAACAGTACCAACCCGGACGACTACAAGAAGGTGGAGGACAAGCTGATGAAGGTGCGTCCGTACGTCACCTACTTCCACTCCTCCAAGTACATTTCCGACCTGGCCAACGGCAACATCTGCGTCGCGGCCGGTTTCTCCGGTGACGTGTTCCAGGCCGCCAACCGTGCCAAGGAAGCTGGCAAGGGCGTGAACATCGCCTACGCCATTCCCAAGGAAGGCGCCAACCTCTGGTTCGACATCCTCGCCGTGCCGAAGGATGCCTCCAACCCGAAGGCGGCCCACGCGTTCATCAACTACCTGCTCAAACCCGAAGTGATCGCCAAGGTCAGCGACTACGTCGGTTACGCCAACCCGAACCCCAAGGCTGGCGAATTCATGGATGAGTCCGTGCGCAACAATCCTGAGGTGTACCCATCCCAGGAGGTTCTCGACAAACTCTTCGTGCAGCATGAGCTGCCGCCGAAGATCCTGCGCCTCATGACCCGTTCCTGGACCAAGATCAAGTCGGGCAAGTAAGACGGATTTCCCCAAATCCGTCCGCGCGGGCACGGAGCGTCGGAGAGCCTCTCGAAAGGTTTTCCGACGCACGTAAACTGCGCCAGCCCTGAGTAATACCAAGCATGCCCGGCCGCGGGGGCCGGGCCTCTATGATTTGGGAGTTGTGGTAATGGCAATAGCCTCCGGTGCCTACAAGAAAGCCTTGAGTGGCGACCAGAAACCGAAAGAGGTTCTGGTAAAAATCGACCGGGTCAGCAAGCAGTTCGACGAAACGCTGGCTGTGGACAGCGTGTCCCTGGACATCAAGAAAGGCGAGATCTTCGCCCTGCTCGGTGGTTCGGGTTCGGGCAAGTCGACCCTGCTTCGCATGCTGGCTGGTTTCGAGCGTCCCACTGAAGGTCGCATCTTCCTCGATGGCCAGGACATTACCGACCTGCCGCCCTATGAGCGGCCGATCAACATGATGTTCCAGTCCTACGCCCTGTTCCCCCACATGAGCGTGGCGCAGAACATCGCCTTCGGCCTGAAGCAGGACGGCCTGCCCAAGGCAGAGATCGACAAGATCGTCGACGAGATGCTCAAGCTCGTGCAGATGACCCAGTACGCCAAGCGCAAGCCGCACCAGCTCTCCGGTGGCCAGCGTCAGCGCGTGGCCCTGGCCCGCTCCCTGGCCAAGCGTCCGAAGCTGCTGCTGCTCGACGAGCCCATGGGCGCGCTGGACAAGAAACTGCGTTCGCAGATGCAGCTGGAACTGGTGGAGATCATCGAGCGCGTGGGCGTGACCTGCGTGATGGTGACCCACGACCAGGAAGAGGCCATGACCATGGCCCAGCGCATCGCCATCATGCACCTGGGCTGCATCGAGCAGATCGGCAGCCCGATGGACATCTACGAGACGCCGGCCAGCCGCCTGATCTGCGAGTTCATCGGCAACGTAAATCTGTTCGACGGCGAGATCGTCGAGGACCTGCAGGACCACGCGGTCATCGCCTGCCCGCAGCTGGAAAACCCGATCTACATCGGCCACGGCATCAGCACCCGTGCCGAGAACAAGCGCATGACCTACGCACTGCGTCCGGAAAAGGTCATGGTCAGTGCGCAGAAGCCGGAAAACCTGGAACACGAAGGCTTCAACGTCGCCCAGGGCACCGTGCATGACATCGCCTACCTGGGCGGTCATTCGGTGTACTACATCAAGCTGGCCTCGGGCTTCATCGTCCAGGCCTTCATGGCCAACGCCGAGCGCCACGTCGCGCGCCCGACCTGGGACCAGCCGGTTTACATCAGCTGGTACGACGACAGCGGTGTGGTACTGCAATCATGAACATCAGCAAATCGCTCATGAAACGCCTGCCGAACGGCCGGCATGCCGTGATCGGTGTGCCGTTCTTCTGGCTGTTCCTGTTCTTCCTGCTGCCCTTCGCCATCGTGCTGAAGATCAGTCTGGCGGCAGCGGACGTGGCCATTCCGCCGTACACCGAAGTGTTCCAGTACGCCGACCAGACGCTCCAGGTCGTGATGAACCTGGGCAACTACCTGATGCTGACGGACGACCCGCTCTACATCGACGCCTACCTGGGCTCGCTGAAGATGGCGGCGATCAGCACCTTCCTCTGCCTTGTGATCGGATACCCGATGGCCTACGCCATCGCTCGCGCCAGCAAGGAAATGCAGACCGTCCTGCTGCTGCTGATCATGATGCCGACCTGGACGGCGATCCTGATCCGCGTGTACGCGTGGATGGGCATCCTGTCCAACAATGGCCTGCTCAACAGCTTCCTGATGTGGCTGGGCATCATCAACGAGCCACTGACGATCCTCAACACCAACTTCGCGGTGTACATCGGTATCGTCTACTCGTACCTGCCGTTCATGGTCATGCCGCTCTACGCCAACCTGGTGAAGCACGACATGAGCCTGCTGGAAGCCGCGTCCGACCTCGGCGCGCGCAGCTTCACCAGCTTCTGGAAGATCACCGTACCGCTGTCCAAGAACGGCATCATCGCCGGCTGCATGCTGGTGTTCATCCCGGCGGTGGGCGAGTTCGTGATCCCGGAACTGCTCGGCGGCCCGGAGACCCTGATGATCGGCAAGGTGCTGTGGCAGGAGTTCTTCAATAACCGTGACTGGCCGGTGGCTTCCGCCCTTGCCGTGGTGATGCTGGCAATCCTGATCATCCCCATCATCCTCTTTAACAAGAACCAGGCTAAAGAGCTGGAGGGCAAGGTATGAACAAGCGTTGGTCGTTCTCCAACATCATGCTGGTGTTGGGCCTGCTCTTCATCTACGTGCCGATGATCATCCTGGTCATCTACTCGTTCAACGGCTCCAAGCTGGTGACCGTCTGGGGCGGCTGGTCGGTGAAGTGGTACGTCGGCCTGCTGGACAACCAGCAGCTCGTCGGTTCGGTGTTCCGCTCCCTGGAGATCGCCTGCTACACCGCGATCTCCTCGGTGGCCCTGGGCACCCTGGCGGCCTTCGTGCTGACCCGCATCCCGCGCTTCCGTGGCCGTACGCTGTTCGGCGGCATGGTTACCGCGCCGCTGGTCATGCCCGAGGTGATCACCGGTCTGTCGCTGCTGCTGCTGTTCGTCGCCATGGCCCAGCTGATCGGCTGGCCGCAGGAACGCGGCATCGTGACCATCTGGATCGCCCACACAAGCTTCTGCTCGTCCTACGTGGCGGTGGTGGTGTCGGCGCGCCTGCGTGAACTGGACCTGTCCATCGAGGAAGCGGCCATGGACCTGGGCGCCAAGCCCTGGAAAGTGTTCATGCTGATCACCATCCCGATGATCGCGCCGTCGCTGGCGGCGGGCGGCATGATGTCCTTCGCCCTGTCGCTGGATGACCTGGTGCTGGCCAGCTTCGTGTCCGGCCCTGGCTCCACCACCCTGCCGATGGAAGTGTTCTCCGCCGTACGCCTGGGCGTGAAGCCGGAGATCAACGCCGTAGCCAGCCTGATCCTGCTGACCGTTTCGCTGTTCACCTTCTTCGCCTGGTACTTCACCCGCCAGGCCGAAGAGCGTCGCAAGCGCGCGATCCAGGAAGCCATGGAGTCCAATGCGACCGATTGGCAGAAGGGTTCGACAGCCACCGCCTGACGCCGTCTTGTCGGCCGGTTGAATCCGGCGATTGTCGAACCACGGGCCACCTTCGGGTGGCCCGTGTTTTTTGCATACACGTTATTCCGAAGTGCTTGGAAAATCGGGATTTATCGGAAAAATCCGTGGGTCGCAAAGGCTCGCTCCCGGCTGATTGCGAACTACGCTTGAAGTGTTCGGATGCGTTGTCCGGTCACCCCCCCGAACCAGGACCGGGCCGCGCCGCCGGCAAACTTCCAGTGACGCCTTATGGCACTCCGTGCGGGAGACGGCGCCCAATACAACACCCCGATCGTTATCCCTTGGGGAAATAACGCGCCAGGGAGCTTCGGCATCTCCCGCAACACTCTCTGACCATGCACCTATGAAAAACCCCGCAGGAGCGGGGTTTTTCATTTCCGGCAGGCGACTCAGCGACGGACGGGGATCAGTCGCAGGATGCCCTTGGTGTTGGCCTTCACCTCGTTGTCATCGTAGTGCTGTGGCAGGTACTGGCCTTCGATGTAGGCCTCGGCCTGGTCATCGTAGTGCTTGTCGAAGGGCACGCCGCTCTGGCCTACCGGGTTGATGCCCAGGCTATGAGCCGGGTCGGCGAAGTCGATCAGGCGACGGGTGGAGGGGCCGTAGACCACCTGCCACGGCGCCGGGCCGACGCGGGCGGACAGGTTGTTCGGTACCTCGTGGCCGCCCGGTGCGGCGAATGGGCCGACGTTGAAGAGGCGATCCAGCGGCTTCTGCTGGCCCAGCGGATGGCCATGGGTGAGGGTGTGCGCCTTGCCCCACTGCCACTGCTTCGAGTCCTGGCCGAGTTTGGCGCGCAGGTGCGCCAGGCTGTCCTTCCAGGCGGCCTTGACGATATCGGTGCGGGTTTCCTTCTGTGGCGTCTTGCGGTTGTCCCACCAGGGCGAGTTTTCGTCTGCGGCCAGGCGCGGCAGGGCCACGTCGAGCACGCGGGTGGAGAGCAGGTTGTCGAAGAAGGCATCGCCCATTTCGTCGCGCATGGCGCCGTCGGCCACCTGGTAGAGCAACTGGTTGAACACCGTGGCGGTGACCGAGTCCAGCGGATGATCGCCCTGCCAGTTGGCCAGGTTGTCCACCAGCGCCTTCTCTTCGTCGGTTGCCGCCGCTTCGCGCAGGATCGGCAGCAATGGCTTGAGGATGCGCGGGCCGTAGCCGGTGGCGGTGTCCAGTTGCAGCGCCTGGCTGTTCTGCAGATCCCATTTCACCGAATCATCAGACAGGCGCTTGTTCAGTTGCTGGCCGCGATCGGGCAGGTTGTAGTAGCCCGGCACCGGGCGGCCGTTGGCCGGTACCGGCTGGAAATTGGCGGAGACGATGTAGCCGCGCGCCGGGTTTTCTTCCTGCGGGTTCTCGCTGAAGGGGTAGAAGCCGGTCTTGTCGGCCTGGCCGCTGGCGCCGTCGAGCAGGAAGTTCGGGTTGACCCCGTCCGGGCGCACCGGCAACTGTGCCGAAGCCCACCAGCCGATGTCGCCGCGGGCGTTGGCCCAGACCACGTTGAGGCCCGGCGACTGGATCTTCGAAGCCGCGGTGCGCGCCTTGGCCAGGGTATCGGCACGGTTCAGCTCGTAGAAGGCGTCGAGGATCGGGTTCTGCGTCTCCAGGAAGGCCCACCACATGGCCACCGGGGTCTTGCCCGCGGCAGTGCCCAGCGCGTCGTTGACCAGCGGGCCGTGGGGCGAGCTGCGCAGGGTGATCTTCACCGGCGCCTCGCCTTTCACGGCGATGCTCTGTTCCTCGCTCTTCAGGTCGACCCACTGGCCGTGGTACCAGACCTGGTTGGGGTTGTCCGGGTTGACCTTCTCGGCGACCAGATCGACGTCGTCGTTCTGGAACATGGTCAGGCTCCAGCCGAACTGCAGGTTGTGGCCCAGCGAGGCGAACGGGTTGAGCGCCTGGTAGTGGCCGTACAGCTCGAAGCCCGGCGCGCTGGCCTGCATCTCGTACCACACCGCCGGTACGGCGAAGCGGATGTGCGGGTCACCCGCCAGCAGCGGCTTGCCGCTTTTCGTGCGGCTGCCGGACACCGCCCAGGCGTTGCTACCCTCGAACTGCGGCAGGCCGGCCTTTTCCAGCGCGGCATGGCTCAGGCGGGCGATGGCGCTCAGGTCCTGCCAGTCGGCAGCGGCCAGTGCCTTGGGGGTCATCACGCCTTCGGGGTGCCAGTCGAGGTCGAAGACTTTCAGGTAGTCCGCGCCCAGCTCGTCGCGCACGTAGGTCAGCACCGGTTCGGTACGGAAGGCGGCGGCGAAGCTGTAGGCCATGTAGCCGGCGACGCTGACGGTGTCCTCGGGGGTGAACGGGCGCTTGGGAATGCCGAGTATGTCGAACTCCACCGGGCGCGGGTGGCTGTCCTGGAACTGGTTGACACCGTCCAGATAGGCGACCAGCGCCTTCCAGGCCGGGGAATTCTTGTCCTGCGTCTTTACGTACTCCGCCGCGTGGTCGCGGATGCGCAGGCTACGGAACATGCGGTCGGTATCCACCAGCTTGGGTCCGAGCACCTCGGCCAGCTCGCCACGGGACAGGCGTCGCAGGATTTCCATCTGGAACAGGCGGTCCTGGGCGTGGACATAGCCAATCGCCCGGTACATGTCCTCCTCACTGCCAGCCTTGATATGCGGCACGCCACGTTCGTCGTAGCGAACCGTGACTTCGCTGGCAAGGCCGGCGAGGGACAGTTGTCCGTCGCGTACCGGCTGTTTGCCATGCAGGTACCAGCCAGCGCCCGCCGCGGCAGCGGCGACCACGACAGCGAGGACAGTCAAAGTGCGTTTCATGCGGCAACTCCTTGTTGTTATGCCGCGATTCTGCAGCGGATGTTGCTTGTCGCTCATTGACCAAATGTCTCTTGACTGGAATTCTCTGGTCAATCCAAGGAGTGATCATGGCCGCCTCAGAGCTGAACTTTCTCGCCACTCCGGCGCTGACCCAGTCCGCCACACTGCGCCGGCAACTGTACGAGGCGCTCTCGGTGCTGGGCTTCGACCCGACCGACGTCTACCGCCAGGCCCTGCAGAAGGTGCGCCTGCCGCCGCCGGCGCAGAGTGGTCGACTGGTGCATGACGACGCCCCGCTGTTCTGGACCACGCTCGACGACATCACCGGCGACCCCGACATCGGCCTGCATCTGGGCGAGGCGATGAAGCCGCGCCTGCTCGATGTGGTGGGTTACCTGCAGATGGCCAGCGGCGACCTGCGCGAGGCCCTGCACAGCTTCCTGCGCTTCCAGCACATCCTTTCCGGCGGCTTTGCCGCACAGATGCGCGAGGAGGGCGAACAGGTGCGGCTGATCCTCGACCTCAACTACCTGGGCATCAGCAACCTGCGCCAGCAGATGGAGTGCCTGATGCTGCTGTTCCTCAAGCAACTGGCACTGATCACCGATGACGAGTTCCAGCCCCTGGCCATCGAGTTTCGCCATCCCCAGCCACGCCGGCTGAGCGAGCATCGGCGGCTGTTCGGCATGACGCCGAGCTTCGCCAAAGCCAATGATGCATTGCTGTTCGACCGCGCCCTGCTGGCCCGGCCATCACGCACCGGCAACCCGGTACTGCACCGTTTGCTCACCGAGCACGCACGGGAGCAACTGGGGACGCTGGACGAAAATGATCTGCTCAATCGCCTGCGCTACCTGCTCGCCATTCGGCTGGGGGGGGAGGCATGCACGCTGCAGAGCTGCGCCCGTGAGCTCGGCGTGCGTCCCGGGTTGCTGCAACGCAACTTGGCGAGCCGCGCGCAAACCTTCAGGGAGGTGCGGGAAGAGGTGCGCCGGCAGCGTGCGGCGCAATTGCTGGAGCAAGGCGTGGCGATTCGTGAAGTGGCGCGGGCCTGTGGCTTCGCCGAGCTGTCGCCGTTCTATCGCGCGTTCAAGCGCTGGTACTCGGTGCCGCCTGAGCGCTATCGCCAGCGCCTGCAGGGCGGCACCGAAGGCTGAGGGTTACTCGGCCAGCGGGATTTCCCGGCTGACTTCCAGCAGCGCCATGGCATCGAGCTGGTCTTCGATCTGCAGGAAGCGCAATGCGCGCTGCGGCGAGACTTCCTTGGCGATGCGCTTGAGGTACTTCTCCTTCAGCTCCTGGCGGTCGTCCTGCAACTCCAGCACCTGCTTCTGCAGCTTGGCCGCGTCGTCGTTGCTCACGGTGCCGGTGTTATAGCTGTTGGCGTAGTCGATGATGATCGCCAGGGTCTGCTTGCTCAGCTTGTCCGCTTCGGTGCGGTAGCTGTTGTAGATCGGCCAGAACTTCTCGGTCTCCTGCGGGGTGAGCTTCATGTTGGCTTCGACGATGCGCTTGCGCTTGTAGTCGATGTCGGCGATGCGATTGTTGATGGCCTGCTTGTGCTGCTGCATGACCTGGCTGCTGCTGGGGGTATCTTCGGCGTGGGCGGCCAGTGGCAGGACAAGTCCGGTGGAGAGAGCGGCGCAGAAGGCGAGTGCGGAATGAAGACGCATGCGAAAAGCTCCTTGGTAGCGATCGGCCCTTCATGGGCCGGCGAACCAAGTGTAGTCACGGATTGGCCTTCGTCTTCGTTGATGCGGCTCAGTGCTTCGCGCTGCCCCAGGGGCAATAGCAGCCCACCGCCAGGGTATGGGTGGCGTTCACCTGGCGCCCCTGCACCAGGGCGTCGAGGATCGGCTCGATGAAGCTGTTGCCCGAGGTGCATACCGCGCCCTCGCTGTAGGGCCCGACGTAGGCCAGCTTGCCCTGGGCGTCCCAGATCGCCACGGCGGGGCTGGCCGGTAACTGATCGGCGCCGGGCAGCGAGTCCAGCGCGCGCATGGCGTTCAGCGTATCGGGCAGCTGGCCGCGGCTGCCGGGCTTCTGCACGGCGAAGAACTCCACGCCTTGCGGGCCGAAGCGCTGGATCAGCTCGGCGAGGTGCTGCTGGTTGCCGACATTGCACGGGCAGGCTGGGTCCCAGAAGTGCACCAGGCGGATCTTGCCCGGGCCTGCCAGTTGCGCGGGCAGCATCAGATGGTCGCCGGAAAACAGTTGCGGCTGGTGGCTGAACGGACGGATGTAGCGGTTCTCGTACCACCAGTAGGTGGCGAGCAGCGCGCCCAGGCAGAGCGCGGCGATCAGCCAGGTGAGCAACGGTTTGCGGCGTGAGGACATGGCGTCGACCAGGGGCAGAGTCGGTAAGATAGCCGACAAGCTTGCCACGGGGGCGGGCGCGACGAGAATATCCCCTCGTTGCGCGCGCTACCTTCGTCACCCGCCTGCCAGAAGCGAAAAGCCCATGCCTGAAGCCTTCCAGCCCGATCTGCTGCGCACCTTGCTGCGACCTCTGACCGCAGAGGCGAACGAGGTCGGCATCGCGCTGTACCAGCATTTCTACGGCCTGGACCTGCACCTGCGGCATCCGGGCCTGCAGAGCCGCCTGGGCACCTTCGAGGCCGGCGGCTACCAGATCGCCGCGCAATACTGGCGGCCGTTGCTGGCGCGCGGGACCGTCGTGCTGCTGCACGGCTACTACGACCACATGGGCCTGTACCGCCACGTGATCGACTGGGCGCTGGGCATGGGCTTCGCGGTGCTCGCCTGTGACCTGCCGGGCCACGGCCTGTCGGGCGGCGCTGCTGCCAGCATCGGCGACTTCGCTGAATACCAGGTAGTGCTGGGTGCGCTGCTAAACCAGGCCCAGGTGCTGGACCTGCCGCAGCCCTGGCATCTCTGTGGGCAGAGCACCGGTGGCGCGATCCTGCTGGACTACCTGCTGACTGGCGCGCCGCGCCCGGAGCTGGGCCGTACCATCCTGCTGGCGCCGTTGGTGCGACCACGCGCCTGGGGTTGGTCGAAGTTCAGCTACCAGCTGCTGCGGCCCTTCGTGGACTCCATCCCGCGACGCTTCAGCGAGAATTCCAACGACGCCGAATTCCTCGCTTTCCTGCGCGACCAGGATCCGCTGCAGCCGAAGACCCTGCCCACGGCGTGGGTCGGTGCGCTGGCGCGCTGGATTCCGCGCATCGAGGCGGCTGGCCATGGTGCGCAGAGTCTGCTGGTGGTGCAGGGCGACGCCGACGAGACGGTGGACTGGCGCTACAACTTGAAAGTGCTGGAGGAGAAGTTCGAGAAGATCGAATGCCTGCTGCTCACCGGCGCTCGGCATCATCTGGCGAACGAGAGCGAAACGCTGCGGCGGCGTTACTTCGATTTTCTCAGCGAGCGGATGGCGTAGCAGGGGTAAATCGGGGAAGGGGGTCGCTGTAGTTGAGGGTGTGTCCTTCACTCCTTGCGCCATGATCCTCAGGCGCCACCCTCTGTACAGCGGGTGCCATTCTAGGGGGAGCGTTCCTCGGAGTGGTCCTCAAGCAGCGTAGGTCTATTCCTATCACTGCCCGCTGGAGGAAACCGACAAGCCTGCCTTGAGCGCGGCCAGGGCTGCCCGGTAGTAGTTGCGGCCGGCTGGCGATTCGCTGAAGTCGGCGAACTGGCCCAGCTCGGCATCGCTCAGGTCGCGATAGACGTAGAGCAGGGTGTTGTCGAGATCGGCGCCGATCTGGCCCATCAGCTTCTGCCGTTGGCCTTCGAGCATGCCCTGGGTGGTGCCGCCACCCAGCAGGCCGGGGAGCATCTGGCTGAGGCTGTCGGCGGCCACGCTGGCCAACGCCAGGCTGACTTCGGCGCCAGCTTCGCGGGCCGGCAGCACCTGGCTCAGGCGATGAATGACCTGCTTGCGTGCATCGCTGGCCTGCTGGCGTGGCAGGCCACCGGCGTATTTCTGCAGCTGGTCGCTGCGGGTGGCCAGGGTCTCCGCACCGGCGACCTTGCGGCCCAGCGGGGATTCGAAGAAATTCACCGCTGCCGTGCTGTCCGGCAGGTTCTGGCGCAGGCCGTTGAGGGCACGCTGGTCGATGTCGGCGGGGGCGAAGCGCTGGTTGCTGTTGTCCACCAGCGTCTGGTACAGCGCAGGCGGCAGGTTGCCCTGGTAGCGCTTCTGCGCGGCGTGCAGGGCGTCATTGAAGTGCGCTCGCTGTTCCGGCCAGCCGGCGGCCTGGTACAGGCGCTGGTAGTTGTCGGCCAGGGCAGGCATGCCCAGTACAAGAAGGGTGAGGGCCAGCAGTACGCGCATTGCAACTCCTTTTGGGCGGCAGGGTTCGCTCGCCGGGGGCTATTGTCGGCAAGGCTTGCCCTGCTTGTCGAGACACTGGCGCCGGACGTTACAATGCGCCATGCAATTCGACGCCGATTCCCTTCTTCTACAAAGCATCGTTGACGACCTCGCCGACAAGGGCTGGTCGCAGCAGGACGCCTTCCTTCCCGATGCCCTGATCGCCCAGCTGGCGAGCGAGTGCCGTGCCCGCGATGCGGCCGGCAAGCTGGCCGCCGCCGCGATTGGCCGTGGCGACGGGCAGGCCGTGCGCGAAGGCGTCCGCGGCGACCGCATCCAGTGGCTGGAGCCCGGCCAGTCCGAGGCCTGCGACCTCTACCTGAATGCACTGGACGAGTTGCGCCGGCAGATCAACCGCACGCTCTTCCTGGGCCTGGAAGACTTCGAAGGGCACTTCGCGCTCTACCCGCCGGGGGCGTTCTACCAGAAGCACCTGGATCGCTTCCGCGACGATGATCGCCGCACCGTCTCGGCGGTCTTCTACCTCAACCGCGACTGGTCGGCGGCGCAGGGGGGCGAGCTGCGGATGTATCTCCCCGACGAACGGACGCTGGACCTGCCGCCGCTGGCCGGCCGGCTGGTGGTATTCCTCTCCGGCGACTTCCCCCACGAAGTGCTGCCGGCCAGCCACGAGCGGCTGTCGCTCACCGGCTGGTTCCGCCGCCGCGGTGACGCTCTGCTCTAAGCCCGCAAGGCTTCAATGGCCCCAGATCTTCAGGGTGCCGCTGATGTCCTGGATGTCGCGCACTTCGATGCTCCCCAGCTTTCCGCCGCCCACGTAGAGATCACCGGCCACCCGCATACGGATGGTCTGCGAGGGCAGGCCGCTGGCGTTGAGTTGCTGGTTGATGGTGGTGAGATCGGGCAGCGTCAGCGCCAGTTGCTGCTGGCCCCCGGCGCCCTGCACCACGTCCACCTGCAGGGTCGGTTGCTCGATGCCGAAGATCGGCAGGCTCAGGCCCAGTTGCGCGGGTCCGTAGGGCAGGCTGCCGCCGCGACCGTCGGGGCAGTCACTGGCGCTCACGCAGCCGTTGTCGATGAATACGTTGCGCAGCGAGACGCTGCCGCCGTCGTCATTCCAGGCAACGCTGTCCATGTGCGCCAGCACGTCGGCGCGGATGCTGATGCCGTCCTGGCCGGTGACGGCGCCGAGGCGCTCGTTGTCCAGCGCCTGCAGCTCGGCGAAGGCCAGGGGCAGGTAGGACAGCGCAGCAAAGGTGGCGGTGCAGAGCAAGAGACGAGGCATGGCAGAGGCTCCTTGGCGAATGGCCGATGCGCGAGTCTGGGTGGCGGCCCGCCTGGCAGCCAGTGCCGGGCGGCTGTTCCCGTCGAAGGTTGTGTTTCAGCGCTGTGCCGACGACCGGCGCGCCGCTCTGAAACCCGACTTTCGGCGGGGCGGAAACCTGTTGCGACACACGCGCCGATGAAAGTTGCGTTACCCGGCGTGACCACCAAACGGCGAGCGGCTAGTCTGTCCCCTTCCAAAAGGGAGTGATTCGCCTATGCAGAAGGTTCTCGTCAGCCGCTGCCTGCTTGGCCATCGCGTCCGCTACGACGGCGGCGCGCACGGGCCGTTCGACCTGCTGTCACGCTGGCTGGACCAGGGGCGGGTGGTAGCGCTGTGCCCGGAAGTCGCTGGCGGCCTGCCGACGCCCCGCGCCCCGGCGGAGATCCCTGGCGGGCAGGGTATGGCCGTGCTGGAGCGCGCCCGACCGGTGCTGACGGTGGAGGGCGAAGACGTCAGCGACGCCTTCCTGCTCGGCGCCGAGGAAGCCATGGCGCTGGTGCGCCGCCATGACATCCGCCTGGCGGTGCTCAAGGCACGCAGCCCTTCCTGCGGCAATCGCGAGAACTACGACGGCAGCTTCAGTGGCCAGAAGGTCGCTGGCGAAGGCGTCACCGCCGCGGCGCTCAAGCGCATGGGCGTGCTGGTGTTCAGCGAGGAAGAGCTGGATGCCGCCGCCGTCTGCCTGGCCGGGCTGGAAGCCGGAGGCTAGAGCGCCCGGCGACACTCGAAGACGCACTATTTTCCTTGAGCCTCGCGCCTGGGCGCCTATGCTTGTGCGTTCCATGCGGGAGGCGAAGGCGGCCTGAGCGGTCCTTCGCCTTTTCGTCATCCAAGTAGAAGGAGAAGAACATGAGAACCCTGCTGCCTTGCCTGGGCCTTGCCGCGCTGCTCGCCGGCACTTCCGCAGTCGCCGCCGATATCCCGCGCACCCCGGCCCCGGAAGGCGCCAAGGTGTACTTCATCGAGCCGGCCGACGGCGCCACGGTGGACAAGACCTTCACCGTCAAATTCGGCCTCAAGGGCATGGGCGTCGCGCCCGCTGGCGTGGACTCGCCGGCCACCGGCCACCACCACCTGCTGATCGACCTCAAGGAGCAGCCGGCGATGAATATGCCGCTGCCGATGACCGACCAGATCAAGCACTTCGGCAAGGGCCAGACCGAGACCCAGGTAACGCTGCCGCCGGGCAAGCACACCCTGCAACTGCTGGTGGGCGACAAGAACCACGTGCCGTTCGACCCGCCGGTGGAGTCGCAGCAGATCACCGTCAATGTGAAGTGATGATTCACCCTCGCGCGCCGGATTGGCATGCGCGCAGGAGCGGACTCCGTCCGCGATAGGTTCGCATCGCGCCGGACGCCAATCGCGGACAAAGTCCGCTCCTACGCTGCATGGAATGCCATTCCAAAGCGAGCAGAAACGAAAAAGGAGGCCAGAAGGCCTCCTTTTTCTTTACCGCAACCAGCGCTTAGAACAGCACGCGGCTACGGATGGTGCCGTTGACGTGCTGCAGCTTCTCCAGCGCCAGGTCCGAGTACTCGGCGTCGACGTCGATCACCACGTAGCCGACCTTGTCGTTGGTCTGCAGGTACTGGCCGGAGATGTTGATGCCGTTGTCGGCGAACACCTTGTTGATCTCGCTCATCACACCCGGGATGTTCTCGTGGATGTGCAGCAGGCGGTGCTTGCCCGGGTGCGACGGCAGGGCGACTTCCGGGAAGTTGACGGAAGACACCGAGGTACCGTTGTCGCTGTACTTGACCAGCTTCTCGGCCACTTCCAGGCCAATGTTGGCCTGGGCTTCGGCGGTGGAGCCGCCGATGTGCGGGGTCAGGATCACGCGATCCAGGCCGCGCAGCGGGCTTTCGAACTCGTCGTCGTTGGACTTGGGCTCGACCGGGAACACGTCGATGGCGGCGCCGATCAGGTGCTCGTCCTTGATCGCGGCGGCCAGGTGGTCCAGCTCGACCACAGTGCCACGGGCGGCGTTGATCAGGATGCCGCCTTTCTTGATGGCGCGGATTTCCTTCTCGCCGATCATCCACTGGGTGGATGGCAGCTCCGGCACGTGCAGCGAGACGATGTCGGACATGCCGAGCAGCTCGTGCAGGTTGCCGACCTGCTGGGCGTTACCCAGCGGCAGCTTGGTGACTACGTCGTAGAAGAACACCTGCATGCCCAGGGCTTCGGCCAGGACCGAGAGCTGGGTGCCGATCGAACCGTAGCCGACGATGCCCAGCTTCTTGCCGCGAATCTCGAAGGAGTTGGCAGCGGACTTGATCCAGCCACCACGGTGGCAGGAGGCGTTCTTCTCCGGGATGCCGCGCAGCAGCAGGATGGCTTCGGCCAGCACCAGTTCGGCGACCGAGCGGGTGTTGGAGTAGGGCGCGTTGAACACGGCGATGCCGCGCTCGCGGGCCGCGTTCAGGTTGACCTGGTTGGTGCCGATGCAGAAGCAACCGACGGCGATCAGCTTCTTGGCAGCGTCGAAGACTTCTTCGGTCAGCTGGGTGCGGGAGCGGATACCGATGAAGTGTGCATCGGCAATCTTTTCCTTCAGCTCGTCACCGGACAGTGCGGTCTTGAGGTACTCGATGTTGGAGTAGCCGGCCGCCTTGAGGGTGTCGACGGCGTTCTGGTGCACGCCTTCAAGGAGAAGGAATTTGATCTTGCTCTTGTCGAGAGAAGTCTTGCTCATCTGCTTTGAACCTGTAGTCCCGGGATGTGGCGAGAAATTGAACAGCTCAGGCCGGACCGGCCGGTGCCAAGCTTGGCGCCAGGTGGCGATCTGCGTGGGGTGCGTATGCTAGCATGTTCTCCCTTTTCCTTGCCCGGTTGCGACCTGAGCTGTTCTCAGGACGACCATGAACCATTTGAGAGTTCCTCCAATGACCCGCGACGCCCTGATCGAATCGCTCAAGCCCCTGCTGGATGCCGGGAAGCTGCTGACAGACGCCGATTCTCTCGACACCTATGGCAAGGACTGGACCAAACATTTCGCCCCGGCACCCCTGGCGATCGCCTTCCCCAAGAGCACCGAGCAGGTCCAGGCCATCGTCCGCTGGGCCAATGAACACAAGGTCGCGCTGGTTCCCTCGGGCGGCCGTACCGGTCTCTCCGCCGCCGCCGTCGCCGCCAACGGCGAAGTGGTCGTGGCCTTCGACTACATGAACAAGATCGTCGAATTCAACGAATTCGACCGCACCGCGGTCTGCCAGCCGGGCGTGATCACCAAGCAGCTGCAGACCTTCGCCGAAGAGCATGGCCTGTATTACCCGGTGGACTTCGCCTCGTCCGGCTCCAGTCAGATTGGCGGCAATATCGGCACCAATGCCGGCGGGATCAAGGTCATTCGCTACGGCATGACCCGTAACTGGGTGGCCGGCATGAAGGTCGTCACTGGCAAGGGCGACCTGCTGGAGCTGAACAAGGACCTGATCAAGAACGCCACCGGCTACGACCTGCGCCAACTGTTCATCGGCGCCGAAGGCACCCTGGGCTTCGTGGTCGAGGCCACCATGCGCCTGGAGCGCCAGCCGAAGAACCTCACCGCGATGGTCCTCGGCACCCCGGACTTCGATTCGATCATGCCGGTGCTGCATGCTTTCCAGAGCAAGCTGGACCTGACCGCCTTCGAATTCTTCTCCGACAAGGCCCTGGCCAAGATCATGGCCCGTGGCGACGTGCCGCCGGCCTTCGAGACCGACTGCCCGTTCTACGCGCTGCTGGAATTCGAGGCGACCACCGAGGAAGTGGCCAACGAGGCACTGGCGACTTTCGAACATTGTGTAGAGCAGGGCTGGGTGCTGGACGGCGTGATGAGCCAGAGCGAGCAGCAGCTGCAGAACCTGTGGAAGCTGCGCGAGTACATCTCCGAGACCATCTCCCACTGGACGCCGTACAAGAACGATATCTCGGTCACCGTCAGCAAGGTCCCGGCCTTCCTCAAGGACATCGACACCATCGTCGAAGCCAACTACCCCGACTTCGAAGTCGTGTGGTTCGGCCACATCGGCGACGGCAACCTGCACCTGAACATCCTCAAGCCCGAGAACCTCTCCAAGGACGAGTTCTTCGCCAAGTGCGCGACCGTCAACAAGTGGGTGTTCGAGACTGTGCAGAAGTACAACGGCTCGATCTCCGCCGAGCACGGCGTGGGCATGACCAAGCGCGATTACCTGGGTTACTCTCGCTCCGAGGCTGAAATCGGCTACATGAAGGCGGTCAAGGCGGTGTTCGACCCGAACGGGATCATGAACCCGGGCAAGATATTCGCCGAATAAGCTTCATTATCCAGAAGGGCCGGTCTACCGGCCCTTCGCACGTCAGCGTCACGGGAAGTGGCGCGTACGCCGGCAGGATGCGGGCAACCGCGCGGGATCACGAGCCCCGCGCGGATCATCTCTTCCATCCGTTGCAGGAGTCGGTCATGAGTTACCAGCATCAGTATGTCGATGGCACCCCGATCCATTTCACCCTGGGCAAGGTGGTATGCGTCGGCCGCAATTATGCGGAGCACGCCAAGGAGCTGAACAACCCGGTACCGACCGAGCCTTTGCTGTTCATCAAGCCCGGTTCCTGCACGGTTTCCCAGGCGGGCGGATTCTCCATTCCCGAGGATCGTGGCTCGGTGCACTACGAGGCGGAAATCGCCGTCCTGATCGGCAAACCGCTGTCGCGCAAGCCGAGTGCCGAGGAAGTGCTGGACGCCATCTCCGGCTACGCCCCAGCCCTGGACCTGACCCTGCGCGACGTGCAGGCCAAGCTGAAGGAAAAGGGCCTGCCCTGGGAGCTGGCCAAGTCCTTCGATGGCGCCTTCGTGCTGGCGCCCTTCGTCAGTGCTGATCACTTCCCGGACCCGACTGACATCGGTATTCGCCTGACCATCGACGGTGAAGTCCGCCAGGACGGCAACAGCCGCGACATGCTCAACCCCATCGTGCCGCTGATCCAGCACATCTGCGGGCACTTCTCGCTGCAGCCGGGCGATGTGGTGTCCACCGGCACGCCAGTGGGTGTCGGCCCGCTGCAGAGCGGCAGTGACGTGGTGCTGGAACTTCCCGGCGCCAGCCGATTCGAAAGCCGCGTGCTTTAACACCGTTGTCCCGCCGAAGGCCGCCGTTTGTGCGGCCTTCGCTTATTGCGGGATGCCTTGTCCGTGCTGATCAACAAGAGTCGCCATGACCATGTCCGTCCTTCGTCCTCGCTGGCTGCTGCTGGCCCTGCTGATTGCCCTGGTGGTGCTCGGCGTCCTGACCTTCCTCTTCCACTGGGATGACCGTGCGCGCCTGTGGCTGCGCGAGCAGGACACCAGCGCGCAGGCGCGCGCCGAGAGCATCTGGTTGCCGGGCTATACGGCGGTGA
Source organism: Pseudomonas pseudonitroreducens (assembly GCF_021603645.1). Classification (GTDB taxonomy): domain Bacteria; phylum Pseudomonadota; class Gammaproteobacteria; order Pseudomonadales; family Pseudomonadaceae; genus Pseudomonas; species Pseudomonas pseudonitroreducens. The sequence goes on along the minus strand of NZ_BQHJ01000002.1, from coordinate 664,002 downwards.
TCCAGGCCAAACCGCTCAAGGGGGGCATCGAAGGGCAGGAGACTTCCGACCTGGCCTACAACCCGGTCACCCGCACCCTGTTCACCGTCACCGGCAAGAAGCCCCTGCTGGCCGAGCTCTCGCTCAGCGGCGACGTGCTGCGGGTGATTCCGCTGCTGGGCATGTCCAACCCCGAAGGCGTGGCGGTGCTCGAAGGCGGCAACGTCGCGGTGACCGACGAGCGCAAGAACTCCCTGACCATCTTCCACGTCGATCCGCAGACCCGCGAGCTGAGCACCGAGAAGCTGTCCAGCTTCGACCTGGGCGAGCGTGGCAAGAAGAACAAAGGCATCGAGGGCATCGCCTGGGACCCGCGTCAGCATCGCCTGCTGCTCGGCCAGGAGCGTGACCCGCTGACCCTGTTCAGCCTCGCCAGCGATGGCAGCGCCAGCCTGAGCGGCGCGTTGCAGGCGCTGCCCAGCGAGCAGTTGATGATGCGCAACGTCTCGGCGCTGAGCATCGACCCGCGTACCGGGCACACCCTGGTGCTGTCCGCGGAGTCGCACCTGCTGCTGGAGCTGGACGAGAAGGGCGAGCCGGTCAGCTTCATCAGCCTGCTCGGTGGACTGAACGGCCTGCACGACAAGATTCCGCGCGCGGAAGGCGTGGCCATCGACGAACAGGGCACCATCTACATGGTCAGCGAGCCGGACCTGTTCTACGTGTTCAAGCGTGAGGAGCAGCCGGCCAAGGATTGATCCGGATCGGAGTAAATGGCGGTTCTGCGGTCTTAAGCTTGGGTTAAGTCCTGATTCAGGCTGGTTTCAGCCATGGACACTAAGCTGAACCCATCGAAAACGCCCCAGGAGGCACTTCCATGAAACTCCGTCATCTCCCCCTGATCGCTGCCGTTGGCCTGTTCTCCACCGTTACCCTCGCCGCCGGCGGCTACACCGGCCCGGGCAGTGATGCCCAGCCCGCTACCGCGGCTGCCGGACAGATCACCACGGTGAAACAGGCCCAGGCCGCCGCCGATGACACCAAGGTCGTGCTCGAAGGCACCATCACCAAGCGCATCAGCAGCGAGCACTACGAGTTCAAGGACGCCACCGGCAGCATCCAGGTCGAGATCGACCACGACGATTGGCCGGCCGGCACCTCGGTCTCCGAGAACACCAAGGTGCGCCTGACCGGTGAAGTGGATCACCACAAGCAGAAGCCCACCGATATCGATGTGGATCGCGTGGAAATCCTCCAGTAATCCACTCTCGATAAAAAAGCCGCGCCGGGAACCCCATCCCCGGCGCGGCTTTTTTTGTGGCTCTACTGTAGGAGCGAGCTTGCTCGCGAACCCTGGCGTTTCGCCGATTTTCCTGGCGTGCCCGGTCGGATTTTCGCGAGCAAGCTCGCTCCTACAAACAGCCCTTATCCGATGCTTTCGAAGCCCTGCAGCACGTTGATCGCATTGATACCGATCTCTTCCACCGCATAACCCCCTTCCATCACGAACAGGGTCGGCAGGCCGAGCTTGCCAATGGCCTCGCCCATGCGCAGGTAGTCCGGGCTGTCCAGCTTGAACTGGGAGATCGGGTCTTCCTTGTAGGTATCCACCCCCAGCGAGACGATCAGCACGTCCGGCTTGTACGCCGAGATCTGCCGGATCGCCGCCTGCAGCGCCAGGCTCCACACCGACCAGTCGCTGCCCGAGGCCAGCGGGTAGTTGAAGTTGAAGCCTTCGCCCACGCCCTGGCCCTTTTCATCGGCGTAGCCGAGGAAGTAGGGATACTCGAAGCGCGGGTCACCGTGGATCGAGGTGAACAGCACGTCGGCGCGGTCGTAGAAAATATCCTGGGTGCCGTTGCCGTGGTGGTAGTCGACGTCGAGGATGGCCACGCGGTTGGCGCCCTGGTCGAGGATCGACTGGGCGGCGATGGCCGCGTTGTTGAAGAAACAGTAGCCGCCCATGAAGTCCGCCGAGGCGTGGTGGCCTGGTGGACGGCAGAGCGAGAACACCGAGCGCGCGCCCTTGGCCAGTTCGGCCTGGCCGGTCATCGCCACGTTCACCGAGCTGAGCACCGCCTGCCAGGTGCCGGCAGTGATCGGCGCGCCGGCGTCCAGGCTGTAGTAGCCCAGGCGCCCGTCGATGCTGTCCGGTTCCTTCTGCCGCAGGCGGCGGGTAGGCCAGCAGATCGGCAGCATGTCGTGGGTCCGGCCGGTGGCCAGCCAGTCGCGCCAGGCGTGCTGCAGGAACCGCACGAACCCTTCGCTGTGCACCCTCAGGATAGGCTCCAGGCCGAAATCGCGCGGGGCCTGGATATCGCCCAGTTTCACCGCCTTGGCCCGGTCCAGCACCATGTCGGCGCGGCTGGGCTTTTCGAAGCAGGGGGTGAACTGGCCGCCGATCAGCTCGTGCTGACCGTGGTGCAAGCGATGGTCGTCGGTATAGATCGTCAACATCACGCGCTCCTGAGGGCGCCTCCGGGCGCCCGTTGGGTTCTGAATAGCTCTGCCGTCAGGCGTTTTCCTCGAAATTCACACTCGGTGCCTTGCGACGGAAGCCGCCGGTATGCACCGCCAGGTAAGCGAAGCCGACTGCGAACCAGCTCAGGCCGACGACCAGCGTCAGCTGCGAGAGGCTGGTCCACAGCCACAGGGTCAGGCACAGGCCGATGAACGGAATCGCCCCGTACACCAGGATGTTCTTCGCACCGCGGCGGCGTTCGACGCCCAGGTAGGTGCGGATCACTGCCAGGTTGACCACGGAGAAGGCCACCAGCGCGCCGAAGCTGATCATCGAGGCGAGGGTGGTCAGGTCCAGCACCACCGCCAGCAGGGAGATCGCCGATACCACCAGGATTGCCACCACCGGGGTCTGGAAGCGCGCATGGAGGACACCGAACAGGCTGCGCGGCAGGATGCCATCGCGGCCCATGGTGAAGATGATGCGCGACACCGAAGCCTGGGAGGCCAGCGCCGAGCCGATGCAGCCGGCGATGTAGGCGGAGGTGAAGAAGTTGCCGAGGAACTGGCCGCCAGCCTTGAGCATCACTTCGTTGGCCGCCGAGTCGGCGTTCTGGAATACGCTGCCGGGGAAGACCAACTGGCTGATGACCGCCAGCAGGGTGAACATCAGGCCGGCGATGACGGTGGTGATGATGATCGCGCGGGGGATGTCGCGGCGTGCGTCACGGGTTTCCTCGGCCATGGTGGAGACGGCGTCGAAGCCCAGGAACGACAGGCACAGCACTGCGGCGCCGGCCATCAGCGGGGCAAAGCCGGGCTGGCTGCCGTCGCCGACGAAGGGCAGGCTGAAGTCGATCGCGGCGCCGCCAGCCAGGGTCTTGATCGACATGACCACGAAGACGGCGATGAATACCAGCTGCGCACCGACGATGACGTTGCTCATGCCGGCGACCTGGCTGATGCCGACCACATTGAGCACGGTGACCAGCGCGATGGAGGCGACCACGAATATCCAGGCCGGGATTTCCGGGAAGGCGATATTCATGAACAGGCCGATGAGCAGGTAGTTGATCATCGGCAGGAACAGGTAATCGAGCAGCAACGACCAGCCGGACAGGAAGCCGACCACCGGGCCGAAGCTCAGGCTGGTGTAGGAATACGCGGAACCCGAGATCGGATACTTGCGCACCATGAAGCTGTAGGAGGCGGCGGTGAACAGCATCGCCAGCAGGGTGATCAGGTAGGCGCTGGCGGTACGGCCGCCGGTCATCTCGGTGACCACGCCGTAGGTGGTGAACATGGTCAGCGGGACCATGTAGACCAGGCCGAAGAAGACCAAGGCGGGCAGGCCGAGGACGCGTTTCAGGCGGGCGTCGGCGTTGGCCGGGGTGCCCTGTTGGGTGCTTTGTTGAATGTTTGCAGTGCTGGCGCTGTGTTGGCTGGCCATGGGGGAGTCCTCGCGATTGTTGTTGTCTTGCGGGCGGGCGGCGTTCGGTGGCCGTCCTGAAGTCATCGGCTTACGGCTCAGCCGCAGCGATGACGACGCGCGAGGAGTGAGGGTGTTTGCTGCAGGGTGACGCAAAAGCTGGTCATGGGCGTTCTCGGGGCATTTGTTCTTGTGGATAACGCGCTCGCGTTCCCTCGGGATTTCCCTGCGCCATCAGTGATGGTGCAAGGGCTGGCCGCCTTTCCAGCCGCTCCCTGCGCGAGCCGCCCGACTCTAGCAACCGAGGTCACCGGGCAGAACCCTGCAAAGGGTCAAAAAGGGATCGAAATGGCCAAAATGGCTGTCAGGGTCACCCGGCGCGCACCGCCACGCCGGGTGACCTGTGGGTCATTTCTTCAGCTTGGTCCAGACCTTGGAGCGCAGTTGCAGCGCTTTCGGCGAGCAGAGCTTGAAGGGCTTCAGGCGATCCAGCTTGTCCGCCGGGGTGTTGATCGCCGGATCGTCGAACAGCTCCTTGTCCATGAATTTGTCCGAACCTTCGATGGCGTTGTTGTACTTGGCGAAGTTGGAGGCCAGGGCAATGTTTTCAGGCTGCATCATCCAGTTCAGGAAGGCGTGGGCCTCCTTGATGTTGGTGGCGTCCTTGGGAATGGTCAGGTTGTCGATGAACAGGCGCACGCCTTCCTTCGGATAGACATAGACCAGGCTGGCGCGCTGCGCGTGGGCGCGGTGGAAGGCGCCGTTCCATTGCTGGTGCATGGAGACTTCGCCGGCGGCCATGCGCTCGATGGTGCCATCGCTGTTGTACATGGCCAGCATCGGTTTCTGCTTGAGCAGCAGGTCCTGGATCTTCGCCGCCTCTTTCGGGTCCTCGGTGCACTCGTCGATGCCCAGGAAGTAGGAGGCTGGGGCGTAGAGTTCCTCGATGGAGTTGAGCGCGACGACCTTGCCTTTCAGCTCCTCCGGCGGCTCGAAGAACGGCTTCCAGCTTTCATCCAGCTTGCCACCGGGAACCTTGGCGCTGTCGTAGCTGTAGCCGGTGGTACCCCACAGGTAGGGTACGGAGTAGTCGTGGCCCGGGTCGTAGGTCAGGGTCTTGAACTTGTCCTTGAGGTTGGCCAGGTTCGGCAGCTGCGCCTTGTCGAGCTTCTGCAGCAGGCCTTCCTTGACGAAGATCTCGATGAAGCTGTCCGACGGCACTACGACGTCGTAGGCGCCGCCGCCGGCTTTCAGTTTGGCCAGCAGGGTTTCGTTGCTGTCGTAGGAGTCCAGGGTGGCGTGGATGCCGGTGTCCTTCTCGAACTTCTTCAGCAGTTCCGGCGGGAAATAGTCGGACCAGTTGGCGAAGTGCAGGGTGCCTTCGGCATGGGCGCTGCCGGCCAGCAACAGGCTGGCGGCGACGAGCGTGCGGGCGAGTGGGGTACGGCGGAATTTCATCGGTGAAGCTCCTTGCAATGTTGTTTTGTTTGGCGGCAGGAGGTCAGCGGCGACGCTGGCCGACGTAGTACGACAACGCAACGAACGCGATGGAAATCAACAGTATTATTGAAGATATGGCGTTGATCTTCGGGGAAATCCCCATTCGGATGGAGCTGAAGATGTACACCGGCAGGGTAGTGGCCCCGGCGCCAGCGACGAAGTAGGTGATGACGAAGTCGTCCATCGAGATGATGAACGCCAGCATCGCCCCGGACACGATCCCCGGCGTCAGCAGCGGGAAGGTCACCTTCCAGAAGGTTTTCCACGGCGAGGCGTAGAGGTCTGCCGCCGCTTCCGCCAGCCGTGGGTCCATGCCTTCGAGGCGGGCGCGGATCGGCAGGTAGGCGAAGGGAATGCAGAACACGATGTGCGCCAGCAGGATGGTGAACAGCGACAGCTTCAGGCCGATGAAGGCGAAGAACATCAGCGTCGCCACGGCGGTGACGATCTCCGGCACCAGCAGTGGCAGGCCCAGCACGCCACTCATCAGCGTCTGCCCGCGGAACGAGCGGCCGCGCATGCCCAGCGCGGCGAGCGTGGCCAGGGTGGTGGCGACTACGGTGGCCAGCGTGGCGACGATCAGCGAGTTCTTCGCCGCACGGAGGATTTCCGGGTCGTCCGCCACGACGGCGTACCACTTCAGGCTGAAGCTTTCCCACAGCGTCGCCGACTGGCCGCTGTTGAAGCTCAGCACCACCAGCACGAAGATCGGAATATAGAGGAAGGCGAAGAACAACCAGGCGGCGGGCCGGACCCCGGTGAATCGCCAGAGCGGATTGGCCGACTTCATGGATGACCTCCCGACGCGCCCTGCTTGAAGCGCATGCTGTAGATCAGCATCGCCAGCAGCACGAAGGCCAGCAGGGCGAAGGACAGCGCCGCGCCGAACGGCCAGTTGTGCGCCGTGCCGAACTGCAGCTGGATCAGGTTGCCGATCATCAGCGACTTACCGCCCCCCAGCAGTTCGGGAATGATGTAGCTGCCCAGCGAAGGGATGAAAACCAGGATGCAGCCGGCGACGATGCCGGGCATGGCCAGCGGGATGATGATTCGCTTCAGGGCCTTCCAGCGGTTGGCGCCGAGGTCGAAGGCCGCTTCCACCAGGCGCCAGTCCATCTTCTCCAGGCTTGTGTAGATGGGCAGGACCATGAACGGCAGGTAGGTGTAGAGCAGGCCGATGATCACCGCGTTGTCGGTATAGAGAATACCCAGCGACGCGTTGGAGAAGCCCAGGCCGTGCAGGCCTTCGTCGATCAGCCCACCGTTGCGCAGCAGCAGCATCCAGGCGTAGACGCGCACCAGCAGGTTGGTCCAGAACGGCACGGTGACCAGGAACAGCAGCAGGTTGCGTCGGCGTTCGTCCTGCAGCGCCAGGTACAGCGCGGTGGGGAAGCCGATCAGCACGCAGCCCAGGGTGGTCAGGATCGACAGCCAGAACGAGCGCTGGAAGATGCCCAGGTAATCAGCGTTGAACGCCAGGCTGTCGTCCAGGTCGCGTTCCCAGAGGAAGTTGATGTAGGCCTCGACGGTGTGCTGGCCCCATTTCACGCCGCCGTAGTCCCCCGGTGCCTGGATCGACACGGCGAACATGATGCCCAGCGGCAGGACCAGGAACACCACCAGCATGATCATCGCCGGGCTGGTCAGGGCCAGGCGCTTGAACAGTGATTGGCGTTCCGCTTGTGCGCGCAGTGTACTCATTCGGCCAGCACCCGGATGGCGGTGGCGGGAATGCGGACCCGCACCCGCGCGCCGGGCGCGTGGGTGGAAAGGGCGCCGTCGCGGTTCTGCTGACGGACCCGGAAGCCGCCCTGACCGGCGACGTTGAGGTGGTACACGGTGTCGGTGCCGACGTAGACGATGTTCTCGACCACGCCTTCGAGTTGGCCATCCTGAGCCAGCTCGGTACGTTCCGGGCGGATCGCCAGGGTCACCTTGCCGGGCAGGGTGGTGGCGGCCGGCAGCGTCTGGCCATCGGCCAGGCGCACGCTGTCACCGCTGGATTCGCCTTCGAGGAAGTTGGTCTCGCCGATGAAGTCGGCCACCAGGCGGTTGACCGGCGCTTCGTAGATCTCGGTGGGCGTGCCGATCTGCATGACCTTGCCGCGGCTCATCACGGCGATGCGGTCGGACATGGTCAGCGCTTCTTCCTGGTCATGGGTGACGAAGATGAAGGTGATGCCGGTCTCGTGCTGCAGGCGCTTGAGCTCGATCTGCATTTCCTTGCGCAGTTTGAGGTCCAGCGCGGAAAGCGATTCGTCGAGCAGCAGCACCTTGGGGCGGCTGGCCAGCGCGCGGGCCAGGGCGATGCGCTGTTGCTGACCGCCGGAAAGCTGGTCGGCGCGGCGCTTGCCGACGTCGGGCAGGCGTACCAGGTCGAGCATCTTCTGCACGGTGGCGTCGATGTCGTTGCGTTGCTTGCCCTGCATTTCCAGGCCGAAGGCGATGTTTTCCGCCACGGTCATGTGGGGGAACAGGGCGTAGCTCTGGAAGACGGTATTGACCGGACGGCGGAAGGGCGGAAGACCTTCCATCGGGTCGCCATACAGGCGAATGCTGCCGGAGGAGGGTTGTTCGAAGCCGGCGATCAGTCGCAGCAAGGTGGTCTTGCCGCAGCCCGACGGGCCGAGGAGGGTGAAGAACTCGTTGGCGCGGATTTCCAGTGACACGTCATCCAGGGCCTTGAGGCCTTGTCCGGGTGTACCGAACTCCATGCATATCCGCTCGATGGTGATCGCGCTGGTCATGCTTGTACCATGCAGTTAAGCAGTTGTTATTGTTTAGGTTTTACGGTTTCTAGGACCGTTTCACCTAGCTGCGGATTGATAATGACCAAGCGCCGGGATGGGCAGAACGATAGATCAGGCCAATAAGGGATAAATCAGGCCAAGTTGAAAATGCGCCCTGCAATGCTGGATTTCGGGCGTCAGCGGGATGCCGATTTTGTAGGAGCGAGCTTGCTCGCGAACGGGATCGAAATCGCCGTTCCATCCATCCTTGCCGGTGCTGTGGGTGAAAGCTGAAGCCTCGGTTCGAGTCCGCACCGACCCAGGTTGCAGGATGGGTGGAGCCTAGGCGATACCCATGCTGCAGGTGCTGGGCTGATGGGTATCGCTCCACGCCATCCTACGAAGAGCGACTGGGCATCAGCCTCGATACAAGCTCGGACTCGCCCCGCTCCAGCGCTGGAAGGCATGGCGGAAACTGGCTGTCTCGCTGTAGCCCAGTTGCTCGGCGATCAGGTAGATCGGCAGGTCGGTGTCCTTGAGCAATTGCCGAGCGCGGTCGAAGCGCACCTCGTCGAGCACCTGTTGATAACTGGTGTTCTGCTGCTGCAGGTGGCGGCGCAGGGTGCGGGTGGAGCGGTGCAGGTGGCGGGCCACGGTGTCCAGGCTGGCGGTATCGTGCAGGTGGCTGGCGAGATGCTGGCGCAACTGGTCGATCACATCGCCGCGGGCAGTGAGCATGGCGCTCATGCGCAGGCACTGCTGCACGCCATTGTGGCAACTGACCGGATCGGCCAGCGGTAGCGGCCGGTCCAGCAGTGCCGGGCTGAAGCACAGCGCGCTGGTCGGCGCGCCGAAGTCCACCGGGCAGCCCAGGCGCTCGGTGTAGGTCTCGGCGTGCAGCGGCGGCCGGTAGGCGAGCAGCAGCCGGCGCGGGCGCACCGATTCGCCGAGCAGGTCGCGGATCACCGTCAGCAGCGAGGTCAGGCACAGCTCGGTGTTGAACACCGTCAGCTCCGGCGCGTAGCGGTAGCCGTCGGCGGTCAGGTGCACCTCGTCGCCCTGTGGCGTCAGCGCCAGGCGGAAGTAGGTGCCGAGCAGCTCGGGGAACGACAGTGCCAGTTGCAGCGCATCGCGCAGGGTGCGGCTGGCGAGCATGCTGTAGCCCAGGATGCCGTACGCCGAGACATGCATGCGCAAGCCGAGATAGAGACCCAGCGCCGGGTCGTGGTGGCAGTTCAGGGCGTTGGCGAAGACCCGGAGCTCCTGCGCGTGGGTGATGAGTTTTTCCGGAGTCAGCAGGTCCGCCTCGCCGATGCCGCTGCCTTCCAGCAGCTTCGGGCGCGGCACGCCAGCGTGGTGCAGCACCTCGGTCGCCAGCACCACGGTGTGCAGGGTCGCCTGCTGGCGTTGTTCGGGGAGTAGATGCTGGGCCATCGATACGCCTCTTGCAGTCTCTTGCGAAAGAAACACCGGACAGACTTGCGCTAACCTGACTCTAGCCTGCCCGCAACCTCTGGTGGCCTTTAAGTTTGGCTTCAGGCGCTGCTGCCAATCTGCCCCGCCAATCCCACCCGAGACCTCCATGCGCCGTCTGCTCAAACCCCGCCGTCTGTTCCTGCTGCTGGTGCTGTTCGCCCTGGCCCTGCTGCTCGCGCTGGGCCAGAGCTTCCGCGTCTACGAGCGCGCCTGGTTCAAGTTCAACGAGTGGCGCCATGCCGCTCAATGGCAGGACACCTCCATCTGGCTGCCCGACTACCGCGTGGTGCTGGAGGCGCAGCCGATCGAGGGCCTGGAGGACAACGTCTCGGCGCTGACCTACGACCCGGACCGGCAGACCCTCTTCACCGTCACCAACAAGCACAACGAACTGGTCGAGCTGTCGCTGGAGGGCAAGCTGCTGCGCAGGATCGCGCTGCACGGCTTCGGCGATACCGAAGCCATCGAATACATCAGCCGCAACGTCTATGTGATTACCGACGAGACACACCAGCGGCTGCTGCGTGTGGAACTGCGCGATGACACGAAGGAGCTGTACGCCGAGAACGCCCAGCAGCTCGCGCTGGCGTTGGGGCGCGGCGGCAACAGCGGCTTCGAGGGTCTGGCCTATGACTCGCAGGGCAAGCGCCTGTTCGTCGCCAAGGAGCGCAAGCCGGTGCATATCTACGAGGTGCGCGGCTTCCCCTACGAGCGATCGGAGCAGCCCACCGTTGTGCATGTCGTGGAAGACCTCGAGCACAACCGCAACCTGTTCGTCCGTGATCTGTCCAGCCTGCAGTACGACGAGCGCAGCGGGCACCTGCTGGCGCTGTCCGATGAGTCCCGGCTGGTGCTGGAGCTGAGTGCTGACGGCGAACCGATCAGCTCGCTGTCGCTGCTGCGCGGCATGCAGGGCTTGCGGCGCAGCGTGCCGCAGGCCGAAGGCATTGCCATGGACGATCAGGGCACGTTGTACCTGGTGAGCGAGCCCAATCTCTTCTACGTGTTCAAGAAGCGCGAGGCGCACTGAGGGCGCCTCGCATTCCAGCGATCAGAACTGCCACTGCACGCCGAGGGAGTAGGACGCCTGGCTGCCTTCGCTGTGGGCGAAGCGCGAGTTGGCCTCGGCGAACACGCCCAACTGCTCGGTAACGGCCAGCAGGGCGCCGACCTGGGCGCGGCCGAAGTCCTTGTCGACATCGCCGAGGTCGGCGACGCGGGTACGACCGTCGCCCAGGGCGGTCAGCGCGATGTCGTCCAGGCGGCCGTCGGCCAACTCCTTCACCCAGCGCACGCTGGCGTACGGCTGCACGGCCATGCGGTTACCCAGTGGCAGCTCGCCACGCAGGCCCCAGCCAAGGCTGGCTTCGAGCGAGTCGTAGTCCTGCTTCTCGTAGCCCAGCGCGGTACGCAGGTCGTCATCCTCCTTGAAGTCGTCGATCTTGTAATGCACGTAGTCCAGGCCGCCCTGCGGCCCGGTCTTGATGCCGGCGATGTCGAAGTCGTAGCCGCCGTCGACCCGCGCGCCCCAGAACCAGGCGTTGCTGTCGCCGTCGATGCGCTGGTCGAGCAGCACCGGGCCATTCTTCGCCTTCAGGTACACCGAGCGCTTGCTGTCGAAGTCTGCGTAGCCGGCGCTCAGCTCGCCGCCGAGCCAGGCCGGGCCGCCGTCGTTGAGCAGGGCGTAGAGGCCGAGCTGCCAGGTTTCGGCTTCCAGGCGTGCGCTGTGGTCGAGGTTGTCGCGGCTGCGCTGGAAGCTCAGGCTGCCGCCAACGGTCAGCGCCTCGCTGGCGCGGTAGTCACCCAGCAGGTTCACCCCGGTGCGGTGCGAGCGCGGGTCGCCGGGCATGTCGAAACCGCTCTCGGGGGTGGTTTCACCTTCCACGCCGACGGCGCCGTCGAAGCTGCCGACAGGGCGCGAGCTGCCCAGCAGCGTCAACCAGCGACGGTCGTGCAGGCGGGTCAGGGCCAGGTGCTGGCGCTGCAACTGGTCTTCCATCAGCCGCGCCATGGCGCCGCCGGAGGCCGTAGAGGCGAGCAGGTCGGCGTTGGTCAGCTCCAGCACCAGGCGCGTAAGCAGGCGGGAGAAGTCGCGCAGGCGCTGGTCGATGCGCTCCTGGCCAAAGGCGCCAGTGAGTACCTGCTCGTTGTCCAGGGCCGGGTTGTGCCAGGTGGCGCCGCCGGGGATGGCGGGGTTGTCGGTCTGATCGTAGCCGTCCAGCTCGCCCAGTTCCCAGTTGGTGGCTTCGATGAACAGCACTGGGACGTTCAGGCCCTCGAAGCTCTCGCCGTCGCTGCAGCAACCGGTGCCGGCGGGGTATTCCTCGTTCAGGCCGGGGTTGGTGAACAGCGGGATCTTCAGTTCCTGGGCGATGCGCAGGAGCTGATCGCGGTAAGCGCCCAGCGCGGGATTGTCGACGCTGTTGAAGCCGGCGTGGGCATACATCTTGTCGCCGGTGATCAGGCTGTCGAGGTTGATCATCCCCAGCAGGTTGCTGCGCTGCTCATCGCTCAGCGAAGCGACGTAGGCGCGCGAGCCGCGCAGGCCTTCCTCTTCGGCGCCAAAGCCGACCACTTCCAGGCCGTTCTCCAGGGCGATTCCGCCCAGGTTGCGGGCGATCTCCGTGAGCACGGCGGCACCCGAGCCGTTGTCGTCCACGCCCTGCAGGGTCGGACGACCGTAGTAGGTGTCGTAGTGCGCACCCAGCACCACGTACTGGCCGCTGGTGCCCGGGGCGCTGGCAATGACGTTCTGCGAGCTGCGGTTGCCAGCCCAGGTGAAGTCCTGGACCTGCGTCTGGTAGCCGAAGCCCAGGCGCGACTGCATCAGCGCGGTGGCGCCGGCAAAGCTGGCAGTACCGCGGTAACGGCCGGGGTAATCGTTGATCAGGGTGTCCAGGGTGTCCCCGGCATACTCCCCGTATTCGTAGGCGTTGGCGTCGCTTGCCAACGCTGCGCAGCCCAGGCTTACCGCAACGGCTAAGGGTTTGAACACGGCACTTTCCTCTGTGTCGATTGAAATCGCATCGGTCGTTGATGCGTGCGCCGGAGGAAAGCAGGATGCAGGCCGGTTCGCCGGAGATGGGCGGAATTTGACGCGTCAGTGACCGAGGGTGTCGCGCCACTGTAACAAAGGTGATACACGACCAGCGGCAACGCCGGCCGTGGGGAGCGGAAATGTGAGAGCGCTCACCGAAACGGTGCCTTGGTCAGCTGTCGTCGCTGATCGGTGCATCCACCGCGTAACGTTTGACAGCCGCGACGCCGGCCTCGGCGCTGGCCTTGCTGGCATACATCTGGCTCTGCCCGACGACCTGGCCGTTGGTGGCCTTGAGGACGAAATAGTGCTTGCCGTTGGCGGCGGCCTTGATTTCGAAGGCGCCTTCGCGCTGGGAGTTCTTGCGCACCGACTCGATGCCGTCGATGGCCGAGGTCTTGGCCTTGTACAGCTCGCTGGTCAGGACGATTTCGCCGTTGCTGGCGTGCAGGTTGAAGTGGAACTGGCCATCGCTGGCCTTCTTCAGATGGTATTTGGCGGCCATGCTGCGTCTCCGTTGGGGCTTGAGGTCATCCCAGCGTAGACGGCAGCAGTGGCTCTGGAAGGCGCCACCCGGCGGATGGCGCCTGGGGCTCAGACCTTGAGGGTCTTCACGCCTTCGGCGGTGCCCAGCAGCAGCAGGTCGGCCGAGCGGGCGGCGAACAGGCCGTTGGTGACCACGCCGACGATATTGTTGATCGCCTCTTCCAGCTGTACCGGGCTGTCGATGCGCAGGTTGTGCACGTCGAGGATGATGTTGCCGTTGTCGGTCAGTACGCCCTCGCGGTACACCGGGTCGCCGCCCAGCTTCACCAGTTGGCGAGCGACGTGGCTGCGGGCCATGGGGATGACTTCCACCGGCAGCGGGAACCCGCCGAGGATCGGCACCAGCTTGCTGGCATCGGCGATGCAGATGAACTGCTTGGCTACGGCGGCGACGATTTTCTCGCGGGTCAGGGCAGCGCCGCCGCCCTTGATCAGCTCCAGGCGCTCGTTGGTCTCGTCAGCACCGTCCACGTAGAACTCCAGCTCACTGACCGTGTTCAGGTCGTAGACCGGGATGCCGTGGCCCTTCAGGCGCTGGGCGGTGGCTTCGGAGCTGGCCACGGCGCCGTCGAACTCGGCCTTGTGCCGGGCCAGCAGGTCGATGAAGAAGTTGGCGGTGGAGCCGGTGCCCACGCCGACGATGCTCTTGCTGTCGAGGTGCGGAAGGATGTGGTCGACGGCGGCCTGGGCCACAGCCTGCTTGAGCTGATCCTGGTTCATGGCGAAGGGTCTTCTTACCTGGAAGGGCGCAGGGGCGCCGGAGAAAGTTCGAGAGGGCGGATTATAGCGGTCGATGGCGTGCCGGTGTTGCGCCGCCGGGCAACTGTTATGGTCATCTCCGCGCGGATTGTTCGGTGGCCCGCCCGGCGCCGCCTGGAGTAGACTCGCGGTTCCTCGAAAAGCCGCCGAAATAGCCCTTCCGATGCTCGAACAATACGTCAAGAAGATCCTCACCTCGCGTGTCTACGACGTTGCCGTGGAAACGCCTCTGCAGCCCGCCCGCCAGCTCTCCGAGCGTCTGGGCAACCAGATTCTGCTCAAGCGCGAAGACCTGCAGCCGGTGTTCTCCTTCAAGATTCGCGGCGCCTACAACAAGCTGGCGCAGCTGAGCCCGGAAGAACTCGCCCGCGGCGTGGTCACCGCCTCCGCCGGCAACCACGCCCAGGGCGTGGCGCTGGCTGCACGCGAGCTGGGCATCAAGGCCACCATCGTGATGCCGCGCACTACGCCGGAGCTGAAGGTCCAGGGCGTACGCGCCCGCGGCGGCAAGGCCGTGCTGCACGGCGATGCTTTCCCCGATGCGCTGGCGCATTCGCTGAAACTGGTGGAAGAGAAGGGCTACGTCTACATCCACCCCTACGACGACCCGGATGTGATCGCGGGCCAGGGCACCGTGGCGATGGAAATCCTCCGCCAGCATCCGGGCAGCCTCGACGCGATCTTCGTGCCCGTCGGCGGCGGCGGCCTGATCGCCGGCATCGCCGCCTATGTGAAGTACCTGCGCCCGGAGATCAAGGTCATCGGCGTCGAGCCGGACGACTCCAACTGCCTGCAGGCCGCCATGGCCGCTGGCGAGCGCGTGGTGCTGGGGCAGGTCGGGCTGTTCGCCGACGGCGTCGCCGTGGCGCAGATCGGCCAGCACAACTTCGAGCTGTGCAAGGACTACGTCGATGAAGTGATCACCGTCAGCACCGACGAGATCTGCGCGGCGATCAAGGACATCTACGACGACACCCGCTCCATCACCGAGCCCGCCGGCGCGCTGGCGGTGGCCGGGATCAAGAAGTACGTCGAGCGCGAAGGCGTGAAGGGCCAGACCCTGGTCGCCATCGACTCGGGCGCCAACATCAACTTCGACCGTCTGCGCCATGTGGCCGAGCGCGCTGAGCTGGGCGAGAAGCGCGAAGCGATCATCGCCGTGACCATCCCCGAGCGCCCTGGCAGCTTCAAGGCCTTCTGCGAGGCCATCGGCAAACGCCAGATCACCGAGTTCAACTATCGCTACAACACCGACAGCGAAGCGCACATCTTCGTCGGCGTGCAGACGCACCCGGAGAACGACCCGCGCGCGGCGCTGGTGCAGCAACTGCAGGAGCAGGGCTTCCCGGTGCTCGACCTGACCGACAACGAGTTGGCCAAGCTGCACATCCGTCACATGGTCGGCGGCCATTCGCCGCGCGTTTCCGGCGAGCAGGTGTTCCGCTTCGAGTTCCCCGAACGTCCCGGCGCGCTGTTCAACTTCCTTAATCGCCTGGGCGGGCGCTGGAACATCACCCTGTTCCACTACCGCAACCACGGCGCCGCCGACGGTCGCGTGGTGGCGGGCCTGCAGGTGCCGGAGGATGAGCGTCACCTGGTGGCGGCCGCGCTGGAAGAGATCGGCTACCCCTACTGGGACGAGACGGACAACCCGGCCTACCGCCTGTTCCTCGGCTGAGGATCAGGCAGAGGCGGCGCGACTGCTGCTAGGCTTGTCGGAACGCCGCCTTCTTCACAGGGAATTGAAATGGAAAGCCTGCAGACCTTCCGCATCCTCCACGGCATCGCCGCGGTGCTGCCGTTCCTGGCCATCATCGGCCTGGCCTGGTACGGCTGGCGCAGCTGGCGTGGTGGCGACGCCGGAGTGATCGCCAAGGCGCTGCAGCGCATCGGCCTGATCGGCTGGGTGCTGGTGGCCGGCAGCGTCGCCAGCCTGCCGGTGACCGGCTATCGCATGGTGCAGACCGTCGGCTGGCCGCTGGGGCAGACCTGGCTGCTGGGCAGCGCCTGCCTGCTGATCGTCGCGACGATCTTCTGGCTGCTGTTCACCACGCGCCTGTGGCGCATCCGCGACCTGGCACTGGTGGCGCAGAGCAGCGGCGAGCCGATCGCCGCGGGCGCCACACGCCAGTGGAAGTTCGGCCTGGCCTTCTTCGCGCTGGCGCTGCTGTGTGTGATCGCGATCCTGGTGCTGATGATCAGCAAGCCGGTGTGATGCCCGCCGCGTGAACCTCTACCTGCTGCTCAAGACCCTGCACATCCTGTCTTCCACGCTGCTGTTCGGCACCGGCCTGGGCTCGGCTTACTACAGCTGGCGCGCCTGGCGCAGCGGCAATCTGCAAGCGATCCGCATCACCTTTCGCCACCTGGTCACGGCGGATTGGCTGTTCATCGCCACCACGGCGGTGTTCCAGCCGCTGAGCGGCATCGCCATGGCGCATATGGCCGGCTGGCCGCTGGATTCGGGCTGGCTACTGTGGAGCCTGGGGCTGTATGTGTTCGCCGGCGCCTGCTGGTTGCCGGTGGTCTGGCTGCAGATCCGCGTGCGCGACCTGGCCGAGGCGGCACACCGGGAAGGCACGGCGCTAGCGCCGCAAGCCTCCCTCTATATGCGCTGGTGGTTCGCCCTGGGCTGGCCGGCGTTCCTGGCCTTCCTGGCGATCTTCCACCTGATGGTCAACAAGGGCTTCTGAGCGCTCAGACACGCAGGCTGAGCACCGGCCAGCCGCGCTCGGTGGCGATGCTCCGCAGAGTGTCGTCGGGGTCGACGGCCACTGGGTTGGCGACCAGCTCCAGCAGCGGCAGGTCGTTGCGCGAGTCGCTGTAGAAATAGGCGTCGTCCAGGCCCAGGCCGGTTTCTTCGAGCCAGCGGTTCAGGCGGGTCACCTTGCCGCCCTGGAAGCAGGGCACTCCGCAGGTCTGGCCGGTATAGCGACCGTCCTGCATCTCGCACTCGGTGGCGATCAGGGTTTCCACGCCCAGACGCTCGGCGATGGGTGCGGTGATGAAGCGGTTGGTGGCGGTGATGATCACCAGCTTGTCGCCGGCAGCGCGGTGCTCGGCCAGCAGGGCCTCGCCCTTGGCCAGGACGATGGGCTCGATGACTTCTTCCATGAACTGGCGGTGCCAGGCGGCCAGTTGCGCCAGGTCGGTGCGGCCCAGAATCGCCTGGGTGAAGGCCTGGTAGGCGAACACGTCGAGGGTGCCGGCCATGTAATCGGCATAGAAAGCGTCATTGCGCGCCTGGTACTCGCCAGCGTCCACCAGTCCGCGCTGGCACAGCCATTCGCCCCAGCTATGGTCGCTGTCGCCGGCCAGGAGGGTGTTGTCGAGATCGAAGAGAGCCAGTCGCACGTTGGATTACCGTCAGTTGCCAATACCGAAAAGTCGCCTAGAGTAACGGCTTTTGCCCAGCCAGCACAGGACGCCGCAGCCCGCGTTGCCGCTGTCACAAGCTTTGTGGAACAATGCGGGCACACGCGATTTCGAGGATGTACCGCCGTGATCGATCCCGATGGTTTTCGCCCCAATGTCGGCATCATCCTTTGCAACGATGTCGGACAGGTACTGTGGGCACGGCGCATCAACCAGGAAGCCTGGCAATTTCCCCAGGGTGGTATCAACGCCCGCGAAACCCCTGAGGAAGCGCTGTACCGAGAACTGAACGAAGAAGTCGGCCTGGAAGAGCAGGACGTCAGGATTCTTGCCTGTACCCGCGGTTGGCTGCGCTACCGCCTGCCGCAGCGCCTGGTGCGTACCAACAGCCAGCCGCTGTGCATCGGGCAGAAACAGAAGTGGTTCCTGCTGCGCCTGACCGGCGAGGAAAGCCGGGTGCGCATGGATGTGACCGGCAAGCCCGAATTCGACGGCTGGAAATGGGTGAGCTACTGGTACCCGCTGGGCCAGGTCGTGACCTTCAAGCGCGAGGTCTACCGCCGGGCCCTGAAGGAATTGGCACCGCGCCTGCTGGCGCGCGACTAGCACGAAATTCAAGGAGTTAGACCCCCACGCCATGCTCAACACGCTGCGTAAGATCGTCCAGGAAGTGAACTCCGCCAAGGACCTCAAGGCGGCGCTGGGCATCATCGTGCAGCGCGTGAAGGAGGCGATGGGCACTCAGGTCTGCTCGGTCTACCTGCTGGACCCGGAGAGCAACCGCTTCGTGCTGATGGCCACCGAGGGCCTGAACAAGCGCTCCATCGGCAAGGTCAGCATGGCGCCCAACGAGGGCCTGGTCGGCCTGGTCGGCACCCGCGAGGAGCCGCTGAACCTCGAGAACGCCTCCGAACACCCCCGTTACCGCTACTTCGCCGAGACCGGCGAGGAGCGCTATGCCTCCTTCCTCGGCGCGCCGATCATCCACCATCGTCGGGTGATGGGCGTTCTGGTCGTGCAGCAGAAAGAGAAGCGCCAGTTCGACGAAGGCGAGGAAGCCTTCCTCGTCACCATGAGCGCGCAGCTCGCCGGCGTTATCGCCCATGCCGAGGCCACCGGCTCGATCCGCGGCCTGGGCAAGCTCGGCAAGGGCATCAGCGAAGCCAAGTTCGTCGGCGTTCCCGGCGCTCCCGGCGTGGCCGTGGGCAAGGCCGTGGTGGTGCTGCCGCCGGCTGACCTGGAAGTCGTTCCGGACAAGCCCATCGACGACGTCGAGGCCGAGATCGAGCGCTTCAAGCAGGCGCTGGAATCAGTCCGCGAGGACATGCGCAATCTCTCCAGCAAGCTGGCCACCCAGCTGCGCAAGGAAGAGCGCGCGCTGTTCGACGTCTACCTGATGATGCTCGACGACGCCTCCATCGGCCTCGAAGTCAAACGCATCATCCGCACCGGCCAGTGGGCCCAGGGCGCCCTGCGCCAGGTGGTCATGGAGCACGTGCAGCGCTTCGAGCTGATGGACGACGCCTACCTGCGCGAGCGCGCCTCCGACGTCAAGGACATCGGCCGACGCATCCTCGCCTACCTGCAGGAAGAGCGTAAGCAGACACTGACCTACCCCGACCAGACCATCATCGTCAGCGAGGAACTGTCGCCGGCGATGCTCGGCGAAGTGCCCGAGGGCAAGCTGGTGGGTCTGATCTCGGTGCTGGGCTCGGGCAACTCCCACGTCGCCATTCTCGCTCGCGCCATGGGTATTCCCACGGTCATGGGCGCGGTCGACCTGCCGTATTCCAAGGTCGACGGCATCGACCTGATCGTCGACGGCTACCACGGCGAGATCTATACCAACCCGTCGCCGCAGTTGGTCAAGCAGTACGGCGAAGTGGTCGCCGAAGAAAAGGAACTGAGCAAGGGCCTCGCTGCGCTGCGCGAGCTGCCCTGCGAGACGCTGGACGGCCATCGCATGCCGCTGTGGGTCAACACCGGCCTGCTGGCGGACGTGGCGCGTGCCCAGGAGCGCGGCGCCGAGGGCGTCGGCCTGTACCGCACCGAAGTGCCGTTCATGATCAACGACCGCTTCCCCAGCGAGAAGGAGCAGCTCGCCATCTACCGCGAGCAGCTCGCCGCCTTCCATCCGTTGCCGGTGACCATGCGTACCCTGGACATCGGTGGTGACAAGGCGCTGTCCTACTTCCCGATCAAGGAAGACAACCCCTTCCTCGGCTGGCGTGGCATCCGCGTCACCCTCGACCACCCGGAAATCTTCCTGGTGCAGACCCGCGCCATGCTCAAGGCCAGTGAGGGCCTGGACAACCTGCGCATCCTGCTGCCGATGATCTCCGGCACCCACGAGCTGGAAGAAGCGTTGCACCTGATCCACCGCGCCTGGGGCGAGGTGCGCGACGAAGGCGTAGATATCCCCATGCCGCCGATCGGCATGATGATTGAGATTCCAGCTGCGGTGTACCAAATCCGTGAGCTGGCGCGCCAGGTGGACTTCATTTCGGTCGGTTCCAACGACCTGACCCAGTACCTGCTGGCGGTCGACCGCAACAACCCACGAGTCGCCGATCTCTACGACTACCTGCATCCGGCCGTGCTGCAAGCACTGCGGATCGTGGTCAATGGTGCGCACGACGAAGGCAAGCCGGTGAGTATCTGCGGCGAAATGGCCGGCGATCCGGCGGCTGCCGTGCTGCTGATGGCGATGGGTTTCGACTCGCTGTCGATGAACGCCACCAACTTGCCCAAGGTTAAATGGCTGTTGCGCCAGATGACCTTGTCCAGGGCCCGCGAGCTGCTCGGCCAACTGATGACCTTCGACAACCCGCAGGTTATCCACAGTTCGCTGCACCTGGCCCTGCGCAACCTGGGGCTGGGCCGCGTGATCAATCCGGCGGCGACCATCCAGGCCTGACGCTGGCGAAAAACGCCTTCCGGATCCGTGCATTTCCGGGGGCTCGAAGACGACGAGGCCGGCACACCGGCCAGGACGAAGCTTATGGAAGAGCTCGACGTCACGCCTTGCACGGAGGCCGATACCAGCGCCCGCACCCTGCGCTATGCCATGAGCATCGTCAGCGATGGCATCTGGGACTGGGACATTCGCAGCAACCACGTCACCCGTAGCCCGAGCTGGTACGTCATGCTCGGCCATGACCCCGACAGCCTTCCGGAAAACGTCGCCACCTGGCACGAGATCATCCACCCCGAGGATTTCGGCCGGGTCATGTTCGCCTTCGATGCCTATGTGCAGGGTCGCAGCGGCGTCTACCGTGAAGAGTATCGCTGCCGCTGCCTGGACGGCAGCTACCTGTGGGTCAGCGATCACGGGCGCTTCTTCGAGTTCGACACGGATGGCAAGCCGACGCGGATGATCGGCGCGCACCGCAACATCCATGAGCGCAAGCTGGCAGAGCTGGCGCTGCAGGAGAAGAACCACGAACTGCACCAGCTCAACCTGAGCCTGGAGCTGCTGGTGCAGACCCGTACCGAAGCCTTGCGCCAGGCCAACCAGGCGCTGGCCGAGCAGGCCGCCGTTGCCCTGCGTCTCTCCGAGATCGATCCGCTGACGCAGATCGCCAACCGGCGGCGCTTCGAACAACAGTTGCACGCCGAATGGCAGCGCCTGCAGCGTCAC
The DNA here is from genome assembly GCF_021603645.1 of Pseudomonas pseudonitroreducens. Classification (GTDB taxonomy): domain Bacteria; phylum Pseudomonadota; class Gammaproteobacteria; order Pseudomonadales; family Pseudomonadaceae; genus Pseudomonas; species Pseudomonas pseudonitroreducens. The sequence continues at coordinate 643,072 of NZ_BQHJ01000002.1, read as the reverse complement.
GGCCATGGCTGCTCGCTGATGATGTTCGACCTCGACCACTTCAAACGCATCAACGATAGCCTCGGCCATCAGGCTGGCGACCGCGTGCTGGTCGCGGTCGCCGAGGTGGTGCGGCGGCGCCTGCGCGAAGAGGACTGCTTTGCCCGCTGGGGTGGCGAGGAATTCATCGTGCTGCTGCCGGAAACCACCGCTGAGGCGGCGCGTGAGCTGGCCGAGCGGCTGCGCCTGAGCCTGCGCCGGGCGGACATCTCGTTGCCGACACAACTCACCGCCAGCTTCTCGGTGACCGCGCTGCAGCCTGGCGAGGACCTGACGGCCATGCTGCGCCGCCTGGACGACGGGCTCTACCGCGCCAAGCGCCAGCGCGACTGCATCGTCGCCTGTTAAACGCTCAGCGCGACCTCGCCCAGGCGTGCGCCGCTGGGGCCGAAGCTGTGCTCCAGCAGCTCGCGGCGGCCGTCCGCCTGGACGATCAGTGCGGTGCTGGCGCGGGTGCCGTAGGTCGGGCTGGCGATGAACACACTGGAGAGCAGGCGCTCCGTCGCCAGGCCGACGCCGGTATCCGGCAGCTCGGCCTCGCCGGGCTGGCGCTGGTCGGCCAGCAGCGCCAGCAGTGAGCCGGTGTCCGGCCTCTCCAGCGTCGCTTCCAGCTTGCTGCGAGCGCTCAGCAGCTTGGGCCAGGGTGTGTTCAGCGCGGCATTGGAGAGCCCATGCACTCCCGGCGCGACCGCTACCGGCGGGCCGACGCGAGGATTGAAGTAGCAGAGCTGGCTACTGTCCCCCACCAACAGGTTGAAGCCACTGTAGTCGCAGGCGCGACGGCCGACCTGCTGCAGGTACTCCAGTGGTGACTGCCGGCCTTGCAGGAAGGCGGCCACCAGCTCGCCGCGGGAGCGCGGACCCACCGGCTGGGCGGGATCGCGCACGTTGGTCAGGGCGGCGAAACGCCCACCTGCGGCCACACCCAGCCAGGTGCCGCCGGCCTCCAGGTCGCGGCCGGCATAGACGCCGGGGTAGTCCTCCCAGGCCGCCAGCGGCAGGGTCGGGCGGGCGTAGAACTCATCGCGGTTGGCCGCGACGATCAGGGGCGTGGCGTGGCCGGGACGCCAGGCGAAGACGATCAGGCACATGGGGCGAACTCCGTGGTGTTCCGGCAGTCTATCAACATCCGCCGATGACCCGGAGTGGCTGGAGCGCCCGGGAGCCTTCGGCTACCATGCCCGCTTTGTTGCCCGAGGTTGCCCATGGAGTTCGTGCTCTACCTGGTGCTTGGCGCCTGTGCTGGCGTGCTCGCCGGCCTGTTCGGCGTCGGCGGCGGGTTGATCATCGTGCCTGCCCTGGTGTTCAGCTTCACCGCCCATGGCTTCTCGCCCGATGTGCTGACCCAGATGGCGGTCGGGACGTCGCTGGCGACCATCATCTTCACCTCGATCAATTCGATCCTCGAACACCATCGGCGTGGCGCGGTGCGCTGGCCCGTGTTTGCCTGGATGACCGTCGGCATCCTGGTCGGCAGCGCGCTCGGCGCGGTGACCGCATCGAAGATCCAGGGACCGGTCTTGCAGAAAATCATCGGCACCTTTGCCATTCTCGTCTCGATCCAGATGGCCCTCGGCCTGCAACCCAGGGGCGAGCGCGGCCTGCCGGGGCGCTTCGGCCTGGGCGTGGCCGGCGGCGTGGTGGGTTGGGCGTCGGCGATCTTCGGCATTGGCGGCGGCTCATTGACCGTGCCTTTCCTCTCGTGGCGCGGCGTCTCCATGCAACAGGCGGTTGCCACTTCCTCGGCGTGCGGCCTGCCGATCGCCATTGCCGGCGCGATATCCTTCATCATCGTCGGCTGGCACAACGACAAACTGCCGGAGCTGAGCCTGGGCTTCGTCTACCTGCCGGCGCTGCTGGGCATCGCCGTCACCAGTATGTTCTTCGCGCGCATCGGGGCGCGGCTGGCGCATCGCCTGCCGGCCACTGTCCTGAAGCGATTGTTCGCCCTGCTGTTGTTCAGCGTGGGCTTGAGTTTCCTGATCTGAGTTCCTGCTAGGAGAAGCGGATGCTGCCTTATCCAGAGATCAACCCGGTTGCCCTCGATCTCGGGCCGCTGAAAATCCATTGGTACGGCCTGATGTACCTGATCGGCATTGGCGGCGCCTGGCTGCTGGCCTCGCGCAAGCTCAAGGAGTTCGACCCGACCTGGACCAAGGAGAAACTCTCCGACCTGGTGTTCTGGGTGGCGTGCGGCGTGGTCCTGGGCGGTCGCCTGGGCTACGTGCTGTTCTACAACCTCGACGAGTACATCGCCAACCCGACGCTGATCTTCGAGGTGTGGAAGGGCGGCATGTCGTTCCACGGCGGGCTGATCGGCGTGATGCTGGCGACCTGGTGGTTCGGCAAGCGCAACAACAAGAGCTTCTTCCAGCTGATGGACTTCATCGCGCCGCTGGTGCCGATCGGCCTGGGCGCGGGGCGCATCGGCAACTTCATCAATGGTGAGCTGTGGGGCAAGGTGACCGACGTGCCCTGGGCGATGGTGTTCCCCTCTGGCGGCCCGGACCCGCGTCATCCGTCGCAGCTGTACCAGTTCGCGCTCGAAGGCGTGGCGCTGTTCGTCGTGCTCTGGCTGTTCACTCGCAAGCCGCGCCCGACCGCCTCGGTGTCCGGCCTGTTCGTGCTGTGCTACGGCATCTTCCGCTTCATCGTCGAGTTCGTCCGCGTACCGGATGCCCAGTTGGGCTATCTGGCGTGGGGCTGGCTGACCATGGGCCAGGTGCTGTGCGTGCCGATGATCCTCGGCGGCATTGGGCTGATGGTCTGGGCCTACCGCCGCGCTCCGGCGCAGCCGGCCGCGAGCTGAGTTTCGTCTGCATGCAAAAGCCCGCCGATTGGCGGGCTTTTTTGTTGAGATCAGCTTAAGGCGCTGTTTCCGCTATGTAGGATGGTGTGGAGCGAAGCGATACCCATCAATGTGCTTACCGGTTATATCGATGGGTATCGCAAGCTCCACCCATCCTACACTCGTGCTCGCGAACTAAAGTCCGCAGCGGGGTGGGTTCGCGAGCAAGCTCGCTCCTACACGCACGTGTTCGCTCCGTCGTCAGGCAGGTTCGACCAGCAGCAGAACACCATCCTGCCCGGTCACCCGCACCTGCGCGCCGGCCGGCAGGTCTGGCCCACTGACCAGCCACACGCTGTCGCCGACGCGGATCTTGCCGCGCCCGCCGACGATGGCGTCATGCAGGGCGAACTGCCGGCCCAGCAGCTCGCTGCCGCGGCGGTTCAGGCTGGAAGGTTCGGCCGTGCGCTTGCTGATGCGCTGGTGGTTCCACCAGTACAGCGCGGTAAGGATCGCCAGCACGCCGAAGGCCAGGCACTGCCAGATCCAGTCGAGACCCGGCACGAGGAAGGACAGCACGCCGGTGAGCGCGGCGGCAATGCCGATCCACAGCAGGTAGCCGCCGGCGCCGAAGATTTCCAGGATCAGCAGGACGATGCCCAGGCCCAGCCAGTCCCAGAAACCGAGGTTCTGGAGAAAGGCAGCCATCAGCTACGGCCCTTGGTTTCGCCGAAGGTGGCCTTGACGATCTCGCCGATGCCGGCCACCGAGCCGATCACCTGGCTGGCTTCCAGCGGCATCAGCACGATCTTGCTGTTGTTCGAGCTGGCCAGCTTGCCCAGCGCGTCGACGTACTTCTGCGCGACAAAGTAGTTGATCGCCTGCACGTTGCCGGTGGCGATGGCCTCGGAAACCACCTGGGTTGCCTTGGCTTCGGCCTCGGCCTGGCGCTCGCGGGCCTCGGCTTCGAGGAAGGCGGCCTGGCGCTGGCCTTCGGCCTTGAGGATCTGCGCCTGCTTCTCGCCCTCGGCGGTGAGGATGTCCGCGGCGCGCTTGCCTTCGGCTTCGAGAATCTGCGCGCGCTTGAGGCGCTCGGCACGCATCTGCCCGCTCATGGCTTCGACCAGGTCGGCCGGCGGGCTGATGTCCTTGATCTCGATTCGGGTGACCTTCAGGCCCCAGGGCGCGGTGGCCTCATCGACGGTGCGCAGCAGGCGCTCGTTGATCGAGTCGCGCTGGCTGAGCATGTGGTCCAGTTCCATGGAGCCGAGCACGGTGCGGATGTTGGTCATCACCAGGTTGCGCACGGCGTTTTCCAGGCCGCTGACTTCGTAGGCGGCGCGCGCCGCATCCACCACCTGGTAGAAGCACACGGCGTCGATCTCGACGATGGCGTTGTCGGCGCTGATCGCCTCCTGCGGCGGGATGTCCAGCACGCGTTCCATCATGTTGATCTTCTGGCCGACGCGGTCCACCACCGGAATGATGATGCTCAGGCCCGGCTTGAGCGTGACGGTGTAGCGGCCGAAGCGCTCGATGGTCCATTCGAAGCCCTGGGGCACGACCTTGAAACCCATGAGGACGATGACGATGGCGAGGATGACGAAGAGCAGGGCGACACTGCCGATTTCCATGCAAAAGACTCCTTGTCTGGCGTGGATGAAGTGGGTCGAGTGTAACCGAACCGGCGCAGTGGGCTGGTATGCGGGAAAGTGCAGCAGGCGCCCGGGGACTTTTCCTCAGGCGACTGACGGGCGGCTTACTTCTGCTCGCTCTGCGGTGTCACCCGCATGACTTCCTCGATGGTCGTCAGGCCTGCCGCGACCTTCTGCGCACCGGACAGGCGCAGGCTGCGCATGCCCTCCTTGAAGGCCTGGCGTCGCAGCGGGATGAGGTCGGTGTCGGCCGTGATCAACTCCTTCAGCGATTCGCTCAGCAGCATGATCTCGTAGACGCCGGCACGCCCACGGTAACCGGTGTCGCGGCATTCCAGGCAACCCACTGCCTGCTGCGCGCTGGTGGGCAGCGGGGCGTTCCAGGGGCGGGTGACCTCCTGCCAGTCCTCCTCGCGCAATTCCATCGGCGCCTTGCAGTGCGGGCAGAGGGTGCGCACCAGGCGCTGGGCCATGACGCCGAGCACGGTGGCGCGGATCAGGTAGTACGGCACGCCCAGTTCCAGCAGGCGGGTGATGGCGGTGGGCGAGTCGTTGGTGTGCAGGGTGGAGAGCACCAGGTGGCCGGTCAGCGCCGCCTGGATCGCCATTTCGGCGGTTTCCAGGTCGCGGATCTCGCCGACCATGATGATGTCCGGATCCTGACGCAGCAGGGCGCGCACGCCGCTGGCGAAGGTCAGGTCGATGTTGTGTTGCACCTGCATCTGGTTGAACGAGGGTTCGATCATCTCGATCGGGTCCTCGATGGTGCAGAGGTTCACCTCGTCGGTCGCCAACTGCTTGAGCGTGGTGTAGAGCGTGGTGGTCTTGCCCGAACCGGTGGGGCCGGTAACCAGGATGATGCCGTTGGGCTGGCTGGTCATGGCCTCCCAGCGACGCAGGTCGTCCGGCGAGAAGCCGAGCTGGTCGAACGACTTGAGCAGTACTTCGGGGTCGAAGATCCGCATCACCATCTTCTCGCCGAAGGCGGTGGGCAGCGTCGACAGGCGCAGCTCCACCTCGGCGCCGTCCGGGGTCTTGGTCTTGACGCGGCCGTCCTGCGGCTTGCGCTTCTCGGCGACGTTCATCCGGCCCAGGGTCTTGAGGCGGCTGACCACCGCCATGCTGACCTGTGGCGGGAACTGGTAGACGTTGTGCAGCACGCCGTCGATGCGGAAGCGCACCGTGCCCTGCTCGCGACGCGGCTCGATGTGGATATCGCTGGCGCGCTGCTGGAAGGCGTACTGGAACAGCCAGTCGACGATGGTGACGATGTGCGCATCGTTGGCGTCGGGTTCCTGGTCGCTGGCGCCCAGGTTGAGCAGCTGTTCGAAGTTGCCGATACCGCTGATCTTCTGGTCCTGCGAGCTGGCACCGGTCACCGACTTGGCGAGGCGATAGAACTCCACGGTGAAGCGCTGGATGTCCACCGGATTGGCCACCACACGCTTGATCGGGCGCTTGAGCACGTGGGTGAGGTTGCTCTCCCAGGCGTGCACGAAGGGCTGTGCGCTGGCGATGGTGACCTCGTCCGGGCTCACCGCCACCGCGAGGATGTGGTGGCGCTGGGCGAAGGCGTAGGACATCAGCGGGGTCAGTGCGGCGACGTCGATCTTCAGGGGGTCGATGCGCAGGTAGGGCTGCCCGGAGAACTCCGCCAGCCAGCGCACCAGGGTGTCCAGGTCCAGCTTGCGCCCCGGCCGCTGGCGGTCTTCGACCTGCTGCGCCGCGAGGAACTCCAGCGGATGCTGCTGGTTCTTCACCGCGCTGCGGCGGATCGCCAGGCACTGTTCGGCGTCGTGCTGATCGACGCGGCCCTGCGTGACCAGTTCGCGCAGAATGTCGCCCAGATCGAGCAGACGGTCCTGGGCGGAGGGGGCAAAGACGGACATCGGAACTCCTGTTGGTCGTGGCGGGAGCGACGGGCCGGAAAGAGTTTCCTGTAGGAGCGAGCTAGCTCGCGAACCAGGTCGAGCACGGCACCACTTGATTCGCGAGCAAGCTCGCTCCTACGAAGAGCTCCGAAAGCGCGGCTCCTCTGAAGCTTATTTCAAAAGCGCCTTCCAGGATTTGAGAGTCAACACAGTATGGGCCTGGGCTGCGAGGGCATCCAGGCGACCCTCGGCGTCGGGAGTGGCGAGCAGCTCCTGCAGCTTGGCCAGTTCGCCGTAGAGGCGGTCGGTTTCCGGCAGCTCCAGCACGCTGCGCGCCAGGCGCAGCCAGACCAGCATGCGCTGCAGGCGCGGCTGTTGGTCGGCGAGCACTTCGGGCAATTGCTGGGCGCGTTGCAGCGGCATTGCCTGAGCCTCTTCGGCCAGGGTGCGCTGCAGCCACTTGCCGACGGCGGAGCCGCCCAGGCGGTTGGCGCGATCGTTGCGCTCGGTGGTCCAGGCCTTGCCCAGCAGCCAGCGCGAGGTGCTCAGGGAGAACTGACCCCAGCGAACCTTGGCCAGTTCCTCAAGGAAGGCGGAGGGCATCTGCTGGCGCACGCTCTCGTCGTCGCGGCCCTGTTCGATGCGCGGCTGCCAGTCGCTGATCAGCGCGTCGAGGGCGGCGCGCAGCTCGCGGGTGCTGGCTCGCGGGACGGCCTGGCCGAGGCTGCCGAGCAGGGCGCGCAGGTCGACCAGCTGTTGCAGCCAGCTTTCCAGCAGGCTCCAGTGGCCGTTGAAGCGGTATTGCTCGGCGAGGCGCTGGCTGCTGCCCAGCAACGACCAGGACAGGGCGGCGAAGGCGCCGTCCAGCGGGGTTTCATGCAGCAGCTTCTGGGTGTCGGGCTGGATGCTGTAGCTGGCCGGGTCGAACAGGCGGTAGCCGCGCTCGGCCTTGCTGATATCACAGGGCATCAGGGGCAGGTCGGCAGCCAGTTCGATGGCCAGCTCCAGCAGCGCTTCGGGCTCGCCCTGGCGCAGCTCCAGCTCCAGCTCGCAGATTTCCTCTTGCTGCTTGCCGGCGATGACCTTGCCCAGGTCCAGCGCGGCCTCGATCACCACCTTGGCCTTGCCGCGGCCCCAGGCGATCTCGGCGCGCTGGCGGGTAAAGTCGGTGCTGAAGATCGGCTTCAGGCTCTTCTTGTCCAGGTCAGCCAGGGCCGCCGGCCAGCACTGGTCGTCGAGCTTCTTGAGATCGAGTTTGTTCTTCTCCAGGTACCAGTCCCACTCATTGCGCTCGGACAGGCCCGCCACGCTCTGGCCGCGGGTCTTCAGGGTCTGGATGAACTGCTCGCCGTCCTTGCGCATGCGCAGCGCCACGCGGGCGCGGGCCAGGTCGCGGCCGGGGGTGTCGTAGTACTGGTTGAACAGCTCGCGGGGCTCCCAGCCGGATTTGTTGCGCTTCTTCAGTGCGGGATGCTCGCGCAGGGCTTCGAGGGTCTCGCGGCTGGCGCGCAGTTTGATTTCGGTTTCTTTCTGCATGGCGGGGGTCCGGGTCAGAGCGGCCGCGCCCGGATTCCCGACCTGCTGTAGGAAGGACGGAACGACGGGCGCGAAAAAGACTTCAAAGTCATGCAGTCTACAGGACTTCGGCGTTCCTGCCGGGCGCCGCGAGGTTTTACCGCAGCGTGGCTTGGTCCATAGTGGGAACACATCTTCGGAGGACGCCATGCCGTTGCCGCCCCTGAAACAACGCTTTGCCGAGCTGATCGCGGTTCCTTCCGTCAGCTGTACCCAGCCCGCGCTGGATCAGTCCAACCGCCCGGTGGTCGAGTTGCTTGGCAACTGGCTGGTGGACCTGGGCTTTGCCTGCGAGATGCAGCCGGTGTCGCCGGGCAAGTTCAACCTGATCGCCACCCTGGGCAGCGGCCCCGGCGGCCTGGTGCTGGCCGGGCACACCGACACCGTGCCCTACGACGAAGCCCTGTGGAAAAGCGACCCACTGGGCCTGACCGAGCGCGATGGGCGCTGGTTCGGCCTGGGCTCCTGCGACATGAAGGGCTTCTTCGCCCTGGTCATCGAGGCCTTGCTGCCGCTGCTGGAACAGCCGTTCAGGCAGCCGCTGATCATCCTCGCCACCTGCGACGAGGAAAGCTCCATGGCTGGCGCCCGCGCACTGGCCGACGGCGGGCGCCCGCTGGGGCGCGCCGCGGTGATCGGCGAGCCGACCAACCTCAAGCCGATCCGCCTGCATAAAGGTGTGATGATGGAGCGCATCGACATCCTCGGGCAGAGTGGCCATTCCTCCGACCCGAGCCTGGGGCGCAGCGCGCTGGAGGCCATGCAGGCGGTGATGGGCGAGTTGCAGACCCTGCGCAGCCAGTGGCAGCAGGAATTCAACAACCCGCAGTTCAGCGTGCCGCAGCCGACGCTCAACCTGGGCTGCATCCACGGCGGCGACAACCCCAACCGCATCTGCGGCCAGTGCGCCCTGGAGTTCGATCTGCGCCCGCTGCCGGGAATGGCGCCAGAGGCGCTGCGCCAGGCGATCCGCGAGCGCCTGCAGCCGGTTGCCGAGCGCCATGCGGTGAAGATCGATTACGCACCGCTGTTCCCTGCCGTGCCGCCGTTCGAGGAGCCGGCGCAGAGCGAGCTGGTGCGACTGGCCGAAAGTCTGACCGGGCACACGGCGGAAGCGGTAGCCTTTGGCACCGAAGCACCGTATCTTCAGCAGCTCGGCTGCCAGACCCTGGTGCTGGGCCCCGGCGACATCGCCTGTGCCCACCAGCCCGATGAACACCTTGAACTGGACCGCATCGAGCCGACCGTAGCGTTGCTGCGCGGCTTGATCCGTCATTACTGTCTATAGCGAGCCCCGCGTAGGCAGTTGCCTGTAGAGCGCCCGGAAAGCGGGCCCAACGTACACAAGAGGAGAAACCTGTCGATGTTCCTGCGACGACGATAACCGCGCCGCCACTGGCCGCCTTTCGGCCGCATCCGACAGATTTTCGCCCACTCGAACGACAGGCTTTTCAAGCAATGCACGACTACGTCAACTGGCTGCGTCACGCCTCCCCCTACATCAACTCGCACCGGGACTGCACCTTCGTGGTGATGCTCCCCGGCGAGGGCGTCGAAGACCCCAACTTCGGCAATATCGTCCACGACCTGGTGCTGCTGCACAGCCTGGGCGTGCGCCTGGTGCTGGTGCATGGTTCGCGCCCGCAGATCGAGGCGCGCCTGGCCTCCCATGGACTGGCGCCGCGTTTCCATCGCGGCCTGCGGGTCACCGATGCGCCGACCCTGGGCTGCGTGATCGACGCGGTGGGCAGCCTGCGCATCACTATCGAGGCACGCCTGTCGATGGACATGGCGGCCTCGCCCATGCAGGGCTCGCGGATGCGCGTGACTTCGGGCAATTTCGTCACCGCGCGGCCGATCGGCGTGGTCGATGGCATCGACTACCACCACACCGGCGAAGTGCGGCGGATCGACCGCAAGGGCATCAACCGCCAGCTCGATGAGCGCAGCATCGTGCTGCTCTCGCCGCTGGGTTATTCGCCCACCGGGGAAATCTTCAACCTTGCCTGCGAAGACGTGGCCATGCGTGCGGCCATCGACCTGGGGGCGGACAAGCTGATCCTCTACGGAGCCGAGCGCGGTCTGATGGACGAGGCCGGCAAGCTGGTGCGCGAGTTGCGCCCGCAGCAGGTGCCTGCGCACCTGGAGCGCCTCGGCTCGAGTTATCAGGGCGAGTTGCTCGACGCCGCCGCCCAGGCTTGCCGCGCGGGTGTGCGGCGCAGCCATATCGTCAGCTACACCGAGGACGGTTCGCTGCTCAGCGAGCTCTTTACCCGCACCGGCAACGGCACCCTGGTCGCCCAGGAGCAATTCGAGCAGTTGCGCGAAGCAGGCATCGAGGATGTCGGCGGATTGCTGGAACTGATTCGCCCGCTGGAAGAGCAGGGCATCCTGGTACGCCGTTCACGTGAAGTGCTGGAGCGCGAGATCGAACAGTTCAGCATCGTCGAGCGCGAAGGGCTGATCATCGCCTGCGCGGCGCTCTATCCGATCGCCGATTCCGATTCGGGCGAGCTGGCGTGCCTGGCGGTGAATCCGGAATACCGCCACGGCGGGCGCGGCGACGACCTGCTCGAGCGTATCGAGCAGCGCGCACGCAACCTCGGTCTGAAGACCCTCTACGTGCTTACCACCAGGACCGCCCACTGGTTCCGCGAGCGCGGTTTCCAGCCCAGTAGCGTGGAACGTCTGCCGGCGGCTCGGGCGTCGCTGTACAACTACCAGCGCAATTCCCAGGTGTTCGAGAAGACGCTCTGATCAGCTGCGCTCGTCCGGTTCGGTTCGCCTGATCCGCGCGCTCAGGCGCGGCACCTTGCGCGGCGCGGCAGTGGCGGCAGGCAGCCTGTCCTGCCATTGGCGCAGCCGTTCGGCGCCATCCCGCCAGCCTGCTTCCCAACTGGCCGCCAGCACCTCGTGGGCGGGGCAGCGGGGTGCGCGCTTGAGCAGCGCTTCCAGATAGCCCTGTTGGTAGGCGACTTCCAGTTGATGAAGCGTCCATGAGGGGGATTGGGAGGGCATGGGAAGGTTTCCTGCGAGGTCTTGCGCGGATCGCGCCGGTCGGGCCGGCGGCGATCCGCAAGGAGGAGAGGATTCTCCCCTCCGCCCTCGCAGGTTGCCGATCAGAACTCTATGAGCTGCACGTCAGCGATTTCTTGCACCGTCAGACGCTGAGCAGACCGAGGATGCTCGCCTGGTAGGCGGCGACGAAGGTGTCGAAATCGCCTTCGGGCTGGTTCTCCAGCTCCGCCTGTTCGGCCAGGGAAGTGCTGGCCATGCCTTCGAAGCGTGCCTGCTCCGTGGCGCTCAGCGGCTCGCTGCGCAGCGATTCGGCGTGCTGGCGGCTGTAGCGCAGGGCGAAGGCTTCGAAGCTCTCGCCGCGCTCGCGCATCTCGGCGAGAACCCTCGCCGAAGGCGTCAGGTCGGCATCCGCGACCTTGGCGCGCTGCTCGGCCAGGCTCTGCGCGTGCAGGCTGCCGGCGTTGGCGCGATCGAGCAGATCGATGATCGGTGCGATGGCGTCGAGCAGGCTGTTGGCCCAGTCCTGCATCGCGATCTGCTGGCCGCCGCGCTCGAGCTTCAGCCCCGGACGCCGCCCTTCCTTGACCACCTTGAGGAAGTTGCTGGTCGCCGAACCGCACTCGCAACCGCCCAGCGGCGGGCTGTCGGACAGCGCGCAGTAGAGCAGGAAGGCGTCGAGGAAGCGCGCCTCGGTGACGTCGATACCCAGCGGCAGGAACGGGTTGATGTCCAGGCAGCGCGCCTCGACGTACTGCACGCCGCGGGCCATCAGCGCCTGGATCGGGCGCTCGCCGGTGTAGGTGACGCGCTTCGGACGGATGCTCGAGTAGTACTCGTTCTCGATCTGCAGGATGTTGGTGTTGAGCTGCACCCATTCGCCGTCGACCTTGGTGCCGACCTTCTCGTACGGCGCGTACGGCGTGCTCACCGCGCGGCGCAGGCTGTCGATGTAGCTGTCGAGGTCGTTGTAGCAGGGCGTCAGGCCGGCCTGGGCGTTGTTCTGGTAGCCCAGGTCGCTCATGCGCAGGCTGGTGGCGTAGGGCAGGTAAAGCGTGTGTTCGTCGAAGGCTTCCAGGCCGTGTGGGCGGCCGCGCAGGAAGCCGGCGTCGAGGGCCGGCGAGGCGCCGAACAGGTACATCAGCAGCCAGCTGTAGCGACGGAAATTGCGGATCATCGCGATGTAGCGGTGCGACTGGAAGTCCCGCGGGCTCTTCTCGCTGCCTTCGTCCTGGCGCAGCAGCTCCCAGATGCCCTCGGGCAGAGAGAAGTTGTAGTGAATGCCGGCGATGCACTGCATGGTCTTGCCGTAGCGCAGGGCCAGGCCCTTGCGGTAGACGTACTTCAGACGGCCGATGTGCGAGCTGCCGTAGCGGGCGATCGGGATGGTCTCTTCATCCGGCAGCTCGCAGGGCATGGACGGGCTCCACAGGTATTCACCATCGAGTTTCTGATTGGCGAAACGGTGGATGTCACCCAGTTCTTCCAGGGTCTTCTCGACGCTGGTGGAGGTCGGGGTGATGAACTCCAGCAGCGATTCGGAGTAGTCCGTGGTGATCTGCGGGTTGGTCAGTGCCGAGCCGAGGGCGCGCGGGTGCGGGGTCAGGGCGAGCTTGCCGCGTTCATCGACGCGCAGGCATTCGCGCTCGATACCGTGCAGGCACTGGGTGAGCAGGGACAGATTGGCGGCATCGCCAAGCAGGGCCAGGCGGCGGGAGAGTTGGTCGCTCAAGTTGGAAGTCCTTCACACGGCAATCGCCCCACTATGGGGGTGGACTGGGCGGTCTACAAGGGGAGAACAACCGGCGTGGTCGCCTGGTTTTTCGCAGACGTTGTGCCGGTGCCCGCAAATCCGGGGCTCCGGCGTACAGCATAGGTCAGTTGTCGCGGGGCGAATTACAGCTGGGCGAAGGTGCCTTGTCCCTTGGCGACCAGCTTGTCGCCCTGGTGGATGTCGGCTTCCACTACCAGCGTGCGCCGCCCGGCATGCAGGACCTTCGCCACACAGCGCACTTCGCCTTCGGCGACCGCGCGGATGTAGTTGATCTTGCATTCCAGGGTGACGCTCTGCCGGTCGAAACCATGGGAGCTGGAACAGGCCAGGCCCATGGTCATGTCCATCAGCGTGAAGAGTGCGCCGCCGTGCATGACGTTGCCGCGGTTGCGCAGGTGCTCGGCCATCGGCAGCAGCACCTCGGCTTCGCCATCGGCGACCCGGATCGGCTGCACGCCAAGGGTGTCGCTGAAGCGGCTGATCATCAGCTCGCGGGCGGGCATCTCGCTCATGGACCTTCCTTACTTCTTCTTCAGTTGCTTGGCGTTGGCGAACAGCGAGGCCATGGCGTTGTTTGCCGGAGCCTTCTCCTGCTGGCGCGGGGCGCTGCGTTCGCCACGCGATGCGCCGTTGCCGGGACGGCCGCCGCCGCGCGGGCCGTCGACCTTCTCGCCGGGGGTGTCGCCCATGCGCATGGACAGGCCGACGCGGTTGCGCGGGATGTCCACTTCCATGACCTTGACCTTGACGATGTCACCGGCCTTGACCACTTCGTACGGGTCCTTGACGAACTTCTCCGACAGCGCGGAGATGTGCACCAGGCCGTCCTGGTGGACGCCGATATCGACGAAGGCGCCGAAGTTGGTGACGTTGGTCACCACGCCTTCGAGGACCATGCCGGGGGTGAGGTCCTTCAGGCTCTCGACGCCTTCCTGGAACTCCGCGGTCTTGAACTCCGGGCGCGGGTCGCGGCCGGGCTTGTCGAGTTCCTTGAGGATGTCGGTGACGGTGGGCAGGCCGAATTGTTCGTCGGTGAATTTCTTCGGGTCCAGGCGCTTGAGGAAACCCGAGTCGCCGATCAGCGAGCGCACGTCGCGGCCGGTGTCGGCAGCGATGCGCTGTACCAGCGGGTAGGTTTCCGGGTGCACCGCGGAGGCGTCCAGCGGGTTGTCGCCGTTCATCACGCGGAGGAAGCCGGCGGCCTGTTCGAAGGTCTTCTCGCCCAGGCGGCTGACTTTCTTCAGTTCGTCGCGGGTCTTGAAGGCGCCGTTGGCGTCGCGGTGCGCGACGATGTTCTGCGCCAGGGTGCTGTTCAGGCCGGAGATGCGCGCCAGCAGGGCGGCGGAGGCGGTATTCACGTCCACGCCCACGGCGTTCACGCAGTCTTCCACCACCGCGTCCAGGCTGCGCGCGAGCTGCAGCTGGGAGACGTCATGCTGGTACTGGCCGACGCCGATGGATTTCGGTTCGATCTTCACCAGCTCGGCCAGCGGGTCCTGCAGGCGGCGGGCGATGGAGACGGCGCCGCGCAGCGACACGTCCAGCTCCGGGAATTCCCTGGCGGCCAGTTCGGACGCCGAGTACACCGAAGCGCCGGCCTCGCTGACCATGATCTTGGTGCACTTGAGCGCCGGATACTTCTTGATCAGTTCGGCGGCCAGCTTGTCGGTCTCGCGGCTGGCGGTGCCGTTGCCGATGGCGATCAGCTCCACCTGGTGCTTGGCGCACAGCGCGGCGAGCACGGCAATGGTCTGGTCCCACTGGTTCTTCGGCACGTGCGGGTAGACGGTGGCGGTGTCCAGCAGCTTGCCGGTGGCATCGACCACGGCGACCTTCACGCCGGTGCGCAGGCCCGGGTCCAGGCCCAGGGTGGCGCGCGGGCCGGCCGGGGCGGCCAGCAGCAGGTCGTGCAGGTTGCGCGCGAAGACGTTGATCGCCTCCAGGTCGGCGCCTTCGCGCAACTCGCCCAGCAGGTCGGTTTCCAGGTGGGTGTAGAGCTTGACCTTCCAGGTCCAGCGCACCACTTCGGCGAGCCACTTGTCCGCGGCGCGGCCCTGGTTGGCGATGCCGAAGCGCTCGCCAATCATGATTTCGCAGGGGTGCGAGGTGCCCGGCAGCTCTTCGCCGACTTTCAGGGCCACGCTCAGCACGCCTTCGTTGCGGCCACGGAAGATTGCCAGGGCGCGGTGCGACGGCGCGTTCTTCAGCGGCTCGTCGTGCTCGAAGTAGTCGCTGAACTTGGCGCCCTCGGTTTCCTTGCCCGGCACCAGGCGTGCGGTCAGGGTGGCGTTGTCCTTGAGGAAGCTGCGCAGGCGGTCGAGCAGCGTGGCGTCCTCGGCGAAGCGTTCCATGAGGATGTACTTGGCGCCTTCGAGCACGGCCTTGGTGTCGGCGAAGCCTTTCTCGGCATCGACGAAGCGCGCGGCTTCGCTTTCCGGTGTCAGGCTCGGGTCGGCGAACAGCGCATCGGCCAGTTCGCCCAGGCCGGCCTCCAGGGCGATCTGGCCCTTGGTGCGGCGCTTCTGCTTATAGGGCAGGTAGAGGTCTTCGAGGCGGGTCTTGGTGTCGGCGAGGTTGATCTCGCGGGCCAGTTCCGGGGTCAGCTTGCCCTGTTCCTCGATGCTGGCGAGGATCGCGCCACGGCGCTCGTCCAGCTCGCGCAGGTAGCGCAGGCGCTCTTCGAGCATGCGCAGCTGGGTGTCATCCAGGCTGCCGGTGACTTCTTTCCGGTAGCGGGCGATGAAGGGGACGGTGGAGCCTTCGTCGAGCAGGGCGACGGCAGCGGCGACTTGCTGCGGTTGAACGCGGCCGGAGGGCAGTGCGGAAAGCTCTTCGGCGATACGGGTGTTGATGCTGTCCATGAATCCACCTGACAAAACAATCGAATTACGGGACGTCAGGACCGGAGTTCCCGGCCTCACGACAGGCTCTGTGACAACGCCCCGCCGCAAAAGCGCCGCATTATACCCACGACAATTTCACCGGGTGGGCGGCTGGTCGGGGAAAAATCTGCTAACAATGGACAAGCCGTGATGCACGGCTGCTGGGCGATAATGCCCGCCGAATCAGATTCTGGGAGTTTCCATGACGAACGCTGCCACCCTGCCGGAAGGCGAAAAGATCCTCGTGGTCGATGACGACGCGCGCCTGCGCCGACTGCTGGAGCGCTTCCTCGATGAGCAGGGTTACCGTGTCCGCGCCGTCGAAAACACCGAGCAGATGGACCGTCTGCTGGCCCGCGAGCTGTTCCAGCTGGTGGTGCTGGACCTGATGATGCCCGGCGAGGATGGCCTCTCCGCATGCAAGCGCCTGCGCGAGTCGAACAACCAGATCCCGATCATCATGCTCACCGCCAAGGGTGACGAGTCCAGCCGTATCTCCGGCCTGGAGCAGGGCGCCGACGATTACCTGGCCAAGCCGTTCAACCCGCGCGAGCTGCTGGCGCGGATCAAGGCCGTGCTGCGCCGCCAGGCGCCGCTGGTGCCGGGCGCGCCGGCGGGCGAGGACGAGATCGTCACCTTCGGCGACTACGAATTGCACCTGGCCACCCGCGAGCTGAAGAAGGGCGAGGAAGTGCACATGCTCACCACCGGTGAGTTCGCCGTGCTCAAGGCCCTGGTGCAGCATGCTCGCGAGCCGCTGACCCGCGACAAGCTGATGAACCTGGCCCGCGGCCGCGAGTGGGACGCCCTGGAGCGTTCCATCGACGTGCAGATTTCCCGCCTGCGCCGACTCATCGAGCCCGATCCGTCGAAGCCGCGTTACATCCAGACCGTCTGGGGTGTGGGTTACGTGTTCGTGCCGGATGGAGCCAAACGCTAAGCTGCAGGCTACAAGCGGCAGGCTACAGGCGGGGTGTGTCCTTTCCGCTTTGGCCTGACGCCTATGGCCTGCAGCCTGCCGCTGCCCTATGAAAACCCCCCTCTGGTTCCCGCAAAGCTTCTTCGCCCGCACCCTCTGGCTGGTGCTTATCGTCGTGCTGTTTTCCAAGGCGCTGACCCTGGTCTACCTGCTGATGAACGAAGACATGCTGGTCGACCGCCAGTACAGCCATGGCGCGGCACTGACCGTGCGCGCCTACTGGGCGGCGGACGAGAAATCGCGCGAGGCCATCGCCCAGTCCGCCGGGCTGAAGTGGGCGCCCCACGAGCAGGGGCAGCCGGAGGAAGTGCACTGGCCGTACACGGAAATCTTCCAGCGGCAGATGCGCATGGAGCTGGGTATCGATACCGAGACGCGGCTGCGCATCCACCATCCGTCGATGCTCTGGGTGCGCGCGCCGACTCTGGGCGACGGCTGGATCGGCGTGCCGCTCTATCCGCACCCGCTGCGCGGCCAGCAGATCTGGAGTGTACTGGGCTGGTTCCTCGGCATCGGCCTGCTGTCCACGGCTGCCGCGTGGATTTTCGTGCGCCTGCTCAGCCAGCCGCTGAAGCGCCTGGTGTTTGCCTCCCGCGAGTTCGGCAAGGGCCGTAGTGTGCGCCTGCCGTTGGGGCCGGAAACGCCGAGCGAGATGGCCGAGGTGTACCGCGCGTTCAACCAGATGGCCGATGATGTCGAGCAGGGTGGGCGCGAGCGCGAGCTGATGCTGGCGGGGGTTTCCCACGATCTGCGCACGCCATTGACGCGCCTGCGCCTGTCGCTGGAACTGATGCCCGAAAGCGACCGAGAGATGGTCGAGGACATGGTGCGTGACATCGAGGACATGGATGCCATCCTCGACCAGTTCCTCGCCTTCATCCGCGATGGCCGCGACGAGCCGGTGGAAGAGGGTGACCTTGCCGACCTGATCCGCGAGGTGGCCGATGCCTTCAACCAGACCGGCAACCGCGTGCGCCTGTGCCTGGAGACGCTGCCGCTGTTCCGCTTCCGTCGGGTGTCGATCAAGCGCCTGCTGGGCAACCTGATCGAGAACGGCCTCAACCACGGTGGCGGCAAGGTCGAAGTGGCGGCCCATGTGGCTGGCGGTGGCGGGGCGCCCTACGTGGTGCTCAGCGTGCTGGACCGCGGCGCGGGGGTCGATCCGCAGGAGCTGGACAACATCTTCAATCCCTTCTTCCGTGGCGACAAGGCGCGCGGTGGCAAGGGCACCGGCCTCGGCCTGGCCATCGTCAAGCGCATTGCCGAACAGCACGGTGGCAGCATCGAACTGCGCAACCGCGAGGGTGGTGGCGTGGAAGCGCGCGTCTGCCTGCCGCTCGGGTTGCTGCTGCCACGCGACGCGCATTAAGAGCCTGCTTGCGATCTGCTGCGCGTCGGCACAACGGCGTTGCGGCCAGCCGGGAAGTGCTCATTGACTGCAATCAACTGCGCTTTCTCAGCTGTCCTCGCCTTGTTCTGCTCCAGCTCGCGAGATCCTGAGCAGACTCTAATCCCAGCGTAGGGATTTTCCTTCCAGCACCGCCTGGCGCCCATAGGGCCAGGCGCGGTTCTGCGCGCCGTGGCCGCTGGGCAGACCGTGGTAGAGCGGGACACCCAGCGTCGCGGCGTACTCGGCGAAGATCTCTTCCAGGCTGTGGGCCACGCCCTTGCGCGGGCAGTCGGTGAAAGTGCCGAGGCAGATGGCGCCCAGACGTGCGCCGTTCAGGCTGTTCAACAGTTGCCAGAGGCTGCGCTCGATACGGTAGTAGGGCTCGCCGACGTCCTCGAGGATCAGGATCGCTCCGTCCGGTACGTACAGCGCACCCGCGGTGCCGGCCATGCAGGCCAGCGCGGTGAGGTTGCCGCCAATCAGTTCGCCTTGCACGGCGCGTTTCGGCCCGGCGAGGTGCTGGACTGCCAGCTTGCCGGGGCCGCCGGCCAGTACGTGGCTGATCGACGCCAGTGAGGCCAGGCGCTCGCGCTGCTCGCTGGGCGCGCTCAGCGGTTGCAGGCCCAGGCCGGTGGCGACCATGCCGTGGATCGCCGGCAAGCCCTGGCGATGGAAGGCGCTGAGCAGGATGGAAATGTCCGAGAAGCCGATCAGCGGACGCGGCGAGGCGGCCTGGATGCGCCGCCAGTCCAGCTGGGGGATGAGCTGTCCACAGCCGTAGCCACCGCGCAGGCACCAGACGGCGCTGACGTCGTCCCGTTCGAAGGCAGCGTGGAAGTCTTCCAGGCGTTCTTCAGGCGTTCCCGCCAGATAGCGATAGCGCGCCTCGGCGTGGGCGCCAAGGTGGTACTCCACACCTTGTACTTCCAGCTGGCGCAGGGTCGCTTCGAGCACTTCTTCGGCGATCGCCGAAGCCGGCGCGACCAGCGCGACACGGCCTTCGATGGGCGACCATTTGAGTTCGGCATGGGGGCGGGAGGCGGGCATGAATGGATTCCGGTTACTTCAGGAGAACTGTAGGAGCGAGCTTGCTCGCGAAGGGTTCCGTGGGGCAATGAAGCTTGGAGCTGGAACTTCGAGGGCTCGGTGCTTCATGTTGGTTTGGCTGCCATGCGGCCCCTCACTCTAACCCTGGCTACGCGCCCCGCTCCCGAGGGAGAGGGAACTGATCGGCGCAGGATTAAGCTGCGATGTCAGCCGGCACGGACGGCCCCCTCTCCCTCTGGGAGAGGGCTGGGGTGAGGGGGGAAGCCCCATGCCGTGCTGAAGGGGGCGTCATGGGATTTTGTTCCTGACATCCCTGTCGTGGCTACGTGCTTCTCTGTGACCCCTGCCAGGCCTTCCTTGGCCAGTCGTTCGCCGGCGCAACGCATGCGTCGCGAAAGCCCCGGCTCACCCTTTCCCTTTGGTGCGCGCCAGATGCGGGCCGCCATTCTTCTCCAGGTACTCGATGATCACCCCGGCGATATCCTTGCCGGTGGTGGTTTCGATGCCCTCCAGGCCCGGCGAGGAGTTCACCTCCATCACCAGCGGCCCATGGTTGGAGCGCAGGATGTCGACACCGGCGACGTGCAGGCCCATCACCTTGGCGGCGCGGATGGCGGTCATGCGCTCTTCCGGGGTGATCTTGATCAGGCTGGCGCTGCCGCCGCGGTGCAGGTTGGAGCGGAACTCGCCGGCCGCCGCCTGGCGCTTCATCGAGGCGATCACCTTGTCGCCGACCACGAAGCAGCGGATGTCGGCGCCGCCGGCTTCCTTGATGTATTCCTGCACCATGATGTTGTGCTTGAGCCCCATGAAGGCTTCCAGCACGGATTCGGCGGCCTTCTCCGTCTCGCAGAGGACTACGCCGATGCCCTGGGTGCCTTCGAGCAGCTTGATCACCAGCGGCGCGCCGCCGACCATCTCGATCAGGTCCGGCACGTCATCCGGGGAGTGGGCGAAGCCGGTCACCGGCAGGCCGATGCCCTTGCGCGACAACAGTTGCAACGAGCGCAGCTTGTCGCGGGAGCGGGCGATGGCGACCGATTCGTTGAGCGGGAACACCCCCATCATCTCGAACTGGCGCAGCACGGCGCAGCCATAGAAGGTCACCGAGGCGCCAATGCGCGGGATCACCGCGTCGAAGCCTTCCAGCGGTTTGCCACGGTAGTGGATCTGCGGCTTGTGGCTGGCAATGTTCATGTAGGCGCGGAGGGTGTCGATCACCACCATCTCGTGGCCGCGTTGCTGCCCGGCCTCCACCAGCCGACGGGTGGAATACAGACGCGGATTGCGCGACAGCACAGCAATTTTCATTGATCACCTGGAAGGGTGGCGGGAACCATGATGAGGGGTTTGTCTTGCACGTAGGTGAGGCCCGGGTTGACCACCAGCTGGCCGTGGACCAGAGCCTTGGAGCCTAGCAGCACGCGGTAGCGCATGGTCTTGCGGCAGGCCAGGGTGAACTCCACCGACCAGGCCCGGTCGCCCAGCGCCAGCAGGGTGCGGATCACGTAGCGGGTCTGGGCCTGGCCGTTGGAGCTCCTGATGGTTTTCATTGTTACCACCGGCGCCTCGCAACGGTGACGGCGCTGCACCTGGGTGCCCAGATGGGCGATGAAGCGCACCCAGTCCTGGCCGTCGCGCTGGAACGGCACGATGTCGCTGGCGTGCAGGGTGGACGTGCTGGCGCCGGTGTCGATCTTCGCGCGCAGGCCGACCATGCCCAGTTCGGGCAGGGCGATCCATTCGCGCAGACCAATTACCGACAGCTGGTCGAAAGTCTTCAAGACAGGTATCCCCGGCGTTTGCCGGCATTCTAGTCAGGCCGGTTGTGCCCCGCCAGCGGGGCGCGGGGTACACTCTCAGACCCGCATGACGAGGTTGTGAAGTGAGCGAAAAAGACGACGACAAGGTCCGTCTGGACAAGTGGCTGTGGGCGGCGCGCTTCTACAAGACCCGCTCCCTGGCCAAGGAAGCCATCGACGGCGGCAAGGTGCACTGCCGGGGCGAGCGCTGCAAGCCGGGCAAGGAGCCCAAGGTTGGCGAGGAATATGTGATCCGCACCGGCTTCGACGAGCGCACCGTGGTGGTGAAGGCGCTGTCGATGGTGCGTCGTGGCGCGCCCGAGGCGCAGTTGCTGTATGAGGAAACCGTCGATAGCGTGAAGCGCCGCGAGGATGCTTCGGCGATGCGCAAGGCGGGGGCGCTGGGCGTGCAGACTGACGGGCGGCCGACCAAGAAGCAGCGCCGCCAGTTGTTCAGCTTCCGCGACCAGGAGTGAGCAGCCGGCGAGGGCCATGGGCGCCTCGCCGGGAGCCTTCGGTCGTCAGGCGGCGACGACGCTCAGGCGATTGAGCAGCGGGATTTTCGCGGCCAGGCGGAACAGCGGATCGGTCCAGCGCACCAGGGCGGCGCTGCCCTTGGCGGCGAACGGGGTGAAGCAGCTCCAGGCCAGGGCTACCAGAGCCATCTGCACGCCGCCGATGTAGTCGTCCTGGCCCCAGTGCGCGCCGGCCACCAGGCGCGGCAGCATGAACAGCAGCGCCAGGCCCCAGATCACCACCCACTGCAGGGCGTTGCGGGCGAACAGGGTGAGGAACAGCGCCCAGATCAGCAGTACTGAGGCGTGGTCGCCGGGGAAGCTGCGGGCGGATTCGTCCTTCACCTCGAACGCGGTGTTTTCCCACTGCGGGAAGTACTGCTCCAGGCGTACCGCATCCGGCGCGACGCTGGAAATGCTCGCGTGCTGCCAGCCCAGCTTGTGGGCGATCTTGGCGTAGAGAATGCGCACCACCACCAGGACGACCGCCGCACACAGGAAGCCGAAGGTCGCCGCGCGGGCCTGGGTCGCCTTGAAGATCCAGTCGCCACGGATCAGCAGGAGCAGGAGGATCACCCCGACCAACAGGTCGAACGGCCGGGTGCTGGCCACGGCCCAGGTCATGCGCCAGGTTTCATTGCTCGCCAGCGGCTGGTTGAGCAGGCTGAACAGGCTGAAATCGAACAGGTCCATCGCGCTGCGGGTGGGGGCCCAGAGCCACAGCAGAAGCAGGGCGAGCGCCATCAGGTGACAGGCGATGAAGGGCTTCCAGGACCAGGTGGCTTGGAACGGCGTGGTTTTGTCCATAAAATCGATACCCCCTTACGGAACCACTCGAATATGGGTGGGTGCTGCAAAGCGCGCTTTATAGGCCTTTGCCATCAACTTGTCATTTATTTGTGCATATCGCAGCGTTGTGCCCAGCATGTCCAGAATCGATCAAAGTCAGCGTTTCCTGTTCGACAACACCGATGTCCGTGGTGAGCTGGTGGAGCTCGACCGCAGCTACGCCGAAGTGCTGGCCAAACACCCCTATCCGCAGCCGGTCGCCCAGCTGCTCGGAGAAATGCTAGCCGCCGCCGCGCTGCTTTGCGGCACCCTGAAGTTCGACGGCCTGCTGGTGCTGCAGGCGCGCTCCAGCGGCGCGGTGCCGCTGCTGATGGTCGAGTGCTCCAGTGATCGCGAAGTGCGCGGCCTGGCCCGCTACGATGCGCAGGCCATCGGTGATGCCGCGGGGCTCGCCGAGCTGATGCCGCATGGCGTCCTGACCCTCACCGTCGACCCGAAGAACGGCAAGCGCTACCAGGGCATCGTGCCGCTGGAGGGCGCGACCCTGGCGGACTGCCTGTCGACCTATTTCGCCACGTCCGAGCAGCTCCCGACCCGCTTCTGGCTCAATGCCGACAGCCGTCGCGCCCGTGGCCTGCTGCTGCAGCAACTGCCGGCCGACCGCCAGCGCGACGCTGAGTCGCGGGAAGCCAGCTGGCAGCACGTCACCACCCTGGCCGATACCCTCACCGCCGAGGAATTGCTGGGCCTGGACAACGCCACCGTGTTGCATCGCCTGTATCACGAGGACGATGTGCGCCTGTTCGATCCGCAGCCGCTGGTGTTCCGCTGCAGCTGCTCGCGGGAACGCTCGGCCAACGCGCTGGTCAGTCTTGGGCAGGAGGACGCCGAACGCCTGCTGGCCGAGGAAGATGGCGAGATCGTCATCGACTGCCAGTTCTGCAATCAGCGTTATCGCTTCGACGGTTCGGACGTTGCCCAGCTGTTCTCGGGCGGCGGTAGCCAGACACCGTCAGAAACCCGCCATTGACCGCATCTATCTGTCCGATAGCCGAACCAATGGCGCTCTCGCCAGATCAGAGGCTGCACTTGGCCATTTCTTTTCTGGCATAATCCCGCGACTTTTTTCCGCGGTAGTGGGAATCAGAAGTCACTACGCAATGTTTGGAGGACTCGGCTTCGGCCGACGGGGACCCACATGACGCAAGCCAACAAAGCCGTTTACACCGATATCAGCGTTGCCCAACTGGTCGAGGAAGCCATTCGCCGCGGCGAAGGCGAACTCGCCGACAACGGCTCGCTGGTCGTGAAAACCGGCCACCGCACCGGCCGCTCGCCTGCCGACCGTTTCATCGTCGAAGAGCCGGGCAGCAAGGATTCCATCGCATGGGGCGCCATCAACCGTCCGTTCCCGGCCGACAAGTTCGATGCCCTGTGGGACCGTGTCCAGGCCTTCAATAACGCCCAGGAACACTTTGTCTCCCACGTTCATGTAGGTTCCGCAGCGGATCACTACCTGGCCGTCAAGATGACCACCGCCACTGCCTGGCAGAACCTGTTCGGCCGCGCGCTGTTCATCGAGCCCGAGCAGTACAACCCGGCTGGCCGTGAAGAATGGCAGGTGCTCAACGTCGCCAACTTCGAGTGCGTGCCCGAGCGTGACGGCACCAACTCCGATGGCTGCGTGATCCTCAACTTCGCCCAGAAGAAAGTGCTGATCGCCGGCATGCGCTACGCCGGTGAAATGAAGAAGGCCATGTTCGGCGTGCAGAACTACCTGCTGCCGGAAAAAGACGTGCTGCCGATGCACTGTGCCGCGAACATCGGTGAAGCCGGCGACGTGACCCTGTTCTTCGGTCTGTCCGGCACCGGCAAGACCACCCTGTCCGCCGACGAAAGCCGCTACCTGATCGGCGACGACGAGCACGGCTGGGGCGAAGGCGTTGTCTTCAACATCGAAGGCGGCTGCTACGCCAAGTGCATCGACCTGTCCGAGAAGAACGAGCCGGTCATCTGGAAAGCCATCAAGTTCGGCGCCGTGCTGGAAAACGTCGTCCTCGACGAAAACCGCACCCCGAACTACGCCGATGACAGCCTGACCCAGAACTCCCGCGCGGCCTACCCGCTGGAAAACGTCGAGAAGCGTTCCGAGAAGAACCTCGGCGGCGAGCCCAATGCCGTGATCTTCCTGACCTGCGACCTGACCGGCGTTCTGCCGCCGGTGTCGATCCTGAACAACGAGCAGGCGGCCTACCACTTCCTGTCCGGCTATACCGCGCTGGTCGGTTCCACCGAAATGGGTTCGGGCGGCGGCATCAAGTCGACCTTCTCCACCTGCTTCGGCGCACCGTTCTTCCCGCGCCCGGCCGGCGTCTACGCCGAGCTGCTGATCAAGCGCATCCAGGCCTTCGGTTCCAAGGTCTACCTGGTCAACACCGGCTGGACCGGCGGTGGCTACGGCGTCGGCAAGCGCTTCAACATCCCGACCACCCGTGGTGTGATCGCGGCCATCCAGAGCGGCGCTCTGATCGGTGCCGAGACCGAGCACCTGGACATCATCAACCTGGACGTGCCGAAGGTCGTTCCGGGCGTCGAGACCAACCTGCTCAACCCGCGCAACACCTGGGAAGACAAGGCTGCCTACGACGAAGCCGCCAAGGGCCTGGCCAGCAAGTTCATCGACAACTTCAAGAAGTTCGACGTGAGCGACGCCATCAAGAACGCCGGCCCGCAGCTGTAAGCGAGCCTGTTCTGGAAAGAGCCGCCTTCGGGCGGCTTTTTCATTTCTCGTCTCGCCGCCCGAGCTTCTTTATAGGAGCAACTGTTGTCCTGGGGAGTCAGCGCCAACGCCTGCCCTCACCCAACCTCTCCCAGAGGGAGAGGGGCAGGTCGCACCGGCTGACGCTGTGCTGCCACCCTGTACTGAACGGTTCCCTCTCCCGCTTGCGGGAGAGGGTTAGGGTGAGGGGCTCTTGCCGTTGTAGGAGTGCTTCACCCGCGATCACGAACATGGCGCGTTCCTGCAAAAGCGCTTCCTAGGCTGGGTGGACGCCCATGAAAGGAGTTATCCCCATGCACGACACCCTCGAACGCGTCTTCGGTTTCCGCCAGTTCCGCCCCGGCCAGGAGGTGGCGGTCAGTGCCGTGCTGGCCGGGCGCTCGGCGGCGGCGATCTTTCCCACCGGCTCGGGCAAGTCGCTGTGTTACCAGTTGCCGGCGTTGCTGCTGCCGCACCTGACGCTGGTGGTCTCGCCGCTGCTGGCGCTGATGCAGGACCAGCTCGCCTTCCTGGCCCGCCACGGCATTGCCGCCGCCAGCATCGATTCGGCGCAGAGCCGCGAGCAGACCGCGCAGACCATGGCCCGCGCGCGCAGCGGCGAATTGAAGGTGCTGATGATCTCGGTGGAGCGCCTGAAGAACGAGCGCTTCCGCAACTTCATCAGCGAGGTGCCGATTTCCCTGCTGGTGGTGGACGAGGCGCACTGTATTTCGGAATGGGGCCACAACTTCCGCCCCGACTACCTGAAGCTGCCCGACTACCAGAAACAGTTCCGCATTCCCCAGGTGCTGCTGCTCACCGCCACGGCAACGCCGGCGGTGATCGCCGACATGCGCGCCAAGTTCGCCATCGCCGAGAGCGACGTGGTCACCACCGGTTTCTACCGCGCCAACCTCGACCTGCAGATCGAGCCGATCTCCAGTGCCGCCCGCCGTGCCCGCCTGGTGCAATGGTTGCACGAGCGTCCGGGCCAGCCGGCCATCGTCTACGTCACCCAGCAGAAGACCGCCGAGGACGTCGCCGCGCACCTGGCCGAGCGCGGCATCCCCGCCTACGCCTACCACGCCGGGATGGAGCACCCCGAGCGCGAAGGCATTCAGCGCCGCTTCATGGAGGGCCGGCTGAACTGCATCGTCGCCACCATCGCCTTCGGCATGGGCATCGACAAGAGCGATATCCGCCAGGTGGTGCACTACGACCTGCCCAAGTCGCTGGAGAACTACAGCCAGGAGATCGGCCGCGCCGGCCGCGACGGCCAGCGCTCGGAGTGCCTGGTGCTGGCCAACCGCGACAGCCTCAACGTGCTGGAGAACTTCGTCTACGGCGACACGCCCGAGCGTGAAGGCATCCGCACCGTGCTGGAGGAAATCCGCCAGGCCTCCGGGGGGCAGCAAGGCGGCCAGTGGGAAACCATGCTGGTGCCGCTGTCGGACCAGTCCAACATCCGCCAACTGCCGCTGAAGACGCTGCTGGTGCAGTTGGAGTTGCGCGGCATCATCGCGCCGCGCTTCGCTTATTTCGCCGAATATCGCTACAAGTTGCTGGTCAATTCCGCCGAGCTGCTGAGTCATTTCGAAGGCGAGCGGCGCCAGTTCGTCGATGCCATCCTGACGACTTCGGCCCGCGCGCGGACCTGGGCGACCCTGGACTTCGACACCCTCTACAGCCGCCACGGCGCCGAGCGCGCGCGGGTGGTGAAGGCGCTGGATTACTTCCAGGAGCGCGGCTGGGTGGAGTTGGAGAGCAAGCAGATGACCGAGGTGTACTCGGTGCGCGATGCGTCCTTCGCTGTGGATCAGTTGAGCGAAGCACTGCACGACTACTTCAAGCGCCATGAGCAAAGCGAGATCGCCCGCATCGGCGCCATGCTCGATCTGCTGGGCAGCTCGGACTGCCTGAGCTGGCGCCTCGCCCAGTACTTCGGCGACCAGCAGGCGCCGCGCCAGTGCGGCCACTGTTCGGTGTGCGCCGGCCATGTCGCCCGCCTGCCGGAGCCGCCCGTGCTGCCAGCCCTGGATGGCCAGTCGCTGCATAACCGCTGCGCTGCCTTCCTGGAGAAGTACCGCAGCGCGCGAGGCGCCGAGCCCAGCGCCGATTGCATCACGCGCTTCCTCTGTGGCATCAGCGTGCCGGCCTTCACCCGCATGCGCGCGCGTGGCTTGCCGGGCTACGCGACGCTGGAAGACTACCCCTACGCCCAGGTGCGCGATTGGGTACAGGCGCAGCTCTGACCGCCTGAATACGGCGGCGCCACGCACGACTAAAGGTCGGCGTGATGCCGCCCGGGCTGCTTGTAGGGTGAGGGGAGGAAATTCCTCCTAGACTCACCAGGCACTGCCTGCCTAACGGCCGAGGAGCCCCAAGCATGTCCGTCGAGCACCTGGATGTACTGATCATCGGCGCCGGCCTGTCCGGCATCGGCGCCGCCTGTCACCTGCAGAAGCAGTGTCCCGGCAAGTCCTACGCAATCCTCGAAGGCCGCGAGGCCATGGGTGGTACCTGGGACCTGTTCCGCTACCCGGGCATCCGTTCCGACTCGGACATGTACACCCTGGGCTACAACTTCAAGCCCTGGACCGACCCCAAGGCGATCGCCGACGGCCCGTCGATTCTCAACTACATCCGCGAGACCGCCCGCGAGTACCGCGTCGAGGACAAGGTGCGCTACCGCCACCGCGTGCTCAAGGCCGACTGGGACAGCAACACGGCGCGCTGGAACCTCAGCGTGCAGCGCGGCGACGAAGCGGAGCCGGTGCGCATGAGCGCGCAGTTCCTCTTCATGTGCACCGGCTACTACCGCTACGACGCCGGTTACACCCCGGAATTCGCCGGACGCGAAAGCTTCGGCGGGCAGGTCATCCACCCGCAGTTGTGGCCGGAAAACTTCGACTACAGCGGCAAGCGCATCGTGGTGATCGGCAGCGGCGCGACCGCCGTCACGCTGGTGCCGTCGCTGACCGACAAGGCGGCCCATGTCACCATGCTGCAGCGCTCGCCGTCCTACGTGATCACGCTGCCGGCGAAGGACCCGATCTCCAACTTCCTGCGCAACTTCCTGCCGGAGAAGTGGGTGTATCGCCAGGCGCGGGCGCGCAACGTGACCATGCAGATGGTCTTCTTCATGGCCTCCAAGATGTTCCCCGGCGCGGTGCGCAAGTTGATGCTCAAGCTGGCCAACCTGCAACTGGGCAAGGACTTCGACATGCGCCACTTCAGCCCGCGCTACAAGCCGTGGGACGAGCGCGTGTGCTGCGTGCCGGACGGCGACCTGTTCAAGGCACTGCGCCAGGGCCGTGCCTCGGTGGTCACCGAGCATATCGAGCGTTTCAGCGAGAAGGGCATCCTGCTGAAGTCCGGGCAGGTGCTGGAGGCGGACGTCATCGTCACCGCCACCGGGCTGGACCTGGTGATGTTCGGCGGCGCGGAACTGGCCATCGACGGCAAGCCATTCGACGTCACCCAGAGCATGGGCTATCGCGGCATCATGCTGCGCGACCTGCCCAACCTGGCCGCTATCGTCGGCTACACCAACGCCAGCTGGACGCTCAAGGCAGACCTCTCCAGCGAGTACTTCTGCCGCCTGATCAACCACCTGGACGCCATCGGCATGCGCCAGTGCACGCCGCGCCAGACTGACGGTTCGGTGAAGGAAGAACCCTTCCTCAATCTCAACTCCGGCTACATTCAGCGCGCCGCCGACCGCATGCCCAAACAGGGCGACCGCACGCCGTGGAAGCTCTACCAGAACTACGCGCTGGACCTGGCCCTGTTGCGCTTCGGCAAGGTCGAGGACGGCTACCTGAGCTTCACCTCGCCCAAGCAGCGGCAGGCTACCGCCGCACCCGTGGAAGCGTTGGAGAGCTGATCCCTCGCGGGTACTCGCCTGACCCGGCGGGCGCCCGCGCCGTTCCATCGAAACGCTGGATGGACATTATCGATACGCCGCTCTGCAACGGGACTTCCTCTCGGCTTACCATGCGCGCCATTCCCGCCCATGCCAGCCAGAGGATTTTCCATGCTGATCGAAGACGCCATCCGCAGCCGCCGTTCCATCCGTGGTTTCGACACTTCCTACGTGATGAGTCGTGAGGAGAAGGACGACCTGCTGCAACAGGCGCTGCTCGCGCCCACTTCCTTCAACCTGCAGCACGTGCGCCTGGTGGAAGTCAGCGACCCGCAGTTGCGCGCGCAGATCCGTGCGGCGGGCTGGGACCAGGTGCAGATGACCGAGGCGTCGATGCTGGTGATCGTCTGCGCGCAGGTCGATAGCTGGGAGCAGAACGCCGAGCGAGTGTGGGACGGCGCCCCGGTTGAAGTGAAGAACTACATGGTCGGCGCCATCGACGGCTACTACAGAGGCAAGTCGCAGACCCAGCGCGACGAAGCCATGCGCAGCTGCGGCCTGGTGGCCCAGACCCTGATGCTCGCCGCCCGCGGCCGTGGCCTGGACAGCGTGCCTATGGTCGGTTTCGACTTCGACGCCGTGGGCAAGCTGATCAACCTGCCGGCCAGTCACGCCATCGGCCTGATGATCGCTGTCGGTAAACAGGCCGTGGAAGCCAAGCCGCGCATCGGTCGCCTGCCGCTGGCAGAGACGATCGTTCGCGATCGCTTCTGACCCCCACGAAACGCGCCTCCGGGCGCGTTTCTGCTTTCTTCTGCACACCGCCCGCCCCCGAGCCTGTGTCTTCCCTCACCCTAACCCTCTCCCAGAGGGCGAGGGGACTGGAGCGTGCCGGCTGTAACCGTGCCATCAGCCGGTGCGGACAGCTCCCTCTCCCTCTGGGAGAGGGCGGGGGTGAGGGTAGCCCCCGAGCGCAAGGTTCACATTTGCGTGCCCCGCCCTCAATCCGGTGCCGCTTCGACAATCCGCTCGACCAACCACTGCAGCGCCGTGTCCCGCTCGCGCTGGGCGAGGTACACCAGTTCCAGCTGGAACTGTCCGACATCAAACGGCAACTCCAGTACCTGCAACGGCAAGAGCTCCGCGAAATAGACGGCCAGGCGCGTCGGCAGTACCGTCAGCAGATCCGTGGTCGCCACCAGGTGCGCCGCCTGCAGGTAGTTCGGCGTGGTGTAGGCGACCTCCC
Organism: Pseudomonas pseudonitroreducens; assembly: GCF_021603645.1. Lineage (GTDB taxonomy): Bacteria > Pseudomonadota > Gammaproteobacteria > Pseudomonadales > Pseudomonadaceae > Pseudomonas > Pseudomonas pseudonitroreducens. The sequence goes on along the minus strand of NZ_BQHJ01000002.1, from coordinate 613,082 downwards.
GCTTGAGTCCCTGGCTGGCCAGCCACTGGTCGACCATGCCCTTGGTCTGCCCGCCGGAAACCCACAGGTGGCGCTGCTGGAGAAAGGTCTGCAGATCGAGCCCGCCGTCCACCTGCGGATGCCCGCGTCGGGCCAGCAGGCGCAGCGTTTCGCTGGCCCAGGGGCGGCGCTGGAAGCGTGCCGGCAATTCCTCGAAGCGCCCCAGCACCAGGTCTAGGTTGCCCTTGTCCAGCGCCTCGGCTGGCAGTGTCGGCGTCAGGTGCTGGATGCTCAGGCGCATGCCCGGCGCCGCGCCACCCAGGCTGTCGAGCAGGCGCGGCATGCACAGCGCTTCCACATAGTCGGTCAGCGCCAGGGTAAAGCGCTGGCGGCTGCGCGCCGGGTCGAAGGTGTCGCCACCGGCCAGGCTCTGGCCGATGCGCTGCAGGGCGTCGCGAATCGGCGCTTCCAGCTCCAGCGCCCGTGGCGTCGGCTGCATCGCCCGGCCGACACGCACCAGCAACGGGTCATCGAGCAGCTCGCGCAGGCGGTTCAGTGCGTTGCTCACCGCCGGCTGGCTCAGCGCCAGGCGCTCCGCCGCGCGGGAAACGTTGCGCTCGCGCAGCAGCGCATCCAGTACCCGTAGCAGGTTGAGGTCGAACGTATTCATATTCATCAGCTGAATGCCGCGTATCACAACTCAAAATTTCAAAAATAGTACCGCCTTCCCTAAGGTGAGTGGTCTTCAAACGAGCGTTTCAGGCTGACAAGAGGAACAACATGAGCCAGAACATCCGCATCGCCAGCGCTGCCGTCATCGGCGCCGGCACCATGGGCCGGGACATTGCCATGTGCCTGGCGAACGCCGGCGTGCAGGTCCTGTGGCTGGACAACAACCCGCAGATGCTCACCCAGGCCCTCGGCACCGTGGCCGACACCTACGCCCACAACGTGCGCCAGGGGCGCATCGACGAGGCCGAGGCGGCCCGTCGGCGTGCGCGCATCTCCCAGGCGGCGAACTACGCGGCTATCCGTGAAGTGGACCTGGTGATCGAGGCGGTGTACGAGAACCTCGAGCTCAAGCAGTCGATCTTCCGTGAACTGGACGCGGCACTGAAACCCTCGGCGATCCTCGCCTCCAACACCTCCTACCTGGATGTCGACGCCATCGCTGCGGTGACCTCGCGGCCGTCCCAGGTACTCGGCCTGCACTTCTTCAGCCCGGCGCACATCATGAAGCTGCTGGAGATCGTGCGCGGTGCCAAGACTGCGCCCGCCGTGCTCGAAGCCGCGCTGGAACTGGGCGAACGCATGGGCAAGGTCAGTGTGGTGGCCGGCAACTGCCACGGCTTCATCGGCAACCGCATGCTGGAAAAATACGTCCAGGAATCGCGCCGGCTGATCCTCGAGGGTTCGCTGCCGCATCAGGTTGACGCGGCGATCCAGGGCTTCGGTTTCGCCATGGGGCCGTTCCGCATGTTCGACGTGGTCGGCATCGACCTCGAATGGCGCGCCCGCGGGCTGGCCGGCAAGGGTCAGGATGCGCCGACCGTGCAGGTGGACAACCGCCTGTGCGAGATGGGCCGCTTCGGGCAGAAGAGCGGCAACGGCTTCTATCACTACGAGCCGGGCAGCCGCCAGGCCGAGCACGACCCGGAAGTCGACGCCCTGGTGGTGCGCGAATCCGAGCGCCTGGGCTATTCCCGGCGCGACATCGGCGCCGAGGAAATCCTCGAGCGCTGCCTGCTGGCGCTGGTCAACGAAGGCGCGAAGATCCTCGATGAAGGCATCGCTTCCACCAGTGCCGATATCGACACCGTTTACCTCAATGGTTATGGCTTCCCGAAGGACAAGTCCGGCCCAATGGCCTGGGCCGATGCCCAGGGCCTGCAGAGCGTGCTGGCACGCCTGCGTGACCTGGCCGGCGAGCATGGCGCGCACTGGCAGCCGGCCGCGCTGATCGAGCGCCTGGCCGCCGCCAATAGCCGCTTCGCCGACGTGAAACAGGAGCACTGAACATGAGTTACCAGGCACCCCTGCGCGACATGCGCTTCGTTCTCCATGAACTGTTCGACGTCAGCGGCCATTGCGAGCTGCTGGGCAACGGCCTTGACCGCGAGCTGATCGACGGCGTGCTGGAAGAGGGCGCGCGCTATACCGGCGAAGTGGTTGCGCCGCTGAACCGCAACAGCGACGAGCAGGGCGCGACCTTGCTCAATGGCGAAGTCACCACGCCGGACGGCTTCCGCGACGCGTACAGGCAATACTGCGACAACGGCTGGGCGAGCATGACCGGGCCGACCGAGTTCGGCGGCCAGGGCTTCCCGCAGATGGTCTCGGCCAGCTTCCACGAGATGCTGATGGCCGCCTCGCTGTCCTTCCGCGTCTATTCCGGCCTGACCGAGGGCGCGGTGCTGGCGCTGTACAAGCACGGCGCACCTGAGCTTCAGCGCGACTACCTGGCCAAGATGGTCAGCGGCGTGTGGAGCGGCACCATGTGCCTCACCGAGCCCCAGGCCGGCACCGATCTCGCGCTGCTGCGCACCCGCGCCGAACCGCAGGCTGATGGCAGATACCGGGTCAGCGGCAGCAAGATCTTCATCAGCGGCGGCGAGCAGGACCTCTCGGAGAACATCGTCCACCTGGTGCTGGCGCGCCTGCCCGATGCTCCGGCCGGGGTGAAGGGCATCAGCCTGCTCCTCGTGCCGAAATTCATTGCCAACCCCGACGGCACGCCGGGCGCGCGCAACGCCCTGAGCTGTGGCGCCATCGAGCACAAGATGGGCATCAAGGGCGCATCCACCTGCGTGATGAACTTCGACGGCGCCACCGGCTGGCTGATCGGCCAGGCCAACCAGGGCCTGGCGTGCATGTTCACCATGATGAACGACGCGCGCTTCCAGGTCGGCCTGCAGGGCCTGGGCATCGCCGAGCGCTCCTGCCAGGGCGCACTGGCCTACGCCCGCGAGCGCCTGCAATCGCGCGCGCTGACCGGCGCCGCGGAGCCGTCCAAGGCCGCCGACCCGATCATCGTCCACCCGGACGTGCGGCGCATGCTGCTGACCCAGAAGACCCTCACCGAGGGCTGCCGGATGGTGTCGGCGCTGTGCGCCCGTGAACTGGACCTGGAGCACGGCCATCCCGAGGCCGATGCGCGCAAGGCCGCGAGCAAGCGTGCGGCGCTGCTGATCCCCATCGTGAAGTCGTTCTTCACCGATGTCGGCCAGGAGGTCTCCAGCCTCGGCGTGCAGCTCTATGGCGGCCATGGCTACATCCGCGAGTGGGGCATGGAGCAATTGATGCGCGACAGCCGCATCACGCAGATCTACGAAGGCACCAACGGCATCCAGGCGCTCGACCTGATCCGTCGCAAGCTGCTGGGCGACGGCGGTACGGAGTTGAATGCGCTGATCGGCGAGCTGGCGGCTGCCTGCGAGACCGCGGGCGCCCGCACCGAACTGGCCGGCCTGGCAGAAAGCGTGCGTCAACGCCTGCTGGAATGGCGCAGCCTGACCAGCGAGGTGATCGCCGCCTGCCAGCGCGACCCGCAGGAAATCGGCGCCGCCTCGGTGGACTTCCTGCAGTACTGCTCCTACGTGCTGCTGGCGGGGCTGTGGGTGCAGGCCGCCGGCGTGGCCCAGGCGAAGCTGGCGGCTGGCGAAGGCGACGCGGACTTCTACCGCGCCAAGCTGGCCAGCGCCGAGTTCTACGTCAAGCGCATCCTGCCGCGCGCCAGCATGCACCGTGAGGCCCTGTTGGGCGGTGCGGATTGCCTGATGGGGCTGGACGCGGAGCACTTTGCGTTCTGATGGCGTGAGGTAACGAAAAACGCCGCGCCGGGGGACCGGGGCGGCGTTTTTCATTGGAGGATCGGTGTTGGGCGGTCCCTCACCCCAGCCCTCTCCCAGGGGGAGAGGGGGCCGTATGTGCCGAGATGAGTCCTGCTTTCACTGATGCGCCCAGCTAACGCAGAGCTTTCAATGCGTGCCGGTCGGTCCCCTCTACCTCCGGGAGAGGGTTAGGGTGAGGGGCTCTTGGTCTAAAGACTCAAGCCCGCTCCCACACCTCGAACGCATAAGCCGGCGTCTCGCCCTCGGCGTCATGCTCGATGCTCGACGCCAGATGCCAGTGCGCTTCATCCACTTCCGGGAAGTGCGCGTCACCCGCCGGGCTCAACCCCACACGGGTCAGGTAGAGGCGGTCGGCGCGAGCAAGGGCTTCGCCATACAGCTGCGCTCCGCCGATCAGCATCAGTTCCTCGGCCTCTTCCTGCTTCGCCCATTCGGCGGCGCGCTCAAGGGCGGCGTCGAGGCTGGTGAAGACTTCCGCGCCTTCCAGCTTCAGCCCGGCCTGGCGGGTGATCACGATGTTCAGCCGGCCCGGCAGCGGGCGGCCCAGCGAATCCCAGGTCTTGCGGCCCATGATCACCGGTTTGCCCAGGGTCATTGCCTTGAAGTGCTTGAGGTCCTGCGGTAGGTGCCAGGGCAGGCGGTTGTCGACGCCGATCACGCGGTTGTCGGCAAGGGCGGCGATCATCGCCAGGGGCAGGGCTTCGGACATCGTGACTCCAGTGCTGAACATCAGTGGGAACTCCCAGTGCCAAAGGATACCAGCCGCTCACCCTCGTCGGGGCCGGCGGCTGGCGGAACGCGCATGAAGAAGGTGCCGTCCTCGTTGACCTGGGTGATGCCGGTGGAGAGCACCTTGCGATAGTCCTTGAGGTTGAACGACAGCGTCTGCTCGGGCCGCTCGGCCTTGAGCAGAACCTGCGAGTAGGTGATGAGGATCTCGAAGATCTTCAGGTCCCCCGATTGCAGCCAGATATAGGACGGCCCTGCCTGGCGCGGCGGTTCGAAGGCCAGCGAAGTGGCGCCGGGCTTGGGCGCGAATTTCAGGTGCAGGCCCTTGGCATCCAGCCAGCTGGATTCGACGCGGCCATCGATGCCCACCAGCGGGAAGACCTGGTGGTAGTTCAGGTGCATCACGTTGTCCTGCAGCACCGCGCCGGGGCGCTCCAGGGTCACCAGTGAATCCAGGCGCAGGCCCACCAGGCTCATCGCGCCGTAGCTGGGCACGCCGAGCACCTTCACGCTGTCGGGCTGGTAGTCGAGGTTGTCGCCGTCGAGCTTCACCGTGCCGGACAGCCGCAGCGGCAGCCAGGGGCCGACGCCCAGCGGCTGCACCTCGCCGGAGACCAGCAGGCGGTCGCCTTCGACGCTCAGCTGGAAGCCGCGCAGCATGGTCTCCGGGTAATCGAGGATGTGCCGGTTGAACAGGTTGGCGAGCTGCTCGGGGCTGAGGATCACCTCGCCCTCGGAGACGTTGATGCGCATGTCCTGCGGGCGGTCGAAGTCGATCGGCTCGCCGGCCTTGAGCGGCACCAGCCAGCCCTTGAGCTGCGGGCTGTGGAAGCCGATGCCGTCCTGAAAATAGAGGTCGACGTTGTTCAGCAGGATGCCCACGCCGTCCTGGCCGGAGTCGCGCAGGCCGCCCGGCCGGCTGGCCTTGAAGTCCGCTGCCGGCGGCGTCTGCTGGAACCAGCCCTGGCGCAGCACGCCCAGTTCGCGCTGCTGCTTGTCGATGGCGCTCTCGGCGGCGGCGTTGCCGGCAAACGCCAGCAGGAGCAGGGAAGCGAGGAGGGTTCTCATAGGGCTTTCTCCTCCGGGGCGGGCGCCTTCACCGGCGAGACGGCGATGTGCACCATGCCGTCCTCGCGCAGGCGGATTTCGCCGTACTGCAGCTGGCGGCGGTAATCGTAGAGGTTGAACAGCAGCGGTGCGTCGGGGCTGAGACTGGTGAACAGCGCGTAGGCCTTCACCAGGATGGTCCGCGCCATCTTGATGTCGCCGCCCTCGATGAACATGTAGCTTTTCGGTGCCTTGAGCTGCGGCCATTTCAGCTCGGCCAGCTCACTGCCCAGCAGCAGGTCCATGCCACCATCGGCGAGTTTCAGGCGGCGCACGGTGAAGTCCAGGCGCGGCGGCGGGAACAGGCCGTCGAGGTCGACCAGGATGCGGTTGCCGATCAGCTGCATGTGCGCGGTGTGCAGTTGCAGCACCTCGGACATCTCGATGGACGCGGCGCTCAGTGACGGCGTGACGTCCACGTTGTCGACGTAGATCCGCTGCGGCACCAGCGCCACCTTCAGCGGCCCGGCCTGCTCGATCCCGGTGACCATCCGCAGCGGCCGCCAGCGCCCCTTGCGCAGCAGTTCGCCGTGGACTTCCTGGCCATCGGCGCGGGTGCTGAGTTTCAGGTTGCGCACCGGCGCGTTGGCGTTGCGCAGCTCTTCGTTGAGCAGGCTGGCGAGGGTGGCGTCGGCGACGAAGATGTCCCCGGCCTGGATGCGCGCGACCATGGACTTCGGGTCGTCGAGCATCAGTGGTGTTCCAGTGCCCGCCACCGGGCTCATCTGGATCAGCATCTTGCGGATGAAGAAGCCGATGTCGTCGTGCAGGCGGAAGTCGGTCTGGCTGATCCACAGTTGCGAGGTATTGCTGGCGGACTGCCGGGCGCTGACACTGGCGTCCAGCTGGCGCGGCGGCACGGCCTGCATCAGCGGCGTATCCGGCCCCCAGTCGGAGGGGCGTACCGGCGGTGTTTCCACGGCCGCCGCGGTGGTGGCGGCGAGCAGCAGGGGCAAGGCACTGAGCAGCGAGCGCAGCATGGCGAGGCCTCATTGTTGTTTTTATAGGGGCAGTGCTATCGGCTGAGTCTGAGCCCGCCTGCGCCGGACGAGAGCCCCTCCTTGGTTTGGTTGACGATGCAGGGTGTTACCGGCGGTGCCGGGACGCCGCGGCGAGCAGCGGTTATCCTTGCTGGCGAACACCGATGTCGGAGAACCCGTGAGCGAGTCCGCCCTCCAATCCCTGTGGCTGTGCGAGGCTGTGCGCCTGCGCGAGGAACAGGTCGGCCCCCTGGAAGACAGCGAGGCCAATCGCCGTGCCATCGTCGGCGGTGGCGACCTCGCCCAGCGCCTGCAGAGCCGTGCGCTGCTGCTGGCCGAACGCGACGGCCAGCGCGCTGCCTTGCGCACCTGGAGCCAGGGTGCGCGCCTGTCGATCTACCTGCTGCTGGTGCTGGCGCTGTTCACCGGCGGCGGCCTGGCCTTTGCCGCGCTGGGCGACGGGCAGCGCCCGGTCAACGTGTTCTGGGCACTGGCCAGCCTGCTCGGGCTGCACCTGATTACCCTGATTGGCTGGACGCTGGCGTTCTTCGCCGGCGGCGAGGCAGCCGGGGCGCTGGGGCGTCTGTGGTTGTGGCTGAGTGGCAAGCTCGCCCGCGATGCCCACGCCGCGCAACTGGCGCCCGCGCTGCTGGTGCTGCTGGATCGGCAGAAACTCACACGCTGGGCACTCGGCCTGCTGGTCCATGGCCTGTGGCTGGTCGCGCTGACGACCGCGCTGGGCGTGATGCTGGCGCTGCTGGCGACGCGGCGCTACGGCTTTGTCTGGGAGACCACCATCCTTGGCGGTGACACCTTCATCGCACTGACCCACAGCCTCGGCGCACTGCCGTCGCTGCTCGGCTTCCCGCAGCCGGACTCCGATCTGGTGCGCGCCAGCGGCGATGCCCTGGTGGCCAGTGAAAACGCGCGCCACGCCTGGGCCGGCTGGCTGGTGGGAATTCTGCTGGTGTACGGCGTGATCCTGCGCGGCGCGCTCTGGCTGCTCTGCCTGTGGCGCTGGAAGCGCGGGCGTGCGCAGCTGGCGCTGGATGTTTCGCTGCCTGGCTACGCCTTGTTGCGCGAGCGCCTGATGCCAGCCAGCGAGCGCCTGGGCGTGAGCGACGCGGCGCCGGATGAACTGGTCGAACCGCAAGCGCAGTTGCCGGCGTCCACCGCCGATGGCGCATTGCTGGTCTCCATCGAACTGCTGGACCGAGCCAACTGGCCGCCGAAGCTGCCGGAGGGGATTGCCAATGCCGGCGACCTCGACGACGGCGCCCAGCGTCGCCGCCTGCTGGAGCAGCTCACCCGCTACCCGCCGGCGCGTTTGGTGATTGCCTGCGACCCGCGCCGCTCGCCGGATCGCGGCACCCTGGCGTTGATCGCCGAACTGTCGCGTTGCGCCGCCGCCACTCGCGTCTGGCTGCTGCAAGCGCCGCCGGGTGAAGCGCTGGACGCCGAGCGCCTGGGCGACTGGCACGCCGGCATCGAACGCCTGAATTTGCCTCACACCTCGGCATCCCCGCTGGGTTGGCTGGAGACCGGGCATGACTGATGCGCTGAAACTGGCCGTGGTCGGCCACACCAACGTCGGCAAGACCTCGCTGTTGCGGACCCTGACCCGTGATGTCGGCTTCGGCGAGGTGTCTCACCGTCCCAGCACCACGCGGCATGTAGAAGGGGCACGCCTGTCGGTCGACGGCGAGCCGCTGCTGGAGCTGTACGACACGCCGGGACTGGAAGACGCCATCGCCCTGCGCGATTTCCTCGACGGCCTGGAGCGCCCCGGCGAACGCCTGGATGGCCCGGAGAAGCTGCGTCGTTTCCTCGACGGTAGCGAAGCCCGCGGCCGCTTCGAGCAGGAAGCCAAGGTGCTGCGCCAGTTGCTCGCCTCCGACGCGGGCCTCTACGTGATCGACGCCCGCGAACCGGTGCTGGCCAAGTACCGCGACGAACTGGCGGTGCTAGCCGCCTGCGCCCGGCCGTTGCTGCCGGTGCTGAATTTCGTCGCCAGCCCGCAGCATCGTGAGGAGCAGTGGCGCGAGGCGCTGTCCCGTCTCGGTCTGCACGCGCTGGTGCGCTTCGACAGCGTGGCGCCGCCGCTGGATGGCGAACGCCGGCTTTACGAAAGCCTCGCGCTGCTGCTGGAGCGTGCGCGGCCGCAACTGGATCGACTGGTGGCCGATCACGAAGCGCAAGCCGTTGCTCGCCGCGAGGCCGGCGCGCGGCTGATCGCCGAACTGCTGGTGGATGTCGCCGCCTGTCGCCAACTGGTACCGGCCGGCGATGCCGCCGTGCGCGCCGCCACCGAGACGCTGCGCAACCAGGTGCGCCAGCGCGAAGACAGCTGCGTGAAGGCGCTGCTCAGCCTCTACGCCTTCCGCAAGGACGATGCCCGCGCGGCTGATCTGCCATTGATGGACGGCCGCTGGGGCGATGATCTGTTCAACCCGGAAACCCTGCGCCAACTCGGTATTCGCCTGAGTGGCGGTGTTGCGGCGGGCGCGGCAGCGGGAGCGGGTATCGATCTGCTGGTCGGTGGCCTGACCCTGGGCGCGGCGACCGCATTGGGCGCCATTGCCGGCGGCGCCTGGCAGACCGTCGGCCATTACGGCCAGCGCCTGCTGGGCAAGCTCAAGGGCAGCCGCGAACTGTCGGTGGATGACGGCGTGCTGCGCCTGTTGGCGCTGCGCCAACGGCAACTGCTGGCGGCGTTGCAGACCCGTGGGCACGCGGCGGTGGAGGCGATTCACCTGCAGTCGCCGGAAGACAAGCAATGGCGCGAAGGCAAGCTGCCCGAGGCGCTGCGCAAGGCGCGGGCGCATCCGGAGTGGTCGAGCCTCAATGGCAAGCGGCGCGCGGAGAAGACCGAGCGGCAGGAGGCGGTGGCGCAGTTGGCCGCGCAGTTGCTCGAACCATAAGCCCACCGTCAATTTGCGAAATCGACATGGCTGGCGCCCCCTCACCCTAACCCTCTCCCAGAGGGAGAGGGGACCGAACGGTGCAGGGAGAACCAACAGTATCAGCCGGTACGATCTGCCCCCTCTCCCTCTGGGAGAGGGCTGGGGTGAGGGCAAGGCATGAGCGCCGAATTTACCTGTAGGAGCGAGCTTGCTCGCGAACGCTCTCAGACGAGTGAAACCATCTCCACCCTTGGCTGCCCGTTGACAATCTCCAGGATCGCCAAGGCAACCGGCAACCTGAACCGCCGCGGCCCCGCACTCCCCGGATTCAGATAGAGAACCCCATCGCGCACCTCATTCAGGGGCTTGTGCGAATGCCCCGCCAGCACCACGTCGATGCCTTCGGCAAGCGGATCGATGGCCAGCTGCTTGAGGTCGTGGATCAGGTAGAGCCGCAGCCCGCCCAGCTCCAGCAGCAAGGTCTCCGACAGCGCATCAGCCCAGTCGTCGCTGTCGTTGTTGCCACGCACCACGTCCAGCGGAGCGAGCTCGCGGAGTTGATCGAGCAGCGAGGCGGGGCCGATATCGCCCAGGTGCAGGATGCGCTGGCAGCCTTGCAGCGCCGCTAGCGCTTCGGGGCGCAGCAGGCCGTGTGTGTCGGCGATGACGCCGATGCGCAGGGAAGTGGTCATGCCAGGGAGCATAAACGACGACGCCACCCGAAGGTGGCGTCGTGGTTGGATCAACCGTTGTGCGAAGCCTTGGCGGCGTCGGACTCGGGCAGGAACCAGTTCAGCAGCAGCGCGCAGATGCCGCCGGTGGCGACGCCGGATTCCAGCACGTTGCGGATCGCGTGGGGCATGTGCGCGAGGAACTCCGGCACCTGCGAGATGCCCAGGCCCAGCGCCAGGCTGACGGCAATGATCAGCAGCGCGCGACGGTCCAGGTGGGTGCCGGCGAGAATGTTGATGCCGGAAGCGGCGACCGCGCCGAACATCACCATCACCGCGCCGCCGAGCACCGGCTCGGGAACGGCCTGGATCACCCCGGCGACGCTGGGGAACAGGCCCAGCACGACGAGCATCGCGGCGATCCACAGGCCGACGTGGCGGCTGGCGACGCCGGTCAACTGGATCACCCCGTTGTTCTGCGCGAACACCGAGCTGGGGAAGGTATTGAACAGGCCGGCCAGCAGTGAGTTGGCACCGTTCACCAGCACGCCGCCCTTGATGCGCTGCATCCACAGCGGGCCTTCCACCGGCTGCTTGGAGATCTTGCTGGTGGCGGTGACGTCGCCGATGGCTTCCAGCGAGGTCACCAGGTAGATCACCAGCATCGGGATGAACAGGCTCCAGGAGAAACCCAGGCCGAAGTGCAGCGGCACCGGAACCTGGAAGGCCGGCGCTTCGTGCATGCCGGTGAAGTCCAGGCGGCCCAGGTAGCCGGCCAGCGCGTAGCCCACCGCCAGGGCGATGACGATGGCACCGCTGCGCATCCACACCACCGGGATGCGGTTGAGAATGACGATGATCGCCAGTACCAGGCCCGACAGCATCAGGTTTTCGCCGTTGGCGAAGGTGCCGTTGGCCATGGCGGAGAAGCCGCCACCCATGCTGATCAGGCCGACCTTGATCAGAGTCAGGCCGATCATCAGCACCACGATGCCGGTGACCAGCGGGGTGATCAGGCGCTTAACGAACGGCAGGATGCGCGACACGCCCATTTCCACGAAGGAGCCGGCCATGACCACGCCGAAGATCGCTGCCATGACGGCTTCCACCGGCGTGCCGCTCTTCACCATCAGTGCTCCGCCGGCGATCAGCGGGCCGACGAAGTTGAAGCTGGTGCCCTGGACGATCAGCAGCCCCGCGCCGAACGGCCCGAAGCGCTTGCACTGGACGAAGGTGGCGATGCCGGAGATCACCAGGGACATCGACACGATCAGGTTGGTGTCGCGCGGCGACACGCCCAGCGCCTGGCAGATCAGCAGGCCCGGGGTGACGATCGGCACGATGATCGCCAGCAGGTGCTGCAGCGCCGCGAGCAGGGCGATGGGCAGGGCGGGGCGGTCTTCCAGGCCGTAGACCAGGTCGGGCTGATCCTTGGCGGCGGACGGGTTCTCGAGGGAGCTCATGGGCGGCGGTCCGGGAAAAAAGAGCGCGATTTTACTGGCCCGGAGCGGGATCGCACAGTGCCATGAGGCAAGGAGGGATAAATGGAGAAGGCTGTTTTCCTACGTACTGGCTGGGCAGGTGCCGCGCAGGGCCTTCGGCGAAGGAGAAAAGTGCTGAATTTTCAACAGGCTGTGCGGACGCCTCTGAATGTTTTAACCCGTTGGCGTGACTTCACTGGAATGCATCCGGAGCCATTCGGGGTTCCGGCCCAATCCCTGGGAGCATGCAAATGCATAAGCAACAACGTGGCTTCACTCTGATTGAGCTGATGATCGTGGTGGCGATCATCGGGATTCTGGCTTCGGTTTCCCTGCCCTTGTATTCGGACTATTCGTCCCGGTCGAAAGCCGCGGCCGCGATGACTGAGATTTCCGGTGTTAAAACCGCAGTTGGCCTGTGCATCGCGGAAGTGGGCTCCACGAAGGGGTGTGACGCCGGAGCCTATGGGATTCCAGAAAATTTCGACGTGACCACCAATATCACGGGTGATTATTCGGTGAAGGAGGGGGTCATCAAGTTCAAGACCAGTGCGACCGATAGCAAGGGGAATGAGCTCGAGCTGGAAATGAAGCCCAAGGCAGATACCAAATCGAGCCTGATCTGGGAGGTGTCGGGCACCATCTGCGACGCCGACCGTGGCATCAAGCCCGGCACGGGCGGTTGTGCCAAGACCGACTCGAAGGACGGTTGATCTCCTGGTTTCATCGCGCACAAAAAAGCCCGGCATTCGCCGGGCTTTTTCATCTCACCGCCTGACTCAACCGTCCAGCAGCGACTTGTCGCGCACTGCGCCCTTGTCGGCGCTGGTGGCCAGCAGGGCGTAGGCCTTCAGCGCGGTGCTCACCTTGCGCGCGCGCGGCTGTGCCGGCTTCCAGCCTTTCTTGTCCTGCTCGGCGCGGCGGGTGGCCAGTTCTTCATCGCTCACCAGCAGGTTGATGCTGCGGTTGGGGATGTCGATCAGTACCTTGTCGCCGTCCTGCACCAGGCCGATGGCGCCGCCCGCGGCGGCTTCCGGCGAGGCGTGGCCGATGGACAGGCCCGAGGTGCCGCCGGAGAAGCGGCCGTCGGTGAGCAGGGCGCATTCCTTGCCCAGGCCCTTGGATTTCAGGTAGCTGGTCGGATAGAGCATTTCCTGCATGCCCGGGCCGCCTTTCGGGCCTTCGTAGCGGATGATCACGATGTCGCCCGGCTTCACTTCGTCGGCGAGGATGCCCTTCACGGCACCATCCTGGCTTTCGAAGATCTTTGCGCGGCCTTCGAACACGTGGATGGATTCGTCCACGCCAGCGGTCTTCACCACGCAACCGTCGAGGGCGATGTTGCCGTACAGCACGGCCAGGCCGCCTTCCTGCGAGTAGGCGTGCTCGACGCTGCGGATGCAGCCTTCGGCGCGGTCGTCGTCCAGGGTGTCCCAGCGCGTGCTCTGGCTGAACGCGACCTGGGTCGGGATGCCGGCGGGGCCGGCCTTGAAGAAGGTGTGGACCTTCTCGTCCTGGGTCTGGGTGATGTCCCACTGGGCGATGGCGTCGGCCATGCTCGGGCTGTGCACGGTCGGCACGTCGGTGTGCAGCAGGCCGCCACGGGACAGTTCGCCGAGAATGGAGAAGATGCCGCCGGCGCGGTGCACGTCTTCCATGTGGTACTTCTGGATGTTCGGCGCCACCTTGCACAGCTGCGGCACCTTGCGCGACAGGCGATCGATGTCGCGCAGGTCGAAGGCGATCTCCGCCTCCTGCGCTGCGGCCAGCAGGTGCAGGATGGTGTTGGTCGAGCCGCCCATGGCGATGTCCAGGGTCATGGCGTTCTCGAACGCCTTGAAGCTGGCGACGTTGCGCGGCAGTACGGACTCATCGCCCTCACCGTAGTAGCGCTGGCAGAGTTCGACGGCCAGGCGGCCGGCGCGCAGGAACAGTTGCTCGCGGTCGGAGTGGGTCGCCAGGGTGGAGCCGTTGCCGGGCAGGCCGAGGCCGAGGGCTTCGACCAGGCAGTTCATCGAGTTGGCGGTGAACATGCCGGAGCAGGAACCGCAGGTCGGGCAGGCGCTGCGCTCGTACTCGGCGACTTTTTCGTCGGAGCAGGAGTCGTCGGCGGCAACCACCATGGCGTCGACCAGGTCCAGACCGTGGTTGGCCAGCTTGGTCTTGCCGGCTTCCATCGGGCCGCCGGAGACGAACACCACCGGGATGTTCAGGCGCAGGGCGGCCATCAGCATGCCGGGGGTGATCTTGTCGCAGTTGGAGATGCAGACGATGGCGTCGGCGCAGTGGGCGTTGACCATGTATTCCACGGAGTCGGCGATGATCTCGCGCGACGGCAGGGAATAGAGCATGCCGTCATGGCCCATGGCGATGCCGTCGTCCACGGCGATGGTGTTGAATTCCTTGGCCACGCCGCCGTGTTTTTCGATCTCGCGGGCGACCAGTTGGCCCAGGTCCTTCAGGTGCACGTGGCCGGGCACGAACTGGGTGAAGGAGTTGGCGATGGCGATGATCGGTTTCTTGAAGTCTTCGTCCTTCATCCCGGTGGCGCGCCAGAGGGCACGGGCGCCGGCCATGTTGCGGCCATGGGTGGAGGTTTTCGAGCGGTAATCGGGCATGACAGGTTCCTGCGCATCAGGTCACGGTGGGAGTCGATCCGGGTCTTCTGTGCGGCGGCGTACAGCGGGTAGGGCTGGCCGGCGAGACCTTGAGCAGACTCTAAGTCGTATCGTGAGCGCGGTACGCACCGGATGCAAACAGCAGATGGCCTTGCATGGGCGAGGTCGGCGCGGGGCGTGGCGGGGTCACCGCCTGCTCGGCCGGGGCTCACAGGCCCGCCGGGGGATAAATGGCAGGAATGAGCCGGATTCTACGCCGGCCCTTGCCGCCAGGGAAAGGCTGGCGGTCGGCGCGGGCCATAGACTTTCGCCGCGCTGGCGTGGTCAGAATGGCCATTGAGGCTTTTCGATCCCGTTCGTTGAAGGAGCAACCCCATGAAAGTCATCTCCGTCGCCCTACTGGCCGCGCTCTTCGTTGGTAGCGTGCAGGCCTCGTCCGACGCGGCCTGGCAGGCGCAGGACAAGCAGCAGCGCGAGGCCTGCCTGGCGCTGAGCCATCTGCAGAACAAGAAGGTGCTAGGCGCGCCGGTGTTGTTCGACGATAGCGTCGGCTATACGGCACTGATGATCGGCGGTCGCTACCCGCAGAAACATATGCAGGGCAAGCAGGGCCGCGAGCTGTGCCTGTTCCAGCGCAGCACCGGCAAGGCGGTGATCAGCGAAGCGGATTCGCTGATGCCGGTGAAGTAAGGGGGTGAGGGACCTTATCTCGTAGGGCGGATAACGCCCCTGGCGTTATCCGCCGACTCGTGGATGGAGCCGGCGGATAAAGCGTTCCGCTTTATGCGCCCTACAGTGGTGAAATGAAAAACGGGGCGCCTCCAGATAGGAGGCGCCCCGTTTTCGGGCTGAACCGTCTTAGCCGTTGGGCAGCAGGCGCACGGTCAGGCTCTTGATGTAGCGGGTTTCCGGGATTGCCAGGTGGACCGGATGGTCCGGGCCCTGGCCGCCGCGCTCGAGCAGCTGGATATTGCGGTCCAGGTGGCGGGCGCTGCCCAGCAGGATGTTCTGCAGGTCGTCCTCGGGCAGGTGCATCGAGCAGGAGGCGCTGACCAGCACGCCGTCCTTGGACAGCAGGCGCATGGCCTGTTCGTTGAGGCGGCGGTAGGCGGCCTCGCCGTTCTTCAGGTCCTTCTTGCGCTTGATGAAGGCGGGCGGGTCGGCAACGATCACATCGAAGCGTTCGTCGGCGGCCTTCAGTTCGCGCAGGGCATCGAACACGTCACCTTCCACGCAGGCGACTTTCTCGGCCAGGCCGTTGAGGGTGGCGTTGCGCTCCACGCCATCCAGGGCGAAGCCGGAGGCGTCGACACACATCACTTCGCTGGCGCCGAAGGCTGCGGCCTGGATGCCCCAGCCGCCGATGTAGCTGAACAGGTCGAGCACGCGTTTGCCCTGCACATAGGGCTGCAGGCGCGCGCGGTTCATGCGGTGGTCGTAGAACCAGCCGGTCTTCTGGCCAGCCAATACCGGAGCTTCGAACTTCACGCCGTTCTCTTCCAGGCCGACCCACTCGGGGACTTCGCCGTAGGCGTTCTCGACGTAGCGCTCAAGGCCTTCGGCATCGCGGGCGCTGGAGTCGTTCTTCCACAGTACGGCGCTGGGCTTGAGCACCTGCAGCAGGGCGGCGAGGACGTCGTCGCGGTGCTTCTCCATGGTCGCCGAGGCGAGCTGGACTACCAGCACGTCGCCGAAACGGTCGACCACCAGGCCCGGCAGCAGGTCGGAGTCACCGTAGACGAGGCGGTAGAACAGCTTGTCGAACAGGCGCTCACGCAGGCTCAGGGCCACGTTCAGGCGGTGAACCAGCAGGGATTTGTCGAGAACGTGCTTGGTATCGCGGGAGATCAGGCGGGCGCAGATGAGGTTGTTCGGGCTCATCGCGACGATGCCCAGCGGCTTGCCGTTGGCCATTTCGAGGATGGCCTGTTCGCCGGCGCCGAATCCGTTCAGCGGGGTGGCGGCGACGTCCACCTCATTGCTGTAGACCCACAGGTGGCCGGCGCGCAGGCGGCGCTCGGCGTTGGCTTTCAGACGCAGGCTGGGCAGGGTCATGGGGAAGGGCTCCGGCAAAAGAGCGGGATTATAGCGCAGCGGCGTGCGCCGCCGGAGCGCGGCGCACGGGCTTTTGATCGGCGGCGTTCAGGCGGCCAGGGTTTCGATCAGCTGTTTGTTGAAGGCAGGGATATCGTCGGGCTTGCGGCTGCTGATCAGCAGGCCGTCCTTGACCACCTGGCGGTCGACCCAGTGGCCGCCGGCGTTGTTGATGTCGTCCTTGAGCGAGTTCCAGCTGGTCAGGGTCTTGCCCTTCACCAGCCCGGCCGATACCAGCAGCCAGGCGCCATGGCAGATCACTGCGATGGGTTTGTCGGCCCCGGCGGCCTTCTGCACGATTTCCTGGGCCTTGGGCAGGTTGCGGATCTGGTCGGCGTTGATCACGCCGCCGGGCAGCAGCACCGCGTCATAGTCATCGATGCGGGCGGTCTCGAAGGTGCCGTCGACCTTGAAGTTGTCCGCCGGCTTGTCGTGGTGCCAGCCGCGTACCTTGTCGGTACTGTCGGAGAGGATTTTCACCTTGGCGCCGGCCTCCTCGAGCGCCTCGCGCGGGCCGGTGAGTTCGACCTGCTCGAAGCCGTCGGTGACCAGGATGGCAATGGTCTTGCCTTTGAGTGTCTGGCTCATGGCGTGTCTCCCATTTCTTCCGCTTGGGTGTAAAGGTTCCGACACAGCTGCCGATGAAAGTTCAATCAAAAGCAGACGTTCCAGAAGCCTCGGCTCTGGGTAAACTGTGCGCCCCGTCAACTTTTCACAGCGCGCCCCATGTCCCAAGAACTCTCCGCCGAACAGATCCGTCAGGCCCTGCAGGGCATCAGCGTGCCGCCACAGCCGCAGATCATGGTTGACCTGCAGATGGAGCAGTTCATGCCCAACCCCGACCTGAAGGCGATCGCCAAGCTGATCAGCCAGGACCCGGGGCTGTCCGGCGCGCTGCTGAAGCTGGTGAATTCACCGTTCTTCGGCCTGGCCAATCGCATCACCTCGATCCAGCGCGCGGTGAACCTGCTGGGCAGCCGCTCGGTGATCAACCTGATCAACGCCCAGTCGATCAAGGGCGAGATGACCGACGCCACCATCGTCACTCTCAACCGCTTCTGGGACACCGCCCAGGACGTCGCGATGAGCTGCCTGACCTTGGCCAAGCGCATCGGCTACGAGTCGGTGGATGAGGCCTATGCGCTGGGGTTGTTCCACAACTGCGGCATCCCGCTGATGCTCAAGCGCTTCCCGCACTACATGGCGGTGCTGGAGGAGGCCTATGCCAGCGCGAGCGACGAGCGTCGGGTGGTGGATACCGAGAACCGCGTGCTGAACACCAACCACGCGGTGGTCGGCTACTTCACCGCGCGCTCCTGGCGCCTGCCGGAGCACGTCTGCGAAGCCATCGCCAACCACCACAACGCGCTATCGATCTTCAGTGACGACAACTCCCGCGATACCCAGCTGAAGAACCTGCTGGCGATCCTCAAGATGGCCGAGCACATCTGCGGCTCCTACCGCGTACTGGGCAACCAGGATGAGGACCACGAATGGGAGAGCGTGCGTGCGCTGGTACTGGACTACGTCGGCCTCACCGAGTACGACTTCGAGAACCTCAAGGGCAGCATTCTTGAACTGGGTGTGGGGCAGGGGACGTACTGACCGGAGCTCGCTCCTACAAAACTGCTGGAATAGCTGGGTAGCTTTGTAGGATGGGTGGAGCGAAGCGATACCCATGCGGTCGGGCTCGGTCTGATGGGTATCGCTGCGCTCCACGCCATCCTACCGTCAGGCGCTCGCGCGTCAGGTACAAAAAAGCCGGGCATCTGCCCGGCTTTTTCGTTCAACGTCGGCGATTAGTCGATCATGTCGCTGAAACGCTCGTCCTTCTTGTAGGCAATGGTCTGGCTGAAGCCGGGGACCTGGATGCCTTGGTCGCTGATCTCGATGGCCTGCTCGTCGATCATGTCGTTGCCGAAGTTGTAGATGATGTCGAAACGGCCCTGGGTCGCGGCTTCGTCGTACTGGCGGGCGGCGGCGCGGGTGGTTTCGCGGCGCGCCTGGTAGTCGTTGAAGGCCGCATCGCCGTGGCGCTTGCGCAGCATCTTCTCGGTGACGGCCGGGGACAGCAGCACACCGGTGGCGTTGTTGCCGCCGAAGCCCTTGGAATTGATGAAGCAGACTTCCAGGTCGCCGCGGCGCACATCGCTGTTGGACAAGGCGATGTGATCCTTGAAGACATCGTCGGCGAACTTGTCGACGGTCTTGATGCCGGGAATCACACCGTAGCGGAAGGTGCCCAGGGCAGAGATCAACTGGTCGGCGCTGGCGGTGGCCAGGGAGTGGCCGACGAAGGCTTTCACTGCGGTGACCGGCCAGCCTTCGATGCCGAAGGCGGTGGCGACGCGGTCGAGGATTTCCGACTCGGTCACGCGGTTGGCCGGGGTACTGGAGCCGTGGGCGTGGACGAAGCTGTGCTGGCGCACGCTTTTCTCGCCAACGATCTGCGCGGCGGCGGCCACGGCCTTGGCCATGGTCAGGTAGTTGCCCGGGCCGGGAGCGGAAATGGACTTCTTGAAGCCGTCGGCGTTGATGAACACATCCGGCACCGAACCATGGATATCGGCGCCCAGCTCCAGGGCCAGGGCGTCGTCCATCAGCACCACGTACTGCGCGGACTCCGCCAGGGAGAAGCCGCAGTTGTCGCCGAACGGGCGGCTGGCGCGGCGGAAGTCGACGTCGTTGCGGCCTTCGATCAGGCGCAGGCCTTCCTCGGTGGCCAGCGCGCCCATGGCGGCGTAGCCCTCGATGATTTCCGAGGTGATCGGCGCCTCGGCGTTGCCGACGATGGCTACGCGGGCCTGGCCGGTGGTGATGACATCGATGCCTTTCTGCAGGTTGTACAGGAACGTCGCGCAGGCGCCGGTGACGCTGCCGGTCATGCCGACACTGCCGAGCACGTAGGCGTTGATGAAGTCGGTGGGCATGCTGTTGAAGCCCAGCGGCAGCTGCTTGGCCGACACGCGGTGGCCGCGCAGGCGCGATTGCAGCAGGCCGCCGAAGCCGTTCTCGTCCAGCTGGCTCATGATGCTGCTGGAGAATACGGCGATTTCGTCGGGTTGCACCGCGTTGCAGATGGTCTGCCAATCGATGCCGGTGGAGCGCACGGCGTCGGTGGCGGCGACCACGGACATCTGCAGGCCGCGTGGGTGGAAGCGCGAGTTGTACAACTCGCCCGGCTCGAAGCCGGTGGGCAGTTGGCCGGCGGATTTCACCGGCAGCGCACGGTAGCTGTCGACCTTGAATTCGCAGCTGTCGTGCAGGGTGACGCGAACTTCACCGCCTTCGAGCTCTTCCACCGACCAGTTGGCCGGCAGTGGCTCGGGCAGTTGCTTGCGCAGGGTGCTGAAGCTCACCGGGTTGCCGGCGGCATTGACGGTCAGGCTCTTGTGGCAATGCGCGGCGTCGACGTCGAGGTATTGCAGCTCGATGCGGCGGATCAGGGTGGACTGGCGAATCTGCTGCTCGAAACGTTGCTCGATGGCAGCCAGATCTAGGGCGTTGCCGTCGGCATCCTGGTATTGGCCGTCGACGACCTTGACCAGCTTCATCATCACCGCGAGGCCGGCGAGGGTTTCCTGGCGGGCGGCGGGCTCCATGGATTCGAGGACGGTGCGGCGGAACCCATGGTGGAAGGAACTGCGGCCAGCCGCGTTATATCCACCAAAACCAACGATGACCGGTAGTCGAGACATCTCTCGGAAACTCCTTCAGCAAGTGCATCTTGTGCGACTGGGCGCCAGTTGCGCATGGAGGCGCGGCCCGGTGGCACAAAGCCAGGCGGTGGCTTCTAGTGATTCGAATGCTTTAGCTGACGAGGATCATGACCGCCGAGTCACGCTCGCGCCAGGAATTGTCGGAAGAAGGCGACGAGTTTCCAGGCAGATCGCTCAGGGGACTCTGAACGAAAACGGGAGCCGTTCCGGGCTCCCGTTTCGATATTGCCTTTGCTGAGGGCAGGGCTTAACGGTACTCGATGCCAGCCTTTTTGGTGCTGACGCGGGTGCCGGATTCACCTTTGGTGATGGCGACGATGTTTTCCAGCGAGCCGATCACTGCATCTTTACCGGTGGCGCGGGCGAACTCGATGGCCGCCATGACCTTCGGACCCATGGAGCCGGCGGCGAAGCCGAGGCGTTCCAGTTCGTCCGGGTGGGCCTGGGCGATGCCTTTCTGGGTCGGTTTGCCCCAGTCGATGTAGGCTGCGTCCACGTCGGTGGCGATGATCAGGATGTCAGCCGACAGCTCCTGGGCCAGCAGCGAGGAGCAGAGGTCCTTGTCGATCACCGCTTCGACGCCGGAGAGTTTCTTGCCGGATTCGTCGTACATGGTCGGGATGCCGCCGCCGCCTGCGCAGATGACGATGGTGCCTTTCTCCAGCAGCCACTTGACCGGGCGGATCTCGAAAATGCGCTTCGGACGCGGGCTGGCGACCACGCGGCGGAACTTGTCGCCGTCCGGGGCGATGCTCCAGCCCTTCTCCTTGGCGAGGGCTTCTGCCTCTTCCTTGGAGTAGACCGGGCCGATGGGCTTGGTCGGGTTCTGGAAGGCCGGGTCCTTGGCGTCGACTTCGACCTGGGTGAGGATGGTGGCGAACGGTACTTCGAACGGCAGCAGGTTGCCCATTTCCTGTTCGATCATGTAGCCGATCATGCCTTCGGTCTCGGCGCCGAGGACATCCAGCGGATAGGGTGCAACCTTGTCGTAGGCAGCGCCCTGCAGGGCCAGGAGGCCGACCTGCGGGCCGTTGCCGTGGGCGATCACCAGCTCGTTGCCGGGAGCGACCTTGGAAATCTGTTCGGCGGCGATCCGAACGTTCAAGCGTTGATTGTCAGCAGTCATGGGCTCGCCACGACGCAGCAGGGCATTACCGCCCAATGCGACGACGATACGCATATTCAGTACCTCCGAAAGAGTGGAAACGCGCCCGGGGCCCGCGCTTGAGCGCGGCCCCGGGGCGGCCCGGCATTACATGTCGGCGAGGGTCGATACGAGGATTGCCTTGATGGTGTGCATGCGGTTTTCCGCTTGCTCGAAGGCAATGTTGTACGGGGATTCGAAGACGTCTTCGGTTACTTCGATGCCGTTCTTCAGGTTCGGGTACTTGGCGGCGATTTCCTTGCCGACCTTGGTCTCGCTGTTATGGAAGGCGGGCAGGCAGTGCATGAACTTCACGCGCGGATTGCCGGCAGCTTTCATCATGTCCATGTTGACCTGATACGGCAGCAGCTCGTTGATGCGTTCGCCCCAGGCTTCCACCGGCTCACCCATGGAAACCCAGACGTCGGTGTGGATGAAGTCCACGCCCTTGACGGCTTCTTTCGGGTCTTCGGTGATGGTGATGCGTGCACCGCTTTCTTCAGCGAACTTCTTGCAGGCGGCGACGTGTTCGTCGGTCGGCCAGAGTTCCTTCGGTGCGGCGATACGCACGTCCATGCCGAGCTTGGCGCCGATCAGCAGCAGGGAGTTACCCATGTTGTTGCGGGCGTCACCCAGGTAGGCGTAGCTGATGTCGTGCAGCGGCTTGTCGCTGTGCTCACGCATGGTCAGCACGTCGGCCAGCATCTGGGTCGGGTGGTACTCGTCGGTGAGGCCGTTGAACACCGGAACACCGGCGAACTTGGCCAGCTCCTCAACGATCTCCTGCTTGAAGCCACGGTACTCGATGGCGTCGTACATGCGACCCAGAACGCGGGCGGTGTCCTTCATCGATTCCTTGTGGCCGATCTGCGAGGAGTTCGGGTCGATGTAGGTGACGTTGGCGCCCTGGTCATAGGCGGCGACTTCGAAGGCGCAACGGGTGCGGGTCGAGGTCTTTTCGAAGATCAGCGCAATGTTGTTGCCTTTGAGGTGTTGCTGCTCGGTACCGGTGTACTTGGCGCGCTTGAGGTCGCGGGACAGGTCGAGCAGATAGCGCAACTCGCGAGTGCTGTGGTGCATCAGGCTGAGCAGGTTGCGGTTGTGCATATTGAAAGCCATGTTCGTTCTCCTTGTGGGATGGAAAGCTAGGCCTCGTCAGTACAGCTCGTGGCTGGCGGGGCAGGCGGCCCCGGCTAGGGCCGCCTTTTTCAGATCAATGCGCTCTGTTGGAGGTAATTGCGTTCCTGGTGTGACCGCGGATCAATAGTCGATCGGGTCACGGATGATCGGGCAGGTCATGCAGTGACCGCCGCCACGGCCCCGGCCCAGTTCGCCGGCGCTGATGGTGATGACTTCCACACCGGCCTTGCGCAGCAGGGTGTTGGTGTAGGTGTTGCGGTCATAACCAACCACCACGCCCGGTTCCAGGCAGACCACGTTGTTGCCGTCGTCCCACTGCTCGCGCTCGGCGGCGAAGCTGTTGCCGCCGGTTTCGACGACGCGCAGTTTCTTCAGGCCCAGGCTCTCGGCGACGACGGTCATGAAGTCCTTGTCTTCGCGCTGGACGTTGATGCCGTAGGGGCTCTTCTCGTCCGGGCGCAGGGTGAAGGCAACGATCTCTTTCACCACTTCCGGGAAGACAGTGACCAGGTCGCGGTCGCAGAAGGTGAAGACGGTGTCCAGGTGCATCGCGGCGCGGGATTTCGGCAGGCCGGCGACGATGACTTTCTCGGCAGCGCCCTTGGCGAAGAGTGCCTGGGCGACCTGGCCGATGGCCTGGCGGGAGGAGCGCTCACCCATACCGATCAGCACGACGCCGTTGCCGATGGGCATGACGTCGCCGCCTTCGAGGGTGGACATGCCGTGGTCCTTGTCCGGATCGCCGTACCAGACTTCGAATTCGGCGTTGGTGAATTCCGGGTGGAACTTGTAGATCGCGGTGGTCAGCAGGGTTTCCTGACGTCGCGCCGGCCAGTACATCGGGTTCAGCGTCACACCGCCGTAGATCCAGCATGTGGTGTCACGAGTGAACTGGGTGTTGGGCAGCGGCGGCAGCAGGAAGCTGGAGTGGCCGAGGTAGTCGCGGTACATCTTCAGCGCTTTCGCGCCTTCGCTTTCCGGGATGTCATCGGAGGCCACGCCACCAATGAGGAATTCAGCCAGCTTGCGGGGCTCCAGGCTTTCCAGCCAGCCGCGCAGTTCCTGGGTCAGGCCGACGCCAACGCTGTCGTTGGTGATCTTGCGATCGAGGATCCACTTGAGGGCTTCGGGATTCTGGACGGTCTCGGTCAGCAGGTTGTGCATTTCGAGGACGTCGATGCCACGCTCGCGCATCTTGGTGACGAAGTCGAAGTGGTCACGCTTCGCCTGGTTCACCCAGATAACGTCGTCGAACAGCAACTCGTCGCAGTTGCTCGGGGTCAGGCGTTGGTGGGCGAGTCCGGGCGAGCAGACCATCACTTTGCGTAGTTTGCCAGCTTCAGAATGGACGCCAAGTTTGGTTTTTTCCGTGCTCATGAGATGTCTCCAGGAGTTACAGAGTGAGGAAGCCGTCGTAGAGGCCATAGGCCGCGATCAGTGCACCGATCACGACTACTGCGAAGATGAGCTTCTCGACATTGGTGAAGATGGGTTGACCCACTTCATGTTTCGCTTTGGCGAAGAGGATGACGCCGGGCGCGTAGAGCAGCGCCGACAGCAGCAGGTATTTCAGACCGCCTGCGTAGATCAGCCACACCGCGTAGAGAACCGAGATACCGGCGATGATCAGGTCTTTGGTGCGGTCGGCCGAGTCGGTCTCGTAGGTCTCGCCCTTGACTGCCAGCAGCAGGCCGTAGGCCGCGGACCAGAAGTACGGGATCAGGATCATCGAGGTGGCCAGCAGCAGCATCTTGGTGTACGGGTCCATGCCACCATCGGCGCTGCCGGAGGTGAAGAACACGATGACCAGGAATACCTGCACGCAGATGTTGGTCAGCCACAGGGCGTTGGCCGGCACCTGGTTGGCGTTCTCCTTGCGGAGGAACTCCGGCATGGTGTGGTCCTTGGCGGCGGCGAACATGATCTCGGCGCACAGCAGTACCCAGGAGAGCAGGGCACCCAGCAGGGAGATCAGCAGACCGACGCTGATCAGGACAGCGCCCCAGTGACCGACCACGTGCTCCAGCACCAGCGCCATCGACGGGTTCTGCAGCTTGGCCAGTTCCGGCTGGGTCATCACGCCCATGGACAGCACGTTCACCAGTACCAGCAGCAGCAGGACGGTGATGAAGCCGATCACAGTAGCTTTACCGACGTCCGAGCGTTTTTCCGCACGGGAGGAGAAGATGCTCGCGCCTTCGATGCCGATGAACACCCACACGGTGACCAGCATCATGTTGCGCACCTGGTTCATCACGCTGCCCAGGTCAGGATTGCTCTTGCCCCAGATGTCGGCGGTGAAGATGTCCAGCTTGAAGGCGAACAGGCAGATCAGGATGAACAGGAACAGCGGGACGATCTTCGCCACCGTGGTGATGGTGTTGATGAACGCCGCTTCCTTGATCCCGCGCAGCACCAGGAAGTGCAGGGCCCACAAGAGGATCGACGCGCAGACGATCGCCGCGACGGTGTCACCCTTGCCGAAGATCGGGAAGAAGTAGCCCAGGGTGCTGAACAGCAGAAGGAAGTAACCGACGTTGCCGAGCCAGGCGCTGATCCAGTAACCCCAGGCCGAGGAGAAGCCCATGTAGTCACCGAAACCGGCCTTGGCGTAGGCGTACACACCGCCGTCAAGTTGGGGTTTGCGGTTGGCCAGGGTCTGGAAGACGAAGGCCAGGGTCAGCATGCCGACCGCGGTGATGGCCCAGCCGATGAGGATGGCGCCGACGTCTGCACTGGCCGCCATGTTTTGCGGAAGGGAGAAAATGCCCCCGCCGATCATGGATCCTACGACCAGCGCTGTCAGCGCGCCGAGTCGTAGTTTTTGGCTGCTTTCTTGCGACATTTAAGAATCTCCCTATAGGAAGTTGGAGAGTGAAGCTATTAGGCGCTTGTCCCCGGGGCTCGCCCCTGATTCAGGTCAATAGCTTGCTATCCAATGTATTGGGCAGTACTTCCTGCTCTGCCCACCCCGGATAAACCATAGGAGAGGTTTTGCATTAGCGCCCGATTTAGAGGGGATTTCGTGAAGATTTGAGCGCGCTTTCATGACCGCAGAATGGCAGCCGAATTTGCGGACCCGCGCAGGGCGCGCGGTAGCGCTGGATTCTGAGGTGTTGGCAGGCGCAGGACCGCTATGTAGGAATGTCCTGAACGAGGATCTGCGAGGAGGGAATTGGCCGGGGCAGGATCACTGCACCCGGCGGTGCGCCTGTCGAAGCGAAGGCGCGAGATGGCAAGAAGCCCGAAGGACACCGCCGGGTTCGTGGCCTGGCGGGCGCGGCGTGGCGGGCACGTCGCGAGATGTGATGCGCAAGGCAATCGCACCCGTGTCGCAGAGCAAGGTGTGTGCCAGAGCCGGAGACTACGCCAGAGCGCTCTGCGACGCTGTTCGCCCTTGGTCGCAGTCGAAGCGATCGGCGGATTTCTGCTCAGCCATCGGTGTCATCGGCGGAATTTCCGCCACTGCCGGAAAACAGCAGGCCGTGCTTGCGCAACTTGTCATGCAGTGTCTTGCGCGGCAGGCCGAGTGCCTCGGCAAGGCTGCGCAGGGAGTTGTGCGTTCGGCTCATCTCCGCGGCGATCAGCGAGCGCTCGAACGACTCCACCTGCTCGTTCAGGCCTGCGCCGGGCGCAATGGCCATGGCCTGGCCATGGCTGTCATCCAGCCCCAGGTCCAGGCCGAGCGCATAGCGCTCCGCGGCGTTCTGCAGCTCGCGGACATTGCCCGGCCAGCCATGTGCCAGCAGTTGCGCACGTTGCGCCGAATCCAGGGGGCGAGCGGCCAGGCCATGGCGTTCCGCGCCACGTTCGGCAAAGTGCTGAAACAGAATAAGGATGTCATCGCCGCGCTCGCGCAGCGGTGGGATGCGCAGGCTGGCGACATTCAGGCGGTAGTAGAGGTCGGCACGGAAACGGCCTTCATCGGAGGCCAGGCGCAGGTCTTCCTTGGTCGCCGCGATGATGCGGATATCCAGGGGAATGAGCTGGTTGGAGCCCAGGCGTTCGACGGTGCGCTCCTGCAACAGGCGCAACAGCTTGACCTGCACGTCCAGGCTCATGCTCTCGATCTCGTCGAGGAACAGTGTGCCGCCGTTGGCGAACTCGAACTTGCCGATACGGCGCTTCTGCGCGCCAGTGAAAGCGCCCTGCTCATGGCCGAACAACTCGCTCTCCACCACCGACTCGGCCAGTGCGCCGGCGTTGATGGCGACGAAGGGGCCGTTGCGGCGGCTCGACAGGTCATGCAGGGCGCGTGCGACCACCTCCTTGCCCGAGCCGGTCTCACCCAGGATCAGCACGTCCGCCTGGATTGCCGCGAGCGACGCGACCTGCTGCTGCAAGCGCTGCATGGGCGCCGACTGTCCGACCAGACGCCCGCGGACTTCCTTCTGTTCGGTCAGGGCCATGCGCAGGCTGCGGTTTTCCAGCACCAGTCGGCGTACGTCCAGTGCGCGACGCACACTGTCCAGCAGCGCATCGCTGGGGAAAGGTTTCTCGAGGAAGTCGTAGGCGCCCGAGCGCATGGCCTGCACGGCGAGCGGTACATCGCCATGGCCGGTGATCAGGATCACCGGCAGTCCGGAATCCTGCGCGTGCAGTTGCTCCAGCAGTTGCAGGCCATCGATGCCCGGCATGCGGATGTCGCTGACGATCACGCCCGGCCAGTCGCGTGCCTGTTGCGGGTCGATCTGCCGCGCATCGCCCAGGGCAACCACCTTGAAGCCGGCGAGGTCGAGGGTCTGGCAGAGCGCCTGGCGCAGGTGCGCATCGTCATCGATCAGCAGCACCTGGGTGGTGGAGTCGAACGGCTCGGCCAAACTCATGCGCGGGTTTCCTCTTGCGGCGTCAGGGTCACGCCGGGGATGCCCGGCAACAGGTGCAATTGTACGAGAGCGCCGCCCTCGGGGTGATTGCCCAATTCAAGATGTCCGCCCAGCGTGCGCAGCAGGGTGTCGCAGATGGCCAGGCCCAGGCCCAGGCCTTTTGCGCTGGTCTTGGTGGTGAAGAACGGCTCGCGGGCGTGGGCCAGGGCCTCCTCGGAGAACCCGGGGCCGTTGTCGCGCAGGGACAGGATGATGCGTTCCGGCGTCTGCTCGGCGGTCAGCCAGATTCGCCGGGGCAGGCCCTTCTCGGTCAGGGCATCGAGGGCGTTGGAGATCAGGTTGGAGAGGATCTGCCGCAGCCGTGTCTCGCCCGCCTGCACCCAGATCGCCGCATCCGGCAGGTCGCGCAGCAGTTCCACGTTCATCGCCTGGCGGCGTTGGGCGACCAGCGCCAGGGCGTCGTTGATTGCCGGTTGCAGGGCGACGTTCTCTGGCGCACGGCGAGCTCCGCGCGCGTAGGCCTTGAGGTGGCCGATGATCGAGGCCATGCGCCCGGTCAGTTCGCCGATCTGCTGCAGGTTGCCACGGGCGTCGTCGTAGCGCTCGTGGTCGAGCAGCACGCGGGCGTTGTCGGCGTAGCTGCGGATTGCCGCCAGTGGCTGATTGAGCTCGTGGCTGATGCTTGCAGACATGGTGCCCAGGGCTGTGAGCTTGCCGGCCTGCACCACTTCGTCCTGGGCGTGCATGAGCTCGCGTTGCGCCTGCTCGCGGTTGCTGATCTCTTCCAGCAGCCGCGTATTGGCTCCTTCCAGCTCCTGGGTGCGCTCCTGCACGCGCAGTTCCAGTTCGTGCTTGGCCTGGGCTTCGAGCGCGATCCTCTCCAGGTAGTGGCGGCGGCTGATAGTCAGCAGGGAGAGCAGCAGGAGCAATGTGACCAGGGTCGCGGCACCGATCAGCACGACGCTGCGCACGGGTGCGTCGACCTGAGTGCGCGGGGTGTAGATGCTTACCGTCCAGCCGGTCTCCGGCAGATGGCGGCTCTGGCTGATCCAGCGGCGTTGGTCGATCTTCAGGGGCGCCGGGTGAAGCACCGGATAGGGAATGTTTTCGGCGATCTCCCGTTGCTTGGCAGGCGAGAGCTCCTTGCCAGTGTGGAAGCGCCACGCATTGCTGGAGGAGAGGATGACGACGCCGTTGGAGTCCATGACCAGCAATTGCTCCGGCGTATTTCCCCAGAGCTGCTCCATGTGCTCCAGGTCGACCTTCACTACCAGCACGCCGAGCAGTTTGCCGCCGTCACGCACGTCGCTGGCGAAGTAGTAGCCACGTCGCTTGGAGGTGGTTCCCAGGCCAAAGAAACGGCCCTGGCGGCCCTGGGTCGCTTCCTTGTAGTAGGGGCGGAAGGCGAAGTTGCGGCCGACGAAGCTGTCTGCCTGGTCCCAGTTGGACGCAGCATGGGTCATGCCGTCGGCCTGGATCAGGTAGATGACGTCCGCGCCGGTACGCCCGCGGATGCGTTGCAACTCGAGGTTGGCGGCGTTCTGTGCCGCCAGGCTATCGGGCGCCTGCAGGGCGGCGCGCAGGGTGGGCAGTTCGCCGAGGATGGGCGGCAGGTCTTCGTAGCGACGCAACGTGCCCAGCAGGTTGGCGACGTAGAGGTCGAGCGTCTGCTGGTTCTGTTCGGCCAGTTGCTGGCTGTAGTAGCGCTCGGCGAAGTAGTGCAGAGGCCAGAGCAGCGGGGCGATCAGCAGCGCCAGCAGGGCCAGGGATCGCCAGCGGGTGAGGTGTGGGTTCAAGGCGGCGTACGTCGCATACGGTTGTTTCCGCCGCCGATGCTACACCGATCAGCGCACGATGGGCTGCAACTGCAGGAGTTTCATCAGCCGCGCCACGCTTTCCTCCAGGCTGAGGTGGTCGGTGTCGATACGTTCGAAGGGCTCCAGCGGCGCTTCGTAGGGCGAGCCGATGCCGGTGAAGTCCGGCAGCTTGCCGGCACGCGCTTTCTTGTACAGCCCCTTGGGATCGCGCTCTTCACAGACGCTGAGTTCGGTGCTCAGGTGGATCTCGCGGAAACGCTCCTCACCAATGATTTGCCGCGCCTGCTCGCGGTCTTCGCGGAAGGGCGAGATGAAGGAGGTGATGACGATCAGCCCGGCATCGTTCATCAGGTTCGCCACTTCGGCGACCCGGCGGATGTTCTCGGTGCGGTCTTCGTGGCTGAATCCCAGGTCCTTGCACAGGCCATGGCGGACGTTGTCGCCGTCGAGCACAACGGCGGAGTAGCCCAACTCGTGCAGGGTGTATTCGAGGGCGAAGGCCAGGGTGGACTTGCCCGAGCCGCTCAGCCCGGTCAGCCACAGGGTCGCCGGCTTCTGGCGCATGCGGGTGGCACGTTCTTCGGCGCTCAGACGGCCAGTGTGCCAGCGGATATTCTGGTTGGTGCTCATGTTCTGCATGGGTTCCTTTCTGGCTCGCTCAACTGACCAGTCCGCGGCCACAGTAGTGGTCGTCCAGCACCAGTTGCTTGAGCAGCTTACGTTCTTCTTCATCGGGGCTGACGCTGAAGGTCGCCCAGATGTCCTTGGCCAAGTCGCGCGGCGGCAGGAAATCTGCGTGCAGGGTCGCTCGGATGTCCAGTACGTCCCGCAGATACGCCAGCGCCCCGCCCTGGATCTGCTGGCGGATATCCCGCGCGGCCAACTCTTCATCGCCCAGGTCCTGGAACCGGGCAGCCAGGCTGCCGTCGTCTTCCAGCTGGTAATGATTGACCTGGGCGTCGTCGGCGCTGAGCAGTTGCTCGAGCAGGAAGTTCTGGTCGAACAGGCTGCAGTTGCCACGGGTAGCACGGGATACGCGGTCGGAGAAGCATCCGTCAGCGATCACCCCATAGTGACCAGCGAAAGTATCGACCAGTTCGTCGGTGACCATGTAGTAGCCGTTGATCGGTCTTTCCAGCCAGGCGTTCAGGTGGCGCTGGATGGTGCCGGAGTAGCCGACATCGACGACGGCCAGTTTGCCTTCGTCGGTCAGCCCGGATTCTTCCAGATAGCGTTGCAGTGCCGGGGCCTCGAGTTCGGCCTGGGCGAGAATGCGTGGCATCAGATGGCGCAGCACCGGCTCGATATGGCTGACGTCGTTGTTGCCGATATCGAGCAACCGCCCGGCATTCCACAGACCTCGTGCTTCCAGGTCGTGCAGCTCGACGTCGTCGAGAACGACACCGAAGCGAGCGGCGAGCAGATTTTCCAGAGTGCCGGAGAAGTAGTTGGGCCGGGCGAGGGTCAGAATGTCGTCGAAATCACGCAGACGTGGAACGCTGACTGCCCGCCGCGACAGCACCAGGTAGTGAGACGATGCCGTGCCGGGCTCGTGTTCGTCCCACAGATCGAAGGCCGCCTTGAGCAGTTTGCCCTCGCGGGAGAGGAAGTAGAGGCGCTCGGTGCCATCGCGCTCGGCACGCTCGCGCAGCCAGGTCACGAAGTGGGTGAGCAGCGGTCCGACCACGTTGTATCCAAGCAACTCCGCCGAGCCCTGGGAAAAGGCCGCCGGGCGGAAGGTGCCAAAGGCGATCTTGGCGAAGTTGCGGCGCAGCAGCAGGCCCAGGGCCAGTTCGGCGCTGAGGTCGTCACGACCGCGGATGCTTTCCACCAGGCGGCTCCAGTGCGGCAGGCCGCGCGCGAGGTCTACCGGTTTGAGCACATGCAGCAGGTCCAGACCCATGTCGCCGGGGATCTGTACGTCGGAGCGCTCGTTGTCGCCAATCATGAGCATCTGCTCCGGCAGCAATTGCTCCTCGCGCAGGGCCAGCTCGTAGAGCTGCCCGGTATCCTTGCGTACTCCGACTTCTCCGGAGATGTACAGCTTGTCCCACTGCAGGATGCCGGACTTCTGCAGCATGGCGGTGATCACCGGCTGTGGCAGGAACATGTCGCTGAGCAGCACGACACGTTTGCCCAGGCGCTTGGCATAGCGCAGCAGTGCGATGCTGTCGGGGCGCGGAGTGACACAGGCGAACTCGGTCTCCTCCTCGCGCTGGCGCAGGGCCAGGAGGGTACCTTTCTCGATGCCGGCCAGGCGGCCCAGTTCATCGAAGATTTCCGCAGTGGTGATATCGCGGCCGGCTTTCTCCCTGGCGCGAGCCTCCGCGATGGCCCGATAGCGCAGGTATTTTTCCGCAGTGCCCTTGTCGACGCGCTGGGCCGTCAGGCGCTTGATCGACTCCGGATCGAGCAGCGGGCGCAGCAGCAGGGTATCGAAGATGTCGAAGGCGACTGTCTTGATGGTGGGGTTGGAAATCTGCCGTTGCAGGTCCTGCTCGTTGCGCGCCAGGTAGGTGTCGAAGCGCCAGGCCGACCAGGAGTTTGTGTGCTGGCAGCGCAGGATGGCGGGAGGCAGGCCCTGGCTGCGGCTGGTCAGCACCAGCAGGCGCTCCAGGCAGTGGGCGAACGTGCCATCGGTCTGTCCGGCCTCTTCGGCGAAGTCGTCCAGGCTGATGCCGGCTTCAAACAGCGGCGCCAGCGCTTCGCGCGAGGCCCAGAACATGCTGCCGGCGGGGAAGTGGAAATAGCTCTCCGGGATGTCGGTGATACCCAGGCGCTGGCACCATTGGTGGCCCATGGCGCGGTTGGCCAGCCAGGTGTTGGCCACGTAGTGGAGGCGTTCGAAGTTCTGTGGATAGACGATGCCGGCCTGGCGCGACGACAACAACTCGAAGATCGCGCGGATCTGCCGCTCGCTGCCGGCCAGGCTCTGGCACAGGTACTCGCGCCAGCCATCGGTGGCACCGTTGTTGAACAGCGATTTCTTGCTGTGCAGGTGCAGCAGATAGTCGTACTGCTTCAGTGCTTCGCCAAACTGGCAGAACATGGGAGCGATGTCCCGGCCACGGTTGGGGACGATCTCGACCTGCAGGGAGCCCTGGTGGGGCAGGTTGGCGAAGGTTGCCTTGCAGGCTCGCAGCCCCACCTCGTCCTTGACCGAAACGTACAGGTCGTAGGGGAACGGCATGTGACTCAGGTAGCCGCGGAATTCCTCGGCCAGATCGCAGTAGTACATGTGCAGGTGAATGGCGATGCGGCCATCCAGCGCCTCGCACGGAGCGACCTGATAGATATCCGTCAGCTCGGTGGGCCAGTGTGCCGGCGGCTGCGCCTGCTGGTCGAGCTGGCGCTTCCAGCGTTCGTAATGGCCCAGTCCCTGGAACGCGAAGCCGAAGCGGCGATAGGCAGTCAGCAGTAGCCTTTCGCGCTGCGCGGCCGGGATGCGCCAGTAGATCGAGCGCCCGATCTGGTGCAGGTAGTTGCGCAGGCTGACCAGCGCTTCCCCGCGTCGGCCGCGGGCCATGCGCGAGGCAAAACGCACGGGCTTGGTCAGCGTCCAGGAGACCGAGCGCTGAATCTCGTCCAGCGATCCACGGGCGCTGGCCAGGAGCGATTCGCTGTGCTCCAGGTTGGCGGTGAGGCGGGCAATATCGTTCAGTCGCTGTTGCGCGTCTTCCAGCTCCAGATTCTGTTTGGCAATCACGAACTGCAGGCTGTCGATGGTGGCGCGCGACTCCTGGAGCGCCGCGAGGTGCAGGCAGTCCTGCTGATGCAGGGCCTCCAGTGTGGGGCGTAGCGCTCGGAAATGTTCACTCAGCCGCTCGATCTGCAGCAGGGCTTCGGGGCTGCCGAGGGCCAGTTCGTCGTCGGCCAGGCGATGCAGCAGTTCAAAGCATTCGACGACTTCGCCAGGAGCACGCTCGACCAGCTCATTACTGTCGCGGGGGAAACGGCTGTGCTGCAGATCGGCACTGAGGAACTTCTCGATGTACTCGCTGAGTTCCGATTGCGCAGGAGCCGGCAGGTTCAGTTGCGTGGCCAGTCGCCGTATCTGCTCGGCCGGCGCACTCATCAGGCGGTCGTAGCTGAGTACGGCGGCCTGCTGGCCGCGGCTGTGCAGCAGCCCTTGCAGCATGTAGTCGAGCCAGAGGTAAAGCCCCTTGGCTTCGCTGAAACCGTCGCGTTTGTGCAGCGAGCTGGCCACGCTCAGGGGGTGGCGCAGGCTGAGGATGAAGGCCGGTTCGATACCGGCCAACTCGAAGACGCGCAGCCAGAAGGGCAGCAGCAGGGAGATGCGTGGGTCCTTCAGGCCGAAGACCGGGGCTTGGCCGAAGAACTCGCGAAGGTAATCCAGCGCTCGCTTCTGCAGTGCGGAACCTTCGAAACTGGCGAGCCTCTCCGCGCTCAATGGTTTGAGCGAGTGCCAGGTGTGTCCGAGTTCCTCGAGGACATCGGTGTTGATGTCGACGATTTCCTGATCTTCCCAGAAGCCGCGCTCATTATTGCTCTGCGCCGCTGGCATCAGGTTATCGCCCAACTCCACGCCCAGTGTCGTGAGCCCCCTGGCAATCGCACTGGTACCGCTGCGGTGCATGCCGAGAACGACTATGGCTCGTTGACGCTCTTGCACACTGAATCTCCGTCGTTCTTGTAGTTATGGTCGATCTTGGCCGCCTCAGGCAGGCGGCCGTTGGTCACGAGAAGAGCTCGGCCTCTCCCAGAGCGACGCCCTGGCGGTCCTTGCCGGACAGCTCGGGCTCGCCCTGCAATGGCCACTCGATGGCCAGCTGCGGATCATTCCAGGCGATGCAGCGCTCATGCTCAGGCGCCCAGAAGTCGGTGGTCTTGTAGAGAAACTCGGCGCTCTCGCTGGTGACCACGAACCCGTGGGCAAAACCCTCGGGAACCCACATTTGCAGCTTGTTCTCGGCGCTGAGCATCTGGCCGACCCAGCGACCGAAGGTAGGAGAGCCACGGCGCAGGTCGACCGCTACGTCGAATACCTCGCCCTGAACCACGCGAACGAGTTTTCCCTGTGCCTGGCGAATCTGGTAATGCAGGCCGCGGAGAACGTTGCGGGCCGAGCGGGAATGGTTGTCCTGGACGAAGTCGACCGGGTGTCCCACGGCCTGCTCGAATTTCTTTTGATTGAAGCTTTCGAAGAAGAATCCGCGACTGTCGCCAAAAACCTGTGGCTCCAGCAGCAGTACATCGGGAATCGCCAGCGGAGTGACTTTCATCAGTAGACCGTTTGCGTCAGAAGGCGTTGGAGGTAGAGGCCGTATCCGCTCTTGGCGAGCGGCGCGGCCAGGCGTTGCAGCTCTTCGGCGCTGATCCAGCCCTGGCGGAAGGCAATTTCCTCGGGACAGGCGACCTTGAGGCCCTGGCGGTTTTCCAGGGTGGCAATGAACTGGCTGGCCTCCAGAAGCGATTCGTGGGTGCCGGTGTCGAGCCAGGCATAGCCGCGACCCATGATCTCGACCGACAGCTCGCCGCGCTCCAGGTAGGCACGGTTGACGTCGGTGATCTCCAGCTCGCCGCGAGCCGACGGGCGAATGCTCTTGGCGATCTCGACTACGTGTTTGTCGTAGAAATACAGGCCGGTCACTGCGTAGTTGGACTTTGGCGCGGTCGGTTTTTCTTCCAGGCTGATCGCCTTGCCCTGGCCGTCGAACTCCACAACGCCGTAACGTTCCGGGTCGTGCACGTGATAGGCGAATACGCTGGCGCCGCTATCGCGCTGCATGGCGCTGACCAGCAGTTCCTGGAAGTCATGGCCGTGGTAGATGTTGTCGCCGAGTACCAGGGCGCTGAGGTTGTCACCAATGAACTCCTCGCCGATCAGGAAGGCTTGCGCCAGGCCGTCGGGAGACGCCTGTACCGCGTACTGCAACTCCACGCCCCAGCGTTTGCCATCGCCCAGCAATTGCTGGAAGCGCGGCGTGTCCTGTGGGGTGGAGATGATCAGGATTTCCCTGATGCCCGCGAGCATCAGGGTGCTCAGCGGGTAGTAGATCATCGGTTTGTCGTAGACCGGCAGCAATTGCTTGGATACCGACAGCGTAGCCGGATGCAGCCGGGTGCCGGAGCCGCCGGCGAGAATGATGCCTTTGCGTTTCATGTAGCCTTGTTTCCAATCAGTTCGACCAGCATGCGCCGGACGTGGAACTGCCAGTCCGGCAAGGTGAGGCCGAAAGTCTCTCTGAGTCGTGTCGTGTCGAGCCTGGAGTTCGCAGGCCGGACGGCAGGCAGCGGATATTCCTGCGTGGTAATTGGCAGTACCCGCTCGGCGGGCGTGCGCAGGGACATGCCCAGGTTCGTGGCTTCCGCGATGACGAAACGCGCGAAACCGTGCCAGCTGGTTTCGCCCCCCGCGGCCAGGTGATAAATCCCCGTCAGCTGCTCCGCCTGTGGATGCTGGCGCAGGGTAGAGAGCGCCTGGGCGGTCACATCGGCAATCAGTTCGGCGCTGGTCGGAGCGCCGACCTGATCGGCAACCACGCGCAGCTCGTCGCGGTCGCCGGCCAGGCGCAGCATGGTCTTGGCGAAATTGGCGCCGCGAGTCGCATAGACCCAGCTCGTGCGGAAAATCAGGTGGCGGCAGCCGCTTTCACGGATCGCCTGCTCACCGGCCAGCTTGGTCCGGCCATAAACGTTGAGTGGCGCGGTCGGGTGATCTTCACGGAATGGGCGGTCGCCCTGGCCATCGAATACATAGTCCGTGGAGTAGTGCACCAGCCAGGCATCGAGTTCGCCGGCCAGCTTGGCGAGCAGGCCGACGGCCGCGGCGTTCACCTGCTGCGCGCGCTCCGGATCGGATTCGGCCTTGTCCACCGCCGTGTAGGCAGCGGCATTGACGATGATCGCCGGCCGTTGCTCGAGGATCATGGCTCGCAGGCCATCGAGGTCTTCCAGATCGCCACGCTGGCGGTCACAGACGAGCAGTCGGCCGAGGGGGGCCAGCGAGCGCTGCAGCTCCCAGCCGACCTGGCCGTTGGCGCCCAGGATCAGGATATCGTTCATGCGTACTGCTGGCTCAGCCACTCCCGATAGGCACCACTGGCGACGTTCTCGACCCAGGCCTGGTTGTCCAGGTACCAGCGAACGGTCTTGGCAATACCGCTTTCAAAGGTTTCGGCCGGCTTCCAGCCCAGTTCGCGTTCCAGGCGGGAAGCATCGATGGCGTAGCGGCGGTCGTGGCCGGGGCGATCCTTCACGAAGCTGATCTGCTCGCGGTAACTGCGACCGTCTGCACGGGGCGACTCCTGGTCGAGGGTGTCGCAGATGCGGTGCACGACTTCCAGGTTGGCTTTTTCGTTCCAGCCACCGACGTTGTACGTCTCGCCCACCTGGCCCGCCTCCAGCACGCGGCGAATGGCGCTGCAGTGATCCTTGACGTACAGCCAGTCGCGGATCTGCTGGCCATCACCGTAGATCGGCAGTGTTTCGCCGGCCAGTGCATTACGGATTACCAGTGGGATCAGCTTCTCGGGGAAGTGGTACGGGCCGTAGTTGTTCGAGCAATTGGTGGTCAGCACGGGCAAGCCGTAGGTGTGATGGTAGGCGCGCACCAGATGGTCGGACGCCGCCTTGGATGCCGAGTACGGGCTGTTGGGCTGGTAGGGGTGCTGTTCGGTGAACGCCGGAGCGTTGGCCTCCAGGGAGCCATAGACTTCGTCGGTGGATACGTGGAGGAAGCGGAATTCGCTCTTGCGCTGCTCGTCCAGCGCACTCCAGTAGGCGCGCACTGCTTCAAGCAGGTGGAATGTTCCGACCACGTTGGTCTGGATGAAGTCTTCCGGGCCGAGAATCGAGCGATCCACGTGGGACTCGGCCGCGAAGTTCAGCACGGCACGAGGCTGGTATTGCTGCAGCAGGGCCGCTACCAGCTGCGTATCACCTATATCGCCGTGCACAAAATGATGGCGTGCATCGCCATCCACGCTCGCCAGGTTTTCGCGATTGCCCGCATAGGTCAGCTTGTCCAGGCTGACGACGGTTTCGTCCTGAACCCCCAGCCAGTCGAGCACGAAGTTGGCGCCGATGAAGCCGGCGCTGCCTGTTACGAGGATCGTCATTGGGTCACAGCCTCTGAATAAGCGATGCGGCAACCAGACCGAGGTTGCCGGGAAGCGTTTGTCGATAAACCCCTGACTGACTGATCAGCGACAGCTTGCGATGCAGCGGCGCACGGCGCGCGCTGCCGAACAACTCGAGGATCTGCTGGTTCTCGTGGGTCAGGTGCTCCCTGAAATGGGAGACGGCCTCCAGGTTCACGTCGTTCCAGTGTCGGAACGTTCCTTTCAGCATGCGTTGGAGACGAACAAATCGGTCTCTGACGCTGGAGTTTGAGCCTATCAGGTTATTGCCGTGTTGGCGGTAGTTGATTGCCGGATGCTCGTCGTAGTTCACGCACCCGCCGCAACCGGTCACCAGGATATATGCCCACCAGTCGTGGGAGATTATTGGTGTGTGGCGCGGAGTGCGACAGAGCAGCTCTGCAGTCACGCTGTTGAACAGCATGGTGTTGCCGCCCGCGATGCTTTGCACCAGGGCGTTGGCGAAGCTGGGTGCCCGGCGGAACAGCGGCGAGTAGCCGATGCACTGCCCGCTGGAGTCGATCAGGCGGGTGCGCGAGCAATAAAGAAGAGGGCTGTCTGGCGGCTGGGACGATGCCCACTGCAGGCCGCGCTCGAGCTTGTCCGGCTCCCAGAGGTCGTCCTGGTCGCAGAAGGCGAAGTACTCGGCCTGGTCTTTGGTGCGTTTGAGCGCAGAAAGGAAGTTCGCGGCGAATCCCTGGCGCGGCCCCGCATGGATATGGAAACGATCTGCACCGACTCTTCGCTGGAACTGGAACAGAATTTCCAGCGTGGCGTCGTTCGAACCATCGTCCGAGGCGTGTATCACCCAGTCCTTCACTGTCTGGGAGAGAAGCGACTCCAACTGCTCGCTGAGATAGGCAGCACCATTGTAGGTCGACAGGAGAATGGCGATCTTGGCCACGCGGTTGGGGTTCGCAAAAGGCATGGCAAGCGCAGAAAGCTGTCTTTCCAAAGCGGGATCCCCTACTTTTTATTAGTTATTTTTTGCTTTTATCGAGCAGGATAAGTGTCTGCAATGCACCCCGGCAACCCTGCTTCGCAGTGACTGGTCAGTCAGTTTTTCTGGCGCCTCTTTCTCTCGATAGCGAGCAGGTCCCGGGTGCCGCAATGTGTTCAGAGCTGATCGATTAACTCGATGAATTTTGCCTGCACCACTTCTTCGGCAAAGAGCTCCTGGCAGCGTCGCTTTCCGTTTTTCCCAAGCGCGGCAACTTGTTCAGGATTTTTCTGCAGGGCAAGAATCGCCTGGGCAAGCTCTTCCGAGCT
Source organism: Pseudomonas pseudonitroreducens (assembly GCF_021603645.1). Taxonomy (GTDB): domain Bacteria; phylum Pseudomonadota; class Gammaproteobacteria; order Pseudomonadales; family Pseudomonadaceae; genus Pseudomonas; species Pseudomonas pseudonitroreducens. The sequence continues at coordinate 574,652 of NZ_BQHJ01000002.1, read as the reverse complement.
ACCTGCCTGGATGGTAAGGGCGGCCTCGCCCTCGGGCGCCACCCAATTTACCCCGGTTTGCAGCCAGCAGTTGATGATCGGCCTTGCGCACGCCATGGCGTCCAGTTGGGCAATGCCAAAAGCTTCTGAATAGTAGACCGATGGGAACAGGAACATCCTCGCGCCCTTTATCAGGTGGTATTTGTCGGTATCGCTGACAAAGGCGTTGATGAAGTGCACGCGGGCGGGGAAATCCTGGGCGAGCTTCCAGAAGCGCTGTTCTTCCGGTCCGATACCGAAGATCACCAGATTTACCGTCTCGCCACGAGACATCAGCTGGCGGAAGGCTGCGTCCAGTGTTTCGGTACCCTTGTAGCTCACCAGACGGCCGAAGAAGACGCAGTAGCCTTCCTCGCGGAAATGCACGGGTAACGTCTGTTCAGGATTGCGCGACAGGCAGTCGTCGATGTGTTTGAGGCTCACGGTGTAGGGAATGGCTCGGATATCGCGAACGATATCGCCGAGCACTTCGGAGTGCTCGCGCAGGGCGGGGCTGCCGGTGATCACCAGGTCAGCCTTGCGTACCGCGAGTCGATCGAACAGGTAGGTGACACGCTTGAGGTAGCGTTGACGGTAGACATCGCAGTGATAGCTTACGATGGTCTTGCCGCGGATCAGCCAGTGAGTCAGGAGCAGCGCCAGGCTTGCCGAGGGGAACTGAAGATTGATGTGGACGATGTCAGCCTTGAGCCCTCGAAGAAGAAAATGCCAGAAGAAGGCGAAGCTCAAGGGTACCGAGAGCAGGTTCCCCAGCGAGGCGGCGCGCAGTACGCGGATGCCATCGATCATCTCCAGACGCGAGCGCAACATGCGGACGTTGGCACAGCACAGAACAGTTACCTGGTAGCCGCGCTCGTTATACCAATGGGCGTATTGCTTGACCGCCGTTTCGATCCCGCCGGTTGAGGGAGCGTAGTACTTGTTGACTAGCAGTATGCGTTTATTCGCCATTGTTCATCTCGCGGGGATATTGCTCAGCGTAGCGGCGGATTGCGGAAATTGAAGGCGCGGAAAGTTACAGGGTCTACGTCAAACAGGACAGCCTCGTTAGTCGTGCAAAGCACGAATGCGTCGATAGACTTCCAGTGTCTCCGACGCGCAGGCTTCCCAGGAGTACCTGAATGCCCGCTGCAGGCCTAGGTCGGCGCGCAGCGCCGTTTGCTCCGGTTCTTCGAGGATCCGGCGCATGGCCGCGGCAATTGCATCTGTCTGGGTGGGATCGATCAATATCGCGGCATCGCCGGCCACCTCTGGCAGCGAGGTGGTATTGGAAGTAATGACCGGGCATCGCGCCGCGAACGCCTCTATCACGGGCAGGCCAAATCCTTCATACAAAGACGGAAATACCAGGGTGCTGGCACTCTGCAGCAGTGCGCGGACGGTCCGCCCTGGAAGGTATTCGAACCGCCTTCCTTCTCCGCGACGTTCAAGGTCCTGCAGTTCCGTTAGCAGCTCATCGGCCTTCCATCCCGTTCTCCCCACGACGATCAGCGGGTGGCGTCGGCGGATGTCTGCGGGCAGGGACTTGTGTGCAGCCAGTACGCGCGAGAGATTTTTGCGCGGCTGCAGGGTTCCGACGAAAAGGAAGAACCCCGGTTGCAAGCGCAATTCAGCAAGCGTTTGGGTGACTTCCGCGGGCGAAATTTTCTCAAAATATTCGGGCGCCACGCCCAGCGGTGTGACGGAGATTCGCTCCGAAGCGATGCCAAGATGATTGATCAGGTCCTGTTTGCTGTACTCGGAAATAGTGATCAGGTGTTCGGCGCTGCGAACTGTCCGCGTGAACAGCCAGTTTTTCAACGAGCGAAGACCCGAGGCTGCCCATTCCGGATGCAGGAGGGGAATCAGGTCCATGACATTGGCCACTACGGGGACCCCTCGTAGCTGAGGGATGTGATGGTCCGTTGCGTGGAACAATTCGATCCGCTCGCGGGTTTTCGCCGAGAGCCCAACCGGGGCGCCACAGAGTGTGCTGCGCAGGGCGTGGATGGAAAATCGGTCGCCCAGCTTTGCGGGCAGGCCACATTCGAGCTCGGGTAACTGCCGGCCAAATGCGTAGGGATATAGGGAAAGATCGGAGTTTTTCTGCTGAGCGTTCTGGCTCAGTGCATACCAGAGCGCGCGAGTGTAGACGCCGATTCCATCAAGATGACCAGCGATGCTGCCCTTGGCCCAGACAGTGACTCCCAGACCAACGCGCATGCGAGGACTCCTTGAATGAAGAGTGAAGAAAGGACGTGCCTGGCCAGGCACGTCCTTCAAGGCGGTCTTAGAACGAGAAGCCCGCTTCGTTGCGGCGTAGGTCGGCGTCGACCATCATCTTGCACAGTTCTTCCAGCGTGGTCTTGGGCTCCCAGCCCAGGGTATTGCGCGCATGAGCCGGGTCGCCGATGAGCAACTCCACTTCCGCCGGACGATAGAACTTCGGATTGATGCGCACCAGCGTCTTACCGTTGGTGGCGTCGATACCGATCTCATTTTCGGCGCTACCTTCGAAGCGAATTTCGATGCCGGCAGCCTTGAAGGCCATGGACACGAAGTCGCGAACAGTTTCGGTGCGGTTGGTGGCCAGAACAAAGGTGTCCGGCTCATCGGCCTGCAGCATGCGCCACATGCCTTCCACGTACTCCTTGGCAAAGCCCCAGTCGCGCTTGGCGTCGAGGTTGCCCAGTTCCAGCACGTCCAGTTTGCCCAGTTTGATCTTGGCGACGGAGTCGGTGATCTTGCGGGTCACGAACTCACGACCACGCAGCGGAGACTCATGGTTGAAAAGTATGCCACTGCTACCGAAGATGCCATAGCTTTCCCGGTAGTTGATGGTGATCCAGTGAGCGTAGAGCTTGGCTACGCCGTAGGGGCTGCGCGGATAGAAGGGGGTGTCTTCCTTCTGTGGAATAGCCTGCACCTTGCCGAACATCTCGGAAGTCGATGCCTGATAGAAGCGAATCTTCGGATTGACGATGCGGATGGCTTCGAGAAGGTTCAGAGCGCCGATGCCGGTGATTTCGGCGGTGGTTGCTGGCTGCTCGAACGACACGCCGACGAAGCTCTGCGCGGCGAGGTTGTAAACCTCGGTGGCCTGGGTGGTCTGCAGCAGGCGGATGCTGGCGGAAAGATCGGTCAGATCATATTCGACCAGATGCAGGCTCGGGTGCTGGCTGATGCCCAGTTCCTCGATACGCCAGAAGTTGACGGAGCTGGTCCGGCGATAGGTCCCATAGACGGTGTAGCCCTTTTCCAGCAGCAGCTGCGCCAGGTAAGCGCCATCTTGTCCAGTGATACCGGTGATCAGTGCGGTTTTCATAAAGCCTCCTGCTTAGCTCCTTTGTAGTGCGAATTCAGATGGTGTTGTGTTTGCTTTTTTTAAGGAATGGTTCTTCGACGAAGCGATAGGTGAATGCCGAAACCGTTACCCCGATGACCATCATGGCCATGCAGGTAAGGATGAATGCTGTGGGCGACTGGGGCTGTTCGAACAGCCGGGCCATGATGCGGACCACGAAGTAGTTGATGCCCAGGTGCCAGAGATAGAAGGAGTAGCTGACCTTCCCTACCAGTTGGAACGAGGGCAAGGCGAGACGGTCAGGGAATCGCTTGCTCACGACGAAGTAGAGGAATACCGGGAAGATCGTGAAGACCATCACTGGAACGCGAACGCTCTTCTGGGCCAATTCTGGCCCGCCGAGCAGATAGTAACCGGTTGCCGCAATGCCGATAAGCAGGGCGAGCACGCTACCCGACCGAGTGAACAAGGGTGCTAACCAGCTGCCGCTGAAATCTTCCAGGGAGCGACTCAGGGCGCCTAGCCAAAAGGCCAGGACAAAGACGGCATCGGTACCGCCGCTGGTGATCTGGAAGGGATCCATGAACATCAGCACGACGGCGATGGCGAAGACGGTGACGTAACGAAAGCGTGCCAGAGCCGCCACCAGCGGTAGGCAGAGGTAGAACAGCCACTCCCAACGCAACGTCCAGATGGTGTTGATACGAAGATACATGTCCTTGGTGAACACGTCGTTCACATCGCCGGTACTGGCCACCACCTTGCCGAAACCGAAACCGAAGTTGCGGAACAGGCTGACCAGTTGCTGGGCGGTGGGAATCGGCAGGCCTCCCATGATCCAGTCCAGGAAGCTGAACGTCGCTATCACCACCAGCATGATGGGGACCAGACGGCGGATACGCTTGATGAAGAAGCTATTGCCGTTGTACTTGCCAGCCTTGATCTGACTCCAGAACAGGTGGCCGGTGAGCATGAAGAACAGCAGTACGCCGAGCTCTCCCATGGATGCTGCCATGACCTGCTTGGGCGCCAAACCGAAATACATGGTCGAGTGCGCCCCGAATACCAGGAAGGCAGCCATGCCGCGTAGCACTTCCAGAGAACTGGAAAAGCCTGCTTGCTGCGACTCATGGATACCCAGGCGCTTGCCTAAAAACGTCAGGATCAGGCAAGCAAGCAGAAAATTGACAATCGTCAGCAATAAATAGGACAGCTCGACCCACATCCTCAGGCTTCCTGCTTAAGGGAGTTATACATTGACTCCAGTATCTGCTTCAGATCTGGCAGTTGCGGATTGACCTGCAGCAGCTCATGCAGGCGGTGGTTGTCACCGACCAGGCGCCACACCTCGTTCTTGCGTACGAACATGTTCGAGACTTCGATCGAAGGACGATAGCCGGCGATCTCGGTCAGGCAGTCGAGAACGTCGTAACCCGTCCAGCCCCGACCGGAGCACAGGTTCACCGTAAATGGCGACTCGTGTCTCTTCGACATCAATTCCGCGAGCATCCATGCGCAGCGATGAACATCGACATAGTCGCGGACTGAGTTGATGTTGCCCAGCTTCAGTTCCGGTGCGCGGTCAACGAAGTGGCGAACAATCTTTGGGATCAGGAAGGATTCTGCCTGACCCGAGCCTATGATGTTGAAGGGCCGCACGATGTGGATCTTGATGTCGTCGGCGTATTGCTTGGCCAACATCTCCATGACCATCTTGCTGTACGAGTAATGGTTGGAGGGGTTGTATGCCAGGTTTTCGGAAAGATACTCGACGCTCTGGTTTCCATACACGCCAGCGGTGCTGGCCAGCAACATGGTGGGGCGCTTGATCTGGGCGGCCAATACCGCTTCGAAGAGATTCTCGGAGCCCAGCACGTTGACGCCGTAGATCTGCTGGATGTCGCCGTGGGTGACCAGCGCAATGGCGGCAAGGTGAACAATCCAGTCAGGGGCGAACTCTTCAATCGTGCGGGTCAGTCCCTCTTTGTCCGACAGCGAAATCGGCACTAGGTCGTTGGTCTTGATGCCCATGGACGTGCCAAGCACCGTGGCGCCACGCTCCTTGAGTTCATGGATCAGGTACTGGCCGATGAAACCGCTGCCACCGGTGACGAGAACGCGGGAGCCTTTCATGCTTTTTCCTCCGAGTTGCTTTGGGCTATCAGTTGGAAATAGCCGGTGAGATTCGAGGCACATTCCTTCCAGGTGATGGTGTGCCACTCTTCCTGGATGCGGATTTCACGCTTTTTCAGTTCGTCGGGGTTGCTGGAATAGAAGGCGATGCGGTCAGCCCAGCGGACCACATCCCACGGATGGATGAATTCGACTAGGTCGCGCCCTGTCTCACGCAGAGGCGGAACGTCGGAGGTCAGGCAGAACTTGCCGTAACCCAGGCTTTCGGGAAGCGTCAGACTCCATCCTTCATAGAGACTGGACAGCAGGGTGAATTGGCAGTGCCGATAGAGCACGTCCAGTTGCTGATCGGTCGTACGCAGGATCAGCAGGCGGCCTTTGACGCGCTCGTCCCGCATGATCACCTCGAACAGGTCCTGGGCCTTCCAGCCCGGGCCGCCGACGAAGACCATCTGAGGCAGATTCTCCACCCCATTTTCCAGCAGCTTCAGGTACGCCTTGTAGAGCGTTTCGTGATTCTTGCGGATTTCCAGCGTGCCGACGCTCAGGATGAACGGGCCGGTTACGCCCATTTCCTCAAGCAATTGCTGATCGCGAGAGTGATCGGTGTGCGGCGCGATGTCGGAGCCGAACTTGATCGGCAGGCCGCCGATAACCTCCCAGCCATGATCTTTCTGCCACTTCTGGCCATCGATCATCGCGGTCTCGCCACCATAAATGATCTTGTCGCTCGCCAATCCGGCCAGGTAGAAGAACTTCTGGTACCAGTCATAGGCTTCCTTGGCGTGCAGGTGGGGGGTATTCAGCGGTGTCAGATCGTAGATGATCTGTGCGAAGTGGAATGGCGACTGGCGTTTGGCCTTTATGATCTCGGCCAGCGGTTTCGGGTCCCAGTTGATGCCGGCGGAGAACACCATATCTTCGCGGCCGAACGGCAACTTCTGCGCGGGTCCTTCCAGCAATGGCTGAAGGTCGATGCGGATATCGCCCTGGCCGGGGCTGGCTTCCTGGTTGCGCTTGTACTCTTCATCTGTCAGAGCGTGGGCGGGGATATTGCCGCTGCGCTTGGCGTAGTTGATGGCCATGTCGCGCAAGACCTTGGGCAGAACGCTGACGACATAGGCAGCGGCGATCTTTAGGCGACCGCGCCCTGTCAGTGCCGGAGAGGCCACGTGGGCCAGCGCAGGGATGTGAGGTTGCAGAATGGGAGCTTGGCTGACGGAGCCCTGCTGAACACCGTAGTTGGGTATCCGGTGCGCTTCCCCGGTCGCTTCTTTCTCGCCCCAGAATTTCTGGAAGTGCGCATAGGACGTGTTGACGTCCGAATCCTCGAATAACCAGATCAGGCGATCACGGGGAATTTCGAAATAGCGCCCTTCGTGGAACGCGAAGAAACGTACCCCCGGCACCAGCTTCTCTAGGTGGTGTGCGAGGATCAACTCGGAGCGGATAATGCCAGTGACACCACCGCGCCAGACGGCATAGGACAGCGTCAGGTCCACCCACAGATGGCCGGTACGGCGACGGGTCTGGGCGATGGTGGCGAAGCTGCGAATGGCTTCAAGTACGTCGGCGCCGCATTTTTCCCAGGAGGTGCCCTGCCAGTTGTCGCGGATGTTCTGCTCTTTCTCGCGCAGGGCTTCAGGGTGGTTGCTGTAGTACTCGATGCGATCGGCCCAGCCCATCACATCTAGCGGGTGGATGTAGTCGGGGAACGTGCCGCCGATTTCGCGCAGCGGTTCGACATCCGACGCCAGGCACAACTTGCCGTAACTGAGGCCTTCGGGCATCGGCAGGCTCCAGCCTTCATAGAAGCTGGGCAACATGGTGAAGAGGCAATTGCGATACAGCGCATCCAGTTCGGCATCGCTGGGCGACAGGACCAGGAGCTTGCCGGCCACGCGAGGGTCGCGCTTGATGGTGTCGATCAGGTCGCCCGTACGCCACCCCGGCTTGCCGGCGAAGACCATGGTGGGCAGGTTCTTGGCGCCGCGCTCGATGAGCGACACATAAGCCTTGTAGAGCGTGTCGTGGTTCTTGCGCACCTCCACTGTGCCGACGGTGAGTATGAACGGGCCTTCGATGCCAATGCTCTTCAGCAGTTGCTGGTCGTCGCCATCGCCGGTCTTCTTGGTGAGATCGGTACCGCCGTAAGGAATGGCGATACTAGCCGGCGTCGGCCAGCCGAATTTCTTCTGGTAGTACTCGCCATCGCGCTGCGGGCTGCGGCCGCCATAAAGGATGAAGTCGCAGTTCTCCGAAATCCATTTGAAGTAGGTGCGGAAGCTTTCTTCTTCTTGGGGGCGATAGAGGTGGTGGGTGGATTCGCCCAGGAGGATGGTGTCGTAGCACATGTAAGCCAGTGCCACGCCCGGCTCGCGCTCCTTCACCTGGGTATAGAAACGCTCCTTGCCGCTGTCGAGCCAGCCTAGACAGACGACCAGGTCGCCGCTCTTGTACGGATAGCTGAGGGGGGCAACTGCCGACAGTGGAGCCGCAACTGGCGCAACGCTCTGAACCGGAGCACTGGGCAACGCTTTGCGTAGCAGACTGTAGCTGCGAATGGCCGCACCCAATGCCTTGCGCGGCAGCCAGCTCAGCGCGAGTCCGGTGGGTTGATAGCGATACGGCAGGGCACTGGCCGCTAGCAGCATCGCACGCTCAAGGCGCAGCGAGCGGCTAGGAGTCTCGGCCTTCAGGTTGGCCAGGTAGTTGTCTACTTTGCTGTTCTGTTCGGCCGCTTCTAGTTTGGCCAACTGCTGGCCTTTCTGGTTGCGCGTCTCAAGATATTTTTCGGCGACGTTGTGCTCGCCGTGGAGCCAAAGCAGTTCGCTTTTGGCGATCTCGACGAAACGTCCATTACTGAACATGCTGAAGCGCAGTTCCGGGAACTGCCGATTCAGTGCTGCGGCCACTTCAAGTTCCGCGCGCACGATTCCGACGACGCCACCAGGCCATTGCATGGAAGTAGTGATGTCCAGCCAAATGCTATTCGTGTTCAAAGTACGGTCCCGATTGTTTCTAGTGCTTTCCATGGATAGTGAATGAGCCGCTTTACTCGGTTGGCCTCAATTGGCTCAGCTCAGTCTCCAGCGATTCGATCTGCTCCAGTGCCTGGAGTCGCGCGCGGTCCAGATTCTCTGCGTAGTCCTGCACCTTTTTCAGCGCTTCCTCAAGGTCAGCGGAGTAACTTTGCAGGCGTGATACCGCGTTGTCATAGTCGGCGATCTGCTTTCGTGCTGCGTCGCCGTGATCGTTCAGAAGCTTGATGGCTCGGTCCTGATTGGCGATGTGGTCGCTAAGGCGCTGCAAAGTATCCTGCAGATTGAGGTTCTCGTTGAGCACCTCCGCACGGCGATCCAGCAAGCGCAATGCCACTCCGCGAATGTTGGCGGCCGCGCCGGACACAGACGTCCTGTCTTGATCCTGGATCTCGTCGATCATGGCGAAGATGGTCTGGATATCGCTGTAGGTGAAGCCGTTGGTCTTGAAGACGTTTGCGACCTCTTCCTCGATTTCGCGGAAGAGCGCGGCTTCCTCGGAGGTCAGCCGGATCAAAGGGGAGCGGCTATCCGAAAGATCGATATCGTTGATGCCTAGTGCGCGAAACTCCACCAGTTTGGCGTCACGATAGGCTGCGTCCTGGGAGAGGCGATCGATACTCAGGTCAAGATCGGCCTGTTGCCTGAGCTCAAGCTGTGCGTACAGCCAGAGTGCGAAGAACGCTCGGTAATTCTCCCGCCATTTTAGTGGGCTCCGCTCGGCCTGCGCGCGGGCAGTTCCCAGGTTTTCGCTAGCGGGCGGATTAATTCTGCAAGAGGTCTTGATTGCCTGAAGCGCCGGCGGCAGGTGTGCCGCGCCGTAGATCAACTGGGTGGCTGCATCGAAGTAGTCGTTGATCTTGAACGACCACCATTGGCTGCGAGGTTCGCGCCAGAGATGCACATGTATACCGCCGAAGAGCGACTTGAATGCCTGCGGCTGGCCGAAGCTTCGACAGAACTGGAACATGGTCCGTGCGCGTGAGGCCTCAATCAGCGCTTGGTAGTAAGCCCGCTGGTCCGCGGAGAGTTCCTCGAGGAACAGATCGTCGAAGCAGAAGCTCTGTTTGAATAGTCCCCTCAGCGAGTCGCGAACCTCATGGAACTCCCAGAAGTAGGGCTTGCCGATGTCCGGGTGATGAATGTTACCGCCGTTGTTGGTTGTCACGGCGAGCAATGCCTCGGGCTTGTTGTCCAGCTCCAGGAGCCATTCGTTCTCCGGCTCCTGATAACACCAATAATTCCCAGTCCGCCGAAATACGTTGAACAGGTAGGTGCTGCCGGAGCGGAACAGCGAGTGGATGAAGATCGGGCTGTTATTCATGGCAAAGCTGCACGCTGGCAATGGCTTGAAGATCGGTCAGGCCCGCAAGAGCCGTGGAGCTTTCACTGCTGGTGACTCTGAACATCGCCACATCCACCCTTCTGTGAAGGAAATCGGTATCGGATTCGCTGGGGTCGCGAACGCCGCAGTTGATGTAGTAGATACCCGGCAGTAACGCAGCCTTGAATGCGAACTCCACCTGCACGGAACTACCCGCTCTGACGTCGCGAAGTTCCTGCTTGAGGAATGCTGAATCCGTTCCAAATATGGCGATTCCTTCTCTGGTTTTTACCAGGCAAGTGAATATGGGATTTCCAACGGCGTGATGGAAGTTCACGGTGAAGAGGATTTTCATCATCTCGTTGCACCGAAGGACATTGGCCCGGATACCCTCACTGTTTGCCAGCGCGACATCAGTGATCAAGGCCCGGCCATCGCCGTACGACAGCTCGCAGTCGCTTACCAGCGCGGCATCCACTACCGGTTGCGCCTGCGGGGGGGCAGCCTTTGCCGGTGTCCGGCTGAATAGGGCCTTTTCGTAGCGATCACAAACGGGTTTCGCCTCGCCGACCTCTACCAGCGCTCCCGCTTCGATGTGGACGGCGCGTTGGCAGATCTTCTTGATGCTCTCGATATCGTGGCTGACGAACAGCAGGGCCGTTCCCTGCTCGCAAAGCTCCTCAAGACGGCGGAAGCATTTGCGCTGGAAGGCGGCATCACCTACGGCGAGTGCCTCGTCGATGATCAGGATGTCCGAACGGAAGCAGGTGGCCACTGCAAAAGAGACACGCGATTGCATGCCGCTGGAATAGATCCTAACCGGCTGGTCGAAATACTCCCCGATATCCGCGAAATCCTGGATTTCATCAACGGCGGATTCAATCTGTTGCTGGGTGAAGCCCATCAGGCCCGCTGCGTGGAAGACATTCTGGCGGCCGGTGAGTTCAGGATTGAATCCCATGCCCAGTTCCAGAATCGCCGCCACACGACCATTCACGGTCACTGTGCCTTCGCTGGGTTGCAGCGTGCCGGTGATCATTTTCAGCAGTGTGCTCTTGCCGGCGCCGTTCTTACCGAGAATCCCTATCTTTTCGCCAGCGGACACTTCGAAATCGATGCCGCGAACAACCCAGTGCTCTTGTGCGGGCGTGGTGGGAATGCCAAACCAGCGGGCGAACCGCTGCCATTCGCTGCGGTACTGCCGATAGGATTTTCCGAGGTTGACGACAGTCAGGAGGCTCATAGCGAGTCCACGATTTCAGGCGCGGCGCGGCGGAAAATGAACAGGCCGAAAGCCAGCAGTCCGAGTGCGAACGCCAACAGGATCAGGGCGGTAGCGTCTAGTTGTGGCGGGGCATTGTAGAGAATGACCTGATGATAGGCGCCAATGATGTGGTAGAGCGGGTTGTATTCCACAAGGCCCTTCAAGCTTTCCGGAATGATGTTCACGGGATAGACGATCGGGGTGAACCAGAAAAGAATCTGCAGGAAGATTGGTACGACCTGTCCTATGTCCCGCACGAAGACGTTGAGGATGCCTAGCGTCAGGCCTGCGCCAACGGAGAGAGCAATCACTAGCAGGGTCAGCGGGACCAGCCAGAGCATTTCCAGGCCTGGCGGATGACCCAGCACAAAGAGTACGGCCACCATGGCGATTGCCAGCAACGCGTTATTGACCAGGCAGGCGCCGACGGCAATGGCAGGGAGCGTGATTCGGGGGAACAGCATCTTCTTAATCAGGTTTCCCTGATCGGTGAAAATGGTCAGGCAGCGACTAACTATTTCGGAGAACAGATTCCAGCCGAGCATCCCTGCCAGAAGGTAGATTGCGTAGGCATAGTGATTGCTGACGCCTGGCAGCTTTGCTGCCAGCACATTGGACAGCACCAGCGCATAAATTAGGACCTGGGTCAGCGGGTGGACCAGCATCCAGAGTGCGCCCAGTCGGCTTCTCGAGAAGCGGACCAGGAATTCGTTCTTGATTGAAGAAAGAATGAAGTGCCGGTAAAGCCAGATGTTCTTGAGTAGTCCGATCATTCTACGGGCCCAGCAAGGATCCGCATCGCCGTCCTGGAGTTCCCGTTACCGCAAGGGATGTCATGGTCAGGCTTGGATGCAAGGATGATCCTGTTCGATGAATGCAGAGCAGGCCAAGCGGCCTGCTCGGGGCGTTGCAATGGCCTGATCGCTGTGCGTTCGGTGCGCAGCGATCAGTGACTCGGATCAGCAGGGAGCGCGGCCGTAGTTGTCCTGGAAGCGCACGATGTCATCCTCGCCGAGGTAGTCTCCACTTTGCACTTCGATCAATACCAGATCGATCACGCCGGGATTCTCCAGGCGGTGTTTGTGGCCAGCAGGAATGAAGGTCGATTCATTGCTGTTGAGCATCATGGTGGTCTCGCCATTGACTACTTGCGCCATGCCGGTCACTACGATCCAGTGCTCGCTGCGGTGATGGTGCATCTGCAGCGACAGCGACGCCCCGGGCTTCACGACGATGCGCTTGATCTTGAAACGGTGGCCTTCCTCGAGGGTGGTATAGGTACCCCAGGGGCGGTGAACCGTACGATGTAACAGGTGTGCGGTGTGACCGTTCTTCTTCAATTGTGCGACGATCTGCTTGACGTCCTGGGTGTGCTCTTTGTGGGCGATCAGCAGGGCGTCGGGCGTATCGACCACGATCAGGTTCTGGACGCCAACCAGGGCCGCCAGGCGCTCCGGGCTATGTACGTAGTTATTGTTGGCGCCGTGGACTAGGACTTCCCCTTCGCAGCGATTGCCGTTCCCGTCTTCGACCGTCAGCTCGCTCAACGCGTTCCAGGAGCCGATGTCGCTCCAGCCCAGATTACAGGGAACGGTGGCGACCTTGTTGGAGCGCTCCATCAGTGCATAGTCGATGGAAATGTCGGGGACGCGCTTGAACAGCTCGCCTTCCAGGGAAAGGCAGCGATGCGACGGGGCCTCGGTCAGGCGGGACTGTGCCAGGGTGGCTGCCACGGCATCATGAACTTCTGGTGCATGAGTCTTCATTTCTTCCAGCAGGGTTCCCACGCGGAAGCAGAACATGCCGGAATTCCAGAAATAGTTGCCTGCGGCGAGGTATTCCTCGGCTTTCTCCAGGCTTGGCTTCTCGACGAAACGTTTGACTTTCAGGCCGCCATCGAGCACATCGCTGTCGCTTTCGATGTAGCCGAAGCCGGTTTCCGGGTACTGCGGCTGAATGCCGAAAGTCACCAGCCAGCCTGCGGCTGCCAGTCGGGTCGCGTTCGCAACCGCTTCGGCAAATGCATCGGTGTGCTTGATCAGGTGATCTGCCGGTAACACCAGCATCAGAGCTTCGGGGCCGTGAGCCTGATTCAGTTGCAGTGCGGCCGACAGGACAGCGGCAGCGGTGTTGCGGCCGAACGGTTCGAGCACATAGCTCAGGCACTCAGCCTGATGCTTGAGCGAACGGTACTCGTCCTCGGTCTTGAAGAACAATTCGCGGTTGGTGACGGTCATCACTTCCGACACGCCATCCAGGGCGACAGCACGGAGCAGCGTTTTCTGCAGGAGATTCTGCCCATCCGGAAGGGGCATGAAGGGTTTGGGGTGCGCCTCGCGCGAAACCGGCCACAACCGGCTGCCTGCGCCGCCGCAAATGATCACTGGGATCAGCATCTATGAAAATTCCTTTGCAAAAGTCGTCCTGCGCTGCGTCACCTGGCTGTGAGCCCCAATCCAGTGGATGGCGAAACTCGAACCTCCAGGCGAGCGAGTAAGATTACCGCAATGGCACCCGATGCTCATAGACCATCCGACCACTGAGCCGGTAATGCGCAGTTACTCCAAGTTTTGGAGTGCCCGGAAATGGTTCGGTTCAAAATGCAAAAAGCCCACCGACCGGTGGGCTTTCTTGAAGTTTGGTGCCGGCACCAGGAGTCGAACCCGGGACCTACTGATTACAAGTCAGTTGCTCTACCAGCTGAGCTATACCGGCAAGGAGGGCGGCCATTATATCTACGCCGTCCTTGGTGTAAACCACTGATTTGTCAGAATGATCCGACCGTTTCTGTCAGTGTCCTCCGGCTGCGGCAGCGCCGGGCTTGGCGCCGAAGGGCGGCTTGGCCAGGCAGATGATCACCAGCATGGCGAGGAACAGCCAGCCGAGCAGGGTGAAATAGTCGATGGTGCTGATCATGTAGGCCTGGCTTTCCACCATGCGCTCCAGCAGCGCAGCGCTGTGCTGGCCGGGGCCGCCGAGCTGTTCGACGGTGGCGCGTGTGGCCGGGTCGTACTGGCTGATGTTCTCGGTCAGGTAGGCGTGATGCATGGTGGCGCGGCGGTTCCAGATCCAGGTGGTGAGGGACGCGGCGAAGCTGCCTGCCAGCGTCCGCAGGAAGGTCGCCAGGCCGGAACCGTCGGCGATCTGGTCCGGCGGCAGGTCCGAGAGCAGGATGCTCAGGATCGGCATGAAGAAGAACGCCACGCCCAGGCCCATGAACAACTGCACCAGGGCGATGTGCATATAGTCGACTTCGGTGGTGAAGTCGGCGCGCATGAAGCAGGTCGCCGCCATTGCCAGGAAGGCCAGGCCGGCCAGCAGGCGAAGATCGAAATTGTTCGCGTAGCGTCCGACGAGCGGTGAGAGGAAGACCGGCAGGATGCCGATCGGCGCCGCCGCCAGTCCCGCCCAGGTCGCGGTGTAGCCCATCTGGGTCTGCAGCCATTGCGGCAGCAGCAGGTTCATGCCGAAGAAGCCGGCGTAGCCGCCGACCAGCGCCAGGGTTCCGACGGTGAAGTTGCGGTGCACGAACAGTCGCAGGTTGACGATCGGGTGCTTGTCGGTCAGTTCCCAGATCACGAAGACCGCCAGGGCGATCACCGCGATGACCGTGCCACCGATGATGAAGCCGGATTCGAACCAGTCCAGGTCGTTGCCCTTGTCGAGCACGATCTGCAGGGCGCCGACGCCGATCACCAGCATCGCCAGGCCCATGTAGTCCATGGGCGCGTGCTTGATCACCACCGGGCGGGCGCGCAACTGCTGGTAGACGACCATGGCGGCGAACAGGCCGATGGGCACGTTGATGAAGAAGATCCACGGCCAGCTGTAGCTGTCGGTGATCCAGCCGCCGAGGATCGGCCCGGCGATCGGTGCCACCACCGTGACCATTGCCAGCAGTGCCAGTGCCATCCCCCTTTTCGCCGGGGGATAGATGGAGATCAGCAGGGTCTGGGTGATCGGGTAGAGCGGCCCGGCGACAAAGCCCTGGATGGCGCGGAAGCCGACCAGCATGCCCATCTGCTGCGCTACGCCGCAGAGGAACGAGGCAATCACGAAGAGCAGGGTGGCGGCGATAAACAGGCGTACCTCGCCGACCTTGCGGCTGAGCCAGCCGGTGAGCGGCAGGGCGATGGCGTTGCTCACCGCGAAGGAGGTGATGACCCAGGTGCCCTGCTCGGAACTGACCCCGAGGTTGCCGGAGATGGTCGGCAGGGCGACGTTGGCGATGGTGGTGTCGAGCACCTGCATGAAGGTCGCCAGCGACAGGCCGATGGTCGCCATGACCAGGCTGGGCGGGCTGAAACTGCTGCTGTTGGGCTGGCTCATGGCGGCGGTCGGATCAGCGCTGCGCGGTGCTGTGGTTGGCGTCGGCCAGGTTGGCCTGGATCAGCTTCTCGATCAGTTGGTCCGCAGAGGCCAATTGTTCCTGGTAGATATCGGTGGAGAACACCGCCTCGTGCGGTGCCTGCTGCGCCAGAGCGGGGCCGCTCTGGTCGTGCAGGCTGACGTTGACGTCCATGGACAGGCCGATGCGCAGCGGATTCTTCGCCAGCTCCTCGGCGTTGACGCGGATGCGTACCGGTACGCGCTGGACGATCTTGATCCAGTTGCCGGTGGCGTTCTGCGCTGGCAGCAGGGAGAAGGCGCTGCCGGTGCCGACGCCGAGGCTGTCGACGGTGCCGGAGTACTTCACTTCGCTGCCGTAAAGGTCGGAGCGGATCTCCACCGGCTGGCCGATGCGCATGTGCTTGAGCTGGGTTTCCTTGAAGTTGGCGTCGATCCACACCTGGTCCAGCGGGATCACCGCCATCAGCGCAGCACCCGGCTGCACGCGCTGGCCGACCTGCACGGTGCGCTTGGCGACATAGCCGGTGACCGGCGCGATGATCACCGCGCGCGCGTCGTCCAGGTAGGCCTGGCGCAGCTTGGCAGCAGCGGCTTTGACGTCAGGGTGGGAGGCAATCACGGTGTCGTCGACCAGCGCGCGATTGGTGTCCAGTTGCTGTTCGGAGGTGGTCAGCGAGCTGCGTGCCGTGTCCAGCGCGTCGCGGGCGTGGGCCAGCTCCTCCTGGGAGATGGCGCCGTCGCTCGCCAGATGTTGGCGACGTTTGAAGTCCGCCTCGGCCTTGGTCAGCGCGACTTTCTTCGCGGCCACATCGGCCTTGTAACCGTCGACGTTGCTGAACAGCCCGCGCACCTGGCGCACGGTGCGGGCCAGGTTGGCTTCGGCCTGCTGCAGGGCGATATCGGCGTCGCTCGGGTCGAATTTCACCAGTACCTGGCCCTTGTGCACCAGGTCGCCGTCATCGGCGCCGATGCTGACCACGGTGCCGGTGATCTGCGGTGTGATCTGCACGATATTGCCGTTCACGTAGGCGTCATCGGTGTCCTCGTGCCAGCGGCCGTAGAGGATTTCCCAGGCGATGCTGGCGAGGCCGGCGAGGATGACGACGGCGAGCAGGATCAGCAGCCAGCGCTTGCGCTTGGGATTGCTGTTCGGGGTTTCTTGGGTGGCGGTGCTCATGTCGGGTGCCTCGTTCAGTGCGCGGCGGCCGCGTTCGCCTGGGCGAGCGGGGCGGGAGTGGAAGTAGTGTCGGGCTGGTAGCCACCGCCCAGGGCCTGGACCAGCTGCACCGAGAGATCGATGCGCTGGGCGTCCAGGCTGGCCAGTTGGCGCTCGGCGAGGAGCAACTGCTGCTGCACGCTGAGGGCGTCGAGGTAGTTGCCGACGCCTTCGCCGTAACGGCGCATGGCCAGGTCGAAGTTGGATTTGGCGATGTCGCGGGCATCGCGCTGGTCGTCGAGCTGCTGCTCCAGCGAGCGCAGCTTGCCGAGATCGTCGGCGACCTCGCCGAGGGCGTTGACCAGGGTCTTGTTGTACTGGGCGACGGCGAGGTCGTAGTCGGCGTCCTTCCCGGCCAGGCTGGCGCGCAGGCGTCCGCCATCGAAGATCGGCAGGGAGATCGCCGGGGCGATCTGGAAGAAACGGCTCGGCGCCTTCAGCACGTCGCTGGTGTGCAGGGCGGCCAGGCCAACCATCGCACCCAGATTCACGTTGGGGTAGAACTCGGTCTTCGCCGAGTCGATGCTTTTCGACGCGGCTTCGACCCGCCAGCGCGCGGCGACGATATCCGGGCGGCGCCCCAGCAGCTCAGCCGGCAGGTTCGACGGCAGGCTCAGTGCGCCGGGCTTGAGCGCCTGGGGGCGCTGCAGATCCAGGCCACGGTCCGGACCCTGGCCAAGCAGGACGGCGAGGGCAATGCGGTCGCTGGCGATGTCCTGCTCCGCGGCGGCCAGTTGCTGCTTGGCACTGGCGACCTGGGTTTGCGTCTGCTGCAGTTGGACCTTGCTGTCGAGGCCGGCGTCCATGCGTTTCTGGCTGAGCTGGAACAGATGCTGGGAGCGGTCCAGTTCGTCGCGGGCCAGGTCACGCGCAACGAAGGCGTGGGCCAGTTCGCTGTAGGCGCGGGCGACATTGGTCGAGAGGGTGATCGACGCGGCCTGGCGATCCACCTCGGCGGCGTTGGCCTGGCCGAGGGCCGCTTCCCAGGCGTCGCGCTGGCCGCCCCAGAGATCGAGGTCGTAGCTGAAGCTCATCGACAGGTACTTGACCGCCGAGTAGCGACCGCCCGTCGGTGCTGGCAGGACGCTCTCCGGCGCGCGGATACCGGCGTAGCTGGCGCTGCCCTTGACGCTGGGCATGCGTGCGGCGTCCTGCGCTTGCGCGGCGGCGATGGCCTGGTGGGCGCGGGCGCTGGCGATATCCAGGTCCGGGGTGCCGCGCAGTGCTTCGCCGATCAGGCTGTCCAGTTGCGGATCACCGAGGCTGGTCCACCAGTGCTCGCTGGGCCATGCGGCCGGCGATAGCGGAGTGCCGTCGAGGCTGACACCCGCCTTCAGGCTGGCGGGGTCGACGGCCTTGCCGCTGGTATCCAGGCCCGAGTAACTGACGCAGCCGGAAAGTCCCAGCATCGCAGCGAACACGGCGGCGGGCAGCAGGGCGATACGAAGGTGGTTCATGTTCATTTCTCCTGCGCCGCGCAATGGGCCGCGGCGCCGTGGGCGCGCAGGATCTTGTCGAGCAAGCCGGTGAGGGTCTGCAGTTCATCGCGGGAGAGGCCGCCAACCAGCTCGTTCATCGCGGCGGCGGCGATGCGCGGCGCTTCGTCGTTCACTGCCTCGCCCGCGTGGCTGAGGCTCAGGCGCACACTGCGGCGGTCGTTCTGGCAGGGTTCGCGAATGAGCAGGTCCTTGCGCGCCAGGCGATCAAGCATGCGGGTCATCGAGCCGCTATCGATGGACAGCTCGCGGCACAGCTCGGCCGAGGTGTTGGCGCGCCCCTGGCCAACGAAGAACAGGACCTTGAACTGGGCGGCGGTGATATCCAGGTGTGCCAGGTGCTTGTCCATCAGACGATCCTTGAGGATCGCCGTAGCGCCCAGCAGCTGGCCGATGGAGCCTTTGAACGGAAAGTCCGCGACGTTGTAGTGATTCATGTCAAAACAGAAAGCTGCTTAGGCAGTGAAATGTTTCGAAATGATACTGCCTAGGCAGCGATTGACAAGGCTCAATTGTCGCGATTACGCAACAATCCGTTCGACGAAGCGCTATTGGTTCAGGATTGGCAACACGAATAGCCGATTTCCTACACCGTCGACGGCTCTTTATGCACAAGCAGGAAGGCTATAGGGCGTAAATCGCATATGAGATGTGATAGCAATCACGCAATGCGATAACTATTTGTTTCTAAAGGATTAAAATCAGCTGTACAGAAAATGATCAGATTGTGGCGAGGCGGTCTAGGTGCCCGGCAAGAGGATGTTTTTCCCGGCTTACCAACAGAGTTATCCACAGGTGCTGTGAGTGAATCTCTGGAACGCCCGTCTCAGATGCGTTCGGCGAGCAACAGCAGGTTGCGTGGGGTCATCCGGGCGGCGCAGAAGGCCCCCAGGATGGCGCGATAGCCTTGCTCTTCGAGGAATAGTGCGCGGTCGAGCAGCAACCATAATTCCATGGGCCGGCGGAACAGTCCGCGCACCAGTTCCAGGTTGCGGACCTGAGCCAGTCGCTGCCAGCCCCTCGCCTCCAGGTCGTTCCAGTCTGCGTCGGTAGGCAGTTCGAGTCCCTTGAGCGCGGCGAGGTCGCGGCAATAGTCGGCGAACGGTTTGTCCAGCCAGGCCGGTGGTAATGAAGGGGTAGGCAGGTAATCGCCGCTGCGGCGGATATCTCGTTGCAGCAGGTCGAAGGCCAGTCGACGTGCCATCGAAGCGTCGCGCTGGCGGCGCACGCGGGCGCCGGCGGTCACGGTTTCGGCCAGCGGCAGGCGCAGGTCGTCCCGCGAGAGATGGAGGACGGAGCCTTGCGCGGCATGTGAAAGCGGCTGGTAGTGCTCGCTATCGATGCGGTTGTAGCAGCACGGCGCCACTGCAAGTTGCCGGCAGCCATGGCGGCTGGCGAGCTGCAACAGGCGTACGTGCAAGTCGCCGCAAGCGTGCAGGGCGACCGCGGTATGCCCGGCTTGCAGGTGCTCGTGGGCGCTCGGGGCGAGCACGTCCTGCTGGCGGTGGCGGGCCTGCAACTGAAGCCGGTCGCTCAGGCGCTGGCCGTCTTCCACCAGTGCGCTGTCGAACTCCAGGCTCAGCAGCGGCTTGCCGTCGCGGGCCAGCAGGCGGCCCAGATGGCCTTTGCCGGCGCACCAGTCGAGCCATTGCTGCGGCGCTTCGGTGAAACCCAGGCAACTGGCGAAGGCTTCGATCTGCTGCCATTTGCGGCCGGGAACATCGACGGTCAGCTGGTTTGGCAGCTTGCCCAGCGGCGTTGCCGGGAATGCCCCGATGGCGGAAAGCCTGGCCGCCGAGGCGGCCAGGGCGGGAAAGGGCGCAGGGGCGTCGAGATGCTCTGGCTCGTTGTGCACGGCGTCAGCGTCTTCGAGGCTGCGGCTGCGCAGCCAGACGGCCAATTCCGGGTGGTCGCGTTCCCAGGGTATCTCCTGCATCGTGAAGGGTTTCGGTCGCCACAGTGCCTGGTGTTCCAGCAGGAAGCTGTCCAGCGCGAGGAAGCGCTGGAGCAGGTCGGGGCCGGTGAGGAGAGTGTCGTTCGGAAGCACGATACGAAGCGGGGGCAAACCACGGGGCGCGCATTATAGCGGCCCCATGGGCGAGTGGTGCGCCGGTCAGCGGCCCTGCATGGAGTCGACCTTCAGCCAGCGTTCCAGCAGGCGGAAGATGCGGGTCAGCAGCAGGGTGATGACCAGGTAGAACACCCCGGCGAGGCAGAAGAACAGCATGGCCTCGTAGGTGCGCGCGATGATGGTGCGGGTCATGCCCATGATGTCGAACAGGGTCACGGTGTAGACCACCGCGCTGGCCTTGAGCATGAGGATCACCTCGTTGCTGTAGGCCGGCATGGCGATACGTGCGGCACGCGGCAGGATGATGTGGAACAGCGCCTGGCGGCGGGACATGCCCAGCGCGCGGGCCGCCTCTACTTCACCCACCGGGATGGCGTGGATGGCACCGCGCAGGATTTCGGCGATGTAGGCCGCGGTGTGCAGGGTCATGGTCAGCAGCGCGCACCAGTACGGGTCGCGCAGGTATGGCCAGAGCGGCCCCTTGCGCACGCTTTCGAACTGGGCGAAGCCGTAGTAAACGATGAACAGCTGCAGCAGCAGCGGTGTGCCGCGAAAGAAGAAGATGTAGGCGTAGGGCACGGCGCGCACGTACCAGTGCCGCGAGGCGCGGGCGATGCCCAGCGGTACGGCGAGGCACAGGCCGGCGACCACGGCGATGGCCAGCAGCTCCAGGGTCAGGGTGGCGCCCTGGAGCATCTTCGGCAGCCATTTGAGGATCAGCTCGAGATCGGTCATAGCTCGTTCCTCACGAAGCCACGGCCGGCGCGACGCTCGAGGAAGTGCAGGGCGGCCATGATGAAGACGGTCAGGCCCAGGTAGATGAAGGCCGCGGTCATGTAGAAGGTGAAGGGTTCCTTGGTCGCATTGGAGGCGACCTGGGCCTTGCGCATGATCTCATCGAGGGTGATCAGCGAGACCAGGGCGGTATCTTTCAGCAGGATCAGATAGAGGTTGCCCAGGCCCGGTAGCGCCACGCGCCACACTTGCGGCAGGACGATGCGCCAGAATATCCGTGGTGCGGAGAGGCCCAGCGCCTGGCCAGCCTCGCGATGGCCCTTGGGGATCGCCAGCAGCGCGCCACGGAAGACTTCGGTGGCGTAGGCGCCGAAGCACAGGCCCAGGGCGCAGGTGCCGGCGGCGAAGGGCGAGAGAGCGAATTCGGGGTAGCCGAACAGGTCACCGATGGCGTTGAGGCCGGCCACGGTGCCGAAATAGATCATCAGTACCCAGAGCGTCTCGGGTACGCCGCGCACCACGGTGGTGTAGAAGCCGCCGAGCATGCGCAGGAAGCTGTTGTTCGAGGTCTTGGCGACGGCGCCGAGCAGGCCGAGGATCAGTCCCACGCAGACTGCGGCGAGCGAGAGCTTGAGCGTCATCCAGGTGCCGGCGATCAACTGATCGCCAAAGCCGTGCAGGTCGAAAATCATGGGGAGTCACGCCTGAAGGCGCGCGCCGCCCGGCAATGGGCGGCGCGGCACGTGCATCAGTAGATGCTGAAGGGGAAGTACTTGTCGTTGATCTTCTTGTAGGTACCGTCGTCGACGATTTCCTTCAGAGCGGCGTTCAGCTTGTCACGCAGCGGGTCGCCCTTGCGCACGGCGATGCCGATCTTGTCGTTGTCGAACACCGGCTCGCCCTTGAACTCGAAGTCCTTGCCGGCATCGCTCTTCAGCCAGTCGTACTGCACGAACTTGTCGGCCAGCACGCCGTCGAGGCGGCCCGAGGACAGGTCGAGGTAGGCGTTTTCCTGGGTGTCGTACAGTTTGATGGTGACGGTGTCGGCCATGTTGTCCTCAAGCCAGGTACCGGCGATGGTCGCGCGTTGCGCACCGATCACCTTGCCCTTGAGGTAGCCCTTGTCGGTCTTGAAGTCGGTCGACTTCGGCGCCACGAACTGCAGCTTGTTGGTGTAGTAGGGGTTGGTGAAGTCGACGGCCTGCTTGCGCTCGTCGGTAATCGACATGGACGCGACGATGAAGTCGAACTTCTTGGCGTTCAGTGCCGGAATGATGCCGTCCCAGTCGGAGGTGACGACGTCGCATTCGGTCTTCATCTTGGCGCACAGCGCCTTGCCGATCTCGATGTCGAAACCGACGACCTGGCCGCTGGCGTCGATGCCGTTGAAGGGCGGGTAGGCGCCTTCGGTACCGATGCGCAGTTTGTCCGCGGCGATGGCCTGGCTCCCCAGTGCAAAGGTGGCCGCGATAGCCAGAACGATCTTCTTATAGTTGTTCATGCAGTGATGCTCCGTTAGCGGTGGCTGGACATGAATTGTTTACAGCGTGCCGATTGCGGGTTGTCAAATACCTGCTGCGGCGGTCCCTGCTCTTCTACCAGGCCCTGGTGGAGGAACACCACCTCGCTGGACACCTGGCGGGCAAAGTTCATTTCATGGGTCACCAGCAGCATGGTGCGACCCTCCTCGGCGAGCGCGCGGATAACGCTAAGCACTTCCTGGACCATTTCCGGGTCCAGTGCCGACGTCGGCTCGTCGAACAGGATGACCTTGGGCTGCATCGCCAGGGTGCGGGCGATGGCGGCGCGTTGCTGCTGGCCACCGGAAAGCTGTGCGGGGAAGCTGTGGCGCTTGTCGGAGATGCCGACCTTGGCCAGCAGGGCCTCGGCGATCTCGGTGGCTTCGGCCTTGGTCTTGCCCAGCACACGGCGCGGCGCCTCGATGATGTTGTCGAGGATGCTCATGTGCGGCCAGAGGTTGAAGTTCTGGAAGACGAAGCCCAGTTCGCTGCGCAGTCGGTTGATCTGCTTGCTGTCGGAGGCGATCAGCGAGCCGTCCTTGGACTTCTTCAGCTTGAGTTCTTCGCCGGCGACCAGGATCTGGCCCTGGTGCGGGTTTTCCAGCAGGTTGATGCAGCGCAGGAACGTGGATTTACCGGAACCGGAAGAGCCGAGAATGGAAATCACATCGCCGTCGCGGGCGGTCAGGGAAATGCCTTTGAGCACTTCCAGGTCACCGTAACGCTTGTGCAGGTTACGGATTTCCAATGCGGGTATGGCCGTGGCCATAGGGGGCTCCTCTATTGTTATTCGGACGCTTTCGCAGCAGGCTTTCACAGCAGTTCGCTGCAGAATCGGGGCCATCCTGGCGAGGGGCAACCTAACACGCACTCCGGGGTGCGCCAAGCGCCCATCTGCCGCGGTCGTCGGCTGTAGTGGCAAGTTGTCGCATTGCCGCTCGGCGTTGTCGCCTGGGCTGAACTAGCTGCGCCGGATCAGGGCGTCGGCTGATGGCGCGGGGGCGCGATAGTGCCAGTTTGGACCGACCAGTAAAAGCCCGGCGGCGCTGGGGCCGCCGGTTCGGTCACTGCATCATCTGTCGCAGTTGCGGGCTCGGGTCTTCGATCGCTTCGGCGGGGGTGATGTCGTCCTGGGATTCCGGAGGCTGGCTGGCCATAAGGTTCGGGTGCCCGGACAGACGCGGGATCGGCAGTGGCTTGGCGTCGGCCAGGCCGGTACCGCCAGCCTCGGTGGCATTGATCGTCGATTTGCGCGGCTGGGTCAGCACGTGGAAGTCGGTGATCTCGATGATGCCCTTGCCTTCGGCCAGCAGGTGGAAGGAGAAGGCCTTGCGCGCCTCCTCGTTGTCGAAGCCGAAGGTCACTTCCAGCGGCTGGTTGCGCTTGACCAGCGGGAGTTCGGGAATCTCGATCGGCACCGGCTTTTCGAAGGAGCGCGTCTTGAGCGTCACTTTCGCCCCATTGGCGTCCATCTGGATCGCGCGGATCTTCAGGCTCACGGTCGTGTGGGTGTTGGCCGGGAACTCCAGGTACTGCGCGCCGATCAGGTTGTCGGTGTACTCGTTGTCGATCTGCGGCTTCAGGCGGATGCGTTCCTTGGTCGCGAACTGGTATTCGCGGGCCGACTGCGCCTTGGTTACCGACTGGTCGAGGATATCGGCGCGGGCGGTCATCAGGCGGGCGTCACGGCCACTGAAGCGGCCGACGAACTTGGCGCTGTCGGCGATGAAACCGTCACTCTGGTAGCGCCGGCAGACCTGCTGGAAGTCGCACTCGGTGAAGTTGCCCTTGCCGTCGTGGTAACGCTGCATGCCGTTGGTGAAGGAGACCATCTCCCGTCCATTGGTGTATTCGCGGAACAGCGAGCGGCCGGCGATATCCTGCGGCGCCTTGATGGCGAAGTAGTCGAGCACCGAGGATTCCAGGTCGACGTGGCCGTAGACGCCAGCCTTCACGGGCGGCAAAGCGGCCTGTTCCGGTGCAAGGATCAGGTTCAGGCCCCAGGCCGAGGCAAGGCGCACGTTGTCGATGCCGTGGGATTCGTCGGAGGTGACGATCACCAGGGTGTCCTTCAGCACGCCTTTTTCTTCCAGGCCCTTGAGAAAGGCGTCGACAGCGTCGTCCAGGTAGGCGACGGCCGCCTGGCGTGGCGTCAGGTACTTGGCCAGGTATTCCGGGGTGGCCGAATACGGCTGGTGGGTGCCGACGGTGAGCAGGGTGAGCATCCACGGCTGTTTCTTCTGGCGTAGCTGGCCGACATAGTCCAGCGCCCCTTCGAAGAAGGCCTTGTCATCCATGCCCCAGGCGAATTCCAGGTAGGGCTTCTTCTTGAACCAGTCGCGGCCCAGGGTCTTGTCGAAGCCCATGACCGGCATCACCTTGTCCTTGGCCATGAAGCGCAGCCCTGCGCCTTGCAGGAAGTGGGTGCTGAAGCCGGCCTGGTGCATCTGCGCCGGCAGGCATTCGGCGGCACGGGTCGGATTGCCCAGCAGCTCGACGCCCTTGGGCGTGCCGTTGTCGAGCTTGCTGTAGTCACCGCAGAGCATGGCGTAGAGGCCGCGGATGGTCTGGTGGCTGTGCACCACGTAGTCCGGGGTGGTCATGGCGCGCTCGGCCCAGGTGCTCAGGCGCGGCATCATGGATTCTTCGTAACTGCTGCTCAGTGCGGCACGGTTGGTGGCCACGTAGGCGCCGGGAATACCTTCCATGGCGATGATCAGCACGTTCTTCGCCTGGCCGCGGCCGGCCAGCAGCGGAGTGCCGTTGAGGTCATGCTGGGTCAGGCCGGTGACGTCCGGGCGGACTTCCGGCAGGTCGCGGTCGCGCCAGTCCTGATAGGCGATCTCGCCGCTGGTGACAGCGCGGGAGACGAGTTGGTGCGGCAGGTTGAACTGCTTCCACATTTCCGCATCGCTGGGCTGGAAGTACTGCACCGCGGCATGGCTTGCCAGCAGAACCGCCGGCACGGCATAGGCGTAGCGCGGCAGCGGCTTCTCGCGGCGGCGCCAGAGCAATGCGCTGAGCAGGATGCCGGCGCCGATCAGGATCGCCAGGTGCAGGTGGTTGAGGCCGCCGCCCTCGGTGGAGTTGGCGACGAAGGTCGGGTCGGCGAGGAAGTGCAGGTCTTCCGGTGCGGGCATGCGGCCCACGGCGCTGACCAGCTCGGCGGTGCCGATTACCGACAGTGCCCAGACCAGCATGAGCGGAAGGGCGATGAACAGTCGACGGTTGTGCAGGGCGACGACCAGCAGTGTGCCGAGCGCCAGGTCCGACAGGTAGCCCAGCGGGGAGCCCCAGCCAAGGCTGTAGCGCCCGACCAGAGGGACCAGCAGGAAGAGGGCAGACAGGGAAACCAGGTTGCCCCGGGAATTCCACCAGCTAATGAGTTTGCGCACAGTGACTCCGCTACCAAACATCGAATCCCGGAGGGTATCCCACTGATGTGTGGAAATCGCCCGGATGGTCATGATTCTGAAAGATCGGTGTGCTATGTGCCAGTAGACACTGTACTTAGGCAAACATTCGATACGAATCGCGGGAGCGAGCCAGGGCGGGGGAGTGACTTGTTCGGACGGGAATGAAAAAGCCCCTGAAATCTCGCGATTTCAGGGGCTTTTCGGAAGGCTTGGTGCCCAGGGACGGAATCGAACCGCCGACACGGGGATTTTCAATCCCCTGCTCTACCAACTGAGCTACCTGGGCAACGTGGCGCGCATTAAAAGGGTTTTCGAAAAGGGTGTCAAGCGTGCCGCGAAAAAATTTTTCAAATAATACCGAAGCTTACGCGCTGGGCGGGACGTAGCCCTCGGCCTGTGCGTATTCCTCGCCGGAGAGGAACTTGTCCATTTCGGCGGTGAGGAACTTGCGATCCTCGGCGTTCATCATGTTCAGGCGACGCTCGTTGATCAGCATGGTCTGGTGCTTCTGCCATTCGTCCCAGGCTTTCTTCGAAACGTGTTCGAAGATGTCCTGGCCCTTGGCTCCGGGATAGGGCGCGCGATCGAGGCCGGGCAGCTCTTCTTTGAATTTGCGGCACATCACCAGTCGGGTCATGACATTTCTCCTGCGTTCAACACGTCGGCGGCTCGTTTGAGCAGCTTCTTCACCGGGGCGGCAAGGCCGAGCCGCGGCGGGGTGGCGAGGTTATACCAGAGCCAGTCGGCCTCGGCCACGGCGGGGGCTGCGTCCTCGACGCGCACCAGCCAGGGCTCGATGGCCAGCTGAAAGTGGCTGAAGGTATGGGTCAGGCCGGGCAGTTCGCGGCGCTCGCCCAGGCGCAAGGCGTGGCGCTGGGCCAGCGGGGCGAGGGCGGCCAGGTCGTCCAGCTCGGGGAAGCTCCACAGCCCCCCCCAGAGACCCGTCGACGGGCGGCGATAGAGCAGGATGTCGCCCTCGCGGTTGGCCAGGATCGGCATCAGCGTGCGCTTCTGCGGCAGCGCCTTGCGCGGCTTGGACACCGGGAAGTCGGTCTCGCGGCCGAGGAAGTGCGCACGGCAGCCCTCGCGCAGCGGGCAGAGCAGACAGCTCGGCTTGCTGCGGGTACAGAGGGTGGCGCCCAGGTCCATCATCGCCTGGGTGTAGTGGTTGACCCGCTCCTGCGGGGTGAAGCGCTCGGCGGCCTCCCACAGCTGCTTGGCCACCTTGGGCTCGCCCGGGTAGCCGTCGCAGGCGAGGTAGCGAGCCAGTACGCGCTTGACGTTGCCGTCGAGAATCGGCGCGCGCAGGCCCATGGAGATGCTGGCGATGGCGCCGGCGGTGGAGCGGCCGATGCCGGGCAACTCGGCGAGCTGCTCGACGTCACGGGGGAATTCTCCGCCGTGCTGTTCCATCACCGTCTTCGCCGTCTTGTGCAGGTTGCGGGCGCGGGTGTAGTAGCCCAGCCCGGTCCACAGGTGCAGCACTTCGTCTTCCGGCGCGTTGGCGAGATCCGCCACCGTCGGCAGCGCCGTCATGAAGCGGTCGTAGTAGCCCATCACGGTGCTGACCTGGGTCTGCTGCAGCATGATTTCCGAAACCCACACCCGGTAGGGCGTGATGTTCTGCTGCCAGGGCAGGTCATGGCGGCCGTGCGTGTCGAACCAGTCGAGCACGGCCGAATTGAAGCTTTGCGGGGTCACTTCTTGAACAGCCCTTTGAGTGCGTCTTTGAGTTCGGGACTGACCTTGTCGCCGAGCTTCTCTTCGAGTTTCTGGTTCAGCCGGTCCCCGGCCAACCGTGCGGCGATCTTGCCGATGCCGTCCTTGTCCAGGCGGCAGGCCTTGGCGCCCAGCTCCAGCGGGCCGCGGCAGCGTAGCGGCCATTCGATGCCGACGTAGCGCTTGTTCACTTCGCAGGCCGGGTCGGGCATGTCGCTCTTGTCACCTTCGATGGTCACGCCGACGCGATAGTCCATGCCCAGCACGCGCAGGTCGAGGTCGCCGTCAGCCTTGACGGTCAGGCCGGGGATGCTGGCCTTGAGGTCGGGGTTGCTGGCCACGCCGTTGCGGAAGGTGAGGTTGCCCTGCAGTTCGCGGAACGGCGTGTCCTTGCCGCCGTGCTCGGCGCTGAGCGACTTGCGGTTGAGCGTGGCGATGCCCTGGCACAGCTGTTGTTCCAGGTTGGCATTGAGCAGCACGCCCTGAGTCAGGACGATGCGCGCGGTGCCGTTGAGGTTGTCGATCCAGGCCTTTTGACTGTTGCCCTGGGTGCTGATGTCGGCATCCAGGTCCAGCAGGCCCTTCACCGGCGGCTTCTGGCCCTGGGATTCGAGCAGGCGCTCCACCGGCACGTCGGCGATATGCTTCTTCGCCTGCAGGGTCGGTACGTCCTGGCGCACGTCAAGCGTCGCGGTAGCGTTGAACTTGCCGTCGTAGAGCTCGCCGCGCAGGTCGTCGAGGTTGAGCAGGCCGCCCTGGCCGCGCAGCTTGAGCACGGCGTTGTCGATGGGCAGCTTGTCCAGGGTCAGTTGGCCTAGGGTCAGCCCGGCGTCCAGGTCCAGCGCGCGCAGGCGGGCGACAGGCAGCAGCGGGGCGTCGCTCCAGGCCTGCTGGGTCGGTTGGCTGGGCAGCGGGGTGTCGCCCTTGATGGCGCTTTGCTCGGTGCTGGCGACTTCTGCCTTGCGTGCGCTGTTGCTGGCGTTCTGGGCCTGCTTCACCTTGGCGGGCAGGTAGCGGTCGAGATTCAGCTTGTCGCCGGCCAGCTGCGCGCGGATTGCCTGCTTGCTGAAGTCGGCGAGGCCAAGGCTGCCGCTGAAGGTGCTGTCGTCCAGCTTCAGCTTGATATCGTTCAAGGCCAGGCTGTTGCGGGTGCCGCTGATGCGAGCGGCCAGCTCCAGCTTGGTCAGGGTGGTGGTGTCGGCCATTTCCGGCAGGGTCTGGCCAATGCCTTCAAGGAACTCACGCAGGTTGAATGGCGCCAGGGACAGGCCGCCATCGAACTTGGGCTCCTTGTCCAGTTCGCGGGCCTTGATCTCGCCCAGTGCGCGCAGCTGATTGACGCTGACTTTCAGGCCATTCCACTCGGCAACCTGGGCCGCCTGGTCGAGTACCAGCTGGCCCTGGGCGCTGTAGTTGGCGGTCTTGCCCTGGAACGGATCGCCGGAGACTTCGCCGGAAAGCTTGGCGTCTTCGAGCTGATAGCGCTTGAGCGCGCGGTCGAAGCGCAGGTTGCCGGTCAGCTCGGTGCGGGCGCGGATCACCGGCTGGTTGGTGCCCAGGTAGGCGCTGAGCTTGAGCGGGATGTTGCTGCCTTCGCGGATCGCGCCGGTGCTCAGCTCGATACCTTCAACGCTGTAGTTCTTGCCGCTCTGGGCGTCGGCGTAGTCGATGCGGGCGTTCTTTACGCTCAGGCTGTCGATATCCAGTTTCATCGCCTGGTGGGATTGCTGTGCGTCCGCCTTGGCCTGCTCGCTTGGCGCCGGAGCTGGCTGTGCCGCAGGGGTGGTGCCATTGGCAGGCGGCAGGGGCTTGCCGATACTTTCCCAGTTGCCGACGCCACTCTTGTCCTTGTTCAGGGAAAGCGTCAGGCCTTCGACGCGGATATCGCTCATCTGCACTTCCTTGCGCAGCAGCGGCAGCACGCGCACGGACATGGCCAGCAGCTGGGCGTCGGCGAATGGCTTGTCCGGCGCCTGCAGGCTCGCCACGCTGGTGTCATGCAGCTCCAGGCCGAGCCAGGGGAACAGGCTCCAGCCGATGTCGCCCTTGAGGTTCAGTTCGAGGTTGGCCTTGTCCCGGGCGAGCTGGCGGATCTCGTCCTTGTAGTCGTTCGGATCGAAGAAATGGGTCAGCACGAAGCCGGCGGCGACGATGAGCAGCAGCAGGACCAGGGCAATGATGCCGATGATTTTGCCGAACGCTTTCATGGACGGGTCCTTGTTCAGGCGGCGAATGGAATGGCGAGAAAGTATACCAATGACGGGCCGGCACCCCAGCCCGCAAGGCAAGGTGCCGCTACTGCGGGTTTGGAACGGGGACGCGGCGCTCGGTTCCCGCCCTGAGCGAGATCAGGTCGTTTCCAGTGTCAGGCCGAGATGCTCGGCAAAGGCAGCCACGTCGCGCTGGTCGTCCGGTGCTGTCAGCCGCAGTGCGGCGCCCTGCAGCACGGCCAGGCGCTGCGCTTCTTCGAGCAGGCGACGGGCCACGCCGCGATTGCGGGTGAGCTGGCGTACACAGAGGCGGGAAAGTCGCCAGGTATCGCTGTCACGCTCGATCCAGGCGGCACCGAGCAGGCGATCGTTGAAGCGCCCGCTGAACAGCCGGCCCTCGGCAAGCCCGCGCTCGACCAGTTCGGCGGCGTCGGCGAAGGGCGCCAGCAGCCATTGTGGCGCGTCGGCGTAGATCTTCAGCAGGTCCTGGCGGTCCTGGTCGCTGGGCTGGGTCAGGTGCTGGGCGACGACGGGCATGGGCGATCCTCGTGTTCGGGGCGCGCAGTTTAGGACCATCGGCCAGTGCCGACCACCGCCCGTAGCCGCGCAGCGCCCGGCGCGCCTATAATGCCGGCCCTTCTTATAATTACGTGCAGTGTTAGCTGTGGAGCTGGTGATGGCCGAACGCAAGGCATCCGTCGCGCGCGACACCCTGGAAACCCAGATCAAGGTTTCCATCGACCTGGATGGAACGGGCAAGGCCCGCTTCGATACCGGGGTTCCCTTCCTCGAGCACATGATGGACCAGATCGCCCGCCACGGCCTGATCGACCTGGACATCGAGTGCAAGGGCGACCTGCATATCGACGACCACCATACCGTCGAAGACATTGGCATCACCCTCGGCCAGGCCTTCGCCAAGGCCATCGGCGACAAGAAAGGCATCCGTCGCTACGGCCACGCCTACGTGCCGCTGGACGAGGCGCTGTCGCGCGTGGTCATCGATTTCTCCGGACGCCCCGGCCTGCAGATGCACGTGCCGTTTACCCGCGCCAGCGTCGGCGGCTTCGATGTGGACCTGTTCATGGAGTTCTTCCAGGGCTTCGTCAACCACGCCAACGTCACCCTGCACATCGACAACCTGCGCGGGCACAACACCCACCACCAGATCGAGACCGTGTTCAAGGCCTTCGGCCGTGCGCTGCGCATGGCCATCGAGCTGGACGAGCGCATGGCCGGCCAGATGCCGTCCACCAAAGGGTGCCTGTAATGCAGACCGTCGCCGTCATCGACTACGGCATGGGCAACCTGCACTCGGTGTCCAAGGCGCTGGAGCGCGTTGGCGCCGGGCGCGTGCTGGTGACCAGTGACGCCAACGTGATCCGCGAGGCGGACCGCGTGGTGTTCCCCGGCGTCGGCGCGATCCGCGACTGCATGGCCGAGATCAAGCGCCTGGGCTTCGACAGCCTGGTGCGTGAAGTCAGTCAGGACCGTCCGTTCCTCGGCATCTGCGTCGGCATGCAAGCGCTGATGGAGCGTAGTGAAGAGAACGACGGCGTCGACTGCATCGGCCTGTTCCCCGGCCAGGTACGCTTCTTCGGCAAGGACCTGCACGAGGACGGCGAGCACCTGAAGGTGCCGCACATGGGCTGGAACGAAGTGGCGCAGGGCGTCGACCACCCGCTGTGGCACGATATCCCGAACAACGCGCGCTTCTATTTCGTGCACAGCTATTACATCGAGGCGGGCAACCCGCGCCAGGTGGTTGGCCGCGGCCACTACGGGCGTGATTTCGCCGCCGCACTGGCCGATGGCTCGCGCTTCGCCGTGCAGTTCCACCCGGAGAAGAGCCATACCCATGGCCTGCAGCTGCTGCAGAACTTCGCCGCCTGGGACGGGCGCTGGTAAGCCATGGCTCGGCAGAAGGACAAGCCTGCGATCCTCGAGCTCGATGGCGCCCAGCGCCAGAGCGCGGCGCGGGCCATCCAGCGTTTTCTCGAAGACCGCTTCGAGCTGGATGTCGGTTCCTTCGAGGCCGAAGAGGCGCTGGATTTCTTCCTGCGCGAGTTCGGCCCGCTGTTCTACAACAAGGCGATCTTCGACGTGCAATCTCTCCTGAAAGACCGGTTCGAGAGCATCGAAAGCGACTTGTGGGCGCTCGAGAAGAGCTGACCCGACCCCATTCATCTTTGGATTCGAGCAGGTTCAACCCATGCTGATCATCCCCGCAATCGATCTGAAAGACGGCGCCTGCGTGCGCCTGCGCCAGGGCCTGATGGAAGACGCCACCGTCTTCTCCGACGACCCGGTATCCATGGCCGCCAAGTGGGTGGAGGGCGGCTGCCGCCGTCTGCACCTGGTGGACCTGAATGGCGCCTTCGAAGGCAAGCCGGTCAACGGTGAAGTGGTCACCGCCATCGCCAAGCGCTACCCGAACCTGCCGATCCAGATCGGCGGCGGCATCCGCTCGCTGGAAACCATCGAGCACTACGTCCGCGCCGGCGTCAGCTATGTGATCATCGGCACCAAAGCGGTCAAGCAGCCGGAGTTCGTCGCCGAAGCCTGCCGCGCCTTCCCGGGCAAGGTCATCGTCGGCCTCGACGCCAAAGACGGCTTCGTTGCCACCGACGGTTGGGCAGAAGTCAGCGAAGTGCAGGTGATCGACCTGGCCAAGCGCTTCGAAGCCGACGGCGTCTCCGCCATCGTCTACACCGACATTTCCAAGGACGGCATGATGCAGGGCTGCAACGTCGAAGCCACCGCCGCGCTGGCCAACGCCACGCGCATCCCGGTGATCGCTTCGGGCGGCATCCACAATCTGGGCGACATCCAGAAACTGCTGGACGCTCGCACGCCGGGCATCGTTGGCGCCATTACCGGCCGGGCGATCTACGAAGGCACCCTGGACGTCGCCGAAGCCCAGGCGCTGTGCGATAAGGCGGCAGGCGGCAAGCCATAGGCTGCAGGCAAGCGCTTACCTGAAGCCTGAAGCCTGAGGCCTAAAGCCGCTCTTGGAGAAAGCTATGACATTGGCTAAACGCATCATTCCCTGCCTCGACGTGGACAACGGCCGCGTGGTGAAGGGCGTCAAGTTCGAGAACATCCGCGACGCCGGCGACCCGGTGGAAATCGCCCGCCGCTACGACGAGCAGGGTGCGGACGAGATCACCTTCCTCGACATCACCGCCAGCGTCGATGGTCGCGACACCACTCTGCACACCGTCGAGCGCATGGCCAGCCAGGTGTTCATCCCGCTGACCGTGGGCGGCGGCGTCAGGACGGTGCAGGACATCCGCAACCTGCTCAATGCCGGTGCGGACAAGGTCTCGATCAATACCGCCGCGGTGTTCACCCCGGAATTCGTCGGTGAGGCCGCCGCGCGCTTCGGCTCGCAGTGCATCGTGGTCGCCATCGACGCCAAGAAAGTGTCGGCCCCCGGTGAAACCCCACGCTGGGAAATCTTCACCCACGGCGGTCGCAAGCCCACCGGGCTGGATGCAGTGGAGTGGGCGAAGAAGATGGAAGGCCTGGGTGCCGGTGAAATCCTCCTGACCAGCATGGATCAGGACGGTGTGAAGAGCGGCTACGACCTCGGCGTGACCCGCGCCATCAGTGAGGCTGTGGGCGTTCCGGTGATCGCTTCCGGCGGTGTCGGCAACCTGGAGCACCTGGCCGCCGGCATCATCGAAGGCAAGGCCGACGCGGTGCTCGCGGCGAGCATCTTCCACTTTGGCGAGTACAGCGTGCCGGAGGCCAAGGCCTACCTGGCCAGCCGCGGCATCGTCGTGCGCTGATCCCTTCCGGGCCGGGGTTCTCCCGGCCCAACGGCTCTATCGCGAGCCTTTCTCTCCTGCGTCCGGTGGCCGCATCTCTTTCCTGCGCACGAAGCTTGCTAGCCAAAGGCTCCAGTCAAGGTAATGGCGCATCCATGTCCCATTGCCATATTCATAGGGTTTATTGGCGTCAATTCTCCGAGTAAGCTCTGCGCCTTCTCAGAAATGTCATACGCAGGAAATATCTCGATGCTGAAGCGCATTCTGCTCGCATGGCTAGGCTGCGGCCTGCTTCTGGCCAGTGCGGCAAGGGCTGAAACGGATTCTTCGGACTACAGCGTGGTGCTGCTCACCGAGAACTTCCCGCCTTACAACATGGCCATCAATGGCAAGAACTTCGCCCAGGAAGACAGCATCGACGGCATCGCCGTGGATATCGTCAAGGAAATGTTCAAGCGCGCCGGCGTGCAGTACAGCCTGACCCTGCGCTTCCCCTGGGACCGCATCTACAAGCTGGCGCTGGAGAAGCCCGGCTACGGCGTATTCGTCACCGCGCGGCTGCCCGAGCGCGAAAGCCAGTTCAAGTGGGTCGGCCCGATTGGCCCGGACGACTGGGTCCTGCTGGCCAAGGCAGATAGCCCGATCAGCCTGAACAATCTGGATGAAGCGAAGAAATACCGCGTCGGCGCCTACAAGGGCGACGCCATGGCGCAATACCTGGGCGAGCATGGCTTCGAGCCGGTGCTGGCGCTACGTGACCAGGAGAACGCCGCCAAGCTGCGCGACGGCCAGATCGACCTGTGGGCCAGCGGCGACCCAGCGGGCCGCTACCTGGCCAAGCAGGTTGGCGTCACCGGTCTGAAGACCGTGCTGCGCTTCAACAGCGATCAGCTGTTCCTCGCGCTGAACCGCGAGACCCCGGATGCCGTGGTGCAGAAGCTGCAGGCGGCGCTGGACAAGATGCGCGCCGAAGGCTTCGTCGACGACGTGCTCAACAGTTACCTGTAACACCCGAAGGCCGGCCACTCGCCGGCCTTCGTGTTTGGCGTCGACACCCCTCGGCGCCGGTTTTGCCACGGAAGGCAGACGAGCGAAGTATTCCGTCCCCTCTGCAGGGATGCCGCAAGCCCAATAACGATAACCAAGCGAGCGGTATGACCATGCTGAAAGTCCTGATCAAGACCCTGACCCTGGGTCTGTTGCTGGGGGCCGCCACGGCCCGCGCCGAGTTGCCCGCCGATTACAAGATGGTGCTGCTCACCGAGAACTTCCCGCCGTTCAACATGGCGGTGGACGACAAGAACTTCGCCCGCGACGAGGGAATCGACGGCATCAGCGCCGACATCGTCCGCGAGATGTTCAAGCGCGCCGGCATCCAGTACAGCCTGAGCCTGCGTTTCCCCTGGGACCGCCTGTACAAGCTGACCCTCGACAAGCCGGATTACGGACTGTTCTCCACCACCTACACGCCCGAGCGCGTGCCGCTGTTCAAGTGGGTCGGCCCGATCGCCAAGACCAGTTGGGTACTGCTGGCGCCGCCGGGCAGCAGCATCAAGGTCAAGGACCTGAAGGACGCCGCCAAGTACAAGCTGGGTGCCTACAAGAACGACGCCGTCAGCCAGAACCTGGAGAGCCAGGGCATTCCGGTGCTCAACGCGTTGCGCGACCAGGAAAACGTGAAGAAGCTGACCACCGGCGAGATCGACCTGTGGGCCACTACCGATCCGGTCGGTCGCTACCTGGCCAAGCAGGAAGGCGTTTCCGGTCTGCAGACCGTGCTGCGCTTCAACGAGGCGCAGCTGTACCTGGCGATCAACAAGGACACGCCGGACGAGGTGGTAGCCAAGCTGCAGAAGGCGCTGGATGAGATGCGCGCCGATGGCTTTATCGAGCAGGCGACCAATAACTACCTCTAAGATCGGCTTATCGTTGTAGGAGCGAGCTTGCTCGCGAACCCAGCTTCCGCGGATTTCGGTGCCGGGCGCTGTTCGCGAGCAAGCTCGCTCCTACAGAAAGCCGATCCTGGCTACATCTATCGGTAAATCCCATCCCGGCCATGCCCCGCCATGGCGCGGTTGCCGCGCTCGGCGATCATCAGCGGTGGCTGCACCAGCTCGAAGCCCTGGGCCTTCAGCGTCGGCAGAACACGCTTGAGCACCGCCAGGGTCGCCGGTTTCGGGTGGCCGATCATCACCACGGTTCCTTGTTTGCGCGCCAGTTGCAGGCCGCGCTGCATCTGCTGCATCACCGCAGTCTCGCTCGGGTCGTCATCGAGGAATACGTCCCGTGACAGGCTGGCGAGTCCGATCTTCTGCGCCTCGGCGGCGGCCACGGTGGCGGCGCTGGTGCGGCTGTCGAGCAGGAACAGGTGGCGCCGCTGCAGCTCCGCCGCCAGCCAGGCCATGGCCGGGCGGTCGGCGGTCATGCGGCTGCCTTCGTGGTTGTTCAGGCCTTGCACATACGGAACTTTCGCCAGCGCGGCTTGCAGGCGGCGCTCGCGCTCCTGCTGGGTCAGCTCAGGGCTCCAGGCGTAGTCACCGCCGGCCGGGTCCATCGGCATGTGCAGCATCACGGTGCGCCCGCGCTGGTGCGCCTCGCGCGCAAGCTCGGCGGCGTGGGGCGTGTCGGGAATGATCGCCAGGGCGATGGCGGGGGAGATGTCGAGCACCTGGCGGTCGCGCGCCAGGTTCTGCCCGAGGTCGTCGATGACGATGCTGACCAGCGGCTTGCCGCCGTCCGGCCGGGGCGCGGCGGCCACCGGCAGGCACAGCAGCGCACCCAGGCACAGGCCGAACAGCAGCCGGGCCGGGCGCATCGGTCAGTTGTTGCCGCGGCTGACGCTGAGTCCTTTCAGCAGGCTGAGGGCTTGGCTGAGCTGGTAGTCGCCATCCTGCGGGCGATCCTCCGGCGCCTTGCCGGAGGCGGTCGGGCGATCCTGGCCGCCATTGCCGTTGGCCAGGTGGCCCTGCAGGTCGGCTTCCTTGAACCCGTCGAACTCGCTCTTCTCGCGGGTCACCTTGGCACGTTCCACCTCGATGTCCGGGGTGATGCCCTGGGCCTGGATGGAGCGCCCGTTGGGGGTGTAGTAGAGCGCGGTGGTGAGCTTCAGGGCGCGGTCGTTGTTCAGCGGCAGCACGGTCTGCACCGAGCCCTTGCCGAAGCTGTCGGTGCCCATGAGGATGCCGCGCTTCTGGTCCTGCAGGGCGCCGGCGACGATCTCTGCCGCCGAGGCGCTGCCGCCGTTGATCAGCACCACCAGCGGTACGCCGTCGCTCGGGTCGGCCGGGTCGGCGGAGAAGCGCAGCTCGGAGTTGGGGATGCGGCCTTTGGTGTAGACGATCAGCCCCTTGGTGAGGAAGGCGTCGGCCACTTCCACCGCCGACTGCAGCACGCCGCCGGGGTTGTTGCGCAGGTCCAGGATCACGCCCTTGAGCTTGCCCTTGTTGTCGTTGCGCAGCTTGGACAGCGCCTTGACGGTTTCCTCGCCGGTGTTGACCTGGAACTGGGTGATGCGCAGGTAGCCGTAGCCCGGTTCGAGCAGCTGGCTCTTCACGCTCTTGACCTTGATGATGGCGCGCTTGAGGGTGACGTCGAATGGCTTGCCGCCACCGCGCACGATGGTCAGGGTGATCGGCGAGCCGGCCTTGCCGCGCATGCTGTCCACGGCCTCGTTCATCGACTGGCCCTTGGTCGGCTTGCCGTCGATCTTGACGATCAGGTCACCGGGCTGGATGCCGGCGGTGGCCGCCGGAGTGTCGTCGATCGGCGAGATCACCTTGACGAAGCCGTCTTCGCTGCCGACCTCGATGCCCAGGCCGCCGAACTCGCCGCTGGTGCTTTCCTGCAGCTCGGCGAATTCTTCCGGGCCGAGGTAGGCCGAGTGCGGGTCGAGGTTGCTGAGCATGCCCTTGATGGCATTCTCCAGCAGCGTCTTGTCGTCCACCGGTTCCACGTAGGCTGCCTTGACCCGGTCCAGGACCTCGGCGAAGGTGCGCAGTTCGTCGAGCGGCAGCGGAGCCTCCTTGCCGTTGGCCGCAGGAGATGCGGCCGGCGCGTCGGCGGCCTGGACCGCACCGACGC
Source organism: Pseudomonas pseudonitroreducens (assembly GCF_021603645.1). Taxonomy (GTDB): domain Bacteria; phylum Pseudomonadota; class Gammaproteobacteria; order Pseudomonadales; family Pseudomonadaceae; genus Pseudomonas; species Pseudomonas pseudonitroreducens. Next base: position 536,982 of record NZ_BQHJ01000002.1, on the reverse strand, counting down.
CGAGCAGCAAGGCCAGGGCCAGGGTAGTGAGACGGAAAGCTTGCGACATGTTTGGCTCCTAATGCGTGTTCGCCGCTTATCCCTGCGTGCGACACCAGGTCGAAGGGTCCGCCGGGCGGCCCTGATGGCGAATGGCAAAATACACCGCCGGGGTACTCTGACCCCCGCTGGCTCCCACGGTTGCAATGGGATCGCCCGCTTTGACGGTATCGCCGGCGTCCTTCAGAAGACTCTGATTATGCCCATAAAGACTGAGGTAGCCACCACCGTGGTCGAGAATCACCAGCAGACCGGATCCGCGCAGCCAGTCGGCGAACACCACGCGGCCGCCATGCACGGCGCGCACGGTGCTGCCGGCGGAGGCGCCGATCAGCACGCCATCCCAGGTGGCGCGGGGGTCATCGCCACGTGGGCTGCCGTAGCGCGCGAGGACGCGGCCATCCACCGGCCAGGGTAGCTTGCCCTTGGTGGCGGCGAAGGCGCCGCCAAAGCCGGCGCCGCTGGAAACCAGCGGGCCGCTGTAATCGCTACGTTTGGAGGGTGTTTCGGGCTTCTCGCCGCGTTCGGCCAGCTCGCGCTCGCGTTTGACCCGTTCACGCTCGGCGGCGAGTGCGCGCTGGCGCGCCTCCTCGGCTTCGCGGGCCTGGCGGGCAAGGGTTTCCTCGATGGTCTTGAGGACCTTGTTGAGGTCTTCCTGGCTCTGTTCGCGGTCCTTGAGCTTGCTGCTGCCGTCCTTCAGGTCGCTGTTGAGCTTGGCCAGGGTCTCCTGGCGCGCCTTGCGGGCATCGGCCAGCTCCTGGCGGCGTGCCTCGAGGGCGCTCTGCTGGGCAACCTGCTCGTCCTTCTGCGAGGTGATTTCCTGCTCGACGTTGTTCAACTGGCGCAGGGTCTCGTTGAAGGCCGAGAGCTGCTCCAGGCGCGCCTTGTTGATGTAGTCGTAGTAGGTGAGGGTGCGGCTGAATTTCTCCGGGTGCTCCTGGTTCAACAGGAGCTTGAGATATTCCTCGCGGCCGCTCTGGTAGGCGGCGCGCGCCTGGATGGCGATCAGGCGCTGCTGCTCAAGGCGTGCGCCCTGGAGTTTTTTTTTCTCGGAGTCGAGGCGCTGCAGCTCTTCCTCGTTCTTCTTCATCTCGTCCTGGATCTGGCGGATCTGCTTTTCCAGGTCGCCCATCTGGGTCTCGGTGGACTTGAGCTGCTTCTGCACCCCGGACTTCTCGTCCTGGATGTTCTTCAGGTTCTTCTTCAGCTCGTTGATGTCTTTCTGCGTCTGCTCCAGCTGACGTTGGGCGTCGGCGCGTTCGTCGGCAACGACCGCGAGCGGGCTCAGGAGGCAGATCAGCAGCAACGGAAGGAGGGCGCGAGGCATTGGGCGGCGGGGACCTGAAGTCTGGACGGCCTAGTATGCCCGTGGCGGGCATTAAAAAAAACGCCCCAGGCCGCATGGCGTGGGGCGTTTGCTCTGACCGGCGGGAGCTGGCTCACGTTCCCGCCCAATCGATACCTATTAAAGCAGGGTGACGATCGATTTCCCGGTCATCTCTTTTGGCTGTTCCAGACCCATCAGGTTCAGCAGGGTCGGGGCCACGTCGGCGAGCACGCCACCCTCGCGGATGCTCAGCTTGCGCTTGCCGACATAGACGAAGGGCACCGGCTCGCAGGTATGCGCGGTGTGCGCCTGGCCGGTCATGGCGTCTTCCATCTGCTCGACGTTGCCGTGGTCGGCGGTGATCAGGGCTTCGCCGCCGACCTTGTCCAGCGCCTCGACGATCCGACCGACGCAGGTATCCAGGCACTCGACGGCCTTCACTGCGGCCTCGAACACGCCGGTGTGGCCGACCATGTCGCCGTTGGCGTAGTTGACGATGATCACGTCGAAACGCTGGTTCTCGATGGCGTCGACGATCTTGTCGGTGACTTCCGGCGCGCTCATTTCCGGCTGCAGGTCATAGGTGGCGACCTTGGGCGAAGGGATGAGAATGCGCTCTTCGCCTTCGAACGGCTCTTCACGGCCGCCGGAGAAGAAGAAGGTCACGTGGGCATATTTCTCGGTCTCGGCGATGCGCAGCTGGGTCTTGCCGTTCTTCGCCAGGTATTCGCCCAGGACGTTGTCCAGGGACTCGGGCTTGAACGCGCTGGGTGCCGGGATGCTTGCCGCGTATTGGGTCAGCATCACGTACTCGGCCAGGTGCAGCTCGCGCTGGCGCGGGAACTCCTTGAAGCCCGGCTCGACGAAGGCCCGCGAGAGCTCGCGGGCGCGGTCGGCGCGGAAGTTCATGAAGACCACGGCGTCGCCGTCTTCCACGCGCACCTGCGCGCCGATACGGGTGGCCTTGACGAATTCGTCACTCTCGCCGCGCTCGTAAGCGGCGTTCAGTGCGGCCACGGCGGAATCGGCGGTGAATTCGGCGGTGCCGTCGGTGATCAGGTTGTAGGCGGCTTCGACGCGGTCCCAGCGGTTGTCGCGGTCCATGGCGAAGTAGCGGCCGATGATGCTGGCGGTGCGGCCCTTGCCGATGCGGGCGAAGGCGTCGTCGAGCAGCTTCAGCGAGGGTTCGGCGCTCCTGGGCGGCGTGTCGCGGCCGTCGAGGAAGGCATGCAGGTAGATTTTCTCGGCGCCACGCTGGGCGGCCAGCTCGGCCATGGCGATCAGGTGGTCCTGGTGGCTGTGCACGCCGCCATCGGAGAGCAGGCCGAGGATATGCACGGCCTTGCCGGCGCTCGCTGCCTTGTCCACGGCGGCGGTCAGCACGGGGTTCTGGAAGAACTCGCCGTCGCGGATGGCCTTGGTGACGCGGGTGAAGTCCTGGTAGACGACACGGCCGGCGCCCAGGTTCATGTGACCCACCTCGGAATTGCCCATCTGGCCGTCGGGCAGGCCGACGTCCATGCCCGAACCGGAGATCAGGCCGTGCGGCTGGCTTGCCAGCAGGCGGTCCCAGTTGGGCTTCTTGGCGGCGTAGATGGCGTTGAATTCAGGGCTATCGCTATGGCCGAAGCCGTCCAGAATGATCAGGACCAGCGGTTTGCGCGTTGCAGTCATAGGTACGGCTCTTTCCGAGAATAGGGGTCAGAAAAGGACACACATTTTACCTTTTGGTGCCGACAGACGCCATGATCCCTAGGGTTCAGCCGTCAGATACGCGCGTGTATACTGGCCGGCATTTTTACGTCTGGATGTCCTGCGCATGTCTTCGTTTCTTCCTCGTCTGATCGAATTCGCCACCCACCACTACCTGCTGGTCGGTGCCCTGGTCATCCTGCTGGTGCTCCTGGCCCTGCACGAAATGCGCAAGGGCGGCCGCGCGCTGTCCACCCGCGAGCTGACCGCCATGGTCAACGCCGAACAGGCCGTGGTGCTGGATATCCGCCCGGCCAAGGAGTTCACCACCGGCCATATCGTTGGTGCGCTGAATATCCCGGCGGACAAACTGAACGCCCGCATGAGCGAGCTGGACAAACACAAGGCCAAGACCATCATCGTGGTCGACGGCATGGGCCAGCACTCGGGCACCTGGTGCAGCGTGCTGCAGAAGGCCGGCTACACCGCTGCCAAGCTCTCCGGCGGCATCGGCAGCTGGCGTGGCGATAATCTGCCCCTGGTGAAGTGAGATGCCGTCGACCTTGATCTACACCAGCGCGTGGTGCCCTTATTGCATCCGCGCCAAGGCCCTGCTGGACAAGAAGGGTGTCGCCTACGAGGAAATCTCCGTGGACGGCAAGCCTGGCGTTCGCGCCGAGATGGCCAGCAAGGCGGGCCGCACTTCGGTGCCGCAGATCTGGATCGACGGAACCCACATCGGCGGCTGCGACGATCTTTACGCGCTGGAACGCGCGGGCAAGCTGGATACGCTGCTCTCGGCGTGATCCCTCATTCTGAAACGATGCACAAGAAGGTCCCGAAATGACTGAACAAGCCAGCAACGGCGCAGCCGAACAAGACAACAACCCGCAGTTCTCGCTGCAGCGCATCTACGTACGCGACCTCTCCTTCGAGGCCCCCAAGGCTCCGGAAATCTTCCGCCAGGAGTGGCAGCCGGCCATTTCGATGGACCTCAACACCCGTCAGAAGCAGCTGGACGGCGACTTCTACGAAGTGGTCCTGACCGTTTCGGTGACCGTGAAGAACAACGAGGAAACCGCTTTCATCGTTGAAGTTCAGCAGGCCGGCATCTTCCTGATCAAGGGCCTGGACGCTTCCAGCATGAGCCACACCCTGGGTGCCTTCTGCCCGAACATCCTCTTCCCCTACGCCCGCGAAACCCTGGACAGCCTGGTTGTCCGTGGTTCTTTCCCGGCGCTGATGCTGTCCCCTGTGAACTTCGATGCGCTGTACGCGCAGGAAATCGCCCGCATGCAGGCTTCCGGCGAGATCCCGGCTCAGTAATCGCTGACGCCCGACGAGAAAGGCGCCTTCGGGCGCCTTTTTCTTTGTCTGTAATCTGGTTTGTACGAAATTTGAACAGTCGTGCGAACGCCATGCTCAGCCTGCTGTTGAGCTGTTTATCCACAGACTGTTCCAGCAATTGCTCAAGCCTGTTGTGGGTAAGTGTGCGGGCTCTTTTGTAGGAGCGAGCTTGCTCGCGAAGCGCTTTTGCCGGTGGCGCTGGTGCCATGGCTGTTCGCGAGCAAGCTCGCTCCTACAGGAAGGGAATGCGGGCTGAGCGTTCAAGTTTGGTGCATGCGCACTAGCAGGGCGCAGGTGCAGCGACACTCAACGCGCCGGGAAATGCCTGGGGAGCGCTGCCGTCAGCGCGTTCCAGTTATCGGGCGAAAATCGCTGAAAGCCTTATGTAGCAATGCCTGTAGAGGTTTTCCGTGTTGTGCCTCGGCTCACCGGAAAGGCTCAGGGCGGGTTTTGGCACGCCCTCTGCAATACCCCTGACAACAGCGATTTCAGGGGCCTCGGTACAGGCAGGCTGGGGAACCCCTCTTTTACATCTTGCGAGCGTGTCGCCCGAAGCGGTGGCCGTCGCGGCCGGTTCGGGGGTCCTGGTACAGGCAGGCCGGGAAAGCCCCCTTTTTTATGCCAGCAGGCGTGCCACGGCGCCCTGCGCACCCGTTAGGGGTCCTGGTACAGGCAGGCCGGGGAAACCCCTCTTTTTTGCCCACGCCCCTCCTCTGCGGAGCGGCGTCTCCCGCTTCGGGGCCCCGGACCAGGCAGGCCGGGAAAACCCCGCTTTTATTCGGGCCGCGCGCTGATGTTCAGCCGCCACCGGCCCTGGACTTCACTGCTGTCCCAGGTGCCTTGCAGGCGTCGGGTCGACAGCAGCGTCAGCACAACACCTTTATCCTGTGGCTGCAGTTTCCAGCGCGCCGGTGCATCGCCGATGCGCAACTGGCCCTGTTGCGCCTTGCCGCTGGCGTCGATCTGCAATGCCAGTGCACCGTCCAGATGCCCGGCGCGGACAGCAGGCTGCGCATCCAGAATGAGTACCAGGCCATTCTCCGAAGGCTCTATCCCGAGAATTTGCGCTGGCCCCTCGTGCGCGGGATTGACCAGCCGGCCGATCATCAAACCCAGCAGCAGGCCGAGCACGCACAGTGAAAGCATGACCTTGAGCCACGGCCTGGGCCGCATTTGCTCCTGCGCGGAGGTAGAATGCCCACCGTTCTCAGGCTCGGAGCGCTGCATGTTCCACGTAATCCTTTTTCAACCGGAAATCCCACCCAACACCGGCAACATTATCAGGCTGTGCGCCAACGCGGGCGCAAGCCTGCACCTGATTGAGCCGCTGGGCTTCGAGCTGGACGACAAACGCCTGCGCCGCGCCGGCCTGGACTACCACGAGTACGCCAGCGTGCGCCGCTACGCGAGCCTCGAGGAATGCCTGCAACAGCTCGGCCAACCGCGCCTGTTCGCCTTTACCACCAAGGGCTCGCAGCCATTCCATGAGGTGGCCTATGAGCGCGGCGACGCCTTCCTGTTCGGCCCGGAAAGTCGCGGCCTGCCGGAGGAGGTGCGTGATGCCCTGCCGCCGGAGCAGCGTGTGCGCCTGCCGATGCGTCCGGGCTGCCGCAGCCTGAACCTGTCCAATACCGTTGCCGTAACCGTCTATGAAGCCTGGCGTCAGCACGGCTTCGCCATGGATTGAGCGTTTTTTGTACGGCTCGCGCAAACCCGCGTGGGCTGTGAAGCGCAGCGGCTTGCCCCAAGCTTATCCACAGGCGGGCGCACAGCCGATGTGGGCAACCGACAAATTCCTGCACAGAAACCGAGCAAACCCCCAGACCGCGCATGCTCTGGGCTGTAGCACGTTCCTTCCCCGTTCCGTGCACAGTGTTATCCACAGGTTCTGGGGATGGATGTTGCCGGGAAGTGACCGCGCCTTGCTGACGCTGATCGCGGACGGAGTCCGCTCCTACACCTGACCCCGAGCGTAGGAGCGGACTCTGTCCGCGATTGGCCAAAGCCGGCACGGTGCTCACGGTGATGCAAGAAAAAAGGGCCTTCCGGCCCCTTTTTAATCGCAGGACCTCAGTCGTCGCCGTCCTCGTCCGGGCCGTCGATCTTCATGCCCAGCTCCTTGATCTTGCGGGTCAGGGTATTGCGACCCCAGCCCAGCAGTACCGCGGCATCGCGACGGCGGCCGGCGGTGTGCTTGAGTGCAGTCTCGATCATGATCCGCTCGAAGGCCGGCACGGCGGTGTCCAGCAGGTTCGACTGCCCGCGTCCCAGCGCCTGGTCCGCCCAATGGCGCAGGGCCTGTTCCCAGTTGGCGGCGGGCACGCTGTCCTGCGGCTGGGTCATCAGCTCCGGCGGCAGGTCGTCGACGTGCACTTCGCGGCCGGACGCCATGACGGTGATCCAGCGGCAGGTGTTCTCCAACTGGCGCACGTTGCCCGGCCAACCGAGGTTCTTCAGGTATTCCTCGGTTTCCGGCTTGAGCAGCTTGGGCTCGACCGCCAGTTCCTGCGCCGCGCGGGAAAGGAAGTGCCGGGCCAGGGCCGGGATGTCTTCGCGACGGTCGGCCAGGCGGGGGATATGCACGCGGATGACGTTCAGGCGGTGGAACAGGTCTTCGCGGAATTTGCCCTCGCGCACCAGGTTTTCCAGGTTCTGGTGAGTCGCGGCAATGATCCGCACGTCCACCTTCACCGGCGTGTGGCCGCCCACGCGGTAGAACTCGCCGTCGGCCAGCACCCGCAGCAGGCGGGTCTGAGTGTCCGCTGGCATGTCGCCGATCTCGTCGAGGAACAGCGAGCCGCCGTCAGCCTGCTCGAAACGCCCGCGGCGCTGGTTGGCCGCGCCGGTGAAAGCGCCTTTCTCGTGGCCGAACAGCTCGGACTCCATCAGGTCCTTGGGAATCGCCGCCATGTTCAGTGCGATGAACGGCGAAGCCGCGCGCGGGCTGTGGCGGTGCAGGGCGTGGGCAACCAGCTCCTTGCCGGTACCCGATTCGCCGTTGATCAGCACGGTGATGTTGGAGTGGGAGAGGCGGCCGATGGCGCGGAACACCTCCTGCATCGCCGGCGCCTCGCCAATGATTTCCGGGGTGCGTGTCTGGTTGGCCGGCGCTTCCAGCCCCTGCTGTTCCTGGGCGTGCTGGTTGGCGCGCTTGACCAGGGACACGGCCTCGTCGACGTCGAATGGCTTGGGCAGGTATTCGAAGGCGCCGCCCTGGTAAGAGGCCACGGCGCTGTCCAGGTCCGAGTGCGCGGTCATGATGATCACCGGCAGGCGCGGGTGCACCTCGCGGATCTGCGCCAGCAGGTCCAGGCCACTGGCGCCGGGCATGCGGATGTCGGAGATGATCACGTCCGGCTGCTGCCGGCCCAGGCGGCTCATCACGCTGTCGGCGCTGTCGAAGCTGACAGTGGTCATGCCTTCCTGCTGCAGGGCTTTTTCCAGTACCCAGCGGATGGAGCGGTCGTCGTCGACGATCCAGACGGTCTCTGATCGGCTCATGGTCAATGCACTCCTTGGTCCAGGGGCAGGAACAGACTGAATACGGTGTGGCCTGGATGGCTGTCGCATTCGATCAAGCCCTGGTGCTGGCTGATGATGTTCTGGGTGATGGCGAGGCCCAGGCCGGTGCCGTCGGCACGGCCGCTGACCATGGGATAGAAGATGGTGTCCTGCAGTTCGCTCGGGATGCCCGGGCCGTTGTCGATAATCTCCACCTTGCACACCAGGCGGTGGCGCGTATGGCCGATGGTGAACTGGCGCAGGGTACGGGTGCGCAGGGTGATGCGGCCCAGCTTGAGTTCATTTTGCGCGGCGATCGCCTGCATGGCGTTGCGCACGATGTTGAGCACCGCCTGGATCATCTGCTCGCGGTCGATCAGCAGGTCGGGGATGCTCGGGTCGTAGTCGCGTACCAGCGGGATGCTGCCCTGGGTCTCGGCCTCCACCAGGCTGCAGACGCGCTCCAGCACTTCGTGGACGTTGGTCACCGACAGTTGCGGCAGCTTGTTGGAGCCGAGCATGCGGTCCACCAGGTTACGCAGGCGGTCGGCTTCTTCGATGATGACGTTGGTGTAGTCCTTCAACGATTCGTCCGGCAGCTCGCGGGAGAGCAGTTGCGCCGCACCGCGAATGCCGCCGAGCGGGTTCTTGATCTCGTGGGCCAGGCCGCGCACCAGTAGCTTGGTGGTTTCCTGCTTGGACAGCTGCGCCTCTTCCTTGGTGATCCGCAGCAGTCGGTCGCGCGGGTGGACCTCCAGCAGCAGCAGGGTGTTGCGGCGGTCAAGGATCGGCGTCACCGCGTAGTCCACGGTGATGGTCTGGCCGGTCAGCGAGGTCAGCGTCGCTTCGCGCTTGGTGAACGGGTGTGCCTCCTCCACCGCCTGGCGCAGCGACTGCAGCGCTTCGGGGGACTCGGTGAACAGCTCGCTGATGAACTGCCCGTGGCTGCGCTGGCCACTGACCGCCAGCAGCATCTCCGCCGCCGGGTTCATGTACTCCAGGCGCAGCTCGGCATTGAGCAGGATCACCGCCGTGGTGAGGTTGTCGAGCAACAGGCGGAGCTGGGTTTCTGTAGGCATGGCGTAAGAGATGTCCCAAGACTGTGCGGGAAAATGCAAAAAACAAACCAGGCCCTGAAAAGACGCGTATTTCCGCCGGTTGCGCTGATTTGCGGTGCGCACGAGGCTGATCCGGTCAGGGGGAATGACCCGAAATGGGGAGAGTATAGAAAGTGGTGCAGGCATATGCACCGTAATGGTGCATTTGTGCCTGGCCGCACGCCGGGTCAGCGGCCGGCGGCGGTTAGCGTTTGGGAGGTGTCGAGGTCGGCCGAGTCGGCCACCGAAACGCGGAACATGTGGAAGGGCTGGCTGGGTGTCTGCTCGATGGTGCGGCCGAGGGTGTCGACGATCTCCACCGACAGCAGGTGGGTGCCACGCTCGATGTTGTCCAGTGGGAATACCGGGCTGCGGCCGGGCTCGCCGACGGGTTTTCCGTCGAGCAGCAGGCGGTAGAGGTGGCCGGGCAGCAGGGCCGGGTCGCTGGTGGCGGAAACGATCAGTGCGCCGTCATTGGCGCGCACGGTGGCATCGGGCTCCGGCACGATGATGCGCAGCAACTGGTAGGCCGGAGGCCCCGGCGGCAGCGCCGGGGTGGCCGGCGCATAGAGCGGCGGCGGCATGCGCACGCCATGCGGCGACTTCTGTGGGTCGTTGCGCGGGGTCATGTCGAGCTTTTGCGCGTTGCCGCGCGGCGGCTGGTCGGTGAAGACGCGATTGCCGTCCTTGTCGATGTAGGTGTAGACCTCGGCGCTGGCCGACAGGCAGGTCAGTGCCGACAACAGGAGCGCCAGTGAGAGAGTCAGTAGATTACGCATCGTCAGCCGCCCGTCGTGGGGTGAACCCTGGGGCGCTGCGGGCTGTTGGTGCTGATGCGCTGCAGGGTGAAGCTCACCGGTGCACTGGCCTGGATCACGCGGCTACCTTGCAGGACCTGGACTGCCAGGGTGTGCTCGCCACGGTCGAGGTTCTGCACGCCGATACCGGTGCTGCTGGTCGGGTCGCCATAGGGCTGGCCGTCGAGCACCAGCTGCAGCTGATGGTCCGGCGCCAGGGCTGGCTGCACGACGACGTTGACGATAAAGGTGCCGTTGTTCTGGCGTAGCGATTCGTCATCGGGCAGGTTGCTCAGCGCGAGAATCGCGTAGGCCTTGGCGGCCTGATTCTGCGTGCCGCTGGTGGCGGGGGCGGCGGCCGGTTGCTGCGGGCCGACGGTATTGGTCGGCGGCAACTCCACGGGCTTGGCATCGACATTGGTCGGCGGCTGGTTGGTGAACACGGTTTTGCCGTTGGCGTCGGTGTATTTGTAGATCTGCGCGCTGGCTGGCAATGCGGCGGCGAGCAGCAGGGCGGTGAGGATCAGGCGCATGACGAATCTCCGGATAGTCCTGCCAAGCCTTGCACTGCCGACGGCAGCTGGCAAGTTGCCTATTGTCTTTCAGCAGGGTGCCGTGCGTTGTGCGCTGCTGCTCGTGCGGGGACCTTTCCTGCGCAGGACGGGTCCGAGCCTGGCGCCAGCGTCTGTATGATGCGGGCGAGTGTGATTTTCCATCGTGGTGGGGTATGCCTGTGAGTCTGATTCGTTACCTGCTTCGTCAGTGGCTGCTGCTGTGCTGCCTGGGCCTCGGCTTGTCCGTCGCCGGGCCTGCGCTGGCGGCGCTTCCCGGGCCGCTGGCCGGGGTGACGGGCAGTGGCGAGAGCAAGGTCAGCGACGCCCAGCTGGAGCAATCGCTGAACCAGGTGATCAAGACCCTGGAGAACGATCAGCAGCGGGCCGACCTGCTGAAGAAGCTCAAGCAATTGCGCGACGCGACGCAGAAAGGGGCGGAGGAGCAGGGCGGCGTCCTGGGGCTGATCGGCGACACCCTGGGCAGCCTCGAGAAACAGTTCGAAGGGGCCAACAGCCCGATGGTGCGCTGGGCCGACCTGTTCCAGGGCGCCGGCTACGAGCTGGATGCGCGCACGCCGTCGCTGGCCGAGTGGCCCGGAATGATCCTCGACTTCGCCCTGGTCATCCTTATCTGGGCCTGCGTCGCCCTCGGCCTGCGCTGGATCGCCGGGCGCATGCGCAAGCGTTTTGGCCTGGAGGACGAACTGCCGCAGCACCCCAAGACCCGCGACCTGCTGCTGTTCGCCCTGCGCAAACTGGGGCCCTGGCTGGTCGCCTTCCTGATCACCGTCTACCTGTCCGTCGTGCTGCCCAGCTCGCTGGGCAAGCTGGTGGCGATGGTGATCGCCTATACCCTGGTGTGCGGCACGCTGTTCTCCGCGCTGTGCGTGATCTCCCTGTCGTTGCTCAGCGGCCCGCACCGCATGCGTGCGCTGGACATCCTGAGGCGTCGCGCCTTCCGCCCGCTCTGGCTGATTGGCAGCCTCGCCGCGCTGGGCGAAGTGATGCACGACCCGCGCGTCATCGAGAGCCTGGGGCAGAACATCTCGCTGTTCGTCGGCTCCGTGGCGAACATCTGCGCGGCGCTGCTCACCGCGCTGTTCGTCCTGCAGTTCCGCCGACCGATCGCCCACCTGATCCGCAACCAGCCGCTTGAACGCCGCTTGAAGCGCCGGGGCCTGAGCGATCTGGTGGAGCTGATCGGCTCGATCTGGTTCCTGCCGGTGCTGGTGCTGGTGGGCATCTCGCTGTTCGCCACCATCGTCACCGCCGGCGACAGCAGCTACGCCTTGCGTCGTGCCCTGGTCTGCGCCGCCGTGGCGGTGGTGGCAATGACCGTCAACGGCCTGATCCGCCGCGCGCACCAGCGCTCGGCCCGGCGGGGGGCGCGGCGTCACGCGCCGTATATCGAACAGTTGCAGAGCTTCGGCTATACGCTGCTGCACATCGCCAGCCTGCTGTTCTTCCTGGAGATCGGCCTGCGCGTCTGGGGCATGTCGCTGATCCGCTTCGCCGAAGGCGACGGCTCGCAGATCAGCCTCAAGCTGTTCAGCTTTGGCACGACCCTGCTGGTCGCCTGGCTGGTCTGGATTCTCACCGACACTGCCGTGCAGCACAGCCTCGGCCTGGGCGGCAAGAAGAGCGCCAACGCCCGTGCGCTGACCATGCTGCCGCTGATCCGCAACGTGCTGTTCGTGACCATTGCGGTGATCGCGCTGATCGTCGCCCTGGCCAACATGGGCATGAACGTCACGCCGCTGCTCGCCGGTGCCGGTGTGATCGGCCTGGCCATCGGTTTCGGCGCCCAGTCGCTGGTGGCCGATTTGATCACCGGCCTGTTCATCATCATCGAGGACTCGCTGTCGATCGACGACTACGTCGATGTGGGCGGCCACCTTGGCACGGTGGAGGGCCTGACCATCCGCACAGTGCGTCTGCGCGACCTCGACGGCGTGGTGCACACCATTCCGTTCAGCGAGATCAAGAGCATCAAGAACTACTCGCGGCAGTTCGGCTACGCCATGTTCCGCTGGCCGGTGCCGGCCAGCATGCCGATCGACGATGCGCTGGCGCTGGTCAAGGAAGTCTCCGGCGAGCTGCGCACCGACCGCACGATCAACCGCGCCATCTGGTCGCCGCTGGAAATCCAGGGCATCGAAAGCTTCGACGCCGGCCAGGCGATCCTGCGTTTCCGCTTCAAGACGGCGCCGATCCGCCAGTGGGAAGTGCAGCGCGCGTTCAACCTGCGCCTGCGGCAGAAGCTCGACAAGGCCGGCCTGGAACTGTCGATGCCGCGCCTGAACGTGCAGCTCTCACGCATGCGCAAGTCGCGCCGCGAGGACGACGAGGAGCACGGCGTGCCGGCGGACGGCGGGATCTGAAACCGGCCTTCCTGTAGGAGCGAGCTTGCTCGCGAATGAGTTATCCGCTGGCTCCGGTGCTGTGCGATTCACGAGCAAGCTCGCTCCTACAGGCACAGGCACAGGTACAGGCGCCAGCGGTTTCTCCAGCCCATAAAAAAGGCCTCCCGAAGGAGGCCTTAATGCTGTCGCTATTTATAGGTATTCGTGGATCAGACGCTGTAGTACAGGTCGTATTCCAGCGGGTGCACGAAGGTGCGCACCTTGATTTCTTCTTCCGACTTCAGCTCGATGTAGGCATCGATGAACTCGTCGGTGAACACGCCGCCCTTGGTCAGGAACGCACGGCCCTTGTCGAGTTCTTCCAGCGCCTCTTTCAGGCTGCCGCAAACCTGCGGGATTTCCTTCGCCTCTTCCGGCGGCAGGTCGTACAGGTTCTTGTCGGCGGCATCGCCGGGGTGGATCTTGTTCTGGATGCCGTCCAGGCCCGCCATCAGCAGCGCGGCGAAGCACAGGTAGGGGTTGGCAGCCGGGTCCGGGAAGCGCGCTTCAATGCGGCGGGCTTTCGGGCTGGAAACGTACGGGATACGGATCGAGGCGGAACGGTTGCGGGCCGAGTAGGCCAGCATGACCGGAGCTTCGAAGCCCGGAACCAGACGCTTGTAGGAGTTGGTCGCCGGGTTGGTGAAGCCGTTCAGCGCCTTGCCGTGCTTGATGATGCCGCCGATGAAGTACAGGGCGGTGTCGGACAGGCCGGCATAACCTTCGCCAGCGAAGGTGTTCTTGCCATCCTTGGAGATGGACATGTGCACGTGCATACCCGAGCCGTTGTCGCCGTACAGCGGCTTCGGCATGAAGGTCACGGTCTTGCCGTAGGCGTCGGCAACGTTGTGCACGCAGTACTTCAGGGTCTGGACTTCGTCAGCCTTGGCAACGAGGGTGTTGAACTTCACACCGATCTCGTTCTGGCCAGCGGTGGCCACTTCGTGGTGGTGAACTTCCACGACCAGGCCCATTTCTTCCAGGGCGTTGCACATGGCGGTACGGATTTCGTGGTCGTGGTCGACCGGCGGTACCGGGAAGTAGCCGCCTTTCACGCCCGGACGGTGACCTTTGTTGCCGGTCTCGATGTCGGCGTCGGTGTTCCAGGAAGCCTGCTCGGAGAAGATCTTGAACATCGAGCCGGAGATGTCGGACTTGAACTTCACTTCGTCGAAGATGAAGAACTCCGGCTCCGGGCCAACGAATACGGTGTCACCGATACCGGTGGACTTCAGGTATTCCTCGGCGCGCTTGGCGATGTTGCGCGGGTCGCGCTCGTAGCCTTGCATGGTGCTCGGCTCGATGATGTCGCAAACGATGATCAGGGTCGGCTCTTCGGTGAACGGGTCGAGCACGGCGGTGCTGTCGTCCGGGAGCAGGATCATGTCGGAGGCTTCGATGCCCTTCCAGCCTTCGATGGAGGAACCATCGAACATCTTGCCGGCTTCGAAGAACTCGTCGTCCAGCGCGTCGCGGGCGGGCATGGTGACGTGCTGCTGCTTGCCTTTGGTATCGGTGAAGCGCAGGTCAACCCACTTCACGTCATGATCTTTGATCAGTTGTTGCGACTTGTACGACATGCTGTCCTCCAGGAGGGATTAGAGCTGGGAGCTTTTTTGTGCCCCAGTATCGGGTGATGCCGGCCGGAATACTCCGCCAGGGCAACCTGCCTCACAAGAGAGCAAGTTGCGTGCCAGTGCCCGTAAATGGGCAGAAGCCCAGAAATCACGGGCTGTGGCGAGTGTTACGGAGAATTGCGCGATAATAGTGCACTGCTTTGGTGCTCGATCATGGTGCATGAGTCCATTTTGGTGCACCAAAAAGAAAGTCTCCGATTTCTGCTCAAGTCTTGAGCAATTTCGGATATAATTCCGCCCCTTTTTTTCAGTCCCATGGCAATCGCCCGATTCGCATGAAACTCATCGTCAAGGTCTTCCAGGAAATCACCATCAAGAGCCGGCCGGTGCGCAAGCGCTTCATCCGCCAGCTGGCGAAGAACATTCGCACGGTGCTCCGCGACCTCGACCCCGAGCTGCTGGTCGAAGGCGAGTGGGACAACCTCGAGGTCGAGAGCAGGGTCACTGACGCCAAGGTCCTGCGCGAGATGATCGAGCGCCTGACCTGCACGCCGGGCATCGGCCATTTCCTCGAAGTGCACGAATATCCGCTGGGCGACTTCGACGACATCCTCGAGAAGTGCAAGGCGCACTTCGGCGACAAGCTGCCGGGCAAGGTCTTCTCCATGCGCTGCAAGCGCGCCGGCAAGCACCCCTTCACCTCTATAGATGTGGAGCGTTACGTCGGCGGCGGCCTGCGCCAGCATTGCGGCGCGGCGGGCGTCTCGCTGAAGAACCCGGAAGTGGAAGTGCGCGTGGAAATCCGCCATGACCGCCTCTATGTCATCCATGCCCAGCACGATGGCCTCGGCGGCTACCCGCTGGGTGCGCTGGAACAGGTGCTGGTGCTGATGTCCGGTGGCTTCGACTCCACCGTGGCGGCCTACCAGATGATGCGCCGCGGCATGATCAGCCACTTCGTGTTCTTCAACCTCGGCGGCCGTGCCCACGAACTGGGTGTGATGGAAGTCGCGCACTACCTGTGGAAGAAGTACGGCAGCTCCCAGCGCGTGCTGTTCGTCAGCGTGCCCTTCGAGGAAGTGGTCGGCGAGATTCTCACCAAGGTCGACGACAGCTACATGGGCGTGACCCTGAAGCGCATGATGCTGCGCGCCGCCAGCCGCGTGGCCGAGCGCCTGGAAATCGACGCACTGGTGACCGGCGAGGCGATCTCCCAGGTTTCCAGCCAGACGCTGCCGAACCTCTCGGTGATCGACCGGGTGACCGATACCCTGGTCCTGCGCCCGCTGATCGTCAGCCACAAGCAGGACATCATCGACACCGCGACGCAGATCGGCACTGCCGAGTTCGCCAAGCACATGCCCGAGTACTGCGGCGTGATCTCGGTGAACCCGACCACCCAGGCCAAGCCGCACCGCGTCGATTACGAAGAAACCAAGTTCGACATGGCCGTGCTCGACCGCGCCCTGGAGCGCTCCACCCAGATGACAGTCGATCGGGTGATCGACGAACTGGGCAAGGACCTCTCGGTGGAAATGGTCGACGAAGTGCTGGCCGGCCAGATCGTCGTGGACATCCGTCACCCCGATGCCCAGGAAGATGAACCGCTGGCCATCGAGGGCATCGAAGTCCTGTCCATGCCGTTCTATGCGATCAACAGCAAATTCAAGGAACTGGACCCCAACCGCCAGTACCTCCTGTATTGCGACAAGGGCGTGATGAGTCGCCTGCACGCCCACCACCTGGTCAATGAAGGGCACACCAATGTGCGGGTCTATCGACCCGAGCCGCAGGCAGCAGGCGGCAAGCTGCAAGAGAAGAGCTAGCCTGCATGATCCTGTGCCGCATTAGCCGAAACGCAACCTGGCTTAGGCATCCTCCAGACGCCTGGGCCTGAACCGGAATTTCGCCTGCCTGCCGCCTGCGGCTTGCAGCCTGAAGCTTTATTTACTGAGACTGACACTGTGATCGAAAAACTGCGCAACATCGCCATCATCGCCCACGTCGACCATGGCAAGACCACCCTCGTAGACAAGCTCCTGCGCCTGTCCGGCACCCTCGACCGCAAAGAAGCGGAAAACGAGCGCGTGATGGACTCCAACGACCAGGAAAAAGAGCGTGGCATTACCATTCTGGCGAAGAACACCGCGCTGAAATGGAACGACTACAGCATCAACATCGTCGACACCCCCGGCCACGCCGACTTCGGCGGCGAGGTTGAGCGCGTGATGTCGATGGTCGACTCCGTACTGCTGGTGGTCGACGCCCAGGACGGCCCCATGCCGCAGACCCGCTTCGTGACCCAGAAGGCTTTCAAGGCCGGCCTGCGTCCGATCGTCGTGGTGAACAAGATCGACCGTCCGGGCGCGCGTCCTGACTGGGTCATCGACCAGATCTTCGACCTGTTCGACAACCTCGGCGCCACCGACGAGCAGCTGGACTTCCCGATCGTCTACGCCAGTGCCCTGAACGGCATCGCCGGCATGGACCACGAGAAGATGGACGACAACATGGACGCGCTGTTCCAGGCGATCATCGACCACGTCCCGGCGCCGAAAGTCGACGTCGACGGCCCGTTCCAGATGCAGATCTCCCAGCTGGACTACAACAGCTTCCTCGGCGTGATCGGCATTGGCCGTATCGCTCGCGGCAAGGTCAAGACCAACACCCCGGTCGTGGCCATCAGCGACGACGGCACCAAGCGCAACGGCCGTATCCTGAAGATCATGGGCCACTCCGGCCTGCAGCGCATCGAAGTCGCCGAAGCTGAAGCCGGCGACATCGTCTGCGTTTCCGGCATGGACGAGCTGTACATCTCCGACACCCTGTGCGACCCGCAGAACGTCGAAGCGCGCCCGCCGCTGACCGTTGACCAGCCGACCGTGAGCATGACCTTCCAGGTCAACGACTCGCCGTTCGCCGGCAAGGAAGGCAAGTTCGTCACCAGCCGCAACATCAAGGACCGTCTGGACAAGGAACTGCTGCACAACGTGGCCCTGCGCGTCGAGCAAGGCGACAGCCCGGAGAAGTTCAAGGTCTCCGGCCGTGGCGAACTGCACCTCTCGGTGCTGATCGAAACCATGCGCCGTGAAGGCTTCGAGCTGGCCGTCGGCCGTCCGGAAGTGGTCATCATCGAGACCGCCGAAGGCGAGAAGCAGGAGCCGTACGAGAACGTCACCATCGACATCGAAGAGCAGCACCAGGGCTCGGTGATGGAGCAGATGGGCCTGCGCAAGGGCGATCTGACCAACATGATCCCCGACGGCAAGGGCCGCGTGCGCCTGGAATACACCATCCCGGCGCGTGGCCTGATCGGCTTCCGTAACAACTTCCTGACCCTGACCTCGGGCACCGGCATCCTGACCTCGACCTTCAGCCACTACGGCCCGATCAAGGCCGGCGAAGTGACCAACCGTCAGAACGGCGTACTGGTCTCCATGGCCACCGGCACCGCGCTGACCTACTCGCTGGAAACCCTGCAGAGCCGCGGCAAGCTGTTCCTCGGCCCAGGCGACGAGATCTACGAAGGCCAGCTGGCCGGCATCAACAGCCGTGACAACGACCTGGTGATCAACCCCACCAAAGGCAAGAAGCTCGACAACATGCGCGCTTCGGGCAAGGACGAAGTCATCGCCCTGGTTCCGCCGATCCGCTTCACCCTGGAGCAGGCGCTGGAATTCATCGCTGATGACGAGCTGGTGGAAGTGACGCCGAAGTCGATCCGTCTGCGCAAGAAAATGCTGAACGAGAACGACCGCAAGCGCTACGAGCGCGCCAAGGTCTAAGTCGACCAGCAGTACGAGAAAGCCGGGCTTATGCCCGGCTTTTTTTTGCCCGTCTTCCAGGCAGTTTCACCCGTTGCTGTAGGAGCGAGCAAGCTCGCTCCTACAGCAACGGGTGTGTCGTAGGAAGCGTCCGATTTTTCCTCGGAGCGTGGCTGAAAGGTAGTCTCGCGACGTCTGACCATTCGAAGCTGTGAGATCGTGGACGCAGGCCAGGGAGCCGGGCCGATATACTCAGCTGTCCGGGCGTAAGCGTCCGGATCGGGATGGATTCGCACAGAACCTCAAGGATTCGAAAGCATGCAATGGATTTTCATGCTGGTCGGCCTGGTCATCGGCGCCGCTGCGGGCGAGTCGATTACCGGGGCGGTGTTGGGCGCAGTGGTCGGCCTCGCGCTGGGGCAGACCTTTGCACTGCACAGCCTGCAGCGGGAGAACGCCAGCCTTCGCAGTGAGCTGAAGGCCTTTGGCGAGCGCTTCGACCAGGGTACCAAGGCCCTGTATGAGCGGTTGCTGCAGGTGGAGCGTGGCGCTGCCGGGCAGGCTTCGGCGACGGCGAGCGTTGAGAGCGCCGCGACGGAAATGCCGGTCGCTGCTCCGGCAGCCGAGCCTGAGGTGGAGGTGGCCATCAGCGAACCCGCTGCCACCGAGCTGGAGTGGAGTATCGAGCTGCCCACCGACGAGCTGGCGCCGGCCCCGGCTGCTGCTGCGCGGGTGGAGGCCCCCATCGAGTGGTCCGACCTGGTGCTCGAGCCGATGCAGAAACCTGCGGCTCAGGCCCGCGTCGAGGAGCCCGAGGTTCAGCCTCAGCCGGCGCCTGCCGCACCGCCGCTGCCGCCGTCTGCGCCGGTTCCTTCCTTGTTCGACCGCGCCTTCGGTGCCGCCCGTGACTGGCTGCTGGGCGGCAATACCGTGCTGCGTGTCGGTGTGCTGCTGCTGTTCCTCGGCCTGGCTTTCCTGCTGCGCTACGCCACCGAAGGCATGACCATGCCGCCGCAGGGCCCGTATATCGGCACAGCCGCTGCTGCCCTGGCATTGCTCGGCCTGGGTTGGTGGCTGCGGCATCGGCGCCCGGCCTATGCGCTGATTCTCCAGGGCACCGGCATCGCCGTGCTCTACCTGACGGTGTTCGCCAGCATCAAGCTGTACCCGGCGATGAACCATGGCGAAGTGCTGGTCGATGCGCAGGCCGGTTTCGTCCTGCTGGTAGCGGTCACGCTGTTCTCGGCAATCCTCGCCATCCTTCAGGACGCACTGGGCCTGGCCGCCGCGGCGGCGCTGGGCGGATTCGCCGCACCGATCCTGGCCTCGACCGGTGGCGGTAGCCACGTTGCGTTGTTCAGCTATTTCGCCCTGCTCAATGCCGGCATCTTTGCCATCGCCTGGTTCAAGGCCTGGCGCCTGCTCAATCTGATCGGTTTCTTCGGCACCTTCGGCATCGGCCTGGCATGGGGTCTTCGCTCCTATACCCAGGATCGCGCGCCGGAGCTTTTCGCGACGACCGAGCCGTTCCTGATCCTGTTCTTCCTCACCTATGTCGCCATCGGCCTGCTGTTCGCCCGTCGTCGCCTGCGCGAAGCGGCAGGGGCGCCGGAGGATGATTCCCGCGAGGCGCTGCTGCGCTGGTCGGCGCGGCAGACCGACTATGTCGACGGCACCATCCTGTTCGGCACGCCGCTGGCGGGCTTCGGCCTGCAGTACGGGATCATCCGGCACCTGGAGTTCGGCGCGGCATTCAGCGCGCTGGCGCTGGGCCTGTTCTACATGGTCCTTGCCCGTGTGCTGGCGGGGCGCACCGCCGGCCGCGCGTTGCTGCTGGTGGAAACCTGCCTGGCGCTGGGCGTGGTGTTCGGCACCCTGGCGATCCCGCTGGGCTTGGACGCACGCTGGACTTCCGCTGCCTGGGCGGTGGAGGGCGCCGGTATCTTCTGGCTCGGCCTGCGCCAGCAGCGTCCGCTGGCACGGATCTTTGCCCTGTTGCTGCAAGTAGGCGCAGCGCTGGCATTCCTCGCCGGGCTGCATGCCGACCCGCAATCGCTGACGTTGCTCGACGGCGCACCACTGGGCGCGCTGATGCTGGGCGTGGCGCTGTTGTTCAGCTTCTGGAACCTGCGCAATGCCGATCCGCAGGCCCTGCGCAGTTGGGAGCCGAATGCCCGGCCTGCCCTGGCGGGCATCGGCCTGGCATTCCTCTATCTGATCGCGCCGCTGTGCCTGGGCGCGGACGGCACCGCCATTGTCTGGGCGGTCGCCGGCCTGGCCACGCTGTTCGCTGCGCTGCGCCTGCGTTCACGGACCTTCCTGGCCTGCGCCTTTGCGGTGCAGTTGCTCGGCGGGGCGGTATTCCTCCTGCACCTGCAAGGCGCGCAGGAGGGGAGTGGTGTGCTCGGCTCGGGTTGGCGCGGCCTGGTGACGGCCTCGCTGATCGGCCTGGCGCTGATTGCCGGCATGCTGATCGCCGCGCGCGATTCCCTGGTGCGTGACGACCGCCGGCTGATGCTCGGCCTGAGTGTGGTCCTGCTGCTGGGGCTGGCCTTCATCAACCTTGCCGTGCTGTTCGTGCTGCCTTGGCAAACAGCGGCAGCGGTGTGGGCGGGCAGCGGCTTGCTGATCCTCTGGCTGAGCCTGCAATTGCAGCAGCGCGCGGCCTTCGTCTTCGGCCTGGTGCTGCAGGTGATTGGCGCGGGCGCCTTCCTCTTCGGTGGCGCCGCGCTGTTCGGCGATCTGCCCAGCGAGGGCCTGAAGCCGTTGGCGCACATGGGCTTCTGGACGCCGGCGGTGCTGGCGCTGGCCGCGATGATCGGTGCCTGGCGCCTGCAGCGGGCCAGTGAACGCGAGCGTCACCTGGCACTGGGCGGCCTTGGACTTCAGCAGCTATCGCAGTTGCTGCTGGTCTGGGGAGCCGGCTGGTGGGCATTGACCGCGCTGTGGGAGATTGCCCGCTTCGTGCCCGGCGAGATGCGTGAGCACGTGGCGCTGCTGGTAGCCGCTGTCAGCGTCGGACTCTGGTCATTGCTGGCGCGCCGCGAGCAGTGGCGCGCGTTGGCGCTGCTGTGCCTGGCGCTGGTGCCGGTGTCGCTGGTCGCGCTGGGCAGTGCCTGGCACCTGCGCTACCACCCGCTGGCGGAACTGGGCTGGCTCGGCTGGCTGGCGGTGTTCGCGGTGCACTTCTTCACCCTGCGCCGGCTCGCTGCATTGCTGCCGCACCGTGCCGCACAGGCGGCCCATGTGCTGGGCTGCTGGTTGATCCTTGGCGTGCTGGCGCTGGAGCTGCGTTACCTGTTCTTCGCCCTGGCCGAGCACTACAACGCCTGGCGCTGGCTGGGCTGGGCGCTGGTACCGAGCCTGTTCCTCATCCTCATGGGCGGCGTGCGCCGCTTGCCGTGGCCGGTGGCCGCCTTCGAGCGCGAGTACCGCGCCATCGCCGCCGCGCCGGTGGCCCTGGCGCTGCTGGGCTGGTTCTGGCTGGTCAACCTGTTCAGCAATGGCGCGGCCGACCCGCTGCCCTACCTGCCGCTGCTGAACCCGCTGGAACTGGGCATGCTCATCGTGCTCGCGGCGGTCTTCCAGTGGACGCGCCTGGGCCTGCCGCAACTGGGCGTGGCCGAGTCCACCCTGCGCCTGCCGGTGCAGGCGGTACTGGGCGCTTCGCTGTTCGCCCTGCTGACCATGGCCGTGTGCCGTACCGCGCATCACTGGGGTGGAGTGGCGTTCGAGTTCGATGCCCTGAGCCAGTCCATGCTGGTGCAGGCCGGGCTGTCCATCGTCTGGGCGCTGATCGCACTGGGCCTGATGATTGCCGGGCACCTGCGCGGCCGCCGCGACTTCTGGCTGGTCGGCGCCGTGTTGCTGGTCGTGGTGGTGATCAAACTGTTCCTCGTCGATCGCGCCAGCGGCGGCAGCCTGGAACGCATCGTTTCCTTCATCGGCGTCGGCGTACTGATGCTGATCGTCGGCTACTTCGCACCGCTGCCGCCGCGCCGGCCGATGGCCGAAGAGCAACCGCAACAGGAGCAACCCTCCGCATGAAGCTCACTACTCTCGTCCTGCTCGTCGGCGCGTGCCTGCTGGGCAACCAGGCCGGTGCGGCGCCCGTTCCGGCGGATTTCGCCAGCCGCGTGCCGTTGGAAGTTTCCGGCAATGGCCCGTGGTATCGCGTGCAACTGCCCATCGACGTGCTGTTCGCGGCGCGCCATGGCGACCTGCGCGACCTGCGCATCTTCAATGCCGAAGGCGAAGCGCTGCCCTATAGCCTGCGCACCGGCGCGGCCAGCGAGAAGCAGGTGCGCAGCGAAGTGCAGGCGCGCATCTTCCCATTGCGCGGTACTGCCGGCAGCGCAGCCGGCGACAACCTGAAGATCGTCCGCAGTACCACCGGCACCATCCTCGAAATCACCCCCAATGCGCCGGCGCAGGACAAGCCCCAGGTGCTGCGTGGCTGGTTGCTGGAGACCGGCTCCGGCGATCTGCCGCTGGATCGCCTGCAGCTTGACTGGACCGCCGACGGCGACGGCTTCCAGCGCCTGCGAATCGAAGCCAGCGACGACCTGGAGCACTGGCGCTCGCTGGGTGAGGGGCAACTGGCGCGGCTCGATTTCAATGGCCAGCGCATCGAGCAGAACGATATTGCGCTACCCGGCCAGACAGCGCGCTACCTGCGCCTGTGGTGGGAGTCGCCGGAGCAGGCGGCGCAACTGGTTGGCGCCACGCTCAGCGGTAGCCGCAGCAGCACTGGCCCGATCCCGATGCTCTGGTCCGAGCCGTTGGCGGCCAAGGCCGACAGCAATGGCGACTTCAGCTGGAGCCTGCCGCTGGCGTTGCCGGTGGAACGCGTGCGGGTTCCGCTGCAGCAGGACAACACCCTGGCGCCAGTGGTGATCTCCGGTCGCCATGACGGCAATGTGCAATGGACGCCGCTGGCGCGCGGTGTGCTGTATCGCCTGCCGGGGCAGGGCGGCGAGATCGCCCAGGAGGAGCTCGAGCTGCCCGGCAACACGCTCGGCCAACTGCGGCTGCAAGTGGATTCGCGCGGCGGTGGCCTTGGCGGTTCCACTGCGCACCTGAGCGTGGGGGTTCGCGCCACGGAACTGGTATTCCTCGCCCGTGGCGGCGCGCCCTATGAGCTCGCGGTCGGCAACGACGCCATCAGCGACGGCAGCCTGCCGCTGACCACCCTGGTTCCCGGCTACGAGCCCAAGCGCCTGGCGGGCATGGGCGAGGCGCGGCTCAAGGGCACTCTTCAGGCTCCCGTCACGCAAACGACGGCCAAGGAAGCGAAGGCCGATACAAACTGGAAACGCTATGGCCTGTGGGCGCTGCTGCTGGCGGGCGTCGGTCTGCTCGGGCTGATGGCGCTGAGCCTGCTGCGGAGTAATCGCCAGGCCGGTTGATCGCCGCGGATGGCCGCAAGATAGGGGTATCGCCGCTAGAAATTCTGATACTGTCTGGGTTGTTCTGATTACCGAATAACAACAAAGCATGGAGTAGCAGAATGATCAGAAAGGCGCTCACCCCGCTGGCGGCTGCGTGCGCGATGGCCATTGCCGCACAGGCCTCCGCAGCCCCTTCGCCGTATTCCACCATGGTCGTCTTCGGCGACAGCCTGAGTGATTCCGGCCAGTTCGCCGATGCAGGCGGCCCTGCCGGCGCCAGCACCCGCTTCACCAACCGCGTCGGCCCGACCTACCTGGACGGCAGTGGCGAGGTATTCGGTCCCACCGCGCCGATGATCCTCGGGGGCAAGCTGGGCATCAATCCTGCCGACCTGAATCCGTCGACCTCCCTGGTCCCCGGCACTGTGGACGGCAACAACTGGGCGGTCGGCGGCTACCGCACCGACCAGATCTACGACTCGATCACCGCTCCTGACGGCTCGGTGGTGACCTCCGGTTCCACCAGCCGTACCCGCGACGGCTATCTGGTGAACAACCGCGCCGACCCGAATGCGCTGTATTACCTCACCGGCGGCGGCAACGACTTCCTCCAGCTGCGCATCACCAACGACCCGACCGCCCGTGCTGCAGCCGGCCGCCTGGTGGATAGCGTGGATGCGCTGCACAATGCCGGCGCGCGCTACATCATGGTCTGGCTGCTGCCGGACCTGGGCCAGACCCCGGCCACCAACGGTACGGCCCTGCAGGGGATCGGTACTCAGTTGTCCGGTATCTTCAACGAAGAGCTGGTCAGCCAGCTCGCCGCGAGCAATGCCAACGTCATCCCGCTGAACATTCCGGCGATGTTCAAGGAAGTCCTGGCCAACCCGGGCGCCTATGGCCTGGCCACCGGCCAGAATCTGGTCGGCACCTGCTTCAGCGGCAACAGTTGCACCGAGAATCCTGTGTATGGTCGCCACGGCACTAATCCGGATCCGACCAAGCTGATTTTCAACGACGGCGTCCACCCGACCATCGCTGGCCAGAGCATGATCGCCGACTACGCCTACTCGGTGCTCTCCGCGCCGTGGGAAGCGACCATGCTGCCGGAGATGGCGCTGGGCACCTACAACGCCTACCAGGACCAGCTGCGCAGCCAGTGGCTGGCGGACTGGGAGAGCTGGCAGGGTGTGAATCAGTGGCGCGGTTTCGTCACCGGTGGTGCGCAACACCTGGACTACGACGACCAGGACAGCGCCGCGGATGGCGACGGCTACGGCGCCAACCTGACCCTGGGTACCAGCTATCGCCTCGACGATGCCTGGCGCGTCGGCGGCTCGCTGGGCTTCTACCGGCAGAAGCTGGAGCTGGGTGCCGAAGATTCCGACTACAAACTCAACAGCTACCTGGGCAGCCTGTTCGTGCAGTTCCAGCAGAACCGCTGGTGGGCTGATGCTTCCGTGACTGGCGGCAAGCTCGACTTTGATGACGCCAATCGCAAGTTCTCCATCATCAACCACGAGGTCGAGGAGAAGGCCGACACCGACGGCAGCCTGCTGGCCTTCAGCGGTCGCCTGGGTTACGACATTGCCCAGGGCGGCGAGAACTGGCACCTGTCGCCCTTCGTCAGCGCCGACTGGGCGCGGGTGAAAGTGGACAGCTACGAAGAGGGCAGCGGTCGCTCTACCGCGCTGGCCTATGACGAGCAGGACCGCTACTCCCGCCGCCTCGGCGTTGGTCTGCAGGGCAAGCTGGACCTGTCGCAGGAAACCCAGCTGTTTGGCGAGGTCGCAGTGGAGCGCGAGTACGCCGACGACACCCAGAACGTCGGGATGAACTTCACCAGCCTGCCGGACGTCGGCTTCAGCCTGCAGGGCTACACCCCGCAGAGCCACCTGCAGCGCGCCACCATCGGCTTCGCCCAGAAGCTGACTCCGGAGCTGTCGCTGCGCGGCGGCTACAGCGCGCACCGCAGCAGCGATGACCTGGCCCAGGGCGTGAACCTGGCGCTGAGCCTGGACTTCTGATCGGCACGGGGTGAGGGCGAGGTCTGGTGCCAGACCTTGCCCTCACCCCAGCCCTCTCCCTCGGGGATAGGGGGCTGATCGGCGCGTCTGGCTATCACCTGCCCAGCTTCGCTCCGGCCGCTGTGGAAGGACGGCGCCCAAGTCAGGCTTCGCTCCGGACGACGCCCTCTCCCTTGGGGATAGGGCTGGGGTGAAGGGGTTGGCCCCGTGCCAATACCCGAAGCCCGCGGTAATACCCCGCTGTTACCCCGCCCGATCCATCCGCACATACACTGCCGGTCCGTTTCACGAGGACCCGTCATGACCTTCACCACCGAACTGCAACCCGGCGTCTGCGCCGAGCCCGAAGCCGTCACCCAGGACTACGTGTTCAACCACACCATGCTGCGGGTGAAGAACCCCGAGCCGTCACTGGACTTCTACAGCCGCGTGCTGGGCATGCGCCTGCTGCGCCGCCTGGACTTCGAGGAAGGGCGTTTCTCGCTGTACTTCCTGGCGCACACCAAGGGCTGTGACGTACCGGACGAGACCAGCGCGCGCCAGCGCTACACCTTCGGCCGCGAGTCGGTGCTGGAGCTGACCCACAACTGGGGTAGCGAGTCCGACGACAGCCAGTACCACAACGGCAACAGCGAGCCGCGCGGCTTCGGCCACATCTGCTTCAGCGTGCCGGACATCCACGCCGCCTGCGCGCGCTTCGAGGCGCTCGGCGTGCCGTTCGTCAAGCCGCTCACGCGTGGCATGAAGAACGTCGCCTTCATTGCCGACCCCGATGGCTACTGGGTGGAAATCGTCCAGGCCGATCTCAACGGCGAGCTGGCGCGCGGCTGAAGGTCGCAATGCCCGGAGCGGGTGGGGAACTGCCCGCCACCGGCGGGCTCCAAGCATTCGGCGAGCCTTTGCGCAAGGAGGCGTCGCGAGCGTTTCCACGCTAGAATGCGCCCTGATTTTTTCCATCTTCTCCCCTGGAGCCTTCCATGTCCCGCGTTACCCTGAGTCGCTACCTGATCGAGCAGACCCGCAGTCACAATACCCCGGCCGACCTGCGTCACCTCGTGGAAGTGGTGGCGCGCGCGTGCAAGGAGATCAGTCACGCCGTTTCCAAGGGCGCGCTGGGTGGCGTGCTGGGCAGCATGGAAACCGAGAACGTGCAGGGCGAGGTGCAGAAGAAGCTCGACGTGCTCTCCAACGAAATCCTCCTGGAAGCCAACGAGTGGGCCGGTAACCTGGCCGGCATGGCCTCCGAGGAAATGGACCACCCCTACCAGATTCCGGGCAAATACCCGAAGGGTGCGTACCTGCTGGTGTTCGACCCGCTGGACGGCTCCTCCAACATCGACGTCAACGTCTCGGTCGGCACCATCTTCTCCGTACTGCGTTGCCCGCAGGAGTACCTGAGCCAGAACGACAGCCTGCGCGAGGAAGCCTTCCTGCAGAAGGGCACTACCCAGGTTGCCGCCGGCTACGCCATCTACGGCCCGCAGACCATGCTGATCCTGACCCTGGGCAACGGCGTCAAGGGCTTCACCCTGGACCGTGAGCTGGGCAGCTTCGTGATGACCCACGACAACATCACCGTGCCGACCCAGACCGCCGAATTCGCCATCAACATGTCCAACCAGCGCCACTGGGAAGCCCCGGTGAAGCGCTACGTCGACGAGCTGCTGGCCGGCAAGGAAGGCCCGCTGGCGAAGAACTACAACATGCGCTGGATCGCCTCCATGGTGGCCGACGTGCACCGCATCCTGACCCGCGGCGGCGTGTTCATGTACCCGCGTGATTCCCGTGAGCCGGAGAAGCCCGGCAAGCTGCGCCTGATGTACGAAGCCAACCCGATGTCCTTCATCATCGAACAGGCCGGCGGCGCCGCCACCAACGGCCGCCAGCGCATCCTCGACATCCAGCCCGACAGCCTGCACCAGCGCGTCGCGGTGTTCCTCGGCTCGAAGGAAGAAGTCGAGCGCGCCACTGCCTACCACCAGGAAGGCTGATGGCCACCGCGCCCTGGCAGTCGCTGCTCGACTGGTGGTTCGGCACTGCGCTGGACGCCAATGAGGTGGCCGAGCAGCGCAATGCGCTGTGGTTCGGCAAGAGCGCCTGCCAGGACGTGGACTCGGAAAACCGTTTCGGCGGCCTGGTGCGCCAGGCCCTGGACGGCGGGCTGCAGGAATGGGAACGCGAGCCGCAGAGCTGGCTGGCGCTGATCCTGCTGCTGGACCAGCTGCCGCGGATGATCTTCCGCGATACCCCGCGCGCCTACGCCGGTGATCCCCGCGCCCAGCAACTGGTGCGCCAGGGCCTGGCTGCCGGTTTCGACCGCCAGCTGCCGCGCATCGAGCGGGTGTTCGTCTACATCGTGCTGGAACACGCCGAAGACCTGGCCAGCCAGGATGAGGCGGTACGCCTGTACGAAGCATTGCAGGACGAATCCAGCGACAGCGAGAAAGTGCTGTTCGCCGGTTACCTCGCCTATGCACGCAAGCACCAGGTGGTGATCGACCGCTTCGGTCGCTTCCCGCACCGCAATCTCATTCTGGGCCGTGACTCGACGGCTGAAGAAGCACAGTTCCTCACGGAACCTGGCTCACGTTTCTGACTCCAACCCGGCGGCCGAACCGGTCGCCCTGTGCCAAGCTTGTTGGCCTGCCCCCCAAACAATGGAGTTGTCGATGTCCTTCCGCCGCCTCGCGCTCGTCGCGTTCTGTGTCGTCCTGGCCGCTTGCAGCAAAGTGAACCAGGAGAACTATTCCAAGATCAAAACCGGCATGAGCAAGGCCGAGGTGGAAAGCCTGCTCGGCAAGCCTGCCGAATGCTCCGGCGCACTGGGGGTTTCCAGCTGCACCTGGGGAGACGAGAAGGCTTTCATCAGCATCCAGTACGCTGGCGACAAAGTGCTGCTGTTCTCCGCCCAGGGCCTGAAGTAAGCCCTGGGGGCGGGGCGGGCAGCCAAGGAGCAACGCAATGCGTCGATCCCTTACCTGGCTGGCCTGCCTCGCCGCGTTGAGCGGTTGTGCCGGGTCTTCGCCGCAACCGCCGCAGACCGTGCAGGTCGACCTCAAGCGCTACGAGGGCACCTGGTACGAGCTGGCGCGCAAGCCGATGTTCTTCCAGCGCCACTGTGCGCAATCCGAAGCCCACTACCAGCTGCAGCCTGACTCCAGCATCGCGGTGACCAATCGCTGTCTGACCACTGACGGTGAGTGGGACCAGGCCACCGGCCGCGCCGAAGCGCAGGTGCCGGGCCGCACCGACAAGCTCTGGGTGCGTTTCGACAATACCTTCACGCGGATCTTCCCGGGGCTCGCCAAGGGCGACTACTGGGTGCTCTACGTCGACGACGATTACCAGACCGCGCTGGTGGGCAATCCGAATCGCGAATACCTCTGGCTGCTGTCGCGCAAGCCGGTGGTGCCGGATGCGACGCGCGAGAAGCTGCTGGAGCTGGCCCACGCGCGTGGCTACCAGACGGATGACCTGATCTGGCGGGCAGCCGATTCCAGTTCAACGGCCCAATGAAAAAACGCCCCTCGGGGCGTTTTTCATTGGGCTATTTCGCGCGGTATTGCCGGCATGGGCTTGTCGTAGGAGCGAGCTTGCTCGCGAACAATCTCCGCAGCGGGGCTGGTTCGCGAGCAAGCTCGCTCCTACAGGTTTGGTCCCTGCGTCGTAGGATGGGTGGAGCGCAGCGATACCCACGCTGCATGCGCATGGGAATTGATGGGTATCGCTGCGCTCCACGCCATCCTACAAACGCTGTCAGTTCAGCAGCTCGCGAAGGACGCCAGAGAACTCGTGGGCGCTTTGCTCTTCAAGCGCGTGCCTGCCATCACGCACGCGCCATTGTCCGGCGACCATCACATCGCGTACCTGGCGGTCGCCGCCGGCGAACAGCCAGCGGTTGAGAATGGCGTCGCCACGGGCGGTCTGCAGGTAGGGGTCGCTACCGTCGAGCACCAGCAGGTCGGCGCGCTTGCCGACCGCCAGTTCCCCCGTGGGCTGGCCAAGCGCCTGGGCGCCGCCGCTGAGGGCGGCATCGAACAGGGTGCGGCCAATCATCGGCTGGTCCTTGCCGTAGAGGCGATTGCGGCGCTGGTCGCGCAGGCGCTGGCCATATTCCAGCCAGCGCAGCTCCTCGACCACGCTCAGCGATACATGGCTGTCCGAGCCGATGCCGAAGCGGCCGTTCTGGGCGAGGTAATCCACTGCCGGGAAGATGCCGTCACCCAGGTTCGCCTCGGTGGTCAGGCAGAGCCCGGCGACCGCGCCGCTGCGCGCCATAGCGGTGACTTCGTCGGCTTCGGCGTGGGTGGCATGGACCAGGCACCAGCGTTCGTCCACCGCGACATTCTCATACAGCCACTGCAGCGGACGGCGACTGCTCCAGGCCAGGCAGTCGTCGACTTCCTTCTGCTGCTCGGCGATGTGGATATGCACCGGGCAGCCGCTGGAGTTGGTGCCCAGCACCTCGGCGATCTGCTGCGGCGCCACCGCGCGCAGGGAGTGGAAGCACAGGCCGAGGCCCTGCTGCGGCCGGTCTGCCAGGTGTGCGCGCAGCCCGTCGATCAGTTTCAGGTAGCTGTCCGTGCTGTTGATGAAACGGCGCTGGCCTTCGCTCGGCGCCTGACCGCCGAAGCCGGCGTGGGAGTAGAGCACCGGCAGCAGCGTGAGGCCGATGCCGGCATCCGTCGCCGCCTGGCTGACGCGCAGCGCCAGTTCCGCCGGATTGGCGTAGGGCTGGCCGTCGACGTCGTGGTGCACGTAATGGAATTCGGCGACGCCGGTGTAACCGGCCTTGAGCATCTCGATGTACAGCTGGCGGGCGATCACTCCGACCTGCTCGGGTGACAGGCGACCGACCAGGCGGTACATCAGGTCGCGCCAGGTCCAGAAGCTGTCGTTGGGGTTGCCGGCGACTTCCGCCAGGCCCGCCATGGCGCGCTGGAAGGCGTGCGAGTGCAGGTTCGGCATGCCCGCCAGCAGCGGCCCGGAAACCCGTTCGGCGCCCTCTGCGCTGGCGTCCGGGGTGATCGCGGTGAACAGGCCCGCGGCATCGATCTCGAAGCGGACGTTGCGTGCCCAGCCGGTGGGCAGCAGGGCGGTTTCAGCGAACAGGACGGACATGCACAGGGCCCTCGCAGGCTTCTTGGAATTTGTATATACATATACAGACGTTTGCCGGGACCGTAAACTGCGAGGCAACCCGGCGGTCGTCAGAGGACTTGTATGCACGGGTCGAATCCGGTACATGCCGGAGTCAGACCGCAGTCGCCCTTCAAAGAAAGAATACCGTCGCCACGACAAGGAGTTTCCCGTGCCCGCATCGCCCACGCCTACCTCGCCCGCCGAGGGTTCGTCGCTCGCCGCGCAGATGGGGGAAATTCCCGCGCCGTTGTATGCCCGCGTCAAGCAACTGATCATCCAGCAGATCCAGTCCGGCACCTGGCCGCCGCACCACCGCGTGCCGTCCGAGGCGGAACTGGTTGACGAGCTGGGCGTCAGCCGCATGACCATCAACCGTGCGCTGCGTGAACTGACTGCCGACGGCCTGCTGGTGCGCATGCAGGGCGTGGGGACCTTCGTCGCCGAGCCCAAGGGCCAGTCCGCGCTGTTCCAGGTGCAGAACATCGCCGAGGAAATCACCGCCCGCGGGCACAAGCACCATCTCGTGGTGATCAGCCTGGTGGAAGAACTGGCCAGCGCCGAGCGCGCGCTGGCGCTGGATGTGCGCGAGGGCCAGCGCATCTTCCACTCGGTGATCGTGCACTACGAGAACGATATCCCGGTGCAGATCGAAGACCGCTACGTCAACGCGGCCGTGGCGCCGGACTACCTGAAGCAGGATTTCACCGGGCAGACGCCCTTCGCCTACCTCACCCAGGTCGCGCCGCTGAGCGAGGGTGAGCACGTGGTCGAGGCGGTGCTGCCCAGCCCCGAGGAATGCAAGCTGCTGTCCGTCGACCGCCACGAGCCGTGCCTGCTGATCCGCCGGCGCACCTGGTCGGGACGCAATACCGTCACCAGCGCGCGCCTGCTCTATCCGGGTTCGCGCTACCGCCTGGAAGGACGCTTCAGTTCATGAGTGACGTGCGAATTCTGCGTGCCGCCGACTACCCGGCGATGCCCTGGAAGAACGGCGCGGGCACCACCCGCGAGATCGTCCGCGATGCCGGCGATGGCCTGGAAGGTTTCGGCTGGCGCGTGTCCATCGCTGATGTCGGCGCGCCGGGGCCGTTCTCCGCATTCAGCGGCTACCAGCGCGTCATCAGCGTGCTGGAGGGCGAGGGCATGCGGCTGCAGGTCGACGGTGTCGATTCCCGCGCTCTGAAAGCGCTCGACGCTTTCGCCTTCGATGGCGCCAACGCGGTGGAGTGCACGCTGCTCGGCGGGGCGATCCGCGATTTCAACCTGATCTATTCGCCCGCTCGCTACCGGGCGCGTTTGCAATGGTTGAAGGTCGACGGCGCGGCGCACTTCTTCAGCAACGCTTCCACGGTGCTGTTGTTCAGTGCGGACGAGGGCGTACATGCCAGCCTGAACGGGGAGGCCGCCGGTGTGCTGGGCCTGCACGACACGCTGATTGCCGAGGGCGATGGTGCGCTGCGGGAGTGGCGCTTGTCTGTGGCGGGCAAGGCGGATATCTGTGTGATCGAACTCGAATCACGCTGAGCAGAAAAGGGTGCCAGAAGGCGCCCTTTTCAATCAAGGGGCCGGTGGAATGCTGCAAGTAGGATGGCGTGGAGCGAAGCGATACCCATCAATTGTCGCGCGGAATCCGCATGGGTATCGCTCCGCTCCACCCATCCTACGGCCATGGTTGCCGAAGGCGATGGCGCGCTGCTGGAGTGTCGGCTGGCGGTGACGGGGAGTGCGGATATCTGTGTGATCGAACTCGACTCACGCTGAGCAGAGAAGGGCGCCGGAAGGTGCCCTTTTCAATCAAGGGGCCGGCGGAATGCTGCGAGCAGGATGGCGTGGAGCGAAGCGATACCCATCAATTGTCGCGCGGGATCCGCATGGGTATCGCTTCGCTCCACCCATCCTACGGCCATGGTTGCCGAAGGCGATGGCGCGCTGCTGGAGTGTCGGCTGGCGGTGACGGGGAGTGCGGATATCTGTGTGATCGAACTCGAATCACGCTAAGCAGAAAGGGCGCCGGAAGGCGCCCTTTTCAATCAAGGGGCCGGCGGGATGCTGCGAGTAGGATGGCGTGGAGCGAAGCGATACCCATCAATTGTCGCGCGGAATCCGCATGGGTATCGCTCCGCTCCACCCATCCTACGGCCCTGGTTGCCGAGAGCGATGGTGCGCTGCGGGAGTGGCGCTTGTCTGTGGCGGGCAAGGCGGATATCTGTGCGATCGAACTCGAATCACGCTGAACAGAGAAGGGTGCCGGAAGGCGCCCTTTTCAATCAAGGGGCCGGCGGGATGCTGCGAGTAGGATGGCGTGGAGCGAAGCGATACCCATCAATTGTCGCGCGGAATCCGCATGGGTGTCGCTGCGCTCCACCCATCCTACGGCCCTGGTTGCCGAGGGCGATGGTGTGCTGCGGGAGTGTCGGCTGGCGATGACGGGGAGTGCGGATATCTGTGTGATCGAACTCGAATCACGCTGAGCAGAGAAGGGCGCCGGAAGGTGCCCTTTTCAATCAAGGGGCCGGCGAAATGCTGCGAGTAGGATGGCGTGGAGCGAAGCGATACCCATCAATTGTCGCGCGGGATCCGCGTGGGTATCGCTGCGCTCCACCCATCCTACGGATGAGTTACGAATACAACCGCGAACAACCGATCCACCGACTCATCACCCCTTCCTCCACCCACGCCCGCGCGGCGGCGATGTCCGGGGCGAAGTAACGGTCCTGCTCGTAGTGCGGTACCTGGCTGCGGATCAGCGTGCGCACTTCCTGCAGTTGCGGCGAGCTTTGCAGCGGTGCGTGGAAGTCCACTCCCTGCGCTGCGGCAAGCAGTTCGATGGCGACCACGCCGGCGCTGTTGGCGGCCATGTCCTGCAGGCGGCGGGCAGCGAAGGTGGCCATGGACACGTGGTCTTCCTGGTTGGCCGAAGTCGGCAGGCTGTCCACCGAGGCCGGGTGCGCCCAGGTCTTGTTCTCCGAGGCCAGCGCCGCCGAGGTGACCTGGGCGATCATGAAGCCGGAATTCAGCCCGCCTTCCTTGACCAGGAACGCCGGCAGGCCGGACATCGCCGGGTCTACCAGCTGGGCGATGCGCCGCTCGGACAGCGCGCCGATCTCCGAGATCGCCAGTGCCAGCACGTCGGAGGCCATGGCCACCGGCTCGGCATGGAAGTTACCGCCTGACAGAACATCGCCGTCAGCGCTGAATACCAGCGGATTGTCGGAAACCGCATTGGCCTCGCGCAGGAAAACGCTGGCGGCGAAGCGCAGGTGATCCAGGCACGCGCCCATCACCTGCGGCTGGCAGCGCAGCGAGTACGGGTCCTGCACGCGCTTGCAGTCGATGTGCGAGTGGTTGATCGGGCTGTCATGCAGCAACTCGCGGTACAGCGCGGCGACCGCGATCTGCCCCGGCTGGCCGCGTACTTCCTGGATGCGCGCATCGAACGGCACGAAGGAGCCTTTCAGCGCTTCCACGCTCAGGCTGCCGGCCACGACTGCCGAGATGAACAGTCGCTCGGCCGCGAACAGCCCACGCAGGGCCAGCGCGGTGGACACCTGGGTGCCATTGATCAGCGCCAGGCCTTCTTTCGGTCCCAGCACCAGCGGTTCGGCGCCGGCAATGGCGAGGCCTTCGCTGGCTTCGAGGATGCGCCCTTCATGGCGCACCTGACCGACGCCCAGCAGGGTCGCGGACATGTGCGCCAGCGGCGCGAGGTCGCCGGAGGCGCCCACCGAGCCCTGGGACGGAATGCATGGGTAGACCCGCGCGCGGTAGAGCTTGAGCAGCGTCTCGATCACCGCCGGGCCGACGCCGGAGAAGCCACGCGCCAGCGAGCCGATCTTCAGCGCCATGATCAGCGCCACGCTGGCATCGTCCAGCAGCGGGCCGGTGCCGGTGCAGTGGGAAAGGATCAGGTTGCGCTGCAGCGTGGCAAGTTGCGCCTCGGGAATCGAGGTGCGCGCCAGCAGGCCGAAACCGGTATTGATGCCGTACACGGTGCGCTGGTCGGCGATTATCTGGCTGACCGTCTGCGCACTGCGCAGGATGGCTTCGCGGCATTCATCCGCCAGTTGCAGGTCGGGTTGGTGCTGGTAGATGGCGCGCAGCTGGTCAAGATCGAACTGGCCGGGCGTCAGGAGCAGGGTGTCGGGCATGTCAGCATCCTGGATTCGGTGAAGTGTTACCGTGGATTGTTCCTGTATATACAGGTATAGCAATCACTGTGCCATGGTCGGCTGGCGCCTGCTCCACGGTGGCCCACCCCGCTGTGCGGCGGTTCAGGGATGAGTGAATATCACCGCCGGTGGCATTTCCAGTCCGATGGTCGTGGGCAAACCGTGCCTTGGCGGCTAAACCCTAAGGACACCAACGCGCCCGGAGTCGCCCATGTCCGCCCCCCGTTGCCTGCTCGCGCTGCTGCTGGCCTTCGGCCTGTGCGCGCAGACCCTTGCCGCTGGCTGCCCCTATCCGAAACCCGTGGTGTTCGCCGGGCTGAACTGGGAGAGCGGCATGTTCACCACCGAGGTGCTGCGCTTCATCCTGGAGAAGGGCTACGGCTGCCAGACCGATGCCGTGCCGGGTAACACCGTGACCATGGAGAACGCGCTGAAGCAGAACGACATCCAGGTCACCGGCGAGCAGTGGGCCGGGCGCAGCACCGTGTGGCAGCGAGCGGAGCAGGCCGGCCAGGTGTTCTCCGTGGGCGAGACGGTGAAGGGCGCCAGCGAAGGCTGGTGGGTGCCGGACTACGTGGTGCACGGCGATGCCAAGCGCGGGATCAAGGCCTCGGCGCCAGACTTGAAGTCCGTGAACGATCTGCCGAAGTACAAGGCCCTGTTCAAGGATGACGAGGAGCCGGCCAAGGGCCGCTTCTACAACTGTCCCACCGGCTGGACCTGCGAGATCGTCAACACGCAGAAGCTCAAGGCCTATGGGCTGGACGACAGCTATGTGAACTTCCGCACTGGCGCCGGCCCTGCGCTGGACGCGGCGATCACGTCGGCCATCGCCCAGGGCAAGCCGGTGCTCTTCTATTACTGGGCGCCGACGCCGCTGCTGGGCCGCTTCAAGCTGGTGCAACTGGAGGAGCCGCCGTTCGACGAGGCGGCCTGGAAGACCCTGACCGACCCGAACAACCCCAACCCCAAGGGCTCGCGCTCGCTGCCGGCGAAGATCAGCATTGGCGTTTCGCGCGACTTCCACGACAAGGCGCCGCCACTGGTGCAGGTGTTCGAAAAGGTCGAGCTGCCGCTGCCGATGTTCAACGCGCTACTGGCGGACATGGCGCAGCACCACCGGGACGTGGCGGATGTACGGGCGAAATTCTTCCGCGAGCACCGGGAGTTGTGGTCGAAGTGGGTGACAGCCGAGGCGGCGGGGAAGATCGATGCCGTGTTGAAATAGTCGCCAGGTTCGAAAGGGTTCGCGAGCAAGCTCGCTCCTACAGGCCGGCCACCACCGCGCTCTTTGTAGGAGCGAGCTTGCTCGCGAACTGCACCGCTGCGGGCTGGCATTCCCCGCTCGGAAATACTTGTCTATACAAGCTGTGTCCCTTCGTAGCGAGCGGTGTTACCGAACGCAACGGAACGGTGCATGGAAGCCTTCTTCTGGTGCGGTTGTCTGTCAGGTGGCACTTTCCGTCATCCACTGCCGATCGCCTTTATTTCGTTTTTAATGCTTATAAATCAATAGTTTGATCTCAACTATTGGCGGCCGGAGCACGGCCTCAGCCAAGGTTGGCCTTTCCTTTGCTTATACTTGTACATACAAGCATAGACATGATGGTGACGAACCCCTCGGCACCGTCGAACGAACCGCCAGAGCCCTCACCGGCTTAACGATCCGAGCAAGCGAAGGAGCCCTCCGTGACCAAATTCCGTGATGTCGAAATCCGTGCCCCGCGCGGCACCCAACTGAACGCCAAGAGCTGGCTGACCGAAGCGCCGCTGCGCATGCTGATGAACAACCTCGACCCGGAAGTCGCCGAGAATCCGAAGGAACTGGTGGTCTACGGCGGCATCGGCCGCGCCGCACGCAACTGGGAGTGCTACGACAAGATCGTCGAGACCCTGAAGGAGCTGAATGAAGACGAGACCCTGCTGGTGCAGTCCGGCAAGCCGGTCGGTGTCTTCAAGACCCACGCCAACGCCCCGCGCGTGCTGATCGCCAACTCCAACCTGGTGCCGCACTGGGCCAACTGGGAGCATTTCAACGAACTCGACGCCAAGGGCCTGGCCATGTACGGCCAGATGACCGCCGGCTCGTGGATCTACATCGGCAGCCAGGGCATCGTCCAGGGCACCTACGAAACCTTCGTCGAAGCCGGCCGCCAGCACTACGACGGCAGCTTGAAAGGCAAGTGGGTGCTCACCGCGGGCCTCGGCGGCATGGGCGGTGCCCAGCCGCTGGCCGCGACCCTGGCCGGCGCCTGCTCGCTGAACATCGAATGCCAGCAGAGCCGCATCGACTTCCGCCTCGCCAGCCGCTACGTCGACGAGCAGGCCAAGGACCTCGACGATGCCCTGGCGCGCATCGCCAAATACACCGGCGAGGGAAAGGCCATCTCCATCGCCCTGCTGGGCAACGCCGCGGAAATCCTCCCGGAACTGCTCAAGCGTGGCGTACGCCCGGACATGGTCACCGACCAGACCTCCGCCCACGACCCGCTCAACGGCTACCTGCCGGCCGGCTGGACCTGGGAGCAGTACCGCGACCGCGCGCAGACCGAACCGGCTGCCGTGGTGAAGGCCGCCAAGCAGTCCATGGCTGTGCACGTGAAAGCCATGCTGGAGTTCCAGAAGCAGGGCGTGCCGACCTTCGACTACGGCAACAACATCCGCCAGATGGCCAAGGAAGAGGGCGTCGAGAACGCCTTCGACTTCCCCGGCTTCGTCCCGGCCTACATCCGCCCGCTGTTCTGCCGCGGCATCGGCCCGTTCCGCTGGGCCGCGCTTTCCGGCGACGCCGAGGACATCTACAAGACCGACGCCAAGGTCAAGGAACTGATCGCCGACGACGCCCACCTGCACAACTGGCTGGACATGGCGCGTGAGCGCATCAGCTTCCAGGGCCTGCCGGCGCGCATCTGCTGGGTCGGCCTGGGCCAGCGCGCCAAGCTCGGCCTGGCGTTCAACGAGATGGTCCGCCGCGGCGAGCTGAAGGCACCGATCGTGATCGGCCGCGACCACCTCGACTCCGGCTCGGTGTCCAGCCCCAACCGCGAGACCGAAGCCATGCGCGACGGCTCTGATGCCGTGTCCGACTGGCCGCTGCTCAACGCCCTGCTGAACACCGCCAGCGGCGCCACCTGGGTCTCGCTGCACCACGGCGGCGGCGTGGGCATGGGCTTCTCCCAGCACTCGGGCATGGTGATCGTCTGCGACGGCACCGATGAGGCGGCCGCGCGCATCGCCCGCGTGCTGACCAACGACCCTGGCACCGGCGTGATGCGCCATGCCGACGCCGGTTACCAGATCGCTATCGATTGCGCCAGGGAGCAGGGGCTGAACCTGCCGATGATCACCGGCAAGTGAGGGGCGCCGCCAATACAACGGCGGATAACGCTGGCGCGTTATGCGCCCTACGACGGGCAAACCATCGCGGGTAGCGAACCAGGACCAGGGAGAGGGCCGCCGCACGGCGTGGTGCGGCGGCCCGGTCCGTCAGCAATGCAGTACATCGACAGACAAGAATTCCCTTCGGGAGAACAATAACGATGTCCCAGGCCAGTGATAGCTCCAAACCCCTGATCGAGGTGCGCTCGATCAACTACATCCCCGAGGCCGAGCGCCACGGCAAGCTCTACAGCCAGTTCACCCTGTGGCTGGGCGCCAACCTGCAGATCACCGCCATCGTCACCGGCGCCCTCGCCGTGGTGCTGGGCGGCGATGTGTTCTGGTCGCTGATCGGCCTGCTCATCGGCCAATTGCTGGGCGGTGGCGTCATGGCGCTGCACGCAGCCCAGGGGCCCAAGCTCGGCCTGCCGCAGATGATTTCCAGCCGCGTGCAGTTCGGCGTCTACGGGGCGGCCATTCCAATCGTGCTGGTGTGCCTGATGTACCTGGGCTTCACCGCCACCGGCACGGTGCTCTCCGGCCAGGCGCTGGGCCAGCTGTTCGGCGTCAGCGACAGCGTCGGCATCCTCATGTTCGCCAGCGTCATCGTACTGGTGACCGTGCTCGGCTACCGGGTGATCCATGTCATCGGCCGCATCGCCAGCGTCATCGGGGTGATCGCCTTCGTCTACCTGTTCAGCCGCCTGATGAGCCAGACCGACGTCAGCGCGCTGCTGCAGATTCGCCATTTCAGCTGGAGCAGTTTCCTGCTGGCGGTATCCCTGGCTGCCTCCTGGCAGATCGCCTTCGGGCCGTATGTCGCGGACTACTCGCGCTACCTGCCGAGCCGGACTTCCTCGGTGAAAACCTTCCTCGCCGTGGGCGCTGGCTCGGTGATCGGCGCCCAGGTGGCGATGATCTTCGGCGTGTTCGCCGCGGCCGGGGCCAATGGGCAGTTCGCCGGCCATGAAGTGGCCTACATCGTCGGCCTCAGCGGCAGTGGCGCGGTCGCCGCGCTGCTGTACTTCAGCATCGCCTTCGGCAAGATCACCATCTCGACGCTGAATTCCTACGGCAGCTTCATGTGCATCGCCACGGTGATCAGCGGCTTCCGCGGCCACCTGGAAGTGAGCCGCGTGCAGCGCCTGGTGTTCGTCCTGCTGATCGTCGGCGCCGCGACCCTGATCGCGTTGCTGGGCCAGCATTCGTTCCTCGGCGCGTTCAAGTCCTTCATCCTCTTCCTGCTGGCCTTCTTCACCCCGTGGAGCGCGGTCAACCTGGTGGACTACTACTGCATCACCCGTGAGCACTACGACGTGCCGGCGCTGGCTGACCCCGATGGCCGCTACGGTCGCTGGAACATCCCCGGCATCAGCGTCTACGTGATCGGCGTGCTGGTGCAGCTGCCCTTCATCTCCACCAAGTTCTACACCGGCCCGCTGGTGGATGCCCTGGGTGGCGTGGATATCTCCTGGATCATCGGCCTGGTGGTCCCTGCGGTTCTCTATTACCTGGTCGCCCGCCGTGTCACGCGGGCAGTACCGGACCGGCTGATCCTGCCGGCCCGCACCTGAACAGACCGGCCCGGCCGCGCAGCCACAAGCCCGCGCGGCCCTTGCACTGCCCAACCTCATTCACGTTTAGGAGCATCAGATGAACAACACCAAGAAGACGCTGCTGGGCCTGTTCCTGTCCGCCGGCCTGCTGGCCGGCACCTCGGCCCAGGCCGCCGGCTGGTGCGAGAGTGGCAAGCCGGTGAAATTCGCCGGGCTGAACTGGGAGAGCGGCATGCTGCTCACCGACCTCATGCAGATCATCCTGAAGAACGGCTACGGCTGCGAAACCGACAGCCTGCCGGGCAACTCCATCACCATGGAACAGGCGCTGGCGAACAACGACATCCAGATCTTCAGCGAGGAATGGATTGGCCGTAGCGACGCCTGGAACAAGGCCGCCGCCGCCAACAAGGTGGTCGGCGTGGGCGCGCCCATCGTTGGCGCCACCGAGGGCTGGTACGTGCCGCGCTTCGTGATCGAGGGCGACAAGGCGCGCAACATCGAAGCCAAGGCGCCGAACCTGAAGGCCGTCACCGACCTGGCGCAGTACGCCGAAGTGTTCCGCGATCAGGAAGAGCCGGGCAAGGGCCGCTTCTACAACTGCCCGGCCGGCTGGACCTGCGAACTGGAAAACT
This sequence comes from Pseudomonas pseudonitroreducens, assembly GCF_021603645.1. Lineage (GTDB taxonomy): Bacteria > Pseudomonadota > Gammaproteobacteria > Pseudomonadales > Pseudomonadaceae > Pseudomonas > Pseudomonas pseudonitroreducens. The sequence continues at coordinate 496,588 of NZ_BQHJ01000002.1, read as the reverse complement.
CCGAGATGCTGAAGAAGTACGGCCTCGAGGACAAATACACCAACTTCCGTCCCGGCACCGGCCCGGCTCTGGATGCCGCCGTGCTGTCGAGCTACAAGCGCAAGGAGCCTATTCTCTTCTACTACTGGTCGCCGACGCCGCTGATGGGCCAGGCCGACCTGGTGAAGCTGGATGAGCCGGGCGTGAACAAGGACGTGAAGATCCAGGTCGGCCTGTCCAGGGCCTTCCACGACCAGGCCCCGGAACTGGTGGCCGTGCTGGAAAAGGTCAACCTGCCCATCGACCTGCTGAACCAGAACCTGGCGAAGATGGCCAAGGAGAAACTGACCTCCGAGCAACTGGCCAAGGCCTTCCTCAAGGAACACCCGGAAGTCTGGACCAGCTGGGTCAGCGAGGACGCTGCGAAGAAGGTCCAGGCCGCGCTCTGATGCCGCCGATTCCGGGGATGCCCAGTGTCCCCGGTGATGCCCACTCCTGACGAGTACGTGCCATGTTTCCCGAACGCTTCACCTTCTCCATCGCCGACTGGGTCAACGGTTGGGTCGATGCCCTGGTCACCAACTACGGCGACGTGTTCCGCCACATCTCCGACACCCTGCTGTGGGCCATCGTCAACCTGGAGAGCGTGCTGCGCGCGACGCCCTGGTGGCTGATGCTGGCCATCGTCGCCGGCATCGCCTGGCACGCCACGCGGCGCATCCTGCCGACCGTGGTGATCGTCGGGCTGCTGTTCCTGGTGGGGGCGGTGGGCCTGTGGGACAAGCTGATGCAGACCCTCGCGCTGATGATGGTCGCGACCATCATCTCGGTGCTGATCGGCATTCCGCTGGGCATCCTCGCCGCGCGCAGCGACCGCTTCCGCGCCGTGCTGCTGCCCCTTCTGGACATCATGCAGACCATGCCCAGCTTCGTGTACCTGATCCCGGTGCTGATGCTGTTCGGCCTGGGCAAGGTGCCGGCGATCTTCGCCACGGTGATCTACGCCGCGCCGCCGCTGATCCGTCTCACCGACCTGGGGATTCGCCAGGTCGACCGCGAGGTGATGGAAGCCATCACCGCCTTCGGCGCCAACCGCCGCCAGCAACTGTTCGGCGTACAGCTGCCGCTGGCGCTGCCGAGCATCATGGCCGGCATCAACCAGACCACCATGATGGCCCTGTCGATGGTGGTCATCGCCTCGATGATCGGCGCCCGCGGGCTGGGCGAGGACGTGCTGGTGGGCATCCAGACGCTCAACGTCGGCAAGGGTCTGGAGGCGGGCCTGGCCATCGTCATCCTCGCCGTGGTCATCGACCGCATCACCCAGGCTTACGGCCGCTCGCGCCACCATGAGGCCAGCAAATGAGCAAGATCCAGGTCAAGAACGTCTACAAGATCTTTGGTGCCAAGGCCGACGCCGCCCTGGCGATGATCCGCCAGGGCAAGAGCAAGGCCGAGGTGCTCGCCGCCACCGACTGCGTGGTTGGGGTGAACGACCTCTCGCTGTCCATCGAGGCCGGGGAAATCTTCGTCATCATGGGCCTCTCCGGTTCCGGCAAGTCGACCCTGGTGCGCCACTTCAACCGCCTGATCGACCCTACCAGCGGGCAGATCCTGGTGGATGGCGAGGACGTGCTCGGCTACGACGCGGCCGCGCTGGAGAACTTCCGCCGGCGCAAGATCAGCATGGTGTTCCAGAGCTTCGGTCTGCTTCCGCACAAGAGCGTGCTCGACAACGTCGCCTACGGCCTGAAGATTCGTGGCGAGAGCAAGGCGCTGTGCCAGGAGCGCGCGCTGCACTGGATCGCCACGGTGGGCCTGAAGGGCTACGAGAAGTCCTACCCGCACCAGCTCTCCGGCGGCATGCGCCAGCGCGTCGGCCTGGCCCGCGCACTGGCCGCCGACACCGACATCATCCTCATGGACGAAGCCTTCAGCGCCCTCGACCCGCTGATCCGCGCGGACATGCAGGACCAGTTGCTGGAACTGCAGAAGACCCTGCACAAGACCATCGTCTTCATCACCCACGACCTCGACGAAGCCGTGCGCATCGGCAACCGCATCGCCATCCTCAAGGACGGCCAGCTGATCCAGGTCGGCGCGCCCAGCGACATCCTGCACAAGCCCGCCGACGAATACGTCGACCGCTTCGTCCAGCGCCGCGTCGCCGCGATCTAACGCCATTCACCGGCGGGGAAGGGGGCTTCCCCGCCTACAGGAGTCCTGCATGTCGTCCTCTTCCACCATCACCCTCGGCAACGGCCCGCTGCGCTGGCAGGACCTGGTCGCGGTGGCGCGCCATGGCGCGCGCCTGCAACTGGCGCCGGCCGCCTGGGCGCGCATCGACAATGCCCGTGGCATCGTCGAACGCATCGTCAGCCGGGGCGAGCGCGCCTATGGCATCAACACCGGGCTCGGTGCTCTGTGCAACGTGGTGCTGCAGGGCGAGCAACTGGCGCAGCTGTCGCGCAACACCTTGCTCAGCCATGCCTGCGGCGTCGGCGAGCCGCTGCGGGACGAGCAGACCCGCGCAATTATTTGCGCGGCCATCACCAACTACAGCCACGGCAAGTCCGGCCTGCATCGCCGCGTGGTGGAAGCGCTGGTCGCGCTGCTCAACCACGGCATCACCCCGCGCGTGCCGTCGCAGGGTTCGGTCGGTTATCTGACCCACATGGCCCATGTCGGCGTTGCCCTGCTGGGCATCGGCGAAGTGAGTTATCGCGGCGAAGTCGTCCCGGCCTTCCAGGCGCTGGCCGCCGAAGGCCTGGAGCCGGTGCAGCTGGGCGCCAAGGACGGGCTCTGCCTGGTCAACGGCACACCCTGCATGACCGGCCTGAGCTGCCTCGCGCTGGACGACGCCACGCGCCTCGCACAATGGGCCGACGTCATCGGCGCCATGAGCTTCGAAGCCCTGCGCGGGCAGATCGACGCCTTCGATGCCGAGATCATCGCGCTCAAGCCGCATCCGGGCATGCAGAAAGTCGGCGCCAACCTGCGCGCCCTGCTCGAAGGCAGCGAAGTGATCGCCGCCAGCAAGGGCATCCGCACCCAGGACGCCCTGAGCATCCGTTCCATGCCGCAGATCCACGGCGCCTGCCGCGACCAGCTGGAGCACGTGGCGAAGCAGATCGAGACCGAACTCAATTCCGCCACCGACAACCCGCTGGTGCTGGGCACGCCGGATGATTACCGCGTGGTGTCGCAGGCCAACCCCCACGGCGAATCCGTGGCCATGGCCGCCGACCTGCTGGCGATTGCCGTGGCCGAGTTGGGCGGAGTGGCCGAGCGCCGCCTGGATCGCCTGGTCAATCCGCTGGTCAGTGGCCTGCCTGCCTTCCTGGTGAGCCAGCCGGGGGTCAACTCCGGAATGATGATTGCCCAGTACGTCGCCGCTTCCCTGGCCGGTGAGAACCGCCAGCTGGCGCAACCGGCGGTGCTGGACAACTTCGTCACCTCCGGCCTGCAGGAAGACCACCTGAGCCTGGGCACCAGCGCCGCGCTGAAGCTCGGCCGCGCCCTCGACAACAGCCGGCGCATCCTCGCCATCGAGTACCTGCTGGCCGCCCAGGCCTTCGAATTCCTCAAGCCGCAGCGTTTCGGCGCCGGCACCGACTGCGCCTGGAGCCTGTTGCGCGAGCAGGTGCCGGCCTACGACAGCGACCGCTGGCTGGCGCCGGATATCGACCGCACCACTGCGTTGCTGGCCGACCCGGCAGCGCTGGACAGCGTCGGCGCGAGTATCGGGAGATTGCAATGAAACACCTCTGGCAGCACTGCCACGCGGCGACCATGAAGAATGGTCGTTACGCCATCATCGAAGACGCCGCGATCATCACCGAGGGTGAACGCATCAGCTGGATCGGCCCGCGCGCCGAGCTGTCCGAGCGCCCCTTGCAGAGCACCGACCTGGGCGGCGCCTGGGTTACGCCCGGCTTCATCGACTGCCATACGCACCTGGTGTTCGGCGGTGACCGCAGCGGCGAGTTCGAGCAGCGTCTCAATGGCGTCAGCTATGCCGAGATCGCAGCGGCTGGCGGCGGCATCGCCAGCACCGTGCGCGCCACCCGCGAGGCCAGCGAGGAACAACTGCTGGCCAGCGCCATCAAGCGCGCCCGCCCGCTGCTGGCCGATGGCGTGACCGTAGTGGAAGTGAAGTCCGGCTACGGCCTGGACCTGGAGAGCGAACGGCGCATGCTGCGCGTGGCGCGCCGCCTGGAGCAGGAGCTGCCGGTGACGGTACGCACCACTTGCCTGTCCGCCCACGCGTTGCCGCCGGAATACGCCGGGCGCGCCGGCGAGTACATCGATCAGGTCTGCAACCAGATTCTCCCGGCGCTGGCCGAGGAAGGGCTGGTCGACGCGGTGGACGCCTTCTGCGAACACCTGGCGTTCTCCCCAGCGCAGGTCGAGCGGGTATTCCAGGCCGCGAAGCGACTTGGCCTGCCGGTGAAGCTGCACGCCGAGCAGCTGTCCTCGCTGCACGGCTCCAGCCTTGCCGCGCGCTATGGCGCGCTGTCTGCCGACCACCTGGAGTTCATGGACGAAAGCGATGCCATCGCCATGGCCGAAGCCGGCACCGTGGCCGTGCTGCTGCCAGGTGCCTTCTTCGTCCTGCGCGAAACCCAGCTGCCGCCGATGGATGCCCTGCGCAAGCACGGCGTGAACATCGCCATCGCCAGCGACCTCAACCCCGGAACCTCGCCCGCGCTGTCGTTGCGGCTGATGCTGAACATGGCCTGCACCGCCTTCCGCCTGACTCCGGAAGAAGCCCTGGCCGGCGTGACGCTCAACGCCGCGCGCGCGCTGGGCATGGCCGACAGCCACGGCAGCCTGGAAGCGGGCAAGGTCGCCGACTTCATCGCCTGGGACATCCAGCGCCCTGCCGAACTGGCCTATTGGCTCGGCGGCGACCTGCCCAAGCGCGTCATTCGTCACGGCGAAGAGCTGTGAAACGCGACATTGACAGTGTTCTTGCAGGAGCGAGCTTGCTCGCGAACCCAGCTCCCCAGCGGGGCAGTTCGCGAGCAAGCTCGCTCCTACAGGACAGCCTTCGCCGGATACGGAGATAGCACCTCATGGATAACGTTCTCGAATTCAAGCGCGGCCGCGTGCCGTTGCTGATCAGCATGCCGCACCCCGGCATCCGCCTGACCCCCGCCGTGGAAGCCGGCCTGGTGGACGAGGCCCGCGAGCTGGCCGACACCGACTGGCACATTCCCCGGCTTTACGCCTTTGCCGAAGAGCTGGGCGCCAGCACGCTGGCCGCTGGCTACTCGCGCTACGTCATCGACCTCAACCGCCCGGCCGACGACAAGCCGCTGTACAGCACTGCCACCACCGGCCTCTACCCGGACACCCTGTTCGACGGCCGCCCGCTGTTCAAGGAAGGGCAGGCGCCCTCCACGGAAGAGCGCGCGCGTTACCTCAAGGAAGTCTGGACGCCGTATCACCAGACCCTGGCCGACGAGCTCGCACGGCTGAAGGCCGAGTTCGGCTACGCACTGCTGTGGGATGCCCACTCGATCGCCTCGGTCATCCCGCACCTGTTCGACGGCAAACTGCCGGATTTCAATATCGGCACCAACAGCGGCGCGAGCTGCGATGCTCCGCTGGCCGAGCGACTGGTCGCAGTGTGCGCCGAGGCTCCAGCCTATCGCCACATCCTCAACGGCCGCTTCAAGGGTGGTCATATCACCCGCCACTACGGCCAGCCGCAGGACAACGTGCACGCGGTGCAGCTTGAACTCGCGCAGTGCAACTACATGGATGAGCACGCGCCCTTCGGCTACCGCGAAGACCTCGCCGCGCCGACCGCCCAGGTGCTCCGGCGCCTGCTGGAAACCTTCATCGCCTGGGGCCGCGAGCGCTACGGCCGCTGAGTTTTACACAGCCTCCTGCCGCGCCGGGGCTTGTCGGCGCGGCGCCACCGGACCACGCATCCCGGCGGCGCTTCCCCGTTGTGGCAGGGAGCTGTCTTTTATTCGATGTGATGTTGTGCCAGTTGTCCTTCGGCATGCCGCACCAGCATTTCCAGCAGCAGCGCCTGGGTGTGCGGAGGCGTCTCATCGGCGCGGGTCAGGGCGTGGAGCGTGACCTTCACCGGAGGCGACAGCGGGCGCAGTGCGGTGAGTCTTTCGTCCGCGCCCAGTGCCGTGAAGGGGTCGACCAGCGCCAGCCCCGTCCCGGCCTCCACCAGCGTGCGCGCCAGCGCGTAGGTCTGTACTGAAATGCGCACGCGTGGCGGTGGTTCGACGTTCGCCAAGTGGCTTTCCAGGCGCGCGGATAGCGGGTCGGAGGTGGACAGCCCGATCATCGGCTCGCCAGCCAGCTCGTCCAGCGTCAGCGCCTTGCCCAGACGGTCTTCCGGCCAGTGGCCGCGCGGCGCCAGGGCGACCAGTGGGCCGCTGGCGATGACCTGCGAGCGCAGGCCGGGGTGGTCGGTCTGTTGCAGGGTCAGGGCAAGGTCGAGCTCGCGCATCAGCAGGTTCTGGATCAGCTCGCGGGAATGCTGGGTCGCCAGTTCGCAGCTGCTCTGCGGATAGCGGTCGGTCCATTCGCGGATCACCGGCGGCAGCAGCGACAGCGCCAGGGCCGGCGTGGCGCCCACGCGCAAGCGGTTCTCCGGCTGGCCGCGCAGGCTCTGCGCCAGGCGGCGCACGCCCTGCAGGCTTTCCGTCACCTTGGCAACTTCGCGCTCCAACTCCAGCGCCTCGGGGGTCGCCTGCAGTTTGCCGCGCACGCGCAGGAACAGCGGGAAGCCCAGCTGCTGCTCGGCGTGCTGCAGCACCTTGGTCACTGCCGGCTGGGAGACGTGCAGCAACTGCGCGGCGCCGCTGACCGAGCCGGTCTCGCGGATGGCCTGGAACACTTCGATGTGGCGCAGGCGCATGGGCGTCTCCCCTGATGTGAACAACGCGCGCGTATAACCCGAGGTTATGGATTGCCCATGTTTATTCATTGTTCGCCGCCTGTCACCCGGCCCTAAGGTCGAGGCCTGGAATCGATTGGCAGTGAGACGGCAATGGCACAGCGGGTTTGCATCATCGGCGCGGGTGTGGTTGGGCTGGCCACGGCGCAGGCGCTGGTCCAGGAGGGCTTCGACGTCAGCGTGCTGGAAGCACGGGATGCGGCCGGGCTGGAAACCAGCTTCGCCAACGGCGGCCAGCTGTCCTACCGCTATGTGGCGCCGCTGGCCGATGCCGGCGTGCCGCAGCAGGCTCTGGGCTGGCTGCTGCGCGGCGACTCGCCGCTGCGCCTGCGCCCGCGTCTGGACCTGGCGCAGTGGCGCTGGCTGCTGGAATTCACTGCGGCCTGCCGACGCTCGGTGAACCAGGCCAATGCGCAACATTTGCTGCGCCTCGCGCTGTTCAGCCAGAGCACCCTGGCGCAGTGGCGGGAGGATGGTCTGGACGGCTTCGACTGGCGCCGCAACGGCAAGCTGGTGGCCTTCCGCGATGAAGGCAGCTTCCGCAGTGCGCGGCAGAACCTGTCCGATCCTGCCGCGCAATTTGTGCTCTCGGCACAGCAATGCCGCGAGCTGGACCCGGCGCTGGCGCGTGCGCCCTTCGTCGGTGGCATCCATACGCCGGACGAAGAGGTCGCCGACTGCTTCCTGTTCTGCCAGCGGCTGGCCGAGCGGCTCCAGACGTCCGGCCGTTGCCGCCTCGTCTACGGGCATCCGGCATCGAGGCTGGTCCTGCGCCATGGCGCCGTGGCCGGCGTAGAGGCGGGCGGCCAGACGTTCGAAGCCGATCACGTCGTGCTTGCCGCCGGCTACCGCAGCGCCGCGCTGCTGCCGGGCGGCCCGCGCCTGCCGCTGTATCCGCTGAAGGGCTACAGCCTGACCGCGCCAATCCGCGTCGAGGACCACGTGCTGGAAGTGAGCCTCACCGACTACGACCGCAAGGTGGTCTATGCGCGCATCGGCGAGCGTCTGCGCATCGCTGCCATGGTCGATATCGTCGGCTTCGACCCGCGCCTGGAGCCCAAGCGGCTGGCGCTGATCCGCCAGCAGGCGGCGGGTACGCTTCCGGACGCCTGCGATTACGGCGCCGCCATCGAATGGGCCGGCATGCGTCCGGCCACGCCCACCGGCGTGCCGCTGGTGGGAGCCTGCGGGCCACGTGGCCTGTGGCTGAATCTCGGCCACGGCGCGCTGGGCTTCACCCTCGCCTGTGGCAGTGCGCAACTGATTGCCGCGCAGATCGCCGGGCGTCAGCCGGATATCGACACGACCGGCCTGACGCCCGCGCGATTGGCCGGCTGATTCAATCGGATCAGGAGACTCACCATGCAACTCACACGCATCGCCACCAACGACCGCCTTTCCGGCGCTATGGTCTTCGGCTCGCTGGTGTTCCTCTCCGGGCAGGTGCCCGGGCAGGCCACCGACATCCAGGGTCAGACCCGCGAAGTGCTGGCGAAGATCGACGCGCTGCTGGCTGAAGCCGGCACCGGGAAGGCGAACATCCTCAGCGCGACCATCTACCTCAAGGACATCGCCGCCGATTTCGAGGCCATGAACGGCGTCTGGTCCGCCTGGCTGCCGGAAGGCTGCGCACCGACCCGCACCACGGTACAGGCGCTGCTGGCGCGCCCGCAGGTTCTGGTGGAAATCACGGTGATTGCCGCGCGGCCCTGAACCCCGACCCGACCCACAACAACAAGAAGGATCGCACCGATGAAACGATTTGCACTGGGAATACTGGCAGCGTCCAGCCTGGTCTGCGCGCTGGCGCAGGCCAACGAGGCACTGGATGGCACGCTGAAGAAAGTTGCCGAGCGCGGCACGATAACCCTGGGTTATCGCGACGCCTCGGTGCCGTTCTCCTACCTGGGCGACAACAGTGGCCAGCCCATGGGCTACTCGGTGGACCTGGCCGGCAAGGTGGTCGAGCGCATCAGGCAGAAGCTCGACAAGCCCGATCTCAAGGTGAAATACAACCTGGTGACCTCGCAGACGCGCATTCCGCTGGTGCAGAACGGCACCGTGGACCTGGAATGCGGTTCCACCGGCGTCACCGCCGAGCGCATGAAGCAGGTCGCCTTCTCCTACGGCTTCATTTACGTCAAAGGCCAGTTGCTGACCGCCAGGGACAGCGGCATCCAGGACTTCGCCGACCTCGAGGGCAAGAACGTGGTGACCACCGCCGGCACCACCAACGAGCGCTACCTCAAGGCCTACAACGCCGAGCACAAGCTGGGCATGAACGTGGTCAGCGCCAAGGACCACGGCGAGGCCTTCCTCATGCTGCAGTCGGGCCGCGCGGTGGCCTTCTACATGGACGATGCGCTGCTCTACGGCGAAAAGGCCAAGGCCCGCGACCCGCACCAGTGGGTGGTGGTGGGCGAGCCGCAATCGCGGGAAATCTACGCTTGCATGGTGCGCAAGGACGATCCGCAGTTCCTCGCCCTGGTCAACCAGACCCTGGCCGAGCTGTATTCCTCCGGCGCGATCAAGGGCATCTACCAGCGCTGGTTCGAGCAGCCGATCCCGCCGAAGAACCTCAACCTGGAATTCCCCATGACTGCCGAGCTGCAGGCGATCATCGCCAGGCCCACCAGCGAACCGGTGCAGTAACGCCGCTAGCGTTGCAGGCCGAGGTGGCGGATCAGTGGCTGCGCCTCGGCCAGGCGTTCCCAGACGTCGTCGAGCAATTCGGCGGGGTAGTAGGAAGGCAGGCGCGGCAGTTCCTGGCGCGGTATCCAGGCGACCTCGCGGATATCGAACTCGTCGCCGCCCAGGCCGCGCAGGTTGTCCAGGCTGACCCGGCCATCCCAGGCGTCGACGCGATAGAACAGCTCCATGTGGAAGCGCCCGGCCACTGGCTCGGCGAATTCGCGCACGTAGACCAGTGGGCCGACTTCCACGGCCAGCCCGGTTTCCTCGCGGCACTCGCGGCGCACGGTGTCGCGGGTGGACTCGTCCTTGTCCGACTCGAAGCCGCCGCCCGGCGGGATCCAGTACTCATTGCCGGCGACCGCATGACGCACCAGCAGGATTTCGTCGTTGCGTAGCAGCAGCCCGGCAGCGCGGATGCGGTGTTGCAGGGGGGACGTCATTGCCAGTCGAGCCTCGCCAGTTTCCAGTCGGCGCCGTCGCGCCACCATTCCAGCTTCACGGAGTAATGCCCGGCGCTGTCGGGGATGAAGTTCTCGGCGCCAGTGAGGGCCACCTGCGCGTCAGTGTGGCCGCGATTGGCGTAGGTCGGGTCGAGCCTGCTTTCGCTGCTGAGCAGGATCACCTTGACCTGCTGGTGGCGCAGGAACATCAGCGTCATGGTGCGCCTGGCCCAGTCGCGATCGAATTCGCCGTTGGCGCGGAAGTCGCCGGCCAACTGATCGATCACGGCCCCGCTATTCTTCGCTTCGAGGTTGTCCTGCAGTTGCTTGACCGCGGCATCCAGCTGCGCGCGCGGATCGTCCCGGTCGCAGCCGGTCAAGGCGAACAGCAGCAGGAATAGAGAAAGAAACAACTTCCGTGGCATGGCTCACTAACTCCCTTATGGGTTTTTCGCTGGCCCGAGTATCATGCCCGACACCGTGGGGTCCGAAGACTTTCGATGGAAGTCGTGCCGCGACAACGCGACTTTCTATAAGTAGGCGACAGGCCCTAGGATGGTTACTGGTCCGGGAGCGACCGTACGCACTGATCCAGGAGCGAGCCATGCAAACTTTGTATCCGGAAATCAAGCCTTACGCGCGCCATGAACTGGCCGTCGAAGCGCCGCACGTCCTCTATGTGGACGAGAGTGGCACGCCCGACGGACTGCCGGTTCTGTTCATCCATGGTGGTCCGGGCTCCGGTTGTGATGCCATGTCGCGGCGCTTCTTCGATCCCAACCTCTACCGCATCGTCACCTTCGACCAGCGCGGTTGCGGCCGCTCCACGCCCTACGCGAGCCTGGAGAACAACACCACCTGGCACCTGGTGCAGGACATCGAGCGAATCCGTGAGCACCTGGGCATCGACAAGTGGGTGCTGTTCGGTGGCTCCTGGGGCTCGACCCTGTCGCTGGCCTATGCCCAGGCCCATCCCGAGCGCGTGCTGGCGCTGATCGTGCGCGGCATCTTCCTCTGTCGTCCGCAGGAAATCCGCTGGTTCTACCAGGAAGGCGCGAGCCGCCTGTTCCCCGATTACTGGGAAGACTACCTGGCGCCGATCCCTGCCGACGAGCACGGCGACCTGCTGAACGCCTTCCATCGCCGCCTGACCGGTCCGGACCAGATTGCCCAGATGCACGCGGCGCGTGCCTGGTCCACCTGGGAAGGCCGCACCGCCACGCTGCGACCGAACCCGGCGGTGGTCGAGCGCTTTGCCGATCCGCACCGTTCGTTGTCCATCGCCCGCATCGAGAACCACTACTTCGTCAACAATGGCTTCCTGGAGCCCGACCAGTTGCTGCGCGACATGCACAAGATCGCCCACCTGCCGGGCGTGATCGTGCATGGCCGCTATGACGTGGTCTGCCCGCTGGACAACGCCTGGGCGCTGCACAAGGCCTGGCCCAACAGCGAACTGCAGATCGTCCGCGATGCCGGCCATGTGGCCGGCGAGCCGGGCATCACCGATGCGCTGGTGCGAGCCACCAACGAGATCGGCCGCCGCCTGCTGAACCTGCCGCCGGAGGCCGAATGAAGGGGCTGATCCAGCGGGTGCGCGGTGCCCGTGTCGAAGTCGACGGCGAAATCGTCGGCGCCATCGACCATGGGCTGCTGGCCCTGGTGGGGGTCGAACCCCAGGATGATGAGGCTTCCGTGAACCGTTTGTTGCACAAGCTGCTTAACTATCGAGTGTTTGGCGACGATGAAGGTAAAATGAACCTTTCATTGAGCGATGTCGGCGGCGGCCTGCTGCTGGTCTCGCAGTTCACCCTGGCCGCAGATACCCGAAAGGGGCTGCGACCGAGCTTTTCCAGCGCGGCGTCACCTGAAAAGGGCGCCGCGTTGTTCGATCTACTCGTGGAACAGGCGCGAGAGCGTCATTCGCTGGTCGCCACTGGCCGTTTTGGCGCCAACATGCAGGTCCACCTGGTCAATGACGGCCCGGTGACCTTTCTACTGGAGGCTTGAACGCGCGGCAGCTTGTCATATCGCCGTGGGATGATGGTTAGGGCTTATGCACTTAGAACAATGCGCCTCCGGGAGCCAGAAGTACCCGTGGAAAAAATCGGGGAATCATTCAGGCTCACCGGGGTCGGAATTCAATCGCCGGCAATTTGGCATCGCCTTTGCTGGCTTTAATCGTTTTGTGTTCACGGACGAGGGGGACTCGTGATTTTCCGTTCCGTTCAACAACCGCTTTCGCGCCACATCCTTCGCGGACTGGTCGGCTCCGCCCTGTTGGCGTTGAGCGCTACCCATGCCTGGGCCTTCAATCTCGACGACGTTGGCGAACAGGCCAAGGCGCTGGCAGCTGAGAAGTACAGCGCACCGACGAGCAACCTGCCATCGGAATTCAGCGAAATGAAGTTCGCCGATTACCAGCAGATCCGCTTCCGTAACGAGAAGGCTTACTGGGCCGACGAGAAAACCCCCTTCAAGATCAGCTTCTATCACCAGGGCATGCACTTCGACACCCCGGTGAAGATCAATGAAGTCACGGCGACCGACGTCAAGGAGATCAAGTACGATCCCTCTCGTTTCGACTTCGGTTCCCTGAAGTTCGACGCCAATGCCACCAAGGATCTGGGCTACGCCGGCTTCCGCCTGCTGTACCCGATCAACTCGCCCGACAAACAGGACGAGATCGCCACCTTCCTGGGCGCGAGCTACTTCCGCATCATCGGCAAGGACCAGTGGTGGGGCCTGTCCGCCCGCGGCCTGGCGCTGGACACCGCGCTGCCGTCGGGTGAGGAGTTCCCGCGCTTCCGCGAGTTCTGGATCGAGAAGCCCAAGCCCAAGGACAAGCACCTGGTGATCTTCGCGCTGCTGGACTCGCCCCGTGCGACCGGCGCGTACCGCTTCACCATTCGCCCGGGCAATGACACCGTGGTCGATGTGAAGGCCCGCGTGTTCCTGCGCGACAAGGTGAGCAAGCTGGGCCTGGCGCCGCTGACCAGCATGTTCCTGTTCGGCTCCAACCAGCCGTCGGCGGAGCACAACTTCCGTCCGGAGCTGCATGATTCCGCCGGCCTGCAGATCCATGCCGGCAACGACGAGTGGATCTGGCGCCCGCTGAACAACCCGAAACACCTGTCCGTCAGCGCCTACAGCGTCGAGAACCCGAAAGGCTTCGGCCTGCTGCAGCGTGGCCGCGAGTTCTCCCGCTACGAAGACCTGGACGATCGCTACGACCTGCGTCCGTCCGCCTGGGTCGAGCCGCAGGGTGACTGGGGCAAGGGCACCATCGAGCTGGTGGAGATCCCCACGCCGGACGAGACCAACGACAATATCGTGGCCTTCTGGAACCCCGAGAAGCGCCCGGAAGCCGGCGAGCCGCTGGACTTCGCCTACCGCATGCGCTGGACCAAGGACGAGGAAGCCCTGCACGACGCCAAGAACGCCTGGGTCATGCAGACCCTGCGCTCGGTCGGCGACGTCAAGCAGAAGAACCTGATCCGCCAGCCTGACGGCAGCGTGGCACTGGTCGTCGATTTTGTCGGCCCGACCCTGAAGGCTCTGGCCGGCGATGCCCCGGTAAGCACCCAGGTAAGCACCGACGACAACGCTGAAGTGAAGGAAAACAGCCTGCGCTACAACGCAGTGACCAAGGGCTGGCGCCTGACCCTGCGGATCAAGGTCAAGGATCCGAAGAAGCCGACGGAAATGCGTGCTGCGCTGGTAAACGGCGGTCAGACCATCTCCGAAACCTGGAGCTACCAGCTGCCTGCCGATGAATAACTCCACCGCTACCACCGCGCCGGTGGCCGACTACCTCGCGCACCTGCCCCTTTCGGCGCAGGAGCGCGAGAAGCTGGCCCAGGCCGGTTCCTTCAGCGAGCTGCACGAGCAGCTCGCTGGCGATGTCCAGGGTGATGACGCTGCGCTGGCTTCGGTCGGTGCGCGGCTGCGCCACGGCTACGGCCAGGACCTCGAGGACGCCCAGATGCTGGGCATGGACGACAACGGCCGTACCTACCTCAAGGCCGCGCCGCCGATCCAGCGCACCAAGGTGATTCCCGAACCCTGGCGCACCAACCCGATCATGCGCGGCTGGCGTCGCCTGACCGGTCGCAGCAACCCCGCCAAGCCTGCCCGCGACCTGCCCAAGGCGCGCTGGCAGCGGGTCGGCTCGTTGCGTCGATTCATCCTGGTCCTGCTCATGCTCGGCCAGACCACCGTCGCCACCTACTACATGAAAGGCATCCTGCCCTACCAGGGCTGGGCCTTCGTCGACCTCGAAGAGATCAACCGCCAGACCTGGCTGCAGACCCTGGAGCAGGTGCTGCCCTACGCCATCCAGTTCGGCGTGCTGGCGCTGTTCGCCATCCTTTTCTGTTGGGTGTCGGCGGGTTTCTGGACCGCCCTGATGGGCTTCTGGGAACTGCTCACCGGCCGCGACCGCTATCGCATCTCCGGCAGTAGCGCCGGCAGCGAGCCGATCGCCGCCGATGCGCGCACCGCCATCGTCATGCCGATCTGCAACGAAGATGTGCCGCGCGTGTTTGCCGGCCTGCGGGCGACCTATGAGTCGGTCGAGGCGAGTGGCGAACTGGATCGCTTCGACTTCTTCGTGCTCAGCGACACCAACCAGCCCGATATCGCCATGGCCGAAGAAAAGGCCTGGATCGAGCTGTGCAAGGAAGCCCTGGGCTTCGGTCGCATCTTCTACCGCCGCCGCCGGCGCCGGGTGAAGCGCAAGAGCGGCAACATCGACGACTTCTGCCGTCGCTGGGGCGGCCAGTACAAGTACATGGTCGTCATGGACGCCGACAGCGTGATGAGCGGCGATTGCCTGACCAAGCTGGTGCGCCTGATGGAGGCCAATCCCGAGGCTGGCATCATCCAGACCGCGCCCAAGGCGTCGGGCATGGACACCCTCTATGCGCGCATGCAGCAGTTCGCTACCCGCGTCTACGGCCCGCTGTTCACCGCCGGCCTGCACTTCTGGCAGCTGGGCGAATCCCACTACTGGGGCCACAACGCGATCATCCGGGTGAAACCCTTCATCGAGCACTGCGCCCT
This sequence comes from Pseudomonas pseudonitroreducens, assembly GCF_021603645.1. Taxonomy (GTDB): domain Bacteria; phylum Pseudomonadota; class Gammaproteobacteria; order Pseudomonadales; family Pseudomonadaceae; genus Pseudomonas; species Pseudomonas pseudonitroreducens. The sequence goes on along the minus strand of NZ_BQHJ01000002.1, from coordinate 481,480 downwards.
GGCGCCGTTGCCGGGCAAGGGCTCCTTTGCCGGTGCGATCCTCTCCCACGACTTCGTCGAAGCCGCGCTGATGCGCCGCGCCGGCTGGGGCGTGTGGATCGCCTACGACCTGGAAGGCAGCTACGAGGAATTGCCGCCCAACCTGCTGGACGAGCTCAAGCGCGACCGTCGCTGGTGCCACGGCAACCTGATGAACTTCCGCCTGTTCCTGGTCAAGGGCATGCACCCGGTGCACCGCGCGGTGTTCCTCACCGGCGTGATGTCCTACCTGTCGGCGCCGTTGTGGTTCTTCTTCCTGGTGCTGTCCACCGCGCTGCTGGCAGTGCATCAGTTGATGGAGCCGCAGTACTTCCTCGAGCCGCGCCAGCTGTTCCCGATCTGGCCGCAGTGGCACCCGGAAAAGGCCATCGCGCTGTTCTCCACCACCCTGACCCTGCTGTTCCTGCCCAAACTGCTCAGCGTCATGCTGATCTGGGCCAAGGGCGCCAAGGGCTACGGTGGCGTGATCAAGGTGACCCTGAGCATGCTCCTGGAGATGTTCTTCTCCGTGCTGCTCGCGCCAGTGCGCATGCTCTTCCACACCCGCTTCGTGCTGGCCGCGTTCCTCGGCTGGGAAGCCCAGTGGAAGTCGCCGCAGCGTGACGATGATGACACCCCGTGGAGCGAGGCGATCCGTCGCCACGGCCTGCAGACCCTGCTGGGCCTGTGCTGGGCGCTGCTGGTGGCATGGCTGAACCCGCGTTTCCTGTGGTGGCTGTCGCCCATCGTCGGCGCGCTGATGCTGTCCATCCCGGTCTCGGTGATCAGCAGCCGGGTCAAGCTGGGCCTGGCCTCGCGCGACGAGAAGCTGTTCCTCATCCCCGAGGAATACGACACCCCGCGCGAGCTGCGCGCCACTGACGAGTACACCTACCAGAACCGCTGGCAGGCGCTGAAGGACGGCTTCGTCCGTTCCGCTGTCGACCCGGTGCTGAACGCCCTGGCCTGCGCCATGGGCACCGCTCGCCACGGCCAGTCCGCCGCCATCGAATCAACCCGCGCTGCGCTGGTCGAGAAGGCGCTGGAAGCCGGTCCCGAGCAGCTCGACGGCAACCGCAGGCTGGCACTGCTGAGCGACCCGGTGGCGCTGTCGCGCCTGCACCTGGCGCTCTGGCAGGGGGACAAGGAACAGTGGATCGGTCCCTGGCGGCAATCGCTGAAAGCCGATGCCCATGCCCCGGCCGTGCCTCTGGCTCCGGTTGCGGAGCAGGGCGCCATGGCATTGCCCGCCGCGCAATCCTGAGCGCACGCCGCCCCCGTCCCGCCCGGGACGGGGGCGACCTGCCGGTTTCCGCTGTTTTCCCCGCGCACCGCTGCTGGTACCCTTCGCCAGCTATCCAGAAAAGATTGAGATATCCGCCGCATGGGGTACGCTTCGCACCCTTCTGCGCAAGGCCTGCTGTTGCGCGCCCGGTTCGATCGCTGGAAAAAACAACAAGTTCTTTCACTTGCTTGGGAGTATGGGGATGAAAAAGTACCTGGCATCGCTGGTGATGGGCGTTTGCGCCCTGGTCAGCGTGAGCGCGGCTCAGGCCGGCGCCATCGATGAAGCGGCCAAGCGCGGCACCCTGCGCGTGGGCATGGACCCGACCTACATGCCGTTCGAGATGACCAACAAGCGTGGTCAGATCGTCGGCTTCGAAGTGGACCTGCTCAAGGCCATGGCCAAGTCCATGAACGTCAAGCTGGAGCTGGTTTCCACCGCCTATGACGGCATCATCCCGGCCCTGCTCACCGACAAGTTCGACATGATCGGCTCGGGCATGACCCTGACCCAGGAACGCAACCTGCGCCTGAACTTCTCCGATCCGTTCATCGTGGTTGGCCAGACCCTGCTGATCCGCCAGGAACTGCAAGGCGATATCAAGTCCTACAAGGACCTGAACGACGCCAAGTACCGCATCACCTCGAAGATCGGCACCACCGGCGAATTCGTCGCCAAGAAGCAACTGTCCAAGGCGCAGTACCACGGCTTCGACAACGAGCCGGAAGCAGTCATGGACGTGGTCAACGGCAAGGCCGACGCGTTCATCTACGACTCGCCGTACAACGTCGTTGCCGTCGGCAAGTTCGGCGCCGGCAAGCTGGTGCACCTGGACCAGCCGTTCACCTACGAGCCGCTGGCCTTCGGCCTGAAGAAGGGCGACTACGACTCGATCAACTTCATCAACAACTTCCTCAAGCAGATTCGTGAGGACGGCACCTACGATCGTCTGCACGACAAGTGGTTCAAGAGCACCGACTGGCTCAAGGACATGGAATAATCCACGTCTGACGCTGGTTGACCCGACGCGCAGGCCCCCGGCCTGCGCGTTCGCATTTTCACGGTAGAGATTCGTGGCTAGAACGAAACGCGCAACCTGGCCCTGGCATGGGCTGACCGGTCTGATCCTTCTGTTGATCGGCCTGGCCATCTGGTACTCCACTTCGCTGATCTCCTACGAGTGGCGCTGGAACCGCGTCCCGCAGTACTTCGCCTATCAGGCTGAAGAACCGCTGCGTGCGGACAGCATCTCGCGGGTGGAGAAGATCGAGCCGCAGGGCAGTGATGCCCGTGTCACGCTTGTGGACGAGGATGGCAAGCAACAGGTGCTCACCGTTGCGGCGGACAGCCTGCAGTTCTCCGAAAACGACGATGTCGCCGAGGGTGATGTAGTTGGCGCGACCCGCCACTGGGCGGCCGGCCCGCTCGCCTGGGGCCTGTGGACCACGCTGTGGATCTCCTTTGTTTCCGGCGCGTTCGGCCTGTTCATCGGCCTGTTCACCGGTCTCTGCCGCCTGTCGAAGAATCCGACCCTGCACGACCTCTCGACCCTCTACGTCGAGCTGGTGCGCGGTACGCCGCTGCTGGTGCAGATCTTTATCTTCTACTTCTTCATCGGCACCGTGCTGAACCTCTCCCGCGAGTTCGCTGGCGTGGCGGCGCTGGCGCTGTTCACCGGCGCGTATGTGGCCGAAATCGTCCGTGCCGGCGTGCAGTCCATCGCCCGTGGCCAGGACGAGGCGGCGCGCTCCCTGGGCCTGAACGCCGCGCAGTCGATGCGCCACGTGATCCTGCCGCAGGCCTTCAAGCGCGTGCTGCCGCCGTTGGCGGGGCAGTTCATCAGCCTGGTGAAAGACACTTCCCTGGTCTCGGTGATCGCCATCACCGAACTGACCAAGAGCGGCCGCGAGGCGATCACCACCTCGTTCTCCACCTTTGAGATCTGGTTCTGCGTCGCCGCCCTCTACCTCGTGATCAACCTGCCGCTGTCGCATCTGGCGGGGCGCCTGGAGCGGAGGCTCGGCCAAAGTGATTGAAGTCCGTAATCTGACCAAGGTCTTCGATACCCGCGGGCAAGTCGTGCGCGCGGTGGATGACGTCACCACCGGCGTGGCCAAGGGCGAAGTGGTGGTGGTAATCGGCCCATCCGGCTCGGGCAAGTCCACCTTCCTGCGTTGCCTGAATGGCCTGGAGGAGTTCGACTCCGGCTCGGTGAGCATCGACGGCCTCGACCTCGCCAACCCGAAGACCGACGTCAACGCCTACCGCCGCGAAGTCGGCATGGTGTTCCAGCATTTCAACCTGTTCCCGCACATGACCGTGCTGGAAAACCTCTGCCTGGCGCAGAAAGTCGTGCGCAAACGAGGCAAGGCGGAGCGCGAGGCCAAGGCCAGGGCGCTGCTGGATAAGGTCGGCATCGGCCAGAAGGCCAACGAATACCCGTCGCGTCTCTCCGGCGGCCAGCAGCAGCGCGTGGCCATTGCCCGCGCGCTGTGCATGGACCCGAAGGTGATGCTGTTCGACGAACCGACCTCGGCGCTCGACCCGGAAATGGTCGGCGAGGTGCTGGACGTGATGAAGACCCTGGCCGTGGAAGGCATGACCATGGTCTGCGTGACCCACGAGATGGGCTTCGCCCGCGAAGTGGCGGACCGCGTGCTGTTCTTCGATCACGGCAAGCTGCTGGAGGATGCCGCGCCAGCGGAGTTCTTCGCCCAGCCGAAGGATGCGCGCGCGCAGAGCTTCCTGCGGCAGGTGCTGTGAGGTTTTCGCTGTCGTGAAAGAGCCGCCTTCGGGCGGCTTTTTTGTGTCTGGAGAGGTGGGTAGGAACAACTGTCTTTTCCTGGGGAGTCCGTACCAATGCATCCCCCTCACCCCAGCCCTCTCCCTCAGGGAGAGGGGGCAGCCCGAGCCGGCTGACACTGAGCTTTCATCCTGCACCTAACGGTTCCCTCTCCCCTTGGGAGAGGGTTAGGGTGAGGGCCGACCCGAGCGCAGAACTTTCACGTAGGCTCCGGCGACAAATCCCGGACAAAAAGAAACCGCCCCGGAGGGCGGTTTCTTCTGCAGCGTCAGTCGCGGTTGCGGGTCAGCAGCGCGGGACGCTCGGTCTTGCGGCGCGGTTCCAGCTCTTCCAGTTGCTCCGGCGTCGGGAAGCGGTCGGTGCGGACCAGATCGCGCTTGTTGATTACTACCGGCTGGCGGGTCGGCTTGGCGGCGCCGTATTCGCTCGGCTCGCGCAGCGGGGCGTCGTTCATGCGCGAGGCCGGAGCCTTGCCACCGCGCTTGCGCTGGCCTTGCCCCTGACCCTGCTTGCCCTGGCCGTTGCTGCCATGACCACGAGCGCCGCTGCCATTGGGCTTCTTCGCGGCCTTGCCCTGGCCTTGTCCTTGACCCTGGCCACGGCCTTGGCCGCCCTGGCCGGCGCCCTGACCACCCTGGCCGCGCGGACGCTGCTGGCCCTGGCCCTGATTCTGGCCTTGAGCCTGGCCCTGGCCTTGACCGCCACGGCGGCGCTGGCTGCGTTGCTGGTCCTTGTCCGGGAACGGGCTGACGTAATCGGCACGGTTGCCGAAGTTGTCGAAGTCGTCGTCGAGGAATTCTTCCGGATCGCGGTTACCGTCGACCTTCGGCGCGCGGGCTGGCTTGGCCTGCTGCTGGCGGCCCTGATCCTGCTGGCGCGGTTGACGGGGCTCACGCGGCTCGCGCGGTTCACGAGTCTGCGCGTTAGCGTTCGGCTGAGCATCGCCGCCCTGGCCGTCGCCCTTCTTCTTGCCGCGACCGCCACGGCGGCGGCGCTTGCCGGCAGGCTTGTCGCCCTCGGCGGACTCACCTTCAGCGGCGGGCGCAGCGGTCTGCGCTTCTTCGCCCTGGGCCTGCTGCGGCTTGTCCTTGTTGCGGTCCTTGCGCTCGCCACGCTTGGCCTTGTCCTTGCGCGGCTGGCGCTGGGTGGCTTCCTTGGGTTCGGGCTGCTGGACTTCCGGCAGCACGCTGTCCGGGTCGAAGCCCTGCATGTCGCCATCGGGGATGCGCTGCTTGGTCAGGCGCTCGATGGCCTTGAGCAGCTTGTCCTCGTCCGGCGCCACCAGCGAGATGGCTTCACCGGTGCGACCGGCGCGGCCAGTACGGCCGATGCGGTGGACGTAGTCTTCCTCGACGTTGGGCAGCTCGTAGTTGACCACGTGGGGCAACTGATCGATGTCCAGGCCGCGGGCAGCGATGTCGGTGGCGACCAGGATGCGCACGTCGTTGGCCTTGAAGTCGGCCAGGGCCTTGGTGCGCGCGTTCTGGCTCTTGTTGCCGTGGATCGCGGCGGCCGGCAGGCCGTGCTTGCTCAGGTACTCGGCGAGACGGTTGGCGCCGTGCTTGGTGCGGGTGAACACCAGCACCTGTTCCCAGGCACCCACGGTGACCAGGTGCGCCAGCAGGGCGCGCTTCTGCACCGACGGGATGCGGAACACGCGTTGTTCGATACGCTCGACGGTGGTGTTCGGCGGAGTGACCTCGATGCGCTCCGGGTTGTGCAGGAGCTTGTTGGTGAGGTCGATGATGTCTTTCGAGAAGGTCGCCGAGAACAGCAGGTTCTGGCGCTTGGCCGGCAGCTTGGCGAGGACCTTCTTCACGTCGTGGATGAAGCCCATGTCGAGCATGCGGTCGGCTTCGTCGAGAACGAGGATTTCCACGCGGGACAGGTCGACGCTGCCCTGACCGATCAGGTCGAGCAGGCGGCCAGGGCAGGCAACCAGGACGTCGACGCCCTTGGACATGGCCTGCACCTGCGGATTCATGCCGACGCCGCCGAAGATGCAGGCGCTTTTCAGCGGCAGATCGCGGGCGTAGACCTTGAAGCTGTCGTGTACCTGGGCAGCCAGTTCGCGGGTCGGCGTCAGCACCAGTACGCGGGTCTGGCGCGGGCCATGACGGTGTTCGCGGTCCGGGTGGCCTTCGGGGAACAGGCGCTCGAGCACCGGGAGGGCGAAGCCGCCGGTCTTGCCGGTGCCGGTCTGGGCAGCAACCATGAGGTCGCGGCCTTGCAGTACGGCGGGGATGGCGCGTTCCTGAACGGGAGTGGGGCGCGCGTAGCCGGCGGCTTCAACGGCGCCAGCCAGGGCCTCGGAGAGACCGAGGGAAGTAAAGGACATGCGGGGTTCCTGTAGGCCGGCAACCTGCCGGCTCGAGGGCGCGTGATTTCAAGCTCGGGGCGAGCGCTCAGCCTTGGGCTGGGAGCACTCCGCCCACGATACGCCGGCGTTGCGCTGGCCGGGATCGCGGACGGTAAGCCCGGAGCAATGATCCTCAGCGGGGGAGCTTGAGGTTGTTCCAGAGCGCCAGGCTGGGTTCAGCCTGGTTCAGGGTGTAGAAATGCAGACCGGGAGCGCCGCCTTCCAGAAGGCGTTCGCACATTTCGGTAATGACCTGCTCACCAAAGGCCTGGATGCTGGCGATATCGTCGCCGTAGGCTTCCAGCTGCTTGCGAATCCAGCGGGGGATTTCCGCGCCACAGGCGTCGGAGAAGCGTGCCAGTTTGGTGTAGTTGGTGATCGGCATGATACCCGGTACGACCGGGATGCTGACACCGAGTTTCTCCGCACGCTCGACAAAATGGAAGTAGCTGTCGGCGTTGAAGAAGTATTGTGTGATGGCAGAGTCGGCGCCGGCTTTGACCTTGCGCACGAAATTCGCCAAATCATCCTCGAAATTGCGCGCTTGCGGGTGAACTTCCGGATAGGCGGCAACTTCGATGTGGAAGTGATCGCCGGTTTCGGCGCGGATGAATTCCACCAGTTCGTTGGCGTAGCGCAGTTCGCCGCTGGCCATGCCCATGCCCGAGGGCAGGTCGCCACGCAGGGCGACGATGCGCCGGATGCCGGCGTCCTTGTAGTGGGCCAGCAGGGCGGAAAGCTCGGCCCTGGTGTCGCCGACGCAGGACAGGTGCGGCGCGGTGGGCACCTGCACGTCGCCGTCCAGTTGCAGCACGGTGGTCAGGGTACGGTCGCGAGTGGAGCCGCCGGCACCATAGGTGCAGGAGAAGAAGTCGGGCTTTTTCGCGGCCAGCTGGCGCGCGGTGCCCAGCAGTTTTTCATGGCCGGCTTCGGTCTTGGCGGGGAAGAACTCGAAGCTGAAACGGCGTTCTTTCTGACTCATGGTCGTTCCTTCGGCGCCGCGTCATCGCGTGGCTGCCGGCATGTGCCGTCGACTTCAGAAGTAACGGCGGTAGTTGTCTATCTTCGTGCGCAGTCGCTCGGCGCTGGGGCCGTGAACGTGGCCGAGGCTGGCCAGGATTCGCTGCGACTCCCCATGGTATTCGCTGATCTTGCTCCGCGCCCAGGTCGAGGGTGGCGGCTGCAGGTTGGTGATCCGGTCGCACAGCTTGACGATCGCATACTGCACGGGTCCCGTCGCCAGCCGTTCGAGGTAAGTGTCGAAGGGCAGTTTCTCTCCATCGACAAGCTTGCTCAGGGCTTCGGCGCCGTTGGCGACGAATTCACCGAAACGGTTGTGCAACTCCTGCAAGGGCACCGCAGTGTCTTCGAGTACGTCGTGCAGCAGTGCAATCTGGACGGTTTCCGCCAGGCGCAGGATGGGCGCTTCGCGGTCGGCCGCCATCACTTCGTTGGCCACCATTGCCAGGTGCACCGCGTAGGGCAGCGTCGAGGCCGTCAGCGTCTGCCCGGCGTGCGCGCCGGCGGCGAAGAGCCAGGCCTGGTTGTAGCTGTCCTGCAGGTCCATGCAAGGTTTCCCGATGGCGCCCAATGGCAAAGAGGGCAGACGATTGCTCGTCTGCCCTCTGGCACATCAGTAGCGGTAGGTGTCCGGCTTGAACGGGCCTGCCACGGTCACGCCGATGTACTCGGCCTGTTTCGGGGTCAGCTGGGTGACGACGCCACCGAAGCCTTTGACCATCTCCAGGGCGACTTCTTCGTCCAGTTTCTTCGGCAGTACTTCGACGGTCAGGCGTTCGGCTTTCTTCTCGGCGGAGAGGTCGGCGTACTTCTGCTCGAACAGGAAGATCTGCGCCAGTACCTGGTTGGCGAAGGAGCCATCCATGATGCGGCTCGGGTGGCCGGTGGCGTTGCCCAGGTTCACCAGGCGGCCTTCGGCCAGCAGGATCAGGTAGTCGTCGTTGGCCGGATCGAAGTCGCCGGCGCCGGTGCGGTGGATCTTGTGCACCTGCGGCTTGACCTCTTCCCAGGCCCAGGTCTTGCGCATGAAGGCGGTGTCGATCTCGTTGTCGAAGTGACCGATGTTGCACACCACGGCGCGCTTCTTCAGCGCTTTCAGCATGCCGGCGTCGCAGACGTTGACGTTGCCGGTGGTGGTGACGATCAGGTCGATCTTGCCCAGCAGGGCGGCGTCAACGCTGGCTTCGGTGCCATCGTTCAGGCCGTTCTTGTACGGGGAGACCAGCTCGAAGCCGTCCATGCAGGCCTGCATGGCGCAGATCGGGTCGATTTCGGAGACCTTCACGATCATGCCTTCCTGGCGCAGGGACTGGGCGGAGCCCTTGCCCACGTCGCCGTAGCCGATCACCAGCGCCTGCTTGCCCGACAGCAGGTGGTCGGTGCCGCGCTTGATGGCGTCGTTCAGGCTGTGACGGCAGCCGTACTTGTTGTCGTTCTTGCTCTTGGTGACCGCGTCGTTGACGTTGATCGCCGGGACTTTCAGGGTGCCGGCCTTGAGCATGTCGAGCAGGCGGTGTACGCCGGTGGTGGTTTCCTCGGTCACGCCGTGGATACGTTCGAGCATCTGCGGGTATTTCTTGTGCAGGATCTCGGTCAGGTCACCGCCGTCGTCCAGCACCATGTTGGCGTCCCACGGCTGGCCATCCTTGAGGATGGTCTGCTCGATGCACCACTCGTATTCCTGCTCGGTTTCGCCCTTCCAGGCGAACACCGGGATGCCGGCGGCGGCGATGGCAGCAGCGGCCTGGTCCTGGGTGGAGAAGATGTTGCAGCTCGACCAGCGCACTTCGGCGCCCAGCGCAGTCAGGGTCTCGATGAGGACGCCGGTCTGGATGGTCATGTGGATGCAGCCGAGGATTTTCGCGCCCTTGAGCGGCTGGCTGGCGGCGTACTTGCGGCGCAGGCCCATCAGCGCCGGCATTTCGGACTCGGCAATGATCAGCTCACGGCGGCCCCAGGCAGCCAGGGAAATGTCGGCGACTTTGAAGTCGGTAAAACCGGCAGGCGTCATGACAGCGCTCATGCGTAACTCTCCATTCGTTGTCTGCGAATGGGCGCCGTTGATGCGTTTGGCGATCGGCGGTTGCCGACCGTGACGCGCCCCATCCGAGCCTGACAAGCCGAAGCGAATCGACCTGCTGCAGCGCCCCTCGGACGGGTGGCGGGAACGACCGGACAGCGCCGGCCGTTATTGAAGCTTGCGGATTATAGCCATGGCGCATGACAAGCCAAAGGCTTTTGGTCGTGTTCGCGCATTGGATCGCGGCCGGGATCCCCGCCGCGCCCGCGCCAGGGGCCGTGAAAACCCTGGCGCGGGCGTCGTTTCGGGGATCGGTGGCACCTGCCGGGGCAGGCGCCGATATTCAGCCGTAGGGCGCATAAAGCGGCACGCTTTATCCGCCAACCCCTGGTGGGTGGATCGACGGGCGGCGGATAACGCCCGAGGCGTTATTCGCCCTACAGGTGGTTCGCCGTTCGGCGGGGAACGTCAGATGACTCCGCCGTCGCGTAGCTTGCCTATCGCGGCCTGGTCCAGGCCGAGTACGCCTTCGAGGATTTCCTGCGTGTGCTGGCCGAGGGTCGGCGGGGCGTTGCGGTATTCGACCGGGGTCTCGGACAGGCGGATCGGGCTGGCCACCTGCGGCACTGTGCTGGCCAGGGGATGTGGCAAGTCCACGCGCAGGCCTCGGGCGATCACCTGCGGGTCGGCGAAGACTTGTGCAAGATCATTGATCGGCCCGCAGGGCACGCTGGCCTGCTCCAGTACGGCGATCCACTCGGCGGTGGTGCGCATCACGGTGGACTGGCGGATAAGCGGGATCAGCACCTCGCGGTGCGCCACGCGTGCCTTGTTCGTCGCGAAGCGCTCGTCGCTGGCCCATTCCGGGTGGCCCGCCAGTTCGGCGAACTTGCGGAACTGGCCGTCGTTGCCGACGGTGAGAATGAAATCGCCGTCGGCGGTGGGGAAGTCCTGGTACGGCACGATGTTCGGGTGCGCGTTGCCCAGGCGACGCGGCGGGTTGCCGGTGGTCAGGTAGTTCAGGGTCTGGTTGGCCAGGCAGGCGACCTGCACGTCCAGCAGCGCCATGTCGATGTGCTGACCGATGCCGCTGACATCGCGGTGGGCGAGGGCGGCGAGGATCGCGGTGGACGAGTAGAGGCCCGTCAGAATGTCGGTCAGTGCCACACCGACCTTCACCGGGCCGGCGCCTTCCTCCGCGTCGGAACGTCCGGTCAGGCTCATCAGGCCGCCCAGGCCCTGGATCATGAAGTCGTAGCCGGCGCGCTTGGCGTAGGGGCCGAACTGGCCGAAGCCGGTGATCGAGCAGTAGATCAGCTTCGGATTGAGGGTCTTCAGCGACTCGTAGTCCAGGCCGTAGGCCTTGAGCCCGCCGACCTTGAAGTTCTCCAGCACGATGTCGGCCTTGGCGGCGAGCTCGCGCACCAGGCGCTGGCCTTCGGGCTGGGTGAAGTCGATGGTCAGGGATTTCTTGTTGCGGTTCGCCGACAGGTAATACGCCGCTTCGCTGGTGTCGCGGCCGTCGCTGTCCTTGAGGAACGGCGGGCCCCAGGCACGGGTGTCGTCGCCGCTGCCAGGACGCTCGATCTTGATCACTTCCGCGCCAAGGTCGGCGAGGATCTGCCCGGCCCAAGGGCCGGCGAGAACGCGGGAGAGGTCGAGGACACGGATGTGCGAAAGGGCGCCGGACATAAAAACTCCTGGGGCTGCAGGCGACAGGCTGCAGGCCTCAGGCGGAGCTGTACTTGCCTGCCGCCTGAGGCCTGTCGCCGAAGGCCGATTTTAGAAGAACGCCTGGATGCCGGTCTGCGCGCGGCCGAGGATCAGCGCGTGGACGTCGTGGGTGCCTTCGTAGGTATTCACCACTTCCAGGTTGACCAGGTGGCGGGCGACGCCGAACTCGTCGGAGATGCCGTTGCCGCCAAGCATGTCGCGGGCCATGCGCGCGATGTCCAGGGCCTTGCCGCAGCTGTTGCGCTTCATGATCGAGGTGATTTCGACAGCGGCGGTGCCTTCGTCCTTCATCCGGCCCAGGCGCAGGCAACCTTGCAGGGCGAGGGTGATGTCGGTCTGCATGTCGGCCAGCTTCTTCTGGATCAGCTGGTTGGCGGCCAGCGGGCGGCCGAACTGCTTGCGGTCCAGGGTGTACTGGCGAGCGGTGTGCCAGCAGGCTTCGGCGGCACCCAGGGCGCCCCAGGAGATGCCGTAGCGGGCGGAGTTCAGGCAGGTGAACGGGCCACGCAGGCCGCGCACGTCCGGGAAGGCGTTTTCTTCCGGGCAGAACACGTTGTTCATCACGATCTCGCCGGTGATCGAGGCGCGCAGGCCGACCTTGCCGTGGATCGCCGGGGCGGACAGGCCTTCCCAGCCTTTTTCCAGGACGAAACCACGGATCTGGCCTTCGTCATCCTTGGCCCAGACCACGAAGACGTCGGCGATCGGGCTGTTGGTGATCCACATCTTGGCGCCGGTCAGGCGATAGCCACCATCGACTTTCTTGGCGCGGGTGATCATCGAGCCCGGATCGGAGCCGTGGTCCGGCTCGGTCAGGCCGAAGCAGCCGATGTATTCGCCGCTGGCCAGTTTCGGCAGGTATTTCTGTTTGGTGGCTTCGTTGCCGAACTCATTGATCGGCACCATCACCAGGGAGGACTGCACGCTCATCATCGAGCGGTAGCCGGAATCGATGCGCTCGACTTCACGGGCGATCAGGCCGTAGCACACGTAGTTCAGGCCGCTGCCGCCGTATTGTTCGGGGATGGTCGCGCCGAGCAGGCCGGTCTCGCCCATCTCGCGGAAGATCGCCGGGTCGGTCTGCTCGTGGCGGAAGGCTTCCAGCACGCGTGGGGCCAGCTTGTCCTGGGCGAATTGCTGGGCGCTGTCGCGCACCATGCGCTCTTCTTCGGTGAGTTGCTGATCCATCAGCAGCGGATCTTCCCAGTTGAAGCTTGCTTTGGTCGCCATGGAGAAACCTCGAACGCAGACAGTGAAAGACCCGCACAAGTCTAGGCGGGCTCGGTGTGGGTCATCCTAGTCAGCCGTCGGGAAGCCGGGCAACCGACTAATTCGCACGCTGTTGTGCTATTTTGTCACTCCGTAATCGCATGCTTGGCACTTGGCTTCTCGCCATCGCCTCTATTTAAGCTGTCTTCAGCGATTCCTGCGCATCACGATATTCCGAAGAGGCATTCGATGCGACGCAAGATCCCGACCACCGCGGCGCTGGTCGCCTTCGAGTCCGCCGCCCGCCACGAGAGCTTCACCAAGGCCGCCGACGAGCTGTCGCTGACCCAGAGCGCGATCTGCCGGCAGATCGCCACGCTCGAGGAGTTCCTCGGCGTCGAGCTGTTCCGCCGTTCGCGGCGCGGGGTGAAACTGACCGAGGCCGGGCTCAATTACAGCCGCCGCGTCGCCCAGCGCCTGGACGCCGTGGAGCGCGACACCCTGGCGGTGATGGGTCAGCAGGGCGGTGGCACGCTGGAGCTGGCGGTGGTGCCGACCTTTGCGACCCAGTGGCTGCTGCCGCGACTGAAGGACTTCAAGCGTCTGCACCCGGAAGTCACGGTGAACCTGACCAACCGCACCCGGCCCTTCCTCTTCGCCGACACCGAGTTCGACGCGGCGCTGTATTTCGGCGACGGCGTGTGGTCCGGCACGGTGGCCAACTTCCTCATGCACGAGAACCCGGTGCCGGTGTGCAGTCCCGAGCTGCTGGGTGGGCGTCGAGAACTGTCTGCCGCGCAGATTGCCGAGCTGCCGTTGATGCAGCAGACCACCCGGCCCTACGCCTGGCGCCAGTGGTTCGGCTCGCTGGGCATGAGCGTCGCGCACGACATGAGCGGCACCCGCTACGAGCTGTTCTCCATGCTTGCCCAGGCGGCAATGCACGGCATGGGCGTGGCGCTGATTCCGCCGATGCTGATCCAGCACGAGCTGGCCGATGGGCGGCTTATCGTGCCCATGCAGCATGCCTATTTGAGCGAAAATGCCTATTACCTGATGATTCCCGAACGCAAGGTGGAATCGGCGACCCTCGGCGCTTTCCGCGACTGGCTGGTGGATGAGGCCGCACGATACCGCGTCGAAGCCTGCCTCGGCTGAACATCTGCTGCGCGTCGGCATAACCGCGTTGGAAACAGGCTGAAAAATGCTCATTTACAGAACGTAAACTCCGCTTTTTCAGCCTGTTTCCGCCTTGTTCTGCTCTAGCTCGCAAGATGTTGAACAGGTTCTGAGCCATGGCAAGGTGCCTGGCGCCGGCCTAGTCCAGAATTGCTTAGCCGGCGGGGCTTTCCCCGTCATCGCGCTCACGAGGCGCAACCTCCCAAGAAGGAGCTTCCATGAATTTCCACACCCGCAAATGGGTCAAGCCTGAAGACCTCAACCCGAACGGCACCCTGTTCGGCGGCAGCCTTCTGAAATGGATCGATGAAGAAGCAGCGATCTACGCCATCATCCAGCTGGGCAACCAGCGCGTGGTGACCAAGTTCATCTCGGAGATCAACTTCGTCAGCTCCGCGCGCCAGGGCGACATCATCGAACTGGGCATCACCGCCACCGAGTTCGGCCGCACCTCGATCACCCTGACCTGCGAAGTGCGCAACAAGATCACCCGCAAGAGCATCCTCACGGTCGACAAGATGGTCTTCGTCAACATCGGCCCAGATGGCCAGCCGGCGCCCCACGGTCGCACCGAGATCAAGTACATCAAGGACCAGTTCAAGGACGATGCCATTCCCCAGCCCTGATGGCTGGCCCGCGAGGGTGATTGCCAGCGTGCCCGGAGCCAAGCCGAACCGCGGCGAAAACCTTTGCATTTGCGTCGATTGAATGTGAGCCTGTGCCCGCCCACGGCGGGCATGGGCCGACGCACGCTCCCCGCCGATCCAGCAGTTCATTCCCAGGGAATGCAACTGCAAAACAATGACCGGGGAGAGACCATGTACACCACCTTCGCATCCGCGCTGCGCCAACTGGCCGTGGCCACCTGCGCCAGCCTGTTGCTGGCCGGCGCCGCACACGCCGCATCGATCAAGGCCGACACCAAGCCCGAGGCCGGCACATTCAAGATGGGCATGCAGCCCTGGCTGGGCTACGGCCAGTGGTACGTCGCCGAACAGGCCGGCGCCTTCAAGGCCAACGGCCTGGAGCAGGTCGAACTGGTCAACTTTACCGAAGACAAGGACATGAACGCCGCCCTGGCCAGCGGCCAGATCGACGGCGGCAACCTCGCCACCCATACCGCCATGGCCATGGTCGCTGCGGGCCTGCCGGTGAAGATCGTCCTGCTGCTGGATCAGAGCACCAGCGCCGACGCGCTGATCGTCGATCCGTCGATCAAGACCCTGACCGACCTCAAGGGCAAGCAGGTCGCCTATGAAGAAGGCACCACCAGCGACATCCTCCTGCACAGCGCTCTGCGCAAGGCCGGCCTGACCATCGCCGATGTGCAGCCGGTGCCGATGCCCGCCGCCAACGCCGGCAGCGCGCTGATCGCCGGCCAGGTTCCGGCCGCCGTCACCTACGAACCGTACCTTTCCGCCGCCAAGCAGCAGAACCCCAAGGTCAACCTGCTGTACAAGGGCTCGGATGACCCGGGCATCATCAGTGACGTGTTCGTCGTTCGCGACGAAGTCCTGAAGGAGCGTCCCGGCCAGGTGCTGGCGCTGATCAAGAGCTGGGAAGCGGGTCTGAAGCACTACAACGAGAAGAGCGCCGAAGGCCGCGCCGCCATCGCCAAGGGCGTGGGCGCCGACGAGTCCGAACTGACCAGTGCCTTCGACGGCGTGCACTTCTACTCGGTGAAGGAGAACCAGGCCGAACTGAAGGGCGCCTTCCAGAAGGGCTCCTTCGAGCATATCCAGAAGGCCGCCAGCGAAGCCGGCATCCTGCAGCAGCCGGTCACCCCGGCGCAGGCCATCGACGCGCGTTTCGTCGAGGCGCTTTGAGCCGCTGACGTTCCGGCACTGATCTGCTGATACCTGGCGCGCGCCGGCCCTGAGCCGGCGCGCGTCTTTCCCCGTTCGACGAGCCCGACATGAAAGCCCGCAAATCCAACCCGCTGTTCACCATCGGCAAGCCGATCGCGCAGCGTCATTTCCTGCTCATCGGCGGCGCCGTGTTCGTCCTGCTGGCGCTGCTCTGGTGGCTGGCCGGCGCCAGTGGCGCGGTGCCGAAGATATTCCTGCCGGCGCCCGGCGACGTCTGGGCGCGCATGCTCAAGCTGGCTGCCGATGGCACGCTGTGGTCGGACCTGAAGGTCAGTGTGTACCGCATCGCCGTGGCCTTCCTGGTGTCCTCGGCGATGTCCATCGTGATCGGCGTGTTCGCCGGTTGTTACGGCTTCTGGAAGGCCGCCACCGAGCCGCTGGTGGACTTCGTGCGCTACATGCCGGTGGTCGCCTTCGTCCCGCTGACCATCCTCTGGGCGGGTACCAGCGACTTCCAGAAATTCCTCATCATCTGGATCGGCACCTTCTTCCAGCAGGTGCTGATGGTGATGGACGCGATCAAGCGCGTGCCGGCGGACTTCGTCGGCCTCGGTCGCACGCTCGGCATGCCGGATCGCCGCATTCTCCTGAAGATCGTCCTGCCCAGTGCGTTGCCGGGGATCTGGGATGCCCTGCGGATCAGCCTCGGCTGGGCCTGGACCTGGCTGGTGCTGGCCGAACTGGTGGCCGCCACCTCCGGCCTGGGTTATCGCATCACCGTGTCCCAGCGCTTTTTCCAGACCGACACCATCATCGGCTACATCCTGCTGCTCGGCTTCCTCGGCCTGATCACCGACCAGGCCATGCGCGCCGGCGAGAAGGTCCTGTTCCGCTACAACCGGAGGCGCAACTGATGGCGACTTTGGAAATCTCCGGCCTGAACAAGAGTTTCGCGGTCGGCAAGGACCGCCGCGAGGTGCTGCGCAACATCGACCTGACGCTGGCGGACAATGAGTTCGTGTCCATCGTCGGCACCTCCGGCTGCGGCAAGAGCACGCTGCTGTCCATCGCTGCCGGCCTGGAAGAGTTCGACAGCGGCAGCGTGAAGGTCGACGGCGTGCCGATCACCGGGCCGGGCCTGGACCGTGGCGTGGTGTTCCAGTCGTACACCCTGCTGCCCTGGCTCACCGCGCGACAGAACGTCGAGTTCGCCCTCAAGGCCGCCGGCCTGTCCCGCGCGCAGTGCCGCGAGATCGCCGACGAGCACCTGGAACTGGTGAAGCTGACGAAGTTCGCCGAGGCCTACCCGAACGAGTTGTCCGGCGGGATGAAGCAGCGCGTGGCGATCGCCCGGGCGCTGTCCTACCGGCCGAAGATCCTGCTGATGGACGAGCCCTTCGGCGCGCTGGATGCGATGACCCGCCACCAGATGCAGGAGTTGCTCACGCGCATCTGGGAAACCCACCGGCTGACGGTGATGTTCGTTACCCACGACGTGGAAGAGGCGGTCTACCTGTCCGACCGCATCGTGGTGATGGGACTCGGGCCGGGGCGGATCAAGACCACCTTCGACGTGAAGCTCGGCCGCCCACGCCACGAGGACATGGCCGCCAGCGCCGAGTTCATCGACCTGCAGCGCCAGGTGCTGCGCTCGATCCGCGAGGAAGAGCAGGGCGTTTCCGCCCTCTGAGGGCTCTGCATTACCAGCGGCCGGAGGCCCCGCCGCCGCCGCTGGAGCCACCGCCGCCACGGAAACCTCCGCCACCGCCGCCACCCCCGCGCCCGCCACGACCGATCGAGCTGATGATCGTCATGAGCAGTTGCAGCACGCCCATGGTCAGCCACATCGGCGGCAGGAAGAAGATGTACAGCACCAGCGGGATCGAGAAGGCGCCAATCATCTGTTGTTGCAGCGCCGCGGGATTGGCTTCGCTGACCAGCAGCACGCCGGCGGCGATGCCCCCCACCAGCACACTGCACAACAGGTAGCGGCCCATGCTGCGCTGGCGCATCCACGACACCGGCAGCAGCATGCCCAGCATCGGTACGCCGACCAGCAAGCCGAGCAGCGCCGCGAGACGGGTGGGCGGGATTTCCTCGGCCGCCGTCGCGTTGCGGTTGGAATAGGCGTCGCTGTAGTTCTCTGCCGGGCCTGTGCGCGGCAGTTCGTCATCGGCGCTGCCCGCAGTGGCGGCGTTGGCTGGTGGCTCGATCAGTGCGATCAGACTGTCGACGCCGGCCTGGATGCCGCCGGCAAAGTCGCCCTTCTGGAAGAAGGGCACGATCTGTTCGCGGATGATCCGGCCGGCCTGCACGTCGGTGATGGTGCCTTCCAGCCCGTAGCCGACTTCGATTCGCAGCGTACGGTCATTCTTCGCAACCACCAACAGCACGCCGTCATCCACGCCCTTGCGGCCCAGCTTCCATTGCTCGAAAGCGCGCACCGCGTAGTCCTCGATGCTGTCCTCACCGATGGTGGGCACCAGCAGCACGGCGATCTGCGCGCCTTTGCGCTGCTCCAGGCCGGCGAGCTGGCTTTCCAGCTGCGCGCGCTGCCCGGCATCGAGGGTCTGGGTGAGGTCGGTGACGCGGGCGCTGAGCGGTGGAATGGCGACCGGCGCCGCCTGCAGCACGACCGCCCAGCACAGCAGCAGGGCGGTCAGCAGCCAGCGCGGCAGGGTCATTGCGCGGGCTGCGCCGGCGCGTTGCCGAAGTCCACTTTAGGCGCGGTGGAAATGGCAGCTTCGTTCTCGACGCTGAAGTTGGCTTTGGGTTTGTAGCCGAAGATCTTCGCGGTGATCACCTGCGGGAACTGGCGAATCATCACGTTGTACTCCTGCACAGCCTTCACATAGCGGCCGCGGGCCACGGTGATGCGGTTCTCGGTGCCTTCGAGCTGGGTCAGCAGGTCCTTGAACAGGCCGTCAGCCTTGAGCTGCGGGTAATTTTCCGAGACCACCAGCAAGCGCGACAGCGCCGAACTGAGCTGCCCCTGGGCCTGCTGGAAGCGCTTGACCGCTTCCGGGTCGTCGAGCTGGTCGGCGTTCAGAGTGGTGCTGCCGACCTTGGCGCGGGCCTCGGTGACCTGGGTCAGCACGCTGGCTTCATGGGCGGCATAGCCCTTCACGGTGCTGACCAGGTTGGGGATCAGGTCGGCGCGGCGCTGGTACTGGTTGAGCACTTCCGACCAGGCGGCCTTCACCCCTTCATCGCCAGATTGCATGGCGTTGTAGCCGCAGCCGGAGAGCAGGGTGACGAGGATGTAAGCGGTCAGGAATTTGATCAGGCGTGGCATGGCAGAGGCTCGTGCTGGCGAAAAGGCCCAGTCTAGGCCAGTTATGGCTGAGGAGGCAGTTGGAAATGTCCGAAACAGCCAGCGCTTGCCGGCCATGGGGTGGCTCGGGGTAGAATTGTTCTGGTCTATACCAGGAGTTCGTTTTCGTGCTCGCCACTACCCTGGTGCTGCTGGCCGCCCTGCTGCACGCCACCTGGAACACCCTCGTCAAGTTCAGCAACGACCGCCTGCTGGTGGTTGCCTGCATGGACATGGTCGGCCTCGCCGCCGCGCTGGCGCTGCTGCCCTGGATCGAGCTTCCACCCGCCGAGGTCTGGCCATGGCTGCTGGCCGCCGTGTCGCTGCAACTGGTCTATCGGGTGCTGCTGATCCAGGCCTACAAGGTTGGTGACCTGGGACTGGTGTACCCGCTGATGCGCGGTTTGTCGCCGTTGGTGGTGCTGGCGCTGACCCTCTACTTCGGCGGCGAGCACCTGAGCGACAAGCAGATCCTCGGCATCCTGCTGATCCCGGTCGGCATGCTGTTCCTGCTCAAGGGGGGTGGCGGCTCGAAGCTGCCGTGGATCGCCTATCCCACCGTGCTGCTGATGGGCCTGTGCATCGGCAGCTACACCTGGACCGACGGCAACGCGCTGAAGCTCTGGCCGAAGCCGCTGGACTACCTGGTCTGGCTGTCGCTGCTGTCCGGTCTGCCGTTCCCGCTGGTGGCGCTGGTCGGGCGTACTCGCGCGTTTGCCAGGTTCTGGATCAACGACTGGAAGCTGGGTATCAGCGTCGGCTTCTGCGTGCTGCTCAGCTACGGGCTGGTGCTCTGGGCCATGCAGTTGGGCTCCATCGCCGAGGCCGCCGCGCTGCGCGAGACCAGCGTACTGCTGGTGGTGCTGTTCGGCATGCGCTTCCTCAAGGAGCCCTTCGGCCTGCCGCGCCTGGCCGCGTGCAGCCTGGTGCTGGCGGGCATGCTGGTGATGAAGCTCTGAGGATTGGCTCGCGCTACGAAGCGCGCCGCCAGGTCGGTCAAGGACGCGGGCGTGGCCATGCCCTAAGCTGCGCGCTTTCCCCTCGACGAGTCTTCCACCATGCCCATTGCCTTCTGGTGCGTCCTGATCGCGATCTTCCTGCCCTATGTCGGCACCAGCATCGCCAAGTTCACCGGCGGCGGTTTCGGCCCCCGGCAGAACCATGACCCACGCACCTTCCTCGCTACCCTGGAGGGCTACCGCAAGCGCGCCAACGCCTTCCAGATGAACAGCTTCGAGGTCACCCCGGCCTTCGCCGCGGCGGTGATCATCGCCTACCTGGTGAACAACGCCGAGCCCGCCACCATCGACCGCCTGGCCATTGCCTGGGTCACCAGCCGCCTGCTCTACCTGATCTTCTACATCGCCGACCTGGCGCTGCTGCGCTCGCTGGCCTGGTTCCTCGGCATGGCGCTGATCATCGCGATCTTCGTCGTTTCCGCCTGACCTGTGCGTGCCTGAACGGCAGCTGAACGAATGAGTCGGCGCTGCGGCGGATGGCCGCAGCGACCGGCACGCAGTCTGGATCATTCGGGGAACGGGGCGGATAATCCGGCGCTTCCGTGTCTAGCCGTCCTACAAGAGTCCCCCATGAAGTTGAAGACCCTGCTCGTTCTGCTGCTGGCCGGCACCGCGCTTGCCGGCTGCCATCGCCTGGACCCCAACTCGCCGGAGTACAAGCGCCAGGCGGTGTTCAAGGAGATGCTCAAGACCAGTGAGGACATGGGCGGCATGCTGCGCGGT
Organism: Pseudomonas pseudonitroreducens; assembly: GCF_021603645.1. Lineage (GTDB taxonomy): Bacteria > Pseudomonadota > Gammaproteobacteria > Pseudomonadales > Pseudomonadaceae > Pseudomonas > Pseudomonas pseudonitroreducens. Next base: position 460,990 of record NZ_BQHJ01000002.1, on the reverse strand, counting down.
CGAATTCCGTTCGACGGGGACAAGTTCCGCGCCAACTCGACCAAACTGAGTGAGCTGGCCGACAAGCCCTGGCAGTACTTCCCCACGACCCAGCCGCCGGCTGACAAGGTGGAAAGCGACGACACCCGTGCCAAGGCGGAAATCTGGCAGCGCCAGCTGGAGTTCCAGGCCGACGCCAAGACCTTCGAGCAAGCGGTTCGCGCCCTGGGCGAAAACACCCGCAACGCCGCGCCGACACCCGAAGGCGTGCGCAAGGACTTCGCCGCGGTGGAAGACGCCTGCGAAGCCTGCCACAAGAAGTTCCGCGCGCTTTAAGGCGCCCGGTCCCCGTAGGAGCGAGCCTGCCCGCGAACACACTCCGTCGCGGAGCTGTTCGCGAGTGAGCTCGCTCCTGCAGGTTCACTCCTCCAGTTCGCGCTTGGCCTGCTCCAGCTCGGCGCGGGCCTCGGCCAGCTTGTCCTTGTGCTTCTCGATCTTCTCCGCGTCGCCCTTGTTCATCGCCTTGCGCAGATCCTTCTCGCGCTGGGCGACTTCCTTCTCCGCATCCAGCACGTTCTGCTTGCGCTCCTGCGTGAGGCTGGCGTCGGTGCAATAGGTCTTCACCTTCTCCAGGGCGGTCTGCAGGCCGGCGACGCGGTTGCCGTTGCCCTGGGCCTTGGCGTGTTCGAGCTGGGTTTCGATGGCGGCACGCTTGGCGGCGCAACCGGTCAGCGGTTGCTGGGCGGCATCGGCAGCAAACAGCGGGCTGGCGCAGCCGAAGGCGAGAACGGTGGCCATCAGGACAGAGCTTCGGAACATTTTCGGAATCCTTGGTTACCAAACACTATGACGTTGGAGTCGACGGCTAGAGTTTGCCATGGACGACCGGACGAGGGGCTGCCCCAGGACAATCGCCTCCGAACCAGGCCGGGACTCGCAAGGCCCGCCGCGCGGGCAAGGAGAAGCTGTATGCGGGTGGCTATGCGGATCGTGCAGGCACTCATCGCGCTGCTGGTGCTGGCGCTGCTGGTCGGCGGCTGGTGGTATGTGCCCGGTGAACTGACGTTGCAGCCGGTGCTGAGCGGCAGCAGCGAGGATGCCTCGGTGCGCCAGGGCGAACGGCGGCGCAGCTATGTGCTCTATGTGCCGCAGAAGCTGGCCGAGCGCCCGGCGTTGCTGGTGGTGCTGCACAGTTCGCAGAGCAACGGCGAGCGCATGCGCCGCGATAGCGGCTACCGCTTCGATGCCCTGGCTGACCGCGATGGCTTCCTGGTTCTCTACCCCGATGGTTTCGAGGGGCACTGGAATGACTGTCGGCGGGCCGCCTCCTACAGCGCACGGCGTCTGAATATCGACGATGTCGGCTTCCTCTCGCAAATGATCGAAAGTCTTCAGCGCGAGCGCGGTGTCGATCCTGAGCGGGTGTTCGTCACCGGCTACTCCAATGGCGGACAAATGGCGCTTCGCCTGGCCGCTGAGGCGTCGGACAAGGTCGAAGGCGTCGCCGCCGTCGCCGCCAGCCTGCCGACTGGCGACAACGATGCCTGCCGTCCCGCCGGGCAACCCAAGGCCGCGTTGTTGATGAATGGCACGCGAGACCCGATCAATCCCTACGCGGGGGGGCGGGTCACCCTGTTCGGCTTCGGTGATCGCGGCAACGTGCTTTCCGCCGAGGAATCCGCTCTGGCACTGGCACAGCGTAACGGCCAGGGCGGTAAGCCGCAGGTGGACAAGCTGACCCAGCCCGGCCCGGTATGGACACAGCGGCAGCGCTGGGCCGACGGTGGCGGTCCGCCTGTCGAACTGGTGACGGTGTTCGGCGGCGGCCATCTGATTTCACAACCGCTCTACCGGCCGCCGCGAATGCTCGGGCAGGTCGACCCGCAACTCGATGGCCCGGCCGAAATCTGGCGCTTCTTCAGCGAGCTTTCGCGTTAACGATCGGGGCGCTGGAGCTCGATGACCCGGCAGGGATCGAAGCCGCTGTCCTCGCCCGGATAGGCGCCGGGGTTGGCGACCACGCGGCCTTTGTCGACACGGTAGTCCAGGCATTCGTGAACATGCCCGTGGATCCACAGGTCGCAGCGTTCGACCAGGCTTTCAAGGTTCGAGGCAAACGCGGGGGATAACGCATCGCCGACGTAGTAGGCGGGGATCGAATGGGCACTGGGAGCGTGGTGGGTGACGACCACGGTCGGTCCGGCGAAGGGGCGGGCCAGTTCCGCTTCCAGCCACTCGCAGGTGGCTTCGCACAACTCGCGGCTCATGTCCGGCGTGAAGGGCCGGGTGAAGTAGTCCACGGTGTTGAAGTCCGGCATCAGCAACCGCGCCTGATCGCAGGCCAGCTCTGCTGCGCACTTGCCATAGAGCTGGAAGTCGGTCCATAGCGTCGCGCCGAGGAAGCGGACACCGTCGAGGATCACCGCGTCCTTTTCCAGGAAGTGGATATCCAGCGTCCGCGCCAGATTGCGCATGGCCTGGGTCAGTTCGGGCAGGTCGGAGTGATAGAACTCGTGGTTGCCGGCGACGTAGATGATCTCGCTGTCGGGAAATTCTTCGCGGGCCCAATGCAGGCCTTGCAGGTGCTCGTGAATGTCTCCAGCCAGAACGACGACATCCGCCGCCGCTTGCGGCAATGCGCGACGGCCGTTGGGGAAATGTTCGTGGTGAAGATCGGAAAGAACTCGCAGGCGCATGGCGTGTAACTGGCATTTAGGAATCTGCCGAGAATAACGAAGGACGCTGCGTTTGACATGGGTCATGGCATTGCCAATGCCTGGCTAAAGACCCTTCGAAATTAAGGGATGATTCAGAAGGTTCCTTCAGCTTCCGCTTGGGCCCGCTGCTTTGGCGCCCCAAGGAGGACTCATGAAACTTATCTGGATCGTACTACTGGCCGTGGCGGCCACCTTTGGCCTGGCGCTGTTCGTCGACCCGCCGGCCACGCTGGACATCTGGGTTCTGCGCAAGCAGGCCATTCTCTTCACGGGTGTCGCGTCCTTTGCGCTGATGTCGTTGATCATGCTGCTGGCGGTGCGCCCGGTGTGGCTGGAGAGGCCTCTCGACGGCCTCGACCGCATGTACCGCGCGCACAAGTGGGCGGGCATCCTGGCCATCGTGCTCGGTCTGCTGCACTACCTGATGGAGCTGGGCGGGCCGCTGCTTGCCGAGTTCATTGCCAAGCCGGCGAAGGGGCCGCGGGTGGAAACCTTCCTCGACGTCTTCCGCGGTTCGGCCAAGGACCTGGGCGAGTGGTCGGCCTGGCTGCTGGCGGCGATGCTGGTCATCACCCTCTGGCAGCGCTTCCCCTACCACCTGTGGCGTTACGTCCACAAAACCCTCGCAGTGGTCTACCTGGTGCTCGCCTTCCATGGCGTGGTGCTGGCGCCGGCGGGCTACTGGGCGCAGCCGATCGGATGGCTGGTGGCGTTCTGCGCGGCGGTGGGCAGCCTGTGCGCGCTCTGGTCGCTGGCCGGGCAGATCGGCCGTCGGCGCACCCACCAGGGCGTCGTGGTGGCGCTCGAGCGTCCCGGCGAACGCATGCTGGAAGTGACTTGCAAGCTGCAGGGCCGCTGGCAGCATCGTGCCGGCCAATTTGCCTTTCTGACCTGTGATCGCCTGGAGGGGCAGCACCCCTTCACTATTTCCAGCGGCGATCTGGGCAATGGCGAGGTGCGTTTCAGCATCAAGGCACTGGGGGACTACACGCAGCGCCTTCAGAACGGACTGAAGGTCGGTGATCCGGTGAAGGTGGAAGGCCCTTATGGTCGCTTCGACTTCCGCCGTGACAAGGGCGAGCGGCAGGTGTGGATCGCCGGTGGTATCGGCATCACGCCGTTCCTGGCCTGGCTCGAGTCACTGCAGGGGCGGCCGGAAGACTGCCCGGAAGTAACGCTGCTGTACTGCGTGCGCTCACCGTCCGACGCCATATACGCCGGGCGTCTGCGCGAGTTGTGCGCGAAGCTGCCTCGCATCGACCTGCGCGTGCACTACAGCGAGAGCGAGGGCTACCTGCAGGCGGCTGATCTGGGCCTGCAGCCCGGCGCGCAGGGGCGCTGGCCGAGCGTGTGGTTCTGCGGCCCGCAGGCGCTGGCCGAGCTGTTGCGTCGTGACCTGCGTCGCCAGGGCATGCCAAGCAACCGCTTCCACCAGGAAGCCTTCCAGATGCGCTGAGGCGCTCAGAAACCGGTGACACCGAGGTCGTGCAATTGCCCGCGCAGTTGCACGACTTCCTCCGCCTGGAAAAAAGCTTCCAACTGCGCCGCGCGAACCTTGCCGATGCCGGGTCTGGCCTGCCATTGCTGGGCGCTGTGGGCGGCCAGCGCAGACCAGTCGGCTGCCGCTGGGTGGGCATCGACGGCGGGCGCGCCGAGAGCGCGTAGCCAGGTGCTGAAGGGGCGTTGGCGAGCGAGCTGGAACTGCTGATGCAGGCTGGCAGCGCTACGCTCGCCCAGGCCGGGGACCTGGCTCAATTGCGCTGGCGTCAGCGTCATCCAGTCGAGCAGCCCCGACAGCAGGCCGGCCTCGTGCAGGCGTCGCCAGGTACCTGCGCCGACGCCGGAAAGCCCCAGGCCGTTCTTGCCACCCAGCCATTCCAGCCGGGCCAGGAACTGTTCGTTGCAGCCTTCCGTGGGGCGCCAGCAGGAGAGCGCGTTGAATTGATTGTCCACTGGTGCGGCCAGTTCGACGCGATTCGGTGTGCGCCAGACCACGCCGTCCAGGCGAGGAATGGTCAGTCCGGCGAGGGCCACGGCGACCTGGTCGCCGGGCCGGATGTCGAGGCTGCGCCAGCGCTTGAGCGAGCCAATGCCGACGCGCTGGATGGTACGCCCATCCAGCTCCACTGGAGCCAGGTGCAGCACGGGTGTGACCCGCCCGCTGCGTCCGACCTTGAACTCCACGCGGCGAACTTCGGCCAGTGCCTGTTGATGCGGATATTTCCACGCCACCGCCCAGCCCGGTGCCTGTGCGCTCCAGGCCTTGCCCGGTGGCCGGCGGCCCTGGCGGATGACGATGCCGTCGCTGGCGAAGGGAAGCGGCTGGCGATACCAGCGTTCGCGCCAGGCCTCGATTTCAGCTTGACCAGTCACCGGCTTGGTCAGTTCGGCACTGTCGCCGAATCCCAGCTGGCGCAAGCGTGCCAGGCGTTCGGGCATTTCCAGCGGGCCATCCGGCAACTCCCAGACGAACAGGCCGATCTGTGCTCCTTCGTCGCCCAGTTCCTTGCGCGCCATCAACCCGGCGACCTTGCCGCGTGCCCCGGCGCCCCCGTGCATGGCCTGTACATGCTGTGGCTGGCGCCAGTACAGCTCGCCTTGCAGGACCCGCTGGCCGTGCTCGCCGGGCAACTGTCCGGGGATTGCTGCAATCCGTTGCGCATTGGCGGACCAGTCCTGGCCAGTGCTGCCGTCGCCGCGGCTGATCGCCTGGGCGAAGCGACCATCGCGGTAGATCAGCGTGACCGCTACGCCGTCGACCTTTGGCTGCACCCAGAGATCGCTGCGATGGGCCAGCCAGTTGCGCACCGCCGAGGCGTCAGGGAGCTTGTCCAGGCCGGTGTGAACGAACGGGTGGCGGGCTTCTCCGGCGCTACCGGCCAGGGGTGTCGCGGGGGCGATCAGGGCTTGCGGAAAGCAGGCCTGCCACTGCCGTAGTCGCTCGCGGGCCTGGTCGTAGAGTTCGTCGGCGACCGGGGATCGCCCGTCGCGATGATAGGCGTCATCCCACTGATTGAGCTGGGCGCTGAGTGCTTCGAGCTGCAGCTGCGCCTGATCGGTGGGCCAGCTTGGGCAGGCCTGGACGGTGGAGACAAGACAAAGCAACAGGGCGACGATCAAGCGTGGCATGGCAGCCTCCGCACGGGGCAATGAGGCGCAGCCTAGAAGCGCTGCACGTTGACCGATGCCGAGGGATGGGTGGGACGCTTCGCTGTGCTGTGTCGGACGTTGGAGATGATGGGCGAGCGCGCGGCGCCCCCTGTAGGAGTGAGCTTGCTTACGAACCTCTCAACCCCATCGTCCGGGCCGTTCGCGAGCAAGCTCGCCCCTGCGAAAAGCTACTGGGCCGGAAACGAAAAAGCCCCGCCGAGGCGGGGCTTTTCCTGCATCCGGGCCTTACAGGCCGGCGGCGTCACGCAGGGCGGCAGCCTTGTCGGTGCGCTCCCAGGTGAAGGCGGTGAAGGTGTCACCGTCGTAGGTCATTTCGAACGGGTTGCGACCGAAGTGGCCGTAGGCCGCGGTCGGCTGGTACATCGGGTGCAGCAGGTCGAGCATCTTGGTGATCGCGTACGGACGCAGGTCGAAGTGCTCGCGGACCAGTTGGACGATCTTCTCATCGCTGATCTTGCCGGTGCCGAAGGTGTTGATCGAGATGGAGGTCGGCTGGGCCACGCCAATGGCGTAGGACACCTGGATCTCGCAACGCTCGGCCAGGCCGGCGGCAACGATGTTCTTGGCCACGTAGCGGCCGGCGTAGGCCGCGGAACGGTCAACCTTGGACGGGTCCTTGCCGGAGAACGCGCCGCCGCCGTGACGGGCCATGCCGCCGTAGGAGTCGACGATGATCTTGCGACCGGTCAGGCCGCAGTCGCCCACCGGGCCGCCGATGACGAAGTTGCCGGTCGGGTTGATGTGGAACTGGGTGTCCTTGTGCAGCAGTTCGGCCGGCAGTACCTGCTTGATGATCAGCTCCATCACGCCTTCGCGCAGGTCCTTGTAGCTGACTTCCGGGTTGTGCTGGGTGGACAGGACGATGGCGTCGATGCCGACCACCTTGCCGTTTTCGTAGCGGCAGGTGACCTGGGACTTGGCGTCCGGGCGCAGCCACGGCAGCAGGCCGGATTTGCGGGCCTCGGCCTGGCGCTCCACCAGACGGTGGGAGAAGCAGATCGGTGCGGGCATCAGCACGTCGGTTTCATTGCTGGCGTAGCCGAACATCAGGCCCTGGTCGCCTGCGCCCTGGTCTTCCGGCTTGGCGCGGTCGACGCCCTGGTTGATGTCCACGGACTGCTTGCCGATGATGTTCAGCACGCCGCAGGTGGCGCCGTCGAAGCCGACGTCGGAGCTGTTATAGCCGATGTCGATGATGACTTTGCGCACCAGCTCTTCCAGGTCGACCCAGGCAGAGGTGGTGACTTCGCCGGCGATGATCGCGACACCGGTCTTCACCAGGGTTTCGCAGGCCACACGGGCGTATTTGTCCTTGGCGATGATGGCGTCGAGCACCGCATCGGAAATCTGGTCTGCGATCTTGTCCGGATGGCCTTCGGAGACGGATTCGGAGGTGAAAACAGAGTATTCGCTCATCTAACGGTTCCTATCATTTACCGGTGGGTGAGGACGCTTCGCGAATCCGGTTTGGCGAAGTGCCGCACCTGGATCTGAAAGCCATTGCGTAAACCGATGTAAACACTTTCGCCGGACGCAAGCCCGGCGGCTTCGGCCCAGAGGGCCAGGTCTTCCTGTTCGAACCCCAGCCAGAGATCACCACAGGCCTCTCGGGCCCAGCTCTGGTCGTGGCTGCAGAGTTCGGTCACCAGCAGGCTGCCACCGGGCTTCACCAGGTGTGCCAGCTGCTTCACGGCCTCCGCGGGTGCGGCGAAGTGATGCAGCACCATGTTCAGCACCACGCAGTCCGCCGCGTCGTCGATGTCCTGCAAGGCATCGCCCAACCGCAGTCGGACGTTGTTCAGGCTTTCGCTGGCGCAACGTTGCCGTGCCATTTCGAGCATGGTCTCGCTGTTGTCCAGCGCCGTGACCTGATCGAAACGCCGGGCCAGCTCGGGGAGGAAACCTCCGTCGCCGGGGCCGACTTCCAGCGCTGTGGCGCCGGGGGCGAAGCTCAGTGCATCGAGCAGCGCCAGCACGCTTTCGCGGTATTGCGGCAGTCCTGCGATCAGGTCCTGGGTCGCCTGGAACTTCTCTGCACTGCGGGCGAAGTAGTCGCGGCTGACGGTGGCACGCTGGGCATGTACACCATCGATGCGGGCGCTGACGTCATCGGCCAGTGCCAGTTCGTCGACTTCTTCGAGCAGCGCCCCATGCAGCGTGCCGCCCAGGCTGTCGCCCTGGGGCAGGGCGCGGCGATAAAAAATCGCGTTGCCTTCGCGGCGGGTGGCGACCAGGCCGGCCTGGGCCAGCACCTTGAGGTGGTGGCTCATGCCCGACTGGCGGACGGCAAAGATATGCGCCAGTTCCAGCACGCCGAACGAATCGTTGGCCAGCACCCGCAGGACGTTCAGCCGCAGCGGATCGCCGCCGGCCTTGCACAGGGCGGCCAGCTGGTCGCAATCGTCGTGGCGGATTTCGGGCAGGCGCAGGCTCATAGGTCGCGCAGTCTAGTCGCGGCTTTCAGGGCGGGCAATAGCTGTATCAAAAAGTTTTGATATTGGAGACGAAAGGCAGCTACAGGCTACAGGCGACAAGCAGCAGGCGGTTGCCGGCCAGGACCTGCGGCCTGCCGCCTGTAGCCTGCAGCCCGAATCTCATTGCCCCGCAGGGCCTGGCTGGGCGAAAATACCGGCCTTTTTTCATTCCCTTCGATCTTTCGAAGCAGCCCCCGCAGGAGATTCAGCGATGCCCAGCCGTCGTGAGCGAGCCAACGCCATCCGCGCATTGAGCATGGATGCCGTGCAGAAAGCCAACAGCGGCCACCCCGGCGCCCCCATGGGCATGGCGGATATCGCCGAAGTCCTCTGGCGTGACTACCTCAAGCACAACCCGAGCAACCCGCAGTGGGCTGACCGCGACCGCTTCGTGCTGTCCAACGGCCACGGCTCGATGCTGATCTACTCGCTGCTGCACCTCACCGGCTACGACGTCACCGTCGACGACCTGAAGAACTTCCGCCAGATGCACTCGCGCACCCCGGGCCACCCGGAGTACGGCTACACCGCCGGCGTCGAGACCACCACCGGCCCCCTGGGCCAGGGCATCGCCAACGCCGTGGGCATGGCGCTGGCCGAGAAGGTACTGGCCGCACAGTTCAACCGCGACGGTCACAGCATCGTCGATCACTACACCTACGCCTTCCTCGGCGATGGCTGCATGATGGAGGGCATCTCCCATGAAGTCGCCTCGCTGGCCGGCACCCTGCGCCTGAACAAGCTGGTCGCCTTCTACGACGACAACGGCATCTCCATCGATGGCGAAGTCCACGGCTGGTTCACCGACGACACTCCCAAGCGCTTCGAAGCGTACGGCTGGCAGGTGATCCGCAACGTCGACGGGCATGACGCCGACGAAATCAAGACCGCCATCGAGACCGCCCGCAAGAGCGATGCGCCGACCCTGATCTGCTGCAAGACCATCATCGGCTTCGGCTCGCCGAACAAGCAGGGCAAGGAAGAAAGCCACGGCGCCGCCCTGGGCGTCGACGAAGTGGCCGCCACCCGCGCCGCGCTGGGCTGGAACCACGCGCCGTTCGAAATCCCCGCAGACATCTACGCCGAGTGGAGCGCCAAGGACACCGGCGCCACCCGCGAAGCCGAGTGGAACAAGCGCTTTGCCGCCTACCAGGCCGCGCATCCGGAACTGGCTGCCGAGTTCGAGCGCCGGGTTGCCGGTGAGCTGCCGGCCGACTTCGCCGAGAAGGCCGCTGCCTACGTCGCCGACGTCGCCCTGAAAGGCGAGACCATCGCCAGCCGCAAGGCCAGCCAGAACGCCCTGAACGCCTTCGGCCCGCTGCTGCCGGAACTGCTGGGCGGCTCCGCGGACCTCGCCGGTTCCAACCTGACCCTGTGGAAAGGCTGCAAAGGCGTGAGCGCCGATGACGCCAATGGCAACTACCTGTTCTACGGCGTGCGCGAGTTCGGCATGAGCGCCATCATGAACGGCGTGGCCCTGCACGGCGGCTTCATCCCCTACGGCGCGACCTTCCTGATTTTCATGGAATACGCCCGCAACGCCGTGCGCATGTCCGCTCTGATGAAGCAGCGCGTGCTGTACGTGTTCACCCACGACTCCATCGGCCTGGGCGAAGACGGTCCGACCCACCAGCCGATCGAACAGCTGGCCAGCCTGCGCCTGACCCCGAACCTGGACACCTGGCGCCCGGCCGATGCCGTGGAGTCCGCGGTGGCCTGGAAGTACGCCATCGAGCGTGCTGGTGGCCCGTCCGCGCTGATCTTCAGCCGCCAGAACCTGCCGCACCAGCCGCGTGACGCCGCCCAGTTGGCCGACGTAGCCCGCGGCGCCTACGTGCTGAAGGACTGCGACGGCGAGCCGGAGCTGATCCTGATCGCCACCGGCTCCGAAGTCGGCCTGGCCGTCCAGGCGTTCGACAAACTCAGCGCCGAAGGCCGCAAGGTGCGCGTGGTTTCCATGCCGTCCACCAGCGTCTTCGATCAGCAGGACGCCGGCTACAAGCAGGCCGTGCTGCCGGTACAGGTTGCTGCGCGCATCGCCATCGAAGCCGCTCACGCCGACTACTGGTACAAGTACGTGGGCCTGGAAGGCCGCGTCATCGGCATGACCACCTTCGGTGAGTCGGCCCCGGCCCCGGCGCTGTTCGAGCACTTCGGCTTCACCGTCGAGAACGTGCTGGAAGTCGCCGCCGAGCTGCTCGAAGCCTGATCGAGGCTTCATTGTAGGAGCGAGCTTGCTCGCGAACCGCTTCGCTCGACTCACGGGCAGGTTCGCTCCTATGAAGATCACCAAGGGATAACAATGTCCAAGCGCCCTTACCGAGTTGCCCTCAACGGCTACGGCCGCATCGGCCGCTGCGTGTTCCGTGCCCTGCACGAGCGCGGCGCCAAGGCCGGTTTCTCCATCGTCGCCCTGAACGACCTGGCGGACCTGGCCAGCCTCGAATACCTGACCCGCTTCGACTCCACCCACGGCCGCTTCCCCGGCGAGGTGAGCGTGGCCGACGGTTGCCTGCATGTGGGCGGCGATTGCGTGAAGGTGTTCCGCGAGGCCGAGCCTGAGGCCATCGACTGGCGCGCCCTGGACGTCGATCTGGTGCTGGAATGCTCCGGCGTCTACAACACCCGTGCAGACGGCGAGCGCTTCCTCGGCGCCGGCGCGCCGCGGGTACTGTTTTCCCAGCCGATGGCCAGCGAGGCGGACATCGACGCCACCGTGGTCTTCGGCATCAACCAGCAGGGCCTCTCCGGCGCCGAAACACTGGTTTCCAACGCCTCCTGCACCACCAACTGCAGCGTGCCGCTGCTCAAGTTGCTGAACGAGGCGGTGGGCATCGAGTACGTCTCGATCACCACCATCCATTCGGCGATGAACGACCAGCCGGTGATCGACGCCTACCACCACGAAGACCTGCGCCGCACGCGCTCGGCCTTCCAGTCGGTGATCCCGGTGTCCACTGGTCTGGCGCGCGGCATCGAGCGCCTGCTGCCGGAACTCGCCGGGCGAATCCAGGCCAAAGCCATTCGAGTACCGACGGTGAACGTCTCGGCTCTGGACATCACCCTGCAGGTCTCCCGCGATACGTCCGCCGAGGAGATCAACCGCGTGCTGCGCCAGGCCGCCAGCGAAGGCCCGCTGAAAGGCCTGCTGGCTTACACCGAGCTGCCGCACGCCAGCTGCGATTTCAATCATGACCCGCACTCGGCCATCGTCGATGGCAGCCAGACCCGCGTTTCCGGCCCCCGCCTGGTGAACGTGCTGGCCTGGTTCGACAACGAGTGGGGGTTCGCCAACCGCATGCTCGACACTGCAGGGCACTTCCTGCAGGTCGCCGCTACTGAACGTTAATCAAACAGCCCCTACAGGACTGACTGTCATGACCGTGTTGAAGATGACCGACCTCGACCTCCAAGGTAAGCGCGTACTGATCCGCGAAGACCTCAACGTTCCGGTGAAGGACGGTGTGGTCAAGAGCGACGCGCGCATCCTGGCCTCGCTGCCGACCATCAAGCTGGCTCTGGAGAAGGGCGCGGCGGTGATGGTCTGCTCGCACCTGGGTCGCCCGACCGAAGGCGAGTTCTCCGCAGAGAACAGCCTGCAGCCGGTTGCCGAGTACCTGTCCAAGGCCCTGGGCCGCGCTGTGCCGCTGGTCAAGGACTACCTGGGCGGCGTCGAGGTGAAGCCGGGTGAAGTCGTGTTGTTCGAGAACGTGCGCTTCAACAAGGGCGAGAAGAAGAACGCCGACGAACTGGCCCAGCAATACGCCGCCCTGTGCGACGTGTTCGTCATGGACGCCTTCGGCACCGCCCACCGCGCCGAGGGTTCCACCCACGGCGTAGCCAAGTTCGCCAAGGTCGCCGCTGCTGGCCCGCTGCTGGCCGCCGAGCTGGAAGCCCTGGGCAAGGCCCTGGGCAACCCGGCGCGCCCGATGGCCGCCATCGTCGCCGGCTCCAAGGTCTCCACCAAGCTCGACGTGCTGAACAGCCTGGCGCTGATCTGCGACCAACTGATCGTCGGCGGCGGCATCGCCAACACCTTCCTCGCCGCGGCGGGCCACAAAGTCGGCAAGTCGCTGTACGAAGCCGATCTGGTCGACACCGCCAAGGCCATTGCCGCCAAGGTCAGCGTACCGCTGCCGGTGGACGTGGTGGTTGCCAAGGAGTTCGCCGAGACCGCCGTTGCCACCGTCAAGGACATCGCTGACGTGGCCGACGACGACATGATCCTGGACATCGGCCCGAAGACCGCCGCCCAGTTCGCCGAGCTGCTGAAGACTTCCAAGACCATCCTCTGGAACGGTCCGGTCGGCGTGTTCGAGTTCGACCAGTTCGGCGAAGGCACCAAGACACTGGCCAAGGCCATCGCCGAAGGTTCCGCCTTCAGCATTGCCGGCGGTGGCGACACCCTGGCTGCCATCGACAAATACGGCATCGGCGAGCAGATTTCCTACATTTCCACCGGTGGTGGTGCCTTCCTCGAGTTCGTCGAGGGCAAGGTCCTGCCGGCCGTGGAAGTACTGGAACAGCGCGCCAAGGCCTGAGCCGGCGCGCTGCCGGGGCGACAGTAAAGCAAACCTCCGCGACATCCTCGGGTCACAAGCCTTGTACGGATGCCAAGGAGAACGGTCATGCGAGCTGTCACCCCTCTGTTGTCGTTTTGCCTCGTGCTGGTGGGTTGCGCCGGAGGCGGCGGAACACCCAGTACCTGTGAAGTGATGAGCCCGCCCGCGGTCATGGTGCCTTCGGACCAGAACCGCGAGCGGGTGGAAAGCCAGAGTAGCGGCGATCCGACTCCTGACCAGAAGCCGGTGAACTGCCCCTGAGGCCTCGCCCGGCGGTCGGGATCACGAACTGGCAGTGCCGTCCGCGCCCTGGCGCAGGCGGCACTGGCGTTCCTGCGGCGGGACGGGCAATCTGGCGCATTGGATATCCGGCGGCGCGTCCGCCCGAAGGAGAGTCGCCCGATGCTGCGTTATATCGTCCCGGCCCTGGCCCTATCGCTGGTGGCGGGCTGCTCGAGCCATTCGTCCGGCGGCAAGTCGGCTTCGGGCAGTGGCTGGAACCACTGGGTCTGTGACAGCAAGGCCGAGGTGCAGTGGCGCTACGTCGATCCCAGCAAGTCGGTGGTCGACCTGAAGCTGGGTGAGGACGACGTTGTCCATCACCTGGAAGAGGAACCCGGCGGCTCCGGCGCTTTCTATAGCGACGGGCTGATCGGCTTGAGCATCAAAGGCGACCAGGGCCTGGTCTACTGGGTCGAGAGCAACGACCTGATCGGCCGTGGTTGCAAGGCGCCCTGAGCGCCGATTGTCCGGCGTGTGCCGGAAGACTTGAACACGGCCTGCCCCTGCGGCAGGCTTCCAAACTTGTAGTTAAGGGGCTCGTGTAACCGAGCCTGACTTCTGGGAGAAGCGAAGACCATGGCACTCATCAGCATGCGCCAAATGCTGGACCACGCCGCCGAGTTCGGCTACGGCGTTCCGGCTTTCAACGTCAACAACCTGGAGCAGATGCGCGCCATCATGGAAGCGGCCGACAAGACCGATTCCCCGGTGATCGTGCAGGCTTCCGCCGGTGCCCGCAAATACGCCGGTGCGCCCTTCCTGCGCCACCTGATCCTCGCGGCCATCGAAGAATTCCCGCACATCCCGGTGTGCATGCACCAGGATCACGGCACCAGCCCTGACGTCTGCCAGCGCTCCATCCAGCTAGGCTTCAGCTCGGTGATGATGGACGGCTCGCTGAAGGAAGACGGCAAGACCCCGGCCGACTACGAGTACAACGTCCGCGTGACCCAGCAGACCGTTGCCTTCGCCCACGCCTGCGGCGTATCCGTGGAAGGTGAGCTGGGCTGCCTGGGCTCCCTGGAAACCGGCATGGCCGGCGAAGAAGACGGCGTGGGCGCCGAAGGCGTGCTGGACCACAGCCAACTGCTGACCGACCCGGAAGAAGCCGCTGACTTCGTCAAGAAGACCCAGGTCGACGCCCTGGCCATCGCCATCGGCACCAGCCATGGCGCCTACAAGTTCACCAAGCCGCCGACCGGCGACGTGCTTTCCATCGAGCGCATCAAGGAAATCCACAAGCGCATCCCCAACACCCACCTGGTGATGCACGGCTCCTCCTCGGTGCCGCAAGAGTGGCTGAAGGTGATCAACGAGTTCGGCGGCGACATCAAGGAAACCTACGGTGTGCCGGTCGAGGAAATCGTCGAAGGTATCAAGCACGGTGTGCGCAAGGTCAACATCGACACCGACCTGCGCCTGGCCTCCACCGGTGCCATCCGCCGCATGATGGCCGAGCAGCCGAGCGAGTTCGACCCGCGCAAGTTCTTCGCCAAGACCATCGTCGCCATGCGTGATATCTGCATCGCTCGCTACGAAGCCTTCGGCACCGCCGGCCATGCCTCGAAGATCAAGCCGATCTCCCTGGAAGGCATGTTCCAGCGCTACGCCAAGGGTGAGCTGGTGTCGAAGGTCAACTGATCTCGAGCCCGGTTCCCGCTCTCGCTCTGTTTCTGAACAGCTGGAGAGCTGAAGAGCCCCGCCCTGCGGGGCTCTTTCGTATCCGCCAGAAGGAAATCGCCGATGCTGCGTGCGTTGCTTTCCATCCTGCTGCTGACGCTCGTCGCCGGCTGTTCGTTGCGCCCGGCCGAGCCTGTTGCGCCGCCACCCAAGCTGCCAGTGGACTTGCCAGTGGACGCGCAGAACTGCCTGACTCACCAGGAGTGCACGCTGAAGACCTCACGCACCCTGCTGTTCGTCTTCGATTACGCTGAGGCGGGCGCAGCCCTGGTGGAGAACGAGAACCGCGTGCTCAGTACTCCCGAGAAAGCGCCGAAGAAAGGCTGGCCGGCCATTCGTATCCAGCTGGCCGATCCGGACGGCGGTCGCTTCGAGTTTTCCAGCGAGTGCCGACAGAAACGCTGCCGGGTCAAGGAATCGCGCCTGCTCAGCTGCTACCGTGACTATCTTGATGGAAAGACCAGTCTTGACGGCAAGGCCTGCCGGTTGCGCTGAGCGCTGGTGCTCAGCTCGGGCGGGCTCTGGAGGCACAATGACGGATGTACATGGCAGTGCGCGGGAGGGTTACGCCCGCGAGGCGAAGACATACGCCCACGGGCGCCCCGACTACCCGGACGAGTTGCTGGGCTGGCTCGGTGAGGAACTGGAGGTCGGCGCTGGCAAGGAGGTCGTCGATCTTGGCGCAGGTACCGGCAAGTTCACCTCGCTGCTGGTGCGCACGGGCGCGCAGGTCACCGCTATCGAACCGGTGGCGGCGATGCGCGAGCAACTGGGCGAGAAGTTGCCAGCGGTGAAGGTGCTCAACGGTACCGCCCAGGCCATTCCGCTCGCGGCGCACAGAGTCGATGCGTTGACCTGCGCTCAGGCTTTCCACTGGTTTGCCGACGAGCGCGCGCTGCGTGAGATTCATCGCGTCCTGCAGCCGGGCGGCCACCTGGGCCTGGTCTGGAATGTGCGCGATGAGCGGGTGGACTGGGTTGCCGAGATGGCGCGCATCGTCGAGCGCTATGAAGGCAGCACGCCGCGTTTCCACACCGGGCTGTGGCGTCAGGCCTTTTCTGGCGCGCGCTTCGAGCCGCTGCGCCTGCGCGAGTTCAGCTACCAGCACGTGGGGCCGCCGGAGCAGGTGATCGTCGCGCGAATCCTCTCGGTGAGCTTCATTGCCATGTTGCCGCAAGAGCAGAAGCAGCGTGTCGCCGAGCAACTTCGCGAGCTGATCGCCAGCCATCCGGACCTCAAGGGACGCGACGAGATCGCGGTGCCCTATCGCACCGAGGCCTACAGCACTCGCGCGCTGTCCTGATTGGCGAATGGGGTAGACTGGTGGCTGTTTCCTCCGCCAGTCGCTCCCCATGTCGCCGCTTCGCTATCTCCAGGCCTATCCGCCGCAACTCCAGGACCAGGTGCGCCAGCTCATCGAGCAGGATCGTCTCGGCGAGTACCTGGAGCGCCGCTACCCCGGTCGCCACGACGTGCAGAGCGACAAGGCGCTGTACAGCTACGCCATGGACCTCAAGCAGCAGTACATGCGCACCGCGCCGGCAGTGGACAAGGTGCTCTACGACAACAAACTGGACGTGGTGCAGCGTGCCCTGGGGCTGAACACGGCGATCTCGCGGGTGCAGGGCGGCAAGCTCAAGGCGAAGAAGGAAATCCGCGTTGCCTCGCTGTTCAAGGAGGCGGCCCCCGAGTTCCTGCAGATGATCGTCGTCCATGAGCTGGCGCACCTGAAGGAGCGCGACCACAGCAAATCCTTCTACCAGCTTTGCGAGCATATGCTGCCCGGCTACCACCAGTTGGAGTTCGACTTGCGCGTCTACCTGACCTGGCGCGACCTGCCTCAGTAATAGAGGCGCCCCAGGTAGAACAGCCCCAGGCACCAGGGCAGCAGCAAGGCGAGGCCGAGGTAGCGTAGCGCTTTGCGCGGACCGCCCTCGCCCTGGTTCAGCCAGTGGATACCCGCCAGCGCCACGGCGTAGACCGCCAGGCCCGCCAGCAGCAGCTCGTATTGTTCTGTCGTCGGTGATACCGGGCCGAGGTGGGTATGGGTCAGGTGCCATGCGCAAAGGATGATGGCCGGTACCAGGAGCAGCAATGCCACCAGGATTCGCCCTGCGAGCCGCAGCAGGAAAGCGATGAACAGCCCGGCCAGGCCGGCGCTGGCAATCAGCACGGCAAACAGTTGGTCCAGATAGACGAGATCAGGGGCGGGTTCGAGCGAACGGGGCTGCGCGAGCAGGCGTAGCAGAGGTGCGCCAAGCATGAGGGCGATCAGGCAGAACAACCAGCCAAGCAGGGGGCGCGGCATTCGAAGCTCCTGATGAAGTTGCTGCGGGAAGCCCCTGACGCGCCGGATGGGGTCGGTCGTCTGGGGTTGTTCGCCGCCGCAAAGCCCAGATTAATCAATGATTTGGCTAAATGCCATGATTTTATCGGGAATGATTCCCGAAAATGAGAAGGCCCCTCCTGGGAGGGGCCTTTGCGTCAGAACAGATCGATCGGCGCTTCTTCGTCGGCTGGCATGCCGCTGCCGGGAGCGCTGCCGGGCGCGAGTTCGTTCATCGAGGGTGGCGTGTCTTCGTTCTTGAACAGTTCGAAGTACGCTCCCGGCGTGCCCGGAGGCGCTGCGCGGCCGGTGACCGGATCGATCCGCAGGCTGACCAGGCCAGGTGGCTCGGGCAGCAGGTGCGACGGCTTGTCTTTCAATGCCGCGCCCATGTAGCGCATCCAGATCGGCAGGGCGACGTTGCCACCGTACTCGGCGCGGCCGAGGCTTTCCGGCTGGTCGAAGCCGACCCACACGGTGGTCATGAAGTCGGCATTGAAGCCGGAGAACCAGGCATCCTTCGACTCGTTGGTGGTGCCAGTCTTGCCCGCCAGGTCATCGCGCTTGAGTGCCAGGGCGCGACGGCCGGTGCCGCGCTTGATCACGTCCTGCAGCATGCTGGTCATGATGTACGCGGTGCGGGCATCGATGACGCGCTCGGCGGCTGCCGGCTCGATGGTGGTCTTGGCCTGGCTCGGGTCATCGTTGCCGAAGGCGTCGGTGGCGGCCGGTTGCGGCGGGGTTTGCACCTGTTCCTCGTTCTGCGGAATGCTCGGCGGGTTGGCCTGGTACAGCACCTGCCCATCGCGGCTCTCGATGCGCTGCACGACGTGAGGTGAAACCTTGAAGCCGCCGTTGGCGAAGACGGTCCAGGCGCTGGCGATTTCCATCGGGGTCAGGGTGGCGGTGCCCAGGGCCATGGAGAGGTTCGGCGGCAGGTCATCCTTGTTCAGGCCGAACTTGCTGATGCAGTCGCGTGCGCGATTGACGCCCAGGGCCTGGAGGATGCGGATCGAAACCATGTTGCGCGACTTGTACAGTGCCTCACGCATGGGGATCGGGCCGAGGAAGGTATTGGTGTCGTTCTTCGGGCGCCAGACCTTGTCCAGGTACTCGTCGTAGAACACCACTGGCGCATCGTTGATCAGCGAAGCGGCGGTGAAGCCGTTGTCCAGCGCGCAGCTGTAGATGAACGGTTTGAAGCTCGAGCCGGGCTGGCGACGCGCCTGGGTGGCGCGGTTGTAGTTGCTCTGCTCGAAGGAGAAACCGCCCACCAGCGCCATGATCGCGCCGTCCTGCGGGTTGAGCGACACCAGCGCGCTCTGCGCGGCCGGTACCTGGGACAGGCGCAGCGAGCCATCGTCCTTGCGCTGCACGCGGATCACGTCACCGGCCTGTACTACATCGCTGGGCTGGCTGGGCATGCGGCCCATGCTGTTGTTGCTCAGATAGGGACGGGCCCACTTCATGCCGTCCCAGCTCAGGGCTTCTTCCTTGCCGTCGCGGGTCATGACCATGGCGCCGCTCTTCTCGACCTGGGTAACGATGGCCGGCTCCAGGCCGCCCAGCGGGCGCTGCTGTGCGATGGCCTGGCGCCAGGCGTCACGAGTCTTGCCGGGGAGGCGGGTTTCCGGGCCGCGGTAGCCGTGGCGCTGGTCGTAATCCTGAAGGCCTTCGCGCAGGGCGGTGTTGGCGTCTTCCTGAAGATTGCTGCGCACTGTGGTGTAGACGCGATAGCCCTCGGTGTAAGCATCGCCACCGAAACGACCGACCAGCTCGGCGCGGGCCATCTCGGCGATGTAGGGGGCTGTCAGCTCTGGCGTCTGGACGTGATAAGAAGCGCCGACCGGCTCCTGAATCGCGGCCTGGTAGCGCTGCTGGTCGATGAAGCCGAGCTTGAGCATGCGCTCGAGAATCCAGTTGCGCCGTTCCAGGCTTCGCGCGGCGTTGGCCAGCGGGTTGTAGCGCGAGGGTGCCTTGGGCAGGCCGGCGATCATCGCCATCTGCGCCAGGCTCAAGTCTTTGATGGATTTGCCGTAATAGACCTGAGCGGCGGCTTCCACGCCGTAGGCGCGGTTGCCCAGGTAGATCTTGTTGACGTAGAGCTCGAGGATTTCGTCCTTGGTGAGCGAGCGCTCGATCTGCAGGGCGAGCAGTATCTCGTTGATTTTGCGGGAGAAGCTTCGCTCGTTGGTGAGGAAGTAGTTCTTTGCCACCTGCATGGTGATGGTGCTGCCGCCGGTCTGTATGTGACCGGTTTTCAATAATTGCGCGGCAGCACGCATCAGGCTTTTGACGTCCACGCCATAATGGTTGGCGAAATTGTCATCTTCAGCCGATAACAGTGCGTGGGTGAAATCCGGGGGGATTTCAGCAAATCGAATCGGCGTTCGGCGCATCTCGCCAAACTCTGCTATCAATTTGTTATCAGCACTGTACACGCGCAGCGGCATCTGCAACCGCACGTTGCGCAAGGCCTCCACGGACGGGAGGTTCGGGCTGAGGTACAGATAGGCGCCGCTGAAACTGAGCAGCACTCCACAAATAATGGTGACGCAAGTCCACCACAGAAACTTCAGCAGGCGCATCGGAAGGTCTTGGATTTCCAGAGAAAAGAAAGAGTTAAGCGGATGGCGCGGTAAAAAGGGAAAAGCTGATCACATTATAAGCAGTTTTTTTGCTGGCGAGCCATTTGCGAAGCTGTCAAGTCTGGTATCTAATGTGGAAAAACATAAATCGTCCGTAAGTCTCGGATGCTGATAGGAAATCAGTCGTGCTAGGGCTCTTCAATAAGAAAGCGAACACGCTGCTGGGGATAGACATCAGTTCGACTTCGGTCAAACTTCTCGAATTGAGCCGCTCTGGAGGCCGCTACAAGGTAGAGGCCTACGCTGTCGAGCCGCTCCCGCCCAATGCAGTGGTAGAAAAGAACATCGCTGAGCTGGAGGGTGTCGGCCAGGCGTTGTCACGCGTGGTCGCCAAGGCGCGCACCGCCGTGAAAACGTCTGCGGTCGCGGTTGCCGGCTCGGCGGTTATCACTAAAACCATCGAGATGGACGGTGGGCTCTCTGATGATGAGCTGGAAAACCAGCTCACGATCGAGGCCGACCAGTACATCCCCTATCCCCTCGAAGAGGTCGCGATCGACTTCGAGGTGCAGGGCACGTCCGCGCGCAATGCGGATCGCGTCGATGTTCTTCTCGCCGCTTGTCGGAAGGAGAACGTCGAAGTGCGCGAGGCTGCGCTGGCGCTCGCAGGTCTGACGGCCAAGGTCGTCGACGTCGAGGCCTACGCGCTGGAGCGAGCGTTCAGTCTGCTGGGAGACCAGTTGGGCGGCAATGCCGACGAGCTCACAGTTGCGGTGGTCGACATCGGCGCCACCATGACCACGCTGAGCGTCCTGCACCACGGTCGCACCATCTATACGCGCGAGCAGCTTTTCGGCGGGCGCCAGCTTACCGAGGAAATCCAGCGTCGTTATGGACTGTCGGTCGAGGAAGCCGGTCTTGCCAAGAAGCAGGGCGGTCTTCCGGATGACTACGACAGCGAGGTGCTGCAGCCGTTCAAGGATGCCGTGGTTCAGCAGGTATCCCGTTCGCTGCAGTTCTTCTTCGCCGCCGGCCAGTTCAACGATGTGGACTACATCCTGCTGGCGGGAGGCACTGCGTCCATCCCTGACCTGGATCGCCTGATCCAGCAGAAGATCGGTACTCCGACCCTGGTGGCCAACCCGTTCGCCGACATGGTGCTGAGCGGCAAGGTCAACGCCGGTGCGCTGGCCAGTGATGCGCCCGCGCTGATGATTGCCTGCGGTCTGGCGATGAGGAGTTTCGACTGATGGCACGCATCAACCTATTGCCGTGGCGGGAGCAGCTGCGTGAGGAGCGCAAGCAGCGCTTCCTGGTGATCCTGGGCGCTGTGTTGCTGGCTTCCGGAGCCGTGATCTTCCTGGGCGACCAGTACTTCAATTCGGCCATCGAGAACCAGAATGCGCGCAACGATTTCCTGCGCAAGGAAATCGCCGTGCTGGATGCGCGGATCAAGGAGATCAGCGAGCTGAAGACTCGCCGCCAGCAACTGCTGGAGCGGATGAAGATCATTCAGGACCTGCAAGGCAACCGTCCGATCATTGGCCGGGTGTTCGATCAGTTGGTTCGCACTTTGCCGGACGGCGTGTACTACACCGGCCTGAAGATGAACGGGAAGTCCATCGCCATTGCCGGCGCGGCCGAGTCCAACAATCGCGTGTCCAATCTCATGCGTAATCTGGACTCCTCGGAGTGGCTGACATCGCCGAACCTGACCGAGGTGAAAGCAGTTACCCAGGGTGCCCTGGATCAGGCGAACGTGTTCCAGCTGACGGTGCAGCAGACCCAGCCCGGCAGCGAGGATCAGGATAAGAAGAGCGCTGCGCAAGGAGCCAAGAAATGAGTCTGGCCAGTTCTCTGGAGAGCTTGCGCAAGATCGATATCAACGATCTTGACTTCAACAACGTCGGCTCCTGGCCAGCGGCGGTCAAGTTCATCGCCTGCGTACTGGTGGTGGCCGTGGTGCTGGCGCTTGGGTACAACTTCCATCTCAAGGAGCTGCAGGAGCAACTCGACCAAAATCGCGAGGAAGAGCAGACGCTCAAGCAGCAGTTCTCGGCCAAGGCATTCCAGGCTGCGAACCTGGATGCCTACAAGGTGCAGATGAAGGAGATGGAAGAGTCCTTCGGTGCCCTGCTGCGGCAGCTGCCGAGCGATACCGAGGTGCCAGGGCTGCTGGAGGACATCACGCGTACAGGCCTGGGCAGTGGTCTGGAGTTCGAAGAGATCAAGCTGCTGCCGGAAGTCGCGCAGCAGTTCTATATCGAGCTGCCGATCCAGATCAGCGTCGTGGGCGGGTACCACGACCTGGCAACCTTCGTCAGCGGTGTGGCCAGCCTGCCGCGGATCGTCACGCTGCATGATTTCGAGATCAAGCCGGAAAGCCCGGATAGCACCTCGAAGCTGCGCATGAGCATCCTGGCAAAAACCTATCGGTACAACGACAAGGGCGTGAAAGTAGCTGCCCCGACTGCAGGAGCCAATAAATGAGGGGGCGCCTGATTATCTGCAGTTTCCTGCTCCTGACTTTGAACGGTTGTGGCTCGGGAGGCGATTTCGCCGACTTGCAAGCCTACCTGGATGAAGTCCGGGCGCGTCCCAAGGGCGCTATCGAACCATTGCCGAAGTTCCAGGCCTACGAGGCGTTCACCTACAGCGCCTCGTCCCTGCGTAGCCCGTTCCAGCCGCCGGTGAAGATCGACCTGGCGGTGAAGCAAAAGGGCAACAAGGTCGTCAAGCCTGACGAAACCCGGGTCAAGCAGTTCCTCGAGGGGTTCAACATCGAAACCTTCGAAATGGTCGGTACCCTGGCCAAGGACAGTCAGGTATTTGCCCTCGTCAAAGGTGCAGGAGGGGTGCACCGAGTGCGAGTGGGTGACTACCTTGGGCGCAACGACGGCAAGATCGTTGCGATCAGCGAAGCCAAGATCGACGTGATTGAAATCGTTCCTGATGGTGAGGGCGGCTGGCTGGAGCGTCCGCGCAGCCTGACTCTCAAGGAACGCTCCTAAGGGCGGGGATGAACATGGATAACAAACAGCAGTCTGCACGACGGATTCAGACGATGAATAGAAAGCTTTCCCGCCTGGGCATTTCCGTGCTCGCGGCCGTATTTGCGCCGGCCCTGCTGGCCGCGAACCTGCAGAGCGTCGATGTCGCAGCCCTGCCGGGCGACCGCGTGGAGCTGAAACTCGGCTTCGACGAGCCGGTGGCTGCGCCGCGTGGTTACACCATTGAGCAGCCGGCGCGCATCGCGCTGGACCTGCCAGGCGTGCAGAACAAACTGGGCAGCAAGAACCGCGAGCTGGGAGTGGGCAATGCCCGCAGCCTGACCGTGGTCGAGGCCAAGGACCGTACCCGCCTGATCGTCAATCTGAGCACCCTGGTGCCATACACCACGCGTGCCGAAGGTTCGAACCTGTACGTCGTGGTCGGCGGGGCCGGCGCAACTTCCAGCTCCTACGCTTCTGCTGCACCGTCTTCCGCGCCGGTTGCCAAACCGGCCCAGCCCAAGCCTTACATTCCGGCCGGCAAGGCGATCCGCAATATCGACTTCCAGCGCGGTGAGCAGGGCGAAGGCAACGTCGTGATCGATCTGTCCGATCCGACTGTCAGCCCCGACATTCAGGAACAGGGCGGCAAGATTCGCCTGGACTTCCCGCGTACCCAACTGCCCGACAACCTGCGTGTTCGTCTGGACGTGAAGGACTTCGCCACGCCGGTGCAGTTCGTCAACGCCTCCGCTGCCGGTGACAAGGCGAGCATCTCTATCGAACCCACCGGCCTGTACGATTATCTCGTTTACCAGACCGACAACCGCATGACCGTCAGCATCAAGCCGCTGACCCAGGATGATGCGGAGAAGCGCAAGAAGGACACCTTCGCCTACACCGGCGAGAAGCTGTCGCTGAACTTCCAGGACATCGATGTCCGTTCGGTCCTCCAGCTGATCGCTGACTTCACCGACCTTAACCTGGTCGCTTCCGACACTGTTCAGGGCAGCATCACCCTGCGCCTGCAGAACGTGCCGTGGGACCAGGCGCTGGACCTGGTGCTGAAGACCAAGGGGCTGGACAAGCGCAAGGTCGGTAACGTCCTGCTGGTCGCTCCGGCGGACGAAATTGCCGCTCGCGAACGCCAGGAGCTCGAAGCGCAGAAGCAGATTTCCGAACTGGCCCCGCTGCGCCGTGAGCTGATCCAGGTGAACTACGCCAAGGCGTCGGACATCGCCAAGCTGTTCCAGTCGGTGACTGGTGCCGGTGGAGCGCCGGGTGCTGGTGGCGCGGATAATCGTGGTTCGATTACTGTCGACGATCGCACCAACGCCATCATCGCCTACCAGACCCAGGATCGACTGGACGAGCTGCGTCGTATCGTGGCCCAGCTGGACATTCCGGTTCGCCAGGTGATGATCGAAGCTCGTATCGTCGAAGCATCGGTCGACTACAGCAAGAGCCTCGGGGTTCGCTGGGGTGGCGCCTTCACCTTCGGCAACTGGGCCAGCTGGGGCAAGGACGGCAACATTGGTGTAGGTGGTAGCAACGGTACCAGCTGTGGTCCGTTCACCGGTGGGTGTACGCTGCCGACCACCAACAACTCGCCGACTCCCTCTGTCGACCTGGGCGCGACCAACGCCACCTCCGGCATTGGCATCGGCTTCGTGTCCAACAACGCGATTCTCGACCTGCAGCTGTCCGCCATGGAGAAAGGCGGCAACGGCGAGGTGGTTTCCCAGCCGAAGGTCGTCACTTCCGACAAGGAAACCGCGAAGATCCTCAAGGGCTCGGAGATTCCGTATCAGGAAGCCAGCTCGAGTGGTGCGACTTCGGTGTCCTTCAAGGAGGCGGCGCTGTCCCTGGAAGTGACTCCGCAGATCACTCCGGACAACCGCATCATCATGGAAGTGAAGGTCAACAAGGACGAACCGGACTACGCCAACGCGCTGAACGGCGTGCCGCCGATCAAGAAGAACGAAGTCAACGCCAAGGTACTGGTCAACGATGGCGAAACCATCGTGATCGGTGGTGTGTTCTCCAACACCCAGACCAAGGCAACCGACAAGGTTCCGTTCCTGGGCGACGTTCCGTTCCTGGGCCGACTGTTCCGTCGCGACTCGGTAACCGACAGCAAGAACGAGCTGCTGGTTTTCCTTACTCCGCGGATCATGAATAATCAGGCCATTGCAGTCGGCCGTTGATCAATGTCGTGTCCAATTTGATTCTGGTAGGCCCGATGGGTGCTGGTAAAAGCACCATCGGGCGTCTTCTCGCCAAAGAGCTTCACCTCGTCTTCAAAGATTCGGATAAAGAGATCGAGCAGCGCTGCGGAGCCAACATCCCCTGGATATTCGATGTCGAGGGCGAGGCTGGTTTCCGCGAGCGTGAGCAAGCGATGCTGGCCGAGCTGTGCGATGAAGGGGGCATGGTAATCGCCACGGGCGGCGGCGCGGTCATGCGCGACGCCAATCGCCTGATCCTCAAGAATGGCGGCAAGGTGATCTACCTGCATGCCTCGGTCGAGCAGCAGATCTCGCGCACGGCGCGCGACAAGAATCGCCCATTGCTGCAGAAGCCCAATCCGGAACAGATCCTTCGTGACCTCATGCAGATGCGCGATCCGCTTTATCGCGAAATTGCCGACGTGATCATCGAAACCGACGAGCGGCCTCCGCGTCATGTCGTTCTGGAGATCATGGAGCGTCTGCGTGAGCTGGAGCGCCATTAACGGCGCTGCAATCTGCGGTATCCTAGTCCCCTTTCTTGCCTGGGGGTTTCATGCGCACACTCAATGTCGATCTGGCCGATCGCAGCTACCCGATCTATATCGGTGAGGGGCTGCTGGATGATCTGCGCTACTTCGAGCCGCACATCCGCGGCCGCCAGGTAGCCATCGTCACCAATGAAACCATCGCGCCGCTGTACCTGGATCGACTGCAGAAGACCCTGGCCGGCTACAAGGTCACCACGGTCGTGCTGCCTGATGGCGAGGCCTACAAGCAGTGGGAAACCCTGCAACTGATTTTCGATGGCCTGCTGACGGCGCGCCATGACCGCAAGACCACGCTGATTGCCCTCGGCGGTGGCGTGATTGGCGATATGACCGGCTTTGCGGCGGCCTGCTACCAGCGCGGAGTCGATTTCATCCAGGTGCCGACCACGCTGTTGTCCCAGGTGGATTCTTCCGTCGGTGGCAAGACCGGCATCAACCACCCGCTGGGCAAGAACATGGTCGGGGCCTTCTACCAGCCCCAGGCCGTGGTCATCGATACCGCGACCCTGAAGACCTTGCCGCCCCGCGAGCTGTCGGCGGGCCTGGCGGAAGTGATCAAGTACGGTTTCATCTGCGACGAGCCCTTCCTCACCTGGCTGGAAGCGCATATGGACGATCTGCTGGCGCTGGAGACGGGCGCGCTGACCGAAGCCATCGAGCGCTCCTGTGCGGCCAAGGCGCGGGTGGTCGGTGCCGACGAGAAAGAAACCGGGGTCCGCGCCACGCTCAACCTGGGCCACACCTTCGGTCACGCCATCGAGACCCACATGGGCTATGGCGTCTGGCTGCACGGCGAAGCGGTGGGAGCGGGAACCGTGATGGCACTTGAGATGTCGCATCGGCTGGGATGGCTGACAAAGGCCGAACTCGATCGCGGTATCCGTCTGCTGGCCGCGGCGAAGCTGCCGGTGATCCCGCCGCAGGAAATGAATGCCGAGCATTTTCTCGAGCACATGGCTGTCGACAAGAAAGTGCTCGATGGCCGTCTGCGTCTGGTATTGCTCCAAGGGCTGGGGGGCGCGGTCGTAACCGCCGAATTCCCCCGTGAGATTCTGGAAGAAACACTGCGCGCTGACTACCAGGCACTGGTCGGTCAGGCAGGAGAACACTGAGGTCCCATGTCCAGCTTGCATGCCGATGAGGCCTTCCTGGCCCACTACCAGTTCAGCCACGACCCGTTCGCACCGCGGGTTCCGGGCTTCAAGTTCTTCCCGGCGCAGCGCAAGCCCGTACTGGGCCAGCTGCACCATCTGGCGCGCTACAGCCACCTGCTGCTGGCCGTCACCGGTCCACTGGGTAGCGGCAAGACCCTGCTGCGCCAGGCCCTGGTCGCCAGCACCAACAAGGACGCGGTTTCCAGCGTGGTGATTTCCGGCCGTTCGGTGACCGACGAGGCCACCTTGCTGCGCCAACTGGCGCAGGGCCTGGGCATCACCCAGACGAGCATCGAAGCGATCCTTGCCAAGGTTGCCCAGTTGGCGATCACTGGCCAGGACGTCTACCTGCTGGTGGACGACGCTGAACAACTGCGCGATGACGCCCTCGAAGTCCTGCTGTTGCTGGCTGCCGGCAATTCCGAGGCGCGCCTGCACGTCTTCCTGTTCGGCGAGCCCGAGCTGTTGTCGCGCCTTGAGGTGCTGTCCGAAGGCGAGGAACGCTTCCACGCCATAGAGCTGCAACCGTACAGCGAGGACGAAACCCGCGAGTACCTGGCGCAGCGCCTGGAAGGCGCGGGGCAGGGTATCGAACTGATTTCTGCTGACTTGCTTGGGGATATCCACGAGCAATCCGGCGGCTGGCCGGGCACCATCAACCAGACCGCCCGCGACGCCATGATCGAAGCGATGCTGGCGGACCGCAGCGGCGAGCGCAAGGCAGTCGGTGCCGGCTTCAAGCTGCCGAAGAAGCACCTGGCCATCCTCGGCGTGGTTGCCATCGGCGTCATCGCTGCCTGGTTCATGCAAGGCAAGACCACCAAGCCGGAGACAGCCAGCAACAGTGCTGCGCAGACTTCCTCGCAGTTGCCGCTGGGCAATGGCACCGCACCGCAACCGGATACCCAGGGCGGTAGCCCGTCCGTCGAGTTCGCCGGTTCCAATCAACCCGTGCCGCTGCCCCTGGTGGGCGACAGCCAGCCGGTGATTCGCGAGCCGATGGCCCAGGCCGGCGGCCAGGAAGATGCCGATGAAGGCGGCATGCCGTCCGCAGCCATTCCGCCGACCGTGACCACCAGCGCGCCACCGGTGACGCCGCTGGCGAACAACGGCCCGAAACCGCTGAACCCGGTACCGCCGGCTCCGGCCCAACAGCAGGCGGCCATTCAACCGGCTCCGACCCCCGCGCCCACGCCGCGCCCAGAGCCGGTCAAGCCTGCCGCCACTGCACCGGCCAAACCGGTCCAGGCTGCCAAGCCGGCGGCGAGCAAACCCGCCACTACGGTTGCCAGCGCCAAGCCGGCGACCGCCGCCAGCAAGCCCGGCGCTGCCACTGGCAGCGCCGGCGGCAGCAGTTGGTACCAGTCCCAGGCCGGGTCGCGCTACTCCGTTCAGGTGCTGGGCACCGGCTCCGAAGCCAGCGCCAAGGCCTTCATCAGCCAGCAGGGTGGTGGTGACTACCGCTACTTCCGCAAGAACCTGCAGGGCAAGCCGTTCTACGTGGTGACCTACGGCAATTTCGCTGACCGCAATGCCGCCCAGGCCGCGATCAAGAAGCTGCCG
This sequence comes from Pseudomonas pseudonitroreducens, assembly GCF_021603645.1. Classification (GTDB taxonomy): domain Bacteria; phylum Pseudomonadota; class Gammaproteobacteria; order Pseudomonadales; family Pseudomonadaceae; genus Pseudomonas; species Pseudomonas pseudonitroreducens. The sequence goes on along the minus strand of NZ_BQHJ01000002.1, from coordinate 432,725 downwards.
GCGAAGATCCAGGCCTCCAAGCCCTGGGCCAGGCCGTTCTCCAGCATCCAGCAGGACATTGCCGGCGCGCGCTGAAAGGTTGCACTGTCGCAATACTGAAAAAGCCGAGCCCCGTATCCTGGGGCTCGGCTTTTTTATTGGCTTGTTTCTTTTGCTGCATTCTTATAAAAATGCGACATCGGGTGTCAGCAGTGCGTCAAAAAAATTCAGTGACGTCGCTTTCCCCGTGTGTACAATGACCTCCCTTTGCCTATCGGAAACTCGCCGCTTGAGCGAGTAGACAGGCGAAGTGCTTGAAGAGGGTCTGCTGACGTTTCGTCATGGCCAGGGCCGGAACCGCCGCTACGTTGGGTAAGACGTGGCACCTCGCGCGGAACGGTCATTCCAGGTGAACCAGGGGCATAAGCGGCGCTGCACGATAGATGCGGCCCGAGCCTTTAGGGTGCGCGGGAAACGAGCCTGCACGGCGAAACAGGGCGATGGCGAAACGTCAGCAGACCCTGGAATTTATAAAAGTTTTGCCGGTGAGAGTTCCCTATGAAAGCAGGTCTGTACCATCCTGAGACGTTCAAGGATAACTGCGGATTCGGTCTGATCGCCCATATGACGGGCGAGGCAAGCCACGAACTTCTGCAAACCGCCATCGAAGCACTGACCTGCATGACCCACCGAGGTGGGATCAACGCGGACGGGAAAACCGGGGACGGCTGTGGGCTGCTGATCCAGAAGCCCGACCAGTTCCTGCGCGCCGTGGCCAAGGAATCCTTCGCGACCGAGTTGCCCGGCCAGTACGCCGTGGGCATGGTCTTCTTCAACCAGGATCCGGTGAAAGCCGAAGCCGCCCGCGCGAACATGAATCGCGAGATCGAGCGCGCCGGCCTGAAGCTGGTCGGCTGGCGCAAGGTGCCGATCGACACCAGCGTCCTGGGTCGCCTGGCGCTGGAGCGCCTGCCGCAGATCGAGCAGGTGTTCATCGGCGGTGAAGGCCTGTCCGACCAGGAATTCGCGGTCAAGCTGTTCAGCTCCCGTCGCCGCTCCTCCGTGGCCAACGCCGAGGACGCCGATCACTACATCTGCAGCTTCTCGCACAAGACCATCATCTATAAGGGCCTGATGATGCCGGCGGACCTCGCCGCCTTCTATCCGGACCTTTCCGACGAGCGCCTGAAGACCGCCATCTGCGTCTTCCACCAGCGCTTCTCGACCAACACCCTGCCGAAATGGCCGCTGGCCCAGCCGTTCCGCCTGCTGGCGCACAACGGCGAGATCAACACCATCACCGGCAACCGCAACTGGGCCCAGGCCCGTCGCGCCAAGTTCGCCAACGAGTGGATGCCCGATCTCGACGAGCTCGGCCCGCTGGTCAACCGCGTGGGTTCCGACTCCTCCAGCATGGACAACATGCTCGAACTGATGGTCACCGGCGGCATGGACATGTTCCGTGGCCTGCGCATGATCATTCCGCCGGCCTGGCAGAACGTCGAGACCATGGACGCCGACCTGCGTGCGTTCTATGAATTCAACTCGCTGCACATGGAGCCGTGGGACGGCCCGGCCGGCGTCGTGCTGACCGACGGCCGCTATGCCGTCTGCCTGCTCGACCGCAACGGCCTGCGCCCGTCGCGCTGGGTCACCACCAAGAACGGCTACATCACCCTCGCCTCGGAAATCGGTGTGTGGGACTACAAGCCCGAGGACGTCATCGCCAAGGGCCGCGTCGGCCCGGGCCAGATCCTTGCGGTGGATACCGAGACCGGCCAACTGCTGCAGACCGAGGACATCGACAACCGCCTGAAGTCGCGCCACCCGTACAAGCAGTGGCTGCGCCAGAGCGCGCTGCGTATCCAGGCCACCCTGGACGACGACCAGGGCGTTGCCAGCTACGACGGCGACCAGCTCAAGCAGTACATGAAGATGTTCCAGGTCACCTTCGAAGAGCGTGACCAGGTGCTGCGCCCGCTTGCCGAGCAGGGCCAGGAAGCAGTCGGCTCGATGGGCGACGACACCCCGATGGCGGTGCTGTCCAAGCGCATCCGCTCGCCCTACGACTACTTCCGTCAGGTCTTCGCGCAGGTCACCAACCCGCCGATCGACCCGCTGCGCGAAGCGATCGTGATGTCCCTGGAAACCTGTTTGGGGATAGAGCAGAACATCTTCGAAGAGTCCCCGCACCACGCCAACCAGGCGATCCTGACCACCCCGGTGATCTCCCCGGCGAAGTGGCGGACCCTGATGAACCTGGAGCGTCCGGGCTTCGACCTGCACCACATCGACCTGAACTACGACGAGTCGGTCGGCCTCGAAACGGCCGTGCGCAACATCGCCGATCAGGCCGAAGAAGCCGTACGCGCCGGCAAGGTACTGCTGGTGCTCTCGGATCGTCACATCGCCCCCGGCAAGCTGCCGGTGCATGCGGCCCTGGCTGTTGGCGCCGTGCACCACCGCCTGGTGCAGACCGGCCTGCGTTGCGACTCCAACATCCTGGTGGAAACCGCTACCGCCCGTGATCCGCACCACTTCGCGGTGCTGGTGGGCTTCGGCGCGTCCGCGGTCTACCCGTTCCTCGCCTACGAGGTGCTGGCCGACCTGATCCGCACTGGCGAAGTGCTGGGCGACCTCTACGAGGTGTTCAAGTACTACCGCAAGGGCATCTCCAAGGGGATGCTGAAGATCCTCTCGAAGATGGGCATCTCCACCATCGCCTCCTACCGTGGCGCCCAGCTGTTCGAAGCCATCGGCCTGGCCGACGAAGTTACCGGCCTGTGCTTCCCGGGCACCCCGAGCCGCATCCAGGGCGCGCGCTTCCTCGACATCGAGAACGAGCAGAAGCTGCTGGCCAACGAAGCCTGGAACAACCGCAAGGCGATCCAGCAGGGCGGCCTGCTGAAGTTCGTCTACGGCGGCGAGTACCACGCCTACAACCCTGACGTGGTGAATACCCTGCAGGCAGCCGTGCAGCAGGGCGACTACGCCAAGTTCAAGGAGTACACCGGGCTGGTGGACAGCCGTCCGGTGTCGATGCTGCGCGACCTGCTGAAGGTGAAGACCGTCGAGCAGCCGCTGAGCCTGGACGAGATCGAGCCGCTGGAGTCCATCTTCAAGCGCTTCGACGCGGCCGGCATCTCCCTCGGCGCCCTGTCGCCGGAGGCTCACGAAGCCCTGGCCGAGGCGATGAACCGCCTAGGCGGCCGCTCCAACTCCGGTGAGGGCGGTGAAGACCCGGCGCGCTACGGCACGCTGAAAAGTTCGAAGATCAAGCAGGTGGCCACCGGCCGCTTTGGCGTGACCCCGGAGTACCTGGTCAACGCCGAAGTCCTGCAGATCAAGGTGGCCCAGGGCGCCAAGCCCGGCGAGGGCGGCCAGCTGCCCGGCGGCAAGGTCAACGGCCTGATCGCCCGCCTGCGCTATGCGGTGCCCGGCGTGACCCTGATCTCGCCGCCGCCGCACCACGACATCTACTCCATCGAAGACCTCGCCCAGCTGATCTTCGACCTCAAGCAGGTCAACCCGCAGGCGCTGGTCTCGGTGAAACTGGTGTCCGAGCCCGGCGTCGGCACCATCGCCGCCGGCGTGGCCAAGGCCTATGCCGACCTGATCACCATTTCCGGCTACGACGGCGGTACCGGCGCCTCGCCGATCACCTCCATCAAGTACGCGGGTTCGCCGTGGGAGCTGGGCCTCGCCGAGGCGCACCAGACCCTGCGCGGCAACGACCTGCGCGGCAAGGTGCGGGTGCAGACCGACGGCGGCCTGAAGACCGGCCTGGACGTCATCAAGGCCGCCATTCTCGGCGCCGAGAGCTTCGGCTTCGGTACCGCGCCGATGATCGCCCTGGGCTGCAAGTACCTGCGTATCTGCCACCTGAACAACTGCGCCACCGGCGTCGCCACCCAGAACGACAAGCTGCGCAAGGACCACTTCATCGGTACCGTGGACATGGTGGTGAACTTCTTCACCTTCATCGCCAGCGAAACCCGTGAGTGGCTGGCCAAGCTCGGCGTGCGCAGCCTGGAAGAACTGATCGGCCGCACCGACCTGCTGGAAATCCTCCCGGGCGAGACGCCCAAGCAGGGCAACCTCGACCTCACGCCGCTGCTGGGCAGCGACCTGATCCCGGCCGAGAAGCCGCAGTTCTGCGAAGTCGAGAAGAACCCGCCGTTCGACCAGGGCCTGCTGGCCGAGAAGATGGTCGACCTGGCCCGTGCCGCCATCGAAGGCGCCAAGGGCGGCGAGTACGAACTGGATATCTGCAACTGCGACCGTTCCATCGGCGCGCGGATTTCCGGCGAGATTGCCAAGGTCCACGGCAACCAGGGCATGGCCAAGGCGCCGATCACCTTCCGCTTCAAGGGCACAGCAGGCCAGAGCTTTGGCGTGTGGAACGCTGGCGGCCTGCACCTGTACCTGGAAGGCGACGCCAACGACTACGTGGGCAAGGGCATGACCGGCGGCAAGCTGGTCGTCACCCCACCCAAGGGCAGCCCGTTCAAGTCGCAGGAGTCGGCCATCGTCGGCAACACCTGCCTCTACGGCGCCACTGGCGGCAAGCTGTTCGCCGCCGGCACCGCGGGCGAGCGCTTCGGCGTGCGCAACTCCGGCGCCCATGCCGTGGTGGAAGGCACCGGTGATCACTGCTGCGAATACATGACCGGCGGTTTCATCTGCGTGCTGGGCAAGACCGGCTACAACTTCGGCTCCGGCATGACCGGTGGCTTCGCCTATGTCCTCGACATGGACAACACCTTCGTCGACCGCGTGAACCACGAACTGGTGGAAATCCAGCGGATCAGCGGCGAAGCGATGGAAGCCCAGCGCAGCCACCTGCGCAAGGTGCTGGTCGAGTACGTGGCGGAAACTGCAAGCGAGTGGGGCGCAAACGTCCTGGAAAACCTGGACGACTACCTGCGTCGGTTCTGGCTGGTGAAACCCAAGGCGGCAAGCCTGGGCTCGCTCCTGACCAGCACCCGTGCCAACCCGCAATAAGCGCCTGAAGTTTGATGAGGTCTTGAAATGTCTGAACGTCTGAATAACGACTTCCAGTTCATCGAAGTCGGGCGCAAGGATCCGAAGAAGAAGCTCCTGCGCCAGCGCAAGCGCGAGTTCGTGGAAATCTACGACCTGTTCAAGCCGCAGCAGGCGGCTGACCAGGCCCACCGCTGCCTGGGCTGCGGCAACCCGTACTGCGAGTGGAAGTGCCCGGTGCACAACTTCATCCCCAACTGGTTGAAGCTGGTCTCCGAAGGCAACATCCTCGCCGCTGCCGAACTGTCCCACCAGACCAACACCCTGCCGGAAGTCTGCGGCCGGGTGTGCCCGCAGGATCGCCTGTGTGAAGGCGCCTGCACCCTGAACGACGGCTTTGGCGCGGTCACCATTGGCTCGGTGGAGAAGTACATCACCGATACCGCGTTCGCCATGGGCTGGCGCCCGGACATGTCCAAGGTCAAGCCTACCGGCAAGCGTGTCGCCGTGATCGGCGCTGGCCCGGCTGGTCTGGGCTGCGCCGACGTGCTGGTGCGCAACGGCGTGACCCCGGTGGTGTTCGACAAGAACCCGGAAATCGGTGGCCTGCTGACCTTCGGCATCCCCGAGTTCAAGCTGGAGAAGCAGGTGCTCTCGCGCCGTCGCGAAGTCTTCACCGGCATGGGCATCGAGTTCCGCCTGAACACCGAGATCGGCAAGGACGTAACCATGGAGCAATTGCTCGATGAGTACGATGCCGTGTTCATGGGCATGGGCACCTACACCTACATGAAAGGCGGCTTCCCCGGCGAGGACCTGCCCGGCGTACACGATGCGCTGGACTTCCTGATCGCCAACGTGAACCGCAACCTGGGCTTCGAGAAGTCGCCGGAAGACTTCGTCGACATGAAGGGCAAGCGCGTCGTGGTACTGGGCGGTGGCGACACCGCGATGGACTGCAACCGCACCTCGATTCGCCAGGGCGCCAAGAGCGTGACCTGTGCCTACCGCCGCGACGAAGAGAACATGCCCGGCTCGCGCAAAGAGGTGAAGAACGCCAAGGAAGAGGGCGTGAAGTTCCTCTTCAACCGTCAGCCCATCGCCATCGTCGGCGAGGACAAGGTGGAAGGCGTGAAGGTGGTCGAGACTCGTCTTGGCGAGCCCGACGCCCGCGGCCGTCGCAGCCCCGAGCCGATCCCGGGCTCCGAGGAAATCATCCCGGCGGAAGCCGTGCTGATCGCCTTCGGCTTCCGCCCGAGCCCGGCGCCGTGGTTCGACCAGCACCAGGTGGAGATCGACAGCCAGGGCCGCGTCATCGCCCCGGCCGCCGCGCAGTTCAAGCACCAGACCAGCAACCCGAAGATCTTCGCCGGTGGCGACATGGTCCGCGGTTCCGATCTGGTGGTGACCGCGATCTTCGAAGGCCGCACGGCCGCCGAAGGTATCCTCGACTACCTGGGCGTCTGAGCGTGATTTCGTAGGATGGGTGGAGCCTGCGATACCCATGCAGTTGATGGGTATCGCTTCGCTCCACGCCATCCTACGAAGGTAGGCCGCTGCGGCAGAATGCCGCGATGGACGAAAGGCACGGCACCCGCCGTGCCTTTTCGTTTGGGCTTTGCGAAAATGCCCGCACTTTTTTTCCGGATGCCGTTATGACTGCCCTGAAGAACGATCGCTTCCTCCGCGCCCTGCTCAAGCAGCCCGTCGATGTCACCCCTGTCTGGATGATGCGCCAGGCCGGCCGCTACCTGCCGGAGTACCGCGCCACCCGCGCCAAGGCCGGTGACTTCATGAGCCTGTGCATGAACCCGCAGATGGCCTGCGAGGTGACCCTGCAGCCGCTGGATCGTTACCCGCAACTGGACGCTGCGATCCTCTTCTCCGACATCCTCACCATCCCCGATGCCATGGGTCAGGGCCTGTTCTTCGAAACCGGCGAAGGTCCGCGCTTCAAGAAGGTCGTGACCACCCAGGCTGACATCGACGCCCTGCCGATCCCCGATCCGGAGAAGGACTTGGGTTACGTGATGGACGCCGTGCGCACCATCCGCCGCGAGCTGAACGGCCGCGTGCCGCTGATCGGCTTCTCCGGCAGCCCCTGGACCCTGGCCACCTACATGGTCGAAGGCGGTTCCAGCCGCGATTTCCGCAAGACCAAGGCGATGCTCTACAACAACCCGCAGGCCCTGCACGCCCTGCTGGACAAGCTGGCGCAGTCGGTCACCAGCTACCTTAACGGGCAGATCCTTGCCGGCGCGCAGGCAGTGCAGATCTTCGACTCCTGGGGCGGCGCGCTGTCGGCGGCGGCCTACCAGGAGTTTTCCCTGGCGTACATGCAGAAGATCGTCGACGGACTGATCCGCGAGCATGAAGGTCGTCGTGTGCCGGTAATTCTCTTCACCAAGGGCGGTGGCCTGTGGCTGGAGTCCATGGCCAATACCGGCGCTGAAGCGCTGGGCCTGGACTGGACCTGCGACATCGGCAACGCCCGCGCCCGCGTCGGCGACAAGGTAGCCCTGCAGGGCAACATGGACCCGGCGGTGCTCTACGCCAAGCCAGACGCCATCCGCACTGAAGTGGCGCGTATCCTTGGCGCCTACGGCAATGGCACTGGCCACGTGTTCAACCTCGGCCATGGCGTTACCCCGGAAGTCGACCCGGCTCACGCCGGGGCCTTCTTCGAGGCGGTGCACGAGCTGTCGGCGCAGTATCACTGAGCCTGATGCCGAACTGAAAAAGCCCCGCGGATGCGGGGCTTTTTCGTTTCTGGCTCCGGGGTTCGCGAGCAAGCTCGCTCCTACAGGCCGCGCTATTTTGTAGGAGCGAGCTTGCTCGCGAACCGCCCCGGCACCGGCCCTGCCGATGAATCGCGGACGGAGTCCGCCCCTACGAAAGGGCCGATCTGAGCGCAGGAGGGGACTCCGTCCGCGATCGGCCTGAATGGCGCAATGGATTATGCTGCAATGAAAAAGCCCCGCTCAGAAGCGGGGCTTTTTCATTCCCTCATGGAGCCTCAAGCCCCATCAGGGCGCATCACGCCGCATCGCCCACCAGGCCGGCGGCGCGCTGTGCCTTGCGGCGGTTGGACACCAGCAGACCCGAGCAGACCACCACGACGGTCAGCAGGGTAGTGGCGACTACCTCCATGCGGTGATCCGGGCGGATCAGCATGATCACCAGGGCGCCAACGATGAAGATGATCACCGCCCAGGTCAGCCAGGGGAACAGCCACATCTTCAGCTTCAGCTGGTGGCCCTGGGCGAGCAGCTTCTTGCGCATGCGCAACTGCGACAGGGCGATCACCAGGTACACCAGCAGGGCGATGGCGCCGGAGCTGGCCAGCAGGAAGTTGAAAACTTCGGCCGGGGCCAGGTAGTTGGCGAAGGTGCAGAGGAAGGCCATGGCGGTGGACAGCAGCACGGCGTAGACCGGGGTGCGGCTGGCGCTGGTCACCTGGGCGATCTTCGGCGCGTCACCGCGCTTGCTCAGCGAATACATCATGCGCGAAGCGGTGTAGAGCGCCGAGTTCAGGCAGCTGGTCACCGAGACCAGCACGATGATGTCGACGATCAGCTTGGCGTACGGGATGTGCAGGTGTTCCAGCACGGTCTGGTAGGAGCCCATGCTCACCAGGCGCGGGTCGTTCCACGGCACCAGGCAGACCACGATCAGGATCGACAGCAGGTAGAACAGCGCGATACGCCAGATCACCGAGTTGGTGGCGCGGGTGATCTGTTGCTCCGGGTCCTTGGACTCGGTGGCGGCGATGGTGACGATTTCCGAACCCATGAAGGAGAACATGGTGGTCAGCAGCGCCGCGAGCACGGCGCCCCAGCCCTTGGGCAGGAAGCCTTCGCTGGTCAGGTGGCCGATGCCGGAGACTTCGCTGTTGGGCGAGAAGCCAAAGATGGCCGCGCAGCCCAGCACCAGGAAGGCAATGATCGAGACGACCTTGATCAGCGCCAGCCAGAACTCGAACTCACCGTAGTTCTTCACGCTGAACAGGTTGGTCACGGTCAGCGCCGAAGTGATCAGGAAGGCCAGCACCCAGATCGGTGCGCCGGGGAACCAGGCGTGGATGATCGCCGCAGCGGCGTTGGCTTCCAGCGGGATTACCAGGACCCAGAACCACCAGTACAGCCAGCCGATGGTGAAACCGGCCCAGTGGCCGATCGCGCGGTCGGCATAGGTGGAGAAAGAGCCGCTGTCCGGCTGCGCGACGGCCATTTCGGCCAGCATGCGCATCACCAGGACCACCAGCAGGCCGGCGATCAGGTAGGAAACCATGACGGCGGGGCCGGCTTCGGCGATGGCATGGCCGGAACCTACGAACAGGCCAGCGCCAATGGCACCGGCGATCGAAAGCATCGTGACGTGACGATTTTGCAGGCCTTGGGAGAGCCCTGAAGAGGGGGTGCTGCTCATGCTTTACCTACAACTACGGAGGGAATTGCGTACTGCGGGAGTCGAGGTCCGTTTCAGGATTCCAACAAGTCGTTCGAGATTGTGAACGCAAGGATCGCGCCACATCTTGTTACGACTTAAGTCGTAGGTTGGGAATTTATCCCACAACGCCCGCCTGGCAGGCGTTGTCGGATCTGAGATAAATGTCTTTGCACGACCGTTCCATGTCGTTTTCAGGCATGCAGAGCTTGCTGTGTGTAGAAACTACCCAATCTTGCGGAGTGTGGGCAGGTCTCTGGGTAACACTGGCAGGCGAGCCAGGTGCAAGGCTACTGCCACGGCAATTGCCAGAAGGCCGGCTATGAACAGTCCCACGCCGTTCCAGCCATAGTGGTGCCAGAACACCCCGCCGGCGGTACCGGCGACGCTGGAGCCGACGTAGTAGCAGAACAGGTACAGCGAAGAGGCCTGGCCCTTGGCTGTCAGGGCGCGGCGGCCAATCCAGCTGCTGGCCACCGAGTGCGCGCCGAAGAAACCGAAGGTGAACACCAGCAAGCCGACCAGCACCAGGGCCAGCGGTTGCAGCAAGGTGATCAGTACGCCGCCGAGCATCAGCGCGATCATCGCCCAGAGCACCTTGCGCCGACCCAGGCGGTCGGCCAGGGAGCCGACCCAGGCCGAGCTGTAGATGCCCGACAGGTAGACCAGCGAGAGCACGCCGACGATGGCCTGGCTCAGGTGGTAGGGCTCTGCCAGCAGGCGATAGCCGATGTAGTTGAACAGGGTGACGAAGGCGCCCATCAGCAGGAACGCTTCGAGGAACAGCCAGGGCAGCCCGGCATCGCGGAAGTGCCCGATGAAACCCTCGATCAGCCGGCGCGGCTTGAGCGGTGCCGGGCGGAAGTTCTTCGATTCGGGCAGGATGCGCCAGAACAGCAGCGCTGCGGCCAGGGCGAGCACGCCCAGGGTGGCCAGCGCCACGTGCCAGTTCACGTAGTCCACCAGCACGCCGCTGATCAGCCGGCCGCTCATGCCGCCGATGGCGTTGCCGCCGATATACAGCCCCATGGACAGGCCGATGTGCTGCGGGTGGATTTCCTCGGAGAGGTAGGTCATGCCCACCGCCGCCAGGCCGCTGAGTGACAGGCCGAGCAGCGCGCGCATGGCCAGCACGCCGTGCCAGGTCGGCATCAGCGAGCTGCCGAGGGTGAACAGGGCGGCGAGGACCAGCGAAGCGACCATGATCGACTTGCGCCCGATGGCGTCGGAGATCGGCCCGGTGACCAGCAGGCCGAAGGCCATGGTGATGGTGGAGATCGACAGCACCAGGCTGCTCTGCGCGGCGCTCAGGCTGAAGGCCTCGGACAGTACCGGCATCATCGGCTGCACGCAGTAGAGCAGGGCGAAGGTGGCGAAGCCGCCGGAGAACAGCGCCAGCGAGGTGCGCATGAATTCCGGGGTGCCTTTCTCGATGTAGGTTTCGAGTTCTTCGACGACGCGTACCACGTCGCCGTTCGCCTCGTGCGCGGCTTCCAGCAGGCTCGCCGGATCGTTCGCAGCCGATGGTTCCTCAACGACAGGCGGCTTGGCCGCCATGGGATGTTCTTCCCGCAAAGCCCGCAGGGCAGGTTGACTCACGACACACCTCAGGTTGGTAAAAGCAGGAGGGCCTGGAATGGCGGCAAGGGCCCGCGCGGCCAGGCAGGGAGCAGGTTGGTAGTCGTTATTGGGCTTGTGTGGAAAGGATAAGGAGCGGGCTTTATTATTTCCAATATATTAATCGACACGTTTGATTCGTTTTGCGAATCAAACGCCTGTGACGTCGGGTCAACGGCTGGTTCGCGAGCAAGCTCGCTCCTACAAGGCTCACGCCGTCGTTAACCTGTAGGAGCGAGCTTGCTCGCGAACCGCACGGCACGGGGCTCGACCTATCGCGGACAAAGTCCGCTCCTACCCAGTCCGGAACACCGGCGCTCCAGATGGGGGAAACATGGAACTGCGACACCTGCGTTATTTCATCGCCGTGGCGGAGGAGCTGCACTTCGGCCGTGCCGCCGAGCAACTGGGGATTTCCCAGCCGCCGCTGAGCCAGCAGATCCAGGCGCTGGAAGAAGAGATCGGCGCGCGCCTGCTGGAGCGCACCAACCGACGGGTGGCGCTGACCGAGGCCGGCAAGCTGTTTCTCGACGAAGCGCGGCAGGTGCTGCAGCAGGTAGACCACGCCGTGCTCCTGGCGCGTCGCGCGCATCAGGGCGAGATCGGCGAGCTGAAGGTCGGCTTCACCGCGTCGGCGCCTTTTACCTCCAGCATCCCGCGCGCGATCCTGGCGTTCCGCCAGGCGTATCCGGATGTGCACCTGGATCTGCAGGAGCTGAGCAGCGGACAGGCCGTGCAGGCGCTGCTGGAGGAGCGTGTGCAGGTCGGCCTGATTCGTCCGATCCCGCTGCCGGAAACCCTGGAAGCCGTGGAGCTGTTCAGCGAACCGCTGGTGGCCGTGCTGCGCGCCGATCATCCACTGGCGCAGGCCAGCCAGGACGGCCTGGAGTTCGCCGAGCTGGCGGATGAGCCTTTCGTGTTCTTCCCACGCAGCTACGGCACCGGCCTCTATAGCCAGTTGATGGCGCTGTCGCGACAGGCCGGTTTCAGCCCGCGCATCGCCCAGGAGGCGGGCGAGGCGATGACCATCATCGGCCTGGTCGCGGCGGGGCTGGGTGTATCGATGCTGCCGGCGTCGTTTCGTCGTACGCGGGTGGACGGCGTGGTCTATCGCACCCTGAGCGACCCGGGCGCGACCAGTTCGGTGTGGCTGGTGCGGCGGCGCAACGAGCCGTCGCGCCTGGCGCAGTCGTTCTTCGATCTGGTGACCCAGGAGGTCCAGGCCGGCAGGGCTGGTTGACGGATCAGGGCTCGCTGCCCAGCAGGCTTTGCTGGTACTCGACGCAGTGAGCTTTCCCGGCAGGAGTGCCTGGTCCTGTTCGTCCCGCGCCAGGCAGGCGTCTGCTCGATATCGAATAACGCCGCTCTTGTGGACCCTTGGCATCCCGGTCGACAAATGAGACTTCCCCGACCCGCCAGGAGCTTCGTCGACACGGATCATGGCGCAATATCGGCATTGCCGCGGACGTGCAGAAGTCAAGCAACGTGCGCTGACAAAGTCTTGGGAAGGTTCTCAATTCGCTGTCGCACCGGCTGCGAAGCTTGTGCAGAGAGTCCGCAACCGCTGAGCGGTATACCCAGCCGAGGGGTGAAGTGTGCTCGCCCTTGTCATGGGCTTTGCATAGAATCCCCCAGCACTCGAATGTTCCTGGAGGGATGGCTGATGCGACGCGTGGTGTTCAATCAGAAGGGCGGGGTCGGCAAGTCCAGCATCGCCTGCAACCTGGCGGCAGTGAGCGCGGCGGAGGGCTATCGGACATTGCTGGTGGACCTGGATGCCCAGGCCAACTCCACGCATTACCTCACCGGTCTGACCGGCGAGGACTTGCCGGTGGGTATCGCCGACTTCTTCAAGCAGACGCTGTCGTCCGGACCGTTCAGCCGCAAGGGCAAGGTGGACATCTACGAGACACCGTTCGACAACCTGCACATCGTCACCGCCAGCCCGGAGCTCGCGGATCTGCAGCCCAAGCTCGAGCAGAAGCACAAGATCAACAAGCTGCGCAAACTGCTGGACGAACTGGCCGAAGACTACGACCGGATCTACCTGGACACCCCGCCGGCACTTAACTTCTATACGGTTTCCGCACTGATCGCAGCGGATCGCTGCCTGATCCCCTTCGATTGCGACAGCTTCTCCCGCCAGGCGCTGTACGGCCTGCTGCAGGAGATCGAGGAACTGAAGGAAGACCACAACGAGGACCTGGAGGTCGAAGGCATCGTGGTCAACCAGTTCCAGCCGCGCGCGACCCTGCCGCAACAGCTGCTGGACGAACTGGTGGAAGAGGAATTACCGGTGCTGCCGGTGTACCTGATGAGCTCGGTGAAGATGCGCGAATCGCACCAGGCCTGCACCCCGCTGATCTTCCTCGAGCCGCGGCACAAGCTGACCCAGCAATTCGTCGAACTGCACAACCTGCTGGAAGCCTGAGCGGTTACTGGCTGATCAGCACATCACAGGGCGGCCGGCGCAGGAAATAACGCGTCGCGCTGCCCAGCATGGCCTGCTCGATGGCGCCACGGCTGCGACTGCCGAGTATCAGCAGGTCCGGCGCCCATTCGCGCAACGCCGTCTCCAGCGCCTGCTGGGCGGTTCCCTGCTGCACCGCACAAAGTAACTGCGGCCCGCTGGGCGGGACCTGTGCGCGCTCATCCTGCAGTGCCTGGCGCAACAGCTCGCGCTGGGTCTGCAGATGACTGTCGGCGCGACCGGCCTTCTTGCCTGGCTGATAGGCGTTGAGCGCGAGCAGCTCGGCGGCGGGTGTGAGCAATCGATAGCCGGCGCGCCAGGCCTGGCAGGAGCAGTGCGACAGGTCCAGCCCGGCGAGGGCCTTGGCGTAAGGCGCAGCGGATTCCTCGACAGCCAGCAGGATCGGCGCGCGGCAGTGCCGGGCGATGCGCTCCAGGGTGGTGCCGTCGAAGCGCTCCAGCAGTTGCTGGTGGTGCGCGCCGATCAGCAGAAGGTCAGCGCCCAGCTCCTGCACCGCCTCGGTCACGTTATTGGCTGCGCGGCCCTGGCGGATCAGCAACTGGCAGTCGCCGAGACCACTGCTGCGTGCTGCATCGCGCAGCGCCACCTCGGCAGCTTCGCGGACCGTGGCCATCATGCGGTCGGGGAAGAATTCCTCGATCACGTGCAGCAGCGTGACGCTGGCGCCGTGCTGGCGGGCCAGTTGCGCGGCGCGGCGCACGGCGATGTCCGCCTCGACACTGAGGTCGTGGGCGACGAGCAGGTTCCTGTACATGGTGGGCTCCCTCTGTGGCGCTTCTACTGTCGCGCCACGTAGGAAATTTCACCTTGATGCAGGGCAACCCCCGGATTCAGCGGCTGCGCAACTGATAGATGGCGTGGCTTTCGGCAACCACGTTGCCCTCGTCGTCCTTCAGTTGCAGGTCGAGAACGAACTCTGATTTGCCCTGGTGCGTGGCTTCCTCGCCGATACGCTGGATTTCGGCTTCGCTGAGCTGCGCGTCGACGGTCACGTCACTGGCCGCCGGGCGCAGGAAGCGCAGGCCGGCTTCCTTGACGATGGGGTAGAAGCGCCGGGCGTCGAAGCTGGTCAGCATGAGCACGCCACCGGGCAACTCGGCCACGGTGAACAGGGCGCCGGCGTACATGTTCTGGATATGGTTCTCGTTGCCCTTGAGCGGCATGCGCAGGCGCACGTGGCCAGGCTCCAGCACCTCGGCCTTGAGGCCGGTGCGCTTGACGAAGGCGATGTGCTCTTCGGTGAGCTGGCGGATGAAGTCTTCGGGGTAGGAAGGCATGGGCTTGCTCCGTTGGCTTTCGCCCAAGCCTAGCCGCCCGGCGCGGCCTGGCAATGACCGCGCGGATTGACCGAAACGCTCGTCCTCAGAGGCCCTGGCGGGACAGCCAGTCGAGCAACTGCGGCAGCGGCATCGCACCGCTCTGCCGCGCCACTTCCTGGCCGTTGCGCAGCAGGATCAGGCTGGGAATCGAGCGAATGCCCAGGCGTGCGGAAAGGTTCGGATTGGCATCGCTGTCCAGCTTGGCCAGGCGCACCTTGCCCGACAACCGCGCCGCGGCCTGCTCGAACACCGGCGCAAAACCCTTGCACGGCCCGCACCAGTAGGCCCAGACGTCCACCAGCAACGGCAGATCGCCCTTGGCCTGGGCGGCGAAACCGGCTTCATCGAGGTCGAATGGCGTATCCAGCACGATCGGCGACTGGCAGCGCCCACAGCTGGGCGAATCACCCAGCCGCGCGGCAGGGACGCGGTTCAGGCCGTTGCAGTTAGGGCAGGGGATGATCAGGGGATCGGACATGGCGGGGCTCCAATGGCAATAGAGCAAAGATGGAGCCTTGGCGGGCGGATCTCAACGGTGCGATGTGTGCTTTTCCGAAGAGGGGCCGACTGGCGTCGGCCCATTCACATCACACGCGGAAATGGCTGACCAGCGTCTGCAACTGCCCACCCAGGCGCGCGAGTTCGACGCTGGAGGCGGCGACTTCTTCGTTGGCGGCGGCGGTCTGTTCGGAGACGTCGCGGACGTTGACCACGCTGCGGCTGATCTCCTCGGCCACGGCGCTCTGCTCTTCGGCGGCGGTGGCGATCTGCTGGTTCATCGCCTGGATATTGGAGACGGTGCGGGTGATTTCACCGAGGGATTCGCCGGCCTGGCGGCTCAGCGCGACGCTGTTGGCGGTGAGTTCGCGGCTGCCGAGCATGACGCTGGAGACCTGGCGGGTGCCGCTCTGCAGGCCGGCGACCAGGGCTTCGATTTCTTCGGTGGATTGCTGGGTGCGCTGGGCCAGCCCGCGCACTTCGTCGGCGACCACGGCGAAGCCGCGACCGGCCTCGCCGGCGCGGGCGGCTTCGATGGCGGCGTTGAGGGCCAGCAGGTTGGTCTGTTCGGCCACTGATTTGATCACATCCATTACCTTGCCGATCTTCTCGCTTTCCTGCTCCAGGCGCTGCATCGCCTCGGCGGAACGTTCGACTTCCTCGGCCAAGCGCTCGATCTGCTCAACGGCCTTGTTCACCACACGGTCGCCGTCCTGGGCCTGGTGGTCGGCGGCGGAAGCGGCCTGGGAAGCCTGCTCGGCATTGCGCGCGACTTCCTGCACGGTGGCGGACATCTCGTGCATGGCGGTGGCAACCTGGTCGGTCTCGATCTTCTGGGTGTTGGCACCGGCGCTGGTCTGCTCGGTGACGGCGGAGAGCTCCTCGGCGGCGCTGGCGATCTGGGTGACGCCGTCGCGGATACCGCCGATCAGTTCGCGCAGGCTCTGGCTCATGCGCTGCATGCTCTGTTGCAGGCGGCCGAGTTCGTCGCGGCGGCTGACCTGAATGGTCTGCGACAGGTCGCCGGCGGCGATGCGGTCGACCACCGCCATGGTGTCGTGCAGCGGCCGGGTGATCTGGCGGGTGATGATCAGCGCAGCAATGCTGCCCAGCACCAGCGCGAGCAGGGTTACCAGGGTTTGCAGGCTGCGGGCGCGCGCGCTTTCGGCGTCGCGGCGATCAAGCTGCAACTGGTAGAGATTTTCGCTGATCTTGACGATGTCCTGGCCCTGGGTGGTCATTTCCTTGCGCGCCTGGACGATGCTGGCCATGTTGCCGCGCAGGGTGGTGACCGCGTCGCGATAGGCGCGCAGGGCCGTGCCCAGTTGCTGGACGTATTGCGCTTCGGCGACGCCGAGGACGTTTTCCAGGGCCGGCAGGCCGGCAATGCTTTCGTCGAGGCCACGGGTCACGCCGTCACCGTTGCTGGTGAGCGCGTTGGCGAGGTAGTCGCGCACGTCGTAGCGGGCCTGCAGCAGGTCTTCACGGGTACCGGTGATGGCCTGGAAGCGCGTGGCGCGCTCCTCGTCCGCCGGGGCCTTGAGGATGTCCTGCTGGATCGTGGCCGTCAGTTCGGCGGCGCGGGCAGCATTGTCCTGCAGGGTGCGGCGGGTGATGCCGGCGCTCTGGTAGCCGGCGCGCATGGCTGCCAGGGACTTCTCGTAGTCGGCGATGATGCCGCCGAGCTGGTCGAGCATGCGTACGTTCTCCGGGCTGACGAAGGAGGCACGCAGTTTCTGCTGCTGCGCCTTGAAGTCGGCCAGGGTGGACATGACGTTGGCGGCTTCCTGCTCGGCGCCGTCGGCGATCATGTATTGCAGGCGGGTGATGCGCAGCTTGGTGAGGCGCGAGTTGAGCTCGGTGATGTCGCTCATCCAGTTGCTGCGGTCGATCAGCGAGCCCAGGCCGACCCAGCTGACGATAGCGAGGATGGCGGTGAAGGCGAGGACCAGGCCGAAGCCCAGGGCCAACTTGAGGTTCACGCTCAAGTTGGAAATCCAGCTGTTCATTGACGATCTCCAGGAAAGGTTGTGTGAAGTCAGGCCGTTCGGAGATTGTTCTTGTTGGGGGCCAGGGTGGCGAACCACGTCCAAGCCCTATCGGCAGGATCGGGCGGAACCGTATGGTCACGGGCGAAAAAAGTTATCCACCGGCCGGCGCCTGGAAGGCGGGTCGGAAGGAAAGGGGCAGGGGAAAGGCGGACGAAATCCCTGTTCGCTGGCGTGTCGCGGGGTGCGGTCGCGCGCTGGCTTGCGGCGCTGGGCGGCATTCTACGGAAAGGCAGGCAGGGCGTCTGCAAGATGATGGCAAAGAGATATTGCAGGGGCCGCTGACCCGCGGATGAGGCGCCGGACTGGCGCCTCATCCGGTTGCCACGGGTCAGGCCTTGGCGGCGTCCAGCGCCTGGGCAAGGTCGGCGAGGATGTCGTCGATGTGCTCGATGCCGATGGACAGGCGCACCATGTCGCGTGGTACGCCGGCCTTCTCCAGCTCCTCGTCGTTGAGTTGACGGTGGGTGGTGGAGGCGGGGTGGCAGGCCAGGGACTTGGCGTCGCCGATGTTGACCAGGCGTACCACCAGATTCAGCGCGTCGATGAAGCGCGCGCCGGCTTCCTGGCCGCCCTTGATGCCGAAGGAGAGGATCGACGCGGGCTTGCCGCCCATGTAGCGCAGCGCCAGTTCCTGTTCGGGATGGTCGGAGAGGCCGGCGTATTTCACCCAGCTGACCTGCGTATGGTCCTGCAGGTATTGCGCGACCTTCAGCGCGTTGTCGCAGTGGCGCTCCATGCGCAGGGCGAGTGTTTCCAGGCCTTGCAGGATGAGGAAGGCGTTGAACGGCGAGAGCGCGGCGCCGGTGTTGCGCAGCGGCACGACGCGGCAGCGGCCGATGAAGGCGGCGGGGCCGAAGGCTTCGGTGTAGGTAACGCCGTGGTAGGACGGATCGGGCGTGTTGAGCAGCGGGAAGCGCGCCTTGTTTTCGGCCCAGGGGAATTTGCCCGAGTCGACGACGATGCCGCCGATGCTGGTGCCGTGGCCGCCGATGTACTTGGTCAGCGAGTGCACGACGATGTCCGCGCCATGCTCGAACGGGCGGCAGAGGATCGGGGTGGCGACGGTGTTGTCGACGATCAGTGGCACGCCGTGGCGGTGCGCGGCATCGGCCAGGGCCTGCAGGTCGACGATGTTGCCCGCCGGGTTGCCGATGGATTCGCAGAACACCGCCTTGGTGCGCTCGTCGATCAGCGCTTCGAGGGCGGCAATGTCGTCATGGGCGGCGAAGCGGGTCTGGATGCCGAAGCGCGGCAGCGTGTGGGCGAACAGGTTGTAGGTGCCGCCATAAAGTTTGGCCACCGAAACGATGTTGTCGCCGGCTTCGGCGACGGTCTGGATGGCGTAGGTGATGGCGGCCATGCCCGATGCCACCGCCAGCGCCGCGACGCCGCCTTCCAGCGCGGCGACGCGCTCCTCCAGCACCGCGTTGGTGGGGTTCATGATGCGCGTGTAGATGTTGCCGGCGACCTTCAGGTCGAACAGGTCGGCGCCGTGCTGGGTGTCGTCGAAGGCGTAGGAGCTGGTCTGGTAGATCGGCACGGCCACGGCCTTGGTGGTCGGGTCGGGGCTGTAGCCGGCGTGGATGGCCAGGGTTTCCGGTTTCATTGTTCGAGCGTCCTTGTGGCAGAAAGCCCCGAGGATGCGAGCGGCGCCCGGCCCCGGTCAATGACCGGGAGCAATGTGGCCGGGGCGTCGCTAGATCGCTTTTGGCTGAGCTTATAACCGGCTCAGGACGAGCAACTGATCTCCAGGTGCTTGCCCCAGTCCGGCGGGCGGCGGGTGAAGTGCTCGGCATCCGGCTGCTCTTCGAAGGGCTTGCTGAGCACTTCGTGCAGGCGCCGCACCACGCTGTAGTCGCCCTGTTCGGCGGCCGTGATGGCCTCCTGGGCGAGGTAGTTGCGCAGCACGTAGAGCGGGTTGACGGCGTGCATGCGCGCGCGGCGTTCGTCCTGGCTGCCGCCTTCGCGTTCGGCGCGCGCTTGATAGTCGGCGGCCCAGGCGTCGAAGCCGGCGAGGTCGACGAAATCTTCGCGTACCACGGCCAATGCTTGCTCAGGCGCCTGATCGCCGAGGCGGCGGAAGAACAGCGAGTAGTCCACGGCGCCTTTCTGCATGGTTTGCAGCAGGCGCTGCACCAGCTCCAGATCGCCGTCTTCGGCGCTGCTGAGGCCCAGGCGACGGCGCATCAGGTCCAGGTAGTGCGCCTGGTACAGCGGCAGGAACAGGTCGAGGGTGGCGCGCAGGTCGTCGACTTCGACGAAGGGCGTCAGCGCCTGGCCCAGTGCGGCGAGATTCCAGTGGGCGATCGGCACCTGGTTGCTGAAGGAGTAGCGGCCGCTGTCGTCGGAGTGGTTGCAGATGTGGTTGGCGTCGAAGTCGTCGAGGAAGGCGTAGGGGCCGTAGTCGAAGGTAATGCCGAGGATCGACATGTTGTCGGTGTTCATCACGCCGTGGCAGAAGCCGTAGGCCTGCCAGTAGGCGATCATCTGCGCGTTGCGCTCGATCACTTCGCGGAAGAACGCCAGGTAGGGCTTTTCGTTGTCCAGGCACTGCGGGAAGTACGAATTGAGAACGAACTCGCCGAGTGTCCTCAGGTGCTCTTCCTGCTTGGTGTAGTAGAAGTACTCGAAGTGGCCGAAGCGCACGTGGCTGGGGGCCATGCGCAACAGCATGGCGCCGGTTTCCCGAGTCTCGCGCCATACCGTGGTGCTGGAACCGGTGACGCACAGGGCACGGCTGCTGGGGATGCCGAGGGCGGCGAGGTATTCGCTGGCAAGGAACTCGCGGATCGACGAGCGCAGCACGGCGCGACCATCGCCCATCCTGGAATACGGCGTCTGGCCGGCGCCCTTGAGGTGCAGGTCCCAGTGCTCGCCGGCGTCGTTCACCACTTCGCCCAGCAGCAGGCCGCGGCCGTCGCCCAGGCGGGGGTTGTAGGAGCCGAACTGGTGCCCGGAATAGACCATGGCGCGCGGCTGCGCTTCCGACCAGAGCTTGTGGCCGGCGAAGATTTCGGCGAACACCGGGTTGTCCGCTTCGCTCGGGTCGAGGTCGAGCAGGGCCATGGCCGAGGTGCTGGCAACGACCAGGCGCGGATCGGCGATGGGATCAGGCAGGACTTCGGTGGAGAACACATCGCCCAGGCGGGCGAAGCGGTTATCGAAGACGAGTTCGTCGAGCTTTTTCACAGGTTAACTCCGGACATGTCCGAGCATTGTGCTCGGACATGTCCGAAGGCGTCCACCCTCAGGCCTTGTCGCCGTCAGGCTTGGCCGACAGTTTCACCGGCGTGGCGGCGGGTTGCTGCTGCCCGACGATGACCTGGGCTTCCTGGCCCTGGAAGTTCTTCAGGAACACGTCGACCTGGTTGAACGCCATGTCGATGCCGGCCTCGCGGAAGGCCAGGGCGATGCGCGTGAGGGTTTCGTCCACCGCCGGGTTGCGGTCGCCCAGCTCGCGCACGTGGAAGCGCAGTTCGTAGTCGAAGGTGCTGGCGCTGATGGTGGTGAAGTACAGCACCGGCTCCGGGTCGCGCAGGATGCGGGGGTTGGCGTGGGCGGCTTCCAGCATGATCTTGCGCGCCAGCGGCAGGTCGCTCTCGTAGGCCAGGCCGATCTTGATGGTCACCCGCGTCACCGTATCGCTCAGCGACCAGTTCACCAGTTGGCCGGTGATGAAGGTCTGGTTGGGGACGATGATTTCCTTGCGGTCGAAGTCGGTGATGGTGGTGGCGCGGATGCGGATGCGGCTGACCGTGCCGGACAGCGTACCGATGGTCACCACGTCGCCGATCCGTACCGGGCGCTCGAAGAGGATGATCAGGCCGGAGACGAAGTTGGAGAAGATCGCCTGCAGGCCGAAGCCGAGGCCGACCGAGAGCGCAGCCACCAGCCATTGCAGTTTGTCCCAGCTCACCCCGAGGGTGGACAGCGCGCTGACGATGCCGACGCCGCTGATGGTGTAGGAGAGCAGGGTGGTGATGGCGTAGGCACTGCCCTGGGCCAGAGTCAGGCGCTGCAGCACCAGCACTTCCAGCAAGCCGGGGAGGTTGCGCGCCAGGGCGACGGTCACCGCGGCGATCACCAGCGCCATGATGAAGTCACTGAGGCTGATCGGCGTGGTGGACGCTGCGTCGCCGGTGCCGCTGGTGTACTGGTAGAGCGTTACGTTGTCGAGGTAGGAGACCACGCTGATCAGGTCGGCCCAGACCCAGTACAGGGTGACCACGAAGCCGATCAGCAGGCCCAGGCGGATCAGGCGCATGGACTGCTCGTTGATCTGCTCGATGCCCAGGGTCGGTTCCTCGACGACGACTTCGCTGCCCTCGATGCCTTCCTTGGGCGCGTTCTGCCGTTTCGACAGGGCGCGCTGGTAGGCCAGGCGGCGGGCGGCAACGCCCATGCCGCGGACGAAGGTGGCTTCCACCACCATCCAGAACATCAGCAGGAACAGGGTGTCGATCAGGCGGTCGGTGAGCTTGAGCGCGGTGTAGTAGTAGCCGAAGCCCACTGCGAGGAACAGCGCTACCGGCAGGGCGGTGAAGCCCAGGCCGACGATCATCTTGATCATCGACGGGCGCTCGCTGGACGGGCTGTTGAACAGCAACTGGGCGAGCAGCCAGGTCATGGCGCCGTAGCCGAACAGCACCACGGCGATGCCGATCACGTCATCGGCCAGCGACGCCGGGGAGTGCTCGGCGACAGTGACCACGGCGACCAGCGACATCACCACCAGCCCCAGGCGGCGCATCAGCTTGCCGAGGAACTGCACCTGCGCCTGGCTCCAGTGGAAGTGCCGCTCGGCGATGCCGCCGGGGCGCAGGATGCGGTGCGCGGTGTAGAACACCAGCCACACCTGCGCCATCTCCAGCAGCGCGCTGCCCAGTGTGGCGTTCTGGCCGCGGGCGTCGAGCAGCAGGGCGAGGCCGGCGATGCCCAGCGCCAGGGTGCCGGGCAAGGCCAGCAGCACGGCGAGCAGCAGCGCCAATGGCGTGTGCGCCTGGCTGTCGCGCTTGAAGTGGCCGATGTCGTCGTTCAGCGACTCCAGCTTGTCGTAGAGGAACCGGCGCTTCCACAGCAGCCCGGCGACCAGCAGGAGCAGGGGCAGGAACAGGAAGGGGCGGTCGATCAGGCCCTCGAACAGCTCCTTGACGCCCGAGCCCCAGGGCACTTCGGCCAGTTGGTGGTGCAGCAGGCTCGGGGTCATCTTGAACCAGGACAGGTCCAGCGGGCGGTTGCTGGGAATCCAGAACATCTGCTCGTCGAGGGTGGCGCGCAGGCTGTCGCTGGTTTCCTTGAGCTGCTTCTGGTTCAACTGCAGGGTGATGGCTTCGTTGAGCAGTGCGTTCAGCTCGTGGTTGAGACGCTCCATCAGCTCCAGGCGGGTGTCCACCAGCTCGCCGAGGTCGTGGCGCAACTGCGGGGTGACGCTTTCCTGGGGTTGCTGGGCCAGCAGGTTGTCGAGGTAGACCTGGGTGTTGTTGATTTCGTCGCGCTTCTGGTTCAGCTCGAACTGGTACAGGCGCAGGTCGGCGATCTCGTCGGCGAGGTCCTGGTCAGTCTTGATCACGGGCAGCGACTGCTTCTGCTGGTAGAGGATCTTGGCCAGCAGCAGGCTGCCGCGCAGCACGTTGATCTGTTCGTCCAGGGCCTGTTCGCCCTGGGTCAGGTTGTCCAGTTGCTGCTTGGCTTCGAGGTTGCGCCGGGTCAGGGTGTTGAGGCGGTCGGTGGTGCGCAGCAGGTAGTCGGAAAGCTTCAGGTTGGCGGCGCTCTGCTGGCTCAGCAGGCTGTCGGTGCCGGCGGCCTGGCTGTCCTTGGACAGTTCGGCGACGGTCTTCTCCGACTGTTCGCGGCGCTTGTCGCTGATCATCGCCTGCAGTTCGAGGGTCTCGCGCTCCTCGCGGCCGATGCGCTCGGCCAGCAGGTCGCGCTGGCTGGAGGCCAGGTCGAGCAGCAGGTTGTTGCCGGCCAGTTGCTGGCGCAGCAGGAGATTCTGCGAGGTGAGCATGGCCTGTTCGGCCAGTAGCTCGTTGCGGCGCTCATCCGAGATCGGCTTGGCGCCTTCCTTTCCAGCCTTGATCAGCCCGGCGATTTCCAGCAGGCGTGTCTGGTTCTTGCTCAGGTCGGCCTGGGCCCGCTCCGGTCGGGTCTGCGCGGTGAGGATCTCGCTCTTGGCATCGACCATCTCCTTCTGCCAGGCGGCGAGCTGGGTGGACTGCTCGTTGAGCAGCATTTCCAGCTGGGTCGCGCTGGAGCCGTTGTAACGCTGGCTGGCAGGCTTCTCGCTGCTGGCCTTGAGGCGACCGAGCGCCTTCTGGTTCTCGTTGATCAGCTTGGGCGCATCGGCCAGCCGGCCCTTGAGTTCAAGCAGCTGCTTCTCGCTGTCGGCCTTGGCCGCCAGCAGCTTCAGGGTGTTCTCCAGGCTTGCCTTGATCGGCTTGGCCTCGGCATCGGCCAGCTTGCGGTCGGCCAGGCTGTCGAGGCTCTGCTGCACCTTTTCGGCGCTCGGCGGAGAGGTATCGGCGGCCAGCGCGGGCAGGCCGATGAGTGAGCCGCCCAGCAGGACGGCGGTCAGAAGGGTACGCAGCAGGAATGACATGGTCGCGGGTGGCGGCTCGTGCGGAAAGTGGGCAGAGGGTAGTGCTGGCGGGCCGGCACCCGCAAGCGGGTACCGGTGGGCGGTCAGAGGAACAGACCGGGGCCGGGACGGCCTTCCGGGAATTTGACCCCGACCTTGCGGATCTTGTTCCCGTCCAGGGCGGCCACGGTCCAGGTCAGGCCGTTCCATTCCACCTGGTCGCCGATGATCGCCTGGCCGCCGATCTCATGGGCAATGAAGCGGCCGAGGTTCTGTTCGCCGTCCACGCCTTCCAGCTTCAGGCCATAGAGCGAGGCCACGGCGGAGAGCTGGGCGTCGCCCTCAAGCACGAAGTCACCGAAGAAGCGCGCGCTCAGGCCGCGATCCGGCGCCTGGCTGAACAGTTTGCCCAGCGGCGACAGATCGTGCTCGTGGCCGATCACGCAGAGGATGTCGTCGGCCTCGAGGATGGTGCTACCGGACGGGTGCAGCAACTGGGTGCCACGGAACAGTGCGGCGATACGGGTGCCTTCGGGCATCTTCAGCTCGCGCAGGGCGGCGCCGATGCACCACTTCTCCTTGCTCAGGTGGTAGACGAACAGCTCCCACTCGCTGGTCGGGTGGACTTCCAGGCCGGCGCGGGAGATCGGCGCCGGGTCCGGCGGCACTACCACGCGCAGCAGCTTTGCGGCCCAGGGCAGGCTGGTGCCCTGCACCAGCAGCGAGACCAGGACGATGAAGAAGGCCACGTTGAAGAACAGCTGGGCATTGGGCAGCCCGGCCATCAGCGGGAACACCGCGAGAATGATCGGCACCGCGCCGCGCAGGCCGACCCAGGCGATGAAGGCTTTTTCGCGGCCATGGAAGGCGCGGAATGGGGCAAGGCCCACCAGCACCGACAGCGGGCGGGCAAACAGAATCATCCATAGCGCCAGGCCGAGGGCGGGCAGGGCGATGGGCCAGAGGTCGTGGGGCGTGACCAGCAGGCCCAGTACGAGGAACATGCCGATCTGCGCCAGCCACGCCATGCCGTCGAGCATGTGCATGATGCCGTGGCGCGAGCGGATCGGCTGGTTGCCCAGTACCAGGCCGCACAGGTAGATGGCGAGGATGCCGCTGCCATGCACGGCGTTGGCCACGGCGAAGATCAGCAGGCCGCCGCTGATGGCCAGCAGCGGGTACAAACCGTTGGCCAGGTGGATGCGGTTGATCACCTGCAGCAGCAGCCAGCCGCCGCCCAGGCCCAGCACCGAGCCGATGCCGAACTCGCGCAGGAAGTGCCAGAGGAAGCTCCAGGACAGGCCGCTTTCGCCGTGGGCGAGCATGTCGATGAGGGTGACGGTGAGGAACACCGCCATGGGGTCGTTGCTGCCCGATTCGATTTCCAGGGTCGCGGTGACCCGCTCGTTCAGGCCCTTGCCGCCCAGCAGCGAGAACACCGCGGCGGCGTCGGTGGAGCCGACGATGGCGCCGATCAGCAGACCTTCCATCCAGCTCAGCTTGAACAGCCAGGCAGCGGCGATGCCGGTCAGGCCGGCGGTAATCAGCACGCCGGCGGTAGCCAGGGAAAGCGCCGGCCAGAGCGCCACGCGGAAGCTCGAGACCCGCGTGCGCAAACCGCCATCCAGCAGGATCACTGCCAGTGCCAGGTTGCCCACCAGGTAGGCCATGGGGTAGTTCGAGAAGCCGATGCCGCCAGGGCCGTCAGTGCCCGCGATCATGCCTACGGCGAGGAAGATGACCAGGATCGGGATGCCCAGGCGCGAGGACAGCGAGCTGACCAGGATGCTCATGCCGATCAGCACAGCAGCGATCAGGAAATAGCTGTTGATGGCCACGGCATCCAAAAGGTCGATCTCCGGCGCAAATGAGGGGGGAGTGGCGACACTACGCGAGGATCAGGATGCAGGCCGCATGCCAATCGATTCTAACCTGCGGATTTACAAGGCTGTCAAAGGTTTGTTGAGGACCGTTCGGCGGTGCTGTCGAGCCAGCTCCCGCTGTTCTGCCAGGTCGGCACCAGGTTGAATGTGGGGAGCGCGGTGGGCGCCCAGCTGAGCGCCTCTTCCAGTGGCAGCTGCACGGCATCCAGGCAGGCTTGCCGGTCCCGCTGCAGGGTGGCGCGGGCCTTGCTGATCTCGCCGGCCGTGTACTGCCCCTGGCTGGCGCCCAGTGCGCGTATCTGTGTGTGCCAGAGGTGCCGGGCCGAGCTGCCCGTGACGCCGCAACTGCCCAGCGGGTCGTAGTAGGAGGAGCCGAACTGTGCATAACCGGCGTTGACCAGGGCATTGAAGTAACGGCTCTGCGAGGCAATCGACGTGTGGTCCCCGCCGCGCAGCACGGCAATGCCGTCGTTCATGGCCTTGTCGATGTTCTTCAGGTAGTCGTCGGCGTGCTCGAAGGCTTCCGTGCTGGGCGTGCTGTAGATCGGTGCGGAACTCGGGGAAAGTGCAGCGTAGCGCTGCTTGCCGTCGTCACTCGAACCGGTATTGAACAGCACGAGTGTGCAGCCCAGCGCCACGGCGATGGCAACTACCGGAAACAGCGTCTGGCAGCGACGGCGGAAGGAACGGCTGGTAAGCGTCTGGATGGCCATGGTCGTGAGGTGCGTGAATTTCGCGGACGCCATTCAACGGCATCCTCCTCAGGCCTTGCAGTCGGTCGAGTCAGAGTTATCGGTGGGAATATTCCCTCATTCTGCTGGGCTGTTGTCCCTCAACTTGTGAGGCGCCCGGAAGGGCTGGAATGAGCGGGTTTTCCCGGGCATAAAAAAGCCCCGGACGTGACCGGGGCAGAAGGCACATGCGGGGACCTAGAACCAGGCGTCCTGCATGCTGAAACAGGTGTCGTCGCGGGCTTCGAGCAGCGCCAGGTCGTGGTGGCAGGACGGCACTTCCCAGGTCAGGAAGTAGCGCGCGGCCTGCAGCTTGCCGCGGTAGAAATCGGTGTCGGCGGCGTGGCCGCGCGCCAGCCCTTCCTCGGCGCGAATCGCCTGCTCCAGCCAGCGCCAGCCGATCACGGCATGGCCGAAGACCTTCAGGTACAGCGCCGAGTTGGCCAGGCCCTGGCCTACGCGACCCTGCATCAGGTCGCCGAGCAGGCTCAGGGTGGTCGCCGAGAGGCGCGCCATCAACTGCTCCAGCGGTTCGCGCAGCTTGTCCAGCGAGGTGTGCGCCTGGGCGCGCTCGCAGGTCTGGTTGATCAGGCGGGTCAGTTGCTTGAGGCCGGCGCCGTTGTTCTGCGCCAGCTTGCGGCCGAGCAGGTCCAGCGACTGGATGCCATGGGTACCTTCATGAATCGGGTTCAGGCGGTTGTCGCGGTAGTACTGCTCGACCGGGTACTCGCGGGTGTAGCCGTGGCCGCCGAGAATCTGGATCGCCAGTTCGTTGGCCTTCAGGCAGAACTCCGAGGGCCAGGATTTGACGATCGGGGTGAGCAGGTCGAGCAGTTCATGGGCCTGCTTGCGCTCCTCCTCGGTGGGCAGGGTTTCGCAGTCGTCGACCAGACGCGAGGCGTACAGGCCCAGGTCGAAGGCGCCCTCGACGTAGGCCTTCTGGGTCAGCAGCATGCGCTTGACATCGGTGTGCTGGACGATGGCGACCGGCGCCGAGGTCGGGTCCTTGGCGTCCACCGGGCGGCCTTGCGGGCGCTCGCGGGCGTATTCCAGGGAATACAGGTAGCCGGCGTAGCCGAGCATGATGGCGCCCATGCCGACGCCGATGCGCGCCTCGTTCATCATCTGGAACATATAGGCCAGACCGTGGTGCGGCTTGCCGACCAGGTAGCCGACGCATTCGCCCTTGTCGCCGAAGTTCAATGCGGTGGACGTGGTACCGCGCCAGCCCATCTTGTGGAACAGGCCGGCCAGGGTCACGTCGTTGCGTGCGCCGAGGGAGCCGTCGTCGTTGACCAGGAACTTGGGCACGATGAACAGGCTGATGCCCTTCACGCCGGGCGGTGCGTCCGGCAGCTTGGCCAGCACCATGTGGACGATGTTCTCCGACAGCGGGTGGTCGCCGCCGGAGATGAAGATCTTGTTGCCCTTGATCCGGTAGCTGCCGTCGGTGGCCGGCTCCGCTCGGGTACGGATGTCGGCCAGGGACGAGCCCGCGTGCGGCTCGGTCAGTGCCATGGTGCCGAAGAAGCGCGCCTCGATCATCGGCTGCAGGAACAGGCGTTTCTGCTCGTCGCTGCCGAACGTCTCGATCAGGTGGCTGGCGCCCATGCTCAGCATCGGGTAGGACGAGGTGGCGATGTTGGCCGACTGGAAGTGCGCGAAGCAGGCGCGCGACAGCAGGTGCGGCAGTTGCATGCCGCCCTGTTCGAAGCTGCGCGAGGCGTTCTGGAAACCGGCCTCGTTGAAGGCGTCCACCGCCGGCTTCACTTCCGGGATGAGTACCGCGCCGCCGTCGACGTACTGCGGTTCGTTCTCGTCGTTCTTGCGATTGTGCGGGGCGAACAGCTCCTCGGCGATGCCGCGCGCCGTGGACAGGGCGGCATCGAAGGTCTCGCGGTTGTGGTCGGCGAAGCGTTCGCGCTGGGTCAGGGCCTCGGCGTCGAGCACTTCGTAGAGTTCGAAAGCGAGGTTGCGGGAGCTGAGCAGGGTCTCGGACATGGATCGACCTCCGTGGGAATCGCCGCAGTCTAGTCTGGTGAATGAAGCGCGCACAGAATCATCCATGAGCGTGATAAAGGGCTAAAACACCCGGGCTCCCGGCCGGCGCCGGCGACGGCGGGCTCGCACCGCACCGGCCACAGGACCTAAACTGCGCGCCTTGAGGAGTCCGCTATCGATGAACTACCGCCACGCCTATCACGCCGGCAACCACGCCGACGTGCTGAAACACATTGTCCTCGCCCGCATCTTCGCGCTGATGGCGCGCAAGGACACACCCTTCGCCTACCTCGACAGCCATTCCGGCATCGGCCTGTACGACTTGCTGGGCGATGAAGCCAGCCGTACCGGCGAGTGGGAGTCGGGCATCGGCCGCCTGGTTGAGCGCGATGACCTGCCGGAGTTGCTGCAGGACTACCTGGGCGTCGTGAGTGCACTGAATCCCGATGGCGGCCTGGAGTTCTACCCGGGCTCGCCGGAGCTGGCGCGCCGCCTGACCCGCCCGCAGGACCGCGTGCTGCTCAACGAGCTGCACCCCGAGGATGGCCGTCTGCTCAAGGCCAACATGGCCGGCGAGCGGCGCATCTCGGTGCACCAGGGGGACGGCTGGCTGCTGCCCCGAGCCTTCCTGCCGGTAGCGGAGAAGCGTGGTGTGCTGCTGATCGACCCGCCCTTCGAGCAGCCTGACGACCTGGAACGCTGTGTAGCCGCGCTGGACGAGGCCATCGGCCGCATGCGCCAGACCGTGGTCGCCATCTGGTACCCGATCAAGGATCGCCGCCAGCTCAAGCGCTTTTACCAGCGCCTGGAGAAGAGCTCGGCGCCGAAGATGCTCCGCGTGGAGTTGTGCGTGCATCCGGCCGACACGGCGGACCGCCTGAATGGTTCCGGGCTGGTCATCGTCAACCCACCGTGGCCGCTGGATGAAGAGCTGCGCGGGCTGTTGCCGTGGCTGGCCCAGACGCTGGCGCAGAGTGAAGGCAGCAGCCAGCTGGAATGGCTGATCGCCGAATGAAAAAAGCCCCGGCAGTGCCGGGGCTTTTTCTTGGCGGTGACCGTGACGGTTCAGTGTGGCTCGGACCGATCGCGGACGGAGTCCGCTCCTACGCTACGGATGAGCCAGGTGCCCGTGTAGGAGCGAGTTTGCTCGCGAACCGATCTTGCAGCGGGGTTGTTCGCGAGCAAGCTCGCTCCTACAGGTATGGGTTTACGCCGGCAGGCACACGCCCGTGCCGCCCAGGCCGCAGTAGCCGTTGGGGTTCTTCGCCAGGTATTGCTGGTGGTAGGCCTCGGCGTAGTAGAACGGCGGCACCTCGCGGATTTCCGTGGTGATCTCGCCATAGCCCTTGGCGCTCAGTTCCTTCTGGAAGGCTGCGCGGCTGGCGTCGATGGCGGCTTTCTGCGCCTGGTCGAACCAGTAGATCACCGAGCGGTACTGGGTGCCGGTGTCGTTGCCCTGGCGCATGCCCTGGGTCGGGTCGTGGGATTCCCAGAACACCTTCAGCAGTGCCTCGATGCTGGTTTCACGCGGGTCGTAGGCCACCAGAACCACTTCGCTGTGGCCGGTCAGGCCGGAGCAGACTTCGTCGTAGGTCGGGTTCGGCGTGAAACCGCCGGCATAACCCACCGCGGTGACCCACACGCCCGGCTGTTGCCAGAAGCGTCGTTCGGCACCCCAGAAGCAGCCCAGGCCGACAACGATCTGCTGCACACCGGCGGGGAAGGGCGCGCTCAGCGGATGACCATTGACGTAATGCGCTTCAGGCACTGGCATCGGGCTTTCGCGCCCGGGCAGGGCCTGGGCGGAGCTGGGCAGTTCCAGTTTGTGGGCAAGTATTTGCGAGCGCAGGGTCATGGCATTCGTCTCCTCTGGATAGGGGCGGCAATAGACTCGGGTACTCGCCGAAGATTACAGCGTTTGTTTTGCTTTGCGGGAGGTTTGAGACAACTCGCGAGGATGGCTGCGGGCACGCCGCGCCAGGGCGCCTCACTGCGGGCGGCAGGGGTAGCGCTGCAGGCTGGAGGAAAGGTCGTGGCTGGGGATCGGCTTGTCGAACAGGTAGCCCTGGCCGATGTCGCAGCGGTTGCGCCGCAGGAAAGCCAGCTGGGCGGCGGTCTCGACGCCTTCGGCGACCACCTGCAGCTTGAGGTTGTGGGCCATGGCGATCACCGCCGAGGTGATTTCCATGTCGTCCTGGTTGTCCGGGATGTCCTTGATGAAGCTGCGATCGATCTTGATCACGTCGATGGGGAATTTCTTCAGGTAGCTCAGCGACGAGTAGCCGGTGCCGAAGTCGTCCATGGCCAGGGTCAGCCCTAGGCTCTTCAGGCGCTCCAGTTGCTGGCGGGTGTCGTCGGTGGCGTCCAGCAACAGGCTTTCGGTGAGCTCCAGCTCCAGTTGGCTGGCCGGAATGCTTTCCTCGTGGAGGATCGCGGCGATGGAACCGACCAGGTCCGGATCGCTGAATTGCTTGGGCGACAGGTTGATCGCCATGTGCAGGTCGCCCAGCCCCTTGGCGGCCAGCTCGCGGACCTGGCGACAGGCCTGGCGGATCACCCACTTGCCGATGGGGATGATCAGCCCGGTTTCCTCGGCGACGCTGATGAACTGGTCCGGGCGAATCATGCCCTTCTCCGGATGCTGCCAGCGCAGCAGGGCTTCCAGGCCGAGCAGCGCGCCGCTGCGCAGGCAAAGCTTGGGCTGGTAGTGCACGGCCAGTTCGTCCTGCACCAGCGCGCGGCGCAAGTTGCTTTCGACGAACAGCTTGTAGCTGGCCTCGGCGGTCATCGCCTCGGTGAAGGTCTGCACCTGGTGCTTGCCGTTGGCCTTGGCCTTGTGCAGCGCCAGACCCGCGTGCTTCATCAGCGTCTGCGGGTCCTGCCCGTGCTGCGGCGCGTAGGCGATGCCCACGGAGCCGGTGATGCTGATCAACTGGTTGTCGACGAACAGTGGCTTGTCGAGCACGTCGAGGATCTGCGCGGCAACCTTCTCGCCACGGCCGGCCACGGATTCTTCCAGCAGCACGGCGAACTCGTTGCTGGCGAAGCGCGCCAGGGTGGCGCTGTCGCTCAGGCTGCTGCGCAGGCGCCGGGCGAGGTTGGCCAGCAGCTTGTCGCCGGTCTGGTGGCCGAGGCTGTCGTTGATCCGCTTGAAGTTGTCGATGTCCACCAGCAGCAGGCTCAGCGAATGTTCGCTGCCCACTTGCAGGCGCTCTTCCAGGGCATTGATGAAGAAGTGCCGGTTGGCCAGGCCCGTGAGGTTGTCGCGGTAGGCGAGCTTCTCGATGTGCTGCTGGGCCAGTTTGCTCTGGGTGATGTCTTCGTAGATGCCGATGTAGTGGGTCAGCTCGCCCTTGTCGTCGTAGACCTTGGACAGCGATAGCTGGCCCCAGTAGGGCTCGAGGTTCTTGCGCCGGCTGCGGAACTCGCCTTGCCAGCTGTTCTGCGTGACCAGGGTGGAGCGCGCGTCGAACAGCAATTCGCTGAGGTTGGCCAGCGCCGGCAGCTCGGGCAGGCGGCGACCGCGGACTTCGTCGGCGCCGTACTGAGTGATGGCGGTGAAGCTCGGGTTGACGTACTCCACCAGGCCGTCGCGGTCGATCAGCAGGAAGGCGCTGGCGCTCTGTTCGACAGCGCGCTGGAACAGATGCAGGGCGCTGGAGACGTTGCGCCGCTCGTGGTTCATCAGCACCTGGGCATACTGGTCGGCCAGTTCGCCGGCGAAGGCGATTTCGTCGCTCTGCCACATGCGCACTTCGCCGACGTGTTCCAGGCAGAGCACGCCGACTACTTCGCCGCCGACGCGGATGGTGGCGTCGAGCATGGCGCTGATGCCCTGTGGGCGCAGGTAGCGCATGGCCAGTTCCTGGGTACGCGGGTCCTGCTGGGCGTTGTGAGCGTCGATGGCGCGGCCGCTGTGCACCGCGTCGAGGTAATTGGGGAAGTTGCTGGCGTCGATGTCCTGCGGCTTCTCGTACTGGTCGGTGTCGCGGCGGTAGATGGTCACCGCTTCCAGGCGATGGTCCGGGTGCAGGCGCCAGATGCCGGCGCGGGCCACGTCGTAGGCCTCGCAAGCGGCCTGGGCGATCAGTTGCGCGGCTTCGAGCAGCGGGTCGCTGGACAGGTAGCGGTGTCGCGCCAGGCGCACGATGAGGTTCTGCTGGGTGCGCGAGCGCACCAGGTGCTGCAGGTGTTCGTCCTGGGAGCGCTGGTACATCTCCAGGGACATCTTCAGGCGGATGTTCTGCGCTTCCAGGTCCAGCAGGCGCGGGTCCAGCTCGGTTTCGTGTTCGTCCGCCTCGGTCTGCAGCAGGTAGCCGTGCAGCAGTTGGCGGCCGTGTTGCTGGAACGCCTCGCCAACCTCCAGCACGTTCAGCGTGCCGCGCGGCGAGTGGAGCAGGTAGCGCACCCGGTAGCGGCCGTCCCTGAGCAGTTGCTGCTGCACTTGCTCATGCAGGCGATGGCGCGCCTCGGGCTCCATCAGGCTGGCGTAGGGGGCGTCGAGAATGCCGCAGAGGTCCTGGGCCGGCACGCCGATCTGCCGCTCGCAGCCAGGGTCGAGGAACAGCAGGGTCCAGCTGGGTTCGTTCAGGCGCTCGAAGCGCAGCATCCCGAGCCTCGAAGGGACGGGAAGCTGCGTGACAACCTCGGCCGCCTGACGGCTGGCGGCATCGGGATGACTCTTCATGCGCGGGAGATTTCCAGGGTGCTGGACGAGGTACATGGCCTCGCCCGACTTCTATGGGCGTTGGCAAGATTTGCATGAGGCACGGGGCCATGACAAGCCAAGACTGTATCGGCCGTCACGCAGCGAAGTTGAGTGCGGTGCGGCCGCGAGGCCGAGCCGCCGGTCAGAATCGTGCGGGCAAAAAGAAGCCCCGCCATCCGGCAGGGCTGGAGAGTACGAGCGTGGCGTGCTCGTCGAGAGGAGGGCCGGCGTGGCCGGCCTTTGCAACACTTACAAGAGCAACACTTACAGCAGCAGGGTGCGGATATCACCCAGCAGGTCGGACAGGCGCTTGGTGTAGCGCGCAGCAGCGGCCCCGTTGATCACGCGGTGATCGTAGGACAGCGACAGCGGCAGCATCAGACGCGGCTGGAAGGCCTTGCCGTCCCACACCGGCTGCATGGTCGCCTTGCTGACACCGAGGATTGCCACTTCCGGCGCGTTGACGATCGGCGTGAAACCGGTGCCGCCAATGTGGCCGAGGCTGGAGATGGTGAAGCAGGCGCCCTGCATGGCGTCGGCGGAGAGCTTCTTGGTGCGCGCTTTTTCCGCCAGTTCGGCGGCCTCGGCGGCCAGTTGCAGCAAGCTCTTCTGGTCGACGTTCTTGATCACCGGTACCAGCAGGCCGTCCGGCGTGTCCACGGCGAAGCCGATGTTCACGTACTTCTTGCGGATCAGCGCCTTGCCGCTGGGGGCCAGCGAGCTGTTGAAGTCCGGCATTTCCTTGAGCAGGTGGGCACAGGCCTTCAGCAGGATCGGCAGCACGGTCAGCTTGACGCCAGCCTTCTCCGCCACGGCTTTCTGGGCCACGCGGAAGGCTTCCATCTCGGTGATGTCGGCCGAGTCGAACTGGGTCACGTGCGGCACGTTCAGCCAACTGCGGTGCAGGTTGGCGGCGCCGACCTGCATCAGGCGGGTCATCGCCACTTCTTCCACTTCGCCGAACTTGCTGAAGTCGACTTCCGGGATCGGCGGGATGCCCGCGCCACCGGTAGCGCCAGCCGGCGCGCCGGATTTGGCGCGCTGCAGTTGTTCCTTGACGAACAGCTGCACGTCTTCCTTGAGGATGCGGCCTTTCGGGCCGGTGCCTTTGACTTCGCTCAGCTCGACGCCGAACTCGCGGGCGACCATGCGCACCGCGGGGCCGGCGTGGACCTTGGCGCCGTCACGGCTGGGCGCGCCCACCGGAGCGGCTTCCGCAGCCTTGGCCGGTGCAGCGGCCGGTACCGGAGCGGCGGCAGGAGCGGCAGCGGCCGGAGCAGCCGCCGGAGCTGGTTCAGCGGCAGCCGGGGCAGCAGCGCCCGCGACCTTCAGCTTGAGGATCAGGTCGCCGGTGCCGACTTCGTCACCGATCTTGATCGACACGCTCTCCACCACGCCGGCAGCCGGCGA
The DNA here is from genome assembly GCF_021603645.1 of Pseudomonas pseudonitroreducens. GTDB lineage: Bacteria > Pseudomonadota > Gammaproteobacteria > Pseudomonadales > Pseudomonadaceae > Pseudomonas > Pseudomonas pseudonitroreducens. The sequence continues at coordinate 398,031 of NZ_BQHJ01000002.1, read as the reverse complement.
GGGGATTTCCATGCTGGCCTTGTCCGACTCCAGGGTGATCAGCGACTGGTCGGCTTCGACCGTGTCGCCGGCTTTCACCATGACTTCGATGACGTTGGCCTTGCCGGCGGAGCCGATGTCCGGGACGTGGATGTCCTGGACGCTGGCGCCAGCGGCGGGCGCGGCAGCCGGCGCCGGGGCAGCGGCCGGAGCCTCTGCCTTCGGAGCCTCGGCGGCCGGTGCCGGAGCTTCGGCCTTGGGCGCTTCGGCGGCAGCCGAACCTCCCTCGACTTCCAGCTCGAGGATCTCGTCGCCTTCCTTCAGGGTGTCGCCCACCTTGATCTTCAGGCTTTTCACCACGCCGGCTTTCGGCGAGGGAATCTCCATGCTGGCCTTGTCGGATTCCAGGGTCAGCAGGCTCTGGTCGGCCTCGACGGTGTCGCCGACCTTGACCAGCAGTTCGATGACTTCACCCTGACCATTGCCGATGTCGGGTACACGAATCAGTTCGCTCATCGTGCCTCTCCTCAGCAGTCCAGCGGGTTGCGTTTTTCGGGGTTGATGCCGAACTTGGCGATGGCTTCGGCCACGACCTTGGGTTCGATATCACCGCGATCGGCCAGGGCTTCCAGCGCGGCCAGCACCACCCAGTGGCGGTCGACTTCGAAGAAGTCGCGCAGCTTGCGGCGGCTGTCGCTGCGGCCGAAGCCGTCGGTGCCCAGGACCTTGAATTCCTTGCTCGGAACCCACTGGCGGATCTGCTCGGCGTAGAGCTTCATGTAGTCGGTGGAGGCGATGACCGGGCCCTTGCGGCCGGACAGGCACTCTTCGACGTAGCTCTGCTTGGGCTTCTGACCCGGGTGCAGGCGGTTCCAGCGCTCCACGGCGAGGCCGTCGCGGCGCAGTTCGTTGAAGCTCGGAACGGACCAGACGTCGGCGCCGATGCCGAAGTCTTCGCGGAGGATCTTCGCGGCGGCTTCGACTTCGCGCAGGATGGTGCCCGAACCCAGCAGCTGCACGTGATGCGCGGCGTCCTTCTTGTCCTCATCGAGCAGGTACATGCCCTTGATGATGCCTTCCTCGGCGCCCTTGGGCATGGCCGGCTGGACGTAGTTCTCGTTCATCACGGTGATGTAATAGAAGATGTCCTGCTGCTCTTCGATCATCTGCCGCGAGCCTTCGCGGATGATCACCGCCAGCTCGTAGGCGTAGGTCGGATCGTAGGTGCGGCAGTTCGGGATGGTCGCCGCCAGCAGGTGGCTGTGACCGTCTTCGTGCTGCAGGCCTTCACCGTTGAGGGTGGTACGGCCGGCGGTGCCGCCGATCAGGAAACCGTGCGCGCGGCTGTCGCCTGCGGCCCAGGCCAGGTCGCCGATACGCTGGAAGCCGAACATCGAGTAGAAGATGTAGAACGGTAGCATCGGCTGGTTGTGCGTGGAGTACGAGGTACCCGCGGCAATCCAGCTGGACATGGCGCCGGCTTCGTTGATGCCTTCCTCGAGGATCTGACCTTTCTTGTCCTCGCGGTAGAACATCACCTGGTCCTTGTCGACCGGCTCGTACAGCTGGCCGACGGAGGAGTAGATGCCGAGCTGGCGGAACATGCCTTCCATACCGAAGGTACGGGCTTCGTCGGGCACGATCGGGACGATGCGCGGGCCGAGTTCCTTGTCCTTGACCAACTGCGAGATGATCCGCACGAAGGCCATGGTGGTGGAGATTTCGCGGTCGCCCGAGCCGTCGAGCATGGCCTTGAGGGTTTCCAGCGGGGGAACCGGGACCTGGAAGCTCTTCTCGCGGCGCACCGGCATCACGCCGCCCAGCGCGGCACGGCGGGAAGCCAGGTACTTGGCTTCGGCGCTGCCTTCTTCGGGGCGGTAGAACGGCAGGTTTTCCAGATCGGCATCCTTGATCGGGATGTCGAACTTGTCGCGGAACGACTTCAGGGACTCGACGTCGACCTTCTTGACGTTGTGCGCGATGTTCTTCGCTTCGCCGGAACCTGTGCCATAGCCCTTGATGGTCTTGGCCAGGATGACGGTCGGCTGGCCCTTGTGGTTGACCGCCTGGTGGTAGGCCGCATAGACCTTGTAGGGGTCGTGGCCGCCACGGTTGAGTTTCCAGACTTCCTCGTCGGAGAGGTCCTTGACCATCTCCAGCAGCTCCGGACGCGCACCGAAGAAGTGCTCGCGCACGTAGGCGCCGTCTTTGGCCTTGTAGTTCTGGTACTCGCCGTCGATGACCTCGTCCATGCGCTGCTGCAGCAGGCCGGCGGTGTCCTTGGCGAACAACGGGTCCCAGAAGCGACCCCAGACCACCTTGTTGACGTTCCACTCGGCGCCACGGAACACGCCTTCGAGTTCCTGGATGATCTTGCCGTTGCCGCGAACCGGGCCGTCGAGGCGCTGCAGGTTGCAGTTGATGACGAAGATCAGGTTATCCAGCTTCTCGCGGCCGGCCAGGGAGATCGCGCCCAGGGATTCCGGCTCGTCGCACTCGCCGTCGCCCATGAAGCACCAGACCTTCTGCTTGCCGGCGGGAATGAAGCCGCGGCTTTCCAGGTACTTCATGAAACGCGCCTGGTAGATCGCCTGGATCGGGCCCAGACCCATGGATACGGTCGGGAACTGCCAGAAGTCCGGCATCAGCCAGGGGTGCGGGTAGGAGGACAGGCCGTTACCGTCCACTTCCTGGCGGAAGTTGTTCAGTTGGTCTTCGCTGATGCGGCCTTCGAGGAAGGCGCGGGCGTAGACGCCGGGGGAGGCGTGGCCCTGGAAGAACACCAGGTCGCCGCCGTGTTCGTCGGTCGGGGCCTGGAAGAAGTAGTTGAAGCCTACGTCGTAGAGAGTCGCCGAGGAGGCGAAGGAGGAGATGTGGCCACCCAGATCCGGGTCGTTCTTGTTGGCCTTCATCACCATCGCCAGGGCGTTCCAGCGCACCAGGGAGCGGATCCGGCGTTCCATGAACAGGTCGCCGGGCATGCGCGCTTCGTGGGTGACCGGGATGCTGTTGCGGTACGGCGTGGTGATGGCGTAGGGCAGTTGGGTGCCGGACCGGCTGGCCAGCTCGCCCATACGGGTCATCAGGTAATGGGCGCGGTCTTCACCTTCACGGTCCAGGACCGATTCCAGGGCGTCCAGCCATTCCTGGGTTTCGACGGGATCGAGGTCTTGCATGGCTTGCTCCAGGGCGGAAAGGCTTCCAGAATCGGAAGCCAGTAGATCGTTGCCGATAGCTGCGCCAACCTCGTGGGCGACGCGGCGAATTCTTGGAAGTGCTCCGGGGGTACGCCCGGCGGGTTGTAGTTTTACTACAAATCGCCAGCGGATACATCCCTCCCCTCGAAAAAGTTAGTAGTAAAACTACAGGGGCACGAAAAGATAGGAATGCCGGCGCCTCGCCGACCACTCAGGATAGACCATGAGCCTGCCGTCCCTGGCCGCTTTGCCGGCCACTCTGAAGCCTCTCGCCGAGCGAGCTGAGCAGAATTTTCGCACCGCCATCGCCGCCTCTTCTCCCGAGCAGATCGCCAGCTTCGAAGCCTGGTCCGACGAGCGGCATGCCGATTTCTCCCGCGTCACCGCCGGCAGCGATTTCGTTGCCGAGCAGGTCCAGCGCGATCCTGCCTTTCTATTGGAGCTGGCCGCGACCGGTGAGCTGGAGCGTGGCCTGCAGCCCGGCGAGATGGGGGCGCAGCTGGAAGCGCTGCTGGCCGATTGCGCCGACGAAGACGAGTTGGGTCGCCGCCTGCGCCGTTTCCGTCGACGCCAGCAGGTGCGCATCATCTGGCGCGACCTGAGCCGCCGCAGCGACCTGGCCGGTACCTGTCGCGACTTGTCCGACCTCGCCGACGCCTGCATCGACCAGTCCCTGGCCTGGCTCTATCAGCGCAATTGCCAGCAGTTCGGCGTGCCCATCGGCCATCGCTCGGGGCTGCCGCAGAAGATGATCGTGCTGGGCATGGGCAAACTGGGCGCGGGCGAGCTCAATCTGTCGTCCGACATCGACCTGATCTTCGGTTATCCCGAGGGTGGCGAGACCCAGGGCGCCAAGCGCGCGCTGGATAACCAGGAGTTCTTCACCCGCCTGGGGCAGAAGCTGATCAAGTCGCTGGATGCCATCACCGTCGAGGGCTTCGCCTTCCGCGTCGACATGCGCTTGCGCCCCTACGGCTCCAGTGGTCCGTTGGTACACAGCTTTGCCGCGCTGGAGCAGTACTACCAGGACCAGGGGCGCGACTGGGAACGCTACGCGATGATCAAGGCGCGCGTGGTCGGCGGTGACCAGGAAGCCGGCCAGCGCCTGCTCGAACTGTTGCGCCCGTTCGTCTACCGCCGCTACCTGGACTTCTCCGCCATCGAGGCGCTGCGCACCATGAAGCAGCTGATCCAGCAGGAGGTGCGGCGCAAGGGCATGAGCGAGAACATCAAGCTGGGCGCCGGCGGCATCCGCGAGGTGGAGTTCATCGCCCAGGCCTTCCAGCTGATCCATGGCGGCCGTGACCTCAGCCTGCAGCAGCGGCCGTTGCTGCGCGTGCTGGCGATCCTCGAAGGGCAGGGCTACCTGCCGCCGCAGGTGGTCGCCGAACTGCGCGAGGGCTACGAATTCCTGCGTTACGCCGAGCATGCCCTGCAGGCCATTGCCGATCGGCAGACGCAGATGCTGCCGGAAGACGAGTTCGAGCGTATTCGCGTCGCCTTCATCATGGGCTTCGCCAACTGGTCGGCTTTCCACCAGGCGATCAACCAATGGCGAGAGCGCATCGACTGGCACTTCCACCAGGTCATTGCCGACCCGGATGAAGACGAGGACGGCAAGGTCGATACCACCATTGGTGGCGAGTGGATTCCGATCTGGGAGGAAGCGGTGGACGAGGAGTCCGCCTGCCGCCAGTTCGCCGACACCGGCTTCGCTGAGCCGGCGCTGGCCTGGAAGCGCCTCACTGACCTGCGCCATGGTGCGCAGGTGCGCGCCATGCAGCGCCTGGGACGCGAGCGGCTGGATGCCTTCATGCCGCGCCTGCTGAACATGATCGCCGAGCGCGGGCCGGCCGATGTGCTGCTGGAGCGCACGCTGCCGCTGATCGAAGCAGTGGCGCGGCGTTCGGCTTACCTCGTGCTGCTAACCGAAAACCCCGGCGCGCTGGAGCGCCTGCTGACCCTCTGTGCGGCGAGCCCGATGGTGGCCGAGCAGATTGCCCGCTTCCCGATCCTGCTCGACGAACTGTTGAATGAAGGACGGCTGTTCCGTCCGCCGCAGGCTGCCGAACTGGGCGCCGAGTTGCGCGAGCGGCTGACGCGTATTCCCGCGGACGACCTCGAGCAGCAGATGGAGACCCTGCGCCACTTCAAGCTCGCCCACGGCCTGCGCGTTGTGGCCTCGGAGATCGCCGGCACCCTGCCGTTGATGAAGGTCAGCGACTACCTGACCTGGCTGGCCGAAGCGATCCTCGAGCAGGTGCTGAGCCTGACCTGGGACCAGCTGGTACAACGCCACGGCCGCCCGACCCGGGCCGACGGCACGCCTTGCGATCCGGATTTCATCATCATCGGCTACGGCAAGTCCGGCGGCCTGGAGCTGGGCCACGGTTCGGACCTGGACCTGGTATTCATCCACGACGGCGACCCGCAGAGCGAGACCGACGGCGAGAAGTCCATCGACGGCGCGCAGTTCTACACGCGCCTGGGGCAGAAGATCATCCACTTCCTCACCGCGCAGACGCCCTCGGGCATGCTCTATGAAGTGGATATGCGCCTGCGCCCGAGTGGCGCTTCCGGGCTGCTGGTCAGTTCGCTGCGCGCCTTCGAGGCCTATCAGCTGGGCGAAGCCTGGACCTGGGAGCACCAGGCGCTGGTGCGTGCTCGCGTACTTGCCGGCTGCCAGCGGGTGGCCAGGGCTTTCGAGGCGATCCGCGCGAAGGTGCTGGGCCAGCAGCGCGACCTGGCCGAGCTGCGCAAGGAGGTCAGCGAGATGCGCGCCAAGATGCGCGACAACCTCGGCACCCCGAGCACCGCCGCCGGTACCGCACCGAATGCCTTCGAGGCCGCGGCCCCGTTCGATCTCAAGCAGGATGCCGGTGGTATCGTCGATATCGAATTTATGGTGCAATACGCGGCCCTGGCCTGGTCGTGGCAGCACCCGGAGCTGGTGGAGTTCACCGACAATATCCGCATTCTGGAAGCGCTGGAGCGGGTCGGGTTGATGTCCGGCGAGGATGTCCTGAAGTTGCAGGATGCCTACAAGGCCTACCGGGCGGCGGCGCACCGATTGTCCCTGCAGAAGCAGCCGGGCGTGGTGAGCGGCGACCACTTCCATGCCGAGCGGCGCATGGTGATGCAGATGTGGAAAGCCTTCGAGCTGACCTGATTCGCTGCGATTTCCCTCCCCAGGGCTTTTGAACGATGGAGCCAGCATCCGGCGGGATGGTGATCGCCGGAGCAGGCCGCGCTGCCAGTCGCTTGCGCAGGTCTATAGATGTCAGGAGCAAGGCGCGTGATGCCATTGCGCCAGGTCACAGGGAGTGACGAAATCCGCCCGGCCGGTTTGCCGGCTGGGCTAGACTGCCGGCATTCGATGCTCGGCACCCGACCGTGAGGGCACGCGCTGCACGGCTGGATGAATGGAGTACGGGGAGGCGAGAGCCTCCCCGGTCGTTTCTGGAAAAGGCATGAGAATTCTGATCGTAGGCCCCTCCTGGGTGGGCGACATGGTGATGGCGCAGACACTCTTCCAGTGTCTGAAGCAGCGGCATCCGGACTGCGTGATCGACGTGCTGGCGCCCGACTGGAGCCGGCCGATCCTCGAACGCATGCCCGAGGTGCGCCAGGCCCTGAGTTTCCCGCTCGGCCATGGTGTGCTGGATATCGCCGCGCGCCGGCGCATCGGCAAGTCCCTCAAGGGTCAGTACGACCAGGCCATCCTCCTGCCCAATTCGCTCAAGTCGGCGCTGGTGCCATATTTCGCCGGCATCCCCAAGCGCACCGGCTGGAAGGGCGAAATGCGCTACGGCCTGCTCAACGACATCCGAACGCTCGATAAAGAGCGCTACCCGCTGATGATCGAGCGCTTCATGGCACTGGCTTTCGAGCCGGGTGCCGAGCTGCCGCAACCTTATCCACAGCCGCGCCTGGCCATCGACCCGCAGAGTCGCGAGGCCGCACTGGCCAAGTTCGGCCTGAGCCTGGACCGCCCGGTGCTGGCGCTGTGTCCCGGCGCCGAGTTCGGCGAGGCCAAGCGCTGGCCGGCCGAGTATTACGCCAAGGTCGCCGAGGTGAAGATCCGCGCCGGCTGGCAGGTGTGGATCTTCGGCTCGAAGAACGATCATCCCGGCGGTGAAGATATCCGCATGCGGCTGATCCCCGGCCTGCGCGAAGAGTCGGTGAACCTGGCCGGCGAGACCGCCCTGGCCGAGGCCATCGACCTGATGTCCTGCGCTGCTGCCGTGGTCACCAATGACTCCGGCCTGATGCATGTGGCTGCCGCACTCAACCGCCCGCTGGTGGCGGTTTACGGTTCCACTTCGCCGCAGTTCACCCCGCCGCTGGCCGACCAGGTGGAAATCGTCCGCCTGGGTCTGGACTGCAGCCCGTGCTTCGATCGCGTGTGCCGCTTCGGCCACTACAACTGCCTGCGCGAACTCAAACCGCGCCCAGTGATCGAGGCGCTGGACCGACTGGTTGCCGACCCGGTGGACGTGGAAAGCGCCGAATGAGGGTCCTGCTGATCAAGACCTCGTCCCTGGGCGATGTCATCCATACCCTGCCGGCGTTGACCGACGCCGCCCGCGCCATTCCCGGCATCCAGTTCGACTGGGTGGTTGAGGAAGGCTTCGCCGAGATTCCTGCCTGGCATCCGGCCGTGGCCCAGGTGATCCCGGTGGCGATCCGTCGCTGGCGCAAGAACCTCTGGCAGACTCTCAAGAGCGGCGAGTGGAGCCGCTTCAAGCGTCGCCTCAAAGAGGTCGACTACGACCTGGTGATCGATGCCCAGGGCCTGCTCAAGAGCGCCTGGCTGACCCGCTACGTGCGCCGTCGTACTGCGATCGCCGGGCTGGACCGGGAGTCGGCCCGCGAGCCGGCTGCCAGTCGCTTCTATAACCGCACCTATCCGGTCGCCTGGGGCCAGCACGCCGTCGAGCGTGTGCGCCAGTTGTTCGCCCAGGCGCTGGATTACCCGTTGCCCGCTGGCACCGGCGATTACGGCCTGGATCGCAATCGCCTGCTGGACGCGGTGGAGACCGAGCCCTACCTGGTATTCCTGCATGGCACCACCTGGGTGACCAAGCATTGGCCGGAGGTCTACTGGCGTGAGCTGGCCCAGCGTATGGGCGAGCGCGGCTGGAAAGTCCGCCTGCCCTGGGGCAACGAAGCCGAGCGGCAGCGCGCCGAACGGCTGGCCGAAGGCTTGGAAAACGCCTCGGTGCTCCCCAGATTAAGCCTTGCCGGCATGGCCAAGGTGCTGGCCGGCGCCTCCGCCTGCGTGGCGGTCGACACCGGACTCGGACACCTGGGCGCTGCCCTGGACGTGCCGACGCTGTCGTTGTTCGGCCCGACCAATCCTGGTCTCACCGGCGCCTACGGGCGTTCGCAGGTGCACCTGGCCAGTGACTGGCCTTCGTGCGCGCCCTGCCTGCAGAAGACCTGCACCTACCAGCCGACGGCCGAAGACAAGCGCCAGTTCGACCTGCGGCATGAACAGCCTCTGTGCTTCACGCGGCTGAACCCGCAGCGCGTGTCGACCCAGCTGGAGGCACTGCTGCTGGCCCCGGAGACGCTTCGATGACCCTGGCTTTCGTCCTCTACAAATATTTCCCGTTCGGCGGGCTGCAGCGCGATTTCATGCGCATCGCCCTGGAGTGCCAGCAGCGCGGCCACGCGATCCGCGTCTACACGCCGATCTGGGAAGGCGAGGTGCCGCCCGGTTTCGATGTGCGCGTGGCGCCGGTGAAGTCCTTGTTCAACCATCGCCGCAATGAAAAATTCAGCGCCTGGCTGGCGGCGGACCTCGCGCGCTCGCCAGTGGATCGGGTGATCGGCTTCAACAAGATGCCTGGTCTGGACGTCTATTACGCCGCTGACGGCTGCTTCGAGGACAAGGCGCAGACCCTGCGCAATTCCTTCTACCGTCGCTGGGGCCGCTACAAGCACTTCGCCGATTACGAGCGCGCGGTGTTCGCCCCGGAATCGAAGACCGAGATCCTGATGATCTCCGAGGTTCAGCAGCCGCTGTTCATCAAGCATTACCGCACGCCCGCGGCGCGCTTCCACCTGCTGCCCCCGGGCATCGCCCAGGACCGCCGCGCACCGGCCAACGCCGGCGAGATTCGCGCCGAGTTCCGCCGCGAGTTCAAGCTGGCAGAGGATGACCTGCTGCTGGTGCAGATCGGCTCCGGCTTCAAGACCAAGGGCCTGGACCGCAGCCTCAAGGCGCTGGCATCGCTGCCTCGTTCGCTGCGCAAGCGCACACGCCTGATCGCCATCGGCCAGGACGATCCCAAGCCCTTCCTGCTGCAGGTGAAGGCGCTGGGCCTGTCGGACAACGTACAGATTCTCAAGGGGCGCAGCGATATCCCGCGCTTCCTGCTCGGCGCCGACCTGCTGATCCACCCGGCGTACAACGAGAACACCGGTACCGTGCTGCTGGAAGCGCTGGTGGCCGGGCTGCCGGTGCTGGTCACCGACGTCTGCGGCTATGCCCATTACATCGACGAGGCGAAAGCCGGTCGTGTGGTGCCGTCGCCCTTCGAGCAGGAGCGCCTGAACGGCATGCTCCAGGAGATGCTGGAAGACGACGCCGCGCGTGCCGACTGGTCGCGCAATGGCCTGGCCTACGCCGATAGCGCCGACCTCTACAGCATGCCGCAGCATGCGGCCGACGTGATCCTGCGGGGGAACGCATGAAGCATCGTGCTCGCTCCTACAAAGGCGCTGCCCATGAAGCTTGAGCTGCACGAACCGTTCAAAAGCCTCTGGGCCGGCAAGGACCCGTTCGCCGAAGTCGAGCGCTTGCAGGGCAAGGTCTATCGCGAGCTGGAAGGCCGCCGCACGCTGCGTACCGAAGTCGACGGGCGCGGTTTCTTCGTGAAGATTCATCGCGGCATCGGCTGGGGCGAGATCGTCAAGAACCTGTTCAGCGCCAAGCTCCCGGTGCTCGGCGCGGGCCAGGAGCAGCGTGCCCTGGAGCGCCTGCACCAGGCCGGCGTGGCGACCATGACCTCGGTGGCCTATGGCGAGCGTGGCGGCAATCCTGCCAGCCAGCATTCCTTCATCGTCACCGAGGAACTGGCGCCGACCACTGACCTGGAAGTGCTGTCGCTGGATTGGCTGCAGCAGCCGCCGCAGCCGCGCTTGAAGCGCGCGCTGATCGCCGAGGTGGCGAAAATGGTCGGCACCATGCACCGCGCCGGGGTCAACCACCGCGACTGCTACATCTGCCACTTCCTGCTGCACACCGATCGCCCGATCAGCGCCGATGACCTGCGCCTGTCGGTGATCGATCTGCACCGCGCCCAGACCCGCGCCGCCACGCCACGCCGCTGGCGCAACAAGGACCTGGCGGCGCTGTATTTCTCGGCGCTGGACATCGGCCTTACGCGCCGTGACAAATTGCGCTTCCTGCGTGGTTACTTCCTGCGCCCGCTGCGTGACATCCTCCGCGAGGAGGCCGCGTTGCTGGCGTGGATGGAGCGCAAGGCAGCCAAGCTCTACGACCGCAAGCAACGTTATGGAGACCTGCTCTGATGGCCGGCTGGGTACTCGAAGCCGACTACCAGCATCTCGCCGCCGAATTCGGCAGCCTGGATGCCGTGTTCGCCCTTGAAGGCGAGCGCATCACCAAGGATGCGATGTCCGACGTGGTGCGCGTGGAGCGCGACGGTGTGCGTTATTACGTCAAGCGCTACCGCAAGCCGGGCAAGGGCTTGCGTCGCTATCTGCCGCGCCCGCGGGTGAAGGCCGAGTGGCAGAACCTCAAGCAGTTCGCCAAGTGGGGCATACCGACCGCGCAAGTGGTGGCCTATGGCCTGGAGCGCGTCAACGGTGGCTTCTCCCGCGGCGCAATCATTACCCGCGAGCTGGTGGGCACCGAAGATCTGCACGCCCTGGCCCGGCGCGACGATCCGCGCCTGAAGGATCACGCCTGGGTCGAACATGTCATGCGCCAGCTGGCCGGCTACACGCGAACCATGCATGACCACCACTTCACCCACAACGACCTGAAGTGGCGCAACATTCTGGTGGATGGAAACGGCACGGTGTACTTCATTGATTGCCCGATTGGCGATTTCTGGATCAGCTTCATGCTGCGCTACCGGATCACCAAGGACCTGGCCACCCTCGACAAGGTCGCCAAGTACCACCTTTCCTACACGCAGCGCCTGCAGTTCTATCTGCTCTACCGGCGCCGCGAGCGATTGAATGCATCGGACAAGCAACGTGTCCGGCAGATCGTCCATTTTTTCGAGGGACGCGAGTGAAGGATTTCATTGCTGAGGACGACCAGGCTCTGCTGGAAAGCAACGCCCTGGCCGATTTCGACGCCCTCTGGGACCTGCAACTGGTGGCCGTGGATGAGCCCAACACCGAGCGCGGTGGCTGGAGCAGCGTGTACCGCCTGGAGCTGGATGGCACCGCCTACTACCTCAAGCGCCAGAGCAACCACCTGACCCGCAGCCTGAAGCGCCCGCTGGGCGAGCCAACCTTCAGCCGCGAGTTCCGCAATATCCAGCGCTACCATCAACTCGGCATCCCCTCCATGCAGGCGGCCTTCTTCGGTGCGCGGCAGATCGGCGGCGAGCGCCGCGCAATCCTCATGACCCGCGCCCTGGACGGCTGGCGCGACCTGGACAGCCTGCTGCAGGGTTGGTCGAATCTGCCCGCCGAGCGCCGCCAGGCCATCCTGCGCGCCTGCGGCATGCTCGCCCGGCGCCTGCATGAAGCCGGGCAGATGCACGGCTGCTTCTATCCCAAGCACATCTTCCTGCGGGAAACCGACGACGCCTTCGAGGCGACCCTGATCGACCTGGAGAAGACCCGCCCGCTGTGGTTCGGCCAGCGCGACCGCGTGCGCGACCTCGAACCGCTGCTGCGCCGCGCGCCGGACTGGAACGAGAGCGACGTGCGCCACCTGCTCGCGGCCTACCTGGGCACCGCTTCCAGCGGCCCGGAGGTCGACGACTGGTACCGCCGCCTCGGTGCGCGCCGCAAGAAGAAGGAAAACCGCGCATGAGGTTGTCCGCCCTGCGCGATGCCGGCCGTGCCCCGGCGCTGCCCCTGCGCATCGAGCTGGAAGATGGCGCCGGCCCGGCCGAACTGCGCCTGGACAACCTGTTGCGGGTACTGCCTGGGCAGCGCTACGTTGCTGCGGCCAATTGGCGCGGCCGCCCGGTGCTGGCCAAGCTGCTGGTCGGTGGCAAGGCCGCGCGACACTTCCAGCGTGAGCGCGACGGCGTGCGCCTGCTGGCCGAGCAAGGCCTGACCACGCCGGCATTGCTGGCCGACGGGCTGAAGGACGGCGAGGGCGGCTGGTTGCTCTTCGAGTTCCTCGACAATGCCCAGAGCCTCTGGGACGCCTGGCGTGCCGTGGAAGGCGAGCCGCTGCTGTCCGACGGGCAGAGCGCCGTCATTGCCGAAGCGCTGACGGCCATCGCCCAGCTGCACGCCAAGGGCCTGTGGCAGGAAGACCTGCACCTGGACAACCTGCTGCGCCACGCCGGCAAGCTGTACCTGATCGACGGTGCCGGCATCCGTGCGGAAACACCCGGTCAGCCGCTGTCGCGCAAGCATGTGCTGGAAAACCTCGGGGTGTTCTTTGCCCAGTTGCCGGCCAGTCTCGATCCGTTCCTCGAAGAGCTGCTGATCCACTATCTGTTGGCCAACGGCGAGCACGCGCTGCCGCTGGAGGCGCTGCAGAAGGAAATCGCCAGGGTTCGGCGCTGGCGCGTCGGCGACCTGATGAAGAAGATCGCCCGTGACTGCAGCCAGTTCAGTGTGTTCAAGGGCCCGTTCGGCCTGCGCGCGGTGCGTCGCGAGGAGGAGGAGGGCCTGCAGCCGCTGCTGGCCGACCCCGACGCGTTCATCGCCAGGGGGCACCTCTACAAGACCGGCGGCGCCGCGACAGTCGCCAAGGTCGAGCTGAATGGCCGGCCACTGGTCATCAAGCGTTACAACATCAAGAACCTGCTGCACTGGTTCAAGCGCTTCTGGCGTCCCAGCCGCGCCTGGGGCGCGTGGCGCGAGGGCAACCGCCTGGCCTTCCTCGGTATCCCCACGCCGCGTCCGCTGGCGGTCATCGAGCGCCGCTGGCTCTGGCTGCGTGGCCCGGCCTTCCTGATTACCGATTACCTGGCGGGTCAGGATATAATCGACCGTTTCAAACCCTACCTGGAGCAACAGGCAGGGGGCGGCCTGCCGCCGGAGACAGACCTTGCAGCCCTGGACAGACTGTTCGCGGCGCTGGTGCGCGAGCGCATCAGCCACGGCGACCTGAAGGGGCACAACCTGTTCTGGCAGGAGCAGGGCGAAGGCGGGCAGTGGTCGTTGATCGACCTCGATGCCATGCAGCGCCACTCGCGAGAAGCGAGCTTCGCCCGCGCCTATGCCCGCGACCGTGCGCGCTTCCTGCGCAACTGGCCAGAGGGCAGCGCACTGCACCGGCTGCTCGACGAACGTTTACCGCGGGTGCCCGGCACCCGCCCAGATGAAAGAGGCTAGACCCTGTGGCATTGACCATCCTCGGCCTGTCCGGCGCCGTAAGCCATGACCCTTCCGCCGCCCTGTACATCGACGGCAAGCTGGTCGCGGCCGTCGAAGAAGAGCGCTTCGTCCGCGACAAGCACGCGAAGAACCGCATGCCCTACGAGTCGGCCAAGTTCTGCCTGGAACAGGCCGGGATCAAGCCGTCGGATGTTGACGTGGTGGCCATTCCCTTCGCCCCCATCAGCATCTTCGACAAGGCCCGCTGGCACTACGCCAAGCGTTACGCCTATGCGCCCGACCGCGCGCTGGACGCCATCCTGCTCGGCAACCGTCGCTACCACCGCTACTACAAGCGTATCCAGTGGTGCCTGCAGCAGCTGGGCTTCGACCTGAAGAAGGTCAAGATCCAGCCGGTCGAGCACCACCTGGCCCACGCCTCCAGTGCCTACCACTGCTCGGGCTTCAAGGAGAAGACGGCGATCCTCGGGATCGACGGCAAGGGCGAGTACGCCACCACATTCTTCGGCTACGGCGAGAACGGCAAGATCCACAAGATCAAGGAGTTCTACGATCCGGACTCCCTGGGCGGCCTGTACGGTGCGATCACCGAGTACCTCGGCTTCGACATGCTCGACGGCGAGTTCAAGGTCATGGGCATGGCGCCCTACGGTGACGCCAGCAAGTACGATTTCTCGCGTCTGGCCAAGTTCGAGAACGGCGAGCTGACCATCAATACCGACTACGCCAACGTCATCGGCTTCCGTCGCTACAAGGAAAAGGGCAAGGGCTACTACTTCTCGCCCAAGCTGATCGAATGGCTCGGCCCGAAGCGTGAAGGCGACATCGCCGACGATCCGTACATCCACTATGCCGCCAGCATCCAGGCTCTGTTCGAGAAGCTGGCGCTGGAGATGATGGATTACTACCTGGGCGACATCATCCGTGAAACCGGCAAGGTCGCCTTCGCCGGCGGTTGCGCGCTGAACGTCAAGCTCAACCAGAAGATCATCGCCCGTCCCGAGGTCAAGGAGCTGTACGTGCAGCCCGCGGCCAGCGACGCCGGCACCGCGGTTGGCGCCGCCGCCTATGTCTCCTGGGAGCGTGGCGTGCCGGTCGAGAAGATGGAACACGTCTACCTCGGCCCGGAATACAGCAACGAAGACGTCATCGCCGCCTGTGCCCGTCACGAGGCCAAGCCGCAGTGGCGCAAGATCGACAACGTGCCTGAGCACATCGCCAAGGTGCTGGTCGAAGGCAATCCGGTGGCCTGGTTCCAGGGCCGCATGGAGTTCGGCCCGCGTGCCCTGGGCGGCCGCTCGATCATCGGTTGCCCGAGCATCACCGGCGTGGCCGATCGCATCAACGCGCAGATCAAGTTCCGCGAGCGCTGGAGGCCCTTCTGCCCGTCGATGCTGGATACCGTCGGCCCGCAGATGTTCAAGATCGACCACCCGGCGCCGTTCATGACCTTCACCTTCGAGGTCAACGAGGAGTGGAAGACCCGCGTGCCGGAAGTCGTCCATGAAGACGGCACCTCGCGTGCCCAGGTCCTCAAGCGCGAGTTCAACCCGCGCTACTACGACATGATGAAGGAGCTGGAGAAGCTCACCGGTAATGGCGTGGCGCTCAACACCTCGCTGAACCGCCGTGGCGAGCCGATGATCTGCTCGCCGACCGATGCGCTGAACATGTTCTACGGCTCGGACCTGCAGTACCTGATCATGCAGGACATCCTGGTAGTCAAGGAAGGCACCGCCGTCAGCCAGGCCGACTGAGTCCGCCAGGCTGTTTCCAGCCGGCTCCGCCAGGGGCCGGTTTCCATGTCGGGAAGACACGTCGTGAAAGTGATGTTGATGGTGATGGACGAGCAGAGGGTCATCCTCGATCGTCTTTATGAGGTCATCCAGAGCAATTGCTCCGAGTGCGAGATTCATCGCCTGAGCAAGGCGCAGCAGATGAACCTGGGACCCTACCTCATCGCCGCCGATTACCGTCGTTTCGACCGGATCGTGATCTTCTCGCGCCTCAAGCGCATGGTGCCCCAGCTCGCCGTGCTGCGCTGCCTGCCCAACCTGGTGATCCTCGAGCACGACGCCTACCAGAACTACATGCCTGGCAGTAAGTATCGCGGCAAGTACTCGGCGCTGCTGCACAAGCTTCCGGGGGCGCGCATTCTTGTGTCGGGCGCACTGGTGGCCCAGCGCCTGGCGGACGAAGGGATCGACGTGCGTTTCGTCTCCAAGGGCTATGACGAGGAGATGCTGCGCAATATCGGCAGCGAACGCGATATCCCGGTCGGTTTCCTCGGCAGCCTGAAGAGCAGCGAGTACAGCCAGCGCAAGGACATGCTGGAGAGCATCGCCGAGCGCGTGCCGATGCTCATCACCCGCACCGCTTCCGGGGCGGAGTATCTGCAGACGCTCAACCGTATCGCGATCTTTGTCAGCGCCGATATCGGCATGGGCGAGTTCATGATCAAGAACTTCGAAGCCATGGCCTGTGGCTGCGTCCTGCTGGCCTGGAGCCAGGGCGAGGAAGACCGCCTGCTGGGCTTCGAGGACATGCGCAACGTGGTGTTCTATCGCTCGGTCGACGAGGCGGTGGAGCGCATCCAGCAGCTCCAGGCAGACCCTGAGCTGGCCGCGCGGATTGCCCGGGCCGGTCAGGCCTTCGTCGAGGAGCGCTACACCTTCGCCCGGGTGGGCAAGGATCTTGCGGCCGCCATCGCCGAACCCCTGCACGGTTGGTCCATGCCCGGGGCGCTGACCCGCTGGTGGGCGCGTATGCGCTTCGGCTTTGCCGTCGAGGCGAAAGGTCGATCGT
Source organism: Pseudomonas pseudonitroreducens (assembly GCF_021603645.1). GTDB lineage: Bacteria > Pseudomonadota > Gammaproteobacteria > Pseudomonadales > Pseudomonadaceae > Pseudomonas > Pseudomonas pseudonitroreducens. Next base: position 381,535 of record NZ_BQHJ01000002.1, on the reverse strand, counting down.
GAGCCGGAGTAGTCATACCGCGGAATGGGTTGAAGACAACCTGCCGCCGGAGCTGAGGGCTGTCCTCGGTTGCGCCGAGCGAGTCATCCTGGTCGCGAACAACCCGGCGATCAGCGCCAGGGATTTCGAGGCACTGGCGCTTGGCCCGCGCGATGTCGTGGTGAGCTTCAATACGGCGGTCAAGGCCGAGTTGCTGAGCGCCGAGACGGTCAACGTATTCGTCCATGGCTACCACGGGCAGGACTTCCATTTCTTCGGATTGCCGTGCCGCCCTTGCATCACGAGGCTGTTCGAGCAGTCACCGCAGCGCTGCTTCAGCCTGCTGGTGGGAGTGGTCAACCCGATGTCGGCGCTGCCGCGGGTGGCGATCTACGAGGATCGCATCCCATTGCCCAGCCTGCTCGACTACCCCCGCATACGCCCCAGTGGCAAGCCGTTCGCCGGCCCCTCCACCGGGTTCAACGCCATGGTGCTGTTCGACTGGTTGCGTGGCAGGCCCGGTTACTCCTACGAGTTGCTCGCCCTGGGCTTTTCCAACGAAGCGGGCACTCTCTGGAAAGGACATGCGTGGGACTACGAGCGCGCCTGGATGCAGGCTTCCCGCGTGCGTGTGATTGCCCTGGAGAACACCGGCAAGCGCTGGTGGTGGCCTTGGCGTTTTAGAGGCAGGAAAGGTCAATGAGCGGCTGTCAGTCGAACTTTTTCAGCGGAGTCGGGCTGTGAAGATTGCCGTCGCCTTCTTTGGTATTCCGCGCAATTCCGACCTGTGTTTTCCGCAGATTCAGCGCAACGTCCTGCAGGCTCTGCCGGCCACTGCGCAGGTGTCGTGCTTCTACCATCTCTATCGCCTGCAGCAGGTGTTCAACCCCCGTTCCGGCGAGGCGGGTGTGCTGGGCGAGGAGAACTTCGCTCCTTTCCAGGGGATGACCGGTCTGATCGAAGAGCCGGAGCTTTGCCTCGAGCGTTGGAATTTCGAAGCGATAAAGCAGCGCGGGGATACCTGGAAGGATGATTTTCGCTCCATCCGCAACCTGATTCACCAGCTCAATTCCCTGCACCAGGTGACTTCGCTGCTGGCGCCGACGGATCCGGACTTCGTCGTGTATGTCCGTCCGGATATCTTCTTCCACGACCCGTTGCCAGGCTATGTGTTTGACCAGCCACAGCGGCGCCGCAAGAACGTCTATGTGCCGAACTGGCAGTGGTGGGGCGGGCTCAACGACCGCTTTGCCATCTGTGGTCGCGAGATGTACCGGGCCTACGGCTGCCGGGCCGAGGAAATGCTGAACTTCTGTGATGCAAGCGGACGCTCGCTGCACTCCGAGCGCCTGCTGAAGTTCGCCTTGCAGCGCCACGGCGCGCGGGTCTGCCTGATGGATACCACTGCCTCGCGGGTGCGCATCGACGGGCAGTTCGCCGAGGAGCCATTCTCACCCAAGCGCTCCATGGGCAAGCGCGAGAATCGATACTTCCACAAGGGCGCACGGCTGCGCACCTGGCTGGACAGGTACGGCATTCTCTAGGTTCTGCGGCTGAAGGCCCGGAGCGGGCCGGGTATCCGCTGAACCTGCCCAGCCCGGTCGGGTCGAGCAGGTTGCAAGGTCCTACTTGGCGACTTTCTTCCTGCGCTTGGCATTGAGCCAGAGGCGCAGCGCCTTGCGCGTATAGGACAGCTTGAAAACGACTCGCCAATCGCGCTTGAGGGCCATGCGGAAGAAGTGTTTGGCCGAAGGGTCGTCGTCCGTCAGGTAGGCTTCGCGGAACAGCGACAGGCAGCGTTGCGTGTAATAGGCCTTGCTCAGCCGCTGCCAATCGCCATCGAGGCGTCGGAAGACTTCCTCGACCAGCTCCACCCCGATCTGCTTCGAGTAGTGGAACTGGTGGCGCAGGCTGTCATCGTGGCGGTGGATGGTCGCCAGGGGTTTTTCCAGGATGGTGCAGGGATAACTGGCCAGCACCTGCGCAAACACCGGGATGTCCTCGGCATTGCGGAAGTTCTCCGGATACAGGCCGCGCTCGAACACCTCCCGATGCATGACGCAGGCACCGTTGGAGAGGTTGATGTTCTTGTCGATGAGATAGCCGCGCACCCGTTCCTGCGGCGTCTGCGGCAGCGCCTGGGGCGTGCGCTCGACCGTTCGGCCGCAGGTCTTTGCCAGGTAGCCGCCAATCACCATGCGGCTGTGCGGGAACTGCTCGATGTGCTGACGCGCGGCTCGCAAGGCCCCGGGCGCCATTTCATCGTCGGCGTCGAGGAAGATCAGGTAGTCCCCTCGGGTTTCGGCAATTCCGCGATTGCGCACGCTGGCGAGCCCGCCGTTTTCCTTGCGCAGGCTGCGGAAATTGCCGAACTGGTGATGAAGGGCCTCGATCAGCGCCGGCGTATCGTCCGAGGAGCCATCATCGATGATCAGCAACTCGCTGTGCTCATCCAGTTGAGCGGCGACGGATTCGACCGCGCGGCGAAGCACGTGCGCATAGTTGTACGCGGGAATTACAACGCTGATCAGTGGTCTTGCTGTCATGAGAAGAGCGTCATTGCGTAGCTGTCCATCCACTAGCTGGCATCAGAATATGCGAGGCTGCGATCTGCTCCGGGGCATTCGTCACAGCAAATTCAAGTTAAGTCGCAGTGCCTTGTGCCTGCTTGGCCCTGGAGTGACTCGACGCGAGTGCTGCTGCACAAGTTGTTCCGGGGCGACGAATAGTATCCTGTTGAAAGACTTGTATCCAAGGTTCTACAGACGGTCAGATGCGCTTGCGGCGTTCTCCCCGGAAAACCTGTGCCCAGCGTCGTTTCGGCGTCTCAGGCGAGGGAGAGTGCTTGGTCCGGGTTGATTCTTTGAGCAGGAAACTGCTGAATGCTGCCTTTCTGGTGATTCATATCCGAGATGAAGGGTTTCATGGGTAGTCATGTAGTCGGGCGTTCGTTTTTTTCCACGGCCAGCGAAGGAAAGCTGCTGTGGTGCGTTTTCCTTGCCAGCCTCGTTTTGTCATTGATTGCATCCCTCTGCAACCCGATCATCGGGCGTGATGCAGCGCTGTACATGGATCTGGCGGGCATCTACCAGCAGCAGGGTGTCACCGGGGCGTTACAGCGCTTCGACTGGCCCTGGTTCTCCGTGCTGCTGGGCCTGACCAGCCAACTGACGGGCTTGAGCTTCGAACTGCTCGCCCGGGTGTTCTGCGAGTTGCTCACTGCGCTCGCCTGTGTTGCCTGCGTCGACCTGGTCCGGCGCACTCGCCCGGAAGTCCTGCCCTGGGCCTGCCTCGCCGTGCTGGCGGTCCCGGCATTCAACGAATATCGCGGTGACATCCTGCGGGAGAACGGTTTCTGGGCGTTCTCGCTGATCGGCCTGTGCTACATGCAGAGCTGGCTGCAACAGCGCCGCCCGCGCAGTTTGTTATTGGCCGGCCTGGCTATCGTCCTGGCGGCGGCGTTTCGCTTCGAGGCCGTCTACCTGCTGCTGATCGTGCCGCTGGTGGAGGTGTTCAAGGCTCGCGGGGATGATCCTGTGCGTCGTGGTTTGCGCTTCGCCACCGGCGTGGCGTTGGTGGGCGCGGGCGCCGCTGCGTTGCTCTGGGCCAGCCGGCATGGCCTGTTGCCCCAGGGACGAGTGGCGGACCTGGTGGGCTACCTGAACCTGTCGGGCGTCTGGCATAACTTCTACGTGTTCGCGGATGGCGTGGCGAGGGCGATGCCTTTCGAGTATGCCCGTGACAGTGCTCCGCAGATCATCTTCTTCGGCCTGCTGGGTTACGTGGCGAGCAAGGTGCTCAGTGCCTTTGGCGTGCTGCTGGTGCCGCTGCTCGTGGGCACCGCTGCGCAGTGGCGCGAGCGGGAAAGCCGCTGGCTGCTGCTGGATCTCGCTGCCTTTGGCTACATCGCGTTGTTGCTGGTTTTCACCTTGAGCCACCTGTTCCTGTCGAGCCGCTACGTGGCCTTCGCCGCGTTCCTCCTGCTGCCGCGGGTTGCCTGGGGGCTGAGCCTGATGGCGCAGCGCTGGCCGCGCATCCGGATTGCCCTGGTGACGATCCTGGTGCTGATGGCCGTGGCTAACGTGGTGTCGTTTTCTGCGCCCAAGACACACTTGCGCGACGCCGGTCACTGGGTAGGCGAGCACCTGCCGAAGACGGCGCGTGTCTTTCAGGATGACAATCGGGTGAGTTACTACGCCGGCTGGGGGTATGGCCGCGAGGGGCTGGAGAGCGATCAGGCGCTGGCGCTGACCGGCAATGGGGCCTACGAGTACTTCGTGCTGGATCTCAAGCGCAAGGCCAGCGAGCAGTTGCCGGCGCTGGAAAAGCGCGGGCTGGTGCCGCTCGCGACCTTCCACAATCGCAAGGGCGAGACTTATGTCGTCCTGCGTCGAGCTGGTGCACAGCAGCCCTGACTAGGGCTGCTGCAGCGTTTGCTCCAGTGAGCCGGGCGGCCAGGGCATGGCGCTGGCCTGCCGATAGCCCTGGCAGAGCTGTGCCCCACCGTCTGCCAGCAGCCATGCCCTGTCCTGCGTGTAGCGCAGCATATGGGCGAAGTTGCGTTTGCGCTGCAGTCGGTTCAGCGCCCGGCGCTGGGTCTTCATGTCCGCTATGTCGATCAGGCCCAGTTCGCCCTCGGGGGTCTGCACGACGTTGCCCAGGTGCAGCGAGCGGAAATACACCCCGCAGTCGTGCAGCCTGGCGATGAGCGAGCCGAGTTGCTGGCGCAGTTGCTCGTCAGTCTGGCCGGCGCTGATCAATTGGCGCAGGGTCAGGCCGGGCAGCGGCTGGTAGTGCACGACGTCGCGGGCGATATCGGTGATGCGATGGACACCGATGATCTGCGGGCAGGGCACTCCCAGCTTGTGCAGGGTGCTGGCGTTGTCCGCGAATCGCTGCGCATAGGGATAGAACGCCGCGGAAGAGATCAGGCGCTTGCGGCGGAACAGTTTGAGGAAGTTGCCATCGGCCAGGCGCAGGACCTTGTCGCCATGCTTGTCGGCTTCCACAACCTGGGCGCCAGCGCGCAGCGATTCGTAAGCGGAGAGAGCGAGGTCTTGCATAACGGGTCCCTGAACGGTAGCCGGCTATAGTAGCCCAGCCGCCGGGCAAACGAGAGCGCTGTGTTATAATCCCCGACCTTTTAAGCGTGCGATTCCTCCATGTCCGGTAAAGAACCCCAGGCGCCTTCGAGCCTGAAGATCTACTTCCGACTGCTGACCTATGTGCGTCCGTACATCGGCATGTTCCTGCTCAGTATCGTCGGCTTCCTGATCTTCGCCGCGACCCAGCCGATGCTGGCGGGCATCCTCAAGTACTTCGTCGACGGCCTGGCCCATCCGGATGCCAAGCTGTTCCCCAACGCCCCCTGGGCCTGGCTGCGTGATCTCTCCCTGCTCTATGCGGTTCCGCTGCTGGTGGTGCTGATCGCCGTCTGGCAGGGCATCGGCTCGTTCCTCGGCAACTACTTCATCGCCAAGGTTTCCCTGGGCCTGGTCCAGGACCTGCGCATCGCCCTGTTCAATAACCTGCTGACGCTGCCCAACCGCTATTTCGACAGCAACAACTCGGGCCATCTGATCTCGCGCATCACCTTCAACGTGACCATGGTCACCGGCGCCGCCACCGACGCCATCAAGGTGGTGATCCGCGAGGGGATGACCGTGGTCTTCCTGTTCCTCTCGCTGCTGTGGATGAACTGGAAGCTCACCCTGGTGATGCTGGCGATCCTGCCGATCATCGCCGTGATGGTGACCAGCGCCAGCCGCAAGTTCCGCAAGCAGAGCAAGAAGATCCAGGTGGCCATGGGCGACGTGACCCATGTGTCCTCCGAAACCATCCAGGGCTACCGCGTGGTCCGCAGCTTCGGCGGCGAGACCTACGAGCGCCAGCGCTTCCAGAATGTCACCAGCGAGAACACCAAGAAGAACCTGCGCATGAACAAGACCTCGGCGATCTACACGCCGATGCTGCAGCTGGTGATCTACAGTGCGATGGCTGTGCTGCTCTACTTCGTGCTGCTGTTGCGCGGGGATGCCACGGTCGGTGACCTGGTGGCGTACATCTCCATGGCGGGCCTGCTGCCCAAGCCGATTCGCCAGTTGTCGGAAGTCAGCTCCACCATCCAGAAGGGTGTGGCGGGTGCGGAGAGCATCTTCGAGCAACTCGACGAGACGCCCGAAGTGGACAACGGCACCCTGGAGCGCGATCGCGTCAAGGGCCGACTGGAAGTGAAGAACCTCAGCTTCACCTACCCGGGTACCGAGCGAAAGGTCCTGAACGAGCTGAACTTCAGCGTCGAGCCGGGCCAGATGGTGGCGCTGGTCGGTCGTTCCGGCAGCGGCAAGTCGACCCTGGCCAACCTGATCCCGCGCTTCTATGACCACAGCGAAGGGCAGATCCTGCTCGATGGCACGGACGTCGAAGACTACAAGTTGAGCAACCTGCGCCGCCACATCGCCCTGGTGACCCAGCAGGTCAACCTGTTCAACGACAGCGTGCTCAACAACATCGCCTACGGCGACCTTGCCAGCAGGCCGCGCGAGGCGGTGGAAAAGGCCGCCGAGGACGCCTTCGCCCGCGAGTTCATCGACCGCCTGCCCGAAGGCTTCGACACCGAAGTCGGCGAGAACGGCGTGATGCTCTCCGGTGGCCAGCGTCAGCGCCTGGCGATTGCCCGCGCGCTGCTCAAGGATGCGCCGGTGCTGATCCTCGACGAGGCCACCTCGGCGCTGGATACCGAGTCCGAGCGGCACATCCAGGCCGCCCTGGAGAAGGTCATGGAAGGCCGCACCACGCTGGTCATCGCCCACCGCCTGAGCACCATCGAGGCGGCGGACCTGATCCTGGTGATGGACCAGGGGCAGATCGTCGAGCGCGGTACCCACGACCAGTTGATTGCCCAGAACGGCTATTACGCCCGCCTGCACGCCCGTCAGTTCGCCGACGATCCGGTGGATGGCGGCGAGCTGAGCGTCGAGCAGCCGGTATGACGATGGTGCGGATTTCCCAGGCATGCTGAACCGACTGCGATTCTTCCGCGAACGCGGCTGGACGCCCATCGCGGCGGCCGACTATGCCGCCGCCTGGCAGCGCTTCGGCGGCAGCGTCGCCACCCACCCGGATGTAGTCGAACGCCTGGCCGGCCTGGCCGGCATTGCGGTGCGCTACCTGGGCTGGTTCGAAGGCAACGAGCTGCGCGCTGCCGTACCGACCTGGGGGCGCCACCTGGCGCTGTCCAAGGACGTGCTCAAGCGTGAGGGCAGGAAGGCGCTGTTCGACCTGGGCAATGCCGAGATCATCCTGCCGATCGCCGAAGGCGCGCGCATCGAGCTGCGCCATCAGGTGCGCTACCTCTCCGAGCTCAATCGCGAGCAGGTTGGCGACGCCCGCGAGCAACCCGAGCAACTGGCGATGAACCGCGCGCCGGCCGATTTCTCGAAGAAGTTCCGCTACAACCAGCGCCGCGAACAGCGCCTGCTGGAAGAGGCGGGCGGCGTGCTGCAGCCCATGAGCGAGCTGAGCCCCGAGGAGCAGGCGCGCATTTATGCCGACCTGTTCCAGCGCCGCTGGGAGTTCGAGGTGCCGGGCAAGGCGCGGCTGGCCGAAGTGTTCAGCCTGATGCGCGAATTCATGCGTGGCTCCCTGGTACGCCTGGACGGCGAGCCGGTAGCGATCCAGATTCTCTATCGGGTCGAGGCGCCGAAGTGGATCAGCGTCGAGTACATCAACGGCGGCGTGGCTCCGGAAAACCGCGAGTTCAGCCCCGGCAGCGTGCTCAGTTTCGTCAATACGCAAGAGGCCTGGGCCGAGGCCGAGGCGCTGGGCAAGCCGCTGCGCTATTCCTTCGGCCGCGCCGACCGCGAGTACAAGGATCGCTGGTGCCACCGCGTGCCGGTGTTCCAGGTCTGACTTCAGGCTCTTCGTAGGAGCGAGCTTGCTCGCGAATAGCTCAGCCGCAGAGTTGGGTTCGCGAGCAAGCTCGCTCCTACAGCCCACCTGCAACGCCCTTACCTGATTGCGGGAGCGAACTTCGTCCGCGATTGGTTTTAACGGAGAACGATCATGAGCGCCCGCAAGCAGCAACTGCTCAAACAGCACCGCCGCAAGAAGCGCGCGGTCCTGCTCGTCGCCTTGCTGGCGCTGATCCTGCTGGGCATCTTCGCGCCCTGGTGGAGCGTGCCGCTGGCCGTGTTTCTCGGCTGGCTCGCCCATGAAGCCTGGTTTGCCGACCACCTGTTCTATTCGCCGCGCGATGACTACCGCTACGACTTCCCCGAGGGCTCCGTCGCCCTGCCGGTGTCCCTTGGCTCGCACGGCCTGCACGTAGCCACCGGCGCGTTGCCGGAGAACGAGGAAACGCTGGTGCTGGAGATCGAGGTGAAGGCCTCGCTGCTCGGCCGCTGGCTCGACCCGCAGGTGCTGATCGAGGGCGTCGAGGTTGATCGTCAGGACTTCGAGCGCGGCGTCAGCGGCAAGCGCTACCTCAACCTCTCCGGCCAGGGCGAAGCGCTGCGCGCCGGACATCTGCGCATTCGCGGCCGCCATTGCCGGCTGGCGCAGCACGGTGTGCTGCATGCCTTCCATAATCCGGACTACGCACAGAAGCGCCTGTTGATCATCGCGCCCCACGCGGACGATGCCGAACTGGCCGCCTTTGGCCAGTACAGCCGCTGCCCGGAGGCCTGGATCGTTACCTTGACCCAGGGCGAGATCGAGGCCGAGCACTACCAGCGCCTGGGTCTGGACAAGGCCGCTGCGGCGCGCCTGAAAGGCCGCCTGCGGACCTGGGACAGCATTGCCGCTCCGCTCTGGGGCGGCGTGCCGGCCGAGCGTTGCGTGCAGCTGGGCTACTACTGCCTGCAACTGCCGGCCATGGCGGCCGAGCCGAGCCAGGCGTTCGGCTCGAAAGAGTCCGGCGAGACCGACATCCGCAGCGTGCGCGGCTTCAATCCGTTCCCCCTGCCGGGTGACAGCGACGGCGCGCCGACCTGGCTCAACCTGGTGGCTGACCTGACCACGCTCATCGAGCACATCCGCCCGGAAGTGATCCTCACCGCGCACCCGGAGCTGGACCCCCACGCCGACCACGTGCACGCCACCCGCGCGACGCTGGAGGCGATCGGCCGCAGCAGCTGGAAGCCGCAGGCCCTGCTGCTCTACGCCAACCACCTGCACGACAACGACCGCTGGCCCATGGGCCCGGCGGACGGCGGCATCGCCCTGCCACCCTGTATCGAGGCATTGCCGGCCGACCCGCTGTGGAGCCCGGTGCTGGATCCCGCGGCGCGCATCGACAAGGCCCAGGCCCTGGCCCTGCAACACGACCTGCAGACCCCGCTGACCGGCAAGAAGCGCCTGCGCCGGCTGATTCAGCGCGTGCTCGCCGGGCGCCAATGGCCGGTCACCGGCGACGACGAGTTCTTCCGCAAGGCGGTGCGGCGCCACGAGTTGTTCTGGGTGCGCAAAGTCCCGTAGAGATTGCCGTGACCGCCCGGTGCCCGGCGCAAGTCGCAGCGGGCGGCTATGGTATTATCCGCGGCGATTTCGACCTGCGGAGTTCCCATGAAATTGACCATGCCCCGTTTCGACCAGGCCCCCGTTCTAGTAGTCGGCGACGTGATGCTCGACCGCTACTGGCACGGCGCGACCTCGCGCATCTCGCCCGAGGCGCCGGTGCCCGTGGTGCGGGTCGAGCAGCATGAGGACCGCCCCGGTGGCGCCGCCAACGTCGCGCTGAACCTCGCCGCCCTCGGCGCCCCGGCCTTCCTGGTCGGCGTCACCGGCGTCGACGAAGCCGCCGACAGCCTGAGCGACAGCCTGCAGGCGGTGGGCGTGACCACCCGCTTCCAGCGCATCGCCGGGCAGCCGACCATCGTCAAGCTGCGGGTCATGAGCCGTCACCAGCAACTGCTGCGCGTGGACTTCGAGGAAGCTTTCCGCACCGACGCCGTGGCGCTGTCCGCCGATGTCGAGGCGCTGCTCGACCAGGTCCGCGTGCTGGTGCTCTCCGACTACGGCAAGGGCGCGCTGAAGAACCACCAGGCGCTGATCCAGGCCGCTCGCCAGCGCGGTATCCCGGTGCTGGCCGACCCCAAGGGCAAGGACTTCGCCATCTACCGTGGCGCCAGCCTGATCACCCCGAACCTCTCCGAGTTCGAAGCCATCGTCGGTCGCTGCACCGACGAGGCTGACCTGGTCGCCAAGGGCCAGCAACTGATGACCGAGCTGGAACTCGGTGCGCTGCTGGTCACCCGTGGCGAACACGGCATGACCCTGCTGCGCCCCGGCCACAGTGCCCTGCACCTGCCGGCCCGCGCGCGCGAAGTGTTCGACGTCACCGGCGCCGGCGACACGGTGATTTCCACCCTGGCCGGCGCTATCGCCGCCGGTGAGGACCTGCCGCAAGCCGTGGCCCTGGCCAACCTGGCCGCCGGCATCGTTGTCGGCAAACTCGGCACTGCCGCCATCAGCGCCCCGGAACTGCGCCGCGCCGTGCAGCGCGAGCAGGGCTCCGAGCGTGGCGTACTGAGCCTCGACCAGCTGCTGCTGGCCATCGAGGACGCCCGCGCCCACGGCGAGAAGATCGTCTTCACCAACGGCTGCTTCGATATCCTCCATGCCGGCCATGTGACCTACCTGGAGCAGGCGCGCGCCCAGGGTGACCGCCTGATCGTCGGGGTCAACGACGATGGCTCGGTCACCCGCCTGAAAGGCCCGGGCCGCCCGATCAACAGTGTCGACCGCCGCATGGCCGTACTCGCCGGCCTCGGCGCGGTGGACTGGGTCGTCAGCTTCGGCGAAGACACCCCCGAGCGCCTGCTCAGCGAGGTCCGTCCGGACGTGCTGGTGAAGGGCGGTGACTACGGCGTCGAGCAGGTGGTCGGTGCCGACATCGTCAAGGCCTACGGCGGCGAGGTCCGCGTACTGGGCCTGGTGGAAAACAGCTCCACCACCGCCATCGTCGAGAAGATTCGCCACCAGGGCTGATCTGCTTTCGCTTGCCTGGGCCGCTCCTGCAGGGAGCGCCTTTTGTAGGAGCGAGCTTGCTCGCGAACAAACCCCGTTGCGGGGCCATTCGCGAGCAAGCTCGCTCCTACAGTCTTCCCCACTGACCGCTCTGCCAGTGACCAACGGCAAAGCGGTCATGGTTCCCCCGCCATTTCCCGGCGCATGATCGGGGCATCCACCCTCCGCGGAGCGAGATGCCATGACCACCGACGTGCAGGGCCGCGCCCTGGCCGTGCTGAACCGTGTCGCCCAGGCCGACTGGCCTGACCGACTCAAGCTGCGCAAGCCTTTCGAAAGACTGCTCTACAGCGGCAGCCGCACCGGCTTCCGGCTGGCCAGCGAGCGTGCCGCCAAGCAGCCCAAGACCCCACGCAAGGCCGACCCGGACGGGCTGTTCGACCTGTCGCTGTCCGACGAGCAACAGATGCTCGTGGAGATGCTCGAAGGCTTCGCCGCCGAAGTGTTGCGCCCGGCCGCCCATGAGGCCGACGCCAAGGCCAGCCTGAGCCTGGAGCTGCTGGCCCAGGCGCAGGAGCTGGGTTTGACCCACTACGGCGTCAGTGAAGTGCACGGCGGCATGGCTGGCGAGCGTACCGTGGTGAGCAATGCGCTGATCGCTGAAGCCCTTGCCCGCGGCGACCTGAGTCTGGCCGCTGCGCTGCTGGTACCACTGTCGGCGGCCAACTGCATTCGCCGCTGGGCCTCGCCGGAGCAGCAGGCGCGCTGGCTGCCGGCCTTCGTCGCCGAAGAAGCGGTGCCGCTGATCGCCATTGCGGTGAATGAACCGCAGCTGCTGGCTGATCCGCAACGCTTGTCCACCAAGGCGCGCAAGCGCGGGGCGAGCTACACGCTGACTGGGGAGAAATGCCTGGTGGTGCGTGGCGTGGATGCGCAGAAACTGATCGTCGCAGCGGATGCCGGCGATGGCCCGGCGCTGTTCCTCATCGATACCCGCGCCAAGGGCGTCGAGGTGCGCGCCGAGCCGGCGATGGGCCTGAAAGCCACCGGCACCGCGCGGATACGCTTCAAGAGCGTGAAAGTGCCAGCCGAGCAGCGCTTGGCGGCGGAACGCTTCGACTATCAAGCCTTCCTCGACTACGCCGCGCTGGCCTGGTGCGCGCTCGCCGTGGGCACTGGCCAGGCCGCGCTCGACTACGTGATCACCTACTGCAACGAGCGCGAGGCTTTCGGTGAGCCGATCAGCCATCGCCAGGGCGTGGCCTTCATGGTCGCGGACATTGCCGTGGAGCTGGACGCCATGCGCCTGATGGTCTGGCGCGCCTGCGCGCTGGCCGAGCGCGGCCAGGCGTTCCACCGCGAGGCCTACCTGGCGAAGCTGCTCTGTGCCGAGAAGGCGATGAAGATCGGTACCGACGCGGTGCAACTGCTCGGCGGCCATGGTTTCACCCAGGAACACCCGGCCGAGCGCTGGTATCGCGACCTGCGCGCGGTCAGCCTGATGGCTGGCGGCCTGCACCTGTAAGGAGCCTTGCATGTACCTCGAGACACCGAAGAAATTCCGCACCTTGCAGAACCAGGCGCGCCAGGTCGCGGAGAACTACCTGCGACCGATTTCCCGCAAGTACGACAAGGCCGAGCACGCCTATCCCAAGGAACTGGACCTGCTCGCCGCGCTTTTGGACGGCATGAACGCCGGCTCGCCGGATGCGGTCGGCGCCACCTCGGCGAGCAAGCGCAAGGCCGGCGCGGAGGAGGGCGTGAAGAATGGCGGCAACCTGTCCGCCTGCCTGGGCGTGATGGAAATGTGCTGGGGCGACACCGGCCTGTTGCTGGCCATGCCGCGCCAGGGCCTGGGCAACGCCGCTATCGCCGCGGTGGCCAACGAGGAGCAGCTCAAGCGTTTCTCCGGCACCTGGGCGGCCATGGCCATCACCGAGCCGGGCTGCGGTTCTGACTCCGCGGCGATCCGCACCAGCGCTACCCGCGATGGCGATCACTACCTGCTCAACGGCGAGAAGATCTTCGTCACCTCGGGCGCCCGCGCCGATGCGGTGGTGGTCTGGGCGACCCTGGACAAGAACCTGGGGCGTGCGGCGATCAAGTCCTTCGTGGTGGAGAAGGGCACGCCGGGCATGACCGTCACTCGGCTGGAGAAGAAGCTCGGTATCAAGGCCTCGGACACCGCCTCCATCAGCTTCAGCGATTGCCGCGTACCGGCGGCCAACCTGCTGGGCAACGCCGAGATCGATGTGCAGAAGGGTTTCGCCGGGGTGATGGAAACCTTCGACAACACCCGCCCGCTGGTGGCAGCCATGGCCATCGGCGTGGCCAAGGCCTCGCTGGACCGAACCCGCGAGCTGCTGAAGAAGGCCGGCTGCCGCTTCGATTATCGCCAGCCGCTGCTGACCGCCAGCCACGCCGAGGCCACGTTGTACCGGCTTGAGGCCGAATGGGAAGCGGCGCGCCTGCTGACCCTGAAGGCGGCCTGGATGGCCGATAACCGCCTGCCCAACTCCAAGGAGGCTTCCATCGCCAAGGCCAAGGCCGGACGAGTAGCCAACGAGGTGACGCTGAAATGCGTCGAGCTGGCGGGAGCGCTGGGTTATGGGGAAGAAGAGCTGCTGGAGAAATGGGCGCGGGATTCGAAGATCCTCGACATCTTCGAGGGTACCCAGCAGATCCAGTTGCTGATCGTCGCGCGGCGCCTGCTGGGCAAGAGCTCCAGCCAGCTGAAGTAAGGCGGAGCGCTTTTCGTAGGAGCGAGCTTGCTCGCGAACCGCCCCAACGACTGCTTGGCCGGTGTGCACCGTTCGCGAGCAAGCTCGCTCCTACAGATTCCGCCCTGCCGTCAGGCAGGGCGAATCAGATTACGGCCTCAGGCCGTGCGCCGCCCGCTACCGGCATTGCCGGCGGCGGGCGGCCACTGCTCCATCCATTCGCGGAAGCGGATGCGTTCTTCGCGCACCAGCCAGCCATCCTGCTCGGCGAAACTCTCCGACAGCCATACGCCGCGAGTGCTCGCCTTGCACAGTTCGCCCTTGCTCAGGGTGAACAGCTCGCCGGTCGGCTGCCCATGTTCCAGCGGCAGCAGGTAGATGTCCGGGCGCCGGCGATCCAGGCGCGCCACCAGTGGGCCGCTTTCGAGTTTCTCATCGACATGGAACAGGCTGACTTCACGGGCATCCTTGGGTAGTTCCATGCGCAGGTCATAGACCAGTTGCAAGGAGGCTGTCGGCAGGTGCACGTAGGCTTGCGGACGCTCCAGCAGGCGCAGCGCGCCGGCCTGCACCGGGCGCGAGGCGCCGGACAGCGGGGTCAGCGAGAAGTGGCTGGTTTCGCGGTAGCGCAGGATGCCCTCGTAGGGCGTCGGCAGCCAGGTGTCGCCGAAGCGCCCGCCGAGCCAGCCATCGGCGGTTTCCACCAGGCATTCCTCGGCGACTTCCTGGATCGCGGTGAGCAGCGGCAGGTTCAGTTCGTGGGCCGGCACATAGCCGGAAATCAGCTTGAGCACGGTGTCACCACGATCCAGGCGGCGCTGGCGCACCAGAATCCAGTGGTCGCGGCCCTGGTAATTCAGGGTCAGGCGCACCGAAACGCCGAGATTGGCCAGTTCGGTGGTAAAGCGTTCGGTTTCATGGATCTCGATGGGGCGGCGCTTTTCCAGCACCTGGGCGAAGTTCAGGGGCTTGCCGAGGGTCTGGTAGGCGAGCCCTTCCGGGCTGGCTTCCACCAGCAGCGGCAGGGTCTTGAAGGCGGTCGGGTCCTTGCGGGCGAGCGTACGGGGCATGTGGGGGTTCCTTCTCGTACAGGGCGCCGGGTTGCGCCGGGCGCGTCCTTTTTCAAAGGCGACGCCGACGCCAACGCTGACCGTCTGCTGGAGACGGACCGGCCGATCGTTCTTTACGGGGTCGCTACAACCTAGACAGCCTGACACCGATCCTGGTGTCATCGAAAATCAAAAAGATTTCCGGATTTTTCCCTGAAAGGCTTGGTGATTCCGAGATTTTTGCAGGGGAATCACCGGCTGGCGACAGTTTCTATGCCCACGGTTTTCGCCGGGGGAGTTGCAGCATGGCACAGGAATACGCAATCCACATGACCGTACGGCGTCTGCCGATCAGTGGTCGAGCACCTCGGCGGCGATGCTGACGTTGTGCGCCAGATGCAGCGGATTGATGGTGC
This sequence comes from Pseudomonas pseudonitroreducens, assembly GCF_021603645.1. Taxonomy (GTDB): domain Bacteria; phylum Pseudomonadota; class Gammaproteobacteria; order Pseudomonadales; family Pseudomonadaceae; genus Pseudomonas; species Pseudomonas pseudonitroreducens. The sequence goes on along the minus strand of NZ_BQHJ01000002.1, from coordinate 366,403 downwards.
CGACGATGGCGCTGGCCACTCCCGGATGGCCGAGCACCAGCTCGAAGCTGGCGCGCACCGGGTCGACGCCGGGAGCGAGGGCGGCGTGGCCGCTGGCCAGGGCCTTCTTGATCAGGATGCCGCGGCCATGGGCCTGGGCGTGGTCGATCACCGGCTTTTCCGCCTGCTCGTTGAGGTTGTAGGTGACCATGGCGCAGTCGCCGCGCTCCAGGGCCAGCAGCCCGCCGTCGGCGGTCTTGCCGGAGAAGCCGAAGCCGCGGATCAGCCCTTCGTCCCTCAGGCGCTCCAGGGTCGCGTAGACCTCGGTGCCGCGCAGGATGTCCAGGTCGTTGCCGTCGGAATGCACCAGTACCAGGTCGACGTAGTCGGTCTCCAGGCGCCGGAGGCTGCGCTCGACGGAGCGACGCGTGTGGGCGGCGCTGAAGTCGAAGTGCGAGAGTCCGCCGTCGAACTCCTCGCCAGTCTTGCTGACGATCACCCACTGATCGCGCTGGCCGCGCAGCAGCGGGCCGAGGCGTTCCTCGCTGTGGCCATAGGCCGGCGCGGTGTCGATCAGGTTGATGCCCAGGTCGCGGGCCAGGGCGATCAGGTCGGCGGCCTCGCGGTCATCGGGGATGCGGAAGCCGGCGGGATATTTCACGCCCTGGTCGCGGCCCAGCTTCACGGTGCCCAGGCCCAGCGGCGAGACGTTCAGGCCGGTGCTGCCCAGCGGGCGGTGCAGGTGGTGCAGAGTCTTCATCCGAACAGTTCCTCCCAGACCGGGCGGGCCATGGCGGGGCGTGGCAGTGCGGGCAGGGCCGCCGCGGCCTGTGGGCGAACTCCGGCTTTATCCAGGGACTCCAGCACGCGGTCGGCGAAGTTCGGCGCCAGCGCCAGTTTGGTCGGCCAGCCGACCAGCAGCGCGCCGTTCTCGGCGAGGAAGGCGCTGTCCGGGCGCAGCAGGTTGTTCTGCGAGGGTTCGGCGCGGTCCACGCGCAGGGTGGCCCAGCGCGCGGCGGAGAGGTCGATCCAGGGCACCAGCTTGTGCAGTTCGCGCTGCGCCTCGGCGATCTGCTCGGCCTCGTTGCGCGCCACGCCTCCGGCTTCGGCAATGTCGCCACCCAGGTACCAGACCCAGTCGCCATTGCTCAGCGGGTGGGTGGTGACGGTGACGCGGGGTTTCGGCCCGCCACCCAGGCAGTGGGCGTAGAGCGGCTTCAGGGTCGGCGCGGTGAGCAGCACCATGTGCAGCGGGCGGCGCTGCATCTCCGGGCGTTCCAGGCCCAGCTCGCGCAACAAGGCTTCGTTGCCGGCGCCGGCGCTGAGCACCACGCGCTGGGCACCGATCTCGCGGCCGTCGACGCGCAGGCCGACCAGCTTGTCGCCTTCGCGCAGGGCTTCGATGCGTTCGCCGGCGAGCAGGCCGTCACCGGCCAGTTCGGCGAGGCGAGCAACCAGGCTGGGCACGTCCAGCACCAGCTCGGTGAGGCGGTAGGCCTTGCCCTTGAAGGCTTTGTCCTGCAGGGCTGGCGGCAGGTCCGCACCTTTTACCTGGGCGACGCGGCTGCGTACCGCCTTGCTGGCGAAGAAGCTGGTGAGGTTGCCGGCCAGGCCGCCCGGGGACCACAGGTAGTGTGCGTCAGAGAGCACGCGCACGCCGCGCAGGTCCACTTCGCCAGTGCCGGCCAGGCAGTCGCGCCACAGCGCGGGCATGTCGGCGATGGCTTCCGAGGCGCCGGTCAGCGCGCCGTGCAGCGCGTACTTGGTGCCGCCATGGATGATCCCCTGCGAGCGCATGCTCTGCACGCCGCCCAGCGCGGTGTTCTCCACCAGCACGGTGGAAAAGCCGGCGCGACGCAGGCGGGCGTTGAGCCAGAGACCGGCGATGCCGCCGCCGACGATGAGGATGTCGGTGCTCAGGGATTCGGACATGAAAGCGCCTCGAAGGGAAAAACGAAGCGCGCAGTATAACCCTTGTAGGCCGCAACCAGCCGTCGTTGCCCTCACCCCAGCCCTCTCCCAAAGGGAGAGGGAGCCGTCTGTGCCGGCTGATACCGAGGTTTCACTTCGTGTCGAACGGTCCCCTCTCCCGCTTGCGGGAGAGGGTTAGGGGGAGGGGCTCTTCAGGGCTGGCCGTTAGCTACTCACCCTCTTTAATGACCCGCGGTGCGGGAGAACAACTGGATGACCACCACGCCGCTGACGATCATGCACATTCCCAGTACCGCGGCGGTGTCGAGTTTCTGCTGGTAGAGGAACAGCGCGGCAACGCTGACCAGTACGATGCCCAGGCCGGCCCAGATGGCGTAGGCGATGCCCACGGGAATGCTGCGCACCACCAGGGTGAGCATCCAGAAGGAAATGGCGTAGCCGACGATGACCAGGATCAGCGGCAGGGGCGTGGAAAGGCCTTTGACCGACTTCAGCGAAGCGGTGGCGACGACTTCGGCGACGATGGCGATGGCGAGGTAGAGATAGCCGGGCATGGTGGGTGCTCCCCGGAACGACACGCCGCTCGGTATGAGCGACACGCTGCTGACGTTCGATTCTGCCGGGCATTCTAGTCTTCCCGGCGATGGGATAAAGTCATTACCTATCTGCTTTTGAGATAGGAGATGGAGGCAAGTCATGCAGTGGAACCTGGACCAGTTGCGTCTCTTCGTCAGTGTCGCCGACCAGTCTTCCTTCTCGGCAGCGGCACGCCAGCTGCAGCGCGTGCAGTCGGCGGTGAGTTCGTCCATCGCCCTGCTGGAAAGCGACCTGGGCGTGACCCTGTTCGAACGCAGCAGTGGCCGCCAGCCGGTGCTGACCGCCGAAGGGCGCGCGCTGCTGGATGAGGCACGGGAAGTGTTGCGCCAGTGCGAGCGCCTGGAGAGCCGCGCCCGCTCGCTGGTCTGCGGCACCGAGCCGCTGTTGCGCCTGGCCCAGGACGAGGCGATGCCCTACCAACCGGTGCTCTCGGGCCTGGAAGCGCTGGCGCAGGAATTCCCCAGCGTGGAGGTGCAGCTCTCCAGCAGCGCCCAGGGCGACGTGGCGCGCAAGCTGCTGGAGCGCCGTGCGGACCTGGGCTTGCTGTTCCATCATGAGGGCATGCCGGAGGAACTCGAGCGGCAGCGCCTGGGTACCATCGAGATGGTCACCGTGTGCGGCGCCGGGCATGAGCTGGCGAAGCTCGACTATGCCGACCGCCGCGAGCTGGCGCGGCATCGCCAGTTGCTGATGGCCCCGCAGGACAGCCACTACCCCGGCGGCGAGCAGATCAGCCCGCTGGTCTGGCGCGCCGACAGTTTCTACGCCATGGCCGAACTGCTGATGCGCGACCTCGGCTGGGCCTGGCTGCCGACCCACGTGGCGCAGTACCCGGCCTACCAGCCGCTGCTGGTCGAACTGGCCAGCGACTGGACGCCGCCGCCGCTGGTGGTGGAGCTGGTCTGGCGCCGCGACGAGCCGCTGGGGCCGGCGGCGAACTGGCTGGGCGAGTGCTTCGCGGAGCATCTCGCCGCGCCGGTCTGAAGAGGTTTTCGTAGGGCGAATAACCTGGAACAGGTTATCCGCCGGCTCTTGCTCGGCGGATAACGCTGGCGCGTTATATGCCCTACGACTGAGCAGCTTCCGTAGGAGCGGACTCTGTCCGCGATGATTTCCCCACGCGCCGGTGGCCGATCGCTGACGAAGTCCGCTCCTACGCGCCTCCCACCTCATGCGCCAATTGCAGCGGGCCGGGCGGGTAATTTGCTACTCTCCGCCGCCATGAACCGGACCCTCTATACCCTGCTGTTCCACCTGGGCCTGCCGCTGGTCGCGCTGCGCCTGTTCCTGCGTTCGCGCAAGGCCCCGGCCTACGCCCAGCGCGTCGGCGAGCGCTTCGCCCTCGGTCTGCCGGCGCTCAAGCCCGGCGGCATCTGGGTGCACGCGGTGTCGGTGGGCGAGAGCATCGCCGCCGCGCCGATGATCCGCGCGCTGATGCAACGTCATCCCTGCCTGCCGATCACTGTCACCTGCATGACGCCCACCGGCTCCGAGCGCATCCGCGCACTGTTCGGCGACCAGGTGCAGCACTGCTACCTGCCGTACGACCTGCCCTGGGCGGCGGCGCGCTTCCTCGACCGCGCGCGGCCGGTGCTGGGCGTGATCATGGAAACCGAGCTGTGGCCCAACCACATCCACCAGTGCGCCAAGCGCGGCATTCCGGTGGCGCTGGCCAACGCACGGCTGTCCGAACGTTCGGCGCGCGGCTACGCGCGCTTCGCCGGGCTGACCCGGCCGATGCTCGAAGAGATGAGCTGGATCGCCGTGCAGACCGAGGCCGAAGCCGAGCGCTTCCGCCAGCTCGGCGCGCGCCCGGACTGCGTGAGCGTGACCGGTTCGATCAAGTTCGACCTGACCATCGACCCTGAACTGCTGGCCCGAGCCGCTGACCTGCGCAGCCAATGGCAAGCGCAGCTGCGGCCGATCTGGATCGCTGCCAGCACCCACGCCGGCGAAGACGAGATCGTCCTCGCGGCGCACCGCCAACTGCTGGAAAAGCATCCGGAGGCGCTGCTGATCCTGGTGCCACGTCACCCGGAGCGCTTCGGCCCGATGTTCGAGTTGTGCCAGCGTGAAGGCTTCCGTACCCAGCGCCGCTCCACCGGCGAACTGGTCACGGTGGACACCCAGGTCCTGCTGGGCGACACCATGGGCGAACTGCTGTTCCTCTACGCGCTGGCCGACGTCGCCTTCGTCGGTGGCAGCCTGGTGCCCAATGGCGGCCACAACCTGCTGGAGCCGGCGGCGCTGGGCAAGCCGGTGCTGTCCGGCCCGCACCTGTTCAACTTCCTGGAAATCGCCGCGCAACTGCGCGAGGTCGGCGCACTGCGCGAAGTGGCCGACGCGCCGTCGCTGGCGGTGGCCGTGGCCGCCTTGTGGGATGAACCGGCCAGCGCCGAGCGCATGGCCGAGGCTGGGTTGGGGGTGATGAAGGCCAATCAGGGCGCGTTGGCGCGCTTGCTGGATGGCCTCGGCAGGTTGATCAAGGGCTGATTGGCATTGGTGCTGACCCTCTCCCGGAGGGAGAGGGGACCGCTCGGTGTCAGGCGGCACGCTGAGTCAGCCGGAGAAAGCAGTTTTAAACGCCTCGCCGACAGGTTGCCTGCCGACCTGCCCCCTCTCCCTCAGGGAGAGGGCTGGGGTGAGGGGAGAGGCTCCAGAGTTTCCCGGGACCTCGACTGTAGGAGCGAGCTTGCTCGCGAACGCTCTTTCGGCAGCAACGGCATCAGGCAGGTTCGCGAGCAAGCTCGCTCCTACGAAAAGCCCCGAGACTTCAGAACGTCGGCGGGGTAATCACCCACAGCACCACCGCGTCCACATCCCCCGGATTGCCATAACGGTGCGGCTCCTGGCTGGAATAGCTGAAGCTGTCGCCCTCATTGAGCAGGAAATGGCGCTCGCCCACCCATAGCTCGAACGTGCCGCTGAGCAAATAACCGGCTTCCTCGCCCTCGTGGCTGTAGCTCTGCTGGCTGTAGGTGCCGGGCGGGAACTTCGAGTGGAGGATTTCCAACTGGCGGCTGGGCTGCGGGCTGAGCAGTTCGTCGACGATGCCGTCCTCGTAATGCACGCTGGTGCGAGCGTTGCGCCGCACCACGTAGCCGGCGTCGGCCGGGTCGACCTGCACTTCGCTGGCGAAGAACCACTGGATGGTCACACCCAGGCTGCGGGCGATGTTGAACAGTGCCGGGATCGACGGGTAGGCGAGGTTGCGTTCCAGCTGGCTGATGTAGCCGGCGGTCAGTCCGCTCTGTTCGGCCAGTTCCGCCAGTGTCATGCCGCGCCGCTTGCGCAGGCCGCGGATGCGGGTGCCGAGGAACTGCGCTTCGGCGTTGGCGGGTGCTTCCTGCGGGGCTTTGCGGCTCATGCGAAGGGTCCGGGAGTGAAAGGCTACAGGCTACAGGCTTCAAGCGGCAGGCTGAAGCGGCTCTTGCTCCTGCATGCCGCCTGTAGCCTGCTGCCTGCGCTCGCTCTTAAATCTCCCAGCCTGCCTTCAGCCCTTCGTAGATGGCCTCTTCCGCCGTGCGCGGTGCCAGGCAGTCGCCGATGCGGCGCACCTCGGCCAGGTCGGCGATCTCGTCGGCCAGGTCGTCCACCGGCTGGTGGCCCTGGCAGAGCACCAGGGTGTCGATGTTTTCCACCAGCATCGGCTCGCCGCTGGCGGTGTGCTGCAGGTAGACGGTGCTGTCGTCGACGCCGTACAGGCGGGCGTAGGTGGTGATACTGATGCCCAGGCGGTGCAGTTCGCCGGCCAGGTGGTCGCGCACGTAGAGCGGCAGGCTTTCGCCGGCGTGAGTGCCGTTCACGGCGAGTTGCACCTGGTGGCCGTCGCGCACCAGGCGCTCGGCGATGCCGGGGGCGATCCAGTCGGCGCGCCAGTCGGTGACCAGCACCGAGCGGCCGAGCTTCACTTCGCCGCGTAGCACCTGCCAAGCGTCCACCACCTGTAGTTCGCCGGCTTCCTCGTAGGGAGGGCGATAGGGCACGGCGCCGGTGGCGACGATCACGACGTCGGGGCGCTCGGCTTCTACCAGCGCGCGGTCGACGCGGGTGTTGCGGCGCACTTCGACGCCGGCCAGTTGCATTTCGCGCTGCAGGTTGGTGGACGCGCCGCCGAACTCCGCGCGGCGCGGCAGGAGCTGGGCGAGATTGACCTGGCCGCCCAACTGAGCGGTGGCCTCGCAAAGGGTGACGTCATGACCACGCTGGGCAGCGACAGCGGCGGCCTTCATGCCGGCCGGCCCGCCGCCGACCACCAGTACGCGTTTGCGCTGGGCGGCCTTCTTGCGTTCGGCGTAGATCAGCTCGCGGCCGGTCTCCGGGTGCTGGATGCAGGAGATCGGGTAGCCGCGGTGGAAGTGGCCGATGCACGCCTGGTTGCAGGCGATGCAGGCGCGCACGTCCTCGACGTGGCCGCTTTCGGTCTTGCTCGGCATCTGCGGGTCGCAGATCAGCGCGCGGGTCATGCCGCAGACATCGGCCTGGCCGCGGGCGACGATCAGCTCGGCTTCCTGCGGCTGGTTGATGCGCCCGGTGACGAACAGCGGGATATCCAGGTTGCGCTTGAAGGTGCCGGCCTCGTTGGCCAGGTAGGCCGCTTCGATGGCCATCGGCGGCACGATGTGGATGGCGCCGCCCAGGGAGGCGGACGTGCCGGCGACGATGTGCACGTAGTCCAGGTCTTTCTGCAGCCCTTTGACGCCCTGCAGCGATTCGTCTTCGGTGAGGCCTTCGGGATCGCGCTCGTCGGCGGAGATGCGCAGGCCGATGATGAAGTCTTCGTCGGTGGCGGCGCGGATGGCGGCGATCACTTCGCGGGTGAAGCGCAGGCGGGCGTCGAGGTCGCCGTTGTAGCCGTCGTTGCGGCGGTTCACCCGCGGGTTGAGGAACTGCGCCGGCAGGTAGCCGTGGCTGGCGACTACTTCCACGCCGTCGATGCCGGCAGTGTGCAGGCGCCGTGCGGCGGCAGCGTAGCCTGCGATGATCTCGTCGATCATCGCCTGGCTCAGCTCGCGGGGCATCACGCGGAAGCGTTCGTTGGGCGAAGCGGACGGAGCGTAGGCCACGGCCAGCAGGCCATCGCTGGACTCCATGATCTCGCGACCGGGGTGGAATACCTGGGACAGCACCACCGTGCCCTCGGCGTGACACGCCTCGGCTATGCGCCGGTAGCCGGGGATGCACTCGTCATCGGTGGCCATCAGCACGTGAGAGGTGTATCGCGCGCTGTCGTGCACGCCGGCGACCTGCAGCACGATCAGGCCGACGCCGCCCTTGGCGCGGGCGGTGTGGTAGGCCACCAGCTGATCGTTGACCAGGTTGTCGGTGGGCATCGAGGTGTCGTGCCCGGTGGACATGATGCGGTTCTTCAGCGCCTTGCCGCGAATCTGCAGCGGGCTGAACAGGTGGGGAAACTGGCTCATCGGGCAACTCCGGATTCTTGTTGTGGTGCAGCGTTGAAGCATCGGCCGCGTCGGCGGCCGGAGGTTGGACTCAAGCGTTGCGCGCCTGCCAGTCCACCGGATAGAGGGCGTAGAAGACGCAGGCTTTCTCGCCTTCGTAGGCCAGCGGCGTGCGCTCCGGCACCCAGATCACATCGCCCGGCTTGGCCTCGATCACCTGGTCGGCCAGGCGCAGGCGGAAGTTGCCTTCCAGCACCACGATCAGTTCGTCGTAGAGCACTGTCCACTCGATGGAAACGCCGTCGAAGCGAGCCAGGCCGGCGCCCATGGTTTCGCTGTCCGCCGGGCCGATCAGGCGGCAGATGGCGGCGCGTTCGATGTCTTGTCCGCCGTAGGGCTGGAACTGCAGGGCGGATTGCTGGAAGTGGCGAACCTGGGACACGGCGGCTTCTCCTGGGGCGGGCAATGCTTTCTAAGCAATTGTTGTTTAAGTTCTCTCTATGGAAATTTACCGCCAGTAAAAAATCAACTTGTTTTTTTAAAAGTGACTGGGTAGTTTCGATGCCGCTCCCGGAGTTTTCCGGGGGCAACCGCGACGTGCTCCACAACAACTACAAGAGGAGAGGCGCATGAACCGTCCCGTACGGTCCCCCCTCGCACGGCGGGTCCACCCGCTGGCAATCGATTCATCTCTGCCCTGTCTTTCTTGCTCCGTGGTTCCGGCGCGCCCGTCCTGCGTGTGTGCGGCCATTCCGGCTGCGCCCGCTGCCACCTACGACTGGGGGTATGCCCGATGACTTTGCGTCAAAGCACTTTCCACAAACGCTTCTTCCGCAAGACCGCCGCCGCGCCACTGCTGCTCGCCCTCGGGCTGTGCTGCGGCGTCGCCCAGGCCGCCGAGAACATGGTGGTGGTCGGTTATGGCGGCGCGGGCCAGAAGGCCCAGGACGCGGCCTTCTTCCAGCCGTTCAGCAAGCAATCCGGGGTCGGCGTGACCCAGAGCGAATACAACGGCGAAATGGCGCGCATCAAGGTGATGGCCGACACCGGCCATGCCGACTGGGACGTGGTGCAGATCGAGGGCCCGGACCTGGCCCGAGGTTGCGATGAAGGCCTGTTCGTACCACTGGACTGGCAGCAGATCGGCGGCAAGGACCAGCTGATCCCGAATGCCGCCAAGGATTGCGGCTCGGCTGCGCTGGTATGGGGCGTCGCCATCGCCTACGACGCCGACAAGCTCAAGCCGGCGCCGCAGTCCTGGGCGGATTTCTGGGACGTGAAGAAATTCCCCGGCAAGCGTGGCCTGCGCAAGCGCGCCATCTACAACCTGGAGTTCGCCCTGATGGCCGACGGCGTGAAGCCGGCGGACGTCTACAAGGAGCTGGCCACCAAGGCCGGCGTCGATCGTGCCTTCGCCAAGCTCAACCAGATCAAGCCCTACGTGCAGTGGTGGGAAGCCGGCGCACAACCGGCGCAGTGGCTGGCCGCCGGTGACGTGGTTATGACCACCACCTACACCGGGCGTATCGCCGATGCCTACAAGGGCGGGCGCAACCTGCAGCTGGTCTGGCCGGGCAGCCTGTACGGCATGGACTACTGGGCGATCATCAAGGGCTCGCAGCATGTCGATGCGGCGAAGCGCTTCATCGCCTTCGCCAATCAGCCCGATGCCCAGGTCGACTACGTGAAGCACATTGCGTATGGTCCGACCAACAAGCAGGCCGCCGAACGCCTGCCGTCCGATCTCGCCGGCTGGGTGCCGACCTCGACGCAGAACCTGCCCCAGGGCCTGGCGATGGACGACGAGTTCTGGGTTGACCATGGCGAGGAGCTGGAAGAGCGCTTCAACGCCTGGGCCGCGCAGTAACCAGAACGTGAGCGTGGCGCCGGGGCCTCCGCCCCGGCGTCTTTTGCCTTGAGGAGAAGTGCACCATGACGTCGCTGCAGGCGCCCAGCCGCGCCACCTGTTCGCCCGAGGAATGGAAGCTGCGCGAGGAGCTGGCGGCCTGCTACCGCCTGATCGCGCACTACCGCATGACCGACCTGATCTTCACCCATATCTCGGTGCGTATTCCCGGTCCCGAACACCATTTCCTGATCAACCCCTACGGCCTGATGTTCGACGAAATCACCGCTTCCAGCCTGGTGAAGATCGATCTCGGCGGCCATGCGGTGGAGCCGTCGCCGTACAAGGTCAACCCGGCCGGCTTCGTGATCCACAGCGCCATCCACGGCGCTCGCGACGACGCCCAGTGCGTGCTGCACACGCATACCCGCGCGGGTTGCGCGGTGGCGGCGCAAGCCTGCGGATTGCTGCCGCTGAACCAGATCTCCCTGGAGTTCTACGGGCGCCTGGGCTACCACGACTACGAAGGCATCGCCCTGTCCATGGACGAGCAGGAGCGCCTGGTGCGTGACCTGGGCGATCACTATGGCCTGATGCTGCGCAACCACGGTCTGCTGACGGTGGGGCAGACAGTGCAGCAGGCGTTCCTGCGCATGTACTACCTGGAGAAGGCCTGCGACATCCAGTTGGCGGCCCAGGCGGGCGGCGAGCTGGTGATTCCACCGGAGGAGGTGTGTCGTCACACCGAGCAACAGTTCAACGCCCCGGCGCGGCCGCTGGCCGAAGGCGAGCTGAGCGATCCGGATGGCTACGACCTGGCCTGGTCGGCGCTGTTGCGCATGCTGGATCGCGTCTCGCCGGGCTACCGCGACTGATCACTCGGCCACTCCGATTCTGGCCCTCGGGCGCGGTTCATCCAATTGCGGGCAGAGTCCGCCCCTACGCACGGAATAAGGCTTGCGTAGGAGCGGACTTCGTCCGCGATGTCTCCTCGGCGGCTCCGTTGATGAGCTTGGCGCGTGGTCCAACCAATCGCGGACAGAGTCCGCCCCTACGCATGGAATAAGGTTTGTGTAGGAGCGGACTTCGTCCGCGATGTTTCCTCGGCGGCTCCGTTGATGGGCTTGGCGCGTGGTTCAACCAATCGCGGACAGAGTCCGCTCCTACGCATGGAATAAGGCTTGCGTAGGAGCGGACTTCGTTCGCGATGTCTCCTCGGCGGCTCCGTAGATGGGCTTGGCGCGGGGTTCAACCAATCGCGGACAGAGTCCGCTCCTACGCATGGAATAAGGTTTGCGCAGGAGCGGACTTCGTCCGCGATGTCTACTCGGCGGCTCCGTTGATGGGCTTGGCGTGGGGTTCAACCAATCGCGGACAGAGTCCGCTCCTACGCACTGTGTGGCCCCTGGCGGGGCGGGCTGTATGGCTGAAAAGAAAAAGCCCCGCATCGCGGGGCTTTTTCGTGGGGCGGGATCAGTACTTCGAACCGGCCTTGAGCTGCGCCTCGGCGGCCTTGGCCAGGTCCGGCGGCAGAAAGTCCTTGTCCGGGTTGTAGTCCGGCTTCAGGTACGCGCCCAGTGCCTCCAGGTCGCTCGGCGCGAGGGTGCCGGCGGTCTGCTTGAGGCTGAGGTTGTCGAGGATGTAGTCGTAGCGGGTGTTGTTGTAGTCGCGCACCGAGTTGTACAGGGAACGCTGGGCGTCCAGTACGTCGACGATATTGCGGGTACCAACCTGGTAACCGATCTCGGTGGCTTCCAGCGAGCTCTGGTTGGAGATGATCGCCTGGCGACGCGCTTTCACCTGCTCCACGTCGGTGTTCACCGCGCGATGCTGGTTGCGGGCGTCCTGCACCACCTGGCGGCGCTGGCTCTCGCGCAGCTGCTCGCTCTGGTTCAGGCGCTGGTAGGCCTCGCGGACCTGGGAACTGGTCAGGCCGCCGCTGTAGATCGGCACGCTCAGTTGCAGGCCGATACTGGTCTGGTCGACGTACTTGCCGTAGTGCGGCTCGCCCGGTACGCCGGAGTTGGAGAAGCCCAGGGCATCGTTGTCGCCCTTCTGGTACTGGGCCACGGCGTCGACGGTCGGCAGGTGGCCGGCCTTGCGCTGGCGCAGGCTCTCTTCGGCGGCGTCGACCGCGTAGTTGCTGGCCTGCAGGCGCAGGTTCTGCTGCACCGAGGTGTCCACCCAGGCCTTGGCGTCGTTGGGAACCGGCGCCACCACCGGCAGCGAGTGGAGGATGCCCTCGATGGCGCTGTACTCGCGGTTGGTCAGGGTCACCAGGGCCTGGAAGGCGTCATCCACCTGCTGCTCGGCGACCAGGCGGTTGGCCCGCGCGGTGTCGTAGCTGGCCTGGGATTCGAGCACGTCGGTCTTGTCGGACAGGCCGACGTCGAAGCGCTCATTGGACTGGTCGAGCTGGCGCTTGAACGCTGCTTCCTCGGCCTTGCTGGCGGCCAGGTTGTCCTGGGCACGGAGCACGCCGAAATAGGTCTGGGCAGTCTGCAGGATCAGCTGTTGCTGGGTCGCGGAGAATTCCAGCTGGGCCTGTTCGGTGGTGTTTTCCGCGGCCTTGAGCTGGAACCAGCGGTCCGCGCGGAACAGCGGCTGGCTCAGGCTCGCCTGTACCAGCTGGGTGTTGCGGTTCAGCGTGGCGCTGGGGGTATCCAGCGAAGTACGGGTCGACCCGGTGCTGGCGCCAGCATTGATCTGCGGCAGCAGGCCGGAGCGCGCCTGGGGCACTGCTTCCTTGCGCGCCAGGTAATCGGCCTGGGCGGCGGCAAGGTCGGCGTTGTTGTCGACGGCGTCTTTATAGACGTTGATCAGGTCCGTCTTGGTGGGGAGCGAGGGAGCGGCCGGAGCGGGCTGTGCAGCCCAGGCAAAGCCTGTCGTTGCGGCTACAGCGACAGCCAGAGAGAGTCTGCGCAGCATTCGTTCATCCTGGAAAGTGATGCGAGGTGGGGCAAGGCTACGGTCGCCGCCGGTGGCGGTCAAGGCGCGTTCGTACGAGCCTTCCGAGGCAGGAGTGTAGCTGGCTGCAAGTACTTCGGCAGTTTTCGGTCAGACGGCGTTGGCTTATCGCAGTGCACTTGATTAGACTGCGGGCGTTCTTGTCGGGGTGCCCCATTGCGAGGGGCTGAGATCGGATAGTTCCGGATCCCGTTGAACCTGATCGGGTTAGCACCCGCGTAGGGAACAAGAAGTACGCACCCCGCGGCGCATTCCGCCCCGGCCCCAGCCCTTCCCGGGGTGCGTCCCTTCGCTGCAGCAAGCAGCTCCTCTCGTCCCAGGTTCTCCCCGGCAATCAACCCCAGGAGAGCCAGGATGAGCACCCAGAAAAACAACGTCACCCGCCTTGAACAGCTCGATCGCCAGTCGACCCAGCCCTTTCCGAATTCGAAGAAGGTCTACCTGACCGGCTCGCGCCCGGACATCCGCGTCCCCGTGCGGGAAATTTCCCTTGCCGATACCCCGACCGCCTTTGGCGGCGAGCAGAACGCCCCGGTAATGGTCTACGACACGTCCGGTCCCTACACCGATCCGGACGTCCGCATCGACCTGCGCAAGGGCCTGCCGGACGTGCGTTCGGCCTGGATCGACGAGCGCGGCGACACCGAGATTCTCCCCGGCCTGACTTCCGAGTTCGGCCAGTCGCGCCTGGCCGATGCCAGCCTCGACGCCCTGCGCTTCGCCCATGTACGTACCCCGCGCCGCGCCAAGGCCGGCGGTAACGTCACGCAGATGCACTACGCGCGCCAGGGCATCATCACGCCGGAGATGGAATACATCGCCATCCGCGAGAACATGAAGCTGCAGGAAGCCCGTGCCGCCGGCCTGCTGGAAGCGCAGCATCCGGGCCAGAGCTTCGGCGCGAGCATTCCGCAGGAGATCACCCCCGAGTTCGTCCGCGACGAAGTGGCCCGTGGCCGCGCGATCATCCCGGCGAACATCAACCACACCGAACTGGAGCCGATGATCATCGGCCGCAACTTCCTGGTGAAGGTCAACGGCAACATCGGCAACAGCGCGTTGGGTTCCTCCATCGAGGAAGAAGTGGAAAAGCTCACCTGGGGCATCCGCTGGGGCGCCGATACGGTGATGGACCTGTCCACCGGCAAGCACATCCACGAGACCCGCGAGTGGATCCTGCGCAACAGCCCGGTACCCATCGGTACCGTGCCGATCTACCAGGCGCTGGAGAAGGTCAACGGCATCGCCGAGGACCTGACCTGGGAAATCTTCCGCGACACCCTGATCGAACAGGCCGAGCAGGGCGTGGATTACTTCACCATCCATGCCGGCGTGCTGTTGCGCTACGTACCGCTGACCGCCAAGCGGGTCACCGGCATCGTCTCCCGTGGCGGCTCGATCATGGCCAAGTGGTGCCTGGCCCATCACCAGGAGAATTTCCTCTACACCCACTTCGAGGAAATCTGCGAAATCATGAAGGCCTACGACGTCAGCTTCTCGCTGGGCGACGGCCTGCGTCCGGGCTCTATCGCCGACGCCAACGACGCCGCGCAATTCGGCGAGCTGGAAACCCTCGGCGAGCTGACCCGCATCGCCTGGAAGCACGACGTCCAGGTCCTGATCGAAGGCCCCGGCCATGTGCCGATGCACCTGATCAAGGAGAACATGGACAAGCAGCTGGAGTGCTGCGACGAGGCGCCGTTCTACACCCTCGGCCCGCTGACCACCGACATCGCGCCGGGCTACGACCACATCACCTCGGGCATCGGCGCGGCGATGATCGGCTGGTTCGGCTGCGCCATGCTCTGCTACGTCACGCCCAAGGAACACCTGGGCCTGCCGAACAAGGATGATGTGAAGACCGGGATCATCACCTACAAGATCGCCGCGCACGCCGCCGACCTCGCCAAGGGCCACCCGGGCGCGCAGATCCGCGACAACGCGCTGTCCAAGGCGCGCTTCGAGTTCCGCTGGGAGGACCAGTTCAACCTCGGCCTGGACCCGGACACCGCCCGTGCCTTCCACGACGAGACGCTGCCCAAGGATTCGGCCAAGGTCGCGCACTTCTGTTCCATGTGCGGGCCGAAGTTCTGCTCCATGAAGATCACCCAGGAAGTCCGCGACTACGCCAAGGAAAACGGTCTCACCGATGAGCAGAAAGCCATCGAGGCCGGCTTCCAGGAACAGGCCGCGCGCTTCAAGGACGAAGGCTCGGTGATCTACAAACAGGTCTGACGACTCAGCTACAAGCGGCAGGCTGCAGGCAAGAGCAAGGAGCCGCTCGGCGCCTGCTGCCTGCCGCCTGAAGCCTGTCGCCCAATTCCAACAATTATTCGAGCCCTGCACGCATCGTGACCACTACCGCCATCGATTATTCACCGACCTCCGCCGTGGGCAGCGCCCAGCGTGTGCTCGGCCTGCGCGACCTGTTCTCCCTCTGGTTCTCCCTGGGCATCGGCCTGATGGTGCTGCAGACCGGCGCGCTGCTGGCGCCGGGCCTGGGCCTGGCCGGCGCGCTGGGCGCGATCCTGCTCGGCACCCTGGTCGGCGTGCTGCTGCTGGCCAGCGCCGGGGTGATCGGCACCGACACCGGCCTGTCCGCCATGGCCTCGCTCAAGCTCAGCCTGGGCAGTCACGGCGCCGCTTTGCCGGCGCTGCTCAACCTGCTGCAACTGGTCGGCTGGGGCGCCTTCGAGATCATCGTCATGCGCGATGCCGCCAGCCTGCTGGCCACCCGCGCCTTCGGCGAAGGTGGCGCCTGGACCAACCCTGCGCTGTGGACCCTGGTGTTCGGTGCGCTGGCAACTCTGCTGGCGGTCGCCGGTCCGCTGGCCTTCGTGCGTCGGGTGCTGCGTCGCTGGGGCATCTGGCTGCTGCTCGCCGCGTGCATCTGGCTGACCTTTGACCTGTTCCAGCGCGCCGACCTGGCGGCGCTCTGGGCCAAGGCCGGCGACGGTTCGCTATCCTTCGCCGTGGGCTTCGATATCGCCATCGCCATGCCGCTGTCCTGGCTGCCGCTGATCGCCGACTACTCGCGCTTCGGCAAGCGCGCCGGGCACACCTTCACCGGCGCGGCACTGGGCTTCT
This sequence comes from Pseudomonas pseudonitroreducens, assembly GCF_021603645.1. Taxonomy (GTDB): domain Bacteria; phylum Pseudomonadota; class Gammaproteobacteria; order Pseudomonadales; family Pseudomonadaceae; genus Pseudomonas; species Pseudomonas pseudonitroreducens. The sequence goes on along the minus strand of NZ_BQHJ01000002.1, from coordinate 350,593 downwards.
TCATCGGTTGCTTCTGGCTGATGGGCCTGGGTGTCGCCTACACCCTGGCGTTCGCCCAGGGCAGCGATGCCAATGCACTATTGCTGGCGCTGGCCGGCGCGGGCATGGGCGTCCCGCTGCTGCTGATCCTGCTCGACGAGTCGGAAAAGGCCTTCGCCGATATCCACTCGGCCGCGGTGTCCAGTGGCATCCTGCTGCCGCTCAAGGTCGAACACCTGGCGCTGGCGATCGGCGTGATCTGTACCCTGATCGCCTGGTTCGCGCCGCTGGAGCAGTACCAGAACTTCCTGCTGCTGATCGGCTCGGTGTTCGCGCCGCTGTTCGGCGTGGTGCTGATCGACCACTTCGTCCTCCGTCGCCGCGCGCCGGCCGCGATTCCCCATGGCCTGCGCTGGGGCTCGCTGCTGGCCTGGGGTGGTGGCGTGGTGGTGTATCACCTGCTGGCGAACTGCCAGCCGGACCTGGGTGCGACCCTGCCGGCGCTGGTGGTGGCGGGTGTGCTGCAGCTGCTGCTGGGGCGTGTGGGCGTGAAAGTGCCGGCTTCGGCGTAAGGCGCATTGCAGCGGGATTTTGCGTTGCTTTGAGCGATCGCGGACAGAGTCCGCTCCTACCCTCAGGCCGGGCGTAGGAGCGGACTTTGTCCGCGATTGGCTTCCGGCTGCTGTGAACTTCTGCGTAACGCTGCTCGCGAGCAAGCTCGCTCCTGCAGGTAGCCGGTAACGCCGAGTGTGCTCTTCGTAGGAGCGAGCTTGCTCGCGAACCGGACCTTTACTGCGCCCCGCGCCCGGGGAAGTAATAGGTCTTCACGATGCCGTTCAGGCGCGGGTACGGAATCTTCAGCTCCGGGTGCCCGACCGAATGCGGGGCGATGCGGTCGATGTCGTACTTGAGCGTCAGCGCGCCGAAGGTCAGGGCGAAGTGCTCGGTCGGCTGGAATGGCCAGTTCTTCGAGAAGTTCGGGTCCTGCTCGTCCAGCTTGTTCTGCAGGATCCACGCCTGGTGCGCCATGCGCGCCACTTTCCAGAAGTTGTCCTCCTGGCCGGGCAGAAGAATGTCCTGCAGGGTGAGCACCTTGTGGATGCGTCGATCATAATTGATGAACGCGCGGCCGGGCTGGCCGTACTCGCCGCCGGTGAAGCGATAGCTGGACAGCTCGATGATCACCAGACCGTCATGCTGTTCGCGGATCTTCGCTTGCAGGTAGGAACTCCAGCCGGGCTGGGCCGAATCGAGGAAGCGCTTCTCGTAGACGTCCAGGCTGGCGGGGGCCGCACCGTCGCCTTCGCGGGCCAGTTGCAGCAGTTGCGCGTTGATCGCGTCGTTGAGTGCCGGCTCGTCGGCGAAGCTGACGGTATCGAGGTTGAACAGCGGGCACTGTTCGTCCTGGCAGCCGGGTTTCGCGTGTTCGAAGGCGGTGTGGCTCGCGCTCAGCGGCTCGTCGAGGGAGGGCTTGAACAGACCCTGGCACGCCCCCAGTAACAGGCAGATGCTGCCCAGGGCGGCAAGTTTCAGAAGTCGCATGGGAATCCTTGTCGTTGACGTTCGCCGGCAATCGGAGTGGTTCGACCGCCATCGGCGCTGCCGGTTCGGCGGCTGAGTATGAACCACTTTGGCGGAACGACGGCAGTGTGCGACGGTCACAGCAGACCGGCCGCCCGGCGGCCGCGAAAGAGGCTGCGCCTGCTCCGGCGGCGCGATAGGATGGCGCGAAGTTCAACCTAGAGTGAGTGGAACGGGATGTCGGAAACGTTCAAGCCAGGGCCCCAGGACATCGAGATCCAGAAGCGCGAGCAGTGCTTCAAGGGCTTCTACAAGGTCGACCGCCTGCACCTGCGGCACCGCCAGTTCGCCGGCGGCATGGGCCCGGTGCTCAAGCGCGAATTGTTCGTGCGCCACGATGCCGTGTGCGTGCTGCCCTACGATCCGCAGCGCGATGAGGTGGTGCTGATCGAGCAGTTCCGCGTCGGCGCCATGGACGCCGGGGTCAATCCCTGGCTGATGGAGCTGGTCGCCGGGCTGATCGACAAGGACGAGGAGCCCGAGGAAGTCGCCCGCCGCGAAGCGGTGGAAGAAGCCGGCCTGACCCTCGGCGCACTCTGGCCGATTGCCCAGTACCTGCCATCGCCTGGCGGCAGCAACGAGCTGGTCCACCTGTTCGTCGGTCGCTGCGACAGCAGCAATGCCTCGGGCATCCACGGGCTGGAGGAGGAGGGCGAGGACATCCGTGTCCACGTCATGCCGTTCGAGGAAGCACTGCAAGCGGTGCGCGACGGCCGTATCAACAACGCGGCGAGCATGCTCGCCCTGCAATGGCTGGCGCTCAATCGCGCCGAGGTAAGGGGGTTATGGGTGTGAATCTGCTGCGCGAGCGCTATCGCGTCGACCTGGCGGGGTTGCAGGCGACCTGCGAGGCGAACTACTTGCGCCTGATGCGCCTGTTGCCGGAAATGCGCGAGGCCCAGGTCTCGCGCCGCGTGGCGCTCAGCGAAGGCGAGCGGCTGCTCGGCGTGCTGGCGCTGGACGTGATCGAAGCCTGTCCGTACACCACCGTCCTGCAGGTCCGCCAGGAGCTGGGCCTGCCCTGGCTGCCGGCGCCCAAGCTGGAAGTGCGGGTGTACCACGATGCGCGCATGGCCGAAGTGGTTGGCGCCGAGCAGGCGCGCCGCCTGCTGGCCATCTACCCCTACCCGAACCAGGCGATGCACCAGCCGGACGAGAAGAACCAGCTCAACCAGTTCCTCGGCGAGTGGCTGAGCCACTGCCTGTCCTGCGGGCATGAGCTGGAGCCGGTGCTGCAACGCTGAAATCGCGATGGTGGCCATATGACATGGCTGCGCCGTGATATTCTGCCCGCCCATCGCAGACTCGTGTCCCTAACTGTGATCTGTGACGCTTTCCCGGTTTGCTCAGGGGGGCGCCTGTCACCATACTTCGTCACGAATCCCCGCACGCCCGCCTCAAAGGAGAAGGCGCATTGCCCACCCAGTCCAGCGCTTTCGACTCCGTCCTGGTCGTCCAGCTTTCCGACAGCCACCTGTTCGCCGAAGAGAACGGCCGGCTGCTGGGCATGGATACTGCCGACAGCCTGACGCAGGTCGTGCGCCTGGTGGGTGAAGAGCAACCGGCGATCGACCTGGTGCTGGCCACCGGCGACCTCTCCCAGGATGGCTCGGTAGAGTCCTACCAGCGTTTCCGCAGCCTTACCGCGCCGATTGCCGCGCCGATCCGCTGGTTCCCCGGCAACCACGACGAAATGGGGCCGATGCGTGAAGCCGCCGCCGGTACCGACCTGCTCGAACCGGTGATCGACCTGGGCGCCTGGCGGGTGATCCTGCTGGATTCCACCATTCCTGGCGCAGTGCCGGGGCAGATGACCGTCGAGCAGATCCAGTTGCTCGAGCGTGCCATCCAGGCCGCGCCGGACAAGCACCTGCTGATCAGCTTCCACCACCACCCGGTACCCATCGGCAGCCAGTGGATGGACCGCATCGGCATCTATAATCCGGAACGCCTGTTCGCCGTGCTCGACCGCTATCCGAACGTGCGCTGCCTGCTCTGGGGCCACGTACATCAGGAGATCGACCGGATGCGCGGCGACGTGCGCCTGTTGGCCTCGCCATCCACCTGCGTGCAGTTCACCCCGGGCAGCGAGGACTTCTGTGTCGACAGCCCGGCGCCGGGCTATCGCTGGCTGCGCCTGCTGCCCGATGGGGGCGTGGAAACCGGTGTTTCGCGGGTGACCGACATCGAGTTCGAAGTCGACTACAGCATCAAGGGTTATTGATCGGTCACGTTTGGAACGCCTTGCGACGCTGACCCACTTGCGGCATGCCACTTGCAGCTTGTAGCCTCCCGGCCCATGACCGCATTCCTCTATATCCACGGATTCAACAGTTCGCCCGGCTCGCAGAAGGCGCGCCAGTTTACGGCCGCCATGCAGCGCCTGGGCCTGGCCGATGGGCTGCGCGTGCCCGCGCTGCACCATCATCCGCGCCAGGCCATGGCGCAGCTGGAAGCCGCCGTCGCCGAGCTGGGCCAGCCGCTGCTGATCGGCAGCTCCCTGGGCGGCTATTACGCAACCTGGCTGGCCGAGCGCCATGGCCTCAAGGCCGTGCTGATCAACCCGGCCGTCGCCCCGCACCGGCTGTTCGACGGCCAGCTCGGCCCGCAGACCAACTATTACAGCGGCGAGACCTGGGAACTGAGCCTGGATCACGTTGCCGCGCTGGCGGAACTGGAAGTCGCCGCGCCTGTCGACGGCTCGCGTTACCAGGTGTGGCTGCAGACCGCCGACGAAACCCTCGACTACCGCGCCGCGGAGCGCTTCTACCGGGCCGCTGCACTGCGCATCGAGTCCGGCGGCGATCACAGCTTCCAGCGCTTCGTCAGCCATCTGCCGACACTCCTGGCCTTCGCCGGCGTGCCGTCCAGCCAATGGCGCGACGTGGATTTCTCCGAATTTGAAGCCATCACCTCTTCGACTGATTAAGCAGGAACCCCATGGCCCAGCAGAACGCCTATAACGCAGACGCCATCGAGGTTCTCTCCGGCCTCGATCCGGTGCGCAAGCGCCCGGGCATGTACACCGACACTTCCCGGCCCAACCACCTGGCCCAGGAAGTCATCGACAACAGCGTCGACGAAGCCCTCGCCGGCCACGCCAAGAGCGTGCAGGTGATCCTCCACGAGGACAACTCGCTGGAAGTGATCGACGACGGCCGCGGCATGCCGGTGGACATCCACCCCGAAGAGGGCGTGCCCGGCGTCGAACTGATCCTCACCAAGCTGCATGCCGGCGGCAAGTTCTCCAACAAGAACTACCAGTTCTCCGGCGGTCTGCACGGCGTCGGTATCTCGGTGGTGAACGCGCTGTCGACGCTGGTCGAGGTGCGCGTCAAGCGCGACGGCAACGAATACCGCATGACCTTCGCCGATGGCTTCAAGTCCAGCGACCTCGAAGTCGTCGGCAGCGTCGGCAAGCGCAACACCGGTACCAGCGTGCACTTCTGGCCGGACGCCAAGTACTTCGATTCGCACAAGTTCTCCGTCAGCCGCCTGAAGCACGTGCTCAAGGCCAAGGCCGTGCTCTGCCCGGGCCTGCTGGTGAGCTTCGAGGACAAGTCCAGCGGCGAACGCATCGAGTGGCACTACGAGGATGGCCTGCGCTCCTACCTGGTCGATTCCGTCTCCGAGAACCTGCGCCTGCCCGACGAGCCGTTCTGCGGCGCGCTGGCCGGCAACAAGGAAGCGGTGGACTGGGCGCTGTTGTGGCTGCCCGAGGGCGGCGAATCGCTGCAGGAAAGCTACGTCAACCTGATTCCTACCGCCCAGGGCGGCACCCACGTCAACGGCCTGCGCCAGGGTCTGCTGGACGCGATGCGCGAGTTCTGCGAATTCCGCAACCTGCTGCCGCGCGGCGTCAAACTGGCCCCGGAAGACGTCTGGGAGCGCATCGCCTTCGTCCTCTCGATGAAGATGCAGGAGCCGCAGTTCTCCGGCCAGACCAAGGAACGCCTGTCCTCCCGTGAGGCTGCCGCGTTCGTCTCCGGCGTGGTCAAGGACGCCTTCAGCTTGTGGCTCAACGCCCACCCCGAACTGGGCCTGCAACTGGCGGAGCTGGCGATCAGCAACGCCGGCCGGCGCCTCAAGGCGGGCAAGAAGGTCGAACGCAAGAAGATCACCCAGGGCCCGGCGCTGCCCGGCAAGCTGGCCGACTGCGCGGGGCAGGACCCGATGCGCGCCGAGCTGTTCCTGGTGGAGGGTGACTCCGCCGGCGGCTCGGCGAAGCAGGCGCGGGACAAGGAGTTCCAGGCGATCATGCCGCTGCGCGGGAAGATCCTGAACACCTGGGAAGTGGATGGCGGCGAAGTGCTCGCCAGCCAGGAAGTCCACGACATCGCCGTGGCGATTGGCGTCGACCCGGGCGCCGCGGACCTCTCGCAACTGCGCTACGGCAAGATCTGCATCCTCGCCGACGCCGACTCCGACGGCCTGCACATCGCTACCCTGCTGTGCGCGCTGTTCGTCCGTCACTTCCGCCCGCTGGTGGAAGCCGGGCATGTCTATGTCGCCATGCCGCCACTGTTCCGTATCGACCTGGGCAAGGAAGTCTTCTACGCCCTGGACGAGGCCGAGCGCGACGGCATCCTCGACCGCCTAGCCGCCGAGAAGCGCCGCGGCAAGCCGCAGGTCACCCGATTCAAGGGCCTGGGCGAGATGAACCCGCCGCAGCTGCGCGAAACCACCATGGACCCGAACACCCGTCGCCTGGTCCAGCTGAACCTGGAAGACACCGAGGGTACCGTGGAAATGATGGACATGCTGCTGGCCAAGAAACGCGCCGGCGACCGCAAGTCCTGGCTGGAAACCAAAGGCAACCTGGCGGACATCGCCTGATGCGCTGGCTGTTGGCCCCGCTCGGCCTGTGCGCCGGCCTCGCTGTCGCCGCCCAGGTCGCCGAACCGGCGCCCAAGGCTGGCGCAGCGGTCGCGACGCCCGTGGCACCGGCATCGCTGCAGTTCGTCGCCGAGCACCCGGTGGAGGGCATGCCCAGCGGCAATCTCTCCGGGTTGGCGCTGTGCGGCAACGAGATGTGGACGGTGTCCGATCGTGACGACGACCGCATCTACCGTCTGTTGATCGACGAGACGCCGGGCAAGGCCTGGCAAGCCACCGCCGAGCCCTTCGTCGTACCGGGTACGCCGGAAAGCGGGCTGTCCTGGGGGGCGAAGGCGCGTGTCAGCGTCGGCGGCCTGCTGCGCGGCGGCGCCATGGACTTCGAAGGCATCAGTTGCGATCAGGCGGGCAACCGCTACGTCGTCAGCGAAGGCTATGCGGCGGTCCTGCTGTTGCCGGCTGCTGGCGAACCGAGTTGGTTGCCGCTGCCGCAGAGCCTGCTGCGCCAGGCGCGCGCCAGCGGCCTGCTGATGGAATTCAACGCGCTCTACGAAGGCATCGCCGTCAGCGCCGACGGCAAGCAGCTTTGGCTGGCCGCCGAGCGTCAACGCCGTGGCCTGCTCAAGGTGCACAACGAAAACGGCACCTGGAAATGCGAAGGCAACTGCGTGATGCTCAGCGAAGGCGGCACTGCGCTGCCACCGCCGGAGCTGGGCGCCGAGCGGGCGCTGCCGATCGATTTCTCCGATCTTGCGCTGTACAAGGACAAGCTGTTCACCCTGGAACGCCTGGCGCACCAGATCTGCCGGCGCGACGCCAAGACCGGTGCGCAGGAGCTGTGCTGGTCCTTCGCCGCCGGCGCACTGGCCCCGGAACGGCGCTATGACCTGCCTTACGGCGTGGCCGAAGCGTTGATCCTCGACGACCAGGGTGCCTGGATCGGCCTGGACAACGGTGAGCACGCCCGTGCCGATGGCGACGGACGCCCCTACGTGCTGCGCTTCGCGGCACCGGCCGGCGGCTGGCTCGGTGGCAAATGAACGACGCAGTACCCGGCAAGCGGATCGGCAAGATCATGATGTTCCTCGCCTGGGGCGCGGGCATCCTGCTCGCCACGCACTACTTCGGCGCCTGGGAAACCCGTCAGCACAATCCCAATCCGCAGCCGCAATCGACCCGCGCCAACGGCGAAGTGGAAGTGCGACTGGTGGGCAACCGCGCCGGCCACTATGTGGCGGACGGCCGGATCAATGGCGAGGCGGTGACTTTCATGCTCGACACCGGAGCCACCCAGGTGGCCCTGCCGCAGCGCCTGGCCGACCGCCTCGGCCTGCCGCGCGGCTTGCCGGTGACCCTGGACACCGCCAATGGCCGCAGCCAGGGCTGGCGCACGCGCCTGCCCAGCCTGCAGCTTGGCGACATCCGCCTGACCGATGTGCCGGCGCTGATCGCGCCGGGCATGGAGGGCGACGAGGTGCTGCTTGGCATGAGCGCACTCAGACAACTCGATTTCACCCAGCAGGACGGCACCCTGGTGCTGCGCCAGCGATCTACACCGTGAGGCACGCATGAGCGAAACCCTCGATCTGAGTCTGGAGGGCGTGGAGCGCCGGTCACTGGCCGACTTCACCGAACAGGCTTACCTGAACTACTCCATGTACGTGATCATGGACCGCGCCCTGCCGCATATCGGCGACGGCCTCAAGCCCGTACAGCGGCGTATCGTCTATGCCATGAGCGAGCTGGGCCTGGACGCGGACGCCAAGCACAAGAAATCGGCGCGTACCGTCGGTGACGTGCTGGGTAAATACCACCCCCACGGCGACTCGGCGTGCTACGAGGCCATGGTGCTGATGGCCCAGCCGTTCTCCTACCGCTACCCGCTGGTGGACGGCCAGGGTAACTGGGGTGCGCCGGACGATCCCAAGTCCTTCGCCGCGATGCGTTACACCGAAGCGCGCCTGTCGCGCTATGCCGAGACCCTGCTCTCCGAGCTGGGCCAGGGCACCGCGGACTGGGTGCCGAACTTCGACGGCACGATGGACGAGCCGGCCGTGCTGCCGGCGCGCCTGCCCAACCTCCTGCTCAATGGCACCACCGGCATCGCCGTGGGCATGGCCACCGACATTCCGCCGCACAACCTGCGCGAAGTGGCGGCCGCCTGTATTCGCCTGCTGGACGAGCCACAAGCGACTGTCGCCGACCTCATCGAGCACGTGCCCGGCCCGGATTTCCCCACCGAGGCGGAAATCATCACCCCGCGCGCCGACCTGCAGAAGATCTACGAAACCGGCCGTGGCTCGGTGCGCATGCGCGCCGTGTACCGCGTCGAGGACGGCGACATCGTGGTCACCGCGCTGCCGCACCAGGTCTCCGGGGCCAAGGTGCTGGAACAGATCGCCGGGCAGATGCAGGCCAAGAAGCTGCCGATGGTCGCCGACCTGCGCGACGAGTCGGACCACGAGAACCCGACCCGCATCGTCATCATCCCGCGCTCCAACCGCGTGGATGCCGAAGAGCTGATGACCCACCTGTTCGCCACCACCGACCTGGAAAGCTCGTACCGGGTGAACATGAACGTCATCGGCCTGGACGGCAAACCCCAGGTCAAGGACCTGCGCCAGGTGCTCAGCGAGTGGCTGACCTACCGTACCGACACCGTGCGCCGCCGCCTGCAATTCCGCCTGGACAAGGTCGAGAAGCGCCTGCACCTGTTGGAAGGCTTGCTGGTCGCCTTCCTCAACCTCGACGAAGTCATCCACATCATTCGCACCGAGGACCAGCCCAAGCCGGTCCTGATGCAGCGTTTCGAGCTCTCCGAGCTGCAGGCCGACTACATTCTCGACACCCGCCTGCGTCAGCTGGCGCGCCTGGAAGAGATGAAGATCCGCGGCGAGCAGGACGAGCTGGCCAAGGAGCGCGCCAAGTTGCTGGCGATCCTCGGCTCCGGCGCCAAGCTGCGCAAACTGGTGCGCGACGAGCTGGTCGCCGACGCCGAGACCTACGGCGACAACCGGCGCTCGCCGATCGTCGCCCGTGCCGAAGCCCGCGCGCTGTCGGAAACCGAGCTGATGCCCACCGAGCCGGTGACCGTGGTGCTCTCCGAAAAGGGCTGGGTGCGCTGCGCCAAGGGCCACGACATCGATGCCACCGGTCTGTCGTACAAGGCCGGCGACGGCTTCAAGGCGTCCGCGCCAGGTCGTTCCAACCAGTTCGCGGTATTCATCGACTCCACCGGGCGCAGTTACTCACTGGCCGCCCACAGCCTGCCGTCGGCCCGTGGCCAGGGCGAGCCGCTGACCGGCCGCCTGACGCCGCCGCCGGGCGCGACCTTCGACCGGGTGCTGCTGCCGGAGGACACCGCGCTGTATGTGCTGGCCTCCGACGCCGGTTACGGCTTCGTTGCCAAGGGCGAGGACATGCAGGCCAAGAACAAGGCCGGCAAGGCCCTGCTCAGCCTGCCCAACGGTGCGCAGGTGATGGCGCCGCGTCCGGTCGCCGATGTCGAGCAGGACTGGATCGCCGCCGTGACCACCGAAGGCCGCCTGCTGCTGTTCAAGGTTTCCGACCTGCCGCAATTGGCCAAGGGCAAGGGCAACAAGATCATCAGCGTGCCGGGCGACCGCGTGGCGAGCCGCGAGGAATACCTCACCGACCTCGCCGTGCTGCCGCCGGGCGCCACCCTGGTGCTGCAGGCCGGCAAGCGCACGCTGTCTCTCAAAGGGGACGATCTGGAGCACTACAAGGGTGAAAGAGGGCGTCGTGGCAACAAACTGCCGCGCGGTTTCCAGCGAGTGGATGCCTTGCTGGTAGAATCGCTGTCTCAGGATTGAAACGCGGTTCGATACATTCTGCCTCTGGAGCTGAGGCGCCGGTTGAGGGATGATACGTCCCTTTGGCTACCGGCGCCTCCGCGTGCCGCCTGAAGCTATAGTGAAATTTGTTGGAAGTAGCGCCGAATTTCGGCGAATGACGGTGATCCAGATGAGCGCTTGGCGCGTCTTGGCCTTATTTTCCCTCGTCAGCCTCCTCGGGCTGACGGGCTGTACAGTGAACCGGCCGACCCAGTTGTACCAACTGGATGCGGGTGCGGTTCCTGTGCCGACCCGTGACAACGGTGTCGCTGTACTGCTCGGTCCGGTATCCCTGGCCGATTACCTGAAGCGCGAGACCATGGTCCAGCGCCAGGCCGACGGTATTCTCAACCTCTCCACCGAAGCCCGCTGGGCCGGCAGCCTGGAGACCAATGTCAGCCAGCAGCTGATGCGCCTGCTCTCGGGCGAGCTGGACAGCACCCGCCTGGCGCTGTTCCCGGAGAAGCCCGGCTTCACCCCGCAGGTGCAGGTCATGCTGACCATCAGTCGCCTGGATTCTGGCCCCAAGGAGCCGGCGGTGCTGGAGGCGCGCTGGCGTCTGCTCGACCAGAAGGGCGAGTTGCGCGACAGCCGTGTGTTCCGCGAGGAAGAGGCGCATTCGGGCAGCGTGCAGGATCAGGTGCGGGCCCAGGGCGACTTGCTGCGCAAGTTGTCGGTCCAGCTGGCCCGTGACGTGCGTCCGGTGGCGACCGCCGTTGCCGAGCAACAGGCCGCGCCGCCGCGCAAGCCGCAGGTCGCCAATACCGAGCAGGCTGCGAAGCCCAAGGAAGAAGGGCCGAAGATCCCGCTGGTGGTGCCGATTCGCACCGATGTCGAGGTTTACCGCTTCTAGGTCACCTCGCGCCGATCGACACAGCCGCGGCCCGCAGAGCATAGCTTTGCGGGCCGTTTTGCTTCTGCCGTGGCCGGTTTTGACATCTTCTTGACGGCCTCCGTGGTATCTACGGGCGCTTGTGCAGGCTGGTGGCGTCCGGACGTTTCCGCGCAGGGCCTGCGAGAGACTCGCGCGTGTCGTCATTCCCTCCTACCTCCGGTGTTCAGGCGGAATCCGCCCTGAGTCGTCAGACGCTTTGCGTGATGCTGGCGGCGCTGGTGCTGTTTCTGCTCGGCGTGCAGGGCGATGCCTTTGTCGGCTTCGACTCGCGCTTCGTCCTGTTCGCCCGCGAAATGCTGCGTCACGGGCCGAGCTGGTTCCCGACCACCTACGGCGCGCCCTATCCGGACTACCCGGCCACCGCGACCCTCCTGACGTACCTGTTGTCGCTGCCGCTGGGGCGGGTCACGGAGCTCACCGCCTGGTTGCCCACCGCACTGGCAGCGTCTATTTGCACTGGCGTGGTGTATCGCCTGGTGGCGCCGTTCTCCCGCTCCTGGGCGCTGATCAGCGTGGCGATGCTGCTGCTGACGGCCACCTTCGTCAGTGAGACGCGTGCCGTCTCCCTTGACCTGATGGTGGCCGCGGTGGGGTTGCTGGCCTTCTACCTTGCCTTCCACGCCGAACGCCGCAGCGTGCCGGGTCTTCTGCTGCGGCTGTTGCCACTGCTGTTCATCGGATTCGCCCTGCGCGGCCCGCTTGGCCTGGTGGTGCCGGCGGGCATGGTGTGCAGCCAGTTGCTGCTGGACCGGCGCTGGAAGTCCCTGTTCGCCTTTTCCGCGAGCGCGCTGGTGTTGCTGATCCTTTGTGTATTTGCGCTGATCGCGCTGGCACGCTCCGTGGGCGGCGAGGCGTTCGTCCAGGATGTCCTGCGGATGCAGGTGATCGGTCGCCTGGATGGCTCCGCCGGCTCCAGCGATGCGCTGTATTACTTCCGCAGCTCCCTGGGCAACTACGCGCTGGCCTTCCCGCTGGCGCTGCCGGTCCTCGCGCTGTTCTGGCAGCAGCGCCGTGAGCCGGCCTTCCGCCTGGTGGCGGGCTGCGCCCTGGCCGGGCTGGTCGTCATGCTCGGGCTGTCGGTCCCACAGGCAAAGAAGGCGCGTTACATCATCGCCGTGGCGCCCCTGGCGGCCGTCATCGCGGGATATCCCTTCATGATCGCCGGTAGCCGCCTGGCGCAGGTGCTGCGCGGGCTGCTGCGTTTGCTCTGGTTGTCGCTGCCGGCGCTTCTGCTGGCCGGGTTGTGGTTCGTCTGGAAGCGTTATCCACAGGAGCTGGCCGCGCTCGGCTGGCACCTGCCGGCGTGCGTCGTGGTACTCGCGGCATTGCTGGCAACTGGCGCGCTGCGCTGGCGCCGGTCGGCGGAACTGGCGCTGCTGGCGGCGCTGGCGTTGTGGGCGAGCTTCATCCTGGTCTTCGAACCGGTGGAGCACCGTCTGTACGACAGCCAGGCGTTTTCCCGCGAGCTTGCCCGCCATCTCGATACGCAGCCTGCGCCGCTGGTGCTCTATGGCATGGGGCCGGACGCGCGGGCGATCAAGCTGATGGTCAACCTCGACCGCGACTTGCAGCCGCTGTTCCTCGACAGCCCGGAGCAACTGGCGGCGCAGAGCGGCCCGTTCTACCTGATGATCCAGGCGCGTGATGCCCAGCGCATTGCCGCTTCGCTGCCCGGGGCCTCGCAAGCGCTGTTCGAAGGCCGTTTCGACAACGACACCTACCGCCTGCTGCGCCTCCCCGGAGTGGGCTCCAATCCGTGATGAAAGTACTGACTTCCCTACTTGCCTGCTGCCTGCTGCTGGGGGGCTGCGACGACTCCGATACCCAGGACGTGGTCGAACGGGACCAGGCATTCTTCCGCCAGCACCCCCTGCCGCCCCTGGAGATCGTCTCCGGCGGCGGCAGCTTCGTCCTGCCGTTGCTGCCGGACACCCAGTTCTATGCGGAGAACAACCACCGCAAGCGCCATCTGTTCCGCAGCGAGCAACGCTTCCCCGACCTGCCGTACCAGCCGGCACTGGCGTTCTTCGCCCAGACCTACTGGCTGGCGAAGCATGCCGAGCTGCTGCAGGTTCCGCTGGTGGTCCACCTCGGCGACGTGGTGGAGAACGCCGGTGTCGCCACCCAGTGGCAGACCGCCAGTGGCGCCATGCGCACGCTGGAAGAGCGCGGCGTGCCCTACAGCATCGCCACGGGCGAGCGTGACGTGCATGAGGAGGCCAGCACGGATGACCGTCGCTCCTTCCTCGATCGCTTCAAGGACCACTTCGGCCCCGAGCGCGCCGCCTGGCAGAGCACCTATGTGGGCAGCGATCCAAAGGGGCTGAGCCAGGTGCATCTGTTCCAGCGCTACGGCCAGTCGTTCCTGCTGCTGGCGCTGGACTGGAGCCCTTCAGAGGCGACTCTGGCATGGGCACAGAGTGTCATTGACGAACATCCGCACGTACCGGTGATCCTCGCTTCGCACAGCATCCTGCAACGCGGTGCCAACGGCATGGCTGAGCTGTCCCGCGAGGACAATGCCAGCGGAGCGCTGCTATGGGACCGGCTGATTCGCCGCAACGACCAGATATTCCTCACCCTGAACGCCCATGCCGACGGCGCCGTGCACACGCGGATGCTCAATGACCTGGGACACAGCGTGGACATGGTAATGGTCGACTACCAGCACCAGTACCTGGGCGGCAACGGGTTGCTGCAGTTGCTGGAGCTGGACCTGCGGCGCAATCGCCTCGCCGGCCTGTCGCTGTCGCCGTGGGTGCTCTGGAAGCGCCAGGTCTACCCGCAGGCGTACAAGCCCTGCGAGTCGCTGCAGGCGCTGAATGATTGCGATCAACTGATGCCGGAAGATTCGCCCGGCTGGGATAACCGCTTCCAGCTCGAGCTGGATTACCAGGCGCGGTTCGCCAGTTTCCACGGCTACAGCGCGCAGTTGCCACTGCCGGGAGCGCAGGCTTCGCTGCTCGACCAGGTCCAGGCGCAGCTCGGCAAGCGCTGAGTCAGGCGTCCCGGCGGAGAAGGCGGCGCATGCCGATGCCGGCCAGCGCCACACCCAGGCAGGGCAACCAGACCCAGCGCGCCTCGGAGAGCAGCACGTCGAGCCCGCGTTGGCTGAGGAATCGCGACAGGCCGATGGGCGAAACCTCGATGGGGTGCAGCGGCAGGAAGTAGCGCTGCTCGCTCCAGGGCCAGAACCACGCGACGCCCAGGCCGCCGTCGGTCATCGCATCCAGCACGCTATGGGATGCGGTCGCCAGGCCGATCCACAGGCCGGCTTTCAGCGGGCCGCTGTCCAGCAGGCGGCAGCCCAGCGCCCCGAGCACACCCATGCACGCCGCGAACAGTAAGGAGTGGCTGAAGCCGCGATGGCCGAACGCATCGTGGTAGGCAATCCCCAGCTTGAAGGCGACCACGTCGAGGTCGGGCAGGCAGGCGGCCAGCATGCCGGCGAGCAGCAGTCGCGGCGCAATGAGGCGCGAGCCAAGCGCGAGGCCCACTGCCAGCACGGGCAGGGGGTGAGTGATCAGGGTGGTCATGGAGTCCGTTCCACGAGGGGCCTGGCGACCCCCTCTCTTTCTATTGGGGGTCAGGTGGTGCGCAGGGCGCGCATGCGCGAGAGCTGGCGCTCCAGCATGGACGGATAGGGCTCTTTCAGCCATTCCACGCAGCAGGCGTTTTCCGGGCTGGCGATGGGGCGGATGCGTGCCCGCTCGCGGACCTTCTCGTCGTCGCCAATGGATTTTTCCACCAGCAGCAGGTTGCGGCTGTGCTGGCTGAGGGCCAGGGCGTCCTGGGCAGAGGAATCCTGCAGCAGTTCGGCCTGTTCCAGGTCGGCGACGTCTTCGCCCAGCACCAGGCCCAGCTGCAGTTGCAGGGTGATGCCGCTGTCGGCAACCTCGATCTGCAGGGCGTGGCCGAGGGCGCGCATCAGCTCGCCGCAGCACAGTGCATTGGTGAGGAACTCCTCGTCCTGGTCGCGGCTGTGGAAAAGGATCAGGCTACCGCCGTCGCTGAGGGTGTAGAGCGTGCCCTTGTACAGGCGCGCGGCCTGCTCCAGGCAGTCGCGGTAGCGTTCCAGCAGGTCGACCAGGCGCGCACGCGGCAGGCGCCGTAGCTGTTCCTGGGCGCCCAGTTGTACGGCGAGCACCGCGCTGGTGCCGGCGGAAACCGGCTCCGGCTCGGCTTCGGGTTCTTCTTCCTCGACGCCGATTTCGTCCTCGGCTTCCTCTTCCGTCACCGCCTCGAATTCTTCCTCGGGGAAGTCGTCTTCAGCGTCGGTCTTGCGGCGTGCGGCGGGGGCGAGCAGCTCGTCGTCGGAGAAGATGTTCTCGTCGAATTCGTGTTCGTCAGTGGCGCCGCTGGCTTCCAGCACCGGCTCCCTGGCAGCGGGCTTGCCGGCCTTGGCCGGCGCTTTCGCGCGCGGCGCGGGGGCGCTGACCACCGGCTCGGGGGCCGGCGGCTTCTCCGGCGCCAGGCGAGCTTGCAGCTGGCGGGCGAGATCGCCGATCTCGTTCTGCAGACCGGCGCCCGGCGCGCTGTCGTCCGGATCGCGAAGCCAGACGCGAAGTTGTAACAGGGGTGTGGAAATCTGCCGCCCCAGGCGCAGGCCGAAAGTCAGGGTGAGCAGCAACAGGATCAGGCTGATGAGTCCCATGCTCTGCAGGCTGACGGTCATCGGCTGCTCGAACTGATGCATGTCGAGGCTGATGCGCAGGTGGCCGGCGATGACTTCCTGGAAGGTGATGGGCGTGGAGTACAGGCCTTCGGCGTCGCCCAGCAGGCCCTGCTTGGGCCGCGTACCGGACTCGGCGAGGATGCGGTTGTCCACGCTGTAGATCGCCGCGTGGGCCACCAGCGGGTTCTTGGTCAGGTTGTTGAGCAGCACGTTGAGGCTGAGGATGTCATTGGACACCAGCAACTCGGTGGCTGACTGCGCGGTCTGCGTGGTCAGGCTCTGGCCGAGGGCGTCGGCCTGCTGCTGCATGGCCTGCTTGAACTGCAGGCCCATCACGCAGGCATAGATCACCAGGGCCGTGGCCACCAACAGCAAGCTGTGGACGGCGATGCGCAGGGCAATCGGCACGCGGCGCTGACGCAGGGCGTGGAAGAGCAGCAGGAAGAAATTGTCGGGCTTGACGGAGGTGGGCCGGGTCACAGCGGGCTCGGTCTTCTCTAGGGCAGATGCGGGGCAGTATAACGAGGCCCTACCGGGGGGCAAAGCGCCGCAGGCGCTGTCAAGGCGGCGAAAGTCGGCGTGCCGCACCGATCCACCGTGCATTCCGATCGGCGGTGGCGCTGCGCGGGCGGGCGAGCGGAGCATCCGCAGGCACTGAAAGCAGGTAGAATGAGCGCCTTTTTTCCATGGCGGAGACAGCGCCTTGCGCGAGATCGTCCTGATCAACATCACCGGGGAAGACCGCCCCGGCCTCACCGCAGCCATTACCGGCGTCCTGGCGCAGGGTGGCGTGAACATCCTCGATATCGGCCAGGCGGTAATCCACGACACCCTTTCCTTCGGCATCCTGGTGGAAATCCCGGATAACCAGCGGGCTTCCTCGGTGCTCAAGGACGTGCTGTTCACGGCCTACGAACTCGATCAGCAGGTGCGCTTCACGCCGGTCTCCGAAGACGACTACCGCCAGTGGGTCGGTGGCCAGGGCAAGCCGCGCCACATCGTCACCTTGCTGACTCGCCGGGTAACCGCCGAGCAGTTGCAGCGGGTCAGCTCGATCACCGCCAAGTACGGCCTGAACATCGACCAGATCGATCGCCTGTCCGGGCGCATGCCGCTGGACATGCCGGCCGACCAGGGCAAGGGCTGCATCGAATTCTCCGTGCGTGGCGAACCGGCCGACCCTGTGGCGCTGCGCGCCGAGTTCCTCAGCGTGGCCCAGGAGCTGAACGTCGACATCGCCTTCCAGCAGGACTCGGTGTTCCGCCGCAACCGTCGCCTGGCGGTGTTCGACATGGACTCGACGCTGATCGAGGCCGAAGTGATCGACGAGCTGGCCAAGGCCGCCGGCGTCGGCGAGCAGGTCTCCGAGATCACCGAGCGCGCCATGCGTGGCGAGCTGGACTTCCGTGCCAGCTTCAAGGAGCGTCTGGCGCTGCTGCAGGGGCTTTCCGAAGACGTGCTGGAAGAGATCGGCGCCTCGCTGCGCCTGACCGAAGGCGCCGAGACCCTGTTCGCCGAGCTCAAGCGCCTGGGTTACAAGACCGCCATTCTCTCCGGTGGCTTCAGCTACTTCGCCAGGCAGTTGCAGGCGAAGCTGGGCATCGACTATGTGTTCGCCAACGAGCTGCAGATCGTCGACGGCAAGCTGACCGGCGTGGCCATCGAGCCCATCGTCGACGCCCAGCGCAAGGCCGACCTGCTGCGCGAGCTGGCAGCGAAGGAAGGCTTGCAGCTGGAGCAGACGATTGCCGTGGGCGACGGCGCCAACGACCTGCCGATGCTCGGTCTGGCCGGCCTGGGTGTGGCCTTCCGCGCCAAACCGCTGGTCAAGCAGTCGGCCAAGCAGGCGATCTCCACCCTCGGGCTGGATGGCATCCTCTACCTGCTCGGCTTCCGCGATCGCGAAGGTGCCTGACCAGCGCTGAGTTGTCGCTGCAAAAAAGCCGCCCCAAGGGGCGGCTTTTTTGTTTTCGCATGCTACGGATGGTTCGGCGTGGAGCCAACCCAATCGCGGACAGAGTCCGCTCCTACGCTCAGGCCGGGGGTAGGAGCGGACTCTGTCCGCGATCGATCAACCCCAATACTGGAGCTCCGCCGTAACTTCCGCTTACTCGTCCGAGGCGAAATCGTAGTCCATCGCCTGGCTCGGGCCCTGCAGGTAGCGGCCCTGGATGTAGTTGGCGCCGGCCTGCCACAGGGTGGCCAGCGCGGTGGCGCTTTCCACCATCGGGACGATGGTCAGCTTGGCCTGGGCGTGCAGGCTGGCCATCAGGGTCTTCAGGTTTTCCTGGTTCTCCGCCGTGTTCAGGTCCTGCACGTAGGAACCGTCGACCTTCACGAAGTCGACGTTCATATGCTTGAGGGTGTTGAACGGGTTGAGTGCGCAACCGAACTGGCACAGCGCGACCTGGCAGTGCAGCTCGGCGAGGCCCTGGCTCAGCACCTTGGCCTGGCGCAGGTAGGCGATGGCGTCCGGCTCGCTGATCTGCACGATCAGCGCGTCGGCCGGCAAGCGCGAGGCCTTCAGCGCCACGCTCAGCCACGGCAGCAGTTCCGGGTCCTGCAGGCTGGGCCCGGAGAGGTGCACGAAGAGCTTGGTCTCATGCCCCTTGGCGCGATGCTCGGAGAGCAGCTTGATGGAATTGAGCAGCACCCAGCGGTCGATCTTCTCGGCCAGGCCGCTGGACTTGGCGGCATTGAGGAAGTCCGCCGGCGGCACTTCCTCGCCCTGCGGATTGAGCAGGCGCAGCAGTACTTCATAGTGCTCGTGGGTGTCGCCGCGCAGGCTGATGATTGGCTGGAACAGCAGGCGGAAGCTGTTCTGCTCCAGCGCCTGGCGGATGATCGCGCTGATGTCGCCACGGTAGGCGGCGGCAGCCAGTTCGTCGGCCGGGTTGAAAACCTTCAGGCCGTTGCCGTCCTTCTGTGCGATTTCATCGGCGCCGCGGTGGGCGCGCTCGATGACTTCCTGGGCGCGGGTGGTCTTCTCGTCGAGCCCGGCGGTACCGATGGACAGGGTGATCTGCGCGGTGCGGCCATGAATGTCGAACAGATGGCCTTCGACTTTCTTCAGCAGGGCGTTGAAGCGCGGGACCGATTGCTCTGGGGTTTCGCCCGGCAACAGCACGGCGAACACGTCGTCGCTGAGGCGGGCCAGTTGCGCCTGCTCCGGGAACTGCCCGCGCAGCAGGTTGCCCAGGTCCGCCAGCAGCAGGTCGATGCTGGCGACGCCGAGTTCCAGCTGCAGGGCCTGGGCGCGATCGAGCAGCATGTAGGCGAAGGTCGCCGGCTGTCCGGCGGTCACTGCGCGCTCCACGGCGGTGTCCATCAGGTCGAGGAAGTGGGCGCGGTTGAACAGGCCGGTAACCAGGTCCTGGCTGCTGACTTCGCGGAGTTTTTCCTCGAGCTGGGCGTTGTCCGACTCGGCGCGGATCACCACCTGGATGCACGGCTCGCCGTCATAGGTGGCCGGCGAGAAGGTCATGCGCGCGGCAAAGGCCTGGCCGTCGCTGCGGATACCGCTGCAGGCGAGGTCGGCATTGTCCTCGGTGGTCTGATAGCCCTTGAGGAAGTCCTTGAAGTTGGCCTGGTCGCAGCCGGCGATCAGGTCGATCATCGGCATGCCTTCCAGCTCCTCGGCATCCTCGTAGCCGAACAGGCCGACGTAGGCGCGGTTGGCGTAGATGTGCATGCCGTCGTGGACGTAGGTGATGGCGTCGACCGAACTGTCCAGCAGCAACTGGCAACGCTTCTCCGCTTCGCGCAGCGCGACTTCGGCGGCACGCCGCGCGCGGCGCTCCTCGAGGTTGGCCAGCTCGCGGTTGGCCACCAGGATCAGCCGCTCGTCCTCGCCTTGCGGCAGGGCGTCCTGCGCGCCGAGGGCCAGGGCCTCGGTGACGGCATCGGAGTCGTTGCCGCTGACCAGTTGGATGAAGGGAATATCCTTGGCCTGCCGGCGGATGGTGCTGAGCGCTTCGCTCGGCTCCAGCGCCTCGGCTTCGGGGGCTGCAATCAGCAGGTCCCAGCCCTGGGACAGGATGTCCGTCAGGTCTTCGCTGGAGGTGATGCGGTGAACGCGGGTCGCACGACCGGCGTTGCGGAACAGGCTGACCAGGCGCTCGGCTTCGTTCTGCGAGTCTTCCAGGATCAGCAGGCGGATGGTTTTCTTTTCATTGGCCATGGAGAAGACTGCTTATACCGCGCTGGACGGCAGCAAAAAGGCGACGAAAGGGGATCGCCTGGAATCTACAGAGACTTCCAGAGCGAGTCAAAGTCTTCCTCCCCGCCAGCGCCGCGAGCATTCGGTGCTGTGATGGGCTTATCGCTCGCTGTGCCGGCTGCATCCTGCGCCTGGTATTCGAACTGGGTGAAGCTGGCAGTGGCGGTGACCTTGCGGGTCAGGGTAGCGCGACGCTCGTCACCCTGCAGGTTGAGCTGCACGCGATTGCCTTCCTGGAACGGCAGGCGCGGGGTGATGACGGTGGCCGGGCGGGAGATCGCGGCGATCTCCGGTAGCAGCAGGGCGCGCAGATACTGGCTGCCCTGTTCGGTCTTGCGCAGCAACTGCAGGCCGCAGGGTTGCGCGAGCGGAGCGATCAGCTCGATGCCCATCTGCGTGCCGCCGCCACGGACCTGGCGAATCCAGCGCACCACGGCGACGCTCCAGCTGTGCTCCGGGGTGTCCTGGATGCCAAGGATCTCGCCGGCCTGCAGTTGGCTGGGGATATCCTTCGGCCAGGTCAGGCAGTAGCCGCCGGGGCTGTGGTTGACGATGTTCAGGGTGAACACCGGGTAGTCGTCGCGCGGGGATTCCTGCGCCACGTTCAGGCCGCTGTCGTCGTTGGCGCGCGGTGCGGTGTACTCGATTTCCTCCAGCGGCATGCCGGGCTGCCAGTCGTTGACCTTCTGCGCGTCGAAGGCGCCGGACCAGGCATCCTTCACGTCGGCCTTGAAGGCCGGTACCTGTTCCTGCACCTGGATCTTCAGCACGTCGTTGAAGCTTCTGCGGCCAGCGAGGAAGTAATGCAGGGCGCTCATGCCGATGCACAGGGTCAGCTGGCCCTGGCCGGGAGTGCGGTGAAAGGTGCGTTCGGCGATATCGCCCCAGGCCGCGGCAAGGTGCTGCAGCAGGTCGACGCTGACGCCTTCGGGAACCTTCAGGCGCGCCTGCGCGCGGCTTTCCGGCGGCAACAGGAGGTACTCGCGGATCAGGTCCACCAGCGGCTGCGGGTCGATGCCGAGGCTGCCGGCGAGGTCGCTTTCCTTGAACAGGGTGCGGTAGCGCGGCGGGCCGTCGACCTGCGGCACCACCACGAACAGGGTGGAGGGCGCATCGGCGGCCTGGACTTTCACCTGCGCCGTCCAGCCCTCGAGGACTTCGGCGACACGGGCGATGTTGTTCTGACGCATCTGGTTGCAGCGCGCGGAGCCGAGCATCAGCGCCACCAGGTAGGACTGTTCGATGGACAGCCCCTGGGACTGACGCGCCAGGGCATCACGCACCGGCGTGTGCTGCAGGCCGTGCTGGCGGGCAAGCTGGTAGAGCTGGTGGAGCTCCAGCCAGAGGTTTTCCGGCACCGGGCAATACAGCTGCGAGGCGCGCACCAGCGGGCCGCAGAGGCTGCGGATGGCGCGCTGGATAGCAGCGGTGGTGACCTGGGCGCGCTCGCGGGTGAAGCGCGAAGCTTCGCGTACGACGATCAGCTTGTAGCCGATGGCCAGGTGGTTCTGCAGGGCCTGGCAGAGGTTGGCGACCTTGCGCGGGCGCTCGTCGAGGACGATGGATTGGTTGAGGAAGTGCCGTTCCAGGTTATGGCAGACGAAGTGGACTTCCGGGCGGAACAGTTCCAGCAACTGCAGGCGCGTCTCGACCGGCAGCTTGAGCTGGTTGAGTTCGATCAGCCCCTGGTAAAGCTGGCGGGCTGTTTCCCCGAGGTTGGCCTTGGGCAGGTGATCCAGCCAGTTTTTCAGCTCACGCGCATTGGCGTTGCAGAAGCTCAGGCTCTCGTGCGTCGGGGTGGGGACACGTAGAAACTGCTGGGGACTGTTGTCCATGGTGGCAATCGTTTCTCCACAAGCCGGCTCGTTGTACGAACCGGTTGGTCATAACTGTCGGCTTTTTCCGAACTCTAGCAGCATCCGCCGCCCGCCGCAGCCCATCGCCCGGATGGTGCGCGGACAGGTCACGGTAGAGCGGTCTCGCCTTTGATCTGCCGTTGCAGGGCGTTCTTCGCCGAGTCCTGCGCCGTGCTGCGTACCCAGCCGTCGCCCTGGGCGAGCACCGGATGCGCGGCCCAGTCGAGCAGGTCCTGGCGCCGGCAGACGCCGGTATTGCCCTTGCCGGCGCCGCCGACCACCTTGTAGACGAGTTGGTCCTGGCGGCTGCGCTTGTCCGGATGGTCGTCGATCACCTGGCGCACGGCCCAGGCGTCGCCGCTCAGGGCATTGCTGTAGCAGGCGCCGAGCAGGATGTCGTCCGGCGTCAGGCGCTGCGCCTGGGCATGCTCCTGGGCCAGCTGGAGGATTTTCAGCAGGTCGTCGAACTGCACGTCGATGTACGAATCCATCTTGCGTAGCGCGTGGTAGAGGTCTTCGGGCGCCGGGCCGGCGGGCAGCTTCGGCGTGGCGGGCAGGCGTGCCAGCGGCGCGGGATAGCGACGCCAGGCGAACAGACCGTTGAAGACCACGGCGACCGCGAGGATCAGCACCACGTTGAGCAGTACCGGGCTGAGCACGTAGTGAAAGCCCAGGGCTGTGATGGCTGGCCCGCCGGAAACCGCTGCCAGCGCGGTAGCGCCGCCCGGTGGATGGATGCAGCGCGCGTAGTGCATGACCAGGATCGCCGCGCCGACCGCGAGAGCGGGCGTGAACGGCTGGCCGGGAAAGAGTTTCTGGCAGATGACGCCGACGCAGGCCGAGAGTACCTGGCCGCCGAGAACTGCCCAGGGCTGCGACAGCACGCCATGGGGTACGGCGAACAGCAGCACGGCGCTGGCGCCCATGGAGGCGACGACCCAGATGGCCGCTTCGCTGGGCAGAACCCAGTGGGTGACGGCGTAGATAGCGGCGATGCCGCACAGCGCTCCGATTGCGGAGAGCCACTTTTCAAGATGGCTGGTGGCGTTGGCACGCCAGCCCATCAGGTGCAGGAAGCGTTTCATGGCAGGAGAACTAACACGATGAGGCGGAAAGCAGCGGCGGGCAGCTCATTGGCCGCCCGCCTTATAGAAACGGGCGTCAGCCCTGGCGCGCGCCACCCAGGCGTTCGCCCATGCGTACGGCGCTGGTGGCGGCGAGGTTTTCCGCCCAGCTGACCTGCTCGGGCCCGAACAGCACGATGGCGGTGGAGCCCAGCTTGAAGCGGCCCAGTTCGGCGCCTTTCTCCAGGTGGATCGGCGCGCGTGCGGCTTCGTCGTAGCTGAAGGACTTCAGCTCGCGCTTGGGCGGTGTGACCAGGCCGGCCCAGACGGTTTCGATGGAGGCGACGATCATCGCGCCCACCAGCACCACGGCCATCGGCCCGCGCTCGGTGTCGAAGATGCACACCACGCGCTCGTTGCGGGCAAAGAGTTCCGGTACCTGTTCGGCGGTCAGCTGGTTCACCGAGAACAGTCGGCCCGGCACGTAGACCATCTCGCGCAGGGTGCCGGCCAGTGGCATGTGCACGCGGTGGTAATCCTTGGGCGACAGGTAGACGGTGGCGAACTCGCCACCCATGAACGGCGCGGCGCGCTCGGCGTCGCCGCCCAGCAGTTCCATCAGGCTGTAGCTGTGGCCCTTGGCCTGGAACACGCGGCCGTGCTCGATCGGGCCGAGCTGGCTAATGGCGCCGTCGGCGGGGCAGAGCACCGCGCCTGCGCTTTCGTCCAGTGGCCGGGCGCCGTCTTTCAGGGCGCGGGTGAAGAAGGCATTGAAGTGCTCATAGGCACGCAGGTCCTCGACCTGGGCTTCGCGCATGTCCACCTGGTAGCGACGGGCGAACCAGGGAATCAGACGGTCCTTGAACCAGGGTGCGCGGCATTCCGCAGCGCAGCCGATCAGGCGCGACAGCAGGTGATGCGGCAGCAGGTACTGGGCGAGGATGAACAGACGATCTTTGAACGACATTCCTTAAACCTCTACGGGGGTGTCGGGATGGTTGCCCCATTCCGACCAGGAACCGGCATAGCCCTTGACCCGCGGATAGCCGAGGGCCTTGGCCACCAGGTAGGTGAAGCCGGAGCGGTGGTGAGTCTGGCAGTGGGTGATCACTTCCTTGTCCTTGGTGATGCCCAGGTCCTCGAGGATCTGCGGCATATCGGTACGGATGCGCAGGGCGCGGGCCGGGTCCATGCCGGCGGTCCATTCGAAATTGACGGCGCCCGGCACATGCCCGCCCTTGGCGGCGAGGACTTTCTGGCCGCTGTACTCGCTGGGGTTGCGGGCGTCCCAGACGGCCAGGTCGGCGGCGCCCAGGCGGCTCTGCAGGTATTCGCGGGTGGCGGTGGGTTCGTCGTGCAGGGTCAGCGGCAGCGGGCCGCCGGCCGCGGCGGGGACGTCCTCGCTCAGCGGCAGGCCGTCGGCGAGCCAGGCATGCAGGCCGCCGTCGACGTAGTGATAGTTGTCGTGGCCGATCACGTCGAGCAGCCAGATGAAGCGGCCGGCCCAGCCACCGCCCTCGTCGTCATAGACCACATAGACGGCATTGGGGTTGTGGCCCAGTTCGCCGAACAGCGCCTCCAGGTCGGCCTTGGCCGGCAGCAGGCCGGGCGCCGGCGTGCCGCCCAGCTGGGTGCGCGCGGGCGCGACGAAGCGGGCGCCGGGGATGTGGCCCTGGGCGTAGCGCGCGGCGCTGGTCAGGTCGACCAGAATCAGTTCCGGAGCATCGAGACGGCTGGCGAGGTCAGCCGGTTCGATCACCAGGGGCAGGGCGGAGAAGGCGGACATGGCGGAGACTCCCGGCAAAAAAGGTGGGGGAGGCAACGTGAGCGCGTGCCCTGGGCTACCCCGTGAGGGCGGTTAGTTTAAAGGGCGGAAGGCGGGGCGCAAACCTTTCCCGGATCACGAGCCGCTCGCCATCTGCTTCACCGCGTGCTCGATGCACTGCACGGTGCGGCCGAAGGCCTGGGCGTGAAAGTCCGCCAGTGGCTGGCCTAGGCGGTCGCAGACGACCAGCATGACCACCCGCGCGCCGTTGCCCAGCGAGCGCAGCAGCAGGTGTTCGCTGGGCAGCAGCGCCTTCAGCGAGCCGGGGATCAGCGCCGAGAACTCGGCCATGTTGGCTGGGCTCAGGCGCAGTTGCCCGGGTTGTTGCAGGAGTTTGCGCAGCACCGGGCTGGCGGCGACTTCCAGCTTGAAGTCGCCAATCTCGCTGTCCAGGCCGAAGTGCCGGCGTGCCTGCAGCCAGCTGCCACCCTTGTCGGCCAGCAGGATCATCCCGCGTTGCAGCCCGCAGGCCTGCAGGGCGTCGCTGGCGCAGTCGAGCAGTTGTACGGCGTTGCCGAACGGGCTGGGCGTCTGCATCAGGCGGCTACAGTGCTGGCGCCATTCGGCCAGCGTATCCGGCGCCTTGGCCGGCTCTGCAGCCTTCGGGCCGTTGAGCCAGCGGCGCGCCTCCCAGGGCCACAGCAGCGCCTCGGCCGGGTGCCAGAGCAGCGGACGGGCGTGGTGACGGGCGCTCTGCGCGGCGAGGGCGTGGACGGTCTGTTGCAACTCTTCCAGCGGCATCTGCAGGTAGAGGCTGGTCAGGCGCTGCCAGCGCAGCATGTGCACGCCGCCCCAGGACTGGTGCGCGGCCATGGCGATGCTGTTGGCCAGGAGGATGGTGTTGGCCGGGCGGGTCAGCCAGCGTTGCAGTTCCGGGTCGGCATCCAGGCGCTGCTGCTGGCCCAGCGGCTCATGTTCGGTGTGGGCGACGTGCAGGGCGCGCACCAGCAGGCGCTTGTCGTCGCTGAGCAGGGCGTAGCCCTGGCCGACCCAGTCCGGCAGTCGCCAGCTGTCGGCCAGCGCGCGACACAACGGCAGCAGGGGAGTGCCGAGCAGTTCCGCTTCGACTTCGCTGCTGCAGCGGCCCAGGCCGTAGACTTGGCGCTGCCAGTTCTCCATCAGCTCCGGCCTGGCGGTGGCCAGCGCCCACAACGGCGCGAGGGTGAACAGGCTGCCCCAGTGGATTTCCTGCCAGAGCCGCGCCAGGCGGTTGGCGAACAGGCCGCTGGCCTGCTGCATGGCATGGCGGCTGATCAGTAGCAACTGACTGAGCGCGCGGGGCATCTGTGCTTCCGGCATCGCCGGCAGGCTATCCAGCAACTGGGTGACACGTGCCAGCCCCAGGCGATTGAGGGCCACTTCCAGGCTTTCCGCCGGATTGTCCCGCACACTGGGTACGCGGTTGGCTTCGCGCAGGATGGCGAACGCCAGCGTTGGTGCGTCCTGCAGCAGTTCGGAAATGTCCCGGATCGAGCGGCGACTGTCGTTCAGCGCCCGGCGAATGTCATCGCGCTGTTCCAGTGGAACCGGCAAAGGCAGATCTTCCAGCTGGGTAAGCCAGGCCTTGAGACGCTCTGGATGAAGCACTTGCTTAGACATGCGTGAGGCGCCGAACTGGTTTTTAGTGTTTTCGGCCTATAGTCTTGCCCGAAATCTCCGATAACAACAGGGAGGCGGGAATCATGCCTCCTTTCTGTTCACAGTTTCAGTCCGGTCCCCATGGCAAAAATCATCGGCATCATCGTCATTCTGGGTAGCGTGCTCGGCGGCTACATGCTCTCCGGCGGCAAGATTGCTGCCATCATCCAGCCGTTCGAAGTGCTGATCATCGGCGGTGCCGCGCTGGGCGCCTTCCTCCAGGCCAACCCTGGCAGCACCTTCATGACCGTGCTGAAGAAGGCGCCGAAGATGTTCGGCAACCGCTTCACCCACACCTTCTATCTGGAAGTGCTGGGCATGCTCTATGAGGTGCTCAACAAGAGCCGCCGCGAGGGCATGATGGCCATCGAGGCCGACGTCGAGGACCCGGCTGCCAGCCCGATCTTCAGCAAGTACCCGGCAGTGCTCAAGGATGACCGCATGACCGCCTACGTCTGCGACTATCTGCGCATCATGTCCTCCGGCAACATGGCGCCGCACGAGCTGGAAGGCCTGTTCGACATGGAACTGGGCAGCCTCAAGGAAGACCTCGAACACCCCGCCCACGCGGTGACCCGCGTCGCCGACGCCCTGCCAGGCTTCGGTATCGTCGCCGCGGTACTGGGCATCGTGATCACCATGGCGCTGCTTGGCCAGGGCAGCCAGGCCGAGATCGGCCATCACGTCGCCGCGGCGCTGGTAGGTACCTTCCTCGGTATTCTCGCCGCCTACGGTTTCGTCGGCCCGCTGTCCAACGCCCTGGAGCACGACGCCAAGGAAGAGCTGAACCTCTACGAAGCGATCAAGGCCTGCCTGGTGGCATCTGCCTCCGGCATGCCGCCGTCGCTGGCCGTGGAGTTCGGCCGCAAGGTGCTGCTGCCGGCGCATCGTCCCAGCTTCAGTGAGCTGGAACAGGCGGTACGTGGGCGCTAAGCATGGATAACAACCAGCCGATCATCGTCAAGCGCATCAAGCGCTATGCCGCCGGCCACCATGGCGGTGGCTGGAAGATCGCCTTCGCCGACTTCGCCACCGCCATGATGGCGTTCTTCCTCGTGCTGTGGCTGCTGTCTTCGGCCACGCCCGAGCAGAAGAAGGCCATCTCCGGCTACTTCCAGGACCCCATCGGCTTCACCGAGAGCGCCAGTCCCTACGTCATCGACCTGGGCGGCACGCCGACGCCGGCGCCGGACAAGACGCTGAACCCGCAGATCCAGGCCCAGCCGGACGCCGACGAGACGCGCATCAACCCGGACGAGAACGCCAAGGTCACTGAGCAACAGGCCCAGGACGTCGCCGAGCAGGTGGAGAAAGAGCGCCTGGAGCTGCTGCTGCAGGAGCTGCAGAACAAGGTCGACGAGAACCCGACGCTGAAACGCTTCAAGGACCAGATCCTCTTCGAGATCACCCAGGACGGGCTGCGCATCCAGATCGTCGATTCGGACAATCGGCCGATGTTCGACCTGGGCAGCGCGCGCCTGCAGTCGTATTTCGAGGACATCCTGCTGGCGCTGGCCGAGACCATCAAGCAGGTGCCGAACAAGATCAGCATCAGTGGCCACACCGACGCCAAGCCCTACGCCGGCAACGGCGACTTTGGCAACTGGGAGCTCTCGGCCAACCGCGCCAACGCGGCGCGCCGCGCGCTGGAAGCCGGCGGCTATCCGGAAGACCAGATCGCCCGCGTGGTGGGTTACGCCTCCTCGGCGCTGTTCGACCGCGACCAGCCGCTGAATCCGGTAAACCGCCGCATCGACATCATCGTCCTGACCAAGAAGGCCCAGCGTGCCATCGAGGGACAGGACGGTGGCGCTGAGAAGCCGGCCGATGGCGCCACGCCTGCCGTGCCGGGGGCACAAGCTGCTCCCGGTGCTCCCGGTGCTCCGGGTGCCCCGAATGCCGCGCCGGCCAGGCAGGGCGACCCCGTGCCGCCGGACCAGCTCAAGCAGAAGCTCAACCTGTTCGACGACGGTGGCACGCTGAAACTCGACGAGCTGAACAAGCAGCAGTAGGAAACGAAGAAGGCCAGCTGAAAAGCTGGCCTTCTTCGTTGCGCTTCATGCCATTGATTGGCCGAGGCGTGCTCTTCGTAGGAGCGAGCTTGCTCGCGAACCAACGCCGCTGCGGAAGCTGTTCGCGAGCAAGCTCGCTCCTACTGGTCCGCGCAACATCGGTGCGGCGGATAACGCGTGAGGGTTATGCGCCCTACGGCTCGCATCGGTGTAGGGCGGATAAAGCGGAACGCTTTATCCGCCAATCAATATTCGTCTTCCGGCAGGCTGGCGAGGATGTGCCGGTAGCTGTTCATCCGCTGCGGCGAGACGCGCCCTTCTTCCAATGCCTTGAGCAATGCGCAGCCCGGTTCACGGTCATGCTTGCAGTCGCGGAAGCGGCAGTGGCCAAGCAGATCGTGGAATTCGATGAAGCCGGCCTCCACATCGTCGCGGCTGACATGGCCGAGGCCGAATTCGCGAATGCCGGGGGAGTCGATCAGGTCGCCGCCGGCGGGGAAGTGGAACAGCCGCGCGGTGGTCGTGGTGTGGGTGCCCTTGCCGGTGACTTCGGAGAGGTCGCCGACACGCGTGTCGACCCCGGGCAGCAGTGCGTTCACCAGCGACGACTTGCCCACGCCGGACTGGCCGACGAACACGCTGACGTGCTCGTTCAGCGCGGCGCGCAGGGCATCCAGTGCCAGGCCGTTGGCGGCCGAGACTTCCAGCAACGGGTAGCCCAGCTCGCGGTAGGTGCCCAGCAGCGCATCGAGGAAGGGGGCGTTTTCCTCGTCGATCAGGTCGGCCTTGTTCAGCAGCAGCAGCGGCTTGATGCCAGCGTGTTCGGCAGCTACCAGGTAACGGTCGATCAGGTTGGCGTGGGGTTCCGGGCGCGGGGCGAAGACGATCACGATGCGATCGACGTTGGCCGCCACCGGCTTGAGCACGCCGCGCATGTCGGGGCGGCGCAGCTCGGATGTCCGCGGCAGTTGCGCGACGATCACCCCGATGCCCTGGTTACCCGGGCGCCAGACCACCTGGTCGCCGGTCACCAGCGGAGGCAGGTTGGCGCGCAGGTGGCAGCGGAACACCTGGCCGGCGGCGTCGCCGTCCTGGGCCTCGACTTCCACCTGGACGCCGAAGTGGGCGATCACCTGCCCGGTCTGTTCCGGGCCCAGGTCGCCGCCTTCCAGTTCTTCCAGCGCGCGTGATTCGCGCTTGGCGGCGCGGGCGGCGCGCTCTTCCTGGACTTTTTCGATCCGCCAGCTCTGCCGGCGGGTTAGGTGACGCTTGGCCATAGGGAATCCACAGGGAAAATCGCGCCGCAGTTTAGCATGCACTGGTGCGCTTCCCGCTAAACTAGGGGGCTGAGCTGAGGAGCCCCATCATGCAGAACCCGCAGAACCTGATCTGGATCGACCTGGAAATGACCGGGCTGGACCCGGACAAGGACGTCATCATCGAGATGGCGACCATCGTCACCGACAGCGACCTCAACATCCTCGAAGAAGGCCCGGTGATCGCCGTGCACCAGAGCGAGGAGCTGCTCGCCGGCATGGATGAGTGGAACACCCGCCAGCACGGCCAGTCCGGCCTGACCCAGCGGGTGCGCGAAAGCACCATCTCCGCCGCGCAAGCCGAGGCGATGACCATTGCCTTCCTGGAGAAGTGGGTACCCAAGCGCAGCTCGCCGATCTGCGGCAACAGCATCTGCCAGGATCGCCGCTTCCTCTATCGGCATATGCCGAAGCTGGAAGGCTACTTCCACTACCGCAACCTGGACGTCTCCACCCTCAAGGAACTGGCCGCGCGCTGGGCCCCTTCGGTGCGTGACGGCTTCAAGAAGGGCAACACCCACCTGGCCCTGGATGACATCCGCGAGTCCATCGCCGAGCTGCGCTACTACCGCGAGCATTTCATCAAGCTCTGAGTGGGCGGCATCTCGTAGGGCGCATAACCTGGAACAGGTTATCCGCCGACGTGCGCGGCGGATAACGCTGGCGCGTTATGCGCCCTACAAGAGCCTCAAGCGCCGTGCCGGCCCAGCGCCCACTCCACATGCTCGCGTACCAGTTCCGATGGGAACTCCCGCCGCGCGCGCAGCGCCTCGATCACCGGGATGGTCGACGGCGCATTGCCCAGCCCCACAGCCAGGTTGCGCAGCCAGCGCTCGTAGCCGGCGCGCCGCAATGGCGAGCCTTCGGTGCGGCTGAGAAACTCTTCTTCCGTCCACAGGAACAGCTCCGCCAGCGCGGCGTTGTCCAGGCTGTGGCGCGGCTGGAAGTCGTGCTGGTCGGTGGCGCGGGCGAAGCGGTTCCACGGGCAGACCATCTGGCAGTCATCGCAGCCGAACACCCGGTTGCCGATGAGCGGGCGCAGGTCCTCGGGGATCGAGCCCTTCAATTCGATGGTCAGGTAGGAGATGCAGCGCCGCGCGTCCAGTACATAGGGTGCGACGAAGGCGGCGGTGGGGCAGATGTCCATGCAGGCCGAGCAGCGCCCGCAGTGCTCGGTGCCGTGCGGCGCGTCCACCGGCAGTGGCAGATCGGTGAACAACTCGCCGAGGAAGAAATAGCTGCCGGCCTTGCGATTGAGCACCAGGGTGTTCTTGCCGATCCAGCCCAGGCCCGATTGCTCGGCAATGGCCTTCTCCAGCACCGGCGCGCTATCGACGAAGGCGCGGAAACCGAACGGCCCCACCTGCTGCTGGATGCGTTCGGCCAGTTGCTGCAGGCGCTTGCGGATCAGCTTGTGGTAGTCGCGGCCCAGGGCGTAGCGCGATACATAGGCCTTCTCCGGATCGCCCAGCACCTGCGCCATGCGCGTGTCGCCGGGCAGATAGTCCATGCGCAGCGACACCACCCGCAGGGTGCCGGGCACCAGTTCGTCCGGCCGCCAGCGCTTGCTGCCGTGGGCGCCCATGTAGTCCATCTCGCCGTGATAGCCGGCGGCCAGCCAGCGCTGCAGGTGCGCACCGTGCGCCTCCAGGTCGAGCCCGCTGATGCCGACCTGCTGGAAGCCGAGTTCGCGCCCCCAGTCCTTGATGGCGCGGGCGAGGTCGTCATGGTCGAGCGTTGAATCGTGCATGGAGGGCAGGAAACCGAAGTCCGGGTGCGTATAATTCTGCCAGACCTTGCCGGCGTCGGCCTGCCCGCACGCCAAGGCGACACACCCTGCCGCCCGGAATCGCGATGACTGCCCACGATAATCTGCCCCTTGATCTCTACAGCGCCCAGCAGGTACGTGACCTCGACGCACGCCTGATCGCCGCTGGCACGCCCGGCTTCGAGCTGATGCGCCGTGCCGCCCATGCTGCCTGGCGCGCCCTGCGCCGCCAGTGGCCGGATGCCGGCGAGATCACCGTCCTGGCCGGCCATGGCAACAACGCCGGCGATGGCTACCTGATAGCGGCCCTGGCCCTGCGCGCCGGCTGGCGCGTGCGCGTGCTGGCGGTGGGCGAGGCTTCGCGGCTGTCCGGCGATGCCGCCTCGGCCCATGGCGAGGCGCGCTCAGTCGGCGTGGCTATCGATGCCTGGAGCGAGCGTGCCGAACTGCGCGGCGTGCTGGTGGATGCGCTGCTGGGCACCGGCCTCGGTGGCGAGGTGCGTGAACCCTATGCCTCGGCCATCGGCGCAATCAACGCCAGCGGACTGCCGGTGCTGGCGGTGGACATCCCTTCCGGTCTCAGCGCCGACACTGGGCAAGTGCTGGGTTGCGCGGTGCACGCCGACCTGACCGTGACCTTCATCGGCCTCAAGCTTGGTCTGTTCACCGCCAGTGGCCCCGATCAGTGTGGCGAACTGGCGTTCGACGGGCTCGATGCCGATCCTGCGCTGATTTCCGAGGACGGCGTGGCGCGCCGTCTCGCTCCTGCCTCGCTGGCTCGCCTGGCTGTGCGCCCGAAGGCCGCGCACAAGGGCCAGTTCGGCCATGCGCTGGTAATTGGCGGCGATACCGGCATGGGGGGCGCCGCTCTGCTGGCAGCGGAAAGCGCGCTGCGCTGTGGTGCCGGGCTGGTTTCTCTGGCGACGCGCACGGCCCACGTGCCCGCTGCGTTGGCTCGCCGGCCTGAGTTGATGGTGCGCGGCGTTTCCTCTTCTGCCGAGCTGCTGCGTCTCGCCGAGCGCGCCGATGTCCTGGTAGTGGGGCCCGGTATCGGTCGCGAAGCCTGGGGCCGTGTGCTGGTCAGTGCCGCGGCGAGCCTGGCGTGCCGGCAGGTGTGGGACGCCGATGCGCTCAATCTGCTGTCCGAAGGGCTGGTCGCTCGTCCGTCCGCTGACTGGTTGATCACTCCCCATCCCGCCGAAGCGGCGCGTCTGCTAGGGATAACCACCGCCGAGGTCCAGGCGGACCGCCCGAATGCGGCGCGCGCACTGGCACAGCGCTATCAGGCCGTGGTCGTGCTCAAGGGCGTCGGCAGCTTGGTCGCGTCTCCGGATGGACGGCTGGCGCTGTGCAGTCATGGTCACCCTGCCATGGCGGGCGCTGGGCTCGGCGATGTGTTGTCCGGCATTCTCGGTGCGCTGCTGGCGCAGGGCTTGCCTGCGTTCGATGCCGCCTGCCTGGCAGTCTGGCTGCATGCATGTGCCGGCGAGTCGCTCGGTGCGCAAGGTCGCGGCCTGGCAGCCGCCGATCTGATTCCTGCCGTTCGTCAGTTGCTCGAGGAGCTGTCCCCATGCCTGAACTGAATCTTTTCGCCGACGGCGAAGATGCCATGGTCGACCTCGGTCGGCGGATTGCCGAGGCAGCCGGCGGACGCGGGGTGATCTACCTGCACGGAGACCTGGGGGCGGGCAAGACGACCCTCTCGCGCGGCATTCTGCGCGGATTGGGCCATGCCGGAGCGGTGAAAAGTCCGACCTTTACCCTGGTCGAGCCCTACGAAATCGGCGATCTGCGCGCCTTCCACTTCGACCTCTACCGCCTCGCCGATCCGGAAGAACTGGAGTTCCTCGGTATCCGCGACTACTTCGAGGGCGACGCACTGTGCCTGATCGAGTGGGCGGAGCGCGGCAAAGGCATTTTGCCAAAGGCCGACATGGACATTACCATTGTTCCGCATGCGGGCGGACGCATGCTGCGCCTCGACCCGCACGGAACACGGGGCGAAGCCTGGTGTGCCGCCCTGGCCACGGGAGCATAGAAAAAAGATGGGTTGGGGGTTGCGCCTTCGGGCGTTGTTTATCGGGGTGTCCGTTCTGCTGGCATTCTTTGCCGGCGAGGTTTCTGCCGCCACGCAAATCAAGAGCGTGCGCATCTGGCGCGCGCCGGACAACACACGTCTGGTGTTCGACTTGTCCGGTCCCGTGCAGCACAGTCTGTTCACCCTGAGTGCACCCAACCGCATCGTCGTCGACATCAATGGCGCGCAGATGGCCGCCGCACTCGACAAGCTCAAGCTGAGCAACACGCCGATCACCGCGATGCGCTCTGCACAGCGCTCGCCCACCGACCTGCGCCTGGTGTTGGACCTGAAGAACCAGGTCACGCCCAAGAGCTTCGTGCTGCCGCCGAACCAGCAGTACGGCAATCGCCTGGTCGTCGACCTGTATGACCAGGGCGCTGACATCGCCCCGGACGTACCGGCGACCCCGACCCCCAGCGTACCCGCCACCCCGGTCAGCCCGGCGCAGTCGGTCGCCAAGATTCCCGCGCCCAGCAGCGGCGGCAAGCGTGACATCGTGATTGCCATCGACGCCGGCCACGGCGGCGAAGACCCCGGTGCTCTCGGCCCGAACGGCCTGCACGAGAAGAACATCACCCTGTCGATCGCCCGCGAACTGCAACGGCAGATCAACCAGATGAAGGGCTTCCGCGCCGAACTGACGCGGACCGGCGACTACTTCATCCCGCTGCGCAACCGCACCGTCATCGCCCGCAAGAAAGGCGCGGACCTGTTCGTTTCCATCCATGCCGACGCCGCGCCCAGCCGCAGCGCCTTCGGTGCCTCGGTGTTCGCCCTGTCCGATCGCGGCGCCACCTCCGAGACCGCGCGCTGGCTGGCCGACACGGAAAACCGTTCCGACCTCATCGGCGGTGATGGCGGCGTCAACCTCGACGACAAGGACAAGATGCTCGCCGGCGTGCTGCTCGACCTGTCGATGACCGCCACCATGTCTTCCAGCCTGGACGTCGGCCACAAGGTCCTGACCAGCGTTGGGCGTGTCACCCCGTTGCACAAGCGTCGGGTGGAACAGGCCGGCTTCATGGTGCTGAAGTCTCCGGATATCCCGTCGATCCTGGTGGAAACCGGGTTCATCTCCAACCCGAACGAATCGGCCAAGCTGGCCAGCGGTTCGCACCAGCAGGCGCTGGCGCGATCCATTGCCAGCGGTGTGCGCCAGTACTTCGTGCAGACCCCGCCGCCGGGCACCTACATCGCTTCGCTGCGTGACGGCGGCCAGTTGGCTTCCGGCCCCCGCGAGCACGTGGTGCGCGCCGGCGAGAGCCTGGGCATGATCGCCAGCCGCTATGACGTCAGTACCGCATCGATCCGCAGTGCCAACAGCCTGAAGACCGATGCCCTGAAGGTCGGCCAGGTGCTGAACATTCCCGGCACTGCCCTGGCGTCGCAGCAATGAGTGACGTTCGCCGAATCCAGCTGCTGACTCCGCGGCTGGCGAACCAGATCGCTGCCGGCGAAGTGGTCGAGCGGCCCGCCTCGGTCATCAAGGAACTGCTGGAAAACTGCCTGGACGCCGGTGCGAAGCGCATCGATGTCGAAGTCGAGCAGGGCGGCGTCAAGCTGCTGCGTGTGCGTGACGATGGCAGCGGCATCCCCGCCGACGACCTGCCACTGGCACTGGCGCGCCACGCCACCAGCAAGATCCGCGAACTGGAAGACCTCGAGCGGGTGATGAGCCTGGGCTTCCGTGGCGAAGCGCTGGCCTCGATCAGTTCCGTCTCCCGTCTGACCCTGACGTCCCGCACCGCCGACGCCGAGCAGGCCTGGCAGGTGGAAGTCGAGGGGCGCGACATGGAATCCACGGTGAAGCCGGCGGCGCACCCGGTGGGCACCAGCATCGAAGTGCGCGACCTTTTCTTCAACACCCCGGCGCGGCGCAAGTTCCTGCGCGCCGAGAAGACCGAATTCGATCACCTGCAGGAAGTCATCAAGCGTCTGGCCCTGGCGCGCTTCGACGTGGCTTTCCACCTGCGCCACAACGGCAAGACCATCCTCTCGCTGCATGAAGCGAAGGACGAAGCCTCCCGCGCCCGACGCGTCGGCGCGGTGTGCAGCTCCGGCTTCCTCGAGCAGGCCCTGCCCATCGAGGTGGAGCGCAATGGCCTGCATCTGTGGGGCTGGGTTGGCCTGCCGACCTTCTCCCGCAGCCAGCCGGACCTGCAGTACTTCTACGTGAACGGCCGCATGGTGCGCGACAAGCTGGTCGCCCACGCCGTGCGCCAGGCCTATCGCGACGTGCTGTACAACGGCCGGCATCCGACCTTCGTGCTGTTCTTCGAGGTCGACCCCGCGGTAGTGGACGTCAACGTCCACCCGACCAAGCACGAAGTGCGCTTCCGCGACAGCCGCATGGTCCACGACTTCCTCTACGGCACCCTGCACCGGGCGCTGGCGGAAGTGCGC
This sequence comes from Pseudomonas pseudonitroreducens, assembly GCF_021603645.1. Lineage (GTDB taxonomy): Bacteria > Pseudomonadota > Gammaproteobacteria > Pseudomonadales > Pseudomonadaceae > Pseudomonas > Pseudomonas pseudonitroreducens. The sequence goes on along the minus strand of NZ_BQHJ01000002.1, from coordinate 314,592 downwards.
CCGGACGATCAGCTGGCGCCGCCGGGAGCGACCAGTCTGACTGTGCCGCGCCCCACTGGCGCGGAAGCCGGCGAGTTCGGCCCGCAGGGCGAGATGCGCCTGTCCGAGACCGTGCTCGAGGCTCCTGCCGCCGCGCGCGCCTGGCAGCCGAGTCCGACTTCCGCCGGCGCCGGCGCTGGTGGCGGCTACAGCTATCAGCCGAACCGCCCGGAAATGCCGCCGATCCAGGAGGCCCAGGGCGCCTACAAGGCCTACTTCGCTCCGTTGCCCGACCAGGTGCCGCAGGCGCTGCCGGAAAGCAGCCAGGACGTGCCGCCGCTGGGCTATGCCCTGGCGCAGCTCAAGGGCATCTATATCCTCTCGGAGAACGCCCACGGCCTGGTGCTGGTGGATATGCACGCTGCTCACGAACGCATCATGTACGAACGCCTGAAGACCGCCATGGCCAGCGAAGGCCTGCGCGGCCAGCCGCTGCTGGTGCCGGAGTCTATCGCCGTCAGCGAGCGCGAGGCGGATTGCGCCGAAGAGCATGGCAGCTGGTTCTCCAGGCTGGGCTTTGAATTGCAGCGGCTCGGCCCGGAAACCCTGGCGATCCGCCAGATTCCCGCGCTGCTCAAGCAGGCCGAGGCCACCCAGTTGGTGCGCGACGTGCTTGCCGATCTGCTGGAGTACGGCACCAGCGACCGTATCCAGGCGCACCTCAACGAGCTGCTCGGCACCATGGCCTGCCACGGCGCGGTACGCGCCAACCGGCGTCTGACCCTGCCGGAGATGAACGGCCTGTTGCGCGACATGGAAGTGACCGAGCGCAGCGGCCAGTGCAACCACGGCCGCCCGACCTGGACCCAGTTGGGGCTCGACGAACTGGACAAGCTGTTCCTGCGCGGACGTTGATTTCCGTAAGGTTGCGTTCAGGAAAGTGCAGTAAACTGCGCGCCAATCGATTCAGCAGTGCGCAATAACGAGCTCCCGATGTCCCTGCCTCCCGCCATTTTTCTCATGGGCCCCACCGCCGCCGGCAAGACCGACCTGGCGCTGGAACTGGCGCGCTTGCTGCCAGTGGAGTTGATCAGCGTGGACTCGGCGCTGATCTACCGCGACATGGACATCGGTACTGCCAAGCCTTCTCGTGAAGTGCTGGCCGAGTTTCCGCACCGCCTGATCGACATTCGTGACCCCAGCGAGGCCTATTCGGCGGCGGAGTTCCGCGCTGACGCCCTGGCGGCCATGGCCGAGATCACCGCGGCCGGGAAGATCCCGCTGCTGGTTGGCGGCACCATGTTGTATTTCAAGGCGTTGCTGGAAGGTCTGGCCGATATGCCCGGCGCCGACGCCGCCGTGCGGGCTGAGCTGGAGGCCTGGGCCGCCGCCGAAGGCTGGGGCGCTCTGCATGCGGAGCTGGCCCGCGTCGACCCGGAGTCGGCTGCACGTATCCATCCCAACGATCCCCAGCGACTTGTCCGGGCCCTTGAGGTGTACCGTGTGAGCGGTATGTCCATGACTGCACATCGCCTGCGCCAGGCGCGTGAAAATGCGGGTCTCGGCGCGCAAGGCGGTGGACAATTACCGTATACTGTGGCTCATCTGGCAATCGCGCCTCTGCAGCGCCAGGTATTGCACGAGCGTATCGCGCAACGTTTTGACCAGATGCTGGAACAGGGCTTCATCGCCGAGGTCGAACGCCTTCGCGCAAGGAGTGACTTGCACGTGGGGCTACCGTCCATAAGAGCGGTGGGTTACCGACAGGTATGGGATTACCTCGAGGGCAAACTGTCCTACGCTGAGATGGTGGAGCGCGGCGTCATCGCCACGCGGCAGCTAGCCAAGCGCCAGTTCACCTGGCTCCGCAGCTGGAGCGATCTACACTGGTTGGACAGTCAGGCAAGCGACAATTTGCCGCGTGCCTTGAAATACTTTGAGGCGGTCTCCATATAGGCTCGAGACCTTAATTCCGGCCGTCTATCCTTGGGGTTCAGGACGGCGTTAAGCCAAATTCGACTACTACTAAATCAGTTTTTTACCCTTACAAGGAGTGCGGCATATGTCAAAAGGGCATTCGCTACAAGACCCTTACCTCAATACCCTGCGCAAAGAACGCGTTCCGGTTTCCATCTACCTGGTCAACGGCATCAAGCTGCAGGGTCAGATCGAATCCTTCGACCAGTTCGTCATCCTGCTGAAGAACACTGTCAGCCAGATGGTCTACAAGCACGCTATCTCCACCGTGGTTCCCAGCCGCCCCGTGCGCCTGCCCACCGGTGATCAACCGGCCGAGCCGGGCAACGTTTGACGGGAGTCCGCCTTGTTCTTTGAGCGCCCGGGTGGTGGGGAACGGGCCATTCTGGTCCATCTGGAAGGTCAGGACCCCGAGGCGCGCGAAGACCCGCAGGAATTCCAGGAGCTGGCCCGTTCGGCAGGCGCGGAATCGGTTGCTTTCGTCAGCATTTCGCGCCATCAGCCCTCAGCCAAGTACCTGATCGGCAGCGGCAAGGTCGAAGAGTTGCACGACCTCGTCCACGCCGAGAAGGTCGAGCTGATCATCTTCAATCACACCCTTACGCCGAGCCAGGAGCGCAACCTCGAGCGAGCGCTCGAATGTCGCGTGCTCGACCGTACGGGGCTGATCCTCGACATCTTCGCCCAGCGCGCCCGTACCCACGAAGGCAAGCTGCAGGTGGAGCTCGCCCAGCTGGAGCACATGAGCACGCGTCTGGTACGCGGCTGGACTCACCTTGAACGCCAGAAAGGCGGTATCGGCCTGCGTGGCCCGGGTGAAACCCAGCTGGAAACCGACCGCCGCCTGCTGCGTGGGCGTATCCGCCAGATCAAGTCCCGCCTGGAAAAGGTCCGCAGCCAGCGTGAGCAGGCTCGTCGTGGCCGTCGCCGGGCGGAGATTCCGGCGGTATCCCTGGTGGGCTACACCAACGCCGGCAAGTCCACGCTGTTCAATGCGCTGACCACTTCCGAGGTCTATGCGGCCGACCAGTTGTTCGCCACCCTCGACCCGACCCTGCGCCGCCTGGAGCTGGATGACGTCGGGCCGATCGTGCTGGCCGACACCGTGGGCTTCATTCGTCACCTGCCGCACAAGCTGGTGGAGGCGTTTCGGGCTACCTTGGAAGAGTCCAGCAACTCCGATCTGCTGCTGCACGTGATCGACTCCCACGAGCCGGATCGCGACGCGCAGATCGAACAGGTGCTGGCGGTGTTGAAAGAGATCGGCGCGAACGAATTGCCGATGCTCGAGGTGTACAACAAGATCGACCTGCTGCCGGACATGCAGCCGATGATCCAGCGCGACGAGTTGGGCAAGCCGGTTCGTGTCTGGCTGTCGGCGCGGGAATCGCGCGGACTGGAATTGCTCGAGCAGGCGGTCGCCGAGTTGCTGGGGGAGGACATGTTCGTCGGAACGCTCTGTCTGCCACAGCGCCTCGGACGACTCCGGGCTCAGTTCTTCGAGCTGGGTGCGGTACAGTCGGAGAATCACGACGAACAAGGACGCGCCGTTTTGCAGGTCCGCCTGCCGCGTGTCGAGTTGAACCGCATGGTGAGCCGCGAAGGCTGGCAGCCGGCGGAGTTCATTGCGCAACACACTTTGCAATAAAGCCCGGCACACTGTTTTTGGCAGGGTAATGGGCATTCGGTAGCATAGGTGGGCGCGCCGTAGGCGCGTTTTCGCGTTATCAGATGGAGAGCGCTATGGCTTGGAATGAGCCGGGTGACAACTCGAACAAGAACGACCAGGACCCCTGGGGTGGACGCCGTGGTGGTGGTCGCCAGGGTCCTCCTGATCTGGATGAGGCCTTCCGCAAGCTGCAAGACAGCCTGAACGGAATTTTTGGCAAACCCAAGCGCGGCAGTGGTTCGGGCGGTGGCGGCGGTGGTCGGGGCGGTAGCCTCGGTCTGTTCGGTATCGGCCTGGCGATTCTCGCCGTGCTGTGGCTGTACAACGCCATCTACGTGGTGGATGAGCAGGAGCAGGCGGTGATCCTGCGCTTCGGTCAGTACCACGAGACCGTGGGCCCCGGCCTGAACATCTACTTCCCGCCGATCGACAAGAAGTTCCAGGAGAACGTCACCCGCGAGCGTGCCTACAGCAAGCAGGGTCAGATGCTCACCGAGGACGAGAACATCGTCGAGGTTCCGCTGACCGTGCAGTACAAGGTCAGCAACCTGAAGGACTTCGTGCTCAACGTCGACCAGCCGGAAGTGAGCCTGCAGCACGCCACCGAAAGCGCCCTGCGCCACGTGGCTGGCTCGACCACCATGGACAAGATCCTCACCGAGGGCCGCGAACAGATGGCCACCGAGGTGCGTGATCGTCTGCAGCGTTTCCTCGATACCTACAAGACCGGTATCACGGTGACTCAGGTGAACATCCAGAGCGCCGCCGCGCCGCGTGAAGTACAGGAAGCGTTCGATGACGTGATCCGTGCCCGCGAGGACGAGCAACGCGAGAAGAACCAGGCCGAAGCCTACGCCAACGGCGTGGTGCCCGAAGCCCGTGGTCAGGCCCAGCGCATCATCGAGGAAGCCAATGGCTACCGCGATGAAGTGGTCTCCCGCGCCCAGGGTGAGGCTGATCGCTTCACCAAGCTGGCCGGTGAGTATCACAAGGCTCCGGAAGTCACTCGTCAGCGTCTGTATCTGGACACCATGCAGGATGTCCTGAGTCAGACCAGCAAGGTGCTGGTCACCGGCAAGCAAGGTCAGAACAACCTGATCTACCTGCCGCTGGACAAGATGATGGATGGCCGTGGTTCGGCAGCTCCGAGCAGCGCGCCCAGCGCGAGCAGCAGCACGCCGGATATCGGTTCGCGGGTCGCCAGCGACCTGCAGCAGCGTGACACGCGTACCCGGGAGAGCCGCTGATGAGTAACAAGTCCCTGATCGCCCTCATCGCGGGTGTGGTGGTTGCTGTTGCCGTCTGGAGCAGCGTCTACGTGGTGCAACAGACCGAGCGCGCGGTGATGCTGCGCTTCGGTCGCGTGGTCGAGCCGGATGTGAAGCCGGGTCTGCACTTCAAGATTCCGTACGTCAACACGGTGCGCAAGTTCGACGGCCGCCTGCTGACCCTGGATTCGCCGACCCAGCGCTTCCTGACGCTGGAGAAGAAAGCGGTGATGGTCGACGCCTACGCCAAGTGGCGCGTCTCCGATGCCGAGCGCTTCTACACGGCGACCTCGGGTATGAAGCAGATCGCCGACGAGCGCCTGTCCCGCCGTCTGGAAGCCGGTTTGCGTGACCAGTTCGGCAAGCGCACCCTGCACGAAGTGGTGTCGGGTGAGCGTGATGCGCTGATGGGCGATATCACCGCTTCGCTGAACCGCATGGCGCAGAAGGAGTTGGGTATCGAAGTGGTCGACGTTCGCGTCAAGGCCATCGACCTGCCCAAGGAAGTGAACCGCAGCGTGTTCGAGCGCATGAGCACCGAGCGTGAGCGGGAAGCCCGTGAGCATCGCGCCAAGGGTCGCGAACTGGCTGAAGGTATCCGCGCGGATGCCGACCGTCAGCGTCGTGTGCTGCTGGCCGAGGCCTATCGCGAATCGGAAGAAACCCGTGGTGACGGTGATGCCAAGGCGTCGGCGATCTACGCCAAGGCCTACGCTGCCGATCCGGAGTTCTATGCCTTCACCCGCAGCCTCAAGGCTTATCGCGAGAGTTTTGCGGACAAGAAGGACGTGCTGGTGCTCGATCCGAGCAACGAGTTCTTCCGCTATCTGGAAAAAGCTAAACCCTGAGTCAAACTCTCCGGCGGGCGGCAGCGCCCGTCGGAGAAATCGTGTTATCATGGGTCAGCCGGGAAATCCCGGCTTTTTTGCGTCCGCGAGAATGATGTACGAGAACCATGTGGCAGGAATTCGGCAAGGCGTTCTGTCTGTTGCTGGTGCTGGAAGGCATCCTTCCATTCCTGGCTCCGCGTGGTTGGCGCGACGCCGTGAGCGGGCTCGGGCGCCTTGGCGACCGCGGTCTGAGACTCATCGGGCTGGGCAGCATGCTGCTCGGCACCGTCCTTCTTTACTGCATTCATTGAAGTGCCGCCCGGCTGAAAGGGGAGAGGCGAGATGGCAACGGTAGACCGCTGGCTGCTGCCAGATGGGATCGAAGAAGTGCTGCCACCGGAGGCGGCGCGCGTTGAAGCAGCCCGCCGTCAGGTGCTGGACCTGTTCCAGCGCTGGGGTTACGAGTTCGTCGTCACCCCGCATATCGAATACCTGGAATCCCTGTTGACCGGTGCCGGCCAGGATCTGGACCTGCGTACCTTCAAGGTCACCGATCCGGCTTCCGGCCGCCTGATGGGCTTCCGCGCGGACATCACCCCGCAAGTGGCGCGCATGGACGCCCACAGCCTGCGTCGCGAAGGCCCGAATCGCCTGTGCTACGCCGGCAGCGTGCTGCATGCCCGCCCGCGTGCGCTGGCCACTTCGCGCAGCCCGATCCAGCTGGGCGCCGAGCTTTACGGCAATACCGGCTCGGCAGGTGACGTCGAAGTCATCAGTCTGCTGCTGGACATGCTCGAGATGGCCCAGGTGCCGGATGTGCACATGGACCTCGGTCATGTTGGCATCTACCGTGGCCTGGCCCAGGCTGCCGGTCTTTCCGGTGAGGTCGAGCAACTGCTGTTCGACGCCCTGCAGCGCAAGGCCGTGGACGAAGTCGCGGCGCTGACCGAAGGTCTGCCCACCGAGCTCGCCGGCATGCTCCGCGCGCTCGCCGAGCTGTGTGGTGGCCGCGAAGTGCTGGACCAGGCGCGTGAAGTGCTCGCTGGCGCCCCTGCTCCGGTGCAGGCCGCGCTGGCCGACATCACCGCCATCGCCGACTCGCTGGCCGCGCGCTTCCCGCAGCTGCCGCTGTATTTCGACCTCGGCGAGCTGCGTGGCTATCACTATCACACGGGCGTGGTGTTCGCTGCGTTCGTGCCTGGGGTTGGCGAGTCCATCGCCCAGGGTGGTCGTTACGACGACATCGGCGCCGACTTCGGTCGTGCGCGTCCGGCTACCGGTTTCTCTACCGACCTCAAGACCCTGGTCACTCTCGGCCGCGCTCAGCTTGACGAGCCGCGCAGTGGAGTCTGGGCGCCGGCCGATGGCGCCGGATTGTGGCAGGCGGTGCAGCAGTTGCGCCGTCAGGGTATGCGCGTGGTACAGGCGCTGCCCGGGCAGGATGCGGCTTCGGCTACCGAAGCGGGCTGCGACCAGCAACTGCTGGCTCGCGATGGCAATTGGCAGGTGATCGCGCTCTGAAGCGCGTCACTTCGAGTTTCCGCCGGCCGCGGCCGGCACCGAACATCCAAGGGGACAAGAGTTATGGGTAAGAATGTCGTAGTCCTGGGCACCCAGTGGGGTGATGAGGGCAAAGGCAAGATCGTCGACCTGCTGACCGACCAGGCTGCTGCCGTGGTGCGTTACCAGGGCGGCCACAACGCCGGTCATACCCTGGTGGTCGCTGGCGAGAAGACCGTACTGCACTTGATTCCGTCGGGCATCCTGCGCGAAGGCGTGCAGTGCCTGATCGGCAACGGCGTGGTGCTGGCCCCCGACGCGCTGATGCGCGAGATCGCCAAGCTGGAAGAGAAGGGCGTACCGGTGCGCGAGCGCCTGCGCATCAGCCCGTCCTGCCCGCTGATCCTGTCCTTCCACGTAGCCCTGGACCAGGCTCGCGAGAAGGCCCGTGGCGACGCGAAGATTGGTACCACCGGTCGCGGCATCGGCCCGGCTTACGAAGACAAAGTGGCCCGTCGCGGCCTGCGCGTGGGCGACCTGTTCCACCGCGAGCGCTTCGCCGCCAAGCTGGGCGAGCTGCTGGACTACCACAACTTCGTCCTGCAGAACTATTACAAGGAACCGGCCGTCGACTTCCAGAAGACTCTGGACGAGTGCATGGCCTACGCCGAAGAGCTGCGTCCGCTGATGACCGACGTGACCTCGACCCTGCACGACCTGCGCCGCGCCAACGAGAACATCATGTTCGAAGGCGCCCAGGGCTCGCTGCTGGATATCGACCACGGTACCTACCCGTTCGTCACCAGCTCCAACACCACCGCAGGCGGTACTGCCACCGGTTCGGGCTTCGGTCCGCTGTACCTGGACTACATCCTGGGTATCACCAAGGCCTACACCACTCGCGTGGGTTCCGGCCCGTTCCCGACCGAGCTGTTCGATGACGTCGGTGCGCGCCTGGCCAAGGTCGGTCACGAATTCGGCGCCACCACTGGCCGTGCCCGTCGTTGCGGCTGGTTCGATGCGGTCATCCTGCGTCGCGCCATCGAGATCAACAGCCTGTCCGGCCTGTGCCTGACCAAGCTGGACGTTCTCGACGGCCTGGAAACCGTGCGTATCTGCACCGGCTACCAGAACGCCGCCGGCGAGCTGCTGACCGATGCGCCGACCGACGCCGACAGCTACATCGGCCTGCAGCCGATCTACGAAGACCTGCCGGGCTGGAGCGAGTCCACCGTCGGCGTGCAGAGCCTGGAAGGTCTGCCGGCCAATGCGCGTGCTTACATCAAGCGCATCGAGGAGCTGGTTGGTGCGCCCATCGACATCATCTCCACCGGCCCGGACCGTGCCGAGACCATCGTTCTGCGCCATCCGTTCGGCTGATTCAGAGCCGTACACTGCAACGGGCCGCTCATGCGGCCCGTTGTCGTTTCCGGGGTTCTATCCTGCGCGGCGGCACGCGCTTTGCTGGTGAAACGCATTGGCGCCTTTCGCGCCAGACATCCGTTGCATCCGGAGGAAGCCAGCCGTGTCCGCCGTCCTGTCTCTGTTGCGCAGCCGCTTGCTGCGCCCCGCTTTCATCGCCTTGGGTGCCGCGCTGCTGGTGCAGTTGGCAATTGCTCTCTGGCTTACCCGCAGTACCGTCGAGGGGCTGGTCAGCGACCTGGGAACACACCTGGGTAACGAATCGCAACGCCTGGCCGGTGAACTGGAACAAGCTGGCCGCGAGGTGACTTCCGGCTTGAATGAGCTTTCAGCGCGTACCCGCGAGCGCCTGGGTTCGGCACTCTCTGCGCGCCTGGAGGAAGAGCAGGGCGAGCTGCGTCAGGGGCTGGAGCAGAGCCTGCGCCAGTCCGCCACTGAGTTGGCGCAATTGCTCGCCGCCGTGGCGCCCAAGGCCATGTGGGATAACGACGTGCCGGTGCTCTCCGACTACGCTCGGCGCGCGCAGGCCAACCCCAATGTGCTTTTCGTCGTGTATGACGATCCCCAGGGGCAGCACTTGACCCGTTATCTCAATCGCGAGGATGCGCGGGTCAAGGCGCTTCTGGAGAAAGGCAAGGGCGAGCGCGCGCTGGACAAGGTGCTTGAGGCGGCGAGCCACGACGATTCAGTATTCCTTGTCGAGGCGCCGATCAGCCCTAACGGTGTGGTCATCGGTACCGTGCGCCTGGGTGTCTCCACCGATGCCATCGAGAAGCAGATTGCGGCGCTGGACCAGCGCTTCTCCGCGCTGGTCGCCAGTGGCGACCAGTTGGTGGGCGATAGTCTCGCTGGTGCCGCCGCCGACAGCACCAAGGCGCTCACGGCGCGCCTGCAATCGGCGAAGCAGGCGGCGGACGGCATGAGCCGCGGTGCAAGGGCCTCCATCGAAGAAGCGGCCGGTACCCTGCGTTGGCGGATCGGCATGGGCCTGGTGCTGGTTGGTCTTGGTGTGTTGCTTTGCCTGGCAATCGTGCTCGGCCGCCGCGTGGTGAATCGCCTGCGCCTGCTGATTGACGCGTTGGATGATCTGGCGGCGGGAGAGGGCGATCTGACCCGTCGTGTACGCCTGGACAGCCGCGATGAGCTGGGTGAAATGGCGAGGGCGGTGAATCGCTTCGTCGACAAGCTTCAACCCATCGTGCGCGAGGCCGGGCAGGTGGCGCAGCAGACCGGCAGCGAGATTGCCGCGCTCGCCAGTCGCAGCGCCAGTGCCGAGGCGGCGGCGGATCGACAGCGCAATGAAGTGGCTGGCAGCCTGGAGGCGCTTTCCGGGATGGCGGCGGAAGCGGAAGTGGAGAGTCGCTCCATGCAGGCGGCCCTGGCGCGGGTCGGCGAGATCCGCAGGGCGGCGCAGGACAATGCAGCCATTGCGCACAAGGTGGGTGGCCTGATCGAAACCCTGGAGTCGCGTGTGCAGAGCGGTGCCGGCGTGATCGAGCGCCTGGCGCGGCAGAGCGAACAGATCGAAGTGGTGCTCTCGGTGATCCACGGTATCGCCGAGCAGACCAACCTGCTGGCACTGAACGCGGCCATCGAAGCGGCGCGTGCGGGTGAAAGTGGGCGCGGTTTCGCCGTGGTGGCGGACGAGGTGCGAGCGCTGGCGAGCAAGACGCAGCAGTCCACCGGCGATATCCAGTCGCATATCGATGCGTTGCAGCAGGGGGCGCGGGAGGCGGTCTCGGCTATCGGGCAGGCTCGTGAGCAGGCCGTCCAGGGGTTGGTCGCGTTGCAGGATAGCGAGCGGCTGCAACGGGAAGTGCAGAGTGCGGTGGAGGAAGTGCACGGTGCCATCGAAGCGGCGACTCATTCGGCGCAGCAGCAGGCGGCTGGCGCTGCGGCGGTGCGCGGACGGGTCGAGGTGATCCATGCTGAAGCAAGTCGAGCCGCGGAAGCGGTGAGTGCGACGGCCAGCAGTGGGCGAGTGCTCGATGGGTTGGCCGGTCAGTTGCGTGCCAGCCTGGGGCAGTTCAAGGCTTGAAGGTGCGCACGGTTCTGGCTTTTTCGCAGGAGCGGATTTTGTCCGCGATGTGCGGCAGGCCGGCTCCGGGCTGCCAGTAATCTATCGCGGACGGAGCCCGCTCCTGCGCCAGGTTTGAATTCTTGGCGAGGCGTAATGCCGAAAACAAAAAAGCCGAGCTATGCTCGGCTTTTTCGTTTGAAGATGGTGCCCAGGAGAAGACTCGAACTTCCACGGTGTTGCCACCGCTAGGACCTGAACCTAGTGCGTCTACCAATTCCGCCACCTGGGCATGCTTTTCAGCATGGGGTGCGATGATCGCTCATCGTCTTGCGGTGATGCAACCCTTGGTTGCATCGGACGGTCTATTGTTCGGTTATCAGGGTTCCGAACCCGCCTGATAAAGCCTGTCAGCGACTGACTTTATCCTTGAATAAGTGGTGCCCAGGAGAAGACTCGAACTTCCACGGTGTTGCCACCGCTAGGACCTGAACCTAGTGCGTCTACCAATTCCGCCACCTGGGCACTGGAGTCGATGATTACTCATCGTTTCCGTGTTACAACGTCTGTCTGACGCTGTGGGCGCGAACTATACGGAGAGCGTTTTCGCTTGTAAACCCCTGATGCGATAAAAAATTTATTCTCGCCCGAAGCTGACCGACGAGCGGATTTCGCGCTTCAATAAGCAGATGGCGAACCATACCCCTATATATAAGGTGACCGCACTTTAATGGCCGATTGGCAAAACCTCGATCCCGAGGCCGCCCGCGAGGCGGAAAAATACGACAACCCCATTCCCAGCCGCGAACTCATTCTGGCGCATCTCGCCGAACGTGGCGCGCCCGCGACGCGGGCCCAATTGCTCGATGAGCTCGGCCTCTCCGGCGAAGAGCAGGAAGAAGCACTACGCCGCCGACTGCGCGCCATGGAGCGCGACGGCCAGCTTATCTATACCCGCCGTGGCGCCTACGCGCCGGTGGACAAGCTCGACCTGATCCTCGGCCGCATCGCCGGCCACCGCGATGGCTTCGGCTTCCTGATTCCCGATGACGGCAGCGACGACCTGTTCCTCAGCCCGACGCAGATGCGCCTGGTGTTCGACGGTGACCGCGCCCTGGCGCGTGTGTCCGGTTTTGACCGCCGTGGTCGCCGTGAAGGCGCGATCGTGGAGGTGGTCGAGCGTGCCCACGAAACCATCGTTGGTCGCTACTTCGATGAGAGCGGAATCGGTACGGTCGTGGCAGACAACCCGAAGATCCAGCAGGAAGTCCTGATCCCGCCGGGCAAGGCCGGCAAGGCCAAGCACAACCAGTTCGTCCAGGTGCGTATCGATGTCTGGCCGAGCGTGCATCGCCAGGCCCAGGGTGAAGTGGTGGAAGTGCTGGGTGACTACATGGCGCCGGGCATGGAAATCGAAGTCGCCCTGCGCAGCTACGATATTCCGCATACCTGGCCCGAGGCCGTGGAGAAGGAAGCCGCCAAGCTCAAGCCCGAGGTTCTGGAGAAGGACAAGGAGAAGCGTGTCGACCTGCGCGCCCTGCCTTTCGTCACCATCGACGGCGAGGACGCCCGTGACTTCGATGACGCGGTCTACGCCGAGAAGCGCAAAGGCGGCGGCTGGAAGCTGTTCGTCGCCATCGCCGACGTCTCTCATTATGTGAAGGTCGGCTCGGCCCTGGATGAAGAAGCGGCCAAGCGCGGCAACTCGGTGTACTTCCCCGAGCGCGTGATCCCGATGCTGCCGGAGATTCTTTCCAACGGCCTGTGCTCCCTGAATCCGCTGGTCGACCGTCTGGCCATGGTCTGCGAGATGAATCTCTCCAAGGCCGGCAAGATGACCGACTACCAGTTCTATGAGGCGGTCATCCATTCCCATGCGCGTCTGACCTACACCAAGGTCAGCCAGTACCTGGAAACCCCGGATAGTCCTGAAGGCCAGCGCCTGAAGGAACAACTGCCGGCGGTGGTGCCGCACCTCAATACGCTTTATGACCTGTACAAGGTCCTCGTCGGTGCGCGCCACGTGCGTGGGGCAATCGATTTCGAGACCCAGGAAACCCGCATCGTCTTCGGCGCGGACCGCAAGATCTCGGAAATCCGCCCGACCCAGCGCAACGATGCGCACAAGCTGATCGAGGAGTGCATGCTGGCGGCCAACGTGGCCACCGCCAAGTTCCTCGAAAAGCACGCCATCCCCGCGCTGTATCGCGTCCACGACGGCCCGCCGCAAGAGAAGCTGAACAACCTGCGGCAGTTCCTCGGCGAGCTGGGGCTGACGCTGTATCGCGGCAAGGGTGATCCGACTCCAGCGGACTACCAGAAGCTGCTGGAGTCCATCCAGGGCCGCCCGGACCTGCAACTGATCCAGACCGTGATGCTGCGCTCCCTGAGCCAGGCGGTGTACAGCCCCGAGAATGCCGGCCACTTCGGCCTGAACTACGAGGCCTACACCCACTTTACCTCGCCGATCCGTCGCTACCCGGACCTGCTGACCCACCGCGCCATCCGTGGCCTGATTCGCTCCAAGGCGGCATCGGAGCACGTGCAGCGCGCCGGCGCCGCGAGCATGCCCAAGGCACGCATCTATCCGTACGACGAAGCGCGCCTGGCCCAGTTGGGCGAGCAGTGCTCGATGACCGAGCGCCGCGCCGACGAGGCGACCCGCGATGTCACCAACTGGCTGAAGTGTGAGTTCATGCGTGAGCGCGTGGGCGAAACCTTCCCCGGCGTGATCACCGCAGTGACCGGTTTCGGCATTTTCGTCGAGCTGAGCGACATCTACGTGGAAGGTCTGGTGCACGTCACCGCGCTGCCGGGCGACTACTACCACTTCGACGCCGTGCATCACCGCCTCGCCGGTGAGCGCACCGGCCGCAGCTTCCGCCTCGGCGACAGCGTGGAAGTCGTGGTGGCGCGTGTTGACCTGGACGAGCGCAAGATCGATTTCGAGCTCTCCGACAATGTGCTGAGCGCGCCGATCGGCCGCAAGAAGCGTGGCGACAAGGCCGAGCCGGTTGCCAAGGGCAAAGTCGCCAAGGGCAAGGCGCCCAAGGGCGGAGCGGCAAAAGATAAGCCGGTCAGGGCTCCTCGTGCGGTCGCGGACGATCCCTACCTTGCTCCGGACGTTGCCGTGCAGCCGCGCAAGCGCAAGGTGGGTGTGGTCCAGGCGCTACCTTCGGTGGCCCCGGAAATGCTCGCCAAGGCCGAGGAAATGCTCGGCAATACCGATGTGCGCAAGAGTCGCGAAGTGAAGAAGGCGCTGCTCGAAGAGGCCAAGGTCGGCGGTAACAAGCCGGCGACCGGCAAGGGCAAGTCCGCGTCCGCCGCTGGCAAGCCGCGCAATCCTTCGAAGCAGAAGGCCCGGTCCGGCAAGTCAACCAAGCACCGCAAGGGGGCGTCGCAGCCTAAGGCGGGTGCATCGACCGGCGCTCCGGCAGGCAAAGGTAAGGCGAAGAAATGAGTCAGTGGGAAAAGGTCTACGGGGTCCATGCCGTAGAAGCGTTGCTGCGCCATCACCCGAAGCGGGTCAAGCAGTTGTGGCTGGCCGAAGGCCGCCATGATCCGCGCGTCCAGGCGTTGGTCGAGCTGGCCGGCCAGGTGCGTGTGCCGGTGGGCACGCGTGACCGCAAGGAGCTGGACGAGTGGGCTGAGGGGGTGCACCAGGGCGTGGTGGCCGAGGTCAGCCCGAGCCAGGTATGGGGCGAGAACATGCTGGAGGAGCTGCTGGAGCGCTCCACCGGCCCGGCGCTGTTGCTGGCGCTGGATGGCGTGACCGATCCGCACAACCTTGGTGCCTGCCTGCGTACCGCCGATGCGGCGGGGGCGCTGGCGGTCATCGTGCCGAAGGACAAGTCTGCCACCCTCAACGCTACCGTGCGCAAGGTCGCCTGCGGCGCCGCTGAGGTGATCCCGCTGGTGGCGGTGACCAACCTTGCGCGTACGCTGGAGAAGCTCCAGCAGCGCGGCCTGTGGATCGTCGGTACTGCCGGCGAGGCAACCCAGATGCTCTACGAGCTCGACCTCACCGGGCCCACCGTGCTGGTGATGGGGGCAGAGGGCAAGGGCATGCGCCGCCTGACCCGCGAGCACTGCGACTATCTCGCCAAGCTGCCGATGCAGGGCAGCGTCAGCAGCCTGAACGTCTCGGTGGCCACCGGCGTCTGCCTGTTCGAGATCGTCCGCCAGCGCCAGCTCAAGGCCGGCGCCTAGCCTTTCTGTAGGAGCGAGGGGGACGCCTGGTTCTTGCTCGCGAACGGCGCTGGCTCCGTGCTTGCCCGGTTCGCGAGCAAGCTCGCTCCTACGAAAAGCCCGTTGTACAAATAATCGTCAATTTCCTTGCGCCACCTTCCCCCCTTCTCTAGAATGTCGGCCCTTGTCGTCCGGGCAGGCGTTCGCGCGTGCTTCCGAGCGGCAAGGAAAAAATCATTCACTCCTTGTCTGACCGCTTTGTCGGCAGGCTGCAATCCGTAAGGAGCATTTATGCGTCATTACGAAATCGTGTTCCTGGTTCACCCGGACCAGAGCGAACAAGTCGGTGGCATGGTCGAGCGTTACACCAAGGCCATCGAAGAAGACGGCGGCAAAGTCCACCGTCTGGAAGACTGGGGCCGTCGTCAGCTGGCTTACGCCATCAACAACGTGCACAAGGCTCACTACGTTCTGATGAACGTCGAGTGCACCGCCAAGGCCCTGGCAGAAATGGAAGACAACTTCCGTTACAACGACGCCGTGATCCGTAACATGGTCATCCGTCGCGACGAAGCCGTTACCGGCCAGTCCGAAATGCTGAAGGCCGAAGAGAGCCGCAACGAGCGCCGTGAGCGCCGTGAGCGTCCCGAATCGAACGAGGGCGAGTCCGCTGACGGCGAAGATAGCCGCGACAGCGCTGACGAGTAATCCCGGACCAGTATTGAGGAGCCACACACATGGCACGTTTCTTCCGTCGTCGTAAGTTCTGCCGTTTCACCGCTGAAGGCGTGAAAGAGATCGATTACAAAGATCTGAACACCCTGAAGGCCTACGTTTCCGAAACCGGCAAGATCGTTCCGAGCCGTATCACCGGCACCAAAGCCAAGTACCAGCGTCAGCTGGCGACCGCTATCAAGCGCGCCCGTTACCTGGCCCTGCTTCCCTACACCGACAGCCACGGCCGTTGATCGGGCAGTCGACTGGAATTGATGGATAGATCGCATGCGCGCATTGGCTGAATTCGTCATGCGAGGCCGCATGCAGGCGACCCTGGTGGTCGTCGCAGCCGCGGTACTGCAGCCGTTGTTCTGGCTCGGTGCCGCAGCAGGCAGTCTGGTGCTGTTGCGCCGTGGTCCGCGTGATGCCTTTGGCATCCTGGCCTGGGCGCTGCTTCCGGCGCTGGCCTGGTGGTACCTGGGTGACCCCAGCGTAAGTCTGGTTCTGGTGGGTAGTGCCGTGCTGGCGCAGGTTCTGCGCAGCAAGGTGTCCTGGAACCAGGTGATGCTGGCGAGCGTTGTGCTCGGTGCGGTGTTCGTGCTGCTGCTCAGCACGGTGTCGGCCGGGTTGGTCGCGGGTCTTGCCGATGCATTCGGCAAGGCACTGCCGCAGGTTCTGGCCGAAGCCAAGCTTTCGCCGGAACAGATGGCCGCCCTGCAGGCGGAGATGGTTCCGACCATCACCGGCCTGATGGCAGCTTCACTGCAGACGATCAGCCTGTTGTGCCTGATGCTGGCGCGTTACTGGCAAGCAGTACTGTTCAACCCGGAAGGGTTTGGCCGCGAGTTCCGCGCACTGCGCCTGTCGCCGAGCACGGCTGTAGCGCTGCTGGTCGGCGTTGTGGCACTGCCCTTCGCAGGGCCCGCGGCCACCATGCTGGCGCCGTTGTGCATGATCCCGTTGCTGTTCGCCGGGATCGCACTGGGGCACGGCCTGGCCGCGCTGAAGAAGCTTCCGGGCTTCTGGCTGGCACCGCTGTACCTGTTGGTATTCGTACTGGGCAATGTGATCTGTCTTGTCGCCGTAGTCGACAGTCTGTTTGATTTTCGCGGTCGTCTGGCGAAGCGCCAGAAAGCTGCGAACGGTGAAGGTTAAAAGTTAAGAGGTAAGACTCAAATGGAAGTCATCCTGCTGGAAAAGATCGCCAAACTGGGCAACCTGGGCGACAAGCTGAACGTAAAGGGCGGTTACGCTCGTAACTACCTGCTGCCGCAGGGCAAAGCCACCGCTGCCACCGCTGCCAACGTCGCTGCTTTCGAAGAGCGCCGCGCAGAGCTGGAAAAAGCCGCTGCTGAGAAAAAAGCCGCTGCTGAAGCTCGTGCTGCCCAACTGGCCGAACTGATCGTGACCATCGGCGCCCACGCTGGCGACGAAGGCAAACTGTTCGGTTCGATCGGCACCCGCGACATCGCCGACGCCGTTTCGGCTGCTGGCTACCCGCTGGAAAAGAGCGAAGTTCGCCTGCCCGACGGCGCCCTGCGCGCTGTAGGCGAATACAACATCGAAGTGCAACTGCACATGGATGTTGATGCAACCCTGCACGTGGTTGTAGTCGCCGAGTAAGCGATCCGTCGCTAGGACGCTTCCCACGGCTTGCCTGTGTGAAGCTGTCCGCTAACAATGGGCACGGTTCCGATCTTCGGTCCGTGCCCTTTGTTTTTTCCGCCGTTTCATTCAACACGAAGAGCCCATGAACGACATCACCGTCCCCGAGCAATACGACCTGCAGACCGCTTCCCTCAAGGTGCCGCCGCACTCGATCGAAGCCGAACAGGCGGTGCTGGGTGGTCTGATGCTCGACAACAACGCCTGGGAGCGCGTCTCCGACGCCGTGTCCGACGGTGACTTCTACCGCCATGACCATCGCCTGATCTTCCGCGCCGTCTACAAGCTCGCCGAAGCCAACCAGCCGATCGACGTGGTGACCCTCTCCGAGCAGCTCGAACGCGAAGGGCAACTGCCCCAGGTGGGCGGCCTTGCCTACCTCGCCGAGCTGGCGAAGAACACGCCTTCGGTGGCGAACATCAAGGCTTACGCGGGCATCATCCGCGAGCGCGCCACCTTGCGGCAGTTGATCGGCATCAGCAGCGATATCGCCGACAGCGCCTTCAACCCCGAAGGGCGCAGCGCCAACGAAGTGCTCGACGAAGCCGAGCGCAAGATCTTCGAGATCGCCGAAGCGCGGCCGAAGACCGGAGGCCCGGTGGGCATCGGTGACATCCTGGTCAAGACCATCGACCGCATCGATCACCTGTTCAACACCTCGGATGCGCTGACCGGTATCACCACCGGCTTCACCGACCTCGACGAGAAGACCAGCGGCCTGCAGCCGTCCGACCTGATCATCGTCGCCGGCCGCCCGTCGATGGGCAAGACCACCTTCGCCATGAACCTGGTGGAGAACGCCCTGATGCGCAGCGACAAGGCGATCCTGGTGTACTCGCTGGAGATGCCTTCCGACTCCATCGTGATGCGTATGCTCGCCTCGCTCGGGCGCATCGACCAGACCAAGGTGCGTACCGGCAAGCTGGACGACGAGGATTGGCCGCGCCTGACTTCGGCAGTGAACCTGCTCAGCGACCGCAAGCTGTTCATCGACGACACCGCGGGCATCTCGCCCTCGGAAATGCGCGCGCGGACCCGCCGTCTGGCGCGCGAACACGGCGAGATCGGCATGATCATGGTGGACTACCTGCAGCTCATGCAGATCCCCGGTTCCGCCGGCGACAACCGTACCAACGAGATTTCCGAGATTTCCCGCTCGCTCAAGGCGCTGGCGAAGGAATTCAACTGCCCGGTGGTGGCACTCTCCCAGCTCAACCGCTCGCTGGAGCAGCGCCCCAACAAGCGTCCGGTGAACTCCGACCTGCGGGAATCCGGAGCGATCGAGCAGGACGCCGACGTGATCATGTTCGTTTACCGCGACGAGGTGTATCACCCGGAAACCGAGTTCAAGGGCGTCGCCGAGATCATCCTCGGCAAACAGCGTAACGGCCCCATCGGCACGGTGCGGGTGGCCTTCCTCGGCCGCTACAGCCGCTTCGAGAACCTCGCGCCCGGCATGTACAACTTCGAAGACGAGTAACGATGCCGCATTCCGCGTGATCGACGGGCGCCTTAAGATAGGCGCCCGTTTTCATTGCAGAGGCTGCCATGCGCCCGCTCGTCGCCCACGTCGATCTAGCCGCCATTCGCCACAACTACGCCGTCGCCAAGCGCTGTGCACCCGGGCGCGAAGCCTTTGCGGTGGTCAAGGCGAACGCTTACGGGCATGGTGCGCGGGAGGTGGTGAGCTGCCTGCACGACGAGGCTGACGGCTTCGCGGTGGCCTGCCTGGAGGAAGCCGCCGAGGTACGTGCCCTGCACGCCGGCGCCCGCATTCTGCTGCTGGAAGGCTGCTTCGAGCCCGCGGAGTACCTGATCGCCGCCCAGTTGCGCCTGGACGTGGCCGTGCAGGGCGTCGAGCAGGCCCAGGCTTTGCTCGCCGCTCAACTGCCCAGTGCGCTGAATGTGTGGATGAAGCTGGATAGCGGCATGCACCGCCTGGGCTTTTCGCCTGCGGCGCTGCGCGACTGGCACCCCCGCTTGCGCCAGGCGCCGCAGGTGGCCGAGCTGAACCTGATGAGCCACTTCGCCAATGCTGACCTGCGTGGCGACGAGCTGAGCGAAGACCAGGTGGCCTGCTTCCTCAGTGTGCTGGACCTGGATTTCGACCTGCGCTCGCTGGCCAACTCCGCCGCCGTGCTGACCATTCCCGCCGCGCACATGGACTGGGTTCGTCCCGGCATCATGCTTTACGGCGCCACGCCGTTCGCCGACATCGGCGCGGCCGAACTGGGCCTGCGCCCGGCCATGAGCCTGGAGGCGCAGCTGATCGCCGTGCGCGAGGTGGCGGTGGGGCAGAGTGTCGGTTACGGAGCCACCTGGGTGGCTGAGCGGCCGTCGCGTATCGGCACCGTGAGCTGTGGCTACGCCGACGGCTATCCACGTCACGCGCCGAGCGGCACGCCGGTGCTGGTGGCTGGCCAGCGCGCGCCGCTGGCCGGGCGCGTCTCCATGGACATGCTGGCGGTGGACCTGACCGACCTGCCCGGCGCCGCCGTCGGCGATCGCGTCGAGTTGTGGGGCGCCAACCTGCCAGTCGACGAGGTGGCGACCCATGCCGGGACCATCGGCTACGAGCTGCTGACCAAGGTCACTGCCCGCGTGCCGCGCCGCTACCGCAGCTGATCAGCTGCGGTCTTCGCTTTCCAGCCATTCGTTTTCCAGCCAGAGCTCGCTGGTTTCGCCGCCGACCTCGTTAGCCATGGCGTAGGCCGCCCGACCGTTGCCCTTCACCTCGTAAAGCGCCTGGTCAGCGGCCTTGTAGAGCTTGCTGAACTGCATGGCGTGGCTGGGATAGATGGCCACGCCGATGCTCGGCGTGACGCGCAGCTCCAGGCTGTCGAACTTCACCGGGCGCGACAGCTCGTTGAGGATGCGGCAGGCGATTTCCTTGGCGTGACCTTCGGCGTCGGGGCCGGCGATCAGTGCTGCGAACTCATCGCCACCCAGGCGTGCCACGCAGTCGCTGCCGCGCACACACTGGCGCAGGCGGTTGCCGACGTTCTGCAGCATGAAGTCGCCCGCGTCATGGCCGTGGCTGTCGTTGATCGGCTTGAAGTGATCGAGGTCGACCAGCATCAGTGCCAGGGTCTCGCCGTTCTGCTGGGCGTTGGCCAGGGCGTGCTCGGCGTGCTCCACCAGGTAGCGACGATTCGGCAAGCCGGTCAGCGGGTCGTAGTGGGCAGCGTGCTGCAGTTGTACTTCGCGCTCGCGCAGCAGCTGGTTGCTCTGGGTCAGTTCGGCGGTACGCTCGGCCACGGCCTTCGCCAGGTCGTGCTGGGCGCTCTGCATCAGGGTCAGGCGTGCGCTCTTCTCCCGGTCGGCCTGTTCCAGTGCCTGGGCGCGCTCGCGCTTGAGCCCCTGGATGCGCGAGGTGAGGGCAAAGGAGAACAGCACCGACTCCATGGCCACGGCGATGGGGAAGATGTACGAGGTCAGCGGCGATGGCTGGACTACGCCGGTGGCGCGCATGACCGAGATGCTCACGCTGGTCAGCACCAGGCCGAAGCCGAGCAGGTAGAGGAAGGCCGGGAACGAGCCCTGGCGCCAGCGCACCAGGGCGCCACCCAGCGCCGCCGGCACGCCAATCAGGGTGATCACTACCAGCATCCAGCCGGCGACGCCGCGCAATTGCAGGGCGCCGAGGACGATGGTCAGCACGTAGAGCGCGCAGTTCAGGTTCAGCAGCCAGTGCGACCAGCGCACATGGCGGCGGGTCTGCAGCAGGGTGATGGTGAAGCGGTGCACGCACAGCCCCCAGAGCGAGGGCAGGGTGATGCGGTCCAGCCACCAGGGTACCGGGTGGTCCGGCCAGAAGTACTCGAAGCCATGGCCGCTCATGCCCAGGCTGAACAGCAGCGCGGCGGCGGTGGTCAATACGTACCAGAAGTACGCCGGGTCGCGCAGGGTCAGCAGGATGAACAGGTTGTACAGCAGCAGGGCGGCGATCAGGCCGTAGATGAAGCCGAGGAACAGGCCGGTATCGGCGCGGTGGTCCTGCAGGTCGTCCAGCGACCAGATGCGTAGCGGGAAGGAGTTGCCGGCCGGATCGTAGACGCGGGCATACAGGCGTACCGGGCCGGTGCCCTCGGGCAGGTGGAAGACCGGTCGGCGGTAGTCGCGGTCGCGGCCCTCGGCGAAGGGCACGGCCTCACCAGAGAGCACCTGGCGATAATTCCCCTGGGCGTCCGGCAGATAGAGACGCAGGTCCTTCAGGTTGACCGCGTCCACCTCCAGCCACCAGCCGCCCAGCGGGCTGGTGCGGCGCTCGAGGTCCAGGCGCAGCCACCAGCCGTCGGGGCTCTGGCCGACGCTGGTACGGCCGTTGGCCGGCACGAAGTCGTGGCTGGCCTGCACGGCTGCCAGCGACAGCGGGCCGTCACGTTCCTGCAGCAGTTCGAGGTGATCGTTGAGCCAGGCGCCGCTGGCCTTGTCGTCCAGTTCGAAGGCTAGCGCCGTGTGGCAGAACAGCAGAGTAAGCAACAGCACGATGGCACGACGCACGACAGGCACTCCCTGGCCTGGGCGCGATGGCCAGGCGTACTGCGGATAGTGGCTGAAGTATAGCCATATGATGGCATTGGCAATCTACCGTACGCCGGTTAAATCTGAGCTCGGTAGTCGGATTTGTACACTTTTTGTGCTATATTCCGCGCCCGCGTTTTTCCGCGAATCCTACTAGAGATACCCCCGGTGCCCGTGATGCAAGCCGCCAAGCCGCTGTTCGACTATCCCAAGTTCTGGGCCGAGTGTTTCGGTCCGGCGCCGTTCCTGCCCATGAGCAAGGAAGAGATGGACCAGCTGGGTTGGGATTCCTGCGACATCATCATCGTCACCGGGGATGCCTACGTCGACCATCCGTCGTTCGGCATGGCCATCATCGGCCGCCTGCTGGAGGCCCAGGGCTTCCGCGTGGGAATCATTGCCCAGCCGGATTGGCGTTCGAAGGACGACTTCATGAAGCTCGGCCAGCCGAACCTGTTCTTCGGCGTGGCAGCGGGCAACATGGACTCGATGATCAACCGCTATACCGCGGACAAGAAGGTCCGCAGCGATGACGCCTACACCCCGGGCGGCCTCGCCGGCAAGCGCCCGGACCGTGCCAGCCTGGTCTACAGCCAGCGCTGCAAGGAAGCCTACAGCGACACCCCGGTGGTGCTCGGCGGCATCGAGGCCTCGCTGCGCCGCATCGCCCACTACGACTACTGGCAGGACAAGGTACGCCGCTCCATCCTGATGGACGCCACCGCCGATATCCTGCTGTACGGCAACGCCGAGCGCGCCGTGGTGGAGATTGCCCAGCGCCTGGCCGCCGGCGAGCTGGTCGAGCAGATCACCGACGTGCGCGGCACCGCCTTCGTGCGTCGCGACACCCCGGAAGGCTGGTTCGAGGTGGACTCCACCCGCATCGATCGCCCGGGCAAGGTCGACAAGATCATCAACCCGTATGTGAACACCCAGGACACCGCCGCCTGCGCCATCGAGCAGGAAAAGGGCGAACAGGAAGACCCGAACGAAGCCAAGGTCGTGCAACTGCTGGCACACCCGCGCCTGGAGCGCGAGCGCACGGTGATCCGCCTGCCGTCGTTCGAGAAGGTGCGCAGCGACGCCGTGCTGTATGCCCACGCCAACCGCGTGCTGCACCTGGAAACCAACCCCGGCAACGCCCGTGCCCTGGTGCAGAAGCACGGTGAAGTGGACGTGTGGTTCAACCCGCCGCCCATTCCGATGAGCACCGAGGAAATGGACTACGTGTTCGGCATGCCCTATGCGCGCGTGCCGCACCCGCTGTACGGCAAGGAAAAGATTCCGGCCTACGAGATGATTCGCTTCTCGGTGAACATCATGCGTGGCTGCTTCGGTGGCTGCACCTTCTGCTCGATCACCGAGCACGAGGGGCGAATCATCCAGAACCGTTCCCACGAGTCGATCCTCGCCGAGATCGAGGAAATGAAGAAGGTGCCGGGCTTCACCGGTGTCGTCTCCGACCTGGGCGGGCCGACCGCGAACATGTACCGCATCGCCTGCAAGGACCCGGAGATCGAGCGCCACTGCCGCAAGCCGTCGTGCGTCTGGCCGGGCATCTGCGAGAACCTCAACACCGACCACTCCTCGCTCATCGAGCTGTACCGCAAGGCCCGTGCCCTGCCGGGCGTGAAGAAGATCCTGATCGCCTCGGGCCTGCGCTACGACCTCGCCGTGGAATCGCCCGAGTACGTCAAGGAGCTGGTGACGCACCACGTCGGCGGTTACCTGAAGATCGCCCCGGAGCACACCGAGGAAGGCCCGCTGTCGAAGATGATGAAGCCGGGCATCGGTACCTACGACGCCTTCAAGCGCATGTTCGAGAAGTTCTCCAAGGAGGCGGGCAAGGAGCAGTACCTGATCCCGTACTTCATTGCCGCGCATCCGGGCACCACCGACGAGGACATGATGAACCTCGCCCTGTGGCTCAAGCGCAACGGCTTCCGCGCGGACCAGGTGCAGGCGTTCTATCCCTCGCCAATGGCCAGCGCGACCGCCATGTACCACTCGGGCAAGAACCCGCTGCGCAAGGTCACCTACAAGAGCGACGGCGTGACCATCGTCAAGAGCGACCAGCAGCGTCGCCTGCACAAGGCCTTCCTGCGTTACCACGACCCGAAGGGCTGGCCGATGCTGCGCGAGGCACTGGAGCGCATGGGTCGTGCCGACCTGATCGGCAACGGCAAGCATCACCTGATCCCGACCTACCAGCCGCAGACCGACGAGTACCAGAGTGCGCGCCGCAAGAACTCCACCCCGGCCGGCAGCAAGAAGACCGGCAAGCCGCTGCTGACCCAGCACACCGGCCTGCCGCCGCGCGCCAGCAACGGCTCCAAGCCGTGGAACAAGGCGGAGGAAGGCAAGGCCAGCAGCTATGCCAAGGGCAAGAAGCGCACCACCAAGCGGCAGCCGAACATCCCGCGCTGATCGGCCCGACTGCGTGATCGAGAAGGCGTGACTGTCAGGCAGTCACGCCTTTTTGCTGGAAGAAACTCACGTAGGCCTTGTCCACCTTCAGAATGTGGTGGATCAGCCAGGCCTTGAGCAGCTCCAGGGCTTCGACCGAGACGACCTCGCCATCCTCGTGGCGGTACAGCAGGTCGATGATCTGCCGGTTGAAGCGGTCGTGCTCGGCGCGGTGCGCCTCTTCCTCGGGGTAACCCAGGCGCTGGAACAGTACTTCCTCGACGATGAAGTGATTCATCGTGTACTCCACCAGTTGCTCCAGCAGTTCGCCGATGGGCTGGCCCTCGCCATCCTGGCCGTTGAGGCTGTCGTACAGCGCGTTGGTGAGGTCGACCAGCCAGCGGTGCTGTTCATCGATCCGCTCGATTCCGATCACGAACTCGTCGTTCCAGGGCATGAAGCTCATCCGTGCACTCCTTGGGTTGGAAGCGCAGATCATCCCGATCCGCCACTGTGAAACAGTGACGTCAATCAATCAAAGTGCGATGCGTCTGAAGGGCTGGCGCGGCGCGGGATGTAGGAGTATTCTCGGGCTTAATTGGTACGATAGTTCCATATCATAAGAACAAGACCGGAGCCCGCCATGCGTCTCGCTACCCTCTCGCTTCTCGCATTCTCCGTTGCCCTGGCCGCCTGCGGCGAAGGCGACAAGCCTACCGCAGCTGTCAGCAGCGACTTCCAGAAGGACCTGCAGGCGCGCCTGATCAAGGCCAAGGCCGGCGATGTCATCGACATTCCTGCCGGCACCTACCACCTGGACCGCAGCCTGAGCCTGAAGGTCGACGGCGTGACCATCCGTGGCGCCGGGATGGACAAGACCATCCTCAACTTCAAGAACCAGAAGGCCGGTGCCGAAGGCCTGTTCGTCGATGCCTCCGACTTCACCATCGAGAGCCTGGCCATCGAGGACACCAAGGGCGATGGCCTGAAGGTCATCGGCGGCAAGAACATCGTCATCCGCAATGTCCGCACCGAGTGGACCAACGGCGCCTCCACCGAGAATGGCGGCTATGGCATCTACCCGGTGCAGACCGAGAACACCCTGCTCGAAGGCAACGTCGCCATCGGCGCCTCCGACTCGGGTATCTACGTGGGCCAGTCGCGCAACGTCGTGGTGCGCAACAACCGCGCCGAGCGCAACGTCGCCGGCATCGAGATCGAAAACACCATCGGCGCCGACGTCTACAACAACGTCGCCACCGACAACACCGGCGGCATCCTCGTCTTCAACATGCCCAACCTGCCGCAGCCGGGGCGCGGCACCCGCGTCTTCGACAACGACGTGCAGGGCAACAACCACGACAACTTCGGCCACAAGGGCACTCCGGTGGCCAGCGTGCCGGCGGGCTCGGGCGTGGTGGTGAACTCCAACGACGACGTGGAAATCTTCAACAACAGGATCGGCAACCACAAGACCGCCAACGTCATCGTTAGCAGCTACTTCAGCACCGGCTATTCGGACAAGGCCACCCAACCCAACTTCGACCCGTATCCCGAAGGCATCTTCATCCACGGCAACACCTTCGGCCCCGGCGGCGACAGCCCCGACCACCTGGAGCTGAAGGCGCTGAAAGTCGCCAAGTTCGGCCTCAGCGGGCGCCTGCCGGACATCCTCTGGGATGGCTACTTCAACGAGAAGAAACTGGTCGACGGCAAGCTGCCCGAAGCCCTGGCCATCTGCATCGACAACGGCAACGCCGGCATCGTCAACGTCGATGGCCCCAACGGCTACAAGAACATCAGCACCGACATGAGCTCGCACCAGTGCAAGCTCAAGCCGCTGCCGAAGATCGAACAGGCCGGGCTGGGTGAGAAGGGCAACAAGGCATGATGAAACCCGCTTCGTTCCTGTTGTCGCTCGCCCTGGCCGCTACGCTGGCCGGGTGCGGGCAGGAGAGCAAGCCGCGTTATCAGCCCGAAGGCGACGACTACCCGGAGAAGCTCAGTGGCTGGGGCATGCTGCACCTGGCGGACGGCCACCTGACGCCGGCCGCCGAGGTACTGCCGTATGACCTCAACACCCCGCTGTTCACCGATTACGCGCACAAGCTGCGTACCGTGTGGATGCCCGAAGGGCAGTCGGCGCAGTACGCCGAGGAGCGTTTCGACTACCCCGTCGGCACCGTGCTGACCAAGACCTTCTATTACCCCAGGGACGCCCAGGGCAACCTGCTGCAGAACAGCCAGGACGACCGCGACCCCAAGGCCGGGCTCGACATGGCCAGGGTGCACCTGGTGGAAACCCGCGTGCTGGTTCGCCAGAAGGATGGCTGGGCGGCGCTGCCCTACGTGTGGAATGCCGACCAGAGCGAAGCGACCCTGGAGGTTGCCGGCGACAGCCCGGCGCTGGAGCTGACCGCCGAGGACGGCAAGAAGACCGCCTTCACCTACATGGTGCCGGACGCCAACCAGTGCTCGGAGTGTCACGCCGAACAGAAGGGCGGCGGCATAGCGCCGCTGGGGCCCAAGGCACGGCACCTGAACAAGGACTTCGCCTATGCCCAGGGTAGCGAGAACCAGCTGCAGCACTGGCAGGCACGCGGTTTCCTCAAGGGCCTGCCAGCGCTCGCGCAAGTCCCGCAGAACGCCCTGTGGGGCCACCCGCGTCCGGGCGAGGACCTGGAAAAACAGGCACGCAGCTACCTCGACGCCAACTGCTCGCACTGCCACAACCCCAAGGGCGCGGCGCGCACCTCCGGCCTGCACCTCGACCCGCACACACCGGTATCCATCGCCTATGGCCTGTGCAAGCCACCGGTGGCGGCAGGCGGCGGCACCGGGGGGCGGCTGGAGGACATCCACCCCGGCAGTCCGGAGAAATCCGTGCTCAGCTACCGCGTCGGCAGCGACAAGCCAGGCGACATGATGCCCGAGCTGGGCCGCGCCCTGGTTCACCGTGAGGGACTGGAAATACTCAACCGCTGGATCGCCTCGCTACCCGGCGACTGCTAGTGGAACAAGGCCTGGAGCCCGCCAGGGCTCTGGGCTGCGTGCTGCGACGAGCAAACCGCTGGGGTCGTGCTAGCGTTCATCTGGTCCCTTTCTCTCGCAGGTGCGCTTCCATGGACGATACGAACATCATCAATGTGGGTACGGAGAAGATCAACGCACTGTGGGCGACGGTTTCGCAGTACGCGCTCGCTTTCGGTGTGAAGATTCTCGTAGCCATTCTCTTCTGGGTTCTCGGCCGCTGGCTGATCAGCTTCGCCGTCGGCATGGTCGAAAAGGCCCTGGCGCGACAGAGCGTCGACCCCACGGTATTGCGCTATGTCGGCTCGTTCATCACCGTCACCCTGAACATCCTCCTGGTGGTGGGCATCCTCGGCTACTTCGGCGTGCAGACCACCAGCCTCGCGGCGCTGATCGCAGCGATCGGCCTGGCCATCGGCATGGCCTGGTCCGGGCTGCTGGCGAACCTCGCGGCCGGCGGCTTCATCATCGTGCTGCGGCCATTCAAGGTCGGTGATTTCATCTGCGCGGGCGGCGTGACCGGTACCGTCAAGGAAATCGGCCTGTTCGCCACCGCAATCAACACGCCGGACAACGTCCTGACCCTGGTGGGCAACAACAAGATCTTCAGCGACAACATTCAGAACTTCACCCACAACCCCTACCGCCGCGTGGAGCTCAAGGCGCAACTTTCCGGCGCAGCCGACTGGCAGGCCGCCGCCGCCGTGCTCAAGCAGCGCATTGCAGCCATCCCCAACGTGCTCAGCGAGCCGCCGGTGGACGTGGAGATCCTCGAGTTCAACCTGGTCGGCCCGGTGCTCGCCGTACGCCCGTACTGCCACAACGACGCGTACTGGCAGGTCTACTTCGACACCAACCGCACCATCAAGGAAGCCCTGGGCACCGACTTCCCGGCACCGATGCCGGCGCAGACGGTGATCGTCCAGCAGTCGGCGAACAGCTGACGTTTGCCGATCCTGCAAAGGCCACCGTGAGGTGGCCTTTTCTTTTATCGCTGCGAGCGGCTGGCTGAGGACCGATGGCGCGCCGGCCCGGATGAATGGTGCGATTCTTCGGACGCCATCCTAGCTGCGCGCTCAATCCGGGCCGGCTAGCAGATTTTTCTCTTTGATCTCCCAGCCACTGTCTGGCTGACCGCTGCGGACTTTGCCGTGAATCTTGGCGTTCACTTCTCAGCGGCGAGGTGGCGGGTATGTGCGGCGGCAAGCGGAGCAAAGGGTTCACCCTGGTCGAAGTACTGGTCTCGGTACTCATCCTCGGTATTGGCCTGCTGGGGTTGGCGGGGCTGCAGAACATCGGCGCCGCCGCCGGCTACAGCGCGCTGCAACGCTCCCAGGCTTCCTGGCTGGCCAGCGAAATGGCCGATCTGCTGCGCGCCAACCCGGACGCCGCCCGCGCTGGCGCTTATGACGTGAACTTCACCGATGTCGCCGACGGCTGCCCGAAGGCCGGCGGCTCGACGCGTGCGCAACTCGACCTCGGCCAGTGGCAGGCCGCCGTCTGCGAGACGCTCGGTGGAACGGGCAGTGGCGCCATCCAGGTGATCCGCAGCGGTGCTCTCTACAGTACGATCATTGCCGTGCGCTGGAGTGATCGACGCGCACGCGAGCGCCTGGATGCAGCGCAAGCCGCAGTGGAAACCTTCACCTACCGGGCAGGGCTGTGAAGTGCGTCAGCGCGGGCTCTCTCTGGTCGAGCTGCTGGTGGCCATGGCCCTCGGCCTGATCCTGCTGGCGGGCGTCATCCAGGTCGTCGTCGGCAGCAAGCGCAGCTACCAGAGCGGCATGGCCCTGGCCGAGTTGCAGGAAAACGGCCGCTTTGCGCTGGAGGCTGTGGGGCGCGACCTGCGCAATGCCGGGTTCGCGGGCGCCTGCACCGGGGGCCTGGTCAATGCCTCCGGGAGCGATGGCGCCCAGTATGCGGTGGAGCGGTCGCCCATCGAAGGCTACGGAGCTGGCATGGCAGCGCTGGCCTGGGTGCCTTCCGGGCGCTTGTCGAATACGGATGCGCTGTTGTTGCGCTATGCCGCCGACGCCGGCCTCCAGGCACGCTCGATCAGCGGCAACCGGTTGCTCCTGACTTCATCGAGTGCGCTCGCCGGAGCCCTCTAT
This sequence comes from Pseudomonas pseudonitroreducens, assembly GCF_021603645.1. GTDB lineage: Bacteria > Pseudomonadota > Gammaproteobacteria > Pseudomonadales > Pseudomonadaceae > Pseudomonas > Pseudomonas pseudonitroreducens. Next base: position 285,289 of record NZ_BQHJ01000002.1, on the reverse strand, counting down.
CTGCTCAGCGATCAACAATCCTGCCTGCTCCTGCGCAACGCCGGGAACACGGCGAGCCTGCTCGCGGATCGCTCGCTGGAGCACTTCCTGGTGCCGGCGACACGAGTCTATGCCTACCGCTACGCCATCTACTGGGTCGGCCGCGGCACCGACGGAACGCCGGGACTGTTCGTTACCGAAATCAGTGAATCCACCGAGAAGCAGCAGGCCAGCGAACTGGTCAGCGGGGTTGCCGGAATGAGCCTGCGCTACGGCGTAGCGGGTACCGGCAGCGAAGTCGTGGCGGCCTACAAGGCGGCGCGGGAAATGGCTGCTGGAGACTGGCGCCGGGTGCGCACGGTGCGCGTCAGCCTGCTGCTGCAGAGCCAGACAGTCGAGGCCGACGAGGTGCCAAAAGCGGTGGAGTTCGACGGCCGCAGCCTGGCGCCGAGTGCGGAGCGGCGGCTGCGCCTGGTAATGGGCAGCACCTTTGCACTGCGCAATCCGCCGCCATGAACGCGAACGTGCCGCTGCGCCATCGATCCGAGCGCGGGGCCGTGCTGCTGGTCTCGCTGGTCATGTTGCTGCTGCTCACCCTCATCGGTCTGGCGGGCATGCGCATAGTGCAGCTGGAAGAGCGCATGGCCGGCAACCTGCGTGATCGGCAGGTGGCGTTTCAGGCAGCGGAAGCGGCTTTGCGGGCAGGCGAAGCGGCGGCACGGGATATCTCCCGGCGTGGCCTTGCCGAGGCTTCCGCCTATGACGCCGGGGGGACCGCGAGTAGCTTTGCCGAAGGCGCTGCGCCGCCGGTCTATCGACTGCGCTTCCTGCGCTGGTTGACCAGCGAAGGGCTGGAGGTCGGCAAGGGCAGGGCGGCCCATGGTGTGGCCGTCGAAGTACAGGCCAGTGGCTACGGCGCGCGTCTCCAGCCTTCGGGAGAGCCGGTTTCCAGCGTTCGGCTCGGCAGCATCTATTTCATCCGTTAGCGAGCAGCAAGGAGGTTGCGGTGGGCCGCGGAAGACTTGGTTTCCTGATGCTGTGCTCCAGCCTGGCGGGCTCGTTGCTGGCCGCGCCGGTCAGCCAGGTTCCGCTGCAGATCGCCAGCGGCGGAGCGGGCAACCTGCTGCTGTTGCCCTCATCGGCCCACGAGGCAGTAGCGGCGGCGGCCAATCCAGATCCTGTCTACTCCAGCGCTGAGCGCTACATCGGCTACTTCGACCCGGACAAGTGCTACGCGTACCGTCACGCCGAGACGGCCCCGGCTCGCTACTTCCAGCCTATCGGTCAGGCCTTGGCCCATGCCTGCCGGCAAGCGTGGAGCGGCAACTTCCTCAACTGGGCGACGGCGCAGGCTGTCGATGTGTATCGCGCTGTCCTGACCGGCGGCGACCGCTTTATCGACAGCGTCGGCCTGACGGTACTGCAGAAGGGCCGGAGCCTGGAGCAGGGCGCAGCCTTCCCGGATCGCAGCCTGCCGCTCGACGCTGTCGCGGGGGCGACGCCATTTTCCGGCACAACGCTGTATCTGCGTATCGGCGGGGAGCAACGCAGCCTGTTGCTCAGCCGCGCTCCCGAGTTTCCCGGCGAGCCGCAGGAGTTCCTGTCGGGCGAGCCGCTGCTGCCAGCGGCGACCTATCGGCTGATGGTGCGCGTGGAGGTCTGCGTGGGTGGGCAACTGGAGCGCAATTGCCAGCGTTACGGCGAGCACTACAAGCCCGAGGGGCTGCTGCAGCAATACGCCGGGCGCTTGCGCTTCAGCCTCTTCGGCCGCCCAGACGATGCAGGCAGCGCAGTGTTGCGCGTGCCGCAGAAATTCGTCGGCCCCTGGCTGGACGATGGACAGGACAATCCGTTGCAGGAGTGGTCGGCGCAGACCGGCGTACTCATCGATCGGCAGGCTGGTGTGCTGCTTTCCCTCAATCGCTTTGATGAGGGTGGCGGGCTGCCAGGACAGTTCGATGATGTCGGTGAGCTGCTGCATGCCGCCACGAGTTACCTGCGCTACCAGGATGCGGACACGAACTCGCCCCGTTGGAGCGATCCGTTCTTCTACGCCTGCCAACGCAACGCCCTGCTCGGGATTGGCGGCGCGGGTGACGGTGAGGCCGGCGGCAGCCTGCTGCATTTCGGTGATGCTGAAGTGGCCCAGGCAGCGCAACGGGTGGCGGCCATGCAGGGCGGCACGGGCACCGCCGCTGCGTTCGCCCTGGCGGGGCTGGCCTATGACGCCCATGTGCGCGACCTGCGCCCGGACCTGCCCGGCCGGCAAAGCGCGTCCACTTACTGGCTGGCATCGTCGCGCGAGGTGTCCGGGCCTGGCAGCGCTCTCTGGCTGGCGACCCAGTACGGTGGCTTCGTGGTTCCGCGCCGCTACTCAGCGTCGCGCACCACGCCATTGCCGGATAGCTGGTGGAAGGGCACGGCAGGTCGGCCGGCCAACCTGCTGCAGCTCAGCGACCCCGACAGGCTGCGCGATGAGCTGAAGCAGGCATTCGCCCGCGTGGCCGACGATATACCGGGAAGCATCGGTAACTTCAGTGCGGGCCCGCAGTTCGGCCAATGGTTCAGCGCCTTGCTGGAGGGTCGGTACTGGAGCGGCGATCTGCAGCTCTGGAGTGAGGGCGAGCGGCTGCCGCGGTGGTCGGCTGCGCAGAAGCTGGATGAGTTGAGCGAGGCGCAACTGGCCGGGCGAAATATCCTCACAGTGCGGCCGGCCTTGGCCGGGGCGGATGGCGTGCAGGTGGCCAATGAAGGCGCGGTCTTTGTCTGGCGTGACCTGAACGATGAACAACGGCGCAGGCTGGGCGCCAAGCAGGGCGAAGCGCTGCTGGACTACCTGCGCGGTTCGCGCCTGCAGGAGCGCCGCGAGCCGGGCAGCGCGTTGCCGTTCCGCCAGCGTTCCAGTCGTTTGGGCGATATTGTCGGATCGCGGCCGGCCTACTCCTGGCATGACCCCCAGCCATACGGCGAGCTTCCCGAACCGCTGGGTAGCGGCTACCGGGAATTCCTCGCCAGCGCGCTTTACCAGCAGCGCGCGCCGCTGGTGGCAGTGGGAGCCAACGACGGCATGTTGCACGGATTCGATGCGCTCGACGGGCGGGAGCTGTTCGCCTTTGTGCCAGCGGCGGTGTTGGGGCACCTTCGCGAGCTGGCCGATCCCGGCTATGTGCATCGCTACTACGTCGATGGGACGCCGATGGTGGGCAACGCCTGGATCGGCGAGCGTTGGCGAACCCTCCTGGTGGGCAGCACGGGGGCGGGCGGGAACAGCCTGTTCGCGCTGGACATCAGCGATCCCGAACAGGTGCGGCCGGGCAGTGTGCTCTGGGAGTTCAGCCATCCTGACCTCGGCTACACGCTCGGGCGGCCGAGCCTCATGGCCCTGGCTTCGGGACGGTTCGTGGTGGCGATTTCCTCCGGCGCCCGGGACCCGGAAAGCCGCAGTGGGGCCATCTGGCTGCTCGATGCGGCGAACGGGCGGGTGCTCAAACGCATTGAACTGCCCGGCGCCGGTGATCTGGGGCCGGTCACGGCGATCAGCAGTACGGGCGACGTCACTGCCAATCGCCTCTATGTGGGCGACAGCCTCGGGAATCTCTGGCGCGTGGACCTGGCGGGCGAGGACGGCAGCCATTCGGCGATACCGCCCTGGTTGGCCGGCAAGCCGTTGTTCCGCGCGCAGGCGCCGGATGGCAGTCCCCAGGCGATCAGTGCGCCAGTGGCGGCTACGCTGGACCGCGGTGGGCAGGTGCGTGTGCTGTTCGGCAGCGGCCGCTATTACCGCGCGGGGGATGACGAGCCCTCGGCGCAAGGCGAAAGTCTTTACGGCGTACTCGACGACGGGAGGGCCCTGGCAGGGCGCTCGGACCTGCGGCCGGTGTCCTCGGGTGTCGACATCGGCGGTGCCAGTGGCTGGTACCTGGACCTGCCGGCGGGTGGCCCGCGGGTGGTGGAGCAGGCGCAGGTTCGTGATGGAAAGCTGGTGCTGTTCAACCTGATCGCCGTGGGAGAGGATCCCTGCAGCGATCCGCTGGTTTACGCCTCGGTCGTGCTGGATGCCGGCAGCGGCGAGGCGCTGGCCGGTGGTCTGCCAAGCGGCGAGGTGGAGGACAATGACGCAGCACAGCAGTGCAGCGCTGCGCTGCTCCAGCCCGACCCGGAAGGCCCCTGGCGCATCGTGGGGGTGGATCGCGCAGGCCGTCCGCAGTCTGAAGCGCTCGAGTTGCTCCGCGACAGTGGCCGCAAGGCCTGGTGGGAGGCTCGCTGAGATGAGGCCGATGACGCGAGTGACTGGCGGTTTCACGCTGGTCGAAATGCTGGTCTGCCTGAGCCTGATCGGCGTCCTTCTGGGCATTGCCCTGCCGACATACCGCGAGCATATCCAGCGCGTGCGTCGCCTGGATGCGCAGAAGTCTCTGGTGGAGCTGGCGCAGTCGCTGGAGCGCTTCTACACCAGCCGAGGCAGTTACGTGGGCGCCACGTTGCCGTTCGAGCAGTCGCCGCGGGAGGCACGGGAAGCCTATTACCGCCTGGGCTTTGCCTCTGGCCCGGAGGCGTCGCGCTACGTCCTGCAGGCCGAGCCGGTTGGCGCAATGGCTGGGGACGCCTGCGGAGTGCTGACGCTGGCCAGCAGCGGGCTCCGTGGCGCGGCCGCGGAGCGCTGCTGGTAGCGAGGTGTCAGGTCGGCGTGCGATCCACCCACTTCGGCGCAGCCAGGGGCTTCCAGGCAGCGAGGGCGCTGACCAGCGCGGCGGGCGAGGCGGCACGCTGCAACATGTCACGGTGCGGCTGGCGCACGAAACGCTCCTGCACCAGGTGGTCGAGGAAGGTCAGCAGCGGGTCGAAGAAACCGTTCACTTCCAGCAGGCCAAGCGGCTTGGCGTGGTAGCCCAGTTGCCCCCAGGTCCATACCTCGAAGAGTTCTTCCAGGGTGCCCAGGCCCCCCGGCAGGGCGATGAAGGCGTCGCTCAGCTCGGCCATGCGGGCCTTGCGCGCGTGCATGCCATCGACCACTTCCAGGCGGGTCAGTCCGCTGTGGCCGACTTCGGCGTCTTTCAGGCTCTGCGGGATGATCCCGATGACCTCTCCGCCCGCGGCCAGCGCGGCATTGGCGACCATGCCCATCAGCCCCACGGCCCCGCCGCCGTAGACCAGCTGGATGCCGTTCTCGGCGAGATGGCGGCCGAGGGCTTCGGCGGCCTCCTGATAGATCGGGGTGGCGCCGGGGCTGGCGCCGCAGAATACGCAGATGGAACGCAAGGTCATGGAGCTGTCCTCGATTTGCTGGCCTCGTTTTGCAGGCCGTCAGGGTAGCGGCAGCGGGGAGTCCGACCAAGCGCGAAATGCACTACTCCACTTGCAACCGGCGGTCGCCACCGCCGCAGGCCCCGAGGGCGTAGCAAGCGAGCAGGTGCTGTAGCAGCAGGCTTTGTAACAGCGGAAGACGGTGCATGGCGCGAACTCCTGTTGGGCCGGGGGATGGCGTCTATGCTAGGCGGGGTGCGCTGATCTGCCTCGTTGATCCTGCTGATCGACCTGATAGACAGTTCGAGGCTTGGCTCATGGCCGAAGGCCATTGATGCAGATCAGGGGAACCCCGATCGCGTTCGGGCAGTCTTCCCCTTCAGGATTCTCCGCCCAACCTGCCTAGGAGGCATGTCATGTTCCGTAAACTCGCCGCTGTATCCCTGCTTGGCCTGTTCAGTGCCCCGCTGCTGGCCGCCGAATGCTCCGTGGACATCCAGGGCAACGACCAGATGCAGTTCAGCACCAACGCCATCAGCGTCGACAAGAGCTGCAAGACCTTCACCGTGAACCTGTCCCACCCGGGCAGCCTGCCGAAGAACGTCATGGGCCATAACTGGGTCCTGACCACCGCCGCCGACATGCAGGGCGTGGTGACCGACGGCATGGCCGCCGGTCTGGACAAGAACTACGTGAAGGACGGTGACACCCGCGTGATCGCCCACACCAAGATCATCGGTTCCGGTGAGAAGGATTCGGTGACCTTCGACGTCTCCAAGCTGAAGGCCGGCGATGAATACGCGTTCTTCTGCTCCTTCCCGGGCCACTCGGCCATGATGAAGGGCACCCTGTCCGTGAAGTGATTCGGCTTTGCTGAAAAGCTTGTGATTCGAAAGCCCGACTATTGGTCGGGCTTTTTATTTCACGCTTTTTATTTAAAAAAACGGAGTTAGGGTGTCCGTTGCTGGAATCCAAACGGGGGACCCATGTACCACGGTGAACGCTTCAACGCCTGGACCCACCTGATCGGCGCCGTGCTGGCCCTGGTCGGCGGCATCTGGCTATTGGTCGCCACCAGCCTGCTGGGCGAGCCGTTGCGCATCGTCAGCGTGGCGATCTATGGCACTACACTGCTTTTGCTCTACAGCATCTCCACGCTCTACCACAGCGTGCGGGGGCGGGCGAAAGTCATCCTGCGCAAGCTCGACCACCTGTCGATCTACCTGCTGATCGCCGGCAGCTACACGCCATTCTGCCTGGTGACACTCAAGGGGCCCTGGGGCTGGACGCTGTTCGGTATCGTCTGGTCGATGGCGGTGATCGGCATGCTGCAGGAGATCAAGCCGCGCTCCGAGGCGCGGGTGCTGTCGATCATCATCTACGCGGTGATGGGCTGGATCGTGCTGATCGCGGTCGGGCCGCTGTATCGCGCGCTGGGCGGCGCGGGCTTTGCCTGGCTGGTGGGCGGCGGCGCCTTCTACACCATCGGCATCATCTTCTTTGCCTACGACAGCCGCTTCCGTCACTGGCACGGCATCTGGCACCTGTTCGTGATCGCCGGCAGCCTGCTGCACTTCATCGCCATCTGGCGCTACGTCATTCCCCAGCATTGAGCCGGACGGCGCGGGCCTACCCCGCGCCGCTAGCTGCAGAGTGCTTACGGCGCGGTCGGCAGGGCGCGCTTGTGGTGGGTCTTCTCGAAGGTGCGGACGATGATGTCGAAGGCCTCCTGGCTGACCTCCTGGCCGTGCAGGAAGGCGTCGATTTCCTTGTAGGTCACGCCGTGGGAATGCTCGTCCGGTTTGCCGGGGGCGAGGTCCTCGAGGTCGGCGGTCGGCACTTTCTCCACCAGGTGCTCCGGCGCGCCGAGGCTGCGGGCGATGCTGCGCACCTGGTTCTTCACCAGGCCGGTGAGCGGGGCGAGGTCGCAGGCGCCATCGCCGAACTTGGTGAAGAAGCCCATCACCGCCTCGGCAGCGTGGTCGGTGCCGACCACCAGACCGGCGCGGGCGTTGGCGATGGTGTACTGGGCGACCATGCGGATGCGTGCCTTGGTGTTGCCCAGGGCGAAGTCGCGGGTGGCCGGGGCCAGGCCTTCCAGGGCCTGGGTTTCCGCCGCCAGCGCCTGCACCGACGGGCCGATGTTCACGGTGTGGCGCTCGTCGGGGGCGATGCAGTCCACCGAGTCCTGGGCGTCCTGTTCGTCGCCCTGCACGTTGTACGGCAGGCGCACGGCGAGGAAGCGGTAGTCCTGCTTGCCGGTCTCGGCGCGCAGGCCTTCCACGGCGCGCTGGCAGAGCATGCCGGCGGTCAGCGAGTCGACGCCGCCGCTGATGCCCAGCACCAGGGTCTTCATCCCCGAGCCCTTCAGGCAGTCCTGGATGAAGCGCACGCGGCGCTGGATTTCGGCCTGCAACTCGGCGTCGGACTGGAAGGGCGGCTGCACGTTGAGTTCTTTGGCGATGGCGGCCTGTCTGTCTTTCATCGAAGGGCTCCTGGTCGGATGCGAAAAAGGTTACTGCGCGACCTTGAACACGTGGCGCAGGTAGGCGACGAAGTTCTCGTCGCGGCATTGGGTCTTGCCCGGGGTATCGGAAATCTTCGCCACGGGGTGGCCGTTGCAGGCCGTCATCTTGATCACGATGTTCATCGGTTCCACCCCGGGGATGTCGCAGGTCAGGTTGGTGCCGATGCCGAAACTGACGTTGATCTTGCCACGCAATGCACGGAAGAGCTGCAACGCCTTGGGCATGTCGAGGCCGTCGGAGAACACCAGGGTCTTGCTCATCGGGTCGATTCCCAGGCGGCGGTAGTGAGCGATGGCCTTCTCGGCCCAGACCAGCGGATCGCCCGAATCGTGGCGCAGGCCATCGAAGAGCTTGGCGAAGTACAGGTCGAAGTCGCTGAGGAAGGCGTCCATGGTAATGCAGTCGGTCAGGGCGATGCCCAACTGGCCGCGGTATTCGCGTACCCAGCAGTCCAGCGCGGCGATCTGGCTGTCGATCAGTCGCGGGCCGAGCTGCTGGTGAGCCATCAGCCATTCGTGGGCCATGGTGCCGATGGGCTTCACGTCGAATTCGCGGGCCAGGTGCACGTTGCTGGTGCCGACGAAGCGGCCGGGGAAGTCGCGCTTGAGGATGTGCACGACTTCTTCCTGGGTGCGGTAGGAGAAGCGCCGGCGGGTGCCGAAGTCGGCCACCTGGAATTCCTTCAGCTCTGCCTCGCTGGCATTGCCGGCCAGCCAGTCGAGCTTGCGATAGAGCTGCTCGCCGGCCTGCTCCAGCACCACGTCGCGATAGCGATAACGGTTGCGCACCTCGCTGACGATGGCCAGCAGCGGTACCTCGAAGAGGATCACGTGCAGCCACGGCCCGCGCAGGCGGATGGCCAGCTGGCCGTCCTCGATACTGGTGTGCACGTAGCGCAGGTTGAAGCGGAACAGGCTGAGGAAGCGGATGAAGTCCGGCTTGATGAACGGGATGCGCTCGAGGAAAGCCAACTGGTCGGGAGTGGCTTCCAGCTCGCCCAGGCGCTCGATGCGGTAGCGGATTTCTGCCAGGTACGGGCGCAGGTCCTCGGCGTTGCGGCAGCGGAATTCCCACTCCACTTCGGCGTTGGGGTAGTTGTGCAGCACTGCCTGCATCATCGTCAGCTTGTAGAAGTCGGTGTCCAGCAGGTTCTGCACGATGTTCTCGGCAAATACGCTCTCGGCCATGATCAGTTCTCCCTGATGCCCGCGAGGGCGCTATCCAATTCGTTCTCGTCCGCGCAGAGGATGACCCCGGCGCTGCGCATTTCGTTGCAGGCGGCCTTCGCGGTTTCCTCCGCGATGGCCCGGCAGGCCGGCAGGTACAGCAGCACCTGGAAGCCGGCGCGGCGCAGTTGCAGCGCGGTGGTCTTCACGCAGTAGTCCAGCGCCAGGCCGCCCACCAGCACGTGGCTGACCGCGTTCTGCCGCAGGTATTCGATGGCCCCGGTGCTGCTGCGTTCGCCCAGGTCGTGGTAGCACGCACCGTAGGGGTGCAGATCCGGCTCGACGCCCTTCCAGATGAAGAAGTCGTAGTCCATCGGCTTGGGCAGCTCGTCCAGCAGCTCGAAGCCCGGCGTACCCGGCACACAGTGACTGACCCAGGTGAGGTCGGCATTGGGCAGGGCGAGCGGCTGCAGCATCTGTGCCGGCTCGCTGACTACCCAGGGCGCTTGCGGGCTATGCGCGTCCTTGCTGCCCAGGCGCAGGCTGGCGCGCTCGGCCATCCGGTTCAGCGCGCCGCCGATGGCATCACCGCCGGGGACTGGCAGTTCGTTGGGGCAGAGCGGGGTGAAGCCTTTCTGGGCGTCTATATCGAAGCTGGCGATCAGGTTCATGGAAGCCTCCGCTTGACCGTTGGTGGCCTGTCGTGGCTACATAATTCACGACGTGAAATAAGTCGTCAAGCAGAAAGATGGAAAATCATCGGAGGTGGAAGATGCTTTGTGTACGTGGTGAAATAAGTCACAGAGCTTCCTGCGGCGAGGAAGCGTGCGAGGAGCATCGATGAGTACCGCTGAAGTGCTGGCCACCGTAGACATCGTGGCGCTGCGTCTGAACCCCGAGCGCGGGCTGGAACTGCTGTTGATCCGCCGTGCCCAGGCGCCGTTCGAAGGTCAGTGGGCGTTGCCCGGCGTGCTGATCAACGGCCGCTGCGCCGACCATGGCCTGGATGACGCCGCCCTGCGCGCGCTGCGCGAGAAGGCGCGGGTACAGCCGGCCTACATGGAGCAGGTAGCCACGGTCGGCAACGCTGTGCGTGACCCGCGTGGCTGGTCGCTGAGCGTGTTCTACCTCGTGCTGGTGACGCCGGATACCGATCTGGTCGCCGATGATCTCGACTTCGTGCCGCTGGAGTCAGTGCGCAGTGAGCGCTATGCGTTGCCCTTCGATCACGGCCAACTGGTGCAGCAGGCCTGCGAGCGGCTGGCCGGCAAGTCGGTGTACAGCGCGCTGCCGCTGCACCTGTTGCCGGAGCGCTTCACCGTGGCCGAGGCGCTGAAGGCCTTCGAGCTATCCATCGGCGAGGAAATCCAGCATTCCAGCTTGCGCGGACGGCTGGAGCGGATGAAGGTGGCGGGTTGGGTGGAAGATACCGGCGAGCGCCACCAGCCGCCGATGGGGCGGCCGCAGCATGTGTTGCGCTTTACGCCGCAGGGAGATGGGGCGTTTGTGTTTGATCGGAGTTTGTTGGTCTGAGGTTTCTGCGCTCGGGCATTCCCCTCACCCCAGCCCTCACCCGGAGGGAGAGGGAGCCGTTCGTGCCGGCTGATGATCTGGCGCGAACCTGTGCCTGATCAGTCACCTCTGCCTTTGGAGCGGGGCGCGCAGCCAGGGTTAGGGTGAGGGTCTCTTGGCGCCGCGCTGAACTCACCCCTCCATCCGCTCCTCGATCCACTCGACGAACGCCCTAACCTTGGGCACCGCCGCCGCATGTTCGGGATACGCCAGGTAGTAGCCGCTGCGGCTCGCCAGCCCGTGCTCCCAGGCGATCACCAGCTTGCCTTCGCTCAGCTCCTCTTCCACCAGGAAGCGCGGCAGCAGCGCCACACCGCAACCTGCCTGGGCGGCGCGGATGCACATGTAGAAAGTGTCGAAGCGCGGCCCGTGGTAGCTGTGCTCGCTGTGCTGGCCGAGGCTGAGGAACCACTCGTGCCAGGCCTCCTGGCGGGTGGCGTTCTGCAGCAGGACCAGGTCGGCCAGTTGCGTCGCCTCGCTCAGCGGCTGCGCCGGCAGGATCGCCGGTGAGCACACCGGCACCATTTCCTCGCCGAACAGCGCCACGCATTCCGCGCCGGGCAGGGTGCCGGCACCGAAGAAGAAGGCGATATCGCAGCGCGACTGCAGGAGGTCGCCCGGCTCCAGTTCCTGGCGCAGGTCCAGGTGGATGTTCGGATGGCGGTGGCGCCAGCCATTCAGTCGCGGGATCAGCCAGCGCGCGCCGAAGGTCGGTGGCGTCGCCACGCGCAGCACTTCGGTCTCGCCGCCGTAGGACAGGAGGTAGTGGGTGGACATCTCCACCTGCATGAGGATCTTGCGCACTTCCACCAGGTACAGGTCGCCTGCCGGGGTCAGTTGCAGGCGGCGGCGCACACGGCGGAACAGCAGGTGCTGGAGCATTTCTTCCAGCTGCGCCACCTGCTTGCTGACCGCGCTCTGGGTCAGGTTCAGCTCCTCGGAAGCGCGGGTGAAACTCAGGTGCCGCGCCACCGCCTCGAAGCATTGCAGGGCGGTCATGGACGGCAGGTGGCGTTTGCTCAGCATGGTGGGCAGTTCATGAATTTACGGAATGATGTGCATAGGAAACGTCGTTTGTTGTGCCCAGGCAAGCCGTTTATTACTGCTGGCATTCCAACTGGTTCTGAACCCATTCAGGAGTCCGCATGATTTCCGCACTGCTCGAATCCCTCGGCGTCGACGCCCGCCTGGTCACCGGTGGCGATCAGGTCATCCACACTCCCATCGACGGCAGCCGCCTGGGCGCGGTGCGCCTGGAAAGCGCCGCCGAGGTGGAGCAGAAGATCGGTCGCGCCGCCCGTGCCTTCGACGCCTGGCGCAAGGTGCCGGCGCCGCGTCGTGGCGAACTGGTGCGGCTGTTCGGTGAGGAGCTGCGGGCGAGCAAGGCGGCACTCGGTGAGCTGGTGTCCTGGGAGGCCGGCAAGATCACCCAGGAAGGCCTGGGCGAAGTGCAGGAAATGATCGATATCTGCGACTTCGCGGTCGGCCTGTCGCGCCAGCTCTACGGCCTGACCATCGCCTCCGAGCGCCCCGGCCACCACATGCGCGAGACCTGGCATCCGCTGGGCGTGGTCGGGGTGATCAGCGCCTTCAACTTCCCGGTTGCGGTGTGGTCGTGGAACACCGCGCTGGCGCTGGTCTGCGGTAACTCGGTGGTGTGGAAGCCGTCGGAGAAAACCCCGCTCACCGCGCTGGCGTGCCAGGCGCTGTTCGAGCGCGCGCTGAAGAAGTTCGGTGATGCGCCGGAGCACCTCAGCCAGGTGGTGATTGGTGATCGCAGCGCTGGCGAAGCGCTGGTGGATGACGTGCGCGTCGCCCTGGTCAGCGCCACCGGCAGCACCCGCATGGGTAGCGAAGTCGGCCCGCGCGTAGCGGCTCGCTTCGGCCGCAGCATTCTCGAGCTGGGCGGTAACAACGCGATGATCCTGGCGCCCAGCGCCGACCTCGACATGGCCGTGCGCGCCGTGCTGTTCAGCGCCGTCGGCACCGCCGGGCAGCGCTGCACTACGCTGCGCCGGCTGATCGCCCACGAGTCGGTGAAGGACGAGTTCGTCAGTCGCCTGAAGACGGCATATGCCAAGGTGCGCATCGGCCATCCGCTGGAAGGCAATCTGATCGGGCCGCTGATCGACGAGCGCAGCTTCCTGGCCATGCAGGGCGCGCTGGAGCAGGCGCGCGGCGAGGGCGGTGTGGTGTTCGGCGGCGAGCGCCAACTGGCCGATAAATTCCCCGACGCCTATTACGTGTCGCCGGCCATCGTCGAGATGCCCGAGCAGAGCGACGTGGTGCGCAGCGAGACCTTCGCGCCGATCCTCTACGTGGTGCCCTACAAGGACTTCAACGATGCGCTGGCGCTGAACAATGGCGTACCGCAGGGGCTGTCGTCGTGCATCTTCACCACCGACCTGCGCGAGGCGGAAGCCTTCATCTCGGCGGTGGGCAGCGACTGCGGCATCGCCAACGTCAACATCGGCCCCAGCGGTGCGGAAATCGGTGGCGCCTTCGGTGGCGAGAAGGAAACCGGCGGCGGCCGCGAGTCCGGCTCCGACGCCTGGAAGGGCTATATGCGCCGGCAGACCAACACCGTGAACTACTCGCGGGAACTGCCGCTGGCGCAGGGCATAGTCTTCGACTGATGGCACCGGGGCCAAGGGCCCCTGTAGGAGCGAGCTTGCTCGCGAACGGAGTCCGGCTGGACTTCGGCGTCATGCGGTTCGCGAGCAAGCTCGCTCCTACACAAAGGCCTCGGCTCGCGATGTGGGCTTGCTGTACAGCACCGTAGGGCGAATAACCTGGAACAGGTTATCCGCCGTTCGGCTGCGGCGGATAACGCTGGCGCGTTATGCGCCCTACAACGGCCCAACCGCCGTACAGAGTCATTCACAAGGTTCGCGTAGAAGGATCGCTGGATGTCGCTTCGCCAAGAATGTCTGTGGGAACACCTGACCCCCGATCGCCCGGAAGCCCCGGAGCTGCGCGGGGATCGCAAGGTCGACGTGTGTGTCATCGGCGCGGGCTTCACCGGCCTGTCCGCCGCGTTGCATCTGCTGGAGCGCGACCAGACGGTCTGCGTGCTGGAAGCCCACACCACCGGCCACGGCGGCTCGGGGCGCAACGTCGGGCTGGTCAACGCCGGCCTGTGGATTCCGCCGGACGAGATCGAAGCGGGCATGGGCGCGGAGGTTGGCCAGCGGGTCAACCGCATGCTCGGCAATGCGCCCTCTCTGGTGTTCTCGCTGATCGACAAGTACGCCATCGATTGCCAGGCGCGCCGCGAAGGCACCCTGCACATGGGGCACAACGCCCGCGGCCTGGCCGACCTGCGCAGCCGCTGCGAGCAATGGGGTCGCCGCGGCGCTCCAGTGGAACTACTGACCGGCGCCGAGTGCGAGCAGGCCTGCGGCACCGACAAGATCGCCGGCGCGCTGCTCGATCGCCGCGCCGGTACGCTCAACCCCATGGCCTACGTCAGCGGCCTCGCCCGCGCCGTCGTTGGGCTGGGCGGTGAGCTGTACCACCATTCCCCGGTGGTTGGGCTGGTGCGTGTGGGCAGTGCGTGGAACGTGATCACCGCCGGTGGCGTCGTCACCGCCGAACAGGTCGTGATTGCCTCCAGCGCCTATACCGAAGGCGAATGGACCGAACTGCGTCGCACCTTCTTCCCCGGTTACTACTACCAGGTTGCCTCGCGCCCGCTGGAGGGCGCCGAAGCCGCGCGCATCCTGCCGGGCGGGCAGGGTTCCTGGGATACCCGCCAGGTGCTCAGCAGCATCCGCCGCGACGCCGACGGCCGCCTGCTGCTCGGCAGCCTCGGCAAGGGCACCGGCAAGCCGGCGTGGTTCCTGAAGAGCTGGGCGGATCGCATCCAGCAGCACTACTTCCCCCGGCTGGGCAAGGTGGACTGGGAGTTCACCTGGACCGGCTGCATCGACTTCACCCCCGACCACCTCATGCGCCTGTTCGAGCCGGCGCCGGGGCTGGTCGCCATGAGCGGCTACAACGGCCGTGGCGTCACCACCGGCACGGTGGTGGGCAAGGCCTTCGCCGACTTCCTGCTGGACGGGGACGCCAGCGCCTTGCCGATGCCGCTCAGGCCCATGGAGGAGATTTCCGCCGTGGGCCTGCGCAGTTGTCTGTACGAAGCCGGCTTCTCCCTCTACCACGCCGGGCAATGCCTGCGGGTGGTGATCTGAGGCGGTTCAATCCGGGGCGCTCGCCGCCCCCGGTTTGACTCGGCCACGCTCGCTGCACTTTGGTCTAGCCTCTTATGGTGCGTTACCCCAGCGGGTCTGCACCGCGGATGTGCAGTTCGGTGACAGCGACGGTTACGGTTGGGGTTGCGCCTGTGGTGGCTGGAAAAAGGCCGCCTACGGGAAGGTGGGTTGCACCCTTTTGCCTGCCTGGTTGCACCTTCTGTTTTCAGTGGGTTGCACGTGTCTAGCGCTAGACGTCTGCCAGCTCTGGCTGTTTTTGCTGTAGGACTTGGTTAATAACAAAAACGAATGGCACGCCGCTTGCTGTCGATTAATCGCTGAATCGCTTAAACGAGAAATCGCCAACAAGAACTACAACGCGCCATTACAAAAACCCTCAGGAGCAAAACTCCATGTCGCAGAAGATTTTCAGAAAAGGCTTTCTGGCCCTGGCGGTAACCACCGCGCTGGGCATGTCTTCCGTTGTACAGGCCGATGTCGTTATCGGGGTCGCGGGTCCGCATACCGGGGCCAACGCCTCGTTCGGTGAGCAGTACTGGCGTGGGGCTAGCCAGGCCGCGGAAGACATCAACGCCGCCGGCGGTATCAATGGCGAGAAGATCAAGCTGGTAAAGGCGGACGACGCCTGCGAACCGAAACAGGCCGTGGCCGTGGCCAACCGCCTGGTGGACCAGGACAAGGCGGTCGCCGTGGTCGGCCACTTCTGCTCCTCCTCCACCATCCCCGCCTCGGAGGTCTACGACGAAGCCGGCATCATCGCCATCACCCCCGGCTCCACCAACCCGCAGGTCACCGAGCGCGGCCTTTCCGGCATGTTCCGCATGTGCGGCCGTGACGACCAGCAGGGCGTGGTTGCCGGCGACTACATCGTCGACGTGCTGAAGGCGAAGAAGGTCGCGGTGATCCACGACAAGGACACCTACGGCCAGGGCCTGGCGGACGCCACCCGTGCACAGCTGAACAAGCGCGGCGTGAAGGAAGTGCTGTACGAAGGCCTGACCCGTGGCGAGAAGGACTTCAACGCCCTGGTCACCAAGATCCGCGCCTCGGGCGCAGAAGTCGTCTACTTCGGCGGCCTGCACCCGGAAGCCGGCCCGCTGGTGCGTCAGATGCGCGAGCAGGGCCTGACCGCCAAGTTCATGTCCGATGACGGCATCGTTACCGATGAACTGGTCACCACCGCCGGCGGCCCGCAGTACGTCAAGGGCGTGCTGATGACCTTCGGCGCCGACCCGCGCCTGATCCCGGACGGCAAGGCCGTGGTGGAGAAATTCCGCGCCAATGGCTTCGAGCCGGAAGGCTACACCCTCTATGCCTACTCCTCGGTACAGGCCCTGGCCGCCGCCTTCAACGGCGCGGGCAAGACCGACCCGGCCAAGGCCAGCGCCTGGCTGAAGGCCAACCCGGTGCAGACCGTGATGGGCAAGAAGGAGTGGGACAAGAAAGGCGACCTGAAAGTCTCCGACTACGTGGTCTACGAGTGGGACGACAAGGGCAAGTACCACCAGCTCGACGCGTTCAAGAAGTAACCGCCTGACCCGGCCGGCGCCGCTACCCGCGGCGCCGGCTTCCCCGCAGGTCGGCGGTACGCGCGCAGCTGGTCACGAGCCGGTGATTGCGCGAGCCGTCAGCCTTTCCTGCACTGCTTGCGCGAGTACCCAATCGTGGACGGTATCTTCCTTCAGCAAATGATCAACGGGCTGACCCTCGGGTCGGTCTACGGTCTGATCGCCATCGGCTACACGATGGTCTACGGCATCATCGGCATGATCAACTTCGCCCACGGCGAGGTGTACATGATCTCCGCCTATCTCTCGGCGGTGGGCCTGGCCCTGCTGGCCTTCTTCGGCCTGCAGTCGTTCCCGCTGCTGATTCTCGGCACCCTGGTCTTCACCATCTTCGTCACCGGCGTGTACGGCTGGGTGATCGAGCGCATCGCCTACAAGCCGCTGCGCAACTCCACGCGCCTGGCGCCGCTGATCTCCGCCATTGGCATGTCGCTGATCCTGCAGAACTACGTGCAGCTGGCCCAGGGCCCGCGCCAGCAAGGCGTGCCGACCCTGCTCGACGGCGCCTTCAAGTTCCACATCGGCGAAGGCTTCGTGCAACTGACCTACACCAAGGTGTTCATCCTCATCGCCGCCTTCGTCGGCATGGGCGTGCTCACCTACGTGATCCAGTACACCAAGCTCGGGCGCATGTGCCGCGCCACCCAGCAGGACCGCAAGATGGCCTCGATCCTGGGGATCAACACCGACCGGGTGATCTCCTACGTGTTCGTCATCGGCGCCGCCATGGCCGCGCTGGCCGGCGTGCTGATCACCATGAACTACGGCACCTTCGACTTCTACGCCGGCTTCATCATCGGCATCAAGGCATTCACTGCCGCGGTGCTCGGCGGCATCGGCTCGCTGCCCGGCGCCATGCTCGGCGGGCTGATCCTGGGCGTGGCCGAGGCGCAGTTCTCCGGCATGGTCAACACCGACTTCAAGGATGTGTTCGCCTTCGGCCTGCTGGTGACCATCCTGATCTTCCGACCGCAAGGGCTCCTGGGGCGTCCCCAGGTATCGAAGGTGTAAGCATGACGTCCGTTACCCAGACTTCAGCCGCGCCGGCCCCGGCGCGCATCGATATCCGGAAGAGCCTCATCGACACCGTGCTGGCCGGCCTGATCGCCCTGATCGTGTTCGGCCCCATCGTCGGCATCGTGCTCGATGGCTACAGCTTCAAGGTCGAGCCGGTTCGCCTGGCCTGGATGATCGGCGCGGTGATGCTCGGTCGCCTGCTGCTCAGCCTGTTCCTGCAGACCCCTGCCGGCCTGCGCATCATGGACCGTTTCGAAAGCTCCGACTCGGGCATCAGCGTGCTGCCGCCGGGCTACAAGACGCGCCTGCGCTGGATAGTCCCGCTGGTGATCCTCGCCGCGGTGATCTTCCCGTTCTTCGCCAGCAAGTACCTGCTTACCGTGATCATCCTCGGGCTGATCTACGTGCTGCTCGGCCTGGGCCTGAACATCGTGGTCGGCCTCGCCGGCCTGCTCGATCTCGGCTACGTGGCCTTCTACGCCATCGGTGCCTATGGCCTGGCGCTGGGCTACCAGTACCTCGGCCTGGGCTTCTGGACGGTGCTGCCGCTGGCGGCCATCGTCGCTGCGCTGGCGGGGGCGCTGCTGGGCTTCCCTGTGTTGCGAATGCACGGTGACTACCTGGCCATCGTGACCCTGGGCTTTGGCGAGATCATCCGCCTGATCCTCAACAACTGGCTGTCCTTCACCGGCGGCCCGAACGGCATGCCGGTGCCGTCGCCGACCTTCTTCGGCCTCGAGTTCGGTCGCCGGGCGAAGGAGGGCGGCACGCCGATCCACGAGTTCCTCGGCATCGATTACAACCAGAACTTCAAGTTCCTGTTCATCTACATCGTGCTGTTCCTGGTGGTCATGCTGGTGCTCTACATCAAGCACCGGCTGACCCGCATGCCGGTCGGCCGCGCCTGGGAAGCGCTGCGCGAGGACGAGATCGCCTGCCGCGCCATGGGCCTGAACCACGTGCTGGTGAAGCTCTCGGCGTTCATGCTCGGCGCGTCCACTGCCGGGCTGGCAGGGGTGTTCTTCGCCAGCTACCAGGGCTTCGTCAACCCGTCGTCGTTCACCTTCTTCGAGTCGGCGCTGATTCTCGCCATCGTGGTGCTGGGCGGCATGGGGTCGACGGTGGGCGTGGTGATCGCCGCCTTCGTCCTCACCGTGGCGCCGGAGCTGCTGCGCAGCTTCGCCGACTACCGCGTGCTGCTGTTCGGCATCCTCATGGTGCTGATGATGATCTGGCGGCCGCGCGGGCTGATCCGCATCAGCCGCTCGGGCTTCGCCGTACGCAAGGGGGTGGCGCCATGAGCGGTGACAAGATCCTCAGCGTCGAGCACCTGATGATGCACTTCGGCGGCATCAAGGCGCTCAACGACGTCAACCTCGACGTGGAGCGCGGCTCCATCACCGCGCTGATCGGCCCCAATGGCGCCGGCAAGACCACGGTGTTCAACTGCCTCACCGGTTTCTACAAGGCCACTGGCGGCAACATCCTGCTCAACACCCAGGGTGGCACCACCGACATCATCAAGGTGCTCGGCCAGCCGTTCCAGGGTGGCGACTTCGTCAACCCGGCGCAGTTCGGCAACCGCCTCTACTATAAGATGTTCGGCGGCACTCATCTGGTGAACCGCGCCGGCCTGGCGCGCACCTTCCAGAACATCCGGCTGTTCCGCGAGATGTCGGTGGTGGAGAACCTGCTGGTGGCCCAGCACATGTTTGTCAACCGCAACCTCATCGCCGGCGTGCTCAATACCCCCGGCTACCGCCGCGCGGAAAGCGAGGCGCTGGACCACGCCTTCTACTGGCTGGAAGTGGTGGACCTGGTGGACTGCGCCAACCGCCTGGCCGGCGAGATGTCCTACGGGCAGCAGCGCCGCCTGGAGATCGCCCGCGCCATGTGCACCCGGCCCGAGCTGATCTGCCTCGATGAACCCGCCGCCGGCCTCAACCCTGCGGAAACCCAGGCACTGGCGCGCATCGTCCGCTACCTGCGCGACCACCACGGCATCACCGTGCTGCTGATCGAGCACGACATGGGCATGGTGATGAACATCTCCGACCACATCATCGTGCTCGACCACGGCGTGGTCATCGCCCGCGGCGGCCCGGAGGAAATTCGCCACAACGACAAGGTCATTGCCGCCTATCTCGGCGCAGACGAAGAGGAGCTGGCATGACGGCGCCGATGTTGGAATTCCGTGAGGTGGATGTGTTCTACGGGCCGATCCAGGCGCTGAAGAAAGTCTCGCTGACCGTCAACGAGGGGGAGACCGTGGCGCTGATCGGCGCCAACGGAGCCGGCAAATCCACGCTGCTGATGTCGATCTTCGGGCAGCCCCGCGCGGCGGGCGGCGCGATCCTCTACAAGGGCCAGGACATCCGCCACAAGTCCGCGCACTACGTGGCCTCCAACGGCATCGCGCAGTCGCCCGAAGGGCGCCGGGTGTTCCCCGACATGACCGTGGAGGAAAACCTGCTGATGGGTACCATCCCCATCGGCATGGAGCACGCCCAGGAAGACATGCAGCGCATGTTCGACCTCTTCCCGCGCCTGAAGGAGCGGCGCAACCAGCGCGCCATGACCATGTCCGGCGGCGAGCAGCAGATGCTCGCTATCGCCCGCGCGCTGATGAGCCGACCCAAGCTGCTGCTGCTCGACGAGCCTTCGCTGGGGCTGGCGCCGATCGTGGTCAAGCAGATCTTCCAGACCCTGCGCGAGCTGGCGCAGAGCGGGATGACGCTGTTCCTCGTGGAGCAGAACGCCAACCACGCGCTGAAGCTGTCGGACCGCGGCTACGTGATGGTCAACGGCGAGATTCGCCTGAGCGGTACCGGTGCGGAACTGCTGGGTAACCAGGAGGTTCGCAACGCCTATCTCGGGGGGCACTGACGCGGTCGCCTTTTGTAGGAGCGGACTTCGTCCGCGATGTTCTCAGGCGCGCCGGGAAGCATCGCGGACGAAGTCCGCTCCTACGGTTATCCATCGCTTTCCCGCAGTGGGGTTTCCATGCAAGACCTCCGCTTCCTCACCAACGCCGACGTGGCCCACAGCCTGGGTTATCCGCAACTGATCGAAGCCCTGCGCATCGGCCTCGCCCATGAGTGCGAAGCCCCGGTGCGCGGCTGCCATGAGCTGCCCGAAAACGCCTCGCTGCTGACCATGCCGGTGTGGCGCCCCGGCCAGGACATCGGCGTGAAACTGGTCACTGTGTTTCCCGGCAATGGTGCGAAGAATCTGCCGGCGGTGGCCGCGCTGTTCTGTCTGTTCGACGGCAGCAGCGGCCGCCCGCTGGCCATGCTCGAAGCCTCGGAGCTGACCGCTCGGCGCACCGCCTGCACCTCTGCGCTGGCCGCCGATTACCTGGTGCGCCGCGATGCGCGGCGGCTGCTGGTGGTCGGCAGCGGCACCCTGGCGCCGCACATGGTCCGCGCCCACTGCGCGGTGCGCGAGTACGAGGACATCGCCCTCTGGGGCCGCCAGGAAGACAAGGTGCTGGCGCTGGTGAAGCAATTGCAGGACGAAGGCTACCCCGTTCATGCCTGCCCCGACTTGCGTGGCGGAGTCGCGGCGGCGGACTGCATCAGTTGCGTCACTACTTCCCGCGAGCCCATCGTGCTCGGCGAATGGTTGCGCTCGGGTTGCCACCTCGACCTGGTTGGCGCCTTCCTGCCGAGCATGCGCGAGACCGACAGCGAAGCCGTGCGCCGCGCGCGCATCGTCGTCGACACCCGCGAAGGCGCGCTGGAAGAAGCGGGCGACTTGCTGATCCCGATGGGCGAGGGCGTGATCGAGGAGGGCGCCATCGCTACCCAACTGAGCGACTTGCTGCAGGGGCGCGGAGCGCGGCGGGATGACAGCGAGATCACCCTGTTCAAATCCGTCGGTCACGCGCTGGAAGACCTGATTGCGGCGCGCCTGCTGGTGCCGTGAAGTTGTCCCGAAAATCTGTGGGCCGGGCTGTGGATAACATCTGGGAGAACGCTGCCAGGCCCCGTGGCCACTGGCGCCGTCACGGGCGGTCGAATTCTGTTCGATCACCCCGCAACCCCTGTATGGATGGACAGGTATGGCTTCGCGGAAAAGTTCCGGGAAACTGACAATTGTCCCCGTCAGCCGTTGAAAGACCTGTGGATAACCTTGGGAAGAACTTCTCCAGCGCAACGCCGGCGCGGCTTGCGCCAGGGCGCTCGAAAATCGTCCAGCGGAAAAGGCGCTTTGCGCTTGCCCACAGAATCCGTGGAGCAGCCTGTGGAAAAGGTGGGTGCAACTCGCGGCGGCCTAGCAGGCATGGGGCTTTCACGCGGCTGTTCGGGTTTTATCCAGCACGGCTGTAACGCAACGCGGCAGGTTCGGGCTGTTATGCTCGACCGACCGACAAGAACGCGCACTGCACGATTTCCCGGCATGCACCGGTGACGGCGGCGCCCAGCACAAGCCTGTAAAAAAGAGGACTTTGCGATGACCACTCCCACCCTGTTCATTACCGGCGCCACCTCCGGCTTCGGCGAAGCCTGTGCGCGGCGTTTCGCCCGTGACGGCTGGTCGCTGGTGATCACCGGCCGCCGTGAGGAGCGCCTGAATGCACTGGCCCAGGAGCTTTCCGCCGAGACCGACGTGCTGCCGCTGGTACTCGACGTGCGCGATCGCGCGGCGATGACCGCCGCCGTGGACAGCCTGCCGGAGAAGTTCGCAAAGCTGCGCGGCCTGATCAACAACGCCGGCCTTGCCCTGGGCACCGACCCGGCGCAGCAATGCGAGCTGGATGACTGGGACACCATGGTCGACACCAACATCAAGGGCCTGATGTACGCCACCCGCCTGTTGCTGCCGCGCCTGATCGCCCACGGCCCAGGTGCGAGCATCCTCAACCTCGGCTCGGTGGCCGGGCACTGGCCCTATCCGGGCGGCCACGTGTATGGCGCGACCAAGGCCTTCGTCGAGCAGTTCTCGCTGAACCTGCGTTGCGACCTGCAGGGCACTGGCGTGCGGGTCACCAACCTGGAACCGGGCATGTGCGAGAGCGAGTTCTCGCTGGTGCGCTTCGGCGGTGACCAGGCGAAGTACGACAAGACCTACGCTGGCGCCGAGCCGATCCAGTCCGCGGACATCGCCGAGACCATCCACTGGATCATGAACCAGCCGCCGCACATCAATATCAACACCCTGGAAATCATGCCGGTGAGCCAGGCGTGGGCGGGGTTCTCGGTGCATCGCAAGGGCTGATGTACGGCCGGCTAACCGTTGCAATCCGGGGTCTCCGTGCCGGGATTTCTCCCTCACCCCAGCCCTCTCCCAGAGGGAGAGGGAGCCGTCCGAGCTTCTGATACCGAGGCTTCATCCTGCACCGGACAGTCCCCTCTCCCGCTTGAGGAGCGGGGCGCGCAGCCAGGGTCAGGGGGAGGGGCTCTTGACCTTGTAGGAGCGGACTCTGTCCGCGATAGGTTCCCAGCGCGCGGGAAGACATCGCGGACGGAGTCCGCTCCTACGCTCCCACCGATGCACCGACTTTTTTGTAGGAGCGAGCTTGCTCGCGAACGGCCTCGCAGCGAGGTTGGTTCGCGAGCAAGCTCGCTCCTGCGAAAAGCGGGTCAGCCGGCGAGCAGCCATGCACCCGCGCCTGCCGAAGCCAGCCCGGCGAAACGCACCAGCGGTGCCGCCGCTTGCGGCAGCGCACGAACAATCCCGTAACCCGCCGCATGCAGCGCAGCGGTTGCCGCGACGAAACCAGCGGCATACAGCCACGGACTGCTCAGTTCCGGCAGCTCCAGTCCGTGGGCCACGCCGTGGGCGAGGGCGAACAACGCGGTTGCGCCCATCGCCAGGAACAGCGGCGGGCGCACGGCCAGCGCGACGCACAGGCCCAGCGCGAGCACGGAAGCGGCAATGCCGGTTTCCATGAATGGCATCTGCAGCCCCTCGAAACCGAGCAGTCCGCCAATCAGCATGCTGCCGACGAAGGTGCAGGGTAGCGCCAGGCGCGCCGCGCCTTTCTGCTGTGCGGCCCAGAGGCCGACGGCGAGCATCGCCAGCAGGTGGTCGAGGCCGCTGATGGGGTGGGCGATGCCGGCGATCAGGCCATGGTCGCCGTGCCCCGGATGGGCGAAGGCCACCGCCGGGGTGAGGAACAGCGCCAGGCTGTAGAGGGCTTTGCGCAATTGCATGGATAACTCCCTGGTTCTTGTCGTGGGGCGACCGTTCTTCCGCGGCCGCGGAAGGGCATCAGGCTGCGGTCAGCAGCCCCTGGCGCTCGATGAAGGTGATGATCTCGGCCAGGCCCTGGCCGGTCTTCTGGTTGCTGAAGACGAAGGGCTTGTCGCCGCGCATGCGCGAGGCGTCCTGGTCCATCACTTCCAGCGAAGCGCCCACCAGTGGGGCGAGGTCGATCTTGTTGATCACCAGCAGGTCGGACTTGCAGATGCCCGGCCCGCCCTTGCGCGGGATCTTGTCGCCGGCGGACACGTCGATCACGTAGAGGGTCAGGTCGGACAGCTCGGGGCTGAAGGTGGCCGAGAGGTTGTCACCGCCGGACTCCACCAGGATCAGGTCGAGGCCGGGGAAGCGCCGGTTGAGCTGGTCCACCGCCTCCAGGTTGATCGAAGCATCCTCGCGGATCGCCGTATGCGGGCAGCCGCCGGTTTCCACGCCGATGATCCGCTCCGGCTCCAGCGCTTCGTTGCGCACCAGGAACTGTGCGTCCTCCTGGGTGTAGATGTCATTGGTGACCACGGCGATGTTGTAGCGCTGGCGCAGGGCGCGGCACAGCGCCAGGGTCAGGGCGGTCTTGCCGGAGCCCACCGGGCCGCCGATGCCGACGCGAAGAGGTTGAGAGTTCATGGCAGTTCTCCTAGGAGCGGAACAGACGGCTGTATTGGGTTTCGTGATTCATGCAGGCCAGCGCCAGGCCGAAGGGCGCGCCGCCGTGGGGCGGGTTGGCGAGTGCTGCCTGGCAGGCGTTGTCGAGGTCGGGGAGCAGTTGCGAGGTGAGCTTCTGCGCGGCCAGTTGGCCCAGCGGCAGGGTCTTCATCAGCACTGCCAGCTGGTTCTCCAGCCAGCTAAACAGCCAGGCGCCGAGAGCCTGCTCCGGGGATAAACCCCAGGCCCGGGCGGCCAGGGCCCAGGCGGCGGCGAACGAGGGCTCGGGCTGTGCGGCAAGCCATTGGCGCGCGGGCTCGTCCAGCTCGGGCAGGGCTTCGAGCAATTGGCCGAGGGAGAAGCCCATCTGCCGATTCTCCAGGCCCAGCTCGCGGGTCTCGCGGCTGGCGCGGTGGCGCTCGGCGGCGTCGCGCAAGGCGCTCCAGTCGGCGCTCTGTGCCGCGCGCAGCAGCTCGGCCAGCAGCGGGCCCTCGAAGCGGGCGAGGTTCAGCTGCAACTGGTCGGCGAGCCAGGTGCGGGCGCCGTCGGAGTCCTTGACCTGGCCCTGGTCGATGGCGCTTTCCAGCCCTTGCGAATAGCTGTAGCCGCCAATGGGCAACTGCGGACTGGCCAGGCGCAGGAGCGACCAGAAACTGAAGGATTCAGCCATGGGCGATGACCTTCTCATGTCTGCCGTTCGGCTCCCTCTTCCTCTGGGAGAGGGCTGGGGTGGGGGAGCGGGGCTCGCGCCAAAACATCACAAGCGAACCCCGAACTGATGCAGCTTCGGCGCGTAGTTGAACTGTTCCTCGCCATGATGCGAGTGGTGATGGCCGCCACCATAGGCGCCGTGCTCCGGCTGGAACGGCGCTTCGATGGCATCCACCGTCGCGCCGAGCTGGTCGAGCATCGCCTTGAGCACGTAGTCGTCGAGCAGGCGCAGCCAGCCTTCGCCGACCTGCAGGGCGACGTGGCGATTGCCCAGGTGATAGGCCGCGCGGTTCAGTTCGCGAGCGTTGGCGCAGGTGACGTGGAGCAGCTTCTCCGGCGCCGCGCTGACGCGCACCACCCGGCCATCGTTGGCCAGCAGGAATTCGCCATCCGCCAGCGGCGACTGGCCGCGTTCGAGGAACAGGCCGACGTCTTCACCGCTGCTGCTGAAGCAGCGCAGGCGGCTCTTGCTGCGCGCCTCGTAGTTCAGGCGCAACTCGGCGTCCCAGTGTTCGCGGGGTTCGATTCGTTGGTGGATGACCAGCATGGCAGCGTCCGGCAGTAGCAATGCCGGTGCTACAGCAAGGGGCTTGCCAGCGTCGGCCTGAGCTAGCGCTGGCGCGGCCTGACGGCGTTGTCCGAACGATCAGGAATGGTGCGTGCGCGCAACATTGGTGCGCACGAAAACGGTGCGCACCATCGAGGGGCGGATGCGGCTCTTTGTGGGAGCGAGCTTGCTCGCGAACAGATTTCGCAGCGGGGCCGGTTCGCGAGCAAGCTCGCTCCTACACGAAAGCGTTGAGCGCGTGAGCGAAGCTCAGGGCCGCGAGCCGATCCCGGTCCAGTGCTTGGCGCCGATCATGATGAAGCGCAGCTGCTGGGTGATCTTGGCCTGGGGCGAGAGGTGCGTCGGCAGGCTGTCGGCTGGCGGGTCGATCAGCTCGGGGAGGGTGGCGAAGACGGTCTTCACCACCAGGTCGGCGATCACGTCGATGTCCTGGGCGCCCAGATGCGGCAGCTTGTTGAGCAATGCCAGGTCGGCGGCCAGGTCATCGGTGATGCGCTGGCGCAGGGCGCCGACGGCCTGGCGGATCGGGTGCGAGCCGCCGTATTGCTCGCGGGCGAGGAAGAGGAACTGGGTACGGTTGGCGGTCACGGCGTCGAGGAAGATGCGCACCGACGCTTCGATCACGCCGCCCAGCTCGAATTCGTTGCGGCGTACCACCCGCAGGGTTTCGCGGAAGGTTTCGTCGACATCGGCGACCAGGGCGAGGCCGAGCTGGTCCATGTCGGTGAAGTGCCGGTAGAAGCCTGCCGGGACGATCCCGGCCGTCTTCGCCACTTCGCGCAGGCTCAGGCTGCCGAAACCGCGGCCGCTGTCCATCAGGCTGCGTGCGGCATCCATCAGGGCCAGGCGGGTCTGTTGCTTCTGTTCGGCGCGGGGAGTGGACATACGGCAGTGCTATCCAAGGCGAAGGCGCAGGCACTCTAGCAAATGCCGGTTGGCGTTGGGGAGCTTCCTGCGCGTCACAGTGAACAACTGTTGACTGAAATCTCCTTCACGTGAGATTTTAAGTGAACACATGTTTACTGTTCGGTGTCCGCCCATGCCTCTGCTCCCTTTCACCGGCCTGCGCTTCGTCTCGCCGCTGCTGTCACCGCTGCGCGCTCTGGTGCGTGGCCAATGGCTGCGCGAGTCGGATGTCGATGCCGTACTGCGCGCCTGCAACCCCGGCTGGTCGCTGCGGCGCGTGTTTGCTCGGGTGGAGGCGCGGCAATGGGTGGCTGACGACATGCTCGAGTTGCGCCTGCGCCCGAATGCGTACTGGCGCGGAGCGCGGCCCGGCCAACACCTGCAACTATTCGTCGAGAACGACGGTATCCGCCACAGCCGCAGCTACAGCCTGACCCGCGTCGCCGAGGACGGCTGCCTGGAGTTCGCCGTGAAGTTGCAGCCGGGCGGGCGGATTTCCACCTTCCTGCTGCAGCAACTGTGTGTCGGCGAAATGCTGGAACTGGGCGAGCCGGACGGCGAGCTGAACTGGCCAGCCGATGACCAGGGCGTGCTGCTGCTGGCCGCGGGCAGTGGCCTGACGCCTTTGCTTGGCCTGCTGCGCGAGGCGTTGGCGCGCGGTTACGGCGGCCCGGTGACGCTGCTGCACTACGTTCGCGAGCGCGGCCAGAAGGCCTTCGTCGTCGGGCTGCAAGCCCTGGCGCGGCAATACCCGAACCTCGAACTGCGCTGGGCGCTGAGCGGCGATGTCGCGCTGGACGGTGAGTTGAGCGGGCGTTTCCAGCGCGATCACGTTGCCGATCTGCAGGCTCGCCACGTGCTGGTGTGCGGTCCTGGCGGCTTCGTCGAAACGGTACGCCAGGCGCTGGGCGCGAGCAGCCGAAGCCTGCAGGCAGAAAGCTTCAGCCCGCCCGCCTGGGACGACCGCGAGCCGGCCCAGGCCGTGAGCCTGCGCTTCGCCCGCAGCGCGCTGCAGGTGACCGGTGACAGTCGTCGCAGCCTGCTGGAGCAGGCCGAAGCCAGCGGCCTGCGCCCGCTGCATGGCTGCCGGCAGGGCGTGTGCACCCGCTGCACCTGCACGCTGGTCAGCGGCTGCGTGCGCGACCTGCGCAGCGGTGAGCTGTTCAGTGAGCCGGGCCAGCCCATCCGCATCTGTGTCAGCGCGCCCCAGGGCGACCTGACCGTCGATCTCTGACCTTCTGGAGAATGTCCATGCGCGAAGATCGCGACCTCAGCGCCGCCGAGCTGGAGGCCTTCGGTGCCGAACTGGACGCCCTGCGCCAGCGCACCCTGCACGACCTGGGCGAAAAGGACGCCCGCTACATCCGCCGTATCCGCGCGGCGGTGCGCTTCTGCTGCTGGAGCGGCCGCGTGTTGCTGATGGCAGGCTGGTTCCCGCCGACCTGGCTGCTGGGTACCTTCCTACTCGGACTGGGCAAGATCCTGGAGAACATGGAGCTGGGCCATAACGTCATGCATGGCCAGTACGACTGGATGAACGACCCGGAGTTTTCCGGGCAGAACTATGAGTGGGACATCGTCGGCCCCGCGGATTTCTGGCGGCACACGCACAACCACGTGCACCACACTTACACCAACGTGCTGGGCATGGACGACGACGTGGGCTACGGCGTGGTGCGGCTGTTCCCGGAGCAGAGGTGGAAACCGTTCTACCGCTGGCAGCCGCTGTGGGTGACGATCCAGGCGCTGCTGTTCCAGTACGCCGTGGCGGTGCAGCACCTGCGCCTGGACAAGTACGTGAAGGGGCGGATGAGTAAGGAGGAGCTGCGTCCGCTGCTGCGCCAGTTCAACGCCAAGGTTGGGCGCCAGTGGGTCAAGGACTACGCCGTGTTTCCGCTGCTCGGCCTGTTCTCCGGCGCATTCGGCGCGGTGCTGCTGGGCAACCTCATCGCCAACCTGATGCGCAACCTGTGGACCTTCACCGTGATCTTCTGCGGCCACTTCACCGAGAAGGCCGCGGTCTTTCCGCCCGAGGTGCTGCAGGGCGAGACGCGCGGCCACTGGTACCTGCGCCAGTTGCGCGGGTCGAGCAACCTGGAGGGCGGCCCGCTGTTCCACATCCTTACCGGCAACCTCAGCCACCAGATCGAGCACCATCTCTATCCGGACTTGCCGGCGCGCCGCTATGCGCAGTTGTCGCGTGAGGTGCAGGCGATTGCCGCGCGCTACGGCCAGACCTACAACAGCGGCCGGCTGTCGGCGCAGTTCGCCA
Organism: Pseudomonas pseudonitroreducens; assembly: GCF_021603645.1. Taxonomy (GTDB): domain Bacteria; phylum Pseudomonadota; class Gammaproteobacteria; order Pseudomonadales; family Pseudomonadaceae; genus Pseudomonas; species Pseudomonas pseudonitroreducens. The sequence goes on along the minus strand of NZ_BQHJ01000002.1, from coordinate 256,695 downwards.
CGGTGCTCAAGCGCATCTGGGTCCATCGCCGGCCGACGCAGCCGGCGATGGCCTGAGGCGAATCAGGCGCGGCGGGTCATCGGCGAGGCAATCTCTTCACGCAGGGCGCGCAGGTCGGCGGCGTCCTGGTTGAGGTGATGAATGGACTTCAGCAGTTTCTGCCGGAGCAGGTCATCCTGGACCTGTTCGACTGCCCGCATGACTTCCAGGGCCGTGGCTTCGTTATTGGCGGCGACGGCGTCGAGGGTCTTGCGCAGGCTGCGGGTTGCGTGGTGCACGGGGAGATCTCCTGAAAACTGCGAGCACCCTACGACCTGATTATTTCCAATAAATTTCAACAAGTTGCTTTCCGATCGGTGGTCATGATGTCGCACTGCTGGCGCATCGCTTCAGGAAAGCATGCACAGCGCCAGCAGTGGCACCAGGTTGAACAGCAGGACGCCGATCTTGTAGACCGCCATGCCGCCGTAATGAATGCCATCGAATCGCTCCACCGGCAGGGAGAACCAGCGGGTGTGCAGGCGATAGACGAAGTCGTGGGCGAGGGTAAAGGCGGCGAACCAGATCAGCAGGATGGCGTAGTTGATCAGGGTGCAGTAGAGCAGGAAGGGTTTCAGGTCCTGGAGCAGCATGGCGATTCTCCGGGTACATACTGCGTTCGACGCGCGCCCGCAGGGATGGTTTCAGGCATCCGCGTGGCAGCGCTCCGATAGCCGATGCGCTGGCCGCCGGCCATAATGCGCATCCGCCGCAAACCATGTGATCTTTGCCGCGCGACTGCTGTCCGATGTGCGGACGGCTAACCTTGCCGTGACATCCCACCTTCCTCATCTGCCTGCCGGACTCGCCATGTTCAGCCCGCTCGTCACCTTTCCCGCGCTCTACACCGCTACGCTGCTGATGCTCGCCGGCTCCGGCCTGTTCACCACCTACATGGGCCTGCGCCTGACCCAGGAAGGCGTCAGCGACCTCTGGGTCGGCGGCCTGATGGCGGCTTATTACTTTGGCCTGGTCTGTGGCGGCAAGTTCGGCCACAAGCTGATTGCCGGGTTCGGCCATATCCGTTCCTACGTAGCCTGCGCCGGCATGGCGACGGTAATCGTGCTGATCCACGCGCTGGTCTCGCAGCTGGAGGTGTGGATCGCTCTGCGCTTCGTGATGGGCGCGGTGATGATGAACCAGTACATGGTGATCGAGAGCTGGCTCAACGAGCAGGCCGAAGGGCACCAGCGCGGCAAGGTATTCGCCGGCTACATGGTGGCGGTGGACGCCGGCCTGGTGGTCGGCCAGGGCCTGCTGGCGCTGAGCCCGGCGCTGGATTACAAGCCGCTGCTGCTGGTCGCCATCTGCTTCTCGTCCTGCCTGATCCCGCTGGCGCTGACCCGCCGCGTCCACCCGGCGAAACTGGTGGCGGCGCCGCTGGAGATCGGCTTCTTCTGGAAGCGCGTACCGCAGTCGCTGGGCACTATCTTCGTTGCCGGTCTGATGGTCGGCGCCTTCTATGGCCTGGCGCCGGTGTATGCGGCGCGCAACGGCCTGGACACCGCGCAGTCGAGCTTCTTCGTCGGCATGTGCATCGTGGCCGGCTTCTGTGCGCAGTGGCCGCTGGGCTGGTTGTCCGACCGGGTGAATCGCAGCTGGCTGATCCGCGCCAACGCCTTGCTGCTGTGCCTGGCGGCGGTGCCGATGTGGGGGCTGATCGAACTGCCCTACACGCTGCTGCTGGCGAACGGCTTTGTCACCGGCATGCTGCTGTTCACCCTCTATCCGCTGGCCGTGGCCCTGGGTAATGACCACGTCGAGCAGTCGCGCCGTGTGGCGCTCTCGGCGATGCTGCTGACCACGTACGGCGTCGGCGCCTGTATCGGTCCGTTGTTCGCCGGCGCGATGATGCGCCACTTCGGCCCGGGCATGTTCTACATGCTGGTGTCGGCCTATGCGCTGATCCTGATTTTCTGGGTGCAGCCCAAGCGCGTTACCGGCGTGCACCGCGTCGACGAGGCGCCGCTGCACCACGTGGCGATGCCCGATACCGTCAGCCCGATGGCCGCTGCGCTGGACCCGCGTGTCGACGAGGTGCCGGAGGAGTTGGTGGTGGAAGCGCCGGCGACCATCGGCCGCTCCGATGGCGAGCCGGATGGTGGCGAAGCTAGAGGTTGATGTCGGGAGCGGGGGATAAGAAGGCTCGCAGGGCCTTCTTATCCCCCGTTGCCTTAAAGGAGAGAGGCGTTTGCTTCCAGCAGTATGGCGTTCAACTCGGTGCTGATGGCGCTTGGGTAAGAGATATCGGCGCGGGCTGACCAATCCGTCTGCTCGCTGGCGCTCTTCGAACCCATGGGGAACATGTTGTTTGCGCCATCAGTCAGCAAATCTTGCAGGGCCGGCAGACTTCTGGAGAAGGGTGAGCCTGCATCGTTATTGGCCTCTGTGGATTTTGCCCGTTCGGCGGCAATGGTGATGTTGCCGGTCCAGCCTGGACCAAGATCGGACAGATTGATCGGGTAATTGCTCCCATCGGTGGTGCTGCCAATGGCAATGGAAGAGGCGAGGGTGTGCTCATCATCGTCAAGCGGGGGCGGCATTACGCAAACTTCGAGAGGGGCGCACAGGCCGCTCGAGTTGCCCGCTTTATCGATCACTTCCACCGTGAAGGTATGCATGCCGGTGCCCAATGGCTGCTGATTGTCCAGGGTGTAATGCCACTTCCCATCGGCTCCTACCGGTACTTCGATCAGCTTTTCACCATTGTGGTAGGCCACCACGGTGCTGCCGGGTTCGGCCTCGCCGCTTCCGCTCCGGTTGTCGACGAACCAGTCGGTTGCCAGGGCGGGAGGGATGGTGTCGACGGTGAAGTTCCAGGCGGGGCTTGGCTCGCCGTTGCCGGACCAGCCACCGAAGGCCACGGTTGTGAGGCTATGCGGGCCTTCGCTCAAGTCGGTGTCTGGTGTGAAGGACCAAGTGCCGTCGGAGAGCGCCTTGGTACCGCCCAGCAGCGTGGTGCCATCGTAGATTCTGACGAAGACTGTGCCCGTGCTGCACCGGCCCACCAGTTGCGGGCGAGCATCATTGGTCAGTCCATCCGGCGTGATTTCGCCTTGGAGGTCGTCAGTGTGGCCGATGATTTGCGTGATGTCGGCCTTGCCCGACCATGGCGGCACGACAAACTCGATCGGCTCGGTCTGCCCGCTGCTGTTGCCTGCCTTGTCGATCACTTCAACGGTGAAGCTGTAGGTGCCGGGCCCTGAGTATTCCTCGAAGGTGCAATGCCAGTCGCCATTTTTATCGGCTACCACGTCGGCCCATTTCGTGCTGTTGTGGTAAATCACCACGGTGCTGTCGGCTTCGGCTTTCCCGCTGACGCCATACCGGTCGGCACTCCACTCGGTCGGTAGCGCCGGTGGGGTGGTGTCGACGGTGAAGTTCCAGGCGGGGCTTGGCTCGCCGTTGCCGGACCAGCCACCGAAGGCCACGGTTGTGAGACTATGCGGGCCTTCGCTCAAGTCGGTGTCTGGTGTGAAGGACCAAGTGCCGTCGGAGAGCGCCTTGGTAGCGCCCAGCAGCGTGGTGCCATCGTAGATACTGACGAAGACTGTGCCCGTGCTGCACCGGCCCACCAGTTGCGGGCGAGCATCATTGGTCAGTCCATCCGGCGCGATTTCGCCTTGGAGGTTGTCAGTGTGGCCGATGACTTGCGTGATGTCGGCCTTGCCCGACCATGGCGGCACGACAAACTCGATCGGCTCGGTCTGGCCGCTGCTGTTGCCTGCCTTGTCGATCACTTCAACGGTGAAGCTGTAGGTGCCCGGTCCGATGGGATCTGATCTGGTGAGTTTCCAGTCGCCTCTTGCATCAACCTCCACTTCGGCCCATTTCGTGCCGCCTTCGTAGAGCACCACGGTGCTGCCTGCTTCGGCCTTCCCGCTGGCGCCCCATCGGTCGGCACTCCACTCGGTCGGTAGCGCTGGCGGGGTGGTGCCCGACCCGCTGGGAGCAGCATGCCTGTTGCCGCTGCCCTGGGTGTGATGATGGTAAGCGCTACCCGCAGCGCCAATGGCGGCAGCGCCAGCCAAGTAGGGCCACAGTGGAATGGCGGCGGCGTGATCGGTGGTTGCGCCTATTGCTTCGGGCATTACGCCCAACGCAGGGTCGCCAAGGAAAAGAGGGGCAGATTCTCCGTCGGCCAGCAGGAGATGCCCATCTGAACCGAGGCCGTCAGTACGCAAGTAGGCATGAATCTGCCCATCGGCATCGACGTTGCAGAGCTGTGCATGAATCTCATCGCCGTAGAAGTTTTCCAGCGTCAGGTTGGGTTCGTCGATGCCGTCGATGAATATCTGCAAATCGTCGCCGGCTCGTTTGACGATGATGTTGTCCCGAGCCGTGCGCTCATCGCTCATCTGCAATAGATACTGAGCATCCGCAATGGCAGTGACCTTGCCGCCGCCTGCGATAACGGCTCGGCTGGCGGTTTGACCGTGTATCGTGGTCAAAAGCAGATTTTTGCCGGGCATGACCTTTCATCCTGAATAGTTTTGAGGCGCCTACTGTAGTTGGGCGTCCGGCAATAGCCCTGTACGAAATCGCGGAGAGAGTCAGCGATTTTTTTTAACTTCTTCCCTGAATTTCCGAAGTGGCTATATGAGGTCGAGGGGTGACCGGTATGGGTGTCCCCAGTGAGAGGAGAGGAATGGGATAGGGGCTCAGCGCACGGCGTAGGGGTATGAAAAAGGCCGATGCCACATCATGGTCATCGGCCTGGAGGGGGAAGTGGCGGTGGATCCACACGTTTCGCTGTGTGCGGCATACCTGAATCAGGAGATACGTTTCAGGTGGGCATCGAACACAGTGTCACCACCGGATTCGGCGACCATGTTGCTGTGCAGCTTGTCGATGGTGTGCTCGGAACCGTTCTCGGCGACGCGGGCGCCGTCCATCTGCTTGTGCAGGCGGTCGATGGTGCGCTCGGAACCGTTATCGGCCACACGGGCATCGTTCATTTGCTTGTGCAGGCGGTCGATGGTGCGCTCGGAGCCGTTGTCGGCAACGCGAGCATCGTTCATTTGCTTGTGCAGGCGATCGATGGTGCGGTCGGAGCCGTTCTCGGCGACGCGGGGTTCAGCGCTCTGCTGCTGCAGTTGGTGAGTGCTGCGCGGGCCGTTGTTGAGGATGGCCGGAGCGGCGAAGACGGCGCTGGCGGTCATCAGGGAAGTGAGTGCAAGGCTGAGGGCGATCTTGGTTTTCATTTTGCGTGGCTCCGAAAGGGGGCGGTAAGTTTTGGCTACAGGGTTATTTTCCCTTCGGATAAATCGATTTAAAAACGATGCTGCGTAATACAGAGCATCAGTGTTGTCGATTATTTAGCCGGCTAATTTCAACTATCGCCGTCGATGATGGAACGACGGAAACCGCTCTAGGGCGGTTGTTTCTGGTGCGTAGTCAGTGGTTTCAGGCAAGACGCCGTTACAAAACACGGCTGGCCAGGTATCGAAGTTGGGGATGCGCGGGGCTGGAGCGATAAGAAAGCCCGGCCGAGCCGGGCTTTTCTCTCACCTTTCGGTGTACTGCCTGGAGTCTTACGCCTTCAGATGGGTGTTGAAGACGGTGTCGCCACCCGACTCGGCAACCATGTGGCTGTGCAGTTGGTCGATGGTGTGCTCGGAGCCGTTTTCGGCCACGTTCATCTCACCGTGCAGGCGGTCGATGGTTTTGCTCGAACCGTTTTCAGCGACGCCCAGTTGCTTGTGCAAACGGTCGACTGTCTGGCTGGAGCCATTCTCGGCGACGTTCATTTGCTGGTGCAGGCGGTCAATCGACTTGCTCGAACCGTTTTCGGCAACGCTCATTTCGCTGTGCAGGCGGTCGATGGTTTTGCTCGAACCGTTTTCAGCGACGCCCAGCTGCTTGTGCAGGCGGTCGACAGTCTGGCTGGAGCCATTCTCGGCGACGTTCATTTGCTGATGCAGGCGGTCAACCGATTTGCTCGAACCGTTTTCGGCAACGCTCATTTCGCTGTGCAGGCGGTCGATGGTTTTGCTCGAACCGTTTTCAGCCACGCCCAACTGCTTGTGCAGGCGGTCGACGGTCTGGCTGGAGCCGTTCTCGGCGACGCTCATTTTCTGGATCAGGCGATCGACCGACTGGCTGGAGCCATTTTCAGCGACACGGGCCTTGGCGGCGTCCAGTTGTTTCTGCTGTTGATCCAGGGTGCGCTCTGCGCCGTCCTGGGCCAGAACCTGAACCTGGCTGGCGTTGATCACAGGGGAATCTTGCTGGGCGCCGGCGAAAGCGGCATTGGCAGCAAGTACGGAGAGGGCAAAGCCAAGTACGAGGGTGCGTTTCATGATGCGGCTCCAGAAAGAGTGGGGAGTTCGTTGGACACGGACTCAGTATCTGTTCTGGATTATCGATTGGAAAACGATGCCGGAAGATAGTCGCTATCGATGCCGATGATTGTTAAATAAAGTGTTTAAAATCAAATATTTGATTTTGAAAATTGACTTCTATCAATGCCTTCGATTGGCGTTATCGGCGGGATTGTTAGTATCTGGTTATTAGATGTATTTGTGGGTCGAGGGCGGCCTGACCGCTCTGTGGCGCGGCTTTGCGCGGAAAGACGGGGGCAGAAACGCGACGCCCGGCCGGAGAGCCGGGCATCGGTGGGAGCGTTGGAGAGGGGTTATTTCAGGTCCTGCAGCAGGTCCGCCATATCGTCAGCATGCTCTTCTTCCTGCGCCAGAATCTCCTCGAACAGGCGACGCGTGGTTGGGTCGTCGTCGCCCAGGTAAACGACGATCTCGCGGTAGCTGTCGACCGCAATGCGTTCGGCGACCAGGTTCTCGGTGATCATTTCACGCAGATTGGCGCCCGCGACGTACTCGGCGTGGGAGCGCTCGGTCAGGCCGGCGGGATTGAAGTCCGGTTCGCCGCCCAGCTGCATGATGCGCTCGGCCAGCAGGTCGGCGTGCTGCAGTTCCTGGGTGGCATGCTCGAGGAATTCGGCTGCGGCAACGCTGGCTTTCAGGCCTGTCGCCATGAAGTAGTGGCGCTTGTAGCGCAGGTAGCAGACCAGCTCGGTGGCCAGCGACTCGTTGAGCAGACGCAGCACGGTCTTGCGGTCGGCATGGTAGCCCTCGGTCACCGCGCCGTCCTCGATGTTCTGGCGCGCCCGCTGGCGCAGGGTCTGGACGTCGGTCAGTTGTGCCTGGTTCATCAGTCATCTCCTTGTGGCAAACCGGCGCTGCGGTGGCGCACGGCTGAAATCGGGTCACAAGGGTGTGAGTCGCCGGTGGCGGCGAAAGTTTAAGTTTTCTCGCCATGGCGTCTGCATCAGACCTTCCGCGTGCAATTCGGCGGATACAACGCCCCGCTATGCTGGTCCAAGTGATCAGGCCAAGGGAGAATGCCGGCCCGGCATGCTCAGGCGGCCAATGTTTACCGGCAGCGACGTGGGGACGTCGCTGCTTCCACCGACGCGGCCAGCAGGGAGTTCAGGTATGACGCGCGGGAAACGAATCTGCCTCTGGAGCTTCATCGGTTTCATCGCGGTGATTGCCGCGCTGGTGGTGTTCATCGCCACCTTCGACTGGAACCGGGTGAAGCCGACCATCAACGAGAAGGTCTCGGCCGAGTTGGGGCGCCCCTTTGCCATCAATGGCGACCTCCAGGTGTTCTGGCGCACGGAACCTGCGGAGGGCGGCTGGCGCGCTTACGTGCCCTGGCCGCACTTCAGCGCCGCCGATATCACCCTGGGCAATCCGGACTGGGCGGCGGGCAAGACGCGCGCGGCGAACTTCGCGAGTCTCGAAAAAGTCGAATTCCGCCTCGCCCCGCTGCCGCTGTTGTGGCAGACGGTGCGCATCCCGCAGATCGTCCTGACCCGTCCCAGCGCGGATTTGCTGCGCCTGGCCGATGGCCGCGCCACCTGGACCTTCGAGCTGCCGAAGAAGGAAGAGGACCCCAACGCCATGCCCGAGCAATCCTCGTGGAAGCTGGATATCGGCGAGATCGGCTTCGACAAGGGCAGTGTCAGCCTCTATGACCAGAGCCTGAAGACTCGCCTGGAGCTGCTGGTGGACCCGCTCGGCAAGCCGGTGCCTTTCGGCGAGCTGGCGGGCAAGGCGCTGGCCGGCGGCGACAAGGCCGATACCCAGGACTACGTCTTCGGCTGGAAGCTCAAGGGCCAGTACAAGGGCCTGCCGTTGAGTGGCGCGGGCAAGGTCGGCGGCATGCTCGCCCTGCAGGATGCGACCAAGCCCTTCCCGGTGCAGGCAGACGTATCCGCCGGCAGTACCCGCGCGAGCATCGTCGGTACGCTGACCGACCCGCTGAACCTCGGGGCGCTGGACCTGCGCCTGAAACTGGCCGGCACCAGCATGGCCAACCTCTTCCCGCTCACCGGCGTGACCCTGCCCGATACCCCGGCCTACGAGACGGACGGCCGCCTGAAGGCCGAGCTGCACGACTCGGCCGGGGCGCAGTTCCACTACGAGAACTTCAACGGCAAGGTCGGCGACAGCGATCTGCATGGCGACCTGGTGTTCGTCAATCTCCAGCCGCGGCCCAAGCTGTCCGGCAAGCTGCGCTCGGACCAGTTGCGCATGGCCGACCTCGGCCCGCTGATTGGCGCTGACTCCAACCAGGAGAAACAGGCGCGCGGCCAGAGCACGCGTCAGCCGGCAGACAAGGTGTTGCCAGTGGAGGAGTTTCGCACCGAGCGCTGGCGTGCCATGGATGCCGACGTGGAATTCACCGGCAAGCGCATCGTGCACAGCGACAAGCTGCCGATCAGCGACCTCTATACCCACCTGGTGCTCAACGATGGCTTGCTGACCCTGGAGCCGCTGCGCTTTGGGGTGGCCGGCGGTACGCTGGATTCGCACATCCGCCTGGACGGCGGCAAGACGCCGCTGCAGAGCAAGGTGCAGTTGCAGGCGCGCAGCTTCAAGCTCAAGGAGCTGTTCCCCAGCTTCGCGCCGATGCAGTCGAGCTTCGGCGAGCTCAACGGCGACGCCGCGATCACCGGCACCGGCAACTCGGTGGCGACCATCCTGGCCGGCGCCAACGGCGAGATGAAGCTGCTGATCAATGACGGGCGCATCAGCCGCAGCCTGATGGAGATCGCCGGGCTCAACGTCGGCAATTATGTGGTGAACAAGCTGTTCGGCGATGACGAGGTGAAGATCAACTGCGCGGCTGCCGACGTAGGCATTGCCAATGGCCTGGCCAAGCCGCGGGTGTTCGCCTTCGATACCGAGAACGCGATCATCACGGTCGATGGCAGCGCCAACTTCGCCACCGAGCAGCTCGACCTCGACATCACGCCACAGAGCAAAGGCGTACGGATTTTCTCCCTGCGTTCGCCGCTCTATGTGCAGGGCACCTTCAAGAACCCGAAAGCCGGCGTGCATGTATTGCCGCTGGCGGCGCGTGGCGCGGGGATGGTCGCCCTCGGCGTGGCGGTGGCTCCGGCAGCGGCGCTGCTGGCGCTGATCGCCCCGAGCAAGCAGGACGACAACCAGTGCGCCGCCTTGCTGCAGCAGATGAAGCAACCGGCGAAGGCGCCCGCCACGCGCAAGTGATCAGGAGGCGCCTGTAGGAGCGAGGGGGACGCCTAGTCCTTGCTCGCACCGCTTCGCAGCGGGGTTTGTTCGCGAGCAAGCTCGCTCCTGCAAGAAACAAGATGCGAGCGCGGTGCGCCTCAGTAGATCGGGACGTACAGGTCGGTTTCCGACGCCGGGTCTTCCGGCCCGAGGAAGCGCTCGGTATAGCGCTCCAGATCCACGCCCTTCTTCGGCTCCAGGCCGTGGCGAGCCAGCAGGCTGGAATAGATGGCCTGGAAGCTGTCGGCGATGGCGCTGACCGGGCCGATGTGGGTGAACACCGCGTACTTCTGCGCGGGCACCTCGTAACTCGTCATGCCTTCGGGCACGGCCTTAGCCGTGTCCACCGGCAGGCCCGCGATGTAGTGGAACTCGCCGCCCGGCAGTTGGGTGCAGACGCCATAGGCGCTCTTGTCCGTGGCGCTGGACGTGACTTCCTTCGCGCGCGGCAGGAAGCGCTGCCAGAGCTGGCCGATGCTGTCGTCCGGCGCGCTGCCGCGATATTCCATGCCCACCACGTGGAAGGCGGGCAGTTCGATGATGCGGTATTTCATGGTCGGCTCCTGAGGTGGCTGCGGGGATGATAGACGGCCACCGCGCGGTGGGAATATCCCGGCGCACGGGAGCGGGATCGCGTACCGAATGAAAAGGCCCCCGCCGTTGGGCGAGGGCCTGGTGCTCACGCCTGCAGCGTCGTCACGGCTGGTAGTCGCGTTCGTGGCGATCTAGTTCCGAACAGGTCATGAAGCCCGAGCCATCCACCTGGCCGCTGCCGTCGAAACTCACGTAGAACGGCTGCTGCTGGCCATCCTTGCTGAGGATGTAGCTGTTGCAGCTGCCTGGCTTCATCAGGCGTTTCTGCGTCGACGACGGGGTGCCGCCGATTTTCCGGACTTCTTCCTGGCTCATCCCTTTCTCGACGTTGCGCACCAGCGGCTGGTCGCGGAAGGTGATGTAGTTGACCGGGTTCTGCACCTTGGTGGAAGCGCAGCCCGCCACCGAGGCCAGTACCATTAGCGCCAGCAGTGATCGCTTGTACATGGTGTTCTCCTTGGTTGAGCAACTCACTCGCTCAACTTGGAGCCTAGGTCATCTTCCGGCGTTCAAGAAATCTGCACGCCAGCGCGATCACTGAGCGTCTTTCAGGGCGTCGTCCAGGCGCTGCTGGCCTTGCGCGTTGGCCGCGTCGACCTGCTCCTTGAGCTGTTGCATCTGCTGCTGGGCCTGCTGCGCCTGTTTGGCCTGCAGGCTGGCGGTGGCGGCGGTCTCACCCAGGCCGCAGGCGCAGAGTGAGGTGGTCAGGAGCAGCAGGCTGGTCAGTTGCAGCGGGCGCATGATGGACTCCGGGCGCGAGGGTTGGTGCCGCCACACTAGCGCATGGCGGCACTGCCGTCAGTGAGCGGCTGCTCAGCCGTAGCGCTTCATCGCCTCGATGGCCAGGCCATTGCCGATCCCGCCGAAGCGGTCGCCGTCGACGTGGCGGGCGTTGGGCAGCATCGCCGCGACGCTCTGGCGCAATGCCGGCACGCCGGAGGAGCCGCCGGTGAAGAACACGCTGTCGACCCGTGCCGGGTCCACGTCGGCCGAACTGAGCAATTCGGTGATGCTGCCGCGCACGCGCTCCAGCAGCGGGCCGATGGCGCCTTCGAACAGCTCGCGGCTCAGCTCGGCGACCAGGCCGGCTTCGATGCGCGCCAGGTCGATATCGCGGCGCTCGCTGTCGGACAGCTCGATCTTGCTGGCTTCCACCTGCATCGCCAGCCAGTGGCCGGCGCGCTGCTCGATGAGCTTGAACAGGCGGTCGATGCCGGTGGCGTCGACGATGTCGTAGCGCATGTTCTGCAGCGCCAGCTGGGACTTCTGCGCGTACACCGCGTTGATGGTGTGCCAGGTGGCGAGGTTGAGGTGATAGCTGGTCGGCATGAAGGCGTCGCTCTTCATCTTGCTGCCGTAGCCGAACAACGGCATCACGCCCTGGATGCTCAGTTGCTTGTCGAAGTCGGTACCGCCGATGTGCACGCCGCCGGTGGCGAGGATGTCGCCCTGGCGGTCGGCCACTGCGCGGCGCTCCGGCGACAGGCGAACCAGCGAGAAGTCCGAGGTGCCGCCGCCGATGTCGACGATCAGCACCAGTTCTTCACGCTCGATGCTGCGCTCGTAGTCGAAGGCCGCGGCGAGTGGTTCGTACTGGAAGGAAACGTCCTTGAAACCGAGTTTCTGCGCCACGGCCACCAGGGTGTCCTGGGCTTCCTGGTCGGCCTTGGGATCATCGTCGACGAAAAACACCGGGCGGCCCAGCACCACGGACTCGAACTCGCGCCCGGCGACATGTTCTGCGCGCTTCTTCAGCTCACCGATGAACAGCCCGAGCAGGTCCTTGAACGGCATGGCGCTGCCCAGCACAGTGGTTTCGCTCTTCAGCAGCGAGGAGCCCAGCAGGCTTTTCAGCGAGCGCATGAGGCGGCCTTCGTAGCCTTCCAGGTACTCGTGCAGGGCCAGGCGGCCGTACACCGGACGGCGTTCCTCGACGTTGAAGAAGATCACCGAGGGCAGGGTGATCTTGTCGTCTTCCAGGGCGATCAGCGGTTCGGTGTCCGGGCGCCACCAGCCGACGGTGGAGTTGGAAGTGCCGAAGTCGATGCCCAGGGCGCGGGCCGCAGTGGTCGGGAACATGGTGCGCGAGTGTCCGGAGAAAAAACGGCCGCGCAGTTTACGCGAGTGTTCGCGGAAATTCAGGGTATCCGTCGGAAGACGATGGTGGCAAAGAGGGCTTGGGGAGTAGCTTGTAGTTTTGCTACATTGTGTTCCTGTAGTTTTCCTACAAGAGTTTTCCACTATCTGATTTCCGTTCTCCCACCCCGTATTAGCAGTTGGATCCCACCATGCACAGAGCCTCCTTCCACGAATTGCGCAAGGATTTCCGCGCCTTACTGAATTCTTCAGCCTGCTATCACACCGCTTCGGTGTTCGACCCCATGTCCGCGCGCATTGCCGGCGACCTGGGTTTCGAGGTGGGCATCCTGGGCGGTTCTGTAGCTTCACTACAAGTTTTGGCGGCGCCTGACTTCGCGCTGATCACCCTGAGCGAATTCACCGAGCAGGCCACCCGCATCGGTCGCGTCGCCCGTCTGCCGGTGATCGCCGACGCCGACCACGGCTACGGCAACGCGCTGAACACCATGCGTACCATCGTCGAGCTGGAGCGCGCTGGCGTGGCCGCGCTGACCATCGAGGACACCCTGCTGCCGGCGCAATTCGGTCGCAAGTCCACCGACCTGATTCCGGTCGAGGAAGGCGTCGGCAAGATCCGCGCGGCACTGGAAGCCCGCATCGACTCGGAGATGGCGATCATTGCCCGCACCAACGCCGAAGTGCTGGAGGTGGACGACGTGATCCGCCGCACCCTGGCCTACCAGGCCGCCGGCGCCGATGGCATCTGCATGGTCGGCATCCGCGACTTCGATCACCTGGAAGCGATCTCCCGCCACCTGTCCGTGCCGCTGATGCTGGTCTCCTACGGCAACCCCGAGCTGCGCGACGACGCGCGCCTGGCGGAGCTCGGTGTGCGCATCGTGGTCGACGGCCACGCCGCCTACTTCGCCGCGATCAAGGCCACCTACGACTGCCTGCGCGAGCAGCGCGGCGTGCATGCCTCCGACCTGACCGCTTCGGAACTGGCGAAGAAGTACACGCTGCCCGAGGAGTACCAGATCTGGGCGCGCGAATACATGGAAGTCAAAGAGTAGGACCGGCTCTCCCGCGCCGCCTCAGCCCCGCGGCAGATGCGCCAGCAGGTATTCGACCTGGGCGTTGAAGGGATAGAGCAATGTGCCTTCGGGTTTCTCCGCCTTGCGCAGGTAGCTCCAGCGCGAGAGCAGGGAGTCCCGGCTGGCACCGGCGGGTAGCGCCGCCAGGCGTTCGCCGATGCGTTCCTGCAGTACCTCGATGCGTGCCGCATCTCCCTCGTTGCCCGCTCCCAGTAAACGTCCGTTGGCCCGCCGCGCCTCCAGCAGCGCCAACTCGCGCAGCTCGTCTTCCAGCCCCTGCGACGCTGGCTCCCGCGCCAGGATGAAGCTGTCGAACAACCCCGCCACTTCCTGCGTCTGCGCCACGGCTCGTTGCAGGTCCACGCCCTTGTGCGAATAGGCTGCACGCACCTGCTCCAGGGTCTGACGATAGAGTTGCCAGATATCCTGCAGGCTTGCGGCGTTCTTCTGCTGTGCAAGCTGCTGTTCGAAGCTTGAGCCGAGATTGTCCAGACGGCTCAGGAAACGCTCATCGCCCGTGGCGCTGTAGAGCAGCAGGTAGCGCTCCATGTCGCGCAGGCTGGCCTCGCTGGTATCGGCATTGGCGGCGCGCGGCAGCAGGCCGGTGAGCAACAGGCTGGCGATCAGGGCGGAGGCGTAGCGCATGGCGGTTTCCCGGGCAGACGGAAGGACCGGTCATTTTCGGCAGCCGCTGAGGCACGGAACATCAGACGCTTCTGGATTTCCAGCACGACGCACTCGTCGCTTCGCGCGCCATCGCCCTTGCAATCACCGGCGGCGCCCTGCATATCTGCAGGACACGCGAACAATCCACGGGAGGTCGCCATGGCCAGCGGCTGGGCAAACGACGGAGCGGTTCAGGAGCAGATCGACAGCACCATCGAGGACGCCATCGCACGGGCGCGCAGCCAGTTGCCCAAAGGCGAGAGCCTGAGCCATTGCGAGGAGTGCGATGCGTTGATCCCCGAGGCGCGGCGCCAGGCCATCCCCGGCGTGCGCCTGTGCGTCAACTGCCAGGCCGAGCATGACAAGGAGCAGTCCGCCCACAGCGGCTACAACCGCCGCGGCAGCAAGGACAGCCAACTGCGCTGAGCTTGTTTCGTCCAATGCAGAACGGCGCCCCGCGGCGCCGTTCTGCATTGTAGGAGCGAGCTTGCTGGCGAAGCCTGGCGGGCACTGAGGCTCGGGGTGGTTCGCGGGCAAGCTCGCTCCAGCAGGGCTTTCCGCTGTCAGGGTGTTGGCCTGAGCGGTACCAGCACGCTGAAGGTAATGATGCCGTCGGCCTGTTCCACTTCGATGCGGCCGTCATGGGCACTGACGATGGCCTGGGAAATGTACAGGCCGATGCCCAGCCCGCTCTTGTTGCGGCCATGGCCGCCGGCGTCCTGCTTGAACGGTTCGAACAGGTTGGCGATGCGCGCGTCGTCCAGCGCCTCGGCTTCGTTGAGGATGCTCAGGCGCGCCAGCTCGCCCTGGCGACGCAGCTCCACCAGCACCGGACGGCCCGGGCGGCCATGATGGCGAGCGTTGCTCAGCAGGTTGGCGACCACCTGCAGGTAGCGGTCCGGGTCGACCTGTGCGTGCAGGCCATCCTCGATGGCGGTCTCGATGGAGAGGCCAGGATAGGCCACGTCGGTTTCCTGGACGATGTCGCGCACCAGTCGCGACAGTTCGGCGGCGACCGGCTTCACCGTCATCCCCGCGCCGCTCTGCAGGCGACTCATCTCCAGAATCTGGCTGATCAGCCGCTCCATGCGGCTGCTGGAATAGGTGATGTGCTGGCGCAACTCGGCGTTGCGCACGTCGCTGGAGGAGAGCATCGCCGCCGCCATGGAAATCGATTGCAGCGGGTTGCGCAGGTCGTGGCCGAGCACGGCGATCAGGCGCTGGCGCATGCGGTCGATCTCGCCCGCGCGGTTCAGGCACAGCTCCACCAGCTCCATGCGCAGTTTTTCGGCAATGTTCAGATCGATGCCGGTCCAGGGCATGGAGCGCCCGCGCACGACCTCCTCCCAGGCTTCGAACGAGCCGCGCGGGGTCAGGCGCGGGCCGGAAGGGCCGGTCTTGACGATCTTTTCCGGCTTGCCGCCCCAGCGGATGCGGTGCACCTGCTCCAGGCGCAGCCAGACGATCCAGCCCGACTCCTGGCGGTGGAAACGGATCGCCATGACGCCGCAGTAGCGGGTGTCGTGGGGGCCGTCGGGCAGTTCCAGGCGGCGGTCGCTGTGGAACAGGTCCAGCTCGTCGTCCTGTTGCAACTGGGCGACCATGGCCACCGCGAGGGCCTCGAAGTCGCCACCGATGCTGCTGGCGCGGCCGCCGAGCATCACCACTGCGCCGTCGCACGGCAGCAGGTCGGCGACGCTGGCGCCGGGGCGCGACAGGGCGCTGAGCAGGTCGTCGGAATCGCGGGCGCGGCGCAGCAGCGCCTGCTGGCGTTCGGAGGCTTGGCGCAGCAGTTCGCTGGTGCGGCTCTGCTCCAGGCGCTCGACCATGGCGCTGCACACCTGGGAGAACACCTGGAAGGACATGCGGATCGGGTAGGGCACCACCTTCGGGCTCATGTGGTGGCAGGAGAACAGCCCCCAGAGGCGCCCGGCGACCACGATGGAAATGCTCATCGAGGCGCGCACGCCCAAGTTCGCCAGGTACTCGCAGTGGATCGGCGAGACGCTGCGCAGGGTGCTGAAGCTCAGGTCGAACGGCTTGCCGCTGTGCGGGTTCAGCGTGGGGCGCACGGCCACCGGCTGGTAGGCCGCGTCACCGATCAGCCGCACCGGGTTCTGCAGGTACAGGCGCCGCGCCTGGGCGGGAATGTCCGACGCCGGGTAGCGCTGGCCGAGGTAGCTTTCCAGGTCCTCGCGGCGTGATTCGGCGACGACTTCACCGGAGTCGTCTTCATTGAAGCGGTAGGCCATGACGCGGTCGTAACCGGTCATCCGCCGCACTTCCTCGGTGACGCTGACCAGCAGGCTCTCGACGTCGTTGCGCAGTTGCAGCTGGCTGACCAGGCGCTGGGCGTTGAGGGCGAAGGTGGTGAACGAGGCGGTGCCGGCCGCGCGCCGTTCGAACTCCAGGTAACGCACGCCGTCGTGGCTGTGGCCGATCACGTCGAAGAAGCGCCGGTTGATCCGTGCTTCCACGCTGTTGACCCAGGGGCCTTGCTCGGCCAGCCCTTCCGCGAGCATCGCCAGCACGCCGTGGCCGACGCAGGCTTCGGCCAGCGGTTCACCCAGCGGCGGGGCGATGCCCAGCAGGGTGCCGAGGTTGTCGCTGAAGCCGAGTACGCGGCCCTGCTCGTCGAGTGCGATCAGCGCGCCGTGGGGCTGGATCGCGCCGGGCACATGGATGGGTTCGTCCTCGCAGTTGGCGAGGGTGACGGGCTGTTTGCTCATGCCGGGCCTGTCCGGTTCGGTGTGGCGTCGAGTACCCAGTTGCGGAACGACGTGAAGGCCTGCACGGCGGCGCGCTGCGCGAGGGCGATGTCTTCGGCGGTGCTGACGTGCTCGGCCAGCAGGCGCTGGAATGCGCCCCAGCGTTCGCCCGTATATTCGCCGTAGCCTTGCAGCCAGCGCAGCGGCAGGGGCTCGAGAACGGCCTTGAGGCGTTTGTAAAGCACGCGGCCGCCGAGGGTCGCGCCTTCGGCGACGTAGGCGATGCCGAAGGCTTCGGCCAGGTGGGTCGGCTTTGCCACGTAAGGGCAGTCGGCAGCGGACTGTTCGGCATGGGCGCCGGCCCGCAGGTCGGCTTCCAGCCAGCGGCTCTTGCCCTGGCGCAGGGCTGCATCTTCGGCGTCCGGCCAGAGCGGCCAGAGTGCCTGTTCCAGCGGACGCATCCAGCCGAGCACGCGGGCGGCATGGTCGAGGTAGTCGGCGTGGCTCAGCGCGGCAGCCAGTGGCGAGCGCCTGTCGAGGTCGGCATGCAGGGCATGGGTGGCGGCGCGCAACGCGGCCAGAGCGGGCGAAATGCCCGTGCGGTCGTTGGTTTGCGGAGTCATCGCCGTCATCGCTGGTCCACCTGATTCTTCGAACAGCAAAGCATAGCAGCAGAGCTGTAAGACTTGGCCGACGGATGAAAGCTGATCGAAATGTCAGGTGTTTCCAGGGTGGTACCGGGACGCAAAAAAGGGCCGCCGCACTTCCGTGCGACGGCCCTCGTTCAGCGCGGGATCAGAAGTTGACCTTCAGCCCCAGGGTCACCGCCTGGTCGCGGTAACCGTTGTCGCCGAACTGCTTGCCCACTTCACCCCAGACATTGACCCGGCTGTTCACCTTGCTGGTGGCGCCGAGCTTGACTTCGAAGATGTCGCTGGCGCCGTCCATCTCGAACTTGCTGCTGCCCATCTTCGCGCCGAAGTCCTTGGAGTTGTGGATCCAGTTGGTCTCCAGGTACGGCTCCACACCATAGGTGTTGGCGAAGCCGCCTTCCTGGTTGCTACGCACCGCAGCGCGGGCGCCCAGGCGGGTCATGACATTGCCGTCGCCCTTGCCGGTGACCTTGGTGCCATTGGCCTCGCGGTGGCTGTCAGCCTTCACGCCCATGTACACCACCTGCGCCTGGGGCTGCACGTAGTAGCTGGCGCTCTCGGTCTTCGCCACTTCGAAGGTCTTGCCGGCCTCGATGGACGCGGTGATGCCCTTGAGGTCGTAGCTCTCCTTGGCCAACTGGTCGCCTTTCACATCGGCATCGAATTCGTTGTAGAGAATCCAGCTGTCGACATAGGCGCCGTTCTCATCGTCCCTGTTCTCGTACCAGGTGCCATAGACGCCCAGGCTGTAGCCATCGATCTCGCCGCGCGAACGGTAGCCGGTGACGCGCGACTTGGTGGTCGAGTTGCCGTTGGCGTAGCCGGCCATCACACCCAGTACCCAGTCGCCGTTATCAGTCTGCTTGCGGTACAGGTCGCTGCCGATCTGCAGGACATAGCGGTTGGCTTCGGTCTTGAGCTGGCCGGTGCTGTCTTCCCAGCGGGTCGAGCCATCGACGTTGCGCATCCAGAGCATGGAAGTGACTTCCTTGCCGGTATCCGGATCGACGTAGGTCAGGTTGCCGGTGCGGTCATGCAGACGGTGCAGGAACATGGTGTTGGCCGCCGCGATGTTGGCCGTATAGCTGCCGCCTTCGGGCTGACGTACACGGTCCTTGTCACTGGGCTTCGGCGCTGGGTCCACGGGGCCTGGTTGCTCCGGCGCGGGATCGACCGGATCGGGGTCTTCCGGGGTCGGATCGACCGGGCCCGGCGGGTCGACTGGTGGCGGATCAACTGGCGGCGGATCAACCGGTGGAGGATCAACCGGCGGCGGGTCAACGGGCGGCGGATCCTCCGGGTCGGGATCGGTCGGCTTATACGAGGTCAGGTACCAGTCGCTGTCCGAACCGGTGGAGCCGACGAAGCTGCCGCCGCGGCGCAACACGTATTCATAGCCGCCAGCAGTGACGCGGTCGGACTTGAACTCGCCCGCGGAGGTGCCGCCGACGGTGATCATCTCGATCCCCTGTTCGGTTTCGTCGCCCAGCCCGGTGGTGTTGTTGACCGTGACGCGGGTCTCGCCCGAGGTACTGCCGGCGATGGCCAGCTTGTCGGTTTCCGAGGCGTCGTCACCCAGGTAGGTGTTCATCAGCAGATGGCCGCCGCCGCTGAAGTCGCCATCCACGGTGAGGGTCTTGTAGGTGTACGCGCCGTGTTCGTCGTGGCGGTCGTAGACCAGCTGTGCGCCGTTGGTGAGCGTCAGGTTGGTGAGGTTGGAATTGCCGGTCATGAACCACTGGCTGGCGGCGCCGTCCATGGCCAGGTCGATCACGCCATCGGTGGCGGTGCTGGTGGTGCCGTTGAGGTAGGAGCCGGCGGCCATTTTCAGGTCCAGCTTGCCGAGATTCTCGGCGTACAGGGCGGCTCCCTTGCGGTTGGCGAGATCGTCTGCCGCGCTGCTGTCGATCAAGTAGATCGCGGCGTTCTCCGAGACGATGCTGGAGTCCGCTCCGTTGGCTGCCATGGCGCGGTTGCCGTCGGTGACGGTGACCTTGGTATCGCCGTAAAGATGGACCTTGCCACCGCGCATGCCGTTGAAGTCTTCCAGCGTTTGCGCGTAGATGCCGTAGGCGTTATTCCTGCCGGTGGTGATGTCGGTGCTGCCCAGGTGAATTTCTCCGCCGCGGTTGGCGAACACGGCGTGGGCCGCCGAGCCGGACGTGCTGATGGTGCTGCCGTCGTCGATGCGAACTTCGGCATCGCCTTTGTACAGCGATGCTTCGCTGTCACGGTTACCGGCGTAGACCGCATAGCCGTTGCCGTCAGTGCCATTGCTGCCACTGCCGCTGGTGCTGATCACCGCATCCTTGCCCAGGAGAATGCGGTTGGTGCCGCCATTCTTGGAGGTATTGGCCCGCACGCCCATGCCGGATGTGGTGATGCTGGCGTTGTCGCCGATGGTGACCGTGGAGTTGAAAGCGTTCTCGGTGACGTTGATGCCGTCTGCCGATGAGCCCTTGGTGACGATCGTCAGCTTGTCGATGGATATGTTGTTGGTGCCGATGTTGGCCTGGATGGCATCGGCCTTGTAGCCACTGAGCAGGCCCGAGGTGGTGCCGGTCATCAGCGTCGCTTCCTTGAGGTTCCAGGTCGAGCCGTTGCCGTACATGGCAAAGCCAGCCATGGGGCCCATGCTGCCGCGTGCATTACCGGTATCGACATGGACGCTTTCCACGGCGCTGTCGAGACCCCACCAGAGGGTTTCGTCACAGGTGTACGTCTTTCCATCGCCGCTGGTTGTGCAGGTGGCGCTGGCCGTGCCGATCTGCCCAGCCAGGGCGATGGCGAGGGCGACATGGGTCGCCAGCAGGGTTTTCTTGAAACGCATTGCAATCCTCCTTGCGCCCGCTCACTCGGTGAGCGAATGCGTATTCCGGCGCTAGGAGCCGTTCACTGGCTGAAGATCGGAAGCTTGGGCTTCCAAGAGCGGATCCTTCCTGCACCGGGAGATGGCGCCTGATCGCGTCAGGCAGGGGGAGGGCAGGGTTCCGGACTTCAGAGCCCTGCCCGACCCGCAGCGGAGGGGGCGCGCGGGGTCAGTGGGCTCATTGTTCAGCGGGTGTTCAGTTGGCCGAATAAGACGAGTCTTAATCGGGGTACTGCGGCGGGAGGGATCGGGAAAAGCTTGATATATGGCAATGGACATTCGCGTACCGGGCATTGCGCTCGGTACGCGGGCGTGCCTCGTCGAGGGACTCCATCAGAACAGCCGCTCTTCAGAAGAGAAAGTACCGCTGCGCCATTGGCAGCACATCGGCCGGTTCACACCAGAGCAACTGCCCGTCCGCGCGCACCTGGTAGTTCTGCGCGTCCACCTCGATGTGCGGCAGGTAGGCGTTGTGGATCAGGTCGGTCTTCTGCACGCTGCGGCAGCCCTTTACCACGCCGATGGCCTTGCGCAGGCCGAGTTCGTGGTGCACGCCGAGGTCGAACGCCGCCTGGCTGATGAAGGTCAGGCAGGTGGCGTGGCGGCTGCCGGCAAAGCTTGCGAACATCGGCCGGTAGTGCACGGGCTGAGGCGTCGGGATAGAGGCGTTGGCATCGCCCATCAGGCTCGCGGCAATGGCGCCGCCCTTGAGGATCAGGCTTGGCTTCACGCCGAAGAAGGCCGGGCGCCAGAGCACCAGGTCGGCCAGTTTGCCTACTTCGATGGAGCCCACTTCATGGGCCACGCCGTGGGTGATCGCCGGGTTGATGGTGTACTTGGCGATGTAGCGCCTGGCGCGGAAGTTGTCGTTGCGCGCGCCGTCGCCTTCCAGCGCGCCACGCTGCTTCTTCATCTTGTCGGCGGTCTGCCAGGTGCGCGTGATCACCTCGCCGACGCGGCCCATGGCCTGGCTGTCGGAGCTGATCATGCTGAAGGCGCCAAGGTCGTGGAGGATGTCCTCGGCGGCAATAGTCTCGCGGCGGATTCGCGACTCGGCGAAGGCCACGTCCTCGGCGATGCTCGGGTCCAGGTGATGGCAGACCATGAGCATGTCCAGGTGTTCGTCGATGGTGTTGCGGGTGAAGGGCCGGGTCGGGTTGGTCGAGCTGGGCAGCACGTTGGCGAAGCCGCAGGCCTTGATGATGTCCGGTGCGTGGCCGCCACCGGCGCCTTCGGTGTGGTAGGTGTGGATGGTGCGCCCCTTGAAGGCGGCCAGGGTGGTTTCGACGAAGCCGGACTCGTTGAGCGTGTCGGTGTGGATCGCCACCTGCACGTCGAGGCGATCGGCCACGGACAGGCAGTTGTCGATCGCCGCCGGGGTGGTGCCCCAGTCCTCGTGCAGCTTCAGGCCGATGGCGCCGGCGCGCACCTGTTCCTCCAGCGGCAGCGGCAGGCTGGCGTTGCCCTTGCCGGTGAAGCCGATGTTCATCGGGAAGGCATCGGCGGCCTGGAGCATGCGCGCCATGTGCCACGGCCCCGAGGTGCAGGTGGTGGCGTTGGTGCCGGTGGCCGGCCCGGTGCCGCCGCCGATCATGGTGGTCACGCCGCTCATCAGCGCTTCTTCGATCTGCTGCGGGCAGATGAAGTGGATGTGCGTGTCGATGCCGCCGGCGGTGAGGATCATGCCTTCGCCGGCGATCACTTCGGTGCTGGCGCCCAGGGCGATGGTCACGCCGGGCTGGATGTCCGGGTTGCCGGCCTTGCCAATGGCGGCGATGCGCCCGTGCTTGAGGCCGACATCGGCCTTGACGATGCCCCAGTGGTCGATGATCAGCGCGTTGGTGATCACCGTGTCGACCACTTCCGCAGCGCAGCCCTGGCCCTGGCCCATGCCGTCGCGGATGACCTTGCCGCCGCCGAACTTCACTTCCTCGCCGTAGACGGTGAAGTCCTTTTCCACCTCGACCCACAGGTCGGTATCGGCCAGGCGCACGCGGTCGCCGACGGTGGGGCCGAACATGTCGGCGTAGGCTTGTCTGCTGATCTTCATCGGGGCTCCCTGGTCAGTCCCTGCATTGACTCGGCCCTCACCCCAACCCTCTCCCGGAGGGAGAGGGGGCTGATCGGCGCGCTGCTTTTCTCCCTCTCCCCCTGGGAGAGGGTTGGGGTGAGGGCTCTCAGAGCGCCCCCATCACCCGTCCTGCAAATCCATAAACCTTCCGCTCGCCCGCCAACTCCACCAACTCCACCTCGCGGCTCTGCCCCGGCTCGAAGCGCACCGCAGTGCCGGCCGGGATGTTCAGGCGCATGCCGCGCGCCGCATCGCGGTCGAACAGCAGCGCATCGTTGCTCTCGAAGAAGTGGTAGTGCGAGCCGACCTGGATCGGCCGGTCACCGCTGTTGGCCACGGTCAGGCTCAGCGTGCGGCGACCGGTGTTGAGTTCGATCTCGCCGGCCTGGATGTCGTATTCGCCCGGGATCATGGAGCGCTCCGTGAGTCGAGGTTCAATTGCATGAAGGTCAGGTCCAGCCAGCGACCGAACTTCTGGCCCACCTGTGGCATCTGCCCGGTGGTGGCGAAGCCGAGGCGTTCGTGCAGACGAATTGACGCCGCGTTGCCGCTCTCGATGGCCGCAACCATCACATGCAGGCCCTGGGCGCGGGCACGCTCGATCAGCGCCTGCATCAGGATCGGGCCGAGGCCCTTGCCGCGTTGGTCGGCGCGCACGTAGACCGAGTGCTCGACGGTTTCGCGAAAGCCGTCGAAGGCGCGCCACGGGCCGTAGCTGGCGTAGCCCACCACTTCACCGCCGTCCTCGGCCACCAGCACCGGGAAGCCTTGCTGTGCACGCAGCGCGAGCCACTGGCGGCGGTTCTCCAGGTCGATGGCGATCTCGTTCCAGATCGCGGTGGTGTTGAGCACGGCGTCGTTGTAGATGTCGCGCAGACTGCCGAGGTCGGCTTGGCTGGCGTCGCGGATGAGCATGGCGGTTCCTCTGTTTCGTAGGGCGAATGAAGCGGTACGCTTCATCCGCCAATGTCTTTGCGCCGCAGCGCGATCAGGCAATGGGTTGGTGCACGGTGACCAGTTTGGTCCCGTCGGGGAAGGTCGCTTCCACCTGGATCTCGGGGATCATTTCCGCCACGCCTTCCATCACCTGTTCGCGGGTGAGCAGCGTGGTGCCGTAGTGCATCAGCTCGGCGACCGTCTGGCCATCCCGCGCGCCTTCGAGCAGCGCGGCGGAGATCAGGGCGATGGCTTCCGGATAGTTGAGTTTCACCCCGCGGGCGAGGCGGCGCTCGGCAACCAGGCCGGCGGTGAAGATCAGCAGCTTGTCCTTCTCGCGAGGGGTCAAATCCATCTCAGGTGCTCCAGATTCGGGGAGGAACGGCCTCGCGGCCGAGCAGCGCGGGTCGCAGCCGGCGCCAGAGTTCGATCAGCCAGGCGCGGGCGTGCAGCGCCTCATGGGCGAGGCAGCGGGCGACCACCAGGCCGGGCAGTTGGGTGAGGTTGCCGCGGCCCTGGCAGGGGATGGCGCGGCAGGCTTCGATGAGCGTCGCGTCGATCTGCCCGCTGGCGATCAGCGTGGCCATTACCGGGTGGCTGGCGAGGCCGATGGGCGAGTCGAGCAGACCGTCGCCGCCGTCCACGCGCTGGCGCTCGTGCCACAGGCGCTGGCCGTCGCGGCGGATATCCAGGGCGGCGGCGAAGTGGCCCTGATCGAAGCGCTCGCCGCTGGCCGGGCGGCCGAGGGCGATGATGTCCCAGTAGAACAGCCGGGCGTCGCTCTCGAGGTCGATGCCGGTAGCCAGCTCCGCCTGGGCGCCGGAATAGACGATGGTTTCCTGCGGCAGCCATTCCAGCGTGGCGCCTGCCGCCACGCGAATATCCAGGCGCTGCGTCGCCGGGCAGGCGGCGCGGTACCACTTGGCCGCGCCGGGGCTGGTGAGCTGCGCCCAGCTGTCCTTGCCCGCCTGGATCTCGAGTTTCAGCGTGTCACCACCGGCAATTCCGCCGGGCGGGTGGACGACGATGTGCTGGCAGACCTGCGGCCCTTCCGCGTACAGGTGCTTCTGCACGCGCAACGGGCCAAGATGCCGCCGGGTGACCGGCCGCGTGCTATCGCCGAAGCGAGCGTAGGCAAGCTCCAGCTCGGCATGCCAGGCGGGGTGGAAGAGGGTGGCCGGTGCGTTCATGGGCAGCTTCGAAACGAAGGATGCACTCGACAGAGCAAGCAGCGTGCCGGGATGCGCCAGGATAGTGCGTGGTCACTGCCCGGCTGTGTGCAGCACAGGCGCGGCGCGGGATTGACGCTGGCGGAGGTGATTGTCCGCGCGGTCAGGTATCGGCGCGGTTGCGGTGCGTTATCGACCATTGCGCACCATGTCGGTGCGTCGACTGTAGGAGCGAGCTTGCTCGCGAACGGATGATCAGACTAACGCTGGAGCCATCGGACAAACCGATGGTTCGCGAGCAAGCTCGCTCCTACAGAGAGCAGCGGCTCAGCCCAGCTGTTTGCGCATGTAAACCCGGCGGAAGCCGTTCTCCATGCGCCGCGCGTATTCCTGGTAGCCGTTCTTCGCGTACAGCTCGATGTTCTCCACCATGCGTTCGTTGGTATAGAGGTACAGCGACTGATAGCCCAACTGCACGGCGGTTTCCTCGGCGTGGATCAGCAGCCCGCGGCCGATGCCCTGGCCGGCGCACTCGGGCAGTACGGCAATGTTGTCGAGGAGGAAGCCTTCCTCGGTCTCGCGCATCACCAGCAGGCCGACGGGTATACCGTCCTGTTCGGCAATGAGCACGCGGTCCTCGGCGATGATGGCGTGATAGTCATCCAGCATCGGCCCCGGCTTGCGGCCGAGCTTGGGGACCCACTGGGCATAGGCGGCTGCCACGCAGACTGCGGCGAATCCGGCGTCGTCATTGACGGCGGGACGCAGGACGAGGGGCATGGCGAACTCCAGAAAAAACGAATACAGGGCCCAGCAGCTTGCCACCGGCTGCCGTCATGCGCCAGTGACAGGTCGTCTCGGGGGCTGGGTTCGCGAGGCCGAATTCGTTCCCTACGGATAAACGGCATTCCCCACATCCCTGTGGGTCACAAGCTCGCTCGTACAAGGAGCATGCAGGCCCGACCTGTAGGAGCGAGCTTGCTCGCGAACCGGCTCAGAATGCCGTCGCCTCAGATGGTCACCAGCCCTCGCACGCCCTCGGCTTCCATGTCCACGCCGCGGCCCTGCTGGACGATTTCCCCGCGGGACATCACCAGGTACTGGTCGGCCAGTTCGGCGGCGAAGTCATAGAACTGCTCCACCAGCAGGATGGCCATGTCGTCGCGTTCGGCAAGCTTGCGGATCACCGCGCCGATCTCCTTGATCACCGACGGCTGGATGCCTTCGGTGGGTTCGTCGAGGATCAGCAGGCGCGGCTTGCTGGCCAGCGCGCGGCCGATGGCCAGCTGTTGCTGCTGGCCGCCGGAGAGATCGCCGCCGCGGCGCTGCTTCATTTCCCTGAGCACAGGGAACAGCTCGTAGATGTGCCCGGGCACCGTCTTGGCCTCGCTGGCGCCGAAGCGCGACAAGCCCATCAGCAGGTTCTCCTCCACCGTCAGCCGGGGAAAGATTTCCCGCCCCTGCGGCACGTAGGCGATGCCCGCGTGCACACGCTGGTGCGGCTTGAACCCGGTGATCGGCTTGCCTTCCCAACTGACCTTGCCTTCCTTGGCCGGCACCAGGCCCATCAGGCAGCGCAGCAGGGTGGTCTTGCCCACGCCGTTGCGCCCGAGCAGGCAGGTGACCTCGCCGATCCTGGCGTCGAAGGACAGGCCACGGAGGATGTGGCTGCCGCCGTAGTACTGGTGGAGCTTGTCGACTTGCAGCATGTGCTTGTTCCTTGATCAGTCCTGAACGTGTGGCGTGCATCGGGAGCTGTTGGGTATCGCTGCGCTCCACGCCAACCTACGCCGTACCCTCCGGCGGGTGCATCCGTAGGATGGGTGGAGCGCAGCGATACCCATGCTGTGTCGGGAGCCGTCAGCGGCCGAGATAGACCTCGATCACCTGTTCGTTCGCCTGTACTTCCTCCAGCGAACCCTCGGCCAGCACATGTCCCTGGTGCAGCACACTGACGTGGTCGGCGATGCTGCCGACGAAGCCCATGTCGTGCTCCACCACCATCAGCGAGTGCTTGCCGGCGAGGGACTTGAACAGCTCGGCGGTGAACTCGGTCTCGGCATCGGTCATGCCCGCCACCGGTTCGTCCAGCAGCAGGAGTTTCGGCTCCTGCACCAGCAGCATGCCGATCTCGAGGAACTGCTTCTGCCCGTGGGAGAGCAGCCCGGCGGGGCGGTTGCGCGACTCGCGCAGGCGGATGGTCGTCAGTACTTCCTCGATGCGGTCCTTCTGCTCGCCGGACAGCTTCGCCCTGAGGCTGGCCCACACCGACTTGTCGGTCTTCTGCGCCAGTTCGAGGTTCTCGAACACCGAAAGCGCCTCGAACACCGTGGGCTTCTGGAACTTCCGGCCGATGCCGGCCTGGGCGATGTCCACCTCGCTCATGCGGGTGAGATCGAGGGTTTCGCCGAAGTAGGCCTTGCCGTTATCCGGGCGGGTCTTGCCGGTGATCACGTCCATCAGCGTGGTCTTGCCCGCGCCGTTGGGGCCGATGATGCAGCGCAGTTCGCCGACACCGATGTACAGCGTCAGGTCGCGCAGGGCGCGGAAGCCATCGAAGCTGACGTTGATGTCTTCCAGGGTGAGGATGGTGCCGTGGCGCACGTCCAGCTGGCCGCTGGCGCTGGAACCGAGGCCGATGGCATCGCGGCTGGCGCCCGGGTCACGGTTGGGATCGTAGGCCGGTTCCAGCATCAGGTGGGGGACCGCTCTCATTGCTCTTTCTCCCGCTTGATCAGGCCGAGGATGCCGCGCGGCAGGTACAGGGTGACGAGGATGAACAGCGCGCCGAGGAAGAACAGCCAGTACTCGGGGAAGGCCACGGTGAACCAGCTCTTCGCACCGTTCACCACGCCCGCACCCAGTAGCGGGCCGATCAGCGTGCCGCGCCCGCCGAGGGCGACCCACACGGCCGCCTCGATGGAGTTGGTCGGCGACATTTCGCTGGGGTTGATGATGCCAACCAGCGGCACGAACAGCGCGCCGGCCAGGCCGCAGAGCACGGCGCTCAGGGTCCAGACGAAGAGCTTGTAGCCGCGCGGGTCGTAGCCGCAGAACATCAGGCGGTTCTCCGCGTCGCGCAGGGCGGTGAGCACCCGGCCGAACTTGCTGCGCGCCAGGGCGAAGCCGATCGCCAGGCTCGCCGCCAGCAGCACGACGATGGCGATGAACAGCGCCACCCGCGTGCCCGGTGCGGTGATCGAAAAACCGAGGATGCTGCGGAAGTTGGTGAAGCCGTTGTTGCCGCCGAAACCGGTCTCGTTGCGGAAGAACAGCAGCATGCCGGCGAAGGTCAGCGCCTGGGTCATGATCGAGAAGTACACGCCCTTGATCCGCGAGCGGAAGGCGAAGAAGCCGAACACCAGGGCCAGCAATCCGGGCGCCAGTACCACCAGGCACAGTGCCCAGAGGAAGTGCTGGGTGCCGGCCCAGTACCAGGGCAACTCGGTCCACGAGAGGAAGGTCATGAAAGCGGGCAACTGGTCGCCGGCCGCCTCGCGCATCAGGTACATGCCCATCGCGTAGCCGCCCAGGGCGAAGAACAACCCGTGCCCGAGGGACAGCAGGCCGGCGTAGCCCCAGACCAGGTCCAGCGCCAGTGCGACGATGGCGTAGCAGAGGATCTTGCCAGTCAGCGTCAGGCCATAAGCGGACAGGTACAGCGCGCTGCTTTCCGGCAGCAGGTGCAGCAGCGGCAGGATCAGCAGCGCGACGAGCGCGGCGCCGACGATGCCGGCGGTGAGTTTCGGGCCGGCCTTTTGTGCGGCCGTGACGGTGAGTGGCTGGTTCACGAGTCAATCTCCCCGGCTTTCTGTAGGAGCGAGCTTGCTCGCGAACGGGATTTCCGGCGGCATCGATGCTGGGCAGGTTCGCGAGCAAGCTCGCTCCTACCAAGAGCAGTCAGTTCGAGCATGGGAGTCTTCATCAATCGATCACCCTCCCTTTCAGAGCGAAGAGCCCCTGCGGACGTTTCTGGATGAACAGGATGATCAGCGCGAGGATCAGGATCTTGCCCAGCACCGCGCCGATCTGCGGTTCGAGGATCTTGTTCGCCACGCCCAGGCCGAAGGCCGCCAGCACGCTGCCGGCGAGCTGGCCGACGCCGCCGAGCACCACCACCAGGAAGGAATCGATGATGTAGCTCTGGCCCAGGTCCGGCCCGACGTTGCCGACCTGCGACAGCGCCACACCGCCCAGCCCGGCGATGCCCGAGCCGAGGCCGAAGGCGAGCATGTCGACGCGGCCGGTGGGTACGCCGCAGCAGGCCGCCATGTTGCGGTTCTGGGTGACGGCGCGCACGTTCAGGCCCAGCCGTGTGCGGTTGAGCAGCAGCCAGGTGAGCGCCAGCACGAACAGCGCAAAGCCGATGATGACGATGCGGTTCCACGGCAGCACCAGGTTGGGTAGCACCTGGATACCGCCGGACAACCACGCCGGGTTGGCCACCTCGACGTTCTGCGCGCCGAACAGCACGCGCACCAGCTGGATCAGCACCAGGCTGATGCCCCAGGTGGCGAGCAGGGTTTCCAGCGGGCGGCCGTAGAGATGGCGGATCACCGTGCGCTCCAGTGCCATGCCGATGCAGGCGGTGACCAGGAAGGCCACCGGCAAGGCCAGCAACGGGTACAGCTCCAGCACGCCGGGCGCGTAACGCTGGCAGAGCAACTGCACCACATAGGTGGAGTAGGCGCCGAGCATCAGCATCTCGCCGTGGGCCATGTTGATCACGCCGAGCAGGCCGTAGGTGATTGCCAGACCCAGCGCGGCGAGCAGCAGGATCGAACCCAGCGACAGGCCGCTGAAGGCCTGGCCGAACAGGTCGCCCATCAACAGCCGTCGCTTCACCTGGCCGAGGCTGGTGGCGGCGGCAGTGCGGACGGACTCATCCGGCTCGACGGCAGGATCGAGGAGGTTTTCCAGTCGGGTGCGCGCCTGCGGATCGCCGGATTCGCCGAGCAGGCGCACAGCGGAGAGGCGCACCGCGGGCGCCGGATCGGCCAGCTGCAGGTTGGCCAGGGCCAGTTGCAGCGCGGCCTTGACGCCGGCATCGGACTCTTCGTTGAGACGGTATTCGAGGAGCGTGCGCTGCGCCGGGCGGGCGCTTTTCTGCAGTTGCCGTGCGGCGTCCAGGCGCACCTCGGGGTTGTCGGCGACCAACTGGTGGCTGGCCATGGCGGTATTCACCAGGCCGCGCAGACGGTTGTTCAGGCGCAGTTTGTCGGGCTCGCCGACCGGTCCCGCGCCACCCTCGGCGGCGTGGTACTGCTGGTCGTCGCCGAGGATAAAGGCGCGGTCCTGCGCGTCGAGGGCCAGGCGAGCGGACTGGATGGCTTCCAGCAGGGGCAGGCGATCGGCGTCGGGCGCGGCGGCCCATTGTTCGAGCAGTTTCGCGCGGCCGTCATTGTCGGCACTGGCGAAATCCTGCGCGGGGCCGGCGAAGGCGGGCAGCGCATAGAGCACGGCCAGCACGAGGGCGCAGGCGCGGAGCAGGCGGTGGAGAAAGGCAGTGGGCATCGTCATATCCCGGTACGCAGGAGTCTGGGATTCCCTCACCCCGGCCCTCTCCCGGAGGGCGAGGGGGAAGAGCGGAGCCGGAGTGCGGGCTGACAGTCCGCGCCGTCCGGTCCCCTCTCCCTCCGGGAGAGGGTTAGGGTGAGGGGCTTTCGCTTCCCGAAGGATCAGTCACTACGCACCGCGTAATCCGGCTTCTTGTCGTTGCCGGGAATGAACGGGCTCCACGGCTGTGCGCGGATCGGCTCGGGAGTTTTCCAGACCACGTTGAACTGACCGTTGTCCTCGATCTCGCCGATCATCACCGGCTTGTGCAGGTGGTGGTTGGTCTTGTCCATGGTCAGGGTGAAGCCTGATGGCGCCTTGAAGGTCTGCCCGCCCATGGCCTCGCGGACCTTGTCGACGTCGGTGCTGCCGGCCTTCTGCACGGCCTGCGCCCACATGTGGATGCCGACGTAGGTGGCCTCCATCGGGTCGTTGGTCACGGCGGTACTGTAGTTGGGCAGGTTCTTGGCCTTGGCGTAGGCCTTCCAGTCGGCGACGAACTTGCTGTTCTCCGGGTTCTTCACCGACTCGAAGTAGTTCCACGCAGCGAGGTTGCCCACCAGCGGCTTGGTGTCGATGCCGCGCAGTTCTTCCTCGCCCACGGAGAAGGCCACCACCGGCACTTCGGTGGCTTCCAGGCCCTGGTTGGCCAGTTCCTTGTAGAACGGCACGTTGGAGTCGCCGTTGACGGTGGAGATCACCGCGGTCTTGCCGCCGGCGGAGAACTTCTTGATGTCGGCGACGATGGTCTGGTAGTCGCTGTGGCCGAACGGCGTGTAGACCTCCTGGATGTCCTTGTCGGCCACGCCCTTGCTATGCAGGAAGGCGCGCAGGATCTTGTTGGTGGTGCGCGGGTAGACGTAGTCGGTACCGAGCAGGAAGAAGCGCTTGGCAGCGCCGCCGTCTTCGCTCATCAGGTATTCCACCGCCGGGATGGCCTGCTGGTTCGGTGCGGCGCCGGTGTAGAAGACGTTGGGCGACATTTCCTCACCCTCGTACTGCACCGGGTAGAACAGCAGGCCGTTGAGTTCTTCGAACACCGGCAGCACGGATTTGCGCGACACGCTGGTCCAGCAGCCGAAGACCACCGCGACCTTGTCCTGGGTCAGCAGCTGGCGCGCCTTCTCGGCGAACAGCGGCCAGTTGGAGGCCGGGTCGACCACTACCGCTTCGAGCTTCTTGCCGTTCACCCCGCCCTTGGCGTTGATCTCGTCGATGGTCATCAGCGCCATGTCCTTGAGCGAGGTCTCGGAGATCGCCATGGTGCCGGACAGCGAATGCAGGATGCCGACCTTGATGGTCTCGGCGGCCTGGGAGCTGAACGGGAACAGGCCGGTGAGCAGCAGGGCACTCACGGCCAGCGTACTTTGCAACAGCGGACGACGTTTCATCGCGGCAGCCTCCTTGGCTATCCAGGGGCGGGGAGTTGCCGGTGCGGCAGCTTCCCCGGAAATGGGGCGATCCTTGAGCGGGATCGAAGCTGCCATCGCAGCATCCGTGCCAAACAGGCAAAAGCCTTGGCGCAGATAGGCTGCACGCGATTTTCTGTCGAAATGGTGAGGTTTTTCAGTGCGCAGCTTTGGTGCGCAGAACGCCCTTTGGTGCGCGGCGCTCCCCAAAGGAGCGCGTCATTGCGGGAGGAAGTAGCCGCGCACGCCGGTCATGATGATCTGTGCGGCAAGGGCGCAGACGAACAGCCCCATCAGGCGGCTGACGATCATCAGGCCCTGCTCGCCGAGGACCTTCTCGATCTTGTCGGAGAGGTAGAGCGTCACCCCCACGGTCAGGCAGGCCAGGAAGATCGCCGCCAGGGCCTGCAGCTTGTGCTCCCAGTCCTGGTTCACGCCCATCACCAGCAGTGCACCGATGGTGCCGGGGCCGACGGTGATGGGAATGGTAAGCGGGACGATGGTGACATCCTGCTGCACGTTGTCCGCCTGCACTGCCGGGCGCCCCTGGGCCATGCCCAGGGCGGAGATGAACAGCACCGAGCCGGCGCCGATGCGGAAGGCGTCGGCAGTGATGCCGAACAGGGTGAAGATGTAGCGCCCGAACAGGTACAGCAGCACGCTGGCGATCAGCGCCGCCAGGGCCACGCGCCAGGCCATGCGCTTGCGATCACGCGGGGCGAAACCGCGGTTCAGGCTGATGAAGCACGACAGCACGAAGAACGGGCTGTAGAGCACCAGCATCTTCAGGTACACGCTGAACATCACTTGCATGGGAACGACTCGTCCGGATTGAGAGGGCGCGGCAGGGCAAAGCATAGCGGGTGGTTCGGCGGGCGGCATTGCGGCTGGGCAATTGCCCGTCCGGCCCATCAGGTTACGTGGGAGCGGACTCTGTCCGCGATCGATTCCGCATCGCGCCGGGGGGCCGATCGCGGACGGAGTCCGCTCCTACGCTCAGATTTGATCCGTGCCTGCAGGAGCGAGGGGGACGCCATCGTCATGGCTCGCGAACGGACTTGCCGGCGGCATCAGAGTTGAGCGAGTTCGCGAGCAAGCTCGCTCCTACAAGGCTATCTGGCAACCCGGCACGGTGTTTGATTCGTGGGTAGGAGCGGACTCTGTCCGCGATCGATTCCGCATCGCGCCGGGGCCGATCGCGGACGGGAGTCCGCTCCTACGCTCAGATTTGATCCGTGCCTGCAGGAGCGAGGGGGACGCCATCGTCATTGCTCGCGAATGGATTTCCCGGCAGCGACGGAGCCGGGCTGGTTCGCGAGCAAGCTCGCTCCTACAAGGCAATCTGGCAACCCGGCACGGTGCTTGATTCATGGGTAGGAGCGGACTCTGTCCGCGATCTACTGCGCATCGCGCCGGGGGCCAATCGCGGACGGAGTCCGCTCCTGCGCCAAGGGATAAACCGTGCGAAATACCGGAGTCAGGAGGGAAGGGCGTTGCTCTGCTGCTGGCGCAGGCGGCGATCACGTTCGCCGACCCAGTAGGCCACCAGCTCGCGCAGTTGCGACAGCTCCACCGGCTTGGCCATGTGGCCGTCCATGCCCACCAGTCGCGCGCGTTCCTTGTGCTCGCTGAGGATGTGCGCGGTGAGCGCCACCACCGGGGTGTGCGGGCGGTGTTCGCTGGCTTCCCAGGCGCGCAGGCGCTCGGTGGCAGAGAAACCGTCGAGTACCGGCATCTCGCAGTCCATCAGTACCAGGTCGTACTGGGTGGACTTCATCGCGGCCAGGGCTTCCTCGCCATTGCTGGCGGTATCCGGTTGCAGGTTGAGCTTGCTCAGCATGCCGCGGATGACCTTGGTGGAGATGCTGTTGTCTTCGGCGACGAGGATGCGGAAGTCGCTGGGCGGTACGTTGGAGACTGGCTCGCTGGCCGCCGAGAGATAGTTGCTCACGCCACTCGGGCCGCGCTGCGACAATTCCTCGGCGAGGGTCGCCTTGAGCGTATAGCCCGCCACCGGCTTGGCCAGGATGCGCTTGATCCCGGCGTTGCGCGCGATGATCTTGCTCGGCGCGTTGCTGATGCCGGTGAGCATGATCAGCAGGATGTCGTGGTTGAGGTTGGGGTCTTCCTGGATCTTGGTAGCCAGCTGCATGCCGGTCATGCCGGGCATGTCCTGGTCCAGCAGGACCACATCGAAGTACTCGCGCAGGTGCGCCTTGGTGCGCAACTGGGCCAGCGCTTCCTTGCCCGAGGACACCGCACTGACGTTCATGCCCCAGGCGCTGCACTGCTGTACCACCACCTTGCGGCACGTCTGGTTGTCGTCCACCACCAGCAGGCGCGCGCCCTGCAGCGGACCGTCTAGGTCGGCGCCGACCTGGTCGATCTGCTGCGGGTCCAGTGGCAGGCTGAGCCACAGCAGGTTGCCGGAGTCGCCGCCTGAGTCCCCGCTCTCGATACCAAAATCGCCAGACATCAGGCGGATCAGCTGGCGCGCGATGATCAGGCCGAGGCGGCTGCTCATGCGGGTGGCGGAGAGGAAGTCGCGGCTGTGCAGTTCGGCGGTGAGCAGCGCCTGGCGGTCGGCGCTGTCCAGCGGCCTGCCGCTGTCCTGCACGGCGATGCGCAAGCGGGGCTGATCGGCCGAGCCATCGAGGGCGACGACGAGAAGGATCTCGCCCTCGTCGGTCTGCTTGAAGGCGTTGTCCAGCAGGCTCAGCACGGCCTGGCGCAGGCGCGTCGGGTCGCCGCTGACGATGCGTGGCACCTGCGGCTGGGTGAAGCTGATCAGCTCGACCTTCTGCTGCTCGGCCTTGGCGCGGAAGATCGCCAGGCAATCTTCGATCAGCGCGCCGAGGTCGAACTGCACTTCGTCCAGCTCGATCTGCCCGGACTCCAGCTTGGAGATGTCGAGGATCTCGTTGATCAGCGAGAGCAGTTCGTTGCCCGCGCTGTGGATGGTCTGTACGTAGTCGCGCTGCTTGGCCGAGAGCGGGGTGCCGAGCAGCAGCTCGGTCATGCCCAGCACACCGTTCATGGGCGTGCGGATCTCGTGGCTGATCTTCGCCAGGAAGTCACCCTTGGCCTTGAGTTCGGCGACGTTGGCTGCACGCACGCGGCTGGCGGCGAAATGGTCGTTCTGGATTTTCCGCTGGCGTTCGGCCAGGGCCAGGCTGAGCAGGAAACCGACCACCGCCGACAGCCCCAGCAGGCCGCTGCCGAGCCATTCGGCACGGGTCGCGACGTAGCCCAGCAGAGACGGCAGGCACAGGCACCAGATCACGACGAAGAGGCCCATGCCGATGGCGAACAGGCGCGCCGGCCGGTAGGCGTGGATCCAGTAGTAGACCGCGACGCCGAGCATGCCCAGGGTCACCAGGGTGATCAGCCCGTACACCAGGCTGCTGATGGAGAGGGAGAACAGCAGATTCAGCGCTCCCCCCAGCACCACCAGTACCACGGTGCCGCCCAGCAGCAGGCGTTTGAGAGGCAGGCGCGGGCTGAGGCCGGAGAAGAAGCTGGCGGTATAGCCCAGCGCGCAGAACAGCGTCACCACCAGGCAGGCCAGGGCGGCCATCGGTTGCAGCGACTGGCTGTTGCCGTACCAGGGGCTGAGCAGGCCGAACAGGTTGAGGCAGGCCAGCAGCAGGCTGGCATGCACGCCGGCCAGCCACAGGCCGCTGGCGACGCGGGTGTAGGCGAAGCGCACAAGGTTGTAGGCCAGCAGCATGGCCAGGCAGCCGATCAGCACGCCGAAGTGCAGCGGGCGCTGGTCATTGCTTGGCTGGCCGGCGGCCTCGATGCTGATGTTCGGCCGCAGTGGCAGGGTCGAGGCCAGGCGCAGATAGAGGTCCAGCGGCTCGGCGGCGGCGCGCAGGGGGATCACCAGGTCGCTGTTGAGCAGCGGGCGCTGGACCGGGGAGAGGTTGCCGGCGCTCTTCTGCTCGAGGACCTTCTGCCCGTCGAGAATGAACATCTCGAAGCTGTCCAGGCTCGGTGCGAACAGGCGCAGTTGCTGGGGCTCGTCGTTGGCCGGAAGGCGGAAGTGCAGCCAGGTCGCGCCGGGGCCGGCGGGGGCGTGCAGGTCGTTGATATCGAGGGGGCTGAAGAGGGTGCGGTAGCGTGGGGAGATCACGTCCTGCAATTGCAGGCGGGCGTCACTGTCATGGAGCTGGGACCAGCCGGGATCCTGGCTTGCCGCGTAGGTCGGAAGACAGACCAGAGCGGCCAGCAGCAAGCTGACGAGGAGTCCTGTGGCAGTCCAGAGCCGACGCACGGCGAAGTCCCTTCGGTGGTGAGTGGGCGGATTATAGCCAAGTGTGCTGAAGGCCGTAATCCACCCGTGCACGCGGGGACCGGCGTGCAGGAGGCGCCCGACGAGGGACGCCTCCGCCCGTCGGATCAGCCTTCGCCGCGTTCGCGAGCGATGGCGCGATAGCCGATGTCGGTGCGGTAGAAGCTGCCGTTCCAGCGGATCTTCTCGGCCAGGCGATAAGCCTGCTGCTGCGCGGAGGAAACGCTCGGGCCAATGGCGGTGGCGCACAGTACGCGGCCGCCGGCGGTGACGATCTGGCCGTCCTTGAGTGCGGTGCCGGCGTGGAACACCTTGCCGTCGAGCTTGGCGGCTTCGTCCAGGCCTTCGATGACGTCACCCTTGGCGTAGTCGCCTGGGTAACCGCCAGCAGCGATCACCACGCCCACGGTGGGACGCGGGTCCCAGGTGGCTTCGACCTTGTCCAACGCCTTGGCGAGGGCGGCCTCGACCAGCAGGACCAGGGACGATTCCAGGCGGACCATGATCGGCTGGGTTTCCGGGTCGCCGAAGCGGCAGTTGAACTCGATGACCTTCGGCTTGCCGCTCTTGTCGATCATCAGGCCTGCATACAGGAAGCCGGTGTAGACGTTGCCTTCCTCGGCCATGCCGCGCACGGTCGGGTAGATCACTTCATCCATCACCCGCTGGTGCACGTCCGGGGTGACGACCGGAGCGGGGGAGTAGGCGCCCATTCCGCCGGTGTTCGGGCCGCTGTCGCCGTCGCCGACGCGCTTGTGGTCCTGGCTGGTGGCCATGGGCAGCACGTTCTGGCCGTCGACCATGACGATGAAGCTGGCCTCCTCGCCGTCGAGGAACTCCTCGATCACCACGCGCGAACCGGCGTCACCGAAGGCGTTGCCGGCGAGCATGTCGCGCACGGCTTCCTCGGCTTCGGCCAGGGTCATGGCGACGATCACGCCCTTGCCCGCGGCCAGGCCGTCGGCCTTGATCACGATGGGCGCGCCTTTCTCTTTCAGGTAGGCCAGCGCCGGCTCGACTTCGGTGAAGTTCTGGTAGTCGGCGGTGGGGATCTGGTGGCGCGCGAGGAAGTCCTTGGTGAAGGCCTTGGAGCCTTCCAGCTGCGCGGCGCCGGCGGTGGGGCCGAAGATGTCCAGGCCACGCGCGCGGAACAGGTCGACCACGCCTTTGACCAGCGGCGCCTCGGGGCCGACGATGGTCAGCTGTACGTTCTTCGCGGCGAAATCAGCCAGCTCTTCCAGGGCCAGCACGTCGATGGCGACGTTCTCGCACTTGGCTTCTGTGGCGGTGCCGGCGTTGCCCGGCGCGACGAAGACCTTCTGCACGCGCGAATCCTGCGCGACCTTCCAGGCCAGCGCGTGCTCGCGACCGCCGCTGCCGATGATGAGTACGTTCATTGGAGTTCTCCTGAACAGTTCCGGCACTGCCGGATCGTTGGGTATCGCTTCGCTCCACCCAACCTACGAGAGCTTTTTTCCAGCCTGTGCGAGGGCGCAATGGAGTGGCTGGATGCAAGGCGCGGATGGCTTCGACAAGCGGAGTTGCCTATTGGCAATGAGCATTGGCGAAGTCGTCCGCAACGCAGCAGACGGCCGCTACAGTGCGGCCGTCCCGGTTAATGCCTAAAGTGGCGCATGCCGGTGAAGACCATGGCAATGCCGGCCTCGTCGGCAGCGGCGATCACTTCGTTGTCACGCATCGAGCCACCCGGCTGGATCACCGCGGTGATACCGGCCTTGGCCGCGTTGTCGATGCCGTCGCGGAACGGGAAGAAGGCATCGGAAGCCATGACCGCACCCTTCACTTCCAGGCCGGCGTGCTCGGCCTTGATGGCGGCGATGCGGGCGGAGTTCACGCGGCTCATCTGGCCGGCGCCGACACCGACGGTCTGACGCGCCTTGGCGTAGACGATGGCGTTGGACTTGACGAACTTGGCGACTTTCCAGGCGAAGATCAGGTCGTGGATTTCCTGCTCGCTCGGCGCGCGCTGGGTGACGATCTTCAGGTCGTCGGCGGTGATCATGCCGATGTCGCGGCTCTGCACCAGCAGGCCGCCGTTGACGCGCTTGAAGTCCCAGCCGGCAGGGCGCTCGGCCGGCCACTCGCCGCATTCCAGCAGGCGCACGTTGGCTTTGGCAGCGACCACGGCGCGAGCCGCTTCGGAGACTTTCGGGGCGATGATGACTTCGACGAACTGACGGTCGACGATGGCCTGGGCGGTCTCGCCGTCCAGCTCGCGGTTGAAGGCGATGATGCCGCCGAAGGCCGACTCGGTGTCGGTGGCGTAGGCCAGGTCATAGGCCTTGCGGATGCCGCCTTCGTTTTCCGGAACCACGGCCACGCCGCACGGGTTGGCGTGCTTGACGATGACGCAGGCCGGCTTGACGAAGCTCTTCACGCATTCCAGCGCGGCGTCGGTGTCGGCCACGTTGTTGAACGACAGTTCCTTGCCCTGCAGCTGGATGGCGGTGGAGACGCTGGCTTCGCCGCCCTCGACGTAGAACGCCGCGCTCTGGTGCGGGTTCTCGCCGTAGCGCATGTCCTGCGCCTTGATGAACTGGCTGTTGAAGGTGCGCGGGAACTGCAGGCGGTTCTCGGTGGACAGGGTTTCGGCGTCCTGGTCGATGGTGCCCAGGTAGTTGGCGATCATGCCGTCGTAGGCGGAGGTGTGCTCGAACGCCTTGAGGGCCAGGTTGAAGCGCTGGGCGTAGGTCAGGCCGCCGTCCTGCAGGGCCGCGATGACGCCTTGGTAGTCGGTGGAGTTGACCACGATGGCGACGTCCTTGTGGTTCTTCGCCGCGCTGCGAACCATGGTCGGGCCGCCGATGTCGATGTTCTCGATGGCGTCCGGCAGGGTGCAGCCGGGCTTGGCCACGGTTGCCGCGAAGGGATACAGGTTGACCGCAACCAGGTCGATCGGCTTGATGCCGTGTTCTGCCATGACGGCGCCATCGATGTCGCGACGGCCGAGGATACCGCCGTGGACTTTCGGGTGCAGGGTCTTCACACGGCCGTCCATCATTTCCGGGAAGCCGGTGTAGTCGGCCACTTCCACGGCGGCGATGCCATTGTCCTTGAGCAGCTTGTAGGTGCCGCCGGTGGAAAGGATCTCCACGCCAAGGGCAGCCAGCTCACGGGCGAAATCGACGACGCCGGTCTTGTCGGAAACGCTGATCAGCGCACGGCGGACGGGCAGGCGGGTGGTTTGGTCGGTCATAACGAGTTCCTAGAGGCTACAGGCTGCAAGCTGCAGGCTTCAGGCCCGAGCGGCTTGCCTGCCGCCTGCAGCCTGGGACCTGCCGCCGCGTCAGAGAAGATCGTACTGCTTGAGTTTCTTGCGCAGGGTCCCGCGGTTCAGCCCCAGCAGTTCGGAGGCTTTGGTCTGGTTACCCTTCACGTGGTTCATGACGGTTTCCAGCAGCGGCGCTTCGACTTCGCAAAGCACCATGTTGTACACGTCCGTGACCGGCTGCCCTTCGAGATGGGCGAAATAGTTGTGCAGTGCCTTTTCCACGCTGTCGCGGAGGGTCTGCCCCTCCTGCGTCGGAGTGGTCAGGTGCTGTTTAAGGTTGGCGTTGTCGCTCACGGGTGTCATTCCACTCACTAATGTCTCGGTCATCGTTGTCATGCGGCCACCCCATCTCCGTTATTGTGGCGCTCGGCGAAGAACTGCCTGACGCTGGCGCTCTGTGCATCCGTGTCCTGCAAACGATTGAACTGGGCGCGGAACTCCGCCGCGCCCGGTTGGGTTGCGAGGTACCAGCCCACATGCTTGCGGGCAATGCGCACACCCATTTCCTCCCCATAAAACGCATGCAATGCAGCGAGGTGTTCGAGCAGGATGCTCTGCACCTCGTGCAGACTCGGCGCCGGCAATAGCTCGCCGGTGCTCAGGTAATGATCGATTTCGCGGAAGATCCAGGGATTGCCCTGAGCGGCGCGCCCGATCAGCAGGGCGTCCACACCCGTCTGCTCGAAAACCTGCCGTGCCTTGCGCGGTGAATCGATATCACCATTGGCGAAGACCGGAATCGAAACTGCCTGCTTGATCGCCGCAATGGTTTCGTACTCCGCATCGCCGGTGTAGAGGTCGGCACGGGTCCTGCCGTGTACCGCCAGCGCCCGGATACCCGACTGCTCGGCGATCCGCGCCACCGTCACACCGTTCTTGTTCGACCGGTCCCAACCGGTGCGAATCTTCAGGGTGACGGGAACCTCCACTGCCGCGACCACCGCCTCGAGGATGTCGGCTACCAGCCGTTCATCCTTCATCAGCGCGGAACCCGCAGCCTTGTTGCACACCTTCTTTGCCGGGCAACCCATGTTGATGTCGATGATCTGGGCGCCGAGCTCCACATTGCGCTGGGCGGCTTCCGCGAGCATCTGCGGGTCGCCGCCGGCGATCTGCACCGAACGTGGCTGATCTTCGTTGTCGTGCTGCAGGCGCAGGCGCGACTTGCGGCTGTTCCACAGGCGGACGTCGCTGGTGACCATCTCCGAAACCACCATGCCGGCGCCGAGGCGGCGGCACAGCTGGCGGAACGGACGATCGGTGACGCCGGCCATCGGGGCCAGGATCAGTCTGTTGGGCAGTGTGTAGGAGCCGATGCGTACCACCGACTGGATTTCCATGGTCAATGGGGCGGGAACACCGAGGCGCCGCGCGTTGTACCACTCGCGGATGCGTTTCGGGGCCTGCCACCGGTGCTAGCAAAAAAGGGAGGGCATGATACCCGCTCTCGATGACCGGATAAAGGCGATTTTGGATAAATTCTGAACAGCTTCGGGCTTAGCACCCAAGGTAGGAAGACGAGTGGAACTGGCGCTCTCAGGCGCTTTGAGCTACTCGCCGGGTCATTCCGGCGAGTGGAAGCTCAGGCTGTAGTTCACCGCTTTGGGACCCGGATCGAGGATATCCAGGGAGATGTGGATCGGCGTCTGCGGCGGCATCTCGCTCTGCCCGGCCAGCTCGCCGGAGAGGTATTCGCTGGGCTTGAAGCGGCGGCTGGCGATCAGTTGGCCGTTGAGGTCGGCGAAGCGCATTTCCAGCAGCGGGAAGGGCTGGGAGAAGTTGGCGCGGTTGTAGATGATCGCGTCGACCACCAGGGCACCGCTGAAGTCCGGGTGGCTGCGCACCACCAGGTTGCTGCTGCGGATCTGCTCCACGTCCACCTTGGAGGGCAGGGTGCAACCCAGCTCCGGGCAGGCCTGGGCAAACCAGGGGCGGTACTGGTCCTGGCGCGCCAGTTCGTCGAAGTGGTAGGCGATGTACTGGCCGGCGAGGCCGGCCAGCGCCAACACGATCAGCAGCAGCCAGAACAGGCGGCGACCCCAGCGGCTCTTGGGCTTCTGCCAGTCGAGCTGCAGGGGTTCGTCGCTCAGGTCGTGCAGGCCGCCATTGTTCACGGCGGGTTCGGCGCGACGCTTGTCGCCGCGCTGGTCGGCCAGCGTTGGCTCATCGTCGTGCTCGTCCTCCGCCTCGGGCTCGTCGTCATCGCGACGGGCGCTGAAGGTTGGAAGGTGCTCATCGTCACTCTCGACGCGCAGGGGCGCCGGGTCGATACGCGGTTCGTGCTCCGGCTCGTCTTCGGGCGCTTCCGGCTCGGCTTCCTGGCTGGCCACCAGGCGTGCGCTGGCGGGCGGTGCCGGCGGCTCGTCGGCGGGCAGGCGGCCAAGGCTGGGCTCCTGGCGGGAAACTCGATTGGCGCCGCTCTGTTCTTCCTCCAGCAAGGCTTCGGCCCAGCGCTCGTCGTGCGGGTCGCGCTTCTCTTCCTGGCGGGACTGCAGGGCCTCGCTCGGGTGCGGCGCGCGTTCGATGCTGAGGAACTCCTGGGACAGCTCGAATTCATCGAGCTTGGCCAGTTCCTCGTCGAGATTGAGGCTGTCCAGGTCGAGATCGTCGTGGATCCACAGCGTTTCGTCTTTCTTTGCCGGCGCGCTTGCGGGTCTGGCTGGCTCGCTGGTGACGGTCGCGGCCGGGGTGATCACCGCAGTCGCGGCAATGCTCGGGGCAGGTTCGGCGGCCGGTGTCGGTTTTGTTTCCACCTGCGGTGCAGTGATGGCGGGCTTTTCCGCCACATCGCTGGAGTGCCGCGCTGCATGGGGCGCCAGTGGCCAGCCGAGGGTGGCGGTGCCGGGCGCGTTGGGTGCGGCAGGTTTCTCCGGTGTGAAAGTGCTGAAGGCTGGCGGGGGGATCGGCGCCACTGCCGCTGGCTCCGGAGCCTTGGTCGGAGCCGCTTGCACGATCGGCTCCGGGGCGGTTGCCGGTGTGCGGGCTTCAATGGACGGCGCCTCGGCGACCGTCACTGCCGGCGTCTGG
Organism: Pseudomonas pseudonitroreducens; assembly: GCF_021603645.1. GTDB lineage: Bacteria > Pseudomonadota > Gammaproteobacteria > Pseudomonadales > Pseudomonadaceae > Pseudomonas > Pseudomonas pseudonitroreducens. Next base: position 214,679 of record NZ_BQHJ01000002.1, on the reverse strand, counting down.
GTGGGCTCGCCCACCATGTTCTGCGGCGCGTTGAACACCTTCAGGCAGGTTCCGCAGCGCACAGCACCGCTGGCCGCGCCCAGTTGCGCCGCGTTGACGCGGAAGCGGGTCTGGCAATGGGGGCACTGTGTGATGAAGCTGTCGCTCATGCGGCGGTCCGGCGGAAAAATCTGGCGGTTAGTCTAACTCAAGCCCCGTACGGCAGGCACTCAGCGGCGGCGGCCGCTGATGCGGATCCAGCCATCGCGCTCGGCGGTCGGGTCGAGGTCGAAGGCGTCGGCATAGGCGGCGCGCACTTCCTCGGCCTGCTCGGCGAGGATGCCCGAGAGGGCCAGCAGGCCACCGGATTTCACCAGGCCGGTGAGCTGCTCTGCCAATGTGACCAGCGGCCCGGCCAGAATGTTCGCCACCAGGACGTCCGCTGGTTCCTTCGGCATATCGGCGGGCAGGTAGACGGGGAATTTCGTCGGGTCGATGCCATTGCGCGAGGCGTTGTCGCGCGAGGCCTCCAGCGCCTGCGGGTCGATGTCGGTACCGACCGCCTGCTCGGCGCCCAGCAGCAGCGCGGCGATGGCGAGGATGCCCGAGCCGCAGCCGAAATCCAGCACCTGCTGGCCGGCCAGCTGCTGGCCGTCGAGCCATTCCAGGCACAGCGCGGTGGTCGGGTGGGTGCCGGTGCCGAAGGCCAGGCCCGGGTCGAGCAGCAGGTTCACCGCTTCCGGCTCCGGGGCGTCGTGCCAGCTGGGGACGATCCACAGGCGACGGCCGAAACGCATCGGCTTGAAGTTCTCCATCCAGCTGCGTTCCCAGTCCTGGTCCGTGATGTGTTCGATCTGGTGCTGGGGCAGTTCGCCGCCGGTCAACAGGGTCAGATGGGCGATCAGCGAGGTTTCGTCGGTGTCCGCCTCGAACAGCGCGAGCAGATGAGTGTGGCTCCACAGCGGGGTGGTGCCCAGGTCCGGCTCGAAGATCGGCTGGTCTTCGGCGTCCATGAAGGTGACGGAGACGGCGCCAACTTCCAGCAGTGCATCTTCATAGGTTTCCGCCTGATCCGGGGTGATGGCGAGTCGGACTTGAAGCCAGGGCATGGGGCGGTACCTCGATAGTGCTGGGATGGCGCTGGAAAAGACAACGGACCGCCCAGGCGGCCCGCAGATAAAGGCGGCAAGCTTACTGCACGGCACCCTGCCATGCCAGCGTGCAGGGCCCACAAAGCACAAGGGCCGCCCGGAGGCAGCCCTTGTGGTGGAGCGAGGCAAGGCAGGCTTGCGACAAGCGTTTAGTGCTTGTCCATGCCCAGCTTCTTCTCCAGGTAGTGGATGTTCACGCCACCCTTGCAGAACTCTTTATCGCGGACCAGCTCCTTGTGCAGCTCGGTGTTGGTCTTGATGCCATCGACGATCAGCTCGTCCAGCGCATTACGCATGCGCGCCATGGCTTCGTCGCGGTCCTTGCCGTAGGTGATGATCTTGCCCACCAGCGAGTCGTAGTTCGGCGGTACCGCGTAGCCGCTGTACAGGTGCGAATCCACGCGCACGCCGTTGCCGCCCGGGGCGTGGAAGTGCTTCACCTTGCCGGGGCTGGGCATGAAGGTCTTCGGGTCTTCGGCGTTGATCCGGCATTCCAGCGCATGGCCACGGATGACCACGTCCTCCTGCTTGAACGACAGCTTGTTGCCCGAGGCGATGCTGAGCATCTCCTTGACGATGTCGATCCCGGTGACCATCTCCGACACCGGATGCTCCACCTGCACGCGGGTGTTCATCTCGATGAAGTAGAAGCGGCCGTTCTCGTAGAGGAACTCGAAGGTGCCGGCGCCACGGTAGCCGATTTCCACGCAGGCCTGGACGCAGCGGGCCAGCACTTCGGCGCGGGCCTTCTCGTCGATGCCCGGGGCGGGGGCTTCTTCCAGTACCTTCTGGTGACGACGCTGCAGGGAGCAGTCGCGGTCGCCCAGGTGGATGGCGTTGCCCTGGCCGTCGGAGAGCACCTGGACTTCCACGTGGCGCGGGTTGGTCAGGAACTTCTCCAGGTAGACCATCGAGTTGCCGAAGGCCGCGCCCGCTTCGGTGCGGGTCAGCTTGGCGGACTTGATCAGGTCTTCCTCGTGATGCACGACGCGCATGCCGCGCCCACCACCGCCACCGGCGGCCTTGATGATCACCGGATAGCCAACCTCGCGGGCGATGGCCAGTGCGGTTTCTTCGTCTTCCGGCAGCGGGCCGTCGGAGCCCGGTACGGTCGGCACGCCGGCTTTCTTCATGGCGTCCTTGGCGGACACCTTGTCACCCATCAGGCGGATGACGTCGGCGCTCGGGCCGATGAAGGTGAAGCCGGAGCGTTCGACCTGCTCGGCGAAGTCGGCGTTCTCGGCGAGGAAGCCGTAGCCGGGGTGGATACCCACGGCGCCGGTGACCTCGGCCGCGGCGATGATCGCCGGGATGTGCAGGTAGGACTGCGCGGCCGGGGCCGGACCGATGCAGACCGCTTCGTCGGCCAGCGACAGGTGCATCAGTTCACGGTCGGCGGTCGAGTGCACGGCCACTGTCTTGATGCCCAGCTCCTTGCACGCACGCAGGATGCGCAGCGCAATTTCGCCGCGGTTGGCGATCAGTACTTTTTCCAACATCGCAGGCTCCCCGCGTTTTAAACGATGGTGAACAGGGGCTGGTCGAATTCGACCGGCTGGCCGTTCTCCACGAGGATCTGACCGATCACGCCACTGGTCTCGGCTTCGATGTGGTTCATCATCTTCATGGCTTCGACGATGCAGAGGATGTCGCCTTTCTTCACGCTCTGGCCGACTTCAACGAAGTTGGCAGAGGTCGGCGAGGCAGCGCGGTAGAAGGTGCCGACCATCGGCGAGCGCACGGCGCCGGCGAGGTTCTGCGCAGCCGGGGCGGCTTCAGCGGCCGGAGCGGCGGCAGCAGCAGCGACCGGGGCAGCGGCGGGGGCCGGAGCGTAGGCAGGGGCGGCAGCATAGATCGGCTGGGCGGCGGTCTTGCTGTGACGGCTGATGCGTACGGACTCTTCGCCCTCTTTGATCTCCAGTTCGTCGATACCGGATTCTTCGAGCAGTTCGATCAGTTTCTTGACTTTACGGATGTCCATCAGTGTTCGCTCTCCCAGGTGAGGTCACGGGCGTTCAAGTTGTTCGAGGGCGGATTCCAGGGCCAGGCGGTAGCCTGTGGCACCCAGACCGCAGATCACCCCTACCGCCACGTCGGAGAAGTAGGAGTGATGCCGGAAAGGTTCACGTTTGTGCACGTTGGAGAGGTGCACTTCGATGAATGGGATGCTCACTGCGAGCAATGCGTCACGTAGCGCGACACTTGTATGCGTGAAAGCGGCCGGATTGATCAGGATGAAATCCACGCCTTCGTTGCGCGCGGCGTGGATCCGGTCGATCAGTTCGTACTCGGCGTTGCTCTGCAGGTGCATCAGGTGGTGGCCGGCCTCGCGGGCGCGGCGCTCCAGGTCCTGGTTGATCTGCTCGAGGGTGACGGAGCCGTACTTGTCGGGCTCGCGGGTGCCCAGCAGGTTGAGGTTGGGCCCGTGCAGTACCAGTAAGGTCGCCATGTGGAAGCTGTTGTCCTTTTTCTTGGCGGGAAACGATAGGGCGGGACTATGCCGGAAAGCCGGCGTGACTGTCCAGTCATGCTGGTTTTGCCGTAGATGTCAGCATGTTGCCAGCTGATTACGGCAAAACCGTTGCAGTCAAATGCCGCTCAGGAGCGCGATCCGGCATGTTTCAGGTGGTCGGCGAGGGTGGCCGCGTCGGTTTCGCCGATGATGCGCAGATCGCTCCATTCGTCGCCTTTTGGCGAGAAGAACAAGAGCGCGGGCGGACCGAACAGGTTGTAGCGGTCGAGAAGGGCGCGCTGCTCCTCTGTGCTCGCGGTCATGTCGAAGCGCAGCAGGACGAAGCCGGGCAGTTGCGACTGGACTTCCGCTGCCGGCAGCACCTGGCGCTCGATGATCTTGCAACTGATGCACCAGTCGGCGTACCAGTCCAGCAGCACCGGGCGACCGGCGGCGGAGGCGCTGTGCAGCGCGGCATCCAGTTGCGCCGGGGTGGTGATGTTCTGCCAGTCACCGGGAGTGGAGCTCGGCGGCCCGGCGTGGCTGCTGACGCCGCTGCGGCCCAGCGGGTGCAGTGGGTCGGATTCGCCGCGCAGCGCGCCGGTCCAGGCGGCTACGGCGTAGACCAGCAGCATCAGCCCGAGCAGTTGGCCAAGGCGCTGCAGCGGCCGCTTCGGCCCCAGTTCGAGGGTGCCGATGGCCAGGGCGATGCCGCCGGCCAGGGTGCCCCAGAGGGTCAGCGAAACCGGGCCGGCGACGATGCGGTCGAGCATCCAGATGGCTACCGCCAGGAGCATCACGCCGAAGACGTTGCGCACGCCGGTCATCCAGGCGCCGCTCTTGGGCAACAGCGCCCCGCCGCCGACGGCGAAGATCACCAGCGGCGTGCCCATGCCCAGGCCCAGGGAGAACAGCAGCAGGCCGCCGCCGACGGCGTCGCCGGTGCTGCTGATATACAGCAGCAGGCCGGCCAGCGGGGCAGTGACGCAAGGCGATACCAGCAGGCTGGAGAGCACGCCCAGGGTCGCCGCGCCGGCGATGGAGCCGCCGCGGGTATTGTTCGCCAGGTTGTCCAGGCGCTCGCGCAGGAAGCCCGGCAGGCGCATCTCGAAGACACCGAACATGGCGACGGCGAAGACCACGAAGAAGGCCGCGAAGGGGATCAGCACCCAGGGCGACTGCAGCATCGCCTGCAGGTTGAGCTTGGCGCCGAACAGACCCATCAGGGTGCCGAGTACCGCATAGCAGGCGGCCATTGGCAGCACGTAGGCCAGCGACAGCGCCAGGCCGCGCATGCCGCCCGGGCGCCCGCGCAGCACGACGCCGGAGAGGATCGGCAGCATCGGCAGCACGCAGGGGGTGAAGGTCAGTGCCAGGCCGAGGAGGAAGAAGATCGCCAGCGCGCGGCCGAGTTTCTTGATCTTGCCCGGCTCATGGTCGCCCAGCAGGCTGGCCAGCGGGTTGCCGGATGCGCTTGCGGGTTTGGCGGCGGGAGCAGGGCCTTTCAGTACGCTGGCGGCCTGGCCGTCGGCGATCTGCAGGCGAGTGGTTTCCGGCGCATAGCACAGGCCCTTGTCGGCGCAGCCCTGGTAGTTGACGACCAGGGTGAAGGGCTTGTGCTGCGGGTTCAGCAGCGGCACGTCGATGTCGGTGATGGCGTAGTAGACGACGGTGTCGCCGAAATAATCGTCGTGGTGCTGCTTGCCCGGCGGCAGCTTCACGTCGCCGACGCTCACGCCACTGTCGGCCGGCTCGACCTTGAAGCTGAAGCGGTGCTGGTACAGGTAGTAGCCGTCGGCATTGATGAAGCGCAGCTTCACCTGCTGGCTGTCGCTGTCCTCGACGCTGACGCGGAAGGCCTCGGCCACCGGCAGGAAGTCGCCCTTGGCCGGCTGGCCGACAGCGAAGCCGCCCTTGTCGGCGGGTTTGTCGAACAGGCCGGCGGAAGCGGGCAGGGCGACCAGGAGCAGGAGCAGGGTAAGCAGGCGGCGCATGGACATCTCGCGGACTACGTAATGGGCGGGCATAAGACTGGCGGGCATGATAGCGGAAAGCTTCCGGCGCAGCCCGAGGCGATGCCCGACGAGCTGTCACAAGAAGTGATCGAGGCTGTGGGACTGTGCTGACGAGGCTCGGTTCCCTTTGCCGTACTGCGTCAATCTGCCGCGTGCTGGCCGAAGGCTGCCAGCAGGTCGCTGACGAAAGCCTGTTCGGCGTCGCCGGGATGGCGACCGCGGTGGCGGGTCAGGCTGAAGGCGACGTCGAAGCCCAACTCGCCCGCCAGCAGCTCGCGCAATTGACCGCGCTCGATCCAGGGCTGCGCGACGTGCCGGGGCAGGTAGCCGATGTGCGCGCCGGAGAGGATGAACGCCAGGCTGCCGTCCACCTGCTCGCAGCGTGCGCTGCTGTGGCTGGTCTGCAACGGTTCGTCGGCGGCGATGAAGCGGTAGGGGTGCAGTACCTGGTCGGCGTCGGCCAGGGAATCGCGGGTCGGCCTTTTCTCCCTGAAGGCTGGGTGGCCGGTGCCGCAGTACAGTCCCTGCGGTTCGATGAACAAGGGGGTGTGCTGCAGCGCAGCCTGGGTGCCGGCGAAATAGCCGACTGCCAGGTGCAGCCGGTCCTGCAGCAGCAGGCGCTCCAGTTCGGCCGGCGTGGCGGTGAGCAGGTCGAGGGTGACCGCCTCGTTGCGCTGGCGGAAGCGCCGTATGGCGTCGGACAGCCGCGCCAGCACGCTCTCTTCGAGGCTTTCCGAGAGGCCGATGCGCACCTCGCCGAGTAGTTTGTCGGCCACCCCGCGCGCCTCGTCGCGGAAGTCCTCGATCGACAGGAACAGCCGCCGCGTTGCCTGCAACAGGTGCTCGCCCTTGGGCGTCAGGCGGAAGCCGCCCTTGCCGCGCTCGCACAGGCGATAGCCCAGGCGCGTTTCCAGCTTGGCCATCTGAATGCTGATGCTCGGCTGGCTCAATCCCAGCTCGCCCTGCGCAGCGCTGAAGCCGCCGCATTCGACCACGGTGACGAACAGGCGCAGCAGTTGCAGGTCGAGGTCGCGCAATTGGCTGAGCATGGTGGTCCCCAAACATTGTCCGGATGAAATGCCAAAGTAATTAACTTTGTATTTTTACAAAGTAAAGCTCGCCCCATGCTCGCCGCATAACCACAACAACTCCGAGGCGATGATCATGCGTGTGTTCTTCCGGGCGACTCTCGCGGCCCTGGCCGTGGCGCTGGCCGTGCCCCTGCAGGCGCAGGAGCGGGTGCTCAACCTCTACAACTGGGCGGATTACGTCGGCGCCGACGCCCTGCTGCGCTTCCAGAAGGAAACCGGCATCCGCGTCAAATACGACACCTTCGACAGTGCCGAGGTGCTCGACAGCAAGCTGATGACCGGGCGTAGCGGCTACGACGTCGTCTTCCCCGCCAGCAGCGGGCTGGCTCGCGCGATTCAGGCCAAGGCCGTGCAACCGGTGGACGATGCGCAGCTGAAGAACTTCGCCAACCTCGATCCGGAACTGCTGGCCAAGCTCGCCAGCATCGACCCGGGCAATCGCTTCGGCGTGCCCTACACCTGGGGCACCGTGGGCCTGGCGATCAACAAGGACGCGGTGCTCAAGCGTATCCCCGATGCGCCGCTGGACAGCCTCGACCTGCTGTTCAAGCCCGAGTACGCCAGCCGCCTGGCCGACTGCGGCATCTCGCTGATCGATTCGCCCCAGGAAGTCATCAGCGTGGCGCTGAACTACCTCGGCAAGTCGCCCTACAGCACCGACCCGGCCGACCTCGCCCAGGTCCGTGAACTGCTGGGCAAGCTGCAACCCAACGTGCGCTACATCGCCAGCGGCAAGCACATCAATGACCTGGCCAATGGTTCGCTGTGCGTCGCCCTGACCTACACCGGCGATGCGCTGATGGGCGCCGCGCAGGCCAAGCAGGCGAACAAGCCGTTCGAGGTGATCTACCGGATACCCAGGGAAGGCACGCTGATCTGGTTCGACACCATGGCCATCCCGGTGGACGCCCCGCACCCGCAGGAGGCGCGCGCCTTCATCGACTTCATGCTGCGTCCGGAGTCGATCGCCGAACTGACCAACACCCTGTACTTCGCCAACGCCAACCAGAAGGCCACGCCGTTGCTGAATGCCGATGTCGCCAGCGACCCGGACATCTACCCGCCGGCGGCGATGCGCCAGAAGCTGTTCGGCGAGCAGTTGCTGACGCTCAAGCAGCAGCGCGAGCGCACGCGGCTGTGGTCGGCGTTCCGCACCCGTAGCTGACGGGCAGGCCGGCTTTCGTAGGGCGGATAACGCGCCAGCGTTATCCGCCGAGCTGAACCAAGGCCGGCGGATAACCTGTTCCAGGTTATGCGCCCTACGCAGCGGACGTTCACCCGAATCACCGTGACCCACCGATAACCAAGATGAGGAAGCCATGGATCTCGCTAACGACAACGACCAGGCCATCACCCGCGACAGCCTTTACGGCACCGCAGCCGAATCCACCTATGCCGGCATCACCAGCTTCATGCGCCGCCGCTACAGCCGTGACCTGCGCGGCGTCGACCTGGTGGTCAGCGGCGTGCCCTTCGACACCGCCACCACCAATCGCCCCGGCAGCCGCTTCGGACCGCGGGCGATTCGTGCGGCTTCGGTTCAGATGGCCTGGGCCCGGCACTTCCCCTGGGAGTTCGATCCCTTCGACCACCTCGCGGTGATCGACTATGGCGACTGTTCGTTCGACCACGGCGTACCGCAGGAAACCCCAGAGGTCATCGAAGCCCACGCCGCGCGCATCCTCGACGCCGGCTGCGCGCTACTGACCCTGGGCGGCGATCACTTCATCAGCTACCCGCTGCTGAAGGCCCACGCGAAGAAGCACGGGCCGCTGTCGCTGATCCACTTCGACGCGCACAGCGACACCTGGCCGGACGAGGACTGCCAGCGCATCGACCACGGCACCATGTTCTACCACGCGGCCCGCGAGGGACTGGTCGACCCGTCGCGCTCGGTGCAGGTCGGCCTGCGCACCACCAACGACGATGTCATGGGCTTCCAGGTGCTGGATGCCCGCGAGGTGCACCGTCACACCCCGCAGGCCATCGCCGAACGGATCCGTGCGCGGGTGGGCGACAACCCGGTGTACCTGACCTTCGATATCGACTGCCTCGACCCGGCCTTCGCCCCGGGCACCGGCACGCCGGTCTGTGGCGGGCTGAGTTCGCACCAGGCGCTGGAAATCCTCCGCGCATTGCGTGGGATCAATCTGGTGGGGATGGACGTGGTGGAAGTGGCGCCGCCCTACGACAGCGCCGAGATCACCGCCCTGGCCGGCGCCACCCTGGCAATGGAGATGGTTTGCCTGTATGCGGCGCGGCACAAGCTGGGCGAGCGTTGAGTCCAGGCTGAACGATAAGGGCACAATCGTAGGAGCGGACTTTGTCCGCGATTGACTCAACGCCCGCTCCGGATTGCCTGATGGCGCCGGGCTGATCTATCGCGGACGGAGTCCGCTCCTACACTCACTGCGAGGGCAGTACAGCTGGCAAGAGCGCCTACAGGTCGGGTCCGTTACACCCGAAACGCCCGCACGGCGGTGTGCAATGCGCCGCCCAGTTCCTGCAGCTGTTCGCCCTGGCTGCGGCCCTGGCCGATCAGGCGCAGGTTCTGGCTGCCCAGTTCGTGGATGCGTTCGCTGTGCGAGCGGATCTCGCTGACCGCGCCGCTCTGCTGCGCGGAGCTTTCGGCGATGCGCTCGGCCATGCTGGCAATGGTGCGGATGGCGCCAACCACCTCGTCCAGTGCGCCCTCGGCGGCGCCGGCCTGGTTGGCGGTAACTTGCGCATGTTCGACCTGGCTGCGCATCGCCTCCACCGATTGCCGGGCGGCCTGCTGCAGGCGCGCGGTGAGCTGCTGGATTTCCTCGGTGGCGCCGGCGGTGCGCAGGGCCAGCGAACGCACTTCCTCGGCCACCACGGCAAAACCACGGCCCTGCTCGCCAGCCCGTGCGGCTTCGATGGCGGCGTTGAGCGCGAGGAGGTTGGTCTGCTCGGCAATGGAGCGGATCACCCCGAGCACGCTGCCGATGGTCGCCGATTCTTCGGCCAGGTTCTCGATGGCCTGGGCGTTGTTCTGCACCTCGTCCACCAGTGCGCGCATGCCGTTCAGGCTGTTGCCGATCACCTGTTGGCCCTGCTCGACGGCCATGCCGGCGGCGTGGCTGGCCGAAGCCGCCTGGCTGGCGTCACCGGCCACCTGCTGGATCGCTGCTTCCATGTCGCCCAGCGCGTCGCGGATTTCCCCGGTGTCGCTGGCCTGGCGCTCGGCACCGGCGTGCAGGCCACCGCTGAGTTCGGCCAGGGCGCGACTGCTGCCGGCGACTTCCTCGGCGCGCTGGTGGATGGTGCCGACCAGGGTGCCGAGGAAGTCGCGCAGGCGGTTCAGCGACTCCTGCAATTCCACCAGGTCGCGGGTGCGGGTGGCCAGGGTGATGGGTTTGGCGAAGTCACCGCGGGCCCAGGTCGAGAGCGCCGGGACCAGTTGGCCGAGCACTCGCGCCAGGCGGCGTTGCAGGGTGTCGATGAGCAGCGCGGTGGCGAGGATCAGGGCGATCAGCGCGCCCTGGATGACACGCACCTGCGCCTGAATCTTCGAGCGTTCCTCGCGCACCTGCGGCTCCAGGGTCGCCAGGGCCTGCTGCACCGCGCCCACGCGCTGGGCGGTGGCGTTGGCCAACTGCTGGCGCTGGGCGATCAACTGGCGGGTGCGGTCCAGTTCATCCGGGTAGCGGCGCAGCACGCTGGCCAGGTCGCGCTTGAGGGTGACGCCACGGTCCTCGCTCTGCGCCTCGGCGGCCGGCTGGGATTCCAGGCCCATCATCGAGGCGAAGTCGTCGGCGGCGGAGGCCTGTTGTTCCAGTACGCCCAGTAGCGGCAGGGCGTCGATACGCTCGGCCAGCTGGCGCAGGGTTTCCAGCTCGCGCTGGATGTCCTCGGCCAGCGCCGGGTTGCCGCTATCCACCAGCTTGGCGCGGGCATGGGCCAGGCGCGTCAGGTGCAGGCCGGCCTGCAGCAGCGGGGTGCGGTACCCGGCGGCGGCGGGGTTCTGGCTGGCGTCGGCATAGGCGCCGAGTTGGTCCAGCGCCGCCAGCAGGTCGCGCTCGGCTTGCAGCAGCAGGCCCTGCGGGTCACCGGCCAGCTTGCCGGCAGCGAGCAGTTGGCTGCCGCTGAACTGGTGCAGTTCGTCGAGGCTCTGGCCGAGCAACTGGCTGAGGCTGTCGGGCAATTGCGGCAGCTCCGCGGCCAGTTCGTCCAGGGCCTGCTGGGCGGCCTTCTGTTTCAGCGCGTCGCCACTGGCAAGGTACGCCTGGATGTTCTGCGCGACCTTGCGCTCGAATCCCTGGGAGAGTTCCAGGTAGCGGTCCATCAATGTGAAGGGGCGTTCCAGGGCGCGTTGCGACCACCACAGGGTGGCGCCCAGGGCGAGGCACACGAGCAGGAGCAGGAAGGTGTTGAGGTTGGTGAGCAGCTTGAGGCGCATGGCAGGTCTCGACCGACAGCGGAAAAACGGCGAGCCCTGAACCTATTGCAGTTTGGTTACTGGCTGATGACACGGTGCCAGTATTCGGTCGGAAATGGCGCGGCAGAGCGCCGCGCGGGGGAATCTCGGTGGTTACCTGTAGACCTCGACGCGGTTTCGACCGCCGTGCTTGGCGGTGTACAGCGCCTCGTCGGCCTGCTTGGCGAGGGTCTTGATGTCCATCTCCTCACCCAGCTCGGCGATGCCGCAGCTGAAGGTGCAGGAGAGGTCGTGGGGCTGCGCCGGGTAGTGGATCTCGGCGAAGCGCTGGCGGATTTCCTCCAGCACCTTGCGCGCCGACTCGGCGTCGGTGTCCGGCAGCACCACGGCGAATTCCTCGCCGCCGTAGCGGCCGATGTGGTCGGTCTTGCGCAGGCGCTGCTTGAGGAACAGCGCGAGGCTCTTGATCACCCGGTCGCCCATGGGGTGGCCATAGGTGTCGTTGACCCGCTTGAAGTGGTCGATGTCGAGCATCGCGAAGGTCAGCGGGCGCTCGTCGCGGCGCGCACGGAAACGCGCGTCGTCGAGCAGTTGCAGGGTATGGGTGTGGTTGTACAGGCCGGTGAGGCTGTCGCGCACCATCCGCGCCTTCAGGCTGCGCGCGCGGGCGGCGCGGTTGCGCACGGTGGCGATCAGGTGGCGTGGCTTGATCGGCTTGGTGAGGAAGTCGTCGCCGCCCTCGCTCATGGCGTCGAGCTGCTTGTCCAGGTCGTCCTCGGCGGACAGGTAGATGATCGGCACGCTGACATGCCGCTCGTGCTGGCGGATCACCTTGGCCAGCTCGGTGCCCAGGCACTCGGGCATGTACATGTCGAGGATGATCAGGTCAGGCTGGAACTCCGCCAGCTCGGCCATCACCGACAGCGGCGCGGTGAGCGCGCGGGTGACGATGCCGGCGCTGTTGAGCACCATCTCGGTGTGCGCGGCCTGGGCGCGGGAGTCGTCGACGATCAGCACGCGGAACGGCTCGTAATGCGCAACGCGGGTGAGCGTCTCGATCTTCTCCAGCAGGCCGGAGGCGTCCAGGGCACCGCTGAAGAAGTCCTGGCCGCCGGCGCGGGCTGCGGCCAGTCGGGTCGGAGTGTCGGTTTCTTCATGGCTGAAGAACAGCACCGGCAGCTTCTGTTTCAGCCCGGCCTGGGCTTCGTCGGCGAGCGCCAGGCCCTGGCCGTTGGCGAAGTCGATTTCCATGATGATGGCCGCCGGGTGGCGGTCGGCCATGGCGGCGCGGAAGGCGGTGGCGTGCTCGCAGGGCTGCGCAGCCATGCCGAAGAATTCCAGCTGCTGGGCCAGGCGCTCGGCGCGCTCGAGGTCCTGCAGGGCCAGGTAGACCGGCTTGCGCAGCGGCGGCAGGTGGGTGTGCTCGAACTGGTCGCCATGGCGCAGGCCGGTGCGCGACAGGCGCTGCATCAGGCGGTTGAGCTCGGTGATCAGCTCGCTGGAAAGGCGCCCGCGGTTGTCCTGCACGGCTCGCAGGCACTGGTCGATGGCCTTGGCCAGGTCCGCATGTTCAGCCTGCTCGAAGCGTTCGGCGTAGCGCTGCAGGCGCAGGCAGGCCTCGGCCAGCTCGGCCATTCCGGCGCTGTTCCACTCCGAACGCGACAGGCGCTGCCAGACCTCCAGCAGGTGGCGGGCCTGGTGGATCACCCGCTGGGCGAAGTGATGCTTGAGGCGGTCGAGGGATGGATCGTCGAGCTCGGTCATCGCGCGCTTCTTTATAGGGCCGTACCGGCGGCCTGCGGGGCGAATATGTTTCCGCCGTGATACACACTGATGGCCCTATGCTACCAATCCTTGATGGCAATAACAGTGCCTTCGGTCAAACATCCGAAGCTTTGTAATTCGCAGCATTACCTAGCACCATGCGCAGGGTAGGCTGCGCTGGTCTGCCTGGCTGCTGCATGCTTGCGCAGCGAGGCCTAAAATCGCGGCACCCTGGGGCCGGTTGCGGGTCCAAGCTATCTTCGAATTCGGGACATCAAGGAACTTGCCATGTGGAACTGGAAGAAACGCGGCACCGTGCGTGATCGCGTGGATGACACGGTAGACAATGCACGCGCCTACTTCGGCGGCCCCTGGCTGGGTCGCGTACTGGGCGGCCTGCTGGGGGCCTACCTGGTGGTCTGCGGGGTGATCGGCTGGTACTGGAGCCAGGAGCCGGACCTGTTCCCCGTGCAGCAGAACGCCCAGGCCGCCGCCGAGCGCGCCGGCCGGCAGATGGTGGTGGGCTACACCACGGTGGAAACCCTCAAGGAAGTGGTCGCTACCATCCTCAACAAGCCGGGTGGCTATCTGTCCAACGACATCTTCCCGCCGGGCGTCTGGCTGGACAACATGCCCAGCTGGGAATACGGCGCCCTGGTCCAGGTGCGCGACCTGTCCCGCGCGCTGCGCAAGGACTTCGCCCGCTCCCAGTCGCAGTCCACCGAGGACGCCGACCTGGCGCGCGCCGAGCCGCGCTTCAACTTCGACAACAAGAGCTGGGCGCTGCCGTCCTCGGAGTCCGAGTACGCCGAAGGCATCAAGTCCCTGGACCGCTACCTCGCTCGCCTCTCCGCCGATCCGGCCGGCGCGCAGTTCTACGCCCGCGCCGACAGCCTGAACAACTGGCTGGGTGACGTCTCCACCCGCCTGGGCTCGCTGTCCCAGCGCCTCTCGGCCAGCGTCGGGCGGGTCAAGCTGAACACCAACATCACGCCGATGCAGCCGGTCACCCCGGGCCAGGCGCCGGAAGTCGAGGAAGTGATCCAGGAAACCCCCTGGATGCAGATCGACAACGTGTTCTACGAAGCCCGTGGCCAGGCCTGGGCGCTGTCGCACATCCTGCGCGCCATCGAGGTGGACTTCGCCGACGTGCTGGCGAAGAAGAACGCCACCGTCAGCGTGCGCCAGATCATCCGCGAGCTGGAGGCCGCCGAGGCGCCGCTGTGGAGCCCGATGGTTCTCAATGGCAGCGGCTTCGGCGTGCTGGCCAACCACTCTCTGGTGATGGCCAACTACATCTCCCGCGCCAACGCCGCGATTATCGACCTGCGCCAACTGCTGGCCCAGGGCTGATCGATGGAAGGCATCAGCGACAAGGAAGCCGCCCACCGGGCGGCTTCGGACGCCGAGAAGATCGCCTGGGTCGACGACGACGACCAGTTGCTGGGCAGCCTGCCGCGCGCAGAACTGCGCGCACGCGGGCTGATCGGCCGGGGCACCTTCATCCTGCTGTTCAACTCAGCCGGTGAGCTGTGCGTGCACCGCCGCACGCTGAGCAAGGCGGTCTATCCCGGTTACTGGGACCCGGCCGCCGGCGGCATGGTGCAGGCGGACGAGAGCTACGCCGAGTCCGCCGCCCGCGAGCTGGAAGAGGAGCTGGGCATCGCCGGCGTCGAGTTGCGCGCGCACGGCACCTTCTTCTTCGACCAGCCGGACAACCGCCTGTGGTGCGCGGTGTTCTCCGCCGTATCCGATGCGCCGCTGCGGCTGCAGCCGGAAGAGGTGCTGGAAGCGAAATTCATCGACCCGCACCAGGCGCTGGCCGAGGCCAAGGCGGGCGCGCTGTATTGCCCGGATTCGCTGGCGGCGCTGCGCAAGTACCTGGTCAGTTTCTGATACGTGCTCCCGGTGACGTCGAGGCCGCCGGGGAGCTATCGCGGACGGAGTCCGCTCCTACACAAATGCTGACCCTGGCGTAGGAGCGGACTCCGTCCGCGATCGCTCGATCCGACTTCCAGTTGCCTTGAAAAGAAGGCATGTCGCCAAACCGCCGATCAATGACGCATTTTCGCTCTTAGCATTTGCCTTCAATGCTGCTAAATTGCGCGACCTTTCCGGCAGGGTCCTCCACCGGGAATTGCGCAGCCCCTGCCTGAGTGGGGCGTCGCGGTCGGCGCCAGCCGGCCATTCGTTGACCTGGCCGTGAAAGGCCAATCCTGGGGAAACGCCCGGTGGTCAAGAAAGCATCCTCCCTGTCCGCCCTCGGCGGGCTCGTCTACTCCACTGATTCCGGCCGGCATTGCCCGGACTGCAATCAGCCCATTGGCGCGTGCATCTGCAAGCAGGCCGAGATTCCGGCCGGCGATGGCATTGCGCGCGTGCGTCGTGAAACCAAGGGCCGCGGTGGCAAGACCGTGACCACGGTGACCGGCGTACTGCTGTCGGCCGATGCGCTGAAGGACCTGGCCACGGCGCTGAAGAAGCGCTGCGGCACGGGTGGCGCGCTGAAGGACGGCATCATCGAGATCCAGGGCGACCACGTCGACCTGCTGCTCGAAGAGCTGACCAAGCGCGGCCTCAAGGCGAAGAAATCCGGCGGCTGAGCCGTCTCTCCCGACAGATTCTCCTCTGCAGAGAAGGGGTTCCAGGCGGTGCGCATCGAGCGCGGCGCCGGCAAGCCCTTTCCCTAGATGGGAGATTTTTCGGCGCGCCCTGGGCGTGTCGTCGGATTTTCCTAAACTTACCGCCAAAGCTGGCGGTCAACACGGCAACGTCACAAGGCCCGGCTAGGTTTACCCGACCAGGCATTGACGACTCTCCCGCACGCCGGGCGGGCGCCTGCACACATTCGCGCAAATCGAGGAGACCACCCCGCATGGCCGCTAGACGGACCCGCAAAGACGACGGCAGCAACTGGACCGTGGCTGACAGCCGCAGCATCTACGGAATTCGCCACTGGGGTGCGGGCTATTACGCCCTCAATGACGCCGGTAACGTGGAAGTTCGCCCGCAGGGCGCCGATGCCCAGCCGATCGATCTGCACGTCCTGGTCGAGCAGCTGCGCGAGGCGGGCCTGTCGCTGCCGCTGCTGGTGCGCTTCCCGGACATCCTCCAGGACCGCGTGCGCAAGCTCACCGGCGCCTTCGACGCCAACATCGCGCGCCTGGAATACAGCAGCCGCTACACCGCGCTGTACCCGATCAAGGTGAACCAGCAGGAAGCGGTGGTGGAAAGCATCATCGCCACGCAGAACGTCTCCATCGGCCTGGAAGCCGGTTCCAAGCCCGAGCTGATGGCCGTGCTGGCGCTCGCTCCGAAGGGCGGCACCATCGTCTGCAACGGCTACAAGGACCGTGAGTTCATCAAGCTGGCGCTGATGGGACAGAAGCTCGGCCACAACGTGTTCATCGTGATCGAGAAGGAATCCGAGGTGCAGCTGGTGATCGAGGAGGCGGCCGTCATCGGTGTGCTGCCCCAGGTTGGCCTGCGCGTGCGCCTGTCCTCGCTGGCTTCCTCCAAGTGGGCCGATACCGGTGGCGAGAAGGCCAAGTTCGGCCTGTCCGCCGCGCAGCTGCTGTCGGTGGTCGAGCGCTTCCGCGCCGCCGGCCTGGACCAGGGCGTGCGCCTGCTGCACTTCCACATGGGCTCGCAGATCGCCAACCTGGCCGACTACCAGCACGGCTTCAAGGAAGCCATCCGCTACTACGGCGAACTGCGCGCCCTCGGCCTGCCGGTGGACCACGTGGATGTCGGCGGCGGCCTGGGCGTGGACTACGATGGCACCCACTCGCGCAACGCCAGCTCGATCAACTACGACATCGACGACTACGCCGGTGTCGTGGTCGGCATGCTCAAGGAGTTCTGCGACGCCCAGGGTCTGCCGCATCCGCACATCTTCTCGGAGAGTGGCCGCGCACTGACCGCGCACCACGCGGTGCTGATCACCCAGGTCACCGACGTCGAGCGCCATAACGACGAAGTACCGAAGATCACTGACCTCGCCGAACAGCCGGAGATCGTCCAGTGGCTGGCCGACCTGCTCGGCCCGACCGACGCCGAGATGGTCACCGAGACCTACTGGCGCGCCACGCACTACATGAGCGACGCCGCCGCGCAGTATGCCGAGGGCAAGATCAGCCTGGCGCAGAAGGCTCTCGCCGAGCAGTGCTACTTCGCCATCTGCCGTCGCCTGCACAACCAGCTCAAGGCGCACCAGCGTTCGCACCGCCAGGTGCTCGACGAGCTCAACGACAAGCTGGCCGACAAGTACATCTGCAACTTCTCGGTGTTCCAGAGCCTGCCCGACACCTGGGCCATCGGCCAGGTGCTGCCGATACTGCCGATCCACCGCCTGGGCGAGGAGCCGACCCGCCGCGCGGTGCTGCAGGACCTGACCTGCGACTCCGACGGCAAGATCACCCAGTACGTCGACGAGCAGAGCATCGAGACCAGCATGCCGGTGCATGACGTGAAGGAAGGCGAGGACTACCTGATCGGCACCTTCCTGGTCGGCGCCTACCAGGAAATCCTCGGCGACATGCACAACCTGTTCGGCGACACCGACTCGGTGAACGTCTACCAGAACGCCGACGGCAGCTACTACCACGCCGGCATCGAGACCCACGACACCATCGAGGACATGTTGCGCTATGTGCACCTGTCGCCGGAGGAGCTGATGACCCACTACCGCGACAAGGTCGCCGGGGCCAAGCTCACTGCGCGCGAGCGCACGCAGTTCCTCGATGCGTTGCGCCTGGGGCTGACCCGTTCGGCTTACCTGTCGTCCTGATGGATCGGCAGCCCGCGTGATCAAAGCCCCGCTTCGGCGGGGCTTTTTCTTGCTCTTCGTAGGAGCGAGCTTGCTCGCGAACAGACTCCACAGCTGGGCCTGGTTCGCGAGCAAGCTCGCTCCTACAAGAAACGTTGCGCCGCTGCGGGATATTGGCGTTCGAGGTTGCCTTCACCCTGACTCTCTTCCAGGGGGAGAGGGGAGCGTTGGGCGCAGGAGAAAATCATCGTCTCGGCCGGCACGGACTGCCCCCTCTCCCTGAGGGAGAGGGCTGGGGTGAGGGGGAAGTGCTCGCACGGACTCTCGGATGATGACCGCGGTTCCTAGCTGTCCTGGCGTAATTCGAAGTGCGGGAAAAGCGTTTCCAATTCCCGCCAGAAATCCCCGGCACCGTGTGGCGCCGGCGTGGCTATCAGATCAGGGTCGAGCTGCCGCCCGGTGCGGGCCAGTTGCACCACGAAATTATCCACCCCCAGTCCCCGCAGGCGCATGGCCAGGCGGCGCAGTTGTTCCAGGTCGAACAACTGCCAATGCACGGTCGTCCGGCACTCGTGTGCCACGCCGCTCTCCAGCAACAGTTCGAGGCTGCGCCAGCTGGCGAGGCCGCTGCGCTTCACGCCGGTGATGGCGTCCATGTCCTCGGCCAGGCCCTTCACGTCGAACCCGACCCAATCGGCATGCGGCAGTGCACGGGCAAAGGGCTCCGGGCGGATGCCGGCGCTGTGCAGGCCGACGCGGAACCCCATCTCGCGAACGCTGGCCATGGCAGCGGGCAGGGCGTTCTGCAGGGTTGCCTCGCCGCCGCTGAAGACCACGCCTTGCAGCAGCCCCTGGCGGCGACGGAGGAAGGCGAGGATGTCATCCCAACAGATTTCCTCCTCGCCGCGCGGCGCAATCAGCTCCGGGTTGTGGCAGTAGCGGCAGCGCCAGGCGCAGCCCTGGCAGAACAGCACGCAGGCGAGCAGGCCGGGGTAGTCGAGGGTGGTCAGGGGCACCAGGCCCCCGACCCTGAGGGTTGCGCTCATCGCGTCTCGCGGAAGTGGCGGCGCTCGCGGTGTTCGGACTGCTTGCCGGCGTTGAAGGCCGACACCGGGCGGTGATAGCCCATTACGCGGGTCCATACCTCGCAGCGTTGGCGCTGGCTTTCAGGCAGTTGGTTGGCGGTCATCGGTGGTGCTCCTTTTGCTGTGATGAAGGGATGGTGAGTCAGCTGTCGCAGCAGCTTCTGGTCGCGGCTTTCTGCAGCGCGGCTTCGTCGCACTTCGGGCAGAACTCGTGTTCGCCGGCGAGGTAGCCGTGGACGGGACAGATGGAGAAGGTCGGCGTCACCGTCAGGTAGGGCAGGCGGAAGCGTCCGAGGGCGGTGCGCACCAGAGTCTTGCAGGCCTCGGCGCTGGAGATGCGCTCGGCCATGTACAGGTGCAGCACGGTGCCGCCGGTGTATTTGCACTGCAGGGCGTCCTGCAGCTCCAGCGCCTCGAACGGATCGTCGGTGAGGCCTACCGGCAACTGGGAGGAGTTGGTGTAGTAGGGCGCCTCCGGCGTGCCGGCCTGGAGAATGTCCGGGTGACGCTTGCGGTCCTCGCGGGCGAAGCGATAGGTGGTGCCTTCGGCGGGCGTGGCTTCGAGGTTGTAGAGGTGCCCGCTGTCTTCCTGGAAGCGCACCAGCCGTGCGCGTACATGGTCCAGCAATTCCAGCGCCAGCTGCCGGCCGGCCTCGGTATGCAGGCCCTCGCGCTCCGCGGTGAAGTTGCGCAGCATCTCGTGCACACCGTTCAAGCCGATGGTGGAGAAATGGTTGCGCAGGGTGCCCAGGTAACGCTTGGTGTAGGGGTAGAGCCCCGCGTCCATGTGCTGCTGGATGACCTTGCGTTTCACCTCAAGGCTGTCGAAGGCCAGCTCCAGCAGATAGTCGAGCTGCCGGTACAGGCCGACGGCGTCGCCGCGATGGCGATAGCCCAGGCGCGCGCAGTTGATCGTCACCACGCCCAGCGAGCCGGTCTGCTCTGCCGAGCCGAACAGCCCGTTGCCGCGCTTGAGCAGTTCGCGCACGTCCAGTTGCAGGCGGCAGCACATGGATCGCACCTGGTTGGGCTGCATGTCCGAATTGAGGAAGTTCTGGAAGTACGGCAGGCCGTAGCGCGCGGTCATCTCGAAGAGGCGCGTGGCGTTGTCGCTGTCCCAGGGGAAATCGTGGGTGATGTTGTAGGTCGGGATCGGGAAGGTGAACACCCGGCCGTGGGCGTCGCCAGCCTGCATGACTTCGATGTAGGCGCGGTTGATCAGGTCCATCTCGGCCTGCAGCTCGCCGTAGGCGAAGGGCATCTCCACGCCGCCGACGTAGGGAATCTGCTCGCGCAGGTCGTCCGGGCAGACCCAGTCGAAGGTCAGGTTGGTGAACGGCGTCTGGGTGCCCCAGCGCGACGGAACGTTGAGGTTGTAGATGAACTCCTGCAGTGCCTGGCGCACCTGTTGATAACTCAGGCCGTCGTTGCGCACATAGGGCGCCAGGTAAGTGTCGAAGGAACTGAAGGCCTGGGCGCCGGCCCATTCGTTCTGCAGCGTGCCGAGGAAGTTGACCATCTGCCCGAGTGCGCTGGAGAGGTGCTTCGGCGGCCCGGCCTCGACCCGCCCGGGCACGCCGTTCAGGCCTTCGCTGAGCAGCGTGCGCAGCGACCAGCCGGCGCAGTAGCCGGCGAGCATGTCCAGGTCGTGGATGTGCAGGTCGGCTTCGCGGTGAGCGACGGCGATACCCTCGCTGTACACCTCGTCCAGCCAGTAGTTGGCGGTCACCTTGCCGGATACGTTGAGGATCAGCCCGCCCAGGGAATAGCCCTGGTTGGCGTTGGCGCGCACCCGCCAGTCCTCCCGCGACAGGTATTCGTTCATCGACGCGGCGACGTCCACCAGCGTCTTGCGCTCGCGGCGCAGGCGGCCATGACGTTCGCGGTAGACGATATAGGCCCGCGCGGTGGGATAGTGGCCGGCTTCCATGAGGGCACGCTCGACTACATCCTGGACCTGTTCCACATCCAGGTCGTTCTGTGCCGGCAGGTTGGCCAGCACGCGGCGGGTCAGCTCCTCGGCGTGGGGGGCGGAGAACTCGCCGCTGGCCTCGCCGGCGGCAGCGATGGCGCGTTCGATCTTGCTCGGGTCGAAGGGGGCGGCGTTGCCGCTGCGCTTGCGCAGGCTGGCGGGAAGAGCGGCGGTTCGGGTCAGGGGCATTGGCTGGATTCCACAACATGATGTGTCTCGAATCATTCGGGACAACAAGATGTGGTAGGAATCTAACGGCATCGTCCGAAGGAAAATTGACCCCGGTCAACGATGGGTGTCAGTCAATTTTTGCCATCGGAGGTATTGACCGGCGTTCGACGCGACGCCGCCCGGCAAGCGCGTCAGTTGCTCCGTGACGCGTGTCAGGGCTGGGTCCAGGTGTCTGCGGTCGGTTCGCGAGCAAGCTCGCTCCTACGCAGAGCACGTCGCCCCGGGCTGTAGGAGCGAGCTTGCTCGCGAACGGGAATGTGCGCCGAGCGCGGGGAGACTTCAGCCCAACAGCGGCGCCAGTCTTTCTGCCAGACGTGCGGCGACAACTTCATCGGCGACGTTGGTGAAACTCATGATCAGTGCCGGCTCGCGCCTGGCCTCCACGCACCAGGCGTTCAGCGCCTGCAAGCCAAGTCCGTCGGCGTGCGCGCGGCGGGCGACGGCCAGGTCGTCCTGGGCCAGCGCGCCGATCAGATGCAGGCCGCCGGGCGTTTCGGCGAAGCGCAGGCGCTCGCCGAGGCGCTCTTCCAGCGCGCTGCGCAACCACTGGCGGCGCTGGGCGTAAAGCGTGCGGGTGCGCTTGAGATGGCGGGCGAAATGGCCTTCCTGCATGAAGTCGCAGAGGGTCGCCTGGAGCAGTTCGGCGCAGCCCGAGGGGAAGACCTGCTGGGCACGCACGAAGTCCTCCACTAACGCGGCCGGCACCACCAGATAGCCCAGGCGCAGCGCCGGGTAGAGCACCTTGCTGAAGGTGCCGGTGTAGAGCACGCGGCCGGCGCGATCGAGGCTCTTCAGCGCCGGCAGCGGGAAGCCGGCGTAGCGGTACTCGCTGTCGTAGTCGTCTTCGACGATCCACGCGCCGCTGCTCGTCGCCCAGTCCAGCAGGGCCAGGCGCCGCGGCAGGCTGAGGGCGACTCCGGTGGGGCTCTGCTGCGACGGAGTGACCAGGGCGAAGCGCGCATCCGCTGCGCGGGCGATGCCGTCCTCCACGCGCAGGCCGTCGGCATCCACTGCGATCGGCACCGGTACGCCGCCGGCGCGGCGCAGCAGTTCGCGACCGCGCGGGTAGCCGGGGTCCTCATGCCAGAAGCGCTGGCCGGGTTCGAGCAGGGTGCGGCTGATCAGGTCCAGCGCGCCCTGGTAGCCGGCGCAGATGAACACCTGCGCCGGGTCGCAGGCGATGCCACGGGAAATGCCCAGGTAGCCGGCCACCGCCTCGCGCAGCGGCCCGTAACCGCAGGGCTCGGGATAGGCCAGCATGGACGCGCTCTGCTGGCGCAGGCGCCGCGCGCACAGTCGCGACCAGAGCGCGCGGGGGAAGGCGTCCAGCGCTGGCACGCCGAGCTGGAACGGCCGCAGGGCCGGGCCATGGGCGATCAGTCCGGGCAGTGCGCGCTCCACGGTATCCGGCGCGACCATCACCGCTGGTGCGCTCGCCGTGCGCCCCGCCAGCTGTGGCGATACCACTGTCCCGGCCGGCCCGCGCGCTTGCAGATAGCCCTCGCTGGTCAGCAACTGATAGGCCAGCTCGACCGTGCCGCGCGCCACCCCCAGCTCACCGGCCAATCCGCGTACCGGCGGCACGCGTTCACCGGGGCGCAGCGCACCACGGGTGATGGCGTCACGGATGCGCTCATAGAGCTGGCGGTAGATCGGCAGCCCATGGCCCGGGTCCAGCGGTTGGCGGAGCGATTCGAAGGGCACGGTCATGGCCTATCCAGGCTGTCGATAACGTAGGAAAGCGACTATGCCATGACCGCTATCAAGTCGTCCCGGCAGACCCGATGCAGGATCAGCGTCTAGGCTTGCAGGCAGTGTTGAAAAGCCGCTGCCGCGACTCCATCTGTTGTCGCAGACACCTGTTTTTCCACCTGTTCGCCTCGCAGTGCGCGCAGCGGCTTCGGCTGCCCGCGCGAATCCCCCGTGTCCCAGGCGCCGACAGGTCCAACGCATGTGAGGAGTGACCGCTACCGATGGAATTCAAGGATTACTACGCCGCGCTCGGGGTTGAACCCGATGCCGACGAGAAGGCGATCAAGACCGCCTACCGCAAGCTCGCGCGCAAGTACCACCCGGACGTCAGCAAGGAGCCGGACGCCGAGGCGAAGTTCAAGGACGTCTCCGAAGCCTACGAAGTGCTGAAAAGCCCGGAGAAGCGCGCCGAGTACGATGAACTGCGCCGCTACGGCCCGCAGGGGCCGCAGTTCGAGGCGCCGCCCGGCTGGCAGCCGCGCGGTGGCTTCGATGGCCCGCCGCCAGGGCACGAGCAGGACTTCAGCGACTTCTTCGAGCAGATCTTCGGCGGCCGCGCAGGCGGCGCCCAAGGCGGTTTCGGTGGCGCTCGCCAACCGCGTCAGCACCGTGGCCAGGACATCGAGATGGAAGTCCCGCTGTTCCTCGAGGAAACCCTCTCCGGGGACAGCCGGCCGATCAGCTTCAGCCTGCCCAGCTACGACGAGTACGGGCGCAAGCTGCCGCCGCAGAACAAGACGCTGAACGTGAAGATTCCCGTGGGCACCGCCGACGGCGAACGCATCCGCCTCAAAGGCCAGGGCGCACCGGGTATCAACGGCGGGCCTGCGGGCGACCTGTACCTGGCCATCCGCCTGGTGCCGCACCCGGTGTTCGATGTGGACGGCCGCGATCTGGTCGTCACTGTACCGGTGGCGCCGTGGGAAGCGGCGCTGGGCGCCAAGGTGGAGGTCCCGACGCTGAGCGGCCGCATCAACCTCGGCATTCCGGCCAACAGCCAGGCCGGCCAGCGCCTGCGCATCAAGGGCAAGGGCTTGCCGAACAAGGGCGATGCCGCCGCCGGCGATCTCTACGCCGTGCTCAAGGTGGTGATGCCGAAGTCCGCGGATGAGGCAACACGCAAACTCTGGGAAGAACTGGCCGCGAAAGCAGCCTTCGACCCCCGTGCCGATTGGGGTAAACGCGCATGACGACGACAGTGATGGTGGTGGATCTCGACGAGCTCTGCCAGTCGGTGAATCTCCCCCGCGACGTGCTCGTCGAGATCGTCGAGGTGGGCATCGTGGAGCCTCGCGAGCAGCGTGCGGGGCACTGGGTTTTCGATTACCAGGCGGTCAGCGTGGTGCGCCGTGCGGTGCGCCTGCGCCGTGAATTCGAGCTGGATTGGCCGGGCATCGCCCTGGCGCTGCGCCTGCTGGACGAGGTGGATGAACTGCGCGCGGAGAACCGCTATCTGCGCCAGCGGCTGGCACGCCTGCTGGAGGACTGACCACTCACTGGGCGGTGGTTGCCGCGCTGGCTGCGTCGAGCGGGATGAACTGGATGAGCCCCAGCAGCGGTGCGGCAAGCAGTCCCTGCACGTAGTTGATGCCGCTGCGGCGCAGGCTTTCATTGGTCATCTGTGCCAGCAGTTCGAGGCGGCCGATCATGCGGCCGAACTCCCGCTCGAACGACAGGTTGCGCCCGTTCGCGCTGATCTCGTTGGACAGCAGCAGTGGCTGGCCTTGCTCGTCAGTACGGCTGGCCAGCAACCAGGCCGCCACCTCGATGTTCCAGGCTGCGTTGGCGGTCATCTGCGAGTTCAGCCCGCTGAGCAGATGCTGGGTATCGGTGCCGCCGTAGAGTTCGTAGAGCATGCTGCCGAGCCCATAGATCAGCGCGCCGGCGCGGTCGCCCGCGAAGCCCGCGTCGAAGGCCAGGGGCAGAGCGGCAACCGAGGTCTTGCCGTCCAGCCCGGGCAGCGGCTGCTGCTGGCGAATCGCGTCCATCACCTGCTGGTGGGCGGCAGCACGCGAGTCAGCGGTTTTCTTCCATTCCCGGGGGTTGCGCTTGTAGAGCTTGTCGAGCAGCAATGACAGGCTCTCGAGGTTGTCGCGCATGGCCAGGTTGGCGGCGCGGTTGGCGTCGTTCTGCAGCATCTGTCCTGAGCTGAAGTCCACGCCGTCGACATCCTTCTTTACCGGTGGCGAAGAGCAGCCGACGAGCAGGATGAGCGTCAGGGCAGAGGCGGAGAAATGGCGCGGCAGCATCGACGGTCCGGAGCGGCAAACGGGCCTGAACCTTGGCGTGCGAAAGGCCGCGGGGCCAGCCGGAACGATGCTGAATCGCGGTCGCCGCAGCGGCCTGCGACCGGCTACTCAGAATGACGGGGAAGCTTGAGCGCCGGCGGGAGGCCGGCGCTGCTGCCAGTCAGCGCGGCTGGTTCTGCTCGATCCAGTGCGCGAAGGCATCGATGATGCTCTTCAGGAAGGGTTCGGTCTTCTCGGACAGCTTGCCGGACTCGTCGAAGAAGCTGCCGGCACCGCCCAGGTAGGCTTCGGGTTGCTGCAGCACCGGCATGTTGAGGAACACCAGCGACTGGCGCAGGTGATGGTTGGCGCCGAAGCCGCCGATGGCGCCTGGCGACGCGCTGACCACGGCGCAGGGTTTGCCGTTCCAGGCGCTCTTGCCATAGGGGCGAGAGCCGACGTCGATGGCGTTCTTCAGCACGCCCGGCACCGAGCGGTTGTATTCGGGAGTGACGAAGAGCACGGCGCCGGCGCGGGCGATGCGCTCGCGGAAAGCGCCGTAGCTGGCGGGCGGCGTTCCCACATCGAGTTCTTCGTTGTACAGCGGCAGGTCGCCGATCTCCACGATCTCCAGCTTCAGGTTGGCCGGTGCCAATGCGGCGAATGCCTTGGCGATCTTGCGGTTCAGGGATTCCTTGCGCAGGCTGCCGACGACAACGGCAACATCGAAGACTTGGCTCATGACGACTCCTCAGGATCGGGGTATTGAGCCGTTTGTTATAGACGATGAGCGTGACAATGCGTGGACATGGATCAAGATTAACGGAGCATGTCCCAGTTGTTTTGCACAATCTTGGCTCTGTGGGGTGGGGCATGCCCTGGCTAGAGTGACGACAGGTCACAGCCAGCCGATTCGAGGTCCCCATGTGCATGAAAGTCTTCTTCGCCGGTGCCAGCGGCGCCATTGGCCAGCGCCTGTTGCCGATGCTGCTGGAGCGTGGCTACCAGGTGCTGGCGATCACCCGCTCAGCGCAGCGCGCGGCCGCGTTGGAAGCTGCCGGAGCTCGGGCGCTGGTGCTCGACGTCTATGACGCCGAAGCCCTGCAGGCTGCCGTGCTGGCGTTCCAGCCGCGCTGGATGATCCATCAGCTCAGCGATCTGCCAGCCGGGCTCGACCCTGCCTTGATGCCTGCCGCCCAGCCACGCAATGCCCGCCTGCGCCGCGAGGGGACGGCCAATCTGGTCGCGGCAGCCCGTGCCGCCGGCGTCGAACGCATGGTGGCGCAGAGCATCGCCTGGGCCTATGCGCCGGGACAGTTGCCGTTGCACGAGGAACAGCCGCTCGACCTTGGTGCCGAAGGCGCGCGTGCGGTCAGTGTCGCTGGCGTGGCCGCACTCGAAGCGGCGGTGCTCGGTGCCCGGCCGATGGAGGGCATCGTATTGCGCTACGGCCGGCTCTATGGGCCCGGAACGGGAACCGCGGTGGCCGATCCGCGGTTGTCCGTGCATGTCGACGATGCCGCCCGCGCCGCGCTGCTGGCGCTGGAGTGGGGAGTGCAGGGTGCCTACAACGTGGCGGAACAGGACATCGAAGTCAGCTCGGCGAAGGCACGTCACCGCCTGGGCTGGCAGCCGGGATTGCGCCTGGCGGAGGTGCCGGCATGAACGGCGCGCTATGGCGCGACGCGCGCAGCGGGTGGCTGCTGGCCGCGGCTGTCGCCGCCGCCGGCGCGGTGCTCTGGCAGCCATGGTCGCGGCCGCTGGTCAGCCTTGCCGAAGCGCCTGGCGGAGACCTGGCTGGCGCACGGCCGGCGACCCAGGTGACACGCCTGTCGTGCGAGCCGCTGGCGGAAATGCCCGGCAAGGTTGTGACCACCTTGCAGGTGGACTTCCCGCCCAACGGTTTCACCCCAGCGCACCGTCATCCCGGTGCGGTGACTGCGATCGTCCTCAGCGGCCGCGTCCGTTCGCAGATGCAGGGCCTGCCGGCGCAGACCTACGCCGCGGGCCAGACCTGGTTCGAACCCAGCCGCGAGTTGCACCTGTTCGCCGAGAACCCTAGCACCAGCGAACCTGCGCGGTTGTTGGCGGTCATCGTCAGCGACGAGCACTGCGGTCCACTGGTGATCCCCGAGCCGAGCGCCGACCACGGCCATTGATGATTCGCGAAAGGAGACTCGCATGACCCCGTTCACCCCTTTCAGTGCTGCCCAGCTCGACGCGACCCTGGCGCGCCTCGGCCTGCCGCCGCAGCGCCCGGCTGCGACGCTGGAGAACCTCGATCGGCTGATCGTCGCGGCACTGCACCAGTTGCCCTTCGAGAACCTCGACGTGCTGCTGGACCTGCCCATCCTGATCGAGCCGGATGCGGTGTTCGCCAAGGTCATCGAGCAGCGGCGAGGTGGCTATTGCTTCGAGCTGAACAGCCTGTTCGCCCGCCTGCTGAGCAGCCTGGATTACCGGGTGACGCTGCTGGTGGCACGGGTGCGCTGGGGGTTGCCGGCAGAGGCGCCGCTGACGCCGCAGACGCACTTGCTGTTGCGGGTCGATCTGCCTGAAGGGCCGCACCTGGTGGATATCGGTTTCGGCGGCCCGGCGTCGCCTCGTGCGTTGCCGCTGCGGCTGCACGAAACGTTACCCGGAGGCTGGCAAATAACCGGCGCGGTCGATGGCGAACTGGAGATGGCAACGCGCTCGCCGTCGGGTTGGCAGACGCTCTATCGCTTCACCCTGGAAGCACAGCACTGGGCCGACTACGGCATGCGCAACTGGTACACCTCGACTTATCCGCAGAGTGTGTTCCGCCACTCCCTGCGCGTGGCGCTCAGCGAGAAGGGCGCGCGGCTGTCGCTGCTCAATGGGCAGTTCAGCCGAAGAACTGCGGACGGCGTGGCCGAACAGCGCAACATCGATGACGTCGACGAACTCCTTGCCGTGTTGCGCGAGCGCTTTCGCCTGCAACCGCCGGCAAGCGCTGCGCCGGCGCTGCGTGGACGTCTGGTACAACTGCTTCAGCCAAGCGTCTGAGCGGCGCTTACTGAGCGGCGCTGGCGGGGATATCCGGCGCCATGCCGATTGCCAGTCGGACGATGCGCCCAGGCAGCTGGTCGCGCTGGAGTTCGCCGCCGGGTTTGCCGTCGAACCGGCTGCCGTCGATGTCCGAGGCGTAGCACTCGAGGATGCGTCCACCCGAAGCTGACGCCGAAAGTACCCAGCGGCAACGACCGTCGAAGATGCGTGCCCCGCGTTTGGGCATTGCGTCGCGGCTTGTGGAGAGGCGGCTGCGGATCGCCAGGTTGGCGAAGCTGATGTCGGGGGCTATGGCGTCGTCGGGGTGGCTGGCGGATTCGCCATCCATCTCGATGAGGATATGGCTGAGCACCCGCCTGCAGCCGTCGCTGCGCAGGCTCAAGGGTACCTGGTAGCTGACCCGGTAAGGCCGCGAGCTGTGCCCGGGCGTGGCGAAGATGCGTTGGGTAAGGCTGTCGCCGGCCGGGGCGTCGCAATGCGTGCCTTCGGGCATGGAGTAGCGTGCGTCACCCGCCAGGG
The DNA here is from genome assembly GCF_021603645.1 of Pseudomonas pseudonitroreducens. GTDB lineage: Bacteria > Pseudomonadota > Gammaproteobacteria > Pseudomonadales > Pseudomonadaceae > Pseudomonas > Pseudomonas pseudonitroreducens. The sequence continues at coordinate 186,240 of NZ_BQHJ01000002.1, read as the reverse complement.
CGAAGTCGCCGGGCAGGTCGGCCTCCAGGGTGAATTCGTCGCTAGCACAGCCGCCCAGGGCAAACACCGTCAGGGCCAGAAGGGGGCGCCAGGAGAGACGGCGAGATGAAAGGGAAAGCATGGGAGTGTCCTGCGGCAGTCGAGGCTGCGCAGGAGCATCCACCGATCAGCGGAGCGCCTGAATCGGATTGGTCTGTTCTGTCGGTAGGAAAGCGGCCTGCCGGACAAGCGCCAGGGCGACTCAGCCGATCACCCCGAAGCCGCGCGCCATCAGCGTCGCCAGCAGCGGCAGGATCAGCAACGCCAGCAGTTCCACGCGGATGGTCATGATCACCAGCTTCGCCTGGCGTTCGCCGAGCTGCGGAACGCGCCCGGCCTTGAGCTCATTGCGCCAGTTGAGGAAGGTCATGGTTGGCAGGATCGACAGCAGCGCCACGAGTACGAACAGGCCGATCTTGGCGTGGAACAGGCTGTTGTGCAGGTAGTAATCGGCACCCTTGGCGAACCAGACGACGCGCGCGGCACCGGTCAGCAGCACCAGGCCGGCGCAGGCTCCATAGGCCAGGTCGACGATCACCAGGCTGCGCGCCCGCGAGAGGTCCAGCGGCAGGCGGAACAACTGGTGTTCCAGCACCAGCAGGGCGAACAGGATGAAGATCGACAGGTAGTGCAGGTACGCGGCAATGGCTTGGGCCATGAGTGGGTCCTCTGCTGGGGCCTTTGTTCTGGTCAGGCTGAGGCCGGCGGCGCGCTGAAGCTTACCCGGTTGCGCCCGGCCTGCTTGGCACTGTAGAGCGCGGCGTCGGCACGCTCCAGTGCCTGGTCGATGTTCTCCGCGCTGCCGAGCAAGGTGCAGCCGATGCTCAGGCTGACCGGCAGCGGCCCGCAGGGGAGCTGCACCGGCTCGTGACCGATCAGCTCACGCACGCGTTCGGCGACGCGCTGCACTTCTTCGCTGTCCTTCACCTTGAGCAGGGCGACGAATTCCTCGCCGCCCTGGCGCACCAGCAGGTCGTCCGGCCGCAGCGCGGCGCGCAGGCGCCGGGCGCATTCGCAGAGCACCAGGTCGCCGGCAGCGTGGCCATGCTGGTCGTTGATCGCCTTGAAATGGTCGAGATCGGCGTAGAGCACGCCCAGTTGCGCGTGGCTTTCCCGCGCTCGGCGGCATTCACGGTCCTGGAAAGTGAGCAGGCCGCCGCGGTTCCACAACTGGGTCAGCGGGTCGAGCAGGGCCTTGCGCTGCTCGCGGTCCATCTCCACGCGCAGGTCGCGATTGCTCTGGATCAGCGTGCGCAGTTGCAGGTAGCCCTCGGCGAGCGTGGCGAGGTCGCGGAAGTTGGCCTGCTGGGCCTGGCTCATGCTGCGCGGACGCGGGTCGACCATGCACAGGGTGCCGATGGCCTGGCCATTGCCGGCGCGCAGCGGGCGCCCGGCGTAGAAGCGGATGTAGGGCGGGCCGAGCACCAGCGGATTATCGGCGAAGCGCTCGTCGAGGGTGGCGTCAGGCACCAGCAGGGTATCCTCGCCGAGAATCGCGTAGCCGCAGAACGACACGTCGCGCTTGGTCTCGGTGGCGTCCAGGCCGACGCGGGCCTTGAACCACTGGCGATCCTGGTCGATCAGGCTGATCAGCACGGTATCGACTTTCACCAGGTCCTGGGTCAGCTGGACGAGGGTATCCAGGTAGTGCTCGGCCGGGGTGTCGAGCAGGTTCATCTCATCCAGGGTCTGCTGACGCAGGGATTCGTCAACGGGAATGGGACAAGCCGGCATGGCGTCTCCTCATACGGTCAGGGGCTGGCAGGCGCCTGCCAGGCGTCTTGGCGCGTCAGCCTCCAGGCGTAGCCGGCGAGGACCAGGGCGCGCAGCAACATGAAGCATAGGAAGGTTAGCCACAATCCGTGATTTCCCCAGCCTTGCAGGGCGAATCCCAGCGGCAGGCTGGCGGCGCAGGCGAGCAGCATGGCGTTGCGCATCTCGCGGGCGCGGGTGGCGCCGATGAACAGGCCGTCGAGCAGGTAGCTCCACATGCCGATCAGCGGCAGGCAGGCGAGGTAGGGCAGGTACTGGTCGGCGGTGGCGCGTACTTCGGGGATGTCGCTCTGCAGCGCGATGAACAGGTGCCCGAAGAGACTGAAGAAGGCGACGAACAACAGGCTGGCGATCAGCGACCAGCCGCAGGCGACCACCAGCGAACGGCGCAGGGCGGTGCGGTCACGGCCGCCGATGGCATGGCCGCACAGTGCCTCGACGGCGTGGGCCAGGCCGTCGAGGGCGTAGGCGGTGACCATCAGGCCGTTGAGCAGCAGCGCGTTGGCCGCCACCGTGGCGTCGCCCAGCCGCGTGCCCTGCACGGTGAGCAGGAAGAACACGCCCTGCAGCGCCAGGCTGCGGATGAAAATATCGCGGTTGACCATCAGCAACGGCCGCCAACTGGCCCAGGCGCGCAGGCGCGACCAGTCCGGCTGGCCGGGGAAGCGCCGGAGTGCGCCGCGGGTCAGTGCCAGGCCGAGCAGGGCGCCGCCCCATTCGGCGGTCACCGCGGCCTTGGCCGCGCCGGCCACGCCCCAGCCCAGGCCCATCACGAACCACAGGCTGAGCACGATGTTGATGAGGTTGGTGGTCAACAGGACCGCCAGCGGTGCGCGGGCGTTCTGTGTGCCGAGGAACCAGCCGACCAGCGCGTAGGTGGCCAGCGCCGCCGGCAGGCCGAACAGGCGGATGTGAAAGAACTCCCGGGCCAGCGCATCCAGTTCGGCGGACGGTCGCATCAGCGCCAGTGCCGGGCTGGTCAAGGGCATCGCCAGCAGGCCGAGCAGCAGTGCCAGGCCGAGGGCCAGCAGCAGGCCCTGGCCGAGAATCCGCCGCAGTGCTCCGCCATCTTCACGCCCGGCCGCCTGGGCGGCGAAACCGGTGGTGCCCATGCGCAGGAAACCGAGCACGCCCACCAGCAGGGTATAGAGCCCGCCACCGACGGCCACGGCACCCAGTTGGTGGGCGTGCGGCAGGTGGCCGATCACCGCGCTGTCGACCAGGGTGACCAGCGGCACGGAAACGTTGGAGAGGATCATCGGCGCGGCAAGCGCCCAGACGCGGCGGTGGGTCGGCGAATGCCGCCAGGCTTCGAGCAGGGAATTCATTCAGGGCTCCTGAGCAGGCCCGCAGTATAGCGAGCCACCTCAGGGACTGGAGGAGCGAGCTGGCTCGCGAACCGCATGGCAGCGTGCCTTGCAGGTTTGCGGGCAGGGGCTAGGCGCCCCCTTCGTTCCTGCGAACAGCAGAAAGCGCCCCGGGCGCTCAGCCGGTCTTCTTGCGGTAGGCGCAGTAGCCGGGGCGCGGGCCGACCTGCGGATGGTTGCGACAGGTATCCGGACGCTTGGCGTAGACGCTGCAGAGGCGGGTCTTGCGGTCGAGGAAGTAGCAGTCGCCGTTGCTGGTGCGGGTCAGGGTGAAGATGCCGCTCTTCTGGTTGAAGCGCTCGACGATGCCTTCCTTGAGCAGGCGCTTGGCGATGTTCTTCGCCGGTTCGTCTCGCTCGAATTCGTCGACGACACCGATTCGGATCAGGTCGTTGACGTTGACTTCCGCCGGCATGGTGCAGCAGGTGGCGTTGCAGTCCTTGCACAGGCCCGAGGTGTACTTGGCCCAGGTTTCCAGGCGGTCCAGCTCGGCGTTGGCGATCAGCGGTGGTTTTCTCATGGCGGCGTGTCGGTGCGGTGGCGCGAAGGCGCGCATCATAGTGGCCAGCGCGCAGAATTGCGCGGGCTTTCGACGACAGCCGGCGGCAAACCGACGAGCTGGGCCGGCAGGCCTTCAGCGAAGCGCCAGGGCCGGGATTGCGCCGTTATCGCGCAGGTAGTCCTTGAGGCTCGGGTAGCAGAGCAGGAACCAGGGCGTGAAGCGCTGCGGTTGCGCGGCCATCTCGGCTTCCAGGGCGGGCAGGGCAACGTAGCGGAAGTCGTCGGCCTCTTGCGGATCAGGCCGCGGCAGTTGCACGTCGATGGCGCCGAACAGGTGGCCGTACTCGTTCTCGGTCATGCCGTTGGCCAGCTCCAGCCGGTAGCTGAACTCGAACAGCTTGTGCAGCGTGAGCTCAATACCCATCTCCTCGCGCAGCCGGCGTTCGGCGGCGTGCCGAGCGGATTCGCCGGGGAAGGGGTGGCCGCAGCAGGTGTTGCTCCACAGCCCGCCACAGTGGTACTTGCCTGCCGCGCGGCGCTGCAGCAGCAGTTCACCGGCAGGGTTGAAGACGTAGACCGAGATGGCGCGGTGGCGCAGGCCCCGGTGATGGGCCTCGTGCTTTTCCATCGTGCCAGTCGGCTTGTCGAACTCGTCGACCAGGATCACCTGGATATCGGTCATGGCAATTTCCTGCGGGCGAAGCATCCCTGCTCAGCGTAGAGCGCTGGCGCTCAGCCCTTGCGGATCATCCAGATGCCAACGGCGATGGCGGCCATGCCAGCGACTTTCAGGGTGCTCACCGGGGCTTCCTTGAAACCGGCCCAGCCGAAGTGGTCCAACGCCAGCGCCATGCCCAACTGGCCGGCGAGCACCAGCACCATGAACATCAGCGCGCCCACGCGCGGCGCGGCGAAGGCGGCGATGAAGATGAAGAACATCCCCAGGAAACCACCGCACCACTGCCACCAGGGCATTCCGCGCATCGCCGCGAGGCTGGGGAATTCGCGGTTGGCCAGGGTCAGCACGAGCAGGCCGAGCATGCCGACGAAGAAGGAAATCAGCGCGGCGGCCAGCACGCTGGACACTTGCTTGGCGAGCTGGCCGTTGATGCCCGCCTGCAGCGGCAGGCAGGCACCGGCGATCAGCGGCAGGACGAACATCCACCAGGGGGGCGTGGGCATGGGAAACTCCGGAAACGGTTCGCGGGCAGGGCAGCGAAGGGCCGTCCTGCGGTCGAATGATGAAATGTAGCCGCGTAGTATGCACCAGACCGGAGCATCTCTCCCGTCCCGATGGAGACCCCGACCATGGCCACCCGCGCTTCCCGTGTCCTCAGTGTCCGCATCGAGCGGGCCCGTGACGCAGCCTACGATTTTCTCGCCGAGCCGAAGAATTTCCCTTATTGGGCCTCTGGCCTGTGCAGTGCCATCGAGCCGCTGGAGGGCGACCTCTGGCTGGCGACGACGCCCCAGGGACCGATGCGTGTGCGCTTTTCGCCGCGCAATGGCTTCGGCGTGCTGGACCACGACGTGCTGCCGGAGCAGGCGCCGGCCATCCACATTCCACTGCGGCTGATCGCCAATGGCGATGGCTGCGAGCTGCAACTCACCCTGCTGCGTCAGCCGCAGATGGACGACGCCACCTTCGAGCGCGACGCCCAGTGGGTCGAGCGCGACCTGCAGGCGATCAAGGTGTTGCTGGAGGGGTGACTGCTCGGACCTGCAGGAGCGCCCCATGGGCGCGAGCCCAGGGTGGGATTCCGGCACTGTCTCAAGCGATCGCGGATGAATCCGCTCCTACCCACATGCTGAGCCTGGTGTAGGAGCAACTGTCTTCTCTGGATAGTCCGTCGCTGCGTCTTCCCTTCTCACCCCAACCCTCCCCTCAGGGAGAGGGGGCAGTCCGAGCCGACTGACGCGAAGGTTTCATCCTGCACCGAACGGTCCCCTCTGCCCTTGGGAGAGGGCCAGGGTGAGGGATGGCCCAAGCGCAGGGGTATCTCGCAGGAGCGGACTGCCTCCGCGATGACTTCCCGGCTGCTCCAGAGCCGGGCGGTTCGCGAGCAAGCTCGCTCCTACAGGGAGCGCTGGCGAGGTGTTCGGCACCTGAAGCAGACATTTACGTAGGAGCGGACTCTGTCCGCGATGGGCCTCCGGCTACGCCAGGGCATCATGGATGATGTCGTTACAGCCGCGCCGCCAGCTCCGCTCCCTCGCGGATCGCCCGCTTGGCGTCCAGCTCCCGCGCCACGCTGGCGCCGCCGATGACGTGGTAGCGCAGGTTCTCCGCCGCCAGCGTCGGCTGCAGTTCCAGCAGCGGCTCCTGGCCGGCGCAGATCACCACGTTGTCTACGGCCAGGCATTGCTCCTGACCATCGACGCTGATGTGCAGGCCATCATCGTCGATGCGCAGGTACTCGATGCCGCCAAGCATTCGCACAGCGTGATGCCTGAGGTGTGCACGGTGCACCCAGCCGCTGGTCTTGCCCAGACCGGCGCCCGGTTGCCCGGCCTTGCGCTGCAGCAGCCAGAGCTGACGATTGGGTGCGACGGCAATGGGCGCGATCAGTCCGCCTGCCGTGGCGTTGTCCAGGTCGATCCCCCACTGGCCGAGCCATTCGCCGAGCGGCTGTGGCCCCTCGCGTTCAGTGAGCAGGAAGCTCGCCACGTCGAAGCCGATGCCGCCGGCACCGATCAGCGCGACCTTTGCGCCCACCGCTGCGCCGCGCAGCACGTCGAGGTAGCTGAGCACCTTGGCGTGGCCGATGCCGGGGATCGATGGCGTACGCGGCTGGATGCCGGTGGCGACTATTACCTCGTCGTATTCGCCGCGCAGTTCGCCACGAGCGATCCGCCGGCCCAGTTGCACCTCGACGTCGAGTTCCTGCAGACGAACGGCGAAGTAACGCAGCGTCTCGTGGAATTCCTCCTTGCCCGGTACGCGCTTGGCCAGGTTGAACTGTCCGCCAATCTCCCCGGCGGCCTCGAACAGCGTCACCCGATGCCCGCGCTCGGCGGCGACGCAGGCGGCGGACAACCCCGCCGGCCCCGCGCCGACCACTGCGATGCGCTTGTGCACGCGCGCCTTGCGGTAGCGCAGTTCGGTCTCGAACGCCGCACGCGGGTTGACCAGGCAACTGGCGCGGCGGTTGGCGAAGGCGTGGTCAAGGCAGGCCTGGTTGCAGGCGATGCAGGTGTTGATTGAGGTCGCCCGACCGGCGGCGGCTTTTGCCACGAACTGTGGGTCGGCCAGCAATGGCCGGGCCATGGACACCAGGTCGGCGTGGCCTTCGGCGAGCAATTGCTCGGCGACTTCCGGCGTGTTGATGCGGTTGCTGGCAATTACCGGTACGCGCAGCTCGCGGCGCAGGCGTGCGGTGACCTCGGCGAAGGCCGCGCGCGGCACCGAGGTGACGATGGTCGGCACCCGCGATTCGTGCCAGCCGACGCCGCTGTTGAGCAGGTCGATGCCGGCGCCTTCGAGGGCTCGCGCAACGGTTCGTACCTCGTCCCAGCTGTTGCCGCCTTCCACCAGGTCGAGCAGCGACAGGCGGTAGCTGATGACGAAGCGCTCGCCCAGCGCGCGGCGAGTGCGGCGGACGATCTCCAGCGGCAGCCGCATGCGGTTGCCCAGGTCACCGCCCCAGCGGTCGTCACGCTGGTTGGTGCGCGGGCAGAGGAACTGGTTCAGCAGGTAGCCTTCGCTGCCCATGATCTCCACGCCGTCGTAGCCCGCGGCATGGGCGAGCTTCGCGCAGCGCACGAAAGCGGCGATGGTGCGCAGGATGCCGCGCTCGGACAGCTCGCGCGGGGCGAACCAGCTGATCGGTGACTTCACCGCTGAGGCCGAGACCACCAGCGGGTGATAGCCATAGCGCCCGGCATGGAGGATCTGCAGCAGGATGCGCCCGCCCTCGCGGTGCACCGCCTGGGTCAGGCGGCGGTGTGCCGGCACTTGCAGACCGCTGGTCAGGCTGCTGCCAAGCGGTAGCAGCCAGCCTTCGCGGTTTGGCGCAAAGCCGCCGGTGATGATCAGCCCGACGCCGCCGCGCGCCCGCTCGCGGTAGTAGGCCGCGAGCTTGCCGAAGTCCCACAGGCGGTCCTCCAGGCCGGTGTGCATCGAGCCCATCACCACGCGATTGCGCAACTGGATGGAGCCCAGGTCGAGTGGGGCGAGCAGGTGAGGGTAGGGGGCGGCGGACGACATGGATGAGCTCTTGGGCAATCAGGTCCTGCCACCCTAATGGGCCAGCGGTGGGTCGGTTAACGGCCCGGCTGCCGTGCCGTTCGGGCATTTCGGTCAAGCGCTTCGGTTGACAGACTGGCCACAGGTTCCAGACTGAACCTTATGGCAGGGCCTTGTGCCCCGATCGCAGGCTGAAGTGACGGAGGTCGTCATGAAAGCGATAAGAAGAAGACATGCGCGCCATTACCTGCTCGCTGCCCTCATCGGCGTGGCCCTGCTCGGGCTGCACGAAACCCTCCAGCCGGATCGGCAGCAGTCCGCCTGCCGCCCCGACGGTGACAGTATCTCTTGTGCCTACCCGCCCGTTGCCCATTTGGGGGTATTCGGCAGTGCGTTCTGAGTGACGTACTGACGCGCGTCAATGCGCCGCAAATCGACGGCGTGCATGGTCTGCCCCGCTCAAAGCTGGCGCAACGCGCCCGCTTGGCTATCTTTTAAGCAGCAAGGGTTCGGCTATGCACCGGACGTACGCTGCCTGATCAGGAGACGCACGATGGATATGAACCGTCGGCAATTTTTCAAGGTCTGCGCCGTGGGACTCGGAGGTTCGAGCCTGGCTGCACTCGGGATGGCACCCCCGGATGCATTCGCAGACCAGATCCGCCATTTCAAGCTTGCGCGCACTGTCGAGACCCGCAACACCTGCCCGTACTGCTCGGTAGGTTGCGGCATCCTGCTGTACAGCCAGGGTGATGCGGCGAAGAACGTCGCGCAGAACATCATTCATATCGAGGGTGATTCCGATCACCCGGTCAACCGCGGCACGCTCTGCCCCAAAGGCGCTGGCCTGCTGGACTTCGTCCATAGCCCGAACCGCCTGAAGTATCCCGAAATCCGCGAAGCCGGCTCCAGCGAGTGGAAGCGCATCGGCTGGGACGAGGCGCTGGATCGCATCGCCAAGCTGGTGAAGGACGACCGCGACGCCAACTTCATCGCCAAGAACGCCCAGGGCCAGACGGTGAACCGCTGGCTGACCACCGGCTTCCTGGCCGCGTCGGCATCTTCCAACGAAGCTGGCTACATCACCCACAAGGTGATGCGTTCCCTCGGACTACTGGCGTTCGACAACCAAGCGCGTGTCTGACACGGCCCGACGGTGGCAAGTCTTGCCCCGACGTTTGGCCGTGGAGCCATGACCAACCATTGGACCGACATCAAGAATGCCGATCTGATCCTGATCATGGGCGGAAACGCCGCTGAAGCGCACCCGTGCGGCTTCAAGTGGGTGACCGAAGCCAAGGCGCACAACAAGGCGCGCCTGCTGGTGGTCGACCCGCGATTCACCCGTTCCGCTTCGGTGGCCGACTATTACGCGCCCATCCGCACCGGCACGGACATCGCCTTCCTCGGCGGCCTGATCAATTTCCTCCTGGAAAACGACAGGTACCAGAAGGAATACGTGCACAACTACACCGACGTTTCCTTCATCGTGAAGGAAGGCTTCGGCTTCGACGACGGCCTGTTCAATGGCTACGACGCGGAGAAGCGCACCTACCCGGACAAGTCCTCCTGGCAATACGAGCTGGGCGAGGACGGTTTCGCCAAGGTCGACCCGACCCTGACGCACCCGCGCTGTGTGTTCAACCTGATGAAGCAGCACTACAGCCGCTATACGCCGGACGTGGTGAGCAACATCTGCGGCACGCCCAAGGACATGATGCTCAAGGTGTGGGAGGAAATTTCCACCACCGCGGCGCCGGGCAAGGTCATGACCATCATGTACGCCCTGGGCTGGACTCAGCACTCGGTCGGCGCGCAGATGATCCGCACCGGCGCGATGGTCCAGTTGCTGCTGGGCAACATCGGCATGCCAGGCGGCGGCATGAACGCCCTGCGCGGTCACTCCAACATCCAGGGCCTGACCGACCTCGGGCTGCTGTCCAACTCGCTGCCCGGCTACCTGACCCTGGGCATGGATGCGGAGCAGGACTACAACGCCTACATCACCAAGCGCACCAGCAAACCGCTGCGCCCGGGGCAACTGTCCTACTGGCAGAACTATCCCAAGTTCCACGTCAGCCTGATGAAGTCCTGGTTCGGCAAGTCCGCCACCAAGGACAACAACTGGTGCTACGACTGGCTGCCCAAGCTGGACATGCCGGGCGCCGGCTACGACGTGCTGCGCTACTTCGACATGATGTACCAGGGCAAGGTCAACGGTTACTTCTGCCAGGGCTTCAACCCCCTCGCCTCGTTCCCCAACAAGGCCAAGGTCAGCGCTGCGCTGGCCAAGCTGAAGTGGATGGTGGTGATGGACCCGCTGGCCACCGAAACCTCCGAGTTCTGGCGCAACGCCGGCGAGCACAACGACGTCGATACCAAGGCCATCCAGACCACGGTGTTCCGCCTGCCCACCAGTTGCTTCGCCGAGGAGGACGGCTCCATCGTCAACTCCGGCCGCTGGCTGCAGTGGCACTGGAAAGGCGCCGAGCCGCCGGGTGAGGCACGTACCGACATCGCCATCATGAGCGGGCTGCTGCATCGCCTGCAGGCGGCCTATCGCAAGGATGGCGGCGCCTTCCCCGACCCGATCCTGGGGCTCGACTGGCCGTACCTGACGCCGGACGAACCGACCCCGGAAGAGATCGCCAAGGAGTACAACGGCAAGGCGCTGGCCGACCTGGTCGATCCCAACAATGGCATGGTCCTGGCGAAAGCCGGCGAGCAGCTTCCGGCCTTCGCGCTGCTGCGCGATGACGGCAGCACCGCCAGCGGCTGCTGGATCTTCGCCGGTTCCTGGACGCAACAGGGCAACCAGATGGCCCGCCGCGACAACAGCGACCCATACGCCATGGGGCAGACCCTGGGCTGGGCCTGGGCGTGGCCGGCCAACCGGCGGATCCTCTACAACCGCGCTTCGGCGGACGTCAGCGGCAAGCCCTGGGACCCGTTGAAGAAACGTCTGGTGTGGTGGAACGGCAAGGCCTGGGGTGGCACCGATGTCCCGGACTTCAAGGCCGACGTGGCGCCGGAAGCGGGGATGAATCCGTTCATCATGAACCCCGAAGGCGTGGCGCGCTTCTTTGCCGTCGACAAGATGGCCGAGGGCCCGTTCCCCGAACACTACGAGCCGTTCGAGACGCCGATCGGCGTCAACCCGCTGCACAAGAACCCGCAGGCGATCAGCAGCCCGGCGGCGCGGGTGTTCAAGAACGACATGGAGCTGTTCGGCACGGCGAAGGAGTTCCCCTATGCCGCGACCACCTACCGGCTCACCGAGCATTTCCACTTCTGGACCAAGCATTGCCGTCTGAATGCCATCGTCCAGCCGGAACAGTTCGTCGAGATCGGCGAGGCGCTGGCCAAGGAGCTCGGCATCAAGGCCGGCGACCTTGTGAAGGTCTCCTCCAACCGCGGCTTCATCAAGGCGGTAGCGGTGGTGACCAAGCGTATTCGACCGCTGCAGGTCAACGGCCAGACCGTGCACCACGTGGGCATTCCCCTGCACTGGGGCTTCTCCGGCGTGGCGCGCAACGGCTACCTGACCAACACCCTGACGCCCTTCGTGGGTGACGGGAACACGCAGACGCCGGAGTTCAAATCCTTCCTCGTCAACGTGGAAAAGGCGTGAGGTGACGCATGAGTAGTCAAGACATCTACGCCCGCTCCGCCACGACCTTGCCGTCACCCTCGGTGCGGCACGAGCAGGAAGTGGCCAAGCTGATCGACGTGTCCAAGTGCATCGGCTGCAAGGCTTGCCAGGTCGCCTGCTCGGAATGGAACGAGCTGCGCGATGAGGTCGGCCACAACCACGGCACCTACGACAACCCGATCGACCTCACGGACCAGTCCTGGACGGTCATGCGCTTCACCGAGCATGAGAACCCGGCCGGCAACCTGGAGTGGCTGATCCGCAAGGACGGCTGCATGCACTGCGAGGAGCCCGGCTGCCTGAAGGCCTGCCCGAGCCCTGGTGCGATCGTGAAGTACGCCAACGGCATCGTCGACTTCAACCAGGACCACTGCATCGGCTGTGGCTACTGCATCACCGGCTGCCCCTTCAACATCCCGCGCATCTCGCAGAAGGACCACAAGGCGTACAAGTGCACCCTGTGTTCCGACCGCGTGGCGGTGGGCATGGAGCCGGCCTGCGTGAAGACCTGCCCGACCGGCGCCATCGTCTTCGGCACCAAGGAGGACATGAAGGAACACGCCGCCGAGCGCATCGAGGACCTGAAGTCCCGTGGCTTCGAGAACGCCGGCCTGTATGACCCCCAAGGCGTGGGCGGCACGCACGTCATGTACGTGCTGCACCACAACGACCAGCCTTCGCTCTACGCCGGCCTGCCCGACAAGCCGGCCATCAGCCCGATGGTCAGCCTGTGGAAGGGCCTGACCAAGCCGCTGGGCCTGCTGGCCATGGCGGGCGTGGTGCTGGCCGGGTTCTTCCACTACACCCGCATCGGCCCCAACCGGGTCGAGGAGGACGAGGAAGACGGTCCCGACCCGCAGGCGCCGGTGCACAAGGTCGATCCTTCGGTGCATGGCTACGATCCGCGCGATCCCCGCTGACTGACTTCCGCCTTCCTCCCGGGGGAGGCGGAAAAGGGCAGCAAGGAGCCCGACGACATGAAAAAAGATATCCAGCGTTACAACGCCAACGAACGGAGCAACCACTGGATGGTGGCCATTCTGTTCTTCCTCGCCGGCCTTTCGGGGCTGGCGCTGTTCCACCCGGCCATGTTCTGGCTGACCAACCTGTTCGGCGGCGGGCCGTGGACGCGCATCCTCCATCCCTTCCTCGGGGTGGCGATGTTCCTGTTCTTCCTCGGCCTGGTGATTCGCTTCGCCCACCACAACCTGGTGGAAAAGCGCGACGTGCAGTGGTTGAAGCAGTGGCGTGACGTGGTCACCAACCGCGAGGAAAACCTCCCGGAGGTCGGCCGCTACAACGCCGGGCAGAAGCTGCTGTTCTGGACCCTGCTGCTGTGCATGCTGGTGCTGCTGGTGACCGGTCTGGTGATGTGGCGTGCGTACTTCAGCCACTTCTTCGGCATCGACATCATCCGCGTCGCCTCGCTGCTGCATGCTTTCGCTGCCTTCGTGCTCATCTGCAGCATCCTGGTGCACATCTACGCCGGAATCTGGGTGAAGGGTTCGATGGGCGCCATGCTCTATGGCTGGGTCAGCCGCGGCTGGGCGCGCAAGCACCACGCCGCCTGGCTCAAGGACGTGGACAAGGGCAAGGGACACTGACGCTCGACGTAATCGCCGGCAGGCGCTGATCCTCCAGCCGGTACTGACAGTCCCCTCTCCCTCCCGGGGGAGGGTCAGGGTGAGGGGCTCTTTCGGCCCCCGCCCCCTTCAACAAGGAGTCCTGCGTGTCAGGCCGAATTCTCGAACCCGGGCAGATCGAAGCTGCCGCCAACATTCCGCCCCTGTTCAACCTGCCGTCTGCCGATCTGTTCTCCCGCCGCTCTGCCCGTCTGCGCCAACTGGCGCCGGGCAATCCCCTGCAGGGCTATCTCGAACTGATCGCCGGTGTCTGCGACATCCAGCAGGCGCTGCTCGATCGCAAGCTGTTCCTGCCCTCACCGGACGCCGCCGCATTGGCGCGCAGCCGTGAGCACCGCATGCCGCCGCTGGCCTATGAAGTGCTGGTGCGTGAGGGCGCCTGGCTACCGCTGCTGGACGCCTTCCTCGATGCTTATGAACTGACCGCCAACCCGGCGGTGGTCGAAGCACTGAAAACCCTGCGCAGCGCCGACTCCGGCCAGCGAAAGGCCTGGGCGCTGGGGCTGCTCAACGGCCAGTTCGACCTGTTGCCGCCGGCGCTGGTGCCGTTCCTCGGCGCCGTGCTGCAGGTCGCCTTCAGCCAATGGTTGCTGCAACTGCCGGACGACACCCTGGCCGAGACCGACAGCCAGACCCTTTGCCCGGCCTGCGGCGCGCCGCCGGTGGCGGGGATGGTCCGCCATCAGGGCAAGCACGCCGGCCTGCGTTACCTGTCCTGCTCGCTGTGCTCCTGCGAATGGCACTACGTGCGCGTGAAGTGCAGCCACTGCGCCGAGAGCAAGGGCCTGGCCTACTACTCGCTGCAGCGTGAAGGCGTGGCCAGCGACCAGGCGCCGCTCAAGGCCGAGACCTGCCCTGGCTGCCAGTCCTATCTCAAACAGTTCTACCTGCAGCACGACAAGCACGCCGAGGCCCAGGCGGACGACCTGGCCAGCCTGGCGCTGGACATCCGCCTTGCCGAGGATGGCTACCTGCGCAGCGCGCCGAACCTGCTGCTGGCGCCGGGCGGCGGTGGCTGAATCTGCTCTTCGTAGGGCGCATAACGCGGCACGCGTTATCCGCCATCAGCTTCGTCTCGGCTGGGGTGGCGTATAACCGCGAACGGTTATACGCCCTACACTGACTCCAGCCATCGTCCCCTGCACAAGGTTCGTCCATGACCTCGGTACGCCTGCCCTCCATCGACCGGCTGCTGCGCAGCCCGGCCTGCCAGCCGTTGCAGCAACGCTATGGCCGCGAGGCCCTGCTCAAGACCCTGCGTGACTTGCTCGAAGAACTGCGCGAACCGATGCGCCACGGGCAACTGGCCGCCGTCGAACTGGAAGACTCGGTGCTTGCCGGCCGCGCTGGCGAGCGGCTCGCCGCGCACCACGCCAGCCGTGTGCGGCGGGTGTTCAACCTGACCGGCACGGTGCTGCACACCAACCTCGGCCGCGCCCTGCTGCCGGAGGAGGCCATCGAAGCCATCACGCTGGCCGCGCGCTATCCGCTCAACCTCGAGTTCGACCTTGCCACTGGCAAGCGAGGCGATCGCGACGACCTCATCACCGGGCTGATCCGCGAGCTGACCGGTGCCGAGGCTGTCACTGTGGTCAACAACAACGCCGCCGCGGTGCTGCTGGCGCTCAACAGCCTGGGGGCGCGCAAGGAAGGCATCATCTCCCGCGGCGAGCTGATCGAGATCGGCGGCGCCTTCCGTATCCCCGACATCATGTCCCGCGCCGGCGTAAAGCTGGTCGAGGTCGGCACCACCAACCGCACCCACGCCAAGGACTATGAAGCCGTCATCGGCCCGCGCTCGGGCCTGCTGATGCGCGTGCACACCAGCAACTACAGCGTGCAGGGCTTCACCGCCAGTGTCGCCACTCCGCAGCTGGCGCAGATCGCCCACGCCCACGGCCTGCCGCTGCTGGAGGACCTGGGCAGCGGCACGCTGGTCGATCTCACCCGCTGGGGCCTGCCCAAGGAACCCACCGTGCAGGAAGCCCTGCGCGACGGCGCCGACATCGTCACCTTCAGTGGCGACAAGCTGCTCGGTGGCCCGCAGGCAGGGCTGATCCTCGGCAGCAAGGAACTGATCGGGCGGATCAAGAAGAATCCGCTCAAGCGCGCCCTGCGCGTGGACAAACTGACACTTGCCGCACTGGAGGCCGTGCTCAACCTGTATCGCGATCCGGACCGCCTCGCCGAACGTCTCACCAGCCTGCGCCTGCTCAGCCGCGCGCAGGCCGATATCCGTGTTCAGGCCGAGCGCCTGGCGCCAGCCCTGGCGGCGCTGCTGGGCGAAAGCTGGAGCGTCGGCGCCGTGGATGCCCTGGGCATGATCGGCAGCGGTGCGCAGCCCGTCGCCCGCCTGCCCAGCGCCGCACTGTGCCTGCGTCCGAACCAGCCCAAGCGCCAGCGCGGCCGCGCGCTGCTGGACCTGGAGGAGCGCCTGCGCTGCCTGCCGATCCCGGTGCTCGGGCGCATCGATGACGACGCGCTCTGGCTCGACCTGCGCCAGCTCGATGATGAGCCCGGCTTCGTCGCGCAGCTGCCGCTGCTGGCCGAGGCAAAGGCGTGATAGTCGGCACCGCCGGGCACATCGACCACGGCAAGACCTCGTTGCTGCGCGCCCTCACGGGCGTCGAGGGCGACCGCCGTCCGGCCGAGCGCGAGCGCGGCATCACCATCGACCTGGGGTATGTCTATGCCGACCTTGGCGACGGCGCGCTGACCGGCTTCATCGACGTGCCGGGCCACGAGCGCTTCGTCCACAACATGCTCGCCGGTGCCAGCGGCATCGATCTGGTGCTGCTGGTGGTTGCCGCCGACGACGGCGTGATGCCGCAGACCCGTGAACACCTCGCCATCGTCGAGTTGCTCGGCATTCGCCGTGCGATGGTCGCGCTGACCAAGGCCGACCGCGTATCGGTCGAACGGCTGGAGCAGGTTGCGGCTGAAGTGCGTGAGCTGCTGGCGCCAGGCCCACTTGCCGGCGCGCCGATCTTCCCGCTGTCCAGCGTCAGCGGCGAGGGTATCGAGGCGTTGCGTACAGCGCTCGCCGATGCCGCCCGCAAGACCCGCGAGCGTGCCGCATCCGGTGGCTTCCGCCTGGCATTGGACCGAGCCTTCAGCGTCAGTGGGGCTGGTGTCGTTGTCACCGGGACCGCCTTTGCCGGCACCGTGAATGTCGGTGATGAACTGCTGCTGGGTAACGCTGGCCGCCGTGTTCGCGTGCGCGGCCTCCACGCACAGAACCGCGAAGCGCCGCAGGCCCATGCCGGCCAGCGGGTGGCGGTGAACATTGCCGGTGAGCGCCTGAGCCTCGAGCAGATTCATCGGGGCGACTGGCTGACCGCCGCCGAGCTCCATGCGCCCACCACGCGCATCGATATCGAGCTGGACTTGCTGGCCAGCGAAACCCGTGCCTTCGCCCACTGGACGCCGGTGCATGTCCACCTGGGTGCGCAGGACGTCACCGGCCGTGTTGCGCTGCTTGAAGGTGAGCGACTGCAACCCGGCGAGCGCGCCTTTGCGCAGTTGGTGCTGAACGCTCCCAGTCACGCCGTGCATGGCGACCGCCTGGTGCTGCGCGATCAGTCCGCGCAACGCACTCTCGGTGGCGGCCGCGTGCTCGACCCCTTCGCCCCCGCGCGCAATCGCCGCAGCCCGGAGCGCCTGGAACAGTTGCGCGCCCTGCAGGGCGAGAGCCTTGAAAGCGCCTTGCCCACGTTGTTGGCACACGCCAGCAATGGCCTCGATCCCGTGCTGCTGGCGCGCCAGTTCAATTGGCCACGCGCAGGCTGGCGGTTGCCCGGCGAACTGGTCGAAATCAGCACCCGGCTCGGCGCGCGTCTGTTCGCGGCGGAGCGCTGGTCGGCGTTGCAACGGCAACTGCTCGACGCGCTGCAACGCTTCCATGTCGAAGCCCCGGACGAACTCGGCCCCGACCGCGACCGACTGCGTCGTTACGCGTTCTCGCCGCTCGAGCGCCCGGTATTCATTGCCCTGCTGGAAAGCCTGCTGACCACCGGCGCGGTCGACAGCAGTGGTCCCTGGCTGCACCTGCCGGACCATCGCGTACAACTGGGCGAGGCCGACGAACAGCTGCGTGAGCGCCTGTGGCCGTTGCTGCTGGCGGGTGCCTCCGATCCACCCTGGGTGCGTGACCTCGCCCGCGAGTTGAAGGCAGAGGAGGGCGACGTGCGCCTGCTACTGCGCAAGCTCGCCCGTCTGGGACAGTTGCACCAGGTGGTGAAAGACCTGTTCTACCCCGAAGAGACCCTGCAGCAACTCGCCAGCCACGCCCTGCAACTGCGTGATGACGCCGGTATCATCCGTGCCGCCGCCTTCCGCGACCGCATTGGCATTGGCCGCAAACGCTGCATTCAACTGCTGGAGTACTTCGATCGTATCGGCTTCACCCGCCGCTTCGGCAATGAGCGGCGAATCAGGGCCGACTCGGCGCTGGCGCAGGTCAGTGGCTCTGGTTGAGAGCGCTGCCAATCGCCGCAGCAGTTCACCTCCTGCACGCGCTCAGGTCAGAATGGCGGACCGATAGCGCTACTCGCGCTGACGGAGATCGTTTTCCCAGGGAGTCGGGTCATGCGGGGTCTCGCCGTTCTGCTGTGCTTTTGCTTCACCACCATCGGCCACGCCGCCACGCTGAACAAGTGTGACGATGGCCAGGGGCATCTCACCTTCACCCAGCAAGCGTGCGCGGACGGCACCGGTGGTGAGCGGATCAAGGTGCCGCCGGCAACCGAGGGCATGCGGATCGGCCCGCCGCCCGGATCGGAACCATCGAGGGCTGATGCAAGCGGCAACATCGGCGAGGTTGGCGCAGCGGTTCCGCCCTCGGCGCCTGTAACTGGCGCAGCAGCGGGCGTGCAGGATGGCTACTCGGTGGTCGGCGCCGATCCCGCATCGGCCTGTGGCCCCATGACCGAGAAGGAGATCCGCGCCGCCACTGTGCGCAAGCAGGTCCTTCCCGGAATGCAGGCGCGGGATGTGCAGAGCGCCTGGGGTTCTCCCAGCCGCAAGGCCGGTGGCCGCTGGATCTATCAGATCGATGACTGCATGGCCTGGTTCGTCAATCTCGACGGCAACGACTGCGTTACCGGCACCAGCAAGGGCGACAGCCCGGTTGGCCTGCGCTGCGACGATCTGAAGTGGCGGCAGCGCCAGGAGCGTGAGCACAACGCGGGTGGCTCGGCCCGCTAGTGCTGCGTGACTGCTGGCTGCGGCATCAGCAGAAACCACCATCCACGCGCGCCTCGAGCGCCCGGTTCATGGCCGTAGCGCATTGCTGCTGGCCGGGTGCGGCAGAGGCTAGTGCTGCGGCAGCACCTGGTCGACCCGTTGCACCAGATAAGCGTAGAACGGATTGGACGTCACCCGCTGGAACAGGTCCAGCCCGGCAATCAGCACGCCGCGCTCACCGCGCGGGGTGAGCGTGCCCAGGCGGATGCCGAAGTCTTCGCCGGCGTCCGGGTGCTGGCCGTAGAGTGCATCGTCGGGTGGGAAGGGCAGCGCCACGTGGGACAGGGAGAACAGCTCCGGCGGATAACTCGCCGCCAGCGCCTGGCGTTCCTGCTGCTGGCTGTGGGCTGGCGTGTGCAGGGCGGTGGCACGGCTGTCCTGCGGGCTGTTGGAAATCACCGTCAGGTCGTAGTTGCGCTCGCGCTCGGGCAGTAAACGGTCGCCGAGCGTGGCCATCTCCGGGCGCAGCAACGGGCCATAGTTCAGCGAGCGGTTGAGGTCGAAGATCACCAGCTCGCTGCCGTTGGCCGGCAGGCGCTCGTAGAGGTTGCTGATGACCGCGGGAGTACTGACGGTGCTGTCGGCGAGCGACTGGAAGGTGAGGATCGGCGGCAAGCGCGAGAGCTGGCCGCTGCGGCTGGCAGCATCCAGGCTGCGCTGCACGGCGTCCGTCAGCTCCACGGTCTGGCGCGCCGCGGCGATGGGAAAGGAGTTGTACTTGAAGGGGTTGAACTCCGGCAGCACGTTGAGCCACGCAGCCTTGGCGAAGGCCGGCAGCAGCGCCGGCAAGCCGGCAAGCCCGGCGAACTGGGCATACCGAGTGACGCCGATCATCGGTGAGATCAGCACCAGTTGCTTCGGCATCGCCAGGCTCGGGTCGGTCAGTGCATCCAGGCTGTACTTCATCGCCAGCGCGCCACCATTGGAGAAGCCCATCATCAATAGCGGCGCTCCCTTGGGCAGTTGCGCAGAAGCCTCGCGCACGGCGAGCCGGGTAGCGGCCATCCAGTCTTCCCAGTCCGCATGGGTGAGCCCTGCCGGTACTGTGCCGTGCCCCGGCATGCGGATGGCTATCACCACAAAGCCCTGTTGCCGCAGGTGCTCACCCAGGTGGCGCAGGCTGTAGGGCGAGTCGGTCAGCCCGTGCAACAACACTGCGGCGCCACGCACGACCCCGTTGGGGCGCGCCTCGTAGGAACGATTCCAGTCCGTGGCAAAGCGACCGGGATAAACCGCGCTCTGGTCGAAGTAGCGGTTGTAGGCCACGCGCTCGAAGGGTTGCAGGCTGGCCGTCATTTCCTCGCGCATGGTTTGCATCAGCCGGTCTTCGGCAGCCAGGTAGCCGGCCCAGTCCAGGCGATCGATCACGTCGCTGTGCAGGTCGTCCGGCACCCAGGTGTGCCAGGGCTCGAGTGCGGGGATGTTGCGCAGCGCGGCGACCCGCAGCCCGAGCGCCAGGACGGCGATGGCGAGGATGACAACGACCATCCACAGCAGAGCCCTGGTGAGTTTCGCGTTCAGCATGGAATTCCCTTGTCAGCGTGCGGGACAAGCATAATCCGCTGGCGCGACAAAGTTCGCCTGTGGATCAGATTGCCGAGACTGCCTCGACATACGCCGGGCTGCCGACGCCCACCTGGGCCCAGACGGGGCGCGTCTCGTGGCCCTGGCGATCGTACTGCTCATCGGCGTCCCACAACGTGATGATCTGCCCGGGGAACAGGTATTCGCTGTCGTTGAATTCGTGCGGGCCGGAGCCGTCGGCCGAGGCGATCAGCGAGAACAACTCCCCGGCCGGCAGCGAAAACACATCCACCCCCCGGTAGCGGGCAAGGTATTGCTCGCTCTGGGACAGGCCGATGAACCAGACGTGCCCCTGCTCGTTGCACTCGATCTGGATTGCTGCCTGGCAGAAATAGTCTGTCGTCCCGTTGGACGACTCCAGCGGGAAGCCGACAGCGGCCAAGGCGTCGCGCGCGAGGGAGCGCAGATCGCCGAGGCAGACCGGGCCAATGCCCTGGCGTGGGGAAATCTCGAGGATGGGTAGAGTTGGCTTCATGCCGTGCAGCTCCCTGAGGTACTGCTAGCGAGGGTAGAGCACAGGCTGGCAATTTGCCGTATTTTTCTGGCAAATAAGTGGCGATTTGATTCTATTTAGCCATGGCTTTGTGCTGGACAATCGGAAAGCGCTTCTGCGATTTGCTCAACGCTGCGGCATCGCTGCGCTGGCATCCGCCATGGCAACAGTGGCAACATCCTGGCTCCCGCATCTGCCGCCACGCACGCGTAGCCGGCTTCTGACCAGGGAAGGCAATCACGCCCGGTGGCGTGGCCGGGCTTCAAACCCGGTGGGGGACGGCAGCCGTTCCTGGGTGAGTTCGACTCTCACTGCCTTCCGCCAATTCCCTTGTCTACAGCCCTTATGGCTCTAGGCTTCCGGCTCAGCCCCGGAAGGCGCTTCGAAGTGTCGAAGCACGTTCAGTGCGTTTCGCTCTCGCCAGCCTGCATCCAGGATGGAATGTCATTCATGCCGTGCAGCACGCGCCACACGTCGATGTGATCGTCGCGCTCGACATAGAACACCAGGTAGGGATAGCGCTTGAGCGGCCAGCAATGCAGCCCCGGCAAATCCAGCTCATGGGCGTAGCGGGATGAACCGCTGGCGGGGTGACGGGCTATATGGGCGTATGCCTTTTCCAGGGCGTCGACAAACCCCATAGCAGCCTGTTCGGCGTCTTCACTCAGGTAGTAATCGACAGCCGCTTCAACGTCCTGATTGGCGAGTACGCGTGGAATGACGGGCTTCGCCTTCATCCCCGAGCCTTACGCACCCGCGTGCGAAGCGATTCGAAGTACTCGCTGTCGGCAGGTGCCGCAGGCATCGACTCTGCCCCGGCGATCAGCAGACCCCGCAGACGCTGACGATCCTGATCCTTGCGAATCAGCTCGCGCACGTATTCGCTGCTGGTGCCGTAACCACGCTGGCTGACCTGCTCATCGACGAAGCTCTTGAGCGTATCCGGCAGGGAAATGTTCATCGTGCTCATGGGACCAGTCTCTCTGGAATGGCAAAATTTGCCAAAGCATACTAGCACTCGTGATTCTCCCCGGCATCGAGCAGGTGACGAAAGTCCCTGATCGGCCCCAGCGTCAGCACGTCCAGCAGGTGATCCGGCGCAAGGTGCGCGTAGCGTATGGTCATGTTCAGCGAGGCGTGGCCGAGCACCCGTTGCAGCGTCAGGATGTTCCCGCCGTTCATCATGTAGTGGCTCGCGAAGGTGTGGCGCAGCACGTGGGTTTTCTGACCCGGTGGCAGCTTCACGCCTGACATCTTCACCGCGTAGTCGAAGCTGTCGCGGCAGTTGGAGAACAGCCCGTGTTTCTGGAAGTGATCGTGGATTCCTAGTTCCAGCTCGGGCGAAATCGGCACCGAGCGGCGGCGCTTGGACTTGGTGTTGATGAAGTGCACGGCACCGGCTTTGACCCGTTCGGGAACCAGCCCTTGCGCTTCACCCCAGCGGCATCCCGTAGCCAGGCAGATCATCGCGATCATTTCCACATGCGGGGTCCGGCTGTGGTGGCGGAGCGAGAGGAATACCTTGGCGATGTCGGCCTTCGACAGGAACGACAGCTCGCGCTCCTGAAGCTTCAGTGGGCGGACTCTCACTGCCTTCCGCCAATTCCCTGTTGCGGTAACGAATCACCGCGATCCCCTCGGACGAACCAGGAACCTGTGGCCAGCATGGAAGCTCATTGCCAGATTCGCGCGGTGTATGACGACAAGGTGATTCGTGTATACCAGGCCTATTCGGATGTCATCGCTGACAGCGCATTGGCCAATGGTCGCGTCGTATCCCCGCCCTTCAAAATGGAGCGGATGACGTGGGTAAAACCGTCGTTTCTATGGATGATGTACCGCGCCGGGTGGGGCTACAAAGAGCCCGGGAAAAGCAGAATCCTGGCCATCGATATCAGCCGCGACGGATTTGAGTGGGCCTTGGCAAACAGTTGCCCGAGCCGTGCCGAGACACCCATGAGCCAGGACGAGTGGGAGACGCTGAAGCACGCATCGCCTGTACGCGTTCAGTGGGACCCGGAGCGTGACCTCGATCTGCAGCCGCTGCCGTACCGTGCCATTCAGATCGGTCTCAGCCGCGAAGCCGTGCAGCGCTATGTGCACGAGTGGATATGCAACGTCACTGACGTTACGCCGCTGGCTCATGAAATCTGTCGCCTGGTGCAACAGCGCCGGCTCGACGAGGCCCGCGCCGCCTTGCCGGTCGAGCGGGTTTATCGCTGAGGCGTCATTGCTTCCGCCTTAACCACTCATCCACCACCGCCCCCATGTCTGTGGGTGCGCCGCTGCGAATCCAGGCCATGAAGGCGCGATCGAAATGGAAGCCGTCGCCGCAATGTTGGGTCATGAAGCGGCGGACGTTCTGGGTGTTGCGGTAGTGGGCATCCAGCGGGGTCTGCCGGGTGATCGGGTCGCTGTGCCAGTCGAAGGCCATGGCATCCATTCCTTTGGCTTGGGGATGCGCCCGTTATAGCGCAATCGGCAGCCGCTGGCGCGGTCTGCCGAGGGGTTGCGGTATCACTGGTCCCACATCATCCGCTGTTGCTGCGCCGAGTAATCATCGCTCTGCAGGCGTACGCGGGTGGGCTGGCGTTCGAGGTTGTCTTCGCCGAAGGATTCGCGCACAGGCGATTCGATGGCGCTGAAGTGACTGAAGTGCGGGGAGTCGGCGCAGCCGACCAGGGTGAAGCAGGCGAAGGTGACCACGGAGAGCTTGAGCATGGGACTTCCTCCTGAGGGGAGCCCCGAGCTTCGGCTGGGCGGATTAACGGCTGATTAACACGTGGTGTTCTTCAGCGGCTGTCCGGCCCCTGGATTTCTCCGCCGTGCGGCTCAGGGCTTTCGTGGCAGTGCCGTTGCGGCGACGGGTTGAGCGCGCGCCCGAGTATCTGCGCGACGACTTCGTCCTTGCCTTCGGTGTAGGCGTCGCGGTCGGTGGGGAAGCGCTGCGCCAGTTGGTGCTTGACCCGGGCATAGAGCCTGGCGTCTTCGGGATGGCCGCGCAGCCAGTCACGAAACAGCAGGCGGCGCGAGGCTTCGCCCAGGTCCATGACGTGGACGTGGTGGCTGCGCCCGCTGCCCAGCGGCGGCATGCCTTTGACGAAGAACATCCGGCTGGTGTCGGGGTTTTCCGCCCAGAACTGGTAGCCCAGCCTCTGCAGCGGCTCGATCAGGGCGTGCGGGTCGCTGCCCGGTGGCGGCAGCAGGAGGATGTCGATGATCGGCTTGGCGTCCAGCCCCGGCACGGCAGTACTGCCGATGTGCTCGATGCCCAGGCCGGGCAGGCTGGCGGCCTGGGCGATGGCCGCGGCCTCTTCGCTGAAGCGCTGCGGCCAGCGGGGATCGGCAGCGACGACTTCGATGCGGTCCTCTTCGGCGTTGCTCCAGCGCTGGCCATCGAACTCGGGGACTTGCGGGGGCATGTGGCGACTCCTGGGGCGTGGGCGGTGTGGGCGAGGGTTGGAGAATTCCTGGGTTCGGAGAGTTCCGCAGGATTCCCCAGGGAGCGCCCGATGGGCCTCACTGCACCGGGAAGTCGAAGTAGGTCTTCGGGTACGGCTCGGCCTTCAGGGTGTAGTGCCACCATTCCGCGCCATAGGGCTCGAAGCCGTGCCGCAGCATGGCCTGGCGCAGGGTTTCGCGGTTGCGCGTCTGCTGCACGTTGACCAATGCCGTGCCGTGATGGGAGATGGGCCCGAAGAAATCGAACGGGCTGCCCATGTCCACTTCTTTCCCGGTTGTCGAGTCCACCAGTGTGAGATCGACGGTGCTGCCGCGCGAGTGCCCGGAATGCTTGGCGATGTAGCCGTCGCGGAACAGCGCGGGCTTGTCCAGGTCGGGGTAGTAGCGGGCTTTCTGCCGGGTGTCCTGCGGGTCGGCGGCCCAGCGGCGGAATTCATCCACCGCGCGCTGCGGGCGATAGCCATCGAAAATCTTCAGGGCCAGACCGCTCAGCGCGACGTCCTGCTCCACCGCGGCCAACGCCACGGCGGCTTCGCGGGTGAGGATGATTCGCGCTGTCCGGTAACCGTCGATGGGTTCTCCGACGAAGTTGTCGGTGCCGGCGTAGCGCACGTCATAGTGTGCGGACTTCAGTACCTGGTCGAGATAGACGAAGCCGTCCCGAGGCAGTTGTTCGGCGTACAGCGGCGTGCTGGCGAGCAGGCAGAGCAGGAACGCCTGGCACCAGCCCGCCTGCCTCATGGGCGCAGGGCCTGGACCCCGTCGTCGTCGGGGTCGAAGTTGTCCAGTTGCATGCGCCGGGCGAAGGCGTCCAGCGCGGCATCTCCCTGCAGGAACCGGCCGCGGGCAGCGGCCCAGTCGTCGGGTTTGAGGCGCACCATCCAGCCTTCGCCGTAGCAGTCCTGGTTGATCAGGCCGGGGCGGCGCACCACGGCTTCGTTACTGGCGAGTACGCTGGCATCCAGTGGGCTGCGTGCCGAGGAGGCAGCCTTGGCGAATTCCACCACGCCGAAACTGCGGTCACAGTCGATGTGCCAGCCATCGCGCTTGGGGGTGAAGGCGAAGATCTGCCCGTAGACCGCGCAGCCGTAAGCGGTCAGCCCGAGGGTCACGGCGCCGCCTTCTTCCTCGCGCAGCCAGAGGTTGTAGTCGGGCGCGTAGAGCAGGTCGTCGGGGAACTCCAGGCCGTGCAGCTTCACAGCGTCAGCACCCGGTCGTATTCGAGGATCATGCGCGCCAGCTCGCCGCCGCTGGCGATTTCGTCGACCTCTTCGATCAGCCGGCTTTCGTCGATGGCGATGCCCGGTGCGCGGCACATCAAAAGGCGCGCGCCGGCTTCCTTGGCCTGCTGGATGAAATGAGCGATGGGCTCGCCACCTTCGGCGGCGCAGAGGTGGTCGGCGATATCCTGGAAGGCCAGGCGTGTGCCTTCGCCGCTGAGGAACAGGGTGACCTGAGCATCCATGCAGGCCAGCAGTGTGGCGGTGTAGAAGGGCGCGGCGCAACGCGCCGGGGTGCTCGGGCCGCTGCTGACGATGATCAGCACACGCTGGGGCTCAGGCGTGGACAAGGGCTTTCTCCAGTTGGACCAGGGCGATACGCCGGCCCTGCGGATCGGCGCGTTCGACGATGCCCTGCGGCTTGTAGCCCAGGCGCGCGTAGAGCAGCAGGCCGGCGGCGTTGGCGTTGAAGCAGGACACTTTCATGACCTGCGCCTTGTACTGGTCTCGCGCGAGATTCTCCATGACCTCGATCAGGTACTGCGCCACGCCATGCCGCCGCGCCCAGGGCGCAACCATCATGTTGCCCAGCGCGCAGAACTCGCTGGGTTGCCACTGGTAGAAGTTGGCGAAGCCGGCAAGACGGCCATCGAGCAGTGCCACCGTACTTCCGCGCCGCTCGGCCATGGCGGCGGCGAGCTGGCCGATGGTCAGCGGCCAGCTCGCCTTGGGGTAGCAGTAGAAGAGTTCGTCGGCGTCCTGGGGAAAGCCCACCACCTCATCGAGGTCGGCGGCGAGGGCGGGGCGATGTTGCAGGGCAGGCAGGTTCACGCGTTCTCCCGTTTCTGGCTACGACATCAGTGCGGCGGGTACTGGGCGATGACTTTCTGCACCGTCTCGCGGATCGCCGCTTCGCGCTCGGCGGGTGTCGGCGGGCTGCTGCGCATGATCTGCTCGCCGCTGCCTCGCCAGACCAGCTTGCCGTCCTTGCCGTCGAACATGTCGACCTGGATGGTGGCGACCTTGTAGGTCACGGTGCGGCTCTCGGCCATCGGTGGCGGGCCCCAGTAGCCACCCCAGTAACCGCCCCAGTAGCCGCCGGTGTAGGTGGTGACCTGGTCCTGGCGCTGGTCGACGATCAGGTAGGCGCGGATTTTCACATCGCCCGGGTTGCCGTCCTGGGCCTTGCGCAGGCCGCGCTGGTCGAACTGGTCGGCGACGGCGTCGCTGATGCGTTGCTCGGTAAGGTCGCTCTTGATGCGCGGGTCGTCCGGGCGGTATTCGAAGGCCGGTTGTGCCCAGCTCCAGGTCTGGTAGCGGGCGAAGTCGCGCGAAGTGTCATAGTCACGGCTGACGCTGGTGGTTTCGCAGGCAGCGAGGCCGAGCATCAGGCCTAAGAGCAGCAAACGGCGGATCATGGTTGGATTACTCCTGACAGAGCTTTCATCCAAGCGCAGAGTCCGCGCAAAGGCAAGCGCCAGCAGGGGCGCGCAGGGTCACAGGAGATGTCTGCCCGGCAACATTTGCGGCCAGCCCGCGGGTCAGCCCGGTGGGTAGCCGTCCATGGCCTTGCGCGCGGCTTCGCGGAGTGCGCGGGCCTGCTCGCTCTGGTTGCCGCCGTCTTCGTACTCGGCGCTGCCACTCCATATCTGCTGGTGGTCGCGGGCATCGAACAGGCTGATGCGCACCACGCTGACGGTGACCACGTAGGTGCGGGTGACCGGGTAGGAGGCGCCATAGCCGCCGTACCATGGGTCGTTCCAGCGACCGTAACCACCGTAGTAGCCGCCGTTGTAGTAATCGGTGGTCTGGCGCGTGCGCTGCTCGCTGGACAGTTGTGCGCTGACGCTCAGGTCTGCTGGCGCATTCTCGCGCGCCGGGCGCAGGCCGCGCTGGTCAAGCGCCTCGCTGACGGCGTCCTGCAAGGGGCCGCCGAAGCCGCTGGCGTTGGCCCAGCTCCACGAACGGTAGCGGCCGTAATCCAGCGGGGGCGCCGGGTAGCTGCCGGGGTCGAGGCCCGGGTTGGCCGCCTGCGCAGGGGCAGCTGGCATCGGCAGCGAGGTCGCGGTGTACGGGTTCTGGCTCTGGCAGGCAGCCAGCGCGGCGAGCAGTGGCAGGATCAACAGGTAACGCGGCATGACGGACTCCCGCACGCTCACTTCAATTGGCGTGCGCTGGCAAGACTATGCACCTAATCCTGCGGTCGGCACAGCCAGTGCAGGTAGCGGCCGAGCCCGGCGAAGGCAGGGTGTCGACGGTATTGCAGTTCCATCTCCACCAGATCCAGCGGCTCGGCCTTGTGCTGGAACTCGACCGGCATGTAGTCATGGAAGACCCGCACGCCGCTGCGTGCCTCGATGTGCCAGTGGCCGGCCATGGCTGCTTCCAGTACGCGCGGGTCGAGCGGTTCCTGTGGTGTCAGGCTCTGCCCCTCGCCGGAGAAGCGGTTCTTGCGCAGTTTGCGGAAGTGGCCCTTGAGCAGGTTGCGGTAGATCAGCGCGTCGCGGTTGTAGAAGGCCAGCGACAGCCAGCCATCGGCCCGCGTCAGCTGATGCAGCACAGGGAGAATCGCCAGCGGCTCGGCCAGCCACTCCAGCACGGCGTGGCAGATCACCAGGTCATAGGGTTCGTTGAGTTGGCCGAGCAGGTCCTGCCAGGGCGCCTCGATGAAGGTGGCTTGCAGGCCGGCTTCGTCGAAACGCTGGCGCGCGCCCTCGAGCATCGGCGCGGCGGGTTCCGCCAGGGTGACCTGGTGCCCGCGTCCGGCCAGCCACAGCGACATGTGGCCCAGCCCGGCGCCGATATCCAGCACCCGCAGCGGGCGGTTGGGCAGGGCTTCGGCAAGGTCGGCCTGGAGCACGGCGAGGCGGATGGCACCCTTGGCGCCGCCGTAGATCTTCTCGGCGAAGCGCGTGGCCAGCTCGTCGAAGTGACGGTCGCCAGTCTTCGGGGATTCGCTCACTTTGCGCCCCCTTCGATGAAGCGCCGTTCGCTGTCGGCCAGCTTGGCGAGCACCGCCTGGTTCATGTCGATGCCCAGCTCGGCGCACATCAGCAGGAGGTAGAGGACGATGTCACCGACTTCCTGGCCGGCATGGGCGAGCTTCTCCGGCGGCAGCTGGCGTGATTCGTCTTCGCGCAGCCACTGGAAGATTTCCACCAGCTCGGCCATTTCCACGCTGGCGCCCATGGCCAGGTTCTTCGGGCTGTGGAAGCGACTCCAGTGGTTATGGTCGCGGATGGCGTGCAGGCGCGCGGTGATGGCTTCGAGGTTCATGCAGATGGGGCTCCAACGTGAGCCCCATAGCTTCAAGCCTGGCGCGTCAAACGTCCAGCGGGCTCCAGCTGCCGGCCATGTGCGGCAGGTCGTCCTTGCCGCGCAGGCTGAATTGCCCGGAGGGCGCAGGCGCGCTGGCCAGCAGGTTGACCTGGGACGGCAGCAGGACCGGCTTCTGGAAGCGCACGTCGACCCGATAACCGGCCATCGGCAGGCGTTCGCCCAGCGCAGCCAGGCTGCGCGCCTTGTTCCACAGGCCGTGGGCGATGGCGCGGGGGAAGCCGAACAGCCTGGCGCTGGCAGCGGACAGGTGGATCGGGTTGTAGTCGCCGGCCACGCGGGCGTAGCGCCGGCCGATGTCCGCCGGGCAATTCCAGGCGTCGATCTGCTCCAGCGGCAGCTCGGCCACTTCCTCGCGGGCTGGCGGCGTGCCGTCCAGGCGCATGCCGCGGAGCAGGATGCGGCTGTCGCCTTCCCAGAGCAGGCCGAGCTGGTCGTGCAACTGGGTAATGATGCTGAAGGTCACGCCCTTCTCGTGGGGTTGCAGGTCATCCACCCGCACGCTGACGTTGAACGGTCCCAGCCCGCCGAGAGGGCGTAACACGCTGATACGGTTTTCCAGGTGCACCAGGCCGAGCAGAGGGAAGGGGAAGCGCGCGTCGGTCAGCAGGCCCATCTGCAGCCCGAAGGCGAGGATGTGCGGGTAGGTGGGCGGCAGCAGGTGGTTGTCGCTGAAGCCACAGACCTTGCGATAGCGCTCCAGGTGCTTCGGATCGACCGTAATCGGGCAGCGCAGGCCGCGTGTCGGCAGGCTGCGGCCGCGCACGCCGCGGCGCACGGCGGCGCGGGCGAACAGGCCGGTGAGGGCGGGTGGGGCGGACAGGTCAAGCCAATCGCGGGGCATCGGGTATCTCCTGAGGGGCATTCATTCAGCTTAGCCGCCGCTCAGGCGCGGGCATTGGCCGTGGCAACGCGGCGCGCGGCAGGCAAGTCAATGTGACCGTCAGATTGCTCGGATATTTCCCTCAACCTGCTTCCTGATTCTCTTGAGGGCCGATAGGAAAGCTGCCTAAGATGGGGCCGCCTCATGGATAACTAGAAAAAACACCATGCGTGATCTGACCGACGATGTGGCGCTGATGCGCCCGGTGATCGACGCCCTGCGCGCCAGCGGTAGCGATCCTGACCGCGTGCTGGCTCGCGTCGGCCTGCCCGCCGGCAGCCTGCCTGCCGGACGATTCCCCCACAGCGCACAGAACCTGTTCTGGAAGGCTGCCGCCGAAGAGTGCGGTGAAGAGCATGTCGGCCTCTACCTGGCCGGCCATTTGCCCGCGTTCCACGGCCTGCTGCTGGAATACCTGTTCCTCTCCAGCGCCACCTTCGGTGAGGGCCTGCGCCATGCCCTGCGCTACGTGCGCCTGCTCTCCGATACCCTCAATGCCCGCCTGGAAGTAGAGGGCGAGAAGGCCGTGCTGCTGCTCGGCCATACCGCCGGTACCAACCGACACTTCCCCGAGATGCTCGCCGGAGCGGTGGTGCGGCTGTTCCATGCGCTCACCGAAGGCGACTTCAAGCCCCACGAAGTGCAGTTGATGCACGAGGAGGGCGCCCCCGCCGATCGTTACCGGCAGGTCTACGGCTGCCCCGCGGTGCTGGGTGCCGATCGCTATGCCCTGGTGTTCGCCGCTGATGTCCTGGACAAGCCCTCGCGCCACGCTGCGCCGGAGCTGCTGCGCATGCACGAATCCCTGGCGCGGCGGCAACTGGCGGAAGTGGAGCGGCTGGACCTGGTGCGCAAGGTGCGCGAGCTGATCGGCGTGCTGCTGGTGGATGGTGGTGCGACTCTCGAACAGGTTGCCGCCCGTCTCGACATGCCGGCTCGCCGCCTGCGCGAGCGCCTGGCCATGGCCGGCGTGCGCTTCAACGACCTGGTCACCGACTACCGCTGCCGCCTGGCCAAGGAGTTGCTGCTCAAGACCGACGAGCGCATCGAGGTGATTGTCGAACGCACCGGCTTCTCCGAGCCGAGCACCTTCTACCGCGCCTTCAAGCGCTGGGTCGGCGAGACCCCCGTGGAGTTCCGCCGGCGCGGCCGCCCGCAACCGCCGGTGGAGTGATCGAACCCTTTCGAGCCCGCCCCTGGATAGGCTTTGCCGGTCAATTCCCGCCAAGGTACACCCGATGCAAAGCCGAATCTGCCAAGCCCTCCTGCTGCCTGCCGTCCTGTTGTTGTCCGCACCCTGCGCCTTCGCTGGGGAAATGGGCGAGACGGCGTTCTCCCGTCTGGACCGCGATGGCAGCGGCTTCATCGAGGCCGAAGACCTGTCCGCCATGCGCGTGCGCATGTTCCACCGGCTGGACCGCAATCAGGACGGCTTGCTGACCCGCGAGGAAGTGACGCCGCCGAATCCCAGCGTGAACGTCGCGCCCAATGCCATCGCCTGGCCGGACCAGGACGGTGACGGCAAGGTCAGCCAGGCGGAGTTCATGACCCAGGAACCGGCGTTGATCGTGCGTGCGGACCGCAATGGCGACCACCGGGTGAGCGCGGAGGAGTTCCGCGAGCTGGTGGCGGCGCGAAGCTGATCGATCAACGCTGCCGTTGGCCGGCCTGGAGGCCGGACCAAGAGCATTGCCCGCTCCTGCGGGGAAGACAGGGGAGAGAGGCTTCGCGCAGGGCGAATAACGCGCCAGCGTTATCCGCCATGAAGGAGCCGGCGGATAACCTGTTCCAGGTTATGCGTCCTACGGCGCTGGAGGCCGGACCAAGAGCATTGCGCGCTCCTGCGGGGGAGACAGGGGAGAGAGGCTTCGCGTAGGGCGAATAACGCGCCAGCGTTATCCGCCATGAAGGAGCCGGCGGATAACCTGTTCCAGGTTATGCGCCCTACAACGCTGATCCTTAACGCTGATCTTTTAGGAGCGGCGCAGGGGAATTCCAGTTCGTAGGATGGGTGGAGTCCAAGCGATACCCATGCTGTCGCAGGGATTGATGGGTATCGCTGCGCTCCACGCCATCCTACGGGTGGGGTCAATTGGAGCGGATCAGGCGCCCAGCAGGCTCTGCCCGCAGACCCGCAGCACCTGGCCGCTCACTGCGCCAGAACCCGGCTGGGCGAACCAGGCCACGGCTTCGGCGACGTCCTGCGGCAGGCCGCCCTGGCCCATGGAATTCATCCGTCGACCGGCTTCGCGGATGGTCAGCGGGATGGCGGCGGTCATCTGGGTCTCGATGAAGCCCGGCGCCACCGCGTTGATGCTGATGCCCTTCTTGCCCAGCGCCGGCGCCCAGGCCTGCGCCAGACCGATCAGGCCGGCCTTGCTCACCGCGTAGTTGGTCTGGCCCATGTTGCCGGCGATGCCGCTGATGGAGGCGAGCAGCACAACGCGGCCATCGTCATGCAGCTTGTTCGCGTCCAGCAGGGCCTGGGTCAGCACCTGCGGGGCTTTCAGGTTCACCTCGATCACCGAGTTCCAGAACGCTTCGCTCATCTTGGCGACAGTCTTGTCGCGGGTGATGCCGGCGTTGTGCACGACGATGTCGACGCCCTCGGGCAGCGCCGCTACCAGTTGTGCGCCGGCATCCGCCGCGCAGATATCCAGCGCCACGCCACGTCCCCCCAGGCGCGCGGCGAGGGCGTCGAGGGCTTCCTTGGCTGGCGGTACGTCCAGCAGCACCACCTCGGCGCCGTCACGGGCGAGGGTCTCGGCAATCGCCGCGCCAATGCCACGGGCGGCGCCGGTCACCAGCGCGCGCTTGCCCACCAGCGGGCGGCTCCAGTCCTGCACCTGCTTGTCGTAGGCGGACAGACGCACCACCTGCCCGGACACATAGGCACTCTTGGGCGAGAGGAAGAAGCGCAGCGCGCCTTCAAGCTGGTCCTCGGCGCCCTTGCCGACATACACCAGTTGCACGTTGCCACCGCGGCGGATTTCCTTGCCGAGGGAGCGGCTGAAGCCTTCCAGGCTGCGCTGGACGCTAGCGGCGATGGGGTCTTTGATCGACTCTGGCGCGCGGCCGAGGATCACCACGTGCGGGCACTTGTCCAGGCCCTTGAGCGCGCCCTGGAAGAAGGTGCGCAGCTCGATGGTCTGCTCGAAGCGGGTCAGGCCGCTGGCGTCGAAGACGATGGCCTTGAGCTTCGGGCCGTGCTCGGCGGTCCAGCGCGGCAGGCCGTACTGGCCATCGCTGAAGGCGAAGATCGAATCGGTCAGGCGCTCGGCGAACGGCAGCACGGCCTCGTTCAGGTTGCCCTCGCCACCGAGCAGCAACGCGCCGTCCACCGGCCGCGTGCGCCCGGCGCTCCAGCGCTCCAGGCGGACCGGAGCGGGCAGGCCGAGGGCGCCGACCAGGCGGCGGCCGACGTTGGAGTTGGCGAAGGCAATGTAGCGATCGGTCATGGAACGGGCTCCTGAACGGATTCTCTAAAGTGCTGACCACTCTACGCAGGCAGGGGTTCGACGCAATTGACCGCGCTGACCTGCGCAACGGCGGGGCGGCCAATGCGACACAAGCGGCTAAGGTTAGCCTTGACCGCACTTCAACGCTCACCCTTGTAGGAGCTCTGCATGACCCAATTGCGCCGGGTCGCCATTGTCGGCGGCAACCGTATTCCCTTCGCCCGCTCCAATACCGTGTATGCCACGGCGAGCAACCAGGAGATGCTGACCTCCGCGCTGGACGGCCTGATCGAGCGCTATAAGCTGCATGGCGAGCGCCTGGGCGAGGTAGTTGCCGGCGCGGTACTCAAGCATTCCCGCGACTTCAACCTGACCCGCGAATGCGTGCTGGGCACGCGCCTGGCGCCGGAAACCCCGGCCTATGACATCCAGCAGGCCTGCGGCACCGGCCTGGAAGCAGCGATCCTCGTGGCCAACAAGATCGCCCTCGGGCAGATCGACTGCGGCATCGCCGGCGGCGTCGACACCACCTCCGACGCGCCCATCGGCGTCAACGAAGGGCTGCGCAAGATTCTCCTGGAGGCCAATCGCGGCAAGTCCAACGGCGAGAAGATCAAAAGCCTGCTGAAGATTCGCCCGCGTCACCTGATGCCGCACATTCCGAAGAACGGCGAGCCGCGCACCGGGCTGTCGATGGGCGAACACTGCGAGCTGATGGCGCAGACCTGGGCCATCCCCCGCGACGAGCAGGACAAGCTGGCCTACGAGAGCCATCACAAGCTGGCTGCCGCCTACGACGAGGGCTGGCAGAACGATCTGCTGACACCGTTCCGCGGCCTGGTGCGCGACCAGAACCTGCGCCCGGACATCAACCTGGAGAAGATCGGCACCCTCAAGCCGGTATTCGAGAAGGGCCCGCGCGGCACCCTGACGGCCGCCAACTCGACACCGCTGACCGATGGCGCCTCGGTGGTGCTGCTGGCCAGCGAGGAGTGGGCGAAGGCGCACGGCTTGCCGATCCTGGCGTATTTCAGGGACGGCGAGGCGGCCGCGGTGGATTTCGTCGGCGGCCACGAAGGGCTGCTGATGGCGCCGGTCTACGCAGTGCCGCGCCTGCTGGCGCGCAACGGTCTGACCCTGCAGGACTTCGACTTCTACGAAATCCACGAAGCCTTCGCTGCCCAGGTGCTGTGCACTCTCAAGGCCTGGGAGGACGCGGACTACTGCAAGGAACGCCTGGGGCTGGACGCGCCGCTGGGTTCCATCGACCGCAGCAAGCTCAACGTGAAGGGCAGTTCGCTGGCAGCCGGCCATCCGTTCGCTGCTACGGGCGGGCGCATTGTCGCCAACCTGGCTAAGCTGCTGGACGCCGCCGGAAAAGGCCGCGGACTGATCTCGATCTGCGCTGCGGGCGGCCAAGGTGTGACCGCGATCATCGAACGGTAATCCAATACAACGGGACGGCCCTCTTCGCCGGCCCACGATGTAGCAACTCCGTGACTTCAGGCGGCACCGCGCAAGCGGCGCCGCCTTTTTTTATCCTACGAAGAGCTGAGCGTAGGGCGCATTACCTGGAACAGGTTATCCGCCGATAGGGGAGTGGCGGATAACGCTGGCGCGTTATGCGCCCTACGAAACTGCGAGGGGCTGTAGGAGCGAGCTTGCTCGCGAACACCGGTTACGTCTAAGTTCGGGCTGTTCGCGAGCAAGCTCGCTCCTACAGAAGGCCGGCGGGCGGAGTCTCGTCAGGTCGCTGCCGTAGGAGAGATTCTTTCCCCTGCAATTCCCTTCTAGAAACCCACCTCAACCACCCTGCAACATTGCCGGATGGATGCGCCGTGCGAATGGCGTGGACAGTACCAGCGAGGTCTTGCTGGTGCCGAACTGGGCGAGGCGGTCGATCAGCTCCTCCAGCTCCTGGGTGCAGCTGACCGCCACCTTGAGCATCACGCAGGCTTCGCCGGTGATGCGGTAGCAGTCGATGATCTGCGGGATGTCCAGCAGCGGGTCGAGCATGGTCTTGCTGCGGTGGTCGTTCAGCCGCATCTCGATCAGGCACTGGATCGAACGGCCGATCTTCGACAGGTCTACGCTGGCGTGGTAGCCGGTAATCACCCCTTCGGCTTCCAGGCGCGCCACGCGGTCGGCCACGGCGGGAGGGGACAGGTTGATACGCCGGGCCAGTTCGGCGAAGGACAGGCGGCCGTCTTCCAGCAGGGCGGCGAGCAGGGCGCGGTCGTATTTGTCCATCAGTCTTGCCTCGGCATTCTGGTTAAAACAGATTCAACGGAAAAGAGCCGGAAAATCCATCGATTGAAAAGTGTTACGCCAGTATTGGCGTTGTCTGTGCCTTATCCGTGGGGTGGCGCCTGCATAAAATGAATCGCCCCACCCGCCTTGTCGAGCCCCTTTCATGACCACCCTGCCCATGCCCAGAGCCCGCGTTTCATTGACCCTGATCGCCGCTTTCTTCGCCCTTTATTTCATCTGGGGTTCGACCTACCTGGTGATCCGCATTGGCGTCGAGTCCTGGCCGCCGATGCTGATGGCCGGCTGCCGTTTCATCATCGCCGGGGCGATCCTGTTCGCCTGGATGCTCTGGCGCGGGGCGCCATTGCCGACCTTCAGGCAGTGCTTGTCGGCAGGCGCCATCGGCATCCTGCTGCTCAGCTGCGGCAATGGCGGGGTGACGGTGGCCGAGCACTGGGGCGTGGCTTCGGGTGTGGCGGCGCTGGCGGTGGCGACCGTGCCGCTGTTTACCCTGGTGTTCGGGCGCTTCTTCGGCAACCGCACCAATGCGCTGGAATGGGCCGGCATTGCCCTGGGCCTGTTCGGCATCGTGCTGCTCAACCTCGGCTCGAACCTGCAGGGCAGCCCGGCGGGTGCAGCGCTGATTATCTTTGCGGCGGCTACCTGGGCCTTCGGTTCGGTGTGGAGCCGGCGTCTGGACCTGCCCGGCGGTGCCATGGCCAGCGCGGTGGAGATGCTGGTCGGCGGCGGCGTGCTGCTGCTGGGCAGTTTGCTGAGCGGCGAGCGCCTGGAACAGATGCCAACGGCTGCCGGCTGGGGTGCGCTGGCCTACCTGGTGGTGTTCGGTTCGATCATCGCCTTCAGCGCCTACATGTATCTGCTGGCCAACGTGCGCCCGGCGGCGGCGACCAGCTACGCCTACGTCAACCCGGCGGTGGCGGTGATGCTCGGCGTAGTCTTCGCCGGCGAGCATATCGGCCTGGCAGAGTCCCTGGCGATGGCGGTGATCATCAGCGCCGTGGTGCTGATCGGCCTGCCGCAGTGGCGGCGCAAGGAAGCCGTCTGACTCGCGGCATGAGCTAAGCCCGAAAGGTTATTTCGCGCGCATCGCGCGGTTCGCTAGGGTATGTAACGGCCTCCATTCGGAGGCCGTTGTTCTTTCCTTTCAGTACACCCGCGCGCCATACGCCCAGGCCACTGATCCACCCCTTCGAGCCGAGGTGTGCATGAGCCTGGTGGTGCCGCTTTCCACTTATTCCCAACTCCCTCCCACCCAGCGCTGGAGCGACGCCCTGCGCGCATCCAGCCTGCTGGCCCTGTCCGTGCCGCGCGAGTACGGCGGGCGCGGCGCCGGCTGGGAAGAGGTGCTGCAGACCCTGCGCGATCTCTCCGAGTGCGACGGCACGCTGGCGCGGCTGTTTGCCCTGCATCACCTGCAATTGGCCAGCGTGTTGCTGCTGGGCAGCGTCGAGCAGCGCGAACGCCTGCTGCCGCTCAGCGTGGAACGCGAATGGCTGTGGGGCGAGGCGGTGGATCACCAGGAAAACCGCCTGCTGGCGCGCGAGCATCGGCGCGGCGGCTTTCTGTTGCAGGGTGGGCGCCACGACTGCTTCGGCGCCGAGGCGGTGGACTGGTTGCTGATCTCGGCGCGTCACGCGCCGAGCGAGGGTTTGCTGATCGCCGCACTGCCGGCCGATCGCAGCGGGCTGGACCGCTTCGAGCCCAACGGCGGCGGCCTGCTGCATTGCCACGAAGTGCGCCTGCATCCCGAAGACATCCTGTTGCCGCCAGGTCTGCCGTGGACGCCCCGTGCGCAACTGCGCGGCAGCCTTGCCGCTTTGCTGCAGGCCAATATCGCCCTGGGCCTAGCCGTGCAGACCTTCGAAAACCTGCCGCCGCGGACGGCGGCGGGGGAGTTGCAGCGGCTGCTGGCGCTGGGGCTGCGGCTGTCCGAACAGTCGGCAGTGGCCTTCGAGTCAGCCCAGGCGGCGGGCAATGGCCTGAGCTTCAGCCGTAGCGCGGCGCTGGCAACCCTGGTCGCGGAAACCGCTGCAGTGGCACAACAGGCGGTACAAGTCGGCTTGCGCCAGGAGGGCACCCGCGCCCGGGTGCACGCTGGCGCCACCTGAGGCGCCGTGGCACGGGGGCTGTAGCCGAATCGAGGCAAGCGCTGGCGCTCATAAGTTAAGAACTAAAAATTATTTATTCGAAGTTTTTTATATCGGTAACCTAGCTCTACCGGACCGCCGGACACCTGTTGCAAACCATCGAATCCCGTCCCGTGGTCCGTCCCCTCTGTGAGGCCGGCACCGCCGTCATCTTCAGAGGAAATACCATGAACAAACCTCGTTTCGTACGCCGTGCCCTGGCCGGCGTCGCTGTTGCGGCTGTCCTGTCCTTCCAGAGTGCCGCGTTCGCCGACATCGTCCTGGGCTACCAGACCGGCATCGACCCGACCAAGGTTCCGCAGGCCGATGGCACCTATGAAAAGGTCATCGGCGAGAAGCTCGACTGGCGCCGCTTCAACAGCGGGCCGGAAGTGGTCGCCGCGATTGCCTCGGGTGACGTGCAGCTGGGCAACCTCGGCTCCAGCCCGCTGGCCGCCGCTACCTCGCGCGGCCTGCCGATCGTCGCCTTCATCGTCTCCGCGCAGATCAATGCCGCCGAGGCGCTGGTCGTGCGCAACGGCAGCAAGATCGAGAAGCCCGAAGACCTGGTCGGCAAGACCATCGCCACCCCCTTCGTGTCGACCTCGCACTACAGCCTGCTGGGCGCGCTCAAGCACTGGAACATCGACCCCAGCAAGGTGAAGATCGTCAACCTCAACCCCACCGAGATCGCCGCCGCCTGGCGTCGTGGTGACATCGATGGCGCCTTCGTCTGGTCGCCCGCCCTGGGCGAGATCAAGAAATCCGGCAAGGTGCTGACCGACGCCGCCGAAGTCGGCCAGTGGGGCGCACCGACCTTCGAGGTCTGGGTAGCACGCAAGGACTTCGCCGAGAAGCACCCGGAAGTCATCGCCAAGTTCGCCCGCGTGAGCCTGGATTCCTTCGCCGACTACAACGCCCACAAGGCCCAGTGGACCGCCGATTCCGAGCAGGTGAAAAAGATTGCCAAGCTGACCGGCGCCGATCCGAAGGACGTGCCCGAACTGTTGGCCGGCTCCGCCTTCCCCGAATCCCAGGCGCAGCTGTCGTCCGCACTGCTGGGCGGTGGCACCGCCAAGGACATCGCCGGTACCGCAGCCTTCCTGAAAGAGCAGAAGCGCGTGCCCTCGGTGCTCAAGGACTACTCGCCCTACGTCAGCGCGGAATACGTGCGCCAGGCGGAGAGCGTGCAGGTCGGCCAGCGCTGATCATTTGCTCTTCGTAGGAGCGAGCTTGCTCGCGAACACCGGCTGGCACTGAAGCTCGGGCCGGTTCGCGAGCAAGCTCGCTCCTACAGAAAAGCTTCACGTATTTCTTCTCACCCTACGGAGGGCAGAACATGAGCCGTCTGACGGCCGAGGCGGTCAGCCTCACTTTCCAGCAGCGCGGACGCGAGCGCGTCGTGTTGCAGGACCTCACTCTCAGCCTGGCCAAGGGCGAATCCCTGGTGGTGCTCGGCCCGTCCGGCTGCGGCAAATCCAGCCTGCTCAACGTGCTGGCAGGCTTCCAGGCGCCGGACAGCGGCCGCGTGCAGATCGATGGGCGGACCCTCGAAGGCCCTGGCGGCGAGCGTGGCGTAGTGTTTCAGGACGACGCGCTGATGCCCTGGCTCAATGCCCTGGACAACGTGGCCCTGGGCTTGCGCATTCGCGGCGTCGGCGCTGCCGAGCGCAATGCCCGTGCCCATGAAGTGCTCAAGCTGGTAGGCCTGGGCGAGCACGCGGACTACCGCATCTCGCAACTTTCCGGTGGCCAGCGGCAGCGCCTGGGCCTCGCCCGTGCATTGGCGGTGGAACCGGATTTCCTGCTGCTCGACGAACCCTTCGGCGCCCTCGACGCGCTGACGCGCGAGCGCATGCAGGTGCTGACCCTGGACCTGTGGCGCAAGACCGGCAAGGGCCTGTTCCTGATCACCCACAGCGTCGATGAAGCGCTGTTCCTCGCCACCGACCTGGTGGTGATGGACGGTCCGCCGGCGCGCATCGTCAAGCGCCTGTCACTGGCCTTCGCCCGCCGCTACGCCGCTGGCGAGCCGGTGCGCAGCATCAAGTCCGACCCGGAATTCGCGCGTCTGCGCCAACTCCTGCTGGATGAGTTTCTGGAAGAACCGGAGGCCGAGCATGCCCACTGATACCCTCGCCGCCAAACTCCCCGCCGCCGCGCCGAAAGCCCGTAGCGTACCGGGTGATTACCGCCGCTGGGCCGCCGCCGGCAGCGTTGTCGGGGTTTTCCTGCTCTGGTGGCTGGCCA
The DNA here is from genome assembly GCF_021603645.1 of Pseudomonas pseudonitroreducens. Taxonomy (GTDB): domain Bacteria; phylum Pseudomonadota; class Gammaproteobacteria; order Pseudomonadales; family Pseudomonadaceae; genus Pseudomonas; species Pseudomonas pseudonitroreducens. Next base: position 146,752 of record NZ_BQHJ01000002.1, on the reverse strand, counting down.
CGCACCTGGGCTGGGTCGACACCCTGTTCCTGCCTGCCCCGGAACAACTGGTGGAAGCCCTCCAGCGTGTACTGGCCGAAGGTTACGTCGACGCCTCGCTGTGGCAACACGTCGGCACCAGCCTGCTGCGGGTGCTGCTGGCGCTGGGCGCCGCGGTGCTCACGGCGATTCCGCTGGGCATCCTGATGGGGCTCAACCCGCTGGTCAGCGCCGCGTTCGATCCGCTGGTGGAGTTCTACCGGCCGATCCCACCGCTGGCCTACCTGCCGCTGATCGTCATCTGGTTCGGCATCGGCGAGCTGTCCAAGGTACTGCTGATCTACCTCGCGCTGTTTGCGCCGTTGCTGATCGCCACTGCCGCCGGCGTGCGCCGCGTGGACAAGTCGCGCATCCAGGCCGTGCGCTGCCTGGGCGCCAGCCGCCTGCAGGTGGTGCGCCACGTGATCCTGCCCAGCGCGCTGCCGGAGGTCCTCACCGGCCTGCGCATCGCCCTGGGCGTGGGCTGGTCGACCCTGGTCGCCGCCGAGCTGATCGCCGCCAACCGCGGCCTGGGCTTCATGGTGCAGTCCGCCGCGCAGTTCCTCGCCACCGATGTGGTGGTGCTGGGCATCCTGCTGATCGCCGCCATCGCGCTGAGCTTCGAGCTGGGGCTGCGCTGGCTGCAGAAGCGTTTCGCCTCCTGGGAATAACCGCTTTCTTCTTCACGAACACTGATCCGACGCCCTCGCCACGCAGGCGAGGGTAGGGGAGAGCCCGGCTCTTCCCGTGAACCTCACGAGAGAACACGAACATGACCAGCCTGACCATCGAACCCCTCAGCCCGGCCCTGGGCGCCGTCGTGTCCGGCGTGCGCCTGGCCGATCCGCTGGACGACGCGGCGCAACGCCAGATCGAGCAGGCCCTGCTCGATCACCAGGTGCTGTTCTTCCGCGACCAGCCGCTGACGCCGACGCAGCAGGCGAACTTCGCTGCGCGCTTCGGTGACCTGCACATCCACCCGATCTACCCCAGCTCGCCGGAGCAGCGCGAAGTCATCGTCCTCGACACCGCCGTCACCGACGTGCGCGACAACGCCATCTGGCACACCGACGTGACTTTCCTGGAGACCCCGGCGCTGGGCGCCGTGCTGGCCGCCAAGCAACTGCCGCCCTACGGTGGCGACACCCTCTGGGCCAGCGGCATCGCGGCGTTCGAGGCACTGTCGAAGCCACTGCAGCAGTTGCTCGACGGCCTCACCGCGACCCACGACATCAGCAAGTCCTTCCCCCAGGAGCGCTTCGGTGCCACCGACGCGGACCTCGCGCGGCTGGAGGAGGCGCGGCGGAAAAACCCGCCGCGTAGCCACCCGGTGATCCGCACGCACCCGGTCACCGGGCGCAAGGCGCTGTTCGTCAGCGACGGCTTCACCACTCGCATCAACGAGCTGGAACCGGCGGAAAGCCGCGCCATCCTCGACCTGCTGTTCGCCCACTTCGCGCGTCCGGAGTTCACCGTGCGCTGGCGCTGGAAGGAAAACGACGTGGCCTTCTGGGACAACCGTGTGACCCAGCACTACGCGGTGGATGATTACCGCCCGCAGCGGCGGGTGATGCACCGCGCGACCATTCTGGGGGACAAGCCGTTCTGAGTTCGCCACACGGAATTGGCGGTTTGATTTGTAGGAGCGAGCTTGCTCGCGAACCGCATAACTCCGGAGTCATCCTGGAATCCGTTCGCGAGCAAGCTCGCTCCTACAGACGGCGCGGCGACTCGGAAATTACCGTCATCCCCGTGACTTGCGGCAACAAAGCCGCATCGCAGACCGCAATCGTCGCCATTCCGGGTCGCGGTGGATGGCGCACTGTCCTACGCTTTGGCAGTTTCGCTTCATAAAGAGATTGCCTACATGCAAGAACGGATTCCCGACGAGTCCAACCTCGCCGAGCTGACGGTTCGCGGTCTGATCCTCGGCGCGCTGATCACTGTGGTATTCACCGCCTCCAACGTCTACCTCGGCCTCAAGGTCGGCCTGACCTTCGCTTCGTCGATTCCCGCGGCGGTCATTTCCATGGCCGTGCTGCGCTACTTCTCCGGTTCCAACATCCTCGAGAACAACATGGTGCAGACCCAGGCCTCGGCGGCCGGCACCTTGTCCTCGATCATCTTCATCCTCCCCGGCCTGCTGATGATCGGCTACTGGAGTGGTTTCCCGTTCTGGCAGACGGCCGCCATCTGTTCCATTGGCGGCATCCTCGGCGTGCTCTACACCATTCCGCTGCGTCGGGTGATGGTGGTACAGAGCAGCCTGCCGTACCCCGAGGGCGTGGCGGCGGCGGAAATCCTCCGGGTCGGCAGCCAGGACGAGGAAGAGGAAAAAGCCGGCAAGCCTGCGAAAGCCGGTGGCGCGGGCCTGCGCGACATCCTCGCCGGCGGTGTGGTTGCCGCCGCGTTCAGCCTGCTCAGCAGCGGCTTCAAGGTGCTCGCCGAGGGCTTCAGTTTCTGGCTGACCGCCGGGCAGGCGGCGTTCCGCCTGTCCACCGGCTTCTCCCTGGCGCTGGTGGGCGCCGGTTACCTGATGGGCATTACTGCCGGTATCGCCATCCTGATCGGCGTTGTCATCGCCTGGGGCGTGGCGGTACCGCTGCTTTCGGTGAACAGCGTACTGGCCGCCGGGCAGAGCCTGCCGGAGCTGGCCACCAAGCTGTGGAGCAGCCAGGTGCGCTTCCTCGGCGCCGGCACCATCGGCATCGCTGCACTGTGGACCCTGGCGACGTTGTTCAAGCCCATGGTGCAGGGCGTCTGGTCGTCGCTCAGCGCTGTGCGCGGGCGTGGCGAGGTGAGCGACCTGCGCACCGAGCAGGACCTCTCCGCGAAATGGATAGTCGCCATCGCCGGTTTCCTGCTGGTAGCGCTGTTCGTGGTCTTTTCCTACTTCCTCGGTGAGGCCGCGCCGGACCTGAAAGGCTTCGGTTTCTGGGGCCTGGTAGCGGTCTGTGTGATCTTCGCCTTCTTCTTCGGCTTCCTGATCGCCGCCGCCTGCGGCTACATGGCGGGCCTCGTCGGTTCGTCGAGCAGCCCGATCTCCGGTATCGGCATCATCGCAGTGATCCTGGTGTCGCTGCTGATCCTCGGCGTCGGCTCACTGGAAACCGGTTTCCTCGACCAGCAGGGTGGCAAGCTGGCCATCGCCCTGGCGCTGTTCACCACCTCGGTGGTGATCGCGATCGCGGCGATTTCCAACGACAACCTGCAGGACCTGAAGACCGGTTACCTGGTTGGCGCCACGCCCTGGCGCCAGCAGGTGGCGCTGATCGTCGGCTGCCTGGTCGGTGCGCTGGTGATCCCGCCGGTGCTGGAACTGCTGTTCAATGCCTACGGCTTCACCGGCGCGCTGCCGCGTGAAGGCATGGACCCGAACGCCGCGCTGGCCGCGCCGCAGGCGACGCTGATGACTGCAATCGCCAGTGGGATTTTCCACAACGCGCTGAACTGGAACATGATCCTCATCGGCGTGGCGCTGGGCATCGCGCTGATCCTGGTGGACGTGCTGCTGCGCCGCACCGGCAAGGCCAGCCTGCCGGTGCTGGCGGTCGGCCTGGGCATCTACCTGCCGCCGACCATCGGCATGACCCTGGTGGTCGGCGCCGTGATCGGCTGGCTGCTGGAAACCGCCCTGGCCAAGCGCGCGGTGGCAGCCGGCAAGGATGTGGAAAAATTCTCCGATGAGCCCAAGCGCCGTGGCGTGTTGCTGGCTTCGGGGCTGATTGTCGGCGAGAGCCTGATGGGCATCCTGCTCGCCGCCATCATCGGCACCACTGGTTCTGCCGCGCCGCTGGCGCTGGTCGGCGACGGCTTCGAGAACACCGCGCAGTGGCTCGGCCTGGTGGTCTTCGTGGCGATCTGCGTGCTGTTCTACCGCAAGGTGCTGAGCGGCACCCGCGGCTGATTTTTCGCCTCGATGTGAAAAAGGCGCCTTCGGGCGCCTTTTTCATTATCTGCTCCTCGTTCCGTGAGATACGCAGTCTGTATGTAGGAGCGAGCTTGCTCGCGAACCGCCCAACACTGGCGCTGCCGGTGAATCCGTTCGCGAGCAAGCTCGCTGCTGCAAGGGCATGCGCGAGTCCGAACCTAGCGCACCAGATGCAGGAACTGCAGGTGCCGCTCGTACTGGTCGAGCATGTCGTTGATGATCTGCTCCTTGCTGTAGCCCATCAGGTCGTAGTCCTGGCTGCCTTCGGAGAGGTGCACCTCGGCGCGGAAGTAACGGCGGTTCTTCAGGTGCAGGCCACCCATGCCGGCGCGGGCGAAGGATGGGGTGAAGTAGCCGCGCATCGAGACCTGGTAGAGGAACGTGTGCTGCTCGCCGTGGCCGATTTCCAGGATCAGTTCCAGGTTGCCCAGGTCCAGGTCGGACTCCACCTGCAGGCCCTTTTCGCGGAACACCTGGGAGACCTCGGCTATCGCCGGGCTGACCACGTCGACCATGAAGCGGTAAACCTCATCGCGCGTGGGGAAGTGCACCGCCTGGGAGATCCGGCGCTTCCAGCCGCCGGGCTTGGCCGATGGTGGTGGCGCGAGGGAATGGGTGCGCGCGCGCTGGCGCTGGGACTCCAGATAGAACGCCTTGTGCAGCCCCCACATCAGCAGCAGCAGGATCAGCGAGAAGGGCAGGGAAGTCAGCACTACCGCTGACTTCAGCGCATCGATGCTGCCGGCGAACAGCAGGCCGCCGGTGACCAGTGCGGTGGCCACCCCCCAGAACACCCGCAGCCACTTCGGGCCGTCGTCGTCGGCGCTGCCGCCGTGGGCGGAAAGGGTGGAGAGCACCACGGTGCCGGAGTCCGCCGAGGTAACGAAGAAGACGAAGCTGACCAGCACCGTCACTGTGATCACCGCGCGGCTGGCGGGGTAGTTCTGCAGCATCTGGTACAGCGCCATGGACGGATCGGCGATGGCCACGCGGCCCAGTTCGCTGAAGCCATGGTTGAGCACCTGGTCCAGGGCGCTGTTGCCGAAGATCGACATCCACGCCAGGGTAAAGCCCAGCGGGATGAACAGCACGCCGAAGACGAATTCGCGGATCGTCCGCCCACGGGAAATACGCGCGATGAACAATCCCACGAAGGGTGACCAGGCGATCCACCAGGCCCAGTAGAACACCGTCCAGCCACCCAGCCAGTCGCTGCCGTCCTTGCCGTAGGCATAGAGGTCGAAACTCTTGGTCGGCAGGCTGCCGAGGTAATCGCCGATGTTCTGCACCAGGGTGTTGAGCAGGTACTGGGTGGGGCCGGCGAACAGCACGAACAGCAGCAGGGCACAGGCCAGCAGCATGTTGATGTCGGACAGCAGGCGGATGCCCTTGTCGACGCCGGAGATGGCGACCAGGATCGCCGCGCCCATCATCAGTGCGATCAACGTCATCTGCACCGGATGGCTGTGGGTGATGCCGAACAGGAAGTCCAGCCCGGCGTTGAGTTGCAGTACGCCGAAGCCCATGTCCGCGCCCAGGCCGAACACCGTGGCGATGATGCCGAAGCAGTCCACGGTGTAGCCGATGGGGCCGTTGATGCGCTTGCCGATCAGCGGATAGAGCGCCGAGCGCAGCGCCAGCGGCAGGTTGTGCCGGTAGGCGAAGTAGGCCAGCGCCATCGCCACCAGGGCGAACACGCCCCAGCCGTGCAGGCCCCAGTGCAGGAACAGCAGCTGCATGGCCTGGCGCGCCGCTTCCGGGGTGCCGGCCTGGCCTTGCGGCGGCTGGGCGAAGTGGGTCAGCGGCTCGGACACACAGAAGAAGAACAGGGTGATGCTGATGCCGGCGGCGAAGAGCATGCCGGCCCAGGACAGGTAGCTGAATTCCGGCTCGTCGTGGTCGGCACCGAGCTTGATCTTTCCGTAGCCGGAAAGCGCGGTGACCACCACGAAGATCAGGTACAGCGTCATCGCCAGCAGGTAGTACCAGCCGACACTATCGGCGGCCCAGGATTGCGCGGCGAGCAGCCATTCACCGGCCCGTTGGGGCTGGCTGATGACGATCAGGGCGAAGAGCAGGATCAGCGCCGCCGCACCGTAGAAGACCGGTGGGTTCATGCGCATGGAGGGTGAGGGTGTTACGGACGGGGGCGATTGTGCTGCGGACAAAACGGGCGGGTTCCCTCGGATTTTTCCTTGAACAAGCATTCAATGAAAACACGGGAAGGCCCTGGAAAGCCAATCGGCGGGACCGATGGTCCCGCCGCCGGCCCTGTCAAAAGGGCCGAGCGGAGCGGGTACTGCTTACTTGCGGCGGTTCTTTTTCGCCTCACGGATCTCACGGCGTTCCGGGTCGGCCTTCGCGGGCGCGGTCAGGAAAGCGGTGGCGGCGAAGAAGTTAGCAAGAGCGGCGAAGCTGGTCACGATAGTCTCCAATGGCGCCGGGGAAAATGGGTCCCGACCGCCTGATAGCCATTTTCCCTGAAGATTGTGACGAAAAGAAGTGAATGGTCTTGATGAGCGGTATTGATATGGTCGATGAGACTGCTTTCTTTAGTATATGCGGGTAATAGTCCTGTTTTTGACTTCCTGCTCAGGATTCCCTCCTGCCGACCTGCAAGTCGACACGGCCTTTCACTGCGACCATTCGTCGCCAAAGGTGAAACGGTTCAGCGCCGTTGCTGGGTTTGGCACGATAAACGGTTGTCAGCTTCGTGAAACAGGATTTTGCATAGCACAATTCCCGTAATAGAGCGGGTTTCAGCTTGAAAGCTTGAACGAGTGTGCAGTTTTCCGTGAAAAACATGTGAAACGGCTATGGCGATTGACTTGCCGATTCCGTTAGTCTCCCCGGGCAGGACAAAAAACCACCAACAGGGAGCATCTCGAGATGGACTTCAAACGTATCGCCCTTGCCACTGCACTCTTCGCTTCGCTGGCTGGCTGCCAGACCATGACCACCAACCAGGCCATCGTTCCGCTGCAGGCCGCTACCGCCCAGATGATCGGTCTGGCTTCCTCTGACGAGCTGGTTGTCAGCGATGTCAAAGCCGGTCAGCCGGACGCCCTGGGTGGCCAGGAACTCTCCTACGTCGCCACCACCACCAAAGGCCGTGTGTTCAACTGCACCTCGCGCATGATGCCGGGCCTGCTGACCGATCCGGCCAAGCTGACCAACCCGTCGTGCACTCCGGTGGTCGCTCACTCCAACACCGCCACCAAGTAAGACTGCCTTGTCGCCGGTGCGCGGCCCTGCGGGTCGCGCTGGCGACTACAGCGCGGCATCAGCCGCGCTCGCGATCCAGGCGTTGCAGCAGTGCGCGCAGCTGCGCCTCGACACCCGGCCGGCGCAGCAGTTGCTCCAGTGACGCTTCGCTGACCGCTGTTTCACCACCCGTTCCGACCACGCTGCCTGATCCCGTCACGCCCCCTGAGAAATTCAGATGCTCCGGGCGAATCTCCTCGTCCGGGCTGACCAGCAGGGCGAAGTGGATGACGTTTTCCAGCTCGCGGATATTGCCCGGCCACGAATAGCCTTCCAGTGCGCGCTGGGTATCGTTGGCGATCTGCGGCACCGGCAGTTCCAGGCGTTGCGCATGCACGCCGAGGAAATACTCGGCCAGCGGCTGGATATCGCCGATGCGCTCGCGCAGCGGCGGCAGCGTGAGGTTGCTGTCGTGCAGGTACTGCTGCAGCCCTTCGAGGAATTTCCCCGCCTTCACCGCCTGCCCCAGATCGATGCTGGTGGCCGCGACCAGGCGCACATCCACCGGTACCGGCTCGCGCGCTCCGACGCGCAACACCTCGCGCTCCTGCAGCACGCGCAGCAGCTTCTGCTGCAGCGACAGCGGCAGGTCGGCGATCTCGTCCAGGTACAGCGTGCCGCCGTTGGCCGAGCCGAACCAGCCGGCCCGACTGCCCACCGGGCCGTTGTGCGCGCCCGGTGCGTAGCCGAACAGCTCGGCGTCGGCGTAGTTGCGGCTCAGTGCGCTGCAACTCACGGCGACGAACAGGCCGGGGCGCTCGCTGGCGCGATGGATGTGGCGGGCCAGCAGTTCCTTGCCGGTGCCGGTCTCGCCGTGGATCAGCACCGGCTGCGGCAAGGGCGCCAGGCGTTCCACTTCGTCGCGTACTGCATGGGAGCGCGGGTCGAAGAACACCAGCGCCTTGGCGCGAATGCTCAGCGGGCTCTTGTCGGCGTCGGGGAAGGTCAGCAGCGGTAGCGGCGCGTGGGGTGCATTCATGGGAAATCTCCTTCTGCTCTTACAGCGCGTCCAGCGCCTGCAGGAAGTCGTGGACGATGTCCTCGCTGTCCTCGATGCCCACCGAGACTCGGATGGTGCCGTCGTGGATGTCCAGCGCGGTCAGGGCCTCGGCGGACAGCGCGCGGTGCGAGGTCTTGCCGGGGTGGGTGATGCTGCTGGCGACACCGGCCAGCGACGGGGCGAAGGCGGCCAGCTGCAGCGCGCCGATGAGGCTGTCGACCTGATCGAGACCACCCTTCAGGGTGAAGCTCAACATGCCTGAATGACCTTTGCGGAACAGCCGTTGCGCCAGCTCAAAGTCCGGGTGCGAGGGCAGGCCGGGGTAGAACACGCGCTCCACCTGGGGGTGCGCTTCTAGGGCTTCGGCCAGTGCCTGGGCGTTCTGCGAATGCGCGCGCATGCGCAGCGCGAGGGTTTTCGCACCGCGGAAATTCAGCCAGCTCTCGAACGGGCTGGCGCTGCCGCCAGCGTTGATCTGGAAGCGCCGCGCAGCGGCAATCCACTGTGCTTCGCCGACCAGTGCGCCGCCCATGGCGTCGCTGTGGCCGTTGAGGTACTTGGTGGTGCTGTGGATCACCAGGTCGGCGCCGTCGCGCAGCGGCTGGTAGAGCACCGGCGAGAGGAAGGTGTTGTCCACCAGCAGCTTCAGGCCGTGTCGGTGAGCGAGCTCGGCCAGTGCTGGAACATTGCTCACGCGCACCAGCGGATTGGAGGCGGTTTCGGTGTAGATCAATCGCGTGGTCGGGGTGATCGCGGCTTCCACGGCGGCCAGGTCGTTGAGGTCGAGCAGGGTGGCGGCGATGCCGAAGCGTGCCAGTTCTTTCTCGATCAGGCTCTGGGTCGTGCCGTACAGCTCGCGGCTGGCGATCAGGTGATCACCGGCGCCGAGTACGCCCAGCAGCGCAGCGGAAATGGCGGCCATGCCGGAGGCGGAGAACAGCGCGTCTTCGCCACCCTCCAGGTCGCGCAGCAGCTCTTCCACTGCGCTGTGGTTCGGGTTGCCGATGCGCGTGTACATGTAGTTGTCGGGGTTGCCGGCGAGGAAGTCGTCGACCTGCTCCAGGGAGTCGTAGACGAACACCGAGCTCTGGTAGATCGGCTGGCTCTTGGCGCGGGTGACCATGCGCCGGTCGGTATCGTGGCCGCTGTGTACGGCGCGAGTGGAGGGGCCTTTGGCGGGGTCGCTCATGGCAGATCCTCTGGAAAGAAAAACGCCGGTGGAACCTGCCCACCGGCGTCGAAGCGGGTGCGCCCAAGGCGCGCCCAGCGTGGGAGACGTTGCGCCCGGCGCGCGGCCGGGCGGCGGATCAGAAGGCGGGCACCACGGCGCCGTTGTACTTCTTCTCGATGAAGGCTTTGACTTCCGGGCTGGTCAGGGCGGCGGACAGCTTCTTCAGCGCATCGCTGTCCTTGTTGTCCGGGCGCGCTACCAGGTAGTTCACGTAGGGCGAGTTGCGATCTTCGAGGATCAGCGCGTCCTTCACCGGGTTGAGCTTGGCTTCCAGCGCGTAGTTGGTGTTGATCAGGTCCAGGTCGACCTGGTCCAGCACGCGCGGCAGCAGGGCCGATTCCAGCTCCTTGAACTTCAGGTGCTTGGGGTTTTCGGCGATGTCTTTGGGGGTAGCCAGGGCGTTGCTCGGGTCTTTCAGCTTGATCACACCGGCTTTCTGCAGCAGGAGCAGGGCACGGCCGCTGTTGCTGCCTTCGTTGGGGATGGCGACGGTGGCGCCGTCCGGCAGTTCGTCGATGGACTTGTACTTCTTCGAGTAGCCGCCGAAGGGCTCGACATGCACGCCGGTCACGGTGACCAGGTTGGTGCCCTTGCCCTTGTTGAAGTTGTCCAGGTACGGCTTGGTCTGGAAGTAGTTGGCGTCCAGGCGCTTCTCGGCCACCTGCACGTTGGGCTGCACGTAGTCGGTGAAGACCTTGATCTCCAGGTCCACGCCTTCCTTGGCCAGGGTCGGCTTGATCAGTTCGAGGATCTCGGCGTGGGGGACCGGCGTGGCGGCAACAATGAGCTTTTCATTGGCGAAGGCCGAGGTGCTGAAGGCAGCGGCGAGGGCGGTCAGAAGCAGCAGCTTTTTCATTGCGATGTCCTTGTGGGGCAGATGACCGCTGGCGTCCGGGCCGGCCGGGATGGGGCCTTCGTACGGGCGGTGGAGTCTTTGTCCGCGGCTCACTCGGCAGCGGTTGCAGCGAAAGTTACCTGCTCTTTTTATTCCAATAAAATATTAATTTTTCATTTTCATATTCGATTTTGTTCATACGGAAAGACTGAGACAACCTGTCGCGCGACACCCCGTCGCGCGGCAACCCACCACTCCAACCCATGCCACCTGGGCGCGTAAGATCGAGACGTTTTCTTGAGCGGCGTCAATGCAGATGGTGGTCCATTCTGAATGAGCGGCGAAAAGAACCCGAACCGACAGCAGATCGGTGGCTCGAAAAAGATTCGCCCAGCAACAAAGACATCACGCAAGAACGCCCTGCGCATGCGCAAGGTACGGTGCCAGACCCTTCCGTGGGGGTGGCGTCAGCCTGAAGAGGAATCGTCATGTTCGGATTAGAGGCGCTCGACCTGGCCCGGATCCAGTTCGCCTTTACCGTGTCCTTCCACATCATCTTCCCTGCCATCACCATTGGCCTCGCCAGCTACCTGGCGGTGCTCGAAGGTCTGTGGCTGAAGACCCACGAGGAGGTCTACCGCGACCTCTATCACTTCTGGTCGAAGATCTTCGCCGTCAACTTCGGCATGGGCGTGGTCTCCGGCCTCGTCATGGCCTACCAGTTCGGCACCAACTGGAGCGCCTTCTCGGCCTTCGCCGGGAGCGTCACCGGTCCGCTGTTGACCTATGAAGTGCTCACCGCGTTCTTCCTCGAGGCCGGCTTCCTCGGCGTCATGCTCTTCGGCTGGCACCGCGTCGGCCCGGGGCTGCACTTCTTCGCCACGGTGATGGTGGCGATCGGCACACTGATTTCCACCTTCTGGATCCTTGCCTCCAACAGCTGGATGCAGACCCCGCAGGGCCACGAGATCGTCAATGGCATCGTGGTGCCGGTGGACTGGCTGGCAATCATCTTCAACCCGTCCTTCCCCTATCGCCTGCTGCACATGGCGATTGCCTCGTTCGTTGCCACCGCCTTCTTCGTCGGCGCGTCGGCGGCCTGGCACCTGCTGCGCGGCCGCGATAACCCGGCCATCCGCAAGATGCTCTCGATGGCTATGTGGATGGCGCTGATCGTTGCGCCGATCCAGGCCATGGTCGGTGACGCCCACGGCCTCAACACGCTCAAGCACCAGCCGGCGAAGATCGCTGCGATGGAAGGCCACTGGGACAACAGCAGCGGCGAACCGACCCCGCTGATCCTGTTCGGCTGGCCGGACATGGAGCGTGAGGAAACCCGCTTCAAGATCGAAATCCCGGTGCTCGGCAGCCTGATCCTGAATCACAGCCTGACCGAGCCGATCCCGGCGCTGAAGGACTTCCCGAAAGCCGACCGGCCCAATTCCACCATCGTCTTCTGGTCGTTCCGCATCATGGCCGGCTTAGGCATGCTGATGATCCTGGTCGGCCTGTGGAGCGCCTGGCTGCGCTGGCGCAAGCGGCTGTTCGAGAGTCGCGCCTTCCTCAAGCTGGTGTTGTGGATGGGGCCGTCCGGCCTGATCGCGATTCTCGCCGGCTGGTTCACCACCGAAATCGGCCGCCAGCCGTGGGTGGTCTACGGGCTGATGCGCACCAGTGATGCGGTATCCAACCACAGTGTCACGCAGATGAGCCTGACCCTGGTGATGTTCGTGTTGGTGTACTTCAGCCTGTTCGGCGTCGGCATCGGCTACATGATGCGCCTGGTACGCAAGGGCCCGGTCACCCACGAAGGCCGCGAGACCAGCCATGGCGGCGCCGGCCAGAAACGCACCGCGGCACGACCGCTGTCGGCCACCGAAGAGGGCCTTGATGACGATGACACCACCGAAGCGGGGAGGAACTGAGCCATGGGAATCGATCTTCCGCTGATCTGGGCGATCATCATCATCTTCGGCGTGATGATGTACGTGGTGATGGACGGCTTCGACCTGGGGATAGGCATGCTCTACCCCTTCTTCAAGGACGAGGGCGACCGCGACGTCATGATGAATACCGTGGCGCCAGTCTGGGACGGTAACGAGACCTGGCTGGTGCTGGGGGGCGCGGCGCTGTTCGGCGCCTTCCCGGTGGCCTACTCGGCGGTGCTCTCGGCGCTGTACCTGCCGCTGATCCTGATGCTCGTCGGGCTGATCTTCCGCGGCGTGGCCTTCGAGTTCCGCTTCAAGGCGCGGCCGGCGAAGCGACACATCTGGGACAAGTCGTTCATTGTCGGTTCCCTGGTGGCGACCTTCTTCCAGGGCGTGGCGCTGGGTGCCTTCATCGAGGGCATCCCGGTGGAGAACCGCCAGTTCGCCGGCGGCTCGCTGGACTGGCTGGCACCCTTCCCGCTGTTCTGTGGCCTTGGCCTGGTGGTCGCCTACAGCCTGCTGGGCTGCACCTGGCTGATCATGAAGACCGAAGGCAAGCTGCAGGAGCGCATGCATGACCTGGCCCGGCCGTTGGCGCTGGTGCTGCTGGCGGTGATCGGCATTGTCAGCCTGTGGACTCCACTGGCTCACACCGAGATCGCCCAGCGCTGGTTCAGCCTGCCGAACCTGTTCTGGTTCCTGCCGGTGCCGCTGCTGGTATTACTCACCTTCTACAGCCTGCTGCGCTCGGTGGCGCGCAACGACCACGTGAAGCCATTCCTGCTCACCCTGGCGCTGATCTTCCTGGGCTACAGCGGCCTGGGCATCAGCCTGTGGCCGAACATCATCCCGCCGTCGATGTCGATCTGGGATGCCGCGGCGCCGCCGCAGAGCCTGGGCTTCATGCTGGTGGGCGCGCTGTTCATCATCCCCTTCATCCTCGTCTACACCGCCTGGAGCTACTACGTGTTCCGCGGCAAGGTGAAGCACGGCGACGGCTACCACTAGAGGTGCGCGGCATGACCCATGAAGAGCAGGAGAAGGCGCCGCTGCGCAAGCGGCTGGGCTGGCTGGTGCTGATCTGGGTGCTGAGCGTCGCCGGCCTGGGTGTCGCGGCCTGGCTGATGCGCCTGTTCATGAGCGCGGCGGGGCTGGGCACGCCGCACTAGCTCGCGCAATCGATCCCATCCGGGCGCTGTCCGCGGCGCCCGTTCCCACATCCCTCGCCGGTGCTTCCAGCGGGGGATTTTTTTACCTGGACTTCTCGTGGAAGCGAAGGGGAGCCCAGCTCGCAGGATGGTGTGGAGCGAAGCGATACCCATCGATTAATGCGCGAAAACGTTGATGGGTATCGCAAGCTCCACCCATCCTACGACGGTGCTATCCGGTGACTGCAGGAGCGGACTCCGTCCTCGACCAGCTGAGGTTCGCTGTAGCGCAGCAGCAAACTCAGTGCAGCTTGTCGCGCTTGGCCAGGGTGGGGAACAGCTTCATCCACGCGCCGGTGACGACGAGTGTGCCGACTCCGCCAAGCACCACCGCCGGCACGGTACCCAGCCAGTGTGCAGTGACGCCGGATTCGAACTCGCCCAGCTGGTTCGAGGCGCCGATGAACAGGCCGTTCACCGCGCTGACCCGGCCGCGCATTTCGTCCGGGGTTTCCAACTGCACGAAAGCGCCACGGATGACCATGCTGATCATGTCCGCTGCGCCCAGCACCACCAGTACTGCCAGGGAGAACCAGAACGACGTCGACAGGCCGAAGGCGATAGTGGTGACGCCGAATACCCCCACGGCGGTGAACATGATCCGCCCGACGTTGCGCTCGATGGGGAAGCGCGCCAGCCAGAACGACATCAGCAGCGCGCCCACCGCTGGCGCCGAGCGCAGCAGGCCCAGGCCCCAGGGGCCGGTGAGCAGGATGTCCTTGGCGAATACCGGCAGCAGCGCGGTGGCGCCGCCCAGCAGCACGGCGAACAGGTCCAGGGAGATGGCGCCGAAGATGTCCGGGCGGCTGCGGATGAAGCGGATGCCCGCCAGCAGCGATTCCAATGTGGCCTTGCCCTGCGTGGCTGGCGCCTGGCGCGAGGGCAGGGTGAGCACCAGGGTGCAGGCGATGAAGTAAAGGATTGCGGTCGGTGTATAGACCCAGAACGCGCCGAAGGCATAGAGGAAACCGCCGAACGCCGGCGCGGCGATGGTCGCCGCCTGCATGGCCGAGGCGGACGCCGCCACGGCGCGGGGGAAGAGTGCCGTGGGCACGATATTCGGCAGCAGCGCCTGGGTGGTCGGCATCTCGAAGGCCCGCGCGGTACCGAGCAGGAAGGCCATCACGAAGATCATCTCGCGGGTCACGTTGTCGGTGCTGGCGCCCACCACCAGCGCCACGGCAATCAGGCCCTGGCCGACCTGGCAGAGCGAGGCGATGCGCCGGCGGTCGTAGCGGTCGGCAACGTGGCCGGTGTGCAGCATGAACAGCACGCGCGGGGTGAACTCCACCAGCCCGACCAGGCCCAGGTCGAGCACGTTGTGGGTCAGTTCGTAGATATGCCAGCCGATGGCCACGGTGATCATCTGGAAGGCGCTGGCGGTGCAGACGCGGGCCAGCCAGAAGGCGAGGAAGGGGCGGTGACGCAGCAGGGACGTGGCTTCGGCGGTCATCTTGGAGGCTTTTCTGGGAGGTCGTTAGGAGGCTAAGCAAGGGCTGTGCAGCGTAGCACGGCGTAACACTTTTCCGCTTGTCGCCGGCGATTTCCGCAATTGGCGAATAGTCGTGAACCGTCGACTAAAATTTTCAGCGGCGCGACAAGTTGCCCGATTGACTTTGCCTCGTGCCCCTGAGGTGCGTTAAAGTTGACAGAAGAGTCAGGTTTTCCTGCAGGATCTCTCCTCCGGCGCCATCCCCGAGACGCCCGCGATTCCGCGGCCTCCGAACTCTCTCCAGCACCGAAAAAAACCACATGGGCGGGTCTTCACCGTCCAGAGGATGAACCATGTCCAACCGTGATATTTCCCGGCGCGCCTTCCTGCAAGGCGGGCTGATTGCCGGTGTCAGCGTGACCATGGCGCCGCTCGGCAGCCGGGCCTTCGCTGCCCTGATGGAAAACTCCGTCACCGTCTCCCCCCAGCAGTGGATGGGCCACGACGGCAAGGCGCGTTTCCGTAACGATGCGCTGTCCAAAGTCTGCGGCAACAAGGTGTTCGCCCGCGACATCCGCGCCAAGGACATGCCCGGCTGGCCGCAGCAGCAGGGCCACGCCATGCTGCTCAAGACCATCAAGGCCGATCGCATCTTCGACGGCATCGACCTCGCCTGGCTGGGTGCCGAGTTGCAGCCGGACCGCGTCGTCACCGCCGAGGACCTGGACAAGGACGGCATCGTCTTCCCCGAAGCCCACGCCCCGGACCCACTGCTGCCGCGCGGCAAGGTGCCGATGTTCATCGGCCACCCGGTGGCGATCCTGATCTGGAACGACTTCGAGCGCTTCCGCCAGGCCAAGCTGAAGATGAAGTTCAACGACAAGGCGATCCGCTACGGCGCGCAGGCGCCGCTGTACCAGGGCGACCCCTACGGCAGCTTCCGCTACGTACGCGTCGGCGGGGCGACTTCGGCCGATCCGGACGAGTTCTCCAGCCTCAAGGACTCGATCCTCTTCCCGATGATCCGCGAGCGCAAACCAGTGTGGAACCAGCAGCCCAACCAGCACGGTGACCTCACCGAGCAGGGCCTGTTCTACGCGCAGAAGATCAAGGACCAGATCGAAAACCCGCCGGAGAACTGGCTGGTCTTCGACGAACGCTACAAGACCCCGTCCATCGAGCCGGCCGCCCTGGAGCCGGACAACGGCAACGGCTGGTACGACCCGGCGAGCAAGACCCTGCACTTCGTGGTCGCCACCCAGTGCCCGTTCGAAGCGGCCTACGAGACGGCGCACATGATCGCCCCGTCGCGCTTCGGCCTGGCCAAGCTGAACATGCACCCCGGCTACACCGTGGGTTATGGCTCCAAGGATCACAACATCTTCGTCTACTACGCGGCCCTGGCTGCGCTGTACGGCAACGGTGTCCCGGTGCGCCTGGCCAACGACCGCTACGAGCAGTTCCAGAGCGGCATCAAGCGCCACCCGTTCGACATCCGCTACCAGCTCGCGGTGGACAAGAAGGACATGACCTTCAAGATCTTCCGCACCGAGATGAGCGTGGACGGCGGCGGCCGCATCAACTACAGCCCGTCCGTGGCCGCCGTGGGCGCCACTGCTGCGCAGTCGATCTACTACATGCCGCAGAATGACCTGCAGGTGACCGCCTACCATTCCCGCGCCGTCGAGGCCGGGTCCATGCGTGGCTACGGCACCCTGCAGAGCATGGCTGCCACCGAGATGATGGTGGACGAGATCGCCGGTCGCCTGGGCGTCGATGCCATCGAACTGCGCCGCGTCAACGCGCTGAAGTCGGGCATGAAGAACACCCAGGGCGCTATCCCTGCCGGTGCGCTGCGCCTGCACGAAATCCTCGACAAGGCCGCCGCCCACGAGTGGTGGAAGACCCGCGACGCACGCAAGAAGGAGATGGACGCCAAGGACCCGGACCACTGGTACGGCGTCGGCTTCGCCATCTGCCAGAAGGACTTCGGCACTGGCTCCGAAGCGCCGATGGCGAGCATCGAGTTCGATGCCACCGGCAAGGTGCACATGCGCCACATCGGCATCGAGATCGGCACTGGCATGTCCACTTCCCAGGCGCTGGTGGTGGCCGACTTCCTCGGCAAGCCGGCGGACGAGATGAAGACCGCCGAAACCGAGTGGCCGGAACTGCAGCTGATCAGTGGTGAAGACCCCTACACCATGAGCCAGCCGACCCAGGACGAGAAGCTGCGCAACCCGCGCTGGGTCGGCAAGTACGCCTCGGCGTCGTCGGCGACCAACTCGGCCTACTACTTCAGCCACGCCACCCGTGAAGCGGCGCGCGTGCTGTTCAACCACGGCCTGTGGCCGGCGGCCCTGGAAATCTGGCGTCGTGGCCCGTTCAACGGCGCCGCCAACCCGCTGGTGGTGCGCCGCGAGGATGCTCACTGGGTCGACGGCCAGCTCACCGCCAACGGCCTGCAACCGCTGTCCTTCGCCGAGCTGGCGCAGGTCGCCCACGAGAAGGGCCTGGTCACCGGTGCCACCGTCCACGGCTTCAACCGCTGGAGCTGGGCGGAGTGCGACTACGTCATCGATGGCGTGCGCGATCGCCTGCCGCTGGACGCCCTGGCCGTGAAATACGGTGACGGCGCGCCGGGCGTGAAGAAGGCGCAGATGAACAGCGCCGGTTTCCACCTGCTGGATCGGCAGAACGTGGCCTATCCGCCGGTGCAGCTGAACAATGCGGCCGTGACCTACTACAGCCCGGTGGCGACCATCGTCGAGCTGAAGGTGAACAAGGGCAACGGCGAAGTCAGCGTGCTCAACCACCACAGCTGGATCGAGTGCGGACGTGTACTGGTTCCGGAACTGGTGAAAGGCCAGATCGAAGGCGGCACTGCCATGGGCATCGGCCATGCACTGCTGGAAGATATGCCGCTGTATGAGGGGGGGCCGGGCGAGGGCGACTGGAACTTCAACCGCTACCGTCTCCCGAAGGCGAAAGACGTGGCCGTCTGGCAGCAGAGTTCGGAAATCCTTCCGCCGCTGTCGCCCAGCGACCCGTCCAAGGGCATCGCCGAGGTGGTGATGATCCCGGTGGTTGGCGCCATCAGCAACGCCGTGGCCCACGCCATCGGCAAACGCGTCCGCGACCTGCCCATCACTCCCGCTCGCATCAAGGAGGCCCTCAATGGCTAACCGTCCGCTCAACCTGACCCTGAATGGTCAAACCGTCGGTCCGGTCGAGGTTCCCGAGGACCTGCCGATGATCGACTACCTGCACGAATACCAGAACCTCACCGGTTCGCGCCTGGGCTGCGGCCAGGGCATCTGCCATGCCTGCGTGGTGATCGTCGACAACCCCGACGGCACCAGCGAGGAAGTCCGCACCTGCATCACCGGCGCGCACTACTTCGAAGGCAAGAAGGTGCGCACCATCGAGGGCCACGCCAAGCGTGAGGCAGACGGTTCGGTGAAGGAGCTGAACCCGATCCAGCAGAAGTTCGTCGACCGTTTCGCCTTCCAGTGCAGCTACTGTGCGCCTGGCTTCGTCAACGCCGCCACCGTGCTGGTGGAGAAGGCCCAGCGCCAGCCGCTGAAGAAGAGCGAACTGGAATCGACCATCGAGGCCAGCCTCGGCCACCACATCTGTCGCTGCACCGGGTACGTGCGTTACTACGACGCCACCCGCGAAGTGCTGACCGATCTCGGCCTGGTCAAGGAGGGTTGAGCATGCAGCGCATTCTTTCCGGCCTCGCGCTGGCTGTCGGCCTCGGCCTGGCGATCAGTGCACAAGCCGCTGACCAGGAGCTGATCAAGCGCGGCGAGTACGTCTCCCGCGCCGCCGACTGCATGGCCTGCCACACCGCCGAGGGCGGCGCGCCGTTTGCCGGCGGCCTGCCGATCCACTCGCCGTTCGGCACCATCTACGGCAGCAACATCACCCCGGACAAGGACTTCGGCATCGGCAACTACAGCGCCGACGAGTTCTTCGCCGCCCTTACCGAGGGCAAGCGCAAGGACGGCGCCAATCTCTATCCGGCCATGCCCTACACCTCGTACCACCTCATCAAGCGCGAGGACAGCGATGCCCTCTACGCGTACCTGATGAGCCAGACGCCGGTGCATCGCGCCGCGCCGCAAACCAGCCTGAGCTTCCCGTTCAACGTGCGCCTGGGCCTGAGCGGCTGGAACATGCTCTACGGCAAGAGCCTCCAGCTGGAAAACACCGAGGGCAAGAGCGAGCCGTACAAGCGCGGCCAGTACCTGGTGGAAGTGCTCGGCCACTGCGGCGAGTGCCACACCCCGCGCAACCAGATCGGCGCCCTGGAGCAGGACAAGCGCCTGACCGGCGGCCTGCTCAACGGTTACAGCGCGCCGAGCCTGCTGGCCCAGGACCTGGCCGAGCGCGGCTGGACCAGCGCCGACCTGACCGGCTTCCTCAAGCACGGCATGAGCCCGCAGGGCAGCATGTTCAACGAGATGTTCCCGGTGATGCACCTGAGCACCCAGCACCTGGGTGACGAGGACCTAGCCGCGATGTCCACCTACCTGCTCGGCGAACAGCCGCCGCAGGCCAAGGTAGTCAAGGCGGTGGCCGAGGAGCAGCTCAGCGACAGCGCCAAGCGTGGCCGCCAGCAGTACCTCAACGTCTGCGCCGGCTGCCACGGCAACGATGGCGAGGGCAAGCCGCACATCGCCGTGGCCATGCAGGGCAACACCACCCTGCGCCTGGCCGATTCGCGCAACCTGGCCAAGGTCATCGTCGAAGGTATCCGCGAGCAGCAGTTCACCGGCTTCGAGCGCATGCAGCCGATGCCGGGCTTCGCCGACAAGCTCAATGACGAGCAGCTCACCGACCTCATCAACTACCTGCGCCAGGCCTGGGGTGGCCTGCCGGGTGACATGGGCGTACAACAGGTCGCTCAACTCAAAGCGGAGTGAGTCGTGCAGCATCTCGATCTGCAAGTAGTCCGGCAGGCACTCCAGTGGTCCAATGCCGGGCAGCGTGTATGGCTGTGCAGCGTGCTCTTCACCTACGGCTCGGCGCCCCGTGCGCCGGGCTCGCTGCTGGCGGTCAACGCCAGCGGCCAGTGGGTGGGTTCGCTGTCCGGCGGCTGCGTCGAGGATGACTTCCTCGAACGCGTCGCCGAAGGCGAGTTCAGTGAGCCGGTAGTCGTCGTGCGCTACGGCGACGGCACCGATACCCGCAGCAATATCCGCCTGCCCTGCGGTGGCATCCTCGACGTGCTGGTGGAAAACCTCGCGCCCGATTGCGACGTGCAGGCGCACTTGCGTGAGCTGGAGTCGGCGCTGCTCGGCCAGCGTCGCCTGCTGCGTGAAGTGAACCTGCGCGACGGCCGCCGCCGCCTGAGCGATGACCACGAGCATGGCCCGCGCGTGGAACGTGACGAAGCCAGCGTGCGCCTGCGCGTCGGCGCGGCTCAGCGTCTGCTGTTGGCCGGCTATTCCAGCGTGGCGCATTTCTGCGCGGAGTTCGGCAAGGGCCTTGGCTTCGAGGTGATCCTCTGCGACCCACGCGAAGAAGCGCTGGATGGCGTCGTCCTCGAGGGCATCGAAATCCGCCGCGAGTTGCCCTCGGTGTTCATTGCCAACGGCGGTTGCCACGCGGACACCGCCGTGGTCGCGCTGACCCACGACCCGAAGATCGATGACCTGGCGATGCTCGAAGCCGTGCGCACCGAGGCCTTCTACATCGGTGTCATGGGCTCGCGCACCACCTCCGACAAGCGCCGCGAACGCCTGCACCGGGTCGGCGGCCTGAACGAGACGGAGCTGGCGCGGGTGCATGCGCCCATCGGTCTCAACCTGGGCAGCAAGACCCCGGCGGAAATCGCCCTGGCGGTGCTCGCCGACATCCTGCGCACGCGCAGCGGTGTCGCCCGCGAGGCGCTGTGACGGTTGTCGCGCTGGTCCTGGCCGCCGGCCAGGGCTCGCGTTTTGGCGCGGACAAGCGCCGCGCGGCTCTTCCTGATGGGCGCAGCCTGCTGGCGCATAGCGTCGAATGCGCGTTGGCGGTGTTCGATGAAGTCCGGGTGGTGCTGCGTGACGGCGAGCGGGCCGAGGATTTCGACCTGCCCGCCGGCTGCCGGGTTATCCACAGCCTGGATGCGGCGCTCGGTATGGGGCACAGCCTGGCGGCCGGCGCAGCGTCGCTGAACGACTCTCAGGCAGAGGCGGTCGCCATCCTGCTGGGCGACATGCCGTGGATCGCCCCGCAAACCTTGCGTGCATTAACGGAAGCGGCCAGCCCCTCGACCATTCTCTTCCCGCTTCACGATGGCCAGCGCGGCCATCCCGTGTTGTTCGGCCGCGAGTTCTGGCCGGCGTTAACCCAACTCACTGGCGACGAAGGCGCCCGAGCCTTGGTTCAGGCGCATCGCGATCACTGCCTCACCCTGAACGTTGCCGACGCAGGCGTGCTGCGCGACGTCGATACCCCTGACGCCCTGCGTTCCTGACAGGTTCGCGAGCAAGGACTGGGCGTCCCCTCGTTCCTGCAGGCTGGCGCCGTGGTGCTCTTCGCAGGAGCGAGCTTGCTCGCGAACCCCGGCGGCACCGAATCTCGCGGCTTCAGTGCCGCTTCAGCCAATCAGCAATTCGTGGCCAGATTTCCTGGCTGGCATTGCGCGACAGCAGCAGGCGGTTATGGCTGTAATCCTCCCGCGCGCCGGTCGCCAGTCCGAACAGCTCCAGCCTCGCGTCGTTGCCGCCGAACGCTTTCACCAGCGCTTCGCATCCGGCAACCGGGGCGATGAAGGTATCGCCGCTGCCCGCCACGCCCAGCACCGGTAAATCGACATTTGCCAGTCCTGCCAGATAGTCGAAGCCCGCCAGCGAATTGAAACGCCGCCGCAGGTTCCACTGGCACCACTGGCGCATCAGCAGAGCGCTCTCCGCCTCCGGCCCGACGCTCTTCGCCCGGCTCGGCGCGACACGACGCCAGCGCAGCAGCCAGTCGTAGCCGAGCACGGCGAGCCGATGAGAAAGACTGGCCCCGGCCGCCGTGGCCTGGGAACCGATCAGCACCGTCGAGCGCAGCCGCCGCTGCGCCAGTTCGGGGTTGCGCGCCGCCCACATGGTGACGATCAACCCGCCGCCGGAATGGCCGATCCAGTGCAGCGCCGTTTGCCCGCTGCGCTGGCTCACCGCGTCGAGAATCGCCGGTACGTCCTGCTCGGCCACATCATCGAAGCTGTGGATAAACCCATTGCGCCCGCTGTCGCCATGTCCGCGCCATTCGAACAGCCAGCAGGCGAACCCTTGCCCGGCGAGGTAGTTGGCCAGGCCCAGGCAACTGCGGTGGTTGGAGAAGGTGCCGTGAGTCAGCACGATGGGCACGCCATCCGCAGGGCCCACGAGGCGCAGCGCCAGGTTGACGCCATCGGCGGTGCGGATCAGCTCCGGCTGGGAAGGGGAGGGTTCTTGTGCGGTCATGGCTGGCGTCCTGGCGAAGGCGATCCATGCTGCTCCGGCGCGCCGGCCGGAGCAATCCCGGCGGCTTATTTGGTCGCTTTCAGCACCACGAATTTCGGATTTGCCGCCACTTGCTCGACGCCGCGGAACAGCCGCTTGAGCTTGGCGTGGTAGCCCAGGTGACGGTTGCCGACGATCCACAACTCGCCGCCTGTAACCAGCGCCGCGCGCGCCTGCTGGAACATGCGCCAGGCGAGGAAGTCGCCGACTACCTGCTGCTGGTGGAACGGCGGGTTGCACAGGACCAGGTCCTGCGAATTGGCAGGCTGGCTGGCCAGCCCATCGTCGGGATGGATATCCACAGGCCGGTCGCCGAGGGCCGCCTGCCAGTTCTCCTGGGCGGACTGCACGGCCATGTACGACTCATCCACCAGCGTCAGCTCGGCCTGCGGATTGAGCAGGGCGAAGGCGATGCCCAGCACGCCGTTGCCGCAGCCCAGGTCGGCGGCGCGCACGGCGTGGTGGATCTGCGGCAGGTGTGGGAGGAAGGCGCGAGTGCCGATATCCAGGCCGTCGCGACAGAACACGTTGGCGTGGTTGACCAGCGTGAGCGCCGGTTTGTCCAGGTGATAGCGCGTGGGGTAGGGCGAGGCAGGGGCTGGGCGTTGTTCGGCGGTGGCGACCAGCAGGCGGGCCTTCTTCACCGCCAGCGAGGCCTGCATCGGCCCGATGTACTTCTCCAGCAGGTCACCGGCGGCGCGCGGCAGATGCTTGATCATCCCGGCAGCGACCACCTTGGCGCCAGGAGCGAGCTGGCCGTGCAGGCGGATCAGCTGTTCTTCCAGTAGCGCCAGGGTCTTCGGCGCGCGCACCAGCACGTGGTCGAACGGGCCCTGCGGTATTTCGCTGGAGGGCACGAAACTCAGCAGCGCGCCGGTCAGGCCGTTGCGTTCCAGGTTGCGCTGCAGAGCGATGAAACCCAGGTGCGAGTCGCCGCTGCTGGTCAGCTTCACGTGGGGTGCGAGGCTGGCGGCGAGGGCGCCGAAGCTGTCATTGAGCACCAGCACCCGGCTGTTCGCGCCGACACCTTGTTCGTGCAGGTGCGCGAGCAGGTATTCGTCCGCCGCATCGAAGGCCTGCAGCGGGTCTTCGCGCTGTTCGGGGTGGCGGGCCAGGTCGAGCTGGGCGAAGGGGCTGGCGAGGACGGGCATGGGACTCTCGAACGAAGAAGGTCTGGGAACAGATGAAGCCGGAAGTCGCAATGAGACGAGGCTGATTGCAACGAGATTGTCATCAAACTGAGAAGCAGTTGGCCATCATCTGCTTGTGCAGGGCGGCGTTATACCGAAAAATTATGACCTATCCGCCCGCTGTCGTCTTTCCATCGCTGCGCGGCGGCCTCCCAATAATAACCGGGCGCTCCAGGCGACCCGGTAGGGCCCGATCCCGGAGCACGCCTCCGCCGACCGACGGCCACCACTCCAAGTCTTCACGAATCCTCGACACGCGACGTTCGTTCGCGCGCCGGGCTATTGCCATTGCATAAGGATGTCGATGTACAAGTCGTTACTCGGGGTGGCCCTGTCCGCCCTTTTCCTCGTGGCTCAAGCGGCCTTCGCCGATGCGCCCATCGTGATCAAGTTCTCCCATGTCGTTGCCGACGACACGCCCAAGGGTCGTGGCGCGCTGTTGTTCAAGAAGCTGGTGGAAGAGCGCCTGGCCGGCCAGGTGAAGGTCGAGGTATTCCCCAACTCCACGCTGTTCGGCGATGCCGACGAGCTACAGGCGCTGCAGGACGGCAAGGTGCAGATGCTGGCGCCGTCGTTGTCGAAGTTCGAGGGCTACACCAAGCAGCTCGAAGTCTTCGACCTGCCGTTCCTGTTCGATGACCTGGAGGCGGTGAAGCGCTTCCAGAAACGCGACAAGAGTCGTGAGCTGCTGCACTCCATGGCGCGCTCGGGCATCTATGGCCTGGGCTATTGGAACAACGGCATGAAGCAGCTCTCCGCCAACCGCGAGCTGCGCGCGCCGGCCGATGCCAAGGGCCTGGCCTTCCGTATTCAGCCGTCTTCGGTGATCACCGCGCAATTCGGTCTGCTCGACGCCACGGCAGTGAAGATGCCCTTCGCCGAGACCCTCAAGGCGCTGCAGGACGGCAAGGTGCAGGGCACCGAGAACACCTGGTCGAACATCGGCAGCCAGAAACTCGACAGCGCGCAGCCGTTCATCACCGAGACCAACCACGGTGTACTCAGCTACATGGTGATCAGCAACCAGAAGTTCTGGAACAGCATGCCGTACCCGGTGCGCACCCAACTGGAAAGCATCATCGAAGAAGTCACCGTCGAGGTGAACAAGGACGCCGAAGCGCTGAACCAGAAGGAACGCGAGCACGTGGTGGCCAACGGCAAGGCGCGCATCATCACCTTGAGCCCGGCCGAGCGCGACGCCTGGCGCACCGCCATGCAGCCGTTGTGGAAGCAGTTCGAAGGCGAGATCGGCACCGATGTGCTGCGCGCCGCCCAGGTGGTGAACCGCAAGCATTGATCTGCTGATCCAGCGCAGGTTTGTGGCGATCTTGCGGGATAGCCACAAGCCTTGCGGGTGTTTCTATTGCCCTGAATACGGGAAAATGGGCCGTTCCCTGCCAAGGAGCGGACGATGACCGCCAGCGAAGAGAAGTTCACCCGCCAGACCCTGCTGGAAGTGCAGACGCTCACCCCGAGCCTGTTCACCCTGCGCACCACCCGTGACAGCGGCTACCGCTTCCGTGCCGGGCAGTTCGCCCGCCTGGGCGTGTACAAGCCCAGCGGCAGTATCGTCTGGCGTGCCTACTCGATGGTCTCTGCGCCCCACGACGAGTTCCTCGAGTTCTTCTCCATCGTCGTACCTGGCGGGGAGTTCACCAGCGAGCTCAGCCGCCTGCGCGTCGGCGACCAGTTGCTGGTGGATCGCCAGGCGTTCGGTTTCCTCACCCTCGACCGCTTCCCCGATGGCCGTGACCTGTGGTTGCTGGCGACCGGCACGGGCCTGGCGCCGTTCCTGTCGATCCTGCAGGACTTCGAAGTGTGGGAACGCTTCGAGACCATCAAGCTGGTCTACAGCGCCCGCGAGGAAAAGGAGCTGGCTTATCGCGACCTGATCGCCAGCTTCGGCGCGATGGAACACCTGGCCGAACATATCCACAAGCTGCAGTTCATCCCGGTGGTCACCCGCGAGCAGGTGCCCGGCTGCCTGAATGCGCGGATCACCACACTGATCGAGAACGGCGAGCTGGAACGCGCCGCCGGTCTGGAACTGACCCCGGAACATTCGCGGGTGATGCTCTGCGGCAACCCGCAGATGATCGAGGACACCCGCGCCGTGCTGAAGGCCCGCGGCATGAGCCTGGCGCTGACGCGCAAGCCCGGGCAGATCGCCGTGGAAAACTATTGGTAAGTACCGCTCGATAGATTTTGAAAAGATTGTCCGCTGAGGGCGACCCGCCTTTGCCCTTAGGATAGGCGTCCGTTTCCCCTTTTTCGGACCTCGATGGACAGTCAAAGTACGAAGCCGACCCCGGTGCCTACCCCCGTAGAGCCCGTGATCGGCGAACCTCCCCCGGCACCCGCCTTCGCGGATGCTGCTTCCCGGCCTGCCATGGCGCGCACCCAGCGAGGTGAGTCGGCATGGAATGGCTGATGGATCCCACGGCCTGGCTTGGCCTGCTCACCCTGATCCTGCTCGAGCTGGTGCTCGGCATCGATAACCTGGTCTTCATCGCGATCCTCGCGGACAAGCTGCCGCCGCACCTGCGCGACCGCGCGCGGCTGATCGGCCTGTCGCTGGCGCTGCTGATGCGCCTGGGCCTGCTGGCGAGCATTTCCTGGCTGGTCACGCTCACCGAGCCGTTGATCGAGGTGTTCGGCAAGAGCTTCTCCGGCCGCGACCTGATCATGCTGTTCGGTGGTCTGTTCCTGTTGTTCAAGGCCACCCTTGAGCTGCATGAGCGCCTGGAAGGCCGCGTGCATACCTCCAACGGCAAGCGCGTCTACGCGGCCTTCTGGCCGGTGGTCGCGCAGATCGTGGTGCTGGACGCGGTGTTCTCCCTCGACGCGGTGATCACCGCCGTGGGCATGGTCGACGAGCTGGAAGTGATGATGATCGCGGTCATCTTCTCCATCGGCCTGATGATGGTCGCCAGCAAGCCGCTGACGCGCTTCGTCAACGAGCACCCGACGGTGATCATGCTGTGCCTGGGCTTCCTGCTGATGATCGGCTTCAGCCTGACCGCCGAAGGCCTGGGCTTCCACATCCCGAAAGGCTACCTGTACGCCGCCATCGGCTTCAGCCTGCTGATCGAGATGGCCAACCAACTGGTGCGCTGGAAGCGCCAGAAGAGCCTGCGCGGCCAGCGCGGACTGCGCCAGCGCACGGCCCACGCCGTGCTGCGCCTGATGGGTGGCAAGGTGCAGGCCGACGAGGTGGGCGAGGAAATCGCCGACCTGGTGGGACCCGACGATGGCGGTGACGCTCTGTTCGACCGCCGCGAGCGGGTGATGATCAGCGGCGTGCTGGGCCTGGCCGAGCGTCCGGTGAAGGCCGTGATGATCGACCGCCAGCGCGTGCACCGTGTGGATGTGGCCGACAGCCCGGAGGGCATCCGCCGCGCGCTGCTGGAGTCGCCGTACTCGCGCCTGCTGGTGATCCGCGAAGGCAACATCGACGAGCCGCTGGGCTACGTGCACAAGAAAGAGTTGTTCTCGGCGCTGCTGCAGGGCCGTGAGCTGGACGTCCTGCCGCTGCTGCGCGAGCCGCTAAGCCTGCCGGACAGCAGCACCGTGCTGGGCGCGCTGGAACAGATGCGTGGGGCCTCGACCCACCTGGCCTTCGTGGTCAACGAGTTCGGTGGCTTCGAGGGCATGCTCAGCATGACCGACGTGCTGGAGGCCATCGCCGGTGAGCTGCCCGATGCCAGCGAGGTGTCCGGTACGGACATCGAGGCGGAGGCGGGCGCCTACCGGGTGGATGGTGCCGTGACCCTGTCGGCGCTCGCCGAACGAGTCGGCTTCCACGCCCGCCCGACGGCGGAATACCAGACCCTGGGCGGGCTCGCGCTCAAGCACCTTGGCCGCTTGCCGGCCAAGGGAGACACGCTGGAGCTGGGCGGCTGGCGCCTGGAAGTGACGGAAGTCAGCGAGCGACGCATCGGCCGTGTGCTGCTGACCCCGCCGGGCTGACGCCTGGAGGGGCAGCGCCCGGCCGAATCAGCGATCTGCTCAGGGCGCGCGGTTGTTCTGCTGCTTGAGCAGGTCGCGGATTTCGGTGAGCAGCGTCTCTTCCGGTGTCGGTACCGGGGGGACGCTGGGCTCCACGGCTTCTTCGCGCTTGAGTCGGTTGATGGCCTTCACGCCCATGAAGATGGCGAAGGCGACGATGATGAAGTCCAGGCAGGTCTGGATGAACTTGCCGTAGGCCAGCACCACGGCCGGCACGTCGCCTTCGGCGGCCTTCAGGGTGATCGCCAGGTCCGAGAAGTCCACGCCGCCAATCAGCAGGCCGATAGGCGGCATGATCACGTCGCCGACGAAGGAAGAGACGATCTTGCCGAACGCGGCGCCGATGATGATACCGACGGCCATGTCGACCACGTTGCCCTTGACGGCGAAGGCCTTGAACTCGCTAAGCAGACTCATGCACAGACTCCTTGTTACGCAATAGAGGGGACAGGCGCAGTTTAGCGGCCTGTCGCCGTCTGAACACCCCGGCGCGGTCCAATTCATGCCGCATGACCGGCGGCGGTGGGCGGGTTCACAACCTGGTCTAGGCTTACCGGGCAACCTATCCACGCCCACGCATCCACAGAAGGAGGCCCGCCATGCCGCTCGAGCATCATCCCCTGTCCCGCGAATTTCCCGAGCAGAAGGCACTGATGACCCGGTTGCACGGGAAAGACGCCAATTTCACCCGCATGGCCGCCAGCTACGAAGAGCTGGACAAGAAGATCTATGACATCGAAGACGGCCGCGAGGCGATGGACGACCTCGCCCTCAACTCCCTCAAACTGCAACGCGTGACGCTGAAGGACGAGATTGCCGACCTGCTCAAACGATCCGGTTGAGCTTGACCAGAGTCAAGGGTGTTGGACGGAGCGAGGCGTAGGCTCCTGTCATCCTTTTCCAACCGGTGCCACCGCCATGCGTACATCCATTTCGTCCTCTGGCAAGTCCGTCACCAAGCCCTCAAAGCGTAACGTCGAAGCCCTGCGCGCCCAGGAGCGCCTGGTGCGCATGAAATTGCAGTACGAATTGCTCGACCAGCGCATCGGACGTGTGGAGGAGGGCATCGAGCGCCCTGATTGCACCCTCGCTTCGCTGCTGATGCGCCGCGAGAGCCTCAAGCACGACATGGAGAGCCAGTACCGCCGCCTGGCGGGCTGAAGCGCTTGGCCCAATTGGCTATGATGCGGACTTTGTATTCGACGGAAGTCCCTCATGGCCAAGGCCAAGCGCATGTACGGCTGCACCGAGTGCGGCGCCACCTACCCGAAATGGGCCGGGCAATGCCCTGACTGCGGCGCCTGGAACACCCTGGTCGAGGCCGTCATCGATACCACGCCTACCGGCGGCTCGGGTAGCAGTTCTTCCGGCCGTGGCGGTTGGGCCGGCCAGCAGGCCAACATCAAGACCCTCGCCGAAGTCAGCGTCGAGGAGATGCCGCGTTTCTCCACCGCATCGGCGGAACTGGACCGCGCCCTGGGCGGCGGCCTGGTCGACGGCTCGGTGGTGCTGATCGGCGGCGACCCCGGTATCGGCAAGTCGACCATCCTTCTGCAAACCCTCTGCAACATCGCCACGCGCCTGCCGGCACTCTATGTCACCGGCGAGGAATCCCAGCAGCAGGTCGCCATGCGCGCCCGCCGCCTGGGCCTGCCCGAAGACAAGCTCAAGGTCATGACCGAGACCTGCATCGAGACCATCATTGCCACGGCGCGCCAGGAGCAGCCCAAGGTGATGGTGATCGACTCGATCCAGACCATCTTCACCGAACAGCTGCAATCCGCGCCCGGCGGTGTCGCCCAGGTGCGCGAGAGTGCGGCACTGCTGGTGCGCTTTGCCAAGCAGAGCGGCACGGCGATCTTCCTGGTCGGTCACGTCACCAAGGAGGGCTCGCTGGCTGGCCCGCGGGTGCTGGAACACATGGTCGACACCGTGCTGTATTTCGAGGGCGAATCCGACGGCCGCCTGCGCCTGTTGCGGGCGGTGAAGAACCGCTTTGGTGCGGTGAACGAACTGGGCGTGTTCGCCATGACCGACCGCGGGCTGAAGGAAGTTTCCAACCCGTCGGCGATCTTTCTCACCCGTGCCCAGGAGTCGGTGCCGGGTAGCGTGGTCATGGCAACCTGGGAAGGCTCGCGGCCGATGCTGGTGGAAGTGCAGGCGCTGGTCGACACCAGCCACCTGGCCAACCCGCGCCGGGTGACGCTGGGCCTGGACCAGAATCGCCTGGCCATGCTGCTGGCAGTGCTGCACCGCCATGGCGGCATCCCGACCTACGACCAGGACGTTTTCCTCAACGTAGTTGGCGGTGTGAAGGTTCTGGAAACAGCGTCGGACCTGGCGTTGATGGCGGCGGTGATGTCCAGCCTGCGCAACCGCCCGCTGGATCACCAGTTGCTGGTATTCGGTGAGGTCGGCCTGTCTGGCGAAGTCCGCCCGGTGCCCAGCGGTCAGGAGCGCCTGAAGGAGGCGGCCAAGCACGGCTTCAAGCGCGCCATCGTGCCCAAGGGCAATGCGCCGAAGGAGTCACCACCCGGCCTGCAGGTGATCGCGGTAACACGCCTGGAGCAGGCGCTGGATGCATTGTTCGAATAGATTCGCTTCGGCGTTGGTGATAGGCGATCGCTGACAAAGTCCGCTCCTACGAAAATGCCAACCTTGGTGTAGGAGCGGGCTCCGTCCGCGATCGCGCGACGTTGGCACGGTCGTTCAGTGCTCGCTGAGCAACGTCAGCTCCCGCTCCAGCAGCGACTCGTCGCCCAGGTTCAGTTCGACCAGGCGGCGCAGGTGGCTGATCGAATCCAGGTCGATGTGCCGGCAGTTGAAGCCCAGCAGGCCCTCACGCTCCCAGGCGAGATCGGCCTCCATATAGACGTTGACGTCGAAGCCCAGGTAGATGCGCACCTGCACCGGCTCCGCGGCAACTATGTTCCAGTGCTCCGGGCGTTGCACCAGCAGCCCCTGCAGAGACAGGTCCAGCAGCGTCACCTTCCAGCGCTGGTCGCCCTGGCTGATCTCCGTGCCGGCGTCGAAGGCAATGCGCTGGAAGCGCCGGCGCTCGTCGTGATCGTCAGTCATATCGTGGCTCTCCGGCCGTTTCCGCTTTGCCTCACTATAGACAGAAGCCACGGGAAACGCGTCGCACGTCGATTGCCGAGGTTTCGTCCGTCAGACACATCCCACGCCGGTTTGACAGGGTGCCAGCCCTCGCCAAAGCTCCATGAGCGTTAATCCAATACCAACTGCGGAGTGCAGAACATGGATAAGAAGCTCGTGAGCAAGGGTTTGATCATTGGAGTGCTTAGCGCCGCCAGCCTGCTGGCGCAAGCTGACGAAGCAGGGCAGAGCGGCAAGGGCTGCGGCTGGGGCAACATGGCCTTCGACGGTCAGCGCGGCCTGTTCCCGCATCTGCTGGCCACCACCACCAACGGTACTTCGGGCAATGCCACCTTCGGCCTGACTTCGGGGACCAACGGTTGCGACGCCAATCAGCGCATCACTTACGGCGGCCGCTCGATCTTCGCCATGAATGGCATGCTCGACAACATCGCCGAGAACATGGCGCAGGGGCATGGTGAAGCACTGGATGCCTACGCCGTCCTGCTCGGCATTCCAACCCAGGATCGCGCGCATTTCGCACAGGTCACCCAGCAGCATTTCGGTGAGATCTTCACCTCCAAGGACACCACCGGCGAGCAGGTGCTGAACAACACCCTGGCGGTGATGAGCCGTGACCAGACGCTGGCGCAGTACGCCAAACAGCCTGCCTGACGATCTGTCGCAGCATGAATAGGCCCGCCACAAGCGGGCCTTTTCATTTCCTGACCCCAGGGTCGGAACGCGTTGACCTCCGGCAATAAGCGCGTAACCGCTCTAGACTAAGGTCGTATGAATGGGTCGCTGGAAAAGACTAGAATTTTTCTGCGAATTCTCGCCTTCAAACTGTCGGAAGCCTCGCTATGAACAATAACAACAGCCTGCTACGTCACCTCGCCTGGCTGGCGGTGGCGATAGTTGGTGCATTTGCCTTGGGAGTCGTGGCGCTACGCCGCGGCGAAGCCATCAACGCACTGTGGATCGTCGTCGCGGCCGTCGCCATCTATATGGTCGCCTACCGCTACTACAGCCTGTTCATCGCCACCAAGGTGATGCAACTGGACCCCAACCGAGCGACCCCCGCGGTCCTCAACAACGACGGCCTGGACTACGTCCCGACCAACAAGCACATCCTCTTCGGTCACCACTTCGCCGCCATCGCCGGCGCCGGCCCGCTGGTCGGTCCCGTATTGGCGGCGCAGATGGGCTACCTGCCCGGCACGCTCTGGCTGATCGCCGGCGTGGTGCTGGCCGGCGCCGTGCAGGATTTCATGGTGCTGTTCATCTCCAGCCGCCGCAACGGGCGCTCGCTGGGTGAACTGGTCCGCGAGGAAATGGGGCAGGTGGCGGGGACCATCGCTCTGTTCGGCGCGTTCCTGATCATGATCATCATCCTCGCGGTGCTCGCGCTGATCGTGGTGAAGGCCCTGGCCGAAAGCCCGTGGGGCATGTTCACGGTACTGGCGACCATCCCGATCGCGCTGTTCATGGGCGTGTACATGCGCTACATCCGCCCGGGCCGCATCGGCGAGATTTCCGTGGTCGGCATCGTGCTGCTGCTGGGTTCCATCTGGCTCGGTGGCCAGATTGCCGCCAGCCCCGAGTGGGCCCCGGTATTCACCTTCCATGGCGTGCAGATCGTCTGGATGCTGATCGCCTACGGTGCCATCGCCTCGGTGCTGCCGGTGTGGCTGCTGCTGGCGCCGCGTGACTACCTGTCGACCTTCCTCAAGATCGGCACCATCATCGCCCTGGCCATCGGCATCGTGATCGTCTCGCCGGAGCTGAAGATGCCGGCCCTGACCCAGTTCACCGACGGCACCGGTCCGGTGTGGAAGGGCGGCCTGTTCCCGTTCCTCTTCATCACCATTGCCTGTGGCGCCGTGTCCGGCTTCCACGCGCTGATCTCCTCGGGCACCACGCCCAAGCTGCTCAACCGCGAGCCGGACGCCCGTTATATCGGCTACGGCGGCATGCTGATGGAGTCCTTCGTGGCCATCATGGCGATGGTCGCTGCCTCGGTCATCGAGCCGGGCATCTACTTCGCCATGAACAGCCCGCCGGCCGTGGTCGGCACCGACGTCACCGCGGTGGCCGCGACCGTCAGCAGCTGGGGCTTCAGCATCACCCCGGAAGTGCTGGCCCAGACCGCCAAGGACATCGGCGAGACCACCATCCTGGCCCGTGCCGGTGGTGCGCCGACCCTCGCCGTGGGTATCGCGCACATCCTTCACCAGGTGCTGCCGGGTGAGAACACCATGGCCTTCTGGTACCACTTCGCGATCCTCTTCGAGGCGCTGTTCATCCTCACCGCGGTGGACGCCGGCACCCGTGCCGGGCGCTTCATGCTGCAGGACCTGCTGGGCAACTTCGTCCCGGCGCTGAAGAAGACCGAATCCTGGACCGCCAACATCGTCGGCACCGGCGGCTGCGTCGCGCTGTGGGGCTGGCTGCTGTACCAGGGTGTGGTCGATCCGCTGGGTGGCATCAACACGCTGTGGCCGCTGTTCGGCATCTCCAACCAGATGCTTGCCGGTATCGCGCTGATGCTCGCCACCGTCGTGCTGATCAAGATGAAGCGCCAGCAGTACGTCTGGGTGACCGCCCTGCCGGCCGCCTGGCTGCTGATCTGCACCACCACCGCGGGCCTGATCAAGCTGTTCGACAGCAACCCGGCCGTGGGCTTCATCGCCCTGGGCAAGAAGTACTCCGCCGGCCTGGACGCCGGGCAGATCATCGCCCCGGCCAAGGACATCGGCCAGATGCAGCACGTGATGATGAACGCCTACATCAACGCCGGCCTCACCGTGCTGTTCCTGCTGGTGGTGTTCAGTGTGCTGGTGTACGCGATCAAGGTAGGCGCCAGCGCCTGGACCAAGAAGGAGCGCACCGACAAGGAGGCTCCGTTCCAGCCGATCCCGGACGCCTGACGGAGGTTCACCATGTTCAATGACCTCAGCCGCATGGGTAAGTATCTCGGACAGGCCGCACGTATGCTGGTCGGCATGCCCGATTACGACACCTACGTTCAGCACATGCAGAACAAGCACCCGGACAAGACTCCGATGACCTACGAGGAGTTCTTCCGCGAGCGCCAGGAAGCGCGCTACGGTGGTGGCAAGGGAAGGCCGATCCGCTGCTGCTGATACGATGAAACTGGCGGCGTGGCCGATGCTGCGTTGCCAGCGGCGGGAAAAGTGCTCGTCTACTGAAGTAGACTCCGCTTTTTCCCGCCACTGGCGCCTTGCCTCGCCGACGTTTCATAAATGGAATTGCGGGCTGCGAGCGATCGCAGCCCGTTTTCTTTTCCGATTGCCTGGATGTTCCCATGACCGATTCCGCAAGCGTGCCGCAGATTCCGGTGACTGTTCTCACCGGTTTCCTCGGGGCCGGCAAGACCACCCTGCTCAAGTACATCCTCAAGGCCGAGCACGGCCTGAAGATCGCCGTGATCGAGAACGAATTCAGCGAGACGCCCATCGATGCCCAATTGCTCGGCGACGACGCGGTACAGGTGACGACGCTGTCCAACGGCTGCGTCTGCTGCACCATCAATAGCGACCTCGAGCGTGCGCTCTACGTCCTGCTGGAGCGCCGCGACAACGGCGAGCTGGATTTCGACCGCCTGGTGATCGAGTGCACCGGCCTGGCTGATCCGGCCCCGGTGGCGCAGACGTTTTTCGTTGACGAGACCCTGCGCGAGCGTTATCTGCTCGACGGCATCATCACCCTGGTGGACGCCGCCAACGCCGACCGTCACCTGCAGGAAGTCATCGCCCAGGCCCAGGTCGGCTTCGGTGACCGTATCCTGGTGAGCAAGCGCGACCTGGTGTCTCCGGAACAATACGACGCCCTGGTGGAGCGCCTGCAGCGCATCAATCGGCGCGCCGAAATCCACGCGGTGGAGCACGGCGCCATCGAGCTGGAACGCCTGCTCGACGTGCGCGGCTTCAACCTCAACGCCGACGTCGGCCTGCGCCCGCTGCTGCGCCCGGTACGACCGGCGGCGGACACTACCGACCGCATCTCCACGCTGGTGCTGCGCAGCGACAATCCACTGGATATCGAGCGGCTCAGCGAGTTCATGGACGACCTGCTGCAATGGCATGGCAACTCGCTGCTGCGCTACAAGGGCGTGCTGAACATCGCCGGGGAGGAACGCCGCCTGGTATTCCAGGGTGTGCTGCGGCTCTATGGGTTCGACTGGGACACCGAGTGGAAGGGCAACGAGCAGCGCGAGAGCGTGATCGTCTTCATCGGTGACAACCTGCCCGAAGAGGAGATCCGCCGGGGCTTCGACCGGATTACGGGCGGCCCGACCGCCTGAAAGCAGACGCCCGGCCAATGCCGGGCGTTTTGCTCTCTGTAGGAGCGAGCTTGCTCGCGAACCAGCGCTCCCAGTTGGCACTGCAATTTGCTGCCTCGCAGAGCCTCTCCCTCGCCCTTTACGGAGATGGACTATTCGGTGAAGCGTTGGGGCTGGAGTTGGCCTGGAGCTTCTGTTCGCGAGCAAGCTCGCTCCTACACAAAAGCGGCATGGCGTTACTCAGCCACCAATCAGATGCTTGAGCGGGTGATAGTCCGCCTTGAGGTTCCCTGCTGCCTTGATGATCGCCTGCTCGATGGCGTTCAGGTGCATGCAGGTCAGCTCGATGGCCGCCGCCTGGTTGCCCGCTTCGATGTACTCGATCAACTTCTGGTGCTCGTTGCCGCGGCAGGTTTCGTGCTGGTCGTCGTCCAGGGTAGTGGCGTAGAGCGAGGCGCGCTCGATCAGCTTGCGGAAGAAATCCAGCAGCACCGGGTTGTTCAGTGCCGCCGCCAGCTTGAGGTGGAATTCGCCCAACAGGTGGACGAACCGCGCGTGGTCATGGTCATGGGTCGCCTCTTCCAGCGCCACGTGCTCGCGCAGGTCCTGGATGATCGCGCTGTCTGCGCGGCGGCAGAGTTCGCTGACGATGCCGATCTCGATCAGCCGCCGTGTTTCGAACAGCGAGCGGATCTCCTCGTCGCTGGGTAATGACACCCATGCACCCTTGTTGAGCGCGCTGGATACCAGCCCATCCGCTTCCAGATGTTTCAGCGCCGCGCGCACCGAAGTGCGGCTGACCTTGAACAAATCCGCCAATGCCGCCTCGCCGAGCTTCATGCCCGGGCGCAGGCTGCGCTTGCTGATCGCCTCGTAAACCCCTTGGTAGACGCGTTCCACCGTGGATTCGGGGTGCTTCTCCGTCATGAGCGACTCCGCCTCTTGCTTGACCCTTCAAAGGATGCCGCAAAACCGTCCGTGCAAAACCAGTTGCAGAAGAAAAATACATCAGCTATTTCTAGATTGCATTCAAATATTGCATACAAAAACAAGAGGAATGCACCAAAATGAATCACTCGTCGTCAGTCGAGGTGCGTCGGGTCAGCAAGCGCTACACCGATGATCCCAACGTCGCTCCCGCCCTCAACGAAGTGTCGGTCGACATCGCCCATAACGAATTCTTCACCCTGCTGGGGCCGTCCGGCTGCGGCAAGACCACGCTGCTGCGCAGCATCGCCGGGTTCGAGAACGTCACTTCCGGCGACATCCTTGTCGGCGGCGAGCGGGTCAACGACCTGCCGCCGTACCGCCGCCGCATCAACACCGTGTTCCAGAGCTACGCGCTGTTCCCGCACATGTCGGTGAGCGAGAACATCGCCTTCGGCCTGGAGATGCAGGGCTTGCAGCGCTCGGAGATTCCGAAGCGGGTGAAGGAAATGCTCGCGCTGGTGCAGATGGAACACCTCGCCCGGCGCAAGCCGGCGGAACTCTCCGGCGGCCAGCAGCAGCGCGTGGCGCTGGCCCGTGCGCTGGCGCCCAAGCCTTCGGTCCTGCTGCTCGACGAACCACTGTCCGCCCTGGACCTGAAGCTGCGCAAGGAAATGCAGGTCGAGCTCAAGCGCGTGCAGGAAGAGGCGGGCATCACCTTCATCTTCGTCACCCACGACCAGGAGGAGGCGCTGACCCTGTCCGACCGCATCGCCGTGATGTCCCACGGCAACATCATGCAGATCGGCACGCCCAACGAGATTTACGAACGCCCGACGCATCGCTTCGTCGCGCAGTTCATCGGTGACATCAATTTCCTCCCCGGGCAGATGCGCCAGGGCGGCTTCCACCCCAACGCCATGGCCGCAGAGATTCCCTGTGAGCTGCCGGCAGGTCTGAGCAGCGCCAGCGTGCAGCTGGCCTTCCGCCCGGAACGTTCCAAGCTGGTCGACCCGTCGCAGCCGCACCACCTGCGCGCGGTGATCGAGACGGTGATGTACGTCGGCACCGCCACGCTGTATCGCTGCCGCCTGCCCGATGCCTCGCAGATCACCCTGCGCGAGAGCAACGAGGGCGGCCGCGCCCGCGACGTCGGCGAGGCCGTGGCGGTGCACCTGCCGCCCCAGGCCTGCCTGCTGATGGAGGCCTGAGTATGAAGGAGTCGCCCACTACCCGACGCCTGTTGCTGCTCAGCCCGGTGGCGCTGACGCTGCTCGGGCTGATCGCCATTCCGCTGGCGATCATGGGCTACATCAGCCTGTTGCCGCGCAACCTCTATGGCGGCGTCGACTGGCACGCCGACTGGCAGATCCAGAGCTACGTGCAGTTGTTCTTCCAGGAAGACTTCGACGGCAACCTGGAGCTCAACTGGGTCTACGCCCAGGCGCTGCTGCGTTCACTGTTCCAGGCTGGCGGCACCACGCTGCTGTGCTTCCTCTTCGGCTTCCCGGTGGCGCTGTGGATGACCAGCCTGAGCGAGCGTTCGCGCAACCTCATGGTGCTGCTGATCACCATTCCGTTCTGGACCAACCTGCTGATCCGCAACTACGCCTGGCTGATCATCCTCCGCGAACACGGCTGGATCGCCCAGGCGGTCAACGCGCTGTTCCCCCAGGCCGGTGGCATCACCCTGCTGTACAACGACTTCGCGGTCTGCGTCGGCCTGGTCTACAGCTTCCTGCCATTCATGATCCTGCCGATCTACTCGACGCTGGAGAAGCTCGACTGGCGCCTGGTCGAAGCCGCCTACGACCTTGGCGCGAATCGCTGGAAGGCGCTGCGCCGGGTGATTCTGCCGCTGTCCATGCCCGGCGTGATTGCCGGCTCGCTGCTGGTGTTCGTGCCTAGCCTGGGCGCGTTCATCACCCCAGCCATCCTCGGCGGCGGCAAGACGCTGATGATCGGCAACCTGATCCAGCAGCAGTTCGGCACCGCTCGCAACTGGCCGCTGGGCGGTTCGCTGTCGTTCCTGCTGCTGGCGATCATGCTGCTCGCGCTGATCGCGTTCGCCCTCTATAGCCGCCGCGCCGCCAAGGCCGTCCACCTGGGAGCTTCCGCATGATCGCCCAGCACCTGAAGAAACTCCCCGGCACTCGCGAGACCAGCCTGCTGGTGTTGGCGTACCTGTATCTGCCGATCTTCGTGTTGATCGCCTACAGCTTCAACGCCAACCGTTCGGCCACGGTGTGGACCGAATTCTCCTTCGCCTGGTACGGCAAGATCGTCGCCAACCCTTCGATCCAGGCGGCGGCCTTCAACTCGCTGGTGGTGGCGGGCTTCGCTACCGTGCTGTCCACGGCGATCGCCCTGGCGGCGGCGCTGGCGACCTCGCGGCCGTTCTACGGGCGGCGGATGGTGGAAGGCGGAATCAACCTGCCGCTGATCCTGCCGGAGATCGTCATTGCGGTAGCCACGCTGCTGCTGTTCATGTCGCTGGGTATCAAGCTCGGCCTGATGACGGTGATCGTCGCCCACGTCGGCTTCTGTATTCCGTTCGCTTACCTGCCGATCCGCGCGCGCCTGAACGACCTGGACAAGAGCCTGCTGGAAGCCGCCGGCGACCTCTACGCCAGCCCGTACCAGGTGTTCCGCCGGGTGACCCTGCCGCTGCTGTGGCCGGCAGTGCTGTCCGGCGCAGTGCTGGCGTTCGTGGTCAGCCTCGACGATTTCATCATGACCTTCTTCGTCGCCGGTCCCGGCTCGACGACGCTGCCGGTCTACATCTTCTCGGCCATCAAGGCCGGTGTGACCCCTGAGATCAATGCCATCTCGACCCTGATGCTGGTGATTTCCATCGTCCTCGTGGTGCTGTCGTACTGGCTCGGCCAGCGCGGTAAACCGGACGCCTGATAACGACTGTCGACCCTGACCTTTAGCTTTTCGGAGAGCCCTATGAAGTTGAATGCCCTGCGTCACGGCCTTGCCGGTTTGTCTCTCGCCCTGCTGGCCGCGGGCGTCGCCCAGGCCGAGGAACCCAAGCAGCTGTTCTTCTACAACTGGACCGACTACTACCCGGTGGAACTGCTGGCCAAGTTCGAGAAAGAGACTGGCATCAAGGTCACCATGGACGGCTACGACAGCAATGAAACCCTGCTGGCGAAACTGCAGGCCGGCGGTGCGGCATATGACGTGATCGTGCCGTCGCATTCGATCATGCAGACGCTGATCAACCAGAACCTGCTGCTGGAAATCGACACGCCCAAGCTGGCCAACTTCCAGTTCGTCAAACCGGCCTTCCGCGATCCGGCCTTCGATCCGGGCCGCAAGTACTCGGCGCCCTACCTGTGGGGCACCACCGGCTTCTCCTACGACAGCGCGCGGGTGCCGGGCGGCAAGCTGGACGATTCGTGGAAGGAGTTTTTCGAACCGCGTCCGGAGCTGCAGGGCCAGGTCGCCGCACTGGATACGCCGAGCAGCCTGATCAACGCCGCTGCGCACTACCTCAACATAGACGAGTGCACCGAGAACCCGCAGGACGCGAAGAAGATTCTCGAACTGCTGCAGAAGCAGAAGCCCTTCCTGAAGATGTACAGCTCGGACAACACCGTGGACCGCATGGCCTCCGGCGAAGTCGTGCTGATGCAGAACTGGAACGGTTCCACCGCGCGCGCGACGCTGCAGAAGAGCACCATCAAGTATGTCTACCCGCGCGAGGGCTTGGCCTCCTTCCAGGACAACTTCGCCGTGCCGAAAAGCGCGCCGCACCCGGAGAACGCCAAGGTCTTCATCAACTGGATGATGAAGCCGGAGAACGCTGCCGCAGTGACCAACGCCATCGCCTATTCCAACGGCATCCAGACCGACCAGTTGCTCGACGCCAAGTGGAAGGTCATGGACGCCATCAACATGCCCGAGGAATACGCCTCGCGCCTGCGCCTGGAAAAGGAATGCAGCAACAAGTCCCGCGAACTGCAGGACCGCATCTGGTCCAAGCTCAAGGGCTGAGTCCTCACCCGAAGCTCGTGCTCGTTTTTCGCTCTTCGTAGGATGGGTGGAGCGGAGCGATACCCATGCGGCCGGCAAAACGATGGGTATCGCAGGCTCCACCCATCCTACAAAACAGCTCCGATCCAACTTCCTGTTTCGAGGTCCCCATGACCGACAGCTACTGGCTGCGCAACATCCGCCCGCTGGGCAACGCCGCGGAAGACTTCCTCATTCGTGATGGCCGCATCGCCGAGCGCCGCCCGGCAAGCGGCGCCGACATTCAGCCGGGCGAGATCGACGGCGCCGGCCAATTGCTCGTGCCGCCGCTGGTGGAAAGCCACTGCCACCTGGACAAGACCCTCTGGGGCCAACCCTGGCGTCCGAACAGCGCCGGCCCCACGCTCAAGGACTACATCGCCAACGAGCGCCGCGTGCTGCGCGAGATCGAAGCGCCGATTGCCGAGCGTGCCGGCGCGCTGCTGGAGCACTGCATCGCCCGTGGTTCGCTGACCTTTCGTTGCCACGTCGACATCGATCCCGAGCTGGGCCTGCGCCACGTGGTCGCCATGCAGGCGCTGCGCGAGCGCTACGCCGACCTGATCGACATGCAGTTCGTGGTCTTCCCGCAGACTGGCCTGGTCAGTCGCCCCGGCACTGCCGAGCTGATGCGTGAAGCCATGCAGCTGGGTGTGGAAAACGTCGGAGGTCTGGACCCCTGCGGCATCGACGACGATCCCATCGCGCAGCTGGATATCGTCTTCGGCCTGGCCGTGGAGTTCGGGCGTGGCGTGGACATCCACCTGCACGACAAAGGCGAGCTGGGCCTCTGGCAGATCGCCCGCATCGCTGAGTACACCGAGCGTCACGGTCTGCAGGGCAAGGTCATGATCAGCCACGCCTATTGCCTGGGCATGGCGCCGTGGGAGCAGGTCGAACCGCTGGCCGAGCGGCTCTCCGAGCTGGGTATTTCCCTGATGAGTTCTGCGCCGGCCGACACCCCGGTGCCGCCGTTCCTTGCCCTGCGCGAAGCCGGCGTCAACCTGTGCCTGGGCAGCGACGGCATCCGCGATGCCTGGTCGCCCATGGGCAATGGCGACATGCTCGAACGCGCCATGCTGCTGGCCTTCCGCTTCGACCTGTGCAAGGACGACGACCTCGCCGCTGCATTCGGCGCGGCCACTGCCAACGGTGCCCGGGCGCTGGGTCGCGAGCCCGCGCGCCTTGAACTTGGCGCAGCGGCAGATTTCCTTCTGCTGCCGGTGCAGACCCTCGGTGAAGCCGTGGTCGCGCGCCCGGCGCAGCGCCAGGTATTCAAGTCTGGCAGGCTGATTGCCGAGCAGGGTCGCCTGTTGGCCTCTCGTCTGCAGGAGCGGGGTCTGTGAGCACTTCTCGCACCGGCCTGAAAGCCAGCTTCGTGGTCGGCTTCGACGGTCGCCAACACGTACTCTGGCGTCACGGCGAAGTCGTGTTCGACGGCGCGAAGATCGTCTTTGTCGGCCGCGGTTTTCCGGGCGAAGTCAGCCAGTGGATCGACTACGGCCATGCGCTTATCGGCCCTGGCTTCATCGATCTCGATGCGCTCGGCGATCTGGACTCCACCGTGCTCACCCTGGACAACGGCGCCGAGTGGAACATGGGGCGTGTCTGGTCCGAAGACTACCTGCGCGCCGGGCCGAGCGAGTGCTACAGCCCGGAGGAGGAGCTGTTCAAGTACCGTTACGCCTTCACCCAGCTGATCCGCAACGGCATCACCACCGCCATGCCGATCACCTCGATGTACTACCGGCGCTGGGCTGAGCACTACGACGAATTTGCCGGAGTCGCTGCGCTGTCCGGCGAGCTCGGCCTGCGTACCTATCTCGGCCCCTGCTACATGAGCGGCATGACCTGTGCTCGCGCCGATGGCAGCCCTGCGCAGCACTGGGACGAATCCGCCGGACTTGCCGGACTGCGGGAAGCCGAACGTTTCTTCCGCGACTTCGACGGCGCGCACAACGGCCTGGTGCGCTGCGCGCTGCTACCAGACCGTATCGAAACCTGCACACCCGCACTGCTGGAGAGCACCGCCGCCGTGCAGCGCGAACTGGATGCGCCGCTGCGCCTGCATTGCTGTCAGTCGCGCTACGAAGTCGAACTGGTGCGCCGTCTGCGCGACACCTCGTCGCTGCAATGGCTGGACAGCTACGGTCTGCTCAACCCGCGCAGCGTGCTGCCCCACGGCATCCTGCACAGCGGCGAGCACGAGTTGCAGCGCCTCGCCGATACCGGCGCGAGCCTCGTGCATTGCCCCGTGGTGTTCGCCCGCGAAGGCGATGCGCTGGATTCGTTCGGTGCCTACCGCGCACGCGGTATCAACCTCGCCATGGGCACCGATACCTTCCCGGCGGACATGCTCGATAACCTGCGCCAGGGCCTGAACATTTCGCGGATAAAAGAAGGCGATGCCGAGCACACGCGCATGCTCGACCTCTACAACGCAGCAACTCTCGGTGGCGCCCAGGCGCTGGGCCGTGATGACCTCGGCCGTCTCGCTCCTGGCGCCCGCGCGGATATCACTGTGTTCCGCCTCGGTGACTTCCATCAGGGGCCGTTCTTCGACCCGCTGAAGAAC
Organism: Pseudomonas pseudonitroreducens; assembly: GCF_021603645.1. Classification (GTDB taxonomy): domain Bacteria; phylum Pseudomonadota; class Gammaproteobacteria; order Pseudomonadales; family Pseudomonadaceae; genus Pseudomonas; species Pseudomonas pseudonitroreducens. Next base: position 104,296 of record NZ_BQHJ01000002.1, on the reverse strand, counting down.
CTGTTCACCGCTGGCCGTGGCGACGACTGCATTGCCAGCTTCATCGATGGCCGCTGCGTGATGCAGGGCGGCCAGGTGATCGGTGTCGACTACACCGACCTGCAACGCCGCGCCGACGCCCTGTTCCAGAAGCAGATGCAGCACCACGCCGAGCGCGCCTTCGGCAATCCACCGTGGCGCACGTTGTTCCACTCCGCGATTCCCTTTGCCGACACCTACAGCGCTGCTGCGCCCTTGCTCGACACCCACGCGCCCAGTGCCTTCTGAAGGAACCCCCATGCTCAGCTTCGATTTCCAGCAGCTGTCTGCCCGCGAGAAATACAAGATCCTCATCGGCAGCGTGGTGCCTAGGCCGATCGCCCTGGTCACCACCGTCGATGCCGAAGGCCGCGCCAACGCCGCGCCCTTCAGCTTCTTCAATGCACTCTCGGCCGACCCGCCGATCCTCGCCCTGGGCGTGGAGAACTACAGCGACCTGAGCCCCAAGGACACCACGCTGAACATCCGGCAGAACCAGGAGTTCACCGTGAATATCGTTTCCGACGCGCTGGTGGAGGCGATGAACGTTTGTGCCGTGCCCTTCGAGCCGGGCTTCGACGAACTGGTTGCCGCCGGCCTCACCGCCATCCCCGGTACGCGTGTGGGCTGCCCGCGCATCGGCGAGGCACCGGTAGCGCTGGAATGCCGACGGATGATGGCGCTGTCCATCGGCCAATCGCGGGAAATCATCCTCGGCGAAGTGCTGATGGCCCACGTGCGCGATGACCTGATCGACCCGGCCACGCTGTACATCGACCAACTCGGCCTCGACGCCATCGGCCGCATGGGTGGGCATGGCTACTCGCGCACCCGGGAGTACTTCGACCTGCCGACGCGTTCGCTGAAGCAGTGGATGGAAACACCCGGTGCAGGACAGCGCCTCTGGCCCGAAACCGAAGCGCTCGCCTGAACCCTTGTAGGAGCGAGCTTGCTCGCGAACCCGCTCAATGCCGAATTTCCCGGTGAACCCGTTCGCGAGCAAGCTCGCACCTACACCAAAAATTCCGCAGAAATAAAAACGCCCGGCATCCTTGCCGGGCGTTTTCATTTCACTCCAACACTTACTGCTGATGCAGCTTCCACGCATCCCCGTGGGGCGCGGTGCCCTTGTCATACGGGCGGAACAGCGCCATGTAGGCCAGGCCCAGCAGGATCACGACGCCACCCACCAGGATGATCCCGTAGTTCAGGTACCAGGGCGCATCCGGGGTGCGCGGCCAGGACATGTTGATGATCGCCAGCACGCCGTAGGTCAGCGCCAGGATGTTCACGATCCAGCCCCAGTTGCCCAGGGTGAAGGCGCCGCTGGGCTTCCAGCCACGCAGACGGGCGAACAGGGCGCCGCCGACGATCATCTGGAACGACAGGTAGATGCCGATGGCGGCGAAGCTCACCACCATGGCAATGGCGTTCTGCAGGTAGAAGCCGGCGCAGACGATCACGCTGGGGATCACCCCGCAGGCGATCAGCGCCGCAACGGGTACGTGGGTATTGGGCGACAGGCGTTTGAGCAGGCCGCTGCCCATCACCATCTCGTCGCGGGCGTAGGAGTACAGCAGGCGGCTGGCGGCGGCCTGCAGGCTGAGCACGCAGGAAACGAAGGAGACGATGATCACCGCCATCACCAGGCGCGCGCCGGTCACGCCGAAGGCGTTGTCGAGGATGGTGGTCATCGGGTCCTTGTCGGCGCCGGAGATCACCGCCTGCATGTCCGGTACCGCGAGGATCAGCGCCAGGGCGGCGAAGATCGCCGCGCCGCCGCCGATCCAGATGGTCATGCGCATGGCCTTGGGAATCCGCCGGCTGGGGTTCGGGGTTTCTTCGGCGACGTCACCGCAGGCCTCGAAGCCGTAGTAGAGGAACATCCCTGCCAGCGAGGCGGTGAGGAAGGCCGGCCAGTAGCTGCCGTCGATGCGGATATCGAAGGTGTTGAACAGCACCGAGAACGGCTGGTGACGCTCGAAGATCAGCAGGTAGGTGCCGATCACCAGGGCGCCGAGCAGCTCGCAAATGAAGCCGAACATCGCCACGCGGGCCAGCAGCTTGGTGCCGGAGAGGTTGAGCAGGGTGGCGATCACTGTCAGCGCCAGGGCGACGAAGGTGTTGGTAACCGGTGTGGACTCGAAGCCGAGCAGGGTAGCGATGTACGGGCCGGCGCCGAGGGCCACGGCGGCGATGGTCACGCACAGCGACACCGAGTAGATCCAGCCGACCATCCACGCCCAGCGCTTGCCCACCAGGCGTCGCGCCCAGGGGTAGACGCCGCCGGAGATGGGGAATTGCGAGACGACTTCGCAGAAGATCAGGCACACCAGCATCTGCCCGATGCCCACCAGCAGGTAGGACCAGAACATCGGCGGCCCGCCCGCGGCCAGGCACAGGCCGAACAGGGTGTACACGCCGACCACCGGCGAGAGGTAGGTGAAACCCAGGGCGAAGTTCTGCCAGAGGGTCATGCTGCGTTCGAAATTGGAGGTGTAGCCCAGCGCGCGGAGTTGCTCCGCGTCGCGGTCCAGGGCGGCGCCTGGCTGGATCGAGCTGTTCATCGTGGGGTTCCTGTCTGAGGTTTTCGCGTCGGCAGCCAATCGGGTGCAACGGAAAGCGTTGTTGTTATTGTTCGGCGCGCGGTTTACCCGCGCGCCGTCTTGCTCCAAACCTCTCGTGTTCCGGATCGCGTTACAGCTTGATCCAGGTCGCCTTCAGCTCGGTGTACTTGTCGAAGGCGTGCAGCGACTTGTCACGGCCATTGCCCGACTGCTTGAAGCCGCCGAAGGGCGCGGTCATGTCGCCGCCGTCGTACATGTTCACCCATACGCTGCCGGCGCGCAGGGCACGGGCGGTTAGGTGGGCCTTGGAGATGTCGCGGGTCCACACCGCCGCCGCCAGCCCGTACTGGGTGTCGTTGGCGATGCGGATAGCTTCCTCGGCATCCTCGAACTCGATGACCGAGAGCACCGGGCCGAAGATTTCCTCGCGGGCGATCTTCATCGCGTTGCTCACGCCATCGAACAGCGTCGGCTCGACGTAGGTGCCACCGGTTTCCTCCAGCACGCGCTTGCCGCCGGTGAGAATCTTCGCGCCTTCGTCCTGGCCGGCCTGGATGTAGCCCAGCACCTGTTCCAACTGGCGGCCGTCGACCAGCGCGCCGACGTTGGTTTCCGGGTCCAGCGGGTGGCCGGCCTTCCAGCCCTTGAGGGCCTCGACCACCAGCGGCAGGAACTTCGCCTTGATCGACTTCTGCACCAGCAGGCGTGAGCCGGCGGTGCACACTTCGCCCTGGTTGAAGGCAATGGCGGCGGCAGCGGCTTCGGCGGCAGCCTGCAGATCCGGGGCATCTTCGAAGACGATGTTCGGGCTCTTGCCGCCGGCTTCCAGCCAGACGCGCTTCATGTTCGACTCGCCGGCGTAGACCATCAGTTGCTTGGCGATCCTGGTGGAGCCGGTGAACACCGCGGTGTCTACGTCCATGTGCAGCGCCAGGGCCTTGCCGACGGTGTGACCGTAGCCCGGCAGGACGTTCAGCACGCCGGCGGGAATGCCCGCTTCGATGGCCAGCTGGGCGATGCGGATGGCGGTCAGCGGCGAGCGTTCGGACGGCTTGAGGATCACCGAGTTACCGGTGGCCAGCGCCGGGCCGAGTTTCCACGCGGCCATCATCAGCGGGAAGTTCCACGGCACGATGGCGGCGACCACGCCTACCGGCTCGCGGGTGACCAGGCCGAGCTGGTCATGGGAGGTGGCGGCCACTTCGTCGTAGACCTTGTCGATGGCCTCGCCACTCCAGCGCAACGAGTCGGCGGCGCCCGGCAGGTCGACGTTCAGCGAGTCGCCGATGGGCTTGCCCATGTCCAGGGTTTCCAGCAGCGCCAACTCCTCGGCGTGCTCTTCCAGCAGCGCGGCGAAGCGGATCATCACCGCCTTGCGGGTCGCCGGCGCCTCACGCGACCAGACGCCGGAGTCGAAGGTCGCGCGGGCGCTCTGCACAGCGCGCTCGGCGTCGGCGGCGTCACAGCTGGCGACCTTGGCCAGCAGGCGGCCGTCCACCGGGCTGATGCAATCGAAGGTGTCGCCGGAGGCGGCGGCGAGGTACTCGCCCTGGATGAAGGCGCGGCCCTCGATCTTCAGGGACTTGGCGCGGGCTTCCCATTCGGCGCGGGTTGGCTGGCTCATGCGTATCGCTCCTGGTTCTTGCTGTTGTGGGCGGGGACAGCTGGTTGGCCGTCTCTGGCAAATACATTTGAAACCATATCTTAAGATTTTCCGGTTGCCAATACGGGGCGAAAAATGAGCACTTCAATGGGCATTTCATGGCAAAAGACCTTGCTGAAAGTCCGGAAAGCGATTTAAAAATATGGAGACATAGTTTTGAGCGAAGCCGCTGCCAGTCTGCAGATAGACTTCGTCGTCACCGCCAGAACAGGAAGATTCCGCGCAGGAAGCGTCCGCGCCCCTCGCACTGCCGCCTATGAACGAATTCAGGAAAGTCCGTCCCGCCAGCTTCATGCGCCTGCGCCAGGAAGGGCGCACCGAGGAAGTTGCACGCCGGCTGGTGGAAATGGTCGACCTCGGTCTGTATGCCGAAGGCGAGCAACTGCCCAGCGAAAGCGAACTGGCGATGCAGTTCGGCGTCGCCACCGTGACCCTGCGCGATGCGTTGGCGGAATTGCGCGAGCGCGGCGTGATCGAGACGCGCCGCGGGCGCAACGGCGGCAGCTTCGTCTGCTCGCCGCAGCACACTTCGGAAGAGGCGCTGCTCGGTCAGCTGCGCCAGATGAGTGCGCTGGAGCTGCGCGACCTGGGTGACGAGCACGTCGCCATCGCAGGCGCCGCTGCACGCTTGGCCGCCCAGCGCTCCACGTCCGACGAGCAGGCGCGCATTGCCCAGTACCTCGATGCCCTGGCCTGCGCCTCCACGCGCCAGGAGCAGCGCCGCGCCGATGCACGTTTCCATATCGAGATTGCAGTCGCCGCCCAGTCCGTGCGCCTGACCCACGCGGAGACGCGCCTGCAGGCGGAAATCGGCGAATGGCTGTGGCTGGCGGTGGATGGATTTCCTGGTCCGGCAGCCATCGAGCAGGAGCACAGCGCCATCCTCGAAGCGATCAGCGCCGGCGACTCGAACCTGGCTGGCGCACTGGCCGAAGCCCATGTCACCCGCGGCATCAAGCGCCTGATCAACCTGCGCCTGAGCCTGCTGGCGGACGACGGCTGACTGGCACAGCGCTTGCTGCTTTCACGGCGCGCCCGCTTGGGCGTGCGCAATGGCACACCGAACCGATTCAGCGAACCTCTCTGGTTCGCGCAAAAACAAGAAGAGCGAGGCCCCGGTCATGTCCAGCGAACAATCCACGGACGAACTGCAGCGCTGCGCCCAGCGCATCGACGCTTCCATCCGTAACGTTTTCCAGCGCCTCGACGAGCTGGCCGGCGAGGTCGTGGCGATCTGGCGCGAACTGGCGCAGGAGGGCAAGCGCCCTTCCTCGAAGGACCTCGGCGCGCTGCGTCCGCGGATCCAGCATGACCTCACCCATGATGGCACGCGGCTGCACGGCACCGGCGTGGTGATCGAACCGGGCGAACTGGCCGACCAGGAGATGTACCTGGAGTGGTGGTACCACGGGCGTGGCGACAAGGTCGTGCCCATGAGCCTGAACTTCAACCGGCGCAGCGAGAGCTTCTACAACTACCTCAACATGCCCTGGTTCTCGCGTCCGCGTACCAGTGGACAACCCTCGGTGGTCGGGCCCTTCGTCGACCTCTACGGCACCGATCTGTATATCCTCGCCTTCTCCGTGCCCATCCAGGTGGATGGACGCTTCATCGGCGTTGCCGCCGCCGATATCGCCCTCCACGAGTTCGAGGGCGTACTGCTGAACAGCCTGATGCAGATGGGACACGAGGCGCTGGTGGTCAATGGCGAAGGCCGAGTGGTCGCCGCCAATACGGCCAACTGGTTCGCTGGCGACCTTGCACGGCGCACCCTCGGACGTGATGCCCAGGGGCGCGAGCAGGAGCTGGCGGCGTCCTTTTCCCACTGGGCGGTCATTGAACGACCGCTGAACCGCCGTCTGGCCGGTGCAGCCTGAGGCTGCCAAACGCCGCGCAATTGGCTAGGCTAGGGCGGTTGCCAATCTGACGGAAGACGCCATGAGCCAGTCGCTCGACACCCTGCCCGACTTCGAACCGCTGAGCGCCGTGGATGCTCGCGTGCTCGGATGCCTGATCGAAAAGCAGCTCACTACGCCTGAAGCCTACCCGCTGACCCTGAATGCCCTGGTCACCGCCTGCAATCAGAAGACCAGCCGCGACCCGGTGATGAATGTCACCCCCGGCCAGGTCGGCCAGTCCCTGCGTCATCTGGAAGGGCGCGAGATGACCCGGCTGGTCATGGGCAGCCGTGCCGACCGCTGGGAACAGCGGCTGGACAAGGCGCTTGAGCTGGTCAAGCCACAGGTCATCCTGCTCGGCCTGCTGTTCCTGCGCGGCCCGCAGACCCTCAACGAACTGCTCACCCGCAGCCAGCGCATGCATGACTTCGACGACACCGAGGAAGTCCGTCACCAGCTCGAACGCCTCGCCGGCCGCGGCATGGCCGTGCAGCTGGAGCGCCAGAGCGGCCAGCGTGAAGACCGCTACATGCATCTGCTGGGCACCGAGGAAGATCGTGAAGCGGCCATCGCTGCCAGCGGCAGCCGCGCCTCCAGCGAACGCAGCGACGGTGGCGGCCACGACGAAGGCCGCCTGGTTGAACTGGAAGCGCGCATCGCCACCCTGGAAGAGCGCCTTGCCCTGCTGGAGCTCGGTGTTTCGCGGGACTGAAACTGAAGAAATCGGCGGCAGGCTTGATCGGGGTCAGCCTGTCAGAGCGCTAATCCAGCGTTAACATTTGCCCCCGATAGTCATGCTGATCGCGCTTCGCCCTGGAGTACCCCATGAGCCGCAAACCTTCCCAGGCCCAGCTGACCGCCGTGCTCAGCCAGCTCACGGAAACCGACGTCAAATCCATCGGTGAGCTTGCCGGCCCGCGCGAGGCCAACCTCTTCGCCATCCGTGAACTGTTCCGCCAGGGCCTGATCAAGGGCGTTTTGATCGACGATCCCTTCGGCGCCGAAGACGAAGACGGCCCGTTGCTGTGCAACGCGGAACGCCTGCGCTTGCGCAAGCCCTGCGTGGAACTCGTGCCGGAAGAACAGGCCGAACCGCTGATGCCACGCCTGGGATTCCTGACGCTCTAGGCAAACTGCGGGCAAGGAAAAAAGGCGCTGGGCTTGAGGCTCAGCGCCTTTTTTCTTTGGATTTGGTGGAGCCGGGGGGATTTGAACCCCCGTCCGCCAGTTCTCCGCTGTCGGTTCTACATGCTTAGCCATCTCTATTAGGTTAACTCCTTGCGGCCCGAGTGGCAGGGCGCTTGGAGCGAGCTGTATGAGTTTTAGCCGTTACGTCTACAGCGAACTTGGCGGCGATCCTGTTCTATATGACAGACCTAATCTTCGGGTTTACAGGCATCCCCTAGGGTCTGCTAGCGGCACTTAGGCTGCTAGGGCGTAGTTGTCGTCGTTGGCAACTATAAAGTTGTGGCAGCTGATTTACGAGAACTGTCACCTACTCGGCATGCCCCTCGAGTTTTGTTACCGGCGTCGAATCCTAATCGGCCCCAAAACCTTTCAAGGTCGGGATTCATTCTACGGGAAAGCCGCCCCGATAGCCACCGGGGCGGTGTAAAGGCTTGTCAGCTCAGGAATTTCAGCACGGCGGCGGCCACCGCCTCGGAGGAGGCCGGGTTCTGCCCGGTGATCAGGCCGCGGTCGACTTCGACGTGGCTCTGCCAGTCCGGGCCCTTGCTGTAGCGGGCGCCGTTGGCCTTGAGCATGTCCTGGACGAGGAAGGGCACTACGTCGGTGAGGCCCACGGCGTCCTCTTCGCTGTTGGAGAAGCCTGTGACGTGCCGGCCCTGTACCAGCGGGCGGCCGTCGAGCCCGCGGGGATGGCGGAACACGGCGGGGGCATGGCAGACGGCGGAGACTGTCTTGCCGCTGGAGTGGAAGGCTTCGATCAGCGCCACGGATGTGCGGTCCTCGGCCAGGTCCCAGAGCGGCCCGTGGCCGCCGGGGTAGAACACGGCATCGTAGTCGTCGGCCTTCACTTCGCTGAGCTTCACGGTATTGGCCAGCTCGGCCTGGGCTGCGCTGTCCTGGCGGAAGCGCAGGGTGGCCGGGGTCTGGGCGTCTTCCTCGTCGCTCTTGGGGTCCAGCGGCGGCTGGCCACCCTTGGGTGAGGCCAGGGTCAGGCTGGCGCCAGCATCCTTGAACACGTAGTAGGGTGCGGCGAACTCCTCGAGCCAGAAGCCGGTCTTCTTGCCGGTGCTGCCGAGCTGGTCGTGGGAGGTCAGGACTACCAGGATTTTCATGCTCACTCCTTCGGCGTATCGCTAGTCGTGCGGCTGCCGCCGAAACGGCAGCCCGGACTGTCAGTGTAGGCAATCAGCCGAGTGCGTCAGCGCGACAAAGTGATGCCCAGATAGGCGGCGTACAGCACACCGTTGAGCATCAGCACCCAGATCGGCAGGCCGCCGCCGCGCTGGGCGTTGATCCGCAACCAGAACGCGGCGCCGAGGGTGATCAGCACGCCGGTGAGTACTTCGATGCGCGGCTGCCAGGGGGTGAGGAGGATGCCGATGGCGGGCAGCAGGGTGCCCTGGAAGACCATGGCGCCGCTGATGTTGCCGAAGGCCAGGGTGTCCTTGCCGCGGCGTACCCAGAGGATGCTGTTGATCTTCTCCGGCAGTTCGGTGGCGATGGGGATGATCAGCAGCGACAGCAGCAGCGCGGAAATCCCCAGGATGTGCGACAGGCCCTCCACGCCGTGGATGAAACCCTTGGCGCCCAGTACCAGCAGTGCCAGGCCCAGCAGGAGTTGCAGCAGGATGGTGGCGAGGTTGGTCGGCAGGCCGATGCGCGAAAGGTACATGTGGTGGTCAGCCTCGGTGCCGTGGCCGTCGTCCACCAGGCTCCGCGATGCACGCAGGGTCAGGGTGATGTAGCCGACGTAGGTGAGTACCAGCAGCACACTGAGACTGATGCGCACGGAGCGCATTTCGGCGGGCACGAACATGGCGATGGTGGCGAAGCTGAAGGCGACCAGGAAGAAGTTCAGGTCGCGCTGCATGCCCGTACGCTCGGGGCGGATGCGGCCGAGCAGACCGCGAGCGCGCCAGGCGGCGAGGGCCATCAGGCAGGTGGAGAGGGTGGAGAGCATCAGCGGCGCGCCAAGGATGGCGCCGACGCCGACCTCCTCGTTGAGGCTGACGTTGCTGGTACCGGCGAACAGGGCGAGCAACGGGATCAGGGTTTCCGGCAGGGCGGTGCCGACGGCGGCGAACAGCGAGCCGGTGACACCTTCGGAGATGCCCAGACGTTCGCCGAAGTGTTCGAGGGCGTTGGTGAAGAGTTCGGCGGCGATCAGGATCACCAGCAGCATGCCGAGCAGTTCGAGGATGAAGGTCAGCATGCGTGCAGCTCCAGACAGGTGGAGCGAAGAGTGGGGTGGTGCATCACGGTGAAGCTCCCGGCCGGTGTAGTACCCATGACCACGCATCTCCCCGGCCGTTGCGGAGATCACGTGGTCAAAGGTCTTGCCAGGCAAAGCTGCTGACGACGCCATGGCCTGCGGGCCAAGTGTGTTGACGTCGCCCCCGTTCACGAAAACGGTCGGCTACTCCCCAATGACGCCGCGCATTCTAGCGGATCGGGCGAGCAGCTCAAGCCATGAACTACCAGGTATCGATCAGTGGACGCTTTTTCCCCTGGCGCGGTGCGGGCTTCGGCGTCGATGCCAGGCCACGCAGCAACCAGCGACGGGTGTCGGCTGGGTCGATGACGTCGTCGATCTCCAGATAGCTCGCCATGTTCAGTCCCTTGCCGTTGCGATAGGCAGCGGCGACCAGTTTGTCGAACAGCGCCTGGCGTTCCTGCACGTCTTCCACGGCGGCCAGCTCCTTGGCGTAGCCGAGACGGATCGCACCTTCCAGGCCCATGGCGCCGAACTCGCCGCTGGGCCAGGCGATGGTGAACAGCGCGGCGTGGAAGCTGCCCGCCGCCATCGCCTGCGCACCCAGGCCGTAGCCCTTGCGCAGCACAACGGTGAAGAAGGGCACGCTGAGGCTGGCGGCGGTGACGAACATGCGCGAGACGTGGCGTACGGTGCCGGTCTTCTCCGCCTCCGGGCCGACCATGAAGCCGGGGGTGTCGCACAGGGAGATGATCGGCAGGTCGAAGGCGTCGCACAGTTGCATGAAGCGCGCGGCCTTGTCACCGGCTTCGGCATCGATGGCGCCGCCCAGATGCATGGGGTTGTTGGCGATCAGGCCGAAGGGTTTGCCTTCGATGCGCACCAGCGCGGTGATCATGCCGGCGGCGAAACCACGGCGCAGTTCCAGTACCGAGCCACTGTCCGCCAGTTGTTCGATGACCTGGCGGATGTCGTAGACCCGCAGACGGTTCTCCGGCACTGCATGGCGCAGCAGGCGCTGGTCGGCGCACTGCCAGTCGGCGGTGTCGCCCTGGAAGTAGGCGAGGTACTGGCGGGCGATACGGGTGGCTTCGGTCTCATCCTCCACCAGCACGTCGATGACTCCATTGGCGCTCTGTACGTCACTGGGGCCGACCTCTTCGGGGGTGAACCTGCCCAGGCCGCCGCCTTCGATCATCGCCGGGCCGGCCATGCCAAGGCTGGTGTCGCGAGTGGCGATGATCACGTCGCAGCAGCCCAGCAGCGCCGCGTTGCCGGCGAAGCAGCGGCCGGACACCACGCCCACCAGCGGCACCAGCCCGGACAGCCGCGCCAGGCCGACGAAGCTCATGTTGTCCAGCCCGGCCACGCCAACGAAATCGGTGTCGCCCGGTCGGCCGCCGCCGCCTTCGGCGTAGAGCACCAGCGGGATGCGCCATTGCTCGGCCAGATGCAGCATGCGGTCGGTCTTCTTGTGGTTCATCACGCCCTGGGTGCCGGCGAACACGCTGTAGTCGTAGGCCAGCACCAGGCAGCGTGCCTTCTCGTCGCCGAACTGCGCGGCGTTGATGCTGCCCAGGCCGCTGACCAGGCCATCCGCCGGGCTGCTGGCGATCAGTTCCTCGACGCTGCGGCGCCGGCGCTGCGCGGCGATGGCCAGGGCGCCGTATTCGATGAAGCTGCCGTCATCGAGCAGGTCGGCGAGATTCTCGCGGGTGGTACGCTTGCCGAGCCTGTGGCGCTTGGCAACAGCCTCCGGGCGGCGCTCGTCGAGGCCGATGGCATGGCGCTCGAGGACTTCGGCGAGGTCGGCGCGGATCGCGTCCAGATCAACGGCGGCCTCGCTCTGGTTGTCCTGCGCCTGGATGTCTGCCGGTTCGATGAACAGCAGTGCTTCGCCCTCGCCCAGGCTGGTTCCCGGCGCGGCCGCAAGGCTGTGGACGATGCCGCTGGCGCTGGCCTTCACCTCGAACTCCATCTTCATCGCTTCGATCACGGCGATGGTCTGGCCCTGGGCTACCGCATCGCCGGCGGCAACGTTCAGGCTGACCAGCACGCCGGCGCCGGGTGTCGCCAGCGGGAGGCAGCCAGCCGGTGTTGCGCTCGCACGCTGGGCTTGCGCTGCCGCGCCGGCATGGCTGAAGAAGCGGTGCGGGTGGGCGTGATCCTGTGCGCCAAGCAGGGCCGGCAGGTGTTCTTCGATAAAGCGGGTCGTCACCTGGTTGTCCGCCACCGCCGGCTGGCGCAGCAGATTGAGCAGCAGCGGGATGTTGCTCGCCACGCCTTCCAGGCGGAATTCGCAGAGGGCGCGATAGGCGCGCTGTACCAGCTGTGGATAACCACCGTTGCCGTGGACGATCAGCTTGGCCAGCAGCGAATCGTAGCCTGCGCTGTTGCGGTAGCCCGCGTAGCCGTAGCCGTCCACGCGCAGACCGGGGCCGCTGGGTGGTTCGTAGGCACTGAGGGTGCCGCAGGCCAGGTGGGGCGTGCCGTCGCTGGCGAGGCTCTCCAGGTTGATCCGCAGTTGCAGCGCGTGGCCGCGCGGCGCGGGTATCTCGGCCTGGGTCAGGTTCAGCTCGGCGAGGCTGGCGCCGGCGGCGATGCGCAGTTGCGCCTGCACCAGGTCGATGCCGGTCACGGCTTCGGTGATGGTGTGTTCCACCTGCACGCGCGGATTGGCTTCCATGAACACGAAGTCGCCGCTGTCCTCGTCCAGCAGGAACTCGAAGGTGCCCAGGCCGCGATAGTTCACCGCTTCGGCCAGGCGTACGGCGGCGGCGAGAATGGCGCCGCGCAGGCGTGGATGCAGGTTGGGGCTGGGGGCGATTTCCAGCAGTTTCTGGTTGCGCCGCTGCAGGGTGCAGTCGCGTTCCCACAAGTGACTGACGGCACGGCCGTCGCCGATCACCTGTACCTCGATGTGGCGGGCGCGCTGGATCAGGCGTTCAACGTAGAGCCGATCATCGCCGAACGCCGCACGGGCTTCGGCCTGGCAGCGGGCATAGGCCTCGGCAATTTCATCGGTGCTGCGCACCGCGCGCATGCCGCGACCGCCGCCGCCGGCGAGGGCCTTGATCATCATGCCGGAACCGGCGGGCAGTTCGCCGAAGAAGCGTACGGCGTCTTCCAGCGAGGTGGCGCGGCTGCTGCCGGCGGCCAGCGCCACGCCATGGTCGCGGGCGAGTTCGCGCGCGCGGGCCTTGTCGCCGAAGACGTCGAGAATCTCGGCGGCCGGCCCGACGAAGGTCAGCCCGGCAGCGTCGCAGCGGCGGGCGAACTCTGCGTTCTCGGAGAGGAAGCCGTAACCCGGATGCACCGCGTCGCAGCCTTGGGCCAGTGCGATAGCGATGAGCTGTTGTTGATCGAGGTAGGCGCTGGCGCCCCGCCCTTGCAGTGCCGCAGCCTGGTCGGCCTGGCGCGTGTGCAGCGAGGTGGCATCGTCCTCGGCGTAAATGGCCAGCGTCTGGATACCCAGCTCGGCGGCGGCGCGGGCAATGCGGATGGCGATCTCGCCACGGTTGGCGATGAGCAGGCGGGACACAGGCATGGCGATTCCGGTTGTGATTGTTCTGGTCGGCAATCGCTACATCTTAGGGAGCGGGTGGGGCGGGGGAATGAACTGCGACCTTGCGAATGCCAGAGGCTTCGCCGTTCTTATGGGCGGCGACCGGGCAGGTAGCCGGCCGCCGCATCGGGCATCACCCGTTGGCTCCGCCGTCGCCAGCGTTTTTCTTCAGCAGCTGCAGGGCTTTTTCGGTCTGCGCTATGCAGGCCTTGGTGTTACCTGCGGCCTGGGCCTGGGCGGCCTTTTCCTGCAGGCGCATGGCTTGTTCCTGGGCCTGGGTGTTGTTGGTGACGGTCTTCACCGCATCGTCGACTTTCCGCAGGTTGTCGCTGCACAGGTCGGCGGCAAACGCCGGCGAGGCCAACAGCGCGGCGGTGATGAGCAGGGCGGCACGTTTCATGGCAGTACTCCTGTCAACTTGATCGTTGTTGCGGACCGTAATGGCGGCCGTACAGGGTGGACTGCGGTGATTTGCGCGGGGTTCAGGGAATCGGCCCGGCGGTGCTCGGGAGTTCGACGCAAACGCCCAGGCCGGCACCGTCCAGCCCTTCGTGCAGGGAGATGCGGCCGCGGTGGATTTCCACGATGCGCTTGACGATGGGTAGCCCCAGCCCGCTGCCGTTGCTGCTGGCGACGCTGGGGCTGCGATAGAAACGGGTGAAGATCGCCGCTTGTTCGGCCGGCGCCACCCCGGGGCCGTCGTCGCGCACCCAGAGGGTCAGCCGGTCGCCATTGTTCTCCAGGCTGACGGCCACGCGGCCGCCCTCGGGGGTGTAGCGCAAGGCGTTGCCGACCAGGTTGGTGAGCATCAGCCCGAGCCAGGCGGCGACGCCTCTCAGGGTGGCATCCTGGCTATCCAGGGTCAGTTCGATCTGCTTGTCGATGGCCTGTGGTGCAAGGTCGGCGATGGTGTCTTCGGCCAGCAGGCGCAGGTCCACCGGGGCGAATATCTCGTGCAGCTCTTCGGCGTCGAGTCGTGCCAGCAGGAGTATCTGCTCCATCAGTGCGCTGATCCGCTCGACGCTGCGGCTGACCTGCTGCAGGCCGTGGGCGTGGGCGGCCGGGTCGGAGGAGCGCAGCGCCACCTGGGCGTGGGTGCGCAAGCTGGCCAGCGGTGTACGGATTTCGTGGGCGGCATCGCTGGTCAGGCGGCGTTCGGCTTCCATCGCCAGGTTCAGGCGCTCCAGCAGCAGGTTGAGTTCGTTGACCAGGCTGTGGACTTCCACCGGCGCTCGGCTCAGCGCCAGCGGATGCAGACTGCGGGCGCTGCGCTGGTGCACCTGCTCGATCAGCCCGCGCAGGGGCGCCAGGCCCTGGCGCACGCCGAACCACACCAGGACGGCAAACAGCGGCAACGCCAGCAACAGTGGGAAGAGGGCGCTGAACAACAGCAGGTGCAGGGTCTTGTGGCGGTAGTGGAGGTCTTCGAAGACCCAGATGCGCACTTCATCGGCGCCCGACGTGGTCATCTGCAGTACACGCCAGTTGACCCCACCACTGGGCAGGTCGGAAAACCCCGGGGGCTGGGCCTCGATACCCTTGGGCGGTTTGTGGATGGCCAGCAGGGGCTGGCCGCGGTACCAGATGGCGTAGCCAAGCGTGGCTTCGCGGCGTATCAGCGGCAGCCCTTCGATGGCCTTGCGGCTGCGGGCGAGGATTTCCATGGCATCGCTGGACTGCGGGTCGATGGCGTCGGCGATGTCCACCAGGCTCAGGGCGGCCTGGCCGAAGTCGATCATGTCCTGGTCGTAGAGGCGGTTCACCTGCTCGCGCGTCAGGTGGTAGGTAAACAGCCCGGCCACCAGCCAGAGCAGCGACACGCCGCCGATCAGCATCAGCAGCAGACGACGGCTGATGGAGCCGGCGCGGCGCACGCTGCCACTCAAGATTGTGTAGCGCCTTCGGGGCGGTCGATACCGTAGCCGATGCCGCGCACAGTGCGGATCAGGCTGTTGCCCAGCTTGCGCCGCAGGTGATGGATGTGGACTTCGATGGCGTTGCTTTCCAGGTCGCCATCCCAGCCATAGAGTGCTTCCACCAGGCGGGCGCGGGACAGCACCTTGCCGCGCTGCTCCAGCAGCAGCCGCAGCAGCGCGTATTCGCGCGGTGCCAGGTCCACCGGTGCTCCGGCCAGGCTGACCTGGTGGGTGGCCGGGTCCAGCGCCAGCTCGCCATGCTGCAGCAGCGGCGCGGCGCGGCCGGTATGGCGACGGGTCAGGGCGCGGACGCGGGCGAGCAGTTCGTCGAGGTCGAAGGGTTTGGTCAGGTAGTCGTCGGCGCCGGCGTCCAGGCCGGCCACGCGATCGGCCACCTTGTCGCGGGCGGTGAGGATCAGTACCGGGGTCAGATTGCCGCGGCGGCGCAGGCCGCGAAGCACTTCCAGGCCGTCCTTGCGCGGCAGGCCGAGGTCGAGCACCAACAGGTCGAATTCGTCCGTCGCCAGGGCCTGCTCGGCGGCCACGCCGTCGTTCACCCAGTCCACGGTGTCGCCTTCCAGACCCAGCCCCGAACGGATGCCGTCACCCAGCAACTGGTCATCTTCCGCCAACAGGATTCTCATCGTTGCCCCCTTATCGTGCAGCTCCGCCGCCATCCCGAGCAGGATAGCCGGCGCGGCGGCTTTGCGGCAGAGGGTGGCAGCGCTCGCTTAACGTGAAGTTAAGGGGCGAACCAGCAGGAGCGAGCTTGCTCGCGAAAATCCGTCGGCCGTGTCGGCGTCAGGCGGTTCGCGAGCACGCTCGCTCCTACGAAAAGCACGTGGTTCCTGGTGTGGATAGAACCTAGGTTCTTGCGCGGGTCACTCGGTCGACCAGGTAAACCACGCCGCGATAGTCGATGCCGCCATGGGCGGACAGGCCGATCTCGCAGGTGCGGCTGGTGGAGACGCCTTCCTCGCAGTACTGCACCGCGTCCTTGAGCGTGCGCAGCGAGTGCGCGTTGAGCTCCGGCGTGGTGAATCCCTTGTCGCCGGCGAAGCCGCAGCAGTGGATGCC
The DNA here is from genome assembly GCF_021603645.1 of Pseudomonas pseudonitroreducens. Classification (GTDB taxonomy): domain Bacteria; phylum Pseudomonadota; class Gammaproteobacteria; order Pseudomonadales; family Pseudomonadaceae; genus Pseudomonas; species Pseudomonas pseudonitroreducens. The sequence goes on along the minus strand of NZ_BQHJ01000002.1, from coordinate 88,192 downwards.
CTCGGGGATCACTACTTCGCGGGTGCAGCGCTTGACCAGGTCGATCAGCGCCTGGCTTTCGCCCAGGTGCTGGGTGCTGCAGGTGACGTGGACTGCCACCGGTTTGTCCTGCGGCTGGAAGTCCAGGCGCTCGACCAGGTGGGTGCGGATGAACCTCACCGGGTCGTAGATCTTCAGTCGGTCATCGGCCAGGTCCTGCACCAGGCGCAGGGTGCAGGGGCTGGTGTCGGAGTAGATCGGATCGAGGCCGCCACGGCTGGCGCGCAGCAGTTCAGCGAGCAGTTCGTCGCGCTTGGCGTCAGCCTGCTGCTTGTAGCCCTTGGAAGCGAACGGCTGACCGCAGCAGAGGTTGTCGGCGTTGTCCGGGAATACCACCTGGTAGCCGGCCTTTTCCAGCAACTGGCGGGTCTTGTCGATCAGCGGCATCTGCTCTTCGTCCGCCGCCGCCGGGCCCATGGCGCGGGACACGCAGGCGGTCAGGTAGACCACGCGCGGGCGGTTGTCATCGAGCGTGCGCGGCGCTGCGGCGAGGCGTACTGGTTGCGGCATCGCTGGTGTCCACTGCGGCACGCGGCCCTTGCTGGCGCGGCTGATGGAGGCGCTCAGGCTGGCCAGGCGTGGTGCGCCCAGAACCATGCGCGCACCGTTGGCGGCGTGGAGCATGAATTTCGCGCCCTTCAGTGCGGTTGAGAAGTTGCGCGCCAGCCAGGTGGCGGTGCCGGCGTGCTGCGCTGTTTCGCCGCGCAGCTTTCTGATCAGCTCGCCGGTGTTGATGTTCACCGGGCAGCGCTGGGCGCAGAGGCCGGTAGCGGCGCAGGTGTCGATACCCTGGTACTGGTAGTCGCGTTCCAGTTCGCTGGTGTCGACGCCGGCGCGGCGCTTGGCCTGGATGTCACGCCATAGGACGATGCGCTGGCGCGGGCTCAGGGTCAGCCCCTTGGACGGGCAGACCGGTTCGCAGAAGCCGCATTCGATGCACTTGTCGACGATCTCGTCGGCGGCCGGCAGCGGCTTGAGGTTCTTCAGGTGTAATTGCGAGTCGTCGGTCAGCACCACGCCAGGGTTGAGGATGCCGGTGGGGTCGAGCAGACGCTTCAACTGCCACATCAGCTGGTAGGCGTCATGGCCCCATTCCAGCTCGACGAAGGGCGCCATGTTGCGCCCGGTGCCGTGTTCAGCCTTGAGCGAGCCGCCGTACTCCACGGCGACCAGGTGCGCGACGTCGTCCATGAAGGCCGAGTAGCGGGCGATCTGTTCCGGCGACTCGAAGCCCTGGGTGAAGACGAAGTGCAGGTTCCCCTCCAGCGCGTGGCCGAAGAGGATGGCTTCGTCGTAGCCGTGCTTGTCGAACAGGGCGATCAGGCGGTTCACGCCTTCGGCCAGCTGTTCGACGGGGAAGGTGACGTCCTCGATGATCACCGTGGTGCCGGTCTCGCGCACCGCGCCGACGGCCGGGAAGGTGTCCTTGCGGATGCGCCAGAGTTGGTTGTAGACCGCCGGGTCTTCGCTGAAATCGACCTGCTTCTCCACCGGGTAATCGGCGATGGAGGCGCTGATCTGCGTGAGCTGTTCGTGCAGCAGCGATTGGGTCGCCGCGCGGGACTCGATGAGCAGCGCGCAGGCGCCTTCGGAGAGGCTCTTCACCCACACCGGCATGCCCTGCATGTTCTCCACCGAGCGCAGGCTGCGGCGGTCCAGCAGCTCCACGGCGGAGACCGGTTGCTGCTTGAGCACGGTCACGGCTTTGCAGCAGGTCTCCACATCGGGGAAGACGATCAGCGCGCTGGCCTTGTGCGGGTGGTCCGGCACGGTGTCGTAGGTCACTGCGCTGATGAAGCCCAGGGTGCCCTCGGAGCCGACCATCAGGTGGGTGAGGATATCCAGCGGCTCGTCGTAATCGACCAGTGCATTCAGTGACAGCCCGGTGGTGTTCTTCAGGCGGTACTTGTGGCGGATTTTTGCGGCCAGCTCGGTGTTGGCGCGAGTCTGCCGGCCCAGTTCGGCGAGCTGGTCGAGCAATGCCCCATGGCTTTCGCGGAAAGCGGCCACGTTGTCGGGCAACTCGCTGTCCAGCAGCGTGCCGTCAGCCAGCAGCAGGCGCATGCCGGCCAGGGTGTGGTAGCTATTCTGCGCGGTGCCGCAGCACATGCCGCTGGCGTTGTTGGCGACGATACCGCCGATCTTGCAGGCGTTGATCGAGGCCGGGTCCGGGCCGATCTTGCGGCCGAACGGAGCCAGCCAGGCGTTGGCCTGGGCGCCGATGACGCCGGGTTGCAGACGAATCTGGGCGCCGCCCTCGCGAATATCGCGGCCGTTCCAGTTGTCACCCAGTACCAGCAGCACCGAATCACTCACGGCCTGGCCGGAGAGGCTGGTGCCAGCGGCGCGGAAGGTCACCGCCACCTGATTGGCATGGGCGGCTTTGAGCAGGGTGGCAACTTCGTCTTCATTCTCGACGCGGATCACCAGCTTGGGGATCAACCGGTAGAAGCTGGCGTCGGTGCCGAAGGCCAGGGTCGAGAGCGGATCGTCGAAGCGGCGTTCGCGCGGGATCAGGTGTTCAACCGTGTCGAGGAACGCGGCGGGCAGGCTCATGGCGGCTCCAGTCATCATCGGTGAGTGTGGGCCGCTGAACGGCCCATCGGTGTTCTTCTATCGAACGCGCCGGAGTGGGCGTTCACTTGTAGGAGCGAGCTTGCTCGCGAAACTGCGCAGCTTCGTGCCGGCCCGGTTCGCGAGCAAGCTCGCTCCTACAAAAGCAGAGCGTTTACTGCCCCAACTCGCGCACCAGCGAGTCGCGGGTGATCTCGCTGATGGACTTGGCGCCGGTGAGCACCATGGCCACGCGCATTTCCTTCTCGAACAGGTCCAGCAGGTTCTTCACCCCGGCTTCGCCGTGGGTCGCCAAGGCATAGAGGAAGGCGCGGCCGATGAGCACGGTATCCGCGCCCAGGGCGATCATGCGTACCACGTCCAGACCGTTGCGGATGCCGGAGTCGGCGAGGATCTTCAGGTCACCCTTCACCGCATCGGCAATCGCCGGCAAGGCGCGGGCACTGGAGAGCACGCCATCGAGCTGGCGACCGCCGTGGTTGGAGACGACGATGCCGTCGGCGCCGAATTTCACTGCATCCCTGGCATCTTCCGGGTCGAGGATTCCCTTGATGATCATCGGGCCGTCCCAGAATTCGCGGATCCACTCCAGGTCCTTCCAGGAAATCGACGGGTCGAAGTTGGCGCCCAGCCAGCCGATGTAGTCGGCCAGGCCGGTGGGGTTGCCGCGGTACTTGGAGATGTTGCCCAGGTCGTGGGGCTTGCCCAGCAGGCCGACATCCAGTGCCCATTGCGGGTGGGTCATGGCTTGCCAGACGCGGCGCAGCGGCGCATTGGGGCCGCTCATGCCGGCGTGGGCATCGCGGTAGCGTGCGCCGGGCACCGGCATGTCGACGGTGAACACCAGCGTTTTCACGCCAGCAGCCTTGGCGCGCTCCAACGCGTTGCGCATGAAGCCGCGGTCCTTGAGCACGTAGAGCTGGAACCACATCGGCCGGTCGATAGCCGGCGCCACTTCCTCGATGGGGCAGACCGACACCGTGGACATCGTGAACGGGATGCCTTTGGCCGCCGCCGCGCGCGCCGCCTGCACTTCGCCGCGCCGCGCGTACATGCCGGTCAGGCCGACCGGGGCGAGGGCGATGGGCATGCTCAGCGTCTCGTCGAACAGCTTCGTTTCCAGGCTCAGCTCGGACATGTTCTTCAGCACGCGCTGGCGCAGGGCGATGCCGGCCAGGTCGTCGACGTTGTTGCGCAGGGTGCGCTCGGCGTAGGCGCCGCCGTCGGCGTAGTGGAAGAGGAATGGCGGCAGCTTGCGCTGGGCGGCGGCGCGGTAGTCGGTAGAGGCAGAAATGATCATGGGCGTCCCATCGGTGAAGGTCTGTCGATAAAGGCGTCACGGTGACGGCAGGAACCCAGAACAAACTAGACGCTTTGCCGGGCTTGTTGCAGTTATCGCGTGGCGCCTGGGCCGGCCGCGCCGCTGTTCGCCATGCGAACGACGGCGCGGCGATGACTCCCTTAATGCACGAGCATGCCGGTGAAGATGTAGGCCTGCGCGAGGGTGATCAGACCCACGATGGCGGCGAACATCAGGCTGTGCTTGAGGGTGAAGCGGAACAGGTCGGATTCCTTGCCGACCATGCCGGTGGCGGCGCAGGCCACGGCGATGGACTGCGGCGAGATCATCTTGCCGGTCACGCCACCGCTGGTGTTGGCGGCGACCAGTAGGGTGTCGTTGACGCCGATCTGGTGTGCGGTGGTGGCCTGCAACGAACTGAACAGCGCGTTGGAGGAGGTATCCGAACCGGTGAGGAACACGCCCAGCCAGCCGAGGAACGGCGAGAAGAACGGGAACGCCGCGCCGGTGCCGGCCAGGACCAGTGCCATCGTGGTGGACATGCCCGAGTAGTTGGTGACGAAGGCGAAGGCCAGCACCATGCCGATGGAAAGGATCGGCCATTTCAGCTCGAGCAGGGTTTCCTTGAAGGTGGTCAGACCAGTTTTTGCGCTGATGCGCAGGACCACCATCGAGATCACGGCAGAGAGGAAGATCGCGGTGCCCGTGGCCGAGACCGGGTCCAGCTTGAACACGGCGGCGATTGGCGTCGGGTTGGCGACGATGGGGGCGGTCTTCACTACAAGCTGGTCGAGGTGCGGAATGGAGAAGTTGAACACCAGGTTGTACAGCGCACCGCCCGGGGCGAACAACGCCTTGAACGGCTTCAGGGTCCAGATGGTGACCAGTACGGTCAGTACCAGGAACGGCGACCAGGCCTTGAGGATTTCGCCGAAGCTGTAGGGCGAGGGCTCGGCGCCGCGGGAGCCATTGCCGCCCATGACGGCGGCGCCGCCTGCAGTGGCAACCACTTCACGCTCGCTGGCCGGTTGCCAGACTTTCAGGAACAGGGTCAGGGAAATCAGGCTGACCAGGGCGGAGGTGATGTCCGGCAGTTCCGGGCCGATGAAGTTGGAGGTGAAGTACTGGGTGATGGCGAAGCTGCCGCCGGCGACCAGCGCGGCGGGCCAGGTTTCTTTCACGCCCTTGAGGCCGTCCATCATGAACACCAGCCAGAACGGTACGAGGATCGACAGGAACGGCAGTTGGCGGCCGGTCATGGCGCCGATCTTGAAGGCATCGATCCCCGTGACCTGGCCGGCGACGATGATCGGGATGCCCAGGGCGCCGAAGGCCACCGGGGCGGTGTTGGCGATCAGGCACAGGCCGGCGGCGTACAGCGGGTTGAAGCCCAGGCCGACGAGCAGGGCGGCGGTGATCGCCACCGGCGCGCCGAAGCCCGCCGCACCTTCGAGGAAGGCGCCGAAGGAGAAGCCGATCAGCAGTACCTGCAGGCGCTGGTCGCCGGTGATCGACAGCACCGAGCTGCGGATCACCTCGAACTGGCCGCTCTTGACCGTGAGTTTGTAGAGGAACACCGCCGCGACGATGATCCAGGCGATCGGCCACAGCCCGTAGGCGAAGCCATAGCCGGCGGCAGCGAGGGCCATGTCGGCGGGCATGCCGAAGGCGGCGATGGCGATGATGATCGAGAGGGCGAGGGTGATGCTGCCGGCGACGTGGCCCTTGAGGCGGAACACGGCGAGGGCGAGGAAGAAGAACACGATCGGAATGACGGCAACCAGCGCGGACAGGCCGAGACTGCCAAGCGGGGTATAGATCTGCTGCCAGGTTTGCATCTGGATTGGCTCCCTAATTGTTTTTGGGTGGAGGGCCTTGTTGCCGGTCGGGCGAATCCGGGGCGCTTGTGGCGCTGGCAGTGGTCGACTGATCGCGGCTTTTTAGTTTTCGTGAACTTGTTGTCGTGCAATTCAACTTCCGGTAAATTGGTATGACCAATTTGCAAGGCTGAGCGCTCAGGGTAAAAGCCCTGCTGGCGGCATGTCAATTTGCTGCTCTGCGACTTTTGTCGAGCGTGATCGCCAGGGTGCGGCGCCCTTGTTGCCGGCAACGGCACTGGTTAGGCTGCCGCGCGCTGCGCAGATCGCGGCCTGGGGCGCGGCCCGTAGTGAGAGAACGAGGGAGTCCAGCAGCATGGGTTTTGGTCAGGTCAAGCAGCGCCGTCTGTCGGACGACATCGTCGAGCGGCTGGAGGCAATGATCCTCGAGGGCACCCTCAAGGCGGGCGAACGGCTGCCCGCTGAGCGCGTGCTGGCTGAACAGTTCGGTGTCTCGCGGCCGTCACTGCGCGAGGCGATCCAGAAGCTCGGCGCCAAGGGGCTGCTGGTCAGCCGCCAGGGTGGCGGCAACTACGTCAGTGAAGGGCTGGGTTCGATGTTCAGCGATCCGCTGTTGCATCTGCTGGAGAGCAATCCCGAAGCGCAGCGCGACCTGCTGGAGTTTCGTCACACCCTCGAGGGCTCCTGTGCCTACTACGCGGCGCTGCGCGCAACCGAGGTGGACCACCAGCGCCTGAAACAGGCCTTCGACGCGTTGCAGGACTGTTACCTGCGCGTCGGAAAGGTCAGTCGGGCGGAAGAGGGTGCGGCGGATGCGGCCTTCCACCTGGCCATCGCCGAAGCCAGCCACAACGCCGTGCTGCTGCACACCATTCGCGGGCTGTTCGACCTGCTCAAACGCAACGTGGTGACCAATATCGGCGGGATGTACGCGCAGCGTGACGAGACCCGCGAGCAACTCATGCGGCAGCACCGCGAATTGTACGAGGCGATTATCGGCGGCCACGCAGAAGCGGCGCGGGAAATTTCCCAGCGCCATATCGACTACGTACAGGAAGTGCTGGCCGAGGTGCAGGCGAAGGAATTGCGCCTGCAGCGGGCACAGCGACGCCAGGGCGCCTGAGAGCGGTTGCAGGCCTCAGGCGACGAGCTGCAGGCAGTTGCTCGCAGCCGGAAGCCTGCCGCTTGCAGCTGCTTTAGTCGTCCTTGCCGTGACGAATGGCGCGCTGGATTTCCCGGTCAGAGTCACGCTCCTTCTCGGTGCCGCGCTTGTCGTACTCTTTCTTGCCCTTGGCCAGTGCGATTTCGCACTTGATCAGGTGCTTCTTCCAGTACATCGACAGTGCGACACAGGCGTAGCCCTTCTGCTGCACGGCGCCGAACAGCTTGCCCAGCTCGCGCTTGTGCAGCAGCAGCTTGCGCGTGCGCACCGGGTCGGCGATGACGTGGGTGCTGGCAGTGGTCAGCGGCGTGATGTGGCTGCCCAGCAGCCAGGCCTCGCCATCCTTGAGCAGCACGTAGCTGTCAACCAGCTGCGCCTTGCCGGCGCGCAGGCTTTTCACTTCCCAGCCGGCCAGGGCGACGCCCGCCTCGAAGCGCTGCTCGATGAAGTAGTCGTGCAGAGCCTTCTTGTTCTGCGCGATGGTCCCCGAAGGGTGTTTCTTCTGTTTAGCCATAGGCCGCGCATTATAGGGAGTCGCTCGCCGCGCCGCTATCGGGACAGCATGTGACGGCATGCAAGCTTGAGGGTGCGTGACTAATCTCGGAGAATGCGCGCTGTTTTTTTGATCAGCGGGCGTATCGATCGCCCCACAACCAAGCGAGACGTCTATGAGCACGCATATCCAGCGTTCGGCGCTGCTGCCCTACCCGGCGAAGGCGCTGTACGACCTGGTCAACGATGTGGCGCGCTACCCGGAGTTCCTGCCCTGGTGTTCCGCCTCCACCGTGCTGGAGGAAAGCGATATCGCCATGCGCGCCGAGCTGACCGTGGCCAAGGGCAGCATCACCCAGCGCTTCACTACCCGTAACGTGCTGGTGCCGGGGCAGAGCATCGAGATGAATCTCGAGGAGGGGCCCTTCACCCAGCTTCATGGTGTGTGGACCTTCAAGGCTCTGGGCGACAAGGCCTGCAAGATTTCCCTCGATCTGACCTTCGACTATGCCGGCGCGCTGGTGAAGGCCACGCTCGGCCCGCTGTTCACCCAGGCGGCGAACACCATGGTCGATGCCTTCTGCCAGCGCGCCAAGCAGTTGCATGGCTGAGTCCGCCAACATCGCCATCGAGGTTGTCTACGCGTTGCCGGAGAAGCAGGTGCTGCTGCGCCTGAGTGTTCCGCGCGGCACGCGGATGCGCGAGGCGGTGTTGCTGTCGGGCATCGTCGCGCAATTTCCCGGCCTGGATGTGCAGGGCTGCCCGCTGGGTATCTTCGGCAAGGTGGTCGCCACGCCCGAGGAGCGTGTACTGGAGGAGGGCGAGCGGGTGGAAATCTACCGTCCGCTGATCGTCGACCCCAAGGAAGTACGCAAGCAGCGGGCCGCACGGGCCAAGGCGGCGCGCGGCTGACTCCTGTGCGATGCTGATTGCCCTGCGATGAAATCGCAGGCAACAAAAAGCCCGGCACTGGCCGGGCTTTTTCGTTGGAGCGAATCCCTTACTGCGGATTCTTGTCCAGCGGTTCCGGAGTCGGAATCGGCACGGTTTCCACCTGGTCGACTTCCTTCTGGATCTGCTCTTCCACGGAGCCGGGCTTGGCCGGTTCTTCCTTGGGCTGTTCGGGCTGCTGCTGGGTCGGCTGCGACGGCGTGGTGGCCGGGCTGCCTTCCTTGCCGAGGATCGACTCGTCGCGGCTGACGCCGGGCATGAAGTCGCCGTTCAGGCCGACCAGTTGGTCGTTCTGGCCGAAGTACAGGCTCATGCGCTCCTGCTGGCGCTGACCGCCGCCGGGCTGGATGCTGTAGAGGTAGTCCCAGCGATTGGGGTGGAACGTGTCCACGATCAGGGGGTTGCCCATGATAAACCGCACTTGGCGCCGGGTCATTCCGGGCTTCAACTGGTCTATCATGTCCTGCGTTACAACGTTGCCCTGCTGGATGTCGATCTTGTAGACCCCCGGGAACGAGCAACCGGCGAGTGCGGCGAGTCCCAGCCCGAAAGCGAGACTGGTCAGCATGAGCTTGGCGTTTTGCATCAAGGGGTGACTTCCACTATCTTGGCTGAGCGACGAAATCCCGATCATACCTGTATTGAGAGATGCTGCGAAGCATTCCGCGCCGAGAAAGCACACATGGTTGAAAATAGCGAACTGCGCAAAGCCGGACTGAAGGTCACACTGCCGCGCGTCAAGATCCTCCAGATGCTCGATTCCGCCGAGCAGCGCCATATGAGCGCAGAGGATGTTTACAAAGCGCTGATGGAGGCGGGTGAGGACGTCGGTCTGGCCACTGTCTATCGTGTCCTGACCCAGTTCGAAGCCGCCGGCCTGGTGGTGCGCCACAACTTCGACGGCGGCCATGCCGTCTTCGAGCTGGCCGACAGCGGTCACCACGACCACATGGTCTGCGTCGATACCGGCGAAGTCATCGAGTTCATGGACTCGGAAATCGAGAAACGCCAGAAGGAGATCGTCAAGGAGCGCGGCTTCGAGCTCGTCGATCACAATCTGGTGCTCTACGTGCGCAAGAAGAAGTAAGCGCACGCGGATGCAGAAACGGCGACCCTTGGGTCGCCGTTTTCGTTTGTGCAGTTCTTTTGTAGGAGCGAGCTTGCTCGCGAACAAGTTTCCCGGTTGCCTCAGTGCCAAGCGGTTCGCGAGCAAGCTCGCTCCTGCAAAGAGGCCAAGGTGCTTGGGAGCGATCAGCCCTGTACGGCCGAATCCACCATCTTGCGTGCGTGGGCCAGGGACTCCTTGGTCAGGTCGACGCCGCCGAGCATGCGGGCGATTTCCTCGATGCGTTCGGCCTTCTTGAGATTGGCCACGGCGGTGCGGGTTTCGCTGGTGTCGCGGTCCTTGTGCACGAACAGGTGCTGGTGGCCCTGGGCAGCGACCTGCGGCAGGTGGGTAACGGTCAGTACCTGGCCGCGATCGCCAAGGCGACGCAGCAGCTGGCCGACCACTTCGGCGGTGGGGCCGCCGATACCGACGTCCACTTCGTCGAAGACCAGAGTGGGGGTGCGCGAGGTTTGTGCCGTGATCACCTGGATCGCCAGGCTGATGCGCGACAATTCACCACCCGAGGCGACCTTGGCCAGGCCCTTCATCGGCTGCCCGGGGTTGGCGCTGACCAGGAACTCCAGTTGCTCCAGGCCGCTGACCTGCGGTTCTTCCGAGCTGGTTTGGCGCAGTTCGATGGCGAAGCGCCCGCCAGGCATGCCCAGGCGCTGCATTTCCACTTCCACGGCCTTGGCCAGATTCGGTGCCGCGTCCTGGCGGATACGGCTGAGCTCGTCGGCTTTCTCCTGGTAGTGGCGGGCATAGGCGGCCAGTTCGTCGCCCAGGCGCTCCACGGCTTCGTCGTCGGCGTTCAGCGCTTCCAGTTCGTCCAGCAGGCGCTGTTGCAGGTCCTGCAGCTCGTGTGGCTGTACGCGGTGCTTGCGGGCGAGGCTATAGATGGCGTCCATGCGCTCTTCCAGCTGTTGCAGGCGCATGGGGTCGGCATCGAAGTGATCGACGAAGCGGTTCAGCTCGCCGATGGCTTCTTCCACCTGGATCTGCGCGCTGGACAGCAGGTTCACCGCTTCGCCCAGGGCGGCCGGTTGGCTCTGGAAGGCGGTGAGCCGATTGAGGCTGGAGGTCAGCGCTGACAACACATTGCCGGCATCGTTTTCACTGCACAGCTCGACTACCTGGCGGCAGGCTGCGATCAGGCTGCCGGCGTTGCTCTGGGTCTTGTGTTCGGCTTCCAGTGACTCCAGCTCGTTGTCGCCCAGGCCGAGGTTTTCCAGCTCTTCCAGCTGATAGCTGAGCAACTGGTGGCGGGCACGCTGCTCGTCACCGTTGCGCGACAGGCGGTCGAGCTCCTGGCGGGTCTGCTTCCAGCGCTGCGCGGCGAGGTGCACCTGGCGCGCCAGATCCTGGCTGCCGGCGTATTCGTCGAGCAGGCGGCGGTGGGTGTCGGCCTTGAGCAGCGACTGGTGCTCGTGCTGGCTGTGGATGTCGATCAGCAGTTCGCCCAGATGCTTGAGGTCGCCCAGCGGGCAGGGCGTACCGTTGATGTAGGCGCGCGAGCGGCCTTCGGCGGTAATCACCCGGCGAAGGATGCACGGGCCGTCCTGTTCCAGGTCGCGCTCGGCGAGCCAGTCGCGGGCCTCGGCAATCGCGCTGACATCGAAGCTGGCGAGAATGTCTGCCTTGTCGGAGCCAGGGCGTACCGCACCGCTGTCCGCCCGGTCGCCCAGGGCGAGGCCAAGGGCGTCGAGCATGATCGACTTGCCGGCGCCCGTCTCGCCGGTGATCACGGTCATGCCGGCGGCGAGCTCGAGATCGAGGTGCTCGACGATGGCGTAGTTGTGAACGGAAAGATGAACCAGCATGGGCGGTGGCTCCGCAGATAGGTCTGGTTATTTATACAGTATTTTTTGTCGCTGGCAATTCCCTCCGCATCGCCGGCATGCCGGCCCCTGAAGTGCCAGCCCTTGAAGTCGGAGAAAGGCGCCCCATATACACGGCAGAGCCGCGGACCATTGGGTTCGCCTTGTTTTCAAAGGCTTATTTTCTTTTTTAGGAGAGTGGCATGTCTGACGAACAACAGACTCAGGATTCCCAGTTCAACGAGCAGCCGGACGCCGGCGCTACCGGGGATCTGAACGCCCGCGTGCTGGAGCTGGAAGAACAGGTCGCCGCGGCGAAGGATCAGAGCCTGCGCGCCGTTGCCGAGTTGCAGAACGTCCGCCGTCGTGCCGAGCAGGACGTGGAGAAGGCGCACAAGTTCGCCCTGGAGAAATTCGCCGGTGACCTGCTGCCGGTCGTCGATACCCTCGAGCGTGCGCTGGAGATGTCGAATCCGGAAGACGAGGCGATCAAGCCGATGCGCGAAGGCATCGAGCTGACGCTGAAGATGTTCCACGACACGCTGGTGCGCTACAACCTCGAGCCAGTCGACCCGCACGGCGAGCCGTTCAACCCGGAACATCACCAGGCCATGGCCATGGAAGAGAGCATCCGTCTCGAGCCGGGCAGCGTGGTCAAGGTGTTCCAGAAGGGTTACCTGCTCAATGGTCGCCTGCTGCGCCCGGCCATGGTCGTGGTCAGCAAGGCACCGGAACAAACTCCGCCTTCGATCGACGAGAAGGCTTGAAATCCACCACCCGGTCCCCATCTGGGTAATCAACCGAGCCAAAGACCCGCAACAGGGTCAGCGCGGAATCTAATTTCTGGAGAGTGAAATATGGGCAAAATCATTGGTATCGACCTGGGGACCACCAACTCCTGTGTGTCCATCCTGGAGAACGGTAACGTCAAGGTCATCGAGAACGCCGAAGGCGCTCGTACCACCCCGTCGATCATCGGCTACGCCAACGACGGCGAAATCCTGGTAGGTCAGCCGGCCAAGCGCCAGGCCGTGACCAACCCGACCAACACCCTGTACGCGGTCAAGCGCCTGATCGGCCGTCGCTTCGAAGAAGAAGTCGTACAGAAAGACATCAAGATGGTCCCGTACAAGATCGTCAAGGCTGACAACGGCGACGCGTGGGTCGAGGCCAAGGGCCAGAAGATGGCTCCGCCGCAGGTCTCCGCCGAAGTCCTGAAGAAGATGAAGAAGACCGCCGAGGACTACCTGGGCGAGCCGGTCACCGAAGCGGTCATCACCGTTCCGGCCTACTTCAACGACAGCCAGCGTCAGGCCACCAAGGACGCCGGCCGCATCGCCGGTCTGGACGTCAAGCGCATCATCAACGAGCCGACCGCGGCTGCGCTGGCCTACGGCCTGGACAAGGCCAAGGGTGACCACACCATCATCGTCTACGACCTGGGCGGCGGTACCTTCGACGTTTCCGTGATCGAGATCGCGGAAGTCGACGGTGAGCACCAGTTCGAAGTACTGGCCACCAACGGTGACACCTTCCTCGGTGGTGAAGACTTCGACCTGCGCCTGATCGACTACCTCGTCGAGGAGTTCAAGAAAGAATCCGGCATGGACCTCAAGGGCGACCCGCTGGCCATGCAGCGTCTGAAGGAAGCTGCCGAGAAGGCCAAGATCGAGCTGTCCTCGACCCAGCAGACCGACGTCAACCTGCCGTACGTCACCGCTGATGCCTCCGGCCCGAAACACCTCAACGTCAAGGTTTCCCGCGCCAAGCTGGAATCCCTGGTGGAAGACCTGGTCACCCGTACCATCGAGCCGTGCCGCGTTGCGCTGAAGGACGCCGGCCTGGACGTGTCGAAGATCGACGAAGTGATCCTGGTCGGCGGCCAGACCCGCATGCCGCTGGTGCAGAAGACCGTTGCCGAGTTCTTCGGCAAGGAAGCGCGCAAGGACGTCAACCCGGACGAAGCCGTCGCGATGGGTGCTGCCATCCAGGGCGCGGTACTGGCCGGCGACGTGAAGGACGTGCTGCTGCTCGACGTCACCCCGCTGACCCTGGGTATCGAAACCCTCGGTGGCGTGATGACCGCGCTGATCGACAAGAACACCACCATCCCGACCAAGAAGTCGCAGGTGTTCTCCACTGCCGATGACAACCAGGGCGCCGTGACCATCCATGTGCTGCAGGGCGAGCGCAAGCAGGCCGGGCAGAACAAGTCGCTGGGCAAGTTCGACCTGGCCGACATCCCGCCGGCTCCGCGCGGCGTGCCGCAGATCGAAGTGACCTTCGACATCGACGCCAACGGCATCCTGCACGTCGGCGCCAAGGACAAGGCCACCGGCAAGCAGCAGTCCATCGTGATCAAGGCCTCCTCCGGTCTGTCCGAGGACGAGATCCAGCAGATGGTCCGCGACGCCGAGGCGAATGCCGAGGAAGACCGCAAGTTCGAGGAACTGGCCGCTGCCCGTAACCAGGGTGATGCGCTGGTCCACGCCACTCGCAAGATGGTCACCGAGGCTGGCGACAAGGCCACCGCCGAGGAGAAGGCCGCCATCGAGAAAGCCCTCGGCGAGCTGGAAGTTGCCGTGAAAGGCGACGACAAGGCCGAGATCGAGGCGAAGATGAATGCGCTGTCCCAGGCATCCACTCCGCTGGCGCAGAAGATGTACGCCGAACAGCCGCAGCCGGGTGCTGCCGCTCAGGGCGAGGCCGCTGACGACAAGGCTGGCGACGATGTCGTCGACGCCGAGTTCGAAGAGGTCAAGGAGAACAAGTAAGCCGCGTGCTTGCTTCCGCTCCGGCGCACCGACCAGCGTGTCGGTGCGCATGAAACGTCACGCGGGGGCTTGCTCCCGCGTTGGCGTGTCTGGGGGAGAGGTTTTCAAGGTGCAAAGAATTTATGGCCAAACGTGATTTTTACGAGGTACTGGGTGTCGAGCGCGGCGCCAGCGAAGCGGACCTGAAGAAGGCCTATCGCCGGCTCGCCATGAAGTTCCACCCGGACCGCAATCCCGGCGACAAGGAGGCCGAGGATAAATTCAAGGAGGCCAACGAGGCGTACGAGGTCCTGTCCGACGCCAGCAAGCGCGCGGCCTACGATCAGTACGGCCATGCCGGTGTCGACCCGCAGATGGGTGGCGGCGGAGCTGGCTTCGGTGGCGCGAGCTTCTCGGACATCTTTGGCGATGTCTTCAGCGACTTCTTTGGTGGCGGTGGTGGACGCGGCGGCTCCCGTGGCGGTCCGGCCCGTGGCGCCGATCTGCGCTACACCCTCGATCTGGACCTGGAAGATGCAGTTCGCGGCACCACCGTGACCATCCGCGTTCCGACCCTGGTCGGCTGCAAGACCTGCAGCGGCAGCGGCGCCAAGCCTGGTACCACGCCGGTCACCTGTACCACTTGCGGTGGTATCGGCCAGGTGCGCATGCAGCAGGGCTTCTTCTCGGTGCAGCAGACCTGCCCGCGTTGCCATGGCAGCGGCAAGATGATCACCGACCCCTGTGGCTCCTGTCATGGTCAGGGCCGTGTGGAAGAGCACAAGACCCTGTCGGTGAAAGTCCCGGCTGGCGTCGACACCGGTGACCGCATCCGCCTGACCGGCGAAGGCGAAGCCGGTGCCCATGGTGGCCCGGCGGGCGACCTGTACGTGGTGGTGAACGTGCGCGAGCACGACATCTTCCAGCGCGATGGCAAGCACCTGTACTGCGAAGTGCCGATCAGCTTTGCTGACGCTGCGCTGGGCGGCGAGCTGGAAGTGCCGACGCTCGATGGTCGCGTGAAGCTGAAGATCCCTGAAGGTACCCAGACCGGCAAGCTGTTCCGTCTGCGCGGCAAGGGCGTTGCCCCGGTGCGTGGCGGCGGAGCTGGCGACCTGATGTGCCGTGTCGTGGTGGAGACTCCGGTGCAGTTGGACAAGCGCCAGCGCGAGCTGCTTGAGGAGTTCCGCAATACATTGCAGGGCAACTCTTCCAACTCGCCCAAGGCCAGTGGCTGGTTCGAGGGCATGAAGCGCTTCTTCGACGACCTTTAACTTCTGCGGCAGGCGGTGGGTGGCAGGCTTCAGGAGTCTGTCGCCTGCAGCCTGCGGCTTGCAGCCTGGAGCTGTTTTTATGCGACGTATAGCTGTAATGGGCGCCGCCGGGCGCATGGGCAAGACCCTCATCGAGGCCGTGCAGCAGACTGGTGGCAGCGCTGGCCTGACTGCAGCGGTGGACCGCCCGGACAGCACCCTGGTGGGCGCTGACGCGGGAGAGCTGGCTGGCCTGGGCCGTATCGGCGTGCCGCTGTCGGGCGATCTCGCCAAGGTGGTCGACGAGTTCGATGTGCTGATCGACTTTACCCATCCGACTGTGACCCTGAAGAACCTGGAAGTCTGCCGCAAGGCCGGCAAGGCCATGGTTATCGGTACCACTGGCTTCTCCGCGGCGGAGAAGGGGCTGCTGAACGAAGCGGCGAAAGACATCCCGATCGTCTTTGCAGCCAACTACAGCGTTGGCGTGAACCTCTGCCTGAAGCTGCTCGACACCGCCGCCCGCGTTCTGGGTGACGATGTGGATATCGAGATTCTCGAAGCGCATCACCGCCACAAGGTCGATGCGCCTTCCGGCACTGCGCTGCGCATGGGCGAAGTGGTTGCCAATGCGCTGGGTCGTGATCTGGAGAAGGTCGCTGTCTATGGTCGCGAAGGCCAGACCGGTGCTCGTCCGCGCGAGACCATCGGCTTTGCTACCGTGCGTGCCGGCGACGTGGTGGGCGACCACACCGTGCTGTTCGCCGCCGACGGCGAACGCGTGGAAATCACCCACAAGGCCTCGAGCCGCATGACCTTTGCCCGGGGTGCCGTGCGGGCCGCGCAATGGCTGGAAGGGCAGGCCAACGGCCTGTACGACATGCAGGACGTACTCGGCCTTCGCTGAGCGGCATGGCCGTACGTCGTGCAAAAGGTGGACCATGATGTCGCATTTCTGTAAACTACAGCTTTAGTGTGTCCACTAAAAGCAGCGCAGCATGAATCACATAAAAAGCGGGATGACTTCTTCTGATGTCATCCCGCTTTTTTACAATCTGCGCACGCCCAGCCAGGCTTGAACTACGGGAGGTCTTCTTGACTAAGCCAGCCATACTTGCACTTGCCGACGGCAGCGTTTTTCGCGGTGAAGCCATCGGCGCCGACGGTCAGACCGTCGGAGAGGTGGTGTTCAACACCGCCATGACCGGCTACCAGGAAATCCTTACCGATCCTTCCTACGCCCAACAGATCGTCACCCTGACCTACCCGCACATCGGCAACACCGGCACCACGCCGGAAGACGCCGAGTCGAACAAGGTCTGGGCTGCCGGCCTGATCATTCGCGACCTGCCGCTGCTCTCCAGCAGCTGGCGCGACAAGCAGTCCCTGCCGGACTACCTGAAAGAGAACGGCACCGTTGCCATCGCTGGCATCGACACCCGTCGCCTGACCCGCATCCTGCGCGAGAAGGGTTCGCAGAACGGCTGCATCCTGGCTGGCGACGACGCCACCGAGGAAAAAGCCCTCGAACTGGCGCGCGGCTTCCCGGGCCTGAAGGGCATGGACCTGGCGAAAGTCGTGTCCTCCACCGAGAAGTACGAGTGGCGCTCCAGCGTGTGGAACCTGGAAACCGACAGCCACCCGGAAATCGCCGCCGCCGACCTGCCGTACCACGTGGTCGCCTATGACTTCGGTGTGAAGCTGAACATCCTGCGCATGCTGGTCGCCCGTGGCTGCCGCCTGACCGTGGTGCCGGCGCAGACCCCGGCCAGCGAAGTGCTGGCTCTGAATCCGGACGGCATCTTCCTCTCCAACGGCCCTGGCGACCCCGAGCCTTGCGACTACGCCATCCAGGCGATCCGCGAGTTCCTCGACACCGAGACGCCGATCTTCGGCATCTGCCTGGGTCACCAGCTGCTGGCTCTGGCTTCCGGCGCCAAGACTGTGAAAATGGGCCACGGCCACCATGGCGCCAACCACCCGGTGCAGGACCTGGATTCGGGCGTGGTGATGATCACCAGCCAGAACCACGGTTTCGCCGTGGATGAAGCGAGCATGCCGGCCAACCTGCGCGCCACCCACAAGTCGCTGTTCGATGGCACCCTGCAGGGCGTCGAGCGCACCGACAAGGTGGCCTTCAGCTTCCAGGGGCACCCGGAAGCCAGCCCCGGCCCGCACGACGTGGCTCCGCTGTTCGACCGCTTCATCGCGGCGATGGCCGAGCGCCGCTGAGTCCCGGCTGTTTTCGAGAGAGACGGAAGAGGGAAAGAAGATGATGCCGACCCTGGGAATCACCGACCTCTGGACCTACGTCCTGGGTACGTTGTTCATCGTCCTGCTGCCGGGGCCGAACTCGCTGTTCGTCCTCGCCACCGCCGCCCAGCGCGGCGTGGCCTCGGGCTACCGGGCGGCGAGCGCGGTGTTCCTCGGCGATGCGATCCTGATGTTCCTGTCGGCACTGGGCATCGCCTCGGTCCTCAAGGCCGAGCCGATGCTGTTCCTGGGCCTGAAGTACGTCGGCGCCGCCTACCTGTTCTATCTGGGCATCGGCATGCTCCGTGGTGGCTGGCAGAAGCTGCGCCACCCACTGGAAGCGGCCGCCGCGCCGGCCAGGGAAGTGGACGTCAACCAGCCGTTCCGCAAGGCACTGCTGCTGAGCCTGTCCAACCCCAAGGCGATCCTCTTCTTCATCTCCTTCTTCATCCAGTTCGTCGACCCGGGTTACGCCTATCCCGGCCTGTCGTTCCTGGTGCTGGGTACGATCCTCGAGATCATCAGCGCCCTGTACCTCAGCTTCCTGATTTTCTCCGGTGTGCGTCTGGCGGCCTGGTTCCGTCGGCGGCAACGGCTGGCTGCCGGCGCCTCGAGTGGCGTCGGCGCCCTGTTCGTCGGCTTTGGCGTGAAGCTGGCCAGCGCAACCCTTTCCTGAATATTGCAACGAGAGTCCCATGCCCAAGCGTACAGACATCAAGAGCATCCTGATCCTCGGCGCCGGCCCGATCGTCATCGGCCAGGCCTGTGAGTTCGACTACTCCGGCGCGCAGGCCTGCAAGGCCCTGAAGGAAGAAGGCTTCCGTGTCATCCTGGTGAACTCCAACCCGGCCACCATCATGACCGACCCGGCCATGGCCGACGCCACCTACATCGAGCCGATCAAGTGGCAGACCGTCGCCAAGATCATCGAGAAAGAGCGCCCTGACGCGCTGCTGCCGACCATGGGCGGCCAGACCGCTCTGAACTGCGCCCTGGATCTGGAGCGCCACGGCGTTCTGGAACAGTTCGGCGTGGAAATGATCGGCGCCAATGCCGACACCATCGACAAGGCCGAAGACCGTTCGCGCTTCGACAAGGCCATGCGTGACATCGGCCTGGCCTGCCCGCGCTCGGGCATCGCCCACACCATGGAAGAAGCCTACGGCGTGCTGGAGAAGGTCAACTTCCCGTGCATCATCCGTCCGTCCTTCACCATGGGCGGCACCGGCGGCGGCATCGCCTACAACCGCGAAGAATTCGAGGAAATCTGCACCCGTGGTCTGGACCTGTCGCCGACCAACGAACTGCTGATCGACGAATCGCTGATCGGCTGGAAGGAATACGAGATGGAGGTTGTCCGCGACAAGAAGGACAACTGCATCATCGTCTGCGCCATCGAGAACTTCGACCCGATGGGCGTGCACACTGGTGACTCGATCACCGTCGCTCCGGCACAGACCCTGACCGACAAGGAATACCAGATCATGCGCAACGCCTCGCTGGCGGTGCTGCGTGAGATCGGCGTGGAAACCGGCGGCTCCAACGTGCAGTTCGGCATCTGCCCGAACACCGGCCGCATGGTCGTGATCGAGATGAACCCGCGCGTATCGCGTTCCTCGGCGCTGGCTTCCAAGGCTACCGGCTTCCCGATCGCCAAGATCGCCGCCAAGCTGGCCGTCGGCTACACCCTCGACGAGCTGCAGAACGACATCACCGGTGGCCGCACCCCGGCGTCCTTCGAGCCGGCGATCGACTACGTCGTTACCAAGATCCCGCGTTTCGCCTTCGAGAAATTCCCGAAAGCCGACGCCCGCCTGACCACCCAGATGAAGTCCGTGGGTGAAGTCATGGCCATCGGCCGTACCTTCCAGGAGTCCGTGCAGAAAGCCCTGCGCGGCCTGGAAGTCGGCGCCACCGGTTTCGATCCCAAGCTCGACCTGAGCAACCCGGAAGCCGAGAGCATCCTCAAGCGCGAGCTGACCGTGCCCAATGCCGACCGCATCTGGTACGTCGCCGACGCCTTCCGCGCCGGCAAGAGCATCGCCGAAGTCTTCGACCTGACGCGCATCGACGAGTGGTTCCTGGTGCAGATCGAAGACCTGATCAAGGACGAGGAGCGCGTGAAGACCCTGGGTCTGTCCGCCATTGACCGCGACCTGATGCTCAAGCTCAAGCGCAAGGGCTTCTCCGATGCGCGCCTGGCCACCCTGCTGGGCGTGACCGAGAAGAACCTGCGCAACCACCGCCACAAGCTCAAGGTGCTGCCGGTGTACAAGCGCGTGGACACCTGCGCCGCTGAATTCGCCACCGATACCGCCTACATGTACTCGACCTACGAGGAAGAGTGCGAAGCCAATCCGTCGACTCGCGACAAGATCATGATCCTGGGCGGCGGTCCGAACCGTATCGGCCAGGGCATCGAGTTCGACTACTGCTGCGTACACGCCGCGCTGGCGATGCGTGAAGACGGTTACGAGACCATCATGGTCAACTGCAACCCGGAGACCGTCTCCACCGACTACGACACCTCCGATCGCCTGTACTTCGAGCCGGTGACCCTGGAAGACGTGCTGGAAATCGTCCGCGTCGAGCAGCCCAAGGGCGTCATCGTGCAGTACGGCGGCCAGACCCCGCTGAAGCTCTGCCGTGCGCTGGAAGAAGCCGGCGTGCCGATCATCGGCACCAGCCCGGATGCCATCGACCGCGCCGAAGACCGCGAGCGCTTCCAACAGATGGTCCAGCGCCTGAACCTGCGCCAGCCGGCCAACGCCACTGCGCGCAGCGAAGACCAGGCCCTGGAGCTGTCGAAGAACATCGGCTATCCGATGGTTGTGCGCCCGTCCTACGTACTGGGCGGCCGTGCGATGGAAATCGTCTACCAGGAAGAAGAGCTCAAGCGCTATATGCGCGAAGCCGTCAAAGTCTCCAACGACAGCCCGGTGCTGCTGGACCGCTTCCTGAACTGCGCCATCGAAGTCGACATCGACGCGGTGTGCGACGGCGAGACCGTGGTGATCGGCGCGATCATGCAGCACATCGAACAGGCTGGCGTGCACTCCGGCGACTCCGCCTGCTCGCTGCCGCCGTACTCGCTGCCGCAGCACATCCAGGACGAGATCCGCGAGCAGGTCAAGAAGATGGCCCTGGAGCTCGGCGTGGTCGGCCTGATGAACGTGCAGATGGCCGTTCAGGGCGAAGACATCTACGTGATCGAGGTGAACCCGCGCGCGTCCCGTACCGTGCCGTTCGTCTCCAAGTGCATCGGCGAGTCGCTGGCGAAAGTTGCGGCCCGCGTCATGGCTGGCAAGTCCCTGGCCGAAGTCGGCTTCACCCAGGAGGTGATCCCGCCGTACTATAGCGTCAAGGAAGCGGTGTTCCCGTTCGCCAAGTTCCCCGGCGTCGACCCGATCCTCGGCCCAGAGATGAAGTCCACTGGCGAGGTGATGGGGGTCGGCGACAGCTTCGGTGAGGCATTCGCCAAGGCCCAGCTGGGCGCCAGCGAAATCCTGCCGAACGCCGGTTGCGCCTTCATCAGCGTCCGCGAGGACGACAAGCCGCAAGCCGTCCAGGTCGCCCGCGATCTGGTCGCGCTGGGCTTCGAGGTGGTTGCCACTGCTGGCACCGCCAAGGTGATCGAGGCCGCCGGCCTGCCGGTACGTCGTGTGAACAAGGTGACCGAGGGCCGTCCTCACGTGGTCGACATGATCAAGAATGACGAAGTCACCCTGATCATCAACACCACCGAAGGTCGCCAGTCCATCGCCGACTCTTACTCCATCCGTCGTAACGCCCTGCAGCACAAGATCTACTGCACCACCACCATTGCGGCGGGTCAGGCGATCTGTGAGGCGCTCAAGTTCGGTCCCGAGAAGACCGTTCGCCGTCTGCAGGATCTCCATGCAGGAATCAACGCATGAGCAAATTTCCAATGACCGTCCAGGGCGCTCGCGCCCTGGAAGAAGAACTGAAGTACCTGAAGACCGTTCTGCGTCCGCAGATCACCCAGGCCATCGCCGAAGCGCGTGAGTTGGGCGACCTCAAGGAAAACGCCGAGTACCATGCGGCCCGTGAGCAGCAGGGCATGTCCGAGGCTCGCATCCGCGACATCGAAGCCAAGCTGTCCAATGCGCAGATCATCGACGTGACCACCATTCCGCACAGCGGCAAGGTGATCTTCGGTACCACCGTGGACATTGCCAACGTCGAGACCGACGAGACCGTGACCTACCAGATCGTCGGTGACGACGAGGCGGACATCAAGAACAGCAAGATTTCGGTCAACTCGCCGATCGCCCGTGCGCTGATCGGCAAGACCGAAGGCGATGCCGTTCTGGTGAAGACTCCAGGTGGCGATGTCGAGTACGAGATCGTTGAAGTCCGCCACGCCTGATCGGCATTCCCTGAACGCAGGCACCATCAGTTGGCTGCTGGCCCAGACATTCTGGGTCGGCGGCCTCTGGCTGCTGCAGTTCGTGGTATTGCCTGCACTGGGCAAGATCGGCCTGGCACCGCTGCTGGTGGAAACGGTCGCCGACGTGCTGAGGCCGCTGTTGCTGGCGTTTGCTGGTTTCTGCGTGCTGCTGCAGGCTCTGGTGCTCTGGCAGGCGCGCGGATTCGCTGCCTTGACCCGTGAAACGCGGGGGCAGTTGCTGCTCACCGTGCTGGTGATGGCGGCGGTTTATGTCGTAGTGCAGCAGATAGCGCCGGGCGCTCAGCGCTGGCTGTTGTTCAATTATCTGGTGGTGGCGCTGTGCGGTCTGCTGTTGGTGTTGCAGCCTGCGCCTGGGCGGGACGAGCGGGCCTGACGCGGCGGAGCCTTGCCGGCTCCGCTTTGCCGGTCTTGACTGTCAGAGGCCGCTGAAGCGGCTGATGTTCGACAGGTTCTTGTTCGGCTTCGGATTGCGGCGATAGATCAGTGCCATCTTGCCGATGGTCTGAACCAGCTCGCAGCTGCCGTTCTGGCAAAGTTCGTCGATCAGCGCGCGACGGTCGTCGCGTTCGGTGATGCGGAACTGCACCTTGATCAGTTCATGATCGTTGAGCGCGCGCTCAAGCTCGGCCATTACACCTTCCGAAAGACCGTTTTCAGCAACGGTCAATACGGGTTTCAGGTGATGCCCGATAGATTTGAACTGCTTTTTCTGCTCCTGAGAGAGCGCCATAATCTGACCCCTGGTAAAAAAGGCGGATATTCTACCCGAGTTTCGGTACTACCGGGATGCCGCTCAGACGAGGTAATACGTGGCCCGTTCCAAGACTAGCCATCGCTGGCTGAAAGAACATTTCGACGATCCTTACGTGAAGATGGCACAGCGTGACGGTTATCGTTCGCGCGCCAGCTACAAGCTGCTGGAAATCCAGGAGAAGGATCGCATCCTGCGCCCCGGCATGACCGTGGTCGACCTCGGCGCCGCGCCGGGCGGCTGGTCGCAGGTCACCAGCCGGGTAATCGGCGACAAGGGCACGCTGATCGCCTCGGATATCCTGCCGATGGATAGCATCCCGGACGTCACCTTCATCCAGGGTGACTTCACCGAGGATGAGGTTTTCGCCCAGTTGCTCGAGGCTATCGGAGAAAATCCGGTAGACCTTGTGATTTCCGATATGGCCCCCAATATGAGTGGACTGCCCGCCGTGGACATGCCTCGTGCGATGTTTCTCTGCGAGCTGGCCCTGGACCTGTGCACCCGTGTGCTGCGTCCGGGCGGTGATTTCCTGATCAAGATTTTCCAGGGTGAGGGTTTCGACGCTTACCACAAGCAGGTTCGCGAGAACTTCGAGAAGGTGCAGATGCGCAAACCGCTGTCGTCCCGCGACCGTTCGCGGGAGCAGTATCTGCTCGCACGAGGCTTTCGCGGCGCCTAGACTGGAATGATTGGGCCGGCTATTGGTCTATGCCTTGCAGGTTTTGCTTGTACCGGTGAAAGCCGGGGTTCATAAAGGGTTACAGACGGCGCCTGCCTGGCGGCGGGCGTTGTGTAGTAATTTTGGCCGGAAGGAGTCTGGCCGTCGTGAGAAGCGGTTTCCAGGGCGGAGCCGGCTTCAGAGGGTAGTCAATTGAACGACATGGCAAAGAACCTGATTCTGTGGCTGATCATCGCGGCGGTACTCGTCACCGTGATGAACAACTTCTCCAGCCCGAGCGAGCCGCAGACGCTCAACTATTCCGACTTCATCCAGCAGGTGAAGGACGGCAAGGTCGAGCGCGTAACCGTCGACGGCTATGTCATCACTGGCAAGCGCCAGGATGGTGACACCTTCAAGACCATCCGCCCGGCGATCCAGGACAACGGCCTGATCGGCGACCTGGTCAACAACAACGTCGTTGTCGAGGGCAAACAGCCCGAACAGCAGAGCATCTGGACCCAGCTCCTGGTCGCGAGCTTCCCGATCCTGGTGATCATCGCTGTCTTCATGTTCTTCATGCGCCAGATGCAGGGCGGCGGCGGTGGCCGCGGCGGTCCGATGAGCTTCGGCAAGAGCAAGGCGCGCCTGTTGTCGGAAGACCAGGTGAAGACCACCTTCGCTGACGTTGCAGGTTGCGACGAAGCCAAGGAAGAAGTCAGCGAGCTGGTGGAATTCCTCCGTGATCCGGGCAAATTCCAGCGCCTGGGCGGTCGTATCCCGCGTGGCGTGCTGATGGTCGGCCCGCCCGGTACCGGCAAGACGCTGCTCGCCAAGGCGATTGCCGGCGAAGCCAAGGTACCGTTCTTTACCATTTCCGGTTCGGACTTCGTGGAAATGTTCGTCGGCGTGGGCGCCTCGCGCGTTCGTGACATGTTCGATCAGGCCAAGAAGCACGCACCCTGCATCATCTTCATCGACGAGATTGACGCCGTCGGCCGCCACCGTGGCGCCGGCCTGGGTGGCGGTCACGACGAGCGCGAACAGACTCTCAACCAGTTGCTGGTGGAGATGGATGGCTTCGAGATGAATGACGGCATCATCGTCATCGCCGCGACCAACCGTCCGGATGTTCTCGACCCCGCGCTGCTGCGTCCGGGCCGCTTCGACCGCCAGGTGGTGGTCGGCCTGCCGGACATCCGCGGTCGTGAACAGATCCTCAAAGTGCATATGCGCAAGGTTCCGCTGGGCGACAACGTCGATCCGGCCGTGATTGCGCGCGGCACCCCGGGTTTCTCCGGCGCCGACCTGGCCAACCTGGTCAACGAGGCCTCGCTGTTCGCCGCTCGTTCCAACAAGCGCATCGTCGACATGCGTGAGTTCGAGCTGGCCAAGGACAAGATCATGATGGGCGCCGAGCGCAAGACCATGGTCATGTCCGAGAAGGAGAAGAAGAACACCGCGTTCCACGAAGCCGGCCACGCCATCGTTGGTCGCCTGGTTCCGGAACACGACCCGGTCTACAAGGTTTCCATCATTCCGCGCGGCCGCGCCCTGGGCGTGACCATGTTCCTGCCGGAAGAAGACCGCTACAGCCTGTCCAAGCGCGCCCTGGAAAGCCAGATCTGCTCGTTGTTCGGTGGCCGTATCGCCGAAGAGATGACCCTGGGCTTCGAAGGCGTGACCACTGGCGCCTCCAACGACATCATGCGCGCCACCCAGTTGGCACGGAACATGGTGACCAAGTGGGGGTTGTCGGAGAAGCTCGGTCCGCTGATGTACGCGGAAGAGGAGGGCGAGGTCTTCCTCGGTCGTAGCGCTGGCGGCCAGCACTCCAATATCTCGGGCGAGACGGCCAAGCTGATCGACCAGGAAGTGCGCCGCATCATCGACGACTGCTACGGCACCGCCAAGCGCCTGCTGGAAGAAAATCGCGACAAGCTCGACATGATGGCCGACGCGTTGATGAAGTACGAAACCATCGATGCCGACCAGATCGACGACATCATGGCCGGTCGCGATCCGCGCGAACCACGTGACTGGCAGGGCGGCAATTCCGGCTCCTCCGGCAATGCTGCCGCGCCGCGCGACGAAGGTCGCCAGGAAAACCCGATTGGCGGGCCCGCCGGCGAACACTGAGAGCACTGAATGAGTTCGTTGTACCACCCGACCCGGTTGCCTTGCGGCAACCGGGTTCTTGATTTAAGCCGCCCGCACGTCATGGGCATCCTCAATGTCACTCCTGACTCCTTCTCCGACGGTGGACGTTTCAATCAGCGCGATGCTGCATTGCGTCATGCGGCGGAAATGGTCGCGGCTGGCGCCACGCTGATTGATATCGGTGGCGAGTCGACCCGGCCGGGCGCTCGGCTGGTTTCGCCGACCGAAGAGCTGGAGCGAGTCGCCCCGGTAGTCGAGGCCATTGCCCGCGAGCTGGATGTGGTGATCTCCGTGGATACCTCCACTCCGGCGGTGATGCGCGAAACGGCGCGCCTCGGAGCTGGGCTGATCAATGATGTGCGCTCGCTGCAGCGCGATGGCGCCCTTGATGCCGCGGTCGATACCGGTCTGCCGGTATGCCTGATGCACATGCGCGGCGAGCCGGGCAACATGCAGGATGATCCGCGTTATCCGGATATTCTGCAGGAGGTCCGCGGCTTTCTCGAAGAGCGCATCACCATCTGCGAAGCGGTGGGCATTGCCCGAGAGCGCATCGTCATCGATCCTGGCTTCGGTTTTGCCAAGACTCAGAGCCACAACCTGAATCTGTTCCGGCAGATGGAAGGTTTGATGGCAATGGGCTGCCCGCTGCTGGTCGGTGTTTCGCGCAAGAGCATGATTGGCCGCGCGTTGGCTCGCGAGGTGGGTGGGCGCCTTTATGGCAGTCTGGCGCTGGCAGCCCTGGCGGTAGCCAAGGGGGCCAGTATCATCCGCGTCCACGATGTCGCCGAGACCGTGGACGTGGTTCGAATGATTCACGCAGTGGAAAGTGCAACGGAAGAGGGGATGCCCGCATGAGCAGGAAGTATTTTGGTACCGATGGAATCCGCGGTCGTGTAGGCACGCCGCCGATCACGCCGGACTTCGTGCTCAAGCTGGGTTGGGCCGTGGGCATGGCCTTCCGGCAGCAGGGCAAGTGCCGTGTGCTGGTGGGCAAGGACACGCGGATTTCCGGCTATATGTTCGAGTCGGCGCTGGAAGCCGGCCTGTCCGCCGCCGGTGCCGATGTGATGCTGCTGGGCCCCATGCCGACTCCGGGTATCGCCTATCTGACCCGTACCTTCCATGCCGAGGCAGGCATCGTCATCAGTGCTTCGCACAATCCGCATGACGACAACGGCATCAAGTTCTTCTCCGGCCAGGGCACCAAGCTGCCGGACGAGGTGGAACTGATCATCGAGGAGCTTCTCGATGCGCCGATGACCGTGGTCGAGTCTGCGCGCCTGGGCAAGGTGTCGCGGATCAACGACGCTGCCGGTCGCTACATCGAGTTCTGCAAGAGCAGTGTGCCCTCGAATACCAGCTTTGCCGGCCTGCGTATCGCGCTGGATTGCGCCCATGGCGCGACTTACAAGATCGCTCCGAACGTCTTCCGCGAGCTGGGCGCCGAGGTGTTTGTCATCGGTGCCGAGCCCAATGGCCTGAACATCAATGACAAGTGCGGCTCCACTCATATGGGGGCGCTGCAGGATGCTGTGCTGGCTCAGCATGCGGATATCGGCATCGCCTTCGACGGCGACGGCGACCGGGTGATGATGGTGGATCACACCGGCACGATCGTCGATGGCGACGAGATCCTCTATCTCATCGCTCGTGACATGCTTGATCGCGGCAAGCTGCATGGTGGTGTGGTCGGAACCCTGATGAGCAACCTGGGCCTTGAGCTCGCCTTGCAGGACCTGCATATTCCTTTCGCTCGCGCCAAGGTGGGGGACCGCTACGTGATGTCCGAACTGCAGTCGCGCAACTGGCAGCTGGGAGGAGAGAACTCCGGCCATGTCGTCTGCTATCAGCACACTACGACGGGTGATGCGATCATCGCTGCACTGCAGGTGCTGATGGCGCTGAAGACCCGTGGGCAGAACCTGGCCGAGGCACGCATGGGTATTCGTAAATGCCCGCAGGTACTGATCAATGTGCGCTTCGCCGGTGGTGGTGTCGACCCGCTGGAGCATCCGGCGGTGAAGGATGCATGCGCCAAGGTGACCGAGGAAATGGCCGGTCGCGGCCGCGTCCTGCTGCGCAAATCCGGAACCGAACCGCTGGTGCGGGTCATGGTCGAGGGTGACGAGGAGGCACGCGTTCGTGCCTATGCCGAGCAGCTGGCAAAAGTCGTTACAGAGGTATGTGCTTGATTTCTCTTGTCAGTTCCCAAAGCGTCGAGTAATATCTGCGCCCACTTTGCTCAGCGAGGTACAGCATGCGTCGACCCTTGGTGGCCGGTAATTGGAAAATGCACGGTACCCGCTCCAGCGTAACGGAGCTGATCAAAGGCCTGCGTCAACTGGCTCTCCCCACGGGTGTCGATGTGGCGGTGTTTCCGCCTAGTCTGTACATCAATCAGGTCGTTCAAGACCTGAATGGAAAGGCAGTTGCCGTTGGTGCGCAGAATTGCGCGGTTGAGCCGATGCAGGGTGCCCTGACGGGCGAGATCGCAGCCAGCCAGTTGGCTGATGCGAGCTGCTCCCTGGTGCTGGTTGGTCACTCCGAGCGCCGCCTGATCCTGGGCGAAAGCGATGGTGCGATCAGCCGCAAATTTGCAGCGGCTCAGTCGTGTGGCCTGGTTCCGATCCTGTGCGTGGGTGAAACCCGCGAGCAGCGTGAGGCGGGCAAGACTCTTGAGGTTGTCGGGCGCCAGTTGGGCTCGGTGATCGAAGATCTCGGTGTCGGGGCTTTTTCCCGCGCCGTTGTGGCTTACGAGCCGGTGTGGGCGATTGGGACGGGGCTGACCGCTTCTCCCGAGCAGGCCCAGGAAGTACATGCGGCGATTCGCGCGCAGATCTCGGCGGAAAACGCAGAGGTGGCCCGCGGCCTTCGTCTCCTGTATGGCGGCAGTGTCAAGGCTGCCAATGCTGTCGAACTTTTCGGCATGCCGGATATCGATGGGGGGCTCATTGGTGGAGCGTCCCTGAATGCAGATGAGTTCGGTGCGATCTGTCGCGCCGCAGGAAACTGAAGATGCTGGAAACAGTTGTAATCGTGATTCACCTGCTGATGGCGCTGGGTCTGGTTGTGCTGGTCCTGCTTCAGCAAGGCAAAGGTGCCGACGCCGGTGCGTCGTTCGGTGCGGGCGCTTCGGGTACTGTGTTTGGTAGTCAGGGTTCTGCTACCTTCCTGAGTCGTTTCACCGCTGTGCTGGCTGCAGTTTTTTTTATTACTAGCTTGGGTTTAGCGTATTTTGCTAAAGAAAAAGCTGATATAATTCGTCACGCTGGGCTTCCTGATCCGGCAGTGATGGAGCAGAAGCAGGAACAAGCTCCGGCAGCTAGCGATGTGCCGGGCGCGCAAGGGCAACCTCAAGCCCCTGCAGGCGGTAACGGCGACGTTCCGGCAGCTCCTGAGCAGAAGTAAGCAGGCAAGAGTTTTTGCCGAGGTGGTGGAATTGGTAGACACGCTACCTTGAGGTGGTAGTGGCCATAGGCTGTAGGGGTTCGAGTCCCCTCCTCGGTACCATATGCGAAAGGCCCGCTGTGCGGGCCTTTTCGTTTCGGAGTTTCGGTTGACCTTCAAGGGGCTCAACCGTATAATTTCGCACCAGCTTTGACGCGGGATGGAGCAGTCTGGTAGCTCGTCGGGCTCATAACCCGAAGGTCGTTGGTTCAAATCCAGCTCCCGCAACCAGTTTGGCAGAGCCCCTTTTAAGGGGCTTTTTGCTAGCTGGACAGTCCGCGCCGCCAGGTCAGGGCGGTCCTTAAGGGATGGGCGTTTCGCCCATTTTTTGTTTCTACAGCATACGCGAGGCGATCAGGTGTCGAGCAAGCTAGAACAGTTGCAGGCCTTGTTGGCCCCTGTAGTAGAAGCGCTCGGCTATGAGTGCTGGGGCCTGGAGTTCATTTCCCAAGGTCGCCATTCCCTGCTCCGGGTTTATATCGACCGTCCGGAAGGCATCCTGGTCGATGACTGCGAAATCGTCAGTCGTCAGATCAGCGGCATCCTGGACGTGGAAGACCCGATCAGTGGCGAGTACACCCTCGAGGTGTCTTCGCCCGGTATGGATCGGCCGCTCTTCACGCTTGAACAGTTCGCCCTCTACGTCGGCGAGCAGGTGAAGATCAAGCTGCGCACGCCCTTCGAACGGCGTCGTAATTTCCAGGGCATTCTCCGTGGTGTGGAGGAGCAGGATGTGGTGGTCCTGGTGGACGACCATGAATACCTGCTGCCGGTCGACTCGATCGACAAGGCCAACATCATTCCCCGATTTGAGTGAGCCGCCAGAGCGCGGATTCCAATGGATTGAAAGGCGAGGCGTACGATGAGCAAAGAAGTACTGCTGGTTGTTGAGTCGGTATCCAACGAGAAGGGTGTACCGCCTGGCGTGATTTTCGAAGCGCTGGAGCTGGCCCTGGCGACCGCGACCAAAAAGCGTTTCGAGGACGAGGTTGACCTGCGCGTGGAAATCAACCGCGCCAACGGCAACTACGAAACCTTCCGTCGCTGGACCATCGTCGAAGACGAGGACTACTCCAATCCGGCATCGGAACTGACCGTCGAAGACGTGCAGGAAGAGCACCCCGGCATGACGGCCGGTGAAGTCATCGAAGAGAAGATCGAGTCCATCGAGTTCGGCCGCATCGCCGCACAGACCGCCAAGCAGGTCATCGTGCAGAAGGTTCGCGAAGCCGAGCGCGCTCAGGTGGTCGACGCCTACCGCGAGAAGGTCAACGAGATCATCTCCGGCACTGTCAAGAAGGTCACCCGCGACAACGTGATCGTCGACCTGGGCAACAACGCCGAAGCGCTGCTGGCCCGCGACCAGATCATCCCGCGTGAAACCTTCCGCGTCGGCACCCGCGTGCGTGCCCTGCTGAAGGAAATCCGCAGCGAGAACCGCGGCCCTCAGCTGATCCTGTCGCGTACCGCGCCGGAAATGCTGATCGAGCTGTTCCGCATCGAAGTACCGGAAATCGCCGAGCAGCTGATCGACGTGATGGCCGCCGCCCGTGATCCGGGTTCGCGCGCCAAGATCGCCGTTCGCTCCAAGGACAAGCGTATCGACCCGCAGGGCGCCTGCATCGGTATGCGTGGCTCCCGCGTCCAGGCCGTCTCCGGCGAACTGGGTGGCGAGCGTGTGGACATCGTCCTTTGGGATGACAACCCCGCGCAGTTCGTGATCAATGCCATGGCTCCGGCCGAAGTGGCGGCGATCATCGTCGACGAAGATACCCACACCATGGATATCGCCGTTGCCGAAGACAACCTGGCCCAGGCCATTGGCCGTAGTGGCCAGAACGTACGTCTGGCCAGCCAGCTCACCGGTTGGACCCTGAACGTGATGACCGAGGCCGATATCCAGGCCAAACAGCAGGCTGAAACTGGCGACATCCTGCAGCGCTTTGTCGACGAGCTGGATGTCGACGAGGAGCTCGCCCAGGTACTGGTGGAGGAAGGCTTCACCACCCTGGAAGAAATCGCCTACGTACCGATGGAAGAGATGCTCAGCATCGACGGCTTCGACGAAGACATCGTCAACGAGCTGCGCTCGCGCGCCAAGGATCGCCTGCTGACCAAAGCCATCGCCACTGAAGAAAAACTTGCCGACGCACAACCTGCCGAAGACCTGCTCAGCCTCGATGGCATGACCAAAGAGCTGGCCGTGGACCTGGCGCTGCGCGGTGTAACCACCCGTGAAGATCTTGCCGAGCAATCGATTGACGATCTGCTCGACATCGACGGCATGGACGAAGAGCGTGCTGGCAAGTTGATCATGGCCGCCCGGGCCCATTGGTTCGAGTAAGCATTCGCGGCCTGAGGAGAGAAGTGCATGACGCAAGTCACGGTGAAAGAACTGGCCAAGACGGTCGATACGCCGGTGGAGCGCCTGCTGCAGCAGATGCGCGAAGCGGGTCTGCCCCATAACAACGCCGAGCAGGTAGTGACCGACAGCGAGAAGCAAGCGCTGCTGGCCCACCTGAAAGGCAGTCACGGTGAGCGCGCGGAAGAGCCGCGCAAGATCACCCTGCAACGCAAGACCACTTCGACCTTGAGGGTCGCTGGCAGCAAGACTGTCAGTGTCGAGGTTCGCAAGAAGAAAACCTACGTCAAGCGTGACCCTGAAGAGCTCGAAGCCGAACGCCAGCGCGAGCTGGAAGAACAGCGCGCAGCTGAAGAAGCTGCCCGTCTGAAGGCAGAGGAAGAAGCTCGTCAACGTGCTGCCGAAGCGGAGGCCCGTCGTCAGGCGGATGCTGCGCGTCAGGCCGTTGAAGCCGCGCCCGCCACTGCTGCTGCCCCGGCTGCTGCCGAGGCGCCGCGCGCTGCGGCTCCTGCGTCTGTTCCGGGTGCGCCGGCCGCTGCTGCTCCTGCTGCGGATGACCGCAAGAAGGAAGAGCCGCGTCGTGTGCCCAAACGTGATGACGAGGACGAGCGCCGTGATCGCAAGCATGCCCAGCATCGCCCGTCGATCAAGGAAAAGGAAAAGACCACCGCGCCGCGCGTCGTGCGCAGTGGTGGTGACGACGACGACAGCTTTGGCCGTCGCGGCGGTGGCCGTGGCAAGGGCAAGCTGAAGAAGCGTAACCAGCACGGGTTCCAGAGCCCGACAGGACCGATTGTGCGTGAAGTAAATATCGGTGAGACCATCACCGTGGCCGAACTGGCTGCGCAGATGTCGGTGAAGGGCGCTGAAGTCGTCAAGTTCATGTTCAAGATGGGCACCCCGGTGACCATCAACCAGGTGCTCGACCAGGAAACCGCCCAGCTGATCGCCGAAGAACTCGGCCACAAGGTCAAGCTGGTCAGCGAGAACGCCCTGGAAGAACAACTGGCCGAGTCGCTGAAGTTCGAAGGTGAAGCGGTTTCCCGTGCACCGGTCGTGACCGTGATGGGCCACGTCGACCACGGCAAGACCTCGCTGCTCGACTACATCCGTCGTGCCAAGGTTGCAGCTGGCGAAGCCGGCGGCATCACCCAGCACATCGGCGCCTACCACGTGGAAACCGACCGCGGCATGGTCACCTTCCTCGACACCCCTGGCCACGCCGCGTTCACCGCGATGCGTGCCCGTGGTGCCCAGGCGACCGACATCGTCATCCTCGTGGTGGCTGCGGACGACGGCGTGATGCCGCAGACCCAGGAAGCCGTGCAGCACGCGAAAGCGGCTGGCGTGCCGATCGTGGTCGCGGTGAACAAGATCGACAAGCCCGACGCCAACCCGGACAACATCAAGAACGGCCTGGCCGCTCTGGACGTGATCCCGGAAGAGTGGGGCGGCGATGCTCCGTACGTTCACGTTTCCGCGAAGCTGGGTACCGGCGTCGACGAGCTGCTCGAAGCCGTACTGCTGCAGGCTGAAGTACTCGAACTCAAAGCCACTCCGTCGGCCCCGGGCCGTGGTGTGGTGGTCGAGTCCCGTCTGGACAAGGGCCGTGGCCCGGTAGCCACCGTGCTGGTCCAGGACGGCACCCTGCGTCAGGGCGACATGGTTCTGGTCGGCGTCAACTACGGCCGCGTCCGTGCGATGCTCGACGAGAACGGCAAGCCGATCAAGGAAGCCGGTCCGTCGATTCCGGTCGAGATCCTCGGCCTGGATGGCACTCCGGATGCCGGCGACGAGATGACCGTGGTCGCCGACGAGAAGAAGGCCCGCGAAGTCGCTCTGTTCCGTCAGGGCAAGTTCCGCGAAGTGAAACTGGCTCGTGCCCACGCCGGCAAGCTGGAAAACATCTTCGAGAACATGGGCCAGGAAGAGAAGAAGACCCTCAACATCGTCCTCAAGTCCGATGTCCGTGGTTCGCTGGAAGCCCTGCAGGGCTCGCTCAGTGGCTTGGGCAACGACGAGGTGCAGGTTCGCGTGGTCGGTGGCGGCGTCGGTGGTATCACCGAGTCCGATGCCAACCTGGCGCTGGCCTCCAACGCGGTGCTGTTCGGCTTCAACGTCCGTGCTGACGCTGGTGCGCGCAAGATCGTCGAGTCCGAAGGCCTCGACATGCGTTACTACAACGTGATCTACGACATCATCGAAGACGTCAAGAAAGCCCTGACCGGCATGCTCGGCAGCGATGTTCGCGAGAACATCCTGGGTATCGCCGAAGTGCGTGACGTGTTCCGTTCGCCGAAGTTCGGCGCGGTCGCCGGCTGCATGGTCACCGAGGGTCTGGTGCACCGCAACCGTCCGATCCGTGTTCTGCGCGACGACGTGGTCATCTTCGAAGGCGAGCTGGAGTCCCTGCGTCGCTTCAAGGATGACGTCTCCGAAGTCCGTGCCGGCATGGAGTGCGGTATCGGCGTGAAGAGCTACAACGACGTCCGCGTCGGCGACAAGATCGAAGTGTTCGAGAAGGTCGAAGTCGCTCGTACTCTGTAAGGGTATTCGAGCGTGAACGCAGCGCCCGGGCCAGCTATCCAGCTGCCCCGGGCGTTTGCCGCTTATACGGATTCGCCTTCAATCGTATGACGTCGTCGGGAAGCCTTGCCGTGCTGGAGCACTGTCTTCGTCTTCCCGCCTAGTCATCCGGTCGAATTCAAACCCGTAATTGATGCTGGAGCCTCACGGCTCGGGTAAGCAGGTTAGAGAAATGGCTAAAGAGTACAGCCGTACCCAGCGTATCGGCGACCAGATGCAGCGTGAACTGGCGCTGCTGATCCAGCGTGAAATCAAGGACCCGCGTCTGGGCCTGGTGACCATCACCGGCGTCGACGTGGCCCGTGATCTGTCCCATGCCAAGGTGTACGTCACCGTCATGGGCCAGGACGACAATGCCGAAGTGGTGAAGCAGAACACCAGCATCCTCAACGATGCGGCGGGCTTCCTGCGCATGCAGTTGGGCAAGGCAATGAAGCTGCGCACCGTGCCGCAGTTGCACTTCAGCTACGACGCCAGCATCCGCCGTGGTGCCGAGTTGTCGGCGCTGATCGAGCGTGCGGTGGCGGCGGATCGTCGCCATGGCGGCGATTCCGAGGAGTAACGCGTGGCCCAGGTGAAACGCATTCGCCGTGCGGTCAACGGCGTGCTGATTCTCGACAAGCCGCGCGGCATGAGTTCCAACCAGGCCCTGCAGAAGGTGCGCTGGCTGCTCAATGCCGAGAAGGCCGGCCACACCGGTAGCCTCGACCCGTTGGCGACTGGCGTGCTGCCGCTGTGCTTCGGCGAGGCGACCAAGTTCTCCCAGTACCTGCTCGATGCCGACAAGGCCTACGAGACGGTGGCCCAGTTGGGCATTACCACCACCACCGGCGATGCCGAGGGCGAGGTGGTTGAGCAGCGCGATGTGACCGCCGGTCGGGAGGCTGTCGAGGCCCTGCTGCCGCGCTTCCGCGGCGATATAGAGCAGGTGCCGCCGATGTACTCGGCCCTGAAGAAGGACGGGCAGCCGCTCTACAAGCTGGCTCGTGCAGGAGAGGTAGTGGAGCGCGAGGCGCGTTCTGTTACTATTGCGCGCCTGGATTTACTCGCCTTCGAGTCGCCCTGTGCGACCCTGGCCGTTTCCTGCAGCAAGGGCACCTACATTCGCACGCTGGTCGAAGACCTGGGCCGCGAACTCGGGTGTGGCGCACACGTCGCTGCCCTTCGCCGGACCCAGGCTGGGCCGTTCCAGCTGAACCAGTCGGTGACGCTCGAGGAGCTCGAGAAGGCCCATGCCGAGGGTGGCAATGAAGCCCTCGACTGTTTCCTGCTTCCGGTGGATGCCGGGCTGGAACACTGGCCGCTGCTGCAGTTGTCAGAGCACAGCGCCTATTACTGGCTGCATGGTCAGCCGGTACGCGCTCCCGAGGTGCCGAAGTTCGGCATGCTGCGGGTGCAGGATCACGAAGGTCGTTTCATCGGTATCGGTGAAGTGACCGATGACGGGCGCCTGGCGCCGCGTCGACTGATTCGGTCTTAAGACCGAAACCGAGGGTGGCTGTCAGCAGGCACGGTCACACCTCTTACTATGAACACAGGGAGAAGTCCCTGGCCTGTTACCTCAGAGGAAGCCCCATCATGGCACTGAGCGTCCAAGAAAAAGCCCAGATCGTTAACGAGTACAAGCAAGCTGAAGGCGACACCGGTTCCCCGGAAGTGCAGGTTGCACTGCTGTCCGCCAACATCAACAAGCTGCAGGACCACTTCAAGGCCAACGGCAAAGACCACCACTCCCGTCGTGGCCTGATCCGTATGGTTAACCAGCGTCGTAAGCTGCTGGACTACCTGAAGAGCAAGGACACCTCTCGTTACAGCGCCCTGATCGGTCGCCTGGGCCTGCGTCGCTAAGACGGCAAGCCTGAAGTGGGAAGCTGGGAGTCCGGGGTCGATGGGCGGTGTATACCGCTCATCGGCTTCGGCT
This sequence comes from Pseudomonas pseudonitroreducens, assembly GCF_021603645.1. Lineage (GTDB taxonomy): Bacteria > Pseudomonadota > Gammaproteobacteria > Pseudomonadales > Pseudomonadaceae > Pseudomonas > Pseudomonas pseudonitroreducens. Next base: position 52,329 of record NZ_BQHJ01000002.1, on the reverse strand, counting down.
CCCGGCTTTCTCGCTTTTATAGGGAATGAATTCGGGTCCGACTCCCGGCATTTCCACAATTTCCCCCAAGGCAACTAAAGCGAAGGTAAAGAAACCGTGAACCCGGTAATCAAGAAATTCCAGTTCGGTCAGTCGACCGTAACCCTCGAGACTGGCCGCATTGCCCGCCAGGCCACCGGTGCCGTCCTGGTCACCATGGACGACGTCACCGTGCTCTGCACCGTTGTCGGCGCCAAGCAGGCCGACCCGAGCAAGAGCTTCTTCCCGCTCTCCGTGCACTACCAGGAGAAAACCTACGCAGCCGGCCGTATCCCCGGTGGCTTCTTCAAGCGTGAAGGCCGTCCTTCCGAGAAGGAAACCCTGACCTCGCGCCTGATCGACCGCCCGATCCGCCCGCTGTTCCCGGAAGGCTTCATGAACGAAGTGCAGGTCGTCTGCACCGTCGTTTCCACCAACAAGAAGTCCGATCCGGACATCGCCGCCATGATCGGCACCTCCGCCGCCCTGGCGATCTCCGGCATTCCGTTCGCCGGCCCGATCGGCGCTGCCCGTGTTGGCTTCCACCCGGAAATCGGCTACATCCTCAACCCGACCTACGAACAGCAGCAGAGCTCCAGCCTCGACATGGTCGTGGCCGGTACCTCCGACGCCGTACTGATGGTTGAGTCCGAAGCCGACGAGCTGACCGAAGACCAGATGCTGGGCGCCGTTCTGTACGCCCACGAAGAGTTCCAGGCAGTCATCCGTGCCATTGCCGAACTGGCAACCGAAGCCGGCAAGCCGAGCTGGAACTGGACCGCACCGGTCGAGAACACCGCTCTGGTCAACACCATCAAGGCCGAGTTCGGTGCTGCCATCTCCGAGGCCTACACCGTTACCGTCAAGCAGGACCGTTACGCGGCCCTGGACGCCCTGCGCGAGCAGATCGTCGCCAAGTTCGCCGGCGAAGGCGAAGGCCAGTTCTCCGCGGGTGAAGTCAAAGAAGTCTTCGGCCTGCTGGAATACCGCACCGTTCGCGAAAACATCGTCAACGGCAAACCGCGTATCGATGGCCGCGACACCCGCACCGTTCGCCCGCTGAAGATCGAAGTCGGCGTACTGGGCAAGACCCACGGCTCGGCGCTGTTCACCCGTGGCGAAACCCAGGCCTTGGTCGTTGCCACCCTTGGCACCGCCCGTGACGCCCAGCTGCTCGACACCCTCGAAGGCGAGCGCAAAGACCCCTTCATGCTGCACTACAACTTCCCGCCGTTCTCGGTAGGCGAGTGTGGCCGCATGGGCAGCGCAGGCCGTCGTGAAATCGGCCACGGCCGTCTGGCACGTCGCAGCGTTGCTGCCATGCTGCCGACCCAGGACGAGTTCCCCTACACCATCCGCGTCGTTTCCGAGATCACCGAGTCCAACGGCTCCAGCTCCATGGCTTCGGTCTGCGGCGCTTCCCTGGCTCTGATGGACGCCGGTGTTCCGGTCAAGGCGCCGGTTGCCGGTATCGCCATGGGCCTGGTGAAGGAAGGTGACAAGTTCGCCATCCTGACCGACATCCTGGGTGACGAAGACCACCTGGGCGACATGGACTTCAAGGTCGCCGGTACCGACAAGGGCGTGACCGCCCTGCAGATGGACATCAAGATCAACGGCATCACCGAAGAGATCATGGAGATCGCCCTGGGCCAGGCCCTGGAAGCTCGCCTGAACATCCTCGGCCAGATGAACCAGATCATCGCCGCTCCGCGCGCCGAGCTGTCGGAAAACGCTCCGACCATGATCCAGATGAAGATCGACACCGACAAGATCCGCGACGTCATCGGCAAGGGCGGCGCCACCATTCGCAGCATCTGCGAAGAGACCAAGGCCTCGATCGACATCGAGGACGATGGCAGCGTGAAGATCTACGGCGAAACCAAGGAAGCTGCCGAGGCCGCCAAGCAGCGCGTCCTGGGTATCACCGCGGAAGCCGAAATCGGCAAGATCTACGTTGGCAAGGTCGAGCGCATCGTCGACTTCGGCGCCTTCGTCAACATCCTCCCGGGCAAGGATGGTCTGGTGCACATCTCGCAAATCAGCGACAAGCGCATCGACAAGGTCACCGACGTTCTGCAGGAAGGCCAGGAAGTCAAAGTCCTGGTTCTCGATGTGGACAACCGTGGCCGCATCAAGCTGTCCATCAAGGACGTAGCCGCTGCTGAAGCCTCTGGCGTGTAAGCAAACGGTGAAATGAAAGAGGGCCCCTTGCGGGCCCTCTTTTTTTGCCTTGAGAATGCGCCATTCGCCGATCTCGCTCCAAGGATGCCCCGAGATGGACAAGCGTTACTGTCACTACCACAGTGCCCAACCCGCGACCTGGCATTGCCAGCCCTGCGAGCGCCACTACGGTGACTGCTGCATTCCCTTGAACGCCGACGCTCCAGAGTATGCGCCGTCTTGCCCGCTGTGCCGTGGCCACCTGCGCTTCCTGGGGGCGGCGAACACCGCGCAACCCTTCTGGGAGCGCCTGCCGAAATTCTTTGCCTATGGCTTCCAGGCGGGGCCACTGGCGTTCTGCGCACTACTGGCATTGGCCTGTGTGTTCATGCCGGCGGTTTTCCTGCTCTGGATCGCGCTATTCAGTGTGGCGACCAAGTACCTGCACAGCGTGATCGAAGCGGCCAGCTTTGGCGGCCAGGAAGCCCCAGGCCTGCTGGAAGCCTTCAGTGCTGACAGCCTGCGGACGTTCTTCCAGCAACTGGCGGTGTTCCTGATTGCCCTGGTGCTGCTCTGGCTGGCAGCCGACTTCCACAGCGAGGCGATCTATTGGGCGGCCAATATCGCCATCATGCTGGTGTTGCCGGCGAGCATCATTCGCCTGTCCCTCGACAAGAGTCTGGGCGCGGCGCTCAGCCCCGGCGAAGTGGGGCAGGTGATCGCAGCCATGGGCTGGCGATATCTGATCCTCTGTGTATTCCTGTTCATCCTCTGGCAGTCGCCGACCTACGTCGGCTGGCTGCTGTCCCATGGCTTGCCCAGGGTGGTGATGGTGCCCGTGGTCGCTGCGTTGACGGGCTACTTCAGCGTGGTGATGTGCGCCATGATGGGCTATGCCGTGTTCCAGTATCAGGGGGCGCTGGGCTACGTCTCCGCCGGCGAAGATGCGCCAGCCGGCTTCGCCGCGCCGGAATGGCACCGCCGCAAGGCCCTGGCCGAGGCTGAGGTGCGGGTCAAGGAAGGGCAGACCGGAGCGGCGCTGGAGATCCTCCTCGCCGCCTTGCGCGAGGGGCGCCAGGATCTCAAGCTGAACGAGCGCTATCACCAACTGCTGTTCGCTCTCAACGAGCGTGCAGAATGCCTGAACCACCTGCCGCATTACCTTGGGCTGGCCAGCCGTCTCAATCCACAGCTCGCCGCCAGCGCCTTCCTCAATGCCCGGCAACTGCAGGCGGATTACCTGCCGGAAGACCCGAGCGTCTGCGAACGCATCGCCGAGGTGTTGATCGAGCGGCACAAGGCTCGCGAGGGACTTAGCCTGCTGCGTAACCTGCACAAGCGCTTCCCGGATTATCCCGGCATCGCGCGCGCCTACCTGATGGCTGCACGTGCATTCTCCGAAGAGCTGGGGCAGGTAGAGCCTGCCCAGCAACTGCTGGCCTTCATTCGCCAGCGCTACCCGGCATTCGAGCAGATGGGCGAGGTGGTACAGCTTGAAGCCGTGCTGGCCAAACTGGGTCGCAGCTCCGGCACCTGATCGTGCAGCCTGCACGAAGCGCAGCGGCGGGTTTTGCAATCTGCAAGCGACAGGTGTTTTTGGTTTATTCTTAACTATCTGATTTATAAGGTTTTTACTGATTTCGGAAAGCTGGCACAGGGCTTGCGATAGTCCTAGTGCAACTGCTGCCAGGAACGGGCCGCAGTTTTCCAATAATTCAGGAGAAACCGCCATGAAACGTTTCAACAAACTGGCCCTTGCCGCTGCCACCGCAACCGCTCTGAGCTTCTCGTTCGCCAACTCGGTGTTCGCCCAGCCGACGACTCTGGCCGCCAATGACACCGTCCAGAAAACTGAAGAGGCGGTTTCCGACACCTGGATCACCAGCAAGGTGAAGTCCAGCCTGATCGCCAACAAGGACATCAGCGGCACCAACATCAAGGTCGAGACCAACAAGGGCGTGGTTTCCCTGTCCGGTAACGTCAAGACCGATGCCGAGAAGGATCTGGCGGTGAAGACTGCACAGGACATCAAAGGCGTGAAAGCCGTATCGGCTGACGGCCTGAAGTCGGTCGAGTAAGGGCGCGCCCAGCCTCGAACGACTTACCCCATCCAACCCTCGAACAGGAGGATCGCCATGAACACTGACGTCATCAAAGGCAAGTGGAAGCAGCTGTCCGGCTCTCTCAAGGAAAAGTGGGGCAAGCTCACTGACGACGACCTGCAGGCGGCGGACGGACATGCCGAATACCTGGTGGGCAAGCTTCAGGAGCGCTACGGTTGGACCCGCGAGAAAGCGGAAGAGGAAGTCCGCGATTTCAGCCGCCACCTGTAACGCCCAGGCACACGGATGACACAAGTCCCGCCGGTTCGCCGGCGGGGCTTTTTGTTGGGTGGCTCAAGGGGCCAGGTGCTGCTGATAGATCGTCAGTTGGCGGGTTGGGTCCGCTTCCGGGAAGTGTTGGCGGAGGAAGCGCGAGAGCTCGCGCACTGCCTGCAAATCGCCTTTCTGGCCCATCTGCTTGGCCAGTTGCAGGGTCAGGCCGGGCATGGGTTCCGGCAGTTGGCCGGAGCGCGCGAGGCGGCGCCAGCTGCTCAGCGCCTGGGGCGCTTCATTGAGTTGCAGCAGCTTGCGCAGCAGATGCAGTTGAATCGTCGGGTGCGCGAGCAGCCCTGCATCGCTGCCGGCGCTTTCCACCGCGAGCCGGCGCAGCAAGGCATCGGCTGCGGGGGACGGCGGCAGGGCGAACAACTGCTTGAGGGTTTCGCTCATCAGGGCGCGATCCTGGCGCCCCTTGGCCACACCATAGAGGCGTTCGACGAGCACAGCCCTTCCAGGGTACTGGCGCAGCAACTGCGGACCGCGTGCGGCAGCCTGGTCGAGAGCGAAGCGACCGATCTGCTCATCCAGCGAGGCCAGTGCGCGCTTGAACGGCGCATCCGGGTCTTCCTTCGCCAGGTAGGCCTCGTCGACCGGCATTCGCCCCAGCTTGCGCGGCAACCAGACGGCGAGGAAGCCGGAGACCAGCCCGCCGATGTGTGCGTAGTAATTCACGTGGTCGGCTGCACGGATCAGCCCGAACAGTTCCTTGCCCAGCCACAGCGGCAGGATCCACAGCGCCGGCGCCTTGAGGTAGCCGATCAGCGGCCCGAGCCAGTAGAAGAACTGGATGCGGCGCAAGCCGTAGACCCCGATATACATGCCCATCAGGCCGGAGATCGCGCCCGACGCGCCGATGCCAGGCACCCACGAAGGGTCGAGCGCCCACCACAGCAGCCCGGAACACAGGCCGCTGAACAGGTAGAGGCCCAGGTACAGGAGGCGTCCCAGCGCCGCTTCCAGGGCGAAGCCGAAGATGAACAGGAACACCATGTTGCCGGCCAGGTGCCAGAAGCTGCCGTGGAGGAACATCGAGCCGAACAGGCCCTGCACGGTGAAACGCTCGGGGATGAAGCCGAAGCGCAGGCTGCTGGTCTGGTCGCGGGCCGCCTCAGCCCGGGTGCGCGCTGCTTGCCAGGCCGCGTCCTGCTGGAAGGCTGGCAGGCCGCGCAGCTCGTGGCCAAATTCCAGGTCCGAGAGCACCAGCCAGGCCAACTGCTGGCGGGGCAGGGCTTCGAGGGCGCGCTGCTGCTCGGCTTTCAGCCGCTCGCGACGCTCCAGCGAGGCGCTGAACAGCGGGCGCTCATGGCTCAGCAGGTCCTGTTCCAGGTAGACACGCACGGCTTCTTCGCGCCGTGTGCTGTCGCCACCCTGGTAGCCGAAGTAGATCAGGATGTTGATGACGATCAGCAGCAACGTGATGACCGGAGGCTTCTTCCAGTCCAGCGGGTGCTCGGCGGGGACGATGACCATGGCGACCGGTCCTTGGCGCAGGTGACGTGAATGGCGGCGAGACTAGCACCCGGCCACTACGCCTGTCAGTCGCCGCTGCGCTTGCTCTTGATGTCGCTCAGGCGGTTGCCTTCGAAGCGCACGAAATACAGCATGCCGCTCCAGGGGCCGTAGATCCATTCCTCCACGGCCACTTCCATGGATTCGCCATAGCGCTCACCCGGTACTTGCTTGTAGCCCAGGAACGAACGGTCCACAGGCTGGCCGCAGCGACTGAGCACGTCGCTGGTGACGTCACCGGTGCTGATCAGCTTGCTGTTGCAGCGCAGGCTGGCGGCCTGGGCGTCGGTTGCCGCGAAGCTGAGCGGCAACAGGAGCGCAGCGGCGCGCATGAGGTTGGTCGTTTTCAATTGCGTTTGAACTCGATGCTTTTGAGCTTGTTGGCTTCGAAGGTGAGGATGTAGCTGGTGCCATTGCGCGGGCCGTAGACCCACTCCTCGACCCGGTACTCGCGGCGGTCGTAGCCACCGAGGGTATAGCCAACCTCGTCACGGTGATCGGGAGCACCGCACTTCTGCTCGACTTCCCAGGCGCGGTCGCCGGCGTTGATCAGGTTGCTGCCGCAGCGCATGCTTTCCGCCTGGGCGCCCGCCGCACAAAGCAGCAGGGCGCAGGACGTCCAGGTCAGGGCTTTCATCGAACGACTCCTTACTCGCTATCGAGGTGAAGCTGGGTGGCCACATTGCCACCATTCTCCGCTTCACCGAAGCTGACGTCGATGAGGTAGATACGGTCGTCGCCCAGGCCACCCTTGGTAACCAGGTAGTCCTTGATCTGGGTCGCCCGCTCCTGGCCGAGTTTGCGCAGCAGCAACTGGCTGTCGCTCCAGGAGTCGAGCACGGCCTGGCGCATTTTCGCCGAGCGCTCGTCCTTGCTGAACTGCTGCCATTCCGCGGGGGGCTGCTTCTTCAGACGTGCACGGTAGACGCCTTCGAGCAGGATCGGCTGCAAGTCCTCGGGAACCTCCAACTGGCTGGCATCGCTGGGCACCTTGTCGCCGCGGCGTTGCAACATGCTGTAGTAGTTCTTCTGGTATTCCTGCTTCAGGCGCTTGTCGGCCAGCAGCGGACCGTCGCTGCTGGCGGCGGCAACGCCTTCGACTTCCAGCTTGAGCGCCGGGCGCTGCTTGAGGGCTTCGGCCAGCTTGTCGAGGTTGCCCTGGGCACTGGCGTCCAGCTCGCTGGAGCCTGGGGCAAAGGTCACGTTGCTCAGGTCCGGGCCGCCGGAGCCACCGGCCAGCCCGGCGATGAAGTTGAAGGGCGCCTGCACGGCGCGCACGACCAGGTTACGCAAGGTCTGCCAGACGATGGGCATGACGCTGAACTGCGGATTGTTCAGGTCGCCTTCCACCGGCAGTTGGATGTCGATATTGCCGTTGGCGTCCTTGAGCAGGGCGATTGCCAGCTTCACCGGCAGGTCCACGGCGTCCGGGCTGTCGACTTTCTCGCCCAGTTGCAGGTGTTCCACCAGCACCTTGTTGTCGGCTTTGAGCTTGCCCTGGGTGATCTGGTAATGCAGGTCCAGGTTCAGCCGGCCCTTGCGGATGCGGTAGCCGGCAAACTTGCCGGAGTAGGGCGTCAGGGTAGTCAGCTCGACCCGCTTGAAGCTGGTGGCGATGTCCAGCTTTTCCAGTGGCGAGAAGGGGTTGAGACTGCCCTTGATGGTAACCGGCGCGTATTTGTCGACCTTGCCTTTCACGTCCACCGAGGCGGGGGCCGGATTGCGGTTGTCGATGGTGCCGATCTCGCCGCCCAGTTGCTGGATAGCGGTGGCGAAATCCGGGCGCAGGGTCAGGTCGGCGAAGTTGGCCGAGCCGTTGTTGATCTTCACGCCGCCGATGCGGATACCCAGCGGCTTGCTGTTTCCGCCGGAAGCACTGCCCTTGTTCGCCGATGGCGAGTTGGATTCGGGTTGCGCAATGATCAGCTCGCTGACGTTGGTGCTGCGGTCTTCGTTGATGATGAAGCGCGCGTAGGGCTCTTCCAGCGAGACGGTCTGGATCACCAGGCTGTCGCCATGCTTGTACGCCAGGCCGTCGAGGGTCAGCTTGGTCCATTTGACGAAGTCGCGGTTCTTGAGGGTGTCCAGCGTGTGCAACTGGGTTACCTGGGCACTACCGTTGACGCTGAAGGCCAGCGGCTCCGTACCCTTGAGGTCGACATCCAGATCGCTGGAGAGCAGGCCGCTGCGTAGCTCCAGGCGGATGAACGGATCGATATAGGCCTGGGCTACTCGCAGGTCGATATCGCGGGTCGAAACCTTGAGCCTGGCGCTGACCGGATTGGGGATGACCTGGCCACTGGCTTCGATCTGACCGCGAGGACCGAGCCCCGTCTTGAGCTTGAGCTGCAGCGGCGAGGTCAGGCCGCTGTCGAGGTTCTGCAGGTCCAGATCCAGCGGGCCCAGTTCCAGGTTCACCGGTTTGCCCGGCGCACGATCGGCCAGGTGCGCCTTGTAGCCGCGCAGCTGGGTGTCGCGCAGGACCACATGCCAGGCCTTCGGCGGCTCGGCCGGCTTGGCAGCCTCGGCATTTTGCACAGCCTTGCCAGCCTCGGCAGGCTGTTCGGGCTGAGCCGGGGTCGGCGTTTTGGCCGGCTCGGCCTGGGCCGTCTTGGCGGGCTCACCAGGCGTGGCCTGAGATTTTTCGGTCGAGGCCTGCTGTTGCTGATCCTTGGCAGACTCCGCCGTGGCCTCTGTGGCAGGGGCCGGTTCCGGAGCGGCCTGAGCCTGTGGCGTGGGCTCCTCGGGGCGCTTGTAGGGCTTGAAGTTGGCGAAGAGCTTCTGCCAGTCCAACTGGCCGTCCTTCTCGCGGGCTGCCCAGGCCTCCAGGCCCTGGCTGCGAATCTGGCCGACCAGCACTTCCTGCTTGGCGAGGTCGAGGGTGGTATCGGCAACATCGAGGCTGGCGAGCTTGGCCAGCGGTTTACCGTCAGGCGAGCTGAGGTCAAGGTCGCGCAACTGTATGGCAGTCTTGTCCAGCAGCAACTGCGTGCCCTTCGACAGGTCCAGGTGGTAGTCGGAAGCGATACTGAGGATGCCGTTGTTCAGATTCAGCGGCGCGTTGTCCCGCACGTAGGGCCACCAGGCCTTCAACGGCACGCCGTCGAGGGTGATGCTGCCCTTGGAGGTGAATGGCACGATGCTCAGGTCACCTTTCCAGTCCAGTTTACCGCCGTGGGGGCCGGTGGCGACCAGAGTCATGACGGCGCCATCTTCAGGCAGGGTGCTGAGGTTGTGCAGTTCGAAGCCCATTGGATCGAAAACGAACTCCACCGGTTCGCTGGGGCGACGATCAAGGAAGTGCAGGCTGCCTTCGGCCAGGCGAATGCGATCGATGCGCAGCGGGAAGGGATTGCCCGGTTCCTCCTGAGCAGGGGCCGGCTGGCTGGGCGGGAGCTTGAACAGCTGGCTCAGGTTCAGCGTGCCGTTCTCGGCGAACAGCAACTCGGTGTGTGGCGCGTCCAGTTCGACGTCGGCGAGGTGCAGCCTGCGTTTCCACAGGCTGTCGAGTTCGAGGTTGGCGTAGAGCCGACGGAAGCGTACCTGCTCCTTCCCGTCGTCCCCCAGATGTAAGCCCCAGAGGGTCAGCTCCAGGCTGAATGGATTGAATTCGATACGTTCCAGACGTGCGGGAACGCTCGAGTAGTGAGCCAATTGCTGGTTGGCTATCCGCAGCCCGACACCGGGCAGGATGAGAAAGCCCAGCAGGCAATAGAAGAGGACTAACAGCACTACCGCGCCGATCGCGCGTTTCAATCCTTTGGGCATGGCGAGAGTCGTTTCCGTCGTGACGTGCCACATGAGTATGGCACGGCTGTGATTCTTCGATTCGATAGTCGCCGTCGGACGCGGTTTTCAGTGATGTCTGTCAGTCGTTCAGGCGATGGGTGCGGGCGAATTCCACCAGATCCACGAGGCTGTCGAGGTTCAGCTTCTCAAGAATGCGGGTCTTGTAGGTGCTGACGGTCTTTTGGCTGAGGAAGAGTTCCTCGGCGATGTCCTTGTTGCTCATCCCTCTCACCAGGCTGCGCAACACGACCAGTTCGCGTGGCGTGAGGCTGGCCACCGGGTCGGTGTTCTTGTCGATGCTCAGGGACTTTTCCGGGAAGCAACGATAGCCGGAGACCAGCATGCGAGCCGCGTTGAGAATGGCGCTGGTGTCCTTGTTCTTGCTGACGAACCCATGCGCACCCGCCGCTTCGACCTTGCTCGAGTAGAGACGTTCATCCTGCGAGCTCAGGACCAGCAGGCGGATGTTTTCGTCGAAGATGTGGATGCGCGCCAGCAAGTCGAGCCCATCCATGCCGGGCAGGTTGAGGTCGAGTATCACCAGGTCGGGGCGTTCCTTGCGTACGGCGTCCAGTCCTCCATGGCCATCGGCCGCTTCACGGGCTACTTCGAACTGCGGATCCTGCTCGAGCAACGAGCGGATCGCCAAACGCATTGCGGGGTGGTCTTCGATCAGCACCACACGCTTCTTCATAACTGACTCCCTGAGTCAAAATAATTGCGGCATTGATCTTGAAGATAGACCAGTTGTTCAAGTACCTACGGAATATTCCTATGTGTAGGACTGAAAGCATGCGGGGAGTCAGGTTGGCAGGGCGTTGGCCTGCCCGCGTGCGCGGAGACTCGCTGTGCAGAGAGAATTCTGCACAGCGAGGCTGGGTTGTTACCGCTCCAGGGCCAGCGCCACACCTTGCCCACCGCCGATGCAGAGCGTCGCGAGGCCCTTTTTCGCGTCCCGGCGGAGCATCTCGTGCACCAGGGTGACGAGCACGCGGCAGCCCGATGCGCCGATGGGATGGCCAAGGGCGATGGCGCCCCCGTTCACGTTCACCTTCGCAGCATCCCAATCCAGCTCCTTGCCCACCGACAGAGCCTGGGCGGCGAATGCCTCATTGGCTTCGATCAGGTCCAGGTCGGCAAGCTGCCAGCCGGCTTTCTCCAGGCAGCGGCGGGTGGCCGAGACCGGCCCGATGCCCATGATGGCCGGATCCACGCCCGCGTTCGCATAGGCGGCAATGCGAGCCAGTACCGGCAGGCCGAGCTCGGCGGCCTTGGCGGCGCTCATCAACAGCACGGCAGCGGCGCCGTCATTGAGGGTTGAGGCGTTGCCAGCGGTGACACTGCCGTCCTTCCTGAACGCCGGCTTGAGCTTGCCCAGAGATTCGGCAGTGGTGCCGGCGCGCGGCTGCTCGTCGGTGTCGAAGCGCAGCGGATCGCCCTTGCGCTGGGGGATCTCGATAGCCGTGATCTCCGCCTTGAAACGGCCGGCTTCGATGGCCTCAACGGCCTTGCGCTGGGAATCGGCCGCGAAGGCGTCCTGCTCTTCGCGGCTGATGCCGTACTTCTCCACCAGATTCTCGGCGGTGATGCCCATGTGGTAGTCGTTGAAGGCGTCCCACAGGCCGTCCTGGATCATGCTGTCGATCAGTTTGGCGTGGCCCATGCGCAGGCCGGTGCGGGCGCCGGGCATGACGTAGGGGGCGAGGCTCATGCTTTCCTGACCTCCGGCGATGACCACGTCGGCGTCGCCGCAACGGATGGCCTGTGCGGCCAGGTGCAGAGCCTTGAGGCCGGAGCCGCAGACCTTGTTGATTGTCATCGCGGGCACGCTGTTGGGCAGCCCGGCAGCGATCGAGGCCTGGCGTGCCGGGTTCTGGCCGGCGCCGGCCGTCAGGGTCTGGCCGAGGATCACCTCGTCGACCCGGGCCGGGTCCAGGCCGGTCTGTTGCAGCAGGCTGCGAATCACCGCGGCGCCCAGCTCATGGGCCGGCAGCGCGGAAAGCGAGCCCTGGAAGCTGCCGATGGCGGTACGGGTGGCAGCGACGATGACGACTTCTTGCATGACACGAATCCTCTGTCGGGAGCGGCGAGGCCGCAGCGAAGGGTCATGGTTGCACGCCCGCCGCCGGCTCACCACCCCGCGAACCGGGTAGTCACGTTTCAGCGCAGAGGCGGTAGTCCCATGCGACGGCGTGCGCGGTGCAGCGAGCCATTGCGCACTGCCCAGCGCAGCAGCGGCACGCTGCGCTTCACGCTGGAGCGGATCAGCTGGCGCTGCAGGCTGCCCAGGCTGAGGCCGAGCTGGTCGGCGGCCCAGTCGGGCAGCAGGTCGATGCCGGCGCGCATCATCAACATGCCAAAGGGCTTGGCGAGGAAGCTGGGGGCGGGTGCGTTGAACAGTACGCTGACCACCTCGCGGGTGCGTTCGTCGTAACGAAGCTGTGGCCGCATGCGTTGCAGGTAGGCGGCAACCTCCGCACGGGAGCGCGGAACGTCGCGCGCTCCGAGTCGCTCGGCGATGAGAGCGATCTCGTCGTAGTAACGGTCCTGTTCCTCTCCGGGAAGATTCGGGTTCAGGTAGCGCAGGTGCGAGGCGAGGAAGCAGCTGACTTCGGCGACGTGCACCCAGGTGAGCAGGTCCGGGTCGCTGGCGGCGTAGGACGAGCCATCGGGCAGCGTGCCATGGACGTTGTCGTGGATACGGCGCACCCGCTCGATCAGTTTCTCGGCGTCGCCGCGCGAGCCATAGGTGGTGGCGGAAATGAACTGCCCGGTGCGGCGCAGGCGACCGAGCATGTCGGCGCGGAAGTTGGAGTGGTCCCACACGCCACCCAGTGCGCCCGGATGGAGCATCTGCAGGAGCAGGGCGCTGATACCACCGATGAGCATCGAGCTGAAGTCACCGTGGACTCTCCAGCTCACGGAGTCCGGCCCGAACAGGCCGGGGTCGCCCTTGGGCGACTCGAAGTCGACCCCGCCCAGGGCGAGGCCGGTCAGGCTGAGTACCTGGCTTTCGATATGACGACGTACGGTTTCCATTGCGGCGGACAGGCCTCGGGGCAAGGACGACAGGTCTGTTCTCTAAACCTAGCATCTTTGCCCCTGTGGCCTGTAGCGCGGGTCAACGGTTGAGGCGGTTGTCGATCAGCCCCTGCACCACGCTGGGGTCGGCCAGGGTCGAGGTGTCGCCAAGGTTTTCCAGTTCATTGCAGGCGATCTTGCGCAGGATGCGCCGCATGATCTTGCCCGAGCGGGTCTTGGGCAGGCCCGGCGCCCACTGCAGCATTTCCGGCTTGGCGAAGCTGCCGATCTCCTTGCTCACCAGGGCCAGCAGCTCCTGCTTGAGCGCGTCGCTGGGTTCGATGCCATTCATGGTCGTGACGAAGGCGTAGATGCCCTGGCCCTTGAGGTCGTGCGGATAGCCGACCACGGCAGCCTCGGCGACCGAGTCATGCAGTACCAGCGCGCTCTCCACCTCGGCGGTGCCGATGCGGTGGCCGGAAACGTTGATCACGTCGTCCACGCGACCGGTGATCCAGTAGTAGCCATCCTCGTCGCGGCGCGCGCCGTCGCCGGTGAAGTAGTAGCCGGGGTAGGGCTTGAAGTAGGTGTCGATCATCCGCTGGTGATCGCCATAGACGCTGCGGATCTGGCTGGGCCAACTGGCCTTGACGGCGAGCACACCGGAGCCGGGGCCGTCGATTTCCTTGCCCTGCTCATCCAGCAGTACCGGTTGCACACCGAAGAAGGGGCGAGTGGCCGAGCCTGGCTTGAGATCGGTGGCGCCGGGCAGCGGGGTGATCAGGATGCTGCCGGTTTCGGTCTGCCACCAGGTGTCGACGATGGGGCAGCGCTGCTCGCCGACCACGTTGAAGTACCACTCCCAGGCTTCCGGGTTGATCGGCTCGCCCACCGAACCCAGCAGGCGCAGGCTGCTGCGGTCGGTTTTCTGCACGGGGGCCTCGCCCTCGCGCATCAGTGCGCGGATCGCGGTCGGTGCGGTGTAGAAGATGTTCACCTGGTGCTTGTCGATCACCTGCCAGAAGCGCGAGGCGTCGGGGTAGTTCGGCACGCCTTCGAACATCAGGGTGGTGGCGCCGTTGGCCAGCGGGCCATAGACGATGTAGCTGTGGCCGGTGACCCAGCCGACGTCCGCGGTGCACCAGTAGATGTCGCCGTCGTGGTAGTCGAACACGTACTTGTGGGTCATCGCCGCGCCCAGCAGGTAGCCGCCGGTGGTGTGCAGCACGCCCTTGGGTTTGCCGGTGGAGCCGGAGGTGTAGAGGATGAACAGCGGGTCCTCGGCGTCCATCGGCTCCGCAGCACAGTCCTCGCTGACTTCGCCCAGCGCTTCGTGGTACCAGAGGTCACGCCCTTCGACCCACGGGATCTCGCCCTGGGTACGCTCGACCACCACCACCGTGGAGACGTTCGGGCAGTCGGCCAGGGCCTTTTCCACGTTCTTCTTCAGCGGGATGTACTTGCCGCCGCGCACGCCTTCGTCGGCGGTAATCACCGTACGGCAATCGGCGTCGTTGATACGGTCGCGCAGGGCATCCGGGGAGAATCCACCGAATACCACCGAGTGGATCGCGCCGATTCGTGCGCAGGCCAGCATGGCGTAGGCCGCCTCGGGGATCATCGGCATGTAGATGCAGACCCGATCGCCCTTCTCCACGCCGCGGCTCTTCAGCACATTGGCCAGGCGGCAGACGTGGCTGTGCAGCTTGCGGTAGGTGATGTTGGCGGACTCGGCCGGGTTGTCGCCTTCCCAGATGATCGCGACCTGCTCGCCGCGCTGTTCCAGGTGGCGGTCGATGCAGTTGTAGGTGACGTTGAGCTGGCCGCCCTTGAACCAGGACGCCTGGCCCTTCGCCAGGTCACCGCGGTGCACCGAGTGCCAGGGCTTGAACCAGTCGAGGAAGGCCTTGGCCTGCTCGCCCCAGAAGGCTTCCGGGTCGTCTACCGACTGCCGGTAGAGGCGCTGGTAGGCATCGTTGTCGAGGTAGGCACGCTTGCGTACGGCCTCCGGCACGGGGTGAAGGCTGATCTCGTACATGGGGAATCCTTGTTGTTGTTGAGCCGAGATGCCCTCAAGGGTGCATCCAAGGCATGGCGGGTTCAAGGGTTGTCCATGTTGTTTCGACGCGCCAGGTGGCCGGATTGTTCAGGCGAGGCGTATTCCAGCTGGGCAGCGACCAGTTGCCGGGTCGCTTCACCGTAGCGCCGGGCGATGGCATCGAGTGCTCTGTCGAGCGTCTGGATCGCCGTGGCACCGAGTCCGGGCAGTGGCGGATGCCTGTCGGCCTGGTCGGGGAGGAAGATCAGGCCCCCGGCACTGGTGACGGGGTGTGCTGCAGTGGCCTGCACTTCGCTGCGGAAGGTGCGCGCCCAGGCATCCACGGCCAGTGCCAGGCTGACTTCATCGAAGCCTGGCTCCAGGGAAACATCGAAGTCCTCGTGGTTCCACAGCGCCAGATAGTTGCCGGCGGCGGTCAGGTAGCCACTGGCGCCCAGGCTGAAGCGCTGGCTGTCGTGTTGGGCTGACCAGTCCTGCACGCCGAACTCGCGAGCGAGCCGGGCAGCTCTGGGCTGCCCGGCGATAGCCGCCACCAGTGCGAGCGATACCGGTAGCGCCGCGGTAACACCGGAGGTGGTGATGATGTTGCCGTCGGCGATGTAGCGGCGATTCTCGATCCAGCGCGCATCGGGAAACTCCCGCTGACGCTGGCTGCGCGAATACCAGTGCCCCGTGGCGCGCCGGCCGTGCAGCAGGCCGGCATTGCCGAGTACCAGTACACCGTCGCAGATACCGATGATGATTGTGCCCTGCGCGGCTTGCGCCCGGACGAAGGCCAGCAGGGCGGGGTCTGCGCTGTCGTGCACAGCGGGCACGATCAGGTAGTCAGCGCCCTGTGGATAACGTTGTTCGAAGGCGTCCAGGCTGGCCTGTGGCTGTAGTCGCAGGGCTGGCATCAGTTGCACCGGCCCGGGCTCCGTGGCGAGGGCGAGCACCTCCGCCGCCGCTGAGCGCCGCAGTATGCCGAGGGGGACGACGTAGTCGGCCAGTTCGGTCATGCGGTTCTGCGCGACGACGGCGATGACCGGGCGTTCGCGGCCGAAGCGCGGTTGATAGGGCGCGAGCGTCTCATCGTCGGCTCGGGCGCAAAGGCTGCAGAGCAGCAGGCAGAGCAGTAGCGGGAAGGAGTGCATGGCCGTCTCCGGGGGTGGGGATTTCCATCCTGCGGGTGATTCTTCTGTCGCTTCCGCCACTGATGGATGAATATCCGCCAATCCTCTTCAAGGGAAACGCCTGGATGAGTGCTCCCCATCGTGTTCTGTTGCTGGTCTTCGCCGACTTCCAGTTGCTCGATGCCACCGGGCCGGCCGATGTGTTTGCCGCGGTCGATGAGCATTTGCCGGCGGCTGCCAGGCCGGCGTACCAGTTGGAGGCGATTTCTCCCTCAGGTGGGCTGGTTCGCTCCAGCACGGGGCTGGAACTGGCGACCAGGGCCTTGCCCGACCCTCGCCAAGCTGCTGGCTGCACCCTGTTGATCGCGGGTGGCCATGGGGTGCAGGCGGCCATGCAGGACGGCGCAGTCGCGAGCTGGCTGGCGCAGGCCGCAGGGCATGCCGCGCGTTGTGCTTCGGTGTGCACCGGAGCGTTTCTGCTGGCTCAGGCCGGCCTGCTGGAGGGCCGGCCGGTTGTTACCCATTGGCGTTACGCTGAACTCCTACAGCGCCTGTTTCCCCGTTTGCGGGTGATGCACGACGCGCTATTCGTGCGTGACTCGACGATCTACAGCTCCGCCGGTGTTACCGCCGGGATGGACCTCTGCCTGAGCCTGCTGGAGGAAGATCACGGCCGTGAGCTTTCGCTGCGGGTCGCTCGCGGGTTGGTGATGTACCTGCGTCGCCCGGGTGGCCAGCGTCAGTTCAGTGCCGAACTGCTGGCGCAGCAGGCACCACCGGGTGGGCAGATGGAGCGCCTGGTGGAATGGCTACGGGACCACTTGGCGCAGGTGCTCGACGTCGAGGAAATGGCGGCGTGGATGGCCATGTCATCGCGCTCGCTGCACCGGCATTGTCAGGCGGAAATGGGCATGACGCCGGCGAAGTTGCTGCTGGCGCTGCGCCTGGAGAGGGCGAGCCAATTGCTGGAGGCGGGAGAATCGTCACTCAAGCGCGTTGCGCTGCAAGCCGGCTTCGATAGCGAGTACAACCTGCGGCGCGCCTTCGTGCAGGCGCTGGGTGTGACGCCCGGAGAGTTTCGGCAGCGCTTCTGCCGCTAGGGTGCGGACGGACGCGCAGGCGCGCCTCCGTCCATTTCCCGGGTCAGCCGCGATGACGACCGCGGAAGAAGTCGATCAGACCCTGGGTGGAGCCATCCTCGGCGGTGCTTTCCTCACTGCCGACCAGGCGACCGTAGACGGCCTTGCCCAGCTCCTTGCCCAGTTCCACGCCCCACTGGTCGAAGGCGTTGATGCCCCAGAGGATGCTCTGCACGTAGACTTTGTGTTCGTACATGGCGATCAGCGCGCCCAGGCGGCGGGCGCTGATGCGCTCCAGCACCAGGGTGTTGCTCGGGCGATTGCCCGGGATCACCTTGTGTGGCGCCAGGCGTTGCACTTCGGCCTCGTCCACGCCCTTGGCGCGCAGCTCGGCCTCGGCCTCGGCGCGGCTCTTGCCGACCATCAGCGCCTGGCTCTGCGACAGGCAGTTGGCGTAGAGCCACTGGTGGTGGTCGGCCACCGGGTTGTAGCTGGACACCGGGACGATGAAGTCGGCCGGGATCAGGTGGGTGCCCTGGTGCAGCAACTGGTGGTACGCGTGCTGGCCGTTGCAGCCCACGCCGCCCCAGATCACCGGGCCGGTGCCGGCGGAGACCGGGCTACCGTCCTGGCGCACGCTCTTGCCGTTGGACTCCATGTCCAGCTGCTGCAGGTGGTCGGTGATGTTCCGCAGGTAGTAGTCGTAGGGCAGGATCGCATGGCTGCGTGCGCCCCAGAAGTCGCCATACCAGACGCCGAGCAGGCCCAGCAGCACCGGGATGTTCTTCTCGAACGGCGAGGTGAGGAAGTGCTGGTCCATGCTGTACGCGCCGGACAGCAGCTCCTTGAAGTTGTTGATACCCACCGACATGGCGATCGGCAGGCCAATGGCCGACCACAGCGAATAGCGGCCGCCGACCCAGTCCCACATGGGGAAGACATTCTCCGGGCGGATGCCGAAGGCCGCGGCGGCCTCCTTGTTGCTGGATACCGCGATGAAGTGGCGGTACAGCTCCGCCTCGCTGCCGCCCTGGGCCAGGTACCAGGCGCGGGCGGCCTGGGCGTTCTTCAGGGTTTCCAGGGTACCGAAGGACTTCGACGAGACGATGAACAGCGTGGTCTCGGCGTTGAGCTTGGCGGTCATTTCGCGGAACTCGCTGCCGTCGATGTTCGCCAGGTAGTGGCAGCGCACGCCCTTCTGGGCAAACGGCAGCAGCGCCTCGGAGACCAGCTGCGGGCCGAGGAATGAGCCGCCGATACCGATGTTCACCACGTCGGTGATCGGCTTCTCGGTATAGCCGCGCCACAAGCCGTTGTGCACCGCGGCAACCAGCTCGGTCATCTGGTGCAGCACGCGATGCACTTCCGGCATCACGTCCTTGCCATCCACCAGCACCTTGTCGCCGATCGGGCGGCGCAGGGCAGTGTGCAGCACCGGACGGCGCTCCGAAGCGTTGATCACCTCACCACGGAACATCGCCTGGATGGCTTCGCCCAGCTTCGCCTCCTCCGCGAGCTTCACCAGCAGGTCGAGGGTGTCCTGGTGGATCAGATTCTTCGAGAAGTCCAGGAACAGGCCGCAGGCGCTCATGGAGAAGCGCTTGAAGCGCTCCGGGTCCTCGGCGAATGCCTCGCGCATGGTGAAGTTCTGCAGATCCTGGCGGTGGGCGGCCAATGCCTGCCAGCTTGCCAGTTGGGTGGCATCCAGCGGGGTGCGGTGGTGTTCCATGACGTACCTTCAGGTAAGACGTGCGTGTTTGAACTTGTGGCTCTTGACCTTGCGACAGCCCGGTTGTTCCGGGCTTGTCACTTCGGTTCAGGCGAGCTGAACCGGGATGGCGTTGCTGGTGTGGCTGAGTTCGTTGCCTGGCGCCATGTACAGCATGCGCGGCTGGTAGCCTTCCAGCTCGGCGTCGCTGAACTGAGCGTACGCGCAGATGATCACCCGGTCACCTACCTTGGCCTTGTGGGCGGCGGCGCCGTTGACGGAAATCATCCGCGAGCCTTCTTCGCCACGAATGGCGTAGGTGGTGAAGCGTTCGCCGTTGTCGACGTTGTAGATCTGGATCTGTTCGTACTCGCGGATGCCGGCGAGGTCGAGCCATTCGCCATCGATGGCGCAGGAGCCTTCATAGTCGAGCACGGCGTGGGTGACTTCGGCGCGGTGCAGTTTGGCTTTGAGCATGATGCTCTGCATGGCGTGGCTCCTGTTTTTCTTCTGGTCGAGGAGAGCGGGGCGAGTATGCCCGAGCACCCGAAGTCGCTCAAGGCCGCGGTTGGCGCGGCTTCGAGGCGAAAATTCGGGTAACGGGCGGGGAATCAGTCGATGTGAAAGGCGAGGTTGTCGATCAGCCGGGTGGTGCCCAGGAAGGCGGCGACCAGGATCACCAACTGATGGTCTTCCGCGCTGGCCGGACGCAGGCCGATGGGCTCGCGGGCTTCGAGGTAATCGATGCGCAGGCCGGCCGCTTCGATCTGTTGGCTGCCCTCGGCGAGCAGCGCAGGGAAGTCTCGTTCACCCTGGCGAATGCGCTCGGCCAGCTGCTTCAGGGTGCTCTGCAGGACCGGTGCGATGGCGCGTTGCTCTTCCGTCAGGTAACCGTTGCGCGACGACAGGGCCAGGCCGTCGTCGGCGCGCACGGTGGGCTCGCCGAAGATCTGGATCGGCAGGTTCAGGTCGCGCACCAGCTTGCGGATCACCGCCAGTTGCTGGAAGTCCTTCTCGCCGAACAGCGCCATGTCGGGCTGAACCATGTTGAACAGCTTGCAGACGACGGTGGCGACGCCATCGAAGTGGCCCGGTCGGCTGCCGCCGCACAGGCCCTCGGAGACGCCAGTGACGTGCAGACGGGTCTGGCCGTCCATGCCGTCCGGGTACATCTCCTCGACGGTGGGGGCGAACAGCAGGTGGCAGCCGGCGGAGAGCAGCTTCTCCTGGTCTGCCGCCAGGGTGCGCGGGTACTTGTCCAGGTCCTCGCTGGGGCCGAACTGCAGCGGGTTGACGAAGATGCTCGCCACCACGAAGTCGGCGCGCTGACTGGCCTTGGTCACCAGGGCGGCGTGGCCGGCGTGCAGGTTGCCCATGGTCGGCACCAGCGCGATGCGCTTGCCTTCGCTACGGGCGCGCGCCACGGCGGCACGCAAGTCGCGAACTGTCTTGACTGTATTCATCAGGCGAAACCGTGCTCCGGGCCGGGGAAGGTGCCGTCCTTGACAGCCTTCACGTAGGCGGCGAAGGCGGACTGGATGTCAGGCTGGCCTTCGAGGAAGTTCTTCACGAACTTCGGCGAACGACCGGACAGCGACAGGCCGAGCATGTCGTGCATCACCAGCACCTGGCCGTCGGTGCTGCTGCCCGCGCCAATGCCGATGACAGGGATCTTCACCGCTTCGGTGATTTCCTTCGCCAGGGCGGACGGCACGCATTCCAGCAACAGCGCGGCGGCGCCGGCCTGCTCCAGGGCGATGGCATCGGCGCGCAACTGGCGCGCCTGGGCTTCCTGGCGACCTTGCACCTTGAAGCCGCCGAACAGGTTGACGGCCTGCGGGGTGAGGCCAAGGTGCGCGCACACCGGGATGCCCATCTGGGCCAGGCGAATGATCGGCTCGGCGAGCCAGGCGCCGCCTTCGAGCTTGACCATGTGGGCGCCGGCCTGCATGACCTTCACCGAGTCGCGCAGCAACTGGTCGAGCGAGGTACCGGATTCGAACGGCAGGTCGGTGACGATCAGCGCGCCCTTGTTACCGCGTTTCACCGCGGCAGTGTGGTAGGCCATATCCTCCACGGTCACCGGCAGCGTGCTGTCGTGACCTTGCAGGACCATACCCAGGGAGTCACCGATCAGCAGCATTTCGGCACCGGCAAGACTGGCGGTGTGGGCGAAAGTGGCATCGTAGGCGGTCAGCATCGCGATCTTTTCGCCGCTTTGCTTGAGACCTTGCAGGGTGGTCAGGGTGACATCAGGCATGAAAGTGTCCTCGGTTCTGCGCCGGGCAGGGGCAAACGGGGCCCTATAGTCCGGATCGAAAAAGGCTAAGTCAATTGCAGGTGTTACCGCGTTGTTACGGCGTTACTGCCAGTGCGCCCCGCGCCTGGGGCGCAGCATGCATCAGGACAGACGCTCGAGGCCGCTGAACGGACAGGCGGCGAGCAGCTCGGGAAGGCTGCGCCCATCGGGGAAACGCAGGTGTGGGGCGAGGTCCGCCAGCGGGTAGAGCACGAAGGCGCGGGCGTGCATGTGGTAATGCGGCACGCTCAGGCGCGGCTCGTCGATCACGCGCTCGCCGAACAGCAGGATATCGAGGTCCAGGGTGCGTGGCCCCCAGCGCTCGTCCTTGCGCACGCGGCCTTGCTCCAGTTCGATGGCCTGCAGGGCATCGAGCAGGGCGAGCGGCTCCAGATCGGTATCCAGTGCCGCCACCGCATTCACGTAGCACGGCTGGTCCGGCGGGCCCAGCGGGTCGCTGGCATACAGCGGGGAGACCGCCGCCACCTTGGTGGCGGGGACCTGCGCCAGCGCCTTCAGCGCGGCTTCCAGCTGCTGGCGCGGCTCGGCGAGGTTGCTGCCGAGCCCGATGTACACGCGTTCGCTCATTCGCTGCTGGCGCCTTCGGTACGCGGGCCGCGACGACGGCGGTTGCTGCCGCCACGGCGGCGTTTGCGCGGTGCGGCGCTGCCGCCTTCTTCCTGCTGGCTGGCCAGGTTGCGGATCATGCCGCGGCGTTCGCCGTCGCTGGCTTCCTGGTAGTCGGTCCACCAGTCACCGAGGCCGCCGGTTTCCTCGCCGGCGCTCTCGCGCAGCAGGAGGAAGTCGTAGCCGGCGCGGAAACGCGGGTTTTCCAGCAGCAGGTCGGCCTTCTTGCCCTGGCGTCGCGGCAGGCGCTCCTGCATATCCCAGATCTCGCGGATCGGGATGGTGAAGCGCTTGGGCACCGCGGTGCGCCGGCACTGCTCGAGGATCAGCTCGTGGGCCGCCTCCTGCATCGCCGGGATCGGCGGCATGCCGCGGTCCTGCAGCTTCAGCACGCGGGCGGGCAGGGCCGGCCAGAGCAGTGCGGCGAACAGGAAGGCCGGAGTGACCGGCTTGCCCAGGCGAATACGCTCGTCGGTGTTGGCCAGGGCCTGGCGCATCAGCTTGCCGGCGTATTCGGGGTTTTCCTTCAGCGCCTTGGCGCTTGCCGGGAACAGCGGAGCGAACAGGTCGTATTCGTTGAGCAACTCAAAGGTGCGCTCGGCCTTGCCGCTGAGGAACAGCTTGAGCACCTCGTCGAACAGGCGTGCGGAGGGAATCTCGTTGAGCAGCGGTGCCAGGCGGCGGATCGGCGCGGCGCTGTGCTTCTCGATCTCGAAGTCCAGCTTGGCGGCGAAGCGTACGGCCCGCAGCATCCGCACCGGGTCTTCGAGGTAGCGCTGCTCCGGGTCGCCGATCAGGCGGATCAGGCGGTTGCGGATATCGCGCACGCCATGGGCGTAGTCGAGGATGCGCTCGCCGGTAACGTCAAAATACAGGGCGTTGATGGTGAAATCGCGGCGCTGCGCGTCGTCTTCCAGGGTGCCATAGACGTTATCGCGCAGGATGCGGCCGGCCTCGTTGCGGGACGCATGGGCGCTATCGGTGTCGTCTTCGCTGACCGGATGGTTGGCGCGGAAGGTCGCGACCTCGATGATCTCGCGGCCGAAATGTACGTGGACCAGCTTGAAGCGGCGGCCGATCACCCGCGCATTGCGGAATTCGGCACGCACCTGCTCGGGAGTGGCGCTGGTGGCCACGTCGAAGTCCTTGGGGGGAATGCCCAGCAGCGGGTCGCGAACGCCCCCGCCGACGATGTACGCCTGGTAGCCGGCCTTGGTCAGGCGCTCCACGACGTTCACCGCGTTCCTGCTGAACTGGTCTCGCCGCAGCGAGTGCTGATGATTGCCAACGACTTCCGGAGTAGTGCGGACGGCGCGCGGACGGCGCAGTGGGGATCGGATGGACTGGATCAGCTTTTTCAGCATGTGTGCACTATCGGGAATGGATGTATGGATGGCGTACGCGGCGCCGCTTGTTGACGGCGATTCCTGGAGAATAGCGGGTGTCTGCCGCTGCCTGGAAACAATTGGCAGCAAATCGGCCGCCTTCTGCGCCGCGGCGATTCTAGCATTGTGGGGTGGGATGATGAAGAAAACTGGGGAAAGGGACTTGCGGGGAGACAGGAGGAGAGTGTAGCGAAAGCTACTGGGGGAGCCGAGGCTCCCCCCCAAATAGGTGCGTGCTTTGTTTTTATTATGTTTACCGGGCTTGTTGTTTTTGTTTGTAGACCCGTCCCTCGAAGCTACCTGCTTCGGGGAACCTTCCACACATGGAAGGTTTCAATAGCAAACGGATTGCTTTGGTCGCTGAGTGAGCAATGATCTTGCGATCCAACCAGTTTTGCGTGCTGCCTCAAGACAGTTTTATTCTTCTTGACTGGTTGCGGGACTTCTCCCGACGGCTACCCTTCTCCAAAAGAATCAGTTAGCTGCGCCTCCGCGATCTTGTTTTTGTTGTGCTGGAGTCGTTTCGTCTTGTTCTTATTGTGAGTGGTCGTGCTTGTTATTGTTGTTGTACCAATAACAAAGCAGATGCCGTGCCAACTTTTGCGAATCCTTATTTTTCAAGGGTTTGCGCTGATTCGCCCTTGCCGGGCAGGCACAAAAAAGCCGGGTTCCCGTTACCGATGAACCCGGCTTTTGTTACGGAGCTTGTCTCCGGTAACAGTGTGAAACGTGTTACGAGTCAGCCGATGCGCCGGATTTGCGGCGTGGGATGCCCAGGCGCTGGCGGCGTTCCCACAGGCATTTGCGGCTGATGCCCAGCTTGCGGGCCAGCTCGGTCTCGGTCATGTGGTCCTGGTGCTCGAGGACGAAGTGCTGGAAGTAGTCTTCCAGCGACAGATCCTCGGTGGGCTCGTGGTTGCTGGCGCTGCCGTTGCTCGGGCGCAGGTCGCCGTCATCGCCGAAGTCGTCGTCCAGATCATCCAGTTCGATGTCGATGCCCAGCAGGTCGGCGGGGATCTCCTGGCCCTCGCTGAGGATCACTGCACGTTCGATGGCGTTCTCCAGTTCGCGCACGTTACCCGGCCACGGGTAGTGACGGATGGCCTGTTCAGCCTCGTGGGAGAAGGTCAGCGCCTGGCGCCCCATCTGGGAGCACTGGCGCGCCAGGAAGGAGCGGGCGATTTCCATCACGTCGGGGCCGCGTTCGCGCAGGGGCGGCAGCTTCAGCGAGATGACGTGCAGGCGGTAATAGAGGTCTTCGCGGAACTGGCCAGTCTTGGCCAGCATCTTCAGGTCGCGGTGGGTCGCGGCGATCAGGCGCACATCGACCTTCTGCGATTGCACCGAGCCCACGCGGCGAATCTCGCCTTCCTGCAGTACGCGCAACAGGCGTGCCTGGGCCTCGAGCGGCAGTTCGCCGATCTCGTCGAGGAACAGCGTGCCACCGTCAGCGGCTTCCACCAGGCCTGCGCGACCAGCGCTGGCGCCGGTGAACGCACCTTTTTCGTGGCCGAACAGTTCGGATTCGATCAGGGTTTCCGGGATCGCCGCGCAGTTCACCGAGATCAGCGGCGCCTTGGTGCGCTTGGAGAGGTTGTGCAGCGCGCGGGCGACCAGTTCCTTGCCGGTGCCGGATTCACCCTGGATCAGCACATTGGAGTCGGTGGGCGCGACCTTGCGGATCTTGGTGTAGAGCTCCTGCATGGGGGGGCAGGAGCCGATGATGCCGATCTCGCCATCCGCGGCGGCGGTGTTACCGCTGCTACGCTCGGCAGCCTTGGCGTTACCGCGGGCTTCGGCGGGGGCGTTACGGTTCTCCTGGCGATCCTTGAGGATGCGTGCCACGGCCTGGAGCATCTCGTCGTGGTCGAACGGCTTGGCGATGTAGTCCACCGCGCCCATCTTCATCGAGTCCACCGCCGAGCGCAGGCTGGCGTAGCTGGTCATGATCAGCACCGGGGTGCCCTGCGCCAGCTTGATCAGTTCGGTGCCGGGCGCGCCGGGCAGGCGCAGGTCGCTGACGATCATGTCGAACGACGGGATGCTGTAGCGCTCCTGGGCCTCCTGTACCGAGCCAGCTTCGCTGACCTGATACTGGTTGCGCTCGAGCAATCGTCGCAGGGCGGAACGGATGATGGTTTCGTCTTCGACGATGAGGATATGTGCCATGTATTCAGCTCTCTCGACGTGCTCGTTTACTGCTCGGCCGTCGGGCCAGGATGCCGCGGCAAGGTGACGCTGATGCGGGTACCGCATTCGCGTTCCGGGTCTGCCGGGCTGTCTATGGTGATTTGCCCATAATGCTCTTCCACGATCGAATAGACCAGCGCGAGGCCCAGGCCGGTTCCCTTGCCCGGGTCCTTGGTGGTGAAGAACGGCTCGAACAGGCGGTCGATGATCGATTTGGGTATGCCACTGCCTTCGTCCTCGACGATCAGGTCGATGGTCTGCTCCGAGGCTTCGGTGCGCACGCGGATCGCGCCGTTGGGCGGGGAGGCGTCGCGGGCGTTGGACAGCAGGTTGATCAGTACCTGAGCCAGGCGCTGGGAATCGCCCTCGACCCAGTGCTCCGGATCGCACAGGTTGAAGAACTGCACGTCGACGCTGCGCTTGTTCAGCGACAGCAGGGCGATGGCTTCATGGGCGACGTCCGCCAGGCATACCGGTTCGGCCGCGACCTGCTTGCCGCCGGCGTGGGCGAAACTCATCAGCGACTGCACGATGCGCGAAACGCGCTTGGTCTGCTCGAGAATCTGCCCGCTGATTTCAGTCAGCTCACCATCGCCTTCGCGTTCTTCCCGCAGGTTCTGCGCCAGGCAGGCGATGCCGGTGATGGGGTTGCCGATTTCGTGGGCGACGCCGGCGGCGAGGCGGCCAATGGAGGCCAGGCGCTCGGAGTGGATCAGTTTGTCTTCCAGCGACTGGGTTTCGGTGAGGTCTTCGACCAGTAATACCAGGCCGCTGTTACCGGGGGCGAGGGGTTCCTCGATCGCCGCCTTGTGCAGGTTCAGCCAGCGGGTCTGGCCCTCGATGGACAGGCGCTGCTTGTGCAGGTGCTCGTCGGGCGCGTCGATGAAGCCTTCCAGCAGGCCGCGCCAGGGATCGGGAAGGGCGGCCAGGCGCGAGCCGACCACGCGTTGTGCACTGACTCCGGTGAGTTCCTCGATGGCGCGGTTCCACATGAGGATTTCCTGGTCCTTGGCCAGCGAGCACACGCCCATCGGCAGGTCCTGCAGGGTTTGGCGGTGGTAGCGGCGCAAGGTGTCGAGCTCGGCGGCCAGGCCGGTGAGCCGGGAGTGGTAATCCTCCAGGCGGCTCTCGATGAAGTGGATGTCTTCGGTGACGTAGCTTTCGCTGTTGGCCTTGTAGGGCAGGAAGGTTTCCACCATGTCCTGCGCCACGCTCGGGCCCATCAGGCCGGAGAGGTTCGCTTCGATGCGGTCGCGCAGGCGGCGCAGGGCGTAGGGGCGGCGTTCGTCGAAGGGCAGGTGCAGGTCGCGCAGGGCCTGTTCCACTTCGCGCTGGGCGGTCTTCGCGCCCAGTGGCTTGGCAAGCTGGCTGGCGAATTCCTGAGGGGAAACGGCGATCAGCTCGCGGCGTTGCGGGCGGCGCACGTTATCCACGGCGCAGGCTTCGGCGGCGCCCTTCTCCTCATCGCTGGCTTCGGTGAACAGCGAGACCAGGGTGAACACCAGCACGTTGGCCGCCAGTGAGGCGAGTGCCGCCAGGTGCCAGGTGGTGTCGTCGAGTACATAGAGCGAATTGAACAGCGGCAGGTAGATGCTCTGCATGTTCGCGACCAGCGGGATGAGCATGGTCGCGCCCCACACCAGCATGCCCGCCACCAGGCCGGCGATGAAGCCGCGGCGGTTGGCGGTCGGCCAATAGAGCACGGCCAGCGCGCCGGGGAGGAACTGCAGGGTGGCGACGAAGGAGACGATGCCCAGGTTCGACAGGTCCTGCTCGGCGCCCAGCAGCAGGTAGAAGGCATAGCCGGCCATGATGATCGCGGCGATCAGTGCACGGCGGGTCCACTTCAGCCAGCGGTAGATGTTGCCTTCTGCAGGTGGCTGGTAGAGCGGTAGCACCAGGTGGTTGAGGACCATGCCCGAGAGTGCCAGGGTCATCACGATGATCAGGCCGCTGGCGGCGGAAATGCCGCCGACGAAGGCGGTCAGCGCCAGGGCCGGGCTGTCCACCGAGATGCCCAGGCCGAGGGTGAAGTATTCCGGATTGGTCGATGCTCCCAGGTGCAGGCCGGCCCACAGGATTGGCGGCACCGCCAGGCTCATCGGCAGCAGGAACAGCGGCAGGCCCCAGCTGGCGCTGAGCAGCGAGCGCGGGTTGAGGTTCTCGGTGAAGGTCATGTGGAACATGTGCGGCATGACGATGGCCGCGGCGAAGAACACCAGCAGCAGCGTGCGCCATGGCCCTTCGGCGAGCGGCGTGTGCAGGGTGCTCAGGGCTTCCTGGTTCTGCAGCAGCCAGACCTCCAGGCCGTCCGGGCCACCGAATACCCCGTAGAGGGCGAACAGGCCGATGGAGCATAACGCTACCAGCTTCACCAGTGACTCGAAGGCGATCGCCATCACCAGCCCTTCGTGACGCTCGCGGGTGGCGATGTGGCGTGCGCCGAAGAGGATGGCAAACAGTGTGATCAGTGCGCAGAACGCCAGCGCCGCGCGGTTGGGCTCGGATTCGCGGGTGAGGATGCTGATCGAGTCGGTCACTGCCTGGATCTGCAGTGCCAGCATCGGCAGTACGCCGATCAGCATGAACAGTGTGGTCAGCGCGCCGGCCCAGGTGCTGCGGAAGCGGAAGGCGAACAGGTCGGCCAGCGACGACAACTGGTAGGCCCGCGTGATGCGCAGGATCGGATAGAGCAGCACCGGGGCGAGCAGGAAGGCGCCGGAGACGCCCAGGTAGATCGCCAGGAAGCCGTAGCCGTACTGGTAAGCCAGCCCGACCGTGCCATAGAAGGCCCAGGCGCTGGCGTACACGCCCAGCGACAGGGTGTAGATCAGCGGGTGGCGCACCAGCCGGCGCGGAATGAAGCCGCGCTCGGTGATCCAGGCGACACCGAAAAGGACCATCAGGTAGGCGGCGCTGATCAGGATCAGCTGGGTGAGGCTAAAGCTCGTCAGCATCGCGCTGGCTCTGCAGGATGAAGGTGACGACGATCAGGATCAGCCACAGCAGATACGGGCGGTACCAGGCGCCGTGGGGATCGATCCACCAGTCCATGATGGCCGGTGAGAACAGGTAGATGCCCACGACCAGGAGCAACACCAGTCGGTAGATGTACATGTCGTCTCTCTCTTGGTTCGGCGGGCAGGCTACCTGTGCGCACAGTTGCCGGCAAGCCGGCCGCCGGCCTTGTCTGGCACCGAGCGGCCGCAAGCCATGCAGGAGCGAGCTTGCTCGCGAATCCGAATCCCGCTGCGGGGCTTGTTCGCGAGCAAGCTCGCTCCTACAGACAGGCAGTTCCTGCAGGTGCCCTGTACGACCAGTCTAGAGCTGGGCGTCTTCCAGCGTCAGGCTGTGGGGGATGGCGCTGGTGTCCCAATGGCTGATACCCCAGGCGAGCACTTCGCCCGGCGAAGCATGCAGCAGCTCGGCGGGCGGCTTCTGCCCCAGCGCTTTCAGCGCGCGCACCAGCAGGGGGGCGGCCTGGTCGGCGGCGAGCGGCGGCGAGCGGTAGGACTTGCCGAGCTTGTGGCCATCCGGCTGGATGATCAGCGGCACGTGCAGGTAGCGCGGGGCGGCAATGCCCAGCAACTCCTGCAGGTAGAGTTGGCGCGGCGTGTTGTCCAGCAGGTCGGCGCCGCGAACGATGTCGGTAACACCTTGCCAGGCATCGTCCAGTACCACTGCCAGCTGATAGGCGAACAGCCCGTCGCGGCGGCGGATGATGAAATCGCCCACCTCGCGTCCCAGGTGCTGGTGGAACTCGCCCTGCAGGCGATCGATGAAGCGATAGTCCAGTTCCGGCACGCGGATGCGGATGGCGACGTCGTCGTGCCAGTCATGCTGGGCGTCGCGACAGGTGCCGGGGTAGATGCCGTGCGTGCCTTCGAGTTGCTTGCGCGAGCAGGTGCAGGCGTAGGCCAGGCCGCTGCGCAACCATTGTTCGACCTGAGCGGCATAGGCGTCGCCCCGCTCGCTCTGGCGCTCTACCCGGCCGTCCCATTCGAAGCCATAGCGTTCAAGGGTTTCCAGGATGGCTGCCTGGGCGCCGGGCATTTCGCGCGGCGGGTCGAGGTCCTCCATGCGCACCAGCCACTTTCCCCCCACCGAACGTGCATCCAGGTAGGAGGCGACGGCGGCGACCAGCGAACCGAAGTGCAGGTAGCCACTGGGGGTGGGGGCGAAGCGTCCGATGTACGGGGTGGCAGGCATGGCGGCTCTTGAAAGTGCAGGCGGAACAGCGGCTCTCTAATAAACGGCGGAAACGAAACGGGGCGCCGCAGCGCCCCGTTCGGGATCAACCAGGCTCAGGAGCCCAGTTGCTTTTCCTTGATTTCCGCCAGGGTCTTGCAATCGATGCACAGGGTGGCGGTGGGGCGGGCTTCCAGACGGCGGATGCCGATCTCGACGCCGCAGGAATCGCACCAGCCGTAATCGTTGTCTTCGATCAGTTGCAGGGTCTCGTCGATCTTCTTGATCAGCTTGCGCTCACGGTCGCGGGCGCGCAGTTCGAGGCTGAACTCTTCTTCCTGGCTGGCACGGTCGGCCGGGTCCGGGAAGTTTGCCGCTTCGTCCTGCATGTGGTGCACGGTGCGGTCCACTTCTTCCATCAGCTCAACTTTCCATTTGTTGAGGATGGAGGTGAAGTGCGCGCGCATGCGATCACTCATGTACTCCTCGCCCTTGGTTTCCTGGTAGGGCTCGAAGCCACGAATCAGTTGGCTGCTCTGTTGTTTTGCTTTGGTGGGCATGGATGACCGCCTCTCACTCTCGCTAATCCTCTCGCGGATGGTCCCTCTCCGGCACCGCCGGCCCCGCGCTCGCAGCGGGCGAACTTACCAGAACGATAACGGGGACGCTACTCCCGGTTGTCGAGCCTGACAGTGCCCGCACATGGTCTGATCGCCAGGTTGCCGACCCGCTGGTCACGTCAAGCGGGCTTTTCTGCAAACCTGGGCAGGATCGCAGGTAATTTCCAGACGAAGCCTGCATTTTCCGAGGGCAGCGCTTTAGCGGCGCTGCTGCCCCAGTATTCATCAGTGGCCTGTTAGAATCCCGGCTCTGTCGCAAAGTTCGGAATATTCCATGGCCACCACCTTCAGTGCGCGCAGCCGCGCCATCGAACCTTTCCACGTCATGGCGCTGCTGGCGCGGGCCAATGAGCTGCAGGCCGCGGGCCACGACGTTATCCACCTGGAGATCGGCGAGCCGGATTTCACCACCGCCGCGCCCATCGTCGAGGCCGGGCAGAAGGCCCTGGCAAATGGTCACACGCGCTATACCGCCGCACGTGGCCTGCCGGCTCTGCGCGAAGCCATCGCCGGCTTCTACGCCCAGCGCTACGGCCTGTCGATCGACCCGCAGCGCATTCTGGTCACGCCCGGTGGCTCCGGCGCCTTGTTGCTCGCCAGCAGCCTGCTGGTGGATCCGGGCAAGCACTGGTTGCTGGCCGATCCGGGTTACCCGTGCAATCGCCACTTCCTGCGCCTGGTGGAAGGCGCCGCACAACTGGTGCCGGTGGGACCGGAGAGCCGCTATCAGCTCACCCCGGAGCTCGTCGAACGGCACTGGGATCAGGACAGTGTAGGCGCTCTGGCCGCATCGCCGGCGAATCCTACGGGCACCCTGTTGCACAAGGATGAACTCGCTGCACTGTCTTCCACGCTCAAGGCGCGTGGCGGCCACCTGGTGGTGGACGAGATCTACCATGGCCTGACCTACGGCATCGACGCGTCCAGCGTGCTGGAAGTGGATGACGACGCCTTCGTCCTCAACAGTTTCTCCAAATATTTCGGCATGACCGGCTGGCGCCTCGGCTGGCTGGTGGCGCCGCAAGACGCGGTAGGAGAGTTGGAGAAACTGGCGCAGAACCTCTACATCAGCGCGCCGAGCATGGCCCAGCATGCCGCGCTGGCCTGCTTCGAGCCGGCGACCCTGGCGATCCTCGAGGAGCGTCGCGAGGAGTTCCGCCGGCGCCGCGACTACCTGCTGCCTGCCCTGCGCGAACTGGGTTTCGGCATTGCCGTGGAGCCGGAGGGCGCCTTCTATCTGTATGCCGATATCAGCGCTTTCGGTGGCGATGCCTTCGCCTTCTGCCAGCACTTCATCGAGACCGAACACGTGGCCTTCACCCCTGGCGTCGACTTCGGCCGATACCAGGCGTCGCACCATGTGCGTTTCGCCTACACGCAGAGTGTCGAGCGTCTGCAACAGGCGGTGGAGCGTATTGCCCGCGGCCTGAAGACCTGGCGTCCCTGATGCGCTTCGAGCCAGCGCTGGAAGAGGCGCGCCTGATCAAGCGCTACAAGCGCTTCCTGGCGGATATCGAGACCGCCAGCGGCGAGCTGCTCACCATCCACTGCCCGAACACCGGGTCGATGCTCAACTGCATGAGCGAAGGTTGCCGTGTCTGGTTCAGCCGCTCCGATGACCCCAAGCGCAAGCTGCCGGGCACCTGGGAGCTGGTGGAGACTCCGCAGGGCCGGCTGGCCTGCGTGAACACAGGGCGGGCCAATCGGCTGGTGGAGGAGGCTTTGCTGGCCGGCAAGGTCACCGAGTTGGCCGACTTCGATGAACTGCGCCGCGAGGTTGCCTACGGGCAGGAGAACAGCCGCGCGGACTTCCGCCTGATGGTTGCCGGCAAACCTGTGTTCGTGGAGGTAAAGAGCGTGACCCTGGGCTTCGCCGACACCCCGGTCGCGGCCTTCCCCGATGCCGTCACCCTGCGTGGCGCCAAGCACCTGCGCGAGCTGGCGGCGCTGGCGCGCCAGGGGATGCGCGCGGTGTTGCTGTACGCGGTGAACCTGTCGGAGATCGAAGCGGTGCGCCCGGCGAAGGAGATCGATCCGGCCTATGCGGCGGCGCTGGTAGAAGCGCGCAATGCGGGAGTGGAGGTGCTGGCGTATGGGGCGCGGATCGATACCCGGGAGATTGTTCTGGACCGGCCGCTGCAGGTGTTGCTCTAGTTGCTCGGCTGCTGCTCTGGTGTTGGGCTGTTCGCGAGCAAGCTCGCTCATACAAGGAGCGGCACGGTGCAGGGCGGTCCCCTCTATCGCTTGCGGGCGAGGGCCGGGGTGAGGAGTTCTTGATCCTGTAGGAGCGAGCTTGCTCGCGAACCTGCGCAGTACCGCTTCTACCCCTGAGCCTCGTCGACCCGCTCTTCCAGCCAGATGCCGCGCTCGTCTTCATGGCATGGCAACGCCTCCAGCACATCGCCCAGGCACGGGCCCTGGATGCACTCGCCGGTCTCGATCAGGAACAGCGCGCCATGATGGCCGCATTGCAGCAGGCGGCCGCTGGTATCGAGAAAATTCTCGGCGTCGTAGCCCAAGGGAATTTCCCGGTGTGGGCAGCGGTTGCGGTAGGCGTACACGCGGCCTTCGCGGCGCACGGCGAAGAGGTTCAGGCCTTGGGTCTTGAAGCCCCGGCTCTGGCCTTCGGCCAGGTCATGCGGCGCGCAGAGCAGGATCATTCGACACGGTCTCCATCAGGGCGGCCATTATCCGCGCGTGGATGGCAGGACCGGAAGAGGGTGCACTTCCGTGTGCTGAAGCCGGTGCTCGCCGGGTGCCCCGGCGAAATCGGCGCCGACCTTAAGCGCCTCTGTAAATTAATGCAAATAATTATCAAATAGATTTCCTGAATTTCCTGTGGCAAGGTTCGTCCATGCTGCCTGACTTGTGGCAAGCGCCCCCACGAATGAGGATTTCTGCAATGACGACCCTGACTGCGCCGGCCTCCGAGCTGTATCGCGCCTGGCAAGCCCTGCGCGCCGAGAAACCGCGCCTGCGCGCCCGTGATGCGGCGCAACATCTGGAGGTGAGCGAGGCCGAGCTGACGGCCAGCCGCCTGGGGGTTGACGCCGTGCGCCTCCGCACCGACTGGGCCGCGCTGCTGCCGGCGCTGGGAGCGCTGGGCCAGATCATGGCGCTGACCCGCAACGAGCACTGTGTGCACGAGCGCAAGGGACCGTACCGCGACGTTACCGTATCCGCCAATGGCCAGATGGGCCTGGTGGTGTCCCCGGACATCGACCTGCGGCTGTTCCTTGGTGGCTGGGCCAGCGCCTTCGCCATCAGCGAGGAGACAGCCCACGGCACCCAGCGCAGCATCCAGGTGTTCGACCGCCAGGGCACCGCCGTGCACAAGGTCTTCCTTACCGAGCAGAGCGATCTCGCCGCCTGGGAAGCGCTGGTGCACAGCTTCACTGCTGCCGAGCAGCGCGCCGATCTGCAGCTGGTGGCGCTCGAGCCCAAGGCCGCTGCGCTGGCCGACAGCGACGTCGACGTTGCAGCCTTGCGTGAGGGCTGGGCGGCCCTGAAGGACACCCACCATTTCTTTGCCTTGCTGAAGAAGCACAAGGTCCAGCGTACCCAGGCGCTGCGCCTGGCCGGCCGCGAGTGGGCCGAACCGCTGGCCACCGCCGAATTGCCGCGCCTGCTGGAGGCGGCCGGGGCACAGCAGTTGCCGATCATGATCTTCGTCGGCAATGCCCACTGCATCCAGATCCACACCGGCACCGTGGAAAACCTCAAGTGGATGGACGACTGGTTCAACGTCCTCGACGCGCAATTCAACCTGCACCTGAAGACGCCGGGCGTGGTCGAGTTGTGGCGCGTGCGCAAGCCCAGCAGCGATGGTGTGGTGACCAGCTGGGAAGCCTTCGACGCCAATGGCGAGCTGGTGCTGCAGCTATTCGGCGCGCGCAAGCCAGGCGTTCCGGAGTTGCAGGGCTGGCGCGAACTTGCCGAATCCTTCCCGGCACGCTGAGGAGCGACTCATGAAATCGTCCATGACTGCACGGGCGCTGTTCGCCGGTCTCTGCCTGACTGCCACCAGCGTGCTGGCCGACGCGTTGCCACAGCGCTGGGTGAGCGCCGGCGGTTCGCTGAGCGAATGGGTCGTCGCGCTGGGCGGCGAAGCCAGGCTGGTGGGCGTCGACACCACCAGCCTGCACCCGGCCTCGCTCCAGGCACTGCCGAAGATCGGCTATCAGCGGCAGCTCGCCGCCGAAGGCATCCTCGCGCTGAAACCGGACATCCTGCTGGGCAGCGAGGAAATGGGCCCGCCGCCGGTCCTGCAGCAACTGCGCGCCGCCGGCGTACGGATCGAGACGCTGTCGGCCACGGCCGACGAGAAGACTGTGCACGAGACCATTCAGCGTCTGGGTGAGCTGCTTGGTGCGCCGGACAGGGCCAGGCAGGCCGCGGCGGCTTTCGATGCACGCCTCGCCGCGCAGGACGCGTGGTTGAAGAAAGCCCAGTCCGCGCAGGCCGCGCCCGGTGTCGTGCTGCTGGTCGGGCACGCCGGCGGCAACCTGCTGGTAGCCGGCCAGGGTACTTCCGGGGACTGGCTGATCCAGCATGCCGGTGGCCGCAACCTGGCGACCCACAAGGGTTACAAGACGCTGTCGACCGAAGCCCTTACCGCGCTGAATCCGCAGGTGGTGGTGCTCAGCGACCGCGCCCTGGAGGGTGACCAGGCTCGCGCCGCACTGACCCAGCAGAACCCCGGCCTTGCCGCGACCAGCGCGCTGCGTGACGGCCGCGTGCTGGTGCTCGATCCGACCCTGCTGGTCGGTGGCCTGGGGCCGCGCATTCCGGATGGGCTGGCTAGCCTCTCTCGAGCCTTTTATCCTTCCGCGCAGGCCCTGAACACGGAAAGTCGTCCTTGACCCGGATCGTTACCGCTCGACCGCTGTTCCTGCTCCTTGGTTTCCTCCTGCTGCTGGTCGTCTGGCTCTCACTGGCCCTTGGGCCGGTGAGCCTGCCACTGGGCGATACCCTGCGTGCACTGGCGCACATGCTTGGGCTGCCGGTGTCCGCTGATGGGCTCGGCCAGGCCGAACTGATCGTCGGGCAGATTCGCCTGCCACGCACCTTGCTGGGCATCGCCACTGGCGGCGTGCTGGCGCTGGCCGGGGTAGCGATGCAGGGTTTGTTCCGCAACCCGCTGGCCGACCCCGGCCTGATCGGAGTCTCCAGCGGAGCCGCGCTGGGGGCGGCCATCGCCATTGTCTTCGGCGCATCCATTGGTGGCTTGCCCGAGGCTTTCGCGCCTTATCTGCTGTCGGCGTGCGCGTTTGCCGGTGGCCTGCTGGTGACAGCGCTGGTCTACCGCCTGGGTCGCCACAATGGCCAGACCAGCGTGGCGACCATGCTGCTCGCCGGCATTGCACTGACGGCGTTGGCGGGCGCGCTGATCGGGCTGTTCACCTACCTTGCCGACGACGCCACGCTGCGCACGTTGACCTTCTGGAACCTCGGCAGTCTGAATGGCGCGAGCTACCCGCGACTCTGGCCGCTGCTACTGATCAGCCTGCTGGTGGCCTGCTGGCTGCCGCGTCGGGTGAATGCATTGAATGCGTTGCTGCTGGGCGAGTCGGAAGCACGCCACCTGGGCTTTGACGTCGAGCGCTTGAAAATCGAATTGATCCTCTGCACCGCGCTGGGCGTCGGTGCGGCGGTGGCGGCGGCCGGGATGATCGGCTTCATCGGTCTGGTGGTGCCGCATCTGCTGCGTCTGCTTGTCGGCCCGGATCACCGCGTGCTGCTGCCGGCCTCGATGTTCGGCGGCGCAATCCTGCTGCTGCTCGCCGATCTGGTCGCGCGCCTGGCGCTGGCGCCCGCGGAGCTGCCTATCGGTATCGTCACCGCGCTGATCGGTGCGCCGTTCTTTCTCTACCTGCTGATCCGGGGGCGCTCCTGATGCTTTGCGCAGACAAGTTGCTGGTCAAGCGCGGTGCCCAGACCGTTCTGCAGGATGTCAGCGTGACGCTGCAACCGGGCGAAGTGCTCGGCGTGCTCGGGCCCAACGGCGCGGGCAAGAGCACCTTGCTCGGTGCCATGAGCGGCGAATTGCCACTGGCCGGTGGTGCAGTGAGCCTGGACGCCCGCCCGCTGGACGCCTGGCGTGGCACCGAGCGGGCGCGCCGACTGGCTGTGCTGGCGCAATCATCCTCGCTGAGCTTTGCATTTACGGTCGAGGCGGTGGTGGGGTTCGGGCGTTTACCTCACGACAGTGGCCGCCAGCGCGATGCGGAAATCATCCGCGAAGCGATGATCGCCGCCGACGCCTCGCACCTGGCCGGGCGCAGTTACCTGGCGCTCTCCGGTGGTGAACGCCAGCGGGTGCATCTGGCCCGCGTGCTGGCACAGCTCTGGCCCGGCGGGACGGAGCAGGTGCTGCTGCTGGACGAGCCGACGTCGGCGCTTGACCCGCTGCACCAGCACACCACGCTGCAGGCCGTGCGCGAGTTCGCCGGGCGTGGCGCGGCGGTGCTGGTGATCCTGCACGACCTGAATCTCGCGGCGCGATACTGTGATCGCCTGCTGCTGCTGCACGAGGCGCGCGCGCACCTGCTCGGCACACCTCATGAGGTGTTGCAGGCGGAGCCGCTGCGCACGGTATTCGGCCTTGATGTGCTGGTGCAGGAACATCCGGAGCGTGGTCATCCGTTGATCATCGCGCGCTGACAAGGAGTTGCCATGAAGAAGGTTCTGCTCGTTTCGCTGCTGGCGCTGGTGGCGGCTTGCCAGAGCCAGCCGGCCACGCCGCCACTGCCGGCCTGGCAGAGCCCGGAGGGCCGCGACAACGCCGAACTGGGCGTGATTCGCGACCTGCACAGCGGCGAACAGCTGTCACCGGCGCAACTGCTCGATCGACTTGCCAGCGCACCGCGGGTGCTGGTGGGCGAGCAGCATGACAATCCCGATCATCACGCCCTGGAGCTCTGGCTGGTGCGCGCCCTGGCCGAGCGCCGGGCGAGCGGCAGCGTGCTGCTGGAGATGATCAATCCGAACCAGCAGGAAGCCGTTGCCGCCGCTCAGGCTGCTGCACGTAACGGACGCATGCCCACCGACCTGATCAGTGCGCTGCAGTGGCAGCCCGGTTGGAGCTGGTCGCAGTACGGCCCGCTGCTGACCTGGCTGATCAAGCAACCGGCGCCGTTGTTGGCGGCCAACCTGGATCACAGCGAGATCATGGATATCTACCGGCACAAGCCGGAGCTGCCGGGAGCGGCTTCCACCGCATCGACGGTGCGCGAAGCCCTGCTGGAGGATATCCGTGCATCCCACTGCGGCCTGCTGCCGGAAAGCCAGCTACCGGCAATGCTGGCGGTGCAGCAGCAGCGTGACCGGCGCATGGCCGAGCGCTTCAAGGCGGCAGCGCAGCCAGCCGTGATGATCGCTGGCGGCTTCCACGCGCGACGTGATTTGGGCGTTCCGTTGCACCTGCAGGACTTGAGCGCTGCGCAAGGGTTGCAGGTGGTGATGCTGGCCGAGGTGGGCAAACATGTAGCGCCGGAGCAGGCGGATTACGCCTGGTACACGCCTGCACAGCCGCCGACGGATTACTGCGCACAGATGCGTGGGAAGATGTAAGTACAGACGGGGCCGATGAGGCCCCGTTTTTCATCCAGGCTGCGAGCCGCAACAGAAATCCCAGGCAAAAAAAGACCCGGCAAAGTGCCGGGTCTAAAACCGTGATTAGCCTGATGAGGAGATAATCTGAAGAGTCCGACTGCGTGGTCTCTCGAGCTTATCCAACTGGCCTCGCAGCCAGTGGTTGTAATAATAACCATTATCATTTGAGAGTCAACACCTTTTCTTCGCCTGAACCCAAAAAACTTGGGCCGCGTGAATGCACTGTGCGAAGAAAAAATCGAGGCAAAAAAAAGACCCGGCAAAGTGCCGGGTCGAAACCGTGATTAGCCTGATGAGGAGATAATCTGAAGAGTCCGACTGCGTGGTCTCTTGAGGTTATCGATCTGGCCTCGCGACCAGATGACTCAATAATAATCATTATCATTTGAGAGTCAACCTCTTTTCTGCAGATTTTTCCCTCGTCCGCAAAATTTATCCTGCGCAAATGAAAAGCCCGGCGCGGGCCGGGCTTTTCAGGGGATGGAGCGCCTTATTCGGCCTGGCGTTGCAGGCGCAGTTGGGTGACTTCCTTGTTCAGCAGGTCGATGCGCCGCGCCATGCCTTCGATCAGGCTGTGGGCGATGCGCGGGTTGCTCTGCATCAGGCTGAGGAACTGGTCCTTCGGAATCACCATCACGGTGCACGGCTCGCTGGCGATCACCGAGGCGCTGCGCTTCTCGCGGGTGAACACGGCCATGGCGCCGAAGATTTCATCCTTCTGCACGTCGCCGACCTTCTGACCGTCGACGAAGGCCTCGGCGTGGCCCTCGATGATGATGAACACGTGCTCGGCGTCATCGCCCTGCTGGATCAGTTGAGCGCCGGCGGCGAAGTGCTGGAAGCCGGTGGCTGGACGAATCTCCGGCTGCTTGAGGTGTGCCAGGGCATCCGACAGCAGCGCGGTGTGGCCGATCAGGTAGTGCAGGAACTGCTCCTGGCGCTGCTCGTTGCTGTGGATGTGGCGGAACACTTCGCTGCGCGAATACGGGATCAGGCACAGCGGCTCCTCGCTGACGTAGCGGCAGGGCGGCAGCTCGATACCCTGGCGCAGGCCGACCAGGTCGCCTTCCTGCAGGTAGAACAGCGGGCGCTCATCCACCAGCGCATGGACCAGGCCGTTCTCGATGAGGAACAGATGCTTGCCGGGCAGCTCGCCTTCCAGGTCGTCGGACCGTTCCAGGCGGATGGCTTCGCCGGCGGGTTCCAGGCCGGCGAGCAATTGCGCCGGAATGCCCTGCAGGCGATTGATCAGTCGATCGGCGTAGGCAGGTTGTTCACCGAGTAGGTACATGGCCGTAATTCCTTGATATGGCGACGGTCGAGGGCGCACGAAGGGCCCTGAAACCATAAGCGGACAGGCACCTTGCGTAAACATTTTCCCACAGAGCTTGTGAGCTAGCTCTTGTTACGTGCGGGAAATGTCTCAAGCTCGCCGAGAAGGGCTGCCTTGTGCGCAGGTGGAAGGTCGTTCCAGTGCACATCCAGCAGGGCGCCCTCGATGGCGTAAAGGAGCACCTTGGAGGCGCGGAAGCCCCGGGCACGCACGGCCCGGTAAGCGCCGACCGCGCCCAGGCGGCGCAGGTCGCCGGCGTTGTGGATGCCCACGGCATGGAGCCACTGGGCCGAGGTCTTGCCGAGGTTCTTCAGGTGCAGCAGTTCGTCGTTCATCGTCTGTCCTTGCGATGGGCACGATGGGTGTCAGGTCTTGAAAAGGCCGAGAACTGCTCGTAGCGGCCGGACACACCCTGGAAAGTGTAGCGGTGGATGAGAAAAGCGTGGCGTTGTGACATCGCCCTGAAAGCGGGGCAGGGCGATGTGGCGCAGGCAGGGCGCGCCGTGTGGCGCTACCCACCCGCCGGAATCACCGCGCGGCGGCGATTCGGCCCGACAAACGGTGGATCAGAGGCCTGGCAGACGCTGGCGGATGCTGGCGACCAGTGCGTCGAGGCTGGCGGCGTCCGGAGTGTCAACGCGCTTGCTGTGCTGCTGCTCTTCGGCGTTGAGCTCTTCGCGATTGGCCAGTTGTGCCTGGACGACTTCCAGAGTGGCGTCGGAGGGGTCGTTGCCTTCGCTCTGGCGCTGGGCCAGCCAGCCGGCGATCACCGCTTCGGGCGCGTGGCAGTCGAGGATCAGGAAGGGTACGCCGGTTTCCTCGGCGATTTCCCACGCGGCAGCGCGCTGCTCGCGCTTGAGGAAGGTGGCATCGAGCACCACCGGATAGCCGGCGCGGAGGATGTCCACCGCCAGTTCGTTCAAGCGCTGGTAAGTGGCGCTGGTAGCATCGGTGTCATAGATGCCGCCCTTGAGCTGGCCTTGTTGCGCCGCCTGCTGCTCGCCGAACAGGCGCTTGCGCTCTACGTCCGAGCGCAGGCGCACGGCGCCCAGGGCTTCTACCAGGCGCAGCGCAACCTGGCTCTTGCCGACGGCGGAAACGCCGACGGTCAGCGCCAGGAAGCGTGACGGAATCGCACTGTAGCTTTCCGCCAGGTTGGCGTAGTTGCGGTATTGGCGCAGGGTCGCGGCCTTCTGCACGGCGTCGGTCTGGTGTGCCAGGCTGAACAGCGCAATCTTGGCGCGAACCAGGGCGCGGTATGCCTTGTAGAAGTTCAGCAGGGCCAGGGACTGGTAGTCGCCAGTGTATTCCAGGTACTGGCTGACGAAACGTCGCGACAGGCACTTCAGGCCGCGGTCTTCCAGGTCCATGGCGAGGAAGGCGTAGTCGGCGGTGACGTCGGTGAAGCGGAACGGCTCGTTGAACTCGATGCAGTCGAAGAGCACGACCTTGCCATCGATGATCGCAGCGTTACCCAGGTGAATGTCGCCATGGCATTCACGGATGAAACCCTTCGCCTTGCGCTGTTCGAACACGTCGTGGAGGCGTTCGAAACTCGACTCAGCCCAGGCTTCCAGGGCATCGAGCTGGAGCAGGTCGGCCTTGTCGGACAGCATCGGGCGGATCTGCTCGAAGTTCTGCCGCACAGGCGCCATGCAGGCGTCCGGGGTGCCCAGCGGGTGTTCGGTGGGGACGACCGGGGTGCGCAGGTGGAAGTCGGCGATCTGTCCGGCCAGGCCGTCCACGTGATCTGCACCAAGCTCCCCGCGGGCCTGCACTTCGCTGAGCAGTTGGTGCTGCGGGAACTCGCGGCACTGGATCATGTACTCGATGGCCGGGCCTTCGCCGCCAAGCTGTGGAGCGGCTTCGCTGCCGGTGATGGCGATCACGTCAAGGTACAGGCCTTCGGTCAGGCGCTGGTTCAGGCGCAGCTCCTCTTCACAGAAGTGCTTGCGCTTGGCCAGATCGGTGAAGTCGAGGAAACCGAAGTTCACCGGCTTCTTGATCTTGTAGACATAGGAGCCAGTGAGCAGCACCCAGGAAATATGGGTTTCGATGACCCGGAAGCCGTCGACCGGATGAGGGAACAGGGCGGGGTTCTGCAGGGCTGCGAGTAAGGTCTGGCTCACGTAATGTCCTTTCCGATCGAATTTTCTAAAGGCTGGCATTATGGCGACTGGGTCGGCAGGTGCAAACTCTGCGGCTGGCCGGCAACCAAATGGCCATCGCGGGGTCATAGCTCCGCTACTGCCGACTTCGC
Organism: Pseudomonas pseudonitroreducens; assembly: GCF_021603645.1. Lineage (GTDB taxonomy): Bacteria > Pseudomonadota > Gammaproteobacteria > Pseudomonadales > Pseudomonadaceae > Pseudomonas > Pseudomonas pseudonitroreducens. Next base: position 10,974 of record NZ_BQHJ01000002.1, on the reverse strand, counting down.
GAGATGCGCGGCAGTTCGCATCAAGCCCGGACGCCCGCTGGAGCGGCGTCTGTCTCCTGTGGATAAAGTACGTATAATGCGCCGCCATGACGCGTCCCCGATCTTCCAAACCTCGTAAAAAAAGCGGCAAATCGTCGCCTGCCATGCGCAAATGGCTGGGCTGGGCTCTCAAGCTTGGTCTGGTCGGTGTCGTGGTGCTGGCCGGTTTTGCCGTGTACCTCGATGCGGTTGTCCAGGAGAAATTCTCCGGCAAGCGCTGGACCATTCCCGCCAAGGTTTACGCCCGGCCACTGGAGCTCTTCGTCGGCCTGAAACTGGGCAAGGACGACTTCCTGCGCGAGCTGGATGCCCTGGGCTATCGCCGTGAAACCTCGGTCGCGGGGCCTGGCGCCGTGTCGGTGGCCGGCAACGCCGTCGACCTCAATACCCGTGGCTTCCAGTTCTATGAAGGTGCCGAGCCGGCGCAGCGCATTCGTGTGCGCTTTTCCGGCAACTATGTGGCGGGCCTGAGCCGCGCCAACGGCGGCGATCTTGCCGTCGCGCGCATGGAGCCGCTGCTGATTGGCGGCCTGTACCCGGCGCATAACGAAGACCGCATCCTGATCAAGCTCGACCAGGTGCCGCCGTACCTGATCGATACCCTGGTCGCCGTGGAAGACCGCGATTTCTGGAGTCACCACGGGGTTTCGATCAAGTCCATCGCCCGTGCCGTGTGGGTCAACGCCAGCGCAGGCCAGTTGCGCCAGGGCGGCAGTACGCTGACCCAGCAGTTGGTGAAGAACTTCTTCCTGACCAACGAGCGCAGCCTGTCGCGCAAACTTACCGAAGCCATGATGGCGGTGCTGCTGGAGCTGCATTACGACAAGCGCGAAATCCTCGAGGGCTATCTCAACGAGGTGTTCCTCGGCCAGGATGGACAGCGCTCGGTGAATGGCTTCGGTCTCGCCAGCCAGTACTTCTTCAGCCAGCCGCTGTCGGAGCTCAAGTTGCCGCAGGTGGCTCTGCTGGTCGGCATGGTGAAAGGGCCTTCCTATTACAACCCGCGGCGCAATCCGGAGCGTGCTCTCGAGCGTCGCAACGTGGTGCTCGATGTACTCGCCGAGCAGGGCGTGATTACTCCCGAAGAGGCCGCCGCCGCCAAGCAGGCACCGTTGGGTGTGACCCGTCAGGGCAGTATGGCCAACAGCTCCTATCCGGCCTTCCTCGACCTGGTGAAACGTCAGCTCCGCGAGGACTACCGCGACGAGGACCTGACCGAAGAAGGTCTGCGCATCTTCACCAGCTTCGACCCCATCCTGCAGATGAAGGCCGAGTCCGCTGTCAGCGAAACCTTCAAGCGTCTCGAAGGCCGCAAGGGCGTTGCCGAGACCGAGACCGCCATGGTCGTGACCAACCCGGAAACCGGGGAGATCCAGGCCCTGCTGGGCAGTCGCGATCCGCGCTTTGCCGGCTTTAACCGTGCAGTCGATGCGGTGCGGCCGATTGGTTCGCTGGTCAAGCCGGCGGTCTATCTGACCGCACTGGAGCGTCCGAGCCAGTACACGCTGACCAGTTACATCCAGGACCAGCCGTTCCAGGTGAAGGGCAAGGATGGCCAGGTGTGGACGCCGAAGAACTACGAAGGCACCGCCAACGGCACCATCTTCCTTTATCAGGGGCTGGCCCGATCGCTGAACCTTTCCACCGCCAGGCTGGGCCTTGACCTGGGTGTGCCGAATGTTCTGAAGACGCTGGAGCGCCTGGGCGTGTCGCCAAACTGGCCGGCCTATCCGTCCATGTTACTGGGCGCTGGCGCGCTGAGCCCGATGCAAGTGGCAACCATGTACCAGACCATCGCCAGTGGTGGCTTCAACACCCCGCTGCGGAGCATCCGCAGTGTGCTGGCGGCAGATGGTCAGCCGCTCAAGCGCTATCCGTTCCAGGTCGAGCAGCGTTTCGATCCCGGCGCCATCTACCTGCTGCAGAGCGCCATGCAGCGGGTGATGCGCGAGGGTACCGGGCGCTCGGTCTACAACCAGTTGCCGGCGTCCCTGACCCTGGCGGGCAAGACTGGCACCACCAACGATTCGCGCGACAGCTGGTTCTCCGGTTTCGGCCAGGACCTGCTGGCAGTGGTATGGATCGGTCGTGACGACAACGGCAAGACGCCGCTGACCGGCGCGACCGGCGCACTGCAGATCTGGACCAGTTTCATGCGCAAGGCCGACCCGCTGCCGCTGGACATGCCGATGCCGGATAATGTCGTGCAGGCCTGGGTCGACCCGCATACCGGGCAGGGCACTGATGCCAACTGCCCCGGTGCAGTGCAGATGCCTTATATTCGTGGAAGCGAACCTGCGCCGGGCGCGGGTTGCGGAAACCAGGCCCCGGCCGGCGAGGTCATGGACTGGGTGCGCGGCTGGTTGAACTGATGCAAGAGGATTGGAAGTGAGAAAAGCTTGGTTTGCAGCGTCGGCGACTCTGGCGCTTCTGTCCGGTTGTGCGTCCCCGCAGCACGGTGCCATTCCCGTGCAGGACTCCGGTACCTCCGTCTCCAATTCGGAGCGCGTCGGCCGTAGTGGCGGCAATACCCAGGCGCCGGTTCGTGCCGGCGCTGGCCAGAGCATCCCGCAGGGTGATTCCGGCGTTACCGTGATGGTCCCGCAGGATGCGGGTATGGCACCGATCCAGACCTTCCCGGCGCAGACTGGCGCTGCGCCGATCAGCACCTCGCTGATGACCACGGCCCCGGGTGCCGCTGGCGCCCCCTATTCTTCGCAGCAACCGATCTCCACCAGTGGTGGCATCAATTCCAACGGTGGTTTCCAGTCGCAGACCTACCAGCAGCCGGTGTACCAGAACCAGCCGGCCGCGCCGGCGAGCCAGGGCAATGCCTACCAGGGGCCGTCCGGGATTCCGTCGAGCAACTCCGGCCTTTCGGCAGACGAACAGCTGGACGGCCCGGTGCTGGCGCTGCTGACCTCCGCCTCGCAGCAGCAGGGCGGAGGTGACCTGAACGGTGCCGCTGCCAGCCTGGAGCGTGCTCAGCGTATCGCTCCGCGCGAACCGCAAGTGCTCTACAAGCTGGCGCAGGTTCGCCTGGCTCAGGGGGATGCCGCGCAAGCCGAGCAGGTGGCGTTGCGTGGCCTGTCGCTGGCCAACGGTCGGCCGACCATGCAGGCCAGTCTGTGGGATCTGATCGCCAAGTGCCGTGACCAGCAGGGCAATGCTGCCGGGGCAGCCGAGGCGCGTCAGAAAGCCAAGGTGACCCTGTAATGGACGCGCGCGTGCTGGCGGTCGCGGATCAGTTGCTACTGATCGAGCGGGAGCTGCGTACGATCGGATTGTGGGGAAGCGAAAGCCCGTCGACGGACAGGCTTTCCAGCATCGAGCCCTTCTGCGTCGATACTCTGGCGCTGGAGGAGTGGCTGCAGTGGATATTCCTGCCGCGGATGAAACTGATCATCGAGAGCGGCGCGGACTTGCCCAATGCTTCGGGCATCCGCGCCATCGCGGAAATGGCCTACGCCAACGAGGGGGCGCGCGTTGCGGCGCTGCTGGATGCGCTCGGCGCCTTCGATCAGTTGATCAGCCCGACGCCCTGAGCGGGCGTCAGTTGCAGTTCTCGCGGATATCCTTCTCGCTCTTGGCGATCCGCGCCTGGCGCTCTTCTTCAGTGAGACGACGCAGTTCGCCGCTGCCATCGTCAACGCGGATGCGCGGGTTGTTCTTCATCTGCGCCAGATCGACGCGCAGTTGCTCGCACTGCTTCACGCGCTGAGCTTCCTGCTGCGCCACTTCCTGCTTGACCTTGTCGTCAACGGCCTTCTGCTTCTCATCCTCGCTGGGCGGCAGCGTCGGCTTGGCCGCGGCCGGCGGCGGGAAGTTGCTGCTGGCCTTGGGAGGCGCGGTGTTGGTATTCACGGTGGCGGCATTGGTGCCTTCCGGCGGTTGCGCGCTGAAGTGGGTGGTGCCCTGGGCGTCGACCCATTTGTAGACCTGCGCGGCCATCACGGTCGGGGCCAGTGCGAGCAGCAGGCTGCCCATGAAAATCGTCCGTCGCATGCTTTGTCGATCCTTGGGATACGGAGTCTGTCGGTAACTATAACCAAATCGTGCGCTTATTCACTCTGAGAAAGTTCACATCCCCGCTTCATTCAAAGCCATATATGGCTTGACTTGACCGCTTCGTTTCAGAAGAATCCAAGGTTCGCTGCAGTGGGCCGGCCGCAAGCTGGTTTTACTCGGCAGACAAGAGGTGCTACCCGCGCCGCAAAGTTTCACCCTGTTTCGCGTTACCTCGCGCTGGGTGGAGGCTCTCCGTAACACAAACAGGAGCGTCTCCAGGTTCTGCTCAATCGGCAGTCGACGTAGCCGGCGATTACATTCGCCCATGTCTGCCGGGCAGCCATCCAAGTCGGTCCCCCACGTTGGGGGTTTCCGTATATAGCGTTCTAGAGGTGACAACGTGGAACTTTTATCCGGCGCTGAAATGGTCGTCCGCTCCCTGCGTGACGAAGGCGTTAAGTACATCTACGGGTACCCGGGCGGTGCCCTCCTGCATATCTACGACGCTCTCTTCAAAGAGAACGAAGTAACCCATATCCTGGTTCGCCACGAGCAGGCCGCCACTCACATGGCCGATGGCTATGCGCGCGCCACCGGTAAGCCCGGCGTGGTGCTAGTGACCTCCGGTCCCGGTGCGACCAATGCCATCACCGGCATCGCCACTGCCTACATGGACTCCATCCCGATGGTGGTGATCTCCGGCCAGGTAGCGAGCAACATGGTCGGTACCGACGCGTTCCAGGAAACCGACATGGTCGGTATCTCCCGCCCGATCGTGAAGCACAGCTTCATCATCAAGCACCCGTCGGAAATCCCCGAGGTCATCAAGAAGGCCTTCTATATCGCCCAGTCCGGCCGTCCCGGTCCGGTGGTGATCGATATTCCGAAGGACATGGGCGATCCGACCCAGAAGTTCGAATACAACTACCCGAAGAAGGTCAAGCTGCGCTCCTACAGCCCGGCGGTCCGTGGCCACTCCGGCCAGATCCGCAAGGCCGCCGAGATGATGCTGGCCGCCAAGCGCCCGATCATCTACGCCGGTGGTGGCGTGATCATGGGCAATGCCGCCGAGCCGCTGACTGAAGTCGCGCGCATGCTCAACGTGCCGGTCACCAACACTCTGATGGGGCTGGGTGGCTATCCGGGTACCGATCGCCAGTTCGTCGGCATGCTCGGCATGCACGGCAGCTACACCGCGAACCTCGCAATGCACCACGCTGACGTGATCTTTGCCGTCGGCGCGCGCTTCGACGACCGCGTGATCAACGGCGAGACCGCAGCCAAGTTCTGCCCGAACGCCAAGATCATCCACGTCGACATCGACCCGGCCTCGATCTCCAAGACCGTTAAAGCCGACATCCCGATCGTTGGCCCGGTGGATAGCGTCCTGACTGAAATGGTCGCGATCCTCAAGGAAATCGGCGAGACCCCGAACAAGGAAGCCCAGGCTGCCTGGTGGAAGCAGATCGAAGAGTGGCGCGGCAACCGCGGCCTGTTCCCGTACAACATGGGCGACGGCAGCATCATCAAGCCGCAGACCGTGATCGAGACCCTCTGCGAAGTCACCAACGGTGATGCCTTCGTCGCTTCCGACGTAGGCCAGCACCAGATGTTCGCGGCGCAGTACTACCGCTTCAACAAGCCCAATCGCTGGATCAACTCCGGTGGCCTCGGCACCATGGGCTTCGGCTTCCCGGCCGCCATGGGTGTGAAGCTGAACTTCCCCGACGCCGACGTCGCCTGTGTGACCGGTGAAGGCAGCATCCAGATGAACATCCAGGAGCTGTCCACCTGCCTGCAGTACGACCTGCCGGTGAAGATCGTCAACCTGAACAACGGTGCGCTGGGCATGGTCCGCCAATGGCAGGACATGCAGTACAACAGCCGCTACTCGCACTCCTACATGGAATCGCTGCCGGACTTCGTCAAGCTGGCTGAAGCGTATGGCCACGTCGGCATGCGCATCACCGACCTGAAGGACCTGAAGCCGATGATGGAAGAAGCATTCGCGATGAAGAATCGCCTGGTCTTCCTCGACATCCAGGTCGATACCAGCGAGCACGTCTACCCGATGCAGATCCGTGGTGGTGCGATGCGCGACATGTGGCTGAGCAAGACGGAGCGTACCTGATCATGCGACACATCATTTCCCTGCTGCTGGAAAACGAACCCGGCGCGCTCTCCCGCGTTGTCGGCCTGTTCTCCCAGCGCAACTACAACATCGAAAGCCTGACCGTCGCCCCGACCGAGGACCCGACGCTGTCGCGCCTTACCTTGACCACCGCCGGTCAGGATGAGGTCATCGAGCAGATCACCAAGAACCTCAACAAGCTCATCGAGGTAGTAAAACTGGTGAATCTCTCGGAGAGCGCGCACATCGAGCGCGAGCTGATGCTGGTGAAAGTGAAGGCCACCGGCGCCCAGCGCGCCGAGGTCAAGCGCACCACCGACATCTTCCGCGGACAGATCGTCGACGTGACCAGCAGCGTCTATACCGTGCAACTGGCCGGTACCAGCGACAAGCTGGACAGCTTCATCCAGGCCATCGGCACCGCGTCGATCCTCGAAGTTGTCCGCAGCGGCGTCACCGGCATTGCCCGTGGCGACAAGACTCTCAGCATCTGATTTGAAATACGGCCCACGAGGCCAACTGACAGGGGATTACCCAAATGCGCGTTTTCTACGATAAAGACTGTGACCTCTCCATCGTTCAGGGCAAGAAAGTTGCCATCATCGGTTACGGCTCCCAGGGCCATGCCCACGCCTGCAACCTGAAAGACTCCGGCGTCGACGTCACCGTCGGCCTGCGTGGGGGTTCTTCCTCCGTTGCCAAGGCTCAGAACCACGGCCTGAAAGTCGCCGAAGTAGCCGAAGCCGTTGCTGCTGCTGACCTGGTCATGATCCTGACCCCGGACGAGTTCCAGGGCCGCCTGTACAAGGACGAGATCGAGCCGAACCTGAAAAAAGGCGCCACCCTGGCCTTCGCTCACGGCTTCTCCATCCATTACAACCAGGTCGTACCGCGTGCTGACCTCGACGTGATCATGATCGCGCCGAAGGCCCCGGGCCACACCGTACGTTCCGAGTTCGTGAAAGGCGGCGGCATCCCTGACCTGATCGCGATCTACCAGGACGCCTCGGGCAATGCCAAGAACGTCGCCCTGTCCTACGCCTGCGGCGTTGGCGGCGGCCGTACCGGCATCATCGAAACCACCTTCAAGGACGAAACCGAAACCGACCTGTTCGGCGAGCAGGCCGTTCTCTGTGGCGGTTGCGTCGAGCTGGTGAAAGCCGGTTTCGAAACCCTGGTCGACGCCGGTTATGCTCCGGAAATGGCCTACTTCGAGTGCCTGCACGAACTGAAGCTGATCGTTGACCTCATGTACGAAGGCGGCATCGCCAACATGAACTACTCGATCTCCAACAACGCCGAGTACGGCGAGTACGTGACCGGTCCGGAAGTGATCAACGCCGAATCCCGTCAGGCCATGCGCAACGCTCTGAAGCGCATCCAGGACGGCGAATACGCCAAGATGTTCATTTCCGAAGGCGCCACCAACTACCCGTCGATGACCGCCAAGCGTCGTAACAACGCCGCTCACGGCATCGAAGTCATCGGCGAGCAACTGCGCGCCATGATGCCGTGGATCGCTGCCAACAAGATTGTCGACAAGACCAAGAACTAAGGTCCTTTCGACAAACGAGGAAACGCGGCGCTTGCCGCGTTTTTTCGTTTAGGGGCGGTGATCTGGTATAAAGCGGGGGCGCCGGGTGAGTCTGCGCAGTAGCGTACCCCGGCGAATCTCAGCCTCAACGAGTTCTCAAGGAATCGTCCATGAGTGAAGGTCACGAGGAGCCCAACAAGGCTTCCGACACCGAAGAAAGTCTGCTGCCCATCGATGAGCACATCGAAGAGGGCCACGACGCCGAAGGTCGCAAGGTTCGTCATCGCGGCATCTACCTGCTGCCCAACCTGTTCACCACCGCGGCACTGTTCACCGGCCTGTACGCCATCATCAATGCCATGAACGGCGATTTCTCCAACGCCGCCATCGCCATCTTCGTTGCCATGGTCCTCGACGGTCTCGACGGTCGTGTGGCCCGTCTGACCAATACCCAGAGTGCCTTCGGCGCCGAGTATGACTCGCTGTCCGACATGGTCGCCTTCGGTGTCGCTCCGGCGCTGGTTGCCTTCGAGTGGGCGCTGAGCAGCCTGGGCAAGGTCGGCTGGATGGTCGCCTTCATCTATGTGGCAGGCGCCGCTCTGCGTCTGGCGCGCTTCAATACCCAGGTGGGCAAGGCTGACAAGCGCTACTTCATCGGTCTGGCCAGCCCGGCTGCCGCGGCGCTGGTTGCCGGTACGGTGTGGGCATTTGCCGACTTCGATGTGCAGGGAGCCAAGGTTTCCCTGCTGGTGGCCCTGATGGTTGCAGCCGCAGGCATGTTGATGGTCAGTAACATCAAGTACTACAGCTTCAAGGATCTCGACCTGCGCGGCCGCGTGCCGTTCATGGCGATCCTGGTAGTGGTGCTGGCATTCGCCGTGGTCTTCACCGACCCGCCGCGCATCCTGCTCCTGCTGTTCCTTGCTTACGCCACCTCCGGCCCGGTGCAATACTTGTTGCAATTGCGCCGTCGCAAGCAGCCGCCTGCCGTGTAATTTCCAGCGGGCTCCGCAGTCTACTGGCGCATACAGCCAGTCGTTGCGGAGCCCGTCATGCTGATCAAATCGTCCCGCCTTTCCGATTGCCACGAATCGGAAGTCACGCCCGAATCCCTCTATCTCTCCCGTCGTCACTTTCTCGGTGGTGCGATGGCGGCTGCCGCTTTGTCCGGATTGCCGCGCCTGAGTTTTGCCGAAGGTGGTCGCTATGCCGATGTGGCCGAAGCTGCGGCTCCTTCCTGGCTGGCGGAAAAACTCACCGCTACCCGCTGGGATGCGGTGACGGTGAAAGATGAAGCCATCACCCCGTTCAAGGATGCGACCACCTACAACAACTTCTACGAGTTCGGCCCGGACAAGGGGGATCCCGCCGCCAATGCCGGTTCGCTGAAGACTGAGCCCTGGTCTGTAGTGATCGATGGGGAGGTGGGCAAGCCCGGCAAGTACGCGCTCGAGGATTTCATCAAGCCATACCAGTTGGAGGAGCGCATCTACCGATTGCGCTGTGTCGAGGCCTGGTCGATGGTGATTCCGTGGATCGGCTTTCCGATTTCCGAACTGATCAAGCGGGTGGAGCCGACCAGTAAAGCGAAGTACGTACGCTTCGAGACGCTGGTGGATCGAAAGGACATGCCCGGTGTGCAGTCGAATTTTGCCCTGATCGACTGGCCCTATGTGGAGGGGCTGCGTATGGATGAAGCCATGCATCCCCTGGCCATTCTTGCCGTTGGGATGTATGGCCGTGTGCTGGCCAACCAGAATGGTGCACCCCTGCGGCTGGTGGTGCCGTGGAAGTATGGCTTCAAGGGGGCGAAGTCCATTGTGCGGATCAGCTTTGTCGAGGAGCAGCCAAAGACTACCTGGCAGAGCCTGGCAGCGGACGAGTACGGCTTCTATGCCAACGTCAATCCCACCGTGGACCATCCTCGCTGGAGTCAGGCGCGCGAGCGCCGTTTGCCTAGTGGACTATTCAGTCCCAATGTTCGTCCCACCCTCATGTTCAACGGTTATGCCGATGAAGTCGCTTCGCTGTATGCAGGTATGGACCTGAGGAAGGATTACTGATGCGCTATCCATTCTGGCGAGCCGGGGTGTTTCTGGCTGCTTTGGTGTTGCCGCTCTATTGGTTGTACCAGGCGTGGATCTTCGATCTCGGACCCGACCCGGGCAAGGCTTTGGTCGACCGGCTAGGGCAGGGCGGTCTGATCCTGCTGCTCATAACCCTGGCCATGACTCCTCTGCAGAAGATCACCCGCTGGGGAGGCTGGGTACAGGTCCGCCGGCAGCTGGGTCTGTGGTGCTTCACCTATATAGTGCTGCACCTGAGTGCCTATGCCGTCTTCATCCTGGGGTTGGATTGGGCGCAGCTGGGCGTCGAACTGCGCAAGCGTCCCTATATCATCGTCGGGTTCGTTGCCTTTCTTGGCCTGTTCTCGCTGGCGATCACCTCCAACCGTTACAGCATGCGCAGGCTGGGCTCGGGCTGGAAGAAACTGCATCGCCTGATATATGTCATCCTCGGTCTGGGATTGCTGCATATGCTGTGGGTCGTGCGGTCCGATCTGGAGCGCTGGGCGATCTACGCCGCCATGGGCCTGGTCCTGATGCTGTTGCGGGTGCCTCCCGTGGCGCGTCGTCTGACGTCGCTGCGGAGCCGTCTGGCCGCTAGCTGAAGAATCTTTCAGAAATGTGTTGACGGTCATTTTTAAGTCCCTATAATGCGCACCACTCCCAGCGACGAAGCGCTGAAAGAACTTGAAAATCAAGTACTTACAGAGGTTCGAAGGTGAGAGTGGTGATCAGGCAGATGATTCACTTGCCGCTCTTCATTGGCTGCTCCGGCAGCGAGCTGAAAAGAAGGTCGCCGAGGTGCTTGACAGTGAATTTGATCGCTGTAGAATGCGCCTCCCGCTGATGAGAGGTTTGACTTCTCGGAAGCCCAAGCGATTGAGTAGAAAAGAAATTTTCGAAAAATAAAGCTTGACGAAAGATGAGGTTAGCGTAGAATGCGCGCCTCGGTTGAGACGAAAGCCTTAACCAACTGCTCTTTAACAAGTTGAATCAAGCAATTCGTGTGGGTGCTTGTGATGTAAGACTGATGATCGACTGATTATCAGCAACGCAAGTAACACTCGTAAATTCGAGAGTTTTAGCTCATTAAATTGAGCATGCGATTGCTGAGCCAAGTTTAGGGTTTTCTCAAAACCCAAGCAGTATTGAACTGAAGAGTTTGATCATGGCTCAGATTGAACGCTGGCGGCAGG
>NZ_BQHJ01000001.1 GCF_021603645.1 Pseudomonas pseudonitroreducens | reverse complement strand
CATTTCACAGCCTTAAACACCATCCAGATGACTCCCCTTCAGAGGCTGGAATGTAATTTCTCAGGCTTCTATCAAGGTGGTGCGGACTGTAATTCATTTACTAACGGAAGCAATCCCTCAGATCGTTCTTGCAGCCAACCGGGCTGGGGTTGCGCAGGCTGGCGACCGGCGAAGTGCAGGTGTTGCCGCCCGCCGGCAGGGTCGAGCTGGACCCCATGCCGTAGATGAAGCCGCGGCCGTAACGGCGGTCATCGTCACCCTGGGGCACGTTGTTCCACTGGAAGCCGAGCTCGGCGACCACGGTCAGGTTGTCGGCCTTGAGCACGTTGGGGAAGACGTTGACGCCGTTGACCTGGAACTGGGTTTTCTCGTAGCGATCCCACCCGGCGGTGAACGGCGAACTGGCGACCTTGACCTGCTGGATGAGGTCAGCCGCCGGGCCGATGCCGGCAAGCGCGCCATTGAGCAGATCGGCACCGTTGATCTGTACCGGCTGGTTGGGCGAGTAGCTCAACTCCGAGCCGATGGACCAGCCGGCCAGCGTGGTGGTGAAGCTCAAGCCGAACAGGCGAATGTCTTCAGGGTACTCCCAGCTGGGGCCGACGAATTGCCCCGCCGAGTTGTGCGCGATGGCGCCTGGAGTTCCTGCATTGGGGAATTCCGACAGGGCCGCCGAACCGGTGCTGCGAATGCCCAGGTAAGGCGTGCGCGAGTGGTAGTTGAGGTAGTACAGGCCGACCTCGCCATCCACCGCGTCGACCGGGAAGCGGAAGGCCACGCCCCACTGCCCGCTGTCGTGCGGGTCCTTGCCCTTGACCTCGGGCAGGTAGGCTCCGGTTTCGATCTTGGTCAGCGAGGAAGGATTGGTGCTACCCAGCAAAGTGCCAATCTGGCAGTCGCCGAAGTCCTGGCCGACGGCGCTCTCGGTGACCGCCCAATAATGACCGCAACCCTCGATGGCGGTGCTCTCGTACTTGAGCTGGTAGAAGGCCTCCATCGACACGCCGGCTGGCAGGCCGACGTTCATGTAGGCCATCCACACGGGAATCAGCGCTTCCTTGAGCTCGGTGCCCGGGCGACGCAGCGCCGGGACGTCCAGCGGGTTGATCTGGTTGAGCCCCTGGATGAATACGCTCTCGCCCCAGTTCACCACCTGGCGCCCGAGGCGCACCTGGACCGGCGTTTCGTCGAAGTAATAGGTGTTGTACAGGTAGGCATCGAGCAGGTAGACGCCGCTGAACTTCTGCAGGTCGGAATAGCCGTCGTCATTGAGCGGCTTCTTGCGATAACCGTTGGAGGCGCTGCCGAAGTTGACGTCTTCGTCCTTCAACGCCTCGTCGTACCAGCCTTTCACCCGGATCATGCCGCCCATGTCGCCATTGCGCAGCGACAGGTCGGTGACGAACTTGGCGATGGTGGAGAAACGGTCGCCCTTGTCGTAGTTCAGGTTGCCCGCATCCACCGAGCCACTGGTACCACCGGACTTGCCGCGCAGGGCGCCGTTGGCGGCGCTGTACAGGTCATTGTCCTGGCCCTCCGCGCGCCATTGGGAGCCAACCGACAACGTGGTGTTCCACTCCCCTTCCCAGCCGTTTTCCAGCTGGAATGGCAAGGCGTGCGCCGCACCGGCGGATGCCAGGAATACGGCCAGGGCCAGCGGTTTGAGGACGGAACGGACAGCGTGATTATTGTTATGCATGCAGGTCTCCGGCATCGCCCTTGCCGCGCCGGGCCTGGAGTGGCCCGCTGGGTGAGCGTTCTTGTTGGTTTGCCCAAGAATGCCCAGAGCCCCGCCAGAATCATTTGTCTGTTCCTGTCAGCCGTTTGTCATTTGACGTCAGCGGTCGAATAATCCTGTTGCCTGCGATAAAAACCCAAGAAGATGCCAGCGCACGCCATCCGTGGCTTTGCAGCCCGACCTCGGCGCCCGCTGAGCGGCTTTCGAACGCAGAGAACTACGCGACCATGACCGCCCTGATCAGAGTCACCTCGCTCACCGGATTTCCCGAACTGGTCACCGACCTGGGCGGTGATCCCGACTCGCTGCTGCGCCAGGTAAGGATCGAGCCGAAGTTGCTGGACAACGGCTCGGCGGTGATTCCCTACCGCGCCATGATCAATTTGCTCGAGCTGTGCGCCGAGCGTCTGGACTGCCCGGACTTCGGCCTGCGCCTGGCCGAACGGCAGAGCATCACCATCCTCGGGCCGCTCGCCGTGGTCGGGCAGAACGCGCGCAACGTCGGCGAGGCGCTGGCGGCGATCACCCGCTTCCTGCACACCTACAGCCCCGGCGTGCTGGTGTACCTGGACAGTGAAACGGACCCCGAGCGGCCCCACCTCATCTACGAACTGCGCCTGCGCCCGCTGCCAAGGCAGACACAGATCATCGAACTGTCCCTGGGCGTGATGTTCAAGACCCTGCAGATGCTCTACGGGCCGGGCTTCAAACCGCATGCGGTGTTGTCACGTACCGAGGCCCATCTTCCCCAGGCTCGTTACCAGCGTTTCTTCGGGGCGCGCGTGCACTTCGGCCAGGCCTGCACGGCACTGGTATTGCTGCCGGAGCAGCTGAGCAAGCCGATCGACCAGCACAACCGCCAGTTGCACGACACCATGGTGGAGTACATCAGCAGCCTGGGGGCGCACCAGCCGCTGGAGATTCATACGCAGGTAGAGGATGCGATCCGCCGCTTGCTGCCCACGCAACGTTGCGCCCTGCCGCTGATCGCCGAGCAACTCGGGATGCGCGAGCGCTCGCTGCAGCGCCGGCTGGCCGAAAGCGATCGGGTTTTCGAGGCGATGGTCGAGAGTGTCCGTCGCGAGCTGGCCGACCTCTACCTGAGCGAGGCGCAGATGCCCATGGCCCAGGTGGCCGGCCTGCTCGGCTATGCCGAGCAGAGCTCGTTCAACCGCGCCTGCCGGCGCTGGTACGGGACGCCTCCGCGGGAACGGCGCGCGCAATTGCGCGCCGGGGCGGCGGTACAGGGTCAGTCGTAGGTGATGATGATCTTCGCCTGCTGGTCCGGCTGGGCCAGCGCGCCGAAGGCATCGGCCACGCCATCCAGCTTCACCCGCGCGGTGATCATCGGCGCGCCGTCGAGCTTGCCATCGGCCAGCGCGTGAAGCGTCTGCGCAAACTCCTCGCCGGTGTAGCCGAAGGAGAAGTGCACGTTCATTTCCTTGCCGATGCCGATCAGCGGCTCGATGCGGTCGCTCTCCATGCACACGCCCACCACGATCAGTCGCGAGCGCGGCGGTGCGTTCTGGATCACCTGCTGGATCAGCCCCGGTACGCCAACGCACTCGAACACCACGCACGGCCTGGGTTGCGGACCGAGTCCGAGCAGCGCCATGGGGCCATTGATGTCGTAGCCGGCAGGTGCGGCCACTTCCAGCCACGACGCATAGGGCGATTGCTCGGCGGGGTTGACCACCACGTCCGCGCCCATCTTCTCCGCCAGCGCACGACGGCCGGCGCTGAAGTCCGCCGCCACCACCGGGCCAATGCCGCGTGACTTGAGGATGGCGATCATCGCCAGGCCGATGGGGCCACAACCGATGACCACCGGCACTTCGCTGCCGTCGAGCTGCGCGCGGTTCACCGCGTGGGCGGCGACGGTCAGCGGCTCGGTCAGCGCGGCAATGTCCGCCGGCAGGTCGCCGGGCACCGGCAGCAGCATCTGCTCGGCCAGCACCATCTGCTCGCCGTAGCCACCGGGGTAGCGGTTGGAGAAACCGATGTGATGGAACTGCTGCGGGGTGATCACGAACGGCAGCGAACAGACGCGGGTGCCGACCTTGAGCTTGCGCTCGCTGCCCGGTCCGTGGTCGAGAATCTCGGCGCAGTATTCGTGGCCGAACACCACATCCTGACGATCATCGAAGGCGATCGGGATGTTGCCGCGCTTGAAGTTGGCGAGCACGTGCTCGCAGTGGTGGAACATGTGCAGGTCCGAACCGCAGATACCGCAGGCCAGGGTCTTGACCAGCACCTCGCCCTGCCCCGGCTCGGGGTTGGCCAGCGAATCGACCTGCAGCTGCTTGTCGCGCATCACGACAGCTTTCATTGAGCGTCTCCATATCCAGGGGTTGGCCACCGCGATGGGCGGCGTGAACAATCAGCTCAGTTGGCCGACTTCGCGCAGCCAGGCTTCGGAGCGGCGCAGCCCTTCGTCCAGGCTGACCTTCGGCGCATAGCCGAGCATCTGTCGTGCCTTGGCAATGGAAATGCCGCCCGTGCGGGAAAACATGTACATGGCGTCCGGGGTGACTTCGTCGTGGCGCCCGAGCAGCCGATTGACGCCCCAGATGCCCCGGGTCAGCGCCGTCGCCAGGCCCAGTGGCAGGCTGCGCGGCGAGCCGGAGCGGCCCGCCCAGCGCCAGTGATGGCTGAAGAATTCCTTGCAGCTGACGTCCTCTGCCGCACTGATGTGGAAGACCTGGCCCTTGCCCTGGGCGAGGCCCGCCGCCAGCATCACGCCGTCCAGCAGGTCGTCGATGTAGACCGGCGTCCAGCGGCCGGAACCGCCGTTGGGCAGGATCAGTGCGCCGGCCCTGGCCATCTTCAGCGGCTCGCTGAGCCAGGCGCGCGAGCCGGGGCCGTAGACATCGCCCGGCCTGACGATGGTGCAGTCGATTTCCCTGGCAGCGTGGGCCGCCAGCACCAGGTGCTCGCTCGCGCCCTTGGCCACGCCGTAGCGGTATTGCTCGCCGATGACCACGTCGCAGCGCTCGTCGGCCTGCTCGGGGTACTGCCAGCCCAGCGCGGCAATGGATGAGAACTGCACGAAGCGCTTGGTTCCACTCTGGATGGCGACGTCCAGGCAGTTGCGCACGCCACGCACCGACACTTCGCGGTATTGCTTCCACGACGCGGCCAGCGACACCACCGCCGCCGTATTGATGAACAGCTCGCAGCCGCGGGCCTGTTCGGCCCACTGCTGCGGGCGTGTCAGGTCACCCGCGACAACCCCATTGGCGGGGTCGGCGCGCAGGTCCATGCCGCGCACTTCGGTGCCCAGCGCACGATACCGCTTGGCCAGCGCCTGGCCGATGAAGCCGCTGGCGCCGGTGATGAAGACCGAACGCGGCACTTCAGGGGTTTGCCCCTGTGCCCCGACCGGCATTGCAGGATGGCCCATCGAGCACGCTCCAGGAATGTTCGTGAAGGACGGGTGCACGGGCACCCGTCTACCGGATTCAGCCGACGCTGTAGCCTGCGTGGCCAGGGCGGATATAGCGCGCCGGGTCAAGGCCGCGCTCGGCCACCAGGCGATCGATGAGCTGCATGATGTCGGTGGCGTCCATGACATTCACGAAGTTGCCGTCCTGGTCGAAGTTGATGTTGGCGCCATGCACCACCATCACGGTGTCGGTCGGCTCGGTGTTGTCCGCCGGCACGCTGAAGGTGTGGATCGAGCCACCCGGCTCATAGAGGTAGCAGCCGGCGGTTTGCGGCTGGTCCGGGTATTCCACGTAGTTCCACTGGCCGCTCAGGGTGAACAGGTGCACCGGGCCGGTGTGGTAGTGGCAAGGCAGGCGCACGCCGGGCTGGAAGATCACCCGCAGGGTCCACACGCCCAGGTTCGGGTCCAGGTACAGCGGCTGTACGTCGACACCGGGGAAGTACGGCGCGAGGGCGTCCTTGTAGATCGGCAGTTCGCGGGTGTTGAGGGTGAGCAGTTCCTTGTGCTCGAAGACGGGAGTAGGCATTGGCATTGTTGTTCTCCTCAGGCAGGCAATTGACGGGGCGGCTTCTGCGCCCTGTCGCCATACTGCGGCGACGCCTTCCCGAAGAATTGTCACTTCACGTCAGGCACTTGGCATTTGCCGCCAGCGCAGAGCATGAAAGCCCGTGGCCAAGGCAGTGCCGGAGCTGCGCTCAGCCGGCAACCAGAGCGGGCATTGCCCTCCGCATTGTTGCCTGCTGCCGCGCGCCATTCTTGTCATTTGCCGCCGCCGATTTGCCCTTTCGTGCCAGCTGAAAATTCAGCCCCGCCAGCGCTGTTCAAGCATTTACTTCGCGCAACGGTCGGTGCTACCTGAATAGCGATCGATCCGAATCAACGGAAGCGCCCCGGCAACTTGCAAACCTGTGGCTAGACTCCACTGACCCGGTCTGATTTGCCGCCCATGGGCATTCCGTTCAGCCGGAAAATCCCCGTCGATCGCCCCACTGGTACTGAAGATTCCAGGCAATACAACAGGAGTGTCCATGAAACCGTTGATCTTCGCTGCGTCCCTGCTTTCCCTTGCGATCCCCGCCGCCTATGCCCAGATATCCGACAAACAGGCCGAAGACGCCTACCTCTACGGTTACTCCATCGACGAGGCGTACAAGTTCTTCTATGAGACAGCGGTCAAGACCCACACGCCGCTCAATCGCTTCCAGAACATCCGCCACCTGGCCGACGACACCTACACCGACCACCCGACCATCAACAACGACACGCTGCACCTGATGGGCTGGCTGGACGTTGCCGCGGAACCGGTGATCGTCAGCGTCCCGGACATGGACAAGGGCCGTTACTGGGTCCTGCACACCATGGACATGGGCCACTACACCGTGACCATGATCGGCTCGCGCACCCACGGCAACAAAGGCGGCCACTTCATGTTCGCCGCGCAGGACTGGAAAGGCGAAGTGCCGGGCAGCGTCGACGAGGTGATCCGCGTCGACTCCAACCTGGTCAAGCTGATGGGACGGATCATGGCCACCGGCCCGGAAGACACCAAGGTGGCGCTCAAGTACATGGACGACTGGAACGTGCGGACGCTCTCGGCGTACCTGGGCGAGCGCGGCCCCAAGGAAAAGCAGCGCACCTACCCGGACCCGGCGAAGACCAACTGGCTGCAGCGGGTCAACTTCGTGCTGTGCGATGGCAGCATGGGCAAGGCCGACCAGAAGTGGCTGAGCCAGTACAAGGCCGAAGGCCTGGAGCCCTGCAAGGAAAACTTCAGCCAGGAGCAACTGGCCGCCGCCAAGAAAGGTGAAGAGCTGGGCATGAAGCACATCAAGGAGCTCGGCCCGACCCTGACCAGTTCCGAGAAGTCGCTGGGCACCCGCGAACAACTGGGCGACGGCGCCCGTGATCTGTTCGCCGTGGGCACCTATCTCGGCCAGTGGGGGCTGCCGCCGGAAGAAAGCACCTACCTCCAGGCAGTGAAAGGCAGCGACGGCAAGCCGATCAACGGCGCCAACGGCAAGTCCTACCGCATGACCTTCAAGGCGCCGGACGTCAGCCAGTTCTGGTCGTTCACCGTCTACGGCACCGACAACCGCTTCATGGCGCACAACGAGCTCAACCGCCACAGCCGTGGCGACCGCACGCTGAAGCCGGACGCCGATGGCAACTACACCATCGAGCTGAGCGCCAAGGGCGACGCCAACGACCCGAACTTCCTGCCGATCCCCGAGAAGGATGCCTACATCATCATGCGCCTGTACGGCCCGAGCAAAGCGGTGCAGCAGGGCAGCTACAAATTCCCGGCCATCGAGGTCGTCAAACAGTGACGGCGCGTCCTGCCCCTCTCGCGGGGGCAGGACTTTCCCCTCCTCCGCGCCACCCGCCCCGCCAAACCTGACAATCCCGCGCACCCGCTGCGCAAAAGCACAAAGGCCCCTGCATCACCGGTTGTCGATGAGGCAGAGGCCTTCGTTGGCAGGTCCGGCTCCGCTTGCCGGACGCGGACTCGAAAGCGCGATCAGGACTTCTTCGGGCAGGTCCACACCGTCTCGATGATGTTGCGCTGCATGTACATGCCCTTCGGCGCGTACTCGCCCATCACCTTGGCGATGTCGCTGTCCTTGTCGACGCTGTTCACGCCGTGCTTGAAGTCCGGCGAGGTGAGCATGTTGCGCAGTTGTACGACGGCAACGTCGGGGTCCTTCACGCCGTCGCCATCATCGGCGATCGGCAGCCAGGCGATGCCGCATTCGGTGTGGGCGACGCGCGGGCGGTCCTTCTTCTTGCTGACCATGATGGTGTAGTAGCCCTTGGCATCCAGCGGCACCTTCTCGTCGAACACGCAGTCGTTGACGCGGGTGTTGGCGAAGCCCTGGTTGGAGCACATCGACCAGTAGCGCATCTCGCCGCTGCCCATGTGCTTGTCACCCTTGAAGGTGGTCGGGGTGGTCGGCGCCTTGCCGCGGATCACCAGTACGTCGCCGAAGCGAGTGTTGATGATGGTGCGGATGTACTGGTTGTCCAGGTTGGGGAAGAAGCCGCCTTCGCTGCGCCGGGCGTTGGGATCGATGTCACCGGTGTACATGCCGATCAGCGCCTTGCGGTCGAGCTGGATGTGCCACTCGGGGGTTTCCTGGGCCGGGTGCGTATCGGGCTTGCCGGGCTGGTTCAGCAGCGCCAGGTACTGCGACTTGGGAATGCCGATCGCCGCAACGTTCAGGCGCGGCGGCTGCTCGGCGTGCAGGGCCTGGCAGGCTTCCTGGCCTTCGAGCACGGTGCCGTCCTTGAGCGTCAGTACCGGCACGGGTACGTCCACGCCGCCGGTGGGGTGCAGCCCCTTGTCGGAAGCGTAGATGCGGTAGAGCACGATCTGCTGGCCGGCCTTGCTGGTGGGCGCATGCAGGCTGCGGCCGGCGCCGTCCTGTTCGAGCTTGCCGATGCTTTCTTCGCCGGCATCGCGGGACTGGTTAAGCACCGTCAGGCGGTAGTCGCGCTGCTTGCCGTCGCGCGCGGCACCGGCGACGAAGGGGTTGGTGCTGCCGGGCTGCGGCTTGATCAGGTAGTCGGCCACCGACTCGATGGGCACGCCCTTCTCGTCATAGCTGATGAAGGAGATGTAGCGCGAATGCGGGAACTGGCCCTTGATCTCCAGCTTGGCGCCTTCGGGCGTATTGAACATCGCCGCCCAGTACGCCGTGGCGGCGTCCGGGTAGGCGGCGTTGGCATAGGGGTCGCCGCTGACCGGGCCATGCTTGAAGAAGCAGTTGCGCGGCCCGGGCACGCCGATCTCATCCGCCGCGCTGGCCTGTCCGGCCACGCCCATCAGCCCGCTGGAGGCCAGCAGGACAGCGCTTATCAAAGCTTTCATACGCAGTTCCTTTCCATTGTTTCCGGGCGCACCCGGCCAGGCCGGGCGCCATCCGGCGCCCAGCGGTGAGGGTTGTGAGGGAGTGGACTCAGCGGCCCATGCGGCGCAGCGCGTTGGCGCTGAAGTCCATCAGGTGCGCGGGGGCGCTGAAGTTGTAGCCGGCTTCCTGGTTGCGCAGCCCGACCACACCGTAGCGGCGCGATTGCAGGTCGTAGGAAACCTCGCTGGGGGCGTAGGGCATGGCGACGTCATAGAACTGGATCGGATGGGCTTCCTGTACGCGCCACAGTTCACCACGGCCGTCATACAGGTCGGCGGCGACGATGGCCCAGCTGTCCTCGTCGAGGTAGTAGGTGCGCTTGGCATAGATGTGCCGCTCGCCGGCCTTCAGCTTCGCCTCGACCACCCAGACGCGGTGACGCTCGTAACGCAGCAGGTCCTGGTTGAGGTGCCCCGGACGCACGATGTCGGCGTACTTGAGCGCGTGGTCCTGCAGCTTGTAGGTGTTGTACGGGATGAGCATTTCGCGCTTGCCGACCAGGGTCCAGTCGTAACGGTCGGGCGCGCCGTTGTACATGTCGAGCATGTCGGTGGTGCGCAGGCCGTCGAAGTTCTGCTGCGGGTTGTCATAGGCGATTTCCGGCGCGCGCAGCACGCGGCGCTGGCCGGGGTTGTAGGTCCAGGCCAGACGGCGTTCCTTGACCTGGTCCAGCGGCTCGTGCACCAGGTTGGCCGAGCCGGCCACGCTTTCCGGCGCAGTCAGGTAGGTGATGTAGTACAGCAGGCGATTGGGCTCGGCATCGGACACCGCGCTCGCTGGGGCCAGCTTCTGCCGGCGAATCAGCGGCGTGAAGCTGCCGTTGGCCTGCACGGCGAACTCCGCGTAGCTGGTTTCCCAGCCGTTGCCGCGGTAGCGCGCCAGGTGGTTCCACAGCGCTTCCAGGCCATTCTTCGGGATCGGGAACGGCACGCTGGCGCCGCTGTAGCCTTGCAGGCCGTTGCCGTTGGCGAGCAACTCCACTGCCTGGCTCTGCTGGCGAGTAGCCGCGTAGGCGGCGTCGGGCAGCGCCGCGCTCCGGTGGGTCGGATAGACCGGCAGCTTGTAGTCGCTGAAGGTCGTGAGCATCGCCTTCTGCCCCGGCGACAGCAGCTCGGCGTACTGCGCCATGTTGGCGGCGCTGACGGTGAACAGCGGCGCTTCGCTGGCATAAGGGTCGGCGTAGTTGCCGCCGGCCTTGAAGCCTGCCGGAGCCTGGGTCAGGCCGCCGGTCCAGGCGGGGATGCTGCCGTCGGCATTGCCGGCTTTCTCGGCGCCGGTGGGTGTCAGGTCGGTGCCCAGGTGCGCCACCTGGCCGGCATCGAGCTTGGCAAAGGCCACGGGGCTGGCGAGCAGCGACGCTACCGCCAGGGCTATCAGGGTTCGGGTCATGTCGGAATCTCCGGCTTAGAAGCCCATGCTCAGGCTCAGGGAAATGAAATCGGTGTCGGCACCGAGGAAGTACGGCGAGCCACCGGCGGCGTTGTAGGAGAGCTCGGCGCTGTAGCGCGACAGGTAGTCGGCCTTCACGCCCAGCGCGCCCTGCACGCGTTTTTCGATGATCGAGCCGTCCCACGACCAGCCGTCCACGTCGTAGCCCAGCGCCAGGTAGGGCGAGAGGTTGACGCCGGCGAAGGCGTCCGCGTAGTTGAGCTGGGTGCGGGTGCGAATGCCCCAGGCGGTGGAGGTGACGAAGCCCTTGTCGGTGCAGCCCTTCTTCGCCGCCGAGGGGTTGCTCGCCGAGGTGCAGCTGCCGTCGAGCAGGGAGAAGCCGTACATCTCGGTGCGGCCGTAGCGGCGTTGGTCGCTGTCGGGCAGGCCGTTGGCCCAGCGCCAGGCGACCTCGCCGGTGAACGCCAGGTTCTCCGCGCCCAGCACGTTGCCGAAGGTCTTCAGCGTACCCAGCGAGGCGGCGCCGACGTTGAAGCGGTCATAACCCGCATTGCTGCCACCGGCCGGCGTGGCAAGGAAATCGTCGTTGAGCAGGAACGCCGGGTTGCCCGCCAGCGGGCCGCCATAGGACGCCAGGAGATCGCCCGAATGCAGTTGCAGCGGCTGGTTCGGGCGGAAGCTGACTTCGCCGAACACCGACCAGCCAGCCAGGTTGCTGTTGAAACTGGCACCGATGACGTGGATGTCCTCGGGATAGCTCAGCTGGTACTGCGCATTGTTCACCAGGTCCGTCGGGCTGAAGCTGGCGCCGCTGGCGCGGTTGGCCTTGATCGCACCGATCAGCGGCGTGCGGCTGTGGATGTTCAGGTAGTAACCGGCCACCTCCGTGCCCAGTTCATCGATGAAGTAACGTGCCGCGACACCGAACTGGCCGTCGTCGCGCGGGTCCTTGTCGCCCGCGCGGCGCAGGTACGCGCCATTCTCCAGGCGCGTGCCATCGTCGAAGCCGGCCAGCGCCGCGCCATTGGGCGCCATCACCGCGTTGCAGCCCTCGGAGATGTAGTCGACCGCGGCGAAGTAGGTGCCGCAACCTTCGAGCACCGACTTGCGCCACTGCAGCTGGTAGAAGGCTTCCAGGCTCAGGTTGCTGGTCAGGCTGAGGTTGCCGTAGAGCATCGGCACCGGGACCAGCGCCTCCTTGACCTCGGAGCCCGGCCGGCGCAGGGCGGCGGCATCCACCGGGTTGATGCTGTTGATGCCGTTGAGGAAGAACAGCGATTCGCCCCAGTTCACCGACTGGTTGCCACCGCGTACCTGCAGGGCGCTGTCGCCGAGCTGGAAATCACCGTAGGCATAGGCGTCGAGCAACTCCACGCCCTGGAACTTGGCGAGGTCGTCGTAATGGCTGTCGTCCAGCCGCCCGCCGTGGTCGTAGCCATTGGCGGAGCTGCCCCAGGGCACCTCATCGTGGTTCAGGCGGTAGTCGTACCAGGCCTTGGCGCGGGTGAAGAGGCCGTAGTTCTGCCACTTCAGGTCCATCTCGCCGATGAAGCTCAGCGGCGTGGAGATCAGCGTGCCGCTGTCGCGGTAGTTGAGGCGGCGGTCGTCGTTGTTGCGGCCGACGCCGTTGGGGTCGAACGACTGGCCGATGGCCTGGGCGTTCTGCGGGTAGATCATGGACTTGTTGGCATCCTCGGCGCTCCACAGGGCGCCGAGGGAGAGCTTGCCGTTCGCGCGTCCCTGGATATCGCCCAGCTGGAACTCGGCCGCCAGCACCGGGCTGCCGATGAGGGCGATCAACAGTGCGAGGCGGTGCGGACGGAACGCAGGGACGCGCCGACGATGAGCGATGCGGTTCATGCAAGGAGACCTTTCTTGTTTTAGTGTTGGTGGAGCCCGCGCAACGGGTCACCGCACCATTGTCAGACTCTCCTTCTCCCCTGCCCTGACCTTGCGATTCAAAAGACTGACTCTGGAAAGCAGGGCCACCAGCGCCGGCAGCAACAGCAGCGCGCCGAGCATGTTCCAGAGGAACAACAGCGTCAGCAGCAGGCCCATGTCGGCCTGGAAGCGGATGCTGGAGAACACCCAGGTGGCGACGCCCAGTGCCAGGGTGAAGCCGGTGAAGGCCACTGCCGTGCCGGTGCTGCGCAGGGTTTCAAAGTAAGCCTGTTCCAGCGGCAGGCCGCGCTTGAGGAAGGCGTCCAGGCGGCTGTACAGGTAGATGCCATAATCCACGCCAATGCCCACCCCGAGCGCGATCACCGGCAATGTGGCGACCTTCACGCCCATGCCCATGCGCGCCATCAGCGCCTCGCAGAGAATCGCCGAGAGGTACAGCGGCAGCACCAGGCTGAGCGTCACCCGCAGCGAGCGGAACTCCCACCAGACCATCAGCGCGACGATGCCCAGCACCAGCGCCAGCATCCGGTGGTTGGCCACCTCGATGACCTGGTTGGTCGCTGCCTCGACGCCCGCGTTGCCGCCGGCGATCAGCAGCTCGTGTTCGGGCAGCTGATACTCCGCGTTGAACGCCTCGATGGCCTTCACCAGCCCGGCCAGGGTCGTGGCCTTGTGGTCGGCGAGGAACACGCTGATCGGCACGCTGCTGCAATCGGAGCTGGCGAATTCGCTGGAAACGCTGGAACGGGCGGCGTTCATCACGAAGCGATCGCGCGACAGCTCATCCCACTTCGGATTGGCCTCGTTGCGCGCGAGGATCGCCTGGCGCATGCGCTGGTACAGCGAATCGGTGCGGGTCACGCCCGGCACCTGGCGCAGGCGCTGCTCCAGCAGGCTGGCGAGATCCGCCGCCGCAAAGCGCGCACATTGCTCGGCCGGGGTATGCAGCAGCACCACCAGCACATCGGTGCTGGTGCTGTAGTGCTGCAGCAGGTAGGCGTTGTCCAGGTTGTAGCGCGCAGTGGCGCGGAACTCCGGCGCGCCACGGTCCAGGTCGCCGATCTGCAGGTCGCGCGCCAGGTACATCGAGCCTGCCAGCAGGCCGGCGCTGACCAGCACGCAGAGCAGCGCCGGGCGCGGCCGGACCACGCGACTGACCAGGCGCCACAACGGGCGCGGCGAGGCATCGCGCAGACGTTGCCGGGCCAGCCCGCGCGGGCTGACGCCGACATACGACATCAACACCGGCAACAGCAGCATCTTGGTCAGCAGGGCCACCGCCACACCGAGGCTGGCGGAGAGCGCCAGCTGGCGGATCACGCCGATGTCGATGATCAGCAGGGTGGCGAAGCCGATGCCGTCGGCGATCAGCGCCATCGAGCCGGGAATGAACAGGATGCTGAAGTTCTTCCGCGCCGCCTCCAGGCGCGTGGCGCCAGTGGCCATTTCGCTGGCCATCAGGTTGATGTTCTGCACCGCGTGACTGGTGGCGATGGAGAAGATCAGGAACGGCACCAGGATCGAGTAAGGGTCCAGGCCCACGCCCAGCAGGCGCAACAGGCCCAGTTGCCAGACCACCGTGAGCAGGCAGGTGGCGATGGTCACCAGGGTGCTGCGCCAGCAACGGCAGTACAGGTAGATCAACACGCTGATCAGCGCCAGGGTGGCGCAGAACAGCAGGAGGATGACCCCCGCCCCGCTGATCAGGTCGCCGATGATCTGGGCAAAGCCGACCACCCGAATATGGCTGTCCGCACCATCGAAGTGCTCGCGCACCTTGGCTTCCAGGGCATGGCTGAAGCTGGCGTAATCCAGTTGCTGGCCGGTCTGCGGATCAACCTCCAGCAACGGCACGAGAATGATCGCCGAGCGCTCGTCGTTGGCCACCAGCGAACCGACCAGGCCGGCACGCGCGACGTTGCTGCGCACCTGTTCCAGCGAGGCGGCAGCGCCGTCATAACCATCCGGGATGATCCGTCCGGCGCGCAGGCCATCGCTGGTGACTTCCTGCCAGAACACGTTGGGCGTCCACAGCGATTTCAGGTTGCCGCGGTCGACGCCGGGCAGGTAGAAGATCGCGTCGTTGACTTCCCGCAGGCGCTCCATGAAGCCCTTCTCGAACACCGATCCCCTGGGGTTCTCGACGATCACCCGGAGCAGGTTGCTCTGCGGCCGGAGCATGTCCTCGAAGCGCAGGTAGTTGAGGATGAACGGATGCTTGAGCGGGATCATCTTGCTGAAGCTGGCGTCCGGGCGAATCTGCACGGCTTGCCAGGCAAGCAGCAGACTGGCCAGCAGGAACACCAGCAGGACCAGCGGGCGACGGGAAAACAGCACGCGTTCGAGGGTGCCGATGAAGCGGCGCTCGTGGTGGGATACCGGCATGTTCATTGGAAGCGCTCCAGCAGTTCCTGGCGTTTGAGCTGCAGCAGGCCCTGGCGTCCGGCCAGTTCGATGCTGCCGTCGGCGAGCTGAGCGGCCGCCATCCAGCCGCGCTGCTGCGGGTCGCGCCAGAGGCGGAAGGTCTGCAGATCGTCGCTGTAGAGCAGGCTGCCACCCTGGCCGACCAGCAGGACCCCGCCATGGTCCAGGCGCGTCCCGCCGAACAGGCTGGCCTTGGCCGGTACCGGCAGCTTCTGCCAGGTAACACCGGCGTCCTGCGAGCGTGCGACGAAGCCGCCAAAGCCAACTGCCAGCACATCGCCCGGCGCGGTCAGCGGAATCAGTCGATACAGCGAGGCATTGCCCAGCTGGCGCAGCGCGTCCCAGTTCTGCCCGGCATCGTCGGAGCGATACAGGCGCCCTCCCTCACCGGCAACCAGCAGCACACCCGGCGCGGTTTCCAGCACGCTGTTCAGATGCAGCCGCTCAGGGTTCGGCAGGTTGTCCAGCAGACGCCAGCGGGCACCGCCATCGTCGGTTTCGAGCATCACGCCGTAGGCGCCGACAACCCAGCTGCGGCGCTCATCACGACTCCACAGGTCGAGCAGTGGACGGGCAGGTCCGGCGTCCTGGCTGGCCTGGGCGTCGTCGGCATAGAACTGCGCATCATCCAGTCGCAGGCGCAGTTGACTGTCATCCGGCGCGGCATCGCTGGCGGCCTGGGCCGCCTGCAGCGCGCGCTGCGCGGAGTCCTGCAGCAGCTGGTTGATCTGCCGACCATCGAGCACGCGCTGCCACGGCTTGCCCGGCAGCTGGCGCAGGACCAGACCATCGTGCCCGGTCGCCCAGAGCGCCTGGCCAGGCTGGCCGCGCACAGCGGTCAGCAGCACGCTGGAAGGGCTGCCCTGCTGCTGCCAGTTGCCGCGCCCATCGCCTTGCAGGATCAGGCCATCGCGACCGACCGCGACCAAGCCTGCGGGCAGGCTCAGCAGGTCGTTGAAAGACTGCTGCGCAGCCTTGGGTTGATCAGGTGCCGGACGCTCCAGGCGATCGACCGGCGGCTGGGCCGCAAGCGCGCCAGCGCTGGCCAGCAGCAGCGCGGAAAACAGGATGGACAGGTGCATGGGGGAAGCCTCATGGCGGACCGGGCATTGGCCGCCTCCTGCCCCAGCATGGCGCTCGCCGTGACGGCGAACCTGTCCAAACCGTTCAAATCACTGTCCGTGGGAGTCAGCCGCCGGCATCAGCAGGTGGCTCATGCCCTGCTGATAGATGCTGCGCATCCACGCCACCAGTTGCTCGATATCGGCGTCCGGCTGGTGGATCACCATCCAGCGCAGCACGCCGATCATCTGGCCGCTGATGCTGCTGCAGATCACCTCCAGCGGAATCGCCGGGGTGATGTTCTGCGCGGCGCAACGCTGGCGATGCAGCGCCAGGGAAGTCTCGTAGAAACGCGAGTAGAAGCGCTCGAGGGGGATCGGCCCGGCGCCGCCAGTGAGCAGCAGGCGGAACAGCGCTGTCTGTTCGCGCGCCTTTCCCAGCACGGCCTGCACGACCCGGCCGGTGAACGGAGCATCCTGCGCCTGCCCCTGCCAGTCGATGCTGGACTGGATCTCGTCGAGGAGGCGCTCCACCTCCCAGGCCAGCAGGGCGTCCATGTCGGTGAAGTGGCTATAGAAGGTGGCCCGTGCCACGCGGGCACGCTCCAGAACGAGGTTCACCGCGGGTGGATAGGCCTGCCCCTCGCCGATCAGGTCGAACAGGGCATTGGCCAGTTTCTGGCGGCTACGCAGGACTCTCGGATCAGGCATGGCATTCGATCGGCTGGTGATTGACGCCCCGATCATACCTCGCATAGGATTCTGAACAAAAGTACGGAAAGTACAATTATCCGCCCCAATTCCTCCCGTCAGGTGCCCCCTCATGACCGTGCCCAGTGCGTCCGCCCAATGGTTCCAAGGCATGCTGCCAGCGCTCGCACGGCGCGGCGTCGACGTGGAGGACCTGCTGGCCCGCAGTGGTATTGCCGCGGAACTGCTGTGCGACAGCAACGCCAGCATTGCTCACATCCAGATCGCCCGCTTCTGGACGCTCGCCTGCGAAGTCACCGGCGATCCCCTGCTGGCCCTGCGCGCCAGCCAGGACTTCCGTCCCGGCTGCATGAACCAGGTCGGTTACCTGATGCTCGCCGCGCCGACGCTCGCCGACGCACTGGCTCATCTCATGCGCTACCAGCAGTTGCTGAGTGACGTTTCCGACTGTGAGCTCACGCTCGACGCGGAGGGTGGCACGCTGCGCCTGGAGGTGATCCCGCAGCTGCATGCCATTCCCCAGGCGATCAACGACATGATGCTGGGCGCCACCATGGTGTTCTGCCGCTGGGTGCTCGGCCCCGGGTTCCGCCCGCGCCAGCTGTGCCTGCGCCGGCCGCAACCGGCGCCGTCGGACCTTGAACTGTACCGGCGCGTATTCGATTGCCCGATCCGCTTCGACAGCCCGATGGACTGCCTGAAGCTGTCGCCGCGCAACCTCCACGCGCCGCTGCCATCGGCCAACCCCCAGGTCTTCGAGATGCACCGCCAGCATCTGGAGGAGCGCCTGAAGCGACGCCGCCAGCAGTCGATCTCGTTGCAGGTCGGTGATGTGCTGCAACAGTTGCTGCCGGAAGGCGAGCCATCCCGCGAACGCGTCGCCGGCCTGCTCAACCTCAGCCCCAGCACCCTGCATCGCCGCTTGCTCGCCGAAGGCACCTCGTACAAGACCCTGCTCGATCAGCGCCGCGCCGTCCTGGCCAAGGGCTACGTCACCCAGAGTGCCCGCCCGCTGCTGGATATCGCCTT
This sequence comes from Pseudomonas pseudonitroreducens, assembly GCF_021603645.1. Taxonomy (GTDB): domain Bacteria; phylum Pseudomonadota; class Gammaproteobacteria; order Pseudomonadales; family Pseudomonadaceae; genus Pseudomonas; species Pseudomonas pseudonitroreducens. Next base: position 898,090 of record NZ_BQHJ01000001.1, on the reverse strand, counting down.
CCAGTTGGGCTTCTCCGACCCGAGCAACTTCTTCCGTTCGTTCAAGCGCTGGTATGGCGTATCACCCGGACGCTACCGCAAGCAGGCCGGCAACCGGACGGCTGAACGTCACCCGGCAGCCAGCAGCATCAGCGCCGGGCATACCGGCAGCTAGCCGGCTCGCGGAATCGGCGACGGTCGCCGGGCCGAGATGAATACCCTGTGCTATACGGATTTCACCCTCCCGATGGATCTCGAAGGTCGCAGTCTCAATTCGTATTGGGCGGTCACTTCACCAACAAATGAGGTTCTACATGCGCATCCTCAGAGACGTCCTGCTGGGTCTCGGCCTGGGCATCGCGGCGCTGGGCTCGGCCCAGGCGGCGGAAAAGCCCAATATCGTGGTGATCATGGTCGATGACATGGCGCCCATGGATGTATCGGCCTACAACCGCGGCCTGGGAGCCGTCACCACACCCAATATCGATCGCATCGCCAAGGAAGGCGTGATGATCTCCGACTACTACGCCGAGCCCAGCTGCACGGCCGGGCGCGCCGCGTTCATCACCGGCCAGTACCCGATCCGTACCGGGCTCACCGCCGTCGGCCAGCCAGGGGCGAAAGTCGGCCTGCAGAGCAGCGACGTAACCCTGGCTCAGTTGCTCAAGGCCGAAGGCTACGCCACCGGCATGTTCGGCAAGTCCCACGTTGGCGACCGCAACGAGTACCTGCCGACCGTCCACGGCTTCGACGAGTTCTACGGCTTCCTCTATCACCTCAACGTGATGGAGATCGCCGAGATGACCAACTTCCCGAAAGACCCGAACTTCCCCGGCATCCCGCGCAACATGATCCACGCCGTGGCCACCAGCACCGACGATGCCACCGAGGAGCCGCGCTGGGGCCGCGTGGGCAAGCAGAAGATCACCGACGAAGGGCCGCTCACCATCGAGCGCATGAAGACCATCGACGACACCTTCACCGCTATGTCGATCGACTGGGTGAAGAAACAGAAGGCGGCCAACAAGCCGTTCTTCCTCTGGTTCAACCCCTCGCGCATGCACCAGAAGATTCACGTCAGCGACCAGTGGCTGGGCAAGAGCGGGCACACCGAATACGCCGACGCGGTGCTGCAGCTCGACTCGCTGGTGGGCAAGCTGCTGGATACCCTCGACCAGGAAGGCCTGAGCAAGAACACCATCGTCCTGTTCACCTCCGACAACGGCGTCAACCTCTCGCACTGGCCGGATTCCGGCGCCGCGTCATTCCGCGGCGAGAAAGGCCTCACCTGGGATGGCGGCTTCCGCGTGCCGATGCTTGCGCGCTGGCCCGAGCACATCAAGCCCGACACCTGGACCGGCGAGTTCATGGCTTCCGAGGACTGGCTGCCGACCCTGATGGCCGCCGCCGGCAAGCCGGACGTGAAGCAGCAACTGCTGAGCGGCCTCGATGTCGGCGGCAAGACTTTCAAGAATCACCTCGACGGCTACAACCAGCTCGACATGCTGACCCAGCCCGATGGCAAGTCCAAGCGGCATGAATTCTTCTACTTCGCGGAAACCAGCATGAACGCCGTCCGCGTCGACCAGTGGAAGATCCACACCGCAGTCAAGGACAAGTGGATGGAGGATGCCCGGAAGATTCCCGGCGGCCTGGTCATCGACATCAAGCTCGACCCCTACGAGCGCTCCCCAGAAGCCGGCGATCACTTCCGCTGGCAGCAGCAGCGCAGCTGGATCATCCCGATCCTCGCGCCGTACATCCAGGCATTCGAGAAGAGCATGAAGGACTTCCCGCCGTCGCAGAAAGGCGCGGGAGGCATCGGCATGGCATCGATGGAGAACTGATCTCCGCCCCTCGGCGGCCCGGTGTCACTGCCGGGCCGCGTCCTATCGAACACGACACGTGGCTCAGGCCTCTGGCGGCCTGAGCGCTCGGCGGTAGTGCACTAACCAGGCCTCGAACGGCAGGCACTCAAGGACCCAGGCAATGACCTATCTGAAAAAGATCCTGATCTGCAGCGCCTTGTTGAATGCGGGTACGGCTTACGCCGGCATTCCCGTGACACCTGAAAACTATGCCCGTGCTGAGGTGGATGAGTCCTACAAGCACATCGTGGCCGATGTGGGTTCCAATGCCTTTCGCCATGACCGTGCACTCATCCCCCTGGACAAGCAGCCGGCAGTCACCATGAACCGCGATACGGTGTACTCATTCGGAGTGTTCTACGCCCCGAAAGGCACGACGATCACCTTGCCCAGGTCGGCGGACAATCGCTACCAGTCGGCCATGATCATGCAGAACGACGACTACACCGACCAGGTGTTCTATGCACCGGGAACATTCGAGATCAAGTCGAAAACGGAATTCGTCGGAGTAGTCATGCGGACGCAGATCAACCCAAGCGATCCCGACGACACGAGGAACGTCAAAGTCATTCAGGATGGCGTCAAGGTGAATTGGCCCAAAGGCGTGAAACCCGAGGAATACAAGATCGTCGACTGGGATCAGGCGAGCCTCAAGTCGCTCCGCGCGCAGTACCAGAAAGAAGCAGCCAAACTCCCGAACTTCAATGACACCTCGGGGCCACGCGGCGTCATCAAGCCTGAGATGCTCCGCTTGAGTGCATCGGTTGCATTGGGGCTGCTGCCAGCCAAGGATGCCGTGTACATCTACCGTGACTACGGGCTGAGTGGCGAGCAATGCTATGAGGCTACCTATACCAGGCCCGACTTCCTCGAGGGCGGCTTCTTCTCCCTCACCATGTACGGGGCCGACAAGTACCTCAAGAGCGAGAATTCCAACCTCAATAATCGCGCGATCAACTTCAACAAGGACGGCACCTTCACCGTTCGCTACGGACCCAAGGAAAAGTGCGGCGACTCGGCCAACTGGCTACCCACCCCAGGTGACAATTGGTATCTCGGAATGCGGATCTATCGCCCCGGCAAGACGGTTATCAGCGGCCAATACCTGCCGCCCACACCCAAGCCCGTCCAGTGACCGGAAAATTCCCCTGCATCCCGACGGCTGCAGGGGAATACACCCGACAAGCTACTCGCTGGCCGCCTTGCAATCACTCGCCCCACGGCGCTCGCAGAACCGATAGCGAACCTGCTCGGCCCAATAGCGTTCGGCCTCGGACACATCGCTCCAGGAGTCGTAGGTGCCGCTCTCGAACAGGCCGATGATGGGTTTGCGCGCACCCACGCGGCGATCGATCATCGCGGCAACCACTTCGCCCGACGCCGAATCCGTCACCTTCCCTTCCACCGTCACCTGCCCGGCGAAAGGCGGCTTGCCCTGGGTATGGGTCATGGTCTGCATGGCGGTCAGCTTGGCGCCCGGAAGGCCGAGCGGAATCGGCACATAGGAAATCGCCTTGGCCGAGGTGTCGGCCTCTTCCGCATCAACGATCGCGACGGACACCTGCAGGGTGTCCGGGCCTGCCTGGTCGACCATCTGGTAGTCCTTGCCCAGTTGCTCATGCAACTGATCGTAGAGCCCCTGGGCGATCACCGTGTTCTGTTCCTTCGGCGTACTGTGCAGCTTGGAGTCGGGACCGCCATAGAGCTTCACCGGGTCCAGGTAGATTTTCCTGTAGCGCGAGAAATCCGCCGCTGCGGCGAATTTCGGGTTGCGGTACAGCAGCAGGGATTCGCCGTCCTTGCCTGGTTTCATCAGCGGGTAGACGTCCGGCATGAAGCCCGAACCATGCACATCCGAGCCCAGCGGCGTGCTTCTTCCGGGCTGAGCTGTCGAAGCGCAGCCGGAGAGAATGACCAGCGCGCTGCAAAGAAACAGTGAACTGAAATGAGTCGCCATGCAGGAAGAGTCTCCTCGATTTGCAGATGATCTCCAGGGCCGATCCGTGGGAAGTCCGGCCCTGAGAGCCCCGTCGACGCGTGAAGCCAGGTGAGTGTAGACGGGGAGTTGGGGAGATTCTGGCTGCCGAAGATATCCGCTGATGCCTGGGAGACTCGCCGCGGCTTACGCACCCCGGTCAACTTCGCGCGGCAGAATCCACCAGGCATCTGAACGGCACGCTTGCGAGTGCCGGCGTACACATCGCGGCGCGGAAACACTGCGCGCAAAGGCCCGGAACAAGCGGCGACATTCGCCTCCTCTCCAGCTCAGCGCCCCTCCAGCATCACTTCGCTTTCCCGGACCCTCCGCCATTCCTCCGTGCTGCAGCGGCGCTTGGCGATGAGGAAGTAAGCCAGGCCCGACACTGCCAGGCCGACCACGAAGGTGATGTCCGCGCCGCCGAGTGCCTGCGCTCCCGGCCCGACGTAGAAGCTCAGGGACATGAACGGAACCATGGCGAGAATCCCCAGGAAGTAGGCGCTGAGCCCGTTCCCTGACCACTTCCCGTAGATGCCGTCGGGATTGAATATCTCGCTGATCGCGTAATGGCCGCGACGGACGCAATAGAAATCGACCAGATTGACGGCGGTCCAGGGGATCAGTGCGTAGAGCATCATCATGATGAAGGTGTTGAAGGTGGCCATGTACCTGTCCGGAATCGCCAGGCTGATGGCCAGGGCAATCAGTGCGGCCAGCGCGATCCCCAGCACACGGCTCTTCAGGGTGGGAGCGATGCTGCGGAACGCATCCAGCGCGGTGATGCTGGTGAGCATCGCACCGTAGAAGTTGACCGCCATGATGCCGAGGATGGCCGGCACGGAGACAAGCACGGCAAAGGTTCCGAAGCCCGGCATCAGTCGGTTGCCGATCTCGCGCAGGCTGCCAATGGCGCTGGGCTCCGGCAGCGCCGAAGCGATCAGCGCCCCCAGGGACATCATCCATACGGCGGAGATCAGCGCCCCCAGGTAGGTCCAGGTGATGATCCTGCGTGCCGGCGTGTCGTGCGGCAGGTAACGCGAGTAGTCCGAGACATAGACCGAGTAGCTGATCTGGTAACCCGCGGCGGCGCCCAGCTGGACGAGGAACGCGTCCAGGGAAAAGCCGGCGCCCTTCACGGCGGCATCGGGGGTGAGATAGATCACCGCGGCGACGGACAGGAGTGCGTAGACGGTGACGATCAGGTAGGTCAACCAGCGCTGGAAGCGGTGCAGCAGATCATGCCCGAAGATGGCGATCACCGCGGCTGCCAGGGTCCAGACGAAGTACCAGGGCTCGCGCGGCCCGGCGACAACGGTCTGCACCGCATCGGTCGCAAGGATGGCATTGAACACGTTGAACCCCGTGTAGCAGAAGTACACGGCGAGCAACGGCAGGACGACTCCGCGCACACCGAACTGGGCACGCGACTGGATCATCTGAGGCAACCCCATGGTCGGCCCCTGGTTGGCGTGGAAGGCCATGAACAGGGTTCCGAAGGCAACGCCCAGGAGGATCGCCAGCACCGAATAGAATGCCCCGAGGGACAGCGAAGGGCCGATGAATCCGATCATCAGCGTCATGATCACGAAGTTGCCGGCGAACCAGAACGGCCCCTGGTGCCAGACCTTTCCATGGCGCTCGTTGCGCGGCACATAGTCGATTGAACGGACTTCGATGACGGGACGCATGGCCCCGCCTGGCTGATTGTCGCTCATGGCATGAATTACCTGATTCTTGTAGTTGTAAGGGCACGACGGCAACGCAGGAGACCGCTGTGCGGCACGCAAGTGGCTGGCCTGTTTCCGACTCGACTGGGCAGCCGGGTCGGCGAAGCGAAGCGTCGCAAGGGCACGGATCGTGACGGCAGCAGAAGCGTCGAGACGGGGCAGCCTTGATTGAATTGCAACCTGCCACCGCCGAGCTGGCGCCACGCGGATTCCGACCCGGGCGAACTCAGTTTGCCCCTGGGGTCGCGGGGTGAAAAATCAGTGCGCCCAAACAATTACTTCAGAGATTCGCAAACCAGGCGAGCGCTTCTATCCGTGGCCATTCAGGCCGGACGAATGAGCGCAACCACATGATTTAAAAAGGCTTTAATCTGAAAAACACCTGCAGAGCGGGCGTCATTGGCAGCATCGATGACGTCGTGCTCGGTCCTCGCGGCTACCGTAACGAGCCTGGAATGCCAGCTTTTCTAAAACCGCGAACACGCTGGTTTTAGAAAAACTGAAACGGCGGCGAAAATTCAGCGGCCGGAGGGTTCAGCGGGGGTTCCGCGTCGGTTGGCATCAGCCGCGGCGCAGCCGATACTCATGGGCGGCCCTGGCGACAGGGATGCAGATCGTCCTCGCTGACCAGAACCCCAGGCATACCCGGCATGCTCCGAAACGTCTCCGACATGGACCTGAAACTACTGCGGCTGTTCGCGGCAGTGGTGCGCTGCGGTGGCTTCACCGCCGCCCAGGCCGAGCTGAACATCAGCCACTCGAACATCAGCATGCAGATTTCAGCGTTGGAAAAGCGCCTGGGCTATCGGGTCTGCGAGCGCGGCAAGGCCGGTTTCAGCGTCACGCCGAAAGGCCAGGCGATTCTCGCCGCAGCATCGAGGATCTTCGACGCCCTGGACCAGTTCAAGGACCAGGCCCAGCTGTTGTCGGGCAAGTTGATGGGGGATGTCTACATCGGCCTGGCGGACAACATCTCCACACTGGCCAGCGCCCACATCGACGCGGCCATCGCACGCTTCTACCGGCGCCAGCACAGCGCGCACCTGCACCTGTTCGTCAACTCTCCCGCCGAGCTCGAAGTCGCGGTGATCGACAGGCAGATCGACATAGCCATCTCCTACTTCAACCGGACCCTGCCCAACCTGACCTACCGGAACCTCTACAGGGAAAGCGTGGGCATCTTCTGCGGCGCATCGCACCCGCTGTTCGGCAACCAGGCCATCCAGCCCGTCGACCTGCAGGAAGCAGACTGGATCACCTATGGGTTTCTCTCCGCCGACCTTGAAAGCATGGTCACCCCCAGCACCTCCAGCGCGACCGCCTACCATCTCGAGGCAGTGATCCACGCGATACTGGCCGGCACGCACCTGGGCTTCCTGCCGCTGCATTGCGCAGAACCCTGGATTGCCCAGGGGCGTATGCGTGTCCTGCTGCCGGAGCTGATGCGACAGGATGTGCAGCACAGCATGATCACCAGCAACGCCCATCCGCAGAGCGAAGCCGCGCAGGCGTTCATCGAGGACCTGTTGCACGTCCACACCGCCGACCAGCACTGATCACCTCCCCTCCCGCCAAACCGCGCCCTGAGCCGGCGCCCTGCGCCCGGCTCGCTGCCGCGTCGCGACCGGCTGGCTTCAGGAAGTCCTGAAGCCAGCTTCTCAACTTCGGGATATATCGCACTTCCGATCATTCCTATCCTGCCCAGGACCGCGGCAGCCGCCATCTGACAGGCGTAGCTGCGGCGCACTTTCGTGTCTTGCCCGCCCCCTCGGTGGCCGCTCCGGCAGCCAGGAGGCCAACCAGAACAAGAGGTAACCAGCATGCCGGTAGATTTCACGCTGACCCGCGAGCAGCTCGCCGCGAGGGAAGCGATGCGCGACTTCGCCCTCACCCACCTTTCCGGGGTCGCCGCAGCCATTGCCCCCTTCGATACGCCGGAGCAGCGCGTCGGGGCGATCAAACCCTTCTTCCGGGAAATGGTCCGCGCCGGTTTCATGAAATCGATCATTCCCGAGAAGGATGGCGGCACCTACCGCGGGCTTCTGGACATGGTCATCAGCGGCGAAGAGGCCTCGCTGGGCGACGTCAACGTCACTTGCGCGCTGTTCTCCTGCGCGCTGGCCCTGTCTCCCATCATCAGCCACGGCACTCCTGCGCAGCGCGAGAAATTCCTCGCGCCCTTCCTCACCGACGACGGCGCCCCGCTGGCCGCGCTGGCCTTCAGTGAAGTCGGCGGTACCGCCAACTTCGATGATCCGGACCCAAGCTCGGGCTCGCAGACGTTCGCTTACCGGGACGGCGATGAATGGGTGATTTCCGGCGAGAAATTCTTCATCACCAATGGCTGGGGCTGGGAAGGTGAAGGGGCCGACCTGTTCGTGGTTTCCGCACGAACCGATCCGAGCGCTCCTGCCGCCGAGTCCCTGGCGATCTTCGCCGTGCCCCGCCCCACCCGCGGCCTGTCCTTCGGCAAGGGGCTGGATACCATGGGCCATCGGGCCACGCCGTCGCCTCGGATCCGCTTCGACCAGGTCCGCGTGCCGCTGGAGAACATGATCGGCAAGCCCGGTGACGGCGTGCAGATTCTCGCCCAGACCTTCGCCGGCTCCGGCGTAGGGGTTGCCGCCGAAGCCGTCTGCGTGATGCGCCAGGCCTTCGAGGCGGCCCTGGCGTTCGCCAAGTCCGACCGCCGCAACGGTTCGGTCCCGATCATCGAACACCAGAACGTCGGCTACATGCTGGCCGACATGAAGATGCGCCTGGAAGCGTCCCGCTACCTGACCTGGAAGGCCGCGCACTACTTCGATACGACCCAGGGCGAAGGCACCGAGCTGGCGGTGATGGCCAAGGTGTATTGCTCCGAGCAGGCCGTACAGGTGGTGTACGACGCGATGCGACTGGTGGGAATCGAAAGCTACGCCGACGAAATGCCGTTTGCCCGCCTGCTCCAGGATGCCGTGGCCTTCCCGTTGTACGACGGCGGCAACATGGGCATCCGCCGCCGCGCCCTGCACAGGACGCTGGCCGGCGCCGGCTACGACCACCTCGCCGCGTGCGAAGGCCGCGCCCCGGCCAGGTCCGGGAGTTGAACCATGCCATTCGTATCGCTGCGCATCACCCGTGGTGCAACCGAACGCCAGAAGCAGGACATCATCCGCGAGTTCACCCAGACGCTGGAGCGCGTGCTGCACAAGGACCCGGCGTGGACCCACATCGTGATCGATGAAGTCGACCCGGCGGACTGGGGGCACGCCGGCCTTTCCGTCAAACAGCACGAGCAGTGCAACCAGGGCGGTTGAGCCCAGGGCCGGCGTCGGGCCGCGCCGGCCCATTCCTCCATGACAGACACCAGGGCACCTTGCATGAACCTGCCACCGCTCAACAGCATCAGAGCCTTCGAAGCCGTCGCCCGACTGGGCAGCGTTTCCGCCGCCGCGGGGGAGCTGAACGTGACCGCGGGAGCCGTCAGCCAGCAGGTGAAGATCCTCCAGGGCCACCTGGGCATGGAGCTGCTGGCCCGGCGCGGCCGGCACCTCGCCCTGACCGTCACGGGCAGCCAGCTGCACAGGCGCCTCTCCAGGGCCATGATCGAGATCCAGGCGGCGATCCACTCGATCCAGCACGACGCGCCCGACACGGCAGTGCCGATCAAACTCAGGCTGTCGCTTCCGCCGACACCAGCCATCGCCTCGCCCTCCGCGATCCTCGGCGACCTGGCGGACTGTCCCGGAGGCCTCGACCTCAGCATCGTCGCCACCCCCTTCGGTGACGAGATCGACTGGAAGAGCGTGGATTGCGCGGTGCTCCATGGGGCACCGCCGTGGGCCGGATTTCACTGGCGCTGCCTGCGCCCGACCCAACTCGTGCCAGTCTGCAGCCCCGAACTATCACGGGGAGCGAGCACGATTCGTGGCGTTGCCGACCTGCGCCGGCATCGGCTGCTGCACGAGGATGACGGCAGTCTCTGGCGAGACTGGCTGGCCGGCGCCGGCATGGCGCTTCCCGGCACGCAGGGTATCCATTTCGCTGCCCCCGCCATGGCCCTCCAGGCTGCCCGTGACGGCCTGGGTGTCGCGCTGGTCGAGGCAAGCGAAGCGCGCAAGGACCTGCAGGCAGGGAGACTGCTCCAGCCACTGAAAATGACGCTCTCGACCCTGTCGGGATACTACCTGCTCGCCCCCGCAGAACGATGCGCGGAAACGCTCTTCGAGCGCTTGTGCCAGACGCTGGAACCCGCCGCGCTCGCACCCTGCGGCTGAATCAGCCGCAGGCTTCAGCGCACGACATGCAGGTAGTGCAGGTGCCGCTCGTACTGGTCGAGAATGTCGGAGATCACATCGTCACGGGTCCAGCCCATGACGTCGTAATCCTGCCCGCCTTCGCGCAGGTGAACTTCCGCCCGGAAGTACTTGCGCGCCTCGCCGCCCTCCTCCTCTTCGAGCATCACGAAGCTCGGGCTGGTGAAGGCCCGCGGTCGGACCTCATAGAGGAAATGTCCCTCCCCCGGCTGCGCCAGTTCCAGCGCCACGCGGCCGTCCTCGCGCTCCAGCACCTGCGCGACATGCCCCTGCTTGCGCAACTCGCCGGCCACTTCCTCGCAGGCCGGGCGCACGACTTCGGCAATGAAACGGGTGACGTGGGCCCGCCGCGGACGGATGGCGATGTTGCGCAAGCGCCGCTGCCAGCCACCGTCGTGGTGCGGTGCATGGCGCGGCGTAGGCAAGGCCTGGTGGCGCAGGCCGCGCCGCGTGGCATCCAGGTGCAGGGCGCGGAACAGCCCCCAGATCGACGCCAGCAGGATCGCCGAGAACGGCAGCGCACTGGCGATGGTCGCCGTCTGCAGGGCCTTTAGTCCGTTGGCCAGCAGCAGCGCGACCGCCACCACGCCGATGCTCACCGACCAGAAGATGCGTTGCCATAACGGCGAGTGTGCATGCCCCGAGGACGCCAGCATGTCCACCACCAGCGCGCCGGAGTCCGCCGAGGTGACGAAGAACACCACCACCATCAGCACGGCGACCATCGACACCACGCTCGACAGCGGGAAGTGCTCGAGGAAGGCGAACAGCGCCAGCGAGCTGTCCTGGTCGACCACCGCCGCGAGGTCGGTCACGCCCTCGTTGAGGATCATGTGGATCGCCGAGTCGCCGAACACGGTCATCCACAACAGGGTGAAGCCGGCCGGCACGAAGAGCACGCCACAGACGAACTCGCGGATGGTTCGCCCGCGCGAGATGCGCGCGATGAACAGCCCGACGAAGGGCGACCAGGACAGCCACCAGCCCCAGTAGAGCAAGGTCCAGCCGCCGATCCAGTCGGTCGGTTCGTAGGCGTACAGGTTGAAGGTCTTGTTGACGATGTCGGAGAGATAGGCGCCGGTGTTCTGCACGTAGGTCTGCAGCAGGAACACGGTCGGCCCGAGGAGCAGGACGAACAGCATGAGGATCACGGCCAGCGCCAGGTTCAGCTCGGAGAGGATGCGGATGCCCTTGTCCAGGCCGCTGGCCACCGAGAGGGTCGCCAGTGCGCAGGTCACGGCGATCAGGATGATCTGCACGGTGGGATTCACCGGCAGGCCGAACAGGTGGTGGAAGCCGCTGTTGATCTGCAGCACGCCATAGCCCAGCGACGTGGCGACGCCGAACACCGTGCCGAGGATCGCAAAGATGTCCACGGCGTGGCCGATCGGCCCGTGGATGCGTTCGCCGATCAGCGGGTAGAGCGCCGAGCGCAGGGTCAGCGGCAGGCCCTTGCGAAAGCTGAAGTAGGCCAGGATCAGCCCGACGATGGCGTAGATCGCCCAGGCGTGCAGGCCCCAGTGGAAGAAGGTGATCTTCATCGCCTCGCGCGCGGCGGCCACGGTTCCCGGCTCACCCACTGGCGGGCTGGTGAAGTGCATCACCGGTTCGGCCACGCCGAAGAACATCAGGCCGATGCCCATTCCGGCGGAAAACAGCATGGCGAACCAACTGCTGCTGCGGTACTCGGGCTCACTGTGGTCAGGCCCCAGCTTGATGTCGCCATAGCGACTGATGGCCAGGAACACCACGCTGATCAGGATCAGCGCGACCGCGAGGATGTAGAACCAGCTGGCATTGGTGAAAATCCACTGCTGGATGTGTTCGAACTGCGTCTGCGCCTGGCGCTTGAACAGGACGGCGTACAGCACCAGCAGCAGGATCAGTACCGCGCTGGTGTAGAAAACCGGAGGGTTCAGGGTGCTCCGTGGCTTGCTGGGTGAGCTCATCGGGGAGGTTTCTCCTGTGCAACGACATCGCGCGCACCGACCTGCAAGCCACGGCGTGCGTGGCGGCACGCCGGTCCAAGGGTATCGCGTTCAGTACTCGTGATGATTCGAGAGGCCCCGCGACGACGCCCCGCGCCGCGAGCGTCAGGGACAGCGCGTCGCACCGCTGGCGTTGGCCCGTGCCACCAGCTCGGCGAACTTGCGCACATTGGCCTGGTGCGCGACCACCAACCCATCCACGCTGCCGTTCGCCGCTGTCTGCAGGCTGCTGTGACAGGACAGCGTCTGCTCCGAACCCGACCGCTGCAAGCGCCAGCGGGCATCGAGCAGTGCGTACTGGCCCGGCACCGAGTCGAAGCGTTGCACGTCTACCCGCAACAGGGTGGCGCCGGGGCCCGGCGCGCCGAGCTGGTCCTCCAGGGCGTTACGGAATTCATCCACCAGGTTGGCGCCCCACCACTCGGTCTCCAGGATCGACAAGCCGCTGCCGCCCTGGCGTACGACGATCTGCGAGCGGTCGACCTGCGGCGGCATGGCGACCCGCTCGACGCGCACCTGGCCACTGGCCGGGCTGCCCGGTTGCGCAGGCACCAGGGTGTGATAGTTGATCGGCGCACTGCTACAGCCCGACAACGCGGGGAACAGTCCGGCCAGGAGCAGCATGGGCAGCTTCGGCATCTGAAGTCTCTCCTTGTACGCGAATCAGGGCTGCAGGTTGTCGGCGTCGGCGTTCTTCGGGCGACCACGGATCAGCGACTCCGGATGCCGCCCAAGGTAGTCGGACAGGTCGCGCAGCGAGCGCGACATGCGGTCCAGCTCATCCAGCGTGTCGCTGAGTTTCTCCCGTTCCGGCGAATTCCTGCCCAGGGCCGAGTTCGCCGTGGCCAGTGTCGAGCGCACTTCCGCCAGCGTGTTGGTGACGCCGGGCAAGGTCTGCGTATTGAACTGCTTGAGGCTGCTCTGCAACTCGCGCAGGTTGCCATCGAGGTTGTTGGCGATGCGCTCCAGCGGCAGCTTGCGAATGCGCTCGACGACGGCCTGCAATTGTTCCTGGAGTTTCTCCAGGCTGCTGGGCACGGTGGGGATGCGCATGGGCCGGGCCGTCGCATCGAAGGCCACGGGCTTGGCGTCCGGGAAGAAGTCCAGCGAGATGTACAACTGCCCGGTGAGCAGGTTGCCGCTGCGCGCCTGCGCGCGCATGCCGTGTTCGACGAAGCTGCCGATCAGGCGGCTGGCGCCCTCCTGGTCACCCACCGTGCTGCCGAATACCTTGAGCATCTTCTGGTGCACCGGGCCCAGGCGTTGCGGGTAGATCACCGCATCGACGATCACCGGGAAAATCTGCTGCTTCTCGTCATAGTCCAGCTGGATGTTGGTCACCTTGCCGAACTCGACGCCCATGAACTCCACCGGCGCGCCGATGCTCAGCCCACGCATCGACTGGTCGAAGCGCAGCCGCAGGTACTGCGGCACGCCCGAGGGCGGTGCAAGGGCGCCAGCGCGATCGGCATACAGCTCGAACGCCTGGTTGTCGGCGGCGGCCGAGGTTTCGTTGCTGCCCTCGGGCGTGCCGAAGGCCAGGCCGCCGACCAGCAGCGCCGAAAGCGATTCAGTGTTCACCTTCAGGCCGTTGGCGCCGACATCGACATCGATGCCGCTGGCGTTCCAGAAGCGGGTGTTCTGGGTCACGAAGGCATCGTTGGGCGACTCGACGAAGATCCCCAGGTCGACCCCCTTGCCGTCGCTGCGCAAGGCATAGGAGGTCACCTGACCTACCGGAATCTTGCGGTAATAGATGGGCGAGCCGATATCCAGCGAGCCCAGGTCATCGGCGCGCAGGACGAAGCTCTTGCCCTTCTCGCCGTAGGTGATCGGCGGCGGCGCCTCGAGCCCGACGAAGCGCTTCTGCGGGGTGCTGGACTCGCCCGCGTCGGCGCCGATGAAATTGCCCGAGAGCAAGGTGTCCACGCCGGTCACGCCCCCGGCGCCGATGCGTGGACGGACCACCCAGAACTTCGCTCCGGCGGTGGCGAACGACTCGGCCTCCTTGTTCAGCTTGACGCTGGCGGTGACGCTGTTCTTGTCCTTGGCCAGCTCCACCCCTTCCACTTCGCCGATCACCACGCTGCGGTACTTCACCTGCGTCTTGTGGGCGACCAGGCCTTCGCCGGTCTTGAAGGAAATCGTGATGGTCGGTCCCTGCTCGAGGAAGTTGCGCACGATCAGCGAGGCACCGATCAGCAACGCCACGATCGGCACGATCCAGACCAGCGAGACGCTCCAGCGCCGGGTACGAACCTGCGCTTGCCCCGGGGTGTGCTGCTCAGTGTGCGCCATCGATAGGGTCTCCCTCATCCCAGATATGCCGTGGATCGAAACTCATGGCCGAGAGCATCGTGAGCACCACGACCATTCCGAAAAACAGGATGCCGGCACGCGGTTCGATGGTGCCCAGCTCGCGCATCTGCACGAGCGCCGCCACCAGCGCCACGACCATCACGTCGAGCATCGACCAGTAGCCGATCAGCTCGACGAAGCGATACAGCTGCGAGCGCTGCCGGCGCGCCCAGGCGCTGCGGCGCTGGGCGGTCCAGAGCAGCAGCCCGAGGGAGAAGAACTTGATGGCCGGCACGCCGATGCTGGCGATGAAGATGATCAGCGCGATATCCCACGCACCGCCCTCCCAGAACTCCAGCACGCCGCCACCAATGGTGCTGTCGATGCCCTGGCCAAGCATCTCGGTGTGCATCACCGGCAGCAGGTTGGCCGGAACGTAGAACACCAGCGCGGCGACCAGGTAGGCCCAGCCGCGGGTGATGGCGTCGTGCTTGCGAGTGTGCAGCGGTGCGCCGCAGCGTTCGCAACGGTGCGGGCTGCGGCGGGTATCGCAGGCCATGCCGCAGCCATGGCAAAGGCACAGCTGCAGGTCACTGGCCAGCGGCGGCGTGCTCATACGCGCTCCCAGAGATCGCGGATGTCCTTGCCGGCGATGGCGATGATCAGCACGCTCAACGCCGCCATGGCCATCAGGCCGATACCGGGAATCACATCCAGCAGCCCGGCCAGCTTGATCACCGCGACCAGGGTACCGAGCAGGCAGACCTCGAGCATGCTCCAGGGTCGCAGCGCTTCCAGCCAGCGCATGCAGAAGGCGAATGCCGGCGCGCGCTGGCTGGCCAGGGCGAAACTCAGCACCCAGAGCAGCAGCGTCACCTGCAGGGCTGGCGCGAGGATGATCGCCAGGCCCGTGACCAGCGCGATGAAGGTGATCGGGCCGCTGCTGAGGATCAGCACCGCGTCCCACAGCGTCGCCGAATTGCTCAGGCCCTGCATGCTGATGGTCATCACCGGGTAGGCATTGGCGAAGGCCAGCAGCACCGCCCCGGTCAACGCCAGCGCCAGGCGCTGCTGCACGCTCAACGCATTGTGCCGGTGCAGCACGCCGCCGCAGCGCACGCACAGGGCCCGCTGGTGACGCTGCAGCGGCTGGCGCTGGTACACCGCATCGCAGTACTCGCAGATGATCAGGTCACGGGCGGTGGCCATAGGCGCTCTCGTGGCATGCCGGCGCGGAGCGCAGGTCAGGAAAATCGCTATCCACGACGAGAGCCAGGTGCAAGGCTCTGGAGCGATCCGTATCAAGTCTGCACAAGACTAGTCGACGATTTTCCCCGGCGAGGGCCAAGCGACGAAATCGCGCTAAAGAAAATCTTGCCGCGTACTCCGCTGCATAAAGGCAGCACGCCGAACAGCGGCCATACTGCACGGACGCCACCTCGACAGGGAGCCACGTCGATGCTCGATTTCCTCCTCCACGCCTTGCGCGCCAATCCCGAGATCGCGGTATTCCTGGCCATCTCGCTGGGCGTTCTGCTGGGCCGGATACAGCTCGGCAGCTTCCACCTGGGCTCGGTCGCCGGCGCGCTGCTGATGGGCCTGCTGATCGGGCAGATCGGCCTGGAGGTGCCGCATGAGCTGAAGTCGGTGTTCTTCGCGCTGTTCATCTATGCCGTCGGTTTCAAGAGCGGCCCGGAGTTCTTCGGCAGCCTCAACCGCGGCACGCTGAAGCTGGTGCTGCTGTCGGTGGTGCTGTGCGCCACCGCGCTGGGGGTGATCCTCGGCATGTATCGGCTGTTCCATTTCGATGCCGGCTTCACTGCCGGCCTGGGCGCGGGGGCACTGACCGACACGGCGATCATGGGCACCGCCAGCAGCGCCATCGCCCAACTGGGCATCGACGCTGCCGCCAAGAACCAGCTCAACAGCCACATGGCCGTGGCCTACGCGATTACCTACCTGTTCGGCACCATTGGCCTGATCGTCTTCGTCGGCAGCATTGCGCCCAAGCTGCTGCGCGTCGACCTGCGGCAGAGCGCGCGGGAACTGGAGCGGGAGCTGGGGATCGAGCGGGAGGAAAACGCCATCAGCATTCCTTACACGCGCATTGTCGTGCGTGCCCACCGAGCCCTGGCGCCGGCGGCGCTAGGCCAGCGCATCGCCGACATCGAGGCGCTGCACGCCGCATTGAGCGTGGAACGGGTGATTCGTGACGGGCGCATCCTCGAGCGCGATCCGCAATTGCGCCTGGAGAGCGGCGATATCCTTGGCGTCTACGCCCTGCGCGAGGCCGTGGCCGAGCTCAACCAGTGGATAGGCCCGGAGGTGGACAACCCCGGCAGCATGTCCTTCGCCACCCGCGATGCCGATATCGTCCTGACTTCGCCGCGGCTGGCCGGCAAGACCATCCACCAGATCAAGACACTGCTGGTCGGTGCCGACCGGATGGGCTGCTATATCCGCTCCATCAGCCGCCAGGGCCTGGAGCTGCCACTGCTGCCCGACACGGTGCTGCGGCGTGGCGACGTCATCACCCTGGTCGGCCGCACCGCCAGCGTCGAAGCGCTGGCGGCGCAGATCGGCCGTATCCGCGCGAGCAACTACAAGAGCGATATCGCCATCCATACCCTGGGCATGGTCATCGGTTCGCTGGTGGGCATGCTCTCCACCCATATCGGCATGATTCCCGTGGAGCTGGGCATCGGTGGCGGTGTGCTGCTCGCCGGCCTGCTGATCGGCTGGTACAACTCGCGACACCCCGAACTGGGCGCCCTGCCCCCGGCCGCGCAATGGGCATTTTCCGAGTTCGGGCTGACCGCCTTCGGCGCCGTGGTCGGGCTGCTGGCCGGCCCCGCCGCCATCGCCGCAATCCAGAGCCAGGGTGCGGCCCTGCTGCTCTCCGGCGCGCTGGTGACCATCATCCCGCCGCTGGTGACGCTGTATTTCGGGCGCTACGTGCTGCGCCTGCACCCGATGATCCTGTTCGGTGCACTGGCCGGTGCGCAGACCGAGGCGGCCTCGATGAACAAGATCATCGAGCAGTCCGGCAGCAACACGCCGGTCATTGGCTTCACCGTGTGCTACGCCATTTCCAACGTCCTGCTGGCGGTGTGCGGCCCGATCATCGTGGCGGTCACGGCGGGCTGAGCCCGCCGGAGCCAGGCGAGCCTTCAGGGAGTGCCCAGGAACCAGCGGTAGTAGGGGTTGTCGCCATCATCGATGGCCACCTGGCGCGCGTCCCGTGCCCAGGCCTGGCGATCGCCGCGATAGGCATGCAGGCTCAGGTCGTAGAAGCGCCGCAGCCTGGCCCAGTTGTCGTCGACCGCAGCGCGAACCGATGGCACGGCATTCTCCAGCGGTGGCGCGGAGCGCAGGGCGAGCAAGGTCGGCAGCACGCGGGCGATTTCCTTCGAACGAACCCACGGGGCGTACTCGATACGCGGTTGATCGTCGGTCACCGGCAATGCATCGCCGGCGTAGCGCAACAGGCCGTCGCGGTCGGTGATCCAGGTGGCGAGCAGGGCTTCGACCGAGTCGATGCCCACCTCGCCCAGGGCCGCGGCAACCTCGGGCTGCTCGAACCGCGCCCGGATCCGCGACACATCCAGCTGCAAGGGCTGCAGCGAGCCTACCAGCAGCATCTCGTGGAACTCGGTCGTCCAGAACGTGGCCGTGGGAAAGACATCGATGAAGCTGCGTACCAGCGCGCGGCTTTCCTCGTCGTTCTGGGTCGGCAGCGGCAGCCACTGGGCGACTATCCCGTTGTCGGCCAGGCGCGAGGCCGCCAACTGGTAGAAGTCCCGCGAGTACAGGTTGACCACTCCGGCGGCCGAGGGCGGTGGCGGCTCCAGGGTGATCATGTCGTAGCGTTCGGCGCTGCCCAGCAGTTCGCGGCGGCCATCGCGCAGGCGGATGTCCAGGCGCGGGTCGTGGACCGCGTCGAAGTTGCCAGTGAAGCGCGGCGCGGCGGCCAGCACCTCGGGCAGCAGCTCGGCCACCACCGGATGCTGCAGGTCGCGATAGCGCAACATCGCGCCGGCGGTGATGCCGGTGCCGAAGCCGATCACCAGTGCCGAACGCGGCTCGCCGTTATGGATCAGCAGCGGCAGCAGGGCTTGCAGGCGCATGTAGCGCAGCGACGGCATGGCATCGCCGGTGTTCGACACGCCCTGGATGTAGAGACGGCTGAAGCGCCTGTCGCCCTTGCCCTGCTCCACCACGGCAACAGTGCCGCCGCGGCCTTCGGCATAGAAGCTGATTTCGCCGTTGCGCGCGCCAGGCAGCAGTTGCGCCAGGTGCCGCGGTGGCGTGAGTACGCCGATGGCCAGCGTCAGGACCGCGACCATGCCGACCCCGAGGCGCAGGCCCTTGCTCACGCCCTCCCCGCGCCAGACTGCCAGCAGGCCGATGAGCGCAGCCAGAGCCCCGAGAACCGCCAGGGTACGCACCAGGCCGAGCCCCGGCACCAGGACGAAGCCGGTCAGCATCACGCCGACGATGCCGCCCAGGGTATTGAGCGCCACCACCACGCCCACGTCGCGGCCGACATGCCGGCGATCCACCGCCAGGCGCAGGGCGATAGGGAACGCCGCACCCAGCAACGTCGTCGGCAGGAACACCACGCACACCGCTGCCACCGCAAAGCGCGCGCACATGCCGGCCAGCTCGCTGCCGCCGGCCTGCAGCACCAGCCACTCGGCGCGGCTCTGCAGGCCGATCAGCCAGTTGCCGAGCCCGGCGACCTGCAGGATGGCCAGCAGCCCTGCCGCGGCAATCAGCAGGCCGAACAGGCCCCAGGGATCGCCCACCCGGTCCGCACGCCGGGCATACAGGGCGCTGCCCAGCACCAGGCCGCAGAGGTAGGTGGCCAGCACCACGGCGAAAGCGAAGGTCCGGGTACTCATGAACTGCACGATGGACTGTGTCCAGACCACCTCGTAGCCCAGCGCGACGCCACCGGCCACGCAGTACAGGGCGATGGCCAGGCGCGCCGCGTTGCTGCGCGGCGCGGCCACAAGCTCGCTCTCGCCCGGCGCTCTGCCGGTATCGCGGCGCAGCAACAGAGCCCCCGTGGCGGCGATCAGATTGCAGGCTGCTGCCGCATAGGCGCTCCCCAGCACACCGAGCAGCGGCAGCAACACGAAAGCCGCCAGCAGCGTGCCCGCAATGGCACCCGCGGTGTTGGCAGCATACAGCCCACCGCCTGCGCGGCCCATCTGCCCGTCGGCGGGCTCCACGGCACGCACCAGAACCGGCAGCGTGCCACCCATGAAGAATGCCGGCACGCCCACCAGCAGCAACGGCAGCGCCCAGGCCAGGAGGCCGAATGCCGCCTGCAGAAATACGAAAGCGCTGGCGGTATTGGCCAGCGCAACGGTTGAGGCGACGGCCAGCAGCGCCACCAGGGCCTCCAGCGCCGCGTAGAGGCGCAGCGGCCGCACCAGGCGATCCGCCAGCCGGCCGAAAGCCAGCCCGCCCAGCGCCAGGCCGGCGAAGAAGGCGCTGATCGCCGTGGTCACGGCATAGACCTCCACACCGACCACCAGCGACAGCTGCTTCACCCACAGCACCTGGAACACCAGCGCCGCCGCGCCCGAAGCAAACAGCAGCAGCGCCGGCAGCCACAGCGCCAGCCGCTGCTGGACGCCAATGGCAGCCTGTTTGACGGGGCGGATGTTCATGCTCGACGAACTGACCGGTGACGGCATCGGGACAACCTTGTCGGACAGAAGAATCCCCGCGACGGCAAAGCCGTCGCGGGGATCGAGGTGGGCATGGCCAAGGCGCTGCCCGGTGCTTGGATCACTGCTTGCCGCTCTGCTTCATCTTCGCGTCGATCTTCGCGTCCACATCCTTGCGAATCTGGTCGATGCTGAAGCTCGCCGGGCGCTGGCTCGGCGGGTAGTCGACGAAGGTCTGCAGGAAGGCCGCCGCCTTGCGCGTTCCCTGGAAGATCAGATAGTCGTTCTTGGTCAGCCAGTCGTAGTACTGGTCGGAGACCACGTCCGCGCGCTCGTAGGGGTCCATGCGCAGGTTGAACAGCTTGGGCACCCGCAGACAGGTGAAGGGTTCGCTCCAGACCTTCAGGCCGCCCGGCGCACGCTGTTCGCACCAGACGATCTTCCAGTCGCCAAAGCGCATGCCCACCAGCTCCGCATCATCGTTGAAGTAGTAGAACTCGCTGCGCGCGCTCTTGTCGGTCTTGCCGGTCAGGTAGTCCAGCTGGTTGTAGCCATCCAGGTGCACCTTGAAGTTCTTGCCGCCGATATCGGCGCCCTTGAGCAGGCGCTCCTTGATGTCGGTGTCACCGATGGCAGCCAGCAGCGTCGGGAACCAGTCCAGCCCGGAGAACATCTGGGTGGACACGCTGCCCGGCTTCACATGGTTCGGCCAGCGGATCATTGCCGGCACGCGGTAGGCACCTTCCCAGTTGGAGTTCTTCTCGTTGCGGAACGGGGTGGTCGCCGCATCCGGCCAGGACCACTGGTTCGGTCCGTTGTCGGTGGTGTAGATGACGATGGTGTTGTCGCCGATCTTCAGGTCATCGACAGTCTTGAGCAGCTTGCCGACGTCACCGTCGTGCTCGAGCATGCCGTCGGCATAGTCGTTGCCCGGCATGCCGCTCTGGCCCTTCATCGAATCACGCACGTGGGTGAAGGCGTGCATGCGCGTGGTGTTCATCCAGACGAAGAACGGCTTGTCGGCCTTGACCTGCTTGTCGATGAAGTTGATGGCGGCCTGGGTGGTATCGTCGTCGATGGTTTCCATGCGCTTGCTGGTCAGCGCGCCGGTGTCCTCGATCTTGCCGTCGGCGGTGGCTTTCAGCACGCCACGGGGCGACGCGGCCTTGGTGAAGGCTTCGTCATCCTTCGGCCAGTACGGCCGCTCCGGCTCCTCCTCGGCGTTGAGGTGGTAGAGGTTGCCGAAGAACTCGTCGAAGCCGTGCTTGGTCGGCAGGTACTCATCGCGATCGCCCAGGTGGTTCTTGCCGAACTGCCCGGTGGCATAACCGTGGGCCTTGAGCGCCTGGGCGATGGTCACGTCACGGTCCTGCAGGCCGACCGGGACGCCGGGCATGCCGACCTTGGACAAACCGGTACGCAGGATCGACTGCCCGGTGATGAAGGTCGAGCGTCCCGCCGTGCAGCTGTTCTCCGCGTAGTAGTCGGTGAACATCATGCCTTCCTTGGCGATACGATCGATGTTCGGCGTCTGGTAGCCGACCACCCCGAACGAATAGGCGCTGATATTGGTCTGGCCGATATCGTCGCCGAAGATCACCAGGATATTCGGCTTGTCAGCAGCGCTGGCAACCGTACAGCCCATTATCGCGGTCGCCGCGAGGGCGAACTGCGATAACCATCTTCCCGTACGCTTCATTGCTGTCTCTCCATTCCAGTTACTCATCGTTTGCCACGACTGCGTCACTGGAGATGCCGACTGCTCGACTGGAAATCCCCGTGTCCCTGCGGTTTGTCTTGGTTGGCTGTGCTATTGGTCGAACGGATAGATCCGCTTCCACTCCTTCTGCATATCCACTACCACCCAGTCCTTGCTCGTTGCCTCATTGAGCGCCTTGTCCAGCCGCCCGACTTCACTCTGCCGGTCATACGCCCATTCACGCTGGGCATCGGTGTGGTGCACCAGGCCGGCGAAGCGCAGGCCCTTGCCGGCCATGGTCCACTGCAGCATCTGCAGGTCGCCGTCGGAGTTGCCGAAAGCCAGGATGGGCCGGCGGCCGATGATGCTGTCGATGCTTTCCGGCTTGCCGGGGCCGTCGTCGTTGTGCACCAGCTTGGGCAGGCGCTGGATCGACAGCACGCCGTCGCGGTCCTCGAAACGGCTGCCCAGGGTGGTGCCGATCACCTGTTCCGGCGGGATGCCGTACACCTCGTCGGCGAAGGCGCGCATGAACGCCACTTCGCCGCCGGAGACGATGTAGGTGCGGAAGCCATTGGCCCGCAGATAGCCCAGCAGCTCCAGCATGGGCTGGAACACCATCTCGGTGTAGGGCCGCTGGCTGCGCGGATGCTTCGCCGTGGCGAGCCAGCGGCGGGCGTTGCCGATGAATTCCTCGGTGCTCACACCGGCATGAGTGGCGGCGACTATCTCCAGGATGCCGCTCATGCCGCTGGCGGCGAGGGTCTTGCGATCGCCTTCGAGCACCGCCTTGAACGGTTGCTGCTGCTTCCACTGCGGATGCTGCGGCGCCAGGCGCTTCACCTCGTCCAGGGCGAAGAGCACCTGGAAGTACATCGGCTGCTCGCTCCACAAGGTACCGTCGTTATCGAACACGGCGATACGCTCGGCCGGCGGCACGAAGTCCTTGCCGCCCTCGCGGGTCACGGCTTCGACGAAAGCGATGATCGCCTGGCGCGAAGCTCCGTCATTCCACGATGGCAATTGCTCCGCTGCCTGCACCAGCAGCGGCAGGCAGAGCAGCAGGAGCATCCAGCGGGCAAGCGGTCGAGCGCGGTACGAGGTCATGTCACGTCCCTGGATCACGGGTTCAAGGGTTTGAGGGCATGGGCCGGCAGACTCTTCTGCCTGCCCCGGCCAATCTCTCGATGAAGTTGCGGCAACGCCTGGAGCAGTTCAGCGGACGCCGTGACCGAGCGCGCGTCAGCCCGCGCATAGCGGGCCCTGAGAAACGCTAGCAAAGGATTGCCGGACTGGCTGGCGCGATCAGCCACTGCGCTGCTTATTTGGCGACAATCGGTTGACCGGCGCAGCCACAGGTAGAGCGCACCCAGTTGCGGCGGCTGCGCTTTGAGCTGGCGGCGAACCTGGCGCCAGGCATGCCCGGGTGACTCGCGCCAGGCCTCGCGCCGGCGTTCGGCGGCGGCCAGCAGCAGGGCCCGCAGCGGCGCTCCCCACCGATGCAGCGCATAACCCAACGCCGCCAACAGCGCCGCTGCGCCAGCCAGCAGCAACCAGTGACCGGCGAGGCGCAGCTGGGCTCGGCGCCCGAGTTCGCGCAGATCGTCGCTGATGGAGAACGGGGCCTGGTATGCCGCCGCGGCCTGGGCCGCGAACCCCAGCGCAGGAGCCGTGACCGAGCGCTGCTCGCCGCTCTCCGCTGCCCACCAGTGCAACTCGATGGCCGGCAATTGGAAATCCCCGGCCCGGTCGATCACATAGGTCACCGCGTCCATGCGCTCACCGCCGCTGCTGCCGCCACGGCCGTCGCTCAACGCCTGCACCGTCGGCGACTGCACATAGCGCCGCAGCCCCTGCAGCGTGGCGAAGTCCGGCGCGGGGATAAGCATGGCCTGGGCGCCCTCAGCCGTGATGTGAAGGGTGCGCGTCACGCTGTCGCCGACCCGCAGTGGCTGGTGGGAAGCCTTGAGTTCCTGGGTGATCCGTACCTGGCTGGCGACCAGGCGCTGACCGCCTTCACTCGCGGCCCCCGCGGGGGCTCTGGCGGTGAAGTGCAGCGGCTGGCTGGTGACCTGCAGCGGACCACTGCCCTGCCCTGGCTGCACCTGGATAACCAGCGCAGGCAGCGTGAACTGCCCGGCATTCTGCGGGGTGATCTGGTAGCCGTAGCGCAGGCCGAAGAACGGCTTTCCGGCAATCTTCTCGTTGAGATGGGTCGCCTCGCTGCTCGGCTCGGAGACCACCGCGCCGGCGATCTTCAGCGCAGGCAGTTGCGGCGGCTGGGCGAACCAGGTGTCCACCAGCAGATCGACCTGCAGCGTGAGCGTGCCGCCGACCAGCACCGAATCACCCGGCAGCAGTTGGCTACGCACCTTTACCTCCGGCTCGGCGGCGACGCCCAGCCAGGGCCAGCACAACAGCAACAGGAGCAGCGCGCGCCTCATGACCCGGCCCCCACCGCCGCGTCCTGCAGCAGGAACTTGCGGCGCAGGAACTGTGCTGGCGAGGTACTCAGGTTGTTCAGCCACTGCTCGTCCGAGTCGGCCTTGGCGCGTGCGCGGGGTACGCTCCGGCCCTTGCCGGCAGTGTTGTCGAACACTTCCTGGTCGGGTTTTTCGTCGGGCGGCCCGGCCTCATGCTGGTCTTCGCGGTCCTTCTGCAGGGCCTGGGCCAGCGCGAGGTTGGCGGTAGCGGCAGGAAACTCCGCCTGGCGTTGCAGCGCCTGACGATACGCGTCGATGGCCTGATCGAACTTCGACAGGCGCACATAGGTATTGCCCAGGTAGAAGTAGGCCTGGGCCGAATCCAGCCGGGCGAAACTGCTCAGGGCAAGCGGATAATCTGCCGCGCGATAAGCCGCCAGTCCCTTCCAGAAGGGATCACGGAAATGCGCAGCCGCCTGCGGATAATCGCCGTGCTCGAAAGCCCAGCGCCCCTGCTGGTCCGCCGTGACGAAGGCCTCGGCCAACACCCCGGCGCGCGCCGGTTGCGGCATACCGCTCAGCCCGGCAGCCAGCAGCAGCACACTCATCCAGTGCACCTTCCAGCCCTTGCGCACACTCACCAGCGCCAGCAGCAGCAACGGCCAGCACAGCCAATAGCCAGCATCCTTCCAATGCAGCTGCCGCTCATCCCCCTGGGCGGCCTGGAAGTGTTGCTGGGCATGCAGTTCGATCCAGTCCAGGTCATCGTCGTTGAGGGTCAGGCTGCCCAGTGGGGCATCCGCCGCATCCGCGAGGCCCTTCAGGCCGTCCGCGTCAAAGCTGGCCAGCAGGGGGCGGCCGGCGGCGTCCTGCTGGCCACCGTCGAGCAAGCCGCCGTCCTGGCTGCCCACCGCCAGCACCAGCACTTGCAGATCACTGCCGCGCAGGGCCTTGTCGATGGCGTCGAACTGCTGTTTGTCGGCGCCATCGGTCAGCAACACCAGGGTGCCCGGCGAATGCTCGGCAGCCAGCAGGCGCTTGGCGATCTCGATGGCGCCCAGCGCGTCCTTGCCGCTGCGCTGGATCAGGCCGGGCGCCAGCGCCTGCAGGAAGCTGTCGAGCAGCGCGGCATCGCGGGTCGCTGGCAGCACCAGGTGCGCGCTGCCGGCATAGGCGATGAGCGCCGTCGGGCTGCCCGGCCGGCGCGCGATCAGGTCCTGCAGCTTGTGCCTGGCCGCCTCGCTGCGCGATGGCGGGACATCGCTGGCAGCCATGGAGGGCGACAGGTCCAGGGCGAGGATCAGCGGCGCACGGTTCTCCAGGAAGGCCGGGCGATCCTGCTCCCAGGTCGGCCCGGAAGCGGCCACGCCGCCGATCGCCAGCACGGCGCCCAGCAGGTGCACCGGGCGCACGCGCTGACGCTCGGCGGGGGTGATCACCAGGTGCTGCAGCAGATGCGGCGCAATGATGCCGTCGAGCAGCCGCGCCAGATCATGCCGTCGACTCCACAGCAGAGGCAGCAGCACGCCCGGCAGCAGGAGCAGCAGCCAGAATGGCCGCAGCAGATGGAAGGCGCTGAGGTCAATGTCCATCAGCCCTCCACTTCCCGGCTCGCGCGGGTAGCGCGCGGCGCGGCCAGGCGCGTGGCAATGACCGCCAGCCCATGGGCGGCCAGCAGCAACAGCAGCGCAGCCCCCAGCGGCAGCCAGAACAGGTCGCGCTTGGGCTGGTGGCTGAGGGTCTTGACCTGATGCGGGGTGATCTGGTCCAGGGTGGCGTACACGGCTTTCAGCGCCTCGCGGTCATCGGCGCGGAAGTAACGCCCACCGGTGGTCCGGGCGATTTCCTGCAAGGTATTCAGGTCCACCTTCGATTCGCCACTGGCCTCGGGGTCGCCAATACCGATGGTGTGCACCACCACCCCGCGCTCGCGGGCCATGCTCGCGGCGTGGCTGGGCGTGATGGCGCTGGCGGTGTCGTTGCCGTCGGTGAGCAGGATCAGCAGCTTTTCCTGCTCCGGCGCGTCCTTGAGCAGCTTGAGGGTCAGGCCGATGGCATCGCCCAGGGCAGTGTTCGGCCCGGCCATGCCGATGCCGACTTCATCCAGCAGGAGCAGCAGGCTGGCATGATCCAGCGTCGGCGGCGCCTGGGCGAAGGCCGCGGTGCCGAAGACGATCAGGCCGATGCGGTCGTCCTTGCGCTCGCCGATGAACTCGCGCACCACGTCCTTGACGATGCTCAGGCGGTCCACCCGCTGGCCATTGGCGTCGCGGTAATCGTTGGTTTCCATTGACTGCGAGATATCGATGGCCAGCATCAGGTCGCGGATCGGCTGCGCGCGCTCGATGGGCTTCTCCACCAGCACCGGGCGCGCACAAGCGATGAGCAGCAGCCCCCAGACCAGCAGGTTGAGCGGCAGTTGCCAGCGCCCTCCGGCGCCGCCGCGGCTGGCATCCTGGCCAGCGGCGCGGCTCATGGCGGCGAAGAACGGCACCCGCAGGGCGCTGCGCGATTCGCGGTAGGCCGGCAGGTAGCGCCAGGCGAGCCACGGCAAGGGCAGCAGGAGCAACACCCAGGGGTAGTCAAGCTGCCACATGATGCACCTCGACCCATTTCCGGCAGGCCACCAGCAAGGCCTGTACCTCCTGCTCGGGCAACTGCTGGAGCCGGGCGTCCGGCGCGTAGGCCAGCAGCGCCAGGCGCTGATCCAGCCCCGCCGGCAACGGTAGCGGGCTGCAGCGTTGCAGATAGGCCTGCCAGGCGCTGCCGGCCAGCGGCGCCGCGACGTCGCCAGCAGGCATCGACAGCGCCACGCGCTTGACCAGCGCCGGCAGCTGGCGCAGCGCTGGCAGCCTGCGGGCCGGGTCCGCCAGGGCCTTGCCGAGATCATCCAGCAGGGCCAGCGCCTCGCGTCGATAACGCTCGCGCCGCCAGCGGCGATAGCGCCACAGCGCCCAGGCGGCGATGGCGACCACGAGCAGTGCGGCGAGCACCGCCCAGGCCCAGGTCTGCGGCCAGTAGCTGACCACCGGAGGGGGGGCCGGGAGCTCCTGCAACTGGTCGATGCGCGGAACGCTCATCGCGCCAGGCGCCCCAGTTCACCGCGCAACTGCTCCAGGCTGTCGCGCCCGCTGCTGAACATCATCAGCGGCACCTGGCTGCGGCGCAGCAGCGTCGCCACGTCCTTCAGCCGGCCACTGAGGAACTCGCCCAGCGGCCGCCGCACCTGGCGCCGGCCGACCTCCAGTTCCACCTGCAGCTGGCCCTGGGTGACGGTCACCCGGCCGCGGTCCGGCAGACGCAAGGCGATCGGATCGAACACCTGCAAGGCCAGCACGTCGTTATGCGCACTCAGCTGCCGCAACAGCTGCAGCGTCTGCTCGGTCACGCCGGCAAAGTCGCTGATGATCACCACCAGGCTGTCGTGCCCGGCCAGGCCCAGGCATTGCCGCAGCACCCGGTCGAGCTGCCCGGGCGCATCGTCTTCGCTGCGCGTGGCGTGCAGCGCATGGTTGTGGCGGACAATGGCCGCGCACAGCGCCTCGACCCTGGCGCGACTGCGCAGTGGGCGGATGTAGTCGATCTGGCGGTCGCCGAACACCAGCCCGCCAACCCGGTCGCCCGCCTGCAGGGCCATCCACGCACCGATGGCGGCAAGCTCCGCGGCCAGCACCGACTTGAAGCTGCGCCTGGAGCCGAAATACATGCTCATGCGCTGGTCCACCAGCAGCAGCGTCGGCCGGTCGCGTTCCTCGGTGTAGCTGCGCACGAACGGTTTGCCGTAGCGCTGGGAGGCGCGCCAATCGAGGTGCCGCAGGTCATCGCCGGGGTTGTACTGGCGCAGTTCGTCGAAGCTCAGCCCCCGGCCGCGCAGGCGCGCGGCATGGCTGCCGGAGAGGATGCTGGACAGCGGCTGCCGCGACAGAAAGCTCAGGCCGCGAACGCGATGTTCCAGCAACATCAACTGCTCCAGCGAGGCGTAGACGAAGCCATCGGCGACCGGCTGCTGATCCGCCATCGGCGCATTCTCCTCAGGCTGGAATCGCGACTTTGTCGAGCAGCCGGTCGATCACCTGATCGGCGCCGACGCCATCGGCCACTGCGTCATAGGACAGCAGCAGGCGATGGCGCAGCACCGGATGCACGACAGCGCACACATCGTCGGGCGTCACATAGTCGTTGCCGGCCATCCAGGCGTGCGCGCGGGCGACCCGGTCCAGGCTGATGCCGCCACGCGGACTGGCACCGACCTTCAGCCAGCGGGCCAGGTCGGCGTCGTAATCGGCCGGGCGGCGCGTGGCATTGATCAGGTCGATCAGGTAGCGGTCGATGGCGGCGGCGACGTGCACGTCGCCCACCTCCCGGCGTGCGGCGAACAGCGTCTCCTGGGCGAGCGGGGTGAGCTCGGCGGGCGCCTCGGCGGACTGCTGGCGGCGTTCCTCGGTACGCACCAGTTGCAGCACGCGCGACTCGTCCTCGACCTTGGGGTAGTCGATCAGCAGCTTCATCAGGAAGCGGTCCATCTGCGCTTCGGGCAGCGGGTAGGTGCCCTCCTGCTCGATGGGGTTCTGCGTCGCCAGCACCATGAACAGCCCCGGCATGCGGTGCGTCTGCCCGGCCACGGTGATCTGGCGCTCTTCCATGGCCTCGAGCAGCGCCGCCTGGACCTTGGCCGGCGCGCGGTTGATCTCGTCGGCGAGGATGACGTTGCCGAACAGAGGGCCGGGCTGGAACTTCAGCTGGTTGCCCTGCTCGGTCTGCTGGAGGATCTCGGCGCCGGTGATATCCGACGGCAGCAGGTCGGGGGTGAACTGCACGCGGCTCATGCGCGCATCGAGGTGGCGCGACAGCGCCTTGACGGTGCGGGTCTTGGCCAGGCCGGGCAGACTCTCCAGCAGGACGTGACCATTGGCCAGCAGGCCCAGCAGGATGTGCCGGACGGTTTCTTCCTGGCCGAGGACCTGCGCCGATACGGCAGCCTCCAGGCCAGCAATCTGTTCACGCGTGGACACGGGGATGATCCTTGTACCGTGGGTTCGGGGTCCTTGCCGCTGGCGTACTGGAGCTGCCCTCCAGACACACTGCCGTGCCACGGCCTGCTGGATAACAGTAGCCCGCTTGCAGCACTTCGCTATGGAAGCGCGTTGCCATACTGCGAACCGGCAGAACCACAGCCGCTGGCGGCAGCGTGCCTGGCGTTCCTGGCTTGCGCCATCGCCACTTCGAGCAGTGCGAGGCCCGCGCAGCAATGCGCGCGGGCCACGTGCAGCGGCGCCGGGGAACGCTCACTGCTCCTGGTAGTGCATGAACTTCTCGAGCATCTGGTCCACGGTGAAAGTGGCCGGGCGCTGGCGCGGCGGGAACTCCTTGAACGTGGTGAGGAACTGCTGGACACGGATCATCGCCGGCAAGGCCACCACTGCCACCTTCTTGTCCCACCAGACGTTGTAGCTGTTGGAGTCGGTGTCGGCGCGCTCGAACGGATCGCGCCGCAGGTTGAAGACCTTGGGAATCCGCAGGTCGACGAAGGGGTCGCGCCACACGTCGAAGCGCTTCGCGCGCTGCTCGGAGAACACCACCTTCCAGTCGCCATCGCGCATGCCGAGCAACTTGCCATCATCGCTGAAATAGTAGAAGTCGGTGCGCGGACCCTTCTCGCTTCTGCCCTCCAGGTAGGGCAGGAAGTTGTAGCCGTCCAGGTGGACCTTGAACTGCTTCGGCCCGGCCTGGTAGCCCTTGAGCAACTGCTCCTTGACGTCGCTGACGCCCGCGGCGGCCATCAGCGTCGGCAGCCAGTCCTGGGCGGACATGATGTCGTTGGACACCTCACCGGCCTTGAAGTGATTCGGCCAGCGGACGATGGCCGGCACCCGGAAACCACCCTCCCAGTTGGTGTTCTTCTCGCCGCGGAACGGCGTGATACCCGCATCCGGCCACTGGTTGAAGTGCACGCCGTTGTCGGTGGTGTAGAGCACGATGGTGTTTTCGCTCACGCCCAGGTCGTCGAGTTGCTTGAGCAACTGGCCGACGTGGCCATCGTGCTCGAGCATGCCGTCGTTGTAGAAATCCTGCCCGGACTTGCCCGCCACCTTGTCGCTGATGTGCGTGTAGTAGTGCATGCGGCTGGAGTTGAACCAGACGAAGAAGGGTTTGTCGGCCTTGACCGCCTTGTCGATGAAGTTCTTCGAGGCTTGCAGGAATTCTTCGTCGATCGTTTCCATGCGCTTGCTGTTGAGCGCGCCAAGGTCCTCGATCTTGCCGTCGGCGGTGCTGTGGATGACGCCGCGCGGGTGGATCAGCTTGTCGATGGCCGGGTTCTTCGTCCAGTCAGGGTCTTCCGGCCCCTCTTCGGCATTGAGGTGGTAGAGATTGCCGAAGAACTCGTCGAAGCCGTGGTTGGTGGGAAGGAACTCGTCGCGGTCGCCCAGGTGGTTCTTGCCGAACTGGCCGGTCATGTAGCCCAGCGGCTTGAGCAGCTCGGCCAGCGTCGGGTCCTCTTTCTGGATGCCGATCGGCGAGCCGGGGATTCCGACCTTGGTCAGGCCGGTGCGCACCGGGTGCTGGCCGGTGATGAAGGCCGCACGTCCGGCGGTGCAGCTCTGCTCACCGTAGTAGTCGGTGAACATCACGCCCTCGTTGGCCAGGCGATCTATGTTGGGCGTCTTGTAGCCCATCATTCCGTAGCTGTACTTGCTGATGTTGGTGATGCCGATGTCGTCGCCGAAGATGACCAGGATATTCGGCTTGTCAGCAGCCAGTAGCGCTGTCGGCGAGGACATGCATGCAAGCATGAGCGTGGCGATGCCACACCAATGAGCCAGACGAGAACCCGATTTCATTGTTGTTATAGCCTTGTTGCAGGGAGTTGGGCTGGTTTCGGCGCAGCGCTCAGAATCGATTGAAGATGTCACCTACGCTGGCCGGGATTCCCCCGAGCCCTGCCGTATCGGCCCTGGGTGTCGGCACATGGTCCTGAGTGGCGGCACAGGAAAGCCCGACTGCCGCGACAAGGAACAGGCAAGCCAATAAGCGCATGGCGATCTCCTACATTCGGCACCGGCCGCTGCAGCGTTGTTATTGCCTGCAAGTGTTCGGAAGAAGCGCACCTGTTTTCTTGGCTTTTCACGTCAGGTTTTTTTCATTTCACGTCAGCGAGACGCCTCCTGGCCTACGCACTGCCCGGCGTAGCCGAGCAAATGGCATGCACCCGGAGAGGCCATGCGCTGCGCATTAATTTCACCCGGAACCTAAAGTCGGCTTGCACATCGCATTTGGCTATCTAGGCTGATTCCACAGTCCCCTCTCGATGGGGAAGCAGCAGTCGACTCCAGACAGCATTCGGAGCATTGAGCCGCCACAGGCCTGCATTCGTGGCGGTTGGTAACGGCATGCACTCGGAGCGCCAGATGAACGCGGATCACCCACGAACCAAGCCTGCTTCTGTTTATCTGCTGTCGACAGTTTTCCTGGCTTGCCTGAGCAGCCCTGCGCTGGCGGGCGGCATCCTGATCTACGAAACCGGGCAGGAAGGCAACGGCCTCGCCAACGCCGGCTCCGCGGCATTGGCCAACGACCCCAGCGTGCTGATGAGCAACCCGGCCGGCATCGCCGAGCTCAAGGGCACGCAGATCAACGCCAACGCCCAGGTGATCCTCGGCGACATCCGCTTCTCCCGCGACAGCAACAATCAGTTCGATGGCAACGAAGGCGGCAATGCCCTGCAATGGCTGCCCGGCTCCAGCCTGTTCATCAGCCACCAGGTCGACGACCGCTCGGCCATCGGCTTCGGCATGTACGGCAACTTCGGCCTGGCGCTGGACTATGACGACGACTGGGCCGGGCGCTATTTCACCCAGGAGGCGGCGATCATCGGTGTGTCCTTCCAGCCGACCCTGGCGCACAAGTTCACCGACCAGCTCACGGTCGGCATCGGCCCGCGCATCGTCTATGGCTACTACCGCACCGAGATGGCGATCAACAACAACCTGCTCGGGTTGCGCGACCGCCCCGACGGCCAGCTGGAATACAAGGACACCGACGTTGGCACCGGAGTCAACCTCGGCCTGCTCTACCACCTGAGCGACAGTACGCAGATCGGTTTCGCCTACACCAGCAAGGTCAAGCTGGAGTTCAAGGACAGCCCCGATGTACGCAAGGTCAGCAACCCGATCATCAATGCCGCGCTGAATCGCCTGGACGTCGACTCCCTCGAGCTGGACATGAACATCCCGCAGACAGCGACCCTGAGCATCGCCCACCAGCTCGACCCGCAATGGAAGCTGCTGGGCAGCCTGGGCTGGCAGGACTGGAGCGACTTCGGCCAGATCGGCGTGGAGGTCGATGCCAACGCCGGCGGCGTCGACCGCACCGTCGACCGCCAGTACAAGGACACCTGGCACGCCTCGCTCGGCGCCCAGTACCAGGCCAATCCCCGCCTGCGCTGGAGCATGGGGCTGGGCTACGACAGCTCGGCGGTGGACGACAAGGACCGCACCGTGGACAACCCCATGGGCGAAGCCTGGCGCCTGGCGACCGGGGTGAACTACCAGCTTGACGAAGGGCTCGACCTGCACCTGGCCTATACCCTGGTGTGGCTCGGCGACATGGACGACGAGCAGACCAAGTCACGCTCCGGCGAAACCCTTTCCGGTACCTATCGCAACGCCGCCCTGCACATCCTTGGCGGCGGTGCGACCTGGCGCTTCTGATATTCCGCGGCAGAAGCAGCACTCACGCGACGAAGAACGCGACCCAACACCTGCAGTACCTATAAGGAGCGACTCGATGCACAGCAAAATCCTGGCCCTGTGCCTGGCTTCCCTCACCCTCGCCGGCTGCGCAAGCAAGTACGTCGAGCCCGAGAAATACTCCGGCTTCCTCAAGGACTACAGCGTCCTCAAGGAAGAAAAATCGCCCTCCGGCGCCCCGGTGATGCGCTGGATCAAGCCTGGTATCGACGTCAGCCAGTTCACCAGCGTGTATGTCGAACCCAGCCAGCTCTACCCGCAACCCCAACCCAGCGAGAAAATCCCGCAGAGCACCCTGAGCGGCATCACCCAGTACTACGACCAGACGCTGAAGACGCAATTCTCCAAGGTCCTGCCGCTGGCTGACGGTCCTGGGCAGGGTGTGCTGATCGTGCGCCCGGCGATCACCGCCGTGAGTGCCGCCACCAAGGGCCTGCAGCCTTACGAGGTGATTCCCATCGCCTTGATCGCCGCTGGCGTCAGCACCGCGACGGGCATCCGCGACCAGGACACCAGCATCGCCACCGAAGCGGCCTTCCTCGACGGCAGCGACGGCAAGGTGGTCGCCGAAGTGGTGCGCAAGGGCGCCGGCACCGAACTGGAAAACTCCTCCCAGGTCATGTCCGCCAACGATGCCAAGGCCCTGCTCGATACCTGGGCGCGGGACATGGTCAAGTCCTACGAGCAACTCAAGCGCAAGTGATGCCCGGAGCCTGGCTCGCCTTCAGGAGCCAGGCCTCCCGAGGTTCGAACGCCGCCATTGGCGTGACGGACGCAGCAACCTGCAGGTTGCCCTCGCGCCGTTCACTCGACCGCGTGCCCCGGGGTCGTTGGCAGCGCTTTCATCACGCAGGCTTCAAATGAGAATGACAATTTCTTAACAGCCATAACGCCAATATCGCCGCCATTCGCGAGCGACGATCCGGGCACTGCGTGGCCCTGCTCGTCGTCGACAAGAACCCATTGGAGCGGCGATTGATGAAAGTGCACGGTGCCTCGTTAGTGATCCTGATAGCAATCGGAACTGCGGCGTTGCTGGGCATCGGCACGGCATACGCGGCATCCGACGACGAGGGCATCGTAGTCTACGACGCCCAGCACGAATCACTGACCAAAGCCTGGAGCGAGGGCTTCACTCGCGATACCGGAATCAAGGTCACCCTGCGCAAGGGTGACGACATCGAACTGGGCAACCAGATCGTCCAGGAGGGCAAAGCCTCCCCTGCCGATGTTTTCCTGACCGAAAACTCCCCAGCCATGATGCTGGTCGATCATGCCGGGCTCTTTGCCCCCGTCGACCCGAGCACGATTGCCCAGGTCGCAGCGCCGTTCCGGACAGCGCAAGGTCGCTGGGTCGGTATCGCGGCCCGCTCGACTGTGTTCGTCTACAACAAGGACCGGGTGAAAGAGTCCGAACTGCCGAAGTCGCTGCTGGAGCTGGCCGAGCCGCAATGGATCGGCCGCTGGTCCGCGTCCGCGGCAGGTGCGGACTTCCAGGCGATCGTCGGTGCGCTCCTCGAACTGAAAGGCGAACAAGCCACGCTCGACTGGCTCGACTCGCTCAAGGCAGGCGCCAGGAACTATCGCGGCAACAATGCGGTTCTGAAGGCCGTCAACGCCGGCCAGATCGATTCCGGGGTGATCTACCACTACTACTTCTTCGGGGATCAGGCCAGGACCGGGGAGAACAGTAACCACACGGCATTGCACTACTTCAGGAACCAGGACCCCGGCGCCTTCATCAGCCTGTCGGGCGGCGGCGTATTGGCTTCCAGCAAGCATCCTCAGCAAGCCCAGGCATTCCTCAAGTGGATTACCGGGAAGAAGGGGCAAGCCATCTTGCGGGAGGGCACCTCGTTCGAATATGCCGTGGGTGAAGGTGAACCGTCGAACCCGCAACTGGTCCCGCTGGACCAGCTGGACGCCCCCGTCATCGACGTATCCAGGCTGGACAGCCAGAAGGTCGTGGACCTGATGATTCAGGCAGGCCTGCTCTAAGTGACGGCACAACAATTCGAACCCGATGCACGCCTGCATGGCGGCCGCGGCAAGGTATTGCGGCAGCCCACCCGGCTGATGCGACGCTGGCGCCAGCGATCGGCTCACCCCTGGGTGCTGGGAGCCGCCCTGGTGGTTTCCGCCGCCGCCTTGCTGCCGCTGTTCTTCGTGGTTGCCGCGGGCTTTCAGGGCGGGCTCCCGCTCATCTCCAAGCTGGTGTTCCGCCCACGGGTTGCGGAGCTGCTGTACAACACGGTGATCCTGGTTGCGTTGACCGTGCCGCTTTGCGTGTTGCATGGCGTCGCGATGGCCTGGCTGACAGAGCGCAGCACTCTTCCCGGCAGGCGCCTGCTGTCCTTGCTGGTGGTGGCCCCGCTGGCTATCCCGGCGTTCGTCCACAGTTATGCGTGGATCAGCCTGGCGCCCTCGATTCACGGATTGTTCCCGGCAGTGCTGGTCTCGCTGATCGCCTATTCACCGTTCATCTACCTGCCAGCGGCGGCGGCACTGCGGCGGCTTGATCCGGTCCTGGAGGATGTCGCCGAGTCACTTGGCAATCCGCCTGCCAGGGTTTTCTGGCGAGTCGTGCTGCCACAGCTGCGGGTGGCGATCTGGGGCGGATCACTCCTGGTCGCCCTGCACCTGCTGGCCGAGTACGGCCTGTTTGCGCTGATCCGCTTCGACACATTCACGACGGCAATCTTCGACCAGTTCCAGTCGTCCTTCAGCGGCCCTTCGGCTAACCTGCTGGCAGGCGTATTGGCCCTGGGCTGCCTGCTGCTGCTGAGCCTGGAATCCACCACCCGCGGCTCGGCGCGCTACGCCCGGATCGGCTCCGGCAGCCCACGCGCTGCGCCGCTGACCCGACTTTCGCGGCGCTGCTCGGTGCTGGTCCTGGTGCTGTGCGCGGGGTTCACCGCCGCCTCCCTGGGCGTCCCGCTGGTGACGCTGGGGAAATGGCTCGGGGCGGGTGGCGTTGCCGTCTGGAGCTCGAGCGAACTGCTGGTCTGCCTTGGCCAGACGGTGCTGCTGGGCGCCGCCGGGGCGCTGCTCACAACCATTGCCGCGGTGCCAATGGCCTGGATTTCGGTGCGCGCACCGAGCCGCTTCCAGCGCTTGCTCGAAGGCAGCAACTACATTGCCAGCGCGCTCCCCGGCATCGTCATTGCGCTGGCGCTGGTGAGCGTGACGATCCGCTTTGCGCAACCGCTGTACCAGACCCTGTTCACCGTGCTGCTGGCCTACGTCTTGATGTTCCTGCCACGTGCGCTGGTGAGCCTGCGAGCCGGTCTTGCCCAGGCTCCGGTCGAGCTGGAGAACATCGCCCGCAGCCTGGGTCGCACTCCCCTGCAGGCCCTCTGCGGCGTCACCCTGCGGTTTGCCGCGCCAGGTGCGGCAGCGGGCGTCGCCCTGGTGTTCCTCGCCATCGTCAATGAGCTGACGGCGACCTTGCTGCTTTCGCCGAGCGGCACCTCCACCCTCGCCACCGCGTTCTGGTCAAAAACCAGCGAGATCGATTACGCCGCAGCGGCGCCTTACGCCTTGCTGATGATCCTCCTTTCACTCCCCCTGACCGGGATTCTCTACCACCAATCCAAGCGAGTAGCAGGTCGATGAGTACGCTTGAACTGAAGTCCGTCTCCCGGTTCTTCGGGCCCTATGCAGCGATCGAGAACTTCAGCTTATCCGTACCGGCAGGAAGTCGCGCGGCCATCGTCGGTCCCTCCGGCTCGGGCAAGACCACCCTGCTGCGCCTGATCGCCGGCTTCGAGGTGCCCGATCTGGGCACGATCACGCTGGGCGAAACCACGCTGGCCGATGACGAGAGCTTCGTTCCGGCGCACCGCCGGGTCATCGGCTACGTTCCACAGGACGGTGCACTCTTCCCACACCTGTCAGTGGCCGAGAACATCGGCTTCGGCCTGCCCAAAGGCATGCAGGGCCGCACGCAACGCATTCATGAGCTGCTGGACATGGTCTCGCTGAATACCTCCATGGCGACACGTTGGCCACACGAACTGTCGGGCGGCCAGCAGCAGCGCGTTGCCTTGGCCAGGGCGCTCGCCCAGAGCCCCAGACTGATGCTGCTCGACGAGCCGTTCTCGGCCCTGGACAGTGGCTTGCGCGTGACCATGCGCAAGGCCGTTTCGAAGGTACTGAACGACGCAGGCGTGACGGCCATCCTGGTGACCCATGACCAGGAGGAAGCGCTTTCCTTCGGCGACCAGTTGGCGGTCATTCGCCAGGGGCGCCTGATCCAGGCCGGGGCACCGAAAGAGCTGTACCTGCGCCCGACTGACGAGGAGACGGCTGCGTTCCTCGGTGACGCCCTGGTGTTTCCAGCCCGCATTCACGACGGCTGGGCAGAATGCCCGCTGGGCAAGGTCAGGGCCGGCGCGGACGCCGCCAATGGACACGCGCAGATACTCCTTCGCCCCGAGCAGCTGCACCTGAGCCCGCAGGCCATGTTCCCGACCAGCCCGGACGGCTGCTACGCCGTGGTCGTCGGCAGCGACTTCGGCGGCGACAAGTGCACCGCGATGGTCCAGCTCGAAGCGCCATCTGCCGGGGCGCAGGCCAGCCCGGCCGCCCTGACGATTGCGGTCAGAGTGCCGGCGATGGATTGCCCTGCTATCGGCACGCGAGTGCACCTGTTCGTCAGCGGCACTGCCCATCTCTTCGCAACACCGGCCTAGCTCGTTTCCTGTGGGTGCGCGAGTTGCCGACATAGCGTGGCGAACCGGCGACTACTTCACCGCCCAGCAGGCTCCGCAAGGGTAACGCGCGGCAATCGTGCGTCACCTTCCGCGCGCAAGCGCGACCTGGAGGCGTGGGCGCGCCAGATCACTCGCCAAGCGGCCCTGCGCTCATGTATTCCCAAGGCTATAGAGATCGCGGCCGCTCACCGCGAAATCCGCGCGGCGCGGATCGCGCTCCTGGCCGACCGATCGCTCTGCACGCCGCGCTTGAGCTGACCCTGCAACGAGCAGGAAGACCTCCCGCAGCTCTTCGAGCGGCCTCAGTCTCAGCTAAGTATTGGCCGGTAGGCTCTCCTCCACGCCAACTGATGCGTAGCCGGAGAGACGCCTCGAATGAACCCAACCAGCACAAGCCACTGGCTCAACAAGGTCCCGGAAGTGACGTTGTCCTTCTGGATCATCAAGATCATGTCCACCACCGTGGGAGAGACGTTCGCCGACTTTCTCGCGGTGGATGCAGGGCTCGGCCTGGGCATCACCACCGCGGCCATGGCGCTGTTGCTCGCGGCTGCACTGGCCTGGCAATTGCGCACCCGCGCCTACACGCCCTGGATCTACTGGCTGACGGTCGTCGTGGTGAGCATCCTCGGTACGCAGTTGACCGACATTCTCACCGACGAGCTCAACGTCAGCCTGTATGTCAGCACGGCAGTGTTCTCCGTACTCCTGGCGGTCAATTTCGGCTTCTGGTACGCGATCGAGCGGAATCTTTCCATCAAGGAAATCGTGACCCCGCGGCGCGAGATCTTCTACTGGACCACGGTGCTGTGCACCTTCGCCCTGGGCACTGCCGCCGGCGACCTGGCGACCGAGGCCCTGAGCATGGGCTTCACCGTCGGCGTCGTGCTGTTCGGTGCGCTGATCGCGGCGACCTTCGTGGCCTGGAAGCTCGGCGCGGATGTCGTCCTGGCCTTCTGGACCGCCTACATCCTGACTCGCCCGTTCGGCGCCTCCCTGGGCGACCTGCTCACCCAGGCCAAGACCTACGGCGGCCTCGGCATGGGCGCCACCTGGACCAGCGCCATCTTCCTTTGCGTGATCCTGATGCTGGTGACGGTAGCCCAGCTCGGCATCGGCAATAGCAAACGTCTCACTCAGTAATGCTGACTTCTTCCGAGGTTTTACCAATGCCCTACTTCAAGAAAATCATCTGCAAGCTCGCCCTCGCCTCTGCCATCGCCCTGCTGGGCCTCGCCGCGGGCTGCTCGAAGCCGGACGAGCCCAAGGTCGGCGCCAGCCAGCAGACCAGCTCCGCCCAGGCTACCCAGCTTGGCGATCTGTCCGAGTTCCGCAACATCGCCGCAGACGTGAGCGCACTCGTCGAGCAGAACCAGCTGGAAAAAGGCAAGGCGCGCATCAAGGACCTCGAACTGGCGTGGGACGAAGCCGAGGCCGGCATCAAACCTCGCGCCGTCAGCGACTGGCATACACTCGACAAGGCCATCGACCGGGCGCTGGATGCGCTGCGCGACAGCAATCCGCAGCAGGCGAACTGCAAAGCGGCCATGGACGACCTGATGAAGGTATTCGATAAACTCCAGGGCCAGCGCCAATCGTAACGTTCGACAAGACTATCCTTCCCGGGACAAACGTCCGGGGTCGATGCACGGCCGCCTCACTGGCGACCGTGCATCGCGCATTTGCAATCCAGAGGCCGACGTATGCGGGTACTGCTTGTCGAAGACGACGCCATGATCGCTGAGGCCATCGAAGGCGCGCTGGAGGATGCCGGCTATGCCGTCGACTGGGTGAACAACGGCCCCAGCGCACTTTCAGCCCTGCGCGCGCAGGCATATGACCAGATCCTGCTCGACCTCGGCCTGCCCGGGCGCGATGGGTTGAGCGTACTCGCCGATATCCGCTCGCAGGACAACCCCGTCCCCCTGGTCATCATCACCGCACGAGACAGCCTCGACAACCGCCTGAAAGGGCTGGACGGTGGCGCGGACGACTATCTGCTGAAACCCTTCGCGATGGCTGAGCTACTCGCACGGATGAGGGCGGTGATGCGCCGCAAGGGAGGAAATGCCTCCCCCGCGCTCAGCAATGGCATGGTGACGCTCGACCCTGTTTCAAAGCACGCCAGCAGCTCGGAAACCCAGGGCGTCCTGCTCTCCAACCGGGAGTTCAGCCTGCTGCAGGCGTTGCTGATACGACCTGGAGCGATCCTCTCGCGCAGCGAACTGGAGGACCGCATCTACGGCTGGGGGCACGAGGTTGAAAGCAACGCGGTCGAGTTCCTGATCCACTCGCTGCGCAAGAAACTGGGCACTCACGTCATCAAGAATGTCAGGGGAATGGGATGGATGGTCTGCAAAAGCGACTGAGGGATTCCGTGCAGTTCCGCCTCTCCCTGGCGCTCTGCGTGACCATCCTGATTGTCGCCATGCTCGCGGGCATCTTCGCTTTCGTATCGGCCTACGACGAAGCGCTGGAGATGCAGGACAACACCCTGAAGCAGGTTGCCGCGCTGTTCGAACGGCAGCAGATGACCCTGCAATACCCGGCGGCTGCCCCCGCCATCGCGGGAGACAACGAAGAAACCCGGGTCGTGGTGCAATTCCTGGCAGACAGCGCCAATGCGCCCGGCACGGGCGACAATAGCCTGCCGCTGCCGATACCGAGCACGCTGCAGGAGGGTTTTTCCACCGTGGCCGTTGCCGGCGAGGAGTTCCGCGTGCTGGTGCGTACCACCGCCGGCGGGCAGCGTATCGCCGTCGCCCAGGAGACCGGCAGCCGCGACCGCGACGCGCGCGAGAGCGCCTGGCGGGGGCTGCTTCCCCTGGTGATCCTGATCCCGGTCCTGCTGCTCGTCGTGGCGGACCTGGTTCGCAAGTTGTTCCGACCGATTGCCACGCTGTCCAGCGAGCTGGATCGC
Source organism: Pseudomonas pseudonitroreducens (assembly GCF_021603645.1). Lineage (GTDB taxonomy): Bacteria > Pseudomonadota > Gammaproteobacteria > Pseudomonadales > Pseudomonadaceae > Pseudomonas > Pseudomonas pseudonitroreducens. The sequence continues at coordinate 857,769 of NZ_BQHJ01000001.1, read as the reverse complement.
CGCGACGAGCAGGACATGGCGCCCATCGAGACGCGCCATCTGCCCACCGAGGTGCGCTCGTTCGTCCTGGCGATCAACCGCCTGCTGGGGCGCGTTGCACGGTCCATGGAGTCGCAGCGGCGCTTCGTGGCGGATGCCGCGCACGAACTGCGCTCCCCCCTGACCGCACTGTCCCTGCAGGCGGAGCGGCTTGCAGCCACGCCAATGCCCGAGCCGGCCAGGGAGCGCTTGAGCAAACTCCGGCAAGGCATCGAGCGTGGCCGCAACCTGATCGACCAGCTACTGGCGCTTGCCAGTGCGCAGTCCTCGACGGCTGCGCCCGAGCAGCAGGTGTCGGTGCACAAGGTCTACCGGGCGGTGCTGGAGGAACTCCTGCCGGTCGCAGACAGGAAGCAGATCGACCTGGGCGTCGAGGGGGATGACTGCGAGGTGGTGGTCAACGAATTCGACCTGCAGATGCTGATCAAGAATCTGGCTGACAATGCGGTGCGCTACACGCCTCCCGGCGGCAAGGTCGATCTCCTGGTGCAGCGTCGCGGCGCCGTCGTCGTTCTCCAGGTCCGGGACACCGGCCCCGGCATCCCCGAAGCGGAGCGGGAGCGGGTTTTCGACGCCTTCTACCGCATCGCGGGTAGCGAAGAAATTGGCTCAGGCCTGGGCCTGTCGATCGTCAGTGCGATAGCCCACCGACTCGGCGCGAGGATAACGCTGGATTACTCGGACCCCGAGAGCAGGAGCGGCCTGTGCGTCCAGCTCGAGCTTCCCGCCTGAGGCTGCTGCCACGGCAAGCCAGGCGGGAAATTCGAGCTGGAGGGGTACCTCAGGCTCTGCGCAGCGGCACTTCCTGCAGCAGCCAGGACAGCATGAAGGCCACGCCGCTGACCACGCATGCCACCAGGAATACCCAGTGCATCGACCCGGAGAATGCCTCCAGATAGGTCTGCTGCAATGCGGCGGGCAACGCATGCACGGCGGCCGGTGAGAGGTTGGCGGGCGACCCGGCACTTGCCGGGAAGCTGCTGGTGAGCCGGCTCATCAGTTCATGGGAAAAGAGTGCGCCGAACACCGACACGCCAATCGAGCCACCGATGGAGCGGAACAGCGTCGCGCCGGAGGTGGCCACGCCCATATGGCGGAACTCGACGCTGTTCTGCACCGCCAGGATCAGCACCTGCATCACCATCCCCAGCCCTGCCCCCAGCAACGCCATGTAGAGATTCATCTGCAGCATGGACGACTGCAGGTCGAGACGACTCAGCAGTGCCAGGGCAATGACCTGCAGCAGGGTGCCGAGGATGGGGAATACCCGGTAGCGCCCCCACCGACTGATCAGGCGACCGGTGATCGCCGACACCACCAGCATCGCCCCCATCAGGGGCAGCATCTGCAATCCCGCGCTGGTGGGCGTGGCGTCCTTGACCACCTGCATGTAGAGCGGCAGGAAGGTCACCGAACCAAACAGCGAGACCCCCACGGTGAACCCGATCAGCCCGGCCAGCACGAAGGTGCGGTGGCGGAACAGGTGCAGTGGCATGATCGGCTCCGCGGCGATTCGCTGCTCGTGGACGAAGCCGACCACTCCGACAATGGCGAAGAGCGCAAGGCACATGATGTCGATCGACGTCCACGGCAGGGTGCTGCCGCCCAGGCTGGTGATCAGCACCAGGGAGGCGAGCGCCAAGGTGAGGAAAAAGGCGCCGAAGTAATCGATGACGTGTTTCACCCGGGCAACGTGGGGGCGGAACGCGCTGCCGATTACCAGCAACGCGAGCAAGCCCAGCGGCAGGTTGATGTAGAAGATCCAGCGCCACGACAGGTGCTCGACCAGGAAGCCGCCCACCAATGGACCGACCACCGTGGCGAGGCCGAACACGCCACCGAACAGCCCCTGGTAGCGACCACGCTCGGCCGGCGGGATGACATCGCCGATCGCCGCCATCGCCACCACCATCAGCCCCCCGCCACCCAGCCCCTGGAGAGCCCGCAGGACAATCAGCTGGGTCATGTTCTGTGCCAGCCCGCAGAGTGCCGAGCCCAGCAGGAACAGCACGATGGCGGTCTGCAGCACCAGCTTGCGGCCATACAAGTCGCCGAATTTGCCGTACAGCGGCACCACCACGGTGGATGCCAGCAGGTAGGCGGTCACCACCCATGACAACAGGTGCAACCCGCCCAGCTCGCCAACGATCGTGGGCAGTGCGGTGGATACGATGGTCTGGTCCAGCGCCGCGAGGAACATCACCAGCAGCAGCGCTGCCAGCAGCAGTGGAATGGATGGGCGGGTCGTCTCGGCGTCGTGCGCAGGACCGGCGCTGGTGCCCAGGGATTGATTGGAAGCCGATTGCATGGGGCTGACCTGATGAGATGGGACGTCGTTGGGTATCAATCGTGTGGCGGCCGCGCTCAGGACTTCGCTGGCGTGGCGCGCTGGTGGTACTGCCGGCCGACTTCCTGCAGGCCCGCCAGGGTGAAGCTGTAAAGCTGGGCGACAACCATGTCCGCGGGCATGTCGAGAATGTCGCGCAAGGCGCCATGCCCCCCGCGCGGGCCGATCAGCAACATTGCCCAGGGCGCGGTCACGCTGAGAATGCAGGGCACCAGCGCGGGATCATCGGCCGCTATGCCGGTGATCTCGCTGAACAACTGCTTGAGCAATGTCAGCTTCAGCGCCTTCTCCGGGTGCAGGACTTCCTGGCCATGGCTGCTGGGCGCCAGGGCCTCGGCCGCCAGCACTCGCAGATGCCAGCTCTCCCGCCCGCGCGCGGCCTTGCGCACGACTAGTTCGGTCAATGCGCGCAATTTGTCCGGCGCCGGCTGCTCGCTCTGGATGATCCGTTGCAGGTCGGCGATATCCAGAAAGCGCCGGCGGGCCTCCCCCAGTACCGCCTGGTAGAGGCCATTGCGGCTGCCAAAGTGGTAGTTGATCGAGGCCAGGTCGACTTCAGCCTTGGCCGCCACCGCCTTGTTGCTGGTTTCGCCAAAGCCGAGGTTGGAGAACAGCTCGCCGGCCGCCTCCAGGATGCGGATGCGCGTCGCTTCACCGTCTTTTCGGGATTCGCGGGAGGCCATGGTGACTCCTGAACAATCTGGCAATGTCGGCTAGCCTGGCCCAGGTTAAATCTAAATTCAATTTAAATTTAGATTTTGGCGACGAAGGGCGACACCCAGCAGAAATGGCAGACTCAGGTTTGGCGGGCTGCGCAAAACACTAGGCTTGCCTAAAACATATGGATAACCGTATATTCGATTATCCATATATGAAGATGAAGCCATGATCACCCCACCCGAAGTCTTCAAGAGCCTGGCCGACGAAACCCGCGCTCGCGCCACCCTGCTGATTGCCAGCCTGGGCGAGCTCTGCGTCTGCGAGCTGATGTGCGCCCTGGACGACAGCCAGCCGAAGATCAGCCGCCACCTGGCGCAATTGCGTAGCAGTGGCCTGCTGCTGGATCGCCGCCAGGGCCAGTGGGTGTATTACCGCCTCAACCCCGAGCTGCCTGCCTGGGTCCACGAGATGCTGCAGGTCACCCTGCGGGCCAACGCGCAATGGCTGGCCGACAACAGCCTGCGCCTGCAGAACATGGACGGCCGCCCCGTCCGTGACGCCGCCTGTTGCTGAGTCCATTCGAGCGAGTCATCCATGCTGGTCGCCATTGCTGTCTTCGTCTTCACCCTGGTTCTGGTCATCTGGCAGCCCAAGGGCCTTGGCGTTGGTTGGAGCGCCGCCCTGGGGGCGTTGATAGCCCTCGCCGCGGGCGCGGTTTCCCTGCACGACATCCCCACCGTGTGGGCCATCGTCTGGAACGCCACCGCCACCTTCGTCGCCGTCATCATCATCAGCCTGCTGCTGGATGAGGCCGGTTTCTTCGAATGGGCCGCACTGCACATAGCGCGCTGGGCGAATGGCAGCGGCTATCGCCTGTTCGCCTTCTGCATATTGCTCGGCGCCGCCGTCTCGGCACTGTTCGCCAACGACGGCGCAGCGCTGATCCTCACCCCCATCGTCATGTCGATGCTGCTCGCGCTGCGCTTCCCTCCCGCGGCGACGCTGGCGTTCGTCATGGCCGCCGGCTTCATCGCCGATACCGCAAGCCTGCCGCTGGTGGTGTCCAACCTGGTGAACATCGTCTCGGCGGATTACTTCGGCCTGGGCTTCGCCGAATACGCCTCGGTGATGCTGCCGGTGAACCTTGCCAGCGTCGCGGCCACCCTGCTGGTGCTCCTGCTGTTCTTCCGCCGCGATATCCCCAGGCAGTACGCACGCGAGGCGCTGAAGGAGCCAAGGTCGGCGATCCATGACCGCGCCACGTTTATCGTCGGCGGCTGGACGCTGCTGCTGTTGCTGGTCGGCCTGTTCACCCTGGAGCCGCTGGGCATCCCGGTCAGCGCCGTGGCCGCCGTCTGCGCAGCGCTGCTGTTTGCCGTCGCCGCGCGTGGCCAGCGCATCTCCACCCGGCGTGTGCTGCGTGAAGCGCCCTGGCAGGTGGTGATCTTCTCCCTCGGCATGTACCTGGTGGTCTACGGCCTGAAGAACGCCGGCCTCACGGACTTTCTTGCCCAGTTGCTCGACCGCCTTGCCGAACAGGGCCTGTGGAGCGCCGCCATTGGTACCGGGCTGCTCGCGGCGCTGCTCTCGTCGGTGATGAACAACATGCCCAGCGTGCTGGTCGGCGCCCTGTCGATCCAGGCCAGCGGCGCGGAAGGCCTGGTGCGCGAGGCGATGATCTACGCCAACGTCATCGGCTGCGACCTCGGCCCGAAGATCACTCCCATCGGCAGCCTCGCCACGCTGCTCTGGCTGCATGTGCTGGAGCGCAAGGGCGTGCGCATCACCTGGGGTTACTACTTCAGGGTCGGCATCCTGCTGACCCTGCCCGTCCTGCTGATCACTCTTTCGGCCCTGGCGCTGCGCCTGAGCCTCTGACGTCCGCCCTGAGCGGAGGAGCTTTCCATGCGAGTCCTGTTCATGTGCACGGCCAACAGCTGCCGCAGCATCCTCTCCGAAGCGCTGTTCAACCACCTGGCGCCGCAAGGCTTCGCGGCGATCAGCGCAGGCAGCTTCCCCAGGGGCCAGGTGCTGCCGCGCAGCCTCACCACCCTGCAACAGGCCGGCATCTCGATCGAGGGGCTGAGCAGCAAGGGCAACGATGCCTTCGAAGGCAACCCACCGGACATTGTCATCACCGTCTGCGACAAGGCCGCCGGCGAAGCCTGCCCGGTGTACTTCGGCCACGCGCTGAAATCCCACTGGGGCCTGGAAGACCCTTCGGATGTGCAGGGTGATGAGGCAACCGTCGACGCGGCCTTCCGCGCCACGCTGGCGCGCATTGAGCTGCGCTGCCGGGCCTTCCTGGCCCTGCCCTTCGACACCCTCGGCCGCGACGAACTCAAGCGCGAGCTGGATCGAATCGGCGCCCTCTGAGCAGGAGCAAGACATGTCGGAACAACTGCCCAACCTCGACCTTTCGCTGTTCGACCTGCCGCCGGCGGCAAACCGTACCAGCGAGCACAAACCGCGCATCCTGCTGCTCTACGGATCGACCCGCGAGCGCTCCTTCAGCCGCCTGCTGGTGGAAGAAGCCGCACGCCTGCTGGAGCACTTCGGCGCCGAAACCCGAGTCTTCCACCCTTCCGGCCTGCCGCTGCCTGACGACGTGCCCGTGGAGCACCCCAAGGTACTGGAGCTGCGTGAGCTGGTGCAGTGGTCGGAAGGCCAGGTGTGGTGCTCGCCGGAGCGTCACGGAGCAATGTCGGCGGTGTTCAAGGCGCAGATCGACTGGATTCCCCTGGCGCTTGGCGCCATGCGCCCCACCCAGGGCAAGACACTGGCGGTCATGCAGGTTTGCGGCGGCTCGCAATCCTTCAACGTGGTCAACCAGCTGCGCGTGCTCGGCCGCTGGATGCGCATGTTCACCATCCCCAACCAGTCCTCGGTGCCCAAGGCCTACCTGGAGTTCGACGAAGCGGGCCGCATGAAGCCGTCGCCCTACTACGATCGGGTGGTCGACGTCATGGAAGAACTGCTGAAGTTCACCCTGCTGCTACGTGATCGCCAGGAGTTCCTGGTGGACCGTTACTCGGAACGCAAGGAAAGCGCCGAACAGCTTTCCGCGCGCATGAACCAGCGTTCGATCTGAGGTCGCCATGTCCATCGAAATCAGACCAGCACGCGCCGAGGACGCCCCGGCAATCCTGGCCATCTACGCGCCGATCGTGACCACTACGGCAATCTCCTTCGAGGAAGTGCCGCCGACCATCGAGGAGATGCGCCAGCGGATCGTCACCACCCTGCAGGCTTATCCCTACCTGGTCGCGCTGCGCGACGGGCGCCTGGCCGGCTACGCCTACGCAAGCCAGCATCGGGCGCGCGCCGCCTATCGATGGGCGGTGGATGTCACGCTCTACGTTGCCCAGGGTGAACGCCGCACCGGCATTGGCCGCCGCCTTTACGCCGAGCTGCTGGCCCTGCTCGCACGGCAGGGATTCAACGCCGCCTATGCCGGTATCGCCCTGCCCAATGCGGCCAGCGTCGGCCTGCATGAACAAATGGGCTTCAGGCACATAGGCACCTTCCCGCAAGTCAGCTTCAAGCTCGGCCAGTGGCACGATGTGGGTTACTGGCGCCTGGCGCTCGGCGTGCAGAGCAACTCGCCTGACGAACCCCGTCGATACCCGGAGATCGCCGGCTGAGCCCTCGCCCGGCAACGGCAGGTGGATGCACTGCCGCAAAGACCGGTACCCGACCTGCAACAGTGGCCTGTTCAGGCTGCCGCTGCTCTTCAGGCAGCGCTGAGAAAGAGGAAGGCGTATTCCGACGCCGCCGCAGGCCTGGCGCTGGACCTGCTGGCTGCCTGCGCCACCGGGGCAATGCGTGCGGTGATGGAAGGCCACGGTGCACCGGCATGGCGCTGGAGACCATGGCGGTAAATCGCCTCGGCGCAGACCGGCGGAATGATGGGGTGGTGCACGTCAATGCGGCCTTGTTGGATGCTCATTGTTGTTATGCGTCTCCTGCGGCTGGCCATGACCTGGAGATGAAATATTGAACATCAGTGTTCAAATTCTTTAAGCCAATGCTCACCGCCGACAAGAATTGAAAATTCTTTACTTCCAACAAAAACGTTAAAAGACAACAATATATAGAAGTAAACGGTGAATCTCTTGGCCGCTTGTGGAAATTTGATCATTGACGGAAATTGAACACGAGTGTTCAATCATTTCCAGTTCGATTCTGGAACCCAGGCCAATGGAAGATCTCAACCCCGTGCAACGCCGCATCCACCAGGCAGCCCTGCGCCTGTTCACCGAAAAGGGCATCAGCCAGGTCAATATCAGTGACCTGGCCCAGGAAGCCGGCGTGGCGCGCGGCACCGTCTACAACAACGTGGAGAACATCGAGCAGTTGTTCCGCCAGGTTGCCAGCCAGTTGAGCAAGGAGATGCACCAGCGCGTGAGCAGGAGCTTCGCCGAGCTGCAGGACCCGGCCGAGCGCCTGGCCAACGGCATTCGCTTCTTCATTCGGCGCACTCACGAGGAACCGCAGTGGGGCGCCTTCCTCAATCGCTTCGCGATGAGTGATAGCGCGTTGCGGGAAATGTTCTACAGCCAGGCCACCACCGACCTGCTCAGCGGCCTGCAGGGCGGCCGTTACCGCTTCCGCCAGGAGCAGTTGGTGACAGTGATCTCGCTACTGGCCAGCGCCACCCTTGGCGCCATGTTCCTGGTCATCGAGGGCCTGAAGACCTGGCGTGACGCTGGCACCGATACCGCTGAACTGGTGCTGCGCGCACTGGGTGTGGAAGAAGCCGAAGCACGACGCCTGGCGACACTCGACCTGCCGCCGCTGGCCGCGCGCGACTGACCACGACGGACTGATTTCCGCCAACCGACAACACCTCCGCTCGCCGGAGGTGCGGGCCCGGCCTTGCCCGCGAAAAGGCTACGGAGAACAACAGGAATGACTCGAGCCACCGACCTCCCCGCGCTGGCAACGCCCCAGCCGGCACGGCATCCGCAGCCGACAGTGAAGGCCCGTGAGCTGGCCTGGCTGATCTTCGAACGCCCGGACCTGGAGCTGGCCGAGCGCTTCCTCGGCGACTTCGGCCTGCTCCTGGCGCGTCGCGATCGCGACTGCCTGTACTTTCGCGGCACCGGCACCGCGCCCTGCTGCTACCGGGTACAACGGGGCGACACCGCGCGCTTTGTCGGTTTCGGCCTGGCGCTGGGCAGCCGCGAGGACCTGCAGCGCGTCGCACGACTTCCCGGTGCCTCGGCCATCGAGAACCACGACGCCCCCGGGGGCGGCCAGCGTGTGCGCCTGCATGATCCTTCCGGCTTCCTCGTCGAAGCGATCCACGGCCAGCAGCCGGCAGCGGCGCTGCCCCACCGCCCGGCACTGCCACTCAACCAGGTCGATGCGGCGCCGCGCATCAACGCCACCCAGCGTCCCCCCATCGCGCCGCCGGAGATCATCAAGCTCGGCCACGTGGTGCTGGAAGTCGCCGACTACCAGGCCACCTGCGCCTGGTACACCGAACACTTCGGCTTCATTCCCAGCGACGTGCAGGTGCTGCCCGACGGCTCGCCGGCGGTGACCTTCCTGCGCCTGGACCTGGGCGATACGCCCGCCGACCACCATACCCTGGCGCTCGCCCAGGGCTTCATGCCCGCCTACAGCCACAGCGCCTATGAAGTGATCGACGCCGACGCCGTCGGCATCGGCCAGCGCGTGCTGCTCGAACGTGGCTGGAAACATGCCTGGGGCATCGGCCGGCACATCCTCGGCAGCCAGATCTTCGATTACTGGCAGGACCCCTGGGGCCACAAGCACGAACACTACTGCGACGGCGACCTGTTCACCGCCGAACGCCCCACCGGGCTGCACGCGGTCAGCCCCGAAGCCATGTCGCAGTGGGGCCAGCGCATGCCGCGCAGTTTCACCAAGCCGGTGATGAATATCGCCGCCCTGCGCGCCCTGCTGCACAACCTGCGGCACAGCCCGGACCTGACGCTGCGCAAGCTGCTGACGCTGGCGCGGATGTTCGGCTGAGTTCCCGACCACAACAAGACCAACGCCGCCCCGAGGCGGCCCACCGCAGTACCAGGAGTCGTTGCCATGCCCGTGCACCTCGTCCGCTACCAACACCAGAACACCGTCCGCTGGGGCGTGCTCCGCCAGGGGCGCATCACGCCGATTGCGGGCGAATACGCAACCACTGGCGAGCTGATCCAGCACACCAGTGCCGGGGAACTGGAGGCGCTGCAAGGTGACGAGATGGCGCTGGAGGCGGTAACGCTGCTCAGCCCGGTGACGCGCAACCAGCAGTTCGTCTGCCAGGGCGCGAACTACCGGCAGCACATGCTCGAGTCCGGCATGGACCCGGACGCCAAGCACTTCAACATGATCTTCACCAAGGCGCAGAGCTGCATCGTCGCCGCCGACAGTGACCTGATCAAACCGCGCCAGGTGCGCTTTCTCGACTACGAGATCGAACTGGGCCTGGTGCTGCGCCGCGAAATCACCGGCAAGGTCGCGGTGAACGAAGCCAACCTGCACGAGTTCATCGCCGGCGTGGTGATCGTCAACGATTACTCCGCGCGGGATATCCAGATTCCGCAGATGCAGTTCTACAAGGGCAAGAGCTTCCGCACCTTCGGCCCGGTCGGCCCGTACCTGTGCCTGTTGCGCCGCGAGGACATGCACTACCTCGGGCAGTTGCAGCTGCGCCTGACGGTCAACGGCGAGGTGCGCCAGAGCGACAGCACCGCCAACCTGGTGCACGGCCCGGCGGCAACCCTCAGCGAACTCTCCGGCGTGCAGGATTTCGCCGCCGGCGACCTGATCGCCACCGGCACGCCCGCTGGCTGCGCGCTGTCGATCCCGTCGCCGGCCAAGCAGCGCATCGCCGCGCTGCTGCCCGAGCAGATCAAGTGGAAGGCCTTCCTCAAGGCTCAGGCGGCCCGCCGCCAATACCTCAAGGCTGGCGACGTGGTCGAGGCGAGCATCCGCAGCGCCGATGGCGCCATCGACCTCGGCACGCAGCGCAACCGCGTCGTGGAGCAAGCCTGATGGGCGTGCGCAGCCTCGCCGACATTCATGCCCTGGAAGCCACGCCACTGGCCGCACGCAACCTGCCCGAGAACACCTACGAGGCACTGCGCCGCGGTGCCGCGCAGCACCGCGACGCCACGGCGCTGAGCTTCTTCCTCGATGCCGGCGACTTCACCCGCACCCATGACTGGAGCTATCGCGAGCTGTTCGCCGACATCACCCGGGCGGCGAACGCTTTCCAGCAACTGGGCGTCGGGCCGCAGGAAGTTGTCGGCTTCGTCTTGCCGAACCTGCCGGAGACCCATTTCACCATCTGGGGTGGCGAGGCCGCCGGGATCGTCATGGCGATCAACCCGCTGCTGGACGCCGCGCAGATGGCCGAGTTGCTGCGGGCTGCGAAAGTGAAGGTGCTGGTGACCCTGGCGCCGACCCCGGGCAGCGACCTGTGGCCCAGGCTCGCCACACAGCTGCACGCGCTGCCCGACCTGCGGCAGATCGTCTGGGTCAGCATGGCGCCCTATGTCAGCCTGCCCAAAGCGCTGCTGTTGCGCTGGCTGGCGCGGCGCGAGAAGGCCCGCCACCCGAATCTGCCGATCCACGATCTGCGTACGCTGATGAAGCGCCAGAACGCCGAGCGCCTGGACAGTGGCCGCTGTATCCAGGCCGGCGAGCGCTCCTCGTACTTCTGCACCGGCGGCACCACCGGCCTGCCGAAGATCGCCGCGCGCACCCACGGCTCGGAGGTATTCAACGCCTGGGCCATGGCCGCCAACATGCAACCGCGCGATGCCGGCCAGACCATCTTCTGCGGCCTGCCGCTGTTCCACGTCAACGGCCAGCTGGTGACCGGGCTGATGCCCTGGACCCACGGCGACCGGGTCATCCTCGGCACACCCCAGGGCTATCGCGGCGACGGCGTGGTGGCGAAGTTCTGGGCGCTGGTCGAGCACTTCGGCATCAACTTCTTTTCCGGCGTGCCGACCGTTTACGCCGCCCTGCTCCGCCAGCACCCCGAACGCCACGACCTGTCGAGCCTGAAGTACGCCCTGTGCGGCGCAGCACCGCTGCCCCAGGAGCTGTTCCGCGACTTCGAACGGCAGACCGGCGTGCGCCTGCTCGAAGGCTATGGCCTGACCGAAGCGGCCTGCGTGTCATCCAGCAACCCGCCCGAAGGCGAAAGGCGCATCGGCTCGATTGGCCTGCGCCTGGCCTACCAGGCCATGCGCGCGGTGATCCTCGACGCCGAGGGCCGCTACGAGCGCGACGCCGGCACCGACGAGGTCGGCGTCATCGCAGTGCACGGCCCCAATCTGTTCGACGGCTACCTGGAGCCGCAGCACAACCAGGGCATCTGGCTGCAGATCGACGGCAAACGCTGGCTCAACACCGGCGACCTGGGGCGCCAGGATGGCGACGGCTACTTCTGGCTCACCGGGCGCAAGAAGGAACTGATCATCCGCGGCGGCCACAACATCGACCCGAAGATCATCGAGGAGGCGCTCCAGGCACACCCGGCGATTGCCCTGGTGGCGGCGGTCGGCAGCCCCGACGCGCACGCCGGCGAACTGCCGGTGGCCTACGTGCAACTGCATCCCGGCCAGGCCTGCGACGCCACTGCGCTGCTGAGCTTCGCCCACCAGCACATCAGCGAGCGCGCCGCCGTGCCCAAGCGTATCGAAGTCCTCGACGCCCTGCCGCTGACGGCAGTGGGCAAGATCTTCAAACCGGCCCTGCAGCAGCGTGAGATCGCCCGTGTGATCCGCGAGGAAGCCCTGGCCCTGGGCCTGCCGGAGCCGGCCGTGGAAGTCGTCCAGGACGCCCGCCGCGGCCTGGTCGCGCGGATCGCCGGCAGCGCGGATCGCTCACCATTGGCCCGCGCCCTTGGCCGCTACAGCTTCCAGACCGACTGGTCGGGCTGAGTGACCCACCCCCTCCCCGCCTTGCGCGCACGTTGCCCATAACAGGAGCGGCTGAGCGTGCTCGCCCTCGCCATCGCTGCGACCAAAGCCCAGCAGCCACCTGGCAGCGCAACGACAACTGGAGCCTGACCAGCAACACCACCCTGCCGCTGTGCACCAACTGCTCCCCGCAGAACGCCGGCAAGGGCCACTGACCACGGCCGACGCCAACAGCATCGGCAATTCCGGCCACGGCGACGGCCTCGGTGCCGAGGAAAATCAGGGACGCACTACAACGCATCGCGCAGACGCACTATTACCCGCCATCGGTCCACGGCGAATGATCGTTCCTGAAGCAGAACTCCAGGAGATTCGCCATGAACCACAGTCCGCTGCACGCCAGCGCGCACTCGCCCCTTCGCCTCAAACGCCTCGCCATTGCCGTGGCGCTGGCGTCCCTCGGGGCCTGCTTTCCCCTCGCCGGCATCGCTGACAACCTGCCCCAGGGCGGTACGGTCATCGGTGGCCAGGCCACCATCTCCAGCCAGGGCAAGGGCATGGACGTCAACACGTCCAGCCCTCGCACCGCCATCGACTGGAAGAGCTTCAACGTCGGCCCGGATCACCGCATCACCTTCAACCAGCCGGATGGAAAATCGGTGACGCTGAACCGGGTGACCGGCACCGATCCGTCGAAGATCTACGGGGCAGTCACCTCCAATGGCCAACTGATCCTGGTCAACCCCAATGGCCTGATGATCGGACCCAATGCGCACCTTTCCTCCAGCGCCCTGGTGGCCAGCGCCGGCTTCCTCACCGACGAGCAGGCCAGACTGTTCGCCCAGACCGGCAAGCTGGATGTCCAGCTGACCGGCAACGTCACCCACCAGGGCCGGATCACCGTCCACGACAACGGCATGGTCGCCCTGCTCGGTGCCCAGGTGAACAACGCCGGTGTCATCCAGGCGAAGAAGGGTTTCGTGCAGTTGGCCACCGGGCCCAGGGCCACGCTGGACTTCCACGGTGACGGCCTGCTGAGCATTGGCATCAATGGCGAGCCCGGCGAGGCTTCCAGCGTCAACGGCGACGTCAGTGGTGGCGTCACTCACAGCGGCGAGATCGACGTCGGCAACGGCGTCGTCGCCATGAGCGCCGCCCGCGCCGCAAAGCACCTCGACTCGGTGATCAACGTCTCGGGCAGCGTCGCCGCCAATTCGGTCAGCAGTGACGGCGGCACCATCGTCCTCGGCAATGCGGCGCGAACCCAGGTCAGCGGCTCACTCAGTGCCAAGGGCGCCAGCGGCGGCACAGTGAAAGTGCTGGGTGATGAAGTGAATGTCGCCGGCACGGCGCGGATCGACGCCTCGGGCACCCGCGGTGCCGGCGGCAAGGTGCTGGTCGGCGGCAGCTTCCAGGGCAAGGGCAGCGAACAGCGCGCCCGCAGCACCAGCGTTGCCAAGGGCGCCGAGCTGCGTGCCGATGGCCAGACCCAGGGCGGGCAGGTAGTGGTCTGGAGCGATGGCCAGACCCACTTCGCCGGCCATGCCAGCGCCAGGGGCCAGCAGCAGGGCGGCGTGGTGGAAACCTCCGGCAGGCAGCTGCGGGTCACCAGCGACGCCACTGTCGATACTCGCGGCGCCGTCAAAGGCACCTGGCTGCTCGATCCGGAGACGGTCAATATCGTCAGCGACGCCCAGGCCGATTCCGCAACCGGCGTGAGCAGCGGCTCCGCCACCGGGCCGAGCACCGCCGACCTGTGGAACGTCGCCGCCAGCGCCATCGTCAACGGCCTCGCCAACGGCAATGTCGAGGTCTCGGCCAGCCAGCGTATCAACGTCAACAGCGCCATCGTGGCCACCAACATCGGTCAGGATGGCAACGGCCAGCCGGCTACCCTGGCGCTGATCGCTACCGGCAATCCGGTGCAGGGCAGATCCTACGAAGGCGCTGACCTGAGCAGCGACAGCGGCTCGGTGCATATCAACGCGCCGATCCTGCTCAAGGACGGCAACCTGTTCATCGCCGCCACCGGCGACATCCGCCTGAACAATGCCGGCGCGGATTACGGCCAGCGGGCAATCATCGATGTCGGCAACGGCATCGCCTGGCTGCGCACCTCCAACGTCGCCTCGATCATCCAGCAGGACGGCACCGCACTGATGGGCGGCCAGGTCGCCCTCGAGGGCGCCAGCGTGCGCATGGACAGCGACCTCAACTACGCCGGCAGGTTGGCCGGCAAGGCCAGCAATGGCGTGTTCCGCTTCAACCAGACCAATGCCAGCGGCACCACCACCACCGGCACCGTCACCGCGCCCTACTCCGGCGAAACCCTGACCGGCGTAACCGCCCAGCAACTGGTCTATCGCGGTTATCAGGACGTCGTGGCAGACCCATCCCAGACCTGGGGCGCGAATACCCGCCAGGTCACACTGCAAACCCAGGACGGCTCGTCGTTCGACTACCTGGTGTTCGAAGCCACCGGCTACGTCACACCCGACGGCAAGGGCGGCTACCGGGAAATCGACCCGGCCGTGCTGCTGAACTACCTCGACAGCTCCGACTACCTGGTCAGCGGCCTGACCTTCAAGGACTCGGCGGGTATCACCTGGCGGATCACCCCGGACGCCAACCAGCCCACCCTCTCCAGCGTCATTCGTATCGATACCGATGGAAACCGCAGCAGCGCGTCACTGCCCGTGGGGTTCTCGTTCAGCGCCAACGGAGGCCTGCAGGTGGTGTCCACACTGCACGAGCATGGCTGGGGCGTGGAGTCGTATTCGGCGATCCAGGGCGCGAGCGACCAGAAGGAAATCCAGCACAACGCCCAGGATGGCAGGAGCCAGCAGCTCATCGTCGATCTCGGCACCAAGGTCGACTCCCTCGATGCGCTGATCTCGAACCTGATCAACGACACGCCCTGGCTGCAGAAAGCCGACACCAGCGGCCCCTCGCTCGCTCCCGGCGAACAGGCCCTGGAGCGCGGGCGGGTGCACTTCTACGAGACCGTCGACAAGACCGCCGAGCCGGGCGTGATCCTCAACCACGCCGCCCAGGCCACGGTCAGCGTCACCGCCGATGACCAATCCCGCGAGTATGGCGAGGCCAATCCGACGCTTACCCAGACCACTGCCCGTGACAGCAGCGCCCAGGCCGTCAAGAGTGTCGACGACTACGTGAACCAGCAACTGGGGCGCAGCGGCATCCAGGCCGGCGCACCGAGCACCACCGCCACGGCAACCAGCGATGTGAAACCTGGCGGTTACGAGATCACCAACCAGATCAGCGCGGATGAGCGCTCCCAGGGGCGCTATCGCATCGAGGACAACCAGGGCACGCTGACAGTCCGGCAGGCGGAACTGAAGGTCAAGGCCGACGAGCACTCGAAGGTCTATGGCGACCAGGACCCGGCCCTGACCTACCAGGTCAGCGGCCAGAAGCTCGGCGAAGACGCCGCCAACCTGGTCGCCGGCAACCTCGCCCGCAGCGCCGGCGAAAATGTCGGCGACTACGGCATCCACCAGGGCGCAGTCGCCAGCCTTTCGGGGAACTACCGCCTCAGCTACGAAGGCAATCTGCTGCACATCACTCCGGCCCAGCTGGAGGTCACTGCCCAGGACCAGACCAAGGTTTACGGCGACCGTGATCCCGCGCTCGCGTACTCAGTCAGCGGGCTGAAGAACGGCGACAAGGCAGACGCTGTACTCAACGGCGGCGACCTGCAACGGGAGTCCGGGGAGAACGTCCGCCCGCAGGGTTACGCCATCGGCCAGGGCAGTCTGGCGCTGTCCAGCGCGAACTACACGCTGCTGTTCAAGGACGGCACCCTGCAGATCACTCCGGCCCGGCTGGTGGTGAGTGCGGACGACAAGTCGAAGGTACAGGGGCAGGCCGACCCGCAACTGACCCATCAGGTCAGCGGCCTGAAAAATGGCGACAGTGCCGATATCGCCCGGGGCAGTTTGAGCCGAGCCCCCGGCGAGGAAACCGGCAGCTATGCCATCGGCCAGGGCACGCCATTCAACGCAGGCAGCAACTACACCGTGGTGTTCCGCGACGGCACGCTGACCATCAGCGGCCCGCTGGCTCCACTGGAGCCGGTGAACCCGGTGGTGCCGGGCAGCGCACCGACTGCCCTGCCGGTTACCGCGCAGTCGCCCGGCAACACCCGCTGCGACGCGCTGGAATCGCCCAGCGCCGTCTCCGCCAACTACACCGTCTCGCCCGCGGTCGCACGCACCTATTCCGTCCAGCTGATCTGCAAGCCGCGCTCCTACGGCAACCAGC
This sequence comes from Pseudomonas pseudonitroreducens, assembly GCF_021603645.1. Lineage (GTDB taxonomy): Bacteria > Pseudomonadota > Gammaproteobacteria > Pseudomonadales > Pseudomonadaceae > Pseudomonas > Pseudomonas pseudonitroreducens. The sequence continues at coordinate 841,536 of NZ_BQHJ01000001.1, read as the reverse complement.
AGAGCACCACGGCGGACCTGCGCGACGTCCTCACCTACGCCAACAGCCTGTTCAAGGACGGCAAGCTGATCGTTCCCGACTGGAACCGCAGCGTGATCCCGCATGACCTGCCGGCCCCCGGCAAGGGAGGTAAATGATCATGAAATCGCATCCCTCTTCTCTCAGCCATCTGGCCGTAGCGGTGGTCTCGGCCTTCCTGCTGGCCGCTCAGGTGCAAGCTGCACCCCTGGGGCAACTCAACCCCGGCCGGGTGGAAATGCCGGACAAGGCGGGGGCCCGCACCTTGCCCACCGAGATGCCCGGCACCCTCGAATTGCCTGATAGCGTGGTCACGCCCGAACCCACACCACCGGAGCTGGAAGCCTTGCCCAGTACGCGCTTCCCGGTGGGCAGAGTGACCCTGGTCGGTGCCAGCAGTTACCCACCCGGCACCTTCGACGCAGTGCTCAAACACCTGGAAGGCCACACGGTCAACCTGGCCGAAGTGCATGCCGTTGCCGACACCATCACCGCTCGCTATCGCCAGGCCGGCTTCCTGCTGGCCAGGACCATTGTGCCGGCGCAACGGCTGGAGGGAGGCAACCTGGTGCTCCAGGTCTTCGAAGGCAAGGTCAATAAGGTCAGCTTCACCGGTCCCAGCAACAAGGCACTGGAACGCTACGCGGACAACATCCGCCAGGAAACCCCGCCGACCAGCGAGACCATCGAACGCAACCTGCTGTTGATGAACGACGTATCCGGCAACGACAGCCGCGGCACCCTGCAGGCATCGCCAGTGGAAAGCGGTACTGATCTGCTGGTCGAGAACGCCTTGCGCAAGTACGAAGGTTTCTTTGGCTTCGACAACCGCGACAGCCGCTACTTCGGCCCCTGGCAGGTGTACGGCGGCGTCGGCGTGAACGACCTCAGCGGCCATGGAGACCACCTTGGCATCCGCGCCGGCAAGTCCGTCGAAGGCAACAAGATGACCTTCTTCGAAGGGCAGTACGAAGTGCCAGTCGGCAGCCAAGGGGACGTCGTCAGCTTCCTCGCCCAGCACAACGACGGCCACGCCGACACCTACTCCTTCCTCAACGCCAACAGCTCGGGGGACACCTTCGCCGTACGCATCACCCGTCCCTGGATTCGCCAGCGCGACGAGACACTCAAGACCTCCGCCGCCTTCACCTACTACAACGGTACCTCCGAGTACCTGGACGACAAGAAGTTGCCGCCCTCGAGCGAGGACCGAATCCGCGCTGTTCGCCTGGGCGCCAGCTACGACTGGTTCGACGCCTACGGCGGCAAGAACCTGGTAAAAGCCGAGATCAGCAAAGGCCTGGCCATCATGGGAGCGAGCAACGAGAGTCGCCCCAACCCCTCTCGCGCAGGTGGCCAGACCGACTTCAGCAAGCTGCAGATGGACGCACAGCGCCTGCAGGACCTGTCGAAGCTGATGGATGGGCTCAACCTGTACCTCGCCGCCACGGCACAGACATCGTTCGGCCAGGCACTGCTCAGCCCCGAGCAGTTCGGCGTGGGCGGCAGCGAGTTCGGCCGCGGCTACGACCCGTCGGAGATTACCGGCGATAGCGGCTTCGCACTGAAGACCGAGCTGCAGTACAACCGCATCCATACCTTCAAGAGCTATGCCGTGCCGACGCAGTACTACGCGTTCTGGGATTTCGGCAAGGTCTGGAGCGAAGACCCCAGCTGGGTGAGCAGGGAAAGCCTCTCCTCCACCGGCATTGGCGCGCACCTGAACATCCTCAAGGACACCTATGTTTCGCCGGAAGTCGCCTTCCCGCTCACCCGCTCCGTTTCGGCGAAAGAGTTCGATGACGACAACGGGAAAGCGCCAAGGCTCTACATCAACTTCCTCAAACTGTTCTGACCCCGCAGCTGGGGCCTCGCGGCCCCAGCATCGCCTGTTCTTCGAGCGATTCCGGCTTGTGCTGAGCAGGCTGCTTCCGGGTTCGCCTTATGCTGACTCCAGGCTGTCGCCGGGCCGGTGCCGCCCAGGCAACTGAAATCGGTCAGCCTGAGTTGGCAGTAATCCGCCAGAAGCGGCTGCAAAGGCTCGACCTTGCAGGCTGGAGGCGTCCATGAACGCGAGGCCGTGCAGGATAGTGGCTACCCTGCGCTGATCGATTCAACTCGATTACGCCCACCTTTTTTGGCCTGATACAGACACTGATCTGCCCGCTTGAGTGTTGCCTCTGCCGACTCGCCTGCACTGCCGCAACTCGCCACACCAATGGACACGGTGACGTGACCGATCGGTGGAATCTCACGAGCAGCGATTGTTTCGCGAATGCGCTCGGCAATCGCTTGCGCCGTCGTCAACGACGCGTCCGGCAAGATCAGGGTGAACTCCTCCCCACCAGCCCGGCACGCCAGGTCACCAGCGCGGGTGTATTCCTGGAGCACTACCGCTACCTGTTGCAGCGCTACGTCTCCCGCATCATGGCCATAGGTGTCGTTGACACGCTTGAAGTAGTCGATATCCAGCGCCAGCACCGAGAATTCCTGGCCTGTTTGCTCCAGCAACTGAAGGAGCTCGCCCATGGCACGGCGATTGGCAAGACCGGTCAGGCAGTCACTTTGCGCCTCATGGCTCAGCCGTCCCAGTTTCTGCTGCAGCAACTGCACGCCAGCCAGCATGGCCTGGCGAATCGCCGAAGCATCGGGGTACCAGGCATTCACCGCCTTTAACCGCTCCGCTGTCTGCGACGCCGACAATTGCTCGGCGATCGACGCGAGCTCATGCAGCGGACGGGCAATCAGCGCAGTGCCGTACCAGACCAGGATCAGCCCGACGAGTCCAGCCGGAACCATCTCCAGGATCATGTCGCGCATCAGCCGCCCGAGCGGTGCCAGCGCTATCTCACGCGGTTGCTGAGCGACTACCGCCCAGTTGGCGCTTTCCACGTAGGCGTACCCGGCAAGCATCGGGATCCCCAGGTAGTTCGGTACCTCCATCGACCCGCTCGCACCTCGCAACGCAGCATCGACGGTCTTGCTCCAGTCGAGCTTTTCGCCGATGCGATTCTGCTCCGGGTGGAATAGCAGACGACGGTTTCCGTCGGCAACGAAAGCAAAAGTCCCTTCATGGTGGAAATGGCTGCTGATCACGGTATGCAGCGCACTCTGCTTGCGCAGATAGACAGACCCGCCAACGGTTCCGAGGAAGTTTCCGGAGGAATCGAAGATCGGCTGCGAGATGAACACCACCAGGTTGCCGGCCACGGAAACATAGGCTGGGCTGATTTGCGGGCGACGAGTCTGCAGCGCTTGCTGGATACTTTCCGAGCGCAGCGTGGTGCCAATGATCTGCAATGCATCCGGATAGGCCTGCAAGACCTTGCCGTCAGCATCGACAATGGCGATGGAGTTGAAGTCGATGTCCTGCGTCTGCAAACGCACCGCTTCGTCTCGCAGGCGTGAAGCATCGCCCCAATGCTTGCTCAGCTCGCCAGCGCTGAAGCGCAGGTGGCTTTGAGTCGAACGCAGGAACTCACTGATGCTCGAAGCGACCTTTGATGCATAGGCGCTGTTGGCCGCCAGTGCATGCTCGATCAGCGCATCACGCTGGACTCTGTATGCCATCGTCAGACTATTGGCCAGCGTGGCCAGAACTGACAGCAGGACCAGCCCGAGAATCAGCCAACGCAGATCCAGTGGCCAGGCAGTTTGCTGCTTCATGCGAATCACCTTGCTCCAACGCATCGACAAGCGCCCCGACGTCGCCACGAGCCTCGTGCTTACCGGGCCGGAGCGCCCCGGAACCAGGAGGACACGAGTTCAGTGAATCAGCCTCCGCCGCACGACAAAAAGCTACCGATAAAGGCATTCTCTTCGTATGTCGTGAAGCAAGAGATATGAAAAGCAGTCGAACTTTGTAGGAAAGTGATTACACGAAGATCAGCATGGCTGACTCTGCCACGCCCCGCAGCTTGGCCCGCGACAAGCGTTGGCAAGCTCGCCATGGCTCGGTAGTTGCCTCGCAGGAACGGCAGCAAGCGGCCATTAACGGACACTCGCAGACGCTGACTCGCCTCTGAGTGCCATCCATGAAAGTGCAGCCACCCAGACAACTGAAACTGCGTAATTGAGTCGCTGATACAAGCCAAACCCATGTCCGTCGCCGAATGCCTTGGCCATCATTGCGACTGTGACGATGGCAAGGATCACGCAGAACAACGAGAACCACCCGAACCATGGTGATGACAGTAGTTTCTCGCCAAGAAAGATCCACAACGCGCCGGCCAGCGTCAGCGAGAGGAACATCACCAATCCTGCCAGATTGTGCACCTGCTGCGAGACCGACGGCTGTGCCGGCGCACATCCCTGGTCGCAAGAGAACAGGCCGGTCGTGAAGCTCGCGAGACCGTGAAGCAGGATCAAGGCCGCGCTTAGCAGCGCCAGACGCGACCTTGCGAACCGCCGTGCCACACCTACCGCGAACAGCACAAAGAGCACCCCCAGGGGGAAGTTATTAACCCATGCTGAATAGTATTGCGTGGGCGCTCCCACCGCTCCCAACTGGCTCATCGCCTGGTCAACATGGCTATAACCCGGATATCCCAGCGAGGTCAGCGCCACGCCAGCGAGCAGCCAGAGAGGAATCAACAGCCCCAGCCCCAGAAACGTACGGTCAATGGTCTTCACGGTACGGCACTCCCTTGTCATGCGATGAAGAACTCCATCTTTTAGTCGCTGCATGCTAAGGAGGGGATTCGTCTTCGCGTTACCAATTTTTTTGCAAGCCAGCTTGCGCATGCGTCATCCTGTCGCCCCTCGAACCATGGAGGGCTCCAATGAGCAGACGTCTGCCGAGCATTGCCGCACTGCTTGCGCTGGAAGCAGCCGCCCGTCACCAAAGCTTCGCCAAGGCGGCACAGGAGCTGTCCCTCAGCGAAGCCGCCATCAGCCGACAGATCGCCAAGCTGGAAGAATTTCTTGGAATGCGGCTATTCCATCGTGTCGGCAATCGAGTCGAACTATCAACCCATGGTGCAGGCTACGCGTCTCAGATTCGCGCTTCACTGGCCGATATCGAGCGGCACACCCTTCAGCTAATTGCAGGCTCACGAGGCATTACCTCGCTGGAGATCGGAGTCATCCCGACGCTCGCCAGCCGTTGGCTGATTCCCAGGCTCACGCGCTTTCAAGAAAAACATCCAGAGATCGAGATCAACCTCCGCGAACGAACTCACCCATTTTCACTGGAGGAAAGTGGCCTGCACGCCGCGATCAACTTTGACTACCCCATATGGCACACCCTGAAAGTACAGCCACTGTTCGCAGAGCCGATGGTCGCTGTCTGTCATCCCCGCCTGGCAAGCCAATCCCCACAAAGCATGCCGCTGCTACACAAGCTGGCAAGCCCCTACACTTGGCCGCGCTATGCTGTGCTCGCCGGCTTGCCCCTTAGTGGTGACCCCACTGGCCCCACCTATGATCGCTACGCTCTACTGATCGAAGCGGCAAAAGCAGGAATCGGCATGGCGCTGGTACCTGGCCGCTACGTTGAGGAGGAGTTGCGGGGAGGCAAGCTCGTCGCGCCGTGGCCAGCCATCGCGGAATTGTGCGAACACTACGTCTTGGTGACACGCCCAGATATGGAGACCTCTTCAGCTCTGGAGAAATTCGAGCGCTGGCTGCTGGAAGAAGCTAAGGCGGAATAGACGAACCGCCTCCGCCCAGGAGCGTCCGCTATGGGTCGGTAGCTGCCTCTCACCAGCGGCGAAATCGGCCAGGAGCGGACGCTCGCCAGCCTGCAGTTTTCAAGCATTGCAACATCCCGTATATTTGATAACGATTGTCGTTTGCAAATTGTTCTTAGGGGATTGCAATGCAGGGAGATTCGTCGCTGCAGGCGGTAGGGATGCTTTACCGCGACCATCACGGCTGGCTTCGTGGCTGGCTGCGCAAACGCCTCAACGACTCTGCCGATGCGGCCGATCTGGCGCAGGACACCTTCGTGCGCGTCCTCATGGCAAAGAGCGCCGGGAGCATTCGCGAACCCAGGCACTACCTGCAGACCATCGCCCGCGGACTGGTGATCGACCTGTACCGGCGGCGCTCACTGGAGCGCGCCTATCTGGACGCGCTCGCCCTGCTTCCCGAGGCTGTTCAGCCGTCCCTCGAAGAGCAGGCCCTGCTCCTCGAGGCGCTGACAGAGATCGACCGGATGCTGGATGGCCTCGGGCAGAAGACCCGGCAGGCCTTCATCCTGTCCCAGCTCGAAGGACTGACCTACAGCCAGATTGCCGAGCGGCTGGGTATCTCGATCCGCACCGTCAACAAGTACATGGCCAAGGCCATGGAGCACTGCTGCCTGGCCATGGCGGGCATCTCGTGAACGACGCCCTCAAGCCGAGTGAACGCGAGGCCATCAGCGAAGCGGCGCAATGGTATGCGCGGCTCGCCAATGAATCGCCTGCCGCCAGCGACCAGCAGGCCTGGCAGCGCTGGCTGGCGGCCGACCCGATCAATCAGCGCGCCTGGCAACGTATCGAATCGGTGAACCTGCAGATGGCTCGGGTACCGGGTCGGCTGGCTGCGGCAACCCTGGCCTCGGCCGGAGAATCTCGACGCCAGGTACTGCGTAGCGTCGTGGTGCTGGCCTCGCTGGGCGGACTGGCCACCCTGGGTTGGCGCAGCGATGCACGCCAACGCCTCACTGCCGGTTACAGGACTGCCGTGGGCGAGCGCCGTAGCTTCACCCTGGCCGACGGCAGCCAGTTGCTGCTCAACACCGACAGCGCGGTGGATGTGCGTTTCGACGCGAACCAGCGCCTGATCATTCTGCGTGCCGGGGAGGTACTGGTAAGCACCGCCAGCGATGCGCTCGGCAGGCCATTCCGCGTACAGAGCCCCGATGCCAGCGTGCACGCTCTGGGAACTCGCTTCACTGTGCGCAGCTGGGCTGGCGGCACCGAGGTAGCGGTACTGGAGAAAGCCGTCGAAGTGAGCGTGCCGGGCCAGCGCACGGCCCTGCGCCTGGAGGCGGGCCAATACGCCCGCATCGCCTCTGGAATCATCGGCCCCGCGCGAGCCAACGATGCCTCTGTGGGCGCCTGGGAACAGGGCAGCCTGATCGCGATTGACCGCCCACTCGGCGAGTTGCTGGAGGAGCTCGGCCGTTACCGCCATGGCTGGCTGAGGTGCGATCCACGCATCAGCGGCCTGCGCATTTCCGGGGCCTTCCCACTGGATGACACGGACCTTGCGCTGCGAGCCCTGGAGCGCAGCTTCCCGGTCTCGGCGGTGTATCGAACAGGGTATTGGGTGACTGTGATTCCGCGCAGCTGACGCCTTGCGGATGCCGCCGAAAAAAATTCTGACCACCGTGCACTTTCTTCGTCCCTGGTTCGGCTTTCCCGGCATCAGTGACCCACTTGGTCACCATTACCGGGGAGAGACCATGCTGTATCCGTTCGTTCGCCATCGGCTCGCCATCCACGTGCAGGCCGCCCTCTTCAGCGTCGCCGTCGTCGGCGTACCTGCCGTACAGGCCGCAGAGCCGGTACCGTCCGGCGCGGTGCAAAGCATCCGTCAGTACGACATCGCCGCCGGCTCGCTGACCGAAGTGCTCAGCCGCTTTGCCAGCGAGGCAGGGGTTGCGCTCTCGTTCGATGCCAGCAAGACCGCCAACCGGCAGTCGAATGGCCTGCACGGCAGCTATTCGAGGGAGGCCGGCTTCGCCGCCCTGCTCGCCGGCACCGGCCTGCGTGCGATCGACCAGGGTGGCAGCTACGTGCTGGAGGAAATCCCGGCGGCCCTGGAAATGAGCGATACGGTCGTTACCGGCCAGGGGCTGGGGCCTACGACGGAGGGCTCCGGCTCGTACACCTCCAACGAAGCCACCATCGGCAAATCGACCCAGCGCCTGAAGGACATCCCGCAGTCGGTTACCGTCATCACACGCAAGGCGATGGACGACCAGCGTCTCGACACTCTGGACCAGGTGCTGGAGAAGACCACCGGCATCACCACCTACCAGAGCCCATCCGGCGGCAAGTACATCTACTCGCGCGGCTTCGAGGTGGAAACCATCCAGTACGATGGCGTCCCGCTCGACCGCCGCTACTACGCCATCGGCAGCAGCTTCACCTCCGACACGCTGTTGTACGACCGCGTGGAAGTGCTGCGTGGCGCCAACGGCCTGCTGCAGGGCAGCGGCAACCCCGGCGCGGCGATCAACCTCGTGCGCAAGCGCCCGAAGGCCGAGCCCTCGCTCTCGCTCACCGCCAGCGCCGGCTCCTGGGACACCTACCGGCAGACACTCGATGGCAGCGCTCCGCTCACTGCCGACGGCAGGCTGCGCGGGCGCGTGGTCGCCGCCCACGAGGATCGGGATTACTTCTACGACACGGCGGATAGCCGCAAGAACGTGCTCTACGGGATTCTCGAGTACGACCTGACCGACGACACCCGGGTAGCCGCGGGCGCCAGTGTCGAGGACCTGCACTCGACACCGTCCTTCGGCGGCCTGCCGCGCAACAAGGATGGCAGCGCGGTGCAAGCGGGCCGCTCCACCTTCACCGGCGCGGACTGGAACAAGTGGAACAACAAGCAGACCACCTGGTTCGCCGACGTCACCCATGACTTCAACGAAGACTGGCGCCTGAATGCCTCGGGCAGCTACATCCGCGAGACCAACGACATCCTCTACAGCTTCGGCCGCGGTGCGGTCGACCCCGCCACCGGCGACGGCATGCAGTCGCGCGCCTACCTCTACGACTTCGAGAACGTCAACAAGGGCGCCGACATCAACCTCGCCGGCAAGTGGCGCGCCTTCGACCTGGAACACCAGGTAGTGGTCGGCGCCAACGCCAGCGACCTGAAGACCGACGATGTGCAGGGAGGTCTGCTCAACCTCGGGCCGATCAACATCTACGACCCGGTCTCCCCGCGCAAACCGACCGAAGAAGAGATGCTGAGCACGACCTACGCCGGCGCCTCCGAGGGCAGGATCCGCCAGAACGGGCTCTACGGCGTCGTGCGCTACAAGCTGGCCGAGCCGCTGACCCTGGTCGTCGGCGGGCGAACCAGCAACTACCAGTACGACTATGAGCTGCGCCGCTTCACTACCTCGTCGCCCGCCCCCGCCCATTCGCGGGAGACCGGTGAGTTCACCCCCTATGGCGGCCTCATCTACGAGCTGAACAACCAGTGGTCGGTCTATGCCAGCTACACCGACATCTTCAAGCCGCAGACCGAGCTGACCCAGGACAGCGCCCCGCTCAAGCCCATCGAAGGCTCGAACTACGAGATCGGCCTGAAGGGCGAACTGATGGATGGCCGCGTGAACACCAGCTTCGCGATCTTCCGCGTGGACCAGGAGAACCGAGCGCAGTATGACTACGCCTCGGAGTGCGGGCAGAACGGCGAAGACAACTGCTACGTGGATGGCGGCAAGGTTCGCGCCGAAGGTTTCGATGCGGAGATCAGCGGCGAAGTACTCAGGGGCCTGCAACTGTTCGCCGGCTATACCTACACCTCGACCAAGTTCCTCAACGATCCGGGCGACGGCACCTCATCATCCGGCTCCACCTTCAACAGCTACACGCCGCGCCACCTGCTGCGATTCTGGGGTGACTACAACCTGCCCGGTGAACTGAGCCAGTGGACCGCCGGCGCGGGCGCCAGCATCCAGAGCGAAAACTACAACAGCAACTTCGGAGGGACCGGCGGCGTCGGCGATATCAAGCAGTCCGGCTATGCCATCTGGAACGCCCGCCTGGCCTACCAGATCAACAAGAACTTCAGCGTCGCACTGAACGGCAACAACCTGTTCGACAAGAAGTACTACTCCTCCATCGGCTGGTTGAACGCGAGCAACCAGTATGGCGACCCACGCAACTACACCGTCACCCTGAAGGCCGACTTCTGAGGTAAGTGGGTGGCGGCAGTCCCTCCTGACGATTCTGCTCAAGAGGATTGCCGCCCACCTGACGCCCGGCACGGTCAGATCGAACAACGCCGTATCCAGCGCGAATATCCACCCGACCCAGGCGACCGTAACCACAGTCTGCGAAGGGTCGGCAGCTAACCTCCAATAGTTTTCAGCCCCCCAGAAAACCACCGAAGCGAGTTACCAGTGGAGCAGAGATGAATCACTACTGCCACACGCCCGAAGGTCTTACAGGCGCTAGTCCTTGAGCGACTGCGCAAGCGCCGATAGCGGCTTTTTCATCTGGCGCAACGCCCAATGGGAACTGCTTTCGACGTCATAGACCGGCAGCGCTGCAACCGCCTCGCCCTGCCGCGCCAGCCGCGGGAAAAGGCTCAAGGCATTCCCCCGTTGAAGCTGACCCCGCCCGGTTGAGGTGAGCAGGTCTGTGGTCTGGATGAACTGGAAATCTCTTTCCCCAACATGGGGCAGATAGGGCCAGTCGGAGCCGTACAGAAGACGAGACGGTTCAACAAGTTCATTGAGCGTTGCAAGAACGCTGGGCGAGGCACACAACGCCGTATCGAAGTAGAAGCGCCGGAGATAGTGCAGTACCCCTTGGGGAGCAGCATCATCGAACTCGGGAAGTGCGTTTGCCAAAGAGATTCGCCAGGCAACGTAAGGCAGGCACCCTCCCCCCTCCGCGAGAATCCAGGAGATATTCGGGTATCGCTCCATGGTGCCGCTGAGGATCAGGTTGACGGCCGCGCGGGTGGTGTCGCAGGCAAACTCCACCAGGTAGCCGGGCGTCCCGAGAGCGAGTGACTGGCTTGTGGCGTGCATATTGGGATGCACAAATACCTTCGCCTGGCGCTTGTCGAGCTCCGCCATCAGCTCTTCGAATCGGGGCTCTCCTAGGAAGTGCTGCCCATCACTGGCAAGCAGTTGGACGCCATCCGCGCCGAGTTGATCCAGGGCATGGATGGCCTCCGCACAGGCACTCCCCGGCTCCCGTTGCGGAATGGCTGCGAAACTGCCGAAACGCCCGGGTTCGGACGCCTTCGCCCTGGCCATGAACTCATTGCAGCGCCTGGCCAGCAAGGACGCCTCCCTGGGTTCGTCAAAGCAAACGGCGGGCGCCGGCAGGGACAGGATTGCCGAGGAGATTTCCTGGTCGTCCATGTGCGCCAATGCAGACTGAGCGCTCCAGGTGGGCAACGACTCACCTGCGAAAACATTCAGCCCGCGACGCGTCAACTCGGCTGCGTAGAAGTCCGGGATCACGTGCTGATGGACATCGACCACACCTTCACTGCGACGGGACTCCGAACCCTTGTCGACTGGAGGTGGAGCTTCCGATGGCAAACCAGATGCGCCTGTGGCGGCGATGCTGTCTGTGGCGGAAAGGATAGAGGCGCCCAGAACAACCCCGGACGCCGCGACAAACTCACGACGTTTCATGACACCCTCTTATTGTTCTTCTGCGTAATGTGGGCTGATCAGCGATTGCGAATGCGCTCCGCGAACGCCGCCACCGGTTTTGTCATCCGCCGCCGCATGCGATTGGAGAAGGTCTCGCCTTCATAAATCGGCGCAGGAGTTACCTGCTCATTGGCCAACCGGTACTGTGGGAACAGGCTCAACGCGTGGCCACGGTTGATTCCGTATTGCTGCTCCTCATTCCACGGGCTGTTCTCTGCCAGTGTCTGGCACACCAGCGTCGTGACAGGAGCAGGAGCAAACGGGAAGTCGCTGCCAAACAGAATGTGCGATGGCTCCACGAGCTCCTTCAGGGCAACCATCGAGTAGCGGGATGGCGAAAGCGCCGTATCGAAGTAGAAGCGCTTTACGTAGGTAAGGACGCCCTGCGGCGCCTTCTCCTGGAATTCGGGAAGGGCATTCGCCAACGAGATGCGCCACGCTACGTAAGGCAGGAAGCCACCGGCATGAGAGAGAATCCAGCGGATGCGCGGATATCGCTCCATTGTCCCGGTCAGAATCAGATTTACCGAGGCGCGCGTGGTATCGCAGAGAAATTCCAGCAGGAAACCGGGGGTCTGAAGGCCGATCTCATCGCTGGTCTTGTGGATGTTCGGGTGGACAAAAACTATGGCCTGGCGACGATCGAGCTCTGCCATCAGTTCTTCAAATCGCGGGTCACCCAGGAAGTGGCCGTCGGTGCTGCCCAGCAGCACCACGCCATTAGCCTTCAGCTCGTCGAGCGCGCGAATGGCCTCCTTGCACGCCGCTTCGGTAAAAGGCGTGGGGAGCACTGCAAAATTGCCGAACCGGCCCGGGTAATCATGCGCCATCTGAGCCGCGAAATCGTTACAGCGCCTGGCCAGGTCAGTCGCTTGCTCGACCCCTCCGCCGAAATGCACGCCGGGAGCGGACAGTGAGGTGATCGCAGTTTGAATGCCGTTGAGATCCATGACTTCTATGGATTTCTCGGGAGACCATTTCGGCAGCGGAGCACCGGCCACCTTGGTCAGCCCCATCTTGTCCATGGTGGCCACAAAAGCCGGCGGGATGATGTGGTGGTGGACGTCTATGCGCCCTTGCTGAATGGACATGTGGATCCTCTTGCGGGAATTTGGGTTAGCGGAGCGGGAGGCTCCTGCACGGCAGGCAGTGAGAACACAACCATATCGATATGAACACCACTGTTCACAGAGTGTCAATATCGATCATCGAGCGCATAATGGCCCATAAGCATGGCGAAGCTTCAAAAAATCCCTTGACTCCCCGTGAACACAATTGTTCACTCGTGACCAGAAAAGACAGGATTCCACTATGAGTTCGATCGAAAAACGCATCCATGAAGCGGCCATTCGCATCTTCGCCGAACGCCGCATGGACGATATCAATGTGAGCGAGCTGGCCCAGACAGCCGGGGTAGCGCGCGGCACGATCTACAAGAAACTCGAGTCGATCGACACGCTGCTCGAGGATGTCGCGAGCCAGCTGGCAGCAGAGATGAACGAACGCGTCGGGCAGAGTGCTGCACCCGATCTGGATCCCGCGCAGCGTCTGGCCAATGGCATTCGTTTCTACATTCGTCGCGCTCACGAAGAGCCCCATTGGGGAGCGTTCCTGGTGCGCTACTCGGCGACCAGCGTCTCGCTGCAGAAAATGTGGGACGGCCCTCCCGTTCGTGACGTTCTCGATGGCTTGGCCAAACACCGCTACAGCTTCCGTCCGGAACAGATGATCTCGGTCATCGGCATGATTGCCGGCTCGGTGTTGATTGCCATCACGCTGGTTCTTGAAGGTCACAAGACCTGGAGAGACGTCAGTGCCGATACGGCCGAACTGGTGCTGCGCGCCTTGGGCGTCAAGGCTGAACAGGCGCGCGCCTTTGCCAACACGCCACTACCGGCCTTGCCCAGCATCGACTGAAACCCGCAGAACGTCCCACTGCCTGAACGGCGCGCGATTGCGCGCCGCGGGGACGCTTATTGCCAAAAAAAGGAGAGAACAACAATGAAAGACCTCCTTCACCCCCTCCCCCTCCGGGCGCTTTCCTGCCGAGCGCCGAGCCCCTGACAGTCGCGGCGTCACGCCGCTAACACCACCGATCGATCCCGCTGTGCCCCGTCAAGGGCGCAGGGGCAGCGTGCACCCCCTGGAAAGTCGAAAACAACAAAAAGAGGCTTTGACATGAAACGGGCAAGTCCCTCGCTCTTCCGACCCTTGCGCATTACCGCTGCACTCAGCCTGTACGCCCTGTACATCCCGGCCACTCATGCGGTGACCTTCAATATTGGAGAGATCGAGGGGCAGTTCGACTCCTCACTGTCCATAGGCTCATCCTGGTCAACTCAGAACCCCAAGGCCAAGTTGCTGCACAGCCGCAGCGTTGATGACGGGAAGCTCAATTTCCGCGAGGGCGACAGCATCTCGAGGGTCTTCAAAGGCATCCACGACCTTGAGCTGAAGTATGCGGACAGCGGCGTGTTTGTCCGCGGCAAGTACTGGTATGACTTCGTCCTCAAGGATGAAGACCTGCGCTACAAAAACATCAGCGACAGCGGGCGCGAGGAGGCAGCGAAATCCGCTGGCGCGGAGTTCCTCGACGCGTTCGTCTACCACAACTACGAGATTCACGAACTGCCCGGCGTAGTGAAGCTCGGCAAGCAAGTCGTGAACTGGGGGGAAAGCACCTTCATCCAGGGCGGCATCAACGCCATCAACCCGGTAGACGTCTCTTCCTTCCGCCGCCCCGGCTCCGAGATCAAGGAAGGCCTGGTGCCGGTCAACATGTTTTATCTTTCTCAAAGCCTGAGCGAGAGCTTCTCCACGGAGATGTTCTACCAGTTCGGATGGGACAAGACCGTCATCGATAACTGCGGGACCTTCTTCTCCGGTAACGATGTCGTTGCCGATGGCTGTGGTGGCTTGCCCGTAGGGCCGGTGATCTACCAGAACCCGCTTGCCCAGCAGGCGCTGTCTCCGTTCGGAATCAAGTTGACCAGCGAAGGGATCGAGATTCCGCGGGCGCATGACAACGACCCGCGTGATAGCGGCCAATGGGGTATGGCGTTGCGCTGGTTCGCCCCGCAGTGGGACAGCGAATTCGGCGCCTACTTCATGAACTATCACAGCCGCATGCCTTACATCAGCGCTGTGACCAGCCCGCATGCCGCGGATATGGGTTTCGCCCCGGAACTCTGCGGAAACCTGGGCGTTCCAGCTGCAGCCTGCTCGGCAGTGCTGGGGTCGGCGGCTGGCCAGAGCCTGGCGCAGGCCTACCGGCTCGGAACCTCAAAGTACTACGTCGACTACCCCGAAGATGTCCGCCTGTACGGCTTGAGCTTCAGCACCAGCCTGCCCACCGGGACCACGCTCGCCGGAGAGGTCAGCTATCGCCCCAACATGCCGCTGCAGATCAATCCGTACGACCTGATCACAGCAGGAACGGGGATCACAGCGCTCTCGCCACTGCTGTCCTCAGGTGCAGTCGACCTTCAGAACTCAGCCGCCATCGCTGGCTATCGGCGCAAAGAGGTTACCCAGGCCCAGGTCACTGCCACGCATTTCTTTGACCAGGTCATGGGGGCCGATCGCCTGACTCTGATCGGCGAAGTCGGATACGTGCACGTTGGCGGACTCGAAGGTAGAGGTGGCCTGCGATATGGCCGCAGCACGGCCTATGGCGGTGGCGCGATCTATCCGGATAACAGCGTGTGCACCTCCACCAGCGCAACGCCGGAGTACTGCAGCAACGATGGATTCACCACGTCGGATGCGTGGGGATACCGCGCGCGCGCCATCTGGGAGTACTCCAACGTCATCCAGGGGCTGGAGCTCAAACCGAACCTGGCCTGGTCGCACGACGTAGACGGATACGGCCCCGAACCAGGATTCAACCAGGGCTCCAAGGCCGCCAGCGTCGGACTCGATGCCACCTACCTCAACACCTATAACGCGAGCCTTTCGTACACCAACTTCTTTGGCGGTGATTACAACGTCAACGTCGACAGAGACTTCGTCGCGCTCAGCGTCGGCGTTTCCTTCTAACGGAGAACAACAATGAAAAATTCCTCCTTGCGTATCGCGCTGCTCGGCGCAGCCTTGACTGTCCCGCTGCATGCCTTCGCTGCGGTCTCTGAAGTGGAAGCCCAGAAGCTCGGCACCAGCCTGACGCCCATGGGAGCAGAGAAAGCGGGCAACGCCGACGCAAGCATTCCGCCGTGGACTGGCGGGCTGCCGACCAATGCGGGGCAACGTGGCGCCGATGGCCGCCTCGGCAACCCCTTTGCCGGCGAGAAGCCGCTTTTCACCATCACGGCGCAGAACCTGGCGCAGTACGCCGCCAATCTCTCCAGCGGGCAGCAGGCAATGTTCAAGCGCTACCCGGATTACCGCATGAACGTCTATCCGAGCCATCGTTCAGCGACCTATCCCGAAGCGGTCTTCAAGGCTGTGGCGGCCAACGCCCGCAAGGCAAGCCTGGTAGGCGGCGGTAACGGTCTGCAGGATTTCCAGACCGCAATCCCCTTCCCTATTCCACAGAGTGGCATCGAGGTTCTCTGGAACCACATCACCCGGTACCGCGGAGGCAGTGCGCAGCGCAACCATGTGCAGGCTGTCCCCACCTCCAACGGCACCTTCACTTCGGTTTACTTCAAGCAGCAATTCACCTATCGGGATCAGCTCAGTGACTTCGACCCGGGCAAGGAGAGCAACGTACTCTTCTACTACAAGCAACTGGTAACCGCGCCTGCCCGCCTGGCCGGCGACGTTGTGCTCGTTCACGAGACGCTGGATCAGGTGAAAGAGCCTCGCATGGCATGGATCTATAACGCCGGGCAGCGTCGCGTCCGCCGTGCCCCGCAGATCGCCTATGACGGTCCCTACCCCGCCTCCGATGGGCAGCGCGTCGCAGACAACCTCGACATGTTCAACGGCGCCCCGGATCGCTACGAGTGGAAGCTGCTTGGCAAGCGCGAGCTCTACATTCCCTACAACAATTTCGAACTGGAATCGCCGGCGCACAAATACGCCGAAATCCTTCAACCCGGCCACATGAACCAGGACCTGGTTCGCTATGAAAAGCACAGGGTCTGGGCCTTGGAGGCATCGCTCAAGCCTGGCGAACGGCACATCTATGCCAAGCGCGTCCTGTTCATTGATGAAGACACCTGGCAGGCGATGGTCGCCGAGCATTACGACGGTCGTGGCACCCTCTGGCGAGTTGGCGAAAGCTTCATGACGCCGCTGTATGACAGGCAGATTCCCTGGCTGGGCGTCGAGGCGCTCTACGACCTGATCAACGGACGCTACCTCGTCTCCGGCATGACCAACGAAGAGAAATCTGCGGTGGAGTTCGGATTCAAGGCCAGCGGGGCCGACTACACCCCCACCGCCCTGCGCAACGCTGGCGTCCGCTAACCCTCCCTTTCGCTCTGAACACCCGGCGCGTGGCATTAATTCGCCCTCCATGTGAACACCACTGTTCACATGGAGACAATAATGACTTAAAGTAGCTCCATGCTTCGCACGCGCCGCCAGGCCCCATAACAACAGGAGCAACGCAGTGAACATGAAAGAAACCATTTCCGAGCTGCAGACCCGCAGTGTCGTGGTCGGCAAGCGTCAGATCTTCGTCGCGGAGAAGGGCACCGGGCATCCGCTGCTCATGCTTCACGGTGGCGGCCCGGGTGCCTCCGGCCTCTCCAACTACTCGCGCAACATCGACGCACTGGCCGAGCAATTCCGCGTGCTGGTCGTGGATATGCCCGGATACGGCAAGTCGTCCAAGGGCGTGAACCGTGACGATCCGTTTGGCGACCTTGCCAGCTCCATGCTTGCTCTGCTGGACGTGCTTGGCATCAAGAGCGCGCACGTCATCGGCAACTCGCTGGGCGGCGCCTGTGGCCTGCGGATGGCTCTGGAGGCACCTGGCCGAGTATCGGGGCTGATTCTCATGGGGCCTGGTGGTATCAACACCACGCGAGGCCTCCCTACTCCCGGGCTCAAGCTGTTGCTGGACTATTACAACGGCGATGGTCCATCCCTGGAAAAGCTCACGCACTTCATCCGTGACTATCTGGTTTACGACGGCAGCCAGGTATCGGACGCCATGATCGAGGAGCGCTATCGCTCAAGCATCGATCCGGAAGTCGTGAAACAACCTCCGCTGCGGCGCCCACCAAGCCTCGGTGCGGCGATCCGCATGGACTTCACTCGCGATCATCGCCTGAAGCTCTGCCAGGTCCCCACCCTGGTTCTCTGGGGAACGGAAGACCTGGTGAACCGCCCGAGCGGTGGCACCACCCTCCTCAAGCGCATGCCCAACTGCGATTTGTACCTGTTCGCCAAGACCGGCCACTGGGTGCAATGGGAGCGTGCCGAGCAGTTCAACGCCATCAGCGCCTCCTTCCTGGCGGTAAATACGCCCAAGTCCTGAGGAGGATATCGATATGGCTCGGGACATCTTCGGCGCCAGTAGCATGGGATACGCGGTTATCGAATCCGAACGGATGGATCGCTGGCGTGCGTTGCTCAAGGCTGGCATCGGCTTGCACGAAGCGCAGGCCGACTCGGAGGTATTGGCCTACCGCATGGATGAACACCAGCGGCGGATCATTGTTAAGCGCGGCGCAACCGAGGACCTGGTTGCTGTTGGTTGGCAGCTGCGTGACCGGAGCACCCTGGATGAGGTGCTTCAACGGCTGAAGAAGCTTGGGATCGTGGCAACCAAAGGGTCGCCACACCAGGCCGCCGAGCGGGGTGTCCGTGAGTTCTGGAGGGTCATCGGGCCGAAACGGCTCGCGATCGAGCTATTTACCGAGCCACTCACTGACGACCGCCCTCTCGAGATGCTCAGCCCCGGATTCATAACCGGGGAAATGGGCATGGGACACCTGGCCATTACCTCGCGCAAGCCCGAGCAGATGCGCCGCTTCTGGCAGGAGGTGTTCGATGCACGGCATAGCGATCACATCGTTGAGCGCATTGCCGGCGTCACGCTGGACATTGATTTCTTCCGAGTCAATCCGCGTCATCACTCGATTGCGATCGCTGTCGTCAAAGACCTGCCCATGGATCCGATTCGCACTCGAATCCAGCACATGAACCTGCTGACGACATCTGTCAGCGGGCTCACCGATGCCTTCCTTCGCTGCCGCAAGCTGGGCTTCGAAATGGCCCATGAGATCGGCGAGCACCCCAATGATCGCGAGCAGTCCTTCTACGTCATGACCCCGTCGGGCTTCGAGATGGAGCTCGGCTGGAATGCCCTGGAAGTCGTTGAAGAAACCTGGCTCACGACGTCCTACCAAGGCATCAGCCTGTGGGGACACAAGCCTGAAAAGCAAACCCGCTGGAAAAAGCTGACGACCAACCTGGGCAACTTCGGCCGCGGCATCCGCTCGCTTTTCAACACTGAATTTTCACCGCTCTAGGGAGACACGCTGGAGATGGACAATAACAACAAGCTGCACAGCGAAACCGTTGATGTCGTGATTTCGGGCCTGGGTCCAACCGGTGCCACTCTGGCGCACCTGCTAGGGAAGCGCGGCCTGTCGGTCATCGTGCTGGAGCGCGAGCCCACCTTCTACGGGAACGCTCGTGCCGTATACACCGACGATGAATGCATGCGAATCATGCAGTCCGCCGGCGTCGCCGACGAACTTGCGGCCGACATGCAGATCGACACGCCGGCACAGTGGACCTTCGCAGACGGCCGCGTGCTGGGCCAGTACTGGCAACTGAAACGTCCGTTCGGCTGGCCGGTGATCAACTTCCTCTACCAACCCTGGCTGGAAACCCGCCTGACGGAACTGCTCCAGCGCTACCCCAACGTCCAGATTCGTCGGGGGCGCGAGCTCACCGCCTTCGAGCAGAACAGCGATTGGGTGACCATTACTCACCAGGCGACCCGCACCTTCCGCTTCAGCGAAAGCAGCGACGCGCGTAGCGAGCACGATATCGACCTGGATCCTCAGGCAATTCGCGCCCGTTACCTGGTCGGCGCGGACGGTGGCCGGAGCACCGTCCGCGAATCGCTCGGTATCAAGATGGACGGCAAGAACTTCCCGGAACCGTGGCTGGTGGTTGACCTGGAGTTGAAGGATGGCGAGGAAGCGCTGCGCCACATCCCCTACTTCAACTTCGTCTGTGATCCGGTTTGCCCGACCGTCAGTTGTCCGCAGCCGGGCCGGTTCCACCGCTTCGAGTTCATGCTCATGCCCGGTCAGACCAAGGAGTACATGGAGGACCCGGCGACCGTCCGCAAACTGATCAGTCGACACGTTGACCCGGACAAGTTCGAAATCAAACGTCGCCTCGTTTATACCTTCAATGCCCTGGTCGCACAGGAGTGGCGCCGAGGGCGAGTGCTGCTCGCGGGAGACGCGGCGCACATGACCCCGCAGTTCATGGGGCAAGGCATGAGCTCTGGCGTTCGAGACGCTTACAACCTGGCCTGGAAGCTCGATTCGGTCCTCAGAGGCAGAGCGGCAGAAGCGCTTCTGGATACCTATGGGCGGGAGCGCTACCACCATGCCAAAGCGATGATCGACATCTCGGTTGTGATGAAGGACTTCGTGTCGATGGCCCACCCGCTGAAGGCCACGCTGAGAAACTTTACGGCCAGGACGCTCCAGGCCACACCGATCATTGGCAAGTGGATCCGCGAAGGCGGATTCAAGCCGACGCCGACCTACAAGAGCGATACCTACCTGGGGATTGCGCGCCGTAATCGTCGATCCGTCGAAGGCAAGATGATCCCCCAGCCTCATGTCCGAACCTTCAAGGGCAAGAGAGTGCTGCTCGACAGCCTCCTGGGCGACGACTTTGCGCTGATTGGCCTTGGCGTGAACCCCCAGGACTTCCTCAACGGACAGTCCCGCGCGGTGCTCGCGGCACAGGGGGTCAACTACCTGAGCCTGTTCCCCTTCGGTGGCCGGCCTCAGGGCAAGGACATTCAATGCCGCACTCCCGCCGGCCTGGTTGAAGTCGAGGAAGTCGGCGAGGAAATGCTCAAGTGGTTCAAGCGCTCCGGCGCGAAACACAATGCGGTCGCCATCATCCGGCCGGACAAGTTCGCCTTTGCCGTCGTCTCGGGCGACAAGCTGAATGCCGCCATCGAAGAACTCAGTCGCCAGATCGGCTGGTCTGCCGCGCTTATCGGCTCCACCACCGAACCACGACCCATGAGGAAGTCCGCATGAGCCTGACCTCCGAAACGCTCGAACGGCTTGCCGCCGACCTGCGCCATGCAGAGCAGCAGGGAGAAGCCCTTGCACCGCTGCGAACCGAACTGGGCCTGGACAATGGTGACGCGGCATACGCCATCCAGCGCATCAACGTGGAGCACTGGCAAAGCACCGGCCGCCGCATCGTGGGGCGGAAAATCGGCCTGACCAACCCCAAGGTGCAAGCCCAGTTGGGTGTGGATCAGCCTGACTTTGGAACCCTGTTTGCCGACATGTGCTACGGCGAACAACAGGGGGTCGCAATCGAGCGAGTCATGCAACCGAAGATCGAGGCAGAGATCGCTCTGGTGCTGGGGCACGACCTGCCACAGGCAGATACCACGTTCGATGAGCTCTGCGCCGCAGTGCAATGGGTACTTCCTGCTCTGGAGATCGTCGGCAGCCGCATTCGCAACTGGGACATTCGCTACGTCGACACGGTCGCTGACAACGCCTCCTGTGGCGCCTATGTGCTGGGCGGGCCGCTTCGACGGCTGGAGGGGCTGGACCTGCTCGACTGTCAGATGCGGATGACGCTGAACGGCCAGGAAGTCTCAAGCGGCCGTGGCCGCGAGTGCCTTGGCCACCCGCTCAATGCTGCGGTCTGGTTAGCCCGCAAGATGGCTTCGCTGGGGACGCCGCTGCTGGCGGGGGATCTGATTCTGACCGGCGCTCTCGGCCCCATGGTGCCCGTCAAGGTCGGGGACCGCTTTACCGCCACCATCGAGGGAGTCGGCAGCGTCTCGACACACTTCTTCAGTTCGACGCCCGACGGCGTATTTCTTCCCACTTGAGAGCAGACCATGGCCACTAAACGCAAAGCCGCGATTATCGGCTCAGGCAACATCGGCACCGATCTGATGATCAAGATCCTGCGCAATGCGCAGCACCTGGAAATGGCCGCCATGGTCGGTATCGACCAGGCTTCTGACGGATTGGCACGCGCAGCACGACTGGGCGTCGCAACCACCCACGCAGGCGTAGAAGGACTGATCCACCTGCCGATCTTCAAGGAGATCGACTTCGTCTTCGATGCCACCTCCGCCGGCGCCCACGTGAAGAACGATGCATTCCTTCGGGGCCACAAGCCCGATCTTCGCGTGATCGACCTGACCCCGGCCGCAATCGGTCCCTACTGCGTGCCGGTGGTCAATCTGGAGCAACACCTCAAGGCTCTGAACGTGAACATGGTGACCTGCGGTGGCCAAGCGACCATCCCGATGGTTGCCGCGGTATCGCGCGTGGCGAAGGTGCACTACGCCGAGATCGTCGCCTCCATCGCTTCGAAGTCCGCAGGCCCCGGCACCCGCGCCAACATCGACGAATTCACCGAGACCACCAGCAAGGCCATCGAAGTCATCGGCGGCGCTGCCAGGGGCAAGGCGATCATCATCATGAACCCGGCCGAACCGCCGCTGATCATGCGCGACACCGTGTATGTGCTCAGCGAGGCGGTTGACCAGGCAAAGGTCGAGGCGAGCATCGAAGAGATGGCGGCGGCGGTGCAGGCCTACGTGCCGGGTTACCGCCTCAAGCAGAAGGTGCAGTTCGACGTCATTCCCGAGTCCGCGCCGCTGCACATCCCCGGCCACGGCAAGTTCTCCGGCCTGAAGACTTCGGTGTTCCTCGAAGTCGAAGGCGCTGCCCATTACCTCCCGGCCTATGCCGGCAACCTCGACATCATGACCTCCGCCGCGCTGGCCACCGCCGAGCGCATGGCCCAGGCGCTGGGAGCTTCGGCATGAGCAAGAAACTCTATATCTCCGATGTAACCCTGCGCGATGGCATGCACGCGATCCGTCACCAGTATTCGCTGGACGATGTTCGCGCGATTGCCGCCGCCCTCGACAAGGCCAAGGTAGACGCCATCGAAGTGGCCCACGGCGATGGCCTGCAGGGCTCCTCGTTCAACTACGGCTTCGGTGCTCACACCGATCTGGAATGGATTGAAGCGGCAGCGGATGTGGTCAACCACGCCAAGATCGCCACGCTGCTACTGCCAGGGATTGGCACCCTTCACGACCTGAAGGCGGCCTACAACGCCGGTGCCCGAGTGGTCCGCGTAGCGACTCACTGCACCGAGGCCGATGTCTCCAGGCAGCACATCGGGTACGCCCGCGAGCTCGGCATGGACACCGTGGGCTTCCTGATGATGAGCCACATGCAGACCCCCGAAGGTCTGGCGGGTCAGGCCAAGCTGATGGAAAGCTACGGCGCTACCTGTATCTACGTCGTCGACTCCGGCGGCGCGATGAACATGGACGACATCCGTGCGCGCTTCCGAGCGGTGAAGGCCGTACTCAAACCGGAAACCGAGACCGGCATCCACGCCCACCACAACCTCAGCCTCGGCGTGGCCAACTCCATCGCTGCCGTCGAGGAAGGCTGTGATCGCATCGATGCCAGCCTGGCTGGCATGGGCGCCGGGGCGGGCAATGCACCGCTGGAGGTGTTCATCGCTGCTGCGGACAAGCTGGGCTGGAATCACGGCACGGATCTCTATGCGCTGATGGATGCGGCCGATGACCTGGTGCGTCCGCTGCAGGATCGGCCGGTGCGCGTGGATCGCGAGACCCTCGCCCTGGGCTACGCCGGGGTCTACTCCAGCTTCCTGCGCCATGCCGAAGTGGCCTCGGCCAAGTACGGCATCAAGGCCGTGGACATCCTCGTCGAGCTGGGCAAGCGCCGCATGGTCGGCGGCCAGGAAGACATGATCGTCGACGTCGCGCTGGACCTGCTCAAGCGCCATTAACCCGCGCAAACGGAATACCAGAGCAATGGTGCAGCGTTCTGCGCCCAACCTTCATCGTGACGAGGCTGCCATGCAATCAGTGTCTCCGGCCACAAGGGTCGCGTTGGTAACAGGTGCCAATACTGGCATCGGAAAAGCGACCGCCAGTGCCTTGGCGAAGAACGGTTACCAGGTTTTCCTGGCGTGCCGCTCCAGGGAGCGAACCGAACCGGTGCTACGGGAAATCGAGGCTGCTTGCGCCGGGCGGGCCCAGGTTGAGTTCCTGGAGTTGGACCTTGCTGATCTGGCGTCGGTACGACGCTGCGCCCAGTCATTCCTGGAGCGAAATCTGCCGCTGCATCTGCTCGTCGCAAACGCAGGCCTGGCCGGCCAGAAAGGGCAGACTCGAGACGGCTTCGAACTGGCTTTCGGCACCTGCCACATGGGCCATTTCCTGCTGACCAGGTTGCTGTTGCCACGCCTGCAGGAGTCGGCACCGGCACGGGTCGTAGTCGTCTCCAGCAAAGCTCACCGACATGTGAAATCCATCGACTTCGAAGCAGTCCGCAGGCCAACCGCTTCCAGCAATGGGCTGAGGGAGTATGGGGTCGCCAAGCTGGCCAACCTGCTGTTTGCAAGAGAACTCGGCAAACGCCTGGAAGGGACTGGTGTGACGACTTACTCATTGCATCCAGGCGTGGTTGGCACCGACGTATGGCGCACCCTGCCCCGCCCCTTGCAGTGGTTGTTGAAGCGAGTGTTCAAGTCGCCCGAAGAGGGGGCAAAAACCAGCCTGTACTGCGCGACGTCATTCGAAGCCTCCACTCAATCGGGGCTGTACTACGAAAACTGCCGAACCCAGTCCCCTTCCCCGCTTGCTCAAAACGACTCGCTATCCCGGGCGCTATGGGATTTCAGCGAGCAACAACTCGCGATCTAGCCAAGTCGGCGCCAGCCCGGCGCCGCTCGACAACTACGTGCCCCGTGCCTGCTGCGCGAATGAACAGGACAGTTGCCCGCGCAGCCAGATTACAAGAACAAGGTTTATCGATGAAATTGCTTCAGTTGTCGGCGCCTGCGCGCCATATGCCCTCCTGTGCCCTTCTCACCATTCGCCGTCTCATTGCCTGCTCGCTCGGGCTGTCAACCTCGGCTCTTGCCAATGGCGTCTATCTCAACGAACAAAGTGCGAGCGCCGCAGGCACTGCCTACGCGGGGCGCTCGTCCTCTGCGCTGGATGCCAGCACCCTTTACAGCAATCCGGCCGGGCTGAGCAAAATCTCCCGGACCGAGATAAGCGGTGGCTTCGCGCTGGTAGAGGCCAATGTCGATATCAACGATGCCCATGGCGCCGCGAATGGCACCAACAAGGGAGATTCGGTGCCTTCGGCTGCCATACCGTTTGGCTTTTTCTCCACCCCGGTGAATGACAGGTTCACTGCAGGCATCGGTCTCTATGTCCCGGCAGGCCTGACCAACGACTATGAGGACAGTTTCCAGGGTCGCTACTTCGGCTCCTACAGTGCGGCCAAGGTCATCACGCTACAGCCAACCCTTGCACTGCGGATCAACGATCGCATTTCGATTGGCGCGGGCCCTACCTTCAACCGCATCGATGGAAAGCTGCAGAACTACCTGGCCACCGGAGCGCTGAACAACGGCACCGACACGCGGATTTCAGTGTCCGGCGACGACACTGCCATCGGCTACAACATTGGCATTCTGGCGGATATCACTGATAACACCACCTGGGGACTGACCTATCACTCGAAGGTGGATTACCACCTTGAAGGCACCACGAAAGTCACCGACGCCCCCGCCTTTCTTGGGGTCAACGGCAAGTACGATGGGCGTCTGGATATCACGCTCCCCGAAACAATCGACACCTCCATTACTCACCACTTCGATGATCGCTGGACGGGCTATCTCGGCACCGTCTGGAGTCGCTGGGAGCGTCTGGAGAAAATCGAGGTCAATAACAGCGGCGTACCGTCCTCCGCAGTGGGCTCGCGGCTTGCGCAGATCACCGAACCGCTGAATTGGCACAACACCTGGTCGTTCGCCGTGGGCGGTGCCTTCCAGATGTCACCTGAGGTGACGCTGCGTGCCGGCTTTGCGTACGACCCTTCCCCGACCGATAACCAGAACAGGAACGTGCGGATCCCCACCGGAAATCGGAAGAGCATCGCCTTGGGCATGGGCTATAGCCCCTCGGCAGACTTCACCGTGGACCTGGCCTACGGCTATATCCGGGAGTCGAAGGCATCGGTTTCCCAATCGGATGAGAGCGCTCTGAAGCCTTCGTACAGCGCGAGCTACAAAAACTCCGGGCAGGGCCTGGTTACCCAGTTCACTTATCGGTACTGATTCAAGCTTTACCCGGCCTGACCGCTACTCCAACGGGTCGGGCCGCTCTGCATCCAGGGCCAGACCGAAAAAATGCGTGATTCCGTCTGCCGGGGCATGGCCATCCACGGCAAGGCGCCGGCAAACTACGCGCGGACTGCCCGCGATGTGGGGGCTATTCGATATCCGCAGCTGCGATCAGCCTCTGCGGATATCGAATAGCCTGTTGGTTGCCTGAGGACACCTAATGAATATCTGGTTCGCTATCCCGGCTTTGCTCGCCGCTGGCTTTGCCACTCACTATTTCCGCACGGCGGCGCGCAAGCCACAGCTGATCTATCAGGCCAACATCGAGAACCAGAATCTGGTCGCCCGGATACCGCGTCTCACCAGGAGATTCTGGGCCACCCCCTGGCTGTTCAACGGGCATCTGCAACTCCTCGGGCTGGGCCTGAAGAAGGCTTTCGCGCCCAGGCTGAACTACGATCGGGTCGATACCTTGCGCATGGCCGACGGAGGCACGACGGCACTTCACTGGATGGGGAGTGAATTGCCGAAGCAGAAGCCGACTCTGGTAGTACTGCACACGATCACCGGATCACCCCAGAGTATGCGGGCCTTCGTTCGCGACCTGCAGCGTCTGACGGGATGGCGAGTCGTGCTGTGCGAGCGTCGTGGCCACGGCGGATTACCGCTGACCACCCCGAGGTTCAATACCATGGGCGATACCGGCGATCTGCGTGAGCAACTCCAGCTGATCAGCGAACGCTATCCGCAATCCCCCCTCTACGCTGCGGGCATCTCGGCCGGCTCCGGCCTGCTAACTCGCTATCTGGGCGAGATGGGAGTGAATACTCCCCTGCGCGGCGCTTTCGCTTACTGTCCGGGTTACGACATTCGGGTGGCCTTCGCGCGGGCCAAAGCCCCATACACCCGTCTGATGGCAAGGAAACTTGTGCGCCAGTTCGTTACCCCCCATCGAGCGGCATTGGCGCATTTGCCCAGCCTCGAATCGCTGGAAGGCGCGCAGAGCCTGGACGAATTTCATCGGCACTTGTATGAGTGCGCGGGTTATCCCAGCCAGCAGTCATTCCTCGACAACTGCAACCCGATGGGCGTGATGGCGAACGTGAGCATTCCGCTGCTGGTTCTCAACGCTGAAGATGACCCGGTGTGCGTGGTAGGCAACGTCAGAGATCACCAACAGGCTATGGCGCGTATGCCAAGAACCCTGCTGGTGGTTACCGCACGCGGCAGCCATTGCGCCTATCTCTCAGGTCTGAATGGACGTTCCTGGGCACATGAGCTGGCGGCCGAATTTCTGCAAGCTGTGCACCTTGAGTCCTCCCCGGAATAGCCCCACATGTCGGCACTGATCTACCGAAGACCTGCCGGGCTATGACCATCTGCTGAACTCGGTTGGTGCCCTCGTTGATCTCGCTGATCTTGTTGTCCTGGTGGTTCCCCTCGACCGTGTAATGACTGCCGTCCGCGGACAGCTCGCGCAGGTAACCTCCGCCGACGATCTGCACGCGCGACTTACCAGTCAAACGTCGAAACGATTATCGTAGGGAGGCGAGGACGCTTCCGGCGGGTGTTGCGTGCGGCCCGGTGCAGAGCCTGCGCGCCGGGAAACCGCCAACCGCAGCTGATCGACCTGCTCGGCCGGGGAATAATGGAACCGACAGCGGAACCAGACGAACAAGAAGGCAACGGTGCACATGAAGCGGGTACGTACGGTGGTGTCCGAGAATTTCTTCCGTCGATTCAGGGACTGCTTCGAGCCCTATCTCGGCCCGCTGGGAATCGACCGAAGGGTGCTGGAGCGTGCCGATGTCGAGATCCCCGGCGAGCAGTACGTCGCGCTCTGGGAGGCCGCCGCGCAGCACAACCCGAGCATCGGCATCGAACTGGGCTTCCAGACCGAAGCCGATGATTTCGGCGCCCTCGGCCACGCGCTGGGTTGCGCGCCCAGCGTCGAAAAGGCCTTGAAGACGCTGCAGCAGTTCATCGTGGTCTTCGCCCAGGAATCGCACTTCAACGTCGAGGTCGACGCCAACGCGCTGGCCGTCGAGTATCGGGTCAGCATTCCGACCATCCTGCAGCGACGGCAGGACGCCGAGTTCGCCATCACCTGCGTCCTGCGCATGCTCAATCTCATCACCAGCAGCTCCCTCAAGCCCCTGCGCCTGGACTTCGAACACGACCGCCCGGACGACCTTTCCATGCACAAGCATGTCTTCCAGTGCCCGCTCTACTTCAACCAGCCCACCAACCGCATTCTGTTCCCGCTACAGACCCTGCAGATGCCGGTAGTTCATGGCAACGAGCGACTGTACAAGGCGCTGGAGCCCTACCTGGAACGGGAACGAGAGGAACGCTCGGTCTCCAATGAACTGCTTGCCCAGGTAACGCGCATGATCGCCGCCGAGATGAGCAGCGGCGCGCCGTCCCTGGACGAAATCGGCGCGCAGTTGAACCTCAGCCGACGCACGCTGCAGCGGCGCCTCAAGGAACATGGCATCGAGTATTCCGCACTGGTCGAGGACGTTCGCCGGGAGCTGGCGCTGGCCTACATCAAGGACTCGGACTACTCCATGACGGAAATCTCGTTACTGGTGGGCTATGCCGAATCCGGCTCCTTCACCCGCGCCTTCCGTCGCTGGACCGGCCACTCGCCGCAGCAGTACCGCAGCAGCCATCGAGCCAACAGCTGATCCACCCCTTTCCGGAAGATTGGCGCGCGCGGCACAAATGCTGGCGCACGCTGACAATCCAGCCGCCCCGCCTCGCCACTACCCTCCCGACCATCCTGCCGTAAGCATGGGCTGTCGATTACCTCGGCCTGCGTCCCAACGGCCCTGTTTTTCCTATCAACAGACCGACAAGAAGAGATTGAGAGGATGACCAGCAGCAACATTCCGGCAACGGACAGCAAGTCCTTCTGGCAGCACGACTTCGGCCCTTACGCGCCCAACCCCGCGCTGAAGGAAAACCTCAAGGTGGACGTGGCGGTCATTGGCGGCGGCTTCACCGGCCTCAATAGCGCCTGGCAATTCAAGAAGGACAACCCGAACGCCCGCGTGGTGGTACTCGAAGCCCATGTCATCGGCTTTGGCGCCAGCGGCCGCAACGCCGGCTTCAGCACCAAAATGTTTGGCCTGGAGCCGGAACTGGTGTTGCTGCGCTGGGGCAAGGAGAAGTTGGTCGAGGCCCATCGTTACCTCGAGAAGGCCGTTGCCTACACCCGTGACCTGATCGAAGAAAACCGACTCGACGCCGACTACCGTCATAACGGCTTGGTCCGCATCAGCTACTCGAAACAACAGGCGGATCGCCTGAAGAAGAGCTACCAGTTGTTCGACGACCTGGGCATTGCCGGTGACATGCGCTGGCGGGAGCAGGCACAGGTCCGCCAGGACTTCCATTCCGAGCGCTTCAACAGTGCCATCTACGAATCCGCCACCGGCTACCTGAACCCCTGCAAGCAGGTCCGCGCGCTCAAGGGGCTGGCAGAATCGGCCGGAGTGACCATCCACGAATCGACACCCGTGACCAACGTCGAACGCTCCGCCGCCGCGATTACCCTCACCACTCCCGCAGGCACGGTCACCTGCGACAAGCTCGTGGTGGCGACCAATGCCTATTCACGGCAAGTCCCTGATACCCGCGCTCTGCAGGCCCGGCAGGTACCGCTCTGGACCTACCAGGTCGTGACCGAGCCGCTCAGCGCGCAGCAATGGGACAGCATCGGCTGGAAGAACCGCGAATCCTTCGGCGACAACCGCCAGATGCTTCATTACTTCCGCCCTACTGTGGATGGACGGATCGCCATGGGTGGCGGCGATGCGCTCGTCTATCGGTCGGCGCCCATGGAGGAAGTGCCGTCGCCCATGAGCTGGCAACACTGCGAGGCACACCTGAAGTGGATCTACCCGCAGCTCAAGGACGTGCGCATCGACTACCGCTGGGGCGGACCGGTTTCGGTCACCGCGGACATGGTGCCCGAGATCAGCTTCGTCGGTGACGAACGCGTCATCTATTCCGGCGGTTGTTTCGGCCATGGCGTTGCGCTGAGCCACCTCAACGGCCGGACCATCGCCGACCTGCTCAATGGCAGGAACACCGAGCTGACGAACTTC
Organism: Pseudomonas pseudonitroreducens; assembly: GCF_021603645.1. GTDB lineage: Bacteria > Pseudomonadota > Gammaproteobacteria > Pseudomonadales > Pseudomonadaceae > Pseudomonas > Pseudomonas pseudonitroreducens. The sequence continues at coordinate 811,731 of NZ_BQHJ01000001.1, read as the reverse complement.
TGGATCGTGAATCGCAAGTCCTGTTCCATCGGCAGCGACACGCTTGCCTTCCTCTGCGGCCGCGTGGCGCGCCAGGGACTCAAGGCCTGGGACTGGTGGGAAGAACGTCGCCTGGGGAGCCGTCCATCGTAGGTCCCCTCCGCTTCGCTGGCCGCCCCTCGCCAGGCGTTGCAATTAGCCGGTGACAAAACCACCAGGCGCCGGCAATGGCGAGCGTTCCTCAGCTTGCCTGCCGGACGCTTACTGCTGCTCTGCCTGTCGCCGTTGATTGTTGTCTTCCGCCAGTTTGTAAGCCACGTAGTACTTGTAGATGTTGCCGACGTAGTCGACGGTTTCACGCCCTACCACGCGTGCGGCGGCGTGCTCGACGTTGCCGAACCAGATGTTCGGGTCGAGCCCGGATTCCTGAGCCAGGCGGCGGAACTTCATCAGGTTGCCGGGCCCGGCGTTGTAGGCGGCGAATGTCATCAGCGTCTTGTTCAGCGGCGTCAGCTGCGGGTCGTTGAGGTATTTGTCGGCCAACAGGCGCATGTACTTGGTGCCGGCCTCGATGTTCTTGTCCGCACTCTTGTCGATGCCGCGGATGGCCACCGAGCGGTCCGCCGCGGTACTGGGTTTCATCTGCATGACCCCGACCGCGCCACGCGAGCTGCGCGCCTTCTGGTTCAGCTGCGACTCCTGGAAGCCCTGGGCGACCAGCATCAGGTAGTCGAAGTCATAGGTCCCGGCGTGTTTCTGGAACAGCCCGACCATGTCGCGGAAGTTCTTCATCTCGGCTTCCGAGGTCGCGTCGAACAGGCGCTTGCTGTTCTTCACGTACTTGTTGCGCAGGGAGTTGCCGAAGGTCGTGCCGACCTTGTGGGTCTGCACGAAGGCGTCCAGCACCTTCAGCAGCTGCGGGCTGTTCTTGCGAACCGCCCAGGCGAACTCGGAACCCTGGGCATTGATCACGAGGTCCTGGTGCACCTGCATCTGCTGGTACAACGCGCTCCAGGCCCGGGCGATGTACAGGTCCACCACCGTGGCGGGAATCAGCCCGGCATTGACCATCTCCAGCAGGTCTTCAGACTCGAGGTTTTCGTCGGCCGCCTTGACCGTAATCGGTGCCAGGCCTTTCCCGGTGAAGGACTCGTTGAGCGACTGCAGATGTTCGTAGTAGCTGCTCGATGGGCGCACCATGAGTTCCTGCCCGGCCAGTTCCTCCAGGCTGCCCAGCGGCTTGTGGCCCGGCGCGGTCACCACCACCTCCTTGACGCCGATGGCGAACGGCGCGGCGAAGTCCACCGACTGCAGGCGGCTATCAGTGATGGTCAGGCCCCCGGCGGCAATGTCGCCGACGCCGGCCTGCAACTGCGGCATCAACTGGTCCCGGGGGGTGGGAATGAACAGGACGCGCCATTGCAGGGATTTCTCCGCGTAGGGGTACTGCTTGTTCAGCCAGGCCTCCAGGGCCTTGCCCAGCTCGTAGCTGATGCCGCCTTGGCGGCCGCGGTCCACGGCAAAGAAGGTCCGGCTGTAGGGAACGAGGATGCGCACCAGGCGGCGCTCGCGCATGCCGTCCAGGTCGCCTTTCCAGGCTGGCGGCACCGGCAGCACCATCGCCCGGACCTCCGCCTCTTCCTGCTGGGTCAACCTGGCCTCGGGCAATGCGGGCTGCGCGGCATGGGCAGCCAGGGAGAACAGAAACGCGAACAACAGGCACACGGAAGCGAGAGTGCGGCGTCCCATGATGTGAACCTTCCTGCTGAGCTGGATGACCGGCTGACGGACAAGCCCGTGGCGCGCTGCCGGTGCGCGTCACAGGCGAAAGCCACGGGCGGGACCGGGGCTGTCCCGCCGTTTTCCAAGACTAGTTCAAACCCGGCCGGGCGCAGTGCCACTCGGCGTCTGCGCATGCACGCCTGGCGACGACAGGAGGGCCGTCCGATCGCGCAGCGAAAAAAACCTCAGGCCGCTGGCCTGGGGGTTTCTCCACCGCTATCCAGGTTCAGCTGTAAACCGGCCACTGCTCGACGATACGCCCCCCACGCACAGCCAGGAGGTCACCGAACTGCAGGAGGATCGACTCGGACTGGGTCGGGCGCAGGAATATCTGGTCGTCCACCTTCAGCCCGACGGCGCTGGAGCCGTTGACCATTTCCTGGTTCGAGCTGCGTCCGTACAGGCCGTTGAACTGCAATCCCCTGGGTGACTCGGGCTCGGCCAGCCAGTTGCCGCCGTAGACGAAGAAGGTCTCGCGCTGGTTCGGGTCCCACCAGGAGAACAGTTTCGACTTGTCGTCCAGCGCCGGAATCCGCACCGGGCCGGTGCTCTTGATAACCGGTGTGGCGATAAAGGCGGCCGGCTGGTGCTCCACCAGCGACGGCAGGTCGTAGTGCGTGGGCTTGACCAGCGCCGAGCCCACCGACACTTCGCTGCTGGTGCGTTCGTTCTCGTGCATGCGGAAGCTCGGGCTGCCGGCGGTGTTCAGTGTCAGGCCCGGCTTCCACAGCGGCGCATGGCGGGTGCGGGCGTAGTCGACGAAGCCGTCATACAGGGTCATCACCTTGGCGAACAGTTCCTCCGGCGAGCCGAGGATCTCGGGCACGCCCATGCCGACGAAGGGGTCGTAACCCATGAAGCCGGCGAACTCCAGGTGTTGCGGGTTGGCGCCGATGATCGTGAGCATCCTGTCCAGGGTCTCATGGTCGGCCACCCCGCCCCGGTGCAACCCGACGTCCAGCTCGATGTTGATCCGCAGCCGGGTATTGCGCCCTTGTGCCAGCGCCAGGTACTGCTGCAGGCGCTCGGGAGTATCGAGCAGCCACTGCAGTTGGCTGGTCGGATCGAAGGGACCACGCAGATTCTCGTAGAACTGCTGCGCCGAGCCGACCGGCAGCGGCTTGCCCAGCAGCAGGTCGGAGTCGGGGAAGCGCTCGGCATCATGATTGAGGAAAGGCTGGTGGAACGACATCATCCGCCGCGTGCCGGCGCGCTTGGCGATGTAGTCGAGCAGGTGCGGCGACGGCAGGGACTTCTCCACCACGCGCAGGTGCTTGCCGGTGCGCGCCACCGACTGCATCACCGCATCGACGTTGTGGTCCAGCCGGTCGAGATCAATCAGCATGACCGGGCGCATCGGCCCGTGCTCGCGCAACTCGCGGTTCAGCCGGGCAAAGTAGTCGTCGTAGGGGGCGCCGTGGTCACCCGGCCGCAGCCAGGCGCCGGCACCGGCGAGCAGAACGCCCGCGCCCGCCGCGCCGACGATGAAATTGCGTCGTTTCATGGGTTGTTCTTCCTTGTCAGGCCACGCCCAGGATCGATGACAGGTGGGCATTGAGGAACTTGCCCTGCGGGTCCAGCTCGCGGCGCACCTCGGTGAATTCCTTCCAGCGCGGATACAGCGGTTGCAGCGTGCGCGCATTCAGCGTGTGCAGCTTGCCCCAGTGCGGGCGGCCGGCGTACTTCCAGAAGATCGGTTCGACGGCGGCGAAGAAGTTGTGGTGGTCCATGCTGTAGTGCTGGTGCACGGAGATCGAACAGCTGTCGCGCCCCTCGAACATGCTCAGGGGAATGTCGTCGGCCTTCACGTAGCGGTACTCGATGGGGAACCAGGTGCGCAGGTCCTTGTCGTTGATCAGCTTGAGAATCTCGCGCAGGCAGGCCGGGCCGTGCTCGGCGGGGACCGAATACTCCATCTCGTTGAAACGCACGTTACGCACGTTGGCGAAGATGTCGTAGGAGTCGCCGATGCGGTCGTCGAAGCTGGCGACATGGCGCAGGCTGTTGAGCAGGAAGCGCCGCGCGGCGGGGAAGTCGCTGCCGTACTTGTCGAGGTTCTCGATGATGCTGACGTACTCGTTGCCACCCTCCTTGGCCGGGTCCAGCGGCGGCGTGGCCGGGTCGCTGGTCTCGTTGAGGGCGATGGACAGCGCGTAGTCGGAGTGGGTCAGCACCTGCATTTCCCAGTGTTGGTTCTCGCGGGTGTTCTTCTCCACGTCCTCCAGCAGCTCCTCGGTGCTGGCGATCCACTGCCGTTCGTGCAGGCGGAACGCCTGGCGATTCTGCAGGCGCACGCGGGTGGCGATGCCGAAGGCGCCAAGGGATACCCGCGCGGCGTTGAACACCTCGGGATGGCGCTGGGCGTCGCAGTCCAGCACGTCACCGCTGGCGGTCACCAGTTGCAGGCCGGTCACGCCGGTGGAGTAGGAGCCGAAGCCGACGCCGGTGCCATGGGTCGAGGTGGAGATCGCCCCGGCCAGTGTCTGGTAGTCGATATCCGACATGTTCGGCAGGGCCTGGCCGATCTCCTTCAACGCCGGTCCCATGAGCGACATGGGCGTACCTGCGGCGAATTCCGCCTGCAGCGTGTCGGCATCATGGCCGAGCAGGCCGTTGAAGTAGGCCAGCGACACCAGCGTGCCATCGGTGGGTACCAGGGCGCTGAAGGAATGCGCCGAGCCCACCGGGCGTACCTTGCCCTGGGCCTGGCGAATGACCTGCACCAGTTCGTCCAGGCTCTGCGGCGCCAGGCGTGCCGCCGGCAGGCAGCTCTGCCCGCCGGACCAGTTGCGCCAGGGAATCAGTCGCGGCGCACGGGCCAGCTCGGCGGCCATCGGGCTGCTGGAAAGCGCCGCGAACGCGCCGGCAACGCCTGCGCTGCGCAGCAGCTGGCGCCGGGTGAGATGAATGGTCATCGAATGCTCCCCTCGCCTATTGGACTTGCTGGCCGGACATGAATGAGATCAGCGCAAGGAATTGCTCCTCCGAGCACTGCATGCACATGCCCATCGGCGGCATGCCCTTGTAACCGTTGATGCTGTGGTCCAGCAGGCTGTCGGAACCCTGGGCGACGCGCGGTTGCCAGGCTTTCCCGTCACCACTCTGCGGCGCCCCGGAGGCCGGGTTGGCGTGGCAGAGCTTGCAGCTGCTGTCGTAGATCTTCGCCAGGGCGGGGTCGGCAGGCGCCAGAGCGGCGGCGTTGCGGGGGGGTGTCGGCGCGGCGTCGTCACCACAGCCGCCGAGCAGGCCAGCCAGGGCCAGCAAGGCAATCTGCAGCCAGGGTGTTGCGGGTTTGTGCATGGTGCTCCCCTGTTCTTCCCGCGCGGACCGGCAGCGCGGATTCTTGTTGTCATGGGTAGCGGGCAGGTTAAGTCGCTGACCGTTCGTCCCCGAGGGCTTTGCCGGCCAACAAGGGGGCTTTGAGCGGACAGCGTGGCCGTTTCGGCAGTCTGTCGGTTTAAGGGTCTGTCGGTTTCAGGATGCGCAGGGTCGCTGCGGTGCAATCCTTGGGCAGCAGCAATGGCAAGCTTCCATACTGTCGAGGACCAGGCGCGCCCAGATGCCTGGCCGGATAATAACAATGGCGCCCCGAACAGCCACGCCAACCGTGACGTGGCCGGTACGCCGCAGCCGAAGGATTCCGGAGCGCCGCCCCTGGCGGGCATCCGCGATATCGAGGTGCGCTGTATGCCTGATGATTCGCTTCACCTGCCCCTGATCCACGCGCTGCTGGAACGCCTGAAAGCCACGCCCGGCGCCCTGCTGCCGGTGCTACACGGCATCCAGGACTGTGTCGGCTACATCCCCGATGCGGCCCTGCCGGAAATCGCCCACGCCCTGAATCTCAGCGTTGCCGAGGTGCGCGGGGTAATCAGCTTCTACCACGACTTCCGTACCGCGCCGCCGGCCCGCCATACGCTGCGCCTGTGCCGGGCCGAGTCGTGCCAGAGCCGCGGCGCCGAGGCGCTTGCTGCGCAACTGCGCGAGCAGCTCGGGCTGGACGATCACGGCACCAGCGCCGACGGCCGCATCGCCCTGCGCCCGGTCTACTGCCTGGGCGCCTGCGCCTGTTCGCCGGCACTGGAACTGGACGGCCGCGTACACGCCCGCCTCACCGCCGAACGCCTGCGCGAGCTGGTGAACGGTTGCCAGGAGGACGCCGCATGTTGAAGCTGTTCATCCCCTGCGATTCGCTGGCCCGCGCGGTGGGCGCCGATGAGTTGACCGATGCACTGGTCGCCGAAGCCGAGCGACGGCAGATTCCGCTGGAGATCCAGCGCACCAGCTCGCGCGGCCTGTACTGGCTGGAACCGCTGGTGGAAGTGGACAGCGCCGAAGGCCGGCTGGGCTTCGGCCCGCTGGCGGCGACCGATATCCCTGCCCTCTTCGATGCGCTCGCCGACGACCCTGCACGCCACCCGCTGGCCCTGGGGCTGGTGGAACAGATTGCCTACCTGAAGACCCAGCAGCGCCTGCTCTTCGCCCGCGCCGGCATCACCCGGCCGCTGTCGCTGGACGACTATCGCGCCCATGGCGGCTTCGCAGGGCTGAGCCGCGCCATCGGCATGGACGGCGCCGATGTCGTCGCCGCCGTGCTCGACTCCGGGCTGCGCGGGCGTGGCGGCGCAGCCTTCCCCGCCGGCATCAAGTGGCGCACCGTGCGCGACGCAGCCGGCAGCCAGAAGTACGTGGTATGCAACGCCGACGAAGGCGACTCCGGCACCTTCGCCGACCGCATGCTGATGGAAGGCGACCCCTTCCTGCTGATCGAGGGCATGGCCATCGCCGGCCTCGCGGTCGGTGCGAGCATGGGTTACCTCTACGTGCGCTCGGAGTACCCGGACGCCATCGTCACGCTCAACCTGGCCCTGACGATCGCCCGCGAAGCCGGTTATCTCGGCGACGACGTCTGCGGCAGTGGCCGCGCCTTCGAGCTGGAAGTGCGAGTCGGCGCCGGCGCCTACATCTGCGGCGAGGAAACCGCCCTGCTCGAGTCGCTGGAAGGCAAGCGCGGCGTGGTCCGCGCCAAGCCGCCGCTGCCGGCGCTGCAGGGGCTTTTCGGCCAGCCGACGCTGGTGCACAACGTGCTTACCCTGGCCTCGGTGCCGATCATCCTGGCCAGGGGCGCGCAGTACTACCGCGACTTCGGCATGGGCCGCTCGCTGGGCACCATGCCCTTCCAGCTGGCTGGCAACATTCGCCACGGCGGCCTGGTGGAACGCGCCTTCGGCCTGACCCTGCGCGAGCTGGTGGAGGGCTATGGCGGCGGCACCGCCAGCGGCCGCCCGTTGAAAGCCGCGCAGGTTGGCGGACCGCTGGGCGCCTGGCTGCCGCCGTCGCAGTTCGACACCCCGCTGGACTACGAAGCCTTCGCCGCCATTGGCGCGATGCTCGGCCACGGCGGCGTGGTGGTCGCCGACGACAGCCTGGACATGGCCCACATGGCGCGCTTCGCCCTGCAGTTCTGTGCCGAGGAATCCTGCGGCAAGTGCACGCCCTGCCGCATCGGTTCGACACGCGGCGTGGAGGTGGTCGACCGGCTGATCGCCGCCACCGACCTCGGCGCCCGCGAGGAACAGGCGCGGCTGCTCACCGACCTCTGCGACACGATGCAATACGGCTCGCTCTGCGCCCTCGGCGGAATGACCGCCTTCCCCGTGGCCAGCGCCCTCAAGCACTTCCCCGCCGACTTCGGTCTGGCGACTTCGGAGGCCGACTCGTGATCAATTTCTTCGACCCTGCCACGTCCAGCGCGAGTGACATCGACCTCGGCACCCCCGCCCGCGAGAGCGACGTGCAGGTCAGCCTGAGCATCGACGGCCGCGAAATCAGCGTCCCTGCCGGCACCTCGGTGATGCGCGCCGCCGCGCTGCTGGGCACCAGCATTCCCAGGCTCTGCGCCACCGACAGCCTGGAAGCCTTCGGCTCCTGCCGCATGTGCCTGGTAGAGATCGACGGCATGCGCGGCTACCCGGCCTCCTGCACCACGCCGGTCAGCGAGGGCATGGTGGTGCGCACGCAGACCCCGAAGCTGGCGGGCCTGCGGCGCAACGTGATGGAGCTGTACATCTCCGACCACCCGCTGGACTGCCTGACCTGCTCGGCCAATGGCAACTGCGAACTGCAGACCGTGGCCGGCCAGGTCGGCCTGCGCGAGGTGCGCTACGGCTACGACGGCGCCAACCACCTGAGTGATGCGAAAGACCGTTCCAACCCCTACTTCGACTACGACCCGAGCAAGTGCATCGTCTGCAACCGCTGCGTGCGCGCCTGCGAGGAAACCCAGGGCACCTTCGCCCTGACCATCGCCGGGCGCGGCTTCGAGTCCCGCGTGGCAGCGGCCGGCGGGGAGAATTTCCTCGATTCCGAATGCGTCTCCTGCGGCGCCTGCGTGCAGGCCTGCCCTACCGCCACGCTGATGGAAAAGAGCGTGGTCGAGATCGGCCAGCCGGAGCGCGCGGTCATCACCACCTGCGCCTACTGCGGCGTGGGCTGCTCCTTCCGCGCCGAGATGAAGGGTAACCAGCTGGTGCGCATGGTCCCGGACAAGAACGGCCCGGCCAACCACGGCCACTCCTGCGTCAAGGGCCGCTTCGCCTGGGGCTACGCCACCCATCCGGACCGCATCAGCAAACCGATGATCCGCAAGCACATCAGCGCCCCCTGGCAGGAGGTCAGCTGGGACGAGGCCGTCACCTACGCCGCCAGCGAATTCAGGCGCATCCAGGCGAAGTACGGGCGCGACTCCATCGGCGGCATCACCTCCAGCCGCTGCACCAACGAAGAGACCTACCTGGTGCAGAAACTGGTGCGCGCGGCCTTTGGCAACAACAACGTCGACACCTGCGCGCGCGTCTGCCACTCGCCCACCGGCTACGGCCTGAAGCAGACCCTGGGCGAGTCTGCGGGCACCCAGAGCTTCGACTCGGTCATGCACTCCGACGTGGTACTGGTGATGGGCGCCAACCCCACCGACGCACACCCGGTATTCGGCTCGCAGCTCAAGCGCCGCCTGCGCCAGGGCGCGCAGTTGATCGTCATCGACCCGCGGCGCATCGACCTGGTCGATTCGCCCCACGCCCGCGCCGAGCTGCACCTGCAGCTGCGCCCCGGCACCAACGTCGCCATGCTCAACGCGCTGGCCCACGTCATCGTCAGCGAGGGGCTGGTCAAGCAGGACTTCGTCGACGCACGCTGCGAGGCCAGCGACTTCATCCGCTGGCGTGATTTCGTCAGCCTGCCGGAGAACTCACCGGGAGTACTCGGCCCGGTGTGCGGCGTGCCCGCCGAGGAAATCCGCGCCGCCGCCCGCCTCTACGCCACCGGCGGCAACGCGGCGATCTACTACGGCCTGGGCGTCACCGAACACAGCCAGGGCAGCACCGCAGTGATGGGCATCGCCAACCTCGCCATGGCCACCGGCAACGTCGGCCGCGAGGGCGTCGGGGTCAACCCGCTGCGCGGCCAGAACAATGTGCAGGGCTCCTGCGACATGGGCTCCTTCCCCCACGAGCTGCCCGGCTACCGGCACATTTCCAACGCAACGGTGCGCAGCCAGTTCGAACAGGCCTGGGGCGTGACCCTGCAGCCCGATCCCGGCCTGCGCATTCCCAACATGTTCGAAGCGGCGCTGGGCGGCACCTTCAAGGCGCTGTACTGCCAGGGCGAGGACATCGCCCAGAGCGACCCGAATACCCAGCACGTCACCGCCGCCCTTTCCGCCATGGAATGCGTGGTGGTGCAGGACATCTTCCTCAACGAAACCGCCAAGTTCGCCCACGTGTTCCTGCCGGGCAGCTCCTTCCTGGAGAAGGACGGCACCTTCACCAACGCCGAGCGACGCATCTCGCGGGTGCGCAAGGTGATGGAACCGCTGGGCGGCAAGGCCGACTGGGAAGCCACGGTCGCCCTGGCCAACGCCCTGGGTTACCCGATGGACTACCAGCACCCGTCGCAGATCATGGACGAGATCGCCCGCCTGACACCGACCTTCACCCGCGTCAGCTACGCCGAACTGGACCGCCACGGCAGCCTGCAGTGGCCGTGCAACGACGCCGCGCCGGACGGCACGCCGACCATGCACATCGAGCAGTTCGTGCGCGGCAAGGGGCGCTTCATGCTCACCGGCTACGTACCCACCGAGGAGAAGGTCAACTCTCGCTACCCACTGCTGCTCACCACCGGGCGCATCCTCAGCCAGTACAACGTCGGCGCGCAGACCCGGCGCACCGACAACGTCGCCTGGCACGAGGAGGATCGCCTGGAAATCCACGCCAGCGATGCCGAAAGCCGGGGCATCAACGACGGCGACTGGGTCGGCGTCGGCAGCCGCGCCGGGCAGACCGTGCTGCGCGCCAAGGTCAGCGAGCGGGTGGCGCCGGGGGTGGTCTACACCACCTTCCACTTCCCCGAATCGGGCGCCAACGTGATCACCACCGACAACTCCGACTGGGCCACCAACTGCCCGGAATACAAGGTCACGGCGGTGGAAGTGGTGCGCGTGTTCCAGCCCTCGGAATGGCAGAAGCGCTACCAGGCGTTCAGCGACGAACAACGGCGTTTGCTCAAGGAACGGCGCCACGCCAAAGCCGAGAAAGCCGAGAAAGCCGAGGTGCGTCGATGAGCGTCGAGAACCTGATCAAAATGGCCAACCAGATCGGCCAGTACTTCGCCACCGAATCGGACCACGAGCTGGCGGTGCATGGCGTGCAGCAGCACCTGCAGAACTTCTGGACGCCGGCCATGCGCCGCGAGCTGAAGGACTGGCAGGAGCAGAATCAGGGCGACGAATTGCATACCCTGGTGCGGGCGGCGCTGCTGGAGCAGATGGCCTAGCCGGCTGCCAGTGCCCAGCCCGACAGGCGGGCCGGGCACTGGCAGGCCTCAGGCGTGCTTGCCCGATGCCGTCTCGGCCGGCGCGGCGTACTGCGGCTTGAGCTTGCCGTCCTGGTCGAGCAGCCAGGCGTCCATGATCTCGCGCACCACCGGCCCGGCCACGCGGCCGCCGGCCTCACCGTTCTCGATGGTCACCGAGACCACGATGGAAGGCGCGCTGGCCGGGGCGAATCCAACGAACAGTGCATTGTCGCGGTGGCGTTCCTGGGTCTTCAGGCGGTTGTAGCGCTCGCCCTGGCGAATCGCGACGATCTGCGCGGTACCGCTCTTGCCGGCGATACGGTACTGCGCGCCCTGCCCCGCGGCCCGCGCACCACCGCCCGGGTCGTGCATGACCAGCTGCATGCCGTAGTTCACTGCATCCCAGTCGTGGGGATTGCTCAGGTGGATGTCGGGCATCGGGTGGCTGTCGACGACGTCCTCGCCGCCCACCGACTCGGCCAGGCGCGGCCGATGCCAGGCACCCTTGCTGGCGATCAGCGAGGTCGCTTCGGCGAGCTGCAGCGGCGTGACCTGCATATAGCCCTGGCCGATGCCGAGGATCACCGTCTCGCCGGGGAACCAGGCCTGGCGCCGGGTGGCACGCTTCCACTCGCGGGACGGCATCAGCCCCGGGGATTCCTCCGCCATGTCGATGGAGACCTTGCTGCCGAGCCCGAAGCGGCTCAGGTAGTCATGCATGCGGTCGATGCCGAGCTTGTGCGCGACGTCGTAGAAGTAGGTGTCGTTGGAGCGCTTGATGGCCGTGTCCAGGTCGACCCAGCCATCGCCGCTGTGGTTCCAGTTGCGGTACTTGTGGTCGTAGTTGGGCAACTGGAAGTAGCCCGGATCGAAAACCCGCGACGCCGGCGTGATGGTGCCGGTATCCAGCCCGGCGATGGCCACCACCGGCTTGATGGTCGAGCCCGGCGAGTACAGTCCGCGCAGGGCCCGGTTGAACAGCGGCCGGTCGATGGAGTCGCGCAGCTCGGCATATTGCGCCGAGCTGATGCCGTTGACGAACAGGTTCGGGTCGAAGCTCGGGTTGCTGACCATCGCCAGTACCTGGCCGGTGTTCGGGTCCAGCGCCACCACCGAGCCGCGGCGATCGCCCAGGGCCTTTTCGGCGGCGACCTGCAGGTCCACGTCCAGGCCCAGCACGATGTTCTCGCCGGCCACCGGCGGCACCTTCTTCAGCACCCGCATGACGCGGCCCTGGGCGTTGGTTTCGACTTCTTCGTAGCCGACGTGGCCATGCAGTTGCGGCTCGTAGAAATGCTCGACGCCGGTCTTGCCGATGTACTCGGTGCCGCGGTACTCGGTGTTGTCCAGGCGCGCGGCCTCGCGCTCGTTGATCCGCCCGACGAAGCCGACCGAATGGGCGAAATGCTCGCCATACGGATAATGGCGGACGAACTCGGCGTCCACGTCGATGCCCGGCAACTTGTAGCGATTGACCTCGATGAGGGCGATCTGCTCCTCGCTCAACTCATGCAGCAGGGTCACCGGTTCGAAGGGATGACGACTCTTCTTCAGGGCCTTGTCGCACTGCAGGCGCTGTTCGGGACTCAGGTGAAGAATAACGCTGACCTGATCGAGCACCGCCTGGGAATTGCCGGCGCGCTCGCGGGTCAGGGTGAGGTTGAAGCTGGGCAGGTTCTCGGCCAGCACCTTGCCGTTGCGGTCAAAGATCAGCCCGCGTTCCGGAGGAATCGGCAGCACATGGATGCGGTTGCTCTCGGAGACGGTGGCGTTGGTCGCGTAGTCGGTGACCTGGAGGAAGTACATCCGCGCCACCAGGGTAACGCTCATCAGGGCCACCAGCGCGCCGCAGGCAATCAGGCGGCGGTTGACCAGGGTCGACTCCTGCTGGTGGTCCTTGAGTTTGATCGGATCGTGCATCGGGATTCCAGAAGGTCCCCATCGATCCTGCGGAAAAGCGATTCAGCCACGCCTCGCGTGGGGGCTTTCCGATCGATGCGGCCTGTTTGCAGCGCAGTGGGACGGAAGAAGCCGGCATCGCCCAGCGCGGCGTATTCGCGCGTCACATGGCATACCGGCGCGGCATGGTACCAGACCGACAGGCCGGATTCTGACCGGTAGTCGCGGCATCGCCCTCGTGCCAGGCGCCCCTGCAGTTTCCGGTAGTCCTCTGCCGGGCGATGCCAATCGCGGACGGAGTCCGCTCCTACGAAGCCTGACGCCTTTGCAGGAGAGGGCCTTGCCCGCGATATCTGCCGACCCTGCGGAAAACACCAACGGCATGCCCTCGCGTAGGAGCGGACTCTGTCCGCGATTGGCCCACCCTCGCACCCGGCTCACCCAGGATTGCGGACAGGATTCGCGGCACCTGAAGCCATGGCGCCGGACGCTACGGAGTGTGTTCGTTGCTGAAAAGTCAGACCACCGAGCCTTCCGGCGGCTGTTCCAGTACCGCCACGACCACCGCGCTGCCGACGATCAGCACGATGCCGACCAGCGACAGCAGGCTGAGCACCTCGCCCCAGATCAGGTAGCCCAGCAGGCTTGCCCATATGATGCTGGTGTAGGTGTACGGCGCCAGCGTGGCGGCGTGGGCACGGCGCACGGCGATGGTGAAGAGCAGTTGCCCGAGGGTCGCGAGCAGCCCGAGCGCGAGCATGAAGCCAAGGTCCGGCAGGCTCGGCGTGCTCCAGGAAAACGGCAGCGTGGCGCCGGTGACCAGCGTGCCGAGCACGGTGAAATACAGCACCGTGGTGGTGGAGTCGTCGGTCGCGCGGATGCGACGAATCTGGATCATCGACAACGCGCCGAAGAACGCGCTGGCCACCAGCAGGCCCGGCCCGAGCAGGCTGGCCTCGGCGTTGTCCGGCTTGACCACCATCAGCACACCGATGAAGCCCAGCACCGCCGCCAGGGCGTTGCGCGGCAGCAGGCGCTCCCCCAGCAGCAGCGGCGCCAGCACGATCACCAGCAGCGCCTCGGAATAGGCGATGGAGATGGCTTCGCTCAGCGGCACGTAGGGCAACCCGGCGAAGAACAGCGCCGAGGAACCCAGCAGCGTCACCGCGCGGATGCTCTGCCCGCGCACGTCCAGCTGCCGCCAGCGCTCAGCCAGCGGTCGGCCGCGCAGGCAGAGCAGGAACGCCGGCAGCACGCCGAAGGCCATGCGGAAGAAGGTCACCTCGTTGGCCGGGTATTTCAGCGCCACCACCTTGGCCAGCGCATCCACCACGGCGAAGCAGAACATCGACATCAGCATCAGGCCCACGCTGCGCATGGCATGGCTGCGTGGGGCGACGAGGGTCAGCTGGGGCATGTCGTGTTCTCCTGTTTCGTGGGTGGGTGGATGCGCCGTCAAGGCTTCAGCGCGAGCTGAAGCGGTTGGCGAGGAAGGGCAACACCGGCACGCTGGTGACCAGGTCGCTGGCTTGTTCGGCGAGCAGCTGGCCGGTGATGGCGGCGAGGGTCAGGCCGATGTGGCCGTGGCCGAAGTTGTAGAACACCTGCGGCAGGCGTCGCGACGGACCGAGCACCGGCATGCTGTCCGGCACCGAGGAGCGGAAGCCCATCCATTGCGAGACCGGCTCGTGCTGCAAGCGCAGGAAACGTCGAGCGCCACGGGTCAGGTAGCGGTAGCGTGCCGGGCTCGGCAGCGCCTCCAGCCCGGCGAACTCCACCGTGCCGGCGACGCGCAGGCCCTGGGCCATGGGCGTCATGTAGAAGCCGCCAGCACCCCAGCACACCGGGCGATTGAGCACCTCGCCGGCATGGCCGAAGAGCACGTGGTAACCACGTTCGGTGTCCTGCGGCACGGCATCGCCCAACTGCTCCACCAGGGTCCGCGACCAGGCGCCGGTGCACAGCGCCACGCGGTCGGCGGCCAGCCGCTCGCCGCTCGCCAGTTGCGCCTGCACCGCGTCCCTGCCCTGCCCGGCCGGTTCGATGCCCAGCAACTCGCCACGGCGGAATTCGCCGCCCATGGCCTGGAAGCGCTCGAACAGGCGCAGGCTCAGCGCATACGGGTCGAGCGTGCGGCTCACCCCCGGCAGCTCCACGGCGCAGCTCGCCCGGGCATTGAGCGCCGGTTCCAGCTCGCGTAATTCACCGCCGTCGACGAAGCGGATCGGCACCTCGAAGCGCCGGTGGTAATCCACCATGGCCTGGGCGTCGCCGCGTTCGTGCTGCTCGAAGATGTACAGCGCGCCATCGTGGCGGATCAGGTCATTGGCGCCGGCCGCATCGAACAACCCCTGCCACGCCTCCATGCACGGTCGCAGCAGGGTATTGAGATCGTGGCCGATGGCCTCGACGCGATCACGCCGCGAAGCCGCCAGGAACCGCAGCAGCCACGGCGCGATACGCGGCAGGTAGGCCGGGCGGATCGCCAGCGGGCTGTCCGGGCGCAGCAGCATGCCCGGCGCCTTGCGCCAGATGCCGGGCGTGGCCACCGGCTCCACCGAATAGGTGGCGAAGGTGCAGGCATTGCCGAACGAGGTGGCCAGGCCCGGCGGATTGCGGTCCAGCAGGGTCACGCGGAAGTCGCGGCGTTGCAGTTGCAGCGCGGTGGCCAGGCCGACCACGCCGGCGCCGACCACCAGGGCGTGGCGGCGCAGGTCGTTGGGCTGGGTCATTTGCCGCTCATCACTCGGGTCCACAGGCGGGTGCTCATGCGCATCCCGGAGGGCGACAGGGTCTTGATCGGGAACAGGGTGTCGAGCACTTCCTGCGGCGGATAGACGGCCGGGTTGGCGCGCAGTTCCGGCTTCACATACTGGCTCGCGGCGGCGTTGCCGTTGGGGTACTGCACGGCGTTAGTGATATTGGCGATCACCTCGGGCTGCAGCAGGTAGTTCATGTAGGCGTAGGCGCTGTCCAGGTGTGGCGCGCCCTTGGGAATCACCACGGTGTCCACTGCGATGGTGCTGCCTTCGCGCGGCAGGCTGTAGCCGATCTTCACGCCGTTGCCGGCCTGCTGGGCAGTGGTCATGGCCTGCAGCACGTCGCCGCTGAAACCGATGGCGACGCAGATGTTGCCGTTGGCCAGGTCGCTGACGTACTTGGACTGGTGGAAGTAGCGGATCGACGGGCGGATCGCCTGCAGCGCCGCCTCGGCCGCCTTGAAGTCGTCCGGGTTCTGGCTGGCCGGGTCGCGGCCGAGCACCTTGAGGGTGATGGGCACCATCTGGGTGGCGTTGTCGATCACTGCGATACCGCACTGGGCGAGCTTCTCCGCGTTCTTCGGATCGAACAGCAGCTGCCAGCTGCGGGTGACGTCGGTGTTGCCGAAGATGGCCTTGATCTTGTCCTCGTTGTAGCCGATGCCCACGGTCACCCAGAGGTAGGGAATGGCGTAGCGGTTACCCGGATCGCTGACCTCGAGGATCTTCATCAGCTTGGGATCGAGGTTGTTCCAGTTGGGCAGCTTGCTCTTGTCCAGCTCCTGGATGGCGCCGGCCTTGATCAGCCGCGGCAGGAAGTGGTTGGACGGGCTGGCCAGGTCGTAGCCGCTGGCGCCGGTCATCAGCTTGGCTTCGGTGGTCTCGTTGCTGTCCACCAGGTCGTAGGTGGTCTGGATGCCGGTCTGCTTCGTGAAGTTCGCCAGGGTGTCGTCGGCGATGTAGCTGCTCCAGTTGGCGATGGTGACGGTCGGCGCCGCCTGGGTGGTGCCAGCCAACAGCGACAGGGCCAGGCCTGCCAGGGTCATGGGACGGTTGATCATGCTGCCCTCGGTTTTTTGTTTTTGGAGATGGTCGATATGGATGGTCATGCGTGGGTAAAGCGCTGGATCAGGCCTCCGCGCGGGCGCGGCGCACTTCCCAGGCCATGCGCAGCGAAGCGCCGATATCGAAGAACGGGCTGGGCGGCAGGTAGCCTGGGGTGGCCTGCGCCAGCACATCGGCCAGCACCGGCGAGCTGTCCCCCATCGCCATCTCCACCAGCAGGCGGCCCCACAGGGTGCCGCGCGCCACGCCCGAGCCGTTGCAGCCGGCCACGGCATGCAGGCCCTGATCGACACGGGCGAAATACGGCTCGCCGGAGCGCGTGCCGCTCAGGTGGCCGGTCCAGCTGTAGGCAATGTCGGCGTCGACGATGCCGGGGAAGCGCTTCTGCAAGCCGACCAGATGACGGCGGCGACGCTCGGCCAGCGCGTTGTTGTCGAGGTCGCGATGGCGGTACTCGACGGTGTTGCGGATCAGCAGCCGACGCCCTGGCAGCAGGCGCACGGTGCCGCCGCCGGGCAATGGCGCAAGCACGCCCCATTGGCGCTCGCCGAACAGCGACTGCCAGCGTGGCTCATCCAGCGGGCGGGTGATGCTGGCACTGAGTTCCAGCGGGAAGGCACCGCTGTCGTGCAGGCCGGCGCGGGCGATGAAAGCGCCCAGGCAGACCAGCACCTGTGGCGCATGGACTTCGCCCTGGGCGGTACGCGCGGCCCAGCCCTGGCCCGTGCGGCGCAGGTCGGTCACACCGCTCTGCTCGAAGACTTCCACCGATGCCGGCAGGCTCTCGGCCAGGCCCTTCACATAACGCGCCGGTTGCAGCAACGCGTTGCCGCCGGTGCAGTGAATGGCCCGCGCGTAGAAGGCGCTGCCGAGCCGTTGCTCCAGCGCTGCCCCTTCGTAGTAGCGCGCGTTGGCGCCGACCGAGGCCAGCGTGGCGAGGATGCCGTCGACATCACCCAGGTGCTCGGCGCGGTGCGCGGCGAAGTGGTAGCCGTCGTTGTACAGCTCGCAGTCGATGGCCAGTTCGGCGATGCGCTGGCGAACCTCCTGCGCAGCCGCGATGCCGATGCGCGAGGCCACCTGGTAGGCGGCATGGCCGGGTTGCCCGAGGCGTTCGCTGGCCGCCGGCAGCTCGTGGGCGACGACGAAGCCGGAGTTGCGCGCGGAGGCCCCCTGGGCGATGCGCTGACGCTCCAGCAACACCACGCGCTGCTGCGGAAAACGCGCTGCCAGCGTGTGGGCGGCGGACAGCCCGGTGATGCCGCCGCCGATGATCAGCCAGTCCGCTTGCTGGGTGCCGCTCAGCGTCGGCCGTGCGGGCAACTCGCCCGCCAGGGCGATCCAGCCGCAGTGATTGTTCATTGCCCGGCACTCCTTCACAATCCATGCGCCGGGCGTATCCAAGCGATTTCCCCGATGGCGCGTCATGGCCAGAATCTACGGGCAGTAGCGCTGGACGCACCAACGCTCATTTTTCATCCTTGTATTCGCAAAACGCATAGATTGCAGAGGGAAGCCCGATGGACAGACTGCTGCGCGTTCCCTCCCTGCAGGCGCTGCAGGCCCTGGTGCAGGTCGCCGAGTCCGGCAGCTTCACAGCGGCCGCACAACAGTTGCACCTGACCCAGAGCGCCATCAGCCGCCAGGTTCAGCAACTCGAGGAGTACTACCGCGTACCGCTGTTCGACCGCACCAGCCGCAAGGTGGCGCTGACCGACGCCGGCCGCGAGGTGTACACGGTGGCCGAGGGCATGCTGCAGCAACTGCTGCGCCTGGAGGAACGCCTGGCCCCGGCCTCGGCGGAGCGGCCCTTCCGCATCCGCATCTTCGTCTCGCTGGCGGTACGCTGGCTGTTGCCGCGCCTGAGCTCCTTCTATTCGCGACACCCGGAGCTGTGCCTGTCCATCGAGACGGTGGGCGGCGAAGTGGTGGACGATGGCGGCGACTGCGACGCCTACGTGCTCTACCTGCCCAGCGGCAGCGACCCGCAGGGCCGCGCACTGACGCCGCTGTACGACGAATACCTGATCCCAGTGTGCGCCCCGCGCCTGGACGACGGCCAGGAACCGCCGCGCTCACTGGAGGAGCTGGCCCGGCACCCGCTGATCCACGCCTCCAGCGGCGGCCTGGAATGGCCGCAGTGGCTGCGCGCCCAGGCCGCGCCACCACCCACGCAGTTCAAGCACATGCTGTTCAACCTCGATGACCTGGCGCTGGACGCCGCCACCCGTGGCCTGGGCGTGGCGATGACCGACCGCCTGCTGGCCCACGACGCCCTGCAGCGCGGCGACCTCATCGTGCCTTTCGGCGAAGCGCTGAAAACCGGCGGCCGCTACGCCCTGTGGCTGCGCGACAGCGGCGCCGCCCACCCGGCCTGCCAGGCGGTGCTCGACTGGTTCGAGGAGCAGCGGCTGGAGCTCTGATCGGCGGTCCCTCGCAGTGCCGGATCCGCCACGCTCGCCGCCCCTTGCAGGCGCCCGGCGTCGGAATCCCCTGGGGCTCGAACGTCCCAGGTGAGCCACGCAATGTGATGCCGACCTTGCACGGCACCTACTGACGACGAGGGGTTCCCGCGCCCGGCGCGGGAACCCCTCGCGGCCTGCGATCACTCGGCCATGTTGAGGTCCGGCAGCTTCTGCTGGAACATCCGCGTCGCGCTGGCCAGGCAGACGAAGCCCAGGCACATCCAGGCGAAGCCGATCATGAAGGACATCCCCGACAGGCTCGACCAGAGCCAGATGGTGCTGAGGAAACCCACCGCCGGCAGCGCGCCGTAGCGCAGGTAGTTGCCGCGGCCGCGCAGGCGCTCATCGACCAGGTAGTGCTTGATCACCGCCAGATTCACCGCGGAGAAGGCGAACAGCGCGCCGAAACTGATCATGTTGGCGACGGTATCCAGGGTGACGAACAGCGCGATCAGCGAGAGCAGGCTGATCAGCATGATCGCGGTGGCCGGCACGCGCTTCTTCGTCACCAGCTTGCCGAACACGCGGGGCAGCGCGCCGTCGCGGCCCATGGCGAAGAGCACGCGGGAGACGCTCGCCTGGGACACCATTGCCGAGGCGAAGCACCCCGCCACATAGGTCGCGGTGAAGAAGGTCACCAGCCACTCGCCGCCGATGCGGCGCAGCACATCGAGCGACGCGGAATCGGCATCGGTGAGCGCCTGCCACTCGGGGAACACCAGCTGGCCGAAGTAGGCCATGACGATGAACAGCAGGCCGCCGATCAGGGTCACCAGCATGATCGCCGCGGGAATCTGCCGACGCGGCTCCGGGGTTTCCTCGGCCATGGTCGACACGGCATCGAAGCCGAGGAACGACAGGCACAGCACCGCCGCGCCGGACATCACCAGCGGCAGGCTGAAATGCTCGTCATAGAAGGGCTGGACCAGTGCCACCGGCTCCGGCTGGGCGCCCAGGTGGCTGAGCGAGAGGGCGATGAACACCACCACGAACACCATCTGCGCGACGATCAGCACCCAGTTGACCCGGGTGATCGATTCGATGCCGACGAGGTTGAGCAGGGTCACCAGCGCAATGGAGCCGAGGATCCACACCGACAGCGGGACCGAAGGGAAGTAGTCGGTCATGTAGATGCCGATCAGCAGGTAGCTCAGCAGTGGCAGGAAGATGTAGTCCAGCAGCAGCGTCCAGCCCGCCATGAAGCCGAAAGCGGCGCCGAAGGTCTTGCGTGTGTAGCTGTAGACGGAGCCCGAAAACGGGTGTGCCTGCACCATGCGCCCATAGCTGTAGGCGGTCAGCAGCATGGCCGCGAGGGTGAACAGGTAAGCCGCCGGCAGGTGGCCCTTGCTCATGCGGGTGACCAGGCCGTAGGTGGTGAAGACCGCCAGCGGAACCATGTAGGCCAGGCCGAACAGCACCAGCGCCGGGATGCCCAGCGATTTGCGGAAGGACCGTGAGGACGCGGACGGCTCATGGGGTTGATGGGCAGGCAAGGAGGTATCGGACACGCTTGTTGTTTTTTTCATGGCTGACTCTTGGACTGCGAGCCTCTGGGCTCGTTGGACTGGAACGGCGTGATGCCGGTCGAGGCTTCCTGCGCAGCGGTCGGATGCCCGGAGCTTTCAGCCGGGGCGAAGTGTCGGGCAGCCGCTGTCGGGGGAATTCAGCGGAGCTCGATCGGGACGGCCCGCCACGCTGGCGTGGCCGCAGGAGCAGGGAGGCGTTGCGCGAAGAGCGCACCCTCCCACGCGGCGACCCGAAGGCCGCCGTTCATGGCGTCACCGAAGAAAACCTGCGCTGCAAAACACTGCCGCCACTCGTTGAACGCTTGCACCTGGGCACTCCTGCTGGGCCGCCTCGAAGGACGTTGTTGTTCGAATGGGGGCGCATGGTGCTTCAGCTCGACGCCGAGGAAAATTAGTAAAAATATCTTCGCGGCCAAAGAAAAAAATGGCCCTGCACGGCGCACTGCCGGCCCCGCTTAGCTGTCGAGAGTGGCTGCGCGGGCTTGCATCCGAGCGTACCGGCGCAGCGCTCGATGCGCCCTTGGGGAGCCTGTGCGCCAGTCCGATTTCAGCGGAAAACCACCTGGGCTGATGTACCATGCCGCGCCTCAACCTCCGGCGAACCTCTGTCTGGCTGCCTATGTCCTCCAACGCGCTGTACACCGACCTGTCCTCCTACTACGACCTGATGTGCGCCGACATCGACTACCAGGCGCAGAGTCACTGTGTGCGCCGTCTGCACCAGTTGTTCGGCAACCCGGGACGGCGGCACCTGGACCTGGCCTGCGGGACCGGGCCGCACGTGCGCCACTTCCTCGACTTCGGCTATCAAAGCGCCGGCCTGGACATCAATCAGCCAATGCTGGACATCGCCCGCCAGCGCTGCCCGGAGGCGCACTTCAGCCGGCAGGACATGGCGAGCTTCGGTGTCGAGGAACCGCTGGACCTGATCACCTGCTTCCTCTACTCGATCCACTACAACCCTGGCGTGGAACAGCTGCAGGCATGCCTGGCGAGCGTGCACGATGCACTCGCCGACGGCGGTGTGTTCTGCTTCAACAGCGTGGACAAGGGGCTGATCGACAACAGCTCCTTCGTGCGCCACTCGGTGCAACACCAGGGCAGCCAGTTCACCTTCGGCTCGGGCTGGTACTACAGCGGCACGGGCGAGCAGCAGGCACTGCGCCTGAGCATCGAGAAGACCACGGCTGGCGAGACCCAGGCCTGGCAGGACGAACACGCGATGGTCGCCCTGAGCTTCGTCGAGCTGCAGCGCCTGCTGGAGCCACGCTTCGAGGTGCAGATTTTCGAGCATGACTACCAGCGGATCACGCCCTGGACCGGCAGCTCGGGCAATGCCCTGTTCGTCTGCGTGAAGCGCTGAGCGCACTGGGCGACGGCGCCGGGCCGGCGGCACTGGCGCCGACCTGACAGGACGCTCGGGTTACCATGCGGCCCGTTTCGCTCGAGCGGTCGCCGCGGCCGCGCCGGGGCAGCCTGGTCGCGCTCAGAAGCGCGCGTCGGCGATGGCAGGCAACGTCAGCTCGCGCACGAACGAGGCGCTGGACAAGCGCAGCAGCGCATCGACCAGGGTAACCACGTCGTGCAGCGGGATCAGTTGCCCTTCCCCACGCGCCGCCGCATCGTCGAGCGGCGTGGAAAGCAGGTCGTCGGTGTTCAGGTTGCCCAGTTGCAGCACGGTCACCGCCAGGCGCTCATCGCGGAAGCTTTCACGCAGCGCATCGGCCATGCCATTGAGGGCGAACTTGCTGGCGCCGAATGCCACTTCCGGACGGCCGCTCTGGCGCAGCGCCGAGGTCGAGCCGGTGAGGATCAGTTGCGGCCGCACCGAGCCAAGCAAGCGCGGGACCAGGTGCTTGAGCAGCAGCAAGGTGGCCGTGATGTTGACCTCGACCAGCGTGCCGATGGACGCGTCGCTGTCCTCGAGGAACGCGTACTGCTCGCTGAAGGCGTGCTCCTCCCAGATACCGACGTTGCAGATCAGCACATCGAGTGCGGCAGGCGTCTGCGCCGCGATCTGCGCCACCGCCGGAGCCGGCTGGGCGAGGTCCGCTTCGATCCACTGCAGATCGACGCCCGGCGCCATCGCCAGGGACTGCGGCCGCCGCCGCGACACGCCGATCAGCGTATCCCCCGGACGGCCAAGCCCTTCGAGCAGGGCCCGTCCCAGCCCCCTGCCCGCTCCCACGATCAGCATGTTCATCGCTTGTCTCCCTGCATTCATGGCGCGTCAATCCCAGCGAAGGTTGAGGACGAGGAAGTTCAGCAACACCCAGATGACCAGCACCAGGTGCGTCAGCTGCAGCCCTTCCTGGCGAATCCAGTAACCGAACCAGAGCCCGCCCAGCAGCATGCCGAAGAGGAAGGCCAGCGCCGCGCTCAGCGCCAGGTTCAGCCAGGCGCGCGCCGCGTCGGGGTCGCCGCCCAGCAGCAGCTCGTAGCAGCCGGCCCAGGCCGCGAGCGCTGCCATGGCCTGCAGCAGGACAATGACGACCAGCACCAGGCGATGCAGCGTCGGCGAGGACAGTGCGCGCGCGAGCAAGGGGAAGTCGATCACCGGTGGCTGGCGCAGCGGCGCCATCGCCATGGTCGCGCCGACCGCCGCGACCGAACTGGAGAAGGCGTGCAGATTGTTGATCAGCGCAATGCTCAGCCAGAGGCTGAAACCGAGGAAACAGATGGCCTGGAAAATCATCAGTGAAGCGTGGGTGTCCATACCGGGTCCTTGTGCGGTCATGTTCCGAATGCGCCCGCCCGCCGCCGGAAACAGCGGCGGCAGACAGGCCCGGACGGACTCTAGGACCTCAACCTAGGTTGAGGTCAACACACAGCAGAAGCGGAAACTGCTTCCCGAAACGCGCCGCGCTCAGAACGCCCCCTGCAGGGTGACCATGAAGTTGCGCGGCTCACCGTAGAATTTGCCCCAGGAAACGGCGCCGACGCTCTGGTAGTACTTCTTGTCGAACAGGTTGTTGCCGTTCAGCGCAAGGCTCCGGTGATCGTCGATGCGCTAGCCCACGCGGCCGCTGTAGATGGCGTAGCCGGACTGCACCCAGGCCAGGTTGCGGCTGCGCACGGAGGTGTCCTGCGCCAGGTCCTAGGCATCGGCGTGTTCGCCCGGGCGGCGGCGCAGCCAGCCCTTCAGCCAGCCGTGGTGGGCAAGGTAAAGCCGCTCGACATCCCGTTCGAATGCCCGCCCGCTGTCCATGAACGTCCAGTCTTGTTAAACATGACAATCGTTCTCAGCAATGCTGGACTTGCCCTGCCCTGCGCAAGTGGGCGAACGCTGCAGGGAATGACCTTCCTCCGGAGACGCAAGATCATTCCCTGCCCTGCCTCACGGCTTGATGGCGATCTTCAGTACACCGTCGCGCTGATGGGCGAACAGGTCATAGGCGCTGACGATGTCATCGAGTGCGTAGTGGTGCGTCACCAGCGAGCCGAAGTCGGCACGGTTCGACTCGATGATGCTCATCAGCCGGCGCATGCGTTCCTTGCCGCCGGGGCACAGGGCGGTATTGATGCGGTGGTCACCCAGGCCGGCCGCGAAGGCGGAAAGCGGTATCTGCACATCCTTGGAGTACACGCCCAGGCTCGACAAGGTCCCGCCCGGCTTGAGCACTTTCATCGCCTGCTCGAAGGTACTCGGCAGGCCCAGGCATTCGATGGACGAATCGGCGCCGCGCCCGCCGGTGAGCTTCATCACCTCTTCCACCACGTCGCACTTCGTGAAGTCCAGCGTGACATCGGCGCCCATGCTGCGGGAGATGCCCAGCCGGTGCTCATTGCCGTCCACCGCGATGATGGTCGAGGCGCCGAGCAGGCGGGCACCGGCGGTGGCGCACAGGCCGATCGGCCCCTGGGCGAAGATGACCACGGTATCGCCGATGCGGATATTGGCGTTCTCGGCGCCCTTGAAGCCGGTCGACATGATGTCGGGGCACATCAGCACCTGCTCGTCGGTGAGGCTGTCCGGGATCGGTGCGAGGTTGCCTTCGGCGTCCGGCACCAGCACGTATTCAGCCTGGGTGCCGTCGATCAGGTTGCCGAAGCGCCAGCCGGCGGTGGCCTTGTAGCCGTGGCAGGCGCAGCGGCCACTCTCGATCAGGTAACTGCCATCCTGCGAAGGCACGCCATCCTGCGCGGCATAGGAATTGAAATTCGGGCAGATCGCCCCGGCGATGACCCGCTGGCCTTCGCGGTAGCCCTTGACCGCACTGCCGAGTTTCTCGATGACGCCAACAGGCTCATGGCCAACGGTCAGCCCCCTGGCGACCGGGTATTCACCCTTGAGGATGTGCACGTCAGTACCACAGATGGTGGTCGTGGTAATGCGGATCAGCGCGTCGTTGGGGCCTATCTCCGGAATGGGTTTGTCCGCCAGTTCGATTCGACCCGGCTCCACGAAGATCGCCGCTTTCATCATTGCCATCGTTCTTTCTCCTTGCTTGGAAGGTCCAGTGTGCTTGGCCGCTGTGAAATCCCGTTGATGCATATCAAGCAGGGGGAAAGCCCGGGCGAGTCATCGTCGGGAAGGGCTTGTCGCTGCGGGCAGCCACCCGGCAGTGCAGGAGCGAAATCAGCGGCAACCAACCGCTCGGCGCCCTGCGCAGGCTGGCCGACACCACGGAGCGCAGCTACGAGGTGGCACTCAGCGATGCCGGACGATATCAACCGAGATTTCCACGGCCGTCACGCTGCCGCGATTCTCCAGCCAGTGCGTGGTGGTGTGGTCTTCGGGCCAGCCGAGGCCTGGTCCGTAATCCGTGGCGACGCCGTTGCGATGGTCGGTGATGCTGCCCTGCAGGATGAACACCGTGCCAGGTCGGTCCACGTGGTCATGCACTGGCCCGAAGACGCCGCCAGGCTCGATGGTCACCCGGCGCATCCGCAACTGGCGGCCCGCCATGCCTTCGATCTCCGGACCAAGGTCGACCGCGGACAGCAACTCCACCGTCACACCCCGGGTCTCGGGCACCACCTCTTCGCTGTTCATCACACCGGCCTCGCTGATCGAGAGTCTCTCTGAGCCAGTAAAGACCCTGGCATGGGCTGCTCGAATCGAGGCGACAGAGGGGCGTCAGCCCACCGCCGGCAGACGCTGCAGGTCGCAGAGAGCGGTGGGGCCCAGCAGGCTCTGCTCGAAGTCTTCCAGGCCGTTGTAATGGCGCTGCAGTTCCTCGATGCGACAGCTCAGCTCCTCCTTCTTCGCGGCAATCGCCTGGCGCACCAGCTCCGCGCGCGAAAGCTCATCGCCGCGCTGGAAGATTTCCTGCATCTCCCTGAGGCGGAATCCCAACTGCTGGGCGCACTTGATGAACAGCAGCAGCTCGACCGCCTCCTGCGTGTAGACACGGTACTTGCCCAGCCGCTGCGGCGTGGGCAGCAGGCCGATGTCCTCGTAATGACGAATGCACTTGACCGTGGTGCCGGACAGCTCGGCGACCTTCCCGATATACATGTGAGCCACTCCCTGCAGACCGCGGCAAGGATGCTGCAGTGGCGGGGAAAAACCCAGCCCGCGATTCATCCGGCGGCGAGCGCCTGTACTTGTCGCAGCCAGCTCTCGCGCCGCTGTGGCGGTGAGTGGAGGAGCGGACCGAGCATGAGCGTCTGGGTCGGCCGGATGCCGCAGAATTCCAGGGTAGCCCTGCGCATCTGCTGCAGCGCCGGCATGCGCTGGAACCAGCGGAAGTACCAGGGCGGCGTGTCCATGGTCACCAGCAGGTGCGCGGTGCGGCCCTTTAGCAGTTTTTCCGGGAAGGGCGAGCCCTTCCGATAACGGAAGGCAAAACCGGGCAGTAACACCCGGTCGAGAAAGCCCTTGAGCAACGCGGGTACCCCGCCCCACCAGACAGGGAACACCAGGGTCAGGTGATCGGCCCAGGCAATCGCCTGCTGCGCCTGGAGCAGGTCCGGCTCCAGCGCTTGCGCGCCGTTGTAGCCGTGGCGCAACAGTGGGTCGAAGGCCAGCTCGCCCAGGCACAATAACCTCACCTCATGCCCGGCTCCGCTGGCCGCCTCGCGGTAGCGTTCGGCGAGGGCGGCACAGAAGCTGTCGCCGCTGGGGTGCCCGAGGATCAGCAGAATCCGTTTTTGTCGCATGGTGCTCAACTCCTGGTGAAAGCGAGCCGAGCCTAAAGCCTCCCCCTGAGGGGAGAGTCAACCATGCCGAGCGGTGATCGGCTGGGGGCAGTCACTGCCCCTTCGTCGGCTGCCAGTCCAGCAGGTGATGGGTAAAGCCGTAGCTTGCCGACTGGTAGTAGCTGATCGCCCGGTCCACCAGCGGGTCGCCGGTGTTCGCCGTCACCTCCGTGCTCGCCCCCAGTGCCTGGTTGTGCCGGCGCAGTTCGCCACGCGGGCTGAGGATCGCCAGGTCCTGGCCGTCGAACAGGCCCAGGTGCTGGTAGTTGCCGATCACCACTCGCGGTGGCAGAGCGCTCGGCGCCATCAGGTTGCGACCGTAGAAGGTCGAGGTGTAGCTCAGGTTGAGGATCGACAGCAGGCTGGGTGCCAAGTCGAGCTGGCTGGCCAGTTCCGCGCGCTCCCCGCTCGGCAGCAGCTTGGGTGCGTAGATGAACAGCGGGATCTGGTAGTTCGCCACCGGCAGGTCTTCCTTGCCGGCGCTGCCCGCGGTGTGGTCGGCGACGAACACGAACAGGGTGTTGTCGAACCAGGGCTTGCTCCTGGCCGCCTTGAGGAACTGGCCGATGGCGTAGTCGGTGTACTTCACCGCGCCGTCGCGCCCCTCGCCCGAAGGGATGTCGATGCGGCCGTCCGGGTAGGTGTACGGGCGGTGGTTCGAGGTGGTCATCAGTTGCAGCAGGAACGGCTGCTGGCGAGTGTGGTCCTCATCCGCCAGCTTGATGGCCTGGGCGTAGAGGTCCTCGTCGCTCATGCCCCAGGCGTTCTTGAAGTGGATATCCGCTTCCTGGACGCTGGACTGGTCGACGATGCGGTAGCCGTTGCCACCGAAGAAGGCATTCATGTTGTCGAAGTAGCCACGGCCGCCATACAGGAACACGGCGTCGTAGCCGACGTTCTTCAATTGCTGGCCCAGGCTGGCGAAGCCGCTTTCGCGGCCGACGCGCTTGACGATGGAGCGCCCCGGCGTCGGCGGGATCGACAGGGTGATGGCTTCCAGGCCGCGGTCGGTGCGGGTGCCGGTGGCGTAGAAGTTGTTGAAATAGAGGCTGTTGCGGCGCAGCTCGTCGAGGTTCGGCGTGAGGTCGCGCTCGTCGCCGTTGCTGCCCAGGTACTTGGCGCTCAGGCTCTCGATGGTCACCAGGACGATGTTGTAGCGCTTTGCCGCGCCGGCGCTGACGATGCTGCGGCGAATATCCATCGGCTCGCTGCCGGTGAAGCGGACGCCCGGTTCGGCCAGCTCCGCGCGAATCTGCTGGGTGACTTCCCCGGCCGGCAGGGTCGCGTAGAACTGCGGGTAGTCCAGCTCGTTGTTACGGAATGCGGCGAAGAACTGGTACGGCCCGTTGCTCGCCAGCTCGCGGGCATAGGTGTTGCCGTCCTGGCCGCGCGGGGAATCCTGGTCGACCAGCAGGCCGGCCACCAGCGCCAGTGCCAGCAACGCGGCACAGCCCAGCAGGCGCCGCGGCAGGGACGGCACTTCGGCTGTAGCGAGGCGGCGCAGGGGCTTGAACAGCACGAGGGTCACGGCCAGGGAAAGCGCTGCCAGGATGCTCAGCAGCAGGCCGATGGGGTAGGACTCGAGGATGTTGTTGAGCACCTCGTCCGAGTACACCAGGTAATCGACCGCGATGAAGTTGAAGCGCACGCCGAACTCATCCCAGAACAGCCACTCGGCTACCGCCGTGAAGAGCATCACGTAGACGCTGACGAACAGCGTGGCCGTCAGCAGCCAGCGCCAGGCAGCGCTGCGCCAGACC
The DNA here is from genome assembly GCF_021603645.1 of Pseudomonas pseudonitroreducens. Lineage (GTDB taxonomy): Bacteria > Pseudomonadota > Gammaproteobacteria > Pseudomonadales > Pseudomonadaceae > Pseudomonas > Pseudomonas pseudonitroreducens. The sequence goes on along the minus strand of NZ_BQHJ01000001.1, from coordinate 783,496 downwards.
CGCGCCGGCATCAGCAGCAGGACCAGGCCCATCGGCAGCAGGGCATAGACCAGGAAACTCAGGTCATACAGCAGGCCGATGGCAAAGACCGCCAGGTGCGCCGAGCCCACCTCGGGCAGGTGGCCAATCAGCAGGACCGACCGGGTGAGGAAGAAGACGATCAGCCAGAGCAAGGCGACCAGCGCCAGGAAGCGCGTCGGTGCCGAGCGGAAAAGTTGCATGGGGTGTCCCTTGTAGTGGTTCTTCCTGCGCTACACGATGCGGCGCAGGTCAGCGCCGGTGCCGGCAGCCGGGGCGTGACAGTACAAGGCGAAAGGAAAAGAAATCGTCAAATGGAGCTGCCGGTTTCGTGAATTGCCGATGATCCGCTGGCGATCACGTTCAGGCGACGGCACTGGCGCACGAAAAGTCCCGCTCCACGACTTTTTCACATGTCCTTGACGAGACCTTGATCGCGCGATTCGACAATGGCGGTAACTGACGAGTCCGCACCCCATGAACGAACCCCAACGCCTGTTCGCCCCCTCTCCCGCTCACGAGCGCGATGCCCTTGCCGGCCGTTCGCTCGGCGGCGGTCTTTGCCAGCGGATTCGCCAGTGGCGGCAGAAGCGCCTGCTGCGCCTGGCCCTGCGCATGGCCGAGGAGCCGATCCTGATGCTCGAGGTATCGCGGTCGCCGGGCGCCGCCTGGCCGGTGCTGCTGGAGCACAGCAATCGCATCATCGTGGCAACCTGCCCGTCCGTCGACTCGCTGGAGCAAGCCCACAACAAGCTGCCCGAGGCCATGAAGCGGCGGATCAGGGACCTGCCCGCCCCGCAGGAGCAGGCCGAACTGCGCAAGGGCTCGGTCGACTGCCTGCTGCTTCCGGAAATCCCCCAGACTGCCTGCAACAGACAGAACATCCGGCTGCTGAACCAATGGATCCCGGTCACCCGCGACAGCGTGATCCTCTTCGCCCGAGTCGGCCAGGGCAGCCCCGCCGCCCCAGCGTCCGGGCCCTGCCCCTGCGGCTCCGAGCCGCATTCCGACGGCCCGGACTTCCCGAGCGCCCACACCCTGGAGCGCGAGTTCCAGCGCCTGGGCTTCGCGCAGATCCGCCACTACAACGTGATCCCCGGCGCGGACGGGGTGCGGGTCTATATCCTGCGCAAGTGACCACTTGCACCATCCGTCGCTGAAGCAATGGGCGCGGGCACGCTCGCTATACTGCTGGTTTGCCTTCACCGATGATTCTCAGGGGTTCTCCCCGATGCAGAACAGCAAGGCTTCGCGCCGCTTTCCGTGGCTCACCCTGGCGCTGGTTCTGGGCAGTGTCGCCGGCTGGCAGCTCGGCGATGCGATCGGGCTGCACGGCAAACGCTGGTTTGTCGAACCCGAGTTCATCTTCGAGATTCTGGTGGCACTCAGCGGCGCGCTCTGTGGCGCGCTGCTCTCCTATGCCAGCGAGCGCGGGCCGCTCTGGCGAGCGCTCGGGGTACTCGCGGGCGCCTGCTTCATCGTGGCCGTCCTCGGCTATTGCCGGCACCGGCTCGGAGTACCCTCTGCGGACATGGGACTGCTGACCTACGCCCGGCAATTCATCCTGCAGACCTTCGGCATCTGGATGTCGCCCGTGATCGGCGCAGCGCTGGTTTCGCTGTTGCGGGTGATTCTGCGCTGAACCCTGTGACATGATCGCCGCTCCACCGCCCGCTCCGGAGCTCCCATGTCGCTGACCCTGCTGCTGCGCTGCCACGACCTCGATCTCACCCGCGAGCACTACCGCGACACGCTCGGCTTCAGCGTGACCGACTCCGCACAGGGTACGCTCAGCGTGCAACTGGAGGACTGCCGCCTGCTGTTCACCGCCCAGGATCTGTGGGGCGGCGAAGTGGCGTGCTCGGGGACGGTCTACCTGCAACTCGCGGACGTTGCCGGCTACTTCGCCGCCGTGCAGGACCGGGCACAGATCGCCTGGCCCCTGCAGGACATGCCCTACGGCTCGCGGGAGTTCGGCGTGCGCGACTGCAACGGCTATCACCTGGCCTTCGCCCAGCGCACCACCAGCTGAGCGGGGCGCGCATACGAGTACCGCCGAGGAGCACCAGCAGCGCGTGCAGGACGTCCTGCTGGTCGTCACAGTCGGTACCATCCGGCCTCATGCGTGGTGTCGTCTCCTGCTGTCGGCGCGCTACAGCCCGGCCACCAGCGAAGTGTTCAAGGCCTGGATCGAAGCGCAGTTCGTCGCTGGCGCGCCCGGGGAGTCTGGCACCAGCTGGCCGCTCCGCCTCACTGCCCCGCCTCGGCCAGCAACCAGTCGCGGAACGCCCGCACCTTGGGCAATTCGGCACACTCCGGGCGATAGACCACGTAATACGCCTGGGTCAGCGGGCAAGCCGGGCCCCGATCGGCGAAGGGGCGGATCAGCCGCCCGGCCGCCAGGTCGTCGCGCACCATCACGCTACGCGCCAGCGCCAACCCCTGCCCCTCCATCGCCGCCTGCAGCACCGCCGCCGAATTGTTGATGCGCAGGCCATGGCTCGCCTGCACCTGCGCATAGCCCGCCGCATCCAGCCAGCGGCGCCAGGTCGGGAAATCCGGGTCGTGGGCCATCGACAGATCGTGGATCAGCGTGGCTCGCTCCAGCGCAAGAGCCGACAGCTTGCCATTCCTGAGCAACGCGAAGTCCGGCGCGCACACCGGGAAGATCGTCTCCTCCATCAGCCGCGTTGCCGTCAGCCCTGGCCATCGCCCGCGCCCGTAGCGCACGCCGACGTCGATGCGATCCACCTGGAAGTCGACGGCTCGAGCATTGGTGTCCAGCAGTACGTCCAGTTCGGGATGCGCCTGCTGAAAACCCTCGATTCGCGGCAGCAGCCATTTCGACGCGAAGGCCGGGCTCACAGCGACCGTCAGTCCTGTGTTGACACTGGCGTCGCGCAGCCGCGACAGGCCCAGCGCCAGGCGCTCGAAGCCCTCGCGGATATCCGGCAAGGCGGCGCGCGCTACCTCGGTAAGCTGCAACCGCGCCGAGCCACTGGCGGCGCGGGTGAACAGGGCAACGCCCAGCCAGGATTCGAGGTGGCGAACCTGCTGGCCGACAGCCGCCGGAGTGACGTTCAGCTCCGTTGCCGCCGCGGAGAAACTCTGGTGCCGGGCCGCCGCTTCGAAAGCGCGCAGGGCATTCAGGTAAGCCGGGGTTGTCATCGATAGATTTTCTATGTCGATCAGGAAGAACTTGTGCGTTGTCGGCCACTTCGCCGAGATCGACAATTTACCCCACAAAGCCATCCCAAGCGACCAGCAAAAGGCTACTGAGCGCTGAACGACGGCTTCTTCCGATCACCGGCCAGCGGCCAGCGGCCAGCGGCCAGCGGCCACAGCGAGGACTTCCACCATGAATAGTTTTTCTAACAAGGTTGCCATCATCACCGGCGGCGGTTCAGGCATCGGCAAGGAAGTCGCACGGCGCCTCGTCGAGGCCGGCGCCAGCGTCGTCATCGGCGGCCGCGACGGCGCCAAGCTGCAAGCCGCAGCGCGTGAAATCGACCCCAGCGGCGAGCGCGTGCGTAGCCTCGCCGGCAGCATCGCCGACCCGGCCACCGCCCAGGCCCTGGTCGAACTGGCGCAGCGCGAGTTCGGCGGCGTCGACATCCTTATCAACAACGCCGGCATCTTCACGCCCAAGCCGTTCCTGGAAGTCACTCCGGAGGAATACGACGCCTTCCTCGATACCATCCTCAAGGGCAAGTTCTTCATGGCCCAGGCGGCAGCCAAGGCCATGCTGCAGCGCGGCGGCGGCGCCATCGTGCAGACCGGTTCGCTATGGGCCATCCAGGCCATCGGCGCCACGCCCTCGGCGGCCTACTCCGCGGCCAACGCCGGCGTGCATGCGCTGACCCGCAACCTGGCCATGGAGCTGGCCGGCTCGAACATCCGCATCAACACCGTGGCCCCGGCCGTGGTGGAAACGCCGGTCTACGGCACCTTCATGGATGCCGAACAGGTCAGGCAGGTATTGCCGACCTTCAATGCCTTCCACCCGCTGGGGCGCAACGGCCAGCCGGGCGACGTGGCGGCAGCGATGCTGTTCCTGGCTTCCGACGAGGCCTCGTGGATCACCGGCACCGTGCTGCCAGTGGACGGCGGCGTCACCGCCGGCCGCCAGTGACCAGACGGGCGCCGCAAGGCGCCCGTTTGCCTTGCTCCGGCCTCAGACCGTGACGACTATCTTGCCCACCTGCTGGTTGGCTTCGAGGAAGCGATGCGCCTCCTGGATCTGCTCCAGCGCGAAGGTCCGCGCGATCACCGGGCTCAGCGCGCCGGACTCCAGGCCCTTGACGATGAACGCCTTGGCGCGCTCCAGCGCCGCCGGGTCGGCGACGATCTCGGCGTAGAGGTAACCCTTGAGCGTCAGGCTCTTGCCGAGCACGGTGAACAGCGGGTACGGCGTCGGCTCCGGGCTCAGTGCGCCGTACTCGAGGAGGATGCCGCCACGGGCCATGGCCTGGGTGAGCACCTCGAAACCAGGGCCACCGATCGGGTCGAACACCACGCGGGCGCCCTGCCCGCCGGTGAGCGCCATGACCTTCTCGACGATATCCTCGTCATCGCTGACGATCACGTGATCGGCGCCCGCCTCCAGCAGCGCCTGCTTCTTGGCCTGGGTGCGGGTCACCGCAATGGAGGTGGCACCGACCATGCGGGCGATCTGGAAGGCGGCCAGCCCCACGCTGCTCGATGCCGCGGTGACCAGCACGAACTCGCCCTTCGACAGTTTCGCCTGCTCCACCAGCGCGCCCCAGGCGGTGACGTACTGCATCCAGGATGCCGCGGCCTGTTCGAAGCTGAGGTTCTGCGGGTGCTTCACCACCAGGTACGCCGGCACGTTGGCCACTTCGCCGTAGGTGCCCCAGCGGGCGATATCCAGCGGCGGGATCAGGCTTACCGCATCGCCGACCGCGACATTCTTCACGGCACTGCCCACCGCATTCACCACGCCGGCCGCCTCGTAGCCCAGACGACTGGGGAACTCGGCCTCCTGCAGGTAGGCGTGGTTGCGGAACATCACTTCGGCACGGTTCAGGCCGATGGCCCTGACCGCGATCTGTACTTCATCCGGCGCCGGGGCAGGTACATCCACCGCCTCCAGTTTCAGGACGCTGGCGTCACCGTATTGGTGGATTCTGACAATGCGGGCCATGGCAAACCTCTTCTCGATCGGGGGCCGGGACGAAAGCGCCGGCCGGAATGGGAGTGTAGAAAGTCCCTGCAACGGTGCTCGACCGTCCGCGACATGGGGAGAAATCTAGGCGTTGGTCCGCTGCGGATAAAGGCCTAGGATGGGCGGACACTTGAAACGCAGGGTTTGTAATGGACCGCCTCGAACAAATGGCCGTCTTCGTCAAGGCGGTGGAACTGGGCTCCTTCAGCGCCGCTGCCGAAGAACTGCAGCTGTCGTCGCAACTGGTAGGCAAGCAGGTGAAGATGCTCGAACAGCACCTGGGCCTGTCGCTGCTCAACCGCACCACGCGGCGCCAGAGCCTCACCGACTTTGGCCGGGCCTTTTACCAGCGCGCCAAGCTGATCCTGGCGGACATGGAGGCGGCGGAGAACCTGGCTGCGGAAACTCGTGGCACGCCCAGCGGGCGGCTGCGGATCAATGCGCCGGTGACCTTCGGCATGCGCATCCTGTCGCCACGCCTGCTGGAGTACATGGTGCGCTATCCGCAGGTGTCGGTGGACCTGACACTGGCCAACGAACTGGTGGACCTGGTCAACGACGGCTACGACGTGGTGTTCCGAATCGGCGAGCTGGCCGACAGCCGCCTCAAGGCCGTCGCCCTCGCGCCGTACCAGTTGCTGCTGTGCGCCGCCCCCGCCTACCTCGCGCGCCGCCCGGCGATCCGCACCCCCGAGGACCTGAGCCAGCACGAATGCCTGGGTTTCGCCTTTTCCGATGGCCGATCGAGCTGGACTTTCGACGGCCCGGAAGGACGTATCGAGGTGCCGATTACAAGCCGTTTGACGATCAATCAAGGCGACCCGCTGCTGGCCGCCGCCATCGCCGGACTGGGCGTGGTGCTGCAGCCTCGGGAGCTGGTTGGCGAGGCACTGCGCAACGGCACGCTGGTTCATCTGTTGCCGCAATACAGCGTGCCGGCCTCGCCGATGCACATCCTCTACGCCCCGGACCGTCGCCTGACGCCCAAGCTGCGCAGCTTCCTCGACTTCGCCAGCGCCGCTTTCGGTCGCCCGGCCTGAACCTGGCCGGGTGGCGCCGGCATTGCCCGGGGCTGGCCAGCGGCCGCCAGGAACCGGCAGACTGTCGGCGAAGAAACAGGAGCCGCCATGGATAGCCACAGCCCGCCCACCCTGCGCACCGAGCGCCTGCTGCTGACGCCCGTGCAACTGAGCGATGCGCCGACCATCCAGCGCCTGTTCCCGCACTGGGAAGTGGTGCGCTACCTCGACCGCCGCGTGCCCTGGCCCTATCCGGCCGACGGCGCGCTGGTCTATGTACGCGACTGGGTGCTACCGGCCATGGCCCGTGGCGAGGAATGGCACTGGATGATCCGCCTTGCCAGCACGCCGGACGACGCCATCGGCAACATCTCGCTGTTCGACCAGCCGGGCAATCACCGTGGCTTCTGGCTGGCGCCGGCCTGCCAGGGGCGCGGCTACATGGGCGAGGCTTGCGATGCGGTCAATCGCTTCTGGTTCGAGACGCTGGGAAAGCCGCTGATGCAGGTGCCCAAGGCCATCGTCAACGAAGGTTCCCGGCGTATCTCCGAACGCGAGGGCATGCGCCTGGTGGGCCGCGACGAAGGCCACTTCGTCAGTGGCGTACTGCCACGGGAAACCTGGGAGCTGACGCGCGAGGAGTGGCTGGCACGCCATGCAGCCGACTGAACGGGCCTGGCAGGGCGAACTGTGGCTCAGCGCAGACTTCTGCCTCGTCGCCGGCACCACCGGGCACGCACGCGCCCACGCCCACTACGCGCATCAATTGCTGATGGCTTGCGAGGGTGAGGTGAAGGCGCTGCTCGACGACCAGCCACAGCAGGCCTCGCTGCTGGTGATCGCCTCCAACCAGCGCCACGCGATCCTCGACGGCGACCAGCGCGCCGTCACCCTGTTCGCCGAGCCGCTGGCGTTCGAGCTGGCTGACCTGCAGCAGCTGTGCCTCAACACCGGGCCGAACCTGCCGGCCCTCGCGCAATGCCTGCGCGAGCTGCCGCGCCGCGAGCTCGACCCGCGCCTGGATAGAGCCCTGCAACGCATCCGCGCGCTGGATGACGGCGCCCTGCCCGCCCAGGAACTGGCCGAGACAGCCGCGCTCTCGCTGAGCCAACTGGAGCGGCTGTTCAGCGGCACACTGGGGCTGTCGGTACGCCGCCTGGTGCTCTGGCAGCGGCTGCGCCAGGCACTGCGCCTCGCGATGGCCGGCGACAGCCTGACCAGCGCTGCCATCGCCGCCGGCTTCGCCGATTCCGCGCACTTCTCGCGCAGCGTGCGCAGCCAGTTCGGCATTCGCGCCGACCTGACGCTGCGCCAGCTGAAGCTGCGGCTAATCGACTAGCGCGCGGCGCAGCTCTGCCGGCAATGGTGCCGGTGGATGCGCTGCATCGGAGCGGCGAAACGGCTCGGCGATCTGCTCCAGGTAGGCGGCCGGGTAATCGGGCCGATCACCGATGCCCAGGTCATCCTCCGCCAGTTCATAGTCCGGCAGGTACAGCGCGGTGCCCAGCAGGCGATCCCAGAAGCTGAAGAACAGCGCGAAGTTCACATCCCCCGTGGTGCCGTACTTCAGGTGATGCAGGCGGTGCAGCGGCGCCCAGGCGAACACATGGCGCAGCGCGCCGATGCGCATATCCACGTTGCTGTGCTGCAGCAGCAACTGGATCGCGATGGCGAACGCCAGCAGCGCCGCAACCTCCACGGGAATACCCAGCAACAGCAGCGGCAGCGTGCCGCCCAGGGCTTCGAGCATCTGGTGCAGCGGGTGCTTCATCAGGCCGTTGAAGCCGTACATGCGCGTCACGCTGTGGTGCACCGCGTGCAGACGCCAGAGCAGTGCGGAACGGTGGCTGGCGTAGTGCACCAGAGTGATGCCGAGATCGGCGATCAGCAGCGCCACCAGCAGTTGCAGCGCCAGCGGCCAATCCGTCGGCCACAGTTCGACGTGCGGCAGCCACAGGGCCAGCAATGGAATCGCTGCAATGCCCAGGGCGTTCAGCGTCTCGTTGACCAGCGCGTGGGCCAGGTCGCGGGCGCCATCGCCGTGACTCTCGTTCCAGCCCGCTCGATACGGCCAGAACCGCTCGGCAAGAAAGGCCAGCAGGATCGCCAGCGGCAACAGCGCCGGCAGGCAGAGCAGCGATACGCCTTCACCGACCAGGTACAGGGCCAGGCCGATGAAGCCGAAGAACAACGCGGGGGCGTAGAGGTGTCGCATGGGGCAACTCCGGTGCAGGTGGGAGTCGCCAGTGTTCCCGTTGCTGCGTCACCGGCGCTTGAACAATCCGCGCATCTCGCCGGATCAACGCCGCCAGGCACACCCCAGCGCACTGAGTGCCAGTATCAGCGCCGCGCCGGCGTAGGCCCAGATCGCCGGCACCTGCGGCAGCAGCACGCCGGCAAGGATCGGTCCGAGCCCGGCGCCGATGTCGCGCCAGACCGCATTGCCGGCCAGCGCCTGGATGCGTGCCTGCGGATTGCGGCTGGCGACCAGCGTGACCACCAGCGGCAGTTGCAACGCGCGCAACACCAGCACGAAGAAGGCGCCGACGAACAGCCAGTAGCTGCCGAACATCAGCAGCGCCAGCGAGGTGGCCAGCGACAGGATCACCAGCATGCGCAGCGCGCCGAAGCGGTCCGCCAGGCGCCCGCCGAAGGGGCTGAAGAGCATCTCGCTGAGATAACGCACCGCCATCAGGATGCCCGCCACCAGTACGCCGGTGCCGCCCAGATGGGTCTGCGCGTAGAGCGACAGGCCGAAGATGAACAGGCCGTCCAGGGTCACGCCTTCGATGAACGACCAGGTGGCGATGCTGTCCGGCAGGCGCAGACGGCGACCGCTGCTGACGGGAATCTCGTGCCCCGTGGCCGGCAGCGCACGAGCGCGCCAGAGGCCGCACAGGGCGGCCACGCAGAGTACGAAGAACACGCTGCGCGGCCCGAAGGCCTGGGCCATCACCGCCCCCAGCGGCAGGGCCAGCATCGGCCCGATGGACAAGGTCGCCCGCGAGCGGCCGGCGCGCCGCGCGGCGCCTTGCGCTTCAGCGGTGGCGAGGGTCTGGGTGCTGAGGTTGAAGGTGGCGAAACACAGGCCCCAGACCAGGCGAAACACCAGCAGTACGGCAAACCCGGAGAGCGTTGCCGAGGCCAGCGCGCAGAACGCCGTGGCGAACGCTGCGAGGCTGCAGGCGGCGCGGTCACCATGGCGCGCGTAGAAGCGCACCACCCAGCCATAACCGACGATGCGTACCAGGCGGTTGGCCGCCAGCAGGATGCCCGCTTCCACCAGGGTCACGCCGAAGTCCGCCGCGTACATCGGCAGCAGCAGGTAGAGCAGCACGTCGGCGGGCAGGCACAGGCCGAGCACCTGGGCGGAGTTGCGCGAATCTCGATCGGCGCGGCGCAGTGGCGCCTGCTCGGCAGCGGACGACATGACAGTCTCGTGACGGCGACGGGGGCCGCAGGATAACCCGCCCCCCGACCCGCAAGACAAGCCTTACGCCCACCCCGACGGCTGTGCTATCGCGCGAGTGTGCGCAGGAAGGAGGCGATCACCTGGCTGCTGCGACGCTCAGCCAGGTAGTACAGGTAGGTCTCGGTGAACGCCGGGTCGCCGATGATGCGGATGGCCTTCAGGCGTGGATCGGCGATGTACTCCGCCTCGGACACCACGCCGATGCCGATGCCACGGATCACCGCCTCGCGCAGCGCCTCGCGGCTGCCGATCTCCATGGCGATGCGCGGGGTGACATCCGCCGCTTCCAGCACCCGCTCCAGGGCCACGCGGGTGGTCGAGCCCTGCTCGCGGCGCAACAGCGGCTGGCCCTGGAGCGCCTGCAGCGGCACCGCGTCGTGGCGGGCAAAGGGGTGTTCGGCGTGGGCGAAGAGGATCACCGGGTGCCGCGCATACAGCTCGGCGACGAAGGCCGGGTCGTCATGCAGCCCGGCCAGCACGCCGACATCGGTCACGTAGTTCTCCAGGTCGGCAAGCACCGACGCCGAGTTGCCGATACGGATCGACACGTCGATCTGCGGATAGTCGCGGCGATAGCGGTCGACCATCTCGATCACATGAAACGGCCCCACCGCGCCGACCTTCAGCTGACCGCGATTGAGCTGGCCGGAATCGCGCAACAGGTTGGTCGCCTCGGATTCGAGCATCGACATCTGCTGGGCGATGGGCAGCAAGTCGCGACCCACGGCGGTCAGCTCGATGCGCCGGCCACGGCGATGGAACAGCTCGACGTTGAATTCGCGCTCCAGGCCCTGGATCTGCGTGGTCGCCGTCGGCTGGCTGAGGCCGATGGCCCGGGCGCCGGCACTGAAGCTGGCGTGGCGGGCGACGGCAAGGAAGGTGCGCAGGCGGGCGGTGGACATCCATAGCTCCTATCAATGGATTTGCGTGCAAACCCATATTGATTTGATGGCGTGACTGTCACATGACAGCCCTAGCTTTGGCGCTACCGAACACAACCTCCGGGTAACGCCATGACTTCGCTGACCAGACTGTTCCGCTTCGCCGTGCTGCCGCTCGCCTTCGCCTCCGCCCTGCTGTCGACCGCCCAGGCGCAGGACGCCCTCACCATCGGCCTGATCCCCTCCGAGGATTCCCAGGCCATGATCAAGAGCAGCCAGCTGGTGCTCGACCAGTTGCAGGAACGCCTGGGCATGCCGGTGAAGCCTTTCGTGGCCACCGACTACAACGGCGTGATCGAAGCCCTGCGCGCCGGCAAGCTGGACGTCGCCTACCTCGGGCCGTTCTCCTACGTGCTGGCGAACCAGGTGGCCGGCGCCGACGCCTTCGCCGTGGCGGTGACCAAGAAGACCGGCAGCAGCGCCTACCACAGCCTGATCATCGCCCGGAAGGACAGCGGCATCCGCAGCCTGGACGACCTCAAGGGCCACACCTTCGCCTTCGTCGACCCCAGCTCGGCCTCCGGCCACCTGTTCCCCAAGGCCGGCCTGGAACAATCCGGGCATGACCCCAAGGCGCTGTTCTCGCGGGTGATCTTCTCCGGCTCCCACGACGCCAGCATCCTCGCCGTGGAGAACCGCAAGGTGGATGCCGCCGCCGTGGCCGACCGCATACTCGCTGGTGCCATCAGCGCCGGCCAGGTGCAGCAGGACGACTTCCAGGTGGTCTGGAAATCCGACGACATTCCCGAATCGCCCATGGTCTGGCGCAAGAACCTCGACCCGGAACTGCAGAAGAAGCTGGTCGCCGCGTTCGCCTCGATCAAGGACGTGCCGTGGGGCGACCAGGGCCTGCTCAATGGCTTCCAGCCGACCAACGACGCCGCCTACAACGTGGTGCGCGACACCGCCAAGGTGCTCGACCTCGACCTGCGGAGCCTGAAATGATCCGCGTCGCCCAACTGACCAAGGGCTACGGCGACAACCCGGTGCTGCGCGGGATCGATCTGCGCATCGAGGCCGGCGAGTTCGTGGTGATCCTCGGTCAGTCCGGCGCCGGCAAGTCCACCCTGCTGCGCTGCATGAACCGCCTGGCGCAGGCCGACAGCGGCACGCTGCAGGTCGCCGGGGTCGATGCGCTGCTGCCCCGCGACCAGCGTGAACTGCGCCGCCGGGTGGCGATGATCTTCCAGCACCACAACGTGGTGCCGCGCCTGTCGGTGCTGAAGAACGTGCTCACCGGGCGCCTGGGCTGCGTCGGCACTCTCGCCTCGGTGCTGCAACTGTTCAGCCGTGAAGACATCGCCCTGGCCCGCGAATGCCTGCGCCGGGTGGAACTGGAACACAAGGCCGATGCGCGCACCGATTCGCTGTCCGGCGGGCAGATGCAGCGCGTCGGCATTGCCCGAGCGCTGGCCCAGCGGCCGCAGGTGATCCTCGCCGACGAACCGGTGGCGAGCCTCGACCCGAAGACCGCGCAACTGGTCATGCACTACCTGCGCGAAGCCACCCGCACCCTGGGCATTACCGTAGTGTGCAACCTGCACCAGGTGGACCTGGCGCGCGAGTTCGGCGACCGCATCGTCGGCCTGGCCAACGGCTGCGTGGTCTTCGACGGCAGCGCCGGGGAACTGGATGAATCGGCGCTGCAGCGGATCTACCAGCAACGCCCAAGCGGCGAGGCGACCGCCTACCAGGCGGCGGCTCGCGCGGTGTACACCAGCGGCACAGGAGTCGGCGCATGAACCTGCGAAGCCATCAGTGGATGGTCGAGACGCCACACAGCAAGCGCGGTTGGCTGACCACCGGCGCCGCCGTACTGGCGGTGCTCTACCTGCTGCACTGGAGCGCCGAGGGCGCGCAACTGAGCTGGAGCGAACTGGCCAGCGGCCTGCCGCAGATCGGCGACTTCCTCAGCCGCTCGCTGCCGCCGGACCTGAGCATCCTCCCCAGCCTCTGGCGCCCGGCGCTGGAAACCCTGCAGATCGCCCTCTGGGGCACGCTGCTGGGCATCGTCCTGGCGGTGCCGCTGGGCTTCCTCGCCGCGCGCAACCTGCACGGCAACCGCTGGCTGTACCTGGGCACGCGACAATTGCTCAACGTCATCCGCAGCATCAACGAGCTGATCCTCGCCCTGGTGTTCGTCTCGGCGGTCGGCCTCGGCCCCTTCCCCGGCGTGCTGGCCCTGGCGCTGCACGGCGTGGGCATGCTCGGCAAGTTCTTCGCCGAGAGCATCGAGGAGATCGACCAGGGCCCCATCGAAGCCTTGCAGGCCACCGGCGCGCGGCCGTTGCAGGTGATCACCGCCTGGATCGCCGTGGTGCTCTATCGCTTCGAGGTCAACCTGCGCTCGGCCACCGTGCTCGGCATGGTCGGCGCCGGCGGCCTGGGCTTCGAGCTGGTGAGCAGCCTGAAGCTGTTCAAGTACCCGGAAACCGCCACCTGCATCCTCGTCATCACCGTCATGGTGGTGCTCGCCGACCTGCTCTCCAACCGCCTGCGCCACGCCATCCAGGGCAACGGCCGGCACTGATCCACTCTCCCTCCTTAACCCTGCCGCGTGCGCCTTCCGGGCGCGCGCCGGGCAGGCTCATGCCTGGAGTTTTGCCAGATGTCCGCACCCGCCGTTATCGGTCAGGCCGATGCCCACCTGCGATCAATCGATTGGAACGAAAACCACGAGGCCCCGAGCATGGCCGCAGATTCAAACAACAACAAGGAACTGCCCATGCCTGCCCGATTCCACAATCCGGTCGCCACCGTTTTCGGCGGCGGCAGCCTGGACCGCATCGCCGACCTCTGCCAAGGCAAGGTCGCCCTGGTGACCTTCCCCGAAGCCGCACAACTGGGGCTGATCGAGCGCGTCCGCCACCTGCTGGGCGACCGCCTCGCCTACGTCATCGACGACGTGCAACCCAACCCCGACGTAGCCTGGCTGCGCAACGTGCACGAGCGCTTCTGGCGTGAAGCGGGCGACTGCAGCACGGTATTCGCCCTCGGCGGCGGCAGCGCCATCGACACCGCCAAGGCGCTGGTCGTCGGCACCGGGTCCGGGCGCTTCGACGAACTGCTCGACCTGCTGGCCGCCGGCAAGCCTTTCGTCCCGGCACGGCACAAGACACTGGTCGCCGCGCCGACCACCGCCGGCACCGGCAGCGAAGTGACGCCCTGGGCGACCATCTGGGACGCGCAGCAACAGAAGAAATACTCCCTGCACCTGGACTGCACCTGGCCGCAGGTGGCGCTGGTCGACCCGGACCTGATGCTCAGCGTGCCCGCCGGGGTCACCGTGTCCACCGGGCTGGACGCGTTGTCCCACGCGCTGGAATCGATCTGGAACCACAACGCCAACCCGATCTCCGACACCTTCGCCATCTCCGCCATCGAGGACATCCTCGACTGCCTGCCGCGTCTGCAACAGGACCTCGGCAACCGCGAACTGCGCTCGCGCATGGCGCTGGCCGCGCTGAAGGCCGGCATGGCCTTTTCCAACACCAAGACCGCGCTGGCCCACTCCATCTCCTACGAGATGACCCTGCGCCACGGCCTGCCCCACGGCATCGCCTGCTCCTTCACCCTGCCGCTGGTGCTGGGCCTGGCCTGGGGTCGCGACGCCGACCGCGACCGCGTGCTGCAGCGCGTCTTCGGCAGCGACCTCAACGGCGCCCAGCAGCGCCTGCGTGAATTCCTCCATCGCCTCGGGGTCAAGACCGAGTTCGGCGATTACGGTGTGACGTCCGCCGAGGCCGAAGCGATGATCGACTTCGCCATGCAGGGCGCACGCGGCCGCAACTTCATCGGCTCGCAAGCCGCCTGAGGCCGCCCTTTAGCCGGCGGCCCTGGCTGCCGCCTTTTCCTGTTGCACCGAAAACCTATTGCACCGAAGAAGAGTGCCGACACGCCGAGCCTTGCGCCGGCGCGAGCGAACAAGAAGGAAAACCGCCATGAACCGTGCACAAACCCTGCCTGGCCTTGAGTCATCCGTGTCGCCCTTCCGCGTGGCGCAGTGGCGCATGCTGCTCGCCGCGATGTTCTGCTACCTGTTCTTCTATACCGGCCGCCAGACCTTCGGCTTTGCCATCCCCGGTATCCAGGCCGAGTTCGGCCTGAGCAAGGAAACCCTCGGCTGGGCCTCCAGCGCCATGCTCTGGATGTACGCCATCGGCCAGGCCATCAACGGCAACCTCGCCGACAAGTTCGGCGGCCGGCGCATCATGAGCCTGGGCGCGGTGCTGTCCTGCGGCGCCAACTGGGTCACCAGTTTCGCCGGCGGCTTCGGCAGCCTGATCCTGCCGTGGGGCATCAACGGCTACTTCCAGGCGCTGGGCTGGGCGCCGGGCAGCCGCCTGCTGTCGAACTGGTGGAGCGCCGCCGAGCGCGGCAAGGTGTACGGCTTCTACGTGTTCGCCGCCGGCTGCGCCTCGGTGCTGTCGTACGTCACCTCGGTGGTGGTGATCGACGTATTGCACCTGGAGTGGCGCTGGATCTTCCGCCTGCCGGTGCTGCTGATGCTCGCCGGCGGCATCGTGTTCTACCTGGTGGCGCGGGAACGCCCGCAGGACATGGGCTTCGAGCCGCTGGCCGACACCGGCGTGGCGAATGCCGAGGACCGCTCCAGCGAAGCGGCCCACGGTGAAGAGGAAAGCTCCACCCAACGCTACCTGGCGGTGCTGAAGAACCCGCGCCTGCTGGTCGCCGCACTGTCCCTGGGCTTCCAGAACGCGGCGCGCTACGGGCTGATCGTCTGGGTGCCGGTGCACTTCCTCGGCGCCGACTGGCAGAAGGGCCAGAGCTTCATCGACCCGAAGTGGATCACCATCGCCCTACCGGTCGGCATGGCCGTCGGCGCACTGAGCAACGGCTGGGTCTCCGACCGCCTGTTCGGCAGCAAGCGCTACCGCGCGATCATGCTCTACATGGTGCTCGGCGCGCTCACCAGCCTGTGGATGTGGAGCCTGCCGGCGCACAGCAGCATCGGCCTGCTCGCGCTGTTCCTCTGCGGCTTCTTCGTCTACGGCCCGGCGTCGAGCTTCTGGGCGCTCTGCCCGGACCTGGTCGGCGCGCGCCGCGCCGGTACCGCCACCGGGATCATGAACTTCTCCTCCTACCTCTTCGCGGGTCTGGCCGAACCCCTGATCGGTCGCATGCTGGACACCACGGGCAATACTTCGCTGATCTTCATCGTGGTCACCACGGCCTGCGTGTGCAGCGCGGGGGTCGCCCTGTTCGTCCGGCGCTGAGGGCACGGCCATGCGCCTAGCCTTCCTCACAGAGAGACCTCATGTACCAGTACCACAAGTGGTTGCGCTCCTTTCACGCCGTGGCCCGCACCGGCAGCTTCACCCAGGCCGCGGCGCTGCTCAGCGTCGGCCAGCCGACCATCAGCGAGCAGGTCAGCGGCCTGGAGAAGCGCTTTTCGGTGGAGCTGTTCCACCGCCGCGGGCGCTTCATCGAGCTGAGCCCGGCCGGCGAGCAGCTCTACGCGATCACCCAGGGCCTGTTCGGCCAGGAGGACGAAGCCTTGCAACTGCTGCAGAGCTTCCAGCAGCGCAAGCAGGGCATGTTGCGCATCGGCGCGGTGTCGCCGCCGATCGCCATGAGCCTGACCTACGCGCTGATGCAGCGTTACCCGCACATCGAGCTGGAGACCTCGTTCACCAGCGAGGCCGGCACCCTGGAGCGGCTGTACAACTTCGACATCGACGTCGCGATCCTCGCCCTCTCGGAGTTCGACCAGCGCCTGAGCACGCAGCTCTACCGCACCTGCCCGATCCTCGCGGTGGTGCGCGACGACCACCCCTGGGCGCAGCAGGAATCGGTCAGCGTGCAGGAGATCGCCAGCCAGCGCGTGGTGTTGCGCGAGCCGGCCTCGCGCACCCGCCAACTGGTCGAGGAAGGCTGCCGCCGACATGGCGTGGAGCTGGACTGCGCGATGCAGCTGAACAGCCGCGAGGCCATCGTCCATGCGGTGGTGCACGGCATCGGCGTGGGCTTCGTCTCGGCGGTGGAGTACGCCGACCGGCCCGGCACGCGCTCCATCGCCTTCGCCGAGGAGCCGTTCCACATCGACTACTACCTGTGCTGCCTGGGCATCCGCCGCAAGCGGCCAATCATCGCCGAGCTGTTCGACTCCACGGCCTGATTCTCGGCCCGAATACCCCGTGACACCGCGAGCCTGCCATGACGCCGGGCGGGCCGCGCTCATCTCCGCTTTTCACCAGGAATCCCCTCACAGGAGCATCACCATGCATTACCAGCAACCCAAGCAACTGCAAGCCACGATCCTCGACTGGGCCGGCACCGTGGTCGATTTCGGCTCCTTCGCGCCGACCCAGATCTTCGTCGAAGCCTTCGCCGAGTTCGGCGTGCAGGTCAGCCTGGAAGAAGCCCGCGGCCCCATGGGCATGGGCAAGTGGGACCACATCCGCACCCTGTGCGATATCCCCGCCATCGGCGAGCGCTACCGCGCGGCCTTCGGTCATCTGCCCACCGACGATGACGTCACGGCCATCTACGAACGCTTCATGCCGCTGCAGATCGAGAAGATCGCCGAGCATTCGGCGCTGATCCCCGGCGCTCTGGAAGCCATTGCCACCCTGCGCAAGGGTGGGCTGAAGATCGGCTCCTGCTCCGGCTACCCGGCGGTGGTGATGGAGAAGGTCGTGGCACTGGCCAAGACCAACGGCTACGTCGCCGACCACGTGGTCGCCACCGACGAAGTGCCCAACGGCCGCCCGCACCCGGCACAGGCGCTGGCCAACGTGATCGCCCTGGGCATCAATGACGTCGCCGCCTGCGTGAAGGTCGACGACACCTGGCCGGGCATCCTCGAAGGCCGCAGCGCCGGCATGTGGACCGTGGCGCTGACATGCTCGGGCAACGCCCTGGGCCTGACCTATGAGCAATACAAGGCGCTGCCGGCGCACCAACTGGAACAGGAACGCCAGCGCATCGGCCAGATGTTCGAAGGCTCGCGGCCGCACTACCTGATCGACACCATCGCCGAACTGCCGGCGGTGATTGCCGATATCAACGCGCGCCTGGCGCGGGGCGAGATGCCGCAGAGCAGTTGATTGATCGGTTCAACCAAGAAGGCCCGCCCAGCGCGGGCCTTCTGCTGTCTGTAGGAGCGAGCTTGCTCGCGAACATCACCATGGAGAATCGGTTCGCGAGCAAGCTCGCTCCTACAAAAGATTGGCCATGCCACACCGTGATATCACGGCAATAGCACTTCAGACCGTTCGTCAGTCCTCGGTAAAAATTCGGAACAAAATTTCCGTCCTTCATCTCGAACCGTCGGAACTGTCATATCCGCGTTACACATCCGATAGCGGTGTATCAACGGATTTACAGCGATTAGAACGGATTCACGGTCGCATTCCGGACCTTTCGTCATAATTCGACGAGTTATTGCAAGATATTTCACAAGGACGCGAAATGGCTCTTCTCTCTTGCCGTAGAGAGCTGCCGGTGGCTGCCGGCCCTGCTCCACGCACCCCACGGACGGGTATCGATTCCCCCCTTCGAAGCGCACTGCGCCAGGCCATCCTGGCCTCCCTGGCCGTGAGTGCCTGCACTGGCGTCGCCCTCGCCGCCGACCCGCTCCCCGCCCAGCAGCTTCTGCAGCAGCAGGAGCGTGATCGCGCGCTGCGCGAGCAGATGGAACCCTCGCCGGATGTGCGCCTGAAGCTGCCGCCCAGCGGCCTGGAAGGCAACCGCCTGCCGCGCAACGAGGCGCCCTGTTTTGCGATCCGCCAGATCACCCTGACCGGCGACGCCGCCGAGCAATTCCAGTGGGCCCTGCGCGCCGCCGACCCTAAGGACGACCCGGCCAGCGGCCAGTGCCTGGGCGCCAACGGCATCAACCTGACGATGAAGCGCATCCAGAACGCCATCATCGAACGCGGCTACGTCACCTCCCGCGTACTGGCGCAGCCGCAGGACCTGAAGAGCGGCACCCTGGCGCTGACCCTGGTGCCGGGGCGTATCCGCTCGATCCGCTTCGCCGAGGACACCTCGCACCGCGCCAACGCCTGGAACACCGTGCCCGCCAAGCCCGGCGACCTGCTCAACCTGCGCGACATCGAACAGGCGCTGGAGAACTTCAAGCGGGTGCCCACCGCCGACGCCGACATCCAGATCACCGCCGCCGAAGGCGCCGGCGCGCAGCCCGGCGAGAGTGACCTGGTGATCGCCTGGCGGCAGAAATTCCCGATCCGCTTCAGCCTCTCGGTGGACGACTCGGGCACCGACGAGACCGGCAAGTACCTGGGTACCACCTCGGTGTCCTTCGACAACTTCCTGACCCTCAGCGACCTCTTCTACTTCAGCTACAACCACGACCTGGGCGGCGGCGACTCCGGCGATCGCGGCTCGCGCGGCCACACCCTGCACTACTCGGTGCCCTTCGGTTACTGGCTGCTGGGAGTGACCTCCAGCGAGTACGACTACCACCAGACCATCTCCGGGGCGAACCAGGACTACAGCTACAGCGGCGAGAGCAAGAACGACGAGATCAGCCTCACCCGCATGCTCTACCGCGACGCCGTGCGCAAGACCACCGCCAGCATCGGCGGCTGGAGCCGGCGCTCGAAGAACTGGATCGACGATACCGAGATCGAGATCCAGCGCCGGCGCATGGCCGGCTGGTCGTTCGGCCTGACCCATACCGAGTACATCGGCGCCTCCACCCTCTACCTGAGCAGCGGCTACCGCCGCGGCACCGGAGCGCGCAACGCCATGGCGGCGCCGGAGGAGCCCTTCGACGAAGGCACCTCGCGCTCCAAGATCATCACCGCCGAAGCCCAGCTCAGCGTGCCCTTCGCCATGGGCGACCAGCGCCTGCGCTACAGCAACACCTGGCGCGCGCAATGGAACCGCACGCCGCTGGTACCCCAGGACCGCTTCACTATCGGCGGGCGCTACAGCGTGCGCGGCTTCGACGGCGAGCAGATCCTCTCCGCCGACCGTGGCTGGCTGACCCGCAACGACCTCGGCCTGGCGCTCGGCCAGACCGGCCAGGAGGCCTACGTGGGCGTGGACTACGGCGAAGTCGGCGGGCAATCGAGCAAGTACCTGATCGGTACCCACCTGGCCGGCTACGTGCTGGGCCTGCGCGGCGGCTATCGCGGAGTGTCCTACGACGTCTTCGTCGGCCAGCCGATCAGCAAGCCCAAGGGCTTCGACACCGCCAGCACCACCGGTGGCTTCAACCTGACCTGGTCCTTCTGAGGAGGCGCCCATGCATATCGACGGATTCGACATCACCGCGCCGGGCTTCTTCGACGAGCCCTGGAGCGAAGCCGAGGCGCTGGGCTCGGCGGTCTGGCTGTGGCTGCACTCGGCGTCCCACCGCGACATCCCGCTGCACGCGCTCAATGCCCTGCTGCTGCCGGCGATCAGCCATCGGCAGTTCATCCTCGGCCGGCAGAACGGCCGCCCGGTGTTCTACGTCGCCTTCAGCAACCTGAGCCTGGAAGCCGAGGCGCGCTACCTGAGCCAGCCGGCCATCTGCATGCCGGCCGCCGACTGGAACAGCGGCGAGCGCATCTGGTTCAACGACTGGGTGGCGCCGTTCGGCCACTCCGTCCCGGTGTCGCGCGTCCTGCAGCGGCACTTCTTCGCCAACCGCTGCGGCCGGGCGCTGTACCACCGTGGCGAACAACGCGGCCTGAGGATCAAGAAGTTCCAGGGTGTCGCGGTCATGCCCGCCGAAGCGCGCGCATGGTTCTCCGACCACCCGCTGGCCATCCAGCTCTGAGCGCGCCCCGCGGCCTGCGCCCTGAACCGACAAAGGGATTTGTATGAACAAGCACCTCTACCGCATCGTCTTCAACAAGGCCCGCGGCCAACTGATGGTCGTCGCCGAGAACGTCAGCAGCGCCAGCAAGGCGCCCGGCACCACTGACGGCCCGCAGAGCGCGTGCGCCGGCTCGTTGCTGGTCAGCCTGCGCCCGTTGCGCTTCGCCCTGATGGCGACGCTTGGGCTGATCAGCCTGGCCGCCCCGCTGGCCCATGCCGACATCGTCGCCGACCATGGCGCGCCGCCCGGCCAGCAGCCGGGTGTGATCAATTCCGCCAACGGCGTGCCCCAGGTGAACATCCAGACGCCCAGCGCCGCCGGCGTCTCGCGCAACACCTACAGCCAGTTCGACGTGAACCAGCAAGGCGCGATCCTCAACAACTCGCGCAACAGCGTGCAGACCCAGCTCGGCGGCTGGATCGACGGCAACCAGAACCTGGCCAACGGCACCGCGCGGGTGATCCTCAACGAGGTCAACGGCAGCAACCCCAGCCAGCTGCGCGGCTACGTCGAGGTGGCCGGCGACCGCGCCCAGGTGGTGATCGCCAACCCGGCAGGGATCGCCTGCGACGGCTGCGGTTTCATCAATGCCAACCGCGCCACCCTCACCACCGGCACCGCGCAGATCGTCGACGGCCAGTTGCAGGGCTACGAAGTGCGCGGTGGCCGCATCGCCATCACCGGCAAGGGCCTGGACGCCAGCCAGACCGACTTCACCGACGTGATCGCGCGCTCCGTGGAGGTCAACGCCGGCGTCTGGGCCAAGGACCTGCGCGTCACCGCCGGGGCCAACCAGGTCAACGCCGACAACAGCAGCGCACGGCCCATCGAAGGCAACGGCGAGAAGCCCTCGGTGGCCATCGACGTCGCCCAGCTCGGCGGCATGTACGCCGGCAAGATCATGCTGGTGGGCACCGAATCCGGCGTCGGCGTGCGCAACGCCGGGCAGATCGGCGCCAGCGCCGGCGACGTGGTGATCAGCGCCGACGGGCGCATCGGCAACAGCGGCCAGATCAACGCCACTGCCAATGTGCGCCTGGACAGCAACGGCGGCATCGACAACAGCGGCTCGCTCTACGCCAAAGGCGACAGCGCCCTGAGCAGCCGCGGCGACATCCGCAACAGCGGCATCGCCGCGGCGCAGCAGAACGTCAGCCTGAACGCCAATGGCATCGTCAACGACAGCCAGGCCACCCTGGCCGCCGGCGTGCAGGCGGACGGCAGCATCGGCAGCAGCGGCCGGCTCGACATCAAGGCCGCGCGGCAGGTGAAGAGCCAGGGCGCCACCCTCGCCGGTGGCGACCTCGAGATCGCCGGCGCCGACCTTGACCTCAAACAGGGCCAGGCCAGCGCCCAGAACATTCGCCTGAGCGCCACCGCCAATGCCGACCTGAGCGGAGCGACGCTGGACGCCGGCAATCTCCTTGCAGCGAACATCGCGCAGAAGCTGACCTCCGATTCGGCCAGGCTGGCCGGCAGCAGCGTGCAGCTGCAGGCCCACGACCTGTCCAACCGCAAGGGCGAGATCATCCAGACCGGCAACGGCGACATGACCCTCGCCCTCCCCGGCACCCTGGACAACAGCGACGGCCGTATCGCCAGCAACGCCACCAACCTGACCCTCGGCGCCCTGAACCTGGACAACCGCCGAGGCAAGGTCGAACACGCCGGCAGCGGCACCTTGAAGATCAGCGCGAATTCCGTCGATGGCCGCAACGGCTCCATCGCCAGCAACGGCCAGCTGCAGGCCAGCCTGAACGACGCCTTGCTCGACGGCGCCAGCACGGTCGCGCGGCAGATCAGCATCGACGCCGCATCGCTGTCCAACCGCCAGGGCGAAATCCTCCAGACCGGCGCCGGCACCCTGCGCGTCAGCACCAGCGGCCTGCTGGACAACAGCGGCGGCACCCTCGCCGGCAACGGCGGCGTGCAGCTGGACGCCGGCAGCCTGCTGAACCAGTCCGGCACGGTCCAGGCTGCCGGGGGCGACCTCCAGGCCAAGGTCAAGAGCAAGCTGGACAACACCTCCGGCACCCTCGCCGCCACCGGCAACTCGCTCCTGGAGGCTGGCGAGCTGGTCAACGCCAAGGGCAAGGTCACCGCCAGCGGCACGCTCGACGTCAGCGCCGGCAAGCTCAACAACGACAGCGGCACCCTCGCCGCCAAAGGCGCCCTGAGCGCCCGTGGCGGCTCGATCAGCAACCAGGGCGGTACCCTCGGCTCGGTGGACGGCAGCGTGGCCGTCGACGCCACCCGGGGCACCCTGGACAACCGCCGCGGGCGCATCGAAGGCCAGCAGCAGATCACCCTGTCCGGCCAGGGCGTGCTCAACGGCAATGGCCTGATCAGCGCCGGCAACCTCAAGCTCGACAGCAACCGCGCCACCCTCGACAACCAGGACGGCGTGCTGATCGCCACCGACGGCGTGGAGCTGCAGACCGGCGCGCTGAACAACCAGGGTGGCCTGGCCCAGGCCGGCGGCCTGCTGCGCATCGACGCCCACGGCCAATCCATTGGCAACACCGACTCCGGCGCCAGTGGCGGCCTGCTCGGCAAGGGCGGGGTGATCCTCGCCAGTGGCAACCTGGACAACAGCGCCGGCTTCATCGGCGGCAAGGGCGATCTCGACCTCACCAGCGCGCAGATCGCCAACAATCGCGGCGGCCTGCTGACCAGCGAAGGCAACGTGCGCATCAAGGCCAGCGGCCTGGACAATCGTGGCGGGCAGCTGCAGACCCTGGGCGACGCCGTGCTCGACCTTGCCAACGGCCGCCTGGACAACGCCGGCAGCCTGCTGCGCGCCGGCGGCAAACTGCTGGTCACGGCGGGCAGCGTCGACAATCGCAACACCCTGGGTACCGACCAGGGCCTCGAAGGCCATTCGCTGACGCTCAGCGCCAGCCAGATCGACAACCAGTCCGGCGCGGTGCGCGCCGACGAAACCCTCACCCTCAACAGCAGCGGCCAACTGGACAACAGCGGCGGTCTGGTCAGTTCCAGCAAGGACCTGAACATCCTCGACGGCGCGGCCAGCAAGTCCCTCAGCATCCTCAACCACGACGGCAAGCTGATCGCCGGGCAGAAGCTGAGCATCGACGCCAGGAACCTGGGCGGCGACGGCAAGACCCTGAGCCTGGGCGACATCAGCCTGAAGCTGCGCGACAGCTACGTGCACAGCGGCCAGCTGCAGGCCAACGGCAGCATCGACCTGCAGACCTCCGGCAACCTGGAGAACCAGGCCCGGCTGGTGGCCGGGCAGGCGCTGAAAGTCCGCGCCGCTGACGTGAACAACAGCGCCACCGGTGAACTCAGCGCCACCCAGCTGACCGTCGACGCCAGCAGCACCCTGAGCAACCGCGGCCTGCTCGACGGCCAGACCACCCGCGTCAACGCCGGCACCCTGAACAACCTCGGCAGCGGGCGCATCTATGGCGACCAGCTGTCGGTGTCCGCCGGCAGCCTGCGCAACGACGTGGAGGACGGCAAGGCCGCCGTAATCGCAGCGCGCAATCGCCTGGACATTGGCGTGGGCAGCCTGCTCAACCGCGAGCATGCCCTGCTCTTCAGCGCCGGCGACCTCTACATCGGCGGTGCCCTCGACGGCGCTGGCCACGCCACCGGCAGCGCCAGTGAAATCCGCAACGCCAGCGCCACCATCGAAGCCCTGGGCGACCTGGGCCTCGCCAGCGCCGTTCTGCGCAACACCAACGAGCATTTCAGTACCCAGGAAGTGGAACTCAGCCGCGAAAGCATCCTCGAGTACCAGCTCACCGGCTCCACCACCCGCTACAAGCCGGAGCAGATTTCCGTCTACAACTCCGAGGTCGATCACCTGGTCACCCCCGAAGGCACCCGTGACGACTGGAACCTCTACAGCTACACCCGCGTGACCCGCGAAACGCAGATCCTCAGCTCCGATCCGGCGCAGATTCTCGCTGGCGGCAATATGCGCCTGGACGTTGCCGACGCGCTCAACGACAAGAGCCGGATCATCGCCGGCGGCACCCTCAGCGGTAACCTGGGCCACCTGGAAAACACCGAGGCGCCCGGCGTGCGCACCACCACCGAGAGCGGCGTGGTCACCCACTTCTATCGCATCCAGAAGAAGGGCCGCGACAAACAGGGCGCCGATGGCGCCGCCTACAACCCGGCGGCCAGCATCGTCGACATTTTCCTCAAGCCCGGCGCCTACGAGCAGAACACCGCCCACGTCGGCAGCGGCACGCAGATCGGCGACCTCAATCTCGGCCGCGTCGACCAGCCGGCCTCCGGCGCAGGCGCCGCCCAGGTCAACGTCGGTAATGGCCGGGTGATCAGCCCGGTGCTGGAAGTTACCGCGGTGCAGAGCAAGAACAACGCCGGCGTCGCAGAGACCATCCGCACCGGCGGTATCGACACCCGCGTGCCGGACAACAGCCTGTTCCACGTCAACCCGCAGGCCACCAGCGGCTACCTGATCGAGAGCGACCCGCGCTTCACCAACTACCGCGCCTGGCTGTCCTCGGACTACATGCTCGACCGCCTAAAGCTGGACCCCGGCCTGACCCTGACGCGCCTGGGCGATGGTTTCTACGAGCAGAAACTGATCCGCGAGCAGATCGCCCAGCTCACCGGGCGGCGCTTCCTCGACGGCTACGGCAACGACGAAACCCAGTACCGCGCCCTGCTCGACAACGGCCTGACCTACGCCCAGGCCTGGAACCTGGTGCCCGGCGTCGCCCTGAGTCCCGAGCAGATGGCGCAGCTCACCAGCGACATCGTCTGGCTGGTGGCCAAGGACGTCACCCTGCCCGACGGCAGCGTGACCCGCGCGCTGGTGCCGCAGGTTTACGTGCGCGTGCGCCAGGGCGACATCGACGGCTCCGGCGCGCTGATGGCCGGGCAGAACGTCGACCTGAACATCCAGAACGACCTGGTCAACAGCGGCACCCTCGCTGGCCGCAACGTGCTGTCGATCACCGCGCAGAACATCCAGAACCTCGGTGGCCGCCTGACTGGCACCGATGTCGGCGTGAAAGCCGCCGGCGACCTGAACAACCTTGGCGGCCTGATCGACGCCAGCCACAGCCTGACCGCCGTGGCCGGCCGCGACATCAACCTGAGCTCCAGCACCCGCGACACCGAGAGTGCCCAGGGCAGCGCCACACGCGTATCGCGGGTCGCCGGGCTGTTCGTCTCCGATCCGGCCGGCGAGCTGATCGCCACCGCCGGGCGCAACCTCAACCTCAACGCCGCCCAGGTGGTCAACAGCGGCACAGGCGGCAAGACCACCCTCGGCGCCGGCAACGACATCAACCTCGGCACCGTGGCCGTCCAGGAACAGCAGAGCATGACCTGGAACTCCAGCAACTGGCGCAAGGAATCCAGCGCCGGCGAGGTGGGCAGCAGCGTGCAGGGCCAGGGCGACGTGCGCCTGATCGCCGGCCACGACCTCAACGCCCGTGGCGCCAGCGTGACCAGCGACCAGGGTGCAGTGCAGGCCTCCGCCGACCACGACGTCAACCTCACCGCCAGCCAGAACAACGCCATGGCCGACGAGGCGCACAAGGTCAAGAGCAAGACCGGCTGGTTCTCCTCCAAGACCATAGTCACCCGCGACACGGTCGACGAGCGCCTGTCCCAGGGCACCACCTTCAGCGGCGAGACCACCTACGTCAGCGCCGGCAACGACCTCAAGGTGGAAGGCAGCAACGTGGTCTCCAACGGCGACACCACCCTGGTGGCGGGCCGCAACGTGACCATCGCCTCGGCCACCGACCACCTCAACGAGCAGCACAGCCGCGACGAGAAGAAGAGCGGCCTGTTCAGCGGCGGCGGTATCGGCTTCACCATCGGCAGCCAGCAGCAGTCGGTGAAGAACACCGACGACGGCGACAGCGCCGCCGCCAGCACCGTCGGCTCGATCAACGGCAACGTCAACATCAAGGCCGGCGAGGCTTACCGCCAGGTCGGCAGCAAGGTCAGCGCGCCCAGCGGTGATGTGAACATCGAAGGCCGCAGCGTGGACATTGTCGAGGCGCAGAACGCCCACCTCAGCACCCAGGAAAGCAAGTTCAAGCAGAGCGGCCTTTCCGTCACCCTGACCAACCCGATCATCAGCGCCGTGCAGACCGCGCAGCAGATGAAGAAGTCCGCCGAGCGCACCGACGACAACCGCATGAAGGCCCTGGCCGCGGCCAACGTCGCGCTGGAAGGCGCCGGCGCCGCCTCCGCGGTCATGGCCAACCCGGCCCAGGCTGGCGGCATCAACATCAGCATCTCCATTGGCGCGAGCAAGAACGAGAGCCGCAGCGAACAGCGCGGCAGCACCGCCGCCGGCTCCAGCGTGAGCGCTGGGCGTGATGTGAACATCGTCGCCAGCGGCGCCGGCAAGGACAGCGACATCACCGTGCAGGGCAGCCAGATCAGCGCCGGGCGCGACGCCAATCTCAAGGCCGAGGGCGACATCGCCCTGCTCGCGGCGCAGAACACCGTCGAGCAGCACAGCACCAGCAAGGGCAGCAGCGCCAGCATCGGCATCGGCTTCGCCGTGGGCGGCACGCAGAACGGCTTCACCATCAACGCCGGCGCCTCGCAGAGCCGTGGCAACGCCGACGGCAAGGACCTAGTGTGGAGCAACACCCACGTCGACGGCGGACGCCAGGTCAACCTGCAGTCCGGTGGCGATACCCAACTGCGCGGCGCGCTGGTCAGCGCACCGCAGGTCACTGCCGATGTCGGCGGCAACCTGAGCATCGAGAGCCTGCAGGACACCAGCACCTACGACGCCAAGCAGTCGAGCAAGGGCGTGGGCGTCAGCCTGTGCATCCCGCCGTTCTGCTATGGCGCTTCCAGCGGCAGCGTCAGCAGCAACACCGCCAAGCAGAACTCCAACTACGCCAGCGTCACCGAGCAATCGGGGATCAAGGCCGGCGACGGCGGCTTCGACATCCGCGTGAACGGCAACACCGACCTCAAGGGCGGCCTGATCGCCAGCAGCGACGCCGCCATCGCGGCCGGGCGCAACCAGCTGAGCACCGGCACCCTGACCCAGGCGGACATCCACAACGCGGCAGACGCCAAGGCCACCAGCAGCGGCATCAACATCAGCTCCGACATGCTCACCCAGGGCAAGTACGGTGTCGGCAAGGCCATCGTCGGCAGCGCGATGAATTCGGGCAAGGATTCGGGCTCCTCCTCCGGCGACACCCGCAGCGCCATCAGCGCCGGCACCGTGGTCATCACCGATGACGCCCTGCAACAGCAACTCACCGGGCAGAACGGCGCGGACACCGTCGCCGGCCTCAACCGCGACACCGCCAACGCGCACACCGCCGCCGAGCGCCAGGACGTCGACGAGATGCGCCGCACCGCCGAGGCGGAACAGGCGATCAAGAACGAAACCTACCGCCAGGCCGTGCAGTTCACCGACGACGCCTACCGCAAGATGTTCCTGGAAAAGGCGCGGATGTTCGTCATTCTCACCGACGAAAATGGCAACGTGCGGCGCGACGGCCAGGGCGTTCCCCTGCGCCGCGAGCTGACCGAGGAGGAGAAGAGCAACCTGCAACCGGGCGCCGATGGCCGCGTGCACATTGCCAACAACGGCATCTTCAACGACGAGAATGGCGCAGCCAAGTACGCGGCGCAGCACAGCACCTCTGACGGCCCGCAGTACTTCATCTGGTTCCCCGATGCCAGCAACTCGGTTTCCGAACTGCTGATCGCCGGCTACCAGAAATACCTGGAGAACGACTTCTGGGGCCTGGCCAACGCCACCGTCGAGACCCGCGACGCGCTGCTGCGCTATGGCGAGACCGGCCTGCACATCGACGGCCACAGCCGCGGCTCGATGACCACCGGCAACGCCATGGAGTCCATCGCACGGCTGCCCGACCCCAGCGGCAGCCTGAGCAACACCACCCTCAACTTCTACGGCCCGGCCTACAATGCCGCCAAGGCGGACGACCTGCTGGCGATGCTGCAGAATCGCGATGATCTGAGCGACGAGCAGAAGAACGCCATGGTGTTGCAACTGCAGAACCACAACACCGACCCGGTGGGCGGCTGGATCGGCTGGAACCCCGGCACCGGCGGCACCATCCCCGAAGACAGCAACACGCTCAAGGAGATCAAGAACGTGGCCGGCGGCAAGTACACCGTGCACAACTGCTATGGAGCGGGCGACAAGGAATGCCAGCAATTCTGGATGGACAAGCCGGGCCAGGTGCCGCAGCTGACACCCGTGAAGACCTACCCGCAGCAGCCATGAGCGCGATGATCAAAGGCAGCGCTCGTCTCGTTCCCCTCCTCGCCTGCCTGCTCGTGGCGGCCTGCAGCCAGGCGCGGCCGTTCCAGCCGCCGCCGCCGCTCTACGAGCTGTGGGCCAAGCCCGGCGTCGACCGGCAGGGCGTGCGCAATGCCCTGCTGGGTTGCGGTTTCCCGGACTCCGCCCACGTCGACAGCACCACCATCACCAACAACGACTACGCCCGTGGCGAGCAGTGCATGCTCGGCAAGGGCTTCGTCCACCAGGGCCGCCACACTTACTGCGACATCCACTCGCAGCTTCCCGCCTGCAAGGCAGCCGGCGTTGCGCAGAAACCTTCGTCGGTGAAACGTCGTCCCGCCTACGAGCAGTGGGAGCATTCCGGCACCGATAGCCAAGGCGTGCAGGATGCGATGAAGGCCTGCGGCTATACCACGGTCATCGAACCCATCGACGAGATGCTACTCAACGACATCGCGGCGGCGCAGCTGTGCATGCTCGATCAGGGTTTTCACTTCAACCAGCCCGCCAACGCCCTGCTATGCAAGAACCCGCCGGTCCTGCCCGCCTGCCGTGGCAAGGTCATCGATACCCGGAACTGCTGCGCGCCGCCCAAGGCCGCCGGGCAGCCTTGAAACAGGAACCAGGATGCTCCTCTCCACCTTCCGCCACGTCACTGGCTCGCTGGCTGTCGCGGCGCTGCTGAGCGGCTGCGGCAATTTCGCCAACGTCCGCTCCTACTCCACGCCCTACTCCACCCCGGCAAGCAGCGAGACGGCGCGCCTGCGGGTGATCACCAACGGCATGGCCCGCGGCGTCCCCGCCAGCGCCTGCATCGACTGGCGCCGCGAAGGCGCCGGTGTGATCGCCGTGGCGCAATCCGGATTCGCCAACCGCAACGGCCAGAGCCTGGGCATGCCGCCCAGCCGCCAGGCGGAACAGCTGCGCCAGGGCGGCTTCGTCAGCAGCGAAGTGAATGTCCCGGCGAACCAGCCCTTCGCCGTCAACTTCCAGAGCCAGGGCATGGTCAGCAGCGGTTATTCGTACAGTTGCCAGCAGTCCATGACCTTCACCCCCGAAGCCGGGCAGGACTATGAACTGTTGCTGATGGAGAGCGGCCAGTGCCTGGCGCGGCTGGTACGCCTGGGCGATGGCCGCAACCTCAGCGGCAGCCTGCAGGACACCGGCTTGTGCAAGGCCTCCGACGCGCTCTGAACGCCGACTTCAGGGTTGCGAATACGGCGGATAGCGGTCATCCGGTACGCGCCGCTGGTTGCCGGGGTCCGGCCCGTCTTCGGGAGCATGGGGCGGATGGGGCGGGTCGACCTGCGGGTCGGCCAGGTCCGGCGAATCCGGATCGAACCCCAGGTCGGGGTCCACGTGGTGCGAGCCATCGGCGGGCGCCTGGCCCGACGCGAACAACCAGCGCTCGCTGGCAGCCACGGGATGCTTGCTGAGGGGGACATGGCGTTTCATGATCACCTCCTGCGTCTCTGGCAGTGACAAGGCAGTTTACGCAGCCATTGCCGAGCGCTTGCCTCGTACCGACCACCGGCCGGTTTCGCTCGCCGCCGCAGGGAAACCCGCGATCTAGACCATGGTCGCAAAGACCCGACCGCCCATCTGTGACACCTTCGCGCGCTTTTTTAGCGCTCCGGAGTCACCGCATGCCCTCGCCCCTCTCCTCCAGCCCGCTCACCCGCCTGAGCGCCCTCGCCCTGCTCGGAGGCATTGCCGCCCCGGCCAGTGCCGACTTCCTGGAGGACAGCAGCGCGCGCCTGGAATCACGCACCTTCTACTTCAACCGCGACTTCCGCGATGGCAGCTCCTCCAACCCGCAGGGCGCCTCCAAGCGCGAAGAGACCGCGCAGGGCTTCATCCTCAATCTGCAGTCGGGCTACACCGAGGGCACCGTCGGCTTCGGCGTCGACGCCCTGGCCATGCTCGGCGTCAAGCTCGACTCCAGCCCGGCCGACAGCAACAGCGGCCTGTTGCCTGCCAGCGGCCACGACCCGCGCCATTCCGCAGACCAGTACGCCAAGGCCGGCGTCACCGGCAAGCTGCGCCTCTCCCGTACCCAGTTGAAGTACGGCGCGATGCTGCCGGACATGCCGCTGCTCAAGTACAACGACGGCCGCCTGCTGCCCAACATGTTCCACGGCGCGCAGCTGACCAGCGAGGAAATCGCCCACCTCAAGCTCACCGCCACACGGCTGGAGCGCTACACCGCGCGCGACTCCAGCGATGCCCAGGACGTGCGCCTGAACTGCAAGAACAAGCGCTACGCCTGCGACACCACCGGCAACCGCTTCGACGCCTACCAGGCCGACTATCAGGTCAATGACCAACTGCTGCTGCAATACGCCAAGGGCGGGCTGGAGAACGTCTATCACCAGCGCTACGTCGGCATCGTCGGCAAACAGGCGGTGGGCGCCGGCAAGCTCAGCGCCGACCTGCGCTGGTTCGACAGCGACGACGACGGCTCGGCCCGCGCCGGCGAGATCGACAACCGCGCGCTGAGCCTGCTGCTGTCCTACGCCCAGGGCGGCCACACTCTCAGCGCCGGCTGGCAGCGCATGAGCGGCGACAGCTCCATGCCCTACCTCGACGGCAGCAACCCCTACCTCGCCAACTACGTGCAGGTGAACGACTTCGCCAACGCCGGGGAGCGCTCCTGGCAACTGCGCTACGACTTCGACCTGCGCAGCGTCGGCGTGCCCGGCCTGAGTTTCATGACCCGCTACGTCAACGGCGACCACATCGCCCTGGCCAATGGCGACGAGGGCAAGGAATGGGAGCGCGACGTGGAGTTCAAGTACGTGATCCAGGCCGGCACCTTCAAGGACCTCAGCCTGCGCCTGCGCAACGCCACCTACCGCACCAACTACGAACAGTCGGCGCGGGACGTGGACGAGGTGCGGCTGATCGCGAGCTACAACTTCTCGATTCTCTGAGGCCGATTCACTGCAGGCGCGGGCCATTCCCATGGCCGCGCCCAACCGTGGGAGCAAGCTTGCTCGCGAACCGCATCCCGCCGCCCTCCCGGCACGCGTTGGCATTGATGGGTATCGCTGCGCTCCACGCCATCCTACATTCGCGCTTCGCCGTGATGCCGCTGCAGTCAGGGACAACGATCGCGGGCACAGTCCCCTGCGGTCCTACGTGATGGGTAAAGGGATGAGACCCGATTCATTCTGTCGGCAATGTCCTGCTACTACATCGCAGCCATCAACCGAAAAGTCCCACGGGCCATTAGCCTTGCGGGCCTACAAGCGCCGTCCATAGCCTCTGTTCCGCCGCAGCGTCATCGCGGTCGGGCGTAGGAACCCGGGAAATAGAGATCAAGGTTCGGTAGCTCCGTAGTCACGATTGCAGGTGCAATCCCGCCCGCAACTTCGTGCTTCTGTGGCGGCCGTGCAGGGAGGCTTCGGCCTACCGGTCTCTTGGTCCCGGCATTCCTACCCTTGCACGGTCCGCCTCTCTTTACCCGTAGGAAGGTTGATTGGCGGCTTCTTGATCCTTAGACCAAGTAGTGGCTGATATGAACTACCCCCCTTTCTCCCCCGCGCACCACCTTCCCTCGCCGCAAGCCCTCCCCGTGGAGGTGCCCCATGCGTGAATTCCTCCCGGTGCCCCTGACCGGCCAATGCGGCGAAGAAGTCCTCTTCATCAACGCCCTGGCCCCCGTCGCCCACCTGCGTGAAGCCGCACTGCGGCGCATGACCGCCGTCGAAGACCTGCTGCAGCTGATGCAGAACGACAGCGACCGCGGACTGGTCCAGGCCACCGCGCGCCTGGCCTCCGCCCTCGCTCCGCTGGCCAGCGAGGCCCGCCAGCTCTATGAGTTGGCGTTGG
Source organism: Pseudomonas pseudonitroreducens (assembly GCF_021603645.1). GTDB lineage: Bacteria > Pseudomonadota > Gammaproteobacteria > Pseudomonadales > Pseudomonadaceae > Pseudomonas > Pseudomonas pseudonitroreducens. Next base: position 750,959 of record NZ_BQHJ01000001.1, on the reverse strand, counting down.
AACGCCCCGGCTACCAGGCGGGGCCGACAGAACGATGAATACCACCACCGACTCGGCCATCGAGCACTACAGCGCCGCCCTGCACGCCATCGACGCGCTGCGCCCGCTCCTGCGGCAATACCAGGACCCTTACCTGCTGACCCTGCTGGCCCGCGCGGAGGATCACTTCGAGAATGGCTTCTGGCTGGCCCACTTGCGGGTGCTGAGCAATATCCGGGAAATTCCGGCAACACCCTACTGCCGGCGCATTCCGCTGACGCCAACCCAGGCGCGGCATATCGATGTGCTGCGCTCGGGCATGCTCGAGGCGCAACACAGCCTCGCACCGGATGATCGCTCCGCGCCCTGGAACGCGCTCTTCAGCGCACGCCAGCAGCACAGCGTGGGCATTGCCCGGCAGTGCTTCGAAACGGGCTTCCTGATCCGCTTCTTCCAGCTGCTGCAGGAAGCGCGGCACGGCGTGCCGCAGTGGACGCTGGGCGCCCGCTGCATCACCCCGGGCCTGCGCAAGTATCGCTATCGGCCCTGACTCGCCAGCCGGCCTGATTCGGCCGGCCGGCGAGCTGCGCCTCACTTCTTGGCGGTGAGCGTGCTGTAGCTGGTGATCAGGTTGCGGTAATCGGGGATGTGGTTGGAGAACAGCGCGGCGAGGCCTTCGATGTCGTTGCGCCAGTCGCGGTGCAGCTCACAGGCCACGCCGAACCAGGTCATCATCTGCGCGCCGGCCGCCTCCATGCGGCGCCAGGCGGCGTCACGGGTGACTTCGTTGAAGGTGCCCGAGGCATCGGCGACGACGAACACGTCGAAGCCTTCTTCCAGCGCCGACAGCGCCGGAAACGCCACGCAGACCTCGGTGACGACGCCAGCGAGGATCAGTTGCTTCTTGCCGGTGGCCTTCACCGCCTTGACGAAGTCCTCGTTGTCCCAGGCGTTGATGTTGCCCGGGCGAGCGATGTAGGGCGCGTCGGGGAACAGGTCCTTCAGCTCGGGCACCAGCGGGCCGTTGGGGCCGTTCTCGAAGCTGGTGGTGAGGATGGTCGGCAGCTTGAAGTACTTGGCCAGGTCGGCCAGCGCCAGGACGTTATTCTTGAACTTGTCCGGTTCGATATCGCGGACCAGTGAAAGCAGACCGGCCTGGTGGTCGACCAGCAGCACGGCGGCCTGGGACTTGTCGAGACGGACATAGGGCTTGCTCATGGCGTTTCCTCTGGATGAAGGTCACCCGGCACGGGGCGCCGGGCCGATGATGAGTCAGCGGTACTGCGTGCTCGCTCAGTTCGCGCGCGCCACTCGGCGCAATGGCAGGAATCAAGCGTAGGCCATGGAACCCGGTACGCCGGTACAAAAACATCGCACTTCGGCTCTGGCCACCGGTCCACGGTGGAGGATTTTGGAGAAAGGATGATGACGATCAGGTCTTCAGATTTCCCTTACAGACCTATCCAGCGACAAATCCTTACCATCCGTCGACATAATTGCCGTAACCAGTTCTTCTCAATGGAAATATTCGCTAAATGTCTAAGCTGAAAACTGTAGGAAGCGTGTGGGGGAGTCAGCGCCATGGCCAAGAACGTTAAGGAGCGCGCGACAGTCATCTGCCGCCTGGACGACAAGATCCTCTTCGTCCGCAAATCCAAGTCCAAGTGGAACCTGCCCGGCGGCCGCATCGAAGCCGATGAGCGCCCCGGCCAGGCGGCCACGCGCGAGCTGATCGAGGAAACCGGGCTGGCCATCGAGCAGATGAACTACGTGGCGCCGCTGGAGCTGTACCAGACGCTGCACTACGTGTTCGAAACGCCTGTCGACCCGACGCAGCAACCCACGCCGTTGAACGAAATTGCCGACTGCCGCTGGTTCACCCCGGAAGAAGCGAGCAAGCGCAACATCAACAAGTCGGTGCGGCGCCTGTTGCGTTCGTGCCTGAGCAAAGAGGCCGGCTGACGCCGGCCTTTTTCATTGTTCCATCTCCGCGCGCACGGCGGACAACGCAGGCGCCTTCGACTCTTACCAAGTGACCATGGCTGCATGGATTGCTGTAGGAGCGAGCTTGCTCGCGAACCCTCTCGATGCCGGTGCCTGGTTGTTCGCGAGCAAGCTCGCTCCTGCAAGGGCAACGTGGCGTCGCCGTCAGGCCGTTCGGTTCGGAGGGCCTGCCTTACTGTTCGGTGCCTGAGGCACTGTTCCCTTCCCGGCGCCCCCGGCGGACCACGCTGTCGCGTTCGACTCTTACCAAGTGACCATGGCTGCGTAGATTGCTGTAGGAGCGAGCTTGCTCGCGAACCCTCTCGATGCCGGTGTCTGGTTGCTCGCGAGCAAGCTCGCTCCTACTAGGGCAACGTGGCGTTGCCGTCAGGCCGTTCGGTTCGGAGGGCCTGCCTTACTGTTCGGTGCCTGAGGCACTCCAGCGCTTGCGCGCGTTCAGGTAGGCGGCAAGGTCACCGTAGCCCAGGCGTTCGGCGATGCGCGTGCGGCTTTCCCCCTGCAACTCCAGGTGTTGTTCCAGTTCCTTGCGCACCTGATCGAGCAATTCGCGAAAGCCCATGCCCTGCTCCGCCAAGCGCCTGCGCAAGGTGCGCGGGCTCTGGTGCAACTGCTCGGCAATGGCTTCCAGGGCAGGGACTTCGCCGCGTTCGAGCATGCGCCGGGCGATACCGGCCGCGCTGGCCGCCCAGCCACTGAGTTGGCGCAAACGGGCAAGCCGGCGGTCGAGTTCCATCGTGAGCAGTTCCACCAGGCCGGCATGCCGCCCCAGCAGGGGCAGGGCGAGCGTCGGCGCGTCGAAGTACAGCCGGTTGCAGCGGCTGCCGAACTCGATGCGCTCGCCGAACCACGCCCGGTACTGCGTGTGGTACTCGGGCCGGGCATGGCTGAAGCAGGCGCGTACTGGCGTGATGGAGCAACCGGTCGCGCGGCGCAATTGCGTCATCGCCATCACGCTGTAGTGCTCCAGCAGATAACGGCTCAGCGGTTCGGGGGCGTCGATGATCAGCTCGACGGCGACGCTGTCGCCGTCCTCGAGCAGGCGGAAGGTGTCGGTATCGGCCGCCAACGGGGCGTAACGCACCCAGCAGAGCACGGCCTGGCGCACGTCGGCGCAGAACTGCGCGAGGTGGGCGATCACATGCCAGTCCTGTGGGGTGAACTGGCCGAACAGCTGCAGGCCGATGGCCGGCTCCAGGCTCGCCGCTTCGAGCCACAGCTGCTCCAGTTCGATCAGGCTGTAATCGCTGTGGCGGCGCGCGCGATGGCTGCTCAGGTAACGTTCCAGCACCTGGCCGAGCGGCCCGCGGTGGTATCGCTGCGCCACAGGATTGGCCACTTCTCGGATGTTTCTGTCCGTTTCGCGCATGGGTTGCCGTTCGGTCCTGGGTTCTGATGGGCACGCCTTGTCCCATTGGACCCGAACCGAGAGTGCCATGACTACAACAACAATGCTCCTCGATAATCCGACCGTGATCGTGGCGGGAATCTTCCTCGCCTTCATCCTTCTCGAACTGGCCTGCGCCACCTTCCGCCAACCCCGTGGCCAGCGCCGCGATGTGCTGATCGAGATTTTCGGCTCCAGCCTGCTGCTGGGGCTGACCTTTCCGCTGGTGATGTGGGCCAGCGGCGCCCTGCTCGACCTGGCCTTCCCGGCCGCCGCCGGCTCCCTGGCAGGCATCCCGTGGCTGGCGGGCTTCGCGCTGTTCCTGCTGTTCGACGACCTGACCCAGTACTGGTGGCACCGCCTGGCGCACCGCGTACCGGTGCTCTATGCCTTGCACCGCGCCCATCATTCGGCACCCTACATGAGCATCCGCATCGTCTACCGCAACAACAGCTTCTATTACCTGCTGATGCCGGGCATCTGGTTCTCCGGGGCGCTGATCCACATGGGCCTGGCGAATGTCTACTTCGTCTACCTGATCCTGAAGATGTGCGTGATCTTCGGCGCCCACAGCAACCTCGCCTGGGACGACAGGCTCTACCGCATCCGCGCCCTGCGCCCGCTGATGTGGCTGCTGGAGCGGACCATCTCGACGCCGGCCACCCATTCCGCGCACCACGGCCTGAACGCCGACGACGGGGTGACGAACTACAAGGGCAACTTCGGCAACCTGCTGTTCTTCTGGGACGTGCTGTTCGGTACGGCGAAGATCACCCGGCGCCGTCCGCAAACCTACGGCATCGAGGACCTGGCACCGGTGAGCTGGCAGGAGGAGGTGTTCTGGCCGCTGGTACGGACCCGCGCGCCAGCCGCAGCCGAGGACGGCGCGGCGGAGGTGGCCCGATGAGCCCGAATATCGTGCTGGTCGCCGGCTCCAGCCAGTTGCACAGCCAGTCGGCGAAGGTCGCCCGTTACCTCGCCGGTCGCCTGGAAAGCCTGGCGCTGTGCGGTTGGGCCCAGGTCATCGACCTGGGTGCCACGCCGCTGCCGCTGTGGCCGGCCACGGATACGCAGGAGCTCTGGCCGCAGCACCGCGAGCTGCTGCGCGAGGCCGACGCACTGGTGGTGATCGCTCCGGAATGGCACGGCATGGCCTGCCCGGCGCTGAAGAACTTCTTCCTCTATGCCGGGTTGCGCGAGCTGGGGCACAAGCCGGCGCTGCCGGTGGGCGTCTCCGCGGGCCTTGGCGGCGCCTACCCGCTGGCGGAGCTGCGCGCCTCCAGCTACAAGAACAGCCGCATCGCCTACCTGCCGGAGCAACTGCTGGTGCGCCGGGTGGAGAGCATGCTCAACGACGGCCCGCCGAGCGATGAGGATGACCAGCGCCTGCGCGAACGCGCCGACTGGGCACTGCACATGCTCTGCCAGTACGCTGGCGCGTTGCGCGGGGTGCGCGAGCGTATCGATCTGCTCAACCCGGCCTACGCCAACGGCATGTGACGAATCCGGGAGGGTGCGCGGGAAGGCGCTTCAAGGTATCTTCAGCGCCTTCCCAGAAAAACTTCGAAAGGATTCGCCCTCCGATGCTTCGCGCCGCCCTACTCTGCTCCACTGCGCTGTTTTCCAGCCTGACCTTCGCCCAGGTCGAGGTGAAGCCGGTGAAGCATTCCAAGGTCGGCGAAGTGCTGGCGGTGCGGATCAGCGAGGACATCGCTCCGGGCGACTACGAGCGGCTGTTCAAGGGGCTGTTGGCCAACCCCGGCAAGTTCGCCCGCAAGGTGGCCCTGCTCGACAGCATCGGTGGCAGCGCCGCCGAGTCGATCAAGATGGGCCGCCTGCTCCGCGAGTCGGGCTTCGAGACCCTGGTACCGACCAACAGCGTCTGCCAGGGCTCGTGCGTCTACCTGCTGGCCGCCGGCAAACAGCGCACGGTGCGCGGCTACGTGGGCCTGCATCGCCCCTACTTCCCGGCCGGCGACTCGTCCCAGGCCGCGGGCAGCTACAACGCCCGCACCTATTTCCGCGACATGGATATTCCACTGGAACTGGCCGATACCATGCAGAGCATCGATCCGCAGCGCATGCGCGTACTGACTCCGCAGGAACTGCAGCGCTACCGCCTGGGCGTCACGCCCAGCCAGATCAGCGCCCGCTGACGTCGAGCGGCCACTGGTCGGCGTCGAGGTAGCCGAGCAGGCGCGGGCTCTTGTCCGCTTCACTGAGCACGAAGAGCGTCGAGGTGTAGTCCGGGGTCGCCGGGTCGTCCACGCTCACCGAATGCTCCAGGTCCTCGATGCACTCGCTGTGGGTCACCAGGATCAGATTGCGGTGGGCGATCTTGTGCTGCAGCGCCTGGTCCAGCATCGAGCCTTCACATTTGTACAACCAGGGCTGCTCCGTCGGCGTCCGGCCGAACATCGAAGACGCGGTCTGCACGGCGCGCAGCTGGTTGCTGCTGAGGATGTCCGCATTGGCCAGGCCCAGCGCGGCGAAGTCCTGGCCGATCTCATGGGCGCTCTGCCCGCCACGCACGGTGATGCCACTGAGGTCGGCCATGCACGGAGCGCTGGAGCGGTCGCAGCGTTCGGCGTGGCGTACCAGGACGATCAGGTCGCCGTTCTGCCAGTGGGCACGCAATTCGGCCTGGCGCTGGACGTCACCGACCAGGGGTGTCGGCCGTGAGAAATCCAGCGGCAGGAAGCCACTGAGCAAGGCGATCACCGGAAGGATTGCCAGCAAGGACAGCCAACCGCGGGACAGGGAACTGAAAAGCTTTGGGATGGGCATGAGTTCGGCCGTACTGCAGAGAAGAGGTCCGCATCCTTTCCCTCCGTGACGGAGGGAGGCCCGACCCTTCCCTGGGATGACCATCGCACTGCGGGGTTGTCAGATGGCGGGCGATCAAACCCTATCCCCGGTTTCGTGAAGAAGCCGTTATGAATTGCTGAAGAATCCGTCTCTGTCAGAAATGACCGTCTGTCGCCCCGCCGCTTTCACAGCGCCAACTGGCGCAATCGAACGGTTTTCAGACATCGCGCTGTGGTAGAACAAGGCACAGTGCCATCAGCGAGCCGCCGCCATGCCGTACGACGCCGCCCCGGAAAACCCCGTCTACCAGACCCTCCTCGAATCCACCCGCGCCATTCCCTGGAAGATCGACTGGCGATCCATGACCTTCGCCTACATCGGCCCGCAGATCGAAGACCTGCTGGGCTGGAGCCAGGCCAGTTGGGTCAGCGCCAACGACTGGGCCGAACGCATGCACCCGGAAGACCGCGAGCGCGTGGTGAACTTCTGCGTGTCGCAGTCCCGCGAGGGCACCGACCACGAGGCGGATTACCGCGCCCTCACCTCGACGGGCGATTACGTGTGGATCCGCGACGTGGTGCACGTGGTGCGCGACGACAACGGCGAAGTGGATTCGCTGGTCGGCTTCATGTTCGACATCAGCGAGCGCAAGCGCGCCGAAGAGCAACTGATCATGCTGCAGCGCCAGCTGGAGGAGTACTCCTACAAGGACGGCCTGACCGGCGTGGCCAACCGGCGCATGTTCGATTCGGTGCTGGACACCGAATGGGGCAGCGCCCAGCGCAGCGGCCAGCCGCTTTCGCTGGTACTGCTGGATATCGACTACTTCAAGCAGTTCAACGATCACTACGGGCATATCCAGGGTGACGACTGCCTGCGCACCGTAGGCAAGGCCCTGGCCGGCAGCCTGCACCGCCCACGGGACTTCATCGCGCGCTTCGGCGGCGAGGAGTTCGTGCTGGTGCTGCCGGAAACCGACAGCGAGGCCGCCCGGCAGATCGCCGAGCGGTGCCGCAGTGTGCTGCGCGAGCAGCAGATCAGCCATGAGAAGTCCGCCGCCTCCACCCTGCTGACCATCAGCCTCGGCGTCGGCACCGCCGTGCCCGCCTCCAGCGACCGTCCGCTGGACTTCGTCGCGGCGGTGGACCGCCTGCTCTATCAGGCCAAGCAGGCCGGGCGCGACCGGCTGATGGCGGGGCAGTGGAACCGCGGGGATGATTTGCGGCGCGATGCGCCAGAGGCTCCTGCGACGACCTGACTCGACCAAGCGGCCCGACGCCTGCGCCAGAGCTGTCTAAGCTCTATAGCCACACGCGCGTGCCGGCGGCAGCGCGGTGGCCTCACAAGGGCCGCCGACCGTTGCGCCAACCCCTTGGAACACCTGGCCCGGAGCCGGCATTGCGTAGAGCCGACCCCGTAACCAGGACCCCTGACCATGCACGACATCGACCCCGTCGAAACCCAGGAATGGCTGGACGCGTTGGAATCCGTACTGGAGAAAGAAGGCGAAGACCGCGCCCATTACCTGATGACTCGCCTTGGCGAGCTGGCCAGCCGCACCGGCACGCAACTGCCCTACGCCATCACCACGCCCTACCGCAACACCATCCCGGTGGGCCATGAGGCCCGCATGCCGGGCGACCTGTTCATGGAGCGTCGCATCCGTTCGCTGGTGCGCTGGAACGCACTGGCCATGGTGATGCGCGCCAACCACAAGGACCCGTCGCTGGGTGGGCACATCTCCACCTTCGCCTCCTCGGCGACCCTCTACGACATCGGCTTCAACTACTTCTTCAACGGCCCCACCGAGGAACACGCCGGCGACCTGATCTACTTCCAGGGCCACGCCTCGCCGGGCATCTACGCGCGCGCCTACATCGAGGGCCTGCTCAGCGATCAGCAACTGGAAAACTTCCGCCAGGAAGTCGATGGCAAGGGCATCTCCTCCTACCCGCACCCACGGCTGATGCCGCACTTCTGGCAGTTCCCCACGGTATCCATGGGCCTGGGGCCGATCCAGGCGATCTACCAGGCGCGTTTCATGAAGTACCTGGAGAGCCGTGGCTTCATCCCCGCCGGCAAGCAGAAGGTCTGGTGCTTCCTTGGCGACGGCGAAACCGACGAGCCGGAATCCCTCGGCGCTATTTCCCTGGCCGGGCGCGAGAAGCTCGACAACCTGATCTTCGTGGTCAACTGCAACCTGCAGCGCCTGGACGGCCCAGTGCGCGGCAACGGCAAGATCATCCAGGAACTCGAAGGCGTGTTCCGCGGCGCCAACTGGAACGTGATCAAGGTGATCTGGGGGCGCTTCTGGGATCCGCTGTTCGCCAAGGACACCGCCGGCCTGCTGCAGGCGCGGATGGACGAGGCAGTCGACGGCGATTACCAGAACTACAAGGCCAAGGACGGTGCGTTCGTCCGCGAACACTTCTTCGGCACACGGCCGGAACTGTTGGAGATGGTCAAGGACCTCTCCGACGAGGAAGTCTGGAAGCTCAACCGCGGCGGCCACGATCCGTACAAGGTCTACGCCGCCTACCATGCGGCGGTGAACCACAAGGGCCAACCCAGCGTAGTGCTGGCCAAGACCATCAAGGGCTACGGCACCGGCACCGGCGAGGCGAAGAACATCGCCCACAACATCCACGAGATCGATGTCGAGAGCCTGCGCGCCTTCCGCGACCGTTTCGACATCCCGATCAAGGACGCCGACCTGCCCAAGCTGCCCTTCTACCGCCCCGACGAAGGCAGCGCCGAAGCGCGCTACCTGAAGGAACGCCGCGCCTCGCTTGGCGGCTTCATGCCCCAGCGCCACGGCAACAGCCAGGCCATCCCGGCGCCGCCGCTGGAAACGCTCAAGGCGCTGCTGGAGGGTTCGGGCGACCGTGAAATCTCCACCACCATGGCCTTCGTGCGGATCATCTCGCAGCTGGTCAAGGACAAGGAGCTGGGCCAGCGCATCGTCCCGATCATCCCCGACGAGGCCCGCACCTTCGGCATGGAAGGCATGTTCCGCCAGCTCGGCATCTACTCCTCGGTAGGCCAGCTGTACGAGCCGGTCGACAAGGAACAGCTGATGTTCTACCGCGAGGACAAGAAGGGCCAGATTCTCGAGGAAGGCATCACCGAGGCCGGCGCCATGTCGTCGTTCATCGCCGCCGGCACCGCGTACAGCAACTACCGCCAGCCGATGCTGCCGTTCTACATCTTCTATTCGATGTTCGGCTTCCAGCGCATCGGCGACCTCGCCTGGGCGGCCGGCGACAGCCTCACCCGCGGCTTCCTGCTCGGCGGCACCGCCGGGCGCACCACGCTCAACGGCGAGGGCCTGCAGCACGAGGACGGCCACAGCCACGTGCTGGCATCGGTCATCCCCAACTGCCGCACCTACGACCCGACCTACTCCTACGAGCTGGCGGTGATCATCCGCGAAGGTGTGCGGCAGATGATGGAAGAACAGCAGGACGTCTTCTACTACATCACCGTGATGAACGAGAACTACCCCCACCCGCCCCTGCCCAAGGGCGCCGAGGAAGGCATCATCAAGGGCATGTACCTGCTCGACGAGGACAAGCGCGGCGCCGCGCACCACGTCCAGCTGCTCGGCTCGGGCACCATCCTGCGCGAGGTGGAAGCGGCGGCGAAAATCCTCCGCGAAGACTTCGGCATAGGCGCGGACATCTGGTCCGTCCCCAGCTTCAACGAACTGCGCCGTGACGGCCTGGCCGTGGAGCGCTGGAATCGCCTGCACCCGGGGCAGAAGCCTCGGCCCAGCTACGTCGAGCAGTGCCTGGGAGGGCGGCGCGGGCCGGTGGTGGCGTCCACCGACTACATGAAGGTCTACGCCGAACAGATTCGCCAGTGGGTGCCAACCAAGGAATACAAGGTGCTGGGCACCGACGGCTTCGGCCGCAGCGACACCCGCGCCAGGCTGCGCCACTTCTTCGAGGTGGACCGCCATTGGGTGGTGCTTGCCGCGCTGGAGGCGCTGGCCGATCGCGGCGACATCGAGCCGAAAGTGGTGGCGGAAGCCATCGCCAAGTTCGGTCTCGATCCGGAAAAACCCAACCCGCTGGACTGCTGAGGAGAGGCACCGTGAGCGAGACAATACGCGTACCCGACATCGGCAACGGCGAGGGCGAAGTCATCGAACTGCTGGTCAAGGTCGGCGACCGCATCGAGGCCGAGCAGAGCCTGCTGACCCTGGAATCGGACAAGGCCAGCATGGAAATCCCCGCGCCGAGGGCGGGCGTGGTGAAGGCCATCAAGGTGAAGGTCGGCGACACCCTCAAGGAAGGCGACGAGATTCTCGAACTGGAGGCCGAAGGTAGCGCCACCGCGGCCAAGGCCGAAGAGCCCGCCAAACCTGCCGCTGAGCCGCCCAAACCCGCCGCCGCACCAGCCCCGCAACCCGCGCCCGCGGGAGGTGGTGGCGTGGAAACCATCAAGGTGCCGGACATCGGCAACGGCCAGGGCGAGATCATCGAACTGATGGTCAAGGTCGGCGACCGCATCGAGGCCGACCAGAGCCTGCTGACCCTGGAATCCGACAAGGCCAGCATGGAGATTCCTGCGCCCAGGGCCGGCGTGGTGAAGGCGATCAAGGTGAAGATCGGCGACACGCTCAAGGAAGGTGACGACATCCTCGAGCTGGAAACCGAGGGCAGCGCACAGGCGGCCAGTGCTCCGGCCGCTGCGGCTCCAGCGCAACAGCAGCCGGCCGCTGCGCCGGCGCCAGCACCAGCCTCCGGCGGAGTCAGCGGAGGTGGCGGCATCGAGACCGTCCGCGTGCCGGATATCGGCAATGGCCAGGGCAACGTCATCGAACTGATGGTCAAGGTGGGCGACTCCATCGAGGCCGACCAGAGCCTGCTGACCCTGGAATCCGACAAGGCCAGCATGGAGATTCCCGCGCCCAGGGCCGGCGTGGTGAAAGCCATCAAGGTGAAGATCGGCGACACGCTCAAGGAAGGCGATGAGATCCTCGAACTGGAAGTCGCCGGTAGCGCCGCGCCCGCTCCTGCGCAGAGCGCCGAGCAACCCGCTCCAGCGCCCAGTGCAAAAGCCGAGCAACCCAAGGCACCGGCAGCCGCGCCCGTCGGCGCGCCGAGCCGCGACGGCAGCAAGGTCCATGCAGGCCCCGCTGTGCGCATGCTCGCCCGCGAATTTGGCGTCGACCTGGCCGAAGTGAAGGGCAGCGGACCCAAGGGCCGCATCCTCAAGGAGGACGTGCAGTTGTTCGTGAAGGAGCAACTGCAACGGAGCAAGTCTGGCGCCTCAGCGGGAGCGACTGGCGGCGCAGGGATTCCGCCGATTCCGGAAATCGACTTCAGCAAGTTCGGCGAAATCGAAGAAGTAGCGATGACCCGCCTGATGCAAGTCGGCGCCGCCAACCTGCACCGCAGTTGGCTGAATGTGCCCCACGTGACGCAGTTCGAGTCCGCCGACATCACCGAGGCGGAAGCCTTCCGCATCGCGCAGAAGGCGGCGGCGGAAAAGGCCGGGACCAAGCTGACCATCCTGCCGATCCTGCTCAAGGCCTGCGCCCACCTGCTGCGCGAGCTGCCGGACTTCAACAGCTCGCTGGCGCCCAGCGGCAAGGCGCTGATCCGCAAGAAGTACGTGCACATCGGCTTCGCCGTGGACACGCCGGATGGCCTGCTGGTGCCGGTGATCCGCGACGTCGACAGCAAGGGGCTGCTGCAGCTTGCCCTGGAGGCCGCCGAACTGGCGGAAAAGGCACGCACCAAGAAGCTCTCCGCCGACGCGATGCAGGGCGCCTGCTTCACCATCTCCAGCCTCGGGCATATCGGCGGCACGGGCTTCACGCCCATCGTCAATGCGCCGGAAGTGGCGATCCTCGGCGTGAGCAAAGCGACGATGCAGCCGGTGTGGGACGGCAAGGCCTTCCAGCCACGGCTGATGCTGCCGCTGTCGCTGTCCTATGACCACCGGGTGATCAACGGTGCGGCAGCGGCGCGGTTCACTCGGCGGCTGGGAGAGGTGCTGGGGGATATTCGCAGTCTGTTGCTGTAACCGGAACACACCTGTTAGGAGCAAGCGTCCTCTTCGGAGAGGTCCGTGCCGCCGAATTTCCCTCACCCCAGCCCTCTCCCAGAGGGAGAGGGAGCCGACCGTGCCGGCTGACGCCGAAGTTTCATCCTTCACCGAACGGTCCCCTCTCCCCCTGGGAGAGGGTTAGGGTGAGGGCCGCCCCAAGCGCAGAGGCATCTCGTAGGAGCGGGCCCATGGGGCGCTGCTACAGGATCACCATCACCATCACCATCGCCATCGCCATCGCCATCGCGGGTGACTACATCCGATCCAGCGGAATCCGCAGATAGCGCACGCCATTGGCTTCGGCCTCCGGCAACACGCCGCCACGCATGTTCACCTGGATCGACGGCCAGATCAGCGCCGGTGCGTTCAGCGTCGCATCCCGGGCCACGCGCATGGCGACGAAGGCATCCTCGCTGATGCCATCGTGGACATGCACGTTTTCCCTGCGCTCGCGTTCGACCGTGGTCTGGTGCTGGTGCTCCTCGCGCCCCTCCGTCAGGTAGTCGTGGCAGAGGAGCAGCCGGGTCGAATCGGGCAGCGCGAACAGCCGCTGGATCGAACGGTACAACTGCCGCGCATCGCCGCCGGGGAAATCGCAGCGGGCGGTGCCGTAGTCGGGCATGAACAGCGTGTCGCCGACGAAGGCCGCATCGCCGATGCGGTAGGTCATGCAGGCCGGCGTGTGGCCGGGAGTGTGCAGGGCTTCGGCGTGCAGGCTGCCGATGCGGAAGGTCTCGCCGTCCGCGAACAGATGGTCGAACTGGCTGCCGTCGCAAGGGAAGTCTTCGCCCAGGTTGAACAGCCCGGCAAAGGTGCGCTGCACCTGGGCAATGCTGGAGCCGATGGCCAGGCCTCCGCCCAGTTCGCCCTTGAGCCACGCCGATGCGGACAGGTGGTCCGCATGCAGATGGGTTTCCAGCAGCCATTCCACCGTCAGGCCCTGTTCGCGCACATAGGCCACGATGCGCCGGGCGCTGTCATGGCTGACCCGGCCCGCTGCGGCGTCATAGTCCAGCACCGGGTCGACAATGGCGCAACGGCTCGTCGCGGGGTCGGCGACCACGTAGCTGTAGGTGGACGTGGCAGTATCGAAGAAGTGCTGAATGCGGGCGGTCATGCCGGGTTCCTTGCTGTCGGGGCCGGAGCGCCGAGCGCTTTCTCGTAGCGCCAGGCATCGCTGCCGTCTTCGTAGAAACCGGCGCTGCGGGCAAAGCGGACGTAGCCGCTGCGCTGGTAAAGGCCAATGGCGCTGGCGTTATCGGTGCGCACTTCCAGACGCAGGCGCCGGCAACCGCGCGCCCGGGCCTGCTCTTCGCAGCGCTCCAGCAGCGCAGCGCCAAGACCCTGCCCTCGCGCTTGCCAGGAAATCGCCAGGGAGTATAGGCGGGCGATCTCCGAGCCCCGTTTCAACAGGAGCAACGCGTAACCCAGCAACCCGCCATCACGTTCGGCGACCAGCAGGATGGCGCTGGGTGCTCCGATCAGTCGGCGAAAGCTGCGGCCACTGATGCGATCCTGCTCGAAACACGCCTCTTCCAGCTCCAGCAAGTTCACCAGATCGGCCGGCGCGGCAAGGCGATATAACAGCGACATGGGCACTCCGTAAAACTTTCGTAATGAACCGGGACATTTCAGAAAGTTGCTGCTTAATAGACACACGGCAACTTCCAGACAGGTCCGTGAACAATGTCCTCGTTACACACTAACTTCCATGAAAAGTTCAGCGCAAGTTCCCTGCATGTCGTCGCCGACACCTCTGCGGAGCCTCCTTCAGCGAGGGCCAGCCGGGTTCTGATCATCGTCGAGCGCAAGGAAGACTGGGCGTCCTATATTCCCAGCGAAGATATGCTGAGCGCCCGCGAGTACCTGGAAGATTCGCATCAGTTCGAATCGGGAAAGCGCTTCCAGGTCATCAACCTGTGCCGCCACTATAAATATCTCGGCCACGGTTATTACTGTTCACTATTGGCCGAAGCACGGGGCCACAAGGTGATTCCGTCGGTACGCACCATCAGCGAACTGGCGAAGAAATCCCTCTACGGCCTGGCCCTGGACGGCCTGGAAAGATCCCTGGAAAAAGCCCTCGCCCAGCATCCCTGCGCCAGCACCGACGGCTTCACCCTGCGCCTGTATTTCGGCCATACGGAGCTTGAGCCACTGCAGCCCATCGCCCGCCAACTGTTCGAGGCCTTCCCCTGCCCCATCCTGCTGGTGGACTTCCGCCGCACCGACGCCTGGCACATCGCGGGAATCCGCCCCGGCGCGCTGCACAAGCTGCGCGATAACCAGGAGGACCAGTTCGCCGACGCCCTCGACCGTTTCAGCCGGCGCGTCTGGCGCCAGCCCAATTCGCGGCGCCTGGCGCGCTACGACCTGGCCGTCCTACACAACCCGGCGGAAAGCCTGCCGCCCTCCAATGCCGGCGCCCTGGAAGGCTTCGTCCGGGTCGGCCGGCAACTGGGCATCGACGTCGAGTTGATCGAGAAAAAGGACTACGCGCGGCTGGCCGAGTACGACGCCCTGCTGATCCGCGAGACCACCAGCGTTGACGACCACACCTATCGCTTCGCCAAGAAAGCCGAGAGCGAGGGGCTGATCGTGATGGACGACCCGGCGTCGATCCTGCGCTGCACCAACAAGGTCTATCTCACCGATCTGCTGCGCAACCACGGCCTGGGCATGCCGGACACGGAAATCCTCTACAAGGACAACCCCCAGGAACTGGAGCGCGTCGGCGCGCGGCTGGGCTTCCCGCTGGTGCTGAAGATCCCCGACGGCTGCTTCTCCCGTGGCGTCTACAAGGTCGAGGACGCCCAGCAGCTGCGCAGCGTCAGCGCGCAGCTGTTCGAGCACTCGGTGCTGCTGCTCGCCCAGGAGTACCTCTACACCGAGTTCGACTGGCGCATCGGCATCCTCAACCGCCAGCCACTGTTCGCCTGCCAGTACTTCATGTCGCGCGGGCACTGGCAGATCGTCCAGCACCAGGCCGATGGCGAGGTGATCGGCGAGTGCCGCACGCTGCCGGTGGAAAGCGCGCCGCCCGCCGTCGTCGAGCTGGCACTGAAGACCGCCAACCTGATCGGCGACGGCCTTTACGGCGTCGACCTGAAGGAGGTGGACGGCGAAGTGGTGGTGATCGAAGTGAACGACAACCCCAACCTCGACGCCGGCATCGAGGATGCCTGCCTCAAGGACGACCTCTACCGCCGGGTGCTGGAGGAGTTCATCCGCCGCCTGGAACTCAAGCGCCGCGGCCAGGCGCTCTGAGCGCACCGCCCAAGGAGAAGCCCATGGAAGCCACACAGATCGGCCTGACCATCCTGATCGCCATCGTCGTGTTCGGCACCGCGATCAATTACTTCGACCACCGCATGAAGCCACGCGAGGTGCGCGAACAGGCCCGGCGCAAGGCTCAGCCAAAGCGCACGCAGTAGATCGGCGGCAGGTTGGCGGACAGGCATTGCCAGTGGTCGCCGCCATTCTCCGACAACCACAGGCCACCGGTGGTGGAGCCCATCGCCAGACAGGCGCCGTCATCGTCGATGGCCAGGCCGTGGCGATAGACCAGGTCGAAGGCGGCGCCCTGGGGCAACCCGCCATCGAGTACCTCGAAGCTGGCGCCGCCATCGCGGGTACGGGTGACGACGAAGCGGGCGTCCACCGGAATGCGGCAGACGTCCTTCACCGCCGGAACGAACCACGCCGTGCCCGGCCGTGTCGGGTGGACGGCGACGGCGAAACCGAAACTCGAGGGTTCGACCGGTACGTCGTTCCAGCGCAAGCCGCCATCGGTGGAGGTGAAGATGCCATTGTGGTGCTGCACCCACAGGCGATCCGGCTGTGCCGGGCAATGCACCAGGCGGTGCGGGTCCTGGATGGCGCCCTCTTCGCGCAACTCCGGCGGCATGTAGTCGGCGTACATGCCGGCGGTGCTCAGGCGCCAACTGGCGCCGCCGTCATCGCTCTGCCAGACGCCGCCGCAGGATACGGCGACGGTCAGGTGCCGGCTGTCGCGCGGGTCGACGCTGACCGAGTGAATCCCCGGCCAGTCATAGCCGCCACCCATCCAGCGCGAGCGCTCGGGCACATCCCAGAGCGGGCGGTTCAGCTCCCAGCTGTCGCCGCCGTCGTTGCTGCGGAACAGGCCGCCGGGAATGGTGCCGGCCCAGAGCACGCCGGGTTCGGCGGCGCCACCGGTTTCCAGGCACCAGATCTGTTGCAGGGTCCAGGGCGCGGGCGGCGCTTCGCCTTCCGCGGGTTCGGGCAGCGGGTCGGGTTGCGGCGGATAGGTCGGCACGCTGACTTCCTGCCAATCCTCCCCCGCGCGCTGGCGCCACAGCTTGCAGCCGAAGTGACCGAGGTTGAGCGCGGCGTAGAGAGTGTCGTCGCGCGGATCGGCGAGCACCGTGCTCAGGGGCTCGCCGATGAAGTCGCGGCGGCATTCCCGCCAGCCATCCGCGCCACGCTGGAAGGTGAACAGGCCCTTGCGGGTTGCCACCAGCAGTCGATCATCCATTCTGCTCTCCTGAATTGCCGCCGCGTCTCAACCACCGCTCAAGGCCTGCACCACGTAGACCTCGCTGTCCGCCGCCAGCGCATCGCTGAGGCGGGCGCGGTCCCGCAGGCGCAGCCCGTCGATGAAAATCGTCAGGTGCCGACGCAATCCGCCCTGGTCGTCCAGCAGGTAGCCGCGCAGCTTCGGCGCTTCGGCGAAGATCATTTCCAATGCGCCGGACAAGGTATCCGCGGTCAGCTCGCGCTCCTCGATGGGAACGTGACGCTGGATCGACGGGGCGAAGGCGATACGGCACATGGGCGAACTCGCAACGGGCGCTGACTGCACCAGTCTAGGGCAGGCGCGACGGGTGCTCCGAGCGCTTCGACGGGATGCGCGGTAGCCACGGGAGAGGCTCTGGAACGGCCTTCGCGGCAGTCCTTCCCCGGCATTCAGTTTCGATAACACGAAACCAAACGTCGTGAAAATCACATTTAACAAACCCATCCGCCGTGCGAGTCTCCGGGAATCGTCAGCCATAACCTTCGACATGCATCTGCTCGTTTCGCCCGCATCGCTGGAACCCGTCGCCGCCCGCAAGGCCGGCAGCGCTGTCCGCCTGCCGCGCAAACATGCCCGCTGGCTCGAACTGCAACCGCTGACCCTGCCTCTCGAACTGGCCTTCTGGGCGCTCTGGCACTGCCGCCACGCCCGTCCACCGGACAGCACCTCTCGCTGACCGGGCGTCATCGCCCGGATTCCCTCGACGGAACTACGCTCAAGGACTGGCACAACGCCGTTCTCGAACAAGACGTAGCCCGTTGCATCGCTTGCCTGCCTTCAATCCTGCGCCTGTCGGCGCGGCCCTGGCCTGCAGGTCGTCAGCGCATCCGTGTGGATGCTAACGAGAGCCCCATGAATTTCGCCTCCGTGCAAGAAGCCCAGTATTTCCTGGCCCAGAACCCCGATATCGAGATGGTCGAGCTGTTCATCCTCGACGCCAACGGCGTGCCGCGCGGCAAGCTGCTGCACCGCGAGGAACTGCTCGCCGTGTACCAGTCCGGCCGGCCGCTGCCCAGCACCATTCTCGGCCTCACCCTGCACGGGGAGGATGTGGAGGATTCCGGGCTGGTCTGGGACGTGGGTGACATCGACTGCCGCGCCTATCCCCTGCAAGGCAGCCTGGTGCGCCTGCCCTGGCGGCAGATTCCCACAGCAGCGGTGCAGGTCAGCATGCACCCGGAGGAAGGCAAGCCAGCCGACATCGCCGACCCGCGCCACGTGCTGCTGCGCGTGATCGACGGCCTCAAGGCCGATGGCTACCACCCGGTGATGGCCTGCGAGCTGGAGTTCTACCTGCTGGACGCCAAGCGCGATGCCAATGGCCGCCCGCAACCGGCGCTGGACGCCGACGGCGGTCGCCCGCGCGCCACGCAGGTTTATGGCCTGCGCGAGCTGGAGCAGATCGAGCCGTTCCTCGCCGACCTCTATGCCGCCTGCAAGGCCCAGGGCATTCCGGCGCGCACGGCGATTTCCGAATACGCGCCGGGCCAGGTGGAGATCACCCTGGAACACGGCGACGCGCTGCTCGCCATGGACCAGGCCGTGCGCTACAAGCGCCTGGTGAAAGGCGTGGCACACAAGCACGGCATGCAGGCCTGCTTCATGGCCAAGCCGTTCGACGACCTGGCCGGCACCGGCATGCACATGCACGTTTCCCTGGCTGACGCCGAGGGCAACAATCTCTACGCCAGCGAAGACCCTGCCGGCACTCCGCTGCTGCGTCAGTCCGTGGGCGGCATGCTGAAAAGCCTGCTCGACTCGCTGCTGCTGTTCTGCCCCAACGCCAACTCCTACCGCCGCTTCCAGGCCAACAGCTACGCGCCGCTGGCGCCGACCTGGGGCTGCGATAACCGCACCGTGAGCCTGCGCGTCCCGGGCGGCCCGGCCAACACCCGGCACGTCGAGCACCGCATCTGTGGCGCCGATGCCAACCCGTACCTGGCTGCCGCCGCCATCCTCGCCGGTATCCATCGCGGCATCCGCGAGGCCATCGATCCGGGCGCGCCGGTGGAAGGCAACGGCTACGCCCAGGCCAAGGAGCTGCTGCCCACCGACTGGCTCACCTCGCTGCGCGCGCTGGAGCGCTCCAGCTGGGCCCGCGATGCCCTGGGGCACGAATTCCTCGGTGTCTACCTGAAGGTCAAGCAGGCGGAGTACCGCCAGTTCATGGGCGAGGTCGGCGAGCAGGACTGGCGCTGGTATCTGACGCAGGCTTGAGGCTGTGCTGATAGAACTGCAGCGCCCCTCACCCCAGCCCTCTCCTACAGGGAGAGGGGGCCGTCCGTGCCGAGACGAGCTTTTCGCTCACTGATGCACCCGGCGAGAACCCAACTTCAAAGCCCGCTCCGATCAGTCCCCTCTCCCTCTGGGAGAGAGTCAGGGTGAGGGAGAAGGGCCAAACGAACGAACAAGAAAGGAACACCGTAATGAACGCCGCTGTTAACCCCGCCACGCCCGCCCCTGAGCGCGCGAAGTCCTATTACTCCGCGAGCCTCAACGAAGAGACCAGCTATCCCACGCTGCAGGGCGAGGTGAACGTCGACATCGCCATCATCGGCGGCGGCTTCACCGGCGTCGCCACCGCCGTGGAGTTGGCCGAGCGCGGCTACAAGGTCGCCATCGTCGAGACCAACAAGGTCGGCTGGGGCGCCAGCGGGCGCAACGGCGGGCAGGTCACCGGCAGCCTCTCCGGCGATTCCGCCATGGAAAAGCAGATGCGCCAGTGGCTCGGCGACGACGTCGACGACTTCATCTGGCACCTGCGCTGGCGCGGCCACGAGATCATCAAGAGCCGCGTGGAGAAATACGGCATCCAGTGCGACCTGAAGTTCGGCCACCTGCACGCGGCGATGAAGCCGTCGCACATGGACGAACTGAAGGCCACCTTCGATGACGCCAAACGCCGCGGCATGGGCGACGAGATCAGCCTGCTGGACGGCGCCGGCGTGCGCGCGCACCTGGAAAGCGACCTCTACTGCGGCGCCATCAAGAACACCCGCAACATGCACCTGCACCCGCTCAACCTGTGCATCGGCGAAGCCAAGGCCGCCGCCAGCCTGGGCGCGCTGATCTTCGAACACTCCGAAGTGCTGGACATCATCCACGGCCCGCGCCCGGCGGTGGTCACCTCCGGCGGCCGGATCAACGCCGCGCAGGTGATGCTCGCCGGCGACGTCTACCACAAGCTGGAGCGCAAGCAGCTCAAGGGCATGATCTTCCCGGCCATGGGCGGCATCGTCACCACCAAGCCGCTGGGCGAGCTGGCCAAGCGCATCAACCCGCAGGACCTGGCCGTCTACGACTGCCGCTTCGTGCTCGACTACTACCGCATGACCGGCGACGGCCGCCTGCTTTTCGGCGGCGGCGCCAACTACTCGGGCCGCGACTCCCGCGACATCGCCGGCGAACTGCGCCCCTGCATCGAGCGCACCTTCCCGGCGCTCAAGGGCGTGGACATCGAGTTCCAGTGGAGCTGCGCCATGGGCATCGTGATGAACCGCATCCCGCAGCTGGGCAAGCTGTCGGAGAACGTCTGGTACTGCCAGGGCTACTCCGGCCACGGCGTGGCGACCACCCACATCATGGGCGAGATCATGGCCACGGCGATGACCGGCGACCTGGAGAAGTTCGATACCTTCGCCCAGTGCAAGCACATCCGCGTGCCCATGGGCGACGTCTTCGGCAACCCGATGCTGGCGGCGGGCATGTGGTACTACCAGATGATGGAGAAGCTGCGCTAACGGCCAGCTTCACAGTCCGCTCCTACGCAGGCTGGCAAGGCCGAGGTTGCCGTTGCGCACGAACCGCTCTTTGTAGGAGCGAACTTGCTCGCGAACCTGGCCCCGCAGCGACGCCGTTCGCGAGCAAGCTCGCTCCTACAGGAAAGCCGTGCTCCGCGCTCTGACTCTTGCTCTAGAGGATTTCCAGAAAAACTTCCGCGCACTCCGAACCGCCCCGTTCAGGAGGCCTCGTCGAAGCGGAGTTTCAGGGGTTGAGCGACATGGATGTCGCGAGAGCCGCGATGGGCCAAGGATGGCCCTTCGCGGCGTGCCCCTGAAACTTCGCTTCAACGAGGGTATTTTTCGCCCCAAGCGAAAAACCGGATGATTGGGGCAAGACCTTTGCCTCCTTTGGGGCGTTTGCCAAAGGAGGTCGCCCGCGGGGGCGAAACAAGGAGTCCCAGCGCACGCCGATGCGGCGCGTAAACACCCGAGCCGAAACATCACCTCTGCAACATAAAGGGCGAGGCTGGCTCCGGCGCTTCGGGGAAGACACGGGAAACGCCCCGCAACAACCGCCCTCTCCGCCCGTACCCGCAGCCACTCGACACCACCGCCCCGCTCAGGGATAAAGGCTCCACTTCGCGCACCAGGAGTGAGCAGCCATGCGTTTCCCCTCGATGACCGCCCTGCGCGTGCTGGACGCCGTCGCCCGCCTGGGCAGCCTGTCCGGCGCGGCGAGCGAGCTGAGCCTGACCCGCAGCGCGGTCAGCCACCAGTTGCACAGCCTGGAAGACTGCCTGGGCATCCCGCTGACCGAACGGGTTGGCCGCGGCATTGCGCTGACCTACCACGGCGAATGCTTCGCCCGCGAAACCCAGCGCGCCCTGGCCATCCTCAACGAGGCGCGGCGCTTCGCCAACGCCGAGGAAGTCTCCGGCCGCCTGTGCGTGAGCTGCACGCCGGGCTTCGCCACGTACTGGCTGTGCCACCAGATCGGCAAGTTCCAGCGCGCTCACCCGCAGGTGGAGCTGAATCTGGTTTCCCCCCGCGTCCCCGACGATGTCAGCGATCGTGACGTCGACCTGTTCATCGCCTACGGCGTGGGCGACTGGCAGGACCTGCACGTGGACCTGATCGCCACCCTGGACACCTTCCCGGTGTGCAGCCCGTCGCTGATCAACTCCGTCGGCGGCCTCGATTCGCCGGAAGACCTCGCCAGCCTGCCGTTCCTGCACATGGTCGATCACTCCGACTGGCTGCTGTGGACCGCCGCTGCCGGGGTGAAGAACCTCAACGTGCGCAACGGCATCGTCTTCTCCGACGCGCACCTGGTGCAATCGGCGGCCATCGCCGGGCAAGGCGTGGCCATGGGCGATGCGCTGGTCAGCGGCGACGCCATGGCCAAGGGGCAGTTGGTGCGCCTGTTCAACGTCGCCATCGAGCCGCCCAATCGCTACTACTTCGTCACCGACCCGGCCAAGTCCGAACGCCCCGACGTACGGGCCTTCAAGGCCTGGATGAAGGCCGAGCTGCGGATGTCCGAGCAGTTCCGCCAGAATGCGCGCCACGCGCTGATTGGTGAGTGATTTCGAACAATGAGGGCAAAAAAACGCGATTGAAGCGAAGAGAGATTTGACAATACTGCGTTAAAAAAAGGCCGCTGATTTTTACCTGATCCTCACCCGGCGGCTGCTCGAACAAGAACAAGAAATCGAGGTAAGTGCAGTGGAGCGACAGCCCCAACTACGTGCGATCGGCATCGGCAAGAGCTACGGCAGTTTCAACGCGCTGGATGGCGTGAACATCGACATCCAGCAGGGTGAGTTCCTCACTCTCCTTGGCCCCTCGGGCTCCGGCAAGACCACCTTCCTGATGATCCTCGCCGGCTTCCAGGACCCATCCCGCGGTCGTCTGGAGGAAGGCGGCGCCGACATCACCAGGCGCCCCGCCGAGAAGCGCAACTTCGGCATGGTGTTCCAGGGCTACGCCCTGTTCCCGCACATGAGCATCGAGGACAACGTCGCCTTCCCGCTGAAGATCCGCGGGGTGAAGGCCGAGGAACGCAACCGCCGCGTGCGCCACATGCTGGAAGTGGTCGGCCTCGGCGAGCACCTGGGCAAGCGCCCCGGCGAGCTCTCCGGCGGCCAGCAGCAACGCGTCGCCATCGCCCGTGCCCTGGTCTTCGAACCGGACATGCTGCTGCTCGACGAACCGCTCTCCGCCCTCGACAAGAACCTGCGCGAGCAACTGCAGGCTGAGCTGCAACGCATCCACCGCCAGGTCGGCACCACCTTCGTCTTCGTCACCCACGACCAGAACGAAGCCCTCGCCCTGTCCACTCGCATCGCCATCTTCAACCGTGGCCAACTGGCCCAGGTCGACGCGCCGGAAATCATCTACAACCAGCCGAACAACCGCTTCGTCGCCGAATTCCTCGGCAAGATGAACCTCTTCCCGCTGAGCCAGGTGGGCCGCGCCGGCGAGCTGGCCTGCGGGCGCTTCGGCGAGACCGAACTGCGCGCCAGCTACTCTCCCGCCCTGCAGGCCGACGCGCCGCTGCTGGCGGTACGCCCCGAGCACATGCAGCTGCACAGCGCTCCGCCACAGGTGAATGGCCACAACGTGGTGCAGGCCGTGCTGACCGCCAAGACCTACCAGGGCGCCAGCACCGAGCTGTGCCTGGGTGCCGGCGCCGAAGGCAAGTTGCCCATGAGCCTGGCCGTACACGCCGACCACCAGGCCTCGCGCCTGGAGCACGGCTCGAAGGTCTGGCTGAGCTGGCCCATCGAGAAAAGCCTGCTGCTGGCCTGAGCCGCCGAACGCGTTAGTCCCCTTTTCGCCATCCCACCTGATCGGGAGCTGCCCCCATGTTCAATCCGAAAGAGTTCAATCCGCACCAGCAAGACTGCATCGAAGTCCTCATCGAGAAGACCCGTCGCGGCCAGATCGACCGCCGTACCTTCCTCAAGGGCATGGGCCTGATGGCCGCCCTGCCGCTGGCCCTGCGCAACGGCGTGAGCTTCGCCGCCGGCGACAAGCCGCTGGTGGTGGTGAACTGGGGCGGCGACGCCATCAAGGCCTTCGGCAAAGCCTGGACCGAGGGCTTCTCCAAGGCCACCGGCATCCCGACCAAGATCGACGGCAGCGGCCCCACCGAGGGCGCCATCCGCACCCAGCTGTCCAGCGGCCGGGTGAGCTGGGACGTGGTCGACGCGGAAAGCTCGATCCTGCAGAACCTCGGCAAGGAAGGCCTGGTGCAGCCGATCGACTACAACGTCGTCTCCAGGGACAAGGTGCTGCCCGGCTTCGCCTACGAATACGGCATCGCCGACTACATGCTCAGCTACGTGATCGCCTACGACAGCGAGCGCTTCGGCGACAAGGTGCCGAAGACCTGGGCGGACTTCTGGGACGTGAAGACCTTCCCCGGCAAGCGCACCCTCTACAAGTGGATGAACGGCATGCTGGAGGCCGCGCTGCTGGCCGACGGCGTGACGCCGGACAAGCTCTACCCGCTGGACGTGCCGCGCGCCATGAAGAAAATCGAGGAGCTGAAGCCCCACGTACTGGCCTTCTGGGGCTCGGGCGCGGAAACCCAGCAGTTGCTGATCGAGGGCGAAGTGTCCATGGGCGCAATCTGGAACACCCGCGCCCAGGTAATCACCGAGGACAGCGAAGACCGCATCAAGTGGACCTTCGACAACGCCCTGCTGGGCTGCAGCAACTGGGGCGTGCTCAAGGGCAACCCGGCCGGCACCGAGGCCGCGATGAAGTTCATCGCCTACGCCCAGGACCCGCAATCCCAGGTCGAGCTGTTCAAGATGTTCGGCAACGGCCCGGCCAACCCCGCCGCCGCCGCGCTGATCCCCGAGGACCGCAAGCACCTCAACTGCACCGATCCGGCAAACCTGCCCAAGCAGATCATGCTCAGCCACGAGTGGTACACCGACCACTACGCGGCGACCCTGGAGCAGTACCTGACCCACATTTCCAAGTGACGCGGAGCGCAGGTCATGGCCGATAACGCCCCCTCGCGGCTGAAGCTGGGCGCCCTGCTGCTGCCGCTGCCGGTTGTCCTGTTCGTGTTCTACGTACTGCCCTTCCTCGGCGTGCTCGGCTGGAGCGTGACCCTGCCGGAGCCGGGGATCGAGCAGTACCAGCGGATCATGACGGACCCGGCGATCCACGACGTGCTCTGGCGGACCTTCCGCCTGTGCACCACGGTCAGCGTGATCTCCCTGCTGATCGCCTACCTGATGGCCTATTGCTGGGTCTACAGCCCGCCGTTCTGGCAGCGCGTGGTGGAAATCTGCGTGTTCATCCCGTTCTGGCTGTCGGTGCTGGTGCGTGCCTTCGGCTGGCTGATCGCCCTGCGCAGCAACGGGCTGCTCAACGACTGGCTGCAGTACCTGGGCATCACCAACGAGCCCTTGCAGCTCACGCGCAACGAACTGGGGGTAGTGATCGGCATGGTCCACTTCATGGTGCCCTTCGCGCTGTTCCCGCTGGTCTCGACCATGCGCCGCCTCGACCCGCGCGTGCTGCTGGCCGCGCGCGGCCTGGGCGCCGGGCAGATGCGCACCTTCTGGAGCATCTTCGTGCCGCAGACCATTCCCGGCATCCTCGGCGCCTTCATCATCGTCTTCGTGTTCTGCCTGGGCTTCTTCATCACCCCGGCGATCCTCGGCGGTGGGCAGACGGTGATGGTGGCCGAGTACGTCTACCTGCAGATGTTCCAGACCAGCAACTGGGGCCTGGGTGCGGCGCTTTCAGTGGTGCTGCTGGCATTGGTGAGCGGGATGATCTGGGCGCTGTTGCGCATGACCCGCGTCGACAAGCTGGTCGGCTGAGGAAAGAGGTACTCATTGATGAACGCACACGAAACCAAAGCCCCCAGCCGCCTGCTGGCGACCATGGCGATGATCTTCATGATCTTCCCGCTGCTGGCGGTGATTCCGGTGTCCTTCACCAGCAAGCGCTTCCTCTCGATGCCCAACGGCAACTGGTCGCTGCGGCATTACCAGGCGCTACTGGACAGCCCGGAATGGCTCTCGGCGATCAGCCAGAGCCTGATCGTCGCCACCGCCACCTGCATCATCGCCACCGCCCTGGCGGTGAGCTTCAGCCTCGGCATCTGGTACCTGCGCTCGCGCCTGGCGACCCTGCTGATCGGCCTGGTGCTGCTGCCCATGGCGATCCCGCCGATGATCTCGGCGATGGTCCTGTACTTCATGGAAACCAAGGTCAGCCAGTTCGCCCCGGGCCTGGGCTACGACACCCTGGTCGGCCTGACCATCGCGCACATCGTGATGGTGGTGCCCTACGGCGTGGTGACCATGCTGGTGGCGCTCAGCCAGCTGGACCGACGCATCGAGCTGGCCGCGCGCAACCTCGGCGCGAGCCTGGGCCAGACCACCTTCATGGTGGTGCTGCCGAACCTCAAGCTGGGCGTGGCGAGCACGGCGCTGCTGTGCTTTGCGCTGAGCTGGGAGGAGATCGCGGTGACGCTGTTCGTTACCAGCACCGAGGTGAACACGTTGCCCCGGCAGATCTGGTCCGGCCTGCGCGACAACATCGACCCGGCGGTGGCGGCGATTTCGGTGGTGCTGATCGCCCTGACCTTCGTCGCGCTGATCGGGCGAATGATCGCCCAGAAGATTGCAGCACGCCCGGCAGGAAGCTGAAGCCTTTCCCTGTAGGAGCGAGCTTGCTCGCGAACAGATCCCCCGGCAGCTCCGGCGCTGGGCGGTTCGCGAGCAAGCTCGCTCCTACAAAAAAGCGCTATCGCCAGTGATTCTGCGGCCGAGACTCAGCGTAAGAGCGGACTCTGTCCCCGATCGCGCATCGGCCACTCCCTGCGACAACCGAGCGGCGCAAAGTCATCGCGGACGAAGTCCGCTCCCCGCGAATCCGAGCCTGTAGGAGCGAGCTTGCTCGCGAACAGATCTCCCGGCAGCTCCGACGCTGGGAGGTTCGCGAGCATGCTCGCTCCTACAGAACAGCGCTATCGCCGGTGATTCTGCGGCCGAGACTCAGCGTAGGAACGGGCTCCGTCCGCGATCGCGCATCGGCCACTCCCTGCGACAACCGAGCGGCGCAAAGACATCGCGGACGAAGTCCGCTCACCGCGAATCCGAGCCTGTAGGAGCGAGCTTGCTCGCGAACAGGTCCCCCGGCAGCTCTGGCGCTGGGCGGTTCGCGAGCAAGCTCGCTCCTACAGAACAGCGCTATCGCCGCTGACTCTGCGGCCGAGACTCAGCGTAGGAGCGGACTCCGTCCGCGATCGCGCATCGGCCACTCCCTGCGACAACCGAGCGGCGCAAAGACATCGCGGACGAAGTCCGCTCCCCGCAAATCCGAGCCTGTAGGAGCGAGCTTGCTCGCGAACAGATCCCCCGGCAGCTCTGGCGCTGGGCGGTTCGCGAGCAAGCTCGCTCCTACAGAACAGCGCTATCGCCGGTGACTCTGCGGCCGAAACTCAGCGTAGGAGCGGTATCGGCAGAACGATCAGTCCGCCTTCTTGCGAATCCAGTACAGGTAGGTCCCCGCCTCTTCCTGCTGCTCCACCAGCTCGTGGCCGAGGAACACGCAGAACTTGGGAATGTCACGGCGCGTGGAAGGGTCGGTGGCGATCACCTTGAGCAGGCCGCCGGCCGGCAGGTCGCGCACCTTGTTGTGCAACATCATGACCGGCTCGGGGCAGTTCAGGCCGGTGGCGTCGAGAATCGCATCGACTGGCTGGGACATCGGGTAACTCCAGAAAAACCAATGGCGCATTGTCGCGCAAAGCGCACCATGCGGTCACCTCGCGTCCGTCCGGGTCACCCAACCTTGGTTGGGGGTGGGCGCTGCGGGCGCCGGGCATGCTGGCGCACCTGCCTGATCCGCCTGGAGTTCCGATGCGCGCCCTTCTCTGCCTGTGCCTCGCCCTGCTCGCCGGCTGCGCCGCCCGCGACCAGGTTCCGGACTTCAGCGCCAGCCGCGGCCAGGACCTGCCGGCCACCTGGTTCGAGGCAGTCATCGTCGCGCGCGACGGCACGCGGCTTTCCGCCACGGTCTTCCAGCCCGCGCTGAAGGCCGGCGAAACGGCCCCGGTCATCGTCCACACCCACGGCTGGGGCGGCTGGCGGGTGACCGGGCCGGAGGGTTACTACGGCAAGAACATGATGTCCGGCCGCGCCGCCTTGCGCGCCTGGAAGGCCGGCTTCTGGGTGGTCAGCTACGACCAGCGTGGCTGGGGCGGCAGCGACGGGCGCATCGAGATGATGAACCCGCAGTTCGAGGTCCAGGATGCCAGCGCGGTGATCGACTGGGCCGCCACGCACCTGGCACGGCTGACCATGGACGGCCCGAACGACCCGCGCGTCGGCATGCTCGGCGAGAGCTACGGAGGCGCCGTGCAGCTATTGGCCTCGGCGGAAGACCCGCGCATCGACGCCATCGTGCCCATCGCCACCTGGTACGACCTGGCCGACGCCCTGGCGCCGGATGGCCAGCTGAAGATCGGCTGGGGCGGCGTACTGGTCAGCCTCGGCCTCGCCACAGGCTACGACCTGGGCAAGTTCGTCCAGGCCGATTACCTGCACACCAGCGGCGGCCGTATGGCCGCGCCGGTGCAAGCCGAGCTGCACGCCAACAGTCTTGCCAGCTATTGCGCGGCGGGCCGCCTGCCCCATGCCGACGCCCTGCTGATACAGGGCCTGCGCGACACCCTGTTCCCGCTGGACCAGGGCCTGCAGATCCGCCAGTGCCTGAAGCAGGGCCCGGCCGACGTGCGCCTGCTCGGCATGCAGGGCGGCCATATCCTGCCGCCGCCCCTGCAAGCCTGGAGCGGATTGCCGCCGTTCAACAACGAGCCGGTGATCCATTGCGGCTCGCGTGCGATCAATCTCTATACCGGCATCGTCGCCTGGTACGAGGAGAAGCTGCGCAAGCGCCCTGGCGCCGCCGACGGCGTGCCGGACCTGTGCATCAGCCTCGATCTCGACCAGGGAATGGCGCTGGACGACCTGCCTCCTCCGGGCGCCACCGTCGCACTGCCGGCCACGGCGCTCCGGCCGGCATTGAGTGGCCTGGTGCAGCCTTCGACGTTCATCCCCTTGCAGCGCGTGGGCGAAGCCAGCGCCTTGCTCGGCAGCGCCGAAGTGCGCCTGGATCAACCGCTGACGGAACGCCCGGACGCACAGGTTTTCGCGGCCCTGGCGATCCGCAGCGCCGATGGCCGCACGCGGCGCCTGGATGAACAGGTAAAACCCCTGGCGAACCAGGGCAGCACACGCCTCAACGCCGTCAGCGCCAGCCTTGCCCCGGGGGACGAGATCGGCTTGCAGGTGAGCGGTTTCAGCGACCAGTACCTGTTCAACAGCTCCTGGCGTTTCTCGGAGGTGGAGTTGCAGGGCGAAGTGCAGCTACCGAGCCTGGTGCCGCTGCAGCCGCGTGTGGCGGAGCGTCGATAAATACGCATCGGTCGTCGAACCGTAGGATGGCGTGGAGCGAAGCGATACCCATCAATGGCCCGCGAGCAATCACGGCAGACATCGTGTTCGACGGGTTGTCAGCATCGGGCAAGCGCTGCGCCGAGCGGTTCGCGAGCAAGCTCGCTCCTACAGGTTTGCATCGGCGCACTGTTTGTAGGAGCGAGCTTGCTCGCGAACAGAGCCGCACCAACGCTTCCCGGCGAAACGCCTAACGCAACGGCCCGTCCGGCGCCTCGTCCAGCTGCGCCAGCAGCATCGGCTGGCCATCGCCTTCGGCGGGCAGCAACGCCCACTGCTCCTTCTTGCCGAGGCGGCGATAGACCTGCTTCACCTGGCTGCCCAGCGGCAGCGGCGCCTTGAAGTGCGCGTCCAGGCGCACGTTCTCCGCCAGGCGACGGCCGGTGAGGCTGCGCGCCAGGCCCCACATGCCGTGGGCGAAGGGTTTGCCGAAGCCGTAATGCGAGGCCATCAGCCGCGACAGGTGCAGTGGGTTGAAGTCGCCGCTCAGCCCGGCATAGCGCCAGCCGACGATCTTCGGCACGCGCCACTGCACGCCGGAATGCACCGGCGCTTCCAGTGTGTGCCACTGGGCGCGCTCGGGCAGCGGATCGGCTTTGGCCTCGGCATCGAGGAAGTCGCCGCGGCGCAGGTAGGTGGTGATCGACTGCCAGTAGAGCATGTCGTGGTGCCAGGCCTCGGTGACCACATCCACCTCCAGCCCAAGCTCGCTGCGTCGACTGGTGAGAATGCGGCAATCGAACTGCAGCGGTTCGTTCTCGTCGAGCATGCGGTAGCGCTGGATGTGGCTGCGCAGGTGGATCAGCCCCACGACCGACAGCGGCATGCGCGAGCGGCTGAGCAGACGCAGGTGCAGCGGCAGGCTGATCACCTGCGGATAGAGCAGCGGCACGCCCAGCGCCGGATCGAGCCCGAAGTGCTGGCGGTAGGCGCGCAGGTGGCGCAGGTCGAATTTCAGGGTGCGGCTGTCCATCGCCAGGTAAGGCACGCGCTCATCGCGGCCAAGGCCGCGGCGCGGCAGCAGCATGCGGCTGTAACTGCCCAGGAGGGAGGGCAACTTTCGCTTCACGAAGGTCTCCGCAAGGATTCGCGCCGCACAGCATGGGCAATGCCGGGCGGCGCGGCAAGTCACCGAAGGTCGGGTGGCGTGGCCGGGCAGTTCCGCGCCGCTAGCGCTCGCCCCTCTCGATGCGGCGCAGGTGGCAGGTTACTTCCTCACGGTCGTGGTAGAGCTGCTTGCAGCCGATCTGCACTTTCAGCCCGCGCTCGCGGAAGGACTCTTCCAGGCGATCAAGGATGCGCCGTACCTCGGCGTAGCGCTGTTTCATCGGTAGCTTGAGGTTGACGATGGCCTCGCGGCAGAGTCCCTCGCCGATCCAGGTTTCGATCATCGCGCCCGTGCGCGCGGGCTTCTCGACGATGTCGCAGACCATCCAGTCCATGCGCTGGCGCGGACGGAAGGCGTAACCATCAACGCGCTGGTGCTCCACCAGCCCGGAGTACATCAGGTTCTCCGCCATCGGCCCGTTGTCCACGGCGACCACGCGCATCTCGCGGTTCACCAGTTGCCAGGTCCAGCCGCCGGGCGACGCGCCCAGGTCCACGGCGAGCATGTCCGGCGCCAGACGGCGATCCCAGTCGGCGCGGGGGATGAAGTGGTGCCAGGCTTCTTCCAGCTTGAGCGTCGAGCGGCTGGGCGCCTCGCGAGGGAACTTCAGGCGCGGGATGCCCATCGGCCACATGGCGCAGTTGCGCGCCTCGGCCAGACCGATGAACGCCTCGCGACCGGAGCGGAAGGTCAGCAGCAGGCGCGGCAGGCTCGGGTCTTCCACCAGCTTGCCGGCTTTCACCAGGGCCGCGCGCAGGGGCTTCTCGAACTTGCGGCAGAAGGTCGACAGCTCCTTGCCGTCGTTGGTGTCGAACACCTCCAGCCAGAGGCTGCCGCACTGCGGGAAACCGGCCAGGGCCTCGAGGATCGCGCCGATACGGTCCGTTTCCGGCAACGCGGTGAAACCGCTACCACGCGCCCACTGGCGCGGGAAGATCAGCTCGGGAAAGCGCAGTTGGCGCATCAGGCGCTCGGCGCCATCGGCGTCCATGCAGATAAATTCGGCGTAGGCGCTAGCCGGCTTGGCGCGGGCGTAGCCGGGAATGTCCAGGCGCGCGGCGTGCTCGGACAGCTCGGCGCAGACCTCGTTCTCGAAGCCCGGCCGGCAGTGCAGTAACAGGGTATTCATCGGGGTGTCTCCTCGGCCGCGCACTATAGAGGCTGCCCACGAAGGTTTCATGCAGATTCGCAGGAATAGTCCCACAGACAGAGTCATTTGTTCTGAACCCGTTCGCCAAGCGAACGGTCCAGAACAGATGGCAACACCCCGTCGGACGGTCTAGCTTGAGTGTTCTGGCCTAACCGCCCAGAAGACTGCCCGATGATTGCCCTGCATGGCGAAATTTGCCGTCAATCGCGCTTTTTCTGCGATGGATCAGCTCGGTTGAGCGCACTTTCGCCAAGTATCGCTAGCGCACCCGAGATCAGCCGTGCCTGACGATCACGAGCAGAATCCAAGCCTGAGGAGAATGTCATGCCCGCAGTGGATAGCCTGAACAGCCTGCGTACCCTGGAGGTCGCCGGCAAGACCTATCACTACTACAGCCTGCCTGAAGCGGCGAAGAGTCTAGGGGACCTGGGCAAGCTGCCGATGTCCCTGAAAGTCCTGCTGGAAAACCTGTTGCGCTGGGAGGACGGCAACACCGTCACCGGCGACGACCTCAAGGCCCTGGCCGGCTGGCTGAAGACGCGCAGCTCCGAGCGCGAAATCCAGTACCGCCCCGCCCGCGTGCTGATGCAGGATTTCACCGGCGTGCCGGCGGTGGTCGACCTCGCCGCCATGCGTGACGCCATGGCCAAGGCCGGTGGTGATCCGCAGAAGATCAACCCGCTGTCGCCGGTCGACCTGGTCATCGACCACTCGGTAATGGTCGACAAGTTCGCCAGCCAGTCCGCCTTCGCGCAGAACGTCGAGATCGAGATGGAGCGCAACGGCGAGCGTTATGCCTTCCTGCGCTGGGGTCAGAACGCCTTCGACAACTTCCGCGTGGTACCGCCGGGCACCGGCATCTGCCACCAGGTCAACCTGGAGTACCTGGGGCGCACCGTGTGGACCAAGGACGAGGACGGCCGCACCTACGCCTTCCCTGACACGCTGGTCGGTACCGACTCGCACACCACCATGATCAACGGCCTCGGCGTGCTCGGCTGGGGCGTGGGCGGCATCGAGGCGGAAGCGGCGATGCTCGGCCAGCCGGTGTCGATGCTGATCCCCGAGGTGATCGGCTTCAAGCTCACCGGCAAGCTGAAGGAAGGCATCACCGCCACCGACCTGGTGCTGACCGTCACCCAGATGCTGCGCAAGAAAGGTGTCGTCGGAAAATTCGTCGAATTCTACGGCGACGGCCTCGCCGACCTGCCGCTGGCCGACCGCGCCACCATCGCCAACATGGCCCCGGAATACGGCGCCACCTGCGGTTTCTTCCCGGTGGACGAGATCACCCTGGGCTACCTGCGCCTGTCCGGCCGCCCGGAAGATGCCGTGAAGCTGGTGGAGGCTTACAGCAAGGCCCAGGGCCTGTGGCGCGAGAAAGGCCACGAGCCGGTGTTCACCGACTCCCTGCAACTGGACATGGGTGATGTCGAAGCCAGCCTCGCCGGCCCCAAGCGTCCGCAGGATCGAGTCGCCCTCGGCCACGTCAGCCAGGCCTTCGATGACTTCCTCGGTCTGCAGATCAAACCCGTGCCCAGCGAAGAAGGCCGCCTGCTCAATGAGGGCGGCGGCGGTGCGGCCGTTGGCGCGTCCAGCGCGACTGGCGAAGCCGACTACCAGCACGAGGGCCATACGCATCGGCTGAAGAACGGCGCCGTGGTGATCGCCGCCATCACCTCCTGCACCAACACCTCCAACCCCAGCGTGATGATGGCCGCCGGCCTGCTGGCGAAGAAGGCGCTGGAGAAGGGCCTGCAGCGCAAGCCCTGGGTAAAGAGTTCGCTCGCCCCGGGCTCCAAGGTGGTCACCGACTACTTCCGCGCCGCCGGCCTGACCCGCTACCTCGATGAACTTGGCTTCGACCTGGTGGGTTATGGCTGCACCACCTGCATCGGCAACTCGGGCCCGCTGCTGGAGCCCATCGAGAAAGCAGTGCAGCAGGCCGACCTGACCGTCGCCTCGGTGCTCTCCGGCAACCGCAACTTCGAGGGCCGCGTGCATCCGCTGGTGAAAACCAACTGGCTGGCCTCGCCGCCGCTGGTGGTCGCCTACGCCCTGGCCGGCACGGTACGCACCGACCTCACCAGGGACCCGCTGGGTACCGGCAAGGATGGCCAGCCGGTCTATCTGAAGGACATCTGGCCAACCCAGCAGGAAATTGCCGACGCCGTACAGAAGGTCGACACGGCGATGTTCCACAAGGAATATGCCGAAGTCTTCCAGGGTGATGAGAAATGGCGCGCGATCCAGGTGCCGGACGCCCAGACCTACGTCTGGCAGAACGATTCCACCTACATCCAGCATCCGCCGTTCTTCGAGCACATCGCCGACGCACCGCCAAAGGTCGAGGACATCAACGGCGCCAGCATCCTCGCGGTGCTGGGCGACTCGGTGACCACCGACCACATC
Source organism: Pseudomonas pseudonitroreducens (assembly GCF_021603645.1). Lineage (GTDB taxonomy): Bacteria > Pseudomonadota > Gammaproteobacteria > Pseudomonadales > Pseudomonadaceae > Pseudomonas > Pseudomonas pseudonitroreducens. The sequence continues at coordinate 717,279 of NZ_BQHJ01000001.1, read as the reverse complement.
TCCCCCGCCGGCAACATCAAGAAGGACAGCCCCGCCGGTCGCTACCTCAGCGAGCACGGCGTGGCCTACGCCGACTTCAACTCCTACGGCTCGCGGCGTGGCAACCATGAGGTGATGATGCGCGGCACCTTCGCCAACATCCGCATCAGGAACGAGATGCTCGGCGGCGAGGAAGGCGGCAATACCCTCTACGTGCCCACCGGCGACAAGCTGGCGATCTACGACGCCGCCATGCGCTACCAGCAGGACGGCACGCCGCTGGTCATCGTGGCGGGCAAGGAGTACGGCACCGGGTCGTCGCGCGACTGGGCGGCCAAGGGCACCAACCTGCTGGGCGTGAAGGCAGTGATCGCCGAGAGCTTCGAGCGCATCCACCGTTCCAACCTGGTGGGCATGGGTGTATTGCCGCTGCAGTTCAAGGATGGCCAGGACCGCAAGGCGCTCAAGCTGACCGGCAAGGAAGTGCTGAGCATCAGCGGCCTGTCCGGTGCGCTGAAGCCGCACATGAACCTGAAAGTCACGGTGAAGCGCGAGGACGGCAGCGAGGACAGCTTCGAGATGCTCTGCCGCATCGATACCCAGAACGAAGTCGAGTACTTCAAGGCCGGCGGCATCCTCCATTATGTGCTGCGCAGCCTGATCTAGAGCGGAGCGGCGGCCTGCAACGGGCCGCCGCCCTCCTTCTTTGGTTTCATTTCCGTGACCGATGGCGATAGGCTATCGTCCATATCCTGGCGTCACTCTTCTGACATTTTTCTGTGATCGCTATCAAATTTCCGATCCGGCGGCCGATAAGCTGGACAGACGTACCATTTCGACCTTCCCGAGATTCCAGCCTGATGCGCAACAACCAGCCGATCACCCAGCGTGAACGCACCTTCCCCGCCGAACAGCGGCTGATCTCCACCACCGATGCCCGCGGCGTCATCGCCTATGCCAACGACGCCTTCACCGCCATCAGCGGCTTTTCCCGCGAGGAGCTGGTCGGCGCGCCGCACAACCTGGTGCGCCATCCGGACGTCCCGGCAGCCGTCTTCGCGCACATGTGGGCGACCCTGAAGAAAGGCCGCCCGTGGATGGGCATCGTCAAGAACCGCTGCAAGAACGGTGATCACTACTGGGTCAGCGCCTACGTCACGCCCATCTATGAGCGCAACGAGATCGTCGGCTACGAATCGGTGCGGGTGAAACCCTCCGCCGAACAGGTACGCCGAGCCGAAGCGCTGTACGCACGGATCAACGCCGGCAAGTCAGCCATTCCCACCCGCGACCGCTGGTTGCCGGTGCTGCTGGACTGGCTGCCGTTCATCCTGATCGGCCAGATCGGCTTCCTTATTGGCGTCTGGCTGAATTCCCACTGGGGCTTCCTGCTGGCGGCGCTGCTCTCCATTCCACTGGGCCTGGCCGGCCTCGGCTGGCAGCAGCGCGGCCTCAAGCGCCTGCTGCGCCTGGCCGAGCAGACCACCTCCGATCCGCTGATCGCACAGATGTACACCGACAGCCGCGGCGCCCAGGCACGCTTGGAAATGTCCATTCTCAGCCAGGAAGCACGCCTGAAGACCTGTCTGACGCGTCTGCAGGACACCGCCGAAACCCTCACCGAGCAGGCCCGCGAAGCCGACTCGCTGGCCCACCACAGCTCCGCCGGCCTCGACCGCCAGCGCCAGGAGACCGAGCAGGTGGCCACCGCCGTCAACCAGATGGCCGCCACCACCCAGGAAGTGGCTGACAACGTGCAGCGCACTGCCGATGCCACCCGCCAGGCCAACGACCTGACCACCGAGGGCCGGCAGATCGCTGCCGAGACCCGCGAAGCGATGCAGCGCCTCTCCAATTCCGTGGGCGAAACCGGTGAAGCGGTCAGCCAGCTGGCCCGCGACAGCGAGCAGATTGGCGGCGTGGTGGACGTGATCAAGGGCATCGCCGACCAGACCAACCTGCTGGCCCTCAACGCCGCCATCGAGGCCGCGCGTGCCGGTGAAATGGGCCGCGGCTTTGCCGTCGTCGCCGACGAGGTCCGCTCGCTGGCCCAGCGTACCGCCGAGTCGACCGGACAGATTCACCAGTTGATTGCCAACCTGCAGAACACCGCCACCGAGGCGGTACGCGCCATGGACTCCGGTCGTCGCCAGGCCGATGAAGGCGTGGAGCGCGTGCTGCAGGCGGACAGCGCCCTGGTGGGCATCAGCGATGCGGTGGCCAACATCACCGAGATGACCACCCAGATCGCCGCCGCTGCCGAGGAGCAGAGCGCCGTGGCCGAGGAGATCAACCGCAACATCAGCACCATCGCCAACCTCGCCGACCAGACCTCGGGCGAAGCCCAGCGCACCGCCCTGCTCAGCGAAGAGCTGACGCAGACCGCGCACCGCCAGTATTCGCTGGTGGAGCGGTTCAACCGCTGAGGCCAGACAACGCGTAGGGCGCATAACGCGCCCTACGCCTCTGTCGCGCGGCGACAACTGTAGGAGCGAGCTTGCTCGCGAACCTGGCCCCGCACAGAGGCAGTTCGCGAGCAAGCTCGCTCCTACAAAATCCACCGACCCGCAGCATTTCGCCGGGTTACTTGAAGTCCCACTGCATCTGCGCCGGAATGCTGACATCCCGCGAGGAATGCACGCACACGTCCACGTAATCGGTGAAACGCGGCGGCGCGGCGATGCCTTCATCCAGCAGGCGCTGGTTGTCGAACAGGTAGTTGAGGTCGGCGAAGCCGCTGTACAGACGTAGCGCCCGCAGCACCAGGCGCGGATTGGCCTTGCCGATGCGGCTTTCGAAGCTGCCGGCCAGCTCGCGCAGGTCCTCACTGCTGACCTTGCGATAACGCTTGCCCACCGGTGCCTCGCCACGAGCGTCGGCGTAGGCGCGATCGATTTCGCCGAAGGTGCAGGCCGAACCGTTGCCCGCGGAGATGTGGTAGAGGCTGTGGCTCAGAGTCGGCTTGAGAGCCAGGGCCACCAGCGCTTCGGCGCAGTAGTCCACCGGGATCACGTCGATCTGCTCATCCAGGCCGCAGGTGAAGCTCTCGAGGGCGAAGCCCATGCGGAACACCCAGAAAATGCTCCCCGAGGCGCGACAGCCAAGCTCGCGATGCCCCACCACGATGGAAGGACGCGCCACCACCAGGGGCAGCGACGGCAGCTCCTCGCGCATGCGCCGCTCGATCTCGGCCTTGGAGGCCGTGTAGTCCACCAACTGGTCTTCGCTGTCCGGGAAATCCCAGGACTCGCGAACCGGCGACTCGCGTTGCGGCCCGCAGCACATGGCCGTACCCACATGCAGGAAGCGCTTGAGATTGCGCGACTGACTGAGCAGCTTGGCGAAAGCAAAAGTGCCCTCGACATTCACCGGCCAGATGCTTGGGTTCTTCGAGAACGAAGCCACCGCCGCGCAGTTGATCACCTGCTCCACCCGCATCAGGCGGGCACGCGCGCCCTGCATCCAGGCGGTATCCAGCAGGTCGCCGCAGAGAATCTGCTGCTCCTGAAGGCTCTGCAGCGCAGATTCCGGCACACAGTGCAGGCGCAGGTTGTCGCGCAGGCGCAGCAGGCCCTGCTCGGGCGATTCGGCGCGAACCAGGAACAGTAGCGCCGGAGCGTGACCATCGGCGATCAGGTGGGCGGCGACGGCGCCACCGAGGAAGCCCGTGGCGCCGGTCAGCAACAGGCTATGCGCGGCGCTGGTGGAGTATCGGAGGGGTTGGGTGGCAATGCGTTCAGCGTAATCGGGGTTCATGGCAGCTTTCGGCCTGTCCTCTGGAAGCGGGGCGTCGACTACCAGGAGTCGACGCCGGCGAGGATAGGAAGCGCTGCCTTAAGGGCCGATTAGGGCAATAGAAAAGCTTCGATCCTTGCCGCAGTGCTTTGCAGATGCTGCTCGTGAGTCAGCCCGGAAGCCTTCAACGGCTTCAGGTCATGGTCGGCAGCCGCCAGCCAGTGCAACTGGATCGCCGGTGACAGCGAATAGCCGGCCACCGTGGGGCGATCACCCAGCGCATCGCGCTCGCCCTGAACGATCAGGGTCGGCGTCTGCAGATCCGCGAGATGGGCGACGCGGGGCTTTTCCGGCTTGCCGGCGGCATAGAACGGGTAGCCGAGACAAACCAGCGCGTCCACACCCAGCTCGTCCGCCAGCAGGCTGGCCATCCGCCCGCCCATGGACTTGCCACCGATGGCCAGCCGGCCCGGCACTTCGGCGCGGACCTGGGCATAGACCTGCCGCCAGCAGTCGAGCAACTGCTTCTGCGGATTCGGCGGACGGCGCCGACCGTCCTCGCGACGCATAGCCATATAGGGGAACTCGAATCGCACTACCGAGATACCTCTTTCAGCCAGACGCGCGGCGATCTCGTGCATGAACGGACTGTCCATCGGCGCACCGGCGCCATGCGCCAGAACCAGCGTCGCTGACAGTTCGCGGGGTGCCGGGTTCCGCAGCAGCGACAAAGGACCGCAGGCGCGCGCGACAGAGGTCTCAGGCGCCAATTGATCCGAATCAATATTCCAAGAGGTGCCTTTATCCATCCTTCACTCCGCTAATTCCGAATTAGTACCTATCCCAAGGGGGAGGGGCGGCATACGCCGTAAGCCGTAAAAACCTTGCCGGGATGGGCATAGCCCATAACCGTGGATGGAAGCCCATAAATGAGCACAACCAATCAGACCGCTTATAACTATAAGGTGGTCCGCCAATTCGCCATTATGACAGTGGTGTGGGGAATCGTCGGCATGGCCGTCGGTGTCCTGATCGCCGCGCAACTGGTGTGGCCGGACCTTAACCTCGGCCTACCGTGGACGAGCTTCGGGCGCCTGCGTCCGTTGCATACCAATGCGGTGATTTTCGCCTTCGGCGGCTGCGCACTGTTCGCCACCAGCTACTACTCGGTGCAGCGTACCTGCCAGACCCGTCTCTTCGCAGGCCCGCTCGCTTCCTTCACCTTCTGGGGTTGGCAGCTGGTGATTCTGTTGGCCGCCATTACCCTGCCGCTGGGCATGACCTCCTCCAAGGAGTACGCCGAGCTGGAATGGCCGATCGACATCCTGATCACCATTGTCTGGGTTTCCTACGCCATCGTCTTCTTCGGCACCCTGATGAAGCGCAAGACCAAGCACATCTATGTGGGCAACTGGTTCTTCGGCGGCTTCATCCTGACCGTGGCGATCCTGCACGTGGTCAACAACCTGGAGATCCCGGTCAGCCTGACCAAGTCCTACTCGCTGTACTCGGGCGCCACTGACGCCATGATCCAGTGGTGGTACGGCCACAACGCCGTGGGCTTCTTCCTGACCGCCGGCTTCCTGGGGATGATGTACTACTTCGTTCCGAAGCAGGCCGAGCGTCCGGTCTATTCCTATCGCCTGTCCATCGTCCACTTCTGGGCGCTGATCGCCGTCTACATCTGGGCCGGCCCGCACCACCTGCACTACACCGCGCTGCCGGACTGGGCGCAGTCGCTGGGCATGGTGATGTCCCTGATCCTGCTGGCTCCGAGCTGGGGCGGCATGATCAACGGCATGATGACCCTCTCCGGCGCCTGGCATAAGCTGCGCACCGACCCGATCCTGCGCTTCCTGGTGGTTTCCCTGGCCTTCTACGGCATGTCCACCTTCGAAGGCCCGATGATGGCCATCAAGACCGTCAACGCCCTCTCCCACTACACCGACTGGACCATCGGCCACGTACACGCCGGCGCTCTGGGCTGGGTAGCGATGGTGTCCATCGGCTCGCTGTACCACATGATCCCGAAGGTCTTCGGCCGCGAGCAGATGCACAGCGTGGGCCTGATCAACACCCACTTCTGGCTGGCCACCATCGGCACCGTTCTGTACATCGCCTCCATGTGGGTCAACGGCATCACCCAGGGCCTGATGTGGCGCGCAGTGAACTCCGACGGCACCCTCACCTACTCCTTCGTCGAAGCCCTGGCCGCCGGCCACCCCGGCTTCATCGTGCGAATGATCGGTGGTGCCATCTTCCTGCTGGGCATGCTGGTCATGGCCTACAACGTCTGGCGCACCGTAGCGGCCGCCAAACCGGCTGAAATGCAAGCCGCGGCGCAGATGGCCTGAGGAGACCGACATGAAACACGAAGTACTTGAGAAAAACGTCGGCCTGCTGGCCCTGTGCATGGCCGTCGCCGTGAGCATCGGCGGCCTGACCCAGATCGTCCCGCTGTTCTTCCAGGACGTGACCAATACCCCGGTGGAAGGCATGAAGCCCTACACCGCCCTGCAACTGGAAGGCCGTGACGTTTACATCCGCGAAGGCTGCGTGGGCTGCCACTCGCAGATGATCCGTCCGTTCCGCGCCGAGACCGAGCGCTACGGCCACTACTCCGTTGCCGGCGAAAGCGTCTGGGACCACCCGTTCCTGTGGGGCTCCAAGCGTACCGGCCCGGATCTGGCCCGCGTTGGCGGCCGCTACTCGGACGACTGGCACCGCGCGCACCTCTACAACCCGCGCAACGTGGTCCCGGAGTCGAAGATGCCCGCCTACCCCTGGCTGGTCGAGAACAAGCTCGACGGCAAGGACACGGCGAAGAAACTGGAAGTGATGCGTGTCATGGGCGTGCCCTACACGGACGACGACATCGCCGGCGCCAGCGACGCCGTCAAAGGGAAGACCGAAATGGACGCGGTAGTCGCGTACCTGCAGGTCCTCGGCACCTCCATCAAGAACAAGCGGTGACAGCATGGATATCGGGACCATTCGCGGCCTCGGCACCGTCATCGTGATGGTGGCCTTCGTCGGCGTACTGCTCTGGGCTTACGGCGGCAAACGCAAGGAGCGCTTCGACGAAGACGCCCTATTGCCCTTCGCGGATGACCCGGCAGCCAAGCGTCACGCTGAGCAAGAGCAAGCTTCTAGGAGCAACAACGCATGACTACCTTCTGGAGTCTGTACATCACCGTACTAACAGTCGGCTCGCTGATCGCCCTGCTGTGGCTGGTATTCGCCACCCGCAGCGGGCAGTCCTCGAACACCACCGACCAGACCATGGGCCACGCCTTCGACGGCATCGAGGAGTACGACAACCCGCTGCCCAAGTGGTGGTTCCTGCTGTTCGTCGGCACCATCGTGTTCGCCGCCGGCTACCTGGTGCTCTACCCGGGCCTGGGCAACTGGAAAGGCGTCCTGCCGGGCTACGACGGCGGCTGGACCCAGGACAAGCAATGGGAGCGTGAAGAAGCCCTGGCCAAGGAAAAATACGGCCCGATCTTCGCCAAATACGCCGCCATGCCCGTGGAAGAAGTCGCAAAAGATCCGCAAGCCATGAAAATGGGCGAGCGCCTTTTCGCCACCTACTGCTCGATCTGCCACGGCTCGGATGCCAAGGGCGCGGTGGGCTTCCCCAACCTGACCGACAGCGACTGGCGCTGGGGCGGCACCGCCCAGGACATCGAGACCACCATCCTCGGTGGCCGCCACGCCGCCATGCCGGCCTGGGGTGAAGTGCTGGGCGACAAGGGCGTGCAGGACGTGGCCGCTTTCGTGACCGCCAACCTGGACGGCCGCAAGCTGCCCGAAGGGGTGAGCGCCGAGAACGTGGACAACGGCAGCAAGCTGTTCGCCACCACCTGTGTCGCCTGCCACGGCCCGGAAGGCAAGGGCAACCCAATGATGGGCGCACCTGATCTGACTCACCCGGGCGCCTTCATCTACGGTTCCAGCTACGCGCAACTGCAGCAGACCATCCGTCACGGCCGCCAGGGCCAGATGCCGGCGCAGGAGCAATACCTGGGCAAAGACAAAGTGCACATTCTCGCCGGTTACATCTACAACATTTCCGGCCAGGCGAAGTAAACTCCCCGCCCCCCAACTCGCGCCCACTAAAACGGGCGCGAGTTTCTTACCTCCGCAATATCGCGACGAAGTGTCGCACCCTCTCTATCTCCTTTCTTCACACCCTTCCGGTTCACGTCTAAGCTGAATTCCATTCGCAAACCTGCAATACGACTAACCTGACCCACTTCCCAGGTTGGTACGAACGAGCCGAAATGAGCGGCAAACAGCGGCGCAAAGCGCTCCGGAGCAGGCGTCAAACCGGCTTCGCGCCAAGGCCCGGCGCGTTGCAATGGCCACCTGCTTTCTCCATACTTGCCGCCGTTTTTTTGTCCATAAAATCCAAAAACCGTGGAACCTTAGAATGAGCACAGCAATCAGTCCGACTGCTTATAACTATAAGGTCGTCCGCCAGTTCGCCATCATGACGGTGGTCTGGGGGATACTTGGAATGGGGGTTGGTGTTTACATCGCCTCACAGTTGGTTTGGCCCCAGTTGAACCTGGACCTGCCCTGGACCAGCTTCGGCCGACTGCGTCCGCTGCACACCAACCTGGTGATTTTCGCCTTCGGCGGCTGTGCTCTCTTCGCAACTTCCTACTACGTCGTACAGCGCACCTGTCAGACCCGCCTGGTCTCCGACAGCCTCGCCGCCTTCACCTTCTGGGGCTGGCAAGCGGTAATCGTGCTGGCCGGCATTACCCTGCCGCTGGGCTACACCTCCTCCAAGGAGTACGCCGAGCTGGAATGGCCGATCGACATCCTGCTGGCCATCGTCTGGGTGACCTATGCACTGGTGTTCTTCGGCACCGTGATGAAGCGCAAGACCAAGCACATCTACGTGGGTAACTGGTTCTACGGCGCGTTCATCCTTGTCACCGCCATGCTGCACATCGTCAACAGTGCAGAACTGCCGGTCACCTGGTTCAAGTCCTACTCGGTCTACGCCGGCGCCACCGACGCGATGATCCAGTGGTGGTACGGCCACAACGCCGTGGGCTTCTTCCTGACCACCGGCTTCCTCGGCATGATGTACTACTTCGTTCCGAAGCAGGCCGAGCGTCCGATCTACTCCTATCGCCTGTCCATCGTGCACTTCTGGGCGCTGATCACCCTGTACATCTGGGCCGGTCCGCACCATCTGCACTACACCGCGCTGCCGGACTGGGCGCAGTCGCTGGGCATGGTGATGTCCCTGATCCTGCTGGCTCCGAGCTGGGGCGGCATGATCAACGGCATGATGACGCTGTCGGGCGCCTGGCATAAGCTGCGCACCGATCCGATCCTGCGCTTCCTGGTGGTCTCCCTGGCCTTCTACGGCATGTCCACCTTCGAAGGCCCGATGATGGCCATCAAGACCGTCAACTCCCTGTCGCACTACACCGACTGGACCATCGGCCACGTACACGCCGGCGCCCTTGGCTGGGTTGCGATGATCTCCATCGGTTCCCTGTACCACCTGATTCCGAAGGTCTTCGGCCGCGAGCAGATGCACAGCGTAGGCCTGATCAACGCGCACTTCTGGCTGGCTACCATCGGTACCGTGCTGTACATCGCCTCGATGTGGGTCAACGGCATCACCCAGGGTCTGATGTGGCGTGCGATCAACGCCGACGGCACCCTCACCTACTCCTTCGTGGAAGCCCTGCAGGCCAGCCACCCGGGCTTCATCGTCCGTGCTCTGGGCGGCGCCTTCTTCGCCTCCGGCATGCTGCTGATGGCCTACAACACCTTCCGTACTGTGCGCGGTTTCAAACAGGCTGACGCCGATGCCGCTGCCCAGATCCCCGCTGTAGGAGCTCACTGATGAAGCACGAAGTAGTCGAGAAGAATATCGGCCTTCTGGCCTTCTTCATGGTCATTGCGGTGAGCATCGGCGGTCTGACCCAGATCGTTCCGCTGTTCTTCCAAGACGTCACCAACAAGCCGGTCGAAGGCATGAAGCCGCGCACCGCGCTGGAACTGGAAGGCCGTGACATCTACATCCGCGAAGGCTGCGTAGGCTGCCACTCGCAGATGGTCCGTCCGTTCCGCGCCGAGACCGAGCGCTACGGCCACTACTCCGTCGCCGGCGAAAGCGTCTGGGATCACCCGTTCCTGTGGGGCTCCAAGCGTACCGGCCCGGACCTGGCCCGCGTCGGCGGCCGCTACTCCGACGACTGGCACCGCGCGCACCTGTACAACCCGCGCAACGTAGTGCCGGAATCGAAGATGCCCTCCTACCCCTGGCTGGTGGAGAACAAGCTCGACGGCAAGGACACGGCGAAGAAAATGGAAGCCCTGCGTACGCTGGGCGTGCCTTACACCGACGAAGACATCGCCGGTGCCCGTGACGCCGTCAAAGGCAAGACCGAGATGGACGCTGTCGTCGCCTACCTGCAAGGCCTCGGCACCATCATCAAGAGCAAACGGTGACAGTGATGGATATCGGGACCATTCGCGGTATCGGCACGGTAGTAGTCATGGTCGCCTTCGTCGGCGTCCTGCTCTGGGCCTATGGCGGCAAACGCAAGGAGCGCTTCGACGAAGACGCCCTGCTGCCCTTCGCGGATGACCCGGTCGCCAAAAAGCACGTCGAGCAAGAGCAAGCTTCTAGGAGCAACAAAGAATGACAACCTTCTGGAGTCTGTACGTCACCGTACTTACCCTGGGCACCATCTTCGCCCTCGCGTGGCTGCTGTTCGCCACCCGTCGCGGTCAGCGCAACGAAGCCACCGATGAAACCGTCGGCCATGCCTTCGACGGCATCGAGGAGTACGACAACCCACTGCCCAAGTGGTGGTTCATGCTGTTCGTCGCCACCTTCATCTTCGCCCTCGGCTACCTGGTCCTGTACCCGGGCCTGGGCAACTGGAAGGGCCTGCTGCCGGGCTACCAGGACAAGGCCGAATTCGCCAACGGCGAACAGGGCTGGACCGGTGTGCACCAGTGGGAAAAGGAAATGGCCAAGGCCGATGAGAAGTACGGCCCGCTGTACGCCAAGTTCGGCGCCATGCCGATCGAGGACGTGGCCAAGGACGAGCAGGCCCTGAAAATGGGTAACCGCCTGTTCGCTTCCAACTGCTCCGTCTGCCACGGTTCCGATGCCAAGGGTGCCCACGGCTTCCCCAACCTGACCGACGCCGACTGGCGCTGGGGCGGCGAGCCGAAGGACATCATCGCCACCATCGAAGGCGGTCGCCACGCGGCCATGCCGGCCTGGGGCGAAGTCATCGGCGATGCCGGCGTCCACGATGTGGCTGCCTTCGTCACCACCAAGCTGGACGGCCGCAAGCTGCCAGAGGGCGTGACTGACGAGCAGGTCGCCAACGGCCAGAAGATCTTCGCCACCAACTGCGTGGCTTGCCACGGCGCAGAAGGCAAAGGCACCGCTGCCATGGGCGCACCCAACCTGACCCACCCGGCCGCGTTCATCTACGGTTCCAGCTTCGCCCAGCTGCAGCAGACCATCCGCTACGGCCGCCAGGGCCAGATGCCGGCTCAGCTGGAGCGTCTGGGCAAAGATCAGGTGCACCTGCTCGCTGCCTACGTGTACAGCCTGTCCCATGGCGAAGGTGAGAAGAGCGCGGAATAATCCTGCTCTTTCCTACACCCATAGCGACACCCTGCGGCGCCGGTTTCTACACCGGCGCCGCTCTATTTCTGGGTCCATAATTCCTTGCGCGACCAACTGTCGCACCGTTGCAACCCCCACCACGCCGTATCATTGTTAGGCGTGCAAGCATATTTCTGACCCTCTCGGCATGTATCGACAGGGCGCCCTCCCGCTGCCGTGGAATGCACTGATGAGCAAACAGATTCCGGTCCAGGACGTCACTCCGCCCACTAAAGGCAAGAGTGAAAGCGTCGACCTTTATGCCTCCCGGGAAAAGATCTATACCCGAGCCTTTACCGGGTTCTTCCGCAACCTCCGCATGGCCGGGGGCGCCCTCCTCTTCCTACTCTACTTCGGCACCGTGTGGCTGACCTGGAATGGTCGTCAGGCGGTGCTCTGGGACCTGCCCGAGCGCAAGTTCTACATCTTCGGCGCGACCTTCTGGCCGCAGGACTTCATCCTCCTTTCCGGCTTGCTGATCATCAGTGCCTTCGGCCTGTTCTTCATCACCGTGTTCGCTGGCCGCGTGTGGTGCGGCTACACCTGCCCGCAGAGCGTGTGGACATGGATCTTCATGTGGTGCGAGAAAATCACCGAGGGTGATCGCAACCAGCGCATGAAACTCGACAAGGCGCCCATGAGCGGCAACAAGCTGCTGCGCCGCTTCGCCAAGCACAGCCTCTGGCTGCTGATCGGCCTGGTCACCGGTCTGACCTTCGTCGGCTATTTCGCGCCGATCCGCGATCTGCTCAGCGATCTGGTCACTGGCCAGGCCGACGGCTGGGCCTACTTCTGGGTCGGCTTCTTCACCCTCGCCACCTATGGCAACGCCGGCTGGCTGCGCGAGCAGGTGTGCATCTACATGTGCCCTTACGCGCGCTTCCAGAGCGTGATGTTCGACAAGGACACCCTGATCGTCTCCTACGACCCGCGTCGTGGTGAGGGCCGTGGCCCGCGCAAGAAAGGCGCCGATTACAAGGCCCAGGGCCTGGGCGACTGCATCGATTGCACCATGTGCGTACAGGTCTGCCCGACCGGCATCGACATCCGCGACGGCCTGCAGATCGAGTGCATCGGCTGTGCCGCGTGCATCGACGCCTGCGACAGCATCATGGACAAGATGAACTACCCGCGCGGCCTGATCAGCTACACCACCGAGCACAACCTGTCGGGGCAGAAGACCCACCTGGTGCGCCCGCGTCTGATCGGCTACGCCATCGCCCTGTGCATCATGATCGGTCTGCTGATCACCGCCATCTTCCTTCGCCCGCTGGTCGGCTTTGACGTCAGCAAGGACCGCGTGCTCTACCGCGAGAACGCCGAAGGTCGCATCGAGAACGTGTATAGCCTCAAGGTCATGAACAAGGACCAGAAAGACCATACCTACGTACTCAGCGCCAAGGGCCTGGACGGCCTGATCCTGGAAGGCAAGAAGGAAATCTCGGTCGCTGCCGGGGATATCTTCAGCATGCCGGTGGAACTGTCCATCGATCCGGAGAAACTGCCCTCGACCACCAACGAGATCAGCTTCACCATCCAGTCGGTAGACGACCCGTCGATCAGCAAGGAATCCACCAGCCGCTTCATCGGCCCACGCCTTCGTTGAACCGACGCTGAACGAATTGGCACCCCATGTTGCGCATGGGGTGCCAGCACCGAGCGAAATACGTAGAATTCGCCCGCCCCTTCACCGGGCAGCGCCCCGTATGGCGCTGCCAGCGAGAGATCAAAGAGCATGCAATCGGCCATGAAGACACCCGTGGAACCCTGGTACAAGCACCTCTGGCCGTGGATCATCATCGCCATGCTGGCCACCTCGATCTTCCTCAGCCTGACGATGGTCAATATCGCCGTGAACAACCAGGACTCCCTGGTCAGCGACAACTATTACGAGGCCGGCAAGGGCATCAATCGCTCCCTCGACCGCGAGCACCTCGCCCAGCAACTCAAGCTGCGGGCGAAGATCAGCTTCGACGAGCTGACCGGCGAAGTGGACCTGCGCCTCACCGGCGACAGCCGTCCGGCCACGCTCACCCTGAACCTGCTCTCCCCTACCCTTGAGTCCCAGGACAAGCACCTGGAACTGCGCGCCAGCCCCGCCGAGCCCGGCCGCTACACCGCCAGCCTGGACGCCGCTGTCAAAGGTCGCCGCTTCGTCGAGCTGCTCGGCGAGGAGAACGGCAAGACCTGGCGTCTGTTCGAGGAAGAAAAGGTCGCTCCCGGCGGTACCTTCGACCTCGGCGACGAGCCCCTCAGCGGAGATGAAGCCGAGCGCCCATGAGCGCCGCGCTGCTCTGTTACCACTGCGCGCTGCCGGTACCACCCGGCAGCCGCTTCGTTGCGCCAGTCCTGGGCCAACCCCGCGAATTCTGCTGCCCAGGTTGCCAGGCCGTAGCCGAGGCCATCGTTGCCGGCGGACTGGAAGGCTATTACCGCCACCGCACCGAAGCCGCGCCAAACCCTGACGCCTTGCCCGAACAGCTGGCTGACGAGCTGAAGCTGTTCGACCGTCCCGACGTTCAGCAGCCCTTCGTCCAGCACCAGGGCGATCTCGCCGAGACCGCCCTGATCATGGAGGGCATCAGCTGCGCCGCCTGCGGCTGGCTGATCGAGAAACACCTCAAGGGCCTGCCCGCCATTGCCGAGGCTGGGCTGAACCTGTCCAATCACCGTCTGCACGTGCGCTGGTCCGACAGCGAGCTGCCACTGAGCGAGCTGCTCGCCGAGCTGCGCCGTATTGGTTACGCAGCGCACCCGTTCCAACCGGATCGCGCCGCCGAACAGTTGCACCAGGAGAACCGCAAGTCCCTGCGCCAACTGGGCGTCGCCGGCCTGCTGTGGTTCCAGGCGATGATGGCAACCATGGCCACCTGGCCGGAATTCAACATCGACCTGAGCCCCGAGCTGCACGAAATCCTGCGCTGGGTGGCGATGTTTCTCACCACCCCCATCGTCTTCTACTCCTGCCAGCCGTTCTTCCGCGGCGCCGTGCGCGACCTGCGCACCCGCCACCTGACCATGGATGTCTCGGTCTCCCTGGCCATCGGCGGCGCCTACCTCGCGGGCATCTGGACCGCCGTCACCGGCCATGGCGACCTGTATTTCGACGCCGTGGGCATGTTCGCCCTGTTCCTGCTGGCTGGCCGCTATCTCGAACGCCGTGCCCGTGAACGCACTGCAGCCGCCACCGCACAACTGGTCAACCTGCTGCCTGCATCCTGCCTGCGTCTGGACGACAGAGGCCAGAGCAGCCGTGTACTGCTTAGCGAACTGAACATTGGCGACCGAGTACTGGTGCAGCCCGGCGCAGTGGTCCCGGCCGATGGCCTGATCCTCGATGGTCAGTCGAGCGTCGACGAATCCCTGCTCACCGGCGAATACCTGCCGCAACCCCGCCAGAGCGGCGACAGCGTCACCGGCGGCACCCTCAACGTCGAAGGCCCGCTGACCGTGCAGGTCAAGGCCCTGGACGGCGACAGCCGGCTGTCCGCCATCGTCCGCCTGCTCGAGCGCGCTCAATCGGACAAGCCGCGTCTCGCCGAGCTCGCCGACAAGGCCGCGCAGTGGTTCCTCATTGCCCTGCTGGTGCTGGCCGCCGTGGTCGGTCTGTTCTGGTGGCAGCAAGACGCCTCCCGCGCCTTCTGGGTGGTCCTGGCGATGCTGGTGGCCACCTGCCCCTGTGCGCTGTCACTGGCTACGCCGACCGCCCTGACCGCCGCCACCGGCAGCCTGCACAAGCTCGGCCTGCTGGTGACACGAGGCCACGTGCTGGAAGGCCTGAACCACATCGACACGGTCATTTTCGACAAGACCGGCACCCTTACCGAAGGTCGGCTGACACTGCGCGCAGTCCGGCCACTGGGAGCGCTGGACAGCGATGCCTGCCTGGCCCTGGCCGCCGCCCTGGAGAACCGCTCCGAACACCCCATCGCCCGTGCCTTCGGCCGCGCGCCGCAGCCCGCCGAGAATGTCGAGAGCCATCCCGGCCTGGGCCTGGAAGGCCTGGTCGGCGAGCGCCGCCTGCGCATCGGCGAGCCATCGTTCGTCTGTGCCCTGAGCGGTAGCGAAGCGCCTCAGCACCCGCAGGAACCCGGTCAGTGGCTGCTACTCGGTGATGCAAACGGCGCCCTCGCCTGGCTGGTGCTGGACGATCGCATCCGCGAAGACGCCGCCGACCTGCTCGACGCCTGCCGCGCCCGTGGTTGGCGCACGCTGCTGCTCTCCGGCGACAGCTCGCCCATGGTCGGTCGCGTCGCCGCCGAACTGGGCATCGACGACTGCCGCGGCGGTTTGCGCCCGGACGACAAGCTTGAAGTCCTGCGCCAGCTGCACCAGCAAGGCCGCCGCGTGCTGATGCTGGGCGACGGGGTGAATGACGTTCCGGTGCTGGCCGCTGCCGACATCAGCGTCGCCATGGGTTCCGCCACCGACCTGGCCAAGACCAGCGCTGACGCCGTGCTGCTGTCCAACCGCCTGGACAGCGTGGTGCAGGCCTTCAGCCTGGCCCGCCGCACCCGCCGGGTCATCATCGAGAACCTGCTCTGGGCGGGGCTGTACAATGGGCTGATGTTGCCCTTCGCAGCCCTCGGCTGGATCACTCCGGTGTGGGCTGCGGTGGGCATGTCGATCAGCTCGCTGACCGTGGTACTCAACGCCCTGCGCCTGACCCGGCTGCCCAAGGGCGCCGGTGCCCCGCCAGCGACCACTGCCCTGCCCGTCGCCCCGCAAGCGGCGCAGGCGCTGCCACGGAGTTGAAATGCCCGCACTCTACATAATGATCCCGGTTGCCGTGGTGATCGTCGGCATCTGCATTGCGATCTTCTTCTGGGCGGTGAACAGCGGCCAGTACGACGACATGGACGGGCCGGCCCACAGCATCCTGTTCGACGACGAAGACCCCAAGCACCAGGCCGGCATCGACGAAGCCGAAGGTGCCGACTCGCACGCCAGCCAGAAGCAGGACAAACGCGATGCCTGAACTGGCGCCTTTGCTGGCGTCCGCGCTGATTCTCGGCCTGCTCGGCGGCGGTCACTGCCTGGGCATGTGTGGCGGTCTGATGGGTGCGCTGACCATGGCCATCCCGCCGGAGCAACGCGCACGGCGGCTGCGCCTGCTGCTGGCCTACAACCTCGGCCGCATTCTCAGCTACGCCTGCGCCGGCCTGTTGCTCGGCCTCGCCGGCTGGGCGGTGGCGCGCACACCATTTGCCTCGGCATTGCGGGTGGTCGCTGGCCTGCTGCTGATCGCCATGGGCCTCTACCTGGCCGGCTGGTGGAGCGGTCTGACACGCATCGAAGCCCTGGGGCGCGGCCTCTGGAAGCACATCCAGCCGTCCGCCAGCCGCCTGCTTCCGGTCAGCACGGTGCCGCGCGCGCTGCTGCTGGGGGCTCTCTGGGGCTGGCTGCCGTGCGGCCTGGTCTACAGCACCCTGCTCTGGGCCACCAGCCAGGGCTCGGCCATCGACAGTGCCCTGCTGATGCTCGCCTTCGGCCTCGGCACCTGGCCGGTGCTGCTGGCGACCGGGCTCGCCGCCGAGCGCATCACCGCACTGCTGCGCAAGCGCAGCGTGCGCATGGCAGGTGGCATCCTGGTGATCCTCTTCGGCCTGTGGACCCTCCCCGGTCCACACCAGGCCTGGATCATGGGTCACGAAATGCACGCCAGCATCGCCCAGCAGCACCATAAAGCCGCTTGATACAGGTCAACAGGCCTTTGCCGGACTCTCCCTAGACTGCGCAGGAAAAGCTCGCCACCGGGGAACATCGGCATGCTCGACAATATTCGCTGGGACGCAGATCTGATACGCCGATACGATCTGTCCGGCCCGCGCTACACCTCCTATCCCACAGCCGTGCAGTTCCACGAAGGAGTCGGACCCTTCGACCTGCTGCATGCGCTGCGCGATAGCCAGAAGGCGCAGCGGCCGCTCTCGCTCTACGTGCACGTCCCGTTCTGCGCGAACATCTGCTACTACTGCGCCTGCAACAAGGTCATCACCAAGGATCGTGGCCGCAGCGCCCCCTACCTGGCTCGTCTCATCCACGAAATCGAGATCGTCAGTCGTCACCTGGGCCGCCAGCAGCCAGTCGAGCAGCTGCATTTCGGTGGAGGTACCCCGACCTTCCTGAGCCCCGGCCAACTGCGCGAGCTGATGGCGCAATTGCGCACGCACTTCCATTTCGCCGAGGGTGACTTCGGCGACTACGGTATCGAGATCGATCCGCGCGAGGCCGACTGGTCTACCATGGGCCTGCTCCGCGAGCTGGGCTTCAACCGCGCCAGTATTGGCGTGCAGGACTTCAACCTGGACGTGCAACAGGCCATCAACCGCCTGCAGAGCCTCGACGAAACCCGCGCCATCATCGACGCAGCGCGCACCCTGCAATTCCGCTCGATCAATATCGACCTGATCTACGGGCTGCCCAAGCAAACCCCGGAGACCTTCGCCCGGACCGTCGAGCAGGTCATCACCCTGCAGCCCAACCGACTGTCGGTTTTCAACTACGCGCATCTCCCCGAGCGCTTCCCCCCGCAACGCCGAATCAGGGCCGAAGACCTGCCCTCCCCCGGGCAGAAACTGGAGATGCTGCAGCGCACCACCGAACAACTGGAAGCCGCCGGCTACCGCTACATCGGCATGGACCATTTCGCCCTGCCGGACGACGAACTGGCCATGGCCCAGGAAGACGGCACCCTGCAGCGCAATTTCCAGGGCTACACCACCCACGGCCACTGCGACCTGGTGGGCCTGGGGGTTTCCTCGATCAGCCAGATCGGCGACCTCTACTGCCAGAACAGCACTGACATCGCCGACTACCAGACCACCCTCGACCAGGGCCAGCTCGCTACCCGCCGCGGCCTGCACTGCAACAAGGACGACCTCATTCGCCGTGCGGTGATTCAGCAGTTGATCTGCCACTTCCAACTGGACTTCGAAGACATCGAAGACCTCTACAACATCGACTTCCGCGGCTACTTCGCGGAAATCTGGGACGACCTCGAACGCTTCGCCCGGGACGGCCTGATCACCCTGGGGCCGAGGGGCATCGACGTCAGCGCCTCCGGCCGATTGCTGGTCCGCTCGCTGTGCATGCTCTTCGACCGTTACCTGCCGATGCAAAACCTGCAACGCTTCTCGCGGGTCATCTGACCCGCGGGTTCCGTTTCGCACGACCGACGGTACGGGGCCAACTGTCGCACCCTTTGCTACAGGATGTGTCCTTGACCGCAAGGTGTAGGAACAGCCCTGAATCGGCACTTTTCGAAAGGATTCGAGACCACTCCAAGCACTACGAAACCCTCATCCCCGTCGCTGGAACCAGCGATTCAGACAGGTCGCCAACTGGCGCGCGACTTGCGGTCTGCGGTACCCTTGGTTTTTGTGTGCCATCCCATTCAAGGAACACTCATGGCCGAAACCATCAAAGTGCGCGCCCTGCCCCAGGCGCACTGCAAGGATTGCAGCCTGGCTCCCCTCTGCCTGCCCCTGTCGCTGAACACCAACGACATGGACGCCCTCGATGAAATCGTCAAACGCGGCCGCCCGCTGAAGAAGGGCGAGTTCCTGTTCCGCCAGGGCGATGCCTTTGGCTCCGTCTTCGCCGTACGCTCCGGCGCACTGAAGACCTTCAGCATCACCGACGGCGGCGAAGAGCAGATCACCGGCTTCCACCTGCCCAGCGAGTTGGTCGGCCTTTCCGGCATGGACACCGAGAGCTACCCGGTATCGGCCCAGGCCCTGGAAACCACTTCGGTCTGCGAGATTCCCTTCGAGCGCCTGGACGAGCTGTCCGAGCAACTGCCGCAACTACGCCGCCAGTTGCTGCGCGTGATGAGCCGCGAAATCCGCGACGACCAGCAGATGATGATGCTGCTGTCGAAAAAGACCGCCGACGAGCGTATCGCCACCTTCCTGGTCAATCTCTCCGCACGCTTCCGCGCCCGTGGTTTCTCGGCCCAGCAATTCCGCCTGGCCATGTCGCGCAACGAAATCGGCAACTACCTGGGCCTCGCAGTGGAAACCGTCTCCCGCGTGTTCACCCGCTTCCAGCAGAACGGCCTGATCGCGGCTGAAGGCAAGGAAGTGCACATCCTCGATTCCATCGAACTGTGCGCATTGGCGGGTGGCCAACTGGAAAGCTGATCCGACTGAAAGCTGACCGACTGGTTGACTTTCCGGTCATCGAAAACGGGCTCGCCGATTGGCGGGCCCGTTATACTTTGGCCTTTGCAAAAACCGCATCAGGTGCACATCCAGCATGATCCTCAACCAACTCGACCTGAAGTCCGTGATCCGTGCCGTTCCCGACTTTCCCAAGCCCGGCGTCATGTTCCGCGACATCACTCCGCTGTTCCAGTCGCCGCGAGCCCTGCGCTTCGTTGCCGACAGCTTTATCCAGCGCTACGTCGAGGCCGACTTCACGCACATCGGCGCCATGGATGCGCGCGGCTTCCTGATCGGTTCGATCATCGCCTACGAGCTGAACAAGCCCCTGGTATTGTTCCGCAAGCGCGGCAAGCTGCCGGCGGACGTCCTGGCCCAGGCCTACGAAACCGAGTACGGCGAAGCCCTGCTGGAGGTCCACGCCGACAGCCTGTGCGAAGGTGACAGCGTGCTGATCTTTGATGACCTGATCGCCACCGGCGGCACCCTGCTGGCCGCCGCGCAACTGGTGCGCCGCATGGGCGCCAGCGTGTTCGAGGCCGCAGCGATCATCGACCTGCCGGAACTTGGCGGCTCGACCAAGCTCAATGACGCCCAGATCCCCACCTACAGCCTGACGGCCTTCGCACTCGACGAAGCCTGAGCCACGCTGTTCACCAAAACGGGCGCTGCGGCGCCCGTTTGCATTTGCGCCGCTCCCGCAAACCAACTCCCCATCCAATGACTGGTCGTGACCCGTTTGGCCTGATTCGACCTGGCCGCGGCCATATATGACCTGGCGATTGTCCGACAAGACTTCGAACATGACATCAGCTGATGACACATTCGAAGGTGGCATCACGAACTAACGACAGGACTTGCCCGGGTCGCCGCCCCTGCCGCGCCGCCCCCGGAACTCCAAGCCCGCACAACAAGAAGGAGTTAGTCATGAACGCCAGTACCACGCCGATCCGCGCCAACTTCCCGGTCCGCCGCATGGATTTCACGTTCAGTGAAACGCCGAAATACTGGTGGGACGGGCAGCCTTTCATGACCCACTTCATGAATAACCTGTCCTCGCTGTTCCCTTATGGCGAGAAGTTCTTCGTCGACAGCGTGCGCGCCGTCCGCGAGCGCATCCAGGACCCGCAGCTGCAGAAGGACGTCAGCGCCTTCATCGGCCAGGAAGCCATGCACTCCAAGGAGCATGCGGCCTACAACGAGTACGCCGACGAGCACGGCATCGACCTGGAAACCCTCGAGTTGCGCATCAAGGTGCTGCTCGAATCCATCAGCAAGGTCACCACCAGGAAGCACCAGCTGGCGATCACCTGTGCCCTGGAGCACTTCACCGCGACCATGGCCGAACAACTGCTCAAGCGTGAAGACCTGAGCAGCCAGATGAAGTCGGACAAGATGTACAAGCTGTGGATGTGGCACGCGGTCGAGGAGAACGAGCACAAGGCCGTCGCCTATGATGTCTACCAGCAGGTCTACGGCGGCTATTTCACCCGCACCGCGGTGATGCTGCTGACTACCGTGATCTTCCTCAGCGTCATCGCCGGCTTCCAGATCAACCTGCTGCGCCGTGATGGCCAGCTGTTCAACTGGCGCAGCTGGAAGCACGGCCTGGGCGTACTGCTGCACCCGCGCCGCGGCTACTTCGTCAATCTGATCCGCCCATGGCTGGACTACTTCCGCCCCGGTTTCCACCCCTTCGACCACGACACCAAGGCGCTGGAAACGCGCTGGAAGGAGACGCTGGATTTCGCCGGCTGACCCTTTTGCGGCAAGTAAAAACGCCAGGCAATGCCTGGCGTTTTTCATTCACGGGAAAAAAGCTCGCTCCTACGAAAAGCCGGTCAGCCCTCCTGCCGGCGCGGCAGGTCGTCGACCGTGTCGAACCACGACAATTGCGACGAGCACCAGACATGGCACTGCGGCTCGATCAGCTCCGGCTCGTCGAGAGTCACCGTATTGAGCCCCACCGTCGCGCCGTCGCGCACACGGAATTCCATCGGTGTCCCGCACTTCACGCAGAAGCGCCGCTCACCCTCCTCACTGGAACGCCACATCCCCAACTCACCGGCGATATAGGCAAAGCCCGTCAGTGGAATTACCGCCCAAGGCACTGCCGGCGCGGCATTGGACTTCTGGCAGATACGGCAGTGGCAGTAGCCGGTTTCCTCCGGCTGCGCATCCACGCGATAGCGCACCGCGCCACAGGCGCAACCGCCGAACAGGGGCAGGGGCAGCATGGCAATCTCCGACAATCAGCAAAGACTCACAGCCTAGCCAGCATGCCGAAGGTCTGCAGCACCGCGACGCCGGTGAAGAGCAACAGGATTTGTCGCTCGGCAAGGGTGCAGACTTCTTCGCGCAACTCCGGCGGGCGCTCCAGGTAATCCAGAGACTGTTGGAACAATTGCCGGCTGATCAGCCGCGACAGCTGGTCCAGTTCGCCCACATCGACGTCCGGCAGCAGATGGAACTGACGGATGTCTTCGGCCATGTCCTCGCCAAACTCGTCCATCACCCGCGCCAGCGCTTCGCGCAGCACCGGCGACGGCCCGTGCAGCTCGCGCACGCCGATGATGAAGGCCTGCGGGTTGCGCGCGACGAAATCGAAGAACAGCCGCACCGTCTCCCGGGTTACCCGCTGGCCGCGCTCCAGGTCCAGGCCGAACGGCACGCTGGCCGCGCCCGCCCTCGGCAGGGCGCGCTCGGCTGCCTCGCGGCGCAAGTCGCGCAACGGTTGGCGCAGCTGGGTGGCGATATCGCGGATGATCGCCAGGCCCAGGTCATCCACGTCGCCGAAGTGGCGGTAGAAGGTGTTCGGGTTCAGCCCCGCCTCGCGCGCCAACTCGCGCAGCCCCAGGCTGCTCAGGCTGCGCCGGCTGGCTGCCAGACGCAGCGCGGCATCGATCAGCGCGCGCTTGCCCGCGGCCTCCACCGGTCGTTCTTCCTGTTCGATTTCCATGAGTTTGGCGCCCGACCCCATCTAAGGTTGGTTGTTGCTGAAGTATACAGATGTCTACATTCTCACCACGTAGACAGTTGTATACGCCAGCAACAATCATAACAGGAGCTTGGCAATGGGTACCCAACCAAAGACTGCCCCCCGACACTGCAAAGTCGCCATCATAGGCACCGGGTTTTCCGGGCTGGGCATGGCGATCCGCCTGAAGCAGGAAGGCGAGAATGACTTCCTGCTGTTCGAGAAGGATGCCGGCGTCGGCGGCACCTGGCGGGTCAACAACTACCCGGGCTGCGCCTGCGACGTGCAATCCCACGTCTACTCCTTCTCCTTCGAGCCGAACCCGGACTGGACGCGCATGTTCGCCCGTCAGCCGGAAATCCGTGCCTACCTGGAGAATTGCTGGAAGAAGTACCGCCTGGAAGACAAGACGCTGCTCAATACCGAGATGGCGCGCTTCGAATGGAACGACGAGCAGCAGCTCTGGCACCTGTTCGACACCGCCGGTAACCACTACACCGCCAAGGCCGTGGTGTCGGGCATGGGCGCCCTGTCGATCCCCTCGGTGCCGGCGCTCAAGGGGCTGGAGAACTTCCAGGGCAAGGCCTTCCACTCACAGCAGTGGGACCACGACTACGACCTCAAGGGCAAGCGCGTGGCGGTGATCGGCACCGGTGCCTCGGCGATCCAGTTCGTTCCGGAAATCCAGCCGCTGGTGGCCAAGCTCGATCTCTATCAGCGCACCGCGCCGTGGATTCTGCCCAAGCCGGACCGCGCCATCAGCGACAAGGAACGCGCACGTTTCCGCCATTTCCCGGCGGTACAGAAGCTCTGGCGCGGCGCGCTCTACAGCATGCTCGAAGGTCGCGTGCTGGGCTTCACCTTCGCGCCCTGGGCGATGAAGCTGGTAGGCAAGCTGGCAGAACGTTTCATCCGCCAGCAGATCAAGGACCCGGACCTGCGCCGCAAGCTGACCCCGGACTACACCATCGGCTGCAAGCGCGTACTCATGTCGCACAACTACTACCCGGCACTGGCCGCCGCCAACTCCTCGGTGATCGTCGACGGCATCCGCGAGATCAAGGCCGGCAGCATCATCACCAGCGATGGTCGTGAACGGCAGGTGGACGCGATCATCTTCGGCACCGGCTTCACCGCCAACGACCCGATTCCCCGCGGCGTGGTGTTCGGCAAGGGCGGCGTGGACCTGCTCGACACCTGGCAGAACGGCCCGGAAGCCTACAAGGGCACCATGACCCGCGGCTTCCCCAACCTGTTCTTCCTCATGGGCCCGAACACCGGTCTGGGCCACAACTCGATGGTCTACATGATCGAATCGCAGATCGCCTATGTGCTCGGCGCGATCAAGCTGATGGACCGCCGCGAGTTGCAGAGCGTCGAAGTGAAGCAAGAGGTGCAGGACCGCTGGAACGAGAAGTTGCAGCGCGGCCTCAACCACAGCGTATGGAATACCGGCGGCTGCAAGAGCTGGTACCTGCACCCGGTGAGCGGACGCAACTGCACGCTGTGGCCGGGCTTCACCTGGCGCTTCCGCGCGCTGACCAGCCAATTCGACCCCAGCGCCTATCATTTGAAATCCAAGCCACTGTCCAGCCCTGTCGTCCAACCCCAACGCCACGCAGAAGAGGTGCCGGCATGAAGAACTTCGAGAACAAGGTCGCCGCCATCACCGGCGCAGGTTCGGGCATCGGCCGCGCACTGGCCGTCGAACTGGCCTCGCGTGGATGCCACCTGGCACTGGCTGACGTGAATAGCGCAGGTCTGGAAGAAACCCGCCAGCTGCTCTCCTCCACCGGCGTGCGCGTGTCCATCGACACGGTGAACGTCGCCGACCGTGAGCAGGTGCACGCCTGGGCCGACAAGGCCGCCCGCGAACATGGCAAGGTCAACCTGGTGTTCAACAACGCCGGCGTCGCCCATGCCGGCACCGTGGAAGCCAGCGACTACGAAGAGTACGAGTGGATCACCAACATCAACTTCTGGGGCGTGGTCTACGGCACCAAGGCCTTCCTGCCGCACCTGAAGGCTTCCGGCGACGGCCATGTGGTCAACGTCTCCAGCGTTTTCGGGCTGTTCTCCCAGCCGGGCATGAGCGCCTACAACGCCACCAAGTTCGCCGTGCGCGGCTTCACCGAATCGCTGCGCCAGGAGCTGGACATGGAGCGCAGCGGGGTCTCGGCCAGCTGCGTGCACCCTGGCGGGATCAAGACCAACATCGCCAAGACCGCGCGGATGAACGACAGCATGGTCAAGGTCACCGGGCAGAACGCCGAACAGGCCCGCACCCAGTTCAACGACCAGTTGCTGCGCACCACCCCGCAGAAGGCCGCGCAGGTGATCATCCGCGGTGTGGAACGTGACTCGCGGCGCATCCTGATCGGCCCGGATGCCCACGCCATCGACGTGATGCTGCGCCTGCTGCCGGTCTGGTACCAGAAGGTGGTCACCAGCAGCATGAAGCTGGCCAAGCGCTTTGCTCCCAAGCCCAAGCGTAAACAGACTGCGGAGGGCTACGAGGCCAAGTAACGCGTCAACGCAAAGAGTCCCTTTTTCCCTGTCGGGCCGGCGCCCATCCCCCTTACCCCCGGATGGGCGCCGTTTTTTTCCTGCACAGTGACCGCTCCGCCCTCTGCAATCGGCTGGTTATACTGGCAAGCTGTTTTCAGCGAAGCAGACCAAGGAGGACGACCATGAGCCAGACGCTCCCCACCTTCCGCTATCACCCGGATCCGCTGGCCACCGGCAGCCTGGTCGCCTCGGACGCAACCTGCCGTTGCTGCCAGCAGAAACGCGGCTATGTCTACACCGCCTCGGTCTACACCCGCCTCGACCTGCCGGAAAACTGCCTGTGCCCCTGGTGCATTGCCGACGGCCGTGCGGCCGAACGCTTCGAGGCGAGCTTTGCCGATGACTACCCACTGCTGGATGCCGGCGTACCCGACGCCGTAGTGCGCGAAGTCTGCGAACGCACACCGGGATTCGCTTCCTGGCAGCAGGAACACTGGCTGAGCTGCTGCGGCGACGCCTGCGCCTTCCATGGCGATGCTCGGCGCGAAGACATCATCGCCCTGGGGGCCACCGGGTTGGCCGGACACTTCCCCGACTTCGGCTGGCCGCAGAAGACCTGGTTGCAGGTCGTCGAGCACTACCAGCCAGCCGGCAATCCGGCGATCTACCACTTCAGTTGCCTGCACTGCGGCCAGACGCACTACGGGATGGATTTCACCTGAGCGGCGGACGTCCCCACTGGCCGCTCAGAGCCCCATCTGCTTGGCGATGATCTCGTTCATGATCTCCCGCGTACCACCGCCAATGGAGAGGATGCGGTTGTCGCGGTACAGCCGCTCCACCAGACTCTCGCGCATGTAGCCCATGCCGCCCAGCACCTGCACCGCGTCGTAGGTCACCCGGTCGGCGACATCCGTGGCGAAGTTCTTGGCCATGGAGATTTCCTTGATCACGCTCTTGCCGGCAGCCATCTTCGCCGCCTGGCGGTAGGTGAATTCGCGGGACACTTCGACCTGCGTCGCCATTTCCGCCAGCCGATGCTTGAGCACCTGGAACTTGCCGACAGGCTTGCCAAACGCCTCGCGCTCGCGGCTCCAGGCCAGCGCCTCGTCGAGCGCCAATTGCGCCGTCATGTTGGCCATGATCGCCAGTGCCAGGCGCTCGCTCTGGAAGTTGGCCATGATGCAGGCGAAACCCATGTTCTCAGCGCCGATGAGGTTTCCCACGGGCACCTTGCAGTCGTCGAAGAACAACTCGGCGGTGTCCGACGCCCACCAGCCCATTTTCTTCAACTTGCGGCCCACGGTGAAACCGGGAGTGCCCTTCTCCACCAGCAGCAGGCTGACGCCACCGAAGCCATCCCCACCGGTGCGCACCGCCACGGTGTAGTAGTCGGCACGCACACCGCTGGTGATGAAGGTCTTGCTGCCGCTTATGCGGTAATAGTCACCGTCGCGCACCGCGCGGGTCTTCAGGCTGGCCACATCGGAACCGCCGGACGGCTCGGTGACCGCCAGCGCCATGATCTTCTCACCGGCCAGCACCTGCGGCGCGATGCGCTCGCGCAACTGCGGACGGCCCCACTTGATCAGTGGCGGCAGGCCGATATCCAGCGATCCCAGCCCCGCCACCAACCCGCCGGAACCGCAGCGCATCAGCTCCTCGCTGGCCGCCACCTTGGCGAACAGATCGCCCTCGTGGCTGCCGCCGAGCGCCTCCGGATAGCCGATGCCGAGGATGCCGGCCTCGCCCGCCTTGCGGTACAGCTCACGGGGAAACTCCTCAGCCTCTTCCCAATCGGCGACATGGGGGAGGATTTCACGCTCGACGAAGCGCCGCACGCTGTCGCGGACCAGGCGGTGGCTGTCATCGAAGTAGTCGGTGAACGCAGACATGGCAATGCTCCAGGCGGTTTGACTGAAACTTACCTAGCGCTTGCTTGGTTTTCAAGCCGAGACACCTGCCATCGGCTAGGACAGATGCGCCGTCCCGAACCGCTCGCGGTACGCCGAGGGTGCCACGCCGGCGGCACCGCGGAAGGCATTGCGGAAGCTCTCCACGGTGCCGAAGCCACATCGCTCGGCTATACGCTCGACACTGTCGGCGCTGCTTTCCAGCAGCTCGCGCGCACGCAGCATGCGCTCGTGCTGCAGCCAGGCCTTGGGCGTCATGCCGGTGGCCTCACTGAAACGGCGCAGGAAGGTGCGCTCGCTCATGGCCACACGGCTCGCCAGTTCACCGACGGCAATCGACCGGTGCAACTGCTGCCGCGCCCAGTCCAGCAGCGCCGCGAGGTCATGCCGGGGAGTCTGCGCCACCGGCGCCGGGATGAACTGTGCCTGACCGCCGCCGCGCTGAGGTGACATCACCAGCCGCCGCGCAACGCTATTGCCAACCTGCGCACCGAAGTCCCGCGCCACCAGGTGCAGGCAGGCATCGATGCCCGCCGCGCTGCCGGCGGAGGTGATCAGTTGCCCGGCGTCCACGTAGAGCACCTGGGCATCGACATCGATCGAGGGGTAGCGTGCCGCCAGTTCTTCGGCGTAGCGCCAGTGCGTGGTCGCCCGCTGGCCGTTCAGCAATCCAGTGGCAGCCAGGATGAACACACCGGAACAGATCGACAGCAGGCGCGCGCCTTCGTCATGGGCCTTGCGCAGCGCCTGCAGCAATTCGGCAGACGGCGCCTCGGCGCGATCCCGCCAGCCCGGCATGATGATGGTGCCCGCCGTATCGAGCGCCTCCAGCCCACCATCGGCCAGCACACGGATGCCCCCCAACGCGCGCAGCGGTCCCTGATCCACCGCCACGACCCGGTGGCTGTACCAGGGGAAATTGAACTCGGGGCGAGGCAGGCCGAAGATCTCCACGGCGATGCCGAATTCGAAGGTGCACAAGCCGTCATAGGCGAGAATGGCTACGTCCAGGGGATTACGCGGCATTTGGCGGAAAACTTCCGATCAGTGTCGTGACCGCCACTGTAGCCGACTCGAAGAGGCACATACAGTGCTCCGATCTTTCACAGGAGCCTTGCCATGCCCAGCCTCGTCAGTCAGTTCCCCGCCGCCCTGCCCGCCGACGCCCTCGCCCACTTCAGCCACCGACTGGCCTTCGAGACCGACTGCTCGGACGTCAACGACGCACTGCAGAATGGCGAGCAGGATTTCCTTCTGCTCGACGTGCGCCATGCCGCCGCGTTCGCTCGTGGGCATGTCCCCGGCGCGCTGAACCTGCCGACGCGGGAGATCGACGCACGACGCATGGCACAGTTTCCGGCGGGCAGCCTGTTCGTCGTGTACTGCGCGGGGCCTCACTGCAATGGCGTGCACCGCGCCGCCGCCAGGCTCGCCGCGCTGGGCCTGCCGGTGAAGGAGATGATCGGTGGCGTCACCGGGTGGCTGGATGAAGGCCTGGCGCTGGTCGGCACGGACGAATCGCCAGCCGCGGGCGGCGCCGGGATCAGCTGCGCCTGTTGAGGTCAGAAGCAACAAGGCCGGAATCACTCCGGCCTTGTTCGAATCTGTCAGTGGCTGATCGGCCTTCGCCCTGCCAGGGCGTGGGCCAGCGTGCCGCCATCGACCAGTTCCAGTTCGCCACCCAGCGGTACGCCGTGGGCGATGCGCGACAGCACCAGGTCACCGCCGCCCAGCAACTGGGCGATGTAGTGGGCAGTCGCCTCACCTTCCACCGTAGGGTTGGTGGCCAGGATGATCTCGCTGAAATTGCCGGCCTTGATCCGCGCTTCCAGCTCGGGAATACCAATGGCCTCCGGGCCGAGGCCGTCCAGCGGCGACAGGTGTCCCTTGAGCACGAAATAGCGGCCGCGGTAGCCGGTCTGTTCAACGGCAAACACGTCCAGCGGACCTTCCACCACGCACAGCAGACTGTCGTCACGGCGCGGGTCGGTGCACTGCGGGCAGAACTCATCCTCGGACAGGGTACGGCACTGCTTGCAGTGGCCAACGCCTTCCATCGCCTGGGTCAGCGCCTGGGCCAGGCGCAGGCCGCCACTACGATCGCGCTCCAGCAGCTGCAGCGCCATGCGCTGGGCACTCTTCTGCCCCACTCCGGGCAGGGTGCGCAGGGCGTCGATCAGTTGGCGGATCAGCGGCGTGAAGCTCATGGGACGGTCTCGAATTTCCGGAGGTTAGAACGACTGTAGGAGCGAGCTCGTTCGCGAACCCTGCCAGACCGAAGAGGCCGGAAGCGTGTTCGCGAGCAAGCTCGCTCCTACAGGGGCAGAGCCGGGTTCAGAAGGGCATCTTGAAACCGGGCGGGAGTTGCATGCCGGCGGTCATGCCGGACATTTTCTCCTGGTTGTTCTGCTCGATCTTGCGCACGGCGTCGTTCACCGCAGCGGCGATCAGGTCCTCGAGGATTTCCTTGTCTTCCTGCATCAGGCTGTCATCCAGGGAGACGCGCTTGACGTCGTGGCGGCCGGTCATCACCACGCTCACCAGGCCGGCGCCGGATTGACCGGTCACTTCGGCGTTGGCCAGCTCTTCCTGCATCTTCTGCATTTTTTCCTGCATCTGCTGGGCCTGCTTCATCAGGCCGGCCATGCCACCTTTCATCATGTCGAGTTCCTCGATTCGTTCAGTCGTCGACCAAGGCTCACGCCTTGGCCTCCAGGGGTTCGATAGTACCGTCGCGGACAATCGCGGCGAACTGTTGCTTCATCTGTAGCACATACGGGTCGGCGGCAATCGACGCCTCGGCCTGGCGCTGACGCTCGGCGCGCTTGCGCGCGGCGGCCTGGGCCGGGGTTTCCTGCTCGGGCTTCTGCTGGGTGACCTGCAGGGTCAGGGTACGCCCGTGGAACTGGTTCAGGGCGTCGTTCAGGCGGCGCTGCTGGGTCGCGTTGAACAGCGCGCTCTGGCCCGGGTCCAGGTGCAGGTGCCAGTTGTCGCCGTCCACTGCCACCAGGGTGCAGTTGGCGCCAATGCTGGCGGTCAGGCCGGCCAGGCCCAGGCGCGGGAACAGCTCCAGCCACTCGGCGGCAAGCCCGGTGGCGGGCATGGCGGCGGGCTCGGGTTCCGCCTCGACCTGCTCCTGCGGTGCCTCGCCCTCGAGGTAGCCGTAGGATTCCATGTCGACTTCGTAGTAGTCCTCGGCTGGCGGCGGCTCGTCATCGCGGTCGTCGTCCTCGGCCAGAACGTCGGCAATGCTCGGTGCAGGCTCTTCCACCTTGGCTGCCGGCGTCTCGACCGGTGCCGGCGTGGCGGCTATCGGTGCAGGTGCAGGTGCAGGTGCAGGTGCAGCAGGTTGCATTGGCGCGGGAGTCACCACAACCGGTGCGGCAGGCTCGTCCCACGGCAGATCGACCGGCGCTTCGGCGACGGTCGGTTCCGGTTCGACAACCGGCACCTTCGGCTCGGGCTGCACAGCGGCTTCAGGCTCGACCGGGGCCGGCTCAGGCACAGGTTCGATAACCGGAGCAGGCGCAACGGCAGGTTCGGCTTGCGCGGAAGGAGCCGGAGCCGCCTGAGGCTGAGGCGCGACAACAGCAGGCGCAACCGCAGCAGCCGGCACAGGCGCAACAGCTGGCGCGGCAATGGATGCAACCGGCGCTGCAACGGCGGCGCCGGCCACTGGGTTCGGGTTGGAATCAGCCGTGGCCTTGCTGATCCCCAGGTCCTTTAGTGGTGACCTCGGTGCGCCATCAGCATCCGCCGGGCGGAACGCCAGCATGCGCAGCAGCACCATCTCGAAACCACCACGGGGATCGGGCGCCAGCGGCAGGTCGCGGCGGCCGATCAGGCCCATCTGGTAATAGAACTGCACGTCCTCGGCCGGCAGGGCCTGGGCCAGTGCCAGCACGCGGTCGCGGTCGCCCTGGCCGTTGTCCACCGCCTCGGGCAGCGCCTGGGCAATGGCCACGCGGTGCAGCACGTTGAGTATTTCAGCCAGCACACCACCCCAGTCCGGGCCTTGTTCGGCCAGGTGGCGGACGGCTTCCAGCAGTGCACGGGCATCGCCTTCCAGCAGCGCATGCAGCACGCCGTAGACCTGACCGTGATCCAGGGTGCCGAGCATGGCGCGCACGTCGGCGGCCAGCACCTTGCCCTCGCCGAAGGCGATGGCCTGGTCGGTGAGGCTCATGGCATCACGCATGGAACCATCGGCGGCACGGCCGAGCAGCCACAGCGCATCGTCCTCGAACGGCACGTTCTCGGCGCCCAGGACGTGGGTGAGGTGCTCCACCACGCGCTCTGGCGGCATGTTCTTCAGGGAGAACTGCAGGCAGCGCGACAGGATGGTGACTGGCAGCTTCTGCGGGTCAGTGGTGGCCAGCAGGAACTTCACGTGGGGCGGCGGTTCCTCCAGGGTCTTCAACAGGGCGTTGAAGCTGTGGCTGGAGAGCATGTGCACTTCGTCGATCAGGTAAACCTTGTAGCGCCCGCGGCTCGGCGAGTACTGCACGTTGTCGAGCAGCTCGCGGGTGTCCTCGACCTTGGTGCGGCTGGCGGCGTCCACTTCGATAAGGTCGACGAAGCGGCCCTCATCGATCTCGCGGCACACCGAGCACTGCCCGCAGGGGGTCGAGCTGACGCCGGTCTCGCAGTTCAGGCACTTGGCCAGAATCCGCGCGATGGTGGTCTTGCCCACGCCACGGGTACCGGTGAACAGGTAGGCGTGGTGCAGGCGCTGGTTGTCCAGCGCGTTGATCAGGGCCTTGAGCACATGGGTCTGGCCGACCATTTCGCGGAACGAGCGCGGACGCCATTTGCGGGCAAGAACCTGATAACTCATTGAAATCCATCGCGACAGGTAAGCAGAAGTGCGCTAATCCTAGCGAAGCGGACCGTAAATTGCACTCGATGTCCGCACCGGTCGTTGTCGCATCTTGGCAAGGGCCGGTCTAAACGGCATTGTGTCGTCGTTCTGCCATCAACGGAGCCTTGATGCGCTTCCTCGCCACCGCCCTGCTGCTCACCGCCACCCTCGCCCAGGCCGACGACCGTCCCCTGCGCTTCTCGGTGGTCGACAGCTGGGCGATGCCGCTCGCGCAGATCGAGAATGGTGAGCTGACCGGCGGCATCATGTTCGAGCTGTTCAACGAAGCGGCGCACGAGCTGGGCCGAACCGCTGCCTTCCATATCGTGCCCCGCGCCCGGATCGAGCAGGCGCTGCTCAGCCAGTCCGTGGATGTGCGCTGCTACGTGTCGCGCACCTGGATCGAACATGAGTTCGACAATTATCGCTGGACCGTGCCACTGATGGTGCAGCGCGACCTGCTGGTGGTCCGCGATGCCCCGGCGGACAGGCTGGAAACCTTGCCCAGCCAATCCGTCGGTACCGTGCTGGGCTATCACTACCCGCGCCTGCAGCCGTTGCTGGACAGCCACTGGCTGACTCGCGACGACGCGCGCAACCAGGAACTGGTGCTGAAGAAGCTGCGCATCGGCCGTTATCAGTACGCAATCAGCAGCGAGTTCGCGCTGAGCTGGTTCAACCGTGAACTGCCCGAGGCGGAGCGACTGCGAATCGCCAGCGTGATCGAGGAAACGCCACTGGCGTGCATGGTGCTGGACACGCCCGAAGTCCGCGCCGACGAGGTGCTCTCGGTGCTGGCGAAGATCAAGGCGTCAGGGAAGATCGAGCAGATCCTGGATCACTACCGCTGAGACGGGCAGCGCTCGACAGGGCGCGAGGCGGGCCATTTTCCAGGCCCCGAAATGGAGGCGGCCCCGCCAGCCACACCCCGGCACACAATGTCCCCGCCTTGGCTGCTTCCTTCCGGACCTGACCAGGTAAGCGAGTAATCGTTGCGGGGGGACCGACAGGGCCACCATCGCGAGAACCCGCCAGTTCGGCGAGCCGCGCCATTGTAGCGGCTTGAGCGCAAGTTACAAGCACTTCAAACACTTACGTTCATTACCTTGATACGCATCGCAGCCCACGAGCAGTTCTCCGTCCAGTCGCTCAAGGTTCTTCACGGCATGCCGAAGCACTGGATGAGGCCTCCCGTTCGAGGCGGCCCGATGCCAAGCAAGGAGTGTCCGAATGCGATCTGTCGTGGGCTGTACTGCGTTACTCGCCATTGCTCTCTGCGGCCCGCTGCAGGCGGCCAGTGGCGGCACCATCACCTTTCGCGGCGCCATCGTCGAGCCAACCTGCCAGATCGGCGTGAGCGATTTCACCCGCGGCAGCAGTCGCATCGAGATCAGCCAATGCAGGCAATCCCTGAGCCTTCAGCTCAGCGAGCCTCGCGGCAACCAGCCCGTGGTGAACTATCGCCTCACCGACAACCAGGGGCGCCCCGTCGAGAAGCTCAGCCCGCCGAACGGGGATTTCTCCGCAATGATCCGTACCGCCAGCCAGGGCGGCGCGCGCAATCTCGTGCTGGTCGCCGAGTATCTGTAAGGGCGCTACGGCTCTTGCAGCAATCCCTCGGGCCGAGGCTGGGTGGAAACTTCCAGGTTCGGCCCGATGAACAGGTCCATCTTGCTGTAGCCCGGACGAGTGCTGAACGTGGAGTAGCGCTCTGCCCCCTGGTGGAACTGGAAGGCGACCCGGTACTCACCCGAACGCAGCAGGCGCAGCGGGAAGGCGCGCGCCTCGCCCGGCTTGATTTCACCGGCAAGGGATTCCTCGCCGTTTTCCTTGAAGCTGTAACTCACCGCCGGCCCACCTACGCCGTCATAGTGGAGGACGATCTGCGGGCGCTCGGTCCAGGCCACGTAGGCCCCGAACAACAGCACCAGTGCGCCAACGCCGAGCAGGCGCTGCTTTCTTGCCTTGTCCATTTCGCTCTCCGTCTACCGCTGGCCCGCCCCGCCCTGCATCGCAACACAGGGACCGGAACGGGCCTGCCGATCAGTTCAGGCTGTCGACCAGGGCCTTGGCGGGCACCAGGCGCACCGCCTTCTTCGCGGCGATCTCGATGCTCTTGCCGGTCTGCGGGTTACGGCCGGTGCGGGCTGCGCGCTCGCTGACCTTGAGCTTGCCGATACCCGGCAGGGTCAGCTCGCCGTCGTTCTCCAGGGCATCCTGGGTGATCTGCGCCAGTTGCTCGAACACACCGCGCACGGCGGCCTGGGTCAGGTCGAGGGATTCGGCGATATCGCGAACCAGTTGGTCCTTGGTCATGGGCATGGAATGACTCCTTGATGCGTTGATCTTGATTCTTTGGTTGGAAGAAAGCGTGTCAGGCGCTGAGGCCATGCTCGGCCAGCAGCTTGATCAGCTGCTCTTCGTCCATTACGGCGACGCCGAGTTCCTGGGCCTTGGCCAATTTCGATCCCGCCCCGGGCCCTGCGACAACGCAATGGGTCTTGGCCGAGACGGAGCCGGCCACCTTGGCGCCCAGGCTTTCGAGTTTTTCCTTGGCGATATCGCGGCTCATGGCCTCCAGGGTGCCGGTCAGCACCCAGGTCTGGCCGGCCAGCGGTAGACCTTCGACGACTTTGCGCTCGCTACGCCAATGCATGCCGAACTCAGACAATTGGGCTTCGACGGCCTTGGCGCGCTCTACCCGAGCTGCATCGGAAAAATATTCGCGCACGGACTGCTTGGCCTTCTCGTTGACTCCTTTCAGCGTACTGAGGTCCAGCCAGTCCTGGCTGAGGGCGACCAGCGCATCGAGGCTGCCGGTCTTGTCGGCCAGCTTCTCGGCACCGGTGGCGGCGATGAAGGGAATGTTCAGCTTGTCGATGAAACCCGCCAGAGTGGCAACGGCAGCGAACTCGGCGGAGACCTCGCCCTCCTCCTGCAGCTCGATGCCACGCTCCAGCAACTGGGCGATGATCTCGCGGTTATGCTCATCGCCAAAGAAGTTGTGAATCTCGTAGGCGACCTCGCCGCCGACATCCGGCAGGTACGTCAGCACTTCCGGCAGCGCCTTCTGGATCCGCGCCAGGGAGCCCAGTGAGCGTGCCAGCAGCTTGGCGGTCTCCTCGCCCACGTCAGGGATGCCCAGGGCGAAGACGAAACGTGCCAACGCCGGTTTGCGGCTATCCGCGATGGCGGCGAGCAGGTTGCGCGTGGAAACTTCGGCGAAGCCTTCCAGCTCGATGACCTGTTCGAAGGTCAGGGTGTAGAGGTCCGCCGGCGATTTCACCAGGCCCTTGTCCACCAGTTGCTCGACGATCTTGTCGCCGAGGCCGTCGATATCCATGGCGCGGCGCGAAACGAAGTGAATGATCGCCTGCTTGAGCTGCGCCTGGCAGAACAGCCGGCCGACGCAACGATAGATGGCGCCTTCGCTGACCGACTCCTTACCCTTGCTGCGCTTGACCAGCTGGGTGCGCTCGACCTGCGAGCCGCACACCGGGCACTGGGTGGGAATTGCCACCGGGCGGGCATCCGCCGGACGGCGCTCGGTGACGACCTGCATGACCTGCGGGATCACGTCGCCGGCCCGGCGGATGATCACGGTGTCGCCGATCATCAGCCCCAGGCGGGCAACCTCGTCCATGTTGTGCAGCGTGGCGTTGGACACGGTCACGCCAGCCACCTGTACCGGCTTCAGGCGCGCTACGGGCGTTACCGCGCCGGTGCGACCGACCTGGAATTCCACGTCGAGCAGCTCGGTGAGCTCTTCCCGTGCCGGGAATTTATGCGCGATGGCCCAGCGCGGCTCGCGGGCGCGGAAGCCCAGCTCACGCTGGAAGTCGATGCGGTTGACCTTGAACACCACGCCATCGATCTCATAGGCCAGGCTGTCGCGACGATTGCCGATGTCTTCGTAATAGGCGCGGCAACCCTCGACGCCCTTGGCCAGCTTCAACTCTCGGCTGATCGGGATGCCCCAGCCCTTGAGGGCTTCGAGGATATCCACCTGGGTAGCGGGCAGCGTGCCGCCCTCGACACGACCGAAACCGTAGCAACAGAACTCCAGCGGGCGGCTCGCGGTAATCTTCGAATCCAGTTGGCGCAGGCTGCCGGCAGCAGCATTGCGCGGGTTGGCGAAGGTCTTGCCACCGGCTTCCATCTGCCGCTCGTTGAGCGCCTCGAAACCGGCCTTGGACATGAACACCTCGCCACGCACCTCCAGCACCGCCGGCCAGCCGCCGCCTTTCAGACGCAGCGGCACGTTGCGGATGGTGCGCACGTTGACGCTGATGTCCTCGCCAGTGGTGCCGTCGCCGCGGGTAGCGCCGCGAACCAGCACGCCATTTTCATACAGCAGGCTGACCGCCAGGCCATCGAGCTTGGGCTCACAGCTGTACTCCACCTCGGCACCGCCGCCGAACAGGTCGGAGGAAGGCAACTGGTCGGCCAGACCTTCACGCACGCGGCGGTCGAAGTCGTTGAGGTCCTGCTCCTCGAAGGCGTTGCCCAGGCTGAGCATCGGTACTTCGTGGCGCACCTCGCCGAAAGCCGAGGCTGCCGCACCACCAACGCGCTGGGTCGGCGACTCCGGGGTGATCAGTTCGGGATGTTCGCTTTCCAGCGCCTTCAGTTCGCGAAACAGACGGTCGTACTCGGCATCCGGCACGCTCGGCTCGTCAAGCACGTAGTAGCGGTAATTGTGATCGTCGAGTTCGCTGCGCAGCTGGGCGATGCGTTCGGCAGCGGATTGGGAGTCGGTCATGCGGGAATCTCGGGCGGCAAGGGGTTGCGGCTAGAAATGCGAAGCCCCAAGGGTCGCTTGGGGCTTTTTGTGCAGCGTGCGGAAAGCTTAGCGCTTCTGGGTCAGTGCGCGCCGCTCGAAATCGATGATGCGCTGACGGTAATGCTCGATGGTCTGCGCAGTCATCACGCTGCGCTGCTCATCCTTCAGCTCGCCATTGAGCTCCTGGGCCAGCTTGCGGGCGGCGGCGATCATTACGTCGAACGCCTGCTTGGGGTGACGCGGGCCGGGCAAGCCGAGGAAGAAGCTCACGGCGCGGGTGCTGAACTGGTCGATGTTGTCCAGATCGAAGGTGCCCGGCTTGACCGCGTTGGCCATGGAGAACAGCACTTCACCGTTGCCCGCCATGCTCTCGTGGCGATGGAAGATGTCCATCTCGCCATAGCGCAGGCCGCTTTCAAGAATATTCTGCAGCAGCGCCGGACCCTTGAAGCCATTCTCGTCGCGGCTGATGACATTGATGATCAGCACTTCCTCGACCGGAGCCTGGGACGCGGAAGTGGCACCCGTGGGGGCGGCAGGAGCTGCACGCTCCTTGTCCTTGCGGCGTTCCTTCTTCGGCTTTTCCTTCTCCTGCGGCGCTTCTTCGTCCAGCGGGTTGGGGAAATCCTCTTCGTCCAGCGGGCCGAGCAGGTTCGGTGCCGGGTCGTCCAGATTCAGGTCGCCCTGGCGCGGCTCGCCGCGGCGCTTGCCGCGCGACTCCTTGGCGCTGACCTTGGGCAGGTCTTCCTCGTCCAGTTCCGGCTCGCGGTGTTCGACCACCCGGGAAGGCCCGAGCAGTTCAGGAGTGCTTTCATCCCCGTCATCGGGCTGGTTGGCAAACTGGCGATCCAGTTTGAACCGCAACTTGCCCTTGCCACCCCGCATGCGACGCCAGCCGTCGAACAGAATGCCGGCGATCACGATAAGCCCAATGACGATCAGCCATTCGCGCAGACCGATATCCATCTAATCCCGTAGCCCCTGAACAAAAAATGATGATGAAGAAAAGGACATCCTATCCCTTGAAAACGTGGAGCCAACTTCATGTTCTGACTGATGTTTTCCACGCGATACAGAAGTGGACGTTAAGCTAACACGCTCTCACATAACTTTACACTGTCTATGGCGACACTCAGCCGCACTCTTTGCAACTTTTCATAGCGGCTGCCGCTTGCGCATTGAAAGTGCAGCCTACCCCAATCAAATCAATGCTTTAGGTTTGAAACAAAGCATCTGGCCAGCATAGCGCAAGTTCGCTTGGGCGATCACGCTTCAGCCAGCGCAACGGCCTCTTCCACATCCACCGCCACCAACCGCGAACAACCCGGTTCGTGCATGGTCACGCCCATCAACTGGTCGGCCATCTCCATGGCGATCTTGTTGTGGGTGATATAGATGAACTGCACTTTCTCCGACATCTCTTTCACCAGTCGCGCATAACGGCCGACGTTGGCATCGTCCAGCGGCGCGTCGACTTCGTCGAGCATGCAGAACGGTGCCGGGTTCAGCTGGAAGATTGCAAACACCAGCGCCAGAGCGGTCAGGGCTTTCTCGCCACCGGACAGAAGATGGATGGTGCTGTTCTTCTTCCCCGGCGGCCGCGCCATGATCGCCACCCCGGTATCGAGTAAATCCTCGCCGGTAAGTTCCAGATAGGCGTGACCGCCGCCGAAAACCTTGGGGAATAATGCCTGAAGGCCAGCATTGATCTGGTCGAAGGTTTCCTTGAAGCGGTTGCGGGTTTCCTTGTCGATCTTGCGAATGACGTTTTCCAGGGTATCCAGCGCTTCCACCAGGTCGTCGTTCTGGTCGTCGAGGTAGCGTTTGCGCTCGGATTGCTGCTGGTATTCCTCGATCGCCGCGAGGTTGATCGGCCCCAGGCGCCCGATGCGCGCAGCCAGCTCTTCCAGGCGGGTTTCCCAGATTTTCTCGGCGGCATCATGGGGCAAGGTGCCCAGCACGCCATGCAGGTCGTAACCGTCCTCGTGGAGCTGCTCCTGGAGTGACTTGCGACGCACGTTCAAGGCCTGCCAGTCCATGCGCTGCTGCTCCAGCTGACCGCGCAGCAGTTGCGACTGCTGCTCGGCCTGGGTGCGGCGCTTTTCGGCATCACGCAGTTGGCGGTCGGCGTCTTCCAGCGCCAGCCGCGCGTGCTTGAGCTCATCCTCGACAGCCATGCGCCGGTCGAGCAGTTCCTCCAGGCGCATGCGCAGCTCTTCCAGCGGCGCGGCGCCCTCCTCCAGGTTGAGGTTGAGTTGTTCGCAACGCTCGACCAGGCGCACGGCCTGGCTGTCCAGGCGCTCCAGCGCCTGGCGGGTGGATTCGTGCTGGGCGCGCAGGGAACCAACGCGCACAGCCAACTGATGGGCTTGATCCTTGTGCTGGCGGGACTCCTGGCGGATGCGGTCGAGCTTCTCGCGCATGCCGTCGCGTTCGGCGAGCAGCGACTCACGGCGCTCGGTGTCTACCGCCATGGCGTCCAGCGCTTCCTGCAGGCTCAGCCGGGCTTCGCCCAGTTGCTCCTGCTCGATGGCGTGCTGCTCGGCGAGCTCGGCCAGTTCTTCGTCCAGACGACGGCGGCGCAGGGTCAGTTGCTCGACCTTGGCCTGCTGCGCCGACAGTTGCGCTTTCAGCTCGCCCTGGCGTCGACCTTCGTCCTGCAGGCGGCGACGCACCTGGTCGCGGCCCTCCTCGGCCTGACGCTGTTCATCACGCAGGCGCGCCAGCTGTTCGTCGATCTCGGCAAGGCGCTGCTCCAGCGTCTCGCGCTCGGCGTATAGCCGCTCCAGTTCCTGGCCTCGCGCCAGCACGCCGCCGTCGGCGGATTCGCCACGGCGCACGCGCAGGAAGTTGCGGCCGACCCAATAGCCATCACGGCTGACCAGGCTTTCGCCATCGCCCAGCGAAGCGCGCTGGGCCAGCGCCTGATCCAGGCTTTCGACCGGACGCACGCGGCCCAGCCAGTAGCTCAGGTCGACATTGGTCTCGACCTTGTCCAGCAGGCTGCCGGGACGGGAAACGGCGCCGGCAGCCAGATCGAGCAGGCGCAGCTCACCCTTCTCCAGTGCGTCGAACGGCAACCCTTTCACATCATCCAGCAGTACGCCGTGCAGGTCGGCGCCGAGCACGGTTTCTACCGCCAGCTCCCAGCCTGCCTGTACCCGCAGGCCTTCGGCAAGGCGCGGGCGCTGTTCCAGCCCTTGCTGACGCAGCCATTGCGCGGTGCCATCGCCCGGATCCAGCGCGGCCTGCTGCAGCGCCTCCAGCGAGGCGATGCGGCCATTCAGGCGCTGCAGCTCGCCCTGCGCCTGGTGCTGCGCGGCGGTGCTTTCCTGCAGCGACTGGCGCACACGCTCCAGGCGCTCGGCCAGTTCCTGCTCTTCGATCTGCGACTCTTCCAGCAGCAACTCGATGGCGGCAACCTGCTCGCCCAGCTCGAGGATCGCCGCATCTTCCGGGTCAGCAGCCAGTTGCGTGCGCTCGTCGCTCAGGCGGCGCTGGCGCTCGGCCTGGCGTTCGAGGCTCTGCTCCAGGTGCTGGATGCGTGACTGCTGTACCTCGGCTTCGCGGCGCGGTTCTGCGCTCTGCTGGTTGAAGGCATCCCAGCGCTGCTGCCAGTCGTGCATGCGCTGCTCGGCCTCTTCCAGGCCAACGGTGGCCTCTTCGGCGGCGGCAGCGCTGATTTCCTGCTCCGGGGCCAGGCGCTCCAGCTCTTCTGCCAGGGTGGCGAGCAGGGTGCGGTCGTGGCCCAGGTGGGATTCGGTTTCCTGGCGGGTTTTCTCCGCCTCGCGCAGGTCGTCCTGCAACTGGCGCAGGCGCTGCTGGCCATGCTGAATGCTCTGCTCGACACGGGCGATATCGCCGCCCACGGAATAGAAGCGGCCCTGCACCTGGTTGAAGGTTTCCGACAGCTCATGGTGGCCATCACGCAACCGTTCGATACTCGCGTCGGCGCTGCGCTGCTCGGCCACCAGCGCCTCGAAGGCCACCTCCTGGTCGCCGATCACCTTCTCCTTCTGCCCGACCTGCTCGTTCAGGTCGCGCCAGCGCAGGGCGCCGAGCTGGGCCTTGAGGGTGCGTTCCTCGGCCTTGAATTCCTGGTACTTCTCCGCCGACTGGGCCTGGCGGTGCAGGCGCTCCAGCTGACGCTCCAGCTCTTCGCGCAGGTCGGTCAGGCGCGCGAGGTTTTCCTGGGTGCGGCGGATGCGGTTCTCGGTTTCGCGGCGGCGCTCCTTGTACTTGGAGATGCCGGCGGCTTCCTCGATGAAGTTGCGCAGGTCCTCGGGCTTGGCTTCGATCAGCTTGGAGATCATGCCCTGCTCGATGATCGAGTAGCTGCGCGGCCCAAGGCCGGTGCCGAGGAAGATGTCGGTGATGTCACGACGCCGGCACTTGGTGCCATTGAGGAAATAGGTGTTCTGGCCGTCGCGGGTCACACGGCGGCGAATGGAAATCTCGGCGTAGCTGGCGTACTCGCCCAGCAAGGTCTGGTCGGAGTTGTCGAACACCAGTTCGATGGATGCCTGGGTCACCGGCTTGCGTGTGTTGGAGCCGTTGAAGATGACGTCGGTCATCGACTCGCCGCGGAGGTTCTTCGCCGAGCTTTCACCCATCACCCAGCGAACGGCGTCGATGATGTTGGACTTGCCACAACCATTGGGACCGACCACGGCCGCCATGTTGCTCGGGAAATTGACCGTCGTCGGGTCGACGAAGGACTTGAAGCCCGCCAGCTTGATGCACTTGAGCCGCATGCGCCGTCTTCCCCCTTTTCTTCTGATTAGCGAGCTTGTCGTTCAGCCAGTGCGGCCAGGACCAATTGGCTGTTGTGCCGACCGTAGTCGAGCAGCACCTCACGGATACCCGCCTCGTCGCGCCCCACCACCGCGCGAAGCAGGCTTTCGAAGCTGCCGATGAACTGGCTCATCTCGCCTTTGCGACGCTCCAGGGCCAGATGATAGGTGCGGCTGATGGCCGGCAGGAGATTTTCCACGGTCTCCTGCAGGTAGGGGTTGGCGGCGAACGGGAAGGCGGCACGCATGATGTCGAAGCTGGACTCGACGAAGGCGTTGATGTCGCCACGTTCGAGGTTCTCCAGCAGGCGCTGCTGGATCGCCATGAAGGGCGCCAGGTCGGTTTCGTCGTGCCAGGTCCGGGCCACGCTGCTGGCGAGCATGATGTACAGCTCCATCACCAGCGAATAGAGGCTTTCCACATGCGCGGCGGACAGCTCGGAGACTTGTGCTCCACGGCGCGGCAGGATCACCACAAGGTGACGGCGTTCCAGGATCAGCAACGCCTCGCGAACCGAACCGCGGCTGACGTTGAGGGTCTGGGTGACCTTCTGCTCCTGGATACGTTCGCGCTCCTTGAGTTCGCCCCGGATGATGCGCTCGGCAAGGTGATGCGCGATCTGCTCAGCCAGGCTGTCCGGGGCCTTGAACGTCATGGTTGTCCTTAAGAATCGGGGCGCTTTCGAGGGGGATGCTGCGGGGGCGAAGTGTAACACAGGGTGTTACCTCGCCATCCCCCGCCCGGGAGGGACGACAGAACGAAGGTTGGTGCGTCCATCGGGGTGAATTGGCGCAGGATTGTCCGACAATCCTACACAAGAGACGTATCGGGAGTCGTCCATGTTCGCCTTGTTCCTTTCCCCTGCCTGGATGTTGCGTCTCAAGAAAGCCGGTTACTGGATCTGGCTGGTGCCGGTCTTCGGTATTCCGGTCAGCTATTGGTGGTCGTTCGGCAGCGAGTACCCCAATGCCTGGGCCTGGCTGGTGATTACCGTGGTGTTCGGGGTGATCCCGCTGCTGGACTTCGTGGTTGGCCGCGATCCCGCCAACCCCGACGAAGTGCAAGAGGTCCCGCCCATGGAGCGCGAAGGCTACTACCGCTTCCTCAGCCTGATGACCGTGCCGCTACTGCTGGGCATGCTGGTCTACGGCGGCTGGGTATTGGCCACCTACGACGCCTGGAACTGGGTCGGCCAGTTGGGCTGGATTCTCTCGGTCGGCACGGTGATGGGGGCCATCGGCATCACCGTCTCCCACGAGCTGATCCACAAGGACCCGGAGCTGGAGCAGAACGCCGGCGGCCTGTTGCTGGCAGCGGTGTGCTACGCGGGCTTCAAGGTGGAGCACGTGCGCGGCCACCATGTGCATGTTTCCACGCCGGAAGACGCTTCGTCCTCGCGCTACGGCCAGAGCCTCTACGCCTTCCTGCCCCACGCCTACAAGCACAACTTCCTGAATGCCTGGAAGCTCGAGAAAGAGCGCCTCAAGCGCAAGGGCCTGCCGGCGCTGCACTGGCGCAACGAACTGATCTGGTGGTACGTGATCAGCGCGCTGTTCCTGGCCGGTTTCAGCGTCGCCTTCGGCTGGATCGGCGCGGTCTACTTCATCGGCCAATCGGTGATGGCCTTCACCCTGCTGGAGATCGTCAACTACGTCGAGCACTACGGCCTGCACCGTCGCCGCCTGGACACCGGGCGCTACGAGCGAACCACCCACGAGCACTCCTGGAACAGCAACTTCCTGCTGACCAACCTGTTCCTCTTCCACCTGCAGCGCCATTCCGACCACCACGCCAATGCCAAGCGCCGCTACCAGGTGCTGCGGCACTTCGACGAAAGCCCGCAACTGCCCAATGGCTATGCCGGAATGATCGTCCTGGCGCTGTTCCCACCGCTCTGGCGCGCAGTGATGGACCGCCGGGTACGCGCCTACTACGCCGGCGAGGAATACCAGCTGAGCGCCACCCAGCAAGCCTGATCGACGAGTTCCACGCCTTGGCGGCAAGCCCTACCCCGGCTTGCCGCCTTTTTTCTTTCCGCCGCCCTGCATCGGGCCGCTCTTCGTAGGATGGCGTGGAGCGCAGCGATACCCATCATTACCGCGCGAAGACAGCATGGGTATCGCTCAGGCTCCACCCATCCTACCGACCTGGCGCGGTGCAGACCGGTCATTGCGGCGGTTCGCGAGCAAGCTCGCTCCTACGAAAAGCCAAGCCCTCCCCGCCACTTGTCATCCCGGAAAAACTTTCTGACCTTTAGGACAGAAATTTTATTGACTCAAAAGTCAGCTTTCCATAAATTCGCCATCCAGTGCCCTACCAAAAACAAGAATCAGCCTGGAGGCAAGCCTTGATCAGGTTCCTGCTCAATCGCGAGCTGCGCGTCGAAGACCGCCTCGATCCCAATCTCACCGTGCTCAACTACCTGCGCCAGACCCTGGGCAAGACCGGCACCAAGGAGGGTTGCGCCTCCGGTGACTGCGGCGCCTGCACCGTGGTGGTCGGCGAGCTGGTCGGTGAAGAAGGTGCCGAGCGCATCCGCTACCGCACCCTCAACTCCTGTCTCACCTTCGTTTCCTCGTTGCACGGCAAGCAGCTGATCAGCGTCGACGACCTGAAACACCGTGGCGAACTGCACGGCGTGCAGCAGGCCATGGTCGACTGCCACGGCTCGCAGTGCGGCTTCTGCACCCCCGGCTTCGTCATGTCGCTGTTTGCCCTGCAGAAGAACAGCGCCGGCGAGAACGCCGAGG
This sequence comes from Pseudomonas pseudonitroreducens, assembly GCF_021603645.1. Taxonomy (GTDB): domain Bacteria; phylum Pseudomonadota; class Gammaproteobacteria; order Pseudomonadales; family Pseudomonadaceae; genus Pseudomonas; species Pseudomonas pseudonitroreducens. Next base: position 673,151 of record NZ_BQHJ01000001.1, on the reverse strand, counting down.
AGCGCAAGGCCGAAGCCCATGAAGCGCTGGCCGGCAACCTGTGCCGCTGCACCGGCTACCGCCCGATCCTCGACGCTGCCGAACAGTCCTGCTGCCAGAAGCAGCCCGACCAGTTCGACGTCGCCCAGCCGGAAATCATCGCCCAGCTCAAGGCCATCGCGCCCAGCGAAACCGCCGAGCTGAACAGCGGCGACAAGCGCTGCCTGCTGCCGCTGACCATCGCCGACCTGGCCGACATCTACACCGCCAACCCGCAGGCGCGCCTGCTGGCCGGCGGCACCGACCTGGCCCTGGAAGTCACCCAGTTCCACCGCGAACTGCCGGTGATGATCTACGTCGGCCACGTCGAGGAAATGAAGCGCGTCGAGGTCTTCGACGACCGCATCGAGATCGGCGCGGCGACTCCGCTGACCGACTGCTATGAAGCGCTTTCCCGCGACTACCCGGACTTCGGTGAGCTGCTGCACCGCTTCGCCTCGCTGCAGATCCGCAACCAGGGCACCCTGGGCGGCAACATCGGCAACGCCTCCCCCATCGGCGACTCGCCGCCGCTGCTGATTGCCCTCGGCGCCCGCCTGGTGCTGCGCAAGGGCGCCGAGCGCCGCGAACTGCCGATCGATGAATATTTCATCGACTACAAGGTCACCGCGCGCCAGGAGGGCGAGTTCATCGAGCAGGTGATCATTCCGCGCCCGCAGGCCAGCCAGGCGTTCCGCGCCTACAAGGTCTCCAAGCGCCTGGACGACGACATCTCCGCCGTGTGCGCGGCCTTCAGCGTCACCGTCGAGAACTGCAGGATCACCGCCGTGCGCACCGGCTTCGGCGGCATGGCGGCGATTCCGAAGCGCGCCAAGGCCTGCGAGGCCGCGCTGCTCGGCCAGACCTTCAACAGCGCCACCTTCGAACGCGCCGCACAGGCCCTGAGCGAAGATTTCGCGCCGCTCACCGACTTCCGTGCGAGCAAGGAATACCGCCTGCTCACCGCGCAGAACCTGCTGCGCAAGTGCTTCCTGGAACTGGAAGCCCCTCAGGCCGTGACCCGGGTGACCCACTATGCATAAGCCCCAGAAAAGCCAGGAAGAACTGGCCGCACTGTTCCGCGCCGACCTGACCACCGGCGTCGGCCGCAGCGTCAAGCACGAGAGCGCGCCCAAGCACGTCAGCGGCGAAGCGCAGTACATCGACGACCGCCTGGAATTCCCCAACCAGTTGCACGTCTACGCCCGCATGAGCGACCGCGCCCACGCGCGCATCACCCGGCTGGACGTCAGCCCCTGCTACCAGTTCCCCGGCGTCGCCATCGCCATCACCAAGGATGACGTGCCCGGCCAGCTGGACATCGGCCCGGTGGTCGCCGGCGATCCGCTACTGGCGGACGGCAAGGTCGAGTACGTCGGCCAGATGGTCATCGCCGTCGCCGCCGACAGTCTGGAAACCGCGCGCAAGGCCGCCATGGCCGCGATCATCGAGTACGAGGACCTGGAACCGGTGCTCGACGTGGTCGAGGCGCTGCGCAAGAAGCACTTCGTGCTCGACAGCCACCAGCACAAGATCGGCGACTCCGAGGCCAAGCTGGCCACCGCGCCGAACCGCATCCAGGGCACCCTGCACATCGGCGGCCAGGAACACTTCTACCTGGAGACGCAGATTTCCTCGGTGATGCCCACCGAAGACGGCGGCGTGATCGTCTACACCTCCACGCAGAACCCCACCGAAGTACAGAAGCTGGTGGCCGAAGTGCTGGGCATCTCCTTCAACAAGGTGGTCATCGACATGCGCCGCATGGGTGGCGGCTTCGGCGGCAAGGAAACCCAGGCCGCTGCACCGGCCTGCCTGTGCGCGGTGATCGCGCGCCTCACCGGCCGTCCGACGAAGATGCGCCTGCCGCGCGTCGAAGACATGCAGATGACCGGCAAGCGCCACCCCTTCTACGTCGAATACGACGTGGGCTTCGAGGATGACGGCCTGCTGCACGGCATCAACATCGAGCTGGCCGGCAACTGCGGCTACTCGCCAGACCTCTCCGGCTCCATCGTCGACCGCGCGATGTTCCACTCGGACAACGCCTACTTCCTCGGCAACGCCACAGTGAACGGTCACCGCTGCAAGACCAACACCGCGTCGAACACCGCCTACCGCGGTTTCGGTGGCCCGCAGGGGATGGTCGCCATCGAGGAGATCATGGACGCCGTCGCGCGCCATCTGGGCAAGGACCCGCTGGAAGTGCGCAAGCGCAACTACTACGGCAAGGACGAGCGCAACGTCACCCACTATTACCAGCAGGTGGAACACAACCTGCTGGAGGAAATGACCGAGGAACTGGAAGCCAGCGCCGAGTACGCCAAGCGCCGCGCCGAAATCCGCGCCTTCAACGCCAGCAGCCCGGTGCTGAAGAAGGGCCTGTCGCTGACCCCGGTAAAATTCGGCATCAGCTTCACCGCCACCTTCCTCAACCAGGCCGGCGCGCTGATCCACATCTACACCGACGGCAGCATCCACCTGAACCACGGCGGCACCGAGATGGGCCAGGGGCTGAACACCAAGGTCGCCCAGGTGGTGGCCGAGGTCTTCCAGGTCGATATCGACCGCGTGCAGATCACCGCGACCAACACCGACAAGGTGCCGAACACCTCGCCGACCGCCGCCTCCTCCGGCGCCGACCTGAACGGCAAGGCCGCGCAGAACGCCGCCGAGATCATTCGCCAGCGCCTGGTGGAATTCGCCGCCAGGCACTGGAAGGTGACCGAGGAGGACGTCGAGTTCCGCAACAACCAGGTGCGCGTGCGCGACCTGATCCTGCCGTTCGAGGAGCTGATCCAGCAGGCCTACTTCGGCCAGGTGTCGCTCTCCTCCACCGGTTTCTACCGTACGCCGAAGATCTTCTACGACCGCAGCAAGGCCCGCGGCCGGCCGTTCTACTACTTCGCCTATGGCGTGTCCTGCTCGGAGGTGATCGTCGACACCCTCACCGGCGAGTACAAGATGCTGCGCAGCGACATCCTCCACGACGTCGGCGCCTCGCTGAACCCGGCCATCGACATCGGCCAGGTGGAAGGCGGCTTCGTCCAGGGCATGGGCTGGCTGACCATGGAAGAGCTGGTCTGGAACGCCAAGGGCAAGCTGATGACCAACGGCCCGGCGAGCTACAAGATTCCGGCCATCGCCGACATGCCCATCGACCTGCGGGTGAAGCTGGTGGAAAACCGCAAGAACCCGGAGCAGACGGTGTTCCACTCCAAGGCTGTCGGTGAGCCGCCGTTCATGCTGGGCATCTCGGTGTTCTGCGCGATCAAGGACGCCGTGGCCAGCCTGGCCGACTATCGCGCCCAGCCGCAGATCGACGCTCCGGCCACTCCCGAGCGCGTGCTCTGGGGCGTGGAGCAGATGCGCAAGCTGAAACTGGCTCAGGCCGAGAAAGCACCGGCTCAGGTCGAGCCGGCGTGATCTGACCATGGGGCACCGCTGGCAGGGAGAGACGTCCCCACTTCCGTCCTCCGCCCTGCCAGCGGTACCCCACCCAATAGAGAGCCGTAGGAGCGGACTCTGTCCGCGATAGGCCCGCATCGCGCTGGATGCCATCGCGGACAAAGTCCGCTCCTACGCAAAGCCCAACCTTGAGGTTCGTCACGATGAACTGGATCAGTGCCCTCGCCGACCTGCAACAGCGCGCCGAAGCCAGCGTGCTGGTGACCATCATCGAAGAACGCGGCTCGACCCCGCGCAACGCCGGCTCGAAGATGGTCGTCAGCGCCGACAAGCTCTACGACACCATCGGCGGCGGCCATCTCGAATTCAAGGCCATGGCCATCGCCCGCGAGATGCTGCTGAACCGCGAGCGCGAGCCGAAGCTGGAACGCTTCAGCCTCGGCGCCAGCCTTGGTCAGTGCTGCGGCGGCGCCACCGTGCTGCTGTTCGAACCCATGGGCCAACCCCAGGCGCACATCGCCGTGTTCGGCGCCGGCCATGTCGGCCGCGCTCTGGTCCCGTTGCTTGCCAGCCTGCCGTGCAAGGTGCGCTGGATCGACTCGCGGGAAGCCGAATTCCCCGACCATATCCCCGAGGGCGTCACCCGTGCGATCAACGAGGAAGTGATCGACGAGATCGACGAGATGCCCGCCGGCAGCTACTACATCGTCATGACGCACAACCACGCGCTGGACCTGGAGTTGACCGCGAAGATTCTCGAGCGCAACGACTTCACCTACTTCGGCCTGATCGGCTCGGACACCAAACGCGCCAAGTTCGAACACCGCCTGCGCGACCGCGGTTTCGCCGCCGATACCGTGCAGCGCATGCGTTGCCCCATGGGGATCAGCGAGGTGAAGGGCAAGTTGCCGGTGGAGATCGCCGTGTCCATCGCCGGCGAAGTCATCGCCACCTACAACGCCACCTTCGGTCAGGAGACCGGCAAGGGCGAGAACAGCGTGGCCAAACTGTTACCCAGCAGCCGCCGCGCGCGCACCGCCGAAAGCGGAGCCTGATAGTTCGATTGCCGGCCACGTGTGATGGGTATCGCTGCGCTCCACCCATCCCACAAAAAAAGACCCAGTGTTCCGTAGGATGGGTGGAACGAAGCGATACCCATCGAACAGCGTCCAAAGACGCGATATTTTTCGATTTGCGAGAGATTGATGAGCACTCAAGCCAAAGCCTACCGCGCCAGCATCCTGCACAGCGTCGCCGACCCCGCCGAAGTCGGCGTGGAGCAGTCCTACCAGTATTTCGAGGACGGCATCCTGCTGGTGGAAGACGGCAAGGTCGCCCGCCTCGGTCACGCCGCCGAGCTGCTGCCGCAACTGGGCGGCGTGGAAGTGGTCGAGTACCGCGATGCGCTGATCACCCCCGGCTTCATCGACACCCACATCCACTACCCGCAGACCGGCATGATCGCCTCCTACGGCGAGCAGTTGCTGGACTGGCTGAACACCTACACCTTCCCCACCGAGAAGCAGTTCGCCGACCCGGCCCATGCCGCCGACGTCGCCGGCATCTTCCTCAAGGAACTGCTGCGCGCCGGTACCACCACCGCGCTGGTGTTCGGCACTGTGCACCCGCAGTCGGTGGACGCGCTGTTCGGCGCTGCGGAAAAGCTCGACCTGCGCCTGATCGCTGGCAAGGTGATGATGGACCGCAACGCGCCGGACTACCTGACCGATACCGCCGAAAGCAGCTACACCGACAGCAAGGCGCTGATCGAGCGCTGGCACGGCAAGGGCCGCCTGCTCTACGCAGTCACCCCGCGCTTCGCCCCCACCAGCACCCCGGAACAGCTCGACGCCGCCGGCCGCCTGCTCAAGGAATTCCCGGGCGTGTATATGCACACCCACCTGTCGGAAAACCTCAAGGAAATCGAGTGGGTCAAGGAGCTGTTCCCGGAGCGCAAGGGCTACCTGGACGTCTACGACCACCACGGCCTGCTCGGCCCGCGCTCGGTGTTCGCCCACGGCGTGCACCTGTGCGACGGCGAATGCCAGCGCCTGTCGGAAACCGGCTCGGCGGTGGCCTTCTGCCCGACCTCCAACCTGTTCCTCGGCAGCGGCCTGTTCGACCTGGCGAAGCTTGAGAAGCACAAGGTGAAAGTTGGCCTGGGCACCGACGTCGGCGCCGGCACCAGCTTCTCCCAGCTGCAATCGCTGAACGAGGCCTACAAGGTCATGCAACTGCAGGGCATCAAGCTCGACCCGTTCAAGTCGCTGTACCTGGCCACCCTCGGCGGCGCCCGCGCGCTGGAACTGGAAGACAAGGTCGGCAGCTTCGCCCAGGGCAACGAGGCCGACTTCGTGGTCCTCGACTACAAGGCCACCCCGCTGCTGGACTACCGCCTGCAGCAGGCCAAGACCCTGGAGGAGAAACTCTTCGCACTGGTCATCCTCGGCGACGACCGTACCGTGAAGGAAACCTTCGCGCACGGCCGCAACGTGCATCGCCGCGGTTGACCCCTTACGGCTTCGGCGCCGGGTCCTCGCTCAGGACCAACCCGGCGCCGGGGCCGCTTTTCTTTCCACGCTGCGTGGCGCCTCTATTTCGGCGCCAGGCTTCCTGGCGTGCGTAGGAGCAACTGTCTTTCCTCGGGAAGCCCGTGCCGATGCTCTCCCCCTCACCCCAGCCCTCTCCCGGGGGTGAGGGAGCCGTCCGTGCCGGCTGTTGCCGACGTTTCATCCTGCACCGAACGGTCCCCTCTCCCTTTGGGAGAGGGCCAGGGTGAGGGATGGCCCAGGCGCAGAGGTATCTCGTAGGAGCGGACTCCGTCCGCGATCGATTCCCGGCAACGCGACGGTGCCAACCTGGGTTCGCGAGCAAGCTCGCTCCTACGAAGAGCGTGCTGGTCTGGGCCTGTAGGAGCTCGCTCGCGAACCGCACGGCACCGGACCAACAGACACGTTACTCCCGCACCTCGACCAGCACCGGGCACGGCGCCCGCTCGATCACCCGCTGCCCCACCGATGGGTCCAGCAGCCGTTCGATGCGCCCCAGATGCCGGTGCCCGATCACGATCAGGTCGCACTCCAGCCGCTCCGCCTCGCGCAGGATGGCGCGGGCCGGATCGCCGGCCACCACCGCTCCGCTGGCCACGCACGGCTGCAACCGGGTCACCGCCTCATTCACCAGCGCCTGCGCTTCATGCTGCTCCTGCTCGGCCGGCGGGTACTCCAGCGCATCCTGGCGCGGCATGGCGAAAGCGCGGTCCACGGCGCAGACCACATGCACCTCGGCGCCGTGGTCACACGCCAGCTCTCCCGCCGTGGCAACGATCCGCGCCGACTGCGCCGCGCCGTCGATGGCCAGCAGAATCCGCTTGAACATGTCCTTCTCCTTCGTGAAACAGAATCCGCTGCCATTCTTCGGGCCTGAGCACGGAGCGTAAAGGCACGCCAAACGTAATGGACCATTGCGTCAAACGCACGCTTGCCCAGCAAGCGCGTCGCAATGGAACATGAATGGCAATGCAGCAACCCTTTCGGAGTCACCATGGCCCTGCCCGATCTCAATCTGCTGGTCGCCCTCAACATCCTGCTCGAAGAAGGCAGCGTGGTCGGCGCCGCGCGGCGCATGCACCTCAGCGCTCCGGCCATGAGCCGCACCCTGTCACGCATTCGCGAGGCGGTGGGCGACCCGATCATGGTTCGCGCCGGCCGCAACCTGGTGCCGACACCGCGCGCGCTGCAGTTGCGCGAGGAAGTCAGCGACCTGGTGGAACACGCCATGCGCCTGTTCAACGCCAAGGAAAACCTGCGCATGGACCAGCTCGAGCGCTGCTTCGTGCTGCGCTCCAACAACGTGCTGGTGGGCGGCTTTGCCTCGCGCATGCTGGCGGTGATGAAGGAAGAAGCACCGCGCTGCAGCCTGCGCATCGCCCCGGAAGCCGACTTCGACGACGAAGCCCTGCGGCAGAACCGCATCGACCTCTACATCGGCGCCACCTCGACGCTGGAGCCGGAAATCCGCACGCAGACCCTGTTCACCACCAACTTCGTCGGCCTGGCGCGGCGCGACCACCCGATCTTCGACGACGAGATCACCCCGGAGCGCTTCGCCTCTTTCCCGCAGATCAGCGTATCCCGTCGCGGCCGTGCCATCGGGCCGATCGACGAGGAACTGGCGAACCTCGGCCTGCGTCGGGAAATCCGCCTGACCGCGCCGACCTTCCACTCGTCGATCTTCGCCCTGCTGGAATCCGACCTGGTACTGCCCATTGCCGAGCATTCGCTGTGGCGCCTCGACCGCCTGGGCTTCGCCCTGCGCCAGTTCGACATCCCGCTGCCACTGAAATCCGTGGTGATCCTGCAGGCCTGGCACCCGCGCTTCGACAACGACCCGGCGCACAGCTGGCTGCGGCAGACGGTAAAGCGCGTGTGCATCGAACTGCGCGAGAGTTCCGGCCTGCTGAGCTGATTGCGGCCAATCAGTGCGCCAGATGCACTGATTAGCTGCAATCATTTCAATTTTCACAACTCACACCCTTCCCTAGACTCGGTCGCAAATACCCGAGTTGATTCCTATGCCTTGCACATCACCGCCTCCCGGCGGCGGCATCGGCCATCCCCGTGGAGGCCGGCCATGACCGCGCTCGCGCCGATTTCCGCCGCCGCACCACAATCGGCCGCAGCCAAGCCCGCTGCCCAGCCATTCGGCCTGCGCATCGTGGTCGGCATGCTCGGCGTGCTGATCGCCTCCCTCAGCGCCGGGCTCAACGAGAAGGTCACCGACCTGGCCATGACCGACGTGCGCGGCGCGCTGTCCATCGGCCATGACGAAGGCACCTGGCTGCTCGCCCTGTATTCGGCGGCGCAGGTCGCCGCCATGGCCTTCGCGCCCTGGTTCTCGGTCACCATGTCGCTGCGCCGCTTCACCCTCGGTGCCATCTGCGCCTTTGCCCTGCTCGCGCTGCTCTGCCCCTTTGCGCCGAACGTCGAGACTCTCTACCTGCTGCGCCTGCTGCAAGGGTTCGCCGGGGGCTGCATGCCGCCGATGCTGATGACCGTGGCGCTGCGCTTCCTGCCGCCGGGGATCAAGCTCTATGGCCTGGGCGCCTATGCGCTGACCGCCACCTTCGCGCCGAATCTCGGCATGCCGCTGGCAGCGCTGTGGACCGAATTCGTTGGCTGGCACTGGGTGTTCTGGCAGGTCATTCCACTCTGCGCCGTGGCGCTGGTCGCCGTCGCCTGGGGCATCCCACAGGACCCGCTGCGCCTGGAGCGCCTGCGCCAGTTCGACTACGTGGGCCTTTCCCTCGGCCTGCCGGGCATCCTGATGCTGGTGATCGGCCTCTTGCAGGGCGAGCGTCTGGACTGGTTCGAGTCGGACCTCATCACCCTGCTGGTGGTCGGTGGCGCCGGGCTGCTGGCGGCGTTCTTCGTCAACGAGTGGACGCATCCGCTGCCGTTCTTCCGCCTGGATATCCTCAAGCGACGCAACTTCACCCACTCGCTGATCACCCTGGCCGGTGTGCTCGTCGTGCTCGGCGCCTGCGCCGGCGTGCCGGCCTCCTACCTCGCCTCGACCCACGCTTATCGCCCGCTGCAATCGGCACCGATGGCGCTGCTGGTGGCGCTGCCCCAGTTGATCTCGCTGCCGCTGATCGCCGCGCTGTGCAACATCCCCCGCGTGGATTGCCGCTGGGTGCTGGCCATCGGTATCAGCCTGTGCGGCCTGTCGGCCTTTGGCATGAGCCAGCTGACCAGCGAGTGGACACGGGAGAACTTCTACACCCTGCTGGCACTGCAGATCATCGGCCAGCCAATGGCCGTGGTACCACTACTGATGTCGGCCACCAGCGTGGTGGCGCCCATCGAAGGGCCATTCGCCTCGGCCTGGTTCAACAGCGTGCGCGGCTTCTCCGCGGTGCTCGGCAGCGCGGTGGTGTCGATCCTGATGACCTGGCGCGAGCACTACCACTCCAACCGCCTGGTCGACCACCTGGGCAATGCCCAGCAGGCCCTCGGCCTGCGCCTGGAGCAACTGGGCGGCGCCGAGAACATCGGTCGCCTGGCCGGGCAGGTGCGCGGCCAGGCCGGCGTGCTCGCCGCGTCCGACACGCTACTGGCGATGTCCTGGCTGGCCGCCGCCCTGCTCGTGCTGATTCCGCTGATGCCGCTGCGGGTCTATCCGCCGCGTCCCGTCATCTCCAACAACTGATTCAAAGGTCTGCCCATGTCGAAACTCAGCTCCCGTCGCGGCAGTCTGGCCCTGGTCGCCGTGCTGCTCGCCCTTGTCGTCTACCTGCTGCTGCGCCTGCTCGCCCCGAGCCGCGAGCAGAGCACCGACGACGCCTACGTCCATGCCGACTTCACCCTGGTGGCGCCGAAAGTCGCCGGCTTCATCGAGCAAGTGCTGGTGGAAGACAACCAGTCGGTGAAGGCCGGTCAGGTCCTGGCGCGCATCGACGCCCGCGACTACCGTGCCGCGCTGGATGCCGCCGAAGCCGACGTGCTGGCCGCCGAGGCACGTCACCACCACGTCGCCGCCGACCTCGAGCGCCAGCAGGCGGTGATCGCCCAGACGGCCGCGCAAGTACAGGCCGACCAGGCCGCGCTGACCTTCGCCACGCAGGAACTCAATCGCTACCAGCACCTCGCCACTCAAGGCGCCGGTACGCTGCAGAACGCCCAGCAGGCGCGCTCGCATGTCGACTCGGCGAAGGCCGTGCTGGACAAGAACAAGGCCGCCGCCCTCGCCGCTCGCAAGCAGCTCGACGTGCTGCTGGCGCAGCAGGCCGAAGCTCTCGGCGCCTTGAAGCGTGGGCAAGCGCAGTTGCAGCAGGCACAACTGAACCTGTCGTACACCGAAATTCGTGCGCCGTTCGACGGCATGGTCGGCCGCCGCGCCGTGCGCGTCGGCGCCTACACCACGCCAGGCAATGCTCTGCTCGCCGTGGTTCCCCTGCAGGACGCCTATGTCGTCGGCAACTTCCAGGAGACCCAGCTGACCGACGTGCAGCCCGGCCAGAGCGTGGAGATCAGCATCGACACCTTCCCCGGCGAAAAGCTGCGCGGTCATGTCGACAGCATCGCCCCGGCCACCGGCCTGAGCTTTGCGCCCATAGCTCCGGACAACGCTACCGGCAACTTCACCAAGATCGTCCAGCGCATCCCGGTGAAGATCGTCCTCGACGCCGACCAGCCGCTGCGTGACAAGCTGCGCGTGGGCATGTCGGTGATCGCTCGTATCGACACCGGCAAGCACGCGCCGGATGAGCAGAAGGTAGCCGTGCAATGATCGCCGCCCGCACGCCTCTGTTCGTTGCCCTGCTCGCGCTCAGCGCTTGCAGCGTCGGTCCGGACTTCCAACGTCCGGGCGATGCCGACGCGGTGAACTGGTCCGCCCAGCGCGGCCAGACGCCGAGCCAGGCGCTCGATGCGCCCCTGGAAGCGCAGTGGTGGACACTGCTGGGCGACTCGCAGCTGAATGACCTGCAACACCGCGTGGCCGCCGCCAACCTCGACCTGCGCGAAGCCGACGCACGCCTGCAGCAAAGCCGGGCGATCCGCCAGGCGCTGGGCGGCGACGCCGTACCCAATGTCGGTGCGGACCTGGGCTACCAGCGCAAGCGCAACAGCGAAGTCGGCCTGAGCGACCCGTCGGGCAAGGCCGGCAAGGACAACTTCAACCAGCTCGATGGCAGCTTCGACCTGTCCTGGGAGCTGGACTTCTGGGGGCGCGTGCGCCGCCAACTGGAAGCCGCCGACGCCAACGTGCAGGCCACCGAGGAAAGCCGCCGCGACGTGCTGGTCTCGGTGCTCGCCGAAACTGCGCGCAACTACCTGCAACTGCGCGCCGAACAGGACCTGGAAGCGATCATCCGCAGCAACCTGGAGATCGCCCAGCGCAGCCTGGAACTGACCCGCCTGCGTCGCGCCGATGGCGTCGCTACCGAACTTGACGTTGCCGAAGCCCTGACACAGGTGGCCAGCATCGAGGCGCGCCTGCCCGACAGCCAGAAGCGCCAGGCGCGACTGATCAACGCCCTGGGCTACCTGCTCGGCGAGGCACCCGGGGCGCTGCAAGCCGAGCTCGCCCAGGCCAGGCCCCTGCCGCAGCCACCCCGTGGCGTGCCGGTCGGCCTGCCCTCGGAGCTGGCCCAGCGCCGCCCGGATATCCGCCGCGCCGAAGCCGCGCTGCATGCCGCCACCGCCAGCATCGGCGTGGCCAAGGCGGACTTCTATCCGCGCATCAGCCTCAACGGCAGCTTCGGCTTCCAGGCACTGCAACTGTCCAACTTCGGTGACTGGAACAGCCACACCTTCGGTATCGGCCCGAGCCTGTCGCTGCCGATCTTCGAGGGCGGCCGACTGAAGGGCATGCTCGCCCTGCGCGAGGCGCAGCAGCAGGAATCGGCTATCGCCTACCGGCGCACGGTGCTCAACGCCTGGCGCGAAGTGGACGATGCGCTCACCGACTACGCCGCCGAGCAACGCCGTCTGGCCAGTCTGGACAGCGCCGCCGAACATGGCCGCACTGCCCTGGCCAACGCCCGCGAGCAGTACAAGGCCGGTGCGGTCGACTTCCTCAACGTACTCAGCGCGCAGCGCGAGCTGCTGGCCACCGAGGAACAGCAGGTACGCAGCCGCGAAGCCGTGGCGACTACGCTGGTGCTGCTCTACAAGTCACTGGGTGGCGGCTGGCAGCAGACCGAGCAAAGCGCCCAGAACCTGTAGGAGCGAGCTTGCTCGCGAACGCATTGCACCCTGAAGGTTCCGGAGGGAAGCGAGTTCGCGAGCAAGCTCGCTCCTACGAAAAGCATTGCGCGCCAGGACGAATACCAAAAGCGCCCCGTGCAGAAACGAAAAAGCCCCGCAATGGCGGGGCTTTTTTCTGGCTCGGCGATCAGGCCGCCGAGTCGGCGTCAGCCTTGCTGCGGCGCGGCTTCTTCTTGCCCGCCAGCAGGTGCGAGAACACTGCGTGCAGGTCGCCGGAAGCGCCGTCCACGTCCAGGTTCAGCTTGTCGTCGATGTGCGCCATGTGGTGCATCATCAGGGTCACGGCCTTTTCCTTGTCGCCCTTTTCGATGGCGTCGAGGATCTCGTTGTGCTCGTCGAACGAGCAGTGCGAACGGCCACCGCTTTCGTACTGGGCGATGATCAGCGAGGTCTGCGACACCAGGCTGCGCTGGAATACCACCAGGGGAGCGTTCTTCGCCATCTCGGCAAGCTTGAGGTGGAACTCGCCGGAAAGACGGATGCCAGCGCCGCGGTCGCCGCGGGCGAAGCTGGATTGCTCCTGTTTCACCATGTCGCGCAGTTCGGCCAGGGTATCGCTGCTGGCGTTGTCCACGGCCAGTTCGGTGATTGCGCGCTCGACGGTGCGGCGGGCGAAGAGAATCTGCCGGGCTTCGTCGATGCTCGGGCTGGCCACCACGGCGCCACGGTTCGGGCGCAGCAGCACGACCTGCTCGTGGGCCAGGCGCGACAGGGCACGGCGGATGATGGTGCGGCTGACGCCGAAGATCTCGCCGAGGGCCTCTTCGCTCAGCTTGGTACCGGGAGCCAGGCGCTGCTCGAGGATGGCATCGAAGATGTGCGCGTAGACGATCTCGTCCTGAGTGCCGCTGCGCGCCTTGCCATTGCGCGGCTGCTTCCTGATCTGTTGCAACTGGTCGGTCATCGGAGTCGAACCCTGCTCAGCCGGGTTGAACCGGCGCGAAATCCGTGGGGGCTGGAGTGAAGCTGGCCGCGGGCCAGGCATGGGGCACAGTGTACACAAAGTGGCCACTATCGTGCAGCCGTCGCGAGTGACTCGCTAGCAAGCCCCAGGCCGCGCGGCGCAGGAACTTGGAGAAGATCGACGTGCGACCATTCCGACGCTTTGCTTGTAAAAATCTTTCAGCAAGACACTAAACATTATTTGAACTTTTTGTACACAACTGCATAATCGCGGCGTGACTTCCTGACCCAAAGGTCAACATTCACACCCTCACAACTCTTTCCGTTAGCGCAAGGGACGCAGGTGAACCAGCCGACGGCAAGGGACCAACAACAAGAGCGTTGAGGAGTACCGCTGTGGAAAGCACCAAACAAGAACAACAAGCCTTTGCATCCAGTCCCCCCGCCACCGGCCTGCTCGAACGCCTGTTCAAGCTGAGCCAGCACGGCACCACCGTGAAGACCGAACTCGCCGCGGGTCTCACGACCTTCATCACCATGGCGTACATCATCTTCGTCAACCCCAACATCATGGCCGACGCCGGCATCGACCATGGCGCCGCGTTCGTCGCCACTTGCCTGGCCGCGGCGCTCGGCTGCTTCCTCATGGGCCTGTACGCCAACTGGCCGGTGGGCCTGGCACCGGGCATGGGCCTCAACGCTTTCTTCACCTACACCGTGGTCAAGACCATGAACTACAGCTGGGAGATCGCGCTGGGCGCGGTGTTCATCTCCGGCATCGCCTTCATGATCCTGACCTTCTCGCGCATCCGCGAATGGCTGCTCAACAGCATTCCGGTCAGCCTGCGCTTCGCCATGGGCGCGGGCGTCGGCCTGTTCCTCGGGCTGATCGGCCTGAAGACCGCCGGCATCGTGGTCGCCAGCCCCGCCACCCTGGTGCACCTGGGTGACCTGACCAGCCCCGGCCCGCTGCTCGCCGCCATCTGCTTCCTGATGATCGCAGTGCTGGAGTACCGCCGCGTGTTCGGCGGCATCCTGATCAGCATCCTCACCGTCACCGTGGCCGGCATCGCCCTGGGCATCGTCCAGTTCGGCGGCGTGTTCTCCATGCCGCCGAGCCTGGCGCCGACCTTCATGGCCATGGATATCTCCGGCGCGTTCAACGTGACCATGATCAGCGTGATCCTGGCCTTCCTCTTCGTGCACATGTTCGACACCGCCGGCACCCTGATGGGCGTAGCCCAGCGCGCGCACCTGGTACGCGAGGACGGCCGCATCGAGAACCTGTCGAAAGCGATGAAGGCCGACAGCACCTCCAGCGCCTTCGGCGCGGTGCTCGGCGTACCGCCGGTGACCAGCTACGTTGAGAGCGCAGCGGGCGTCGCCGCCGGTGGCCGCACCGGCCTGACCGCCGTGGTGGTCGGCGTGCTGTTCGTCGCGGCAATGTTCTTCGCCCCGCTGGCCGGCATGATCCCCGCCTACGCCACCGCCGGTGCGCTGATCTACGTCGCCATGCTGATGATGGGCGGCATGGCCCACATCGACTGGAACGAGCACACCGAGACCATCCCGGCCATCGTCACCGTGATCATGATGCCGCTGACCTTCTCGGTCGCCGACGGCATCGCGCTGGGCTTCGTGACCTACGTGGCGATGAAGGTCTTCACCGGCCGCCACAAGGACGTGACCATCAGCCTGTACGCGCTGTGCGCGATCTTCGTGGCCAAGTTCATCTTCCTCTAAGGCGCCCGATACAGCACAAGGCCCCGGCTATTGGTAGCCGGGGCCTTGGATTTTCTGCCAGCTGGAATCCGGCTCAAAAGCCCCGAAAAGCGCACTCGTGTCGCCCCGCGGCACATTTCGAACGAAGCAGACAGCTCCGCCTGGGCGCTAGACCGAAGCGTCCGGCAGGATCAGCGACACGCTGAATTCGGTCCCCTCTCCCAGTCGGCTCTTCACGCTGATCTGTCCGCCCATCTGCTCCAGCAGACTGCGGCACAGGGCCAGGCCCAGACCGGTGCTGCCATGACTGACGCGGTAGCCGTCGAGGGTATGCGAGTACGGCTCGAAGAGACCGTCGAGAACATCGGGCGTCATGCCTGTGCCGGTATCCGCCACATCGATCCGCACGCCGACCATGCCCTTGCCCTGCCCGCGCGCCACCAGACGCAAGCGGATGGAGCCCTCTTCGGTGAACTTCAACGCGTTGTTCAGCAAGTTGCCGACCGTCTCGCGCAAACGCTGCGGGTCGCACCAGACATTGCAATCCAGCGCCAGGTCGAAATCTGTCTTCAACTCCAGCCCTTTGGCGGCGGCGTCTGCGGCCAGCAACTGCAACTGGCCGTCGAGCAAGGCGCGTAGATCGACCACCTCCGGATTCAACTGCAGGCGCCCGGACTTGGCGAGGCTCAGTGTCTGCAGATCACCCAGCAGGTGAAGGAGATTGCCGACCAGCCCCCGCGCGACGGACAGCGGCTCCAGCCGCCGCGAAGGGTCACTCGGGTCCTGGGCCAGATCGAGCATTACCAGGATGTTCTGCAACGGCCCTTGCAGCTCCCCGCCAATACCCGCCAGGTACTGGCTCTTGCCGCGGCTGATCGCGTCGATACGCGCATTGGCATTGCGCAAGGCGCGCACCAGTTCGTCACGCCCGGTAATGTCGATGGAGCCGCAGATCGCTCCGATCAATTCATCCTTGCTGTCGCGATAAGGCCGCCCCCAGTGGTGAAACACCTTGCGCCCTGCGGGGCTACGAAACTCCACGTCGATGTCAAAGGGCTCACCCTTGACGATGGCTTCCAGATGCTTCTTGCGGAAAACTTCCGCCTCCACGGGATTGGAGAAGAAACCCAACTCGCCGAGCGTCTTTCCGACGATCTCATCCAGCTCCAGGCCGAACATCTGCAGCATGCTGCGATTGCAGAACAGGATCCGGCCATCCAGACCACGCACGGACATCGGCTGGGGCAGCGCATCGAGCATGCTGCGAATCAGCGCCAGCTCCTGAAGTTGCTCATCACTCAGCTCGGCCGGAACCGCCTCGGATTCCTGTCTATCGCCGCCTTTGACCAGACCGTGGCGCCTGCCGATATCGATCAGCTCAACCAGCGACTTGGCGTGGAGCTTCTGCATCAGCCGCACCTTGTAGGTACTCACGGTCTTGTCGCTGATCGACAACTGGTCAGCGATGGCGATGTTGCTCAGCCCTTGCGCCAACAGTTGCAGCACGCTCAGTTCGCGCACCGAGAGATCCCGCAGGAGGTTGCCATGCCCGGCCTCCTCGGCAGCGCTGACACTGCCCAGGGCATGGCTGGGAAAGTAACTGTGCCCCTGGGCGATCGCGCGCACCGCTTCGCGCACGGCCTGCGGGTCCTCCTGTTTGCTGACGAAGCCGGCAGCCCCGGCGGTCAGGCAGCGTCCGGCGAAGTACTCCGAATCCTGCGAGGTGAGCACCAGCACCTTGACCGGAGAGTCCTGGGCCACCAGGCGTTGCAGCACTTCCAGCCCGCCCAGGCGTGGAATGGAAAGCTCCAGGATCATCAGATCGGGCTTGCACAGTCGCGCCTGATGCAGTGCATCCGGCCCGTTGTCGGCCTCGCCCACCACCTCATGTCGGTCGGCCTCCATCATCAGCCGCAAGGCATGACGCGTTACCGGCTGTTCTTCGACGATCATGATTCTGCTCATGGGATTCTCGGACAGGAGGGTTGCAGTAGTTCTAGACCAGCACCGCCAAGCCTGCGCGCGAAACATCACGGGCAAAAAAAAGCCCGCAGTGTGGGCGGGCTGAGGAAGACTCCACGAAGAGTCGGGGGGAAGACCTATGGGCGGGGACTAGCTGCCGCGATAGGTGGAGTAGCTGTAGGGGGAAATCAGCAGCGGCACATGGTAGTGGTCGCTTTCCGAGGCGATGCCGAAGCGCAGCACGACCTGGTCGAGGAACGCCGGCTGGGGCAGCTCCACGCCACGGGCGCGGTAGTAGTCGCCGGCATTGAACAGCAGCTGGTAGACGCCGGCACGGAAGTCTTCGCCCTGCAGCAGCGGTTCGTCACAGCGGCCATCGTCGTTGGTCACGCGGGTGGTGATCAGTTCCAGCTGCTGACCTTCGACGCGATACAGCTCGATCTTGATGCCGTGGCCAGGGCAGCCGTGGGCGGAATCCAGTACGTGAGTGGTCAGGCGTCCCATGGGCTTATCGGTGTCCTGCGGCAGAGCCGGCCGACACCTTCCTCCTCTGTCTTGTTGATGCGATTGAGCGAGCTGCCATCGGAACAGCCCGCAGGTGCGTTTGAGTGCAGTGAATATACCCAGCGACACGACTTATTGTATACAAAAAAGTAATTCATCCCGCCAAAACCCCTCTCTCGCCCTGCTCGGCCGCCCGCTTCAGAAGCCCCCGAATACCCAGCGCAAGCCGCGCCAGTACGGGGCCCGCTCACCATCCAGCGCCCCTCGATTGCTGACGAACGGGATGAAACGACCGTTGCGCAGATTGTATTTACAGACCACTCAACATTTTGTATACAATGCATCCATCACGGCAGCGCACAGTCCACCGACCCGGCGCCGACCGCCAACCACAAGAAGGAACACTGCAGTGAGCGCTGATTACCCACGCGACCTGATCGGTTACGGCAACAACATCCCCCATCCGCACTGGCCGAACGATGCGCGCATCGCCCTGTCCTTCGTCCTCAACTACGAGGAAGGCGGCGAGCGCAACATCCTCCATGGCGACGCCGAATCCGAAGCCTTCCTCTCCGAAATGGTCGCCGCCCAGCCGCTCAAGGGCGAGCGCAACATGTGCATGGAATCGCTCTACGAATACGGCAGCCGTGCCGGCGTGTGGCGCCTGCTCAAACTGTTCAGGAAATATGACCTGCCGCTGACCGTATTCGCCGTGGCCATGGCTGCCCAGCGCCACCCGGAAGCGATCCGCCAGATGGTCGCCGACGGCCACGAGATCTGCAGCCACGGCTACCGCTGGATCGACTACCAGTACATGGACGAGGCGCAGGAACGCGAACACATGTTCGAGGCCGTGCGCATCCTCACCGAACTGACCGGCCAGCGCCCGCAGGGCTGGTACACCGGCCGCCTGGGCCCGAACACCCGCCGCATCGTCCGCGAGGACGGCAACTTCCTCTACGACTCCGATACCTACGACGACGACCTGCCCTACTGGGACCCGGCAAGCACCGCCGAGAAGCCGCACCTGGTGATCCCCTACACCCTGGACACCAACGACATGCGCTTCACCCAGGTGCAGGGCTTCAACAAGGGCGACGACTTCTTCGAATACCTCAAGGACGCCTTCGACGTGCTCTACGCCGAGGGTGCCGAGGGCGCGCCGAAGATGCTCTCCATCGGCATGCACTGCCGCCTGCTGGGCCGTCCGGCGCGTATGGCCTCGCTGGAGCGTTTCATCCAGTACGTTAAGGGTCACGAGAAGGTGTGGATCACCCGCCGCGTCGACATCGCCAAGCACTGGCACGAGAACCACCCGTTCAAAGCGCAGGAGAACCCGGCATGAGCCGCTTCCAGACCCTGACCCCGGCCAACCTCGACCGCGCCGCCTTCGTTGCCACCTTCGCCGACATCTACGAGCACTCCCCGTGGGTCGCCGAGAAGGCCTACGACCTGGGCGTCGACGACAGCCTGAACGACATCGAACAGCTGCAGCAGCGCATGGCCGACATTCTCCTGTCCGCCAGCCACGAGGCTCAGTTGGCGCTGATCAACGCGCACCCGGACCTCGCTGGCAAGGCCGCGATCCGTGGCGAGTTGACTGCCTCCAGCACCGCCGAACAGGCCGGCGCCGGCATCCAGGACTGCAGCGCCGAGGAGTTCGCCCGCTTCACCGAACTCAACGACGCCTACAAGGCCAAGTTCGGCTTCCCCTTCATCAAGGCGGTGAAGGGCAGCAACCGCCACCAGATCCTGGCCGCGTTCGAAGAACGCATCCACAACACGCCGGAGCAGGAATTCCAGACCGCCCTGGCGGAGATCAACAAGATCGCGATGTTCCGCCTGCAGCAACTCTGAGCCAGCGGACCTTCATTCCCCTTCCACCGGAAGGGGCCCATGCGAACAACGAAATAAGAAGACCAGCCATGCGTACCCTGAAGATCGAGCCGTTGACCAAGGAAGCCTTCGCCCCATTCGGTGATGTCATCGAAACCGAAGGCAGCGATTTCTTCATGATCAACAACGGCTCCACCCGCCGTTATCACAAGCTCGCCACCGTCGAAACGGCGCAGCCCGATGACAAGGCAATCATCAGCATCTTCAGCGCCGAATCACTGGAGATGCCTTTGCGCATCCGCATGCTGGAGCGTCATCCGCAGGGCAGCCAGGCGTTCATTCCGCTGCTCGGCAACCCCTTTCTGATCGTGGTCGCGCCACTTGGCGATGTACCTGTATCGGGCCTCGTCCGCGCTTTCCTGTCCAACGGCAAGCAGGGCGTCAATTACCACCGCGGCGTCTGGCACCACCCGGTGCTGACGATCGAAAAGCGGGATGACTTCCTGGTGGTCGATCGCAGCGGTTCTGGCAACAACTGCGACGAGCATTTCTTCACCGAGGACGAACAGCTCCTCCTCGACCCCCAAGCGAACTAATAAGAGAGGCCCGCCTGCCGCGACGGCGGCACCCGGGCAAGAGGTAAAAAACTGTGGAAGCACATCTCATCGAATGGCTGAACCTGCTGGTCCGCTGGGTCCACATGATTGTGGGCATCGCCTGGATCGGCGCCTCGTTCTACTTCGTCTGGCTGGAGAACAACCTCAACCGCGCCAACCCGCGCGAGGGGCTCTCCGGTGATCTCTGGGCGATCCATGGTGGCGGTATCTACCACCTGGAGAAGTACAAGCTCGCCCCGCCGAAAATGCCGGACAACCTGCACTGGTTCAAATGGGAGGCCTACTCCACCTGGATGTCGGGCGTCTGCCTGCTGACCATCGTGTTCTACCTGAACCCGACCCTGTACCTGATCGCCCCGGGAAGTGACCTCGCCCCGGCCGCAGCCATCGCCATCGGCATCGGCTCGCTGATCGCCGGCTGGTTCATCTACAGCACCCTGTGCGACTCCCCGCTGGGCAAGAAACCCGCCCTGCTCGGCGCCATCCTGTTCGGCCTGCTGGTCCTCGCCGCCTACCTGCTCAGCCAGGTGTTCAGCGGCCGCGGTGCCTACCTGCACGTGGGCGCCATCATCGGCACCATCATGGTGGGCAACGTGTTCCGCGTGATCATGCCGGCCCAGCGCGCGCTGGTTAAGGCCATCGAGGAAGGTCGCGAGCCTGATCCGGTATTGCCGGCCAAGGGCCTGCTGCGTTCGCGCCACAACAACTACTTCACCCTGCCGGTGCTGTTCATCATGATCAGCAACCACTTCCCGAGCACCTACGGCAGCCACTACAACTGGCTGATCCTGACCTGCATCGCGGCGCTGGCAGTGATCGTGCGTCACTACTTCAACACCCGCCACAATGGCAACGGCATGGCCTGGGCGCTGCCCGCCGGCGCCGTCGGCATGATCGCCCTGGCGTTCGTCACCGGCCCGAACTTCCCCAGCAGTGACAACACTGCCAGCGCCCAGCCGGCGAAGGTGGAGTACCAGCCGCTGCCGGAAACCGCCGTCGGCGGCAAGACCCCGGCAGAACGCGCCAAGGACGAGGAAGCCGCCAAGGCTGCCGCTGCCCAGCAGGCTCAGGCCGCTCCGGCCCAGGCCTCCACCGCCGGTTCGCCCGAAGGCTTCGACAAGGTCCATCACGTCATCCAGGAGCGCTGCGCCGTCTGCCACTCGGCCAAGCCGACCAGCAACCTGTTCAGCACCGCGCCGGCCGGCGTGATGTTCGACACCCCGCAGCAGATCCAGCAGCTCGCCCCGCGCATCCAGGCGCAGGCCGTGGCTTCGCAGGTGATGCCGCTGGGCAACATCACGCAGATGACCACGGAAGAGCGCAAGCTCATCGGCGACTGGATCGCCAAGGGCGCCCAGGTGAATTGAGCCTGCGGCACGGCCAGGAAAACCGCACCCTCGGGTGCGGTTTTTTTATGCCTGCGCAAACCCTCAGGTTGCTTCGGCAGGCGCCTCAACCGATCGCGGACAGAGTCCGCTCCTACGCAGATACCAAACCTTGGCGTAGGAGCGGACTCTGTCCGCGATTGCCATCCGCCTGCACCATGCCCCTGAAACAAAAAATGTAGTCCACTCGACCAAAGGCTACAGAAATACCAAAGCCAGGAAACACGCGGCCTAGAGCCATGCAGCACCATGGAGACAAAACGTGACCGACGAGTTGTATACAAAAATCGATTGAACCTAATACACATCGCGTTTATAAAGTCCCGCACCGCTTCACCCGCTCGGCCCCGGGGGTGAGATCGGCCAGTACTTCCCGGTTGTCGTGCCCGTCCGGCAACCAGCGACTGACAACAATAAAAACCGAGGTGTTGCATGTCCGTGGTAACTGAGCGCTCCCATACCGGCTCGCCCGTCGACCAGCGTTTGCCTTTGCTGCAGCTGCTGCTGGTCGGCTTCCAGCACGTTCTCCTGATGTACGGTGGCGCCGTCGCCGTACCGCTGATCGTCGGCCAGGCCGCCGGTCTCTCCCGTGAAGAAATCGCCTTCCTGATCAACGCCGACCTGCTGGTTGCCGGCATCGCCACGCTGGTGCAATCGCTCGGCATCGGCCCGGTGGGCATCCGCATGCCGGTAATGATGGGCGCCAGCTTCGCCGCCGTCGGCAGCATGGTCGCCATGGCCGGCATGCCCGGCGTCGGCATGACCGGCATCTTCGGCGCGACCATCGCCGCCGGCTTCTTCGGCATGCTCATCGCGCCGTTCATGAGCCGCATCGTGCGCTTCTTCCCGCCGCTGGTGACCGGCACCGTGATCACCTCCATCGGCATGTGCCTGTTCCCGGTGGCGATCAACTGGGCCGGCGGCGGCAAGGCGGCAGCCAACTTCGGCGCCATCGAATACCTCGCCCTGTCGTCCTTCGTGCTGGCGGTGATCCTGCTGATCAACCGCTTCCTGAAGGGCTTCTGGGTCAACGTCTCGGTGCTGATCGGCATGCTGCTGGGCTACATCATCGGCGCCAGCATGGGCATGGTCAGCCTCGACGGCATCGAGCAGCGCCCGTGGTTCGACATCGTCACCCCGCTGCACTTCGGCGCTCCGGAATTCCACCTGGCCCCGGTGCTTTCGATGTGCCTGGTGGTGGTGATCATCTTCGTCGAGTCCACCGGCATGTTCCTCGCCCTGGGCAAGATCACCGAGACCGAAATCTGCCCCAACCGCCTGCGCCGCGGCCTGCTGTGCGATGCCAGCGCCTCGTTCGTAGCCGGCTTCATGAACACTTTCACCCATTCCTCGTTCGCCCAGAACATCGGCCTGGTGCAGATGACCGGCGTGCGCAGCCGCTACGTCACCGCTGCCGCCGCGCTGTTCCTGATCGCCCTGTCGCTGCTGCCCAAGGCCGCCTTCCTGGTCGCTTCGATTCCGCCAGCGGTACTCGGCGGCGCCGGCATCGCCATGTTCGGCATGGTCGCCGCCAGTGGCATCCGCATCCTCCACGAAGCGGACATCGTCGACCGCCGCAACCAGTTGCTGGTGGCGGTGAGCATTGGCATGGGGATGGTGCCGGTGGTGCGTCCGGACTTCTTCGCCGCCCTGCCCCAGTGGATGGAGCCGATCACCCACAGCGGCATCGCGATGACCGCGATCTGGGCCGTGGTGCTGAACATTCTGTTCAACATCCTCGGCGAACAAGGCCGCGACGCCCTCTGCGGGCATCACTGAAACCCTTTCGCGGGCGTCTCCCGGACGCCCGCACCAAGACGCGTCCTACTCCTTCGCGGCTTTTTTTAATTCTGCGGCTCTAAACCGCCTAGTCTTTGCTCGCGAACAGCCCCGCAACGGGGTCTGGTTCGCGAGCAAGCTCGCTCCTGCAGGGTGGCTTTCATACGGGCAGTCGGATTTAGCCTTCCGGGCGGTAGCCCAGGCGCAGGCCGCCCCACTGGCGTCCGCGCACGTAGATCGGCACCGAAAGGTCGTGCATCAGCTCGCCGGTATCACGGCAGTAGGTCTGCAGCAGCATCGGCTGGTTGTGACTGCCGCAGCGCACCCCGGTGCGGTCGTTGAACAGGCGCTTGCTGCGGCTCTTGAGCATGTCCACCTGCAAGTCGCCGCTCGGCGGATGGCTGAAAGCCTGGTTGTGCGTCGGCACATAGCCCTCGGCGGTGCAGGCAATGGCGAACACCAGACCTTCGTGACGTTGCAGCAGGTCTTCCTGGATACGCGGCAACACCTCGTCGGTATAGCGGTCGAAGCGCGTGCGGTACTTCTGCGGGCGGGTGCCGGGCAGCGGCTGGTAATCGCGATCGAACAGATCGTCCGGACCGATGCGGCCGGTATCGATGTCCGCCTCGAATCGCGCGCCGATGGCCTGCGCGCCCGCTCGCGCGAGGTCGTAGATGCGCTGGTGATAATCGTCCAGGGCCACTTCGGCCAGGCGCTCGCTGATCATTTCCGCCTGGGTTTCCAGCTGCACCGCCGCGTCCGCCAGCCGGTGCGTCTGCTCATCGCTCGCACGCAGGTCGCCGCGCACCTGCTCGACGGCAGCGAACAGGCTGTCCAGCTGATTGCGGTTGATCTCGGCGCCTTCGGCGATCTCGGTGATCTGGGTTTCCACCGTGGCGGCCAGCCCGGCGATGTCCTGCAACTGCCGGCCAGTACTTTCCACCTGACTGACGCCCAGGCCGAGGTCATCGGTGAGCTGGCGAATCTGCTCCACCACCTCGCCGGTCTGGCGCTGGATGTCCTCGATCATCTGCCCGACTTCGTCGGTAGCCTCGGCGGTACGCCCGGCCAGACCGCGAACTTCCTCGGCGACCACGGCGAAGCCTCGGCCGTGCTCGCCCGCCCGCGCCGCCTCGATGGCCGCGTTAAGGGCCAGCAGGTTGGTCTGGCTGGCGATGGACTGGATGACCTGGGTGACACGCTGGATATCCTCACTGCGCGCATTCAGCGTCTCGATCAGCGCGCGGCTGGCACTGGCGCGCTGGCTCAGTTGGCGCATGCAATCGATGGCGGCGTGCAACTCGCTGCGCCCGGCATCGCTGCCGGCACGGGCGAGCGTGGCCGCCTCCTTCGCCTGGCGCGCCAGATTCGAAGTGGCGCGCTCGGTGTGGATCATCACCTCGGCGCTGCCGACGATCTGTTCGGCGGCCACCACCTGGGACTCCAGCTTCTCCACCAGGCGCTGCACCGAGAAGGACACCCCGGCAGCGGACAGCGCATTGCGACTGGTGCCCTGGGACAGCTCGCGGGTCAGCTCGGCGACATCCGGCAGCACCGCCAGCGCACCGGCCGAGGCCGTCCGCTCGGGAACGAACCACGGCCCCCAGAGCAGCACCGCGGCCAGCAGCAGACACAGCGACAGCGGCCAGCCGCCCAGCGCCTGGGCGATGAACAGCAGCACCAGGCCGCAAGTCTGCAAGGTAAGGATGAGGATGATACGCGGACGCGCGATATCCATGGCGGCAGCTCTCTTCTACTGGGCCTCGACCGCTGCGCAGCGCAGGCACGCTAGCGGGAAGCCTGATTATTCTTGTCAGAGCCATTAGGCCGCCTGCTGCACCCGGCGGCTATCGTTCCTTAGTGGTAGACGAGGCGCTGCTTGAGTCGCTACAGGCAACTGCGCGCCGCCTGGGTGATCGCATCGTCCGGGCTCGGCGAATGGCGACGATAGAGCACCACATCGCTGCCCTTGTCCGCTGCCGTCGTCTCCAGCAACGCCTCAGGGCTGTCGCCCGATGTGGCCGGTATCAGCAGCCGGTAGCCAAAGCGGATTTCCTTCACCGTCGACGACGAGCGGATTGCCTGCCATTTCGGCAACAGGCAGGTCATGTAGACCGAGGGCGATTTACCGCTCTCCAGCCGCAATGCCGGAGCATCCTCCTTCAGCTTGCCCGGCGAGGAGCAGGCGGCCAGCAGGATCAGCGGAAGCGTCAGCAATAGGGGTTTCATCGAGTGAGATCCTTCTGTCAGGAAACCAGAGGGTAGCAGTTGCGTCGATGCTGACCGCCAGGCCAGGTCAAGCCCAGGACAGACCGCCTGCCGGTTTCCGTGCGCATCCTCGGCAAGACCGGTAAAATCTCCGCCCTTTCCGCGGTGCGAGCGATTTCGCGCCCCCCCCCAGCGAAGCCAGATACGAAGCACCGATGACCACTGCCGCTCCGACCGCCACTACCCGCCCCGAGCCCTCCCGCCGCTTCTCCGTGGCGCCGATGATGGACTGGACCGACCGCCACTGTCGGTACTTCCTGCGTCAACTTTCCAGCCACGCCCTGCTCTACACCGAGATGGTCACCACCGGCGCCATCCTGCACGGCGATGCTGCGCGCTTCCTGCGCCACGACGAGTGCGAGCACCCGCTGGCGCTGCAACTGGGCGGCAGCAACCCGGCGGATCTGGCCGCGGCGGCGAAGCTGGCCGAGGAAGCCGGCTACGACGAAGTGAACCTGAACGTCGGCTGCCCCAGCGACCGTGTGCAGAACAACATGATCGGCGCCTGCCTGATGGGCCACCCGGCGCTGGTCGCGGACTGCGTGAAGGCCATGCGTGACGCGGTATCGATCCCGGTGACGGTCAAGCACCGCATCGGCATCAACGGCCGCGACAGCTACGAAGAGCTCTGCGACTTCGTCGGCCAGGTGCGCGATGCCGGCTGCCGCAGCTTCACCGTGCACGCGCGCATCGCCATCCTCGAAGGCCTGTCACCCAAGGAAAATCGCGAAATCCCGCCGCTGCGCTATGACATCGCCGCGCAGCTCAAGCGCGACTTCCCGGAACTGGAGATCGTCCTTAATGGCGGCATCAAGACCCTGGAGGAATGCCGCGAGCACCTGCAGGTGTTCGACGGCGTGATGCTTGGCCGCGAGGCGTACCACAACCCTTACCTGCTGGCCCAGGTGGACGCCGCGCTGTATGGCTCGCCAGAGCCCGCCATCACCCGCGCAGAAGCCCTGGCGCGGATGCGCCCGTACATCGAGCGGCACATTGCCGAGGGCGGTGCGATGCACCATGTGACCCGCCACGTCCTGGGCCTGGCGCAGGGATTCCCGGGCGCGCGACGCTTCCGCCAGCTGCTTTCGGTGGACGTTCACAAGACCAAGGATTCCCTTGGCCTGCTCGATCAGGCCGGAGAACTTCTCGCCGGTCATTGAGTCCCGTTGAGTGGCGCATCGGCCTCGGGTAAGGTCGGTGCACTCTCTACGGAAGACGCGCCATGACCTCCAAGCTGGAACAACTCAAGCAATACACCACGGTTGTCGCCGATACCGGCGATTTCGACGCCATTGCCCGCCTGAAGCCAGTGGATGCCACCACCAACCCGTCATTGCTGCTGAAGGCTGCCGCCCTGCCCCGCTACACCGAGCACCTGGCGCGCGCCACCGAAGGCGCACAGGGCGACGCCGGCCTGGCCTGCGACCGCTTCGCCGTCGCGGTGGGCAAGGACATCCTGGGTGTTATTCCGGGGCGCATCTCCACCGAAGTGGACGCCCGCCTGTCCTTCGATACCGAAGCCACCCTGCAGCGCGCCCACCGCCTGATCGACCTGTATGACCAGCAGGGCATCGGCCGCGATCGCGTGCTGATCAAGATCGCTTCCACCTGGGAAGGCATTCGCGCGGCCGAGCAACTGGAGCGCGAAGGCATCCAGACCAACCTCACCCTGCTGTTCTCCTTCGCCCAGGCCGCCGCCTGCGCCGACGCCGGCGTGTTCCTGATCTCACCCTTCGTCGGGCGCATCTACGACTGGTACAAGAAGGCCAACAACCGCGACTACGTGGGTGCAGAAGATCCGGGCGTGCAGTCCGTTTCGCGCATCTATCGCTACTACAAGGCCAACGGCTACGAAACCGTGGTGATGGGCGCCAGCTTCCGCAACCTCGGCCAGATCGAGCAGCTCGCCGGCTGCGACCGCCTGACCATCAGCCCGGACCTGCTGCAGCAATTGGCCGACGCCCAGGGCGAACTGCCACGCGCACTGCAGCCCGGCGGTGGCGAGGCGCGCCAGGTGCTGGACGAAAGTACCTTCCGCTGGCAGATGAACGAAGACGCCATGGGCACCGAGAAGCTCGCCGAAGGCATCCGCCTGTTCGCCCGCGACCAGGAAAAGCTCGAGGCGCTGCTCGCCAACCGCTGAAAACTGCGGACGAGCAAACGCAAACCGGCGCCCCAGGGCGCCGGTTTGCATTTCAGCTCATCGAATCAGTGGCGCTCGAGCGCGCTCACCAGATCGTGGAAGGCCTCGCGGTTGGTCTCGTTCAGGCCCATCAGGATACGGTGGGCCTCGAGCACCTTGCCGCGTACCACCTCCTCGGACTGGTCCTGGGGAGGCAGATCGGTCAGGCAATCCGAGCACGGAATCGGGCGGTCAACGATGTTGAACACCTGATCGAAGCCCATCGACTGCAGCAACCGGGTGATGTCCGCGTTGGTGGTGACCAGCGTGGGCAACAGGCCGACCTTCTGCCGCGAGAGAATCGACAACTTCGCCAGGAGGCCCAGCGTGGTGCTGTCGATGCTCTGGGTTTCCGTGAGATCGATGATGATCGCCGAGAAATTCAACGCGGCGAAGATTTTTTCAATGGTGGCATCCAGCGCCGAACACAGGGTCAGTCGGACTTCGCCCACGAACTTCAGGACGAATGAGCCATCCTGCTCGGCGAACTGGATTTTACCGGTACTCATGCAAGGTTCCTGCTCAACACCAGCAAGGCAATATCATCCGGCATCTCGGACAACTTGGCCAGTCCGAAGACTTGACGCAGGCCATCCAGGGTTCCGCCGGCGGCGACGACCTGCTCGGGCAGGGCCGTCTCCTTTTCCTTCAGCGTAGCTCCCGGAAGGACGTCGAGAATGCCGTCCGAGAACAGGGAAAGACTGAAGGATTTGGGAAGATCGAGGACATGATCCTCGTAAGTCGCTTCATCGAACAGCCCCACCGGCAGGCCACGGCCTTCCAGGTAGCGGGCTTCACCATCGACATAGAGCACTGGCAGCGGCAGATGGCCGCCGATGCTATAGGTCAGGCGATCGGTATCCAGGTCGATCACGCCACCGAGCATGGTCACGTGCTTGCCCAGGTTGCAGTTGATCAACCCGCGGTTGATGTGGCCGAGGACGTCCGACGGCTTGAACTCCGGCAGCATGTCGTTGCGCTTGGACTCGTACAGCAGCCGCGTGGTCATGAACTTCAGCAGCACGGTGACGAAGGCGGACGAAGCGCCGTGGCCGGAGACGTCCGCCAGGTAGAAGCCGATGCGCCGGGCATCCACACGGAAGTAGTCGACGAAATCACCCGACAGGTACAGCGACGGAATGATCTGGTGGGAGAAGGCCAGGCCTTCGGACTCCCAGGGCGTTTCCGGCAGCATGTTCATCTGCACCTGGCGACCGGCGTTCTGGTCCTCCTGGAGCAGGTTCAGGCTGGCCTGCAACTCGCGGTTGGCGGTTTCCAGCTTCTCGCGGTAGCGGCGGTTTTCCGAACGCAGGAAGGCGCGGTCCAGCGCACGGCGTACCGAGTGCTCCAGGACGGCGAGGTCTTCCAGCGGCTTGATCAGGTAGTCGGCGGCGCCCAGGCGCAGGGCCTCGACGGCGTCGCTCATGACACCGGCACCGGACAGCACGATCACCGGGGTTTCCACCGCCATCTCGCTGACGCGACGGATCAGCTCGAGGCCGTCCATCTGCGGCATGCGCAGATCGCAGATCACCAGGTCGGGGAGTTGGTGCTCGAAGACTTTCAGGCCTTCCAGGCCGTTGGTGGCCTGTGTGACCTTGAATCCGCTGTCTTCCAGGTAGGCGGCGAGGCTTTCGCGGACGACGTCGTCGTCATCGATAATCAGCAGCGAGGCACTGGCTTTGTGCATGGGTCATCCAGGCAAACGGCGCCGGGGTTGTGGTTTGGCGCTCATTCTAGGGAACAGCGGCGCGGGTCGGTCGCGACAAGGCGCAGACACTACTCCCATCCGCTCAAGGGTTCAAGCAGGCGCCGCCCGCGCCACCAATGGCGCGGGCTGGAGGACAGAAAAGGTCTGCGCGCAAGGCCGATCAGAAGTCGTCTTCGACTTCGCCGTCCTTCACCTTGAACTCGCGGTTCTGCAAGTAGGCGTTGCGGATGAAGGTGTACTTGTCGCCGCTGATCAGCTTCTCGGACTTGAGCAGGTCGGCACGGGTATCGACCACGTCGACGCCGCGAACGCTGTTACGTACCGATACATTGTCGATGTACGGATACGGGCCGGTGTAGGCATCCGGGATCAGCGACGGCGCATCGCGCAGGGTGCTCGGGCCCAGCAGCGGCAGCATCACGTAGGGGCCACTGCCCACGCCGTAATGGCCGAGGGTCTGGCCGAAGTCCTCGTCGTTGCGGCGCAGTCCCATATGGGTAGCCACGTCGATGAAGCCGGCCAGGCCGAAGGTGGTGTTGAACAGCAGACGGCTGGTATCGACGCCGGCGTCACGGAATTTCAGCTGCAGCAGGTCGTTGACCAGGTTCTTCACGTCACCGATGTTGCCGAAGAAGTTGTGCACGCCATCCTGCACGACGTTGGGGGTGACGTACTGGTAACCCTGGGCCAGCGGCTTGAGCGCGTAGGTGTCCAGGGTGTCGTTGAAGGTGAAGATCGGGCGGTTGATGCTTTCCCACGGGTCGTCTTCGCTGGCGGCCTGGGCCAGGAACGGGATCGTGGCCAGGCCGGCGGCGGCGAGCAGGCTGAAGCAGCGTTTCGTCCATTGGACGCCAAGTGGGCGCATCGGGAATTCTCCAGTGAATGTCTTTCGGGCCAGCCATGGCGGCCCCGCTATGCGGGCAGATTATATAGAGGCGAAACGGTTTTGCGGACCCGAACCGATCTCACAGGATTTCGATTCGTGGCCGCGCACTACCGTTTCGCTTGCTCCAGCCCAAAGCATAGTGCCAGTTCAGTCCGGATACCGTGCGTCGATGACAATTTCCAGTGCGTCGGAGCGCCAGAACTCCTGGTCCCACTCCACCAGCCGGCCGCCGTCGACAAAGCTTGCGCGCTCCACATGCAGGCCCGGCGCGCCTGGCGTCAGTTGCAGCGGTGTCGCCTGCGCAGCCACCAGCGCCGTGGAATGCATGGCCAGCTCGGAGCGCGACAGGCTCAGCCCCAGCTCCTCGCGCAGTACGCGGGTGAGCGAGGTGTCCAGCCCGTGGTCGAGCAGGCCTGGGCACCAGCTGGCATCCAGGGTGAGTTCCTCCAGCATCACCGGCCGCTCGTCGACCCAGCGGCGACGCAGGATGTGAAATACCTCGGCCTCTTCATCCAGCCCCATGCGGCGCGCCAGTGCCGGCCCGGCAGCGCGGCGTTCGGCGGCCAGGACCTCGGTACGCGGTACACGCCCCTGGGCCTGGACGTAATCCATGAAACCGGTGCTGCGGGTCGGGTTGTAGCGGATGCGCGGCGGCGAGACGAACCAGCCGCGACGGTTCTCGCGGTAGAGCACGCCCTCAGTTTCCAGCTGTTGCAGCGCCTCGCGCAGGGTCACTCGGGTGCAGCCAAAGCGCTCGGCCAGCTCACGCTCGGCGGGCAGGCGTTCAGTCAGGGCGGCACTGGCAATGTCCTGCGCAAGCTGGTCGCGGATACGCAGGTAGTGGGGGATGGGTTCGACCGGCATGGGGCATCATCCACGAAAAAGGCGCGGCGATTATAACGACACCACGGCGGACTTCATCGGACCGTCACAATGGCCGGCTAATCTGGCCTAGACCAATCATCAGAAAAGCCCACCATGCCTGCGACTGCCGAGCTTCCGCACTTCACTACCCTGCTGTTCGGACTGTCGGGCGACCTGGTGGACTTCGGCGCAAGGACGCTGCCGGTAGCCCTGCAACGCACCTGCCCCGATTGTCCGCCGGAACGCCTGAGCAACGCCCTCACCCTGCCTCCGCAGGAGGCCCTGGAACTGGCGCTGGGCCGTTGCGCCGACAGCCAGGAGCGCCGCCACTTCCAGTCCGCCCTGGACGCCGCCGCCCAGGCCCACGCCGAAGCCACTCCCGGCGCCCTGGACGCCTTGCAGGCACTGCACCAGCGCGGCGTCCCCTGCGCCTGGCTCGACGAATTGCCCAGTGCCACCGCGCTGCACCTGGCTGCCGTAGTGGACGAGCACCTCGCTACCGGGCTGGAAATCGCTGGCCGTCAATGGCCAGCGCCGGACTCCTGCTGGCAGGCGCTGATGCAGCTTGGTACGCCAGCGCTGGACGGCTGCGTGCTGGTCAGCGGCCAGCCGCGCCTGCTCCAGGCTGGCCTCAACGCCGGCCTGTGGACCATCGGCCTGGCCGCCAGCAGCCCCCTGTGCGGCCACGCGCCGGGCGACTGGGACGCTCTGGGCAGTCTCGACCGCGACCGCCTGCGCGCCCAGGCCACACTCGGCCTGTACCGTCTCGGCGTGCACTCGGTCATCGATCATCTGGGCGAGCTGGATTCCTGCCTGCAGGACATCGCCGGCCGCCGCCTGAAAGGAGAAAAACCATGAAGCACGAGCGCCACCGCTTCCTCGACGAGCTGGCCGAGCGTTTCGCCAGCCACGGCGCCGAGCCTTACGGCGAAGCCGTCAGCCAGGCCGAGCACGCGTTGCAGTGCGCCACCCTGGCCGAGCGCGCCGGCTGCTCCGACAGCCTGGTGATCGCCGCCCTGCTCCACGACATCGGCCACCTCTACGAGGACCCTGAGCTGATCGAGGAACAGGACCTGCGCCACGAAGAGTTCGGCGCCAGCCTGCTACGCGAGCTGCTGCCCGAATCCGTCTGGCAGCCGATCCGCCTGCATGTCGCCGCCAAGCGCTACCTCTGCGCGGTGGACCCTGCCTACCACGCCGGCCTGTCCTGGGCTTCGCGGCAGAGCCTGGCGCTGCAGGGCGGCCCTTTCGACGAGCGCGGCGCCAGCGCTTTCCTCAACGCGCCCTTCTCCCAGGACGCCCTGACCCTGCGGCGGCTGGATGACCTGGGCAAGGACCCGGCCATGCGCACGCCGGAGCTGGAGCACTTCTTCCCGCTGCTCGAACGCCTCCTGCGGGTTGATCGGCATCAGGCAAGGGTGCGCGCGGCGAGTTAAGCTCAAAGGCATGGCGATGGACCTTTTCCCTGCCGGGCGAGGTCCATCTTTGGGTACGTACCGCAGAAGGACACCACCATGCCGACACAACGCCTCCAGGAAGAACTCCAGGCCCTGCGCGACCAACTGGAGCGTCAGCCGCCGCTGAACGCGGAAGAGCGCGAATCGCTGCAAGCGCTGATCAAGGACATCGAGTTGCAGCTGGCCAACGAAGAGGCGCTGGCCGACGAGACCCTGATGGATAACGTCAACCTGGCCGTCGAGCGCTTCGAGGCAAGCCATCCGACCTTGGCCGGCACGCTCCGCTCCATCGTGCAGAGCCTGGCGAACATGGGCATCTGAAGCTCCCAGACATGAAAAACCCGGCCATGGCCGGGTTTTTTGTATCTGCGATTTACAGGCGCGCCGAGAATTACTGACGCACCAGCCGGCGATTGTCCGGCTGCACGGCATCGCTGCTGCGGTACGGGTTGATGTCCAGCCCGCCACGGCGCACGTAGCGCGCATAAACGGTCAGGCGAGCCGGCTGCAGCAGGCGCTGCAGGTCGAGGTAGATGCGCTCGACGCATTGCTCGTGGAAATCCTGGTGCTGGCGGAAAGAAACCACGTAGGCCAGCAGACTCGCGGCATCCAGCGCCGGACCGGCGTACTCGACTACCAGGGTGCCCCAATCCGGCTGGCCAGTGACCGGGCAGTTGGATTTGAGCAGGTGGCTGTAGAGCACTTCGTCAACGCGACGGGTGTCATCGCAACGCAGCAGCTCCGGGCGCGGGTGGTCGTAGCTTTCTACCGCGACGTCCAGGTCGTCGACACAGGTGCCCTGGATGACTGCCACGCCCTCGCCCGCCACTTCGTCCAGGCCGCGAACACGTACGCCTACCGGCGCGCCAGCGGCGGCGGACAGATCACGCTCCATCACCGCGCGCACGGCTTCGGCATTGTCGAAGGCAGTCTGGTTCAGCGAGTTGAGGTAGAGCTTGAAGGACTTGGACTCGATGATGTTCGGCGACTGCGCCGGAATCGAGAACTCGCCGATGGCGACCACCGGCTTGCCCGACGCGGTCAGCCAGGACAGTTCGTAGCAGTTCCAAAGGTCCACGCCCTGGTACGGCAGAGTATCCGCGGTCAGGCCCAGTTCCGCCCACTTGGTGGTGCGGGAGATCGGGAACAGCAGCTCCGGCGCGTAGGTGGAGACGTATTCGCTGGATTTGCCCAGGGGCGAGTGTTCGGCGGGATGCTGCATGGGGAGGTCCTGCTGGATCGGCGATGCGGGTGGTGACGCGAGGCGGCGAGTGTATACAAATCCGCCGCCCCTTTCAGCAGCCGGCGGACGAGCCGGATATCCCGACGTATCCAGCATGCGCCTTTGTAGGATGGGTGGAGCGGGGCGATACCCATGCTGCCTGCGCACCGAATCGATGGGTATCGCTGCGCTCCACACCATCCTACGCAGAGCCAGTCAGAACCACATCCGCACGCCCGCCACCCAGTAGCCCTCCTCGTCCTCCTCGCCCTCGCCGCGAGCGATATCGCCACTGCGGCCGTAGGTCCTGTTCCAGACGTAGCCGAAGTAAGGCGCGAACTCCCGGCGCACTTCGTAGCGCAGGCGCAAGCCCACCTCAAGCTCGCTGCCGCCCGCGCCAACGCCGGTATCGCGGTCATCGGCCAAGGCCAGGTTGTACTCCAGCGCGGGCTCAAGAATCAGCCGCTGGGTCAGCAGCAGCTCGTACTCGGTCTCCAGGCGCAACGACGGGTCGCCGCGCTCGCTGAGGAACAGGTTGGCGTCCACCTCGAACCACTGCGGCGCCAGCCCCTGGAACCCCAGCACTGCGTAGCTGCGCGACGGCCCCGGCTGGTCGTCATGGCGCACGCCCACCTGCCAGTCCCAGAAATCCGCGAGCATGCGCTGGTAGAGCAGTTGAACCTCGTTATCGGTGGTCGGGCCGCCGGCGTCGCGCTCACCTTCGAGTTTCAGACGCAGCTTCTGGTAATCGCTGCCGTACCAGCCCTGGGCTTCCCAGCCCAGCGCCTGGTCGTTGCCGTGGAAGCGGCTTTCCAGGCGCTGGATCAGCAGTGATCCCATCGGCATGTCGTCCATCTCGGCGCTTTCAGCGGGCAAGGCCAGGCCCAGGGT
Organism: Pseudomonas pseudonitroreducens; assembly: GCF_021603645.1. Taxonomy (GTDB): domain Bacteria; phylum Pseudomonadota; class Gammaproteobacteria; order Pseudomonadales; family Pseudomonadaceae; genus Pseudomonas; species Pseudomonas pseudonitroreducens. Next base: position 638,765 of record NZ_BQHJ01000001.1, on the reverse strand, counting down.
CGCCGCGCAGGCCACCGTTGCTATGCGTTTCATGGCGGTTCCTCAGAGGCTGGCGCTGGCGGGTGCCGGCTCGACGATGACCTTGCGCATCATGCCGGCGGCCATGTGGTAGATCAGGTGGCAATGGAAGGCCCACTCGCCCAGCGCGTCGGCGGGCACGTCGACCTCCAGGGTGCTGCCCGGCGCCACGCTGACCACGTGCTTGAGCGGGTTGAAGCGGCCGTTGCCCTTGTCCAGTTGCATCCACATGCCGTGCAGGTGCATGGGGTGGGTCATCATGGTGTCGTTGACGAAGCGGATGCGCACCCGCTCGCCGTAGGTCAGGCGGATCGGCTCGGCTTCGGAGTACTTCTTGCCGTCGATGGACCAGAAGTAGCGCTCCATGTTGCCGGTCAGGCGGAACTCGATGCTGCGGTCCGGCGCGCGGTAGTCGGCATAGGGGCGCATGGCCTTGAGGTCCGCATAGACCAGCAGGCGGTTGCCCGGCTCGGCCGGTTGCGGCGTCAACCCGCTGCCCGGCGCGTAGTCGGACTTCGGCGCGGCCATGGCCGAGTGATCCATGCCTGCCATCTGCGCATGGTCCATGCCGGCCATGCCGGAGTGATCCATACCGGCCATGCCCGAATCCTTCGACGCGCCCATCGCCATGCCGCCGTGGTCCATGCCCTCGTGGCTCATGCCCATGTCGGCCATGGTCAGTAGCGGCCGCTCGCGCAATGCCGGCACCGCGGCCACCAGGCCCGCGCGCGGCGTCAGCGTCGCACGGGCATAGCCGCTGCGGTCCATGGCTTCGGCGAAGAAGGTGTAGGCGCGGTCCTCCTGCGGCTGGACAATCACGTCGTAGGTCTCGGCCACGGCGATGCGCAACTCGTCCACCGTCACCGGCTGCACGTCGTTGCCGTCGGCCTGCACCACGGTCATCTTCAGGCCGGGAATACGCAGGTCGAAGTAGCTCATACCCGAGCCGTTGATGATGCGCAGGCGCACCCGCTCGCCAGGCTTGAACAGGCCGGTCCAGTTCTGCGTGGAGTCCTGGCCGTTGACCAGGAAGCGGAAGCCGGCAATGTCGGCGATGTCCGTTGGCGTCATGCGCATGCCGCCCCAGTCCAGGCGATCGCGCAGGGTTGCCATAAGGCCATTGGCGCTGGAATCGGCGATGAAATCGCCGAGGGTGCGCTGATTGCGGTTGTAGTAATCGCTCTGCTTCTTCAGGTTGGCAAACACCGTTTCCGGCTTGGTGTCGTGCCAGTCCGCCAGCAGCAGGGTGTATTCACGGTCATAGCGGTACGGCTCGCGCGCCTTCGGCTCGATCACCAGCGGGCCGTACAAGCCCTCGATTTCCTGGAAGTCGCTGTGCGCGTGGTACCAGTAGGTGCCGGACTGTTTCACCGTGAAGCGATAGGTGAAGGTCTCGCCGGGCTTGATCCCCGGGAAGCTGATGCCCGGCACGCCGTCCTGGGTATAGGGCAGGATCAGCCCGTGCCAGTGCAGCGAGGTGTCACGGTCGAGGGTATTGGTGACGCGCAATTCGACGTCCTCGCCCTCCTTGAAGCGCAACTCCGGCGCGGGCGTCTGGCCGTTCACCGTCAGCGCCTTGCGCGCGCCATCGGACAGCTTCAACTCGCCCTCGCCAATCGTCAGGTCATACACGCCCGCCTGCGCCACCCACGGTGCCAGCAGCAGCGCCCCCAGGGCCCAATCCCTTGCGCGAATCATCTCGGCGCGCTCAAGGCTTGACGGTCAGTTTGCCGACCATGCCGGCCTGGTAGTGCCCCGGAATGTTGCAGGCAAACTCCAGGCTGGTGGCCTTGCTGAAGGTCCAGGTCAGCTCGGCGGTCTTGCCCGGCTCCACCAGCACGCTGTTGGGGTCGTCGTGCTTCATCATCTGGCCGTGGCCCATCTTCGAATGGTCCATCTGGCTCATGTCGTGCTGCATACCGGTGGGCGTGAGCATCCCGGCATCCATCATCTGCTGCATTTCCTTCTGGTGGCCGGCGTGCATGGCGGCGCTGCCCAGGTTGAACTCATGCAGCAGGCTGCCGCCGTTGTGGATGACGAAGCGCACGGTCTCGCCGGGCTTCACGTCGATGTTTTCCGGCTCGAAGAACATCTCGCCCAGCTTGATCTCCACGGTGCGGGTGGCCTGGGCGGCCTTGGCCGGCTTGCCGAAGTCATAAGCGTGCCCGGCATCGGCCAGGGCCGGCAGGCTGATAGCGCTGGCAAGACTGATGACAGCGGCTTGGAACAGATGGCGCGGGGACATGGCAAATCTCCTTCTTGGGATGCTGGCCATGGTCGCTGTCGGCCGCTGAGACTTACCTGTCGGGAAGATTACAACTCTGTCAGCTTGGCGCTGAACCACCCGGCGCGGGGTATAAAGAGGGCGAAAAAAAGCCCGCCGAAGGGCGGGCAAGGGGTAACACGATGCTGCGGATTCAACAGACCTGGCGCGCAGAGGCAGCCCGTTCCTGCATGCGCTGGAAGGTGATGTCCCCTCCTCCATCGGCCAGCGCCGGCATGGCGGGGAACAACAGCAGGGCAAACAGCGTGGAGATGATCAGGTGCATGGCGGACTCCTCGAAGACGCTGAAGAATGAACACGCCGCCACTCTGCAACGCCGACGCTGTCAGCCCGCTGACCGCCCCATTACCCTGACGACAGCTGCGCCCCGAGCGCCTGGATGGATACCCGGATGAAACTCCTCATCGTCGAAGACGAACCGCGCATCGGCCAGTACCTGCAGCAAGGCCTGAGCGAAGCCGGCTTCGCCGTCGACCTCAGCGCCGACGGCGACGAAGGCCTGCAACTGGCCCTGGCCGGCGAGCATGACCTGCTGATCCTCGATGTGATGCTGCCGGGCCGCGATGGCTGGCAGATCCTCCAGGCGCTGCGCCAGACCGGCAGTGCCGTGCCGGTGCTGTTCCTCACCGCCCGCGACGCCGTGGAGGACCGCGTGCGCGGCCTGGAACTGGGCGCCGATGACTACCTGGTGAAACCCTTCGCCTTCGTCGAACTGCTCGCCCGCGTCCGCACGCTGCTGCGCCGTGGCGGCCAGCAGATCCAGGAAACCACCCTGCAACTGGCCGACCTCGAACTGGACCTGTTGCGCCGCCGCGTGCAGCGCGCCGGCAAGCGCATCGACCTGACCGCCAAGGAGTTCGCCCTGCTGGAATTGCTGCTGCGCCGCAGCGGCGAGGTGCTGCCCAAGTCGCTGATTGCCTCCCAGGTGTGGGACATGAACTTCGACAGCGACACCAACGTCATCGAAGTCGCCATCCGCCGCCTGCGCGCCAAGGTCGACGATGATTTTCCGCAGCGCCTGATCCATACCGTGCGCGGCATGGGCTACGTCCTGGAAGAGCGCGAAGCATGAGTGCCCGCCTGTCCCTCGGCCTGCGCCTGAGCCTGCTGTTCGCCGCCTGCACCGCGGCTGTTTCGCTGCTGGCAGGCATCGTTTTCAGCCGCGCCAGCGAGGCGCACTTCATCGAGCTGGACCAGCAGTTGCTGAGCGGCAAGCTGGCGATCTTCCGCGACGTGCTGAATGGCGTGAGCAGCGCCGAACAACTCGCGCCGCATAGCGCCGAGCTGCGCCGCGAGCTGGAACGCCACCCCGACCTCGGCCTGCGCCTGCAGGGCCCGGACGGGCAGCGCTGGTTCTGGCAATTTCCAACGATGAACATGGCCAGCGACGAAGCCCCTGCCTACCGCGAACTGCAGGCGCCGCTGGATGCCGCGAACCCGAAGGGCGCGCAGCTCACGCTGATCCTCGACATCACCCATCACCAGCATTTCCTGCAACGCATGCAGCGGCTGATCTGGATGACCATGGGCTTCTCCGCCCTGGCCACTGCGCTGCTCGGCGCCTGGGCCGCGCGCGCCAGCCTGCGCCCACTGCGGCGCATGAGCGAAGTGGCGGCGCAGGTCAGCGCACACTCGCTGACCACCCGCCTCGACGCCGGGCAGATGCCGCAGGAACTGCGCGGCCTGGCCGCCGAGCTGAACGCCATGCTGGCGCGCCTGGAAGAGGCCTTCCAGCGCCTGTCGGCCTTCTCCGCCGATATCGCCCACGAGCTGCGCACGCCGCTCACCGGCCTGCTGACCCAGACCCAGGTGGTGCTGTCGCGCTCACGCAGCCTGGAGGACTACCGCGAGGCGTTGCACGGCAACCTCGAGGAGCTGGAGCGGCTCACCGTGATGGTCAACGACATGCTGTTCCTGGCCAAGGCCGACCACGGCCTGCTCACCCCCAGCAGCCAGCCGCTGGCGCTGGCCAGCGAGGTGGACGAGCTGCTGGAGTTCTACGGGCCGCTGGCCGAGGAAAAATCCATTCGCCTGGAGCGCGATGGCGAGCTGTCGGTACAGGGCGACCGCGCCCTGCTGCGCCGAGTGCTGGCCAACCTGCTGGATAACGCCCTGCGCTTCACCCCCGACGCTGGCCTGATTCGCGTACGCCTGGAGCCGGGCCGCCTGAGCGTGGAAAACCCCGGCCGGGAGATTCCAGCCGAGCGCCTGCCGCGCCTGTTCGACCGCTTCTACCGCGCCGACCCGGCCCGCCGCGAAGGCCAGGGCGAGCATGCCGGGTTGGGGTTGGCGATCTGCCGCTCCATCGTCCGCGCCCATGGCGGGGAGATTCGCTGCGAATCGGCCGATGGGTGGACACGGTTTGTTATCGAGTTTCCGGGCTAGGAGCCCCTCACCCTAACCCTCTCCCAGAGGGAGAGGGGACTGTACGGCATAGGCGGAAACCAAGGCATCAGCCGGCACGCGCGGCTCCCTCTCCCTCCGGGAGAGGGCTGGGGTGAGGGCAAACCAATGCAGCGAAGTTCCAGCCGGCCCAAAAAACAAAAAGGCCCCAATCGGGGCCTTCTCGCATCAACGCAATGCGTCACTCACTGGCGCATCCCGCGCCCGCTCACCAGCAGGCGCACGCAGAACACGTAGAGCAGCACAGTCGCTACCAGCATGAAGATCACCGCCGTGCCGATGCGGATGTCGGACACGCCGAGGATGCCGTAACGGAAGGCGTTGACCATGTGCAGGATCGGGTTGGCCAGCGACACGGTCTGCCAGAACGGCGGCAGCAGCGTGATCGAGTAGAACACCCCGCCCAGGTAGGTCAGCGGTGTCAGCACGAAGGTCGGGATGATCGAGATGTCATCGAAGTTGCGCGCGAACACCGCGTTGACGAAGCCGCCCATGGAGAAGATCGCCGCCGTCAGCACCACCACCAGCACGGTAATGCCGATGTGATGGATCTGCAGGTCGGTGAAGAACAGCGACAGGATGGTGACGATCACACCCACTGCCAGCCCGCGCAGCACGCCACCGCAGACGAAGCCGAGGAGGATGGTGTGCGGCGACACCGGCGACACCAGCAGTTCCTCGATGTTGCGCTGGAACTTGCTGCCGAAGAAGCTCGACACCACGTTGCCGTAGGAGTTGGTGATCACCGACATCATGATCAGCCCCGGCACGATGTACTGCATGTAGGTGAAGCCACCCATGTCGCCGATCTGCCGGCCGATCAGGTTACCGAAGATGACGAAGTACAGGACCATGGTGATCGCCGGCGGCAGCAGGGTCTGCGGCCAGATACGGAGGAAGCGGCGGACTTCGCGGTAGACGATGGTGTTGAGGGCAACCCAGTTGGCGCGCAATTCGTGGCTCATACCGCCACCTTCGACAGATTCTTCTCCACCAGCGACACGAACAGTTCCTCCAGGCGGTTGCTCTTGTTGCGCAGGCTCAGCACCTGCAGGCCCTGGGCATTGAGCTGGACGAACAGGCCGTTGATGCCCAGCGACTTGTCCACCTGAACCTCCAGGGTGTGGTCATCCACCAGGCGTACCGGGTAGCCGTCGAGCTTCGGCGGTTCGCTGAGCGTGCCCTGCAGGTCGAGGTAGAAGGTCTCCACGTGCAGCTTGCTCAGCAGCTTGCGCATGCTGGTGTTCTCGACGATGGTGCCGTGGTCGATGATCGCGATGTTGCGGCACAGCTGCTCGGCCTCCTCCAGGTAGTGGGTGGTGAGGATGATGCTGATGCCTTCGCCGTTGAGCTCGGTGAGGAAGTTCCACATCGAGCGGCGCAGTTCGATATCCACGCCGGCGGTGGGCTCGTCGAGGATCAGCAGGCGCGGCTCGTGGACAAGCGCGCGGGCGATCATCAGGCGGCGCTTCATGCCGCCGGACAGCTCGCGGGAAGCCGAATTGCGCTTGTCCCACAGGCCCAGCTGGGTCAGGTACTTCTCGGCGCGGCCCTTGGCCACACTCATCGGGATGCCGTAGTAGCCGGCCTGGGTGACGACGATGTCGAACACCTTCTCGAACTGGTTGAAGTTGAACTCCTGGGGCACCACGCCCAGGCAGCGCTTCAGGCCGTAGGGATCCTTGTCCAGGTCATGGCCGAACACATTGACCGAGCCGCTGGTCTTGTTCACCAGGGTGGAGAGGATGCCGATGGTGGTGGATTTGCCGGCACCATTGGGGCCCAGCAGGGCGAAGAAATCGCCTTCGGCGACATCCAGATCAATGCCCTTGAGGGCCTGGAAGCCGTTGCCGTAGGTCTTCGTCAGTTGACGGATGGACAGCGCGGAACTCATGGGTTTTCCCGTTGCAAGTCGGTGGAAAGACGCATGTCTTTGGAAAAGGCCTGCTTGATAAGGGTACGCCGCGAGGATTGCAACCTCCGGGGCACGCGCAGGCAATCAGGTCAGGTCGGTCATCACTGCCGCACGGTAGGCCGGACGCGCCTTCAGGCGTTCGTACCAGGCCGCGAGATGCGGCTGAGCCGGGCGCTCGATGGGCATTTCGAACCAAGCATAGATGAAGCTGCCGAGCGGAATGTCACCCATGCCGAATTGTTCACCGGTGAGGAACGGCTGCTTCGCCAGCGCGGCCTCGGGTACCGCCAGCAGGGCCACGCAGGTATCGATGGCGGCCTGGATGGCAGCGGCATCGCGTTGCTCCGGCGGGGTGCGCAGGGTACCCCAGAACACCGTGCGGAGCGGCGCGGCGAAGGACGAGGTGGTCCAGTCCATCCACTTCTCCGCGCTGGCGCGGGCTTGCAGGTCCTGCGGATACAGGTCCGGGGCATAGCGTGCGGCGAGGTAGCGGACGATGCTGTTGGACTCCCAGAGGACGAAGCCGTCGTCCTCCAGCGTCGGTACCACACCGTTGGGGTTCAGCGCGCGATAAGGGCCGTCGTTGACCAGGCCGAAGGCACCGCCGGCGTCGATCCGCTCATAGGCAACCCCCGCCTCCTCCGCGCACCAGAGCGCCTTGCGCACATTGGAGGAGTTCTTCCGGCCCCAGATCTTGAGCATGCTGCGCCTCTCTTGTTGTCGTCATCGGGTGAAGGCACAGCCCGCAGGCGTGACTTCGGATGACGGCACCCTACCGGCAACGACGCCAGGAAAAAAGCCGCAAGCACTGATGGTGACTATCGATTGTTTTCATGTGGCCGATTGTTTTCGTGTGGATGACTGTTTTCAGGCGGGCGAGCGTGTTCTTGCCTGGCCGCTTCGCTGCGCATGTCACCCTCCAGCGGCGCGTCCTCGCCCTGGAACAGATGCGGGTAGCACTGTTTGAGATAGCCGAAGAAGAACTCCTCGGGCACATCGGGGAACTGGCCGTGGTCGCGCAGGTACTCCATGTGCCGCTCGCCGTCGCGATTGAACGGGTGGAAAACGCTGTCATTGCGCCCATCGAACTCCAGCGGCAGCACGCCGAAGGCCTCGCACAGGCCGATATCGAAGGCCGGCGTGGCCTTGACCCAGCGACCTTCGAGGAACAGTTCGGTGTAGCCGTGCATGGCAAATACTTCGCTGCGCAGCAGTTGCAGCAGGCGCGGCGTGGCCAGGTGATTCTTCACGTCGGCCAGACCGATGCGCGCGGGGATGCCGCAATGCCGGGCGCAGGCTGCCAGTAGCGTGGCCTTGGGCACGCAGTAGGACTGCCCGGCCTCCAGCGCATGGCTGGCCTTGAGGGTCTGTGGGTCACGGCTGAACACGTAGGGGTTGTAGCGAACCTTGTCGCGCACCGCGTAGTACAAGGCCACCGCCTGCTCCAGCGGCGTGCCGCCGTCACCGCGGTGATTTAGAGCGAACTCGATTACCCCGGGGTGGTCACTATCAACGAAGCGGCTGGGCTTGAGGTAGGGCTGCATGGCGTTCTCTCCGGGCTCGTGGTCCCTGGCGGGTCGTCCTTGATGGCGCCACCAGTCTAACCAGCCGGATCGGCTACCCGACAAGGCGATCCGGCCAAGCTGTCCGGCCATGCGGCCATCGGCCCACGTTCGGCCAGCTAAGCTTCCGGTGCATTCTGACGGGAGCCCGTCAGGTGCTTGCGCACTGTTCGTCACCAGGCCCGCCGCGACCGCTGTCGCCCCTGCGGGCTGTCATGGAGGAATCCGCATGCTGTTGCTCTGGTTACTCGTCCTGATTCTCGGCGTCGCCTGGCTTGCGCACCGCCGCACCGCGCCGCTCAAGGCCCTCGGCATCGTCGCCGTATACCTCGTGCTGATGAGCCTGTTCAGCCACGCCCACGGCTGGATGGTGCTGTTCTGGCTGATCTGGGCCGTGGTCGCGGTGACGATTCTCGCCACCGACCTGCGCCGCAGCCTGTTCACCTCGCGGCTGTTCGCCTGGTTCAAGAAGACCCTGCCGCCGATGTCCGAGACCGAACGCGAGGCCATCGAGGCCGGCACCGTCTGGTGGGATGGCCAGCTGTTCAGCGGCCGCCCGGACTGGCAGACGCTGCTCGCCTACCCCCGCGCACAGCTGACCGAGGAGGAGCAGGCCTTCGTCGACGGCCCCACCGAACAGCTCTGCGCGATGATCAACGACTACCAGGTCGGCAAGGACATGGACCTGCCGCCGGAGGCCTGGGCCTTCATCAAGGACCAGGGCTTCTTCGGCCTGATCATTCCCAGGGAATACGGCGGCAAGGGCTTCTCCGCCTTCGCCCACTCCCAGGTGGTGATGAAACTCGCCACCCGCAGCGGCGACCTCGCCTCCACCGTGATGGTGCCCAACTCCCTCGGCCCGGCCGAACTGCTGCTGCACTACGGCACCGACGCCCAGCGCCAGCGCTACCTGCCGCGCCTGGCCAGCGGCACAGAAATCCCCTGCTTCGCCCTCACCAGCCCGCAGGCCGGCTCCGATGCCGGCGGCATGACCGACGTTGGCGTGGTCTGCAAGGGCCAGTGGCAGGGCGAGGAAGTCCTCGGCCTGCGCCTGACCTGGGAAAAGCGCTACATCACCCTCGGCCCCGTCGCTACCCTCCTCGGCCTGGCCTTCAAGTGCCATGACCCGGACCACCTGCTGGGCGAGGAAGAAGACCTCGGCATCACCCTGGCGCTGATCCCCACCGACACCGACGGCGTGCAGATCGGCCGCCGCCACGTGCCGCTGGGCGCGGCCTTCATGAACGGCCCCAACTCCGGCAAGGACGTCTTCGTGCCGCTGGACTACATCATCGGCGGCCAGGAAATGATCGGCAAAGGCTGGATGATGCTGATGAACTGCCTGTCGGTGGGCCGCTCGATTTCCCTGCCGGCGGTCGGCACCAGCGCCGCCAAGGCCGGCAGCTACGTCAGCGGTCGCTACGCGCAGGTGCGCGAGCAGTTCAACGTGCCGCTGTCGGCCTTCGAAGGCATCCAGGAGGCCCTGGCGCGCATCGGCGGCAACGCCTGGCTGATGGACAGCGCGCGCATCCTCACCGCCAATGCCGTGGACCTGGGCGAGAAGCCCTCGGTGCTCTCGGCCATCCTCAAGTACCACCTGACCGAACGCGGCCGCGAGTGCATCGCCCACGCCATGGACATCCACGGCGGCAAGGGCATCATCCTCGGCCCGAACAACTATCTGGGACGCTCCTGGCAAGCCGCGCCGATCTTCATCACGGTGGAGGGCGCCAACATCCTTTCGCGCAACCTGATGATCTTCGGCCAGGGCGCCATCCGCTGCCATCCGTACGTCCTGAAGGAAATGGAACTGGCCCGCCGCGAGGATCAGGACCAGGCCGAGCGCGAGTTCGACGAACTGCTGCTCGACCATATCGGCTTCGCCGTCAGCAACGCCGCCAGCAGTCTGTTGCTGGGCCTGGGCTTCGGCAGCTTCGACCAGGTGCCGGGCGACCGCGTCAGCCGCCCGTACTACCGCGCGCTGAACCGTCTCGCCGCGTCCTTCGCCCTGCTCGCCGACTTCAGCATGATGATGCTCGGCGGTGAACTGAAGCGCCGCGAGCGCCTGTCGGCGCGCCTGGGCGATGCGCTGAGCCACCTGTACCTCGGCTCTGCCGCGCTCAAGCGCTACCACGACCTGGACAACCCGGATTACCTGCACCCGCTGCTGCACTGGGCCATGGAGGAGAACCTCGAGAAGGCCGAAGCCGCGCTGGCCGACCTGATCGACAACTTCCCCAACCGTGCCTTCGCCGGCCTGCTGCGCGTGCTGGTGCTGCCGCTGGGCCGCCGCCATCGCGGCCCGAGCGATGCGCTGGACGCCGAGATCGCCGACATTCTCGGCCGCCCGCTGAGCGACCCGGCGTTGCAGGCAATCCTGGCCGGCGCCCACCTGCCCACTGGCGCCGATGACCCAGTGGCCAAGCTGACCTTCGCCTATGACCAGCTCAGCGCCGCCGCCCCCTTGCAGAAGAAACTGCACAAGGCGCTCAAGGAGCACGGCGTCGATCCCAAGCCGGGGCAGTCGCCGATCGATGCGGCCGTCGCGGCAGGCGTGCTGGAGGCCGCTGAAGCGCAAACCCTGCATGCCGCCGAGCGCGCACGCCGCGCGGTGATCGACGTGGATGATTTCTCCAAGGAAGAGCTGGCCGGAAAGGCATCGGCCAGCGAGAAATCGGACAAGGAGAAACCAGCCGGCAAGCCGACCGCCACGGCGGAGTGATCCGCGGGCTTCACCCATGAGGGCGCCTTCGGGCGCCCTTTGCTTGTCCGACGCAGAGCAATGCCGGAAACACCGATCGGGTGCACACTGGCAGCATACCCGTCATGGAGAAACCTCCCATGCGCCGCTTGATCCTTCCACTGCTGGCCATCTTCTTCGTCGCAGCCGCCCAGGCCGACCCGTGGCTCTACCCCAGCCGACCTCGCCCGGCGGCCTCGCCCAGTCCGGTGATCGACCCCATCCAGCAACAACAGGACAGCCTGCGGCGCCAGCAGCAGCTGCGGCAGAACCAGCTGGACAGCCAGCGCCTGAACTACGAGGACCAGCGCCTGCAGATGCAGCAGCAGGACCTGCAGCGCCAGCAGGACAACCAGCGGCGCTGGAACGAACAACGCCGGCAGAGCGACCAGATGATCCAGCGGCAGAAAAACGAGCTGCAGCAGGACCAGCTGCAACAGCAGCAACGCCTCCTCGATCAGCAGCGTCAGCAGATCGATAACCAGCGCCGGCAGATCCAGATGCGTCCGCTCCGCTGATCGCCCGGCTGCAGCAGCGGCGAAACCCGATATAATCCCCGGCCGTTTGTACACAGCTCCAGAGGAATCCCATGGCCAGCGCCTATCTCGACCACCACATCGCCCTGCTCAACCACCTGCGCATGATCCTTGGCGCCCTGGGCGAAGCCGAGCAGGTTCCCGAGGACAACCACGGCCTGTTCCTCGAGCGCTTCGACGAGCTGCTGGTGGAACTGCCGCGCGATCCGGAAGGCGCCCAGTACCTGGGCCAGGATCTGATCAGCCAGGTCTTCCACCGCTATCCGCAGATCGCCCACCTGGTGCCACGCGACCTGCTGTGGTTCTTCGGTGGCGACTGCCTGCACTTCATGCCCGACGAAGAGCTGCAGATGTACCAGCAACTCGACGAGCGCCGCTTCGAAGCGGAAGAAAACGGCGAGCCCTTCGACTGGAACCGCGAGAAGCAGGTGCTCGCCCTGCCGGACGACGCGTCCAAGCACTGATGCCCCTCCGGCGCGGTGCCTGCCGCCGCGCCACGGACGTTCTGTCCAGCGCCCCGTCCCATCCGGTTGACAAACTGACAAGGACACCCCCGACGCCCGCCCGTAGCCTTTTGTTACTTTTTCAACACAAAGGCAGGGAACGTCATGCTCAGCTTCAAGATCTCGCAAGGGGCCCACGAAAAGGTCCGCCGCGTCTCCAGCATCATCTGCACCCTCTTCGCCATCGGGTTCGTCCTGGTGATGTGCTTCACCGCGATCGGTGATCACCTGCGCGCCAAGCGCATCCTGGCCGACCACTCGGTGGTCAGCGCACCGCTGGTACTCGACGAAGTCACCGAAGAGCGCGGCCGCCGCGGACGCACCAAGGAGATGTACCACTTCACCTATCAGTTCCAGGTGAAGGGCCAGCCCTACATCGGCCGTTTCGACGTCGCCGGCAGCAATGCCGACAACTACCCCGAAGGTACCGTGCTGCAGATCGCCTACTCCAACGCCAACCCGGCGCACTTCGACCGCCTCGAACGACTGCAGGGGCTGTCCGAAACCGGCGGCCTGTTCACCCGCCTGGGCGTTGGCGTGCTGGGAGCGGCGTTGATCGGCTTCGTCATCCACCTGCTGGCGACCCGACGGCTGTTCGTGCCCCGCGAGGAGCCGGCAGCGGCCTGAGCCGGACAGACAAAAAAGCCCGCGATTCGCGGGCTTTTTCATGGGGCTGTCGAGTCAACTTTCGCCGGTTTCGACCTCTTCCCGAGCCGGGAACAACAGACTGGCCAATATGCCCAGCGCCAGCACCACCAGCACCACGATCAGGCTGGTGTTGGCATCGATGCTGTAACCATGGTGGAACAACTGGTCCGTGGCATTCAGCCCCAGTTTGGCGGCGATGAAGAACAGCAACACCACGACCGATTTTTCCAGGTGAACCAGGTAGCGCTTGAGCGCTTCGAGAACGAAATACAGCGTACGCAGGCCAAGGATGGCGAACAGCATGGCGGAGTAGACGATCAGCGGCTCGCGACTGACGGCAATCACCGCCGGCACCGAATCGAAGGCGAACAGCACGTCCGAGACCTCGACTACCACCAGGCAGAGGAACAACGGCGTAGCGAAGATGGCGCCCTTGGCGGCCAGGCCGATGCCCCGGTTCTCTGGCTTGCGCGCCTCTGCTTCCACCTGTTGGCGCGCTACGAAGAAGCGCCCACCGAGCAGCTTCGGCCAGACCGGAAACAGCTTGCTGGCGAAGCGGTAGGCCAGGTGCCGGGAATAGTCTTCCTCTTCGTCATCATCGCCACCGCCCTTGAGCATCATCACGCCGGTCCAGGCGACGATCAGGCCGAAGAGGATTTCCACCCACGGGCCGAAAGCCAGCAGGCCGGTGCCGATGGCCACGAAGATGGCGCGGAACACGACAGCTCCGATGATGCCCCAGTAGAGCACCCGGTGGCGCAGGCCATCCGGCATCTTGAACCAGGCAAAGATGGCGATGAAGACGAACAGGTTGTCGACGCTCAGGACCTTCTCCAGCGCATAGCCTGTCAGGAACAGGCTGGCCACCTGGGCGCCGTGCTGGATGTAGAGGAAGCCGGCGAAGCCCAGGGAAATCGCGACCCAGAAGATCGACCAGGCCACTGCACCGGTCAGGGAAATGGGCTTGTTGTCCCGATGAGTCACCATGTCCAGCAACAGGGCGGCCAGGGCCAGCCCGACGAAAACCGCCATTGTCAGCGGGGGAAAGCCTATGTGTGTCTGTTCCACGATTGCAGTACTCGAAAAGGAATGTCGATCAGGTCAGGCGGACGGACGGCTCGGGCCGGAGGTGCGTCGCCAACGGGGATGGAAGACCCGCCAATGCGGGTCCTGTGCGGCGCGCAGCAGGGCATGGTCGCCCTGGGTATCGCCCCAGGCGCGCAGCCGGTAGGCGCTCAAGGGGCCGTACTTGGCCTGCAGGCGCAGCACCTTGTTCTCGGCCCGGCAGTTGCCGCCGAGGATGCGGCCGGTCAGCCGGCCATCGACGACTTCCAGCTCGGTGCCGATCAACCCCACGCCCAGGCGCTCTGCAAAGGGAAGCAGCACCAGCGCCGGCGAAGCCGAGCAGAGGGTCACTGCGGCGCCGGAATCCAACTCTGCGGCGACACCGCGCAAACCGCCGGGGCGCAACAGATAGCCCCAGATGAACTGGCAATAGGCCTGCGCGCGGGCCGACAGCCATTTCGCCTCGATGCCCCGCAGAAAAACCCGGATCAGACAGGCCTTGAGCTCATCGCGGCTGATTCGCCGACAAAGGAAAGCCAGGCCCGGCAGGACCATGGCCGGCAGGCGACGGAGGAATCCGAGCGTGCCGAAGGCGAACCACAGGAACGGCAGAAAGCTGTCGTGCCGCGTCAGGGTCCCGTCGAAGTCGAACACCGACAGGACGTTCACGTTGCCGGCACCCGGCAGATGCTCACGGCGATCCAGCCACTCCACCATCCGCGTCACCACCTCACCGGAACGACCAGCAATCCCCGGCCACCTCACCGACAGGCGAGGCGAACGGGCCCTGCTCCATCGCGGCGCGATCGAGCGCAGGCATTCTCGGGTGCCAGCCTGGCCCGACAAACGGGAATCCCCTCAGGGCTGCGTCAGAATCTTCTCCAATGCAGGCGCGCGAATGGGCCCGCAGGCGCCCGCTGGGCGGAAATCAGCGGCGACGGGGAAATCAATGGCGGGAGCGTGCTGGGCTTGCTGCGCGGCATCCGGCCCGGATGAGGCCCGGTGAATGGCACTTTTCGCCGCACAAACGAAAACGCCGCCCTGATGGGCGGCGTTTCGATTCTGGAGCGGGAAACGAGACTCGAACTCGCGACCCCGACCTTGGCAAGGTCGTGCTCTACCAACTGAGCTATTCCCGCATCAACTTGCTGTAACCCTCGGCTTTCGCCGCAGGTTAACGAAAACGCCGCCCTGATGGGCGGCGTTTCGATTTTGGAGCGGGAAACGAGACTCGAACTCGCGACCCCGACCTTGGCAAGGTCGTGCTCTACCAACTGAGCTATTCCCGCAGCAACTTGTTGCAACCTTCAGCTTTCGCCGAAGGGTAACGCCATTTCATCTTTCGGTCACTGCCAGAGGCAATGATCGAGAATCTGGAGCGGGAAACGAGACTCGAACTCGCGACCCCGACCTTGGCAAGGTCGTGCTCTACCAACTGAGCTATTCCCGCAATGGCGTCCCCTAGGGGACTCGAACCCCTGTTACCGCCGTGAAAGGGCGGTGTCCTAGGCCACTAGACGAAGGGGACGCGGCCCGGAACTTAACATCTTTCCGACTTCGTCGTTCCGGCTTATTCAGCGTTTCGCGTCGAAGTGGCGCGCATTCTAGGGAGGCTTTGAAGGGTCGTCAACCCTTCAGAGAAATTATTTTTAAATCAAAGACTTCTGGGCAAAAACCGAGCTGCCGCTATCAGCAGTATCACTAAGACATTACACTCGCGGAAAACATCCGGAGCACTCCACGGTGTCGCCAATCGTCATTACGGTCCTGGTTCTCGTCGGTATCGCCCTGCTGGTCGCCATCGGCTACATCAACTATCTGGTGGAAAACCGCAAGCTGGAGCAGGCGCGCCTGAAGGCCGATCTGTCAGACCGCTGCCGGCGCTGCGGCGATGTTTCCGAGTCCCTGCCCGGCCAGTTCATGTCGCCGGCACTCAAGCTGCTGCTCAGCAACTTCGAGCTGAACCTCAGCGAACGCCTGCTGGCCGTCGACAAACACAACGCCGCACTCAAGCAGCGTCTGGAAGAGTTGCGCAGCCTGGTGGCCAAGGGCGAGTCCATTCCGGTCAGGAATGCACCGCAGCCGATCCTCACCGAAGCCAAGGCCAAGGACGTGCGCTTCCTCTTCGAAGCGCTGCACGCCCAGCTCACCCGCTGCGCCCAGGACAACATGCTGCCGCGGGTGGAAGCGCAGAAATGGGTCAAGGAAATCCGCCACCTGCTCACCCTCCTCCATATAGAGTTCTTCGGCAATCTCGGCCAGCAGGCGCTCCAGCAGGGCCAGCCGCGGCAGGCACGCCTGGCTTTCGAGCGCGGCGCACAGTACCTGCAGAAGCAACCGGAAATCGGCCGCTACCAGGCGCAGCTCAAGCAGATGGAAACCCAGCTGGCCCACGCCAACGCCCTGGTACTGGAAACCTCCCAGCCCGCCGTGGATGAGCAGAGCGAACTGGGCGACGGCCTCAAGGCGCTGGATGAAGACGATATCTGGAAGAAGAAGAACCTTTACGACTGATCGACATCACCCCGGCCACCTTCGCCCCAGGAGCCTTGCATGAGCCTCGTCGTCTTCGGCGCCCCGCTGTCCCCCTTCGTTCGCAAAGTCCGCCTGTTCGCGGCCGAGAAAGGCTTCGACTACCAACTGGAGAACGTCAATCCGTTCAACCAGCCGGACTGGTACCGCGAACTCAACCCGCTGCGCCGCGTGCCGGCGATCCGTGACGGCGACTTCACCCTCGCCGACTCCAGCGTCATCTGCCACTACCTGGAAGACCGCGACCCGCAGCGTGCCCCGCTGTGTGGCAAGGACGCCCAGGCCCGCGCGCGGATCAACTGGCTGGAAAAGTACGCCGACTACGAGTTAGCGCCGCTGACCACCTTCACCGTGTTCCGCAATCGCCTGCTCAAACCGCTGATGGGCAAGGTCTGCGACGAAATGGCAGTAAAAGGCGCCATGCAGGAGAAGCTCCCCGAGCACTTCGACTACCTGGAGAAGTGCCTGGGACAGCAGCAATGGTTCGTCGACGACCGCTTCAGCCTCGCCGACATCGCCATCGCCTGCCAACTGGTGAACCTGCGCCACGGCGAGGAAGAATTGGACTCCCAGCGCTGGCCCAGGCTGGCCGCGCACTTCGAGCGCACGCTGGCCCGCCCTGCCCTCGCCGAGATCGTCCAGGGCGAGCTGCAGATCATCGCCAAGATCATGGCCAAGCGCTGATCTTCCCGCAGGAACGAAAAAGCCCCGCCTAGGCGGGGCTTTTTCATGGGCGCGGATCAGCAGTCGGAGAGGCGCAGGAAAATCTCCACCAGGCGTTCGATGCCGGCCTGATCTTCTTCACTGAAGCGACCGACCTTCGGGCTGTCCAGGTCCAACACGCCGATCAGGCGACCGTCCTTCACCAGCGGTACGACCAGTTCGCTGTTGGAAGCGCTGTCACAGGCGATGTGGCCGGGGAATGCGTGCACATCTTCGACACGCTGGGTTTCCCGAGTACGCGCCGCAGCGCCGCACACGCCCTTGCTGAAGGGAATGCGCACGCAGGCGACCTTGCCCTGGAACGGGCCGAGCACCAGCTCCTCGTTGCGATTCAGATAGAAGCCGGCCCAGTTCAGATCCGCCAGCTCGTTGAACAGGAACGCGGAAAACTGCGCAGCGTTGGCAATGAAATCGCGCTCATCGGCGAACAGCGACTCTGCCTGGGCGGCCAGCAGCGCGTAGCCGCCAAGGCCGGCGCCGGCCTGTTGCAGATCGATCATGGGGTCTCTCCTTCCAGCAATTGTCTGCCCACCCAGTAGCGGGCGAATTGATAGGCACAGCGGCCATTACGGTTGCCGCGCCCGAGCGCCCAGCGGATGGCTTCCTTCTCCAGGGCCTCGTCCCAGGTCCAGGCAGCGAGCCCGGACTTCTGCGCGAGCACCTCGACCCAGTGGCGCACCACGCTGAGGAAGTGCTCCTGGGTGAAGGGATAGAAGGACAGCCACAGGCCGAAACGGTCGGACAGGGCGATCTTGTCCTCGACGGCTTCATTGGGGTGCAACTCGCCGTCGACCATCTTCCAGTTCTCGTTGTCGCTCTGTTTTTCCGAGACCAGGTGACGACGATTGGAGGTGGCATAAAGCAGCACGTTGTCCGGGGCTTGTTCCAGCGAACCATCGAGCACGCTCTTGAGGACGCGGAAATCGCCCTCGCCGGCGTCGAACGACAGGTCGTCACAGAACAGCACGAAGCGCTGCGGCAGCCCCTGGATCTGCTCGACCACACGCGGCAGATCGGCCAGGTGGTCGCGCTCGATTTCGATCAGGCGCAACCCTTCGCCGGCCAGCTCCGCCAGCAACGCGCGCACCAGCGAAGATTTACCAGTGCCGCGGGCACCCCACAGCAACGCATGGTTGGCCGGCTGGCCAGCCACGAACTGGCGGGTATTGCGCGTCAGCTGTTCGCGCTGCTTGTCGACCCCCAACAGGTCATCCAGGCGCAGGTCGAGGCTGACCTTCAGCGGTTGCAGGTAGCCGCTGCGGCCGTCGCGATGCCAGCGCGCCGCCAGGCTGTGCTGCCAGTCCAGCGTTTCGCGCACAGCGGGCAGCAAAGGCTCCAGGCGCGCCATCAGCGCTTCGGCGCGGGCGAGAAAGTCGTTCAGGCGGGAATCCACGCGGGTCTCCATATTCTTCGGCGCGGCTCTTCGGCTCAAGAACCGGCAATTTCTTCGTCTTCGGCCTATCCCGACAGACGGTTCTGATGGGCTATGCTACGCCGCAGGAAAGCTTCTGCGAGGCGACGCTCCGCAACCATGGATATTGCGCTCACACATCGCCTCTCGTTCAAGCAGGCCAGCCTGACGGTGCTGGTGGCGTTCATCCTGGGCACCTTGCTGAGCCTCATCCAGGTAGGCGTCGATTATGCCAGCCAGGACGCCTCCATCAACCGCGAAGTGCGCGCCCTGCTGGACGTCAGCCACAACCCCGCCGCACGCATCGCCTACAACATCGACGCCGAACTGGCCCAGGAACTGGTGGTGGGCCTGCTGCGCTCACCCGCGGTGATCCGCGCCGAGATCATCGACAACGCCAACGTTCCCCTGGCCAGCGCCGACCGGCCGCCGGCGGAAAGCCACCTGCGGGGCCTGAGCGACTTCCTCTTCGGCCAGCAACGCACCTATGAGGAACCACTGTTCGTCGAGCATGCCCCTGCCGAGTCCCTCGGCGTGCTGCGCCTGGAAATCGACACCTTCGTCTTCGGCAACGACTTCCTGCGCCGCGCCGGAATGACCTTCATCTCGGGTTTCGTGCGCAGCCTGATGCTCTCGCTGATCCTGCTGGTGCTCTTCTACGCACTGCTGACCAAGCCGCTGGTGAGCCTGATCGACGCCCTCTCCCGCCACGACCCGCGCTCCCCCTCGCGGCTGCGCCTGCCCTGCCCGCGCGGCCATGAGCGCGACGAGATCGGCGTGCTGGTGGAAGTCACCAATCGCCAGCTCAACCGCATTTCGGTGGAAATGGAGCAGCGCCGCGAAGCCGAAGACCGCCTGACCCAGTACCTGGAAGAACTGGAAAGTATCGTCGCTGCGCGCACCGCCGAGCTGAAGGCGGCCAACGCACGCCTGACCCTGTCCAACCAGGAGCTTGAGCAGGCAAGGCAGACCGCCCTGGCCATGGCCCAGGCTCGCGGCAGCTTCCTGGCCAACATGAGCCACGAGATCCGCACCCCGCTCAACGGCCTGCTCGGCATGCTCGGGCTGGCCCTGGACGGCCCGCTGACCGCCGAGCAGCACCAGCAACTGTCCATTGCCCACGACTCGGGCAAGGTGCTGGTGGAGTTGCTCAATGACGTGCTCGACCTGTCCAAGTTCGAGGCCGGCCAGCTGGAACTGGAGCAGATACCCTTCGACCTCGGCACCCTGGTGGAAGACACCGCCAGCCTGCTGTCACAGAACGCCGGCCCGGCCGTGGAACTCACCTGCCTGATCAGCCCGCAGCTACCGGCGCAGCTCTCCGGCGACCCGACGCGGGTGCGCCAGGTGGTCAGCAACCTGCTGTCCAACGCCCTCAAGTTCACCCGTTTCGGCCGCGTGGATGTTCGCGTCGAGCCACTGGACCACGGTGTGCGCATCAGCGTGCGCGATACCGGTATCGGCGTGGCTCCCGACGCACTGCAGAAGATCTTCCAGCCTTTCACCCAGGCCGACGCCGGCATCGCCCGCCAGTACGGCGGCACCGGGCTGGGCCTGGCACTGACGCGCAAGCTTTGCGAAGCGATGCGGGGCGAACTGAGCGTGACGTCCGAGCCGGGCCGCGGCAGTGAATTCACCGTCACCCTGCCTTTGCCAGCGCTGGAGCCTGCGCCGCCAGCGGCCAGACTGCACGGCAAGCTGATCGTCCAGTGTCCCGCCAGCAGCGGCCTCGCGGCCCTGCTGCAGAACTGGCTACCGGAATGGGGCGTGGACTTCCAGCGCCTGGACATCGACGACAGCCTGGCCGGCGTGGAGCTCGATGCGCTGCTCTCGGACTGCCCGGATTGCCTGATCGTCCTGCGCCAGAACGTCACCAAACCGGTGCTGCTGGTCACGGCCTACGGCAACTTCCTCGAACCCGAACTGGCCCAGCGCCTCGCCCCCCTGCGCCAGCTGGCGCGCCCGCTGTCACGAGCGGTGCTCTACCAGGCCCTGAAACAGGCCTTCGAGCACCAGCCGCTGCCCTCATCGAAAACCCCGGGGGAAACGACGCCGGAGCAATTCTCCGCCCGCGTCCTGCTGGTGGAGGACAACCCCGTCAATCAGTTGGTCGCACGGGGCCTGCTGCAGAAGCTGGGTTGCCAGGTGGGCATCGCCACCAACGGCGAAGACGCACTGAAGCAACTCGCTGGCACCGACTTCGACCTGGTCCTGATGGATTGCAACATGCCGGTGATGGACGGCTACCAGGCCACCCGTGAAATCCGCGCAAGCGGACGCTGGCCGGACCTGCCGGTGATCGCCCTGACCGCCAACGCCCTGCCGGACGAACGCGAGCGCTGCCGTGCCGCCGGCATGGACGATTACCTGGCCAAGCCCTTCCACCGCGACGAGCTGGCGGCCATCCTCGAGCGCTGGGCCGGGCCCCGGCCGCGCGGCTGATTCAGGCGTCCAGCTTCGACAGCTGCAACAGCAGGCTGTCGAGTTGCTCGCGCAGGCCGTCAGTCACGCTCAGATCGATACCGCTGCGGCAGAGCAGCTCTTCACGCAAAGGCAGCACCTTCTCGCGCAGCGCCGCCCCCTGCACGGTCAGCCCCAGGTGCACTTCACGCTCGTCATGCCGCGCACGGCGGCGCTGCACCAGGCCCAGTTGTTCCAGGCGCTTGAGCAGCGGTGTAAGGGTGCCGGAATCGAGCATCAGACGCTCGCCGAGCGCCTTCACCGAAGGCTGCTCCGGCGGCTGGGCCTGCCACTCCCAGAGCACCAGCATGGCCAGGTACTGCGGGTAGGTCAGGCCGAGCGCCTCGAGCATCGGCCGATAACCACGGATCACCGCGCGAGACACGGCGTACAGGCGGAAGCACAGCTGGTTGTCCAGTTGCAGCTCGGACGGCAGGGATACAGCGTCTTTCATCACAGCAGCGCTTCGATCTCGGCGGACAGTTGCTCGGGCTTGGTGGTCGGGGCGAAACGCTTGACCAGTTGGCCGTCCCGGCCGATCAGGAACTTGGTGAAATTCCACTTGATGCCCTGGCTGCCCAGCAGGCCGGGCGCACGTTTCTTCAGTTGCACATACAGCGGATGGGCGTCCGCGCCGTTGACGTCGATCTTCTTGAACAGCGGGAAGCTCACGCCGAAGTTCAGTTCGCAGAACTGGCTGATTTCGCCCTCGCCACCCGGCTCCTGCTTGCCGAACTGGTTGCAGGGGAAGCCGAGCACCACCAGTCCCTTGTCCTTGTACTCACGCCAGAGCTTTTCCAGCCCCTTGTATTGCGGGGTGAAGCCGCACTGGCTGGCGGTGTTCACCACCAGCAGGGCCTTGCCGCCGAAATCGGCCAGGGTCTTCTGTTCACCCTTGATGGTGGTCACGGGAATATTCAGCAGTGCGTCGCTCATGGAACATGGCTCCGGGGGAAGTGGGAGATTGAAGAATAGTGATCAATTAAATTGCGTGCAATTCAATTGATCACGAATCAACCCTTGAATGCCCCGCCATCAGGATTCCCCCGTAGGAGCGAGCTTGCTCGCGAACCCGCCCAGCCCGGTTGCCGCCGGAAAATTCGTTCGCGAGCAAGCTCGCTCCTACAAAAACAAAAAATACAAAAAGCAAAAAAGGCCCGCTCGGTGGCGGGCCTTGAGGTCACTCTTTGGGCACCAGCTTCAACGACGCCGAATTGATGCAGTAACGCAGCCCGGTCGGCCGCGGGCCGTCGGGGAAGACGTGGCCCAGGTGCGCGTCGCACTTGCCGCAGCGCACTTCGATGCGGTGCATGCCGTGGCTGAAGTCTTCCAGTTCCTTGACCACCTCAGCGTCCACCGGCTGGAAGTAGCTCGGCCAGCCACTGCCGGAGTCGTACTTGGCGTCGGAGTCGAACAGCGCCGTGCCGCAGCACACGCAGTGGTAGATGCCAGGGGTCTTGGTGTCGTGATACTCGCCGGTGAAGGCACGCTCGGTGCCACCCAGCCGGCAAACGTGGAACTGCTCGTCGGTGAGCTCGTCACGCCAGGAGTCCAGGGGCTTTTCCAGCTTTTCCATCGATCTGCCTCCATTAATGGAAAAAATGCCCGATGCCTCCTTTTCCGGGAATCGGGCCGCACGTATGATGCGCGTGGTTAACGTCAGGTTCAGAATCTGCCGCACAGCGACATTCTCGCGATAGAAAAGCCTTAAAAACTCTACTTTTTCGAGAAATCCACTGCTTTCCTATCGATTTTCAGGGTCGATACCAGGGAAAAGCACTTCCGAACCCATCATTTGACGCCAGTCTGTCACCCGCGTTACAGCCTGCCAAGTCGCCGGCCGCGGACTATTTCGGAATCCAGAACATGCAGGTCACCAAATCGAACAAGCTCGCCAACGTCTGCTACGACATTCGCGGGCCCGTGCTCAAGCACGCCAAGCGCCTGGAAGAGGAAGGCCACCGCATCCTCAAGCTGAACATCGGCAACCCGGCGCCGTTCGGTTTCGAGGCGCCGGACGAAATCCTCCAGGACGTCATCCGCAACCTGCCCACCGCCCAGGGCTACAGCGACTCGAAAGGCCTGTTCAGCGCGCGCAAGGCAGTGATGCAGTACTACCAGCAGAAGCAGGTGGAAGGCGTCGGCATCGAGGACATCTACCTGGGCAACGGCGTGTCCGAGCTGATCGTCATGGCCCTGCAGGCGCTGCTCAACAATGGTGACGAGGTGCTGATCCCGGCGCCGGACTATCCGCTGTGGACCGCCTCGGTCGCCCTCTCCGGCGGCAAACCGGTGCATTACCTGTGCGACGAGCAGGCCGGCTGGTTCCCCGACGTCGCCGACATGAAGGCGAAGATCACCAGCAATACCAAGGCCCTGGTGCTGATCAACCCGAACAACCCGACCGGCGCGGTCTACTCGAAGGAAGTGCTGCTGGACATCGTCGAACTGGCGCGCCAGCACAACCTGGTGATCTTCTCCGACGAGATCTACGACAAGATCCTCTACGACGAGGCCCAGCACATCTCCACCGCATCGCTGGCGCCGGACGTGCTCTGCCTGACCTTCAACGGCCTGTCCAAGTCGTACCGCGTGGCTGGCTTCCGCTCCGGCTGGATCGCCATTTCCGGCCCCAAGCACAAGGCGCAGAGCTACATCGAGGGCCTGGATATCCTCGCCAACATGCGCCTGTGCGCCAACGTGCCGAGCCAGCACGCGATCCAGACCGCACTGGGCGGCTACCAGAGCATCAACGACCTGGTCCTGCCCGGCGGCCGCCTGCTGGAACAGCGCAACCGCGCCTGGGAACTGCTCAACGACATTCCCGGCGTCAGCTGCGTGAAGCCCATGGGCGCGCTGTATGCCTTCCCGCGCATCGACCCGAAGGTCTGCCCGATCCACAACGACGAGAAATTCGTCCTCGACCTGCTGCTTTCCGAGAAGTTGCTCATCGTTCAGGGCACTGCCTTCAACTGGCCCTGGCCGGATCACTTCCGGGTGGTTACCCTGCCCCGGCTCGATGATCTGGAACAGGCCATCGGGCGCATTGGTAGCTTCCTGAAAACCTATCGCCAATAAATCATCGCCAGTGAATCCCAGCGCATAAATGGATCTGCAGATCGACGACTTCTACAAAGACGCTGCGGCGGGCCTGCTGACGCTCTACCAGGCCTTCCCGCGCAAGATCGGCCTTTACGTCGAGGACCTGATCGGACGCGAAGAGCCCGACGAATTCGGCCTGCCCAGTACTCGCCATCAGAGTTGCCTGGGCGCGCTGCTGTGGCTGGCCGATGAAGGCTACCTGCGCTTCGAGGCAACCATTCGTTACGAAGCGCTGGACCAGGCCGTGCTCAGCGAAAAAGCCTTCATGCGCCTGACCCGCATCGTCCCCCACCCCGTGCGCGACGGCGATGAATTGCCGCCCAGTGTGCGCCGCGACCAGGCCACGCTGGCCAACCAGCTGCGCGAAGCACTGGCGAGCCGGCACGGGGAACGCATCGCGCGGCTGACCCGTCTACTCTTGGAGAGCGACCTGGGGCGCCCTTAACCCGGGCAAGCGACACAAGTTGAAATAGTCCCCGAGTTGAATCGCCTGGGGGCCAACCGTATATACCCCGCATACTATTCAGCGATCCCGTGCCCGACTGTGCCCGGCGATCCGGAAAGCCGCATTCCCATGCGGTTTTCACCCTTGTCACCGTGAGGAGAAGCTTTACGCCATGATGCGCATCCTGTTGTTCCTGGCCACCAACCTGGCAGTTCTGGTGATCGCCAGCATCACCCTGAAACTGTTGGGCGTGGACCGTTTCACCGGCCAGAATTACGGTAGCCTTCTGATTTTCTGTGCCGTATTCGGCTTCGCCGGCTCCCTGGTTTCGCTGTTCATCTCCAAGTGGATGGCGAAGATGAGCACCGGTACCGAGATCATCAGCCAGCCGCGCACCCGCCACGAACAGTGGCTGCTGCAGACCGTGGAAGAGCTGTCCCGCGAAGCCGGCATCAAGATGCCGGAAGTGGGCATCTTCCCCGCCTACGAGGCCAATGCCTTCGCCACCGGCTGGAACAAGAACGACGCACTGGTAGCGGTCAGCCAGGGTCTGCTGGAGCGCTTCTCGCCTGAAGAAGTGAAAGCCGTGCTGGCCCACGAGATCGGCCACGTAGCCAACGGCGACATGGTCACCCTGGCGCTGATCCAGGGCGTGGTGAACACCTTCGTGATGTTCTTCGCACGTATCTTCGGCAACTTCGTCGACAAGGCCATCCTGAAGAACGAAGACGGCCCCGGCATCGGCTACTTCGTCGCGACCATCTTCGCCGAGCTGGTACTGGGGGTGCTCGCCAGCATCATCGTCATGTGGTTCTCGCGCAAACGCGAGTACCGTGCGGACGAAGCCGGCGCTCGCCTGGCCAGCACCGGCGCAATGATCGCCGCCCTGCAACGCCTGCGCGCCGAACAGGGCGTGCCGGTACAGATGCCCGACACGCTGCAGGCCTTCGGCATCAACGGCAACCTCAAGCACGGCCTCGCCGGCCTGTTCATGAGCCACCCGCCGCTGGAAGACCGCATCGAAGCCCTGCGCGCCGCCGGCCGCTAAGTTTCGGCGCGACAAAAAAGGGCGACCCTCGGGTCGCCCTTTTTCATGCCTGAGATTCAGCCACGGCGCAGCGCGAATACCACCTCGTCCAGATGGCTGACCCCGCGCTTGAGGAACTTCGGATTCTCCGCCAGCACGTCGAGACGCTCCACCTCCTCCACGTCCCAGTCTTCGGCGAATAGCCTGTGCACTTCATCCGCCAGCACGGCAAAGGGCGGGCCATCCATTTCAGCCTGAGGGTATTCCAGGCTGACCAGCAAGCCACGCGCCTGCTGCGGCAGGATGCGCTGCAGATGCAGCGCATAGTCGGCACGCAGGTCCGAGGGCAAGGCGATCAGCGCGGCGCGGTCATACAGGGCCGAGCAGCCTGCTACCTGCTCGGCCGTGACGGCAAAGAAGTCACCCTGGAGAATCTCCAGGCGCTCATAGCTGTATCGGCGCAGCGAGCCCTCCTCGGTGACCTGCGGGGTGACACCCAGTTCGGCAAAGAAGTCGACGGCTGCTCGTTCGGCCAGCTCAACCCCCAACACGCGATATCCCCATTGCGCCAGCCAGAGCATGTCCAGGCTCTTGCCGCACAACGGCACCAGAACCTGCGACTCTTCGGGCACTCCGAGGCTCGGCCAGTGCCGCTGCAGCCCGGGGTTCACCGCCTGCTGATGGAAGCCGATTTCATTGCGCGCCCAGCGCGACTGCCAGAACTCATGTTGCATAGATCACCTGTTCAAATACTGCGAAAAGCACGCGGCAGCAACCAACGCCACCAGGCCGCCCGGCGTTCCCGGGCGCGCTCACCGGCTTCGAAAATCTTCAGGCGAACCTGATCGCCACGGACGCGTTGCACACAGATCTCGGTGCCGTCGTCCAGCTGGAGACAGTCACCGATTTCCAGCACCAGGGCTTGATCGACTTGCTGCATGGCCAAATTCGTTATCCGTATAGGAATTTTCCGCAAACTTTAACGCATTGGTTTACCCGCAACTTCAGAAAGCGCCCTATGGCGATTATCTGCAGCAGTCTGCAACTGAGTTCGCAAATCCACCGGTGGCGGTCCAGGCATCGAGAGCTGCACGGAAACATCTTTGAAATCGATCATTCCATTCAAAAACCTATACTGGTTTTCGATTTGTTCGCGCGGGAACATAGAGCCATCACGTAGCGAGGTTCGCCATGCTCCCTGCCCTGTTCATCTCCCACGGCTCCCCCATGCTGGCCCTGGACCCCGGCGCCAGCGATGCTCCGCTGAAGCGCCTGGCCCGCGAGTTGCCGCGCCCCAAGGCGATCCTGGTGGTCTCCGCCCATTGGGAAACCCCCGACCTGCGCATCACCGCATCACCGAAGCCGGACACCTGGCACGACTTCTACGGCTTCCCGCCGGAACTCTATGCCGTGCAGTACCCTGCCGATGGTTCGCCGGAGCTGGCGCAGCGCGTCGCCGAACTGCTGGCCGCGGACGGCCTGCCGGCCATCCTCGACCCGGAGCGCCCGCTGGACCACGGCGCCTGGGTCCCCCTGAGCCTGATGTACCCGGCTGCCGACATTCCCGTCGTGCAGCTGTCCCTGCCCAGCCGCCTCGGCGCGCCCATGCAGCAGCGCATTGGCCACGCCCTGGGTGCGTTGCGCGGGGAAGGCATCCTGCTGATCGGCTCGGGCAGCATCACCCACAACCTCGGCGAACTGGACTGGCATGCCGGCCCCGAGGTCATCACGCCCTGGGCCAAGGCCTTCCGCGACTGGATGGTGGAGCGCCTGGAGGCCGACGACGAATCAGCCTTGCTCGACTATCGCCGGCAGGCGCCCCAGGCGGTGCGCAACCATCCGCGTGACGAGCACCTGCTGCCGCTGTACTTCGCCCGTGGCGCTGGCGGCTCGGCAATGACGGTCGAGCACGCCGGCTTCACCCTTGGCGCGCTGGGGATGGATATCTATCGCTTCGGCTGACTGCTCTTATGCAGGAGCGAGCTTGCTCACGAGTCGCCCGACTGCGACGCTGCCGCGAGAAGTTCGCGAGCAAGCTTGCTCCTACAGGGCATGCATCGACCGATACCGGAAACGAAAAAGCCCCGCCAAGGCGGGGCTTTTTCATGCGCGGGAGACTGACGAATCAGTCTTCGCGGTAACGGCGCAGGCGCAGGGCCTTGCCAGCGACACGGGTGTCCTTGAGCTTGGTCAGCAGGCGCTCGAGGTTCTCTTCCGGCAGCTCGATCAGGCTGAAGGTCTCGCGAATCTGGATGCGACCGATGGCCTCGCGGGACAGGCCACCTTCGTTGAGGATGGCACCCAGCAGGTTCTTTGCCTGTACGCCGTCACGGGCGCCCAGGGCAGTACGGCAACGGGCCTTGCCTTCCGACGGCGGAGCCATCGGGCGGCGCTCGCCGCTGCGCTCCGGACGGTCACCGCGCTCGGGGCGATCGCCACGTTCGCTGCGCTCGTAACGCTCACCGCTGCGCTCGCGCGGGGCGGCCGGGGTCAGCGGTTGTTCGCGACGGACCGATTCCAGGTCCAGTGCCTTGCCTTCGGTCAGCTTGGCCAGCAGTACGGCGGCCAGGGTGTCCATGTCGGTACCCAGGCGACGGCACAGCTCGTCACGCACCGCCCCGCGGCTGGCAACGGCGTTGGCCAGCAACGGTTGCAGGCCGGTGGCCAGGCGGTTCAGGCGCGCTTCGAGAACGGTCTCGGCGTCCGGCAGGCGAACTTCGCCGACCTTCTGCCCGGTCACACGCTCGATCACCTGCAGCATGCGGCGCTCGCGCGGAGTCACCAGCAGCAGGGCGCGGCCTTCACGGCCGGCGCGGCCGGTACGGCCGATACGGTGTACGTAGGATTCCGGATCGTAGGGCATGTCCACGTTCAGTACGTGGGTGATGCGCGCCACATCAAGGCCGCGGGCCGCGACGTCGGTGGCGATGACGATGTCCAGCGAGCCGTCCTTCAGGGACTCGATCACGCGCTCACGCTGGGCCTGCGGCATGTCGCCGTTCAGCGCGGCAGCACGATAGCCCTGGCGCTCGAGCAGCTCGGCGATGTCCAGCGTAGCCTGCTTGGTGCGGACGAAGCCGATCAGCGCGTCGAACTGTTCGACTTCCAGCAGGCGCAGGATCGAGGCCGGCTTCTGGTCGGCGTGAACCATCAGGTGCACCTGCTCGATGCGGGCGACAGTCTGGGTCTTGGCGGCGATGCGGACGTGCTTGGGTTCTTTCAGGTGGCGTTCGGCGATGCTGCGGATCGAGGCCGGCAGAGTCGCGGAGAACAGCACGCTCTGACGGCTGGACGGCATGGCTTCGAAGATCACTTCGAGGTCATCCATGAAGCCGAGCTTGAGCATTTCGTCCGCTTCGTCGAGGACCAGGCTCTTGACGGTGGACAGCAGATTTTCGTCGCGGCGCAGGTGGTCGCACAGGCGGCCCGGGGTGGCGACCACGACCTGGGCGCCCTGGCGCAGGGCCTTGAGCTGCGGGCCCATGGGCGCGCCGCCGTAGACGGCAATCACACCGACGCCCGGCATCTGCTTGGAATAGGTTTCGAAAGCGGTAGCAACCTGCAGGGCCAGCTCGCGGGTCGGCACCAGCACCAGTACCTGCGGTACGCGGCGGCTCGGCTCGATCTGCGACAGCATCGGCAGCGCAAAGGCAGCGGTCTTGCCGGTACCGGTCTGGGCCTGGCCGATCATGTCGTGGCCTTCGAGGATCACCGGGATCGACTGGGCCTGGATCGGCGACGGCTCTTCATAACCGACAGCGGCAATGGCAGCGAGAACATTGGGGTGAAGACCGAGCGCGGCGAAGCCGGCGGTTTCCTGGGTCATGGGTTTTGCCTCTAAGTACATCCGCAAAGACCCAATAGCCGAGCTGCGCATGCCCTGTACGACGATAAAGTCACCCAGGCAGCTGGAAGCGGGGATTTGCGAAATGAAGATTGGAAGAATGCGTCAAGGAAGTCCGCACAGCGGACGCACAGCCCGAGCGTGAAAGCTGCGGAAAAATGCGGGATCCGAAACGAGGCCATCGTTTGGCCGGCGCGTATCATACCGGAAATTCCTGACCGATGTGTTTCTTTTCGGAACGCGACCGGCGAACGGTCGCCCCATAGACAAGGCCGGTGACGCCGGCTATACCGAGCAAGCCTACTCACCGGAGCCCGCCGATGACCGCCAGCAGCCAACCCCGCATCACCGTCGAACGCCATGACCACGTCCTGCTGCTCGGCTTGAACCGGGTGGAAAAGCGCAACGCCTTCGACCTGGACATGCTCACCCAGCTGGTTCTGGCGTTCGGCGAATACGAGCGCGACGACGATCTGCGCTGCGCCCTGGTATACGCCCATGGCGACCATTTCACCGCGGGGCTGGACCTGGCCAATATCGGCGAGACCTTCCGCACCGGCTGGAGCATGCCCGAAGGCTCCGCTGATCCGTGGGGCACTTTCGGCGGCCGGCGCCTGACCAAGCCTTTGCTGGTTGCGGCACAAGGTTACTGTTTCACCCTGGGCATCGAGCTGATGCTCGCCGCCGACATCAACCTGTGCGCCAGCAACGCGCGTTTCGCCCAACTCGAAGTGCAACGCGGCATCTTCCCGTTCGGCGGCGCTACCTTGCGCATGCATCAGGTCGCGGGCTGGGGCAACGCCATGCGCTGGCTGCTCACTGGCGACCCCTTCGATGCCCACGAGGCCTACCGCATCGGCCTGGTTCAGGAAGTCACTGCGCCAGAGGAGTTGATGCCGCGCGCCCTGTGGCTTGCACAGCGAGTGGCCGCCCAGGCGCCGCTGGGCATTCGCGCTACCCTCGCCTCGGCGCGCCGCAGCCTCGATGAAGGCGAGGAAGCGGCGGCGCGACTGCTGCCGGCCATGGCCAGCGAATTGCTCTCCACCGATGACGCAAAGGAGGGTTTGAACGCCATGCTGGAACGTCGCGAAGGCCGATTCCAGGGCAAATGAGTGCGCCCGAAAAATCCAAACCGGAACCATCGTGCGAAAAGCGCTATATCCAAGGTATTAAAAATGCCTGGCAAGTCGCCATAATCCTTTAGTTTTTACTTTAAAATCAAAAGCTTGCCATCCACAAAACGACTATATACAAGTTCCAATTTCGCGCCTGGAAACAAACCTCTAGAACTGACTCCAGAGCAGCTCAGCGACTCGCCGGATACCGACCGGACAGCCCGCTGACTGACGTTCTCATGGAGGAACTTCTCATGTCAGGCCCGATCCGTGTTTTCGCGCTTTCCCTTCTCGTCGTCGCCCTCTCCCTGCAAGGTTGCAGCAGCAAGGGCGGCAGCAGCCATCACTCTTCCGGCAGCAGCTCGGAACAACCCGCGGACAGCGGTTCCGGCGGCGATGGTTCCGGTGGCTCCGGCGGCACAGGCGGCACAGGCGGTACCGACGGCACTGGTGGTACTGGAGGAACCGGTGGCACCGACGGCACCGGAGGAACTGGCGGTACTGGCGGTACTGGCGGTACGGGCGGTACGGGCGGTACGGGCGGTGGCGGCACGGACGGCGGCGGCGGTACTGATGGCGGCGGCACCACTACTCCGCCGGCCAGCACCACCGGCAATATCCTGACCAACACCGGCGAAGCGGTCTCCAATGTCGGCGACACCGTCAGCACCGTAGGGGCGGTAGTGAAAACCGTCGACCTGCCGGTCCTGGGCAACGGCGTCACGCAGAATGCCGGCAGCCTGGTCCAGGAAGTCGGCGCCGGGGTGGACAGCGTCGGCACCGGCGTCACCAATGGCCTCGGCCAACTGGGCAACAACCCCAACGCCGTGGGCACTACCGTGGCAGGCGTAACCGGCCTGGTGAGCCATACCGGCGGCGCCGTGAGCAGCCTGGGCGACACCGTGGCGGCCATCGGCGATGCACCGGTGCTGGCCAACACTCCGCTCAATGGCCTGACCGGCCAGGTGGGCGGCCTGGTGGATGGTGTCGGCGGCAAGATCACCATGCTCGGCGACTCCCTCAGCGGTGCGGTCACCACCGGGCCGCTGAGCCAACTGACCACCCAGCTCAGCGGCACCACCGCCGGCCTGGTCGGCAACATCGAAGGAACCA
This sequence comes from Pseudomonas pseudonitroreducens, assembly GCF_021603645.1. Taxonomy (GTDB): domain Bacteria; phylum Pseudomonadota; class Gammaproteobacteria; order Pseudomonadales; family Pseudomonadaceae; genus Pseudomonas; species Pseudomonas pseudonitroreducens. Next base: position 607,319 of record NZ_BQHJ01000001.1, on the reverse strand, counting down.
CTCGCGGCGTGGGCGCCGCCACCGGACTGGGAACGCCGGTGAACAACCTGTTGACCACCGTCGGCGGCGTTGTGACCCAGACAGGCAACCAGGTCGCCAGCCAGAATCCGGCGCTGGCCCCGGTCGGCGGAATCGTCAGCAATGCGGGTCAGGCAGTCAGTGCCGCCGGCGGCCTGGTCAACGGCAGCAACCCGGGCGGCGGTCTGCTCGGCGGTGTAACCGGCTCCCTGGGTGGCGCTACCGGTGGCAGTAATCCGGTGGGTGGCCTGGTCGGCGGCGTGACCGGCGCAGTCGGCGGCATCACCGGCTCCCTCGGCGGCGCTGCTGGCGGCAGCAATCCAGTGGGTGGCCTGGTCAGCGGTGTGACCGGCGCAGTCGGCGGTATCACCGGCTCCCTCGGTGGCGCTTCCGGCGGCAGCAATCCGGTGGGTGGCCTGGTCAGCGGCGTGACCGGCGCAGTCGGCGGCATCACCGGCTCCCTCGGCGGCGCAACCGGCGGCAGCAATCCGGTGGGTGGCCTGGTCAACGGTGTGGCTGGCACCCTCGGCGGTGTGACCAGCGGCCTGACCGGTGGCGGCGGCCTGGTCGCCGGGGCAGGCGTGGGCATCGGCAGCAACGCCCAGGGTTCGGGTGTGGCAGTCGGCGCCGGTGCCGGTACGACTGGCGGTACCAGCGGCCAGGGAGGCCTGCTGGGCAACACGCTAGGCGCCGTGGGTGGCGCGCTGGGAGGTGTGACCGGTGGACTGGGCGGTGGATTGGCGATCGGTACGCACAAGCAATAATCCGAATTACGCCCATACTGTAGTAACCAGGAGCCGCCCACGGCTCCTGGTCTTTTAATAAGAAGATCGGTCTCATGGAGGAGCCAGATGCGCCGACTCGCCGTCCTTCCCCTGTTGTTGGCTGCACCCTTCGCCTGGGCCGAGCGCCCGATCCAGCTTCCCGGCTCCGATATCGAACAGACCCTCCCCCGCCCCAATCTTCCCGATGGCGAACTTCGCCCCAAGGCTCCCAAGGTCACCACTCCACAGCCTGCGGCAAGCCAACCGGTGCAGATTCTCCAGCAACACGTGCGCATCAAGCGCATTGAACTGGCCGGCGGCAAGCACTACCCGGTCGCGACCTGGAAGCCACTGCTGGAACCGCTGACCAGACGCACCATCCAGGTCAGCGAACTGGTGGCGGCAGCCAAGGCCATCACCCAGCGTTATCAGGACGACGGTTACTTCATTTCCTTCGCCTATGTACCGAACCAGGACTTCAGCGGTGGCGTTGCGCGCATCGTTCTGGTCGAAGGCCACATCGCCCAGGTCCGCGGCAATGGCGATCTTGGCGTGCACCAGGCGCGGGTGGATCGCTGGATCGACCGGCTCAAGTCCGAGAAACCGCTAACCCGCGAAAGTTTCGAGCGCTTCAGCGTGCTGATGAGCCGGGTACCCGGCCTGCAGATGGCCATGGCGCTCAACCCGCCCACCACCAGCGATGGCGGCGCCGTGCTGGAGCTGGCCGGCAAGCAGAAGCGCTTCGACACCGGCATGAACCTCGACTCACGGCGCAACCAGCAGCGCGGCATCTTCAACGCCGAGGTGATGTCGATGCTCGGCTGGGGCGAGCAACTGCAGTACAGCTACCTGTATCCGCCGGGCGACGACCACGAGTACTACCGCGCCTGGAACTACAGCCAACTGCTGGGGGACAACGGTGTTCAGCTGCAGGCCGGCTACTCCAAGTACAACTCGCGCCCGGGCGACAACCTGCGCCTGGCGAACGGCCTGGAGTTCGAGCGGCACCGGCAGAACGAGCGCGTCAGCGCCGGCCTCGGCCTGCCGCTGATGCTGCGTCGCGACCTCACCTGGGACGTCACCCTGCGCGGCTATACGGTGAACGACTCCAGCCGATACGACCTGGTGTATCCGGATATCCCCTACCGCATCGAGCAGAAGAGCAAGCTGCGGGTGGTCGGCGTCGAGACCGTCGTCCAGCAGTTCGCCGAGAAGCGCGTGCGCGCCGGCAGCATGGCGGTCTACCAGGGGCTCAGCGGCATGGGCGCAGAAACGCCGGAGCCGGTGAAAAAGGACTTCACCCGCCTGCTCGGCTACGGTGCGCAGCAGGACCAGTTCGGCTCCAACTGGCAGGGCGTGGTGACTGCAGCCTTCCAGTGGAGCGACGACGTGCTGCCGGACTCCGAGCAGGTCACCTACGGCGGCGCCAACTTCGGCCGCGGCTACCCCGACGACCAGGCCACCGGCGACAAGGGTTGGGGCGCGTCCTATGAGGTGAACTATTCCTTCCTGCGGCAAAGCACGCTGCTCAGCCAGATCCAGCCCTACGTGGTCGCCGATACCGCCCGCACCCACTACAACCAGGACGGACTGACGGAAGCCAAGCTCGGCTCGGCGGCACTCGGTGTTCGCTTCTCCGACCGCAAGCACTACCTGGTATCGATGGAAGTGGCCAAGCCCTTCGGCGACCGCGCCCTGGACAACAACGAACGCAGCCCGCGGCTGAATTTCGCCTTCAGCTACCAGTTCCCCTGACGCCGACTACATCGAGTCATTGCGCCGGACGCAGTGACTCGATGTAGGTTCGCAGCGAATAGCCCAGCTTGGGTTCGAGCTGGCCAACGCGCTTTTTCAGGCCGCGCAGGTTCAGCTCCTGGTCCAGTTCGGCCGGCACGAAGACGATCACATTGCCCTCCGGCACCGGACACTCCCAGTAATGCCGGTTGAAGCGCCCGCGCAGCAGCGCGGCACCCAGTGGCCGGCCATCGTCGGTGCTCCACTGGTTGATCACCAGCCAGCCGCCCGGCCGCAGCCGCTCGCGGCAGGCGCCGAGGAAATCCCAGCCGATGTGCGCCGGCGCGGGGCCGGTGTCGGTATACAGATCGAGAAAGATCAGGTCCGCCGGCTCGCACTCGGCCAGTTCCTGCACGGCATCGCCGATGCGCAGGTTCAAGCGCTCGTCAGCCACCAGCCCGAGATGCTCACGGGCCAGGCGCGGGATGGACGGGCGCAGCTCGATGGCTTCCACATCATCCAGTGGCAGGTGCTTCAGGCAGGCCTGGGTCAGACTGCCGGCGCCGAAGCCGAGAAACAGCGCGCGGCGTGGGCGCGGATGGCACAGCGCACCGACCAGCATGGCGCGCGAGTAGTCGTACTCCAGCCAGCTCGGGTCACTCACCAGCACGCAGCTCTGCTCGACCTCGTCGCCGAACTCCAGGTAACGGAACGCACCGCTCTCGACGACGCGGATCACGCCGAAGTCATCGCGCTCCTCGACGATCAGCAACTCTTCGCTCAACAGTTCCTCGCTCATCACTGGCTCCGGGAGGAAACAGCCATGGCAATGCGGCTCGCCGGAGACGGCGAACGGCACGGATTGCCATTGAAATACAGGGGCTCGCGCACGCAATAATCCTTCGAATCAAGACGGCCACCCGCGACCGCCAGGTCGGCAAAGCCGCAAGAATAACAGCCCAAGAGGCACAACCGAGCATGCGCCAGCGTAGCGCCCTTCGCGAGTCCGCCAACCGTCACTGTCTTTCGTCGGTATTCCTGCGTCAGCGCACACCTGTGCGCTTCGCGCACGGCTGATCGCCCACCAGTGTTCCCCAGGACAAGGACGTCCCTTCTTTTCCAGCGCAAACCGCCACGGCGACCTCGCGCGGGGCAAATGCCGAGCTGATACCATGGGCGGATACCGTCCACAGCCGTGAAGACCCGCCGATGAGCCTGCCCTGGAGCCCCGATAGCTGGAGAAGCAAGCCGATCCAGCAACAGCCCGCCTACCCCGACGCCAACCGCGTGAGCGAAGTCGAGCGCACCCTCGCCAGCTTCCCGCCGCTGGTGTTCGCCGGCGAGGCGCGCGAGCTGCGTCGGCAGTTCGCCGAGGTCACTGCCGGCCGCGCCTTCCTGCTGCAAGGCGGCGACTGCGCCGAGAGCTTCGCCGAGTTTTCCGCGGCAAAGATCCGCGACACCTTCAAGGTCCTGCTGCAGATGGCCGTGGTAATGACCTTTGCCGCCGGCTGCCCGGTGGTGAAAGTCGGGCGCATGGCCGGGCAGTTCGCCAAGCCACGCTCCGCCACTGACGAAACCATCGACGGGATGACCCTGCCGGCCTACCGCGGCGATATCGTCAACGGCATCGGCTTCGACGAAAAGAGCCGCGTGCCGGACCCGGAACGCCTGCTGCAGGCCTACCACCAGTCCACCGCCTCGCTGAACCTGCTGCGCGCGTTTGCCGGCGGCGGCTTCGCCGACCTGCACCAGGTGCACCAGTGGAACCTGGACTTCATCGCCAACTCGGCGCTGTCCGAGCGCTACCAGCAACTGGCCGCGCGCATCGACGAAACGCTCGCCTTCATGCGCGCCTGCGGCCTGGATAGTGCGCCGCAACTGCGCGAGACCAGTTTCTTCACGGCCCACGAAGCACTGTTGCTGAACTACGAAGAAGCTTTCATTCGCCGCGACAGTCTCACCGGCGGCTGGTACGACTGCTCGGCGCACATGCTGTGGATCGGCGATCGCACCCGCCAACTCGACGGCGCCCACGTGGAAATTCTCCGCGGCGTCGGCAACCCCATCGGCGTGAAAGTCGGCCCGAGCATGGGCAGCGAAGAGCTGATCCGCCTGATCGACATCCTCAACCCGGATAACGATCCCGGCCGCCTCAACCTCATCGTGCGCATGGGTGCAGACAAGGTCGGCGACGGCCTGCCACGACTGATCCGTACCGTGCAACGCGAGGGCAAGCAGGTGCTGTGGAGTTCCGACCCCATGCACGGCAACACCATCAAGGCCTCCAGCGGCTACAAGACCCGCGATTTCGCGCGCATCCTCGCCGAGGTCCGGCAGTTCTTCGAAGTGCACCAGGCAGAAGGCAGCTACGCCGGCGGCATCCACATCGAAATGACCGGGCAGAACGTCACCGAATGCATCGGCGGTGCGCGCCCGATCACCGAGGACGGCCTGAGCGACCGCTACCACACCCACTGCGACCCGCGCCTGAATGCGGACCAGTCGCTGGAGCTGGCCTTCCTGATCGCTGAAACCCTGAAGCAGGTCCGTCGCTGAACCTGACCAGCGTCTCAGCGATCGCCAGAACCCCCTTCGCATAATTGACGATGCCGGGTCGCCTACCTAGAGTGGCGCCCCGCGCGGCAACCGCCACGCCATGGAAACCGTCAACCAAGGAAGATTCCGATGCAACTGCACCGCTCCCTGCTCGCCCTGCTGATCGGCGCCAGCGCCGCCCTTTCCGGCTGCCAGAACATGAACACCGACAGCCTCGTGCAGTCCGGCATGATGGCCATGAAAGCCGCTACCCTGAGCGACGCCGAGATCAAGCAGGTCGCCGACGAAGCCTGCGCCAAGCAGGACGCCGAAGCGCAGATCGCCCCGGCCTCCAACCCCTACGTCCAGCGCCTGGACAAGATCGCCGCCGCCCTGGGCAACCCGCTTGCCGGCACCGCGGTCAACTACAAGGTCTACCTCACCGACGACATCAATGCCTTCGCCATGGCCAACGGCTGCGTGCGCGTCTACTCGGGCCTGATGGACCTGATGAACGACAACGAAGTGGAAGGCGTGCTCGGTCACGAAATCGGCCACGTTGCCCTCGGCCACGTGAAGAAGGCCACCCAGACCGCCTACGCAACCGCCGCAGCCCGTGGTGCCGCCGCGGCCTCGGGCAATGCCACTGTCGCCGCCCTGTCGCAATCGCAACTGGGTGAAATCGGTGAGGCACTGGTCAACGCGCAGTTCTCCCAATCCCAGGAGTCGGCCGCCGATGACTACTCCTTCGACCTGCTGAAAAAGCGCAATATCCCGCTTGAGGGCCTGGCCACCGCCTTCGACAAGCTGGCCAAGCTCAGCGGCGGCAAGGAGAGCAGCATGTTCGACTCGCACCCCGGCTCGCAGCAGCGCGCGGACCACATCCGCAAGCGCATCGCCAGCGGCAAGTGATCCCGGACGGGCCTCTACGCAGGCCCGTTCTTTTTCAGGCCCGCGCCAGCAACACTTGCAGTCGCTCACCGGACGGCCGCCGGCAATTCACCGCCACTCGCTCCAGCCCCAGCCAGTTCGCCATCTCGCCCAGCTGCTGCGCCAAGGCGGCATGCCCCTCCTCGCCCAGGCCCTTTTCCTCTTCGTGGACGGCATGCACCACCAGCTTGCCTGCTGCACGATCTGAGCGCAGGTCGACCCGCGCAGCCAGGCGCTCGTCGAACAGGAATGGCAGCACGTAGTAGCCATACACGCGCTTGTGTTGCGGCGTGTAGATCTCCAGGCGATAGCGGAAGTCGAACAGCCGCTCTGTGCGAGCACGCTCCCAGACCAGCGAGTCGAAAGGTGACAGCAGGGCACTGGCGCGTACCTTGCGCGGAATAGCCGAGTCCGCCAGGCAATACGCCGGTGCCTGCCAGCCCTGGACCTGCACCGGCAACAAGTCACCCGCCTCGACCAGTTCGGCCAGCCGTGCCTTGCTGTCGGCGGGGTCCAGGCGGAAGTAGTCGCGCAGATCCTTCTCGGTGGCCACGCCCAGCGCCTGCGCCGAATGCAGCAGCAATTGTCGCTGCGCTTCGGCCTCGTCCGGCTCCGGCTGCCGCAGCAGGTCGGACGGCAGCACACGCTCCGGCAAGTCGTACAGACGCTCGAAGCCGCGCCGCCCGGCGACCGTCACCTCGCCCGCGGCGAACAACCATTCCAGCGCGTGCTTTTCATCGCTCCAGTCCCACCAGGGGCCGGCACGTTCTTCACGGGTGGTCAGGCTGCCGGCGCCCAGCGCGCCCTGCTCGCGAACGGCATCGAGCACCCGCTGCAGCACCGCCTGCCGCTCACGCCCGAAGCGCGCCAGTTGCTGGTAGATGCCGCGCCCTTCGGCTGCGCGGCGCATGCGCCAGCGCATCAGCGGATACAGTTGCAGTGGCAGCAGCGAGGCTTCGTGCCCCCAGTATTCGAACAGACGACGATGCCGCCCGCCGCTCCAGGCCGCTTCTTCCAGCAGCGTCGGCGAGTAGTTGCCCAGGCGCGAGAACAGCGGCAGGTAATGCGAGCGCACCAGCGCGTTCACCGAGTCGATCTGCAGCACGCCCAGGCGCTCCAGCAGGCTGCGCACATGCCGGCGCTGCACCTCCCCGCCGGGCTTGCGCAGGGTGAAGCCCTGGGCGGCCAAAGCCAGTCTGCGGGCCTGCTTGAGGGACAGGGATTCGACGCTCGGCATCATGAGCTCCAGGTCTGGGCGAGCCCTAGAGCCTAACGCCATTCGCAGCGCCTGGCTGCATCAGACGGATTCACCAAGCCGTTCGGGCATCGGGAAGGGGCGTGCAAAGGTGAAGACATCCGCCGAGGGGCCCTCCAGCCGCAGGCGCTCCAGGCGCTCGCGGGCCATGGACACGTCCGGCAACTCGCCGTCAGGCAGCCACCAGAGCGCCAGGCTGGGCGTACTCAGGCGCTCCATCCAGTCACGCTTGCTGCGCAGCACCTGCAGGTGCTCGCCGCTGTAGACGTACTCCTTCAACGCCTCGACGGACTCCCAGACGGACAGGTTGACGATGATCAGCGGGTCATCGAAGACGCGAATGGACGTGGCATCGCCCTCCTCCGTCTGTAGACGCCAGACGAAACCGGGGCTGCGCTCGGCGAGGGCGTTGATGTGATCGAGCTGGTCGACGAAGCCCTTCATCAGGGGCTGATCCAGTGGTGCGCGGGCCTTGGCGATGTTGACCTGAGCGAGGTGGTAATGGGTGGACATGGGCTTCCTTGTCATGACGCTGATCAGACTTGCAGGAGCGGGCGACACGGTGAGGATCCGTGCCGCCCGGCGGGTTCAACGGCGAACCGAACTCAACGACGAACATAGTCGGCCCAGAACGGGCGTTCGACTTCCTGCTGGATATCGGCGCGGCTCAGGCCGATGTCCTTGAGCGCTTCATCGCTCATGGTCGCCAGCTCACGGCGCTGGCGGGCCAGTTCGTGCCAATGCAGGACACGTTGCACGGCGCGCTTCCACAGCGGTGCGGCCGCAACTTTGTGGACATGGTAGGACGCTGCTACGAAACCGAGTTGACCTTTCATCTTGCTTCCTCCCTGTGGGGTTGGATGCAGTTTCCTGCTCGCGCTAAGATCAATCCAACGAATCATTCTTATGCGATCCATCTCGGAGATTGATGAATGAGCAGCTTCCCCAGTATCGACAGCGAACTGTTGCGCACCTTCGTCGCCATCGCCGACCACGGCGGCTTCACACGCGCGGCCGAGATGGTCAACCGCACCCAGTCGGCGGTGAGCATGCAGATGAAACGCCTGGAGGAAGACGTGCTGGAACGCAGTCTGTTCGAGCGCGACGGCCGCCAGGTGCGCCTGACGCCGGAGGGGCAGATATTGCTGGGCTATGCGCGGCGCATCCTGCGTTTGCAGGGCGAGGTGTTCAATACCTTCCGCCAGCCGCACATGGTCGGCTCGGTGAAGATCGGCACGCCGGACGACTATGTGATGCGCTTCCTGCCCAGCATCCTCTCGCGCTTCGCCGAGGCCTACCCGCTGGTACAGGTGGAAGTGCACTGCGATTCGTCCGCGCAATTGCTGATGCGCAACGACCTCGACTTGTCCATCGTCACCCGCGAGCCGGGTACCGAGATCGGCCAGTTGCTGCGCCAGGAAGACTTCGTCTGGATGGCCGCCGAGAGCTTCTGCCCGCAGGACCAGCGCCCGCTGCCGCTGGCGATGTTCAACACGGCCTGCTTCTGCCGCGCCTGGGCCTGCAACGCGCTGGAGGCAATGGAAGTGGATTACCGTATCGCCTACAGCAGCCCGAGCCTCTCCGCCCTGTTTGCCGTGGCCAACGCCGGGCTGGCGGTGACCGCACAACTGCGCAGCCTGCTCACTGGCAACCTGCGCATCATCGGCGAGGATGAAGGACTGCCGGTACTGCCCAACGCCAGCATCGTGCTGCTGCGCGGGCAGAAGATGACGCCGGTGACCGACAAGCTGGCGGAGTACATCGTCGAAGGCTTCAAATCCTGAGCCCTAGCGCACCGCCAACAGCACCGCACAGACGATCAGGAAAGCGCTGAAGGCCATCCGCAACTGACGCTCGGGTAGCGCGTGCGCCAGGCGCACCCCCGAGGAAATGCTCACCAGGCCGCCCAGTGCCAGCGCGCTGCCCATGCGCCAGTCCACATGGCCATGCACTGCGTAGGTGGCCAGCGCCACACCGGTACTGGGCGCCGCCAGCGCCAGCGCAAGGCCCTGGGCGATCACCTGGGTCAGGCCGAACACCGAGGTCAGCACGGGCGTCGCCAGTACGCCTCCGCCAACACCGAACAAGCCACCCAGGGAACCAGCTCCCAGCCCCAGCACGCCCATCCACGGCAGCCCATAGCGCGGCGTGCTGCCACCCTGCGGCACACGCTGGAACAGGCGCACCAGCAGATACAGCGCCAGCAGCACCAGGAAGACCACGAAAGCCGTGCGCATGCTGCGGGCATCGAGGTTCACCGCGATGCTCGAGGCAAAGAACGCGCAGACCAGGCTGGTCAGCGCGAGCACGCCGGCCTGGGCAAAGTCGATGCGATTGCGCTGGTGATAACGCCAGATCGCCAGCAGCACGTTCGGCACCACCATCACCAGCGCAGTGCCCTGCGCCAGCTGCTGATCCAGCCCGAACAGCACACCCAGCGCCGGAATCGCCAGCAGGCCACCACCGATCCCGAACAGCCCTCCCAGGCTGCCCAGCACGATGCCGAGCAGAAAGTCCACGACCAGATCCCACATGACGCACCTCCACAACAGTGCGCCCATGCTAGAAAACCCCGGCTGGATGGGAAACGCAAAGCGCAGCACAATGGCTGTGCTCTTTTCGCAAAAACAGCCAATAGCCAGCCAGCCCATGAACCCTTCCAGCCTCGAAGATCAGCTCGACCTCTACCTGGACGTCCTCGACCTCGGCAGCTTCTCCGCGGCCGCCCGCCTGCGCCAGCTCACCCCATCCGCCGTGGCCCGGCGCATGGATGCACTGGAGCAGGGGTTGGGCTCGATCCTGCTGGTACGCAGCACCCACAACGTGCGGGCCACGCCGGCCGGCCTGGCCTTCGCCGAGCGGGCACGGCGGATAGCCGGCGAACTGCGCCAGGCTCGAGCTGAAGCGGTGTCGCTGAGTACGGCGCCGGAAGGCCTGATCCGCATTGACGCTCCCGTCCCTTTCGGTCGCCGCCACCTTGCGCCGGCGCTGGCCGACTTCCTCACCGCCAACCCAGGCCTGGACGTGCAACTGCGGCTGATCGACAGCTTCACCGATACCCGCGGGGAAAACCTGGGTCAGGTCGACTTGGTGCTGCGCATCGGCACGCTGCCCGACAGCCGCCTGGTGGCTACCCGCCTGGCGCCCATGCGGCGGATCGTCTGCGCCAGCGCGGCCTACGTGCAGCAGCACGGCCGCCCCGTCTCGCCACTGGAGCTACCGGAGCACATCGGTCTCGACTGGGAAGGCCTCGCGCCACCGCTGGCCTGGCGCTTCCTCATCGACGGCAAACTGCAGCACCTGCGGCCGCGACGCTTGCGCATGACCGCCAACAACGCCGAAACACTGGTGGAAGGGGCGCTGCAGGGTATCGGACTGGCCCACCTGCCCACCTGGCTGTGCAGCGAGTACCTGATCAGCGGCCAACTGCTGCCCCTGTTCTGCGAGACAGGCCTTCCCGAGCCGGAGCCCGGAGTCATCCATGCATTGCGCCTGGAGCGCGGCACTCACCCGCGCAGCGAACGCCTGCTGGCCTTTCTCCTGCAGCGCTTCGGCTTCCCACCGCCCTGGGATGCGGCACTGGAGGAAGCGCTGTTCAGCAATTAACCATCGCGCTAAATTAAGGCGCAATCACTTCCCCGCTTCGAGCGCCCCGCCAGGAGCACGCCATGACCCAGCCAGACCCGACCTGCGAAGCCCTCAAGCTGGATAACCAGCTGTGCTTCGCCCTCTACTCCACGTCCCTGCAGATGACCAAGGTGTACAAGCCCTTGCTGCAGGAACTGGGGCTCACCTACCCGCAGTACATCGCCATGCTGGTGCTGTGGGAAGAAGACGGCATCACCGTGGGCGAGATCAGCTCGCGCATGCTCACCGACCCCGGCTCGCTCACGCCGCTGCTCAAGCGGCTCGAAGCCGAAGGCCTGATCACCCGCACCCGCAGCCAGGCAGACGAGCGCGTCGTGCAGTTGCGCCTGACCGACAAGGGCCGGGAACTGCGCCGACAGGCGGAGCGCATTCCGGCCTGCATCCTGGCCAGCAGCGGTCTAACGTTGGACAGTCTGAAGCGACTCCAGGAGGAGCTCGTGGACCTGCGCGGGCATCTGCAAGCCCCGTAAATCGGGGCTTATGCCCAAGCTGCAGGTCGCTTAGTCAGAAATCTTCCAGCAATTATCTTGCGCACTAAATTAAATAGAACTAACTTTCATCTCACGAACTGCTTAGCGCACAAGATATTAAGCAGCAAGACATTCTCAACCAGACTTACCTGACAGCGAACCGGAGACCACCATGCAAACCATCAAAGCCCTCTACACCGCCACCGCTACCGCCACCGGAGGCCGCGACGGCCGTGCCGTTTCCTCGGACGGCATCCTCGACGTGAAACTGAGCACCCCGCGTGAACTGGGCGGCGCCGGTGGCGAAGCCACCAACCCGGAACAACTGTTCGCCGCCGGCTACTCGGCCTGCTTCATCGGCGCCATCAAGTTCGTCGCCAGCCAGAGCAAGAAGCAGATTCCGGCAGACGCCTCGATTACCGGCAAGGTCGGCATTGGCCAGATTCCCGGCGGCTTCGGCCTGGAAGTGGAGTTGAACATCAATCTGCCGGGCCTGGATCAGGCCGAGGCCGAGGACCTGGTCGCCAAAGCCCACCAGGTCTGCCCCTACTCCAATGCCACCCGCGGCAACATCGAGGTGCGCCTGAACGTCAGCGTCTGACTCCAGCGCCGACAAATCAGAACGGCAGAAACGAAAAAGCCCGGCATCAGCCGGGCTTTTTTGTATCTCGAATCAGGCTCAGGCCTTGACGCGGGACTTGTACTCGCCAGTGCGGGTATCGATTTCGATCGAGTCGCCGATTTCGCAGAAGGCGGAAACCTGGACTTCAGCACCGTTCTTCAGGCGAGCGGTCTTCATCACCTTGCCGGAGGTGTCACCACGGACAGCCGGCTCGGTGTAGACGATTTCGCGAACGATGGTGGTCGGCAGTTCAACGGAGATGACTTTCTCGTTGTAGAAGACAGCTTCGCAGACGTCGGTCATGCCGTCTTCGATGAAGGTCAGCACGCCTTCCAGATCGCCTTTCTCGATTTCGTACTGGTTGAACTCGGTGTCCATGAAGACATACAGAGGGTCCGCGAAGTAGGAGTAGGTCACTTCCTTGCGATCGAGGATGATCGGCTCCAGCTTGTCGTCGGCCTTGAACACGGTCTCGGTGCCGGCACCGGTCAGCAGGTTCTTCAGCTTCATCTTGACGACCGCGGAGTTACGGCCGGACTTGTTGAACTCGGCCTTCTGGATGACCCAGGGGGCGCCATTGATGTTGGCAACCTGGCCAGCGCGGAACTCTTGTGCGGTTTTCATACGATTATCCGATTGGATTGGAGACAAAAATCAGGGGCCATATCATAGCCAATTTGTATAAAAACGCACCAGCCCCGCGGCAAGATCGGTTTGTTCGCTCAGGCGCCGCTGCCAATCGCCAATCCACGCCGACCACTCCGGCAGCCGCTTTTCAAGGTTTTGCCAGGCATCGCCGGCATTACCGCAACCGTTCCAGGCCAACCAGAACTCCCGCAGATCCGACCGCAGCGCCTCATCCATCCCTGCGCCGAACAGAGCCAGGAAAGCTTCCAGCTTCTCCAGGTGAACATCTTCCTCCTGCTGATAGATATGCCAGACGAAAGGCCGCCCGGCCCATTGCGCGCGGACAAAGGAATCCTCGCCACGCACCGCGTTGACGTCGCAGCTCCACAACAGCAGGTCATAGTCTTCCTGGCGCACGAACGGCAGCACCTGCACGCGCAGCGCATCACGCAGGTACTGCTCCCCTGCCGCCAGGCGCTTTCCTGCCCAGCGCTCGACATCGGCAAGCACCCTGCCCTCAGGCACCAGCAGCAAGGTCGCAGCGCCCCCCCTGGCCAGCGAGTCCAGCCAGCCACCCAGCGTGGCATTCTCATAGGCGAACAGGGAGATGCGCCGCTCACGGGCATGCGGCTGCACACCGAGGCTTTCCAGGAAACGCAGGCTGGCCACCGGATCAGCCTGGAAGGCATCGCGTTGCGCGAGCAGATCGGCTTCTCGCAGCAACCCACCGGTGGCGCCGGTGAAGCCGGGGAAATAGAAGTACTTCTGCAGTCCGCTGGCCTGCATCGACGGCAAGCCATGGCAGGACTCCACCCAACTCTCGGCGCTGAGGTACTCCAGATTCAGCCACAGGGTTGGCGTCTGGCGCCGACTCATCGCGTCTATATAGGCAGCCGGCATTTCGCAGGCGAAGGCTTCGATCACCACATCCGCCGCCGCAGTGTCCTGCCAGGGCTTCACCCACAGGCGAACCTCCACGCCGGATTGCTGCTGTAGCGCAGCCGTGGCATCGGCTGCCGGGCAGATGCGTACGAAGGCCGCCAGATCGTCGACCCACAGCCGCACGTGCTGCCTGTGCTCACCTGCCAACTGACGGGCCAACCGCCAGGTGACGCCGATATCGCCATAGTTGTCGACTACGCTGCAGAAGATGTCCCAGCTGGCCATGCGCATTCCCACGGATCCGAAGGCACCAGTGTACCCATGATCCGGGCCGTGCTCCTTAAGCCGATGAATCCCTTGAGAAAAATTTTCAAAAAAGATTTGCCAAGGAGGAAACCTTTGAGTAAAGTGCGCGCCTCGACAGACACAGCGCTGTCGAGAAATCTGGTGAGGTGTCCGAGCGGTTGAAGGAGCACGCCTGGAAAGTGTGTATACGAGAAATCGTATCGAGGGTTCGAATCCCTCCCTCACCGCCAGATTCATGAAAAAGCCCGGCTAAGCAATTAGCCGGGCTTTTTCGTTTTGCACTTCACACTTTCTTCACCTGTTGCGACCTAGTTGCAAGTTGTCTGTTGGACAAATGCACAACGGCGATTAAACAGTTGTTCGACCATTCTCGACAGTCATCTGACAGCCCGGTTCCGCAGGCTGGAAACCAGCCCCAGCCCCCGCCTGACACCTGTTGGAAACACTCCTTTGCCAGATTGGACAGTTTTTGCCCAAATCGGCCTCGGACAACTGCGAAGAGCGACGTAACATGAAAAAAAAGTGCCGTACTTGCGCTTGGTCAGTTTACTTACTACAAGTAATGGGTACTATGTAGTCCGGCTAATTTCCCAGTCATGGGAGATTGCTTTTAATGGAAATGTCCACCTTAAGGGGAACACGATGAACAACGTTCTGAAATTCTCTGCTCTGGCTCTGGCTGCTGTTCTGGCCACCGGTTGCAGCAGCCACTCGAAAGAAACCGAAGCACGTCTGACCGCTACTGAAGACGCCGCTGCTCGCGCTCAAGCCCGTGCCGATGAAGCCTATCGCAAGGCTGACGAAGCTCTGGCCGCCGCTCAGAAAGCCCAGCAGACCGCTGACGAGGCTAACGAGCGCGCCCTGCGTATGCTGGACAAAGCCAGCCGCAAGTAATAGATCTTCGGATCTGTTCGAAAAACCGACCCTTCGGGGTCGGTTTTTTTATGCCCGCAAGAAAGTAGCAGGCAAGAAAAAGCCCGCTCGCGGCGGGCTCTTTCGCTGGTGCAGAAGTTACTGCAGCGGCATCGCGTCCTGGTCGACAGTCGCGGCCACCGGAGCGCCCTGCACTTGCGGCTGGGCGATGGCAACCGGCAGACCATCTTCGGCGGCAACCACTTCACGCACCACGTTCCAGTCCATCTGCATCTGGCTGGCGATGTCTTCGCGCTTGAGCAGGGCGTTGATCACCGCGGTGTGCTTGTCGACCACGGACGGATCACCGTTGTCATCGATCGGCGCGTGAGCCTCGAGATAGATCTTGCCCTCACTGCGACCAAACTTGTACGGCTCGTTGATGATGCGCACCTTGGTGCCTACCGGAATCATCGAGAACAGTTGGGTTACGTCCCAGTTGTACATGCGGAAGCAACCATGGCTGGTACGGGTACCGATACCGAACTTCTTGTTCGAACCGTGGATCAGGTAGCCGTGGAAGCCCAGGCTCATCTTGTACGGGCCAAGCGGGTTGTCCGGGCCCGGCGGCACCACGGACGGCAGTGGATCACCATCGGCGGCGTGCTCGGCGCGGATCGACGCCGGCGGATACCAGGCCGGGTCCTTGGTCTTGGCGATCACACTGGTACTGCCCACCGGGGAACCCCAGCCTTCACGACCGATGCCCAGGGCGTAGGTGTAGACGACGTTCTTGTCCTTGGGGAAGTAGTACAGGCGGTACTCGGCGAGGTTGATTACCACGCCTTCGCGCGGACCGGCCGGCAGCACGAAGCGGGTCGGAATGATGATCTCGGTGCCCACACCCGGCAGCCACGCATCCACGCCCGGGTTGGCGGCAATCATCTCGGAGTAGCCGAGGCCGTATTTCTCGCCGAGGTCGGCGAAGGTGTCTTCGTATTTGGCCTTGATCACCTGGACCTGGCCGACGATATCGTCACCCGGCGCCGGCAGCGGCAATTCAATGGCGGAAACGGGGCCGGCCGAGAGCAGCGCGGCGAGGGACAGCGAGCAGGCGGCAATGACGCGCGACAACATCCGAGGATCCTTGACGTGGGCAATGAGCAAAGGGTGATCAGTTTACCACCGCAAGCCCCGTCAACGGGAGATATCAGACGAGCCAGGAGCTGCGCGCGCCGCGCTTTTCCTCTTCCAGTTGTTTCAGGCAGGCCGCGCAGATGCGCCGATCACGCAGCAACGGCTTCTCGGCGCCACGCCACAGTGGCTGCGCCGGCAGCAGGCTGCCGCAGAGCGTACGGTCGGCCGGGGTGCCCAGCTCCAGTTGGCGCGCGACAAGATGCACCCGGACCTCGCGGCAAGCGAACAGGTCGAGCTGCTCATCAGGCTCGATCAACTGGTAGGCAAAAAGGGTCCAGGTGGGGCGCGACATAGGGGGTTCCAGAAGGGTGCGCAAACATAGCCGAAAGGCCGGGCGCGGGGAAGCCTCGATTCTCTGGTTTATCAATGAAGTAGCGCATCACAGCAGCGGCTTGAGCGTCGGCCACACGTTGTCGAGCAGTTTCACCTGCGCCACCTGCGCCGGGTGGATGCCGTCGGCCTGCATCATATCCTGCACGCCCCCTACCCCTTCGAGGAAGAACGGCACCAGCGCAATCTTCTGCTCGCTCGCCACGCTATCGAAGACCTTGGCAAAAGCATCGGTGTAACGCTGCCCGTAGTTGGGTGGCAGACGCATGCCCAGCAGAATCACCTTGGCGCCCGCCTGACGCGACTGATCCACCATCGAGGCAAGATTCTGTTGCAATTGCGCCGGCGCCATGCCGCGCAGGCCATCGTTGCCGCCCAGCTCGATCACCACCAGCGCCGGTTTCTGCTCCGAAAGCAGCGCCGGCAGCCGCGCGAGGCCCCCCGCCGTGGTGTCGCCGGAGATCGACGCATTCACCACCTTGTAGCCGAAACCCTGCTCCTTCAGACGCTTGTCCAGCAGGCTCACCCAACCCTGGCTGGTATCCAGCCCCAAACCGGCGCTGATACTATCGCCGACGACCAACAGCGTCTGCGCCGCGGCCTGCTGCGTGATCAGAAGCAACGCCAGGCAGCCGCCCATTAGCCATGCACGCATCGGAATCTCCATGAGCGAACGCATTCTTACCGCGCGGAACCTTAGCAAGGTTGTTTCCAGCGCGGAAGGCAAGCTGACCATCCTCCACGACCTTTCCCTCGACCTCGCTCGCGGCGACAGCCTCGCCATCGTCGGCAGCTCCGGCTCGGGCAAGTCCACCCTGCTCGGCCTGCTCGCCGGGCTGGACCTGCCCAGCGGCGGCGATATCGTCCTGCTCGGCCACACCCTGGGCAACCTCGATGAAGACCAGCGCGCACGGGTACGCGCCGCCCACGTCGGTTTCGTCTTCCAGTCCTTCCAGTTGCTCGACAGCCTCAATGCGCTGGAAAACGTCATGCTGCCGCTGGAACTGGATGGCCGCAAAGATGCCGGCCAGCGCGCCCGCGAGTTGCTGGAGCGCGTCGGCCTCGGCCAGCGCCTGACCCATTACCCGCGCCAACTCTCCGGTGGCGAACAGCAGCGGGTCGCCATCGCCCGCGCCTTCGCCGCCGAGCCGGACGTGCTGTTCGCCGACGAACCCACCGGCAACCTCGACACCCACACGGGCGAGCGCATCAGCGACCTGCTCTTCGAGCTGAACCGCGAGCGCGGCACCACCCTGGTACTGGTGACCCACGACGAACGCCTCGCCCACCGCTGCCAACGCCAGATCCGCCTGGAAAGCGGCCACCTGATCGACCACGTCGAACCCTGACGGACGAGAGCCAATGAAGCCACTGTCGCTGTCCAACCTGTTCCGTCTGTCCCTGCGCCAGCTATGGCGCGAAGGGCGCAGCGGCGAACTGCGCGTGCTGTTCTTCGCCCTGCTGGTGGCGGTGGCGGCCAGCTCGGCGATCGGCTATTTCAGCGCACGCCTGAACGGCGCGATGCTGGTGCGCGCCGCCGAGTTTCTCGGCGCGGACCTGGTGCTCAGCGGCACCCAGCCGGCGCGCCAGGAGCAGATCGACAGCGGCCTCAAGCTCGGCCTGCAGCACGCGCAGAGCGTCGAGTTTTCCAGCGTGGTCGCCACCGATAACGGCATCCAGCTGAGCAGTGTGAAGGCCGTCGGCGACAGTTATCCGTTGCGTGGCAAACTGAAAAGCGCACCGGCGCCGCTGCAGCCGGAAGTCGAAGGCGGTCGCCCGGCCCCAGGCGACATCTGGGTCGAGTCGCGCCTGCTGGCGAGCCTCGACCTGAAGATCGGCGACAGCGTCGATATCGGCCGCAAGCCCCTGCGCATTGCCCGCGTACTGACCTATGAACCGGACCGCGCCGGCGACTTCTACAGCCTTACTCCGCGCGTGATGATGAGCCTGCATGACCTGGACGCCACCGGCGTGGTGCAGCCCGGCAGCCGGGTACGTTATCGCGACCTCTGGGGCGGTGCGCACAACGCGCTGCAAACCTACCGGCAGGCAACCCGGGACAACCTTGCCGCCAACCAGGAACTGCAGGATGCCCGCCACGGCAACCGGCAGATCGGCGATGCCCTGGGCCGCGCCGAGCGCTACCTGAATCTCGCCAGTCTCGCCGCGGTGCTGCTCGCCGGCGTGGCCGTAGCGCTATCGGCCAATCGCTTCGCCACCCGCCGCTTCGATGCCAGCGCGCTGCTGCGCTGCCTCGGCCTGTCGCGTCGCGAAGCCCTATTGCTATATGGCAGCCAGTTGCTCGTGCTGGGCCTGCTCGCCAGCGTCTGCGGCGCCTTCCTCGGCTGGCTGGCACAGCTCGGATTGATGCACCTGCTGGGCAACCTGCTGCCGCCGGAAATTCCCAATGCCGGTATCGTCCCCGCACTCGCCGGCATGGCGACCGGACTGGTCGCGCTGGCCGGCTTCGCCCTGCCGCCACTGGCCGCCCTCGGCCGCGTACCGCCCTTGCGGGTGCTGCGCAGCGACCTGCTGCCGGTTCCGATGCGTACCTGGGCCGCCTATGGCTGCGCCCTGCTCGCCCTCGGCCTGATCATGTGGCGGCTGAGCCTGGACCTGAAACTCACCCTCGCCCTGCTTGGCGGCGGCGCCATCGCCGCGGTGATCCTCGGCTTCATCCTGCTGCTCGCCCTGCGCGGCCTGCGCCGCGCATTGCAGGGCGCCAGCCTGTCGTGGCGCCTGGGCCTCGGCCAACTGCTGCGCTACCCACTGGCGGCCGCCGGGCAGAGCCTGGCCTTCGGCCTGATCCTGCTGGCCATGGCGCTGATCGCCCTGCTGCGCGGCGAACTACTGGACACCTGGCATGCACAACTGCCACCCAACGCCCCGAACCACTTCGCGCTGAACATCCTGCCGGCCGAGAAAGACGGCTTCGAGCAGCGCGTAAAGGCCTTGTCGCCCAACGCCGAAGACCTCTACCCGATGGTGCCGGGCCGGCTGGTGGCAGTGAACGGCAAGCCCGTCCACGCGATGAACGAAGACGTCCGCAGCGAGCGCGCCCTACACCGTGATCTCGGCCTGACCTGGTCAGCGCGCCTGCCACTGGGCAACCAGATTGTCGCTGGCGACTGGTGGAAGGCTAGCGACAAGAGCGAGCTGCCGGGCGTCTCGGTGGAAGAGAAGCTCGCCGGAAATCTCGGCCTGAAGGTCGGCGACCACTTGAGCTTCACCGTCGCCGGGCAAACCCGTGAAGCACAAGTCCGTAGCCTGCGCTCGGTGAAATGGGACAACTTCCAGCCCAACTTTTTCATGGTCTTCGAACCCGGCACCCTGACCGACCTGCCGGTGACCTATCTCACCAGTTTCTACCTGCCAGCCAACCAGGAGCGCCAGTTGATCGAACTGGCCCGCGCCTACCCCACCGTCACCCTGCTGCCGGTGGACGCGCTGCTTGCGCAACTGCGCAGCATCCTCGACCAGGTGACACTGGCGGTGGAGTACGTGCTGGTGTTCGTCCTCGCCGCCGGCTTCGTGGTGCTCTTCGCCGGCCTGCAGGCGACGCTCGATGAACGCCTGCGCCAGGGCGCGCTGCTGCGTGCACTGGGCGCCGAGCGCAGCCTGCTGATGCGCACGCGGCGCAGCGAGTTCGCCTTGCTGGGCGCGGTCAGCGGCCTGTTGGCGGCGCTGGGTTGCGAGCTGATCAGCTACCTGCTCTACCGGCTGGTGTTCGACCTGCCGTGGAGCCCGCATCCGTGGCTGCTGTTGCTGCCGGTGCTGGGCGCGCTGCTGGTGGGCGGCGCTGGCTTGCTCGGCACCCGCCGCGCGCTCAACGTGAGCCCGTTGCGCCTGCTGCGCGAGAGCTGATCGGGTAGACTGGCCCGATCACTTTCGTCGCACTGGATGCCATGAGCCGCTATCGTCCGCCCCGCCCCGCCGGTACCCCACTGATCACTCCCGAAGGCGAAGCGCGCCTGCGTGCCGAACTGCATGAGCTGTGGAACGTGCGCCGGCCGCAGGTGACCCAGTCGGTCAGCGAGGCTGCCGCACAGGGCGACCGCTCGGAAAACGCCGAGTACACCTACGGCAAGAAGATGCTGCGGGAAATCGACAGCCGCGTGCGCTTCCTGCGCAAGCGCCTGGAGAACTGCAAGGTGGTCAGCGAACGCCCGGCCAATCCGAACAAGGTCTACTTCGGCGCCTGGGTCACCCTGGAGGACGAGGACGGCGAGCAGGCCCGCTACCGCATCGTCGGCCCGGATGAACTGGACCTGCGCAACAACCACATCAGCATCGACTCGCCGCTGGCCCGCGCCCTGGTGGGCAAGGAGCTCGACGCCGAGGTAATGGTGCGCAGCCCCTCCGGCGAGAAGCTCTGGTTCGTAGTGGAAATCGAGTACCCCTGAGCAACGCAGGCACTGCACTTGTAGGAGCGAGCTTGCTCGCGAACCCGCCCGGCACTGGAGCTGCCGGGAAATCCGTTCGCGAGCAAGCTCGCTCCTACAGGCTTAACCTGGCGCTCAGAGCGACGGCGGGCGCCGGGTGATCAGACCCTGGCGGGCGACGCGGGTCAGCTCGTGGATGGCCGACTCGAGCTGCTCGGCCACCGGCGACTGGACGACAGCAAAGTCGAAACTATCGGAAGGGAAACGCGCGAGGTCGGCAAAGGTCGCGGCGAACTGGATCAGGAAGGTGCGCGAGCCGTTCCAGCGCTTGGGCCAGCCATCGAGGTAACGGACGAGGGTGGGCTGGTGATTGCCGCCCAGCAGAATCTTCGGATTGCGTCGCACCAGGCCCGTGGTGATCGGGGCCAGGCGCACATGCGGGTTGGGACAGGTCATGGTGTCACGTCTCCGCCTCAGGGGTCCTGCTGGACGCGGCGAGAGGCACACCGAACCAGCGCTTTAGCGGTATTTCGATGTCAGCCATCGCTGCATCCGCGCCCCGCAAGTTGCTACTTAAATCGGCGCTGTGCGGCATCCTAGAGAAGCCCCGGCAAAGCTGTCAAGGAGACTTCAGTCGATGACCACACCACCCCTGCGGCTGTTTTTCGCGCTGCCCTGCCCGCCCGAACTGGCGGCACGCATTTGCCTCTGGCGCGACAGCCTGCAGCTCGATGGCCAGCCCGTGGCCCAGGCCAACCTGCATCTGACACTGGCTTTTCTCGGCGCCGTGCCGCGCGGGCGCAAAGCGGAATTGCGCGCCATCGGCGAACGCCTGCCGCACCCGGGCTTCGACCTGGAGCTGGACCACCTCGCGCGCTGGAGCAATGGCATCCTGCACCTGGCGCCCAGCAGCGTGCCGGCGGCCCTGCACGAACTGGTGCACGCCCTGCGCGAAGAGTTGCGAGCAGGAGGGTTCGAGGTTGAACACCGACCGTTCCACCCGCACATCACCCTCGCCCGCCATGCCCGCAGCACGCCCTCCGCCACACCTTCCTTTCGCCTGCCCGCCCAGGCCGTGACGCTGTTCAGCTCGGAAAACAGCCCCACCGGCGTGCGCTACCGCGCCATCGGTGATTGGCCGCTAGACAGCGTCTGAAGCGGTCGCCCAGCCCTGGGCATAATCGAGGAAACGACGCAGGCCCGCCGTGGGGTACTTGTCGACGTGCAGCGCCCGGAAGAAAGTGCGCCGCAGCGGCCCCAGCGGATTATCGAGGCTCACCAGCTCGCCGCGCGCCAGCTCCGCCTGCACCACGCGCTGCGACAGGCAACCGATGCCGAATCCGCTGCCCACCAGATGCTTGATCGCTTCGGCGTTGCTCACCTCCAGGGGCGCGTTGACGCTCCCCAGGCGCGGCAATACCTGCTGCTCGAAGGTCACCCGGGTTCCCGAACCGGCTTCGCGCAGCACCCAGCGTGCGGCTGCCAGATCCTTCAGGCTGACGCGCCCGGCCAGTGCCAGGGGATGATCCGGCGCCACCACCAGTAACAGCTCGTCGGCCATCCAGGGGGTGAGCTGGATCTGTGGATGCTGGATCGGCGCTTCGATGAAAGCCACGTCCAGGCGGAACTCGGCCAGCGCCTCGAGCACTCCGCCGCTGTTGGCGACCTGCAGCTCCAGCCGGCTCTCGGGCAACTCGGCGAGAAACCCCGCCATGACCTGCGGCAGCAGGTAGCCGCCGATACTGCGGCTGGCGCCCAGGCTCAGCTGCACTGGCGCCGCCTCGAACAGGCTCTCCAGCTCGGCGCTCTGTGCCAGCAGCGCACTGGCCTTGGGGTAGAAGGCACGGCCGTTGTCATTCAGCGCCAGGCGCTTGCCACTGCGGTCGAACAGCCGCGTGCCGAGCGCGCGCTCCAGCTCCCGCAGCGCCTGGCTGGCGGCAGACTGTGAAAGCGCGATACGCGCCGCCGCCTGGGTGACGTTGCCCAGTTCGGCGATGGCAGTGAAGGTCGCCAACTGGCGAAGGGTGATGCGCGGGCCCATATCGATAAAACCGGTCAACCCAATAAGAACAATCCGTTTTTACACTAAGCGACGCCGCGGCACCATGGCTTCACCTTACACAAGGAGCCTGCAATGAACGCCCTCCGCCGCCTGCCTTACTTCGTCCCCGGCGCCCTGCTCTGCCTGGCCATCGCCTTCGGCTCGCGCCAGCTCATGGAAATCCCCGCGCTGCAGCATCTGGGGCTCGGCAGCCTGACCCTGGCGATCCTCATCGGTCTGCTGGCTGGCAACCTCGGCCTGGCCCGCTTCGGCAGCATTCGCCCCGGCATCGACCTCTCTCGTCAGCAACTGCTGCGCCTGGGCGTGGTGCTCTACGGTCTGCGCCTGACTTTCCAGGACATTGCCGCGCTCGGCCCGGCCGCGCTGATCATCGACGTGTTGATGGTCGCCAGCACCCTGACCGTTGCCTGGTGGATCGGCGAACGCTGGCTCAAGCTGCCCCGCGAAAGCGCCCTGCTGATCGGCGCCGGCAGCGCCATCTGTGGCGCGGCCGCCGTCATGGCCAGCAGCCCGGTACTCAAGGCACGTGCCGAGCACACCGCCGTAGCAGTGGCCACCGTGGTGCTGTTCGGCACCCTGGCAATGCTCCTGCACCCGATGATCTACGCCGCGCTGCCCAATCTGTTTGGCAGCGAGCAGGCCTTCGGCGTATTCACCGGCTCGACCATCCATGAGGTCGCCCAGGTGGTTGCCGCCGGCCGCGCCATGGACCCGGCCGCCGCGGACGCCGCGCTGATCAGCAAGATGTTGCGGGTCCTGCTGCTGGCCCCGGCCCTGCTGATCCTCGGCCGCGTCGGTTGCGCCGAAGCCGCTGAGCCCGGCGCGCGCCGCAAGCTGCACATTCCCGGTTTCGCCGTATTCTTCCTGCTGGTGACCGGCCTGCGCTCGCTGGGCTGGGTGCCGGAAAGCTGGCTGGCGCCGCTGCAGCAACTGGACGACGTGATGCTCGGTATGGCAATGGCCGCCCTGGGCCTGGCCACCCGCCTGGGTGATCTGCGCAAGGAAGGCCCCAAGCCGCTGCTGCTGGGCGCCGGGCTGTTCGTCTTCCTGCTGGTGGGCGGCGGCCTGATCAATGGCGGCGTGCAATATCTCTTCCACTGAATCGCGCTCCACTGATTCACGCTGACAAACAAAAAGGGCGGACACCTGAGGTGTCCGCCCTTTTTCGTTACCGCCTCGGCACTCAGCTGGACAGCTTGCGATCCAGGGAGAACGGGCCGGCACCGCTGATCAGCAGCGCGACGCTGATCATGATCAGGGTGAAGGCGTACTCGAAGCCGTTGGCGGTGATGAAGAAGCCATTGGCCAGGTGCACGCTGAATACCGCGACCAGCATGGCGACGATCAACGGGATGCTCGCCAGGCGCACCAGCAGGCCGAGGACCAGGGCCAGGCCGCCGAAGAATTCGGCGCTGCCGGCCAGGGCAGCCATCAGGTAGCCAGGAGTCACGCCGAGGGATTCCAGCCAGCCCGCCATGCCTTGCAGACCCGGGCCACCAAAGGCGCCGAAGAGTTTCTGCGAGCCGTGAGCCATGAAGGTCAGGCCAGTGGTGATGCGCAGCACGGCGATGCCGGCGCCAGCGTTGGTGGTCAGAATGGATTTGATCAGCGAGTTCATGGTGCGTCCTTATGCGAGCTCGGGTGGGAGCGAAGGGTTGCGTAGGAAGTTGGTGACAACCGTGGTTGCTTGGCGACCAATATAACCAGTTTTTACGATATCAAAAGCGCAAATTCGCGCTTATAACTATCGAATAAACCGATTATTTCTTGATTGCCGCCACGCTCTCACGTGGCTCGAGGCCATCACGTTCCCGCTGATATGCAAGATAGTACTTGTTGACGCTACTGACGTAGTTCACCACGCCCATCCCCAGTTGCTCGGCCGCCACGCGCTCGACCTGGAAGAACCACTGGTTGGGATTCAGGCCCTGGCGCTTGGCCTCCGCGCGCAGGCTTTGCACCCGCTCGGGACCGGCATTGTAGGCAGCCAGAACGAAGGCCATGCGGTCCCGCTCATTGATCCGCGGGCTGGAGAAGAAGCGCTTGCGCAGCATCGCCATGTACCGGCTGGCGGCCTGCACGTTGTTCTCCTTCTGGTGCACGGTATCCACGCCCACGGCGCGGGCCGCCGCCGGGGTGATCTGCATCAGCCCGGTAGCGCCGCCAGCGCCGCGCGCGCCGGCATTGAGATTGGATTCCTTGAAGCCCACGGCGGCCAGGGCCAGCCAGTCGACCTTGCTCTGCTCCCCGTAGCGCTGCAGGGTCGGGCGCACCGCTTCGAGACGCTTGCGGTCGGGAACCAGCAGCGGGTTACGCACCTGGTAGGCGCGGCGGTACAGGCGCTGGAAAGCTGCGTCCTGGTCCGCCGGGGCGCGATAGTCCTTGAGGAAGCGGTTGACGCTGGCGCGCAGCATCGGCGCATCACGGCGCACGTACCAGGCCATCGGCTCGCTGTTATCCAGCACCAGATGACGGTCGACACGCAGCTTGGTAAAGACCTTGCTCCAGCGCTCGGCGATGGGCTGCTCGACCACGGTGTAGTTGAAGATGCCGGCCTGGACCATCTCCAGCACGTCTTCCACGGCCAGGGACGAGTCGGTCCACTCCAGCACCAGTGGCGCCATGCGCTTCTGCGCCAGGCGCTCGTTGACCTTGCGCACGGCCTCGCCAGCGGCGCTGCCGGCCGGCAGTGTGATGGTGCGGCCGGCGAGTTGCTCCAGGCGCACGAACTTGCGGTTGCCCTGCTTGGTCACCAGCACCAGCGGCACGTCGGCTTTCCACGGCAGGCTGGGGCTGACGTTCTGCCCGTCGCGGGCCAGCAGGACTTCCCCGGGCGCGACCAGATCGCCTTCACCGCGCTGCAGCGCGCCGAGCAATTGATCCTTGGCCTTGGGAATGAACTTGATGGTGAGCGGCTTGCGCCCCGGGGCGCTGTCGTTGAGGTATTGCTCGAAGGCGCGCAGGCGACGGTATTCGACGCCGATCGGTTCGCCCTTGATTTCGCCAGAGCTGTTGCGGCTCTGGTTGACCAGAACCCGCAGGGTACCGCCGGAGCGAATGCTGGCGAGGTCGCGAGCGTCGCTGCTCTCCTGCTCCCAGTTTTCCGGCTGGGCCGTCAGGCGCGCAGCCGCTGGCAGTGGCGTCAGGGCCACGAGGCACAGCAGTAGCAGCAACAGTCGGGTCATCCAGCTCTCCGGGGGCTCGCACTCGGCGGTGGGCCGATTCGAGTGCGGTTTCGGTCGGAAGTTCCCGACCGCCAAGGGCGCGCAAGACTCTCACAGGAGGGGGCCAATACCAACCCGAAACTTCCGATAATTCTTCGGAATACTCCGCAACCTGCTGTTATGTAAGTATTTTCTCCAAAAAAGCGGTATTTGCTATGCTCCGCTTCCGGACAAAAGGAAGAAAAATGCAACTGATCGACATCGGCGTCAACCTCACCCACCCGAGCTTTTTGCCGGAACGTGAAGCCGTCCTCGCTCGCGCGGTGGAGGCCGGCGTCGTGCAGATGGTGCTTACCGGAACCAGCCTGGATGACAGCGAACAGGCCCTGGAACTGTGCCGGCAACTGGACGAAGAACAGCGTCTTTACTGCACCGCCGGTGTCCATCCGCATGAAGCCAGCCACTGGGACAGCAGCAGTGCCAGGGTGCTGCGCGGCCTGCTGGCGGAGGATCGGGTAAAGGCCGTGGGCGAATGCGGGCTGGACTTCAACCGCGACTTTTCGCCACGCCCGCTACAGGAGAAGGCTTTCGAAGAACAGCTAGGCCTGGCGGTGGAACTGCAGTTGCCGGTGTTCATCCACGAGCGCGACGCCGCTGAGCGCCTGCTGGCGATCCTCAAGGACTTCCGCGACCAGTTGCCGGCAGCCGTGGTGCATTGCTTCACCGGCGAGCGCCGCACACTGTATTCCTACCTCGACCTCGATCTGCATATCGGCATCACCGGCTGGATCTGCGATGAACGCCGTGGCACTCACCTGCAGGAACTGGTGCGGGAAATCCCCGAAGGCCGGCTGATGCTGGAAAGCGACGCACCTTATCTATTGCCGCGCACCCTGCGGCCAAAGCCCAAGAGCGGCCGCAACCAGCCGGCCTATCTGCCCGAGGTGCTGGCCTGTGTGGCCCTGCATCGGAGCGAGAGCGCAGAGCAGTTGGCGGCCCATACCACCGCGTGCGCGCGACGCTTCTTTGACCTGCCGGAAATTTGAACCGGCTCTCAAGATTGCCCTTCGTCGGCCGATAAGTCGGGAGCGGAAGGTGGCTTGATTCCCATCAATGGCCACCTTCATCCTTTTCACGACAATAATGGCGCCTTGCCACTATTCGACCGACAAGAAGAGATTTATGGCCGCCTGGATCCGCGATATTTCCCTCAAGTACAAATTCTGGGCCGTCAATGCGGTCGCCTTCATCACCACGCTGCTGCTGGTGCTGTTCGCCATGCACCAGGAGCTCGATGGGCGCAACCAGCAGGCACGCCAGGGTGCCGAAGCCCAGGCCCAGATACTCAAGAGCTGGCCGGCAGGCTCGGCGCTACCGACCTCGCCGACCCTCGTCGGCTTCGCCAGCGGCAGCGCCCCGCAGATCAGTGGAGTCGACGCTTCCATCCTCGCCCGCGCCAATGGTTGGGTCGATCTGCAAAGCGCCCAGACGCGTGCCGGCACGTTGGCCGGCGCCTATGTGCAAGACCTCGGCAACGGCCAGCGGGTTGCCGTGCTGGCTCCCGGAGCCGACTTCTGGAGCGTCTTCGAAGACCGCGCCCTGCCCTTCGCCGGCGCCGTACTGGTGCTGATGCTGGCCCTGCTGGCCGCCTCGCAGCTGCTGATTCGCTTCATCCTCACGCACCTGCTGACCCTGCGCGACGTCATGCTGCACGTGGAGAAGAGCGGCGACCTGGCCGCCCGCGTACCGCTGGAAAGCCGCGACGAAGTCGGCCAGATGGCCACCGCCTTCAATGCCATGCAGGCCGGCTACCAGCGCGTGGTCGGTACCGTTGCCCAGGCCGCCGGGCGCCTCGACGAAGGTGCGCGCAGCCTCGCCAGCAGCATGGGCCAGGTGCGCCAGGGCATGCTCGGCCAGCAAAGCGAGACGGATCAGGCCGCCACCGCGATCAACGAGATGTCCACCACCGTCCACCACATTGCCCAGCACGCCGCCGACACGCGCGACCAGTCGCAGGAAGCCGACCGTCTCGCCGGCAATGGCCAGCAGGTCGTCGGCCGCGTTGGCCAGTCGATCGCCGGCCTGTCCCAGGGCGTGCAGCAGACCGCCGAGATGATCCAGCAACTGGCCCAGGACAGTCACAAGATCAGCAGCGTGGTCAGCGTCATCCACGGCATCGCCGAGCAGACCAACCTGCTCGCCCTCAACGCCGCCATCGAGGCCGCCCGTGCCGGCGAGATGGGCCGCGGCTTCGCCGTGGTCGCCGATGAAGTGCGCAATCTCGCCAAGCGCGTGCAGGACTCCACCGACGAGATCACCCAGATGATCAACGCGTTGCAGTCCGGTACCCGCGACGCCGTGGAATTCATGCAGGAAAGCTCGATCAAGGCCGATGGCTGCGTCGAGGAAGCCCGTGAAGCCGGCGAAGCCCTGGCGGCCATCGCCTCCGCCGTGGCCTTGATGCGCGAGAGCAATACCCAGATTGCCGTGGCCGCCGAGCAACAGAGCCAGGTGGCGGAGGAAATGACCCGTTCGGTGGTTGGCATTCGCGACGTCACCGAGCACACCGTGCAGCAGACCGTCGAGTCGGCCGGCACCAGCCACCAACTGGCCGACCTCGCCGGCGAACTCAGCCGCGCCATCCGCCAACTGCGCCTGTAATCCCTATCACCCGCATAGCCTGTGCCCATTGGCGCAGGCTTCGGGGCAGCACCTAGACTGCTGACATTCCGCCCGCCTGCGCGGGCTTTTCAGTCTCGGGAGCTGCACCATGGGCAAACGTCATCCCAACCTCATCGCCTGGCAGTGGCAGGGCTACGCCGCCAACCACCGCAACCCGACCAACCTGGCGCTGCACATCATCGCCGTGCCGCTGTTCATCCTCGGCGCCCTGACGCTGCTCAGCGGGCTGTTCAGCCTGAGCCTGTCGGCCATTCTCCTGGGGGTGATCGGCATGGTCGCCTCGCTGGCCATCCAGGGCCGCGGGCACAAGCTCGAGGAGCAGCCGCCCGAGCCCTTCAGCGACCGCCAGGACGCCGTGGGCAGGCTGTTGACCGAGCAGTTCATCACCTTCCCGCGCTTCGTCCTGAGCGGCGCCTGGTGGCGCGCCTGGCGTAATCGCCGGCGCTGAGCCCGCCATAACAGCAGGGCGCGGCATTTCGGCCATTCAAGTACCCGGCAGGTTCGCCGATATAATCGACGAGATTTCGTCACGAGCTGTTGAGATGTCGGCTTTTCGCCATTTTATTGGCACTTTTGCCTGCCTGTTTATTGTCACGCCCGCGTACTCGGCCCCGGAATCGGTGGCCGAGCGCTACGTGCTGACGATCACAGTGAAGGACCAGCCGCAGCTCCAGCGCCAGTTCAGCCTGCGCGACCTCGAGGCGCTGCCGCAGACCGAACGTCGCTCCATGCTCCCGGACGAAACCCATGTCTACACCTGGCAGGGCGTGCGCCTGAGCACCCTACTCGACGGCTTCGAGCGCGGCGCGGCCCAACGCCTGCGGATCGAGGCGCTGAACGACTATTCCGCCCTGATTCCGCTGAGCGACCTCGACGCCTTCGACCCGATCCTCGCCTACCGCCGCGATGGCCAGACCATCGGCATTGCCGAGCGCGGCCCGCTGTTCGTCATCTATCCGATGCTCGATCACCCGGAGTTGCGGACCCAGGTCTACTTCAACCGCACCGTCTGGCAGGTCAGCCGCATTACCCTGGAGTGATCGCCGTGCCCCCGCAGCCTCCCAGGCGGCGCTATCGCCGCCTGACCATCATCATCCTCAGCAGCCTGATCGCGGCACTGACCGCCGGTGCCGGCGCGGCGCTGCTGATGGTGCACCAGCACGTTCGCCAACTGGCCCAGCCCGATGCCCACAGCGAGCTGTGGCAGGCCTACCAGTTGCGTGCGGAACTGGGCCGCTCGCTGCACAGTGCCCGCGAGGTGCTCGCCGGCAAAAGCAGCAGCGATGCCCTGGCAACGCGCATCGAAGTGCTCGCCAGCCTCCTGCCGCCGCTGCGCAATACGCCCGTCTACGGTTACCTGGTCGAGCCGCGCCCGGAAGTGCAGGCGACCCTGGAGACGATCCAGCGCCTCAGCGATGCCTGGCTCAAGCGCGCGCCCTGGGGCCAGCCAGCCGCGGCGAAACTCGTGGCCGGCGAGATGCTGCGCGAGCTGCCGCCCCTGCTCGAACCCGCGCACGAACTGGTGGTGGTCACCAATATCGCCCTGACCAACTACATGGACGCCGAGCGCCTGGACCTGCAGCGCGCCTTCAACCTGCTGGCCTGGGTGCTCTGCGGCCTGGGCCTGTGCAGCGTACTGCTGGCCTTGCGGGTGATCGCCAACTCGCGGCGCAAGCTCCTGCTCACCCAGCGTCTGCACGATCTCAACCAGTCGCTGGAGCAACGCGTCGAACAGCGCACCCAGGAATTGAGCGAGCGCAAGTCGCTACTGCGCTACATCCTCGATACCAGCCCCAGCGACGTGGCGCTGCTCAGCGACGAAGACTCCCGCGCCCACTATGTCAGCCCGCGTCTGTTGCAGCGCACCGGCATCCGCCCGCACGAACCCTTCACCCTGCATCGGCTGTTCGACGATCCCGACGAGGAAGCACGCTTCCGCCAGTCGCTGGCCGACCACGGTCAGCTGGACAGCTGGGAAACCCGCCTGGCGGGCAATCCACCCTACTGGGCGATTGTCTGGGCACGCAAGATGGAAGTGGATGGCCGGCCCGCCTCACTGGTGTGGAGCTTCGACATCAACCAGCGCAAGACCATGGAGCAGGAGCTGCGCCTGCTGGCCACCACCGATCCGCTGACCGGCCTGCAGAACCGCCACGCCTTCGTCAAGCGCGGCGTCGCCCTGCTCAAGAGCGCGCAACGCTATGACCGCCAGTGCGCGGCGCTGATGCTGGACATCGATTTCTTCAAGCCGATCAACGACACCCACGGCCACGCTTTCGGCGACGCCGTGCTGCAAGCCGTGGCGAAGGAGCTGATGCACGGGCTGCGCGAAGTGGACCTGCTCGGCCGTCTGGGGGGCGAGGAGTTTGCCGCGATCCTTCCGGAAACCGATCTGCAGCAGGCCTTGCAGGTGGCCGAGCGGGTGCGCAACAGCGTGCAGGCGCTGTCCTTCACCAGCGAAGACGGCAAGCGCGTGCGCCTGACCCTGAGCATTGGCGTGGCCGCCCGCCACGCCGGCGAACTGCGTCTGGAAGACCTGCTCGCCCGCGCCGACCGGGCCCTGTACCGGGCCAAGGCCGGCGGGCGCAATCGTACGGAAACCGCGCCCGGCCTCTAGCGCCGCTAACCGAAGATGGTCACCGTCTGCCGACCGATCGCCAGCAACTGGCCATCCGCCGACCAGGTCTGCGCCGCGATATGCCCGTAGCCGTCGCGGGCATGCTCGATGGTTGCCAGGTACTGGCACCAGCCGTTGGCCGGCATCGACGGCAGTGGCTGGACGAACTCCACGGTCCAGGTCAGCGAACTGGAGGGCGCCGGGGATTTCAGGTGCGGCAGGTTGGCCGGCGGCCAGGCATCGATCAGCGCCAGCAGGTGGCTGATCTCCATCGGCTCGTCGCCCACGTCATCGCCGCGAAAACGCATCCAGCCACCCATGTCGCGCTCGCGGCTGGCCGAGAACGGCATGTGTCCGACGGCCCAGCGCATGGCGATGTTCTGGGTGAAGGCCGGCATCAACTTGCGGATGTAGGGCAACTCCTGGCAGTCCTCGATGGCCTTGAATGCTGGCGGCGGCAGGCCCTCCATCTGCACGGTGGAGTCGCGCGCCACGCCGAAGCTGCCTTGCGCCAGCAGGACCACCTGGCCGTTCTGCACCGCACGGCAGAATACCTGGCTGACCGACTTGCCCTCCCGCAGCACCTCGGCCTCGAAGCTCACCGGCACTTCCACCTCGATCGGCCCGACGAAAGTGATCGCCAGCGAACGCACCGGTCGTCCGGCCTCGGCCACCGCCGCCATGGCCTCATAGGCCAACGCCGCTACCAGGCCGCCGAAGCTGGCGCGGCCCTGGGCCCAGGTGGCGGGGATGACGATGGACAGCGGCGCGGCGCGCACCGCCCGGAGCATTTCGCTGAAGGACATGATCAACTTCCTTGGGGCTTCTGGAGAGAGGGAGCTGGCTGCGATCTTAGGGGCACCACCCGCTCCGGCAAACCATCCAAAGCCTTGTCCCGCGCAGGAAATGCCCCGCCATCAACGGGCTCTATGCAGCGCCTTCTGCAGGGCGTCCAGGCTTTCGTCGGCGAGGCGCTCGGCAAGGTCGTGGCGAGCGTTCCAGTGCGGCTGCAGGGGCATCAGGTCGAGTTCGCGCTCGCTGCGGATCAGCCACTGCTCGTAGTCATGCCACTCGCCCAGCGCCGATTGCGCGTCCTTCAGCGGCGTCAGCAGGCGCTGCGGCACGGCGGATTCCTGCGGATAGGCCTCCAGCGAATAACGCACCCGCTTGATCAGCAGGCGCAGGCGATGGCGATCGTGGCTCGGGTCCTTGAGCGCGTCGCGCAACTTCTGCCATTCCCTGGCCAGGCGCTTCTCCACCTTGCCGTGCAGCCCCTTGAGCACACCATGGCGCTCGGAGGTACGCCAGAGTTGCGGCCAGCCATCCAGGCGCATCATCAGACGTTCCCACTGTGGGCTGGCGAGCAGCGTGGCATAGCCGGACAGCAGCGCCGGCCGACGCAGCGCCGCGGCGCGCTCGTAGCCTTCGGCCTCGAGCACCGGCAGCAGCACCTCCAGGTCACGCAGCGGCCCGCTGAGCCGCCCCATGTCGCCCAGGGCCTGCTCCAGCTCGTCGATCCCGGGCATGCCGCGCACCGGGTGCAGCAGGCTGCGCAGCCGGCGCACGGCGATGCGCAGATCGTGCAGCGCTTCAGGATCGGATTCGGCCTTCAGGCGGGAAGCGGCGGAGAACAGCGCAACCTCCTGCTCGATCAGATGGCTCACCAGGTAATCGCAGAAGGAAGTCACGGCAGGCTCCACTCCAGTGGGGGAAATATCAGGTTAGCCCCGGCCCGCGGA
Organism: Pseudomonas pseudonitroreducens; assembly: GCF_021603645.1. Taxonomy (GTDB): domain Bacteria; phylum Pseudomonadota; class Gammaproteobacteria; order Pseudomonadales; family Pseudomonadaceae; genus Pseudomonas; species Pseudomonas pseudonitroreducens. The sequence goes on along the minus strand of NZ_BQHJ01000001.1, from coordinate 574,503 downwards.
GCGGCAAGGGGCGTGATGTCACGTCGGTTTTCCGCGCCCTGCTCGCAGTCGCCAGGGCAGCTCCCGGCGCAGCCGTGCCAGGTGCGTGCGCAACTCGGCCGGCGACGCAGCCCTGCCACCATAGCGCTGCCTCTCGAAGGCCTCCAGATAACCGCGGATCGCTTGCGCGTGGGCCGGCAGGAGCTTGCTGGCGCGCCGGCAGAAGTCCCGCGCACCCTCGCCGGTTTCACGGTGCACCCCCAGCGGCGCCAGCATTCGCTCGAAGCGCTGGAAGCTGCGCAACTGCATATCAGCGGTGCGCCGCCAGGGCTTGAACAGCAGCAGCGCCAGCAGGCCCAGCAGCAATCCGCCGCCGCCCACCAGCAGTGCGCCGATCCACTCTCGATCCAGCCCACCGAACCAGCGCCGCAACAGGTCGCCCTGCTGTTCGCTCTGGTAGCCGAGCACCGAGGCCTGCCAACTGTAGTTGAGGTTGTCCCAGGCGGCGCGCAGCTCGTTGATGATCGAGATATTGCGATAACGCAGCGGCGAAAACGGGTCCTGCTCGAGAAAACTGCCCTCGCTGCTCATGGCCGCCTCCAGCCCCTGCTCGATGCGCTCGGGTGACACCGCGCCGGTGGGGTCGACCCGTGTCCAGCCTGCTCCATCCTGCCAGTACTCGACCCAGGCATGGGCATCGAACTGCCGCACACTCAGGTAGCTGCCCGACGAGCTCACCTCGCCCCCCTGATAGCCGGTAACCACCCGTGCCGGGATGCCAGCCGAGCGCAAGACGAAGGCCATGGCGCCGGCATAGTGCTCGCAGAAGCCGGCGCGCGTATTGAAGAGGAATCCGTCGATGCGCTCCGCTCCGGTATCCGCTGGCCTGAGGGTGTAGCTGAAGGGCTGTTCGCGGAAATACCGCAGCATCGCCTGAACCAGATCACCCGGCTGGGGGTAGCGCTCGTGCAGTTCCTGCGCCCAGGCGCGGGCCTGCGGATTGCCGGTCTTTGGCAGCGACAGGTTCAGCCGCAGCGCGCGGCTGCCATCGGTGGGTTCGAGCAGGGCCTGCGGCCAGGACGTGGCGCGGTACATGAGTGCCTGGCGTACCGGCGTGCGACGCTCCAGGTGGAAATCACTCATCAGCCGTGCGTCGCCCAACGAACTGCGCGCGACGTCGAGGGCGAACAGCCAGGGGCGGCCGTTGGGCTCCATGATCACCTGGTACTCCACTGCCTCGCCGCGCTCACGCCATTGCGGCGCGACATCACCGCGCTGGAACGCCGTCGTCCAGCGTACGCCGTCGAATCGTTCCAGTGTCAGGGCGCGCCAGTACAGTTGCGAATGCGGCGGCGGCGGCCCCTCGAAACTGGCGCGAAAGGCCAGCGCCGGAGACTGGCTCAGCTCCACCATGTCCCCTGGCGCCATGCTGTCGCTCAGCCCGGTCATGGCCTTATCGCCCGGCAGCGGCAACGACCACAGCGGCCCCATGCGCGGGAACAGCAGGAACATCAGCAACATCAGTGGCAAGGCTTGCAGCAGCAGAGCGGCAGCCAGGCGCAGGGTCGGCATCGGGCGCGCGGCAAAGCCGCTCTGCTGCAGGCCGATGGCCGAGGCCAGCAGCGCCAGCACCGGCAGCAGACTGAAGGCGGCGGCGAGAATGTCGTCCTGGAACAGGTAACTGGTGGTGACCGCGAAGAACCCCAGCAGGATGAGCACCCAGGCGTCGCGGCGAGTCTTGAGCTCCACCAGCTTCACCACGAAGGCCGCGATCAGCAGCACCACGCCGGCATCCAGGCCGATCAGCGAGCCGCGGGAAAACCAGACGCCCAGCCCTGCCGCCACCACGAGCGCCAGCTTGGCGATGCCGCTGGGGTAGTTGGCGCGCATGCGGAACACCTGGATGCGCCACGTCGCGCAGCCCAACCACAGCGCGACGATCCAGGCCGGCAGGTGTTCCAGGTGCGGAATGATCACCACCGCCTGGGCGACCAGCAGCCAGGTCAGCGCTACCCGGGGAATCGGCTGGGCCGCCGTGCCGGCCAGGCTGCTCATCGCTTCGTCCCGTGCAGCGCCAGGGCGCGCAGGCAGGCATCGCGGTGGGCCTCGTCCAGGCCAACCGGAAGCTGCGCATCCGGCAGACGCAGGCCGAAAGGCTGCTGGCGCAGCGACAGTTGCAGGACCCAGAAACACAGCCGTGACAGACGCCCTTCGGTGTCACCTCCGAGGCTGTCGAAATCCAGCCAGACATTGCGCCCGGCCAGCGCGGAGAAGTCCTTCACCAGCAACCCCTGGCCCCGCGAATAGGCCTTCCAGTGCAGGCGCCGGCGCGAATCGCCGGGCTGGTAGGGGCGCAGCCCCTGATAATCGTCGACGCCGCGACCGCTGGGGCGCACGCCCTCTTCATCGTTATCGGCCGGCGCGGCTTCCAGCGGCAAGTCGCCCGGCTGCGGGTGCGGATAGACCAGCACCGACTGGGCCAGATCCACCCAGCTCCAGGCCACCAGCAGGCCCAGCGGGAAACGGCTTTCCACCCGCAGGCGGCCGGGCCGCAGCCAGCCTCGCCGCTCCGCGCTCAGGCTGAGCAGCAATTCCTCGGCGTGCTCTGCCGCGACATCGGCGAACTGCATGCGCTCCGCCTCCCAGCCCAGGCCGATGGCCTGCCGTGCACGCCCCTCGCCTTCCAGGCGCACGCGGAACGCGGCCTGTTCGCCGACGAACACCGGCGCCGCGCCGAGCGCCGTGAGGCGCAGGCCGCCCAGGTTGCGGTAGGTGTGCAGGATGGCGACGATGAACAGCGACAGCAGGAGGAAGGTCAGGCCGTAGGCCAGGCTGTTCTGATAGTTGATTGCCGTGAGCAGCATCAGCAGCAAGGCAACGCCGAAGGCCATGCCCTGCCGGGTCGGGATGATGAAGATACGGCGCTGATTGAGCTGCAGCGATGGTGACGGCGGTATGCGCCGGGCTATCCAGCTCTGCCACAACGGCCTGACCCTGACGAACATTGCCTACTCCTCAGAGAGCCGGGACTTCACGCAGCAACCACTGCACCAGCGCGCCGCCGCCATGGCCGGCCGGGTCGGCCTGGTCACGCAGGCGGTGGCCGGCCACCGAAGGCAGCACGGCCTGCACGTCCTCGGGGATCACATAGTCGCGCCCGGCCAGCAGCGCCCAGGCGCGGGCCGCCGCCAGCAGCGCCAGGCTGCCGCGCGGTGACAGGCCGAGGGCGAAGGCCGGCTGCGTGCGTGTGGCTTCCACCAGGCGCAGCACGTAATCCACCAGGGCGTCGCTGGCCCGCACCGCCAGCACCTCGCCCTGCAGCGCCTGCAACTCCCGCGGGTCGAGCATCGGCTCCAGGCGTGGCAGCAGATCGCGGCGCGCCTCGCCCAGCAGCAGTGCCTTCTCGGCGGCACGGCCGGGGTAGCCCAGGGACAGGCGCATGAGGAAACGGTCGAGCTGGGATTCGGGCAGCGCGAAGGTGCCACCCTGGGTCACCGGGTTCTGCGTGGCGATGACGAAGAACGGCTCGGGCAGCGGGCGGGTCGCCCCCTCGATGGTCACCTGCCCTTCCTCCATGGCCTCGAGCAGCGCGCTCTGGCTCTTCGGCGTGGCGCGGTTGATCTCATCGGCCAGCACCAGTTCGGAGAAGATCGGCCCGGGATGGAAGACGAACTGCCCGGTGTCCTTGTCGAACACCGAGGTGCCCAGCACGTCGCCGGGCAACAGGTCGGAGGTGAACTGGATTCGCTGGAAGCCCAGGCCCAGCACCCGCGCCAGGGCGTGGCTGAGGGTGGTCTTGCCCATGCCGGGCAAGTCTTCGATGAGCAGGTGACCGCGGGCGAGCAGGCAGGTCAGCGCCAGCCTTACCTGAACTTCCTTGCCGAGCAGCACCTGATCGACTGCCTTCAGACAATTCTCCAGCTTGGCGCGCATCCTGACCTCACAATCTAGGAAAACTCCGATCCTACTGGTCCACGACAGAGCATCAAAGGCTTCGACACATTTAGTCCGGAAACTGTGATGTAGAGCTGTGATCCAGAGCGCCTCAGCGCCCCAGCAGACGTTCCGCCAGCCAACTTGCGGCGGGCCCCAGCCGGCGCTGTCGCGACCAGATCACGTCCACCGCCACTCGGCGCGGCCAGCCGGCGACCTTCAGCTCCTGCATACGCCCACTGGCGAAGCGTCCTACCATCCAGCTGGGCAATTCGATCCAGCCGAAGCCCAATACCGCCATGTCCAGCAACAACAGGTAGTTTGGCGCGCTCCAGCAGCGGCCGCCGAGCAGCGGCGCGGCGTCGTCAAGGAAGGTGTTCAGGCGTAGCGCCCGGTAGGCCAGCAGGTCCTCGCGTTCGATTCGCTCGCGGCTGGCCAGCGGATGGTTGCGGCTGACGAAGAGGCCGAACTCGGCCTGCTCGCTCAGGGTCGCCGAACCGATGTCCGGCGCGTACTCCGCCTGCGCTGCCAGCAGGCCGAGGCTGGCCCGGCCCTGAACGACCAGGTCGAGTACGTCGCTGTCTTCGGCGATCAGCCATTCGAACTCCAGGTCCGGATAACGCGCATCGATCTCCGCCAGTCGCGCCTCGAATTCGGCGGACTGATAGGTGTCCGACATCGCCAGGGTCACCCGCGACTCCAGCCCACCGACCAGCTGGTGGGCGAGTTGACCGAGGCGATCATTGGCCATCAGCACTTCCTCCACCCGTCCGAGCAGCGCATGACCGGCCTCGGTGAGCTGTGGCTGGCGGCTGCTGCGGTCGAACAGGGTCAGCCCGAGGTCGATCTCCAGACGGGCGATGGCCTCGCTGACGGTGGACTGGCTCTTGCCCAGCTTGCGTGCGGCGGCGCTGAACGAGCCCAGGCAGGCGGCCTCGGCGAAGGCCTGCAGGGATTCTGGGGAATATTGCATCATGGCGCTCTCTTCCATCGGTTAAGCCGATGGTATCCAACTTAGATCCAGCCGGTCGACCGATGATAATGGCGCCGGACCGACGGAGTCGGCCTTCTCGTGAATTGAGAGCTGCATGCCTGGAGATACCCCATGACACCCACTAAAACCCTGAAAGAGCGGATGTTCCACGCCGGCCTTTTCGAACTGCTGGCGGTCGTCATCTGCGCACCGACCCTGGCCTGGCTGATGGACAAACCGCTGGGCCACATGGGCGCCATGACCCTGATGTTCTCGGCCATCGCCACCGTGTGGAACATGCTGTTCAACGCCGCCTTCGACCGCGCGCAGAACCGCATGGGCTTCAGCCGCACCCTGTCGGTGCGCGTGCTGCACGCCTCGCTGTTCGAGCTGGGCCTGATCATCCTGCTGGTACCGCTGGCCGCCTGGTGGCTGTCGGTGAGCCTGCTGGAAGCCTTCATCCTCGACATCGGCCTGGTGCTGTTCTTCCTGCCCTACGCGCTGGTGTTCAACTGGGTGTACGACGTGCTGCGCGAGCGCTGGTTCGGCCGGGCGCAAATGGCCCAGGCCAACGGCTGACGCCCAGGGGAACACAGCCGTAGGATGGGTGGAGGCCCATCAACAAGGCCAACACGGAAGGCGATGGGTATCGCTTCGCTCCACACCATCCTACGAGGAGCATCCTCAAGGCATGAAAAAGCCCGCATCGCTGCGGGCTTTTTCATGTCCGAAAGAGCGCGATCAGGCCAGGCTGGCGGCGATCTCGGCGAGTGCCTTGGCCGGGTCGGCGGCCTGGCTGATCGGGCGGCCGATCACCAGGTAATCGGAGCCATTGTCCAGCGCCTGGCGCGGGGTGAGGATGCGCCGCTGATCGTCCTGGGCGCTGCCGGCCGGGCGGATGCCGGGGGTGACCAGTTGCAGCGCCGGGTGCGCGGTTTTCAGCGCCGGCGCTTCCTGGGCGGAACACACCAGGCCGTCCATGCCGGCCTTCTGAGCCAGGGCCGCCAACCGCAGCACCTGCTCCTGGGGTTCGACGTCCAGGCCGATGCCGGCCAGGTCCTCGCGCTCCATGCTGGTCAGCACGGTCACGCCGATCAGCAGCGGCGACGGGCCATTGAAGGCGTCCAGGGTCTCGCGGCAGGCACTCATCATGCGCAGGCCGCCGGAGCAATGCACGTTGACCATCCACACGCCCATCTCGGCGGCGGCGCGCACGGCCATCGCGGTGGTGTTGGGAATGTCGTGGAACTTCAGGTCGAGGAAGACTTCGAAGCCGCGGCTGTTCAGGGTCTCGACGATACCGGCGGCACAACTGGTGAACAGTTCCTTGCCCACCTTCACCCGGCACAGCTTCGGATCGAGCTGGTCAGCCAGCGCCAGCGCGGCTTCGCGGGTGGGGAAATCCAGGGCGACGATGATCGGGGTCTGGCAGGCGGACATGGGCTCTCTCGCGGGTATCGAAAAAATCGGCGCGCATTGTCGCAGAAACGCGCCGACTTCCGTAGCCCGCCCGGCAGGAATGCTGCGTCGCCGACGGCGATCAGGCACTCAGCCGCTCGCGCAGACGGCCGAGCATGCCCAGCAGGCTGCCCACTTTTTCCCGCTCACGATCCTCGCGCGGCACCTCGGCGATGCGCGCGACCTTCTGCTCCGGCTGGGCGCGCCAGAGCAGCGCCTGCTCGGCAGCGGCCTTCAGACCCTTCTCGAACAGGCCGCGGCGAATCGGCTTGGGCAGGTAGCGGAAGATCTGCGCCTGGTTGATCAGCGCCAGCAGGTCCTGGGTATCGCGGAACGGCGTGACGACGATGCTCAGCAGGCGCGGGTGGGCCTGGGCCAGGGACTTGAGCAGCGGCGCGGTGTCTTCGCCGGCGAGCTTGAGGTCGCTGACGAGGATGTCGATGGGCTCGCTGTTCAGCCGGAGGATGGCCTCGGCGAGGTTGCGCGCACGGTGTAATTGATGAGTGCCGGCGCTGCAGAACTCGCCGACGCACGCCAGGGTCTCGGCGTCCTCGTCCAGCAGCAGCACGTTGAGCGGCGCGACGACGCGGCTGATCGCCTTGGTATCGATGGGCTCGGCCGGCGCCTGGCGCTGGGCGATCTCGGCCGCCTGACGCAGGGTGAAGGCCATTTCCTGAGGGTCCCAGGGCTTGGTCAGGTAGCGGAAGATGCCGCCGCTGTTGAGCGCATCCACCGCGGCATCGAGGTCCGAATAACCGGTCAGGAGGATGCGCAGGGTGTCCGGGGCGATCTCCTGGGCCTGGGCAAGCAACTCGGCACCGGTCATCTGCGGCATGCGCTGGTCGCTGACGAGGATGTCGATGCGCTCCTCGCGCAGGCGCTGCAGAGCCTTGTGCGGATCGGTTTCCACCAGCACGTCATAGTGACGGCGGAACTGCATCGCGAGGCTGCGCAGGATGCGTTCCTCGTCGTCGACGAAGAGGATGCGGACAGGCTGCTGGCTCATTTTCAGGCGCTCCGTTTCAGTTCGCTGGCCTGCACGAGTGGCAGGCTGATGAGGAATCGCGTGCCGCGCCCCGGTTCGGACGCCACGCGGATACGGCCGCCGTGGTCCTGGACGATCTTGTAGCTGATCGACAGGCCCAGGCCCGTGCCCTGCCCCACCGGCTTGGTGGTGAAGAAGGGGTCGAAGATGCGCGCGCGCACCTCCTCGTCCATGCCCTTGCCGTTGTCCTGCACCGAGAGGTGCACATGGGTTTCGTCCGCCCAGGATTTCACCTGGATCAGGCCGAACTTCTCCATGGCCTGGGCGGCGTTGGTCAGCAGGTTGAGCAGCACCTGGTTGATCTGGCTGGCGGCGCAGGCGACCTTGGGCAGCGCGCCCAGCTGGGTGGCGACCTCGGCCTTTTCCTTGATGCTGTTGCGGGCGATCAGCAGTGCGCTGCGCACGCAGTCGTTGAGGTCGACTTCTTCACTGCGGGCGCGGTCCAGGCGGGCGAAGTCCTTCAGGCCGCCGACCAGTTCGCCGATCTGCGCCAGGCCGAAATCGGTGTCGCCGAACAACTGGTCAAGGTCGCCCACCAGTTGCTCCAGCGCGGCTTCTTCGCGTGCCTGTTCGAAGGCTGAGCGGGCGCGAGCCAGTTGCTCGGAGTCGCAGGCCGGGTCGTCCAGGCATTCGTTGAACAGGGTCTGCGCTTCGGTAAGGCCGAGCAGTGGCACCAGCAGTTCGCGTAGCAGCGCGACGTTGTTCTTCACATAGCCCAGCGGGGTGTTCAGCTCGTGGGCGACGCCGGCGACCATCTGCCCGAGGGAGGCCATCTTCTCCGACTGCACCAACTGCGCCTGGGACTCGCGCAGGTCCTGCAGCGTCTTGTTGAGCACGCGGTTGCGCTGGGCGACGCGCTGCTCCATGGCTTTCAGCAGATCGAGCACCGTGCCCAGGCCAAGGTAGCGTCCCTGCTCGTCCACCAGGATGAAGTCCTCGGTGATCGGGTAACTCAATTGGGCGGTGACCTGTTGCGAGGCTTCTTCGAGGCTCAGGTCGGCGCGCACCTTCAGTGGCTGCGCATTCATCACATCGCTGGCCGGACGGCGGCCCCAGAGGTCGCGGCCGAAGCGCTGCATGAAGATGTCCTGCAGGCCATTGCGGCTGACCAGCCCCAGCGGCATCCCGGCGGCATCCACCACCGGCAGCGAAAGGAAGGCGCGATGCTCGGCATCGAGGAAGCGATCGGCGACATCGCTGATGCTCAGTTCCGGTGCCAAGGGCGCTACCTGGCGCAACAGCTCGTGCAGGGCGCGGGTGGTCATCGGCGAATCTCCGGTCGCTGGAATGGGCGCCAGTAGACCAGCGGCAGATTGCCATCCTGTGACAGCCGTCGCGGCTCCGCGAAGCGTCACGCCGCGGTCATCGCCGTGCAACAAGCGCCGCGACGCGCACCTGAACGAATCGCTGCGCCCCCAATCGAGGCACGCCATGTGCGGCGAATGTTCACGAAACGACGCGAAACCTCGCTTTGCGACCTGATCTCCGGGCATGGCACGGCCACTGCACGAATCAGCGGGTCGTGTTTTTCATCCTCGTTCGGACTTTCTCTTCTCTGACTTTCTCTTCAGGAGACGTCGCATGAGCACGCAACTCAAACCCACCCTCGGCACCCTGCATCTGTGGGGCATCGCCGTGGGCCTGGTGATTTCCGGTGAGTACTTCGGCTGGAGCTACGGCTGGGGCGTGGCCGGCACCCTCGGCTTCCTGGTCACCACGCTGCTGGTGGCGACCATGTACACCTGTTTCATCTTCAGTTTCACCGAGCTGACCACCGCCATTCCCCATGCCGGCGGGCCCTTCGCCTACAGTCGCCGCGCCTTCGGCGAAAAAGGCGGGCTGGTCGCAGGCCTCGCCACGCTGATCGAGTTCGTCTTCGCCCCGCCGGCCATCGCCATGGCCATCGGCGCCTACCTCAACGTGCAGTTCCCCTCGCTCGATCCGAAGCACGCGGCGGTTGGCGCGTACCTGATCTTCATGACCCTGAATATCCTCGGCGTCAGCATCGCGGCGACCTTCGAGCTGATCGTCACCATCCTCGCGGTGGGCGAACTGCTGGTGTTCATGGGCGTGGTCGCGCCGGGCTTCAGCTTCAGCAACTTCGTGCTCAATGGCTGGGCCGGCTCCGACAGCTTCGGCGGCGCAGCGATCAGCGGCATCTTCGCGGCGATTCCCTTCGCCATCTGGTTCTTCCTCGCCATCGAGGGCGCGGCCATGGCCGCCGAGGAAGCGAAAGACCCGAAACGCACGATTCCCAAGGCCTACGTCAGCGGCATCCTCACCCTGGTGGTGCTGGCCATCGGCGTGATGCTGTTTGCCGGCGGCGCCGGCGACTGGAAGGCTCTCTCGGGGATCAACGATCCGCTGCCGCAGGCGATGAAGATGGTGGTCGGCGAGAACTCCGGCTGGCTGCACATGCTGGTGTGGATCGGCCTGTTCGGCCTGGTCGCCAGCTTCCACGGCATCATCCTCGGTTACTCGCGACAGTTCTTCGCCCTCGCCCGCGCCGGCTACCTGCCGCGCGGCCTGGCCAGGCTGTCGCGCTTCCAGACCCCGCACCGGGCGATCATCGCCGGCGGCCTGGTAGGCATCGCGGCGATCTACAGTGACGGCCTGATCGCCCTGCAGGGCATGAGCCTGACCGCGGCGATGATCACCATGAGCGTGTTCGGCGCCATCGTCATGTACATCATGAGCATGCTCAGCCTGTTCAAGCTGCGCCGCAGCGAGCCGAACCTGGAACGCAGCTTCCGCGCACCGGGCTTCCCGGTGGTGCCGGGCATCGCCCTGGCGCTGGCAGTGCTGTGCCTGGCGGCGATGGTCTGGTTCAACCTGCAGATCGCCGGAATCTTCCTGGCCTTCATGGCGGCGGGCTTCGTCTACTTCCAGCTCACTGCCGCCCATCGCGCCAGCGCCCCGGCGGACGCTATGCTGACGGGAGCCTGATCGCCATCCGCGCCCTGCCCCCTGGGCCGGGCGCGGAACAACCGGGACGTTCGCATGACCTACCAGACCACTGTCGGTAGCCTGACCTACCGCTTCGCCGACCTGAAGACGCTGCTCGCCAAGGCCAGCCCGGCGCGCTCCGGCGACTCGCTGGCGGGCCTTGCCGCGGACAGCTACGAAGAACGCATGGCGGCGAAGATCGCCCTCGCCGAGGTGCCGCTCAAACGCTTCCTCGATGAAGCGCTGATCCCCTACGAAGCCGACGAAGTCACCCGGCTGATCATCGACAGCCACGATGCCGCCGCCTTCGCAGCGATCAGCCATCTCACTGTCGGCGACTTCCGCGACTGGCTGCTGCTGGACAGCACCGACAGCGCCACGCTGACCGCCACGGCGCGCGGTATCACGCCGGAGATGGCCGCCGCGGTAAGCAAGCTGATGCGCAACCAGGACCTGATCCTGGCGGCGAAGAAGTGCCGCGTGATCACCCGCTTCCGCAATACCATCGGCCTGTCCGGCCACCTTTCGGTGCGCCTGCAGCCCAACCACCCCACGGACGACGTGCGCGGCATCGCCGCCAGCATGCTCGACGGCCTGCTCTACGGCTCCGGCGATGCGGTGGTGGGCATCAACCCGGCGAGCGACTCGCCAGCCACCCTGATGCAGCTGTGGCGAATGATGGACGAGTTGCGACAGCGCTTCGAGATTCCCCTGCAGAGCTGCGTGCTCACCCACGTCACCTCGCAGATCCAGGCCATCGAGGCCGGCGCGCCGATCGACCTGGTGTTCCAGTCCATCGCCGGCACGCAGAAGACCAACGACAGCTTCGGCATCAACCTCGCCCTGCTGCGCGAGGCCCACGAGGCGGCGCTGTCGCTCAAGCGCGGCACGCTGGGCGACAACGTCATGTACTTCGAGACCGGCCAGGGCAGCGCGCTGTCCGCCGGCGGCCACCATGGCGTCGACCAGCAGACCTGCGAGGCCCGCGCCTATGCCGTGGCCCGCGAGTTCCGCCCGCTGCTGACCAACACCGTGGTCGGCTTCATCGGCCCGGAATACCTCTACGACGGCAAGCAGATCATCCGCGCGGGGCTGGAGGATCACTTCTGCGCCAAGCTGCTGGGCGTACCCATGGGCTGCGACGTCTGCTACACCAACCACGCCGAGGCCGACCAGGACGACATGGACAACCTGCTGACCCTGCTCGGCGCGGCGGGCGTCACCTTCATCATGGGCATCCCCGGCGCCGACGACATCATGCTCAACTACCAGAGCACTTCCTTCCACGACGCCCTCTACCTGCGCAGCACCCTGGGCCTGCAACGTGCGCCGGAGTTCGACGCCTGGCTGGTGAAAATGGCGATTACCGAAGCCTCCGGCCAGTTGCGGCCAATCGGCCGCGGCCACGACCTGCTACGGGCCTTCTGAGGAACTGAAAGCATGGACCTGATCCACAGCGACCCGTGGGACGAACTGCGCGCACATACTTCCGCGCGTATTGCGCTGGGCCGCGTCGGCTCCAGCCTGCCGACCCGCGAAGTGCTGAAGTTCGGCCTGGCCCATGCCCAGGCCCGCGACGCGGTGCACCATCCGCTGGACTTCGCGGCGCTGCAGCAATCGCTGGTCGACGAGGGCTTCCGCGTCCTGCGCGCGCGCAGCGAGGCGCCGGACCGCCAGACCTACCTGCTGCGCCCGGACCTGGGTCGCGCCCTGCATCCGGACAGCCTGTGGCAACTCAAGGGCGAGAAAATCGCCGCGGAACTGGTCGTCGTGATTGCCGACGGGCTTTCCTCCTTCGCTGTCCAGCAACACGCACTGCCACTGCTGAGCGCGCTGCGCGAGCGCTTCGCCACTGACTGGCAGCACACCCCCGTGGTGCTCGCCGAGCAGGGCCGCGTGGCCATCGGCGACGGCATCGGCGCGGCACTGGGAGCGAAGCTCGCACTGGTGCTGATCGGTGAACGCCCCGGCCTCAGCTCACCGGACAGCCTGGGCCTCTACCTCACCTGGCAGCCGCAGGTGGGGCGCATGGACAGCGAGCGCAACTGCATCTCCAACGTGCGCCCCGAGGGCCTGCCCTACGCGCAGGCTGCCCACAAGCTCGCCCATCTGCTGCAACAGTCGCTGCGCATGCGCGTCAGCGGCGTGAAACTCAAGGATGACAGCGACCTGCCCGAAGCGATCAGTCTGAACCGGCGTGCGCCTGACAAGGTCTGAATCACAGCGTATCGTGATATTCCACTGCCACTGTCGGAGACGGGACCATGCCCTGGTATGCCTGGTTGATCATCGCCCTAGCCATGGGCTCCATCGTCGGCGCGCTGATGATGCTGCGCGATACCGCGAAAAAGCTCCCGCTGACCGAGGAGCAGCTCAAGCGTATCCACGAGCGCAACGCCGAGATGGACGCCAAGGAAGCTGAAGATAAACCCTGATAATCGCCTAACTGACTGACGCTTCAGTCAAAAACTGGCCGTAACGATGGTCAGCAGCGGTTGAAATTGCCTAGACTCGCCTCCTTCGATGGAGGAAAGAATGCTCAGGAAACTCCTGCCGCTGCTGCCAGTCGTGTTGTTGCTCTGCGGTTTCGGGCTCGGATTCGTCCAGCCAGTGGGGTTGCTGATCGGCGCTGTCTACATCGCCTGGACCCTCTACGGCGAGGCTCGCCTGCCGCGGCTGCTCTGGTGGCTGGTGTGCCTGGTGCTCAGTATCGCCCTGGCCGCGCACCTGTTGCCGGGCACTACCTCGTGGACGCTCTGGCCAGTGCGCCAGCTCAGCCCGGACGCTCCGGTCTACGCCCTGCACCTGTCCTGGGACAAGGCCCTGGTGGGTATCACCCTGCTCGCCTGGTGGCTGCGCCGCGATCCGGTGCCGATGGAGAAACGCTCCCCGGACTTCGCCGCCATCGTCATCGTCACCACGCTGTTCGCCGTGCCGCTGGTGGCCGTAGCGGGCGGCCTGGTGGTGTGGAACCCGAAATGGCCGCCCGGCTTCTGGCTGTGGATGCTGGTCAACGTCTGCGTGATCTCGCTGACCGAAGAGGCTTTCTTCCGCGGTCTGCTGCAAAGCGAACTAGTGCGCCGCTTCGGCGCCTTCGCCGGAGTGACGACCGCCAGCGTGCTGTTCGGCCTGGTGCACTGGCCGATCAATCCGTTGTTCGCAGTGGTCGCGGGCATCGCGGGCCTGGGCTACGGCCTGGCTTTCCACTTCAGCGGCCGCCTCGCAGTCCCCGTCCTGCTGCATGCCGCGGTGAACTGCCTGCACCTGCTGCTGTTCAGTTATCCGTTGCGGATTATCTGATTAGCTCGGTGCCCGCGTTGAGCGATCGCGGACGGAGTCCGCTCCTACCCAGAGCTCAACGCCGTGCGAGGGTGTCGCCGCAATGCCAATTTCTCCGGCACGCGTAGGAGCGGACTCCGTCCGCGATTGGCATCCCGCCCGCTCCGAACCTACTCGCGCATCACCAACAGCAACGCCTGCTCGGCCAGCTCATCCAGCGTCAGGCTGCCCTCGGGGCGGAACCAGGTGATCGACCAGGACAACGCCCCGGTGAGGAAGCGCCGCAGGATGAACGGGTCGCCCTGGCTAAAGCCGGCCAGGCGCGCCTCTTCCAGCACTTCCAGCCACATCTGCTCGTAGATGTCGCGCAGGCTGAGGATGTAGGCCTGGCCCTCTTCCGACAGCGAGCGCCATTCATAGACCAGCACCGCCATCGCCTCGCCGGTACCACCGGTGATCGACTGCAGCTCGCAGCGGATCAGCGCCAGCAGGCGCTCGCGCAGGGTGGACGCATCGGCCAGGGCGGCGCGCATCAGGGCGGTGTTGTAGAGGATGGTTTCCTCCATCACCGAGCGGAGGATTTCGTCCTTGCTCTTGAAATGGTGGAAGATGCTGCCGGACTGAATCCCCACCGCGCCGGCCAGGTCGCGCACCGTGGTGCGTTCGTAGCCCTTGCTGCGGAACAGATGCGCGGCAGTTTGCAGCAGCTTGCCGCGGGCGCTTTCCGGGTCGGTGATCTGCCCGGTCCCGACCAGCTCCAGCATTACTTCGCGGGCTTTGCGGTCATCCACGCTGTTCTCTCCCCATTGGCCCCATCGGCCGATCTGCTCAGGGCGATTCATCGAAACGCCCTGCAAGTACTTGTGTTGTCTGACGAAATGTAAGCCCGCGAGGACCAACCAAGCAAGCGCTTGGCCATCCAATGGTTGGGGTTGTCGTTCTTTCGGGGCTTTTCAACCAAGCGCTTGCTTGGTAATGTCGATCCATCACTCAGCGTCACGGGCAGAATAATGACCAGAACCGTACGTATCGGCTGCGCCTCCGCCTTCTGGGGCGACACCTCCACCGCCGCCGCCCAACTGGTGCGCGGCGCGCAGTTGGATTACCTGGTGTTCGATTACCTGGCCGAAATCACCATGTCGATCATGGCCGGCGCGCGCCTGAAGAATCCCGAGGCAGGCTACGCCACCGACTTCGTCGAGGTGATGACACCCCTGCTCGGCGACATCGCAGCGAAGAAGGTCCGCGTGATCAGCAACGCCGGCGGGGTCAACCCGCAGGCCTGCGCCAGCGCCCTCGCCGCTGCCTGCGAGAAGGCCGGCGTGGCGCTGAAGATCGCCGTGGTGCACGGCGATAACTTGCAGCCGCGCCTGGGTGAACTGGCGAAGGCCGGCATCCGCGAGATGTTCAGCGACGCGCCGATGCCGCCGATGTGCGTATCGATCAACGCCTACCTCGGTGCCCCCGGCATCGTCCAGGCGCTGAAGGCCGGCGCCGATATCGTCATTACCGGCCGCGTCGTGGATAGCGCAGTGGTCAGCGCCGCGCTGGTCCACGAGTTCGGTTGGGCCTGGAACGACTACGACAAGCTGGCCCAGGCCGCGCTGGCCGGGCACATCATCGAGTGCGGCGCGCAGTGCACCGGCGGCAACTTCACCGACTGGGAAAGCGTGCCGGACTACGAGCACATCGGCTTCCCGCTCGTCGAAGTGCAGGCCTCTGGCGACTTCGTGGTGACCAAGCCGCAAGGTACCGGCGGACTGGTGACGCCGCTGTCGGTGGGCGAGCAGATGCTCTACGAGATCGGCGACCCGCGCGCCTACCTGCTGCCCGATGTGATCTGCGATTTCACCCGGGTCCAACTGGCCCAGGTGGGCGACAACCGCGTGACCGTCAGCGGCGCACGTGGTCTGCCGCCGACCGGGCAGTACAAGGTCAGCGCCACCTACCCGGACGGTTTCCGTTGCACTGCCAGTTGCCTGATCGCCGGCATCGACGCGGTGAAGAAGGCCGAGCGGGTCAGCCAGGCGATCATCGCCAAGACCGAGGAAATCCTCATGGAACGCGGCTGGGGCCCGTACCGCGAGGTCAGCATCGAACTGCTCGGCAGCGAAGCCACCTACGGCCCGCACGGGCGCCGCGAGGACAGCCGCGAAATCGTGGTGAAGCTCGCCGTGCGTCACAGCCGCAAGGAAGCCCTGGTGTTGTTCTCCCGCGAGATCGCCCAGGCCGCCACCGGCATGGCGCCGGGCCTGACCGGCATCGTCGGCGGCCGCCCGACCGTGTACCCGGTGATCCGCCTGTTCTCCTTCCTGATCGACAAGAACGCCTGTGAGTTGACCGTGGAGATCGACGGCGAGCGCCAGCCAGTCGCCCTGCCCGCCATCGACCACTTCGACCCGGCCGCGCTGGCCGACGACATTGCCGTGCCGGCCGCCGAAGGCCCGGCCCAGGCCAGCGTGCCGCTGGTAAAGCTGGCCGTGGCGCGCTCCGGCGACAAGGGCAACCACAGCAACATCGGCGTGATGGCGCGCCGGCCCGAATACCTGCCGTGGATCGCCGAGGCGCTGAGCGAAGGCGCGGTGGCCGAGTGGATGCAGCACGTGCTCGACCCGCAGCTTGGCCGCGTCAGCCGCTGGCACCTGCCGGGCAGCCACAGCCTGAACTTCCTGCTGGAGAACGCCCTGGGCGGCGGCGGTGTGGCGAGCCTGCGTATCGACCCGCAGGGCAAGGCCTTCGCCCAGCAGTTGCTGGAATTCCCGGTGGCGGTGCCGCAAGCCATCGCCGATCAACTCCTGTAGGAGCGAGCTTGCTCGCGACCGCTTTTCGCCGGAGGCAATGACGTCAGGCGGTTCGCGAGCAAGCTCGCTCCTACAAAAGAACAGCGTTAGAAACGTAGGGCGCATAACGCCACCAGCGTTATCCGCCAATCGCAAACGGCGAATGAAGCGTTCCGCTTCATTCGCCCTACGGGATACCTCGGAGTCAGAACAACAATGAGCTACGACTCGATCTTCAAACCCGGCCTGTTCGACGGCCAGACCATCATCGTCACTGGCGGCGGCAGCGGTATCGGCCGTTGCACCGCGCACGAACTGGCAGCCCTCGGCGCCCACGTGGTGCTGGTCGGGCGCAAGGCCGAGAAGCTGGAGAAGACCGCCGGCGAGATCATCGAGGACGGCGGCAGCGCCAGCTGGCACAGCTGCGACATCCGCGACGAGGAAGCGGTGAAGGCACTGGTCGCTCAGGTCATCGCCGAGCGCGGGCCGATCCATCACCTGGTCAACAACGCCGGCGGCCAATACCCCGCGCCGCTCGCCTCGATCAACCTGAAGGGCTTCGAGGCCGTGGTGCGCACCAACCTGGTGGGCGGCTTCCTGATGGCCCGCGAAGTCTTCAACCAGAGCCTGAGCAAGACCGGCGGCAGCATCGTCAACATGCTCGCCGACATGTGGGGCGGCATGCCCGGCATGGGCCATTCCGGCGCCGCCCGCGCCGGCATGGAAAACTTCACCAAGACCGCCGCCATCGAGTGGGGCCACGCCGGCGTGCGAGTCAACGCCGTGGCGCCGGGCTGGGTCGCTTCCAGCGGCATGGACACCTACGAAGGCGCGTTCAAGGCGGTGATCCCGACCCTGCGCGAGCACGTGCCGCTCAAGCGCATCGGGACCGAGTCGGAAGTGGCCGCGGCCATCGTCTTCCTGCTCTCCCCCGGCGCCGCCTTCATCAGCGGCAACACCATCCGCATCGATGGCGCCGCCAGCCAGGGCAGCCGCGCCTTCCCGCTCTCCAAGGTGAAGCCGGGTCAGAGCCGTTCCTACAACGGTTTCCACCGTGCCTATCTTCCCGATGTGCTGAAGGACCAGGAGTAAGCCATGCCGATGATCCAGTCGGAAATCGACGCCCAGGGCGAAGACTTCGCCCGCAACCGCGAGGCCATGCTGGCCGCCGTGGCGAGCTTCCGCGAAGTCGAGCAGAAGGTGCTCGACAAGGCCGCCGAGGCCAAGCCGAAGTTCGACAAGCGCGGCCAGCTGCTGCCGCGCGAACGCCTGAACCTGCTGCTGGACGCTGGCGCGCCGTTCCTCGAGATCGGTTCCCTGGCCGGCTACAAGTTGCATGACGACAAGGACGGCACCCAGGCCGGCGGCGGCATCATCTCCGGCATTGGCTATATCGCCGGGGTGCGCTGCCTGGTGAGCGCCAGCAACAGCGCAATCAAGGGCGGCACCATCTCCCCCACCGGCCTGAAGAAGACCCTGCGCCTGCAGCAGATCGCCTTCGAGAACAAGCTGCCGGTGGTGGCGCTGACCGAGAGCGGCGGCGCCAACCTGAACTACGCGGCGGATATCTTCGTCGAGGGTGCGCGCGGCTTCGCCAACCAGGCGCGCCTGTCGGCGGCGGGCATACCCCAGGTCACCGTGGTGCACGGCTCGTCCACCGCCGGCGGCGCCTATCAACCGGGCCTGTCGGACTACGTGGTGGTGGTGCGCGGCAAGGCCAAGATGTTCCTCGCCGGGCCGCCGCTGCTGAAAGCCGCCACCGGCGAGATTGCCACCGATGAGGAACTGGGCGGCGCCGAACTGCACGCCCAGGTCGCCGGCACCGCCGAGTACCTGGCGGAGAACGACGCCGATGGCGTGCGCCTGGCACGGGAAATCCTCGCCGCGCTGCCATGGAACAACCAGTTGCCAGCCCGCGCCAAACTGACATGGGACGAGCCGCTGTACCCGGCGCAGGAACTGCTCGGCGTGGTCCCGGCGGACGCGAAGAAGCCCTACGACGTGCGCGAGATCGTTGCGCGCATCGCCGACGGCTCGCGCTTCCTCGACTTCAAGAACGAGTTCGACAGCCAGACCGTCTGCGGCCACCTGCACATCGAGGGCCACGCCTGCGGCCTGATCGGCAACAACGGCCCGATCACTCCGCAGGGTGCGGCCAAGGCGGCGCAGTTCATCCAGCTGTGCGAGCAGAGCAACACGCCGATCCTGTTCCTGCACAACACCACCGGCTTCATGGTCGGCACCGAGTCCGAGCGCCTGGGCGTGATCAAGCACGGCTCGAAGATGATCCAGGCCGTGGCCAACGCCACCGTGCCCAAGCTCACCCTGGTCGTCGGCGGCTCCTACGGCGCTGGCAACTACGCCATGTGCGGGCGCGGGCTGGACCCGCGCTTCATCTTCGCCTGGCCCAACAGCCGCACCGCGGTGATGGGCGGTGCCCAGGCCGGCAAGGTGCTACGCATCGTCACCGAGGAAAAGCACGCCAAGGAGGGCAAGGAAGCCGACCCGAAGATGCTCGACATGCTCGAACAGATGACCGCGCAGAAACTCGACGCCCAGTCCACCGCGCTCTACGGCACCGCGAGCCTGTGGGACGACGGGCTGATCGACCCGCGCGACACGCGCCAGTTGCTCGGCTACCTGCTGGATATCTGCGCGGAGGCGGCCGTGCGGCCGCTGAAGAACAACAGTTTCGGTGTTGCACGATTTTGACCATAGGGCGCATGACGCCCCAGGCGTCATGCGCCAAGCCGGCGAGTAAAGCGTTGCGCTTCATTCGCCCAACCTGAATTGAAAGATCCCACGGAGAACAAGAAATGATCTTCACCCAGGAACACGAAGAACTCCGCCGCACCGTGCGCAACTTCGTCGAACGCGAGATCAACCCCTACGTCGACGAGTGGGAAAAGGCCGGGCGCTTCCCGATCCACGAGGTCTTCAAGAAGGCCGGCGACCTAGGCCTGCTGGGCATCTCCAAGCCGGAGAAATTCGGCGGCATGGGCCTGGACTACAGCTACTCGGTGGTCGCTGCCGAGGAATTCGGCACCATCCATTGCGGCGGCGTGCCGATGGCCCTGGGCGTGCAGACCGACATGTGCACACCGGCCCTGGCACGCTTCGGCTCCGATGAGCTGCGCGAGGAATTCCTCCGCCCGGCCATCGCCGGCGAGATGGTCGGCTGCATCGGCGTCTCGGAAGTGGGTGCCGGTTCCGACGTCGCCGGGCTGAAGACCACTGCGCGCAAGGATGGCGACGACTACGTCATCAACGGCAGCAAGATGTGGATCACCAACTCGCCGTCCGCCGACTTCATCTGCCTGCTGGCCAACACCTCCGACGACAAGCCCCACGTCAACAAGTCACTGATCATGGTGCCGATGAAGTCCAAGGGCATCAGCATCAGCCCGCACCTGGACAAGCTCGGCATGCGCAGCTCGGAAACCGCCCAGGTGTTCTTCGACGACGTGCGCGTGCCGCAGCGCTACCGCATCGGCGCCGAGGGTTCGGGCTTCATGATGCAGATGCTGCAGTTCCAGGAGGAACGCCTGTTCGGCGCCGCCAGCGGCATCAAGGGCATGGAGTACTGCGTCAACGCCACCATCGACTACTGCAAGGAGCGCAAGACCTTCGGCCAGGCGCTGATCGACAACCAGGTCATCCACTTCCGCATGGCCGAGCTGATGACCGAGATCGAGTGCCTGCGCGCCCTCACCTATCAGGCCACCGAGCAGTACATCCGTGGCAAGGACGTCACCCGCCTGGCCTCCATGGCCAAACTCAAGGTCGGCCGGCTGTCCCGCGAGGTCACCGACGCCTGCCTGCAGTACTGGGGCGGCCAGGGCTTCATGTGGGAAAACCCGATCGCCCGCGCCTACCGCGACACCCGTCTGGTGTCCATCGGCGGCGGTGCGGACGAAATCATGCTGGGCATCATCTGCAAGCTGATGGGCACCCTGCCGGGCAAGAAGAAGGGCTGAGAGCAGCTACAGGCGGCAGGCTTCAGGCGGCAGGAAGAGCGCCGCTTTTGCCTCCCGCCTGAAGCCTGCCGCCTGTAGCATCTTTAAACGAGGAATTGCGGCATGAGTGAACTGCCGAACTGCGAAACCCTGCTGCTGGAACGTGACGGTGGCGTACTGCACGTCACCCTCAATCGTCCGGACAGCCGCAACGCCATGAGCCTGGCGATGGTCAGCGAACTGCGTGCGGTGCTCGCCGCGGTGCGCGACGACCGTGCCGTGCGCGCCATCGTCCTGCGTGGCGCTGGCGGGCACTTCTGCGCCGGCGGCGACATCAAGGACATGGCCGGCGCCCGCGCTGCCGGTCCCGATGCCTACGCCGCGCTGAACCGCGCCTTCGGCGGCCTGCTGGAGGAAGCCCAGGCGCAACCGCAGGTACTGGTCGCCGCGCTGGAAGGCGCGGTGCTCGGCGGCGGCTTCGGCCTGGCCTGCGTTTCGGACATCGCCATCGCCGCAGCGGACGCGCAGTTCGGTCTGCCGGAAACCAGCCTCGGCATCCTGCCAGCGCAGATCGCGCCCTTCGTGGTGAAACGCATCGGCCTGACCCAGGCCCGCCGCCTGGCCCTCACCGCCGCCCGCTTCGATGGCCGCGAGGCGCTGCGCCTGGGCCTGGTGCATGCCTGCGCGGACAACGCTGAAAGTCTCGGCGAGCAACTGACGGAAGCGCTCGATCAGGTCCGTCGCTGCGCGCCGGGCGCCAATGCCGCCACCAAGGCACTGCTGCTGGCCAGCGAAACCGAAGCCCTCGGCCCGCTGCTGGACAGCGCCGCCCGCCAGTTCGCCGACGCGGTGACCGGCGCGGAAGGCGCCGAAGGCACCATGGCCTTCGTGCAGAAACGCAAACCGAACTGGGCGCAGTGAGCCAACGCGCGCACCGAACAATCCCCTCTCCTTTCAGGGAGAGGGCGGGGAGAGGGAAACAGCCAGCATGCCCAGCTTCGACAAGATCCTGATTGCCAACCGTGGCGAAATCGCCTGCCGGGTGATCCGTACCGCCCACGACCTGGGCTACCGCACCGTGGCCGTGTACAGCCAGGCCGATGCCAACGCCCGCCACGTGCAACTGGCCGACGAAGCCGTGTGCATCGGCCCGGCGCCCGTGGGCCAGTCCTACCTGAAGGCGGAGGCGATTCTGGACGCGGCGAAACGCACCGGCGCCGGCGCCGTCCACCCCGGCTACGGCTTCCTCTCGGAGAACGCCGACTTCGCCCGCGCCTGCGAGGCCGCCGGCATCGTCTTCATCGGTCCCGGCGTGGAAGCCATCCACCTGATGGGCAGCAAGCGCCTGTCGAAGATCGCCATGCTCGAAGCCGGCGTGCCCTGCATCCCCGGCTACGAAGGTGCCGATCAGGATGACGCCACCCTGACCCGCGAGGCGGAACGCATCGGCTACCCGCTGATGATCAAGGCCAGCGCCGGCGGCGGCGGGCGCGGCATGCGCCTGGTGACGCGCGGCGAAGACCTTGCCGAGCAGCTGCGTACCGCTCGCTCGGAGGCGCAGAACGCCTTCGGCAGCGGCGAGCTGATCCTGGAGAAAGCCGTGGTGCAGCCGCGCCATGTGGAAATCCAGGTATTCGGCGACAGCCACGGCAATATCGTCTACCTCGGCGAGCGCGACTGCTCGGTGCAGCGCCGCCACCAGAAGGTCATCGAGGAAGCGCCCTGCCCGGTGCTGACCGAAGACCTGCGCGCCGCCATGGGCAGCGCCGCGGTGAAGGCCGCCGCCTCGGTGAACTACCTGGGCGCCGGCACCGTGGAGTTCCTGCTGGACGCCAGCGGCGCCTTCTACTTCCTGGAAATGAACACCCGCCTGCAGGTGGAGCACCCGGTCACCGAACTGGTCACCGGCCAGGACCTGGTGGCCTGGCAGATTCGCGTCGCCGAAGGCCATCCGCTGCCGCTGACGCAGGAACAGATCCAGCTCAAGGGCCACGCCATCGAGGTGCGCCTGTACGCCGAGGATGCCGGCCATGGGTTCCTCCCGCAGACCGGCCAGGTGCTGCGCTGGACGCCGCCTCAGCTGGACGGTATCCGCATCGATCACGGCCTGCGCGAAGGCCAGCCGGTGACGCCGTTCTACGACCCGATGCTGGCCAAGGTCATTGCCTACGGCGCTACCCGCGACGAGGCCCGGCGCAAGCTGGTGCGCGCCGTCGAGGACTGCGTGCTGCTGGGAGTGACCGGCAACCAGCGCTTCCTCGCCAACCTGCTCAAGCACCCGGAGTTCGCCGCCGGCAAGGCCACCACCGCGTTCATCGGCGAGCAGTTCGCCGGCGACCCGAGCCTGGCCCCGCGCCAGCCGCAACCACTGGAACTGGCCTGTGCCGCCGCCCTGCTCTACCAGGCTTCGGCCAGTGATCGTGCGCACCAGCCGGGGCTGTCCGGTTGGCGTAGCGCGGGCAGCGCTCCGTGGCGTTTCGCACTCAAGCATGGCGAGGAGAAATTCGTCGTCGAACTGGAAGTCCGCGAGCACGGCGTCCAGCCGACATTGCTGGCCCGCATCGGTGAATCCGAAATCGATCTTCGCCTGCTCGGTGCGGAGAACGGCGAGGCGGTTTTCGAAGCCGATGGCGTTCGCCGCCGCCTGCCCTTCCACCAGGAAGGCGCTCGCCTGTGGCTGTATGGCGCGGACGGCAACCTCGAACTGCTGGACGTCACCCATGAACCGGCAGGTGCCGCCGCTGGTGCGGGCTCCGGCACGGTGAAGGCACCGATGGATGGCGCCATCGTCGACGTACTGGTGAGCGAAGGTACGCGCGTCAGCAAGGGTCAACTGCTGCTGGTGCTGGAAGCGATGAAGATGGAGCACCCGCTCAAGGCCGGCGTCGACGGCGTGATCCGCCGCGTGCAGGTATCCAAGGGCGAGCAGGTGAAATCGCGGCAGTTGCTGGTGGAGGTCGAGGCCGAAGACGCCTGAAGCGCTTTTCGCTTTTCGCTTTTCGCTTTTCGCTTTTCGCTTTTCGCTTTTCGCTTTTCGCTTTTCGCTTTTCGCTTTTCGCTTTTCGCTTTTCGCTTTTCGCTTTTCGTAGGAGCGAGCTTGCTCGCGAACCAGGGCCCTGCAACAGGGAATTGTTCGCGAGCAAGCTCGCTCCTACAGACGCCGTCAGCCCCACCGCTGACGACTCATAACAAGAACTAGGAGCCCCCAAATGTCCCTTTCCGGCAAAACCCTCTTCATCACTGGCGCCAGCCGTGGCATCGGCCGCGAAATCGCCCTGCGCGCCGCGCGCGACGGCGCCAACATCGTCATCGCCGCCAAGAGCGCCGAGCCCCACCCGAAACTCGAAGGCACCATCTTCAGCGTCGCCGAGGAAGTCGAAGCCGCCGGCGGCAAGGCCCTCGCGCTGCAACTCGACGTGCGCGACGAGAACGCCGTGCGCGAGGCCATGGCTCGCGCCGCCGAACACTTCGGCGGGATCGACGCGGTGGTGAACAACGCCGGGGCGATCAAGCTGGTCGGTGTGGAACGCCTGGAGCCCAAGCGCTTCGACCTGATGTACCAGATCAACACCCGCGCCGTGATGGTCTGCAGCCAGGCCGCGCTGCCCTACCTGAAACAGAGCAAGGGCCATATCCTCAGCCTGTCGCCGCCGATCAACCTGGCCGGCAAGTGGTTCGCCCAGCACGGCCCCTACACCGTCACGAAGTACGGCATGAGCATGCTCACCCTGGGCATGCACGAGGAGTTCAAGAAGTACGGCATCAGCGTCAACGCACTGTGGCCGAAAACCATGATCGCCACCGCCGCCATCGAGTTCGAGCTGGGCAGCCGCGATGCCTTCAAGCGTGCGCGTACCCCGGCGATCATGGCCGACGCCGCCTACGCCATCCTCTCCAGCCGTGAACGCAGCATCAGCGGGCGCCTGCTGATCGACGAGGACATCCTGCGCGAACAGGGCCAGAGCGACTTCGAGCAGTACCGTTTCGACCCGAACGGCGGCAGCCTGGTACCCGACCTGTTCCTCGACTGAGCACACTCACGGACCTTTTCGTAGGGCGCATAACGCGGAACGCGTTATCCGCCGTTTGCCACACCTAGGCTAACGGCGGATAACCACAAGCGGTTATTCGCCCTACCAACCCTCCCACCATGGGCACCGTGTCGCCATTTACCAATCGACACAATCCCGCCCTGGCCGTCCGGCCATAGCTTCCTAGACTGCGAGGAACGCCTCGCCGGCGTTTGCCGATCTGCCCTGTGCCACGCGCGCATGGGCCATAGGCGGGCGCCGGGCAGCGGCCTAGAGTCGCCCGAAGCGTCTGCACGCCACAGACAACAATGACAACAAGGGCACGCTTCAATGACCCACGCCGACATCATTACCCCGACCCGCTTCCTCGCCCACCTGCCCGCCACCCTCGGCCGCGTGCCGCGCATGCTGCGCGGGCTGTACTACACCGGCATCCGCAACCGCGAGAAGAATCTCTCCCTGGGCTGGGCCCTGGAGCGCGCCGCGCGCCTCTACCCGGACAGCCCGGCGCTGATCGATGAACGCCGGCGCCTGTCCTACGCCCTCTTCAACGGCTGGGCCAACCGCCTGGCGCGGGCCTTCCAGGCCGAGGGCGTGGGCCACGCCAGCGTGGTCGCGGTGATGCTGGAGAACCGCGCCGAACTCATGGTGGTGCTCGCCGCGCTGGCCAAGCTCGGCGCCATCGGCGCGCTGGTCAACACCACCCAGCGCGGCCAGGTGCTCAGCCACAGCCTGAACCTGGTCAAACCAAGCCATTTCGTGGTCGGCGAGGAGCTGCGCGAGGTCTTCGAAGACGTTCGCCCGGCCCTGGAGAACAGCGGCGGGCGCTGCTACTGGATCGCCGACGAAGACGAGTCGCCATCAACCCAGGCACAGGTCCCGGCCGGCTGGCAGGGGCTGATGCGCCTGGCCCAGGAGCAGGACTCGAACAACCTCGCCGAAACCGCGCGAGTGCGTCTGAAGGACGCCTGCTTCTACATCTACACCTCCGGCACCACCGGCCTGCCCAAGGCCTCGATCATGAGCCATGGCAAATGGATCAAGGCCTACGGTGGCTTCGGCCATTCAGGGCTCGGCCTGAGCAACAGCGATGTGCTCTACCTGACCCTGCCCTGCTACCACAACAACGCCGTCACCGTCTGCTGGAGCGCCGTGCTGGCCGGTGGCGCGGCCATCGCCTTGCGTCGCAAATTCTCCGCCAGCGCCTTCTGGAAGGACGTGCAGACCTACCAGGCGACCTGCTTCGGCTACATCGGCGAACTCTGCCGCTACCTGCTCAACCAGCCCGAGTGCGCCGAGGAGCGCGGCAACAGCCTGACCTGCATGATTGGCAACGGCTTGCGCCCGTCGATCTGGAACGAATTCAAGGAACGCTTCGGCATCGAGCGGATCACCGAGTTCTACGCCTCCAGCGAAGGCAATATCGGCTTCACCAACGTATTCAACTTCGACAATACGGTGGGCTACTCGCCGGCAACCTACGCGATCGTCCGTTATGACCTGGAGAACGACCAGCCAGTGCGCAACGCCAGGGGCTTCATGGAAAAGGTCGACAAGGGCGAAGCCGGCCTGCTGATCAGCGAGATCAGCGCCAAGTGGCCCTTCGATGGCTACACCGACCCGGCCAAGAGCGAGGCGGTGATCTACCGCAACGTATTCAAGGAAGGCGATACCTGGTTCAACACCGGCGACCTGATGCGCGACATCGGCTTCAAGCACACCCAGTTCGTCGATCGCCTGGGCGACACCTTCCGCTGGAAGGGCGAGAACGTCTCCACCACCGAGGTGGAAAACGCCCTGGGCGCCTTCCCCGGCGTGGAGGATGCGGTGGTCTACGGCGTGGAGATTCCCGGCACCAACGGTCGCTGCGGCATGGCCGCACTGCGCCTGGCGGACGGCGCCAGCCTGGACACGACAGAGCTGGCGGCGCACCTGGACCGCGAGCTGCCGGCCTACGCCGTGCCGCTGTTCCTGCGCCTGCTGGCCCAGGTGGAGACCACCGGGACCTTCAAGTACAAGAAGACTGACCTCAAGCGCAACGCCTACGACCCTTCAACCGTGACCGAGGCGCTGTTCGTGCGGTTGCCCGGTGAGACCGACTATCGGGAGCTGGATGGGGCGTTGTTCGAGGCGATTCGCGGTGGCGTGCACCGCTTCTGACGACCTCTTCGTGTAGGAGCGAGCTTGCTCGCGAACGAGCCTTCATGAAGAGCGTCACGAGCAAGCTCACTCCTACAAGGGCAGACGCCGCGATCAGTTACGGAACTTGAACTGCAACTCGGCGCCACGGATATCCGAGTGCCAGCTGTCTTCATTGGCCTCGCGCTCATTGGGTTCGCGCTGGATCAGGCGGCCCCCGACTTCGAACGGGCTCTGTCCGGTCTTTTCGCCGAACATGGGCGGCAGGATCGGCTTGTCCTCGGTCACGGTGATCGGATCGTCCGCTTGCAACTCGTGGACGAGGTCCTTGGGCAGGCGCAGGTCGAGCTTCACCGGGGGCAACGGCTGCTTGACCGCCGGATCGACCGGCTTGCGCACCTGCGCCGGGGTCTTCGAAGGCGCCTTAGCCTCGGGCTTGATCGACGCCTCGACGGCCGGCGCCTTGGGCGACGCCACGGCCTTGGCGGCAGCAGGCTTGGCCTCATTTTCGCGCGGCTGCTCAGCGGCTGGCTCGGGCGCGGGCGTGCTGGCCGGGGCCGCTGCTGGGGCAACTGCCGGTGCGGGCGCTGGAGCCGGAGCGGCTACCTTGTCCTTGTGCTCGTCACCACAGGCGGCGAGCAGCAGGGACAAACTGGCGACAACGAGAATTCGATACGTCTTCATGGAGCGGGCCGTCAGAAAAACCGCGCAATGCTGGCGCGAGATGCGTGGCAGAGCAAGTGTCTAGCCATGACAAAGCGTTACTTCATTCAGTCTGACAGACACGGGCTGAACCCGGCCTGTCATTGGTCAAGGGTTGTCAGACAGTTCCTTCAGAGCCTTGTCGATATCCAGCTCCGGGAAGCGCTGCCGCAAGCTCTCGCGCACACGCTCAGCCTCCTCCTTCTGCCCCTTGTCCTGCAAGTCGCGCAGGTGCAACAGGCTGGTACGCGGCTCATCACCCTGCACCGCCAACGCTTGCAGCTTCCCTTGCACCTGCCTGCCTGGCTGGGCCTGGGCATCATGGAGCTCGCGCGCTTCGGCCAGAGGTTCAGCCTGCGCGCTGTCTACCGCCATTTTCTTGCTCATGGGCGCAGGTTTGGCGAGTTCCTCCATCGCCGCCCCAGCAGCGCTATCCATCTGCGGCACAGCCATGCTCGGCGCCGCATAGGGTGCGGCGGCCGGAGCCGCAGGCGGCGCCATGGCCGGTGCGGGAACCGGCGCGCGCAGCATTGCCGGGGAGACCGGTGCATCGAAGCGCTCCGGCGCCTCTTGGTAAGTACGCAGGGTCAGGCTCAGGCCGATTCCCAGAGTCGCCAGGCCGGCCACGGCAACGCCCCAGCGCTGGCGGCTGCCGGCACCCAGCAACCACTGGTGCAGTCGCTGGGCGAAACTCGGGGGCTTCTCCTGCAAGGCGGCGCGAGCGGCAGCCAGGATGCGCGCGTCCACTTGCGCCGACGGCTGCTCTTCGCTGTGCCGGCGGTAGTGCTCAAGCAGGTCCTGCTCGTGCGGATCGCGATTCATCGACTCACCTCCTCGGTCACCGACGGGTCGGACAACAACCGCCGCAATTTCTGCAGGGCGTAGCGAAGTCGGCTCTTCACGGTTTCCGCCGGAGTTTTCGTCAGCTCGGCAATTTCGTTCAGTTCCAGATCGCCATGGGTGCGCAGTAGGAAGACTTCGCGCTGCTCCACCGGCAAAGACTCCAGTGCGCCCTGCAGGCGCTGCTGGTCGCGGGCAAGGCTCAGCTCGCGTTCGGGGTCGGTGCTTTCGCCGTTCAATGCATCGCCATGCAACTGCTCGTCAAAGCTTTCCTGGCGCCCCTGGTGGCGGCCCAGCTTGCGCCAGTGGTCAATCAGGCGGTTACGGCCGATCTGGTACAGCCAGGTCTTGAAGCTGGCGGCGCCGAAGGGCTGGCTGTCGCTGCGGATCAGGCTCAGCCAGGTTTCCTGGAACACTTCTTCGGCCTGGGCATTGTCGCCGCACAGGCCGCAGAGGAAGCGGAACAGGCCTAGGCGATGACGAGCGTAAAGCTCGCCGAACGCTTCGACGTCGCCTTGTCGGTAACGCTGCAGCAGAGCGACGTCGTTTTCATCCGTGAGGGGTCTCTTCAACTCTCTCGATCCGTAGCGTTGCGGGTGGTGGCTGGCTTCTCGCCAGCGACCGAGTATCGCCGATGGCGCAGGCACGGGTGTAACGCAGTGGTCATTCGGCAGCGTGGCGATCGGCACGGCAGCGGTCTCGTCGAGGGTTTCAACTTGCTTGGACGAGACGATGTGGGAAAACGGGTTAACCGCAGAAAAGCTTTACGTAGGAGCGGACTGCGTCCGCGATGGCATCCGGCGCGCAGCGGACCTACGGCGGACAGAGTCCGCTCCTGCGCATGCAGGGCAATTACGCAGCGATCAGTTCTTCCTGACACAGCTGGCACGCCAGCATGCCCAGGGTCATGATCGCCCGCTCCGCCTCGCGGTCCCACGGGATGCCGCAGGTCAGGCGCAGGCAGTTGTTGAACTGCTCGGTGTTACTGAAGATCAGCCCCGGCGCGATGCTGATGCCCTGCTCCAGGGCGCGGACGTGCAGTTCCTTGGTGTTGACCTTGGCCGGCAGGCTGACCCAGAGGATGAAGCCGCCCTTGGGCCGGGTCATCTGCGTGCCCTCCGGGAAGTACTGCTGTACCGCCAACTGGTAGGCCGTCATGTTCTTGCGGTACTCCTGACGGATGTAGCGCAGATGCCGGTCATAACCGCCGTTCTCGAGATACGCCGCCACGCCCATCTGGGTGACGGTGCACGCCGAGTGCGTAGTAAAGGTCTGCAGGCGGCGAATCTCCTCCTGGTAGCGCTCGGCGATGATCCAGCCGATGCGCACGCCAGGGGAGATGGTCTTGGAGAAACTCGAGCAGTACACCACCCGGCCGTCACGGTCATGGGCCTTGAGTGCCTTGGTCTGTCCCTGGTCGAACATCAGCTCGCCGTAGATATCGTCCTCGATCACCCCGATGTTGTGCTCGGCGGTGAGCTTGAGCAGCGCCTTCTGGCGATCCTCCGGGATGGTGCCGCCCAGCGGATTGCTCAGGCGCGCGGTCAGCACCAGCGCCTTGATCGGCCACTGGTTGGCGGCCAGTTGCAAGGCTTCCAGGCTGATGCCGGTGAGCGGGTCACTGGGAATCTCGATGACCTTCAGGCCGAGGATATCGGCCAATTGCAGCAGCCCGTAGTAGCTCGGCGATTCGGTGGCGATCAGATCGCCCGGCCGGGTCATCACGCGCAGGGCCATGTGGATGGCGTCGACGCAGCCGTGGGTGATGGTCACCTGGGTCGGATCGACCACCACACCGGCATCGCGCATGCGGATCGCCACCTGGCGGCGCAGCGGCTCGTAGCCGGGGCTGAACATGTAGCTGAAGGCCCGCGGGCTGGAGAAGCGGGTGACCTTGGCCAACTGCTGGTGCAGCGCGCGGACCGGCAGGTAATCCACATGCGGCACCGCGGCGCCCAGCGGGAACACACCCTCGCGGCGCGCCTCGGCGAGCACCTGGTTGATGATGCTGCTGCGGGTGACCAGACCGGGGCGTTCGACGCGGGCGATGTCCGGCGTCGAGGCAGTCAGTGCCGGTGTGCGATGCACGTAGAAGCCGGACTGCGGACGCGCGCGGATCAGGCCCTGATCCTCGAGGGTGGCGTAGGCCTGGAGCACCGTCGCATGGCTGACGTTGAGCTGGGTGCTCAGCTTGCGCACGGACGGCACGCGCTCGCCCGGCTGGTAGACACCACGACGGATGTCTTCCGCCAGTTGCTGGGCGATGCGCTGGTACAGCAGCAGATTGGACATGACGGCCATCCCTCGGTCATTGAACCGAAACAGTAGCCAAAAAGTGCAAACTGTTCCAGAACAGTCGTCAGCATTCCATCCGATACAGTTGCGCGCCCGCTTGCTTCAGATCTCGCCCAGCCAGTCCAGCAGCCCCGCCACCACCAGTTGCGCATCGGTGGTCAGGCCGAGTTTCTGCATGGCATTGCGCTTGTGGGTGCTGATGGTGGAGACGCTGCGGTTGGTCCGCTCGGCGATTTCCCCCACCGTGGCACCATGGGCCAGGCGGCGGATGATATCGACTTCGGTTGGGCTCAACGGCTTGCCGGTATGACGCGGCGGACGCAGCATCGGGTCGATGTAGGTCTCGCCCTTGCGGATGCGGGCGAAGGCGTCATCCAGCAGGCTCAGCGGATTGCGCTTGCAGACATAGCCCACCGCGCCGCACTTCACCGCTGCGGTCGCCAGTAGTGGCGCCCCCATGACCGAATAGACCAGTACAGGTACATCCGGATGGTGGCGCTGCAACCATTCGATCAGGTGCACGCCATCACGCCCGCGAGCGCCGGGCAGCGCCAGCTCGACGATGGCCAGATCAACCTCGGGATGGGCACTGAGGACGTCCAGCAGGCTGTCGGTGTCGCTGACGAAGGCTTTCACCTGAGCCAGTTCGCGTTCCAGCAGATAGCGTTCCAGGCCCCAACCGATCATCGGTTGCGGGTCCGCCACGATTACATTGAAAAGCTTCTTTTCCAGTGACATCAGATTCTCTCGTTTACGGCTCCCCTTGAGGGGATTAGTCGCACCCGGCCATTTTCGCCAAGCTGCCACTCGAAAGAATTCGAGATGCCCCAGATGAAAAACCCCGGAGCCGAGGCGTCCGGGGTTTTCCTGTGTCGGGATATTGCGCTGCGCTCAGCGTTCGGCGCCGAGTTGGCCCTTCTCGTCGGAGAAGACGATCTCCACTCGGCGGTTCTGCGCACGCCCCAGCGACGAGGCGTTGTCCGACACCGGATATGCCTCGCCGTAGCCCTGCACCTTGACGCGCTTGTCGTCCACGCCCAGGTCAGTCAGCGCATCAGCCACGGCCTGCGCGCGGTCCCGGGACAGTTGCAGGTTCTGCTCGCGATCGCCTTCGGCGTCGGTGTAGCCCTCGATGCGGATGACCCGCCGCGGGTTGAGCTGGAGGAACTGCACCACCTTGAGCACGGTGCGGTTGGCCGCAGGCTTCAGGTCCGCCTCACCGCTGTCGAACAGCACATCGCCGAGCGTCAGCACCAGGCCGCGTTCGGTTTCGTTGGTGGCCAGGCTGACCATCTGCTGCTCCAGCCACTTGCTCTGTTCCTGCACGTTGAGCAGGCGCGCCTCACGCATCGCCAGTTGCAGGCGCTCGCGCTCCAGCTGCTGCTTGCCCAGGCGCTCCTGGTTCAGCGCCAGATTGCTGTGCTCGCGGGCGATCTCGCTGTAGCGCTGGCTGAGGTAGGAGTACTGCAGTACGTCATCGCTGCTGCCCCAGTAGTTGGACAGGCGCTCGGCGCGGGCCAGCGACTCGCCGGCACGGATCACGTCCTTGGGCGCGCTGCGCAGCACCGAGGAGTCTTCCTTCACCGCCTGGAACTGCTGGCGGGCCTGCTCCAGGGATTTCTCGCTGAGCTGGCTGTTGGCACAACCGGCCAGCAGTGCGACGACACCCAAGGCGCCGATCCACGATGCGCCACGGCGCAACAGTTGCACGGAAGTCATTGCACTTCTCCCAACTGTTTGCGCAGGCGATTGATGCTCTTGCTCTGCTCGGACAGTTGTTCGGTGCTCTTGCGCGTCAGCTCCTTGGCCTCGGCCAGGCGCGCATCGAGCTCGGCCTGCTCGGCGAGCTGCCGCGCCTTCTTGTGCGAGCCGACCGCCAGGGCCCCCTTGGCAGCCTGGTACTTGTCCTCGGCGAGCTTGAGCTCGGCGACGTCATCGGTCGCACCTACGGCCTTGGCCTGTTCCAGCGCCTGCTCGGTGAGACGCATCTGTTCGTTGGGTGCCGGGTCGTTCGTCGCACAGCCGGCCAACGCAAACAAAGCCAGGCCGGCGACCATCATCCGTCGATTGATCACGAAATCTATTGTCCTACTCGGTGGGAGTGCTGGCAGGCTGCAGCTGCTGGGCCTTCCAGCGGGCCAGGTTGTCCTGCAGCAGGCGCTGCGGGATTCCGGCGGCCGTCAATTCTGTCATTTTTTTCGCCAGTTGTCCGCGCAGCCACGGGTCGTTGCAGGCCGAGTTGTGCGCGACGGTCAGGTACAGACCCTCGCTGGAGATCGGCGGTTCCAACGGCTGCAGGTCGTCGGCCATGCCGAGGGTATCGGCGACCGCGAGGCCGGGGTAGTGCTCGTAGATCACATAATCCGAGCGCTTGAGCAGCAGTTTCTGGAACGCCTGGGTCAGGCTCGGCACTTCCTCCAGCGTCAGTTGCTCCTTGGCGAAAGTGTCGAAATCCGGGCCGAAGCTGTTGTTCACCAGGGTTCCGCCCTTCAAGCCGCGCAGGTCGTCGCGACCGGCGTAGGGAGTCGCAGCATCCTTGCGCATCCATACCACGTTGTCGGTGGTGAGGAAGGCCGGATGGATGTAGTCCATGGTCTCCAGCCGCGGCGGCGTGAGGAAGGCGCCGGCGATCAGGTCGACCCGGCCCAGCCGCGCCTCTTCCTGCGCACGCGCCCAGGAGCCGGTATAGATCACCCGGATGCTCACCCCGATCGCCTTGCCGATCTGCTCCAACAGGTCGGCATTGGCGCCGATCAGGCGCTCCGGCTGCGCAGGGTCGCGCCACAGGTAGGGCGGGTATTCCGGATTGCCGGTAGCGACCAACCGCTCGCACTTGCCGGCCGCGAACCCACCCAGTGGAATAGAGAAAGTCACCAGCAACAGCGCTGCACGGATCAGCGTGGAGCAATCAGGCATCGGTAGTCTCACTCGCCAGAAGAAAGAACGGCCATGCTTAGAGCCGCAAAATGCTAGCGTAAAGCACACCGACCCGATTTGGTAATAAGGACTTCTCATGAAGAAAGCCCTTCTGGCCCTTCTCCTGGCGCTAGCCGTCGCCGCCGGCGTGCTCTACGCCTTCCCCTCCACCCTGCTGGCGACGGCACAGTACGTCGAAGCCGCCCGCGCCCGGCTGTCGACCAACAGCCTGCAGGTCGACGACCTGGACATCACCTACTACGAGGGCGGCCCGGAAAAAGCCCAGACCATCCTGCTGATCCACGGCTTTGGCGCCGACAAGAGCAATTGGCCCCGCTTCGCCCGCTTCCTGACCAGGGACTACCACGTCATCGCCGTCGACCTGCCCGGCTTTGGCGACAGCAGCCGGCCCGCGAACATCAGCTATGACGTTGGCACGCAGGCCGAACGCCTGGCCGACTTCATGCGCGAACTGGGCATCGGCCGTTTCCACGTGGTCGGCAATTCCATGGGCGGACATATTGCCGCGCTGCTCGCCGCGCGACATCCGCAGGAGGTGCTGTCGGTCGGTCTGTTCGATAACGCCGGGGTCATGGCGCCGCACCAGAGCGAACTGTTCGAGCGCCTGCTCAAGGGTGGCGACAATCCGTTGGTGCTGCGCAGGGTGGAGGACTTCCCCGCCCTGCTCGACTTCGTCTTCGTGCAGAAGCCACCGCTGCCGTCGCGGCTGCGGGACTACCTGGCAGAACGCTCGCTGGAGCGCAGCACGTTCAACGGCATGGTCTTCCAGCAGTTGCGCGAGCGCTACATCCCGCTGGAGCCGGAGCTGCCGAGGATCACCGCGCCAACCCTGCTGCTGTGGGGCGATCGCGACCGCGTACTGGACGTTTCCAGCATCAACGTAATGAAACCGCTGCTGAAGAAGCCCAGCGTTGCCATCCTGCGCGATTGTGGCCACGTGCCGATGATCGAGCGCCCCGAGGAAACCGCTCGCCTTTACCTGGACTTCCTCAAGCAGAGCCACGGGCCGGTCACCGCGGCGAACTGATCGCCGGCGACAAACAAAAACGGCGCCCTCGGGCGCCGTTTCTGCTGGTGCGAACTCAGAGCTGGATCAGATTCGGAATCTGCACATCCGGGTTGACGTCCTGCTCGTAGTCCACGCCGGCGATCTCGAAGCCGAAGAGACGCAGGAACTCGGACTTGTAGCCAGTGAAGTCGGTCAGCTGGTACAGGTTCTCGTTGGTCACCTTGTTCCACAGATCCTTCACGGTGTCCTGCACGTCCGGCTGCAGTTCCTTGTAGTCGGCACGCAGGCGACCGTCGGCGTCCAGGTGCGGCTCGGCGCCGTACAGGCTCTCGCGGAACAGGCCGTCGACCTGCTCGATGCAGCCTTCGTGGGTACCCTTCTCTTTCATCACCTTGAACAGCAGCGACAGGTACAGCGGCATCATCGGAATGGCCGAGCTGGCCTGGGTAACCACCGCCTTAAGTACCGAAACGCGGGCATCACCACCGGTGGCGGCCAGCTTCTCGCGAATGCCCAGGACCTTCTGGTCCAGGTCCTTCTTGGCGGCGCCGATGGAGCCGTTCCAGTACAGATCGTGGGTGATCTCTTCGCCCAGGTAGGTGAAGGCGGTGGTCTTGGCGCCGTCGGCCAGCACACCGGCTTCCTGCAGCGCGTCGATCCACATCTGCCAGTCTTCACCGCCCATCACCGCCACAGTGTTGGCGATCTCGGCCTCGGTGGCCGGCTCCATCACGCTTTCCTTGATCACTTCCTTGTCGGTATCCAGGCCACGGAAGTTGACGCTCTTGCCGACCGGCTTGAGCACGGAGTTGAAGACCTCGCCGGTCTTCGGATGGGTACGGCGCGGCGCGGCCAGGCTGTAGACCACCAGGTCGACCTTGCCCAGGTCCTGCTTGATGGTGTCGATGGTGACTTGCTTCACTTCATCGGAGAAGGCGTCGCCGTTGATGCTGCGTGCATAGAGGCCCTTGGCCTTGGCGAACTTCTCGAAGGCAGCCGAGTTGTACCAGCCGGCGGTACCCGCCTTGGTCTCGCTGCCGGGGCGCTCGAAGAACACGCCCAGGGTGTCGGCGCCGGCGCCAAAGGCGGCGCTGATGCGCGCGGCCAGGCCGTAGCCGGTGGAGGAACCGATGACCAGGACCTTCTTCGGACCGTTGGCGATGGGGCCGTGCGCCTCGACGTACTCGATCTGTTCCTTGACGTTGGCTTCACAGCCGGTCGGGTGGGTAGTGACGCAGATGAAGCCACGCACGCGCGGTTTGATGATCATGAAAACCTCGGTAGCCAGGTGTCGATTGAACACATTCAGGAACTGGAGACGTCGCGCATTGTAGATGAGACACCTTCGCCCGTGGACTTCTGCGCAAAGATTCGTGACCAATGGGTCACCAGCGCGGCGAAGCGACCATTTCCCGAGGAAAATCAGGAACCTGAAATGAAAGAACCCGCCACGGGGGCGGGTTCCTTCACTGAGCGAAAAAGGCTTAGACGGCCTTCTCCAGCTCCGGTACGGCTTCGAACAGGTCGGCGACCAGGCCGTAGTCGGCGACCTGGAAGATCGGCGCCTCTTCGTCCTTGTTGATCGCAACGATCACTTTCGAATCCTTCATGCCCGCCAGGTGCTGGATGGCGCCGGAGATACCAACGGCCACGTACAGCTGCGGAGCAACGATCTTGCCGGTCTGGCCGACCTGCATGTCGTTCGGCACGAAGCCGGCGTCAACGGCAGCGCGGGAAGCACCGACGGCAGCGCCCAGCTTGTCAGCCAGGGAGTAGAGGATCTTGAAGTTGTCGCCATTGCCCATGCCACGGCCGCCGGATACGACGATCTTGGCAGCGGTCAGTTCCGGACGATCGGACTTGGCCAGCTCTTCACCGACGAAGGCGGACTTGCCGGCATCGGCCGGGCCGGAAACGGCTTCAACAGCGGCGGAGCCACCTTCGGCAGCAACTGCGTCGAAGCCGGTGCCACGCACGGTGATGACCTTGACGGCAGCCGAGGACTGCACGGTAGCGATGGCGTTACCGGCATAGATCGGACGCTTGAAGGTGTCGGCGCTGACGACTTCGATGATCTCGGAGATCTGGTCGACATCCAGCAGGGCGGCAACGCGCGGCAGGAAGTTCTTGCCGTTGGTGGTGGCGGCGGCCAGCACGTGGCTGTAGCCCTTGCCCAGCTCAGCGATCAGCGGAGCAACGTTCTCCGGCAGTTGGTGAGCGTAGGCGGCGTTGTCGGCGACCAGCACCTTGGCAACACCAGCGATCTTGGCAGCGGCTTCAGCCACGCCACCGACGTTCTGGCCTGCGACCAGGACGGCGATGTCGCCACCAATCTTCTGCGCCGCAGCGACAGTGTTCAGAGTGGCGGCGCCCAGGGCGCCGTTGTTGTGCTCAGCGATTACCAGGATAGCCATCAGATTACTTTCGCCTCGTTCTTCAGTTTCTCGACCAGTTCGGCAACGGACTTGACCTTGATGCCAGCGCTACGGGCAGCCGGAGCTTCGACTTTCACGGTCTTCACGGTGGAAGCGGTGGAAACGCCCAGGGCGTCCGGGGTCACCACGTCCAGCGGCTTTTTCTTCGCTTTCATGATGTTGGGCAGCGACGCATAGCGCGGCTCGTTCAGGCGCAGGTCGGTGGTGACGATTGCCGGCAGGTTCAGGGCAACGGTCTGCAGGCCGCCGTCGATTTCACGGGTGACGTTGACCTTGTCGCCAGCGACTTCGACCTTGGAGGCGAAGGTGCCTTGCGCGTAGCCGGTCAGCGCAGCCAGCATCTGGCCGGTCTGGTTGTTGTCGCTGTCGATGGCCTGCTTGCCGAGGATGACCAGCTGCGGCTGCTCTTTGTCGACCAGGGCTTTCAGCGACTTGGCGATGGCCAGGGAGCTCAGCTCTTCATTGGTTTCAACGAGGATGGCGCGATCAGCACCCAGAGCCAGCGCGGTACGCAGTTGCTCCTGGGCAGCGGTCGGGCCGACGGAGACCGCAACGATCTCGGTGACGACGCCTTTCTCTTTCAGGCGTACAGCCTCTTCCACGGCGATTTCGCAGAAGGGGTTCATGGACATTTTGACGTTGGCGAGATCGACGCCGGAGTTGTCCGCCTTGACGCGGACCTTGACGTTATAGTCAACCACTCGTTTGACAGCTACAAGAACCTTCATGGATTCCTCGTTTTTCTCCGGTGAATAGGAATGTCGCCAGACAGGCCTGGCCGGTAGTGCACGCCATCTGCGACTACATCCAGCGCAACGCGACCGCAAAACCGCAGGTATCTTGACCGCATCGACCGGGCGGGTCAATACACGAAAATACCCCTTCATAAGCCGCGGACCCCGATTCTATCAGGGTTACGCGCGATTCAAACAAACGTTTGTATTGCCCTCGATAAAGGGTTTAGATATAGCAACAGGTCTAGCTATAATGCGCCCCGCTCTTACTGGGTGGGGGCACGCCCATCCCAATACCTACAAAATGCCCAGAGCCTTGATTCAGGAGAGATCGATAGTGGAACGCGAATTTATGGAATTCGACGTCGTCATCGTCGGCGCCGGCCCTGCCGGTCTGTCCGCCGCTTGCCGACTGAAACAGAAGGCCGCTGACGCCGGTCAGGAAATCAGCGTCTGTGTGGTCGAGAAGGGTTCCGAAGTGGGCGCCCACATCCTCTCGGGCGCCGTGTTCGAGCCCCGCGCGCTGAACGAGCTGTTCCCCAACTGGAAGGAACTCGAAGCGCCGCTGAACACCCCCGTCAAGCGCGACGACATCTATGTGCTGAAGAGCCCGGAAGCGGCGGCCAAGGTGCCGAACTTCTTCGTGCCCAAGACCATGCACAACGAAGGCAACTACATCATCTCCCTGGGCAACCTGTGCCGCTGGCTGGCCCAGCAGGCCGAAGGCCTGGGCGTCGAGATCTACCCAGGCTTCGCCGCCCAGGAAGCGCTGATCGACGAGAACGGCGTAGTGCGCGGCATTGTCACCGGTGACCTGGGCGTCGACCGCGAAGGCAATCCGAAAGAGGGTTACTACACCCCGGGCATGGAACTGCGCGCCAAGTACACCCTGTTCGCCGAAGGCTGCCGTGGCCACATCGGCAAGCAACTGATCAAGAAGTACAAGCTCGACAGCGAAGCCGACGCCCAGCACTACGGCATCGGCA
This sequence comes from Pseudomonas pseudonitroreducens, assembly GCF_021603645.1. Taxonomy (GTDB): domain Bacteria; phylum Pseudomonadota; class Gammaproteobacteria; order Pseudomonadales; family Pseudomonadaceae; genus Pseudomonas; species Pseudomonas pseudonitroreducens. Next base: position 536,046 of record NZ_BQHJ01000001.1, on the reverse strand, counting down.
TCAAGGAAATCTGGGACATCGATCCGTCCAAGCACGAGCAGGGCCTGGTGGTACACACCGCCGGCTGGCCGCTGAACGATGACAACCCGGGCGGCTCCTTCCTCTATCACCTGGAGAACAACCAGGTGGTGGTCGGCCTGATCATCGACCTGTCCTACACCAACCCGCACCTGTCGCCGTTCGACGAGTTCCAGCGCTACAAGCACCACCCGGTGATCAAGCAGTACCTGGAAGGCGGCAAGCGCGTGGCCTACGGCGCTCGTGCCATCTGCAAGGGCGGCCTGAACTCGCTGCCGAAGATGGTCTTCCCCGGCGGCGCGCTGATCGGCTGCGACCTGGGCACCCTGAACTTCGCCAAGATCAAGGGCAGCCACACCGCGATGAAGTCCGGCATGCTGGCCGCCGACTCGGTTGCCGAAGCCCTGTTCGCCGGCCGCGAAGGCGGCGACGAGCTGAGCAACTACGTCGAGGCCTTCAAGGGCAGCTGGCTGTATGACGAACTGTTCCGCAGCCGCAACTTCGGCCCGGCGATGCACAAGTTCGGCGCCATCGGTGGCGGTGCGTTCAACTTCATCGACCAGAACATCTTTGGCGGCAAGATCCCGTTCACCCTGCACGATACGACCCCGGACTACGCGACCCTGAAGAAGGCCAGCGAAGCGCCGAAGATCGATTACCCGAAGCCGGACGGCAAACTCAGCTTCGACAAGCTCTCCTCGGTGTTCCTCTCCAACACCAACCACGAGGAAGACCAGCCGATCCACCTGAAGCTGACCGACCCGAGCATCCCGGTTGGCAAGAACCTGCCGCTCTACGACGAGCCTGCGCAGCGTTATTGCCCGGCCGGCGTGTACGAAGTGGTGAGCAACGACGACGGCAGCAAGCGCTTCCAGATCAACGCGCAGAACTGCGTACACTGCAAGACCTGCGACATCAAGGACCCGGCCCAGAACATCACCTGGGTAGCCCCGGAAGGCACCGGCGGTCCGAACTACCCCAACATGTAAGGCGTTGGCGGTAACGAAAAAGGCTCCCTCGGGAGCCTTTTTCTTTGCAAGCTAAGTACTTGTAGCGGTGAATCGCGCGGACTACTGTTCGCGTTCAGACCGCCAGGTCACGGCTGCGGCGCGATGGGGAAGAACTCCCCCGAACTCCAGACGCCCAGCCAGTCGACACCGTCGATCTCGCGCGGAACGGCCAGCTCCACCAGCTGGTAGAACACGTTGCGATGGATCAACGCTTCCAGATTCACCCGGACCAGCACGTAGGGCGACGGCTCCTGGGTCTGCGGATCGAGTTCCACGCGAATCGGATGCGCGGCATCGGCCACTACCTCATCCTCGACATTGGTGGTGAAGCGCAGCACCTGCTGCTCGCCCTGCCCTTCGACCGTCAGGGTCACCGCGACGAAAGGCGCGTCATCGACAGTGATCCCGCACCTCTCCACCGGTGTGACCAGGAAGTAATCGTCGCCATCGCGGCGGATGATGGTGGAAAACAGCCGCACCATCGGCTTGCGACCGATCGGCGTGCCCAGGTAATACCAGGTGCCGTCGCGAGCGATGCGCATGTCGATATCGCCGCAGCAATCCGGATTCCACAGATGCACCGGCGGCAGCCCCTTGTCCTTGCTGGCGGGAATCTGCGCCAGCAGGTTGCCGGCCCGGTCCGATTGAGTCTGTGGATCAGTCATTGGTACTCCTCTCGCGTCTTCACCCCCAGCAGGCTGCGGGCATAGTCTTCCAGCGGCCGCCCGATCAGGTCTTCGGGGCTGGCGTCATAGAATGTCAGAAAACCGCCGCGGCTGCGGATAGTCGCACTATCGACCAGGTAGCGGTTGTCGGTCTCGATCAGCATCACCTGGATCACGCTGCGGTCGCGGCCCACGGCGTTGTCGGTGTCCTCATATTCCTCGTAGGTGCCGACATTGTCTTCCCCACGGGCAAAGCGGGTATACAACAGATAATTGGCACCCGCCGCGCGCGCTTCCTGCATCGCCCCCTCCAGCCCCAACGGGCTCTTGGCCCGACGCACCAGCGGGAAGTACTGGACGAAGCCCTTGAACGCCTCCTCCGCCACCACGTTAGGCCGTGCGTAAGGGTGGCCTGGCGGTACGAACGGACCCTGGGCGATATAGATGAAGGAGTCCTGCTGCAGGCGCCAGTTCGAGGTACGGCGGGTCTGGCTGTGATCGAGGAAGCCCGAATCACGCAGGTAATAGTCGGTGCCATCGGCCAGGTCACTGGGATTCATGCAGCCGCCCAGGCTGGCGAAGGCAAGGATCAACATCAGGTAGCGCATGGGAAATCTCCGGAGCCGGCGACGAAAAACCGGCATTCGGACAGGCAATGCAGCTTCCGCGCCATCACAGGCCGCGCTGCCATTCCTGGCGCAGATGCGCGCGCTGCGGCTGCTCGATGGCCTGGCGAACCTGGTCGAGCAACCGAGCCTTGTCCGCTCCCAGCGTGCCCTTGAGCACCAGGTAGTTGGACGCATGATCGCTGCGGAACACCGTGTCGCGCAGCTCCAGCGCACTCAGCAGGCGTTCGACCTCGACGAACAGTTCCGCCTGCGACAGCGGCTGGAAGTCCGGGAAGCCTGCTCGATAACGCTCCTCGCCGGAGGGGAAGCTCACCACCAGGGTGGAGAGGAATTCCGGCTGCGCTTCGTTCATCAGGCGCGCCGAGTTGTCAGCGTGCTGGACGCTCAGCGTACTGCCGCCCAGGCCGTTGAGAATCATCACCGAGCGCTTGATCCCGGCCTCGCCCAGCTTCTGCAGGGCATCCAGCGTGGAGGCATAAGTCTCGCCCTTGTTCACCCGCGCCAGCACTTCGTCGTCGCCGGACTCGGCGCCCACATAGGCCATGCGCAGGCCCGCATCGGCCAGCTCCTTGAGTTCCTCCACCGACTTCTTGCGCAGGTTGCGCGGCAGACAATAGCTGGAGACGCGGTCCACCTCAGGCATGTGCTCACGGATCGCGCGCAGGATGTTGAGCAGGCGCCGTGTCGGCAACACCAGCGCATCGCCGTCGGCGAGGAACACGCGCTGGACGATCAGCCGCTCGCCACAGCGGCGAATCTCCTCCAGCACCTCGGCCTCATCGCGGGCGCGGAATTTCTTCTGAGGTTGCGTGTACATCTCGCAGAAGCCGCACTGGTTCCACGAACAGCCGTTGGTGACGGGAAGAATGAGCGAGTGCGCCTCGCTCGGCGGCCGGAACACCGGCTCGATGTAGGAAATGGGGAATTCGTTGGGCATGGGCTAATCAGGTCTTGAGGGCGATCTCAGCCGCCGATGATCTTCATGATGGTGACGCCACCGGAAAAGGCGACTTCCTGCTTGTCCGCCAGGGCGCTCACCAGCAACCGCTGCAGGGCCGGTAGCGCCTGGTGGCGCGGCTTGTCCAGCAGGTCGCCGATGTAATGGCGATTGCTTGACGACAGGCAGCCATGCAGCCAGCCGGTGGAGGACAGGCGCAGCCGCGAACAGGTCCGGCAGAACGGCACGCTCTCGTTGGCGATCACGCCAAAGAAGCCGCGCCCCGGCACTTCGTAGCGCAGCGCGGTGGCATCCACCGGCGCATCGGCCTGGACGTAGGGATGGCGTTCGCCGATCAGCTCCAGCAGCTCCGGCATGCCGATGAACTGCTGGTTGAAGGCATTGGAATCACGGGCCAGATGGCCCATGCGCATCAGTTCGATGAAGCGCAGCTCGAAGCCGTGCTCCAGGCAGTAGTCCAGCAGCGGCACGACCTGGTCGAGGTTCTGTCCGCGCAGCGGGACCATGTTGAGCTTGATCTTCAGGCCCGCCGCGCGGGCCTCGTCGAGCCCCTTGAGCACCGAGCCCAGATCGCCGCCACGGGCGATGCGCCGGAAAGCGTCGGCATTCAGGGTATCGAGGGAGACATTGAGACGGCGGATGCCGCAGTCCAGCAGCAGCGGCAGCTTCTTCGACAGCAGCTGGCCATTGGTGGTGATGGCAATGTCCTGCAGGCCGAGACGACTGACGCCGTGCAGGAAGGCATCGAGTTTTGGACTGACCAACGGTTCGCCGCCGGTAACGCGCAGGCGCTCGATACCAGCGGCCTCGATCAGAAAGGCAACCCCGCGCACCAAAGACTCCGCCGACAACTCGTCCTGCGCAGCGACCAGACGCTTGCCATCCGGCACACAGTACGTGCAGGCGTAGTTGCAGGCGGCGGTCAGGCTGACGCGAAGATTGCGGAAGCGCCTGCCCTGGCGGTCGACGATCATGCTCGGCTCCGGTGGGTATCACTCATGCAAGTATATCCCCACCCTCACCGACCGCCCTGTCGCACGAACGACGATGGGTGACGCGAATGCCGACTCAGGCGGCAGGTGTATCGCCGTCGCGCTTGCGCTTGTTGCCCATGCGCACGCCGATGTCCATGAGGAACTGGAAGAAGCCCTCCTGGTCCTCCAGCACCTCGCGCCAGAACGGCGAGTGGTACAGCGCCACGGCGCCATGCACCAGCGCCCAGGCTGCACAGTAGTGGAAGTAGGCCGGCACATCTTCCAGCTTGCCCGCCGCGATGCGCTCCTTGATCAGTTGGCTCAGGCGCTCGAAGTTGGACTCGCGGATCTTGTGCAGTTCCTCGATCATCTCCGGGACCTGGCTGGTCTTCACCACCTTCTCTTCCAGGCGGTCGAACAGGCGGTAGCGCTGCGGGTCGCGCATGCGGAACTCGAAGTAGGCGCGCGACAGGCGTTCCTTGTCGCGGGCGACGTCTTCGGAGTGGAACAGGTCGGCCAGATCGCGCTCATAGTCCAGCATCAGGCGCAGGTAGATCTCCGCCTTGGACTTGAAGTGCTTGTAGATGGTGCCTTTGCCGATGCCCACGGCATCGGCGATCATTTCGACCGTGACACTGTCTTCGCCCTGTTCGAGGAACAGCTTGAGGGCGGTGTCGAGGATTTCCTGTTCGCGACGACGGAATTCGCGAACCTTGCGCGGCTCTTTCTGCATAAAAAGACTGTTCGGTCAAAAATAGTCAAAATTCGAAGCCGCGTATTATGCCTATTCAGCGCCAAATTGCACGGATCATCCGACATGATTAGCTTTTCTTCCGAGTTTCCCCAACAAACCGGCCTGCGCTACCTGAACCACGCGGCAGTCGCCCCCTGGCCCCAACGCAGCGCAGACGCCGTCGCCGCGTTCGCCCGGGAGAACATCCTGCTGGGTGCGCGCGACTACCCGCAGTGGCTGACCGTCGAGAAGCGCCTGCGCGAGCGCCTGATGCGCCTGGTGAATGCCCAGACCACCGGTGACATCGCCCTGGTGAAGAACACCTCTGAGGCGCTGTCGTTCGTCGCCTTCGGCCTGGACTGGCGTGCCGGCGACCAGGTAGTGATCAGCGATCAGGAGTTCCCTTCCAACCGCGTTGTCTGGGAAGCGTTGAAACCTCGTGGCGTGGAAGTCATCCAGGTGAGCCTGGACGGCGATGATCCGGAAGGCGCCCTGCTGGCCGCCTGCACCCCGCGCACGCGCCTGCTGTCGATCAGCGCCGTACAGTACGCCAGCGGACTGCGCATGGATCTGGAACGCCTCGGCGCCGGATGCCGCCAGCGCGGCGTGCTGTATTGCATCGATGCCATCCAGCAACTGGGCGCCCTGCCCTTCGACGTCCAGGCCTACGACTGCGCCTTCGCCATGGCCGACGGCCACAAATGGATGCTCGGCCCGGAGGGCCTGGGTGTGTTCTATTGCCGCGCCGCCGAGCGCGAGCAACTGGCACTGCAGGAATACGGCTGGCACATGCTGGAGAACGCCGGTAATTACGACCTGGCCGACTGGCAGCCTGCGCGCAGCGCCCGGCGCTTCGAGTGCGGCAGCCCGAACATGCTCGGGGCAGTGGCGCTGGACGCCAGCCTGAGCCTGCTGGAGGACGTTGGCATGGCGACGGTGGGCGAGCTGGTCCAGGCGCGCGTCCAGCAACTGCACGACGGCCTTGGCCGCATCAGCGGCGCTTCACTGCACAGCCCGCTGGACCCGACCCGGCGCGCCGGCATCCTGACCTTCAGCCTGGCCGGCTGGGACAACACCCGCCTGCTGGAACGCCTGCGCGCCGAGCAGGTGGTGTGCATCCAGCGCGGCGCCGGCATCCGCTTCTCGCCGCACTTCTACACCAGCGAGGCGGTAATCGAGGAAACTCTGGGGTTGATCGGGGTTCTGGCGGGGCAATAACCCAGGCACGGCCGAGAAAGCTGCTCAGCGCAGTGTGATGTATTCCAAATCCGTTTAAAAAACACCCGGCCCCCTGTGGCAGCCGCGGCATCTTGACCAATACTTGTAGATACCGGTGCGCGGCATCTCCCCCCAAGTGCCCCGCCGGTGAAGGTACCGAGGATCGCGTACCTTATTGTTACACTCCTAATGGTCTTGACCCGGATTCATCCCCCAGAACCCGGGTTTTTTTTGCGCGTCATAAAAGTATCGGCGCCGGGGCAATCAACCTGCCAGCGGGAACAGTCGACGGAAGTTGGCGGTGGTCTGCTCGGCGAGGGTCTCGAAACTCACGCCACGCAGTACAGCCAGATACTCGGCCACTTCGCGCACGTACTCGGGCAGGTTCGGCTTGCCGCGGTGAGGAACAGGGGCGAGATAGGGCGAATCGGTCTCCACCAGCAGGCGGTCAACGGGTACCTGACGCGCCACATCGCGCAGCTGTTCGGCATTGCGGAAAGTGACGATGCCCGATAGCGAGATGTAGAAGCCGATATCCAGAGCCGCCTTGGCCATTTCCCAGTTTTCGGTGAAGCAGTGCAGTACGCCGGCCTGCGGCAGCGCTGCCTCGCGCAGCAGTGCCAGAGTATCGGCGCGGGCCTCGCGGGTATGCACGATGACCGGCTTGCCGGTGACCTTGGCGGCCTCCAGGTGCAGGCGGAAGGCTTCCTGCTGCAACTCGGCGGCTTCGGGCTCGTAGTGATAGTCCAGGCCGGTCTCGCCGATGGCCACCACACGCGGGTGGTTCAGCTCGCCCAGCAGCCAGTCCAGCGCCGGTGCGGCACCGGGCTCCAGGTCCAGCGGATGGACGCCCACCGAGCAATGCACATCGGTGTAGCGCTCGGCCAGGTCCTTCACTGCCTTGGCATTGCCCGCACTCACGCCGATACACAGGAACTGGCTGACGCCACGCGCGCGGGCGGCGTCCAGCGCGGCATCCAGCGAGCCGTCGTGGGCGGCAAGATCGAGGCGATCGAGGTGGCAGTGGGAATCGACCAGCATGAAACGTTCTCCGGAAATGACGAAGCGCCCCTGAGGGCGCTTCGTGTTTGCAACCTGTATGGCCTGCCATTCTCGCATGGCATGGGCTACAGGGCATGGGCTACATGGTATGGGTCGGGCGGTCCGACTTCAGCGCGCCGGCGAGGTAGGTCTCGATCTTGTTGCGCGCGGTATTGTCGCCATCGTTGAACTGCACGCCGATACCGGCGGCGCGGTTGCCCTGGGCGCCCTTGGGCGTGATCCAGACCACCTTGCCGGCGACCGGGATCTTCTCCGGCTCATCCATCAGGTTGAGCAGCATGAAGACCTCATCGCCCAGCTTGTAGGTCTTGTTGGTCGGAATGAACAGCCCACCGTTGCGGATGAACGGCATGTAGGCGGCATACAGCACGGATTTGTCCTTGATGGTCAGGGACAGGATTCCGTTACGCGGACCCAGATTTGGTGGCAAGCTCATTCAGCTGTCCTGGCAGATTTTTCCGATGGCCGGATTCTAGCCCGGCCCGGGGAGACTTGCCCACTGTACGAGCAAGGCTTCGAGAAGCAAGGCACGGTTGAGGTTGGCTTTATTGAGGACTTTCTGCCGTTGCAGCAGCAACCAGTCCTGCATTGCCAGCACCTTGGGCTGTGTCGATTTCTCGGCGAGATACTGCACGACCTTGCGCATGTCGGTCAGGCCCAGCCCCTCTTCATCGCGAGCCAGCTGGTAGCGCAGGATCAACAGAGACCAGTCGCAGAACCAGTCGAACAGTAATGGCAAAGGTACAGCATTCCAGCTTTCGGCCAGCTGACCTGGCGCAACCTGCTGCTTGAGCAGCTTCTTCACCCCTTCAACCACCTGTGCGCGTTGCTCGCGTACGCCTTGGCCGTGCAGCCGCAGCGCGGTGAGCGGCGAGCCGCCAGCCAGCACCAGCAGCTCGTCCAACGCCTCCACCGACTCGTCCGGCAGAGAGCCCGCCAGCCACGCTCGAGCCTGCTCGGCAGATGGCTGCGGGCAGGCCTGCTGTACGCAGCGGCTCTTGATGGTCGGCAACAATCGGCTGGGCTGGTGGCTGATCAGCAGCAGCACGGTATCGCCGGACGGCTCCTCAAGGCTTTTCAGCAACGCGTTGGCGGCATTCAGGTTCATCGCCTCGGCCGGTTCCAGCAACACCACTTTGCGCCCACCCAACTGCGCGGTTTGCACCACGAAACCCACCAGTTCACGGACCTGATCGACGCGAATGGGCTTTTCCGCCTCCTCCGGCTCCAGCAGGAAGTAATCCGGGTGGGTGCCGGCCGCGAGCAGCAGGCACGCCTTGCACTGCCCACATGCCTTGCCGCCTTCGGGACGTTGGCAGAGCAGCAGGTGCACGAGGTTCTCGGCCAGCACGCGCTTGCCGATACCGGCCGGGCCATGCAGCAGGTAGGCATGAGCATGCCGTGGACGACCGCTGAGCTGCTGCCAGAGGCCCTGCTGCCAGGGATAGATGTCAGCCATTCAGGCGCTCCAGCAGGGTCGGCAACAGTCCGTCCAGATCACGCTGCACCTCGGCCAGCGACTGCGCGGCATCAAGGATGTGATAGCGCGTCGGCTCGGCGCGGGCGCGCCCCAGGTAGGTATTGCGCACCGCCTCGAAGAAGTCGCGACCTTCCTGCTCGAAGCGGTCCAGCCGGCCACGGGCGGCCGCGCGGGACAGGCCGATTTCCACCGGCAGGTCGAAGACCAGGGTCAGGTCGGGGCGCAGGCCGCCCTGGACAAAGCTTTCCAGTTGCGCGATGCGCTCCACCGGCAGGCCACGGCCGCCGCCCTGGTAGGCGTAGGTGGCGTCCGTGAAACGATCGCAGAGCACGACGGCGCCACGCTCCAGGGCCGGGCGGATTACCTCGGCGATATGCTGCGCACGGGCAGCGAAGACCAGCAGCAGTTCGGTATCCACCGCCATCTTTTCGTCGCTGGGGTCCAGCAGCAGCTCGCGGATGCGCTCTGCCAGCGGCGTGCCACCGGGCTCACGGGTCAGCTGCACTTCGATGCCGCGCTCGCGCAGGCGCTCGGCCAGGTACTCGCGGTTGGTGCTCTTGCCCGCGCCTTCGGGGCCTTCCAGGGTGATGAACAGGCCGGTCACTCGGCTCACTCCTTGTGTTGTCGGGCTACTGCGCCGCAGGCGTCTCTGCGGCGGGAGTGTCTGCGTCCGGCGACTGCGCCGGCTGCGGCACGGGCGCCGGGCTGGAACGGTAGTCGGCGCGACGCTTGATCTGGAACTCCTGGACGGCCTTGTTGTGGTCGTCGAGGTTGTCGGAGAAGGTATGGCTGCCATCGCCGCGGGCGACGAAGTACAGGCTCTGCCCCGCCACCGGGTTGAGCGCTGCATGGATCGCTTCGCGGCCGGGCAGCGCAATAGGCGTCGGCGGCAGGCCGGCAACCACGTAGGTGTTGTAGGGCGTTGGCGCGCGCAGGTCGGCGCGGGTGATCTTGCCGGCGTAACGCTCGCCCATGCCGTAGATGACGGTCGGGTCGGTCTGCAGCAGCATGTTCTTCTGCAGGCGACGCACAAAGACGCCGGCGATCTGGCCGCGCTCCTGGGGCACGCCGGTTTCCTTCTCCACCAGCGAAGCCATGATCAGCGCCTGGTAGGAATCCTTGTAGGGCAGGTCTTCGCTGCGCTTGCCCCACTCTTCGGCAAGGATGCTATCCATGCGCTGATAGGCGTGCTTGAGGATATCGACATCCTTGCTGCCGCGGACGAAGCGGTAGGTATCGGGGAAGAAGCGCCCTTCGGGGAATACCCCGGGCTTGCCCAGCCTGGCCATGACCTCGGCGTCGCTGAGGCCGCTCAGGGTCTGCTCCAGCTTGGGCTGGCGGGCGAGCAGCTCGCGCACCTGGTGGAAGTTCCAGCCCTCGACCAGGGTCAAGCCGTACTGCACGACATCACCCTCTCGCCACAGGTCGAGCAACTGGGCAGCGGTCATGCCGGGCGTCAGGCGGTATTCACCACTGTGCAACGCCTCGCCGGCCAGGTTGAAGCGCCAGTACAGGCGCATCCAGAAACCACCGTGCAGGACGTCTTCGTCCTCCAGGCGGGTCAGCAGGCGACCGGGGGTGGCACCGCTGGGAGCATCGAGCAGACGCTCCTCGGTGAGCTGGAGCGGTTGCTGCAGCGCACGCTGCTGCTCCCAGGCCGCCAGGCCCAGCACAAGCCCGGCCAGCAGCAGGCCGCCTTCCAGCAGCACCAGCAATTTGCGCATCACGTATCAGGAATCCAGAAGTTCGCGGAGTTGGCCCTGCAGTTTACGGGTCAGCGCCCCGACCGGCCAAGCGAACTCGGCCACACCGCGCACCGGCCAGATACCGTAGAGACTGTTGCAGAGAAAGACCTCATCGGCGCGCGCCAGTTCGCTGTACTCGATGTCGCCGACGATAACCGGCAACCCCAGGTCGCGCGCGCGCTCGAGAATCTCCGCGCGCATTACGCCAGCAACGCCGCAGCGGCTGAGCTCGGCGGTGATCAGCTCACTCTGGCGGACCAGGAACAGGTTGCTGAACACGCCTTCGACGATGCGCCCGGAAACATCGCGCATCAAACCTTCGGCGAATGCCGGATCGCTCCATTCGGCGCGAGCCAGGACCTGCTCCAGGCGATTGAGGTGCTTGAGGCCGGCCAGCAGGGGCTGCTCGGCCAGGCGGGTGGCGCAGGAGAAGAGCCTTACGCCCTCCTCCCGGTTCTTCGCCGGGTAAGCCGGTGCGGGCGAGGCCAGCAACAGTCGACGCACCTGGGCGTCGGCCTGTGGCGCGTAGCCGCGCGCGCCTTCGCCGCGGGTCAGCATCAGCTTGGCGACACCATCACCGAGCAGGGCGGAGAAACGCAGGATTTCATCTTCGACGAGATCTAGCGAGACCGGCAGGGACAGGCGCCTGACGCCCTCTTCCAGCCTCGCCCGATGGCGCGCCAGCAGGCGCGGGCGGCCTGCGGACACGCGAATGGTCTCGAACAGCCCGTCGCCGTAGGCTAGTCCGCGATCACGCGCGGACAGCACCTCGGCGCCCTGGCCGTCGATCCAGCTCAGCATCAGCCGTGGAACCGGCGGAACACCAGGGAACCGTTGGTGCCACCGAAGCCGAAGGAGTTGGACAGGGCCACCTCGATCGGACGCTCCTTGGCCTGGTGGGCGACCAGATCGAGGTCGCAGCCTTCGCTGGGGTTGTCCAGGTTGATGGTCGGCGGGGCAACCTGATCACGCAACGCAAGCACGCAGAAGATCGCCTCGACCGCACCGGCAGCACCCAGCAGGTGGCCGGTCATGGACTTGGTCGAGCTCATCGACAGCTGGTAGGCGTGGTCGCCGAAGATCGATTTCACCGCGGCGATTTCCGCGATGTCGCCGGCCGGCGTCGAGGTGCCATGGGCGTTGATGTAGTCGACCTGCTCGGGGTTCAGCCCGGCATCGCGCAGCGCGGCTTTCATGCAGCGGGCAGCACCGGCGCCATCTTCTGGCGGAGCGGTCATGTGGAAGGCGTCACCGCTCATGCCGAAGCCGACGACCTCAGCATAGATGCGCGCGCCACGCGCCTTGGCGTGCTCCAGCTCTTCCAGTACCAGCGCGCCTGCGCCGTCGGAAAGCACGAAGCCGTCGCGATCCTGGTCCCACGGACGGCTGGCCTTGGTCGGCTCGTCGTTGCGAGTGGACAGTGCACGAGCGGCGCCGAAGCCGCCCAGACCGAGACCACAGGCCGCCATTTCGGAGCCGCCGGCAACCATCACGTCAGCGTCACCGTAGGCAATATTGCGCGCGGCCATGCCGATATTGTGGGTGCCGGTGGTGCAGGCGGTGGTGATGGCGTAGTTGGGGCCCTGCAGACCGAGGTTGATCGACAGGAACCCGGAAACCATGTTGATGACCGAGCCAGGGACAAAGAACGGCGAGATGCGCCGCGGGCCCTGTTCGAACAGCGAACGACAGGTGTTTTCGATGTTGGTCAGACCGCCGATGCCCGAACCGATGGCAACGCCGATGCGCTCCCGGTTGGCGTCGGTGACTTCCAGGCCGGAATCGCGCACCGCCTGGTAGCTGGCAGCCAGGCCGTACTGGATGAACAGGTCGAGTTTGCGAGCTTCCTTGGCGGACATGTATTGCTCGACGTCGAACCCTTTCACCGAGCCGCCGAAACGGGTGGCAAAGGCGGACAGATCCATGTGTTCGATCGGGGCGATACCGCTGCGCCCGGCGAGAATGCCTTCCCAACTGCTCGGCACATCCACACCCAGGGGCGACAACATTCCCATGCCAGTGATGACTACGCGTCTACGCGACACTGTGACTTCCTCTCATGTGTTTCACGGCAATAACGCCGGCTGATGCCGGCGTTAAAGAAAAGCCGCACGCCTTTGCAGGCCGTGCGGCTTCTTTCGTCGGGGAACCGACGACTACGTCTTATGCCTGGTGGGCAACGATGTAGTCGATGGCTTCCTGAACGGTGGTGATCTTTTCGGCTTGCTCGTCGGGGATTTCGGTCTCGAATTCCTCTTCCAGAGCCATCACCAGCTCAACGGTGTCAAGGGAGTCGGCGCCCAGGTCTTCGACGAAGGAAGCGCTGTTGGTAACCTCTTCTTCCTTAACGCCGAGTTGCTCAGCAACGATCTTCTTGACGCGTTCTTCGATGGTGCTCATACCTTGTTTTCACTCCTATGGACAATCCGTACAGCTGGGCTGCGGGTAAGTGTATAGAAAGGGTTTTCTGCATTTCAAGCTGAACGCTGACGCCCCTTCCCGGCAATCCAGATGCTCTGTCTATTCCAGCGTCACGACGCTTGGAGAATTTTAGACAGCGCATATGACATCGCCACGAAGGAACTCGTCACATCAGCTCATGTACATTCCGCCATTCACCGGTACCGTGGCACCCGTTACATAAGCTGCGCCCTCGGAAGCGAGGAATGCTACCACTTTGGCGATCTCTTCGGCTTGCCCCAGTCGACCCAGCGGAATCTGGCCGAGCAGTGCTTCACGCTGGGCTTCGGGCAACTCACGAGTCATGTCGGTGTCGATGAAGCCCGGAGCAACCGCGTTGACAGTGATAGCACGGGAACCGACTTCGCGCGCCAGGGCGCGGGTGAAGCCTTCCAGGCCGGCCTTGGCGGCCGCGTAGTTGGTCTGCCCGGCATTGCCCATGGCACCCACGACGGAGCCGATATTGATAATGCGACCCCAGCGCGCCTTGGTCATGCCGCGCAGGACGGCTTTCGACAGACGGTAGAGGCTGTTGAGGTTGGTGTTGACCACATCGAACCACTCATCGTCTTTCATGCGCATCAGCAGGTTATCGCGGGTGATGCCTGCGTTATTGACGACGATGGCCGGGGCACCGGATTCTTTCTGGATGGCTTCGACTACAGCGGTCACGGACTCGTCGTTGGACACATCCAGGACCATGCCCGAACCCTGGATGCCATTTTCCTTGAGGTACTCGGAAATCTTCTGTGCGCCGGATTCGCTGGTGGCAGTGCCGACCACGGTGGCGCCCATGCGGCCCAGTTCCAGTGCGATGGCCTGGCCAATACCACGGCTCGCACCGGTAACCAGGGCAACCTTGCCTTGCAGACTCATGCCTTATCTCCTGTTCAAGCCAGAGCCGCGCGGGCCGCGCCGAAGGCGTCCGCGGAATCCAGGTTGTGGGTGGTCACGCCCTTGGCGCAACGCTTGTTCAAACCAGCCAGCACCTTGCCCGGACCGCATTCGACCAGGTCGGTGACGCCTTTCTCGGCCAGCAACTGGACGCTCTCGACCCAACGGACCGGGCTGTACAGCTGCGCCAACAGGTCGCGCTTGAGCGCAGCCAGATCAGCCGGAACCTGGGCCGTGACGTTCTGCACCAGGGCGATCTGCGGCATCTGCCACTGAACGGCTTCGACAGCCTCGGCAAAGCGCTCGGCAGCCGGGCGCATCAGCTCACAGTGCGACGGCACGCTGACCGGCAGTGCGACAGCGCGCTTGGCGCCGCGAGCCTTGCACGCCTCGATGGCGCGCTCGACGGCCTTGGCCGCCCCCGCGATCACGACCTGACCAGGGGCGTTGAAATTCACGGCACTGACCACTTCACCCTGGGCAGCCTCGGCGCAGGCTGCAAGCACATCAGCGTCTTCCAGACCGAGAATGGCGGCCATGCCGCCGGTACCGGCAGGAACGGCTTCCTGCATCAATTGGCCACGGCGCTCGACCAGCTTCACCGCGTCGGTGAAGGCCAGGCTGCCCGCGGCAACCAGCGCGGAGTACTCACCCAGGCTGTGCCCGGCAACATACGCCGGCTGCACGCCACCTTCGGCCTGCCACAGACGCCACAGGGCGATGGAAGCGGTGAGGATGGCGGGCTGGGTCTTGTCGGTCTGATTCAGGCGCTCTTCGGGGCCTTCCTGTACCAGGGCCCAGAGGTCATAACCCAAAGCAGCGGAAGCTTCGGCAAAGGTATCGCGCACAATGGCGTGCTGGGCACCCAACTCGGCAAGCATGCCGAGCGACTGCGAACCTTGGCCGGGGAATACGAAGGCGAGGGATGCGGACATTGCAACAGGTCCCTTTTGTCTGTGTCGTCAAATGGATAACGCCGGCGAGAGCCTGGCGCACTGAACTGACAGTTGGATGACGGTCTGACGACCGCGGTCACACATTAGAGCAGATGTTCCAGGCGACCATGCAGCCGCTGGGGCAGATTCTCGCGAACTTCAAGCAGCGCCCGGCGCAAGGCGCTCTGGATGCCCTCTTCTTTCGCACTGCCGTGACTCTTCACCACGATACCCTGCAAACCCAGGAAACTCGCACCATTGTGCTGCGAAGGCGTAAGGTCGCCGCGCAGGCGGCGCAGGAAAGGCATCGCCATCAGCCCGACGGCCTTGGCCGGCAGACTGGAGTTGAACAGCTCTTCGAGCCGAGCCGCGACCATCGCAGCCAAACCCTCGCTGGACTTGAGCAGGATGTTGCCGACGAAGCCGTCGCAAACCACCACATCGGCCAGCCCGCGATACAGGCCATCACCTTCTATGTAGCCGATGTAGTTCACCCCTTGCGCCTGCTGCAGAAGACTGGCGGCAAGCTTCACCTGCTGATTGCCCTTGATGTCTTCCGTGCCGACGTTCAGCAGTGCGACCCTGGGATTCTGCTTGCCCAGCGCCTCGGCAGCGACAGCGCCCATTACCGCGAACTGGTAGAGATGCTCGGCGCTGCAGTCGACATTGGCCCCGAGGTCGAGCAGATGGCAATGGCCGGTTTGCGTCGGCACGGCAGTCACCATCGCCGGACGATCGATGCCAGGCAAGGTCTTGAGCAGGTAGCGCGACAGCGCCATCAACGCACCGGTGTTGCCGGCACTGACACACGCATGGGCCTTGCCATCCCGAACCAGTTCGAGGGCAACACGCATGGAGGAGTCGGGCTTGCCACGCAACGCCTGTGACGGACGCTCGTCCATCGTGACAATTTCGCTGGCGTGATGGATATGAAGACACTGGCGCTCGGCCGAGGACAGGCCGCGCAGGTGTTCTTCTATCAGAGGAGCTTGGCCGACGAGGACCAGCTGGAGGGAAGCATACTCGGCCAGAAAGGAAATGCAGGCCGGAACAATGCAGTGGGGACCGTAGTCCCCACCCATTGCATCAATCGCGATGATTGGTGCGGACAAAGATTACTCGTCAGAGCCTTTGTCTACGACCTTGCGGCCGCGATAGAAACCGTCCGGGGAGACGTGGTGGCGCAGGTGAACTTCACCGGTGCTCTTTTCCACGGACAGAGCGTTCGCGTCCAGGGCATCGTGCGAACGACGCATGTCACGAGCGGAACGGGATTTTTTGTTCTGCTGAACAGCCATGATTGATTAACTCCTAAACGTTTGGGTCACGCTTCAACTGCGCCAGTACGCTGAACGGATTGGGCCGCTCTTCGACGTTCTCGCTCGGTTCGGGCGCTGTAGCGTATCCCACCGGCTGCTGGCAATCCTCAGGATCATGGACCGGCACGATGGGCAAGGCGAGCAGCAACTCGTCCTCGGCCAGCGAGGTCAGGTCGATGGGGTCATCCCCCACCTCCAATGCATCGTAGCCACTGGGCAGATCATCGATCGACTTGCCTTCCGGGATGATGACGTAATCGTACTCACCACCCACATGGAAGTTGGCCGCCTCGAGACAGCGCTGGCATACCATGCTCACCTCGGCGTCGAGTTCGACGTGCATGACCGCCAGCTTCTGCTCATCACGGAAGAAGGAAAACTTCGCGTGAATCTTGCCATCACTGCTGGTCAGTTGCTCGTTGAGACGTGGCATCTTGGCGATCGGCAGCTCACCTTCGAGGGTGGCGGCGCGCTCTACCAATTTGCGCGGATCAACGTGAGGTGGTATCGGTCCATTCAACATAAGCGCGCCATTATAGGGATGCACCCGAAGCTGTCAAAGGAAATTAGCCATAAACCGCTGTATGGACAGCCCTTTTCGCTAGAATCGCGGCGACGCTCCGAAGGAATTATCCATGTTACCCCTGATCCTTGCTTCCAGCTCGCCTTACCGCCGCGAACTGCTGCAGCGCCTGCGCCTGCCGTTCGAATGTGCCAGCCCCGACATCGACGAAACAGCCCTGCCCGGCGAAGACGCCGAGCAACTGGTGCGCCGACTGGCGCAAAGCAAAGCGCACGCCCTCGCCCAGCGCTACCCCGCACACCTGATCATCGGCTCGGACCAGGCCGCAGTGAATGGCAGCCGGGTTCTCGGCAAACCGCACGATATCGAGCGCGCCACCGCACAACTGAAGGACGCCAGCGGCAGGAGCGTCAGCTTCCTCACCGGCCTCTGCCTGCTGAACAGCCAGAGCGGCCAGGCCCAGGTCGCCTGCGTGCCGTTTACCGTGCATTTTCGCGAACTCGACGAAGCACGCATCCGCCGCTACCTCGAAGCCGAACAGCCCTTCGACTGCGCCGGCAGCTTCAAGGCCGAAGGCCTGGGCGTCAGCCTGTTCCGCGCCACCGAAGGCGAAGACGCCACCAGCCTGATCGGCCTGCCGCTGATTCGCCTGGTGGACATGCTGCTTGCCGAACAGGTACCCGTGCCCTGAAAAAAAGGCCTGACCCGCAAGGCCGAAACGAAAAGGCCCGGCAATCGCCGGGCCTTTTCCTTCCTTATATAAGGAAGAGCATTCAGCGCAGCGCCGGCCCCTGGAAGCCCATCCACATTGCCAGGCGCTCGGCGACACTGGCGCCCAGCTTCTTGGTAAAGCGATCGAAGGCGGTTTCCTGGACGGTGTAGTCCACGATCTCCTTCTCCTTGATGATCTCGCGCGCCACGTAGCTGGAGCTACCCAGACCATCGATCAGACCCAGTTGCAGCGCCTGCTCGCCAGACCAGATCAGTCCGGAGAACAGCTCCGGATGCTCCTTGTCCTTCAGGCGGTCGCCGCGTCCCTTCTTCACCACATCGATGAACTGCTTGTGAGTGGTGTCCAGCACCTGCTGCCAGAAGGCGGTTTCATCCGCCTTCTGCGGCTGGAAGGGATCGAGGAAAGCCTTGTGCTCGCCCGAGGTATAGATGCGACGATCCACGCCCAGCTTCTCCATGGTGCCAACGAAGCCGAAAGTCGCCGCCGTCACACCGATGGAGCCCACCAGGCTGGCCTTGTCGGCGTAGATCTCGTCGGCCGCACTGGCGATGTAGTAGGCACCAGAAGCCCCCAGATCACTGATGACCGCGTAGACCTTGATATCCGGATGCTCACCGCGCAACCGCTTGATTTCATCGTAGATATAGCCGGACTGTACCGGGCTTCCGCCCGGGCTATTGATACGCAGGACGATACCCTTGGTGCCGGCATCCTCGAACGCGGAACGCAGCGCACCGACGATATTGTCGGCACTGGCCGCCTCGTTGTCGGCGATCATTCCCTTCACCTCGATCAGCGCCGTATGGCTGGCGCTGCGCGACGCGGACTTGGACAAGCCACTGAAGGGACTGAACAGCGCGAGCGCACCGAACAGATAAACGAAGGTCAGCAACTTGAAGAAGATGCCCCAGCGCCGCGACCGGCGCTGCTCCTGGACGCCAGCCAGCACAGCCTTCTCCAGCAGCTTCCAGCTCTTCTCGTCGCTCGCCGCGGTTTGTGCAGCCTTGCTATCGTCCGCCTTCCATTCATCCGACATCAGTTGCCTACCTCGAGCACTGGTTTGACCGAACGCCCGGCGAGCCAGGCGCGCAATTCATTGAAATGATTCACTTCCAGCGCCGGAGCATACTCCCGAAGGATCTCCAGCGACTGAGCACCATAGCCCACCGCCACCGAATCCATGCCAGCGCGGCGCGCCATCTCCAGATCGAAGGGCGAATCGCCCACCATCAGCGCGTCACGGGCATCGACTCGGCAATGCTCGAGAATCTCATGCAGCATGCGTGGATCCGGCTTGCTCGCCGACTCATCGGCAGCACGGGTGATATCGAAGAAGTCCGTCCAGCCCTGCCCCGCCAGCACGCGATCCAGGCCACGGCGATTCTTCCCGGTAGCGACCGCCAACTGGTAGCCCGCATCGCGAAATTCGAGCATGGCCTCGGCAACACCAGGGAACAGCGGAGAAGGCTGCACTTCCAGGCTCAGATAGTGATTGCCGTAATCGAGACGGAAGCGATCCAGCGGCTCGCCTTCCTCTACCTCCGGATACAGCGTCTGGATGGCTTCCGGCAACCCCAGACCAATGATTCCCTTGATCGCCTCCTCGCTGCGTTCGGGCAGAGCGGAATTGACCGCCGCCACGCGCATCGCCTCGACGATACGGCCGATGGAATCCACCAGCGTGCCATCCCAATCGAAGATCAGCAGGGAATACTCACGCATCCAGGCGCTCCACGGTACGCAGCCAGATATCGTCCACCGGCGCCTCCAGCTCAAGCACCGAACCATCAGGCATCGGCACCCGCAGGAACGCGGAATGCAGGAACAGACGCTTGCCGCCCAGCTCGCGGATTTCGCGGGAGAAATCCTCGTCGCCGTACTTGGGATCGCCCGCAATGGAATGGCCGGCATGCTTGGCATGCACACGGATCTGGTGAGTACGGCCGGTAATCGGGCGCGCCTCCACCAATGTGGCAAAGTCACCGAAACGGCGCAGCACCTTGAACTCGGTCAGCGCTTCCTTGCCCTCGGGATTCACTTCCACCACGCGCTCACCGGAGCGCAGATTGTTCTTCAGCAGCGGCACAGCGATCTGCTTCTTCGCCGCCGGCCAGTTGCCGCGCACCAGAGCGTGGTAGCGCTTGTCCACAATACGCTCGCCGCGCAGGGCGTCGTGAAGGTGACGCAACATGCTGCGCTTCTTGGCAATCATCAGCAGGCCGGACGTATCACGGTCCAGGCGATGCACCAGCTCCAGGTCCTTGCACTCCGGGCGCAGTTGACGGAACGCCTCGATGACCCCGTAGTTCAGCCCACTGCCGCCGTGCACGGCGATACCGGTGGGCTTGTTCACCACGATCAGCGCCTTGTCTTCGAAGACAATGGCAGCCTCCAGGCGCTCGAGCAGCCCCTGGGCCAGCGGCACCGGCTCATCACGCTCGGCCAGGCGCAACGGCGGCACGCGCACCACGTCGCCAGCCTGCAGCTTGTACTCGGGCTTGATGCGCCCCTTGTTTACCCGCACTTCACCCTTGCGCAGGATGCGGTAGATCAGCGTCTTGGGCACGCCCTTGAGCTGAGTGCGAAGGAAATTGTCGATTCGTTGGCCGGCATACTCCGGCGCGACCTCAAGCAGCTGAACGCCGGAAGTCGGAGGGGCGGGATTTGTCATCCGGATATAATAACAATTTTTCATTCAATTGAAGCACTTAATCATTGCTGCTATATTCGGGAGGCCGCCAAAAGTGGCCAGGCCTGCGGATGATCGCGTAATCGCCATCCCCAACCGCCTGCAAACACATTGAAAGGACACCAGGCAGTCCCCGGAAGCGTTGCAACGGCCCGAGCGATTCTCGCGCCGACAGCGCCTCGAAACCCAGGCCTTGAGACATGACCACGGCAGCCAAGGTCGCCGTGATAAAAGCCAACCCCGCTCCCGGATTCAGCGAGTGGCACCCGGCTCTTAAGGAAATGTGCAGGGCGGAGATGCACAACTGTCGGATTGCGTTGCGTTCATGCCTTGAACGCCTGCCTTGAACGTAGACGCACTATATCGTCCGCATCTGACAGTCGATTCCTCCTCCTGATGAGTGCTTGTTCTTACACAACAAGCAGGAAACGTAGTCGCGGCACAGCAGATTTATCCTGCTGCCGCTGGACACGGGAATGGTCCGCCGTTCCTGAGTACGTGCCTTAGCACCGACCGTGAGAGTCGTGTGTGCCGATCGCCGTTTCCGGTGGCCCCGGAAACCATTGGTACTACATGAAAAGAATGCTGATCAACGCAACTCAACCCGAAGAGTTGCGTGTAGCGCTGGTAGACGGCCAACGCCTGTTCGACCTGGACATCGAGTCCGGTGCGCGTGAACAGAAGAAGGCCAACATCTACAAAGGCCGTATCACCCGCATCGAGCCGAGCCTCGAGGCCGCATTCGTCGACTTCGGCGCCGAACGCCACGGCTTCCTCCCCCTCAAAGAAATCTCCCGCGAATACTTCAAGAAGAATCCTGAAGGCCGCATCAACATCAAGGACGTCCTGAGCGAAGGCCAGGAAGTCATCGTCCAGGTCGAGAAAGAAGAGCGTGGCAACAAGGGCGCCGCCCTGACCACCTTCATCAGCCTCGCCGGTCGTTACCTGGTACTCATGCCCAACAACCCGCGCGCCGGTGGCATCTCCCGCCGCATCGAGGGTGAAGAGCGCAACGAACTGCGTGAAGCCCTGAACGGCCTGACCGTTCCCGGCGACATGGGCCTGATCGTCCGCACCGCCGGCCTGGGCCGCAGCTCCGAAGAGCTGCAATGGGACCTGGACTACCTGCTGCAACTGTGGGGCGCCATCAAGGAAGCCTCCGGCGAGCGCAGCGGTCCGTTCCTGATCTACCAGGAAAGCAACGTCATCATCCGCGCCATCCGCGACTACCTGCGCCAGGACATCGGCGAAGTGCTGATCGACAGCCTCGACGCCCAGGAAGAAGCCCTCAACTTCATCCAGCAGGTCATGCCGCAGTACGCGAGCAAGGTGAAGCTGTACCAGGACAGCGTTCCGCTGTTCAACCGCTTCCAGATCGAGAGCCAGATCGAAACCGCCTTCCAGCGTGAAGTGAAGCTGCCGTCGGGCGGCTCCATCGTCATCGATCCGACCGAAGCCCTGGTGTCCATCGACATCAACTCGGCGCGCGCCACCAAAGGCGGCGACATCGAGGAAACGGCCCTACAGACCAACCTGGAAGCGGCCGAGGAAATCGCCCGCCAGCTGCGCCTGCGCGACATCGGCGGCCTGATCGTCATCGATTTCATCGACATGACCCCGGCGAAAAACCAGCGCGCCGTGGAAGAACGCGTTCGCGAAGCCCTGGAAGCCGACCGTGCACGCGTGCAGGTTGGCCGTATCTCGCGCTTCGGCCTGCTGGAAATGTCCCGTCAGCGCCTGCGTCCGTCCCTGGGCGAGACCAGCGGCATCGTCTGCCCGCGCTGCAACGGCCAAGGCATCATCCGTGACGTCGAATCGCTGTCCCTGGCCATCCTGCGCCTGATCGAGGAAGAAGCCCTGAAGGACCGCACCGCCGAAGTTCGTGCGCGCGTGCCGTTCCAGGTTGCCGCCTTCCTGCTCAACGAGAAGCGCAACGCCATTACCAAGATCGAGCTGCGTACCCGCGCACGCATCTTCATCCTGCCGGACGACCACCTGGAAACTCCGCACTTTGAAGTTCAGCGCCTGCGCGACGACAACCCCGAACTGCTGTCCGGCCATGCCAGCTACGAGATGGCCCCGGAAGAGCACGAGGAAGTCCAGCCGGTCAGCGCCACCCGCACCCTGGTTCGCCAGGAAGCCGCCGTGAAGACCGTTTCCCCGCAGACGCCCGCTCCGCAGCAGGTAGCTGCAGAAGCACCGGTCGCCGAAGCCGCCAAGCCAATGCCCGAGCCGAGCCTGTTCCAGGGCCTGGTGAAGTCGCTGGTCAGCCTGTTCGCCGGCAGCAAGCCTGAGCAGGCCCCGGTTGCCGCCGCTACCAAGCCGGCCACCGAGCGCAGCGAAAGCCAGGGCGAGCGCCGCAATGGCCGCCAGCAGAACCGTCGCCGCGACGGTCGTGACGGCGGTCGCCGTGATGACGAACGCAAAGAACGCGGTCGTCGCGACGAGCGTGGCGAGCGCACCGAGCGCCCGGCCCGCGAAGAGCGTCAGCCGCGCGAAGACCGTCAACCGCGTGAAGACCGCGCCGAGCGTCAGCCGCGTGAAGAGCGCCAGCCCCGCGAAGAGCGTGCCGAGCGTCAACCGCGTGAGGAACGCCAGCCGCGTGAAGAGCGCGCCGAACGTCAGCCCCGCGAAGAGCGCCAGCCGCGTGAAGAACGCGCCGAGCGCCAACCGCGCGAGGAGCGTCAGCCCCGCGAAGAGCGCGGCGAACGTGCCGAGCGTCAACCGCGTGAAGAACGCCAGCCGCGCGAAGAGCGTCAACCGCGCGGTGAGCGTGGTGAGCGCGCCGAGCGCCAGCCCCGTGAAGAGCGTCAACCGCGTGAAGACCGTCAGGCTCGCGACGCTGCCGCCCTTGAGGCCGAAGAGCTGCCGAACGAGGAACTGCTGGAGCAACAGGATGACGAAGGCTCGGATGACGAGCGTCCGCGTCGCCGCTCCCGTGGCCAGCGTCGCCGCAGCAACCGCCGCGAGCGCCAGCGTGAGGCCGGCGTGGATGGTGTTGAAGGTGAAGTGACTGGCGCCGAAGGCACCGAGCAGGCTGCTTCCGACACTCCGTCGCCCGCCGCCATGGTCGCTGCCGCCGCTACCGCCGTTGCCGTAGCCGAAGCTGCTGGCGAGCAGGAGCAACCGGCCGCCGAAGCCCAGGTCGAGACCGTTGCGGTCGAGTCTGGCGTCGTCGAGGCCGTTCGCACCGAGAGCGCCCTGGAGCAGACCATCGAGTTCCTGGCCAAGCCCAGCGAACAGGCTGTCGAGCCGGTCGAGACCGTTGAAGTGGTGGCTACCGAACCGACCATTGCCGAAGAAGCGCCGACCCCGGCAGCTGAAGCCGTGATCGAAGCCGTCGCTCAACTGGTCGAAGAGCCCAAGGCAGAAGCTCCGGCTGCTGCCGAAGAAGCCCCGGCTGCTGCTCCGGCGCCTGCTGAAGAGGCCGCCCCGGCCGTTCCAGCCAACGCTACTGGCCGTGCTTCCAACGACCCGCGCGAACGCCGCCGTCAGGAGCGCCTGGCCCGCGAAGCCGCCGCTGCTGCAGCTGCCGCACCGCAGGTCGAGCAGGCTCCGACTGTCGAAGCGGTAATCGAGGAAGCTGCCGTCGTCGAAGCTGAAGTCGTGGCCGAACCCGCTGCCGACGTCACTGCCGAGACCGTTGCGGCCGAAGCGGTGAATGAAGCCGAAGCCCAATCCGTGGAGCAGGCCGAGCCGGCTGCCGAACAGGTTGAAGGCGATAAGGCCGAGGAAGAAGCAGGCACCGTGGTTGAGAAACACCACAGCTGATAGCTTCCGAGCATGAAAAAGGGGATGCCTGGGCATCCCCTTTTTTTTGTGCCGGAGGCAGGTTCGCGAGCAAGCTCGCTCCTACAGCGGCGCCTCACACTCATCCTCGAACGAAACTGCTCTTCGTAGGAGCGAGCTTGCTCGCGAACCCCTTGATGCGGTGTTCGCCGGAAATCGATCGCGGACAGAGTCCGCTCCTACGCTCAGTCCGAATCCGCAGCTCGGAGCACACTGCGAACAAGCTCGCTCCTACAAAACGCCGCCCTCTCTTGCGCTGGGGAACAGGCACAAAAAAGGGATGCCGAAGCATCCCTTTTTCCATCTGAAGCCACCTCAGTAGAGATTCGGCTCCATCTCCAGCTCCACACCAAAGCGCTGCCGGATGTCATCCCGGATACGCAGCGCCAGGTCATGCAACTGCGACCCGGTAGCGCCGCCGTAGTTAACCAGGACCAACGCCTGCTGCGCGTGGACGCCAGCAGCACCTTCGCGGAAGCCCTTCCAGCCCGCCTTGTCGATCAGCCAGCCAGCCGCCAGCTTGCTCTGGCCATCACCCTGCGGGTAGGCCACCAGGTCGCTGTAGCGCTGACGCAGAGCCACTGCCTGATCCGCGGAGACCACCGGATTCTTGAAGAAGCTGCCGGCATTGCCCAGCACGGCAGGGTCCGGGAGCTTTTCGCGGCGAATCGTGCTGATCACTCGCGACACGTCAGCCGGCGTCGGCGCAGTAACGCCCTCGTCGGCCAGGCGCTGACGCACCGGTCCGTAGTCCAGGTGCAATTTCGCCGCACGACTCAGAGCGAAGCGCACCCGCAGAATCAGCCAGCGGCCCGGCTCGCGCTTGAAGCGGCTTTCACGGTAGGCGAATGCACAATCCTCCAGGCCGAACTCGCACAGCTCGCCGCCCTGGCGATCCAGCGCGGTCAGGCCGACGAACACGTCCTTGATCTCGACACCATAGGCACCGATGTTCTGCATCGGCGCAGCACCCACGGTGCCGGGGATCAGACTGAGATTTTCCAGCCCGCCAAAACCCTGGGACAGGGTCCAGCGCACGAAGTCGTTCCAGACTTCCCCTGCCTCGGCCTCGACCACCACATGCTCGCCATCGTCGTCGAGGACACGGATGCCGCGAGAAGCCATGCGCAGCACCAGCGCATCGATATCACGGGTCAGCAACAGGTTGCTGCCGCCACCGACGACCATCAATGACAAACCTTTCTCGGCGGCAACCGCGATACTGGCGCGCACCTCGTCATCGTCATGGGCCTGGGCGAACCAGCGCGCAGCGACGTCGACACCAAAGGTATTGTAGGGCTTGAGGGAAACGTGTTCTTGCAGTTGCAGCGTCACAGGCGCCTCTTCACTTCCATGAGCAGCCCGTCGCAGGCCCGCTCCACCAGATCCAGCACCTGCTCGAAGCCATCCTCGCCGCCGTAGTACGGGTCGGGTACTTCATCCATTGCGCCTTCGTAGCGGCGCAGGAACAAATCCACATCAGCCTTGCCGCTGCCGGCCTGCAGGCGTTTCAGATCACGCAGGTTGGCATTGTCCATGGCGAGGACCAGGTCGTAGCGGGCGAAGTCCGCGACGCAGACCTGCCGCGCCCGCAGGCCGGACAGGTCATAGCCGCGGCGCAGCGCGGCGGCGCGAGTACGCGCGTCCGGCGCCTTGCCGACATGCCAGTCGCCAGTGCCGGCCGAGTCGATCTCCACCCGATCCTCAAGGCCCGCTTCAAGGACCTTGTGGCGGAACACGCCCTCGGCAGTGGGAGAACGGCAGATATTGCCCAGGCAGACGAACAGGACCTTCATCAGGCCCCCAGGATGCGCCGCACGCGCTCCAGGTCTTCCTGGGTATCGACGCCGGCCTGCGGCGCTTCCAGGGCGTCGGCCACATGGATGCGCACGCCGTGCCAGAGTGCGCGCAGCTGCTCCAGGCATTCGGTGTCTTCCAGCCAGCACGGGCCCCAGGCCACGAAGTCACGCAGGAAGCGTGCGCGGTAAGCGTAGATGCCGATGTGCCGGCGATATGGCACGTTCGCCGGCAGGCTGTCGCGATCAACCGCGAAGGCATCACGCGCCCACGGCAGTGTGGCACGACTGAAGGTCAGGGCCAGGCCATTCTTGTCGCTGACCACCTTGACGATGTTCGGATTGAACAGCGCCGCCGGATCGTGAATTTCCTCACACAGCGTGGCGATCCCCGCCTCCGGGTGCGCCGCCAGGTTGGCGGCCACCTGGTCGATGATCGACGGCGGCACCAGCGGCTCGTCGCCCTGCACGTTGACCACGATGGCGTCGTCGGCCAGGCCCAGTGCGTCAGCCACTTCCGCCAGGCGGTCGGTGCCGGAGTTATGCTCGGCGCGGGTCAGTACCACCTGAGCGCCAAAGCCCTGGCAGGCATCGAAGATGCGCGCATCGTCGGTGGCGACCACCACCTGGGTGGCAGAGCTCTTGCCGGCCTGCGCCCAGACGTGCTGGATCATCGGCTTGCCGGCGATGTCCTGCAGCGGCTTGCCGGGCAGGCGGGTGGAGGCATAGCGGGCGGGAATGACGACGGTATAGGCCTGGCTCATGGCGTCATTTATCCAGACGTTCATCGACATTCAGGGTACGCGCCTCGCCTTCGAGCATCACCGGGATACCGTCGCGCACCGGGTAGGCCAGGCCGTCCGCCTTGCAGATCAGCTCCGACTTGTCGTCGGTGAGCTTGAGCGGGCCCTTGCACAGCGGACAGGCGAGGATATCGAGGAGTTTCGGGTCCATGGTGCATTCCTTGAACATGAAAGAGTGAAAGGATCGAAAGCAGGCGGCACAGAGGCGACGACTGACTCAGCGGGCGACCAGGCGCTCTAGCTGGGCGTCGAACCAGGCAACGAAGGCCGGCGACGGCCGCGCTTCGACAGCGAGGTACCACCAGTCGGGCGCGGCGAAGGACCGGCACTTCACCGCATCCTTCTCGGTCATGACCAGCGGCAGTTCCGGCGTGAAGCGCAGCTGCTCGGCGGTAAAGGCCGCATGGTCGGGGAAGGGATGCGGAATCGGCCGCCAGTTTAGCGCCTCGAGCGTTGCGAAGAAACGCTGCGGGTTGCCGATCCCGGCCAGGGCATGCAGCGACTGACCGGCGGGGAAATGCTCGACGCCACGGTGTTCGCCGCTGGCCAGGTTGATCAGGGCAGATGGTCGCAGGGCGAAGGCGAAGGCTCCCGGCGGATCGCCAGGCGCGCCGTTGTGCAGCACCGCATCGACTTCTGCCAGCCGCTCGGCGGGTTCGCGCAGCGGCCCGGCAGGCAGGCAGCGACCGTTGCCCAGGCCTCGCGCCGCATCGATCAGCACCAGTTCCAGGTCGCGAGCCAGACGATAATGCTGCAGACCATCATCGCAGAGGATCAGGTCCAATGGCTCTTCGGCCAGCAGCGCGCGCACAGCGCTGGAGCGATCCGGGTCGATCATCAGCGGCACGCCGCAGCGGCGCACGATCATCAGAGGCTCGTCGCCCGCCTCCGCTGCCGACTGCTCGGCACGCACGCGCCAGGGCGTCTGTGGTGGATTGGCACCGTAGCCGCGGCTGACCACGCCGACCTTCAGCCCGCGGGCACGGCAGTGCTCGATCAGCCAGAGGATCATCGGGGTCTTGCCAGTACCACCGACGGTGATGTTGCCGACCACAATGATCGGCACCGGCGCGCGGTAGGCCGGCTTGGCGCCGGAAAGGAAGTCCTGCCGGCGGGCCTGGGCGACTCGCCGGTAGAGCAGTTCGAGGGGCCTGAGCAGGGCAAGGGCCGGGTGGCCCTTGTACCAGGCATCGAGCAGGCGATCGGAGAACGCCATCAGGGGGTCTTCTTGTCCGCCCGGGACTCGATGGTGGTGATGCGCAGGTGGGTGAAGCCCAGCTTGCCCGCGGCATCCATCGCGGTGACCACGGACTGGTAGTCCACCTTGCCATCGGCGGTGATCACCACCGGCAGGCTGTTGTCGCCGGCGGATTCACGCTGCATGGCGTTCATCAGGTTTTCCAGGTCGTCGCGCGCCAGGCTCTGGCCGTTGAGCGCGTAGTGACCTTCGAGGCTGATGGAGATTTCCAGTTGCTTGATCTCGGTGGCTTCGGGCGGCGTGCCGCTGACCGCCTCGGGCAGTTCGACCTTGAGCTGCGACGGCTTGGTGAACGAGGTGGCGACCACGAAGAACAGCAGCAGCACGAAAATCACGTCGATCAGCGACGCCAGGTTGATGAAGACGTCCTCGCGGGCCGCTCCGCCCGCTCTGCGGCGGAATTTCACGCTTTGCCTTCCTCGACGAAATCGACTTCGCGGTCGCCCTGGGTCACTTCCACCAGCTTGATGGCTTCCTGCTCCATGGCGATGACCAGTTCATCGACGCGGCGCAGCAGGTAGCGGTGGAAGAACACTGCAGGGATCGCCACGATCAGGCCGGCCGCGGTGGTGATCAGCGCCTTGGAGATACCGCCGGCAAGCATCGGCGCATTGGCCATGCCGTCGCCCATGAAGGCGCTGAAGATCTGGATCATGCCGAACACGGTGCCCAGCAGCCCGAGCAGAGGCGCCATGGCGGCGATGGTGCCCAGGGCGTTGAGGTAGCGCTCCAGCTCGTGGATCACGCGGGACGCGGCTTCCTCGATGCACTCCTTCATGATCTCGCGACCGTGCTTGGAGTTGGCCAGGCCGGCGGCGAGGATTTCACCCAGCGGGGAAGATGCGCGCAGGTCCTTGAGGGCCTGGCTGTTCATCTTCTTGTCCTTGATCTGCTTCCATACCTGGCCGAGCAGCTGCGGCGGAGCCACACGGCTCAAGCGCAGGGTCCAGAGACGTTCAGCGACGATCGCCATGGCAGCGACGGAGCTCAGCAAGATCGGCAGCATCATCCAGCCGCCAGCTTTGACCAGTTCCCACACAGTGGTGAATCCCCTGAAAAAAAGTGGCGCCACTCTAGCACAGGGGCCGTGGCGAGCCGACCGCCCAGGGCTCAATTTTCCTGCCAGAAATGTGCGCCTTCCCGCACTCCCCGGAGCTCGCCGTGGGTGCCGAGCATCAAGGTCAGCGCCCCCTGCTCGGCAGTATCCTGAATCCGCATGCCCTGCGCGCGGAAGCGCTCGACGACCGATGGATGCGGATGGCCGTAGGAGTTGTTGGCGCCGCGGGAGATGATCGCCGTGGACGCCCGGATGGCTCGTAGGAAGGCCGCCCCGGAAGAGCTGCGGCTGCCATGGTGGCCGGCCAGCAGCCAGTCGATGCGCTCATTCGGATGCTCGGCCAGCCAGGCCAGTTCGGCAGCTTGCGGCAGGTCGCCGGTGAGCAGGATGCGTTCGCCGTTGGCTTCGACCTCCAGCGCGCAGGAGCGATCGTTGCTCTCCCTGGCGCCCGCCCACGCCCAACTCGACAGGCGAATACCATCGATAGCCCAGTCCTCGACGCGACAGGGCCCTGCCTGCAACTCGGGCGCCAGCCTTTCCGGCTCACCGCTGATGACCCGTGTCGGCCGCAGGGCTCGCCTTACTGCCACTGCCCCGCCTGCGTGGTCGTTGTCCGCATGACTGAGCATCAACATGTCCAGACGACCGATGCCCAGGCTCCGCAGCGTCGGCACCACGACGCGCTCGCCGATATCGAAATCACCATTGCGCGCACCGGTGTCGTAGAGCCAGGCCTGGCTGCGAGTGCGGATCAGTACCGAAAGCCCCTGCCCCACGTCCAGCACGCGGATCTCGGCCTGCCCCGGCGCTGGCAGCGGGATTTTCGGCCAGAACACCGGCAGGAACAGCGCCAGGCCCAGGGCGCGTAATGGCAGCCCTGCCGGTGCGAGCAACAGGAGCGCGCCCAGCATTGCCAGCGCCACCGCCCAGACCGGTGCCGCCAGCGGCTGCCAGGCCGGCGCCAGCTCGGCCATCCAGCCCAGCAGGCGGAACAGCAATTCCAGCAGGCCTCCCGCTACCCACAGCAGGGCTTCGCCCACCCACGGAATACCCAGCGCCAGACTCCCCAGCAGGGCCAGCGGCACGACAACCAACTCTACCCAGGGTACCGCCAGCAGATTGGCAACCACACCCGAAACACTCAACGGCAAGCCGAGGGCAATGGACGCAGGCAGCAACCCGACCGCCATCAGCCACTGCGCGCGCAGCCAGGTGCGCCACGCGGTCCAGCGTCCCAGGCGCCCCGAAAAGCCGAAGATGAGCAGCGCCACCGCTGCGTAGGACAGCCAGAAGCCCGGCAACAGCACCACCAGCGGCTCGACCAGCAGCACCGCCAGCAAGGCTCCGCACAAGGGCGCCCATAGGCCCCGGTGGCGGTAGCGCAAGCGCCACAGCAGGACGATGGACACCATGATGCAGGCGCGTTGCAGCGGCACATCGAAACCCGCCATCAGGCTGTAGGCCCAGGCGCCGGCAGCAGCCAGCAGGCAGGCGCTGGGCAGCCAGGGCAGACGCGCGGGCCAGCAGCCGTAGCGGGCCAACCCGGCGACCAGCGCATAGAGCAGGCCGGCAAGCAGTGAGATGTGCGAGCCGGAAATCACCATCAGGTGCAGCGTTCCGGTGTCCTGCAGGATTTGCCAGTCAGCCGTGGTCAGCCCGGAGGCATCACCCAGCACCAGGGCGGCGAGCGCCCCGGAGCGGCCATGGGCATCCACCGCCAGCAGGCGTTGTCGCCAGGCCTCGCGCCAGGCGCTCGGGCCGCTGGACGTTTCCAGGCGCTGCCCGTCCTTGACGCTGCCGGTGGCACCGATCCGCTGGGCGGTAAGCCAGGCCTCGTAGTCGAAGCCCGCGCCGTTGACCATGCCGTGGGGGCGCTTGAGCTTCACTGCCAGCCGCCAGCGCTCGCCGCCTTCCACCGGCGGCCCGCCAAACCAGGACAGGCGCAGCGTGGCGGGGACCGTTGCGCGTGGGCTGGAAACCTCGGCGAGCACGAAGCGAACCGACGCCCCCGAGTTATCCGGAAGCCCCTCTACCCTGCCCTCCAGCCACAGCGTGCGGCCGTCCAGTTCCGGCGCCAGACGGTCGTCCAATGCCCACTGCGCCGACTGGCAGGACCAGGCGAAGCCCAGCAGGAACAGCCCGATGAAATAGCCGCGGGTAAACAGCAGAGGCAGCGCGAATGCAGACAGAAGCAGCAGCACCCAGCCCGGAGGGAGCACCGGCATCCAGCGCAACACCAGCAGCCCGAGCGCCAGCGCGAACATCCCGGTACGAGGCAAAGGACTCCTCCCTGATGCCCCGCGGAACCGCCGATCCGATTGGCCTGTGGCAGTTACACACGGACATAGTTGGCAACGAATGACTGTCACCTAGCTAGGCATAATGGGCCGTCGTCCGTCTGCCAGAGATTTCCTTCATGCCGCGCCGAATCTTCAAGCGCTACATGCCGGATCCGGAGAGCATCAGGAACCACAAGGGCCTGCGCTTTCTCGGACCGCTGATCCAGTCGCCCAACCTCTGGCACCTGAATCGCCGCTCCGTGTCCCGCGCCATGGGCATGGGGCTGTTCGCCGCGTTCATCCCGATCCCGCTGCAGATGCTGCTGGCCGCCTCGCTGGCGGTCTGGGTGCGAGCCAACCTGCCGATCTCGGTGGGGCTGGTCTGGCTGACCAACCCGATCACCATGCCGCCGGTTTTCTACTGCACCTACAAGATGGGCGCCTGGGTCATGGGCATCCCGGCGCGCGCCCTGCCCGAGCACCTGACCTGGGAATGGATCAGCGGCGAGTTGTCGCTGCTCTGGCAGCCCTTCCTGCTGGGCTCGGTGATCTGCGGCATCCTGGTCGGCATCCTCGGTTACCTGCTCACCGAGGGGTACTGGCGCTGGTGGATCGGCCGCAGCTGGCGGCGGCGCCGGGCGCTGCGCAACCTGCAGCGCGAGCTCTAGGCCCGTCCTTGTAGGAGCGAGCTTGCTCGCGAACCGCCCAACGCTGGCCCAGCCGGTCGGATTGTTCGCGAGCAAGCTCGCTCCTACAAAAAGAAAAAGCCGCCCCGAGGGGCGGCTTTTTCATGGGCCGGTGAATCACTCGTAGCGCAGCGATTCCGCCGGCTGGGTCGAGGCCGCGCGCCAGGCCGGGTACAGCGTGGCGAGGAAGCTCATCGACAGCGCCGCGACGCAGATCAGGACGATATCGCTGATCTGCGGGTCGGACGGCAGGTAATTGATGAAGTAGATGTCCGAGTTGAACACATGGGTGCCGGCAATGCGCTCCAGGGTCGAGACGATAGCGGTAACGTTGTAGGCCGCCAGTACGCCCAGCACGCAGCCGATGACGGTGCCGATCAGGCCGATCACCGTGCCCTGCACCATGAAGATCGCCATGATCTGCTTCGGCGTGGCGCCCAGGGTACGCAGGATGGCGATATCCGCGCGCTTGTCGGCCACCACCATGATCAGCGTGGCGATGATGTTGAAGGCAGCGACCGCGACGATCAGCAATAGCAGCAGGCCGATCATGGTCTTTTCCATCTTCATCGCACTGAACAGGCTGCCCTGGGTGTGGGTCCAGTCCACCGAACGGTAGCCCTCGCCCAACTGCTTGGCGATGGATGCGCCGACTTCCGGCGCCTGGAACAGGTCTTTCAGGGCGATGCGCACGCTCTGCACCTGGCCCGGCTGCCAGCGCAGCAGACTGGCGGCGTCGTCCACGTGGATCAGCGCCAGGGTGCTGTCCAACTCGGCGCCGACCTTGAAAATGCCGACCACGTTCAGGCGCTGCATGCGCGGGGTGATGCCGCCGGGGGCGGTGCTCGGCTCGGGGACGATCAGCAGGAGACTATCGCCGACGTTGACGTGGAAGCGCCGCGCGGTGATCTCGCCGATGACCACACCGAACTCGGTGGCCTTGAGATCGTCGAGACTGCCGCGCACCATGTGCTGGCCGATGATCGACACCTGGGTTTCCAGCGCCGGATCGACGCCATCCACCTCGATGGGCTGCATCATTCCTTTATAGGAGAGCATGCCGTCGACTTCGGTATAGGGCACCGCGCCGACGATCTTCGGGTTCTGCTTCGCCACTTCGGCCACGTGCTGCCAGTCGTCCAGCGGGCCGCTGGCCTGCTGCAGCACGGCGTGGGGGACCATGCCGAGGATGCGCGAGCGCATTTCCTTCTGGAAGCCGTTCATCACCGAGAGCACCACGATCATCGCCAGCACGCCCAGGGCGAGGCCGATCATCGAGGTCAGGGAGATGAACGAGATGTAGTGATTGCGTCGCTTGGCCCGGGTGTAGCGGGTGCCGATGAAGACGGACAGGGGTCTGAACATTCCGGTATCCCTCAGGCGGCGACCAGCCGACCCTCCTCCAGGCGCAGCACACGGTCCATCTGCTGGGCGAGGTGGGTGTCGTGGGTCACCACCAGGAAGGCGGTGCGCAGCGACTGCGACAGTTCCAGCATCAATTCCTGGATACCGTGGGCAGTGTGCTGGTCGAGGTTGCCGGTGGGCTCGTCGAGCAGCACCAGCTTGGGCGTATTCACCAGCGCCCGGGCGATGGCCACGCGCTGGCGCTCGCCGCCGGACAGCTCCGACGGCTTGTGGCTCAGGCGATGGCCCAGGCCCACGCGCTCCAGCAGCGCGGTGGCGCGCTGACGTGCTTCGGGGATCGGCGTCTTGCCGATCAGCAGCGGCATGCAGACGTTCTCCAGCGCGGTGAACTCCGGCAGCAGGTGATGGAACTGGTAGACAAAGCCCAGAGCACGATTGCGCAGCAGGCCGCGCTGCTTCTCGTTCAACGCCGACAGTTGCTCGCCAGCCAGCCAGACACTGCCGGTACTGGGTGTATCCAGACCGCCAAGCATGTTCAGCAGAGTACTCTTGCCCGAGCCGGAGCTGCCGACGATGGCGACGCGCTCGCCAGGCAGCAGCTCAAGCTGCACGCCGGAAAGCACTTCGACCGACTGCGGGCCTTCCTCGTAGCGCTTGCCCAGGTCGCGGCAGCTCAGGACGGCCTGGTCGTTGGGGGTCGGCTTACTCATAACGCAGGGCCTCCGCGGGCTGGGTGCGGGCCGCACGCCAGGCCGGATACAGGGTGGCGAAGAAACTCAGGATCAGCGCGGCGCTGCACACCAGGATCACGTCCTCGCTCATCAGTTGCGAAGGCAGGTAATCGATGAAGTAGACGTCCGCGTTGAGGAACTTGTGGCCCAGCAGGCGCTCCAGCAGGGCGATGGCGGAGCTGACGTTGAGCGCCGCGAGGATGCCCAGCAAGCCGCCGATGAAGGTACCGATCACGCCGATCACCGTACCCTGGACCATGAAGGTCGCCATGATCTGCCCCGGCGTGGCGCCCAGGGTGCGCAGGATGGCGATGTCGGCCTTCTTGTCGGTGACGACCATGACCAGCGTGGAAATGATGTTGAACGCGGCGACCGCAACGATCAGCAGCAGCAACAGGCCGATCATGGATTTCTCCATGCGGATCGCCTGGTACAGGTTGCCGTGGCTGCGCGTCCAGTCGCGGGCGAAGTAGTCGTTGCCCTTCAGCGTCCGGGCGATTTCCCAGGCGGTGCGCGGCGCCTGGAACAGGTCGTCGAGCTTCAGGCGCAGGCCTTCGACCTGGCCTTCCTTGAGGCGGCGCATGCGCGCGGCGTCGTCGATGTGGACCATGGCGACGTAGCCGTCCAGCTCACCGGCGCCAACGTGGAAGGTGCCAACCACGGTGAAGCGCTTCATGCGCGGGAACATGCCGGCCGGGGTGACCGAAACTTCGGGGGCGATGAAGGTGACCTTGTCGCCCAGCTTCACGCCGAGGTTCTTCGCCGCCTTGTCGCCGATCAGGATGCCGAACTCGCCGGGCTTGAGGCTCTGCAGCGAACCTTCCTGGAAGAACTGGTCGATGATCGAAACCTTGCTCTCCTCGTTCGGATCGACCGCATTGATCAGCACTTTCTGCACCGTGCCGCCGGCACTGAGCAGGCCCTGCATCTGGATGAAGGGGGCGACCTCCAGCACATTCGGGTGCTGGGTCTTGATCTGCCCGGCGATGCCTTGCCAGTCGGAGATGGGCTGGTAGGACTCGACCGTGGCGTGGGGCACCATGCCCAGCACGCGGGTGCGCATCTCGTGGTCGAAGCCGTTCATCACCGAAAGCACCACGATCATCACCACCACGCCCAGCGCGAGGCCGATCATGGAAGTGAGCGAGATGAAGGAAACGAAGTGGCTGCGGCGTTTGGCGCGTGTGTAGCGCGTTCCGATGTAGACGGAAAGGGGTCTGAACATGTGTGGCCGAATGAGAAGGTGAAGAGTGCGTCGGGCGTCAGTTCCATCTGGCGTGCGACTTCCGTGTGGCGAGGCTCGGCAGGCGGCTTTACACTCAGACCATCACTGCCGCCGTGGGTTCGCCATGTCCACTCCAGACGCGGATGACCGCCGCGAATACTATCGTATTGAAGACACGCTCGCATTGGAATTTCGCCCGCTGCGCGAGGACGAAATCCAGTCGCAAGAAGTGCTTCAGGATGATTCCGCGCTGTTCAATCTGCTCAGCGACCTGCACCTGACCGACTTCGAGTCGCAGCACCTGCTGCGCCATATCAACGAGCGCGATCGCCCGCTGGCCAGCTACCTGAAGGTGATGAACAAGCGCATCGACCTGATCGCCCAGGCCCTGACCCAGAGCCTGCTCAGCGAGATCGGTCCGGCGCGCCAGGTGACGCTGTCCGAAGGCGGCATCAACTTCCGCGATGGGCAGCCGCTGCCCGTGGACCAGTTGCTTGCACTCAAGATCGTCCTGCTGCCGCAGGGATTGGGCCTGCTGCTGCGCGCCAAGGTCACCCACTGCGCGCAACAACCCGAGGGCGACTACGAGATCGGCACCGAATTCGAGATGCTTGGCGACGCCCAGCGCCAGTTGCTAGCCCGTCATATCCTGCAGCGCCAGGCACTGGAACGCCGGCAGGCCAAGGCCCGCGAAGAATGAACCCAGGGAAAACCATGCGCCACCTGTTGCTCCTGTTGAGCCTTGTCACCCCGCTGCCACTGCTGGCGGATACCATCGAAATACCGGTGGGTGCCCAGGGTGACCCGCACATCGTGCTGCCGACCCGTGGTGAGAGCCAGAAGGCCGTGCTGGAACGCTTCGGCTTGCCGGACGAGGAACACCCGGCAGTGGGCAAGCCGCCCATCTCGCGCTGGGACTACCGCGAATTCAGCGTCTATTTCGAAAGCGGAGTGGTGGTCGATGCCGTCCGCCAGCACCGCTCGCATTACATCAAGGACCTTTCACCCCAGACTCCCAAGGAGCCTCAGTGACTCTGATCTATGGCCATCGCGGCGCCAAAGGCGAAGCACCGGAAAATACCCTGAACAGCTTCCTGCGCTGCCTGGAACACGGCGTGAAGCGCTGCGAACTGGACCTGCACCTGTCCCGTGACGGCGAGCTGATGGTGATCCACGACCCGACGCTCAAGCGCACCACCGGCCGCCGCGGCAAGGTCTCCGAGCAACTGGCGGACGATCTGGTGAGCATGGACGCCCGCGAAGGCGGCCCGGGCTGGCTGCGCCCCTGCCCTATCCCGCGCCTGGCAGAGCTGTTCGAGCGCTGCGAGTTCGAGCACTGGCAGCTGGAAGTGAAAAGCGCGTCGAAGGATCGTGCTGGCCGCACCGTGCAGGCAATTCACCAGTTGGTGGGCCGCTTCGGCCTGCGCGACCGCATCACCGTCACCTCGAGTTCGCGCACGGTATTGCGCGCCCTGGAAGAGCTGGCGCCGGACCTGTCACGCGGACTGGTAGCCGAGTACGCCTGGCTCGACCCGTTGAAGGTCGCCGCGCACTACGGCTGTGATCTGCTGGCGCTGAACTGGATGCTGTGCACCCCGGAGCGCTTGCTGAAAGCGCAGAAGCAGGGGCTGCATGTGTCGGTGTGGACGGTCAACGAGCCGGCCCTGATGCGCCGGCTCGCCGATTTTGGCGTGGATAGCCTGATCACAGACTTTCCCGGTTTGGCCACTGCCACGATCGGGAATCGCTGAGCAGGTTCCCCCCGACCGGCTCAGGCCGCCGGTCGGGGTATTTCAAAAAATCCGGTTCAGGCCGTCGAACGCCGCTACGCGGTAGGCTTCGGCCATGGTCGGATAGTTGAAGGTGGTGTTGACGAAGTACTTCAGCGTGTTCAGCTCACCGGGCTGGTTCATGATCGCCTGACCGATGTGGACGATCTCCGAGGCCTGGTCGCCGAAGCAATGCACACCGAGGATTTCCAGAGTCTCGCGGTGGAAGAGAATCTTCAGCATGCCCACCGGCTCGTTGGAGATCTGCGCGCGGGCCATGCCCTTGAAGAAGGCCTTGCCCACTTCGTAGGGAATCTTCGCCGCGGTCAGTTCGCTCTCGTTCTTGCCGATCGAGCTGATCTCCGGAATGGTGTAGATGCCGGTCGGCACGTCGTTGACGAAGCGCCAGCCATCATGCTCGACGATGTTACCGGCAGCCGAACGACCCTGGTCATAGGCGGCACTGGCCAGGCTCGGCCAGCCGATCACGTCGCCGGCGGCGTAGATGTTCGACACGGAGGTACGGTAGTTCTCGTCCGTCTCGATCTGGCCACGGCTGTTGACCTTGATACCGATGTTC
This sequence comes from Pseudomonas pseudonitroreducens, assembly GCF_021603645.1. Lineage (GTDB taxonomy): Bacteria > Pseudomonadota > Gammaproteobacteria > Pseudomonadales > Pseudomonadaceae > Pseudomonas > Pseudomonas pseudonitroreducens. The sequence goes on along the minus strand of NZ_BQHJ01000001.1, from coordinate 498,663 downwards.
TCCAGGCCCAGGCGGTCGGTGTTACCGGTACGACCGTTACACCAGAGCAGGGCATCCGCCTTGATCTTCTTGCCCGACTTCAGGTGCAGGATCACCCCGTTGTCCAGGCCTTCCACGCGCTCGTATTCCTCGTTGTGGCGGATCAGCACGTTGTTGTTGCGCAGGTGATAGCTCAGCGCATCGGAAATCTCGTCGTCGAGGAAGCTCAGCAGTTGGTCGCGGGTGTCGACCAGGTCCACCAGCACGCCCAGGCCACTGAAGATCGAGGCGTACTCGCAGCCGATCACACCAGCTCCGTAGATGATCAGGCGACGCGGGGTGTGGCTCAGCGACAGGATGGTGTCGCTGTCATAGACGCGCGGGTGGTTGAAGTTGATGTCCGACGGACGATACGGGCGCGAGCCGGTAGCGATGACGAACTGGTCGGCCACCAGGCGCTCCACGGCGCCGCTGGGAGTCACGACCTCAACGGTGCGCTCGTCGACGAAGCTGGCGGTGCCGTTGAACATGTCGATGCGGTTGCGCGCGTAGTAGCCGGTGCGCGAGGAAACCTGCTTGGAGATGACCTTCTCGGCGCTTTTCAGCACGTCCGGGAAGGAGAACCAGCGCGGCTCGCCGATCTGGCGGAACATCGGGTTGGTGTTGAACTCGATGATCTGCTTCACCGAGTGACGCAGCGCCTTGGACGGGATGGTGCCCAGGTGCGTGCAGTTGCCGCCGACCACGCGACGGCTGTCCACCACCGCCAGCTTGCGCCCGTACTTGGAAGCGTTCATTGCCGCCCCCTCGCCTGCCGGGCCCGTGCCGAGAATCACCACGTCGTAGTTGTAGACAGCCATGCGTACTCCTTCAGAACAGGCCGGGGCGCCCGCTTGGCGCTCCCGGCGAAGCCCCGGCACCACATGCGCCGAGGCGGATCGAAATCATTGGCGCAGCTTAGCCCTGCGGCAAAAGGCTGCACATTAGCGGTTGGTCGGCAGGTAGGCGAATTTTGCCGCCACTACATGCCTTCATCCTCCCGGCGGACCGCCATCATGCCCGGCGGAGCTTTCATTCAGGCGACGGGAACAGCGCCTCGAAACGCGTCGTCGCGCGGGTCACGAAGCCCTCGCCCTGGCGCACGATGAAGAAAGCCGCCAGACCGTTGCGCTCGGCAAAGGTATAGCCCTCCTCCGGCCCCAGTACCATCAGCAGGGTCGACAGGCCATCCGCGTGCAGGGCCTGCGCATCCGCTACGGTGACTGCCGCCAGCGCATGCCGGACTGGCGTGCCGGTGCGCGGGTCGAAGGTGTGCGAATAGCGCTGCCCGCCCTCTTCGAAATAATTGCGGTAGTCACCGGAGGTGGACAGGCCGATGCCATCCAGCGCCACCGAACGCTCCACTTGCCGCTCGCGCTCGCTGCTGGGAACTTCCAGGGCGATGCGCCAGGGCGTGCCGTCGGGCTTGTGCCCCACAGCCTTGAGCTCCCCGGTGATTTCCACCAGGTAGTCGGTCAGACCCAGCTCGGCCAGGCGCGCGCTCACCTGATCCACCGCATAGCCGGCAACGATGCTGTCGAAGTCCAGCTGCGCATCGACGTCCTTGCACAGCTGATCGCCTTCCAGGCGCACATGCTGATGGCCAACCCGGGCACGTTCGCGCGCCAGCGCCGAGGCGTCCGGAACCTTTTCAGTGCGCGACTGCGGGCCGAATCCCCAGAGGTTCATCAGCGGCTCGACGGTGAGGTCGAAGGCGCCGCCGCTCTGCTGCGCAAGCTGCTCGCCGTAACTCCAGAGCTTGCGCATGTCCACTGGCAAGGCCATGCAACTGCCGGCCGGGCGGGCGTTGAAGCGCGAAATCAGGGAGTCCTCGCGGTAGGTGGAGAACTGTTCGTCCAGCCTCTCCAGAATCGCGTCGACCTCGGCCTTGAGCTTTGCGGTGTCCGGCGCCTTGCCCGTGGTCACGTACTGCACCGTGTAGCTGCTGCCCATGGTCGGGCCGCCAAAGCGTTCGACCGACTGCCCGCACCCCGCCAGGACAGTCACCAGCACCATCAACAGCCAGCCTCCACGCACCACTCGGCACCTCCTGCCGTCCATCATCCACCCGGCGCCGGGCATTCTACCGCAAGCGTTTGGCCGCACTGTTTCCGCTGCGGCAAAGGTGCATTACCAAAAGAAAACGGGAGCCGAAGCTCCCGTTTCTCAACCGGTTCAGGCGTCAGCCTTGACCGGGGCCTTGCGCTTGAAGACGAAATAGCACCCAGCCATCAGTACGATCCACACCGGGATCGCGTACACCGACACGTCGATGCCCGGGATCTGCAGCATGATGCCCAGGATGAACACCACGAAGGCCAGGCACAGCCAGTTGCCGAAGGGGTACCACAGCGCGCGGAAGAATGGCTGCACGCCCTTGGCGACCATGGCCTTGCGGAACTTCATGTGGGCCAGGCTGATCATCGCCCAGTTGATCACCAGGGCGGCGACCACCAGGGACATCAGCAGCTCCAGCGCCTGGTGCGGGATCACGTAGTTGACCACCACGCAGGCCAGGGTGATGAAGGCCGAAACGCCGATGGCCAGCAGCGGTACGCCACGACTATCGACCTTGGCGAAGGCGCGTGGGGCATCGCCCTGCTCGGCCAGGCCGTAGAGCATGCGGCTGTTGCAGTACACGCAGCTGTTGTAGACCGACAGCGCGGCAGTGAGCACCACGAAGTTGAGGATGTTGGCGGCGTACTCGCTGCCCAGCAGCGAGAAGACCTTCACGAACGGGCTGCCGCTGTAGGGATCGCCGGCGCTGTTGATGCTCTGCAGCAGGGCATCCCAGGGGTACAGCGAAAGCAGCACGGCCAGGGCGCCAATGTAGAAGATCAGGATCCGGTAGATGACCTGGTTGATCGCCTTGGGGATCACCTTCTTCGGCTCGGAGGCTTCGGCGGCGGTGATGCCGACCAGCTCCAGGCCACCAAAGGAGAACATGATGATCGCCAGGACCATCACCAGCCCCTTCCAGCCATTGGGGAAGAAGCCGCCGTGGGTCCACAGGTTGCTCACCGAGGCCTGCGGGCCGCCGGTGCCGCTGACCAGCAGCCAGACGCCAAGCAGGATCATGCCGATGATGGCGACGACCTTGATGATCGCAAACCAGAACTCGGTCTCGCCGAAGGCCTTCACGTTGAACAGGTTGATGGCGTTGATCAGCACGAAGAACACTGCCGCCGTCGCCCAGGTCGGGAAGTCCGGCCACCAGAACTGGATGTACTTGCCGACCGCCGTCAGCTCCGACATGCCAACCAGGATGTACAGCACCCAGTAGTTCCAGCCAGACATGAAGCCGGCAAACCCGCCCCAGTACTTGTGCGCGAAGTGGCTGAAAGAACCGGCCACAGGTTCCTCGACGATCATCTCGCCGAGCTGGCGCATGATCAGGAAGGCAATGAAGCCGCCGATGGCATAGCCGAGGATCATCGACGGGCCGGCAGATTGCAGGACGCCGGCAGAGCCCAGGAACAGGCCGGTACCGATGGCGCCGCCGAGGGCGATCAGCTGGATGTGGCGGTTCTTCAGACCGCGCTTCAGCTCGCCTTCATGCAGATGTTGTCCATCCATTTGAAGTCTTTCCAGGTTCAGGAATTGGCAGGTTTTATTGATGTTTATGGTGGAGCCAGTAACGAAAAACGGGAGCCCGAGAGCTCCCGTTTATCTAGACCGCCTGGATCAGCGCGGGAAAGCCGGCGGGTTCACACCAGCCATGTCTTCCATCACGCGGACGACCTGGCAGCTGTAGCCGAACTCGTTGTCGTACCACACATAGAGGACAACGCGGTTGTCGTTGGCAATGGTCGCCTCGGCATCGACGACGCCCGCATGGCGGGAGCCGACGAAGTCGGTGGAAACCACTTCCTGCGAGGAAACGAAATCGATCTGCTTCTGCAGGTCCGAGTGCATGGCCATCTGGCGCAGGTACTCGTTGATCTCTTCGCGGGTGGTGGCCTTTTCCAGGTTCAGGTTGAGGATGGCCATGGAGACGTTCGGCGTCGGAACGCGAATGGCATTGCCGGTCAGCTTGCCTTTCAGAACCGGCAGAGCCTTGGCGGCAGCGGTAGCGGCGCCAGTCTCGGTGATCACCATGTTCAGCGGCGCGGCACGGCCACGACGGCTGCCCTTGTGGAAGTTGTCGATCAGGTTCTGGTCGTTGGTGAACGAGTGAACGGTTTCGACGTGGCCGTTGACGATGCCGTACTGGTCGTTGACAGCCTTCAGCACCGGCACGATGGCGTTGGTGGTGCAGGATGCAGCGGAAACGATCTTGTCGTCAGCGGTGATGTCGCCGTGGTTGATGCCGTGCACGACGTTCTTCAGCGCGCCCTTGCCCGGAGCGGTAAGGATCACGCGGTCGATACCCGGGCACTTCAGGTGCTGGCCCAGGCCTTCGGCGTCACGCCACTTGCCGGTGTTGTCCACCAGCAGGGCTTTCTTGATGCCGTACTGGGTGTAGTCGATCGACGCCGGGTCGTTGGAGTAGATCACCTGGATCAGGTTGCCGTTGGCAGTGATGGTGTTGTGTTCCTCGTCGATGGTGATGGTGCCATCGAACGGGCCATGCACGGAGTCACGGCGCAGCAGGCTGGCGCGCTTGACCAGGTCGTTCTCGGCGCCCTTGCGGACGACGATGGCGCGCAGGCGCAGGCCGTCGCCACCACCGGTCTTCTCGATGAGGATGCGCGCGAGCAGGCGGCCGATACGACCGAAGCCGTACAGGACGACGTCGGTGCCTTCGCGGGCGCCGCCATTCTGCTTGCCGACCACGTCAGCCAGCTCGTCCTTGGTGAACTGCTCGATGCTGCGACCGTTACCTTCGCTCTTGAACTTGGCGACCATCTTGCCCAGGTCGACGGAAGCGGCGCCCAGCTTGAGCTCGCTCATCGCCTTGAGGATCGGGAAAGTGTCGTGAACCGACAGCCCGCCTTCTTCGGCCAGGCGGTGACGGGCGAAACGGTGCGCTTTGAGAATCGCGATCACCGAACGGTTGATCAGGCCACGGCCGTAGATCGAGGTCACCACGTTGTTGTTACGGTAGAGTTGGCCGATCAGCGGAATCATGGCTTCCGCGAGGGCTTCACGATCGATCCACTCACCGAGACACTGGTCGGGCTTCTGGGTCACGGGCAATACCTTCCACATGTAGGAGAAGAAAAAAGGGGCTACATTATGACGGTGTGAACCTTCTCCGGCAATCCGCGACCGTCGCATGACTGACATCCGTCAATCGGGATAGTTACAATCCGGCCGGTCAAATTCCTCGACCGGAGCCACGACTGCCCGTGTCCGTATTGCGCATTCCTACATTGCCGACTGCTGCCGGCAAGCAATCCTGGGGCAACCTCCCCGGGGCCGCCCTGAGCCTGGCCATTGCAGAAGCGGCCGGCCCAGCCAAACGTTTCACCCTGTTGCTGACCGCCGACAGCCAGAGCGCCGAGCGCCTGGAGCAGGAGCTGCGCTTCTTCGCGCCGGACCTGCCAGTGCTGCAACTGCCGGACTGGGAAACCCTGCCCTACGACGTCTTCTCGCCGCACCAGGACATCATCTCCCAGCGCGTCGCTGCCCTTTACCAACTGCCCGAGCTGCGCCGCGGCGTACTGGTGGTGCCCATCACCACCGCTCTGCACCGTCTGGCGCCGGCCAAGTTCCTGCTGGGCAGCAGCCTGGTGCTGGACGTCGGCCAGAAGCTCGACGTCGAGCAGATGCGCAGCCGCTTCGAAGCCGCCGGCTATCGCTGCGTGGATACCGTGTACGAGCACGGCGAGTTCGCCGTGCGCGGCGCGCTGATCGACCTGTTCCCGATGGGCAGCGAACTACCCTACCGAATCGACCTGTTCGACGACGAAATCGAGACACTTCGTACATTCGATCCGGAAACCCAGCGTTCCATCGACAAGGTGGAGAGCATCCGCCTGCTGCCGGCGCGCGAGTTCCCGCTGCGCAAGGAAGCGGTGACCGGCTTCCGCGGTCGCTTCCGCGAGCGCTTCGACGTCGACTACCGCCGCTGCCCGATCTACCAGGACCTGGCCAGTGGCCTGACACCCTCCGGCATCGAGTACTACATCCCGCTGTTCTTCGAAGATGGCGAGACATCGACGCTGTTCGACTACCTGCCACAGGACACCCAGGTGTTCTCCTTGCCGGGCATCGAAACCGCCGCCGAGCAGTTCTGGACCGACGTACGCAACCGCTACGAAGACCGCCGCTACGACCCGGAGCGCCCGCTGCTGCCGCCCGCTGAAGTCTTCCTGCCGGTAGAGGACTGCTTCGCCCGCCTGAAGAACTGGCCGCGTGTGGTGGTCAGCCCCGAGCCCATCGAGACCGGCGTCGGCCGCGAGCGCTTCCCTGCCGAGCCGCTGCCGGAGCTGGCCATCGAGGCCAAGGCCAGCGAGCCGCTGGCGCGCCTGCGGCAGTTCATCGAGCAGTTCGACGGACGCATCCTCTTCACCGCCGAATCTGCCGGTCGCCGCGAGGTGCTGCTGGAACTGCTGGCGCGGCTGAAGCTGCGCCCGGTCGAGGTCGAAGGCTGGCCGGGCTTCCTGGCGCACAAGGACCGCCTGGCGATCACCATCGCACCGATGGACGAAGGCCTGCTGCTGGACGCCGACAAAGGCCAGCCAGGTATCGCCCTGGTGGCCGAGAGCCCGCTGTTCGGCCAGCGCGTCATGCAGCGCCGGCGTCGCGAGAAGACCCGCGACGGTGGCGAGAACGTCATCAAGAATCTCACTGAGCTGCGTGAAGGCGCGCCGGTGGTGCACATCGACCACGGCGTCGGCCGCTACATGGGCCTGATCACCCTGGAGATCGACGGCCAGAACGCCGAATTCCTCGCCCTGCAATACGCCGACGAAGCCAAGCTCTACGTGCCGGTAGCCAACCTGCACCTGATCGCCCGCTACACCGGCAGCGACGACGCCCTGGCACCGCTGCACAAGCTGGGCTCGGAGACCTGGCAGAAGGCCAAGCGCAAGGCCGCCGAACAGGTCCGCGACGTCGCCGCCGAACTGCTCGACATCTATGCCCGCCGCGCCGCGCGCAAGGGCTACGCATTCAAGGACCCGCAGGTCGACTACGCCACCTTCTCCGCCGGCTTCCCCTTCGAGGAAACCCCGGACCAGCAGACCGCCATCGAAGCGGTGGTCGCCGACATGCTCTCGGAAAAGCCGATGGACCGCCTGGTCTGTGGCGACGTGGGCTTCGGCAAGACCGAAGTAGCCATGCGCGCGGCCTTCGTCGCGGTGCACAGCGGCAAGCAGGTCGCCGTGCTGGTGCCGACCACCCTCCTCGCCCAGCAGCACTACAACAGCTTCCGCGACCGCTTCGCCGACTGGCCGGTGACGGTCGAGGTGATGAGCCGCTTCAAGTCTGCCAAGGAAGTCGAAGGAGCCGTGGGTCAGCTCGCCGAGGGCAAGGTCGACATCGTCATCGGCACCCACAAACTGTTGCAGGACGATGTGAAGTTCAAGAACCTCGGCCTGGTGATCATCGACGAAGAGCACCGCTTCGGCGTACGGCAGAAAGAGCAGCTCAAGGCGCTGCGCAGCGAGGTGGACATCCTCACCCTCACCGCCACGCCGATCCCGCGTACCCTGAACATGGCGGTCGCCGGCATGCGCGACCTGTCGATCATCGCCACGCCGCCGGCGCGCCGGTTGTCCGTGCGCACCTTCGTCATGGAAGAGCAGAAGTCGGTGATCAAGGAAGCCCTGCTGCGCGAGCTGCTGCGCGGCGGCCAGGTGTACTTCCTGCATAACGAAGTGAAGACCATCGAGAAGTGCGCCCGCGACCTCGCGGAGCTGGTTCCCGAAGCGCGCATCGGCATCGGCCACGGGCAGATGAACGAGCGCGACCTGGAACGGGTGATGAGCGACTTCTACCACAAGCGCTTCAACGTGCTGGTGGCCTCGACCATCATCGAGACCGGCATCGACGTGCCCAGCGCCAACACCATCCTCATCGAGCGCGCCGACAAGTTCGGCCTGGCCCAGCTGCACCAGCTGCGCGGGCGCGTCGGCCGCAGCCACCACCAGGCCTACGCCTACCTGCTGACCCCGCCGCGCAAGCAGATGACCCCGGATGCCGAAAAGCGCCTGGAAGCCATCGCCAACGCCCAGGACCTTGGCGCCGGCTTCGTGCTGGCCACCCACGACCTGGAAATCCGCGGCGCCGGCGAACTGCTCGGCGATGGTCAGAGCGGGCAGATCCAGGCAGTGGGCTTCACGCTCTATATGGAAATGCTCGAGCGCGCCGTAAAGGCCATCCGCAAGGGCGAGCAGCCGAACCTGGAACAGCCGCTGGGCGGCGGCCCGGACATCAACCTGCGCGTGCCGGCGCTGATCCCGGAAGACTACCTGCCGGACGTCCACGCCCGCCTGATCCTCTACAAGCGTATAGCCAACGCCGCCGACGAAGACGGCCTGCGCGAGCTGCAGGTGGAAATGATCGACCGTTTCGGTCTGCTGCCGGAGCCGGCGAAGAACCTTATCCGTCTGACTTTGCTGAAACTGCAGGCGGAAAAGCTCGGGATCGTCAAGGTAGATGCCGGCCCCCAGGGAGGCCGGGTAGAATTCGCCGCCGATACCTGCGTCGACCCGCTGGTGCTGATCAAGATGATCCAGAGCCAGCCCAATCGGTACAAATTCGAAGGGGCCACCCTCTTCAAATTCCAGGTGCCGATGGAGCGCCCGGAAGAACGCTTCAACACGCTGGAGGCGCTGCTCGAGCGCCTCACGCCACAGACTCACTAAGGATTCCGTGCAATGCGCCTGTTCCAACCCCTGCTGCTGTCGCTGGCACTGCTGTCTCCGGCGGCCTTTGCCGAGCCTTACCAGGTAGAGCTGATCCTCTTCCAGCAGTCCGGCGACGTCGTGCTCGCCAGTCGCCCTGCCCCGGATGACTGGGCCAAGGGCGCGCAACCGCCTGGCCCGGATAGCTCGCGGCCCACAGCTATGGACGCCCAGGTCGCCAAGCTCAAGCAGAACGAAGGCTTCCAGGTGCTGATGCACAAGGCCTGGCGCCAGGAGATCGATGCCAACCCGGTCAAGGTTTCCCTGACCGAGGGCGCCCAGCGTGACGGCCACTTCCCGGTGGAAGGCACCGTCACCCTTAGCCAACAGCGCTTCGTGAACACCCAGACCGACTTCTGGATCAACCAGTTCGGCCAGGACGGTCTGCTCGCCGCCAGCCAGCACATGGTCCAGGAAGCCAGCCTGAAGAACAGCGTGCTGACCTACCTCGATCACCCCAGCCTGGGCATGTTGATCAAGGTCACCCCGCTCAATGCCAAACCCGCCTCCGCCCCGCCGCCCGGCATGGAAGACGAGGCGCCGACCGGCCCTGACGCGCCCCAGCAGCAACAGGCGCCGGCCGCCCCGGCAGATGGCGGTTTCGACGCTCCGCCGCCGGCACAGCCCGCGCAATAACGAAAAAGCCCGGCACTCTGCCGGGCTTTTTACTTTGCTCTTCGTAGGAGCGAGCTTGCTCGCGAATCCGCAAGGCGCGGTGCCAAGCGGTTCGCGAGCAAGAACTAGGCGTCCCCCTCGCTCCTACAGTATTGGCTCAGCTCACCAGCACGCGCCCCAGCACCTCACGCACCTTGCCGATGCCTTCGTGCAGCGCCTGCTCGATTTCGGCCATGGTGATGATGCCGCTGGACTTTCCAGCCGCCGGGTTGACCACCAAGGACAGGCACGCGTATGGCAGGTCCAGCTCACGGGCCAGCGCCGCCTCGGGCATGCCGGTCATGCCGATGATGTCGCAACCGTCGCGCTCCAGCTTGGCGACTTCTGCCACGGTCTCCAGGCGCGGGCCCTGGGTCGCGGCATACACGCCATGGCTGCTGTACGCATAGCCCAACGCCTGCAGGGCGGCGATCAGCTTGAGGCGCAGCGGCTCGTCGTAGGGATGGCTGAAATCGATGTGAGTGACATGCTCGATGTCGCCGGCAAAATAGGTGTGCTCGCGCCCCCAGGTGTAATCGACGATCTGGTGCGGCACACACAGGTGACCACTGCCCATGGCGGCGTGAATGCCGCCCACGGCGTTCACTGCCAGGATGGCTTCGGCACCCGCCTGCTGCAGCGCCCAGAGGTTGGCGCGGTAGTTCACCTGGTGCGGCGGGAAGCGATGCGGATGACCATGACGGGCGAGGAACAGCACCTCGCGCCCGGCAAACTCGCCGCGCTGGATGGCCGCCGAGGGCGCACCGTAGGGCGTGTCCAGCTCGATTGCGTCCTTCAGGGTCAACCCTTCCAGCTGGGTCAGGCCGGTACCGCCGATGATGGCGTAGACAGTCATGCTTCTATCCTCAAATTATCCCTGCGATCGCGCGAGCTAGAGCAGAACAAGGCGGAAGGATGGATCGGACGCGGAGTTGACTTCAGGTCAATGAGCAGTCTGAACCAGCCTTCCAACGCAGTTATGCCGACGCGCAGCAGATCGCTATCAATCGATCAGTTGTGCGGCACGCAGCTCACCTACGGCTTGTTGCCAGCGCGGCAGCTGCTTGTATTCGATGCCCGGCCAGGCTTTGGCACGCATGCGCTCAAGGCGCTGCGGCGCGCTGACCTTCAGGCGTTGCAGGGCGCTCAGGGCCAGTTCGGCGGAGGCGCGGTCATTGCACACCAGCCCCATATCGCAGCCGGCACGCAGGGCGGCCTCGATGCGGTTGGCGGCATCGCCGACCACATGGGCGCCAGCCATGGACAGGTCATCACTGAAGATCACCCCGTCGAAGCCCAGCTCGCCACGCAGAATGTCCTGCAGCCAGCGACGGGAGAAGCCGGCCGGATTCGGATCGACCTGCGGGTAGATCACGTGAGCCGGCATCAGCGCATCCAGCTCGCCGGAAAGACGCTGGAATGGCACCAGGTCGACGGCACGAATCTGCTCCAGCGTGCGCTCGTCCTCGGGGATCCCCACATGGGAGTCGACTTCCGCCCAGCCATGGCCAGGGAAATGCTTGCCGGTAGAGGCCATGCCGGCGGCGCGCATGCCACGGATGAACGCTCCAGCCAGCGCAACGGCACGCTCGGGATTGCCTTCGAAGGCGCGGCTGCCGACCACGGCGCTGCGCTGGTGGTCCAGATCCAGCACCGGAGCGAAGCTCAGGTCGAGCCCCACCGCCAGCACCTCGGTCGCCATCAACCAGCCGCACTGCTCAGCCAGTCGTTCGGCGTTGGGGTTATCGGCGATGGCACGCATTGCTGGCAGACGCAGGAATCCCTGGCGCAGGCGCTGCACCCGACCACCCTCCTGATCCACCGCGAGCAGCAGGTCGGGGCGCACCGCGCGGATGGCGGCCATCAGCTCGCGCACCTGGCGCGGCGACTCGATGTTGCGGGCGAATATGATCAGGCCGCCGACTTCCGGCTGGCGCAGGATCTGGCGGTCCTCGGCAGTGAGCCAGGTGCCGCCGATGTCGAGCATCAGTGAGCCTTGCATGTACATTCCTTTCAATTCAATTGCGCCACGCGCCACTCGGGGCAGGCGGCTTCTTCGATTCGGACCCGGCAATGGAGGGGAACCCTGGGAAAGAGTTCCAGCAGGTCGTCGTTGCGCAGACGGATACAACCGTGGGACAGCGGCGTGCCCATGGGCTCGCAGTCCGGCGTTGCGTGCAGGTAGATGTAGCGGCGGAAGGTATCGACCTCGCCCATCCGGTTGCGGCCCGGCTCACAGCCGCTGAGCCAGAGGATGCGCGAAAGGATCCAGTCGCGGCCGGGAAACTCATCGTGGAGCCCGGCCGTCCAGACCTCGCCGGTCCAGCGTCGCCCTTTCAGCACCGCACCTTTGGGCAGCCCCTCGCCGATGCGCGCGCGAACCTGGTGCAAGCCGCGCGGCGTGCATCCGGAACCATTGCATTCCCCAGCGCCGTTGGCGGCGCTGGATACAGGGAAGCGCACGACAAGACGCCCCGCGGCAAAGCCGTAGAGCATCTGGTCAGCAAGGGAAATATGGAGAGGATCGAGATCAGCCATGGCCGGCTACTGTAGCCGATCAGGCCGATACAGCCCAGCGCAAGGCCGGGCCTAGGTTCAAACCTTGGCGGGTGCGGGCGCGCTGCTGGATTTGCTGCGTGGCTTGAGCTGCGCACCAGCCAGCGAAGGATCACTGACGCCACTGTCGGCACGCATCCCGGCGGCCAGGAACGGCACCATCAGACGCATCACCTGCTCGATGGAAGTGTTCACGCCGAAATCGTTCTCGGCCATGGCGCGCAGGGCCTTGATACCGGACATGCTGAACACCGCGGTACCCAGCATGAAATGCACGCGCCAGAACAACTCCAGCGGCGGCAGGCGCGGGGCCGACTCATTCACCAACAGCATGAAACGGCGGAAAACCTTGCCATAGACTTCTTCAAGGTATTTGCGCAGGTGCCCCTGGCTCTGGCTGAACGCCAACCCCAGCAGGCGCATGAAGATCGACAGGTCATTGCCGCTGCGAGGCTTGACGGCCATGGCCTGGACGACGAGCAGTTCCAGCAGTTCTTCCAGGGTGGCACGCGACGCATCGGGCTTGGCCTGGCGGCGATCCAGCTCCTTTTCGAGGCTGGCGCAGAACGGCCCGAGGAAACGCGAGAAAACCGCCTGAATCAGCGCCTTCTTCGAGCCGAAGTGATAATTCACCGCCGCGAGGTTCACCCCCGCCTTGCTGGTGATCAGACGCAGGGAGGTTTCGGCGAAGCCTTTCTCCGCGAACAGCTGTTCCGCAGCATCCAGGATGCGTTCGACGGTTTCCGACTGGGCCATGGCTACTCCGCCTGACAAACACTTGTTTGAAACATACGTTTCAGCGTCTTGTATTGTCAAGCAAAGTGCGATGGATTGTTACCAATATCATGGCAATGCGACGAGACACCTTATTAGCAGCAAGACGCTTGCCAACGCCCAAAGGTTACATGCACGAACGTCCCACTGACAGCCGCACGCGATAAAAGCATTGCCAGCCCGCCATCACTGTATATAATTCCAGTCACTGTATAAAAAGCCAGAGTATGGACATGCTGAAGCTCACGCCGCGCCAAGCCGAGATCCTCGCCTTCATCAAACGCTGCCTGGAAGCCAACGGCTACCCGCCCACCCGTGCGGAAATCGCCCAGGAACTCGGCTTCAAGTCGCCCAACGCCGCCGAGGAGCACCTGAAGGCCCTCGCCCGCAAAGGCGCCATCGAAATGACCCCGGGCGCCTCCCGCGGCATCCGCATTCCCGGCTTCGAACCCAAGGCTGCTGCCAATGACGATGAACTGCCGATCATCGGCCGCGTCGCCGCTGGCGCCCCGATCCTGGCCGAGCAGAACGTCGACGACACCTGCCGGATCAATCCCACCTTCTTCAACCCGCCAGCCGACTACCTGCTGCGCGTACGCGGCCAGAGCATGAAGGATGTCGGCATCATGGACGGCGACCTGCTCGCCGTGCACGTCACCCGCGAGGCGCGCAATGGCCAGATCGTGGTCGCCCGCCTGGGTGAAGAGGTAACGGTGAAGCGCTTCAAGCGTGAAGGCAGCAAGGTCTGGCTACTCGCCGAAAACCCGGAGTTCGCCCCCATCGAGGTCGACCTCAAGGAACAGGAACTGGTCATCGAAGGCTTGAGCGTCGGCGTGATCCGTCGCTGAACAGGAGACATCCATGCAGTACCCGCAGCCGCAGAACCTGCCGCAACTCCCGCTCTTCCAGGAAGCACTCTGGGCAAGCGGTACTGCTCCCCTGCTCCCGGAGCTGATGGAAGACGAGCCCACCGCCGACGAGAGCGCCTTCAGTGAAATCGCCCTGCGTGGCCTCCCCGGTCAATGCCTGACGCTGCTGGCGCCGATGCTCCGCGAGCTCAGTGAAGAGAGCGACTCGCGCTGGCTGACATTGATCGCCCCACCGTCGAGCCTGACTCCGGATTGGCTGCGCAAGGCAGGCCTGAACCGCCAGGGCATCCTGCTGCTGCCAGCCCGCGATCAGGCCGCCGCCCAGGCGCTGGCCTGCGAGGCGCTGCGCCTGGGCAATAGCCACACCGTGGTGAGCTGGCTGAATCTCAGCGCCAAAGCGCGCACGCAACTATCCCGCGCCGCCGTCGCCGGCCAGGCGCAGAGCCTGAATATTCGTCTGGGATGATCTGATCGGGAAGCTTCGCCGCGAGCGCGGCGAAGCGGCAGAACTCAGTGCAGTACGCGCGGACCTTCGTCGTCCACGCCCATGTCTCCGCCCTCGGCGAGACGGCCAGCCATCTGCACACCGACATTGAACATCGCCTTGGCGATCTCGATATGCTGACCCTGCAGGAAGCCCTTGGCATCGGCGGAGAACTCCAGGGTCACCAGCGCCTCCTCCTCGTCCGCGCGACGCAGCACGATACGCCCGTCAGGCAGCTCGACAATTTCCAGAAATGAGGTTGGCATAGCGACGTTCTCCACAGCAGAACGCGTAGTGTAACAGCCACATCCGCCGCACCCTAGCCAAAGCTTTCACGGACCGACCGGAAGGCCGGCTCCGCGTGAGTCAGGGTGAGGGTCAGAGTTCGGTGAGCGATGCGCGGAAGCGCAGCACCAGTTCCTTCAGGGATTTGCGCCAGGTTTCCAGCTCGTCGTTGCCCAGCTCGATCGGCGCTTCGTCGTCGACATTCACCGCCTGGATCAGCGGCTGGGTCGGATCGACCTTGGCTTTCTTCGGTTCGCTCGGCGGCTGGAACAGCGCGGCATAGGCAGCCAGCAGGCGACCCAGCCAGGCTTCTGGCGACTGCGCCAGCTCGACCATTTCCGCCAGCTCAGGGCTTGGAGCGGCGGCCAGAACCTCGGCGTTCAGCAGCATCTCGACGCGCGGCGCACCGGCCTGAGGTAGGCGGTAGTAACCGGCGATCTCATGGGCCACACCCAGCACGGCACCATAGAGATGGAACAGCGCCGCTTCGCGCTCGGCCTGGATGCGCGCCTGGGCATTCATCGCACGCGCCGTTTCGGCGCTGCGCCAGGCTTCCAGGGCAAGACCGGCGAAGAACAGCTTCTGGTTGGTGCGGGTATAGAGTTCGTTCGCCATGACCGGGCCCTCTGCAGTCGACTTCGGCAGTATAAGCACGCCCCGCCTCGGCGGGGCGCGCCTTCCATCAGCGCTTGTCTTCGACCTTCCACTTGCCGCCGTCGAAGAAAGCACGCCAGCCGGTGGGCTTGCCGTCGACCTCGGACTGCACGTACTGCTCCTTGGTCTTGCGGCTGAAGCGGATCACCGCCGGGCGGCCATCCGGATCTTTTGCCGGCGCGGCGAGCAGGAAGTGGTACTTCGGATCCAGCTCTTCCTTGTGCGGGATCAGCTCGGCCACCAGCGGAGCGCGGGTCTCGCGGTTCTTCGGGAACTGGCTTGCAGCCAGGAACAGGCCGGAAGCGCCGTCACGCAGTACGTAGATGTCGTCCACCTTCTCGCACTTGAGTTCCGGCATGCGGATGGCGTCCATCTTCGGCGGTGCAGGCTCGCCATTCTTCAACAGCTTGCGGGTATTCTTGCAGGTCGGGTTGGTGCAACCGAAGAACTTGCCGAAACGGCCGGTCTTGAGCTGCATCTCGCTGCCGCACTTGTCGCATTCCAGGCTCGGGCCTTCGTAACCCTTGATGCGGTACTGGCCTTCTTCGATCTCGTAGCCGGCGCAATCCGGGTTGTTGCCACAGATGTGCAGCTTGCGCTTCTCGTCGACCAGGTAAGCATCCATCGCGGTGCTGCAGATCGGGCAGCGATGCTTGCCACGCAGCACGCGGGACTCGGACTCGCCCTCGTCATCCGCGGCGATCTCGTCACCCGGAATCAGGTTGACGGTCGCCTTGCAGCGTTCTTTCGGCGGCAGGCTGTAGCCGGAGCAGCCGAGGAATACGCCGGTGGAAGCAGTACGGATCATCATCGGCCGGCCGCACTCGCGGCAGGGGATGTCAGTCAGGGTCGGCTGGTTGGCGCGCATGCCGTCGTTGGCAGCCTCGGCCAGGTCGAGCTTCTTGCGGAAGTCGCCGTAGAACTCGTCCAGCACGTTTTTCCAGTCGCGTTCGCCCTGGGCCACGTCATCGAGGTTCTCTTCCATGCCGGCGGTGAAGCCGTAGTCCATCAGGTTGGAGAAGCTCTCGTTGAGGCGGTCGGTGACGATGTCGCCCATCTTTTCCGCGTAGAAGCGGCGGTTGTGGGTGGTGACGTAGCCGCGCTCCTGGATGGTGGAGATGATCGCCGCATAGGTGGACGGACGGCCGATGCCGCGCTTTTCCAGCTCCTTGACCAGGCTGGCTTCGGAGAAGCGTGCCGGCGGCTTGGTGAAATGCTGGCTCGGGTCGAGCTTGAGCAGCTTCATCGCGTCGCCCTGGTTCATGACCGGCAGGACGTCGTCCTCGCCCGGCTTGCTCTGCTGCGGCAGCACCTTGGTGTAGCCGTCGAACTTGAGGATGCGGCCCTTGGCGCGCAGCTCGAAGTCACCGGCAGCGGCGCTGACGGTGGTGGACAGGTACTCGGCCGGCGGCATCTGGCAGGCCACGAACTGACGCCAGATCAGGTCGTAAAGGCGCTCGGCGTCGCGCTCCATGCCCGACAGCTGGGTCGGACGCAGGTTGACGTCGGAAGGACGAATCGCTTCGTGCGCTTCCTGGGCGCCTTCCTTGCTGGAGTAGAAGTTCGGCTTGGCCGGCAGGTATTTCTTGCCGAACTCGCTGTCGATGAAACCGCGCACCATATCGATGGCGTCGGCCGACAGGTTGGTCGAGTCGGTACGCATATAGGTGATGTAGCCGGCTTCGTAGAGACGCTGGGCCATCATCATGGTCTTCTTCACACCGAAGCCCAGGCGATTGCTCGCGGCCTGCTGCAGGGTGGAAGTGATGAAAGGCGCCGAGGGCTTGCTCGAGGTCGGCTTGTCTTCGCGCTTGGCGATGCTGTAGCTGGAAGCCTTGAGCTTCTCCAGGGCGGCCATGGCCTGCGCTTCATTGAGCGGCTTGAAGGCTTCGCCCTTCTCGCGCACCACCTCGAAGCGGACCTTGTCGTTCTTCGGCGTGCCGAGGTCGGCATGCACTTCCCAGTATTCTTCCGGCACGAAGGCGCGGATCTCGCGCTCACGCTCGACCACCAGCTTCACCGCCACCGACTGCACGCGGCCAGCGGACAGGCCGCGAGCGATCTTGGCCCACAGCAGCGGGGAGACCATGTAGCCCACCACGCGGTCGAGGAAGCGGCGCGCCTGCTGGGCATTCACGCGGTTGATATCCAGCTCGCCGGGCTGGGAGAAGGCCTCCTGAATGGCCTTCTTGGTGATTTCGTTGAAGACCACGCGTTTGTAGCGCGAGTCATCGCCACCGATGGCCTCGCGCAGGTGCCAGGCAATGGCCTCCCCTTCGCGGTCCAAGTCGGTTGCGAGATAGATGGTGTCGGCGTCCTTGGCCAGGCGGCGCAGTTCCTCGATCACCTTTTCCTTGCCGGGAAGGATCTCGTACTTGGCCTTCCAGCCGTGCTCCGGGTCGACGCCCATGCGGGTGACGAGCTGGCGCTTGGCCTTCTCTTTTGGCGACAGGGCCGGCGCTTCGGCAGCCGTCTTGCGTCCTTTGGCCGCAGGCTCCTTCGACGCGGACGAGCCGCTGGTGGGCAGGTCGCGGATGTGGCCGATGCTCGACTTCACCACGTACTGGTTGCCCAGGTACTTGTTGATGGTCTTGGCCTTGGCCGGTGATTCCACGATGACCAGCGATTTACCCATGGATCGGAAGATTCCTGCGTCGAAAAGATGAATTTACAAGGAGGGAGGCGCTTGGAGCGGCACCGCTATATATAGTGGCGGTCGCGCCAAGGTCAAGCTTGGGTTTCGCCGGACGGGCCAGTCTGGAGACCCAGCGGATCGTCTTCGGCATTGACCAGGGCGAATCGCGGAACCTTCTCGCCATTCACTTCCACCGCCTCGGTGAACATGCTCAATGGGCGCACCCAGAGGCCGAACTCGCCATACAGCGCCTGGTAGATCACCAGCTCTTCTTCGGTCTCCGAATGCCGGGCAACGCCGAGCACGCGGTATTGCTGTCCCTTGTAGTGTCGATACAGTCCGGGCTGCAAGTGCATGTCGGTTCTCCCTCGGCCGGCCAAAAGGCGGCGATTGTGCTGATTGCGCGACCGCCGGGCAATCCCCACCCGACAAAAACGAAAGCCGGGGCACAAGGCCCCGGCTCTCCCATCGACGAAAGCTTAGACGCGTTCGAAGACGGTGGTGATGCCCTGACCGAGACCCACACACATGGTGGACACGCCCAGGGTGCCGCTGTTCTGCTTCATCACGTTCAGCAGGGTGCCGGAGATACGCGCACCGGAGCAGCCGAACGGGTGACCCAGGGCGATGGCGCCGCCGTGCAGGTTGACCTTCTCTTCCATCTTGTCGAGCAGCTTGAGGTCCTTCAGCACCGGCAGGGCCTGTGCAGCGAAGGCTTCGTTGAGCTCGAAGAAGTCGATGTCGTTGATGGTCAGGCCGGCGCGCTTGAGCGCCTTGTTGGTCGACGGAACCGGGCCGTAGCCCATGATCGCCGGATCAACGCCCGCCACGGCCATGGCGCGAACCACGGCCATCGGCTGTACACCCAGGTCCTGGGCGCGCTGGGCGCTCATGACGATCATGCAGGAAGCGCCGTCGGTGATCTGCGAGGAAGTACCCGCGGTCACGGTGCCGCCCTTGGGGTTGAACGCCGGTTTCAGGGCGGCCAGGCTTTCCAGGGTGGTTTCCGGACGGATGGTTTCGTCGAAATCGAAGATCTTCAGGAAGCCGTTCTCGTCGTAACCTTCCATCGGGATGATTTCGTCTTTGAACTTGCCTTCCTGGGTCGCTTTCCAGGCCAGCTGGTGCGAACGCACACCGAACTTGTCCTGCGCCTCGCGGGTGATGCCGTGCATCTTGCCCAGCATCTCGGCGGTCAGACCCATCATGCCCGACGCCTTGGCGGCGTACAGGGACATGTGCGGGTTCGGATCGACGCCGTGCATCATGCCGACGTGGCCCATGTGCTCCACGCCGCCGATGACGAAGACGTCACCGTTGCCGGTCTGGATCGCCTGCACGGCGGTGTGCAGGGCGCTCATGGACGAACCGCACAGGCGGCTGACGGTCTGGCCGGCGCTGGTGTGCGGGATCTGGGTCATCAGCGACGCCATGCGCGCGATGTTCCAGCCCTGCTCCAGGGTCTGGTTCACGCAGCCCCAGATCACGTCCTCGACTTCTGCCGGGTCGATCTTCGGGTTGCGCTCCAGCAGCTTGCTGATCAGGTGCGCGGACATGTTCTCCGCGCGGGTGTTGCGGTGCATGCCACCCTTCGAACGGCCCATCGGGGTGCGGCCGAAGTCGACAATGACGGCGTCTCTCGGATTCAGGCTCATAAATTCACTCTCGCTCTATTCGTTGCGCACTCAACCGAAGAACTTCTGGCCGTTCTTGGCCATTTCACGCAGCTTCGCGGTCGGGTGGTACAGCGCACCCAGGTCGGCGTACTGGTCGGCCAGTGCGACGAATTCGGCCACACCGATGGAGTCGATGTAACGCAGGGCACCGCCACGGAAGGGAGGGAAGCCGATGCCGTAGATCAGGCCCATGTCGGCCTCGGCAGCGGTCTCGACGATGCCGTCTTCCAGGCAGCGCACGGTTTCCAGGCACAGCGGGATCATCATGTAGTTGATGATGTCCTCGTCACTCAGCTCACGCTGTTCGGTGACGATGGACTTCAGCAGCTCATAAGCCTGCGGGTCGGTGACTTTCTTCGGCTTGCCGCGCTTGTCGGTCTCGTAGGCGTAGAAGCCCTTGCCGTTCTTCTGGCCCAGGCGGTTGGCGTCGTACATCACGTCGACGGCGGTCTTGCCTTCTACGGCCATGCGGTCCGGGAAGCCTTCAGCCATCACGTCACGGCCGTGGTGGCCGGTGTCGATGCCGACCACGTCGGACAGGTAGGCCGGGCCCATGGGCCAGCCAAACTTCTCCATGATCTTGTCGATACGTACGAAGTCCACACCGAAGCCCAGCAGCTTGGAGAAGCCGCCGAAGTACGGGAACAGCACGCGGTTGACCAGGAAGCCCGGGCAGTCATTCACCACGATCGGGTTCTTGCCCATCTTCTTGGCGTAGGCCACGGTGGTGGCGACGGCGACGTCGCTGGACTTCTCGCCACGGATGACTTCTACCAGCGGCATCATGTGCACCGGGTTGAAGAAGTGCATGCCGACGAAGTTTTCCGGACGCTTGAGTGCCTTGGCCAGCAGGTTGATGGAGATGGTGGAGGTGTTCGACGCGAGGATCGCATCTTCCTTCACTACACCTTCAACTTCAGCCAGAACGATCTGCTTGACCTTCGGATTCTCGACCACGGCTTCGACAACGATGTCGACGTTGCCGAAATCGCCGTAGGACATGGTCGGGCGAATGGCGTTCAGGGCCTCGGCCATTTTCGCCGGGGTCATGCGGCCTTTTTCGACGCGCTTGCCGAGCAGCTTGGAGGCCTCGTTCAGACCCATCTGGATACCCTCTTCGCGGATATCCTTCATCAGGATCGGAGTGCCCTTGGAAGCGGACTGGTAGGCGATGCCGCCACCCATGATGCCGGCGCCGAGTACGGCAGCCAGTTTCACGTCCTTGGCGATCTCGTCGTACTGCTTGGCCTTCTTCTTCAGGTCCTGGTCGTTCAGGAACAGGCCGATCAGGCTCTGCGCGACCGAGGTCTTGGCCAGTTTCACGAAGCCCTGGGCTTCGATTTCCAGCGCCTTGTCACGACCGAAGTTGGCGGCTTTCTGGATCGACTTGATGGCTTCGACCGGAGCCGGGTAGTTCGGGCCGGCCTGGCCAGCAACGAAGCCCTTGGCGGTTTCGAAGGCCATCATCTGCTCGATGGCGTTCAGCTTGAGCTTTTCCAGCTTCGGCTGACGGCGGGCCTTGTGGTCCAGCTCGCCGGCGATGGCGCGCTTGACCAGGTCCAGAGCGGCGGCTTGCAGCTGCTCGGGAGCCACGACGGCGTCGACGGCGCCGACTTTCAGCGCGTCTTCAGCCTTGTTTTCCTTGCCCGAGGCAATCCACTCGACTGCGTTGTCGCAACCGATGATGCGCGGCAGGCGAACGGTGCCGCCGAAGCCCGGGTAGATGCCCAGCTTCACTTCCGGCAGGCCGACCTTGGCGGTGGCGCTCATGACACGGAAGTCGGCAGCCAGGCACATTTCCAGACCACCGCCCAGGGCGATGCCGTTGATCGCGGCTACGGTCGGAACGTTCAGGTCTTCGAAGTCGCTGAAGATCTTGTTGGCTTCGAGGTTGCCCGCCAGCAGCTCTTCGTCAGGCAGCTTGAAGTTGTCGACGAACTCGGTGATGTCGGCGCCGACGATGAACACGCCTTTGCCGCTGGTCACGATCACGCCCTTGACGGACGCATCGGCCTTGATGGTATCCACTGCTTGACGCAGTTCATTCAGGGTGAGTCGGTTGAACTTGTTGACGGACTCGCCCTTGAGGTCGAAATTCAGTTCGACGATGCCGCTCTCAAGAGCCTTAACCGTGATGGCTTTACCTTGGTAAATCATCAACTGATCTCCACGCTAGGGAAGCTTGAAATCACACGTCGGACACCGTGTATCGGGACGGCCCGGCAGTCGCCGAGGATAGTCCCAAAGCTTGCGGCACACCCGCCGACGCGATAGCCGGGGCGTTCTGATCGAGTCACTGCACGGGGCAAACGCTCGATTCATACGCCCGTTTGATTTGGGTGCGCCCACCTTCTAGGAAAAGCCAGGGCTTGTCAATCGGCGAGACGTAACAGTCGCAAAGCGGCCGGGGCGTCTGGCCCGGAGCATTCAGCGCAGCCCTGACGCGCTATTCACCATGCCTATCGTGACAATTGCTACCTGGCACCGTCGTCCCGACAGCCACTGGTCAAACCCCATGGCCCGCGCTAGAGTCGGGCGCAATGGCGATCTGCCTTCTGCCAACGCCGGCAGGCGCCTGGAACCTGTGCAAAACAAAACAACAAGAAGCCCATGGCTCCAAGGAGTTGGAACGATGTCCAGCCGTCCGCTCGTGCGTCTGCTGTCTGCGCTCGCGCTTACCGCCCTGCCCCTCATCGCTGCCGCCGACGCTGCCAGCGACCTGCTCAATGTCCACCAGACCCGCCTCGCCGCCCAGCGCAGCCTTGGCGACTTCTTCATGTTCAACGCGATGGAAGGCGACCAGAAGTACGCCAAGATGGTCGAGGCCTCATCGCAGAGCGCCACGGACGCCCTGGGCCAGCTCGGCGACATGCCCGGCAACGAATCGAAGAAGCTCAAGACTGAACTGCAGGATGAATGGAAGGCCTACGCAGCTCAGTTGCGCACCCTCACCGGCGCGCTGGACAAGAGCGGCTATACCGACCTGCAACCGGTGGCCGACCTCGCCGCGCAGAACCGCAAGCTGCTGGATACCGCCGAGCAGCTCTACGCGAAAATCCAGGAGGAAAGCGGCAGCAAGGTCCCGCCGCTGACCCAGCAGACCCGCGAGCAGAGCCTGCTGATGCAGGACATCGCGGTGGACTACGCCTCGCGCAACGCCTCGGTGGGCGCCAGCTTCTTCGGCGGCGGCGAGGAACGCCCGCTGGATGACCTGGCCAACCGCTTCGCCATCAATCTGGTGAAACTGCAACAGGCGCCGCAGACCACGCCGGAGATCGGCCAGGAGCTGCGCGGCGTGGCGATCAAGTGGCGCTATATCGAAAAATCGCTGCAGAACTACAACCAGAACAGCGTGCCCTTCCTGATCAACAAGTACTCCGACCGCATCATCGAAGACCTGGAAAAGGTTTCCGGCCTCTACGCTGCGCAGCAGAGCTGATCCGCTCAGGCATGCTGCTTGATGAAATCGGCGACCCGCTGCAGGTCGCCGGCATCGCCCCGTTCCCCCCAGTACAGTGCCAGGAACTGCGGCGTCGCCTCGACCATGTAGACGTCCCTGGGCAGGCCGGCCAGCGCCTGGGCCAGCTCGGGCGGAGCACTCGCTTCGCGCCAGCGATCCAGCCATACGCCCGGCTCGCTCTGCCAGTAGCACCAGGCATCCCGGTTCCTGCCCCGGGCCCGGTGGTACTGCGCGCACTGCCGCGGCGGCTGCCGTTCCAGCCAGTGCGGCCAGTCCTGCTGCGCCATCTGCATGGCCAGCCCCAGGCGCCGCGCCTGCAGGCGCAGGTCCATCTGCCCGCGTTGGCCGCGCGACGGGATCAGCCAGGTCAGCGGGCTGAGCACCAATGCGATGAGAAGAATTACCATCCACGTGGTCATATCGGTTATACCGGTCAAACAGGTCAAGCACGGCCATTGGGGCCATACTGATTGATAACGAGTCCCCCGGAGGAGACGCTCATGCCCTACCAACACATTCTGGTCGCCGTCGACCTTACCGAAGAATGCGATCCGGTGATGAAGCGGGCGGTCGCATTGGCCAAGGCCAACGATGCCCGGCTCTCGGCGGTGCATGTGGTCGAGCCCATGGCCATGGCCTTCGGCGGCGACGTGCCGATGGACCTGTCGATGCTGCAACAGCAGCAGTTCGACCAGGCCAAGGAACGCCTGCACCAGTTCACCCTTACCTACGCCGAAATCACCAGCTCCCAGTGCCACCTGGTTTACGGCCAGCCGCGCCAGGAAATCCACCGCCTCGCCGATGAGCAGGACTGCGACCTGATCGTCGTCGGCAGCCACGGCCGCCACGGCCTCGCCCTGCTGCTGGGCTCCACCGCCAACGACGTGCTGCACGGAGCGCCTTGCGACGTTCTCGCTGTGCGCCTGCAGAAAACCAGCTGAGCCAACTCAAGTGAGACAGCGGGCCCTGCGGGGCCCGCCTGGTTTCAGGCGCCGAGCATGTCCCCGCTCATCAGCAGCGGCCGCACCTTCTGCAGTTGCGCCTCCAGCGAATAGCTCATGCTCGATGCCATGGAGAAGAAACTGAGGAAAGCCTTCAGGTTCGAGTCGCCCTCGCAGGTCTCGTGGATTCGCTGCCAGAACGCCTGGTTCACCAGTTGCAACTGCTGGAACTGCTTCACCAGCCCCTTCAGCTCCCAGTCGGCGTGCCGGCCTTCGCGGAAATTGAAGTACTGCCGCATCAGGTAGAGCGACACCGCGCGCAGGATGAACTCCTGGTTACTGGCGAATGGCAGGTGCTGTTGCGCCATCGGCTTGAGCCGGCCCAGCAGCGGACAGGCGCTGGTGGCCATGATCACGCCGAGCAGCGCGCGCAGGCCTTCCTCCAGTCCCGCATGCTTGATGTATTCGCGCTCCGGCGTGCGGACCTGCACCGAGACCTTCTTGAACGCCGGCAGACCGCGGAAATCCTCGATCACCCGGTGCAGATCCACGGCTGCCGGGCAGTGGCTGTACTGCGCCGGGTTCAGTGGGCAATTGCTGCAACGGTTGTTCTCCAGGCGCGTCCAGCGTGGCGTCTGGGCCGCGGCGTGCGGGTCGTACTGGCGCTCCAGTTCGATGCGATAACTGAACTCGTGCTCATCATCCAGGGTGATGCGGTACTCGATTGCCATGCGGCCATTCCTAGCAGTCTTTGATCAGCGATACGCACACGGGCACCTCGCCTGACCGACCGGATTATTCTTCCAGTTCGGCCCAGCGCTCGATCAACCGGTCCAGCTCTTCCTGCAGGGAAGCCAGGCGCGCCAGAGCGGCCTGGGCCTCGTCCTGCGGGCGCTGGTAGAAGTCCGGCGACGCGGTTTCTTCCTGCAGCGCGGCCAGTTGGCCTTCCAGGGCGTCGATCTGCCCGGGGATGGCTTCCAGCTCGCGCTGCAGCTTGTAGCTGAGTTTCTTTTTCGGCGCGGCTTCCGCCGGCGCAGCCACAGCTGCCGGTTGCTCGGGTGCGGGGGCAGCAGCGGGCTTGTCGGCCTTTTCCTCACCCACGCCAAGCAACTTGGGCGAGCCGCCCTGGCGTAGCCAGTCCTGGTAACCGCCGACGAATTCGCGCACGCGTCCTTCACCTTCGAACACCAGGGTGCTGGTGACCACGTTGTCGAGGAAAGCCCGGTCGTGGCTGACCATCAGCACGGTGCCATCGAAGGTCAGCAGCACTTCTTCCAGCAGTTCCAGGGTTTCCACATCCAGGTCGTTGGTCGGTTCGTCCAGCACCAGCAGGTTGGCCGGCTTGCTGAACAACTTCGCCAGCAACAGGCGTGCCCGCTCGCCCCCGGAGAGCGCTTTCACCGGGGTCCGGGCGCGTTGCGGGGAGAACAGGAAATCGCCCAGGTAGCTGAGCACGTGGCGATTCTGCCCGTTGATGGTGATGAATTCGCGACCTTCGGAGATGTTGTCGATAACGGTCTTTTCCGGCTCCAGCTGGTGACGCAACTGGTCGAAATAAGCCACTTCCAGTCGGGTGCCTTCCTTGACGCTGCCGGATGTCGGCTGCAGGTCGCCCAGCAGCAGCTTGAGCAACGTGGTCTTGCCGGTGCCGTTGGCGCCGAGCAGGCCGATACGGTCACCGCGCTGCAGCACCAGGGAGAAATCACGGATCAGCGCCGGGCCGCCCGGATGGGCGAAGCCGGCCTTCTCGACGACGATCACCTGCTTGCCGGACTTCTCGGCCGTCTCCATCTGGAAACTGGCCTTGCCCTGGCGCTCGCGGCGCTCGGCGCGCTCGTTGCGCATGGCCTTGAGCGCGCGTACACGGCCCTCGTTACGGGTACGGCGGGCTTTGATACCCTGGCGAATCCACACTTCTTCCTGGGCCAGGCGCTTATCGAACAGCGCGTTGGCAGCCTCTTCCGCCGCCAGTTCCTGCTCTTTATGGACGAGGAAGCTGGCGTAGTCGCCATTCCAGTCGATCAGGTGGCCGCGGTCCAGTTCGAGGATGCGGGTGGCCACGGCCTGCAGGAAGGAGCGGTCGTGGGTGATGAACAGCACGGCGCCAGGGAAGTCCGCCAGGGCGTTTTCCAGCCAGGCAATGGCGCCGATGTCCAGGTGGTTGGTCGGCTCGTCGAGCAGCAGCAGGTCGGGCTCGGCCACCAGTGCCTGGGCCAGCAGCACGCGGCGACGCCAACCGCCGGAGAGCTCGGCGAGGGTCTTGTCGGCCGGCAGTTGCAGGCGGCTCAGGGTGGTATCCACCAGTTGCCCGAGGCGCCAGCCATCGCGGGCTTCGAGGTCCTGCTGGACGCGTGCCAGCTTGTTCAGGTCCTCTTCGCTTTCGATGTGCATGCTCAGATGGTGATAGCGCGCGAGCAGTTCGCCGACTTCGGCCAGGCCTTCGGCAACCACGTCGTAGACAGTCCGGTCGTCGGCACGTGGCAGTTCCTGCGGCAACTCGCCGATCTTCAGCGCGGGCGCGCGCCAGATGTCGCCGTCGTCGGGCTTCTGCTCGCCCTTGACCAGCTTGAACATGCTCGACTTGCCGGTGCCGTTGCGGCCAATGACGCAAACCCGCTCACCCCGAGCGATCTGCCAGGACACCTTATCCAGCAGCGGAGTGGTGCCAAAGGCGAGGGACACATCGGTGAACTTGAGCAGGGTCATTGGGTATCTCCACAAACAGGGCGCGCAGTTTAAGGGAAAGTGCGCAAAAGTCAGAGGGTCGCACACAATCTCGCAAGGCGAGACTGGCGTCCGCCTTTGTGCGGCGTAACCGTGGCGGCGCTTTCGCCCCCCTCGCGCAACAGGCTAAGCTAGGTGGCAGCGGGCGCGCGTCATCCAGCGCCCACCGATCATCTTCCCGGAAGAGCCATGCGCGGTCGCCTTTTCTCACTGTTTTCCTGCCTGATCCTCAGCCTGTCCGCTTCGACAGCCAACGCAGCGTCCCTGCCCCAGCAGCGCCAGATGTACGACGAGGCGCAGAAGGCACTGGCGCGTGGCGACAGCGGCCCGTATTTCAGCTACCAGTCGGCACTGGCCGATTATCCGCTGCAGCCGTACCTGGCCTACGACGAGCTGACCAACCGCCTGAAAAGCGCCAGCAACGCCGAAATCGAACGTTTCATCGAGCAGCACGGCGACCTGCCGCAGATCAACTGGCTGAAACTGCGCTGGATGCGCCAACTGGCCGATCGCGGCGACTGGAACACGTTCGTCCGTTATTACGACCCGAAGATGAATTTCACCGAGCTGGACTGCCTCTACGGCCAGTACCAGCTGGGCCACGGCAACAAGGCCGAGGGCTACGCCACCGCCGAGAAGCTCTGGCTGGTGGGCAAGCCGCAGCCCGACGCTTGCGACACGACCTTCGCCATGTGGCAGGCCGATGGCCAGCTCACCGAGGAAAAGGTCTGGAAGCGCCTGAAGCTGGCCGCCGAGAAAGGCAACTATAGCCTCGCCACGGTGCTCTCCAAGCGCCTGCCAACCCTGGGCAGCCAGGGCGCGCTGATGGTCAATGTCGCGCAGAACCCGGCGCAGCTGAGCCAGACCACCCGCTTCGGCGCCCGCGACCACGCCACTGCCGACGTGGTCGGCCTCGGCCTGCGCCGCCTGGCCAAGCAGGACCCGGAAAAGGCCATCAACCTGCTGGACTACTACAGCTCGGTGCTGCCCTTCTCCAGCGACGAGAAAGTCTCCATCGCTCGCGAGATCGGCCTGAGCCTGGCGCGTCGCTATGACCCGCGCGCCCTGCCGATGATGGTCAAGTACGACCCGCAACTGCGCGACGACACCGTCACCGAATGGCGCCTGCGCCTGCTGCTGCGCCTGGGTCGCTGGGAAGAAGCCTACGAGCTGACCCGCGCGCTGCCGCCGTCACTGGCCGAGACCAACCGCTGGAAGTACTGGCAGGCGCGCTCGCTGCAACTGGCGCAGCCGCAGAACAAGCAGGCCATCAGCCTGTACCAGCCGGTGGCTGGCGAACGTGACTTCTACGGATTCCTCGCCGCGGACCGGATCAACGCCCCTTACCAGTTGAATAACCGCCCGGTATCGCTGGACGCGGCGACAATGCAGCGCGTACGCAACGCACCGAGCACCCGCCGGGCCCTGGAGTTCTACGCCCGTGGCGAGATCATCAACGCCCGCCGCGAGTGGTACCACGCCGCCCGCCACCTGAGCCACGACGAACTGCTGGCCCAGGCCAAGATCGCCTACGACATGCAGTGGTACTTCCCGGCCATCCGTGCCATCAGCCAGGCCAAGTACTGGGACGACCTGGATATCCGCTTCCCCATGGCCTACCGCAACACCCTGGTGCGCGAGGCACGCAACCGCGGCCTGCACTCCAGCTGGGTGTTCGCCATCACCCGCCAGGAAAGCGCCTTCATGTCCGATGCACGCTCGGGCGTTGGCGCCACCGGCCTGATGCAGCTGATGCCGGCCACCGCCAAGGAAACCTCGCGCAAGTTCGGCATCCCGCTGGCTTCGCCGCAGCAACTGATAGTGCCGGATGTGAACATCCAGCTCGGCGCTGCCTACCTGAGCCAGGTGCACGGCCAGTTCAACGGCAACCGCGTGCTCGCCACCGCCGCCTACAACGCCGGCCCCGGCCGCGTACGCCAGTGGCTGAAGGATGCGCGCCACCTGGCCTTCGACGTCTGGGTCGAGACCATTCCGTTCGATGAGACCCGTTCCTACGTGCAGAACGTGCTGTCCTACGCAGTGATCTACGGGCAGAAGCTCAACGCGCCGCAGCCCATCGTCGACTGGCACGAACGCTTCTTCGACGAACTCTGACATCCTCCACCGCCCGGCACTCGCCGGGCGGCTTTCATCTCCTCAAGGAAAAAAGGAAATTTCCATGCGCAAGACCGTTCTCTCCCTCTCCATGCTTGCCGCCGGCCTGCTCAGCGCCGATCTGGCCCTGGCTGCCTGCGAGAAGCCGCGCAACGCCTTCGACAGCGTGTATTGCCTGAGCACCGAATACGCCCAGGTTGACCGCGAGCTGAACAATGAATTCGGCACCCTGCGCAAGATGCTCAACGACGGCCAGAAGGCCGCGCTGAAGAAGAGCCAGATCGCCTGGATCAAGGATCGCGATGCGCAGTGCAGCTACGAGCGCGACGGCGGCTACTTCGTCAACCTGCAATGCGCCGTGGACAAGACCAACGAGCGCTTGGCCGTGCTGCGCGAGCGTGAGCGCGAGTGCCAGAGCACCGGTTGCGTCGACAGCAAGCTGTAAGGCGCTGACGGCGAACACCCCCTGCAGGAGCGAGCTTGCTCGCGAACAGATTTTCCGGCGGCACAGGCGTCGGGCGAGTTCGCGAGCAAGCTCGCTCCTACAAGTTGGGGCTGCGCACAACCCTAGGCGCGATGTGCCTATGCGCGCTACTCCAGAACTTCCATACCCACATGCAGTTACGTAGGGCGTTCAACGCTCCGCGTCGTACGCCGGTCCGTTATTCCAGCACTTCCACCGGCATGCCCAGCTTGAGCTCACCGCGGTTTTCCGCCAGCAGGTTCTGACCGAACAGCGCCTCGCCATTGACGTTGCGATAGCCCAGCAGGGTCGCCAAAGGCTCGCGGGCGGCATCGCGCTCGCCGGTATGCGGGTCGATGGTGGTGAGGATGCAGCGCGAGCAGGGCTTGGCGACCTTGAAAGTGACATCACCGATGCGGATGCGCTTCCAGCCGTCCTCGGCGAACGGTTCGGCGCCGGCCACCACCAGGTTCGGGCGGAAGCGCAGCATCTCCAGCGGGCGACCAACCTTGGCCGACAGGTCGTCCAGCGAGCCCTGGCCGATCAGCAGCAACGGGAAGCCGTCGGCAAAATGCACGTGTTCGCCAGGCTCGGCGTAGGCGGTATCCACCTGCCGTGCACGCTCCTCGGGAATCTGCACCAGGCGCACATCACGCTGCAGGAAAGTGCTCAGCCACTGCGCCGCCGCATCACCGGCATCGGGCACCTGCAACATGTCGCGCCAGATCAGCACGCCACGCAGGTTGTCATCGCGCCCCGGCACATCCACCAGCAGGTCGTCCATGCCCGGTGCGCGCAGGCGCAATACCTGGAAATCGTCCTGCCAGCGCGCCTCGATACGGCCCATCTGCGGCAGCAGGCGCTGGGTCAGGAAGCGCCCATTGGCAGAGTCGACCACCATCCAGCGTCGATCCCCTTCCAGGCCCAGGGCGTCCAGGCGGACGGACTCCAGAGGCTCATAGGCGGTGGATTTGACCGGGTAGCGGTAGAGCTCGCTGAGGGTGTACATCGGAGGCTTCCTTTCGTGCAGGCGAAAGCGACCTTATACGGTGTGGAACGGGCGTCTAGCAATGGCAACGAACTTGTAGGAGCGAGCTTGCTCGCGAACGCTTTTTTCCGGAGGCAACGGCATCAAGCGGTTCGCGAGCAAGCTCGCTCCTACGAAAGCAGCTAGGCAGGGACTTTCTGCAAGCGACGGCGCACCACTTCGACCAACTGGTCCGGCTGGAACTTGGAGAGGAAATCGTCGCAGCCGACCTTCTTCACCATGGCATCGTTGAAACTGCCCGACAGCGACGTATGCAGCACCACGTAGAGATCGCGCAGGCGCGGATCGCTGCGGATCTCGGTGGTCAACCGATAACCGTCCATCTCCGGCATCTCGGCGTCGGTAAAGACCATCAGCAGCTTCTCGTCCATATCCAGGCCTTCGTCCGCCCAGCGCTTGAGCTGCTGCAGCGCGCGCAGGCCGTCAGTGGCCACGTGCAGGCGCAGGCCGAGCTGGCCGAGCGTATCGCGCAGCTGGGTGATGGCGACGCTCGAGTCATCCACCACCAGCACTTCGCGGCCACGGGTCTGGCTGAGCAGTGTGTCGTCCAGGCGGTCGCTGGAGACACGGGTATTCATCGGCACGATCTCGGCCAGCACCTTCTCGACATCGATGATCTCCACCAGGCGGTCTTCCACCTTGGTGATCGCGGTCAGGTAATGCTGGCGACCGGCGCCACCGGGCGGCGGCTGGATCGACTCCCAGTTGAGGTTGAGGATGCGCTCCACCCCGCCCACCAGGAAGGCCTGCACCGAGCGGTTGTACTCGGTGACGATGATGGTGCTGTTGGCATCCGGGGTCAGCGCGCGCATGCCGATGGCACGCGACAGGTCGATCACCGGCAGGGTCTGGCCACGCAGGTTGATCACCCCGCAGATCATCGGGTGGCGCTGCGGGATCAGGGTCAGACGCGGCAGCTGCAGCACCTCCTGCACCTTGAACACGTTGATCGCGAACTGCTGCCGCCCGGCGAGGCGGAAGACCAGGATTTCCAGGCGGTTCTCGCCTACCAGTTGGGTGCGTTGATCGACAGTGTCGAGAATACCGGCCATGCCTGCTCCAGATTCGAAATGAGTCGTGCGGGAGAGCTATCGGCCGTATCGTTGCCAACAAGATACTGGCCGTGCGCCATCATGCACGACTTGCCCGATCCGGACCAGCGCGATCAGCCCGGCTCAGCGGCCAGGCGCCCAGTGGCGGAAAGCAACGGCGAATCCGCCGGCAGGTGCATCCTGAGCGCTGCCGGGCGTATCTCGAAGCGCAGCTTGCGGCCTTCCAGCGGTTCGCCATCGAGGTTGACGTCCAACCCTTCGCGGGCCTCCACCTCGACCCAGGGCACCCGCGCGCGGACGAATACGTCCTGGGTGCCGAAGCCGCTACCGAGCAGTGCGCCGAGAGTGCCGACCATGTCCTGCGGCGTCGGCAGGATGCTCACATCCAGCAAACCGTCGTCCGCCGTGGCCTGCGGGCAGAGCACGTGTCCGCCGCCGGCCTGGCGGCCATTGCCGATGCCCAGCGCAAGGAATTCTCCCTCCCACTCAAAATCCGGCCCGGTGAAGCGCCCCTGAGCGGCGTGCACCTCGGAAAAGCGCGTCAGCCCCGTGAGCAGGTAGGCAGCCCCGCCGAGCAGCTTCTTCAGGTCTTCCGGGGTGTTGGCGGTAACCTTCGAACCGAAGCCGCCGGTGGCCATGTTGAGGAAGAACTGCCCGTCCACTTCGCCCAGGTCAATGGGCCGCGCCGGTATGTCCAGCAGCGCCAGCGCGGCGGCCGGCTCCAGCGGCACGCCGGCGGCACGGGCAAAATCGTTGGCGGTGCCCAGCGGCAGGATCGCCAGGCTGGCCTTGCCGCCGGCCTGGACCAGCGCTTCGGCGACGTCGCGCACGGTGCCGTCGCCACCGCCGGCGATCAGCGTGGTGTATCCCGCCGCCAGCCCCTCCTCCACCAGGCGCCGGGCGTCGCCGCCTTCCCAGGTCACCCGCACATCCAGTGCTCGCCCCGCTTCGCGCGTGGCCAGCACGGCGGCACGCACCTCTTCGTTGGCGGCTTGCTTGCCGTGCAGGATCAGCAGGGCCTTGGCTTGCGTCATGGCGGGTTTCCTCCCGGTGAGTCCATTGGATATGGACTCAGACTAGCGCGAAGACATTTCCTCCCACTTGATTTGCCGCTCAGGCCGGGTAGCCGGTGATCTCCCGAATGCTCTGATACAGCGGCTTGAGCTGCTTGTACATGCGCTGATAGACCTCGCCGTAGAGCCGCTCGTAGGTACGCTGCGCCTCGGGGCGCGGGTGGAACACGTCGCCAACGCGGGTCATGGCGGCGATGGCGCTGCTGAAGTCCGGATAGAGCTTGAGGCCCACCGCACAATCGATGGCCGCACCCAGGCCGGACGCTTCGTAGACGTGCGGGCGCTCCGCCGGCAGGCCGAAGATGTCGGCGGTGAGCTGCATCGCCGCGTCGCTCTGCGAACCGCCGCCAGCCACGCGCAGACGCTGGATACGGGTACCGGAGCGCTTCTCGATGCGCTCCTTGCCCTGGCGTAGCGCGTAGGCCAGCCCTTCGAGGATGGCGCGATAGATGTGCGCGCGGGTGTGCACGTCACCGAAGCCGATGATCGAGCCCTTGGCTTCCAGGCCCGGCTCGCGGATGCCCGGCGTCCAGTAGGGTTGCAGCATCAGGCCCATGGAGCCGGCGGGCACGCTGTTGACCAGTTCGTCGAAGAGCTTTTCCGGCTCGATGCCCAACGCCTCGGCGCGCTGCATCTCGCGCAGGCCGAACTCGCGCTTGAACCAGCTGACCATCCAGAAGCCGCGGTAGATCATCACTTCGGTGTTGAAGTGATCGGGAATCGCCGCCGGGTAGGGCGGGATCAGCGGGATGGTTTCCAGGTAGCGCGAACGGGTGGTGTTGATGGTCGCGGTGGTGCCATAGGACAGGCAGGCTACGGTCGGATCGATGGCACCCGCACCAAGCACTTCGCAGGCCTTGTCGGCGCCCGCGGCGATCAGCGGCAAGCCTGCGGGAATACCTGTCAGGCGACTGGCCTCGGCGGTGATCTCACCCAGTTTCTCGCCAGGCTTGAACAGCTCCGGCAACTGCTCGCGACGCACGTCCAGCACCTGCCATTTCCAGTCGCGCGGCGCGGCCCATTGCAGCTTCTTGTAGTCGAATGGCAGGTAGGCCACGCTGCAGGCCACCGAATCCACGTAGCGCCCGCACAGGCGCTGGGTGAGGAAGCCGGAAAGCAGCAGCACCTTGTGTGTGCGCTGGTGGATGTCCGGTTGCTGCTGGGCGACCCAGTTCACTTCGGCCTGGGTGCGGAAGTAGTCCACCGCGCCCTGCGCGCCCACCAGTTTGAACAGCCAGCCCCAGGGCCCCTTGATCGACTCGCCCAGTTCGGCGCGACGCTGGTCCAGCCAGATGATCGCCGGGCGCAACGCCTGGCCGGCTTCGTCAACATGGATCACGGTACCGCGCTGGGTCGTCAGCGACACGCCAAGGATGCGGCTGCGGTCGATGTCCACGCTGGCCCACAGGCGCTTGCAGGCCTCGCCCAGCTGTTCCCAGTAGTAGTCCGGGTGCTGCTCGGCCCAGCCGGGCTGCGAGGAAAAATAAGCTTCCAGTTCGACCTTGCCCTTGCCCACCAGGTTGCCCTGGAGATCGAAGAGCAGCGCGCGCACGCTCTGGGTGCCGTTGTCGATGGCCAGCAGGTAGTTGTTGTTATTCATGGGCTCTTGATCAATGAGGGCTTCGGTCAATGCGGAAGGCTGTAGCAGCGACGCCACAGCGCCAGGTAGTCCTGTTCTTCGCGTTTCCAGCGTGCGTCGTCCCAGCCCAGGCGTGGCTGGCACAGGGCACGGATTCCTGGCAGTTCATGGGCGCCGCCGTCGGCCAGCAACAGGCCGATGCGGGTGCGGCGCAACAGCAGATCGTCCAGGTGCAGCACCAGTTCGCCTTCCGCCGCCCAGGCCAGCTCGGCCCAGAGCGAATCGGTGTGGCCGATGCACTCGCTGCCCACGACGCCCAGCACCCGTGCCAGTTCCGGCAGGGCGCGACCATGGCGACCGCGCAGACGGTTTTGCTGGGGAGGCGTCAGGCCAGGCAGGGCGACATTCTCCACCGGCGCGAAGACCTGTTCGCCAGCGGCTTCCAGCGGCCGCGCCAGCATCGGCGCACAGGCCGCGAGCACCTCCAGCGCCAGCAGGCGGAAGGTGGTGAGCTTGCCGCCAGCCAATGTCACGCAACCGGGCTCGACCCACAGCGCATGCTCGCGTTTTTCGTCCGACGGCTTGAGTGACGGCGCGCCATCGCTGACCACCGGGCGCACGCCGGCCCAGGTGGAGCGCACATCTCCGGCAGTGATCTGCGCCGCCGGGAACTGCTGCGCACAGGCCGCCAGCAGGTATTCCACTTCCTCACGGCTGATGGCAGCGTCGTCATCCAGCGTGGCGCGATGATCGAGGTCGGTGGTGCCGACCACAGTCGCGCCTTCCCAGGGGAAGACGAACACCGGGCGCTTGTCCTGGCCATGCATGAAACTGAAGGCGTGGGCGACCGGCAGGCGCCAGGCCGGCAGCAGCAGATGGCTGCCGCGCAGCGGGCGGATGTGCTCGCTACCGTGCTTCTGGCGCAAGGCATCGGCCCAGGCACCGGTGGCCAGCGCCACGGCGCGAGCGCGGAAGGTGAAGCGCTCGCCGCTCTCGCTGTCCTCGGCGACCAGCCCCTGAACACGGTCGTCACGGCGATCGAGCTCGATCACCTTCAGGCCGTTCAGGGCCTCGCCGCCCTCGGCGCGCGCCTCACCGAGCACGCGCATCACCAGGCGCGCGTCGTCGGTCACTGCGTCCTGGAAACGGGTGCCGCCCAGCAACCGGTCCTCCTTCAACCCAGGCGCCAGGTAACGCAGCTCTTCCAGGCGATGGAACAGATGGTTGCGGCGCCCGGCCAGAGCGTCGTACAACGACAGCAAGGTGCCGAACACCCGCGGGCCGGGGAAGCCGCCCTGGTAGTGCGGCATGATGAAGCTCAGCGGATCGACCAGCCCCGGCGCCTCGCCCAACAGGCGCTGGCGTTCGCGCACCGAGTCGCGGGTCAGGCCGAACTGGCCCTTGGCGATATAGCGCAGGCCGCCGTGGACCATCTTCGAGGAGCGGCTGGAGGTGCCCCAGGCGAAATCGCGCTGCTCCACCAGCAGGCAACGCCAGCCGCGTCGCGCGGCTTCACGCAGGATGCCGGCGCCGGTGATGCCGCCACCGACCACGATCAGGTCCCAGTCGCGCGCCGCCAACTCCGGCAGCGCCTGCGCGCGCCAGGATGCGTTCCAGGCAGGCATGGGCTCAGTCCTTGAGCAGCGTGCCGGGGTTCAGCCGGCCGGACGGATCAAAATGCCCGGCCAGCGCCTTGATCGCCGCCATGCCCAGCGGGCCCTTCTCCACCGGCAGGTACGGGGCGTGATCCTTGCCCACGCCGTGCTGGTGGCTGATGGTGCCGCGATTGTGGGCGATGGTCTGGCTGGCGGCGTGCTTGAGCTTGCTCCAGCGTTCGTGAGTCGCCGCGTAGGTCTGCGCCGGGCGGAACACGTAGGTGGTGTAGATGCTCGAACCCTCGCCGTAGACGTGGGACAGGTGGGTGAACACGTGCACGCGCTCGCCCTCGGCGGCCAGGCCTTCGCGCAGGCTGGCCTCGATGCGGTTGAGCAGGTTGTCGACGTTGGACCAGTCGGTGGCGGTTTCCAGGGTGTCCACCACGTAGCCGTTCTCCCACAGCGCCTCGCGCAGGTAGGGGAAGCGGAAGCGGTTCTGCGCCCACTTCTTGCCCAACAGGGTGCCGGTGAACACGCCGCCGAAGCCCTTGAGCAGGCGCCGCGCGGCACGCAGCGAAGTCGCGTTCTGCGCGCGGTCGCCGGTAACGCCGAAGGTCAGCATGCACTTGCCCTCGGCCGCGCCACGCAGCTTCAGGTAGCGCTCCAGCCAGGCGATCTGCCCCGGATGCCCAGCCAACGCGAGCTGGGTAGTCGTTTCAACGGCGTTCGAGAGGCGCAGCATGGACAGCGGCACACGTGCCTGTACCAGGGTGCGGATGCCTTCCAGCGCCTGCTCCCAGGACGGCAGGAACACGGCGTAGAAGCGCTCGTCGTCGGCGATGCGCGTTACCCGCACCTTCACCGAGGAAAGAATGCCGAAGCGGCCTTCGGAACCCATCACCACTTCGCGCAGGTCCGGGCCGGCGGAAGATGCCGGGAAGGTCGGGATCTCCAGGCTGCCGGCGAAGGTTTCCAGGGTGCCGCCGGCGAACAGTTGCTCGATCCGCCCGTAGCGCAGCGACTGCTGGCCACTGGAGCGGCTGGCAACCCAGCCGCCGAGGGTGGAGAGTTCCCAGGACTGTGGGAAGTGGCCGAGGGTATAGCCACGGGCGCGCAGTTGGCTTTCCACCTGCGGGCCATTGGCGCCGGGGCCGAAGGTGGCGATCAGGCTCTGCTCGTCCAGCTCCAGCAGGCGGTTCATGTGTTCCAGGGAAACAGTCAGCACCGCCTTGTCGGACGCCGGCGGGTTGATATGGCCGGCGACCGAGGTGCCGCCGCCGTAGGGGATCACCAGGCAGTCCCAGAGCTCGGCGAACTTCAGCAACTCGCGAATCTGTTCGGCGGTCTGCGGGTAGGCGACGCCATCGGGGAATACGCCGAACTCGCCTTCGCGCATCGCCAGCCAGTCCGGCAGGCTCTGGCCACGGGCGTGCAGCAGGCGGTCGCGAGCTTCGCGCACCACCAGCGGATGCTCGGGCAGGCGCGAGGTTGGCACCTTGGCCAGCACCTGCTCCAGCGTCGCGTCCGGCAGCGTCAGGCCCGGGCCGACCAGTTCGGCGAGAAAAGCGCGTCCGTTGTCGGACAGTTCCACCACCGTCGTTTCTTCACCCCAGCCGTTCCAGCGTCGCATGCCCGCTCCTTTTATTCAGGGTCTTTGTCTGCAATTTCGATTGCTATTTCGGTGCCGCTTGATGGCTGCCTATACTAGCCAGCCGCCCTGCCCTGTCACTGTCGGATCAAGACAGGCGCAGTTGCCGATCGAGACACCCAGAACAAGAACGAACGCCATGCATTCCCTCGGCTATACCTCCGTCCCCGCACTGCTGAAATACCTGCGCCACGCCGAGTCCCTCGGCATGGACCTGGACGTCGCCCTCAAGGCCGCGGGGCTTGAGCGCTCGCAACTGAGCGACAACAGCCAGCGCCTGCCCAGCGAGGCTCACGAACGCCTGCTGCAGCATCTGTGCGCGCATTCCGGCGACCCGCTGTTCGGTCTGCACTCCGCACGCTTCGTGCAGCCGGGCTCGTGGAGCGTGCTGGGCTACATCACCATGAACTGCGCCAACCTGGGCGAAGCCATGGGCCGTATCATTCCCTACGAGAAGCTGGTCGGTGACATGGGCGTCAGCCGCCTGGAACCGGGCGCAGACCATATCAAGCTGATCTGGAACTGCCGCCACGAGGCCGCACAGATCCGCCGGCACATGGTGGAGAACGTGCTGGCGTCCTGGTTGCTGTATGCGCGCTGGATCGCCGACACCAATGGCTCGCCGCAGGAAGTCTGGTTCGAGCACGCGCAGCCCGAAGGCACCGATGTTGCCGAGTACGAGCAGTTGTTCGGCTGCCCGGTGCGCTTCGAACAACCCTTCAGCGCCCTGCTGGTACCCCTGCAACTGCTGAGCTACCCCCTGCGCCAGGCCGACGCCAACCTGCTGCGCACCCTGGAAGAGCACGCCCTGGCGCTGATGGCAGAGCTGGACGACGACGAGCCGCTACCGCTGCGGGTGAAGAACGCCCTGCGCCTGCTGCTCAAGGACGGCCTGCCGCGCAAGGAGCGTGTCGCCGAACGTTTCGAGATGACCGTGCGCACCCTGCAGCGCCACCTGCAGCAGGCCGGCACCAGCTACCAGCAGATCCTCGACGAACTGCGCCAGGAACTGGCCGAGCACTACCTGGTACACAGCGACCTGCCGATCCAGGACATCGCCCAGTACCTGGGCTTCACCGAATCACGCTCGTTCCACCGCAGCTTCAAGGGCTGGACCGACCAGACGCCGGGCGAGTATCGCCAGCAGCATAAAAAAACGCCGGTCTGAAACCGGCGCTCTTCATGGAGCGGGCATGATTCCCTGCGTCCGCACGGTGGGCGGCTTTGCGCAGGAGCGGACTCCGTCCGTGACGGCTGACCGGCCGGCCCTGCCGGCCGAATTGCGGAGGAATCCTCTCCTGCGCCCCCATCGATAATCACCGGAAATCTGTAGGAGCGAGCTTGCTCGCGAACGCTGCCGGACCCCCAGGCATCAGGCGGTTCGCGAGCAAGCTCGCTCCTACAAATACGGGATCAGTCGAAGAGTTCGCTGAACGGAATGAAGGCCAGCCAGTCGCCTTCGGCCACCGTCGTCCCTTCACGCACTTCCGCCAATCCTTCCGCCCAGGCTGCGCTGCGCAGCACGCCGGAGCTCTGGTTGGCATAGGGCACCGCGCGCCCGCCCTCCAGGCGCGCACGCAGGTACTCGCGGCGATTGCCCGGCTTGGTCCAGTTGAACCCGGCGGGCACCTGCAGGCGCAGCGGCTCGACCTTCTGCATACCGAGACGGCGCATCAGGTAAGGCCGCGCCAGCAGCGCGAAAGTCACCAGGGTGGAAGCGGGATTGCCCGGCAGGCCAATCACCGGCACCTGCTGGTAATGCCCAACGGTCAGCGGCTTGCCCGGCTTGATCGCCAGCTTCCACAGCGCCAGCTCACCGGCTTCGCGCAGGGCCGCGCCAAGGAAGTCCGCCTCGCCGACCGACACGCCGCCAGTGGAGAGAATCAGATCGACGTTCGACAGACCGGCCAGTGCGGCACGGGTGCGTTCGAGGTCATCGGGCAGGATGCCGGCGTCCACCACCTCGCAACCGAAGCGCAGCAGCCAGGTGCGCAGCAGATGCCGGTTACTGTTGTAGATCTGCCCCAGCGCCAGCGGTTGGCCCGGTTCGACCAGCTCGTCGCCGGTGGACAGCAGCGCCACGCGCGGGCGGCGGCGCACTGTCAATTCGGCGTGGCCGAGGGACGCGGCCAGACCGATCTCGATGGGGCCGATGCGCGTGCCGGTGGGCAGCACGCAGTCACCCTTGCGGGTTTCCTGGCCTTGCGGGCGGATGTGCTGGCCGATCTCCAGCGCCTCGAGGAAGCGCACACGGCCATCCTCCAGCACCTCGGCGTTTTCCTGCATTTCCACACAGTCGGCGCCTTGCGGCACCGGCGCGCCGGTGAAGATGCGCACGCAGGTGCCCGGTTGCAGCGGTTCACCGGCCTGACCAGCGAATATCTTCTGGCTTACCGGCAGCGCTTTGCCCTGCCAGTCGGACAGGCGCAGCGCGTAGCCGTCCATGGCACTGTTCGGCCAGGGCGGCAGGTCCAGGCCGGCCAGCAGCGGCTCGGCCAACACGCGGCCATCGGCGTCGGCCAACGGCAAGGTTTCGCACTCGGCGATCGGAGACTGTTCGGCCAGCGCCAGCAGGCGCGCCAGGGCGTCTTCGACCGGCAGCAGGCCGGGCTTGTCGCAGCAGCTCATCCGCGGCTCTCGCAGGGCGCCGCCTTCTTCAGGTGCGGAACGAAGTTGCACGGGCGATGGCTGGCATCCAGCTGCTCACCGAGAATGCCGTCCCAGGCTGTGCGGCAGGCATTGGTCGAGCCCGGCAGGCAGCAGACCAGGGTGCCATTGGACAGGCCGGCCAACGCGCGGGACTGCACGGTGGAGGTACCGATGTCAGCCACGGAAATCTGCCGGAACAGTTCGCCGAAGCCATCCACCACCTTGTCCAGCAGGCAGGTCACGGCTTCCGGGGTGCTGTCACGGCCGGTGAAGCCGGTACCGCCGGTCACCAGCACCACCTGCACTTCGTCCTCGGCGATCCAGGTCGCGACCTGGGCGCGGATGCGATAGAGGTCATCCTTGAGCAGGACGCGGGCGGCCAGATTGTGCCCGGCGGCCTTCAGGCGGTCGACGAACAGCTGGCCGGAGGTGTCGGTTTCCAGGGTGCGGGTGTCGCTGACGGTGAGGACGGCGATGTTCAGCGGGACGAATGGCTGCTCGGCCTTGTGGCTCATGATGAGGGCCCTTGCTTGTGAGGTGGGAATGCGCGGTGTTATATCACAGGCCCGCCCCGGAGACCCTGACATGCCACAAGCCCCGCTGCCCCCCTGTTCCGCCCTGATTCTTGCCGGAGGACGCGGCCAGCGCATGGGCGGCCAGGACAAGGGCCTGCTGGAATGGCAGGGCCGCCCGCTGGTGAGTTACGCCGCCGCCCTCGCCCGCCCGTTCAGCGATGACCTGATCATCTCGTGCAACCGCAACGCAGACGTCTATGCAGGTTTCGCCGACCGCCTGGTGCAGGACGACAGCACGGATTTCCCGGGCCCGCTGGCCGGCATCCGCGCGGGCCTGGCCGTCGCTCGCCACAGCCACCTGCTGGTGCTGCCCTGCGACGCGCCACAGCTGGACGCTGAATTGCTCGAGCGTCTGCTGCGCGCATCTGCCGCAGCGCCGGGTGTCGTACACATGCTGCGCTGTGGCGCCCAGTGGGAGCCGTTGTTCAGCATCATCCCGGTGGCCCTGCGCGCACAGATAGAAGACGCCTGGCTTCAGGGGGACCGCAGCCCGCGCCACGTATTCGCGAAGCTGGGCCTGCACGCGGTGGACTGCCCGGCCGGCGACCCGCGCCTGGCCAATCTGAACACCCCGGAGCTGCTCTATCACGCTCGATAGCGACATATTCGGAAATTTTCCGGGAACTATGCCGAGAAGCACCCGGTCAGACTTTTCGTACCTTTATGTTCGCTCATCAGGAGATTCACCAATGAACAAACGGATGCTTCCCGCCTTCCTGCTCGCCCTGGGTTTTGGAGTGCTCGCTGGTTGCTCCACGCCGTCCGTCATCACCCTGAACGATGGTCGCGAGATTCAGTCGGTCGACAAACCCAAGTACGACGAAGAATCCGGCTTCTATGAGTTCGAACAGCTGGATGGCAAAACCGCCCGCGTGAACAAGGATCAGGTACGGACCGTCAAGGACCTCTGATTCGCCCGGTGGTGAAAACGCCCCGCAGCTCCTGACCGGTCTGCGGGGCGTTCGCGTTTTAC
Organism: Pseudomonas pseudonitroreducens; assembly: GCF_021603645.1. Classification (GTDB taxonomy): domain Bacteria; phylum Pseudomonadota; class Gammaproteobacteria; order Pseudomonadales; family Pseudomonadaceae; genus Pseudomonas; species Pseudomonas pseudonitroreducens. Next base: position 457,368 of record NZ_BQHJ01000001.1, on the reverse strand, counting down.
CGGGAAGCAAAAAATATTTTCAAATATTTTTCGCTAACCCCTTGTGCATCAAAAGTTTTTCGGTAGAATGCGCGCCAACAAACGGAGCGTAGCGCAGCTTGGTAGCGCGTCTCGTTCGGGACGAGAAGGTCGCTGGTTCGAATCCAGTCGCTCCGACCAAATCCCGAAAAACCCGCCTGACGGCGGGTTTTTTATTGCCTGCGATTTTTCATGCAGGCCAATCTTCAGGCACAAAAAAGCCCGTCCAGCCGGACGGGCTTTTTCATGGGCGAATCAGAGCTGCCCAGACTTGCGCAGCGCCACCTGCGACAACGCGCTCCAATCCAGTTCGCCGTCGCCGTGGGCGATGGCTTCCAGCAGGTTATCGCGCAGGATGCTGGCAAACGGCAGCGGCACGTGCTGCTCCTGCCCTGCCGACAGCGCCAGTCCCACGTCCTTCAGACCGAGCACCAGGCGGAACGCCGCCGGATCGAAGCGCTGCTCGGCAATCAGCGCACCGTAGTTGCGGTATACCGGCGCGTTGAACAGGGTATTGCCCATGATCTCCATGAACTCGCCCGGCGCCACGCCGTAGGTCTTCACCAGGGCCGCACTCTCGCCCATCGCCTCGATGGCACTGGCAATCATGAAGTTGCCGGCGATCTTCACCGCCACGGCGCGCAGCGGATCGTCGCCCAGCGGCCAGGTCTTCTGTCCCAGCACGTCGAGCACCGGCTGCGCCTTGGCAATGGCGGCCTCGGGGCCGGCGACCAGGATGTTCAGCTTGCCGGCAGCGGCAACATCGGTGCGCCCGAACACCGGCGCCGCGACGAACTCGACGCCCTGCTCGCGGTGCAATTCGACCAGTTCACCGACGAGGGCGGTAGACAGCGTGGCCATGCTCAGGTGCACCAGCCCGGCCTTGGCCGAGGCCAGGGCGCCACTGTCCAGCAGGACGGCGCGGGTGGAGTTGTCGTCGGCGAGCATGGAAATCACCAGCTCGACGTCGAAAGCCTGCACAGGCGTAGTGGCGGCAACGGCACCCAGCGCCACCAGTGGCTCGGCGGCGCCGGGCGAGCGATTCCAAACGACGACCTGGTGGCCGGCCTTGATGAGGTTGGCAGCCATGGCAGCGCCCATGCCGCCCAGTCCGAGAAATCCGATCTTCATTGCATTGCGCCTCGTATCGGCTGATTGAGGAGAGGGAAAGCCGCCATACGCGTCAGCGGCTGAGGAAAGTAGCGACTTGTTCGGCGTCGAAGGGCCAGTTCAGCTCGGCGCCGGAATCGCAGCGGCGCAGCACGGGAATGCTCAAGCCATATTGCTCGACCCACTCCTCGCGATCGGCGATGTCCACCAGTTCGACCAGCAGGCCGTGTTCGACGAAGGGCATGAGCACCGCTTCGGCCACTTCGCACAGGTGGCAGCCAAGGGTGCCGAAGAGTTGGCATTCGGGGGGCATGTGAGACTCCAGGGGCGATTGCATGGGGTCAGACTCCGGCGTGCTTGAGCAGCGTATCGGCCATGGCGCGGGCTTCTCGCCCCTGCTGCGCCGGGCCCTGCATGTGCGCCATCACCAGCACGCCTTCGAGCAGGTATTGCAGCTGGCGGGCCAGCGCCTGAGGTTGTGCGGCGCCCAGGCGTTCCAGCTGGGTTGTGAAGAAGCGCCCGAGGAAAGCCTTGTGCTCGGCGGCCTGCTGATGGATGGGGTGGCCGCGGTCGTGGAATTCACCGGCCGCATGGATGAAAGCACATCCGCAGAAGTCCGGGCTGTCGAGCACCTCCTGCAGGCCATCGAAGATCGCCAGGATCGCCTCGCGGGGCGCGAGGATGCGTTCGGCCACCTCCATGCGCTCGACCATACGTGCGTGGCGCTCTTCCAGCGCCGCCATGATCAGCTCGTCCTTGGACTTGAAGTGCTTGTACAGCGTCATCTTCGCGACGCCCGACTCGGCAAGGATCCGATCGATGCCGGTGGCGTGGTAGCCCTCGCGGTAGAACAGGACCTGGGCGGTGTTGAGCAGCAGCTCGCGTTTGCTGGATGCCATGGCATTACCTCCTGACCGCACATTATGCGCGAGGCTTGCTGCCCATGGGGAGCCGGACAGTTGCCGGAAGCGGCAGCGCGGATGTCGATTGGCGAGCGGTCATTTTGCTTGAACTATACAGACCTGTCTGTCTAATATCTATCTCGCTGTCCCCACAACAATGCACAGGGCTCTCGCCATGAAACTCCACGACGTCGCGCTTTCCGGTAACTGCTACAAGGTTCGTCTGTTCCTCGGGCTCATCGGCCAGAAGGCTGAATGGGTGCAGGTGGACCTCCAGGGTGGCGCACACAAGCGCCCGGCCTTCCTGGCGATCAATCCGCGCGGCCAGGTGCCAGCACTGGAAGACGGCGAACTGCGCCTGGGCGACTCCCACGCCATCCTGGCCTACCTCGCACGGCAATACGGCGAGCCGCACTGGTCCCCCCAGGACGCCATGACCCAGGGGCGCATCGCCAACTGGCTGAGCTACTCGGCCAACGAGGTACAGCACGGCCTGGCCCTGGCACGGGTGATTCTGCTGTTCAAGCGCCCGGGCGACCTGGGCACAGCCCAGGCCAAGGGCCGTCATGCCCTGGAACTGCTGGATGCGACGCTGGCCGACCACCGCTGGCTGGCGCAGACCGAAAAACCGAGCATCGCCGACATTGCCGTCTATCCCTACGTCGCACTGGCGCCGGAGGGCGGCCTGGAACCGTCCGCCTATCCCTATGTGCAGGATTGGCTGGCACGTGTGCGCGCCCTGCCCGGCTATGTCGCCCAACCCGCACTCTGACCCTGTACGCCGCCGCTCTCGCGGCGGCGCACCTCTGCGCTGCAAGAAAAGGAAATTCCAATGCGTCTGCCATCCCTGCTGCTGGCCGGGCTGTTCGCCCTCGCCGGCCTGACCGCCGAGGCCGCCGAGCTGCGCTTCTCGCTGATCCGCACTTCCGGCGTCACTACCCTGGACGCCTTCACCGTGGCCGGCGGCGACTGGACGCAAAAAGTCCCGCTCAACCACACCGCGGTACTGATCCAGCACCACGCCGCGACGTTGTTGTTCGACACCGGACTGGGCAGCCAGGCAGACGCGCAGTTCAAGCAGGACATGCCCTGGTGGGACAAGCCGCTGTTCCAGTACGAGGGCCTGAAACCCGCACGAGACCAGTTACTGGGCAGCGGCATACGTATCGACCGGATCATCCTGTCCCACGCCCACTGGGACCACGCCTCGGGTCTGGCTGACTTCCCGGACGTGCCGGTGTGGGCAACCTACGAAGAGATCAACTACGCCCACATCGCCCAGCCGCCAGCCGTGTTTCCCAGCCAATTCCGTCATCCGCTGAAGTGGCAGCCGTTCCAGTTCGAGTCCGGCCCCTTCCTGAGCTACGACCGCAGCCTCGATCTGTTCGGCGACGGCAGCCTGGTACTGGTGCCGATGCGCGGCCACACACCCGGTTCGGTTGGCCTGTTCATCACCCTGGATGATGGTCGCCGCTTCTTCTTCAGCGGCGACACCACCTGGCGCCTGTCCGGCTTCACCGGCCCCCACGAGAAGTTCTGGGTCAGTCGCAAACTGGTGGACAGCGACCGCGAGCAGACATTGGCCGAAGTGGCTCGCGTGCACGAACTGATGCTTGCCTATCCAAAGTTGACCGTAGTGCCAGCCCACGACGCGCAGGTGCAGGACAAGCTCGGCTACTACCCCCAGTGGATTCAGTGAAAGCCGCGCCAGTCGCCGCTCAGCGCTTCAATAGCCAGCTCACTAATCAGCGACTAAGGTCTAAGAGTCGTCAACATTCGGTAATGATTTAGTAGATAGGCTGTAACAGATCGACATGCCGGCCTGATCCACCCGGTATCACCGAACTGCCCCAAGCGCTCGAGGAGACAATAACAATGAGCAAGACCCCGATCGCCCGTGCCGTGGCTTTGTCCACGCTGGGTACCAGCTTTATCCTTCCGACACTCGCCCACGCTGACTTCATCAAGGACAGCAAGGCCACCGTCGAACTGCGTAACTTCTACTTCAACCGCGACTTCCGCCAGGACAGCCCGGCCCCGAGCCAGAACAAGGCCGAGGAATGGGCACAAGGCTTCATTCTCAAGTACGAATCGGGCTACACCGACGGCACCATCGGTGTCGGCGTCGACGCCCTGGGCACCCTGGGCCTGAAACTCGACTCCTCGCCGGACCGCAGCGGCACTGGCCTGCTGCAGCGCTCGCGCAGTGACGGTCGTGCTGAAGACAGCTATGGCGACCTGGGCATCACCGCCAAGCTGCGCGCGTCCAAGAGCACCCTGAAGGCCGGCACCCTGCTGCCGAAGATGCCGGTGGTGCAGTACAACGATACCCGCCTGCTGCCGCAGACCTTCAGCGGCTTCGCCCTGAACTCCGCGGAACTCGACGGCCTGACCGTCGATGGCGGCCGCCTCTACCAGGTGAACCAGCGTGACTCCTCCGACTACGAGGACATGACCATTACCGGCGGTGGCAAGCGCAACATCAAGCTCGGCGATGCCACCACCAGCAACAAGTTCCTCTTCGGCGGCCTCACCTACAAGTGGACCGACAGCCTCAGCACCAGCTACCACTACGGCGGCCTGGAAGACATCTACAAGCAGCACTACCTGGGCCTGATCCACGTGCTGCCGATTGCCGACAAGCAGTCGCTGAAGTCCGACATCCGCTGGGCCAAGTCCGACGACGACGGCGGCAGCAACGTCGACAACAAGGCGCTCAACGCCATGTTCACCTATGCCCTGGGCTACCACGCGTTTGGCGTCGGCTACCAGAAGATGAGCGGCGACACCGGCTTCGCCTACATCAACGGCACCGACCCCTACCTGGTGAACTACATCCAGATCGGCGACTTCGCCAACAAGGACGAGAAGTCCTGGCAGGCGCGCTATGACTACAACTTCGCCGGCCTCGGCATCCCCGGCCTGACCTTCATGACCCGCTACGTGAAGGGCGACAACATCGACCTGATCACCACCTCCGGCGAAGGCAAGGAATGGGAACGCGACACCGACATCGCCTATGTCTTCCAGGATGGCCCGCTGAAGAACCTCGGCGTGAAGTGGCGCAACGCAACCATGCGCACCAACTACACCAACGACTACGACGAGAACCGTCTGATCGTCAGCTACACCATGCCGCTCTGGTAACCCGCACTGCATAACGAAAAAGCCCGGCATCCGCCGGGCTTTTTCTTTCTCTTTCGTAGGAGCGAGCTTGCTCGCGAACCTCTCGACCGCCACTCCGGCGCGAAACGTTCGCGAGCAAGCTCGCTCCTACAATATCCTTCAGTCCTGACTGAGCGCCCCGATCTTGTGGATCGACAAGTCGGCGCCGTAGTACTCCTCCTCCTTCGTCAGGCGGATGCCTACCGTCGACTTCACCAGGCCGTACACCAGCAAGCCACCCGCGAAGGCTAGCGTCACCCCGAGCAGCGTGCCGATCGCCTGGCTGGCCAGGCTGACCCCACCCAGGCCACCCAGCGCCTGCTGACCGAAAATACCGCAGGCGATACCGCCCCAGGCGCCACACAGACCGTGCAGCGGCCAGACGCCCAACACGTCGTCGATCTTCCAGCGCACCTGGGTCGCCGTGAAGGCCCAGACGAACAGTGCACCTGCCACCATGCCGGTGGCCAGGGCACCGATGGGGTGCATCAGATCGGAACCCGCGCATACCGCCACCAACCCAGCCAGCGGACCGTTGTGCAGGAAGCCCGGGTCATTGCGGCCGACCAGCAGCGACGCCACGGTGCCGCCGACCATCGCCAGCAGCGAGTTCACCGCCACCAACCCGCTTGCACCTGCCAGGGATTGCGCACTCATCACGTTGAAGCCGAACCAGCCGACGATCAGGATCCAGGAGCCCGCCGCCAGAAACGGAATGTTCGACGGAGCGAAGGCCACCAGTCGCCCCTCGCGATAACGGCCATTGCGCTGACCGAGCAGGACCACCGCCGCCAGCGCCAGCCAGCCGCCAAAGGCGTGCACCACCACGGAGCCGGCGAAATCATGGAAGGCCGCGCCGAACTCGGCCTTCAGCCAGCCCTGAAAACCGTAGTTGCCATTCCAGATCAGCCCTTCGAAGAAGGGATAGACGAAAGCCACGATCAGCGCGGTGGCGACCAACTGCGGGCCGAATTTCGCCCGCTCGGCAATGCCACCCGAAATGATCGCGGGAATCGCCGCGGCGAAGGTCAGCAGGAAGAAGAACTTCACCAGCGCGTAGCCGTTTTCAGTCGTCAGTTGCGCCGCCGGTTGCAGAAAGGTAACGCCATAAGCGATCCAGTAGCCCACGAAGAAGTAGGCCAGAGCCGAAATGGCAAAGTCCGAGAGAATCTTCGACAAGGCGTTGACCTGATTCTTCAGGCGCACCGTGCCCACTTCCAGGAACGCGAAGCCTGCGTGCATGGCCAGCACCATGACCGCGCCCATCAGGAGGAACAGCGTGTTGGAGCCGTGGACCAGCGTCTCTACGGCACTATTGAGGTTTTCCATCGCTACAGGCAGCCCCGGAGGTCAAGGGGAAAGCACCAAAACGGCTCGCGGCCACCCCGCACCGCACCACACTGAAGCAGTGGCGCACCACAGAGGGGCCGAGCGCTGACCCAGAATGGCCCGGAAGCCATTCGAGCAGCGTTGCAATTTCCTGTACTTCCTTATGTTTTTCAGTGGTTTGAGCTTCGATTCCCGGCCTTTCCAGGCATCGGGAACGCCCCGCCGTGGGGCGCTCCGCTCTCCATGCGCACCAGAGAAATGCAAGCGGCATACCACCAGCGAAACCAATAGCAGCTAGGCTTCAACTCTCACGCGAGAGCGGCCCCATGGTGAATTTATGAGAAACTTTCCAGCGAGCCTGGGGCTCGAAAACTAGGAACCTCAACCCGCACAAGGAGCATCACATGCCTCGCAAGACCGCAGTGAACGCCGCCAAGGATGAACTCCTGGCCGAATTCCAGGCCCTCGTCAGCGACACCGAAAAACTCCTGCAGAGCTCGGCCGACCTGGCCGGCGCCGAAGCCGACCAGATGCGCGCGCAGATCCACGAAAGCCTCAAGCGCGCCCGCGACGCCATCTATTCCACCAAGGACTCCGTGCGCGACCAGGGCAAGGCCGCCGTGGACGCCACCGAAGACTACGTCGGCGATCATCCATGGCAAGCCGTGGGCATCGCCGCTGGCGTCGGCTTCCTGCTCGGTCTGCTGGTCAGCCGGCGCTGATCGATGAGCGACGGAATGGACGCCGGACCGAAGTCTTCGGCCAACTCCCCTTCCCCGCGGCGCTTCGGCGCCGCGGTCCTCGGTCTGCTGCACGGGCATGTCGAGCTGCTCGGTGTCGAACTGCAGGAGCAAAAGACCCGCACGGTTCAGATGCTGCTGATGGCCGGACTCGCGCTGGTCTTCGCCCTGCTGCTGCTGGTCGCGCTGTCAGTGCTGGTGCTGATCATCTTCTGGGACAGCTACCGCCTGCAGGCCGCCATCGGCCTTTGCCTCTTCTACATCGGCGGCAGCCTGTTCTGCGCCTGGCGCCTGCACATGCTGGTCAGCGACGAGAGCTCGCCATTCAGCGCCACCCTCGAAGAACTGGCCCGCGATCGGGAGCGCCTGTTGCCATGAGCGAAATGCCGGACGCCCGCAACCTCAGCCGTGCAGAACTGCGCAAGGCCATCATCCGCCTGCGCCTGGAAATGCAGCGCCAGCAAATCCGCCAGGAAGGCGAACTGCTGTTGCAGCCCTTGAAACAGGCGCGCAGCCTCGGCCAGAACCTGCGCAGCGGCCTGAGCGGCAGCACTCCGCTCTGGGGCGCTGGCGGAGCAGCCGCACTGGCATTGCTGCTCGGCCGCAAACGCCGCTGGGTACGCCTGCTGCGTGTCGGCATCGCCCTCGCACCGCTGATCCTGCAAATGCGCAGCAAACCCGAGCCCAAGGACCCGCCCGCGCCCTCGACACCTCTCTGAGGTCTAGACTGGCCACATTCTTGCAAAGTGACAGTGAGCTGCGCTCCAGCGCTTTCCTGTCACGCCACTAAGGATGTGTCCCTTGATCGACGGGCAACCCATCGCCTGCTTCCAGCCCTTCATCGACACCGCGACCGGCCTGATCGCTGGCGTCGAAGCACTGGGCCGGCTGCGCCAGGACAACGGCGACCTGCACTCGGTCGGCCCACTGTTCTTCAACCCGCGAGTCGGCCTGGCCGAACTGCGCCGCCTCGACCGCCAGATCCGCGATGCCGCCCTCGCCCGCATCCATGAGGCCCCCAAGGACTGGTTCCTCAGCCTGAACATCTCTCCACGCTGGATCAGCCGCCTGCGCCCCAATCAACCGCTGCCCAGCCTCAAGCAGCTACAGCAGCAAGGCGTACCTCCGGAGCGTGTGGTCTTCGAGATCACCGAACTGGGCGGCGCCCACCAGCGCCTGCCGGAAGTGGTGGCGCGCTACCGCGATGCCGGTGCACGCATCGCCATCGACGACTTCGGTGCCGGCTACTCGCAGCTGGACCGCGTGCTGGCGCTGCAGCCGGACATCCTCAAGCTGGACATGCGCCTGTTCCAGGAAGCCGCCCGCGGCGGCCCCAGCGGCGAAGTGGTGAAAGCCCTGGCGCAGATGGCCGAGAAGACCGGCTGCTGGATCATTGCCGAAGGCGTGGAAACCGAAGAGGAAATGGACTTTGCCCTGGAGTGCGGCGCACGCTACGTGCAAGGCTACCTGTTCGCCAAACCGGCGCTGGACTTCCCCGCCAGCGATGCGTTCCGCGACGCCTTCGCGCAGCGCCGCGATCACTACGTGCATCGCAAGCTGCAGGAGCGCGCCAACCTCATCCAGTTACGCCAGCAACTCGCCGAACTGATGAACATGCTGCGCCCCTGGGCCGAAGGCGGCGCCATGCTCAGCAGCCTGCCACCGGCACCGGAATCCTTCAGCCGCCTGCTGCGCATCTACCAGTGCGACCGCCACGGCACCCAGACGTCGCCGAACCTGGAATGGAACGGCCTGTTCTGGAAGGAGAACCGACGCTATCTGGGGCACAACTGGTCGTGGCGCCCCTACTTCTACCAGTTGCTCGCCGAGGGCTGGGAAGAGCGCCGCCTGACACTCTCCAACACCTACCGCGACGCCACCACCAACCAGTACTGCATGACCGCCGGCCAGTTCATCGACCAGGGTCGACGACTTCTGCTCATCGACATCGACGCCGAAGGCCTCTAGCGCCGCGATTGAGATTGCCGGCGCGAACAGCTAGCGTTGCCGGTAACTCTCTCGATCGCGGAACGTAGAATGGATTGGCACACCCTGCTCCCCCGGGAGCGCCTCGGCAAACCGGTGCATAGCAGCGCCGAACTCGGCCGCAGCGCCTTCCACAAGGACCACGACCGCATCATCTTTTCCGGGGCCTTCCGCCGTCTGGGACGCAAGACCCAGGTGCACCCGGTGTCGAGCAATGACCATATCCATACCCGCCTGACCCACTCGCTGGAGGTCGGCTGTGTCGGCCGCTCGCTTGGCATGCGCGTCGGCGAGATCATTCGCGACCGCCTCCCGGAATGGTGCGATCCGGCGGACATGGGCGTGATCGTGCAGTCCGCATGCCTGGCCCACGACATCGGCAACCCGCCCTTCGGCCACTCCGGCGAGGACGCCATCCGCCACTGGTTCCAACAGGCCGCCGGACGCGGCTGGCTGGATGGCATGAGCGAAGTGGAAAGCTCGGACTTCCTGCATTTCGAAGGCAACGCCCAGGGCTTTCGCGTTCTCACTCAACTGGAATACCACCAGTTCGACGGCGGCACGCGGCTGACCTACGCCACCCTTGGCACCTACCTGAAGTATCCCTGGACGGCGCGGCACGCCGACTCGCTGGGCTACAAGAAGCACAAGTTCGGCTGCTACCGCAGCGAGCTGTGGCTATAGTAAACAGCCAAAAATGATATTTTTTGAAAATCAACAGCCAAAAAGTTATAAGTGCAACTATTTTGGCATGAGAATTAAATTTGATAATCAAAAAAAGAATAAGGAGGGCTTTGCTGAACTTGAACATACCACCATTGGCGAGAGCCAATCCACCTAAATTCGCTCACCGCCCATACCACTAAACTGTCGAGCCAAATGCACGGCGTAGTTATCAGTCATGCCACTCACGTAGTCCAGAACCTGCATAATCGCGGAGTAGTCCTTTGAAACATTTTCGCGAGCGTTTATAGCAACCAAGTCAAGTCCCATTAAATCGACTACTCGCTTGGTCTTTGAATCAGCGACTCCGCCATTCCTAGCAAAACTTAGAGCAGCCGAACAGCTAACTTGCAACAACGTTGATATCGTGCTATAAGCCCCTATTTCAAGCTCAACTTTACGCGGATGTTGGAAAATTTCCTCGCGTGCAAGAATTTTGGCAGAGTTTACGCAATCACGCACATTACTACTACACAGTTCAAATATACCAAGAGCCTTCCCAGCCATAATTTCATCATAATTACTCATAAAAGCAGCCACCCCTGCATCTACGAATGCAGAGATAACCTTACCGCGAGCCATAGATAATCTACGCCCTAGCTTCATGCCTTGAGTTTCTTTTGCCAACTGGTCCCGTTGTTGCTCACCGAGAACGAGGCACAAAATATCAAAAACCTTATCCCATTCGAGAATACCCATCTCCACACCATCCTCCAGATCAAGGATGGCGTAGCAAAAGTCATCTGAAATCTCCATCAAGTTAGCTAATGGATGGCGGCAACGCCAGCCATTACCAAGCTTTAACAGCCCCGTCGCATCCGCCACCTCATCGAAAAAACCAAGTTCCGAGCAGTAAACACCATATTTATTTTTAACAGGTCGCAACTGATTAACTGCATCACCTGCCATCCATGGATACTTTATAAAAGCCCCCAACGATGCATAAGTTAGACGCATACCCCCATCATACGGATGATACTCTGAAGTTGTTAACACTCGGAACCCTTGGGCGTTCCCTTCAAATCTACGAAAGTCAGTAGCCTCATTGAAAGGCAAGCACTCAATCATCTTCGCACCTACGTCATTAGTGAACCAATGACGTATTGCCTCTTCACCAGTGTGTCCAAAAGGCGGGTTACCAATATCGTGAGCGAGACATGCCGTTTGTACGATATCGCCAATATCAGAAGCTGAATAGTAATCAGGTATTAGCTTTTCCTTCAAAAGCTCCTGCCCAACTCGGACTCCGAGCGTCCTACCTACACAAGCCACCTCCAAACTATGGGTCAGGCGATTATGCACATGGTCATTGGTCGCCAGAGGATGTACCTGAGTCTTTCTTGCAAGGCGTCTGAACGCACCTGAGAAAATGACTTTATCGTGGTCCGAATGGAAGGGGGAACGACCAAGTTCCGACTTCGGGGGGCGTCCACCTAATCGAGTAGTATTCAACAACTTATCCCAACTCATTCTGTCCATAGCACCTCCGGGCGAAGGAACAACACACAAAAAATCACAAGCCATTGACATCAGCAAAACACAAACTCACAAGACCAATCAGTTACCCAACCTATTAGCAAAACGCTCTACCGCCTCAACCACTTGTTGAGCCCCCTCCTGAATTTCACATATAACATTTCCTGCCTCAGCAGAAAGCTCAAGACCTTGTACCGCATGCATTTTACCCTGCTCTATGATTCGAACAGCCTCTTCCGCCATTTTTTGGTTTTTAGAAACCACATCGACAATTTCTTTCGTCGCCTTCGTAGTTCTGGATGCAAGCTGTCTTACCTCATCAGCAACTACAGCAAACCCCCGTCCCTGCTCACCAGCCCTTGCCGCTTCAATCGCAGCATTGAGTGCAAGCAAATTAGTCTGATCAGCAATCCCCCCAATACTTTTTACAATCCCACCAACCAATTGAGACTGTTGATCTAGTGCACGAATACCCTCTACAGCCGCTTCCATTTGAGCAGCCAACTCCTGCATTACCCTCATTGTATCCTGAACCACTCCGCTACCACGCCGTGCACTTTCATCAGTATTCCTCGAAGTACCATAAGCTATATCAGCCGCCTCAGACACTGCCTGCTCGCGGTTAACTTGCTCAGTAATGACAGTTGCAAACTTAACCACCTTATATAGTCTTTTATAAGAGTCCGAAACTGGACTATACGAGGCTTCCAGCCACACAACCCGACCATAGCTATCTATACGCTTAAAGCGACCCGCCAAAAACTCTCCCCTTCGGAGCCTCTCCCAAAAACCCTCATATTCTTTAGAGGATGACTCTGCAGGCTCACAGAAAATCCTGTGGTGCTTTCCTTTTATTTGCTCTGAGCTGTAACCCATTGCACTTAAAAATCTATCATTTGCAGTTAAAACCATACCATCTAGATCAAATTCAATAACTGCAGTTGAACGTTGCAAAGCCCCAATCAAATTCTCATGCTCACAGGACTCCTCGATAGTTCGGGTAAGGTCAGTGGCATACACTGAGAGATGAGAAAGCACCCCCGTTGAGCTTCTAATTGGCTGAATAATCACACGCAACCATGCCTCCTCCCCATTCCCCCTACAAGCTTGAAGAGCACCAACCCAATGCTTCCCAGACTGAACAGCATTCTTCATGCGGTTAAAATGATCTGTATTCCGAGCAAAATCTGGAACCAAGTCAAAAATTGGCCTCCCAGCCAATTTTTCAGCCGAATACATCATTTCACGTAAAAAATTACCATTACCCTCTATAATAACACCTTGAGAACCCAATCGAAGCACTAACATTTCATCATCAAGACTTTTCCTAACCTGCTCCAACGAAAAAAGCTTTTCACTAACTTCCTCAAGCTTTTCTTTTAAATCCTTACCCTTGAAAAACATATCATCACCCACGTGAAAACTAAATTAGTTACAGAGATTGGAAACCCATTCTTCTAATTCTCTGGGAGCAAGCGGCTTTGAAAGAAAGTACCCTTGAGCAACATGATAACCCTGCTCCTTGAGAACCTTGTATTGCCCCAGCTCTTCAACGCCTTCAGCGACAACTTTTAAACACAAACTATCACCTATCCTAAGCACAGCCTCACTAAGTGCTCTACTTGTCTCATCTGTTTCCAATTCAAGAACAAAACTCTTATCTAGCTTTACCTCTTGAATCGGAAGCTTCCTAAGATAGCTTAAACTAGAGTAGCCCGCACCAAAATCATCCATCGCCAACTTAATCCCTTTTGAGCTGACATCACCCAACACCTTCATAGTATTAGGATTCGTATCAAGCAAAACACTTTCCGTTAGCTCCAAAGTCAAATCGCCAACCTTTAAATCATGCTGCGATAGAGTCCTCAGTATCATCCCACCAAGATCTAAATTATGAAAATTACTTGGCGACAAATTCACAGAAACGGCAGGTATTTTCAGCCCTTTTCGCCTCCAGCTTGCAAGCTGACGACAAGCTTCCCTTACAGCCCAAGCACCTAAGTCCCCTATCAGGCCACACTCTTCAGCAAGAGGAATAAACCTCGAAGGAGAAACTTCTCCAAACTTTGAGTGCCGCCACCTAGCCAAAGCTTCAACACCATAGAGCGTCCCGTCACCCACATTAATTTGCGGCTGATAGTGCAACTTAAGCTCACCGCCATCTATTGCCAACCGCAATGCACTTTCCAACTCCTGCCTTTCTAGAGCCAATTGATTCAGTTCAGGACTAAAGAAACTAAACCTACCTCTCCCGCTTCCTTTTGCTTGATACATGGCCATATCAGCACGATGTATCAAAGTCGCCATATCATGACCGTCTTGCGGATACACACTAATCCCTATGCTGGCGGACGGCGACAAAACAACCCCACCAATACTAATCGGCCTTGATATAGACTTCTTTATTTCCTCAACAATCTCAGTAACATGTTCACTACCACAGTTTGGTAGAGCCACAACGAATTCATCTCCAGACAGCCGCCCTACGATATCAGACGCTCGGCGATTGCATAATAATCTTTCAGCAATAGCCCTAAGCAACACGTCACCCGCAGGGTGCCCAAGCGAATCGTTAACTTGCTTGAACCGATCCAAATCTATAAACAGGACCGACATTGAGCTTCTTGATCTCCTTGCATCAACCAAAGCATGGTCTGCTTTAGCGTGCAATAGACTGCGATTGGGGAGTTCGGTAAGGCTATCATAAAACGCTAACTGTCGTATGTTCTCCCTATCCTCTTCACGCTCCATCGCAAGAGCACAAAGCGGCGAAGCAACCTCCATCATCATTTTATGAAGACCTGAAGGAACCCGACGCACTGAGTAATAAAAAACAAGTACACCAATAACATTTCCCTTTGTATTCTTGACAGGCGTAGACCAAGAGCTTTTAATCCCCAACCTCAAAAAGTCTTCTGACAAGCCATCCCATATTGGATCTTGCTCAATATCTTTCGTAACAATAGACTCACCATAGTAAGCAGCCTTGCTGGAAGAACCGACACAATTCTTTACCTGCATCCCCTCTAACAGCCTTGCATACTCAACCGGCAGACTCGGGGCCGCCAGCGGATGCATGACCCCATCCTCATCAACCTGTATAACAGCTATCTTTATATCAGGCTCAACCAATTCAATTTCCCTACATACCAGATCCATTACCTCCTCTAGAGGATTCTCCCGCACCATGGCATCCAGTATAGCACTTTGAATAACCTCGTGTATCTTTGACCCCGTCACATCAGCAAGCACAGTGACAGTATTAACAAGCTCGCCACCAGCACTCAAGATAGGACTAATTGCAATATTCGACCATATACGCTCACCACTTTTAAGACGCGTCAACTCCTCAACTTTAAAAGACAACCCGGCCTTCAACCTAGAGTGGACCTCCTCAATTCTCGCCTCACTCAAATGCGGTACTATCAGAGCAGCAGGCCTTAAGCCATCAACCTCGTCAGATGAATAACCAAAAATACGCTCAAACCCTTTATTTACAAAGACAATCTTCCATTCATGATCGGTAATAACAATTGCATTGTCCGTCTCATTCGCAACCATTGATAGTAGCTTGGTGCGTTGACGCTCTTTACGCCTATCAGTAACATCTTTCACAAAAGCAGTATAAACAACCAGACCTTCACTTTCGACGCGAGAGATCGACATAGCTCCCCAACGCTGAGAGCCATCCTTTCTATGAATCGGGACTTCTCGCGTACTGCCAACAATTTTATTGACACCCGTCCGACGATTTTCATTTATGTAATCATCGTGATCAGATTGCATCCCTAAAGGAACGAGCATCTTCACATTACGCCCTAGCACTTCATCCCTGCTATAACCCCACAGAGTTTCCGCCGCACGATTAAAAAGAACAACATTGTTCTCAGTATCAATAACAACAACACCATCTACAGCTTGCTCAAGTGTCTGAGTAAATATCTTTGAAAGATTATGTGCAATAGGCATTTAGATACTACCGATGAGCTACTCAAAAAGCATCCTAGCAACGGAGTTCTAGCAGGCTTAGCCCGCAGCCCCCCCCCACAATGCACTCATAGCTTAAGGCCATTAAAATTACAAGTCATCAAATGCTCTCGAACATCTATACCTTGCCAATCAAATCCTGACCACATGGACAGAAAAAGCATTTGGCAAAATCTTACCCACTGAAGCATCAAACCCTAAGAAACTGAATCCAAAGAAAAATCTGCCGGAAAATACCTATTTATGTGTACCCCGCAATCAATATAAGAAGTGGTTGTGTAATTACCAAGAGCGAGCTGCCGCTACTCGAGCAGATCACCCACAAGCTGGGCATGCCGCAAGTGGAGAACGAACGCTGGGCACGCCATCCGCTGGTCTATCTGATGGAGGCGGCGGACGACATCTGCTACGGCCTGATCGACCTGGAAGACGGCCTGGAAATGGACTTGCTCGATTACGCGGAAGTCGAGTCGCTGCTGCTCGATCTGGTCGGCGACGACCTGCCGGAAACCTATCGCCAGCTCGGTCCCCGGGATTCGCGCCGGCGTAAGCTGGCCATCCTGCGCGGCAAGGCGATCGAGCACCTGACCAATGCTGCTGCCCGCGCCTTCGTCGAACAGGAGAAGACCCTGCTGGCGGGGAATCTGCAAGGTGACCTGGTGGAACATATGCATGGTCCGGCCAAGCGCTGCGTGCAGCGGGCCAAGGGCATGGCACGGGAGAAAATATTCCAGGACAAGCGCAAGACGTTGCACGAGATCGGCGCCTACACCACCCTGGAAATCCTGCTGAACTCGTTCTGTGGCGCAGCGCTGGAGCAGTACGGCCAGAATACGCCGTCCTTCAAGAACCAGCGCATCCTCGACCTGCTCGGCAACAACGCCCCCGACCCGGACTGGACGCTCTATCGCGCATTCCTTCGGGTCATCGACTTCATCGCCGGGATGACCGACAGCTACGCGACCGAGATGGCGCGCGAGATGACCGGCCGCTCCAGCCCGAGCTGAAGCGGCGCACAGTCCAGAGGTTAGGGGCTAGGCGGCCAGCTTGCGCAGTTGCTGCAGCAAATCGTCCTGCAAGCTCGCCATCTCCTGCTCCACTGCCAGCGCCCGATTGCGCAGCTCCTCGCTGTCGAGCGCGTCCCGGCAGCCGTCTTCGAGCTTGCTACAGAGCTCCTGCAGCCTGTCCGCATTGACCAGTCGAGCCGCGCCCCTCATGCGGTGGGCCAGATCGCCCAACTGCTTCCAGTCCCCCGCCTCCCAGAGCGGGCGGACCTGGTCGATATCGACTCGATTGCTGCTGTGCAACTCCTCCAGCAGGCGGCGAATCAGGCCAGGATTGCCACCTGTCATTTCCCTCAGGGAGGACAGATCGAATCCAGCGACCAGCTCCTCTTCCACAGTCTCCTGGTCTTGCCGGGCAATCGAAATCTTCGCGACGGCAGCCAGCCGCGCGCGCAGGTTATCCAGGCCGATGGGTTTGAACAGGCAATCGTCCATGCCAGCCCGCCGGCAGTTCTCTATCTCGTCGGGCTGGGCGTTGGCCGTGAACCCGAAGATCGCGCAGGGTTCGGCCTCCATTTCGCTTTCAAGCTCGCGAATTCGCCGAGCCAGGTCATAACCATTGAGCACCGGCATGTTGCAGTCGGTGATCACCAGGTCGAAATCACCCGGATGCCATTGCTGGAGTGCCTGGGAACCGTCGGATGCCACTTCGACCCGATGGCCCAGGTGTTTCAGTTGCTGGGTCAACAGCATCCGGTTGGCAGCATGGTCATCGACCACCAGTACCTTCAGCGACTGGCTTGTCGCCGGGACCATCACGGCCTGGCTCACAGCACATTCGGGAAGGCTTTCCAGGGTCTGCAGCAAGAGGCGAACCGTGACCGTGGTGCCCTCGCCGGGCCGGCTTTCCATGCGCACCGTGCCCCCCATCATCTCCGCCAGCTTGCGGCAGATGGTGAGTCCCAGGCCCGTGCCGCCGCGACTGGCACTGCCGCCACGGGCGACCTGGCTGAAGGGTTCGAACAACTGGCGCTTTTCCTCCGCGGAGATACCGATCCCGCTGTCCTGCACGCTGACCTCAAGGGCCAGACGTTCGCCGGCAACACGCTCGCCATGGACACGAATCTTCACGTAGCCGAAGTCAGTGAACTTGATGGCGTTGCTGACCAGGTTCGACAGTATCTGCTTGAACCGCAGCGGATCGATCAACACATCGCAGGCGGCCTCCGCCTCGATTTCCATCCGCAGCTCCAGCGCCTTCTGCCGCGCCAGCCCATCGAATACGCGCGCTACGGACTCAACCAGCTCGCGCAGGTGGGCGCGTTCCGGCATCAGCGTCAAACGCCCGGACTCGATCTTCGCCACGTCGAGAATGTCGCCGATCAGCGTGAGCAGGGAATGCGCCGAATCATAGGCCACCTCGACCGGCTCGCGATCCCAATGCCCCTGGTCGGCCCGGGTCAGCGCCAGCTCCAGCATGCCGATCACCGCATTCATCGGCGTACGGATTTCATGGCTCATGGTGGCCAGGAAAGTACTCTTCGCCCGGTTCGCTTCTTCGGCCTGCTCCTTCGCTGCCTCAAGCTGGTGGTGCAGCCGCTCGCGCTCGGTGACATCGATCCAGCCGGTCACCACGCCGGAGATTTCGCCAGCCGGCCCGCGGTAAGGCGTGGCCCAGTAATGTATCTCGCGAACTTCATTGTGAATCTGCAGGATCAGATCGGAGGCCACCTTGCCGTCCTGACCCATGGCATGCTGATGAATTTCCTGCAGCGCCTCGGCATCGCTCGACTGCAACCAGGGGCAATCGACGATTCTCGAACCTTCCGCCGATTCGCGAGGCATCCCGGTCTCCTTGAGGAAACCGATATTGCAGGTGATCAGGCGCCCCTCGTGATCACGCACCGCCACGGGCTGAGGAATGCCATCGATCAGCGCACGCTTGAACTCGAGGCGGTAGCTGAGTTCTTTCTCCGAATCCCGCCGACGGCGCACCTTGCGCCACAGCCAGCAGTTCCACAGCAGCACGATGAACAACGCCAGTGCCGCTGCCCAGGCAAGCTGAATGAACTGCTGGCGGTAGCCCTGCCAGATGCTGTCCGGCCTTTCCACACTGGCCGACCAGCGCGTGGTGATATTGCTCAAGTCCTCGGGCGAGATGGCCAACAGCGCCTTGTTGAGAATACTGAGCAACTCCGGGTCCGCCTGGGACACTGCCAGCGAAAACTGTCCAGGCTCGCTGTCCAGAGCCAGGGCAATCTTGAGATCCGGGTAATAGCGGGAGATCAGATAATTGGCCGACGACAGCAGGTGAATGCCGGCGTCCACCTTTCCTTCACTGATCATGGGCAGGTCGTCGACATTGTTCTCGACTTCCAGCAGTTTTACCTGCGGGTAGCGGGCGCGCATGAAGTCCGCGATGACCGAACCTCTGGGAACAGCGACACGGTGGCCATCGAGGTCATCCAGGCTGTGCAGCCAATCACTACCGCCAGGCACCACGACTACGAAGGACGCCGTCATGTAGGGGCGAGTGAATCCCAGCCACTCCTCGCGTCGGATGGTCGGTGTCAGTGCCGCAATCACATCGGCCTTTCCCGTACGTAGCTGCTCCAGCATCGCCGTGACGCTTGGCTGCGGACGCACATCGAATTCGACCCCGGTACGGCTCTGGATAAGCTCCAGCAAGTCGGCAGCGATGCCACGGAACTGACCCTGGGCATCAAAGAACGAAACGGGAGCCAACGCCTGGTCAATCACGACCTTCGGCCGCGGATGGCGCTCCACCCAGCGCTGCTCCTGGGGGGTCAGGATGAGCTGCTGGCCAGCGATCGCGCTGATACCACCAGAACTCCAGCGTCGCTGAATGGCCGTTTCTGCCTGCCGCGGGATGGCGTCCAGGGTACGATCGATGATGCCCAACAGTGTCCGGTCGGATGCATTCAAGGCAAAACTGAAACCCTGGCCGTTGAAGCTGGCAAAGTTGAGCAGTTTGAGATTGGCCAGATAGCCCTGGCTGATCAGGTACTGGGCACTGAAGGCATCGCCGACGAACAGATCCGCCTGGCCGAAGGCAACCGCTTCCAGCGCGCGGCGCACCGACTGGTAGCTTTGTACCGTGGCGCCGGCCAGGTATTTGTCGCGATCATCCGCCGGGTAGTAGTCGCTGACCACGGCAATACGCTTGCCAACCAGTTGCCCGTTGCTTTCCAGGCGCGTGCTTTCCGGCCCGATGATGACCGGCTGGTTGGAAAAGTACGGTACGGAAAGCACAACGTCCGGCCGTGCGGCTTCGTATCCCGTGGCGCGACTCAACAGATCGATATCACCGCGAGACAACGCCGCTACAGCGGCATCGCGGTCGGGATAACGTCGTACTTCGATGCGGACATTGAGCGCATCGGCAATGACGCCGACGACATCGGCCGTGATGCCCTCCAGATCAGTCCCGCTGCCGGTAATATCGAAGGGGGCATAGTCCGGCGCGGTCACGCCCAGCCTCAGCGTGCGTTTGTCTCTGAGCCATTGCCAGTCGGTGTCGCTCAGTTGCACCTTGACTGGCTCGTCGCTCGAACGAGCCAGCAGGTTGATCGGGGTCCACTCGCGCTGCTCCGCCATTACCCATCCGCAACAGATGAGTAACAACACACCGACAAGAAAGCGGAAGCGGCACATCACACACCTCAGACCAATGCATTCCGCTTGGCAAACTCGATCAGATCGACCAGCGAGTGGGCATTGAGCTTCAGCAGCAGCCGGGTCTTGTAGGTGCTGACCGTCTTGTTGCTGATGAACATCTGCTCGGAGATTTCCTTGTTCGAATAGCCGTTCGCCAGGTACTGGAGTACGGCCATTTCGCGATCAGACAGACGCTGGATAAGCTCCTGATCGTCCATCTGGCCATTGTTGCGGCGCGTCTGGCGCACCGCCGTGCTGGGGAAATAGTTGTAGCCGGCGACCACGGCATTGACCGCGCTGATCAACTCCGCCAGCCCGCCCTGCTTGCAGACGAAACCCGATGCACCTGCCTGCATGCAGCGCATGGCGAACAAAGAGGCGCTCTGCCCGGTCAGCACCAGTACCTTGAGTGGCAACTCGAAGGCGGAGATACGGCTGATCACCTCCAGGCCATCAAGGCGAGGAATGCCGATATCCAGAACAACCAGGTCGGGGATCAGGTCCTTGACAAGCGAGAGAGCATCCACGCCGTTGTCGGTCTCACCAACGATGACATGGCCTTCCTTTTCCAACAGCACGCGCATCGCCATGCGAATGACTGGGTGATCATCGACAATTAGAACTTTGCTCATCATCTTCCTCCCTCAGACCCTTCGATAAAATGTCCTTCGGTAAGATATATGTAGAGCAGGCCATGTCGATATTAACCACCCTCGATTTTAGCTATTAGAGGGTTTTCCTACGCAACATCTAAATAATTCCTACAAGTAATCTTAAATATTTTTACGCCATATCTAATTCGACAAGAATTTTCTGATGAAGAACAGCAGAAAAGCTGACCGGGATTCCTGAGAATCCTTGACCCTGACGCCGCATTTCCCGCCTACCGACCTTGCAATATGCACCTGCTCAATCCGCACACTCTGACCTTTGACACGCCAAATGCGGACGCCGCAGCCCGACGCAGGGCTGACCGAGGGCAATTGGATCGCTCTGGAAAGGGCGTCCCAGAAGCACCCTCTGCGCTCGCTGGTGATTGGCCTCCCCCTCGAATGGCTGACTTTCATCACATTCACGGCCGGTGAGCGTCCTGCCAACCCCATCCCCCATTTCCCTCCCAAGCCAGATTAGCTAGAGAACAGTCATGGGCCTTCCTCTATCGCCTATAACGCTGGGCTTCACAGCACGCAGCCAGCCCCAAGGAAAACAGGATGAGAACACTATTAAAACAACTACCGAAGACCAGAAGAGCCTGTTCCGCAAACACAAATAACATTCGCCAAGCAATAAGACTGGCGCATCGCCCGACAGCCAAAACCACAGAATATCCGAACCAGTACCAATAGAGACAACTCATAGCTGTCGCAACTTTCCATATTGGTAGATACCGCTCTTCACCGGTAATTTCCTGGAGCCTATTTCGTGCAGGACAACAAATTCAGCATTCTGATTGTCGAAGATCACCCTTTCCAGCTGATTGCCACGCAGATGCACCTGAACAGGTTGGGCTTCTTCAGATTGACACCTGCTCTTGATGCCGACGAGGCGCGTGAAGAGTGCACACGCCGTGATGAACCTTTTGACCTGCTGCTCTGCGATATCAACCTGCCGAACACCAACGGCATCGAACTGCTCAGCGAACTGGTCGAGGCAGGCCATATTCGCCAGGCGGTCTTCCTGAGTTGCCGCGAAGCTGGTGAACTGCAGGCCCTGCAGAAGGACCTGCGCGAGCAGGGCCTACCCGTCCTCGCCTGCCTGGCGAAGCCGCTCGATCAGTGGGCGCTGCTGCATGCGCTCGAGGCGGATAGAGGGCTCAGCCTCACCGAGCCGAGGAATTGACCGGCTGGTCCGGATACCAGGCATCGATCAGCGGGCTGAGGTTGAAACCAGCGAGCTCCGGCTGCTGCTTCAGCCATCCGTCGATAAACTCCCGCTGCTCGGCACTCACCGAGCCGCGCCGAGCCAGGCAGATGAATCCATACTCATCGCAGCCGCTGTAGACCAGATCGCTGGGCTCGACCGCGACAGCCGCAAAGCGCTGCATGAATTCGCCGATTGCCGCTTCGCCCAGCCCTTCCCTGTACTGGAAGCTCAACTCGAAGCCGAGTTCCTGGAACTCATCGACACACAACTTCTTGCGTAAACGACGGGAACGCTGGGTAGCCATATGACTCTCTCCTCGGGAGGGCTTTCGCCGCTCGATATACGACTGTGACAGGAACATATCCGGGACTTGCGCAGTTAATCTCCCGAGGAGCTTCTCCGAGACGACTGGCATTCGAAGGCCTGCGCATCCTGGAACGGCTTGCGGCATAATGTGCCGCAGCTCCCGATCCAACAGGGAGTATTTCATCTGTAGTGTTGCGCTTCATCTTTTCATTTTATCAAGTCAATGCCCGACCACTGGGATGTCATCTTTTCTATGTTCAAGTCTCTGCGTGTCCTCGCTCTCGCTACTTTATTGCCCCTCGCCTTGCCAGCCGTTGCCCAGATCAATGGCACCTTGCCCGAACGCGTACAGAAAGCGCTGAGGGCCAGCAAACTCACAGACGATGCCCTGTCGCTGGTGATGATTCCCCTGGAAGGCCCTGGTAACGCTACCTATTTCAACGCCGACGTCTCGGTGAACCCGGCGTCGACCATGAAGCTGTTCACCACCTACGCCGCCCTGGAAATGCTCGGTCCGACCTATCAGTGGCAGACCGAGTTCTACACTGATGGCCAGCTCAAGGATGGCACCCTCAATGGCAACCTCTACCTCAAGGGCGGCGGCGATCCGAAGCTGAACCTGGAGAAGCTCTGGCTGATGATGCGCGACCTGCGCGCCAACGGCGTGCGCAAGGTCACCGGCGATCTGGTGCTGGACCGCAGCTACTTCAATATTCCGCAATTGCCGGTGTTCAATGACGACGGCGGCGACGACAACAAACCCTTCCTGGTCGGCCCCGACTCGCTGATGGTCAACCTGAAGAGTGTGCGCCTGGTTATCCGCACCGAAGGCAGCAAGGCCACCGTGCTGATGGACCCGCCGCTGGCAAACGTGCGCATCGACAACCAGATCCAGGTGAGCAAGGCCGCTGCCTGCCCGGCCTGGCCGAAACTGCGCTTCAACCCGGTCACCCAGTTCGACGGCACCTCGCTGGTTGCCACCGGACAGATTCCCCAGGGCTGCAGCGCACAGACCTACATGTCGCTCCTCGAGCACCCCGCCTACACCGCCGGGGCCGTGCGCGGCATCTGGCAGGAACTGGGCGGCAGCATCCTCGGCAAGGACCGCGAAGGCACCGTGCCGAAGAACGCGACCCTGGTGGCCCGCGCCATGTCGCCGGACGTCGTGGAAATCATCCGCGATATCAACAAGTTCAGTAACAACACCATGGCCCGCCAGCTGTTCCTCTCCGTTGGCCGCCAGTACCGCAATGGCGCCGATGCAGACGACGCACAGGCAGCCCAGCGAGTGATCCGCCAGTGGCTTGCGCGCAAAGGCATCACCGCGAGCCACCTGGTGATGGAGAACGGCTCAGGCCTGTCCCGCGACGAACGCGTCAGTGCCCGCGAAATGGCGGCCATGCTGCAGGCTGCCTGGCACAGCCCGTACGCCGCGGAATACATTTCCTCGCTGCCGATCGTGGCGAAGGACGGCACCATGCGCAAACGTCTGCGCGGCACACCCATGGCTGGCGAAGCCCACGTGAAGACCGGAACCCTGAACACCGTGCGCGCCCTCGCCGGATTCAGTCGGGACGCCAACGGTCGCACCTGGGTGGTGGTGGCAATCCTCAACAGCAACCGGCCGTGGGGCGCCTCGTCGATCCTCGACCAGGTGCTGCTCGACCTCTACAGCAGCACCAAGCGCTGATCCAATGACGAACCCCGGCCACTGGCCGGGGTTTTCGTTTCAGGCTTCGACCCGCTCCAGGCGATCCCGACCCAGGCGCTTGGCGCGATACACCGCGCGATCCACCTTGCGCATCAGGTCGTCCGCACTTTCTCCCGAGCACCAGGACGCCACGCCGAAGCTCGCCGTGACCACGCCGACGCCTTCCATCGGCTGGCCACGCAGCGCCTGCCACAGCGCCTCGGCCAACTGCCAGGCCTGGTCCGTCGTGCTGCCCGGGCAAAGCACCACCAGTTCCTCGCCACCCAGGCGGCAGAACACATCGACCTTGCGCAGGCGCTGCGCAATACGCTGGCACAGGGTGACCAGCACCACATCGCCGGCCTCGTGGCCGAACTGGTCGTTGATGTCCTTGAAGTGGTCGATATCGAACATCACCAGCGACAACGGCTCGCCGCTACGCAAGCAGCGCGCCATGGCCTGATCCAGCTGCTCCTTGAAGTAGCGGCGGTTATGGATGCCGGTGAGGGCATCGGTGACCGACAGGCGCCGGAGCTCCAGTTCGGCCTCCTTGCGCCGGGTGATGTCGGTCGCGATGCCCAGGTAACCCGTGGTGTTGCCGGCCGAATCACGGACACCGGTGATGATCAGGTTGATCTTCAGCTGCCGGCCATCGCGGCGCACACATGTCCATTCGTGTTCCTCGTGTCCCTCGCCCACCAGCGCGCCTACCACCTCGAAGCCGCGAATCTCGCGCCCGAGGATACTCGACAGGTCCTGCGCACGGCGGCGGATCTCGTCCTTGACGAAGACATTCTCCGGCACCGGCCGCCCGATCACCTCCTGGGCGCTGTAGCCGAACATCCGCTCGGCCCCCACGTTGAAGCTGCGCACGAATCCACGCAGGTCGGTCGAGACAATGGCAACCTGGGTTGCCGCATCGAGCAGGCCATGCAGGCGGCTGTTTACTTCGCCCAGTTCCAGTTCCGCAGCCTTGCGCGAACTGATATCGGTCTGGGTGCCGATCATGCGCCGCGGGGCTCCGTCGTTATCACGCTCCACCACCTGCCCACGATCGAGTACCCAGAGCCAGCGCCCGCTCTTGCAGCGCAGCCGGTGCTCGCTCTGGTACAGCGAGGATTCGCCGCGAAGGTGCCGGCGCAGCGCGTCGCAGCGCGCGTCCTTGTCGTCCGGATGAACCCGGCTGAGGCTCTCGTCGGTGGTCGCCCCCACTTCGCTGTCGCGGTAGCCGAGCATGGCTTTCCAGGCGTGGGAATAGAACACATTGCCGGTATCCAGGCTCCAGTCCCAGACGCCATGACCGGCACTGTCCATGGCGAAGTGCAGGCGCGCCTGGTTCTCCTGCAGCTCCAACTGGTTGGCCCGCAGCTCGGCGGTTCGCTCGCCCACCAGTTGCAGGGCTCGCTGGCGCTGACCGAGCAAGGTCAGGACGTAGCTAGCCAGCAACACGGAGGTCAGCCCACCGGCGAACACTACCCAGAGCTGCGGGTGTCCCTGGTTGCGCCGCAGAAAGTCGCTGGAAGGCTCGACACGCACGAGGTAGTCGCGGCCAGCGAAAGGCAGATGGCGCTCCGCGACCAGCCCGGCTGTCTGGTCGGCCGTCAGCGGGCTACGGTAGAGCGGTACATCCGGCCGGGGATCACCGGCATCGCGCAAGGTCAGCGCCATCTGCTCGCTACGGCCCTCGGTTCCCTGTTCGATGAGCAACCGGTAACTGATCGCCGCCAGCAGGATGCCCTGGATACCGACGCGAGTCTCCGCGGTCGGGCTCGGCGTCGCACTGTTGCGGTAGAGCGGCGCCGCCAGCAACAAACCGGTGGAGTCCGCAGGAGGGGCACCAGGCAGGACGACCGGCATCGAAGCGGCCACCGAGCGTGACTTCACCACCCGCTGTGTCAGTTCCCGCCCCGGCAGCGTGGAGTTGAGATCCAGGCCGAGCGGCATCTCCTCCAGATACTCGGAGGCACCGTAGAGAACCGGAAAATAGCGATCGCGAACCTGGGCAGGAATCGGCTGCCCCTGCAGGTTCAGTTCAAACAGCATGTAGTCGAGCATTCCGGCCGCGTGCGCGCTGGCCTCGAAAGCTTCGCGATTGCGTTGTTCCACGCGCGGCAGCCAGGCATACCCCAGCGTGTCACCCAGCAAGGGACTGACGAAATGTTCGAATTCCTCGCGGGAAACCGTCCTGGAGTTTTCGAAGAAGCGCTGGATCGACTCCAGCTCGCTCAGTTGCATCGACAGCCGCTCGCGTACCCGGTCGATGCGCTCATTGGCGGTAAGGGCGAACTGCTGCTCCAGGGCCATGCGGGCATTGCGCCACACATTCCAGCCCAGCAGGGCCGTCAGCAGGAGGCCAACCACCAGTACGACACCGGCAGCGCGCAGGGCCTTCTTCTGGCTGGCGACTCCCTGAGCGGCGGGCAACTGCTCGTAGGCCGGCAATTGAGTCATGTAGGGTCCCGTTCTCAGGGTGACTCAGTTTTTATAGCAGCCGATGGCCATTTGCCCAGCGCTGGTGCGACGCACGGCCCTTGCCGTGCGCCGCCCGGGTTCAGCGCACGGTGATGCGCCAGGCGCGGTGGATCTTGCTGTTGCGGGCGAAGTCCTGGTCCAGCGTCTGGGCGCTGATTTCCTCGACCTGGTAACGCGTCGCCAGCCCTTCATCCAGCTCGAACTTGCGGAAGTTGTTGGAGAAGTACAGCACCCCACCCCTGGCCAGGCGCGCCATGGCCAGGTCGATCAGCTCGACATGATCGCGCTGAACGTCGAACACGCCTTCCATGCGCTTGGAGTTGGAGAAGGTCGGCGGGTCGATGAACACCAGGTCATATTCGCCGCGGTCCTCGCGCAGCCACTCCATCACGTCGCTCTGCACCAGGCGTTGCTTGTCGGAGAAGCCGTTGAGCGACAGGTTGCGCCGCGCCCAGTCCAGGTAGGTCTTGGACAAGTCGACGCTGGTGGTGCTACGCGCATCGCCCTTGGCCGCATGCACGGTTGCCGTGGCGGTGTAGCAGAACAGGTTGAGGAAGCGCTTGCCGGCAGCCTCGCGCTGAATGCGCAGGCGCATCGGGCGGTGGTCGAGGAACAGGCCGGTGTCGAGGTAGTCGGTGAGGTTGACCAGCAGCTTCACGCCGCCCTCTTCGACTTCCATGAAACGGCCTTCGGCGTTCTGCCGTTCGTACTGCTTCTTGCCGGTCTGGCGCTCGCGCCGCTTGATCACGATGCGCTCGGTGGGAATGCCCAGCGCCTGCGGTAACGCGGCGAGTGCATCGAGCAGGCGGGTCTGGGCCTTCTCCGGGTCGATGGACTTGGGCGCGGCATATTCCTGCACGTGCGCCCAGTCACGATAAAGGTCCACGGCCAGGGCGTACTCGGGCATGTCGGCGTCATACACCCGGTAGCACTCGATCTTTTCCTTGCGCGCCCACTTGCCGAGCGCCTTGACGTTCTTCTGCAGCCGGTTGGCGAACATCTGCCCGCCTTCGCTCAGGCGCGCCTGCTCGATCACGGCGGCACCCTGGGTCGGCGACGACTCACTGCGGTCACCGCGGTCACCGGTGACAAACTGGCGTGGATCGATGTCCAGCATGATCAGCTTGCAGGGCAGTGCGCCGTTGAAGAAGGCGTACTGCTTGTGGCTGCGGATGCCCATGCGCTTACCCAGCTCCGGCGCGCCAGTGAACACGCCGGCGCTCCAGCCCAGGCAGCTCTGGCGCAGGCGCTCGCCCAGGTGCTGGTAGAGATACAGCAGGCTGGCTTCGTCACCCAGACGCTCGCCGTAGGGCGGGTTGCAGATGATCAGGCCCTTCTGGCCCTTGTCCGGACGCGGCTCGAAAGTGGCCAACTCGCCCTGGTAGATCTTCACCCACTCGGCCAGGCCGGAGCGCTCGATGTTGTTGCGCGCAGGCTGGATCAGGCGCGGGTCGGCTTCATAACCGCGAATCCACAGTGGCGTCTTCGCCAGGCCTGTTTCAGCGCGCTGCTGGGCTTCCTCGATAAGCTTCTTCCAGATTGCCGGCACGTGACCCAGCCAGTTGCTGAAGCCCCAGCGCTCGCGCTTGAGGTTAGGTGCAACGTCGGCGGCGATCAGGCCGGCCTCGATAAGGAAGGTACCGACGCCACACATGGGGTCGGACAGCGCGCCGCCTTCAGCGGCGATCTTCGGCCAACCGGCACGGATCAGCACGGCAGCCGCCAGGTTCTCCTTCAGCGGCGCAGCGCCCTGCTGCAAACGGTAGCCACGCTGGTGCAGGCTGTGGCCGGAGAGGTCCAGCGACAGCACGGCCTGACCACGGTCCAGGTGCAGGTGCACGCGGATATCCGGGTTGACCTTGTCCACGGTCGGCCGCTTGCCGAACTCGGCGCGCAGGTTGTCGACGATGGCGTCCTTCACCTTCAGCGCGCCGAAGTGGGTGTTGTCGATGCCCGAACCCTTGCCGCTGAATTCCACCGCCAGGCTACCGCCGGCATCCAGGTGGTCGCCCCAGGACACGGCATTGACGCCCAGGTAAAGATCTTCGGCGTTGCTCACCGGGAAGCGCGACAGCACCAGCAGCACACGGTTGGCCAGGCGCGACCAGAGGCACAGGCGGTAGGCCGTCTCCAGGTCGCCCTTGCCGCGAATGGCCGAAACCTGGGCGCGCGCATCGGTCAGCCCGAGTGCCTGGGCTTCCTCCAGCAACAGGCCATCGAGCCCTTTCGGGCAGGTAAGGAAGAGATCGTGCAAATCCGCCATGCAAATAATTCCCGGGCCGCAGCCCTTTCAGCAAAGCCGCTTACGGCCTTGTCGGCCACCTTTTGTTCATTCGCGTTGTCATTCGCGTGAACTCAAAGGTGACCCGTGTATTCATTTTCAGGGATGGACCCGCGTCCCGGCCTGCGGCCTCGCGTCGCAGAAGGTCATCCCACTCGTCGGAACGAGAGAAAGTCGCATCTAGATACACTTTCCCCTTGATCCTCGCCAAGCTCCCGCCCCTGGCGGGTTAAGCCGTACTGGCATTTTGCAACCCGGACAAACCTTATGGCTTGAACCCATAAGAGTTACGTCCTTATGACAAATTGGTCATTCACAGCCCCGGAACCTTTCGATAGAACTCGGGGTAATCCTTCACCGCAACGGTGTCGGGCGGGGCGCGTCACGCCGGCAATGCGCCCCATTGGCGGAATTTTCCGCCCGGCCTCCCTGGGGGGCCAACGGGACATAACAGTCAACAAGTGAGGGCAACACCCTATGAGAAGACTTAAGCGTGATCCGTTGGAAAGAGCCTTTTTGCGCGGTTATCAGCACGGCATTACTGGAAAATCTCGCGACCTCTGTCCGTTTACCCATCCCACTACCCGGCAATCCTGGCTCAACGGCTGGCGTGAGGGCCGCGGCGACAACTGGGATGGTTTGACCGGCGCCGCCGGTATTCAACGAGTGAACCAATTGCAGCACGCAACAGGCTGAATCCAGGGTCACCCACGACTTCCCCAAGCCGCCCCATCCGGGCGGAAAAGGGCGCAAGCCCAAGGGCTCCGAAAGGAGCCCTACTTATTTCTGCTACCTGTACTTATGCCCGCTTGGCCGCCGCAATGGCGTCCACTGCTTCGCGGATCAGCGCCGGGCCCTTGTAGATGAACCCGGAATAGATCTGTACCAGGCTCGCACCTGCGGCGATCTTCTCCGCTGCGTGCGCGCCCTCGGTGATGCCGCCGGCGGCGATGATCGGCAGGCGACCGCCCAGCTCAGCAGCCAGCACCTTGACGATATGCGTACTCTTCTCGCGCACCGGAGCGCCGGACAGGCCGCCAGCCTCGTTGCCGAATGGCAGGTGCTCGACGCCTTCGCGGCCCAGGGTGGTGTTGGTGGCGATTACTGCATCCATGCCCGATTCGATCAGCGCAGCCGCGACCATCGCGGTTTCCTCGTCGCTCATGTCCGGGGCAATCTTGATCGCCAGCGGCACTCGGCGGCCATGCTGCACCGCCAGGTCTTCCTGGCGCTGGCGCAGTGCTTCGAGCAACTGCTTGAGCGAATCGCCGAACTGCAGGCTGCGCAGGCCGGGGGTATTCGGCGAGCTGACGTTGACGGTGACATAGCTGGCGTGGGCGTAGACCTTGTCCAGGCAGATCAGGTAGTCATCCACCGCGCGCTCGACCGGGGTATCGAAGTTCTTGCCGATGTTGATCCCCAGCACGCCCTTGTACTTCGCCGCCTTGACCCGCTCGATCAGGTGATCGACACCGTGGTTGTTGAAGCCCATGCGGTTGATGATCGCGGTGGCCTGCGGCAGGCGGAAGATGCGCGGCTTGGGATTGCCCGGCTGCGGACGCGGGGTGACGGTACCGATTTCGACGAAGCCGAAGCCAAGCTGGGCAAAACCGTCGATGGCGTCGCCGTTCTTGTCCAGGCCGGCGGCCAGCCCCACGGGGTTGGCGAACTCAAGGCCCATCACCGTCACCGGCAGGCTCTTCGGAGCCTGCGTCAGCAAGCCGTTGAGGCCCAGACGACCACCGGCACCAATCAGGTCGATGGACAATTCATGGGAGGTTTCCGGGGAGAGCTTGAACAGGAGCTCGCGGGCCAGGCTGTACATGGTCGGGCATCGGTCGGCAAAATGGGGCGCTATTATAGCCAGCCCGCCCTCGCTCAGGCGAGGCGACGCAGCGCCAGCAGCCGCCCGGAATCATCGAATTCCAGCTCGAAACTGCCGTGAACTCCACAGTGAGTGACGAATGGACGCAGATGATGCGCCGGCAGATTGACTCGCCGACCATCGCGACTGACCACTTCGACCCGGTTGGCATGCCCGCGATAGAGGGCCTGCAGCCGATCCACCGGCAGGGAAATATCCAGCACAACGCAAGCCATGGAGGCCTCCAGCAAGTGAAGGAAAGAATTTTGCCACAACGCATGCGCCCAATGGCGCCAGGGTTTTCTATGCTTAGGGCAATTCGCCGCGCATCGGGCCCGGCGCTTCCTGCACTGACCAGCCGGCCATCGGGAGTCTTGCGTCGTCCATGAGTCAACCACCTCGCCCCCGCAGCGTGACCAGCCGGTTGGCCGCCCTTGCCCAGCGCCTGGGCATCGGCAGCGCCGACGGGAAGAACGTCGCCGAGCGAAGCCGGAGCCTCTCGCTACCCTTCGAGCCCCTGCCCGACTGGCCCGCCGGCCTCGGCTGGCAGTCCGGGCCGCCACTCCATCGACTGATCGATCTGCCTCGTGGTGCGCTGTCTGGCCCCGTGCAGGAAGACAAGGCCCGTATTCACGCCGTGCTCAAGCGGCTGGTAGCCAGCCACCGCGAGGAGCATCCCGCCGTCGACGTGCGCAGTATCGATGGCCTGTGCTGCCGCGGCCTGCTCGACAGCCCGCTGGCAGGGCTGGAGGAACTCTCCAATTGCGAGCAGTGCCGCAAGGTGAGGATCATCAGCTACAACGACTTCACCAAGGTGCTGGGCGTGGCCCTGCCCGGGTTCGAGCGCAAGGCGCAATTGCAGTTGCGCAGCGCCGGCTGGCATGGCACGCGGTTGTTCTGGGACGACGACAACCACCCCTGCGAACTGGCCAATGCGGTGGTCTATGCTCGCCGCCGCGGGCTGGAGATCATCCTGCCGGCGAGCATCCAGCGCTTCGAGCTGCAAGCTGCCGCGCTGGATGAACTCGAGCGCGACTTCCACATGCTGGCCATGCCGGCCAAGGCCTGGAGCGATGCCGCCTTCATGGCGCTGCTGCTGGAAACCGGCATGCCCTACGCGCGCTTCGCCCTGTTCAACTCGGAAACCCCGGAGAGCCTGCTGCTGCCCAGGGACCATCCACAGTCGGATGCCTTCGGCCGCGGCCTTCGGGAAGCCGGCGCAGCGGACGTCGTCGGCTATCTGCGCCACGTCGGCAAGGCGGACTGAGGCGTACTACTCCTCGGGGATATCCTCGCGGAGTTGCCGCTCTTCCTCGTCCAGGCTATCCAGCACCGCGTGGTGCCGGGCCTGCCACTCTTCCAGTGTCAGGCCGAGCGTCGCCAGCAACTGCGGGTTGCTCCTGACCAGGTAGACCGCCGCGCGCTGGGCCGAATCCTCGACCTTCCAGCTCACCTCAGCCGGGTCCAGTGGCCCTTCATAGGTGATCCAGCGGCTGAAATCCGGGTATACGCTGCAAACCTTCTGGAAATCGAGGTCACGCATACGCTGATTGCCGTACTCGATGTTCTCCACGTCCTTGGCCTTCATACCAACCACTTCAGCGAAGGCGCGGCGCGACAAGCCTGTCAACGAACGCAGTGCGCGTAGTCTTTCTCCTGCAGTGAACAGGAAACGTTTCTTCATCATGCGTCATCCATCTCCGAGACTGCCAAAGCCCGGAAAAACACCCCAATAACTAGGATAAATTCGCTGTCCATGCCGAAGCAGAAACCATGGATCAGAGATGCTGGATGGTGCGGGAGACGACATGAATGAGGAAAGTGGATTCGACCCGGACCTGGTCACGGGCGGCTATTACGTGACGCCGCAGCGCTTTGCACAGCTGATCGGCCTGAGTGACCGTCAGGCCATTGTGCAGCGCTGGATCGAGCGGGGTGACGTCCCCAGCCTGCGCATTGGCGGCCAGCTCCTGGTGGACCTGGGCGCCCTGCTGCTGATGGCCCAGCCGGATCAGTCCTGATCCGCTTGCTGGGCGGCCTGCAATGCCGGCACGGCGGGAATGCCGATATCCACGCAGAGTGCCAGGACACGCTCGAGGTCGTTGCGATAGACCAGCACGCACTGCAATTCGGTATCCAGCGGCTCACTGAAGTCCACCAGCACATAGCCACCCTTCTCCGGGTACAGCGCGCCGAGCTGGGTCTGGATGCGGTTCAGCGCAGCCAAGGGCTCTGCCTTGCGCAGTTGCTTGGCCTGCAGCACGAAGCTCACGCTCGGGTCGAAGGAAGCACGAATCTCGCCGAACAGCTCCTCGTAGCTGTCGCCCATGAACAGCACGATTTCCGGCAGGCTGCCCACCACTACCCATTCGCCCAGCGGGATGGGGAAGTCGTCGTCGTAGTTGATATCCGCATTGGCGGCGAGGAAGGCTGCCGGATCGGCATAGGCCTGCGAGGCCTCGCCGGCGATCTGCTGGATCTCGTCCTCCCCCAGGCAGCCGGAGCTGATCAACGTAAGGAGTTCGACGAGTTGCGCTTTCATTGGGGGGAGTCCTGAAGAGAAGTGAACAGCCAGGAAGGATATCTGGATTAGCGGAAAAACGCCGTAGTTGGGGAACCTTCTGACAGACCGATCGGTCGGAAGTCGCCAGAAGCGATAACCACTATTGAACGGGATGATTTCTGCTCGCCTCGAGCGGTTGATAGCCTGACAACCATCCCGAACCAGCCTGCGTGTGAGAACCATGAACCGTGCCCTTGCCCTCCTCTCCCTGACCCTGCCCCTGTGGCTGGTGGGCTGTGCCAGCCAGCCGGCGCCGCAGCATGAGCCCTACAGCGATGAGCAAGTGAAGTCCTTCGCGCTGAAGATGCTGGGCGCCAGCAACATGTCCGACGAGTTGTACGCCAAGTACCGCCGGGCGCTCACCGAGCCGCGCGAGGATGGGCGGAGCGGGAGCTGATTTCAGCTCGGCGCCGTTTCTGATTACCTCCGCGAGACGCTCTTGCAGGCCGGCCCTGCCTCCTGCTCTTCTGATCGGGAGTGCCTGCGCTGCCTTGGCGCAGGTGCAGAGCCCGTCCTTCTTCCTTGCGGGTGGCCTCGCAACCTAGGCGATGGCCTCGCCACTCCGTCCGCTTTCTGCTCCGCGAAAAGTCCTTTCGGTTACTCAGGCTTCTGAACAGGGTGCTTCGACACACTCCGCGGATTTTCTGGAAGCCTTTGGTAGCCGAATCCCTATGAAACGTTCGCGAGCAAGCTCGCTCCTACAGCCCAGCCAAACATCGGAGCGCTCTTCGTAGGAGCGAGCTTGCTCGCGAACATGCCCCGCCGCCGCACTAGCAGGCCCGCAAATCCAAGCAAAAAAAGCCCCCGACCACTGGATCACCGCCGAAAAAAAGCCCCGCACTTGGCGGGGCTGGAGCATCAAAAGGTCAATCAGGCGTGAGCATCACACGGGGCAAACGCCCTGCTGGTTGCTCTGCGCCAGGTCAAGCAGCTCGCGATTGGCCACGGCGTACATGGCGTAGTCGGTGCTGGTGGAGGCGCGCAGGTCGGTGAGCATGGCGCGCCAGCGAGCCACCATCGGGGCGTGCTGCTCCAGCCAGAGCGCTACGCGCGCGTCGATCTCCGCCGGGCCATCCTGCATCTGCAGCACGGAGACGGTGATCGCCCGCTGCTGCCAGTCCAGGTCGTCGCGGAAGGCCTCGCGAGCCAGTGCCTGCCAATTGTTCTCCACCGGCAGGGAGCTGATCTGCTGCAGGTACCAGGTCAACTCCAGCTCGCTGCCCAGGGCAAAGTAGGCACGTGCCACGTCGGCCGGGTCACGGCCGGTGACGTCCGCCGCTTCGACGATCGGCAGCAGGGTATAGAGGTGGCTGGTGCCGGCCACCATGCGCGCCAGCAGTTCCGGTACGCCAGCGTCGACGTAGGCCTGGTAGCGCGCCTGCCACAGTTCGCGGGTCGGCCCTTCGAGCAGTTCGTTGAGCTTCAGGCCAAGGGCGGCGATGCGCGGACCGAAATGCGCCACGTCACGCGCGGCGTCCTGCTCGTTACGGCGGCTGCGCAGGAACCAGCGCGTCGCGCGGCGGCCAAGGCGCATCAGCTCGTCCATCAGCGTCAGTTGCACTTCCGCCGGCACCTGGTAGTCCAGCGCCTCGATCTGGCGGAACCAGTGCGGCAGGTGGAACACATCACGCACGATCACGTAGGCACCCGCCACGTTCGCCGGCGTCATGCCGGTGGACTCCTTCAGGCGCTGCACGAAGGTAATGCCCATGTGGTTGATCAGGTCGTTGGCGATCTGCGTGCTGACGATCTCGCGCTTCAGGCGGTGCCGTCGCATGGCCGGACCGAAGGTATCGACCAGGGTCTGCGGGAAGGCCGTTTCCATGTCGCGGGTCAGGTAGTCATCGTCCGGTACCAGCGAGCCCAGCAGTTGTTCCTTCAGATCGATCTTGCTGTAGGAAATCAGCACGGCCAGCTCGGCGCGTGTGAGCCCCTGGCCGGCGGCGATGCGTTCGGCAATCCCTTCGTCGCTGGGCAGGAACTCCAGCGCGCGATCCAGCTTGCCACGGCCTTCCAGGTCACTCATCAGGCGCTTGTATTCGGCGATGCGCTCGCGGGCGCGGCGCTCCGCCAGGGACAGTGCCTGGGTCTGCTTGTAGTTGTTGCCCAGCACCAGGTCGGACACCTGGTCGGTCATTTCCGCCAGCAGCTTGTTGCGCTGCTTGCTGGTCATGTCCCCGGCGGTCACCACCTCGTTGAGCAGGATCTTGATGTTCACCTCGTGGTCGGAGCAATCCACACCACCGGCGTTGTCGATGAAGTCGGTGTTGCACGCGCCGCCATTGAGGCCGAACTCGACCCGCGCCAACTGCGTCATGCCGAGGTTGCCGCCCTCGCCCACCACCTTCACCCGCAGTTCGCGACCGTCGACGCGCAGGCCGTCGTTGGCCTTGTCGCCGACGTCGGCGTGGGTTTCGTCGCTGGACTTGACGTAGGTGCCGATGCCGCCATTCCACAGCAGGTCCACCGGCGCCTTGAGCAGCGCGTGGATCAGCTCGGTGGGAGTCAGGCGTTCGGCGTCGATGTCGAAGCGCGCGCGCACTTCCGGGGTCAGGGTGATGCTCTTGGCGCTGCGCAGGAAGATGCCGCCGCCGGCGGAGATCAGCGAGGCGTCATAGTCGGCCCAGCTGGAGCGCGGCAGGTTGAACAGGCGCTGGCGCTCGGCGAAGCTCGCCGCCGCATCCGGGTTGGGGTCGAGGAAGATGTGCAGGTGGTTGAACGCCGCGACCATCTGCAGCTTGTCCGACATCAGCAGGCCGTTGCCGAACACGTCGCCAGCCATGTCACCGATGCCGATGACGGTCACGTTGTCCTTCTGCACGTCAATACCGCGCTCGCGGAAGTGACGCTGTACCGACACCCAGCCGCCACGGGCAGTGATGCCCATGCCCTTGTGGTCGTAGCCGGCGGAACCACCGGAGGCGAAGGCGTCGCCGAGCCAGAAGTTGTAGTCGGCGGAGATGCCGTTGGCGATGTCGGAGAAGGTCGCGGTGCCCTTGTCCGCCGCCACCACCAGGTAGGGATCGTCCGGATCGTGGCGCACCACGTTGGCCGGCGGCACGATCTGGCCTTCCTTGATGTTGTCGGTGATGTCCAGCAGCCCGGAGATGAAGATGCGGTAGCAGGCGATGGCCTCGGCCTGGATTTCATCACGCGTGCCACCCAGCGGCAGCCGGCGCGGGATGAAGCCGCCCTTGGCACCAGTCGGCACGATTACCGCGTTCTTCACCTGCTGCGCCTTCACCAGGCCCAGCACTTCGGTGCGGTAGTCTTCCTCGCGGTCGGACCAGCGCAAGCCACCACGGGCCACGTCGCCGAAGCGCAGGTGCACGCCTTCCACGCGCGGGCAGTAGACGAAGATTTCGAATTTCGGCGTGGGCCGCGGGATTTCCGGGATGGCCTTGGGATTGAACTTGAAGCTGAAGTAGCTCTTGTTCTGCCCGCTCGCGTCCGGCTGGTAGAAGTTGGTGCGCAGGGTGGCCTTGATCAGGTCCAGGTAGCGCCGCAGGATGCGGTCCTCGTTGAGTACCTGGACGTTGTCCAGCGCCGCGAGAATCGCCTGTTCCAGCTTCTGCTGCTTGTCTTCCAGGTCCTCGGCGGTGAGCTTGCGGGCCAGGTAGAAACGGGTCTTGAACAACCGCACCAGTTCGCGGGCGATGTCCACGTGGGCGTTCAGCGCGCTGGCGATGTAACCCAGGTCGAAGCCCAGGCGGATCTGCTTGAGGTAGCGCGCGTAGGCACGCAGCAGCGCCACGTCGCGCCAGGGCAGGCCGGCGGTCAGCACCAGACGGTTGAAGGCATCGTTCTCGGCATCGCCGTTGACGATGTGGACGAAGGCGTCCTGCAGGGTTTCGTTGAGTTCCTGGATGTTGACGTCCAGGCCCTCGGCGTAGGTGAAGGCGAAGTCGTGGATCCAGTACTCGCGGCCATTGGTGTGGCGCAGGCGGTAGGGGAACTCGCCGAGCACGCGCAGGCCGAGGTTCTCCAGGATCGGCAGGACGTCCGACAGCGCCAGCGGCGTGTCGGCGTGGTAGAGCTTGCAGTGCAACTGCTGCTCACCCTGGGCCAGCGGCTGATAGAAGCTCATCACCAGCGGGCGGCTGTCGCCCAGGCTGGACAGGTGCTGCAGGTCCACCACGGCGAAGTGCGGGGCGAAGCGCTCGCGGTAGCCAGCCGGGAAGCCCTTGGGGAAGTCTTCCAGCAGGTTGTTGCCCTGCCCTTCGCCGAAGTTCTCCAGCACCAGCGCGGCGTAGTCGTCCTGCCAGGAGCGGCAGGCCTGGATGGCTTCCTGCTCCAGCTGGGCGGCATCGACGTCGATGCGCACTTTCGGGTCGACGCGCAGGATGAACTGCACGCGGGCCAGGGTGGATTCGGAGAAGAAGGTCCAGAACTCGCAGTCGCTGGCCTTCAGGCGCTCCATCAGCACCTGCTGGATCTTCATCCGCGTTTCGGTGGAATAGATGTCGCGCGGCACGTAGGCCAGGCAGTAGGCGAAGCGGCCGTACGGGTCCTTGCGCAGGAACAGGCGGATCTTGTTGCGCTCCTGGATCTGCACGATGGACATGGCGGTGGCGTAGAGCTCATCCACCGGGGTCTGGAACAGGTCGTCACGCGGCAGGACCTCGAGAATCTGCGCGAGCTCCTTGCCCAGGTGTGCCTTGCTGTCGAAGCCGGAGTTCTTCAGCACAGCGGCGACCTTGCCGCGAATGAACGGGATGTCGAACACGCTCTCGGCATACACCGCCGAGGTGTACAGGCCGAGGAAGCGGAACTCGCGGACCACCTTGCCCTTGGCGTCGATCTCGCGGATCGATACGTAGTCCGGGTAGGCCGGGCGGTGCACGCGGCTGGGCTGGGAGGCCTTGGCGAAGGACAGCAGCACCGGCTCGCGCAGGTAGGCCACCGCGTAGTCCTCGATGTGCAGGTCGTCCTTGTTCAGGCCGGCGCGCAGCAGTTTGGTCAGCCCGAGGAAGGCCTTGTCGTCGTACACCAGGTGGCCGCCGTCGGCCTCGTCGTGCACGGTGAATTCCTCATAGCCGAGGAAGGTGAAGTGGTTAGCCAACAACCATTCGAGGAAGGCGCGCACTTCGGCGGTCTCTTCCGCGCGGGCCTTGGCCTTGGACTTGCCCAGCCAGGCCAGCAGCTCCTCAGCCTTGCTGCGCATGGCGGGGAAGTCGGCGACCGCCAGGCGCACTTCGCCGAGCACTTCCAGCAGGGCCTTTTCCAGGGTGCGCAGTTCACCGGCCTGGGACACACGATCGATCTCCAGGTACATCAGCGATTCCTGGTGCACGTCCTTGCCGGTGCTGTTCTTGGGCAGGATCTCCAGCAACTCGCCCTTGGCATTGCGCCGCACGCTGAGCACGTTGGTCTGCAAGGTGTGGATGCTGTAGCCGCGGCGATTCAGCTCCATGCGCACCGAGTCGACCAGGAACGGCTGGTCCGGGTGCAGCACCTGCACGGCGGTGTGGGTCGACTGCCAGCCGTGCTTTTCATAGTCGGGGTTGTACACCGCCACTTCGGGCTGGGCGGGGTCGAAGCGTTCCAGCAGGCGCCAGGAAGACAAGGTGCAACCGACCAGGTCGGACAACCTGCGCTGGGTCAATTCGTCGAGTGAGATGAAGCCGAAGAACTGCTCGGCGAACAGGGCCACTTGTGGCAGACCCTTGTCGTCGACGTGCTGCGCCAGGGCCGCTTTCAGTTGTTGCTGGAAGTCGGCTTTGCTGGCTGCGGTGAAGAACGCCATGTTGGTACTCCGCTGGGCTCGAATTATTGGATTGAGCGTAGAACGCATATCGTCTTGTGTCGGGCCACAGGTATAGCCGGGCAGTGTGACCCTCGATTGACAGCCCCGACCGGGCGGTCACCGATCCCTCCGAGCTTATCGGGACTGGGCCGCCGCTGGCTTACGGGGCTGCGACATATTCGTTCAACGGCATGCAGCCGCCACGCTCAGGGGAAACGACAGAATTTGCGGCACGATCGTTCCGTAACTGCCCGCAGAAATATCAAAGCGCTATCATGGCAACCCCTCGCCTGGAATGGACGCCATGCAACGCCACCCTCCCCTGCGCCGCCCGCTGCTGCGCCACCTCGACAACCTGCTGGTCACCCTGCTAGGCGCGGCACTGCTCGTGCTGGCCTGGCTGTTCCTCGATGAGGCCGTGCGGCCGTTGCTGGTCGGCGCGGTTCCGGTCTATCTCGGCGTCCTCCTGCCGCGCATCGTCGGCCGGGGCGAACGTCTGCGTCGGGTGCAGGCTGCGCGGGAACGCTCGGTGGACGAGTGGGGCTTCTGCAGCCGCGACCGCAACGGCCCGTGGATCAACTACATCGACTTCCCACTGGTCCGCGAGGACCCGCTGTTCAAGGAGCGCTACTTCTATAGCGAGTGGCTGGTGGTGCACGACGGGCGCATCGTCATCAACCCCGGCCCCGCGCATGTCGACCTGAGCGCCGGCACCGTGAGCTACGACTTCGGCTGCACCCGCACCTACGCCTGGGACGGCTGCTCGCCGAAGGTGCCCTTCTACTGGATCGCGACCCTCGGCACGCCGGACTGGTGGGAGCACCTGGAAAGCGTGCAGTGCCTGCGCCATGGCCAGCAGAAGGAGCGCGTGATGTTCTGGCCGGTGGCGCACCATGCCAGCCTGGTGCATGACGCGCTGTACCAGTTCCTCAACGTCGCCCCGGTGACCAAGGCCGAGGCGGACGAACTGTTCCACCGCATGCTGCTGGAGGCCGGTATGCCGCGCCTGGTGGCCTGGGTCTACCGCTTCGCGGTGGTCCATGGTGGCGCGCGCGACATGCGCCACCAGCTCAACCGCGACAGCTCCCTGCGCCTGCTGACCCCGTTGCCCGGCGACCGGGCGTCGCAGGAACCGCTAGCGCCGCACAAGGCTCGCAGCGCAGCGCTGCAAGAGTGACGGCCGATGCAGTAAAGTAGGCGGCCCGACAGCCCCACCCTTCGTCCAGGAAATCCACGCGATGGAACATCGTGAGTCGCTCCTTGCACTGCGCCAGTATCTCTCCAGCCAGATCCTCGGCCAGGAAAAGCTCATCGAGCGGCTGCTCATCGCCCTGATCGCCGACGGCCACCTGCTGGTCGAAGGCGCGCCAGGCCTGGCCAAGACCAAGGCGATCAAGGACCTCGCCGAGGGCCTGGAAGCCGAGTTCCACCGCATCCAGTTCACCCCCGACCTGCTTCCGGCCGACATCACCGGCACCGAGATCTATCGCCCGGAGAACGGCAGCTTCGTGTTCCAGCAGGGGCCGATCTTCCATCACCTGGTACTGGCCGACGAAATCAACCGGGCGCCGGCCAAGGTACAGTCCGCCCTGCTCGAAGCCATGGCCGAGCGCCAGGTCAGCGTGGGCCGCAGCACTTATGACCTGCCGCCGCTGTTCCTGGTGATGGCGACGCAGAACCCCATCGAGCAGGAAGGCACCTACCCGCTGCCCGAGGCCCAGCTCGACCGCTTCCTAATGCATGTGAAGATCGGCTACCCGGAAGCCTCCGTGGAACGCCGCATCCTCCAGCAGGCCCGTGGCGAAGCGCTGCACGGCGAGACCAAGCCGGAGCGCCGGGTCACCCAGGAAGCCATCTTCGCCGCCCGCCACGAAATCCTCGGCCTGTACATGGCCGATGCCGTGGAGGAATACCTGGTGCAGCTGATCATGGCCACGCGCACCCCGGCCAAGTACGACGCCGAGCTGGCCGAGTGGCTGTCCTATGGCGCCAGCCCGCGCGGCTCCATCGCCCTGGACCGCTGCGCGCGTGCCCACGCCTGGCTGGCCGGGCGCGACTTCGTCAGCCCCGAGGACATCCAGGCGATGCTCTTCGACGTGCTGCGCCATCGCCTGATCCTCACCTTCGAGGCGGAAGCCGCCGGGATCGACCAGGACCGCGTGGTCCAGCGCATCCTCGACGTGGTTGCCGTCGCCTGACATGCACAATGTCCTGGCGCCCGGCGTCGCGGTTTCCCTTGGCGAGCTGATCGAGATTCGCCACCGCCTGCGCGAAGTCCAGCTGTTCTCCACGCCCTCGCGGCGCAGCCCGTTGATCGGCCTGCACCATTCGCGCCTGCGCGGCCGCGGCGTGGACTTCGACCAGGTGCGTGTGTACCAGGCCGGCGACGACGTGCGCACCATCGACTGGCGCGTCACCGCGCGCAGCCAGGAGCCGCACACCAAGCTGTTCCATGAGGAGCGCGAGCGACCGGTATTCGTCCTGGTCGAGCAGAGTGCCCGGCTGTTCTTCGGTTCCGGCCTGTGCTTCAAGTCCGTGCTTGCCGCGCGAGCCGCCGCTTTCATCGGCTGGGCGGCGCTGGCGCACAACGACCGCATCGGCGGGCTGGTGTTCACCGACAGCGAATGCCACGAGATCAAGCCCAGGCGCAGCAAGCAGAGCCTGCTGCAGTTGTTCAACCTGATCGTGCGGGCCAACAACACCCTGCTCGCCGGCTCCAACCTCAGCCACAGCGGCGACGGTTTCGGCATGGCCCTGCGCCGCGCTCGCGAGGTGCTGCGCCCCGGCAGCCTGATCATGGTGATCTGCGACGAGCGTGCGCTCAGCGAAGTGGCCGAGCAGCAGCTGTCACTGCTGGCGCGGCACACCGACCTGGTGATGCTGCCGGTCTCCGACCCGCTCGACCACGCCCTGCCCGCCGCCGGGCTGCTGAGATTCGCCGAAGGCCAGGCACAGCTGGAACTGGATACCCACATCGACGAACAGCGCCTGGCTTACCGCGCCCTCGGCGAGGCCCGCCGCGAACGCTGGCAGCGCCTCGCCCTGCGCCTGGGCGTACCGCTGCTGCCCTTGACCACCCAGGAAGAACTGGTGGAACAACTGCGCAACCTGCTGGAACAGCACCAGCCGGGATACGCCAAATGAATCCGCTCGATCAGTTGCAACCACTCATCGAGCCGGCTGCGGTGCCCTGGTGGCCGCCGGCGCCAGGCTGGTGGTTGCTCGCCGCGCTGCTGCCGCTGCTGCTCTGGGCGCTGTGGCGCAATCGCCGGCGCTGGCTGCCCAGGCGCAGGGCCAAGGTCGTCACCGATGTGCCGCTGGACCCGCTGCGCGAAGCTGCACTGGAGGAACTCAAGCGCCTGCCGCGCCCTTACGACCGCGCGCCGGCCGGCCCCTGGCTGCAATCACTGAACGGCCTGCTCAAACGCCTGTCGCGGGCGCGCTGGCCGGACAGCCACAGCCACACCCTGAGCGGCCGTGCCTGGCTGGCCTTCCTCGATACCCGCTGTCCGGCCGCCGGCCTGACCCGCTGGATGATCCTGG
Organism: Pseudomonas pseudonitroreducens; assembly: GCF_021603645.1. Taxonomy (GTDB): domain Bacteria; phylum Pseudomonadota; class Gammaproteobacteria; order Pseudomonadales; family Pseudomonadaceae; genus Pseudomonas; species Pseudomonas pseudonitroreducens. Next base: position 414,922 of record NZ_BQHJ01000001.1, on the reverse strand, counting down.
TGGAAGGCGGCTACCGCGCCGAGTGCAAGCTGGACGACAAGGCCATCGACGGCCTCGCCGCCTCCGTGGAAACCTGGGTGCGCAAGCATGTTTGAGTTCGCCTGGCCGTGGATTTTCCTGCTCGCCCCGCTGCCCTGGGTGATGCGCTTCATCCTGCCGCCGGCCGACAACGGCGAGGCGGCGCTCAAGGTCAGCTTCCTCCAGGAACTCGAGGGCCTTGCCGGCCGTCGCGCCCGTGCGCGCTTGCCGGCCTGGCGCCAGCAGGCGCCCTTCGCCCTGCTCTGGCTGTGCCTGCTGCTGGCCGCTGCGCGCCCGCAATGGGTCGGCGAGCCGCTGCCGATTCCGGCCACCGGCCGTGACCTGCTGGTGGCGGTAGATGTTTCCGGCTCCATGGATTACGCCGACATGACCTGGGACGGTGCCGAAGTCAGCCGTCTGGACCTGGTGAAGAAGCTGTTCGGCGACTTCATCGAAGGCCGCCGGGGTGATCGCGTCGGGCTGATCCTCTTCGGTACCCGCGCCTACCTGCAGGCGCCGCTCACCTTCGATCGTCACACCGTGCGTGTCTGGCTGGACGAAGCGCTGATCGGCATCGCCGGCAAGGACACCGCCCTGGGCGATGCCATCGGCCTGGCGGTCAAGCGCCTGCGCCAGCGCCCGGCCGAGAGCCGCGTGCTGGTGCTGATCACCGACGGCGCCAATACCGCCGGCGAGATTTCCCCACAGACCTCCGCCAGGCTCGCCGCCGAAGAACAGGTGAAGGTCTACACCATCGGCATCGGCGCGGATCCCAAGCAGGGTGGCGTCGCCGGGCTGTTCGGCCTCAATCCGGGGCTGGACCTGGACGAGCCGGCGCTCAAGGCCATCGCCGAAAGCACTGGCGGCGAGTACTTCCGCGCACGCAACGGTGAAGAGCTGCAACGCATCTCCGACAGCCTCGACCAGCTCGAGCCGGTGGAACAGAAGCCGACCCAGGCACGTCCGGCCATCGCGCTGTACCGCTGGCCGCTGCTGCTGGCCCTGCTGATCAGTGCGGCGCTAGTCGTGGGCACGCTGTGGCCGCCGGAAGACTGGCGCTGGCCGGCCTGGGTCGCGCGTCTGCAGAAGGAGCGCCGGCCATGAACGGCATCTGGCCGCACCTGCTGCACCCGCTCTGGTTGATCCTGCTGCCGCCGCTGGGCTGGCTGCTGTGGAAGCTCTGGCACCGCGAACGCCGCGCCGGGCGCTGGCAATTGCTGCTGCCGCAGGCCTTCCATCCCTGGCTGCTGGCGGGTGGCGGCGGCCGGCACGAGCGCCGCCCGTGGATCTACCTGGGCATCGCCTGGCTGCTGGCGCTGCTCGCCCTGCTCGGCCCAAGCTGGCAGCAGGTGGAACAACCGACCATGGAGCGCAGCGACCCACTGGTGGTGGTGCTGGAACTCACCCCGCAGATGCTCGCCACCGACCTCAAGCCGACCCGCCTGGAACAGGCGCGGCACAAGTTGCTCGACCTGCTGCAGAGCCGCAGCGACGCGCAGACCGCCATCGTCGTCTACGCCGGCAGCGCCCACACGCTGGTGCCGCTGTCCAATGACCTGGGCACCGCGCGCAACCTGCTCGACGCCCTCAAGCCATCGATCATGCCCGAGCCGGGGCAGCGCGCCGACCTCGCCGTGGCCCAGGCGCGGCGCCTGCTGGACAACGGTGCCGAGGGCAACGGCCGGATCCTGCTGATCACCAGTGCGCTGGACGCCCGTGAGCGCCAGGGCATTCGCCAGGCGCTCAAGGGCAAGGGCAAGGACCTGCTGCTGCTCGCCGTGGGCACGCCCGGCGGCGCGCCCATCGCCCAGGAGGACGGCACCTTCCTCAAGGACGACCAGGGTAACATCCTGGTGCCACGCCTGGACGAGAACTCGCTGCGCGTCTTCGCCACCGACATGGGTGGACGCTTCCAGCGCCTGCGCGCCAGCAGCAGCGACCTGCGCTCCCTCGGTCTGCTGGACAGCACCCAGGGCCTGCAGGTGAGCGAAGAAGACGCGCTGCTGCGTCTGCAACGCTGGGCCGACCAGGGCTACTGGCTACTGCTGCCGCTGCTCCTGCTCGCCGCCTGTGCCGGCCGCCGCGGCTGGTTGTTCAGCCTGCCGCTGTTGCTGCCCCTGCTGTGGGCGCCGCCGCAGGATGCCAACGCCTTCGAGCTCAACGATCTCTGGCTGCGCCCGGACCAGCAGGGCCAGCGCCTGCTCGACGCCGGGCGTCCCGCCGAGGCCGCCGAGCGCTTCGACGACCTCCGCTGGAAAGGCCTGGCGCTGTACCGCGCCGGCGATTATGTCGACGCCGCCCAGGCCTTTGCCCAGGGCGACGAGGCTGCCGACCACTACAACCGTGGCAATGCCCTGGCGAAACAGAACGAGCTGGAGGCTGCCATCGACGCCTACGATCAGGCACTGGAACGCAACCCCGAGCTGGAGGCTGCCAAGCGCAACAAGGCGCTGCTTGAAGACCTGCTGCGCCAGCGCAAGGAAAACCCCGCCGGCGACGGCACCGACCAGCCCCCCCAGCAGAACCAGGACCCCGCCCAGAGCAGCGATCCCCAGGCCGCCAAGCCGCAGGACCAGCAGCAGGAGGAAGAACACTCCAGCGAACGCGACTCGCAGCCAGCGCCGGCTGCGAAGAACCCATCGCAGGAAGCCGACCGCCCCTCTGCCAGCCAGAGCGACAAACCCGGCGAGAACGCCCGCGAAGAACAGGAAACCAACCCGGAAGATGCCGGTCCACTGGGGGACGAGCGCCGTCAGGCCCTGGAACAGTGGCTGCGGCAGATACCCGACGATCCGTCCGAGCTGTTGCGCCGCAAGTTCTGGTACCAGCAACAGCAGCAGCGCCAGGAACCCAACCCATGAAAAGGCTGATCTGCCTGACCCTGCTCTGCCTCGCCGCCTTCCGCGCCGAGGCCAGCTTCACCGCCAGCGTCGACCGCGCGCGCCTGACCGCGGGCGAGAGCGTCGAACTGACACTGGAGTCGGACGACCCCACGCTGTTCGGCAAGCCCGACTTGAAGCCGCTCGATGAGGCCTTCGTGGTGCTCGGCACCCGCCAGGTCAACCGCCTCACCACCCTCAACGGCAAGGCCCAGGCCACCACGCGCTGGATCATCACCCTGCAGCCGCGCACTGAAGGCAAGGTGGAAATCCCGCCGATCCACCTGGGCGGCAACGCCAGCGAGCCGATCGGCCTCGAAGTACTCAAGGCCGAAGACAGCGCCGAGGGCCAGAAGCTCGCCCCGGTGTTCATCGACGCCAGCGTCGACCGCGAGGAAAGCTGGGTGCAGGCGCAGGTGATCCTCACCCTGCGCATCTACCATTCGGTATCGCTGTACGACGACAGCAGCCTCAGCCCGTTGCGCATGAACGATGCCCGGGTCGAGCAACTGGGCGAGCCGCGCACCTATGAAAAGGACATCAACGGTGTTCGCCACGGCGTGATCGAAGTGCGCTACGCGATCTTCCCGCAGAAGAGCGGGACCCTGGAAATTCCCGGCCAGACCTTCAAGGCCACCCAGGTCGCGCAGCGCCGCAATGACGATGACTACAATCCGTTCGGCCCGCAGCCGGGCAAGCAGGTGCTGGTCACCTCGCCGAGCATTCCACTGCAGATCGACCCCAAGCCCGCCGATTACCCGAAGGACGCACCCTGGCTGCCCGCCCGCTCGCTGAGCCTGAGCGAAACCTGGAGCCCGCAGCCCGAGGAAGCCAAGGCCGGTGAAGCGCTGACCCGCAACATCATGCTGCGCGTGGAAGGTCTCTCCAGCGCCCAGCTACCACCGCTGCCGATCCCCCTTCCCGAGGGCCTGCGGCATTACCCGGACCAGCCGCAACTGGCCAACGAAAGCAGCGACCAGGGCATGATCGGCAGCCGCGAGGAGCGCGAAGCGCTGATCGCCGACAAGGCTGGCCCGGTGGAACTGCCGCCAGTGGAAATCGTCTGGTGGAACACCCAGGAGCGCCGCGTCGAACGCACCAGCCTGCCTGCGCGCACATTGCAGGTCGCGGCGAACGCACAGCTGGAGGAACACACCGAAGCCCCCGCCGCGCCCAGCGAGACAATCGTCAGCGATGCGCTGCTATGGCCCTGGCAACTCGCCTGTGCCTTGCTCAGCCTGACCACCCTGCTCGGTTTCGCCCTCTGGTGGCGGGCCCGTAGCCAGCCAGCGGTGATCCGCGTTGCGCAGGCCGGCCCGAGCACGCGCACGTTACTCGACGAGCTGCGCCGCGCCTGCCAGGCCAACGACTCGCACGCCACCCGCCAGGCGCTGGACGCCTGGGCGCGCCAGCAACCGGAAACCCTGGCTGACATGGCGGCTCGCTTCGTGCCCCTGTCCGATGCCCTGGATGGCCTCAACGGCGCGCTCTACAGCGACAGCGAAGGCGGCCGCAACTGGCAGGGCGAGGACCTCTGGCGCGCCATCCGCACCCTGCCCGGCGCCGATCCGGACGCGCCGCCGGCAGCGGAAGCCAGCAGCCTGCCACCGCTCTATCCACGCTGACGGCTATGCTGGAGGCATCCCCGCCAGAGGTGCCTCCATGCCCGCCCCCCGGCTGATTCCAGCGCTGGCCGCCGGCCTGCTGCTGATCTGCAACCCTCTCCTGGCCGGCCCGCTGCACGCAGCCGAGGCCCTGCCGCCGACGCAGCCGCTGCAAGGCCCCGGTGGCTCCAACTACGCCCACGCCGACGTGCGCCAGTGGCACTTCAGTGCCGAGGGCAACGAATACTGGGTGTTCACGCCGCAGCGCCCTGCCCCTTCCAGCGCCCCCGTCGTGGTCTTCACCCACGGCTGGAGCGTCATGCAGCCCGACCTCTATCGCGCCTGGATCGAGCACATCGTCCGGCGCGGCGCCATCCTCATCTATCCGCGCTACCAGGCGACACTGAAGACGCCGGCGGCAGAGTTCCTGCCCAACGCCGCCGATTCCGTGCGCCGCGCCATTGCCGATCTGCAGGCAGGGAAGCTGGGGGTGAAGCCGGAACTGGAGCACGTCGCCTACGTCGGCCACTCGGCGGGCGGCCTGATTGCCAGTGGGCTGGCGGCCTCCTGGCAACGCCTCGGCGCTCCCCGGCCACGCGCGCTGATGGCCGTGGAGCCGGGCAAGAGCAGCGGGCCGCGCTGGCGCCAGGTACCGCTGGAGCCGCTGGCGAACATTCCTGCCGGCACGCTGCTGCTGGCGATCTGCGGCGACGAGGATGAGCGCGTCGCCTGCGATGACGCGCGGCGCATCTATGCGGAAAGCACCCAGGTGGCGCCGCGCGACAAGGACCTGCTCATGCTGCGCAGCGACCGTCACGGTAGCCCGCCGCTGCTGGCCAACCACGCGGCACCGACCGCACCGCGCTTCGACCCGCGCTACCCGCCGAGCGACTCTTCCAGCTGGCTGCTCAACCGCGTGCAGGAGCGAGTGAAGCAGCGACTGAAACAAGGGCAACCCTCGGCCCACAACGCCCTGGCGACCGATGCGCTGGACTGGTTCGGGCCGTGGAAGCTGTTCGATGCGCTGTGCGATGCGGCCTTCTACGGCCAGGACCGCGATTACGCACTGGGCGGCGGGCCGGCGCAGCTGTCCATGGGGCGCTGGAGCGATGGCACGCCGGTGAAGGCGATGCAGCAGTTGTCGGCGCCAGCGCCCTGACAATCCATCGCCGGCCCAGATTCGCGAGCAAGCTCGCTCCTACAGGGGAGGTCGCTCTTTGTAGGAGCGAGCTTGCTCGCGAACAGTCTCAACCGCCGCTGTTCTCCATCACCGCTCCCTTGAACACATCGTCCAGCGGCACCTGGTAACCGATGGCGAGGCGGTTGGTCTCGTTGGCCATGGCGACCACCGCCATCAGCTCGCCGAGCATGGCGTCGTCCATCCCGGCCTTGCGCGCCGCTGCGCCGTGGGAGCCGATGCAGTAGTTGCAGTTGTTGGTGACACTGACGGCGACATAGATCAGCTCCTTCACCAGCGGGTCCAACTGTCCCGGTCCCATCACTTGCTTGAGGCTTTCCCAGGTGCGCTTGAGGGTCTGCGGATGATTGGCCAGGGCTTTCCAGAAGTTGTTCACCCAGTCGATCTTGCGGGTCGCCATGATGTCGTCGTAGACGGCACGGACTTCGGGGCTGGCTTCGGCGTATTCGATGAGCTGGAAGGACATGGTTGCTCCCTGACTGTTTTGGAATAAGAAAATCAGAATTCAGAATTGGATGATTGGACAAGCGATGGAGAAAGATAAGGCGTTCTCTCCCATCCCCGTCAAGGAATCAGACCCATGCAACGCTTCCCCGCCCTGCTCTTTGCCGCCGCCCTGCTACCTGCCGCGAGCCAGGCCGCCCAACCCGGCCTGTGGGACACCTACGCCAGCCTCAGGCAGCACGACTGGGTCGACCTGACCCACGCGTTCGACAGCAATACGCCGCACTGGAAAGGCTTCGAGCCCATGGGCCGCAAGACGCTCTACACCGTGGACAAGGATGGCTTCCAGGTGGAGCTGTACAGCCACGTCGGCCAATGGGGCACCCATGTCGACCCGCCAGTGCACTTCCACAAGGGGCTACGCAGCGTTGACCAACTCGACGTGAAGGAACAGTTCCTGCCGCTGGTGGTGTTCGATATCCACGAGCAGGTGGCGAAGAACCCGGACTACGTGCTGAGCCTGGCCGATGTGAAGGCCTGGGAGGCCAAGCATGGGGCGGTGCCGCAGGGTTCCTTCGCCGCGCTGCGCAGCGATTGGTCGCAGCGCTGGCCGGACCAGGCGAAGATGCAGAATCAGGACGCCAAGGGTGTCGCGCACTATCCGGGCTGGAGCAAGGAGGCCCTGGTGTACCTCTACGAGACGCGCAAGATCACCGCGTCCGGCCACGAGACCACCGACACCGATCCGGGCATCGCCACCAGCAAGGACGACTATTCGCTGGAGTCGTACATCCTCGGTACCAACCACTACCAGATCGAGCTGCTCGCCAACCTCGACAAGGTACCCGAGGCCGGCGCGCTGGCGGTGGTGAGCTTCCCGAAGATCGCCCAGGGCACCGGCTTCCCGGCGCGGGTGTTTGCCATCCTGCCGTGACCCATCGATAGGCCGGCGTGAAGCGGCACCGATCGCGGACGGAGTCCGCTCCTACGTGATCTCATGCATCGTAGGAGCGGACTCCGTCCGCGATAGATCCCCGACGGCTCCGAACTCGGTCCGGCGCCAAAAAAAACGCGGCCCGAGGGCCGCGTTTTTTACTGCTCGAGCGTCGATCAGTGAACCAGGATCGAAGCCTTCTTCTGACGCACCTTCTCCGGGTTGATCAGGAAGCGCGCCAGCGCCGGCAGCAGCCACAGGGCGCCGAACATGTTCCAGAGGAGCATGAAGGTCAGCATCAGGCCCATGTCGGCCTGGAACTTGATCGCCGAGAAGATCCAGGTGGCGACGCCGATGGCCAGGCACAGACCGGTGAAGAGCACCGCTTTACCGGTGGACTTCAGCGTCTCGTAGTAGGCCTCCTGCAGGGACAGGCCCTGGCGCAGGAAGGACTCCAGGCGGGTGTAGATGTAGATGCCGTAGTCCACGCCGATACCCACGCCCAGCGCGATCACCGGCAGGGTCGCGACCTTCACGCCGATGCCCAGGGTGGCCATCAGCGCGTTGCCCAGCACCGAGGTGAGGATCAGCGGCAGCACGATGCACAGGGTCGCGGCGAAGGAGCGGAAGGTGATCAGGCACATGATCGCTACGCAGATGTACACCAGGATCAGGATGGTCAGTTCCGAGTGCTTGATCACATCGTTGGTAGCAGCCTCGATACCGGCGTTACCGGCGGCGAGCTTGAACTTCAGGTCATCCTTTTCGTTGGCCTTGGCGAAGTCCTGCACGACGGCCACGGCGCGGTCGAGAGTCTCGGCCTTGTGGTCGTTGAGGAACACCAGCAGGGGCGCCAGCGAGCAGTTGCTGTTGAACAGACCTTCCGCGCGGCTGATGGAGTTGTTCAGCACGTCCTGGTTGCGCGACAGCGACTCCCACTTCAGGTTGCCTTCGTTCATGCCCTTGATCATCTGCTTGGAAACAGTGACCAGGGAGATGGCCGACTGCACGCCCTGGGTGTTCTCCAGGCGCCAGGCCAGCTCGTCGATGGCGGACAGGGTCTTGTGGGTGGAGCAGCCTTCGGCCTCGGACGCCACCATCACCACCAGCACGTCGGAGCTGGTCGAGTAGTTGCGGATGATGAAGTCGTTGTCCAGGTTGTAGCGCGAGTCCGGACGCAGTTCCGGAGCGCCCTGGTCAAGGTCACCGATCTTCAGGTGATGGCCCTGCCACATGCCGCCGGCGAACATCGCCAGGGCGATGACCACGGAGATCGGTGCCACGGACGGGCTGGCGAAGTTGGACAGCGCGCGCCAGAAGGGATGGTCGCGCACGGCGTCTTCCTTGCTTCGCTGCACCGCCTTCTTGCTGATGCCGATGTAGGAAATGGCGACCGGCAGCAGGATCAGGTTGGTGAACACGATCACCGCCACGCCGATGGAGGCGCCGATGGCCAGTTCGCGGATCACGCCGATGTCGATCACCAGCAGGGTGATGAAGCCGACGGCGTCCGCGAGGATGGCGATCATGCCCGGCAGGAACAGCTGGCGGAAGGTACGGCGGGCGGCCAGTAGCGGGGTTTCCGCGTCACTGGACTGCAGGGCGATACCGTTGATCTTCTGCACACCGTGGGAAATACCGATGGCGAAGATCAGGAACGGCACCAGCATCGAGTACGGGTCCAGCCCGAAGCCGATCAGGTGCAGGATGCCCAACTGCCAGATCACCGCCACCAGCGTGGTGGACAGCACGGCGATGGTGGAGCGCACGCACTTGGTGAACCACAGCAGCAGCACCAGGGTGATGACGAAGCAGATGCCGAAGAAGCCGACCACCATCAGCAGGCCGTCGATCAGGTCACCGACCTTCTTGGCGAAGCCGGTGATGTGGATCTTCACGTTGGGGTTCTGCAACTGGTACTTGTCGCGGATCTTCTCTTCCAGTTCATGGGAGAACTGGCGGTAGTCCAGCTTCATCAGCTTGCCCTGGTCCTTCGGGTCCGGGTAGACCTCCAGCAGCGGCACGTCGACGATGCTCGACTTGAAGTTGTTGGCCACCAGGCGGCCGATCTGGCCGGACTTGAGCACGTTGTTGCGCAACAGGTCGAGGGCCTTGGCGGAACCGTCGTAGGTCTGCGGGATCACCTCGCCACCGGCGAAGCCTTCCTCGGTCACTTCGGTCCAGCGCACGCTCGGGCTCCACAGCGACTTCATGCCGGAGCGGTCGACGCCGGGGATGTAGAACACCTCGTCATGGATCTGCCGCAGCGTCTCCATGTATTCCTTGGTGAAGATGTCGCCGTTCACCGCTTCCACCGAGATGCGCACGGTGTTGCCGAGGTTGGCCAGGTCGTTGCGGTGCTCCAGCATGTTCTGGATGAACGGGTGCTGCAGCGGAATCATCTTCTCGAAGCTGGTGGACGGGCGCACCTGCGTGGCCGACCAGGCGAGGAAGACGGTCACCAGCAGGCACGCGATGATCACGAACGGCCGGTGGGTGAAGATGATGCGTTCCAGGAAAGTCGCCTTGTCCTGTTGATGCTTGTTCAGAGCGTTCATTGCGGCTCCCCGGCTTATTGTTGTTCTGTCAGCTCGGCGCCGGTCGCCGAAGCCAGGTGGATACCGCCCTGGCCGACCAGCACCAGGTTGCCATTGCCGGCCGCGCTAACGCCCGCGAGGGACAGGCGATCCGGACGGTTGACGACGCTGAAGCTGACGCCGTCGTCCTTGCTCTCCAGCACGCTGCCGCCATGGCCGACGACGACGATGGTGCCGTCATCCAGCAGGCTGCCTTCGGAAAGGCCGAACTCCAGCTCGCCGCCATTGGCGGTGGGCAGGCTGACCTGCTGCCAGGTGCTGCCGAAATCGGTGGAACGGAACAGGTGGCCGCGCAGGCCATAGGCCAGGACGGTGCCAGCGTGGGTGGTGCCGGTGGCGCCGAACAGCGAGCCCTCGTAGGGACCCTGGAGTTTTTCCCAGGTCTCGCCCCAGTCCTTGGAGCGGAACATGCTGCCCGCCTCGCCGACCACGAACAGGCCGGAATCCTTCACCGCCGTGATGGCGTTGAGGTGGAACTGGTCTTCGTTGTCCAGGCGGTCGCTGACGTCTTCCCAGCTCTTGCCGCCATCGGTGGTTTCCAGCAGCGCGCCATAGGCGCCCACGGCCACACCGTGGTTCTCGTCCTGGAACCAGATATCCAGCAGCGGCGCTTCGCGCTTGAGGTCTTCGAACTGGCGCACCCAGGTGGTGCCGCCATCGGTGGTGGCCAGGACCTGGGCGTCATGGCCGACGGCCCAGCCCTTCTTGTCGTTGACGAAGAACACCGAGGTCAGCAGCTGGCGGGTCGGCACGGTGGCCTGAGTCCAGTTCTTGCCCGCATCGTCGGAATAGAGGATGTGCCCGTGGTCCCCCACCGCGACCAGGCGCTTGCCAGCATGGGCGATGCTCAGCAGCAGGCTGCTGGAAGCCTTGGCGGACATGATCGAGTTGGAATCACTGGCGGCGTCCGTGGCGGCAACGGCGTGCAACGGAGCCAGGGACATCATCAGGAAGGAAAACGCGCCGAGCAGGGAAACCGTCTTGCGCGACATCGGGAAGGAGCTTCGCACTCCCGACACGGGCTGCTCGCTCGAAGTGCGCCACAGGGGCTCACGCATATGCCTTTACCTCTTTTTCTTATGCAGGCGGTATGTAGTTTGGAGCTATATAGCCAGCCTTTTCCGGGGCTGACAATTAACCGCACGTTATCTTTTGTTAAGCCCCGGCTGCCTCACTCGAAAGGATGAGTGCATTTTGCCATCCCGGCCGAAAGGCGCGCGGCTGGCGGCCTCCAGCGGGTGGAGCGGTAACACTTTCACACCCTCAGGCTTTCGCGCAGGCATGAAAAAGCCCCGCCAAGGCGGGGCTCTGTGTGCAGGACCGGGGGCGACGCCCAGTCCTTGCTCGCGAACGTGTCAGTCGGCAGCACCGACGCTGGGCGGTTCGCGAGCAAGCTCGCTCCTGCAAGCCTGAAGGCTGACTCAGCGGGTGCCGCGGCGACGCAGTGCGGACGGGCTGAAGTAGGAGTCGTCCGGTACGGCCTGGCTGAAGTCGATGGTGGTCGGCTCTTCGTTGTCCAGGTTCTGTACGTGGTAGCGACGGGCCTGCAGGTCGTGGAAGGTATCCAGAGCGGTCCAGGTGGTGGGCAGCTCGTAGTAGTTCTTCAGGTAGGCCAGCGAGACGCGCCACAGTTCGCCGCGACCGTCGTACTGGTCGACTTCGGCGGCACCCCAGCTGTCCTCGTCGAGGAACAGTACGCGCTTGGAATAGATGTGGCGTGCGCCCGGCTTCAGGGTGCCTTCCACGATCCACACGCGGTGCAGTTCGTAGCGGGTGTATTTCGGGTTCAGGTGGTTGGGGGTCAGCAGATCCTTGTACTTAACCTCAGGGCTGGAAACCTTGTAGTTGTTGTACGGGATGTACATTTCCTTTTTGCCGATCAGCTTCCAGTCGTAGCGGTCCGGCGAGCCGTTGAACATGTCGGTGTCATCAGCGGTACGCAGGCCGTCGGCAGCGGCGATCGGGGTGTCGTAGGCCAGGTTCGGCGCACGGCGCACGCGGCGCTGGCCGGCGTTGTAGCCCCAGGCCTGACGCGGTTCCTTGACCTGATCGAGGGTCTCGTGGACCAGTGCGGCACCGCCAGCCAGGCGAGCCGGGCTCTTGGTGAACGACAGGTAGTAGAACAGCAGGTTGTTCAGGTCGGCAAAGCTCTTGCCCTGGATGTAGTACTTGAACAACGCTTCCTGCTGCGAGGTCACCAGCGAGTAGTCGCCGTTGCGCTGCACGGCCACTTCCGAGGCGCGACGCACGACGTAGGTGCCACGGTAGCGGGCGATGTGGTTCCACACCGCTTCCACGCCGTTCTGCGGGATCGGGAACGGGATGCCGCCGAAGGCATCGACGAAGCCGTTGCCGCCCTCGGCCAGCTTGGCGCTGGTGGCGTTCTTGAAGGTGTTGTCATACACCCACTGCGGCGCCGAACCACTGCGGCGGCTCGGGTACACCGGCATCTGGAAGGTGTCCGGGTAGGTGGCGAACAGCGCCAGGGTGCCCGGGGTCAGGTTGGCCTTGTACTGGTCAAGGTTGGCCTTGGTGATGGTGTACAGCGGCTTGTCGGCGGCGAACGGGTCGATGTGGTGCTGGCCCGGCTTGTAGCCGGCCGGCGCCTGGGTGATGCCACCGGTCCAGGCCGGGATGGTGCCGGCGGCGTTGCCGGCCTTTTCCGCGCCCAGCGGAGTCAGGTTCGACTGCAGCTTGGCCGCATCCTGCGGGGACACCGCCGCCAGGGCGCTGCCGGCGGACAGGGCCAGGGCCACGGCGGCGCCGACCAGGGTACGCATGTTGCGCATGTTGCTTCTCCGTGAGGTGCGCACGGCGGGTACTTCTGACGCCCGCCGCACGCTTGTCGTTATCAGAAGGAGTACTTGACGTTGAAGCCGACGTTGTCGCGGTCGCGGCCAGCGTTGTTCTGCCCGGCACCGTAGAACTCGGTGTACTGCAGTTCGGCTTCCAGGGCGTTCAGGTAGGTGGCCTTGACGCCCAGGGTGTAGGCCTTGCGGCCTTCGATGAAGTTGCCGGTCTGGTAGGAGTTGCCTTCGAAGTCGTCCTTGTAGACGGCATAGGGCGAGATGTTCACGCCGGCGAAGACGTCGTTCCAGGTACCCGACAGCAGCAGGGTGTAGCCGTAGGCGTTCTTGTTCACCTGATCGTCGCGGTCGTAACCGGAGATGTAGGCGCCGTTGCCGCGGCCGGAGTAGTAGCGGGTGCTGCCATCGTACGCGGTGTACTGCAGGTCGCTGCCGCGCAGGTGTTCGGAGGCGAGTTCCGCCACACCCATCAGCGAGTCGAAGGACAGCGACGGGCCGAAGTTGTAGATGGTGCCCAGCGAGGTATTGAAGGCCTCGACGCGCTCGTAGTTGTGGATCTGGTCGCGAATCGAGACGTCACCGCCACCGATGTTCACGGTCTTGCCACTGGCCAGCGCCGGAGCCTGGACCAGCAGGTCGCCGAGCAGGTCGTTGGTGGTGGCAATGCCGATCGGCAGGTTCGGGCGGTAGGCCAGCTCACCGAACACCGAGGCGTCGCCCACGGTGGTGTTGAAGCTGAAGCCGTACATGCGGATGTTTTCCACATATTCACGGCGGGCGTTGACCTGGTTGGCCACGTCCACGGAGGTCGCGCCGTTCACCAGGCTCAGCACCTGGCCGGCCAGGGCGTTGCCGCTGCCTGCGGCGCTCACCAACTGGTCGTAGGAGGTGAAGCCACCGACGCCGGCGAGCTGGTCGAGATCCACGCCAGCGTAGTCGCTGTTCAGGTCGGCGTAGATGGTCGGCTCTTTGGAGTGGTAGTTGACGAAGTAGAAGCCGAACTCGGTGGAGTTCAGCTCTTCAGCCACGTAGTGGAACGCCACCCCGAACTGGCCATCGTTCTTGGCGTTGATGTCCTTGCCGACATTGGCGACCTTGAACACACCGTTGGAATCCAGGTACTGAGTGCCCTGCAGGCCGCCCACATGACCTGCAGAGAGCTGCGGGTAAAGGCTCTGGAACAGCGGGTTGGAGAGCGCGCCAACGGTGGTGTAGGCGGTGTTGCCGCCATCGGCGAACAGGTCGGTCTCGGAGAAGAAGGTGCCAACCGGGTCGATGCGGGTCTCTTTCCAGTTCCACTGGTAGAAGGTGTCCATCGACAGGTTGTCGGTCAGGCCGATGTTGAAGCTCACAGCCTCCACCGGCATCAGCACTTCCTTCAGCTCGGAGCCTGGCAGGCGGAACTTGGCGGCGTCCACCGGGTTGGTGGTGTTGACGCCACCGCGGTAGAAGATGCCCTCGCCCCAGTTGAACACCTGGCGGCCCAGGCGTGCGGTCAGCGGGTGATCGGCGACGTCCCAGTTACCGTAGACGTAGGCATCGAGAATCTCGGCGCGGTTACCAGAGGCATCGCGGGTTTCGCTGGTGAAGCGGTCGCTGTTGGGGTACGTCTGGCTCGGCTGCGCCGGATGGTTGTTGTCGTAGTAGTCGTTGCGCTTGTCCATGATCTGGGTGTCATAGAAAGCCGAGCCACGTACGAACAGACCGTAGTTCTTGTAGGTCGCTTCCAGGTCGGAAGTGATCTTGTACACCTCGGAAACCAGACCAGTATCGAAGTTGCGGTTGCCGTCGTTGCCGTTGATGTCGTTGTTGGTCTTGTCCTGGCCCTGCACGCGCCACAGGGCGCCGTAGGACACGGTGCTGTCCAGCGAGCCGGTGACTTCGTTATCGAGGAAGCTGAATTCGACGGCGGTCGCCTGGGCGGACATCAGCAGCGGCAGGATGCCTGCCAGGGCGAAGCCCGCACGAGCAGGCGCATAACGCAAGACGGGCTTGCGAACTGGGATTTCCATTAGGACTCACTCCATGGACTGATCATTCTTTGGCGGTGCCGCCACTGCGTGCGGTTCACCGTTTTCAGCCGTTATTCCACGGCCTTGTTGTCGTCGATCTGAAGGAAACTCCCCCAAGGTGCTCGACACGCCTCCCGCCCCATCGGACGGGCAAAGGCTAAGCGGGGTCCGTCGGTGCAACCCCAGTGCCAAGAGCACCAATAACTGGATTCTGCTTACAAAAAATAAAGAATCAGCGCGCTACTTTTTGTGACTGGTCATTCACTGACCAAATCAGGTGGCCGATTGCGCCATTTACCACACCCCATGGCGCAATCCGCCCCTGAAGGCGCGACGCAGACACATCGGCACTTTTCGCTCAATAGCGCAAAGCGATAAGCAAGACGCCAGTCAATTTCGATAGGTAACAAAAAGGTGTTACCAACAAAAGTTGGTAACACCTTTTCGAAAGTGCCATGCGCCCCTGGAACGGGGCGCGGAGGGTGTGTTACGCGAGGCTCTTGCTGACCACCTCGTAGACATCGCTGGACAGCTCGCCGGACGCCAGAATGCGCTCCAGTTCGGCCTTCATCAGCGCCTGGCGCTCAGGCGCGTACTTGCGCCAGCGGGTCAGCGGCGTCAGCAGGCGCGAGGCGATCTGCGGGTTGAGCGCGTTGAGGGTGATGATCTGGTCGGCGAGGAAGCGGTAGCCGGCGCCATCCGCGCGGTGGAAGTTGACCGCATTCTGGTTGGCAAAGGCGCCGATCAGCGCGCGGATCTTGTTCGGGTTCTTCAGGGTGAAGGCCGAATGCTTCATCAGCTCCTGCACACGCTCCAGCCCACCCGGGAGGGTGCAGCCGGCCTGAACGCTGAACCACTGGTCCATCACCAGCGGGTCGTCCTTGAAGTAGTCGGCGAACATCGCCAGCGCCTCGGCCTTCTCCTTCTCGAAGGAAGAGTTGACCAGCACGGCGAGCGCGGTCAGGCGCTCGGTCATGTTGTCGCAATCCTTGTACTGCTCCTGGCAGGCAGCGAGCACTTCGGCCTTGCCGCTCTGAATGAGGTAGGACAGCGCGATGTTCTGCAGGCTGCGACGGGCAATGTGCGAGGCCTCGGCAACGTAGGCAGTCTCGCGGGATTGCGTGCGGTTGGCCTGGTAACGCTCCCACAGCTGCTCATGCAGCGCCGCGCCGATCTGCTGGCGGGCGAACTCACGGGCCGCGTGGATCGCCTCGACGTCAGCCACGTCGCTGATCTCGGTGAGGTAGGCCTCGCTGGGCAGCGAGAGCATCTCGGCGACCATGGCCTGATCCAGGCCGGTGTCCAGCAGCAAGGTACGGAAGGCGGTGACCAGACGCTGGTCGAGCACCAGCTTCTCGCCACGCTGGTGCTGGCCGATCAATTCCTGCAGGACCTGCACGGCCAGTTGCTGGCCGGCTTCCCAGCGATTGAAGCCGTCCTCATCAAACTGCATGAGGAACATCAACTGGTCGCGGTCGTAGGGGAAGCTCAGCTTCACCGGCGCGGAGAAACCACGCAGCAGCGACGGCAGCGGCTTCTCGGCGAGACCGACGAAGGTGAAGGACTGCTCGGCCTCGGTGATCTGCAGTACGCGATCGCTGCCATGGGCGTGCTCTTCACCTTGCAGGCGCAGCGACAAGGCGTTGCCCAGCTTGTCGATCAGGCCCATCTGCACCGGGATGACGAAGGGCTGCTTCTCGCTCTGCCCCGGGGTCGCCGGGCAGCTCTGGCGGAAGGTCAGGGTGTAGCTCTGCGCGGCCGCGTCATAGCGCTCTTCCACCGCCAGGCGCGGGGTGCCGGACTGGCTGTACCAGCGCTTGAACTGGGTAAGGTCGACGCCGTTGGCGTCTTCCATGGCCTTGACGAAGTCGTCGCAGGTCACGGCCTGGCCGTCATGGCGTTCGAAGTACAGGTCGGTGCCCTTGCGGAAGCCATCGGCGCCCAGCAGGGTATGGATCATGCGCACGACTTCCGAGCCCTTCTCGTAGACGGTCAGGGTGTAGAAGTTGGAAATCTCGATGAAGGAATCCGGGCGCACCGGGTGCGCCATCGGGCCGGCGTCCTCGGCGAACTGGTTGGTGCGCAGGAAGGCCACATCCTCGACACGCTTGACCGTGCGCGAGTTCATGTCGGCGGAGAACTCACTGTCGCGGAACACGGTGAAGCCTTCCTTGAGCGACAGCTGGAACCAGTCGCGGCAGGTCACGCGGTTGCCCGACCAGTTGTGGAAGTACTCGTGGGCGACCACGCCCTCGACGCGTTGGTGCGCGGCGTCGGTGGCGGTCTCGGCCTTGGCCAGCACGCAGCTGGAGTTGAAGATGTTGAGGCCCTTGTTCTCCATGGCGCCCATGTTGAAGTCGTTGACCGCGACGATCATGAAGATGTCCAGGTCGTACTCGCGGCCATAGACCTTCTCGTCCCAGCGCATCGAATTCTTCAGGCTGTCCATGGCGTGCTGGACCTTGTCGATGTTCTCCGGCTCGACATAGATGCGCAGGGTGACTTCGCGCTCGCTCATGGTGGTGAACTGGTCTTCCACGCACCACAGGTCGCCGGCAACCAGGGCAAACAGGTAGGCCGGCTTCTTGAACGGGTCCTGCCAGGTCGCCCAGTGGCGGCCGCCCTCTTCCGCGCCGCTGGCTACCGGGTTGCCATTGGAGAGAAGCACCGGGTACTTGTGCTGCTCGGCGGAGAGCGTAGTGGTGAAGCTGCTCATCACGTCCGGGCGGTCGAGGTAGTAGGTGATCTTGCGGAAGCCCTCGGCCTCGCACTGGGTGCAGAACATCTTGCCGGACTTGTACAGGCCTTCCAGCGCGGTGTTGCTTTCCGGGTGAATGCGCACGGTGCTGTCGACGGTGAAGTTCATCGCCGTCGGCTGCAGGGTAAGGTGATTCTCGTCGACCTGATAGTCGCCGGCTTCCAGAGCGCGATCATCCAGCGCAACGGAGAGTAGCTCCAGCTGCTGGCCGTCCAGTACCAGCGGCGGCAGGCCGTCGCCACGCTCAGGGTTGCGGCGCATCACCAGCTGGGCGTGGACCAGGGTGTGGTCCTCGTACAGCTCGAAGGTCAGGTTGGTCTCGTCGATCAGGTACTCGGGAGCCTGATAATCCTTGAGGTAGATGACTTTCGGTTGCTCGGTACGCATGGCTTTTGGCCCCTTGGCAGGCGGCCGGCGCGATGGGCCGGCCGGAGGAATCTGGTACTGACTCTAGCGAGCTAGAACGAAGCGGGCGAGTCGCGCACGCATCTATCCCTAGATGCGTGCCACGAGCCGGAAATTCAATGCAGTGTCGATCAGGCGCTGATGGCCAGCTGGTACGCGGTGAATTTGCGCACGTTGATCACGCCGGTATCGAAGATCAGGTACTGGCCCTTGATACCCTGCAGGCTACCTTCTACCACGGGCGTCTTGTCCAGATCGAAGCTGGTGATCTTGGCCAGATAGGCCTCCACCGGATAGCGGATCTCGATAGGCTCCATATCGATCACCGGCTGGATCGCCTGCAGGCCGAAGCGCTGCTGCAGGGCGACGATACCCTCGGCGCAGGCGTCGAAGATCTGCTCGCGGATAGCCACCAGGTCCAGCGGTTCGGCCTCGCCCTTGAGCAGCGCACGCCAGTTGGTGCGGTCAGTGACCTGGCTGCGCAGCAGGTCCTCGACGAAGCCGGACTGCTGACGGGTCGCCACACGCATGATCGGCAGCGCCTGGCGCGCACCCTGGTCGATCCAGCGGGTCGGCACCTGGGTGGCGCGGGTGATGCCCACCTTCGCCCCCGAGGAGTTGGCCAGGTAGACCACGTGATCGGTCATGCAGAAGCGCTCGCCCCACTCCGGCTCGCGGCAGGAGCCATCTTCGTAGTGGCACTTCTCCGGGCTCATGATGCAGCTGTCGCACTGCGCCAGCTTCGTGAAGCACGGGTAGCAGTAGCCCTGGGCGAAGCTCTTCTTGGTCTTGCGCCCACAGTGGCAGCAATTGATCTCGCCCAGATACTCCAGGCGCACCGTCTTGCCGATCAGCGGGTTGACCGGGACCTGTGCATCGCCCAGGCGAAAGGCGTACTGCACGGGGCTTTCCAGGCGCGCCGACATCTTGTCCAGGGCGCCGCGTCCAATCTCCTGCATCAGTGCAGCGAGTTGGAAGAGAAGATCATGTTCGGGATCGGCTCGGCGTGGGACGCGCATTCCTGCGGGCCCATGTAGCCGGTACGCTGGTCCTCGGGCAGGTTGTCCATCTCCCAGGCGATCATGGCCTGCAGCGACAGCTCCTTCTGCTCCTGGGACAGCTTGCGGCCGTCGGGCCATTTGCCGATTTCCACGGCCAGCTTGAGGCTCTCGTAGATTTCCGGGGTGATGTTCTCGATCATTTCGGCGAAGGACGACATGAGCCGGCTCCTGCAAGGGAAAAACGAAGCGGGCATTCTACCGGGCCGAGCGCCCGGGCGCACGAACGCTGGTCAATTAGGGCGATAGCTGTTCGTAGGATGGGTGGAGCCTAAGCGATACCCATGCTGTTGGTGCACTGATCGATGGGTATCGCTGCGCTCCACGCCATCCTACGGCGCAGGCGCATGTCGCCGTGCCAGCAGCCCTCCAATCAGGCCGCTCAGGCAACCTGCAATCAGCCCGCCTACATGAGCGCCGTTGGCAATGGAGCCGAAGCCGAGCAGGTCGATCACACCCGACAGGCACACCAGCAGCCAGATCAGCATCATCGCCACCACGCCCCTGGGCAGGTTGTAGGCCGGCGTCGGCGCCATGCGCTGGAAGATCCAGCAGTGGCCGAGCAGGCCGTAAAGCACGCCGGACAAGCCGCCGAACAGGCTCGGGCCGCTGACGCCGTACTGCACGACGTTGGAGATGAGGCCGAAGCCCAGGCTCAGGCCCAGCAGCAACCAGGGCCCCTGGCGGTACTCGATGCGCCGGCCCAGCTCCCAGTACCACATGGCGTTCATCGCCAGGTGCAGCCAGCCGAAGTGGATCAGCATGGGGGTGAACAGGCGCCACCACTGCCCCTGCGCCAGCGAATCGGACAGCGGGTAGAACAGCGCGCGATCCTCGCCGACCATCTGGAAGTTCTGGAAGGTGAACCAGCGCAGCGTCTCCGGGGAAGTACCGAGCAAGGTCACGGCGGCCACCACGAAGGTCACCAGCAGCACCGCCGCGGTCATGCGGCTCATCTTCAGTTGCTGGACGAACCCTGGCCCGCGGCGCTGCGGCTCGGCCTGCACGGTGAACTCCGGATCACCCTGCGGATAGCGCTCGTACAGGCTGCGAACCTGCTCGGCCAATTGCGCGTTGGGCACCCAGAGCACCTGTTCGCCGGACTCCTCGCTGACCCGGAACGGCACATTCAGCCGGCGCAACAGGCCGACGAACGCCCCCAGATCGACCGCCGAAGGCAGCCGCATCGCTTCGATAGCGCTCACTCTTCGCCCTCCGGACGCTTCACATCCACCCACACGAACTTGTTGCGGTCCAGCCGCGTTTCCTCGTCCAGCCGATAGGCCGCGAGCTTGCCGTACATCACCGCGCTGTAGTCCAGGCAGGCCAGGTTCGGGCGGATCGGCGCCGGCGTGCCACGCCGCCAGTAGTGGCCGACGAACAGCAGTGGCTCATCCGCACCGTAGGTCAGCAGGCGCGACTTCTGCTCTTCGCTCAGACGTTCGCTGGCCACTTCGTCGGGCAGCGCGTCGGGCTGGAACACGATGTCGCCGTAAGTTTCCGGCGCACGGTCTTCTTCCCAGAACTTGGTGCGGAAAAACGCGCGGGTAAAACCATCGCTGCCGGTCAGGGTCAGGCCGTTGGGCAGGCGCATGTCCGTGCCGCGCAGCAGGCGGTCGCAGGCCTGCTGGGCGAAACTGCCCGGCTCGGCGGTGGCCATCAGGAAGGCCTCGTCGATGCGCCCGTCCGGGAACTGCCGGCGCAGGGCGTCGATCACGCCATGGTCCCAGCAGGCGTGGACCATGCGGAAACGCCCGGCATCAAGGAACAACGGCATCTCCTGGAACCAGCCGAGGAAGTCGCGCCAGTCCGCCGGGTGGCCTTCGAACTGCTCCAGCGTCTCGCGAATCAGCCGGGCGTGGCGCGGCGTGTGCTCGCGCACATACTGGCGGCCACTGCCCGGCGCGGCGGGCATGGACCAGCCGAGGGCGTTGAACTCATGGTTGCCCATGATGCACAACGCTTCGCCGCCGGCGACCATGTCGTGCACCCGGTGCAGCGCCTCGCGAATACGCGGACCACGGTCGATGATGTCGCCTAGGAACAGCGCCTGGCGCCGCGCATGTCGCCACACGCCGCCCTGCAGACGGTAGCCGAGGCGCTCCAGCAGGTGGTCGAGGGTATGCGCGCAGCCGTGGATATCGCCGATCAGGTCGTAGCCGCGTGCGGGGTCGAGTTCCATCACTCGCTGCTCCCGAGGCGGCTGCCCCAGCCCAGCTTGGTCCGGCAGACCTCGTAGTAATTGTGGTCGATGGGATGGATCAGGCGCAGCTTCTGCGGCTTCTTGCTCACCGTGACGGTGTCGCCCGGCGCGCAGGTGAAGTGGTTCTGGCCGTCGCAGGAGACCTGCGGGTAGATCTGCATGTTCGGCGAGACGACGATCTTCAGCTCACTGTTGCCGTCGACCACGATGGGCCGGCTGGAGAGCATGTGCGGGTACATCGGCACGACCACGATGGCATCCAGCTTGGGATGCATGATCGGCCCGCCGGCGGACAGCGCGTATGCAGTGGAGCCGGTCGGGGTGGCGACGATCAGACCGTCGGCCTTCTGGCTGCAGACGAACTGGCCGTCGATGTACAGCTCGAACTCGATCATCCGCGTGGACTTGCCAGGGTGCAGCACTACGTCATTCAGCGCATCGCCCTGACCGATGGATTCGCCATGCCGGCGCACCAGGGCATCGAGCAGGAAACGGCTCTCGACGATGTACTGGCCGCCAAGCACCTCGGCGACTTTCGTCTCCAGCTCGTCGGGGCGGATATCGGTGAGGAAGCCCAGGCTGCCACGGTTGATCCCCAGTACCGGCACCTTGTGCCGCGCCAGGGCGCGTGCGGCGCCGAGCATGCTGCCGTCGCCACCGACGACGATCACCAGATCGCAGATCTCGCCCATGATCTTTCGTGAGCAGGTCTGCAGGCCATGGCCCGGCAGGACCTCGGCAATGGTGTCCTCGAGGATCACATGCAGGTGGCGCTCGGTGAGGAATTTCTTCAGCCGACGGATGGTTTCCAGGACCTGGTTGCTACCCAGGCGGCCGATAATGCCGATATTGCGAAAGGGTTCCATGGGACTCCGGACGGCGTTGCGCTACTCGAATGGCGGAATTATGGGCGAAACGCGGAAGCAGCGGCAAACGCCAGCGTGGCCGCTGCGCCGGCATACCGGCTAGGCTTCAGGCATGACCGACTTCACCGCCCTGCTCGACGAGCTGCTCATCGACCTGCGCCAGCCGCAGGTCCGCGATCTCGCCTGGACGCTGCTCTCCCCGCCGCTGCTGCAGCCCGGCAGTCCCGCGCTGCGCCACCCGCTGGCTGCCAGCCGCTGGTATTCGCGGCCCGCGCTGCTGGCGGACTGGCTGCGCAGCCAGGAGCAAGCGCCCGGCGAATTGCTCGCGCAGCTCGAATCCGCGCCGCACCAGCGCCTGGGCCGCTACTACGAACGCCTCTGGCAATATGCCCTGGAACACGCACCAGACCTGCGCCTGCTGGCCGCCAACCTGCCGGTGCGCGATAACGGCCAGACACTCGGTGAGCTGGACCTGCTGCTGCAAGACGACGACGGCCTGCATCACCTGGAACTGGCGATCAAGCTCTACCTCGGCCCCAGCGACGACGGCCCCGACTCCTGGCTCGGGCCGGGCGCCGAGGACCATCTGCTGCGCAAGATCGAGCACTTCTACCAGCATCAGCTGCCGCTCTCCTCCACCGCCGAGGGGCTGGCCGTGGTACGCGAATACAGCGACGCGGCGCCATCACCCGGCCTGTGGCTCGGCGGTTACCTGTTCTACTCCTGGCCGACGCCCTGCCCGCCCCCCGCGGGGGCCAGCGACAACCACCAGCGCGGCCGCTGGCTGCACCGGCGTGCCTGGCCGGCCTACCACGCACAGCACCCGCAGGGTTGGCAGGCGCTGTCGCGCAAGGGCTGGCTATCTCCGGCCGCCGAAGATGAATGCTGGAGCACAGAGCGCTTCAGCACCTGGCTGGCCGAGCTACCGGAAGACGGTTTCCCGCAGATGCTGGTACGCCTGGAGCAACGGCACGGTCGCTGGCGCGAGCAGGAACGCCTGTTCCTGGTGGGCGACCGCTGGCCGCGGGTGCACAGTGGCTATTCGCGCTGAGCAGCCAGCGCTATCAATTCCTCCTCCAGCGCTCGCCGCCCCTGCAGACCGCCACTGTGGATCGCGACGATGCGAGCGCCGCGCTCGATGCGCCCTTCTGCGACCTCATCGCGCAACGCCAGCAACAGCTTGCCGGTGTACAGCGGTTCCAGCGGTACGCCGCACTCGGCCTCGGTCGCCAGAATGAAGCGCGCCAGCGTCGGGTCGATCCGCGCAAAACCACCACGACTGGCGTCGACCAGACGGTAGCCGGCATCGGGCACACCGCCTGCCCTCAACAGCTCAGGCACCTGCGTTTCGACGCCATGCCCCGGCGGCACCGCCAGGGCACCGACCACGCAATGCTTGCCCTGCTCGCCGAGCACCAGGCCGGCCAGGGTCGTGCCGGTGCCGCAGGCCACCCAGAGCTGCTGATAGTCGTCCCAGCCGAGAGCATCGAGCTGCTGGCGAACCTGCGCGACCAGGGGCGCACAGCCTTGCGCACCGGCGAGGCCGCCACCGCCCTCGGCCACCGCCAGCAAATGTGGGTAGCGCTCGCGCCAGGGTGTCCAGAAACCAGCGTCGTGACGCCGGCGATAGCCGCCGTAGCCGAGCCAGTGGAGCTCCATGCCAAGCTGGCGCAGATCGGCCACCGTCGGGTTGTCCTGCTCGTCACCGCGTAGCAACCCGACGGTCTCGAAGCCAAAGCGCGCGCCAGCCGCTGCCACCGCATGCAGGTGGTTGGAATGGGCGCCACCCAGGGTCATCACGCCACTCAGGCCGAGATCGGCCGCCTGCTGGAGGTAAGGCGCGAGCTTGAACCATTTGTTGCCGGAGACCAGCTCATCGACAAGGTCCAGGCGCAACAACGCCAGCTCGACGCCAGCGCGGTCGAGCCAATCCAGATGGATGCGTTGCAGGGGGGCATCAGGGCGCCAGCCGGGGAACCGCAAGGCGCCCCGTTCAGCCGCTGGTGACGCTGCGCAGCCGGCCGGCAGTCTTGTGTCGGGAGCAGCAATTGCTGTCGCCTTCGACGAAGCGGCCGGGAGTTTCCACGCGATCGATGGGCATGGCGCAACGCTCGCCGTTGGACAGCCGTCCTTCACAGGCGGGTTGCTGGTAATGGGCGAGCCAGCTGCGGTACTGGTCTTCGGCGACGAAGCACTTGGCGGCGGCGTAAGCCATGGGATTTTCCTGGTAACGGGCGACATCCTGCAGCGACAGGGTCAAATGACCGGCGCCGGGATGGTACACCACGAAGATCACCCCCATGCCCGCCAAGCGCTCCAGCACCGAGCCATCCGCCGCCTTGGCCGACAGGGCGTCGAGCTCCAGGCGCAGGCCTTCGGCGCCCTGCTGCAGTTGTGCGGCTATCTGGCGCAGCTGGGCGGTTTCCTCGCGCAGTTGCTCGGCCTCCTGGCGCAGTTGCTGGTTCTCCTGCTGCAACTGCTGGTCCAGCTCATTGCGGTAGCCCAGCTCGACGTCGCGGACGGAAATCTGCTCCTTGTAGCGAGCCTCCAGACTGGCCATGCGAGTGCGTGACTCTTCCTCGATCTGCTGACGCAGCTGTTCCAGCTCGTCGCGGCCGCTCTGTTCGATATGCCGCAACTGCGCCGTCAATTCCTCACGACCACGCTGGAAGCCATTGGCCTGGCCGTCCAGTTCACGGCGCAAGCCGGCGTTGATTTCTTCCTCACGCTTGAGGCCTTCACGCACGGCAGCCAGTTCGGCCTGCAGTACCTTGACCTGCTCCTGCGCGCCGAGCTTCAGGCGGCTGAGCTCCTGCTCATGCTGCTGGCTGATCTGCGACAGGCGAGCCTCATGCTGGCCGAGCAGTTCGGCGGTCTTCTGCTGGTGTTCCTCGAGCATCGCGCGGGCCAGCTTCTCGGCCTCCTCGCGAGATTCCTCGGTCGGTGCGTACCACTGATGCTCGTCGGCCATCTGCAGGCGCGCCAGCTCCACGGCGGCAGGCTCTTCCTCCACCAGCACGCCGAGGTTGTTGCGCTTGACCGCCTCGCGCAGTTGCACCAGATGGTTCTGAGCGGCATCCAGGCTCGGGTCCCACAGGTGCATCTGGTGCCAGGACACCGGGCACTGGCTGCGGCAGGCCAGGCGAATGGGGCCTGCGCCCATGTCGGGGCCGCGTCCGGCGCGGTCGGCGAGATTGCGCAGCGGCAGGTTCCAGCCGCGGTCGGCTTCGCCCTTCTCGTCGAAGTCGAGATAGAAGAACACCACGGCCTTGACCAGCAGGCGCGGGTTGATCAGCACATAGGCAAGCTGCATCTGCTGATCGGCGTATTCCGACATCTGCACGACGTTGTCGAGCAGCGCCTCGAATTCGGGGTAGAGCATTTCCCTGCAGACGCCACGGTCATTGAAGAAGACCACGGCTTCCACCATTTGAGGCTTCTTCTGCATGCTCATCGATTGACCTCTGGGCTGGTGCGGGAGGAAGTCTGAAAAAAGGGTCTGTCAGAAATGCAGCACCCAGACAGCGGGAAAATCCCGACATCCGAGCAAGTCTAGGGGAATTAATGTCGCAGGCAATGTGACTGGGTTGGCACCCGACCCGGCGGTCAGGCCGGGCGGTTAACTGGCTGGATAATTCTGTGACGCGGTTGGATTTTCGGGGCGATATCCGGGCCCGGAAGGGAACTTTTCCGGGCCCGGTTTTGCGACTCAAGTCTCAGCCGACTGAGCGTTCAGCAGAATCAGAGCTCGGCAGCGAGGCGCGAGCCCTGGTTGATGGCGCGCTTGGCATCCAGCTCGGCAGCCACGTCGGCGCCGCCGATCAGGTGCACGTTCTGGCCGGCAGCGACCAGCCCCTCATGCAGCTCGCGCAGGGGGTCCTGGCCGGCACAGACGACCACGGTGTCCACCGGCAGCACCTGCGGTTCGCCGCCGGCGATGCTGATGTGCAGGCCGTCGTTGTCGACCTTGAGGTACTCGACACTGTTGAGCATCTGCACCTGCTTGTTCTTCAGCCCGGCGCGATGGATCCAGCCGGTGGTCTTGCCCAGGCCGTCGCCGACCTTGGACTTCTTGCGCTGCAGCAGGAACACCTGGCGCGCCGCCGCGTGCGGGTGCGCCTGGATACCGGCGATGCCGCCACGGGCTTCCAGGTTCTCGTCGATACCCCATTCCTGCCAGAAGGCATGGCGGTCCAGGCTGGTGGATTCGCCGGCATGGGTGATGTATTCGGAGACGTCGAAACCGATGCCGCCAGCGCCGATCACGGCGGCAGTCTTGCCGACCGGTTTGCGTTCGAGGATGGCATCCAGGTAGCTGATCACCTTGGCGTTGTCGATGCCCGGGATCGCCGGGGTGCGCGGCACGATGCCGGTGGCCAGGATGATCTCGTCGAAGCCGCCCTTGACCAGGTCATCG
This sequence comes from Pseudomonas pseudonitroreducens, assembly GCF_021603645.1. Classification (GTDB taxonomy): domain Bacteria; phylum Pseudomonadota; class Gammaproteobacteria; order Pseudomonadales; family Pseudomonadaceae; genus Pseudomonas; species Pseudomonas pseudonitroreducens. Next base: position 388,722 of record NZ_BQHJ01000001.1, on the reverse strand, counting down.
ACGCTGACGCGGGTATTCAGGCGCAGGTCGACCCCGGTGGTTTCCACCTTGCGCTTGAAGTAGCGCAGGGTCTCGTAGAACTCTTCCTTGCCGGGTACACGCTTGGCGACGTTGAACTGCCCACCAATCTCGCCGGCGGCGTCGAACAGGGTCACCTCATGGCCACGCTCGGCCGCCACGGTGGCAGCAGACAGGCCCGCCGGGCCGGCGCCGACCACGGCGACCTTCTTCACGTGCGTGGTCGGGATGTAGTTCAGCTCGGTCTCGTGGCAGGCACGCGGGTTGACCAGGCAGCTGGTGAGCTTGCCACCGAAGGTGTGATCCAGGCAGGCCTGGTTGCAGCCGATGCAGGTGTTGATCTCGTCGCTGCGGCCTTCGGCGGCCTTGTTGACGAAGTCCGGGTCGGCGAGGAACGGACGGGCCATGGAGACCATGTCGGCGTCGCCCTCGGCCAGCACCTGTTCGGCCACTTCCGGGGTGTTGATGCGGTTGGTGGTGATCAGCGGGATTCCGATCTCGCCGCGCAGCTTGGCGGTGACCTTGGTGAAGGCCGCGCGCGGCACCTTGGTGGCGATGGTCGGGATACGCGCTTCGTGCCAGCCGATACCGGTGTTGATGATGGTCGCGCCGGCCTGCTCGATGGCCTTGGCCAGCAGGACGATCTCGTCCCAGGTGCTGCCACCTTCCACCAGGTCGAGCATCGACAGGCGATAGATGATGATGAAGTTCGGGCCTACGGCCTCACGCACGCGGCGGACGATCTCCACCGGCAGGCGCATGCGGTTCTCGTAGCTACCACCCCAACGGTCGGTGCGGTGGTTGGTGTGGGCGGCGAGGAACTGGTTGATGAAGTAGCCTTCCGAACCCATGATCTCGACGCCGTCGTAGCCGGCCACCTGGGCCAGGCTCGAGCAATTGACGAAGTCGGCGATCTGCTTCTCGATGCCCTCTTCATCCAGCTCGCGCGGTTTGAACGGGTTGATCGGCGCCTGGATGGCGCTGGGCGCGACGGACTTGGGGCTGTAGGCGTAGCGGCCGGCGTGGAGGATCTGCATGCAGATCTTGCCGCCCGCCTCGTGCACCGCCTGGGTGACGATCTTGTGCTTCTCGGCTTCTTCCGGGGTGCTCAGCTTGGCCGCGCCGGAATACACACCGCCTTCCTCGTTCGGGCCGATGCCGCCAGTGACCATCAGGCCAACGCCGCCGCGAGCGCGCTCGGCGAAGTAGGCCGCCATGCGCTCGAAGCCCTGCGGCTTCTCTTCCAGGCCGGTGTGCATGGAGCCCATCAGGGTGCGGTTGCGCAGGGTGGTGAAGCCCAGGTCCAGCGGTGCGAGCAGGTGCGGGTAAGTGGCGGTCATGTTTCCTCCGGCATTCACGATGATGCCGCCCCCTCAGCCGGCGGCCGTGGAACGGCAAGGCATGGGGAGCGGTCGGTATGGGGCAGACTCTAAGGAGCGCACCCTCGCCGCTCAATGATCGAAAATGACAAGTTACTGACCAAAGATGACACGCCGTCTTGGCAACACCCGGCCCAACCCCTACCCTGTGGTGCATCCCATGAGTACCTGTCCTTTATGCGCAAGCTGATCTTCCTCGTCCTGGTGATCCTCTTCGCCGGCTATGCCGGCTGGGCCGAGCGTCGCCCGGTGGGCCACTACCTGTCCGACCTGCGCAGCCAGGTCTCGCTCAACCAGGGCCAACCGTCCGAGCGCGGCAACCTGCTGGGCGTGCAGCCCGAGCTCTATACCCAGGACTACCAGAGCGTCGAGCGCCTGCGCCTGAAATTCCGCGCCTACCTGGCCAAGGCCCGCGACGAAGGGCTGATCAACCCGCGCACCGTGGTGGTCTTCCCCGAGCACATCGGCACCTGGCTGGTGGCCGCGGGCGAGAAGCCCGAGGTCTACCAGACCGAGCACATCGCCGAGGCCATGGAATGGATGGCCGCCAGCAACCCGCTGAAACTGGCACGCGGCTGGCTCGGCGCCAAGGGCGAGGACCGCATGGCCGACGCCCTGTTCCGCATGAAGGCAGTGGACATGGCCCACGACTACCAGACGCTGTTCGGCGGGCTGGCCAGGGAATTCGGCGTGACCATCGTCGCCGGCTCCATCGTGCTGCCCAACCCGCGCATCGTCGAAGGGCAGATCCGCACAGGCAACGGTCGCCTCTACAACGTTACTCAGGTCTTTGGCAGCGACGGCCTGCCGCTGGGCAAGCCGCAGCGCAAGCTGTTCCCCATCGACGACGAGAAAGGCTTCACCCGTGGCGGCGACCCGGATGACCTGCAGGTCCTGCAGACCCCGGCCGGACGCCTGGGCGTGCTGGTCTGCGCCGACAGCTGGTACCCGGTGAGCTACCAGGCTCTGGCCGCGAACAAGCCCGACATCATCGCAGTCCCGGCCTTCCTTACCGGCAACGGCAACTGGAACAAGCCGTGGAAAGGCTATAACGGCGGCGCGACGCCGGACGACGTGCGCATCAAGCCGGGCGAACTCACCGAAGGCGAAGCCTGGGAGCGCCTGGCCCTGGCCGGCCGCCTGGGTGAAAGCGGCGCCCATGCCGGCATCACCGTATTCATGCGTGGCCACCTATGGGACCTGGGCAGCGACGGCCGCAGCCTGGTGGTCAGCGGCGGCAGCCACACCCTGGCGCCCGAAGGCCCCGGCGCGCGCCTGATCAACCTCTGGCTATGAACCGCCCAACCATGCGCCTCGGCGACCTGTCAGTGGGTTTTGTCCACAGCCTCGCCGATGCGCTGGAAGAAAGCGGCGTCGCCGCGCACCCCCTGCTTCAACAATACGGGCTGGACGCCGCACGCCTGGGCGAACCCGGCGCGCGTCTCTCCATTCCTCGCTACATGCGCCTGGGCCATGCGGCCATCCAGCAGAGCGGCGACCCCGCCCTGGGACTGCGCATGGGCCAGTTGAGCCGACCGAGCCAGAGTGGCCTGGCCGGCGTGACCGCCGCGCAGGCACCGAACCTGCGCGCCGCCGCTCGTGCACTGATCCGCTTCGAGCCGCTGTACGCACAGAACTACCGCGGGCAGAGCAGCTTCATCGAGGACGCCAGTGGCGCCTGGCTGCGCTTCTACTCCATCAGCCCGTACAACGCCTACAACCGCTTTGTCGTGGACTCTGTGCTGGCTGGCTGGGTCAGCATGCTCGGCAGCATCGGCGCACAGCCGCTGCGCCCGGAGAAGATCGAGATCGAATACCCGGCGCCGGCCTGGGCATCACGCTTCGAGGAGATGCTCGGCTGCCCGGTGGAATTCGGTGCCGAGCACAACCAGTTGCGCCTGGACCAGTCGGCCCTGGCGCGCGGCAATCCGGACCACTGTCCGAGCACCTGGCGGCAATTGCTGGATATCTGCGAGAAGGAACTGGAGCAACTGACCCGCACACGCAGCCTGCGCGAGCGTGTCGCCCAGTTGCTGGGCCCGATGCTCAACGGCCGCGAGCCGGACCTGGAGGAAGTCGCCGCCCGCCTCAAGCTGCCAACCTGGACACTGCGCCGCAAGCTGGCGGAGGAAGGCACGCAGTTCCGCAGCATCCTCAACGACACCCGCCGCGACCTGGCGATGATCTACATCCGCGACACCGACCTGGCCTTCGGCGAGATCGCCTATCTGCTCGGTTTCGCCTCCGCTGAGGCGTTCCAGCGCGCCTTCAAGCGCTGGAGCGGGCAGACGCCCGGGGAATTCCGCCGCGCCCAGCGCCACAGCGCCTGATCACATCTCCGTGGCGTCGTCGGCCGGCTCCGGCAGATCCTGTTCCACGGCGTGCAGTTCGAGCAGCTCTTCCTGATAGTCGTCCATTGGCTTTCTCCTGACCGTTCGATCCGGTTTTAGCAAAGACCATGGGAAAAAAGCTAGACGCTGAAAGTGAACGACCTGTGACAGCGTCTTACAGAACAGCACCAGGAATTTTCGGACGGAAACGAAAAAGCCCCCAGGTATCGCTACCTGAGGGCTTTCGAATATGGCGCAGCGGACGGGACTCGAACCCGCGACCCCCGGCGTGACAGGCCGGTATTCTAACCGACTGAACTACCGCTGCGTGTCGGTTGGACTTTCGTCCGGTACAGCAACCTCCTTGCGCCTGGAGTGAATCACTCGACAAGCTGGTTCGGGGTAGGAACCAAGGAGGGGGAAATGGCGCAGCGGACGGGACTCGAACCCGCGACCCCCGGCGTGACAGGCCGGTATTCTAACCGACTGAACTACCGCTGCGCGTAACTGCGAGAGTGGTGGGTGATGACGGGATCGAACCGCCGACCCTCTGCTTGTAAGGCAGATGCTCTCCCGGCTGAGCTAATCACCCTTCGTCTCGAAGTGGGGCGCATTCTACAGCCGGCGAATCCTAAGTCAATGCCCTGATTGAAATTTTTTTCATTTCCCGCAAAAAAAGTTCGGTGTGCGGTCAGCGACCTCGGTGCAGCTCGCGAACAGCCCACCCCCGGAGTCGGAGAGCCACAAAAGAAAAAGGGCGACCCGCGGGCCGCCCTCCTCTTCCACGCTCGACTCTCAGTCGAGGTAGATCATCTTGCGCGTCATGCCGCCATCGATCACCAGCTCCTGGCCGGTGACGAAGCCGGCGCCGTCGCCGATCAGCCAGGATACCGCTGCTGCGACGTCCTCCACCGTACCAACGCGACCGACCAGGTGCTGGTCATGATCCAGCTCGGTCAGCGGCTCGGCCTCGCGCTCGCGCAGGTCACGGGCATCAATCCAGCCGGGAGAAATCGCGTTGACGCGGATATCCGGCCCCAGGCTGCCGGCCAGGGCATGGGTCAGCGACAGCAAGCCGCCCTTGCTCGCTGCGTAAGCTTCGGAGTTCGGCTCGGACTGGTGCGCACGGGTCGAAGCAATGTTGACGATTGCACCGCTGTGCGCACGCAGGTACGGCGCACAGTGCTTGGCCAGCAACATCGGCCCGGTGAGGTTCACCGCCAGGGTGCGGTTCCACTCGTTCAGCCCGAGGCTCTCCAGGGCGGTGTTGTGCGGCCTGGCGATGGCCGCATTGCTCACCAACGCGTCCAGGCGGCCGAACTGACCGATCAGCTCGGCAACGGCCGCGGCAACCTGCCCCTCATTGGCTACATCCAGCGCGATGAAGCTGGCACGCTCGCCCAGCGCCGCAGCCACCTTCGGGCCACGCTCGCGGTCGATGTCCGCCAGCACCACCTGCCAGCCCTCGGCGACCAGCCAGGCGCTGATGCCCAGACCAATGCCGTGCGCCGCCCCGGTTACCAGGACGACGCGGCCGTTGCCAAGGATGTCCGCCATGCTCACAGCGCAGCCAGGCCTCGCGCCAGGTCGGCCTTGATGTCGTCGACATCCTCCAGGCCCACGGCGACGCGGATCAGGTTGTCACGGATACCGGCGTTCTCGCGCTCGGCCGGCGACAGGCGACCGTGGGAGGTCGTAGCCGGGTGGGCGATGGTGGTCTTGGTGTCACCCAGGTTGGTGGTGATGGAGATCATCCGGGTGGCATCGATGCAGCGCCACGCCGCGTCCTTGCCGCCCTTCACCTCGAAGCTCACCACCGCGCCGAAGCCCTTCTGCTGACGCTTGGCCAGTTCGTGCTGCGGATGACTGGGCAGCCCGGAGTAGTAGACGCGCTCGACGCCCGACTGTTGCTCCAGCCATTCAGCGACTTGCTGGGCCGAGGCACTGTGGGCCTGCATGCGCACGCGCAGGGTTTCCAGGCCCTTGATGAAGATCCAGGCGTTGAACGGGCTGAGGGTCGGACCGGCGGTGCGCAGGAAGCCGACGACGGGCTCCATCTGCGCGCGGCGACCCGCCACCACGCCGCCCATGGTGCGACCCTGGCCGTCGATGTACTTGGTCGCCGAATGGATCACCACATCCGCACCCAACTTCAGCGGCTGCTGCAATGCCGGGGTGCAGAAGCAGTTGTCCACGGCGAGCAGCGCGCCCTTGGCATGGGCGATCTCGGCCAGCGCGGCGATATCCACCAGCTCGGCCAAGGGGTTGGACGGCGATTCGACGAAGAACAGCTTGGTGTTCGGCTTGCACGCCGCCTCCCAGGCTTTCAGGTCGCTCAGCGGCGGATAGTCCACCTCGATACCGAAACGCTTGAAATACTTCTCGAACAGGCTGATGGTCGAGCCGAACACGCTGCGCGAGACCAGCACGTGGTCACCAGCGCTGCACAGACTCATCACCAGGGACAGGATGGCCGACATGCCGGTGGAGGTAGCCACCGCCTGCTCGGCGCCTTCCAGCGCAGCGATGCGCTCCTCGAAGGTGCGCACCGTGGGGTTGGTGTAGCGCGAATAGACGTTGCCCGGCACTTCACCGGCGAAACGTGCAGCCGCGTCGGCGGCGCTACGGAACACGTAGCTGGAAGTGGTGAACAGGCCTTCGCCGTGCTCGCCTTCCGGGGTGCGGCGCTGGCCGGCGCGCACCGCCAGGGTGTCGAAACCGACGCCCTCGAGGTCGCTGTCCAGCCGGCCGGCTTCCCAATCCTGAGCCATGCCCTGCTCTCCCTATTCGTTTCTAGATCAGTCGTTATACAGATCGATGATGGCGCTGACGGCGGCGACCTTGGTCTTGGTCGCATCGTTGCGCGCCTGCTCGATCTTGTTCAGATAGGCCTCGTCGACGTCGCCGGTGACGTACTCGCCATTGAACACGGCACAGTCGAAGTGCTCGATCTTGATCTTGCCGCCCTCGGTGGATTCGATCAGGTCCTGCAGGTCCTGATACACCAGCCAATCGGCGCCGATCAGCTCGCCGACTTCCTCGGTGCTGCGGTTGTGCGCGATCAGCTCGTGGGCGCTCGGCATGTCGATGCCGTAGACGTTGGGGTAGCGTACGGCGGGAGCGGCGGAGCAGAAGTAGACGTTCTTCGCGCCGGCCTCGCGGGCCATCTGGATGATCTGCTTGCAGGTGGTGCCGCGCACGATGGAGTCGTCCACCAGCATCACGTTCTTGCCGCGGAATTCCAGCTCGATGGCGTTGAGCTTCTGGCGCACCGATTTCTTGCGCGCGGCCTGGCCGGGCATGATGAAGGTACGGCCGATGTAGCGGTTCTTCACGAAGCCTTCGCGGAACTTCACGCCCAGGCGGTTGGCCAGTTCCAGCGCGGCGGTGCGGCTGGTGTCCGGGATCGGGATGACCACGTCGATGTCGTGGTCCGGACGCTCGCGGAGGATCTTGTCGGCCAGCTTCTCGCCCATGCGCAGGCGGGCCTTGTAGACCGAGATGCCATCGATGATGGAGTCCGGACGCGCCAGGTAGACGTGCTCGAAGATGCACGGCGAGTACTGCGGGTTGGCCGCGCACTGGCGGGTATAGAGCTTGCCTTCCTCGGTGATGTACACCGCTTCGCCCGGCGCGAGATCGCGAATCAGGGTGAAGCCGAGGACGTCCAGCGCCACGCTTTCCGAGGCAATCATGTATTCCACGCCGTTCTCGGTGTGACGCTGGCCGAAGACGATCGGGCGGATCGCATGGGGATCGCGGAAACCGACGATACCGTGACCGGTGATCATCGCCACCACGGCATAGCCGCCGACACAACGGGCATGCACGCCGGCAACGGCGGCGAACACGTCTTCCTCGGTGGGCTGCAGCTTGTTGCGCACCGCCAGCTCATGGGCGAACACGTTGAGCAGCACTTCCGAGTCGGAGTTGGTGTTCACGTGGCGCAGGTCGGACTCGTAGATTTCCTTGGCCAACTGCTCGACGTTGGTCAGGTTGCCGTTGTGCGCCAGGGTGATGCCATACGGCGAGTTGACGTAGAACGGCTGGGCCTCGGCGGAACTGGAGCTGCCCGCAGTGGGGTAGCGCACGTGGCCGATGCCGATCTTGCCGACCAGGCGCTGCATGTGACGCTGCTGGAAGACGTCACGGACCAGGCCGTTGTCCTTGCGCAGGTACAGACGGTCGTCCTGACAGGTGACGATCCCCGCAGCGTCCTGGCCACGATGCTGGAGAACGGTGAGGGCGTCATACAGCGCCTGATTGACGTTCGACTTGCCCACGATACCGACGATGCCACACATGCGACGCAACCCCTAGTTGGTGTTCAGGCTAAAACAATTCCGTATTCGGCAGTATCCACCGGACCTGCCATAGCGGCGACGGCTACCCGTCGCCTCTGCCCGCCCGTCATTGGGCCGGCAGCAAAGACCCCACTCCGGATGGCGGAGTGATGGTCACGCCGGACATCCACTGCCCGGCAAAAGTCAGGATGAAGTTCTTCGACCAGTCGGCGACCATCAGGAAATGCGGCATCAGCACCGATTGCTGCCACCACGGATCCTGTTGCACCGGTGCAAGGCTCAGCAGGCCGACCAGAAGAACCACCAGCAGCACGCCTCGGGCGCCACCGAACACCATGCCGAGCACTCGGTCGGTGCCGGACATGCCGGTCACCCGCACCAGCTCGCTGATGAGGAAATTGACGAGTGCGCCGAGCAGCAGCGTGACGACGAAAAGAAGAGCGCAAGCGGCGATGACGCGCCCCGAGGGCAGCTGAATGTAGGGTGCGAGATGCTCGGCCAGCGCGCCGCCGAACATCCAGGCGACCGCACCGGCTACGATCCAGGTGACCAGCGACAGGGCTTCCTTGACGAAACCACGGCTCAAGCTGATCAGGCTGGAAATGACGATGATGCCGATCATCGTCCAATCGACCCAGGTAAATGCCACGTTGCGGCCCAGAAACGGAAAGGCCCCGCATTTTAGCAGAGGCCTTCGATTTAGAAGAGCCCCAGTTTGCCATGGGGCTGATTGAGTGAAGCTAACGAACCAGCTCAGCCACGTTCAGGCTGGAAGCGCACCACGAAGCCGTTGAGCTTCTGCTGCTTGCCCAACTGATCGCGCAGGCGGTCCGCCTCGGCGCGTTCGACCACCGGGCCGACGAACACCCGGTTCATGCCGTCGAAGCTGCGCACGTAGGCGTTGTAACCCTGGCTGCGCAGGGACTTCTGCAATTCATCGGCGCGGGCGCGATTGGACAGGCTGGCCAGCTGTACCGACCAGCTCACCGGCAGATTGTTGCTGTCCAGGCGCTGCGCTGGCTGCTGCGCCGGTGCGGCCGCAGCGGCAGCCTGAGGCGCTGGCTGAGCAGGTTTGGGTGCGACGGGCTGCGGGGCCGGAGCCTTGGGTTGTGGCGCTTGCGCCTGCTGGGTCGGCAGGCTGGCGATAGGCGCGGCAGGCGCCTGCGCCGGCGCAGCTTCGGCCGGTGGCACGGCATTCTCCGCATCCTCGGCCTGCGGCTCGGGAACCTCGGTGGGCTGCACTTCGACCGTGGGCATGGCCGGCGGCTTGGGCATCACGGGCGCCTCGACGACCACCTGGCGCACATCGTCCTCGCGGGAGAACAGCATCGGCAGGAAGATGACCGCCAGCGCCAGCAGCACCAGCGCTCCGACTACCCGCTGCTTGAGCCCCTTATCGAGCAACGCCATGCACAACTCCCCTTAGGTGTACTTGATTGAGCAGCTTATTGAGCAGCCTTGGCGAGCCACTCCAGGGCATCCGCCACGCTGTAGAACGATCCGAACACCAGAATCTCGTCATCGGTGCCCGCTGCATCGCACTGCGCTACCAGCGCCGCGGCAATGTCGCCATGGCAACTGACCTGCGCCCCGCGCGCCTGAAGCGCGGCTTCCAGTTCCTCGACAGGACGACTGCGGCCGGTGGGCAGTGGTGCAACGGCCCAATCCTGCACCAAGCCGAGCAGCGGTTCCAGTACGCCGTCGAGATCCTTGTCCGCCAACAGGCCGAATACCGCATGGCGCACGCCTTGGGGCGGCGCTGCACGCAGACGGCTGGCCAGGTATTGCGATGCGTGCGGATTATGCCCGACGTCGAGCAGCAAGTGGCGCTCTTCGCCGTGCCATTGCACGGTGCGGCGATCCAGGCGCCCGGTAACACGAGTGCGCAGCAGCGCGGCGACCAGTTGCTCGGACTGCCACGGCAGGTTCAGCAGGGCGTAGACCTGCAAGGCCAGTGCAGCGTTCTCCATTGGCAGGTCAAGCAGCGGCAGATTGTGCAGAGACAACGCCTCGCCCGATGCGGAGCGACCACGCCAGTGCCAGTCGCCCTCGCCCATCGCCAGGTCGAAATCGCGGCCGCGCAGGACCAGCGGCGAACCCAGTTGGCGAGCCTGCTCCAGGATCGGTGCCGGCGGCTCCAGGTCGCCACACACGGCGGGCTTGCCGGCGCGGAAGATGCCGGCTTTCTCGAAGGCCACGCTTTCGCGGGTGTCGCCCAGCCAGTCGGCATGATCGATGCCGATACTGGTGACCACGGCGACATCGGAGTCGATCAGGTTGACCGCATCCAGGCGTCCACCCAGGCCGACCTCCAGCACCACGGCATCGAGGTTGGCGCGTTCGAACAACCAGAAGGCCGCGAGGGTGCCCATCTCGAAGTAGGTCAGGGAGATATCGCCACGCGCCGCCTCGACGGCGGCGAAAGCCTCGCAGAGCGCCTCATCGCTGGCCTCAAGACCATCGATGAGCACGCGCTCGTTGTAGCGCAGCAGGTGCGGGGAGCTATAGACCCCAACGCGCAGGCCCTGCTCGCCGAGCATCGCCGCGAGGAAGGCGCAGGTGGAACCCTTGCCGTTGGTACCGGTGACGGTCACCACGCGGGGCGCGGGACGCCCCAGGCCAAGCCGGCCGGCTACTTCACGGGAGCGATCCAGCCCCATGTCGATTGCCGTGGGGTGGAGTTGTTCGAGGTAGCTGAGCCAGTCGGCAAGGGTGCGTTGGGTCATCCTGCGAGCGCGGTACTTGGAGTGTGGGTGAACTTGGCGAGCACCTTGGCCAGGCGCGGACGCAGCTCGGCACGGTGAACGATCATGTCGATGGCGCCGTGCTCCAGCAGGAACTCGCTGCGCTGGAAGCCTTCGGGCAGCTTCTCGCGGACGGTCTGCTCGATCACCCGCGGGCCGGCGAAGCCGATCAGCGCGCGCGGCTCGCCGACGATCACGTCGCCGAGCATCGCCAGGCTGGCGGAAACGCCGCCGTAGACCGGGTCGGTCAGCACGGAGATGAACGGAATGCCTTCTTCGCGCAGGCGAGCCAGTGCAGCGGAGGTCTTGGCCATCTGCATCAGCGAGATCAGGGCCTCCTGCATGCGCGCACCGCCCGAGGCCGAGAAGCAGATCATCGGGCAACGGTTTTCCAGGGCGTAGTTGGCAGCGCGCACGAAGCGCTCGCCGACGATGGAGCCCATGGAGCCGCCCATGAAGGAGAACTCGAAGGCGCTGACCACGACCGGCATGCCCATCAGCTTGCCACTCATGGAGATCAGCGCGTCCTTCTCGCCGGTGTCTTTCTGCGCAGCGGTCAGGCGATCCTTGTACTTCTTGCTGTCACGGAACTTCAGACGATCGACCGGCTCCAGCTCTGCGCCCAGCTCCTCGCGACCTTCCTCATCGAGGAAGATATCGATGCGCGCGCGGGCGCCGATGCGCATGTGGTGATCGCACTTGGGGCAGACGTCGAGGGTCTTTTCCAGCTCCGGACGGTACAGTACCGCCTCGCAGGACGGGCACTTGTGCCACAGGCCTTCCGGGACCGAGCTCTTCTTCGCCTCGGAACGCATGATGGAAGGGATCAGCTTGTCTACCAGCCAGTTGCTCATGCTCTCGTCTCCAGTGCAGGGACGCGGCGCGATGGGTTGCGCGTGCCCCTGAGCAAATTCATCGTCGCGGTTCCGAGCTCAAGGCTGGAACCCCTCGCAAACAAAGGCGCCGCCCGAGGGCGTCGCCATGAATACACCACTGGGTCGCCGGCGACAGCCACCGACGAGTCCCAAACGCTGCCGTGCAGCGATTGGGTAGTGGACGGCGGCAGGCCGCTCGTCGTCACATGAAGATTCCGCGTCACGCCACCGAACGACACTGGGCGATGAAGTCGCGGATCTTCTGCGCATCCTTGATGCCTTTGCTTGCCTCCACCCCGCCGCTCACGTCCACGGCATAGGGGCGCACCTGGGCGATCGCCTCGGCCACATTGGCGACCGTCAGGCCGCCGGCCAGGATCAACGGACGCTGTACGTCCTGCGGCACCAGTGACCAGTCGAAGGCCAGCCCGGTTCCGCCAGGGACGCCCTCCACATAGGTATCGAGGAGGAAACCGCTGGCCTGCGGATAGTTCGCGATCTGCGCCGCCACGTCGTCGCCCGGTTTCACGCGCAAGGCCTTGAGGTAACGCTTGTGCCAGCCCGCGCAGGCCTCCGGCGTTTCGTCGCCATGGAACTGCAGGACGTCCAGCGGCACCGCATCGAGGATTTCCCCCAGCTCGCAGCGACTGGCATCGACGAACAGGCCGACGGTACTGACGAAGGGCGGCAACGCCGCAACGATTGCCCGCGCCTGCTGGATGCTCACTGCCCGCGGACTCCTGGCGTAGAACACCAGGCCGATGGCGTCAGCGCCCGCTTCGGCGGCCGCCAGGGCATCCTCGACTCGGGTAATACCGCAGATTTTGATGCGAACGGCAGACAAGATGCAGCAACCTTCAGGCAAGTGATCGATCGATGGTAGCAAATGACCCTGGCAACGTCAGCCAACGACATCCGGCAAACTTGAAAGGAAATGTGGCCCCAGGTAGCGCTCGGGCAACACGAACTCCTCCGGGTATTCCACGCGCACCAGGTACAGCCCGTAAGGGTGCGCGGTGACACCCCCGGCACGGCGATCTCGCGCCTCCAGTACTTCGGCTGCCCACTCCACCGGCCGCTCACCGGCGCCGATGGTCATCAGCACACCGGCGAAGTTGCGCACCATGTGGTGCAGGAAAGCGTTGGCGCGAATATCCAGCACGATGAAGCGGCCGTGCTCGATCACCTCGAGGTGATGCACGGTTTTCACCGGCGACTTGGCCTGGCACTGTACGGCGCGGAACGAGGTGAAATCATGGGCGCCGACCAGTGCCCGGGCCGCTTCGCGCATGCGCGAAGCGGCCAGCGGACGGTGGTTCCAGGTGACCTCCTCGGCCATGTGGGCCGGGCGGATCTGGTCGTTGTAGATTACATAGCGGTAGCGCCGTGCCATGGCGCTGAAGCGCGCATGGAAATGTGCCGGCATCACCTTGGCCCAGGTCACGCTGATATCGTTGGGCAGGTTGGCATTGGTGCCCATGACCCAGGCGATGAGCGAGCGCTCGGCGGTGGTATCGAAATGCACCACCTGCCCGCTCGCGTGCACCAGCGCGTCAGTGCGCCCCGCACACATCAACGAAACGGGGTGATCAGCCACCCGGGACAGGGCCTTTTCCAGCGCCCCCTGCACGGTTGGCACACCATTCTCCTGGCGCTGCCAGCCGCGATAACGCGAGCCTTTGAATTCGACGCCCAGGGCAATCCTGGAAACGCCAACGGCGGCCGAATCGGCCGCCGCTGAGAGTACTGCTTCAATCATCTATATGGAGCCTTCCGGCTCAGGCGATACGCCCGAGCAGTTCACGCGCTTCCTGCTGCTGGTTGTCGTTACCCTCGGTGAGTACTTCGTCGAGGATGTCGCGGGCGCCTTCAGTGTCGCCCATGTCGATGTAGGCACGCGCCAGGTCGAGCTTGGTAGCCGCTTCGTCAGCGCCGGAGAGGAAGTCGAAATCGTCCTCGTCGTCGGCAGCCTCGCCCGGCAGGTCCAGGTCGCCAGCGGCGAAGCTGTCTTCAACCGGCGGTGCGACTGGCGCTTTGGGTTCGTCGTTCTGCGCGGAGAGGCGATCCAGTTCGGCGCTCACTTCGTCCAGTTGCGCAGCGAAGCTGTCATCGGCCTTGGCCGGCAGCGGCTGGTCATCCGCCAGGGACAGGTCGAAGTCATCCGGCAGGTTATCGACCTGAGGTGCCTTGCTGTCGATATCCAGGCTGAACTCCTCGGGGCTCACGCCGGACAACGAGGCAGTGTCATCGTCCAGGCTCAGCAGGAAGTCATCTTCCGCCGAAGCCAGGGTGGAATGCGCGTCCTTCTCCAGGTCGTTATCCAGGTCCAGGGAGAAATCGCTCAGATCGTCGACCAGCGATGGAGCCTCGACCTTGGCAGCCGGCTCTTCCGGCAGGTCCAGGTCGAAGGCGAAGTCATCCTCGACCTTGTTCGCGCTCGGCGCCTCGGCCGGCGAGTTGCCCAGGCTCAGGCTGTCGTCCAGATCGAAGCTGCCGAAGGACAGCTCATCGCTCGTCTGTGCGGCCGGGGTGGCCGGCTTGTCTTCGCCCAGGTCGAGGTCATCGAGCGCCAGGTCGAAGGCATCGTCCAGATCGCCGTGGGGCTGAGCAGCAGGCTCTGCAGCGGCGCTGGGGGTATCGATGGCGAAGTCGTCCAGGCTGAAGCCGTCGAGGTCATGCTCATCATCGGCAGCCGCCGCGGCAGCAGCCAGCCCGCCACCTACGGCAGCGAGGGTGACCATGCCCGGGTAGCGGGATTTCAGTTGCTCGACCTGCGGTTCGGCGCCGCCGATTTCGCGCAGCTCGTTTTCCTGGCGGGCGAAACCTTCGCGGTCACCGATCTCGGCATAGACCTCCATCAGCTTCAGACGCAGGTCAGCACGTTGCGGCTCGTCGTAGATGGCGCCCTGGAGCAGTTCGGCGGCCTGGTTGAAGCGGCCGTAGGCAATGTAGATATCCGCTTCGCCGAGCGCGTCGCTGGTCTGCGCGGCGACACGCTCGGGCGCAGCTTGCGCCGGGGCGGCGACTTCGGCGGCCTGCGGTACGTCCAGGGTGTCGAGTTCGCTGCCGGCGAGGGCCAGGTCATCGTCCAGGTGCTGCTCGTCGTCACCGGCGTAGGCAGCAAGGCTTTCCTGCTCCTTGGCGGCGCGACGGCGGGAAATGATCATCAGCAGGACCAGCAGCGCCAGCAGCGCGCTGCCGGCGATGGCGCCCAGCCAGATCGGGTTGGCCAGGATCTCGTCGATGAAGCTGGTCTCGGCCTGCTCGACCGGCGCCGCGACGGGAGCGGGAGCAGGTTGCGGCTTCTGCGCCTCAGGCGCGGGGGCCGGCGCAGCAGGAGCCGGGGCCGGCGCCGGAGCCGGTTGTGCTTCGGCAGCCGGGGCTGGCGGCGTGCCCGCATCCCCGCCCGGGGTCGGTGCAGCCGGTTGTTCTGCTACCGCAGGAGCCGGCGGAGTAGCCGGTTGGGCGGCCGAATCGGCACCCGGCACCGGAGCAGGCACGGCAGCCGCGCCATTGGCGGCGGACTTGTCGCTGCCCAGTTCGTTCTGCAGCTTCGCCAGCTGCGCATCCTTCAGCGCGATGAGTTTCTGCAGCTTGTCCATCTGGCTCTGCAGATCGGTCATGCGGCTGGTCAGCTCGTCGTTCTCGCGACGGGTGCTGTCGAGACTTTCCTTGGTGACGGCCAGCTTGTCAGCGACGGCCTGACCGTCCTTGCTGCCCTTGTCGCCACCCTTGGCCTTGCCGTTTTCGCCGGAAAGCAGACGCAGGCTGTCCTTGCTATCAGCCTGGGCCGGGGCGTTACCGGCATTGGCGCGCGGAGTGGCGTCCAGCTGGCGAGCGCCGCCAGTGGGCAAGCTGCGGCCTTCACGCCAGGCGGTGTATTGCTGGTTGACCTCGGTGACCGCTGCCGGCTGGGTGCGCGCCTTGATCTGCTCCGCATCGGGCAGGCGCAGTACCTGGCCACTCTTCAGGCGGTTGATGTTGCCGCCAAGGAAGGCATCGGGGTTGAGGTCCTGGATCGCCAGCATGGTCTGCTGCACGGAAACGCTGCCATCCGGGCGCGCACGCGCGGCGATTTCCCAGAGGGTGTCGTTCTTGCCGGTACGGTACTCGTTGCCTTCCAGGCGACGAGACGGCGCAGGCGCCGCAGCGGGGCGCGGCGCGGCAGCGGCCGACGGGCGCGGTGCTGCCGTGGCGGCCGGACGCACCACCGGAGCCGGCGCCGCCATCGGCGCGCGCGGCACCGCGGCAGCGGTCTGCGGGGAGTACAGCGGCGGGTCCAGCAGCACGGTGTATTCACGCAGCAACCGGCCATTGGGCCAGAGCACTTCCACGAGGAAGTTGAGGTAGGGTTCCTGCACCGGCCGGTCGGAGGTCACGCGAATGACGCTCTTGCCGTTCGGCTTGACGATGGGAGTGAATTTCAGCCCGGTCAGGAAGTACTGACGGTCGACGCCGGCCTTGCTGAAGTCTTCCGGCGAAGCCAGCTTCGGGATTACCTCGGCCGAGGACAGGTCACGAACTTCGACCAGTTCGATCTCGGCGTCCAGCGGCTGGTTCAGTGCCGAACGCAGGTGGATGTCTCCCAACCCCAGCGCATGCGCCATGCCCGAGGTCAGTGCCGAAGCAGCTGCGATTGCCTGC
This sequence comes from Pseudomonas pseudonitroreducens, assembly GCF_021603645.1. Lineage (GTDB taxonomy): Bacteria > Pseudomonadota > Gammaproteobacteria > Pseudomonadales > Pseudomonadaceae > Pseudomonas > Pseudomonas pseudonitroreducens. The sequence continues at coordinate 372,428 of NZ_BQHJ01000001.1, read as the reverse complement.
ACCAGTTTACGAAGCCGGACCATATATTAATCCCTTGTTTTAATAGCTTTTTTCTGGATTAGAACGACGTCTATCGGGCGCCGCTGCCCACTACACCCTCCGTTTTCACGGTGGTGCTCTCCCCTGTCAGCGACGTTCCCGGCCAGTATTGCCAAGCTAGAATACTTCTTCAAATATTCGGTAAGTATCTTTTACAGATAGTGTTTTATCAACAATTCGCCCAAGTTCACAGCATTTAGGGCTGCGCCTTTTCTCACATTATCTGACGCAATCCACAAATTCAGTTCGCACGAATCTGTCAGACCGGTCCGTAGGCGACCGACGTAGACACTATCCTCCCCCTGTGCATCGCCGATGACAGTCGGGTAGTCGTCTTCCACCACCTCGATGCCTTCGGCTGCCTCCAGCGCGGCACTGACGGCGGACAGCGAGATCGGTGCCGCAGCCTTGATGGACAGCATCAGGGCATCACCGAAGAACACCGGTGCCAGGCTGCAGGCCACGCTCAGGCCGCCCTTCAGTTCAGGGAACAGTACCGAGAGCTCTGCCGCGATGCGCCGCTCGACCGCGGAATAACCCTGCGCATCGACAGCGCCCAATTGCGCCAGCATGTTGAAGGCGAACTGGCGATCCAGCAGGCGCGGCTCCAGCGGGCGGGCATTGAGCAGCTCGGCAGTCTGCCGCGCCAGTTCCTGCACACCCTCGCGCCCCAGGGCGGAAGCGGACAGGCAGGCGGCCACATTCACCTGGCGAAGCTCCAGCACGCCACGCAGCGCGGCAAGCACTTCGGCAACCTCGGCGGCCGGTGCCGCCGGAGCGGCAATCAGCGCGGGAAGCGACAGGGTTTCGACGGCATCGCCGTTCACGCAGGCCTGGGCCAGCAGTGCAGCGGTGTTGTTCAGCGAGGCACCACTGAGATCGATCACGCTGCAGCCGGCCGCGCCGGCACGGGCAGCACAGTCGGCGGCGGCTTCGGCGCCCACGGAGAGGAAGGCCAGGCGCACCTTGGCGAAGTCGAACTCATCGAGTTTGGCGACCCGGATGTTGCGCCCACGGAAGGCTATCGACTTGCCGGCGGATTCACCGCTGGCCAGCAGATACAGATTGGCGACGGGGAAGTCGCGCTCTTCCAGCAGTTCGACCAAAGCCTCGCCAACGAGTCCTGTGGCGCCAACTACGGCAATGTCGAGTGTTTCAGGCATCGGGGTCTCACAATCGGTGGGAAAAGTAGCGCAGCACTTTACTGCCCCCACCGGCGGCGAAGCAATCGAGGGCCCCGCCGCCTATCGCCGCAGCTCAGGGGTGCGGCGCGCCATCCGCCGCCTGGGCGGTCAGCGGTGCGGATGCCTGGGCGACTTCCGCCGCAGCCTGGGGGTTGCCCGCAGGTGAAGCGACCTGGGCCTTGGCGCGATCCTGCTCGGCCAGACGCGCGATCAGCCCGGCGATCTGCGAGTCCTTCAGCTCGATCAGCTTGTTCAGCTTCTGGGTCTGGCTTTCCAGGTCGGAAATCCGGCTGCGCAGCTCCTCGCCCTCGCGGCGCGCACTGTCCAGACCCTCCTGGGCCACAGCAAGCTGCTCGGCGTCGACCTTGCCCTTGTCCTTGCCTGGCTGGCCGGAGACCAGGCGCAGGTTGTCGCGCTCTTCCGCCTTTGCCGGCGCACTCCCCGCCTCGGCCTTGTGCGTGGCGTCGAGTTGCCGCCCCAGCTGGGCCGTTTCCGGATTGCGCTTGGCCTTCCACTGCGAATTCTGGGTTTCCACATGCGCCACTGCCTGGGCATGGGTCTGCTCACGAACCTGCTGTTCGCTGGGCAGACGCAGCACCTGGCCGACCTTGATGCGGTTGATGTTGCCGTCGACGAAGGCATCCGGATTCATCCGCTGGATCGCCGCCATGGTCTGCATGACCGAAACACTGGTGGACGGGCGATTGCGCGAGGCGATGTCCCACAGCGCGTCATTGCGCTGGATCCGATAGCTGTCCGCAGCCGGCGCGCTGGCCACCGACGGTGCCAGCGGCTGCGCTTGCGCTGCGCGCACCGCGGCAATCGGCGCAATGGCCGGCGGCACCACCGGGCTGGCCGCATAGGTCGGCGGGTCCAGCAACAGGGTGAATTCGCGCACCAGACGCCCCTGCGGCCAGACAACCTGCAGGACGAAATTCACGTAGGGCTCGCGAATCGGCTTGGACGAGCTGACATGAATGACGCCACGGCCATTCCCGCCAAGGTCGGGCGTGAACTTCAGCCCGCTGGTGACCACATTGCGATCCACCCCCAGGCGCTCGAAGTCTTCTGCCGAGGCGAGGCTGACCACGACTTCCTCGGAGCTCAGGTCTGCCGTACCACGCAGGTCGATACTGGCCGAAAGGGTCTGCCCCAGCGCCGCGCGCGAGGAAATGTCGCCCAGTTCCAGTGCGCCCGCCATGCCCGGCATGAAGGCTGCCGCCACCGCCGTCGCCAACCACAATCTGTGTAACCGAGCCATTTTCTCCCCCGCTGCTTGCTTGCCGTCGGCCGGCACGAAAAGGCGCGCCGAAACCTGTCCCCATGGACGGGCTGCGAGGATAGCGACTGGTTCCCGGTGGCTTTTCCGGGTGCGTCACAGAAACTGGCGCCAAAGGACCGGCAGCCAGACGGACTGGCGTTTTTGTGCGGCGGTTCACCTACACAACCGGAACTTCTCGTGCTCCAGAAAGCACAACGCCGGCACTGGGCCGGCGTTGCGAGGTCACGCGGGGTGGATCAGCGCTCCAGCAGGATACGCAGCATGCGGCGCAGCGGCTCGGCAGCGCCCCACAGCAGCTGGTCGCCGACGGTGAAGGCGCCGATGTACTGCGAGCCCATGTTGAGCTTGCGCAGACGGCCGACCGGAACGCTCAGGGTGCCGGTAACGGCCGCCGGAGTCAGTTCGCGCATGCTGATTTCACGCTGGTTGGGGATCAGCTTGACCCACGGGTTGTGCTGGCTGATCAGGCCTTCGATGTCGGCCATCGGCACATCCTTGTTCAGCTTGATGGTCAGCGCCTGGCTGTGGCAACGCATGGCGCCGATGCGCACGCAGATGCCGTCGACCGGGATCGGGTTCTTGAAGCGACCGAGGATCTTGTTGGTCTCGGCCTGGCCCTTCCACTCTTCGCGGCTCTGGCCGTTGGGCAGTTCCTTGTCGATCCACGGGATCAGGCTGCCGGCCAGCGGCGCACCGAAGTTCTCGGTGGGCATGGCGTCGCTGCGAATGGCCTCGGCGACCTTGCGGTCGATGTCGAGGATGGCGCTGGACGGGTTGGCCAGGTCATCGGCGACGGAGGCGTTGATGGCGCCCATCTGCTTGATCAGCTCGCGCATGTTCTGCGCGCCGGCGCCCGAGGCCGCCTGATAGGTCATGGCGCTCATCCACTCGACCAGGCCAGCCTCGAACAGGCCACCCAGGGCCATCAGCATCAGACTGACGGTGCAGTTGCCGCCGATGTAGTTCTTGGTGCCGGCATCCAGCGAGTTGTCGATGACCTTGCGGTTGACCGGGTCGAGAACGATGACCGCGTCATCCTGCATGCGCAGGCTGGAAGCAGCGTCGATCCAGTAACCCTGCCAGCCGGCTTCGCGCAGCTTGGGGAAGACTTCGCTGGTGTAGTCGCCGCCCTGGCAGGTCAGGATGACGTCGAGGGTTTTCAGTTCCTCGATGCTGTAGGCGTCTTTCAGGGGGGCAATGTCCTTGCCAATGGACGGACCTTCGCCACCCACATTGGAGGTGGTGAAGAACACCGGCTCGATCAGGTCGAAGTCCCGCTCTTCCAGCATCCGCTGCATGAGCACCGAACCCACCATGCCACGCCAACCGATCAGACCTACACGCTTCATCGCTACTACACCTTCAAATATTTAGAGGGCCGTCGTTCCCGCCTTCCTACAAAAGTGCGGGAACGAGCGAGCCGAACAGATTACAGATTCCGCAGAGCCGCGACTACCGCATCGCCCATTTCGCGGGTACCGACCCTGGTGCAGCCTTCGGACCAGATATCCCCGGTACGCAGAGCCTGGTCGAGCACCAGGCTCACGGCCTTCTCGATGGCGTCGGCGGCAGCACCTTCATTGAAGGTGTAGCGCAGCATCATCGACACCGAGAGGATGGTCGCCAGCGGGTTGGCGATGCCCTTGCCGGCGATGTCCGGCGCGGAACCATGGCAAGGCTCGTACATGCCCTTGTTGTTCGAGTCCAGCGAGGCGGAAGGCAGCATGCCGATGGAGCCGGTGAGCATGGAAGCCTCATCCGATAGGATGTCGCCGAACATGTTGTCAGTGACCATCACGTCGAACTGCTTGGGCGCGCGGACCAGCTGCATGGCGGCGTTGTCGACGTACATGTGCGACAGCTCGATATCCGGGTAGTCCTTGGCGACTTCCTCAACCACTTCGCGCCACAGCTGGCTGGAAGCCAGGACGTTGGCCTTGTCCACCGAGCAGAGCTTCTTGCCACGCACGCGGGCCATGTCGAAGCCGACGCGGGCGATGCGGCGGATTTCGCTTTCGCTGTACGGCAGGGTGTCGTACGCCCGGCGCTCGCCATTCTCCAGCACGCGCTGCTCGCGCGGTTGGCCGAAGTAGATGCCGCCGGTCAGCTCGCGGACGATGAGGATGTCCAGGCCGGCGACCACTTCGGGCTTCAGGCTGGAGGCATCGGCCAGTTGCGGGTAGAGGATGGCCGGGCGCAGGTTGCCGAACAGGCCCAGTTGCGAACGGATCTTCAGCAGGCCGCGCTCGGGGCGGATGTCACGCTCGATCTTGTCCCACTTCGGGCCGCCCACGGCGCCCAGCAGCACAGCGTCGGAGTTGCGCGCGCGCTCCAGGGTCTCGTCGGCCAGCGGTACGCCGTGTTTGTCGATGGCGGCACCACCGATCACATCTTCGGTCAGCTCGAAGCCCAGGGCGAACTTGTCGTTGGCCAGCTCCAGCACCTTGACCGCTTCGGCCATGATTTCCGGGCCGATACCGTCGCCGGGAAGAACCAGAATCTGTTTGCTCATGAAATGTTTTCCTTCGGAAAAAGCTGCGGGCCGCAGGCTTCAGGCCACAGGCTTTTTCTTACTGCCTGTAGCCTGCCGCCTGCAGCCGTTATTTGATTGCCCAGAGCACCAGCACGTCGGTGCTGAAAGAACCCTCGGCGTCGATCTCGAAATACTCGCGCACCTCGTCGCCCATCGAAAGCTGCAGGGCACGAATGGCCTGGCGCATCACTTCGGGCGTACGCATGCGCTCGACCCAGGAGGTGAACTCCAGGCGCAGGCGCTGGCGCTTGGCAGCGGTCACCGCAAGCCCAGCCTCGCCCACTAAGCGCGCCCACTCCGACGGCGAGTAGTCACGCACGTGGCTGGTGTCGCGCAGGACCTCGACAGTCTGCAGATAGGTGTCCGGCAGAGGCAAGCCGGGCGCTGCGACATCGATGAAGCAGGCCACGCCACCCGGCTTGAGCACCCGGCGCACTTCGCGCAGCGCCTGGCCAACATCCCGCCAGTGGTGCGCGGAATAGCGGCTGAAGACGAAGTCGAACTCGCCCTCTTCGAACGGCAACTGCTCGGCGGCGCCACAACGCGTGGCGATGTTGCCCAGGCCGCGCTCGGCGGCGGCCGAAGCCACCACGTCGAGCATCTGCTGGGACAGGTCGTAAGCCACCACTTCGCCAGCCAGCGGCGCGACGTTGAAGCTCACGTGCCCTGCCCCGCACCCCAGGTCCAGCACGCGCGCACCGGTAGTCGCCGACAGTCGCTCGCGCAGCTGGGCGAATTCCTCGCCCTGGGCGTGTACGGCACTGGTCAGGTAAGCGCTGGCCTGGGCGCCGAACTGGCGCTGGACCACTTGCTCGTGACGACTCTCGGTCATGACTGTCTCCTTGGCTTGCGGCTGCTGCGGCGCCATCAGGCGTCGCGGAACAACCAGGGCTGCTGCTGTTTATAACCACCTTCGAAACTGCGGATGGCGTCGGCGTCCTGCAGGGTCAGGCCGATGTCGTCCAGGCCGTTGAGCAGGCAGTGCTTGCGGAACGCGTCCACCTCGAAGCTGTACTGCTTGCCGTCCGGACGGGTCACGGTCTGCGCGGCGAGGTCGACGGTCAGCTGGTAACCCTCGGTGGCTTCGCACTGGGCGAACAGCTCGTCCACTTCTTCGTCCTTCAGGATGATCGGCAGCAGGCCGTTCTTGAAGCTGTTGTTGAAGAAGATGTCGGCGAAGCTCGGCGCGATCACGGTGCGGAAGCCGTACTCGTCCAGCGCCCACGGCGCGTGCTCGCGGGAGGAGCCGCAACCGAAGTTCTCACGGGCCAGCAGCACGCTGGCGCCCTGGAAGCGCGGGAAGTTGAGGACAAAGTCCTTGTTCACCGGACGCTTGGAGTTGTCCTGGTTCGGCTGGCCGACGTCCAGGTAGCGCCACTCGTCGAACAAATTCGGGCCGAAGCCGGTGCGCTTGATCGACTTGAGGAATTGCTTGGGAATGATCTGGTCGGTGTCGACGTTGGCGCGGTCGAGCGGCGCGACGAGACCGGTGTGCTGGGTGAATGCTTTCATCTCTGGTCTCCTCAGGCCTGCATCAATTCACGTACGTCGATGAAACGACCGGTCACCGCAGCCGCGGCGGCCATCGCCGGACTCACCAGGTGGGTACGACCACCGGCGCCCTGGCGGCCTTCGAAGTTGCGGTTGGAGGTGGAAGCGCAGTGCTCGCCGCTCTCCAGGCGGTCCGGGTTCATCGCCAGGCACATGGAGCAGCCCGGTTCACGCCACTCGAAGCCGGCTTCGATGAAAATCTTGTCCAGGCCTTCCTGTTCGGCCTGGGCTTTCACCAGTCCCGAGCCCGGTACGACCAGCGCCTGCTTCACGGTAGCGGCGACCTTGCGGCCCTTGGCCACGGCGGCGGCGGCGCGCAGGTCTTCGATGCGCGAGTTGGTGCAGGAACCGATGAACACGCGGTCCAGCTGGATATCGGTGATCGCCTGGTTGGCGTTCAGGCCCATGTACTTGAGGGCGCGGGTGATGGAATCGCGCTTGACCGCATCCGCCTCGGCAGCCGGGTCCGGCACGTTCTGGTCGACGGCCAGGACCATCTCGGGCGAAGTGCCCCAGCTGACCTGCGGCTTGATGTCCTCGGCACGCAGCTCGACGATGGTGTCGAAGTGCGCATCGGCGTCGGAAACCAGGTCGCGCCAGGCTTCGACGGCCTTGTCCCAGTCGCTGCCTTGCGGCGAGAACGGACGACCCTTCACGTATTCGACGGTCTTCTCGTCGCACGCCACCATGCCGACGCGGGCGCCTGCCTCGATGGACATGTTGCAGATGGTCATGCGGCCTTCCATGGACAGGTCGCGGATGGCGCTGCCGGCGAACTCCAGGGCATGGCCGTTGCCGCCCGCGGTGCCGATCTTGCCGATCACTGCGAGGACAATGTCCTTGGCGGTCACGCCGAAGGGCAGTTTGCCTTCCACGCGAACCTGCATGTTCTTCATCTTCTTGGCGACCAGGCACTGGGTGGCGAGCACGTGCTCCACTTCGGAGGTGCCGATGCCATGGGCCAGCGCGCCGAAGGCGCCGTGGGTCGAGGTGTGCGAGTCGCCGCAGACCACGGTCATGCCCGGCAGGGTCGCGCCCTGCTCCGGACCGACCACGTGGACGATGCCCTGGCGAATGTCGTTCATCTTGAATTCGAGGATGCCGAAGTCATCGCAGTTCTCGTCCAGGGTCTGGACCTGGATGCGCGACACTTCGTCGGCAATGGCCGCGAGGCCGCCCTTGCGCTCGACCTGGGTGGTCGGCACGTTGTGGTCCGGGGTGGCGATGTTGGCATCGATGCGCCACGGCTTGCGGCCGGCCAGGCGCAGGCCTTCGAAAGCCTGCGGCGAGGTCACTTCGTGAAGGATGTGACGGTCGATGTAGATGAGCGACGAACCATCGTCACGGCGCTTCACCTCGTGCATTTCCCAGAGTTTGTCGTAGAGCGTCTTGCCGGCCATCAGAGAGTCCTCATCAGCGTCTTTCTATGCCCCTTGGGCTTGTGGGGATGATCCTATGGAAAGGTACCGAATAACTCAAATTCATATTTTTCATCCGAAGGATTCCCATAAGGAATGCGACAAGTTATAAGCTTCAAGCTGCAGGCAAAAACGCTCCGCCCGCTGTTGCCTGCAGCCTGACGCCTGACGCCTGACGCCTGGAGCCGCCCCGATGGACCTGACCAGCCTCAACACCTTCCTCGCCATCGCCGAGTCCGGCAGCTTCTCCGAAGCCGGCGAGCGCCTGCACCTGACCCAGCCGGCGGTGAGCAAACGCATCGCCGCCCTGGAAAACCAGCTGGGCGTGCGCTTGTTCGACCGGGTTGGCCGCGAAGTAACGCTCACCGAGTCCGGTCGCGCCCTGCTGCCGCGCGCCTACCAGATTCTCAGCGTGCTGGACGATACCCGTCGGGCACTGACCAACCTCAATGGCGAGGTGAGCGGTCGTCTGGTCCTGGCCACCAGCCACCACATCGGCCTGCACCGCCTGCCGCCGTTGCTGCGCGCTTTCACCAAGGCCCACCCGCAGGTGGCACTGGACATCCAGTTCTGTGACTCGGAAGTGGCCTACGAAGAGATTCTCCATGGCCGCGCCGAACTGGCCGTGATCACCCTCGCCCCGGAAACCGCCGAACCCGTGCGCGCCGTGCCGGTATGGGACGACCCGCTGGACTTCGTCGCCGCCCCGGAGCACCCGCTGTCCGTGCAGGGCCCGGTGTTCCTCGCCGATGTGGCGCGGCACCCGGCGGTATTCCCCGGCGGCAACACCTTCACCCACCACATCGTGCGGCGCATGTTCGAAGCCGAAGGCCTGACGCCGAACATCGGCATGAGCACCAACTACATGGAGACCATCAAGATGATGGTTTCCATCGGCCTGGCCTGGAGCGTCCTGCCGCGCACCATGCTCGATGACAGCGTCGTCCGCCTGCCGCTGCAGGACATCCAGCTCAGTCGCCAACTGGGCTACATCCTGCACACCGAGCGCACCCTATCCAACGCCGCGCGGGCCTTCATGCGCCTGCTCGACGCCCAGGCGGCCGGGCTTGCGCCTGTCGCGGCCTAACCTCTATTGTTCTGACAGAACTAGAAGAAGGGGCCCGAATGCCCGTCCGCACGCCACCTCGCGTTAGCCGGCCTCGATTGACCGGCGCCGCCAGCCATCGGGGAAGCGCCGCATGAACCGCGCCCCGCGTACGCCCCCGTTCGCCACCGACGGCCAGGACCAGTTCGCCAAGGCCTTTCATACCGCGCCTGACGCCATGGTCATCACCGACCGCGACAGCGGTAAATTCCTCGAATTGAATGCCAGCTTCGTCGACCGCTTCGGCTGGAGTCGCGAGGAAGCGCTTGGTCGCACGTCCGTGCAGCTTGGCCTGTGGCGCAGCCTCGACGAGCGCCAGCGCATGCTCGAGCGGATGGCCGCCGAACAGCAGCTCGACGGCTTCGAAGTCACCTTGCTGACGCGCACCGGGGAGATCCGCAGTGCCCGCGTCTACGGCTGCCAGATCGAACTGGACGAGCAGCCCTGCCTGGTCCTGACGGTACGCGACATCACCCACGTGCGCGCCCAGGAACAGGCCCTGCGCGACAGCCAGGAGCGCCTCGACCTGGCCCTGGATTCCGCTCAACTGGGCATCTGGGACTGGCACATTCCCAGCGGCCTGCTCTACGGCTCGGCCCGCGCTGCCGTCCTGCACGAATTGCCTGATCGGGATTTCCACGGGCCCTTCGGCGAATTCTTCGCCTGCGTCGACAAGACCGACCGCCAGCGCATGCGCCAGGCCTACGCACGGCTGGCCCGCGGGCCGGAGAATGACTACCAGTTCACCTACCGTGCCCAGCTCGACTCGGGCGAAGTCCGCTACCTGGAAAGCCGCGCACGCCTGTACCGCAATGCCCACGGCAAGCCGTTGCGCATGGCTGGCACCCTGCTCGACATCACCGAGCGCGTACTGCGCGAGCGCAGCCTGCAGGCCTCGGAGGAAAAGTTCGCCAGCCTGTTCCAGGGCAGCCCGGACCCGATCTGCGTGTCCAGGGTGCGCGACGGCGAATTCGTCGAAGTGAACCCCAGTTTCTGCAGCACCTTCGGCTGGCTCGCCGAGGACATCATCGGCCGCTCATCCCACCAGGTCGCCTTCTGGGCCGACCACCACCAGCGCTCGCGACTGTTCGAGCAACTGATGCGCGACCACTCGCTGCAGAACGTCGAGGTGCAGTTCCTCACCCGCGAGGGCCAGACCATCACCTGCATGGTCGCCAGCCGGCTGATCTGGGTCGACCGCCAGTTGTGCATTCTCTCCAGCTTCCGCGACGTCACCCGGCGCCTGCAGGCCGAGGCGGCGCTCAAGGCCAGCCAGGAAAAGTTCGCCAAGGCGTTCCACTCCAGCCCTGACGCCATCACCATCACCGAACGCGAGACGGGCCGCTACATCGAGGTCAACGAAGGCTTCCACCGCCTCACCGGTTACCGCACCGACGAAGTGATCGGGCAGACCGCCCTGGGCATCAACATCTGGGCCGACCCGGACGAGCGCCTGAACATGATCGCCGCGCTGAACCGCGACGGCTTCGTCCACCACCTGGAAATGCGCGGCCGCCACCGCGACGGCACGATCAAGACGGTGGACGTGTCGGTGGAGCCGATCGAGCTGGGCGGCGTGAACTGCCTGCTGCTGACCGCCCGCGACACCAGCGAACTGCGCGAGGCCGAGGCGCGCATTCAGCACCTCGCCTACCACGACGCCCTGACCGACCTGCCCAACCGCGCCCTGCTGATGGACCGCCTCAAGCAGCAGATCGCCCTGCTGCAACGCCACAGCCTGCGCGGCGCGCTGCTGTTCCTCGACCTCGACCACTTCAAGCACATCAATGACTCGCTCGGCCACTCGGTCGGCGATTCCATCCTGCAGATGGTCACCGCGCGCCTGGAAGCCAGCGTGCGCCAGGAAGACACCGTGGCGCGCCTGGGCGGCGACGAGTTCGTGGTGCTGATCACCGGTATCGAGGGCAGCCGCCTGGAGACCGCGCAGCAAGTGCGGCAACTGGCGGAAAAGCTGCGCGACCTGCTGGCCGAGCCGATGCTGCTGGACGGCCACCGCCTGCAGATCACCCCGAGTATCGGTATCGCGCTGATCCCCGATGACGGCGCGACCCCCGACGACCTGCTCAAGCGCGCCGACATTGCCATGTACCGTGCCAAGGACGCCGGGCGCAACACCGTGCAGCTGTTCCACGAATCCATGCAGCAGGCCGCCAGCGAGCGCCTGCGCCTGGAGAACGGCCTGCGCATGGCCCTCGCCCGGCGTGAGTTCAACCTGCACTACCAGGCGCAGGTGGACACCCGCGATTCGCGCATCGTCGGTGCCGAGGCGTTGCTGCGCTGGCGCCACCCGACTCGCGGCCCGCAATCGCCGGCCAGCTTCATCCGCGTCCTGGAAGACAGCGGACTGATCGTCGAGGTCGGCCAGTGGGTCATCGAGGAGGCCTGCCGCACCGGCGCGCAACTGCTCGCCGAGGGCCGCATCGACATCGAGAATTTCAGCCTGAGCGTGAACATCAGCCCGAGGCAGTTCCGCCAAAGCGACTTCGTCGAGCGCCTGCTGGCGCTGCTGCACAAGACCAGACTGCCAGCCAGCCTGCTGAAACTGGAGATCACCGAGGGCATCGTGATCCAGCAACTGGACGACACCATCGCGCGCATGGAGCGCCTGCGCGAGGTCGGCGTGCGGTTCGCCATGGACGACTTCGGCACCGGCTATTCATCGCTCACGTACCTCAAGCGCCTGCCGGTGGACAGCCTGAAGATCGACCAGAGCTTCGTGCGCGACGCCCCCAACGACAGCAACGACGCGGAAATCGTCCGCGCCATCATCGCCATGGGCCACAGCCTCGGCCTGGAACTGGTGGCCGAAGGCGTGGAAACCCCCGAACAGCTGGCGCTGCTGACCGAACAGGGCTGCCACCTGTACCAGGGCTACCTGTTCAGCCGCCCGGTGCCGCTGGAGGACTTCATCGCCCTGCTGCCCCGGCGCGACTCACAACAGGCGACCTGAGGCCCGCTACTCGGCGGGCCGCAACTCCGACATCACCACCATCACCTGGGCCTCGTCGGCTTCACCGTCGTTGAGGTAGAGGTGGCCGACGCTGCTGTCGAAGTACGCCGTCTCACGCGGGCCGATGCTTACCGACTCGCCCGTCTCGAACTGGATGCGCACGCGGCCGGTCACCACCATGGCGAACTCCTGGCCGGGGTGGCGGACGTAATCATCGAACTCGCCCACTTCGCGGGCAAAGATGCGCGCGTACAGCGGCGTCATGCTGCGCTGCGGGAAATCACCGGCGATGGGGTAGTACTCGTAGCCCCCGGTGTCGTAACCGGCAGCGTCATCGACACGGGTCTTCACGAACGTCTTCAGTCCCGCCAGCGCTCCGACGGGCGGCAATGGGCGGAACAACTGGGCGATATCCACCTGCAAGGCGCGGGCGGCGGCGGCCAGCTTGTCATAGCTCACCGCGACCTGCGCCAACTCCATCTTCGACAGAGTGGAAACCGCCACCCCAGACAGGTCGGAGAGCTGTTTCAGGGTCAGCTTCTGTTGCTTGCGAACCGCCCGCAGGCGCGCACCGACTTCGTCTCGATCCAGTTGCTGGGGTTTGGCTAGTATCTGCGCGGTTTCGCTCATGGGACATCTCGTGAGGGGGCCGACGAAAGTTTACCGGGCCTTGCCTTTGGCGCAAAAATTCTCATATCTTAGATTTCTCACATAAGAGAATACCGGCAGAAGGCCCTTGCAGTGAGCCATTTCGATTTCGTCATCATCGGTGCCGGCATTGCCGGTGCTTCTCTCGCCTACCGCCTGAGCGAGACCCACAAGGTGTTGGTGGTGGAGCGCGAAGAGCAGCCCGGCTATCACGCCACCGGGCGCTCCGCGGCAATGTTCATGGAGGCCTACGGCACGCCGCAGATCCAGGCGCTGACCCGCGCCAGTCGCGCCTTCTACGAGAATCCACCGGCAGGTTTCAGCGAGCACCCGATCCTCACCCCGCGCGGCTGCCTGTACGTCGGCGGCCCCGAGGACATCGAGCGGCTGAACCAGGCCGAAGCCACGCCCGGTGTCGAGCGCATCAGTACCGAACAGGCGCTGGAGCTCCTCCCGGTGCTGCGCGCCGACGCGATCATCGGCGCGCTCTACGAGGCAGATGCGCGCGATCTCGACGTCCATGCATTGCACCAGGGCTACCTGCGCGCGCTGCGCCAGCGTGGCGGCGAGTTGCGCTGCAACCGCGAGTTGCTCTCCGCCCGATACGCGAATGATGGCGGCTGGACGCTGCAACTCAGCCATGGCGAAGTCATACAGGCCGCGCAACTGGTCAATGCCGCCGGCGCCTGGGCCGACCATGTGGCCGAGCGCTGCGGCATCCGCCCCGTCGGCCTGCAACCCTGCCGGCGCACCGCCTTTACCTTCGCCGTGCCGGAAGGTGTCGATGTCAGTCGCTGGCCGACCGTCATCGGCATCGATGAAAGCTTCTACTTCAAGCCGGACGCCGGCCAACTGCTCGGCTCGCCCGCCAATGCCGATCCGGTGCAGGCCCAGGACGTGCAGCCCGAAGAGCTGGATATCGCCATCGGCGTGCACCACATCGAAGAGCACACCACCCTGGCGATCCGCCGGCCGAACCACAGCTGGGCCGGCCTGCGCTCATTCGTCAGTGATGGCGACCTGGTGATCGGCAGCGATGCCCGGAACCCGGCGTTCTTCTGGCTGGCCGCCCAGGGCGGCTACGGCATCCAGTCCGCCGACGGCGTCTCGCGCCTGGCCCAGTCGCTGCTGCTCGGCCAGCCGCTCCCCGAATCCCTGCGCCTGGAAGGCGTCGACCCCCAGCGCCTGAGCCCGGCGCGCCTGCGTTGAATTCCCCCGGAGACTTACCCATGAGCGATATCCAGCGTTTTCCCAGCACCCTGCCCTTCCCTTTCTCCCGCGCCGTGAAGGCCGGTGGCTTCCTGTTCCTCTCCGGCCAGGTGCCGATGACCGCCGACGGCCAGGTGGTGAAGGGTGACATCCAGACCCAGACCGAAGCGGTGATGACCCGCATCGCCGAGAGCCTGGAAGCCTGCGGCGCGAACTTTTCCCAGGTGGTGAAGGCCACCGTGTGGCTGTCCGACATGACGCACTTCGCCGGCTTCAACGAGGTGTACAAGCGCTACTTCGACCAGGGCCTGCCGGTACGCTCCTGCGTGGCTTCGGCCCTGGCGCTGGGCGTGGATGTCGAGGTGGAAATCCAGGCCTACGTCGGCGCAGCGTGACCCCTTTCGGCCCCGCCGCGAGCAGGGCCGCTCGCATAACAACAACAGAGTCTCGATCATGAAAACCAGTCTCAAGCTCGGCGGAGCCTACATCGGCCTGGTGGTGGGCGTCGGCTTCGCCTCGGGCCAGGAGATCCTCCAGTTCTTCGGCGGCTTCGGCATCATGGGCCTGGCTGGCGCGCTGGTGGCGCTGGCGCTGTTCGCCTTCCTACTGATGAACCTCTACCAGATCGGCAGCCGCCTGCAGACCCAGTCGCACAAGGAAGCCATGGAGTACATCTGTGGCAAGCCGCTGGGCCGCGTCGTCGACCTGATGCTGACGTTCTTCCTGTTCGGCACCATGGTGGTGATGTTCGCCGGCGCCAACTCCTCCTTCGAACAGCAACTGGGCATCGGCCACTCCATCGGCGGCATCGTCCTTGGCGTGCTGACCATCATCACCGTGTGCCTGGGCCTGAAACGGGTGATCACCCTGATGAGCCTGATAACCCCGGTACTGATGATCATCGTGGCGATCATCGCCATCTACGCGCTGACGCATATCCACAAGCCGCTGGCGGAACTGGAGCAGATTGCCCAGGCCGTGCCGCATCCGGCGCCCAACTGGCTGCTCGGCGCGCTGCTCTACGTCTCCTACAACGTCGCCGCCACCGCGGCGGCCGTGGTGGTGATGGGCGGCAGCGTGGCGAACCTGCGCACCGCGGCAATGGGCGGAGTATTCGGCGGTATCGGCGTCGGCGTGCTGATTCTCGCCATGGCCCTGGTGATGCTGGTGCAGATCGACGTGATCGGCGGCAGCGCCATTCCCACCCTGCTGCTGAGCAACAACATCGCGCCCTGGTTCGGCGACGTGATGCTCGCCCTGCTGCTGGTGAAGCTGTACTGCACCACCAGCGGTTTCGCCTACACCCTGGCCGCACGCTGCGCCGCCTATGGCGTGCCGTTCCGCGCTGCCACCGTGGTCGCGGTAGTACTCGCCTTCATCGCCAGCCAGGTCGGTTTCGTCAAGCTGGTGGGCCTGGTCTACCCGGCCATGGGCTACCTGGGCTTCGTGCTGATGGCGGCCATCGTCATCGCCTGGTGGCGCAATCGTTCGGCACCATTGCCGGACCAGCAGAAAGCCTGATCGGCAGCCGATCGAGGTACCAACGAAAACGCCCGTCTCCTGCGAGACGGGCGTTTTGCTTTGCGGCTACGGCCCGGCTAGTACCGGGGCGCCTCTCAGCCTTCGATGGCCGGGTTCTGGCCGTTGATGGCGATCCGCTTGGGCTTGGCCTCTTCCGGAACGATGCGTACCAGCTCGACACTGAGCAGGCCGTTCTTCAGCGATGCGCCCTGGACCTCGATGTGATCGGCGAGGCGGAACGACAGCTTGAAGGCGCGCTGGGCAATGCCCTGGTGCAGGTAGGTGACGCTCTCGGAAGCCTTTTCGCGCTTGCCGCCATGGACGGTCAGCACACCGCGCTCCACCTGCAGCTCCAGGTCTTCCTCCTGCAGGCCGGCGGCGGCGATGACGATGCGGTACTGGTCGTCACCATGCTTCTCGACGTTGTAGGGCGGGTAGGAACTGCCGCTTTCACTGCGCAGGGCGGATTCGAACAGATCATTGAAACGATCGAAGCCAACGGACTGGCGGAACAGCGGGGCGAGGGAAAGGACGTTGCTCATTGCGAATCTCCTGAAAATTTCAGCAAGGTATGATCGGGAGCCTGACATCAGAACTCCGGTGCGGGACCCGTCTTCGGCCTCCCGCAGGAACATAGATTGGGCTGCCCGAATCCATTTCAAGCCCCCTTCGCCACAGGATGATTTTCCATGGACAAGGTCATGCTGATCACTGGCGCCAGTCGCGGCATCGGCGCTGCCACCGCGCTGCTCGCTGCCGAACGCGGGTTCGCCGTGGCGCTCAACTATCGCCGCGAGCAGGAAGCGGCCCAGGCGCTGGTCACACAGATCACCAGGGCCGGCGGCAACGCACGCGCCTTCGCCGCTGACGTGGCGAACGAGGAAGACGTGCTGCGACTGTTCCGCGAAGTGGACGAACACTTCGGCCGTATCGACGCACTGGTGAACAACGCTGGCATCCTCGAGCGCCAGATGCGCCTCGAAGAGATGGACGTGGCACGCCTGCAGCGGGTGTTCGCGGTGAATGTCACCGGCACCTTCCTCTGCTGTCGCGAGGCGATCAGACGCATGGCGCGCAAGCACGGCGGCAACGGCGGAAGCATCGTCAATGTCTCGTCGATGGCTTCGCGCCTGGGCTCGCCCAACGAATACATCGACTACGCCGCCGCCAAGGGCGCGGTGGACAGCCTGACCATCGGCCTGGCCAAGGAAGTGGCCGCTGAAGGTATCCGCGTGAACGCCGTACGACCAGGGCTGATCAGGACCGAGATCCACGCCAGTGGTGGCGAGCCGGGCCGCGTGGAACGCCTGCAATCGGCGATTCCGCTGGGGCGCGGCGGCGAGGCCGAGGAAGTGGCGCGAGCGATCCTGTTCCTGGCCTCGAACGAGTCGAGCTACTCCACCGGCAGCTTCGTCGACGTCAGCGGCGGCCGCTGATTCGGCGTAATCGTGGCGCACGCTTTTGTAGGAGCGAGCTTGCTCGCGAACCGCTCAACACCGATGTGTTGGGAGGAACCGCGTTCGCGAGCAAGCTCGCTCCTACGAAGAGCAGATCAAGCGGCTGCTTCGATCTCGACCTGGAGCATCCGATCCAGCACTTCGCAATCGCTCTCGCGGCGCACCTGGGCGAACAGCTCCACGGCTTCGGGATAACTGCGGGTGAGCATCCCCAGCCACTGCTTCAGCCGCCCCGGCGCATAGCGGGGCGCCAGCTTGCGCCGGGCCTGGCGCCAGAAGTCGTCGAGCAGCACGCGCACCTCGGACCAGGGCATCGGCACCACCTCGCGGCCATCGCGCCAGGCAGCGATCTGCCGGGCGAGATCGGGGCGGGAAACCAGCCCGCGGCCGAGCATGATGTCGGCCACACCGCTGATGGAGCGACAACGGTGGTAATCCTCGAGGGTCCAGACTTCGCCATTGGCGAACACCGGCACCTTTACCGCATCGGCGACCTTCGCCACCCATTCCCAATGTGCCGGCGGCTTGTAGCCGTCGGCCTTGGTCCGCGCGTGGACCACCACGTGGGCGGAGCCGGCGTCGGCCAGGGCGCGGGCGCAGTCGATCGCGCCATCCGGGCTGTCATAGCCCAGGCGCATCTTCGAGGTCACCGGGATGTGCGCCGGCACCGCACGGCGCACGGCCTCGATGATGCTGAACATCAGCTCGGGCTCCTTCAGCAGCACCGCGCCGCCACGGGAACGGTTCACCGTCTTCGCCGGGCAGCCGAAGTTCAGGTCGATCACCGGGGCACCCAGCTCGCAGGCCTGCACGGCGTTTTCCGCCAGCAGTTGCGGGTCGGAACCGAGCAGTTGCACACGCATCGGCACGCCGGCGCGGGTCCTGCTGCCGTGCGCCAGCTCCGGCGCGAGCGCCAGGAAGGACGACGGCGGCAACAGTCGGTCGTTGATGCGGATGAATTCGGTGACGCACCAGTCGATGCCGCCGACGCGAGTCAGCACATCGCGCAGGATGTCATCTACCAGCCCCTCCATCGGGGCCAGGGCGATCTGCACGGGAAAATCTCGGGCAATGGCGAAGGCCGCGGATTGTAGGGAATGCGCCGCGCCGGGAAAAGCGCGGCGCGACGGATCACGCGCCCGCTGCGACGCTTGCCGCTGGCAACAAGGCGCGGCCGTAGCCTTCGATGAACTCGACGGGCATGCGCTTGGGCTTGCCGCTGGACAGCTCGATGCAGACGAAGGTGGTCTGTGCGCGCAGCAGCGTCACAGCATCGGCGGGGCGCACCAGCTGGAAGTGGCGGGTCATCTTCAGGCGCTGGTCGGACTCGACGATCCAGGTCGCCAGCTGCAACTGATCGCCTTCGTAGGCGGCGGCCAGGTAATCCACCTCATGGCGCACCACGGCCATGGCACGATCCAGCCGGCGGTACTCGGCCAGGTCCAGCCCCAGGCTCTGGGAGTGGCGCCAAGCGCAGCGTTCCAGCCAACTGACGTAGACAGCGTTGTTGGCGTGACCGAGGCCGTCGATGTCCTCGGACTTGACCTCGATATCGATGACGAACGGGTCGGGCAACTGCCAACTCATGAAGCATGCTCCAGGCTTGCGGCCAGCGCGATCGCCTCGGCGGCCAATTGGGTGATCTGGTCCCAGGCGCGGGCGCGGACCAGGCTGGGCGGCGCGATCCAGGTACCGCCGACGCAGGCGACGTTGGGCAGGCGCAGCACGTTGAGCAGGTTCTCCTGGGTGATGCCGCCAGTCGGACAGAAGCGGATGCCGGCGAAGGGCGCCTTCAGGCTCTTGAGCATCTTGATCGCGGCGTTGCCATCGGCGGGGAACAGCTTCAGCGAGCGGTAGCCGTACTCGAGCGCAACGAGCACTTCCGACGGCGTCATCACGCCCGGCAGGAACGGCAGCTTGGCATCGTCGGCGGCGGCCACCAGCCGCGGCGTGCAGCCGGGGCTGACGGCGAACTGGGCACCGGCGTCGCGGGCTTCCTGGAACTGCTCGGTGTGGATCAGGGTGCCGGCACCGACGATCATCTCCGGTAGCTCGCGGCGGATCTCCGCGACCGCATCCAGCGCCTGCGGCGTCCGCAGGGTCACTTCCAGCACGCGCACGCCACCGTCATACAGCGCGTGCGCCAGGTCAGCGGCGAGCGCCACATCGTCGATCACCAGCACCGGCATGACCGGGCGCGCCTTCTGCAGCACCCAATCCAGCGACAGATTCATGCTTCCCCCCCATCGACCGCCCGCATGCGCAAGACCTCGCGCCCAGGCCGGGGCGGCCGGAAATGCCCGAAAGTCTACGCCAGCACGGCAAACCTGACGACCCGCAACGGGCCATCATTCAACGAAAACGGCGGTCGGTAGCCGCCGTTATCAGCCTGCTGAATGTTTCAGGAAACCAGCGCCAGGGGGAGTGGCATCTCGGCTTCCTCCAACAGTTCGAGGATCGCCTCAGTGACTACGGCATCCGCCAACACACGGTGGTGTCCGCCGGCGGGCAGGCGCAACAGTCGGCTACGCGGCCAGGCCTGGTGAATGGCGGCGGCCTCGCCCACGCGCACGTACTGGTCATCCTCGGCGTGCACCACCAGGCCGGGGAAATCCAGCTGGTAGCGCGCGACGTCCAGTTGCCTGGCGGCAATTCCCGTGCGCCCCTCGATCATGCGGATGAAGCGCGAACGTGCGAGCGGCGGCAGCCCGACCATTCTGGAGAAGCCGCGCAGGACGCCAAGCACATTGCTCGGTGCGCCGATGGTCACCAGCGTCTCGGTGCGCAAGCCCATCTGCGTCGCCAGCAGGGCACTGGCACCGCCCATGGAATGACCGATCACGGCACGCAGCGGCGGCAGCTCGCCAGCCGCTTCCAGGAGGGCGCGGGCGAACAGCACGATATCCGCTTCCTGTCCGGGCGAGCGACCATGGCCTGGGCCATCGAGGGCAATCACGCCGTAACCGGCGCCCACCAGCTTCTCGATCAGCGTGGCGAACTGGGTGGGCCGTCCTTCCCAGCCGTGCATCAGCAGCACGGCCGGACCCTCCCCCCAGCGCAACGCGGACAGGCCAAAGCGCAAGGTGACGCGCTCGGAGCTGGCCAGCAACGGCAGCTCCCAGTCGCGCGGCGAATACCCGTTGGGCGTCACGAACAACTGCCGCATGCGCTGCGCCGCCCATTCCGGCGCGACGCGCCCCAGGGTGGCATTGATGCCTCGAACCCAGTTGAGACCATTCATTTCCGCACCTCCTCAGATCACCGCCTTCTTCGCGGCACGCAGGACACGATCGGACAGGTCTCCGCTGCCCAGGGCTCGGGCCAGCGCCAATCCGCCAATCATCAGGGCCATGTCGCTGAGCACGGAGTCGATTTCCTCGGGGCGGCCAGCCAGCGCCGCGACCATCAGCTCCACGTGTTCTTCCAGGGTCTGGCGGAATTCTTCCGGCAGATTGGCCACCTCGTTCAGCGAACTGGGGATCGGGCAGCCTTCCTCTTCGGTATCACGATGCTTGCGCGACAGGTAGAACTGCGCCGTCAGCGCCCGCCGCTCGGCGAAACTCAACTGCGGATCGAAGCGCTTGAGCCCTTCGCGGCGCTTGGCGAGCAGTTGCCGGAACGCCTCGAGCATCAGCGCGTCCTTGCTCTCGAAGTGCGAATAGAAGCCCCCCACCGTCAGCCCTGCCGCCGACATCACCTCGCCCACGCTGGGGCCCACTGGGCCGCGCTGCAGCAACGCGCTGGTGGCAGCGGACAGAATGCGTTCGCGGGTCTGGGCTTTCTTGTCGCTCATGGCTGGGTTCTCGCTCGGGGAAATATTATGGATAGAATATTATTCTCATAATAAAAATCGGCAAGCAGAACGCATGACCACTGGTCGGAGGAAAACTTTTCGGAAGGGAAAAAACAAAAGGGCCACTGAAAGTCTCAGTGGCCCTATAGGCATCGCAGAGCGATAAAAATGGCGTCCCCTAGGGGACTCGAACCCCTGTTACCGCCGTGAAAGGGCGGTGTCCTAGGCCACTAGACGAAGGGGACATATCCTTCGAAGAAACCCACCAGGCGGTGGATTCTGGCTTCATCCCGTTTGGGAAATTGGTGGAGCTAGACGGGATCGAACCGTCGACCTCTTGCATGCCATGCAAGCGCTCTCCCAGCTGAGCTATAGCCCCAGATGACTCTGGCTGACGACGCGAACGCATCGTCGCTGGAATAGTGGCGTCCCCTAGGGGACTCGAACCCCTGTTACCGCCGTGAAAGGGCGGTGTCCTAGGCCACTAGACGAAGGGGACGCAAAACCTTCGATTTCAGCTCCGCTCGGACAAGCGAAGCCTACTGGTAATTTGGTGGAGCTAGACGGGATCGAACCGTCGACCTCTTGCATGCCATGCAAGCGCTCTCCCAGCTGAGCTATAGCCCCAAAGTACCGCTGGATCTACCGTTCCGCTTCGCTCTGTCAGTTCAGTTCGTCGCTGGAACGGGGCGCATCTTAGGGGCGAGGCGAACCCCTGTCAACAACATTTTTTCAGATTTCTTATTTTTTTCTCCCACAGAACAATCACTTAAGTGACCACCCCGGTTTTCGGCCAGCGAAATCCGCGGCTCGCCTGCCCTCCTCCGGTACGTCCACAATCAACGATGCCGGTATGAAAAAGGCCGGAGCTTTGCAGCATCCGGCCTTTTTCAGTGTAGGAAAGAACTCAGGAGCCGATGGCGTCGCGAATCTTTTCCCACTCCTTGGCTTCTTTCTTCGACGCACCGCCCAGCAGCTCCAGGGCCTGGCGCAAGCGATAGCGCGACAGGTCGGCGCCGAGGATTTCCATGGCGTCGAGCACCGACACCGAACTGGCCGCGCCGGTGATCGCCGGGAACATCAGCGGCATCACATCACGCAGCTTGAGGCCCAGGTGCTCGGCCACGGCCTGGATGGTCGCGGTGATGCGGTCCTTTTCCCACTGGCGCAGCGCTTCGAGCTTCCACAGCACCAGCTGCAACACCTGGCGGACCTGGGTGGCATCGAGTTTCTTGTGCTCGAACAGCTTGGCGTCCAGCTGCACGCCGCCGCTGAAGAAGAAACCGGCCAATGGAGCGATCTGGCTGAAGTTCTCCACGCGGCCTTGCACGTGCGGGGCGATCTTCATCAGGTACTCGGGATTGAGCGCCCACTTCTGCACTTCCTTGGCGAAGTCCTCCACGGTCAGCTCACGGATCCACTGGCCGTTCAGCCAGGAGAGCTTCTCGATGTCGAAGATCGGCCCGCCCAGCGACACGCGGGACAGGTCGAAGTGCTCGATCATCTCCGCCAGGCTGAACTTCTCGCGCTCGTCGGGCATGGACCAGCCCATGCGGCCGAGGTAGTTCAGCAGCGCCTGGGGCAACAGGCCCATGCGCTCGTAGAAGGTGATCGACGTGGGATTCTTGCGCTTGGACAGCTTGCTCTTGTCCGGGTTGCGCAGCAGCGGCATGTAGCAGAGCACCGGCTGTTCCCAGCCGAAGTACTCGTACAGCTTGATCAGCTTGGGCGCCGACGGCAGCCACTCTTCGCCGCGGAGGACGTGGGTGATCCCCATCAGGTGGTCGTCGACCACGTTGGCGAGGAAATAGGTGGGCAGGCCGTCGGCCTTCATCAGCACCTGCATGTCCATGCGGTCCCACGGGATTTCCACGTCGCCACGGAGCATGTCCGGCACCACACAGACGCCCTCGGTCGGCACCTTCATGCGCACCACGTGGGACTCGCCGGCGGCGATGCACCGGGCCGACTCCTCCTTCGGGATGTGCATGCAGTGGCCGTCGTAGCGCGGGGTTTCCTTGCGCGCCTGCTGCTCGGCGCGCAGGGCGTCGAGACGCTCGGAGGAGCAGAAGCAGGGGAAGGCGTGGCCCTTCTCGACCAGTTCGTCGCTGTACTGCTTATAGATGGCGCCGCGCTCGCTCTGCCGATACGGGCCGTGCGGGCCACCGACGTCCGGGCCCTCATCCCACTCGATCCCCAGCCAGCGCAGCGCGTCGAAGATCTGCTGTTCCGATTCGCGGGTCGAGCGCACCTGGTCGGTGTCCTCGATGCGCAGAATGAACTGACCGCCGTGCTGGCGGGCGAAGCAGAGGTTGAACAGCGCGATATACGCGGTGCCGACGTGCGGGTCGCCGGTGGGAGACGGCGCGATACGGGTGCGGACTGTGGTCATGAAGGCTCTCGTGTGCAGCAATTCTTCGTGTGAAGCGGACAGCGCGCGACGGCGCGCGCGCTCATGGGTGCGATGGTATCAGGCGGGCCGCCTTCGGCTCCAGCCAGCGGCCGGGATCAATGGGCAGGTTATTGATCAGGAAGTCGAGGAAAGCCTTCACCTTCATCGCCTGGAAACGCCGCGACGGGTACACCGCGTACAGTTCGCCCACCGGTAGCTGGACCTGCGGCAACACGCGCACCAGACGGCCACTGGCCAACTGCTCGTCAACGATCAGTTCGGGCAGCGAGGCGATTCCTGCACCCGCCAGCACCGCTTCGCGGGCGAAGGTGATGTTGTTGCACGACAGCACCCGGTGGCACGGTACCGTTTCCCCGCGCAACGGCCAGTAGCGTTGCGAATCGGCCTGCAGCAGTACCGCGCGATGGCCAGCCAGTTCCTCGACGGTTTCCGGCCAGCCATGCAACTTCAGGTACTCGGGGCTGGCGCACAGGCAGCGGTTGGTGGTGAGCATGCGTCGGGCAATCAGGGTCGAGTCTTCCGGCTGGCCAACCATGATGACAATGTCCACGCCCTCCTCCAGCGGATCGACATTGCGCGAGGTCAGCTCGACCTCGGCGGTGATCTGTGGATAAAGGTTCATGAAGTCGCCCAGCACCTTGGCCAGGTACATCTGGCCGAATTCGATGGGCGCGCTGATCCGCAACAATCCCGAAGGCGCCTGCTGCAACTGCATCACCGCCTGCTCGGCCTCGGCGAAGTCATGCATGATCTGCCGGCAGCGGTCGTAGTAGGCCTGGCCCACTTCGGTCAGGCGCAGCTTGCGCGTGGTGCGGTTGATCAGGCGCACACCCAGGCGCTCTTCCAGCAGCGCGATACGCCGGCTCACCGTCGACTTCTGCATGCCCAGGCTCTGCGCCGCCTGGGTAAAGCTGTGCAGTTCCACGACGCGAGTGAAGATCAGCGCATCATCCAGCCCCATGATTGTTCCCTATAAGCAACAAAGTTTCCGAAGTGTAGCGGCTACGTGCCGCCACGGAACACTGTTACATTGGCAAACATTTTTTGGCCAACCAAACGCTCGTTTACCTATGCCCGCACAATTACAACGCCGCCTGACCGTGTTCTTCGTCATCCTCGCCGTGGTCGCCCTCGCCTTCCTGGCCCGCTGGTACTTCATCGGCCGCTTCGTCGAGACCACCGACAACGCTTACGTGCAGGGCGAAATCACCCGCATTGCCAGCCAGCTCGGCGCGCGCGTCGATGAGGTGCTGGTGCAGGACAACCAGCACGTCGAGAAGGGCCAGTTGCTGGTGAAGCTGGAAGCCGCTGACTTCCAGCTCGCGCTGGACCGCGCCAAGGCCACCCTGGCGACCCGCGAGGCGGAGCTGGAACAGGCGCGCAGCAAGCTCAAGGGCCAGACCAGCATGATCGCTGCCAGCGCCGCCGATGTGAACGCCAGCCAGGCCACCCTCGGCCGCACCGAAGTCGACCTCGGCCGCGCCCAGGCACTGCGCAAGCCCGGCTATGTCTCGGAAGAGCGCGTCACCACCCTGGCTGCCGATTCCAATGTGGCCCGCTCCCAGGTGGCCAAGGCCCAGGCTGATCTGCAAGCCCAGCGCGTACAGCGCGAAACCCTGGGTACCGACATCCAGCGCCTGCAGGCGCAGATCGAGAGCGCCCGCGCCGACATCACCCAGGCCGAGATCAACCTCGCCCGCACCGAGATTCACGCGCCGGTCAGCGGCCTGGTCGGTCAGCGTGGCGCCCGCGTCGGCCAATACGTGCAGGTTGGCAGCCAGTTGCTGTCGCTGGTGCCGGACGACGGCATCTGGGTCCAGGCCAACTTCAAGGAAACCCAGATCGGCAAGATGCGCCCCGGCCAGACCGCCAAGCTGGTGTTCGACTCCTTCCCCGACCAGCCCATCGACGGCCAGGTGCAGAGCCTGTTCGCCGCGTCCGGTGCGCAGTTCAGCCTGCTGCCGCCGGACAACGCCACCGGCAACTTCACCAAAGTGGTGCAGCGCATTCCGGTCAAGATCACCTTCGCCGACGACAACCCGCTCAAGGGCCTGATCCGCCCGGGCATGTCCGTCGAGGCCGAGGTCGAGCTGCGTGTCCGCTGATGCCCTGGTGCGGCCGGTCGGGGAACCGACCCGCCGCGACTGGATCGCCGTGTTCAGCGCCATGCTCGGCGCGTTCATGGCGGTCCTCGACATCCAGATCACCAACTCCTCGCTGAAGGACATCCAGGGCGCGCTGGCCGCCACCCTGGAGGAAGGTTCGTGGATCTCCACCTCCTACCTGGTGGCGGAAATCATCATGATCCCGCTCACCGCCTGGCTGGTGCAGTTGCTCTCGGCGCGCCGGCTGGCGTGGATGATCTCGGTCGGTTTTCTGTTTTCCTCGCTGCTCTGCTCGTTCGCCTGGAACCTGGAGAGCATGATCGTGTTCCGCGCCATGCAGGGCTTCACCGGCGGCGCGCTGATTCCCCTGGCCTTCACCCTGGCGCTGATCAAGCTGCCGGAGCACCACCGCCCCAAGGGCATGGCGCTGTTCGCCATCACCGCCACTTTCGCGCCCTCCATCGGCCCGACCCTGGGCGGCTGGCTGACCGAGAACTTCGGCTGGGAATACATCTTCTACATCAACATCCCGCCGGGCCTGCTGATGATCGCCGGGCTGCTCTACGGCCTGGAGAAAAAGCCGCCACACTGGGAACTGCTGAAGAGCACCGACTACGCCGGCATCGTCACCATGGCCATCGGCCTGGGCTGCCTGCAGGTGTTCCTGGAAGAAGGCCACCGCAAGGACTGGCTGGAATCGAACCTGATCGTCAGCCTGGGCAGCATTGCCCTGGTCAGCCTGATCCTCTTCGTGATCCTGCAGACCTCACGGCCCAACCCGCTGATCAACCTGGGCATCCTGCGCAACCGCAACTTCGGCCTGTCGAGCATCTCCAGCATCGGCCTGGGCATGGGGCTGTACGGCTCGATCTACGTGCTGCCGCTGTATCTCGCGCAGATCCAGGGCTACAACGCCATGCAGATCGGCGAGGTGATCATGTGGATGGGCGTGCCGCAGCTGTTCCTCATCCCGCTGATTCCCAAGTTGATGAAGATCATCGAGCCGCGCCTGCTGTGCGCCGTCGGCTTCGGCCTGTTCGGCATGGCGAGCTTCTTCTCCGGCGTGCTCAACCCGGACTTCGCCGGCCCGCAGTTCAATCAGATCCAGCTGCTGCGCGCTCTCGGCCAGCCGATGGTGATGGTCACCATCTCGCTGATCGCCACCGTCTACCTGCAACCGCAGGACGCCGGTTCGGCCTCCAGCCTGTTCAACATCCTGCGCAACCTCGGCGGCGCCATCGGCATCGCGCTGCTGGCAACCCTGCTGGATAGCCGCGCCAAGGTCTATTACGACTACCTGCGTGAAGCAGTGGTGCCGGTGAACGGTGCAGTGGACGAGCGCCTGGCGCAGCTGACCTCGCAGCTGGGAACGCAGCAGGCGGCGCTGGGCAAGATCAGCGAGATCGTCCACCAGCAGGCAGCGATCATGGCCTACAACGACGCCTTCCATGCCATCGGTATCGTGCTGGCAATCAGCATGGTGGCGGTGCTGCTGACGCGCCCGCTGCCCGCCGGGATGGGCGCAGGCGCGGGGGCCGGGGCGCACTGAGAGGCTTCAGGCTTCAGGCTTCAGGCTTCAGGCTTCAGGCTTCAGGCTTCAGGCATGAGCTCACCTACGCTTTTGCCTGTCGCTTGTAGCCTGAGGCCTGCCGCCGCCCCTAGCCCATCGACACCATGCGGTCGCGCAACTTGCCGATCTCGTCGCGCACACCGGCCGCGGCCTCGAACTCCAGGTCGCGGGCCAACTGGTACATGCGCTCTTCCAGCTGCTTGATGCGCTTGCCGATCTCGTCCGGCGTGCGCAGTTCGTTCTCGTAGCGGCCGCTCTCCTCCGCCACTTTCGCCAGGCTGCGGCGCTTACCCTTGGCGCCCGGCACCACGGCACCTTCGAGAATGTCCTTGATGTCCTTCTTCACGCCCTTGGGCACGATGCCGTGCTTGGCGTTGAACTCCAGCTGCTTGGCACGGCGACGCTCGGTCTCGTTGATTGCCCGCTGCATCGAGCCGGTCATGTTGTCGGCGTAGAGAATCGCCTTGCCGTGCAGGTTCCGCGCGGCACGGCCGATGGTCTGGATCAGCGAACGCTCGGAACGCAGGAAACCTTCCTTGTCCGCATCGAGGATCGCCACCAGCGCCACTTCGGGCATGTCCAGGCCTTCGCGCAGCAGGTTGATACCCACCAGCACATCGAACTTGCCCAGGCGCAGGTCGCGGATGATTTCCACCCGCTCCACGGTATCGATATCCGAGTGCAGGTAACGCACGCGCACGTCGTGGTCGCCCAGGTAATCGGTGAGGTCTTCGGCCATGCGCTTGGTCAGGGTGGTAACCAGCACGCGCTGATCGACTGCCACGCGCTTGCCGATCTCGGAGAGCAGGTCATCCACCTGGGTGGTCGCCGGGCGGATTTCCACTTCCGGGTCGACCAGGCCGGTGGGGCGCACTACCTGCTCGATCACGCGACCAGCATGCTGGTCCTCATAGGGGCCGGGAGTCGCCGAGACAAAGATGGTCTGCGGGCTGATCGCCTCCCACTCCTCGAAGCGCAGCGGCCGGTTATCCAGCGCCGAGGGCAGGCGGAAACCATATTCCACCAGGGTTTCCTTGCGTGAACGGTCGCCCTTGTACATGGCGCCGACCTGGGGAACGCTGACGTGGGATTCGTCGATCACCAGCAGGGCGTTGTCCGGCAGGTAGTCATAGAGTGTCGGCGGCGGCTCGCCGGGGCCACGCCCGGATAGGTAGCGCGAGTAGTTCTCGATGCCATTGCAGTAGCCCAGCTCGAGGATCATCTCGAGATCGAAGCGGGTACGCTGCTCCAGGCGCTGCGCCTCCACCAGCTTGTTGTTGCTGCGCAGGTAAT
Organism: Pseudomonas pseudonitroreducens; assembly: GCF_021603645.1. Classification (GTDB taxonomy): domain Bacteria; phylum Pseudomonadota; class Gammaproteobacteria; order Pseudomonadales; family Pseudomonadaceae; genus Pseudomonas; species Pseudomonas pseudonitroreducens. The sequence goes on along the minus strand of NZ_BQHJ01000001.1, from coordinate 344,336 downwards.
CCAGGCGCTGCTTGAGTTCGGCCTTGATGTGCTCCACCGCCTCCAGCAACGTCTCCCGCGGGGTGACGTAGTGGCTCTTGGGGTAGAAGGTGAAGCGCGGCAGCTTGGTCAGCACCTCGCCGGTCAGCGGATCGAAGGCGGCGATGTTCTCCACTTCGTCGTCGAACAACTCGACGCGAATGGCCTCCAGGTCCGATTCCGCCGGGAAGATATCGATCACGTCACCGCGCACGCGGAAGGTAGCGCGGGCGAAATCCATGTCGTTGCGGGTGTACTGAAGACTGGTCAGGCGGCGCAGCAGCTCACGCTGGTCCATCTTGTCGCCACGATCCAGGTGCAGGACCATCTTCAGGTAGGACGCCGGGTCACCCAGGCCGTAGATCGACGACACGGTGCAGACGATGATGGCGTCCTTGCGCTCCAGCAGCGCCTTGGTCGCCGACAGCCGCATCTGCTCGATGTGGTCGTTGATCGAGGAGTCCTTCTCGATATAGGTGTCCGAGGACGGCACATAGGCCTCGGGCTGGTAGTAGTCGTAGTAGGAAACGAAGTACTCGACGGCATTGTTCGGGAAGAAGGTCTTGAACTCGCCGTAAAGCTGGGCTGCCAGGGTCTTGTTCGGCGCCAGCACCATGGTCGGACGCTGCACCTGGGCAATGACGTTGGCGATGCTGAAGGTCTTGCCGGAGCCGGTCACCCCCAACAGCGTCTGGTGCGACAGCCCTGCTTCCAGTCCTTCCACCATCTGTCGGATGGCTTCGGGCTGATCGCCGGCGGGCTCGAATCGCGAATCCAGCTGAAAAATCGACATGGGAACCTCGCATTGGCGTGTGACGCTTCGGTCGCCAAAGCGTCATACCAGTCGAAAAGCATGCGCGACAACTCGCCGCCTGCCATAGAGGCCTATATAATACCGGCCCGTCGACGCAACCCCCAGCGCCGTGAGCGGGTGGGTTGTAATTGCACTTCACTCCCGCCTTAGAGCTGCTGCCAAAATGAGTCTGTTCTCCGCTGTCGAAATGGCCCCCCGCGACCCGATCCTGGGCCTGAACGAAGCTTTCAACGCCGATACCCGCCCGGGCAAGATCAACCTGGGCGTGGGCGTGTATTACAACGAGGAAGGTCGCCTCCCGTTGCTGCGCGCCGTACAGGCCGCGGAGAAGGCCCGCATCGAGGCTCACGCCCCGCGCGGCTACCTGCCGATCGAAGGCATTGCCGCCTACGATTCGGGCGTGCAGAAGCTGCTGTTCGGCGCTGACTCCGAGCTGCTGGCCGAAGGCCGTGTGGTCACCACCCAGGCCGTTGGCGGTACCGGCGCGCTGAAGACCGGTGCCGACTTCCTCAAGCGCCTGCTGCCCAACGCCACCGTCGCCATCAGCGACCCGAGCTGGGAAAACCACCGCGCTCTGTTCGAAGCGGCCGGCTTCCCGGTGCAGAACTACCGCTACTATGACGCCGCCACCAACGGCGTGAACCGTGCCGGCCTGCTGGAAGACCTCAACGCCCTGCCCTCGCAGTCGATCGTCGTGCTGCACGCCTGCTGCCACAACCCGACCGGCGTCGACCTGACCATGGACGACTGGAAGCAGGTCCTGGACGTGCTCAAGGCCAAGGGCCACGTACCGTTCCTCGACATCGCCTACCAGGGCTTCGGTGACGGCATCGACGAAGACGCCTCCGCCGTGCGCCTGTTCGCCAAGTCGGGCCTGAACTTCTTCGTCTCCAGCTCGTTCTCCAAGTCGTTCTCGCTGTACGGCGAGCGCGTTGGCGCCCTGTCGGTAGTGACCGACAGCCGCGAGGAGTCCACCCGCGTCCTGTCCCAGGTCAAGCGCGTGATCCGCACCAACTACTCCAACCCGCCGACCCATGGCGCCAGCGTCGTCGCCGCCGTGCTGAACAGCCCGGAACTGCGTGCAGTCTGGGAAGAAGAGCTGGGCGAAATGCGCACCCGCATCCGCGCCATGCGCGTAGCCATGGTCGAGCAACTGGCTGCCCTGGGCGCCAAGCGCGACTTCAGCTTCGTTGCCCAGCAGCGCGGCATGTTCTCCTACTCCGGCCTGACCGCCGAGCAGGTTGAACGCCTGAAGAACGAGTTCGGCATCTACGCCGTCGGCACCGGCCGCATCTGCGTCGCCGCGCTGAACAACGGCAACCTGGACACCGTCACCCGCGCCATCGTCCAGGTGCTGTAAAAAAATCAGGGGAAGTCATCGGCACATTGTTGACTTCCCCTTTTTAATCAGTAAGATACGCACCGTTGTTCCGCGATAGCTCAGTCGGTAGAGCAAATGACTGTTAATCATTGGGTCCCTGGTTCGAGTCCAGGTCGCGGAGCCAAAATTCAAAGCCCTCGGCACACGCCGGGGGCTTTTTTATTGGGCGCTGGACTCTCTCCAGGGACTGCGTCCCAGGTGATTCCCCCTTCGGGGCCGCGCTGAAGCGCGTTCGGCTAGCGCCGTCGAGTCCAGGTCGCGGAGCCAAATTCAAAGCCCTCGGCACACGCCGGGGGCTTTTTTATTGGGCGCTGGACTCTCTCCAGGGACTGCGTCCCAGGTGATTCCCCCCTTCAGGGCCGCGCTGAAGCGCGTTCGGCTGGCGCCGTCGAGTCCAGGTCGCGGAGCCAAAATTCAAAGCCCTCGGCACATGCCGGGGGCTTTTTATTGGGCCAAGGAATGCCACCCAATAAAAAGCCGGTCATCGACCGGCTTTTTATCCCATCAGGCAAGGCTCAGAGCGAAATCCTGTCGCGGTTCTTGTCCAGCGTATTCTTGCCGATGCCTTTCACTTCCAGCAGCTGATCGACCGTGGTGAACGGACCGTTGCTGGCGCGATAGTCGACGATGGCCTGCGCCTTGACCTTGCCGATACCCTTGAGGGATAGCTGCAGTTCCTCGGCGGACGCCGTATTGATGTTCACAGCTCCAGCCTGGGCGGCAGGCGCCTTGGCCGCCGGAGCCGGGGCCTCGGCTACAGGCTTGGTCGCGGGCTCGGTCTTCGTGGCGGCCTGGACGCTGCCGCCGAAAGCGAGACTGGCGGACAGGATCATGCCTGCGATGGTAAGCAGATTCTTCTTCATGGATTGCTCCTTAACATGAAAGCCTTCTGGGCAGGCACGATTGCGCTGCCCGGAAAACATAGCGTCAGGAATATCCACGAAACCGCCGGTTTAGAGAGTCGGCGGCAATTTCCGGCGCCGCCGACAGATCAGCAAGAAAGGACTGACAACGCTAGCAGATGCAGTAATTGAAACTTCTGCTAGGGGCCCGGGCTCAGGGCTCCATCCGCCGCTGCTGATGGATCAGGTCGACGATCTCGCCCTCGGGGCAATAGCCGCTGACGGTTTCCCGCAACAGTTGCCGCACCCGTGCGTAATTGCCCTGGTCTACCGCCCTGAGCAGATCGGCCAGGACCAGCTTGAAGCCCTCCCAGGGCATCAGCTCCTCGTTGGCCTTCATGATCATCGGGTGTTCGGTGGCGCTGACGTTGTCACCAATCAGCAGCTCCTCATAGAGCTTCTCGCCAGGCCGAAGACCGCTGAACTCGATGGAGATGTCGCCGTGCGGTACCCGCTCCGAGCGAACACTCAGCCCGGACAGGTGGATCATCCGCTCGGCCAGTTCGAGAATCTTCACCGGCTGCCCCATGTCGAGCACGAAGACGTCGCCACCGCGCCCCATGGAACCGGCCTGGATCACCAGCTGGGCCGCCTCGGGAATGGTCATGAAATAGCGCGTGATCCCCGGATGGGTCACGGTGACCGGGCCGCCGCGCTTGATCTGCTCGCGGAACAGCGGAATGACCGAGCCGGACGATCCCAGCACATTGCCGAAACGCACCATGGTGAAACGGGTCTTGTTGACCTGATGCACCCCGGGCCTGTCGCCGAACAGCACTGGCGCAGACTCCTGGCTGAGGGCCTGCAGGATCATCTCCGCCAGTCGCTTGGTGCTGCCCATGACATTGGTCGGACGCACCGCCTTGTCGGTGGAGATCAGCACAAAGTGCTCGACACCGGCCTGCACAGCCACCTGGGCGGTATGCAGGGTGCCCATCACATTGTTCAGCACGCCCTCGGAAATGTTGTGCTCGACGATGGGCACGTGCTTGTAGGCCGCAGCGTGATAAACAGTGGCGACCTTCCAGGTGCGCATGACATCCAGCAGGCGCTCGGCGCTGCGCACCGAACCCAGGATCGGCACCAGTTGCACCGCGAGGGACTCGCGCTTGATGCGGTTCTCCAGCTCCTGGTGCACCCGGTAGAGGTTGTATTCACTGTGCTCGAACAGCACCAGCACGGTTGGCGATGAACCGAGGATCTGCCGGCACAGCTCGGAACCGATGGAACCGCCTGCACCGGTCACCATCACCACTTCGCCACGGATACAGTGCTCGAACAGCTCTTTTCGCGGCTCGACCGGGTCGCGTCCGAGCAGGTCGGCGATATCCACTTCCTGGATGTCGTCCACCCGCACGCGGCCGTTGGCCAGGTCGATGAATCCGGGAACGCTTCGCACGTGAACCGGATAGGGCTCGAGCAAGCCGAGGATTTCGCGGCGGCGCGCGCGCGTCGCGGAAGGAACCGCCAGCAGCACTTCCTGCACGCCGGTCTCGTCGATCATCTGCTGAATGTGCTTGGGCTTGTAGACGCGCAGGCCGGCGATGACGCGATTGGCGATCTCGTCATCGTCATCGATGAAAGCCACCGGACGCATCGCACGGCCGAGGCGCAACGCGGCCACCAGTTGATTGCCCGCAGACCCCGCACCGTAGACGGCGACCTTGGGCAGGCCATCCTGTTGCTTGAGGAAAGGAACGGCCTGAACCGTGCTGTACCAGTCGCCCATGAAGTACTGGCGCATGGCCAGACGCAGCCCGCCGATCATCAGCAGGCTCAGCCACCAGTAGTTGAGTACCAGGGAACGCGGTACCGCTTCGATCACCGAGCGATTCCAATAGACCACCAGCGACAGCAGCAACGCCGAGATGGTCACCGCCTTCCAGATCGCAATCAGCGCGTCATTGCCCAGATAGCGCATGACGGCCCGGTACATGCCAAAACGAATGAACAGCGGAATCGCCACGGCCGGCGCCGCCAGGAACAGCCAGCCATGCACGCGGAACGGGTACTCCAGATCGTCAGTACCCAGCCGCACGATGAAAGCCAGCCACAGCGCGAACCACACCAGACAGATGTCGGTGGCGACCTGCAATAACCGTTTATGTCGTCTCGGAAGCCTCAGCAGGCGTTCTCGGAGCATCAGCGCTTGTCCTTAATCCCGAGCGGAGGAAATCGCCCCCACCCGCTACATTGACCACCAAATCCGGCGGAGTTCAGCTCACATCCTGTTCATCCGGGCGCCCAGCCCCCAGATGAGCTACGACAAGCACCAATGGAGCATAGGCCACAATCAGCGCCAGCAAACCCGGAACATGCCCCAGCGCGACCAGCAATGCCAGTGGCAGAAGCCACAGCAGGTTGATCAAGGTTACCCACAGCGACACCTTCAGGTGGCTGCCAAAACGCCGCGATGCGCGCTGGTACGCGTGGCTGCGATGCGCTTCGTAGACGCGCTCACCGCGCATCAGGCGATGGCACAGGGTGAAGGTCGCGTCCACGACGAAAACGCCAAGCAGGATCAACCAGCTCCAGACCAGCGGCGGTGCCACCGCCGCCGCCTGCAGCGCCAGCCCACCCAGGACCAGGCCGAGGAACCCGCTACCCGCGTCCCCCATGAAGATTCGCGCGGGGGGGAAATTCCAGACCAGAAAGCCAGCCGCCGCCATGCCCAGGATCAACGGCAACCACAGCAATTGCGACGCTCCGACGACCCATCCACAAAGCGCTCCGCCCAGGCAGACGCTGATGGCCTCCAGGCCCGCGATGCCGTCGATGCCGTCCATGAAGTTGTACAGGTTGAGCAGCCAGACCAGGAACACCAGCCCCAGGAAGTCGCCCAGCAACCCCAGATCCAGCATTCCCCAGGGCGTTGCCAGCGCGGGCACTCCCCCCAGCCAGCCAAGCAGCCAGAGCGCGGCGACAAAATGCCCGAGCAATCGCCAGCGCGCCGGAATATGGCGGTGATCATCGAGGAAGCCAATGGCCGCAACCAAAGCGCCGGCCGGCAGCAGGGCCAACAGGCTACGGCCATCCACGGCCCCCAGAACGCCGGCCAACGGCAGGCAACCGAGGAACCCCAGCACGATGGCCACCCCGCCGCCGCGCGGCGTGGGGATCCGGTGCGAGCTGCGGGCATTGGGAATATCCATGATGCTGCGCGCCAGCGCATAACGACGCACGCCGGCGGTCATCGCCCAGGACGCGATAAATACCGCTGCCAGCAGAACTCCCATGCTCATCGCTTCTGCTCCTGAGCGCATGCCCGCGCCGTTTCCCGCAGCGCCTGCTCGACACTGACCGGCGGAGTCCAGTCCAGACGATTGCGCGTCGCGGCAATATCCACCTGCAGCGACCCCAACAAGCGCTGGACCTGCTGGCTACGCCCTGTCAGTGCCCCCACCAGGCGCAGCAGCGCAGCGGGAACCGGAAGCAGCCGCGGACGCACCCCCAGGGCCTTGCTCAAACCACGACACAGTTGCGCTGTAGACAGGTCCTCGCCATCGCTCACCAGGAACACCTGCCCCGCGGCTGCGGGGTGGCGGCAGCACAGCAGCAGCAGATCGACCAGATTGTCCCGCGCTACAAGGCTGCGGCGATTGTCGATGGCGCCAAAGGGCAATGGCAGGCGCCGCTGTAGGGCGCGCATCAGACTGGCGAAATTGGCTTTCACGCCTGGGCCATAGATCAGCGGCGGGCGCACCACGACCACTTCCAGGCCGCTCTGCCGGGCGATGGCGAACAAGGCCTGCTCGGCCTCGAGCTTGGATTGAGCGTATGGGCCCTGCGGTTGCGGCTCTGCATCGGCGGTAAAGGGGCGACCGGGCGCGGTCTGCTCGCCATTGACCTTGATCGAACTGACGAACACGAAACGCCTGACACCTGCCGCCACTGCCTGCTCTGCCAGATGCCGGGTCGCCTCGACGTTTACCGCGCGAAACTCGGCGAGAGGATCGGCGGCCTGCTCGTCCATGACGTGAACCCGGGCAGCGCAATGAATCACTGCGTCGATCCCGTGCAGCGCCTGCTGCCACGACTGAGCCACGCTCAAGCCGTCGATGAGCGCCACGTCGACGCCCTCGGGGAATTGCGCAGCCAGGCCACGCTGGGCGACGCGAACCTGTACGTTATCTTCCTGGCACAAGCGCGCCAGCACGCCTTGGCCGACAAATCCGCTCGCGCCCGTGAGTAGAAACTTCAATCCAGCACCTGCAGAACCTGACGCCGATGGCGTCTTCCATGTTTGAGCGAACGCGTCAGAGCGGCGAAATGACCGGCCGCAGCGCATTCCAAGCGTGGCAGCTGGGGCATTGCCAGTGCAGTTCGCGACCGGCAAAGCCACACTTGCCGCATCGATAGCGCGGCATTGTCTTATACAACCCAATGATTATTGGAGCGATTTTTCCCGTCGCCGAGTGTTTTTCCGTTTCGCTCCCAACCACTTCCAGGTATTCGCCCACTCCCTGCCAGGAGGGATGGCGCTCGACCCGCTCCAGCAGGCTTTCGCGCCAGGTTGGCGAACTGGCTGACTGCTCGCTTTCGGCCAGCAATGCAAGGATCGCCGGCGGTACTTCCTCGCCCACCGCCAGCTCACGCAGGCAGGCCAGCAGCTCGGGCCGTGCAAGGCCGTCATGGCGCCGCAGCAACGGCACGATCTCCCCCAGGAAGGTCTTGGCGTCACGCGCCAATTCGCCGATGGTGGCAACGGCCGCCGGCTGATCCTTGCGCCACAGCTCGCAGTCCAGGCGCATCAGCAGCGCCCGCACGCAGCGTTTGTCGACGCGCCGTGCTTCACGCAGCAACTCCTGCATGGCACTGCGATCGCCGCCCTTGCCCTTTGCCTGGGCCAGCTCGCAGTAGTAATTGGCCAGTGCAGCGCTCAATTCGGGCCTGCTCGGCACCAGCCGGGCGGCCAACTCGATGGCGCGGGACCAGTTCTTCTCGCGCTCGCAGATCAAGCGCTGCTCATCCAGCGCTTCAAGGGAAATGGGCTCGTCACGCTGCTGCGTCAGCTCGTCGAGCAATTCCTCAGCGCTGCCCAGCAAGCCGCCGGCGATGTAGTCTCGCGCCAACTCCAGACGCACCTGGGCGACCAGCGCGCCGTCCTCACCGGCACGACCCAGCAGGTCCTGGTGGATGTGGATGGCTTTTTCGATATCGCCGCGGCGGCGGAACAGGTTGCCGACGTGCAGGTGGCTTTCCAGCGTCTCGGGGCTGACCACGAGCCCCTGCGACAGGCTCTCCAACGCGTCGTCGGAGTGCCGCTCCAGCAGGTTGTGCATGCTGTGCACACGAGCCCGGAGGTTCTCTGGCGGGGCAGTCCCGGCCCGGGAAAGAGAGCGACGCCCCATCCACCAGCCGATGGCCAGGGCGCAGAAGAAGAACAGCGTGGCGATGACGCTAGGCATGGTCCGTCAGCGACTTTTCACGCAGCGCGTCATTCTCCTTGCGGAAACGGGTGACTTCGGAGCGCAGGCCGGTCATGCGGACGTGCGCCTTCGCGCGGAAGGGAATGCTCAGCAGCAGGCCGATCGCGCCGCCGACGATGAAGGCAAGGGTGATGAAGACCACCAGCGGCCACTGCGGCGATTGCCAGCCTAGGAAGGTCAGTTGTGCAGGCTGCAGGTTTTCCAGGACGAAAACCACGACGACGGCGGCCAGGATGACCAACGCCAGAATCAGCAGGAAACGTTTTGCCCGAAGCATGGACACTCCTTCTTGAAGACGGATACCCCGGGGTCACTCGGGTTCGTTGACGCGGTCGCGCAGCTCCTTGCCGGGCTTGAAGTGCGGGACGAACTTGCCGTCCAGGCGCACCGACTCACCGGTTTTCGGATTACGCCCCACGCGCGGTGCGCGGTAGTGCAGAGAGAAGCTGCCGAACCCCCGGATTTCGATGCGATCCCCCGTCGCCAGAGCCTGGGACATTTGCTCAAGCATGGTCTTGATCGCCAGCTCCACATCCTTTGCGGAAAGCTGCCCCTGATGGGTGACGATTCTCTCGATCAACTCCGACTTGGTCATGGTTTTCCCTTCTTTTTCAAGCGGCTAGATCAGCTCTAGGTTCTTTTAGCATGCTGATCATGCTTTGAACAGCCCGAACGGAAAGGATGTGTTTTCACCCGGTCAAGTGGTTGGCAAATAAAAAATGGCCGAGCCCCGGGGAGGAGATCGGCCACGGTCGCGCCCAGGAGCGGAAGGACGCGCAAGGGAGAAACGAAAGTCAGGCGACGCTGGCGAGTTGCGCCTTGGCCTTGGCCAGGCCCTTCTCGGCGAATTCGCCGCCCATGTTCAGGCCTTCGGCGTGAATGAAGGTCACGTCGTGGATGCCGACGAAGCCCAGCGCCTGGCGCAGGTACGGCTCCTGGTGATCCAGCGCACCACCGGCGTAGACACCGCCGCGGCTAGTGAGCACGAAGGCACGTTTTCCGCTGAGCAGACCCTGCGGGCCGGTCTCGGTGTACTTGAAGGTGACGCCGGCGCGCAGCACGTGGTCCAGCCAGGACTTCAGGGTGCTGGGGATGGCGAAGTTGTACATCGGCGCGGCCAGCACCAGTACGTCGGCGGCCTGCAGTTCGGCGGTCAGCAGATTGGAGCGTTCCAGTGCGGCACGCTCGATCGCGCTGTGCTCCTGCGCCGGCTTCATCCAGCCGCCCAGCAGGTTGGCGTCCAGATGCGGCACCTGGTCGACGGCCAGGTCGCGGATCTGAATGTCGTCGGCCGGGTGGGCGAGTTGCCACTGAGCGATGAAGTCGCGGGTCAGTTGGCGGGAAACGGAACCTTCCTGACGAGCACTGCTTTCGATTACCAGAACGCGGGACATGGACTGGACCTCCATCGGTCGTTGAATGTGTCGATGGAGGCCATCCTAAAGATGAACAAATCGATAAAAAAGCGCAAATATTCGCTTCTAATTATCGAATAAATTGATTTCTCGCCGAGTTGGTTCTAGTCTTGTCCCGGAGTCAGGACGGATTGCAGGTCAGCTTGATACGCAGCTTGATCACTGCGCGGCTGAAGCTGGAAGTGAGGTTCGCCTCCTTGCCCGGCGCCATGGTGGCCTTGCGCACATGGGGCGTCTCGGGCCCGTTGACGAACACTGCCGTGCAAGTCACCGGCTGCTGGCCGCCGTTGCGCAGGATGATCGCCCCCATCTGGTCACCGATATCCTGGGTTTCGACATCCACCTCGGTACCATTGAGGCTCTTCTGCACTTCGATGGGATAAGCCAGGGCGGTCAGCGGCAACATGGCCAGAACGGCACAACAGAATTTTTTCATGGCGGTCTCTTGTTGGTCTTCTGCGGACCGCCAGAGTAGACAAGAGGAAGCGAGGATGAAAGCGCCCCGCGTTACCCTGGATCAGTGGAGAACCCTGCAGGCCGTGGTCGATCACGGCGGCTTCGCCCAGGCGGCGGAAGCCCTGCACCGTTCGCAGTCGTCGATCAGCTACACCGTGGCGCGCATGCAGGAGCAGCTCGGCGTGCCGCTGCTGCGTATCGACGGGCGCAAGGCCGTACTCACCGAGGCCGGCGAAGTACTGCTGCGCCGCTCGCGGCAACTGGTCAAATCCGCCGGCCAGCTGGAGGAGCTGGCCCACCACATGGAACAGGGCTGGGAGCCTGAGGTGCGCCTGGTCGTCGACGCCGCCTACCCCACCGTGCGCCTGGTGCGTGCGCTTTCCGCCTTCATGCCGCAGAGCCGCGGCTGCCGCGTACTGCTGCGCGAGGAAGTGCTCTCCGGCGTGGAGGAAGCCCTGGTGCAGGGTCATGCCGATCTCGCCATCAGCGGCCTGAACATTCCCGGCCATCTGGGAGCGGATCTCTCCATCGTCGATTTCGTCGCCGTCGCCCATCCCGATCATCCGCTGCACCGCCTGCAACGCGAGGTCACCCACCAGGACCTGGAAACCCAGATGCAGGTGGTGATCCGCGACTCCGGTCGCCTGCAACCGCGCGACGTCGGCTGGCTCGGCGCCGAGCAGCGCTGGACCGTGGGCAGCCTGGCTACCGCCGCCACCTTCGTCAGCAATGGCCTGGGCTTTGCCTGGCTGCCGCGGCACATGATCGAACGCGAGCTACGCGATGGCCAGCTCAAGCCACTGCCGATGAAACAGGGCGGCGTGCGCGAGAGCCGCTTCTATCTTTACCCGAACAAGGAAAAGCCCCTGGGCCCGGCCACGCAGATCCTCGTGGAGCTGCTGACCACCTTCGCCAACGTGCCACTCGACGCCCATTTCGCCGCCCCGGAAAGCCCGGCCTGATTACAGGCCGCCCGAAAAAGGAGCCCGTCATGCCGTTCTTCGATCACGCCGGTCACCGCCTGCACTACGAGGAAAGCGGATTCGGCACACCGGTACTGCTGGTGCATGGGCTTGGCTCCAGCACCCGCGACTGGGAATACCAGGTGCCGGAACTGGAGAAGCGCCATCGGGTGATCGCCCTCGACGTGCGCGGCCACGGCCAGTCGGACAAACCACGCCAGCGCTACAGCATTGGCGCCTTCGCCGAGGACGTGATCGCCCTGCTCGACCACCTGAGTCTCGGCCGCGTGCATCTGGTAGGGATCAGCATGGGCGGCATGATCGGCTTCGAGCTGGCCACCCGCTGGCCGGAGCGGCTGGACAGCCTGACCATCGTCAACAGCGCCCCGGAAGTGAAGCCACGCAGCCTGCGTGAATACCTGGAAGTGGCGCGTCGACTGTTCCTCGCCCACGTACTGGGCCTGGACACCGTGGGCAAGGCGCTGGGCAGGATGCTCTTTCCCAAGCCCGAGCAGAGCGCGCTGCGCCACAAGATCCAGCAGCGCTGGCCGCAGAACGACAAGCGCGCCTACCTCTCCAGCCTGCACGCCATCATCGGCTGGGGTGTGCAGGAACGCCTGGCGCGCATAACCTGTCCAACCCTGGTGATCAGCGCCGACCGCGACTACACCCCGGTATCGCTCAAGCAGGCCTATGTCGGGCGCATGCCCAACGCGCGCCTGGTGGTGATCGAGGACTCGCGCCACGCGACGCCGCTGGACCAGCCGGAACGATTCAACACCACCCTGCTCGACTTTCTCGAGCAGGTCGACCATCCCTAGAACCTTCAGGAAACATCCGCCAAATGACCCTGTTCAAACGCTTCCTGCTCGCCGCCTGCTCCCTGGTCCTGGCCGGTTCGGTATTCGCCGCCGACAGCAACAACCCGCACGTGCTGCTGTCGACCACGTCCGGTGAAATCGAAATCGAGCTGTACGCCGACAAGGCGCCGATTTCCGTGAAGAACTACCTGTCCTACGTCGACAGTGGCTTCTACAACGGAACCATCTTCCATCGCGTGATCCCCAACTTCATGATCCAGGGCGGCGGTTTCACCGAAGCCATGAAGGAGAAGGACACCCAGGCACCGATCAAGAACGAGGCCGACAATGGCCTGCTCAACGAGCGCGGCACCCTGGCCATGGCGCGCACCAGCGACGTCAACTCCGCCACCAGCCAGTTCTTCATCAACCTGACCGGCAACGACTTCCTCAACCATGGCGCCCGCGACTTCGGCTACGCCGTGTTCGGCAAGGTCGTACGCGGCATGGGCGTGGTCGACCAGATCGCCGGGGTGAAGACCGGCAACCGCGGCATGTTCCAGGACGTACCGACCACCCCGGTGGTCATCCTCTCCGCCAAGCGTCTGTGATTCTGCGCAATCACGGCTGACGGAGGCCATTCAAGGCGGGGCCAGGACGGCCCCGCCGACAACCCGAGAGCTATCATGCTTTACCGTCGTTTCGAGCGTCTGATCGATCCCTTCCGCGACGTACCCGAGCGCATGCCGCCGTCCGACGTCATCCGCTTCTACGTCTATTACCTGCGCCAGGTCTGGCCGGTCTTCCTCGCCCTGCTCGTCGTCGGCCTGATCGCCGCACTGATCGAAGTTGCGCTGTTCAGCTACCTGGGGCGCATCGTCGACCTCGCGCAAGGCACCGCCCCTGCCGACTTCTTCACCCGGCACGGCCGCGAACTGATCTGGATGGCCGTGGTGGCGCTGATTCTGCGCCCGGTATTCTTCGGCCTGCACGACATGCTGGTGCATCAGAGCATCAACCCCAGCATGACCAACCTGATCCGCTGGCAGAACCACCGCTACGTGCTCAAGCAGAGCCTGGGCTTCTTCCAGAACGACTTCGCCGGGCGCATCGCCCAGCGCATCATGCAGACCGGCAACTCGCTGCGCGATTCCGCCGTGCAGGCGGTCGACGCGATCTGGCACGTTCTCATCTACATCATCAGTTCCCTGGTGCTGTTCGCCGAGGCCGATTGGCGACTGATGATCCCGCTGTTGCTCTGGATGGTCGGTTACATCGGCGCGCTGGGCTACTTCATTCCACAGGTGAAGCACCGCTCGGTGGTCGCCTCGGACTCGCGCTCGAAACTCATGGGCCGGATTGTCGACGGCTATACCAACATCACCACCCTCAAGCTGTTCGCCCATACGCGCCAGGAAGAGGACTACGCCCGCGAGGCCATCGACGACCAGACCCGCAAGGCCCAGCGCGCCGGACGCGTGGTGACCTCCATGGACGTCACCATCACGGTGTTCAACGGCCTGCTGATCGCCGGCACCACGGGCCTGGCCCTGTGGCTGTGGACCCAGTCGCTGATCTCGGTGGGTGCCATCGCCCTGGCCACCGGCCTGGTCATCCGCATCGTCAACATGTCCGGCTGGATCATGTGGGTGGTCGGCGGCATCTTCGAGAACGTCGGCCAGGTGCAGGACGGCATGCAGACCATCGCCCTGCCCCGCCAAGTGGTCGACGCCCCTGGCGCCAGGCCGCTGCTGGTGAAGCATGGCGAAGTGCGCTTCGACCAGGTGGACTTCAGCTACGGCAAGGGCGGCGGCCTGATCAGCGGCCTGGACCTGACCGTGCGCCCCGGCGAGAAGATCGGCCTGGTCGGGCCGTCCGGCGCTGGCAAGTCGACCCTGGTCAACCTGCTGCTGCGACTCTACGACCTGGAAGGCGGACGCATCCTGATCGACGGCCAGGACATCGCCCAGGTAACGCAGGAAAGCCTGCGCGCGCAGATTGGCATGGTCACCCAGGACACTTCGCTGCTGCACCGTTCGATCCGCGACAATCTGCTCTATGGTCGCCCGGACGCCAGCGAGGCGGAATTGCAGGACGCCATCCAGAAGGCACGCGCCTCGGAGTTCATCCCGCAGCTGAGCGACGCCGAGGGCCGCTCCGGCCTCGACGCCCATGTCGGCGAACGCGGGGTGAAGCTCTCCGGCGGCCAGCGCCAGCGCATCGCGATCACCCGCGTACTGCTCAAGGACGCGCCGATCCTGATTCTCGACGAAGCCACTTCAGCGCTGGACTCGGAAGTGGAGGCGGCGATCCAGGAAAGCCTGGAGACGCTGATGCAGGGCAAGACAGTGATCGCCATCGCCCACCGCCTTTCCACCATCGCGCGCATGGACCGCCTGGTGGTGCTGGAGCACGGCCGCGTGGTCGAGAGCGGCAGCCATGCCGAGTTGCTGGCCCATGGCGGGCTCTATGCGCGACTTTGGCGGCACCAGACGGGCGGGTTTGTCGGGGTGGATTGAAGCCCGGGAGTCACGCCCGGTCCTTTCGCAAACAGCCCGCGTCGGGGTTTGTTCGCGAGCAAGCTCGCTCCTACAGGAAGCAATCCTGCGCCGGGTTCGCCTTTTTGTAGGAGCGAGCTTGCTCGCGAACCCGCACGGCAAACCTGCTCAACCACAGAAGCCCCCATAAAAAAGCCCGGCACAAGGCCGGGCATGTCCAAATCCAGGACAGCTCAGTGTGTATCCAGTAGTGCCAGCGCCTCGCGGCTCAGGCGCTCGACCGTGGCCCAGTCGCCACTGTCGATGGCCGCCTTGGGCAGCATCCAGCTGCCGCCCACGCACATCACGTTGGCCAGGCGGTAATAGTCATTCAGGTTGTCCGGGCCGACGCCGCCGGTGGGGCAGAAACGGATGTCCGGGAACGGCCCGCCGAAAGCCTTGAGCGCCTCCACGCCGCCGGCGACTTTCGCCGGGAACAGCTTGAAACGACGCAGGCCATGACGGTACGCCGCCATGATTTCCGAAGCAGTGGCCACGCCCGGCAGCAGCGGTACCGGTCGAGTCGCCGCGTACTGCAGCAACTCATCGGTGCAACCGGGGGTGACGATGAACTTCGCCCCCGCCTCTTCTGCCTGGGCAAAGGTTTCCGGGTCGAGGACGGTGCCGGCGCCGACGATCAGTTCCGGGCGCTGCTCGCACAACTGGCGAATCGCGGTCAGGCCCAGCGACGTCCGCAAGGTCACTTCCAGAACGGTGATACCACCCGCCGCCAGGGCATCCGCCATGGGCAGGATGTCCGCCTCGCGGTCGATGGTGATCACCGGCAGGATGCGCGCGCGCTGCGCCAGGGCATCGATCTGCTGGATGTGTTGTTCAGACATTGCGGTAACTCCGTGCCTCAGGGGCACCAGTGGATCGAAAGAGGTGAACGCAGGAATGCATTGATTGGCATGCGTTGGTCATCGTTGTCGCTGAGCGCCTGGCTCAACGTGGCTAGCTTGGATTCGCCCTGGATGGCCAGGATCTGCACCCGCGCGCCCTGCAGCACGGCGCGGGTCAGGGTCAGGCGCTGGTGCGGCACGGTCGGCGCCCACATCGACAGGCAACGACGCGTACCGGCCGGGTCGAGCGCCTCGACCAGGTTGCTGCTGCCGGGGAACAGCGACGCGGTATGACCGTCGTCGCCCATGCCCAGCACCAGCACATCGATGGGCAGCGTCAGTTCATGCAGATGGCGATCGGCTTTGTCCGCCGCTTCCTCCAGGCTGCTCGCCGGCTGATACAGGCCGATGAACTGCGCCTTGGCCGCCGCTCCCCGGAACAGGTGACGGCGCAGCAATCCGGCGTTGCTGTCCGGGTGCGACTCGGGCACCCAGCGCTCATCAGCGAGGCTCACGGCCACCTTCGACCAGTCCAGCACCGCACCGCTCAGGGCTTCGAGAAAGGCCACCGGGCTGCGCCCGCCGGACACCACCAGCAGCGCGCGGCCGCGTTCGATCAATGCCTCGCGCAGCGCGTCGGCTACCGCTTCGGCGAGGCCGCGAGCCTGCTCGGCGGCATTGTTCCAGGTTTTCCAGGCCATGCCTTCAGCCAGTTTGGGTTCAAAGATCGCCATACCAATCCCTCCCGTCGCGGGCGATCAGGGCAACCGCAGCCTGTGGTCCCCAGCTTCCGGCCGGATAGGGCTTGGGCTCCTCGCCCAGGCGGCCCCAGCCGTCGATCAGGCCGTCGCACCAGGTCCAGGCGGCCTCGATTTCATCCTTGCGAACGAACAGGTTCTGGCTGCCTTGCGTGACTTCCAGCAGCAGCCGCTCGTAGGCGTCCGGCGTCCGCGCGGTCTGGAAGGTTTCAGAGAAATTCAGTTGCAGCGGGCCGGTGCGCAGTTGCATGCCCTTGCCCAGGCCCTGGTCCTTGGTCATCACCTGCAGGGAGATGCCTTCGTCCGGCTGCAGGCGGATGATCAGCCGGTTGCTGATCAGCGAACGCTGCTCAGGGGCGAAGATGTAGTGCGGCGGTTCCTTGAAGTGGATGACGATCTGCGACAGCTTCTGCGGCATGCGCTTGCCGGTACGCAGGTAGAACGGTACGCCGGACCATCGCCAGTTACGGATGTCCACCCGCAGGGCGACGAAGGTCTCGGCATCGCTGTTGGTGTTGGCGTTTTCCTCGGCGAGGTAGCCAGGCACCGCCTTGCCGTCGATGTAGCCGGCGGTGTACTGGCCACGCACCACGCGGGTCGCCAGTTGCTCCGGGGCGATGGGCTCGAGCGCGCGCAGCACCTTCACCTTCTCGTCGCGGATGCTGTCGGCGGTGAGGTCCGCCGGCGGGTCCATGGCGATCAGGCAGAGCAGTTGCAGCAGGTGGTTCTGCACCATGTCGCGCAGCTGGCCGGCCTTGTCGAAGTAACCCCAGCGGCCTTCGATGCCGACCTTCTCGGCCACGGTGATCTCCACATGGGAGATGTGGTTCTGGTTCCACTGGGTCTCGAACAGGCTGTTGGCGAAGCGCAGTGCAATGAGGTTCTGCACCGTCTCCTTGCCCAGGTAATGGTCGATCCGATAGATGCGATTTTCCGGGAAGAAGCGCGCTACGGCGTCGTTCACCGCACGGGACGACTCCAGGTCGTGACCGATGGGCTTCTCCAGAACCACCCGGGTGCGCTCGGCAAGACCGGCGGCGGCAAGGTTCTCGCAGATGCTACCGAACACCGAGGCAGCGGTAGCGAAGTAGGCAACCAGAGTCTTCTCGTCACCCACCAGCTCGGCCAGCGCCTGGTAGGAGCCGGCATCGAGGAAATCCAAGCTCAGGTGATGCAGGCGCGCCTGGAAGCGCGCCCAGACGGTTTCGTCCCACTCCTTCGCCGGCACGGCCTGGCGCAGGCGGCGCTCGATGGTCGCCAGGGGCTCTTCGCTGGCGCCGTCGTCACGGGCCAGGGCAAGGATTCGGGTATCGCGGTGCAGCAGGTCTTCGCGGTCGAGCTGATAGAGCGCCGGCAGCAGCTTGCGCAGGGCGAGATCACCCAGGGCGCCAAACAGTGCGAGAGTGCAGGGCAGAACGCGGACTTCAGGCATTTGTTGTTACCAACCAAATTTTGAACGATAGTTAGCCTTCTACGCCGGCATTAAGACAAATATGTAGTAATTAAACAACATATTTTTCCAGCCTCGCGCCGTTGTTGGTCGCCTGCCGGCCTGAAGTTAGGATAGCGCCGCTGGCCGGCCCTATCCGGTCAACCGTCGATTACCAAGGAGCACGGATGAAGAACCTGCTGGAGCAGATCCAGAGCCGACTGGAAGAGCTGAACAAGGCCGAGCGCAAGGTCGCCCAGGTGATCCTGCACGACCCGCAGCAAGCCACGCGCTTCAGCATCGCCGCGCTGGCCCAGGCGTCCAGCGTCAGCGAGCCGACGGTGAACCGTTTCTGTCGCTCCTTCGGCATGAGCGGCTACCCGGAGTTGAAGATCCAACTGGCGCAGAGCCTGGCCAGCGGCGCAGCCTTCGTGACCCAGGCAGTGGCCGCCGACGATGGCCCGGAGGCTTACACCCGCAAGATATTCAGCAGCACCATCGCTTCGCTGGACAGCGCCCACAAGCTGCTCGACCCCAAGCTGATCGACCGCGCCGTGGACTTGCTGATCCAGGCCCGGCAGATTCACTTCTTCGGCCTCGGCGCCTCCAGCTCCGTGGCGCTCGATGCGCAGCACAAGTTCTTCCGCTTCAACCTGGCAGTGTCGGCCCACAGCGATGTGCTGATGCAGCGCATGATCGCTTCGGTGGCACATACCGGCGACCTGTTCGTGGTGATCTCCTACACCGGGCGCACTCGCGAGCTGGTCGATGTGGCACATCTGGCGCGGCAGAACGGCGCCTCGGTACTCGGCCTCACCGCCGCGAACTCGCCACTCGCCCGCGCCAGCACCCTGAGCCTGGACATTCCGCTGCCGGAGGACACCGACATCTATATGCCGATGACCTCGCGGATCATCCAGTTGACCGTCCTCGACGTGCTCGCCACCGGCGTGACCCTGCGCCGCGGCGTGGACTTCCAGCCGCACCTGCGCAAGATCAAGGAGAGCCTGGTGCCGACGCGCTACCAGCTCGACGAGGAAAGCTGAGGCCGCCTGCGAGGGCTGAGCGGAATGGTAGGAGCGAGCTTGCTCGCTCCTACAGGGAAGTCGGCGTAATCCGGCCGGGTCAGACCAGCCCGGCGCGCAGATTCAGCAGCATCCGCTCGCCCTGGGCGAGGATCAGCCCGCCGGCGCGGTAGCCGGCGGCGCCGATGCAGAGGAAGCGTTCCGCCTCGCCCGGCTCCACCTGCTCGACTGTCCGGCTGCCCGGGTGCCAGATGACACTGCCGGCACTGGTGTTCTTGTCGATGCGCAGGCGGCGTTGCCAGCCGGCATCCTCCAGCACCAGGGAGCCGGTGTTGTAGAGCACCTGCTTGACCGCGCCCCGCGGCGCCCAGGTGTTGGGCAGGCCGCTGGCCTTGCCGTCCAGCTCCATCCCGTGGACCACCGAGCGACGCAGCGAACCCACGCGCCAGTAGGGCTGCAGGGCGAAGCTGAACAGGCAGTCGCTGTCGTCCTCGTGGTAGCTGGAGAGTTCGATGTCCAGGTCCTGGCCCAGGCGCGCTTCCAGGCGCACATGCCAGTCCTCGATATCCAGCTGCCAACTGACTACCGCCTTCTGATCGTCAGCCCAGGCGTCGAGCATCCGCCATTCGCGTTGGCGCGCCCAGCCATGCTGAGGCCAGTCGGCCTCCGTTGGATGGCTGCCAAACCACGGCCAGCAGACCGGAATACCGCCACGGATCGGCGCCGTGCTCAGGCTCGGCCACTGGCTGGAGCACCACAGCAGCGGGCGCGCGCCGCGCGGCTGGAAGTGCAGCAATTGCGCGCCCTGGCGGCTGAACACGGCCTGGCATTGCGGGTGATCGATGAGCAACAGGTCGCGACGCTGGAAGCGCACCCAGTCGAAGGGCCGCTTGGCCCGCATGGAATGAAAAAAGCGCTGCAGCGGATGCTCGAGCATGGTCCGAATGTCCTGATCCAATCCCTGCCCGGACATTCCGGGGCGTGAAGATCTCTGTAGTTTCACTACATCTTACAGAAAAGGCCGCGATTCTACTCGCAAAGCCTAGTCACGCGCAGCGCCCACGCCAATGAAAAAGGCCCGTCATCGGGATGCAACAGATTTGCACCAACCGTTCACCAGAGCGACCCGGCAGCCCTGGGGACATCACAAAGGGGAGCCTGAAATTAAAGGAGCGCTCAGCCCTGGTTTCGCAAGGCCTGCTCAAGAGCGACGCCGGCACCGAAAAGGCCCGGATGATCCGCCGTCATGACCCACACCGGAACCGGCTCGAGATAAGGTCCGCTGGTCTTGCCGCGGGTGCGGAACGCCTCGACGAAGCCGCTGCGCTGGAAGCGTTCGAGGAAGCGCGGGACGATGCCCCCGGTGATGTACACGCCGCCCAGCGCGCCGACCGTCAGCACGGCGTTGCCGGCGACCCGCGCCAGCCAGACGAAGAAGTGCTCGAGCACCGCGTCGGCGTAGGCATCGCCGGCCATGGCGCGCTCGCCGATCTCGGCGGCGGTGGCGCATTTCGGTTCCACGCCATCGAGCTGGCAGCTCATGCGGTAGAGGTTTTCCAGGCCACTGCCGGAGAGCACGCGCTCGGCGGAGACGTGGCCGTATTTCTCGCGCAGCAGTTGCCAGATCGCGAAGTCGCGCTCGGAAGTCACCGGCAGGTCGACGTGGCCGCCCTCGCAGGGCAGCACTTCCCAGCCACCGTTCGGCAGCGGCATCAGGCTGCCAACTCCCAGGCCGGTGCCGGGGCCGATGATCAGCCTGGCGCGGCCTTCCAGCACCTTGCCGGGGCGCACCTGCACCAGATGCTCTTCCGACAGCCGCGAGGCCGCCCAGGCCATGGTGCTGAAGTCGTTCACCAGCAGCAGGTGGCTCAGGCCCAGCTCGGCACGAAAGGCATCGCGCTGGATGACCCAGTGGTTGTTGGTGAACTTGAAGTCGCCGGCGCCGACTGGCCCGGCACAGGCCAGGCAGACATTTTCGACGGCGGAGAGCGGCTGGCCGATACGCTGCAGGTAATCGCGCACGGCATCTTCCGGGCGCGGATAGTCAGCGCAGGCCAGGACCTCGATGGATTCGAGGACTTCACCGCGCCACAGTGCGAAGCGGGCATTGGTGCCACCGATATCGCCGACCAGGGCGAAACCGTTCGAGGCGGAGTGAGCTTTGCTGGAGTTCATTGCGGGCTCGGGCCTGGAAGTTGGGTGAAAGGGTGTGGCGCGGAATCATGCCAGCATAGGCCAGCACCGAAAACGCCCCGCGCGATGGACAGGCAGTCCCTTCGCACGGGGCGCTGCAACAGTCAGCTCGGACCGTTCAGCTCAGCCGTGAAGCTGCAGGCGCCCTGCTCCGCCGGGCTGAAGGCGTTGCGCATGAAGGCGAACAGCTCGCGGCCCATGCCCAGGTTATCAATGGCCGGAGTCTCGACGAGCGGGCGAGCTTCCCATTCCGCCGCATCCACCAGCACACGCAGTTCACCGGTGGTGCCGTCGACGCGCACTACGTCGCCGTCGCGCAGCTTGGCCAACGGACCGCCATTGAGCGCTTCCGGGGACACGTGGATGGCCGCCGGCACCTTGCCGGACGCGCCGGACATGCGCCCGTCGGTGACCAGCGCGACCTTGAAGCCGCGGTCCTGCAGCACGCCGAGGAATGGCGTGAGCTTGTGCAGCTCCGGCATGCCATTGGCGCGCGGACCCTGGAAACGCACCACAGCCACCAGGTCGCGCTCCAGTTCGCCGGCCTTGAAGGCGGCCGCCAGGCTCGACTGGTCGTGGAAGATGCGCACCGGCGCCTCGACGATCTGGTGCTCCACAGCAACGGCGGAGACCTTCATCACGCCGCGGCCGAGGTTGCCTTCCATCAGGCGCAGACCGCCTTCCGGGGAGAAGGGTTTGTCGATGGGGCGCAGGATGTTCTCGTCGAGGCTCGCCGCCGGGCCTTCGCGCCAGACCAGCTTGCCGTCGTCGAGGAAGGGTTCCTGCAGGTAGCGGCGCAGGCCCTTGCCCATCACGGTCTGCACGTCTTCATGCAGCAGGCCGCCATCGAGCAACTGGCGGATCAGGAAGGACATGCCGCCCGCCGCCTGGAAGTGGTTGATGTCGGCCTGGCCGTTGGGATAGATGCGCGCCAGGGTCGGCACGATCTCGGAGAGGTCGGCCATGTCCTGCCAGGTCAGCTGGATGCCGGCGGCCTGGGCGATGGCAAGCAGGTGCAGGGTGTGGTTGGTCGAGCCGCCGGTAGCCAGCAGCGCCACCACCGAGTTGACCATGGCCTTCTCGTCGACGATCTCCGCCATGGGCACGAACTGGCCGTTTTCCGGCGTCAGGCGTGCGGCCTGGCGGGCAGCTTCGCGGGTCAGCTCGTCGCGCAGCGGGGTGTTCGGGTTGACGAAGGAAGCACCCGGCAGGTGCAGGCCCATCACTTCCACCAGCAACTGGTTTGTGTTGGCGGTGCCATAGAAGGTGCAGGTGCCCGGCGCGTGGTAGGAGGCCATTTCCGAAGCCAGCAGCTCCTCGCGGGTGGCCTTGCCTTCGGCGAACAGCTGGCGCACCGCGGCCTTCTCCTTGTTGGAGATGCCGGTGGGCATCGGCCCGGCGGGCACGAACACCACCGGCAGGTGGCCGAAACGCAGTGAGCCGATCAGCAGACCGGGAACGATCTTGTCGCACACGCCAAGGCATAGCGCGGCATCGAACATGTTGTGCGACAGCGCGATGGCGGTGCCCATGGCGATCACGTCGCGGCTGGCCAGAGACAGTTCCATGCCCGGCTCGCCCTGGGTCACGCCGTCGCACATGGCCGGCACGCCGCCGGCGAACTGGCCGACCGAACCGATCTGCCTCAGGGCGTCCTTGATCAGCTCGGGGAAGCGCTCCAGCGGCTGGTGCGCGGAGAGCATGTCGTTGTAGGCGGAGACGATGGCGACGTTGGCCTGGTTCATCAGCCGCAGCGCCTGTTTGTCGGAATCACCACAGGCCGCAACGCCGTGGGCGAGGTTGCCGCAGGGCAGCGTGCCGCGGTGCGGGCCCTTGGTGGCGGCTGCCTTGACCAGGTCGAGGTAGCGCTGTCGCGTGGCCGCGCTGCGGGCCTGGATACGCTGGGTGACTTCAAGCACACGGGGGTGCATGGCAGCATTCTCCTACAGACTATCAGTTGTTGTTTTTACAACATAATTGTTTATTCCAAGGCGTTTACTTTTCAACGGCGTGGAAATTTAATGGTTTTTACCACAACAAAAGAAAAGAGACGACCTCAATGACTATACGCCTGGCAATCAACGGATTTGGCCGCATCGGTCGGAACATACTCCGCGCGCTCGACTCGGGCGGCTATCGCCAGCACCTGCAAGTGGTGGCGATCAACGACCTCGGTGACGCCGCGATCAACGCCCATCTGCTGCAGTTCGACAGCGTGCACGGACGCTTTCCCGGCCAGGCCGAGCATGACGCCGAAAGTCTCAGGGTAGAGGGCGACGTGATTGCCGTCACGGCCATCCGCGATCCGGCGCAGCTGCCGTGGAAGGCGCTGGGAGTGGATATCGTGCTGGAATGCACCGGCCACTTCACCTCCCGCGACAAGGCTGCCGCACACCTGCAGGCCGGCGCGCGCCAGGTGCTGATCTCGGCGCCGGGCCAGGGCGTCGACGCCACGGTGGTCTTCGGCGTCAACGAAGGCATCCTGCGCGCCGAACACCAGATCGTCTCCAACGCTTCCTGCACCACCAACTGCCTGGCGCCGGTGGCCCAGGTGCTGCAGCGCGAGCTGGGCATCGAGCATGGGCTGATGACCACTATCCACGCCTATACCAACGACCAGAGTCTCTCTGACGTCTACCACAGCGACCCTTACCGGGCGCGCTCGGCCACCCAGTCGATGATCCCGACGAAAACCGGCGCCGCCGAAGCGGTGGGCCTGGTGCTGCCGGAACTGGCCGGCAAGCTGACGGGCCTGGCGGTGCGGGTGCCGGTGATCAACGTCTCGCTGGTGGACCTCACGGTGCAGGTCGGCCGCGAAACCAGCGCGCAGGAAATCAACGAACTGATGGAGCGGGCCAGCGAGCTTTCGCCGATCCTCGGTTTCAATCGCCTGCCGTTGGTCTCGGTGGACTTCAACCATGACCCGCGCTCGGCCATCTTCGACGCCAGCCACACGCGGGTGAATGGGCGGCTGGTGAAGGTGATGGCCTGGTACGACAACGAGTGGGGGTTTTCCAACCGGATGCTGGATACGGCTCGGGTGATGGCTGCGGCGCGGGGGTGAAGCGAGGTTCGCGAGCTAGCTCGCTCCTACAGGTCTGCAGTCCGGGCTCTTCGTAGGAGCGAGCTTGCTCGCGAACGGCCGCCACGCCGAACGCCGATCAGCGATACAGCCGCTTCCCCTGCGCCTCCAGCACCAGCAGGCGCATGTCGGCCTCGGCGCGGATCGCTTCCTGGCCGAGATGATCGACGCGCTTCCACGCCTTGATTTCCTCGCGGCTGCGGCCACAGCCCAGGCAGATACCTTCTTCGAACTCGCAGACCTTGATGCACGGACTCTTCACGGACTTCCTCTCGACTCGATGGGTGAACGTCAGTGGGCCTGCACAATGGACACCGAGGCGGCGCCAAGGTCCAACTCGATTTCCCCATCGGCGCCATCAATCCGGCCAATCGACGCGCTAGAATCCGCCCTCCACGCCTTTCCGATCCCGTCCATGCTCGCCCTCAAGCTCTCCCTGGTCCCGCTGTTCCTGCTGCTGGTCTCGCTCTCCGGGCGCCGGTGGGGTCCGGCGGTGGCCGGTTGCCTGGCCGCCCTGCCCGCCATCGCCGGGCCCATCCTCTACCTGATCAGCGTGGAGCATGGCCGCGAGTTCGGCGCCCACGCCGCACTGCTCGCGCTGGCCGCGATCTTCGCCGCCGAGGCGTTCAATTTCACTTACGCCTGGATCTGTCGGCGCCATGGATGGCCGCTGGCATTGACCGGCGCCATGCTTGCCTGGCTGGTGGCCGGCTGGGCACTGACACAACTGCCTGCCCTGCCCGTCTGGGCGCTGCTCGCGGCGGCCGTGGGCGCGTTGACCAGTCAGCTATTCATGCCGCGTGCCGAGCCGAGCGCCGCCATCGCTCCACTGGGCCGCTTCGAACTGGGCCTGCGCATGCTTACCGGCGCGCTGCTGACGCTGGCCGTCACCGCCCTCGCCGGCTGGGCTGGCCCGAGCTGGAGCGGATTGCTGGCGGTGTTTCCGTTGCTTTCCATCGTGCTCTGCGTGTCGTCGCAACGCCTGCATGGCGCAGGCTTCGTCATCGCCCTGCTGCGCGGCATGGTCAGCGGGCGCCCGGCCTTCGCGGCGTTCTGCCTGTGGCTGGTGTTGCGCCTGCCGGACAACGAAACTCTGCCCAGCTTTGCCGAGGCGGCGCTGCTGGCCGTGCTGGTACAGGGCGCAGTGCGCTGGCTGATCGGCTGGCGATCGCGGAGGCTCGGCAATGCCGCCTGACAAAGAAAAACGCCACGGCTGAACCAGCCGTGGCGTTTTCGTTTGCAGCAGCGGTTGACGCTTAGAGCAGGGTGAAGCTCTGTTCCTTCACGTTGTCCGAATCCAGGCCGACGTAGACCTTGAACTCGCCCGGCTCCGAGGCGTAGCGCAGCTGGCTGTCGTAGAAGCGCAGGTCTTCCTCGCGGATCGGGAACTGCACCACCTTCGACTCACCCGGCTGCAACAGGATCTTCTCGAAGCCCTTGAGCTCCTTGACCGGACGACTGATGGACGCGGCGACGTCACGCAGGTACAGCTGCACGGTGGTTTCGCCGGCGACCTTGCCGGTGTTCTTCACGGTCACACTGGCGGTCAGCTGGTCACCCTTCTTCAACTTGCTGCCCGACAGCTTCACCTCGGAGACGCTGAAGTCGGTGTAGCTCAGGCCGTAGCCGAACGGGTACAGCGGGCCGTTCTCCGAGTCGAAGTAGCGCGAGGTGTACTTGTTCGGGTGCTCGTGGTCGAACGGGCGGCCGGTGTTCAGGTGGTTGTAGTAGATCGGCACCTGGCCCACGGAGCGCGGGAAGGTCATGGTCAGCTTGCCCGACGGGTTGTAGTCGCCGAACAGCACGTCGGCGATGGCGTTGCCGCCCTCGGTGCCGCTGAACCAGGTTTCCAGCACGGCGTCGGCGTTGGCGCTTTCCCAGCGCAGGTCCATCGGCCTGCCGTTCATCAGCACCAGCACCAGCGGCTTGCCGGTGGCCTTGAGGGCCTTGAGCAGCTCGATCTGGCTCTGTGCGATATGCAGGTTGGTCTTGCTCGAGGCCTCGTGGGCCATGCCCTGGGACTCGCCGACTACGGCCACCACCACGTCGGCCATCTTCGCCTTCTCGACGGCTTCGTCGATCATGGCTTTCGGGCTGCGCGAGTCGACCTTCACGTCATCGCTGTACTCGTTGAGGTATTTGACGATCTCCGGATCGTCGGTGACGTTGGCGCCCTTGGCATAGAGCAACGCGGCATGGCCACGGGTGGCGGCGCCCATGCCTTCGAGCACGGTCACGGCCTGGAAGGCCTTGCCGGCGGCGGACCAACTGCCCATCACATCACGCTTGCTGTCGGCCAGCGGGCCGATCAGGGCGATCACGCCGTCACGCTTGAGCGGCAGCACACCGCCCTGATTCTTCAGCAGGACCATGCCCTTGCGCGCGATCTCGCGGGCGTCGGCGCGGTGCAGACGGTCTTCGGCGTCGGTGTCGACCGGGTCCTTGCCCTGCAGGTAACGGTACGGGTCCTGGAACAGGCCCATGTCCCACTTGGCGGCGAGCACGTCGCGGCAGGCGCGGTCGATCTCGTCCTGGCTGATCAGCCCGGCCTTGAGCAGCTCGGGCATGTGCTTGCCGTAGAGGTCGTCGTTCATGTTCATTTCGACGCCGGCGTTGATCGCCGCCTGGGTGGCGTCGCGCTCGGTGGCGGCTACGCCGTGCTTGATCAGCTCCAGCACTGCGCCGTGGTCGCTGAGGGTCAGGCCCTTGTAGCCCCACTGCTTGCGCAGCAGGTCCTGCAGCAGCCACTTGTTGGCGGTGGCCGGCACGCCATTGATGCTGTTGAGCGAGACCATCACCGCGCCGGCGCCGGCGTCGATGGCCGCGCGGTACGGCGGCAGGTAGTCCTGGAACATGCGCTGCGGGCTCATGTCCACGGTGTTGTAGTCGCGGCCGCCTTCGCCGGCGCCGTACAGGGCGAAGTGCTTGACCCCGGCCATGATGGTTTGCGGCTGGTTCAGGCCCTTGCCCTGGTAGCCCTTGACCACCGCGGCGGCGACCTTGCTGGTCAGCCAGGCATCTTCGCCGAAGCCTTCGGAGACTCGACCCCAGCGTGGATCGCGGGCGATGTCGACGGTGGGCGAATAGGTCAGGTTGAGGCCGTCGGCGCTGGCCTCGATGGCCGAGACGCGGGCGCTGCGTTCGATGGCGGCGAGGTCCCAGCTTGCCGCCAGGCCCAGGCCGATGGGGAACACGGTACGGTGGCCGTGAACCACGTCGTAGGCGAAGAACAGCGGAATCTTCAGACGGCTCTTCATCGCCGCGTCCTGCAGGTCGCGGATACCCGGACGGACCACGGTGTTGAACACCGCGCCGGTGGTGCCCTCGGCGATTTCCTTCAGCAATACCGGCTTGGGATGGTCCGGCCCGACACTGACCAGGCGCAGCTGGCCAATCTTCTCTTCCAGCGTCATGCGCTGCATCAGGCTGTCGAGGAAGACTTCCTTGGACTGGCCGGCCAGCGGCACGGCGGGTGCGGCGGCAGGCGCCTGGGCGGCGGAAAGCGAAGCGCTGCTCAGGCCCAGCAGAAGGCCGAGCCAGCAGATACGGCTGATTGGAGTTCTTTTCATATGGGTACTCAGCGGCCTGCGCGAGGCGCCAGGTCACTGTGGAATGTTGTCGAGAGACGTCGTCAGGGCGGTTGATCGGGCGGCATCCCCGGGTGTTGCCGCCTGCGCCTTGCAAACGCGGCACATAAGGTCGTCGCGCCGAAGGCGGAAGTCAATCACCGAACGGCTGGAAAACGCCGCTGAATGGAACTCAATGGTCGCGATTGAGCCGGTTGAACTCCATTTCCTCGCGCATGGCCTCGCGCAGCGCGCGTTCCTCGTCCCACTCATCCTCCGGCGCGGCGGCCGGTGGCTGGGGCGCGGGCTCAGGCAGCGCGGCAGGCTCTACCGGCGCAGCATGCTCGGCAGCGCCGGCATCCTCGTTGTCGGACGCGACTTCGGGCAGGCCGTGGACGCCGCTGAAATCGGCATCCACACCGCTGTCTTCGTCGTCACTCGGCGGGCGGTCGATGAGGTCGTCGAAGTCGGTTTTCAGGCCCTGCTCCATCTCGTCCAGCTCGGCGAGCAGGCTGCGGAAACTGGTCTCTTCCTTCGGCTCTTCCGGCGGCGCGGGCTCCGGCTCCTCGCCGGCATCACGCACCGCCTGGTCGGCCAGGGCCTGCAGGGACGGCGGAATGTAGTCCTCGTCGTATTCCTCGGGGCTCGGCAGGCTGGCGACCGGCGCCATGTCCTCGAGGATCGGCTGCGGCTCGGGCTCCATCAGCTTCAGCTCGGCCAGCGGCGGCAACTCCTCCAGGCTCTTCAGGTTGAAGTAGTCGAGGAAGGTCCGGGTGGTGGCGAGCATGGCCGGGCGGCCGGGGACTTCGCGGTAGCCGACGATGCGGATCCACTCGCGTTCCATCAGCGTCTTGACGATCTGGGTGTTCACTGCGACGCCACGGATTTCCTCGATCTCGCCACGTGTAATCGGCTGGCGGTAGGCAATCAGCGCCAGGGTCTCCAGCAGCGCACGGGAATAGCGCTGCGGGCGCTCTTCCCACAAACGGCCGACCCACGGCGCGAACTTCTCGCGCACCTGCAGGCGGTAGCCAGTAGCAACCTCCTTCAGCTCGAAGGCCCGACCGGAACAGGACAGCCCCAGCACCGCCAGCGCGTCGCGGAACTGCTGTGGCTCCGGCCGTTCGGCTTCCTCGAACAGCTCGCCAAGGCGCTCCAGCGACATGGGCTTGCCGGCAGCCAGGAGGATGCCTTCGAGCAGGGTCGCCAGTTCTTGCGGGTCGGAGAGGTTCATCGGAGCGCTCGGGTCAGATAGAAGGATGGGCCGTTCAGGCGGGAAAGCTACTCAAAGCGCGCCGCCAGGGCAACGCTGGCGGTTCAGCGCGGCTCTTCTTCCGGCTCGCCGTCCAGTTCCTGATCGAGCGTCGACTCGTCCTCCGGACCATCGAAATGGCCATCCTCGAAGGTCAGCTCGGCCGGTGCTTCCTCGCGGGGTTCGAAGACGTCTTCGTCGCCTTCTTCCAGCACCTCCTCCGACGCTTCGCCGAAGCGCGCGGCGCCTTCCTGCACTTCGCTGCGGGCGCGCACGTGGATGGGGGCGAAAGCTTCGTTCTGCACCAACTCCACCAGTTGTTCCTTGACCAGCTCCAGCACCGCCATGAAGGTCACCACCACGCCAAGCTTGCCTTCCTCGACCCGGAACAGCGTGATGAATGGCACGAAACCCTCGCCCTTCAGGCGTTCGAGAATCTCGCTCATGCGCTCGCGGGTAGAGAGCATCTCGCGGGTGACCTGGTGGCTCTCGAACAGGTCGGCGCGGCGCAGCACCTCGGCCATGCACAGCATCAGCTCCTGCATGTCGACTTCCGGCAGCAACCGGCGCGCCCGCGCATCCGGCGCAGCGATGGTCGGCACCACGTAGTCACGGCCCAGGCGCGGCAGCTCGTCGAGGTCCTCGGCAGCCTTCTTGAAGCGTTCGTATTCCTGCAGGCGACGAATCAGCTCGGCACGCGGGTCGTCCTCTTCCTCCTCGGCCTCGGCCGAGCGCGGCAGCAGCATGCGCGACTTGATCTCGGCGAGCATGGCGGCCATCACCAGATACTCGGCGGCCAGCTCCAGGCGCACCGACTTCATCAGCTCGACGTAGCCCATGTACTGGCGGGTGATCTCCGCAACCGGAATGTCGAGGATGTTGATGTTCTGCTTGCGGATCAGGTAGAGCAGCAGGTCGAGCGGGCCCTCGAAGGCTTCGAGGAAGACTTCCAGGGCATCCGGCGGGATGTACAGGTCCTGCGGCATCTCCGTCAGGGCCTCGCCGTAGACGAGCGCCAGCTGCACCGGCACCTGGTATTCAGGGGCGGCGGCAGGGGCTTCCGGCTCGGTCAGGTCACTCATCGGCCACTCGTCAGGCTCAGGGGGGGAAAGCGGCATTATCCCTGCTTTTGCCAGCCGTGCGAGGGGCTTTTGGCGGATTCGCAGCGCACTCGGCACGCCTGTGCGTAGGAGCGGACTCTGTCCGCGATCGGCTTCCAGCGCGATACGGCCCTGGCATTACTGTAGGAGCGAGCTTGCTCGCGAACCAACCGCTCGCGTCGGAGCCAGGTTCGCGAGCAAGCTCGCTCCTACAAGAAGCAAATGCGCTGCCTATCGGTAGGACAGCCCCATCGCATGCCGCACCTCCACCAGCGTCTCCCGCGCCGCCTCGCGAGCGCGTTCGGCGCCTTCGGCGAGGATGCTGCGCACCAGTTCGGGGTTGTCCTCGTAGTCCAGCGCGCGGGCCTGGATCGGCGCCAGTTCGTGGCGGATCGATTCGATCAGCGGGCGCTTGCAGTCCAGGCAGCCGATGCCTGCGCTGCGGCATCCCTCCTGCACCCACTGGCGACAGCCATCGTCGGAATAGATCAGGTGCCACTGCCACACCGGGCAACGCTCCGGCTCACCTGGATCGTGACGGTGCACGCGCGCGGGGTCGGTGGGCATGCGCGCGACTTTCTCCTCGATCACCTCCGGGCTATCGCGCAGGGCGATGGTGTTGTGGTGCGACTTGGACATCTTCTGCCCGTCCAGCCCCGGCATCTTCGGCGCATGGCTGGTGAGGGTCTGCGGCTCGGGCAGCAGCACGCGGCTGGTGCCTTCGAGGTAGCCGAACAGTCGATCGCGGTCGCCCAGGGTCAGGCTCTGCTGCTCCATGAGCAGCGCCCGGGCGGTTTCCAGGGCTTCGCCGTCACCCTGCTCCTGCCAGGCCCGACGCAGGCTGCTGTAGAGCTTGCCGGTCTTCTTGCCCAGGCGGGCGATGGCGGTCTGGGCGCGGTCCTCGAAATCCACCTCGCCACCGTACAGGTGGTTGAAGCGGCGGGCGATCTCGCGGGTGAACTCGACGTGGGCGAACTGGTCCGAGCCCACCGGCACGAGACCGGCGCGATAGATCAGGATATCCGCCGCCTGCAGCAGCGGGTAACCGAGGAAGCCGAAAGTGGAAAGGTCCTTGTGGACCAGCTTCTCCTGCAGTTCCTTGTAGGTCGGCACGCGCTCCAGCCAGGACAGCGGGCAGATCATCGACAGCAACAGGTGCAACTCGGCGTGCTCGGGGACCTGGGACTGGACGAACATCGTCGCGGCGCTGGGGCTGATGCCCACCGCCAGCCAGTCGATGGCCATGTCGCGCACGTGCTGGCGGATGCTGGCGGTCTCGTCGTACTCGGTGGTCAGGGCGTGCCAGTCGACAATCGAGAAGTAGCATTCGTACTCGTGCTGCAGCTTCACCCAGTTCTGCAGCACACCGTGGTAATGCCCCAGGTGCAGGCGCCCGGTGGGGCGCATGCCGGACAGCACACGACGCAGGGATTCGACGCTGGTCAAGCGATCAACCTCGCGGGTTCGGCGATGGAACGGGGGAGTATAGCCAGCACGCCGGGCGTGCTCAGGCGTTGACCATGAAGGGCTCCGGGTCGCCACAACCGACCCGCACGACCACCGGGTCTTCGTCGGTCAGGGCGATCACCGTGGAGGCTTCGCCGCCGCCAAAGCCGCCGTCGATGATGAGGTCGACCACGTGCTCCAGTTGATCGCGCATTTCATAAGGGTCGTTCAGCGGCTCCGTCTCCCCCGGCAGGATCAGGCTGACGCTCATCAGCGGCTCACCCAGCTCCTCCAGCAGCGCCAGGGCGATCGGGCAGGCCGGTACCCGCAAGCCGATGGTACGGCGCTTGGGGTGCAGCAGCATGCGCGGCACTTCGCGCGTTGCGTTGAGGATGAACGTGTAGGGGCCGGGCGTATGCGCCTTGAGCAGGCGGAACAGGCCGGTATCGACCTTGGCATAGAGGCCGAGCTCCGACAGGTCGCGGCAGACCAGGGTGAAGTTGTGCTTGTCGTCCAGCCGGCGGATGTGGCGGATGCGTTCCACCGCGGACTTCTCGCCGATGCGGCAGCCCAGCGCATAGGACGAGTCGGTGGGATAGGCGATCACGCCCCCCTGGCGGACGATCTCCACCGCCTGCTTGATCAGGCGCGCCTGGGGGTTTTCCGGATGGATCTGAAAGAACTGGCTCATGGCGTCTCCTTGATCCCGATGGCGTTCTCGGCGCTGGCGAAGCGCGGCCAGAGCGGTGGCAGGTCTTCCGGCACGCTCCGGTAGAGGCCCAGCTCCGACCAGTCGCTGGGGCCGTGGAAGTCGCTGCCGGCAGTGACCATCAGGCCGAACTCGCGAACCAGGATGCTCAGCACCCCGACCTGTTCGGCCGGCTGCGGGCCGTTGCAGACTTCCAGCGCATGGCCGCCGGCGGCAATGAACTCCGCCACCAGCTTGCGTCGCTTGGTGCGGGTAAAATCGTACTGGTACGGGTGCGCCAGGCTGATCCAGGCGCCCGCCGCGCGCAGCGTGCCGACTGCATCCGCAAGGCTCGGCCAGTGCTGCTTGACGTCGCCCAGCTTGCCGGCGCCCAGCCACTTGCGGAAGGCTTCGGCGCGATCCTTGACGTGCCCCTGGCGCAGCAGGAACTCGGCGAAGTGCGGGCGAGCCGGGGCGTTCTCGCTATCGCCCAGCTCAGCCTGCACCGCCCGCGCGCCCTCGAAGGCACCGGGCATGCCCTTGGCCTCCAGGCGTCGGCCGATCTCCTCGGCGCGGGTCCAGCGCGCGCGGTGCAGGTCATCCAGCGCCCTGACCAGCGGCTCCGACTGGGCGTCGAAACCATAGCCGAGCACATGGATGGTCGCTCCGCCCCAGGTGCAGGACAGCTCGACGCCGTCGACCAGCTCCATGCCCAGTGCCTGTGCCGCGCTACGTGCTTCGGGCAGGCCGTCGAGCGTGTCGTGGTCGGTCAGCGCCAGCACGCGCACGCCGCGCCCGTGGGCGCGCTCGACCAGTGCCGTCGGGCTGAGCTGTCCGTCGGACGCGGTACTGTGGCAGTGCAGGTCAACTCGCATGCGGTATCCAGGTGGGGCGATGGGATAACTTTCTGTATAGACGCTTTGCTGCCAACACGATCACGGCAATCGCTTGAAACCATGATATGACGCAGCGTTGGGCGGATGGCCCTTTCAGTTCACCCGCAGGTTGGTATTATGCCGGCTCAACTGGGCTCTGGCTGCCGTAATGAAGCAATTCATCGATTTCATTCCCCTCATCCTCTTCTTCATCGTCTACAAGCTCGACCCGCGCAACGTCGAATTCGCCGGCCAGAGCTTCTCGGTCGGCGGGATCTACAGCGCCACGGCCGTGCTGATCGCCACTTCCGTGGTGGTCTATGGCGCCCTGCTGATCAAGCAGCGCAAGCTGGACAAGGGCCAGTGGGTGACGCTCGCCGCCTGCCTGGTGTTCGGTGGCATGACCCTGGCCTTCCACAGCGAGACCTTCCTCAAGTGGAAAGCGCCGGTGGTGAACTGGCTCTTCGCCCTGGCTTTCGCCGGCAGCCACTTCATCGGCGACCGCCCGCTGATCCAGCGCATCATGGGCCACGCGGTGAACCTGACCGATTCCCTCTGGGCGAAGCTGAACATCGCCTGGGTGCTGTTCTTCCTGATCTGCGGCTGTGTCCAGCTGTTCGTCGCCTTCACCTTCCAGAGCATCTGGGTGGACTTCAAGGTGTTCGGCAGCCTGGGCATGACCCTGCTGTTCCTGATCGGCCAGGGTGTATTCCTGGCCCGCCACATGCACGATGAACCTACCGGCGAAAAACCCAAGGACTGACATGCTCTACGCGATCATTGCCCGTGATATCACTGCATCCCAAGAACGCCGCCTGGCAACCCGTCCGGCGCACATCGCGCGCCTGGAGCAACTGAAGGAAGAGGGCCGCCTGGTACTGGCCGGCCCGCACCCGGCCATCGACAGCAACGACCCGGGCGCTGCCGGCTTCACCGGCAGCCTGATCGTCGCCGAGTTCGAGTCCCTGGCCGCCGCCCAGGCCTGGGCTGACGCCGACCCGTACCGTGCCGCCGGCGTCTACGCCGACGTCGTGGTCAAGCCGTTCAAGAAAGTCCTGCCCTAACAGCGCGCGAGCGTTGCACCCCGCGGCACGGAGCGCCACGGGGCATCGCAGCCGGACACCGCCGGGAAGGCCATGGACGGCGGCACGTCATCGAACAAGGAGTCCCGATGCGCCGTTTGCCCCTGCTCGCCTGCCTCGCCCTGCCACTGCCCGCCCTCGCCGAAGAGCCCGTCACGGAGCAACCGGCACAAACCGCTGTCCAAGAAACGGCCCAAGCACCGGACGCCGGTCCTGAACTGGAACAGCGCCTGGCCGAAAGCGAACGGCAGCGTGCCGAACTGGCCGCGCAGCTCGCCAACCCTGACAACAGCCAGGATGAAGCGCGCATCGCGCGCCTGACCCAGGAAAACCAGCGCCTGAAGCTGCAGCTGCGCGAGGCCCAGGCCAACCAGCCGCCGCGCCTGCTCAGCGAGCAGCAGACCTGGTACGTAAGCGGTGCCGGCACTGCCCTGCTGGCGTTCATCCTCGGCATGCTCAGCCGTGGCCGGCGCCGTTCGCGCCGCGAATGGATCAACTGAAAGAAGCCTCTCCATGAGTGAACTGCTGCTGATCGACGACGACGTCGAACTCTGCGAACTGCTGACGACCTGGCTGGCCCAGGAAGGCTTCAGCATCCGCGCCGCCCACGATGGCGCGCAGGCCCGCGCCGCGCTGGGCAGCCGCGCGCCGGACGCGGTGGTGCTCGACGTGATGCTGCCCGACGGCAGCGGCCTGGAACTGCTCAAGTCATTGCGCAGCGACCACCCCGACCTGCCGGTACTGATGCTCTCCGCACGCGGCGAGCCGCTGGACCGCATCCTCGGCCTGGAGCTGGGCGCCGACGATTACCTGGCCAAGCCCTGCGACCCCCGCGAGCTGACCGCCCGCCTGCGTGCCGTGCTGCGCCGCAGCCACCCGGCGCAACCCGCCGCGCAACTGGAGTTGGGCGACCTGGCGCTGAACCTGTCGCGCGGCGTGGCCAGCATCGGCGCGGAAGAAATCAGCCTGACGCTCTCCGAGAGCCGCATTCTCGAAGCCCTGCTGCGCCAGCCCGGCGAGCCGCTGGACAAGCAGGCGCTGGCCCAGCTCGCACTGGGCCGCAAGCTGACCCTGTACGACCGCAGCCTGGACATGCACGTCAGCAACCTGCGCAAGAAGCTCGGCGGCCACCCCGATGGCCGCCCGCGCATCCTCGCCCTGCGCGGGCGCGGCTACTTCTACGCGCCCTGAGCAGCGCCACGCTTCCGACCCGGGCCGCTCTGGTCCGGGCTTTCGTAAAGATTCCAGCAGGGCTTCACCTAATCTTTACCGAAGCTTTACGTGGGACTGACTGCCCTTGACCTTGCCGACCCTAGACTGGGCTCATCCGGTAACGACCGGCCCCTGAAAGGAGAAACACCATGCGCAAGACCCTGACCGCCCTGCTGATCGCCGCCGCCCTGCCGACCGTCGCGCTGGCGGCCACTCCCGCGCCGACCGACGCACCGCCGCCGGCCCCGTTCATGAAAGACCACGGCCCGGGCATGCACCGCGGCGAACACGGCGGCCCGTTCCGCGAGCTGAACCTGACCCAGGACCAGCGCCAGCAGATCGGCAAGCTGATGGGCGACTCGATGAAAGATCGCCGCGCCATCACCGAGAAATACTGGAACAAGCTGCCTGAGGCCGACCGCAAGGCCATGCAGGAAGAGCTCAAGGCCAACCACGACAAGACCGACGCCAGCGTCCGCGGCATCCTCACTCCCGAGCAGCAGAAGAAGTTCGACGAGTTGAAGAAGCAGCGCGAACAGCGCAAGGCCGAATGGGCGGAATTCCAGACCTGGAAGGCCCAGAAGGACGGCGCCAAGACCAACTGATTCGCTCCAGCAAACGCAGGCGCCGGGTTTTATCCCGGCGTCTTGCCGTGGAGCCCCTGACAACGGATAGACCATGCGGCTGAACAGGAAGACCATGCGTTCACTCTTCTGGCGGATCCTCGCCGCCTTCTGGCTCGCCCTGTTGCTGGTGGCCGGACTGTCGATCCTGCTGGGCCGCGCGCTGAACCAGGACACCTGGGTCATCGCGCGCTATCCGGGGCTGCACGACATCGCCAGGCAATGGACCCTGCTGTACGAGACCAAGGGCCCGGATGCCGCGCAACAACTGCTGGAAAGCCGGCGCAAGGATTATGAGCTCTCGGTACAGGTGCTCGACGAAACCGGCCAGCGTCTGGTCAATGGCACCTACCTGCCACGCCCGCCGCGCCCACGCGACAACAGCTTCGACCGTGAAAACCTGCCGCGCTTCCCCTGGCGCCAGTTGAGCCAGGAATACACCAGCAGCCGCACCGACCAGACCTACCTGTTCATCTACCGAATTCCACACCCGACGCTGCAGGCCTGGCACCGCAGCAGCCTGCTCTGGCCACTCAGCGCGCTGGGTATCGCACTGGTAGTACTGACCGTATTCAGCCTGCTGCTGACGCTGTCCATCACCCGCCCGCTGAATCGCCTGCGCCGCGCCGTGCATGACCTCGGCCAAACCAGTTATCAACAGGACAGCCTCGCCCGCCTCTCACGCCGTGGTGACGAACTGGGCGTGCTGGCCCGCGACTTCAACCGCATGGGTGCCCGCCTGCAAGGGCTGATCGGCAGCCAGCGCCAACTGCTGCGCGACGTATCCCACGAACTGCGCTCACCGCTGGCGCGCCTGCGCATCGCCCTGGCCCTGGCCGAACGCGCCGGCCCCGAGCAGCGCGCCGCCATGTGGCCGCGCCTGGAACAGGAGTGCGATCGCCTGGAAGCGCTGATCGGCGAAATCCTCGCCCTCGCCCGCCTCGACGCCGAACCGGGCCCGACCAGCCGCATCGAGCTGCTGCCGTTGTTCGAGCGCCTGCGCAGCGATGCGCAACTGCTCTACCCCGAGCAGCACGTCCAGCTCGACATCGCGCCACAACTGGCCGTCGACGGCTGGCCAGACATGCTCGAACGTGCCCTCGACAACCTGCTGCGCAACGCCCTGCGCTTCAATCCAGCTGAACAGCCGCTGGAAGTGCAGGCGCGGATCGATGGAGAGCGCCTGCACATCAGTGTGCGCGACCACGGCCCCGGCGCCAGCGACGAACACCTGGCGCAGATGGGCGAACCCTTCTTCCGCGCTCCCAACCAGAGCAGCCCCGGCCATGGCCTGGGCCTGGCCATCGCCCGTCGCGCCATCGAGCGCCACCACGGACGGCTGCGCCTGGCCAACCATCCCGACGGCGGCTTCCTCGCGAGCATCGACCTGCCGCTGCGCCGCCAGGCCGCCTGAGTCGAGCGCACTTTCGGAGAGTGACCATGAGCCTTCCCGCCTTCGCGACCCCGATTCCCGCTCTGCAACGACCGCTTCCGCCGGCAGCCCTGCTGCGCAGCGAGCCCTACGACGATCCGCAATACCTGGTGCTGGCGGTGGAGCTGGCGCGGCTCGCCGAACAATGGCGCGCACGCTGGCCCGGCTTGCGCCTGAGCCTGCCGCAGAACGGCACCTGGCCGCTGGAAAGCTGGCCGGATGCGCTGGGCGAAGCACTGGACGCATTACTGGAAGCGGCGCTGATGCGGCATCCACATGCCAACCTGAAGCTGTCGCTCGGTTCGGCGCACGGCTCCCTCAGGCTGGACCTGCAAGGCCACGACCCGCAGGCGCGGGCGTGGCTGGCGGAAGCGCTGCCTGCCGCTCGCCGGTTGACTAGCTGGCAGGGCGGGCACCTGCTCTGGCGTGCCCGCGACGGTGGCTGGAAAGTTCGCCTGGAACTGCCGCTCAGCCCCGCCAGGCGCTGACGAACCCTGCCGGGTCCAGCGGCGCCGGGCGGCGCAGTTCGCCGATCGGCGTGCCGAGGTAGATGAAGCCGACGATACGCTCGTTCTCCTCCAGGCCCAGGCCTGCGCGCACCAACGGATCGAACGCCATCGCGCCGGTGCGCCACATCGCCCCCAGCCCTTCGACGTAGGCGGCCTGGATGATGCCGTGAGCGGCACAACCCGCCGCCAGCCACTGCTCGATCTCCGGCACCTTGGGGTGATCCTGCAGGCGTGCCACGGCCACTACCAACAGCGGAGCGCGCAGCGGCATGGCGCGAGCCTTGTCCAGCGCCTCAGGCTTGCCATCGGGCTCATTCGCCGCCACGGCCCGGGCGAACAGCTCACCCAACTCCTTGCGCGCCTCGCCTTCCACGGTAATGAAGCGCCAGGGGCGCAACTGCCCGTGGTCCGGAGCGCGCAAGGCGCTGCGGAACAGCCGGTCCAGTTGCTCGGCAGACGGTGCCGGCTCGCTCAGGCGGGCATGGGACACACGGTTGAGCAACGCGTCGAGAGCCTCCATGGGCTGCCTCCAGTCAATCTCGAAAGCCGCCATTGTAGACGCAAAGGGTTCGCATTTGCCCAGCAAAGGCAACGCAAGCCTTACCCGCTCAACTTGTAAAGAGGAACGCGGTCACGCGGTTTACTCTCGCCAGACGGCAGGTAAAATGGCCGATTCCTTTTCGTTTCAGACCTCAGCGCATGGCCCTGCCGACACTACGCACACTCGGATTCATCATCGGCATCTTCGTGATCACGCTGGCGGTCGCCATGCTGGTCCCCATGGCCACGCTGCTCTACTACGGCCGCGCCAACGAACTGCATCCCTTCATCTGGTCGGCAATCATCACCTTCACCTGCGGGCTGGGCATGGTCATCCCCGGCCGCCCGGAGCAAGTGCACCTGCGTCCGCGCGATATGTACATGCTCACCGTGTCGAGTTGGGTGATCGTCTGTTTCTTCTCCTCCCTGCCCTTCATGTTCGCCCGGCATATCAGTTTCACCGACGCGATTTTCGAGAGCATGTCCGGCATCACCGCCACCGGTTCGACCGTGCTTTCCGGGCTGGACAAGATGTCGCCGGGCATCCTGATCTGGCGCTCGCTGCTGCACTGGCTCGGCGGTATCGGCTTCATCGCGATGGCGGTGGCGATCCTGCCGATGCTGCGCATCGGTGGCATGCGCCTGTTCCAGACCGAGTCCTCGGACCGCTCCGACAAGGTCATGCCGCGCTCGCACATGGTGGCCAAGTACATCGTCGGGGTTTACGTGGCCATCACCATTGCCGGCACCCTGGCCTTCTGGTGGGCCGGCATGGGCCTGTTCGACTCGCTCAACCACGCCATGTCGGCAATCTCCACCGGCGGCTTCTCCACCTCCGACCAGTCACTGGCCAAATGGCACCAACCGGCGGTGCACTGGGTCGCGGTGGTGGTAATGATCCTGGGCAGCATCCCCTTCGTACTCTATGTCGCCACCCTGCGCGGCAACCGCAAGGCACTGATCCGTGACCACCAGGTGCACGGTTTCCTCGGTCTGCTGGTGTTCACCTGGCTGGTGATGGGCACCTGGTACTCGGTGAACTCCGACCTGCCCTGGCTGGACGCCTTCCGCATCGTTGCAGTGAACGTCACCTCGGTGGTCACCACCACCGGCTTCGCCCTGGGTGACTACAGCCTTTGGGGCCACTTCTCGATCATGCTGTTCTTCTACCTGGGCTTCATCGGCGGTTGCTCCGGTTCCACCGCCGGCGGGATCAAGATCTTCCGCTTCCAGGTCGCCTTCACCCTGCTGCGCGCCAGCCTCTACCAGCTGATCCACCCGCGCGCGGTGATCCGCCAGAGCTACAACGGCCATCGCCTGGACGAAGAGATCGTGCGCTCGATCCTGACCTTCTCGTTCTTCTTCGGCGCTACCGTCGGCGCGCTGGCACTGGGCCTGTCGTTCCTCGGCCTGGACTGGATGACCTCGCTGACCGGCGCCGCCAGCACCGTGGCCGGCGTCGGCCCGGGCATGGGCCCGATCATCGGCCCGTCGGGCAACTTCGCCTCGCTACCGGACGCCGCCAAGTGGCTGCTCTGCGGCGGCATGCTGGCGGGGCGCCTGGAGATCATCACCGTGCTGGTGCTGTTCACCCCGGCGTTCTGGCGGCACTGAGCGGCCCTGCATGTGCAGGATGAACACACCGTAGGATGGCGTGGAGCGCAGCGATACCCATCAATCCCGGCCGCCAACGGCATGGGTATCGCTGCGCTCCACCCATCCTGCTGACTATTCAGCCTGGCGTTCTGGCGGCATTGAGCGCGGCGATCAGCCCCCTGTAGGAGCGAGCTTGCTCGCGAACGAGTCTCCCGGCAGCTCCGGCCTCAAGCGGTTCGCGAGCAAGCTCGCTCCTACAACCAGCCGCTTGGCGCCGGAGGCATCACAACTCCTCGCGATACTCCCCCGGCGTCTTGCCGAACCAGCGGCGGAAGGCGCGGAAGAAATTGCTCGGCTCCGAGAACCCCAGCAGGTAGGCAATTTCCAGCAGCGTCATGCGCGGCGTGGCGAGGTATTGCTGGGCCAGTTCGCGGCGGGTGTCGTCGAGCAGTTGCTGGTAGCTGCTGCCCTCTTCCTGCAGGCGCCGCTGCAAGGTGCGCTCGGACAGGTGCAGCGCCTGCGCCACGCTCTCGCGCTTGGGCTCGCCCTGCGGCAGCAGGCGGCACAGCACCTGGCGTGTCTGGTGGCTGAATCGGCTGCTGACGAAGCGTGCCAGGTATTCCCCGGCAAAGCGGTCATGCAGGCGCGCCAGCTCTTCATTGGCGGTGGGCAGCGGCGCGCTCATGTCCTCGTGGGAAAACAGCATCGCGCAATCCGCATGGCCGAAACTCAGCGGCGCCTGGAACAACTCGCGGTAGGGCTCAAGGTTCTGCGGTGCCTCGCCGGCCAGGCGCACTTCCAGTGGCTTGATCGCTCGCCCGGTGATCCAGCGCAGCATGGCGGTCAAGCTGGCCAGCGAGCACTCCGCACTCTGCCGTGGCACCGGCAGGCGATCGCCATGGACCACGATGCGATACAGGCAACCTTCGGGCAGACGGCGGAAGGTCAGGTCGGCGCCCTCGGCGATGATCCGCTGGTAGCGCTCCAGGCGCTCGAAGCCCTCGCCCAGGTTGCGACTGGACATCAGCGCGTAGCCGACCACGGGGAACGCCGGAGTGTGCACGCGGGCAATGTTCAGGCCGATGGCCGGGTTGCCGGACAGCTCCACGGCGCGGTTCCACAGCTGGCTCAGGGCGTCCTGCGGGAAGCGCGCATCGGGATCGTCGAGGGCCGCGAAATCCAGCCCCAGTTCGGTGAACAACGCGCGGCAGTCGAGGCCTTCCAGCTCCAGCGACTGGACGATCCCCCGCACCCAGCTCGACAGGGTTGTACGCTCAGGCATGCATATTCTTCTGGTTATGGTGGTGGTCCGCGCCGGACCGCTTGGGCGCAGGCGGCACACGGGGATACTAAACTGGCACCCTATGTCATCCGCAAGTCTGAAGGTGGCAGCCTACACTGGCGCCATCACAACAACAGGAGGTGCGCCATGAGCACCCAGACCGCCGATCGATTCCAGAGCTTCGCCGAGTTCTACCCGTACTACCTGCAGGAACACAGCAATGCCGTATGCCGCCGTCTGCATTACGTGGGCAGCCTGCTGGTGCTGTCGATCCTCGCCTACGCCATCGTCAGCGGGCACTGGCTGTGGCTGCTGGCCATGCCATT
Source organism: Pseudomonas pseudonitroreducens (assembly GCF_021603645.1). Classification (GTDB taxonomy): domain Bacteria; phylum Pseudomonadota; class Gammaproteobacteria; order Pseudomonadales; family Pseudomonadaceae; genus Pseudomonas; species Pseudomonas pseudonitroreducens. The sequence continues at coordinate 302,764 of NZ_BQHJ01000001.1, read as the reverse complement.
GGCCGGCTACGGCTTCGCCTGGGTCGGCCACTTCGTATTCGAGAAGAACCGCCCGGCGACCTTCAAGTACCCGCTGTGGTCGCTGATGGGCGACTGGGTGATGCTCAAGGATGCCTTCACCGGGCGCATCCGTTTCTGAGCCTTCAGACCACAGGGTAAGCCGTCAACCAAGGGCAGCAGCCTTCAGCGCGCGGCATTACGCTGCGCCGTGCGCTCGAAGAGGATGGCCTGCACTTCGCCGCCGGCATGCTGCGCCACCCGCCGCCAGGTAGCCGGCACGTCGGGAATCTCCTGGTCGTTGTAGCGGCTCATCACCAGCCAGACACGGCCCTCGTCCTGCGGCAGATCGGCCAGGCGGTCGACGAAGGCATGCTGGCGGTCGTCGATCAGCGAACCGAAGCCATAGCGTCCCGGCCGCCCCGAACTGCCGTCCGCCGTCGGTGCGGTGTAGAGCAAGGGTTCCTGGCCGGTATGGTTGTAGTAGCGGAAGGTCAGGTACCAGAGGATGTCATCCACCACCACCCGGTCGCCGGCACGGTAGTGCGCGTTGACGTAGGCCGCCATGCCATCGAACTGCTCGTCCGGGTCGACCGCGATCGCGCGCCCCACCCCGATCCCCTGCAGCCCCAGCAGGGTCACCAGCAGCGCGGCGCCGAGCACACGGCGCTGCTGCAGCAGGCGATCCAGGGCCAACGCCAGCAGTAGCGGCAGGCCCAGGGCGAAGGCAGTGAGATAGCGTTCGACGAATACCGGGGAGAGGAACGAAACGCCATACAACAGCAGCAGCGGCAAGCCGCAGTACAGGGCCAGCAGCACGCCACCGCGCTGCCGGCTGTCATCCGTACGCAGCACCAGCAGTGTTACCGCAACCACCAGCAACGGCGCGCCGAGCAGCACGGGCCAGGACAACGCGTTGCCGTCGGACTGCGCCAACCACTGCCAGAGCATCGAGGGCAACGAGCGTGCATCCACCGGCGGCTGCCAGCCGACGTCGCCCCCGGCCTCCAGCACCGCCATATGCCGAATCAGGTCCAGCAGCCCGGGCAACCAGGGCAGGAACAGTGCGGCGATGGCCAGGTTGGCCAGCCACCAGTCGCGGCGCCGCAGCGGGCTGTTCGGCAGCGTCGCCAGCCAGAGCCACTGCACCAGTGCGCCGAACAGGCTGAAGTAATGGGTGTAGAAGGCCGCCGTCATCAGCGCGGCATACATCAGCAGATAGCGCCGCCGCCCCTCCTCCAGCCAGTAGAGCAAGGCCAGGGTGGCCGCCAGCAACCAGCAGCCGAGCAGCGAGTACATGCGCACTTCCTGGCTGTAGCGCACGGCCGTGGGCAGCAGCGCCAGCAACAGCAGGGCGATGAATGCAGCGCGCGCCGACGCCAGCCGCCACATCAACCAGCCGCCGAGAAACACCGCGAGCGTGCCGAACAGCGCGCTGAACAGGCGCAGCGACAGAACGCCCTCGCCCACGACCTGAACCCATCCGTGGAGGAAGAAGAAGTACAGCGGGGGATGCACGTCATGGGCGGCGTGCTGCCAGAGTTGCAAGGGCGAATAGCGGGCGAGGAACAGGCTGGAGCTTTCATCGCCCCACAACGCCGAATCGGACAGGCCATACAGGCGCAGGCACAGGGCGAGCGCCAGCAGCGGCAGGAACCACCACTGGCGCAACAGGGCAGGCAGACTCGGCGGCTCGCGGGACAGCATCACACCCTCGCAGGAAAGACTGGCGTGCCGCTGAGTGTAAGCCAAGCACGGCCGGGATCAGCGACGGATCAACAGCTCCCGCGCCCGCGCCTGGTCCTCCGGCGCCAGTTCCGCCAGCCATTCCACTTCACTGGCGATCAGTGCGCCCACCGGCACACCATCACGGTAGAGCACGCGGTTGCCGCTCACCGCCGGCACCTTGCGCCCAGGCAGCAGCGTGCCGGCGAGGTTCAGCGGGTCCACCGCGCAAACCACCAGCCACTCCCCGTTCGCCTCCCGGCGGCGCACTTCACGCAGCAGGCCAACTGCTTCCGGCAGGGCAAACTGCTCACCAGTCAGCCCGGCGACGAAGCGTCCGCCACGGATTTCCCCGCGCGCCTCCAGGCGGTGATAGACCCGCAGCAGATCGCGCCACGGCGGCAACCAGTCGGCTTCACGATCGAGCAGGCGCCAGCAGACCACGCCATAGCGACGCAGCAGGGTCATGGCGACGTGCTCGAGAACTTCTGCCGGCAGCCGCGCGCCCGGCTCCAGGGTGGAGCGGCGCAGCAATGCCCAGCGCCCCGCGTCGGCCATGCCGAACAGTGGCGTACGCGAACGACGCTGCGGGTGCCGGCGCGCCGCCGGCATCAGCAAGGCGCGCAGTCCGGCGAAGCTGTCGGCATTCACTCGGCCCGCCGCCACCAGTTCGCCCAGCACGGTTTCCAGCTCGCTGCGCAGCAGGTGGCTGTCGCTGGCCAGTTCCTCGAAGAATGACGCGCCGTGCTCCTTGAGCACGGCGAGCACCTTGTTGGCCTTGGCCGGCAGCTCGCTCTCCACTGGCGCGACGCTCAATGCGCTCCAGTGCGCCATCTGTGCGCGCGGCAGCAGCACGATGGGCGTACTTTTCAGCGGTCCACCGCGTGCCTTGCCTGGGCTGCGACCGGGCAAGCGCGCCCAGACGATGCGACCGGCGCGGCACAGGTCGTCCAGCCAGTTGATCCCGTAGTCGGCCACCCGGCTGGGCAGGATGTCGCTCTCCCAGGCGGACGCGGCAGCCTGGAAGCCCTCCAGTTGACTGAGCACGCCGGCCAGGGATTCCGCGCCGCGCACCCGCGTGCCCGTGGAAACCCGCTGCCAGTCGAAGAGGAAGCGCATGAAGTCGGCGCGCTGCACCGGCTCGATTTCCCGGCGCAAGCGCTTCACCGTGTAGCGATGGATACGCGCCAGCAAATGGCGCTCGCACCACTCCTGTTCTTGCCCGCCCGGGGTGAAGCGGCCGCGCAGTACGTAACCCTCGCGTTCGAGACTGGCCAGGGCGACGCCGGCATCGGCGGTGGAAATCCCCAGGTCGGTCGCCAGTTCGCACAACAGGCGCGGACCGAAGCCGGTCAGGCGCGCCCGCACCAGTTCGACCTGCGCCTCATCGATCGCGCAGGGCTGAAGCAGTGATGGTGGCAACTCCAGCACCGGCTTCATCGCGACCTGCGGGTGCAGCGCCAGCCACTGGCTGAGCCGCTCCGCCGCCACCCAGACATCGCCCACCGGCAACGCCAGGCGCGTTGCCCTGCCGGCCTTGGCCAGCGACTTGAGCAGCAAAGGCCAGCCCTCGTTGGCTTGCGCCTCGCTGTCGCGGATGCCGCCCAACCCGCTCAACGCCTCGTGTATCTCGTCGGCGTCACGGGCTTCCGGCCAGGCCTCGGCGCGCACCGCATCGATGGCCTCGGCATCCAGCGCGCCAAGGTCGTCGGCGCTTTCCGGATCAGTCCAGCGGCGGCTCTGTACGGCCTGGGTGCGGCGCTCTTCCAGTGGCGCGTCGTCGAGGAAGGCATAGGGGCTGGCGGACAGCACTTCTGCCGCCAGCGGCGACGGCGCCGGCAGGTCACGCGCCAACAGGCTGACTTCGCCGCGCTCCATGCGCCGCAGCAAGGCCAGCCAGCCCTGGCTGTCCATGGCCTCGTGCAGGCAGTCATCGAGAGTCTGCGCCACCAGCGGGTGATCGGGAATCTCGCGCTCGCCGACGATGTTTTCCAGGCACGCCACCTGATCGGGGAATACCGAGGCCAGCAGGTCTTCGCTGCGCATGCGCTGCAACTGCGGGGCGACTTTACGGCCGCCGCTGTAGCGCGGCAGGGCCAGCGCCGTGGTGGCGTTCCAGCGCCAGCGCACGCCGAACAGCGGCGCATCGAGCAGCGCCTGGATCAGTACGTGCTCGGCACTGTTGGAGTGCAGGTAGCGCCAGACTTCGTCCAGCGGAAAGCTGTGGCTGGTAGACAGCGAAAGAATGATCGCGTCCTCGGTCGCCGCGGCCTGCAATTCGAAGTTGAAGGTGCGGCAGAAGCGCTTGCGCAGCGCCAGGCCCCAGGCGCGGTTGAGGCGGCTGCCGTAGGGCGAATGGGTCACCAGTTGCATACCGCCGGATTCATCGAAGAAGCGCTCGAGGATCAGGGTCTCCTGCGTCGGCAACGCACCGAGGGCGTGGCGCGCGCGGGCCAGGTATTCCACCAGTTGTCGCGCCGCCGCGTCGTCCAGGCCGAGCAGGCCCCGCAGCCAGTCGATGGCCCGCGCCAGCGGCTCGGGATCGTTCTCGCCCCGGGCCAGCAGCTCGTCCAGCTGGCCACGCAACCGCGCAACGCTGGTGGACAGCTCATCGCTGCGCCCCGGCGCTTCGCCGAGCCAGAACGGAATGTTCGGCGGCTGGCCCTGGGCATCCTCGACGCGCACGCGGCCCGGTTCGACGCGCAGGATGCGGTAGGAAATATTACCCAGCTGGAACACGTCGCCGGCCAGGCTTTCCACCGCGAAGTCCTCGTTCACCGTACCGACGGTCAGGCCCTGCGGTTCCAGCAGCACGGCGTAGTCGCCAGTGTCGGGAATGGTGCCGCCGGAGGTCACGGCGGTCAGCTTGGCGCCGCGCCGGCCGCGCAGGCGCTGGTGGACCGCGTCGCGGTGCAGGTAGGCGCCACGCTGACCGTTGCGACTGGAGTAGCCCTCGGCAAGGGTACGCAGCAGGGCATCGAACTGCTCGCGGCTGAGGTCGGCGTAGGGCTGTGCGGCGGTGAACAGTTCGAACAGCGCGTCCTCGCGCCATTCCTGGCAGGCCACTTCCGCGACCATCTGTTGCGCCAGCACATCCAGTGGCGCGTGGGGAATGCTCAGCGCGTCCAACTCGTTCTGCCGCACGCTGTCGAGCAGCGCCACGCACTCCACCAGGTCGTCCCGCGAGGTGGGGAATAGCCGCCCCTTGGGCGTGCCGCCAACGCTGTGGCCGGAGCGGCCGACACGTTGCAGGAAAGCGGCGATGGAGCGCGGCGAGCCGATCTGGCAGACCAGTTCGACGTCACCGATATCGATGCCCAGCTCCAGCGAAGCGGTAGCCACCAGCACCTTCAGCTGCCCGGCCTTGAGCCGTCGCTCGGCGCCCAGGCGCAGCTCTTTCGACAGACTGCCGTGGTGCGCCGCCACCCAGCCGGCGCCAATGCGCTCGGCCAGGTGCCGGGTGATCCGCTCGGACAGCCGCCGGGTGTTGACGAACACCAGCGTGGTGCGGTGTTCGCCGGCCAGCTCGGCGAGGCGGTCGTAGACCTTGTCCCAGACATCATGGGACATCACCGCCTCGAGTGGCGCCGCCGGCACTTCCAGGTTCAGGTCGCGCCGGCGGCTGTAGCCGATATCGACGATGCGGCAGGCCGGGTGACGACCGACGAGAAAGGCCGCCACCGCCTCGATGGGCTTTTGCGTGGCGGACAGGCCAATGCGCACCAGCGGTGCTTCGCACAGGGCCTGCAGGCGCTCCAGTGACAACGCCAGGTGGCTGCCGCGCTTACTCGCGGCGAGCGCGTGGATCTCGTCGACGATCACGCTGCGCGCGCCGACCAGCATTGCGCGACCAGAGTCCGAGCCAAGCAGGACGTAGAGTGATTCGGGGGTGGTGACCAGGATATGCGGCACCCGCTTGCGCATCGCCTCGCGCTCTTTCGAGGTGCTATCGCCGGTGCGCACCGCGGTGCGGATGTCCACTTCCGGCAGGCCCATCTCCACCAGCGTCGCGCGAATCCCGGCGAGCGGCTCTTCGAGGTTGATGCGGATGTCGTTGGACAACGCCTTGAGTGGCGAGACGTAGATCACCGTGGTGCGATCGGGCAGCGCACCACCGTTCGCCAGCCCCTCGCGGACCAGCGCGTCGATGGCCGACAGGAACGCCGTGAGCGTCTTGCCCGAGCCGGTAGGCGCCGCCACCAGCGTCGACTCGCCGGCCTGGATCGCCGGCCAGGCCTCAACCTGCGCCTGGGTCGGCGCGCTGAAATGCGCACGGAACCAGGCCGCCACCGCCGGGTGGAAGGCGGACAGCACATCGGCTCGCTTGGCGCGGGAAGAGGTTCGAGGGGCAGTCATGCAGTCCAATATGGTGGTCCGCGAAGCCCGTCACAAGGACCACTGATCGCGCCTCGCCGCGGGCCGCGGCAGCCGTTACTCTTCCCCCACCCACCCGGCGGAATGACACTCGATGAGCGACCGTGATCGCGATTACTACTGGGAGCAGGTCAGGCAGCAGAACCGGCAGAAGCCCCCAGAGGAGCCGAAGCGCAACTGGCGCATGTTGCTGAAACCGCTGTTGTGGTTCCTGATTCCCCTGCTGATCCTCGCTGCCGGCACGGCTCTGTGGCGCAACCCCGCCAGCCAGCTCTGGCTGCATGAACGCTGGGTACTGTTGCAGATACGCCTGGGCATGACGCCTGAAGGCCTGCAGGCCACGCCCACCGCCACACCCTATAGCGACAGTCCGCGCAAGCTGTCCGACTGCATCAAGCCGGGCAACGTGATCGACGAAGAAGTGCGGGCGTGTGTGAAGGGCTATCGGCCGAAGACCTGGTGATTGGCTGCCGACGGATGGCGGGCATGACGGTCCGCTCCGCCGTATCGGCTTTTGCAGGAGCGAGCTTGCTCGCGAACCGCGCCAGTATCCCTCGCCGGCCTGATACGGGCGGTGCGCGTACCGTCGGCGCGTGGCTATCGATGGGTATCGCTGCGCTCCACGCCATCCTGCGCACGTGCTTCGCCGTGACTTCCGTGAGGGGGAAGCCGGAGCGCCGACAAAGTCTGCTTCCAAAGAGGCGCACTGGTGCCAGGTGGTTCGCGAGCAAGCTCGCTCCTGCGAAGAGCTGACCAACGCCTCAGGGCTCCTCGTTGTGCCCCAGCCCATGGGTCCGCAACTTGTTGGCAATGGTGGTATGCGACACCCCCAGGCGCTTGCCCAGTTGGCGGCTGCTCGGGTGCTCCCGATACAACCTTTCCAGCACCGCTTTCTCGAAACGGCCGACGATGGCGTCCAGCCCGCCTTCCAGGGAGAAATCCCCCAGCGGGTGCGCCGCGCCGTAGTCCGGCAGGCGGATGTGCTCGGGGCGGATGGTGCCGCCTTCGCACAATGAAACCGCCTGGAACAGCGCGTTCTCCAGCTGTCGCACGTTGCCCGGCCAGTGGTAGCGGCCGAGGCGGTCCAGCGCCTGGGGCGAGAGCCTGGGCAGCGCGCAGCCGATCTGCCGGCTGGCCTGGTCGAGGAAGTGCTCCACCAGCGGCTCCAGGCCATCCAGGCATTCGCGCAGCGGCGGAATGTGCAGCGAGAGCACGTTGAGGCGGTGGTAGAGGTCCTGGCGGAACTCGCCTTTGGTGCACAGTTCGGACAGGTCCACCTGGGTCGCGCAGATCACCCGCACATCCAGGTACACCTCCTCGTCGCTGCCCACCCGACGGAAGCAGCCGTCCTGCAGGAAGCGCAGCAGCTTGGCCTGCAGGCGCGGGCTCATCTCGCCGACGCCGTCGAGGAACAGCGTGCCGCCCGCGGTGAGTTCCAGCAGGCCGAGCTTGCCCTCCGGGCGTGCGCCCTCGAAGGCGCCGGGGCCGTAGCCGAACAGCTCGGTCTCGGCCATGGATTCAGGCAGGCCGGCACAGTTCAGCGCCATGAACGGCGACTGCCCGCGCGGGCTGGCGAGGTGGCAGGCGCGGGCCAGCAGTTCCTTGCCGGTGCCGGTCTCGCCCTCGATCAGCAGCGGCGCATCCAGCGGCGCCATGCGCCGCGCTTCGCGCACCACGGCGGCCATCACCCGCGAGCTCTGGAAGATGCTGTCGAAGCCGCGCAACTCCAGGCGCCGCACGTTGTAGATGCGCTCGCCGACGCGGTCGGCACGGTGCAGAGTGAGCACGGCGCCCGCCAGCGCCTCGCTCTCGTCATGTTCGGATTGCAGCGGCGCGATATCGGCAAGGAACACATCGCCTTTCACCTTCACCCGCAGGCCATTGATCCGTGCCTTGTTGGCCCGCACCAGTTCCGGCAAGTCGAGGTCTTCGGCGTAGCGCGACAGCGGGATACCCGGCACCTCGTCGACGCGCACGCCCAGCAGCTGCGCCGCAGCGCGATTGGCGGCGACTATCTGCCCGGCCATGTCGATCGACAGCACCGGGAACTCCAGCGCCGCCAGCAGCGCATTCAGCTCCAGGTGGCGGCGCTCGCTGGGCATCAGGCCGACGCGCTTGACGCCGAACACGCCGGGCACCGCTTCGAGCTTGGGCTTGAGCGACTGGAACTGCAGGTTGATCAGGTTCGGGCAGAGCAGGTAGATGGCGTTGCCCTGCTCGCCGCCGACCTCGCCACGATTGACGTTGATGCCGTAGTCGACCAACAGGTTGAGGATGTCGCGCAGGATGCCGACGCGGTTCTGGCAGTGCACTTTGATACGCATGGCGGGCCCGTGGTTGTCGTTGTGGTGGGCACTCCGGCTCGATTTTTTCGCAAGGCGGCCGGAAATTACCGTCAAGAATATGTGACACCCTGCCGCACCTTCAAGCCATGGCCGGATGCCTGCGCCGCTTTGCGTAATCTTTTCTTTACGGATTCCCCTCTGCGGCGTCTGCAAACCTCGCGTGGAGGGGGCTGTTCGCCGGCACCAGACGCGCTAATTGTGGGTCTATCACAACAACGAGGCCCAGATGCCGGAGGCCCCATGAAGACAACGCAGTACGTGGCCCGCCAACCTGATGAAGATGGCTTTAACCACTACCCGGAAGCCGAGCATCAGGTCTGGAACACGCTGATCACCCGCCAGTTGAAAGTGATCGAGGGTCGCGCATGTCAGGAATACCTGGACGGCATCGAGCAGCTCGGCCTGCCCTTTGATCGCATCCCGCAACTGGGCGAAATCAACCAGGTACTCCAGGCCACCACCGGCTGGCGCGTGGCGCGGGTGCCGGCGCTGATTCCCTTCCAGACCTTCTTCGAGCTGCTGGCCAGCCAGCAATTCCCCGTCGCGACCTTCATCCGCACCCCGGAAGAGCTGGACTACCTGCAGGAGCCGGACATCTTCCACGAGATCTTCGGCCACTGCCCGCTGCTGACCAACCCCTGGTTCGCCGAATTCACCCACACCTACGGCAAGCTCGGCCTGGCCGCCAGCAAGGAAGAGCGCGTGTACCTCGCCCGTCTGTACTGGATGACCATCGAGTTCGGCCTGCTGGACACCTCGCAAGGCCTGCGCATCTACGGCGGCGGCATCCTTTCGTCGCCCAGGGAGACGGTCTACAGCCTCTCCAACGAGCCCGAGCGCCAGGCCTTCGACCCGCTGGAATGCATGCGCACGCCATACCGCATCGACATCCTGCAGCCCCTGTATTTCGTGCTCCCCGAGCTCAAGCGCCTGTTCGAGCTGGCCCATGAAGACATCATGGCGCTGGTGCGCGAAGCCATGCGCCTGGGCCTGCATGCGCCGAAGTTTCCGCCGAAACAGGCCGCCTGATCCGCTGCAATCGATGCCATCTGTGCCTAGGATGAGACGTGCTCGCGAGCCTAAGATGGTTCGCGAGCGCACTCCTATGCCACCCCACGACAAGGAGAACCTTTCATGACCGCACTCACCCAAGCCCATTGCGAAGCCTGCCGCGCCGACGCCCCGAAGGTGTCCGACGAAGAACTGGCGGTGCTGATCAAGCAGATCCCGGACTGGAACATCGAGGTCCGCGACGATCACATGGAGCTGGAGCGGGTCTTCCTGTTCAAGAACTTCCGCCATGCCCTGGCCTTCACCAACGCGGTGGGTGCCATCGCCGAGGAAGAAGGCCACCACCCCGACCTGCTGACCCAGTGGGGCAAGGTCACCGTCACCTGGTGGAGCCACGAGCTGAAGGGCCTGCACCGCAACGACTTCATCATGGCCGCACGCACCGACGAGCTGGCCGCGACAGCAGAGGGACGCAAATGAGCCATTTCGCCAAGGTCACCCGCGTACCGGGCGACCCGATCCTGGGCCTGCTCGAAGCCTATCGGGCGGACCCCAACCCCGCGCGGCTCGACCTTGGCGTGGGCGTCTACAAGGACGCCCAGGGCCTCACGCCGATCCCGCGCGCGGTGAAGCTCGCCGAACAGCGCCTGGTGGATAGCGAGACCACCAAGAGCTACGTCGGCAGCCATGGCGACGCGCTGTTCGCCGCGCGCCTGTGCGAGCTGGTGCTGGGCGTTACCTCACCGCTGCTGGCCGACTCGCGTGCCGACGCTACGCAGACTCCCGGCGGCACTGGCGCCCTGCGCCTGGCGGCGGAGTTCATCGCGCATTGCCTGCCGGGGAAAAATATCTGGCTGAGCGACCCGACCTGGCCGATCCACGAAACCCTGTTCGCCGCTGCCGGCGTGCCGATCAAGCATTACCCCTACGTCGGCGCGGACAACCGCCTCGACGCGGAGGCCATGTTCGCCATGCTGGAGAAAATCCCCCAGGGCGACGTGGTGCTGCTGCACGCCTGCTGCCACAACCCCACCGGCTTCGACCTGGATCACGCGCAGTGGCAGCGGGTGCTGGAGATCGTCCGCCGCCGCGAGCTGCTGCCGCTGCTGGACTTCGCCTACCAGGGCCTGGGCGATGGGCTGGAGGAGGACGCGTATTCCGTACGCCTGCTGGCCGAGAGCTTGCCGGAAGTGCTGATCACCAGCTCCTGCTCGAAGAACTTCGGCCTCTACCGCGACCGCGTCGGCGCGCTGATCGTCTGCGCCGAGAACGCCGACAAGCTCACCGATATCCGTAGCCAGTTGGCGCTGTTCGCCCGCAACCTGTGGTCCACCCCGCCAGCCCACGGCGCCGAAGTGGTCGCCACCATCCTCGGCGATCCGGAGCTGAAGAACCTGTGGCTGGCCGAACTGGACGGCATGCGCGGGCGCATCGCCGAGCTGCGCATCGGGCTGGTGGAAGCGCTGCGGCCCCATGGGCTGGCGGAGCGTTTCGCGCACATCGCCATCCAGCGCGGGATGTTCTCCTACACCGGCCTGCAGGCCGAGCAGGTGCGCATCCTGCGCGAAGAACACAGCATCTACCTGGTCAGCAGCGGCCGCGCCAACATCGCCGGGCTCGACGGCGAGCGCCTGGACCACCTGGCGGCAGCCATCGCCCGCGTCTGCCGCTGACGCCGTTTTCTTCCCCCTCGACCGGCCTGTGAGCCGGTCTTTTTTGCCTGGGCGAGGTTTGGCCCGAACGTAGGAGCGGACTCCGTCCGCGATGTGCTGCCGGCCAGCTCGGAGCAGCCGGAAATCGATCGCGGACGGAGTCCGCTCCTACGCATATCTCAACATCGCTGCCGAACGGTCAGTAATCGTCGCGCTTGCGAAACGCCCAGCGCCCGGCCAGGCCGGTGAAGCTCGCCACCAGCACCACCAGAATCCAGAATCCTTCCGGGTCGCTGGAGAAGGGAATGCCGCCGACGTTCATGCCGAAGAAGCCGGCGATGATGTTGATCGGCAGCGCCAGCACCGTGACCACGGTGAGGGTGAACAGCGTGCGGTTGCTCTGCTCGTTGATCTTCGCGGCGATCTCTTCCTGCAGCAGCTTGATGCGTTCGCCCAGCGCGGTGAGGTCGTTGATCACCAGGGAGAATTCCTCGGTGGCCTCGCGCAGCACGCGCACGTCGTCGTCCTTCAGCCACAGCGGTGGGCGATTGAGCAGGCGCATCAGCGAGCCCGGCTCCAGCGCCAGCAGGCGTTGCAGGCGCACCAGCACCCGGCGCATGCCGCCCAGGTCGGCGCGGCTGGCGGAGAGGCGCGAGGACAACAGCTGGTCCTCGATGCGGTCGACGCTGATGCTGGTCTCGCGGACGATGCGGGTGAGGATTTCGCCCTGGTCGCGCAGCAGGTGGACCAGCAGCTCCAGCGGCGAGTTGAAGCTCTCGCCGTGCTTCACCGAAGAACGCAGCGTATCCACCGAGCGCAGCGGCTGCGCGCGGGCCGTCACCAGCACGCGGCCACGGGCGCAGACCCACAGCGTGGCGACGTCCGAGGACATGCGGCTGCTGAAGTCGAAGACCACGTCGTTGACCACTGCCAGCAGCGCACCGTCGACATGCTCGATGCGAGTGGAGCGCGAACCTTCGCGGAGGGTCTCGAAGAAGTAGTCGGGCAGTTCCAGGTGCGACTTCATCCAGCGCTCGCAGGCCGCGTGCGCCAGGTTCAGGTGCAACCAGAGAAACTCATCCGCCGCGCGCGGCTCCTGCAGGCGCTGCAGCGCGGTGGGCGAGTCGATTTCCAGGCCGGGCTGGCCGGGACGGAAGCTGAAGCCATAGAGGAGACCGAACAGATCGGAATCCTGATGGCTCTGGACGATGCTGTGGTTCATGAAGGCTGCGGTTCTTGAGGCCGGATTGCGGACTTGAAACCGGCCCTGTAGGAGCGAGCTTGCTCGCGAACCCGCACGGCACGGACTGTTCGCGAGCAAGCTCGCTCCTACGAAGAGCAGCTCACGCCCGCCCTCTGGTGTTATCAGAGGCCCATGAACGACGGATGACAGCCATGTGACAGACCTCAGCCAAACAGCGCCGCCACGGTGCGCTCGCCCAGCGCCGGGCCGATGCTCATGCCGACACCGGTGTGCATCAGCACGGCGGTGATGCCGTCGGCGGCCTGCAGCACCGAGAACGGCCCCGGCCCGCGCGAGCCGTAGACGCCCTGCCAGCGCTCGACCACTTCCACGCGCATTCCGAGAGTGTCCTCGGCCAGTTCCAGCATGAGTCTGTCCACCGCCTCGGCATTGAACGGCGCGGCGTCGCTGCCGTAATGGTGGGAGTCGCCGATGATCAGCTCGCCATGGGGCGTCGGGCTGACCAGCAGGTGGATACCCTGCTCTTCCAGTTCCGGCGTCTCGCGGCGAATCTGCTCACGCACCGCGTCGGCCTCGGGCAGGTCGGCAAAGGCACCGTAGTGCACGCAACTCAGGCCGGTGAGGATCGAGTGGGCGAGGCCGAAATCGACCTGCGGGCGGGCACGCAGCATTTGCAGGCGGCACACCTGCGGCTGCAGCGGCGCGATGACCTCGGCCAGCAGCGTCTGGTAGTCGTGACCGGAGCAGACGATCACCTGCCCGGCGGTGAAGCTGCCCGCCGTGGTGCGCAACACGCCGCTGTCGACGTCACGCACCAGGGTGGAGAAATGGAACGCCACGCCGTGCTCGCGGCGCAGGTAATCGATCAGGCTTGGCAGCGCTTCGCGGGAGTACAACTGCTGGTCGTCGAAGCCCAGCAGCGCGGCACGGTGATGGCGGAAGTGGCCCTGGTAGAGGTCGTTCAGCTCGCTGCCGCGCAGCAGGCCCACGCGGTATTCCAGCTCCTTCGCGCGGCCGGCGCAGAAGGCTTCCAGCAGATGCTCCTCGGCCTCGGTGCGGGCGAACAGCAAGGAACCGTTGCGCCGCAGGGAGAACCCGGCGCCTTCCGCCCACTGCGCCCAGATCGGCCGGCTGGCGCGGGCCAGCGCGGACATCACGCCCGGCGGCTGGCCGGTAACCAGCGCCTGGCCGAAGTTGCGTACCGAGGCGCCCAGTGGCGTGGCGGTGCGCTCGAAGACACGCACGGACAGGCCGCGGCAAGCAGCGGCGTAGGCGTGGGAAAGGCCGAGGATGCCGGCGCCGACGATGGCGACGTCGCAGTGGGTGTGGGTCATGGGGAAATCCTTCTTGCGAGATGCCCTCGCCACGGCCGTGAAGGCGCGTGGGGCGAAGGTCTGACGGGGTAGCCGCGCCGGCGCCAAGGCAGCGCCGGCACAGCGCCCTCTTCCGACGCGGGAAGAGGGCTCAGGCGCTTACTTCTGCGCCACTTTCTCCGACTTGCCGTCATAGCGCTTGCGCCACTCGGCGAGGATCTCGTCGCGGTTCTTCGAGGCCCAGGCGAAGTCGTTCTTGATCAGGCGCTGCTCGTAGTCGGCCGGCAGTTCGGTCTGCGGCTTGGCAATGCCCGGCTGGGCCAGCACGGCGAAGTTTTCCTTGTACAGTTCCATGGCCTTCGGGCTGGCGGAGAAGTCGGCGAGTTTCTTCGCCGCGGCTTCATGCTGGGTACCCTTGACGATGCCGGTGGCTTCGATTTCCCAGCCCAGGCCTTCCTTCGGCAGGACGATGTCCAGCGGCGCGCCCTGGCGCTTGAGCTGCACGGCTGGGTACTCGAAGGAGATGCCGATCGGGAATTCGCCGGCGGCGGCCAGCTTGCACGGCTTGGAGCCGGAGTGGACGTACTGGCCGATGTTCTCGTGCAGGGCATCCATGTAGGCCCAGCCCTGCTTCTCGCCGAAGGTCTGCAGCCAGGCGGAAACGTCGAGGAAGCCGGTGCCGGAGGATGCCGGGTTGGGCATGACGATCTTGCCCTTGTATTCCGGCTTGGTCAGGTCCTGCCAGCTCACCGGTTTCTCCAGGCCCAGCTTCTCGGCCTCGACGGTGTTGAAGCAGATGGTCGCGGCCCAGACGTCCATGCCGACCCACGCCGGCGGGTTGGCCGGGTCGCGGTAGTTCTTGCCGATGGCGTCCAGGTGCTTGGGCGCGTACTTCTCCAGCATGCCCTGCTGGTCGAGGATGGCCAGGCTGGAAGCGGCCAGGCCCCACACGGCGTCGGCCTGCGGGCGGTCCTTCTCGGCCAGCAGCTTGGCGGTGACGATGCCGGTGGAGTCGCGCACCCACTTGATCTTGATGTCCGGGTTCTCGGCTTCGAAGGCCTGCTTGTAGGCGGTCAGTTGCTCCGGTTCCAGAGCGGTGTAGACGGTCAGTTCGGTGTCGGCGGCGTGGACCTGGGCGGCGAAACCGGCAACCACGGCGGCGGCGAGGGCAAGACGTTTGAACATGTGGAGCTCCTTGGCAGTGTTTTTTCCCCGCGCGGGGCGGGTGTTGTCAGGGGTTGAGCCCTCGCCGAAACGGGGGCGACAGCGTCCAGCGGTGTTACGGGTTCGCGCCCTTCCTCCAGGCCTGGGAGCGGCGCAGCAGGCCGCGCGAGGCGCCGGCCAGCAGCAGCGACACGGCCGCGGAGGTGAGCAGGATCAGGGTGGACATGGCGGCGGCGCCGCCGACGTTGCCGGAGTCGTCCATGTTCAGCACGGCGACGGCGGCGAGGATGGTGTCCGGGTTATAGAGGAAGATCGCCGCAGAGACCGTGGTCATCGCCGAGACGAACAGGTAGCGGGTGATATCCAGCAGCGCCGGCAGGCAGATCGGCACGGTGACGCGCAGGTAGTGGCGCCACAGCGGCATCTTCAGCGACAGCGCGGCGGCCTCGAACTCGCCGTCGAGCTGGCGCAGCGCGGCGGTGGCGGTCATCTGCGCGGTGGTCAGGTAGTGGGCGATGGTGCACACCACCAGCAGCGCCATGCTGCCGTAGAACACATGCAGCGGGTTGCCCGGCAGGTTGAAGAAGAACACGTAGCCCAGGCCCAGCACGAGGCCCGGCACGGCCATCGGCACGAAGCAGAGCATGCGCAGCAGTTGGCTGAGCCAGCGCTGCTCGCGGGTCTTCTCGATCAGGTAGGCGCCGGTGAAGATCAGCGCGCTGCCGATGATCGCGGTGCACACGGCCATGGTCAGGCTGTTGCGGTAGGCCAGCCAGCCACCGCCGGCGGTGGTGTTGAAGTCGTAGTGGTTCAGCGACAGCGACAGGTTATAGGGCCAGAACTTCACCAACGAGGAGTACACGGCCATGCCCAGCACGCCCAGCAATACCGCGCTGATCAGCACGACGATGGCGAGGAAGGCGGCATCACGGCGGCGCGACGGCTTCGGGTGATAGACCTGCGCGCGGCCGCTCATGGCATCGCCCTGGCGACGGCGCAGCCAGGTGTCCACGGCGAAGCTGAGCAGCGCCGGCAGCAGGAGGATCATGCCGATCTGCGCGCCACGGCCGAACTGCTGCTGGCCGACCACCGCCTTGTAGGCCTCCAGCGCCAGCACCTGGTAATCACCGCCCACCACGACCGGCACGCCGAAGTCGGTGATGGTCAGGGTGAACACCAGGCAGAAGGCGGCGAACACACCCTGCCGCGAGGCCGGCCAGGTGATGCTGCGGAAGGCTTTCCACGGGCCGGCGCCCATGCTGGAGGCAGCGTCGAACAGGCGCGCATCGGCCAGCGACAGAGCGGACAAGAGGATCATCAGCGCATGGGGGAAGGTGTAGATCGCCTCGCCGAGGACGATGCCCCAGAAGCCGTAGATGTTGTCCGGCAGCAGGTGGCGCAGCAGGCCCTGGTTGCCGAACAGGTAGATCAGCGCGATACCCGGCAGCATCGACGGCGCCAGCAGCGGCAACAGGGAAATCCCGCGCCACAGGCCCTTGGCCGGGATCAGCGTGCGTTGCAGCGCGTAGGCGAACAGATAGGCCGCCGGCACGACGATGCACGCCACGCTGACCGAGACCTTCAGGCTGTTGCCCAGCAGCCAGTGGAAGTTGTCGCTGCGCAGCAGCTCGCCCATGGCCGCCAGGCCGCCGCCCTGCCCCGCCTCGCCGCTGAAGCCGCGCCAGAAGATGGCCAGCAGCGGCATCAGTACCGCAAGGGTGAGCAGGACCAGCAGCAGGTACTTACCGCCACGGACGAACAGGCGATCACCCAGATCGCCGCGAATCTTGCCGACGGACAGCGTCGGGCTGTGCTTCACCACGGCTTCCATTTCAGGCGAACACCTGCAGGCTGCGCGGCGGCAACGACACCCAGATATCCGGGGTGCCCAGGCGCGGCATGTCCTCGGGCGCCAGCTCGGCGAGCAGCGCATGGCCCGGCAGTTGTTCCAGCTCGAAGCTCATGCGGCAGCGGTTGCCGAGGAAGGTGATCTCGCGGATCTGCGCGCGGAACAGGTTTTCCTGGTGTACGGCAGGGTTCACGCTGATCGCTTCCGGGCGGCAGAACAGCCGGCCCGAGGCGCTCTGCGCCTGACTGTGCAGGCGCAGGTTGAGGCTGCCGACACGGGCATGGCCGTCGCTGCCGCGCTCGAAGGGCAGCCAGTTGCCCTGGCCGACGAACTCGGCGACGAAGGGCGTGCTCGGGGTGCTGTAGATCTCCTGGGCGGTGCCGTATTGCTCGATGCGCCCGTGGTTCATCACCGCGATGCGATCGGCCATCAGCATGGCCTCGTCCTGGTTGTGGGTGACCATCACGGTGGTGATGCCCAGGCTCTTCTGCAACTGGCGCAGCTCGCCACACAGATGCTCGCGGACACGGGCGTCGAGCGCCGACATCGGCTCGTCGAGCAGCAGCAGCGACGGGCTCGGCGCCAGCGCGCGGGCCATGGCGACGCGCTGCTGCTGGCCGCCGGAGAGCTGGCCGGGGTACTTCTTCTCGCTGCCGGTCAGGCCGACCAATTCAAGCATCTCGGCGACACGACGGCGGGCTTCTTCCTTGCTCGCGTTGGTCAGGCCATAGGCAATGTTCTGCTCCACCGTGAGGTTGGGGAACAGCGCATAGGACTGGAACAGGATGCCGTAGTCCCGCGCCTGCGGCGGCAGCTTCGACACGTCACGCTCGCCCAGGTGCAGGCTGCCGTCGTCCTGTTGTTCGAGACCGGCGATGCAGCGCAGCAGCGTGGTCTTGCCACAACCGGAGGGCCCGAGCAGGCAGACCAGCTCACCGGCCTTGACGTCCAGCGACACGCCGTCGAGAGCGACGAACTGGCCGAAACGCTTGCGGATGTGGCGCACGCTGAGCGGCGTGCCGGCGATGGTGGGATGCATGGCGGTACCTCGTTTTCTTGTGGTCCACGCTGCGTGTGCCGCGGCGTGAAGGAACGAGGTCCATGCTAGGGATGGATTGCGACGGCACTATTGCTAAAGGGCCAAGTGCACCGATAGATCCATAGGCAGATTTGGGTATGGGGGCGAAAAAATTTTCGTAGATGGCCCCGTACTTGAGCCGACTTGTAGGAGCGAGCTTGCTCGCGAACCGCCGGGCACCGTGCCGTGCAGGTTCGCGAGCAAGCTCGCTCCTACAGGAAATGCATGCTTCGCGCTCCGGTTCTGGCTCCGCACTTGGACGACTTCCAGAGAAGCGCCCACACACTCCGGACCGCCCCGTTCAACGAGGGTATTTTTCGCCTAAGCGAAAAACCGGATGTCCGGGGCAAGACCTTTGCTTCCTTTGGGTGGGGCGGCCATCCGTGGTTTGCCAAAGGAGGTCGCCCGAGGGGGCGAAAGACAAAGTACACGCGTACGCCGAAGCAGCGCTGGAACACCCAAGCCAACGCAGCAATCCTGCAACACCAGAGCAAAAGAAAGCGTCGGCCCTACCGACGGATCGCGGGCATGGCCCGCTTGTGCCTGATCGGTCCGTGCACCGCTCAACCCTCACCCTAACCCTCTCCCAGGGGGAGAGGGGACCGTTCGGTGCAGGATGAATCTTCGGCGCCAGCCGGCTCGGGCTGCTCCCTCTCCCTGAGGAGCGGGGCGCGCAGCCAGGGCTGGGGTGAGGGGGGCATTGGTACGGACTCCCCAGGAAAAGACAGTTGCTCCTACAAGGGAATCGGTTCTATGCCTGCGCCAACGCCAGAAACGCACTCGGCAAGCGCGCCTGCCGCCGATCCTTCAGGCAATACAGGTACTCGTCGATCAGGCTCGCGCCCTTGATCTCCAGCACGCACAACTGCGGGTTATCCGGTACCTCCTGGCGGGCGATGATGCTCACGCCCAGGTTGCGGATCACCGCCTCGCGGATCGACTCGCGGCTGCCGATCTCCAGCATCGAGGCCGGCACCACGCCCGCCTGCTGCAACATCGCTTCGGTCAACTGCCGTGTGGTGGAGCCCGCCTCGCGCATCAGCAGGCAATGCTGGCGCAGATCACCCAGGCTGACCGACTGCAGCGCCGCCAGCGGGTGGCTGCGATGTACCGCCAGTACCAGCGGATCGCTGCCCAGCACCACGCGGGTCAGGCGCGCGTCGTCCACCTGCTGCGAAGACGCCGCCAGGTCGACCCGGCACTCGATGAGCGACTCGAGCACCTGCTGGGAGTTGCCGATTTCCACCGACACCTCGATCTGCGGGAAGCGTTCGCGAAATGTCTTGATCAGCCCGAGCACGTAATAAGGAGAGGTGGCGCCGATGCGCAACGCGCCCTGCATCTGCCCGCAATTGCGCAGGTAGAACTCGATGTCGGCCTCCTGCTGCAGCAGCGCCTCGACCATCGGCAGCAGGCGCGTGCCCTCGTCGCTCAGGGTCAGGCGACGGCCGCCGCGATAGAACAGCTCCACCGCGTACTGGCTTTCCAGGTTGCGGATCTGGGTGGTCACGGTCGGCTGGCTGAGACCGAGTTTCTTTGCCGCCTGGGTGATGCTGCCCAGCTTCGCCACCCGGTAGAACGCTTTCAGTTCCGCGCTCAGCATCGACCAATCCGCCTTTTCGAAAAATTCATCAACAGTTTTTCTCGACGCTGCCGGCAAACCGGCGCCAGCCCACTGACAACGCGGCCTGCAGCCAGGAAAGAGAACACCCAAAAAGGTCAATGTACCTGACCTGTATCACTGGCAACACCCATTGTCGCTGGACAGCCTGGACTTGAGCGACTTTCATTGCCCTTGGAAAAATCCCCACACGGAAAACCGAAGGCGGCCCCACAAGGGTGCGCCCAAGGAGCAATTGATGAAGTACAAAGTCACCATGGTTTTCGGTACCCGTCCGGAAGCCATCAAGATGGCCCCCCTCGCCCGCGTCCTCCGCCGTACCCCGGAAATCGAACTGCGCATCTGCTCCACCGGCCAGCATCGCGAGATGCTACAGCAAGTGCTGGACTCCTTCGAACTGGAGGTCGACGAGGACCTCGACGTCATGACCCAGGGCCAGACGCTGAACAGCCTGTCCCTGCAGATGATGGGCAAGCTGGACGACAGCTACGACCGCCATCGCCCGGACATCGTGCTGGTGCATGGCGATACCACCACCAGCTTCATCGCCGCCCTCACCGCCTTCCACCGGCAGATCCCGGTGGGCCACGTCGAGGCCGGGCTGCGCACCGGCAACATCCACCAGCCCTGGCCGGAAGAAGCCAACCGCCGCCTCACCGCGGTGATCGCCGACCTGCACTTCCCGCCGACCAAGGCCTCGCGCGACAACCTGCTGCGCGAAGGGGTGAACATCGACCAGATCGAGGTCACCGGCAACACGGTGATCGACGCCCTGCTGTGGATGCGCGAACACCTGCGCGAGACCAACTGGACACCCGCTGCCGATTCTCCCCTGGCCAGGTTCACCGGCGACCGCCGCGTGGTGCTGATCACCGGCCACCGCCGGGAGAACTTCGGCAAGGGTTTCGAACGCATCTGCCTGGCCCTGGCCGAGCTTGGCCAACGCTTCCCCGATGTCGACTTCGTCTACCCCGTGCACCTCAACCCGCAGGTGCAGAACGCCGTCTACGGCCTGCTCTCGGACAAGCCGAACATCCACCTAATCGCCCCGCAGGACTACCAGCACTTCGTCTGGCTGATGGACCGTGCCTATTTCATCCTCACCGACTCGGGCGGCATCCAGGAAGAAGCCCCGGCACTGGGCAAACCGCTGCTGGTGCTGCGCCGCGTCACCGAGCGCCCCGCTGTGCTGGAAGGCGGCACCGTGGTGCTGGTGGGCACCAACACCGGGCGCATCGTCAGCGAAGCCAGCCACCTGCTGCGCGACGAGGAAGTCTACGAACAGATGAGCCGGGTCTTCAGCCCCTACGGC
Source organism: Pseudomonas pseudonitroreducens (assembly GCF_021603645.1). GTDB lineage: Bacteria > Pseudomonadota > Gammaproteobacteria > Pseudomonadales > Pseudomonadaceae > Pseudomonas > Pseudomonas pseudonitroreducens. The sequence goes on along the minus strand of NZ_BQHJ01000001.1, from coordinate 282,119 downwards.
GACGGCCACGCCAGCGAGAAGATCGTCGCCCGGCTGCTGTCCTGGTTCGGTGAATCACGCACGCCAAGCGAGTTCGAATGAGCCTCGAACTGGTCGATATCCTCACTTACGTTCTGTATGCCCTGAAGTACCTGGCGATCGTCCTGGCCGCGCTGATGTTCCTGCTCGGCCTGGATGACCTGTTCATCGACCTGGTGTACTGGGGGCGGGTGCTGGTGCGACGCTTCCGCATCTACAACCGCTTCGACCGGGCCGACGAAGAGCGCCTCTTCGCCGCAGCGGAGAAGCCGCTGGCGATCATGGTGCCGGCCTGGAACGAGGTCGGCGTGGTCGGCGAGATGGCGCGCCTGGCCGCCTCGACGCTGGACTACGAGAACTACCAGATCTTCGTCGGCACCTACCCCAACGATCCGCAGACCCAGGCGGACGTGGACGCGGTGTGCCTGCACTACCCCAACGTGCACAAGGTGGTCTGCGCGCGCCCCGGCCCCACCAGCAAGGCCGACTGCCTGAACAACATCATCGACGCCATCCTGCGCTTCGAAGCCGACGCCAGGATCGAGTTCTCCGGCTTCATCCTGCACGACGCCGAAGACGTCATCTCGCCGCTGGAACTGCGCCTGTTCAACTACCTGCTGCCGGCCAAGGACCTGATCCAGATTCCGGTCTACCCCTACGCCCCGGAGTGGACCGGCTTCACCGCCGGCCACTACGTCGACGAGTTCGCCGAGAACCACGGCAAGGACGTGCCGGTGCGCGAGGCGCTGACCGGCCAGGTGCCCAGCGCCGGCGTCGGCACCTGCTTCAGCCGCCGCGCGATCGCCGCGCTGCTGGAAGACGGCGATGGCATCGCCTTCGATGTGCAGAGTCTCACCGAGGACTACGACATCGGCTTCCGCCTCAAGCAGAAGGGCATGAAGTGCATCTTCGCCCGCTACTCCATCACCGACCCGCAACTGGCCCTGAAAAGCACCTGGGTACCGGGCATGGACCGGCGCTTCTCCCAGGTCATCTGTGTGCGCGAACACTTCCCGCGCACCTGGCAGCACGCCATCCGGCAGAAGTCCCGGTGGATCACCGGGATCGTCTTCCAGGGCACGCGCAACCTGGGCTGGAGCAGCAAGGGCATGCTCAACTACTTCCTCTGGCGCGACCGCCGGGGGCTGATCGCCTATTTGCTGAGCTTCCTGGTCAACCTGCTGTTCCTGGTGCTGATCACCATGTGGCTGATCACCACGCTGTCGCCCAACGCCTGGCGCTTCCCGTCGATCCTGGAAGGCAGCCAGTTGCTGGTGGTGCTGCTGTTCCTCAACGGCCTGATGCTGCTCAACCGGCTGTTCCAGCGTTTCTGGTTCGTCACCCGTTTCTACGGCATCTTCGAGGGCCTGCTGTCGGCGCCGCGGATGATGTGGAGCAACTTCGTCAACTTCTTCGCCAACCTGCGCGCGCTCAAGCAGGTGATGGAAATGGGCGACTCGCGCCGCGTCGCCTGGGACAAGACCACCCACGAATTCCCCGCCCTCGCCGGCCCGCAGCGCACACCACTGGGGCAGCGCCTGAAGGAAAAGGGCCTGATCACCGAAGAACAGCTGCAGTCGGCACTGACCAGCCCGGTGCGCCGGCGCCTGGGCCGCGAACTGCTGCTGCGCGAGCTGATCACCAGCACACAACTGGTGGAAACCCTGGCCGAGGAACTGGGCGAGGAATGGGCACCGCTCAACCCCTTCACTCTCGATGCGAAGCTGATCGAAGCGCTGCCGCGCAAGCTGGCGCTGCGTTATGCCGTGCTGCCGGTGGCCGTGGATGGCGACACCCTGGTGCTGGCCAGCGAACAGCAGATCAGCCAGGTCTCGCTCGGTGCCATCAGCCGCCACCTCAAGCGCCCGGTGCGCGGACGCCTGGCCCCGCAGGGACGAGTCACCCTCGGCCTGCGCCACTGGTACGGCGGGCGCCACCAGAGCGAGGAAACCCGCGCCATCGTCGACGTGCTCCGTCAGCGCAATGGCGATGAAGCCCTGATGGAGCGCCTCTGTGGCCACGTGGTGATGTTCGGCACCCTGCTGCAGGTACGCGGGATGGTGCCGCCCAGCCTGTTCAACCAGGCCCTGATCGACTTCGACCCCGAGCAGGACTCGCTCGGCGAACACCTGATCAAGCGAGGCATCATCACCCAGCAGGTGCTCGAGGAAGCGCTCAAGGAACAGGCCAGCGAACAGCACGAGGCCTATCGCATCGCCCGGGAGGCCGTGTGAAACCGCAACAACCCCTGCTTTATGGCCTGATCCTGGCGAGCATCGCCGCACCGCTGGCGCAAGCCGCCGATGACCAGCTCACGGAGTTCCAGCGCTTCCGCAGCTTCCCCTACCTGGACAAGGGCTACAAGGAAGCGAAAAAGAACAACTGGGCGGAAGTCGAACGGCTGATGCGCCACTTGCTCGACCGCGTGCCGAACAATACCGAGGCACGCTCCCTGCTGATCCAGTCCCTGGCCAAGCAACAGCGCTTCGCCGATGCCGAGAAGGAAGCCCAGGCCCTTGCGGGTACCGATGCCGGCGCCGAAGCGCTGACCAATCTGCGCCTGGACCTGATCGAGAATGGCCCGCCGCCCGAAGCCCAGGTCAACCAGTGGCTGGCCCATGCCGATGCCAACGAGCGTGTGCGCCTGTGGCAGGCCTACAGCCTCAAGCTCGGCCAGACCCAGGGCGCGGCCAAGGCGCTGGAATGGCTCGGCACCGTGCCGCCGGGCAGTGACGGCCGTGTACTGCGCGAGGCGCGGGCGAACTGGGCCGAGCAGCTGCGCGACTGGGATACCACCATCGCCCAGTTGGCACCGCTGGCCGCCGCCCACCAGCTCTCCACCGTGGACTGGAACCGGCTGGCCAACGCCTATGCCCAGCGCCTGGAAGAGAAGCCGCTGGAACAACTGCTGCAACAGGCACCGGACCCCGACTCGGCACGCAAGGCGCGGCTGGCAATCATCGATCGCGCGATTGCCGTCGAGCAGACAGAAGTGGCCAAGCGCTGGCTGCTGACCCTGCCCGCGCAGGATCGCAACGACCCGACGCGGCAGGCGCAATTGCTGGAGGTCGCACGCGACAGCAGCGACGCCGCGCTGGTGGAAAAGCTCAGTGACGCGCAGAACCGTCCCTGCCTGGAAACCACCGAGTGGCTGTCACGCCATGACCAGGCCGCAGCGCTGGCAAAGCTGCAGCAATGCAAGCCGGCTGACGATCCGAAGACCTGGCTGGTATTGGCGCAACGTCTGGAGGCTACCGAGCTGCTGGAAAACACCCGGCTGCCCGAACCCTGGGACACCGCCCGGCGCGACCAACTGGTGGACAGCTGGCGCCGCCAGGGCCGTACCGACCTGGCGCTGGCCTGGCTCTCACGCCAGCCGCAGAAACCCGATACCGTGCGCCAGCGCGCCGAGCTGCTGCAGGCCCGTGGCCGCACCGGCGAAGCGGCCGCGCTGTGGGAACAGCGCTACCGCCAGACCGGCGACCTCAAGGCGCTCGACCAGGCCAGCTATCTCGCCCTCAACGCCGGGCGCACCGAGCGCGCCAAGCAGTTGCTGGAAAGCGCCTACGACCGCCGCGGCGGCAACCTGCCGCCAACGCTGCTGCAGCGTCTCGCCGGCATCCACGCACGCAGCGATACGCCGCTGGACGTTGCCCGTATCGAAGCCCTGCTGCCCAAGGCCGACCCCGTCTCGCGCGGCTACCTGCTCGGGCGCCTGGCCGAAGCCGGGCGCTGCGACGCACTGCAACGCTACCTGAGCCCGGATTCCAATACCCCCGGCGAACTGCGCGCCCTCGGCCGCTGTGCCATGCCCGCACGCCCCGGTGAAGCGGTGGTCTACTACCAGGCCGCGATCGCCCATGGCGACAAGCAAAGCCAGCTGCCACTGGCCTACGCACTGGAAGCTGCCGGCGATCCGGCAGGTGCACTGCGCATCTTCCAGGCGCTGCCGGCCAGCGAACTCAACGACAACGCGCGCCTGACCGCCAGCCGCGCCGCCCTGGTCACCGGAGATAACGCCGCTGCCGAACACTTCTGGCAGCAGTCGAAGAAAAACAGCGCCGACGACTGGGCGCTGGGCGCGAACATCGCCGATGCTCGCGGGGATTACCCCGAAGCGCTTTCCCGGCACCGCGAGGCCCTGCAGCACGAACCCAACGGCCAGCATTTCTATAATGCCGCGGGCAGCGCACAGAAAGCCGGCGACAAGCAACAGAGCAAGCTCTGGCTGGCGGAGGCAGTACGTCGAGAACCGAATAACCCGCGTTTCCGCGCCGACTACGGCATGCGCCTGGCCGGCACCGACACGCCGGAAGAGCGGCGCAGCGCGATCCCCTACCTGGAACGCGCCACCCGCGACTACCCCGAGGACTTCCGCCTGGGCGAAACCCTCGCCTGGCGCTACGACGAGGCCGAGGACAGCTTCGCCGCCCGCCGCGAGCTGCGCCGGGTGATCGACCTGGAACAGGAGCCCGTCGCCGCCGACGACGACTACGGCAGCCTCGAAGCCCGCCGCTACCGCCAGCGCCGCGCGCACCAGACGCTGTCCCAGCGCGACAACCTGACCATCGCCAGCACCTGGTCGCCCGCCGGCGTCACCACGGTGCCGATCCTCAATGGCGACACCCAGACCGGCAACCGCCGCCGCGCACAATCGCAGAACCTGCAGACCTTCATCTGGGACCACGCCCTGGGCGAGGAACCGACCCGCAACGGCAGCACCCTCTCGGTGTATGGCCGGGCAATCGCCGGCAACGAGGGACGCAAGAAGTACACCCAGACCCTCGCCGCCGGTTTCGGCCTGCGCTACAAGCCTTTCGGCGACTACAACCTCAACCTCTACAGCGAGCTGTACAAGCAGAACACGGTGAAGGACGACGGCGATGCCGACTACGCCTTCGACGGCATCCGCTTGCACGAGATCGGCACACCCGAGAAGTTCGAGCGCTACATCCGCCAGCGCGACAAGTACGGCCAGACCTCCACCGACTTCCTGCTGCGCGCCACCGCCTCATTCCTCGACCAGGGCGAGTACCGCAACGACTGGCGCGTGGACGAGAGCGACTGGGACGAACGTTTTCTCTACACCGACTTCGCCTGGTGGACTCACGCTGGCGATCACCAGTGGGTCTCGCGCTACCAGCAAGGGCACACCTGGAAGCTGCCGGTGGACTCGCCGCAAACCATCATGCCGTACGGTTTTGCCGAGTTCTCCGCGCAGGACCCGAGCAACGACTGGCGCCAGGACCTGCGCAGCGGCGTCGGCCTGCGCTGGCAGTACTGGTATGGCGAGGACCGCTACAACGCCTACCGCGCCCACGTCACCGTGCGCACCGAGTACCAGTTGGGCATGGCGGGCAATCTCTATGAAAAGGCCAACGGCTGGCTGGTGGGACTCGAGGTGAACTTCTGATGCGCCGGCTGCTGATCACCCTCGCCCTGCTCTTCTCCACGCTTGCGGCACAGGCCGACGACCGCCTGTTCTATCAGCCACTGAATGTCGACGCCTCCCTCAGCGACGCGCAGTGGCAGCAGATCTGGCGCGCCAGCGCGGCCCAGGGCGCGAAGACCCTGATCGTGCAATGGACCGCCTATGGCGACTCCGACTTCGGCGGCGCCAGCGGCTGGCTCGCACGCTCGCTGAAAAGCGCCCACGACAACGGCCTGCAACTGGTATTGGGCCTGTACATGGACCCGGCCTACTACCAGCGCCAGAGCGAACTGGACGCTCCCGGCCTGGAGGCCTACTGGCAACATCAACTGGGGCGCTCCCTGGCGCAGCAGCGGCAGCTGGACCAGCAGTGGAAGCTGCCGGTCGCCGCCTGGTACCTGCCAATGGAGCTGGACGACTGGCACTTCCAGGCAGTCGAACGTCGCCAGGTACTGCAACGCCAGCTCAAGGACTTCGCCGGCCAGTTGAAGGCCCCGCTGCAATTGAGCGCGTTCTCCGGTGGCAAGCTGGCGCCGCAGGTGTATGGCGACTGGCTGGGACAGATCGCCGGGCTGGGCGTGCAGGTCTGGTGGCAGGACGGCGCCGGCACCGGCGCGCTGCCCGAGCGCGTGCGCCAGGCTTACGCTGCCGCCCTGCCCTGCCCGGTCGGCATCGTCCGCGAAGCCTTCCGCCAGACCAGTGCCACCGGCCAGACCTTCCGCGCCGAGCCTGCCGCACCGTCCAGCGCCTCCACTGGCTGTCACGCCAGTGCCGTCTTCGAAGTGCGCTATCGGCCCTGGGGAACCCCCCTGCTGGACAACCAGCGGGCCCGAGCCGGCACTGCCCTGCACCCCTGAGACCCGCCCCTGCGCGCGAGCTGCCGGAGACCGCGCGGGGGCAACCGAGTTCGTCTATGCTCGCGCGAGCGATCCCGCACCCGTACAGGACCGTTCATGTTCAAGACCATCGAATCGGAAGTCGTGAAACAGCACGTTTCACCCGAACTGCGCGCCGAGTTCCTGCAACATGATTTCGAGCGATTGAAAGGCTTCAGCCTGCTGGTATTCGGCGTCAGCATCGGCATCTGGCTTCTCTTCGACCTGATCGTCAGCTTCCAGACCGGCCAGGGTTTCAGCTACATCTCGCTGCTGTTCCTCGCCGCCTTCGTCATCCTTTTCGCCCTCACCGCCGTGGCCCGCCGCGCGCTGCACTTCTACCTGATCAACTTCGCCTTCGTGGTGACCTTCACCTGGGGAGCGCGCCTGCTGATCGAAGGCATACCCAGCGACGTCCGCCAGGCCTGGCTGGTGATCTGCGCCTCCACCGTGCTCTACAGCGCGACGGTACTACCGTTGAACCGCCCGGCCTTCTACGCGGTACTGGCCATCACCTGGGTGCTGCTCAACCCGTTCCTCGGAAACGTGCCCGAGTTCAATGTGCGGCACAGCATGCTGATCTGTTATCCGATCTTCATCAGCGCGCTCACGGTGTACATCTTCCACCACCTCAGCCAGGCCAAGCTGCACAACTACGCCATGGCCCGCCTGCTGCTGGACCAGGCCTACATCGATACCCTGACCGGCATTCCCAATCGGCGCTCATTCATGGCACGGGTGGGCAAGCGCCTGGAGGAAGACGGCGAACAGCGCTACCTGGCAATGATCGACATCGACCATTTCAAGCGAGTCAACGACACCTACGGGCATGACATCGGCGATGAAGTGCTGACTCGCGTCGCACTGGCGATCAAGCAGCAAATGGGCGACTTCGAGTTCGCCCGGCTCGGCGGCGAGGAGTTCGGCCTCTATCTCTGGGGCCTGAGCACCGACCAGGCGCAGGCGCGAGTCGAACAGCTGCGCCAGGCCACTGCCGACCTGCCTGGCCACCCCAGCGTGACCATCAGCCTGGGTCTCGCCCATCTGAGCCTGGAGGGCAGTCTCAGCGAAGCACTGATCAAGGCCGACAAGGCGCTCTACAGCTCCAAGCACAATGGCCGCAACCGAACGACCTATTCGCCCTGAGAAACGAAAAAGGCCCGCATAGGCGGGCCTTTTCATGCTGGTGTCCCGGAGAGGGGTCGAACCTCCAACCTTCCCCTTAGGAGGGGGACGCAGCGCTGTTTCATGTTGTTTCAACGAATCACGCAAATTCACGAAAAACCCATAGCCCACGGGCCATACAGCTGACCACATTGTTTTCCCTCGTTTCACTGGATAGCATAACTTTGCCTGAGAAACGGGGAACGAACGGGGAAAACGGGGAACAGCCATGGCCAAACGCACTCGCCTCACAGAGATGGAGGCTCACGCAGTCAAGAGCCGGCAATCCGAGCCGGTAGGATCACGGGGAAAGGGAACGCTGCTACTTGAACGCAAAGCATCTGGAGCAATCCTGGCTTTCTACCGTGAGCGAACAGCTGCGACCGACAAACGTCTCCAACTCGGCATCCTGGCCAAGAAACCGCAGCCAGGCACCAGCGAACAAACCCTGAACGAGCTACGCGCTGAAGCATTGCGGGTTGCCACCGAGGCCGGGGCTGCCGGCGGCCTGGAAAAGTACCTGGAACTGAAAGCTGAGCGGGAAGCCGCCGCCGAGGTAGAGCGCGAGCTACTCAAAAAGAAAGCCGAAGACGAAGCCAGACGCGGGACATTCGGGGAAATGCTTGACGCCTACGCGGACCACCTGGAGCAGTCAGGCAAGGCAAGCGCTCGCAAGGTGCGTTCATTGTTCCGCGTCAACGTCAGTGAGTTCCGCCCTGCCCTTGCGGCGAAATACGCGAACGAAGTTAAGCCCGAAGAGATTTCAGAACTACTGTCAGCTGTGCTGGAGCGGACTCCGAAACCTCGCGGGATTGGCCACAAGGCTAAAGCTCCAACTACGAATATGCGCAGCACTACCGACGAATTGCGTCGTTACCTGCGCACAGCCTTCAATCACGCCGCTGCCTCTCATCTTGCTGTTGGGAAGAAGGGAAAAAGCGCCAGCAAATGGTTTGCCGTAACCAGTAATCCCGCTGCGCTGATTCCCACCATCGAAGACGCCAAGGGCGGTAACACCGAATCACTAGAACCTGCCGAACTAGGGGAACTGCTGCGTCTTCTGGATACGCTGCCCGAACAAAAGCAGGCCATCGCCAAGACCCTGATCTATCTCGGTGGACAGCGCATCAAGCAGTTGCTCGCCGTTCGCTGGGAAGACATCGACGACGCGACCATTTGCCTGCTGGATGCCAAAGGCCGGAAAGCAGAGGCATGGGAGCATCTACTGCCGATCACGCAACGCGTCGGTGAAATCATCGCGCCCCTGCTTGCCGATCAGAGCGGTCCAGGCCCATTCGCAGTCCACAAAGACACCGTGTCACGCATCTTCAGCGATGCCAGCAAAGTATTGGTGGTCGCCGGCAAGACCAGCCCCTTCAACTGGCAACGAGTCAGAGCAACGTGTGAAACGCTGCTGGCAGCCAATGGAGTTTCAACGGATGTCCGTGCCTGGCTTTTGTCGCACGGGAGGACCGGCGTACAGGCCAAGCATTACGACCGCAACTCTTACTTGCCGGAGAAAACTGCCGCATTGCAAATGTGGGGCACCTATCTGGATGGCCTGGTATCCGGCGAGCAGGATACCGACAAGAACATCATCGTTTTGGCGAAGCGGCGCAAGGTTGGCAGCCGAGATTATGAGCAAGAGTGAAGGTCAGTGAGACCGTTCGTCGGTTGATGTTTCGGCAATCAGTTATACCGAGTGAGACAGCGTGAACCAAGATTAACGGCAGTGAGCACCAGTTAAAAACCATTAAAAATCAGTCATTTGCGACGGCAATCAGCACCGGATATCTTGAAACAAGAAAGCCCAGCCAAATGGCTGGGCTCTCAAAGAAATAGGGGCTCGGCGTTGTCTAGACGCCAAGCCCCCGGTCTGAATTGCCGGGGCAAATCAGAGCGCTGGACACGCCTGATAATGCTGCGTCATTGACCATCATCGGTCAACCTGTTGCGCAGCGCCTCGGCCCCTGAGGGTCAAGGAAATGCAACAACCAGAAAAATACCTCTCCGAAAAAGCCGTCTGCGACCGCGTTGGAGTCAGTCGCTGCACTCTTTGGCGCTGGCAACAGGAAGGCACCTTCCCGAAGCGTCGCCAGATCGGACCGCGCCGCGTCGCCTGGTTAGAGTCCGAGCTGAACACGTGGTTTGCATCTCGTCCCGAGGTGTAATCATGGCCGCTCACTGGATCCGGCAGGAAGCCGGGAACACCCGAGGTGCGTCCGCGCGATGCAGCTCTAGAAAGATTCGCCGCGTCCTGCAGCATTATGCAGACTTGGTGATCTGCCCACGAATGGCGCAACACGCAAGCGTCGGCGCCCTGAACCTCCAGCGCCTGGCAGCAGCCCAGCGCGTGATCTGCACCGATCCCAGCTATGCCCTGGACCTCTGCCAAATGGCAGGCAGCGCGCCGCGTGAACTGCCTTTCGCTTTCACCGCGCTGGATGCCTGGCGCATGGTCGTGGACGCGATGCATGCGCGTATGGGGGTGGCCGCATGAGCACTCCTAACAGCCAGTTCGCCAGCTACATGGAGCCCGTTGCGCGCCTGCTGCTGGGCACGCCCAACATCGACCAGAGCACGCCCGATAATCTGCGCTTCGGCAGCCGTGGCAGCCTGTCCGTGGACCTGAAGCAAGGCGTCTGGCATGACCATGAAAGCGGCCATGGTGGTGGTGTCCTGGACCTGATCGAGCGCGAGACGGGCAAGGCTGGCCGCGCCGCCATCGAGTGGCTAGAGCGCCAGGGTATCCACCAGCCCGCGAACGATAAAGAATCGAAGTCCACCATCAAGCCACGCGCCAAGATCGTGGCCGCCTACGACTACGTGAGCGAGGCCGGAGAATTGCTTTTCCAAGTCTGCCGCATGGACCCAAAGGACTTCCGTCAGCGCAAGCCGAACGGCAGCGGCTGGTCCTGGTCCGTGAAGGGCGTGCAGCAGGTGCCCTACCGTCTGCCGCAGATGCTGGAACAGCCAGACTCCCTGGTGTTCGTTGTCGAGGGTGAGAAGGACGCCGACGCGCTGACCGCAGCTGGCCTGGTGGCCACCTGTAACGCCGGGGGCGCCAACAAGTGGCCGAACGCCTTGGCGCCGCACTTCGCCGGCCGCCACGTCGTCATCCTGCCCGACAACGACGACGCCGGCCGCAGTCACGCTGCCATGGTTGCTGGCAAGCTGGCTGGCGTGGCCGCATCCGTTCGCGTCTTGGAGTTGCCAGGCCTGCCGCAGAAAGGCGACGTGTCCGACTGGTTAGACGCTGGTCACGATGCCGCCGAGTTGCTGGCGATGGCCGAGAACCTGCCGCCGCCGGCAAACGACAACGAAGCGCAGCCGCTGGACAAACCGCTGGATGCTCCAGAAGCCATCTATCACCCCGACCAAATCAGCTGGAAGCGCGACAAGGAAACTGGTGAGTGGGCATTCCACCAAGCCAAGGGCACAGCCGAGAACCTGGCGCGCCTGGTGCGAGCCTATGGCGTGCGCATCCGTTACAACGAGCTGTCGCGCGACGTGGAAATCAGCGTGAACGGCAAGCTGCCAGCTGGCGACCTGGCGCGCAACGTGTCGCTGTCCACCGTCGAGGACCTGTGCCGTATCAACGAATATCCCTACACCGCTGCCGCTGGCCACCTGGATAGGATAGCCGCGCAGGACGCCTACAACCCCGCGCTGGATTGGGTGAAGTCGCAGCCGTGGAACGGCGGCGAGAACATCCGCGCCCTGTTCGACTGCCTTACCCTGGCCGACAAATCGAAGGCAGAAGTCAGCTGGACACTGTTCCGCAAGTGGTTCCTTGGCGCCGCTGCCATCTTGAGCGGTAGGGCTCGCAAGTTTGAACACGTCCTGGTCCTGGTCGATCCCATGGGCGGTATCGGCAAAACCCGATTCTTCAACACCCTGAGCCCGAAGGACTTGCAGGCCGATGGCATCACGCTGAACCCAGACGACAAGGACAGCGTGCTGCAGGTGGTCAGCAAATGGCTGGTGGAGCTGGGCGAAATCGGCGCCACCTTCAGCAAGTCCGACATCGAGAGCCTGAAAGCCTTCCTGAGCCGCGACACTGACGAACTGCGTCCTGCCTATGCGCGCGCCGCCAACCGCTACCAGCGCCGCACGGCATTTTTCGGCAGCGTGAACAACGTGCAGTTCTTGATGGACGACACCAACAACCGCAGGTTCTGGCCAATTCAGGTGGTCGGCGTGGACTATCAGCACAACATCGACGTGCAGCAGGCATGGGCAGAGGCGCTGGCTCGCGTCGAGGCTGGCGAAACCTGGCACCTGGACCAGGACGAGAACCGCGCCATCGGCGAGCACAACGAAGCATTCCGCAGTAAGGACCGCGTAGAGGAAATGATTTTGTCCCTCTACGATCCCGCCGCCATTCGCAGCCGCTACCTATCCGCCAGCGACGTGCTGAACGAAATTGGCGTGCAGAACGCCAAAGTGGGCGACACCAGAAAGGCCGGCACCATCCTCCGCAAGCTGTTCACCTGCAAGGTCAGCCGTGGCGTGACCGTCTACCACATGCCACCTGCCGCGATGGAGGCGCGTCGCCTGGCTGTGGTGGGCAGCGACCGATATGCAGACCGCCCCTTCTAATCTCAGACCATGCGCCGGCACCGACTGTCGGCGCAGCAGGCTGCGAACCAGAACTGTTGGCCACCAGCAGGAACACGACAGCCCCGCCACCAAGCGGGGCTTTTTCATGCTATCGCGTGGTGGGATAGGGCGTGAGTGGTGGGATAGTGGTTGGATAAATCCAGCTATCCCACCACGCCTGAAACCTTTGAGATAGAGCACCTGAAAGGCAAAGTGGTGGGATGTGGTGGGATAAAGTCAAAAACAAACGTGTGGGGTATGTGGAAGCGTTCTGAAAAGCGAAATTCGATACCCCACACGCTCTTTAGAGAAATATCCCACCACATCCCACCACATCAGTCTCTAGCCAGCGTGGTACTAGGGCTAGAGGCGTGGTGGGATACGTTTTTCTATCCCACCACCATCCCACCATCCCACCACACTCCTGGCAGCCCCATCTGAGCCCAGCGAATTACCAGCGAGCTGCAGGGGCTAGTTGCTTATCACCCAGTCCAAGGCGTATTTACCAAGGGCCTTCACGGCATCGAAAGTAAGCTCTATGCCCTTATCCTGAGCGGTGCTCTTGATCCTCTCCCACACAGCCTTACTGCGAATTGTGTCGAGCAGATCGTAACCAGCCCACGTCAGCCCTTGGGCAATGATCTCGTCGCCATCGCTCGAACTCGCATCTACCCCCTGAACAAATCCAGCCCGCCACAAAAGCACTGCGTGGGCGCCCTTGTTCGAATCTTCGGACTCATTCGGACCGTAGTTGATGGACTCAAACTTGGCAGGGTCTAACGACTCCACCTCTATCAGCACATCCCGGATTACATCCCAGTTCCGCCGCATAGCCGTCTCCATGGTTATTTAGGTCAGCCGTCCCACGGTAATCCGCTGACAGTCAGCTGTGCAATCAATGCACTGCCAACGCCTGATGATCTGGCAGCGCGCTGGTGAGGCACTGGGGGAAGTGCTGGGGTGGCGTTGGCTGCACGCTGATCGTCGCGCCTGCGAGGCATGGGTCCTTCCTGGCACCCAGGGCCTCACGGGGGCAAGGTCCCCGCCGCATTCGATATCTGGGTGGCCATTCAAATCGAGATTATTGATTACTTCAGAACGTAATCCCCGCTCATAAATCGAAAACCTTCATAGTCTTGGAAAAACCCAAGAGGAACCAACGCCGGCACCTTCGGAAAATGGGCGCACCTCCTAGGAAGTTCTGGAAATCCCACAAGAGGAACGCTGGCAAATAACCCGGCAACCTTTCCAGCAACTACCGTCCATGACCCGAGGCCACGCCCAAAATGCCAATTCGCAAACTGCTCCAAGACGCCAGCCGCCAATCGGCTGCCAATGCCATCTACGACAACGCCGGCAACGTCCGCCACGTTGTCCCCAAGGCTCCAGCTAGCGTGCTCTATCGCAGCATCCGCGAGATGAGCCTTCCGCCGTTCCTGGCCCAGCAGGGGCTGCACCAGGTGCGCGTCCCGCTGGGCACCGAGGCAGGAAAGAAAACTACTTTCAGCAGCGTGCTGCTTCAGGCCAGCCGCGTATCGCAGGCCGGCGCCCGCATCATTTTGGTGAACGAAGCTGATGACGCCCAGCAGATTCCCGGCGGTGGCATCGCCCTGGTGAAGCGCAACGCCGGCCTTACCTTGGTCGAGGCTGCGAATTTCGCTGTTGTGGCTGATGGCGCCGATGTGGCCGACAGCGCGCTGCCGGTCTACCGCGACATGATCGACCTGGACACCATGCCGGCCTACGGCTTCCGCGTCGCTCTGTCCCGCGCCGAGCAGAAGGCATACGAAGAAGGCCAACTCTCCGACCACGCCCTGGTCAGCATCGCCCTTGGCATCGCCCGCGTCGCCGACCAGGCGCTGGTGGCCGCGATCAGCGCCAGCGCCCCGACCACCTTCAGCCTTGGCGCTGCTGCTGCGCTGGGCATCGAGTTCGCTGAACTGCGCGCCCTTGTTGGCACCACTGCCTTTGGTGCCTCAGTCGGCCAAGACGGCACCCTGCGCGCCGCTGGCGTGCTGGCCGAGCTGACCCCTGTAACCGCTGAAACCATCGTGGGCAGCTTCAGCCGCGCCGCCGTCGCGGTGCATGAAGACATCCGCCTAGTGGCCGAGCGAACCAACAAGCAGGGCGAGCTGATCCTTACCTGCTGGATGAACGCTCAGGCCCTGCTGCCGCTGCCGGGTGCGTTCTGGAAGGTTGGTGCGTGATGCTGCGCGCCAAGCGCAAGGAAGGCGAGGCGGTGGAATCCACCGCCCTGCCGGCTGAAGTCCTGGCCGCCCTGGAAGGCGCGAGTTTCCATCAGCGCCAGCCTGGCGACGACGGCGAACCACGCATTGTTGTGCAGCCTGCTGGCCTGAGTGGCTGGGTTCACGGCGACAACGACGCCGAGCGCCTCTCCAGAGCATTCCCTGAACTGACCGAAGCTCAACTGCAGCGCGCCTGCCGCTACCTGGCCAGCCTGGTGAGAAATCATTCGCGCATGGTCGATAACGGCGGCGAGACGAAGCGTAGCAGCTGGGTGAACCGCTGGTGACGATGATGAAGGCGACCGAGAAGAAACCCGACAACCGCCGCAAGCTGTGCGTGCTGGCGACCCCTGAAATCATGGCAGCCATCCGCGCCGAACAACGCCGAGCGGAGAAGGCTACCGGCTACGGCGTGAGCATGACTCGCGTAGCGCAGCGCGCCCTTGAACAAGGCTTGGGCCTGGCAGCTGCAGAGGCCTAGCAACTGAATCGCCTTCCTCAGAGGCGGTTTCCCCGGTGGCCCCTACCGGGTTGGACAGAAGTGGGGCACCCATTCGCAAGTCGCGGCATCAGCCGAGACCTGCACAAGAGACACCTCCCTCGGGTGAACCCCAGGTTAGCCGCGCCCCTGGTTGACGCAATGCGCGGCGCAAATCCCCTCAGAGTCTCGCCGGGTGCTAGCCCGCCCCGGCGTTTTTTTAGAGTGCTGACGCATGAACTCTACCGACATCACCCTGGCCGCACTGTTTGACCTGCAGGTGCAAATGGAAGGCGACGCGGCGAAGCTGCTACGCGACGCCCAAGCCATCAAAACTGTGCTGAAGCGGCAGCCGCTGGACGCTGCTCTGCCTGAACTGCTGGCCGAGCTGCGCCGCACTTCGGACACCCTCAAAACAACCGCCACGCGCTGCCGCAGCGCCTTGGTGGAGCACGCCGATGCCGAGCACGCAAAGGAAATGGCCAGCCGCCCTAAGTGGAAGCCGAGCCGCCACGCCAGCCCTGGACAACGCGCGCGCCGTGACATGTTTAAACGCGGCTGCCTGGCTGGCGACTTCGGCGCGCCGAGATTCGGCCTGTGAGCACGCAACGACCCTCTCCAACACAGAGACCATCCCAAATGAGTAGCGCCCCCAAAATCACCACGGTATTCCTTCTGCAACCGCACGCCACTCCGACAGAACGTAACAATGCTTTCGGCACCGGCATCGAACTATTGCACCAATCCATAGAACAGCTGGTGCTGGCTGGACGCGGTGACGTTGGACTGGAAGTACTCGACCTAATTCACCGCGCTGGTGAGTCAGTCGAATGAACATGCAGCAGGAAATGGCCGATATCATCGCCCTGGCGCGCCGTATCGAAGATGACTGGCGGCTGCCTACTGCAGACCGTCAACGAGGCGAGAGCATCCGCAAACTTTGCGAGTCGATGAAGCCGACAGCCTTCGCACTACGGGACTATGACCTAGACCCATCCGAACCGATACCGCCGAGGCCTGGAGAGTGAGCACGAAGAAATCGACCATGTTGAAGCGGTGCGGCGTCACCGATGAAGGTGACGCCGCACAGTGGGATGACTTAGTTCTGCAATTGCTGGGGCCGAAGATGCCCAACGACCCAGTTAACCGGCGCAGATATCACGCTTTAAAAATTGCCACTGCCGCCCTGCGCCTGGCAGGCGAGCCCAGCCTAGCGGCGCAGGTCCCGCCGACTTAGTTAGTCTGGAGCACTGACACGATCAGATTGCAAAGCCAGAGGTAGTTGGGATACTCATCGTCCCGCGAAACAACCAAACGACCATCCTCAAACACGACATCCGAGCCTGGGCTATGCAGGAATACGGCCCTCACTTCCTGCTTACCGGCAATGTCCGTTACCGAAACGATGTACTTCGCAACCACACCGTTGCCCGTCAAGTATGGCAGGGCAGTGATTCGGAATGGACGCCCAAAAATTGCACCGGACTCAACAGCACCATCCTTCACCTCACCATCAAACGTAATTGCTGACTTAAGCCGACCTGGCCCCAACTCGCGCCAATGAGCCCGAATGTCAGCAAAGCTCTGCAGCGCATCAATGAACTGCTTTTGAATCCGCAGAATGTTGGAAGCAGCAGCGTCAGCATTATCGAAGAGCGCATGAGTCATAGTTGCCTTCCTGTTGGCGTGGATGACTCACGGAGCATGCCCAATCCCACACCACCTTGCAAAAGGATGGTGAAACAGCTGGCCTCGGTGACGATGGCAAAGTCGGGACAACAAAAAAGCCGCCTATTTGGCGGCTTCATTTTGCCCATTCGCGAAACGGGGAACGAGCGGGGAAAATTCTTTCAAACCCGAACATCAGGGCAGATGAAAAAACTCTTAACCAATTGATTTTATTGGCGTCCCGGAGAGGGGTCGAACCTCCAACCTTCCCCTTAGGAGGGGGACGCTCTATCCAATTGAGCTACCGGGACAATCGGGTCGGCATGTTAACCACCGACGGGCGATTTGTCATGCCGCCGCCACCGTCGCGATCCATAATTTCGCCGTCAGCCGGAGAATCCCCATGACCACAGACGACGGTGCCCTGCCCGATTCCCCCTTCGCAACCTTCGATGTGCGCGTCGCCACGGTCGATGATGCGGCGGCCCTCGCCCCGCTGCTTCGGCAACTGGGCGCGCGCGATCCGCTGCCCGACAGCGCCTTGCTCGCGCTCGCGCTGGGCAACCAGCAACCCTCGCGGGTGACTCTGATCGCCGAGCGCGATGGCGCCTTGCTCGGCACCTGCACACTGCACCTGATCGAGCACATCGCCCATGGCTTCGCCCGCTCGGCGATCCTCGAAGACATGGTGGTGGACAGCCGCGCACGCGGCCAGGGCATCGGCCAGGCGCTGATCGGCCGGGCCGTGGAGTGGGCGCGGGACTGGAAGTGCTACAAGCTGGCGCTATCCAGCCACCAGGATCGGGAAATGGCACACCGCTTCTATGCGGCGATGGGGTTTGCGCCCCATGGCGTCAGCCTGTCGCTGAGCCTGGACTGATCTCAGCCAGCCTGCACGTCCGGCGGAGCGATCAGGTCCAGCAGGCGGCCTACGGTGACCTCCAGGGACACCGAGTTATCCAGCTCAACGAGCGGCCCGGGCAGGCCGTCGGCAAAGTGCGTATTGCGCGCCAGGCGTTCCTCGATTTCCGCCAGCGTCTCCCGCCCGCGCTTGAGCAGGCGCTGGCGCAGCACCTCGGGATCGACCTTCAACAGCACCGCGATCAAGCGCGGATAACGGCGACGAGCCTCGGGCAGGTATTTGCGCGAACCATTGACCAGCACGTCATGGCCGGCGGCGAGCCAGTCATCGATCTCGCGGGGAATACCGTAGTGCAGGCCATTGGCCCGCCAGCTCATGGCAAAGGCACCGGAGCGCTCCAGGCGGGCGAACTCGTCGACGCTCACCGAGTGCGCCTCCTCCCCCCGCGCCTCGGCGGAGCGGGTGATGACACGCCGGACGATCCGGCAATTCATCGCCGCCAGCGGAGCGCTGGCGGCCTGCAACACGCTGTCCTTGCCGGAACCCGAAGGGCCCATCAGGAAAATCAGTCTGCCTGGGGTCATGAAACTCTCGGTGCGCCGGCGGCTCGGCGCTACTTCAATTCTGATCCGCGGGGCGGATAATACTCCGAGCCTTGTGCGATATCAGTGAAAACACGATATCGCGGCCCGCTGAGCCCGGCGGCCCCTGACTCGTCACCGGGCGCTGTGCCATCATGCTCATCCGCGACGAATTGCCCCCATCGGGCTGCCCAACGGCAGGCAGGCGCACAGTACATATCGACTACGCTGACTGAAACGGGCACATCGCCATCCTCCCTTTAACTCCCATCCAAAGAAGGGTCTGCCTAGGCGGTCTCATTTCGGACGATTGGTGCTGGCATTTAGCCTTCACCCGAGACACAATATGCCGAAGGTTTGACGTCAAGTTATTGGATAATTTTTCAAAAGCTTTGACGACGCGCTGAACGGCCACTGGAAATCGCTGTCAAAGGGCCTGAAACAACGCTGACCCATGGCATCGGCCTCCCTGACTTACAGGTTTAAAGTATGCGCCCATTGAAACAGGCAACCCCCACCTACTCCAGCCGTACTGCTGACAAATTCGTCGTACGTCTGCCCGAAGGCATGCGTGAGCGTATCGCCGACGTCGCCCGCAGCCACCACCGCAGCATGAACTCCGAGATCATCGCGCGTCTCGAACAGAGCCTGCTGCAGGAAGGTGCCCTGCAGGACAACCTGGGCATCCGCCTGGACAGCCCGGAACTCAGCCTGCACGAACGCGAACTGCTGCAGCGCTTCCGCCAGTTGACCCATCGTCAGCAGAACGCGCTGATCGCCCTGATCGCGCACGATGCCGAGATGGCGCAGAACGACGCCTGATTCGTTCGCGACACCCGAAACAGCCGGCCTGCAGCCGGCTTTTTCATGCCCGCGATTTGCTCTTCTCCAGAGCTGGCGTGCGGGCACAAAAAAGCCGCCTCGCGGGCGGCCTTTTCGGCGGAGCTGGCGCTACATCAGGAACAGCGTGGCCAGCCCGAGGAAGATGAAGAAACCACCACTGTCGGTCATCGCAGTGATCATCACGCTGGAGCCCATCGCCGGGTCGCGCCCCAGGCGCAACAGCGTCATCGGAATCAACACGCCCATCAGCGCGGCGAGCAGCAGGTTCAGCGTCATGGCGCCGGTCATCACCGCGCCCAGCTCCCAGTTGCCGTACAGGTAGAAGGCGACCAGGCCGATCACTCCGCCCCACACCAGGCCGTTCACCAGAGCCACGCCCAGCTCCTTGCGCAACAGACGGTTGGCGCTGCTGGTCTGGATCTGGTCCAGCGCCATGGCGCGGACGATCATGGTGATGGTCTGGTTACCGGAGTTGCCGCCGATGCCGGCGACGATGGGCATCAGCGCGGCCAGCGCCACCAGCTTCTCGATGGAACCTTCGAACAGGCCGATCACCCGTGAGGCAATGAAGGCGGTGACCAGGTTGGTAGCCAGCCAGGCCCAGCGGTTGCCGACCGATTTCCAGACCGAGGCGAAGATGTCTTCCTCTTCGCGCAGACCGGCCATGTTCAGGACTTCGCTTTCGCTTTCCTCACGGATCAGGTCGACCATCTCGTCGATGGTCAGACGGCCGATCAGCTTGCCGTTCTTGTCCACCACAGGAGCGGAAATCAGGTCATAACGCTCGAATGCCTGCGCGGCGTCGTAGCCGTCCTCGTCAGGGCTGAAGGTCACCGGATCGGTGGCCATGACTTCCGCCACGTCCTTGTCCGGATCATTCACCAGCAGGCGCTTGATCGGCAGCACACCCTTGAGCACACCGTCGTAGTCGACCACGAAGAGCTTGTCGGTATGCCCCGGCAGCTCCTTCAGACGGCGCAGGTAGCGCAATACCACTTCCAGGCTGACATCGTCGCGGATGGTGACCATCTCGAAGTCCATCAACGCGCCGACCTGGTCTTCCTCGTAGGACAGCGCCGAGCGCACACGCTCGCGCTGCTGCTGGTCGAGGGTTTCCATCAGCTCGTGGACCACGTCGCGCGGCAGTTCCGGCGCCAGATCCGCGAGTTCGTCCGCGTCCATGTCGCGGGCGGCGGCGAGAATCTCGTGATCGTCCATGTCGGCGATCAGGGTTTCCCGCACCGAGTCGGACACTTCGAGGAGGATGTCGCCGTCGCGCTCGGCCTTGACCAGCTGCCAGACCGTCAGGCGGTCGTCCAGCGGAAGGGATTCGAGGATGTGGGCGATGTCGGCCGGGTGCAACTCGTCCATCTTGCGCTGCAATTCGGCAAGGTTCTGGCGGTGCACGAGGTTTTCGACGAGGTCTTGATGCTGGCCTTCCTGACGGTGCGTCAGGTCTTCCACCAGCTTGTGCTTGTGCAGCAGGTCGACCACCTGGTTGAGGCGGTCCTGCAGGCTTTCCTGCGGCTTCTTGGCTTCTACTTCGGTCATAGCACGCTCCACCCCCAGTGGCAGAACGGGCCAGAGGGGATCAATACATCAGGTCGTGTGTACGCAATCGGGGTTCTGAGTAACTACTGGGTAAGTCCATGGTGGTGTCCCATGCGCCCATCGAGGGCAGATGCGGGAAATGATAACACTCCAAGGTGCATTAGGCGTTACAAAATGGCGGCCAGAACAATCGCTTGCGGGCGAAAGTTCACTGCCGAATCACTGCCCGGTTCGACGCCCGAAAGCTCCCACAGGACACCCGGCTACGACTGACAACGTTGACTCCTAGGCTCCAGGCAGGCCCGCCAACCTGGAGCAAACCATGCGCCTGCCTGCCCTGTTCTGTTCACTCCTGACTTCACTGCTACCGACCAGCGAGGCTGCCTCGGTGTTCCGCTGTACCGCAAGCGACGGCAGCGTGCTGTTCAGTCAGTATGGCTGCCCTGCGGAGCGACAGGAGGAAATCCAGCAAGCAAACAACCCCACGCCGGGCAGCGGCGAACCGGTAGCGATGGCGACAGCGAAGGAATCCACCGCGCAGAAGCCCGTGGCGCGCAGCAAGAACCATGGCAAGGAAGCCGAGCAGGAGTCGGTCGTAGTCGTTGGCGAACAGCAGAACGGCTGCGGCAACCGCATCACCGGCAGTATCCGGCGCAAGGCAATCATCGAGGGCCGCGTGAAGACAGGAATGACCCGAGGAGATGTGGAGAGCGCCCTGGGCAGGCCGGACAGGATCAGCCAGCACAACGAAACGCTGCGCTACCACTACGAGGCGGACAAGAAGCGCGGCGCGCGCAGCGTGACCTTCGACGAGGATGGCTGCGTGATGGGCAAGGCAAAGCGCTGACTACGCCATCCTGCTTTTTCGAAGGCAAAGAAAAAGGGCCTGCATTTCTGCAGGCCCTTTCGTATATGGCGCACTCAGGAGGATTCGAACCTCCGACCGCTCGGTTCGTAGCCGAGTACTCTATCCAGCTGAGCTATGAGTGCGTCGTCGGTAAAGTTTAACCAGATTCACCAACTGGTTGCAGCTAATGGCTGTTCAGCCCTTTCGCCACTGAAGCCCCGCCTTCGCGTTGCCTCGTATATGGCGCACTCAGGAGGATTCGAACCTCCGACCGCTCGGTTCGTAGCCGAGTACTCTATCCAGCTGAGCTATGAGTGCGCTGATGAGGGCGCAAATTCTAGTGCGATTTTTCTGACCTGTCAACAAGATTTTTCAATCTTTTCAGTAACTTACGCTACCGGACAACTCATCGCACCAGAGGATGCAATGGCGGAGAGGGGGGGATTCGAACCCCCGACACCCTTTTGAGGTGTACTCCCTTAGCAGGGGAGCGCCTTCGGCCACTCGGCCACCTCTCCGCAACACGGGGCGCATGATATCCATGTTTTCCCCGTTTGCAAAGAAAAATTTTAGAAAAATTAATGGTTTGGTTCTTGGTCTTTCTCTTTCTGGATGCGCTGGTAGATTTCCTCACGGTGCACAGCAACTTCCTTCGGCGCATTCACACCGATACGCACCTGGTTTCCTTTGACGCCCAGTACAGTCACGGTGACGTCATCACCGACCATCAGGGTCTCTCCGACCCGGCGAGTCAGAATCAGCATTCCTTTCTCCTTACGTGTTACGGGATAAGCAGTCTGCAAAAAAAGAAATGGTGGCAGATTCGCATAGATCAAGTGCACGAATCCTTCACCCAAGTATTGACCAGTCCTGCCGGAAAGAAAGTTCCTGTCAGACAGTCAAAAACGACAAAAGGCGCGGGGTAGCCGCGCCTTTCGGTAGTTCTCGCCTTACTCGCCCTGTCGGGCCGGGGCGTCGAGTTCGAAAGCGGTGTGCAGGGCACGGACCGCCAACTCGAGGTACTTCTCTTCGATCACCACGGAAACCTTGATTTCCGAAGTGGAGATCATCTGGATGTTGATGGTTTCCTTGGCCAGTGCTTCGAACATGCGGCTGGCGACGCCGGCGTGGGAACGCATGCCCACGCCAACGATGGAAACCTTGGCGATGTTGGTGTCACCGGTGGCTTCGCGCGCACCGATGCTGGTGGCGGTCTGCTTGAGGATTTCCAGGGCGGCCTGGTAGTCGTTGCGGTGCACGGTGAAGGTGAAGTCGGTGGTGTTATCGTGCGCGACGTTCTGCACGATCATGTCGACTTCTACATTGGCGGCACTGATCGGGCCGAGAATCTTGAAAGCAACGCCGGGGGTATCCGGTACGCCACGGATGGTCAGCTTGGCTTCGTCGCGGTTGAAGGCGATGCCGGAGATGATCGGCTGTTCCATGGATTCCTCTTCATCAAGGGTAATGAGGGTGCCCGGACCCTCCTGGAAGCTGTGCAGCACGCGCAGCGGGACGTTGTACTTGCCGGCGAATTCCACCGAACGGATCTGCAGCACCTTGGAGCCGAGGCTGGCCATTTCCAGCATCTCTTCGAAGGTGATCTTGTCCAGGCGGCGCGCTTGCGGCACGACGCGCGGATCGGTGGTGTAGACGCCATCGACGTCAGTGTAGATCTGGCACTCGTCGGCCTTCAGCGCCGCAGCCAGGGCCACGCCCGTGGTGTCGGAGCCGCCGCGGCCGAGGGTGGTGATATTGCCGTGCTCGTCCACGCCCTGGAAGCCGGCGACCACGACGACGCGGCCAGCCTTCAGATCTGCGCGAATGTTCGCATCATCGATGCTCAGGATACGCGCCTTGGTGTGGGAACTGTCGGTCAGGATACGGACCTGGTTACCGGTGTAGGAAACCGCCGGCACGCCGCGCTTCATCAGCGCCATGCTCAGCAGGGCAATGGTCACCTGCTCGCCGGTGGAGACCATCACGTCCAGCTCACGCGGAATCGGCTGGTCCATGATCTGTTTCGCCAGACCAATCAGGCGGTTGGTCTCGCCGCTCATGGCGGACACCACTACGACGATGTCGTCGCCCGCTTCACGGAATTTCTTCACCTTCTCGGCTACCTGCTCGATTCTCTCGACGGTGCCGACGGAGGTCCCTCCAAACTTCTGTACGATCAAAGCCATTTCAAAAGCCGCCTGATTCCTGAAGGGCGCCCATTAAACATGCATCACCGCATGCTGCCAAGGCCCGCCGGACGCGCTGCGGGCCCCGTATTTCAGGGCCTTTAGAGGCCCTGTTCGACAAACTTGAGTGCCAGTGCCAGAGCCTCGTCCAGCTTGCCGGCATCGACACCACCGCCCTGGGCCATGTCCGGGCGACCACCGCCCTTCCCGCCCACGGCCGCAGCGGCCTGCTTCATCAGATCGCCAGCTTTCAGCTTGGCGGTCAGGTCCTGGGTCACGCCGGCCACCAGCACGACCTTCTCCTCGAACACGCCGCCCAGCAGGATTACGCCGCTGCCCAGCTTGTTCTTCAGTTGGTCGACCAGCGCCAGCAGCGCCTTGCCGTCGAGGCCATCGAGACGGGAAGACAGCACCTTCACGCCAGCAACGTCGACAGCGGAACCCGCCAGGTCGTCGCCGGCCGCGCTGGCGGCCTTGGCCTTGAGCTGTTCCAGCTCCTTTTCCAGCTGACGGTTGCGCTCGATCAGACCGGAGAGCTTGTCCAGCAGGTTGTCGCGGCTGCCCTTGACCAGACCGGCCGCTTCCTTGAGTTGCTCTTCGGCGCCGTTCAGGTACGCCAGCGCAGCAGCGCCGGTGACTGCTTCGATACGACGCACGCCGGAAGCCACACCGCCTTCGCTGGTGATCTTGAACAGGCCGATGTCGCCGGTACGGGACACGTGGGTGCCGCCGCACAGCTCGACGGAGAAGCTGCCGCCCATGCTCAGCACGCGCACCTGGTCACCGTACTTCTCGCCGAACAGCGCCATGGCGCCCTTGTTCTTGGCGGATTCGATGTCGGTCTCTTCGGTCTCCACCTCGGAGTTCTTGCGAATCTCGCTGTTGACGATGTCTTCCAGCTGCTTCAGTTGCTCGGGCTTGATCGCCTCGAAATGGCTGAAGTCGAAGCGCAGGCGCTGGCTGTCGACCAGCGAGCCTTTCTGCTGGACGTGATCGCCCAGCACCTGGCGCAGCGCGGCGTGCAGCAGGTGGGTAGCGGAGTGATTCAGCGCAGTGGCCTGGCGCACGGAGGCGTCGACTTCGGCCTTGACCGCCGCGCCAACGCTCAGGCTGCCCTGGGCAACCACGCCGTGGTGCAGGTGCGCGCCGCCGGCCTTGGTGGTGTCGCGCACGTCGAAGCGCACACCGGCCCCCTGCAGGTAGCCGCTGTCACCAACCTGGCCGCCGGACTCGGCGTAGAACGGAGTCTGGTCGAGGACGACGACGCCCTCCTCGCCTTCGCTCAGTTGCTCGACGGCCTTGCCATCCTTGAACAGGGCAATGATCTGGCCGGCGCCGGAAACACCCTGGTAGCCGAGGAAGCGGGTGTCGCCATCCACTTTCACCAGGCTGTTGTAGTCCATGCCGAAGGCGCTCGCGGAGCGGGCACGCTCGCGCTGCGCCTCCATCTCACGCTCGAAGCCTTCCTCGTCGAGGGTCAGGCTGCGCTCGCGGGCGATGTCGTTGGTCAGGTCGACCGGGAAGCCGTAGGTGTCGTACAGCTTGAACACCACGTTGCCGGGGATGACGCTGCCCTTGAGCTCGGACAGGTCCTGCTCGAGGATCTTCAAGCCCTGCTCCAGGGTCTTGGCGAACTGCTCTTCCTCGGTCTTCAGCACGCGCTCGATGTGCGCCTGCTGCTGCTTGAGCTCGGGGAAGGCTTCGCCCATCTCGCCGACCAGCGCGGCGACGATCTTGTGGAAGAAGGTGCCCTTGGCGCCCAGCTTGTTACCGTGGCGGCAGGCGCGACGGATGATGCGGCGCAATACGTAGCCACGGCCTTCGTTGGACGGCAGCACGCCGTCGGCAATCAGGAAGCCGCAGGAACGGATGTGGTCGGCGACCACTTTCAGCGACGGAGCGTCGTCGTTGGCGCAGCCGATGGCGTCGGCTGAAGCCTTCAGCAGGCTCTGGAACAGGTCGATTTCGTAGTTCGAGTGGACGTGCTGCAGCACGGCGCTGATGCGCTCCAGGCCCATGCCGGTGTCCACGCTCGGCGCCGGCAGCGCGTGCATCACGCCGTCCGCGGTGCGGTTGAACTGCATGAAGACGTTGTTCCAGATCTCGATGTAGCGGTCGCCGTCTTCTTCCGGCGAGCCGGGCGGGCCGCCCCAGATGTCGGCGCCGTGGTCGAAGAAGATCTCGGTGCACGGGCCACAGGGACCGGTATCGCCCATCGCCCAGAAGTTGTCGGAAGCGTAAGGCGCGCCCTTGTTGTCGCCGATACGGACCATGCGCTCGGCGGGAATGCCGACTTCCTTGGTCCAGATATCGTAGGCCTCGTCATCGGTGGCGTAGACGGTGACCCAGAGCTTGTCCTTGGGCAGGTTCAGCCACTTGTCCGAGGTGAGGAATTCCCAGGCATAGGTAATGGCATCGCGCTTGAAATAGTCGCCGAAGCTGAAGTTGCCCAGCATTTCGAAGAAGGTATGGTGGCGCGCGGTGTAGCCGACGTTTTCCAGGTCGTTGTGCTTGCCGCCGGCACGCACGCACTTCTGGCTGGTGGTGGCGCGGGTGTAGGCGCGCTTCTCCAGGCCCAGGAAGCAGTCCTTGAACTGGTTCATGCCTGCGTTGGTGAACAGCAGGGTCGGGTCGTTCGCGGGGATCAGCGAGCTGGACGCTACGCGGGTGTGCCCCTTCTCTTCGAAGAAGCGGAGGAAGGCTTCACGGATTTCAGCGCTTTTCATAGGTTCTTCCACGGAAAAATGCGGCCACGAATCGCCGGCAAAGGGCCGCATTATATCGGCCCCGCATCAAGGTTGTAGTGTCTTTGCGCGATAGTTAACGCCTATCGCGCAATAATTTCTGTCAGGAACGACGAAAGGCGGCGAATGCTTCGACGATTCGAGGAATATCCGCGCTTTTCACGTCGAGGTGGGTGACCAGGCGCAGGCGCGCCGCCGGACTGACGCGGATGCCGCGCTCGGCCAGGTGCTCGCCCAGCGCGCCGGCCTGCTCGCCAAGGTCGACGTAGACCATGTTGGTCTGTACCGGCTCGATGCTGTAGCCCAACTCGGCAAGGCCCCGGCCCAGCGCTTCGGCATTGGCATGGTCATCAGCCAGGCGCTCGACCTGCTGATCCAGCGCATACAGCGCCGCCGCTGCCAGGCCACCGGCCTGGCGCATGCCGCCGCCGACCATCTTGCGCAGCCGACGCGCGCGGCCGATCAGCTCGGCATCGCCGCAGAGCACCGAGCCCACCGGCGCACCCAGACCCTTGGACAGGCACACAGAGACGGAATCGAAGTGGCGGGTGATCTCACGGGCATCCACACCCAGCTTCACCGCCGCGTTATACAGGCGCGCGCCGTCCAGGTGCAGCGCCAGGCCGCGACGGCGAGTCATTTCCCGCGCAGCCGCCAGGTAGGTCAGCGGCAGGACCTTGCCCTGCATGGTGTTTTCCAGCGCCAGCAGGCGGGTACGGGCAAAGTGGAAATCGTCCTGCTTGATCGCTGCCTCGACCTTGGCCAGGTCCAGCGAGCCATCGGCTTCGCCGTCGATGGGTTGCGGCTGGATCGAGCCCAGCACGGCGGCGCCGCCACCTTCATATTTATAGGTGTGCGCCTGCTGGCCGACGATGTATTCGTCGCCGCGGCCGCAATGGGCCATCAGGCCGAGCAGGTTGCTCATGGTGCCGGTGGGCACGAACAGCGCGGCAGCGAACCCCAGGCGCTCGGCCAGGGTCGCTTCCAGGCGGTTCACCGTCGGGTCTTCGCCGTAGACGTCATCACCCAGCTCGGCCCGCGCCATCGCCTCGCGCATGCCGGCGGTGGGCAGGGTCACGGTGTCGCTGCGAAGGTCGATGATGGACATGGCGGAGCTCCTTGGGCATCAGGCGGAAAAGGCCCGATGCTAAGCGCTCGCCGGAGGTGGAACAAGGGCGGAGTGACTGTAGGATCAAGGGGGGCGCCCAGCCCTTGCTCGCGAACCGCCCGAGACTGAAGTCGCCGGGAATATGTGTTCGCGAGCAAGCTCGCTCCTACGAAGGGCAAAAAGCGCTTAGAGTTCGGTGGGGACTACCAGGATACCGGCGCGCAGGCCGTTCTTCACCCGCGGGTTGGGGAAGATGATCCGCGCGCCCTGCTCTTCCACGATCCAGCGGGTGCCGCCGATGTCTTCGGCGAGCAGGAAGCCATGGTCCAGCTCGGTGAAGTTGTCCACCGCGTCGTCCAGGTGCAGGCGAAAATGGTCGCTGTGCTTGATCACTTCGCGGGAAACGGCGAACAGCTGCAGGCCGTCGAGCTGCGCACCGTCTGCCTCCTGGCCGCTGATCACGCCTTCGAGCATGGCTTCCAGGCGATCCAGGTTCACCGCCTGGTTCTGCCCGAACGGCCGCGCCTTGCCCAGCTCCAGGGTAAAGGCCTCGGCGCCCAGGTGGCTGTAGGTGTAGGCGCTGAAGGTGATGCCCGGCTTGCTCTGCAGCAGCACGGCGTCGATGCCGGCGCTGCGCAGACGCGCCAACTCCTCGCGGGAGTGCTCGCGGCCGCTGGCCCAGGGATACAGCGCGAACTGCTCGATCTTCGAGCCGCGAATGGCGGTGTGCAGGTCGTAATGCAGGCGCGGGCGGCCGTCACGGGCGAAGAACGCCGCGGCCAGACGCTCCAGCTCCGCAGCACGCAGCGCTTCATTGCCGCTGCCTTCTTCGTGGCGACCGCAGAACAGGCGATTGATGTCCTGTTCCAGGTAGCGCTCGCCGCGGCGCATGGCCTCGGGGTTGCCGAGCAGGAACAGCACCCGCGCCGCCGGCTTCAACTCGCCACGGGCGATGCGGTGCACCAGGCGGTCGAGCAACTCGATGGGCGCGGTCTCGTTGCCATGGATACCCGCCGAAAGCAGCAGGTCGCGGCCATTGTCCCGCGCTACCGGCGGAGTGATTTCAAGGGCGCCTTCGGCCAGCCAGTGCAAACGGGTGCCGTCTGCGGTGAGCTGAATCTTTTCCGTCGGCTCACGGCCGGCGAGGGTCAGTTCGAGCAGTTTGCCCAGAGCTAGCATGCGGACGCCTCCATCATTCCCCGCGGCCGGAGCGGCTGCGGACTCCGCGATCAGTGGTGATGGTCACATCCACAGTCTGGACCATGTTCGTGGACTTCGGCGGCTTCCAGCTCGAGGCTCAGGCCCAACTGGTTCACCGCCTGCGGGCGCACCACCAGCAGCGGGATCTCGGCGTCGTCCTCATGGGAGTCGGCGTAGATCACCAGGCCGCCCTTGCCGTCGGCCTCCAGCCACAGCTCGCGCCCTTCCAGGCGGATGGCCAGGCGCGCGGTGTGGGTCTCGCGGCGTTCGCCCTTGTTGTCTTCAAGAATCAGCGGGAGGCTTTCGGTCATGTCATTCACTCAGTTCAGCTGGAAGGGATAAACCGAGCCCAGTTTAAGGATCTGAGTCAATTCATCCAACGCCGTCCGGCACTCGACGAGCAGTTGCGGGTCGGCCAGGTCGGACTCGGCCAGGCGATCGCGGTAGTGATTGTCGACCCAGCTGACCAGGGTGTCGTGCAGGGTCGGGGTCATGATCACGCCGGGATTGACCGCCGCCAGCTCGGCGTCGTTCAGCGCTACGCGCAGGCGCAGGCAGGCGGGGCCGCCGCCGTTCTGCATGCTCTGCTTGAGGTCGAACACCTTCACCTCGCGGATCGGGCCGTCCTCGGCGGTCAGGCGCGACAGGTAGTTCCACACGCGCTCGTTCTTGCGGCATTCCTCCGGGACGATCAGCAGCATGTTGCCGTCGGCGCGGGTGAGCAGCTGGCTGTTGAACAGGTAGGACTTCACCGCGTCCTCGACCGTGACCTGGTCGCGCGGCACGCACACGGCGCGGAAGCGGCCGCCACGGCGGCCCAGCTTGTCGTGCAGTTCGGCGAGGACGCGCTCGGTATCGAGGAAGGCGTCTTCGTGGTGGAACAGCACCTCGCCGTTGCCCACGGCGATCACATCATTGTGGAACACGCCCTGGTCGATCACCGCCGGGTTCTGCTGGGCATAGACCACGCCGTCATCGCTCAGGCCGTGCAGGCGGGCGACCGCCTGGCAGGCTTCCAGGGTCTGCCGCGCCGGGTAGCGCTGCGGCGCCGGGAAGCGGCTGTCGAAGGCACTGCGGCCGAACACGAAGAACTCCACGCCGGCTTCGCCGTAGGACTTGCAGAAGCGAGTGTGGTTGGCCGCGCCCTCGTCGCCGAACTGGGCGACCGCCGGCAACGCGGCGTGGTGGGCGAAGCGCTGTTCGTCATTGAACATCGCCGCAAGGATGCGGCTGGTCTGCGGATGCTCGATGGAACGGTGGAACTTGCAGTTCAGGTTGGCGGCGGTGAAGTGCACACGGCCATCGGCGGTGTCGGCACTGGGGCTGACGGTGGCGGCGTTGGCGGTCCACATGCAGGACGCCGAGCTGACCGCGGCCAGCAGCGGCATGGCCTCCTTGGCCGCCTTGGCGATGACTTCGGCGTCAGTGCCGGAGAAGCCCAGGGCACGCAGCGAGGCGACGGCCGGGCGCTCCTGCGGGGCGAACACGCCCTGCTTGAAGCCCAGTTCCATCAGCGCCTTCATCTTCGACAGGCCCTGCTTCGCCGCTTCGCGCGGGTTGGACGCCGCCTGGCTGTTGCTCTGCGACGCCACGTTGCCGTAGGACAGGCCCCCGTAGTTGTGCGTCGGTCCGACCAGGCCGTCAAAGTTCATTTCATAGGCGGTCTTCACAGGCTCACTCCCGGAGTCAGGGTTGCAGGCAGGCTCAGGCTGTCGCTTTCCAGCGAGGCGACCGGGTACGCGCAGTAGTCGGCGGCGTAGTAGGCGCTCGGGCGATGGTTGCCAGAGGCGCCGATGCCTCCGAACGGCGCGCTGCTGGCGGCGCCGGTCAGTTGCTTGTTCCAGTTGACGATGCCGGCGCGGCTTTCGATGAGGAAGTCCTCATAGCGCTCGCGGGAATCCGACAGCAAACCGGCGGCCAGGCCGTATTGGGTAGCGTTGGCTTCGCGCACAGCGGCGTCGAAGTCGGCGTAGCGGATCACCTGCAACAGAGGGCCAAAGAACTCTTCGTCCGGGCGCTCGGCCACGGCAGTCACATCGAGGATGCCGGGGGTCAGCAGCGCGGCAGTAGGCAACGGCTGGGTCATAGCCAGCAGCGGCTTGGCGCCCTTGGCCAGCAGATTGTCCTGGGCCTTGATCAGGTGTTCGGCGGCGCCGAGCGAGATCACCGAGCCCATGAAGGGCGCCGGCTGCTCGTCGAAGCGGCCGACCTTGATGGTCGAGGCCACGGCCACCAGACGCTCCAGCAGCGCGTCGCCCCAGGTGCCTTGCGGCACCAGCAGGCGGCGCGCGCAGGTGCAGCGCTGGCCGGCGGAAATGAAGGCGGACTGGATGATGGTGTAGACGGCGGCGTCGACGTCCTTCACCTCGTCGATAACCAGCGGGTTGTTGCCGCCCATCTCCAGCGCGAGGATCTTCTGCGGGCGGCCGCCGAACTGGCTGTGCAGCAGGTTGCCGGTGCGGCTGGAGCCGGTGAAGAACAGGCCATCGATGTCGTCGTTGCTCGCCAGCGCCGCGCCACTGTCGCGGGCGCCCTGGACCAGGTTAATCACGCCAGCGGGAATGCCCGCCTCGATCCAGGCCTGCAGGGTCAGCTCGGCGACTTTCGGAGTCAGCTCGCTGGGCTTGAACACCACGGCGTTGCCCGCCAGCAGCGCCGGCACGATATGGCCGTTGGGCAGGTGACCGGGGAAGTTGTACGGGCCGAACACGGCGACCACGCCGTGCGGCTTGTGGCGCAGCACGGCGGTAGCGTCGGCCAGCGGGCCGCTCTTCTCGCCGGTGCGCTCACGGAAGGCCTGGACCGAGATGGCGACCTTGTTGACCATGCTGGTCACTTCGGTGGCGGCTTCCCACAACGGCTTGCCGGTTTCTTCGCCGATGGCGCGGGCCAGTTCCTCGGAACGGCCTTTCAGCGCAGCAGCGAAGCGTTCCAGCACGGCGACACGCTCTTCCACCGGGCGACGCGCCCAGGCTGGGAAAGCATTGCGCGCGGCGGCAACGGCGGCGGCAACCTGCTGCTCGGAGGCGGCACGACCGGACCAGACCACGGCCTGGCTGACCGGGCAGAGCGATTCCAGCGGCTCGCCTTCGCCCGCCAGCCACTGGCCGGCAATGTAGTGGGTATTCATCATCAGGCTCCCCTGACGCCGGGCGGCGTCAGTTGCGTTTTCCGGAGAGGGGCACCGCGCGGACCGAAGCCCCGGCGGACAGGCGCAGGCGCTTGGCGGTCTGCGCATCGACCACCAGCGAACCGGCGGCCAGGCGCGCGGGCGCGGCGGTGATGCGGCACTCCTCGCGCTTGCGGTTGTGGATCAGGAAGGGCTCGGCGTCATCGCCCGGCGTGCCGATGGCCAGCACCAGGTTCTGGCTGTCGGCGATGGCGCGAATCTTCTCGGTCGGAGCCTCGATGGCGGGGCCGGCGTCGAAGATGTCGACGTAGCCCTGGTAGCTGAAGCCCTCGGCCTTGAGCATGGCCAGCGCCGGCTCGGTATCCGAGTGCACGCGGCCGATCACCGAGCGCGCTTCCTCCGAAAGGAAGCAGGTGTAGAGCGGGAACTTGGGCATCAGCTCGGCAATGAAGGCCTTGTTGCCCACACCGGTCAGGTAGTCGGCCTGGCTGAACTCCATCTTGAAGAAGTGCCGGCCCAGGCTTTCCCAGAACGGCGAGCGCCCGGCGGTATCGGACATGCCGCGCATCTCGGCGATCACCTTGTCGCCGAACAGCTCGCGGAACTCGGCGATGAACAGGAAGCGCGCCTTGGACAGCAGCCGGCCATTCAGGCCGGCGCGGTGGTCGGCATGCAGGAACAGCGAGCACAGCTCGGACTGCCCGGTCAGGTCGTTGGCCAGGAACAGTGTGGGAATCTCGCGGTGGATACCCAGCTCCTGGGAGGCGCTGACGGTCAGACCGACGCGGTAGTTGTACCAGGGCTCGCGCAGGCCGACGGCGCCGGCGACGGCGGAAATACCCACCACCTTGCCCTCGTCGTTTTCCAGCACGAACAGGTAATCGGCATCGGCGCGTTCGGCTTCGCCACGGAAGGCCTTCTCGGCCCAGCTCACGCGGTGCTGCAGGCGCTGCTCATTGGCCGGCAGCGTGGTCAGACCGGTGCCGGTGCTGCGCGCCAGGTCAAAGAGAGCCGGCAGGTCGGCGCTGGTTACGGGACGGACGATCATGCTCTCTCCCCTCAGATCGCAACCAGGCGCACGCTGGCGCCCTCGCCGATGCCCAGGGCTTCGGCGGTTTCCTGATTCAGGGTGACGGGCTTGCCCGGTACCCAGTCGAGTTCGGCGACGACGGCGCGGAAGTCCTGCAACTGGCCGTTGGTCACCAGGTAGCCACGGTTGCCTTTGCCGCCTTCGCCAATGCGCACCGGCACCTGCCGGCTCTGCGCGATGGAGCGGATGCTGCTGGTGCGGGCGTGCAGCGCCGGGCCGCCGTCGAAGATGTCGACGTAGTTGTCGGATTCGAAGCCGTCGCGCATCAGGATATCGAAGGTGATCTGCGCACGCGGGTGCACCTGGCCCATGGCTTCCTGCGCGTCGTCCGGGAGCAGCGGCACGTAGATCGGGTAGTGCGGCATCAATTCGGCGAGGAAGGTGCGGCTCTTCAGGCCCGAGAGCTTCTCGGCCTCGGTGTAGTCGAGGTCGAAGAAGTTGCGCCCGATGGCGTTCCAGAACGGCGACTGGCCCTGGTCGTCGCTGTAGCCGACGATCTCCACCACCACCGCGTCGGCGAAGCGCTCCGGATGGCTGGCCATGAACAGCAGGCGGCCGCGGGAGTTGAGCTCGGCGATCGGCGTGTTCACCAGTTCGCGCTCGACGTAGAAGCTGGTCAGCAGGCTGTTGCCGGTGAGGTCGTGGCACAGCGAGAGGACATGGATCTTGTTGTGGATCTTCAGCTCGCGGGAAGCGTGCACGAAGGTCTCGTTGCGGAAGCTGTAGAACGGTTCGGAGAAGCCAGCCGAAGCCACGATCGCCGAGCAGCCGACCAGGCGGCCGGTCTCGCTGTCTTCCAGCACGAAGAAATAGCTCTCTTCACCGTTGAAGCTCACTTCGGCGGCGAACGAGGCCTCCGAGGCGAGGATCTTCTCGCGCAGGCGTTCCGCGTCGTCCGGCAGCGACGTGACGCCGACCGGGCTGTCCGCGGCGAGACGCTGCACTTGCTGCAGGTCGGCCACTTGGGCGGGGCGCATCACCAGCATGGCGTCACTCCTCTAACCAGACAAAAGTTTCATGATTCTTGGTTTCTGAATCACGGGCGCGACACAGCCTGCGCCGCGCACATCAGGGAATTCGAAAACACCGGCCGGGACGATCCGGCCGGCAGAGCGGCGAGGTGCGAGCCCCGCCGCTTCAGCGTAGCCGGGGGATCAGCCGCGGGTCAGCTTGGCGATGGCGCGCTCGAGGCGATCCAGGCCTTCGTCGATATCGGCATCCGGGATCACCAGGCTGGGCGCGAAACGCACCACGTCCGGGCCGGCCTGCAGGACCATCACACCTTCCTTCTCGGCGGCGTTGAGCACGTCCTTGGCCTTGCCCTTGAAGGCGTCGTTGAGCACCGCGCCGATCAGCATGCCCATGCCGCGCACCTGGGTGAAGATGCCGTACTCGGCGGCGATCTTCTCCAGGCGGACCTTGAAGCGCTCGTGCTTGGCCTTCACGCCTTCGAGCACTTCCGGGGTGTTGATCACGTCGAAGGCGGCGCCAGCGACCGCACACGCCAGCGGGTTGCCGCCGTAGGTGGTGCCGTGGGTGCCGACGACCAGGTGCTCGGCGATCTTCGCGGTGGTCAGCATGGCGCCGATCGGGAAGCCGCCGCCCAGGCCCTTGGCGCTGGAGAGGATGTCCGGGTTCACGCCGTAGTACTGATGGGCGTAGAGGTAGCCGATCCGACCGAAGCCGCTCTGCACTTCATCGAAGATCAGCAGCGCGTTGTTCTCGTCGCACAGCTTGCGCACGCCTTCCAGGTAGGCCTGGTCGGCCGGCAGCACGCCGCTCTCGCCCTGCACCGGCTCGATGATCACGGCGCAGGTCTTGTCGGAGATGGCCGCCTTGAGGGCTTCCAGGTCGTTGAACGGGATGTGGGTGATGCCTTCGACCTTCGGGCCGAAACCATCGGAATACTTGGCCTGGCCACCGACGTTGACGGTGAACAGGGTGCGGCCGTGGAAGCTGTTGACCATCGAGATGATCTCGTACTTCTCGGGGCCGTAGACGTCATGGGCGTAACGGCGCGCCAGCTTCAGCGCAGCCTCGTTGGCCTCGGCGCCGGAGTTGGCGAAGAACACGCGCTCGGCGAAGGTAGCGTCGATCAGCTTCTTGGCCAGGCGCAGGGCCGGCTCGTTGGTGAACACGTTGGAGACGTGCCAGATCTTGCCGGCCTGCTCGGTCAGCGCCTGCATCAGCGCCGGGTGGGTGTGGCCCAGGGAGCTCACCGCGATGCCGCCGGCGAAGTCCACCAGCTCTCGGCCGCTCTGATCCCAGACTCGCGAGCCTTCGCCACGCACCGGAATGAAGGCAGCCGGCGAATAGTTGGGAACCATGACCTGGTCGAAGTCGGAGCGTTGGACCTGAGCTTGCGGAGCGGACATCGGTGTTCTCCTGCCTGGTGAGGCGGCTATCGATGAATGGATTGTAGGGACGATCAGCGGGCCGTCATTGCCGCCATGCGACAACTTGTTATAGCGCCAACCCGCGAATTGCCGAGGCTTACGGAAATGCGACAGAAAGCGTCGGGAAGGCGCAGTGTAAGGCCTGCGAACTGCTGCGGGTACCAACGCGCGTGGAATTTGTTCGCTCGGCGAACGAGCGAAACGGGAATAAGGCGGCAGAGGCTTTTCATGTAGGAGCGAGCTTGCTCGCGAACGCTCTTACCGGCCACATCGGCGTCGGCGGTTCGCAAGTTCGTAGGATGGGTGGAGCGCAGCGATACCCATGCTGCCAGCGCACCGGACCAACAGGGGCCGGACGAACGATTACGCGTTGACCTTCGAGCTCTTAGAGACGATGTCGTTTGAAGCCACCCTATTGACGGGTATCGCTGCGCTCCACCCATCCTACAGAAGCACGGGGTCAGCCGCGCTCGGCGACCACCGGGGCGGCTTCGGCGGCGCCCTGGCCGCGGCGCTGGTTGCGGTCTTCGCGCGGGGTCACGCCGAAGAAGTTGCGGTAGGCGCTGGAGAAGTGCGGGCCGCTGGAGAAGCCGCAGGACAGGCCGATCTGGATGATCGACTTGCTGGTCTGCATGAGCATCTGCCGCGCGCGGTTCAGGCGCAGTTCCAGGTAGTACTGGCTCGGCACACGGGTCAGGTATTGCTTGAAGATGCGCTCCAGCTGGCGGCGCGAGACGCACACGTGCTGGGCGATCTCGTCGGTGGTCAACGGCTCTTCGATGTTCGCCTCCATCAGCAGCACCGCCTGGGTGAGCTTCGGGTGGCTGGAGCCGAGACGGTTCTTCAACGGGATGCGCTGGCGTTCGGAACCTTCGCGGATGCGCTCCACCACCAGCTCTTCCGACACCGCGCCAGCCAGTTCCGCGCCATGGTCGCGGGACAGCACGGCCAGCAGCAGGTCGAGCACCGCCATGCCGCCACAGGCGCTGAGGCGGTCGCGATCCCACTCGAACAGGTGGTTGGTGGCGATGACCTTGGGGTAACGCTCGGTGAAGTCGTCGTGCCAGCGCCAGTGCACGGCAGCGCGATAGCCGTCGAGCAGGCCGAGTTGCGCCAGCGGGTAGATGCCGGCGGACAGCGCGCCAATGCTCACGCCACTGCGCGACAGCTGCTTGAGCGCGGCGCCCAGCGGCGCGGAGATTGTCTGGGGAATCTCGTCGGCAACCAGGAAGATACGCTGGCACTGTTCCAGCACACCGCTCCAGGGCTGCCCCGGCAGGCGCCAGCCGTCCGCTTCGGCCACCGGTTCGGCGCTCATGAACACCGGTTCGTAGAGCGCTTCAGGGTGCAGCCGGCGGGCGACCCGCAGGGCCTCCTCGGCCAGCGCGAGGGTCAGCGCCCGCGTGTGCGGCCAGAGCAGGAATCCGATGCGTTGTGCGGTCATGCGGCAGGTTCACCCAACGGTGCGAATGACAGACAGCTTACTTCAAGCTGCCGGAAAGGAACTGCTTGAGGCGTTCCGATTGCGGATTGGCGAGGACTTCCCTCGGGC
Organism: Pseudomonas pseudonitroreducens; assembly: GCF_021603645.1. Classification (GTDB taxonomy): domain Bacteria; phylum Pseudomonadota; class Gammaproteobacteria; order Pseudomonadales; family Pseudomonadaceae; genus Pseudomonas; species Pseudomonas pseudonitroreducens. Next base: position 245,547 of record NZ_BQHJ01000001.1, on the reverse strand, counting down.
AGCCCGTCTCTTCCACCAGCCCCTTGTGCAGGAACACCAGCTGGTTGGAGACCTCGCGGGCGAAGCCCATCTCGTGGGTCACCACCACCATGGTGCGGCCTTCCTGGGCCAGGTCCTGCATGACCTTCAGCACTTCGCCGACCAGCTCGGGGTCGAGCGCCGAGGTCGGCTCGTCGAACAGCATCACTTCCGGCTCGACCGCCAGCGCACGGGCAATCGCCACGCGCTGCTGCTCGCCGCCGGACATGTGTGCGGGATAGGCGTCCTTGCGGTGCGCCACACCAACTTTCGCCAGGTAGTGCTCGGCCTTTTCCAGCGCCTCTTTCTTCGACACGCCCAGTACATGGACCGGCGCTTCGATGACGTTTTCCAGGGCGCTCATGTGCGACCACAGGTTGAAGTGCTGGAACACCATCGACAGGCGCGAGCGCATGCGCTGCAGCTGCTTGGCGTCGGCGGCCTTGAGCGCACCGTCCTTGTTCGGGGTGAGCTTGAGCTCTTCGCCGTTGAGCAGGATCTTGCCGGCGTGAGGCTGCTCCAGCAGGTTGATGCAGCGCAGGAAGGTGCTCTTGCCCGAGCCGGAGGAGCCGATGATGCTGATCACGTCGCCTGCCTTGGCCGCCATGGAGACGCCCTTGAGCACCTCGTGGGTTCCGTAGCGCTTGTGCAGGTCCTGGATTTCAAGTTTGTACATGGTGTCGGTTCTCGAATTCAGTCGTTGATCAGCCGGCCCTTGCGGAACGGCTCACGCCCGGCCACCTTGGCCAGCCAAAGCCCCGGCTGGGCGTAGCGCCCACGCTCGATGGCGAACAGCACGCCGGAAGTGCCGGCGCGAACGGTGCTGACCTGGTCGTTCAGCGGGTCGACCACTTCGAACAGCGGGTCGCCCTTCTCCACCCACTCCCCCGCCTTGCGCAGGTAGCTCACGACACCGACGTGGGGCGCGTAGAGGTATTCGGTGCCTTCGAACGGCATGCCTTCGCAGCACTCGGCCGGCGCCGCCGGCCAGTCGCCAGCGATCAGACCCTGCTCGGCCAGGAAGCCGAGGATGGCTTCGCAATTGTCCTGCGCCTGGTCGACGCGGGTATCACCCACGCCGCCCAGCTCGACGGTGGTCGCCAGGCACGCCAGCGGAATCGCCGCCTGCGGGAAGGCTTGTGCCAGGCGCAGCCAGGGCAGCGAGCAGGATTCATCGAAGGAACTGCCACCGGAGTCTTCGGCGAGCAGCGCCACGCCGGCCTTCAGGCGCGCGGCCAGGGACTTCCAGCGCGGCCAGTGCTGCGGGATCGCGTAGACATGGATGGCGGCGTCGAAGTCGCAATGCAGGTCGAGTACGACCTCGGCATCACAGGCGTGGCGCAGCAGGATGCGCTGCATGCCCTGCAGCTCGGACGAAGCCGGCGGCAGTGCATCGAGGCCGTCGCGCATGGCCTGGCGGATCAGTTCGACGTTGGCGGCTTCGTCAGCACCCAGCTTGTCGCCGACACGCTCGGCAACCAGAGCGCTCAGCTCGACGAAATCGCGGTTGAAGTTCTTCCCGCTACCGAACTCGAAACGGCCCAGGTGGCTGGCCTGCAGGGTCTGGCCCAGGCCGATGGGGTTGGCCACCGGTACCAGTTCGACGACACAGTTGAGCTGCCCGCGCGACTCCAAGTCGGCCAGGCGCTGCTTGAGTTCCCAGGCGGTGCGCATGCCCGGCAGCTCGTCGGCGTGCAGGCTGGACTGGATGTAGACCTTGCGCGGGCCCTTGCCGTAGCGGAATACGCTCAGGCGACGTTCGCTGCCCAGGCTGCTCCACGGCAGCAGATGATCGATACGTTCCACAGTCGTTTCCTCAGTGCTTGCGCGGCGCGAGATAGGCCAGCCAGCGGCGCTCGGCCAACTTGAACAGGCGCACCAGGGTGAAGGTCATGATCAGGTAGAAGATGCCGGCGGTGATGAACGCCTCGAACGGCAGGTAGTACTGCGAGTACACGGTGCGCGCGGCGCCGGTGATATCTACCAGGGTGACGATGGACGCCAGGCTGGTGGTCTGCAGCATCATGATCACTTCGTTGCTGTACTGCGGCAGCGCGCGACGCAGGGCCGAGGGCAGCAGGATGCGGCGGTACATCTTCAGGCGCGACATGCCCATGGCCTTGGCGGCTTCGATCTCGCCATGGGGTGTGGCGCGAATGCTGCCGGCGAGGATCTCGGCGGTATAGGCGCTGGTGTTGATGGCGAACGCGGCGCAGGCACAGAAGGTGGCGTTGGACAGCCACGGCCAGAGGAAGCTTTCGCGTACCACGGCGAACTGCGCCAGGCCGTAATAGATGAGGAACAGCTGCACCAGCATCGGCGTGCCGCGGATCACGTAGGTGTAGAGCCACGCGGGCAGGTTCACCGCCGGGTTCTTCGAACAGCGCATCAGCGCCAGCGGCACGGCTGCCAGCAGGCCGAAGAACAGCGAGATCGCCAGCAGCTTGAGGGTCACCAGCAGGCCGCTGAAGTAGAGCGGCAGGCTGTCCCAGATGACGGTGTAATCAAAGATCATGCGAGGGCTCCCGGTCTCAAAGCTCGGCGACTTTCACGCCGACCGAATAGCGGCGTTCGAGCATGCGCAGCAGCACCAGGGAAACGCTGGTCACCACCAGGTACAGCGCCGCCACGGCGAGGAAATAGGTGAAGGGTTCGCGGGTGGCGTCCGAGGCCTGCTTGGCCTTGAACATCATGTCCTGCAGGCCGACCACGGAGATCAGCGCGGTGGCCTTGACCAGCACCAGCCAGTTGTTGGTGAAGCCCGGAATGGCCAGGCGGATCATCTGCGGCACCTGGATGCGGAAGAACACCTGCAGCGGGCTCATGCCATAGGCGAAGCCGGCCTCGCCCTGCCCTTTCGGGATCGCCATGAAGGCGCCGCGGAAGGTTTCGGACAGGTAGGCACCGAAGATGAAGCCCAGGGTGCCGACGCCCGAGGCGAAGGGGTTGAGATCGATGTAGTCGTCATAGCCGACCATCGGCGCGACCCAGTTCACCGCGGCCTGGCCGCCGTAGAAGATCAGCAGGATCAGCACCAGGTCCGGCACGCCGCGGATCACGGTGGAATAGAGGTCGCCGCACCAGGCCAGCCACTTCACCGGCGACAGGCGGATGGCCGCGCCGAGCAGGCCCAACGCGATTGCCAGGGCCATCGACAGCAGGGACAGCTGAAGCGTCAGCCAGGCACCATCGACGATGGTGGCTCCGTAGCCATTGAACATAGTTTCGCACCTCTAGACCGGAAGCCGCCCGCAACCGCACGGACGCTGCAGGGCACCCGCCACCTGACGGATCGCCCCCAATAAAAAAGTGGCACAAACATCAGGACCGGGCCTGGGTCTGTGCCACTTCTGGACGTGGATCAGTTCTCGCCGTAGACGTCGAACTTGAAGTACTTGTCCTGTACTTCCTTGTACTTGCCGTTGGCACGGATGCCGGCGATGGCCGTATTGAATTTCTCGGCCAGGGCGGTATCACCCTTGCGCACGGCGATGCCGGCGCCACCACCGAAGTACTTCGGATCGTTGTATTCCGGACCTACGAAGGCATAACCCTTGCCGGCGTCGGTTTTCAGGAAGCCATCGTCGAGGTTGACCGAGTCGGCCATGGTCGCATCGATGCGGCCGGAGACCAGGTCCATGTTGGCTTCGTTCTGCGAGTTGTAGCGCACCACTTCGATGCCGGCCGGGGCCAGGACGTCGGTGGCGTAGCGGTCATGGGTGGAGGCGCGCAGCACACCGACCTTCTTGCCCTTCAGGTCGACCAGCGGGTCGTTCAGGGTAACGCCTTCCTTCATCACGAAGCGCGCGGGGGTGTGGTAGTACTTGTTGGTGAAGTCGACGGACTTCTTGCGCTCGTCGGTGATGGTCATGGACGAGAGAATGGCGTCGATCTTGCGGACCTTCAGCGCCGGGATCAGGCCATCGAACTCCTGCTCGACCCAGGTGCACTTGACCTTCATCTCTTCGCACAGTGCGTTGCCGATATCCACGTCGAAACCGGCGAGCTTGCCGTCAGGAGTCTTGAAGGAGAAAGGCGGATAACCGGCTTCGATGCCGATGCGGACCGGCTTGTCGTCAGCGTGGGCAACCAGGGAAAGCGCGGACAGGGCCAGCGCACCGAGAAGTGCAAACTTCTTCATCAGTAACTCCTTCGAGGGTAGGACTTCGATTGGCAGGAGAAAGGGGTTGGCCCAGGCTGCCCGTGCAGAAGTGAAGGTTATTGTTCGTCTGCGCATTGCCGGCGCGATTCTTGTGAAAAGCGCGCCTACCGGGGTGAGCGGCATTCTAGCGACAGCCCCGGAGCGGTTATTTCTTCAATGCGACAAGTAATTATAGAAGCGCCGGAGACAGAGCCCCGGCGGCTTGACGGCGCGGATTTTACGTGATCCGAAAGCAGGTAGTAAAACCCAATTTACCTGCAGTAATTGGGCCACAAATATCAAACACCAGGTATTACGCGAGGTGCGCGATATTGACTCATTCCGCGCGGACAGAAAAGACGCACCGAATCCGTGCGAACTGTTTCCTGACGCCTCATTTTGTCGCAGGGAAATGTTACCAGTGGGCAGGAAGCACACTGTAGGGCGGATAACCCGGAACGGGTTATCCGCCGATACCCCGCCGACGGATAAGGCGCGTTATGCGCCCTGCGAGCTATCGCCCTCCGCGGAAAGCGAACTCGTAGGATGGGTGGAGCTTGCGATACCCATGCTGTCGATGCGTACGGAATTGATGGGTATCGCTGCGCTCCACGCCATCCTACATTCGTGCTCCGCGAGAGCTTCAGCGCAGGCAGGCGCCCGGCATAAAGACGCAGGAATGAAAAACGCCCCGGCAAACGGGGCGTTTTTCATGGAGCCGCAGATCAGGCTGCGCGCATAGCCTGGTGCGTGTCGATCAGGTGCTGCACCACACCCGGGTCGGCCAGGGTGGAAATATCACCCAGGGTGTCGTACTCGGCCGTGGCGATCTTGCGCAGGATGCGGCGCATGATCTTGCCCGAGCGGGTCTTCGGCAGGCCGGGCGCCCACTGGATCACGTCCGGAGTGGCGATCGGGCCGATTTCCTTGCGCACCCAGGCACGCAGTTCCTGACGCAGTTGCTCGTTGGTTTCCTCACCGGCATTCAGGGTGACGTAGACATAGATGCCCTGCCCCTTGATGTCGTGCGGTACACCAACCACCGCGGCCTCGGCAACTTTCGGGTGGGCCACCAGGGCGCTCTCGATCTCGGCGGTGCCCATGCGGTGGCCGGAGACGTTGAGCACGTCATCGACGCGGCCGGTGATCCAGTAGTAGCCGTCCTCGTCGCGACGGGCGCCGTCGCCGGTGAAGTACATACCCTTGAAGGTCTTGAAGTAGGTGTCCACGTAGCGGTCGTGGTCGCCGTACAGGGTACGTGCCTGGCCCGGCCAGGAGTCCAGGATCACCAGGTTGCCCTCGGTAGCCCCTTCCAGGATGTTGCCCAGGTTGTCCACCAGCGCCGGCACCACGCCGAAGAACGGCTTGGCGGCGGAGCCCGGCTTCAGGCCGTGGGCGCCCGGCAGCGGGGTCATCAGGCAAGCACCGGTTTCGGTCTGCCACCAGGTGTCGACGATCGGGCAGCGCGACTGGCCGACGGTCTCGTAGTACCACTGCCAGGCTTCCGGGTTGATCGGCTCGCCGACCGAACCGAGCAGGCGCAGGCTGGAGCCATCGGCGCCTTCGACTGCCGCCTTGCCCTCGGCCATCATCGCGCGGATGGCGGTCGGCGCGGTGTAGAGGATGTTGACCTTGTGCTTGTCGACGATCTTCGCCACGCGGGAGATGTCCGGATAGTTCGGCACGCCCTCGAACAGCACGGTGGTCGCGCCATTGGCCAGCGGGCCGTAGACGACGTAGGTGTGGCCGGTGACCCAGCCGATGTCGGCGGTGCACCAGAAGACTTCGCCCGGACGATAGTCGAACACCCGCTCGTGGGTCAGCGAGGCGTAGACCAGGTAGCCGCCGGTGGTGTGCAGCACGCCCTTGGGTTTGCCGGTGGAACCGGAGGTGTAGAGGATGAACAGCGGGTCCTCGGCGCCCATTTCCTTCGGTGCGCAGGTGGAGCCGGCGACCTTCATCAGGTCCTCGAACCACACGTCACGGTGCTGGTTCCACTTGATGGGAGAACCGGTGCGCTTGCAGACGATGATCTTCTGCACGCTGTTGGTTTCCGGGTTGGTCAGCGCGTCGTCGACGTTGGCCTTGAGCGGGGTCTTCTTGCCACCGCGCAGGCCTTCATCCGCAGTGATCACGACTTTGGAGCGGCAGTCGATGATGCGGCCGGCCAGGGCTTCGGGGGAGAAGCCGCCGAACACCACGGAGTGGATCGCGCCGATGCGGGCGCAGGCCAGCATGGCGACCACGGCTTCCGGGATCATCGGCATGTAGATGGTCACCACGTCGCCACGGTGCACGTCCTGGCCACGCAGGGCGTTGGCGAACTTGCAGACCTGCTCGTGCAGTTCGCGGTAGGTGATTTCCTTGTGCTCGGAAGGATCGTCGCCTTCCCAGATGATGGCGAGCTGGTCGCCGCGCTCGGCCAGGTGACGGTCGAGGCAGTTGTAGGAGAGGTTCAGGGTGCCGTCAGCGAACCACTTGATGTCCACGTGGTGGTCATCGAAAGAGGTCTGCTTGACCTTGGTGAACGGCTTGATCCAGTCGATGCGCTGGGCCTGTTCGCGCCAGAAGCCGTCGGGGTTGACCACCGACTGCTGATACAGCTTCTTGTAGGTGGCCTCGTCGGTCAGAGTGGTCGCGGCCACTTCGGGACGCACGGGGTACACGGATGCCGCTGTCATGGCGTTTTACCTCGGTGAAGAGTGTTGTTTTTGTTGCCCTAAGTTGTAACGGCGACACCCTTCCCCAGGCCATTCGACCATGGTCTTACCAATCCTTAGTCGTAGTGATGGGCCCCATCAGCCTTACTGCCATGGGGCCGCGACAACCTGTCACATGCCCAGCGCGTGGGGCAGCGCCAGCGAGATGTAGGGCACGTAGGTCACCAGGATCAGGAACAGCAGCAGGATCATCAGCCACGGCAGCGCCGCGCGGATGGTCGAGCCCAGCGGCAACCCGGTGACCGCCGAGGTGACGAACAGGTTGAGCCCCACCGGCGGGTGCACCAGGCCGATCTCCATGTTCACCACCATGACGATCCCCAGGTGGATCGGGTCGATGCCCAGGCGCATGGCGATGGGGAAGAAGATCGGCGCCAGGATCAGCACGATGGCCGAAGGCTCCATGAAGCTGCCGGCCACCAGCAGCACCACGTTGACCATCAGCAGGAAGCCGATCGGCGTCAGCCCTTCCTGCATCACCCACTCGGTGATCTGCTGGGGAATCTGCTCGGTGGTCAGCACGTGGGCGAAGAGCATGGCGTTGGCGATGATGAACATCAGCATGATGCTCAGCCGCCCCGACTCCACCAGCACCTTGGGGCAATCGCGCAGGCGCATGTCCTTGTAGACGAACAGCGCGACGAAGGCCGAGTAGACCGCCGCCACCGCCGCCGCCTCGGTGGGCGTGAACAGCCCGGAGTAGATGCCGCCGAGGATGATCACCAGCAGCAACAGCCCCCAACCGGCGCGACGTGCAGCGGACAACCACTCACGCAGGCTGGCGCGCGGCTGCGCCGGGAGATTCTTTACCCGCGCGACGATGTAGATCACCACCATCAGGATCACGCCCAGCAGCAGGCCCGGCACCACGCCGGCGACGAACAGCTTGCCCACCGAGGTCTCGGTGGCGGCGGAGTACACCACCATGACGATCGACGGCGGAATCAGGATGCCCAGGGTCCCGGCGTTGCAGATGATCCCGGCGCCGAACTCGCGCGGGTAGCCCGAACGCACCATCCCGGCCACCGCAATCGAGCCCACCGCCGCCACCGTTGCAGGTGACGAACCGGACAGCGCGGCGAACAGCATGCACGCCAGCACCGCGGCAATCGCCAGGCCGCCACGGATGTGGCCGACGCAGGCGTTGGCGAAATCGATCAGCCGGCGGGCCACGCCGCCGGTGGTCATGAAGGCGCCGGAGAGCAGGAAGAACGGGATCGCCAGCAGCGTGTAGGCCTCGGAGGTCTCGAACAGCTTGATCGCCAGCGAGCGCACCGAGTCCGGGCTGAACAGCAGGATCGTCAGTGCGCCGGAAAGCCCCAGGGAAATGGCGATGGGCACGCCGATGAACATGAAGACGAACAGCAGGAGGAACAACATCATCACGGTCATGGACGATTCTCCGCGGCTTCTTCGCCAGCCAGTTTCGAGGCCTCCGCGGCCTCGTCGGCGAGGCCCAGGCCGAGCTGGCGGCCGCGCAACAGGTTGACGAGGATTTCCAGGTAACGCAGGAGCACCAGGCCGAAGCCGATGGGCACGATCACCGCGATGTAGGCCTGGAGGATGCCGAAGTGGTCGAGGTCTTCGGCGCCGATGCCGGCGATGAACAGGGTCTTCACCCAGTCGAAGCTGGCGACCATGAACAGCCCGGCGTAGCCCAGGCAGCAGAGGCAGGCGAGCACGCCGATGCAGCGTTGCACCGGGCGCGGCGCCAGCTTCACCAGCGCATCCACGCCCAGGTGGCCGGCGGTACGCACGCCATAGGCGATGCCGAAGAAGATCAGCCAGCCGAACAGCGCCTTGGTCAGCGCGTTGCTCCAGGACATGTCCTGGGCAGCGCCGAGGATCGCGTCGCCGATGGCGTAGAACGGTGCCTGCACGGCGGGCAGGCGATCCCCCAGGTCATAGAACAGGGTGAAGACGTTGGTCATCACCACGTAGACGAAAGTCACCAGCGTCATGGTCGCCAGCAGGAAGGCGATGGCGCCCTCCTCGAAGTGGTTCCAGACGCGCACGAGTCGATTCATGGAATAAGCTCCAGAAAGCCCCGCCATCCAGCGGGGCCGGACGGATCAATGGGGACGATTGGAGGCTTCGGCGGCCTGGAGGAAATCGGCGCCGACGTTGTTGCGGAATTTCTGCCACACCGGCTGCATCGCCTCACGCCAGTCGGCGCGCTGCTGCGCGGTGAGTGCGTGGATCTCGCTGCCGCCGCTGGCGAGGATGCGCTGGCGGGCGTCACGGTTCAGGCGCTCGGCTTCCAGGTTCACCTGCACGGTGACCTCGGCCATGATCTTCTGCAGCTCGTCGCGGATGTCGGGCGGCAGGCCGTTCCAGAACTTCGCGTTAGTGATCACCATGTAGTCCACCAGCCCATGGTTGGACTCGGTGAAGTACTTCTGCACCTCGTTGACCTTCTGGCTCTCGTAGTTCGACCAGGTGTTCTCGGTGCCATTCACCACGCCGGTCTGCAAGCCCTGGTAGACCTCGGCGAAGGACATCTTGCGGGAGATCGCACGCAGCTCGCGGAACTGCTCGTTGAGCACATCGGAGGCCTGCACGCGGAACTTCAGCCCCCGCGCATCGCCCGGCTCGAGCAGCAGGCGGTTGGCCGACAGCTGCTTCATCCCGTTGTGCCAGTAGGCCAGGCCGAGGATGCCCTTGCCCTGCATGCTGGTCAGCAGGCTCTGGCCCTGCGGGCTGCGCTGGAAGTTGTCGACGGCCTGGATGTCGTCGAAGAGGAACGGCAGGTCGAAGATCTGCACCTTCTTGGTGTACTGCTCGAACTTGGCCAGGGACGGCGCGAGCATCTGCACGTCGCCCAGCAGCAGTGCTTCCATCTCCTTGCCGTCGCCGAACAGCGAGGAGTTCGGGTAGACCTCCACGCGCACCCGGCCGGGCAGGCGCTCTTCAGCCAGGCGCTTGAACATCAGCGCGCCTTGCCCCTTGGGCGTGTTCTCCGCGACCACGTGGGCAAACTTGATCACTATGGGTTCATGAACAGTCGGTTCATGAATAGTCGGTTGATTGGCAGCCTGCGGTTCATCGGCAGCCTGTGTGGCAGTAGCGCAGGCCAACGCCAGGACGGCGAGCAACGCCCGCCCCGTCGATCCAAACATCGATCCAAACATCGCGTCACCCTCAATTTGTTCTTGTGCTTGCGAGGTGAGCCTGGCGGCAGGCTCGCAGGGAGACTGACGCAAATGCTGGCGTTCGGAGAATTCGTCTTTTCCCAAAGCCGCGTTCGACACAGCGGAACGCAAGGCGCGAAAAGAAACGCCCGGCGATGGCCGGGCGCGGAAGGATTCGCGGGTTCAATGCTGCCGGATAGCGTGTCAGCCAGGCTGTCGGGTGCGGTGTTCGAGCATCATCCGCTCGTGTTCCTCGAGCATGCCGGGCACGCAGTCGCGGAGGAATTCCACCCAGGTGCGGATTTTCGCATCCAGGTACTGGCGCGACGGATACAGCGCATAGACGTTGAGGTGGAACAGACTGTAGTCGGGCAGCACGCGCACCAGGCTGCCGTCCTTGAGTCCTTGCACGGCGGAATACACCGGCAGCGCGCCAATGCCCATGCCGGCACGCACCGCCTCGGTCATGGCGTCGGCGGTGTTGACCTGGAAGTGGCTGTGGTTGATGCCGACCATTTCCTGGCCGTCGGGGCCGTCGAACAGCCACTTGTCCAGCGACATCACCGAATTCACCAGGCGCAGGCAACGGTGATCGGTCAGCTCCGCGAGCTGCTTGGGCATGCCATGGCGCGCCACGTATTCGGGGGACGCGCAGAGCACGCTGTAGGTCTTGCCGATGCGCTTGGAGACGAAGCCCGAATCCGGCAGCTCCTGGGCGATGACCACGGAGATGTCGTAGCCCTCGTCGAGGATGTCGGTGATGCGGTTGGCCAGGGTCAGGTCGAAGGTAACCTCCGGGTAGATCTCGCAGTACTGCGAGATCGCACGGATCAGGTAGTGCTGGCCGATGCCGGTCATGGCATGCACCTTCACCTTGCCATGGGGCCGGGCGTGAGCGTCGCCGGCCTCGGCCTCGGCTTCCTCGATGTAGCCGAGGATCTGCTGGCAACGCTGCAGGTAGCGCTGGCCGGCTTCGGTGAGGGCGATGCGGCGGGTGGTGCGGTGTAGCAGGCGGGTACGCAGGTGCGCTTCGAGCTTGGCCACCGTCCGCGAGACGTAGGCGGTGGTGAGGTCCATGCGCTGGGCGGCAGCGGTGAAGCTGCCGGTCTCGGCGACACAGACGAAAGCACGCATGTTGTGCAGCAGGTCCATCATTTCTCCTGAGAGCCTGTCCACGCCACGGCGGGCGGCCTCTGCAACGGCGCTCGAACGAGCAACGCCTTGTTACAGATTCATGACAGGCGGCGAATTGTCGCACACCTGTCGCGACGGGATTATTGTCCTTTCAGGCAACAATAATTCATCCAACCGTCAGCTTATCCTGCCCCCCGGCGCACTTCTAGAATCGCCCTCCCCAACGCGGTCTGCCGCGACACCCCAGGATTCGCACCCGTGCTCCGCCTTTCGTGCAACGTGCCTCCCACTCCTCTGCACCTCGAACTACAGGGTCCTCAAGGCCCGATCCAGCCTCACCACCGCCTGCCGAGATAAGCCTGATGAGCAGTCTATCCGTGCGCCTGCCCAAGGCCGCCGCGGTGCGCTTCGCCCTGTCCGACTGGGCGCACACCGATGGCGTCACCTGGATGTTCATCCTCAAGACGCTGATCACCGCCTTCACGGCGCTGTGGCTGGCCTACCGTCTTGAACTGCCGCAGCCCAACACCGTGCTGGTCAGCGCCTTCATCGTGCTGCAGCCGCAGAGCGGCCAGGTACTGGCGAAGAGTTTCTACCGCATCCTCGGCACGCTGGCCGGGCTCACGGTGATGGTCACCTTCATTGCCCTGTTCGCCCAGGAGCGCGTGCTGTTCCTGCTCTGCGTGGCGATCTGGGTCGGCCTGTGTACTGCCGGTGCGGCACGCTATCGCGACTTCCGCGCCTACGCCTGCCTGCTCGCCGGCTACACCGCCGTGATGATCGGCATCCCCGCCACGCTGCACCCCGAAGGCGCCTTCATGCAGGCGCTGTGGCGGGTGATCGAGATCACCCTGGGGATTCTCTGCACCGGCGTGGTCAGCGCCATCGTCCTGCCGCAGACCAGTACCGCCGCCCTGCACAACGCGCTGAACACCCGCTTCGGTGACTTCGCCGGCCTCGCCAGCGCCGGCCTGAATGGCACGCTGGAGCGCGAGCGCTTCGAGCAGGCCAGTGCGCGCATCGCCGCCGAAGTGGTGGGCCTGGAAAGCCTGCGCAACGTCACCGCCTTCGAAGACCCGCACATGCGCCTGCGCAGCGGCCGCCTGGCACGACTGAACAGCGAGTTCATGCAGTTGACCACACGCTTCCACGCCTTGCAGCGCCTGCTCGACCGCCTGCGCGAGCGGCAGGCCAGCAACGTGCTGGAAGTGCTGATGCCGTGCCTGATCGACGTCAGCGAACTGCTCGCCAGCTGGCACGGCCGGCCGCTCAGCGAAGCGGACGCCGAGCGCCTGAGCGTGCAGCTGGAACTCTGCAAGCATCACCTGATGCCACGTATCCGCGAGGCTCGCGCCAGCCTCGGCCACACCTGCCCGCGGGAAGCCGACCAGCTGGATTTCGAGACCGCCGCCGAACTGCTGTTCCGCTTCGTCGACGACATGCACAACTACGCGCAGACCCACGCCTCGCTCGCCGCGCACAAGCACGAGCGCGAGCAGTGGAAGGAGCGCTTCACGCCCAAGGCCAACGCACTCGCCGCAGCGGTTGCGGGCTTTCGCTGCGCGCTGCTGGTGATCGTCGGCGGGGTGTTCTGGATCGAAACATCCTGGCTCAGTGGCGCCACCTTCGCGCTGACTTCGGTACTGATCGCCGCACTGTCCTCCGCCTCGCCCAATCCCAAGCGTCTGTCACTGCAACTGACCCTCGGCACGCTGCTCGGCGCCACGTTGGGCTTCATCCTGACCTTCCGCGTGCTGCCGCACATCGACGGCTTCCCGCTGCTGTGCTTCGTGCTCGCACCGGTGTTCACCCTGGGTGCCTTCCTGATCACCCGGCCGAAGTGGAGCGGCTACGGCGTCGGCCTGCTGGTGTGGTTCTGCATCGCCTCGCTGCCGGCCAACCTCGCGCGCTACGACGCCTACACCTTCATCAACGAATACCTGGCGATGCTGCTGTCCATGGGCATGGCGGTGGTCGCGGCGATCGTCATCCTGCCGCCGAACCGGCCATGGTTGTGGGAGCGTCTGGAAGCCGAGCTGCGCCTGCGCGTGGTACGGGTGATCAGCGATCCGCTGAAGGGCCTGTCGTCCAACTTCGAGAGTGGCACCCGTGATCTGCTCAATCAGGCCTACGGGTTATCCACAGGGCGACCTGACGTGCAGCGTCGCCTGTTGCGCTGGACTTTCCAGGTGCAGGAGATCGGCCTGTCGATCATCGAGTTGCGCCGCGAACAGGAAGCCCTGCCGAAAGAGCCCTGGTACGCCGAGCGCATGCCCTGGCGGCGGGCTATCCGCGCGCTGGGCCGAGCGCTGATCCGCTTGTTCATCCAGCCCAGCGAAAGCAACCGCCAGCGCGCGCTGGCTGCCGTGGAGCACGCGATCCACGCGACCCGCACTACCGACGATCGCCGCCCGCCGCACTTCGATTCCTCGCCCTTGCGCCGCGTGTGCAGCTACCTGCACTTCATCCGCACCTCGCTGCTCGACCCACAGTCGCCGCTGCGCGATTGAGCGGGTCGGGTTCGCGAGCAAGCTCGCTCCTACAAAAAACCCGACGCCCACCTGTAGGAGCGAGCTTGCTCGCGAACCGCACGGCACGGCACCGAACTTCAGATCGTTTCGTAGGAGCGGACTCCGTCCGCGATCGGCTGATCCAATCGCCAGGTTCAGCCTGAGAGCGGCATGCCAGACATCGCGGACGGAGTCCGCTCCTACGAGATACCTCTGCGCTTGGGCCATCCCTCACCCTAGCCCTCTCCCAAGGGGAGAGGGGACCGTTCGATGCAGGATGAAACGTCGGCAACAGCCGGCACGGAGGGCTCCCTCTCCCCCTGAGAGAGGGCAGGGGTGAGGGGAAAGCATCGACACGGGCTTCCCGAGAAAGACAGTTGCCCCTACGCCCCCTGCAACTGCATCCCGAAATTGCCAGAACCTGCGACCACCCGCCGCAAGAGCACCCCTGCAACCCGCATCAATCCTGGATTGTTGCCTCTGAGTACGAAGTCTTGTTGGCGCCTGGATATATGACTCAGGTCAGGTAAATCCTATTATTTCCGTGCTGTTACAGCGCGCGCCGCAACACCACCCAAGACCCGTAATCAACCCCAACGATTCCCGACGCAGCCACCCGCTGAACGTCACGGACCCGTCACGTCCGGACACCGGGAACAAGGCAGGTAAATTCATGAAAGCTGTAGTCATCCTGGCCATGCTGGGCTTCTCTTCGCTCGCCCTGGCCGAGCAGGTGAACGCCGCCGACCAGGCGCCAAGCGCGGCCGTGGAGCAGTACACCTACGACATGAAACTGGACGTCGCCCACGTCATCTCGACCACCGACGTGTCCAACGAGTGCGGCATCGTGCCGGCGCGCATGACCTACGAAGATACCCAGGGTCAGCGCCACACCGTCGAATACCAGGTGTGGGGCAACGGCTGTTCCGGCGGCTAAGCGACTTGTGCAGTTGCGCCGGGGCCCACGCAGCCCCGGCTTGACTGCCAGCCCTGCCTTACGGCTGCAGCGCCGCTTTCGCAATATTGCGACTGTGTGCGCCGAAGTGCCGGATCAACTGCAGAATCTGCTCATCCAACGCCTCATCGTGCCGGAACGGTTCCGGTGAGTTCCCCGCGCTGAAATCCCCCGCCGGCGCCTTCTCGTTTTCCAGCCAATGGCCGATCGCCGCGTCGAACGCCGCCGCATGGGCATGGGACTCGCTCGCCACCACCTCGCGCAGATACTCCGTCAAATACGGTGGATAACCGCCATCGGTACTGACATCCGCATAGGCCGCCAGCAACGGCGACTGCCCGCCCAGGCGCAGCGTCTCGCGCAGCCAGTCCACCTGATAACGCTCGACGCCCGTATGCCGGTCCGCCACGCGCTGGATCGCGGCCTGCTTGTCGGCATCGAAACCGGCGATGGACTTGCCCGCCGTCCACAGCATGCTGGTGGTCGTCTCACCGGGCAGCGGCGTCGAGTGATACGGCTGGGTCATGTCCTGGATGTAATGCATCGCCCAGCCGAGGAAACGGTAGCCCCAGTACGGGTGGCCCTTGTCGAAGGCGAAGCGCGCCAGGCCGTAGAACTGGTAAGCGCGCCACTCCGGCCAATTGCGCTCCAGGTACGGCGCGCCGGTGAAGATGATCGCGTCCTCGTGGTAGAAGCCCATGTGGAACGGCGCCTGGGAGCTGAATTCATAGCGCGGGTCGCCGAACGGCTGAGTGCCGAAGCCATAACGCTGGCCAGCCTCGCCGGGGTTGTCGCTGAACAGGTTGATATCGTGGCCGAAGTCCGGCTCGTCGGCGGCGCTGGCCAGCACATCGATTGCGGGAATCTTCTCGCCCGCCTGCAACTGCACGAAGCGCCACTGGTTCCAGCCGGACAGGTTGCGGAACACCAGCACCTCCGCCGGTTGCAGCGCGACGTGATTCGGCAGTTCGCCGCCGGGTGGCGGCTGCACCGCGGTGGCCAGCTTGATCTCGGGGTTCAGGCGCAGCGCCATGAGGAAGGCCTGGCGCAGGTCGTCGCGGCCGTCTTCGCTCAGGCGCAGGTCATCCGGGCGCGGCGGGTACTGGCGGAAGTGCTCGCGAGCGTAGGCTTCCTGCTCGTCCAGCAGCTTTACCAGGCCGGCGCGCTGCTGGCTGATGAAGCTTTCCAGCGGTTCGACCTCGACCTCGGGGGCCCGGGCAACCGCCGGTAATTGCTGCAGGGCGATATAGCTGCCCAGGGTGTGATTGGACCAGGCCCAGAGGCTTTGCGGCAGGGCCAGCAGGCCGGCCAGCAGGCAGGTGGAAAGTCGCTTCATCGGCTCTTCGCTCTTATTTGGCAGTGCAATGTGGAAAATTCCGACGCAGCCTAACAATCCAGAACCGCGCAGGCACTGTCGAAGCTTGCCAGCGCGTGTCACCGATAACGCCACGTCTGACCATCATCAATGGCGCATACCGACTCAGCCACTACACTTCCCCGGCATGGATAGGCACCGGTTCCACGCGCGTGCCAGCCACTCGAAATAAGGGCGTCCCCATGCTGCAGTCCGTTTCACCCAAGCAAGACCTCCCCCTCAAGCCCGATCCAGCAGAACCCCGCAGCGGCGTCCTCGCGCCCTTCAGCATCGCCGCGTTCCGCATCATCTGGATCTGCAACCTGTTCGCCAACCTGGGCACCTGGGCGCAATCGGTGGCCGCCGCCTGGGTCGTCACCGAGGCCCACGCGAGCCCGCTGATGGTGGCGATGATCCAGGTCGCCTCGGCGCTGCCGCTGGTGCTGCTGTCGATCATGTCCGGTGTGCTGGCCGACAACCACGACCGCCGCAAGATCATGCTGGTGGGCCTGACGGTGGAACTCTCCGGCGCCGCGCTGGTGACGGTGCTGGCGTTCATGGGCTATCTCGACCCGCTGATGCTGATCGTGTCGATCCTCTGGCTGTCGCTGGGCAGCTCGATCACCATTCCCGCCTGGCAGGCGGCGGTGAACGAGCAGGTGCCGCCGCGCATGCTCGGCGATGCGGTGCTGCTCAACAGCGTCAACTACAACGTCGCCCGCGCCGTCGGCCCGGCCATCGGTGGCCTGCTGCTGTCGGCCACCGGGGCCTCCTGGGTATTCCTGTTCAACTGCATCTGCTATGCCGCGCTGATCTGGGCGATCTGGCAATGGCGCCGCGACGTGCCCAAGCGCACCCTGCCGCCGGAGCACATCTTCGAAGGCGTGATCGCCGCGCTGCGTTTCACCCAGTACTCCAGCGTCACTCGCCTGGTGATGCTGCGCTCAGCGGTCTTCGGCCTGTCGGCGAGCGCAGTCTGGGCTTTGCTGCCGCTGCTGGCACACCGCAACCCGGACGGCAGTGCCTCGGTGTACGGCTACATGCTCGGCGCCCTCGGGCTCGGTGCCATCGTCGCCAGCACGGTCGTGAGCAAGGCACGGCAATGGCTGGGCAGCAGCCGGCTGATCAGCTTCGCCGCCGCGACCCTGGCACTGGTCATGCTGACCCTGGGCTGGGTCGACAATCTCTGGGTGATCTTCCCCGCGCTGGTGCTCGGCGGCGCCTGCTGGATCGCCGCTGTCGCCACCTACAACTCGGCCGTGCAGATCCTCGTGCCCGACTGGGTCAAGGCGCGCGCCCTGGCGCTCTATCAGACGGCGATCTACGGCGGCCTGGCGGCCGGCTCCTTCCTCTGGGGTCACTTCGCCGAAACCATGGGCGTGCAAGGCGCGTTGATTGCCGCCGGCTGCCTGCTGCTGATCTCCGTGGCATTGCTCTACAACTCGCGCCTGCCGGAGCTCAACTCCGCCAGCATTGCCCGCGCACCGGGCGGCGTACCGGGCCAGCCGACCTTCGTGTTCAACCCCGAGCGGGGTTCGGTGCTGGTCTCCATCGAGTACCGGATACCAGCCGAGCGCACCCGCGACTTTGTCCGCGCCGCCAAGCCGCTGCGCCGCCTGCGCCTGCGCAACGGCGCGGAACGCTGGGCGCTGTACCGCGACGTGAGCAACCCCGAGATCTGGCAGGAACTGTTCCTGGTGGACAACTGGATCGGCCACCTGCGCATGCTCGACCGCCTCACCCTGGAGGACAAGACCATCATCGACAACGTGACCAGCCTCCACGACGGCGACGCGCCACCGGTGATTCGCCACGGAGTGAGTTACGAGTCGAGTAGCTATGAAGCGCCACCGGAGACACTGGGCTGACCGGCGCAGAAACAAAAACGCCTCTCGGTCAGGAGAGGCGTCTGGCGTGACGCGGAAGGCTTATTCCGCTGCCGGCTTCTTGCGCTTGAGCGGCGCCAGGCCATCCTGGCTCACGACCTTCGACGGGCCGGCCTTGGGGCGGGCGGCTGGCTTTTTCTTCGCCCCCGCCTTGCTGCCGGTCTTCTTCGCGTCATCCTTTTTCTTCTTGGTGCCGGCCGCCTTGCCGGACGCCTTGACCTTCTTCGGCCCCTTGTAGGTGGCCTTCAGCTCATTGATGACACGCAGCTCGAAGCGCAGCTTGAGGTAGCGCTCGATGCTCGACATCAGGTTCCAGTCGCCATGGCCGACCAGCGAGATCGCAGTGCCGCCGGCGCCCGCGCGACCAGTACGGCCGATGCGGTGCACGTATTCGTCGCCCCGACGCGGGATATCGAAGTTGATCACCAAATCCAGGCTGTCAACGTCCAGGCCACGGGCTGCCACGTCGGTGGCAACGAGGATTTTCACCGCGCCCTGCTTCAGGCGCTCGATGGCCAGCTTGCGGTCCTTCTGGTCCTTCTCGCCATGCAGCACGAAAACCTTGTGCCCGGCGGCGATCAGCCGGCCAGTCAGGCGGTCGGCGGCGACGCGGGTGTTGGTGAAGACAATGGCCTTCTCATAAGTCTCGTTGGTCAGCAACCATTGCAGCAGCTGTTCCTTGTGGCCGACGTGGTCGGTCAGTATCACCTGCTGGCTGACATCTTCATTCAGCTCGCTGACGCGGTTGAGCTGCAGGAACTCGGGCTCGCGCAGGACCTTCTCAACCATCTCGTGCAGGCCGCTGCCAGTGGTGGCGGAGAACAGCAGGGTCTGGCGCTCGGCCGGGCACTGTGCGGCGAGCTTGAGGACGTCCTCGGAGAAGCCCATGTCGAGCATGCGGTCGGCTTCGTCGAGGATCAGCACTTCCACATCGCCCAGCGGCAGGTTGCCGGCGTTGAACTGCTCGTTCAGGCGGCCCGGCGTGCCGATGATGATTTCCGGGTTCTTGCGCAGGCGTGCGCCCTGCACCTTGAAATCTTCGCCGCCGGTGATCAGGCAAGCCTTGATGTAGGTGAACTGGGCGAAGCGCTCGACTTCCTTGAGAGTCTGCTGGGCCAGCTCACGGGTCGGCAGCAGGATCAGCGCGCGAGCGCCGCTCTTGGGCTTTTCCTCGGTGAGCAGGCGATGCAGCAGCGGCAGGACGAAAGCGGCGGTCTTGCCGCTGCCGGTCTGCGCCGTTACCCGCAGGTCGCGCCCCTCCAGGGCCTTCGGAATGGCCGCCGCCTGGACCGGGGTCGGCTCGGTGAAGGACAGAGAATCGAGCGCCTTCAGCAGGCGTTCGTGCAGGGCGAATTGGGAGAACAAGGCAGACCTCGATATCACGTAAAGACCAAATAGCTGCATAGCTTAATGTTTGCCGAGCCCGCGCGCTGGAAATATTGCCAGCCGCCTGCGCGCGGGCGGTGCCGCGTCAATAACCCGACAAACGTAGCGGCGCCCTTCGAAAGGCGATGCCATGCTCTGATGGGCCTGACAAAAAGGAGAAAACAGGTGCCATCGACTCTCATCTATTATGTGGCCGCCAGCCTTGACGGCTATATCGCACGCCCGGACGGCAGCGTGGACTGGCTCGAAGGTTATGGCAGCGAAACCGACGACCATGGCTACCACGCGTTCTACTCCAGCATCGACGGCCTGCTCATGGGCCGCGCCACGTACCTGTTCTGTCTGAAACAGGGGGAATGGCCCTATCCGGACAAGCCCGCGCTGGTGATGACCCGCTCCAACCACCTGCCCAAGGCCGCCCCTCAGGTGGAACTGGAACATTACGCGCCGGTGGACGCCCTGGCTTCGCTGGAGGCACGCGGCTGCGAGCGCATCTGGCTGGTCGGCGGCGGCAGCCTGGCGGGTAACTTCCTCGCAGGAGGCTTGCTCGACGAAGTGATCGTCAGCATCATTCCGCACCTGCTCGGTGCCGGCATTCCGCTGTTCAGCATCGGCCTCGAGCAACGCCTGCAGCTGCTGGAGCAGCGCAGCTTCCCTAGCGGCATCGTGCAGATGCGCTACCAGGTTCTGAAGGAAACGCCCTCGCCATGACCGCCACCATTCGTATCGCCGCCGCTTGTCTGCTGGATGACGCCGGACGCCTGCTACTGGTACGCAAGCGTGGCACCCAGGCGTTCATGCTGCCCGGCGGCAAGCACGAGCCCGGCGAAACCTCGGTCCAGGCCCTGCTGCGCGAACTGGGCGAAGAGCTCGACCTGCACCTGGCGACCGCTGCGCTGACTCCTCTGGGCCAGTTCCAGGCCAACGCCGCCAACGAACCGGACATGCGCGTGGACGCCGAGGTCTTCATCGCCGCCCTGCCCCACGCCGTCCAGCCTGCCGCCGAGCTGGAAGAGCTCGCCTGGCTGGACCCCACCGGCGATTACCCGCACAACCTTGCCCCGCTGCTGCGCGAGCAGGTCCTCCCCGCTCTGCTGGCCCACCTGCACTGACTCGCACGGCTCAATTACCTGCATTTCGTCGGGTTTTTCCTTAAGAAACGTTAAGCGCCTGGCTTTTGGCCATTAACCCGCCGGCTTTCCGTCGCGCGGCCGCAAGCCCCGTTTTATAGGGCTTCCGGCTATAAGGTCAGGCCGTGACTGATACGTCAGAGCACATGTCACGCAGCGTCCTACAAGTCACAGGGTATTTGTCAGAATCGACGGACGGTACGAACTGTCATGAAAAGTCGTTCAGAATGCGTGGAATTTTTGAGCGGACCAAAGGAAACCACGCCGATAACAATGGCGATCCAGCGGAGTCTGGGCGATATCAACCAGCAAGAAGACATGCCGAATGCGAAGTACCCTTTTGACATGCCTTTCCATAGGCTTGGCGACCCTGTTGGCCGCCACTGAGGCAACCGCCTCCTCCAAGATCACGCGCACCTATCAACCCGCACCGGTTGATCTGCGAGTCCCGGTCCAGGGCAGCGCCCTGCTGACCTTCAACGCCAAGCAGGTCAAGCCGACCAAGAGCGAGGCGCACCAGGTTACCCAGCGCGCCTACAGCATGATCGGCACGCCTTACCGCTGGGGCGGCACTTCGCCCAAGCGCGGCTTCGATTGCAGCGGCCTTGTGAACTACGTGTTCCAGAACGTCGACGAAGTCGACCTGCCGCGTACCGCGCAGCAGATGTACAGCATGCGCGGCAACTCGAAAGTGGCGCGTGGCGACCTGCAGCCCGGCGATCTGGTGTTCTTCCGCATCCACAACCGCCGCAATGTCGACCATGTCGGCATCTACGTCGGTGACAACCAGTTCGTCCATGCACCGCGCCGCGGCCAGAAGGTCCGGGTCTCCGACCTCGGTGGCGACTACTGGAAGAAGCATTACACCGCTGCCCGCCGCATCCTGCCGGAAACCCTGGCGAAAGCCGACGTCGGCGGCCGCTACGATTGATACTGAGCGCTCTCCGCAAGGAGAGCGCCTATCCCTCGCCTCTCTCCCTTCGATTACAGGCCGCGACGTGCCTGCCGGCGCAAGAGTCGCGCGCTATCCCAACCGGTCAGCAGCACGGCGATCCAGATCGGCCCGTAGGTCCAGATCTGCACCGGATTGAACGCCTCGCCGAGGAACAACACGGCGATGGCGAACAGCAGCACCGGCTCGACATAGCTCAGAATCCCGAACAGCCCCATGGGCAGCAACCTGCTGGCCGCCATCATCGCGCCGAACGCCAGCGCACTGATCAGCCCCAGCAACGGCAGCAGCGCCCACAGGCGGGGTACCTCCTCCAGCACCTTGCCGCTATCGGTCAGCCACAGCGCCGCCAGGGCGAACGGCAGCAGTACGATCATCTCGAAGACAAAGCCGGACAGCGAATCCACCGCCATCTTGCGGCGCAGCATGAAGTACGGCGGATAGCCCAGCGCGGTGATCAGGGTGAACCAGGAGAATGCACGGGTCAGCCACAGCTCATGCAGTACGCCCGCCAGCGCGAAGGCCACCGCGATGGCCTGCAAGGTGGTCAGGCGCTCGCCGTAGAACACCCGGCCGCAGAGCACCATGGTCAGCGGCAGCAGGAAATACCCCAGCGACAACTCCAGCGTGCGCCCGACCATCGGCGCCCAGATGAAAACACCCCACTGGATCAGCATCATCGCCGCCGTCAACGGGAAGCAGGCCAGCAGCCAAGGTTCGCGCAGCAGGCGCCGCCCCGCCTCGCGCAGCACGCCACCCTGGCGCGTGAACAGCACCAGCAGCAGGACCATGGGGATCGACCAGACCACCCGGTGAGCAATCACCTGGATGCTGGTCAGTGGCTCCAGCGAATGGATGTAACCCGGCAGGGTCACGAAAAGCACGGAGGATGCCAGGGACAGCGCTACGCCACGTCCGGAGATATTCATGCGAAACGCTCCTTGCGACGGTGCAGGCCAAAACGGTTGACTCCCAGCGACGCGACGATCACCACGCCGCCCAGCGCCAGGCGCGGCAAGTCGGCAGCCTCGTTCCAGATCAGCAGGTTGATCAGCAGGCCCACCGGCACATGCAGGTTGTTCATCACCGCCAGCGTGCCGGCATCCACCATAGTGCCGCCCTTGTTCCACCAGAACTGTCCCAGCGCAGTGGCCAGCAGGCCCATCCACACCAGCACTCCCCATTGCAGGTCAGTGGACGGCAGCTTCTGCGGATTGCCGAACAGCAGCCAGCCCGGCAGCGCGATTAGCAGCGCGCCAACAAAGAAGTAACCGAAGCGGCGGTATTGCGGGATGTCCGAGGGGTAGCGCCGCACCAGGTGCTTGTAGAACACCTGCCCCGCCGCGAAGGTCGCGTTGGCCACTTGCAGCAGGAGGAAGCCCTGGATGTAGTCGCCACTGACGCCGTCGTAGCGGATGATCCCGGCGCCCAGCACCGCCACGGCGGCCGCCAGCAGCGCCCAGGCATTGAAGCGGCGGTTCAGCGCATCGTCGATCAGCGCCACATGCAGCGGCGTCAGCACGGTGAACAGCAGCACTTCCGGCACCGTCAGCACACGGAAGCTCTGGTAAAGGCAGACGTAGGTAATGCCGAACTGCAGCGCGCCCGCCAGCATCACCCCCGCGATGAAGCGCGGATCGACACCGCGCCAGCGGGTCAGCGGCAGGAACACCAGGCCAGCCAGCACCACGCGGGTCAGCACAGCGAAATAGCTGTCGACCTGCCCGGCAAGGTATTCGCCGATCAGGCTGAAGGAGAACGCCCAGAGGACGGTGACGAAAAGCAGGTAAGGCATGGAAAAGGCGACCGGAACGGGGCAGGCAACATAGCGCCAGTCTCAGCGTAGGAAAAGCGCTGCGCGCCCGCGCCCTGCGAAAGGCAGAAACGAAAAAGGGCGACCGAAGTCGCCCTTTTCCTTGGATGGTGGATCAGGGATTAGCCCTGGTTCTCCATCTGAGCACGGATCAGATCACCGATGGTGGTCGGACCAGTGGCTTCTACGTCTTGCTTGTGACGCAGTTCTTTCATCGCATCTTTCTCGTCATCAACGTCTTTCGACTTGATGGAGAGGGAGATGACGCGGCTCTTACGGTCGATGCTGATGATCTTGGCTTCGACTTCTTCGCCTTCTTTCAGAACGTTGCGAGCGTCTTCAACGCGGTCACGGCTGATTTCGGAGGCTTTCAGGATGCCTTCGATTTCGCCGCCCAGGCTGATGACAGCGCCTTTGGCGTCCACTTCTTTCACGGTGCCGCGAACGATGGTGCCTTTCTCGTTGAGCGAGGCGTAGTTGGAGAACGGATCGTCTTCCAGCTGCTTGATGCCCAGGGAGATGCGCTCACGCTCCGGATCAACGGAGAGGATGACGGTTTCCAGCTCGTCGCCCTTCTTGAAGCGGCGAACGGCTTCTTCGCCAACTTCGTTCCAGGAGATGTCGGACAGGTGAACCAGACCGTCGATGCCGCCTTCCAGGCCGATGAAGATACCGAAATCGGTGATCGACTTGATGGTGCCGGAGATCTTGTCGCCCTTGTTGAAGCGGCTGGAGAAGTCTTCCCACGGGTTCGACTTGCACTGCTTGATGCCCAGGGAGATACGACGACGCTCTTCGTCGATGTCCAGAACCTGAACTTCCACTTCGTCGCCAACCTGAACGACTTTCGACGGGTGGATGTTCTTGTTGGTCCAGTCCATTTCGGAGACGTGTACCAGGCCTTCCACGCCCTCTTCCAGCTCGGCGAAGCAGCCGTAGTCGGTGAGGTTGGTGACGCGCGCGGTAACGCGGGTGCCTTCCGGGTAACGGGCTTTGATGGCAACCCATGGGTCTTCGCCCAGTTGCTTCAGGCCCAGGGATACGCGGTTGCGCTCGCGGTCGAACTTCAGAACCTTGACATCGATCTCGTCGCCAACGTTGACGATTTCCGACGGATGCTTGATACGCTTCCAGGCCATGTCGGTGATGTGCAGCAGACCATCGACGCCGCCCAGGTCAACGAACGCACCGTAGTCGGTGAGGTTCTTGACGATACCTTTGACCTGCTGGCCTTCCTGCAGGGATTCCAGCAGAGCTTCGCGCTCGGCGCTGTTCTCGGCTTCCAGCACGCTGCGGCGGGAAACGACAACGTTGTTGCGCTTCTGGTCCAGCTTGATGACCTTGAACTCGAGCTCTTTGCCTTCCAGGTGAGTGGTGTCACGCACCGGACGCACATCGACCAGCGAACCCGGCAGGAACGCGCGGATGCCGTTGACGTCGACGGTGAAGCCACCCTTGACCTTGCCGTTGATGACGCCTTTGACCACTTCGTCGGCAGAGAAAGCAGCTTCCAGAACGATCCAGCTCTCGGCACGCTTGGCTTTTTCGCGGGACAGCTTGGTTTCACCAAAGCCGTCTTCTACCGCGTCCAGCGCGACGTGGACTTCGTCACCCACATTGATGGTCAGTTCGCCCTGTTCGTTGTAGAACTGCTCGACCGGGATGACGCCCTCGGATTTCAGACCGGCATGGACGGTGACCCAGTCACCATCGATGTCGACCACGATGCCGGTGATGATTGCACCCGGCTGCATGTCGAGGGATTTCAGACTTTCTTCAAAGAGTTCTGCGAAGCTTTCGCTCATGTCTATACCTGTAGTCAAAGGCTTGTAAGCCCGATTCCGCGCCACCAGCAGACACGGTCAAGTGATGAAAAAGAAGCCAGCAGGATCAAGACTGGTATCCCGCCGGCCCCCTGTTGCACCCGCCGAAACGGATGCTCCACATTCAGATTTTAAGGGAACGCTTCGCCCAACGTGGACGAAACCCTCCCGATATAAGGTCTGGAATGGTAGCAACGGATGCAGCCTGCGTCAATTGGCGGCCCCAGTTTCCAACGCCCTTCGCGATTCCAGCATCAATCCTTTCATTTTCGCCCGGCCTCAGGAGATGGGGGAGCCGCCCGTCAGCTCCATCCTGGGCAACAGCCCGCTTCCGGAAAGAAAAATCCCCAGCGTGGCTGGGGATTTTCGTTTGCCGTTCGACTAGTCAGCCAGCCCCAGCCGCGAAACCTCGGCGAGAATACTCTCCACCACTTCATCGATGCTCATCGAGGTGGAGTCCACCAGGATGGCACCATCGGCGGGCTTGAGCGGTGCAACGGCACGCTGGCTGTCGCGCTCGTCGCGGGCGCTGATTTCCTCGGCCA
This sequence comes from Pseudomonas pseudonitroreducens, assembly GCF_021603645.1. Classification (GTDB taxonomy): domain Bacteria; phylum Pseudomonadota; class Gammaproteobacteria; order Pseudomonadales; family Pseudomonadaceae; genus Pseudomonas; species Pseudomonas pseudonitroreducens. The sequence goes on along the minus strand of NZ_BQHJ01000001.1, from coordinate 220,049 downwards.
GCTGCGCCTGGTCGCTGTCGATGCCCTTGTTCTTCAACTGCAGGTAGCGGCGGCGGGCACGCTCCTCGGCGGAAGCGGTGAGGAAGATCTTCAGCGGAGCGCTGGGGAAGACCACGGTGCCCATGTCGCGGCCATCGGCGACGAGGCCCGGGGCTTCGAGGAAGGCGCGCTGGCGTTGCAGCAGTGCATCGCGCACCGCCGGCAGCGCGGCGACCTGGGAGGCGCCAGCGCCGACCTGTTCGGTGCGGATCACGTCGGTAACGTCGTCGCCTTCGAGGATGATGTGCTGGCCCTGGCCGCCCTTGGCGTGAGTGAACTGCACGTCGAGATGCGCCGCCAGAACCTTGAGCGCTTCCTCATTGGTCAGGTCGATACCGTGGTTGCCGGCGGCGAACGCCAGCAGGCGGTACAGCGCACCGGAGTCCAGCAGGTTCCAGCCCAGGCGCTTGGCCAGCAAGCCGGCAACGGTGCCCTTGCCCGAGCCGCTGGGACCGTCGATGGCGAGGACTGGCCATTCGCCGTTCATCAGTTCTTCTCCTCGGCGACACGGATACCCGCCCCGGACGCCAGCCCGAGGAAGTTCGGGAAGGAGGTCGCCACGTTGGCGCAATCGTGGATGCGGATCGGCGCGCCGGCACGCAGCGAGGCCACGCTGAAGGACATGGCAATACGGTGGTCGCCGTGGCTCCAGACTTCGCCGCCGCCGTAGCTGCCGCCATCTATGATGATGCCGTCCGGGGTCGGCTCGCACTTCACGCCCAGGGCCAGCAGGCCGTCGGCCATGACCTGGATGCGGTCGGATTCCTTCACCCGCAGCTCTTCCGCGCCACGCAGCACAGTACGACCTTCAGCACTGGCGGCGGCGACGAAGAGCACCGGGAACTCGTCGATGGCCAGCGGTACCAGGTCTTCGGGAATGTCGATGCCTTTCAGGCGGGCCGAGCGCACACGGATATCGGCAACCGGCTCGCCGCCCACTTCACGCTGGTTTTCCAGGGTGATGTCGGCGCCCATGAGCTTGAGGATGTCGATGATGCCGGTACGGGTCGGGTTGATGCCGACGTGCTCCAGGGTCAGGTCGGAGCCTTCGGCGATGCTCGCGGCAACCAGGAAGAACGCAGCCGAGGAAATGTCGGCCGGGACTTCGATCGAGGTGGCGCTGAGCTTGTGGCCGGACTCGACGCGCGCGGTGGCGCCTTCGACGTCGACCGGGTAGCCGAAGCCGCGCAGCATGCGCTCGGTGTGGTCGCGGGTTGGAGCCGGCTCAGTGGTGGAGGTTTCGCCAGCGGCGTAGAGGCCGGCGAGCAGCAGGCAGGATTTCACCTGGGCGCTGGCCATGGGCATGTCGTAGTGCATGCCGGTGAGCTTCTGGCCACCACGGATGGTCAGCGGCGGGCGGCCTTCCGGACCGGTTTCGATCACCGCGCCCATCTCGCGCAGCGGCTTGGCGACGCGGTTCATCGGGCGCTTGGAGAGCGAGGCGTCGCCGGTCAGGGTGGTGTCGAACGGCTGGGCAGCGAGCAGGCCGCTGAGCAGGCGCATGGAGGTGCCGGAGTTGCCCAGGTAGATCGGGCCGGGCGGCGTCTTCAGGCCATGCAGGCCGACGCCATGCACGGTCACGCGGCCGTGGTGCGGGCCTTCGATGACCACGCCCATGTCGCGGAACGCCTGGATAGTGGCGAGGGCGTCTTCACCCTCGAGGAAACCTTGCACCTCGGTCGTGCCTTCGGCCAACGAGCCGAGCATGATCGAGCGGTGGGAAATGGACTTGTCGCCCGGTACGCGAACACGTCCGGAGAGGCGGCCACCCGGCTGGGCCAGGAAAATCAGGTCATTGTTGTGCATGGCGTCCACATAGGCCCGGCGGGCCAGGATTTTGCTGAAATGCTCGCGAGCAACCCGGGCGCGGGTGAAGACGCCCATCAGTTGTTGCCCGTCCCCATGGTCGACGGCCTCGCGCAGATCATCGAGGTCGTCACGGAATACATCGAGGATGCGCAGCACCGCCTCGCGGTTGGCGAGGAAGATGTCGTGCCACATCACCGGGTCGCTGCCGGCGATCCGCGTAAAGTCGCGGAAGCCGCCAGCGGCATAGCGGAAGATTTCCAGATTCTCACTGCGTTTGGCCAGCGAGTCGACCAGCGTGAAGGCCAGCAGGTGCGGCAGGTGACTGGTCGCCGCGAGGACTTCGTCGTGGTGCTCGACGGCCATCTGCTCGACATCCGCGCCCAGCTCACGCCAGAGCGCTTCGACGCACTGGATCGCGTCAGCGTCGGCATTATCCAGCGGCGTGAGGATGACTTTATGACGGCGGAACAATTTCGCGTTGGCCGCTTCCACCCCGCTCTGTTCGGAGCCGGCGATTGGATGGCCAGGAATGAAGCGCACCGGCATGCCACCGAACACGGCTTTCGCCGCGCGCACGACATTGCCCTTGGCGCTGCCCACGTCGGTGAGGATGGCGTTGCCGATGTCGAGGGTGGCGAGCTCGCCGAGGACTTTCTCCATCGCCAGGATCGGCACGGCGAGCTGGATCACGTCGGCTTCGCGGCAGCCCGCTGCGAGACTCTCCTCGCAGCGGTCGACCACGCCCAGCTCGACCGCCAGGCGGCGGGTTTGCGGGTCACGGTCGACGCCGACCACTTCTTCGAACAGCCCCTTCTCGCGGATACCCTTGGCGAAGGAGCCGCCGATCAGGCCGAGCCCCACCACGACGAGGCGGCGAAGCTTGTGCGGCTGAACATCAGGCACGGGCGAGCACCTTCGCCAGCGCTTCGAGGAAGCGGGCGTTCTCGGCCGGCAGGCCGATGGAAATGCGCAGGTGCTGTGGCATGCCGTAGCCCCCCACCGGGCGGACGATCACGCCTTCGGCGAGCAGGGCCTGGTAGATCGGGCCGGCATCGCGCTTGAGGTCCACGGCGATGAAGTTGCCCTTGGAGGGAATCCAGTGCAGGTCCAGGGCGCGCAGGCCGCTTTCCAGCTGGGCCATGCCCTCGTCATTGATCCGCTTGCCTTCGGCCAGGTACTGCGCGTCGTCCAGCGCGGCGCAGGCAGCGGCCAGGGCCAGGCTGTTGACGTTGAACGGCTGGCGTACGCGGTTGAGCACGTCGGCGACCTGCGCCGAGGAGATCGCGTAGCCAACGCGCAGGGACGCCAGGCCGTAGGCCTTGGAGAAGGTGCGCGAGACCAGCAGGTTCGGGTAGCGGGCCAGGTACTTCAGGCCGTCCGGCAGCTCTTCACCTTCGGCGTACTCGATGTAGGCCTCGTCGAGTACTACCAGGACGCTCTCCGGCACCTGCGACAGGAAGCGCTCCAGCGCGTCCGGGCCGAACCAGGTACCGGTGGGGTTGTTCGGGTTGGCGATGAAGACCACGCGGGTGTTGGCATCGATGGCCGCCAGCATGGCTTCCAGGTCATGGCCCCAGTCTTTCGCCGGCACGACCTTGCCCTGGGCGCCGACGGCCTGGGTGGAGATCGGGTAGACGGCGAACGCGTACTGGCTGAACACGGCATTCAGGCCAGGCGCCAAGTAGGCACGGGCAACCAGGTCGAGAATGTCGTTGGAGCCGTTGCCCAGGGTGACCTGCGCGGTTTCGACGCCACAACGGGTAGCCAGGCGAGACTTCAGCTCGAAGCCGTTGCCGTCGGGGTAGCGGGTCAGTTCGGCCAGTTCGGCGCGGATGGCGTCGAGGACCTTGGGGCTCGGGCCCAGCGGGTTCTCGTTGCTGGCCAGCTTGACGATGCCGGCGGGGTCGAGCTTCAGCTCGCGGGCCAGTTCATCGACCGGCTTGCCCGGCACGTAGGGGGAAAGCTTCTGCACGCCCGGCTGGGCCAGGGCAAGGAAATCACACGACATATCAAGGCCTCAGGCTACAGGCCTCAGGCTGCAGGCTTAGACGCTCTTCACCGCCTGTAGCCCGCAGCCTGCAGCCGGCCGCCGTAATTAAAGAACCGCTTTCGGATACGAGCCCAGCACCTTCAGGGCAACGGCTTCGCTGTTGATCTTTTCCAGCACGTCCTTGATCAGCGGGTCCTTGTGGTGGCCGACGAAGTCGATGAAGAACACGTAGGTCCACTTGCCGCTGCGCGACGGACGGGTCTCGATGCGGGTCAGGTCGACACCGTTGCTGTGGAACGGCACCAGCAGCTCGTGCAGCGCGCCCGGCTTATTGCGCATGGAGACGATGATGGAAGTCTTGTCATCGCCGGTGGGCGGCACTTCCTGGTTGCCGATCATGAGGAAGCGCGTGGAGTTGTCCGGGCGGTCTTCGATCTTCTCGTGCAACTTGTCCAGGCCGTACAGGCTGGCGGCCATGTCGCCGGCAATCGCCGCACTGTTCCACTCGCTCTTCACCCGCTTGGCGGCATCGGCGTTGCTGGAGACCGCCACGCGCTCGACATTCGGATAGTGCGCGTCCAGCCACTTGCGGCACTGGGCCAGGGACTGGGCGTGGGAATAGATGCGGGTGATGTTGTTGGTCTTGGTGTTCTCGCCCACCAGCAGGTGGTGGTGGATGCGCAGCTCCACCTCGCCGCAGATCACCAGGTCGTGCTCGAGGAAACTGTCGAGGGTGTGGTTGACCGCACCCTCGGTGGAGTTTTCCACCGGCACCACGCCGAAGTTCACCGCACCGGCGGCAACTTCGCGGAACACTTCGTCGATGGCGGCCATCGGCGTGCTGATCACCGCATGACCGAAGTGCTTGAGCGCGGCGGCCTGGGTGAAGGTGCCTTCCGGGCCGAGGTAGGCCACTTTGAGTGGCTGCTCCAGGGCCAGGCAGGAGGACATGATCTCGCGGAACAGACGCGCGACTTCCTCGTTGTCCAGCGGGCCCTTGTTCAGCTCCATGATGTGCTTGAGCACCCACGCCTCACGCTCGGGCCGGTAGAACACCGGCTTCTCGCCTTCGGGCAGGGCGGCCATCTTCACGCGCGCCACGTCGGTGGCGCAGCGCGCACGTTCGCTGATCAGCTCGAGGATCTTCTCGTCGAGGCTGTCGATGCGTACGCGCAACGCCTTGAGCTGGTCAGCGTCGCTCATCAGCCGTGCTCCTTCTCGAACTCGGCCATGTAACCAACCAGGGCTTCGATGGCGTCCAGGCCCAGGGCGTTATAGATGGAGGCACGCATGCCGCCCACCGAACGGTGACCCTTGAGGTTGAGCAGGCCGCGCGCGTCGGCACCTTCGAGGAAGGCCTTGTCGAGCTTCTCGTCGGCCAGGCGGAACGGCACGTTCATCCAGGAGCGGGCGCCGGGCTGGATCGGGTTGGTGTAGAAGTCGCTGCTGTCGATGAAGCCGTACAGCATGTCCTTCTTGGCACGGTTGCGCTGCTCCATGGCATCGACGCCGCCCTGCTCCTTCAGCCACTGGAAGACCAGGCCGGAGAGGTACCAGGAATAGGTTGCCGGGGTGTTGTACATGGAGCCGTTATCGGCAGCGACCTTGTAGTTGAGCATGGTCGGGCAGATGCTGCGGGCGCGGCCCAGCAGGTCTTCGCGAACGATCACGACCACCAGGCCGGACGGGCCGATGTTCTTCTGCGCGCCGGCGTAGATCAGGCCGAACTTCGACACGTCGATCGGGCGGGAGAGGATGTCCGAGGACATGTCCACCACCAGCGGGACGTCACCGACTTCCGGAATCCAGTCGAATTCCAGGCCGCCGATGGTCTCGTTGGACGCGTAGTGCAGGTAGGCCGCGTCCTTGGACAGGTTCCACTCGTTCTGGCCGGGGATCGCGAAGTAGTCGTACTTGGATGCGCTGGCGGCGACGTTGACGTTGCCGTAGCGACGAGCCTCTTCGATGGCCTTCTTCGACCAGATGCCGGTTTCCACGTAGTCCGCCACGCCGTCTTCGGGCAGCAGGTTCAGCGGAATCTCGGCGAACTGCTGGCTGGCGCCGCCCTGCAGGAACAGCACCTTGTAGTTCGACGGCACGCCCATCAGGTCGCGCAGGTCCTGCTCGGCCTTCTCGGCGATGGCCACGTAGTCGTCGCTACGGTGGCTCATCTCCATGACCGACAGGCCCTTGCCCTGCCAATCCAGCAGTTCGGCGCGGGCGCGCTCCAGTACCTCGGTGGGAAGCGCCGCGGGACCGGCGCAGAAGTTAAAGGCTCGCTTGCTCACATCCACTCTCGCTATCAGTCTTCGCTGGCCTGCGGGGCTTCTTCAGCCGCAGCTTCGCCTGCTTCTTGGTTCTCGTCCGCCACTTCGCCGTCGACGATCTCGCCATCGATGACGTCGTCTTCCACGACAGTCGGCTCCTGCACCCGCTCCAGGCCTACGACGGTTTCGTCGGCAGCCAGCTTGATGAGGATCACGCCCTGGGTGTTACGGCCAGCGCCGCGAACTTCGTCGACACGGGTACGCACCAGGGTGCCCTGGTCGGAGATCAGCATGATCTCCTCGCCGTCCAGCACCTGCACGGCGCCTACCAGGTTGCCGTTACGCTCGTTGATCACCATGGCGATCACGCCCTGGCCGCCACGACCGCGACGCGGGTAGTCGGCCAGCGGGGTGCGCTTGCCGTAACCGCGCTCGGAGGCACTGAGAATCTGCGCTTCGCGGCACTCGGGAATCAGCATGGAAATGATCCGCTGGCCTTCGCCCAGGCGCATGCCGCGCACGCCACGGGCGTTACGGCCCATGATGCGCACCTTGCTTTCCTTGAAGCGGATCACCTTGCCGGCGTCGGAGAACATCATCACGTCCTTCGAACCGTCGGTGATGGCGGCGGCGATCAGCGAATCGCCCTCTTCCAGCTTCAGGGCGATCAGGCCGTTGGAACGCGGCTTGGTGAACTGGATCAGCGGGGTCTTCTTCACGGTGCCTTTCATGGTGGCCATGAAGATGTACGCGCCGGTCGGCTCGTCCTGGCTGAAGTCGGCGTCGTCGCCCTCTTCGGCCTCTTCGGCTTCCACCACTTCGGCGACCTGCTCGGCGACCACGTCGTCATCGTCGTTCTCGTCACCGGCGAACTGGGCGCGCACGGCTTCCAGGTCGATCTGCAGCATCGCGGTGATGCGCTCGCCTTCGTCCAGCGGCAGCAGGTTCACCAGCGGACGGCCACGAGCGGTACGCGAGGCTTCCGGAATCTCGAAGGTGCGCAGCCAGTAGACCTTGCCTTTGCTGGAGAACAGCAGCAGGGTGGCATGGCTGTTGGCGACCAGCAGGTGTTCGATGTAGTCCTCGTCCTTCACGCCACTGGCCGACTTGCCTTTGCCACCGCGACGCTGGGCCTCGTAGGCGGCCAGCGGCTGGGACTTGGCGTAGCCGCCGTGGGAGATGGTGACCACGCGCTCTTCTTCGGTGATCAGGTCGGCGATGGTCAGGTCCATCTGCGACGCGACGATCTCGGTGCGGCGGGCATCGCCGAACTCGGCCTTGACCTTCTCCAGCTCCTCGCGGATGACTTCCATCAGGCGCTCGGGGTTGGTCAGGATGCGGATCAGCTCGCCGATCAGGGTGAGGATTTCCTGGTACTCGGACAGGAGCTTCTCGTGCTCCAGGCCGGTCAGGCGGTGCAGGCGCAGTTCCAGGATGGCCTGGGCCTGTTCCGGCGACAGGAAGTACTTGCCGTCACGCAGGCCGTACTGCGGGTCCAGGTCTTCCGGACGGCAGGCGTCGGCGCCAGCGCGCTCGACCATGGCTTCCACCGCGCTGGATTCCCAGCCGGTGGCGATCAGGCGCTCCTTGGCCTCGGCCGGGGTCGGCGAGGTCTTGATCAGCTCGATCACCGGGTCGATGTTCGACAGGGCGACCGCCTGGCCTTCGAGGATGTGGCCGCGCTCGCGGGCCTTGCGCAGTTCGTAGACGGTCCGGCGGGTCACCACTTCACGGCGGTGACGGATGAACACCTCGAGCATGTCCTTGAGGTTCATCGTGCGCGGCTGGCCATCGACCAGGGCCACCACGTTGATGCCGAAGACGCTCTGCAGCTGGGTCTGGGCGTAGAGGTTGTTGAGCACGACCTCGCCCACTTCGCCGCGGCGCAGCTCGATGACCACGCGCATGCCGTCCTTGTCGGACTCGTCACGCAGCTCGGTGATGCCTTCGATCTTCTTCTCTTTCACCAGCTCGGCGATCTTCTCGATCAGGCGGGCCTTGTTCAACTGGTAGGGCAGCTCGGTGATGATGATCTGCTGGCGGTTGCCGCCCTTCTCCATGTCCTCGATGGTGGCGCGGGCACGGATATAGATGCGGCCACGACCGGTGCGATAGGCCTCGATGATGCCCGCACGGCCGTTGATGATGCCGGCGGTCGGGAAGTCCGGGCCGGGGATGTACTGCATCAGGTCGTCGATGGACAACTCGGGGTTGTCCATCAGCGCCAGGCAGCCGTCGATCACCTCGGTGAGGTTGTGCGGCGGAATGTTGGTCGCCATGCCCACGGCGATGCCGCTGGAACCGTTGACCAGCAGGTTCGGGATCTTGGTCGGCATGACCGCCGGGATCTGCTCGGTGCCGTCGTAGTTGGGCACCCAGTCGACGGTTTCCTTGTCCAGGTCGGCCAGCAGCTCGTGGGCCAGCTTGGACATGCGCACTTCGGTGTATCGCATGGCCGCGGCGTTGTCGCCGTCCACCGAACCGAAGTTGCCCTGGCCGTCGACCAGCATGTAGCGCAGCGAGAAGGGCTGGGCCATGCGGACGATGGTGTCGTACACCGCGGTGTCGCCGTGCGGGTGGTACTTACCGATCACGTCACCGACCACACGGGCGGATTTCTTGTAGGGCTTGTTCCAGTCGTTGCCCAGTTCGCTCATGGCGTACAGGACGCGGCGGTGCACGGGCTTCAAGCCATCGCGTGCATCGGGCAGGGCACGACCGACGATCACGCTCATGGCGTAATCGAGGTAGGACTGTCGGAGTTCGTCTTCGATGTTGACCGGGAGGATTTCTTTGGCCAGTTCGCCCATGAGAAGCCTGGTTCCTTTTTCAAATGGGTCTCCGTCATGCCCGTCCTGGGCCTGGCGGAGCGCGGTGCGCTATCAAAGCGCCACCGACTCTCTACAAATCAACGACTTGGCCGTTGATCCGCGATGCTGTGGGGGCCGGAAAAATGCCCCATCAAGAACCGTCGGAGCTTACCACAAGCCAGGGTCAAACCCTACCCTCGCCCAAGCCCCTCGATGAATTGCCGCAGGCCCCGTCAATGCAGGCGCTTGCGGCTCATCAGCTGGGCCATGCGCTCGGTGTCCGGACGCTCGACGACACCGCGTTCGGTCACGATGGCATCGATCAGGTCCGCGGGAGTCACATCGAACACCGGGTTATAGGCATCCACGTCAGCGGCGATGCGTTTGCCGCCGATTTCCAGGAGTTCGCGACCGTCGCGCTCTTCGATCGGGATGTCCTCGCCGCTTTCCAGCCCCATGTCGATGGTCGAACTGGGCGCCACCACCATGAAGCGTACCCCGTGGTGCATGGCGTTCACCGCCAGCTGGTAGGTGCCGATCTTGTTGGCCACGTCGCCGTTGGCGGTAATGCGGTCGGCACCGACGATGACCCAGGTGATGCTTTCGGTCTTCATCAGGTGCGCTGCGGCGGCGTCCGCATTCAGAGTGACCGGTACGCCCTCGTTCGCCAGTTCCCAGGCGGTGAGGCGCGCACCCTGCAGCCAGGGGCGGGTTTCGTCGGCGTAGACGCGTTCGATCAGCCCTTCCAGATGCGCCGCGCGCAGTACGCCCAAGGCGGTGCCGAAGCCGCCGGTGGCCAGGGCGCCGGTGTTGCAGTGGGTGAGGATCTTCTGCGGGCCGCCGTGGTGTTTGCGGATCAGGTCCACGCCCAGCTGGGCCATGGTCAGATTGGCCTCGCGGTCGCTTTCGTGGATCGCCACGGCCTCGGCCTCCAGCAGCGGCAGAGGGTCTTCACCGGGCTTCAGGCGCTCCAGGCGGTCGCGCATGCGATTCAGCGCCCAGAACAGGTTGACCGCCGTCGGCCGCGACTCGGCCAGCACGGTGAAGTCTTCTTCCAGCGCCGTGCGCCAGTCGCCGCCGGCGGCCACGCGGGCGCGCAACCCCAGCACCAGGCCGTAGGCAGCGGCAATACCGATGGCCGGCGCGCCGCGCACGACCATCTGGCGGATGGCATCGGCAACGCCGTCGGCGGTCTCATAGGACAGCCAGGTTTCCTCCAGCGGCAGCAGGCGCTGGTCCAGCAGTCGGAGAGTGCCCTTGCGCCAATCAATGGCCGTTACCCGTTCGGCCGCCAACAGTCGCTCACGCATGGAACACCTCTTCAATTCGAATGGAATCGCGGGCCTATCCCGGCCCCCAGGACATCGCCCCGCCCAGGCGGGGAAAACAGCCGAGTATACCGAGCCTGTGGCGGTGGCGCTCGGCTATACTCGGGCCCTTTATCATCGCGCCCAGGATGCGCTTCATGCCCACCGCCAAAGTCCCGCTCGACCTGCTGCTCTTCCCCACCTGGATCGTCCCCGTGGAGCCCGCCGGCATCGTCCTGCGCGATCATGGCCTGGGCATCCGCGATGGCCGCATCGCCCTGCTCGCCCCGCGTGACGAAGCCTTGCGCCACCCCGCGACGGAGACCCGCGAGCTGCCGGGCATGCTGCTCTCCCCGGGCCTGATCAATGCCCACGGCCACGCGGCAATGAGCCTGTTCCGCGGCCTGGCGGACGACCTCGCGCTGATGACCTGGCTGCAGGAGCACATCTGGCCGGCGGAGGCCAAGTGGGTCGGCGAGGACTTCGTCCGCGACGGCACGGAGCTGGCCATCGCCGAACAGCTCAAGGGCGGCATCACCTGCTTCTCGGACATGTACTTCTTCCCGCAGGTTGCCTGTGAGGTCGTGCACAAGGCCGGGGTTCGCGCGCAGATCAGCGTGCCCGTGCTGGACTTCCCGGTGCCCGGCGCCCGCGATGCCGATGACGCCATCCGCCAGGGCCTGGCGCTGCGCGACGACCTCAAGCACCACCCACGCATCAAGGTCGCCTTCGGCCCGCACGCGCCCTACACGGTCAGCGACGACAAGCTGGAAAATATCCTGATGCTCGCCGAGGAACTGGACGCCGGCATTCATATGCACGTCCACGAGACCGCCTTCGAAGTCCAGCAGGCGCTGGAGAAGCACGCCGAACGCCCACTGGCCCGCCTGCACCGCCTGGGCCTGCTCGGCCCGCGCTTCCAGGCTGTGCACATGACCCAGGTGAACGACGAGGACCTGGCCATGCTGGTGGAAACCAACAGCTCGGTGGTGCACTGCCCGGAATCCAACCTCAAGCTGGCCAGCGGCTTCTGCCCGGTGGAGCGCCTGTGGCAGGCCGGTGTCAACGTCGCCATCGGCACCGACGGCGCGGCCAGCAACAATGACCTCGACCTGCTCGGCGAAACACGCACCGCCGCCCTGCTGGCCAAGGCCGTGGCCGGCCAGGCCACCGCGCTGGACGCCCACCGCGCCCTGCGCATGGCCACCCTGAACGGCGCCCGCGCGCTGGGCATGGAGCAGGAAACCGGCAGCCTGGAGCTGGGCAAGTCCGCTGACCTCACGGCTTTCGACCTCTCTGGTCTGGCCCAGCAACCGGTGTACGAGCCAGTTTCCCAGCTGATCTATGCCAGCGGCCGCGACTGCGTGCGCCACGTCTGGGTCGGCGGCAAGCAACTGCTGGACAACGGCAAGCTCACCCGCCTGGACGAAGAACGACTGATAGCCGTGGCCGGCGAGTGGGGTCGCAGGATCGCCGGCGCCTGAGCCCTGGCCCTGCTTTCGCAGCGCCGGCTCGGGCCGCCGCTGCGACAATCTGTCATGCCGCGCCCCATCCATTCCATGAAGCTGGCATCATAGTCAGTCTTCGTTTCCGGCTTTTTGATCAATAGGGACACCATGAGCAACGTCGACCACGCCGAGATCGCCAAATTCGAGGCCCTCGCCCACCGCTGGTGGGACCGCGAAAGCGAGTTCAAGCCCCTGCACGACATCAACCCGCTGCGGGTCAACTGGATCGACGAGCGCGTCAGCCTCGCCGGCAAGAAGGTGCTCGACGTCGGCTGTGGTGGCGGCATCCTCAGCGAAGCCATGGCCCAGCGCGGCGCCACCGTCACGGGAATCGACATGGGTGAAGCGCCCCTGGCGGTCGCCCAGTTGCACCAGCTGGAGTCCGGCGTGCCGGTGGAATACCGCCGCATCACCGCCGAAGAACTGGCCGAGGAGATGCCCGAGCAGTTCGACGTGGTGACCTGCCTGGAAATGCTCGAGCACGTGCCGGACCCGGCCTCGGTGATCCGCGCCTGCTACAGGATGGTCAAGCCCGGCGGCCAGGTGTTCTTCTCCACCATCAACCGCAACCCGAAGGCCTACCTGTTCGCCATCGTCGGTGCGGAATATGTGATGCGCCTGCTGCCGCGCGGCACACACGATTTCAAGAAATTCATCCGCCCCTCCGAGCTGGGCGCCTGGTCGCGTGATGCCGGCCTGGCAGTCAAGGACATCATCGGCCTGACCTACAACCCGCTGACCAAGCACTACAAGCTGGCCAACGACGTCGACGTCAACTACATGATCCAGACCCTGCGGGAGGAGTGAATCGCATGCTCAGAGCGGTTCTCTTCGACATGGACGGCACCCTGCTGGACACCGCACCGGACTTCATCGCCGTGTGCCAGGCGATGCTCGTCGCCCACGGCCGTGCACCGATCGACGACCAGCGCATCCAGGACGTGGTCTCCGGCGGCGCCCGCGCCATGGTCGCCGCGACCTTCGACATGGACCCGGAAGCGCCTGGCTTCGAGCCCCTGCGCCAGGAGTTCCTCGACCGCTACCAGGAGCATTGCGCCGTCTTCACCCGCCCCTATGACGGCATGGCGGAACTGCTCGAAAGCATCGAGCGCTCGCGCCTGATCTGGGGGGTGGTGACCAACAAGCCGGTGCGCTTCGCCGCGCCGATCATGGAACAGCTGGGCCTGGCCGAGCGTTCCGCGGTACTGGTCTGCCCGGACCACGTGACGAAGAGCAAGCCGGACCCGGAAATGCTCCTGCTGGCCTGCAGCCAGCTGAATATCGACCCGTCCGAAGTACTGTTCATCGGTGACGACCTGCGCGACATCGAATCGGGCCGTGCCGCCGGGACCAAGACCGCGGCGGTGCGCTACGGCTACATCCACCCGGACGACAACCCTGCGCACTGGGGCGCCGACGTCATCGTCGACCATCCCCGCGACCTGCTGGCGGTTCTCGACCGCGCGCTCTGCAGCTGCTAGCGCAGCGGCGGCAGGCGGCAGGCGGCAGGCCAGAATGATGTCCCGTATTTTCTATAAACCTGCAGCCTGAAGCCTAAAGCCTAAAGCCTAAAGCCTGCAGCCCTCCGAAGGAGCCCCCATGTTCGATTATTCCGCCCGCCCCGACCTGCTCAAGGGTCGCGTGATCCTGGTGACCGGCGCCGGCCGCGGTATCGGCCGGGCCGCCTCGCTGGCCTTCGCCGCCCACGGCGCCACCGTATTGCTGCTGGGCAAGACCGAAGACTACCTCAACGAGGTCTATGACCTGATCGTTGCCGCCGGCCACCCGGAACCGGTGGTCATCCCGCTGAACCTGGAAACTACCCTGCCGCACCAGTACGACGAGCTGGCGGCCATGGTCGAGCAGGAGTTCGGCAAGCTCGACGGCCTGCTGCACAACGCCTCGATCCTCGGCCTGCGTTCACCCATCGAGCAGATTTCCACCGACAACTTCACCCGCGTCATGCAGGTGAACGTCAACGCCATGTTCAGCCTCACCCACACCCTGCTGCCACTGCTCAAGCTCTCCGAGGATGCCTCGGTGGTCTTCACCTCCAGCAGTGTCGGGCGCAAGGGTCGCGCCTACTGGGGCGCCTACGCCGTGTCGAAGTTCGCCACCGAGGGCCTGATGCAGGTGCTGGCGGACGAGTGCGAGGACATCACCCGCGTACGTGCCAACAGCGTCAACCCCGGCGCCACCCGCACCGCGATGCGCGCCCACGCCTACCCTGGCGAGAACGCCTTCAACAATCCGCTGCCCGAAGACATCATGCCGGTCTACCTATACCTGATGGGCCCGGACAGCAAGGGCGTGAACGGCCAGGCTTTCAACGCGCAGGACTGATTTCGACCTCGCACATGCGGTACTGACGTACCAGCGGCGTCGACCTGCAGCCCAGCAACGACGCCGCCTCCCGCCATTTTTCTGGCTCCATCGCACCTTCCCCTCCGGCAAAGTGCCACTATTTCGCCAGACTTCTGGCGAAACCTTCCTCCCTCCGGGAACCCTGACCACCATCGGTCGGTCAATACCGCGTCTTTTCAGGCCTTTCCGCGCCCTGGCACGGAAATCGCTCTGTCCCTGCAAACGCCGTAAAAATGGTCACCGCCATGGTTCCTCCCAAGCAGTCCAACACCATCGATTTCGATGCTGCCAAGCTCCAGCGCGCAGCCAGCCAGGACAGCCGCACTCTTTCGCGGAGCCCGCTGGACCTGCTGGAACTGCGCCAGCAGCTGAACCTGCAATTGCAGGTGAGCCTGGAGGCTGACCGCATCCTTGCGGTGTTCTTCCGCGAGATCCAGCAGATGCTGCCGGTGGAGTACCTGGCCTATTTCCACGCTGGCGCCGACCTGCGCCTGGAGTTCGGCGAAGCAGCCAAGCATTGCGCCGACTACCGCCTGACCCACGCCAGCGAATACCTCGGCGAAATCAGCTTCCGCCGCGCGCAACGCTTCTCCGAAGGTGAACTTGCACAGCTTGAGTCGCTGATGGCCTGCCTGCTCTACCCACTGCGCAACGCCCTGCTCTATCGCGCGGCCGTACAGTCGGCGCTGCGCGACGCGCTGACCGGCACCGGCAACCGCATTGCCATGGACCAGACCCTGGGCCGCGAGGTCGAAGTCGCGCGACGCCATCTGCTGCCGCTGTCGATCCTCATGCTCGACCTCGACCATTTCAAACTGATCAACGACGAGCACGGCCACAGCGTCGGCGACGACGCCTTGCGCGCCGTGGCCACGGCGCTGAAGAACAGCCTGCGCAACGTCGACATGGTGTTCCGCTTCGGCGGTGAGGAATTCCTCGTACTGCTCTCCAATACCCCCGGCGCCGCCGCGGTGCAGGTGGGCGAACGGCTGCGCACTGCCGTGGAGGAGCTGAACCTGGCCGCCGGCGGCAAGCGCTTGCCGCTGTCGATCAGCCTGGGCTGCGCGACGCTCAATGGCGGCGAGTCGGTGGACGATCTCCTGCGCCGCGCCGACAGCGCGCTTTACGAAGCCAAGCGCGACGGCCGCAACCGCCTGGCCTGCGCCAGCTGAACCAGCAAAAGCCCCTGTAGGAGCGAGCTTGCTCGCGAACGGATTTCCCGGCAGCTCTGGCGTCAAGCGGGTTCGCGAGCAATAACTAGGCGTCCCCCTCGCTCCTACAGAAGACTTCCGGTAAATCGCAGGCAAGAAAAAAGGGCTCCGAGGAGCCCTTTTTCTTTAGCGCTGACGCTTAACGCTTGAAGCCCGGGCGCATGCCGTCACCGGCAGCCTGCGGGCGGCGCTTGGCGATCGGCTTGCGCACCGGCTTGCCGGGACGCTCAGCCAGCGGGGCACCCTTCTCACGCGCCGGACGGTCGCTCGGCGCCTTGCGCGGCGCGCGGCCTTCACCGGCATCGCTGCGCGGGCCACGGGCCGGACGATCAGCACCGTCGCGCGGCTTGCGCGGGGCGCGGCTGTCGGCCGAATCGCTACGCGGGCCACGGGCCGGGCGGTCACCGGCATCACGCGGAGCGCGAGCAGGACGCTCACCACCCGCATCACGCGGCTTGCGCGGGGCACGGCTGTCAGCGGAATCGCTGCGCGGGCCACGGGCCGGACGATCACCGGTATCACGCGGAGCGCGGGCCGGACGGTCAGCGCTGTCGCGCGGTGCGCGCGCCGGACGCTCATCACCATCACGCGGGGCACGAGCCGGACGCTCACCAGCCGCCGGGCGCGGAGCGCGCTGCGGACGCTCGCCTTCGGCGCGCTCGGTGCGGGTGCGCGAACCACGGCCGGGACGCTCGCTGGGCGCGAGCTTCTTGCCGAGCTTGCGCTCCTGGCGCTCGACCTTTTCCTTCGTCTTGGTGGAAACGGCCGGCAGGGCGACCGGGGTCAGGCCGACTTCCTCGCTGAGGATGTCCAGCTCGCGCTGGCCCATTTCACGGTAGCGCCCCATGGTCAGCTCGGAGGTCAGGAACACCGGTCCGAAGCGCACGCGCTTCAGGCGGCTGACGATCACGCCCTGGGATTCCCACAGGCGACGAACCTCGCGGTTACGGCCTTCCATTACCACCACGTGGTACCAGTGGTTGAAGCCTTCGCCGCCGGGCGCTTCCTGGATGTCGCTGAACTTGGCAGGGCCGTCTTCGAGCATCACGCCGGCTTTCAGGCGTTCGATCATCTCTTCGTCGACTTCGCCGCGCACGCGCACAGCGTATTCGCGGTCCATCTCGTAGGACGGGTGCATCAGGCGGTTGGCCAGTTCACCGTCGGTGGTGAACATCAGCAGACCGGTGGTATTGATGTCCAGGCGGCCGACGTTGATCCAGCGGCCACTGCGCAGGCGCGGCAGGCGGTCGAACACGGTCGGACGGCCTTCCGGATCGTCGCGGGTGCAGACTTCGCCCTCGGGCTTGTTGTAGATCAGGACGCGGCGCACATGCTCTTCGATCTTCTCGCGCTTGAGCAGGCGGTCATCGACGGCGATGGCATCGCGGTCGCCCACGCGCTGGCCAAGGGTGGCAACGGCGCCATTGACCTTGACCCGGCCTTCCTCGATCCAGGCCTCGACGTCGCGGCGCGAGCCCACGCCCATGCGGGCCAGGACCTTCTGCAGCTTTTCGCCTTCCGGAGCGGGGGTCAGTTCGGTGTTTTCGTGCTGGTCGTTCATCTCGGCACCTCCCGGTGTGTCGTGCAACGAAGAAAAAGGTCGCGCATCATACGCGCTTGTGCGCGGCAAAGCACCGCCCGCAGTCGGGAAAGACTAGTCGACTTACAGGGGAATGAAGCCATGCAGCACGAAGACGACTTCACCGGCGCCAAGCTCGCGCTGTTCCACGCCGGCCAACTGGTGGTCTACAAGCGCGACGACAAGCCTGGCATTCCCTACCCCGGCTGCTGGGACTTCCCCGGCGGCGGCCGCGAGGCCGGCGAAACTCCGGCGCAATGCGCGCTGCGCGAGTTGGAGGAGGAATTCTCCCTGCGCCTGGACGAACAACGCATCGAATGGCAGCGCCGCTACCCCGCCACCCACGGCCCGGCGCCCTGGGCCTGGTTCCTGGTGGCGCGGCTGCAGCAGGCGGAGTTCGAGGCCATCCGTTTCGGCGATGAAGGCCAGTACTGGCGCCTGATGCGCGTCAGCGAATACCTCGCCGAGGAACAGGCGGTGGGTTACCTGCAGGAACGCCTGCGGCATTTCCTCGCAGGGCGTATGGACATCGCCTGAATCCGCGCGCCGGGCCGCTGATACGCATTTGAGCAGCCCATCTGAATCTGTTTCCCCCGCCCGCATTTTCCTAGATTGCCCGCTCACCGGAGCGCCCTGGTTTTCCACCAGTGGTGCGCCCGGACGTTCTGTCACAAGCGGGAATCCAGCATGAACACGAGAAGCACGGAGCAGGCGTACAACTACAAGGTGGTTCGCCAATTCGCCATCATGACGGTGGTCTGGGGCGTCGTCGGCATGGCCATGGGGGTACTGATCGCCTCCCAACTGGTCTGGCCGCAACTGAACCTGGACCTGCCGTGGACCAGTTTCGGGCGCCTGCGCCCGCTGCACACCAGCCTGGTGATCTTCGCCTTCGGCGGTTGCGCGCTATTCGCCACCAGCTACTACACGGTGCAACGCACCTGCCAGACGCGGCTGTTTTCCGACAGTCTCGCAGCCTTCACCTTCTGGGGCTGGCAGGCACTGATCGTGGTAATGATGATCAGCCTGCCGCTGGGCTACACCACCACCAAGGAATACGCCGAGATCGAGTTCACCGGCGCGGTGTGGATGGCGATTGTCTGGGTCGCCTACGCGGTGGTGTTCTTCGGCACGCTGATGAAGCGCAAGACGCCGCACATCTATGTGGGCAACTGGTTCTTCGCCGCCTTCATCCTGGTCACGGCAATGCTGCACATCGTCAACCACCTGGCCATTCCGGTGGACTGGTTCAAGTCCTACCCGGTCTACTCCGGCGCCACCGACGCCATGGTGCAGTGGTGGTACGGGCACAACGCGGTGGGCTTCTTCCTCACCACCGGATTCCTCGGGATGATGTACTACTTCGTGCCCAAGCAGGCCGGGCGCCCGGTGTATTCCTACCGGCTGTCCATCGTCCACTTCTGGGCGCTGATCACCCTGTACATCTGGGCCGGCCCTCACCATCTGCACTACACCGCCCTGCCCGACTGGGCGCAGAGCCTGGGCATGGTGATGTCGCTGATCCTCCTGGCGCCGAGCTGGGGCGGGATGATCAACGGCATGATGACCCTCTCCGGCGCCTGGCATAAGTTGCGCACCGACCCGATCCTGCGCTTCCTCGTGGTCTCCCTGGCGTTCTACGGCATGTCGACCTTCGAGGGCCCCATGATGGCGATCAAGACCGTCAACGCCCTGTCTCACTACACTGACTGGACCATCGGCCACGTCCATGCCGGCGCACTGGGCTGGGTGGCGATGATTTCCATCGGCTCGCTCTATCACCTGATTCCCAAGGTCTTCGGTCGCGAACAGATGCACAGCATCGGTCTGATCAACGCTCACTTCTGGCTGGCCACCATCGGCACAGTCCTCTACATCGCCTCGATGTGGGTCAATGGCATCACCCAGGGCCTGATGTGGCGGGCGGTGAACGCCGACGGCACACTTACCTACTCCTTCGTCGAGGCACTGCAGGCCAGCCATCCCGGCTTCGTGGTGCGGATGACCGGCGGGCTGATGTTCCTCAGCGGCATGCTGCTGATGGCCTGGAACACCTGGGTCACCGTGCGCCAGGCGCGCCCGGAAGCCATGCGCGTCGCCGAGCGGATGGTCTGAGATGACGCTGTGGCTGGGACTGATCGGCCTGCTGGCGCTGTACTTCGGCGTCGGCTGGAGCCTGCGGGCGCACCGCCAGCGCGGCATCGAAGTGGCCAGCATGCTGCCCTTCGCCGATGACGACGACGCGGCCCGGCGCATGGAGAAAGCCACCGGGCGCAGCCGAACTGGCTGCGCCTGCCCCGGCCAGTGCCGCGGCGACTGCGAGCACTGGCGCGACTGGCAGCCCTAGCGCGGCACTTTGCGGGCGTACCTGCGACAGAGCGCCACATCACCCTCGTCAATTTTCATTAGCAAGCACATCAATTTCCCGGCGGCGACCACGAGGAGGAATATCACTCCCGTGCCCCGCCACCTGATGGACGCCTGAAGCATCGTCCCCTGTCCTGTCTGGACCCCAGGACAGACATCATCGATGCCAGTGCTCCCCGGTGGGGCTTTCCATCCCACTCAAGGATCCCTGACCGGGTCCTTCACCGAGCGTTTTATCGAGGGAATAAAGAATGAAGCTTGCCTCTGTCGTGTCGGCTGTCATCTCCAGCCTCGCCCCGATGGCTTTTGCCCAGGACGCAATCAAGAACCCCGGCGCCGATCTGCCGGCCACCGAATACCACTACGGCATGTCCCTGGACGTCGACAAGGTCCTGCACCGCACCGACAACTCCGGCAAGGTCGGCATCGTGCCGGCGTACATGGTCTACCAGGATCACGAAGGCCAGACCCACAAGGTCCGCTTCCTCGAATGGGGCGGCAGCACCAGCCAGGGCTGACCGCCAGCGAACATCGCCTCCCTGCCGTCTTGGCCAAACCCCGCGAGCCAGTGGTGGCGGCCGGGGGGCGATCCAGAGTCCACATGCAGGAGCGAGCTTGCTCGCGAACGGATTCCCCGGCAGCACCAGCGCTGGGCGGGTTCGCGAGCAAGCTCGCTCCTACGAGGTGTACGTCGCGCCAACGAAAAAGCGCGCCCAATGGCGCGCTTTTTCCTGCATCGGCAGATCAGATTTCCACCTGCGTCCCCAACTCGATCACCCGGTTCAGCGGCAGGTTGAAGTAGCGCAGGTTGCCGTTGGCATTCTTCAGCAGGAAGGCGAACAGCGCCTCGCGCCAGCGCGCCATGCCGATCAGCTTCGAGGGGATGACCGTCTCGCGGCTGAGGAAGTACGTGGTGCGCATCGGGCTGAAGTCCAGCTCGTTGAGGTGGCACAGCTTAAGCGCCTGCGGAATGTCCGGGTCCTCGATGAAGCCGAAGTGCAGCACCACGCGGAAGAAGCCCTCGCCGTAGGCGTCCACCTCGAAGCGGCGGTCCGGGGCAACCCGCGGGCTGTCTTCGTTGACCACGGTGAGCAGGACGACCTGCTCGTGCAGCACCTGGTTGTGCAGGAGGTTGTGCAACAGCGCGTGGGGCACGGCGTCGGTGCGCGCGGTGAGGAACACCGCGGTGCCCTGCACACGGTGCGGCGGCTGCGAGCGGATGCTGGAAATGAACAGCGGCAGCGGCAACGAACCTTCGTCCAGGCGATCCACCAGCAGTTGGCGGCCGCGCTTCCAGGTGGTCATCAGGATGAACAGGCCGATACCGGCGATCACCGGGAAGGCACCGCCCTGGACGACCTTGGGCAGGTTGGCGGCGAAGAACAGGGTGTCGACGAACAGCATCATCAGGAAGAACGGGATCGCCAGCCACAGCGGCCACTTCCACATCAGCCAGATCACCACGCCCATCAGCAGGGTGGTCATCAGCATGGTGCCGGTTACCGCCACGCCGTAGGCCGAGGCCAGTGCAGCGGAGGATTCGAAGCCCAGCACCAGCAGCACCACGCCGACCATCAGCGCCCAGTTCACCATGCCGATGTAGATCTGCCCCTGCTCGTGGCTGGAGGTGTGCTGGATCACCATGCGCGGCACGTAGCCGAGCTGGATGGCCTGGCGGGTCAGGGAGAAGGCCCCGGAAATCACCGCCTGCGAAGCAATCACCGTGGCCGCGGTGGACAGCGCCACCAGGGGCACCAGCGCCCAGCTCGGCGCCGTCAGGTAGAAGGGGTTACGCGCCGCTTCGGCGTTGACCAGGATGGTCGCACCCTGGCCGAAGTAGTTGAGCACCAATGCCGGCAGCACCAGGGCGAACCAGGCGCGGGCGATGGGCTTGCGGCCAAAGTGGCCCATGTCGGCATAGAGCGCCTCGGCACCGGTCAGCGCCAGCACGGTGGCGCCGAGGATCGCCACGCCAATGCCCGGATGGGAGATGAAGAAGTTGACCGCCCAGCCCGGGTTCATCGCCTTCAGCACTTCGGGTTGCTGGGCCACGCCATAGATGCCCAATGCGGCCAGGGCGAGGAACCAGGCCACCATCACCGGGCCGAAGAGGATGCCGATGCGTGCGGTACCGTGCTTCTGGATCAGGAACAGACCGACCAGCACGATCAGCGACAGCGGTACGACCCAGTGCTCCAGGCCGTCGAAGGCGATCTCCAGGCCTTCGATGGCGGACAGCACCGAGATCGCCGGGGTGATCATGCTGTCGCCATAGAAGAGCGCCGCGCCGATCAGGCCGGCGATCACCACCATTGCCTGCAGCTTGTGGCGGCCGGTGGCGGCGCGACGAGCCAGCGCGGAAAGGGCCATCACCCCGCCCTCGCCCTGGTTGTCGGCGCGCAGCACGAAGATCACGTACTTGATCGACACCACCCAGATCAGCGACCAGAAGATCAGCGACAGCACACCCAGAACACCATCGTGGTTGGCCTGCACGCCGTATCCGCCGACGAACACTTCCTTGAGGGTATACAGCGGGCTGGTGCCGATATCGCCGTAGCACACGCCCACGGCACCGACCATCAGGCCGACGGCGGAGCTGGAATGGGGCTGCTCATGCTCAACGGTGCCGGCGCTTGCATCGGACATGTAACAAAATTCCTCAAAAAAATTCGGCGCATCCTGCTCCGACCCTTTCGTCGATGCAAGAGCCGGGTTCGATGGTTCTGAATGACTATAGAGCCTGTTGCCCGGAATTACCGGGCGAACCGGGCCGTCCGGCGGCGTGCGACAGCTTGTCCCAGAGAGGCTGGTCAAGTGCGCGGGACGCCGCTAGAATTGCGCACTTTTTGATCAGAGGCGCCGCCAGCGCGCCCTTCGAGGTTAGCCGCACATGTCCACCGCCACACCCAAAGTAGGATTCGTCTCGCTCGGATGCCCGAAAGCGACTGTCGATTCCGAACGCATCCTCACCCAACTGCGCATGGAAGGGTACGAAATCGTCCCCACCTACCAGGACGCAGACGTGGTGGTGGTGAACACCTGCGGCTTCATCGACAGCGCCAAGGCCGAATCCCTGGACGCCATCGGTGAAGCCATCGCCGAGAACGGCAAGGTGATCGTCACCGGTTGCATGGGTGTCGCCGAAGACAGCATCCGCGACGTGCACCCCAGCGTGCTGGCCGTCACCGGCCCGCAACAGTACGAGCAAGTGGTGAATGCCGTCCACGAGGTGATCCCGCCCAAGGCCGAGCACAACCCGCTGATCGACCTGGTGCCGCCGCAAGGCATCAAGCTGACCCCGCGCCACTACGCCTACCTGAAGATTTCCGAAGGCTGCAACCACAGCTGCAGCTTCTGCATCATCCCGTCGATGCGCGGCAAGCTGGTCAGCCGCCCGGTGGGCGACGTGCTCAGCGAAGCCCAGCGCCTGGTGAAAGCCGGCGTGAAGGAACTGCTGGTGATCTCCCAGGACACCAGCGCCTACGGCGTGGACCTGAAGTACAAGATGGATTTCTGGGACGGCCAGCCGGTGAAGACCCGCATGCTGGAGCTGTGCCAGGCGCTCTCCTCGATGGGCGTGTGGGTTCGCTTGCACTACGTCTATCCGTACCCCAACGTCGATGATGTAATTCCGCTGATGGCCGAGGGCAAGCTGCTGCCCTACCTGGATATCCCCTTCCAGCACGCCAGCCCGAAAGTGCTCAAGTCCATGAAGCGCCCCGCCTTCGAGGACAAGACCCTGGCGCGCATCAAGAAGTGGCGCGAGATCTGCCCTGAGCTGACCATCCGCTCGACCTTCATCGTCGGCTTCCCCGGCGAGACCGAGGAAGACTTCCAGTACCTGCTGGACTGGCTGACCGAAGCCCAGCTCGACCGCGTTGGCTGCTTCCAGTACTCCCCGGTGGAAGGCGCTCCGGCCAACGACCTGGGCCTGGACGTGGTGCCGGACGATGTGAAACAGGACCGCTGGGAGCGCTTCATGGCGCACCAGCAGGCCATTTCCGCCGCCCGCCTGCAGCTGAAGATCGGCAAGGAAATCGACGTGCTGATCGACGAAGTGGATGACGAAGGCGCGGTCGGCCGCTCTTACGCCGACGCCCCGGAAATCGACGGCGCCGTGTACATCGACAGCTTCGACGTGAAGCCGGGCGACAAGGTGCGTGTGCGCATCACCGACGCCGACGAGTACGACCTCTGGGCCGAACTGGTCTGATCCGCAAAAGCCCCGCTGATGCGGGGCTTTTCATTTCTGCTATTGGAAAGCCCATGACCAACAACGACGTACTGCGCAGCCTGCGCTACCTGCTGGACATCCGCGATGCGCAGGTCGCCGAGATCACCGCGCTGGCCGGTTTCAACCTCAGCACCGAAGAGGTCGGCGCCTTCCTCGCCCGCGACGACGAACCGGACTTCAAGCCGTGCAGCGACCGCGTGCTGGCGCACTTTCTCGACGGCCTGATCGTGTATCGCCGTGGCCGCGACGAATCGCGCCCGCTGCCGCCGGTGGAACTGCCGCTGACCAACAACATCACCCTGAAGAAACTGCGCGTGGCCTTCGAGCTGCGCGACGACGACATCCTGGCGATTCTCGACAGCGTCAGCTTCATCGTCACCAAGACGGAACTGGGCGCGCTGTTCCGCAAGCCCGGCCACAACAACTACCGCCCCTGTGGCGACCAGTTGCTGCGCAACTTCCTCAAGGGCCTGACGCAGCGCCAGCAGCGCTGAGATCGACATGCTCTATCGCCTGGCAGCCGACGCCGTTGTCCTGTTCCATCTGGGCTTCATCCTCTTCGTGCTGCTCGGCGGCCTGCTGGTGTTGCGCTGGCCGCGCCTGGCCTGGCTGCACCTGCCGGCGGCGGCCTGGGGCATGGCAGTGGAATTCCTCCACCTCTATTGCCCGCTCACGCCGCTGGAGAATCACGTCCGCACCCTGGCCGGCGACCACGGCTACAGCGGCGGCTTCATCGAGCATTACCTGATCCCGCTGATCTACCCCGCCGGCCTGACCGAGGCGACCCAGGTCGTTCTCGGCCTGGTGGTGGTGGCGGTCAATCTGCCGCCTTACCTGCTTCTGCTGCGCCGGGCACTGCGCTCGCGCTGAGCGACTGGCCCATCGGCAGGTAGGCCAGGCTTGCTTCCTTGTTCTTCGCGTGGCCCAGGCGCTGGCCATTATTGAGCTTCGATTCGATCAGCCGGTGATCTGCCGTCAGCCAGTTCAGCGGCTGTGCGCCGTCGTGCGTCACCTGGGAAATGATCAGCGTGCGCGCCGGGTCCCAGTCCTCGCCGGTACGCTGGCGCAGCCAGGCGAACAGAGCGTCGCTGTCGCCCTGTGGATAACCGGAGTGGATATAGAGGAACGGATGCGCTTGCCGTTCGCCACGACGCTCCAGGTACATCGGCAGACGTGCGTCGTCATCGCCGAGAATCAGCACCCGCCACTGCGACCAGGGCGCGACCTGCTCCGCCGCGGCGCGCACCTCCCCGGCGAACAGCGGAACCCCGCCGCCGCCATTGCTCCACGGATAGGCCACGCCCAGCACCAGCAGCATCACGCCTGCGCCCGCCCCCACCACCCGCGGCCAGGCGCGCCCCAGGCCGGCGAGCCCGCGCTCATGCCGCCGCTCGATCACCCACCACGCACCCAGCAATTGCGCGAACGGCACCAGCGGAAGCACGTAGTAACTGCGCCGGCCACCGCTGGCAGTGAAGAACGCGAACAGCAGCAGCAACGCCCAGACCAGCCAGCGCGCATTGGGCTGCAGTTGCTTCCTGCGGCGCGCTGCGAACCACAGGCCAAGTACCCATAACGGCGCCCAGGGCAGCGTGTAGGCGGGAAGGTAAAGCAGGTAGGTATAGATCGGCCCCTCGTGGTCGAAGGGCTGGAAGAAGCGCACCACGTTCTCGCGGAATACCAGTGCCAGTCCGCTCTCGCCATAGCTGGGCTGGCCATAGAAGTGCGACAGCACGAAGGGAATCGCATACACGCCGCCGGCCACCACCAGCGCCGCCAACAGCCGCAGGTTCAAATGTCGGCGCCAGCGCCCCTCGCTGAGCAGGTGCGGCAGCAGCACCAGCCCCGGCAGGACGAAGCCGATCAGCCCCTTGCACAGCGAGGTCAGCGACAGGATCAGGAAGAACCCCAGGTAGCTCCTGAATCGCGTGTCCTCCGGGTCACGCCAGTACCAGGCCAGCGCCGCCAGCACGCCGAACACCGTGAGCATGTCCGCCGTCGCCACCCGCGCCCAGAACAGGAAGTAGAAGGTGGTTGCCAGCAGCCAGCCGGCCAGCACACCCGTGCCCTTGCGCAGCAGGCGCTCGCCCAGCCACCAGGTCAGCCAGATGCTGCCCAGCCCGGCCAGCACGGTGCTGAGGCGCAGCGTCCAGTGATTGAGACCGAACAGGCTGGCCGGCGCGGTAATCAGCCAGTAGGACAGCAGTGGCTTGTCGTAATACGGCGCGCCGCGCAAGTAGGGATCGAAGTAGTCGCCCGACTGCAGCATCTGCAGCGAGATATCTGCCCAGCGCACCTCCGGGCCCCAGACCTCGCGCCAGCCCAGCCCGAACAGCAGCAACACCAGCGTGACGCCCAGCAATAGCGCCAACGCCTTGCGATCTTTGCTCCAACCCAGCATCACCCAGCCCCCGGCCTCTCGAACGTGCGCGGGACACTAGGGCAGCGATGGTTATGTGCAGGTTAAGAAAATGCAGCCATCGCGTAATGCGCCGGCATTTCCCGATTGGATAGTGCTCGGAGTGCCTCGGCGATCCCGCTAGGGTGTGGCGAAAAACCAGCCAGGAGAGGCTCATGCACCCGTACTTTTCCCTTGCCGGACGGACCGCGCTGGTCACCGGCGGCACCCGCGGCATCGGCCGGATGATCGCCCAGGGCCTGCTCGAAGCCGGCGCCAAAGTGATCATCTGCGCCCGTGACGGCGCCGCCTGCGCCGATACTGCTGCCGAACTGTCGCAGTACGGCGAGTGCATCGGCCTGCCGGCCAACCTCGCCACCGAGGAAGGCGCCCGTGCCCTGGCCCTGGAGCTGAACGAGCGCCTGGACCACCTCGACATCCTGGTGAACAACGCCGGTACCACCTGGGGCGCGCCGCTGGAAAGCTACCCGGCCGCGGGCTGGGAAAAGGTCATGCAGCTCAACGTCACGGCCGTGTTCAGCTGCATCCAGCAACTGCTGCCACTGCTGAAGAAGGCCGGCAGCGCGCAGAGCCCGGCGCGGGTGATCAACATCGGCTCGGTGGCCGGCGTCACCTCCCACGGCGAGAACGCCTATGCCTATGGTCCGAGCAAAGCCGCGCTGCACCAGCTGTCGCGCATGCTTGCCCGCGAACTGGTGCAAGACCACATCAACGTCAACGTCATCGCCCCCGGTCGCTTCCCCAGCAAGATGACCCGCCACATCGCCAACGATGAGCAGGCCATGGCCGAGGATACCGCCGTGATCCCCATGCGCCGCTGGGGTCGTGAAGAGGAAATGGCCGCCCTGGCAATCAGCCTGGCCAGCGCCGCCGGCGCCTACATGACCGGCAACATCATCCCCATCGATGGTGGCTTCCACCTCGGCTGAAGCCCGCTGCAAAGGGAATCAGGTACCATGGCGGCCCCTGCAACAGCCTGTGCCGCCATGTCCCACACCCTCTCGCCCATCGGCTACGTCCGCTCCTGCTTCAAGGAGAAGTTCGCCATCCCGCGCCAGCCGCAACTGGCTCCGGCCGCGACCGGCGTACTGCAACTGCTGCCGCCGTTCGACACGGGCGACGCGGTGGAGGGCCTGGAGCAGGTCAGCCACGTCTGGCTGATCTTCCTCTTCCACCAGGCGCTGGAAGACAAGCCACGGCTGAAGGTGCGCCCGCCGCGCCTGGGCGGCAACCAGTCGATGGGCGTCTTCGCCACCCGCGCCACCCACCGCCCCAACGGCCTCGGCCAATCCGTGGTGAAGCTGGAAAAGGTCGAGCCCGGCCGGCTCTGGCTGTCCGGCATCGACCTGCTCGATGGCACGCCGGTAATCGACATCAAGCCGTACGTGCCCTACGCGGACATCGTGGTCGATGCACGCAACGCCATCGCCGACGCCCCGCCCGCCCCCATCGCCGTGCACTGGAACGACGAAGCCCTGCGCCAGGCCCATGAACACGGCCTGCGTCTTGGCCAGCCGGTACGCGAACTGGTCGAACAGTGCCTCGCCCAGGACCCGCGCCCGGCCTACCAGAAGCCGCCGCCCGAGCGCCGCTACGGCGTGCGCCTGTGGGACCTGGATGTGCACTGGCACTACCCCACCGACGGCGAAATCTGCGTGTTGGACGTGCAGCGCGCCGCCGACTGAAACCTGCCTCAGTCCACCGGGTTGAGGGCGATCACGTCGCTCTCGAAACACTCCTGCTCGACGATCAGCGGCTCCACCAGCGGGCGGCTGTCGCGGAAGTGCGCGGTCTGCGTGTGCGCCTCGTAGGCCGCGTCGTCGCGGTAGATCTCGTAGAGGTAGATCACGTCCGGATCGAGGCGATCCTGGGACACATCGAAGACCAGGCAGCCCGGCTCGCTGGACACGGAAGCGGCAGCGTTGGCCTTGATGGCGTGGAGAAAATCCTCGGCGGTGCCGGGCTTCACACGGGTCTTGATGAACAGACTGTACACAGGGCGCTCCTTTTGTTTTAAATTTAAAATCAAATTGTATACAAAAAAGGAACCACGTCCATGTCCGATCTCCCCGCCCGCCCCGGTCGCCTCAACGGCCTGCGCCATCTAGCCCTGCTGGTGCCGAACCTGGAAGAGTGCGAGCGCTTCTACGTCGATGTGCTCGGCATGGAAGTGCTGAACCGTGCCAACGAGGACCTGGTGTACCTCACCTGCGGCAACGACAACCTCTCGCTGGGCCGCGGCTTCGGTGCCGCCAACGGGCTGCAGACCATGGATCACTACGGTTTCGTGGTGGACAGCGTGGAAGAGCTGGAAGCCTGGTACCAATACTTCAAGGCACGCGGCGTGACGCTGCTGGACCGCCCCTTCGACCATGGCGACGGCGCGCGCAGCTTCCACCTGCTGGACCCGGCGGGGAACAAGGTGCAGCCGCTGTATCACCCGGCGGTGTCCGGCCAGCGCCTGGCATGAGGCACCTGTAGGAGCGAGCTTGCTCGCGAACGCAGACGCTCCGTGCCTTGCAGGTTCGCGAGCAAGCTCGCTCCTACAAAGAGCCGCCTCTCAGGGTGGAATCCAGGCACAAAAAACGCCGCGATCCCTTGGGGAATCGCGGCGTTCTTGGTTTGAACGGCGCTGCTGACTGCTCGGCTTACTTCTCGACGAAGGCGCGCTCGATCAGGTAGTCGCCGGGCTCGCCCATGCGCGGGGAGATCTGCAGGCCGAAGCCGTTCAGCACTTCGCTGGTCTCGTCGAGCATGCTCGGGCTGCCGCAGATCATCGCGCGGTCGTCCTGCGGGTTCATCGGCGGCAGGCCGATGTCGGCGAACAGCTTGCCGCTGCGCATCAGGTCGGTCTGGCGGCCCATGCTGTGGAACTCTTCACGGGTCACCAGCGGGCAATAGATCAGCTTCTCTTTCACCATGTCGCCGAAGTACTCGTGCTCCGGCAGAACCTTGGTGATGAAGTCCGCGTAGGCCAGCTCGCTGACCCAACGCACGCCATGGACCAGGATGACCTTCTCGAAGCGCTCATAGACTTCCGGGTCCTGGATCACCGAGAGGAACGGCGCCATGCCGGTGCCGGTGCTCAGCAGGTACAGGTGCTTGCCGGGCTTGAGGTCGTCCAGCACCAGGGTGCCGGTGGGCTTGCGGCTGACCATCAGCTCGTCGCCTTCCTTCAGGTGCTGCAGGCGCGAAGTCAGCGGACCGTCCGGGACCTTGATGCTGAAGAACTCCAGGTGCTCTTCGTAGTTCGGGCTGGCGATACTGTACGCGCGCATCAGCGGACGACCGTTGACTTCCAGGCCGATCATCACGAACTGACCGGTCTTGAAGCGCAGACCCGGGTTACGGGTGGTCTTGAAGCTGAAGAGGGTGTCGTTCCAGTGGTGCACGCTGAGAACGCGCTCGGTGTACAGGTTGCTCATCAAGGACTCCTAGGAGAAACGTGGCGCACCCCAGCAGATCCCGGACGTAGCGCAATTGCGCGACATTTTATAGGCGGCGACAATATCCGCAAAATAAATTATCTGGATATTGCTAATCCAAAACGCAGATAAGGCCGCATCATGTCGCCGCAAAAGGATACCTTCCGGGCATTTCAGCACCGGGGCGACGAAATGTCGCGCAGCCTTTTCGGAGCCATCGCCCATGAAATTCACCCTGCGCCAGCTCGAAGTCTTCGTCGCCGTCGCCCAGCAGGAAAGCGTCTCCCGCGCCGCTGCCGGGCTGTCCATGTCGCAATCGGCCACCAGCACGGCGCTGGGCGAGCTGGAGCGACAGTTCGACTGCAAGCTGTTCGACCGCTCCGGCAAGCGCCTGACCCTCAACGCCCTTGGCCGCCAGTTGCTACCCCAGGCCGTGGCCCTGCTCGACCGCGGCAGCGAGATCGAGAACATGCTCAACGGCAAGAGTGCCTTCGGCTCGCTGGACCTGGGCGCCACGCTGACCATCGGCAACTACCTCGCCACCTTGCTGATCGGCACCTTCATGCAGCGCCAGCCCGACTGCCGGGTGCGCCTGCATGTGCACAACACCGCCCACGTGGTGCAGCGCGTGGCGCACTACGAACTGGACCTGGGGCTGATCGAGGGCGACTGCCAGCACCCGGACATCGAGGTGCAGCCGTGGATGGAAGACGAACTGGTGGTGTTCTGCGCACCGCAACATCCGCTCGCCCGTGAAGGCCGCGCGAGCCTGGAGCGGCTGACGGAGGAAGCCTGGATCCTGCGGGAACAGGGCTCGGGCACGCGCCTGACCTTCGACCAGGCCATGCGCCACCACGTGGAACCGCTGAACGTACGGCTGGAGCTGGAGCACACCGAGGCGATCAAGCGCGCGGTGGAGTCGGGATTGGGGATCGGCTGCATCTCGCGCCTGGCCCTGCGCGACGCGTTCCGCCGCGGCAGCCTGGTGCCGGTGGAAACCCCGGACCTGGACCTGCGTCGGCAGTTCTACTTCATCTGGCACCGGCAGAAGTACCAGACCGCGACCATGCGCGAGTTCCTCGAACTGTGCCGCAGCGAAACCGCCGGGGTGACGCGCAGCGACGATATCGTCCTGCCGATGATTCCCTGAGTTGGGCTTTTAGTAGGAGCGAGCTTGCTCGCGAACGCTTCACGCCGGCGACAACCGTGTCAGGCGGTTCGCGAGCGAGCTCCTACAGGCCGTCAGCCGAGCAGGATGCCCGCCCAGGTCACGGTGATGATGGTCAGCGCGACGAACTGGGCCGCACTGCCCATGTCCTTGGCGTTCTTCGAGAGGGGATGGCGTTCCAGCGAGACGCGATCCACCACCGCCTCGATGGCAGAGTTGAGCAGTTCGACGATCAGCGCCAGCAGACACACTGCGATCATCAGCGCACGCTCGCCACGGGTCACGTCGCAGAAGAACGACAGCGGGATCAGGATGACGTTGATCAGCACCAGTTGGCGGAAGGCCGCTTCACCCTTGAAGGCGGCGGCGAAACCGGCCAGGGAGTAGCCGGCGGCGTTGAAGATGCGTTTCAGGCCGGTCTGGCCCTTGAAGGGGGAGGCGGACACGTGTGGTTCTCACAGGCAAAGGTCGCGGCACTCTATACCAGCGATCGTCAAAAAGGAGTCAAGGCCATTACAGAATGTGACAGCCTCTGATCCGGGTTGTGACGGCCTCAGGCCCCCGGCACCGATTCCATCTGCGCCAGCAGCAGCGCCGCCTGGGTGCGGGTGCGCACATTCAGCTTGCGGAAGATCGCCGTCACGTGGGCCTTCACCGTGGCTTCGGAAACGCTCAGCTCGAAGGCGATCTGCTTGTTCAACAGGCCTTCGCAGACCATGGTCAGCACGCGGAACTGCTGCGGAGTGAGGCTGGCCAGACCGGCGCTGGCGGCGCGCACGTCTTCGCTCATCTCGGTCACCGCGTCCACCTGCGGCGGCCACCAGACATCGCCATCGAGCACCGCGCGCACAGCCTGCTGCAGCACGCTCAGTTCGCTGGACTTGGGAATGAAACCACTGGCGCCGAACTCGCGGGAGCGCTGCACCACGGCGGCGTCTTCCTGGGCGGAGACCATCACCACCGGAATCTGCGGGTACTGCCCGCGCAGCAGCACCAGCCCGGAGAAGCCGTAGGCGCCGGGCATATTCAGGTCCAGCAGCACCAGGTCCCAGTCGGCCTTCTCGTTCAGGCGCGCCTCCAGCTCCGCGATACTCGCGGCCTCCGACAGTCGCGCCTCGGGGCCGAGACCAATGGTCAGGGCCTGGTGCAGGGCACTGCGGAACAGCGGGTGATCGTCAGCGATCAGGATCTCGTAGGAAGCCATGAATTTTCCTTGAAGGCCGCGCCGAAGTCCGCCGTGGATAACAGCCAGACTTGCGCAGGAAAGGTCGGAGCACGGATAGAGCACTACTCGACGCATTGTACGCAAAGACCAGCCCTGGTGTCCGCCGCGAATACATCGCCGGACAGTACTTACAGCGTGGCCTGAACGCCCTTGCCACTGTGCCCGCCGACAGTCCGCGCCCCTTTCCAAAGGCCCGGCGTTACGGCAGAGTTCCGCTTTTTTTCCTGCCCGTTACGAGAACAAGATGAAAAGCCATGCGCTGCGCGCCGATTTCCTGATGCTGTTCACCGCGATGATCTGGGGGGTGTCCTTCGTCGCGCAACGCCTCGGGATGGATGCCATCGGCCCGTTCCTCTATACCGGCCTGCGCTTTACCCTCGGCGCCGTGGCGCTGCTGCCGCTGCTGGCCTGGTCGAGCAAGCGCGGTGCCCAGCCGTTCAACCGCGGCATGCTCCTCGCAGGGCTGGCCATCGGTACCGCGCTGACCGTGGGGATCAACCTGCAACAGGTCGGCCTGATGTTCACCAGCGTGACCAACTCCGGGTTCATCACCGGCCTGTACGTGATCATCGTGCCGCTGCTCGGCCTGCTGATCGGCCATCGCGCCGGCATGGGCACCTGGCTGGGCGCGGCGCTGGCCGTGACCGGCATGGCGATGCTGAGCATCGGCCCGGGCTTCCACGTCGCCTCAGGTGACTGGCTGCAACTGACCGGCGCCTTCGTCTGGGGCGGCCACGTGCTGCTGGTGGGCCTGTTCGCCAGCCGCTACGACCCGATCCGCCTGGCCTTCCTGCAGTTCGTTACCTGCGCGGTGGTGAGCATGATCCTGGCGCTGGTGTTCGAGGAAATCCACCTCGATGCCATCGTCCAGGCGGCTCCCGCGCTGATCTACGGCGGCCTGTTCGGCGTCGCCACCGGCTTCACCCTGCAGGTCATCGCGCAGAAGCACGCCATCGCCTCCCACGCGGCGATCATCCTCTCGCTGGAAGCGGTATTCGCCGCCATCGCTGGCGCACTGTTCCTCGACGAGACGCTGCATCTGCGCGGTTACTTCGGCTGCGCGCTGATGCTGGCGGGCATGCTGGTGGCGCAGTTGTGGCCGAAGAAGGCCGAGGTGAAGGCGGTCTGAAGCGCCCCCGCTTCTACACACGAAGCACGTACGTGTCGACTGTCGTAGGAGCGGACTCTGTCCGCGATCGACTCAACCCCGCTCCGACCGACCAGTTGGCGCCAGCCCCACCCTATCGCGGACGAAGTCCGCTCCTACGATCGCCCCATTGCCGGAGTAACCCTGGAAAAGCGTGTCAGTGAATTCAGCGCTCGGTAAACGGCCTCAACGCCTGGTGCGCCGGGCTCTGCTCGTCCAGCGGCTGCTGGCGCTTGGAACCCAGGTAGCGCTCGCTGAACACGTCCAGATAGGCATCCAGCGCATCGCCGGCGCGGCGGTCGCCGGCCAACCCCAGGCACAGCGCCGCGACTTCGGCGGTGCACAGATGCTCGTCGAACTTGGAACGGCGCAGGCGATAGCGTGACAGGGCATCGGGAGTGATGCTCAGCACCGGGAAGCGGTCCAGATAGGGGCTCTTGCGGAACATCTTGCGCGCCTCGTTCCAGGTGGCGTCGAGCAGGATGAACAGCGGGCGCTTGCCGCCCTGCGGCGCCACCGTGGTGACTACGCGCTCTGGCTGGACGAATTCACCGGGGAACACCACATAGGGCTGCCACTGCGGATCGTCGAGCAGCGCCAGCAGCGCCGGGTCGACCTCGATCCGCGACCAGCCGAAGGCCCAGGTCTCGGGCACGGTTTCGGCAATCAGCCAACCCGTATTGCTGGGCTTGAGCGGCTCGGTATCGAACATCACCAGGCACATCGCCGAGTTTGACTCGACCTGCGGGCGCAGGCTGCACATGCAGTAGTTCGGCCGCAGACGGCAACCAGGGCAGCGCGGCGAACGTGAACCACGGGCGAAGAACGGCTTGAGGCAGCGCGCCAGGCGTGCATCGCGCAGGCGGGCGACGGCGTGGCTCATCGGGCCACCGGAAAATGGAAAGTCGGACGGTACATCGAAGGCTCGATTGGGACGGCGGTTGCGGACCGCCGATTGTACCAGAGCCACAATCTGCCTCCCTGCGCGCGCTCGAGTGGCGATAAAAGCTTCGAAACCTTTGCGCCATCCATTGACGAGGTTGGCCGCCCGGCAAGCCGGGCAGCGGCCTGCGGCAATGGAATCTCGGCAGGAGAGCCATTTTCGGGGACAATAGGCGGCTGTAATGACCAGCGAACCCGGAAGGCTCGCCACGGTCGAATCGGCACCATTGTCAGGAGATGCCCATGCTGCGCCTCACCGCCCTCGCCCTCTGCCTCGTTCTTCCCGTCGCGCACGCCGCGTCGAAGAAGGACTTCGAACTGACCCAGACCCTGGAAAAGGTCGCCAAGGAAAGCAGCGAAGGCACCCCGCGCGCCATCAACGAAGACATCCTCGACCAGGGCTACACCGTCGACGGTCCGCAGCTGATCAACCACCTGAGCGTGCGCGCCAGCCATGCCGAGCGCATGCGCGAGAATCCCGACAGCGTACGCAGCCAACTGGGCGACAGCGTCTGCAGCAACACCGCCTACCGCCAACTGCTGGCCGAGGGCGCGATCCTCACTTACAGCTTCACCGAGTACAAGACCAACGCTCCGGTCGCCACCGAGCGCTTCGACGCCGGCAGCTGCAAGATCAAGCTGAAGAAATAAGCCGCGCCGATGCTCGACAAGGAAATGCTGCTGAAGATCGCGCGCACGCCGATGCCCTTCGGCAAGTACCAGGGACGCATGCTGGTGGACCTGCCGGACGAGTACCTGCTGTGGTTCCACAAGAAGGGCCAGTTCCCGGCCGGCGAACTGGGCCGTCTGATGCAACTGACCCTGGAACTGAAGATCGACGGCCTCGACGACCTGATCAAGGCGCTCAAGCGCTGAGGCCCGTGCAACCGCCCTGAGGCGGTTGCGCCAGCGTCGATCAACGCAGCACTGCGGGGTTTTCCTTGCCGGCCACTGCCGCCGCTTCGTCCGGCGTCAGCAGGGCGCTACGGGGCACATCCAGCAGCCGCGCGCAGGCCGCCAGCACATGCGCCCAACTGCAGCGGTTGGCGAACAGCATGCCAGCCTCGTCCAGCGTCCCGCCCTGGTTGCGATATCCCAGGACTGCCGTCTTCAGTGCATCCGGCAGAATCGGCCAGAGGTGCCCACGCGCCACTTCCGGGCGCATGTGGGTGAGCAGCACGCGGCGCTCATAATGATCAGGGAACAGCCGCATGGCGATGGACTCGTCCGCCAGCGCCTGCAGCTCCCAGTTATCGCGCGGCGCGCGGAAGCGGCCAGGCTCCTGTAGATAGACCAGTCGGTATGGATAGCCGGCTTCTTCCAGACGCAACGCGGCGCGACGCATCTCGGCCAACTGGTAGCTGCCATTGGCGATCAGCAGCAGCGGCTCGGCGCCTGGGTGTTCGTCCATCAGGATCGCACCATCACGCGCCAACTGCTCAGCCTGGGCCTGGGTGAATACCGCTGGCCGCTCGCGCTTGGGCGCGACGATGCAAGCCAGTTGCCCACGGCTGCGGTAGATATCCGGCAGCAGGGCGAGATGGCTGTTGTGGTCAGCCGGGAAGACCACCCGCACCATGTCGCTCATCTCGCCCAGCAGCGCTTCGCAGAATGTGGTGTCCTGGTGCGACTGCTGGTTCTTGCCGTTCTCCCAGGTGTGCGAGGTCGCCACCAGCGGCCAGCCGAGCCATCCCGCCGGGCGCCCGGCTTCCTTTTGCTGGCGGGCGAAGATCAGCGTCTGGCGCACCGCCCCGAGCATTTTCACGCAGAAGGCCTCGTAGCTGGCCACCAGGTTCAGTCCGCCCTGGTTGGCCAGGCAGGCGGAGACCACCGCCTCCTCGTTGAGCGCGGTGATGATCCGGCCATCCACCGCCTCCAGTTCGCTTTCCGGCTCGCTCACCCGGTGCCGCAGCGCCTTCAGTACTCCGCCCAGGCGGTTGCTCGCCAGCTCGTCCGGGTTGCCGACGCGGGCGCGCAGGTCCGGGTTGGCGTTGCAGAGGTCGACATAGAAGCGATCCAGCGCCGCCATGGGCGAGCACTCGTCATTACGGTAATGCAACGGTGGAATCGAAGGTTCGATGGGCCGCCGCACGGCCAGCGGGTTGTCCCGCTCCAGCACCCGGCCGCTGCGCGAAGCGGCGAACAGACCGCAGGCTTCGGCGAGCTCTTCCGGTTCGACCCACAGCGGCGCCGCATGCTGGTTGAACAACTCGCGCGCCTCGGCGTCGTTGCTGGGGTTACCGGGCAACGGCAGGTTGTGAGCAGCGTTACTGCCGGCGCCGTAGAAGCCATAACCCTTGGTGGTCTCGGCTATGCCGTAGGGAATCGGCAGCGGATAACGCAGGATGCCGCGCTCCTTCTCATCGACGCGGTGTTGCAGGCGCTCTTCCATTTCCCACAGGGCGCAGACGAAGGCCGCCGGATCGCGACCGTCGAAGCTCACCGGGTCGAAGCCGCAGCGCCGCAGGTGCAGCTTGAAGCCCTCCAGCCCTTCGTGGGTGCCCAACTCGGTGCGCTGCTCGATGCGCCGGCCATTGGCGATCATCACTGGCAACGCCGTGCCGCAATCCTCGGCACGCCACCAGCGGGGAATCCAGTCACTGCCACGCTGTTCCTCGGCGGCGCCGTCGGAGAGGAAGGCCACCAGGGTTTCGCCCGGCAATGGCATGTGTGCATACATCAGTTCGGCGAAACCGAGATAACCGCCTTCGGCGATACCGCCGGCAGTGTGCGGATTGACATGGCTGCCCAGTGGCGCGGCAACCTTGCCTTCAGGCGCCTGGGCGTAGCTGTAGAAATCCTGCACCAGCCGGTCCAGCCCGGCCTCGCCGTTTCCGTAGGCAGCGGCCTGCTCCGGATGCAGATTGCCGGTCAGCACATTGAGCGCATCGATCGCCGCCACACAATGCCCCTGCCCCATCAGCCAACCGCGGGTCTTGCCGCTCAGGGCATTCAGGGCGAGGTAGCCGGCATAGGCTGGCACCATGTTCAGCGCACCGCCGGTATGCCCTTCCGGCTGGGACTTGAAGTCCTCGGCCTGCAAGGGCGCGCCATCGAGGCGCACACGTCTGGCGTAGGTCATGTGGGCCACCAGCCAGAGGCCGGCGCAGGTCAGCCGATCCAGCGCGCCAAACAGCCGGTAGACACTGGCCAGGTCCGGCTGCAGGCCGTACTGGACCAATTGATGAGCAACACGAAAGACCGCCGCCTGGGTCTGCACGCTATGCTGAAGCGGACCACGGCCGCGCAGCCAGCCGGCATATTCGGGCTCGGCTGCCGCATGGGCGGCAAGCTCCTCGGGGCTTGGCAGGATCTGTGACATATCGGCTCTCCCTTGGCTATGGCAGAAAGTCTAGGTCGCCACAGATCGGACGGGCGCTGACATGTATCAACGACCGCCCCGACCATTCGGGCAAGGCTGAAAGAGAATTCCGACAAGGAGATGACATGGCGCTTCTCACCTTCATCGGCGCGATCCAGGAAGTCACCGGCTCCTGCTACCTCCTGGAGACCCGCGACGGCGTCCGCGTGCTGCTCGAATGCGGGATGCGCCAGGGGCGCAGCGGCAACAAGGGCACCCGCGACAACGAGGCGAGCAACCGCACGCCGTTCCCCTTCGACCCGAAGGAGCTCGACGCGGTCGTTCTCTCCCACGCCCATCTGGACCACAGCGGCCTGCTGCCACGCCTGGCGAAGGAAGGCTACAAGGGGCCGATCTACGCCACCGAATCCTGCTGCGACCTGCTGGAGCTGATGCTGATGGACTCGGCGCACCTCCAGGAAAAGGACGCCGAGTGGGAGAACAAGTGGCGCTCGCGCCTGGGCAAGCCGCCCGTCAAGCCGCTGTACACCATCGAAGATGCTTCCCGTGCATTGAACCAGCGCCGCCGCGTCAGCTACGGCAGTACGGTGGATGTCGCACGCGGTATTCGCGTGACCTTCCACAACGCCGGACACATCCTCGGCTCGGCCATCGTCGAACTGGAGATCCATGAATTCGGCTCGACCCGCCGCCTGGTTTTCTCGGGCGACCTGGGCAGCACCTGTTCGCCGCTGATGCGCACGCCGACGCCGCTCGCTCGCGCCGATGTGGTCCTGCTCGAGTCCACCTACGGCGACCGCGATCACCGTGACGCCAACGAAACCCTGCTGGAACTCGCCGGCATCCTGCAGCGCGCGCAGAACGAGGGCGGCAACGTGTTGATCCCGTCCTTCGCCGTAGGCCGTACCCAGGACCTGATCTACTACCTCGGGCGCTTCTACCAGGAAGGCCGCCTGCCGCAGCAGGTCGTCTACCTCGACAGCCCGATGGCGGCCCGGGCCAACAACATCTACCTGCAACACATCGGCGAGATCGCCGACGTCGACCGTGAATACATGCGCGGCACCGGCACCGCCAAAGTCGGCGATTGGCTGCCGATCCTGCACACGACCCAGAGCGCCGATGAATCGATGGCGCTGAACCGCATCAAGAGTGGAGCCATCATCATCGCCGGCAGCGGCATGTGCACTGGCGGACGCATCGTCCACCACCTCAAGCACAACCTCTGGCGCAAGGAATGCCACATCGTCTTCCCCGGCTTCCAGGCCAAGGGCACACTGGGCCGCGCCATCGTCGATGGCGCCGAAAGCGTACGTATCCTGCGCCAGCGCATCAGCGTGAAAGCACAGATACACACCCTCGGCAGATTCTCTGCGCACGCGGGACAATCACAATTAATTCAGTGGGTTGGCCACTTCGAGCACAAACCCGAGCTATACCTGATACATGGCGAGCGAGAAAAGATGGATGTACTCAAGGGTGCACTCCAGGATCGCCTGAACTGGACGGCCAATATTCCGGAGCCCGGAGACCGGATCGCCATCTGACATCGATGGCCCACCGACTGTCACACCCCGTGTGCCAGACTGGGCGGCCCTGCTGCTGAACCCTGTGCGTGCGGCGAAGCGCCAATGCACCTCTGCCAGAGCCACCTTACGTGGCCAGCGCCGCCCATGGACAGGCGATCAGGGGTTGATGAACAAGGAGTATCAACATGCCCTATGAGCCCGACGACTACCTCTCCAGACACTTCCAGACCAGCGGCACTGACCTCGCACAAAAGATCGAGGAACTGGCCGAACTGGCTGCACCTGGCAACAGCCAGAACCTGCCGCTGTACCGCGAAATGCTCACCACTGTCGCTCGCATGGCCCAGGCCGACCGCAACCGCTGGGACGCCAAGATCATGCTGCAGACCCTGCGCGAGATGGAGCACGCCTTCAGCACCCTGGAGCAGTTCAAACGTCGCCGCAAAGTCACCGTATTCGGCTCGGCCCGCACGCCAGCCAACCATCCCATCTATGCCCTGGCCCGCGAGCTGGGCGAAACCCTGGCGCGCTACGATCTGATGGTCATCACCGGTGCCGGTGGCGGCATCATGGCCGCGGCTCACGAGGGTGCCGGGTTGGAAAACAGCCTCGGTTTCAACATCACCCTG
This sequence comes from Pseudomonas pseudonitroreducens, assembly GCF_021603645.1. Taxonomy (GTDB): domain Bacteria; phylum Pseudomonadota; class Gammaproteobacteria; order Pseudomonadales; family Pseudomonadaceae; genus Pseudomonas; species Pseudomonas pseudonitroreducens. The sequence goes on along the minus strand of NZ_BQHJ01000001.1, from coordinate 180,755 downwards.
CCCTTCGAGCAGCACGCCAACCGCACCGTGGACGGAACCAGCAATCTGCTGTCATTCCACTTCTTCTTCCTGCGCAAGCTGTTCTTCGTCAAGGAAGCCGATGCCCTGGTGCTCTGCCCCGGTGGCTTCGGCACGCTGGATGAAGCGCTGGAAGTGCTGACCCTCATCCAGACCGGCAAGAGTCCGCTGGTGCCGGTGGTCCTTCTCGACCAGCCGGGCGGGCATTACTGGGACCACGCCCTGGAGTTCATCAAGGAACAACTCGAAGACAACGGTTACATCCTGCCCAGCGACATGAGCCTGATGACGCTGGTGCACAGCGCCGAGGAAGCCGCCGAGGAAATCGCCCAGTTCTACAGCAACTTCCACTCCAGCCGCTGGCTCAAGGATCGCTTCGTGATCCGCCTGAACCACCCGCTGAGCGTCCGTGCCTTGCAGTTGCTGGAGCGCGAGTTCGGCAATCTGTGCGTGAGCGGCGGATTTCACCAGCAGCCCTACAGTGAGTCGGAACTGGACGAGCCGGAATTCGCCCATCTCACCCGCCTGGCCTTCGCCTTCAATGGCCGCGCTCAGGGGCGTTTGCGGGAGCTGCTGAACTTCATCAACCAGCCGGAAAACTGGGAGCGCTGATTTCCCGGCCCGGAAAACGAACAAGGCACCCGATTGGGTGCCTTGTTCGTTTCAATCATCGGATCGTCGACCACTCAGCAGCCGGCTGATGGCCTCCATCGAGTAGCCTCGATAGCTCAGAAACCGCCCCTGCTGGGCCCTCTCGCGAGCGTCCTGTGGCAGTCGGGCAAATTTGCGGCGCCAGACCTCACGCAGGTTTTCGTTCCAGTCGACGCCCGACTCACTCAGTGCAGCGTCGATCTCGCCGCGCGGCAAACCGCGCTGCGACAGCTCTTCGCGAATCCGCATCGGACCGTAACCGGCCCGCGCACGGCTGGCGATATAGCTCTCCAGATAGCGGCTTTCATTGAGCAGCCCCTCCTCGGCCAGACAGTCGAGGGCGGGGTCGATCAGATCCTGCGTGGCGCCGCGTTGCCGCAGCTTGCGCGAGAGCTCTGCCCGGCCATGCTCGCGTCTTGCCAGCAGGTCCATGGCCACCCGTCGCACGGCGACGGGGTTATCGAGCTCAACGGCCATCGCGATCAGAGATCGGCTTCAGCTTCTGCTTCGGCTTCCGCCGCAGCGAGCTCGGCCTTGGTCGGCGGCGTCTGGTTGGTCAGCAGTTGCTCGCGAATGGCCTTGTCGAGGGTGTTGCAGATCTCGGTATTGTCTTCCAGGAACTTGGCGGCGTTGGCCTTGCCCTGACCGATCTTGCTGCCCTGATAGCTGTACCAGGCACCGGACTTCTCGATCAGGCCCAGCTGTACACCCAGGTCGATGATCTCGCCGGTGCGGTAGATGCCGCGGCCGTACATGATCTGGAACTCGGCCTGACGGAACGGCGGAGCGACCTTGTTCTTCACGACCTTGACGCGGGTTTCGCTACCGACCACCTCGTCGCCTTCCTTCACCGCGCCGGTACGGCGGATATCCAGGCGGACGGAGGAGTAGAACTTCAGCGCGTTACCACCGGTAGTGGTTTCCGGGTTGCCGAACATCACGCCGATCTTCATGCGGATCTGGTTGATGAAGATGACCAGGCAGTTGGCGTTCTTGATGTTGCCGGTGATCTTGCGCAGCGCCTGGGACATCAGGCGGGCCTGCAGGCCGACGTGCTGATCGCCCATTTCACCTTCGATTTCGGCCTTGGGTACCAGGGCCGCCACGGAGTCGACGATGATCACGTCAACGGCATTGGAGCGCACCAGCATATCGGTGATTTCCAGGGCCTGTTCGCCGGTGTCCGGCTGGGAAACCAGCAGATCGTCAACGTTGACACCCAGCTTGCCGGCATAGTCCGGGTCCAGGGCGTGTTCGGCGTCGACGAAGGCACAGGTGGCACCGATTTTCTGCGCCTGGGCGATGACCGACAGGGTCAGGGTGGTCTTACCCGAGGATTCCGGGCCGTAGATTTCAACGATACGGCCACGCGGCAGACCGCCGATACCCAGCGCGATATCCAGACCCAGCGAGCCGGTGGAGATGGCGGGGATAGCCTGGCGCTCATGGTCGCCCATGCGCATGACCGCGCCTTTGCCGAATTGGCGTTCGATCTGTCCCAGGGCCGCGGCCAGGGCGCGCTTCTTGTTGTCGTCCATTGAAGTCCTCGCGAAGTCAGGCGGCCGGGCGGCCACGAACAACTGTATAAGTAGCCAGTATTATTCCACAGGGCAAGCCGCTCGCCTACCCCTGAAGCGGATTTTCCCCATCCGCCAGTCGCAACAGCCCTTCCAGAGCGGTTGCCACGGTCTGCCGGCGTACAGCTTCCCGATCACCGGCATACAGACGCCGTTCGCTGAACACCTGTTCTCCTTTCCTCCAGGCCAGCCAGACGGTGCCCACCGGCTTCTCGGCAGAACCGCCATCCGGTCCGGCAATACCGCTGACGGCTACGGCAATATCCGCCCCACTGCGAGGCAAGGCGCCGGCAACCATGGCCTCGACGACCTCCCGACTCACTGCACCGACTTTGGCGAATAGTTCCGCCGGCACATCCAGCTGGCGGGTCTTCTGGTTATTCGAGTAAGTGACATAGCCTGCCTCGAACCAGGTGGAGCTGCCGGATATCCGCGTGATCGCCTCTGCAATCCCGCCACCGGTGCAAGATTCCGCAGTGGTAACGCGCAGCTGCGTCGCGGCAAGTCGCGCACCCAGGCGGGCGGAGAGTTCGGTAATCGAGGAATCGGTAAGGGGCACAGTGCGCTCCGGGGTTAAAGAAGGCGAGGTGGATACCGTACACTAGGCGCTTTTGCATGTTGAAGCCGGACAGCCAGAAGCCATGAGTCAGAGCGACCTCTCCGCCCACACACCAATGATGCAGCAGTACTGGAGGCTGAAGAACCAGCATCCAGATCAGTTGATGTTCTACCGCATGGGCGACTTCTACGAGCTGTTCTACGAGGACGCCAAGAAGGCCGCCAAGCTGCTGGACATCACCCTGACTGCACGCGGGCAGTCTGCCGGCAACTCCATTCCCATGGCCGGCATTCCGTTCCATTCTGCAGAGGGCTACCTGGCCAAGCTGGTCAAGCTCGGCGAATCGGTAGTGATCTGCGAACAGATCGGTGATCCGGCCACCAGCAAGGGGCCAGTGGAGCGCCAGGTCGTACGCATCCTGACTCCCGGTACAGTCAGTGACGAAGCGCTGCTCGACGAGCGCCGCGACAACCTGATTGCCGCCGTGCTGGGCGATGAGCGCCTGTTCGGCCTGGCCGTGCTGGACATCACCAGCGGCCGTTTCAACGTCCAGGAAATAAAAGGCTGGGAAACCCTGCTGGCCGAACTGGAGCGCCTGAATCCCGCCGAGCTGCTGATCCCCGACGACTGGCCCCAGGGCCTGCCAGCAGAGAAACGCCGTGGCTCGCATCGCCGCGCGCCCTGGGACTTCGATCGCGACTCGGCGAAAAAGAGCCTGTGCCAGCAATTCGGCGTGCAGGACCTCAAGGGCTTCGGCTGCCAGGAACTGACCCTGGCCATCGGTGCCGCAGGCTGCCTGCTGGCCTACGCCAAGGAAACCCAGCGTACCGCCCTGCCGCACCTGCGCAGCCTGCGTCATGAACGCATCGACGACACCGTGATCCTCGATGGCGCCAGCCGCCGCAACCTGGAGCTGGATACCAACCTTGCCGGCGGCCGCGACAATACCCTGCAATCGGTAGTCGATCGCTGCCAGACCGCCATGGGCAGCCGCCTGCTGACCCGCTGGCTGAATCGCCCATTGCGCGACCGTGCCGTCCTCGAAGCCCGCCAGGACTCTATCGCCTGTCTGCTGGAGCGTTATCGCTTCGAGACCCTCCAGCCACAGCTGAAGGAAATCGGCGATGTCGAGCGGATTCTCGCCCGAATCGGCCTGCGCAACGCCCGCCCGCGTGATCTCGCCCGACTGCGCGACGCCCTTGCCGCGCTGCCGCAACTGCAGAACGGCATGCTTGAACTGGAAGCCCCGCACCTGGGCGAACTGGCCAGCAGCATCCGCACCTACCCGGAGCTGGCCGACCTGCTGGCCCGGGCCGTGATCGAGAACCCGCCAGCGGTGATCCGCGACGGCGGCGTCATCGCCCGCGGCTACGACGCCGAGCTGGACGAGCTGCAGATGCTCAGCGAGAACGCCGGCCAGTACCTGATGGACCTGGAAACCCGCGAAAAGGCTCGTACTGGCCTGCCGAACCTGAAGGTTGGCTACAACCGCATCCACGGTTACTACATCGAACTGCCCCGTGTGCAGGCCGAACAGGCTCCCGCTGACTACATCCGCCGCCAGACCCTGAAGGGCGCTGAGCGCTTCATCACGCCGGAGCTGAAGGCTTTCGAGGACAAGGCGCTGTCGGCCCAGAGCCGCGCCCTCGCCCGTGAGAAGCAACTCTACGAAGAACTGCTGGAACTGCTGATCGGCCAACTGGCGCCGCTGCAGGACACAGCTGCCGCACTGGCCGAACTGGACGTGCTGACCAACCTCGCCGAACGTGCACTGAATCTCGACCTGAACCGCCCCCGCTTCGTCGAAGAGTCCGGCATTCTCATCGAGCAGGGCCGCCATCCGGTGGTCGAGCAGGTACTGGACACGCCGTTCGTCGCCAACGACCTGAATCTCGACGAAGACACCCGTATGTTGGTGATTACTGGTCCGAATATGGGCGGTAAATCGACCTATATGCGGCAAACAGCGCTTATCGTGCTGCTGGCACATATCGGCAGTTTCGTCCCGGCCGCACGCTGTGAGCTGTCCTTGGTGGACCGCATCTTCACCCGCATCGGCTCCTCCGACGACCTTGCCGGCGGCCGCTCCACCTTCATGGTGGAAATGAGTGAAACCGCGAACATTCTGCACAACGCCAGCGACCGCAGCCTGGTGCTGATGGACGAAGTGGGCCGTGGCACCAGCACTTTCGACGGACTGTCGCTGGCCTGGTCCGCCGCCGAACATCTGGCGAAGCTGCGTGCCTTTACCCTGTTCGCCACCCACTATTTCGAGCTGACCGTGCTGCCGGAAAGCGAACCGGCTGTAGCAAACGTGCACCTGAACGCCACCGAGCACAACGAGCGCATCGTCTTCCTGCACCACGTCCTGCCCGGCCCGGCCAGCCAGAGTTACGGCCTGGCAGTGGCGCAACTGGCGGGCGTACCGGGTGCGGTAATTCAGCGCGCCCGCGAGCATCTGTCACGCCTGGAAACCACCAGCCTGCCCCACGAAGCACCGCGCACCACCGACCCGAAAAGCCCGGCACCACTGCAAAGTGACCTGTTCGCCAGCCTGCCGCATCCGATCGTCGAAGAGCTGATGCGTGTCAGCCCCGATGACCTGACACCACGTCAAGCTCTCGAATTGTTATATGCATGGAAGATGCGGGTCTGACGGACCGCGGGACAAGCTGCTAGAATCGCGCGCGCTTAGCCGCCCGCCTGAGGAGAAAATTAGAAATGACCTTCGTCGTCACCGACAACTGCATCAAGTGCAAATACACCGACTGCGTGGAAGTATGCCCGGTGGACTGCTTCTACGAAGGCCCGAACTTCCTGGTCATCCACCCGGATGAGTGCATTGACTGCGCCCTGTGCGAACCGGAATGTCCGGCACAGGCGATCTTCTCCGAAGACGAAGTCCCGGATGGCATGCAGGAGTTCATCGAGCTGAACAAGGATCTGGCCGATGTATGGCCGAACATCACCGAGAAGAAGGATTCCCTGCCGGACGCCGAAGAGTGGGATGGCAAGCCGAACAAGATGCAGTACCTGGAGCGCTGAGTTCTACTGCTTCCAGAAATAGAAAAGGCCCGCCTGGTGCGGGCCTTTCTGCATCTGGGATTCCACTTTTCTGCGGGCAAAAAAAGGGGCGGGATAACCCGCCCACTCTTTCTTCCCTTCTTCATCATCCTGATGAACCGCATCCTGCGGTGGCTCCTGACCGGCATCCTTACCGGCCTGCGTCTTTCCGTGTACGCAGGGGTGATATTACCCGCCTACCGTGCCGCGGCAACTGGGTCACTTCCGCGCACCCGACCATCCCCGCGCCTCCGATATAAAATAAAATCTTTAAAAAACAACATGATATAGATATTAGTCGCCGAGGCTGGCGACATTTCAAGCTGAACACTCACACACTGTGTAAGCGAATGCTTACATCGCGACGCATAAAAAAGCCCGGAATCATCCGGGCTCCTTTATTGTCGGCCAGTGCGCTACTGGAACAGTGCGTCGCTCGACAGGCCATTCTTCTCGAGGATCTCCCGCAGACGCTTGAGGGCTTCGACCTGAATCTGCCGGACCCGCTCGCGGGTCAGACCGATTTCCTGGCCGACCTCCTCCAGGGTGCTGCTTTCGTGGCCGCGCAGGCCAAAGCGGCGAATCACCACCTCGCGCTGCTTGTCGGTCAGTTCCGACAGCCACAGATCGATGCTCTCGCTGAGATCGTCGTCCTGCAGCAGTTCACAGGGGTCGGTGGGACGGTCATCGGTCAAGGTATCGAGAAGGGTCTTGTCCGAATCCGGACCGAGAGAGACATCCACCGAAGTGACCCGCTCGTTCAGACCGAGCATCCGCTTCACCTCGTCGACCGGCTTCTCGAGCAGATTGGCGATTTCCTCGGGCGACGGCTCGTGGTCCAGCTTGTGGGTCAGTTCGCGAGCAGCCCGCAGATAGACGTTGAGCTCCTTCACCACGTGGATCGGCAAACGGATGGTGCGGGTCTGGTTCATGATGGCCCGTTCGATGGTCTGACGAATCCACCAGGTTGCGTAGGTGGAGAAGCGGAAACCACGCTCGGGATCGAACTTCTCCACCGCGCGGATCAACCCGAGGTTACCCTCTTCGATCAGGTCGAGCAGGGAGAGACCGCGGTTGACGTAACGTCGCGCGATCTTCACCACCAGACGCAGGTTACTTTCGATCATTCGCCGCCGACCGGCTGGGTCGCCCTTCTGCGCGAGACGCGCAAAGTGGACTTCCTCTTCCGGAGTCAGGAGCGGCGAGAAACCGATTTCATTCAGATACAGCTGGGTCGCGTCGAGCGCGCGGCTGTAGTCGATGTGCTTGTGTTGCTTGAGAGAGGAGAGTGAGGTGGCTTTAGGAGTGACTCGAAGCGATACCTGCTCTTCGGCAAGCGACTCTTCAAGGATGATGCCAGGCTCCAGCAGGAGCACTTCATCATCTACGTCAAACTCCGGCCCTTCTTTTTTAAGTGCCATGTCGTTATCCCTTGCTGAGTTCGACAACAAGCCCAGGTGCGTCCTTATCCTTAGGACACCTAGGCCCGCTCACCCACGCAGGGGAACAGCCAGCATCAACGACTTGGCAGGTATTGCAGCGGATCTACAGGTTTACCCTGGCGGCGAATCTCAAAGTGCAGCTTCACCCGGTCAGTCCCTGTGGAGCCCATCTCGGCAATGTTCTGCCCGACTTTGACCTGTTGCCCTTCCCGCACCAGCAACCTCCGGTTGTGGCCGTAGGCGCTTACGTAGGTATCACTGTGCTTGATGATCACGAGTTCGCCGTAGCCCCGCAAACCACTACCGGCGTACACCACCGTGCCATTAGACGCAGCCAGGACAGGCTGGCCCAATTGCCCGCCTATATCAATCCCTTTATTCAAACTGCCGTTTGATGCAAAACGCCCAATCAGAGTGCCATTGGTTGGCCATATCCAGCCCCCCGCAGCCCCTCCTGCCACTGCCGGAGTTCCGCCAGTGGCGGGCGGCTGCGCGGGAGTAGTAACGACGGGAGTGGTCGGTTTGCTGGCGCTCGCAGGCGTGGATGTCGGTTTGTTGACGACTACCGGGGCGACAGGCGTTGTGTTTTTCGCGACTGATGGCGTTGTCGACGAGCCGCCATCGAAGCGGATGGCCTGACCCGGGCGAATGGTGTACGGCGCCGAGATGTTGTTGCGCGCGGCAAGGGCTTTCCAGTCCCAGCCGTAACGGAAAGCGATGGAATAGAGCGTGTCACCGGGACGCACCACGTACTGGCCGCTGGTGACAGTCGGCTTCTGCTGGGCGTTGCGGTCCACCACGGTCGTGGTGCTGCGCGAAGTCGAAGAACAGGCCGCCAGCAGGGAACAGACGGCAATCGCCACCACAGCGTGGCCCAGGCCCTTGATCCAGTTCCGTTGATACAGGGTCGCTGTCAAGCTCACCCATCCCCCTTATCCATGAATTGACGTCCAGCCTCACTGGCCGGCAGTTACCGCAGTCTTGCCCGCTTGCTCTCAGCCTAGCGGACCGTTGAGCAGCGGTACGAAGCGTACGGAGTCCAGCACCTGGCGCTGGAAGCCATCCTCGGTGCGGACAATCAGCATCAGCTGCTGCACCTCGCCGCCACCGACCGGAATTACCAGTCGCCCCCCTGGCGCCAACTGGTCCAGCAATGCCTGCGGGACCTCGGCCGCTGCCGCAGTGACGATGATGCCGTTGTAAGGCGCCAGGGCGGGCCAGCCTTCCCAGCCATCGCCCCAACGAAAGACAACATTTCTCAGGTTTAGCTCCGCAAGTCGTTCCTTGGCGCGGTCCTGCAGGGCCTGGATGCGCTCGACGGAGAACACCCGCTCCACCAGCTGCGACAATACGGCGGTCTGGTAGCCAGAGCCGGTGCCGATCTCCAGCACCTTGTCCAGCGGGCCGGCGGCCAGCAGCAGTTCGGTCATCCGCGCCACCATGAAGGGCTGCGAGATGGTCTGGTTGTGCCCGATGGGCAGCGCGGTGTCTTCATAGGCGCGGTGCGACAGCGCCTCGTCGACGAACAGGTGACGCGGTGTACGGCGGATCACTTCGAGTACGTGGGCGTTGGACAGGCCCTCTTCGTACAGACGCTGGATCAGCCGCTCACGGGTACGCTGGGAGGTCATGCCGATACCGCCGCGGCGCGACAATTCATTGGCCATGGTCGAGCCCTCCGAGCCAGTCGCCAAGGACATTGAACGCCTCCCGGAAGGTCCGGTCCATCTGCAGCGGCGTAATCGACACGTAGCCTTGCATGACGGCGTGGAAATCAGTGCCCTCGCCTCCGTCTTCGGCATCGCCGGCAGCGGCAATCCAGTAGCCTTCCTTGCCGCGCGGATTGACCACCTTGACCGGCGGCTTGGCACGAGCACGGTGCCCCAGGCGAGTCATCTGGATGCCCTTGATGCGCTCCAGCGGCAGGTTGGGGATATTCACGTTGAGCACGGTGCGCGGCGGCAAGTCGAGCTTCTCGTGGGACTCCACCAGCAGGCGGGCGAAGTGCATCGCGGCCGGCAGATTGTCCGTCAGCCGCGAGCACAACGAGAAGGCGAAGGCCGGGCGGGACAGGAAGCGCCCCTCCAGGGCCGCTGCCACGGTACCCGAATAGAGCACGTCATCGCCCAGGTTGGCACCGAGGTTGATGCCCGAGACGACCATTTCCGGCACTTCTTCGAGCAGGCCGTTGAGGCCCAGGTGCACGCAGTCGGTCGGGGTACCGTTGAGGCTGATGAAACCATTGCCCAGGCGATGGGGATGCAGCGGCCGATCCAGCGTCAGCGAACTACTCGCTCCGCTACGATCGGCTTCCGGGGCGATCACGATGCAGTCCGCATAATCGGACAGCGCGTCGTGAAGCGCGGCGATACCGGGTGCAGTGACCCCGTCGTCGTTGGCAATCAATATGCGCATGGGCTTTCCGTCTGCCCTGCCGGCACGAGGTCGATCAGCTCGCGCACTACCACGGTGGCGAAGCAGCCAGCCGGCAGGACGAATTCCAGTTGCAGAATGTCAGGGGCGGGATAATGCCATGTAAGGCCCGGGATGGGGAGGCGCAGAATGCGCCGTTCGTGCGCCATGTCCGCACTGGCGAGCCACTGGCAAAGCGCCATCTCAGCCTGCTGGACAGCGCGCTCCATGTCTCCGGGATGGTTCGTCGCCGGGGAATCGCCCTCGCCCCACATCGGCCCGGTGGGATGCAGATCCAGCGCCGCGAGGCGTGGATCAGAACATTCTGCTTCGCCAGCGGGGAAGAAACTGCGGCTGTCGGTGAACGCCAGCAGATCGCCGACCTGCGCCTGGTTCCAGGTTCCTTCTGCCACGCGGCGTGCCAGTACCTGGTTGAAAACGTAGCTACGCGCCGCCGAAAGCAACCGCGAACGCATGTTGCGATGTTCCGGCAGCTTGCCGCGCTCGGCGAAGCCCCGGGCGTCAAAGACGTTGCCACCGTCATGGCCGAAGCGCTGGGTGCCGAAGTAGTTCGGTACGCCCAGGGCCGTGATCGCTTTCAAGCGCGCCTCGAGCTGTTCGTGATCCGCCTTCAACTCAGTCAGGCGCAAGGTGAAGCCGTTGGCCGAATGCGCGCCCCGCTGCAGTTTGCGGCGGTGGCGGTTGCGTTCGAGAATACGCAGGCTGTCGTCCTCGGCGGCGGCCAGGTCCGGATCGGACTTGCCAGGCAGGTGCAGGCTGAACCACTGGCGGGTCAGCGCCTGGCGGTCCTTGAGCCCGGCGTAGCTGATCATCTTTACCGGCACACCGGCAGCGCGCGCCAGACGGCGGGCGGCTTCCTCGGTGTTCAGGCCACGCTTCTCGACCCACAGCCAGAGGTGTTCGCCATCACCGGAGAGCGGGATGTCCAGCACTTCGTCGACCTGGAAGTCTTCCGCCACTGCCTTGAGCACAGCGCTTCCGCAAGCATCGCCATGGGCGCGCGGGCCCAGCAGTTCCAACTCGGTCATGCGCGCCCCAGCAAAGCGACGGCGTGGACCGCAATGCCCTCTTCACGGCCGGTGAAGCCAAGCTTCTCGGTGGTGGTGGCCTTGACGTTGACCTGCTCCAGCTCAACCTTCAGGTCGGCGGCGATGGCCTCGCGCATGCTCTGGATGTGCGGCGCCATCTTCGGCGCCTGGGCGATGATGGTGGTATCGACGTTTTCCACTTTCCAGCCCTTGGCTTCCACCAGCGACAGCACGTGGCGCAGCAAGGCGCGACTGTCGGCCCCCTTGAACTGCGGGTCGGTGTCGGGGAAGTGCTTGCCGATATCGCCCAGCGCGCAGGCGCCCAGCAAGGCATCGGCGAGCGCGTGCAACAGCACGTCGCCGTCGGAGTGGGCAATCAGCCCGAACTTGTGGGGAATACGCACGCCGCCAAGGTTGATGAAATCGCCCTCGCCGAAGCGGTGCACGTCGTAACCATGTCCGATACGCATGAAAAAACGCCCTGTAGATGTCAGGGCGTCGATTCTACCGGATCACCGCACCGAGGGTGTCAGCCACAGAGCGCTGCGGCGTGGTGGCGCAGGTGATCTTCGATGAAGCTCGCAATGAAGTAATAACTGTGGTCGTAGCCGGGCTGCAGGCGCAGTTGCAGCGGGTGACCGGCCGCAGCGGCGGCTTCGTGCAAGGCTTCGGGCTTGAGCTGGACGGCGAGGAAGTCGTCGCGATCGCCCTGATCCACCAGTATCGGCAGGCGCTCTACGGCACCCGCCAGCAGCTCCACTGCATCCCATTCGCGCCAGGCGGCCGGGTCCTCTCCCAGGAAACGGCCCAGTGCCTTCTGGCCCCACGGACAGTCGCTCGGATGAGTGATCGGCGCGAAGGCCGACAATGACAGGTAACGCCCCGGATTGCGCAGGGCGCAGATCAGGGCACCATGGCCACCCATGGAGTGTCCGCTGATGCCGCGCTTGCGGGAAACCGGGAAGTTCGCCTCGATCAGCGCCGGCAGTTCCTGCACCACGTAATCGTGCATGCGGTAGTGCCGCGCCCAGGGCTCCTGGGTGGCGTTGACGTAGAAGCCCGCACCGAGACCGAAGTCCCACGCACCATCCGGGTCACCCGGCACTTCCGGCCCGCGCGGGCTGGTGTCCGGCGCGACGATCACCAGTCCCAGCTCGGCAGCCATGCGCTGAGCGCCGGCCTTCTGCATGAAATTCTCGTCGGTGCAGGTCAGGCCGGACAGCCAGTACAGTACCGGCAAGCCCGCTTCAGGCTCGGCCTGGGGCGGCAGGTAGACCGCGAACACCATCTCGCAGCCGAGGGTTTCGGAACGGTGGCGGTAACGCTGGTGCCAGCCGCCAAAGCTTTTCTGGCTGCTGATCAGTTCGATGGAATCCGTCATGGAGTCCTCCTTTTCCGTGAGGCCGGGGCCACGAAGCCCCGGCCACGCGATCAGTAATGGATGACGGAGCGGATGCTCTTGCCTTCGTGCATCAGGTCGAAGGCTTCGTTGATCTTCTCCAGGCCCATGGTGTGGGTGATGAAGGTATCCAGCGGAATCTCGCCCTTCTGCGCCTTCTCCACATAGCTCGGCAGCTCGGTGCGGCCCTTCACGCCGCCAAAGGCGGAACCGCGCCAGACGCGACCGGTGACCAGCTGGAAGGGACGCGTACTGATTTCCTGGCCGGCGCCAGCGACACCGATGATGGTGGATTCGCCCCAGCCCTTGTGGCAGCACTCCAGCGCCGCACGCATCAACTGGACGTTGCCCACACACTCGAAGGAATAGTCCACGCCGCCATCCGTCATTTCGACGATCACTTCCTGGATCGGCTTCTGATGGTCCTTCGGATTGACGAACTCGGTAGCACCCAGTTCCTTGGCGATATCGAACTTCGCCGGGTTGATGTCCACCGCAATGATGCGCGAAGCCTTGGCCATTTTCGCACCGATGATCGCCGCCAGGCCGATGCCGCCCAGGCCGAAGATGGCGACGGTAGCGCCTTCTTCCACCTTGGCGGTATTCAGCACAGCGCCGATGCCGGTAGTGACGCCGCAGCCGAGCAGGCAGACCTTTTCCAGCGGAGCCTCCTGAGGAATCTTCGCCAGGGAGATTTCCGGCAGCACGGTGTACTCGGAGAAAGTCGAGCAGCCCATATAGTGGTAGATCGGCTCGCCCTTGTAGGAAAAGCGGCTGGTGCCATCGGGCATCAGGCCCTTGCCCTGGGTGGCGCGCACGGCCTGGCAGAGATTGGTCTTGCCGGATTTGCAGAACTTGCACTCACGGCATTCGGCGGTGTACAGCGGGATCACGTGATCACCGACCTTCAGCGATGTCACGCCCTCACCCACTGCCTCGACGATGCCGCCACCCTCGTGCCCCAGGATGCACGGGAACACGCCCTCGGAGTCCTGGCCGGACAGGGTGTATGCGTCGGTGTGACAGACGCCGGTGGCAACGATACGCACCAGCACCTCTCCCTTCTGCGGCGGCGCTACATCCACTTCGACGATTTCCAACGGCTGGTTGGGGGCGAAGGCGACGGCGGCACGGGACTTGATCATCGGGAAACTCCTGAACAAAGGAAACGACAACGCCCGCCTGTGGCGGACGGATTCGGCACGCTGGCCGAGAAACCGGGACGGGCCGGGGCCACGTCGGGGAGCGTTCGGGACGGCATGTAAGAAGCGCACCCCAAAGCCTTGGAAGTGTAGAAAACCCTGTTTCAGGGAATAATCAGGCAATAATCAAAACATTATTGCCATACAGGGACAATCCAGATGCATCGCTGGGAAGGGCTGGACGAATTCGTCGCCGTCGCCGAAACAGGTCAGTTCACCGCCGCCGCCGAGCGCCTCGGGGTGTCTTCGTCCCACGTCAGCCGCCAGGTCGCACGACTGGAAGAGCGACTGCAGACCCGCCTGCTCTACCGCAACACCCGCAAAGTCACGCTCAGCGAAGCCGGCCAGACCTTCCTGCAGCATTGCCGACGCCTGCAGGACGCACGGGAAGAAGCCCTGCGCGCAGTCAGCGATCTGTCCGCCGAACCCAAGGGGCTGCTGCGCATGACTTGCGCGGTGGCCTACGGCGAGCGATTCGTGGTGCCGCTGGTCAATGAGTTCATGGCGCAGTTCCCACAACTGCGGGTGGAGATCGAACTGTCCAACCGCCAGCTCGACCTGCTCCACGAAGGTTTCGACCTGGCGATCCGTCTTGGCCGCCTCAGCGACTCGCGGCTGGTGGCAACGCGCCTGGCGCCGCGAGTGATGTACCTCTGTGCCACACCGGAGTATCTCGCACGCCACGGCACGCCACAGGGTATCGGCGAGCTGGCACAGCACAACTGCCTGGTGGGCAGCAGCGACCAGTGGAGTTTTCTCGAGGATGGCCGGGAAACCCAGCACCGGGTGCAAGGCAACTGGCGCTGCAACAGTGGCCAGGCGGTGCTGGACGCCGCGTTGCGTGGCTTCGGTTTGTGCCAATTGCCGGATTACTACGTGCTGGAGCACCTGCGCAGCGGCAGCCTGATATCCCTGCTGGATGCACATCGGCCGCCCAATACCGGGGTCTGGGCGCTGTATCCACAGCAGCGACACCTGTCGCCCAAGGTCCGTCAACTGGTGGATCATCTCAAGCAAGGCCTGCAGCACCTTCAGTCCAGCGCATTGCCGTGAAGCAAGCGCATGGAAGAGGCCTTGGCTAGAATGGGCGGTTTCCCACCCTTCGGATCAAGGACGACGACATGTCAGCCCTTTCTTCCTTCCGCGAGCGCTATTTGCTGCGCTTCTGGTCGCCATTGCCGACCCTGGTCGCCCTGGGCGTCATCTCGGCTTACTACTTCGCCATGACCGGCACCTTCTGGGCGGTGACCGGTGAATTCACTCGCTGGGGCGGCCACGTGCTGTCCTGGTTCGGCCTGCAGCCCCAGGAATGGAGCTACTTCAAGATCATCGGCCTGCAGGGCACGCCGCTGGATCGTGTCGATGGCGTGATGATCATTGGCATGTTCCTCGGCGCGCTGGCCTGCGCGCTCTGGGCCGGCAACGTCAGCCTGCGCTGGCCGACCAGCAAGCGCCGCCTGCTGCAGGGCCTTATCGGCGGGGTGATCGCCGGATTCGGCGCGCGCCTGGCGATGGGTTGCAACCTGGCGGCTTTCTTCACCGGTATCCCGATGTTCTCGGTGCACGCCTGGGCCTTCATGTTCTCGACGGTAATCGGCGCCTGGTTCGGCGTGAAGATCAGCCTGCTGCCGTTCCTGCGTATTCCGCTGAAGGTTGGCGGCAAAGCCGCCGCCCTGCCGAGTGCCGAAGCCCTGGCTCGTCGCGCCAGACTGCAGTGGCGCCTGGGCCTGGGCGTGCTGGCGATCGCTGCGCTGTTCGCCGCCTGGCGCTTCGAGGTCTCCCTGGTGCTAGGCATGGCCTGCCTGTTCGGTCTGCTGTTCGGCGGCCTGATCGAACGCGCGCAGATCTGCTTCACCAGCGCCGCCCGCGATCTCTGGACCACCGGCCGGACCCAGGCCGCCCTCGGCATCCTGCTGGGCATGGCTGCTGCTTGTGTCGGCACCTTCGCAGCGATCCACAACGGCCTGCCGCCGAAGATCTTCTGGATGGGTCCGAACGCCGTGATCGGCGGCGTGCTGTTCGGCATCGGCATCGTGCTGGCAGGCGGCTGCGAGACCGGCTGGATGTATCGTTCGATGGAAGGCCAGGTGCATTTCTGGGTGGTCGGTGTCGGCAACGTGATCGGCGGCACACTGGTCGCCGTGTTCTGGGATCAGCTCGGCACCAGCCTTGCCCTGCCCTATCCCAAGCTCAACCTGCTGCAGGAGTTCGGCCCCGGCGGCGGACTGCTGATTACCTTCGCCGGCCTCGCCCTGTGCATGCTGCTGGTGCAGCTCAACGCGCAGCGCTTCACTCGTAAACGGAAAGCCAACGATGTCCGAAACCAAGACGCCGACGCTGTCGCTTGATCTGCGCGGCGAGCACTGCCCGTACAACGCCATCGCCACCCTGGAAACCCTGGAGACGCTCAAGCCAGGCGATCTGCTGGAAGTGATCACCGACTGCTCGCAGTCGGTGCATGGCATTCCGGAAGACACCCAGCGCCATGGCTATCACTGCCTGGCGGTTGAACAGCACGGCGCGCTGTTCCGCTTCCTGATCGAAGTACCGCTGCTGGGCTGAGGGTGCTTTTGTAGGAGCGGGCTCCGCCCGCGATGAGCCCGAATCGCGCCGGAAGCCAATCGCGGACAAAGTCCGCTCCTACGAGACGCTTGTGCGCTTGGGTCGGCCCTCACCCTAACCCCAGGGGAGAGGGGACCGTTCGGTGCAGGGTGAAAGGCCGGCAACAGCCGGCACGGACGGCTCCCTCTCCCCCTGGGAGAGGGCAGGGGTGAGCGGGAAGCTTCGGCACGGGCTTCCCGAGAAAGACAGTTGCTCCTACGGTCCAGCCCGGCGCGCAGCCGGTAAAGAGCGAGCTTGCTCGCGAACCTGCCCAGCACTGAAGTCGCCGGAAACTTTGTTCGCGAGCAAGCTCGCGCCTACAGAGGCTGGATATGCCGCGAACGGTCGAGGGCCGGCGAACAGGAATCAGTGCTTGGCGAAGTTGCGCTGCAGGCGTTGCAGGTCTTCCGGAGTGGTGACCTTGATATTGTCCACCCGCCCTTCCACCATGCGCGGCGCATAGCCCGCCCACTCCATGGCAGAAGCCTCGTCGGTGATGGCCGCCTCGGCGACCAGCGCATCGGCGAGCGCGCGATGCAGCGCACCGAGGCGAAACATCTGCGGAGTGTAGGCCTGCCAGACCACGCTGCGATCGATGGTTTCCACTACCCGACCATCAGTACCAACACGCTTCAAGGTATCGCGCGCGGGTACACCGAGCA
This sequence comes from Pseudomonas pseudonitroreducens, assembly GCF_021603645.1. GTDB lineage: Bacteria > Pseudomonadota > Gammaproteobacteria > Pseudomonadales > Pseudomonadaceae > Pseudomonas > Pseudomonas pseudonitroreducens. The sequence continues at coordinate 164,120 of NZ_BQHJ01000001.1, read as the reverse complement.
GGCCGCCTACGGCGTCGAATTCCAACTCGTCCAGCAGGCGATCCAGATCGGTTCGCGCCAGGTTCGGCCGGGCGGCATCGTGCACCAGCACCCAGTCGTCCGGCGTGGCGCCCAGTTCGGTGAGGCGCAACAAGCCGTTGAGCACGGAATCGGCGCGTTCGCGGCCACCATCAGCGCGCTGGATCAGCTCGTTGGAAGCGCTTGGCAGGGTCGGCCACCAGGGATCGTCGGCAGCCAGGCAGACTACCAGCCCTTTCAGGCGGGGATGGCCGAGGAAGCAATCGAGGGTGCGCTCGAGAATGCTGCGGCCGGCAAGGTCGAGGTATTGCTTGGGGCGGTCGGCGCGCATCCGCGAACCGATGCCTGCGGCCGGAATCACGGCCCAGAAGGCGGGAGTGGTCATTGCGCGAGCTGGTAGAGGGTTTCCTTGTCCTTGACCATGCCGAGTTCGTGACGGGCACGCTCCTCGACGGTCTCGGTGCCTTTCTTGAGCTCGGCGACTTCCGCCTCGAGGATGCGGTTACGCTCGAGCAGGCGCTCGTTCTCACCCTGCTGGTCGGCGATCTGCTTCTGCAGGTCGCGCACCTGCGCCAGGCTGCCATCACCCACCCACAGGCGATACTGCAGGCCGGCCAGCGCCAGGATCAGCACGAGAAACAGCCAGTAGGGGCTACGTAACCTCAAACCTTCAGCTCCATACGCAAAGGGGTGGCTCCTGCCACCCCTTCACCGTACCAGACTAGGATCAGCCGCGGAATTCCGCGCGACCACGGTACGGCGCCTTGGCGCCCAGCTGCTCTTCGATGCGCAGCAGCTGGTTGTACTTGGAAACACGGTCGGAGCGGCACAGCGAACCGGTCTTGATCTGACCAGCGGCAGTACCGACGGCCAGGTCAGCGATGGTGCTGTCCTCGGTTTCGCCCGAACGGTGCGAGATCACCGCGGTGAAGCCGGCGGCCTTGGCCATCTGGATGGCTTCCAGGGTCTCGGTCAGCGAGCCGATCTGGTTGAACTTGATCAGGATCGAGTTGCCGATCTTCTCGTCGATGCCGCGCTTGAGGATCTTGGTGTTGGTGACGAACAGGTCGTCACCGACCAGTTGCACCTTCTCGCCGATCTTGTCGGTCAGGACTTTCCAGCCAGCCCAATCGGACTCGTCCATACCATCTTCGATGGAGATGATCGGGTAGCGCTGGGTCAGGCCGGCCAGGTAGTCGGCGAAACCTTCGGCGCTGAATACCTTGCCTTCGCCTTCGAGGTCGTACTGGCCGTCCTTGAAGAACTCGGAGGAGGCGCAGTCCAGGGCCAGGGTCACGTCTTCGCCCAGCTTGTAGCCGGCATTGGCGACAGCTTCGGCGATGGCAGCCAGGGCGTCTTCGTTGGAAGCCAGGTTCGGTGCGAAGCCACCTTCGTCACCCACGGCGGTGTTCAGGCCACGGGCCTTCAGCACGGCCTTGAGGTGGTGGAAGATCTCGGCGCCCATGCGCAGCGCGTCGGCGAAGTTCTTGGCGCCTACCGGCTGGACCATGAACTCCTGGATGTCGACGTTGTTATCGGCGTGCTCGCCGCCGTTGATGATGTTCATCATCGGCACCGGCATGGAGTACTGGCCCGGAGTGCCGTTCAGATCGGCGATGTGCGCGTACAGCGGCACGCCCTTGGCCTGTGCGGCGGCCTTGGCGGCGGCCAGGGACACGGCGAGGATAGCGTTGGCGCCCAGCTTGCCTTTGTTCTCGGTGCCGTCGAGGTCGATCATCGCGTGATCCAGACCTTTCTGGTCAGCCGCGTCCTTGCCCAGCAGCAGGTCGCGGATCGGGCCATTGATGTTGGCCACGGCCTTCAGTACGCCCTTGCCCAGGTAACGGCTCTTGTCGCCATCGCGCAGTTCGAGAGCCTCGCGGGAACCGGTGGATGCACCGGACGGGGCGCAAGCGCTGCCGACGATGCCGTTGTCCAGGATCACGTCCGCTTCAACGGTCGGGTTGCCGCGGGAGTCCAGGACCTCACGGCCCTTGATGTCGACGATCTTTGCCATTCTTGATAACACTCCGAAGATAGAGATAAACGGGGCGGCTGGTGAGACTCAGGCAGTCTCGATTACGGGGAAACTCTTCACCAGGTCGTCCAACTGCTTGAGCTGGGACAGGAAAGGTTCGAGCTTGTTCAGGCGCAGGGCGCACGGACCGTCGCACTTGGCGTTCTCGGGGTCCGGATGGGCCTCCAGGAACAGACCGGCGAGGCCCTGGCTCATGCCGGCCTTGGCCAGGTCGGTGACCTGGGCGCGGCGGCCGCCGGCGGAATCGGCGCGACCGCCCGGCATCTGCAGGGCATGGGTCACGTCGAAGAACACCGGGTACTCGAACTGCTTCATGATGCCGAAGCCGAGCATGTCCACCACCAGGTTGTTGTACCCGAAGGAGGAGCCACGCTCGCAGAGGATCAGCTGGTCGTTACCCGCCTCCTCGCACTTGCGCAGGATGTGTTTCATCTCCTGCGGCGCGAGGAACTGGGCTTTCTTGATGTTGATCACCGCTTTGGTCTGGGCCATGGCCACGACCAGGTCGGTCTGCCGGGACAGGAAGGCCGGCAGTTGGATGATGTCGCAGACCTCGGCCACCGGAGCGGCCTGGTAGGGCTCGTGCACGTCGGTAATGACCGGCACCTTGAAGGTCTTCTTGATCTCTTCGAAGATCTTCAGCCCTTCTTCCATGCCCGGACCACGGAACGAGGTGATCGAGGAACGGTTGGCCTTGTCGAAGCTGGCCTTGAACACGTAAGGGATACCGAGCTTCTCGGTGACCTTCACGTACTCTTCGCAGACCTGCATCGCCAGGTCGCGCGACTCCAGCACGTTCATGCCGCCGAACAGCACGAACGGCAGGTCGTTGCCGATCTGGATATCACCGACGCGGATGATCTTCTGGGTCATGTTCAGGCTTTCCCGGCTTGCTTCAGGGCGGCGTTGACGAAGCCGCTGAACAGCGGGTGGCCATCACGCGGGGTGGAAGTGAATTCCGGGTGGAACTGGCAGGCGACGAACCACGGATGATCCGGAGCCTCGACCACTTCGACCAGCGCACCGTCGCCGGAGCGGCCGGAGATCTTCAGGCCGGCGGATTCCAGTTGCGGACGCAGGTTGTTGTTCACTTCATAACGGTGACGGTGACGCTCGACGATCACTTCCTTGCCGTAGCAGTCGTGCACCAGGGTACCGGCGGAGAGCAGGCACTCCTGGGCGCCCAGGCGCATGGTGCCGCCCAGGTCGGAAGCCTCGGTGCGCACTTCGGTGGCGCCGGTGGCGTCCTGCCATTCGGTGATCAGGCCGACGACCGGATGGCCGCTGGACTTGTCGAACTCGGTGGAGTTGGCATCGGTCCAGCCCAGCACGTTGCGGGCGTATTCGATGACAGCCACCTGCATGCCCAGGCAGATGCCCAGGTACGGAACCTTGTTCTCACGGGCGTACTGCACGGCGGTGATCTTGCCTTCCACGCCGCGCAGGCCGAAGCCGCCCGGAACCAGGATGGCGTCGGCGCCTTCGAGCAGGCTGGTGCCCTGTTGCTCGATGTCCTCGGAGTCGATGTAGCGCAGGTTGACCTTGGTGCGGCTCTGGATGCCGGCATGGGTCATGGCTTCGATCAGCGACTTGTAGGCGTCGAGCAGTTCCATGTACTTGCCGACCATGGCGATGGTGACTTCACGCTCGGGGTTGAGCTTGGCGTCGACCACCCGGTCCCACTCGGACAGGTCAGCCGGGCCGCATTCCAGGCCGAAGCGCTCGACGACGAAATCATCGACGCCCTGGGCATGCAGCACGGACGGAATGCGGTAGATGGTGTCGACGTCTTCCAGCGAGATGACCGCACGCTCTTCCACGTTGGTGAACAGGGCGATCTTGCGGCGGGAGGAGACGTCCACCGGATGGTCGGAACGGCAGACCAGGATGTCCGGCTGCAGGCCGATGGAGCGCAGCTCCTTGACCGAGTGCTGGGTCGGCTTGGTCTTGGTCTCGCCGGCAGTGGCGATGTACGGGACCAGCGTCAGGTGCATCAGCATGGCGCGGCGCGAACCGATCTCCACGCGCAGCTGGCGGATGGCCTCGAGGAAAGGTTGCGATTCGATATCACCGACGGTGCCGCCGACTTCAACCAGGGCCACGTCGGCATCGCCGGCGCCCTTGATGATGCGACGCTTGATTTCGTCGGTGATGTGCGGGATCACCTGCACGGTAGCGCCCAGATAGTCACCACGGCGCTCCTTGCGCAGCACGTCCATGTAGACGCGACCGGTGGTGAAGTTGTTGTTCTGGGTCATCGTGGTACGAACGAAACGCTCATAGTGGCCCAGATCGAGGTCGGTCTCGGCACCGTCGTGGGTGACGAACACCTCACCGTGCTGGAACGGGCTCATGGTGCCCGGATCGACGTTGATGTAGGGGTCCAGCTTGAGCATCGTGATCTTCAGGCCACGCGCTTCCAGAATGGCAGCCAAGGAAGCCGAGGCGATGCCTTTCCCCAATGAAGAAACAACACCACCCGTGACGAAGATGTAGCGCGTCATGAAAAGCCCTGAATGTCAGCGTTTAGGCGGCTCGGCCGCCGGGGAAGCGAAGGTGTCGGGTACAAGACCCGGCTCACGACTTCGTCGTGAAAATAGCGAACTCCCGCTGATTCCGGGGGAATCGACGGGAGCGGTACAAGACGGGAGCGTAGTCTACCGGAAAGCGGCTATCAGCTCAAACCCGAGTCATTCGTCGGAGGTGTCCAGCGCAGGGTCCAGCCCTGTCCCGGCTCCCCGCGCAGGTCCGGCAGCAGCGCTACACCGAGCAGTTCGTCGGCTCGCCAGAGCAATGGCAGACGGCCACGCAGGAAGGCGGGTATGGCCGCTTCGTTGAGCAGCCGTTTCAGGTCACGTCGACCACGCCCAGGCAGCGTCATTACCTCGCCGCCCTGGCGATAGCGGATTTCCAGCGGCACGCTCGGCGGCTCGCCCTCCAGACGCAACGAACCATTACCCGGCAGCGAAAGCGGCCGCGACGGCTCATGCCAAACCTGATTCAGCGGGACGAAACCCAGCCACTGGCTGGCCAGCCACCAGAGCCGGCCATGGGCACGACGCAACTCGCCATCGGCAAGCCGCCAGATTGGCTCCGCGTCTTCGCGGGCGTCGCGCAAATCCTGCCAGCCGGCCCAATGCGCGCTATCGGGCAGGCGCGCCAGGGGAGCGAGCCAGTGCCGCAGCGCGTTGCGCTGACGCGGCTCGCTCAACTCAACGAGGGCAGCAAGGGCCAGTGAGGGAAGCTGCATGCCGATGTACTCGGACCGCGCACCGGCGCCGATCAGATCGTTCTGCGCCAACTCACCCAGCAGCCCCTCGGCTTCCGCCAGGTGCTCGGCGCTGCGAGCAATGGTTTCGACAGCTGCGGGCCAACGCCGAACGACACCCGGAAGGACGTTGTTGCGCAGGTAGTTGCGGTCATGCTCGTCACTGGCGTTGGAGGGATCCTCCACCCAGCTCAGGCCGTGGCCGCGGGCATAGGCCTCCAGTTGCTGGCGGGTGACGCCCAGCAGCGGGCGCAACAACTCGCCAACGCCCAGCGCACGGCTCGGCGCCATCCCCGACAGCCCGCGCACACCCGCTCCCCGGAACAGCCGGAACAGCACGGTTTCAGCCTGATCGTCGCGGTGCTGCCCAGTCAGCAGGCACTCACCTGCGGCCAGTGCCGATACGAACACCCGGTAACGCGCCTCACGCGCCGCACGCTCGAGGCTGGCGCCGTCATCGACCCGTACTCGCGCCAACTGTATTGGCACACCGAGGGAATCGCAGAAGCGCTGGCAATGCTCCGGCCAGGCATCAGCGACAGCCTGCAGGCCGTGGTGGACATGGATGGCGGATATCGGCGGCAAGGCTTCGCGACGGGCGAGCTGTACCAGCAGATGCAGGAGGACGGTGGAATCGAGGCCACCGGAATAAGCCACGCGCCACGCCGGCGCGGTGCGCCAGGGAGCAAGGAAGTTCAGCAGCAGTGATTCAAAGGACATGGCGCAGGTCGGCAGGGTCGAGGACGAGGCAAGGATACCTCGTCACCCGCACTGCGCCGAAGGCGTCGATCAGGCGACGCCGTAGCTCATCAGGCGCTCGTAGCGGCGCGCGAGGAGTTCGTCGGTGCTCAACTGGTTCAGCGTGTCGAGTTGGCCGAGCAGGGACTGACGAATGGTCTCGGCCATGGCAGCCGGATCGCGGTGGGCGCTGCCCAGTGGCTCGGGAATGACGTTGTCGACGATCCCCAGGTCCTTCAGGCGGTTGGCAGTGATGCCCATGGCCTCGGCCGCTTCCGGCGCCTTCTCGGCAGTACGCCAGAGGATCGAAGCGCAGCCTTCGGGCGAGATCACCGCGTAGGTGGAGTACTGCAGCATGTTCAGTTGGTCGCATACACCGATGGCCAACGCACCGCCCGAACCGCCCTCGCCGATCACGGTTGCAATGATCGGGGTTTTCAGGCGCGCCATGACACGCAAGTTCCAGGCGATCGCTTCGCTCTGGCCGCGCTCTTCGGCATCGATGCCCGGGTAGGCGCCAGGGGTATCGATGAAGGTCAGGATCGGCATCTTGAAGCGTTCGGCCATTTCCATCAGACGGCAGGCCTTGCGGTAGCCTTCCGGACGCGGCATGCCGAAGTTGCGGCGTACCTTCTCGCGGACTTCGCGGCCCTTCTGGTGGCCGATGATCATCACCGGCTGGTCTTCCAGACGGGCAACGCCGCCGACGATCGCGGCGTCATCGGAGAAGTGGCGATCACCGTGCAGCTCTTCGAACTCGGTGAAGATGTGCTCGATGTAGTCCAGGGTGTAGGGGCGACGCGGATGGCGCGCGAGCTGAGCGATCTGCCAGCTGGACAGGTTGCCGAAGATGTTCTCGGTCAGCGCCTTGCTCTTTTCCTGAAGACGGGAGATTTCGTCGGTGATGTTCAGGGCGTTGTCGTTACCGACCAACCGCAACTCTTCGATCTTGGCGTGCAGGTCGGCGATGGGCTGTTCGAAATCGAGAAAATTCGGGTTCATGGGCTATCCGTCGTTCTGTTGGCGGCTGGGCCTGGTCCGTAGGCGCCCTACCTTACGGTATCGGGCGCCGAGGGTCGAGACTGGCGGGCGGGCGGCCTTTGGCCACCGCCGCGCTAGCGGTAGTTCAGGAAGACGTTGTCGCGGCCGAACTGGTCACGCAGCGCTTGAATCAGGTTGTCTGCCGGGTCGATCCGCCACTGCTCGCCGAACTGCAACAGGGCGCGCGCCTGCTCGCCGCTGTAGTCGACGGTGACCGGACAACTGCCCCGGTGGCGGGTGCACAGATCGGCCAGCCAGCGCAGGCGGTCGCCCTTGAGGGCGTCGGCATGCACACGCACGCGCAGGCTCTCGGCCAGCGAAGTACGGGCCTCTTCCAGGCCCATCACGCGCTTGGCGCGCAGGCGCAGGCCGCCGGAGAAATCGTCCTGGCTGACTTCACCCTCGATCACCACCAGTGCGTCGGTCTGCAGCAGCGCCTGGTTGGCGGCGAAGGCTTCGGCGAACAGCGAGGCTTCGATGCGACCGGAGCGGTCGTCCAGGGTCACGAAGCCCATTTTGTCACCGCGCTTGTTCTTCATCACCCGCAGGTTGACGATCAGGCCGGCAACCGTCTGGGTATCGCGCGCTGGCTTCAGCTCGACGATGCGCTGGCGGGCAAAACGCCGTACCTCGCCCTCGTACTCATCGATCGGGTGGCCGGTCAGGTACAGGCCGAGAGTGTCCTTCTCGCCCTTCAGACGCTCCTTGAGGTTGAGTTCCTTGACCTTGCGGTGGTTGGCGTAGACATCGGCCTCGGGCTCGGCGAACACCCCACCGAACAGATCCATGTGGCCACTGTCGTGGCTGCGTGAGGTCTGCTCGGCGGCTTTCACGGCTTCTTCCATGGAGGCCAGCAGCACGGCACGGTTGATGTCGACGTGGGCGTGGTAGGCCTTCTGTTCCTCATGGAAGTGCGGACCGAGGCGGTCCAGCGCACCGGCGCGGATCAGCGCCTCCAGGGTGCGCTTGTTGACGCGCTTGAGATCGATGCGGTCGCAGAAGTCGAACAGGTTCTTGAACGGGCCGCCTTCATTTCGGCACTCGGTGATTGCCTCTACCGGGCCTTCGCCGACGCCCTTGATCGCACCCAGTCCGTAGACGATCTGGTCGTCCTCGTCGACGGTGAAGCGGAACTCGGAGTTGTTCACGTCCGGCGCCAGGATGCGCAGCTTCATATGGCGGCACTCTTCGATGAGCGTCACCACCTTGTCGGTGTTCTGCATATCCGCGGTGAGTACCGCGGCCATGAACGGGGCTTTCCAGTGGGTCTTCAGCCAGGCGGTCTGGTACGACACCAGGCCGTAGGCGGCGGAGTGCGACTTGTTGAAACCGTAGCCGGCGAATTTTTCCACCAGGTCGAAGATGTTGCCCGAGAGGTTGGCGTCGATGCCGTTGTTGGAACAACCCTCAATGAAGCCGCCGCGCTGCTTGGCCATTTCCTCGGGCTTCTTCTTGCCCATGGCACGTCGCAGCATGTCCGCGCCACCGAGGCTGTAGCCCGCCATCACCTGGGCGATCTGCATCACCTGCTCCTGGTACAGGATGATGCCGTAGGTGGGCTTGAGCACCGGTTCGAGACCGGCGTACTGGTAATCCGGGTGTGGATACGAAATCTCTTCGCGACCGTGCTTACGGTTGATGAAGTCGTCCACCATGCCCGACTGCAGCGGGCCGGGACGGAACAGCGCCACCAGTGCGATGAGGTCTTCCAGGCAGTCCGGCTTGAGCTTCTTGATCAGCTCCTTCATGCCGCGCGATTCAAGCTGGAAGACCGCGGTGGTCTCCGCCTTCTGCAGCAGGTCGTAGGTTTTCTTGTCATCCAGCGGGATACGGTCGATGTCGACCAGATCGGTGTCGCCGTTCTTCTTCTGGATGCGGTGGATGATTTCCATCGCCCACTTGATGATGGTCAGGGTACGCAGGCCGAGGAAGTCGAACTTCACCAGGCCGGCAGCCTCCACGTCGTCCTTGTCGAACTGGGTCACCAGGCCGGCGCCCTCTTCGTCACAGGCGATGGGAGCGAAATCGGTCAGCTTGGTCGGCGCGATCACCACACCACCGGCGTGCTTGCCGGTACCACGGGTGACGCCTTCCAGCTTGAGCGCCATGTCCCAGATTTCCTGGGCTTCCTCGTCGGTCTTGAGGAAGTCGCGGAGCATCTCCTCCTGCTCGAAGGCCTTCTCCAGGGTCATGCCCACTTCGAAGGGGATCATCTTCGACAGCTTGTCGGCCAGGCCATAGGACTTGCCCTGCACCCGCGCCACGTCACGCACCACTGCCTTTGCGGCCATGGAGCCGAAAGTGATGATCTGGCTGACCGCGTTGCGACCGTAAGCACCGGCCACGTAGTCGATAACCCGGTCACGGCCTTCCATGCAGAAGTCGACGTCGAAGTCGGGCATGGAAATACGTTCGGGGTTGAGGAAGCGCTCGAACAGCAGGTCATAGGCCAGCGGGTCGAGGTCGGTGATCTTCAGCACGTAGGCGACCAGCGAGCCGGCACCCGAGCCCCGGCCAGGACCTACTGGCACGCCGTTGTTCTTGGCCCACTTGATGAAGTCCATCACGATCAGGAAGTAGCCGGGGAAGCCCATCTGGATGATGGTGCCCAGTTCGAACTCCAGGCGGTCGACGTAGATCTGCCGCTTCTCTTCGTAGTTCGGCGTGGTTTCCTTCGGCCAGAGCACCGCCAGGCGCTCCTCCAGGCCCTCGTAGGAGACATGGCGCAGATATTGGTTGATATCCATGTCGTCGTAGGGGATCGGGAAGTTGGGCAGGAAGTACTTGCCCAGCTGTACGTCGATGTTGCAGCGCTTGGCAATCTCGACGGAGTTTTCCAGAGCCTCGGGGATGTCGCTGAACAGCTCGGCCATTTCTTCCGGGCTCTTCAGGTACTGCTGGTCGGAATAGTTGCGCGAACGGCGCGGATCATCCAGGGCGCGGCCTTCGCCGATGCACACGCGAGTCTCGTGGGCCTCGAAGTCCGTCTCCTTGATGAAGCGCACGTCATTGGTCGCCACCAGCGGCGCGCCACTGCGTGCCGAAAGAGCCACGGCGGCATGCACGTGCTCTTCGTCGTTGACCCGGTTGGTACGCTGGATGTCCAGGTAGAAGCGATCCGGGAACACTTCCAGCCACTCAGCCAGCAGCGAGTCCGCATGGGCATCGTCGCCTTCCAGCAGGGCCATGCCGATCTCGCCCTCCTTGGAGCCGGACAGCGCGATCAGGCCTTCGGCAGCGTCCTTGACCCACTGCCGCTCGATGATGATCTCGCCGTTGCGCTGGCCTTCCTGCCAGCCGCGGGAAATCAGCTCGGTGAGGTTGCGGTAGCCCTTGGCGTTCATCGCCAGCAGCGTCAGGCGAGTGAGCGGGCCGTCCTCATCGCGGTTGGCCAGCCAGATATCGGCACCACAGATCGGCTTGATGCCGCCACCCATGGCGGTCTTGTAGAACTTCACCAGCGAGCACATGTTGCTCAGGTCGGTCACCGCCACTGCCGGCATCCCTGCTCCGCCGACCGCCTTGATCAGCGGCTTGACCCGTACCAGGCCGTCAACCAGGGAGAATTCGGTGTGCAGACGCAGGTGAACGAAGGTGGCGGTCATGGTGGTCCTTGGCAAACGCGAAAAACGGCAAGCCCCGGATTGTACCGACCTGAAAGGTAAAGCTACAGGCTTCTGTAAGCCGCGCGCCCCCAAAAATTCTTATGAACTAAGCAAGGCCTATAACCTCACCCTAGCCGCGGTTTCTTGGTGACTTCCAATGTGGAGTCACCAAAATCAGGTCAACCACAGAGCGAGAACTAGATACTCGCAAGCCCACAATCCCTTACTTTATAACCGCATCACCCACATATTAAAGTCTATCGACAACACATTGCCTATACATTGAAGTACGACTATTGCGGATAACTATTACGAACACGACAATAGACGCATCGAACAACAATCGGATGCCATAGAGATGCTAAAAGAATATCGCTGCGGAAAGTGCAGACGGTTGCTCGCACGCCTTGGCAAATCGACTGAAGCACAGATCAAGTGCCCGCGTTGCGGCGCCTTGAACCACCTGAAGACCGAGAGTCTCAAAATAGCGCCTTTGAGCCCACCACTTAAAATTGAGCAATGGTGATTATATGGTTAGCTATCTTAAGCCTCGTGAACAACTTTCAGCTGGACAAAGCCTCAGCTCCCCTAACGGACAGTACAGCCTGCATATGCAAACCGATGGAAACCTCGTGCTGTACAAAAACAACAACGAGGTAAAATGGGCAACATATACGAACACGAAAGGCGGAGTACGTGCCGTCATGGAGTTCAACCTAAACATCTACAACAATTCAAATACCGCCGTATTTTCCACAAATATCAAGACACCAGTTTTATTCGAGAGCTTTAAGGACAGAGCATATCTTCAAGTCCAAGATGACGGCAATTTAGTAATTTATAGTGACGAGGCAATTTGGGGTTACGTGACACTGAAACAGCCCGACCCTAACCAAGTCAATCTATACATTCCATCTGGGACGACAATTCTTCCAGGAACCACCTACTCAAACGGTGACTACCGTATGGCTTTCCAAACGGATGGCAACTTAGTCATCTACAAGGGTGCTAGCACAGTAGTCTGGGCTACTTACACCCAAGGCAAGGGAGCGCTGAAGGCTGTAATCCAAGGCGATGGTAATTTCGTAATTTATGGAGCAAACAACAGAGTCCTATGGCATAGCAATACACCTGAACGCCCAGGCTCATATCTAAACTTCACCAACTATGGGAGGCTATTCGTAAATCAACCAAAACCGATATGGGGCCTCTTTGGAGTGCCCGCATACAAGCCTGTCAGGGTAATCGAACCCAGCGAACCCCGGACATTCCCGATTTACATCTGGAATACTTAAAGCCGCACATAGCAAGGGCTCACACCACATGAGGCCTTGCTATGTAGGAAGTCCGCATCGTCTAGACAAAACTCTCATCGACGGCATATTCATACGTGAGCTCACCTATAAAAAATCCGAACGCCAAAAATTTGCAGTGGCTCTGTTGGAGCCCCTGCAATGCCGCCCCACACTTGTGCTGTTATGAGCGCGTACATAGCCCGCGAAACCAGCAGCTATATATCTACTAACAACTCACGCACAGGAGCAAACGAACGCCGGTGAATAGGCGTGGGGCCCAGGCGCCTGAGGGCTTCGAGGTGCACCGGAGTCGGGTAGCCCTTGTGCCCGCCAATCCCGTAGCCGGGGTACTGCGCTTCCATTTCCTGCATCTCGCGGTCGCGGCTGACCTTGGCCAGGATCGAGGCGGCGGCGATAGCCGGGACCTTGGCGTCGCCCTGCACGACCGGTGCCGAGGGGACTTTCAGCTTGGGGCAACGATTACCGTCGATCAGCGCCAGTTTCGGCGTGACGCTGAGGCCTTCCACCGCACGCTGCATGGCGAGCATGGTGGCGTGGAGGATGTTGAGCTGGTCGATTTCATGCACGTCGGCACGGGCAATGCACCAGGCCAGCGCCTTCTCGCGGATTTCCTCGAACAGCGCCTCGCGACGGGCCTCACTGAGCTTCTTGGAATCGTTGAGGCCCTTGATCGGACGCGCGGGGTCCAGGATCACCGCTGCTGTGACTACCGGCCCGCACAGCGGACCACGGCCGACTTCGTCGACACCGGCAACCAGTTCTTCCACCAGGGTGAAATCCAGGCCCATCTGCATCAGCGTTTCTCCACCAGGGCGAGCACCGCTTCGGCGGCCTGCGCCGACGCATCCTGGCGCAGGGCGCGATGGATGGCATCGAAGGATTCGGTTTGCACACTGCCATCATCGAGCAGCGGCAGCAGCGTGGCGGCCAGCGCCTCGGGGGTTGCCGCGTCCTGGATCAGTTCCGGCACCAACAGACGGCCGGCCAGCAGGTTCGGCAGTGAAATATAGGGGCTTTTCACCAGGCGCTTGAGGATGCGGTAGGTCATCGGCGCCACCTTGTAGGCGACGACCATCGGCCGCTTGTACAACAGCGCTTCCAAGGTGGCGGTGCCAGAGGCAATCAGCACAGCATCGCAGGCGGCCAGGGCCTCGTGGGAAGCGCCGTCGAGCAACTGCACCGGCAAGTCGCGGCCGGCGAGCATTTCTTCGATTTGCACCCGGCGCTCAGGACTGGCGCAGGGCAGCACGAACCTCAGGCCAGGGCGATCCTGCAGCAGGCGCTGGGCAGTATCGAGGAACAGCGCACCGAGCTTACCGACCTCCCCTCCCCGGCTGCCGGGCAGGAGCGCAACGACACTGTCGCCCTCGGGAAGGCCGAGACGCACGCGCGCACCGGCACGATCAGCCTCCAGCGGAATAGTGTTGGCCAGCGGGTGGCCGACGAAACGCACCGGGACCGCATGCTCTTCATAGAAGCGCGCCTCGAAGGGGAACAGTGCGAGCATCAGGTCGCAGGCGTCCTTGATCTTCAGCACACGCTTCTGTCGCCAGGCCCAGACTGATGGACTGACGTAGTGCACCGTGCGAATGCCAGCACGGCGCAGCTTCAATTCGATGTTCAGGTTGAAGTCCGGCGCATCGATGCCGATGAACACGTCCGGCTTGGCAGCGATCAGCATCTGCACCAGGTCCTTGCGCCGGCGCAGCAGTTCGCGCAGGCGGCCAAGTACCTCGACCAGGCCCATGACCGCCAGGCGCTCCATCGGGAAATGCGATTGCAGCCCTTCGGCCTGCATGCGCGGACCGCCGACACCGATGAACTCGATATCGGGGTGGCGCTGCTTGAGTGCCTGCATGAGGCCGGAGCCGAGGATATCGCCGGACGCCTCGCCCGCGACCAGGGCGACGCGCAGCTTGCGTGCGGTCGGTTGCATGGTCAGCGGGTGATGCCGCGGGTGGAGCTCTGGATGGAGTCACGGAACACCGCGACTTCCGGGAACTGCTCGGAGGCTTCCGCCAACTCGGCAAGTGCCTCGTCCACGGTCAGCCCCTGGCGGTAGACCACCTTGTAGGCTCGACGCAGCGCCTGGATCGACTCGGCGCTGAAACCACGGCGGCGCAAGCCCTCGAAGTTCATGCTGCGGGCCTCGGCAGGGTTGCCGAAGACCGTGACATAGGCCGGTACGTCCTTGCCGATGGTGGTGCCCATGCCGGAGAAGGCGTGGGCGCCGATGCGGCAGAACTGGTGCACCAGGGTGTAACCGGAAAGAATTGCCCAGTCATCCACGTGAACATGCCCCGCCAGTGCGGTGTTATTCACGAGGATGCAATGGTTGCCGATCACACTGTCATGACCGACATGAACATAGGCCATGAACAGGTTATGGTCGCCGATGGTGGTTTCCGAGCGGTCCTGGATAGTGCCGCGATGGATAGTGACACCCTCGCGGATCACGTTGTGATCGCCGATCACCAGGCGAGTCGGTTCGCCCTTGTACTTCAGGTCGGGGGTATCTTCACCCACGCTGGAGAACTGGAAAATCCGATTGTGCCTGCCGATCTTCGTGGGGCCTTTGACCACCACGTGGGGACCGATCACCGTACCTTCGCCGATCTCCACATCCGGCCCGACCATGGACCAGGGGCCCACTTCTACGTCGTCAGCCAGCTTTGCGCGCGGGTCGATGATGGCGCGAGGATCGATCAAACTCATAGTTTGCGTTCCGCACAGATAATTTCAGCCGAGCACACCGCCTTGTCATCGACGGTCGCGTGGCAATCGAACTTCCAGATGCCGCGCTTGACGCTGATGAACTGGGCGTTGAGCTGCAGCTGGTCGCCCGGCAGCACCGGCTGGCGGAAGCGCAGCTTGTCGGAGCCGACGAAGTAATACAGGGTACCGTCGGCCGGCTTCACATCGAGCATCTTGAAACCGAGGATGCCGGCAGCCTGCGCCATCGCCTCGATGATCAGCACGCCCGGCATGATCGGGTGCTGCGGGAAGTGGCCATTGAAGAACGGCTCGTTGATGCTGACATTCTTGTAGGCGCGAATGCGCTTGGCCTCGATGTCCAGCTCCACCACCCGATCCACCAGCAGGAAAGGGTAGCGATGAGGCAGGTATTCGCGAATCTCGTTGATGTCCATCATGTTCAGGGGAGCCTGTTCAGAAAAGGGAAACGCCAAAAAATGCGTGGATCACGCATCTGATGGAGCGTCTCCGCTTGGGGTCACGGCGGCCAGGCGCTTTTCCAGCTGCTGCAGACGACGGGCCATGTCATCCAGCTGACGAATGCGCGCGGCACTCTTCTTCCATTCAGCCGCAGGCTGCATGGCGGTACCGGAGGAGTAGGAACCCGGTTCGGTGATCGAACGGGTCACCATGGTCATCCCGGTGACGAAGACGTTGTCGCAGATCTCGATATGGCCCACCAGGCCGACGCCACCAGCGAGCATGCAATGCTTGCCGATCTTGGCGCTGCCGGAAATTCCGCAGCAGCCGGCCATGGCGGTGTGATCACCGATCTGCACGTTGTGGGCGATCATGATCTGGTTGTCCAGCTTCACGCCGTTGCCCACGATGGTATCGGACAGCGCACCGCGGTCGATGGTGGTGTTGGCGCCGATCTCGACGTCATCCCCCAGGGTCACGCCGCCTATCTGCGCGATCTTCTGCCAGATACCCTGGTGGTTGGCGAAGCCGAAGCCCTCGCCCCCCAGCACGGCGCCGGACTGGATCACCACGCGCTTGCCGATACGCACGTCGTGGTAAAGCGTCACGCGCGGCGCAAGCCAGCCGCCCTCGCCGATCACGCTGCGCGCACCAACGAAGCAGTGGGCGCCGATGGTGACGTTCGCGCCGATTTGCGCGCCCGCCTCAATCACGGCATAGGGACCGACACTGGCGCTCGCATCGACCTGCGCACCTTCATCAACCACCGCGGTGGGATGAATGCCAACCGCCGCCTTGGGCTTGCGATCGAACTGATGGGACAGGCCGGCATAGGCCAGGTACGGATTGGGGACAATCAGTGCATTACCGGCGAAGCCTTCGGCATCAGCGGCAGTCAGCAGAATGGCGCTGGCCTGGCTGTCGGCTAGGAACTTGCGGTACTGCGGATTGGCCAGGAAGCTCAGTTGGCCGGCGCCTGCATCCTTCAGGGTAGCCAGCCCGCTGATCACCTGAGCGGGATCGCCGCGCAACTCGGCATCGAGTTGCGCGGCCAGTTCGGCGAGAGTAAAGGACAGCTCGGTCATCATCAGCGCAGTTGATTCATGCGCTCGATGACTTGGCGGGTGATGTCGTACTGCGGCTTCACGTCAACCACGGCACCACGCTCGACCACGAGATCATAACCACCTTTCTTGATGGTTTCCTCGACGGCCTGGTCCAGCTTCGGCTTGAGCTTCTTCAGCATGTCGCGGTCAGCAACGGCCTTGGCTTCGTTCAGCTCCTTGGACTGGAACTGGAAGTCACGAGCCTTCTGCTTGAAGTCACCTTCGGCCTTTTCACGCTCGGCGTTGGACATCTTGCTGCCGCCGTTGACCAGCTTGTCCTGCAGGGC
The DNA here is from genome assembly GCF_021603645.1 of Pseudomonas pseudonitroreducens. GTDB lineage: Bacteria > Pseudomonadota > Gammaproteobacteria > Pseudomonadales > Pseudomonadaceae > Pseudomonas > Pseudomonas pseudonitroreducens. The sequence continues at coordinate 147,529 of NZ_BQHJ01000001.1, read as the reverse complement.
CTTGGCATCGGTTTCCAGGGCCTTGAGCTTGGTCAGTTGGGGGCCGAACTTCTTCTCGGCGTCGACGGCATACTGCTTGGCCGAATCGGACTCGAGGAGTGCCATCTGATAGTTGAGCACCGCGATCTTCATGTCGGCGAACGCGGGGCTCGCTGCCAGGGCGGCGGTGATCAGGACGAACTGGGTCAACTTACGCACAATGCACTCCTGCACAAAGCATGGTTGTCAATACAACGATACGGCCAATTAGAAGGTCTGTCCCAGGGAGAACTGGAAGATCTGGGTCTCGGCGTTGTCCGGCTTCTTGATCGGAGTCGCCAGGCTGAAGCTCAGCGGACCCAGAGCGGTGATCCAGGTCAGGCCCACACCGGCAGACATCGCCATGTCCTGGAACTTGACGCCATCGCAGCCCTGGGTGGTCGAGATAGGACAATCGGTGTCGAACACGTTACCGATGTCGTAGAACAGCACGGTCCGCAGTTGGCGCTGATCCTTCACGAAGGGCAGCGGGAACAGCAGTTCGGCGCCACCGGTGATCAGGATGTTACCACCGAAGGCTTCCGGATCCTGATCCGGGTCGGTGTAGCGGCCTTGGTCATCCGGCCCATCACCGTTGTTACGAGCTTTACTGGGCGTACTACGCGGACCAAGGGAGCTGTCCTTGAAGCCACGCACCGAGTTGAAGCCACCGGCGTAGTAGTTCTCGTAGAACGGCAGGCGGTCGGTATCACCATAGGCACCGCCATAACCGAGCTCGGTATGGAAGCGCATGGTGTAGTTCTCGGTGAGCGGGGCAAAGATCTGGCCGCGGTAGTCGAGCTTGTAGAACGACAGGTCGCTACCCGGAACAGTGGTTTCCAGCACCAGGCTCTGCGAGTGACCACGGTTGGCCAGCACACCCTTGTTCAGGGTAGATTCGGACCAGCCGATGGACGCCTTGAAGTTGGTGAAGCTGTCGCCTTCCTTCTCGATGAAGTCGAAGATTTCATCCACGGTGTAGGCGCCGGTATCGATGTCGTCGCGCTGCACGGTCAGGCCGTAGGTCAGGCGCGAGGTCTCGCTGATCGGGTAGCCAATGCTGACACCGGCACCCAGGCTGTTCACCGAGTAGCTGGAAACGTCGACGTCGAGCTGGTCGTAGTCGGTCTTGCGGTAGAAGGCGTTGTAACCCAGGCTCACACCATCGACGGTCCAGTAGGGGTCGACGAAGCCAAAGTTATAACGGGTCTGGTAGTCGGACTTGGTCAGGCCGATGCTGACCTTGTTACCGGTACCCAGGAAGTTGTTCTGGCTGATGGAGCCGCCAAGGATCAGGCCGGCGCTCTGGGCGAAGCCCACGCTGGCGGTGATCGAGCCGGACGGCTGTTCTTCCACGCTGTAGTTGACGTCGACCTGGTCGTCGGTGCCTGGAACGGCCGGGGTCTCGACGTTGACTTCCTTGAAGTAGCCCAGGCGCTCCAGGCGCTGCTTGGACTGGTCGATCAGGTAGGTCGAGGCCCAGCCGCCTTCCATCTGGCGCATTTCGCGACGGAGAACTTCATCCTCGGTCTTGGTGTTGCCACGGAAGTTGATGCGGTTGACGTAGGCGCGCTTGCCCGGGTCGACCACGTAGGTGATCGACACGGTCTTGTTCTCGTCGTTCGGCTCGGGAACGCCGTTGACGTTGGCGAAGGTGTAGCCCTCGTTACCCAGGCGGCGGGTGATCAGGTCGGAGGTAGTGGTCATCACCTTGCGGGAGAACACCTGGCCCTTCTTCACCAGCAGCAGCTTCTTCACTTCCTCTTCCGGTACCTTCAGGTCGCCAGAGAGCTTCACGTCGCTGACGGTGTACTTCTCACCTTCGTTGACGTTGACGGTGATGTAGACGTGCTTCTTGTCGGGGGTGATGGACACCTGGGTGGAGGCGATATCCATGTGGATGTAGCCGCGGTCCAGGTAGTAGGAACGCAGGCGTTCCAGGTCGCCGGAGAGCTTCTCGCGGGAATACTTGTCGTCGTTCTTGAAGAAGGACAGCCAGTTGGTGGTCTTCAGCTCGAACAGGTCGGTCAGGTCTTCCTCGGAGAAGACGGTGTTGCCCACCACGTTGACATGGGCGATGGCCGCCACGGTGCCTTCGTTGATGTTGATCTTCAGCGCGACACGGTTGCGCGGCTGCGGCACCACTTCGGTCTCGATCTCCGCGGAGTAGCGGCCCTGGGCCACGTACTGGCGCTGCAGTTCGTTACGCACGCCCTCGAGGGTCGCACGCTGGAAGATTTCGCCTTCGGAAAGGCCGGACTGCTTCAGACCCTTCATCAGGTCCTCGGTGGTGATCGCCTTGTTGCCCTCGATCTCGATGCTGGAGATGGACGGACGCTCGACCACGTTGACGATCAGCACATTGCCATCACGGCTGAGCTGGATGTCCTGGAAGAAACCGGTCTTGAACAGCGAGCGGGTCGCTTCGACCAGGCGGCGATCGTCGATCTGCTCGCCGACGTTCAGCGGCAGCGCCGCGAACACGCTGCCGGCAGACACGCGCTGCAGGCCGTTGACCCGGATATCGGAAACAGTGAAGGACTCGGCGTGAACCTGGGCGATCATCAGCGCGGAAAGGGCCGCGGGAAGCAGAAAGCGTTTCATGGAGTCCTTTTATTCCAACTGACAAATAGAGAATCTGCCGCAAATGGCGGCAGATCCGAAAACCAATGGGCGGTTACAGTCGACTCAGATCGTTGACCAGGGCCAACAACATGACCCCGACTACCAGGCTGATGCCAATCTGCATCCCCCAAGCCTGGACCCGCTCCGACAATGGGCGACCTCGCACCCACTCGACCATGTAGAACAGCAGATGCCCGCCATCGAGAACGGGAATCGGCAACAGGTTGAGAACCCCCAAGCTGATGCTCAGATAAGCGAGGAAATGCAGAAAATCCCCTACGCCTGACTGGGCTGAAGCGCCCGCCACTTTAGCAATGGTTATCGGCCCGCTCAAGTTTTTTACCGAGAGCTGCCCAAGCACCATTTTCTTTAGAGAATCCAGAGTTAGCAGGCTCATGGACCAGGTTCGGGAGAGTGCCTGCCCGACCGCCGCCACCGGCCCATAGCTCACTTCGCGGAGCATTTCCGGCGGCCATTGTCCACCTGCGACACCAGCCCCCAGGTAACCGGTGCGGGCCTTGCCCTCGCCTTTGGCTGCCAGGGTCAGGGCAAGTTCCTCGCGCTGACCGGCGCGCTCGATGCCCAGCGTGACCTTGCCCTCGGGCATGGCGCGAACACGCGAGACGACTTCCTGCCAATCCGTGACCGACTGGCCATCCAGACTGACAAGTCGGTCACCAATCTGCAGACCGGCGGCCTTGGCAGGCCCCTTGTCATCCAGCTCGGCGATCACCGGTGCGACAGCAGGTCGCCAGGGCTGGATCCCCAGACCACCGATGGGATCAGGATTGTCTTCGTTCTTCAGCCAGGAACTGATGCGCACCTGGTGCACCGCGGGAACGCTCGAACCCTGTTCCAGCACTGCAACACTCAGCTCGCCGGTTTCACCGAGACGGCGCACCAGCTGCAGGTTCACGCTGCTCCAGCCATCGACGGCTTCACCGTCCACCGCAACCACTTCCTGGCCGGAGGCCAGGCCAGCCAGCGCCGCTGGGCTATCCGCCACCACCGAGCCGATGATCGGCTTGATCTGCTGGCTGCCGAGCATGGCCAGGACCCAGAAGAACAGGATGGCCAGCAGGAAGTTGGCCACCGGACCGGCGGCAACAATGGCGATACGCTGGAACACGGTCTTGCGGTTGAAGGCGCGGTCGAGCAGCTCGGCGGGAACATCGCCCTCGCGCTCGTCGAGCATCTTCACGTAGCCGCCCAGGGGGATAGCGGCAACGACAAATTCGGTGCCCTGGCGATCATGCCAGCGCACCAGCGGCGTACCGAAACCGACGGAAAAGCGCAGGACCTTGACCCCGCAGCGCCGTGCAACCCAGAAATGTCCGAACTCGTGGAAGGTGACCAGTACGCCCAGGGCGACAATCAGTCCCACCACCATATAAAGGGCGCTCATCGCTACCTCCTCGGGCTCAATGCCCGCGCTCCTGCAACCACGCCTGTGCGGCGCCGCGTGCACGCTGGTCGGCCGCCAGCACCGCATCGAGCGATTCGACCGGCGTGTGCGCCTCGCGGTTCAGCACTTCGTCGATGATAACCGGGATATCCGTGAAGCGGATGCGCCGCTCAAGGAACGCAGCAACGGCCACCTCGTTCGCCGCATTGAGCATCGCCGGCACGCCGCCGCCCGCCTCGGCCGCCTGGCGCGCCAGGCGCAGACAGGGGAAACGCTGCTCGTCGGGCGCGCTGAAGTCCAGGCGGGCAATGGAAAACAGATCGAGCGGCGAAACACCCGAATCGATTCGCTGCGGCCAGGCCAGCGCGTGGGCAATCGGCGTACGCATATCCGGGTTGCCCAACTGGGCCAGCACCGAGCCATCGACGTAGTCCACCAGAGAGTGGATCACGCTCTGCGGGTGGATCACCACCTCGACCTTCGATGGCGCGGCATCAAACAGCCAGCAGGCCTCGATCAGCTCCAGGCCTTTGTTCATCATGCTGGCCGAATCGACGGAAATCTTCCGCCCCATCGACCAGTTGGGGTGCGCACAGGCCTGCTCGGGCGACACCCGGGCCAGCTGCTCCAATGGGGTTTCGCGGAACGGCCCGCCCGAAGCGGTCAGCAGGATGCGACGCACGCCAACCTCACCCAGGCCGCGAGCATAGTCCGCCGGCATGCACTGGAAGATCGCGTTGTGCTCGCTATCGATGGGCAGCAGCACGGCGCCGCTGGCGCGAACGGCATTCATGAACAGTGCGCCGGACATCACCAGCGCCTCTTTATTGGCCAGCAATACCCGCTTGCCGGCCTCGACGGCCGCCAGGGTCGGCTTCAGGCCGGCGGCGCCGACGATGGCGGCCATCACCGCGTCCACATCGGGATGCGCGGAAATCTCGCAGAGCCCAGCCTCCCCCACCAGCACCCTGGCCTCGAGCCCCGCCGAAGCGAGGCGATCCTGCAGGTTACGCGCCTGCTCAACCTCTGGCACGACCACGAATCGCGGCCGGTGACGAAGGCAAAGCGCCTCGAGCTCGGCCAGGCGGGAGAAGCCGCTGAGCGCGAAGACGCGGTAACGATCAGGGTGACGCCCGATGACGTCGAGGGTACTGAGGCCGATCGAACCGGTCGCCCCCAGCACAGTGATCCACTGCGGATGGCTCACGGCGTACCCCAGCCTACGGCCCAGAGCAGCGCGGTGAATACCGGGATCGCTGCGGTCAGGCTGTCGATGCGGTCAAGCACGCCTCCATGGCCCGGCAGCAGGTTGCTGCTGTCCTTGAGGCCGGCCTGGCGCTTGAACATGCTTTCGGTGAGGTCACCGATGACCGACAAGGCCACCACGATGGCCGCACAAGGCAACGCCAGCAACAGCTCGCGAACCGTCCAGTCACGATAGATGGAGACGGCGACGGTAATCGCCAGACACAGCGCCATGCCCCCGAAGAAACCTTCCCAGCTCTTGCCCGGACTGACGCGCGGAGCGAGCTTGCGCTTGCCGAAGGCCTTGCCGGAGAAGTAGGCACCGATGTCGGCGGCCCAGACCAGCACCATCACGGCGACGATCAGCCAGTTGGACAGCGGCCATTGCTTGAGCAGCACCAGCCCTTGCCAGGCCGGCAGCAGGATCAACAGGCCGATCAGCAAGCGGCGCCAACGGCCGCCCCAGCTCGATGCACTGTCCGGGTAGGTCAGCACCATGATGGTCGCCAGGCCCCACCAGAGCAGCGCCAACACCAGCACGCCGCCCGCCAGTTGCGGCAGCCAGGCCAATACCAGCATCAGCACGGCGACCAGCGCAGCGTAAGCAACACGGGCAGCCTGCTCGTTGTAACCAGCCAGACGCGCCCATTCCCAGGCACCAAGGCTCACCACCAGACCGATGAACAGCGAGAACGCCGCGCCATCGAGCAGGAAGAAACCACCCAGCGCGATCGGCAACAGGATCAGCGCCGTGATGATTCGTTGTTTCAACATGACGGGGGTGCCTCGGCCTCGACCTGCTCGCTGGTCTTGCCGAAGCGGCGCTGACGAGAGGCGTAGTCCTGCAACGCAGCCTGCATGGCTTCGTGCTTGAAATCGGGCCAGTAGAGATCGGAGAAATACAGCTCGGCGTAGGCCAGCTGCCACAGAAGGAAGTTGCTGATGCGATGTTCGCCACCGGTGCGGATGCACAGGTCGGGCAATGGCTGATCGCCAGTGGAGAGGCAACCCTGGATCAGCTCCGGGGTGATGTCATCCGCCGACAGATGGCCGGCCTGCACTTCACGAGCGAGACGCTGGGCCGCCTGGGTGATATCCCACTGGCCGCCATAGTTCGCCGCCACCTGCAACAACATGCTGCTGCCATTGGCGGTCAACGCCTCGGCCTCGCGCATCGCTGCCTGCAATTCAGGAGCGAAGCGGCTGCGATCACCGATGATGCGCAGGCGAATGCCATTGGCGCTGAGCTTGCGCACCTCACGGCGCAGGGCCATGAGGAACAGCTCCATCAGCGCACCGACCTCATCGGCCGGGCGCTGCCAGTTCTCGCTGGAGAAGGCGAACAGCGTCAGCACTTCGACGCCTGCCTCGGCGCAGGTCTTGATCACCGCACGAACGGCGTCCACGCCAGCCTTGTGTCCGGCGACACCAGGCATGAAGCGCTTCTTCGCCCAGCGATTGTTGCCGTCCATGATGATCGCCACGTGCCGAGGCACGGGCGTCACCTGCTTGGTCTTTTCCATGACGAGAGCCCGGCCGTCAGACGGCCATCAGGTCCGCTTCCTTGGCCTCGAGGGCCTTTTCGATCTCGGCGACAAACTTGTCGGTGATCTTCTGCACATCGTCACCAGCGCGACGCTCTTCGTCCTCGCTGATTTCTTTTTCTTTCTGCAGGTCTTTCAGCTGAGCCAGCGCGTCGCGGCGGATATTGCGCACGGAAACGCGGGCCTGCTCGGCCTCGGCGCGAGCCTGCTTGGTGAAGCCCTTGCGGGTTTCTTCGGTCAGGGCCGGCATCGGCACGCGAATGGTGGTGCCGGCGGTGGCCGGGTTCAGGCCCAGGTCGGAAGTCATGATGGCCTTCTCGACTGCCTGGATCATGCTCTTGTCGAAGACGCTGAGAGCCAGGGTGCGGGAGTCTTCAACGGTGACGTTGGCGACCTGGCGCAGCGGAGTGTCGGAACCGTAGTAGGACACCATCACGCTATCCAGGATGCTCGGGTGGGCACGGCCGGTACGAATCTTGGCGAAGGCATGGCCCAGGGCTTCCAGGGTTTTGCCCATACGATCCTGTGCTTCCTTCTTGATCTCGTTGATCATCTCAATCCTCCTCGATCAGGGTGCCTTCAGCACCACCTACAACAATATTCAGCAGCGCGCCGGGCTTGTTCATGTTGAACACGCGCAGCGGCATTTTCTGGTCCCGGCACAGGCAGATGGCGGTGAGATCCATCACACCCAGCTTGCGATCGAGCACTTCGTCGTACGTCAGACGTTCGAACTTCTCGGCATTCGGGTCCTTGAACGGGTCGGCAGTGTACACGCCGTCCACCTTGGTCGCCTTGAGTACTACGTCAGCATCTATTTCGATGGCGCGCAGGCAGGCGGCGGAATCGGTGGTGAAGAACGGGTTGCCGGTACCGGCGGAGAAGATCACCACTTCGCCACTTTTCAGGTGGCGCATGGCCTTGCGGCGGTCGTAGTGATCGGTCACGCCGACCATGGAAATGGCGGACATGACGATGGCGGTGATGTTGGAGCGCTCCAGGGCATCACGCATGGCCAGGCCGTTCATCACGGTGGCGAGCATGCCCATGTGGTCGCCGGTGACACGATCCATGCCGGCTGCGGACAGCGCCGCGCCACGGAACAGGTTGCCACCACCGATCACCAGGCCGACCTGCACGCCGATACCGACGAGCTGGCCGATCTCCAGCGCCATGCGGTCCAGCACCTTGGGATCGATGCCGAACTCCTCGGAGCCCATCAGGGCTTCGCCGCTCAATTTTAGAAGAATGCGTTTATAGCGAGGTTGACGAGCGCTCAGCTGCTGAGCCATGACCTTTTTCTCCTGCGGCGATTGAATACTGTGCGCCTTGTGGGCGCCTGGCGGAAAGCTTGGACCAGCCAGCCTTACGGCGCCTTTAAACCCGCCTGGCGGGCCTGCGCCGTGGAAACCGCCCCTTTTGGCTTCCCCAGTTTGGCAAAGAGGCCGCGCGCGTTAGCGGGCAGCCTCTTGCGGGGCGACAGTCGTGAGACTGTCTATTACTGCTTGGAAGCGGCTACTTGAGCAGCAACCTCGGCAGCAAAGTCGGCTTCGACTTTCTCGATGCCTTCGCCTACTTCGAAGCGAACGAAGGAAACGATTTCAGCGCCGGCTTTCTTGGCCAGGTCACCGACCTTGACTTCCGGATCCTTGACGAACGCTTGCTCGACCAGGCTGGCTTCGGCCAGGAACTTCGAGATACGGCCCTTGACCATGTTCTCGACGATGTTTTCCGGCTTGCCGGCGATCTTGTCGGCGTTCAGAGCGAGGAAGATTTCCTTCTCTTTGGCAACGGCTTCTTCGGAAACCTGCGACGGATCGAGGAACTGCGGGTTGCTGGCAGCGATGTGCATGGCGATGTCACGAGCCAGTTCAGCGTTGCCGCCCTTCAGGGTGACCAGAACGCCGATGCGGTGGCCGTGCAGGTAGGCGCCAACCACGTCACCTTCGGCGCGAGCCAGACGACGGATGTTGACGTTCTCGCCGCACTTGGCGACCAGGGCTTCACGGGCCGACTCTTGTTCCGCGATCAGCGGAGCGGCGTCGGTCAGCTTCTGGGCAACGGCCTTGTCCAGGCTGGCAGCCACGAAGTTCTTGAAGTCGTCCTGCAGGGCCAGGAAGTCGGTCTGCGAGTTGACTTCGATGATGGTAGCGGACTTGGCATCATCAGCCACTTTGGCGGCGATGGCGCCTTCGGCGGCAATGTTGCCGGCCTTCTTGGCTGCCTTGATGGCGCCGGAAGCGCGCATGTCGTCGATGGCTTTCTCGATATCGCCTTCGGCGGCTACCAGTGCCTTCTTGCACTCCATCATGCCCTGGCCGGTACGCTCACGCAGTTCCTTGACCAGTGCTGCAGTAATTTCTGCCATTTCGAAATCCTCTTGAGTTGCTCTCAAAACCAGATCGCCCGGCTACCCGGGCGGAATTTACAGGGTGGCAAAAAGGGGGCCTAGCCCCCTTTCCGCGCACCGCAGGACGTCTGGACGTCCTGGAATCAGCCTTCGGCGGACTCGGCCGGAGCTTCTTCTACGAACTCGTCAGCAGTCACGCCACCGGCGTTCTTGCCACGCAGTACGGCTTCAGCCATGGAGCCCAGGTACAGCTGTACGGCGCGGATGGCGTCGTCGTTACCCGGGATAACATAGTCAACGCCTTCCGGGCTGCTGTTGGTATCGACGACGCCAATGACCGGGATGCCCAGCTTGTTGGCTTCGGTGATAGCAATGCGCTCGTGGTCAACGTCGATCACGAACAGAGCGTCCGGCAGGCCGCCCATGTCCTTGATGCCGCCCAGGCTGCGATCCAGTTTTTCCAGATCACGGGAGCGCATCAGAGCTTCTTTCTTGGTCAGCTTGGCGAAGGTACCGTCCTGGGACTGCACTTCCAGCTCGCGCAGACGCTTGATCGACTGACGAATGGTCTTGTAGTTGGTGAGCATGCCGCCCAGCCAACGGTGGTCGACGTACGGCATGCCGCAACGGGCAGCTTCTTCGCGAACGATCTTGCCAGCGGAACGCTTGGTGCCGACGAACAGGATCTTGTTCTTGCCCTGGGCCAGGCGCTCAACGAAGGTCAGGGCCTCGTTGAACATCGGCAGGGTTTTTTCGAGGTTGATGATGTGGATCTTGTTGCGCGCGCCGAAAATGAACTTGCCCATTTTCGGGTTCCAGTAACGGGTCTGGTGGCCGAAGTGCACACCGGCCTTCAGCATATCGCGCATATTGACTTGGGACATGATAGTTCCTCGATAAGTCGGGTTAGGCCTCCATGCATCCCAACGGCCAACCCTCCGACTGTGTCGAAAGGGCACCCAGGCCATCGTGTCGATGCATGTGTGGGTTAATGCTCCGAAATGGCCGTAGCCTCCGGAGCGGGGCGCTTTATACCACAACCTTGGCCAGAACAAAACCCGCAAGGACGTTCGGCAGCGCCCCCCAGCGCCTTACCCGACCGGCTCCCTCGGCCGGCCACCCTTAATAGAAGAGCGCCGAATCTGATAGACTTGCGTATTCCTCTCATTTACCCGCGCGTACGCAGCGCCTGAAGAGAAGTCGCATGACCGTCACCATCAAGACGCCCGAAGACATCGAGAAAATGCGCGTCGCCGGCCGTCTGGCCGCCGAAGTGCTGGAAATGATCGGCGAACACGTCAAGCCCGGCGTCACCACCGACGAACTGGACCGCATCTGCCACGACTACATCGTCAACGTGCAGAAGGCCATTCCCGCGCCGCTGAACTACAAGGGCTTCCCCAAGTCGATCTGCACCTCGATCAACCACGTGGTGTGCCACGGCATTCCCAACGAGAAGCCGCTCAAGGAAGGCGACATCGTCAACATCGATGTCACCGTAATCAAGGACGGCTACCACGGCGATACCAGCAAGATGTTCTCGGTCGGCAAGACCCCGGAATGGGCTGACCGCCTCTGCCAGATCACCCAGGAATGCATGTACAAGGGCATTGCACTGGTCAAGCCGGGCGCGCGCCTGGGTGACGTCGGCGAAGTGATCCAGAAGTACGCCGAGAAGAACGGCTTCTCCGTGGTGCGCGAGTACTGCGGCCACGGCATCGGCAAGGTGTTCCACGAGGAGCCCCAGGTGCTGCACTACGGCCGCGCCGGCACCGGCCTGGAACTGAAGGAAGGCATGATCTTCACCATCGAGCCGATGATCAACCAGGGCCGCCCGGAAACCCGCCTGCTGGGTGATGGCTGGACGGCCATCACCAAGGACCGCAAGCTGTCCGCGCAATGGGAGCACACCGTGCTGGTCACCGCCGACGGCTACGAGATCCTCACCCTGCGCAACGACGAAAGCTTCCCGCGCACCTCGGCCTGAATGGCTGTTCAAAATCTTGCGAGCTAGAGCAGAACAAGGCGCAACGACCAACGGGAGTAACAGCCGCAGGCTGGCCCGAAGGGTGAGCGCCAGCGAATCAAACAGGCGAGGACGCGGAGTTTACGCGCTGTAAATGAGCAGTCCTAGCCTGTTTTTAACGCAGTTATGCCGACGCGCAGCAGATTTTGTGTGGTTTGCAATCTCGCCGACGGCTGGGTAGAACATACAAATCCCGGCCCGGCACGGCTGCCGGGCCTGGCGCCAAGCGCCCAGGCCCGACCGCCCTCTTGCCCCTGCCCTCCCCTAAGCCATTGATCAGGAAGGCCGCCATGCCGCAGGTGGATCCCGAGTTGTTCGACCGTGGGCAGTTCCAGGCGGAACTGGCCCTCAAATCCAGCCCCATCGCCGCCTTCAAGAAGGCCATCCGTCAGGCCAACGAGGTGCTCGACGCCCGCTTCAACGGCGGCCGCGATATCCGCCGGCTGATCGAAGACCGCGCCTGGTTCGTCGACCAGATCCTGCAGCAGGCCTGGAATCGCTTCGACTGGGGCGACGACGCCGACATCGCACTGGTCGCCGTGGGCGGCTATGGGCGCGGCGAACTGCACCCGCACTCGGACATCGACCTGCTGATCCTGCTCGACAGCGAAGACCAGGAGATTTTCCGCGAGCCCATCGAAGGCTTCCTCACCCTGCTCTGGGACATCGGCCTGGAAGTCGGCCAGAGCGTGCGCTCGGTCGCCGAATGCGCCGAGGAAGCGCGTGCCGACCTCACCGTGGTCACCAACCTGATGGAATGCCGGACCATCTCCGGCCCGGACAGCCTGCGCCAGCGCATGCTCGAAGCCACCAGTGCAAAGCAGATGTGGCCCAGCGGGCAGTTCTACCTGGCCAAGCGCAAGGAACAGATTCACCGCCACACCAAATACAACGACACCGAATACAATCTCGAGCCCAACGTAAAGGGCTCGCCCGGCGGCCTGCGTGACATCCAGACTCTGCTCTGGGTCGCCCGCCGGCATTTCGGCAGCCTCAACCTGCACGCCCTGGTGCGCGAGGGCTTCCTGGTCGAGAGCGAATGCGCGGTGCTGGCCTCCAGCCAGGAATTCCTCTGGAAGGTCCGCTACGCCCTGCACATGCTCGCCGGCCGCGCCGAGGACCGGCTGCTGTTCGACCATCAACGGCGCATTGCCGGGATGCTCGGCTATGAAGGCAACGACGCGAAGCTGGCCGTCGAGCGCTTCATGCAGAAGTACTACCGGGTGGTGATGGCGGTGTCCGAGCTGAACGACCTGATCATGCAGCACTTCGAGGAAGTGATACTGCGGGCCGGCGAGAACGGCCAGATCCTGCCGCTCAACAGCCGCTTCCAGTTGCGCGACGGCTACCTGGAAGTCACCCACGCCAACGTCTTCAAGCGCACCCCGTTCGCCCTGCTGGAAATCTTCGTGCTACTTGCCCAGCACCCCGAGATCAAGGGCGTGCGCGCCGACACGATCCGGCTGCTGCGTGACAGCCGCCACCTGATCGACGACGACTTCCGCCACGACATCCGCAACACCAGCCTGTTCATCGAGCTGTTCAAGTGCAAGGAAGGCATCCACCGCAACCTGCGGCGGATGAACCGCTACGGCATCCTCGGGCGCTACCTGCCGGAGTTCGGCCTGATCGTCGGGCAGATGCAGCACGACCTGTTCCACATCTATACGGTGGACGCGCACACCCTCAACCTGATCAAGCACCTGCGCAAGCTGCGCCGCCCGGACATGGCGGAGAAGTACCCGCTGGCCAGCAAGATCATGGAGCGCCTGCCCAAGCCCGAGCTGATCTACATCGCCGGGCTCTACCACGACATCGCCAAGGGCCGCGGCGGCGACCACTCGGAACTGGGCGCGGTGGACGCCGAGCACTTCTGCCAGCGCCACCAGCTGCCGCCGTGGGATACCAACCTGGTGTCCTGGCTGGTGCAGAACCACCTGATCATGTCGACCACCGCCCAGCGCAAGGACCTCTCCGACCCGCAGGTGATCTACGACTTCGCCCAGCTGATGGGCAACCAGACCTACCTGGACTACCTCTACGTGCTCACCGTGGCCGACATCAACGCCACCAACCCGACGCTGTGGAACTCCTGGCGCGCCAGCCTGCTGCGCCAGCTCTACACCGAGACCAAGCGCGCGTTGCGTCGCGGCCTGGAGAACCCGGTGGACCGCGAGGAGCAGATTCGCCAGACGCAGAGCGCGGCCATCGACATCCTGGTACGCGGCGGCATCGACCAGGACGACGCCGAGCAGCTCTGGAGCCAGTTGGGCGACGACTATTTCCTGCGTCACAGCGCCGCCGACGTTGCCTGGCACACCGAGGCCATCCTCCAGCACCCGGACGACGGCACCCCGCTGGTGCTGATCAAGGAAACCGCCCAGCGCGAGTTCGAGGGCGGCACGCAGATCTTCATCTATGCCGGCGACCAGCACGACTTCTTCGCCGTGACCGTGGCGGCGATGGACCAACTCAACCTGAACATTCAGGACGCGCGGATCATCACCTCCACCAGCCTGTTCACCCTCGACACCTACATAGTGCTCGATGCAGATGGCGGCTCGATCGGCAACAATCCAGCACGGGTCGAAGAAATTCGCGAAGGACTGGTCAACGCCCTGAAGGACCCGGACGAATATCCGACCATCATCCAGCGCCGCGTGCCGCGCCAGCTCAAGCACTTCGCCTTCGCCCCGCAGGTGACCATCTCCACCGACGCGGCGCGCCAGGTCAGCGTACTGGAAGTCACCGCGCCGGATCGCCCCGGCCTGCTGGCGCGCATCGGCGGGCTGTTCCTGGACTTCGACCTGTCGGTGCAGAACGCCAAGATCGCCACCCTGGGCGAGCGCGTGGAAGACGTATTCTTCGTTACCGATGCGCACAACCAGCCGCTTGCCGATCCTGAGCTGTGCAAACGAATCCAGACCGCCCTGGTGGATATCCTCTCGGATGGCGGCCAACAGACCATGCCGGTGCGCATCAGCATCTAGTCCCGATCTTGTAAAAAGTCAGAAAAAAGAGCCTTGCCATGAACCCTGCCCTCGACTCGCTCCAGCCCTACCCCTTCGAGAAGCTCCGCGCCTTGCTGGCCGGAGCCCAGCCGCCGGCGGACCTCAAGCCCATCGCACTGTCCATCGGTGAGCCCAAGCACCGCTCGCCGGAGTTCGTCGCCAAGGCCCTGGCCGACAGCCTCGACCAGATGGCCGTCTACCCGACCACCCTGGGCATCCCGGCCCTGCGCGAAGCCATCGCCGCCTGGTGCGAGCGCCGCTTCCAGGTGCCGGCAGGCTGGCTGGACGCCGCGCGCCACGTGCTGCCGGTGAACGGCACTCGCGAAGCGCTGTTCGCCTTCACCCAGACCGTAGTCGACCGCAACGCCAAGGGACTGGTGATCAGCCCGAACCCGTTCTACCAGATCTACGAAGGTGCGGCCCTGCTGGCCGGCGCCGAGCCGCACTACCTGCCGTGCCTGGAAGACAACGGCTTCAATCCGGACTTCGACGCCGTACCGGCGGACGTCTGGGCACGCTGCCAGATCCTCTTCCTCTGCTCGCCGGGCAACCCCACCGGCGCGCTGGTGCCGCTGGAGACCCTGAAGAAGCTGATCGCCCTGGCCGATGAGCATGACTTCGTGATCGCCGCCGACGAGTGCTACAGCGAGCTGTACTTCGACGAGCAGAACCCGCCAGCCGGCCTGCTGACCGCCTGCGCCGAGCTGGGTCGCAATGACTTCAAGCGCTGCGTGGTGTTCCACAGTCTGTCCAAGCGCTCCAACCTGCCGGGCCTGCGCTCGGGCTTCGTTGCCGGCGACGCCGAAGTGCTGAAGAAATTCCTCCTCTATCGCACCTACCACGGCTGCGCCATGCCGGTTCAGACCCAACTGGCCAGCGTCGCCGCCTGGAAGGACGAAGACCACGTGCGCGCCAACCGCGACCTGTACCGCGAGAAGTTCGACGCCGTGCTGGACATCCTCGCCGGCGTGCTCGACGTGCAGCGCCCCGATGGCAGCTTCTACCTGTGGGCGAAGACGCCGATTGCCGACACCGAGTTCTGCCGCGGCCTGTTCGATGCGCAACACGTCACCGTGGTGCCGGGCTCGTACCTGTCGCGCGAAGTGAATGGCGAGAATCCGGGCGCCAATCGCGTGCGCATGGCGTTGGTCGCGCCGCTGGCGGAATGCGTGGAAGCGGCCGAGCGGATCAAAAAGTTCGTTCAGAGCCTATAAAAGGCCTTGTGTAGGAGCGAGCTTGCTCGCGAACCCGCTTCACGCCGGAGCTACCGGATAGTTCGGTTCGCGAGCAAGCTCACTCCTACAAAAAAGCCCAAAGCGCCCTACACCCAGCGCCCCGCCTTGCTGGTCACCCAGGCTTCCTGACTGTCCAGCTCCCCCAGCACCTCGCGCATGGTCTCATCGTCGATCTCGTGTTCGCGGCGCATGCGGTACAACTCCAGCCGCTGCGCCCGCAATGCCTTGATGCGCAGTGCCTGATCGGCGAGCTCCAGGCCGCGGGCACGCTCGCGGGCTTCCTGGGTGTCCGGCGCCGGGTCCAGCTCGTGGCGGTACTCGGCCATCAGCCGCGCCCGCACTTCCGCCAGGCGCGCTGCCTCATCCGCATCGGCGCCGTCGCGCACGGGCATTTCCTCGCTCTCCAGCATGTGGATGGCCGCCGCCGCGGTCTTGCGCCATACCGACTGCACTTCACGCTCACGCTGGTCGTTGCTGGCGGCCGGCAAGCCGCGCAGGAGGATCGGCAAACCGATGGTGGCGGCGACCAGGGAGACCAGGATCACCCCGGTGGCGATGAAGATGATCAGATCACGCTGCGGGAACGCCGAGCCATCGAGCAACAGCAATGGTACCGAGAGCACGCCAGCCAGCGTCACCGCTCCACGCACGCCGCCCAACGCCGAGATTGCCGACAAGCGCAGCACCGGCTCGCCGGATCGGCCGCCCAGCTCCACGCCCCACCATTGCTCGAAGCGCACCGACACCTTCCAGTAGCACCAGACCCAGCCAAAGCGCAGCAACAGCAGCACGGCGAACACTGCCAGCACGTAGAAAGCCAGCAGTGACGAGCGCCACATCACGTCGTCGGCATGGTGCGCGACGGACTTGAGGATGTCCGGCAACTGCAGGCCCAGCAGCAGGAACACCACGCCATTGAAGGCGAACTCCAGCATCGACCAGACGCTGCGGTTGAGCAGGCGGGTGTTGGTCTGCCGCGGCAGCAGGTCCACCCAGCTCTGCATCATGCCGGCGGCCACCGCCGCGAGAATGCCGGATACACCCAGTTGCTCGGCAATCATGTAACAGGCGAAGGGCAGCAACAGCATCAGCACCACGTGGGTGGCCGGATCGTCCCAGCCGCGGCGGATCATCCAGCCGCGGATGCGCCCCAGCAGCCAGCTGAGGAATACGCCACAGGCCAGGCCGCCAATGGCCACCAGCAGGAAGCTCAGGCTGGCATCCATCAGCGAGAAGGTGCCGGTCATGGCTGCGGCGAGGGCGAACTTGAAGGCAACCAGGCCGGACGCGTCGTTCATCAGCGCCTCGCCCTGCAGCACATGCATCAAGCGGCGTGGCAGGCGATCCTGGGCGATGGCAGACACCGCCAGCGCATCGGTGGGCGACAGCACCGCCGCCAGGGCGAAGGCCGCGGCCCAGGGAATCTCGGGAATCAGCAGATGGATGAAGACACCGCCGCCGAGCACGGTGAACAACACCAGGGCAAAGGCCAGGGTGAGGATCGGCCAGCGCATCTTCCAGAACTCGCCCTTGGGCATACGCCAGCCATCGGCGAACAGCAGCGGCGGAATGAACAGGAACATGAACAGTTCCGGGTCCAGCGCCACGTGCAGCCCCAGGCTTGGCCAGGCCAGCGCGGCGCCGGCGGCGATCTGGATCAGTGGCAGAGGCAGCGGTATCAGCTGCGCCGCGAGCCGGGTTCCACCCACGACCAGCAGCAGGATCAGCACGGTATAAACGGTTTGCATCGACGAACTCCCAACACAGCCCTGCATTGAAGCACCCGAGGCGGCCCGGATCAGCCCCATATCGGGCAAAAAACTGTTGCAACACCCCGGCCTCCCGGTGGCGTCCCGCAAGGCGCTGGGAAATGGCATAATCCCGCGCCTGAAAAAAGCATCGAAAAGGAGTAGCGCCCCGTGAGTGAGCGGACGCTGTATGGAATCAAAGCCTGCGACACCATGAAGAAGGCCCGTACCTGGCTGGAAGAACATGGCGTCGACTATGCATTCCACGACTACAAGACTAGCGGAATAGACCGCGCGCACCTGGAGCAGTGGTGCAACGAGCATGGCTGGGAGACAGTCCTGAACCGTGCCGGCACCACGTTCCGCAAGCTCGACGACGCGCAGAAGGCCGATCTCGACCAGGCCAGGGCCATCGAGCTGATGGTGGCGCAGCCGTCGATGATCAAGCGCCCGGTGCTGGACCTGGGTGGCCGTACCCTGGTCGGGTTCAAGCCCGACGCCTACGCCGCCGCGCTGGCCTGAGCCTCCTCAAGATGAGCATCGCCTGGGCCCTGTTCCTCCCCGCCTGCTTCGCCCTGAACCTGGCGCCGGGGCCGAACAACCTGCTGTCGCTGAACAACGCCGCACGCTTCGGCCTGCTGCGGGCCACCCTCGCCGGTGGCGGACGCCTGCTCGCCTTCGCCGGCATGCTGACATTGGCTGCTTCCGGCCTGGCGCTGGTGCTGCAGGCCTCGGCCTGGCTATTCCTGGCGATCAAGCTGGTGGGCGCCGGCTACCTGTTGTGGCTGGCCGTGCAACTGTGGCGCGCGCCGACGGCAAACCTGTCGGTGGACGGCACTCCGGTGCCCGCCACCAGCCTGTGGCGCCTGGCCCGCCAGGAGTTCTGGGTGGCCGCCGGCAACCCCAAGGCAATCCTCATCTTCACCGCTTTCCTGCCGCAGTTCGTCGATCCGCGTCAGGCCGTGGGCGCCCAGTTCGCCCAACTCGGCGCAGCCTTCCTGCTACTGGAATGGCTGGCCATCGCCCTTTACGGGCTCGCCGGGGTCCGCCTCGGCAAGCTGCTCGCCGGCGCACGCGCCCGGCGCCTGTTCAACCGTGGTTGTGCCGCGCTGCTGGGCAGCGCCGGGCTGGGCCTGCTGCTCAGCCGCCGTCCGGCCTGACCGAATCCGTTCTTCGAGAATCTCTTTCAAGGAATCCCCACATGTCGAAATCCCTGTTCAGCATCGCTTTCGGTGTCGGCACCCAGAACCGCCAGGGCAACTGGCTGGAAGTCTTCTACGCGCAGCCGCTGCTGGGCCCCAGCGCCGAACTGGTCGCCGCCATCAGCCCGCTGCTGAACTATGAAGGCGGTAACCAGGCGATTGCCTTCACCGCCCACCAGGCGTATCAGCTGGCTGACGCCGTCGAGACCGTCGACGCCGCCCAGGCTGCCCTGCTCAACCGCCTGGCCGAAAGCCAGAAACCGCTGGTCGCCACCCTGCTGGCCGAAGACGCCGCCCCCAGCTCCACCCCGGAGGCGTACCTGAAGCTGCACCTGCTGTCCCACCGCCTGGTCAAGCCGCACGGCCTGAACCTGACCGGCATCTTCCCGCTGCTGCCGAACGTGGCCTGGACCAACCAGGGCGCCGTCGACCTGACCGAACTGGCCGAACTGCAACTGGAAGCGCGCCTGAAGGGCAAGCTGCTGGAAGTCTTCTCCGTCGACAAATTCCCGAAGATGACCGACTACGTGGTCCCGGCCGGCGTGCGTATCGCCGACACCGCCCGCGTACGCCTGGGCGCCTACATCGGTGAAGGCACCACCGTGATGCACGAAGGCTTCGTCAACTTCAACGCCGGCACCCAGGGCCCGGGCATGATCGAAGGCCGCGTCTCCGCTGGCGTGTTCGTCGGCAAGGGCTCGGATCTGGGCGGCGGTTGCTCCACCATGGGCACCCTGTCCGGCGGCGGCAACATCGTCATCAGCGTTGGCGAAGGCTGCCTGATCGGCGCCAACGCCGGCATCGGCATCCCGCTGGGCGACCGCAACATCGTCGAAGCCGGCCTGTACGTCACCGCCGGCACCAAGATCGCCGTGCTGGACGACCAGAACAACCTGGTGAAAGTGGTCAAGGGCCGCGACCTGGCCGGCCAGGCCGACCTGCTGTTCCGCCGCAACTCCCAGACCGGCGCAGTCGAGTGCAAGACCAACAAGACCGCGATCGAACTGAACGAGGCGCTGCACGCACACAACTAAAAAATTGGCCTGAAGCTGCTGCGCTAGGCCATGCTGCGTTGAAATCAGGCGCGGGCTGCTCATTTACAATCGTAAACTCCGCGCCCACGCCTGATTTCGCCTTGCCTGGCCGTCGCTCGCGACGCTTCAAATCCAATTTTTACGTGCTGCCGTCATGACTGTTAATTCTCCCTGGCGCTCCGACTTCCCGGCCCTCGCCGCCTTCGAGGCTGAAGGCCAGATCTACCTCGACAGCGCCGCCACCGCGCAGAAACCGCGCGCCATGATCGACGCCCTCGCCGGCTACTACGCCAGTGGCGCCGCCAACGTACACCGCGCCCAGCACCTGCCCGGCGAGCACGCCACGCGTGCCTTCGAGGCGACTCGCAGTCTGGCGGCCAATTGGCTGAATGGCGGCAGCCCGGCGCAGATCATCTTCACCCGTGGCGCCACCGAGGCGCTGAATCTGTTGGCTTACGCGCTGGAAGGCCAGTTCCGGAGCGGCGACGAGATCGTTGTGAGTGCCCTGGAGCACCACGCCAACCTGTTGCCCTGGCAACAACTGGCCAAGCGGCGCGGCCTGAAACTGGTGATATTGCCGCTGGACCCAACCGGCCGCATCGACCTGGCCCGCGCCACCAGCCTGATCGGCCCGCGCACGCGGCTGCTCGCCGTCAGCCAATTGTCCAATGTGCTGGGCACCTGGCAACCACTGCCGGAACTGCTGCAGATGGCGCGGCAGTACGATGCACTGACCGTAGTGGATGGCGCCCAGGGCGTAGTCCATGGCCGGCACAACCTGTCAGCGCTGGGTTGCGACTTCTACGTCTGTTCCAGCCACAAACTCTACGGCCCGGAAGGTGTCGGCCTGCTCTGGGGCCGCCCGCAGGCGCTGGCGCGCCTGGCCCACTGGCAGTTCGGTGGCGAGATGGTGCGCCTGGCCGATTACTACGACGCGCAGTTCCACGACGCGCCCATGGGCTTCGAGGCCGGCACACCGCCCATTGGCGCAGTGATCGCGTTCGGCGCCACCCTGCAGTGGCTGGCCGCTCGGGACAACGCCGAAATCAGCGCCCACGAGGACTTCCTTCATGCCCGCCTGCTCGCCGGCCTGCGCGCCCGTGACGGCGTGCGCGTGCTGGGCGAACCGGATGTGGCGCTGGCCAGTTTCGTGGTCGAAGGCGTGCACGTCTCGGACCTGGGCCACTTGCTCACCGAACAGGGCATCGCTGTACGCGCCGGACACCATTGCGCCATGCCGCTGATGAAGACCCTCGATGTCGCCGGCGCCCTGCGCGTCTCCCTCGGCCTGTACAACGACAGCGCCGACCTGGAACGCTTCTTCACCGCGCTCGACAACGCCCTGGAGTTGCTGCGATGAGCCTGCCCAGCGCCGCCGCGGAGGCGCTGCAGGCCTTTACCGACCTGCAAGGCTGGGAGCAGCGGGCCCGCCTGCTGATGCAATGGGGCGAACGCCTGGAACCGCTGAGCGACGCAGAGCGCAGCGACGAGCAGCGCGTGCAGGGCTGCGAGAGCAATGTCTGGCTGGTGGCCGATGCGCGTGACGGCCACTGGCATTTCCGCGCCTACAGCGATGCGCGCCTGCTGCGCGGCTTGCTGGCGCTGCTGCTGGTGCGGGTGGAAGGCTTGCCGGCGGACGAGCTGTCCGCCATCGACTTGCCGGACTGGTTCAATCAGTTGGGCCTGGCCCGGCAACTTTCGCCGTCGCGCAGCAACGGGTTGAACGCCGTGCTCAAGCGCATGCAGGAACTGATCGGGACCTGAACGTCTGGCTTTTCGTAGGAGCGAGCTTGCTCGCGAACCTGCCCGACATAGTCGCATCCAGCCAAGCCTTCGCGAGCAAGCTCGCTCCTACAAAAGGCATTAGCCCGCTGTGCGCTCCGACGGCCGCCGCGCACCGGCGACGATCTTGTCCACAGCCCTGGCAGCGGCGACCATGCCGAAGGTCGCGGTGACCATCATCACCGCGCCGAAGCCGCCGGCGCAGTCCAGCTTAACGCCCTCGCCGACGAAACTCTTCGACTGGCACACCGTGCCGTCCGGCTTGGGGTAGCGCAGCTGCTCGGTGGAAAACACGCACTGCACGCTGTAATGACGGCCCGGGGTACGCGAGAAGTTGTAGTCGCGCCGCAAGGTCGAGCGAACCTTGGCGGCCAGCGGGTCGTTGAAGGTCTTGTTCAGGTCGGCGACCTGAATCTGCGTCGGGTCCACCTGCCCGCCCGCGCCACCGGTGGTGATGATCTGCAGCTTGCGGCGCTTGCACCAGGCGATCAGTGCAGCCTTGGCAGCGACGCTGTCGATGCAGTCGATCACGCAATCCAGCTCCGGGGTGATGTAGTCCGCCATGGTTTCCCGGGTAACGAAATCGGCTACGGCGTGTACGACGATGCCCGGGTTGATCGACTTCAGGCGCTCGGCCATGACCTCGACCTTGGGCTTGCCCACAGCGCCCTGGATGGCGTGCACCTGGCGGTTGGTGTTGGTCACGCAGACGTCGTCCAGATCGAACAGGGAAATCTCTCCCACGCCACTA
Organism: Pseudomonas pseudonitroreducens; assembly: GCF_021603645.1. Taxonomy (GTDB): domain Bacteria; phylum Pseudomonadota; class Gammaproteobacteria; order Pseudomonadales; family Pseudomonadaceae; genus Pseudomonas; species Pseudomonas pseudonitroreducens. The sequence continues at coordinate 125,553 of NZ_BQHJ01000001.1, read as the reverse complement.
CGCGCCAGGGCCTCGGCCGCCCAGGAACCCACGCCGCCGATCCCGACCACCGCCACATGGCTGGCCGCCAGACGCTCCAGGCCCTCACGGCCGTATAGCCGCGCGATTCCGCCGAAACGCTGTTCATCCAGTTGCATCGCCCACACCTCATCTCGAAACGGCCGGCATTCTATAACGGCCGAGCTCCGGTAAGGAGCAGCCGCCGCGCGCTTGCAACAAAGCCGAATTGCCGCAGTCTCAGTCACGCGCCTGCCACACATTCTAAACTGTCGGAAAATGCCCACGTGCGCCCACGCGGCGGACGGTGCCGGCAACCTGTACAGCCCCCGGAGTGCGGGGTAGGATGCGCCCCGACCGGCGGCCATCGCGTACAGAGATTGTCCCGGCCCCTCCCCGTTCCACCCTTTGGAACCCGATCGCACCATGCCTGCACGCAAGTTCGGCCTCAACCTGGTGGTGTTCGTTGCCCTCGCGGCACTCTTCACCGGCTTCTGGGCCCTCTACAACCGCCCCGTCAGCGTTCCCGACTGGCCGGAAAGCATTTCCGGATTCTCCTTCTCGCCCTTCCGCCTGAACCAGAATCCGCAGAAGAACCAGTTCCCCAGCGACGACGAGATCCGTTCGGACCTGGAACTGGTCTCCAAGAACACCGACAACATCCGCACCTACTCGGTGAAAGGTTCGCTGGCCGACATCCCGCGCCTGGCCGAAGAGCTCGGCATGCGCGTCAGCCTCGGCATCTGGATCGGCCCGGACGAGGCCGAAAACGAGGCCGAGATCGAGCGCGGCATCGAGATCGCCAACAACTCGCGCAGCGTGGTGCGGGTGATAGTCGGCAACGAGGCGCTGTTCCGCCGTGAAGTCACGGTCGAGCAGTTGACCGCCTACCTGGACCGCGTGCGCAAGGCGGTCAAGGTGCCGGTGACCACCGCCGAGCAGTGGCACATCTACGAGAAATACCCGGAGATGGCCAAGCACGTCGACCTGATCGCCGCGCACGTCCTGCCCTACTGGGAATACACGCCGATGGACGACGCCGTGCCGTTCGTCCTCGAGCGCGCCAAGGAGCTGCGCGCCAAGTTCCCGCGCAAGCCGCTGCTGCTGGCCGAAGTCGGCTGGCCGAGCAACGGCCGCATGCGCGGCGGCGCCGACGCCACCCAGGCAGACCAGGCCATCTACCTGCGCACGCTGACCAACGCGCTGAACAAGCGCGGCTACAACTACTTCGTCGTCGAGGCCTTCGACCAACCGTGGAAAGTCGGTGACGAAGGTTCGGTCGGTGCCTACTGGGGCGTCTACAACGCCCAGCGCCAGCCCAAGTTCAACTTCGACGGGCCGGTGGTGAACATCCCGCAATGGCGCGCCCTGGCGGTCGCCTCGGTGGTGATGGCGCTGCTCGCCCTGACCTTGCTGATGATCGACGGCAGCGCCCTGCGCCAGCGCGGGCGGACCTTCCTCACCGTGGTCGCCTTCGCCGGCGGCTCGGTGCTGGTATGGATCGCCTACGACTACAGCCAGCAATACAGCACCTGGTTCAGCCTGACCGTTGGCGGCCTGCTGGGTATCGGCGCGCTGGGCGTGTTCATCGTCCTGCTTACCGAGGCCCACGAACTGGCCGAGACCGTCTGGGTGCGCAAGCGCCGCCGGCCATTCGACCCGGTGCTGAGCGACACCGGCTACCGGCCCAAGGTCTCGGTGCACGTACCCTGCTACAACGAACCACCGGAGATGATGAAGAAGACTCTGGATGCCCTGTCCAGGCTCGATTACCCGGACTTCGAAGTCCTCATCATCGACAACAACACCAAGGACCCGGCGGTCTGGGAACCGGTACGCGATTACTGCGAAATCCTCGGCCCGCGCTTCCGCTTCTTCCACGTCGCGCCGCTGGCGGGCTTCAAGGGCGGTGCGCTGAACTACATCCTGCCGCACACCGCGCCGGACGTCGAAGTCGTGGCGGTGATCGACGCCGACTACTGCGTCGAGCCGAACTGGCTCAAGCAGATGGTGCCGCACTTCGCCGACCCGAAGATCGCCGTGGTGCAGTCCCCGCAGGACTACCACGATGGCGAGGAAAACGCCTTCAAGAAGCTCTGCTACGCCGAGTACAAGGGCTTCTTCCACATCGGCATGGTCACCCGCAACGACCGCGACGCGATCATCCAGCACGGCACCATGACCATGATCCGCCGCACCGTGATGGACGAGCTCAGGTGGGCCGACTGGACCATCTGCGAGGACGCCGAGCTGGGCCTGCGGGTGTTCGAGAAAGGCTATTCGGCCGCCTACTCGCACCAGAGCTTCGGCAAGGGTGTGATGCCCGACACCTTCATCGACTACAAGAAGCAGCGTTTCCGCTGGGCCTATGGCGCCATCCAGATCATGAAGGGCCACGCCCGTGCGCTGTTCCAGGGCAAGGACAGCAAGCTGACCCTCGGCCAGCGCTACCACTTCATCGCCGGCTGGCTGCCGTGGATCGCCGACGGTATGAACATCTTCTTCACCGTCGGTGCGCTGCTCTGGTCCTCGGCGATGATCATCGTGCCCAAGCGGGTCGACCCGCCGCTGCTGATCTTCGCCATCCCGCCGCTGGCGCTGTTCTTCTTCAAGTTCGGCAAGATCATGTTCCTCTACCGCCGTGCGGTGGGCGTGGACCTGCTGCGCTCGTTCCAGGCGGCGGTGGCCGGCCTCGCGCTGTCGCACACCATCGCCAAGGCGGTGCTCTACGGGGCGTTCACCAAGACCATCCCGTTCTTCCGCACACCAAAGATGGCCTCCAACCATGGTCTGCTGGTGGCACTGGCGGAAGCGCGTGAAGAGGTGTTCATCATGCTCCTGCTGTGGGGCGCTGCACTGGGCATCGTACTGGTGCAGGGCGTACCGAGCCGCGACATGATGTTCTGGGTCGCCATGCTGCTGGTGCAGTCGTTGCCCTACCTCGCCGCCCTGGTGATGGCGCTGCTGTCCGCCGCGCCCAAGGCTCAGGAGGCGCCGGCAGCGGACGTCGCACCGGCCAACTGATGCGGCCCCTGTAGGAGCGAGCTTGCTCGCGAACGCTTTGGCTTGATGCTCGTGCGTCAGGCTGGGTTCGCGAGCAAGCTCGCTCCTACCAACGGTTGTTACCGCCTATCTCCTCGCAGCAACGCCGGCCAATCGCCGGCGTTTTTGCTTTAAGATGAGCGCCTTTTTCCGTTCCACCCCCAGGATGATCTCAATGTCCCTCTCGCCGACACTGGCCCTCGCCTGCGAGCTGATTCGCCGTCCCTCCGTCACACCGGTCGATGCCGACTGCCAGCAGTTGATGATGCAGCGCCTGGACGCCTGCGGCTTCGCCCTGGAGCCCATGCGCATCGAGGATGTGGATAACTTCTGGGCGCTGCGCCAGGGCCGCGACGGTGCCAATGGCCCGGTGCTGTGCTTCGCCGGCCACACCGACGTGGTTCCCACCGGCCCCGAGCAGGCCTGGCAGCACCAGCCGTTCGACGCCCTGATCGACGCTGACGGCATGCTCTGCGGCCGCGGCGCGGCGGACATGAAAGGCAGCCTGGCGTCGATGATCATCGCCACCGAGCGCTTCGTCGCCGACCATCCGGAGCATCGCGGCAGCATCGCCTACCTGATCACCAGCGACGAGGAAGGCCCCGCCCACCACGGCACCAAGGCCGTGGTCGAGCGCCTGAAGGCCCGCAATGAGCGCCTGGACTGGTGCATCGTCGGCGAGCCGTCGAGCACCACCCTGGTGGGCGACATCGTCAAGAACGGCCGCCGCGGTTCCCTCGGCGCCACCCTGACCGTGCGCGGCAAGCAGGGCCACGTGGCCTATCCGCACCTGGCGAAGAACCCGATCCACCTCGCCGCCCCGGCACTGGCCGAACTCGCCGCCGAGCACTGGGACAACGGCAACGACTACTTCCCGCCGACCAGCTTCCAGATCTCCAACATCAATGGCGGCACCGGCGCGACCAACGTGATTCCGGGCGAGCTGAAGGTGATCTTCAACTTCCGCTTCTCCACCGAATCCACCGTGGAAGGCCTGCAGCAGCGCGTCGCGGCGATCCTCGACAAGCACGGCCTGGAGTGGCACATCGACTGGGCGCTGTCCGGCCTGCCGTTCCTCACCCAGCCGGGCGAGCTGCTCGATGGCGTGGCGGCGGCGATCCGCGCGGTCACCGGTCGCGAGACTACCCCGTCGACCTCCGGCGGCACCTCCGACGGCCGCTTCATCGCCACCATGGGCACACAGGTGGTCGAACTCGGCCCGGTCAACGCCACCATCCACCAGGTGGACGAGCGCGTACTGGCCAGCGACCTCGATGTGCTGACCGAAATCTATTACCAGACCCTGGTGCGACTGCTGGCATGAGTGGACCGAACAAAGGCTTCTGCCTGGGCGCCATCCAGCCCGACACCCCGCCGCCTGCGCCAGCCGCCGAGCGCCGCTACTCCCTGCGCGTGTACCAGCTCGCCCAGCGCCGCCGCTCCCTGCCCACCGTGCTGCGCAACGACCTGCCACAGCCGCTGGGCCCAGGGAAAAAGCAATGCTGATCTGTCCGCTGTGCCGCGAGGCGCTGACTGATGTCGAAAACGGTGTCGCCTGCCCCGCCGGCCACCGCTTCGACCGCGCCCGCCAGGGCTACCTGAACCTGCTGCCGGTGCAGCACAAGAAAAGCCTCGATCCGGGCGACAATGCCGCCATGGTCGAGGCACGTCGGCACTTCCTCGGCGCCGGCCACTACGCGCCGCTGGCCTCGCGCCTGGCCGAACTGGCTGCCGAGCGCGCACCAGGCCGCTGGCTGGATATCGGCTGCGGCGAGGGGTACTACACCGCCCAGCTCGGTGACGCCCTGCCGCAAGCCGATGGCTATGCGCTGGACATCTCCCGCGAGGCAGTCAAGCGCGCCTGCAAGCGCGCGCCGCAACTGACCTGGATGGTCGCCAGCATGGCCCGCGTGCCGCTGGCCGATGCCTCATGCCAATTGCTGGCCAGCGTGTTCAGCCCGATCGACTGGAAGGAAGCGGCTCGCCTGCTCACTCCCGGCGGCGGCGTGCTACGCCTGGGCCCGGCGCGCGACCATCTGCTCGAACTGCGCCAGCGCCTGTACGACGAAGTACGCGAGTATGTCGAAGACAAGCACCTCGCAGACCTGCCCGAAGAACTGCAGCTGGCGCACACCGAACAATTGAGCTTCAAGCTGCCGCTGGCAACCCGCGAAGCCCGCGAGCACCTGCTGGCGATGACGCCCCACGGCTGGCGGGTCAACCCTGAGCGGCGCGAGCGCATCCTCGCCGAGCCCTTCGAGGTCACGGTCGCGGTACGCTACGATTGGCTGGAACGCCAAGAACCCTGACGAGGACGCCATGCGCCAACCGGATATCGAGATCTACATCAAGGATGCCGACCAGGCCGCCGTTGGCGCCTGGCTGGAAAAGGCACTTGGCCCGTGCAGCGAATGGCGCGCCCAGGGCGAGACCTTCAAGTGCACCGCCGGCAGCATTCCCGCCACCTGGCTGCCCAAGGCCGTGGGCAAGTGGAACAGCCTGTTCCTGGACAGCGACAAGACCCCGTGGGACGACGATGTCGCCTGCGCCCGTGCGGCCTGCGCCGCGCTGGAAGTGGAAGTGCGCTGCGCACCCGGCAGCTGGAGCGAAGACCAGGGCGAGGAGGACGCGGACCGCTGGCTTAAAGTGACCACCGCCGGCGTCGAAGAGATTACCTGGCGCACGGGTTGACCCGCCGCTTGTACCTGGCTGTAAAAACAAAGGCCCGTCCAATGGACGGGCCTTTGCTCTTTCGGGGGCTCAGACCTTGGCGACGTCTTCCGCCTGGAGGCCTTTCTGACCCTGGATCACCGAGAACTCCACTTTCTGGCCTTCGACCAGGGAGCGGTGACCATCGCCACGAATGGCACGGTAGTGAACGAAAACGTCCGGACCGCTATCGCGTTGAATGAATCCATAACCTTTGGCGTCATTGAACCACTTGACGGTTCCGACCTCACGATCAGCCATTACCACACTCTCCAACTTGCCTATTATTTTTGGATGGCCCCCGGGAATGAGGACTTCGGCAGTCGCCGGCTGAACGCTTTCCTTATCATCCAACCCGCACCGAATGGCACACAGGAAGGTAATTCGAATAACGCCCACGGGCGACAGCGCTCCCGAGTATATAAATCAAAAGTTACAGCTGAAAAGCACTTTTTCATCAACTCCGCGAGCCTATGACCAATCAGGCCAAAGTGCCATTTTTCGGGGCCTGCAGAGCCATTTTGGTGCTCGTTACCCAGCGTAACGAAAGTGTTTCGAACGTGGACCTTTTCTCACTTCCGGACATTTATGGCGGGTAGTTTCGTTCCCGTTCATCGGCATTCGGCGATCTCCGCAAATGTCATTCACAGGCCGCGAGAATGCATGCCGCAGTTCACACTGCGGCAATATGCCCAATCATTTATCGGATGAATCGGCAGCGCGCCAATCCCTTTCCGCTCGATGGATAACGGCCGCCGCTGGTACTTCCGGCGGCCCGATACCCGGCAAGTCGTGCACCATCAAGGGACGCCAGCAGTCAGGGACTGACCTGATAGCCGCGCCCCTGCAGACAACCGCTGTAGGCACTGGCGCTGGCAGAAGTCTGCGCTTCATTCTGCGCACGGCGGTCCTGCCGACGCTCCTGCCGCTGGCGCGAGGCACCGATTGCCGCACCTGCGGCAGCCGCGTCGCCGGCACGGTTCTGCCGGTATTGCTGCTTGGCCTCGTCACTGGCGCGGTCATAGAGCTCGTCGTGCTGCTGGCCACGCACTTCGGCGGCAACGCTGCCTGCCGCCGCGCCCCTGGCGGCACCACGGACACGGCCACCGACATTCGGCTCGGAGCCGGTGGCGGCACTGTTCGCGGCATTGCTGGCAACGCTGTTGCACTCCGCCATGTCCTGCTGCATCTGCTGGCTGCCCTGGCCCTTGAGCGGGACGACAGTCTGGGCCTCGGCGGGCAACACAAACGACAAGGCGAGCAGACATCCCCAAGTGAACGTACGCATCGCGGAACCTCCGTGGAATGTCATCCCCTAAATGACAGGATAGCCGCAGCCCGTGGGCTGTCCGCGCGCACCGACCAAGCGCTCGTGGCTTTGCTGGCGGGGCCTAATCCGGCAAACTAGCCGGCCTGAGCAATCGCTCGTTTTACCTTCGCCAGCCATAGGGCCTGTATGCCTCGTTACCCGTTCCGCCGCTTCGGTTTTGGTGCCCTGCGCCGCCTGCTGTACCTCTGGGTGCGCTCGGAAACCATCAACCAGTCGGCCTTCAGCCTGAAGATCGACCGCAGCAAACCGGTCCTCTACGTCCTGCAGCAACCCTCGGTGAGCGACCTCGCCGTGGTGGATACCGAATGCCGCAAGGCAGGCCTGCCCCGCCCGGTGATGCCGGTGGCGGTGGGTGAATCCATCGAGCCGGCGGCCTTCTTCTACCTGACGCCGGAGCCCGACTGGCTCGGCCGCCAGGACAAGCGCGGCGCACCGCCGGCGCTGGTGCGCATGCTCGGCGCCATCGGTCAGAACGGCATCGACGACGCGCAGATCATTCCCGTCAGCGTGTTCTGGGGCCAATCCCCGGACAGCGAAAAGAGTGCCTGGAAACTGCTGTTCGCCGACAACTGGGCAGTCACCGGCCGCCTGCGCAAGCTGGCGCGCATCCTCATCCTCGGCCGCAAGACCCGCGTGCAGTTCTCCGCGCCCATCCACCTGCGCGAGCTGGTGGAACAGAACAAGGGCCACGAGCGCACCCTGCGCATGGTCCAGCGCATCCTGCGGGTGCACTTCCGCAACCAGAAGACCGCGGTGATCGGGCCAGACCTGTCGCACCGCCGCACGCTGGTCAAAGGCTTGCTGCGCGCGCCGCTGGTGCGCCAGGCAATCCAGGAAGAATGCGAAACCCAGAAGATCTCCCAGGAGAAGGCCGAAGCGGCTGCCCTGCGCTACGCGAATGAAATCGCCGCGGACGTCTCCTACCCGGTGATCCGCTTCCTCGAAGTCACCCTGACCTGGTTCTGGAACAAGCTCTACGAGGGCGTGAAGGTCAACCATATCGAACGCGTGCAGGAAGTCGCCCAGGGCCACGAAATCGTCTACGTGCCCTGCCACCGCAGCCACATCGACTACCTGCTGCTGTCCTACCTGCTGTTCCGCAATGGCCTGACCCCGCCGCACATCGCCGCCGGGATCAACCTCAACATGCCGGTGGTGGGCTCGATCCTGCGCCGCGGCGGCGCCTTCTTCATGCGCCGCAGCTTCAAGGGCAACCAGCTGTACACCGCGGTATTCAACGAATACCTGCACACCCTGTTCAGCCGTGGCTTCTCCACCGAGTACTTCGTCGAGGGCGGCCGCTCCCGCACCGGGCGCATGCTGCACCCGCGCACCGGGATGCTGGCAATCACCCTGCGCAGCTTCCTGCGCGACTCGCGCCGGCCCATCGTCTTCGTGCCCGTGTACATCGGCTACGAGCGCGTGCTCGAAGGCCGCACCTACCTGGGCGAACTGCGTGGCGCGGCGAAGAAGAAGGAATCGATCTTCGACATCTTCAAGGTCATCGGCGCGCTGAAGCAGCGCTTCGGCCAGGTCTGGGTGAACTTCGGCGAGCCGATCCACCTCGACCGCTTCCTCGACCAGCAGCAGCCGGACTGGCGCCAGCAGGAGCTGGGCCCGGAATACCGCCCGGCCTGGCTGTCGGAAACCACCAACCACCTGGCCCGCGACGTCGCCCGTCATCTCAACGATGCTGCCGCGATCAACCCGGTGAACCTGGTGGCACTGGCACTGCTCTCCACTACCCGCCTGGCCCTGGACGAAACCGCCCTGGCGCGGGTGATCGACCTCTACCTCGACCTGCTGCGCAAGGTGCCCTACTCGCCCAGCGCCACGCTGCCCGAGGGCGACGGCCAGCAACTGATCGAGTACGTGAAGAGCATGAACCTGCTCAGCGAGCAGAAGGACGCCCTCGGCCGCATCTGCTACCTCGACGAGCAGAACGCGGTACTGATGACCTACTACCGCAACAACGTGCTGCACATCTTCGCGCTGCCTGCGCTGATCGCCAGCTTCTTCCAGAACAGCGGGCGGATCAGCCGCGAACAGCTGCTGCGCTACACCCGCGCGCTGTACCCGTACCTGCAGGCCGAGCTGTTCATCCGCTGGAGCCTGGACGAGCTGGACGCCGTGGTCGATCAATGGCTGCAGGCCATGGTCGCCAGCGAACTGCTCAAGCAGGAGAACGACACCTTCATCCGCCCGCCGCCCAGCTCGCGCCAGTACGTACTGCTGACCTTGCTGGCCCGCGCCATCGCGCAGACCCTGCAACGCTTCTACATGTCCATCTCGCTGGTGCTCAACGCCGGGCAGAAGCAGCTCACCGCCGAGGAACTGGAAAACCTCTGCACCGTCATGGCCCAGCGCCTGTCGGTGCTCCACGGCCTGAATGCCCCCGAGTTCTTCGACAAGAGCCTGTTCCGCCACTTCATCCAGACCCTGCTGGACGAAGGCGTGCTGCGCAAGGACGAGAACGGCAAGCTGAGCTACCACGAGCTGCTCGGCGAGCTGGCCGAAGGCGCCGCCAAGCGCGTGCTGCCGGCGGAGATCCGGCTGTCCATCCGCCAGGTCGCCCTGGAGCGGCCACCGCAGGAAGACAGCACCCCGGCCGAGCCGCCAGCGGCCAGCCAGGCCTGAGCTGAACAGCCCCTGCCGGCGGCTTGACGCCCCTGCACCGCGACCGATAGATTTCTGACGATCCATCGGTCGCGGTCAGGGACGCTCCCCGTGTTCAACAGGATTCTGATCGTCTGCGTCGGCAACATCTGCCGCAGCCCTATCGCCGAACACCTGCTGCGCGAATCCCTGCAGGGCACCGACATCGCCGTGGCCTCCGCCGGGCTCAGCGCACTGGTCGGCCACTCCATCGACAGCACCGCCCTCGCCATCCTACGCCGCCACGGCCAGCACCCCCAACCGCATCGCGCCCGCCAGTTGACTGCCGAACTGGTCCACGAGGCCAATCTCGTGCTGGTCATGGAGCAGTCACAGATCCACAGCGTCATCCGCCTCGCCCCCGAGGCGCGCGGCAAGACCTTCCTGCTGGGCAAATGGCAGACCGACCAGGAGATCCCGGACCCCTACCGCCAAGGGCCGGAAGCGTTCGAGCGCGCCTATGCGCTGATCGAATCCGCCGTTGCCCCCTGGGGCGATCGCCTGCGCGCTCGGCGGTAATTTGACGGATTATTATCAATCCGACAAAAGCGTCAGAATTCCTTACAGCGCCGTGACGAAAAAGGCTACGCTCTAGCCCAGCAAGACCATATTCAGCTGTTTGGTCTCCTTGTTACGTCACGTATATCTGCAAGGGCCTACATTGATTTATGAAGATTCTGCACATCACCGAGTCCTTCGGCGGCGGCGTCACCTCGGCCATCAACTCCTACATCCTCAACTCCCAGCAGCATGAGCACTACCTGCTGGCCTCGGTGCGCAAAGGCGATACCACCGGGGAGGAAAACCAGGGGCTGTTCCGGCACATGGAGCTGGTGCCGCGTCGCCTGTCCAGCCTGGCGCGGGTGAAGCCCTACATCGACCGCGTGCAGCCGGATGTCATCCACCTGCACAGCACCTATGCTGGCGCGCTGATCCGCGCCCTGCCGTTCATTCCCGCACAGAAGATCGTCTATACCCCGCACGGTTTTGCCTTCCTGCGTGGCGACCATCCGCTGATGCTCAAGGCCTACCGGGCCATCGAATCGCTGCTGGCGCGGCGCACCGCGGTGATTGCCGGCTGCGGCCTGGATGAGCAGCGCATTGCCGGGGAACTGATCGAACCCGCGCATACCCTGGGCCTGGTGAATGTCTGCGATGAGCTGCCGCAAGTGCCAGCCGTCCGCAGCCTCACCAGCAAACCGGTGGTCGGCATGGTCGGGCGCATCAGCCGGCAGAAGGGCCACGAGTACTTCCGCGCCTTGGCTGAGAGTTGCGCAAACGTTGCGCACTTCAAGTGGATCGGCGGTGGCGACGCCCAGGTCATGGCGGAGATGGTCGAGGCCGGCATCGAAGTGACCGGCTGGCGTCAGCGCGGCGAAGTCATCGCCCACATGAAAGGGCTCGACCTGTACTTCCACACCGCCGCCTGGGACGGCTTCCCCATCTCGGTACTGGAGGCGGCGAAGCTCGACCTGCCCATCGCATTGCGACGCATCGGCCCGTTCGTTGCCGAAGGCCTGTCCACCGCCCAGGACCTGGCAGAGGCACAACGGCAGGTAATCGCCTTCGCCCAGGGCGACCCGGCCGTCCTGGCCCAACTGTCGCGCAACAGCCGGAGCATCCAGGGCCTGCACAGCGGCGAACAGCTGCAATCATCGCTGGAAAACCTCTACGCCCGCTTCACCCCAGGGCACGCTGTCGACCGCCTGGCCATCGGCTGAGCCCCGCCTCGCACCTGCCCGGGCAAGCCCTGGTTTGCCCAGGCGGAGGCAATGCCGAAAGTGCCTCCCCGATACCGTCTCGCATCCCTTACCCTGAGGCCCGGCAGCGTCCACAAGCTGACCGGATAGTTCTATTTCGCCACATACAAAGCTTGTGGGAGTTCATCCCGCAGACAGCCCGGCAACTATCTCTGCCGCCGCCGGAATATTCCTAAAGGCTCCGACTGACCGGAAAGCGCATTGAATCACCCTGCCACGCAGCTTAATTTCGCCAGCCTCTGGTCACCACCACCACGGCGGAACTCAGCGTGTTCAATCAGGTGCTCATCGTTTGCGTCGGCAATATCTGCCGCAGCCCCACGGCTGAGCACCTGTTGCGCCAGGCTCTGCAAGGCGGCGATATCAAGGTCAGCTCTGCCGGCCTGGCCGCACTGGTCGACAAGCCGCTGGAGCAAAACGCCCTGGCGACGCTCCTGCAGCACGGCCAGCAACCCACAGCGCACCGCGCACGCCAACTGACGCCGAAGATCCTGCAGGACGCCGACCTGGTCCTGGTCATGGAGCGCAATCACTTGCGCGATATCCACGAACAATCCCCGCAGTCCCGAGGCAAGACCTTCCTCCTCGGCAAATGGCAGAACGACCGAGAAATCCCGGACCCCTATCGCCAGGGGCAAGCGGCCTTCGAACACGCCTACGCATTGATCGACGAGGCCGTCGCCACATGGTCGAAATACCTCCGCACCACTCGATGAGCGTTAATCGCGAAGTATCCTTCATGCAGCCACTCCAAGCCCCGGTCGCGCCATCGTCCGCCGACGATGACGAAATCGACCTGCTCGCCCTGTTCGGCACCCTGCTCGATCACAAGTGGATGATCGCCGGCATCACCGCCGGCTTCCTGCTGACAGGGGCCGTGTACGCCGTGCTCGCCACGCCGATCTATCGGGCCTCCGCGACCATCCAGGTGGAGCAGAAGTCGCCGGGCATTCCGGGTCTGACAGAAATGAGCGACATCCTGGGTGGCTCGCAGTCCCAGGCCGTGACCGAAATCCAGCTGCTGACCTCGCGTAACGTGATCGGCAAGGCCGTGGACACCCTGCATCTGGATATCGACATCCAGCCTTCATGGTTCCCGCTGATCGGCAACTTCCTGCAGCGCCGCTATCAGCCGGAAAACCCCGGCGACCTGGCCGCCCCTCTGCTGGGCATGAGTCGATTTGCCTGGGGCGGCGAGAGCCTGGAGATTGCCCAGCTCGACGTTCCCAATGCCCTCCTCGAAAAGCAACTGACGCTGATTGCCGGCGAGGCTGGGCAGTTCCGCCTGCTTGATGATGATGACAATGTGCTGGTCGAAGGCGCAATCACCCAACCCTACGAGCAGAAAGGCATCAAATTGCTGGTGCAGAGCCTGCATGCCAACCCCGGCACGCGTTTCCGCGTTATCAAACACCTTCGCCTGAGCACCATCCTGGCGTACCAGGACGCCTTGAAGGTATCGGAGACCGGCAAGGAGTCCGGCATTATCGACCTGACACTGGACGATGACGACTCTTCCAGGGCGGTGGCGGTGCTGAATGAAATCAGCCAGCAATACGTCCAACAGAACGTCCAGCGCGCCTCCGCGGAAGCGGCCTCCAGCCTCACGTTCCTGCGCGGCCAGTTGCCCGAGGTCCGCCGCGACCTGGAGGCTGCCGAAAATGCCCTGAGCAGCTACCAGACCAAGGCCAAGTCAGCCGACATCAGCCTGGAAACCAAGGCGCTGCTCGAGCAAAGCGTCGCCCTGGATACCAGCATCTCCGAGCTGAAACTGCAGCAGGCCGAGATGGACCGCAAGTTCACCCGCCAGCATCCTGCCTACCAGGCGCTGGCCCGGCAGATCGGCGAACTCACCGCCAAGCAGCATGGCCTGACCAAACGCGTCGAAGGCCTGCCGGAAACTCAGCAGGACTTGCTGCGCCTGACCCGCGACGTCGAAGTCAGCACCACCATCTATACCCAATTGCTGAACAAGAGCCAGGAGCTGGACGTCGTCCGCGCCGGCTCCGTTGGCAACGTCCGCATCATCGATACCGCCGACGTCGACGTCACCAAGCCGGTAAAGCCGAAAAAGCCGTTGATAGTCGCCATTGCCACGTTGCTCGGCCTGTTCAGTGCCATCGCTTTGGTACTGCTGCGCAAAGCGCTGAACCGTGGCATCGAATCGGTGGATGCCATCGAGCAACTGGGCCTTCCGGTCTATGCCTCCGTCCCCTTCAGTGTTTTGCACAAATCCGAGGAGGAGAAACGTGGCGCCGGCAAGAAGAACAGTCGCGCGGTCGCTCCCTTGCTCGCGACAAGCCACCCGACCGACCTGGCGATCGAATCACTACGCAGCCTGCGCACCAGCCTGCACTTCGCCATGCTGGAGTCAGGCGACAACCGCCTGATGATCTCTGGCCCCAGCCCTGACGTGGGCAAGTCCTTCGTCAGCGCCAACCTTGCCGCCGTCATCGCCCAAACCGGCCAGCGCGTATTGCTGATCGACGTCGACATGCGCAAGGGCTATCTGCACAAGACGCTTGGGGCAAAGGACAAGGCCGGCCTCTCGGACCTGCTCATCCAGCGCTGCAGTTTCCAACAGGCAATCCAGCAAACCAGAGTGGAGAACCTGCACTTCATTTCCCGTGGAGAGATTCCACCGAATCCCTCGGAACTGCTGATGCATCCGAACTTTACCGACGTGCTGGAAGCCGCAAGCCGCGCTTTCGACCTCGTCATCCTGGATACCCCTCCCCTCCTGGCCGTCACCGATGCTGCCATCGTCGGGCACCAGGCCGGTACCAGCCTGATCGTCGCCCGCTTCGGCAGGAACGCTCCGCGCGAAATCGAGCTGACCATCCGCCGCTTTGCGCAAAACGGCATCCAGCTCAAGGGCGCCATCTTGAACGGCGTCGAGCGACGCGCAGCGGATTACTACGGCAATGGCACTTACAGCAACTACCAGTATGAATACCTCTCGGACAAGTCCTGATTCTTGGCCGACATGGATACCCCCAACCAGGGGAGTGAGATATGCAAGCTACAACTGAAAAGCGTTGGTACCTGGTGCAATGCAAACCCAGGCAGGATCTTCGGGCACTCGAAAACCTGCAATATCAGGGCTACGAGTGCTTTCTCCCGACACAACAGATAGAACGATTACGCAACGGCCAATGGAATCATCAGAAAGAGCCACTATTTCCTGGCTACTTGTTCATCGAACTGGACACATCACAAGACAATTGGATGCCAATCCGCTCAACACGAGGAGTTAGTCAGATAGTTCGATTTGGAGCCAACCCGCTGCCAGTTTCAAATCACATTATTAGCTACCTTCGACTTCATGCCCCCTCCGAAGATCATGAGTTTCAGCCGGGAGATAAAGTCATCCTCGACTGGTCAGGAACCAGCGGTATTGAAGCCATATTTCTCGCAAAAGATGGCACCGAAAGAGTATTACTCCTCCTAACTCTGCTGCAGAGAGTAGTTCAAGTCAGTGTTTCTACCAACAACCTAGTCAAGGCTAGCTAGATGTAATTATGTATTTCTGAGCGCTACGTAAAGGTCTACGAAACATTCGTACTCCAGAAAGAAGTAATCGCCATACGCCCGCGTCTCAGGAGTTAAACGAATAATCCTGGGGCGGTAGCGTGGCTATTGAATTTATCAAATAAGATAAACAAGCCAATTAAATACCACCCGAAACATGCCACCTATCTCCTACACTTAATCAACAAACAATTTTCGCAATCAGAAATATTCCATCCTCACTGATTGACAGCACCCAAAGGAAATTAATTTCATTCACAACCATCCATCTACGCAACTCCGATATGTATTTAAAGTGATGTAGGAGCGCTACATGATTATCAAGACGCTTTGTGTTTTCGGCACCCGGCCTGAAGCCATTAAAATGGCCCCACTAGCTTTGGCTTTGTCCGCAGATGGGAGCTTCGATGCCAAGATTTGTGTAACCGGACAGCATCGAGAAATGCTGGATCAAGTACTGGGATTGTTTGGCATTAAGCCAGATTTCGACCTCAACGTTATGAAGCCCGGTCAGGACTTGACCGATATTAGCATTGCCATTCTGCAAGGCATGAAGAATTTATTCAGTACTTACAGGCCGGATGTCGTTCTGGTTCATGGCGACACTGCAACAACCTTCGCAGCCAGCCTGGCAGCCTATTATCAGCAAATCCCAGTGGCCCATATTGAGGCGGGCCTGCGCACCGGGAACATCTATTCTCCCTGGCCTGAAGAAGCCAACCGCAAGTTGACCGGCGCCCTTGCCAATCTTCATTTCGCTCCGACCGATACGTCAAGGAAAAACCTATTGCTTGAGGGAGTGGCCCAAGAGTCCATCATCGTCACCGGAAATACAGTTATCGACGCTTTGCTGGACGTGGTGGGTCGCCTTGACAGAGACACGGAGCTCCGAAACCAGGCAACCGGACCATTCGATTTTATCAATCCACACCGCAAGATCATCCTTGTGACAGGCCATCGCCGCGAGAGCTTCGGCGGCGGCTTCGAACGCATCTGCCAGGCCCTAATGGAAGTGGCTCAGCAGCACCCCGAGATTGACATCGTTTACCCAGTCCATCTCAACCCGAACGTTCGCGAACCCGTTAACCGCCTACTATTCGGCATCCCCAATATTCACCTTATCGAACCGCTGGAATATCTGCCCTTCGTCTACCTGATGAGTCGATCGCACATCATCCTGACTGACTCAGGCGGCATCCAGGAAGAAGCTCCATCGCTGGGCAAACCAGTACTAGTCATGCGTGACACGACCGAGCGCCCCGAGGCCATCGCCGCTGGCACCGTCAAGTTGGTCGGTACGGACACCGCGAATATCGTCCGCGCGCTCAATACCTTGCTAACGGACTCCAACTCCTATCGCGCCATGAGCTATGCCCACAATCCCTATGGGGATGGCAACGCCTGCTCCCGCATTCTCGACGCACTACGCGCCCGATAACTGAGTCACCTCTTTCATTTTCAATCTTGCTTTTGTAGAGGAAATCAAATGCGTTACCAGACTATTTCCGTCGTTGGCTTGGGCTACATCGGCCTCCCCACCGCTGCCGTGTTTGCCTCGCGCAAGAAAAAAGTCATTGGTGTCGATGTCAATCGGCACGCAGTTGACACCATCAACCGAGGTGAAATTCATATTGTCGAGCCTGACTTGGACATGGTGGTGCACGCCGCCGTAGCCGAAGGATACCTGCGCGCCACAACCATTCCTGAACCGGCTGACGCCTTCCTGATTGCCGTTCCAACTCCCTTCAAGGGAGATCATGAGCCCGATCTTAGCTATATTGAATCCGCCAGCAATTCCATCGCACCGGTACTAAAGAAGGGTGATCTAATCATCCTAGAATCCACTTCTCCGGTAGGCGCAACTGAACAAATGGCCGCTTGGCTATCAGAGGCCCGTCCAGATCTAAGCTTCCCGCAGACCCACGGAGAAAACTCAGACATACGTGTGGCCCACTGCCCCGAACGTGTCCTCCCAGGTCACGTGCTTCGTGAACTGGTGGAGAATGATCGAGTGATTGGGGGTATGACCTACAAATGCTCCAACGCCGCTGTCGAACTTTACAAAGAATTTGTTGAAGGTGAATGCGTAATCACAAATGCCCGTACGGCGGAAATGTGTAAGCTGACGGAAAACAGTTTCCGTGATGTGAATATTGCCTTTGCCAATGAGCTGTCGATTATCTGCGACAAGCTGGATATAAATGTGTGGGAATTAATTCGTCTCGCGAATCGTCATCCACGCGTCAACATTCTCCAGCCCGGACCAGGTGTGGGCGGCCACTGCATCGCAGTAGATCCCTGGTTCATCGTCAGCAAGACACCGGAGCAAGCCAGACTAATTCGCACCGCACGCGAAGTGAATGATAGCAAGCCTGAACTTGTAATCGAGAAAGTCAAAGCGGCAGCAGCGCAATTTAAAAACCCGCGAATTGCGTGTTTTGGCCTCGCATTTAAACCCAATATTGACGATTTGCGAGAAAGCCCTGCACTTGAGATAACAAAAAAACTTTCTCAAATATTCCCTGATTCGATAATGGCTGTCGAGCCTAATATTGATAGAATCCCTAGTAAACTGGGATTAAATTTAAATCTGGTAGACATTGATACTGGCTTAAATAAAGCCGATCTTGTCGTTCTTTTAGTAGACCATACAGAGTTCAAGTCAATCAATAAAGAAAAGCTCAATCGTCTAGTAACGATTGACACAAAAGGCATCTGGCAGCAACCCAGCACGACCTAGAGTTTAGTCGAACAAAAATAAATGAAAGATATACTTTTTAGCGCTTTAAGCAACCTCCTCAACTTCCTATTTTCAAAAGGATCAATGGTTGCCGCCGGAATATTAGCAACCCACTTTACCACCATAGAAAACACTCAGACCCTCAGCATAATAATTGCGACAACATCTGCCTTTGGCACACTATTCCAACAGGCTGCATCAACAACAAGCATTCGATACCACTCACAGAAGATAATAAAAACAACAAAGTATCGATCGCTAATCATAATAATCACAAGCATACTTTCATTACCAGTATCAATATATTTATACATAACACATCAGCTTTCCATGGAAAACTCCATCCTAACTGCATTCATACTTATACTAAACGGAACCAGTGGATTAAAACTTGCGGATGCGACAATACAAAAGAAATTTCTGCGGATAAGCATACTGGGCACAGTGCAAGGTGCCGTAATATTTTTATCTATACTTGTAATAGTAAATTCAAACCTAAGTACCAATTTTTACACAATACCATTCTTAATCGCCTCAGCCCTATGGTTTTTCATACCGTCAGCGCAGATAGACCCACGTGAAACTTCCACATCTATCAATACTGCCATCACCAAAACATTCATACCTGCAATATTTACTGGAATTTTCTTCTTACCGGTAATCTGGTTTCTGATCGGAGATATTCAAGAAAGATTTGGGGAGCAAGAAGCCTTCCTCCTTAGCACAGCGAATCAGTGGAGAATGACTATTGGAGTCTTGCCTGCAATATTCGGTGGATATCTTTTATTACTAATCACCAAAACAAACAGCCAAGGAAAAAACAAGAAAGGCAATTACACAATAACCTATTACCCTGCTGTCGCAATTACAATATTTTTCTCAGCAATAATTAGCCATTTAGACTTAATTTATCCAGCAGAAATTGCAAACAACACAAGACTCAAACAAAGCATAATCTTATTTATGCTGGCCAGCGTGATAACAACGCTTAAAAGCTCAATTTCGAGAGAAATGATTGCCGCAGAACTGGCAAAATTAAGTATTGCAAGCAATTTAATATGGGCAATTATTTTCTGTACATTTCATTTCTTCATCTACTACCACGAGGGTGCATATGGAGTATCTAAGTCTTTCCTCGCATCCCAAGTCATTCATCTATGTCTATGGACACCAATAATAATTAAAAAAGAACTTATACCAAGAAGCTTCATAGACATAAATTTTTTTGTAAGTGTTATTCCCCTAGCCTGGATTTTATATGCAAACACAACATAATCAAACCAACTTCACGGCGCATATTCGGGGAGCGTACGGCCCCGGCAACCTTGGTGACGATGTACTCCTCGAAGTATGCATTAATATTTTGCGTAAATATTTTCCCGAGCAAACCACATCAGTTGGCTTGAAAAACCCAAAGAATCCAGGGTATTTAAGAAAATATCAATGTCGGTTCATTCATATTTCAACCCCTATAAAAACTGACTTCCTTTTCTATGGTGGCGGTGGTCAGTTCTTCGAATTCAAAAACAAAAAACACCATGAATCGACCATCCAGAAACTACTTGAGGCGAATAGACAAGGCGTCACACTGACAGATATCGCAAAAATATTTATTAATCGAGCACTAAAAAAAAACAATATATCATTCCAAAAGAGTGCTGCTATTTGCCTTGGGCTCGGCCCGTTTGAAAACCCTTCAGCAGACTCAATTCGAAGTAAGATCTCCCCCTTTCTGAGATCTGACTATAAGACAGTCAGAGATAATGAGAGCTTCCAAATTGCTGCCAAGTATACTCATGACTTGAAGATATATACTGATCCAACATTCCTTACCGGGCACTGGCTTACTTCTCCTATAAAGACACGGCCAACCGATGGTAGTGCTGTTGGCGTGATACTCAGAAAATGGAAACTAAATGATCACGGAAACACCGTTATTCTAAATACCATTGCTGCAGCAAGGTTACTGAGAAAATCGGGAAAGATGGTCTCCTTGATATCTTTTTATCGTGACTACGACAAGGATCTCATTGAAAGCGTTAAGGAATTTGACTGGATAATATGGGATCCGCAGAAGAACTCCCCTAGTGACTTCATCGAGGAACTTTCTAATACTTTCGACATACTTGTGAGCACTAGAGCACACGGCGTCCTTCTTCCTGCTCAGGCAGGCATTCCTAGCGTAGCTGTAGGAATAGAACCCAAGCTAAAGAACATCCACGACTTTCTTCCAAACGGCACTCTTTACTGTGATGGCAAGGATGTATCGGTTATTTTCAATCAAGCACTATCCTGCCTTGAAAGAAAAAGAGAACTAGTTTTAAAACTAAATTCTGATGTAAGAAAACAACAAATCCTCGCAGAAAGCTTCCTCAAAGACTTTGACTCATGGATAAAAACAGCAATAGAAAAACTGCAATAATTCTTTACTTTGGAGTCGGAGTTCAAACCACTCCAAAAATACAACTTATTAAAGGAACACTCGAAAAGAGATATAAAAATGTATTAATATCTGGAATTACCGCAAAACCGTTCGAGCCAGAGTCGAAGCATAAAATCATACCGGTAACCACAAACAATAAGCTCATGAAGGTATTGATATCAGTTACGGCAATAATAAAACTATGCTTCTGGATCAACAGTAAATCTCCCGATTTAATTTATGCCATCAACCCTATACCTGGATTGATAGCATCGACATTCAAAAAAATAAAGAAGACGAAATTCATATATGAGACGCTTGAGATTTTTAGCGGAATTGACTATTTCCCATACAGCAGGAGATATAGAAAATTATGGTATCTAGTAGAGAAGACAGCAATTCAAAATAGCGAAAAATCCTTCACAACGGACGAATTTAGATTAAAGCTACTTCGAAGATACTTAAAAGTAACATCTCAAAAACTAAGCTATACCTACAATACAAATAAGGCACCAACATCCTTAGAAATCAACTCCAAACCATCCCACGTAGTCCTTAGTTACTGCGGGGGTGTTTACCCAGGCCGTCAGATTGACGAAATTATATTAGCATTTTCTCTCTTTAAAAGAATTGAGCGCTCAGCAAAACTTATTATTGCCGGCAGTGGTGACCCACTATACCTAGAGAGCCTCAAGAAGCTTTCATATAATTTAAAACTAGCAGAATCCGTAAGATTTACGGGCTATCTTTCAAATGAAGAACTTAAAAATATAATGCGAAACTCAACAATAACTTTCGCATTCTACAAGAACGACTCACTAAACAATAGACTCAACAGCCCAAACAAAATATTTGATTCAATATTTAGCAAGACCGCTCTAATTACCACTTCATCTCCGCTCGCGAGAAAGGTAATTCTAGCCAACGGAGCCGGAAAAATTATAAACAGCACATCACCACAAGAAGTTTATAACAAATGCAAGGAGTTAATATCTATAGAACACTCCCAACCAAACTATGAGGAACTAATCAAAAAATACTGCTGGGAATCTGAAGAAAATAAAATATTAGAAGCGCTACCAGAAATATGATTTATATAATTCTATCACTGTCTTTTTTCGCCCTAGGACTACTAAGAAGAAAGGGAACCTATTTTTTCATTTTGGCGATTGCATGCCTTCCATTTGCAAACTCACTCTCGTCATATTTTTACAAATTTGGACTGTATTCATATGACTTCTTCTTTTTCGGCACATTAATCTCGTTCATATTCAAGAAAAAAACATCTATTCCATCGAATTTTAAATTGCAAAAGTTTGCACTAATACTATTCATCACACTGCTAGCATATGCACTAATTGCGCTATCCTCCGGTGCAGCAGTAGACGTTTATTTCTTAAGAGATTTGCGGCCAGCAGTTTTTGCCCTTGAATTAGCTACAGCTGCCATCATAATAAAAGACTCTGAAAAGCATATCACCGCAATAGCAGCAATATACATTGTGATATTAGCAGGATCCACCAATCTTTTATGGCTCACGCTTTCAATACTAGGAGCAATCTCACCCGACGATGAATACTACAAAACAAACAACTACAAATACTTCGACGCCAGCACTTATATATCTGCACTTTTTATTGTTTACTTTCTTTCGCAAAGAAAAAACAAAAAACCATAGAGAGCTCAATAAAACACTGCGCAAACTTCAAGCTATCGCACTTTTAGCATCACTATTATCGGTTGTGTTATCCGGCTATAGAGTTCTCATCCTGGCAACACTAGCAGCCGCACTATTAAGCAGCTTCAGACAGCCAAAAAAATTACTTCTTGCGCTAATAATAACTCCTGCCTGCGTAGCTATATTCATATATTTATCAACTTTATTTGGCGCTAACAGGGTTATAGAAAGCATTACCCTCGACGGAGCACTCTCTCAGTTATCAACTCGATACGCCCCTGCCTTTGATGTAATCGCCTCATTCACTCCAACCAACTACTTACTAGGCGCAGGCTTTGGAACCGTATTTGAAATTGACTGGTTTGGATATAGATCATTAGACACTACCAACAATTTTGTCGATAGTGCATACATCACTTTCTTCGCAAAATATGGCCTAGCTGGAATTTTCATGCTTTCATTAATAGTCTTATCTTTTAGATCCCTAGCGCCAACCTCACTAAAAGCCCCAATATCAATCTATCTACTTACCCTCTTCATAGTTTATGCAATTTCATATCAGGCAGCGTCTGCCGGCATGATCGTTGGGTGCATTTTAATTAGCAATTTAAACCTTCACCTATGCAAATAAAAAATGAAAGACTTATCTTCGTTTAAAATTGAAGTGCTTGGCTGTCCTATGCATGCCATCTCCTGCCATAAGACAGTGGAATTAGTACGGGAAAAAATATTAGAAGGAAATTTTATACAACACGTAGTGGTTAATGCCGCAAAGATCGTACACATGAGCTCTGATCCGAAACTGAAAGAATCTGTCACTTCCTGCGATATAATTAATATTGATGGAATGGGCGTTGTATGGGGAGCGCGGCTACTTGGGCATAAGGTCCCCGAACGAGTCTCCGGCATTGATTTATTCCATGAGTTACTCGCTATGAGCGCCAGTAACGGACTATCCGTATATCTACTTGGCGCAACAGATGAAATAGTTTCTCAGACAGCAAAGACGTTGCACGCGCTATATCCAAACATCACAATCGCCGGGTATCACCATGGTTATTTCTGGGACAACGAGGAAGCCATGGTAGAAAAAATTCGCGCTTCGGGTGCGAAACTCCTATTTGTAGCAATAACCTCACCCAAAAAGGAAAATTTCATCAATCGCTGGAAGGATCAACTGGGCGCTAACTTTGTCATGGGCGTAGGCGGGACCTTCGACGTGGTTGCAGGAAAAGTAAAGCGCGCGCCTATCTGGATGCAAAACTGTGGCCTCGAATGGTTCTACCGCGTCATCCAAGAACCCGGTCGAATGTGGAAGCGTTATTTGACAACCAATACTATATTTGCCTGGATACTGCTTAAGGAAAAGATCAAAAAAATCCTGGGCCGGTTCTATATCTCTAATTGACTGAATCCAACTACTCCAAGATTTTTAATATTTCTCTCACCGAATAACCCGATCGACCTAAATTAACGAAGATCTTGTGACATGCTCCCAATCTACAGGCGCAAAGGAGTGCCTAAATGAACCGCAAGGACCGCGGAATCCTCCGCCCCCATCAAGCCACTATCTCCGTGCTGCAGAAGCTGCTTGATCTCAGCGTCATCTGCCTCGGCATGAGCTTGGTTATTGCCGCTGACAGAGTGCACTGGGATTACTCAGCAGTCATCGCGACTCTGTTTGCCTTGGTCATCTTCTATCTGCTCGGAGACTTCGGGCAGCTCTATGTCTCCTGGCGGGGTGAACGAACTCGCGAGGAGTTGCGCAAGGTCGGTGGTATCTGGGCGATCAGCTTTACCGGGGTCGCGGTTACCGACTATCTCAGCCCAGAAATTACCGTGCTCAGTGGTTCAGGGCAGATTCAGTGGTTCTCGTTGGTACTTGCTGGATTGTGCGGTTACCGCGTGCTGTTGCGCACAGGCTTGCATGCATTGCGCCGGAGAGGTTTTAACGCTCGTTCGGTTGCCATTGCCGGTGCAGGGCCGCTGGGGCAGCGCCTGGCAACCAATATTGCCAGCGCCCCCTGGATGGGGCTGGAATTGGCCGGTTTCTTCGATGACACGCTGCATGCCCCGGTTAGCCTGGGCAATGGCGATATAAAGCTGCCTATTTCCGGCACGCTGGACCACCTGGTTGAACAGGCTCGCGCGGGCAAGCTGGATCGCGTCTACATCACCCTCCCGATGCGCAGCGAAACGCGAATCCGCTGGCTGGTGGAACAACTGAGCGATACCACGGCATCTGTCTATATCGTGCCCGATGTGTTCGTCTTCAACTTGCTCCACGCCCGCGCGCAGAACATCGACGGCATCCCTACCATCAGTATCTTCGACAGCCCTATGGTGGGTGCGGCTGCGCTGGTAAAGCGCCTGGAAGATATCGTCCTTTCCTCGTTGATCCTTTGCCTGATCGCCGTTCCCATGCTGGTCATCGCGGCGGCTATCAAGCTCACCTCCCCGGGCCCGGTATTCTTCCGCCAGAAGCGCTATGGCATCGATGGCCGCTCTATCGACGTGTGGAAGTTCCGCAGCATGCGGGTCATGGAGAACGGCGCGACCGTCACCCAGGCAACCCGCAACGACAGCCGCATCACTCCGCTGGGGGCCTTCCTGCGGCGCACCTCGCTGGATGAACTGCCGCAGTTCATCAACGTCTTCATGGGTGACATGTCCATCGTCGGGCCGCGCCCTCATGCCATCGCGCACAACGAGGAATATCGCGGGCAGATCAGCAGCTACATGCTGCGCCACAAGGTCAAGCCGGGCATCACCGGTTGGGCCCAGGTAAATGGCTGGAGGGGTGAGACGGATACGCTGGAGAAAATGCAGAAGCGTATCGAGTTCGACCTGGCCTATATCAACAACTGGTCGCTGTGGTGGGACCTGAAGATCGTCTTCCTCACGCTGTTCAAGGGCTTCGTGCACAAGAACGCCTACTGATCGCCGCCTCCCTCAGTTCAAGAATTTACTGCTCCTCCCCGCCAGCCGTTTCCTACATCCGCAATCCAGCCCCATTGCTACCCTGCGCAGCCTCCCGGCCAGCACCTTGCGCCCTGCAATTACGGCGCTGGAAATCGCTCGCGCCCTCCCCTTCACCCCTTTGTGTAGCCCCCCATGATTCGTCCCTTGTCCCTTGCCATCCTGTCTGCCCTTGCGCTTCAGGGATGCATGTTCTCCCCCGGCCAGAATCTGGATACCGAGCGACTGATACAGGAAGACTCGGCTGAATCCAGTCGCGTGCAGCTGGTGCAGATCACGCCCAAGCTGCTCACGGTGGAAGCGGCTACCCGGCAGGAGGAAGCCGTTCCCGAAGAACTCGCCAGCTTCCGTCCGGAGAGTTACCAGATCGGCGCCGGTGACCTGCTGTACATCACCGTATGGGACCACCCCGAGCTGACGTCGCCCGCCGGCCAACAGCAGCAGACCGACGCCAACGGTCGCCTGGTACGCCCGGACGGCACGCTGTTCTATCCCTACGTCGGCACTCTGCGCGTGTCGGGCAGGACGATCGAAGACGTACGCAAGACCATTACCAACGCCCTGGCGGCCTATGTCGAAGAGCCGCAGGTAGACATTGCCGTGCTGCGCTTCGCCAGCCAGCGAGTGATACTCAATGGCGCGTTCATCAAGGCGGGCCCGCAGCCAATCACCACCACGCCGCTGGCGCTGATGGAGGCCATAGGTGCGGCCCAGCTGGACACCCTCAACGCCGATCTCTCCGGCCTGACGCTGCAGCGCGACAACCAGGTCTTCCATCTGAACCTGGATGCGCTGAACACCGCCCAGGGCGCGGACCTGTACAAGCTGTACCTGAAGGACGGCGACCGCATCTACCTGCCCTACAACGACCGCAAGAAGGTCTATCTGATGGGTGAAGTGAACGCGCCGCGCGCGCTGACCTTCAAGACCCGCGAGATGAACCTGGCCGATGCGCTGGGCAGCGTCGGCGGCCTCAACCAGACCACCGCCAACGGCAAGGCCGTGTATGTGATTCGCGGTGTCGAGGATCTGGAGAAACAGCGCGCCACGGTCTTTCAGCTCGACGCCAACTCGCCCACCGCCTTCATCCTTGCCCAGCAATTCCAGCTGCAACCGCAGGACGTCGTCTACGTCGGCCCGGCCGGTGTGACTCGCTGGAACCGCCTGATCAGCCAGTTGGTGCCCTCCGCCGGCATTCTCGGCACCGGCTCGACCATTCAACGCAACCTCAACGACAACTGAGCGCCTCATGAACGCCTATCGCCTCCTCGCGTTGGTGGTGCTCGCCTGCGCCCTGGCCGCCTGTAACCCGCTGATGCAGGCCTCGCTGAATACGCTGGGCGCCAGCTTCGGCAGCCCAGCTCCGCTGGAGCTGACACGTGCCCAGGTCAATGCCCTGCCCTACTACCAGATCGAGGTCACCACCGAGTACGGCTCGGCAGTGATGGCGCTGGTACGCACGCAAGGCGACCTGCAGTACTGGCAGGCCTCTTCGCGCCAGCTGCTGCTCCTGCAGGATGGCGTGGTGGTGCGCACGCTGGGTTTCCCGGATGACTTGCTGGGCACCCGCCTCGCGCCGGACTCGCCCTTCATCAGCGGGCTGCTGCATATCGGCGAAGAGCAGGCGAGCCAGCGCTGGATCGACCTCGGGCCCGGCTACCTGCTGGACGTTCCGCTCACCGGCAAGCTGCGCCGCGTTGGCAATGAGACCGTACGCATCCTCGATCAGGACCACAGGCTGCTGCGCATTGACGAGCACCTGAGCGCGCCGATCAAGAACATGGCGGCCACCAACAGCTATTGGGTCGACCCTAGTGACGGCTTCATCCTGCAAAGCCGCCAGCAGGTCACGCCCAGCCTCAACGTCACCATTACCCAGTTGCGCCCATTGCGGAGCCAGCCATGAAAATGATTCGGCTAGCCTTGCTCGCGGCCAGCGTTGCAGCCGGCGCGACCGCCCATGCGGCAACACGGGTCGAAGTACTCGGCGAACTGCCCGCTCCGGGCGTCAGGGAAATCGACGAAGGCCTTCGCCTCGGCATGCTGCTGCAACAACTTCAGGTCAACCCGCAGAGCTATTGGCTGGGTGCCTCCTGGCAGCGTCAAAGTTTGCTGCGGGAGCAACGCCGGCTGAGGGCTGGAGTCCTGTTCGACCTGAGCCAGGTGCAACGTCTTGCCCTGCTGCAGGACAAGCCCGGCCTGGCGAATATCGCCCGACGTCTCGGCGAACAGGTGATCGCCCTGCCTGTAACCGGCCGCCAGTCCTATCACCTCGATCCGCTGCAGATAGAGCTCAACGCCGAGCACTCGCCAAAGCTGCAAGGCGGCGATCGGCTGGTCTTCCCGCCACGGCCGACCACCGTGCGGATCATCGGCGCGGTATCGAACGACTGCGAGCTGCCCTTCGTCCCGCTGCAACCGGCCTATCGCTATGCACCGCAGTGCCCCGCACTGGCTGAGGCAGACCCGGATTACCTCTACCTGATCCAGCCTGACGGCCAGGTCACCCGGCTGGGCGTTGCCCTGTGGAACCGCCAGGAGCAAGCCGCCCCACCGGCCCCGGGCGCCGTGCTGCTGGTGCCGCTGGATGCCCGGGAAATCAAGGACAGCGCCCCGGACTTGAGTCGCGAACTGGCCGACTTCCTGGCCACACAACCCCTGCCGGCGGAAACACCATGAAGCCTCGCCACAGTTTCTACCTGCTGCTGGCCGGTGCCAGCCTGGCGGTTGCCGACCCGCGCTACACGCAGAACGATTTCGGCGGCATAGGCCTGCTGCAGACCCCTACCGCGCGCATGGCGCCAGCCGGGGAAATCAGCATCAACGCCAACCGCACCGATCCCTATTCGCGCTATAGCTTCTCGCTGCAACCCTTCGACTGGCTGGAAGGCACCTTCCGCTATACCTCGATCAGCAACCGCAGATACGGTGCAGAGGATTTCAGCGGCAACCAGAGTTACAAGGACAAGTCCTTCGACGTCAAACTCCGCCTGCTGCAGGAGTCGCGCTGGGCGCCCGAGATTGCGCTTGGCGGCCGGGATATCGGCGGTACTGGGCTGTTCTCCAGTGAATATTTCGTCGGCAACAAGCGTGTGGGTGACCTCGATTTCAGTCTGGGGCTGGCATGGGGCTACATCGGCAATCGCGGTGATCTGGATAACCCTCTGGGCTGGGTCGATGACAGGTTCAAAAGCCGCCCAGTACCGGACTCGGATGTAGCGCGCGCGGGGTCGTTCGACGCTAATAGCTATTTCCGTGGCCGTCCCTCCCTGTTCGGCGGTATCAACTGGCAAACGCCGTGGGAGCCGTTGTCCCTCAAGCTCGAGTATGACGGCAACGACTATCAGCACGAGCCCCTGAACAACAACCAGAAGCAGCGTTCGCCGTTCAACATCGGCATGGTCTTCAAGGCCAGCGATTCCATCGACCTGCATGCAGCCTTCGAGCGTGGCAACACCGCCATGTTCGGCATCACCCTGCACACCAACTTTGCCAGTCGCACGGCCCCCGCGAAGGTCAACGATCCTGCCCCGGAACCGTTGCAGCAGAACGCGGCCCAGCGCGAGCCAGATACCGTGGACTGGGCGGATGTTTCCCGGCGCGTCGAAGAGAACGCCGGCTACAAGGTGGAGCGCATCACCCGCAAGAACAGTGAAGTCGTGGTCTATGGCGAACAGACCCGCTATCTGTACCCGCCCGAGGCCGTCGGCCGCACCGCGCGCATTCTCGACAACAGCGTCGATGACGACGTGCAATGGTTCACCGTCGTCGATACACGCTATGGCCAACCCATGGTCGAAACCAGCGTGCCGCGCCGGGTATTCCGCGACGTCGCGAACCAGGAACGCCCGCTGGAAGACTTGCGCCGCACCACCGAACAGACGGCGCCGCTACCGCAACAGGAAGAGCAGCTCTACAGCCAGCGGCCGGACGCCTTCAGCTACAACGTCGGGCTGGGCTACAACCAGAGCATCGGCGGGCCTGACAACTTCCTTCTGTACCAATTCACCGCCGATCTCGACAGCGAATACCGCTTCACCCCGAGCCTGTGGGGCAATGGCCTGCTCAGCGTCAACCTGATCAACAACTACGACAACTTCACCTACGACGCACCGAGCAACCTGCCGCGGGTACGCACCGACATCCGCCAGTACATGACCACCTCGAACGTCACGCTGCCCACCTTCCAGCTGAACAAGACCGCTCGGCTGGACCAGGACCTCTACGGCATGCTTTACGGCGGCTACCTGGAGACCATGTACGCCGGCATCGGTGGCGAGCTGCTCTATCGCCCGATGAACGAATCCTGGGCCCTGGGCGCCAACCTCGACCTGGTGCGCCAGCGCGATTTCGACCAGCACTTCGGCCTGCGCGACTACCAGGTTGCCACCGGCTTCGTGACGCTCTACTGGCAGACCGGCTTCGAGGACATCCTCGCCCAGGTCAGCGCCGGCCGTTATCTGGCGCGCGACTGGGGCGGTACGCTGGACCTCTCGCGGCAGTTCAGCAACGGCGTGCGCTTTGGCGCCTGGGTCACGCTCACCAGCGCCAGCAAGGAAGAGTTCGGCGAAGGCAGCTTCGACAAAGGCATCTATGTGTCGATCCCCTTCGACGAACTGATGAGCAGCTCCACCATGCGCAGGGCCAACCTCACCTGGGACCCGCTGACCCGCGACGGCGGCGCGCGCCTCAACCACTACTACTCACTCTACGACCTCACCGAAGGCCGCGACCCGCTGATGTTCCAGAACCTCTTCGGACGCATCGTGAAATAACTCGACGATCCTCCAGATCATGGCGCGGAAACCAAAGTCACCCACAATGGTCAGACGCCCCTTCGTGACCAAGGAGAGTTCCACCATGAAAGCCCTGCCACTCCTGTTGATGACCGGCCTGCTCGCCGCCTGCAGCTCCACGCCCTCCGGCGACAAGGCGTCGCTGGACGGCGAAGTCTTCTACCTGCAGCGCATGGCGCTGCCACCGACGGCCCAGGTCACGGTCAGCCTGCAGGACGTCTCGCTGGCCGATGCCCCTGCCGTCGATCTGGCCCGGCAGCAGTTGCAGCCGGGGCGCCAGGTGCCGCAGGCGTTCCACCTGGATTACGACCGCAGCCAGGTCAAGCCGGGCCATAGCTACGCCGTCAGCGCGCGCATCGAGGACAACGGCCGCCTGCTGTTCATCACCACTGAGCGCCACAGCGTCAAACTCGACGGTAGCGATCCGCAGCCGCTGCGTGTCCGCGTCGACCCCGTGCGCTGATTCACCGCGCCGCCGGGTTTTCCCCGGCGGCCAGACTCCGTTAATCTCCCCCCTCCCTTCTCCACCTCGGCGGTTCGACATCGCCGGGTTTCGCCAAGGAAGTATCGATGCTGCGATTCCCCGTTCTGCTGGTCGGCGCCCTGCTGTCCTTCAATGCCTTCGCCCTGTCCCTCTCCGACCTCAGCCAGAGTGACGCCACCGGCGGCCTGAAGGACGCGCTGACCCAGGGTGCGCAAATCGCTGTGAAACAGCTCAGCCAGCCCGGCGGTTTCAGCAACGACCCGGCCGTGCGCATCGAGCTGCCCGGCAAGCTGGGCAAGGCCGCCAAGACCATGAAGCAGTTCGGCATGGGCGCCCAGGTCGACCAGCTCGAAGCGAGCATGAACAAGGCCGCCGAAGCCGCCATGCCGCAGGCCCAGGCGCTGCTGGTGGACGCGGTGAAGAAGATGACCGTGACCGACGCCAAGGGCATCCTCCAGGGCGGCGAGCACTCCGCCACCGATTACCTGAACCGCAGCAGCCGCGAGCAGCTGCGCGCGAAGTTCCTGCCGATCATCAAGCAGGCCACCGACCAGGTCGGCGTGGCCAAGCAGTACAACGCCTTCGCCAGCCAGGCCGCCGCTTTTGGCGTGGTCGACGCGAAGAACGCGAACATCGAGAACTACGTGACCGAGGAAGCACTGGACGGCCTGTTCAAGCTCATCGCCGATCAGGAGAAGACCATCCGCCAGAACCCGACCGCCGCCGCTACTGGCCTGGCGAAGAAGGTGTTCGGGGTGCTCTGAGCTTCACCTCGACAACAAAAGAAAAAGCCCGGCTAACGCCGGGCTCTTTCAAATCTGCTCATGGAAATCACACGCTGGCTAATCTTCTCTCTGTTGCTCAACTCTGGTGCTGAGGCGCAACGGAAGCCTTCCACTCGTTGATGGCTTGCAGCGCAAGCGGGTCATCATCGAACCAGCCCCCCTCTGAAAGCCCCAGCCTCTCCTCGAGCAGTACACAGATCGCCAGAGCCGCGTTGGCGCGGTCTTCGCGCGCTTCCCGGATGGTATTTTCAATTTCTTTTCGCAGCTTCATGCTGTCCTGCCTTGGGCTTGGCCCACTGTCATGCGGAGGGCGCTCGGTGCACCGGATGCGGGCTGTGTGATCGGCCTACCGACCTTCTTGCCTCGTTCGGCTCCCTTTGTATTCTTATTTCAGCACCGGATCTTTCTGATTTTTAATTAAGAATGCTTGAGCGGCACACTTGTGTGCAAAGTCTCGCCAGGAGTTTCCTACGCAAGTTTAGGCCATAGACGTACTGGACAATCACCGTTTCGTGCGAGGCGGTGATCGTGCAAGTCCAGAGCCACGCCCGAATTACAGGAGCGCACCATGCACGCAATTCGCGGGTATGGCCCGCTCCTGCAGGTGCTACGGGCGATGGGTATCGCTTCGCTCCACGCCATCCTACGAGAAGCTACCGCGCTCCAGTAAGCGGCCAGCGTCGCCGAGGCGCAGCCAGATGCTGCCTTGCCATTCTAGTACGGCCAGCGGGTGGCCCTGTACCTCGCGCACAGCCTGACGAGGGCCATAGCCCATTGGCAGTTGGGCATCGCGCAGAGTCGGTACGACTTCGTTGCTCAGCCACTGGCGCAGGTTGCGGTTTTCCGGGTGGTAGAAGTACACGAGCAGCAGCGTGTAGAGGCCGCTTTCGCTGACCAGCAGTTCGTCCTCCCGGCTGCCGACCAGGCGCTCCCAGCGGTACTGGTCAGGGTCGAGCTTGCGGGTGGTGCGGCCGCTCACATCGGAATTGGTCAGGCGCGCGAGGTCGCGGGCGGGGAACCAGGCCTGGCGATCGATCATCAGGCCACGCAGGGTGCGGTCGAAGCGCTGGAAGGTGTGGAAGCTCAGGCCATTGTTGGCCGGGAACATCGTCGAAGGGTTCATGCGGTCTCTCCTCGTACAGCGAAAGAGCCGCCCCCGGGAAAGGGAGGCGGACCGTGCAAGGGTGGAAACCGGGTGCTACAGCTATCGACCGGTCGGGCCGAGGCCCGCCTCACACGGTCCGCCATGGACAGCCAGAGTTGGCCCGGCCTTCGAAAAGGCCGGGCCATCCCTGCTATGGCGATAGCTGGAGCACTACAGGTTTCCACACCTGACCACGGCTGTTCCGTGGTGGGGAGAACGCTAAGCAGCAGGCTTGTAGGACCGCAACGCCGTTGAAGAGTCAGGCGGTTCCTGAACGATTACCACGTACCTTACGGAACGATCCGGGCCTGGGAATCGGCTTCAGGAAAAGGTCATGAGGGTGACAGGTCGAAAGGTTCGCGTATGTCGGACGATTCGTTTCGGGCGGCCAGACGGCGGATAACGCTGCGCGTTATTCGCCCTACGCCGAGGATCGATGAGGAATCGAACTGTAGGAGCTAGGGGGACGCCCAGTCCTTGCTAGCGAACGGCCTTCCGGCAGCTCCTGCGCTGGGCGGGTTCGCGAGCAAGCTCGCTCCTACCAGTTAACGCTGGCGCTGATAGCACCGTAGGGCGCATAACCTGGAACAGGTTATCCGCCGGCCTCTACAGGGGGGGGCAACGCTGGCGCGTTATTCGCCCTACGCCGAGGATCGATGAGGAATCGAACTGTAGGAGCGAGGGGGACGCCCAGTCCTTGCTCGCGAACGGCCTTCCGGCGAATCCTGCGCTGGGCGGGTTCGCGAGCAAGCTCGCTCCTACCAGTGAACGCCGGCGCTGATAGCACCGTAGGGCGCATAACCTGGAACAGGTTATCCGCCGGCCTCTACAGGGCGGGCAACGCTGCTGCGTTATCCGCCCTGCATGCGCGATTCACGCCGCTGCGTGCCCTCGTCAGACTTCTTTCTTCACCCTGAACCATGCCGCATAGAGCGCCGGCAGGAACAGCAGGGTCAGCGCCGTGGCGACGATCAGGCCGCCCATGATCGCCACCGCCATCGGCCCGAAGAACACGCTGCGCGACAGCGGGATCATCGCCAGCACGGCGGCCAGGGCGGTCAGCACGATGGGGCGGAAGCGCCGCACGGTGGCTTCGATGATCGCGTGCCAGGTATCCAGGCCATGGGCGCGGTCCTGCTCGATCTGGTCCACGAGGATCACCGAGTTGCGCATGATCATCCCCGCCAGGGCGATGGTGCCGAGCATGGCGACGAAGCCGAAGGGCTTCTGGAACACCAGCAGGAACAGAGTCACGCCGATCAAGCCCAGCGGCGCGGTGAGGAACACCATGATCATCCGCGAGAAACTGCGCAGCTGGATCATCAGCAGGCTGAGCACCACCACGATGAACAGCGGTACGCCGGCGTTCACCGAGTCCTGGCCCTTGGCGGAGTCTTCCACGGTGCCCCCGACCTGCAGCAAATAGCCGTCCGGCAATTCGGCACGGATCGGGTCCAGCGTCGGCGAGATCTGTTTCACCAATGTGGCCGGCAACGAGTCGTCATAGATGTCGGCACGCACGGTCACGGTGGGCAGGCGGTTGCGCCGCCAGATGATGCCTTCCTCGAAGCCGTACTCCAGGGTCGCCACCTGCGACAGCGCCACGCTGCGGCCGCTGCTGGTCTGCATCGACAGGCTGGGCAGCTGCGACAGGTCATGCCGGCCGCGCTCGTCGCCGCGCAGGAGGATCTCGATCAGTTCGTTGTCCTCGCGGTAGTAGCTGACGGTGGAGCCGGTCAGCGAGCTCTGCAGGAACTGCGAAATATCCGAGGTACTCACGCCGAGGGCGCGGGCACGCTCCTGGTCGATGTCAAGGAAGATCGCCTTGCTCGGCTCTTCCCAGTCCAGGTGCACGTTCACCACGTGGGGGTTCTCGCGCATCTTGTCGGCGACCTTGCGCGCCAGTTCGCGGACTTCCGGGATGTGCTCGCCGGAGACCCGGAACTGCACCGGGTAGCCCACCGGCGGGCCGTTCTCCAGGCGGCTGATGCGCGTGCGCAGGGTCGGGAAGTCCTCGTTCATGTGCTTGATCAGCCACTGGCGGATTTCCTCGCGCGACTCCAGGCTCTTCGCCAGAACCACGAACTGCGCAAAGCTCGCCGCCGGCAGTTGCTGGTCCAGCGGCAGGTAGAAGCGCGGCGAACCGGTGCCCACGTAGGCGACGTAGTTGTCGATGCCCGGATGCTCGGCGAGCATTTTCTCCAGGCGATTGACCTGCTCGGTGGTGGCGGTGAGGGAGTCGCCCTCAGCCAGCTTCAGGTCGACCAGCAATTCCAGCCGCGCCGATGGCGGGAAGAACTGCTGCGGCACCAGGCGGAACAGCATGATCGAGCCGATGAAAGCGGCCACGGTCAGCAGGATCACTGTCTTGCGATAGCGCACGCACCACTCCACCACGCGGCGGAAACGCTGGTAGAACGGCGTCGAGTACGGATCGTGGCCCTTGTCGCTGCCGCCGTGCTTTTCCGCGTGGCGCTTGGCGAGATCAGGCAGCAGCTTCTCGCCCAGGTAGGGCACGAAGACCACGGCGGCGATCCACGACACCAGCAACGCGATGGTCACCACCTGGAACAGCGAGCGGGTGTATTCGCCGGTGCCCGATTGCGCAGTGGCGATCGGCAGGAAGCCGGCGGCGGTGACCAGGGTGCCGGTGAGCATCGGGAAGGCCGTGCTGGTCCAGGCGTAACTCGCCGCCTTGAGCCGGTCGTAGCCCTGCTCCATCTTCACCGCCATCATCTCCACGGCGATGATCGCGTCGTCCACCAGCAAGCCCAGCGCCAGCACCAGCGCGCCGAGGGAAATCTTGTGCAGGCCGATGCCGAAGTAGTACATGCAGGCGAAGGTCATCGCCAGCACCAGCGGGATCGACAGCGCCACCACCAGGCCGGTGCGCAGGCCAAGGGAGAAGAAGCTCACCAGCAGCACGATGATCAGCGCTTCGGCCAGCACGCGGACGAACTCGCCCACGCCCTCGCGCACCGCCGCCGGCTGGTCGGACACCTTGCGCAGCTCCATGCCCGCCGGCAGCGTCTGCTGCAGGTGCTCGAACTCGGCATCGAGCTTCTTGCCCAGCACCAGGATATCGCCGCCGTCCTTCATGGCCACGGCGATGCCGATGGCGTCTTCGCCCATGAAGCGCATGCGCGGCGCGGGCGGGTCGTTGAAGCCGCGGTGCACCTCGGCCACGTCGCCGATGCGGAAGGTACGGTCGCCAACGCGGATCGGGAACGAGCGAATGTCCTCCACCGAATCGAAACGCCCGGAAACGCGCAGTTGTACGCGGTCAGTGGCCGTCTCGAAGAAGCCGGTGGCGGTTACCGCGTTCTGCTCCTCCAGCGCCTTCTGCACCGCCGCCAGCGGCAGGCCGAGGGTGGCGAGTTTGGTGTTGGACAGGTCGATCCAGATCTTCTCGTCCTGCAGGCCGATCAGTTCGACCTTGCCGACGTCCTTGATCCGCTGCAATTGCAGCTGCAGGCGGTCGGCGTAGTCCTTGAGCACCGCGTAGTCGAAGCCTTTGCCCGACAGCGCGTAGATATTGCCGAAGGTGGTGCCGAACTCATCGTTGAAGAACGGCCCCTGGATGCCCTGCGGCAGGGTATAGCGGATGTCGTTGACCTTCTTGCGGATCTGGTACCAGAGCTCGGGAATGTCGCGGGAATGGAAATCCTCGCGGGCGACGAAGGTCACCTGCGATTCACCGGGGCGGGAGAAGGAGATGATGCGGTCGAAGTCGCCGGTCTCCATCAGCTTCTTCTCGATGCGCTCGGTGACCTGGCGCGAGACTTCCTCGGCGGTCGCGCCCGGCCAGTTGGTCTTCACCACCATGGCCTTGAAGGTGAACGGCGGGTCTTCGCTCTGCCCCAGCTTGGAGTAGGACAGCGCGCCGACGATGCCCAGCAGGAGCATCAGGTAGAGGACGATGGAGCGGTTCTGCAGTGCCCAGGCGGAGAGGTTGAATTGCATCGGGCGTTACTCCTTCGCCACCAGCTTGATCGACCGGTTCTCCCGGTCGACAGGCCGTACCTCCTGACCTTCACGCAGCACCTGGACACCCGCTGCCACTACCCAGTCGCCATCCTTCAGGCCTTCGAGCACCGGTACGCGGTCCTCGGCATAAGGGCCGATACGCACCGGGCGACGATGCAGGGTGGACGTCTTCGGATCGACCACCCAGACGAACGGCTGGCCGGCTTCCGAGGTCAGCGCAGCGAGCGGCACCGCCAGCGGCACCGTGCCCTCGGCATGGATGTACACACGGGCACTCTGGCCCAGTTCCGCAGGCACCTTGGCGTCGTCGAACGCCACGCGCGCGGCGAAGGTGCGCGACTGCGGATCGGCTGCCGGCGACAGCTCGCGAATCTTGCCGCTGAAGCGCTTGTCGCGCTGTGACCAGAGCTCGACGCTCACTGCCTCGCCGACCCGGAAGCGCTCGAAGGCATGCTCGGGGAAGCTGATCAGCACTTCGCGGTCGCCATCGGCGGCCAGGGTGAAGACAGTCTGGCCGGCGGCGACCACCTGCCCCACTTCCACCCGGCGGGTGGCGATCACACCGTCCTGGGGTGCGCGCAGTACCGCATAGCCAGCCTGGTTGCTGGCCACGTCGTATTCGGCGCGAATCTGTTTCACCCGCGCCTCGCCGGCGCGGTAGGTGTTCTCGATGTTGTCGAACTGCGACTGGCTGACCAGTTGGCGCTCGAGCAGGGTCTTGTAGCGGGTGTATTCGGAGCGCACGGTCTGCAGGTTGGCTTCGGCGGCGACCACCTGGGCGCGCGTGGCTTCGAGTTGCAGGCGAACGTCTTCAGGGTCGAGTTCCGCCAGCGGCTGGTCCTTCTTCACCCGC
Source organism: Pseudomonas pseudonitroreducens (assembly GCF_021603645.1). Lineage (GTDB taxonomy): Bacteria > Pseudomonadota > Gammaproteobacteria > Pseudomonadales > Pseudomonadaceae > Pseudomonas > Pseudomonas pseudonitroreducens. Next base: position 88,661 of record NZ_BQHJ01000001.1, on the reverse strand, counting down.
TCGCCGGTTTCCACCAGGCGTTTGCTGACCTTGCCACCGATGCGGAAGGCCAGTTCCGGCTCATGGCGGGCGTGCACTTCGCCGGGATAGGCTTCGGTGATGTCCCGCGCCGGCAGCGGCTGCACGACGATGGCCGGGCGCACGGCGGGCTTGGGAGGCTCGCCGCTACCGCAGGCGGAAAGGGAAAGGATGAAGGCAGCAGGCAGCGCGACAGACAGAGCATGGCGGAACATGATGTGTGACCTTTCGCAAAACGCGGTTGGAATTCTTATACTCACCGGTATAGTAAAAATACAGAACCCATCAGTCCAGTATTAGAAATGTAAAGACATGTCACCATCGAACTCATCGAACGGACCGGGTCGCCCCAAGGACCCGGCCAAGCGCCAAGCCATCCTCGAAGCCGCCAAGGAGCTGTTCGTGCGCCATGGCTACGACGGCAGCAGCATGGAAGCCATCGCCGCGGAAGCCGGGGTCTCCAAGCTCACCGTTTACAGCCACTTCACGGATAAGGAGACGCTGTTCGTCGAGGCGGTGCAGGCCAAGTGCGCGGAGAACCTGCCCGAGCTGTTCGCCGAACCATCGGCCGATGCGCCGCTGGAAAGCCTGCTGCTGAACCTGGCTCGCGGCTTCAATCAACTGATCAACAGCCCGGAGGCCATTGCGCTGAGCCGGCTGATGATTGCCCAGGGCGGGCAGAATCCACATCTCTCGCAGCTGTTCTTCGATGCCGGCCCGCAGCGCGTGCTGGACCAGATGGAACGCCTGCTGGAACAGGCGCGCCAGCAGGGCAAGCTGCAAATGGACAGCCCACGCCGGGCGGCCGAGCACTTCCTGATGCTGGTACAGGGCTGCGTGCATTTCCGCCTGATGATCGGCTGCGTCGAGCCGCCAAGCGAAGAAGAGACCGAAGCTCACGCGCAGGAAGTGGTGGCGCTGTTCCTCAAGGCCTTCAGGCCCTGACGAAGCCAGGCCCGCACCTGAGCTCCCAGGCATCCTGTAGGAGCGAGCTTGCTCGCGAACGGATTTCCCAGTGACTCAGGCGTTGGGCCGGTTCGCGAGCAAGCTCACTTCTGCAAGAGCAAAGCTGCGGCAAGATGATTCGTAGGAGCGGACTCCGTCCGCGATAGGTTCGAATCGCGCCGAAAGTCATCGCGGACAAAGTCCGCTCCTACGTGAAAGCTCTGCGCTCAGGTCGGCCCTCACCCTAACCCTCTCCCGGAGGGAGAGGGGACCGTCCTGAGCGCCCTGATCGCGCCGCGCTATCCGGCTGGCTCCGGAATCGATCCGGTGCGAACAGGATTTCCCGGCGATTTCGGCGTTGGGCCGGTTCGCGAGCAAGCTCGCTTCTGCAAGAGCAAAGCTGCGGCAACATGATTTGTAGGAGCGGACTCCGTCCGCGATAGGTGCGAATCGCGCCGAAAGTCATCGCGGACAAAGTCCGCTCCTACGTGAAAGTTCTGCGCTCAGGTCGGCCCTCTCCCGGGGAGAGGGAACCGTTAGGTGCAGGATGAAACCTCAGTGTCAGCCGGCTCGGGCTGCCCCCTCTCCCTGAGGAGCGGGGCGCGCAGCCAGGGCTGGGGTGAGGGGGATGTATTGGTACGGCCCCCGAGGAAAAAACAGTTGCTCCTGCGCAAATCCTCGGGCCCTCGAGTTGGCCGTCAGCCCTTCAGGCTCTTCAGCGGATAGATGTCATACCGGCTGGACTTGCCTTCCAGGCTGTAGCTGGGCTTCTGCCCCTCGATGATCGGCGCCTTGCGCGGGCGCTTCACCACCACTCGGTGGCTGGCCAGCTTCAGCGCCGCTTCCAGCAGCGCCGGTGCATCCAGGTCGTCGCCCACCAGCGGGCGGAACAGGCGCATCTCCTTCTTCACCAGCGCGCTCTTGTCACGGTGGGGGAACATCGGGTCGAGATAAATCACCTGTGGCGCCTCCCCCTCCCACGCGGCCATGCGCTCGATGGCGTTGCCCCGCAGCAGGCGCATGCGCGCGACGATGGCGCCCACCTCGAAATCCCCCGCCGCGCGAGCCAGGCCGTCTTCCAGCAACGCGGCAATGATCGGCTGACGTTCGCTCAGGTGCATCTCGCAACCCAGGGTCGCCAGCACGAAGGCGTCCTTGCCCAGGCCGGCGGTGGCGTCCAGCACATGCGGGCGCACGCCCTGCTGGATACCCACGGCCTTGGCAATCATCTGCCCGGCGCCGCCGCCGAACTGCCGGCGGTGCGCCGTGGCTCCCTCGAGGAAGTCCACCCGCACCGGGCCGGGCGAATCCGGCCCCAGTTGCAGCAGTTGCAGGCCGTCATCCCCCAGTTGCACGGCGAAGTCCGCATCACCCTCGCCCATCGGCAGCCCGAGCCGCTGCGCCCACTGCTCGGCGGCAGCCTGCCAGGCAGGCGCCAGCGCCTGGACGACGATGCGCGGCGGGGTGAGTACTTCGGTCATGACGGGGCGATCCTGGGAAAAACCGCAATTCTATCGCAGCGCGCGACCCGCTGGCTCAACGGCAGATCTGCCAGCCGCCCAGGTCGAGATGGAAATGATCATGGTGGGCGCGGTTGTAATCCGGGCCGAGCACACCGTCGAAATTGCCACACGCGCCATCGCGCACGGCACGCAGGAAGCGCGCGGCATCGCCATGTCCGTTCCAGTCCTCGGCCACCACGACACGTCGGCCATCGGCGAGGCGGAAGGCGGTGATATCCAGCGCATTGGCGCTGGCATGCTGACTGCGCCGGGCATCGGCGCGCCCGTAGATATTGCGGCAGGCAAAGCTGCCCAGGTGCTCGACTCCAGCCACCGGCTGACCATAGATATCCCGCGCGACCGGTTGCAGCGAGTGGCGCTCGAACAGTGCGAAGCTCACCGCCAGCGGGCAACTGGCGAGAAAGCTGCTGCTCAACTTCACCTGCGCGCCCTGCACCCGCCAGACGTTGTGCAACGGGCAGCCAGCGACCGGCTCGCTGTCGGCCATCGGCTGCGCCTTGAGATCGGAACTCTGCAACGCCAGGCGGCATAGGTCGACGTCGTCACGCAGGCGCCAGAGCTTGTAGCGGGTCAGCAGGTTGGGCTCATCGCGCACATCCAGCGGTGCCCAGGGATTCCAGCGAGCTGGCAGGCTCAGCCACTGCTGCTGCACCGACAACACAAACCCCGCGCAGGCGAGGACGAAAGCGAGCAGCCACCAGCGCAAGCCTCAGCCCCGGAACAGGCCGTTGATGCGATCGAAGGGCATGGCGCCGTGCATGGGCTGCAGGTCGCCTTTCGCCAACGCTTCGGAAGCACCGAAGAAGGCGCCATAGGCCGCTCGCGCCAGGGTCGAACCGACGCTGACACGCTTCACGCCCAGCTCGGCCAACTCCTCCAGCCCCAGTTGCAGGGCCGGCGAGCCTACCAGCACGTTGACCGGGCGCGGCGCCACGGCGCTGACCACGGCGGCGATTTCCTCGCGGGTCTTCAGGCCCGGCGCATAGAGCACGTCGGCGCCCGCTTCGGCGAAGGCCACCAGGCGGCGGATGGTGTCGTCCAGGTCGACTCGGCCGTGCAGGAAGTTTTCCGCCCGCGCCGCCAGGGTGAAGGTAAAGGGCAAGTCACGGGCGGCTTGCACGGCAGCGGTGACGCGCTCCACGGCCAGTTCCAGCGGGTAGATCGGCGCATCGGCCCGGCCGGTGGCGTCTTCGATGGAGCCGCCGACCAGTCCGCACGCGGCGGCAAGACGGATCGTTTCCGCACAGTGGTCCGGGGTATCGCCGTAACCGTTCTCCAGGTCGGCAGCGACCGGCAGCGGCGTCGCTTCGACTATCTCGCGCGCATTGGCCAACGCCTCGTCACGACTCACCGCACCTTCGGCGTCACGCCGACCTAGGGCGAAGGCCAGCCCCGCACTGGTGGTGGCCAGGGCTTCGAAACCCAGGTGGGCGAGCATTTTTGCCGAGCCGGCATCCCAGGGGTTGGGCAGGACGAACAGGCCATCGCGCTGGTGTAGCGCGCGGAAGGCTTCGCCGCGTTGCTGTTGTGGGGTCATGGCTGTCTCCTTGCCGAACGGGGAAGCAGCAGGTTAGCCCCCTCGCCCGCCCCACGCCACGCACAATTGCCAGCTCAGAGCAGCCCGAGCTGTTCCACTTCCGGTTTGTGCTCGAACAGCGGCGGCAGTCCCGGCAGGCGCTCGCGCAGCAAGGCGTGGAAGCGCTGTGCCTGCTCGGCGGCGCGGTGGTTGTCCGGCGTGTGGAGGAACACGTAGGGCGTCAGGCCCTGCTCGATCCACTCGGCCACCTTGCCGATCCAGGGCGCGAGATGGGCGAGATTGGCGTCCAGGTCCGGCCCTCCGATGAAGCGCACTTGCGGGCTGTCGCTGAAGGCCGCCGGGCGCACCGGCACCTTGGGTTTCTTCGACTGGGCATGGAGCACGGCAGGATCGTCGGACTGCACGGCGAACAGCGCCCGCGAGTCCAGGCAGATGCGCTCGACACCACGGTCCAGCAACAGGCGGTTGAGCGCCCGTTCTTCGTCGCCCTTGGCAAAGAAGGCCGGATGCCGGACCTCCACCGCGATGCGCCGCGTGGAGAAAGCGTCCAGCCAGGCGGCCAGCTCGGCGAGGCGGTCCGGGCCGAAGCCGGCGGAAACCTGCAACCACAGCGGCGCGACGCGCTGGCCCAGCGGCGCCAGCAGGTCGAGGAAGTCCTGGGTGTTCTCCAACTGGCCGCGCAGATCGCCTTCATGACTGATGTCGCGTGGCAGCTTGGCGCAGAAGCGGAACGTCTCCGGCATGGTCTGCGCCCAGCGCACGAGGGTGTCGGCGCTGGGTCGGGCATAGAAGGTGGTGTTGCCTTCCACCGCGTTGAATACCTGGGAGTAGAAGCCCAGGGTGTCGCCGGCGCGCAGCTCGGGCGGGTAGAAAGTGCCGCGCCAGGCGGGCTCGTTCCAGGAGGGGCAACCGAGGTAGTACGGCAGGCTCATGAAAAGTACGGCAGGGTCATGAATCAGGCGTAGAGGTCGAGACCGACGACTTCCTGGCCTTCGTACTGGCCCACCATGCTGGCGGTGCTGGTGTAGCTGGCGAGCGCCTGGGCCGCGCGGGAACTCAGCGGGCGCTGGTACTCGAGATTGTCACGCAGGGTCGCCGGCACACCGTAGCTGCTGGCGCTGGAGGATTCCACGCGGCGGGTCTGGGCCTGCGATTCCAGGCCCTGGCTGGCCGAGGTCGACGCGGGCTGTTCGCGGCGGGTTTCGACGTCACGTTGCACTTCCCGATACGGAGTGACCGCAGTGCCCGTACGGGACCCGCGCTCCGGTGTCTGGGAAAGGGAAGTGAAGCCGTCGATACGCATGGGAGAAACTCGGTGGGAATAAGCTCACTCTAGCGAGCGGGCGCGACTGCGGTCAATTGGCACAGGTCAGGCTTTCTTGGGTGTTGCCACGTTGTCGCGCAGGTACACCGGCTGGGCCTGCTCTGCGTCAACGGCATCGCCACGGGCCCAGGCGAATTCGGCCAGGGTCAGCAGGTCTTCGGCGTGCGGCAGCAGGCTCGCGTCACGGGCGGCAACCTTCACCGCCAGGCGCTCCTCGAAGCCCCAGCCGGTGCCGGAGCCGAACCACTCGCCCTGGGCGTCGCGCGGCAGCTCGACACGCTCGGGCGGCAACACCGCCTCGGCGCCGGCCAGGCGCATCTCGCCCTGCTCCACGCGGTAGCAACCCCAGTACACCTCGTCCATGCGCGCATCGATGGCCGCCGCTACCTGGCTGGCGCCATGCTCGCGGTAGGCACGCTGGGCCAGCACGGCCAGGTCGGAGATCGGCAGCACCGGCTTCTGCAGGGCGAACGCCAGGCCCTGGACGACGCCGATGGCGATACGCACCCCGGTGAAGGCACCGGGGCCGCGGCCGAAAGCGATGGCGTCGACGGCGGACAGCGCGATGCCGGCCTCGCCGAGGAGGTCCTGCACCATGGGCAGCAGGCGCTGGGCGTGCAGGCGCGGGATCACCTCATGGCGCACGAACCGGCGGCCGTCATGCAGCAGGGCGACGGAACAGGCTTCGGTCGAGGTATCCAGGGCCAACAGCGTGGGCATGGTGCTTTCCTTCAATGGCAAACAGCAGAAGCGATAAAAAACGGGCCGGCATTATAAACGCCAAAGGCCCGCGTGTGCGGGCCTTTGGCTGATACGGCGATGGATCAGTTCAGAGCGCCGAGCACCTTGGCGGTGATCTGCTCGACCGAACCGACACCCTCGACGCGGGTGTACTTCGGCGTGCCATCGGCAGCGGCGAGCTTCTGGTAGAAGTCGACCAGCGGCTTGGTCTGCGAGTGGTAGACCGACAGGCGGTGACGCACGGTGGCTTCCTTGTCGTCTTCGCGCTGGATCAGCTCTTCGCCGGTCTCGTCGTCCTTGCCTTCCACCTTCGGCGGATTGTGCTCGACGTGGTAGACGCGGCCCGAGGCCGGGTGAACGCGACGACCGGCGATGCGACCGACGATTTCCTCGTCGTCCACGGCGATCTCGACCACGTGGTCGATGGAAACGCCCGCTTCCTTCATGGCCTCGGCCTGGGGAATGGTGCGCGGGAAGCCGTCGAACAGGAAGCCCTTGGCGCAGTCGGGCTGGGCGATACGTTCCTTGACCAGGTTGATGATCAGGTCATCGGATACCAGGCCGCCGGCGTCCATCACGCTCTTGGCCTGCAGGCCGAGCTCGGTGCCAGCCTTGACCGCTGCACGCAGCATGTCGCCGGTGGAAATCTGCGGAATGCCGAACTTCTCAGTGATGAAGCGAGCCTGGGTACCTTTGCCGGCACCGGGCGCCCCGAGCAGAATCACACGCATCGATATGCTCCTTAATACTTGTTAAGCGAAATCACGGATCCGCCTCGTGGGGCCAATCTCATCATGCTTGGAATGGCGCAGAGGTGCGCCGAAAGGTTGCTCACGATACACAGCGGTCCCACACCACACAAGCCGGCCATGGGGACTGCGCACGCTGATCCCGGGCCATTTCCGCGCCCGGGATCAGCCATCAAATTAATCTCAATTGACGGCTCGGCAATTCACCTTTGGTGGGGGGTGAGCGAGCCTCAGCCGGTATTTCGCAGCCCTGCCGCAATACCCGCCACCGTCACCAGCATGGCTTGCTCCAGACCGCCGCAGGCATCGCCGGTACAGCGTCGCGAGCGTGCCAGCAGCTCGGCCTGGAGCAGGTGCAGCGGGTCCAGGTAGGTGTTGCGCACACCAATGGATTCGCGCGTCTCGGCGGCGTGGGCAAGCAGTTGCGATTGCCCGGTCAGGCCCAGCACCACGCGCACCGACTGCGACAATAGGTCGCGTAAATGCGCACCTAATGGTCGCAGTTCCGATTGCACCAGGCGCTCATCGTAGAGTTGGGCGATTTCCCGGTCGGCCTTGGCCAGAACCATCTCCAGCATGTCGATGCGCGTGGTGAAGAACGGCCACTCCTTGCGCATGCGGCCCAGCAAGGCCCCCTCGCCACGCTCGATGGCCTTGAACAGCGCATCTTCCCAGCCCAGCCAGGCCGGCAGCATCAGGCGCGTCTGGGTCCAGGCGAAGATCCAGGGGATCGCCCGCAGGCTTTCCACCCCGCCCTCGCGGCGCTTGGCCGGGCGACTGCCCAGCGGCAGGCGGCCCAGTTCCTGCTCCGGCGTGGCCTCGCGGAAGTATTCGACGAACTGCGGGTTCTCCCGCACCACTGCGCGGTAGGCGAGCACGCCATCGGCGGCGAGGCGGTCCATTTCCTCGCGCCAGGCAGGTTCGGGCACTGGCGGCGGCTGCAGGGTGGCCTCCAGGACAGCGGCGAGGTAGAGGTTGAGGTTCTGTTCGGCGATGTCCGGCAGGCCGAACTTGAAGCGGATCATCTCGCCCTGTTCGGTGGTGCGGAAGCGCCCGGCCACCGAGCCCGGCGGCTGCGAGAGGATCGCCGCGTGAGCCGGGCCGCCGCCACGGCCGACGGTGCCGCCGCGGCCATGGAACAGCAGCAGCTCGACGCCATGGTTGCGGCAGATGTCCACCAGCGCCTCCTGCGCGCGGTATTGCGCCCAGGCGGCCGCCAGGGTTCCGGCGTCCTTGGCCGAGTCGGAGTAGCCGATCATCACTTCCTGCGGCCCGGCCAGTTGGGTGCGGTAGCTGTCCAGGCTGAGCAGGCGGTCGACGCAGGGGCCGGCGTTGTCCAGGTCATCCAGCGTCTCGAACAGCGGCACGACGCGCATCGGCCGCTCCAGGCCGCACTCTTTGAGCAGCAGTTGTACGGCCAGCACGTCGGACGGCTGCCCGGCCATGGAGATGACGTAGGAGCCCAGCGCAGCGGCCGGCGCCTGGGCCACCACGCGGCAAGTGGCGAGGACCTCGGCGGTTTCCGGCGTCGGAGCGTAGTTTGCCGGCAGCAGTGGGCGGCGGCTGGCGAGCTCTTCGAGGAGGAATTCCTGGCGCACGCTTTCGTCCCACTCGGCATAGACGCCCAGGCCCAGGTACTCGGTGATTTCGCTCATCGCCCTGGCGTGCCGCGTGGAGTCCTGGCGCACGTCCAGCCGCGCCAGGAACAGCCCGAAGGTGGCGGCGCGGCGCAGGGTATCGAGCAAGGCGCCATCGGCGATCACGCCCATGCCGCATGCCTGCAGCGAGCGATAACAGAGGTTCAGTGGCTCCAGCAGTTCGCGGTTGTCCTGCAATACCTCGGCGCCGGGCTCCTCGCCGGTACGAATCGCGCGTTCTGCCCAGGCGCGGGTCGCGCGCAGGCGCTCGCGCAGTTGCTTGAGTAACGCGCGATAGGGTTCGGCGAGGTCGCCCACTGCTGCGCGCAATTCGTCGCTGGCCTGCTGCATGGACAGGTCGGACGCCAGGCTGTCCACATCGCGCAGGTAAAGGTCGGCGGCCATCCAGCGCGCCAGCAGCAGGACCTCGCGAGTGATGGCGGCGGTGACATTGGGGTTGCCGTCGCGGTCACCGCCCATCCAGGAGGCGAAGCGGATCGGCGCGGCGGTGAGCGGCAGGCGCTCGCCAAGGGTGTCCTGGAGGGTGCGGTCGACGTGACGGAGGAAGTCCGGCAACGCGTGCCAGAGTGAATGTTCGATCACCGCGAAGCCCCATTTCGCCTCGTCCACCGGGGTCGGCCGAGTGCGGCGGATCTCGTCGGTGTGCCAGGCCTCGGCAATCAGCCGCTAGAGTTTTTCCTGCACCGCCTGGCGCTCTTCGGGCAGCAGGTCGGCGTGGTCGCCGGCGGCCAGTTGCGCGGCGATGGCGTCGTACTTCTGGATCAGCGTGCGGCGCGCCACTTCGGTGGGATGCGCGGTGAGCACCAGTTCGATTTCCAGCTCCGCCACTTGCCGCGCCAGGCCCTCGGCGCCCAGGCCGGACTTGCGCAGGCGGCCCAGCAGTTCGGCGAGCACGCGGTTCTCGAAAGGCTCCGGCTCCTTCGCCGTGCGCCGACGGATGCGGTGGTACTGCTCGGCGATGTTGGCCAGATTGAGGAACTGGTTGAAGGCCCGCGCCACCGGCAGCAGTTCATCTTCGCCCAGGCCATCGAGGGTCGCGGTGAGCTGTTTGGCGCCTTCGGCAGAACCGCGTCGGGCGGCCTTGGCTCCGGTGCGGATCAGCTCGATCTTGTCGAGGAAGCCCTGCCCGTACTGGGCGCGGATGGTCTGCCCGAGCAGTTCGCCGAGCAGGTGAACGTCCTCGCGCAGGCGCGCATCGATATCCGGCATCGCAATCTCCTGGATAAAGGGCCCTTGTCCGAGAGCCCTTGATTGAAGGGGCGTCGCTTGGTTGCACAGTGCCGCCGGCGGGGCCGGCAGGCAAGCGCTCGACGAACGCCTGCAGTCCTGCTCGGACAACGTCTAGGCTGAAAGTTATCCCCATCGTCGGGAAAACCTGCGGCGGCCTCACGAGGGCCGACCGCCACGTATCGACCCTAGAGGTGAACATGAAAATCCGCGAGCTGGTACGCCATTGGGAAAAGAACGCCAGGGGGCGCATGACCAACCACCAATACAGCATTCCGCTGGACGTCGAGACGGCCGCGCGTCTGGCCGCGCTGCACGACATGTACCCCAAGCGCAGCGTCGAGGAGCTGCTGGGGGAACTGGTCAACGCGGCGCTGGAGGAGCTGGAGGCGAGCTTCCCCTATGTGCAGGGGAACAAGGTGGTGGCACAGGACGAACAGGGCGACCCGATCTACGAGGACATCGGCCCAACGCCGCGCTTCCTGGCACTGTCGCGCAAGTACCTGCATGAGCTGACGGAGGCGGAGCACTCCTGAAACCCAGCGCCCTGGAGTTTTCCGGGGTGCTGGATTCTATTTGTAGGAGCGAGCTTGCTCGCGAACAGGCCTGCCGGCAGCTCCAGCGCTGGGCGGGTTCGCGAGCAAGAACTAGGCGTCCCCCTCGCTCCTACATAAAAGCGGTGCCAACTGTCCGTTCCTACGCATGGCCTCGGATCAACAAATTGGCCCAGTAGGGCGCATGCCCTGGGACAGGTTATGCGCCAGCCGGCGCTCAATGGCGGATAACGCTGACGCGTTATGCGCCCTACGAATTCTCGAGCCCGACAATACGATCAATGCCGCCCATGAACGCCCGGGACGTGCAAATGCCCTGCCGCGGCGCACGTATCGGGAATCACCGAAGGCTCCGCCGGCTGCTCCAGCTCGCGGAGGATGCCGCAATCCTCGCTGCTACCCTCGCCCTGGCATTGCGCGCGCAGGTCACGCAATTGCTGGCTGAGCGACTGCAGTTCGGCGATGCGCACCTCGACGTGGTGCAAATGCTCGTCGATCAGCCGGTTGGCGGTGCCGCAGTCGGATTCGGGGCGGTCGCGCAGGCCGAGGAGGATGCGGATTTCCTCCTGGGTCATGTCCAGTGAACGGCAATGGCGGATAAAGGACAGCCGCTCGACGTGGCTGGCGTCGTACTGGCGGTAGTTGCCTTCGCTGCGCGACGGCGCGGGCAGCAGGCCTTCGCGCTCGTAGTAGCGGATGGTTTCCACCGGGCAGCCGGTCAGTTTCGCCAGTTCACCGATCTTCATTTTCGACTCCTCGCCAGCAGGTGCTTGACTCTGTAGTTGCTACAGGGTGTGCAATCAGCAGCAACTCGTCAAACAGGAACGGACGACATGACTGCCAATCGCCAGGGGCCGACCATCCAGGGCCCTGTCCAAGACCGCGAACATGACGCCTCCGGCTGCTGTGGCTGCGACAAAGGCGCGCTGCTGCGTGCCCCGGCGGCCGAACCTGCACCGCACAGACATGACCACGATCACGATCACGATCACGATCACGATCACGCCCATGATCATGGCGAGGATCGCAGCGCGCGCGCCGAAAGCGCCGCCACGGCTGCCGCCGGCTCTGCCAGCGGCGAGCTGCGCTGGACCAGCCTGCGTATCGAAGCCATGGATTGCCCCACCGAAGAGCGCCTGCTGCGCGATGCGCTGGGCCGCGTGTCGGCGGTGGAAGACCTCGACTTCAACCTGATGCAACGCCTGCTGCGCGTACAGCACCGCTTCGACAGCATCGAACCGCTGCAGAAGCTGGTGGCCTCCCTCGGCATGCAGGCCGAGCCGGTGGACGAAAACGCTCCTGCGTCCGCACCACCCGCCCAGCAGAAACCCTGGTGGCCGCTGGCGCTGGCCGGTGTTGCGGCGGCGGGCGCGGAATTCTTCGAATGGTTCGCCATCGGCCCGCACTGGCTGGTGGCGGCGCTGGCCATCGCCGCCATCCTCGGCGCCGGCCTGCCGACCTATCGCAAGGGCTGGATCGCCCTGAAGAACCGCAACCTCAACATCAATGCCCTGATGAGCATCGCCGTGACCGGTGCCATGCTGATCGGCCAGTGGCCGGAAGCAGCCATGGTCGCCGTGCTGTTCGCCATCGCCGAACTGATCGAGGCGAAGTCGCTGGACCGCGCGCGCAACGCCATTCGCGGCCTGCTGCAACTGGCGCCGGAACAGGCCACGGTGCAGCTGGACGGGCAATGGCAGGAGGTTTCCGCCAAGTCCGTCGCCCTCGGCGCGCGGGTGCGGGTGCGCCCCGGCGAACGCATTGCGCTGGACGGCGAGGTGCTCGATGGCCGCTCCAGCGTCAACCAGGCGCCGATCACGGGTGAAAGCCTGCCCGTGGAGAAACAGGCCGGCGATCCACTGTTCGCCGGCACCATCAACGGCGAAAGCGCTCTGGAATACCGCGTCACCCGCGTGGCCGACGACAGTACCCTGGCGCGCATCATCCACGCCGTGGAGGAGGCCCAGGGCTCGCGCGCACCGACCCAGCGCTTCGTCGACCAGTTCTCGCGCATCTACACCCCGGCGGTGTTCCTCATCGCCATCGCCACCGCGCTGCTGCCACCGCTGCTGTTCGGCGGCGCCTGGCTGGACTGGATCTACCGCGCGCTGGTACTGCTGGTGATTGCCTGCCCCTGCGCCCTGGTGATTTCCACCCCGGTGACCATCGTCAGCGGCCTGTCGGCAGCGGCTCGCCTGGGCATCCTGATCAAGGGCGGGGTGTTCCTGGAAATGGGCCGCTCGCTGAGCTGGATCGCTCTCGACAAGACCGGCACTCTCACCGAAGGTCGCCCGCGCCAGACCGACTTCACCGCCCTGCGGGAAACCGCCGCCGGCGATGTGCGCACCCTGGCTGCCAGCCTCGCCGCGCGCTCGGATCACCCGGTATCGCACGCCGTGGCCCAGGCTGCCGAGGCTGACAACATCGCGTTGTACAGTGTTGGCGAGCTGACCGCCCTGCCCGGCCGTGGGGTGAAAGGCGAGATCGGCGGCCGCACCTACCACCTGGGCAACCATCGCCTGGTAGAGGAGCTGGAACTCTGCTCGAAGGAGCTCGAAGCCCGCCTCGACGCCCTCGAGCAACAAGGCAAGACGGTCATCGTGCTCCTCGACAGCGAGGGCCCGCTGGCGCTGTTCGCCGTGGCCGACGGCGTCAAGCAGACCAGCCGCGAAGCCATCGCGCAGTTGCACGAGCTGGGCGTGAAGACCCTGATGCTCACCGGCGACAACCCCCACACCGCCAACGCCATCGGCGCCCAGGTAGGCATCGACGAGGCGCTGGGCAACCTGCTGCCGGAGGACAAGCTGCGCGAGGTGAAGCAACGCCAGGAAGGCGGCAAGCGCGTCGGCATGGTCGGCGACGGCATCAACGACGCCCCGGCCCTGGCCCGCGCCGACATCGGCTTTGCCATGGGCGCGGCCGGCACCGACACGGCCATTGAAACCGCCGGCGTGGCGCTGATGGATGATGACCTGCGCAAGCTGCCGTCCTTCATTCGCCTGTCGCGCCAGACCCATCGCGTGCTGATCCAGAACATCACCCTGGCGCTGGGCATCAAGGCGGTGTTCCTTGCCCTCACCCTGGCCGGTGAAGGCACCCTGTGGATGGCGGTTTTCGCGGACATGGGCGCCAGCCTGCTGGTGGTGTTCAACGGCCTGCGATTGCTGCGTCATCGCGGCTGATCCCGGTTGATCGTCACCAATGCCCGCCAATACGGCGGGCATTTTTTTTGAACCCCCTGACAAAACCCTTAGTCCCCTAATCAGATGCCCACGAAGCCGCAGTCCCGCGCGGCAGGCATCCACCGGCACTCGAATCGCCGAGGGAACCCCTTACCAAACGTCAGAGGATTCACCCAATGGAACTGAAATCTCAGAGCGCTCGAACCGTCCCGACCGCCTCCACCCGCGCCTCCCTGCGCCCTTCTCTGCGCCTCAGCCTGCTTGCCCTTGGCAGCGCCGTGCTGCTGGCCGGCTGCGCTGGCAACCCGCCGAGTGAGCAGATGGCCGTCACCGAGTCGGCAGTGAACGCCGCCGTCAGCTCCGGTGGACCGGAATTCGCCCCGGTCGAAACCAAGAACGCCCAGGACAAGCTGGCCCAGGCGCGTATCGCCCTGAACGACAAGGAATACGACCAGGCCAAGCGCCTGGCGCAGCAGGCCGAATGGGACGCCCGCGTGGCCGAACGCAAGTCGCAGGCCGTGAAGGCCCAGAACAACGTCAAGGACGCCCAGCAGGGCGTGATGGAGTTGCGTCAGGAAGGCCTGCAGCAGGCCCAGTGATCCTGCCCCTACGTCCGGTCATATAAGGAATTTCGACATGAACAAGCTCATCGTACTGCCCGCCATCTCGACCCTCGCCCTGGCCCTGGCCGCGTGCTCGACACCGCCCAACGCCAACCTGGAGAAAGCCCGCAACGACTTCCAGGCGCTGCAGGCAGAACCCCAGGCCACCCAGCAGGCCGCGCTGGAAACCAAGGACGCCGGTGATTGGCTGGCCAAGACCGACAAGGCCTATCGCGACGGCGCCGAGCAGAAGGACGTCGACCAGATGGCCTACCTGACCCAACAACGCATCGAGCTGGCCAACCAGACGGTGGCCCTGCGCAACGCCGAGGACCAGATGAAGAACACCTCGGCCCAGCGCGCCCAGGCTCGCCTGGATGCCCGTACCGCACAGCTGAACAAGCTCAAGGGCGAGCTGAACGCCAAGCAGACCTCGCGCGGGACCATGGTGTCCTTCGGCGACGTGCTGTTCGATCTCGACCGCGCCGAGCTCAAGCCCGGCGCCATGAGCAATGTGCAGAACCTCGCCGGCTACCTGCAGCAAAACCCGGAACGCAAGGTCATCGTCGAGGGCTACACCGACAGCAGCGGCTCGTCCTCCTACAACCAGGGGCTGTCCGAGCGCCGCGCCGACGCCATTCGCCTGGCCCTGCTGAGCCAGGGTGTCACCTCCGATCGCGTCGTTTCTCGCGGTTACGGCAAGGAGTATCCGGTATCGAGCAACGCCACCCCGGCCGGTCGCGCGATGAACCGTCGCGTCGAGGTGACCATTTCCAATGACGCCAACCCGGTGCAGCCGCGCTCGGCGGTGAGCAGCACTTACTGATTCTTCGGGATACAGCGCTCTTCCAGGATGGCGTGGAGCGCAGCGATACCCATCGATCACTGCACCTGCAGCATGGGTATCGCTGCGCTCCACCCATCCTACGGTCCGGATCCGGCGACACAATCGGCTCTTGCGCTCTTCTTAGGAGCGAGCTTGCTCGCGAACAGATTCACGCAACGAGCCCCTCACCCTGCCTCAAAACGAGAGGGCTGCGGCGAGGGCATGACAATGACGCGGGGGCGAACCTGGGTTCGCGAGCAAGCTCGCTCCTACAAGGAGCCATGGAGCCGCGTAGCCAGCAGGCGCCGATAGAGCTCCGCCATCTCTGCCGAAAATGGCACCAGCACCAACTCCTTCAGCGAACTTCCTTCACCGCGCGGGCGACGCAGTTCGTCCACGGCGATCTGCGCCGCAGCTTCGGCGGGATAACCGTAGATGCCGGTACTGATGGCGGGAAAGGCAATGCTGGCGAGGCCGTTGTCTTCGGCCAGTTGCAGGCTGTTGCGGTAGCACTGGGCGAGCAGTTCCGGCTCGCCGTGCTCACCGCCGCGCCAGACCGGCCCGACGGTATGGATGACGAAGCGCGCCGGCAGGCGGAAGCCGGGAGTGATCTTTGCCTGGCCGGTCTTGCAGCCACCCAGCGGGCGGCAGGCGTGGACCAGGTCCGGGCCGGCGGCGCGGTGGATGGCGCCGTCGACGCCACCGCCGCCCAGCAGCGAGCTGTTGGCGGCGTTGACGATGGCATCGACGTCGAGGCGAGTGATATCGCCCTGCCAGACGCGGATTTCGGGATGGCGCATGAGGCTTGCTCCCTTGGCCCGCACAGCGGGCCCGCCGTCACTTGACCTCTTGCGGGGTCTGCTCGCCCATGCAGCGCACGGCGCGCTTGCGACCGTCGACCAGCACACCGGTCAGGCCCTTCTGGGTCATGTCGAACATCACCAGCACGCCGTCGATGCACTGCGCCTGCTGGTCGGCCGGGTCCAGGGAGAGCTTGGTGTCCTGGCCGGGGATGCTTTTCAGCATGGTGAACTGGGTCAGCTCCAAGGCGTCCTCGGGTTTGGCGAAGTGCAGGTAGCCGTAGTACCAGAGCGTGCCGACCGAGACGAAGATGGTGGCGATGACAGTGAGGATGTAGGAGATCGGATTGCGCTCGTTCATGGATTGCCTTGTTGTTTCGGGTCCGCCTGCGATTCCTGTGGCGTCGCCGGAGAGGGAGAGTTCGGGACTTCGGCCAGCCGGCGCAGACCGGTGAAATGCTGCGGATCATCGAGGAACCGCAGCATCACTTCGCGCCACACGGGTTCGCCGAAGGTTTCCACATGGTTGCCGCGCGTCAGCTGGAAGACCTTGGGCGGCGGCGCGGCCTTGTACAGGCTCAGGCCGTTGGCCAGGGGCACAATGGTATCGTCGATGCTGTGGAAGAACAGCACGGGTGCGCCAGAAAGTCGCGGCATGGAACGGATCGCGCTGTCGCCATCAGGCACCAGCCAGGACAGCGGCACCTGCAGCGGCCAGGTCAGCCAACTGGTGGAAAGGGTGTATTGCGCCACGTCGCGGTAGCTCGCCGGCACTCCGTCGAGCACCACCGCGTGCAATTGCTTCTGCCGCTCCGGGTGCAGCCCCAGGTAGTGCACCGACAAGGCACCACCGAGGCTCTGGCCGAGCAGGATCACCGGCTTGCCCTGTACTTCCGGCGCCTTGTCCAGCCAGGCGAAGGCGGCATCGATATCCTGGTAGATCGCTGGCAGGCTCGGTTCGCCGCCGGAATGGCCGTAGCCGCGGTAATCCAGCATCAGCACCTGGTAGCCCTGTTCCGGCAACCAGTAGGCGCCGCCCAGGTGCCAGGCCATGTTGCCGCCATTGCCATGCAGGTGCAGCACGGTGCCCTTGACCGGCACGCCAGCCTTCGCCGGCAGCCACCAGCCGGCGAGCTTCACGCCATCGGCAGTCGTGAGCGTGACCTCTCTGAACTCGAGTTTGGCCCGCGCGGGCGTGATGGCGACGTCGTCGCTGGGGTAGAACAGCAGGGAGCTGCAGCCGCTTAGGGCGAACAGCAGCGAGACGGCAACAGCGCGGAAACAGCGGTTCAGCATGAGTTCATCCTTGGCATACATCGCACCCTGACTGCCGGGAAGCGCCTTGCGTAGGATGGGTGGAGCTTGCGATACCCATCGCCCTGCAGTGCCGGAATATCGATGGGTATCGCTTCGCTCCACACCATCCTACGACCGAGGTCCAATCCGAGTCCGCAGTCAGAGGATATTGGCGTAATCCGCCTCGATGCGGTCGAGGCTGAGGTGATTGAGGAAGTTCGAGAAGCACATCCACGCCGACAGTGCATTGAGATCACGGAATTGCGGCGGCAGGTACTTGGGCGGCACCACCAGGCCCTCGTCCACCAGTTGGCGCAAGGTGCGCATGTCTTCCAGGGTGGCCTTGCCGCAGAACAGCAGCGGGATCTGCTCCAGCTTGCCCTTGCGCACGGCGAGCTGGATGTAGTTGTAGATCAGGATGAAACCCTTGAGGTACGACAGGTCCTTGGTGAATGGCAGGCCCGAAGGCGTCGAACCGCGGAACACCCGGCTGGCGTTCTGGTAGCTGCTTTCCGCGCTGTAGTTCTGCTCGCGGTAGAAGTTGAACACTTCGAGGAAGTCCGCGCCCTCCTCCGCCATGTGGATGGCACGGGTGCGGTTGGTGAGCTTGCGCAGGCGCGTCGGGTAGGAGGCAAAGGCGATCACTTCCATCAGGATCGCCAGGCCTTCCTGGGTCACGGTGGACGACGGCGGGCCCTTGGCGAGGAAGGTGCAGATCGGCTGGTTGAGGCCGTTGAGCGTGGTGCCGACATGCACCAGGCCTTCGTGGACTTCCAGCGCGCGCACGTCGCGCTCGTTGAACATCGCGTCGGCGCGCACCTTGATGTAATCGGCGCCGGCGGCGGCGTCGGCAACGATGCCGTCGGACTCGAAGACGCGGATGGTGTCTTCCTTGCCGTCGAACACCTTGTTCAGGCGCTCCTGCAGCATCCTCACCGCGTCGCTGGCGGTGAGGGTCTTGGGTTCGTCCTTGAGGTCGCCACGGTCGGCGATGTTGTTCAGGTAGTCCGAGAGCATCAGGCCCAGGTCCGCGAGGGTCGGGTCGCCGGCGTGGAAGGCATCCGATGCCGAGCCGTAGAGCTCCTGGGAGATCAGGCCGAAGTCCTGGGTACCGCGCGCCTCGAGCATGCGGATGACCATGCGGTATTCCTTGCACATGCGCCGCATGATCTGCCCGACCGGATTGAACTGCCCCAGGTGGCGGGTGATGTCGCGCTCGATGTTCTGGAATTCCTGCTTCTTCGCGCTGCTGTCGAAGGACAGCGGTCGGCCATCGTAGTAGGCGCGGTCGACCTTGGGCGCATGCTTGCCGCGCCCCTTGAGGAAGTCGTCACGGATGCTGTCGTCCCATTTGATGGCGTCGAGCACGCGGATCGGTGTCTGTGCCTCGACGATGCGATCGGACAGGCCGCGGATGATCTGCTGGTACTCGTTGGGCGTGGACTTCTTGCGCCGTGGGGTCATTGCTGTTCTCCCGGGGTAACGCGCGAGAAGCGCAGCGCTTCGACGAACACGTCGGAGTTGGCGGGATCGTTCAGGTAGGCGATGACATCGGCCAGCGGGCTGCTCACCAGGGCGCCGGCGCCCTGCTCGGTGTCGACCTTCTCACCCTTGAGCGCGCCTTCCTTCATGTCCTGCAGGATGTGCTCGACATCCAGGTTATAGATCACCAGTTCGTCCTTGTCGGTGATCTCGAAACCGGCCAGGGCGAAGTTGCCGCCCATGCTTTTCGGCAGCCCGGCCGACAGATACCAGCGCTTGCCGTGGTGGGCGACGGTGAAGCCGAAGTCTTCGACGCTGTCGGTGTTGTCCTTGCTGTCGACGTAGCTGAGCGCACGGTAGAGGTTGGAGCCGGAACGGGTCACCTCGAGGAACTGTTCCTCGCCGTACTCGTCCACACGCGACCACTGGCCCAGCAGGTGAGCCGGCGCGGGCTCGTTGGCCGGAATCGGGTCCTTGAACGTCACCAGACAGCCACTGAGCAGGCCGATGCTCAACAGCAGCAGTGCACGCCAGACTTTCATCACGCCCTCCTTAGGTCCGGATGCCTTGGCATGCGATGCGTCAAGGCATCCGGAGTTCCGACACGAAAACCCCGCCGGATGGCGGGGTTGCAATGCAGCAGCTGGAGCTACAGGCCCATCACCAGGTCGAGATAGCGGCTAAGGATGGCACGCATTTCCTCGGTCTGCAGGTGGTCGGCCCCGTCCAGCAGGCCCTGATACTCCATCTGCAGGATGATGGCCGTCAACACCCGCGCATCCTGCTCGGGCTGTCTGGAACCGAGCACTTCGAAGAAATGCACCACGCCCAGGGACAGAATCCGCCGGTGACGCTGCGCCAGATCGCTGAGGCTGGGGTTGAGCAGCGCCTCCTGGCGGAAGGCCTGTTCGGCGAGCAGATGCTCGCGGCGCTCGTTGAGCTGGACCATGACGTACTGGATCGCCAGCTCGACGATATTCGCCGTCAGCTCGCGGCGCGCCTGCGGGTCGTCCTGGGCGAGGCCGGCGGCCATGGCCTGGAGGTCACCCTCGACGCTGCCCCAGAAGGTCGACAGGGCTTCGGCGCTGCGCTCGACGAAGAGCGCGAAGGTATCGGTGATGAGGTCCTGGATGTCCTTGAAGTAGTAGGTGGTGGCGGACAGCGGCACCCCAGCCTCGGCGGCCACGGCGCGGTGACGCACGGCGCGCACGCCATCGCGAACGATGATTCGCAGCGCGGCGTCGAGGATCGCCTGGCGGCGCTGTTCGCTGCCCTGGCGGCTGGCCTTGCGGCCCTGGTATTTGACACTTTCGGCGATGGCGCTGGCGACTTGCGCGGCGCTGTCTCGCGGGGACACTTGGGTCACGGGCATTACCTCCGGCGGCGCGGCCTGATGGCACATTGTTCGAGCTTTTCGGTGGGAAAACAATTGCCGCTGTGCGGCTGCGGCATCGGCGTGCGATGCGAGCCACGAGGCGGGGCTGGCGGCAGGGAATCAGGCCTGGGTGTATGACGTGCTACATAACGGCCAAGCCACCGTTCCGGCATGCATTTCGTCGGATGACATACCGCCAGAGCCGCCGGCATCTGTAGGAGCGAGCTTGCTCGCAAACGGCCGCATGGTGCGCTCCTGGAAGACTTCCGCGCTCCGGAACATCTGTCGCGTCGGGATCGGCGCCCGGGCCTCCCCCTCACCCCGGCCCTCTCCCTCAGGGAGAGGGAGCAGATAGTGCTGGCGGATACCTAGGCCCATCCTGCACCAAACGGCCCCTTTCCTTCAGGGAGAGGGAGCGGATAGTGCAGGCGGATATCAAGGCTCCCTCCTGCTCCGAACGACTCCCTCTCCCCTGGGAGAGGGCTGGGGTGAGGGGCGGACCGAGCGCGGAATCATCGGTTCCAAGCGCACCTTGGCCCTGTCCGGCCGAATAGGGGCGGACTCCGTCCACGAGCGCCGTCGCACCCAGGAGTCGCCCCGGCGGGTCCAGCACGCGGAAACGAAAAAGGCCGCCCGAGGGCGGCCTTTCTCACTGTTCCGGCACTTACGCCTGCGGGCGCATGTGCGGGAAGAGGATGACGTCGCGGATCGACGGCGAGTTGGTCAGCAGCATCACCAGGCGGTCGATACCGATGCCTTCGCCAGCGGTGGGCGGCATGCCGTATTCCAGCGCGTTGACGAAGTCGGCGTCGTAGTGCATCGCCTCGTCGTCACCGGCGTCCTTCTCCTTGACCTGCAGCATGAAGCGCTCGGCCTGGTCTTCGGCGTCGTTGAGCTCGGAGTAGGCGTTGGCGATCTCGCGGCCACCGATGAACAGCTCGAAGCGGTCGGTGACGCTCGGGTCGTTGTCGTTGCGGCGGGCCAGCGGGGACACTTCGAACGGGTACTGGGTGATGAAGTGCGGCTGCTCCAGCTTGTGCTCGACCAGCTCTTCGAAAATCATCACCTGCAGCTTGCCCAGGCCTTCGTGGCCGAGGACCTTGGCGCCGGCCTTCTTGGCGATGGCACGGGCCTTCTCGAGGTCGGTCAGGTCAGCCGCGGTCAGTTCCGGGTTGTACTTGAGGATGGCATCGAACACGGACAGGCGGGCGAACGGCTCGCCGAAGTGGAAGACCTTGTCGCCGTAGGGCACGTCGGTGCTGCCGAGCACGGCCTGGGCCAGCTCGCGGAACAGCTCTTCGGTCAGGTCCATGTTGTCTTCGTAGTCGGCGTAGGCCTGGTAGAACTCGAGCATGGTGAACTCGGGGTTGTGCCGGGTCGAGACGCCTTCGTTACGGAAGTTGCGGTTGATCTCGAAGACCTTCTCGAAGCCACCGACCACCAGGCGCTTGAGGTACAGCTCCGGGGCGATACGCAGGAACATGGCCATGTCGAGCGCATTGTGGTGGGTTTCGAAGGGCTTGGCCGCCGCGCCGCCAGGGATGGTCTGCAGCATCGGGGTTTCCACTTCGAGGAAGCCGCGATCGGAGAGGAAGCGACGGATGTGGGCGATGACCTGGGAACGCACGCGGAAGGTGTGGCGGGTTTCCTCGTTGACGATCAGGTCGACGTAGCGCTGGCGGTAGCGCTGCTCGGTGTCGGTCAGGCCGTGGTGCTTGTCCGGCAGCGGGCGCAGCGACTTGGTCAGCAGGCGCACGCTGGTCATCTCGACGTACAGGTCACCCTTGCCGGAGCGGGCCAGGGTGCCTTCGGCACCGATGATGTCGCCCAGGTCCCAGGTCTTGATCTCGGCGAGGGTCTCTTCCGGCAGGGTCTTGCGGTTCACATAGGCCTGCAGGCGGCCGCTGCTGTCCTGCAGGACGATGAACGAACCACGGTTGAGCATGATGCGACCGGCGACCTTGACCGGGATGGCGGCTGCTTCCAGCTCTTCCTTGGTCTTGTCGGCGTACTGTTTCTGCAGGTCCGCGAAGTAGTTTTCACGGCGGAAGTCGTTGGGGAAGGCAATGGCCTTGGCTTCACGCACGGCGGCAAGCTTTTCCTTGCGCTGGGCGATCAGCTTGTTTTCTTCCTGTTGCAGTTCGTGCTGGTCGAGTTGTTGGTCGCTCATGGTCGTCTATCTGCCTGGCGTCTAAATCAAATTGGGGGGATACGTGTAGGAGCGAGCTTGCTCGCGAAGCTCCTGGACGGGTTCGCGAGCAAGCTCGCTCCTGCAATGGGGCTCTGCGTCAGAGCCCTTGTTTGAGGCTGGCCTCGAGATACTCGTTGAGATCGCCGTCGAGCACCTTGTCGCAATCACTGCGTTCCACGCCGGTACGCAGGTCCTTGATGCGCGACTGGTCGAGCACGTAGGAACGGATCTGGTGACCCCAGCCGATATCCGACTTGGTCTCCTCCAGCGCCTGCGAGGCGGCGTTGCGTTTCTGCATCTCCTGCTCGTACAACCGGGCCCGCAGCATCTTCATGGCGGTGTCCTTGTTGGCGTGCTGGGAGCGTTCGTTCTGGCACGCCACCACGGTGTTGGTCGGCACGTGGGTGATACGCACCGCGGAGTCGGTGGTGTTCACGTGCTGACCGCCCGCGCCGGAGGAGCGGTAGGTGTCGATGCGCAGATCGGCCGGGTTGATCTCGATCTCGATGTTGTCGTCGATTTCCGGCGATACGAACACCGCGGTGAACGAGGTGTGGCGACGGTTGCCGGAGTCGAACGGGCTCTTGCGCACCAGGCGGTGCACGCCGATCTCGGTGCGCAGCCAGCCGAAGGCGTACTCGCCCTTGATGTGCACGGTGGCGCCCTTGATGCCGGCGACTTCGCCCTCGGACAACTCGACGATCTCGGCATCGAAGCCGTTCTTGTCGGCCCAGCGCAGGTACATGCGCAGCAGCATGTTGGCCCAGTCCTGGGCCTCGGTGCCGCCGGAGCCGGCCTGGATGTCCAGGTAGGCGTTGTTGGGGTCCATCTCGCCGCTGAACATGCGGCGGAACTCGAGCTTCTCGAGGATTTCGCGCAGGCGCTGGACTTCCGCCTCGACGTCGCCAACGGCGCCTTCGTCGTTCTCCTCGACCGCCATGTCGAGCAGGTCGCGGGAGTCGGCCAGGCCGCTGGTGAGTTCGTCGAGGGTCTCGACGATCTGCGCCAGCATGGCGCGCTCGCGGCCCAGGTTCTGGGCGTATTCGGGTTTGTTCCAGACCGCCGGGTCTTCCAGCTCGCGGTTTACTTCGATCAGACGATCATGTTTCAGATCGTAGTCAAAGATACCCCCGAATCGACTGGGTACGGTCGGAGAGGTCCTTGATGCTGTTGAGGATCGGTTGGATTTCCATGGCGGGCATCTCTCACGGGTAAAGGGCGTAGAAAAGCCGGCAAGTATACGTGAATTTTCGTCGCCTTTTCAGGCTTTGCGACAAAGCACGCCCACCGTTTCCGCGCCCTCCCCGCCCGTTCAGCCGGCGATGGCCACCTGGTTGCGACCGCCGTGCTTGGCGTTGTAGAGCGCCTGGTCGGCCAGTTCGATGAGCTGGCGGCAAGCCTGCCCGGCCTGGGGAATCAGGGTCGCCACGCCGATGCTGATGGTCAGCGACGAACCCGGGGTCGGCAGTTCGTGGCGGATGTTCAGGTCCTGCACCAGGCGCCGCAGCTTCTCCGCCAGCAGGCGCGCGCCACCAGGCGAGGTATTCGGCAGGACCATGACGAACTCTTCGCCGCCGTAGCGCGCCGGCAGGTCCGAGGGGCGGCTGGCGCTGGCACGGATTGCCCCGGCCACCTGGCGCAGCGCCTCGTCGCCCTGCACATGGCCGAAGGTGTCGTTGTAGGCCTTGAAGTGGTCCACATCGATCAACAGGATCGACAGCTGGGTCTGCTCGCGCAGGCCACGGCGCCACTCCATTTCCAGGTATTCGTCGAAGTGCCGGCGGTTGGACAGCCCGGTGAGGCCGTCGGAGTTCATCAGCCGCTGCAGCACCAGGTTGGTTTCCAGCAACTGCTGCTGGCTCTCGCGCAGGGCGCGGTAGGCCTCGTCGCGCTGCAGCAGGGCGAGGTAGGAGCGCGAGTGATAGCGGACCCGGGCGATCAGTTCGATGGCGTCCGGCAGCTTGACCAGGTAGTCGTTGGCGCCGGCGCTGAACGCCGCGCTCTTTACAGCAGGGTCTTCCTTGGTCGACAGGACGATGATCGGCAGGTCGCGGGTCGCCGGGTTGGCGCGGTATTCGCGCACCAGCGAGAGACCGTCGGCGCCAGGCATCACCAGGTCCTGGAGAATCACCGTGGGCTTGATCTGGATGGCCAGGGCGATGGCCTGGTGCGGATCGGAGCAGAAGTGGAAATCGATACTGGGGTCGTCCGCCAGCGCGCGGCGCACGGCTTCGCCGATCATCGGCTGGTCGTCGACCAGCAGCACCATCACAGCGGAATCGCCTGGGGTGTTCACGGGGTAGTCACTCGTCAAAGGGTTCATCTGATGGGGCTCCGTAGCCTGCACTCAGGCGCAGACTTCAGCGAGTCTTCGGGCGATGTCGCCCAGCGCACGAATCTCCACGGCGGCACCGATCGCCGCCGCGGCCTTGGGCATACCGTACACGGCGCTGCTGGCCTGGTCCTGGGCCAGCGTCAAAAAGCCACGTTCGCGCATGCGTTTCAATCCTTCGGCGCCGTCCCGGCCCATGCCGGTGAGCAGCACGCCAACGGCATCGCCAGACCAGTACTCCACCACGCTGTCGAAAAATACGTCGATCGATGGTCGATAGATGTGCCCGCTGGGCTCGGCGGTGTAGGCCAGCTCGCCGCCCTTGAGCAGACGGATATGGTGGTTGGTGCCGGCCAGCAGCACGCAGCCGGGCTGCGGCGGCTCGCCATTGCGCGCCAGGCGCACGGGGATCGTCGATTGGGTCGAGAGCCACTCGGCCATGCCGGCGGCGAACACTTCGTCGACGTGCTGGACGACCACGATGGCCGCCGGGAAATCCGCTGGCAGCCGCGCGAACAGGTCCGCGAGCGCCGCCGGGCCGCCCGCCGAAGAGCCAATGGCGATCAGCTTGCGCGCACCGCCCCCGCGCCGCACCGGGGCAACGCTGGCGTTCGGGCGGGTATCACGCGGGGCGGTCAGCCAGGCCAGGTTCTGCAACTTGCGCAGCAGCGGCCGGGCCGCCTCCGCGGGGTCGCCGACACCGATGGTCGGGGTGTTCACCGCGTCTACCGCGCCATTGCCCATGGCGTCGAATACGCGGCTCATGTTCTGTTCCAGATCGACCGTGACGACGATGATCGCGCAGGGACTCTGGGCCATGATCCGGCGGGTGGCCTCGACGCCATCCATCACCGGCATCAGCAGGTCCATGAGGATCACGTCGGGCTTGTGCGCGGCGCACATCTCCAGCGCTTCGGCGCCATTGGCGGCGACCCAGACGATGCGGTGCGCCGGCTCATAGGCCAGCGCGCGGCGCATCGCTTCCACCGCCAGGGGCATATCGTTGACTATCCCTATCTTCACCCGTGGGCTCCTCCGATCAGGTCGACCACCGCATCCAGCAGGGCCTCGTCGTGGAAGCTGGCCTTGGCCAGATAATAGTCGGCGCCGGCATCCAGGCCGCGCCGACGGTCTTCTTCGCGATCCTTGTAGGACACCACCATCACCGGCAGCGACTGCAGGCGGGTGTCGCGGCGGATCAGGGTGACCAGTTCGATGCCGTCCATGCGCGGCATGTCGATATCGGTGATGACCAGGTCGAAGTGCTCCGAACGCAGGGCGTTCCAGCCATCCATGCCATCCACCGCCACGGCGACATCATAGCCGCGGCCCAGCAGCAGCTTGCGCTCCAGCTCGCGCACGGTCAGCGAGTCGTCCACCACCAGCACGCGCTTGCGCGCCGGGCCGGTGAGGCGACCGGTGGGATCGATGCGCTCCAGGCGGCCGGTGGCGAGCAGTTTTTCCACCGACCGCAGCATGTCCTCGACGTCGAGGATCAGCACCGGGGTGCCGTCATCCAGCAGCGCGCCGGCGGAAACGTCCTGCACCTTGCCCAGCCGGGCATCCAGCGGCACCACCACCAGGGTGCGCTCGCCGATGAATCGCTCCACCGCCACGCCGTAGGCGCTTTCCCGCTCGCGGATCACCACCACCGGAATCTCGTCGGACGTGGCCTCGCCGTCGGGGCGCTGCAACAACTGGCTGGCCGAGACCAGGCCGACATGGCGACCCTCGTGCCAGAACTGCTGGCGGCCTTCGAGCTGGACGATTTCGTCCGGCGCCAGGCGGCGCATGCGTTCGATGTGCGCCAGCGGGAAGGCGTATGCCTCGCCGCCAATGCTGACGACCAGGCTGCGCACTACCGACAGCGTCAGCGGTACTTCCAGGTGGAAGCGCGCGCCCTGTCCGCGTACCTGCTCCATGCGGATGCCGCCACGCAGTTGGCGCACCATGTGCTGCACGGCATCCAGGCCGACGCCGCGACCGGACACTTCGGTAACCTGCTCGCGCATGCTGAAGCCAGGCAGGAACAGGAAGCTCAGCAGCTCTTCCTCGGTGAGACGCGCCACGGTCTCCTCGCTGGACAACTGGCGACGCACGATGGCCGAGCGCAGACGGTCCAGGTCGACCCCACCGCCGTCATCCTGCAGCTCCAGCACCAGCATGCCGGCGTGATGGCGGGCCAGCAGCTGGATGCTGCCCTCTTCCGGCTTGCCGTTGCGGGCGCGCACTTCAGCGGCTTCGATGCCGTGGTCGACGGCGTTGCGCAGCAGGTGGGTGAGCGGCGCCTCGAGCTTCTCCAGCACATCGCGGTCGACCTGGGTGGCGGCGCCCTGCACCTCCAGGCGCACGGCCTTGCCCAGCGAGCGACCCAGGTCGCGGACCATCCGCGCCTGCCCGGACAAGACGTCGGAGAAGGGCCGCATGCGGCAGGACAACGCGGTGTCGTAGAGCGACTGCGCGCGCTGCCCGGCCTTGAAGCTGAACTCGTCCAGCTCGGCGATCTGCTCGCTGAGCAGTTGCTGGCATTCGCCGACCAGACGACGGGCATCAGCCAGATAGGCCTGCGCCTCCACATCGAGATTGGCCGTGCTGGCGGCGTCACGAGCGCCATCGAGCACACGACTGGCGCTGGCCTGGATACGTTTGAGGCGCTGCAACGAATCGAGCAGCGGCTTCAGGCGCTGGGACTCCACCAGCGATTTGCTGGAGTAGTCGAGCAGTTGATTCAGACGCTCGGCAGTCACCCGCAGGACGCGCTCGCCCGCTTCATCACTGTCGCCGGAGCGGCGACGTGGAGCGCGCTCGGCAGCGGCGGCCGGCGCTGGCGCAGCTGCAGGAGTCGCTGCGGGTTGCGCGACAGGCGTCGGGGCTGGCTCGGCGAGCGGCGCGGACGGCGCGGACGGCGCGGACGGCGCGGACGGCGCAGGTTGGCTGGACGCCTTGGCAGACACCAGCGCCTGCAGGCGCTCGACCATGGCCGGCACGCCCTGCTGGGCCTGTTCGGCGCGCTCGGGCTGGGCATCGGCAATGTGCAGGAGGATATCGGTGCCGGCCAGCAGCGCGTCGATATGCCCGGAGGTCAGCAGCAGCCGCCCCTCCTGGGCGCCGACCAGGCAGTCCTCCATCACGTGGGCGACCTGCACGCCGGCATCCAGCCCGACGATGCGCGCCGCGCCCTTGAGCGAGTGCGCCGCACGCATGCAGGCTTCCAGCTGGTCGGCCTGGGTCGGGTTGCGCTCCAGCGCCATCAGGCCCTGCACCAGTACCTGCGTCTGGGCCTCCGCCTCCAGGCGGAACAGCTCCAGCATCGACGCGTCCTTCATCTGGTCCGGGGTCATGCGAGGCTCCGGGTGGCGGCATCGAGCAGGGCTTCCTGGTCGAGCAGGCGGATACTGCGCTGGCGCCACTGCATCACTCCGCGGGTGAAGCGGTCGTTGGCGGCGTGGCTCTGCGACGTGGCTTCGACGATGGCCTTCTCATCCAGTTCATGGATGCCGTCCACCTCATCCACCGGCGAGATGATCGGCCCGCCAACCGCCGCCAGAATCAGCATGCGCGGCACGATACGGGCGCCTTCGCGGGCAGCCGCGCGGCTGTCCAGGCCCAGCAGTTCGCCGAGGGAGATGCAGGCCACCAGGGTGCCACGAACGTTGGCCACGCCCAGCAGCGCTGGCGAGCGCTGGTGCGGCAGCGAATGCACGACACAGGCGGGCGCCACCTCGGCCAGCGCGCGGGTGGGCAAGCCCAGCCATTCTTCGCCCAGGCGGAAGATCAGGTGCGGGCGGCCCTCTTCGACGGCCGCTTGCGTGGTTTCCACAGGCGCCAGCTCGGCCCCGCTGCCCAGCGCGTAGCGATCCAGCAGGCTGATGGCGGCGGCGGCATGCACCGGGCAATTGCGGCAGTGAATGTGTTCGGCCAGCTTCGCGCAGCTGCGATCACCGCGCACGCCGATGCGGTTCCAGCAGTCGTCCACTGTCGGCAGGTCATCGTCATGGGACGAGCTGTCGATGAATGAAGCATCGCGTTCAACCATTGCGCTTCACTCCTCGCGCCGCGCGCTCCTGCAGGCGCCGCGCGCCAGCCGTGTCTCCCTGTGCCGCGAGCAACGCGGCCAGGTGTTGCAGGCTTTCCTGATGATCGGGCTGCAGGTACAGGGCCTTGCGGTAGAACGCCTGTGCCTCGCTGCCCTGGCCCTGGGCGTCGGCCAGCAGGCCGAGCCAGTAGAAGACTTCGGCGTCCGGGCCCTTATCGGCCAGCAGCGCCTCGCAGCGCTGCCGCGCTGCATCGGCCTGGCCGGAATTGGCCAGCCGGGCGATCTCCGCCAGCGCGTTGCCGGCAGGCGCGGCGACCGGCTGCTCGGGCCTGGCGCTCGGGCGCGGGCGCGGCGGCACCGGTTTTGCGGGAGCCGGGCGCAGAACCGGCGCCGGCGCGGCCCAGTTCGGCGGCGACACCTGGGGCGGCGGTTCAGCCCCCTGCAACGGGAAGGCAAAGGACTGCGGCACCCCCAGCGGGCGCAGGCCGATGCGCGACATCAGGCTGGCCTCGGCCGGGCCGATGAACAGTACGCCGTCCACGCGCGCCAGGCGACGCAGCACATCCACGACCTGCTCCTGGGTCGGGCGGTCGAAATAGATCAGCAGGTTGCGGCAGAACACGTAGTCGTAGGGCGCTTCGCCGGCCAGCAGGCCCGGCGCGAGCAGGTTGCCGGCGCGGAAACGAACCTTGCGGCGCACCGCCTCGGCCAGTTGGTAATCGTTGCCGTCGGCGCTGAAATGGCGCTCGCGGAATTCCAGGCTGGAGCCGCGGAAGGAGTTGCGCCCGTAGCGCCCCTCTTCCGCCCGCTCCAGCACCGCGCGGCTGACATCCAGCGCGTCGACCTGGAAGGCCGACGGCGCGAGGCCCGCGTCCAGCAGCGCCATGACGATCGAATAGGGTTCCTCGCCCGTGGAGCACGGCAGGCTGAGCATCCGCAGCGGCCGCGCCCCGGCCAGCTCCAGCACGCGTCGGGAGGCGAGCTGCGCCAGCGCGCCGAAGGATTCGGGGTAACGGAAAAACCAGGTCTCCGGAACTATCACCGCTTCGATCAGCGCCTGCACTTCCTCGGCCGAGCCCTGCAGGAGCATCCAGTAGTGCTCGGCGTTGCCGCCGCTGACCTTGTTGCAGCGCTGGCGTACCGCGCGCTCGATCACGGCATCGCCGACCGACTCGGCATCCAGGCCGATGCGCTCCTTGAGCAGTTGGGCGAAACGCGGATCGCTCATGCCGGCTCTCCGTCGCCCGGCAACAGGCGCGCACGGGCTTCGGCACTGAGCAACTGGTCGACGCCGACGAGCTGCAGCAGGCCCTGCTCATCCTCCAGCACAGGGCCGAGGTAGCGGGCGCTGCCGTTGTCCAGTTCATAGTCGCGGAACGCCGCCGGATCACACCGCAGCGTGTGGGTGGCCTGTTCGAGGATCAGCCCGAGGCGCTGCTCCGGGCCCTCGTCGACGCGATAGCGCACCAGCACCAGGCGCGTGCTGGTGCGGCGCGGTG
The DNA here is from genome assembly GCF_021603645.1 of Pseudomonas pseudonitroreducens. Taxonomy (GTDB): domain Bacteria; phylum Pseudomonadota; class Gammaproteobacteria; order Pseudomonadales; family Pseudomonadaceae; genus Pseudomonas; species Pseudomonas pseudonitroreducens. The sequence continues at coordinate 58,764 of NZ_BQHJ01000001.1, read as the reverse complement.
CGCTGTGCCCGAAGGCCAGCTGGCTGAGGTCGAGCACCGGCAGCAGTTCGCCGCGGTGCGGGAACAGGCCGGCGATCCAGGCCGGCGCTTCCGGCACGCGCTTGAGCGCCGGCACCGGCAGCACCTCGATGACGTCATGCACGTCCAGCGCGTAGCGGTCCGCGCCCAGGCGGAATTGCAGGTACAGCCTGCCCGCCCTGGCGGCGTCAGACCTTGAAGCGGGAGACGCCATTGCGCAGTCCGTTGGCCACGAGGTTCAGCTCATCGATGGCGAAGCTCGCCTGGCGCAGGGATTCCACGGTCTGCCCGGTGGCCTCGCCGAGCTGTACCAGCGCCTGGTTGATCTGCTCGGCGCCGGTGGCCTGGGCCTGCATGCCTTCGTTGACCATCTGCACGCGCGGCGCCAGCGCCTGTACCTGCTGGATGATCTGCGAGAGCTGCTCGCCGACCTGGCCGACTTCCGAGATGCCGCGCCGCACCTCCTCGGAGAACTTGTCCATGCCCATCACGCCGGCGGAAACCGCGGACTGGATCTCGCGCACCATCTGCTCGATATCGTAGGTGGCGACGGCGGTCTGGTCGGCCAGGCGGCGCACTTCGGTGGCCACCACGGCGAAGCCACGGCCGTACTCGCCGGCTTTCTCCGCCTCGATGGCGGCGTTGAGCGAGAGCAGGTTGGTCTGGTCGGCCACCTTGACGATGGTGGTGACCACCTGGTTGATGTTGCCGGCACGCTCGTTGAGGATCGCCAGCTTGGCGTTGACCAGCTCGGCGGCGCCCATCACGTGGTGCATGGTCTCTTCCATGCGCGCCAGGCCCAGTTGGCCGGAGCCGGCCAGGGTGGATGTCTGTTCGGCGGCCGAGGACACCTCGGTCATGGTGCGCACCAGGTCACGCGAGGTGGCGGCGATTTCACGCGAGGTGGCGCCGATCTCGGTAGTGGTGGCGGCAGTCTCGGTGGCGGTGGCCTGCTGTTGCTTGGAGGTGGCGGCGATCTCCGTCACCGAGGTGGTGACCTGGATGGCCGAGCGCTGCGCCTGCGATACCAGGCCCTTGAGCTCCTCGGCCATGCCATTGAAGCCGGTCTCGATCACCGCGAACTCATCGTTGCGCTCCATTGCCAGGCGAGTGGTGAAGTCACCACTGCCCATGACCTGCAGGCCCTTGACCACCTGGCTCACCGGCTCGGTGATGGCGCGCATCAGCAGCAGCCCGCAGACGGCCGCCGCGGCAATCGCCAGCAGCAGGGAAATCAGCATGATCGCCTTGGCGGTGGCGACCTCGTCGACGATATTCGACGCCGCGGCGTCGGCGATTTCCTTGTTCAGGGTAATGAGCTGGGTAAGCGTCTTGCGGCCGTCTTCCCACAGCGGTTCCAGACGTTCCAGCAGCAGCTTGCGCGCGCCTTCCCGGTCGCTGGCGGACAGCTGCAGCACCTGCGCAAGCAAGGCGTCGTACTGGCTGACCTGCTGTTTGAAGTGGCTGAGCATCTCCTTGTCGCGCGGGTCGCTCACCGTGCGCTCGTACTGGCCAAGGCGCTCGAGCAGGGTGTCGTGGTTGGCGCTGAACTCCTGACGGTGCTTTTCATCCAGCGTCTGGCCGTTGGAGAGACCGACCAGTACCTGGGTCATCAGGATACTGTCGGTCCAGGTCGAACGTACCTGGGTCAGGGCGTAGGTGCCGGGCATGGCATCTTCATTGACCCGCTTGGTGCTGGCTTCGACACGCAGCAGGCGGGTGTAGGAAATCACCACCATCAGCAGCATGATCGCGATGACGACGGCAAAGCTGGCCAGGATGCGTTGGCGTAGAGTCCAGTTCTTCACAGCGTTCCCCAGGAGATGTGTGGCGTGCCGACGGATGATGCATTCGGGCGCATGGTCGCGCGAATGTAAATTCCTACTAAATCCTCAGCAAGATAGGACATATAGTATCTGGAGACGTCTGAAGCTCATCCCTTTATTCCAAATTTTTAGCACGACGGTTCCTGTCATTCTGACCGCCCCCTTTTCGCCCTTTTTGTCCTGACCAATGCTCAGCCTCGCCCTGGCCGCCCATGCAGGCCTGTTCCTCTCCGCCTTCGGCGCCGCCACCCTCTTGCCGCTGCAATCGGAAGCCGTGCTGGTCGGCCTGTTGCTGGGCGGCCAGTACCCGCTGTGGTCGCTGTTGCTGGCGGCCAGCCTGGGCAACGTGCTCGGCTCGCTGGTGAACTGGCTGCTGGGCCGCGGCATCGAGCGCTGGCATGGCAGCCGCTGGTTCCCGCTGAGCGATGCAGCGCTGGAAAAAGCCCAGCGCCACTACCGGCGTTTCGGCAGCTGGTCGCTGCTGCTGAGCTGGGCACCGGTGATCGGCGACCCGCTGACGCTGATCGCCGGCGTCATGCGCGAGCCACTGTGGCGCTTCCTGTTGCTGGTCACGCTGGCCAAGGTCGGGCGCTACGCAGCGCTGGCCTGGCTGACGCTCGTCTGAATCCTGCCCTCCCCGAAAGCGGACAGGTTTTTCGTCTGCTAGTCCTGTTTTGCCACTGCTGCGAAAAAATGTCGCCCAGCAATATCATTGCGCCATCAGCGTACATGGCGGAGCCCATGGGCTCTACACACTGGATGAAGAAAGGGAATTCACGATGTTCAGAAGCATGAGTATTGGCCGCCGCGCGTCCTTGGGTTTCGCTGCCATGGGCCTGCTCCTGGTGTTTCTCGGGTTGTTCTCGCTGTATAAGCTCTCGACCTTGCGCGCCGCGTCCGAAGAGATCGACAGCAACTGGCTGCTGAGCATCAACCACATGAACCAGCTGTCGGGGGATATCGCCCGCATCCGCCTGGAATCCATGCGCCTGCTGGTCAACCACGAGAGCGCCGCACGCCAGCGCAGCCTGGAGCTGATCGCCGAAGCACGGCAGGACAAGGACAAGGTGCTCGCCGACTACCGCCGGCTGATTCTCAGCGCCGAGGAGCAGCAGCGCACCGACGAGCTGCGCCAGGCACTGGACGGCTATCTCGGTTTCGTCGACCAGTTGCTGGAGAAGATCCGCCAGGACGACAACGCCGGTGCGCTGCTGATTCTCAATGGCAACATCACCCAGCAGGGCGCGGAACTGAACAAGCGCCTCACCGCCCTGATCGACCTCAACCGCAACGGTGCAGGCGCCGCCGCCGACCGCGCCGTGGAGCAATACCAGAGTGGCCGGCTGGTGGTCAGTGCAATCCTGCTGCTGAGCGTCGGCCTGACCCTGCTGCTGGCCTGGCAGCTCACCCGCAGTATCGTCGTACCGCTCAACCAGGCGGTGCGCGTGGCCAGGACCATCGCCAGCGGCGACCTCAGCCAGCGTTTCACGGTCGAGGGCCGCGACGAGCCGGCGCAACTGCTCAACGCCCTGGCGGACATGCAGAACAGCCTGCGCGAGACCATCCGCGGCATCGGCAATTCGGCCAGCCAGTTGGCGTCCGCCGCCGAGGAAATGCACAGCGTGATGGAGGAAAGCAGCCGCGCGCTGCAGCAGCAGAGCGACCAGATCGAAATGGCTGCCACCGCGGTCAACCAGATGACCAGCGCCGTGGAGGAAGTCGCCAGCAACGCTGCCTCCACCTCCGCCGCCTCCCGCGAGGCCATCGACGCCGCGCGCAGTGGCAGCGAGCGGGTGGACGAGACCTCCAGCGCCATCGGCACCCTGGCCGGCGAAGTGGGCCAGGCCTCGCACCTCGCCGAAGCCCTGGCGAACCAGGCACAGGACATCGGCAAGGTACTGGAGGTGATCCGCAGCGTTGCCGAGCAGACCAACCTGCTGGCACTCAACGCCGCCATCGAAGCCGCCCGTGCCGGCGAGGCCGGGCGCGGCTTTGCGGTGGTCGCCGACGAGGTGCGCTCACTGGCCCAGCGCACGCAGAGCTCGACCCGCGAGATCGAGGAACTGGTCTCGGCCATCCAGAACGGCAGCGACCGTACCGTCGCCGCCCTGCTCAGCAGCACCGCCCATGCCGAACGTACCGTCAGCCGCACCGGCGAGGCCGGCGCTTCACTGCAGGTGATCCTGGAACGCATGTCGCTGATCAACGAACGCAACCTGGTGATCGCCAGCGCCACCGAGGAACAGGCCCAGGTCGCCCGCGAGGTGGACCGCAATCTGTTGAACATCCGCGACCTGGCGACCCAGACCTCGGCCGGCGCCACGCAGACCAGTGCGGCGAGCCAGGAGCTGTCGCGCCTCGCCGTGGACCTGAACGGCATGGTGGCGCGCTTCGTGGTCTGACGACTGCGGCCTACTGCCGTTTCGTCAGCATTGCAGCGAAACGGCAGCGGCCGGCAGGGAATTATTCCGGCCTTTTCCTATCCAATGGCCATCATGGAACGCCACAAGGGTGGATAGATGAAACTGTTGAAATTGTCGGCCGTGCTGGCCGCCGCCGCGCTGCTGAGCGCCTGCGGGGGCAACGAGGCCAAGGTCTGCGGGTCGGACGATGTGAAGAACCAGTTGGTGAAGATCTTCCTCTCCGGCGCGCTTTCCGCTCAGTCCGACGCGCTGAGCAAGGCCGAACTGAAGGACGTGGCGATCATCGACAAGGACCCGGACAGTGGCGTGCTGGAGTGCGTTGGCACCCTGACCGTGCCGGTGGTCGGCCAGGTGGCTTCGGGCACCCTGAAGTACCAGATCGCGCCGGCAGCCAAGTCCGAGCACGATTACCTGTTGTTGCTGGCCGATGGCCCGCTGGCCAATGCCTTCGCCAAGCGCATCGAGGGAATGATCCCGGCGCAGTGAGGGTTATCCACAGGCAATGAAAAACCGGCCCAGGTGGCCGGTTTTTTATTGGACATTTTTTGTAGGAGCGAGCTTGCTCGCGAACCCGTCATTCACAGCGGGGTTTGTTCGCGAGCAAGCTCGCTCCTACAGATACGCGCTGCTCCTGGGGTTAGCGTTGGGAATGGATTCCGCCAGGAGGATTCGCGGTGGCCCACTGCAGGGACTTTCCGCTCAAAAGCCTTCCAGATCGATCAGCTCGCCCTCGAAGCGCAGCCAGCCGCCCTCTTCATTTGCCTCGCCGCCCTGGATCTCACCGTAATAGGACAACCCGTTATCTAGCGTCACGCAGACATGCGTCGGCTCTTCCGGGGCATCCAGCTGGCCGTTGAAACGCACCTCGATCACACCCTCTTCCGGCGCGCTGAGGCTGATGATGACGTGGGCGTTATCCACTGCTTCGGCTTCGCGGCCCCAGTGCTCGGCGCTGACGGTAACGGTGGCGATCTCTTGACTCATGCTCGAACTCCAATACGAATGGCCCGCTGCGCAGGCCAAGTCGGCATAGGGTAAGCGACAGCGTGGCGCCGCGATACCTCCGCACAACGAACAAGGCCCGCAGTGCGCGGGCCTTGTCCAGGTCAATCGCCGCTCAGTCGGCGTGAATATCGTTGTCCTTGGTCTCCTTGAGGAACAGCAGCGAGCAGACCAGGCTCATCGCGGTGATCAGCACCGGGTACCACAGCCCGTAGAAGATGTTGCCGGTGTACACCACCAGCGCGAATGAGATGGTCGGCAGCAGCCCGCCGAACCAGCCGTTGCCGATGTGGTACGGCAGCGACAGCGAGGTGTAGCGGATGCGCGTCGGGAACAGCTCGACCATCAGCGCCGCCAGCGGGCCGTAGCAGCAGGTGGCGATGAAGATCAGCGCGACGATGATGGCCACCACCATCGGCCGGTTCACCAGCGAGGAGTCGGCCACGGTCGGGTAGCCGGCGTCCTTCACCGCAGCGCCCAGCGCGGCGGCGTCGAAGCCCTCGATACGCTTCTCGCCGACCGTCACCACCAGCTCGCTGCCCACCGGGGCGGCCACCGAGCTGTAGGGCACGCCGCCCTTCACCAGCAGGGTCTTGGCCTTGTCGCAGGCGCTGTCGAATTTGGCCTTGCCCACCGGATCGAACTGGAAGGTGCAGGTGGCCGGGTCCGCCATCACGGTGACCGGCGCCTGCCGCGAGGCCGCGTCGATCTGCGGGTTGGCATAGTGGGTCAGCGCCTTGAACAGCGGGAAGTACAGCACCGTGGCCAGCAGCAACCCGGTGATCAGCACCGGCTTGCGCCCGACCTTGTCCGACAGCCAGCCCATCAGCACGAACAGCGGCGCGCCGATCACCAGGGAGATGATCAGCAGCCCGTTGGACAGCGCCGGGTCCACCTTGAGTACCTGGGTGAGGAAGAACATCACGTAGAACTGCGCGGCGTAGAAGGTCACCGCCTGCCCGGCGTTGATGCTGAACAGGGCGATCAGCACGATCTTCAGGTTGCTCCAGCGGGTGAAGGACTCCTTGAGCGGCGACTTGCTCACCTTGCCCTCGGCCTTCATCTTCAGGAACGCCGGCGACTCCTGCATGGACAGGCGAATCCAGGTGGAAATGCCCAGCAGCACGATGGAGATCAGGAACGGCAGGCGCCAGCCCCAGGTCTCGAACTCGGGCCCGGTAAGCTGGCGGCAACCCCAGATCACCACCAGCGAGAGCAGCAGGCCACCGGTCGCGGTGCACTGGATCCAGCTGGTGTAGGCACCGCGCTTGTGGTCCGGCGCGTGTTCGGCCACGTAGATCGCCGCGCCGCCGTACTCACCGCCCAGCGCCAGGCCTTGCAGCAGGCGCAGCACGATGAGGATGACCGGCGCCGCCACACCGATGGTGGCGTAGGCCGGCAGCAGGCCGACGGCGAAGGTCGACAGGCCCATCAGCAGGATGGTGACGAGGAAGGTGTACTTGCGCCCGATCATGTCGCCCAGGCGGCCGAACACCAATGCGCCGAACGGGCGGACCAGGAAACCGGCGGCAAACGCCAGCAGGGCGAAGATGAAGGCGGTGGTGTCATTGACCCCGGCAAAGAAGTGCTTGGCAATGATCGCCGCCAGCGAGCCGTAGAGGAAGAAGTCGTACCACTCGAATACCGTGCCGAGCGACGAGGCGAAGATCACCTTGCGCTCGTCGCGACGCGAGGTCGCGGGACGCTCATAGGAGCTGGGCTGTGCTACGTCGGTCATTACGGGCTCTCCTGCCCCTTCTGGGGGCTTTTGTTTTTGTCAGCCTCGACTGCCACGGCTTTCACACCGCGCGATAGCGTTTCTTGCAGCTCCTTGTAGGAGCGACTCTGTACAACAAATACGTAGGATGGCGTGGAGCGCAGCGATACCCATCGATGAGCGCGCCGCTACGGCATGGGTATCGCTGCGCTCCACCCATCCTACGAGCTTGTTTTTGTCAGCCTCGACTGCCACGGCTTTCACACCGCGCGATAGCGTTTCTTGCAGCTCCTTGTAGGAGCGACCCTCTACATCAGTTCCGTAGGATGGCGTGGAGCGCAGCGATACCCATCGATGAGCGCGCCGCTACGGCATGGGTATCGCTGCGCTCCACCCATCCTACGAGCCACACAGATTTCGGCCGCACACCATCACGCCACCGGCGCTTGCTCCTGTGTGCGCCCACTGGAAGGGATGACCTCCGCGGCGCGCGCGGGTTCGCTCAAAATCATCTGCGCGGCCTTTTCGGCGATCACCAGCACCGGCGAGCAGCTATTGCCGGAGGTCAGGCTGGGCATGATCGAGGCATCGGCGATGCGCAGGCCGGGTATGCCGTGCACGCGCAACTGGCTGTCCACCACCGCGCCCTCGCCCTGGCCCATGCGGCAGGTGCCGGCCGGGTGGAAAATGGTGGTGCCGATCTCGGCGGCGGCGCGGTGCAGGTCTTCCTCGGTCCGGTAGTCCGGGCCGGGCTTGAACTCCACCGGGTTGAAGCGCGCCAGCGCGGGCGCAGCGGCAATGCGCCGGGTCAGGCGGATGGCATCGGCGGCCACGCGCAGGTCCTGCGGGTGGCTCAGGTAATTGGGCTGGATCACCGGCTTGTCGCGCGGATCGAGCGAGCGCAGCGTCACCGAGCCCCGGCTCAGCGGGCGCAGGTCGCAGACCGACGCGGTGAACGCCGGGAAGCTGTGCAGCGGCTCGCCGAAGCGCTCCAGCGACAGCGGCTGCACGTGGTATTCGAGGTTGGCCGAACGCTGGCCCGGGTCGGACCTGGCGAATGCGCCCAACTGGCTCGGCGCCATGGACAGTGGGCCACTGCGCTTGAACAGGTACTCCAGGCCCATGCCCATCTTGCCCCACAGGGTCGAGGCGATCTGGTTCAGCGAAGGTGCACCGTTCATGCGGTAGATCAGCCGCAGCTGCAGGTGATCCTGCAGGTTGCCGCCCACGCCGGACAGTTCATGGCGCACACCGATGCCGTGCTTCTCCAGCAGGACACGCGGGCCGATACCCGAGCGCTGCAGCAATACCGGCGTGTTGATCGCCCCGGCGCAGAGGATTACTTCACGCCGCGCGCGCAACTCGCGCCGCGCGCCCTGCCAGTTCACCTCCAGCCCGGCGGCGCGGCCGTTCTCCAGCAGCACGCGGAGGGCCTCGACATTGGTCAGCACAGTGAGATTGGCGCGATTGGCGATGGGCCGCAGGAAGGCCTTCGACGCATTCCAGCGCACTCCGGAACGCTGGTTCACCTGGAAATAACCGCAGCCTTCGTTGTCGCCGCCGTTGAAGTCCTCCACCGACGCTATCCCCGCCTGCGCCGCCGCCTCGCGGAAGGCATCGAGGATCGCCCACGACAAGCGCTGCTTCTCCACTCGCCACTCGCCGCCGCCACCGTGCAGCGCGCTGGCACCCGCGAAGTGGTCCTCCATCTTCATGAACAAAGGCAGCAGGTCGCCCCAGCCCCAACCGGGATTGCCCTCGGCGGCCCAGCCGTCGTAATCCAGCGCCTGGCCACGCATGTAGATCATGCCGTTGATCGAGGAACAGCCGCCCAACGTGCGTCCGCGCGGGTACTTGATGGCGCGGCCGTTAAGGCCCGGCACCTGCTCGGTGTCGAAGCACCAGTCAGTGCGCGGGTTGCCGATGCAATAGAGGTAGCCGACGGGAATGTGGATCCAGGGATAGTTGTCCGGGCCGCCGGCTTCGAGCAGCAGCACGCGGTTGGCAGGGTCGGCGGACAGGCGATTGGCCAGCAGGCAACCCGCAGGGCCCGCGCCGACGATCAGGTAGTCATAAGCATCCAGTGCCTGGGGCATGGAGAAGTACCTCGTCGTTCTTGTTCTTTTTACTCTGACGAACGAGCCTAGTCGTTCGTTCGTGATAAAAGAACAGTCGTTTCGAGTCACCTGCTGTGCGTTTTCTAACAGCGCGCCTTCTGCCAACGAGAGCCGCCCATGTTCGACTGGAATGACCTGCGCTACTTCCTCGAGCTGCATCGCAGCGGCCGCCTGCTGACCACCGCCAAGCGCCTGGGCACCACCCACGCCACGGTGGCGCGGCATATCGAAAGTATCGAACGCGACCTCGGCACCCAGCTGTTCGCCCAGCACACCGGCGGCTACCAGCTCACCCCGGCCGGCCAGGCGCTGCTCAAGCACGCCGAGGCCATGGAGAACACCGCCCTGCTCGCCCAGGAGGAAATGAGCCAGGCCATCTCGCCGCTGGGGCAGATCCGCATCGGCGTCACCGAAGGCCTGGGCACCATGTTCCTCGCCCCACGCCTGAGCGAACTGATGCAGCGCTACCCCGGCCTGGAAGTGGAGCTGGTGTCAGTGCCGCGCTTCGTCAGCATCACCAACCGCGAGGCCGACATCGCCATCACTTTGGAACGCCCCAGCGCCGACCTGCTCATCAGCCGCCTGCTCACCCGCTACCGCCTGAGCCTGTTCGCCAGCGCTGCCTACCTGAAAAACGCCCCGCCCCTGCGCGATCGCGAAGACCTCTGCAAACATCCCTGGATCGGCTACGTCGACGACCTGCTGTTCAGCCAGGAACTCCTGTTCCACCACAGCTTCTGTCGCCACCCGCAGGTGGTGTTCCGCAGCACCAGCGTGGTCGCCCAGCAACAGGCCGCCCAGGCCGGCATCGGCATCGCCATCCTCCCGCAGTACATGGGCCTGCACGACCCGCGACTGGTGCCGGTGCTGCCAGAGGAGTTCATCGAACGGGAATACTGGATGTGCACCCGCCGCGAGCTGCACCGGTCGGTACGGCTGCGGTTGGTGTGGGATTTCCTGGTGGAAGTCTGTGGGCGGGAACAGGGAATTCTGGTGGGCGGGAAAACCTCAGTGCCTGCGTAGGGCGGATAAAGCGGAACGCTTTATCCGCCGACCACGAGCGCGGATAGCTCCTGGCCCTAACCGTCCGCCTAGGTTAGCCCCAGCGACTGCGACGCGCATTGAACTGCAAAGCGAAGCCGGGCAAAGGCCAAGCAATCTTGCCAATCACGTACCACTGCCAATTCAGACAGAACCGGCTCCCCGCTCCCCGTCCTCCGAAAATTTGCTCATAAGGGCCGGGATGAAGCTGGCACTCAACGCCGATTCAAAGCGACTGGCCGTCTGAAATGTCTGATTTAGAGCCTTTCACCACACTTGTATTGCTGAACCAAGGCTGAACAAACATAACGTCCCTGTCCCGGTAGCGCCCCTGCGCGGCCATCGCTGACAGGAAGTTAAGATGAACGCTCCGCAACAGCCGGATGCCCCTGCCAATCCAACAGACAGCGGCCTCGAATGTCTGGTGACCCTCGCCCGCTTTCACGGCATCGCCGCCAGCGCCGAACAACTGCGGCACGAACTGGCGCACAGCTCGCAGCTTTTCGGTCGCGATCAACTGCTCCTCGCCGCTCGCCAGCTGGGACTACTCCGCAGAAGCTAGATAAACATTCAAGATTTCTACTCACTTGACGAAAGAAAACCCATAAACATGCTCGAAGCTCTTTAACAAAAACAACTTAAAACCCCAAAACAGGAATCATATAACTTGGCCATTGGAATATCTAAAAACCCTCTCGTAAGCATCATAACACCCACCTGGAATCGAGAGAAATTATTACCGACCACCTACAGGGCTTTTAAATCACAGAGTTATTCGCCACTCGAATGGATTGTCGTAGATGACAGTGAGCAGCCGAGTGCTTTTATGACAAGCCTGAATGACCCGCGCGTCATTTACCGTCACTTACCTGCGAGAACTTCCATTGGCGAAAAGCGCAACATAGCAATCGAACTGGCGAATGGAGAAATTATCTCGCACTTCGATGACGATGATATCTACGCAAAAGACTATATCAACGCCATGCTTAGCCAAATGCAAAATCACGGACCTGACTTTGTCAAGTTAAGTGCATTCTTCCTTTATAACACTCACCTAAAGCAGTTCGCATACTGGGACTTGATGCATACAAGTGGCCTGCACTTTCGATGGGATGGCGGCCCGGTTACAGCACTTGATTTCCCAGTGAATTATAAAAAATTCTCTGACAACCATCTAGGATTTGGATTTAGCTATATCTACAAAAAAAAACTATGGACTGAGCAACCATTTGAGCCGGTCTCATTTAATGAGGACGGACTTTTCGCGATTGCCGCACGCGATCGCGGAGTAAACATTGCCCTACCTGCGGACGAAACGGGATTGTGCCTCCACATTACTCACAAGACAAACACATCCGTCAGTTTCCCTCAGTCTCTTCTGCCTGAAAAACTCGTCTCACGCCACCTCCCAGAATTTCGCGAGGCGGTCAAAAACATGGCACACATACAACAACCAAATTGAGTTTGGAAAAGTTATTCCTAGCAAGATCGGGGTGCCAATAGAATCAGCGGGGAGACCGCAAAATGCGGTCTGCACTGGCCGCACTTCTCTGACGGATTTCGACACTGAGCGCCCTCAGAATCAAGCCAACTGACTAAAAGCACTCTACAGTTCCTTCCTAATCTTTGCTTTCGCGAACACTTCGCCACAGACATTTCCTGCATTACAGACGCACCTATCCTGCACTCGCCAGCAAGTATCGGCTCACCATCTACAAACTGGACAGAACAATCGGCGTGAGGATCTGTGCCGCATCCTTCGACGGCAGACAGAAGCGCATCTGCATATGGCCAAGCCGGAGTTCGAGCTTGGCCCGTGCCCGAGCCTTGGCTTATCGAGCTTGCCCTTGGCCCTTCACTGCGCACCACGCTTGCCCACGCACTTGCTGGACGTTCCGCCGGGCTGCGGCTTGCCAAAACCTGGAGAGCAGCGCCATTCAAAGAAAAATTCCGAACAAGCTCCAGAAAACCCTGACAGCAACGCTCGCCAAGCCTGCGCATCCTCTCAGCGCAACCGATTCGGCACGAATCCTCCGTCCCGGACGTCCCGGAACATGCATCGCTCTGGCCATTCCCGGACCATTGCCAAGAAGCTCCTCCATTCCGGCTTTCAAAGCACTCGTCCCCGGAAGCTTGGACTTGGCCAAGACGGCATTGCCTGCGCTTCGCGACGTCACTGAACAGGCCTTTGCACATGAAGCGTTCTCACCCCGCCAAGCCCCACGGACAGCGCTCCCCCCGAAGCGTCGACGCGCTCTTTGCGCAGGTCGGCGCCCTCTACCAGGCCAATCAGTACAACCAGGTGCTGGAGACATGCCGAACGCTGCTCAGGTTGGCTCCACGGCACTCCGGTGCCCTGCTCTACGCCGGTGTTGTCTGCTACCTGAATAACGACCTTGTCGACTCGGAGCGCTACCTTAAAGCCGCAGCCGCTGCGGGTAACCCGGATGCGCACAGCAACCTGGGGTTGACGCTTTCCGCCATGCACCGCTTGCCGGAGGCTGAAGCAGCCTATCGCCGCGCTGTTCAGTCGAATCCGCGGGCAGCGCAGGCCTGGAACAACCTGGGCAATATCCTGAAGAACAGCTTCAAGGCCGAGCGTCGCCAGGAAGCGCTGGAGTGCTACCGACAAGCGATCGCGGCCAATCCTGGCTACGCCAATGCGCACAACAACCTCGGCCATGCGCTCGACTCGATCCTGGGTGACAAGGCTGGTGCAGAGGAGAGCTTCCGCGCCGCCATCGCCCACGATCCAAACTACCTCCAGGCCCACCTCAATCTGGCGGACATTCTTGAGCGAAGTGGGCGGCCGGACGATGCCTTGAACAGCCTCCGGCAGGCGCTCGTCCTGCAGCCGAACAATTTCCAGGTCATTGGCCGCGCCCTCGGCCTGCGTCGCGGCCTCGCCGACTGGGACGAAAACCAGGGCCCTGCGATGAGCGACTTCCTGGCCGCGCTGCCACAGGGCAATTCCAGCGAGTTCCAGCCTTTGAATCTGCTTGCCTGGCCGGAAATCGACGCGGCCACCCAGTGCCGCCTGGCGGGTCTGTTTGGCCGCACCCGCTGGGCCGCTGCGCTGGCGGCGCCGCCCATGGTTTCCGCGGTTGCCAGCGCCCGCAACGGGCGCCTGCGGGTGGGGTATCTGTCGGCGGACTTTCGCAATCACCCGGTGGCTCATCTGGTCACCCAGGTCATTGCCGCCCACGACCGGGAGAATTTCGAAGCATTCCTGTATGCCTACGGCCCGGAGGTGGATGACGCCGAGCGACGCCAGCTGATCACCGCAGCCGACCATTTCACGGTCGTCAGCCGTATGGAGGACCAGGAAGTCGCCACCCTGATTCGCGATGACCGGATCGATATCCTGGTCGACCTCACCGGCTACACCACCCATGCCCGACCAGGCATCTGCGCCTTGCGGCCGGCCCCCGTCATTGCATCGTGGATTGGCTACATGGGCTCTCTGGGCGAGCCTCGTCTGGCGGATTACATCATCGGCGACGCCATTGCCACGCCGCCGGCAAATGCCTGGCAGTTCAGCGAGGCACTGGCGCTGATGCCCGAGTGCTTCCAGCCGAACTGCCCTTTGACGCCACTGGCCCCGCCACCACCACGGTCGCAAGAGGGTTTGCCGGACGACGCCGTGGTCTTCTGCAGCTTCAATCAGGTCTTTAAATTGACGCCGCAGCTCTGGGACGACTGGTGCGAAATTCTGCGCAATGTTCCCGACAGCGTGTTGTGGATAGCACCGGGGTCTTCGGAGGTCATCCGCAGCAATCTGCTGAAGGAGACCCGGAAGCGTGGCGTCGCGGCAGAGCGCATTGTCTTTGCCGCCCGCAAACCCTTGGCGGAACATCGCGCGCGGCTCGCCCTCGCCGATATCGCCCTGGACACCTTCCCCTACAACTCCGGCGCCACCGCCAGCGATACCCTGCGTGCCGGTGTGCCATTGGTTACCTACATGGGCGAAACGCTGGTCAGCCGCATGGCTGGGAGCCTGTTGCACGCGTTGAATTTGCAGGAACTGTGCACCACCAGCCGTCGTGACTATGTGGAACTGGCCATCGCACTGGCCAAGGACGCCGCCAAACGGCAGGCGATTCGCCAGAGACTCGGCGAGCAGTTGACGACCTCGGTGCTGTACCAGCCCGAGAAGTTCGCCGCTCAACTCGAGCAACTGTTCAACGCCATGCACGAGCAGGCCAGGATCGGACGGCGCGAAACCATCGATCTCACCAGGCGCTCAGCGCCGGCATGAAATCCGCTCGGGCGTAACCGGAAGGTAGCCGGAAAGTAACCGGCATCCAATTTCACCCCAGAGAACTTGAATAGAGGCCCAGCCTCCTCTTTTTCGGAGCACAGCATGCGCCAACATCGTCCTACCCTTTCCGCGCAATCCGTTCTGGCCGCGCTGCAGAGCGGCGACGCTGAGCTCAGCGAAGCCATGGCGCGACAGCTGCTACGGACCAAGCCCCGCGATGCAGAAGTACTGCACCTGTGTGGCGCCGCCTGCCTGATGCTGGGAAGGGCTGCGCAGGCACGGGAGCTGTTCAAGCGCGCGCTGGGGGTGCGCAAGGACGCCTCCTGCTACCTGAATCTGGCCCTGGCCGAGCAGAGCCTAGGAGACACGCCGGCCAGCTCGGAGGCGCTGCGCAACTGCCTGCGCCTGCAACCCGGAAACGCGAAAGCGGCCAACAACCTGGCCAATCTCCTCGACCACCAGCGTCACTACGCCGAGGCTGAGCAGTTCTATCGCCAGGCCATTGCCAGCCAGCCCGGTTACCTGCTGGCCTACAAGAACCTGGGCAATCTCTTGCGCACGCAGGGCAGGCAGGAAGAGGCGATGTCGCTCCTCGAGCACGCCCTGGCGCTGAGTCCCGGCAGTGCCGAATTGCAGTTGGAATTTGCCAGGGCATTGGAAGACGGCAAGCGCTTCGCCGACGCCGCTGGCTGGTTCGCCAAGGCCGGTAGCTGGGCCGAATTGCAGTGGGTGTTGCGGGCCTTGGCCAGCTGGCCGCAACTGGCCGCGACCGATGCCGCCACCCTGCAGCAACTGGGCAATCCGACTCAGGAATCCATCGATCCCTGGAGCCTGATCAACCTGCCGGCACTGACTCCCGAGCTGCACCGCGATGCCGGTCACCACTTTGCCGAGTCGAACTGGCCTGGAGAACTCACCACCGCACCGCTGGCCGTCGAGCCCGAGCAGAATGGACGGCTGCGCATCGGCTACCTGTCCAGCGACTTCTATGGCCACGCGACGATGCACCTGATGATGGGCGTGCTGGAAGCGCATGACAGCGCCAAGGTGGATATCCAGCTGTTCGACTACAGCCCGCCGCGTGAGGACTATTTCACCCACCGCATTGCCGCGACCGGCCTGCCGCGCCATGAGTTGCGCGAGTTGTCCGACGAGGCGGCAGCAAAGCTGATCGCCGAGCAGCGCCTGCACCTTCTGGTCGACCTGAAGGGCTACACCACCGGGGCGCGCCTGGGTATCACAGCGCGGCGTCCGGCGCCGGTGATTGTCAGTTGGCTGGGCTATCCGGGCAGCCTGGGTCATCCGCGGTTGGCCGATTATCTGATTGGCGATGCCACCGTGACCCCGGCCGAACATGCCGGGCACTTCAGCGAAACCCTGGCGCTGATGCCGCACAGTTACCAGCCCAATGACCGTAATCGGCCGCTGGCTGATCACGCCAGTCGCATCGATGCAGGGCTGCCGGAACACGGCTTGGTGTTCTGCAGCTTCAACCAGTTGCTCAAGCTGAATCCCGACGAGTTCGAACTCTGGTGCCGGCTGCTACGGGAGGTGCCCGGCAGCGTTCTGTGGCTGCTGGAGCCCGAGGCGGCGGAAGCTTGCGACAACCTGCGCCGGGAAGCACAGGCGCGCGGAATCGACGCCGAGCGCCTGGTGTTTGCACCTCGGCTGAAGCAGGACGAACATCTGGCACGCCTGGCATTGGCGGACCTGGCTCTGGACAGCTTCCCCTGCACCTCGCACACCACCGCCAGCGATGCTCTGTGGGTCGGCGTACCGCTGATGACTCGGCTCGGGGAGACGTTCACCAGCCGAGTGGCGGGCAGCCTGCTGAAGGCGCACGGGTTCGATGAGCTGGTGGCAACCGATACGCAGGACTATTTCGAACGGCTCAAGGCGCTGGCCCTGGACCACGCGAAACGCGATGACCTGCGCCAGCGGCTGCGCGCAGCGAGAATGACATCGCCGCTGTTCGACACAGCGCGCTTCACCCGCGATCTGGAAGTCTTGTACCGACGCATCTGGGAGCACCACTGCAGCAAGCCGGAAGAGCGTCCAGAGGTTGTGGTGGCAGCTTAATTTTGTAGGAGCGAGCTTGCTCGCGAACCCAGCCAACGCTGGAGCCCTGAGGAAAGCTGTTCGCGAGCTCGCTCCTACGAGAGCAAAGCGCTGGGGCGTTACTCCGCGCGGGCGTGCTCGACCTTGTCGGAGGCGGACCAGAGTCGGTAGCGCACTTCGACGTCCTTCGGCGCGTAGATCACGATGGGCAGCTTGCTGTTGTAGCGCAGCACGAAGCCTTCGCCGATCACCGGGACGAAGTCCTTCTTGCTCTTGCCTTCCGGGCAGGCCATCAGGGTGCTGGCCGGGCCGCTGACCTTGTCCAGGCGGTAGTAGGAGTAGCCCCAGCCTTCCAGGGTCTTCTCTTCCAGGGTGCCGCCCAGGCGCTGGCGGTTGCAGTCGACGGTCAACGTCTTGCCGGCGAGGATCTCGACCTTGAAGTTCTCTTCATGGGCCTGCTTGGGCAGGTGGATGACCTGGCGCACGAAGCCTTCATCAGCCTTGGGATAGGGCGCGACATCTTCAAGCTTGGCGGCGTTGGCCAGGGTGGCGGTGGCGCTGAGCAGCAGCGCGGCGGGCAGGGCGAAACGAGCGAACGGCATGAAGCCTCCTTGCAGAAAATTGAAGGGCGAGCACACCGCGCGGGTGCGCTCGTCCGAGCCTCTCTGACCGTCAGATTGTACGAATGCTCCTACAGCCATGCCCTGAGTTGTATCAAGCTACTTCACCGCCGGCCTTCGCCTGCTGTTCCAGGTGCGCCTGCAACTGCGGGTCGAGATTGAGGTTGTAGGCGAGCTCGTCGAGGTAGGTGCGCTCGGTGTCCTGCTGGTCGTCTACCAGCATCACGCTGACCAGGTACATCTCGGCGGCTACCGCGGGGTCCCCCTGGGCTGCCCGAGCGACATCGGCGGCGTCGAGCGGCTTGCGCATTTCGGCGTCGATCCACGCTTGCAGCTGTGGCTCGCCGGCATGGCGCTGCAACTCGGCCTGGATGGCCGCCTGTTCGCGCTCATCGATACGACCGTCGGCCTTGGCCGCTGCCAGCATCGCCTGGAGGATGGCATGGCTGTGCGCCTCGGCTTCGGGGCCGTCGAGCTGGTCGACAGTAGTCAGCGATTGCTGCTGGGAGGGATTGGCGCTCTGCTGGCGCTGCCAGTTCTGATAGGCCTGGTAAGCCATCATGCCCAGCGAGGCAAGCATGGCATAGTTGACGCCGCCCCGCGTGGAACGCCCCTGGGGAGTGCCGCCTGTGCTGGCGCCGCCACCGAGCATGCTGCCCAGCACGCCACCCAGACCGCCAAGTCCACCACCGCCGGAGCCACCTGCGCCAGCGCCGCCGAGAATCGAACCGAGGCCACCGCCACCGCCGCCGCCCAGCAGCCCACCGAGCAAGCCACCCAGGCCACCGAGCGGGTCCGCGCCACCGGCGCCGCCCTGTTGCTGTTGTGCTGCCGAGCCTTGTCCGGCCCGCAGCAGTTGTTCCAGTAGATCGGTTGTGTTCATGACCAGTCCCTCGCCATAGCGCGGTGTGCGTTGGGCAACGATAGTCCCGCCACACCGATGCGCCAGCGCCGTCCGCCGGCCGGCCCGGAATGGACGGGACGCCCAACGACGGAGACTGCTGCGCGGCGCGAGCTTTATCCAGCGCTTGCGAGGGTGGTCACGGGTTTACGCGGGTACGGCATCCAGCGCTTTCTGCGCCTGCGCTTCCAGTTCGACCTTGAGGCCCGCATCGAGGCTCAGTTGGCGCGCCAGTTCGTCGAGGTAGGCGCGCTCCATGAAGTTGGTCTCGTCGACCATCAGCAGGCTGGCCAGGTACATCTCGGCGGCCATTTCCTCGCTGGTGGCAGCGCGGGCGACTTCGGCCGGGTCCAGCGGCTTGGCCAGTTCGCGGTCGAGCCAGCCTTGCAGCTCGAGGTCGCCGGTGAGTTTGGCAATCTCGCCATCGATCAGCTGGCGTTCGCGATCATCGATATGACCGTCGGCCTTCGCGGCGGCGACGATGGCCCGCAGGATGGCGTGGCTGTGCTGCTCGGCCTGGGCCGGCGGCAGGCGGTCGACGGTCTGCGGCTCGCCGCGCGGGGCGCTGGCCTGTTTCTGCTGCCAGTTGCCGTAGGCCTTGTAGGCGAGCACGCCGAGCGCCGCCAGGCCGCCATAGGCGACGACCTTGCCGCCCACCTTGCGCGCCTTCTTGCTGCCCATCAGCAGGCCCAGCGCACCCGCCGCCAGGGCGCCGCCACCGGCGCCGGAGAGCAGGCTGCCGAGGTCCAGGCCACCCTTGCTGCCGCCCTGTGCGGGTTGGCCGCCGCCCTGCTGGGCCAGGCCCTTGTTCTGCATCAGTTCCTGCCCGGACTTGAGCAGTTGGTCAAGCAGGCCGCGTGTGTTCATGGCGATCTCCACTAGCTATCGAGATGAAAAGTCAGGCCTCCGACTCTAGCTCGCAGCCTTGTGACAGCGGAGTTGCAGAGTGCTTCCGGATATTGCGGGCCTTTCTCGGCGGGTCCGCAGGGCAAATAGGCAACTTCCATTCGATTAAAAAGAATGCTCCTATAGATTTTCGATAATCAACAATGAAATGCGCCGAGACCGGCTAGACAAGGCTCTAGATCGAGGCTCCGCGCGCCAGCGGCCAAACGCCCATGATGACGCTCCGCCAGATCCGCCACTTCATCGCCGTCGCCGAGACCGGCTCGATCTCCGCCGCTGCCCAGGCGGTGTTCATTTCCCAGTCGACCCTGACACTGGCCATCCAGCAACTGGAAGAAGAGATCGGCGTGCGTCTGTTCGACCGCCACGCCAAGGGCATGACCCTGACCCACCAGGGCCACCAGTTCCTGCGCCAGGCGCACCTGATCCTGGCCACCGTGGAGAACGCCAAGCGCAGCCTGCAGCAGAGCACCGACCAGGTGGCCGGCAGCCTGACCATCGGGGTGACCAGCCTGGTAGCGGGCTATTACTTGGCCGACCTGATCAACCGCTTCCAGCGCGCCTTCCCCAACGTGAAGACCCGCGTGGTGGAGGACGAGCGCCCGTACATCGAGCACCTGCTGGTGAGCGGCGAGATCGACGTCGGCGTGCTGATCCTCTCCAACCTGGAAGACCGCCACGCCCTGCAGACCGAGGTGCTCACGCACTCGCCGCACCGCCTCTGGCTGCCGGCACAGCACCCACTGCTGGAACGCGACAGCATCGGCCTGGCCGATGTGGCGGGCGAGCCATTGATCCAGCTGAACGCCGACGAGATGGGCCTGCACACCCAGCGCATCTGGTCGCGCGCCGGGCTGGTGCCGCAGGTGACGCTGCGCACCGCCTCGGTGGAAGCCGTGCGAAGCCTGGTGGCGGCGGGCCTGGGCCTGTCGATCCAGCCGGACATGACCTACCGTCCCTGGTCGCTGGAAGGCGACATCATCGAGGCGCGGCCGCTGGTGGACCTGTCCGAACCATTGGACGTCGGCCTGGCCTGGCGTCGCGGCACCGCGCGACCGGCGCTGGTGGACCCATTCCTCACCGTCGCCCGCGAGCAGCCCAACGCCAAACGCCTGTCGATCTGAGGACCGGATTACACAAACACGCCGAGCCAATGTAGGGCGAATAACCGCTCGCGGTTATCCGCCAAATGGACCGGGAGAAAATGGATGGCGGATAACGCTTGCAGCGTTATGCGCCATACGAAAGCCGCTACGCAATGGCAAAACGCCTTGCGATCTAGAGGCTTACAGCATTCGATTTAATCGAACGGCGCTTTCAGTAATTAGAATTTGTCGACCCCACGTCCGGACTCTAGTCTCTCGTCCCATACCAAAGGGCCAAGTTCCGGGCACCGCCCCTACGCCGGAGCACGCACATGGCCCCCGAAAACAAGACAGATAAAAGACGAGTTTCCAAGATGACCGGCGCAACCCTGCATAACGCCTTGCTGATTGACGGCCAACTGGTCGCCGGCGAAGGCATGGCCGAGCCGATCATCAACCCGACCACGGGCGAAACCATCGCCAGCATCGCCGACGGTTCCATCGACCAGGTCGAGCAGGCCATCGCCGCTGCACACCGTGCCTTCCCCGCCTGGGCCCGTACCACACCCGCGCAACGTTCCGCCGCGCTGCTGGCCATCGCCGATGCCATCGACAAGCGCGCGAACGATCTCGCCCAACTGGAATCGCTGAACTGCGGCAAGCCGCTGCATCTCGCGCGCCAGGACGATATCCCCGCCACCGCCGACGTGTTCCGCTTCTTCGCCGGCGCCGTGCGCTGCCAGCAGGGCCAGCTCGCCGGCGAATACGTGCCTGGCCACACCAGCATGGTGCGCCGTGACCCGGTGGGCGTAGTCGCTTCGATTGCGCCGTGGAACTACCCGCTGATGATGGCCGCGTGGAAAATCGCCCCCGCGCTGGCCGCCGGCAACACGCTGGTGTTCAAGCCGTCCGAACACACCCCGCTGAGCATCCTGGCGCTGGCGCCGGCATTGGCCGAGATTCTCCCAGCGGGCGTGATCAATATCGTCTGCGGCGGCGGCGAAGGGGTCGGCAGCCACCTGGTCAGCCACCCGAAGGTGCGCATGGTCTCGCTCACCGGCGACATCGTCACCGGCCAGAAGATTCTCCAGGCCGCCTCGCGCACGCTCAAACGCACCCACCTGGAACTGGGCGGCAAGGCGCCGGTGATCGTCTGCAACGATGCCGACCTCGAAGCCGTGGTCCAGGGCGTGCGTACCCATGGTTACTACAACGCCGGCCAGGACTGCACCGCTGCCTGCCGCATCTACGCCCAGGCCGGTATCCATGACCGCCTCGTCGCCGAGCTGGGCGATGCCGTGGCGAGCATCCGCTTCGCCCGCAAGCGCGACGCCGATAACGAGATCAGCCCGCTGATCAGCGCCCGCCAGCGTGACCGCGTGGCCAGCTTCGTCGAGCGTGCCCTCGGCCAGCCGCACATCGAGCGCGTTACCGGCGCCGCCGTGCATTCCGGCCCCGGCTTCTACTACCAGCCGACCCTGCTGGCCGGCTGCAAGCAGCAGGACGAGATCGTCCAGCGCGAAGTGTTCGGCCCCGTCGTCACCGTGACCCGCTTCGATCAGCTGGAACAGGCGGTGGACTGGGCGAATGACTCCGAATACGGCCTGGCCTCCTCGGTGTGGACGCAGAACCTCGACAAGGCCTTCCAGATCGCCAACCGCCTGCAGTACGGCTGCACCTGGATCAACACCCATTTCATGCTCGCCAGCGAGATGCCCCACGGCGGGCTCAAGCGCTCGGGCTACGGCAAGGACCTGTCCAGCGATTCGCTGCAGGACTACAGCGTGGTGCGCCACATCATGGCGCGCCACGGCCAGCAACTGGATTGAACGACCCCGGCGGCGCCCCCGCCGGTCCATAAGAAAGCACCCCGGCGAATCGGCGCGCCCGCTCGCACGAGGGTGGTTGCTCGATTGAACTGCCCCACCAATAGAGACAACAACGAGAGGGAGACACCCGATGCGCAAGACCGCACTGCTCAGTGCCATCACCACCGCCCTGCTGGCCAGCGCCGGCGTCCAGGCCGCCGAGGCCCTGAAGGAAGTCGGCAAAGGCGAAGGCCGTCTGGACATCATCGCCTGGCCCGGCTACATCGAGCGCGGCCAGTCCGACAAGAACTACGACTGGGTGACCCAGTTCGAGAAGGACACCGGCTGCCAGGTCAACGTGAAGACCGCCGCCACCTCCGACGAGATGGTCAGCCTGATGGCCAAGGGCGGCTACGACCTGGTCACCGCTTCGGGCGACGCCTCCCTGCGCCTGATCTACGGCAAGCGCGTGCAGCCGATCGATCCGTCGCTGATCCCCAACTGGAAGAACATCGACCCGCGCCTGAAGGACGCCGCCTGGTACGTGGTCAACGGCAAGACCTACGGCGCGCCGTACCAGTGGGGCCCGAACCTGCTGATGTACAACACCAAGGTCTTCCCCACCGCGCCGGACAGCTGGAAAGTCGTGTTCGACGCGCAGAACCTGCCCGACGGCAAGCCGAACAAGGGCCGCGTGCAGGCCTACGACGGCCCGATCTACGTCGCCGACGCCGCGCTGTACCTGAAGGCCACCCAGCCGGAACTGGGCATTACCGACCCCTACCAGCTCGACGAGAAGCAGTACGCCGCCGTGGTCGAACTGCTGCGCAAGCAGCATGACCTGATCCACCGCTACTGGCACGACACCACCGTGCAGATGAGCGACTTCAAGAACGAAGGCGTCGCCGCTTCCAGCGCCTGGCCGTACCAGGCCAACGCCCTGAAGGCCGAAGGTCAGCCGATCGCCACCGTGTTCCCGAAGGAAGGCGTCACTGGCTGGGCCGACACCACCATGCTGCACGCCGAAGCCCAGCATCCGAGCTGCGCCTACAAGTGGCTGAACTGGTCGCTGGAGCCCAAGGTGCAAGGTGACGTGGCTGCCTGGTTCGGCTCCGTGCCGGCCGTGCCGGAAGGCTGCAAGGCCAGCACCCTGCTGGGCGGCGAAGGCTGCGCCACCAACGGCTACAACCAGTTCGACAAGATCGCGTTCTGGAAGACCCCGGTGGCCGAGGGCGGCAAGTTCGTCCCGTACAGCCGCTGGACCCAGGACTACATCGGGATCATGGGCGGCCGCTGATTTCGGCTCCCCTCTCCCTCTGGGAGAGGGGTTGGGGGTGAGGGCCCGGCCGTGTGCCGTGGCTTCCCTCACCCCGGCCCTCTCCCAGAGGGAGTTCCCGCCCCCCCAATTCGCATCGATTCACCCGTATCTCAGATTCACGGGCAGGGCCCGGCCGCGCCGGAATCCTGCCCCTTGGAGCGTGCACCATGACCACCCCCGCTGTTCAATTCACCCAGGTCTCCCGCCAGTTCGGCGAGGTGAAAGCCGTTGACCGGGTGTCCATCGACATCAAGGACGGCGAGTTCTTCTCCATGCTCGGCCCGTCGGGTTCGGGCAAGACCACCTGCCTGCGCCTGATCGCCGGCTTCGAGCAACCCAGCGCAGGCTCCATCCGCATCCATGGCGAGGAGGCCGCAGGCCTGCCGCCGTACCAGCGTGACGTCAACACGGTGTTCCAGGACTACGCGCTGTTCCCGCACATGAGCGTGCTGGAGAACGTCGCCTACGGCCTGAAGGTGAAAGGCATCGGCAAGGCCGAGCGTCTCAAGCGCGCCGAAGAAGCCCTCGGCATGGTCGCCCTGGGCGGCTACGGCGTGCGCAAGCCGGTGCAGCTCTCCGGTGGCCAGCGCCAGCGCGTAGCCCTGGCCCGCGCCCTGGTGAACCGCCCGCGCGTGCTGCTGCTGGACGAACCGCTCGGCGCCCTCGACCTCAAGCTGCGCGAGCAGATGCAGAGCGAGCTGAAGAAGCTGCAGCGCCAGCTGGGCATCACCTTCATCTTCGTCACCCACGACCAGAGCGAAGCGCTGTCCATGTCCGACCGCGTCGCGGTGTTCAACAAGGGCCGC
This sequence comes from Pseudomonas pseudonitroreducens, assembly GCF_021603645.1. Classification (GTDB taxonomy): domain Bacteria; phylum Pseudomonadota; class Gammaproteobacteria; order Pseudomonadales; family Pseudomonadaceae; genus Pseudomonas; species Pseudomonas pseudonitroreducens. Next base: position 34,857 of record NZ_BQHJ01000001.1, on the reverse strand, counting down.
ATCGAGCAGGTCGACACCCCGCGCAACCTCTACATGAAGCCGGCCACTCCGTTCGTGGCCGAGTTCGTCGGCACCTCCAACGTACTGCGCGGCGACATCGCCCAGAGCCTGACCGGCAACGCCCAACCGTTCTCCATCCGCCCGGAGCACATCACTTTCGCCAACGGTGAGCGCGCCACGTCGGACATCGAGATCAGCGGCCTGCTGCACGACATCCAGTACCAGGGCGCGGCGACCCGCTACGAGATCCGTCTCGACAACGGCCAGAACCTCTGCCTCAGCCAGGCCAACAGCCAGTGGGCCGACATCGACCTCGCCCACCAGCCGGGCCAGCGCGTGACCGCTCGCTGGGCACGCGAGGCGATGGTGGTGCTGAACGAGGGCGCGTGAGATGGAACTGACGATGAATGCAGCGCTGCCGGCGGCCAGCAATGGCCCGCTGCGCCGCCTGTCCAACCTGCTCTACCGCAAGCCGACGCTGTACCTCTCGCTGCTGCTGATCCCGCCGCTGCTGTGGTTCGGCGCGATCTACCTCGGCTCGCTGCTGACGCTGTTGTGGCAGGGTTTCTACACCTTCGACGACTTCACCATGACGGTGACGCCGGACCTGACCTGGGCCAACTTCGGCTCGCTGTTCAGCGGCTCCAACTTCGACATCATCCAGCGCACCGTGCTGATGGCCGTCGCGGTGTCCATCGCCAGCGGCGCGGTGGCCTTCCCCATCGCCTACTACATGGCGCGCTACACCACCGGTAAGACCAAGGCGTTCTTCTACATCGCCGTGATGATGCCGATGTGGGCCAGCTACATCGTCAAGGCCTACGCCTGGACCCTGCTGCTGGCCAAGGGCGGCGTGGCGATGTGGTTCGTCCAGCACCTGGGCCTGGAGCCCCTGCTGAACCTGCTGCTGGGCATTCCGGGGATCGGTGGCAACACCCTGTCCACTTCCAGCTTCGGGCGCTTCCTGGTGTTCGTGTACATCTGGCTGCCGTTCATGATCCTGCCGATCCAGGCCTCCCTGGAGCGCCTGCCGCCGTCGCTGCTGCAAGCCTCGGCGGACCTCGGCGCGCACCCGCGGCAGACCTTCTTCCAGGTGATCCTGCCGCTGTCGATCCCCGGCATCGCCGCCGGCTCGATCTTCACTTTCAGCCTGACCCTGGGCGACTTCATCGTGCCGCAACTGGTGGGCCCGCCCGGCTACTTCATCGGCAGCATGGTCTACGCCCAGCAGGGCGCGATCGGCAACATGCCGATGGCCGCCGCCTTCACCCTGGTGCCGATCGTGTTGATCGCCGTCTATCTCTCCATCGTCAAACGTCTGGGGGCCTTCGATGCACTCTGAGAAAGCTTCCTGGGGGCTCAAAGCAGCTGCCTGGGGCGGGCTGGTGTTCCTGCACTTCCCGATCCTGATCATCTTCCTGTACGCCTTCAACACCGAGGACGCGGCCTTCAGCTTCCCGCCCAAGGGCTTCACCCTGCACTGGTTCAGCGTCGCCTTCGCGCGCCAGGACGTGCTCGAAGCCATCGAACTGTCGGTGAAGATCGCCAGCGTCGCCACGCTGATCGCCATGCTCCTGGGCACCCTGGCGGCCGCCGCGCTGTACCGCCGCGACTTCTTCGGCAAGGAAGGCATCTCGCTGATGCTGATCCTGCCGATTGCCCTGCCCGGCATCATCACCGGCATCGCGCTGCTGTCGGCGTTCAAGACCCTTGGCATCGAACCGGGCTTCCTGACCATCGTCATCGGCCACGCCACCTTCTGCGTGGTGATCGTCTACAACAACGTCATCGCGCGTTTCCGCCGCACCTCCCACAGCCTCATCGAAGCCTCGATGGACCTGGGCGCCGACGGCTGGCAGACCTTCCGCTACGTGATCCTGCCCAACCTCGGCTCGGCGCTGCTGGCCGGCGGCATGCTGGCGTTCGCGCTGTCCTTCGACGAGATCATCGTCACCACCTTCACCGCCGGCCACGAACGCACCCTGCCGATCTGGCTGCTCAACCAGCTGGGCCGCCCGCGCGACGTGCCGGTGACCAACGTGGTGGCGATGCTGGTGATGATCGTGACCATGCTGCCGATCCTCGGCGCCTACTACCTGACCAAGGGTGGCGAGGGCGTGGCGGGGAGCGGGAAGTAATTTGGGTGCCGTGCAGCCCTCACCCTAACCCTCTCCCGGAGGGAGAGGGGATGACCGTGCAGCGGGATGTCACAGAGCTGCGGACGGCCCCCTCTCCCTCTGGGAGAAGGCTGGGGTGAGGGAGACGCACAGCACCAGTACTACACAGAACCCCTCAGGCCCGCCGCCCATAAACCGGCAGGCCCTTAAAAAGAAACACCTCAACCGAATTTGCACCACGTTCCTGACCAAGAGGACTCAACCATGCAAACCAACCTGCTGATCAACGGCCAACTGGTCGCTGGCGAAGGCGAGAAGCTCGCCGTTGTGAACCCGTCCCTGGGCACCACCCTGGTGGAAATCGCCGAGGCCACCCCGGCCCAGGTCGACGCCGCCGTACTGGCCGCCGATGCCGCCTTCGACGGCTGGTCGCAGACCGCGCCGAAAGACCGCGCGATGCTCCTGCTGCAACTGGCCGATGCCATCGACGCCAACGCCGAGGAACTGGCCCGCCTGGAATCCAACAACTGCGGCAAGCCCTACTCCGCCGCGCTGAACGACGAGCTGCCGGCGGTGGCCGACGTGTTCCGCTTCTTCGCCGGCGCCTGCCGCGTGATGCAAGGCTCCGCCGCGGGCGAATACCTGCCGGGCCACACCTCGATGATCCGTCGCGACCCGGTGGGCGTGGTCGCCTCCATCGCGCCGTGGAACTACCCGCTGATGATGGTCGCGTGGAAACTCGGCCCGGCCCTGGCCGCCGGCAACACCGTGGTGCTCAAGCCGTCCGAGCAGACCCCGCTGACCGCCCTGCGCCTGGCGCAGCTGATGGCCGATATCTTCCCCGCCGGCGTGGTCAACCTGGTGTTCGGCCGTGGCCCGAGCGTTGGCGAGCCGCTGACCACCCACCCGAAAGTACGCATGGTGTCGCTGACCGGCTCGGTCGCCACCGGCAGCCGCATCATCGCCGGCACCGCCGACACCGTGAAGCGCATGCACATGGAACTGGGCGGCAAGGCCCCGGTGCTGATCTTCGACGACGCCGATATCGACGCCGCCGTGGAAGGCATCCGCACCTTCGGCTTCTACAACGCAGGGCAAGACTGCACCGCCGCCTGCCGCATCTACGCGCAGAAAGGCATCTACGCCAAGTTCGTCGAGAAGCTCGGCGCAGCGGTTGCCAGCATCCAGTACGGCGAGCAGGACGACCCGAACACCGAACTGGGCCCGGTCATCACCGAGCAGCACCTGGAGCGCGTCATCGGCTTCGTCGAGCGCGCCAGGCAAGTGCCGCACATCGAAGTGGTCACCGGCGGCAAGCGCGCCGACCGCGCGGGCTTCTTCTTCGAGCCGACCGTGCTCGCCGGCGCCCGCCAGGACGACGAAGTGGTCCGCCGCGAAATCTTCGGCCCGGTGGTTTCGGTCACCGAGTTCGACGACGAAGCGCAGGCGCTGGCCTGGGCGAACGACTCCGACTACGGCCTGGCCTCCTCGGTGTGGACCAGCGACATCGGCCGCGCCCATCGCCTGTCCGCGCGCCTGCAGTACGGCTGCACCTGGGTCAACACGCACTTCATGCTGACCACCGAAATGCCACACGGCGGCATGAAGCTGTCGGGCTACGGCAAGGACATGTCCATGTACGGTCTCGAGGACTACACAGCGATCCGCCACGTCATGATCAAGCACTGATTGGGAGTACGGCCTGCTGCGCTTCGGCGGAGCTGCGTTGGACGGCGGTTCGTGTCCAGTTATTTACCCTCCTGGGCCCGAACCACCTTCCGCCTTGCTGCGCTCTAGCTCGCGAGGCCCAACAGTACGGTGAAAAAAGCAACCAGCGGACCAAGGTCCGCTGGTTCAACGGTGCCCCGCTCGACCGGGACCGCCGCGCGGCCACGCATGCCGCAACCCCTTCCGGCATGGAAGGGCAAAACCATGACAGCCCTGCCCCGGGCCATCACCTTGCAAGGATTTCCCATGACCATTACCCGCCGCGACTTCCTCAACGGCGTTGCCCTCACCATCGGCGCGGGCCTCACCCCGCTGCAACTTCTCCAGGCCGCTCCGTCCGGCCGCTACTACCCGCCTGCCCTCACCGGCATGCGCGGCAGCCATCCCGGCGCGTTCGAGGTCGCGCACCAGATGGGCTGGGAGAAGAAGGTATTCGATACCGATGGCCTGAAGATCGAGGAGCAGTACGACCTGGTAGTGGTCGGCGGCGGCATCAGCGGCCTGTCCGCAGCCTGGTTCTATCGGCAGAAGCACCCCAAGGCGCGCGTGCTGATCATCGAGAACCACGACGACTTCGGCGGCCACGCCAAACGCAACGAATTCCAGGCCGGTGGCCGGATGATCCTCGGCTACGGCGGCAGCGAAGCCTTCCAGTCGCCCAAGCACCTGTACAGCGACACGGTGAACGGCCTGCTCAAGCAGCTCAACGTCGACGTCGACCGCTTCGAAACCGCCTTCGACCGTGACTTCTACCCGAACCTGGGCCTGTCGCGCGGGGTGTTCTTCGACAAGGCCGGCTTCGGCGAGGCGAAGATGGTCAGCGGCGACCCGACGCCGATGGTGGCCGACGACATCGCCCCGGAAAAGCTCAACGCCCGCAGCTGGCGCGCCTTCATCGGCGACTTCCCGCTGCCCGAGGCCGACCGCCAGGCGCTGATCGACCTGCACGAGGCGCCGAAGGACTACCTCGCCGGCAAGACCCGCGAGGAGAAGGAAGCGCACCTGGCCAAGACCAGCTACCAGGATTTCCTGCGCAAGGACGTGGGCCTGAGCGAGGCCGCCACCCGCTACTTCCTCAGCCGCACCAACGATTTCTCCGCGCTGAGCATCGACGCCGTCTCTGCCGATTCGGCCTACTCCGTGGGCTTCCCCGGTTTCGCCGCGATGGACCTCTCGCCGATCAGCGAGGAAGCCAAGTCGGAGATGGAAGAGCCGTACATCTACCACTTCCCCGACGGCAACGCCTCGCTGGCGCGCCTGCTGGTGCGCGGCCTGATTCCGGGCGTGGCGCCGGGCAAGGACATGAACGACATCGTCCTGGCCACCTTCGACTACGCCAAGCTGGACCAGCCGAACAACGCCGTGCGCCTGCGCCTGAACAGCACCGCGGTGAGCGTGAAGAACCGCGACGGCGGCGTGGACGTCGGCTACAGCCGCGCCGGCGCCCTGCACCGTGTGCGCGCCAGGCACTGCGTGCTGGCCTGCTACAACATGATCATCCCCTACATCCTGCGTGACCTCTCCGCCGAGCAGTCTCACGCCCTGGCGCAGAACGTGAAGTTCCCGCTGGTGTACACCAAGGTGGTGATCCGCAACTGGCAGAGCTTCATGAAGCTGGGCGTGCACGAAATCTACGCGCCGAGCCAGCCGTACAGCCGCGTGAAGCTGGACTACCCGGTGGACATCGGCGGCTACAGCCACCCGCGCGACCCGAACCAGCCCATCGGCCTGCACATGGTCTACGTGCCCACCAGCCCCAACGCCGGCATGGACGCACGCACCCAGGCCCGCGTGGGCCGCGGCAAGCTCTACGCCATGAGCTTCGAACAGATGGAAGGCATGATCCGCGACCAGTTGCAGGCCATGCTCGGCCCGGTCGGCTTCGACCACCAGAAGGATATCCAGGCGATCACCATCAACCGCTGGTCGCACGGCTACTCGTACTTCTCCAACAGCCTCTTCGATGATGAGCAAGAGAGCGAAAAACTGATGAACCTGGCCCGCACCAAGGTTGGCAACGTCACCATCGCCAACTCCGATGCCGCCTGGGACGCCTATGCCCATGCGGCCATCGACGAAGCCTGGCGCGCGGTGGGCGAACTGTCCTGATAGACCCGGCGCCACGCCCTGCGTGGCGCCACACACAACGGCCATCCGGCCGAAACCCCGCGGGCACGCCCGCAACGGAGGCAAGCATGCGTCACCTCGTCAGAGCGTTTTACCTGCTGTCACTGTTCACCTTTGCCGGCCTGGTCCAGGCCGCAGGCTCTTCACAAGAGAATCCCAAACAGATCGTCGACGCCTACATGGCTGCGTGGAACGCCCACGACGCCGAGAAGGCCGCCGGCTACCTGGCCAAGGATGCGGAGTATTTCGACGTCACCGTCGGCACTCCGCAGAAAGGCCGGGAAGCCGCGCGCGACAACGTGATCAAGGTGTTCGTGGGGGCCGTGCCGGACCTGAAATGGAAGATGAACGGCAAGCCGATCGTCGACAAGGACGGCATCGCCTTCCAGTGGACCTTCAGCGGCACCAACACCGGCGCCTGGGACGCCCAGACCCCGGCCACCAACAAGCCGCTGTCGTTCGACGGCGTGAGCTACGTGAAGGTCAAGGACGGCAAGATCGTCTACCAGGGCGACTACTACGACGCCCTCGGCCTGCACAAGCAGTTGGGTTGGTAACGCAAGCGCAGGGCGGATAACCCGGAACGGGTTATCCGCCGTTCAGCCATGGCGGCGGATAACGCTACGCGTTATTCGCCCTACGGGTCTGTCTGGTAATCGGGTACGCCTGGCACCGCAGATCCCGTTTGCGTAGGAGCGGACTCCGTCCGCGATAGTCTCCCGCCCACGCGAAAACATCGCGGACGGAGTCCGCTCCTACGTCCAGACGCCCAGCGCCGTAATACAGCCGCGCCTTCACGGGCGGCTGACATTAGAAGAAAGAAGCCCTCGCCTACTCCTGCCCTCATCCGCCACTGCAGTGTCCCTACCCATGCCAAGCACACTCGAAAGCCGGCCCGCGAGCGCCGAAGACAGCTCCAGCACCCGCTCCACCATCGACCAGGTCAAGCAACTGATCGCCGACCTCAACGTTCGCTGGACGCAGATCAGCAAGGTCTCCGAAACCATCAAGCAGATCGCCAGGAACACCAACCTGGTGGCGCTCAATGCCGCCATCGAAGCCGCCCGCGCCGGGGAAAGCGGGCGCGGTTTCGCAGTGGTCGCCGACGAGGTGCGCCGCCTGGCGACGCAGTCGGCCAACGCCACCGCCGACATCGGCAACGTCGTCGCCTCGATCAAGAGTGAAAGCGCCAAGGCCCTGGCCGATGTCGAACAGGCCGAGCACTCCAGCCTGCTGGACACCGCCCGCGTGGTGCTGGCTGGCGAGGCCCAGCGTCTGGAAGCGCGCTTCGCGGTGATGGCCACCGCGCTCTACGGCCTGAAGCACTTCATCCTCGGCCTGAAGGCGCGCAACCTCGGCCCGCAGCGCGAGCAGATCGACGCGGTGATGCACGAATACCTGACCCGCAACCCCGACCTGCTGGCCTTCGCCTGCGGCTGCGAACCGAATGCCTTCGACGGTCGCGATGCCGAGTTCAGCCATACACCGGGGCACGATGCCAGTGGTCGCCTCATGGCCTACTGGCACCGCGGCAGCGGCGTGGCCCAGCGCGAATGCCTGGTCGGCTACGACAAGGCCGACGGCAGCGGCGACTGGTATCAGGTCCCCCGCGACAAGGGTCGCGACGTGTTCATGGAGCCCTATGAATACAGCGTTGGCGGCAGCAGCGTGCTGATGACCTCGTTCATGTCGCCGATGTTCGCCAATGGCCGCTTCCTCGGCATTCTCGGCGCCGACTACACCCTGCACCAGTTGCAGGAAAGCCTCGGCAAGCTGGCGCCGATGGGCAACGGCCGCTACGCCATGCTCTCCAACGCCGGCGTCTACGTCACCCACGCGGACGCCAAACGCCTGGGCGACAAGGCCAGCGAACTGCCGCAGGAAGCGCGCAGCGCCATCGCCCGGGGCAAGGCCTGGGAACAGGTGAAAGGCCAGCGCGTGGAATTGCTGCAGCCGATCCGCGTCGGCGACAGTGATGCGCCGTGGGCGCTGCTGATGAGCTTCGAGCTGGCCCAGGCCGGCGAGTGATCGCAACGCAGTGACGCTGCCTGTCGTTCGCGAGCAAGCTCGCTCCTGCAAGGCCGGCTCCGAAGTGAGACTGACTGTAGGAGCGAGCTTGCTCGCGAACCCAAGCCCAAACCCCACCTCCAAGCTCGATGCAACCCCGGCCTACCCCCGCTCGGGCAACTCGGTGATATGGATTTCCGTCACCAGTGCCGGCTTCACCAGTGGTGTGCGCGACAACAGCGGACAGAAGCGCGAGAGCGCGCCGATCAGCTCCCACTGGGTATCCAGGGATTTCGCCAGCACGTCCACATCCGCCAGCACACGCTGGCCGACGCGCTGCAGGTGCGGATCGGGGCTATGCCCGAGCTCCACCGACAACTGGGTGATCAGCGTGCTGAGGTTGGACATGTTGCGGGTGGCGAGGGCAAGGATGTTCGCCAGCAGGGCGATTTCCGATTGAGCGATGACAGCAGGCGTTGCAGAGGCGTCCATGCGTGCTCCAGTGATGCTCTGGTGGGGTGTGGCGCAGTCCTTGCGCGAGCCCGGTGAGAGTAGCATCACAACGCCACTGTGCGACAGATATCACATTTCATTTCTTTTCCTGACCTCCTGGTCACGGGCGCATTCGCTGCCGCCGTCTCCTTCGCAAACCGCGACCTGATCCTCAAATCCCCATCCCGGCAACGGAAACCATCGAGTGCGTTTGAACCTCGGCGATTGGCTTCCTATGATCCGCGGCCATTTTTCGAATATTCACAGCTTGCTACTCGTGCCCGGTGCCCCGCTTCCCGCACGAGGCCAGAAAACCCTCTTCTTCAACCTATTGAAGATGTACCCGATGGAACCGACCGCGAACGCCCCCCGATCCCCCGACACCCGGAAGCCTCCGAGTATTCCGCGTGCCGATTCGGCGCCCGGCGAGCCGCTGAGTTCCTGGTATGGTCCAGGCACCGCCTACAGGGTGACGCCGCGCCCCGCCGTTGCTTCACAGCCGAGCGCTCAACCACCGAGCCAGGCTGAGGCAGTCGTGCCGGCGGCCGCGGCTCAGCAGCCCACGCCACAATCCCCCGTGAACTGGTTGCTGATCGGCGTCGCTGCCATCTGTCTGCTGCTCGGCGCGCTGCTGGCAACGTTGTGGAAGTACTGGCCCAGCAACAATCCTGGCGATGTCCCGGCAGCAATCCAGGAGCCGAGCCCGCAGCCTCCTGTGCACGCGCAATTCAGCGACAGCCCGGCAGACAGCGGCGTGATCGTCACACAGGAACCCATGGACGACGAACCGTTGCCGGTCGTCCCCTCCGAGCCCGCCCCGGCACAGCCGATGGCTGAGCCCCGCGAGATGGGCGCTTCCGCCGACCAGGCGCCAGCAGCGGACACGATCGCGCAAGCGCCCCCGGTCCAGACGCAGAAGCCGGCAACGCCCACACTGCCGGTTATCGCGCCGCCCAAGCCACGCCCCGTTCCCTCGCCGCCCATGACCATCGTCGACAGGAAACCCGTTGCTCCGGCCAAGTCCCGCAGCGCGCCCGTGCCAGCCGCAGTCGGCACGCTGATCGTCGCAGTCCAGCCGTGGGCCGAAGTCTGGGTCGACGGCAAGAAGCATGGCATCAGCCCCCCGCTGTTGAAGCTGCAACTGTCACCCGGCAGCCACAGGGTCGAACTGCGTAACCCCGATCTGCCCAGCTACAGCCAGCAATTGCAGATTTCCGCTGGCCAGTCCGTGACGCTGCGCCACACCTTCCAGTAAGCGCCGGCAGGCCTCCCTTTTCGCGTACGGACAACACCATGAAAGCTTTGCGCACTCTCCTGACGCCCCTGTTGATCGCCTGCCTGGCGGCCGCTGCGGGCTGCCGGCATCACCTTGAAGATGAGCCCGTGCCGCCAGCGGAGGATATCCAGGCGAACGCCGAGAGCACCTTCGCTGAAGGCCTGCGGCTGTACGAGGCAGGGAACTACACCCAGGCTGAAGAACAGTTCCTCTCGCCAGCCCTGTGGGCCGGCGGCACCCAGGTGCAGTTGCAGGCACTCAAGTACCTGGCGTTCAGCTACTGCGTGAGCGAGCAGCCGATCCGGTGCCGCTTCGCTTTCGACCGCGCCCTGCAGATCGATCCGACTTTCCACCTGGGAACCGCTGAAGCGAGCCATCCCCTGTGGGGGCCGGTATTCGTCCAGGCGGCACACCGTTGACCCGTTCCCCCGATCGCGAGGTCCCCATGTCACTCCACCATCGGCTGCGCCGCTACTGGTTGACGATTCCCCTTCTGGGTCTGCTGCCGCTCGCCCACGCCGACACTCATGAAAGCCTGAGCGCTGCCGTCGAGAGTCTCTGGAGCAGCGAACAGACTTCCACCAGCGTGCTTGGCTCCAGCTTTACCCGCCAGGTTTCGAAAGCCGGCAGCGAATACCGGACCGAGGCGAAGGACGCCCCCTCCTATCTGGAAACCGCCGGAGAATCAGCCTGGCTGGTGATGGGCAAGCAGCGCTTCGACGCCGTCGCCACACCCTGGGGAAAATTCCCCCGGCTGGACCTGCGCGACGGCCGCCTGCTGGAAATCAACCTGCCGGACAGGCGCTACCAGGTGATTGCCAGCAGCGGTGCCGGTCTCTTCGGGGTAGGCGACTGGCGGCGCTATGGCTTTCTCCATGTGATCGACGTCAGCACGCCGTCCGCTCCGACCTACTACCCGCTCTACGCCGATGCCAACCTGGGTGAGCACGCCCTGGGGCGCCTGCCGGGCTCCGCGGTGCTCAACTATGCGCGCCTGGTGCCCGCCAGCCGCAACAAGGCTGGCGAGATAGAGGCTTACGAAGTCTCGCTCTATGCGCTCGGCGGCAAGGGCCCGGAGCGACTGTTCAGGGAAGGTGCGCCGCTGGCCTATCAGCTCAAACAGGAAGGCGACGGCTGGGTCATCGACAGCGTGGGCCGTACCCCGGTGACGAATGAGCGCGACGAAGAGCATCGCTCCTTCACCACCCCGCTTCGTCCCCCGTTGTTCCTGGTACGGGAAAACGCCAAGGAGTGAGCGGCCGCCGCCAGCGCTGCTGCGGCCTGCTCACGTGGCACTCGTCCGCGTGACCCGCGCCAACGTCAAACCTGCCCGTAGGCCTTGCGCTTGGGCGTGCCGCGTTGCGCGGCACGCAGGTACTGTGCCGGCCAGGGCACCGGCTGGCCGCCCAGCTCATCGGCGGCATGCAGCGGCCAGTAAGGGTCGCGCAGCAGCTCGCGGGCCAGCAGAATCAGGTCGGCCTGCCCGGTGCGCAGGATATGCTCGGCCTGCACCGGCTCGGTGATCATCCCCACGGTGCCGCTGGCGACTCCCGCCTCCTTGCGCACCCGCTCGGCAAATTGCGTCTGGTAACCGGGCCCTACGGGAATCTCGGCATTGACCGCGGTGCCTCCGGACGACACATCGATCAGGTCCACCCCCAAGTCCTTCAGGCGGCGCGCCAGCTCCACGGTCTCGTCGGGGTTCCAGCCATCCTCCACCCAGTCGGTGGCGGACAGGCGGACGAACAGCGGCAGCTCCTGCGGCCAGACCGCACGCACGGCAGCGGTGACCTCCAGGAGGAAGCGGATACGGTTCTCGAAGCAGGTGCCGTACTGGTCGCGGCGCTGGTTGGACAGCGGCGAGAGGAACTGATGCAGCAGGTAGCCATGGGCGGCGTGCACCTCGGCGATCTTGAAGCCGGCGGCCAGGGCGCGCTCGGCGCCGCGCACGAACTGCTGCTTGATGGTCGCCATCTGCTCCTCGCTCAAGGCGATCGGCGCGGTGTGCTGCGGGTCGAAGGCAATGGCCGAGGGTGCTACGGGCGTCCAGCCGCCTTCACTGACCGGCACCGAACCATGCTTGCCCAGCCAGGGCGCCCAGGTGCTCGCCTTGCGCCCGGCATGGGCCAGTTGCACTCCAGCCACCGCGCCCTGGGATTCGATGAAGCGGGTGATGCGCCGCAGCGGTTCGACCTGCTCGTCATTCCAGATGCCCAGGTCCTCGGCGCTGATCCGCCCTTCCGGGGCCACGGCAGTGGCCTCGACTATCACCAGACCGGCGCCGCCGACGGCACGGCTGCCCAGGTGCACCAGGTGCCAGTCGTTGGCCAGGCCATCCTGGGCGGAGTACTGGCACATGGGGGATACGGCAATACGGTTGGACAGGGTCAGCTGGCGCAGGGTCAGGGGCTCGAACAACTGGCTCATGGTGGCACTCCCTCGGGTCTTCAGAACTTGTCACTTCAACTGTAGACCGGGATCGCCTAAGGATAAGTTCGGATGATCGGCGGAAATCCTTCCTGCCTGCGTGAACGTCGCCGGCGTGGTCGAACGTCCAGCCCCGCCCGACCAACAGGGCCGCCAGCGTCAGCCAGCGGCCGTTCTTTCGCGGGCCATCCACTGCAGCCTCGCTGTCAGTGCAACTCGCTCGACTTGCCCATGGCCGCCACCGCTCCGGGTGCCAGGCTGTAGCGCTTGTTCTGGTCACGCTCGAGCAGGCCGGAGAGGTGCAGGCGGCGCAGGGTCTGGCTGACGCAGCTGAGGGAGATGGGCAGGCCCGGCTCTTCCAAGTAGGCATGCAGTTCCACAGCCGTCGCCTTGCGGCAGGCCACCAGCGCATCGAGGATGTTCAACCGCGGCAGGCTGCTGCGCAGACCGGCGTGTTCCAGCAGTTGCCGGGCGGGCCGCGGCAGGCGCGGGCGGAGCGGGGTGCTGGCTTTGATAGCGACTCTCATGGGCGCACCTCGAAAGACAGAGTGGCAACGTGGATCACGCTGTCGTAGCGCTTGCCGTCGACGCTGGCGCCGCCGTTGACCTGGGCCGAGACCTCCAGCACGTAGCGCGCCGGGAACGGCGTGGCCAGGGTCACGGTGCCGTCGGCCGCCGGCTTCAGGCTGCGGCTCCACTGCTCGGAGGTGTACACGTTGACCTGCGAGGCCGGCACCACGGTGCCCTTCCAGTGCAGGGCAAAGGTATTGCCGCCGGGCGCGGTGGGCACCAGCTCCAGGTCATTCTGCGCCCGGGTCTCGCTGCGTCCCTCGCGGGCCTGATAAATGGTCAGGGTGCTGCCTTCGGCACGCTGGGCGGCGACGCGCAGGTCGCCCGCTGGCACGGCGCCGATATCGAAGGACTCGACGCCAGCCTTCATCGGCGCCGTCTTGCCCTCGCCCAGCACGACGTGGGCATTCTGCAACTGGGTCACCGGCAGGTGCTCGCCGGGCTGCTGTTCGCTGAAATAGCTTTTCGCGCTCTGCCCTGCACTGCGTTCCAGCCACAGGTAGTCCGCGCTGGCCAATGGCGCACAGCTCAGCGCCACGGCCAGCAGCGTGAGCTGGCGAAGGTAGAAGGTCATGCGGTTCTCCTGTTGTCTGGCTGAAGTTCGCTTCCGTTGCGAATCGATCGCTTTCACATACAAGACGGATGAGCCGCAAAAAACACGCACAGAAAATGTGTAAAGAAATGGAAAAGACCGCGAAAACCGCACCGAAACATTTATTTGCAACTGCAGATGGCCGGTTTTTCGATCTCATCCGTCCTTATTCCTAGAACACCGCTGCTCCTTGGTGTCTTCGCGCCTCGCCGGCCTTGTCCGGCGAGGGCCTTTTCCTTTGCCTTGCCCTTGCGTGGCCGTGATTCCCCATGTCCAAGAAATCCCGCTCCAGGCTCTGGTTCCTGGTCCACAGCTGGCTGGCCCTGCCCATCTGGTTCTTCGTGTTCCTGGTGTGCATCACCGGCACCCTGGCCACGGTGAGTCAGGAGATCATCTGGCTGGCCGATCCGTCCGTGCGCGCCAATCCGCCAGACGATGACGCCCAACGCCTGGGCTACGACCAGGTACTCGCCGCCATGGCCCAGCAGCAACCGCAGGCCGCCGTGCGCGTGATCAGCGCGCCCAGCGAAACGCATTTTGCGCTGCGGGTCAGCGTCACTTATCCCGACAGCGCTACCGCCATGCTCTACGTGAACCCCTATACCGGGGTTATCCAGGGCAAGATGCCGCTGTTCGACTTCCGCCAGTTCACCCGCGCGCTGCATGGCTGGTGGTTGGTGCCGTTCAGCCACGGTTTCAGCTGGGGCTGGTACCTGGTGTCGCTGCTCGGCCTGCCGATGCTCGCCTCGCTGGTCACCGGCCTGGTGGTGTACAAGCGCTTCTGGCGCGGTTTCCTCAAGCCGACCCTGCGCCTGCGCCAGGGCGCGCGCATCTTCTGGGGCGACATGCATCGGCTGATGGGTATCTGGTCGATCTGGTTCATCGCGGTGATTTCCATCACCGGCACCTGGTTCCTGATCCAGGCGATGCTCTTCGACAACAGCATTTCCATCTCCAGCGAAGGCGTGCCGACCATCATCCAGCGCGACAGCATCCCACTGAGCGTGGACGGCAAGGCGCCACCGCGCATCGGCCTGGACGCTGCCGTGCTATCCGCGCAGCAACGCATTCCCGGCTTCGAGCCGACCTTCTTCCGCCTGCCCTCCAGCGCCTACGACCCGCTGACCATCTTCGGCAAGGCCTGGTACCCGCTGATGTCCGAAAGCGCCCAGGTGAACCCCTATGACGGTAGCATCGCCTCGACCCGCCTGCTGGGCAACCGCTCCGGGCTGGAGTTCGTCACCGAGTCCATGCGCCCGCTGCACACCGGCGATTTCGGCGGCGTGTGGGTCAAGCTGATCTGGTTCGTGTTCGGCCTGATCCTCAGCATGATGGTGCTCAGCGGCCTGATGATCTGGAGCAAGCGCACCCTGATCGCCACCGCCAAGGAACTGAAGAAGCAGAAAGCCCGCGAACGCATCGCTGTCGCGGCCACCGCGGAGGCCAGCCAATGAGCGGCAAGAGCAAGCTGCGCCGCCTGTGGCTGCGCTGGCGTTTCCACCTCAGCGCCCTGCTGGTGCTGATTCCGCTGGGCTTCATGCCGCAGTACTTCCACGAAGCGAAGCTCGACCGTGGCCTGCGCGGCCTGGGCGAGCGCGAGATCGGCAATCTGCAGGTCGGCCCCTGGACCGCGCGCATGGCCGAATGGGAAGTCGGCGAGCCGGAAGACGAAGGCCGCGCCGGCTTCGTCAAGGCCTTTACCCTGGCCTTCTGCGACAGCTGCTATGCACAGGTGAAGGCCGCCTACCTGCGTATCGGCGAACCACGCAGCCTGCGTGCCGCCGGCGGGCTGTTCGCCGGCACGCCGCACCAGCAGTTCGCCGAAGTCACGATCCCGGCCCGGGTCACGCCGGCCGACGAGCTGTGGCTGACCGTGGAAGGCTGGGATGGCGCGGTGCATCAGGCGCAGATCCCTCTCGACAAAGCCTCGCCGTCGCTGGTGGCCTGGCTGGAAAAGACCCGGAGCAATCGATGAAAGCGATCCCCAAGTACAGCGCCCTGCTGCTCGGCCTGGCCGCCAGCACCAGCGCCCTGGCCCACGCGCCCTTCTGCGAATGCACGGCGCTGGATGCCGAGACGATCCGCTGCGTCGGCGGCTTTACCGATGGCAGCGCCGCGCCAGGCGTTACCCTGGATGTGCTGAGCGCCACCAACCACAAGGTGCTGCTGCCCGGCAAGCTGGGGGCGGACTCCAGCCTGACCTTCAAGCGCCCAGGCGAAGACTTCTACATCCTCTTCGATGTCGGGCCGGGCTATATGGTCGAGGTCGATCCGAGCGAGATCAAAGGCATCTGAGCTAGCGCTGCAAGGTATCCCTGCAGGAGCGAGCTTGCTCGCGAACGGCCTCCGCTGCAGGGCCGGGTTCGCGAGCAAGCTCGCTCCTACGAAAAGCAGATCAGCGCCGATCGGCTCAGCGTGGCGCGATATGCGCCACCATCAGTTGCACGGTCTCGTTGCCGCGAAACTCGTTGACGTCCAGCTTGTAGGCCACTTCCGCCCAGCGCACGGTGGGGTTCGGCCAGATTTCGCGGTCGATGTTGAAGGCGATGGCATCCAGTTGCAGCGAGCCGCACTCGGTCTTCAGCAGCAGTTTCAGGTGACGCTCGCCGACCACGCGCTGCTGGACGATCTGGAAGATGCCGTGGAACAGCGGCTCAGGGAAATGCTGACCCCAGGGGCCGGCCTGGCGCAGCGCGCGGGCCAGCTCCAGGTGGAACTCCTCGGCGCCAAGCTGGCCGTCGGAGAGCAGGCGGCCGGTGAGGTCTTCTTCATCCAGTTGGCGGCGGACTTCGGCATCGAACGCAGCGGCGAAGGCACCGAAGTTCTCCTGCGGCAACGACAGCCCGGCGGCCATCGCGTGGCCGCCGAACTTGCTGATCAGCCCCGAATGACGAGCGGCCACGGCATCCAGTGCGTCACGAATGTGGAAGCCCGGCACCGAACGTGCCGAGCCCTTGAGCGTGCCGTCGCCGGCATCGGCAAAAGCGATGGTCGGACGGTGGTAACGCTCCTTCAGGCGCGAGGCGAGAATACCAATCACGCCCTGGTGCCATTCCGGGTCGAACAGGCACAGGCCGAATGGCATTTCCTCCACCGGCAGTTCCTTGAGCTGGGCCAGCGCTTCGCGCTGCATGCCCTGCTCGATGGCCTTGCGGTCCTGGTTCAGTTGGTCGAGCTGCACCGCCATGTCGCGGGCGACGCCTTCGTCCTCGCAGAGCAGCAGTTCTATCCCCAGGGACATATCGTCCAGGCGCCCGGCGGCGTTCAGTCGCGGGCCAAGGATGAAGCCGAGGTCGGTGGAGGTGATCCGCCGGCAATCGCGCCCCGCCACTTCGAGCAACGCACGCAAGCCCGGACGGGCACGCCCGGCACGAAGCCGCGCGAGGCCCTGGTGCACCAGGATGCGGTTGTTGGCGTCCAGCGGCACCACGTCGGCGACGCTGCCCAGGGACACCAGGTCGAGCAGCTCGGCGAGGTTCGGCTCGGCGATGCCGCGCGCAGCGAACCAGCCGCGCTCACGCAGGCGGGCGCGCAGGGCGAGCATCACGTAGAAGATCACGCCGACGCCCGCCATGGCCTTGCTGGGGAAGTCGCAGCCGGGCTGGTTCGGGTTGACGATGGCATCGGCGGCGGGCAGTTCCGCTCCCGGCAGGTGGTGGTCGGTGACCAGCACGCGCAGGCCGGCGGCCTTGGCGGCGGCGACGCCGTCGATACTGGAGATGCCGTTGTCCACGGTGACCAGCAGCTCCGGGCGCTTTTCCAGCGCCACGGCGACGATTTCCGGGGTCAGGCCGTAGCCGTACTCGAAGCGGTTGGGCACCAGGTAATCGACCCAGGCCGCACCCAGCATGCGCAGCGCCAGCACGCCGACGCTGCTGGCGGTGGCACCGTCGGCGTCGAAATCGCCGAC
Organism: Pseudomonas pseudonitroreducens; assembly: GCF_021603645.1. Lineage (GTDB taxonomy): Bacteria > Pseudomonadota > Gammaproteobacteria > Pseudomonadales > Pseudomonadaceae > Pseudomonas > Pseudomonas pseudonitroreducens. The sequence continues at coordinate 17,611 of NZ_BQHJ01000001.1, read as the reverse complement.
GTAGAGAATCCGCTGGCCCTTCTCCAGGGCATCGACCAGCAGCTCCACCGCCGCGTCCACGCCCTTGAGCTGCTGGTACGGGATCAGCCGCGCCAGCCCCTTGTCCAGCTCCTCCGCACTCTGCACGCCACGAGCGGCATAGAGGCGGGTCAGTAGCGGCGGCAGGTCGCCCAGGTTGGGCAGGGTTGGCGGGAGGGGACGGGATTCGATGCGCATGGAGTCCAACTATTCCTTTGTGCTTGATCTTGCGCCTTGCGAGCTAGAACACGGCAAGGCGTAAACAGGCATGGGCTGCGGAGTTTGCTGCGGCCAATGAGCAGGCCCACGCCTGTTCACAACGCAGCCGGGCCGAAGCACAGCTAGCGCAAATCAGCGCTCGCCCATCAGCCACTCGACCTGCAGTTCGTGCTGGCCGCGCTCGTCGGTGACGAAGATGGTTCCTTCGCTGATCATCACGGTCCAGTTGATCGAGCGCGGCAGGTCGCGGGAGATTTCCTCCAGCGCCTCCTGGGGCATGGCAACGACATTGAGGTTCTTCAGGTGGCGCACGCTGTCGAGCACCTTGGTGGTCCACACGCGCAGGTTGCCGTAGGCGACCAGGGTCAGCTTCTCGCAACGGCGCGAGCACCAGGTCAGGCGGTCGGCGTCGGGCTGGCCGACTTCGATCCAGTGCAGCACGCGGTCGTCCAGGCTTTTTTCCCACAGCGAGGGCTCTTCGACGTCCGACAGGCCACGGCCGAAGGCCAGCTGCTCGTTGTACCAGATGACGTAGGCGAGCAGGCGCACCGCCAGGCGCTCCTCGGTTTCCGAGGGGTGACGGGCGACGGTGAAGCGCAGGGTCTCGTAGACCCCACGGTCGAGGTCGGTCAGGCTGATATCGGCTTTGTAGGGCGTGGCGGACAGGGCCATGGGTGTTCCCGGCGAATTTTCGAAGGCGGCAAGTCTACCGCGAAAGCACTGGCTCGGCGGATTAACTCCGTGGACGTCGGTCGGTTCCCGGCTCCGGCGCGGCCAGTTCGATACGGTTGCGGCCTTTGGCCTTGGCCGCATAGAGCGCCTGGTCGGCCAGCGACAGCAGGCGCAGCAGGTCATGGCCCGCCTCGCGGCTGGTGGCGATACCGATGCTGACACTCAACTGACCCTCCGCCATGAACGGCAGTTCGGCGAATTCACGGCGCACCCGCTCCGCCACCTGGCAGGCACCCTCGGTGTCGGCGCCCACCAGCAGGCAGGCGAACTCTTCCCCGCCGATGCGGGCGAACTGGTCATGCTTGCGCATCCGCGACGCGGTGATACGGCTGAACTCCACCAGTACCCGGTCACCGGCCGGGTGGCCGAAGGAGTCGTTGAGACGCTTGAAGTTGTCCAGGTCGCAGAGCAGCAGCGAAGCCTGCTCGCCACGCTCGGTGCACAGGCGCAACAGGCGCTCGCCGGTCTCCATGAAGGCCCGGCGGTTGCCCACGCCGGTCAGCGGATCGCTCAGGGCCGCGCTGCGGAACTGCAACTCGGCGCGCTCCTTGACCATCGCCAGGGTGGCGAAGGCAATGCCGATGGCGAAGAGCATGGTCTCGAAGACCAGGAAGGTGAAGAAGGTCGAGCCCTGGCCATTGTTGGCCACGCTCTCGAACGGCATGCCGCGGTCGACTACCAGCCGCACCAGGTAAACGAGGGTGTGGAACGCCAGCAGCGTCAGGGTTGGCCGCAGTTCCACCTCGAGCTTCTGGCGGTCGCGCCATAGCTCGGCGATTGCCGCCAGGCAATAGATGACCGTGATCCCGGTACTGACGGCAATCCGTGCCGCCAGGGACTCATAGAACGGCGGCAGCAGGCAGAGCAGCGCCCAGCCCGCAGCACCCGCGCCGACCAGCGGCCAGTGCGGCTTGCGCCCGCTGAAGACACGCATCGAGGTCCAGGTCATCGCCGAGCAGAGGTGCAGCACCACATTGCCGATCAGGATTGGCAGCCAGTCCACGCCGATGCCGCGCAGGGTGGCGAGGAACGTGCCGAGGGCGCCCAGCAGCAGCGCGGCACTCATGTAGCCCAGGGTGTGTTCGCGGCGACCGCTGTGCCAGGCGAACGCCATCAGCACGCCGACCAGGGTCAGCACGTAGAGGTCGACGACCACCAGCGTCGGCAGGTTCAACGTCATGCAGCCCCCTCGCCGCCCGGCTGCACGCATTCTCCGGAGAATGCCGCCAGGCCATCGGGCTGTAGGGAGGAAGACCAACGCATCACGGAGTACCTGCGCGAAACCGCGCGAGCGAAAGTAGGAAGCATCTGAATGTAGCTACTCTACGCGCGCACAGGGCCGTCGCAAAGCACCGAAACCCGGTGCCTGCCCGGCGGCCTGTTCGAAGCCGCGCACACGGGTTAGAGTCCCGCCACTCTCCTTGCTCGGACCCACCGATGAACAGCACCGCCAAACCCCTCGCCGGCCTCAAGGTCATCGAACTCGGCACCCTGATCGCCGGCCCCTTCGCCTCGCGCCTGTGCGCGGAGTTCGGCGCCGAGGTGATCAAGGTCGAATCGCCCGATGGCGGCGACCCGTTGCGCAAGTGGCGCAAGCTCTACGAGGGCACCTCGCTGTGGTGGTTCGTGCAGGCACGCAACAAGCGTTCGCTGACCCTGAACCTCAAGCACGAGTCCGGCCGCGAGGTGCTGAAGAAGCTGCTGGCCGAGGCCGACATCCTGATCGAGAACTTCCGCCCCGGTGTACTGGAGAAGCTCGGCCTGGGCTGGGAGGTGCTCCACGCGCTGAACCCGAAGCTGGTGATGGTGCGCCTATCGGGCTTCGGCCAGAGCGGCCCTTACAAGGACCAGCCGGGCTTCGGCGCGGTCGGCGAATCCATGGGCGGGCTGCGCTATATCACCGGCTTCGAGGACCGCCCACCGGTGCGTACCGGCATCTCCATCGGCGACTCCATCGCCGCATTATGGGGCGTGATCGGCGCGCTCATGGCCCTGCGCCACCGCGAAGTGAACGGCGGTGCCGGGCAGGTCGTCGACGTGGCGCTCTACGAAGCGGTGTTCGCCATGATGGAATCCATGGTTCCGGAGTTCGACGTGTTCGGCTTCATCCGCGAACGCACCGGCAACATCATGCCGGGCATCACGCCCTCCTCCGTGCACACCACGGCCGATGGCAAGCACGTGCAGATCGCCGCGAATGGCGACGCCATCTTCCGCCGCTTCATGAACGCCATCGGGCGCCTCGACCTTGCCGAAGACCCGACGCTCGCCAGCAACGACGGCCGCGATGCGCGCCGCGACGAGCTGTACGGCATCATCGACCGCTGGGCGCGTTCCGAATCGCTGGATAGCGTACTCGAGGTGCTCAACGCAGCCGAGGTACCAGCCAGCCGCATCTTCTCCGCCGAAGACATGTTCAGCGACCCGCAATTCCTGGCCCGGGAGATGTTCCTCTCCGCCAAGCTGCCGGACGGCAAATCCTTCCGCATGCCCGGCATCGTCCCCAAACTGTCCGACACCCCCGGCAGCGCCGAGTGGATCGGCCCGAAGCTGGGCGAGCATACCGACGAGGTGCTTTCCGGACTGGGCTACGACGCAGCCGCCATCGCGGCATTGCGCAAGGACGGCGCCGTCTGACCACTTTGCTTTGGTAGGGCGCATAACGCGCCAGCGTTATCCGCCGTATTGAAGCCGGCGGATAACCTGCTCCAGGTTATTCGCCCTACGGCTCTTGGTGCAGCAGCGAGCTCCTGCAATAAAGTCAGTCAGCCCGCTTCCTGCTCTGGCGCTTCGCTCTGCGCGATGAACTCCAGCATCTTCTCGCTGCCGTCCAGCAGGTCGGCGTGGATCGCCTCGCGGGCGGCCGCGCCGTTGCGTTCGCGCAGGGCGCGCAGGACATCCCAGTGGTGCTCTATGGCCATGCGCTCGTTGAAGTCGGCGTAGGCCTGGGCGATCAGCGGGCCGGTGCGCATCCACAGGCTGTCGAGGAAGGCGCGCAGCAGCGGCATGCCGGCGATGTCGGCGAGGGCGAAGTGGAAGGCCTGGTTGAGCTTGAGCGCCAGCACCAGGTCGTCGGCATGGATCGCCTCGAGGTTCTCGCGGATGTTCGCTTCCAGCTCGTCCAGCTGCCCGTCGCTGGCGCGCGCGGCGGCGGTTTCGGCAGCAAGGCCTTCGAGCGCCACGCGGATGCTGCGGATCTCCAGGTACTGCTCGAGGGTGAGCAGCGGCACGCGGATGTCCCGCGGCGTCTTCAGCACCAGCGCCTGCTCCTTGGCCAGTTGCAGGATCGCATCGCGCACCGGGGTAACGCTGGTGCCCAGTTGCTGGGCCAGGTCACGGATGCGCAGGCGATCGTCCGGCTTGAAGCGGCCGGTGATCAGCGCCTCACGCAGCAGCGCGTAAACGCCGCTGCCCAGGTAGGAATGATTGAGCCCTTCGATCGGGTAGTTCATGGCTGTCTCATCGCGTGCTGCGGCATTCGGGCGCGCATGATGGTCGCTGATTGCGCCGAATGCCAGCCGGTTTCACACATGCTGCCCGCCGTTGACGTGGATTTCCGCGCCATTCACGTAGGACGCCCCGCTGGTGCAGAGGAAGTGGATCAGCGAGGCAACCTCCTCCGGCTTGCCCAGGCGATGCATCGGGATGTCGCGTTCGACGATCAGTTCGGTGCCCGACGACAGGATGGCCGTGTCGATCTCCCCCGGCGCGATGGCGTTGACGCGCACGCCGTGCGGACCGAAATCGTGGGCCATCTCGCGGGTCAGCGCGGCCAGCGCAGCTTTCGAGCAGGCGTAGGCGGCACCGGCGAACGGATGCACGCGGGAGCCGGCGATGGAGGTGACGTTGATCACCGATCCCTTGGCCGCCTTCAGCTCGTCGAACAGGCCGCGCGCCAGCAGCGCCGTGGAAAACAGGTTGACGTTGAACACCTTCAGCCAGGTGCCGTAGTCGCTGCCCAGCACACCCAGGCGCTCGCCTTCCGGGCCCTTGGGCGAGATGCCGGCATTGTTCACCAGCGCGTGCAGCGAACCGCCGAGTTTCTCGCGGATCATCGGCAGGCTGGCCTGCACACTGTCGATGTCTTCCAGGTCCAGGTGGATATGGTTGATCAGCCCTTCGGCCCAGGGGCATTCGGCGCTCCAGTCCTGCCGCGAGGCGGTGAACACGCGCCAGCCGGCGGCGTTGAAGTGCTTCACCGTGGCATGGCCGATGCCACGGCTGGCGCCGGTGAGCAGCAGGGTGCGGGTCTGGTTCATGGTGCTTCCCTCTCAAGTCTGAGCCGCTATCTGCGCCCCATCGGGGCGCGCGATCTGTGAACATCCGTGAAGCGATGGCGTCAATAAAAACATGATGCATCATGTTTTGGAAGATGTTTTAATCGGTCCAGCTTGGTCCTACAACGAGCTATCCGAACAACAACAAGAAACGGAGCAACTTCCCATGATCAACCGCACCAGTTCCGCCCGTTCCTCTCCCTGATGTCCGAGGGCAATGCCAGCCGGCCTTCCAGCTTGGTCCGGCGCAGCGCCCCACTCTTGAAGCTGCCCTCTTATAAATGGGCCGGATTGGCCCGCTCAGGAGTCAACGCATGTTCAAGAAAGCCATAGCACTGATGATGCTGGCCGGCGGCGCCGCCCAGCTCCACGCCGAGACACTCACCGTGGTGTCCTTCGGTGGCGACAACAAGGTGGCCCAGGAAAAGGCCTTCTACAAACCCTTCGAACAGCAGGCCAAGGTCACTGTGCAGGGCGCCGAGTACAACGGCGAGATGGCCAAGATCAAGGTCATGGCCGACACCGGCAAGACCAGCTGGGACGTGGTCGAAGTGGAATCCCCGGAACTGATGCGCGGCTGCAGCGAGGGCCTGTTCGAACAGCTTGACTGGAGCAAGCTCGGCAAGCAGGCCGACTTCCTCGACGCCGCCGTGAGCGATTGCGGCGTGGGCATCTTCATCTGGTCCACGGTGCTCACCTACGACGCCAAGAAGCTCGCCAGCGCGCCCACCGGCTGGGCCGACTTCTGGGACGTGAAGAAGTACCCGGGCAAGCGCGGCCTGCGCCGTGGCGCCAAGTTCACCCTGGAATTCGCCCTGGAAGCCGACGGCGTGAAACAGGCCGACCTGTACAAGGTGCTGGCCACCAAGGAAGGCGTGGACCGGGCGTTCAAGAAGCTCGACGAGATCAAGCCCTACATCCAGTGGTGGGAAGCCGGTGCGCAACCGCTGCAATGGCTGGCCGCCGGCGACGTGGTGATGACCTCGGCCTACAACGGCCGCGTCGCCACCGCACAGAAGGAAGGCCGCGACTTCGCCATCCAGTGGAACGGCAGCATCTACGACCTGGACCACTGGGCCATCGTCAAGGGCAGCCCGAAGAAGGAACTGGCCGAGCAGTTCATCGCCCTGGCCAACAAGCCTGAGCACCAGAAGGTCTTTGCCGAGAACATTCCCTACGGCCCGACCAACAAGAACACCATCCCGCTGATCGACGCCGCCATCGCGCCGAAGCTCCCCACTGCGCCGCAGAACCTGGAGAACGCGCGCGCCATGGACACCGAGTTCTGGATCGACCACGGCGAGGAACTGGAAACCCGCTTCAACGCCTGGGCAAGCAAGTAAGTGGATGGCGCCTGCCCGGCCCCGCGCCGGGCAGGCGCGCCACCCCGCCCGGCCGCTGCAATACCCGAACGACCGCTGAACCTGCTGGAGATGTACCCGTGCCCCTGAATACCGCTCCCGTCCACGATCACCTGCTGGAAGCGGCCCCCGCCCAGGTGAGCGACGCCCAGGCCGCTGCCATCGCCGACGAATACTTCGGCCAGCGCGGCACACTGAACCGCCTCGCCGGCGAACGCGACCTGAACTTCCACATCGCCCACGGCCATGGCGACGACCGCCTGCTGAAGCTCTCCCACCCGCTGGAAGACCCACAGGTGGTGGACTTCCAGACCCGCGCCCTGCTGCGTGTCGAGGCCCGGGACCCGACCCTGGCGGTGCAGCGTGTCTATCCTGCGCTGAACGGCGAACACCAGATTTCCATCAGCGTCGACGGCCAGCCGATGATTGCCCGGCTGTTCTCCTTCGTCGACGGCGTCCCGCTGCACCGCGTACCGCAACGCAGCCGCGCCCTGCGCGAGAACCTCGGCGATGACCTGGCGCGTCTGGGCCTGGCGCTGAAGGACTTCGAACACCCGGCCACCGCCGACCACGAACTGCTCTGGGACCTCAAGCACGCCTCGCGCCTGCGCAACCTGCTGACCTATATCGAAGACCGCGATCAGCGCGCCCTGGTCGAGCGTTTCCTCGACAATTTCGAGTGCCATGCCCTGCCCCGCCAGGCCACGCTGCGTGCCCAGGTGATCCACAACGACCTGAACCCGCACAACGTCATCGTCGATGCCGAGCATCCGGACCGGGTACGCAACATCCTCGACTTCGGCGACATGGTTCACGCACCGCTGATCAACGACCTGGGTGTCGCCGCCGCCTACCAGGTGGGCGAGCCGGACGCACCGCTGGCCACCGCCTGCGAGATGATCGCCGCCTACCATCGCCGCTGCCCGCTGCTGGCCGAGGAACAGGAAATCCTCGCCGACCTGATCGCCACGCGCCTGATCATGACCCTGAGCATCACCGCCTGGCGCGCCAGCCTGCATCCCGAGAACCGCGACTACATCCTGCGTAACACCCGCCACGCCTGGCAGGCCGTGCAAGGCCTGGCCCGCCTGAGCCGGGAACAGGCGCAGGAGCAGATAGCCGCCGCCTGCAACCACCCCCGCGCGAATCAACAGGAGCCCCGCCCATGACCATGCCCAACGGATTCAGCGCCGCCGACGCCGAGCGCCTGAGCGAACAGGAGCGCCGCCTGATCGAGCGCCGCGCGCGCCTGCTCGGCCCGGCCTACCGGCTGTTCTACGAGCGCCCGCTGCACACCGTGCGCGGCGAAGGCGTGTGGCTCTACGACAACCAGGGCAAGCGTTACCTCGACGCCTACAACAACGTCGCCTCCATCGGCCACTGCCACCCGCGCGTGGTGCAGGCTATCGCCAGCCAGGCGGCTGTGCTCAACACCCATACCCGCTACCTGCAGGAAGGCATTCTCGACTACGCCGAGGACCTGCTCGCCACCTTCCCCGAAGGCCTGGACCAGGTGATGTTCACCTGCACCGGCAGCGAGGCCAACGACCTCGCCCTGCGCATCGCCCGCCAGTACACCGGTGGCACCGGGGTGATCATCACCCGCTTCGCCTACCACGGCGTCACCGGGACCATTTCCGAGCTGTCGCCGTCCCTCGGCGCCGGCATCACCCTGCCCGCCCACGCCCGCACCGTGCGTGCGCCGGACGCTTATCGGCTGGGTGCCGAGAACGTTGGCAAGCTGTTCGCCGATGACGTGCGCGCCGCCATCGCCGATCTGCGCGCCCACGGCATCAAGCCCGCCGCGCTGCTGTTCGATGGCATCTTCGCCAGCGACGGTGTGCTCGCCGATCCGGCTGGATTCCTCGCCGAAGCCGTGAAGGTCGCCCAGGACGAAGGCCTGCTCTACATAGCCGACGAAGTGCAGAGCGGTTTCGCCCGTACCGGCGACGCCATGTGGGGCTTCCAGCGCCACGGCGTGCAGCCGGACCTGGTCACCCTTGGCAAGCCCATGGGTAACGGCCAGCCCATCGCCGGCGTGGTGGTGCGCCCGGAAATCCTCGAGAGCTTCGGCCGCGAGGTGCGCTACTTCAACACCTTCGGCGGCAACCCGGTGTCCTGCGCGGCGGCCCAGGCGGTGCTCGACGTGATCCGCGATGAGCAGCTTCAGGAGCGTTCGCAGCGCATCGGCGCATTCATGCTGCAGGGCATCCGCCAGCTCGCCGAGCGCCATGAGCTGATCGGCGACGTGCGCGGCGCGGGGCTGTTCCTCGGCGTCGAACTGGTGACGGATCGCGCGGCAAAAACGCCGGCCGCCAACCAGACCCGCCAGGTGGTCAATGCCATGCGCGAGCGCGGTGTGCTGATCAGCGCGGCCGGTCCCCTGGAGAACATCCTGAAGATCCGCCCGCTGCTGGCCTTCGAGCAGGAACACGCCGAGCTGTTCATCGACTGCCTGGACAAGGCGCTGAAGGACGTCACCGTCTGACGTCCCCTTCAAACAGAAACGGCGCGGGCCGCAGTGATTTCGCACTGCGGCCCGCGCCGTTTCGCTTCAGGAAAACCTAGAAGCGCACGCCGACGTTGACCATCGCCGCGGAGCCGCCCAGCACCACGAACTCGGTACCGACCGGCCCCAGATGTGCGCCCACCGACGGGATGATCGCTGGCGCGACGCCGTAGCGGTTCAGCGGAATCTTGTCGCGGTAGTCGCCGCGATAACCCTGCAGCGCGCCGCCGGTGACCTTGGCGTAGAACGGCGTACCTTCCCAGTCTAAGCGCTTGCCGGCATAGACATAGTTGGAACGCTGGCTGAACGAGTTCTTGAAGGTCGCGCCGCCCCAGACCACGCCATCGGTGCGGTTGCGCTCCAGGCCGATCAGTTCCTGGTGGTTGTTGTGCTCCGGGTCGTTGGTCCAGTGGGTCGTGTAGACGCTGGTCTGCAGGTACCAGAAGCCTCCGTCGTCAGCCATGGCGGAGCCACAGCCGAGCAGAACCAGTGCGGCGATCAGCAGGCGGCGCATGCGGCGTCCTCCGTTCATATGGTGACGCGGCTGGCGCCGTTGACCGTCATGATGCGGACGCGATCACCGATGCGGAACGTCTGGTTCGCCTCCACCGCCTGCACATAGGCACGGGTGCCGCCGTCGTCCTCGCGAACCACGATCTCGACGCCCTGGGTGCGGGTGATGCCTTCTTCCACCGCCGAACCTGCCGCACCGCCAGCGACGCCGCCGAGAATGGTGGTGATGGCCTTGCCGCGGCCGCCGCCGATGGAGCTGCCGGCGATACCGCCAACCGCGGCGCCCGCCAGGGTGCCGATGGGCGTCTTGGTTCCTTCGATCTGAACCGGGCGCAGGGACTCGATGGTGCCCATGCGCACGTTCTGCACGGCGCGGGCATCGGCACGCGAATAGGAAGAACCCGACAGGTCGGAAGCGCAGCCGCTCAGCAGGGCGGCGCTGGTGAACAGAGCGGTCAGCAGCAGAGTGGGACGGTTCATGGTGGTGTCCTCGGAAGGCTCTCGAAAGTGATGGAGAAAGCCTAACGAGCGGTCCCTGAACTCCCCCTGAACCCTTTCTGAACCATGGCTGAACGAAGCTGAACGAAACCTCTGTCAGCCTTCCAGGGCGACCAACTGCATCCGGCTGCGCTCGAACCAGCGCAGCAGGTAATCCGCCAGCAGCTGCGTGCGGCGCGGCAAGCGGCTCTGGTAGGGGTGGATGAGGAAGACCGGCTGGGTCCGGGTCTGGTAGTCACGTAGCAACCAGACGAGACTGCCTTCAGCCAATTCCTGCTGAATCATGTAGGAAGGCAGTCGGCTGACTCCTGCTCCGGCCAGTGCCGCCTTCTTCAACAAGGTGTAGTGGTTGCTCGCCAGCAGCCCACCCACCGTCACGCGAAACAGCTCGTGGTGGCGCTGGTAAAGCCACACGTCGCTGTCCTGGTAGTGGGTGTTCTGCAGGCAGGAATGCCCGGCCAGGTCCGCCGGAGCCTCCGGCACTCCGTGCCTGGCGAGATAGTCCGGCGTGGCGCAGGTCAACTCCTGCAGGGCGAACAGCGGGCGCGCCACCAGGCGTTCGTCCACCGCCAGGCTGCCGGAGCGGATCGCCAGGTCGAAGCCGTCGGCCACCAGGTCACGGCGCTCGTTGGACAGGTCCAGCTCAAGGCGGATGTCCGGGTACTGGCGGGAAAACTCCATCAGCCAGGCATCGAAGAATGTCTCGCCCAGCGACACCGGCACGCTCAACCGGACCTTGCCTTGCGCCTCCTCCTGCAACGCCAGCACCGCCTGCCGCGCCCTGGCGGCCTGGGCATTGAGCGCCTGGGCTTCGGGCAACAGTGCGGCGCCCGCCGCCGTCAACGACAGGCGCCTGGTGGTGCGGTGCACCAGGGTCGCGCCCAGCGCCTGCTCCAGCGTGGAAATGCGCTTGGACAACTGGCCCTTGCTGCAACCGAGCTTCTCTGCGGCGCGGGTGAAGCTGCCGCATTCAAGCAGCACGGCAAAGGCGGACAGGTCTGCCAGGTCGCTGGCGATTGTTTCCATATGAAAACCAAAGGTTATCGATTAGGCGGATTATCACAACAGGAACTCACTCTAGACTGAATTCACCTTCAGCCAAACCACTCCGTGGAGAGCCTCATGAAAATCATCCTGATCGGTGCCAGCGGCACCCTCGGTAAAGCCGTCGCCAACGAACTGGGCCCGCGCCACGAGATCATCCGTGTCGGTCGCAACAGTGGCGACCTGCACGTGGATATCACCGACAGCGCCTCGATCCGCGCATTGTTCGAACAGACTGGCGGCTTCGACGCGCTGATCAGCGCCGCCGGCAAGGTGCACTTCGGTGCGCTGGCAGAAATGGGCGAGGCGGAAATGGCCGTCGGCCTGAAGGACAAGCTGATGGGCCAGGTGAACCTGGTGCTGATCGGCAGCCAGTACGCCAACGACGGCGCTTCCTTCACCCTGACCACCGGCATCCTCAGTGAACAGCCCATCGTGCTGGGCAGTTCGGCCAGCCTGGTCAACGGCGCGGTGGAAGGCTTCGTGCGCAGCGCCGCCCTGGAGCTGCCCCGTGGCCAGCGGATCAACGCGGTGAGCCCGAACGTGCTGGTGGAATCGATGGAGGGCTACGCGCCGTTCTTCCGCGGCTTCAAGCCGGTGCCGGCCGCCGATGCCGCCCTGGGTTTCGCCCGCAGCGTGGAAGGCAAGCAGAGCGGGCAGGTGTACAAGATCTGGTAACCGCCCTGCACGACTCGCGAGCAACTTCGTAGGGCGCATAACCTGGAACAGGTTATCCGCCGTGAATACCAGAGGCGGATAACGCTGGCGCGTTATGCGCCCTACAAAGCTGCGTTTCTAACGGCTTCGCGCAGGATGGTGTGGAGCGAAGCGGTGCCCATCAATGCATCGGCAGACATTGTCGATGGGTATCGCTTCGCTCCACCCATCCTACGGTCCTGGCTGTCGGATTGATGCCGTGGCGTCTGCCGTTCACCTGGGTTCGCGAGCAAGGACCGCCTCTACTCGGTCTTGCCGGCATAACAGGCCGGCGAACTCCCCTCGCCCTGCTTCTCCAGTTCGTCTTCGAGAAACTCCGCCAACACCTGCGCGTTGTTGTGCTCCTCGTCCCTGGCCGCATAGAGCAGCGTCAGCGTGCCCTTGCGCGCCAGGTCCAGCAGCCCCATCCAGTGTTCCGGGTGAGCGTTCAACTCGCCGTGGTAGGCCCTGCGGAAGTCCTCGAACTGGCTCGGGTCGTGATGGAAGCGCTGGCGCAGTTCGTTGGACGGCGACGCCTCCTTGGCCCACTGCGCCATGTGCAGGTCTTCCTTGCGAATGCCGCGCGGCCACAGGCGGTCCACCAGCACCCGCTGACCGTCTTCCTGTGCCGCTGGATCATAGGCGCGCTTGCAACGAATCATCCGAAATCCTCCTCGTCGGCTTGAGCTGACCGGCCGCGCTGGGTAACGTGGGCGCACTTTCGAGGAGCCCGTTCCATGCGATCCAGCCGTTTCATTCTGTTCAGCCTGCTACCCCTGTTCGCCGCCTGCCAGGTGTGGACGCCGAACAAGACCGATCTTAACGCCTCCACCCGCCTGCAGGGCGAACTGAGCCGGCTGGACGGCAAGCTGGTGTTCCGCAGTTGCACCGAGCAGCGCCGCTTCAGCATCGAGGACAGCGGCAACACCGGTCTGCCCCGCGACGCGCTGGAGATGTTCAACGACGGCGCCACCTCGCTGTACGCCGACCTGCGCGGCAGCTTCAGCGGTAGCAGCGCCCAGGGCACCGACGGCAAGCTGGAAGTGGCCAAGGTCTATCGCCTGCAGAACGAAGGCGCCGGCTGTGACGACCCGAACTTCAAGCGCGCGGTGGTCCGCGCCCACGGCAACGAGCCGGGCTGGAGCGTGCTGGTGAATGGCCAGGGCATGCTGATCGAGCAGCCCGGCAAGGAGCCCCTGGTCCTGCCCTACATCGCCGAAGGCGTGCCCGACGGCAGTACCAGCTACTCCAGCGAAGCCAACGGCGAGAAGGTCGAACTGTGGGTCGCTCCGACGCGCTGCCAGGACAGCATGAGCGGTGCCCTGAGCAACCTGTCCGCCGAGCTGCGCCTGGACGACAAGGTCATGCGCGGCTGCGCCTATCCGGGCGGTTCCAGCGGGGATTGATCGACCCCGCACAAGTTTTTCCGACAACGTAGGAGCGGACTCCGTCCGCGATCGGTCCGCATCGCGCCGGATGCCATCGCGGACAAAGTCCGCTCCTACACCCCCGGTAATTTCGGCACCGTAGGGCGCATAACCTGGAACAGGTTATCCGCCGGCAACCTCAAACGAGGAGCCCCGCCGCGACCAGTCGCGCCTTCAGCGCGGCAAACTCCCCGGCGTACTCCCAATAGGCCAGCCGGCCATCGCTGGCGGTCACCAGCACGTACTTTTCGCTGATCGACTGGATGCGCTCGACGCGCACCAGTTTCTCGACGAAGTCCGGGTCGGAGACCTGCTCGATCACCTCGCGGTTCTGCTCGTCGTAGCCATGCATGATGAACGCTGCGCGCACCTTCAGGCTGATGAAGCTCATGCTTGCGTCCTCCTCAGATAGCCGCGTCGGCCGCGCGCAGGGCATGCAGCGCAGTGGTATCGAACAGCTCCACCGAAGCGTCCACCGGGCCAACCAGCAAGGAAATCTCCGTGCAGCCGAGGATCACCGCCTCGGCTCCCTGCTCCACCAGCGCGGCGATGATGCGCCGGTACTCCTGCCGCGATGCTTCGCGAATCTGCCCCAGGCACAGCTCCTCGTAGATGATCCGGTGCACCACCTGGCGATCGGCTTCGTCAGGCGTCAGCACCGTCAGCCCGAACGTCTCCACCAGGCGATCCTTGTAGAACGCCTGCTCCATGGTGAAGCGCGTGCCCAGCAGGCCGACCGTGGCAATGCCGGCCGCGCGGATCGCCTCGGCGGTCGGGTCGGCAATGTGCAGCAGCGGGATATCCACCGCCGCCTCGATGGCTGGTGCGACCTTGTGCATGGTGTTGGTACAGAGCACCAGATAGTCCGCGCCAGCCGCCTGCAGCGAACGCGCCGCATCAGCCAGTAGACGGCCGGCAGCCGGCCAGTCACCGGCGTGCTGCAGACGCTCGATCTCGTGGAAGTCCACGCTGTACAACGCGATCTTCGCCGAGTGCAGGCCGCCGAGTTTTTCCTTGATGCGTTCGTTGATCTGCCGGTAGTAGGGAATGGTCGATTCCCAGCTCATGCCGCCGATCAGGCCGATGGTCTTCATGCTTCGCTCCCGATGAATCAGTCCAGTCCGATGCAGGGCAGATCGCCGGGCAACGCGGCGCCGTGTTCGGCGCACTGGCGTACCGCCTCGATCAGCGGATCGAGGTCGAAGCCCTGGGAAATCAGCCACAGCGGGTTGTAGTAGGTGGTCTCGTAGCGCTCGCCACTGTCGCAGAGGATCGCCACCACCGAGCCGCTCTCACGCCGCGCCACCATTTGCCGCGCGACCAGCAGTGCGCCGATCAGGTTGGTGCCGCTGGAGCCGCCGACATGCCGGCCCAGGCGTCGGGCGAGGTAGTGCATGGCCGCCAGCGACAGGTCGTCCGGCACCTTGCAGCAGGCATCCAGCACGTTGGGCAGGAAGGACGCCTCGACGCGCGGGCGGCCGATGCCTTCGATGCGCGAGCCATAGCTCAGGGTCAGCTCGCGATCGCCGGTGCGGTAGGAGTCGAAGAACACCGAGCGCTCGGCGTCGGCGCAGAGCACGCGGGTTTCGTGGCGACGATAGCGGGCGAAGCGGCCCAGCGTGGCCAGCGTGCCGCCGGTGCCGGGGCTGGAGACCAGCCAAGCTGGCTCGGGGAAACGCTCGTGGCGCATCTGCTGGAAGATCGACTCGGCGATGTTGTTGTTCGCCCGCCAGTCGGTCGCGCGCTCGGCGTAGGTGAACTGGTCCATGAAGTGGCCGCCGGTTTCCTTCGCCAGGCGGTCGGACTCGGCGTAGATCTGCGTGGGGTCGTCCACCAGATGACTCTGGCCGCCGTAGAAGGCGATCTGCGCGATCTTCTCCTTCGAGGTGCTGGCCGGCACCACGGCAATGAATGGCAAGCCCAGCAAGCGGGCGAAATAGGCCTCGGAGATGGCCGTCGAGCCGCTGGAGGCCTCGATCACCGGAGCGCCCGGCCGCAGCCAGCCGTTGCACAG
Organism: Pseudomonas pseudonitroreducens; assembly: GCF_021603645.1. Classification (GTDB taxonomy): domain Bacteria; phylum Pseudomonadota; class Gammaproteobacteria; order Pseudomonadales; family Pseudomonadaceae; genus Pseudomonas; species Pseudomonas pseudonitroreducens. Next base: position 2,303 of record NZ_BQHJ01000001.1, on the reverse strand, counting down.
CGCATAGAGGAACAGCGAGCGCGCCAGGCGGTGCTTGAGGCTACCGGTGGGGTGACTCGACTCATCCTTGAAGTACAGCTCCACGCCCGGCAGGCCGGGCAGGTCCAATGGGATCAAGTGGGTATCGGCGCTGCGCTGGAAATCCGCTTCGATGATGCGGATCGCCTCGCGGGTCCAGCTGCGTTCCTGGGCGGCCATCGTGTCGTTCTCCTGGCAGGGCAAGCGATTCAATGAGTTCAGTCCAGCACACCGGCGGGCGACGTGGGCGGCGCGCTGCGCCACTGGCTGAGGGCGACACCGGCAAACACCAGGCCGGCGGCCAGCGCCTGCTGGCCGCTGAGCACCTCGCCGAGCAACAGCGCGGCGAAGATCAGGGTGAACACCGGGATCAGGTTGATGAAACCGGTCGCCTGGCTCGCCGGCAGGCGGCTGACGCCGAAGTTGTACAGGCCGTAGGCGCCTACGGTGACCACGCTGCCCAGGTAGACCAGGGCGAACCAGCCGGTCGGCCCGGGCGCCGCCGGCATTCCGGACGTTGCCAAGGCAAGTGGCAGAAAGAACGCCGAACCGATGAACGCCTGCATCGCGGTGAGGATGAACGGCGAATAGCGCGCCGACAGGTGCTTGAGCAACAGGGTGTAGCCGGTGGCGCAAAGCATCGCCAGCAGCTCGTAGAAATTGCCCAGCAATGGGTTGGGCGCGTGGCGGTCCGGCTCACTGGCCAGGGTCAGCCAGAGCGAGCCGAGCACTGCCAGGGCAAAGCCCAGCCAGGTGTTGCGGGCGATCTTCTCATGCAGCAGGAAGAACGCGCCGACGGCCACCAGCAAGGGCAACAGCGCGGTGATCATCCCGGCTTGCGCGGCGCTGGTCTGCTGCAGCGCCAGGGACTCGAAGATGAAGTACAGGCACGGCTCGCAGGCGGCCAGTGCGAGCAGCCACTTCCAGTCACCGGGTCGGTAGTCGATGCGCCCGCGCCAGTGCCAGGCGGCGAGGAAGATCAGGCTGCCGAGCGCCATCCGGGCGAAGATCACCCACATGGCGGGCATTTCCTGGAAGGCGAATTTCAGCGCGATGAAGGAACTGCCCCAGAGCGCCATGGCCAGCACCAGGCACGCGAGGGCGAACGGCCGGGATTGCTGCACGGGACGCTCCAGTCAAAAGGTCTCCGGAGTATAGGAGGCGCCCGGTCAGGACCGACAGGTACAGAATCGTGGGGAAACTGTATGGGCTGGATTCGAACTGCAGGAGCGAGCTTGCTCGCGAACAAACTCACCGGCGGCTCCGGCGCTAGGGCGGTTCGCGAGCAAGCTCGCTCCTACGAAGAGCCCGCCTTTCCCTGACTTTGGCTTTGTGTAAGCGCGCGCCGCTTTTGGCACTGCCTTGCGCGATGCTTGGCACCGCCTTCCGCCGCTGAGGCCGCCCGATGTTTGCGCGACAATTGGCACCGCCGCCTCACACCCACCCGAAGGTCGGCTGATCGAGATGGCGCAGAACCTGATGCGTTACTGGGTTGAAGCTCGCCAGGTCAAGCCCTGCGCTCTGGCCCTCGGATGTTGTGTAGCTGAATGGCTCGCCGTGAACCCCGCTCGGCGTCAGTGCCGAGGAGTAGTACCGCAGCTCCGGGACAAAGACGGTCGTGACGTTCTCCGGGTATCGCAGCAGGACTTCAACCGCGAGGTTGGAAACCCCCGCGAAGGTCAGCAGAGGGTGGACGCTGCGAAAGCCCCCTGAGGGGTAGGCATACATGGCCGGAATCAAGGCGGGGATAGCGTCGTCTTCTGGCGCTCTGAAATAACCAATCTCGTCAATGCCGCCAGGTGTATCGCTGCTGCCGGCCTGGCTCTGCACCTCCGTTTGGCCGAACGTCGTGCGCATCGTGCCGCTGTCCACTGTGCGCTCGCCGTTCTCGCCATAAGCTGTAGCGTCGCTGGATAGCTGGGAACTAGCGGACACCGACAAAGAAACGCCGCCGCCAGAGATTTCATAGGTGTAGTCGTAGCTTTCCTGCTTGGACGATATGAACACCATGTCAGCGCCGCCCCCTGTCACGGAGGCCGTGCGCGTAACGGTGCCCACCGCGCGGGCGGTAAAGCGCAGAACTTCCGCCTCGCCCGACTCCCCATACCAAGCCCAGTAGTGGGAGGCGATGGAGTAGTCGCACAGGAATTCCCCTACACGCGCGCGGCTGATTCCGCCCCTGACAATGGTCCCCGGATCATCTCCAGGGTCGGCTGCAACGGTGATCCTGCCGCGACAGTCTTTACCACTGGCAAGAATGGTATGGCTGACGCCCAGGTTGTCGA